>OZ242023.1:782500-5366337 GCA_965204915.1 Gammaproteobacteria bacterium | reverse complement strand
CGGCGGGAGTCGGTGGCCATCAAGGACGTGCTGGCCGGCGTGATGGGGCACATCGACGAGCTGTACCGGCGTGACAACCCGATCACCGGGATGCCGACCGGATTCAAGGACCTCGACCGGGAGACGGCCGGCTTGCAGCGGGGCGATCTGATCATCGTCGCGGGACGTCCGTCGATGGGAAAGACCGCGTTCGCGATGAACCTCGTCGAGGAGGCGGCGATACGGGCCCGCGAGTCCATCATGGTGTTCAGCATGGAGATGCCGGCCGAGCAGCTCGTCATGCGGATGCTCTCGTCGCTCGGGCGCATCGATCAGCAGAAGGTCCGCACCGGGAGGCTGGACCACGAGGACTGGCCGCGACTGACCTCGCAGCTCGGATTGCTCAACGACACCAGCATCTTCATCGTCGACGATCCCGCCCTGACGCCGACCGAGCTGCGCGCCCGCTGCCGCCGGCTCAAGCGCGAGCACGGGCTCGGTCTCGTCGTGATCGACTACCTGCAGCTCATGCACGTTCCCGGGACGCGCGAGAACCGCGCGACGGAGATCTCCGAGATTTCCCGCTCGCTGAAGGCGCTCGCCAAGGAGCTGATGGTGCCGGTGGTGGCGTGCTCCCAGCTCAACCGGCGCCTCGAAGAGCGCCAGAACAAGCGCCCGGTGATGTCGGATCTCCGTGAGTCCGGCGCGATCGAGCAGGATGCGGATCTCATCCTGTTCATCTACCGCGACGAGGTGTACGACGAAGAGAGCAAGCACAAGGGCAAGGCGGAGATCATCATCGGCAAGCAGCGCAACGGCCCGATCGGAACCGTCAACCTCACGTTTCTGGGCCGCTTCGCCCGTTTCGAGGATTACACGCCGGTGGACTACTCCGGGACGTTCGCCGGCTGATCCGGCGCGGGCGGGGATTCGGCGCCGCCTCGCGGGACCGTCCCCCCGGCGCATCCCGCTCCGCCGCCGCGCGCGGCTCAAGTCGCCGGGTCGAGGTACCCCTTCGTGAGCAGGTAGAGATAGATCTCCTGGGCCGCCTGCATGGGGTTGAGGTTCGTGGTGTCGATGCGGATTTCGGGATCCTCCGGCTCTTCGTAAGGGTCGCTGATGCCGGTGAACACCGGGATGATCCCCTCGCGAGCCTTCGCGTAGAGCCCTTTCCGATCCCGCGCCTCGCATACCTCCAGGGGCGTGGAGACGTGGATCTCGATCATCGCGCCGTGGGCCTCGACCATCTCCCGCACGTCCCGGCGCGTGGCGGCGTACGGCGCGATCGGGGCGCAGATGGCGACCCCGCCGTTCTTGGTGATCTCGCCTGCGACGAAGCCGATGCGGCGGACGTTGAGATCCCGGTCCGATTTCGAGAATCCGAGCTCGCTCGACAGATGGCGCCGGACCACGTCGCCGTCGAGGAGGGTGACCGAGCGCCGGCCTTCCTCGACGAACTTGCCGTACATGATCTTGGCGAGCGTCGATTTGCCGGAGCCCGACAACCCGGTGAAGAACAGCGTGACGCCCTGCTCGCGGGGGGGCGGATAGACGGTGCGCAGCGTATCGAGCACCTCCGGATAGGTGAACCAGTCGGGTACGTCCTCGCCGAGCGAGATGCGGCCGGCGAGGTCCGTGTCGTCGAGCTGCACCGTGTCCTCCTCCGGGGTGCCGCCGTTGCCGACCGGCACGTAGCGGCGTGCCGCCGGCGAGTAGCCGAGGCGGCCGGCCGGGGAGATCGCGATACCGAGCTCCGCCTCGTGCTCGCGCGTGAGGTCCTGCGCGGCGCGGCTTGGATAGAACACCTCGCGCCCGGCCGGATCGAGGGATGCCGGACTTGCGTGGTCGCGCTCCACGATGAAGTCGGTGCACCCGTAGTTGCGCCGGATGATCGCGTGCCAGAGAGCTTCCCGAGGGCCGGCGCCGCGCATCGCGAGGGGGAGCAGGGACATGGCCGCGAGATGGCGGGGAAAGTGCCGCAGGATCTCCTGGTAGCACTTGACGCGCGTGAACTGGCCCAGATCGCGGTGCATGGTGACGCCCACCACGGGATGCAGGAGCAGATGGGCCCGGGCTTCCTTGGCCGCGGCGATGGTCAGCTCGCGCTCGCGCCGGTGCATCGGGCGGCTCGTATGGAAGCCGATGACCCGCCGCCACCCGAGCCGGTCGAAGAAACGACCCAGATCGTCGGGCGTATGGCGCAGCTCCTGGTAGTTGTAGTGCGTGGGAAGCTGGATGCCGGAGACGCGGCCGCCCACGTAGACGCTGCCGACCCGTTCGTAGAGGTGCCGTACTCCGGGATGGCGTTCGGAGGTCGTTCCGTACACCCGCTCCGCCTCGGCGCGCTTGTCGGCAACCCACTTGGCGAACACCTCGAGCACTGCGAGGATGAGCCCTTCCTGATCGCGTAGCGCGAGCCGCACGCCGGGCTCGATGGTCTCCCCGAGCTTGCGATCGACGTCGAGGGTGATCGGGATGGGCCACAGCGTGCCGTCGGGAAGCCGCATCGACTCCAGGACGTGCTCGTACGTGTCCCGAGCCATGAAGCCGTCGAGGGGCGTGAACCCGCCGTTCATCATCAACTCGACGTCGCAGAGCTGACGTTGGGACAGGATCAGCGACGGCAGCTCGAACGCTTCGACCTTCAGCTTCTCGCCCTCGTCTCCGGTGACGAGGAGCGGCTTCAGGGAAGCGCGGGCGGCGGCGGCTTCGATGGTCACACACGGTCTCCGCGATGCGGGAGGGCGGGGCGGGGGCGCATTATAGTTTCTTGCCCGTTGCCCAATCCATGCTCGGGGATCGATCATCGTCCCGGAGGCACTGAACGCGAATACGTGCCCGCCTGGTGCGCATTCGTTCCACCCCTTGCTTCCGCCGGCTCCTGCACGGTGGCGGATCCGATTCGACATGGCGAGACGAAGCATCGTCTACACGTGCGCGCAATGCGGCGGGAGCACTCCGCAGTGGCGCGGCCAGTGTCCCGACTGCGGGGCCTGGAACTCACTCGCGGAAAGCATCGGGGAGAGCGGCACGGGGCGTCCGCGGGCGCCGGCGGCGGCCGGCCGGCCCGTCGCGGCGTCGAGCGTGGACCTCGCACCGGACTCACGGATCGAGACGGATCTGTCGGAGCTCGACCGGGTGCTCGGCGGCGGGCTCGTGGCGGGAGCCGTGGTCCTCGTCGGCGGCGAGCCCGGGATCGGCAAGTCGACCCTGCTGCTCCAGGTACTGGCCGGTCTCTCCGATCCCGCCACCCGTGCCCTGTACGTGACCGGAGAGGAGTCGATACGGCAGGTCGCGCTGCGGGCCAAGCGCCTCGAGATCGCGGCGGATCGGGTGCAACTGCTCGCGGAGACGCACGTGGAGACGCTCCTCGGCGTACTCGCGCGCGAGTCGCCCCGGATCGTGGTCGTCGACTCGATCCAGACCATGTTCACCGACGCGCTGCAATCCGCCCCGGGCAGCGTCGCGCAGGTGCGCGAGAGCGCGGCGCGGCTCGTGCGCCACGCCAAGGAGCACGGCGTCTCGGTGCTCCTGGTCGGGCACGTCACCAAAGATGGGGCGCTTGCGGGGCCGCGGGTGCTGGAGCACATGGTCGACACCGTGCTGTACTTCGAGAGCGAGGCGGATCGCCGGTTCCGGGTGATCCGGGCGGTCAAGAACCGCTTCGGGGCCGCCAACGAGATCGGCCTCTTCGCGATGACCGGGAAGGGGTTGCGGGAGGTCCGCAACCCGTCGGCGATCTTTCTCGCGCGTGGCCCCGGGGACGTTGCGGGAAGCGTGGTGACGGTGGTGCGCGAAGGCACCCGGCCGCTCCTGGTGGAGCTCCAGGCGCTGGTCGACGAGGCGTCCGGCCCGCCTCGGCGGCTGACGGTGGGACTCGATCAGGGCCGGTTGAACATGCTGCTCGCGGTCCTTCACCGTCATGCCGGGATCTCGACCCAGGGCCTGGACGTCTACGCGAACGTCGTCGGTGGGGTCCGCATCACCGAGACGAGCGCGGATCTCGCGATCCTGGCCGCGGTCCGTTCGACCCTGAGCACCCGCCCGGTGGACCGCACCCTCATGGTGTACGGCGAGATCGGACTGGCGGGCGAGATCCGGCCGGTCCCCGGCGGGGAGGAGCGGGTGCGCGAGGCCGCCAAGCACGGCTTCGCAAGGGCGCTGGTGCCGGCTGCCAACGTCCCGCGCCACGCTCCGGACGGCATCGAGGTGATCGGGGTCGAGCGTGTCGAGCAGGCGCTCGACCTCCTCTGATCGCACCGGTTACCCGGGGGGCTCCGCCTTCCTCTTGCGCATTGACGGGATGATCCGGGCGGTTCGCACCGTGTTGCCGGTGGTCTGCACGATCTCGATCGGGTAGCCCGCGATCATGAGGCTCGTGCCGGGCTCGGGGATGGACCCGAGGTACTCGATGATGAGGCCGTTCATCGTCCTGGGGCCTTCGGTGGGAAGCTCCCAGTGCATCGCGCGATTGAGCTCCCGTACGCTCGCGGAGCCGTCGACGAGATACGTGCCGTCGGCCTGGGGGTGGACGTCGGGGCTGTAATCGTTCGGATCGGTCGTGAACTGCCCGACGATCTCCTCCAGCAGATCTTCGACGGTGGCGAGTCCTTCGATCTCGCCGTACTCATCGACGACGAGCCCGATCCTCTGGTGGGTCCGCTGGAAGTTGAGCAACTGCACGCTCAACGGGGTGCCGGCGGGTATGAAGTAGGGTTCGTCCGCCAGAGCCCGAAGATACTCGGCCAGGCCGTCCTCTCCCGGTGGGGCGATGACCCGGCGCAGGTGGAGGATGCCCTCGATCTCGTTGACGTCGCCCCGGTACA
Source organism: Gammaproteobacteria bacterium (assembly GCA_965204915.1). Taxonomy (GTDB): domain Bacteria; phylum Pseudomonadota; class Gammaproteobacteria; order HK1; family HK1; genus HK1. The sequence continues at coordinate 5,361,532 of OZ242023.1, read as the reverse complement.
GCGGAACCCGGGTGTGCTGCGCATGCATGATCTGCTCGAGGATCTCGGAGGGGGGATCATCGAGATCGATCCCGTTGATCTCCTGGCGCGGGACCATGATGTCGTCGACGGTGACCTTCTCCAGATCCAGGATGCTCATGAGCATCTGCCGGTGCCGGCGCGGGATCGGCGCACCGGCTTCCGCCAGGACGGTGCGAAGCTCCTCGCGGCTCAGGGAATCCCGGCTGGCTCCGGACGGCGACAGGCGAAGCAGCCGCAGCACCCCGTTCGCCATCCAGTTCACCGCGGCCACCAGCGGCAGGAAGACGGCGAGCAGCCAGGTGATGACGTGCGCGGCGGGGAATGCGACCCGTTCGGGATGCAGTGCCGCGAAGGTCTTCGGCGCCACTTCGGCGAAGATCAGGATGATCAGCGTGAGGAGGCCCGCCGCCAGGGCGATGCCGGCTTCTCCGAGCAGGCGCAGCGCCAGCACCGTCGCCAGGGAGGACGCGGCGATGTTCACGAAGTTGTTCCCGAGGAGGATCAGGCCGATGAGCCGGTCCGGGCGCTCCAGGAGCCGGCTCGCGCGGCGCGCGCCGCGGTGTCCGGCACGGGCGAGATGGCGGAGCCGGTACCGGTTCAGGGCCATCATGCCCGTCTCGGAACCGGAGAAGCACGCCGAGAGGATGACCAGGACCACGAGGGCGCCGATCAGGACGCCTGATGGAACGTCGCTCAAACGCGGAGGTCTCGCGCGTAGTGCGTCCCGCTATTACGGCGGAGCGGCTCCCGCGCTGTCAAGCCGCGGGACGTAGTAGCAGCGATTTCCGCACCTGGTCGATGGCGAACGCCAACATCGTCAGCGCCGCGAACACCGTCGCCAAGTGCCTCTCGCCGTGGCCGAAGTGGTGCTCGAACTCGTCGCCTCGGTTCTTCAGGGTGTCGGACGTCTCGTTCTCGATGCGCCAGCGCGCCCGCCCGGCACGCATCCGCTTCATCGCGTTGCACGGCTCGACCCGCGGGTCCGTGACCCATGAGAAACGCCTCTCCTTGCCGTTGCGCCTCCTCTCCGGGAGTCGAGGAAGTTCACCTCCACATCGAAGTGCGTGTCGTTGAGCGCCACTCCGTTGAGCCACCGAAAGCGGTGCTTCGTGCCGTTCAGACGGCCGCGCCGGCCGGAAAGACGCCCGACATGAGGATGAAGCCCGGGATCCGCTTGAAGCGATCCGTCCAGCGTCGGACCGCGGGGTAGGGCATCCGCGAGATCCCGCCTTCCTCCGAGAGGATGACGTAGGGGAAGCAGGCGACGTCGGCGATGGTCGGATGGCCGGGCGCGCACAGCCAGTCCCGGCCTGCCTGCTCGGCGAACCACAGATGCTCGTCCAGCACCCGGAACAGCCCGTGCGCACCGGCACGGGCCGCATCCGCGTCGAGCTCGTAGAAGAAGCCTTCCGCGAGCCGGGCGGCCGAGGCGGTCGCCGTGATGCCTTCGGCAAAGGCGAGCCACATGGCGATCTCGCCCAGCGTCCTCGCATCGCCGGTCGGGTACCAGCGTCCACTCCGGTCGTACCGCGCGGCAAGGTAGGTGAGGATCGCCTGCGCGTCGCGCAGCACCAGATCGCCGTCCTCGATGACGGGAACCTGGCCAAGCGGATTGAGGCGGAGAAACCACGCGCTCTTGTGCTCCCGCCCGGGGTGGAAGTCGATGCGGCGCGTCTCCCATTCGAGGCCGAGGAGGCTGAGGAGCAGCCGGACCTTGTAGCAGTTGCCGGAGAGCTCGTAGTCGTAGAGGGTGATCACGGTCGGACTTCTTTCTCGGCGGCATCCCAGACCGCGGCCAGGGCCGCGTTGTGGCGCCGCAGAACGGCGAGGCGATCGGCCGCGAAAGCGGGCGCGTCCCCGAATGCAGGCCCGCTCGCGGAGGCGAGCGCACTCGCGGAGGCGGTCGCGGACGTGGGTACAAGCTCGGCGGGGCGCTCACGCTGGAATGCGGGCGCACCCGCGGAGACGGTCGCGGACGTGGAGGCGGGTACCGGGCGAGACGCCCGGGCGGTAAACACGCCGTGGATGACGGTGGCGTGTTCGAAGAGCGGCTGAAGCATGAAGCGGAGGTCGCCGTCGCGTCCGCCGAGCACGTGCACCGTCCAGGGATCCGCCGCGTCCGCCTCCACCCGGACCGGGCCGGCCGCGCCGACTTCGTAGTGGACGAAGGCGGCGGCCACCGCGGCCGCGGGAGCGTCCACGTACACGCTGCGCAACGTCGGATCCGGCGCCGTGCGGCCTTCGGCGCCTGCGGGCGAGGCCCCTGTGTCGCTCACGCCGCCCGGTGCGCCTGCGACTTCCGTTCCGCCGACACCATCCGGCCCCCCGGTTCTGCCCGCCCCGTTTGCGCCATCCGGCCCCTCGGTCCCGCCCGCGCCGTCCGCCCCGTTGCCTCCGCTCGCGCTGCCGTGCACGCCGCTCCCCCCGCTCGCACCGATGTCGATTCCGCCGTCCCCGTCGCCTTCCTCCTCGAGCCGGACCCATACGAAGCCCTGCCGCTCCGCGCACGGGTAGGCGCGTACCCTGATCGCCGCGGCCGGCGTGAGCCGCGGATGGCAGGGTATCGCGATGCACCGGGCGGAGCCCGATTCGTAGGTCCAGCCGTGGTAGCGGCACTTGAGCGCATGGCCGAGGTTGGTCCCGATGGAGAGCCGGACCCCTCGATGGGGACACCGGTTCTCCCATGCGTTCACGGTCCCGTCGTCTGCGCGCCAGACCGCGAGCTCCTGTCCGAGCAGGGCGGTGTGGACGACGTGCCGGGGCACGGCGTCCCCGCCTCGGCATACCGGAAACCAGCGGCTGCGGAGACGTTCGGGAAACGATCGATCCACGGCTTCGCTACCCTCGGTCCATCCCCCCGCCCGTTCGAGTCCGCACGGATACGACCGTCAGGCGATCGAACCGTGCGGTCCCGGACGTCTCAGGCGGCCGGAATCGCGCCGTAGGTCACGCCGTGCGCGCCCAGCCACCGGCGGAAGGCGAGCGACATGGCGTCGGCCCGTACCGGGATCTCCGCCCGGCGATCGAGCGGCAGCCGCTTGGGGAGCTCGTTTTCCAGGATCGGCTTGTCCTGCGCGAAAATGAGCTGCATGTACCAGCGCGTGGCTTCTTCGTCGAGATCATGGGGGAGGTAGGCGAGCCAGGGATGGGCGATGCACCGCTCCTCGCTCACCGGCTGCACGAACAGCACGATGACGTCCCAGCGCTTCGGCTCGACCGGATTGCTCTTGTAGAGGCAGACCGTGTAGGGCCGGCAGACCTTGTAGACGTAGTCCACCATCATGCCGCCCTCGGCGCTCGGGGAAGCCAGCGGCTGGAAGAAGCGGCACTCGGTGGCCAGGATCTCGTCCTCCTCCGTCACGACCACTTCGTAGGGCTCGACCTCCGTCTGCGGCTCGACGCCCAGGTAGTCGGTGTGGACGAAGGGGAAATGCCCCATGTCGAGGAAGTTCTCGATCGCCCGCAGCCCCGAGACGGCGACCCCGATGGAGCCGCCCGTGATCCGGATGCGGTCCTCCTCGTGGCGTTCGGGGAAATGCACGACGTCGCGGGCGGGCTCGCCGAGGGTGGTGAAGACGTGGCCGTACTCGACACGGGAGGGGAGCGGGGCGCCGTCGCTACGGCGTCGGACCCGGAAATCATCCGGCGTGGCGCCGCACGAGACTTCAAGCGGGACGTCGAGGAGCTGCGTCCCGAAGGAACCGCGCGCCCGGAGGAAATCCAGCTCGGCGACGGCATGCCAATCGTCGATCAGGATGGGGTCGGCCCCGCCCATCTTCTCCTCCCCTGCCGTTTGCGTTGCCGCGGCGCGAGCGCAGGACGAACAGCCGATGCGGTGCGGAAAACCACGCTATCACGATGGGGGGACGGCTGACCAGGATTCGATCCGCACCGGACGGATCCGTTTGGAGCGGCGGTGAAACTGGCAAGCATCATCCGAACGCGGACCTGCGGCGGCAGGTGACCGGATGTCGAGCGGCACCCCCGACGCTTCGCCGAAGGGGCATCTCAGCCGTGGAAGACTCGATCGGCCCCGACCGCCCCGTGGCCGCCGAACGCCTCACACCGCGCGCTCCACCTCGAAGGCGGCGACGTTGCGGGCCTCCCGGCTGAACTCCACCCCGATCAGGTGGATCGGCTGACCCAGGCCCCGGTACTTGTCCGCGTAGCCCTTCTCCTTCAACTGTGCCATTGCCTTCCCCTCCGGCGCCTTCCCGACCGTCTTGAACTCGAACAGGTAGACGTGGCCGTTGTACGGCACCGCCATGTCCAGCCTCCCGTGGCCGGTGCTCTCCTCCACCCGCACGTCCAGGCCCGCGGCGGCGAAGTGGGAGTAGAACACGCTCGCGTAGTACCCCTCGTAGATGGCGATGTCGTTCTTGGTGTGCCACTGGTAGGGGATGCCGGCGAAGAAGGCACGGAACAACGCCTCCAGGCCGGCGAAGTCGTTCGCTCGCAGAAGCTGGCGCAGGCGCAGGCACTCCGCCTCCACCGAGACCTCCGGCGCCACCGCCGCCAGCAGGCTGCCGTTCAGGCTTCGCCGCACTTCGTGGTTCGGGTAGCCCAGCCGGTAGACGGCCATGCCCTCGGCATCCTCTTCGCCGGTGATGGTCAGGTAGCCGGTCTGGAACAGCAGCGCCTCGGTGGCGATGTGGTCCACGTCGAAGGCGGACAGCAGGGCGTCACCGGCCACCCGGTCTTCCAGCGTCGCGGCATCGACCTTGCGTTCGAGCAAGGTATCGACCAGGAAGGTCGGGGTGCCGGTCTCGAACCAGTGCGCCTTGAACCGGCGCGATCGAAACAGCAGCAGGATATCGAAGGGGTTGTAGACCTTCTCCTCGCCCAGCCACCAATAGCCGTTGTACCAGCGGCGGATCTCGTCGCGGTCCAGTCCGGGCAGCTCCGGCGCGAACACCGTGTCCAGGTCTCCATCCGTATAGCCGCAGATGGCCGAGTAGCGCGGGTCCAGGGTGATGTCGACGAGGTTGTTCAGGCCGGAGAAGATGCTCACCTTCGAGAACTTGCTCACCCCCGTAAGGAAGGTGAACTTCACGTGGGCGTCGCTCTGCTTGATGACGGAGTACAGGCCGTGCAGGAAGCTGCGGTTGGCGCGGGCGACCTCCGGTGTGTGCAGTGCCCCGAGAATCGGCTTGTCGTACTCGTCCACCAGAACCGCCACCCGTTGGCCGCTACGCTCGTGCAGCGTCTCGATCAGGTGCCTGAAGCGGGCCGGCGCGGTGTCGTAGCGGGCTTCCACCGCGTTGCGCCTTTCGATGGCGTCAAGCTGCGCCATGGTCTCCCTGGCCGCGAGGCCCGGCTCGTCGAACGCCCCTCCACCGAAGTCGAGCCGCAGCACCGGGCGGCGCACGCTCCAGTCCCAGCGGTCGTGGACGGCCAGCCCCCGGAACAGCTTCTCGCCGCCCTCGAACAGATCCTTGATCGTGTCCAGCAGCAGGCTCTTGCCGAAGCGGCGGGGGCGGGAGAGGAAGTAGTGCTTGCCTTCCTCGACAAGGCGCCCGACGTAGGCGGTCTTGTCGACGTAGTAGCAGCCCTCCTCGCGGATTTCGCGAAAGGTCTGGATGCCGATGGGCAGCTTGCGTTTTGTGTTCATGGAGGCAGCTTACCCCACCAGTCCCGATCCGGGGCAAAGGATCCGAAGGCACGAGGCTCGACGTCTGCGGCGTCGAGCGGCTGGCAGTCGGGATCGCCAGCGCGAGGCGCGCGACGTCCAGGCCCACCGCCAGCACCGCGTCGAGACTCGTCCTTGGGATTTGCCGACCGCCGAAACGCCTCGGAATCGAAGCCGAATCCGGGTTCAGGCCGCTCCCGGTATGTCGATGGTCTTGCGCACGGCGACCTCTCCTCGCGCACGAAGCGCACGGTAGTTGCAGCGCTGGTCAAGGCGACGTCGCGCCCGGTCATGGGCTCGAAGCCGAGCGTGTCGAGGGCTGCGCGCGCCCTGCGGAAATCCCGGTCGTTACGGAAGCCTTGCAAGCCCTCCGCGAGAATGAGACCTCCGATCACGATGGGCTCCACACCGAGCAGCGTATCGAGACCGAGCAGCGTATCGAGTGTTTCGGTTTCGCGGGTCGCGGCGCCGTTGAAGTGGTCGATCCGGACGGCAGCTCTATTCGTTGCCGGCACGGCCGGGGGCCGATGCGCGCCGTAGCGCCCATTCGATGCTTTCGACGTGGACGGAAGGCTTCCCCCTGAAGTTCCGGGCGACCAGATCGGCGTCCGCGAGCGCGTCGATCGCGAAGCCGAGGCCGTGGCAATCGAGGCAGACGGGCCGAATCATCTTCTCGTTCGGCCGCAGGACGTCGTTCTGGTTGTGGCTGGCCACGATCTTTCCGCGGCGCCCGACCTTGATCATGTGGCAGGTCGCGCAGCTCACCCCGGCGCCGGGCGGCGCTTCGCCGGCAAGCTCCGCCTGCCACAGCGTGTGGTGGGCGCTGCCGAAATAGGCCCGGGTATGGGCGTCGTCGTGGCAGGAGACACAGGCTTCGACCGCGGCCCGCCGGGTGTCCACTGCATGGGGCCCGTGGCAGGTGCCGCAATCGAGTGATGCAGGAGCGGCATCGACGCGCATCGGGAGGCGCGCTTCGGCCACGGTCATGCGCGCGGGTCGTGGCGGGTCCGCGAACCAGGCGGCCACGGTTTCAGGCAGCAGGCCCCCGAGGCCGATGGCTTCCAGTGCGCGGTCCGGATCGCGGGGGGGTGCGATCAGGGGATGGCGGCGCATACCGTGCCGGCCCCGTGCGAAGGTCTTCGCTTCCGGCTCGTGGCAGTCCTCGCAGACGCCGGTGTCCGGCGCCTCGATCCACCGGGCCTCGACCTCGGCGCGGGAAGCGCCTTCTACCGCATCCGGCGCGTGGCACGCGGCGCAGTGCACCCCCGCCGCCGCGTGGCCGGAGCCGGCCCAATCGTCCCGCGCCGCCGGATCGTCGAGCGGCGAGCGCTGGCGCGGTCGCCTGGCGATTCCGCTGCGCGGGATCGCGGGTGCGTTGGTCAGCGCCGCGGGCGGCGGCCCGGGAACAGGTGTGTTCCATACGAACGGCGACCGCTGGCGCGGTCGCTCGGCGATTCCGTTGCGCGGGATCGCGGGAGCCCCTTCGGGCAATGTCCGGGCACGGTCATTCGCGGACCGCGCGTGCACCGGCTCCGGCGCGACCCAGGGCCGGCCGGCCTGCTTCACCAGGAAGTCTTCGTAGAGAGCGCCGTTGTCGTGATAGTTGTGGCAGCCCGCGGATGCACAGGTGTCGAAGGCGAGGCCCGCATGGCTCGGCCGGGCCACCCGCACGTCCTGCTCGCCTTCGGCGTGGCACGCTATGCAGAAATCCGCCGCCACGGTGACCGCGCCCGCGCGCGTGATCTCGGGGCGGTGCTCGACGTGGCAGGCGGTGCACAGGCGCGCATCGAGCTTCTCCCGGTAGACGGCCATTCTGGGGCTGCGGAACAGCTTGCCCGGATGGCTGTCGCCAGCGGCCTTCAATTCGTCCTCGTGGCAGCTCCGGCAGGTCTTGTTCATGGCCTTGACGGCCGCCGCCGCCCCGGCGAAGGGCGGCGCGGCATGGCAGGTCTCGCAGGCCGTCTCGATCTGGTGGTGGGCGTCGGTGGTCCCGCCGGCCGGCAGCATCCCGCGGTCGCCGCCCACCACCATCCGGACCGCGACGAAGGCGACGGCGATCAGGGTTCCCGGAACGCAGAGAGCCCAGAAACCTATCCTCCAGGACATGTTCTTTGACGTTATGGTCTTGCGCAGCACCGACGTCGTGCGCTGCCGCGTCTCGGCCGCACTCGGGGGACAGGCGGGGTGACGACGTTCGACCGCCGCTGCCGCGCCTTCCACTCGTATGCGGGACGCGGGCATTCTCGCACTCAATACAGGTAGACGACGAGGATGTGGATGATCAGGAGCGCCGGCAGGGGAAAGAGCGCGGCGACGTGCAGCCGCATCGGAACGACGCGCAGCCTGGGGGTCACCCCCATCCTTCGGAGCCAGGACGTTCCGTGGGTCGAAATCCCGGCCAGCGCGCCGGAGATCAGCGCGGCCACGTAACAGCCCATGAGCGCCGCGTTCAGGTTGGCGCCCAGGCGGAAGCCGGTGTGGCCGAACAGGAGGAGCACGCAGCAGACGCCGAACCCGACGTGGGCGAGTCGCCACCGGATGGATGCGCCGGTTCGAAGCACCGGCCGCGCCTTCATGCGCAGGGCGGCCACGAGTCCCGCACCGCTGAACCCGAGAAGCACGTAGCCGCTCCACTGCCGCCAGATCCCGTCGAACCACAGGAGCTCGAAGAACGAGGGGCCGAACCGGTCCGGTACGGGGACGCGCGGGGCCAGAAGCGTCGCCACCGCGGCCAGGCCGCCGGCGACGGACAGATGCAGCAGCAACCTGCGGAAGCGCGCCGACCGGGAGCGGACGGTGAGAGCGAGGGTGCGTTCGATGTCGGCGATCGCCCCGGCCACCTCGCGGCCGATCAGGTCCATCCGGCGGAGCTGCTCGATCCGCGGGCGGCATCGTTCGATCTCCCGCGCGGGGAAGAGATCGGACAGGATGTCGCAGGCGTCCAGCAGGGCGATCAGGGCGACGTCCCGGGGGTCGGGGACGTCGCCGGAATGGAGCGCGTGTCCGATGCGCAGCCGGATCGCCCGCACTACCTCGCCATCGGCCGCGGGATGGCGCGGGAAGCGGAAGACCCACGGGAACCTCCCGTCCCGGCGCTCCAGGACGCCGCGCGCCACGAGGCCGGCCAACGCCTGCTCGCGAATGGCGTCCGCCTCGTCGATGGACAGGTCCCGGATCCAGGTCCGGGTGTCCGCCGTTTCCGGGTGGACCGCGATCTTCTCCAGGATGCGGTCGAGCACGGGATTGCCGGTCGGCGTGCGGTCGTTGACCACCAGCACCCGCAGGTCGGTGTCGATCCGCCAGGCGAACGCCAGATCCATCAGCACCGCGCCCGCCAGGGCACACTCGAACGCATCCTTCCGGATGGGGAGGAGCACGCCGTCCTCATCGGTCAGCAGCAGGACGAGCTCTTCGGCAAACGTCAGCATGGCGCGGCCGGATGCGAGGCGAACCCTTCCACCGTCGCGAGTGCCGCCGTGGCGAGTGCCGCCGTCGCGAGTGGTTGCACGTCCCGGCGCCCGGCGAGCCGATCACGGAGGCGCGGTCGCGGCCTCGTCAGTCCACCGGGATGCGGATGACCACGCCGCCCATCACGTCGCCGACCTCGGCGTCGGTGCGCGGTGAATCGTTGTGGTTGTTGTGACAGCTCACGCAGGCTTCCGCGACGGCGTAATCCGGGTACACGGCGGCGAAGTAGCGCTGGCCGCCGAGCTCCTCCTCCCCGTAGAAATTCTCTCCCGGGTGTTCGGCGACGTATTCCAGACCTTCCCGTTCCAGATCCGTTCCGGGACCGTTCTTCTTGTTGATCGGATGCAGAGAAAGCAGCGAATAGGAAAAGTCCTCGGTCTCGTCCGCCACCCTCTCCGCGCCGAAGCGGAACATCTGCGCCGGCAGCGGCAACGCCGAATCGTCCTCGAAATGCTCCGAGGCGGTGAGAATCTCCTCGTCCCGGGTGAGGCGCTGCACCACCATGCGGGTATAGACCGCCCGATCCGAGGACACGACCAGATACAGCATGTCGGCCACCTGGCGGTGCGGGATTCCGTCGGCCGCGGCCCCGGCCGCCGCGACCGCCATCGCGGCGCCGAACGTCCACCCGGCGAGCTTGCAAGGTCCCTGCTTCATGGCGATTCTCCCGTTCGGAGCCGTCTGCCGCCGGTTGTAATACGGCGGAAAGGCGGCGGTCAAACGGCCGGCGTCCGGGCGTCCGGATCGAATCTCGTACGAACTCAAGTTTCGGGATTCGCTGACCGAAATGGATTCCCGCTACCCGCTTTCGCGGGCACAAGCTTCGCGGGAATGACGTCATTTCAGCGAGACGCGTTGCTTTCAGGCTGGTCGTCATTCCCGCGAAGCTTGTGCCCGCGAAAGCGGGTAGCGGGAATCCATCGCCTGATTCAGGCATTTTGAATCCCGAAACTTGAGCTCGTACGAAGCGAACCGGGAGATCCTGTGCATGGTCCGCGGCAGAGCCACGGGTTGCGCGTCGAGCCGCTTGCCGGGCCGCTCGTCGCAACGAAGCCGCGAAGCAACGGAGCCGAATCCGGGTTCAGGCCGACTCCCGGGCCGAATCCAGATCGATCAGCGACAGCGCTGCGCAGTCGTTCGAATATCCGCTTCTCCTCCTGGCCGCCGGGGTCGCAAGGCGCACTCGGGATCATGCGCATGACGGCGTTCAGCCCCCGAGCGCCGCGCGAACCTTCGCCTCGGCCTCGGGGTCGAGACGCGCTCCGGCCAGTGACTCGAAGAATCGATCCAGGTCGATTTCCGGGGAGATCCGGGGCTCGCCGGGCAGATCGATGTAGGTCGCTCCCCCCTTGACGGTGAGTGTGTACTCACCCGGGCCGAGGCCGATCCGGGTACGGACGCAGTCCCACTTCTCCGCCTTGGCGAGTACCAGCGCAGCGGACTTCTCGCGGGAGCGCCAGGTCGAGCCGTCCCCGAACAGCTCGCGCAAGGGGCGGACTCTCGGCGGGGCGGCGCCCAGGTCGAAACCCGTGCCGGCGATCCGATGGGACATGCGCGCCATGCGGTGGGAGACCGCGTCCGAGAGCGCGCGGCCGGCGCGGAGACGGAGGGGAAGGTTCATCCATCCGTCGCGGACCCCGAACAGGATGGCGGCGGCCAACCAGTCCGGCTCGGAGAGCCGGCGCTCGGCGAGCCGGCCGGTGTCGTAGTCGAAGAGGTCCGCGCAGTCGCGGCGCAGGAGGAACAGGGTCATGGCATGGGCCAGGGGGGTGTCGTGCCGCTCGAACAGCTCGCCGGCGCTGGCGCCGTCGAGCCCCGTCAGGGAGGCGAGCGTGTCGTGGAGCTTCCGGATCCCGGCTTGGAGCCGCGGGTCGAGGCCGCCCACGGCTGCATCGAGGTGGTCGATCAGCACCTCCTCGGCACCGCCGGCACCGTCGGCACCGCCGGTACCGCCGGCGCGGCCGGCGCGGCAGGCACGGCCGGCACCGCCGGTGTCCCGCCACTCCACCAGCCGTTCGACGGCCTGCCAGAAGAGCCTGGCCTGGGAGGCTTTCTGCAAGCCGACTCGATCCGTCTCGGGATCCGCGGGCGCCGGCAGTGACGCCGTGCCGTCACGGATCCAGGTCCCGAGCCCGGCCAGGATCGGATGATCGTCCACCGGGCGCGGGGCGTCGCCGTCGTCCGGGTCGAACGCCGCCCGGCAGGCGCGAACCGCCTGCTCGCCCAGATTGGCGAAGCGCAGCAGCATGGCCATGACCCCGCCGGCCGCGAGGGGGCCTTGCAGCGGGGCGGCCCGCTCCGGGGGGCCTTCGCCGGGCGGCGGCCAGGGGAGGTCCGGCGCCCTGGTGAAGAGAGTCCGTTGGGTTCGGAGCTTGAACTCCCCGAGCGGCACGTTGGCGAAGTCCCTGACATCCGCTTCACATGCCCGTTTTTCGTCGGCCGACCGGAAGACGATCGATTCGATCCGGGCAATGGGCAGCGGCGCGGGCACGAGGAGCAGGCGCTCGGTCCCCTCGAGCTGGTCCGGGAAATGCCGCTCCCTCGGGCCGTCTTCGCCGACCGCCGCCACGTTGCCCGACAACCCGGAGAGGTCGAGCTCGACGATGACCGGCTTCAAGTGCCCCGCTTCGCTCGTGCACGACTCGATCGCTTCCCCGGGCGCCTTGCCGATGAACAGGGGGATCCAGCCCGGGAAGCATCCGAGGGTGTCCCGGTAGTACTTGCCGCCGAACCCGGCCGGCGGCATCAGCAGACCCGCCGCGAGCATGTACGTCAGGTTCAGGTGATTGGTGACGAGGAGCCCCGAGCCGGGCGCCTTCGCCGGAGCAGGCTCGTCCTCTGAGAGGAACATGTCCGCGGTGTCCATTCACGAACCCTCTCTTCGCAACGACGACTCCCGCCGACTTCCCGAACGGAATCGTGTCATCGGGATCCCCCGGCTTTTCCCGCCTTCCGGGCGCCTGCCCCCGACAGATTCCATCGGGGACCCGATCATGGCGTTTCGACGGGCGCTTTCGGACTTGGCGGGAGTGGCTGTCTTCGCAGCACGCCCGGGTCCGCCGGCAGGATGCGCTCGATCTCCTTGCGCCCGCCGCGCTTCATGAACAGGAACACCCGCTCCCTCGCCCGCGCGACCATGACGTAGAAGAGGCGCCGGGCCACGTCCGGGTCCCCGCGCCGGAAGTAGTGCTCGTCGACGTCCGCGAGCACCACCGTGTCGAATTCGAGCCCCTTGCAGGCCTGCGCGTTGATGACCAGGAGGCCGCCTTCGTCGAAGGCGACCTCGGCCCGGTGCTTCCGGTGGTGCGTCTCGACGGACGGCCGCGGGTTGTCGAGTCGAACCTCCACGGATCGAAGCGCCTCCACGTAGCGCTCCCGGACCGGGTTGTTCGGCGCGATGACGCCGATCAACTGGCGTGGGTCCCGGTCGGCCAGACGCAGCAGGCCGCGCGCGACCTCGTCCAGCCGGTCCTGTTCGTAGCAGTAGAGGATCGGAGCCGCTCCCGGAGCCTGCGCCGGCAGCTCGGGAGGCGCACTCGCAGGATCGCCGGAATAGAACGCTCTGGCCAGCCTCGCCACCGGGTAGTGGTTGCGGTAGTTGTGCCGGAGCTCGATCACCTCATCCGTCTCGACGGCCAGGCGGTCCGCGATGTCCTGCCGGCTGCTGTTGGCGTCGGTGATCTGCTGGTTCTGGTCGGCGACGACGAAGAACCGGTCGAAGCCGAGATCCACGAGGGCGCGGTAGAGCTCCCGGGGCATGTCCTGGCCTTCGTCGATGACCAGGAAGGGTCGCTGCCGCCCGTCTCCGTGAGGCAGGGCCTGGATGATCTCGTCCACGCCCTGCCAGTCGATCTCTCTCCACCCGCCGTCGTTCGGCGCCAAGCGCGGAGCCGGCTGGCCCGCGATCTCCTCGAACGTGTCCAGGAACCACCTTTTCCACGTCTTGCCGGCGAGGTCGGGGCCGAACAACTGGCCGCTCGCCCGGTGCAGGAGGTGGTTGAAGACCAGGAACCGGTAGTCGTCGCCCTCCCGGTGGTGGCGGCGGGCCCGGATCAGCGCGAGCACGGACTTCCCGGTTCCCGGCCCGCCCACGATCAGGTGCCGGCCTTCCTTGGGCAGGGCGCGCGCCGCCTCCTGCTCCTTGCCGAGGTCCTGGATGCCCGGCAGCTCGAACTTGCGCTTGGCCATCAGGCAGGCGCCCCCGCGGCGCCGGGCGCCGCAACGTCCAGGAACGCGGGAACGTCCGGCGCTACGCCCCCTGGCGAAGCCCCGGCCGAGGAGAACGCGGGAACGTCCGGCGCCGTGCCTCTGGCGAAGACCCGGTCGAGGAGAAGGTTGCCGTTGGGCATCAGGCGTGCGTCCCCGCAACGTCCTGGAACGCGGGAAGGTCCGGCGCCGTGCCCTTGACGAAGGCCCGGTCGAGGAGGACGTTGCCGTACGGGCAGCTCGTCTCCGGCACGAGCGCGCAGGCGTGGCAGGCGGCCCGGTTCAGCAGGTCCGGCCCATGCCCTTCCTGCTCCGAGCAGACCGGGTCCAGCGAGCACCAGGCCGCGGCCTCGAAGGCTCCGGTCAGCAGGCGGAGGAAGCGTTCGGGCTTCGCCAGCTCCATCAGCCCGCCCAGGGATCCCTCCTCGTCCGCGACCGCCACGTAGATCAGGATGCCGGCCATGGGCTCCCTGCCGGTCGCGCAGTAGATGCGCTCCTTCAGCGAGGCGGCGGGGTATCCCGCTTCCGCATCGAGCTCGCGGATCAGAAGGTGGGCGAGGGTATGGCACAGCAGGAAGCGCGGCGAGACCTCGACGTCGAACTCGGGAACGCCCTGCCCCGCGCGTTGGACGTAGCGCCGGGAGAAGGCGTCCGCACGCTCTTGCAGGGCGCCGCCGCCCTCCCAGCGTTGCAACGACGCTTCGTCGAGGGTGAAGAAGATGCCCTCTCCATACAGCTCCAGCGCGGGCAGCCAGTTTCCCTCCCCGGTGAGGTCCGGGGGCGTGAGCCGTTCGCCTCCGGCGCGCTGGAACCCTTTGAGCACCATGATTTCCTTGAGCCGGTTGACCGCCACCAGACGCGATACGGCGTCCACCGCGCGCCGCGCGGTCCCTGCGCCCCCCATGTCCCCCGCCTCCCCCATGTCCCTCGCGTCCCCTGTGTCCCCCGCGCCCGGCGTGCGTCCGAGTGCCTTCCAGTCGCGGGTGTGGTGCTCGGTGACGAAGTCCTCGTCTTCCCCGAGGCCGGGGATTTCTTCAATCAGCGCCCGGTACTCGTCCGCCAGCAGGTCGCCGGCGGTGAACGTCCGCCCACCCAGGGGATAACCGTCCTTGATTTCCGCGATGGCCTCCTCGATCTCGCCGGGCGTGCAGCGATATTCGCGGGCGAGCCGTCTGACGGCGCTCTTGCGCGCCAGCCGGTTCCTCGCTTTCCGAATCCTGTTCCGGCTTCCGGTGCTGCTGTAGAGGCGGTCGATGACCGTTCCCCGGCGGATGCGCGATTCCGGGGGGATGACGAGCGCCGTGCGGGTCGAGGCCGAGTGCACCCGGACGTCGTTGATCTCCAGCAGCAAGGCCGGGGTCTCCGGGGCTTGCGCGGGGGGCTCGCGCATCCAGGGCTGCTGCCAAGTGTGGGGTGGAAACGGTATCCGCGGCAGCGCGCCCGGCGGCAGGTGGGCTTCCGATTCGCAGCGGGTGCAACGCACGATGCGGCCGGCTCCGGCCTCGCGCAGCTTCAGATAGGGCTGCGTCCAGTCGGGGCGACACCGGCGCTGTTCGGGGTTGCGGGCATGTTCCGGGTGCGCCAGAACGTGCCAGGGGACGTCCGCCAGATAGCCGTCCTCGTGCACGAGGACCCAGGGGGTCTGCTCCAGCCTGCCGCCGCAGCCGCTGCATTTTTCCGCTTCTCCCGCGCCTCCCGCGTCCTGTGCTTCGGTGCGCCGATGGCCATCGCCGCCATTGGCTCGCGGCTTTCGCCAGGGCGCACGGTGCATCAAGCCGCACTTCGGGTTCAGGCAGCGCATCCAGGTGGGAAACTTCAGCGCCGGGACCCATCCGATGATCGTCCCGTCCCGCTCCACCGCGCGCGGCGGTGCGCAGAGCGCCCGCTCGATGCCGAGCGCACTCCGCACCCGGTCCACGTAGCGGATCTCCCGTTCCAGGGGGTCGGCGCCCGGACGATCCCAAGTGCGGACGTCCTGCACCACCATCAGGCTGTCCGGCCCGCGCACGACGGCCCCCACGGAGCACTCGCGCAGCAGGTGCGAGAGCCGGACCGGAACGTGTTCTTCAGTCATGGATTTCCACCGTCTTCCAAGGCCCCGTACCGAACTTCATCGCGCTCCGGGGCAATTGCGTCCCTCTACTCCCGGTGGTACTCCCTGATGCGCCCCCGTTGCACGATCCACAACTTGCCTTCAATGGCCGAATCGGCAAGACCGATGGCAAGGGTGCGCACCGTGTCGAACAAGTGGCCAGCGATGAACCTGGGCGGAAGTCTGAGAACGGCGATGCCGGAATAGCGCGATGGCTCGAAACGCAGAGGGTTGCCGAAGTCCAGGTCGAGAGTGACCAGACACCTGCGTTCGGAACGACAGGCTTCGATGAGCCGGTCATCGCTGGCCGAAGACAGTCCTTCCTCCACCACCGTGGCGACGTCGTGTCCCGCCGCCCGCAGGACATCCGCTCCCCGGTTGCCGAGGTTCTCGTCGAGCTTGATCTTCAAGCCGATGCCTCCAGGGGCACGTCGACGTAGCGTTCGCGGGACATTTCCGCGCCGTAGGCGATGCAGGCGAGAACGTCCGCTTCTTCGATACCGGGGTACTGATCGAGGAGCTCCCGGACCGTCCATCCGCTGGCCAGAAGATCGAGCACCAGGGATACCCAGATACGATGCCCCCGGATGCAGGGCTTACCGAAACAGACGTTCTTGTCTATCGATATTCGGGAAAGGAGCTCTTGCCTGCTCGTCCTTTCGTTCATGGGGCCTCCGTCTTGCAAAAGGGCTGCTCCGCCACCGGCGGGGTGTCGGGCCGCTGCCGAACCCGGAGTCCTTCGGGCGATCGCCGCTCGAAGGCCGTTCCTCCGAAGTCGGAAAGCATCGATCCCGGCAACGAATCCAGGCCGCGGCATCGTCACGCCTCACGCCTTCGGCGGCCAGTCATGGACCTTCAGCGATCCGGTCCCTTCCACGTTGCGCATCGAGTGCAGGGTCGCCCACAGGCCGGGGCGCGACTCGCCGTGCGTGTAGAGCAGCCGGTCGGCGTTCCGTTCGCGGGCCGGCGCCTGGTAGCCGAGCTGCCGCCTCTCCTCCTTGCAACGCCGCGCTTCGTCGTGCCACTGCCCGGCGAGGCGATCGATGTGGGAAGCCGTGTCCCGGCTCTGGCCGGGCTCGGCCGCGGCGCGCTCGCAGCGCCGCTTGAGCTCCGCGATCACCGCCCTGACCTCCGGCGCATCCTGGTCGAAGTGTCCCGCCGACGTATTGCTCCCCAGATCGGTGCACACGTGCCGGAGCGCGATGACGAGGGCGGCGTGCAGCGCACGGGTTCGCACCTGCCAAGTGTAGGGGGTGACGCTGCTCGGCTCCACGAAGCGGTAGAAGGATTCGTGGTAGGGACGGAAGCTCTCGTAGTGCGACAGGCTCCGGGCCTGGTGCCGATGGTAGTTGGCCACCACCAGGCCGGGCACGTCCGCGCGGCCGACCCGGCTCGTGGCCTGGATGTACTCCGCGGTGGTGAGCGGCTGGCCGTTGACGATCATCAGCGCGAGGCGTGCGACGTCCAGGCCGACGGACACCATGTTCGTCGCCAGCACCGCGTCGAGGCAGGTCTCGTCGTCCCCCTGGCGCATCGCCAGTTGCTGAAACGTCTCGGCGTTCTCCCGGGCGGTCCGCCGGCTGGTGAGCTGCGCGATCCGGGGGTTCCGGAACCGCTCCGGGACGCCTTCGGATTCCCCGCCGGGGGCGTCCGGTCCACCGGATTGCCCTGCGAATGCAGGAAGAGCCGGCGTGCCTTCGGGTGCCTCATGAAGGGCGTCCGGCGCCGCATGGCCAGGCTCGGTGTCGCGCGCTTCCTGAAATTCATACGCGAGCCTTCGGCCGAAGTCGCGGACGTCGGTGACGAAGGCGTTGTGGCTGCTTCCGACCCCTTTGAGGCTGCCGTGGTAGACCACCTGGGTCCACCACGCATCGAGCAGCGCCTCCCGATCCGTGTCGTCGTCGAACAGGATCCGCGGAGCGGCGAGCAGGACGGCGGCGAGCGGGGCCATGCAGTGCTGCTTGTCGAGCAGGGGGGCCAGGTAGCCGACGTAGAGCCGGCCCGGACGCTCGCGGTCCGTGCGCGCGAAGTACGTGTCGTCATGGGACAGGCCCGGCGGGGGAAACACGGCCAGGTCGCGCGCATACAGGCGCTGCACCTGCTCCCGCGCCATGCGGATGGTCGCGGTGGAGGCGACGTACTTCGGGCGGACGCCGCGCCGGACGAGCAGGGTGTCGAGGCCCGCCTCGTAGAGCCCGGCCACCGAGCCCAGGGGGCCGGTGATGAGATGCAGCTCGTCCTGGATGACCAGCTCCGGCGGGCGCGAGTCCGGGCGCGAACCCGGGCCGGCGCCGAAGAAGGCGCCGGTCCGCTCCTCCCACGCGACCCGCGCGAACTTGTCGATGGTGCCGATGAGCAGGGACGGCGGGTGGTCGTACAGGGCCTCGTCCACCACGTTGCAGGGAAGGGGGCGGGGATCGGCGCCGAAGTCGCATCCGGGATCGGTGCAATGGAAATGGAATTCGTCCTCCGTGGCATGGTAGCCGTGCCCGGCGTCGAAGGGCGTACCGCACCACGGACAGCGCTCCATCAGCAGCCGGTACTGCGCTCCGGGCTTGCCGGCCCTGATCTCCTCCACGATTTCCCTGGCCCGATCGTACCGGTTGGGGCTGATCTCGCCCCCGACCCAGATGCCGGCGTCGATGGGAGCCTCCCCCAGCCTTTCGGGATGGCGCCTGCGGATCCGCTCCAGGGCGCATACCATCCGCGCGGCGCGCTCGAACTGCTGCCGGGTCAGCAGGCGCAGGGTGTAACGCATGAACGCCACGGTCCCTCCGCCCGAGGCGGGATGTTTCAGGCGGCGCCAGACGATCAGGAACGCGATCAGCCCCAGGTAGGCCTCGGTCTTGCCGCCCCCGGTGGGGAACCAGATGAGATCCAGCACGTCCCGGAATTCGTCTTCTTCCCGGATCGCGGACCCCATGACCGTGAGCAGAAAGGCCAACTGGAAGGGACGCCAGCGGTAGCCGCCGGGCTCGGCCTCCCGGCCGCCGGCTCGATCGACCCGATCGGCCTGGACCCTCCGGGCCTGGACCATCTGGTCGAGCATCGCCCGGTTCGCCCACCGGAAGGACTCGGCCGCAAGCGGATCGGTGCGCAGCATCTCGACGCATCCCCGCATTCGATCGAGGGCGACGTTCATTCTGTGGCAGATCCGGTCCGCGGTGGCCCGTTCGCCGTGGCTCGGAAGCTCGGAGGCGGTGCGCTGCTGTCCGGCGATCCAGTCGGCGTAGCCGGCGACGAACCGCTCCAGCGCGTCGGCCATCGACGCATCGGCGCCGGCAAGCTGCTCCGGCGCGTCGGCCGTCGGCGCATCGGCGCCGGCAAATCGCTCCGGCGCGTCGGCCGTCGGCGCATCGGCGCCGGCGGATTGCTCCGGCTCGTCGGCCGTCGGCGCATCGGCGCCGGCAAGTTGCCCCGGCTCGTCGGCCGTCGGCGCATCGGCGCCGGCAAGTTGCCCCGGCTCGTCGATCACTGGCGCTTCGGCGAGGCGAGAAAGACGGAGGACCGCGTCGTCGCCGCCGGTGTCCACCGTCATCATCGGTACTTCCGCTTCGGGCATGAAGTCGGACCAGACACGTGCCTCGCGGCCCGGCCGCACATCCCAGCTCGCGGCGGCGCCGTGACCGAGGGCGTAGATGCGTTGCTCCCGGTACTGGAGCTCCAGCTCCTGTTCCTCCTCGGTGAGCAGGCTCGGATCGACCCGTGGATAGTCGACGAGCTCACCGCCCTCGACGACGCATGAGAGCTCCGCCTCGAACAGCGATTTCGCCACCCGGTCGCGGGTCTTCAGGCGTGGGGGGACGTCCGGGTCCAGCTCTTCCCGGTTGCACAGGGTGACGGTGACGATGAGGCCGTCCCGATGCGGGCGCGCACGCACGTCCACACCGGCCCGCCCCTCCCAGAGGGCTCCCCCGGACCCGCCGAAGGCGGTCGCGCTCGACCACGTGACGGTCCGTTCCGGGAGTGGAGTCCGGACGTACTCGCCGGGCAGGAATCGGCCGGCCTCGTCACGGTCCTGGAATCGACCAGCTTCGGCCTCGTCCTGCTTTTCGGCACCGCCATACACGGCGGCGGAGCACGTGATGGCAAGGCGCACCTCACCGCGGACGAAACAGGAGAAGCCCACCGACGAGGGCGGCACGTAGCGCCGCCGGCGGGCCGGCCGCGCGAACGACCGCTCCTCCGATTCGCCGTCCGCCGGCGCCGCCTCCTCCTGGTCGTCTTCGAGGAGGGATGGTTCAGGCTCCCCGCCGTCCGCCGAGGCGGGGTCGATGCCGGACACGGGGGGCTCGACGGGGTGCAGCACACCGGCCGGATAGCGATCCAGCGGGGACGTTCCCAGGCGACCCTCGCCGGCCGGACCGATGAGTTGCCGGCGCAGCCAAGCGACGAGCCTCTTCCTGGCTTCGACGTACGTCACGGCCGACCCGGCCCGTCAATCCATGCCCGGAGCCGCCCGGATCGCTCGTTCACTTCCGCTTCGGAGCGGCGGTGACACCATGGCGAGCGTCATCCGGGGCAAGCGTCATCCGTACGTGGACCTGCGGCGACGAGTGACCGGATGTCGAGCAGCACCCCCGATGCTTTGCCGAAGGGGCACCTCCGCCGTAAAGGACTCGATCGGCCCCGACCGCCCCGTGGCCGCCGAACGCCTCACGCCGCGCGCTCCACCTCGAAGGCGGCGACGTTGCGGGCCTCCCGGCTGAACTCCACCCCGATGAGGTGGATCGGCTGACCCAGGCCCCGGTACTTGTCCGCGTAGCCCTTCTCCTTCAACTGCGCCATCGCCTTCCCCTCCGGCGCCTTCCCGACCGTCTTGAACTCGAACAGGTAGACGTGGCCGTTGTACGGCACCGCCATGTCCAGTCTCCCGTGGCCGGTGCTCTCCTCTACCCGCACGTCCAGGCCCGCGGCGGCGAAGTGGGAGTAGAACACGCTCGCGTAGTACCCCTCGTAGCGGGCGATGTCGTTCTTCGTGTGCCACTGGTAGGGGATGCCGGCGAAGAAGGCCCGGAACAACGCCTCCAGGCCGGCGAAGTCGTTCGCTCGCAGAAGCTGGCGCAGGCGGATGCCTTCCGCCTCGATGGAAGTGTCCGGGACCATGCCCCGCAGCAGACTTCTGTTCAGGCTTCGCCGCACTTCGTGGTTCGGGTAGCCCAGCCGGTAGACGGTCTCGTCATCGAAATCCTCTTCGCCGGTGATGGTGAGATAGCCGGTCTGGAACAGCAGCGCCTCGGTGGCGATGTGGTCCACGTCGAAGGCGGACAGCAGATCCTCGCCGGCCAGCCGGTCTTCAAGGGTCGCGGCATCGACCTTGCGCTCAAGCAAGGTGTCGACCAGGAAGAACGGGGTGCCGGTCTCGAACCAGTGGGCCTTGAACCGGCGGGTGTCGAACAGCAGCAGGATGTCGAAGGGGTTGTACACCTTCTCCTCGCCCAGCCACCAATAGCCGTTGTACCAGCGGCGGATCTTGTCGCGGTCCAGTCCGGGCAGCTCCGGCGCGAACACCGTGTCCAGGTCCCCATCCGTATAGCCGCAGATGGCCGAGTAGCGCGGGTCCAGGGTGATGTCCTTGAGGTTGTTCAGGCCGGAGAAGATGCTCACCTTCGAGAACTTGCTCACCCCCGTAAGGAAGGTGAATTTGACGTGGGCGTCGTTCTGCTTGATGACGGAATACAGCCCGTGCAGGAAGCTGCGGTTGGCGCGGGCGACCTCCGGCGTATGGAGTGCCCCGAGGATCGGCTTGTCGTACTCGTCCACCAGCACCGCCACCCGTTGGCCGCTACGCTCGTGCAGCGTCTCGATCAGGTGCCCGAAGCGGGCCGGTGCGGTGTCGTAGCGGGCTTCCACCGCGTTGCGCCTTTCGATGGCGTCGAGCTGCGCCATCGTCTCCCTGGCCGCGAGGCCCGGCTCGTCGAACGCCCCTCCGCCGAAGTCGAGCCGCAATACCGGGCGGCGTACGCTCCAATCCCAGCGGTCGTGGACAGCCAGCCCCCGGAACAGCTTCTCGCTGCCCTCGAACAGCTCCTTGATCGTGTCCAGCAGCAGGCTCTTGCCGAAGCGCCGGGGGCGGGAGAGGAAGTAGTGGGCGCCTTCCTCGACAAGGCGCCCGACATGGGCGGTCTTGTCGACGTAGTAGCAGCCCTCCTCGCGAATGGTGCGAAAGGTCTGGATGCCGATGGGAAGCTTGCGTTTTGTGTTCATGGGTGCAGCTTACCCCACCAATCCCGATCCGAGGCAAAGAGTCCGAGGGCACGAGCGCGAGGCTGGACGTCACCGATGTGCCCGGCGGGCCAACCGGCATGGTCCACCGGGTGTCTGCCGGACATCGAGCGCGAGGGGCCAACGGGTCCCGGCGCAGGGTCGCCCAGGCCAAGCTGCCCTCGGATCAGGGATCGCCCTCATAGTGCCGGGCGATGAAGCCTTCGGTGAACTTCATGCTCTCACGGTCCGCGGCGACGAGGACGGGGTCACGCTCGGCCGGGGGGCCGTAGCCGCCGGCGCCGGGGGTCTCGATCACCACCGCCTCGGTGCGCGCGAGCCGGTGCTCGCCGCACTTGTCGGGCAGCTTCGTCTCCGCGCCGCCGGCGTCGCGCAGCAGGAATCGGCCCGATGCCCCCGGCTCGCCGCCGAACACGCCCCACGGCCGGTGGCGGAAGCGCTCGCCGACACCGTTGAAGATGCAGTCGTGGCCGACCGGGCGCACCACGCGACGCAGCCCCAGGCCACCGCGCCGGCGGCCCGCGCCGCCGGAGTCCTCGATCAGGCCGTATTCCTCGACACGCAACGGGTACTCCTGCTCGATCGCCTCCACCGGCAGGTTCGAGGTGTTGGTGATGTGCACCTGCACGCCGTCCTTGCCGTCCCTGGCCGCGCGGGCGCCCATGCCGCCGCCCAGCGTTTCGAGGTAGAGGTAGCCCTTGCCGCTGCGCGGGTCGATACCCGAGAACACCGCGGTGGTGTTGGCGCCGTTGGCGGCGCCGATGACCTTGCCGGGCAGCGCCTGGGCGAATGCGCCGAGCACCACGTCGATGATGCGCTGGCAGGTATGGGCGCGCGACGCGACGGGGGCGGGGAACCGGGCGTTCAGCAGCGTGCCCGGCGCCGCGTCGATGTCCGCCACCGCGAGCACGCCCTGGTTGTTCGGCACCTCCGGGTCGAGCATCGCCTTGAGCGCGTAGCACACCGCGGCCTGCGTCGCGTTCATGGTGACG
Organism: Gammaproteobacteria bacterium; assembly: GCA_965204915.1. GTDB lineage: Bacteria > Pseudomonadota > Gammaproteobacteria > HK1 > HK1 > HK1. The sequence continues at coordinate 5,338,899 of OZ242023.1, read as the reverse complement.
TTCACGTTGCCCCTGACCTGCGGGCTGGTGCCGGCGAAGTCGAAATGCGCCGGTCGCCCGCGATGGTGACCTCGAGCCGGATGGGGACGTCGGCGGTCCCGGCCCCGTCGCCGTCCAGTACGTCCTCGAACCGGTACTCGCCGTCCGGGACCCCGGCGACGGCGTCGCGCAGCCGCCGCTCGGTGCGCGCGATGATCTCGTCGAAGGCGGTGCGGATGACCCCGGCGGAGTAGTGCGCGACGACCTCGCGCAGGCGCCGGGCGCCGAGGCGGCAGGCCGCGATCTGCGCGTAGTGGTCCCCGCGCCGCTCCTCGGGCACCCGCACGTTGAGCAGCAGCAGATCCAGGACGTCGCGCTGGAGCTCGCCCCGGCGGAAGAGCCTGACCACCGGGATGCGCAGGCCCTCCTGGAAGATCTCGCTCATCCCTCCGGCCATGGAGCCCGGGGCCATGCCCCCGACGTCCGCGTGGTGGGCGAGGTTCGCGACGAAGCCGAACAGTGCGCCTTCCACGAACACCGGCATCGCGTAGTTGATGTCGGGGAGGTGGGTGCCGCCCGCGGTGTGGGGGTCGTTGGCGATGAAGAGGTCGCCCTCGTGCACGTCGCCGCCGTACTTGTCGAGCAGGCAGGCGATGAGCCCGCTCATGGAAGCGATGTGGATCGGCAGGGCCTGGGCCGCCTGCACGACGAGCCGTCCCTTCGCGTCCATGATCGCGGTGGAGTGGTCGCGCCGCTCCTTGATGTTGGTGGAGTACGCCGACTTCATCAGCGCGACGAAGGTCTCGTCGGTGATCGAGCGCAGGGCGTTGGAGATGATCTCCAGGGTGACGGGATCGACGGGGGGGTTGCGGTCGGTCATGGGCTTCCATCCCTGCGGATTCGCGCTACCCGAACGCGGAGCCCCCGGGGCGCATCCGCATTCCGGGGCGGAGCCGGGTCCGGTGGTGCGTATCCGGACCCGCGGCCGCCCAGGACGTCCGTGATGCGACCGGATGGTACGCCGAAGTCGGGCGCGAAGCGGCTGGCGATCAGGCCGCGGGTCCGAAGCTCGCGCCCCTCACTCCAGCGCGTCGAGGATCGCGTCCACCTTATCGGGGGTCAGGTTCTCGTGGTAGACGTGGTCCACCATCATCATCGGCGCCCCGCAGCAGGCGGCCAGGCACTCCTCCTCCGGCTTGAGGTAGATACGGCCGTCGGCGGTGCTCTCGCCCACCTTGATGCCTAGCTTCTTCTCGATGTGGGCCACGATCGCGTCGGAGCCGCACAACATGCAGGAGATGTTCGTGCACACCGAGACGCTGTGGCGGCCCACCGGGCGGGTCTCGAACATCGAATAGAAGCTCGCCGCCTCGTAGACCCAGATCGGAGGCAGGTCGAGGTAGGCGGCGACCGCGTTCATCAGCTCTTCGGTGAGGTAGCCGTGGTTCTGGTGCTGTGCCTCCCGCAACGCGGCGAGCACCGCCGAGCGCCGCTGCTCCGGCGGGTAGCGTTTCAGCCAGCGATCGATCTCGTGCCGGGTGTGCTCGCTCAGCACGCGGCACGCCTCGTCGCGGGTCATCGGTTGCGCGATCGAGAGGGCCGCGGTATCCGGCGACTGCGGCATCAGCGGTCGATTCCGTACCGAAGGTGATCGTCCGGCGCGCGGCACGCCTCGCTACGGGTCATCGGCCGGGCGATCGAGAGGGCTGCGGTGCCGGGTGACCGGAACATCAGCGGTCGATCTCCCCGAACACGATGTCCATGGTCCCGATGATCGCGACCACGTCCGCGAGCATGTGGCCCCGGATCATCTCGTTCATCGCGGCCAGGTGCGCGAATCCGGGCGCCCGCACCTTGAGCCGGTAGGGCTTGTTCGCACCGTCCGAGACCAGGTAGACGCCGAACTCGCCCTTGGGATGCTCCACCGCCGCGTACGCCTCCCCCCGCGGCACGCAGTACCCCTCCGTGAACAGCTTGAAGTGGTGGATGAGGGCTTCCATGTCCTCTTTCATCTCTTCGCGGGCGGGCGCGGTGAGCTTGTGGTCATCCAGCATCACCGGGCCCGGGTTCGCGCGCAGCCAGTCCACGCACTGGCGCACGATGCGGTTGGACTGGCGCATCTCCTCCACCCGGACCAGGTAGCGGTCGTAGCAGTCGCCGTTCACCCCCACCGGGACGTCGAACTCGACCCGGTCGTAGACCTCGTAGGGCTGCTTCTTGCGAAGATCCCATTCGACGCCGGAGCCGCGCAGCATCGGGCCGGAGAACCCCAGCTCCACCGCGCGCTCCGGAGCCACCACCCCGATCCCCACGGTGCGCTGCTTCCAGATGCGGTTCTCGGTGAGCAGGGTCTCGTACTCGTCCACGCAGCCGGGGAAGCGCTCGGTGAACGCCTCGATGAAGTCGAGCAGCGAGCCCCGCCGGGCCGCGTTGAGCCGCTCCAGATCCCGCCCGCTGCGGCCCGGCGCCTGGAGGTGCTGCGGCATCCGTTCGGGGAGGTCCCGGTAGACGCCGCCGGGGCGGTACCAGGTGGCGTGCATCCGGGTCCCGGACACCGCCTCGTAGCAGTCCATCAGGTCCTCGCGCTCGCGGAAGCAGTACAGGAACACGGTCATCGCGCCGATGTCGAGGCCGTGTGCGCCCAGCCACATCAGGTGGTTCAGGATGCGGGTGATCTCGTCGAACAGCACGCGGACGTACTGCGCGCGCAACGGGGGCTCGACCCCCAGCAGCTTCTCGATGGCGAGCACGTAGCCGTGCTCGTTGCACATCATGGACACGTAGTCGAGACGGTCCATGTAGCCGATGCTCTGGTTGTAGGGCTTGCTCTCGGCCAGCTTCTCCGTTGCGCGGTGCAGCAGCCCGATGTGCGGGTCGGCGCGCTCGATGATCTCGCCGTCCATCTCCAGCACCAGCCGCAGCACGCCGTGCGCGGCCGGGTGCTGGGGGCCGAAGTTCAGGGTGAAGTTGCGGATCTCAGGCATCGGCCGCTGCCGCCGGCTCCGGCCCGCCAAGGGCCGGTCCGCCGTGATCCGGTCCGCCGCCGTCCGGGTCCGCGCGCCGATCCTCATCGCCCCGGATCACCTTCGGGACCAGGGTTCTCGGTTCGATGGACACGGGCTCGTAGACCACCCGGCGCCGGGCCGGGTCGTAGCGCATCTCGACCTCCCCGGAGAGCGGAAAGTCCTTGCGGAAGGGATGCCCCACGAAGCCGTAGTCGGTGAGGATGCGGCGCAGATCGGGATGCCCGTCGAAGAGGATGCCGAAGAGGTCGAACGCCTCCCGCTCGTACCAGTCGGCGGCGTTCCAGACGTCGTGCACGGATTCCACGATCGGCGGGTCCCCCGGCGCCGGGCACCGGAGCCGGAGACGCCGGTTGTGTGCGTGGGAGAGCAGGTGGTAGACGACGGCGAAGCGCGGCCCTTCGTGCTCCGCCCCGGCCGCCGCCCCGGCGGGCGCGCGGCTCCGCACCCCGCGCGAGAACCCGTCCGCGGTCGCCGTCTCGCTGGTCTGCCAGTCCGCGCGGCCGTAGTCGAGCCAGTCCACCCCGCACAGATCCACGAGCTGCCCGAAGCGGAGCTCCTCTGCGTCGCGCAACGTCATGCAGGTCTCGCGCAACGCCGCCGGTGCGACCTCGACGGTGACCTCCCCGAGCCGTGTCGGCGCCACCCGCGCGCCGCTCCCCAGCCGGTCCCGGACGAGCGCCGCCAGACGCTCAGATGCTTCGGACATGCCGGCTGGCTCCTGATACGGTGGTGGCGGAACCGGACGCCGGTTGTGAATCTGGGAACGGAGCATCCTGGGAACGCAGGCGTCCCGTGAATGGCATATAACCCATTGTTTTAATTGATTTCATCAATCATTTCCCACATTCATATCCCACATTCATATCCCACACTCCGAGGCAGCATCGGATGAATATGGATAGTAGCGGACAGGCGAGGATTCGCCTATCGACAGTCTTGTCCATCGACGGCAGATCTACCGTCTGATGTGAATTGACTCATCAAGTTGTCGTATCGTCACTTGAAGTCGCCTCCCTCAACAGGCTGGGGTCAGGGCGCGGTCGGCATCATTCGCGATGGTGGGTCCCTCGAAACAGCACGCAGTCAAGCGGGACGCCTCGGACATCCACTTCGATCCAGAGTACGAATTCCTCCGCATCCGCTACCGCATCGACAGCGTGCTGCGCCAGAGCCGCAGCCTGTGTGCAGCCACACGAAATCTGTCCGTTCGGACAGTATTCTTGTGGTTTGAGATTAGGACAGCATTATTGTGCATTTCCGTCACCACGACCGCAACCTGCTGTTTTTGAAGACCTGTCCGTTTGCCCGCTGGACTCACCTGCCCTCGTCAAGGGTTTTCGCCGGTTTCCCGTCGCGGCGGTGTTGGCAGAAGTGGGAGCTTACCGTCATCCCTCGCTTGCGGGAGAAACTCTCGGGGATGCGTAGTGGGGCAGTTCCAAGCTGCCCCACTACCTGTGAGCAGAATCATGAGAGAACGACGAAGAAGGAACGGTGGGAGCGATGCCGAAAGGACCGCTCGGCTCACTCGGCAAGCCGTTGCAGACAACGACCACAGCATGGACGAGAGCCTGGAGGCCGAGCTCCGGCGCAGACGGGAGTACGACGTAGACCTGGATGACAGTCGTTTGCGACGCGTAGAGTAAGCATGAACAGGGACTGAGCAGATTCAAACTGAACCGCTATCATCAAGGGCAGAGAGCAAGGCCGCGGCCTTGGTCCATACTTGCGTGGCTCGTTCGTGTGATGCTTCGTGCGGTCCTCCTTGGAAAGACCCTCCCTCCGCATGGAAGACCATCTGCTGGAAGATGTATCTGACCCCATCTCCTCTCTGTTTGCCTTCCTCTCTGCGCCATATTTCGATCTGGCGGGCGATGTACGCCTTCAGCCCCAGACTGCGGCTCTCCATTTGCCTGAGCTGCTCTGGCTCGTGGTTTGCCGACCCCCAGTATTCGGCCATCAGCTCGGCATACATGTTTACCTTCTCGTCGATCCGTTTCCTTCTTCCTTCTCTGCGTGCCCTTCGGGTGTCCTGCCGTGTTGTCAGGGTCTGGTACATCAAGTTCAACATGGTCGTGATGAGGGAACCGATTACCGCTATACCTGCCCCCAGAAGGATGGCTTCTCCCGTTCCTAGTCCTGTTTCTGCTGCCATCCCTGGTGTCTCCCTGCACTTGTTGCCGCTTCGGTGCTGCTCAGGCTTCTTCCATGACCAATTTCACAAGTCCAGGAATGTACCTCAGGTCTTCGTCGTTCGTGACCACGTGGATCCGCCGGAGCGCTTCTGCTCGGCTGATTATCCTTTCACGGATCAGCCATCCGATGGATTCGTCGTAGAACGAGCTGGTTCCTCCGGTGCTTCCGTCCAGGTTGATGACCACCTCACCGCCTTGTTCGACTGCCTCTCGCAACCATTTTGTCCGGAAGAGCTCGCCGCTCTGCGGCCCGTACTCGCTTGTTCGGCCGCCGGGTGTGTTAAAGCCGATCTTGGCTAGCTCAAGGTGGTGTCTTTCGTTTCCGTTCATTACTCGCTCCGAGCTTCGTCCGGTGCAATATGGATAATCCACTCGACCAGCGTCCCCGCCATCTTTACACGGTGATCTTTGTATGTCGAGTAGATCGTGCCGTCGGTGGAGTGCTCTACCTCGTACTCCCCAAAGCCGCTTGCTACCCGGTACCGCCCTGGTGTCCCTTGGCCGATCCCGGGATGACCCTTGATGTAGCCTTCCATCTCCCATGCGAGACCTCTCCCTCTGTTGCGCCGCTTCGTACGTGTCGCGCCCGGCCGGTGTGCTGCCTCGATCGCGGCCCCATCGGAGCTTGTGATTCTCTCCATCATCGTTGGACTGAGCTCCAGGAGCTTGCGTTTTACTTTGCCTCTCATGCTCCTGGGGATACCGATGCCTCTGTCGTACACGGCAACATGCACTCTCTCATTCGGTTTGTCGTATGCCGCAGCCATCCACCAAGTCTATCCGAGTAGCCCACCTTCGTATGCGTGTTCTCGCACGTTCGTGACGGCCTCAATGATGGCGTTCACCAGCCGTATCTGATCTGGTGCTTTCCGTCCCATGAGATTCAAGAGGTCGACCGTCACTAGGTGTGCAGCTACCTTTCCTTCCGTGTCTCGGCCTTGCTTGACCTTGAGTGCCCGATGTCCCAGGCCTTCGATGTAGCTTGGCCGTTTTGTCAACTCGAACCCGAATACCCCGAAATCGTGGAAGAGGTTCGCTACTTCTTGATCCATGTAGTCTGCGGTTGCCCGCACCTTCCATCTTCTTCCACTCCTCTGGCGTTTCCCCTCGTCGTTCAGCCACTGGATAGTTGCAGACAACACCAGGAGGCCGGCGACATCCGCTTGTTCAATTGTTTGCCCCCGAATACGGGCCTCGCTCATCTCTGGTTTCCGTAGATCCTCTACTTGGTGAACAAACGTACCTATCCCTTCGTGGTTTTTGTTGGGCACTAGAATCGACGGTACCTCGATATTCTTTATGGTGTCCGCTGACGCCGTTCGTTCTGATGTTCTGGTTTCAACCTCCAGTGTTTGGCGCGCGCTATGCCCGCCTTTGGTTTGCGTTCCCCTCCGTCGTCCCCGTTTATCGGTACTTCCGGCCCCCTTCCACCAAGGTTGGCGCACCCGGCGTTTTTGCTTCACTTCTCAGTGTCCCAGTTTCGCTTCACCTTCCCCTCGACCGTGAGCGGCGATTCCGATATCCAGAGTGGTATCGCCCGCGGCCCCTCATTCATAAGCATCCCGACCGCCTCGACCTCGGCCTCTGCTTCAGTACTCATTCGCACACCATCCCGTCCCCATCCCCGTCCCGCATGAACTGGTAAGCCGGATGCTCCCGGTGCACCGGCGCGATGCCGTGCTGCTGCGCCTCCTTGCACGTGATTCGCCCATTTCCGTTCGTGTCCCAGCGCCGCAGCGTGTCGCCTGCGGTCGGCGCCGCGGCTCTCGGTGTCGGCTCAGCCACCTGCGTTTGTCCTTCGGCCACGACCATCTCGGTCGAGCGGCACCCCGACAGGATACCTTCCAGGGCCCGGGCCTCCCGCGCATCGACCGTCAGCCCGTACTTCCGTTTCACAGCGACGACCCGGCCCGCGAACCAGCAGCGGTTCATCCTGGGCACCCACTCGCCGGCGTCCTTCCCGCTCTTCTGGTGCCTGTCCAACTCATGGGGTCCACCTTTTAGTGCCACTCGGAATTTTGGAACATCGTAACTATCTGATGTAGCGTGACATTGTGTGATGGAGTGGCAAAGATGGGGTAGGCCTCGGATGTCGCCACCATGTGCTTGATGTCGGTGTCCCTGCGGCTGGCGAAGTGCTGGCCCGTGTACGGGCCGTACCCGGCGCCCATACCCGCGATAATGCGCATCCCGCCCGCAAGCGGGCCCGTAGGCATGCCCCACGGCAGAGCAGGCGGAGCCGGGGCCGGTGGGCAGGTCGTGATGAACATCGAGGGATCGGGGACTTTCCGGACAACAGGCTACCGGGCGATGGTGTGTTCGCGGCGGATCTTGTCGTGCAGGCGGATGATCCCGTAGAGCAATGCCTCCGCCGTCGGCGGGCAGCCGGGCACGTAGATGTCCACCGGCACGATGCGGTCGCAGCCGCGGACCACGGAGTAGGAGTAGTGGTAGTACCCGCCGCCGTTGGCGCAGGACCCCATCGAGATCACCCAGCGGGGCTCGGGCATCTGGTCGTAGACCTTGCGCAGCGCCGGGGCCATCTTGTTCACCAGGGTGCCCGCGACGATCATGACGTCCGACTGGCGCGGACTGGGACGGAACACGATGCCGAAGCGGTCGAGGTCGTAGCGGGCGGCGCCCGCGTGCATCATCTCCACCGCGCAGCACGCGAGCCCGAAGGTCATCGGCCACAGGGATCCGGTGCGGGCCCAGTTGATGAGCTTGTCCGCGGTGGTGGTGACGAAGCCTTCCTCGAACCGGCCCTCTATTCCCATTCGAGCGCTCCCTTCTTCCACTCGTAGACGAAGCCGGCCACCAGCACCGCGAGGAACACCATCATCGCGGCGAAGCCGAACGTGCCGATCTGGTCGAGCACGATCGCCCACGGAAACAGGAAGGCGATCTCCAGATCGAAGATGATGAAGAGGATGGCGACGAGGTAGTAGCGGACGTCGAACTTCATCCGCGAATCCTCGAACGCCTCGAACCCGCATTCGTAGGGCGAGAGCTTGTCGCTGTCCGGCCGGTGCGGGCCGAGCACCGCTCCGGCCGCGAGCATCACGCAACCCAGCCCTGCGGCGACGATGAGGAAGACGAGGATCGGGAAGTAGTTCTCAAGCATTCGCTTGCGATTGCCCTGATGGCCGGGGTCCGGCCGCGGCCGGACCCGCTGGAATCGATTGGTGCCGAAGGCCGGACTCGAACCGGCACGCCCTAGGGCACTACCCCCTCAAGATAGCGTGTCTACCAATTCCACCACTTCGGCAACGACTTCTGCTCCGGGATCCATTCCGGGACTTCACTCCGGGGCCGGGGCCTGCGGCACGTCCGGCGCAGCCGAATCCCCGCCGCCACCCGGCAGGGCCGGTACGTCACCATCCTCACCCTGCACTCCGGAGCCCTCCGATATCGACTGCGACTGCGCACGCTCGACCACGCTGCGGCGCTCTACCGACTGGCCCGAAATATACGCCAATGCCAGACTGTTCGCGAAGAACAGGGCGGCCAGGCCCGCGGTCAGCTTGGACAGGAAGGACGCGGGCCCGCGCGAGCCGAACAGCGATCCCGAAGAGCCGCCGCCGAACGACGCCCCGGCATCCGCGCCGCGCCCCTGCTGCAGCAGCACCATCGCCACCAATCCGACGGCGATCAGGATCTGGACGATGAGCAGGATCTGTTGCATCTCACTCCGCCGCTCGACAGATGTCGAGGAATTGTCCCGCATCGAGTGATGCGCCGCCGATGAGTCCGCCGTCGACCTCGGGCTCCGCGAACAGCGCCGCTGCATTGTCCGGCTTGACGCTGCCGCCGTAAAGGATCCGCAGCCCGGCCGCCGCCTCCGGATCGCGGGCCGCCATCCGTTCCCTCAGCAGCGCGTGCACCTCGTTCGCCTGGGCCGGCGTCGCGGTCCGGCCGGTGCCGATCGCCCATACCGGCTCGTAGGCGACGGCGATGCGGGTGAGGGCATCGCGGTCCAGGCGCTCGATCACCGCGTCGAGCTGCCGCATCACCGTTGCCCCGGTCCGCCCCGCTTCCCGCTCGGCAAGGGTCTCGCCGACACAGACCACCGGCGACAGTCCGGCCGCGAGCGCGCGCTCCGTCTTCTCCGCGACCTGCGCGTCGTCCTCCCCGTACAGCGTGCGGCGCTCGGAGTGGCCGACCAGCACGAAGCTGCAACCCACGTCGGCGAGCATGTCCGCCGACACCTCGCCGGTGAACGCGCCGTCCCCGGTGCGGGCGCAGTCCTGGCCACCGAGAAGGACCGGTGCGCCGACGATCGCCGTACCCACGTCCGCGAGGTAGACGAAGGGAGGGCATACGCCGACGTCGATCCCGGACAGCTCACGGGCGCCTTCGCATACTCCGGCGACGAGCGCTCGCGCGTCCCCGCGGGAGCCGTTCATCTTCCAGTTGCCGGCAACGAACGGACGACGCATCTCGCATGACCCGGTCGCGACGGCCCGACCTTTCGGCCGGGTCGCGGAGGGGAAAAGGCACCGGAGCGTACCGGGTACGGGGCGCCGGAGCAACGCCGGTCTGCCGGCGGTCTGCCAACGGCTGGAACTGCCTCCGCAGAGACTTCGGCGGCGCCCGGATCAGGGAACTCTCCTGTCAGGGCGTTTCCCCTCGATCGCCGCTTCACCGCAAACCCACTGGTTCCGCTTCAGGTACTCCAGCAGGGCTTCCGCGGCCCACCGGTGGCCGGCGGCGTTCCAGTGCCCGTCGTGGGCCCACTCCGCGTCACGCGGCCGGGCGCCTTGGCGGTAGATGAAATCGGCCTGATCGACGACGGGGATGTGCCGCTCTGCGGCCATATCGTTCATCGGGGCGAAGGGGCAACTGCGGCAGGGACGGGGAACCGAGCCTGAAGCGTTGGTAGTCCGGATCGGGAGGGCGCAACCGGAAGCCGCCGTCTTCGGCTCTCGCCGCAGAGACATGGGGCAGATGGTCCGGATCGAGACCAGTCCGCAAGGATGATTATGAATCCGTCAGCAGGAACACCTGTTGGACAAGCAGCGATTTCCGCTAACTCCCGAAGCTGCATGTGAGGGGGATTTGCGGGGCATCGAAAAATAGTTTCTCGCAGACTTTCAGAGCATTGGAGGCCATAATTGGAGCGATTCCACAGATGGAGCTCCAATGATGGGACGCGAGGCGAAGTTTCGCAAGACGCTGTCGATGCCGGGGCTGCTGGCGCAGATGCGGCGCTGCTTCGAGGGGGTCGAGGACGAGGTGGCGGGCCGTGGGCTGAGCTTGGCGGACTGTCTGATGTCGGGGTTGGCGATATTCTCGTTGAAGTACCCGTCGCTGCTGCAATTCGAGCAGGACGCCCGGGGTCTGGGGGAGTCGGCGCACGAGCCGCGGCGGGAGAACCTGCGCAGTCTGTTCGGGGTGGAGCGGGCGCCGTCGGACGTGCGGCTGCGCGAGCGTCTGGATGAGGTGGACCCGAGGGAGCTGCGTGCGCCGTTCAAGCGGCTGTTTGCGCGGGCGCAGCGCGGCGGAGCGCTGGCGGGGTTCGAGTGGCTGGAGGGTCGGTACTTGCTGTCGGTGGACGGCACGGGGCACTTCTCGTCGTCGAAGGTGCATTGCGCGAACTGCTGCGAGAGGCGTCACAGGGACGGGACGACGACGTACTACCACCAGTCGCTGTGCGCGGTGCTGGTCCATCCGCAGCGCCGGGAGGTGGTGCCGGTGGTGGCGCCGGAGGCGATAGTGAAGTCGGATGGGCGGAAGAAGAACGACTGCGAGAGGAGAGCGGCGAAGCGTCTGCTGACGGAGCTGCGGCGTGAGCACCCGCACTTGGCGCTGGTGGTGGTAGAGGACGGATTGGCGTCGAACGGGCCGCATATCCGGCTGTTGAAGGAGTTGGACATGCGGTTCGTGCTGGGGGCGAAGCCGGGCGACCACAAGGCGCTGTTCGAGTGGGTGGAGCAGTTGGAGGCGCATCCGCCGGCGGACCCGGCGAGGCGGGTGGTGGGTTGGGAGACGGTGGACGGCGACGGCACGACGCACTGCTTTCGGTGGCTCAACGGTGTGCCGCTCAACGACACGCACTTTGATTTGGAGGTGAACTTCCTTGACTACCGGGAGAGGAGGCGCAATGGCAAGGAGAGGCGTTTCTCGTGGGTCACGGACCTGCGGGTCGAGCCGTGCAATGCGATGAAGCTGATGCGCGCCGGGCGGGCGCGCTGGCGCATCGAGAACGAGACGTTCAACACCCTGAAGAATCAAGGCTACGAGTTCGAGCACAACTTCGGCCACGGCAAGAAGAACCTGGCGACGGTGTTTGCGGCGCTGATGATGCTGGCGTTCGCCATCGACCAGGTTCAGAAGATGTGCTGTGCGCTGTTCCGGGCGGCGCTGGCGAGGAAGAAGCGGGCGAAGTACTTCTGGGAGGACTTGCGCGCGCTGTTCATGAGCTACCGGCTCCCGGATTGGGAGACGTTGTACCGGGCGTTGGCCTTCGGACACCATGCGCCGGTGCCGGTGGCGCACGACACGTCGTAGGCTCGGCGCCGGGCCGCGTCGCGCTCGCAACCGCCTTGCCGCTTCAGGGAATCGACATCGCCGCCCGTTGCATCCGGCCCAAGGCCGGAGGGGAGGTGTTGTCCCTCGCACTCGGCGCCCGAGGGCTCTGCCGGCTCACCGGATATCCGGACCCTTAGCGGAAATCGCTGTTGGACAAGACTACTATTTGCTCCCGATGCTGCCCTGGCGGTATCTTCGATGGTCGGCACGCGCTTCCTCTGCCAAGGGAGCAGGGGCCAGACGGGATGTATAGCGAACGGTATGTACCCCCCCCCCCCCCCCCCCCGTATGGCGCGGGCTGCGCGCCTCGATCGGTGCGCTGTTCGGGCGCCTGCCGGCGGGGCTGCTGTTCGTTGCGGTTCTGCTGTCCGCTTTCTCTTATGGCATGGCCACGATCATCTACGAGATATTTCCCTACCGCCACATCGCCGAAGGATTGAAGACGTACCACCTCATCGCCGAGGGGCTGCACACCGGACGGATGATGTTCAAGGCGGAGGGGAGCGGCCCACCGAACGCGCTGCATGCCGGCGTCTCGTCATCGATTGCCGCGCGCGAGGCCGCCGCCAATCGGATCGAGCTCCTCGAGGGCGACAACCTGTCCGACCCGGTGCTGTGGTTCGGCGGCGCCTGGCAGTTCACCGACGTCTGTCCCGGGTACGGCTGCCTGGCGGTCGCGTTCGACACGAGCGGGAAGGTGGCACACGCCTGGCCCTGGCGACCGCACGAAATGGAACGCGCGGCGACGAGCAGCGCCGTCGACGGCGGAGCGGAGCGGGCGCTCCCTTCCCACTTCGCCGAGATCGTCTATCCGTTCGCAATGGCGCAGTACGCAAACGGGCACCTGCTCGTCGTATTTCACTACTTCGACCATCGCAGCGACGTCCTTTCCGCTTTCGACCTCGCGCGCATCGACGCCGATGGCTACCCCGTGTGGTATCGCCACAATGGCAGCCACCACTGGCCGCAGATGCTGGAGGACGACGTCGCGCTCGTACCGGGCGCGAAGTACGGGGACGAGTCGTTGTCTTTCGATATAGGGCAGGAGCGAGTGGACGTTCCCTGCAACGAGAGAGGGGATTACAGGTCCGACAAGCCGAAGATCGACTTGGTGAACCTCATCGATGGCGATGGCCGTCTGCTGCGCAGCCTGAACCTGACGGAGGCCCTGCTCGAATCCGATTACGCGCCCATCCTGGATTACAACCTCAACCGCAAACAGAACTGCGACCCGCTGTACCTGAACTTCATCCGCAGGATCGAGAGTGACGCCGGCGGCGTGCCCGGCATCATGCCCGGAGACCTGGTGGCGTCGTTTCGCAACCTCGACGCATTCGCCGTCATCGATCCGGAAAGCGGGCGCATCAAGCGCCTGGTGCGCGGCTCGTTCAAGCGCCAGCACAGCGTCCAGCATCTGGAAGGCTCCACCTTCGTGATGTTCGACAATCAAACGGGCAAGGAATTGTCCCGTCTGCTGACGGTGGACCTGGCCACCGGCCTCGAGAGGACCGTATTCCCCAACGCGAACACGCCCACGAACCTGCATCTCTATTCCAAGGTGGCCGGCCATGTCAGCGTATCGCCCGACCGCCGGCGTGCCATCGTTTCCTATTCCACCGAGGGCGTTGCGCTGGAAGTCCGCCTGTCGGACGGGGCGGTGCTGAGCAAGTTCACCTCGTTGCACGATATATCCCGCATCGACGCTTTCACGGATGACGTGAAATACGTCCCCGCCCCCTGGCCTCTGCGAAGGGCCAAGGCGACGGTATTCCGGATGTTCGGATTGAGCTATATTCCGCCGGTGGAGGTACCGCTTCAGCCGGGGCCGGTCGATGCCTCCCGGAGGCGATGATGCCCGGGTCCCGCCGTGCGGGAAGGTCCGGCATGGCCGGCATGAGCGCGGCCGAAGCGACGTGAGGGTCGAGCGGGAATCGTGTGGGAAGGAGGAGATCGGATAATGAGCGTTGGCATCATCCTGGCCTTCGTGGTGGGGTTGAGCGTCTGGGGGGAGGCAGCCCTGGCGTACTTGGGGCCCGCGACGGGTTTGGGTTCGCTTGGAGCGCTGGCGGCGATGATGGGGGCGGGAGCGTTCATCGTGGTGGGCTTCGTATGGTATCCGGTGAAACGGATCATGCGGCGGTTCAAACGACGGCGGTCGGCGGCGGTCGGCGCAGAGCAGCAGCAGGACGCGGGAACGCAGTGACGGCAGGCACCGGCGCCGCCGGCACCGAGACGCCGTGGCGCCGTCACCCGAAAGGACGTCCAGAGCGGAAAGTTGTCGATGTAGTCGTTCGGAACGAAGACGAGCACGACCAGCTTCGGGCGCAGAGGCCGGGCATATAAGTCGTAGAAGGCCAACTGGTTGATCTGGCCCGTACCGCCTAGGCCGAATGCCGAGGTGGTGACGTCCAGGTGGGGCAGCTCCTGCGCGGCCCTCTCTTCGAGCCGGACGTGGAGCTTCTCCAGGATGGGCACCTGCCGCACCCCGACGAAGGAATCGCCGATCACGGCGATGTGGCAGCTCTCGGCGACCCGCTGCGGGCTCGGCGGCTCGCGGTCCGGGAACCCCAGGCGGTTGGTGCGCGAGACGGTCCGGAAGTCGAGCTCGTTCGTCCAGCGGATCTCCGTGTCGGGGGGTAGCTGAGCGCCCACGCCGGGAACGAAGACCTTTGGCGGAAGGGTTTTTCTGAACGGAACCGTCGAACGCAGCCACGCTTCCCCGGCCAGCACCACCAGCGCCAGAGCAGCCATGATGAACACCAGGTTCCAGCCGATCAGGCGCAGGGCACGGCGGAATTTCCGAGAGAGGCATCTCATGCCGTGGGTGGCCTGCCTTGCGTACGGTGGCCGTATGCCCAATGCAGGTAGCGCGTCGTGCGCTCCATGCCTCGTTCGAGGTCGAATTCCGGCTCGTAGCCGAGGAGCCTGCGCGCCTTGTCGATCCGCACGACGCACTTCGCCGCGTAGAGATCGAGGCGCCTCTTCGGCGGCAGAAGCCCGGCCATTCCATCGGTGTCGTCCTTCGACGGCACCAATCCCTGTTCGTAGAAGCGCCTGGCCTTCGCTTGGACGCCATCGCCCAGGCGACGGTAGACGGAGCGCAGGACCCGGCGCAGCGGGCGCAGGGGCCGATGCGCCAGCAGACGCCTGGGCGCAAGCAACGCCGGCAATCCGTCGCGCCGTGCGACGCGGCGCTCCAGCTCGTCGTATGCCATCGTGCGCAAGGCGCCCTCCCTTCCGAGCGCCCGCGCACCGGCGCCGTAGAAGTCGAGCCACGTCGGGTGATCCGGCCCGGACACCAGGAAGGTCTCGCCACGCGCCGCGTCCCGGCACGCGGCAAGGAGCAGGGCGGAGACCACGTCGTCGACGTAGACCGCGTTGCATATCCCGTCGCCGGGCGCGGGCAGGATCAAGGCGCCGTCGATCAGCATGTCGGCGGGATGGTCGGTCCAGTGCCGGCTGAACGGCCCGTAGACGATCGTCGGCTGGATGACGGTCGCCCGGAGACCGTCCTCCCGGATCATGCGGATGATTTCGCGCTCGGCGGCGAGCTTGTTGTTCCGGGGCAGCCGGCCGTTCGGGCTCGCTTCGGTCAGCGGCGCATCGGGCAGCGGCTCGTAGACCGACATCGAGCTCACGAACACCAGGCGGCGCACGCCGGCCCTGCGACACGCCGCGCCGATCAGGCGGGCTCCTTGCGCGTTGTCCCTGGGGGAGCCGGCGTCGTGGGCCAGATGGAACACCGTGTCGCAGCCCCCGACCAGATCGTCGATCCCGTCCCCTGCATTCGTCATGTCGAAGCCCCGCACCTCGACCCTGTCCGCGGGGAAGCGGGATATCCGGGCGGCGTTCTGGAACGTGCGGACCGCCGCACGTACGTGCGCGCCTTCTTCGAACGAGAGCCGCTCGGTCAGCCGCCCCCCGATGAACCCGCTCGCCCCGGTGACGAGCACGGTCCTGCCGTCCAGCCCCCCCTTCTTTGCCGCGCTTCCCTCGACCTCGGCCCACGGCGGGCGCAACGGCTGCCTCATGCGGTAGCACCGGTCGATGATCCCGATCCCCGGCGCCACCGAAGCGCCGTCGGCGAGCGGTACTCCGGCGCCCCGGACGGCGTCCAGCCAATCGTCGAGCTCCCGCCTGAACATGTCTTCGTGCAGCAGGCTCTCGTCCGGCATCGCCGCCCCGTTGCGGCCATCGAGCTCCCGCAGAAGAAGGTCCTCCGGCGAGATGCCGACGATCTCGTTGCGGTGCAGCGCCACCTCCACCCGGCCCCGGCTGCCGGTGAGGATCGCCGTGTTGCGAAGGGTGCGGGTCCGGCTCAGCTCGACCGTCCCCGCGGCGCCGCCCCGGAGCTCCAGCTCGATGAGCGCGTCGGATTCGACGCCGCCCGGCGAATCGTCGCGGTAGCCGGCCACCTTCCCGCTTCCGAGCCACCAGATGAGGGTGTCGAGGGTATGCGATCCGATGTCCGGCAACACGCCGCCGCCCGACGTCTTCCTGTCCCAGAACGCCGGCGAGAACTGGCCGGTCCCCGCCGCGGCACGGGGATTGCCGCGCACCCGCCGCTGGTGGAAGCACTCGCCCTCGCGAACGTCGAAGCTCTCGACGTCGCCGAGTGCGCCGTGCTCGATCAGCATCTTGATCCAGCGGTTGACGAACAGGAAGCGACGTATCTGGCCGGCCGCGAGAACGGCGGGGGGCGAACGTGCCGCCGCGTCCACCATGGCCCGGACGTCCTCGCTCGACGTTGCCAGCGGTTTCTCGACGAAGAGGTGGACGCCGCGCCCGAGCAGGGGCAGGGCGATGCGCGCGTGCAGCGCCGCGGGGGTCGCCACCAGCGCCGCCTCGATCTCGCCCGGCGCGAGCTCCGAGACGTCCCGGGCCACCCGCCCCACCTCGTAGCGCCGGGCCAGGGCCGAAGCCCGTTCCCCGCATGGATCGACCAGTGCGTACGGGCGCCATCCCAGATCGGCCAGGGCCGGCAGATGGCGTTCACCGGCGACGGCGCCGCAGCCGATGACGGCCAGCCGGGGAAACGCCCCGGCCCCGGTACGCCCGCAGGGCACGTTCAGCGCTCGTCCACCCGATGGCGCCCGGCGCCGTCGCCGAAGCGATACCCGAAAGCGGCGATCATCGGACGGCAGAGATCGGCGACGTACTCCCTGGAAAAGTCCGTGTAGTAGTCCCGGTAGTCGGTGTCCTTCGGCCTCGGCCGGGTGTTGGCTCTCGGCAGGCTCTGCGGAGGCAGTCCGAGCCGCCGGCAGGCCTCGTCATAATCCTGCTGCAGGTTCTCGAAGCGGATGACGTAATCCGCGTAGGCTTCGCCCCGGCTGAAGTAGAACCGCGGGATCTGCTCGACGTGGTCGAACAAGCCTTCCCGCACGATGGCTTCGACGCTCTCCTTCCGGCGCCCGCGGGCAAGCTCGCGCCGCAACCGGAGCAAACGGAGTGCCCGGGGCACGTTGCGCACGAAGGCGACCGGCCGCCGCTGCCCCCAGACGTCGCGCCAGTAGTGGGGGCCGAACTTGGAGTGGATGTAGGACACGAGCAGATCCCACGGGTTTCTGGCCACCGTGAGCTTGAAGTACCCGGCCCATACGGTCTCACCGACTTTCTCCCGGATCGCGTCGGGCAGGTCGTGGCCGTCATACGACGCCCCCGCCGGGTCGGTGTTTCGTATGGGGACGGCGCCGAAATCGTCATCGTCCGTGTGCCGGTTGAACACTATGGGGGCAAAGTCATGGCTCGTGACGTCGTCTTCCCCCAACCAGCGGGACAATGAAACTTGCAGGCTGGTCCCCGCGACCTTCCTGGGCCGGACGAAGATGAACTTGTGCCTGTGCGATACGATGGCCAACGTCACTGCCTCCAGGCGCCGGCTGCCTTCCGCCATGCTGTGCCGGCCGCCCACTTCACGAACGACCCTGCCTGTGACGGGCTGCGGACGTCCGGTACCCGGTCCCGCAGGCGGCTCCACCTGGCGGGACGATCCGCCTCCTCACGGGGGGCGGCGGGGTCACGCCGCTTCGCGAGCTTCAGTGCCCCGGCGGAAATCGTCCGCGCCTCGCCGAAATCGGCGGGGGTTCTTCCCGTGCGGCGCGCACGGTGGAGCGCCCACGCGCGGGTGATGGACGCCCGGGTCCCGTCGGGGAGGGCCGTGGACGCGATGGCCGCATCCCCCAGCTCGGCGCGCAGGCGGCGCACCGGATGTCCGCGGAACTCGCGGGCGGGAAGCGTGACGTGGAAGGGCGACGCCGGAAACTCGTCGAGGGCGGAGCGCTCGGGGGCGACGCGCACCCGCGGGTCCGGCCCGAACTCGTCGCGCAGACGCGCCAGACGTCCGCCGTCGCCGTCCGCGTCCGCTTCGACCCTGACCACCAGGTCGTCGCACATCCGATCGGCCAGGACGTTCACGACCGCCCCGATGATCCGATCGGTGGGGCAACGCCGCCCGTCGATGGTCACGACGTACTGCGGCACTGCGAAGATCCTGCCGGGCTGGCGGCGCCGGATCGAAGGGTGGGCGATCCGATGGGCCGCCTTGCCGAGATTGAGGATGCGGCTGCGGCGCTCGGCGTCCCGGTTCCCGCCCCAACGGCCCGTGTGGCAGACGAAGGTGTCCCGGACGGGTACCAGCAATCCACCGCGCACGAAGGCGCGGTAGCCGAGCTCCGTGTCCTCCAGTCCCCATCGCAGGAACGATTCGTCCATCCCGCCGACCAGTTCGTAGAAGCCCCTGCCGATCCCGAAGTTTCCCCCGGTCAACACGCTGAACGGATCATGGGCCCGCGACGTCAGATCGCCGGTGCCGGCCAGGAATCCTTCCATCCAGGACGGGTCTTTCGGATGGTCCGAGAGCAGCTCCTGCAACGACCCCGGCCGGCGCCTGATCGTGTCCGCGTCGATGCCGTCCATCGCCACGTCGGTGTAGGACGCGACGGTGACGGCGTCGGAGACGACGTGATGCCACCGGGCATGGGCCGCGATCCAGTTCCGCTCCACCAGGACGTCGCTGTCGAGAAAGAGCAGGACGTCGTGGGCGGCCGCGCGGGCGCCGGTGTTGCGCGCTCTGGCACGTCCCCCGTTGGGCTCCTGGCGCACCACCTTCACGTCGAGCGGCGTCGGCGGGGGCCGGAGCGGGGGCTCCGACCCGTCGTCCACGATCACCACCTCGAACCGATCCCGCGGGCAGGTCTGGCCTTCCAGCGCCGCCAGGGTCATCGCCAGCGTCTCGGGGGGCGTCTGCCAGGAGGGGATGACCACGCTGACCGGCAGGGTGGGCGTGAACGTCTCCAGCGGCTCCACCGCCACCTGGCGCCAGTCGTTGTACTGCACGGTGGCCGGTGCGATACGATTGGCCAACGTCACTGCCTCCAGGCGCCGGCTGCCTTCCGCCATGCTGCGCCGGCCGCCCACTTCACGAACGACCCTGCCTGCGACAGGCTGCGGACGTCCAGCATCCGGTCACGCAGGCGATCCCATCCGGCAGGCCGAATCGCGGTCACGCCCCTTGCAGGCTTCAATGCCTTGGCCGAAATCGTCCGCGCCTCGCCGAAATCGGCGGGGGTTCTTCCCGTGCGGCGCGCACGGTGGAGCGCCCACGCCCGGGTGATGGACGCCCGGGCCCCGTCGGGGAGGGCCGTGGACGCGGTGGCCGCGCGCCCCAGCTCGGCGCGCAGGCGACGCACCGGATGTCCGCGGAACTCGCGGGCGGGAAGCGTGACGTGGAAGGGCGACGCCGGAAACTCGTCGAGGGCGGAGCGCTCGGGGGCGACGCGCACCCGCGGGTCCGGCCCGAACTCGTCGCGCAGACGCGCCAGACGCTCGCCGTCGCCGTCCGCGTCCGCTTCGATCCTGACCACCAGGTCGTCGCACCTCCGGTCGACCAGGATGTTCACGACCGCCCCGATGATCCGGTCGGTGGGGCAACGCCGTCCGTCGATGGTCACGACGTACTGCGGCACGGCGAAGGTCCTGCCGGGTTGGCGGCGCCGGATCGAACGGTGGGCGATCCGATGGGCCGCCTTGCCGAGATTGAGGATGCGGCTGCGGCGCTTGGCGCTACGGTTCTCGGCCCAACGGCCCGGGTGGCAGACGAAAGTGTCCCGGACGGGTACCAGCAATCCACCGCGCACGAAGGCGCGGTAGCCGAACTCCGCGTCCTCCAGTCCCCATCGCAGGAACGATTCGTCCATCCCGCCGATCAGCTCGTAGAACCCCTTGCCGATCCCCAGGTTCGCCGCCACCACCGCCAGGAACAGGTCGTCGGCCTGCGCCGTCAGATCGCCGGTGACGGCCAGGAACCCTTCCATCCAGGACGAGTCTTTCGAATGGTCCGAAAGCAGCTCCTGCAACGACCCCGGCCGGCGCCTGATCGTGTCCGCGTCGATGCCGTCCATCGCCGCATGGACACGTGGTCCCACGGTCAAGGCGTCGGAGACGACGTGATGCCACCGGGCATGGGCCGCGATCCAGTTCCGCTCCACCAGCATGGAGCTGTCGAGAAAGAGCAGGACGTCGTGGGTGGCGGCGCGGGCGCCGGCGTTCCGCGCTCTGGCACGTCCCCCGTTGCGCTCCCGGCGCACCACCTTCACGTCGAGCGGCGTCGGCGGGAGCCGTAGAGGCGGCTTCGAGCCGTCGTCCACGATCACCACCTCGAACCGGTCCCGCGGGCAGGTCTGGCCTTCCAGCGTCGCCAGGGTCATCGCCAGCGCCTCGGGGGGCGTCTGCCAGGAGGGGATGACCACGCTGACCGGCAGGGTGGGCGTGAACGTCTCCAGCGGCTCCACCGCCACCTGGCGCCAGTCGTTGTACTGCACGGTGGCCGGCTTCGCCGTCCTTCCCATCAACGTCCGCACACAATGTCTCCGGCCCGGCGGAACCGGGTCGAATCAACATAGCACACGGCGATCCGCCGCTCGGAACCCCGGTGCGGGGGGTAATGTGATGAGCCATGTGACGATCGGCGGCGCAAGGGCATCATGCGCGCCCGGAACGGATCCATCGGGCCGCACCGAGGGCCGGCAATTCAGCAATGGACGGTACCGCCCTCGAGGTGGTTCCCGTCCGCGTAGCAGGCGCGGACGGCCTCGCGGAGCCGCCCCGCGGAGGATTCCGGGACAGCGCCTCGGCAAGCGACCCGAATTCCTCGTCCGTACACCGGTATGCGTACAGCGCCCGTCCGTCCGGGCGTTCGACCCCCCGGCAGGCCAGGAATGCCTCCAACCAGCCGGACATGCCGGGTGACGTCAAGGACCGTCTTGTCCCGGGATCAGTCGAAGGGCGCATTTCGGGGATGTCCTGTTCGGGGTTGAACTTTGCCGGTGGCGATCTTCCGGGTAGTGGATTCCAAGCGGTCTTGTCCGGTTGGTCGACGCGGTGGGATGGGTCTTCCTGGACTTTCCCCGGTCTCGCAGGTCCAAGGCGAGTCCGACTTGAAGCGATCCGACGCCCATTGTTTTCTTCTCCGGTCAGCCCCGGCGGTCCGCGCGACGCAAGCCAAACCTCTCGGCGCAACCGGCGCAAGCACCGGCGGAGCAGCGGAGCGCCGATACATGGCTCAGTCGAGCAGCGGATTGCGTGCCGGGAGGGTGGGGAAGCGGCTGAAGTCCCGATCGGCCGTCCAGAAATCCGTGACCCCGTGCGCAATGCACAGGGCGGCAATCCTGGCGTCGTGGACCATCGGCCCCCTGATCCGTCCGGCAAGAAGCTGTTCCTTGAGAATCGACCAGTGCGAGCCGGATTCGGCGAGCAATTCGGCCACCGGAGATTGAAGCCAGGCGTCCACTTGATCGATCGCCTCCGTGATCGTCGACGGAGGGTCGTACATCCGTGGATGGCTTGCGATGGCGATGAACTCGTGGACGCACGGCCATGGGATGCCCCACAGCACGGGTCCTTCCGCAAGGGATCGAATGCAGGTGCGCGCCCGGCCATGCCATTCCGAATCGGCCCGGTGCGCGTAGACGAGGAGGTTGGTGTCCGTTGCGATCAACTTCCTCGACCTTCGTAGGCGACGGCCCGTATGCGCTGCCAATCGGCATCTCGGTACTCGGCTCGCAGCCCCCGGCCGCCGACGCTGGCGTCCCTCAACGTGAACGGAGGCCGCCGGTTCTCGGCGCGCAGCACTTCGCGTAGCGCGCGTTCGATGAGCGAACGGAAGGTGATCCGCTCCCTTGCGGCATACGCTCTCGCGCTCTCGGCAAGGTCGTCGGCAATCTCGATGGTGGTCTTCATTACGGGTCCCCATATCGTACAAGATGGTTTGACAGCCTGCGGACAAGGGAATGCCTTGTCAAATTTCGACCGCAGCCGCTACGTGGTGGTGTTCTTCGACTTCTCCGCCATCTGCAAGGCGATCGAGACCCTGGAGCAGCGCTTCGAGGAGTATTGCCACCGCCACATCGAGAACGCGATGGAGCGCAATCCGGACCTGTTCCCCGAAGCGGAACGGCGTCCGGGCGCTCGGAGGCGGCCACCACCGCCTTGCCGGTCATCCCCGGCATCGGCGCGCAGGACGTGGATGGTGGAGCCGAGCGGCCCGGTGAGCATGGTGGCGGAGCCGTTCATGGCGGATGTCTCCGGGGTGGAGTGGAAAGTCGAGAGCCGTTCTCCGCCAACCGCTCGTCCCGAGTCTGCGCCGTGATCGTCCGGGTGTCCATCCGCCGGCACACTGCCGGCACACTGCGGACCAGGATCATTCCCTGCTCGCCGCATCGTCCGCGAAATACACCGCCGCCGGCCGGATTCCGACTCCCTTCTCCGGGAGACAAACTGTCACCGTCCCCGCATGGACGACTTCGACAGCCCGGTTCAGGCTCTGCGGCGAACGATGCCCCTGCACCGCGGCGGCGGTTGATGCGGCACCCGCATCACGGATGACGGCACCGGCAACTCAGCAATGGTCGGCACCACCATCGAGGTGGCCCTCCGCTGCGTAGCAGGCGCGGACGGCTTCGCGGAGGCGCTGCCGGTGAGCCAGCGCCTCGGGGGTCACCGTCGCGACCCGGCGGGCGCGATCCATCAGCTCGCCTTCCGCGGCCGTCAGGTCGAGGCCGGCAAGGACGCCGCCGCTCACCACCGTGCGCCCGGCGACCAGCACTTCGCGCACGTGGCGGGAGGTCGCGCGGGTCAGCAGCACGTCCGTTTCGTCCAGGTCCGGGACCAGGAAGTCCTCGCACATGGCCGCGTAGTCCAGCACGACCAGATCGGCCCGGGCGCCGGAGGCCACGGCGCCGTAGTCGTCGCTGCCGTCGATGCTGCGGAAGCCGTGGGCATGGGCGGCCTCGAACAGCCGCGCCGGCGGCAGGGCCCGATCGAGGCCGGCGCCGTTGTGCAGGCGCCACGTCAGGCGCAGGTCGCGGAAGTAGTCCTGGTCGTCGTCGTGCGCACTGCCGTCCAGGCCGAAGCCGAAGCGCAGGCCGTGCCGCATGAAGCGGTCCAGCGGCGCCAGACCGGAGCGCAGGCGCAGGTTCGACGACGTATTGACGGCGACGGTGACGCCGCGTTCGGCCAGCAGGGCGCATTCTTCGTCGGTGAGATGCACGCCATGGGCCACCGTGAGCCGGGGCGACAGCAGGCCGACGTCGTCCAGGAAACGGACGATGCCCTGACGGTAGGCAGCGTCCAGCCACTGCCGCTGGCGCGGTGATTCCAGCAGGTGCATGTGTACGCGGCGGCCGTTCTCCACGGAGGCCTCGGCGATGCGTTCCAGGGTGGCGTCCTGGCACCACTGCGGCCCGATCGGGCCGTACTGCACCTGGAACAGCTCGCTCTCGTGGGCCGCCGCGATGGCTTCCACCTGCTCGACCTGACGGTGCGCGGGGATCCCGTCGGGGGTAGCCGTGCCATCGAAGATGGCAGCGCCATCGGAGATGGCGGTCTCCATCGCCGCGCGGTCGGCCTCGGCCAGATACGGCAGCAGGGCGCGCTGATCGCCGTAGACCCAGGGGTTGCGGTCCCGGATCGGGCAGGAGAAGGCGATGCGGATGCCCACGTCGGCCGCGGCGCGGGCGACACCGGCCGCCTCCGCTTCCAGGCGGTCTGCGGCCAGCGAGTTGTGGCAATGCACGGTCGCCCCGATTCCTGCAAGCGCCATGCGGCCGAAGGCGACGGCGGCCTCCAGCCGGGGCTCGACCGTGGGCCGGGCCAGGGAGGCGATCCAGCATTCCAGCGCATCGTCGGCCCCGCCCAGGGCCAGGGGGCGCAGGCCGTAGCCGTGATCGTGGGCGTTGACCATCGCCGGCAGGGCGATGCGCCCACCGCTCCCCCGGCCGCGGTCCGAGCGGACGACCCCGGCAATGCGGCCGCCCTCGATCTCCAGGCTGACGTTGCGTTGGGCGGGGCCGCGTCCGGGCGCCGCCAGCAGGCGGTCGACGAACAGCGTCCGGTTCATCGGGGCGTTCTCCGGGTCATGTCGACGTCGTGTTCGGCGGGGTCGCGTCCGGGCGCCGTTCGAGCGAGGGGGTGCAGGTTTCGGCGATGGCGCAGGTCACGGGATCGTCCGGGACGAACCGCCGAGACGCGGGCTGCGCGAAGGGTCGAGCCGGTCGGTCTCCGATGGAAACAACATCACCGTGCGTTCGATTGCCGGCGGATTGCCGCGCCTTCGAGCGGCAGCCGTCGGCGGCGCCGGTCGATACGGATGCCCACGCCGCGCGGGGGCTCAGCGGCCGGTCCAGACCGGCGTGCGCTTCTCCCTGAAGGCCCGAACGCCCTCGTCCGCGTCACGGCTCTGCAGCGCGGTGGCCAAGCTCGGCAGGCAGGCGGTGCGGGCTTCCGTGGCGGTCAGGTGCGCGGTGTCGGCGGCCGAGCGCTTGATCGCCTTCAGGCTCAGGGGCGCGCAGGCCACGAGGTCTTCGACCCAGGCATCGACGGCGGCATCCAGCCGCTCGTCCGGCACGACCTCGTTGACCAGGCCGTACTCCAGCGCCTGCGCCGCGCCGATGCGCCGGCCGGTCAGCAGGATCCCCATGGCCAGCGCCCGCGGCAGCCGGCGCGGCAGGGTGACCATGCCGTCCAGGGGCAGGCGCCCCACCCGTGGCTCGGGCAGGCCGAACGACGCGGTCTCCGCGGCCACCACGAGATCGCAGCCCAGGACCATTTCAAAGCCGCCCCCGAGGGCAAGCCCGTTGACCCTGGCGATCACCGGGACGGACGGACGCCGGCCCAGGGCGATGCCGCCGAAGCCGCCGTCGCCGGTGCCGGCCCAATACGCCAGCCCGCCGGGACCCTCCTCCTTCATGTCCGCGCCCGCGCAGAACGCGCGGCCGGCGCCGGTGAGGACGGCGCACCGGATCTTCGGGTCCCGGTCGATCGCGTCCCAGATCCCGGCCAGCGCCGCCTCCGACGCGGAATCGACGGCGTTCAGGCGCTCCGGCCGGTTCAGGGTGACCCGGGCGACCCCATCCGATACGTCGAAGTCAACGCTCATGCCGCCGGCTCCCGTGCCGGCATTTCATCGTCAGGCGTCCCCTACCCGCGCCGACACTTCCCCGTCGTGTTCGCCCCCCGGCGCCAGCACTTCATCATTGTGCTCGCCCAGCCTCGGCGGCGCGCGGCGCACCGCGAAGGGCGCTGCCGACATTGCGATGGGCGAGGCCACGAGGCGCACCGGCCCGCCGGCGGTCGGCTCCAGATCGACGACCATCCGATTGCAGGCGGTCTGGGGATCGTCCAGGGCCTCCTCCAGGGTCTTCACCGGCGCGCAGAGGATGTCGACGCCGTCGAGCCGCTCCAGCCAGTACGCGGTGGTGTTGCCGGCAAAGCGGTCGCGGAAGATCTCCTGCAGCTCCGGCCGATGCGCCTTCTGCTGCTCCAGGGTGGCGTACCGGGGATCCGCGGACAGATCGTCGAGGTCCAGCGCCCGGCAGATGTCCTGCAAGGGATTTTCCTTGAAGGCGCCGACCATCACGACGGCGCCGTCGGTGGTCTCGAACACCCCGGACAGGGGCATGGCGGCCCAGTTCAGCTCCCGGCCGCGCATCATCCACATGGCCGCTTCCTGCATCTGCATCGCCAGCATGGAGTCGTAGAGCGAGACCGCGACCCGCTGCCCTTCGCCGGTCTTCTCCCGCTGCATCAACGCCAGCAGGATCCCCTGCACCAGGTGCATGCCGGCGGCATAGTCGGCCAGCGTGGTGGGGTAGATCGAAAGCGGCAGCGCCGGGTCCGCGCGGCGGTGCATCGCACCGCTCATCGCCTGGGCCAGGACGTCCTGGCCGCCCTTGTGCGCATAGGGGCCGTCCAGGCCGAAGCCGGTGCCGAATGCGTAGACGATGCGCGGATTGATGCGACCGAGATCGTCGTAGCCGAACCCCAGGCGTTCCATGACCCCGGGACGAAAGTTGTTCACGACCACGTCCGCCGTCTCCACCAGGCGCAGCACCGCGGCCCGGTCCTGCTCCGACTTCAGGTTCAGGGCGACGCTGCGCTTGTTCCGGTTCAGGCTGGAGAACACCGGGTTGTTGCCGCCGTCCGGGTCCTCGCCGACGCTCCAGCGCGACAGGTCGCCGGCTCCGGCCCGCTCGATCTTGATGACGTCGGCGCCGTAGTCGCCCAGCATCTGGGTGCAGCACGGCCCCATCATGACCTGGCTGAAGTCCAGTACCCGGATGCCGTCCAGGGGAAGCGGGCGGGCGGCGGCTTTCCTGCGATCGGCCGGCATCAGGCCGCCTCCATGACCAGGGCGTTCCCGGCCGGGCGGTCCCCGGGGTCGGCGCCTTGGGCCCGCATCCGTTCCTGGATGCCGCGCACGTCCACGTCCCGCACCACGAGGCCGCCGTCCAGGGCCAGGGCCGCGGCGATGCCGGCGGCCTCGCCCATGGCCATGCAGGGCGGGATCTCCCGGCTCATCTTCTGGGCCTGCCGGGTCGCGGAATAGTGGCGGCCGGCCACCAGCAACTGGTCCACGCCCACCGGCAGCAGGGCGCGGTAGGGGGTGTAGTAGTCCCGGCCGCGGCAGACGCTGTCCCGGAAGTGCACCCGGTCCGCCACGTCCCGCTTGGTGACCACGTACTCACCGTCCAGCAGGCGGGTCTGGCGCACCCCGGTCTGGGGCGCGAAGTCCACGAAGTACGCGCGCTCGAAGCCGGGCACGTTCTCCCGGGCGAATGCCAGCAGCGCCTGCATCCGGCGCCGGCCCTCGAATTCGGCCGCGGTCAGGTCCGCCACCTTCATGCCGTCGAAGCCGGTCATGTGCGGGCAGTTGCACCACACGACGCCGGGCAGGGGGGTCTTCAGCCACCAGTACTGCCAGCACCCGCCGATCAGGCGCCTGGCCTGCCGATCGACCGCGGCGAAACGCTCCGGCTCCTCGAACTGGAAACGTTCCGCCGCTTCCGTGTCCACGCCCCCCATGCGCGACACCGTGGTGACGATGTAGGCGCCTTCGGTGAAGGCGGCCCCGGCGCCGGCCGCGACGTCGAGGTCGCCGGTGGCGTCGATGACCACCCCCGCCCGGATGGCCTGGGCGCCCTCCTTGGTCTCCACGATCACCCCGGCGGCGCGGCCGTCCTCGACGATGGCCGACTGGAACCAGCTATGCAGGCGCAGGTCGACCCCCGCCTCCTCCACCATGTCCAGGGCCGCCTGCTTGAAGCCGTCGGGGTCGAAGGCGGCGGCGAAGATGATGGGATGCGGCTTGGTGCGGGTATGGAAGTCGAACACCCCCCAGCGCGACCACTTGCGCCAGAGCGCCTCGGTGGCGCGGATCGAGGGGTCGCGGTCGGCCTCGGGCGGGTAGACGCAGAGGCCCTTCGCGTGCAGGCGCTCGATCATCTCCATGGCCAGGCCGCGCACGGAGATCTCCGTGTCGTTGTGCATGTCGTCCAGCACCAGCACCATGCCGCCGGACGCCAGGCCGCCGAGGTAGGGGTAGCGTTCCAGCAGGGTCACCGAAGCGCCGTTGCGCGCGGCGGAGACCGCCGCCGCGATGCCGGCCGGACCGCCACCCACCACGACCACGTCGGCCGTGGCGACGACGGGAACGCCGGCCTCGGGCCGGATCACGAATTCAGGCGATGACATGGGCTTTCTCCAAGGGATTTCTCCAGGGGGCTTCTCCAGGGGTTTCCGGGATTTCTCCGGGATTTCTCCGGGATTTCTCCGAGGGTTTCTCCGGTGGTCGGGTCAGAAGACGGCGCCCGGCTTCCATTTCAGGACCCGCCTTTCGATCAGGGAGGTCGTGGTGAAGGCCGCCACCGCCAGGCCGGCGCCCAGGATCACCGTGGCGTACAGCAGCGGGGCGCGGAAGTTGTAGGTGGCCTCGATGATCAGCGAGCCCAGCCCGTAGTTCGAGCCGATCCATTCCCCGACGATGGCCCCGATGACGCAGGTGGTCGATGCGATCTTCAGCGCGGCGAAGAGGAACGGCAGGGAGCTCTGCAGCCGGATCTTCCACAGGATCTCCCGCTCGCTGGCGGACAGGACCCGCATCAGCTCCAGCATCTGCGGGCTGACCGCCTTGAGGCCGCGCACCATGTTGACCAGGGTGGGGAAGAAGCAGATCAGGGCCGCGATGACGATCTTCGGCGCGTAGCCGTTGCCCAGCATCAGCACCAGGATCGGCGCGACCGCGATGATCGGGATGGTGTTGATGAACACCGCGATCGGGTAGAACGCGCGCTCCGCGAGCCGGTTGTGCACGAACCACACCGCCAGCAGCACCGCGATGGTGTTGCCCAGCGCGAAGCCGGCCATGGCTTCCAGCAGGGTGGGCCAGAAGTTGATCCACAGCACGTCGCCCTGCTCGACGAACACCTGCAGGACCTGCACCGGGCTCGGGGCGATGTAGGTGGGCACCCCGAAGCCGGTGACGACGAGCTGCCACAGGACCAGCATCGAGACCGCGGCGGCGACGGCCGGCGCGTGGCGGCGGCGGGCCTCCGCCTTCCCGGCACGGACGGCGCGGGCCTCGGTCGGCTCCGTCCCGGCGATGGCGCCCCTGCCGCCGATGCCCGCCATCGTCATCGCGCCTCCTCGATCAGGCTGCGCAGGTGCGCCGTGACCTGCACGAACTCCAGTGTATCGCGCATCCCCAGGACCCTGGGCGAGGGAAAGCCGACGTCCACGTACTCACGGACCCGGCCGGGATGCGCCGACAGCACCAGGCACTTCTCGCCCAGGAACGCCGCTTCCGGCACCGAATGGGTCACGAAGATGATCGTGGTGCCGGTCTCCCGCCAGATGCGCAGCAGCTCCTCGTTGAGCTTGTCGCGGGTGAGCTCGTCCAGAGCGCCGAAGGGTTCGTCCATCAGCAGCACCCGGGGCCGGCACACGAGCGCGCGGGCGATGGACACCCGTTGGCGCATCCCCCCCGACAGCTCGTGCGGCAGGGCGTCTTCCCGTCCCCGCAGACCGACCAGCGCCAGCAGCTCCTCCGGCTCCGCGTACTGGTCGAGACCGCCGTCGCGCCGGCCGACCTCCAGGGGCAGGCGCACGTTGTCGAGGGCGCTGCGCCAGGGCAGCAAGGTGGCGTCCTGGAAGACGAAGGCGAAGTCGCGGGCCAGACGGGCCTGCTCCGGCGTGCGCCCGAAGACACTGATCCCGCCGCTGCGGATCGGGACCAGATCGGCGACGGCCCGAAGCAGCGTGGATTTGCCGCAGCCCGAGGGGCCCAGCATGGTGACGAGGCCACCCTCCGGCACGTCGAAGGCGACCTTGTCCAGGGCCGTCACGCCCCCCGTCCCGCCGGCGCCGCCGTTGAAACGGACCACCAGATCGTGCACGGAAATGGCCGTGGCGGCGGAAGCCGCGGCTCCCGCCGCCACGGCGCTTCCCGGTGTCATCCGATCTCTTTCCGGATCGCTTCCGTTGCCGCCAGGACGTCCGTGGTCATGACCTCGGCGAGCGTCGGCGTCGGCCCCTTGAACTGCTCCAGCGCGGCATAGGTGTCGATCTGGGCCTGCCAGTTCTCCGGGTTCATGGCCGCCCAGCCGTCCTTCGCGGTGACGTCGTTGAACGAGAAGCCGAGGACCGGCTGCACCGCTTCCAGCTCGCTGTCGCGGCTCAGGTTCCGGTACTCGGCCACCAGATGGTCGACGGCGGCCTCCGGATTCTTGCGGGCATGGCCCCATCCCCGGGCCGATCCGGTGAGGAAGCGCACCAGCACGTCCTTGTGGTTCGCCAGCATGTCGTCGGTGGTGTAGTAGACGTTGGCGTAGAGCTGGATGCCGGCGTCCCACAGCATCATGTCGACCCGGTCGCCGCCGAGGATCTTCAGGGCGTTGGTGTTGGTCAGCCAGCCGGTGACGGCGGCGGCCTGGCCGGTCATGAGCTGGTTCATGTCGCTGCCCATCTTGACCACTTCCACCTGGTCCTCGGCGATGCCGTTCTTCGCCAGCAGCGCCTTGAGCAGGATCACCGCCGTGGGCTGGGTGGCGATGGTCTTGCCGATCATGTCCCGGGGCTCTCGGATGGGGTCGTTTGCGAGCGAGAAGTAGGTGAAGGGGTGCTTCTGGTAGCCCGCCGCGAACGCCTTGACCGGGATGCCGGCGGAACGCGCCAGCATCAGCGACGGACTGGAGGAGAGCTGGCCGCTCTGTGCCCTGCCCGCGGCGACGGAGGCCACGCCATCGACGCCCGGTCCGCCCGGCGTGACTTCGAGCTCGATGCCCTCCTCCTCGTAGAAGCCCATGCGTTTGGCCACGACCTCGCCCAGGATGCCGTTGCTGGCCAGCCAGCCCAACTGCATGTTGACCTTGGCCTTGTGTCCGGCGGCGAGGGCTTCCACGCCGATGAAGGACGACATGGCCGCGGCCCCGCCCAGGCTCGCGCCGTATTGCAGGAACCGGCGGCGGCCGGGGGATCGGATCGATTGCGCGTGTTCTGTCATGGCTTGCCTCCCGAGTGGCAGTGTGGTCAAGATGGGAATGTAGCCCGGCAGGCTGTTCGCGGGAAGTGTCGATGTTCGTGCTCCCGGGGTCATTTCATTCTGCATCCGGGACGTGCGCCGGATGGGTCCGGAAGATGATCTCGAGCGATTCAGGGCCGAAGGTGCGGGTTCGACGGCCCATAACGCCTCATCCGCAAGGCCGGAAACGTCTTCGACATGTTCCGCAGACCGGTATCCATCGGGAGGTGCGCCATGGGCAAGAGACCGACCCGGGCCGGGATCGACCCCTTGTCGCGATTTCCGGTTCAGCTTCCCCCGCCGCCGGGCGCGTATCGCGAGAACGCGCCCGAATACGTCTTCGCACGGGGCGGGGCATAGCCGCCGCGCTTCGAGGTCGCGATGCCGAGGGTCGCGAGACCTTCGACGATCTTCACCGCCGCGGTGACGCCTTCCACCACCGGCACCGCCAGCTCCTCGGAGAGCGAGCGGGCCATGTCCACCATCCCTGCGCAGCCGAGCACGATGGATTCGCAGCCGTCCTCGTCGAGGGCGCGGCGGACCTCGGCGCGAAGCTGGTCGAAGGCGTTCGACGCCGCGTCTTCGAGCGCGAGCACGGGGATCTCGGACGCGCGCACCTTCCGGCACAGGTCCCCGTACCCGTAGCGCCGCGCCAGATGCTCGACGGCCGGCACGGACCGGCCCAGGGTGGTGACCACCGTGAAGCTGCCGGAGACGATGGACGCCACCTGCATCGCCGCCTGGCAGAGCCCGATCACCGGGGCGGAGGTCACGCACCGGGCCGCGTCGGCCCCCGTGTCGTCGAAGCAGCCGACGACGACCCCGGCCGCGTCCGGATGCGCCTTCACCGCGTCGAGCATGGCAGGGACCGAGAACACCTCGTCGTAGTAGCCCTCGATGCTCTCCGGTCCGTACCCGGCGGTGGCCGCCACGACCTCGGTGCCCCGCGCGGCGACGGCGCAGGCGGCGTCGCGCATCCTCGCGGTCATCGAGGCCGTGGTGTTGGGGTTGACGAGCAATATCCTGATCGCGGGCATGTCCTGTCGCTCCCTGGATCCTCGGGATCCCCGATCTCCCCGGACGGCGTGTTCCCGCCTACACCATCCCCTCGCCGGCGTCGGTGCCGTGCCTCGACCGGCGCCGCCGCAGCAGGGAGATGAAGAAGAGGCTGAGCATGATGACGAGAAAGGATACCCCCGTGGTCACCGTGCCCAGCGCGTAGAGCACCGGGGTGGTCGCGGTGGTGGTCATGCCGAAGATCTCCAGCGGCAGGGTGTTGTGCACGCCGGCCGCGAGCAGGGTGCGCGCGAACTCGTCGAACGACAGGGTGAACCCGAACAGGCCGACCCCGACCAGGCTCGGGCCGATGATCGGCAGCACCACGTAGCGGAACACCTGCCAGGGACGCGCGCCCAGATCCCGCGCCGCTTCCTCGTAGGAGGGGTCGAAGCGGTTGAACACCGCGAACATGATGAGCAGCCCGAAGGGCAGGGTCCACGTGAGATGGGCGCCGAGCCCCGAGCTGTACCAGTGCGGCTCGAACCCGGCCCGGTCGAACGTCAGGCCGATCCCCAGGGTGATCAGGATCGAGGGCACGATCAGGCTGGCCACGGTGAGGTAGAACACCACCGTCGCGCCGCGGAACGGCTTTCGGAACGCGAGGCCGGCCGCGAGCGAGAACACCACCGTCAGCGCCATGACCACGCAGGCCAGGGTGAAGGAGCGTGCGAACGACCCCTCGAAGTCCCCGACCATCTGCGGCTCGAAGAGCTTGCCGAACCAGTGCAGCGACACCCCGTTCATCGGGAAGGTGAGGCCGCCGTCGATGCCCTGGAAGGACAGGACGACGATCGCGACGATGGGTCCGTACAGGAACACCACGAACAGCGCGAAGACGAGCGTGAGCACGCGGGATTCGATCCTCCTTCCGGTGCCGCGGCGCATCGCTACAGCTCCTTGCGCACGTCGACGATCCGCATCAGCGCCGCCACCATCATCAGCACCACGAGGAGCAGGACGACCGCATCGGCCGCCGCGGCCGGGTACTGGAGCAGCGCCCGCTTGTTGTTCATGGCCACCCCCACCGACGCGCTCTGGCCGCCCGACATCATCTGCACGGTGACGAAATCCCCCATCACCAGGGTGACCACGAAGATCGTCCCGATGGCGATGCCGGGCTTGCACAGGGGCAGGATCACGTGCCACACGGTGCGCCAGGTCCCCGCCCCCGCGTCGTAGGCGGCCTCGATCACCGAGGGGTCGATGCGCATCATGGAGTTGAAGATGGGCACCACCATGAACAGCGTGTAGAGGTGCACGAAGGCGAGCACCACGGAGAAGTCCGAGAACAGCAGCCACTCCAGCGGCTCGTCGATCACGCCCAGGGCGAGCAGCCCCTCGTTGACCAGGCCGTGGCGGCCGAGCACCGGGATCCAGGCGATCATCCGGATGACGTTCGAGGTCCAGAAGGGGATGGTGCAGAGCAGGAACAGGACGATCTGCCACTTGAGGTCGGGGACGTGGAAGGCGAGGAAGTAGGCGACGGTGAAGCCGACGAGCAAGGTGAAGATCCACGTCAGCAGGGCGAACTTGAGGGTCGCGAGGTAGATCGTGTACGTGACGGACGAGGTGAAGAGCTCTGCGTAGTTGGTCCACACGAAGTCCGGAAGCAGCTCGAACTCGTTGTAGTCCCAGAAGCTCACCACCCCGATGAGCAGGATCGGGACGACCAGGAACAGCACCAGGGTAAGGGTGAGGGGCAGGACCTGAAGGTATCGCATGGGCAGAGCCGGACCGCTCAGCGGCGCGAGCCGGAGCGCTCGAAGAAAGGCCGGCGGCGGACGCCGCCGGCCCTCGGCATCGAAAGCGATGCCCGGCGCCGGACCGCGCGCCGGGCTACGCCGCGATGAACTCGTTCCACTTCCGCACCATGTACCGGTTCTCGTCCATCACCGAGTTCCAGCACTCCACCGCGCCCATGCGCTCGTGGAACGAGCCGCCGTCGCGCACCGCGCCGGCGGACTCCATCTTCTGCCCGAAGGGGTTGATGACGTCGCCCTGCGCGGGCTTGCCCTCGAACCAGTAGCCCCACTCGTCGTCGCTCATGTGGGCCTTGGAGGTCTCGGGGGCGGCGGAGTAGTAGCCCTGGCGCATGAGCAGGCCGCCGACCCATCCCGAGAGGTACCAGTTGACGTACTCGTAGGCCGCGTCGAGCTCCAGCCCCGAGAGGTTCGCGGACAGGCCGAGCCCGCCGCCCCAGGAGCGGTATCCCTCCTTCAGCGGCTGGTAGATGCACGGGATCCCCATCGAGCGGACCTTGGTGATCGCCGGCGACCACATCGACTGGATCACCACCTCCCCGGAGGCCATCAGGTTCACCGATTCGTCGAAGGTCTTCCAGAAGGCCCGGAACTGCCCCGCCTTCTTCGCCTCGGTGAAGATGGCCATGGTCCGGTCGATCTCGTCCTTCGTCATGTTGCCCTTGTCGCCGTAGCGCACTTCGCCCATCGCCTCGCAGACCATGGCCGCATCCATGATGCCGATGGACGCGATGTTCAGGATCGACGCCTTGCCCCTGAACTCGGGGTTGAGCAGCTCCGTCCAGCTCTCGATGGGGCGGCCGATGAGGTCGGGCCGGATCCCCAGGGTGTCGGCGTTGTAGATGGTCGGCACCATCGTGTACCAGTTGGTCATCCCGGACGCGAACCGCTTGTCGCCCGGCTTCTCCACGAAGCTCACGGTATGCGGCGCGGTGCCCTGCGCGATCTTCGAGGTCGGGGTCAGCTTGCCGTCCTTGAAGATCCCCACGATCTTGTCGAAGTACTTCAGCCGCGAGATGTCCATCGGCTGGAGGTTGCCCGCGCCCCAGACCTTCTTGAGGGTGAAGTACTCGATGTCGGCGACGTCGAAGCCCTTCGGCTGGGTGACGACGCGCTGCGCGGTGGAGTCGGTGTCGAGCGCGGTCATCTGCAAGGTGATGCCGAGATCTTCCTTCGCCTTCTCGGCGATGACGTTGATGTTGGACACCCCGGTCCCGAACTGGCGCAGGGTGACGTTCTTGACGTTCTGCGCCCACACCATCGGGAAGCCGGTGATCGCGCCGCTCGCGACGGCCGCGCCGGACAGGGCCGCGCCGCGCTTGAGCATGGTGCGGCGGGTGAGGGTTCGATCGGTCTTTCTTCGCTTCGGCATGGTTTCTCCCTCTCTTGTTGCGCCCCCGCGGGGGCTGTGGGTTTCGGCTCGGTCCCGAGCCTGTTCAATCCCCGAGCAGATGCACCGCATCGGTGCGCCACGACGCGACGACGTCGGCTCCGACCTCGACCGGTGCGGCGTAGAACTCCTTCTCCCCGACGGTCACCGAAAACTCCCGCGCGCCGCCGACTTCCAGATCGATCCGCACGATCGAGCCGTGGTACTCGATCCCCCGCACCAGGCCGGGGATCGCGTTGTCCGGCAGGGATTCCGTGCGGCCTTCCCGGAGCCGGACGAGGTCGGAGCGTATCGCGACGCTCGCGGTCTCCCGGCCCGGCGCCGCCGCATCGCCCGCGCCGGCCACCACGCCGCCGGCCACGTCCAGCCGGAATCCGCCCGCCGCCGGGGCCAGGTTGCCTTCGAGCACGTTGTGGCCGCCGATGAACCGGGCCACGAAGCTCGTGGCCGGGGCGTTGTAGATGGTGCGCGGGGGGCCGGCCTGCTCGATCCGCCCGTGGTCCATCACCACCACCGAGTCCGCCACGGACATCGCCTCCTGCTGCGAATGGGTCACGTGGACGAAGGTGATGCCGAGATCGCGCTGCAACCGCCGGAGCTCCCCGCGCATTCGCACCCGCAGGAAGGGGTCGAGGGCGGAGAGCGGCTCGTCGAGCAGGAGCACCGACGGATTGGTGACGAGCGCGCGGGCGAGCGCGACCCGCTGCTGCTGTCCGCCCGAGAGCTGCGAGGGCATGCGCTCCACGTAGCCGCCCATGTGGACCAGATCGAGCTTCCCGAACGCGACCTCGTGGCGCTCGGCCTTCGGCACGCCCCGCATCCGCAGGCTGAACGCCACGTTGTCCCGGCAGTTCAGGTGCGGGAACAGCGCGTAGTTCTGGAACATCATGGCGGTCGGGCGTTCGGCCGGGGCCAGTCCGCCGACGTCGCGCCCGTCGATGGAGATCCGTCCGGCGCTGATCTCCTCGTGGCCGGCGATCATCCGCAGGGTCGACGTCTTGCCGCATCCGGACGGGCCGAGCAGGCAGCAGTAGCTGCCGGCGGGGATCTCGAGATCGACGCGGTCGACCGCGGTCACCGCGCCGTAGGACTTCACGACCCCGGCCAGCTCGATGCGGCCTTTCATCGCGGACGCCGGGAATGGGGGTGTGGCCGAGGTCGGTGCCCCGCGGAGCGGTCCGGGACCCGGGGATCGCCGTTGTCGGTTGCGCGCGCCATCGCCGGCCATGTTGCCACGATGCGGCCCGGACTGCATGGGGACCGCGCGCCTCGCCTCGATGCCGCGTCGGCAGGGAGTCTCAGTCGGGCCGCAGCATCTCGAACACGGTCTCGACCGAGGTGTAGTCCATGTAGCCGAGCCGCGCGACCGGGCGGTAGGCGGCCATGTCGATCATGCCGTCGCGGATGATGCGGTCGGCGACGTGGGTGCCGACGACCTGGCCGATCACCACGTTGTTCTCGATCGCGGGATGGTCGCTCGGGAGCCTCAGCCGGGTGAGGAAGCGGCATTCCAGGCTCACCGGGGCCTCCTCGAGGCGCGGCGCCTTCACGTGCACCGAGGGCGCCGGGGTCAATCCCGCGAGCTCGAACTCGTCGACCGAGGAATCGACGTGGGCGGAGGTCAGGTTCATCGGCTCGCGAAGATCGTATCCGACCAGGTTGACCACGAACTCGTTGGTCTGCTCGATGTTGCGCAGGGTGTCCTTGCCACCGCCGTTCGGACGGGGATTGTTGGGCGCGAACATGACGGTGGGCGGCCGGTCCGCGCAGGCGTTGAAATAGCTGAAGGGGGCGAGGTTCGCGACGCCCTCGGCGCTCAAGCTGCTCACCCAGGCGATCGGGCGGGGCGCGACGAGTGCCTTGAACGGGTTGTGCCGGAGTCCGTGCTTGCGGTGGTCGTCGAAGAACATCGCCGGCCCTGCCTGTCCGGGAGAAGGCGGCGCACTATCGGGATTCGCCGGAGGGCCGTCAACCCGCCCATCGCCTCGACGCTGGCAAAGGCCGTCGCCTGTCCACCGGGGCGGGGTGAGCCCGAACCGTCCACGGAAACGGGACGGCTTCACCGGCGCTCCTCCATCTCGACGAACGGCAGGTCCACATCGAGCCCCCGGCGTCTCCCCCCACCTCGCGTTCGGCTTCGGCAAACGGCGCACGAAGCTCCCGTTCCCCTCCCGCGAAGTCCTCCCCCGTCGCCGGGCGCGCTCGTAACGCATTGACCTGCTTGACCAATCGCGCGAGGGCTTGCCCTCCCCGCCCGCCGTGGCCTCGTATTGCGACGTAGCGGAGGCATCGCTTATGATGCGCGCCGCCCGAGGTACCCGTTTCCTCGACGCATGCGCCGTCGGACGCCAGTCCTGGATGGAAGGGTGTATGTCGGCAGCTCCACTCCACGGGGTACGGCGGTGGCCGTTCCGGGGACTCGCGCGGCCCGTCCGCGTGTCCTTCGTGAAGCAGGTACCCCGTTCCACTGGAATTCGAGCCCACCGAGAAGAGAGTTCGATGCCGTGTACGAATCTCTCCACAACCAGCAGGAGGAAGGAGAATGAATCTTCGCAAACTCACCCGGGCGGCCGCCGTCACCGGCGTCGCCGTCACCGTGGCGCTGGCCGCATCCACCGGCGCCCACGCGCAGAAGCGCGTGAAGTGGAAGATGCAGAGCACGTGGGGTGCCGCGCTTCCGCACCTCGGCGAGTCGGGGGTCCGCTTCGTCAACGACATCGAGCGCATGTCCGGCGGCAAGTTCCAGATCAAGTTCTTCGAGCCGGGGGCGCTGGTGCCGGCGCTGGAGTGCTTCGACGCCGCGTCCAAGGGCTCGGTGGAATCGTGCTGGACCACCCCCGGATACCACACCGGCAAGCTGGGCCTCGGCGTGGCGTTCTTCACCGCGGTGCCGTTCGGGCCCCAGATCGGCGAGTACCTCGCATGGAAGTGGTACGGGGGAGGGAACGCAATCCGTGAAGAGGCATACAACGCGCACGGGTTGACCGCCGTCGACATACTCTGCACCGGCCCCGAGACCTCGGGCTGGTTTCGCAAGGAGTACGCCTCGGTCGAAGATCTCAGGGGCATCAAGATGCGCTTCTTCGGCCTCGGCGCGCGGGTGATGGAGAAGCTCGGCGTGTCCACCCAGCTCCTCGCCGCCGCGGACATCTACCCCGCACTGGAGAAGGGCGTCATCGACGCCACCGAGTTCTCGATGCCGGACATGGACATCAGGCTGGGCTTCCACCAGATCGCCAAGTTCAACTACTACCCGGGCTGGCACCAGCAGATCTCATGCTCCGAGTTCCTGATGAACAAGGAGAAGTTCGATGCGCTGCCCGACGAGTTCCAGGCGATGATCGAGGTCGCGGCCGGCAAGCAGGTCATCGAGACCTACGCGCGGACCGAGTTCTCGAACCCGAAGTCGATGAACGAGATGCTGAGCGAGCACGGCGTGACCAACAAGCGCTGGTCGGACGCCGACCTCGCGGTTCTCGAGAAGGCATGGAACGAGGTGCTGGACGAGGTGGCCCAGGAGGACGAGCTCTTCGCCAAGGCCGCCGCCAGCTACAGGGAGTTCCGCGCGCTCTACAGGACCTGGGGCGACGCGCAGGCGCTGGGCAGCACCTACCTCCAGTGAGTGTGTGAGGGGGTGCGGGTCTTCGGCCAGGGCAATCCCTTTCCCGATGACTCGACGACGGCATGACGTATGGATTCCGGAGCCCGCGTCCGCGGGCTCCGGCCGTACCCCGGCCGGCCATCCGCCTTCCCGTTCCGGGGATTGCCGTTCATGGAGCTGATACTCAAGGCCGCGCGCCACGGCAAGGTCATCGTGCCGGTGGCGATCATCGCCGTCATCGGCGTCGCCTTCGCCTACGTGCTCGGGCTCGACGAGGAGGGCAAGGAGGAGCTGCTCTACTTCGCGCAGGACTACCTGCCGATCCTCATGTTCCTGACCTTGGCGTGCCTGCTGTTCTCGGGGTTCCCGGTCGCGTTCATCCTCGGTGGACTCGCGCTGCTCTACGGGCTCATCGGCTACTTCCTGGAAGTCTTCTCCCTCATCGAGTTCTTCAACTTCCTGCCGCGCATCTGGGGCCAGGCGGCGGAGAACCTGGTACTCGTCGCGGTGCCCGCCTTCGTCTTCATGGGGGTGATGATGGAGCGCAGCGGCATCGCCAACGACCTGCTCTACTGCGTGCAGGTCCTGCTCAAGCGGGTCCCCGGCGCCCTGGCGCTGGCGGTGTGCATCATGGGCACGATCCTGGCCGCGATGACCGGCATCATCGGCGCCTCGGTGACGATGATGACCGCGCTGGCCCTTCCGACGATGATGCGCCAGGGCTACAACCACGGCCTCGCGTGCGGAACCATCGCCGCCTCGGGGACCCTCGGGATCCTCATCCCCCCCAGCATCATGCTGATCATCATGGCCGACCTTCTGGCGGTTTCGGTCGGCAACGTCTTCATGGCCGCGATCATCCCGGGGCTCACCCTCGCGGCCCTGTACCTGTTCTTCGTCTGGGCCATCGCGTTCGTTCGCCCGAAGCTGGCGCCGCCCCTGCCCGCGGATCTGCTCCATGTCCCGAAGGGCGAGATGCTGCCGCTGATCCTGAAGGCGTTCGTTCCGCCGGTGCTCCTGATCACCATGATCAAGGGCGCCATCCTCTTCGGGTTCTCGACCCCGAGCGAGGCCGGGGCGGTCGGCGCGTTCGGCGCGCTCCTGCTCGCGTGGTTCAACCGGCGGCTGAGCCTGCACACGCTCCGATCGGTCTGCCACGCCTCGGCGCGCACCGTCGCGATGATCTTCTTCATCATCATCAGCGCGACCTGCTTCGCCTACGTCTACCGCTCGCTCGGCGGCGACGACATCGTCGAGCACCTCATCCGGGAAGCCGGCCTGAACTCCTGGGAGCTGCTGTTCCTGCTGATGGGCATCACCTTCCTGCTCGGCTTCTTCCTGGACTGGATCGAGATCACCCTGATCGTGCTGCCGGTGTTCGCGCCGCTGGTGGTCGGGCTCGACTTCGGCGATCACATCG
Organism: Gammaproteobacteria bacterium; assembly: GCA_965204915.1. Taxonomy (GTDB): domain Bacteria; phylum Pseudomonadota; class Gammaproteobacteria; order HK1; family HK1; genus HK1. The sequence continues at coordinate 5,299,091 of OZ242023.1, read as the reverse complement.
CGAAGGCCGACATCGTGTTCTGGTTCATCATCCTGATGTCGGTGAACCTGCAGACCTCGTTCCTGACCCCGCCTTTCGGATTCGCGCTGTTCTACCTGAAGGGCATCGCCCCGAAGGAGATCAAGATCCAGAGCATCTACAAGGGCATCATCCCCTTCGTGTTTCTCCAGCTCGTGGGGCTCTGCCTGGTCATCTGGAAGCCGGGCGTCGCCCTGTGGCTGATGAGCTCCGTATACGACGACTGACGGATTGGAATCATGGCCGATACCGCACTCCAAGCTGTCCAGCCGGATCCTCAGCCGGACGACGCCGCGGCGGCGGCCGGGGCTGCCGCCGCGCCCGCCCTCGAGTACGCGCCGGAGCATGAATGGCCGAGACTCGTTCGGGTGAGCGAGGGCCTGCGCAGGGCCGTCGATCGCGTCGGCCGCTTCGGATCGTGGATGATCATCCCGCTCGTGCTCATCACGGTGATGGACGTCAGCATCCGCAAGGTGGGGACGTTCCAGATCATGATGGTCGAGACCTTCGGCCGGTTCTTCAACTCCACCGTGCTCCAGGAGCTGGAGTGGCACTTCCATACCGGGCTGTTCACGCTGGTGCTCGGCTACGGCTACATCTGGAACACCCATGTGCGCGTCGATCTCATCCGCGAACACCTGCATTTCCGCAGGAAGGCATGGCTGGAGTTCCTGGGCCTGACGCTCTTCCTGATCCCCTATACGTGCATCGTCATCTACTTCGCGGCCATATACGCCTACGACTCGTTCGCCATGAACGAGATCTCGGCGTCCACCGTGGGCCTGACCCACCGGTGGATCATCAAGTCGGTCCTCGTGGTGGGGCTGTGCTTCGTCCTCGTCTCGGGGATTTCCGTGCTGCTCCAGGTGGTCGTCGTGCTGTGGGGGCCGCAGGATCGGCGCTTTCCACTCATGACCCTCGAATGGCCGGAAGAAGCGGGCAGCAAGATCGAGGGCAAGGAACGGCTCGACCTCTCGAAAGCGGACGATACGCTCAGGACCCGGGCCGCGGAGTCCGGCCACCTCAAGGAGGCGGGCTGAGCCGCCGGCCGCGGCCGGTGCGCCGGCCGGGCGAAGCCGCACCCAATCGCATCCCGCGGCGCCGGGTCCGATGCTGGACTGGGAAAAACTCTTCAAGCGCTACGTCTGGGACGAGGAGAAGACGCCCTACTTCACCGCCGTCGGCGATCTGACGCGCCCGCAGGCGGACAGCGAGATCCACGTCTACAGCGTCTTCCTCGGCATCCTCTTCGCGGTCGTCACCCTCGCCTCGACCACCGAGGCATCGCCGTACGGGCGCTCGATCGACATCGCGTTCTATGGATTCACCGTCGTCTGCGCGGCGGTGATCCTCGCGTTCGCCAAGTACTACCCGGCCGCGCTCTACTGCGCCGCGACCCCGGTGGCGGCGTTCGTCTTCCTCTTCGCCAAGGGCTTCAGCCCGAAGCTCACGCCCCTCGACCACGTCGTGATCCTCGTCGTGCTCCTGCTCCTGCTGCGCTATTCGTTCCGGGTCCTCGCGATCGTGCGCCGCTACCCGGAGATGCCACCGGGCAAGCCGTCGAGCGGGCCGCCCGGCCGGCGCCGCCGGCTATGAGGAGGAGCGGCGCGGGCGCCGTACGGGAAGGCGCCGCGTGACCCGCGCAGGACAGGCGGGACAATCCGCCGACTTGATCCATATACGATGATCGGTTCCCCTGCCATGACCCCCTATCCGAGAGACATGCGCGGCTACGGCCGCACCCCGCCCGATCCGAAGTGGCCCGGCGGCGCGCGCATCGCGCTCCAGTTCGTCGTCAACTACGAGGAGGGCGGGGAAAACTGCGTGCTGCACGGCGACGCGGCGTCGGAGGCGTTCCTCTCCGAGATCGTCGGGGCGCAGCCCCTGCCCGGCGTGCGCCACATGAACATGGAGTCGATCTACGAGTACGGCTCCCGGGCCGGGTTCTGGCGGCTGTGGCGGACGTTCACGCGCCGCGCGATGCCGGTCACCGTCTACGGGGTGGCGATGGCGCTCGAACGCAACTCCGAGGCGGTGGCGGCGATGCTGGAGGCGGACTGGGAGATCGCGAGCCACGGCCTGCGCTGGATCGACTACCAGTACGTACCGGTGGAGGTCGAGCGCGCGCACATCGGGCAGGCCATCGAGATCCACACGCGGGTTACGGGCGCGCGGCCCCTCGGATGGTATACGGGCCGGACCAGCCCGAACACGCGGGATCTGGTCAAGGCCGAGGGCGGCTTCCTCTACGACGCCGATTCGTACGCGGACGATCTGCCGTACTGGGAGCCCGGCCCGCACGGACCGCATCTCGTCGTCCCGTACACCCTGGACGCGAACGACATGCGCTTCGCCACCGCGCAGGGGTTCAACTCCGGAGACCAGTTCTACGCCTATCTGCGCGACAGCTTCGACGTGCTGTACGCCGAAGGGGCGGACCGCCCGAAGATGATGTCGGTGGGACTCCATTGCCGGCTCGCCGGCAGGCCGGGCCGCGCGGCGGCGCTCGACCGCTTCCTCGATTACGTCTCCGGGCACGACCGGGTGTGGGTGGCCCGACGGATCGACGTCGCCCGCCACTGGCACGCGCACCACAAACCTTGATGAATCCGGCGCCGGATCGTCCCCGTCGCCGGGAGAAGTGGACCCCGATAATTGGACAGTGCGATTACCCTCGTGTGGGGGCCAGCAACGAGTTCACGTTCCGCCACAGCTTGTCGAACGAGGGCGCCGACCGGCGTGCCTGCTCCGGATCGAACCGGGCGGTCAACGCGGGCTGATCTCGCAACTCCTTGTATGCCCGGCCCGGGGGCAGGCGTTCGGTGAGCCACCCCTTGGCGTTTCTGATCGATTCGGGATCTCCGGGCGCCGTGACCTCGTCGCCGAATCCCCGGCATCCGGCAAGGGAGTCGGCAGCGGCAAGAAACCACGCCTCGTACTCCATCTTGGCCATCACCACACGAATCTGCCGATCGCTTCGGACCGCCGCCGCACGCCGGAGTAGTTCCGGCGCCAGATCGCGAGGACAATCGTCATCGGCGTCGAGCAGGATCAGGATGCGTCCGTCCGGACCGGCCTGGTCTGCCGCGAGCTCGACATAGCGTTCGATCTCGCCCGGTTTGAGAATGCCGTCGCGTCGCACCCGGATCGGCTTGGGCACATCGGGAAAGGATCCGGGGGTCACCACCTCGGCGATCCTCCGGATCAGGATCGGGACGGCCTGTACCTCCCCGTCTCCCTCGACGATCGTGATGATCGTCGGCATGGATTCAGTGGTCGCCACCGCACGGACCGGCTTGGCCGGGCGACATGGAGCCCGAATCCGACTCCGGCCGGAGCTGATCCATCCGGAGGAGCTCACCGGCAGTGAACAACCGTTTGTGCAGAGCCGAGCAGCCAGCCTGATCCAGAGAACCGATCATCGTCCTGCCGTGCCGGGAGGCGGCGGCGAGGATCGCGCTCTCCCGGATGGCGTCGTTGTCGAGCAGATCGGCGCTATGGCTCGTCACGAGTACCTGAACGAGCTCACTGGCGTCGGACAGAGCTTCCCCGAGCGCACCCATGGCCCCGGGATGCAGGGCGCCTTCCGGTTCCTCGATGCCTACCAAGCTCGGATTCCCCGCGCTTCGCCCATCGTCATCGCCCTGGAACAGCGCAACGAGCGCTCCCAGCGCCCGCAAGGTCCCATCGGACATCCCGTTCGCAAAGAAACGCCGGGGAGCCCCTTCGCCTCCTGACGCAGCGTAGCGGAATTGGAGCGCCAGGCTGGGGCCGACCGTGCAGACGTCCACGCCGGCAAGTCCGGGAACGACGACGGCCATGTATTCCTCGACAGCCTCCTTGCGGTCGGGAGAGCGGCTTCCGAGATCCCGCAGGACGCTTGCGAGGTTGCTCCCGCTCCGCTTCAGGAGCGCCGCCGGTTCGGGGGGCTGCAACACGCGGAGCGACCCTACGTCCAGGTTGTAAATCGCCATTCCGCTCAGCGCGTCACAGGCCGTTCTGAACTCCGGGAGACCCGACACGTTGCGGAGGTAAAGGCAGTCCCGGGTGCAGGCTGGAGGGTGCCGGATCGTGCTCTCGACTACGCGCCCCGTCTCGACCCGGTAGGAATCGATCGAACCGCCATCCGGCCTCGCGAGGGAGCACTCTTCTCCGAGAACCACGTAGCCGCCCCCCGGCTGCGCCCCGATGTCCAAGGCAAAACGACCCTTGACGCCCGAACTCCGGAAGTCGAAGCGGATGCCGAAGTCGTGCGCGACGCCCGCTTCCGAGCGATGAACCACTTCCCCGATCCCGCCGCGCTCGTTCAAGGCATCGCCGAGCGACGACCGTAGCGCATCGGCGACGAAGCGGAGCGCGTCGAGGAAATTGCTCTTGCCCGAGCCGTTCGGACCGACGAGGAACGAGAGCGGCGCCGGCGAGACGTCGCACGCGGCGATGCTCTTGTAATTGCGTAGCGTGACGCGGGTCAGCAGTCGGCGGTTCGTCATCCGGTCCATGATCCTCTGGCTGACGGCTCCGGCGGACCCGACTCCGGGCCGCTCTGCCGACATGACCGTCTGGCGGGGCTGCCTGACGATTCTACGCGCGACTCGCTGGATTGAGCGCTGTTGTTGTTCGATGCCCGGATGGGTCCGGCTGGCAGGATATCCGGAATACCCTTGTAATGTTGGGTGTTTGCCGTCGTGAGCGTGGCGCCGGAGACGACTTGACGCTACGCATCGATTCGATGATGGTATCGAAGATCGAGGTGGTCGCCGCGCTGGTGAGCCTGCCGTGAATCGGGAGCAACGGGGAACACGCATGAGGACGCTCTTGTTCGATACCCACGCCTTCGTGAAGGAGTTGACCGAAGCCGGCATGCCGGAGGCACAGGCCGAGGTGCTGGCACGCTCACAGGCGACGTTGATCGACGAGAAGCTGGCGACGAAGCGGGACCTGAAAGAGCTGGAGTTGCGGTTGAAGCACGACCTGACGCTACGCCTCGGCTCGATGATGGTGGTGGCAATTGGAGTAGTCGCCGTGTTGGTGAAGCTGCTGTAGCCGAGCTGGTTCCTCCTTCGACGATCGCTCCGGGCGGGAAATCCGTTTGCTCTTTCAGCCGTATTCGCCGATGCGCCCGTGTATCACGCGGAAAAATCGTGGAAGAACAAGTAAGTACGCCTCCTCCGCTTCAGGATTTCATTTTTCGATATATTATTCGGTCTGCGGATGGAGTAGCTGAATGATCATATCCCCGGGTCCATCGGACCGCATTACTTTCACATCGCTGGAAGATTCCAGAAATCGCGTGAATGTGCGATGACCCAATTTCTTGAAATCAAAACCCGGATCTATACGGCGCATGGTATCGTGAAGCATGGAGCCTTTGACGTTTCCCTGTTCATCCATCGAGGCTTCCATCGCACGCAAAAGCAGATCGGTGGGGGAAAGTCCGTCGCCGTTCTCTATTGATGATTCGTCGTTGATCGCAGTGGATGCAGACGTATCGGTTGGTTTCTGAACGGCAACCTCATCGGTTTTCGAAGAACTCGGCGTGTTCGCGTCCAGTGCGATGAACCGATCGCAACTGTTTATCAGGACGTCAGACGTGCTCGCCTTCCTGCCCGATACGACGACCATCTTGCCGGAAGACCTCAACCTGTTCACCAATGGAAAGAAATCACTGTCCGATGACACGATCACGAACGTGTCGATGGTAGCGGGAGACTGGTGCAGCAGATCCATGGCATCGATCGACAGCTTTATGTCACTGGAATTCTTGCCGGACGTGGAGTGTCTTTGATGGATCAGGGAGAATCCGAGCTGGAGCAATTGATCCTGTTCCTTGCGCTTCTGCACCGACCAGTCACCATAGGCCCGTTTTTCGACGATGGCTCCGATCCCGGATATCAGATCCAGCAGGAACCGTATTTCCGATCTTCCTCCGACGTTCTCATAGTCCAGGAGTATCGCGACGTTCGATTTATCCATGATCGTCCTCTACAACATGAAACAGGCAACGGGACCGCACCATATCATCAGGATCGATAGGATCGATGTTGCTGCGTAGCTGGCTGGTGGCCGAAGCGCGGAACCGCTCCGCGTATTTGCCCCGCACACTGCCACGCAGTAATCGGGACAGATCATACTCCGGACGAAGATCGTCGCCCATCCCGCCATGCGTTCCCTTCTCCATGCGGCCCTCTTCCTGCACGGAAGAATCCTCTACCCGCAACCGCTCAGCCAACAACCCGCCCCCGCCGCACCACCTCCAGCACCTCCGCCGCCGCGGCCGGGATGTGCGCGCCCGGGCCGTAGATGGCCGCCACCCCCGCGCGGCGCAGCATCGCGTGGTCCTGCGACGGGATGACCCCACCGCAGACTACCGCGATGTCCGCCGCATCCTGCGCACGCAACGCCTCGACCAGGGCGGGAACCAGGATCCTGTGTCCCGCCGCCTGCGACGACACCCCCACCACGTGCACGTCGTTCTCGACCGCTTGGCGGGCCGCCTCCTCCGGGGTCTGGAACAGCGGTCCCACGTCCACGTCGAAGCCCAGGTCCGCGAACGCGGTGGCGATGATCCGCGCCCCCCGGTCGTGCCCGTCCTGCCCGAGCTTGACCACCAGCATCCGCGGGCGGCGCCCTTCCTCGCGCGCGAACGCCTCCACGTCGGCGCGGATGCGCGCGAACCCCTCATCGCCCTCGTACGCCGCGCCGTAGACCCCGGTGATCGACGGGGTCACCGCCCGGTGGCGGCTCCACACCCGCTCCAGCGCGTCGGAGATCTCCCCCACCGTCGCCCGCGCACGCGCGGCCTCCACTGCATGTTCGAGCAAATTGCCCTCGCCCGGAGCGGCACCGACGCTTCCAGCGCCGACGCTTCCGGCGCACGCTTCGAGCGCGGCCAGCGCGCTCCGCCACCGCGCCGGCGCACGTTGCGCCCGTACCCGCGCAAGCCGCGCCATCTGCGCCTCGCGCACCGCAGTGTTGTCGATGTCGAGGATCTCCACCTCGGACGCGCCATCGCTCTCCGGCGCATAGCGGTTCACCCCGACGATGACCTCCTCGCCCCGGTCCACCCGCGCCTGGCGCCGCGCCGCCGCCTCCTCGATGCGCAGCTTCGGCATCCCCGCCGCCACCGCCTTCGTCATCCCCCCGAGCGCCTCGACCTCCTCGATGAGGGCGCGCGCCGCCGCGGCCAGGCGCGCGGTCAGGAACTCCACGTAGTACGAGCCCGCCAGCGGGTCCACCACCCGCGCTATCCCCGTCTCCTCGCGCAGGATGTGCTGGGTGTTGCGCGCAATCCGCGCCGACGCCTCGGTGGGCAGCGCCAGCGCCTCGTCGAACGCATTGGTGTGCAGTGACTGCGTCCCCCCCAGGGTCGCGGCCAGCGCCTCCACCGCGGTCCGCACCACGTTGTTGTACGGGTCCTGGCTCGTCAGGCTCACCCCCGAGGTCTGGCAATGGGTGCGCAGCATCAGCGAGCGGGGGTCGGAGGGCTTGAACAGCGCCCCCACCCGCTCCGCCCACAGCAGACGCGCCGCCCGCAGCTTCGCCACCTCCATGAAGAAGTTCATCCCGATGCCGAAGAAGAACGACAGCCGCGGCGCGAAGGCGTCCACCTCCAGCCCGCCCCGAAGCGCCGCCCGCACGTACTCGATGCCGTCGGCCAGCGTGAACGCCAGCTCCTGCACCGCCGTCGCCCCCGCCTCCTGCATGTGGTAGCCGGAGATCGAGATGGGGTTGAAGCGCGGCATCTCCCGTGCGGTGTACGCGATGACGTCGGCGACGATGCGCATCGACGGCTCGGGCGGGTAGATGTAGGTGTTGCGGACCATGAACTCCTTGAGGACGTCGTTCTGCACGGTGCCGGCAAGTGCGCTTGGTGCCACCCCCTGCTCCTCGGCCGCGACGACGTACATGGCCATCACCGGCAGCACCGCCCCGTTCATGGTCATCGACACCGACATCCGGTCCAGCGGGATGCCGTCGAACAGGATCTTCATGTCCTCGACCGAGTCGATGGCCACGCCCGCCTTGCCGACGTCGCCGACGACCCTCGGGTGGTCGGAGTCGTAGCCGCGATGGGTGGCGAGGTCGAAGGCGATGGACAGCCCGGCCTGGCCCGCGGCGAGGTTCCTGCGGTAGAAGGCGTTGGACTCCTCGGCGGTGGAGTAGCCCGCGTACTGGCGCAGGGTCCAGGGCCGGCCGGCGTACATCGACGCCCGCGGGCCGCGGACGAAGGGCGGGAAGCCCGGCAGCGATTCGAGGTGTTCCAGCCCTTCGAGGTCCGCGGCGGTGTAGAGGGGCTTCACGTTGATGCCCTCCGGGGTCCGCCACGTCAGGTCGTGGGGAGAACGGCCTCGCGTCTCCTTCTCCACGAGGGCCGACCATGTGCGCAGGTCCGGTTTGCGATCAGTGGTCATGGGTCAACCTCGCCGGTACTCGCCGGTACTCCCACCCCGGCGCATCAGGGATGCACCTGCCCAGACGCCGGTGGCTTCGCGTGGTCGAGCACGTGGGTCATCAGGGAGGGGATGCCGGCGCTCCAGGTGACGGGGGGGAGCTGGCCCGGTGGGCACCAGACGTAGCCGAGCCGGTGCAGCGCCTCGCGGGCGGCCAGCCGGGCGGCGGCATCCGCCCCGGTGGCGGCGAGGGCGGCGTCGATGTCGTGGTCGGATGCCGTGGCGTCCGCACCGGCCTGGAAGACGGGCGCCAGCGCCACGGCCGCGGGCAGCAGCCCGCCGGCCTCCAGCTCCCGATACCGGCGCTGGTAGTAGTTCGCCACCTGGACCGCCACCTCGGGCCGAGCCTCGGCCACGTGCGCGGCGGTCAGGCGTGTGGCGCCGGTGGCCAGATGCCGTTCCCACAGCGCATCGCCCCAGAGCTGGATGAAGTACGGGTAGCGCTGGCTGTCCTCGGCCACCGTGTCGAGGACGCCGGCGTCGACGTCCACCCCGTGCGCCGCCAGCGGCTCGACCAGTGCTTCCCGGGCGGCGGCATCGCTCAGGAGGCCGATGCCCAGAAGTCCCGTCCCCAGGCGATCCCAGAAGGACGCATTCATCGTGCCGAGGTGCGCCGGCAGCTCCGGCGTGCCGGCCAGCACCAGCAGGAAGGGCGCTTCGCCGCGCACCCTCTGGCCGGTGTTGAGCAGTGTCCTGCCGACTTCGGGGGCCAGCGTATGCGCCTCGTCCAGCAGGACCGCCACGGCCTTCTTGCGGCATCGTGCGCTCAACTGCCGCGCCAGGTTGTCCGACGCCTCGGCGGCGGACCCCACCCATTCCACCGAGCCCACGGCCGCGACGCCCACCTTTCGGGGCAGCAGCTTCGACATCCAGGTCCGCGGCGACAGCGCGGCGACCAGAGCGGCCCGGTTGGGGATCTCGTCCGGCGTCAGGACCACCACGTCCAGCTTGCGGTCTTCGCAAGCGTCCTTGCACCAGTTGAGCAGCACGGTCTTGCCGTTGCCGCGCGGTCCCGTCAGGACGACGTCGTGCGGCGGAGACGCGCCGCCGGCCAGATCCGCCAGGCACCGGCCCAACACCGCCTGCTCCGGCTCGCGGCCGGTGAGCGCCGGCGGGGTGGCCCCCGAGCCGGGCGTGAACAGGCGTTTCTTCGTCGGGTTCATGGTGGGGAGTGTATGCCAAGGCGATGCCGCGATCCGCTTCGGGGCGCCGAAGAAACGTCATGAACGGCAGGACCGGAGAGCGCTCCGCCGCCCCCCGTTTGCGCCGGGGGTCGTGTGATTGATGTGCCGGTTCTCGTTCCTGGCCCGATGTTGGCACAATGACCGCATTCCCGGAGGAGCCATGATGTCCCAAAGCCCCGTTCCGATCGGTCGCGAGGCGACCTTCACGAAGACCGTCAGCGAGAGCGACGTGTACCTCTACGCCGGCATCACCGGCGACTTCTCGCCGAACCACGTCAATCGGATCTACATGGAGCGCTCCGTGTGGGGACGGCGGATGGCGCACGGCATGCTCCTCGCCGGCTTCATCTCGACCGCGTCCACGATGGCGATCGCGGATACGCGCGACGGCGCGGAGGAGACCCCGGTGGCGGTGGGGATGGATCGGCTACGCTTCCTGAGGCCGGTCTTCATCGGTGACACGGTCACGGTGTCGTACCGCATCGACCGTTTCGACGGTACGAAGCGGCGCACGTTCGCAAAGGTCGAGGTCACGAACCAGGACGGCGAGCTCGTCGCGGTGGCGGACCACCTGCTGCAATGGGTCGGGAACGGATAACGGGAGCCGGTCGGCCGCGAGCCGGTCGGCCGCCGCTGCCGGTGCACGGCCGGATCGATGAGGCAGGTGCCGCCTGATGTTCGACTTCTCCCCCGACGAGACGACGCGGCTGCTGCTCGACACGGTGCGCGGATTCGTCCGCGCCGAGCTCCTTCCGCTCGAAGAGGAGGTCGAGCGCACAGGCGCGCTCGCGCCGGAGCGTGCGGCGGAGATCTTCCGCAAAGCCCGATCGCTCGGGCTGTACGCGATGAACATGCCGGCCGAGCTCGGCGGCGGGGGCCTGGACGCGATGCAGATGTGCCTGGTCGAGGAGCAGTTCGGTCATGCCAAGGACATCCTGATCCGGCGCGCGTTCGGCAACGCCTACGAGGTGCTGCTCGAATGCCGCGGCGTACAGCGCGAACGCTGGCTGGCGCCGGTGGTGCGGGGCGAGCGGGTGTGCTCGATTGCCATCACCGAGCCGGGTGCCGGGTCCGACGCGGCCGGGATCCGCACCCGCGCGGCCAGGGACGGCGAAGGCTGGCGGCTGAACGGCGCGAAGCACTTCGTGAGCGACGGGCTGTTCTCGGATTTCTTCGTCGTCTCCGCGGTGACCGACCCGGACGCCGGAGGGCGCGGGATCTCGCTGTTCCTGGTCGACAAGGCGTTGGGCGGGGTGCGGGTCGGCCGCGACCAGCCGATGATGGGGCTCGCCGGCACGAGCCACGTGGAGCTCTTCTTCGACGACATCGCCCTCGGGCCGGAGTGCCTGCTCGGCGAGCCGGGCCGCGGGCTGGCGCTGATCTTCGACACCCTCGGCCGCGTCCGGCTCGCCCACATCGGCGCACGGGCGCTCGGGCTCTCGCGCCGGCTGCTGGACGCGATGGCGGACTACGCGAACGAGCGCCGCCAGTTCGGCCGGCGCATCGGGGAGTTCCAGCTCGTGCAACGGATGATCGCCGACAGCGCGATGGAGATCGCCTCCGCCCGGCTGCTGATGCTGCACACCGCGTGGCGCATCGACCGGGGCGAGCCGACGCGGGAAGGGATCTCGATGGTCAAGGTGCAGGCGTCGGAGACCCTCGGACGGGTGGCCGATCGGGCGGTACAGGTCTTCGGCGGCGCGGGCTACTGCAAGGACCAGTCCATCGAGCGCATCTACCGCGACGCGCGCATCTTCCGGATCTACGACGGCACGTCCGAGATCCACCGGGGTATCATCGCCCGCGGCCTCCTGGCGCGGGGGGTGGAGGCGGTGCTGCCGGAGTGAGCGGCGACCGCTGGTGCGGTCGCTTGGCGATTCCGCTACGTGGAATCGCGGGCGCCTCTGGCAAACGTGCGGACATTCGGGGCACGCGTTTGTTCTGTGAGTGGCGACCGCTGGCGCGGCCGCGCCTCTGGTAAACGCGCAGACGGTCGGGCCACGGGTTTGTTCTGCGAGCGGCGACCGCCGGCGCGGTCGTATGGCAGTTCCGGTGCGGTGGCGGTGTGGGCGCAATTCATACGGGATGTACGAAAAGGGAGGCGAAGGGATCATGCCGGCAACTTCGGAGCCAACGACGCAGGCGACGACGCGCGGCCGGCCGACACGGAGAAGGCAACGCCCGACGTCGCTCCCCCTGTTCCCGGAAACCGAACGGCCCCTGTACAAGGAAAGCACGTCCGGCAGCTTCACGGACAACGTGGATCTGCCGGTTCATCGATGGTTTCGATACAGCGCCGGCTTCAGCGGCGCCTGGGCCGAAGACCTGATCTCGCGCGAGGCGGAAGCTGGCGGCGTGCGGGTCTTCGACCCGTTCGCCGGGAGCGGCACGACACTCATCGCCGCCGAACAATGCGGTGTCGAATCCTGGGGGATCGATTCGCACCCCTTCGTCGCGCGGGTCGCGAGAGCCAAGCTGGCCTACCGCTCGTCGCCCGAGGAGTATCTCGACCGGGCGAAGAGGGTGCTTGCCGGCGCCAGGCGCTTCACGCCGGCCGTGGAATCCTACGTGCCGCTCATCCGGAAGTGCTACACGGACGAAGCCCTGGAACAGCTCGACGCGCTCCGGCACGCCGTCGGGAACATCGATGACGACTCGGAATCCGCCCGGCTCGCATGGCTGACCCTCGTCTCCATCCTGCGCCCGACCTCGCACGTGGGCACGGCCAACTGCCAGTACCTCCTGCCCGGCCGCCGAAAGGCGCGGGTGCGCGAACCCTTCGCCGCGTTCGAGGAGATGGCGCGCACGATGTACGAGGACATGCGCTCTGCCTGCGGTCTCTCCGGTCCGCGAACGACGTTCGGGCAAGACGATGCCCGCTCCTGCGAAACCGTCCCTGGCGACCATTTCAATCTCGTCGTAACGTCGCCTCCATACCCGAACAATTACGATTACGCGGACGCCACGCGCCTGGAGCTGACCTTCTTCGGCGAGATCAAGGGTTGGGGAGACTTGCAGACGAACGTACGCCGGCACCTTCTCCGCTCCTGCTCGCAGCACGTTCCCAATCGGGCCGTCAATCTCACAGATGTGCTCGCCCACCCCGAGCTCGACCCGATCCGGGACGAGCTGCGGCCCGTATGCGAAGAGTTGGGCGAGGTTCGGCTGACCCGCGGCGGCAAGAAGACCTACCACAACATGATCGTGTGCTACTTCCTCGATCTCGCGCGGGTGTGGCTGGCCCTGCGGCGCGTGTGCCGCTCACCGTCGAGAATATGCTTCGTAGTCGGCGATTCCGCACCCTATGGAGTGTACGTTCCCGTGATCGAATGGCTCGGAAAACTCGCGACCTCGGCGGGTTTCAGGTCGTTCACGTTTGAAAAGACCCGGGATCGGAACACCAAATGGAAGAACCGCAAGCACCGCGTTCCCCTTTGCGAGGGACGCTTGTGGGTGGAGGGGTAGCCGGGAATGGCGGAATCCCCGGCACATGAGCTCGGGCGCCCGGTACTCCAACGGCGACGAGATCCGGGGAGCCTTTCGCCGGAAGGAAAGGTGTATCGACTTTCTGCGATCGTTCGAACGTTGACCAATCGCAGGGAAAAATGCAGCTCGGCGATCCGAGGAAAATCGATTCCATGTCCACTCGAACCGACACCGAGCCCGCGAGCGCCCTCCCGCCCCCCCTTCACGGCATCCGCGTCATCGACTACAGCCACTTCCTGGCCGGCCCTTACCTCTCCCGCTGCCTCGCGGCCATGGGGGCGGAGGTGATCAAGATCGAGCGCCCGACCCGGGGCGACGCCGGGCGGGCGCATCCGTACTTCATCGGCGGATACAGCGGCTACTTCCTGCAGCAGAACATGGGCAAGCGGGGGCTGTGCGTGAACGTGCGGGACCCGCGCGGGCTGGAGCTGATGCACCGGCTCGTGGACGGCGCGGACGTCTTCGTCGAGAACTACCGGCCGGGGGCGCTCGACCGGCTCGGGCTCGGCTACGCCAGCCTCGCCGAGCGCAATCCGCGGCTCGTGTACTGCTCGATCTCGGCCTACGGCCACAGCGGTCCGGACGCGGACAATCCGGGCTTCGGCCTGATCGCGGAGGCCAAGAGCGGGGCGATGGCCATGATCGGCGTGCCCGGGGAGGCGCCGCCGCTGTTCCGGATCGCGCTCGCGGACATGTACACCGGCATCCACGGGGTGGCCTCGGTCAACGCGGCGCTGCTCGGCCGGGCGGCGAGCGGGCGCGGGCAGCATATCGACCTCGCGCTCTACGACTGCATGGTCTCCATCCACGAGTACGCGGTGCAGTGCTACACCCTGAGCGGCGGCGAGGAGATCCCGGTGCAGACCGGCCACGACCTGCCCGAATCCACCGTGTACGGGGTGTTCCCCGGCCGTGACGGCTACTTGGTGATCACCGCCCAGGTGGACGCGACCTGGCTCCGGCTCGCGCGCCTGATCGGCGGGGACGCACTCGCCGCGGACGCGCGCTTCCACGGGCCGGAGGGGCGCAACGCCCACCGCGAGGAGATCCTCGCGAAAATCCGGGCGTGGACGATGGCGCAAGAATCGGTGCGGGCGTGCCTCGATGCACTCGACGCGGCGGGGGTGCCGTGCGCGAAGGTGCAGCGGATCGACGAAGTGCTGGCGGACCCGCAGATCCGGGCCCGGGGGATGGTGATCGAGCAAGATCATCCTGCGCTCGGCCGGATCCGGATGCCGAACCTGCCGTTCCGTTTCTCCGGCTACGAGCCGCCCGTACCCCCGGTCGCGCCGCTGATCGGGCAGCACAACCGGGACGTCGCGGCGTCGCTGGGGTACTCCGGCGAGGAGATCGAGGCGCTGACCGGCGACGGGGTGCTGTACGAGGAGGAGGCGGTCGCCAAGCTCGCGGCGGAGGGCTGACTTCTCGTTGCCGGAGATCCAGGCGCGTATTCGCTCGGCTCGCCCCTCTCACGAAGGGTGAGGCGAAAAAAGACGGGTCTTGAAGCCGACGATACCGATTACGACTCGATCACAGGTCCGAGATCCGGCCAGGTTCAACGACTCGCCTGCTTGCGGCATCCCGCGCCATGCGCGGGCTCGGCGCCCTCTTCAGATCCGCACCACCCCGGATACGGTCATGCACCCGCCGTTTCCGGGACGTAGCCTCGTGCCATGCGGCTCAGGGAGCGGCGAAGAACGCGGCGCCCGCCGCGTACAGCGTCGGCACCGCCAGCGCACGGTCCGGATATTCGCTTCTCGTCATTTCCGGTGGCGGCGGGATCCGGAATCCGTATACGGCATCTCCCGAAGAAATGGTTCTCGGGTCGAGCAGCCCTTCCGGTGCGGCATCGGGCATCGATGGCGTGATCGGAGAAGGGCTGTCACATATTTGCAATAATACGGTAATACGGCCCGGGGCCGGTGCTGCCCGTGACGCCGACGCGTCGAGCGCGATCGCGAAACCATCTCGGAGCAGGCGATGTATCTGCGCAAGGTCACTCATCTGTTCGGCGGCACCCGTACGCTGGAGAGCCAGATCGACGAATTCCTCGACAAAGTCACCGAGGCAGGACTCGTCTTCGAGAGGGCGGTCGCGAGCTACCTCGAAGGGGGGGCGAACGAGACCTATGAGGATCTTCTCAACCAGGTCCAGGAGATCGAGAGCCGGGGGGATTCGTTGCGGCGGGCCATCGAGTCGGAGCTGTTCGTCCGCACGCTGATTCCCGATCTCCGCGCCGACGTGATGGCCCTGATCGAGGACACCGACGACATCGTGAACATGTTCCAGGCCAACCTGTTCCGGATCTCGATCCAGGCGCCCGGGGTCCCTGCCGAATTCCACGCCGGCTTCCGGGCCCTCGTGGAGACGGTGGTGAAGTGCGTCGAAAGCACGGTGCTCGCGGCGCGGGCGTTCTTCCGCGACATGACGTCGGTACGCGACCACGCGGCACGCACGATCTTCCTGGAGTCGGAAGCCGACAAACTGAGCACCCGGCTGCAGCGCGCGGTGTTCTCCTCGGACCTCCCGCTGGAGCGCAAGATGCACATCCGCTACTTCATCGAACGCATCGACGACATCGCCAACGAAGCGGAGGATCTTGTCGACTCGCTGCTGATCTACACCATCAAGCGCCACGATTGATGGAGTTCGCGACCCTGCTCCTGCTCACGAGCGGACTCTTCCTCGGATGGTCGCTCGGCGCCAACGATGCCGCCAACGTGTTCGGCACCGCGGTCGGCACGCGCATGATCCGCTTCACCACCGCGGCGTTCGTCTGCAGCGCGTTCGTCATCGCCGGCGCGGTGATCAGCGGCGCAGGCGCGGCCGACACGCTGGGACGGCTGGGCACGATCGACATGCGGGCAGGGGCGTTCACCTGCGCCCTCGCGGCGGGACTCACCGTGTACTACATGACGAAGTGGGGTCTCCCGGTCTCGACCAGCCAGGCCATCGTCGGCGCCATCGTCGGCTGGAACGTCTTCAGCGGCTCATCCACCGACACCGCGACGTTCGTGACGATCGTGGGCACGTGGGTGTTCTGCCCGATGCTCGCCGGGCTCATCGCCGTCCCTCTCTACACCGCGACGCGCCGTGGCCTGCGCTGGGCGAACCTCCATCTGCTGCGCGTCGACGCGCTGACCCGGTTCGCGCTGCTGTTCGCCGGTGCGTTCGGCGCCTACAGCCTCGGCGCGAACAACATCGCCAACGTGATGGGGGTATTCCTCGAGGTGTCCCCGTTCACGGCCCTCTCGCTGGACGGGATCTACATGCTCACCTCGGCGCAGCAGCTCTTCCTGCTCGGTGGAATCGCGATCGCGGCCGGCATATTCACCTATTCGAAGCGGGTGATGTTCACCGTGGGCAGCGGCATCGTGCCGATGTCCGCCGTCGCTGCCTGGGTGGTGGTGGTCGCACACTCCATCGTGTTGTTCGCGTTCGCCTCGGAGGACCTCGAGCGCCTGCTTGCCGCACATGATCTGCCGACCATCCCGCTGGTGCCGGTATCGAGCTCGCAGGCGGTGGTGGGCGCGGTCATCGGACTCGGCCTGATGCGCGGCGGGCACGACATCGACTGGCGACTCGTGCGCAACATCGGGCTCGGGTGGATCACCACACCGCTCATCGCGGCGCTGGTGTGCTTCACCGCGCTGTTCTTCGTGCAGAACGTCTTCGACCAGCCGGTCCACCGCGAGAAGCGCTTCTCGATGTCGCTGGAAGTACTCGACCGCCTCGGCGAGCACACCACGGTCACCGAGAAGCTCGCGGCGCTGAAGGATCGCGAATTCGTCGGCGCCGCGGCGTTCCTCGATGCGTTTCGCGAACGAGCCGACGCATCGCCCGCCGCGGAGCGGCACGCGCTTGCGCTCTCCGAGATCGGCGACTTCCGCATCGAGGAGAGGCAGATTTTCCGTATCGACGAAGGCCGATTGAGTCCTGGCCAGATCGAAGCACTCGAAGAGCTTGCCGGGGCGCATTTTCGTTATCGGTGGACGTTTGCAGAGGCGCTCGCCGCGGAGACCGACGAATGGACGTACCTCCCGGATTCGCCGCTCGACAAGCGCCATCACAGGAAGCTGCGACGCCAGCTCGAGTACGTATTCCGCCATTTCGATCGTGCCGGCGCCCGTTGAACGTGTCCGCATTCACGTAGACGAGATGTTTCAGGTCGATCGTCATCGAATCTACATCAAATTTTCTGATGATATTCAGAACTTCATCTTGGAGTTTGAAAGCTTCGCCATCGTCTGTAAAGTAGCCGGGACCGTCCCCGGCGGCGAGGCGCCGGGGCGGTCGGGACGTATCGCGACGATTTTCCGAACCGGGGCGGGCAAGGTATCGGGCAGCGCACCATGAGACCGGTCACATCAAGTCGCCGCGCGGCGTGCATCGCCGGATCTTCCGTCTCGCATGCGCATGGCCGTTCGGAGCCAGGCGTGGCGGAGGGGTGATCCTTGGCCAGCATCAGACTCCGGGGCATCACCAAGACCTTCGGTGACACGCGAGTCCTCAACGGCATCGATCTCGAGATTGCCGACGGCGAGTTCCTCACCCTGGTCGGTCCTTCGGGATGCGGAAAATCGACCACCTTGCGCATCATCGCGGGCCTCGAGACACAGACCGCCGGCAACGTCGAGATCGATGGCGCCGTGGTCAACGCGGTTCGGCCCAGCCGCCGCGACCTGGCCATGGTCTTCCAGTCCTATGCGCTGTACCCGCATCTGACCGTCCGCCAGAACCTGGCCACCCCGCTCCTGTTGCGGGACCTGGGTTTCTGGGAGCGTCTCCCCTTGCTCGGCGCTCTCGTTCCCGGCCGCCGGGAGAAGGTCGATGCCCTGGCCGCAACGGTCCGGGAGGCGGCCAGGACGCTCGAGATCGAGCATCTGCTCGACCGAAAGCCGGCCCAGCTCTCCGGCGGCCAGCGACAGCGGGTCGCGCTGGGCCGGGCCATGGTCCGCAACCCCGCCGCGTTTCTGATGGACGAGCCGCTGTCGAACCTCGACGCCGGACTCCGCGTCCACATGCGCGCGGAGCTCTCGGAGCTTCACCGGAACCTGGGCACCACCTTCGTCTACGTCACGCACGATCAAGCCGAGGCGCTGACGATGTCGGATCGGATGGCGGTCATGCTCGACGGGGACCTCCTCCAGGTCGGGGTGCCGGACGAGGTGTACCAGAACCCCCAGGACCTGCGGGTCGCCGAATTCGTCGGCAGCCCGAAGATCAACGTCGTCGCGGGCGGATGCGACGGCTCCGGCCGGCTCTCGTGCCTGGGCATCGCCCTGGGACGGCGCCTCGCGCAGCCCGCCGGCGGTACGCTTTCCATCGGCTGGCGCCCCGAGCACTTCGCACTGCGCCCCCGTACCGCGAGCGGATGTTTCGCGGGCCGGCTCGTCTACAAGGAGAACCTCGGCGCCGACGTCTACCTCCACGTTGCGCTCGATGACGGCGCGCATCGCATCATCGCGCGCGTCACCCCGCCGGAGGCGCACGACGCCGCCATCGGCGACGAGCTGCGTCTCGGCGCGGACCCCGGTGCAGCGATGGTCTTCGGTTCGGACGGCCGGCGTCTTGCGCTGGCGAGCGACGAGAGGGCGGAGAAGGTCGCCTGATGGGCCGCTCCCGAGCGCACCTCTGGTTCATCACCCCCGCCATCGTCCTGATGGTGGTGATCCTGATCGTGCCCGTATTCGTCGCGGCGACCCTGTCGTTCACCGACTACAACCTCGGCAATCCGGGTTTCGACTGGGTGGGCTGGAAGAACTACGAATCGCTCACGAAGTTCTCGAGCTACAAGAAGATGTTCGCCGCTTCGCTGACCTACGTAGTGGTGGTCGTGCCCGTGTCGGTCGCCCTCGGACTCGGGGCGGCATTGCTGATCTCCTCCCTGCGGTTCGGCGGCGAGCTGTACAAGACCGTCTTCTTCCTGCCGGTGATGGCGACCCTGCTGGCCATGGCCATCGTCTGGGAGTTCGCGCTGCATCCGGTGATCGGGGTCGTCAACGACATCCTCCGCCATGGCTGCGGCATCGACTGGGTGCACGGCCTGCTGACCGGCTCGTGGCTCGGCCTCGACGCGGCCGGGAGCTGGTATGGAAGAAGCTGCGCCGACGATTTTCCCGTCTGGTTCGGCGACAAGAGGTACGCCCTGGGGACGATTGCGTTCATCGGGATCTGGCAGGCGTTCGGCTTCAACATGGTGCTCTACCTCGCGGGCCTGACCGCGGTTCCGCGGGAGCTCTACGGCGCCGCGGAAATGGACGGAGCAGGCAGCGCCTGGGAGCGCTTCAGGCTCGTGACGTGGCCGATGCTCGGCCCGACGCACGTATTCGTCGTGACCATCACCTCGATCCGCTCGTTCCAGGTCTTCGATACGGTCGAGGCGTTGACTCGCGGGGGGCCGAGCAAGTCCACCTACGTGATGGTGTACGCGATCTTCGAGAAGGGGGTGAAGCAGAACCTCCTGGGGATCGGCTCGGCCATCACCATCGTGTTCCTCGTCTTCGTCCTGGCGCTCACCATCACCCAGGTCTACTTCGTCAACCGGCGGGTGCACTACTCGTGAACACGAACGCGAGCTGGCTCGGCGAGGCGCTGAAGCACGTGTGCCTGCTGCTCGGCGCCGTCGTCGTGCTGCTGCCCTTCTACCTCATGCTGTCCTATTCGTTGAAGTCGCCGGCGGAGATCGAAAGCAACTCCGGGGGGTTCGCCGGAGCCCAGGCGCCGATCACGGATCCACGATGCACCAAGGCCGGACGCCCGCCCGAGGAATGCACGATGCGGCCCATGGTCTACAACTACACCGCGGCGTTCAGGGACGCGCCCCTCCTGCGCTACATGCTGAACGGCGTGCTGGTGACGGTGTCCATCTTCCTGATCCAGGTCGTGGTCGCCCTGCCTTGCGCCTATGCGCTGGCCAAGCTGCGCTTCTGGGGACGTGAGCTGGTGTTCGGCCTGGTGATCTTCTGCCTGCTGATCCCGGTCCACGCGATCGCCCTGCCCCTCTACATCATGCTGGCGAAGGCCGGGCTGACCAATACCTACGCCGCGCTGGTGATTCCATGGACGATTTCGGTCTTCGGGATCTTCCTGATGCGGCAGTTCTTCAAGACGGTGCCGGACGATCTGATCGATGCGGCGCGCATGGATGGCATGAGCGAGTTCGCCATCGTCTGGAAGGTCATGCTTCCGACCGCGGTCCCGGCCCTGCTCGCGTTCGCGATCTTCTCGGTCGTGGCGCACTGGAACGACTACTACTGGCCGCGGGTCGTGATTACGGGCGACCGCGATCTGATGACCCCGCCGCTCGGACTGCGCATGTTCAGGTCCGACCTCGACGGCAACGAGTACGGACCGATGATGGCGGCGACGACCGTGATCGTCACCCCGCTGGTCGTCGCGTTCCTTCTGGCGCAGCGCCGGTTCATTGAGGGCATCACCCTCACGGGAATGAAATAGGCGAGGCGCACAGCCGGATTTCGGCCCCGCTCAATCCGGGACCGAACGTCATGAGGCCCCAGGCCCCACGTCGAGTCGACCACGGGCCGTTTGGACGACCACAAGGAGAGAACGATGAAACGCAACACTGCTTTGGCCGCGATCCTCTCGGGCACGCTCGCAGTGCCGACCGCCTGGGCGGAGAGCGTCACGATCGAGGTCGGTTATCCGTACTCCAGCCTGTTCGACGTCACGTTCGAGCGCATCATGCCGTTGTTCAGGGAAGCGCACCCCGACATCGACGTGAAGTTCCGTGCGACGTACGACAACTACGAGGATGGGACCAACACCGTGCTGCGCGAGGCGGTGGCGGACAAGCTGCCCGACATCACCCTCCAGGGCCTGAATCGCCAGGCGATCCTCGTCGAGAAGGGCATCGCGCAGTCATTGGAGCCGTTCATCGCCAGGGAGCAGGACTTCTCCAAGGAGGGCTACCACCAGGCGATGCTCGATCTCGGCACCTTCGGCGGCGAGGTCCACGGGCTTCCGTTCGCGGTCTCCCTGCCGGTGGGTTACTACAACATGGACGCCCTGAAGAAGGCGGGGATCACGACGCTGCCGCAGACATGGGACGAGGTCGTCGCCAACTGCGGGAAGCTGCGCGCCGCCGGTTACAAGAACCCGCTGTTCTGGGGCTGGAACATCACCGGGAACTGGTTCTTCCAGGCGCTGCTGTGGAGCCAGGGGACACCGATCCTCGAGGACGGCAAGGTCAACTTCGACGGCCCCGAGGGACTGCGCGCGCTCGAGACGATGAAGAAGCTGTTCAGGGGCTGCAAGATGCTCAACCTGTCGGTGGGTGATGCCGGGACGCCGTTCAACGCCGGCGAAGTGGTCATGCACTTCTGGTCGACGTCCGCGGTCGGAGCCATCGAGCGGGCGAAGGGCGACTTCGAGCTGCGCACCAGCGAGTTTCCGGGGATGGGCGAGCCGCCCAGGGGACTGCCGGCGGGAGGCAACGCGGCGATGCTGGTCTCGACTTCCGATGATCCGAAGAGGATCGAGGCCGCATGGAAGTTCCTCAAGTTCTGCACGTCCGGCGTAGGCGCCGCCGCGGTGGCGGAGACCACGGGGTACATGCCGCCGAACAAGGCCGCGAACGAGCTGCTGGCCGACTTCTACAAGAACAACCCGAACAAGCATACCGCGGTGCGCCAAGCCGCCCTGCTGCGGGACTGGATCGCCTATCCGGGCGACAACGGGCTCGCGATCACCCAGGTCATCTACGACCACATCGAGTCCATCGTGACCGGAGACTCGGACGACATGGCCGCCCTCCAGGAAGAGATGGCGGAGGAGGTCTCGTCGATGCTGCCGTAGATCATCGACCCAGGGGAATGACTCAGGGGAATGGATGACGCGAAGACCGGCGCCTCTGCCGGTCTTCGCATCTCCGGTTGGCTGCTCGACGTTCGACGCGGCCTTGCAGCAACCCCCGGGTGCCGGAGCCGAGAACCGGTTCCGCGACGAGACGACGATGACGAGATACGGCGACGTGCGCCGGAGAACGGCATGAGCTTGACAGGACGAAGAAACCCGGGAGCGTACCCATGCCGGAAAGCCGACTGCTGACGACGACGATCGGGGCCTTCCCGAAGCCGGCCTGCACACCGATCGGTGACTGGTTTCCCGACCCCGAGGACACGGGCGCGGGGGCGAAGGGCGAAGGGTTGCTCAAGCGATGGCAGCGGGCCGGCTACGAGCAGCGGCTCGCCCGGGCCGGCGAGGCGGCCGAGGAGGCTTTCGTCAGGGCGATCGAAGAGGTCGTCCGGAACCAGGTCGACGCCGGCATCGACATCCCCACCGACGGAGAGGTTCGCCGGGAGAACTACATCTTCTACCAGTGCCGGCATCTGCAAGGCATCGATTTCGAACACCTCACCGAAAAGGTCGCGCGTGACGGCGCATTCACCGCCGGGGTCCCGACGATAACCGGAGCGGTCACGCCCCGCGAGCGGGTCCTGGCACGGGACTGGCGGATCGCGCAGCGCGTGACCGATCGACCGGTGAAGATCACCCTGCCGGGTCCGATGACCATCGCCGACTCGGTGGCCGACGAGTTCTATCCGGACCCCCGGTCACTGGGGCAGGCCCTCGCCGAGGCGCTGAATGCGGAGGTCCGCGATCTGGCCGCGGCGGGCTGCCGCAACATCCAGGTCGACGAGCCGGTCTTCGCCCGCAAGCCCCGGCAGACCCTGGAGTACGGGATCGAGCACCTCGAACGGGTGTTCCACGGCGTGCCGGACGGTGTGCAACGCATCGTGCACATGTGCTGCGGCTACCCGAGCGCGCTGGACGTGACCGACTATCCCAAGGCCGATCCGCAAGCGTACTTCCGGATCGCGGACGCGATGGACGATGCGTCGATCGACGCGGTCTCGATCGAGGATGCGCATCGGCACAACGACCTGAGCTTGCTCGAACGCTATACGCGAACCACGGTTCTGCTCGGCGTGGTGGACGTCGGCCGGAGCCGGGTGGAGCCGGTCGACGAGATCGCGCAACGGCTGGGCCAGGCGATCGAGCACATCGACCCCCGGCGGCTGGTGGCCGCTCCGGATTGCGGGCTCGGCCTGCTCGGCCGGGACCTCGCGGTCAGGAAGCTCTCGAACCTGTGCGCGGCCGCCCACGGCGGCGCATCCGGCTGAGAAACACGGCTCGCCCGCCGATGCGCTGCCCGAAAGGCCCGGAGACGGGTAGCGCCGGAGCGCCGCGCCGAATCGGTGGCACGAGGCCGAATCGGCATCGCCGACATGGGCCGGATCGGCTGGCGGGGAGACAGCGTCTGCCTCTGCTTGCGACGTGCAGACTGCGGGCGGCGCACGCCCAGCGTCACCAGCGCAGGTTCACGTTCTTGATGCGGGTGTAGCTCAGCAGCTCCTCGAAGCATTCCTCGCGGCCCACGCCGCTCTGCTTCCAGCCGCCGTAGGGGGCGCCGATGTACCGGCCGGTGGAGTTGATCCACACGTAGCCCGCCTCCACCCGCTCGGCGGTCTCCATGGCCCGGTCGAGGTCGTTGGTGACGATGGCCGCGGTGAGGCCGTAGGGCAGGCCGTTCGCCTTGGCCAGCATGTCTCCGTAGTCCGACCACGTGAGCACCGACATCACCGGGCCGAAGATCTCTTCGCGGGCGATGCGCATCGAGTCGTCCACGCCGTCGAAGACGGTAGGGGAGACGAAGAACCCGTTGGCGAGCGTCGGGTCCGCGGGGCGACCGCCGCCGGTGACGAGCCGCGCCCCCTGCTCGCGGCCCGAGGCGATGAAGCCCATGACCCGATCGAACTGCCGCCGGGAGACGATCGGCCCGAGTTCCTTGTCCTCCTCCCAGGGCAACCCCACCGGCAGCGCCTCGACCTCCGCCACCAGCGCGTCCAGCACCGCATCGTGCAGCGATTCGTGCACGAACACCCGCGAGGTCGAGCTGCACGACTGCCCCTGGCGGTTCATGTTCATCCCCTTCACCGCCGCCTTCGCGGCCTTCGCCGGGTCGGCGTCGGGGAAGATGATGACGGGGTTCTTGCCGCCGAGCTCCAGGGTGACCTCCTTCAGCCCCTCCGCCGCCTCGCGGGCGATGATGCGCCCGGTCTCCACCGAGCCCACGAAGCCGATGCGCTCCACCAGAGGGTGCCGCACCATGGCCGAACCCGTCTCGCCGCCGCCGGTGACCACGTTCACCACCCCCGGCGGCAGGACGCCTTCGCACAGCTCCGCGAAGCGCAGGCTCGAAAGCGGCGCCTGCTCCGAGCCCTTCACCACCACCGTGTTCCCCGCCGCCAGCGCCGCCGCCGCCTTCTCGGCGCAGAAGCGGAACGGGTGGTTGAACGGGTTGATCTTCGCCACCACCCCGTAGGGCTGGCGGCGGGTGAAGTTCAGGTGCCGCGGGCCGTATGACGAGGTCTCGCCCTTGATCTCGGTGACCAGCCCCGCGAAGAAGCGCAGGGTGTCCACCGTCCAGTCCACGTCGCCGATCATGCCGGCCAGCGCGTTGCCGGAGTCCACGCAGTCCATGAGCCCGAGCTCGTCGCGGTGCGCGTGCAGCCGGTCGGCGAGGCGCTCCAGGGATCCGGCGCGCTCGCGGATCGGCATCCGCCCCCACTCCGAGTCGAACGCCTTGCGCCCGGCGCGCACCGCCCGGTCGACGTCGGCGCCGGTCGCGGCCGGCACCTCGCCCAGATGCTCCCCGGTGGAGGGGTTGATCGATGCCAGGCGCCCGCCCCCGTCCGCCTCCTGCCACTCGCCGCCGATGTAGAGCCCGCGCGGCGTGAAGTCCAGCTTCGGTCCGATCATGGTCGTCTCCGGGACGCCGCTTGTGGCCGGCGCCGATGGGTGGTGTCGGTTCGTCAGGCGCCGGCGATGGTCAGTGCGCGGCGGCGGTGCGTAGCGGCGGCGCCATACGCCGGAGCCAAGGTTTTCCCAGACGGCTTGCGTCCCGGATGCACCGGATTCGTGTGGCAAGCTCGCGAACGCGAGACAACAGCTCATCAACGTTCAACCGCTCATCAACGTCGCCGGCCAGATCGATTTCGGCGATCGCCGGAGATGCGGGGGATCGTCGCCCTCGTCCGTTCCCATGCGGTGGCGGGGTGAAGCGGGCGCCGCGCCGTCCCTGCTCCGCTTCAGATCGTCCTGCCCGCCTCCGTCCATTTGCCCTCGAACGGATTCAACAGTTCCACTTCAAAGCTCTGGAAATCACCAACGTTTCTCGTAACCACCGTCAGTCGGTGGATTCTTGCCGTGGCCGCGATCATGGCGTCCTCGATCAGGGTGTCCGATTTGCGATGCATGAGACGTGCCCACTCCCGGAAGATATGCGCGTCCATCGGCAGGACACCATATCCATCGATTACCCGATCAAGCCAGGATTCCAGTTCGCCCGCCTTCACCGTATCCTGCTCGCGAGTGATCTCGATCCCTGTCTGGATTTCTCCAACCGTAACGGCAGACAGGAACAGCCGTTCGGCCGAAACCCCTTCGATCCAGTTCAACACCGCCTTGTGCGGCCTGGATCGGCGAAGCTCCGAAACGACGTTGGTATCGAGCAGGTACACCAGATTTATTCGAAGGCCACGGTAGGGCGCTGGTGATGCTGCGCACGAGTGGGAACGAGCGTCTCCGTTCGGGCTTCGGGTGCGAGGAGCAACTCCTTCAGATCGGACTTCGCCGTCTTGTACAACCTCCGCCACTGCTCGATCGGCAGGATCACTGCCGTTTCCACACCACGTTTGGTCACGATCTGCGGCCCTTCCCTGATGCTCGCCTCAAGAAGCTGGCTGAAACGGGTCTTCGCTTCATGAACTTGCCATGTCTTGCTCATATCTCCTCCGTATCGGATATGTTCGAGAGATGCAGACACTCGTGAGTATCATGTTCCTTCCCTCTCGACTTTCCGACCATCGTCCGTTTCGTACACCCGCAACCCCTTGGACTTCAGGCCGATGGCCTCGAGGTGGGGTCTCGGCGCGAGGGAATCCGTCGCGCCGGTGTCGACGAGAAACAGTCCTTCCCAGAACCTCGACGGTTCCGCCGTGTTGCGGATGGTGACCGTGACGTGTACGGCGCCCATGCCGGTGTCTCCTCCAGCCTGTTCCACGGCGCGTCATGGATGCAGGGAGCTGCTGTCCCGGCCCATCCGGAACGCGCCTGAATCTACCATCCGGATGTTCCGCCAACAATTCGGACCCCGACGGGCGCCGGATCTCCACGGGTACGATCCGGATCTCCGATCGGCCGGCGCGTCGGCGGCATCGTCGTCTCCCGCCGCGCGGGGCGGGAGCATGGCTACAGGAGCCGAGGGCGCCCGCGGGGCGCTGCTACAATCACGCCCGCTTGCCCGCCGCCCGAATCGGAGTGTGATGGGCCGCCCGGACCAGGAAGGTCGGGAGCCACCCGAAGAGGAGGGGTGACGCGGCCATGTTAACGCGAGCCTTTACTATGGAAGCGCATCCCCGCCCATGTTGAACGTAGCGTTTAACATGGACCTGGGCTGGCACTCCCCTCATGAAAGGCGTAGCCACTCATGACGGCATCGCCTGCTCGTACCAGGGCCGGGCGGTACGCCGATCAGGCCGGCGGCTACCGGGCCTTCATCCCCAACCCATTGCCGCCGGACCCGCCGGTCGAGCTTCGGGGTGAATTGCAGACCCTGCTCTCGCGGGCCGACCGCGCGCTGGGCCGTCTGGATGGCTCGATCCGGACGTTGCCGCATCCCGATCTCTTCGTCGCCATGTACGTCCGCAAGGAAGCCGTACTCTCCAGCCAGATCGAAGGCACCCAGAGCTCCTTGCAGGACGTGCTTGCCGCCGAAGCCCGCGTCCTCTCCCCTGACCGGCCGCGGGACGTCGATGAAGTGTTCAACTACGTCCGCGCCATGAATCATGGCCTCGAACGCCTCGAAGATCTGCCGAAGGCGGCATCGCCAGCAATACTACGAACACCTTCAATCCGTGCGCGATCACGGCACCTGGGAATCATGGCTCGCATTTTTTCTTCGGGGCGTCTTCGAGGTCAGCCAGCAGGCCACACAGACCGCAGCCGGGATCCTCACACTGCGCGAACGCCACCGCCGGATCATTACGGATCGGCTTGGCCGCTCCGCCGCCAACGGGCACCGCGTGCTTGAAAACCTCTACCGGCGGATATTCGCGATGCCCCGGCCCGTCAGGGCACGACGGCGGCGCGTAGTACACGGTGGCTGGCCGCTTTCGCGAACGCCTCGTCGAGCTGGTCCAGGCCGAAGCGTGAATCCACGATCTCCGCGAAGGGGAACCGATCGCGATTGGCCATCACGAAGTCGAGCGCCTGGACCAGATGGCGCGGGTGGTAGTTGTGGATCCCCTTCAAGGTGATCCACTTGCGGATCAGGTCGTGTCCGTCGAGGGCGAAGCACGAGCCGGGGTTGATCACCCCGGCGAGCACGTAACGCCCGCCGATGCGCAGCATGCGAACCCCGGACGGCACCACCGCGGCGACGCCGCACACTTCCAGCACCACGTCCGGACCGTCCGGGGGCGAGGCATCGCGGACCGCCGCGACCAGCTCGTCCTCGTTCATCGCGCCCACGTCGAACGCGAGATCGGCCCCGAACCGCTCCGCGGCCCGCAGCCGGGCAGGCACCGCGTCCAACCCGATGACCCGGGCCGCACCCCGGGCCTTGGCGATGGCGCAGCCGTAGATCCCCAGCAGCCCCAGGCCCTGCACCACCACCGTCTCGCCCACCGCGACCGCAGCAGCCTCGGTGACCGAGATCATGGTGGCGATTCCGCAGTTGAGCGGAGTCGCTTCCTCGTCGCTCAGGACCTCCGGCAGCTTGAGGATGCCGGTGCCGGGCAGGATGTAGCAGTAATCGGCGAACCCCCCCAGGAAGTGGGGGTCGTCGTCCACGTGGTCATGGCCGTACTTGCGCAGCCCCGGCGCCTTCTGCGGCATGTCGTGCACGTCGCGGTAGTACGACGGGCCGTCGGCGAAGTACTCGGTCCACGTGACGCGATCCCCCACCGCGAGCGGGTCGCCGCGCATGTCCGTGCGGATCCCTTCGCCGATCTGCTCGATGACGCCGATGATCTCGTGGCCCAGGATGCCGGGGCAGGGGTTGGGGCGGCGGCCCTCGTAGGAGTGGATGTCCGAGCGGCAGATGGTGGACATCACGATCTTCACCAGCACCTCGCCCGCCCGCGCGTCGCGTACCGGATACTCTCGTATCTCGAACGGTGCGTTCGGCGCCGGGTAGACGACGGCGCGGCCCGTCCTGTTCATGGTCGTTCTCCCGAATCAGTTCACGATGCCGTTGAGCGCGTAGTCGAACGCCTCGTAGCTGTGCAGCCGCGCATCCTCGGCGCGGCGCGCGTACTCCTCGCTGACCGGGCGGCTGAGGAGGATCGGCACGTCCGCCTCGTGGAGGCTGCCGTGGGTGCGCAGGCGATGGCCCTTGAGTCCGCTCAGGTCATGGTCCGTCTCGCGGGCGCCGATGACGGTGCGCTCGTCCCCGAGCACCGCGACGTCGCCCTCCGGACCGAAGGGCAGGTCGAGCTCCCGGGCCGCGTCCGCGCGCGAGAGCACGCGCTCGATGCCCGGCGTGCCGGTGACGGCCTCCATCACCCGCTCGCCGGACAGCCCGTCGCGGCAGTACACGCGCACGAAGCCGCCGAGTGCGCCGTGGTGGCCCACGAAGGCGTCGGTGATGGGGCAGATGACGGTGCTCGCGCCCTCGCCGAACTCGTGGTCCAGGAGGTCCTGCAGCCATATCACGCGGGGCGTGCCGTCGGCGTTGGTCTTCTCGTTCATGCCGTGGTCCGCGGTGAGGGCCACGGTGGCGCCCAGCTCCTCGAACCGGCCGAAGCGCGCGTCGAGATTCCCGTAGAACTCGTCCGCCTCGGGTGCGCCCGGCGCGTGGGCATGTTGAATGTAGTCGGTGAGGGAGAGGTAGAGGATGTCCGGGCGGCGCTCCTCCAGCAGCTTGAGCCCCGCGTCGAGCACGAAGAGCGAGAGCTCGGCCGAGTACATGTCCGGCAGCGGCCGATCGACGAAGCCGAGCGCGTCCTCGATGCCGTTCTCCTCCATCGTGCACCGGTCCGCGTGCTGCGAGGAGAAGCTGGCCGAGCCGTTGGAGAGGTCCATGCCCTTCTGGAGCTGCCGGCGCAGCTTGTCCTTGGCGGTGATCGACACGACCCGCGCCCCGTGGCGCGAGAACTCGCTCATCACCGAAGGGACCTTGAGCAGCTCGGGGCCGGTCATCACCACCGGCTCGCCGGTGTCGCGGTCGAGGTAGAAGTTGCCGGAGATGCCGTGCACCGAGGCCGGGCGGCCGGTCACGATGGACATGTTGTTGGGGCAGGTGAAGCTCGGCATGGTGCCGTGCGCCACGGTGTGGAACCCTTCCTTCATGTAGCGTTCCATGTTGGGGATGACGCCTGCGGCCACGCCGTGCTCGAGGTAGGCGGGGTCGCCGCCGTCGATGCACACCACCACGATCGGGTGATCGGGCCGGCGGTACGCGGTGCCGTTGACGGTCTGGATCTTCGTGGTCATGTCGTTCCTCTCCGTTTTCACCTTCGCGCGGGCCGGTCCGCCGCACCCGCGGGAAACGCCGTTCGATACCGCCGCTCTCGTCCCGTACACGATAGCAACTGTCCCGCCGCCATCAAAATCGAACGTTCTTCCGGCCCGTCGATTCCGATCGAAGCACCGGACGTGGCTGCCGGCGCTCCACGCAGCGGCGTCACTTCATCTTCATCACCCGGTCGCGGGCGAGCGCGGAGACCGCCTCGGAGACGAGCACCAGCACGACGATGGAGAGAATGATCGCGGCGACCCGCTCGGTCTCGATCTGCAGCACGCTGCGCTTGAGGTACCAGCCCATTCCCCCGGCGCCGACGAAGCCCACCACCGTCGCAGCGCGGAAGGCGACGTCCCAGGTATAGATGCCGATGCCGGTGAAGGCCACGCGCACCTGCGGAAACACCCCGAACACCATGACCTGGAAGAGGTTCGCTCCGGTTGCGCGCATGGCTTCCACCGGCCCCATGTCGATGGCTTCGATCTCCTCGGCGAACAGCTTTCCGGCGAAGCCCGCGCAGAAGAACGTGAGCGCCAGCACCCCGGCCAGCATGCCGAAGCCGAGGATGCTCACGAACAGGATGGCCCAGATCATCTCGTGCACGGCGCGAAAGCCCATCGTGAACAGGCGTGCCACGGGATAGACGAAGCGCCGGCTCGGGGTCATGTTGAACGATCCGAACCAGCCGAGGGGGACCGACATGAGCAGTCCGAACAGGGCCCCCAGGTAGGCCATCTGGATCGTCTCGACCACGGAGCCCATGTAGTCCCGATCCAGGACGTAGGGGATGTCCGGCGGGTAGTAGCGGCTCGCGAGCACCGACGCGGTGCGCTCGAACATGGCCGGGATGCGCTCGAGCGGGATCTCGAGGTAGTCCACGCTGAAGCCCAGGAAGCCGAGCACGACGATCCACGCGCCGTAGCCGTAGAGCGACTCCGGGAACCTGTGGCGGCTCCAGCGCGGCTCGCACGGCGCCGTTCCGGCCGCGGCGGACGCCGTGCCGCCGGGCATCGGCGTCCCGGCCACGCCGCATCGGGGATCCGGCGCCATCAGATCACCGCCTTGCGTGCGAAGTGGGAGACCACCTCGCCGATGAGGATGATGCCGAGGATCGCGATGATGACCGTGGTCACCCCGGGGAAGTTGAACGTGTTCATCTGGCGGAAGAACACGAGCCCCAGCCCCCCGGCGCCGACGAGCCCGAGAACGGCCGAGCGGCGGATGTTGATCTCCCACTCGAACACGACGACCCCGAGGATCTGCGGCAGCACCTGCGGCAGGATCGCGTAGAGCAGCACCTGGAATCCGTTGCCCCCCGCCGCGCGAATGGCCTCGACCGGCCCGGGGTCGATGTCCTCGATCGCCTCCGCCGACATCTTCGCGATGAAGCCGACCGAGCGCATGGCGAGCGCGAGGATCCCGGCCATCGCACCGAGCCCCACCACCGCGACGAAGAACAGCGCCCAGACGATCTCGTGGATCGATCGGCTCATCGTCATCATGAGCCGTGCGAGAGGATAGGTGACCGGCTTGAAGGGCGTGACGTTCAGCGCTCCGAACCAGGTGACCGGAATGCAGACGAACACGCCGAGCAGCGTGCCCAGGCACGCGATCATGAACGTCTCGAGCGCCGGCCCGGCGAGATCCGGGAACAGGCCCCAATCCACTCCGACGAACTCCCCGGCCGACTCGAGCACGTTGGCGAGCGAGCCGATACGTTCCCAGTCGGTGTCCTCGACGATCGTGACGTCGATGCTCCACACGACCATGACGCACAGGACGCCCGCGATGGCCAGGCGCCCGCCACGGCGCCGGCGCCGGGCGGCGAGGAGCCGGTCGGCCGCCGGCGCAACGGTCATGCCGGCGCCGGCCCGCGCATCGCTCATCGGCCCGGCCTCACAGCACCTCCATCGCGTAGATCTCGTCGAGCTTCGCCTGGTCCATCCGCTCGGTGGGTCCGTCGAACATCTTCACGCCGTCCTGCAGTCCGATGATTCGGTTGCAGAACTCCATCGCGAGATGGATATCGTGGATGTTGCACAGGCACGGCACACTGAACTCCTTCGCCATGGTCTTGATGAGCCCCATGATCTCTCGGGAGATCTTCGGATCCAGCGATGACGTCGGCTCGTCGAGCAGCAGGAGCTTCGGGCCCTGCATCAGCGCGCGGGCGATTCCGACCCGCTGGCGCTGGCCGCCCGACAGCTCGTCGGCACGCTTGTCGACGTGATCCTCCAGGCCCACCCGGTGCAGCAGCGCCAGCGCGCGTTCGACGTCGGCGCGCGGAAAGGCGCGGAACAGCGTGCGAAGGTTTCCCGTATACCCGAGGCGCCCGGACAGCACGTTGTCCATGACGCTCATGCGGTTGATGAGGTTGAACTCCTGGAAGATCATGCCGATGTCGCGGCGAAGGGTGCGCAGGCCGCGCCCCCGGAGCGACGTCACTTCACGGCCGTGGAAACGAACGCTTCCGCCACTCGGCTCCACGAGCTTGTTGATGCAGCGGATCAGCGTCGACTTGCCCGCGCCGCTCGGGCCGATGATGGCGAAGAAGTCGTCGGCCTCCACGTCGAAGGAAATGCCTTTCAGGATCTCGGGTCCGGCCAGCGTGTAGCGTGCACTCAGCCCCCGCACCTCGAGAATCGGCATGGAGATTCCTTCCAGCGGGTACGTGCAGCGCCACCCCGCCGCGGGGACGACGCCGCACGGCGCCCGTCAGGCTAGCCGGACTTCTTCTTCGCGTCCTTCGCCGCCTTGAGCTTGCGGATGATGTCGTAGTCTTGCGACGTCATCGGTACGAAGGTGTTCGACTTCACGTTGTCGAGGAACTTCTTCGCCGCGGGCTGATCCTTCAGGCCCATGAACGTATCCGTGATCTTCGCACGGATCTCCTGGCAGAGATCGTTGCGGTAGACGAATGGATCCTGCGGTATGGGATCGGACTTCCACAGTACGTTGACGTCCTCGAGCCCGATCTCGCCCTTGTGGACGACGTTGTCGAAACGATGCGTCGCGACGAACGCGGCGTCCACCTTGCCCTTGCCGACCGCGACCGACGAGAGCTCGTGGCTCCCCGTGTAGACGACCTTGCCGAAGTACTCGTCGAGATCCATCCCGATGACGTCGCCGAACACGACGCGCGGCATGAGATTGCCCGACGTGCTGCCCGGATCGACGAGCCCCAGCGTGACGCCTTTCAGCGACTCGATCGTCGTGAACCCGCTGCCCTTCTTCGTAATCAGCGCGGCGCGGTAGCCGGGTCCTTCCTCCTGCATGTATCCGGGTTTCTTCGCATAGGTCGCGAACACCTCCACCGTCGGATCCTTCTCGTGGGCGATCACGTAGGAATAGGGACCCAGCACGGCCACGTGGACAAATCCGCCAAGGAGGCCTTCCACGACCGACGCGTACGAGGTGGGCATGAAGAACTGGATCTTCTTGCCCGTGAGCATGGCCATGCGATCGGTGACCGGCTTGTAGAGCTCGAGCTCGGCGACGGTCTCTTCGGTAGGCACCATCGCGAAGGTGAGCGCGTCGGGATCCTTGCACTCGGCGGCGTAGCCGGATCCCGTGAAGGTGAATGCGGCCACGGCGGCCGTGGCCAGTGTCCGGGCGGCCGGCTCGAAGCAGCGCCGGACGGACGGTACTCGACGATTGTCTGTCATGAACATCGCAAACCCCCTTGCATGGTCGTTGTGTGCCGGTCGGCGCGGCATGTCTCGCCATCCCTCTCCTCGGGACGTCCCTGGAATCATGGCACGGCCGCTCCGCGATCCCGGTGTGGTCACCGACACCGTGGAAGCTAACATCAATTGCCGACGCTTTGAAATCGACGATTCCGATGGTCTCGTCGATGGGATTGACGACCCGGTATTCGGGATCGTTCGTCGGACCTTGGGTCGATATCCCCCGAGGCTCCTCCCGGCGATCTCTTCCCCGCGTCAATCGAGCGGCGCCAGCACCACCTGCAAGGCGTCCCCACCGTCCGGCGCACCGCGCATCAACGCCGCCCGCAGATCCGCCACGCTTTCCTCCCGGCCCGTGAGGAGATCGTGGACGCGCCGGTCCGCGGGGAACGTCCCGAGGGAGGCGAGCGCAACGGCGCGGTGCGCGCATACCAGCCGATACCGTGAGCCCGCGTGCTCGAAGTCCATCGTCTCGTCGCTCCCGCCCTCGATCAGGGTGAAGTGCTCACGCCCCGGAAACAGTGACGCGAGTGTCGTGAACACCCCTGCCGCCGGCCGGGGGTTGAAGCGGCGGTCGATGAACGCATTGCGCGGATAGTACCCCCGGTCCACGTCCATGAAGGTGTCGAAGACATAGCGGATGCCGGACCCGCATCGCGACAGGATCATCGCCTGCGCCGCGCGGGCCGCGGTCTCGCGGTCGTCGGTGCGGGCGACGGCGACGCCCGCGCCGTGGAGCTTGAGCGATGCGAGCATCTGGCAGCCCGTCTCCGCGCTGAATGCACGGAGCCGGCAGGCCGCGGCCGGCAACGGCTCGCCGATCTCGATTCGCACGGTGACGCCGTCGATCTCGCCGCGCTCGACGGCGCCGGCGATCAGCGCCCGGCGCCGCTCCACCTCGTCCACCGTGAAGCCGGACTTCACGAAGTGGCTGAACGTCTTTCCGTCGAAGTGCGCCTCGTGGTCGGTGAGGATCTTCGCGAGGAAGACCATCGCGCCGCTCCTCTCACGCACCGACCGCAGGACGTCGCGGCGGTGCTCGAACCGTTCGAGGGTCATGTTCACTTCATAAGCGAGCACCCCGGCGCCGGCCGCCGCTTCGAGCAGCGCATCGCGCGGCACGCCGACGACGGTCGCCACGTAGCGGTGCCCGAGCCGCGCCATCAGGGACATGCGCTCGCGCGGCCCGCTCTCGATCACGTCCACCTCGGGCACCTTGGAGAGCCGGACCCCCATCTCCCACAGCGCGAGCAGCGGGTAGTCGTTGCGCGCCCACTTGCGGCCGAACTCCTGTACCCCGCCGGTCGCGGTGATCTGCATGACCTCGGCCCAGGGATGGCGAAGCTCGACGCCGGCGTTGTCGAACCCCGAGGTCTTCGGATGGGCGAGGTGGCGGCGGGGCCGAACGTCCGGGGCGTCGCCCGGCGCACACTGCCGGCCCATGCTGCGCACCGCGCAGGCGACGTGATCGTCTTCGAAGACGTCGACCCTGAAGTAGCCGAACTTCGCGACGTCGCCGCGCCCGAACTCGAAGGCGGGCGCCACCGAGCAGAACTCGGAGAAGTCGTGGCGCATGAACGCGGTGGAAGGCAGCATGTACATCTCGGCCGAGCCCACCCGGTCGTACCAGAAGTTGTGCACGTGGCCGGCGAAGACCGCCTCCACCGCCGGCTTGCGGATCTGGCCGAGCAGCCACGCGCGCGCGGGCTCGTCGACGTTGTCGTAGTTGCCGCTCTCACCGGGGCGGTGGATGTAGGGCGGATAGTGCATGAACAGGAACACGCGCCGGTCCCCGGCGGTATCGATCTGCCTTTCGGTCCACGCCCGCTGCTGCGCCTCTCCGGCGAGCCCGGAGTTCAGGAGCAGGGAGTTCAGCATGACGAAGCGCACGCCGCTCTCGTCGAAGGCGTAGAAGTCCGGCCCGAACGCTTCCCGGTAGGTTGCGAGATAGTCGTCGCAGACTTGGTCGGCCGGCATCCAGTCGATGGCCTTGTCCCCGACGTCGTGGTTGCCGGGAATGACGTGCAGGGGCACCGGGAGCCGGGAGGCGATCGCCTTGAAGCGGGCCACCGCCTCGTGGAACGCGGGCAGCGACGGGACGGGGTGCACGATGTCCCCGAGGTGCACGACGAAGCGCGGGGCCGGGCGCATGGCCGCAATCTCGGCGAACACGTGGCGGGCGCGGGCGTTGGCGAGATGGTTGGTCCGGTAGGGCGAGGTCGAGGTGTGCTCGTCCTCGTTGACGTGGGTGTCGGCCACGACGACGAAGGTGAACAGCGGGCGCCGGCCCGCGGGGTCGAGGGACTGCCCGGAGGTGTCGGCCATGTGGTTTCCGTCTCCGCGCCCGCCATCCCGCCATCGATCGGGAGTATCGTCGGGGTTTCCGTCCCCAATCGTTGCAGGTATTCGGAAATCGTCCCGCCCGCAGGGCTCGGGTGCTTCGATGGCTGCACACGATGCCGGAGATGCAGAAGTATGGCCGATTTCGATGCGCACGACTTGACCAGGGGCCTGAATGGCCAGCTCGGATTCCGCCTCGTCGAATGGCGCGAAGGCTTCGCGCGGGTCGACGTGGATCTCGACGAGCGGCACAAGAACCGTCAAGGCGGCCTCCACGGCGGCGTGACCGCGGCCCTCGTCGACGCGGCGACGGGCTTCTGCGGCATCTACGAGCCCGATCCGGAGAAGCGCCGGGGCAACGTCACCGTCTCCCTGAACGTAAACTTCGTGAGCCGCCCGAAGGGCGCCAGCCTGATCTGCACCGCCGAGACGATCCGGGCAGGGCGGCGCATCTACTTCGCCTCGGCGCAGGTGCACGACGATACCGGCAGCCTGATCGCCAGCGCCGAGGCCGTATATGCCTATGTCGACCGCAGCTCCGGGACCCGGGACCCGGATCGGTGAGCGCTTCCGCCGCGTCCGGGGCGTGGCGGGACGGCTGCCGTCGCATCCGGGAAGCGACGGGGCCGGTCCGGAACGTCACCGCCCGCCGGGCGGCATGAGGTCGATGAGGAGGCGGTACGTCCGTGTGTCCGACGGCGATGCGAGAAACGCCTCCAGATCGTCCGGGGTGTCGAGGTCGAGGCCGAGCCCCGTCCGTTCGACGACGGCCGGCTCGACCCCCACGGCGCGGGCGGCGGCAAGGTGCGGATGGAAGCTGTCGTCGCCGAACCGGAACGGAAACACGTCCGGCGGCGAGCACAGCACGGCGTTCGAGCCGCGGTGGTCGCGCGACGGGGCGATGGTGACGGCCGGGGCCGGGGCGTGCGCCGCGATCACCGCCTCGATCTCCACGGCGGTGACGCAAGGAACGTCTCCGGGAACCTGCAGCAACGCTCCCGCCCCGCGTTCGGCGAGCGTCTTCGCCGCGAGCTCGACCGCGGCGGTGTGGCCGCGATTCTCCGGCTCGACCAGACACTCGGCGCCGTAGCGTCCGGCCAGCGCGATCGCTTCGGGGTCGCGGGTGACGAGGATGATCCGCGCCAGGGCGGCGACGCCGGAGAGCGCTTCCAGCACGTCCTCCAGCATGGCCCGGAACAGCGCGGTGCGCGTCGGCTGATCCAGGACCGCGGCGAGGCGCTGCTTCGCATTCCCCAGATCCTTCACCGGGACGACGGCATGGACGTCGCTGGCAGGCATCGCCGAAACCGTCGCTCGGCAACCGTGGCCCGGTAGCTCGCTCGACCGCGACGGCCGGCGGGACGGCCCCCCTGCCCGTGGCGCGTCGGGGCGTCCCCCGTCCGGAGCACGCCGGCGCTTCCCGCTTGTCCGGGGCACGGCTCACGCACTGCGCGGGGTCGATGGCGCGGAACTCACGGCGAGGCGTCCGCGGCGGGCTCGCCGTCCGGCGCGTCGAGGGCGCCCCAGGCGGTCACGCGGGCGATCCGCAGCGCGATGACCGGCAGCGATTCGATCCGCATCGTGCGGTACTGCGGATAGCGTTCCCGCAGCCCGGCCTGCGCGCGATCGTGCTCGTCGCCGTGGTCGAGGACGTCGGCGCGGCCCCGCAGCATCACCCATGCCAGCCGGGACCAGTCTTCGTCGTAGCGATCGACGACGACGGCGACGGCGGGATTCGCCTCGATGTTACGCAGCCGCTTCATCGCGCGGACGTCCGGATGCTTCGGCTTCTCGTCGATGGTCACGTAGAGGTCGTCGCCGATCAGCGCGTAGCAGATCGGCACCACGTGCGGGATACCGTTCGCATCCGCGGTCGCGAGCCGGGCGACGCGCATCGACTCCACGAACCGGCGCTCCACACCGCTCAGCATGGGAGTCGGTCGTGCAGCTCCGCCAGCGACGCCACCGCCACCACGCCGTCCGGCACCGCAGGCGCCCGTTCGCCGGGGACCAGCGCGAAGACCTGCATCCCGGCCGCCACCCCGGCCGCGATGCCGTAATCGCTGTCCTCGACCACCGCGCACCGCGCGGGCGCCACCCCGAGCATTCGCGCCGCGTGCAGGAACAGCGCGGGATCCGGCTTCCACACCCCCACCTCGTACGCGCTCACGATGCGCCCGGCGAAGTGATCGAGCAGGCCGGTGACCCGCAAGGTGACCTCCATCTTCGAACGCGGGCCGTTCGAGACCACGCAGTACGGCACGTCGAGGGCCTCGACCAGCGCCGCCGCACCTTCGATCGGCTCAAGCCGGGACTCGAACTCCGCCGCCATGTGTGCTCGAAGATCGTCCTCGAAGCCGTCCGGCAGCTTGCACCGCCCCCGCTCCTCGATGTCGCGCAAGTTGTCGGCCATCCGCGCGCCGGTGAACCGCCGCAGCGCCTCCTCGAATCCGAAGCTGGCGCCGAACCGGGCCGCGAGCTCGACGATGCACTCGACCGCGACCCGCTCGCTGTCCACGAGTACGCCGTCGCAGTCGAACAGCACCGCGTCGATTCGCCGCTCCCTCCCCCGTTCCTTCCCCCGATCCTTCCCGTTGCGTAGCGCCACCCCACCTCCGCTGGAGCTCTCGATCCGCCCGATTCCCGTCATCCCTGCCGCGGCAATGGCGCGTTCCCGGGTGCAGTGACGCGATCGACGCTTTCCGGCCATCCCGGGGAACGGCACGGGCGAGCGGGTACTTCGCTCAGCGTCGAACACCGGACGTCATGCACCAAGCGCGGCAAGCTGCTCGGCCTGATCCTCCCGAACCAGCGCCTCCACGATCTCGCCGACACCACCGTCCATGACCTCGCCCAGCTTGTAGAGGGTGAGGTGGATGCGGTGGTCCGTCACCCGTCCCTGCGGAAAGTTGTAGGTGCGGATACGCTGCGAACGGTCCCCGCTGCCGACGAGCAGCCGCCGGGTCTCCGCTCGCTCCGAATCCCGGCGCGCGCGCTCCGCCGCGAGGAGGCGCGCTTTCAGCAACGACATGGCCCGCGACCGGTTCCTGTGCTGCGAGCGCTCGTCCTGGCACTCGACGACCGTGTTCGTCGGCAGATGGGTGATCCGGATCGCGGAGTCGGTCTTGTTCAAGTGCTGTCCTCCCGCTCCCGACGACCGGAACGTATCGACCCTCAGATCCGAGGGGGCGACGTCCACGTCATCCACCTCGTCCATCTCCGGCAGCACCGCCACCGTGCACGCGGAGGTGTGGATGCGTCCCTGCGATTCGGTCTCCGGCACCCTTTGTACGCGGTGGCCGCCGGATTCGAACTTGAGCCGCGAGTACGCTCCGCGCCCCACGATCCGGACGACGACTTCCTTGTACCCTCCGTGCTCGCCGGGGCTGCGGCTCACGATCTCGGACTTCCAGCCCGCGAGCTCGCCGTAGCGCAGGTACATCCGGAGGAGATCGCCCGCGAACAATGCGGCCTCGTCGCCGCCGGTGCCGGCCCGTATCTCCAGGTACACGTTGCCCGCGTCGGCCGGATCGGCGGGGAGCAGCAGGATCTTCAGCTCGTCCTCCAGGCTCGCCCGCCGGCTCTCCGCCGCTTCGATCTCTTCCTGCGCGAGGACGCGCAGATCCGGGTCCGGCCCGGCGAGGAATGCGCGCGCGTCCTCGATCGAGCCGACCGTCCGGTTGTATTGCACGAAGCATTCGACGATCGGGCTCAATTCGGCGTGCTCCCTCGCGAGCGCCCGGAGCCGGGGCGGGTCGGAGACGACCTCGGGCTCGGCGAGCAATGCGCCGACCTCGACGAACCGCTCGCGCAGCCCTTCGAGCCTGTCCGCCAGTGAAGGATTCATCGCGAAAACCTCATTGCGAGCGTTCGGAATCCGGCCCGCGAGCCGTCGCGTGATCCTCCCCGGTCACGTCGAAGAGAACCCTCGCCGCCTCCACGACGTCCTGGCGGTCGTTCGCCCCCGCTTCGCGGATGCCGGTGCTCGGCGCGTGGAGCAGCTTGTTGGTCAGGGTGCGGGCCACGTACTCGACGACCTCGGCCGCCGGATCGCCGCCTTGCAGCCGGCGGTGCGCCTTCGCAAGCACTTCGTCCCTGGCGCCGGCGGCCGACTCCCGCACCTGGACGATGATCGAGGACACGCGGCGTCCGCGCATCCAGGCCATGAACTCCGCCACCTGCTGCTCGATGATGCCTTCCGCCGCCCCCGCTGCCGTGACGCGCCGTTGCCGGCCTTCCTCGATGACGTCCGCCAGATCGTCCACGGTATACAGGTACACGTCGGGGAGCGTGCCGGCCTCGCGGTCGATGTCGTGGGGGACCGCGAGATCGGCCATGAACATCGGGCGCCGCCGGCGCCGGCGCACCGCGGCGCGCGTCTGCTCGACGGAGATGATCGGCTCGCGGCTGCCCGTCGAGGAGATGACGACGTCCGCCTCGGCCAGATGGAGCGGCACCTCGCCGAGCGAGATGGCGTACGCCCCGAGCGGAATCGCGATGCGGCGGGCATGCTCCTGGGTCCGGTTCGCGATCACCATGCGCCCGACGCGGCTCGACGCGAGGTGGCGCGCGCAGAGCTCGATCGTGTCGCCGGCGCCGACGAGCAGCGCGGTGCGTGCATCGAGGTCCCCGAAGATCCGGTGGGCCAGGGTCACCGCGGCGTAGGCCACCGAGACCGGGCCCGTACCGATGCCGGTATCGGTGCGCACCCGCTTCGCAACCGAGAACGAACGCTGGAAGAGCTTGTCGAGCACCACCCCGAGGGAGCCCTCGCGCCGGGCAAGGCCATGCGCCTGCTTGAGCTGGCCGAGGATCTGCGGCTCGCCCAGCACCATCGAATCGAGCCCGCTCGCGACCCGCATGACGTGGCGTACGGCGGCGTCCTCCCGGTGCACGTAGAGATGGCTCGCGAGATCGCGGCGGTCGATGCCGAGAAACTCGTCGAACCAGCGGGTGGGCGCATCCCGGCCGGCGCCCATCCCGCAGTACAGATCGGTGCGGTTGCAGGTCGAGAGGATGGCCGCTTCGCTCACCCCGGGGAGGTTGGACAGCGACCTGAGCGCCGACGGCATCCCCTTGTCGTCCACGCTCGCCCGCTCGCGAAGGTCGAGCGGAGCCGTGGTGTGGTTCAATCCAAGGGCGACGATCGGCATGACGGTTCGCGGGATGCATCAAGTGAAGCACCGCAGTCGGCGCGGCTCGACCGGCGTCGCGTCGATTGCCTGAATCCCGGCATGAAGTATAGTGGAGGGCGCATTGTACCGGCGACACCGGAAGGTGCGAACAAGCCGCCCCGAGGGCCTCCGATGACCATGGCTCCGTCGCAGGATTGTCCCCGAGAGGGCAGGGGGTCGTGCGCGGCGGCCGGGCCGCGGCTCGGAGCGTTCGCGCTTGCTGCCGCGCTCACCGCGGGCGCGCTCACCGGATGCACCGCCACCGGCCCGGAGACGTCCGCAGCGGCCGCGATCGACACGGACCGCCCCGGCGCCGCCCACCCTCGAGACTCCGGGCTAACCGAGGAGGTCTTCTACAAGCTGCTGGTCGGAGAGTTCGCCGGCTATCGCGGCGAAACGTCGCTCTCGCTCGACAGCTATCTGGACGTCGCCAGGGAAACCCGGGACGCGGGGGTCGCGGCGCGGGCGGCCAAGCTCGCGGTGTTCGCGCGCAATGAAGAGAAGGCCCTCGAGGCGGCGCGTCTGTGGAGTGAAGCCGATCCCTCGAACGTCGAGGCGAGGCAGGTGCTTGCCTCCCTGCTGATTCGGACCGGCGACGTCGACGGGGCGGTCGCCCACCTCGAAGAGATCGTGCGCACGCTGATCGACCCTCCGGGCGCAGGGTTTCGACGCGCCGCCGAGCTCCTTGCGGGGGAGCAGGACCAGGAGGCGGCCTCCGCCGCGATGGAACGGCTCGTCCGCGGGCACGAGGAGGACGCGATGGCGCAGCTTGCGCTTGCCCGGCTCTTCGTTCGGGCCGGCCGGATCGAGGAGGCGTCGGCGGCCATCGAGCGCGCGTACGAGCTCGATCCCGGCGATGCACGGACGGCGATCCTGCGGGCGCGCGTACGGCAGCACGCGAACGACGTCGAAGGAGCGCTCCGCACGCTCGAGGAGTTCATCGAGCGCGTCCCCGATTCGAGCATGGTCCGCATGACCTATGCGCGCCTGCTCGTGGACACGAGGCGCTACGAGCAGGCGCGCGCCGAGTTCGAGCGGCTGGTGGCGGAGGAGCCCGGGAACGATGAGGCCCGCTACGCGCTCGGGCTGCTGCTGGTGCAGACGGATCGGCTCGACGAGGCGACCCGGCAGTTCGAGAGGCTGGTGGGCAGCAGCTCGCGGCGCGACGCGGCGTACTACTACCTCGCCCGGATCGCGGAGTCCGAGCAGCGTCCGGAGGATGCGATCGCGTCGTACCGGCGCGTCCGGCGTGGCGAGCATCGGTTGAACGCGCAGATCAGGGTCGCGGTGCTGCTCGCGGAGAGCGGCGGCCTGGAAGTGGCGCGGCGTCATCTGCACGCAGTGCGAAGCGAGAGCGTCCAGGAGACGGTACGCATCTACAGCGCCGAGGCGGGGTTGCTCACCCGGGCGGAACGCTACCACGAAGCGATGGCGGTCTACGATGCGGCGCTCGAAGAGCTCCCCGGAAATTCGGACCTCCTCTATGCGCGCGGGATGCTCGCGGTGAAGATGGATCGGCTGGACCTCCTCGAGCGAGACATGCGCGACATCATCTCGCGCGAGCCGGACAACGCCGACGCCCTCAACGCCCTGGGATACACCCTCGCCGATCGCACCGATCGCTACGAAGAAGCCTATGCGCTCATCAAGCGCGCGATCGATCTCAAGCCCGACGACCACTACATCATCGACTCCCTGGGGTGGGTCCTCCACCGCATGGGACGGCACGAGGAGGCGCTCGTCCAGCTCCGGCGGGCGATGTCGATCAACCCCGACCCCGAGATCGCGGCCCACCTCGGCGAAGTGCTCTGGGTGTTGGGGAACGAGGACGAGGCCCGCGCGGTCTGGAGCACCGCGCTGGAGACGGCCCCGGACGACGAACGCCTGCTCGACGTGATCGAGCGCTTCGGGCTTTGACGCCCCGCCCCGTGCAGCCTGGATGCGAGCCGTCCGCGCGGATCGATCGCGAGCCTCGGCGGAGATCGTTTCAGCGTGCCGGCTCCCGCCCGCAGGGGGTGAAGCGGGCGGTGCGTGCGGCGCCGGTGTGGTGGCTTGCGGCGGGCACCGTGTTGCTCGCCGGATGCGGGATCCTGCCGGAACTCTTCCCGTCCGAACGCGCTTCATCCGAATCCGGCACGACGTGGCAAGCCCACGTCCGCGCGCTGTCCCTCTTCCGGGACTGGACCATGCAGGGCGCCCTGGCCTTGCGCTCGGGCGGCGACGTTTCACGGGTCGGCATGAGATGGCGCCAGGCGCGCGACTCCCATCTCGTACGGTTCACCGGCCCGCTCGGGGTCGGACTGTTCGAGATCGAAGGGTCGGACACCGGGGTGGAGGTCCGGTTCGCCGACGGCCGCCGCGTCCGGGCCGAATCGCCGGAGGCGCTTCTCGAACGTGAGGTCGGCTGGTCCGTGCCGCTCGCGGGGTTGCGGTACTGGATCGTCGGGGCGCCCGCACCCGATGGCGCCGTGTCGAAGCTGGAGCTCGACGGCCAGGGACGCCTTGCCCGTCTGGAGCAGGCCGGGTGGACGGTGATCTACGAGCGGTACGGGGCTCTCGACGATCTCGCGTTGCCCGGGCGGATCCGGTTCTCGAACGAGTCGATCGAGGCGACGGTGGTCGTCCGGCGATGGACGGCGGAGCGTGATCCGGTGTGAACGGCCGGCGGGCAACGGGCGATGGCGCCCGCATCGAACGGGCGATGGCGCCCGCATCGGCTCGCGCCGAGCCGCGGGACCGTGCCACGTGAACGGCCGGCGGGCGGAGGGCAGGCGATGGTGCGGCCATGCGATCGAGCTGCCCGCCCCCGCGAAGCTCAACCTGTTCCTGCACGTCGTCGGGCGGCGGCCGGACGGCTACCACGAGCTTCAGACCGTCTTCCAGTTCATCGACCTCGCGGATCGGGTACGCATCGTGCGCCGGGCCGACCGGCTCGTGCGCCGCACCATCCCGATCCCCGGAGTGGCCGAGGCGGAGGATCTCGTCATTCGGGCCGCGCTGCTTCTGCGCAAGGAGTGCGGGATCGGTGAGGGCGTGGACGTGGGCGTCGAGAAGCGGATCCCGCCCGGTGGCGGGCTCGGCGGCGGGAGCAGCGACGCGGCGGCGACGCTCGTCGGTCTGGATCGCCTGTGGGGACTCGGCCTGGATGCGGATCGGCTGGCCGCGCTGGCGGCGAGGCTGGGCGCGGACGTGCCGGTATTCGTCCACGGCCTCGCGGCATGGGCGGAGGGCGTGGGCGATCGCCTGGCTCCCATCGTCCTGGAGCAGCCCTGGTACGTACTGATCGCGCTCCCCTTCGCGGTCTCCACCGCCCGCGTCTTCCGCGCGCCCGCGTTGACACGAAATACCCCCGGAACCACAATGGAGCGCCTGCTTCGAGGCGGGCTCGAAGCGCCGGAATCGCCGATCCCGATCACGCGCTTCCTGGATGCGGCTCGCAACGACTGCGAGCCCGTGGTCAGGGAGATGTACCCGGCGGTGGGCGATGCGCTCGACTGGCTCTCGCGGCACTCCCGGGCGAGGCTGACCGGCACCGGCGCCACGGTGTTCGCACCGTTCGACACCCGGGAGCGGGCCGCCGAGGTCGCGGGCTCGGTACCGGCGCCATGGCGCGGTCTGGTGGCGAGGGGGCTGAATCGATCTCCGCTGCTCGCCCGCGCCGATTGAGCGGCGGCGCTCCGGATCGAACGGTGGCGTGGAAGGTGAAGCTCGACCGGTCGAATCGACTGGGGTGTAGCCAAGCGGTAAGGCACGGGACTTTGACTCCCGCATTCCCAGGTTCGAATCCTGGCGCCCCAGCCAACCCAATCG
The DNA here is from genome assembly GCA_965204915.1 of Gammaproteobacteria bacterium. GTDB lineage: Bacteria > Pseudomonadota > Gammaproteobacteria > HK1 > HK1 > HK1. The sequence goes on along the minus strand of OZ242023.1, from coordinate 5,254,394 downwards.
AACCGAGGTTCCCGTACACCCTCGAAGAATCACGCACTTCTCGAGCCGACCCCGGCGATGTTTCCTCCTCTCGCAACTTGATTATTCACCATGCGACTTTCCGATGCTCCTCACTGCTGTCCCGGCAAAGCCAGAGCAATCAATCATGGCGTATTGTCTTTGAACTCAAGTTTCGGGATTCAAAATACCTTGAATCAGGCGATGGATTCCCGCTTTCGCGGGAATGACGTCATTTCAGCGAGACACGTTACTTTTACGCTGGCCGTGGCCGTCTGGCCGTCATTCCCGCGAAAGCGGGAATCCATTTCGGTCAGCGAATCCCGAAACTTGAGTTTGAATCAGAATCATGGGTGCCTCGTCAGCGGGATCCGTGGGTGGAGCTGCCCCGATTTCGTGGACCCCTGACCATTACGCAGCCCCACTGGTGACGAACCGGTCGTCGTTCGAAAGGACACGGGCGGCCTCACGCCCCTGTCGAACGGCATGGTTCGTACCCCGGTCTTCCGGGTAGACCTGGGCCATGGTCGCCAGCAACAGGTTCGCAAGCGGCGTCCGCGTATCGGGGATCCACCGGCGGTATCCGCAATCCACCACCGGCTGCGCGTAGGGTGCGCGCCAGACGTGGGTGGCCAGGACCCGGTCGGGGGTCAGGTCCGGGAACATCCGGCGCAGGTGATCGAGGGTGAGCTCCGCCGCCGCCTCGTCCGCCATCCGGTAGAAGGGATCGCTCTCGGGCAGGTACCGGGACAGATACACGACGTGCCGGCCGGCGTAGGTGGACGCGGGCTCGAAGTTGGTGTGCTCGATCACCCCCACGAAGGGAAAGCCGGGATCGTTGACGTTCAGCCAGTAGAGATCCGAGAGGCCGCGGTCCAGCTCCAGAACGACGCAGACGTTGGCGAGGTACCGGATGTGCCGCAGCCGCTCGACGTACTCGCCCGGCACGTGCGGCTCCACCAGATCGGCGACGATCGGCAGGGCAGGCGTCGCGATCACGGCGTCGGCGGCGACGGCGCCCTCCGGGGTCGCCACACCCGTCACCCGATCCGCCTCCACTCGCAACCCGGTGGCCGGAACGCCGGTTCTCACCTCACCGCCTTGCGCACGAATGGCGCCGGTCAGCGTCTCGGCCAGCGCGGCGAACCCCCCCCGGTAGTAGGCGAGCCGCTCCTCCCCGCCCCTGCCGCGAGTGCCGCCCCGCAGCTTGAGCTTGTTCCAGAACCAGACCGCGGCCACCTCCTCCGCCAGATCGCCGAACTTCCCCCGCAACAGCGGCTCCCACACCACCCGGTACACGTGCTCGCCGCACATCTCCCGCAACCAATCGGCGGCGGTGCGGTCCTCGAGGTGGCGCCAGTCCCGCACCCGGCGCGCACGTAGCGCAAGAAGACCGAGCCGCAGGCGGCTCAGGAACGGCAAGGGCGAGAAGCGCAGCAGATCGGCAGGGGTGGAGAGCTTGAAGAAGTCGTGGGCGTAGTACATGCCGGTCCGGGTGGGGCGCAGCAGCACCCGGTCGGACTGGCCCAGCTCCTCGACGAGCCGCATGATGTGGTCATCGTGGGTGAACCAGTGGTGGTAGAACTTCTCGAGCCGCGTGCCGCCCACGGTGAAGCTGCCCGCGAGCCCGCCGACCGAGGCGTCGGCTTCGAGCACCGTGGTGCGGATGCCGCGCCGGGACAGCTCCCAGGCTGCCGCCAAGCCGCAGAAGCCCGCGCCGATCACCACGACGTGAGGGCCCTCGGACGCCGCCGCCCGGCCGGCGTTCGTCGTTGGCGGCAATGGAATCATGAGCAACCTTGGGGACTCATGAGCAACCTTGGCGTTCCGGTGCGCAAAAAGCCGACGATTCTGCTACAAGGGAGACGAACCTTGGAGGATACGGCTCCGGGCGATGCGACTCCGGGAGCACGATAACATGCTTGGCAAGCCCAGAATTCTCTGTACCCGCCGCCTGCCGCCCAACGTCGAGGCGCGGCTCGTCCGCGACTACGACGCGACCCTCAATCCGGAGGACCGGCTCTACTCGGCAGAGGATCTCGTGGCCGGCAGCGAGAGCCGGGACGGGATCTTGTGCGCGGGGGGCGACCCGATGACCGCCGGGGTCGTCGAGCGGCTTCCGGAAAGCGTCCGGATCATCGCCACGTACTCGGTCGGCTACGAGCACGTCGCGGTGGAGGCGGCAAGGGCGCGCGGCATCGTGGTGACCAACACCCCCGACGTCCTGAACGACGCCACCGCCGACGTCGCGATGCTCTGCCTGCTCGGCGCGGCCCGGCGCGGCGCGGAGGGCGACCGCATGGTGCGGGCCGGCGAATGGGCGGGCTGGTACTCCACCATGCTGCTCGGCGTGCACGTCACGGGCAAGCGCCTCGGGATCTTCGGGATGGGCCGGATCGGGCGGGCGGTGGCGCGGCGCGCACGCGGATTCGACATGGAGATCCACTACTGCAACCGGCGCCGCCTCGCGCCCGCACTCGAAGACGGCGCGGTCTGGCACGACACCCCGGAATCGCTGCTCGCGGTGAGCGACTTCCTGTCCCTCAACGCGCCATCGTCTCCGGAGACGCGCCGCTTCCTCGACGCCGGGCGCATCGCGCTCCTTCCCGACGGTGCGGTGGTGGTCAACACCGCCCGCGGGGACCTCGTCGACGACGATGCCCTCATCGACGCCCTGCAATCCGGCAAGGTGGCGGCAGCCGGTCTCGACGTGTTCGCGGGGGAGCCGAACCTCGACCCCCGCTATCGCGACCTCGACAACACCTTCCTGCTCCCCCACATCGGCAGCGCGAGCCTGGAGACCCGCGATGCGATGGGGTACTGCTGCCTGGACAACCTCGATGCCTTCTTCGCGGGTCGACCGTGCCCGAATGCGCTGTGAGGCCATCGCGGCCTCAGTGGCTCTCGCGCGGCACCCCCGCGCCGCTGTGGCCGACGAGGATGTCGAGATCCGCGCCGGTGTCCGCCTGCATCACGTGGTCCAGGTAGAGCTTCAGGTATCCCCGCTCCGAATGCGGCTCCGGCGCCCGCCACGCGGCGCGGCGCCGTTCGAGCTCTTCCTCCGGGACGTGCAGCACGAGCTTGCGGGCAGGGACGTCGAGCTCGATCTCGTCGCCGTCCCGGACCAGGGCGAGCGGGCCGCCGGCCGCCGCCTCCGGCGCGGTGTGCAGCACCACGGTGCCGAACGCGGTGCCTGACATGCGCGCGTCGGAGATCCGCACCATGTCGGCCACCCCCTGCCGGAGCAGCTTCGCGGGCAGCCCCATGTTGCCGGTCTCCGGGAAGCCCGGGTACCCCTTCGGCCCGCAGCCCTTGAGCACCAGCACGCTGGTTGCGTCGACGTCGAGGTCCGGGGCGTCGATGCGGGCCTTGTAGTCGTCGACGTCCTCGAAGACCACCGCCTTCCCGCGGTGGCGCATGAGCGATTCGGTGGCGGCGGAGGGCTTGAGGATCGCACCTTGCGGGGCGAGGTTGCCGCGCAGCACCGCGATGCCCCCTTGCGCCTTGAAGGGCTCGGCGAGGGGGAAGATCACGTCCCGGTTCCAGCACCGCGCATCCTTCACGTTCTCCCACAGGGTGTGGCCGTTCACGGTCGGCGCGTCCTTGTGGAGAAGCCCGGCTTCCGCGAGCTCCCGGTGTACCGCGGGCAGCCCGCCCGCGTAGTAGAAATCCTCCATCAGGTACTTGCCGGAGGGCATGAGGTTCACGATGCACGGCACGTCGCGGCCCAGCGTGTCCCAGTCGTCGAGGGAGAGGTCGACGCCGAGGCGCCCGGCCACCGCCAGCAGGTGCACCACCGCGTTGGTGGAGCCGCCGATGGCCCCGTTGGTGCGGATGGCGTTCTCGAACGCCTCGCGGGTGAGGATCTTCGACATGGCCAGACCCTCCTCCACCATCTCCACGATCCGCCGGCCCGCCAAGTGGGCGAGCACGTTGCGGCGCGAGTCCGCGGCGGGGATGGCGGCGTTCGTCGGCAGCGCCATGCCGAGGGACTCCGACATGCTCGCCATCGTCGAGGCGGTTCCCATCGTCATGCAGTGGCCGACCGAGCGCGACATGCACGCCTCCGCGTCCATGAACTCCTGCATGGACATCTCCCCGGCCCGCACCATGTCATCGAACTTCCATACGTGGGTGCCGGAGCCGATCTGCTCGTCGCGGAACCGTCCGTTGAGCATCGGGCCGCCGGAGACGACGATGGCGGGGAGGTCGCAGCTCGCCGCCCCCATGAGCAGGGCGGGGGTGGTCTTGTCGCAGCCGACGAGCAGCACCACGCCGTCGAGGGGGTTGGCGCGGATGGACTCCTCGACGTCCATGCTCACGAGGTTGCGGTAGAGCATCGTCGAGGGACGCATCAGGGTCTCGCCGAGGGACATCACCGGGAATTCGAGGGGGAAGCCGCCCATCTCGTAGACGCCGCGCTTGACCCGCTCGGCCAGCACCCGGAAGTGCGCGTTGCACGGGGTGAGCTCGGACCAGGTGTTGCAGATCCCGATGACCGGGCGGCCGTCGAACAGGTGGTGGGGCAGGCCCTGGTTCTTCATCCAGCTCCGGTGGTGGAACCCGTCCTTGCCGTCCTTGCCGAACCACTCGGCGCTACGGCGGACGTTCTTCTTCTCGCTCATCGTTTCGTCTCTCACCTCGAATTTCACCGAACCGGCCAGCCGTCCGGACTCGGCCGGGGCTGCGCCGTTTCCCGGCGCTGTCCGATCCGTCCGGACCGGCGATGCCGGGGGCATGATCCCGCCGAACCGCTCACCGTCCCCGGATCCAGCCGGGACATGCCGCGATCTCCTGTCCCGGCGCTGTTCGCCCAGGCCGGTGGCGCCGGGGCGCAATGGTTCCGGATTTCGCCGAATCGCTCCCCGGGGTCAGCCGGGGTACGCCACCACCACCTGGCGCTGCTCGCCCAGGCCGGCGATGCCGAGGCGCATGACGTTGCCCGGCTTCAGGAACACTTGGGGCTTCCGGCCGGCGCCCACCCCCGGGGGAGTGCCGGTGGGGACGACGTCGCCCGGCATCAGGGTCATGTGCCGGCTCACGTAGCTCACGATCGTCTTCACGTCGAAGATCATGGTGCGCGTATTGCCGTCCTGGTAGCGGCGCCCGTCGACCTCCAGCCACATGTCGAGGGCGCCGGGGTCCGGGACCTCGTCCCTGGTCACGACCCAGGGGCCGATGGGTGCGAACGTATCGGCGCTCTTGCCCTTCACCCACTGGCCGGTGCCTTCGAGCTGGAACTGCCGTTCGGAGACGTCGTTGACGAGGCAGTAGCCGGCGACGTAGTCGAGGGCGTCGCTCTCCTCGACGTAGCTCGCGCGCGACCCGATGACGACCCCGAGCTCGACCTCCCAGTCGCTCTTCACCGATCCTTTCGGGAGGACCACGTTGTCGTTCGGCCCGGAGATCGCGGTGGTGGCCTTCATGAACAGGACCGGCTCGTTCGGGATGGGCTGGCCGGCCTCCTTCGCGTGATCGGTGTAGTTGAGCCCGATGCAGAGCAGCTTGCCGACGTTGCCCACCGGGCAGCCGAGCCGGGTCCCGGCCTCGACCGCGGGCAGAGACGCGGGATCGATGGCCGCGAGCGCAGCCAGGCTGTCGGGAGAGAGGGTCGAGCCGTCGATGTCCCGGACATGGCCGGAGAGATCGCGGATCGTGCCGCTGGAATCGACGAGACCGGGCTTCTCGGCGCCCGGCGAGCCGTATCTGACCAGCTTCATGATGTCCTCGAGGTGGTGTTTCGGGATGTCTTCCGCCCTGCCTGGTCTCTTGTCCGTGAAGTCCGTGCGACGGGACGCCTGGAGATTTCGCCGACCGACGCAGGATTTCGGCGATGCCGGGTCGGGTGAGCACAGGCGGCTCGGTGCAGCCAATCCGCTCGTCGGTCCCCGAATTGTACGTCCGGGCGCGGCGCCGATCATCGCCGCCACCCTCGTTTCCCGATCGATTCTTCGGTGACGCGCCCGCTCTCCGCCGACCACCCGCCAGCGATACGGCGACCCCCCTGGTAAGGCCGGGGCGGGAGGGCTCCGCTACTCCCGCGCGTCTCCCTCCACGCGCACCGTCACGACGTCCGTGCCGTGGTACTGCTGGTGGCGCACGGACGAGGCGTAGTGGCGCAGCAGCCGAAGCGAGATCTCGTGCTCGGCCGGCGCCCCGCCCCGTTCCGCGAGGAGGACCATCCGATCCTCCAGGTTCTCCACGCCGGGCCCGGCGATGAACTCCAGCTCCGCCGCCTCCCTGCCGCCGCGTGCGATCAGCAACAGGCGCCGCCTCTTGCCCGCCTCGTTCCCCTCGTCAGCCCCCTCGCCCGCTCCCTTGCCTACCTCGTTCCCCTCGCCCGCCTCCTCACCTGCCTCGTTCTCCCCGCCCATTCCGTCATCCGCCCCGCCCGGCCCGCTCGGCCGCATGAGGCTCAGGATCGTCTCCTCGCCGGCCGAGAGGAGCCGTTGCGCCGCCTCCGCGCCCCAGCCCCGGCGGGAGGCGAACCCGCGCAGGAAGGTCTCGACCTCCGGCAGCGCCTCCACGCCCAGCACCGTCTCCATGCGCTTGCGGCGCGGTCCCGTCAGCTCCATGAACACCGTCAGGAGGATCGCGGTGAGGCCGCCGGCGGTCATGCCGTTGCCGAGCAGCGCACCCCACCAGTCGCCGAAGTGCTCCGCGAAGATCACCTGGTTCTGGAACCCCACCCCGATCCAGAACGCCACCCCCGCGATCGTCGCCTTGCGGTAGTCCACCCCGCCCTGCACCACGATCCTCATCCCGAGGACGAAGAGCAGGGCCAGCAGCACCGTCACGTAGGCCGCGGCCACCGGGCTCGGGATCGCCAGCAGCAGCGCCGAGACCTTGGGCAGGAACGCCGCCGCCATGAACACCACCCCGATCCACACCCCGACGCTGCGCGCAGCGACGCCGGTGAGCTCGGTGATCGCGATGCTGGTGGAGTAGGTGGTGTTCGGCACCGTGCCGGCGAGGCCGGAGAGCAGGTTGCCCGTCCCGTCCGCGGCCACCGCGCCCTGTACGACGCGGAAATCCACCGCCCGCGGCCTGCGCCACGAGACCCGCTGGATGGCGATGGCGTCGCCGATTGTCTCGACCGCGCCGATGTGGGTCACGAACATGAAGGCGGGCAGGAGCGCCCAGAACACGGGACCGAAATCGAGGTCGAAGCCCGGCCAGCCCTCGGAGGGCGCCCCGATCCAGGCGGCCTCGACCACGCGCCCGGCGTCGTAGAGGCCGAAGAACGCGGCGACGGCGCAGCCTGCCGCGATCCCGACGATCGGCACCCACAGGCGCCATATCCCCGGCGCGCGTAGCGCAAGCCCCACGATGACCAGGATGGTCGCGGCGGCGCTGGCCGGGGCGGCGGCCGGGGGGACGCCCTCCGGCACGTCCGTCAACATGCCGAAGATGATCGGCATGACGGTCACCGGGATCAGCATGATCACCGTGCCGGCCACGGTGGGCGTGAAGATCCGCCGCAGCCGCGACAGCCGCGCCGAGAGCGCGAACTGGCCCAGGGAGGAGACGACGATCAGGGTCGCCAGCAGCGCCGGCCCGCCTTCGGCGAGCGCCGTCACGCATACCGCGATGAAGGCCCCGGAGGTGCCCATGAGGAGGATGTATCCGGCGCCGATGCGCCCCACCCGCACCGCCTGCAGCACCGTGGTCAGCCCGCTGACCGCGAGCGCCGCGAAGATCGCCCACGACAGGTAGGGCTCGCCCTCGCCCGCGGCCCGGATCACGATGACCGGGGTGAGCACCACGCCCGCGATGCACAGCGCCGCGTGCTGGAAGCCGAGGCCGAAGGAGAGCGCGTGCGGCGGCTTCTCGTCGGGCTCGTAACGTAGCGCCTTGTTGGAGTGGGCGTCTTCGGTCTGCATTCCGGGGCTCCGTGCGGTTCGAGCCGGGCTCGTGACGTTCGCGCGGGCGGGCGGGATGGCGGTCTCCCCGCAACCGCAAGGGTACCGGCACGCATCGGGCGAACGCGAGCACGAGACGGCGACCGGGCGCGCGACCGATCCGAACCATCGTCGGATCGCGCTTCTCCGGGAGCTGGACGAGGATGGACGCGATCGGTGATCTGCATCGACACGCCCCGCCCTCTCCCGTGCCGGAGGATTGCGTCGCGTGATCGAGCTGCCGATCGATCTCGGCGAGCTCGAGGAGGCGGATCGCTGCAAGGGGTCGCGGAGGGACTTCGGGGGTAAGATCGAAGGCGAACGTTCCCCGGGACGAGGCAACCTGCCATGCGGACGAAGATCCATTCGGCGTTGTTCGTCGACTTCGACAACCTCTTCATCAGCCTGAGACACGATTACGGCGACGACACGGCCGAGAAGTTCGCCACCCATCCGGGCCGCTGGCTCGACTGGCTTTCGCGTTTCGACACGCCGGAGCTTGCCGATGACGGCCCCGAGTACCGGCGCATCCTCCTGCGCAAGTGCTATCTCAATCCGAACGGCGGATACAAGGCCAACAAGGACGACAAGGACGGGAAAGGCAGGTGGATCGGTTACGGACGTTACCGTGTCGACTTTGCGCGGGCGGCGTTCGAGGTCGTCGATTGCCCTTCGCTCACCCGGCAGAGGAAGAGCTCGACCGACATCACCATGGCCCTCGACGTCGTCGATGCCCTCGCCTTGGAGCAGCCTTCCTTCGGCGAGTTCATCATCCTGTCCGGGGACGCCGATTTCACGCCGGTGCTGCTCCGCCTGCGCCGCCATGACCGGCGGCTGGTCATCGTGACCCCCAACCTCGTCTCCCAGGCGTATCGGGCCGTGGCCGACGTGGTCATCGAAGCCGACCGGTTCGTCGAGCAGGCGCTGGCCCGGAAAGCCGCGCCCGTCATGGACTTCGATGCCGGTGGCAAGGAGCCCGGGCGCGTCGATCCGGCCGGACCGAAGCCGGCGCCGGAATCCGCCGGGGAGGAACCATCCGTTTCGCGCCGGCAACTCGCCGGGATCGACGACTTCATCAAACAGTACATGAACGACGCCTCCGAGGCGGTGCCGATCGCGAAGCTGGCCTCGGCGATCCGGAGCGAGTTCGGGAATGAGAAGTGGTTCGGCCACAAGACTTTCAAATCCTTCCTGAAAACCCGCCTCCCCGGTCTTGGCCTGAAGCTCGTGGCGCACGAGAATTCGGAGTTCATCTACTACCCGTCCCCGCCGCACCTGATCGACGAGATGGAGGATCCGCGGCTCCATGGCCTGGCGAAACGGATCCAGACGGTATGCGGCGTGCCTTTGCTGCGAAGCTCCGTGTATACGAAGCTGTTCGACGTCGTCTGCGAAGTGGTCCGCAGGGACGGCTATCAGCTCATACCCGTCGAAAAAGCGGTACGGGACCGCCTCGGCGCGCTCGGCTATCCGGTATCGCGCAAACACGTCGGTTGGATCCTGCACGGCCTCCTGTCCGCGGGTTGCGACCTCGGCAGCGACGAGACGCTGACCGAGGCCAGGTTGGCCGACACGTTCGAGTATTTCGTCCTGAGCCTGGTGGCAAACAGCGGGATGGAGCTGACCGCCGAGGAGCTGTCCCTCGTCGATCGATGGATCGAGCCCAGCCATCGCCCGGGAACGTCGCCCCCGAATGCCGGAACGTGACGAGCGGCCTTCGCCACGCACCCCGACGCGGCAAGGAGTCCAGATGGCCAGCAGGAAGAAGACGGCGAAGAAGAGCGCGAGCCGGGCCGGCAAGGAACGGAGCACCGGGAGCTACGCCCACCCCGAGGCGAGCGCCCTGCTTCGGCCCGACGCCGGCACGCAGGCGCAGTTCCGCAAGAAGAAGCCGCCGGCCACCTGGCGTTACGACCCCTCCCTCTCCCCGGCCCTCGACTGGGCCGGGAAGGCCGAGCGGCTCTCCTTCGACGTGCCCACGCTGCCCCTGTTCGTACACGAGCGGCTGTCCACCGCCGCGATCCTCGAAACCCTGAAGGGGCATACCCGCGACCGCCAGGTGGACATGTTCGATCTCTTCGGGGAGAGCGACCTCCCCATCCGCGATCGGCTGCTCAAGGCATACGAGCACCGCAACGGGTGGGTGAACCGGCTGATCCTCGGCGATTCCCTGGTGGTGATGAACTCCCTCGCCGGATACGAGGGCCTCGGCGGCCAAGTGCAGACCATCTACATGGATCCGCCCTACGCGGTGAAGTTCGGCTCGAACTTCCAGCCCTTCGTGCGCAAGCGCGACGTGACCCACGGCGACGACGAACACATGGTGCGCGAGCCGGAGATGGTGCAGGCGTACCGGGACACCTGGGAGCTGGGCATCCATTCCTTCCTCACCTACCTGCGGGACTGGCTGCTGCTCGCGCGGGAGCTGCTCCACCCTTCGGGGAGCATCTTCGTGCAGATGTCCGACACCAACCTGCACCACGTGCGCGAGGTGATGGACGAGGTGTTCGGGCCGGAGTGCTTCGTCTCGCAGATCAGCTTCCAGACCACCTCGGGCTTTCAGACCAGGACGCTTGCGACGCTCGGCGACTTCCTGCTGTGGTACGCGCGCGACCCGGAGCGGCTGAAGGTGCGGAAGCTGTTCGAGGAACAACCGGCGACGCCCGGCGAGGGCAACGCGAGATGGGTCCTGCTCCCGGACGGCCGCTACCGGGGGGTGAGCGCGGCGGAGAGGCGCGGGGAAGCGCCGCTCCCCGAGGGTGCCCGGCTCTACAAACCCGGCGACATGCAGGGCCAGGGCGCCTCCCGCGAGCCGCAGCCCTTCGAGTTCGAGGGCAGGGTCTACGAGCCGGGCGCCAATTCGCACTGGAAGGCCAACTACCCGGCGGGGCTCGAACGCCTCGCCGCCGCGGGCCGGATCCACGTGGCGGCCAACAGCATCCAGTATCGGCGCTTCGCCTCGGACTTCCCCTACAAGGAGCGGGGCAACCTCTGGACCGACACCCTGACCGGCAGCTTCACCGACGAGAAGATCTATGTCGTCCAGACCAACCCCAAGGTCGTCGAGCGCTGCCTCCTGATGACCACCGATCCGGGCGACCTCGTGTTCGACCCCACCTGCGGCTCCGGCACCACGGCCTGGTGCGCGGAGAAGTGGGGGCGGCGGTGGATCACCGCCGACACTTCCCGGGTGCCGCTCGCGCTCGCCCGGCAGCGGCTGCTGACGAGCACCTTCGACTTCTACCGGCTCGCGGAGCCGGAGCGGGGTCCGGCCGGCGGCTTCGAGTACCGGCGCCGGCAGAACCGGAGGGGCGAGGAGATCGGCGGCATCGTGCCCCACGTCACCCTGGAATCCATCGCCAACGACGAGCCGGCCAAGGAGGAGGTGCTGGTGGACCGCCCGGAGACGGACGGGAACGTCACGCGGGTGAGCGGCCCCTTCTGCGTGGAGGCGACGGCATTGGGTTACCGAGTGGCAGGCGCGTAGTGGAGCGGCCCCTTCTGTGTGGAGGCGACCCTTCCGGCCCCGGCGGAGTGGGAGGGGGATGGTGGGGAGGGTTCGGGTGGAGAGGGGGCCGGCGATGTTGTCGGCGCCGGTGCTGGTGACGCTGGATCTACCGGCGATGTCGGCATAGCTGGCGACGCCGGCGCCGGCGCTGGTGACGCTGGGACCGCTGGCGATGCCGCCCGCTCTGCCATCCGGCGGGCCTGCGGCGGCGGACCTCCGGTCCGCGCTTGCGGGCGAGACGCCCGCGCCCGTCAGGACGCACCGTCCCCAGGAAGGCGTGGATTCCCGCTTCCGCAGGAATGACCAGGGTGGGCGGGACGCCCGCGTCCGTCAGGACGCGCCGTTCCCGGGAAGGCGCTTCCGGGATACCGCGCAGTCAGGCTTCGGAATGATTCCTGGCTCGTTCCGTGGCAGGATGGGCATCCTTGGCACGGTAATCGTGCGCACGTCATTCGTGCAATCGGAGATACGACGATGAAGAACATCACCCTGAGCGCGGACGAAGATCTGATCGAAGCCGCCCGCCAGCGAGCCGCGGCCGAACGTACGACCCTGAACGCGCGGTTTCGGCGGTGGCTGGAAGACTACGTCGGCAGGGGAAGGCAGGTGGATGCCGCGATGGCGACCATCGACTCGCTTCGTGCGAGCCTGGCCACCGGGGGCCGCAGATTCACCCGAGACGAAATGAATGAGCGCTGACGCCTTCATCGACACCAATGTTTTCGTCTACCTGTTCGACGAAGCCGACGATGAGAAACGCCGGCGGGCGGAAACCATCGTGTACCGGGCTTTGGCGGACGGGACCGGTTGCATCAGCTTCCAGGTCGTCCAGGAGGCGTTGAACGTGGTCATCCGAAGGCTCGATGCAACACCGGCAGACGCCAGACGGCTACTGGACGACGTTCTGAGCCCCCTGTGGCGCGTTGACCCGAGCGCATCGCTCTACCGACGCGGCCTTGACGTCCAGGTTCGTTACAAACTCTCTTTCTACGACAGCCTGATCGTGGCCGGGGCGCTCGAAGCCGGTTGCAGGACCCTGTACAGCGAAGACATGCAGCACGGCCAGCGGATTGCCGGACTGACCATCGTGGACCCCTTCAGGGTATCGGATTCGTGAAGCAGTTCGACCGCTTGCCGGAGGCCGAAGCGAAAGCATGATCCGCACGGTCCGCATTCGTGGCTTCAAGCGTTTCGGGGAGATGGAATTCCGTCTGCCCGGTCATGTGGTGCTGGCCGGCCCCAACAACACCGGCAAGACGACCGTGCTCCAGGCGATCGCGTCATGGTCACTTGCCCTGCGGCGCTGGCGCGAGTTGAACAACTTTCGTCTGCGCCGGGGGTATGAGCGGGCGCCGATCGCCCGGCAGGCGTTTTCGGCGGTTCCCCTGCGGAGCTTCGATCTGTTGTGGATGGATCGGAGGTATCGGGGGCGGATCGAGATCGAGCTCCGGCACGATGCGGGCTGGTCGGTGGCGATGGAGTTCATCGCCGACAGCACCGAGCAGATCCATGTCCGGCCAACCAGGGAAGCGCCTTCGGAGACGTTGCGTACACTCGATCTGCGGACGGTGTTCGTGCCTCCCATGACCGGCCTCGGGATTGACGAGCCACTGTTCCAGCCGCCGAAAATCGAGCAGCTTCTCGGCCTCGGCCGCCCCGGTGAGGTGCTGCGCAACCTGCTTGCGGAAGCCAACCGGGACGAGCACGCGTGGGGCGCGCTGAAGACGTCCATCGGCAAGCTGTTCGGCTACGAGCTCCTCCCTCCCGACGCCAGTGGCGCCCATATCCTCGCGGAATACATCATGGCCGAGGGCGGGCCGCGGCTGGATGTCGCGAGTGCCGGCAGCGGCTTTCAACAGGTGTTGATGCTGCTCGCCTTCCTGAACACGCGGCAGGGCGCGGTGCTGCTGCTGGACGAGCCGGATGCGCATCTGCACGTCATCCTCCAGGACGCCATCCATCACGAGCTGCGGAGCGTAGCCGCCCGGCAGCGATCGCAGCTCATCGTCGCGACCCACTCCGAAGTGGTCATCAACGCCGTCGAGCCCCGCGAGCTGTGCGTCATGCTCGACAAGCCCCGGATGGTCGCCGACAACGAGGAGCGCAGCAGGCTCGTTTCCTCGCTTCGCGTGTTGAGCAACGTGGACGTCATGCAGGCAATGGGGGTGCGCGGCGTCCTCTACGTCGAGGACTACACGGACGTCAACGTCCTGCGCGCCTGGGCGGCGACCCTCGAACACCGGGCCGCGGGCCTGCTCGATACCGAACTGATGTGGAAGCCGCTGGTGTTCCAGGCGCAGGAGGGACGCCCGGGAATCAGGGCGCGCGATCACTTCGAGGCGTTGCAGCTTGTACGTGAGGGTCTTCCCGGCCTTGAGCTTCGCGACGGCGATGCACGACCGCCCGTCCCGGATACGGAGATCACGGGCGTGGGGTTGCAGCGGCTTCGCTGGCGGCGCTACGAGATCGAGAGCTATCTCGTCCACCCGGATGCGATCGTCCGTTTCATCGAGGCGGTGATCGGAGCCGGCTCCGCCGCGCATGCCGAGGACATGCTGAGCTACTGGCGCGACGAGTTCCCGCCGGCGGTGGTGAGAGACCCGCTCGGTGACCATGAATTCCTGAACGTGACCAAGACCCGCACGCGGCTTCTCCCTCCGCTGCTGGAAGCCGCCGGACTCCACGGCCTGCCCCATACCCGCTACCACGAGATCGCGGCGGGGATGCTCCCCGAGGAGATCCACCCGGAGGTCACGGAAAAGCTCGACGCGATCTGCCGCGCCTTCGGGGTCGAGCCGTGAACGCGCACGAAGTTCCCGACAAGATCCTCCCGCGGCCAACGTCACGTCATCTGCCCATATAATCGGAATCACGGAACGGGGAAAAGGAGGTTCGAATGCTTCCCTGCAAAGTCACCACGGTCGGCGCGTCTTCCGGCGTCATTCTCGGTGAAGAAGCGATGGCGCGGCTCAAGGTGCGGAAGGGAGATACGCTCTATCTGACCGAGGCCCCGGACGGCGGTTATCGGCTCACCCCTCGAAACCCCGAGTTCGAGCGTCAGATGGCGGTCGCCGAAGAAATCATGCATGACGACCGCGAGGTATTGCGGGCGCTGGCGAAGTGAGTGCCGACGACCCCGCCTCGTGGCGTTGGGTCGGATTGGACGTCGTCCTGGCGATCCATGACCGCCAGCTTGCGGAACATGGCGGGCTGGATGGTGTCCGTGATCCGGGAATGATCGAGTCCGCCCTCGCGCGACCCGTCAACCTCGCGGGGTACGGAGACCCCGATGCCGCGGAGTTGGCGGCAGCCTACGCTGTCGGTCTCGCGAAGAATCATGCGTTCCTCGACGGCAACAAGCGTACGGCATGGGTGACCGCGCGATTGTTCCTGGCCGACAACGGCCGGAGCCTGGATTTCGATCCACGAGATGCGATCGGGACGATGGAAGACATGGCGGCCGGCCGGATCGGCGAAGCCGAACTCGCCGACTGGTTCCGCCGGCACATGACCCCCGCTACCATGAGCTCTACGCGTTGATACGTCCCGAAGTCGCGGAAAAGCTCGACGTGATCTGCTGCGTGATGGGAGGGCACCATGCCCGTCAGCAAGAACCGACGCCGCAAGAGCAAGAAGAAGGCATCTCCGGCGCGGCAAAAGCCGCCCGCACCCGTTCCGCTCCCCAACGAGTTCACCGGCGGATTCCCGATCGATCTTCCCGGCGACGGGGACGAGGGCGCGCTCCGACGAGCCCAGGAGCTGGTGTACGACGCATGGGAGGCGGGGACGGCACGCGAGCGGGTCCGGTTGGCCAGGCAGGCCCTGGCGCTCTCGGAGCTGTGCGTCGACGCCCACGTGCTGCTGGCGGAGAATTCGGCAAGAACCACCGTCGAGGCGCGTGACCATTACCGGCGGGGCGTCGCCGCCGGTGAAAAGGCCCTCGGACCGGAGGCTTTCGAACGGGATGCCGGCCATTTCTGGGGCCTCCTGGAGACCCGTCCCTACATGCGCGCCCGGAGCGGCCTCGCCGATTGCCTGTGGGCGCTGGACGAGCGTTCCGCCGCCATCGGCCACTATCGCGAGATGCTGCGGCTCAATCCCAATGACAACCAGGGACTGCGCCACGTGCTCACGTCGTGGCTGTTCACCACCGGCGACCTCGACGCCCTGGAAGAACTGCTAGACGCCTACGACAACGACGCCTTCGTCGAATGGGCCTATGCCAAGGTCCTGCTGGCCTTTCGCAAAGGTGATCGAGCGGACGCCGGCGCCTCCCTGGCGATTGCCTGGGAGCGCAACCCCCATGTTCCCGGCCTGTTGATCGGCGCCAGGCCGCTCCCCCGCCGTCTGCCCGATCATTACGCCATGGGATCCCGGGAAGAAGCCGTCGCCTACGTCCTGCAGAACAAGGAAAACTGGTCGGCGACCCCCGGCGCCCTCGAATGGCTTTCGGAGGCCGTATCCGCCCTCCCGCCACCGGAGAGGAAACGGCGCTGAACGACCTCCGCTTCGATCCGATCCCCCTCGCGACTGCATCTGCTCGCCTCGGGAAGGAGGCCTAGCTTACGGCGGGGATCTGCGGCAACACGGATTTACAACTCAAGTTTCGGGATTCAAGATACCTTGGATCAGGCGATGGATTCCCGCTTTCGCGGGAATGACGGCCAGCCTGAAAGCAACGTGTCTCGCTGAAATGACGTCATTCCCGCGAAAGCGGGAATCCATTTCGGTCAGCGAATCCCGAAACTTGAGTTACGACAGAGCTCCTGGCCGATCTGGTGGGGCGCTATGGAGACCATCCTCGGCACTGCGGAACCATCGTCGTCACCGACTACCTGGCTTGGCCGGTGCATATCCGGATGACGTCGAACGAGCTTGCAACGTTCTCGGCCGAACACGAACCTGCCTCTCGCCTCGTCTTCCTCACGTTGGACGGGACGGCGCACGCCTTGCGCTGGAACAGCGACTGAAACTGCGCGCGCACGACCCGCATGAGGACGAGTGGACGAAGGGCCTGACGGCAAGTCGATTGGGAAATTCATTCGAGCATGTACGACGGATCGGTGGACAGACGACCGGGGATGGTGGTCATCAACCTCCCGGGGATCTCCGACGATCAACCCGTTGCGCCCCGTGGGGATGAAGAAAAGAGGCTGTTGTATCCGGACATCACGTCATGGACGCACATCGATGAACGGTCGGAGTACGAGCGTCGGTATCCGCATATGCCGGATCGCATCATCGACAATCTTGTGAAACCCGACGCCAGGATCTCGGTCGCTCCATGGGGAAGGATAAACAGGACAACGCCCGAATTTCTGATTGAAGCAGCCTTTCGTTACCGTAAGGACTGTCCATACGACTTGAGCAGGCCCATGAGGCGAGCGAATTCCTGACTCCTGATCCGGCATGGCCGGAACGCCAATTGGCCGAGGACGGGCAACCGCCCTCGGCCACTTGGCGCAGGACAAGTCACCTCGACCGCGGCGGGCTCCGGCGAAGACCCCGGATTCATCACAGGAGCACGCTTCATGACCGCGCGCACATCGACGACGTGGACACCGGCCCCGACCCGCGGAGCGGCGCCCGCCGGGACGAACCGCGCGTGGCATACCTCGCGTTGTGTGCAAGCACGGCATGGCATAGGGTAGACGCTGCACGTCACCATCTACCAGAGGAAGGGCGATGAGCCTCAACATCAAGAACGAAGAGACCTGCCGGCTCGCCGGCGAGCTGGCGCGGCTGACCGGCGAAACCATGACCGGCGCGATCACGGTCGCGTTGCGCGAGCGGCTGGAGCGGGAGAGGCATGAGCGCAGTGTCGAAGTCCGGGTTCAAAGGCTGCGCGCCGTCGCGAATCGTTGCGCGAAGCTCCTGGGTCCGGGACCCTCCGCCGTGGAGCATGGCGACGTACTCTACGACGACAGGGGGCTGCCCAAATGATCGTCGACAGCTCGGCGGTGCTCGCGGTCCTGTACCGGGACCCGGATGCGGAGCGCTTCGAGACGGCGATCGCTTCGGTTCCGAGCAGCCGTATGTCGGTCGCCAACGCGCTGGAAGCATCCATCGTCGTCGAAGGGCGCGGCGGTATGGCGGCGGGCCATGCACTCGACCTGTTCCTGAAAGAGGCCATGATCGAACTGGCGCCGGTCACGGCCGAACAGTTGGAGGCGGCACGGCGTGCCTGGCGGCGCTTCGGCAAGGGGAACCACCCGGCTGCGCTGAACTTCGGGGACTGTTTTGCCTATGCGCTTGCGGAGGTGACGGGTGAACCGCTGCTGTTCAAGGGCGAGGATTTCGCCCGAACCGACATCGAGGCGGCATGACCGGACAGGGAAAGGACATGGCGGCCGCCCAAGGCGTTGCGGCGGGTCCTTCGTTGTAGCGGGTCCTTCGGAGCCCGCGGCAGCAATTGGCGAACAAGTTGGAGGGAAGGCCGTGTAACACAAGATTCGAACACCGGATTTGCGAATTGATCTTGGGGCTCGATCGAATGGGCTCGATCGAACGGGGGCTCGATCGAACGGGGGTTGACAATCGCCCCGAAGCCCTCCATGTTGCCCATGCACGCCATCCGTTCAACGGGACGGTGGAGTACAGCCTCGGGGGATCTCGGATGAGATGACTCCCTCGCAGGCTCGGCACCGAGCCGAAGCTCCACTGTTCCCGGTCGGGAAGCTCCACTGCTCCCGGCGGACCTGGATGGCGGCCGGCGTTGTCGTTCGCGCCGTGTCACCTCATCCGGGAGACAGACATGGACCCTACCGCGAAGAACATCGTGGCGGCTCTCGTCGCCACCGCTCACCGAACCGAACTGCTGAAGCACCGGGCGCTTCCCTCGATCGGGAACCAGTCCCGGCCGCCGTCACGGGTCATCGTCGTCGACGATTCGGGCGATGATGCCGCCGCCGGGCGGACCGAAGGGCTGGTCCGGGACTGGGGGCCGGACGGTATCACCGTGGACTTCCTGCGCAACCGGCGCACGAAGGGCGCGGCCGGGGCGTGGAACTCCGGCCTGGATCACCTGCTGCGGACCGGCGACGATCCCAAGCGGATCCACGTCGCGATCCTGGACGACGACGACCACTGGGACCCCGACCACCTGGAGAGATGCCTGGCGATCGCCGAGAGCCGCGACCTCGACATGGCCGCGGCGGGGTTCCGGCGGATCGAGGAGGGCGCCGAGCCGCGCCTGGTCGTTCCGCCACGGTCGCTCGACGTGGCGAGCTTCCTTGCAGGAAATCCCGGAATCCAGGGCAGCAACCTGGTCTGCCGGCTGAGCGTGCTGCTCGAAGCCGGCCTGTTCGACGAATCGCTGCCAAGCTGCACCGACCGCGATCTGTGCATCCGCATCGCGGAACTGCCGGGCATCCGCTACGGCACCGTCTCCGAGCCGACCCTTCGCCACTTCGCCTGTGCATCGCGGCCCCGGTTGTCCACACCGGGGGCGAGGGCCAAGACCGAGGGGCTGGACCGATTCTTCCGCAAGCACCGCGACCGCATGTCCGAAGCCCAGCGCGCGGAGTTCCGTGCGCGGGCCGGGCGGTACTTCGGGTGGACGGAATCGTCGCCCGAATCCGTGAACGGCGGCGCCGTGCGCCGCGGATCGTCGACATCGGTACCGCCGTTTTCGGCGCCGCCACAAGCGCCACACCATCCGTCGGCACCACCGCCTTCGACACCACCACAAGCGCCGCCACATCCGCCGCTACTGCCGTTTTCGGCGCTATCACGAACGACGCCTGATCTGTCGATACCGCGGCCTTCGGCGCCTCCTCAAGCGCCGCACCATCCGTCGGCACCACCGCCTTCGGCACCACCACAGGCACCGCCCCACCTGATCGTCGGGATGATCGCCGACACGGCGCGACCCGAAGACGTGGGCGGCCTGCTTGCCGATCTTCGCGGGCTCGCCGGGGACCCCGGCCTGTCGGGCCTCGACGTCCTGATCCTGGAGAACGGCCGCGGCCGGGCGCCCGACGAGGCGTTGCGGAGCCTCGTCGAACGCGAACGCACGGGCGGCCTGCGGGTCCATCTCGTGGATCGGGCGCGGCATCTCGAAGACGCCGCGAACGGCCTGGTCCCCGACGGCGGCGCGGGCCGGGGCCGCAAGCTGCCCATCGCCCCCGCCCGGACGGTGTTGCAGTCGTACCTGTACGTGCTCGCCAGGAGCCGGCCCGGTGCGGTGGTGTGGATCGTCGATGACGACATGCGGCTGGACCCGCTCGTCATCGGGGAGGACGGGCGGCTGCGGCGGCAAGCCCACGCGCTCGCGCCGGTGCTGCGGGAGCTTCGCCGGCTTCATGCGGGCGGCGAGCTCGACGTCGCCATCGGGACGTACACCGGAGCGCCCCCGCTGCCCTTCGCGGCGACGGTGCGGGTGCAGCTCGTCGATCTGGCCGCGTCGCTCCGGTGGCTGGCCTCGCGGGACCCGCGGGCGGCCCTGCCGGACCGCAGCATGGAGAACGCGGCGCTACGTTCCGGCCGGCGGGACTACTACTACGATCTGTCGCGCAAGGAAACCGATCGGCTGGAGACCCCGTTCCCGGTGACGCCGGCGTTTCCCGGCGAGAGCGCCGGTGAAGCGTTCGAGCGTCTGGCCGGCGCGGCGGAGAGGATCCTGGCCGGCGAGCAGGTCTTCCGGCCCCTCGCCACCGAGGCCGGTATCGACCCCCTGGAGTCGATCGGCGGCGGGCTCCGGCACGACGGGAGGTTCCAGCGCGGCGGCAACACCTTCGTGTTCGACGTCGAGGCGTTGAGGCTGGCGCCCAATCCCTCGCCGGCCATCGACGGGCGGCCGAGCCGGCGCTCCGACATGATCTGGACCCTGCTGCAAGAGCGCTGCTTCGGCCGGCGGGTCGCCACCGTGCCGGTCGCCCTCTACCACGACCGCTCCCGCATCCCTCCCGGAGAGATGGACGTCGAGCGCATCGTGGACGACGTCCGCGGCTATGCGACGTTCTCGGCGCTCCAGGACGCTCTCGACGACACCCGCGGGCAATCCGAGAGGGAGGATGGGCCTCGGAAGCTCCGGGAGGTTGTCGAGGACACCGGTATTGGGACTTCAGTACGCAACGCGCCCGATCTCCGCGGGCCTCGGAAGCTCCCGGATGCTCCCGACGACACCCCCTGCGTGTTCACGGTCACGGACGGCCTGGGCATCGAGCTGGCCGAGGGAGCGATCGGACTCTTCACGGCTCTCGTACACAAGTACCTCGAAGAACGGCTGGCGGCGTTCCGCCTGTCCTTCTACCGCATCCTGGGCCTGAAGCGGGTCCTTCGCCGGCTCGTGGACGACGAAGAGGTTTGGTGGAGGGAGGAGCGGTACGAAGCCGCGAGGACACGACTCCGAACGTTCTGCGATCGTCTGGACCGCACCTGCACGATGGAGGTCCTGAGCCGCATCGAACGCGAGGCCGGGGCGCTGCAACCCCCTCGAATCCGCGAGTTTCTCGAGCGGCTTCCGAAGGAGATCGAGGATCACCGGAACCGGCTCTCGAAGCTCCCGGCCCTGGGACGGGGCCTGAAGGCCGGCTGCCTCGGGGACGAGAGAATCGCCAACGCCAAGGCCGTCGCCGTGCGGCTGGCTGCGCCGGCCGGCCCCCTCGCGGTACTGGGCTGCGGCATGGAAGGCGTGGCGCTCACCGACGGGAAGCACGTGTTCAAGGTCTTCGACTACTGGTGGAAGTCCTCCCACGGCACCACGGCCCAGGCGTACCTGCGCACGCTCGCATGGAACAACACCGTTCCCCGCCATCCCCCGGCGCTGGCCGAGGCGCCCCCGATTCCGCGTAGCGGAGCCGCCAAGCTACCGCGCAACGGTCGCCGACCGCACCAGCGGTCGCCGCTCCCGGGCGCCTGGAAGGACACGCGCTGCCTCTATCCCATCCTCGCTTTCCACGAATGGGGGCATCGCGCGGTGCTGGTCTATCCCTTCGAGCCCAGCGAGCCGTACACCGGCGGCCACGGGCCGGGCATGGTCGAGCTCCTTGTCGAATGCCGGCGGCACGGCGTCGTCTGCCGCAACCTCCATCCCGACAACCTGCGGGTGGTCGCCGGAAGGGTCCGGCTGATCGACTACGGCTCGGATATCCGTCCCCTGGAAGACGAGCGGGAGTTCGTGACGATGTGCCGGCGTGCCTGGCTGTCGTACCGCTGGGCGAAGCGCCCCGATCTGACGGGGATCATGCGCCGCGCCCTGGACGATGTCGAAATGCCCGAGCTCGACGGCTTCGAGCGCTTCCACGAAGCGGTGCGGCGGGTGACGGGGCAGGATGAAACCTCCGGGGACGTCGTGCCCGGACTGGTCGGGCGGGCGGAGCGGGTGCTTGATTACGGATGCGGCGATGGAAAGCTGGCCAGGGAAATCGCGGATCGGGGCATCGAAGTCCTGGGCTATGACCCCGACCACACCCGCCGGCCGCGCTGGGAATCGCTCTGCGAGGGGCGACCGGCGACCGCTGGGCGGTCGCTTGGCGATTCCGCCGGGCGGAATCGCGGGCGCCCAAATCAGCGTCGCGGACGGGCGGGGAACAGTTTTGTGCCATACGAGGGGCGGTCGGCGACCACTACGCGGTCGCTTGGCGATTCCGCCGGGCGGAATCGCGGGCGCTCAGGCCAGCGCTGCGAGCAAACGGAGAACAGATTCGTGCCATCCGAAGGGAGTGGCGATCTGCGGTTCACGCATGAACGAAGCGAGGTGCTGGCGGCGGGACGCTTCGATCTCGTGATCTGCCGCCGCGTGCTCTGCACCATCGAGGACGACGCCGAGCTGCGGGCGGTTCTCCGCGACCTGCGAACCCTGGTGACCGAGTACGGCCGGGTCATCGTGACCGTATGCGATCCGCACTTCACGTTCGGCGGCCCGCTCCCCCCGGAGGTCGATCGTGAATTGCCGCCCGGCGCCCGCTACGAGAGCACGTTCACATGGCGCAAGACGCTGCGCGCGACGGGCCGGGTGCGCCGCGACGTGCATCGGCCCGAGCGGGCGTTGCGGCGCGAGCTCGCCCGTGCGGGTCTGGCGGTGTGCCGCCGCGTGGAAGTGCCGACGGTCGATCTGGAGCGCTTCGAGCCGGCCTCGGAGCAGTTGGCGTTCGAGCTCCGGCCCCTGGCGCCCCTGCCCGGCGAGGTCACGTTGCTGATCAAGTCATGCGCCATGGAAGCGGCCACCCTCGACGTGCAGGTTCGCCACCTGGTGTCGCAACTGGAAGGGCCGAGGGCGTTCGCCGAACGGCTCCTGGTCATCGATTCCCGGGAAGACGGATTTACCAGGCAGCACACGCGCGGAAGCCTGCGCGCTCTGCGGGACGGGGCGCACCGCCTGGTGGACGCCGGGTGGCTCGACCGGATCGTCGAAGCGCCCGGCGACGGCAGCGCCACCGCCGCGCTGCACCGGAGGTGGTTCGCCATCCCCTGCCCGCGCACCCACGGCGCGACCGGCGCGCACGTCGCCTCGATACTGGCCGGGTTCGAGGCGTGCGCGACGCGCTACGTGCTCCACGTGGATGCGGACCTCATGATCGGCAGGCTCGACCGCAACCATGACCACCTGGCCGACATGCTCGCGGTGATGGAGGCCGATCCCGAGGTGCTCACCGTCTCGTTCAACGTAGCGATGGAGCATGACCGGCTCTATACCGCGGGCGGGGGGGTCGGCACGGAGCAGGATCGGCCTCGTACCGCAGGCGATGGGGCCGGCACGGAGCAGGACCGGCCCCGTGCCGCGGGCGAAGGGACCGGCACGGAGCAGGATCGACCCCGTGCCGCGGGCGAGGGGACCGGCGCATGGCGCGCGGAAGCGCGCGCCGGGATGGTCGATCTGGCCCGGCTCCGTGCTGCGCGTCCGCTGCCGAACTCGCTGGATGAAGACAAGGGCCGTCTGGCGCTCTCCTGGCACCGATCCCTGGACGTGGCCGTCCGCCGAGGCGCGGGCCGTTCATATCGTGGCGGCGACCGCCGCACCTTCTACGTGCATCCGCCCAATGCGCGCAAACGCGACGTCACGGACTGGTTCGCGGTCATCGACCGCATCGAGCATGGCGTCGTCCCATCCATCCAGAAGGGAAAGGTGGATTGGACGGGCTCCGTCGCGGACTGGATGGGGCCGCTCCGGCGGGAGCCCTTCGTCTTCGTGGTGTCGGGCCGCAACGTGCCGGCGGGACGCTTGCGCCGCTGCATCGACTCCATGGTCCGGCAGCAAGGCCCCCGCTGGGGCGCGGTGGTGTTCGACGACGCCTCGGACCCCATGTGCGCCGAACATTTCGAGATCGCCTGGAACGCGCTCGGGGAGCGCTGCACCATCGTCCGCAACCGGCGCCGCCGGGGGCTGCTGGCCAACATGGTGACCGCCATCCGGATGGTGTGCGCGGACCCCGCATCGGTCATCCTGACCCTCGATGCGGACGACGCCCTGATTGGCGATCGGGTCCTGTCGCGGCTGGTGGCGGAGTACGAGCGGGGCGCCGACGTGAGTGTCGGCTCGATGCTGCGCACCGACAAGGCGGCCCACTATCCGGTGTGCTTCGACCGGCCGCGGGAGCGGCGGGGCGGCAACGTCTGGCAGCACCTGCGCTCGTTCAGGAAGCGGCTCTTCGACGCCATCCCGGACGACGCCCTGCGGCTCGACGGCGAATACGTGGATCTCGCCAACGACTGGGCGTTCATGCTGCCGATCGTGGAGATGGCCCGGAATCCGGTGCACGTCACCGAAGCGCTCTACCTGTACGAGCCTTCGGGGGTCGGAAAGGACGCGGCCGGCAAGGCGGCTCGCGAAGAGACGGTGGCGCGTCTCGTCGCCAGGGGACCGGTGGCCGCGGCTGAGCAGCCGGGACGAACCGCAGCGGAGCAACTGGGACGAACCGCGACAGAGCCACCGACGGAATCCGACACCGGGAGCCGGCGATGAGGAGGAACGCGGCCGCGATCGTCGGGTCGGCCGGGCGGAGCCCTATGCAGGCGGCCTGACGAAGTTCGAGCCCAAGGAGCTGGAACGCATCCCCATCCCGAAGCTGGGGCGGTTGCATGGCCGGAAAAACGGTGGGCGATTGCGACGTGCCGGATCGAGGTCGATGCCATGGTCGTGGACCCCATGAGGGAGATTGATTCGATACGGGCGGGTCATTATGGTGATTCATGACGAGTCTTTCAGTGACTCGGTGCGGGGCGATCGGAATGAACCAACTCACGATAAGAGGCTTCGACGACGAATTGGCCAGCTATATCCGGCAGCTCGCCACTCGGGAAGGCATCTCACTGAATCGAGCCGTGCTGGGGCTTCTCCGCCGTGGGGCCGGCCTGGGAGACCACAAGGACGCCGGCGACACCGTGGGGTCTTCGCTGGACCATCCGATCGGCACGTGGACGAGCGAGGAAGCGGCCGAGATGGATCGTGCCCTCGAAGATCTCTCGTACGTCGAGGAAGCCATGTGGAAATGAGAGTTCTCCTGGATTCCGGTGCGTACTCGCATTCGAAGCGGGGACACCGCCGGGTCGCCGAACTTGTACGTGCGTCCGAGGAGGTCCTTCTGCCTCTCGTCGTCATTGGTGAATTGCTGTACGGCTTTCGCAACGGTTCGCGCCTGGAGAGGAACGTCCGTGAGCTTCATGCCTTCCTCGACAATCCTTGCGTCACGGTCGTGGCCATGAGCTTCACCACCGCAGACCGTTACTCGAGAATCGCTGCGTCGCTACGTGCGAAGGGACGGCCCATTCCTTCGAACGACGTCTGGATCGCGGCGCATGCGATGGAGACCGGGGCGGATCTCGTTTCGCATGATCGGCACTTCGGGGAGATCGACGGGTTCGCATGGATACACGTCCCCGCCGCATGAGGCAGGAGGGGGCGGAAGCCGTGGACGGCCACGGAATCCTGAAAACCTGCTTGATGATCCACATCATGAACGACGCCACCGACACCACCGGCGCTTCCTCGGTGCGGCAGACAGGGCCGCGGAACCGTTCGACCCGGCCCATGAACGACACCATCGACACCACCGGCGCCCCCTCCCCCGCTCCCGACCTCGACCCGATCACCCTCGCGGTGATCGGGAACGGCCTGCAGCAGGTCTGCAACGAGATGGACCTCACCTTCGTGCGCGCCGCGTTCAGCCCCGTGATCTCCGAGGCCCTGGACCGCTCCGACGGCATCTACCACCGGGACACCGGCGCGCTGATCGCGCAGGGGGAGCTGGGCCTGCCGGTGTTCGTGGGCACCATGCAGTTCGGCACCCGGGCGGTGATCGAGCGCGCCCGCGACCTCGCGCCCGGCGACCTCTACATCGTCAACGACCCCTACCTCGGCGGCACCCACCTGATGGACGTGCGCTTCGTGAAGCCCTTCTTCTACCGGGGCGAGCTGTTCGCGTGGCTCGCCAACACCGGGCACTGGCCGGATACCGGGGGCATGGTCCCCGGCGGCTTCTCCGCCAACGCGACGGAGGTGGAGCAGGAGGGGCTGCGGCTGCCGCCGGTCAAGCTCTTCAAGCGCGGCGAGATGGACGAGGAGATCCTCTCCATCATCCTGTCCAACATCCGCATCGCGGACCAGCGCATCGGCGACGTCGAGGCGCAGGCCGCCGCCCTTGCCGCCGGCGAGCGCCGCCTGACCGCCCTGCTCGACCGCTACGGCCGCGACACCGTCGAAGCCGGCATCGAAGAGCTCGAGGCGCGCGCGGAGCGGCAGATGCGCGCGCGTATCGCCACCATCCCCGACGGCCGCTACCACGGACGGGCCTGGGTGGACTCCGACGGCGTGGTCGACGAGCCCCTGACCGTCGACATGCGCATCGAGAAGCGGGGCACGGACCTCTTCTTCGACATGTCGGGGTCCAGCCCCCCCTGCGCCGGACCCATGAACAGCGTCATCGCCACCACCCGCTCCTCGATCTACCTCGCGATGAAGCACGTCTTCCCGGAAGTGCCGATCAACGCGGGCACGTTCGCACCGCTGCACGTGGCGGACCCGGAAGGCACCTTCCTCTACGCGCGCTATCCGCGTCCGGTCTCCGGCTGCGCGGCGGAGGTGAGCCAGCGCATCGCCGAGGCGGTGTTCAACGCCCTCACCCCGGCCATTCCGGATCGGCTCTTCGGCGCCCCCGCCGGCACCAGCGGCAACTTCGCCCTCGGCGGCCACGACCCGGAGCGGAGCCGGGCCTACGTGATGTACGTGATCTCCGGCGGCGGCTACGGCGGCTCGCCGGCCGGCGACGGGATCTCGAACGGGTGCTCCACCATCGGCATCTCGAAGTCCACCCCGGTCGAGGTCTTCGAGCAGCACTACCCGGTGCTGTTCGAGGAGTACGCGCTGCACGAGGGGTCCGGCGGCGCGGGCGAGCACCGCGGCGGCTTCGGGCTGCGCTACCGGGTGAAGCTGCGGCGCGGGACGGCCAGCGCCTCCTTCGTGATGGACCACGGCCGCACCGGCCCCCTCGGCGCCCTGGGAGGCGAGGACGGCGGCGTCAACATCGTGACCGTCACCCGCGGCGGGATCCCGTACCGCCCGCCCCACCGCTCGAAGGACCAGGGGCTCGTGCTGCGCCCGGGCGACACCGTGGAGGTGCGCACCCCCGGCGGAGGCGGATATGGCCCGGCCGCCGCCCGCCCGCCCGAGCGGGTCGCGCAGGACGTGCGGCGCGGGTACTACACGGGGGAGCAGGCCCGCGATCGGTTCCTGGTCTGCCTCTCGCCGGAGACGGGCGAGGTCGATGCCGCCGCCACCGCCGCGCTACGGGACGCTGGGTCCGCCGACCGCGCCGGTCCCGGTGGGGCTGGTCCCGCCGCTACCGCCGCGCTGCGGGAGAGCCGCGGGGAGGCAGGAAGCCGGCTTGAAGACGATACCGATGCGAAGATGGAAATCGCCCGTTGAAGGAGGGCATCGACCATGACGCTTGAAAACGCCGCGCTGGTGGTCATCGACGTCCAGAACGATTTCTGCCCGGGGGGCGCGCTCGAAGTGCCGGACGGCGATGCGGTGGTGGCGGTGATCAACACGATCGCGCCCCGCTTCCCCGCCCGCGTCCTGACCCAGGACTGGCATCCGCCCGGCCATCTCTCGTTCGCGTCGAGCCACGAGGGAAAGGCGCCGTTCGAGACCACCGCCCTCGCCTACGGCGAGCAGGTGCTGTGGCCCGACCACTGCGTGCAGGGCACGGCCGGGGCCGCCTTCCACCGGGATCTTTCGACCGACGGCGCCGACCTGGTGCTGCGCAAGGGCTTCCGGCCTTCGATCGATTCCTACTCCGCGTTCTACGAGAACGATCGCAGCACCCCCACCGGTCTTGCCGGCTACCTGCGCAGCCGGGGCATCTCGCGCCTGTTCTTCACCGGCCTCGCCACCGACTTCTGCGTCGCCTGGTCCGCGATCGACGGCGCCCGGGAAGGCTTCGAGACCGCGGTCGTCGAGGACGCCTGCCGGGGGATCGATCTGGAGGGCTCGCTGGACGCGGCCTGGACGCAGATGGCCGAGGCGGGGGTGGCGCGGGTCCGGTCGTCGGCGCTGTAGCCGGACGATCCACCGGGACGCGGTGCCGGGTTCGGCCCGATCGCCGTTTCATTACGGTGTGGACCGGGCGCCCTCACGCCACTCCTCCCCATCCCCGCGTTCCTCGCTTCCCCTCGCGCGGTATGCGTCCCGGACCGTTCACCCGCCCCGGCGCACGCCGACGTAGCGTGTGAGCGGATCCGGGTCCCGGGCAAGGCTCTCGGCCGTCGCGTGCTCGCGGATCCGGCCGTTCTCGATGAAGGCAATCCGATCCGCCACCGCGAGCGCCGCCTCCACCTTCTGCTCCACCAGCAGCATCGCCGTCCCGGTGGCGCGTAGACCGGAGACGGTCTCCAGGATCCGATCCACGTAGCTCGGCTGGAGTCCCTCGGTCGGCTCGTCGAGCAACAGCACCCGGGGGCCGGCGGCGAGCGCGCGCGCCATCGCCACCATCTGCTGCTGGCCGCCGCTCAGGCGCCGCGCCGGCGTGCCCAGCCGCTCCTTCAGCGCCGGGAACAGATCGAGCGCGAAGGCGAGCCGTCCGGTGGCATCCTCGCCGCGCCCGGTGTCCTCGCCCTGCGCGGCGTCCCTCCCGCAGCCGGCATCCCCGCCCCGGCCGCCGCCCCCTCCGTGCCCGGTATCCCCGCCGCCGTGCCCGTCGCGGCCGACACCCCTGTCCCGGCCGGCCAGCAGGCCCAGGCGCAGGTTCTCCCCGACCGTCATCTCCGGGAACAGCCGCCGCCCCTGCGGGACCCAGGCGATTCCGTGGCCGGGGATGCGATGGGGTTCAACGCCCGCCAGCTCCGTGCCGCCGAGCCGGATGCTGCCGCGCAAGCCGTCCACCAACCCCATGATCGCGCGGATGGTGGTGGTCTTCCCGGCGCCGTTGCGCCCGAGCAGGCCGAGGATGGAGCCGGGCTCCAGCGCGAGGTCCACGCCGCGGAGCACTTCGACCCTGCCGTAGCCGGCGCGGACGTTGTCGAGTTGCAGCATCACCGCCGGCCGAGATAGGCGCGCTGGACTTCCGGGTCCGCTTCCACGCTCGCCGGATCGCCGTCGGCGATCACCCGGCCCCGGTCCAGGACCGTGATGCGGGTGGCGAGCCGGAGCACCACCTTCATGTTGTGCTCGATCAGCATCACCGTGGCGCGCGAGGCGACGTCGCGCACCCGCTCGCAGAAGGTCTCGATCTCGTGCTCGGCGAGCCCCTGGGTGGGCTCGTCGAGGATCAGCAGCCGCGGTTCGAGCGCGAGCCCCATCGCCACTTCGAGCAGGCGCTGGTGCCCGTAGGGCAGGTCGCCGGCGCGGCGGTCGCGGTGGGCGTCCAGGCCGAGGGTGCGCAACGAGCCCTCGACGCGCGCCGCCAGCGCCGCCTCGTCGAGGCGCAGCCATGCGCCGGGGGAGCCCATCAGCCGGCGCTGCGCCGCCAGCGCGACGTTGTCCCGCACCGCGAGCGCGCCGTAGATGCTCGTCACCTGGAAGGTGTACACGATGCCCGCGGCCACTCGCTTCCAGGCCGGCATCCCGGTGACGTCGCGGCCCTCGAAGCGCACCCTTCCCGCGCTCGGCCGGACCCGCCCGCAGATCATCCCGACCAGGGTCGTCTTGCCCGCTCCGTTCGGCCCGATGACCGCGCGGACCTCTCCGGGACGGACGCCGATGGAGACGTCTTCCACCGCACTCAGGCCCCCGAAGCGGCGTCTCAGCCCCTCCGTCTCCAGCAGCGGTCCGGCCACCGGCGCGTTGCTCATGGCAGCCACCTCCGTTTCACGAAACGCCGATGCGGATACATCGCCCGACCCGCCGTCGGCGGCGCGCTCACGGCAGCCACGGGGCGAGCTTCGCGCGCACCGCCCCCATGATGCCCTGCGGGAAGAAGAGCACCAGCACCAGCAGCGCGCCCACCACCACGAACAGCCCGCCCGGCCGTACCACGAGCACCAGTGCGACCAGGAGGATGGCGAGGACCTTCGCCAGCGTGGGCGAGAAGAACATCAGGATGTCGAGCGCTTTGGCCACAGGGGATCACCCGCAACGGCTGGAACCCCGCCACGATGCGATCCGCGATGGCCGCCATGGCCGACATGACCCTTCCAGCGGCTACCTCCCTCGGTCTCTTCGTGTTCTCGCGCTACCACGCCAATCCGGCCCCGCACCGCCTCAAGCTCCTCCCGCCGCCGCTCGTAATCCGGCATGACCCGCGCAACCGCCCGCCAGTAGTCGCGGCCGTGGCCGCGGTGCCGCAGGTGCACGAGCTCGTGCACGACGACGTAGTCGACCAGACGCATCGGGGCCTGGATGATGCGCCAGTTGAGGCGGATGGTTCCGCTCCGGTCGCAGCTCCCCCAACGCTTGCGCTGGTCCGCGACGACGACCCGGGGCATCGCGACGCCGACTTTCGCCCGCCACGCTTCCACCCGTTCCGGCAGCCGCGCCGCCCGGGCCCGGAGGACGGCGGGGAAGCCCTCTCCCCGAAACCCGGAAATTTGTCCGGGTTTCCGTCCTGCCGACACCCCTGCACCGCGCGGCGTCCAGGCCGCGTAGAAGACGCAGGGAAGCGCAATTTCATCCCGAAGGCCGCGCCGTGCTTCCCACTGGCCGCCACGGCCACTGATCGCGGGGCTCATTGTCGTCGCGCTCGCCCGATTCGGTCTCGACCGCCAGCCCTTCGACGGCCTCGACCGCCTGCTCCAAGCGCTTGGTGTGGTTGCTCGTGTTGAAGTTTCCGTATAGCCAGAAGTCCGTTCCCGGGATCGCGTCGTAGTAGCGCTTGTCGCCTTCGGCCACCTCGCCGACGACGCTCTTCGGCCAGAGCGCGCCGAGTGCTTCGATCCCGATAGCCTCCGCGGCCTTCGCGGCGACCGCGATGCACGCTGAGCGCGCGTTCCCCGCGTACTCCCAAGAGTTGGCCTTCCCGATGCGGAACCGGTAGTGCTGCCGACGTTTCGCGCTCTGTGTCGGCCGCGGCTTCGTCTCCTGCGCCTGCTCCCGTTCCGGCTCCTCGTTCCCTTGGAGCCGCCGCGTTGCACGCGCCAGGATGGCCGCCTCCCGCGACCGCACAGTGGCCGTCCAGGCCGCGCGTGCCCTCGCCAGCATCGCCGCCGTCGCCCTGATCCCCATGTCGTTCAGGAGCACCCCCAAGAACCGCTCCGGCGGGTCCTCCTTCGCCTGCTCGAACCACCCCTCGAAGCGGCTCTGCAGACTCTCCTCGTCGGCAATGCGCTCTACCGCCTCGCCGTCGAACCGGGCCTGGTGGATCCCCGCGAGCCACCGGAGCTCGCGCTGCCCCGGCTCGCAGACGTCGTGCTCCAGGAACGGCGCATCCTCCAGCATCCCGCTCCCGTCCGCCTTCCTGAACCAGCGCCACACGCGCCCGTTGGTAAGCACGGCGAATTTCACGTCGGTGGCCATCGCGTAGCGCACGATCTGCTTCGTCGGGCGCGAGTCGCTGCCCAGCTTCGTGCTGGCCGCCTTCGCCTCGACGACCATCCACGGATTGCCCTCGCGCATCACCGCGTAATCGACCTTCTCGCGCCCCTCGTGGATGTCAGCCCGTACCTCGAGCCGCACGTGCCTCGGGTCGCGCACGTCGTACCCAAGCAGCTCCAGGTACGGGTTGATGAGCGAGACCTTCGTCTGCTCCTCGTTGTCGCAGAGCGGGGCAATCGCCCGCGCCCGCACGGCGAACGTCTCCATCTGCTCCAGCATTCCTTCCTGCACCACATCTCCCTCCATCGGTTGACGTCAGCAATTCGGCAGCTCCGGTCGCGATAAGCCGCTGGCCAAGTTTCCCTCTGCGCTGCACCGCGGCGCCGCGTTGAGGGTGTCCCACATCCATTGCATGTTCATCACCTTGCCACGGATTGCCTTGCACACCTCGTCCGGGTAGTCCTGCTCGGCCTCCCAGTACCGAATACGCCGCACGAACTTCTGCGCCTCGCCTTTACTAGTACCTCTGCACAGTGGTTTTGACCGGTTCAGGCAGCATGGGCATGGTTGCACCGAACTCTGATGGAGTGTCCCGTCCTGCGCTGACCGGCCAGAACCAATCGATCAAAACCACTGTGCAGAGGTACTAGTGATCCGCATCCCGTACGGCCTGCAGGATGGCCTTGACCTCCTCTGGCGTGCACCCCGCAAGCCAATCCTGCTCCTCGTCCGACTCCACCGCGCCAGCGAAGGCCAGCGCACACAGCGCCACCAGCAGCTTGCGGACCATGATTGCCTCTCCCTCGTATCGTGCCATCGTGCGCCCGGATGCTACCGGAACGACCCGGATGCCGCACCCGCGGGCTTGACCGCGCCGCCCCGCCCGGGGCACTCTCGCGGTGCGGTCCGGGGGGAGTGCCCGGCAGCCTTTGCGCCCCTTCCCCGCCTTTGCGGGGATGGACCGGCTCAAGCGGCCAGGGGGGGCGCGGCCCCGCGAATCTTGCCCAGCCATTGCAGGTCGCCGCGGTACGCCAGCGCGCGCGGGTCCGGCAGCAGCATGTCCATCGACCGGCTGAAGCGGCGGAACGCCAGATCGAATCCGGCCCGGACGTCCTCCGCCTCCAGCATTCGCACGCAGGCGTCCAGATCCTCCGTCGCGGCGCCCGGCCGGTCGGTGGTCGACCTGTCGGTGACTGGCCGCTCCGTCGCTGGCCGGTCGGTGGCTGGCCGATCCGCCACCGGCCGGCCGGCGACCGGCGACGGGAAGAAGCGCATCGCCGCCACGTGCCGGCTCTGAAGGCGCGGCAGCTCGTCCACGTTCGGCGTGAGCGCCCCCTGGACGTCCGTGGTCGAGAAGACCGCCAGCGCCTCTTGCAGCCGGGTGGACACGCCCCGGTAGTCCACGACCAGCCCGTAGGTCTTCTCTGCGCCGCAGGGAGCGCCCCAAGGGCGGTTCACGCGGGCGACGGCCTGGAGCAGCCCGTGTTCCCTGAGCGGCGCGTCGAGATACATGACCTGCTCCACCGGCGCATCGAAGCCGGTGAGCAGCATGTCGCAGACCACCAGGATGGACAGCGGGTCGTCGCGGTCCCTGAAGCGTTCGATGAGCCGGTCCTGTTGCTCCCTGCCCAGGCGCCAGCGCGCCAGGCGTTCCTCGTCGTTGTGGCCCGCCGACATGACCACCGCCGACTCGGGAGCGTTCAGCCGGTCCAGCGTCTCCTTGTAGGTGGCCGCGTCGTGGCGGCTCGCGGCGACCACCTGGGCCTTGAAGCGGTTGGGGGCGATGAACCGGGTGAAGTGGTCGATGAGGTCCAGGCAGATCGTCTCGATGCGGCGCGGGGCGCCGGCGACCGCCTGCTCGGTGGCGTAGCGCTGCCGGATGGCGGCCCGTTCCTCGTCGGAGCGGTCGGCGAAGACGCGGTCGAACACCTGATCGATGGTCTGCCCGATGATCCGCAGCTCCGGGAGCCGGCTCTCGTAGAAGATCGGCACCGTCGCCCCGTCCCGGACCGCCTCTTCGATGGTGTAGGTGTCGATGTAGGGGCCGAAGGTCCGCAGCGTGCTGCGGTCCTGCTTGTCGATGGGGGTGCCGGTGAAGCCGAGGAAGCAGGCGTTGGGCAGCGCCCGGCGCATGTTCGCGGCGAGGCTCCGGTACTGCGTGCGGTGGGCTTCGTCCACCAGGACGAAGACGTTGGCGGCCTCGGACAGCGTGGGGTGGGCCGTTGTCCGTTCCGCGGAGGATTGTCGAGCACCGGGGCCGCTCGCAGCGGCAGCCGCCGGTAGCGGATGGGCCGTTGTTCGTTCTGCGGGGGACTGCCGAGCCTTGTGGCCGCCCGCGGCGGCAGCCGGCGGCGTCGGATGATCCGCTGTCCGTCCCGTGGCGCCCCCGGCGCCACCGGCGCGGCCGGCGTCGGCCATCTCCCGGAACTTCTGGATCGTGGTCATCACCGTCCTGCCGGTCGGATGCTCCAGGAGCCGGCGCAGGCTCCGCACGCTCTCCGCGCGCTCCGGGTTCGGGAACCCGCAGGCGGTGAACACCCCGGCGATCTGCCGGTCGAGCTTCGTCCGGTCGGTGACGATGACGATGGCCGGCTGCCGCTGCGACTCGTCGCGGCGGAGCTTGAGCGCGAGCCACAGCATCGTCAGGCTCTTCCCCGACCCCTGCGTATGCCAGACGATCCCGCCCCGTGCGCCTGGTTTCCGCGCCGTCCGGATCCGGCGCATCGCCTCGTTCACGGCGACGAGCTGCTTGTAGCGCGCCAGCTTGCGCACGCTCCGGCCACCTTCGACCTCGAACACGACGAAGTTCCGCACCACGTCGAGCAGGTTGCGCGGCTCCAGCAGGCCGTAGAGCAGGACGTCCTGCGGCGTCGGCGTGCGCCCGAGCTTCCGGCCGAGCTGCTTCACGCTCAGGGGATACGGCTCCTTCCATTCGAGGAAGAAGCGCTCCGGCGTGCCGACCGTGCCGTAGACCGCGCGCTCGCCGCAGGCGCCGATGAGGATCTGCGCCGCCTCGAACAGCCTCGGCGCCCCCTGGTCCTTCCAGCGCGTGTCCGCCTCCTGGTAGCGGCGAAGCTGCTTGACCGCCTCCGCCTTCCAGGCGTCGCCGATGGTGGGGCTCTTGCATTCGACGACCGCGAGCGGCAGGCCGTTGACGAACGCCACCACATCCGGGACGACCTGCTTCTTCGGCCCGAGCACCCTGTACTGCCGGGTGACGATCCACTCGTTGCGGCCGGGATCGTCGAAGTCGAGGAAGCGCACCGTGTGGCTCTTGCGGCCGTCGCCCCGGTCCTGCTCCAGCGCGATGCCGTAGGTGAGCGACGTATGCAACGTCTCGTTGGCCTCGGCGAGGCCGGCGGCGGGCACCCGCGTGACCGCCTTCACAGCCCGGGCGACGTTGGCGCCGGAGAGCCAGGGATTCAGCCGCTCGAGGGCGGCGGCGAGGCGTCCGGTGAGGATGGCTTCCTTGAGGCTCGCGCGCTCGCGTTCGAGGTCTTCCGGCGGAACGAAGGTGTAGCCGAGGGATTGCAGCAGCTCGACCGCGGGGGTCTCTGCGAGGTCCCGTTCGTTCCACCCGGTGGGGTTGGGGGTCATGGGGTTTCGGGACGCTACCGTGATCCGTCCATCGGCTCGATCAGCACGAGCCCTTCGGCGACGGCGGCTCGGGCGAGCGCGGTGTCCAGCGTGGCGAGCGCCACGTCGCATCTTCGAGCCAACTCCAGGTACAAGGCATCATAGAAGGATAGATAGGATGTTCTGGCCAGAGCGAACGCTGTCTCGAAATCCGGCTCCGCGTCCGTCCTGATGGGCAGTTCCTCCAGAAAGCGGAGTCGCTCCTCGATTTCGCCCGCACCGATGCGTCCCCGACGTTCCGCACCGAGCAGGGCGCTCCGCACTTCCAGGTGCCAGTGTTGCGGGACAAGCGCCACGTTGCTCTCAAGGTGTGTCAACGCGGCGTCCGCGCGCGGATCATCTTCGTCGTCGAAGAGCCATGCCGCGGTGACGGATGCGTCGAGCACGAAAGCGCTCACCAGCGATGGCCTTCGCGGCGTGCAGCAAGAATCTCGTCCGTCGACATCTCGATACGTCGCCACCGACGACGGCGATCGCGGAAGCGCGTCACCGCCTCCTTCCTGCGGGCGCGCTCCTGATCCCGAACCGGAACCAGATGCGCAATCGCCCGGCCATGGCGGGTGATCGCCACCGTTTCACCGTACTCGACCGCCCGCAGCAGCTCCGCCAAGTGCGCCTTGGCCTCGGTTGCCTGAACTTCACGCATGCCATACCTCCGAACCGGTCATTCCGACTGGACAAAATACTACAAACTGCTGCGCGCATCCAAAACGCCATGCGGCAAGAACGGCACCGCCTTCGGGCAGGACACAGGCGTAGCCGAGGAATTGCAGCAATTCACGACCACGGGGTTCTCCGCAAGGTGTAGCTCGTCCCGTCCGATGATCTTGGGGTCATACGGTTTCGGGGTCCGGGGTGACGCGAAGTTCGCCGGTGAGGAGGATGGACATGAGGCCGCTCTTGACGACCCGCAGCCTGTCCATGAACGTCTGACTCTCCTCCATGGCATCGTCCACCGAGGAGAGGATGGCAGCAATCTCGCGTTGCTCGGGGACGGGAGGCGCGGCGACAGGGATGTTTATAAGCTCTCTTTGGTTGAGCTTCGATCGTGTTCCCGTGTTGATGAATGGACGAACATCCATATGGACAAGGGAGTAAAAAAGCCATCTGATATCAAATCCTTCTCTTGCGCGAAGGACATGCGCGTGATTGTTTACCCAGCACTTTCCATCCATCATATAGGCGATGGGCCGAGTTTTGAATTCGTCGAAATAACCTCCGTCTTCCGCCATCAGGATGAGCGGCTCGTCAAATAACCATTCCGATACATAATCAAAAACACCATTCGCGCCGCAGTAGGGATATGGCCCTTTCATCGTTTCTCGTTGGCTCTTGTTAAGGGGTTTCCTCATGCGATCAAGCACTTCAAATACATCTCCAACTGACTTTATACCCCAATCGGTCGGTACCCTCCCGATCTCCGTCTGCTTGAACCGCGTATGCCGTCCCGGCAGGCCCCGTGTCAGTAGGTCCTGCATCAGTCCGCGTTTGACGATCTGCACTTGATCGATGACTGCCCGGGTCTTTTCGATGGCGTCGTCCACCGAGGAGAGGATGGCGGCAATCTTATGCTGCTCGGGGAGAGGAGGAAGCGACAGTGGGTACGCCTCTACGTCACTCGCGGTAACGGCAGGGTAATTGCTCCCACTCATCCGGGGCTTCAGAAAGTCGATGAATCCGGCCGACAGAATGTGCTGATAGAGAAAGCGGCCGTCCACTACACTACCCGGCCGGATTACTGCATAGCCGGTCGAAACGACAAGGTTATCCGGCGCTTCTCGGATGCGAGCAAAATTGCGAAGGTACGGTCTGACGGTTGAGACAAGGATGTCACCGTTGCGAGCCAATCTCCTGGCCCGACTCGGCGCTTCCGAGAAACGAAGAGTCCGAGTGGCACCGATGACTCCGGGCTGCTCAATCGCTGCAATGTCAAGATACTCCAACAGATGTTCCGGATCGGTCCGATTCCCAACCTGCTCCGGGTTCACCCGTGCAAGGCTATCCAGGTCTGCCGAACACCAACCGTCAGGCGCCATACCCCGACTCCTCCAAGAACCGGTTCATCGTCGCCCCTGCCGTCGCATGCTTCCGGTCCAGCCTTCTGAGCATCCAAACCGGCACCGCGACATCGTCTCAGCCGACCGGCTGGCGGCGGGGTCCCGCCTGCCGCGCGATCCGGCACGGCCTCCGTTTCCTGGTCCAGTGGTCTCGTCGCTCTGTTCCTGGAATCCCGCCGCCGGAACCCCCACATCAACCGCGCGACGACACCCCTCCACTCACCCCCGAACAGGAAGACCCGGATGGAATGCCGCACTATTGCTCAATTCACCGACTAAATCAAGCACGTGTGTTTACTGCGATGCGGTGAATCGTGTAACATGACGCAAGATCTTCCGCTTGTCGAAACGACCGACAGCGACCGATGGCATGACTGAGAGCGGAACGAATGCCAATTTCCTTCAGGCCGATCAGAAGTGGGGAGCAGTGGCACGGCTGTGATTGGTCGATCGACGACGACGACAAACTGGCCGAGCTGGTGGCGCACATCGCCCTTGGCCAATATCGCCACGTTCTGCGAATCCTCAACGAGACGGACTGCGGAACGATCCCGCTAGCTCAGAACGAACTCATGGGCGCGCGCCAGCTTCTCACGGTGACAGGCTCCGATCCATTTCACCGAGATGGCTGGTTGTTCCAAGCAATCGCGTGGATTGCCGCGCATCTTCAAAATCGAGCCTCCTTGAGCGCGCCGCCGCATATGCAACATGCGGATAAGGGATTCGACGGACTTCATGTTCATATCGATGAGAAGACGCAGACGGTCCGATCCGTAGTCATCTGCGAGGAGAAGGCAACAGAGCATCCACGAAAGACAATTCGCGACGAAGTCTGGAAGGATTTCGAGTATCTGGAGACCGGCGCGCGAGACAATCTTCTGACCGCCAGAGTCAGCACGCTTCTGGAGACTCGGCCGGGCCTCGACGCCGATCAGGCGGTTCAGCAGATTTTCTGGAAGAAAGCACGGGCATTTCGGGTCGCGATCACCATCAGTGATAGTCATGACG
Source organism: Gammaproteobacteria bacterium (assembly GCA_965204915.1). Taxonomy (GTDB): domain Bacteria; phylum Pseudomonadota; class Gammaproteobacteria; order HK1; family HK1; genus HK1. Next base: position 5,216,381 of record OZ242023.1, on the reverse strand, counting down.
ACGAAGCCGGCCGCAAGCAACTCTTCAAGGGCTACGAGGAGGTAGTCGACGGCGAGGTCTCTCGGCGATGCGCCGAGACCCTGCACCTCGACGACCTACGGCGTTGGATGGAATGTATCGCGGGAAAAGCCTGTCGAGCCGCAAAGAGGATGGCCGAACCACATGTTTGATTCGATGACTGCCGAACTTATCCGCAAGGCACCTCCGCTTGAAGGGCTTGATCTGGATAGATTACCGGAACAGTTGTCAGAGTTCTACACAAGGATCGTCACCGCGCGGCTGCGGTTGCGAGCTGGCCAAGTCATAGATGATAAGGAACTTGCAGACTTAATCATCAACACTCAGCGTCTCGCATTCACGAACGAAGCCTTGATTTCGGTGCTACCTCTAAGAGAAAACCGGGCGGCAGCGGCATTCGTCGCAGCGGCAGCGCACCAGCTTGTTTTCAACGCCGAACGCATCCGTAGACCGGAGGCACCGCCATCGTTCCTTGGTGTCCACAGTGTGTCGCCGGATATCTCGGCGATGCTGCTCTATCTCGTGGCGGAAGCCTCTGCGGATGCCTCCGAGGTGGCGCGAAGAATTCGCTCAGAATCGGATAATTCGATTGAGAAATCACTGATTGCGGCTCTCAAAGCACTCTCCCAAGGAGACTTGCAGTCCATTGCAGAGACCGCGTTGCCACCTAGTTCAGAGGTACAACGTCCTGATGTAGCTGACACCGCCGCCACGGCTCTATATCGTGCAATTTTGAAAGGAGTGCAGGCACTCGCGGCGCAAATGCTCGTGGCCGAAAGTTCACCAAGTCACGGTGGGCCAGTTGAAATTTTTCGGCAGATCAAATCCCTCTGCACCGTTGGGGCCGATCCAGACATGGATGAGTTATCTCAAGGTCCTGTGAGCGTATTTTCCGGACCTTGCCATTTGGCGTCGTTACTTATCGCTGTCGCAAGCGACATCATGGGCAGTGCGGTGACGTCGATTCCTCCACCACGTGGAATCGATCCAGGTCTTTGGCGCACAGAAGTCGAGCACGCCGCGAAGACGCGACCTTTTCTTTGGCGCAATCATCGCGAGGCAATCGAGCGTGGTTACCTGGATCGCGGCGTTTCCGCGGCTGTCAGCTTTCCCACAGGTGCTGGAAAATCGACTCTAGCGGAATTGAAGATCCGAACCATGCTTCTGACCAGAAGAACTACGGTTTTTTTGGCGCCAACTCATGCCCTTGTAGATCAGACCCGAAGTATGCTATCTCGTGTGTTTCCGAATGCTTATGTCCAGTACAGACGTTTTGAAGAATTCGATTTTCTCACTGGGAAAAGTATGTTGCCTGATGTTCTGGTAATGACTCCCGAAGCATGTCTCGCACAGATGACTTTTGATGCTTCGATCTTTGAAAATACAGGCTTACTGGTATTCGACGAATGCCATCTTCTTCATTCAATCGATGGCAGATCTGATCGACGAGCATTGGATGCAATGCTCTGTGTTCTGAATTTCACGCGGCTTGCGCCGAATGCGGATCTTTTGCTGATGTCAGCGATGATGAAAAACACCGAAGAGATTTCCGGTTGGCTTGAAGATCTGACCGGGCGGGGCTGCCTCGCTCTATCCTCATCCTGGAAGCCCACACGGCAGTTGCGAGGCTGTGTAGTTTATCTGGATACAGACATCTCCAAATTGAATTCGGATCTTCAGAATCGGCGACAATCTGCTAAAATAAAAGGGATTCCTGTCTCGGCGAAGAAAGCGATGGGAGCGCGACCGTTTGGTCTGTTCAGTCTGAAACAAACCTGGGCAACAAAAATGAAACATGATTATATTCTATCGCCGGTTATTACCGACAAGCCTTTACTCGCTATCAATAAATGGTGGGAATTGACGCCGAATTCCGGAGAAGTGTCGTCTGCAATTGCAGCGGCTGCTGTGAAGTGCGGCATTAAGACATTGATTTTTTTCCAGACAATTCCCCATGCAGTTAGCGCATCGAATAAAATTACTGAGCGTTCCGGTTCGGCGAACATAGCTCTTCTCGACGAAGAGCGACGACTTTGCGATACCGCTGCACGAGAATTCGGTGGCACAGAGTATCTCTATCTTAAAGTGAATGGAGCATATGTGGATGGACCATCCTCCGTGCACCATGGCCTGCTTCTTCCTGAAGAGCGTCAACTTGTTGAATTGCTTTACAGACGACCGGATGGTATTTCTGTGCTTACAGCAACATCGACCATAGCACAGGGAGTGAATCTACCAAGCTGGTTTGTCATAATTGCAGAGGATAGTCGGTTCGATCCGGAAACCGATCGACGCGAAGTTCTTCAAGCACAGGAGCTTCTCAACGCTGCTGGACGAGCAGGTCGGGCGGGTTACAGCGCGGACGGAATTGTCCTTGTCGTTCCGGGGAAAGTGGTGGCGTTTAACGACAAAGATGCATTGATAGGTCGTCACTGGACCGAATTGCGAGAAATTTTCGGACAGTCTGATCAATGTCTTGAGATCGACGATCCACTAGCGGCGATCTTTGATCGTGTTCACGCGAATTTAGACGATGCCGGGGTGCTTGAGCGGTACTGCATCTTCAGACTTGCTGGAGGCGGTACAATTGAAGATTCTAGTGAAAAACTCTCCTTTGGAATACGGAAATCTTTGAAGGGTTTTCAGGCTCGTCGGGATGCAGAAGACGATTGGGTGACATCACGCACCGAGGCCGCAATCCGTCTCTTGGAGGCGGAATCGGCCGAAGACGAAGATGAAGTTGAAACCTTTCATGTTGAAATCGCAGCGACGATGGGTTTTTCGATCGACTTGGTATTAAGTCTCAAGCAACAACTAATCAATCATCCCTTACCTGCGGATGCGTCGGTTGCGAAATGGCGGCGGTGGATTTTCAGATGGTTGTCTGGTGATCCGGAAACTTTCGAGCAAGTATTTCGTCTTGATGATCTGGAAAGTCTGTTTGGTAGCTCGTTTAGAAAAATAATAGAACCGAATAAACGAATTGCCCACGCTATCCCATATCTCAAAAAACTCACCAAGTTTTGGATGAAAGGCTACCCGATGCGTGATCTTGAGTCTGCACTTGGAGTCGATCAGAAGAAGCTTAAAACCTGTGATGGCGCGCGGAAATTCGTAGTGCGTATCATCCCAAATCTTGCTTATGTCTTCAATTTACCTTCGGTGTTTCTAAGACATGCTGCAACAGAAGACAAGAATGGAGCCACTTTTATCCCGGCGGCGCTAAGTCAGCTTGGCCAATGTGTTAAGTGGGGCTTCGATACACACGAAAAAGCTGCGCTGAGATATCATCTGCGAAACGAACGTTTATCTCGCATGATGATACACGAGAGATTCGATAGAATACAGACGCATCTCAGTCCCGACCCGGGCGGAGAAACTTGGGAACAGACGCTCAAACGGGTGCGATTGGCGATGGACGTATCGTGAGTGTTCGACTACAAACGGAGTCCTCTGATTGGCAAAGTAGCCGTCGACCCCCTTCAACGAGACCAGCAGGTGCAGCGGATATCTGGAGCGCGCGGATCCACGCATTGTTGGCGCCTATGAATCGCTGATCCAGGCGAGCCGGTGGTTCTGGATCTGGTGGCCGATCACCCACGCGCTGATGCCGTAGTGGTGGGCCAGATCGTCGATTTCACGGGAAGAGACCCTCCGGCCGACGTGTTGCGACAGTCCCGCCGCCGGAGCCAGGAACTCGGCGGCGAACGCCCGGGACGCGCGTTGCTCCCGGGTATGCGCCTCGGTCACGAGTCGCCGGTTCGCTTCCCGGTTGCGGCTGAAGTGGCGGAAGAAGATCGATCGCGCGAGCCGGAACCGGTGACCCTTCGTGTCCGTTTCGGCATTGCCGACAACCGCCACCGGGGCGCCGTCCCCGCTTCGGGTCACCGCGGCCTCCAACGGGCTTCCGGGCTCGGGCTCCATCGTCCGGGAAGGAGATTGCGCCCAGCCGAGACGGACGAGAACTTCATCCATGTCCCCGATGGGGTCGTGCCCATCTGCCGGTGACAGGTGTCGCCGAAGGCTGGCCGCGCACGCATAGCCGAGACCGTGGGCCGTCCCGGTGTCGGTGTCCGGCCGAACAGCCTCGGAATCGCGGGCTGCCGCCAAGACTCCCACCGGAGGCGGACGGCCTCCAGGCCGGAACGTGGGCTCGCGATTGGGGGCACTGCCGGCGTCGGCCGCGAGCGCTTCGGCCCGGCGCAGCCACTCCATATCCTTCTGCAAGGTCTGCGGGCGTTCCGCGTCGAGGAGATCGTCCCTGAGCGGGACGTCGAGGTCCGACATCCACTCGGGAAGGGTCTTCGCCAGATCGTCCGTGAGCTCCTTCGGGTCGAAAGGGTCGATACCCAGGCGGGCCGACCATTCGCAGAGCCGGCGCTCCTGCTCCGTCGCTTTGGTGATTGCCGCCCAATCCCGGCGGAACGCCTTGGCTTCCGGCTCTTCGAAGCCATCGATCCTGTCCATGACGGCCTGCACCGCATCCGCCAGTCCTCGTTCCGCGTCGGCCACGTCCAGATGGATTTCCCCCTCGCCGGTGAAGCGCAGGGACGGGTGGGTCGAGGCCGTGCCGTCCGGCGCCCACCGCGCGACGACCTTCTCCTCGTCACGATGGAGGGTGAGATCGGGGAGCGCTCCGCCTTCCCGCGCCGCCAGCAGGCTGTGCCGCTGCACCCACGCCCGATCCGCCAACGTTCTCGCGAGGTCGCGCGAAGCGTAGCGGGCGGGAAACCGGTACGACTCGTTCAGGAGGAACCACCAGTTCTCGACGATCCACCGGCCAAGGGGAAAGGCGGAGCCATGGACACCGCCGCGCAAGCTGTTGGAGGCGTCATGAACCGCTTCCGTCACCAGACGCCCGCCCGCTTCGATCACGAGGCGGCACCAGGAACGGGCGAGAACCGTATCCCTGACCCCCGGAGCGTCCTGCCACTCCATGCGAAATCGGATCATGCGCCGGCGTTCCTCCAGTCCAAGCGCTCTTCCGAGTCGCGAGGATACTCCACTTCTTCGAGCCGACAGCCCTTCAGATCCCGGCCGGGCCGTTGAGATGCCGGATCACCGCCGGCTCCAGTCCTCGGGCGGCCACACTTCGGGTCGGGCCTGGGCAGCGTGGAACAGCGCACCAACGGAGGAGACGAGCTTGCGGAAGCTGCGGCAACTGCGCCAGGCGGATGCGAGATCGAATCGGGCGGTCAGAGCAGCCTGATCCGCCGTGGGAGAATAGCGTCCGGCAAGCATCTGCTGCTTCAACCGGCCCTTGGCGTCCCGCGGACTTTCCGCTTCCGGGAACGACGCCGCATCTTCCCGGACCCCCACATGGCCCCGCAGAGACCGATGCTTGCCAGAAACCACGCCTCGTACTCCCGATTCGCCATGACGATGGAACACGGCGTTGCGCCTGCCGCGGCACGCGCCCACCGTTCGAGAGCCGGAGCCAGCTCCATCGGGCAATCGTCGTCCGCGTCGAAGAGCACGAGAATACCGCCGCAGTCCTGGGCAAGAGCGGCCACACGGATGGCATTCTGCAACGTGTCCCGATTCACGAGCCATGATCGCGGACGCCGATGTGGCGCCGCAATCTCCACCCCCCAGGCTTGCGCTTCATCGCGCAAGCGTCGAAGCAGAATCGGCACCGAGGAGACCTCGCCGTGACCTTCGACGATCGGCTGGATCTTCATTGCAGATCTTCGAAGAGATCGTCCCGTCTGACACTGTCCCGGGAGCGAGGCGCGGCCTCCAGCGCATTGGCGCGAAGCAACTCGCCCGCCTCCGTCAGACCTTCCCGCAAGGCGCGGCGGTTCGCATCCGACACCGGCCCGACGCGGGTTACCCCTTCGCTCCATTCGACCATTCGCAAATGACGGTCGGCGACCTCCCGCCTGTCCAACAATTCCGGGCTGTGGGTGGTGACGATCACCTGCATGCGTTCGCTTGCCTCCCAGAGCAGATCGAGCACCGCGCCCAGTGCGCCGGAGTGGATTGTCGCCTCCGGCTCTTCTACTGCGATCAGCAATGGCGCCGGTCTCTGAAACACCGCGGCCAGCAGGCCAATCGCGCGCAGGGTGCCGTCGGACATGTCGAATCCTTCAAACCGGAGAGCCCTCGGCGCACCTTCCCCCCATGTCTGGGTGATCTCCAGGGACAGGTTCTTTCCATATCGGTTGACGGAGATTCCACGTGTATTTGGAACAATCGCTTCCAGGAACGACAACAGGCGCTCGAAGTCGTCACGCCGCCGGCTCTCGATCCTTTCGAGCACGCTGGCTGCGTTCGCACCGTCCGGCAGCAGAGCGACCCCGGCATCCGGTTCCTGCATCCCCCGCAGCTTGCCGGGTTCGATGGAATACCGGCGCATACGAGAGAGCGCTCGCCATTCCAGGTTGAAGGCTTTCGCGCCGCCGATCACCGAGAGGGCCAGCGAAGACGTATCGATCGATGGATGCAGGCCATCAACGTTCGAGTCAAAACGTCCCCCCTTGCGGTCGAACCAGCTTCGCTTCTTCCCCTCGTGGAGTACACACTGTTCTCTCAGCACCGAAAAATGATTCCCCTTCTCCGCCCTGATCTCGAATGCATAGAAACCGCGCTTCCTTATTCCCTGGAAATCGACGCGCATGGCAAGATTCGGCAGCCGTCCTCCACCGGACGATCGGTTCCTGACAGACGAGAAGCCGCCCGCGCGGTCGAACACCGTGGGTAGCGGCATTCTCATGGCGTCGGCAAGAAAGGAGAGCGCGCTCACGATGTTGCTCTTTCCGGAAGCATTGCGGCCCACGAGGATCGTCGGATTGTCGAATTCGATACGAGCCGCCGGAATACTGCGGAAGCCCTTCAATACGAGCTGCCGGATAAAGGGTTTCATCTCTTGTCTCCCGAGACTGCCCGGCGCCGCCGGCAGCATCTTGCAATCCGGTCGGTCGGCTCATCGCTCCTGATCGTGAGTCGATTCACCAGCCAGCAACGAATCCACGTCCCGCCACAGCTTGTCGAACGAGGGCGCCATCCGTGCGGTGTCGAGATCGAAGATCGCGGTGAGCGCAGACTGGTGCAGTGTCGGGCGATAAGGCTGGCCGGACGGCATGCGCGCGCTCAACCACTCCTTCGCGCCTCTGATGGACTCCGGTTCGGGCGGCGGTGCGGCGGATTCGGCGATGCCCCGTTTTCCGGCGATCGAATCACAGGCGGCAAGAAACCACGCTTCGTACTCGGCCTTGGCCAACACGACACGGATGTCGCAATGCGTCCGTTCGTCTCGGGCACGCCGCAACAATTCGGGGCCACGTTCCGCGGGACAGTCATCCTCGGCATCCAGCAGGATCAGAATGCACCCATCCGCTCCGGCCCGACGGGCCGCAAGCTCAACGGCCCGCTCCAGCTCGCCTGCTTTCAGGATCTTGTAGCGACCGATTCGGATCGGCCGAGGTGCATCCACGAAGGAATCCGGCGATAGACGTTCGGCGAGTCGGCGCAGCAGAATCGGAACGGACTGCACTTCGCCGTGACCTTCGACGATGGTAACGATCCTGCGCACGGCTCACGCCTCGGGACCGAACAGTTCGAGATCGTTCGGCCTCAAGTTCGAGCGGGCCGGATCCGGGTCGATCTGGTTCAGTCGAAGAAGCTCGCCGGCCGTAAACAGTCGGTCATTCAGAGCCGAACGCCCGACATGATCAAGGGATCCGATCTTCGTCTCACGGAGACCGATTCCTGTCTGACCGTATTCGGCCAAAACAGCAAGAATCGAGTCGTCGGAAATATCGTCGTTGTCGAGCAGATCGGGACTGTGGCTCGTCACGAAGATCTGTGCGTGCTCGGCAGCGTCACGAAGGGCGTCGACGAGAACCCCGGCCGCCGCGGGATGAAGCGCAGCCTCCGGCTCTTCGATACCCACGAGCCGGCGCTTCGAGTCTCCGCCTCCGGCACCCTGGAAGAGGGCCAGAAGCACGCCGAATGCACGCAGGGTGCCGTCCGACATATTGCTCGCCAGGAATCGCCAGGAGTCCTGGGGTCCACGGACTTCCTGTCGAAATTCGAGTGTCTCTCTGGGGCCGACTCGCCACCGATTGACCTTGACCAGCCCGGGAACGACCACCCCGAGATACTCCTCGATCCTCCGCTTGGAAGCAGGTGAACGTTTTTCGAGGCTGGAAAGCATACTCGCCGCGTTGCTTCCGTCCGGTTTCAGGAGATCGCCCGGGTCGGGCGGCTGAAGGTCCCGAATCGCTTCGGGATTCAGATTGTAGAAACCCGCACCTGACAGTGCATCATATACAGGGCGAAAGGAATCGACCCCGGAAACGTTGACAAGGTACAGCCGATCGGACGCGGCAGCCGGCGTCGGGGACAGGGAGCTGCTGACAACGCGCCCGCGCTTCACCTTGTAGAAGTGAGGTGCGATGGTGCGCCCATGCTCCCCCTCGTTGAGGCGAGGGTCGTCACCATCCTGTTGAACCACACGGCACTCTTCCTGCTGGATCTCGTACCCGCCTCGCGGTTTGGCACCGACGGAGAACGCATAGTGGCCCCGCGAGTCCGCGAGGTTGAACTCGACGCGGATTCCGAAATGCGTCGGGCGACCACCCGATCTCCTGAGCACATCGTTGATCCCGCCTCGGTCGCGCAACGCATGATCGAGCGAGAAACGGAGTGAATCGGCGACGAAGCGGAGCGCGTCGAGAAAATTGCTCTTCCCCGAGCCGTTCGGACCGACAAGGAACGAGAGCTGCGCCGGCGAAACGTCGCATGCGGCAATGCTCTTGTAGTTGCGCAGCACGACGCGCGTCAACAGCCGGCGGTCCGCATTCCGGTGAATCGGGGTTGGCATCGAGGCCTGTCTCCGTGCGGGAATCGGCAAGACGAATTCTGAAACTCGATCTACGAACCGCATCGACGATTTCGGCTCACACGAGCGGCGGGCGGCGTCACCCGGCACGCGCCGAGATCCGGCATGGTCTCCAATGCCGGGTCCAGTGCTCGTCGCTCTGCACGTGTCCGGGACGGACGCTCTTGCAGACGTTGTCCTGGAACTCCTCCGCCGCAAACCCTCGCGCCAGCCGCATGACGACGCCCTCCCGCTCCCCCCCGAGCACGGACGGTTCACCGTGGGCCTGCTCCATGAACGCCCGGGTCTCGGCAACCGAGCGAAAGCGCCCCCTGAACAGCACCGGCACGACCGGAATCCCCCGCTGCTTCGCGTACGCCTCGACCTTGGCGAAGGCGGCAAACGCGCCGGCGCCATCGCGCAGCGCAAAAGCGTAGAACGTCTCATGCTCCGCCACGGGCTCGTACTCGATGCTGTGCACGCCGTAGAGGTCCTCGCCGTAGAGCCAAGCGTCGGGCTCGTTCACCTTCCAGGCGTGGTGTTTCTTCACCATCGCCATCCACTTGCCTTCGGAAGGGGCGGACACGCTGCGCGCGTAGACCTTGCCGGCATGAAGGAGCGTGTTGCCGCCGTCCAGCTTCTCCGTCACCACCACGTCCTCGCCGACGAAGCGATCCGGGTCCGAGTGCACGTCGTCGCCACGGCCAACGCTCGGTGACCAGGGCCAGTACGGGGTACCGGGGTACTTCGCGTTCCACGGCAAGCCGGAACCATTCCCCACTGGCGCTGCCCGCATTCGGGATCACCTCGAACTTGCGTGGACAGTGTTGCAATTCTCGATCTTCAGGCGCCTCGGCATCTCTGTCCCTCCTCCCGGGGGTCCCGGAGTCCCGGCGATTGTGCCGCATCCGCCCGAACCGCCGAAAGCGGCCCGTCAGGCGTCATACCCCAGCTCCGCCAGATACCGGTTCATCGCCGCCTCCGCCGCCGCGCGCTCCCCTTCCAGCGCCCGGAGCTTGCGCACCGCCTCCGCGACGTCGATGCGTTCCTCCTCCTCCGAGGTGTCCACGTAGCGGCTGATGTTCAGGTTCCAGTCGTTGCGCTCGATCTCGGCGAGCGGCACCACCCGCGCGTACTTCTCCTCGTCGGCAAAGGCATGGAAGGTCCGGGCAACGTGCTCGACGTCGCGGTCGCGCAGGCGGTTCTGGTTGCTGCCCTCCTCGAACTCCCCGGAGGCGTCGATGAACAGCACCTTGCCCTTGCGCGCCGCCGGCTTGTCCCGGTTCAGCACCAGGAGGGACGCCGGAATGCCGGTGCCGTAGAAGAGGTTCGGGGCCAGGCCGATGACCGCCTCGAACAGGTCTTCCCGCAGCAGCCCCTGGCGGATCTTCCCCTCCGCGGCGCCGCGGAACAGCACGCCGTGGGGCATGACCACGCCGAGCCGGCCCGCGGCGTTCAGCACCGCCACCATGTGCTGGACGAAGGCCAGATCGCCCTTGGTCTTCGGCGGCACGCCAAAGCGGAAGCGCCCGTAGCCATCGCTCTCGGCCACGTCGCGGCCCCACTCGTCGAGGCTGAACGGTGGATTGGCGATCACCCGGTCGTACAGCAGCAGCTCCCCTTCCTCCACCAGCTTCGGATCACGGATCGTGTCGCCCTTCTCGATGCGGGCGTCGGGCAGCCCGTGGAGCAGCATGTTCATCTTGCAGATGGCCCAGGTGCCGAGGTTCTTCTCCTGGCCGTGCAGCGTCAGGTTGCGCGGGTTGCCCCCCTTGCCCTCGACGTGGTGGGCGCATTCGATCAGCATGCCGCCGGAGCCGGCGGTGGGATCGCAGATGCGCATCCCTTCGGCCGGCGCCAGCAGCTCCACGATGAGCCCGACCACCATCCGCGGGGTGTAGAACTCGCCGCCCTTCTTGCCGGCGTCGTCGGCGAAGTGCTCGATCAGGTACTCGTAGGCGCGGCCGAGGAGGTCGGGCTCGGCCATGCGGTCGTTGCGGAGCGGGACCTGGGAGAAGTGCCGGACGAGGCGCGCGAGCACGGTGTCGCGGTTGCGGGCGTCGCCGAGCTTGCGTTCGTCGTTGTAGTCGATGTCGGCGAGGACCCCTTCCAGCGCGCCGTTCTGCTCCTCCAGCGCCGCGCACGCCTTGTTCAGGGCCTCCCCGATGTTCGTGGCCCGTTGCTGGATGGCGCTCCACCGCGCCCGCTCCGGCACGAAGAACTGGTGCTCGTCCGGGTCGGTCCACGCGACGGATTCGGGCAGCCCCTCGGCGATGAGCTTCTCCGCCTCCTCCTCGAAGCGGTCGGACAGCCGTTTGAGGAAGAGCAGGCCGAAGATGCAGGACTTGTAGTCGCTGCTGTCGATCGACCCGCGCAGGATGTCGGCCGCCGACCAGAGGGATTGTTCGAGCTGGGCGACGCTCAGTACGTCGGCCGGGGGTGTGGAACATCGGCCGGAGAGCCCGGTGTTCTCGTCCCTGGACGGAGCGCCGTCGGCGGCTCGTCGCCTCGGGCGCCCGTGGGTGCTGCGGTTGCTCACGGCAGCCACGGGGCGAGCTTCGCGCGCACCGCTCCCATGATGCCCTGCGGGAAGAAGAGCACCAGCACCAGCAGCGCGCCCCCCACCACGAACAGCCAGGCGCTGGTCCAGCCGCTGGTCACGTCCACGAGGTAGAACATGAGCCCGGTCCCGAGCAGCGGCCCGACGGTGGTGCCGGCCCCGCCCAGCAGCGTCCACAGCAGCGGGTAGATGGAGTGCAGGATCGCCGCGAACGAGGCGCCCACGTAGGAGAAGAGCAGCGCGTAAGCCGCGCCGGCGGCGCCCGCCATCGCCCCCGAGACCACCAGCGCGAGCAGCTTGCAGGCCCAGGTGTCGTAGCCGAGCAGGCGGGTGCGCTCCTCGTTCTCCCGGATCGCGACCAGGATCCGCCCGAGCGGGGAGCGCACGATGCCGAGGCTCGCCAGGAAGCACGCCGCGAACACCGCCAGCGCCACGTTGTACTTCACGCCCGGCGCAACCAGCGCCTCCGGCAGCCGCCCGGAGAGGATGAAGCCCTGGTCCCCGAACGTGATCTCGTTGAAGTAGAGGATGGCGAGGTAGCAGGCCTGGCCGAACATCATGGTCACGATCAGGAACGAGACCCCGCTGGTGCGCAGCGCGAACAGGCCGAACAGCGCCGCCAGCCCGGCCGCCGCGAGCACCCCCAGACCGAACCCCGCGAACGCCCCGAACCCCAGGTGGTAGATGCTCAGGCCGGCGCCGTACATGCCGGCGGCGAAGAACATCGCGTGCCCGAGGCTCATCAGGCCGGTGTAGCCGAGCAGCAGGTTGTAGCCGACGGCGTAGGCGGCGAGCACCATGATGCGCGCGACGTTGGTGTGGTGGTACTCGTCCAGCACGAACTGCGCGGCGAACAGCACCGCGATCAGCCCGAGATGCAGCGCCAGCACCCAGCCGCGCGCATCCGGCATCGGACGCGGTTTCCGCACGACCTTCGGGGCAGGGTCGCGCCCCGCACGGCTCCGGGTGCTCATGGCCGCCCCTGATCCTCGCGTGGTTCCTCGCGGGAGCATTCGGGCGGATGGAGCCTTTCAGAGCGGATAGCCGAGACGTTCGAGCCCCGGCCGGCACGCTTCGGCGAGCGCGGCCCGATCGGCGGCTCCGAGCTTCTCGAACTTCGACGGCGTGGACTGAGGAATCGCACACGCCTCGCGCAGCCATGCCTCGTCTTCCAGGTCCGGGCCGATGAAGCGGCCCGTCATGTAGAACGCCTTGCTGATCAGGGTGGCGACGAAGAACGCGGGGATGAACAGGTCCGAATACTCGTGGAAGGCGCGGCAGCCGGCATGGGCCGAGTCCGGATCGAACCACGGGGGCGGCGTCTCGATCCGCTCGAAGAACTCCCGAAGCACCAGGGGCGCGTCCGCCAGGGCCTTTGAATCCTGCTCCATGCCGGCCTGGATGAAGCGATGCACCTCCTGCTGATCGAAGGAGGCCAGCGCGCCGATGACCTCGTCGGCGTCCGGATCGCCGACGGCCGTCTGCTCGATGTACTTCGCGGCCAGCTCGGGATTCAGCGCCCGCGCTTTCTCGTAACCGCTCCGATATGCCGAGGGGATGTTCATTGGGCCTCCGACAACGTGTGGCTGAACGTGTCGAGGCCGATGGCCGGATATACGAACCCCGCCAAGGTCGACACGTATTCTTCCGTAGCGTGTCCGGCTCGGACCGGCTCGACCATCCGGCGCCGGAAGGCCGGCGGATACGGCGGTCTCGATTCCGGCATGATGGATACCTCCTCCCCCAACTCGGCATAGCCGGAACCAGGCGCCGGTTGGCGGACGAGTCTTCGTCGTTTTGCTGAAGATTTCACGGACAGGGGACCCACGGCCGATGATTCAAAAAAACCGGCTCGACTCCAATTCGCCAGCTACCCGAATGACCGGATTATGCTATCCCATTCTCCGGAGATTGGCCCATTCTCCGGGATTCGGCTCCGGGACTTGGCGCGTCCGGGATTTGGCGATCGGCGCGCGAGCCGGCGATGATTGGCGATTGTGCAACCCCGGCGCCCGGCGACGTCCGGCCGCGCACCCCCGCCATGGGGCGGCCACACGGATTCCGGCTTCCGGTGCTCCGGGCTTCCGGCCTCCGGCTTCCCGATTCCGGGGCCATGGCGGCAAGGACGCACGGCGCCCCGCCTCGTCATTCCCGTGGAGACGGGACCTGGGCACGAGCGGCGATCCGGAGCGCTCGATTTCGGCGACGGCGGAGGAGGGTGAATCGATGACGAGGACGGCGAGCGCGAAGCGCGATCCGGAGTGCGGCCGGCGGAAGCGGCAACCCGGAGCGCTCGATTTCGGCGACGGCGGAGGAGGATGAATCGATGACGAGGACAGCACGCGCGAAGCACGGCCCGGAGTTCGGCCGGCAGCGGCTGCCGGAGCGTTTCTGCAACCTGGACCGGCTCCTTGCGGACATGGAGGCGCGGTCGCTCGACGGCCTCGTCGTCACCACCCCCCTCAACGTCTTCTACCTGACGAGCTTCAACGGCATCGCCCACAAGGGCGACGAGCCGAGGCCCTACGTCGTGATCCTGGCCCGGCGCGAGCCCGAACACCCCGTCCTGGTGCTGGCCGACTACTACCTGACCACACCGCTCCACCAGCCGACCTGGGTCGAGGACGTCCGGCCGTGCCGGTCCGTGATGGCGGCCATGGACCGCCCGCCGCGGCCGGACGACGTCGACGCCCACATCCCGCGTCACGCGGCGGGGATCGAGTGGATGGAGAGGGCGCGGGCCGCCTACCGGTTCGACCTCGGCGAGCAGGTGCGTGGCGCGATGCGGGATCTCGGCATCGACAGGGGCCGCGTCGGCTTCGACGACGAGGGATTCGGGCGGCGGCTCGGCCTGGAGCACGTCGAGATCGCCGACGGCTACGACCCGCTGATGCACGCCCGGGCGGTCAAGACCCCGGTCGAGCTGGATCTGCTCGCGCGCGCCACCCGCCTCAACGAGAAGGCCATCCGGCGCACCATCTCGCGCTGGGAGGAGGGCTGGACCCGGCAGGATCTGAACCACGCATACGCGGTGTCGGCGGTCGAGCTGGGCGGGTTCGTGCGCGACCCGGGCGGACTGGTGGTGAGCCACGGGACCGGCGACGATCCCGCCCTCACGGTGCAGAGCGGGCTGGAGGACGAGGAGATCGGCCTCGGCACGCACGTCATGTTCGACTGCCACGGGACCCTGGACCTCTACTGCTGGGACGGCGGCAAGTCCTGGGTGGTCGGCGGCGAGCCGACCCGGGAAGGGGCGAGGCGTCTTGCCGCCACCGGGGAGGCGGCGGCGGCGCTGGTGGAGGCGATGCGCCCCGGCCGGCGGGTGAGCGAGCTGGCCGCGATGGGCCGGGAGGTCTACCGCAAGACCGGCATGGCCGATGCGGACGGCGCCTTCATCTTCTTCCACGGGCTCGGCCTGTCCCATATCGACTTCGAGCTTCGGCACCCGGACGGGCAGCCTTACCGGGACTGGGTGCTGGAGGAGAACATGGTGCTTCCGGTGCATCTCTTCCATCCGGGCGGAGAGCGCGAGCGGGCATGGCTGGAGGAGGTCGTGGTGGTGGGTCCCGACGGAGGCCGGCCGTTGTTCGGTTGGGGCTTCGAGCCGCTGACCGGTGACTGATTCGGGTATCTTCGCCCGTGCGGGCGGAATGCACGCCCTGCTCTCCGCGACCGGGAAGCGCATCCGATGAGACGGTTCATCGGCCGCCACCCCCCCTCTGGTCGCTCGCGCTCCGGATCGTGATCGCGGTGCTGCTGTGGTTGATCCTCGCGCCGTGGCCGGCGGGCCTCGTCGCCGCGTTCGGGCGCAAGAAGATCTTCCTCGACATGAAGTACGCTCGAATTCATGGACCAGACCGACATGAACGCAATCGTGGCTTCCGAGGAGGTCGTCGCCCCGAGACCGCCGGACGTCGTCATGCGGCTTGCGCGCATGGGGGCCGCCTTTCCGACTCGGCTCAGCTTCATGCGCAGCCTGATCCGCCTCATGCACCGGGAGCGCTGGCGGATCGAGGCGGCGCGGTTCGACCTCGACGGCGAAGGGTACGGCACCGTCGTCTATACCGTAACGACGCCGCACCGGCGGTACAGCCTGATCGGCTACTCCCACCACCTCGAGCCGGAACGGCGCACGGATCGGGTGATCGCCGAGGCCTGGGACGCGACCTTCTCCCTGTTCGACGGCGTGCCGGCCGAGGCGGACGTGGAGCGTCTGGCGGCGGAGACACCGCGCCAGGAGGCCGGGCGATACCTGGCCTCGGAGCTCGTGCTGAGCCGCGCCAACAAGAGCCTCAGGCTGTTCGACCACGTGGTGGACCGCCTGGCGCGGGGTCGCCAGCCGGAGCCGGCGCTGCTCGGCTCGATCGGCTACCTCATGCGCACGAC
Organism: Gammaproteobacteria bacterium; assembly: GCA_965204915.1. Classification (GTDB taxonomy): domain Bacteria; phylum Pseudomonadota; class Gammaproteobacteria; order HK1; family HK1; genus HK1. Next base: position 5,200,593 of record OZ242023.1, on the reverse strand, counting down.
CGCGGTCTACGGCAACGGCAAGTTCGGCATGGGCGACCGCACCCGCTACGCCGGGCGGCCGGAGCTTGCCGGCCCCTTCCGCGCCGAGCTGCTGAGCGTGTACCTCATCCGCTGCTTCACCTTCGATCTGGTGGAACACCTGGCGCGGCGGCGGAATCCGGAGAAGGCCGTGAGGCTCGACCCGGGGCTGAAGCGCTTCCTCGGGGTCGGCAATGCCACGGGTCTCGGCATGGCGCCCTTCCTGATCAGCCATCCGGCGCTGATCCACCGCTGGTTCGGCGCGCGCGAGACGGCGCTGGCCAGGGTCCGCGCCCTGCGCAACGTGCCGGTGGCCGACGTGGAACGTTTCCGCACCCTGCTGCAGCGCGCGCGGCGCCACGTCGGCGAGTGGCGGGTGGAGGATGTCACCCAGACCGCTCGCATCGCGATGCTGGAAGACGACCTCCGATCCATCGACGACTGGACCCGGGATGCAGCCTCCCTCCCGGATCGCGGGGCGCTCTGGGATCGGCTGTACCGGCGGGCGGCCGAGACCTGCTCCCCGGAAGGGCAGGAGCTTCTGGTGTCGCTGATGCTGGAGCCCTGTGCGTCGATCGTCGACGAGCTCGCCGAGGGGCTGGAGGTGGACGACGACGAAGGATTCGATCCGTCCATGACCACCGCCCGGATGCGCGGCCTGATCGAACGCCACTACGACTGGGCGCTGTCCCACGACTTCTCCCGCCCGGAGGCGAGCCACTACTTCTGGTACTACTCGGAAGAGAAGATCGAACCGCGGCGGGGCGAGCGCTACTCGGAGCCCGGCGCCGACAAGGAGATGCCGCTCGCCGTCGCACGGGACGTCAGCCGGCTCGCCGCGACGCTGGAAACCGCGGACGGGGACGAATCCCTGGCCTCGTTCCTGGCGCGTCACCCGGAGCTGCGCCACGTCGCACGGCGGGTGCAGATCGGCGCACGCCATCCCTACGCCGAGGTCCGCGACAACCTGATCGGCATCGGCTGCCGGCCGATCGACCTGCTGCGCGGCAAGCTCGCCTGCTTCGGGGCCTCGAAGTTCGACCCGAAATCGGATCTGTGGACCCGGATCACCCTGTACCAGGGCGCTCCGCTCCCGGATCGGCTCGAAGCTCCCGAGGCGGACGACTGGTGCTTTCCGGTCTTCCCGGCGGTGGCATGCACGTCTCGTTGAGCGAGGTCGAGGCAGCCGTCGTCAAGGCGGTCATGGCGGTGGGGTTGCCGCTGGGCCTGGGTGAGGACGCGGGCCGGGCGGCGAGGCTGATGCTCCGCTCGGACCTCGGCACGCTCTCCGATCTGGTCGATGCCCTGGATGCGGTCGACGGCGGCGCCTCGGTGGGGTTCGATGCGGACCGCGTATCCGCCGGCAGGCTCGTGCCGGTGGGCGGTGCGAAGCGGCTCTCGGCTCTGCGGGCCGGACCGACCGCGTGCGACCTGCTGCGCGTCGCGGCGGGGCCGGCCGGCGGCGACGGCCGGGACGCCGTCACGCCGACGGCCCTCGATACGGCACGCCCGCGGGATGTTCGGGGTCCCGGCCCGGGGAGTGTCGTGACGCTGGCGGCCGTGGATTGCCCCACGGTCGTTCTGCACGAGGTGCTCGACGTGTCGCGCCACGTCGATGCGGCGTTCCTGGTGGGGTGGTCGATCGGCGGCGGGCCGGGTATCGAAATCCTCTGCCGGGGCGGTGTGGCAAGACTCGGGAGCGGTGCGCCTGCCGCCGTCTCCGGCGCCGGACCGGCGGAGATGTCGATCGGCGTCGTGGATGCGGTCTTCGATCAGGGAGCCGGAACGTGCGGCGGCGAGGTCGGCGACCTCGGCGAAGAGGGCGACGGTGCGGAAGTCGAGGAAGCGGCATGGCGCCGTCTGTGCGCCCATGCCGAGCACCGTCTCGTCGCAGGTAGCGAACGCTCCCGTCTGGCCGGCGCCGGGGCAGGGGTGGTGAACACCGACTGATCCCCCGGTACCCAACAATCCTGCCACCCGCGTCGGACGGCTGAACCGCCCCGGGAATCCCGGAGACTCCACTCGTTGAGTCTTCGGGAGGACAGGGCAGATGAATTCACCGACAAGATACTCCCCGGAAGTGCGGGATCGGGCAGTGCGCTCTCCTCCAGCTTCCTCGCCATCGCCCGCGACGAGAACACCCCTGTCGCGTACCCGTACAGCAGCACCTTGACCATCATCCGCGGCTCATACGGCGCGTACAACGCCGTCAAGTCCAGTCCGTCGACCAAGTCGCTGACGTGATGCGCAAAGCGCCCTTCGGGCAGCCACTCGCGTACATCCGGCGCCAGCAGCAGCATCTGGTCCGGCTCACAGGGGCGGAATGTCGTTGCCATCCGGCTCTCTCCTTCGACTCCTGTCTGCCTATATCGCATCGTTTTCTACGGCGCAGGCTCCTAACCTTCCGCCGCCCGGCCTTTCTGCGGGAACAGGCCCCGCGGGCGCATCCGGAGGAACAGGATGATGAACGCGAGCACCAGCACCTTCGCCACCACCGCCCCGGCGACGGGTTCCAGGAGCTTGTTGGCGACGCCCAGGGACAGGCCGGCCACCAGCGTTCCCCACAGGTTGCCGACGCCGCCGAACACCACCACCAGGAACGAATCCACGATGTAGCTCTGGCCGAGGTTCGGGCCGACGTTGGTGAGCTGCGAGAGGGCCACCCCGGCCAGACCTGCGACGCCCGCGCCGAGGCCGAAGGTGAGGGCATCCACGCGGGCGCTGCGGATCCCCAGGGCGCGGGCCATCGGCCGGTTCTGCATGGTCGCGCGTACCTCCAGGCCGAAGCGCGTGCGTTGCAGCAAGGCGAACAGCGCCGCGAACACGAGGGCGGCGAAGAGCAGAATGTAGAGGCGGTTCCAGGTGAAGGAGAGTCCTTGCGCGATCTCCCAGGAGCCGCTCATCCACTCCGGCGTCGCCACCGCCCGGTTCTGCGGCGAGACGAACGTGCGCGCCGCCTGCCGGAGGATCAGGCTGACGCCGAAGGTGGCGAGCAGGGTCTCCAGCGGTCGCCCGTACAGGAAGCGGACGACGCCGCGCTCGATGGCGACCCCGGCGAGTCCGGACACCAGGAAGGCGGCGGGAAGGGCGATGAACAGGGAGTGTTCGACGGCGCCCGGAAACAGCGACTGCACGAAGTAGGTGGTGTACGCGCCGAGCATGATGAGCTCGCCGTGGGCCATGTTGATGACCCCCATGACCCCGAAGGTGATGGACAGTCCGATGGCCGCGAGCACCAGGACGGACCCGAGGCTCAGGCCGAAGAACACCGTCTCGATCATCCGGTAGCGGGCGACGGTGCGTTCGATGGCCCGGAGCGTGTCGCGCGCTTCGGCGCGCAACGCCGGGACCGCCCCCTCGTCGCCGGCGATGGCCCGCAGCTTGGTCCGCACCCTGCCGTCGAGGTTGCCGCGGGCGGCGCGCACGGCCGCCACACGTACGGCCGCATCCGCCGAGTCGAGGTCGAACACCACCAGGGCGGCGCCGATGGCCTCGACGACCTCGGCGTCGGTCTCCACCGCACGGCGTTTGCGCAGCAGCTCGTACATGGCGGGATCGCCGCCGGCCGTCAGGGCCGCTGCCGCCTCGATGCGTACCGCCGGATCGGGGTCGTTCAGGCGTTGCCCCGCGGCAAGCCCCCGGAGGAGCCGGCGGAGCCGGTTGTTGATCTTGATCCTGCGTACGCTCCGGCGTCCGGCCTCGCCCAGATCCGCTCCGGTGAGCGCGTCGCGAAGGGCATAGCCCCCGCCTTCGATCCGGCGGGCGATGACCACCCGTTTCCCTCCACGCCGCTCGACGTGGAGGTCTCCGGCGAGGAGGGCGTCGAGCACCGTCGCCGCACGCGGGTGCCCGGTGCGGGAGAGTGCTTCGACGGCAGCGGCCTTGTCTGCGAAGGAAGGGGTGTCGAGGGTGGCGAGTGCGGCCTCGAAGCCGGCGTCCGAGGCCGCCACCGGAGCCCCGGCCGCGACAAGCCAGGCCGCGAAAAGCGTAGCGGCGAGGGCCGGCGCCGCTCTCGCGGCCATGGCCGCCGTCCCCCGCCTCGTGCGTGCGCCATGCCCCGGCCCCGTTCGAGCCCCTTGGGCGGATCGGGGGCGCTTCGGTCGCATGAGCCACGGCAGCATCGGTTGCAGGAGTCGATGCACGTTCGTGTCCGGGATCTTCGCCCGTCGAGCCGGCCGGCCTTCCCCGGCCGGTCACGGGTTCTTGCGCAACGTCGCTACTCGTAGCTCTGCCCGGCGCACTTGCCGGTCACCACGTTGAAGTTGCCGCAGCGCAAAGGCGGCGTCCAGTCGGCGGTGACGTCCCGCGATCCTGGCAGAAAGTCGGACCACGCATCTCCCACCACCGTGCCCTGCGTCTCCCATACGACGTCGAACTGCCCGTCGTCCCGGATTTCGCCGATCAGCACCGGCTTGGTGATGTGGTGGTTCGGCATCATGGTGGCGATGCCGCCGGAGAGGTTCGGCACCGAGACCCCGATGATGGCGTCCCGGACGGCCGCCGGATCCGTGGTGCCTGCCTTCTTCACCGCCTCGACCCACATGGTGAAGCCGATGTAGTGGGCCTCCATGGGATCGTTGGTGACCCGGCTCTCGTCGCCGATGAACGAGAGCCACGTCTCGATGAACTCGTCGTTGGCCTCCGATTCGACGCTCATGAAGTAGTTCCAGGCCGCCAGGTGGCCGACCAGCGGGCCGGTGTCGATCCCCGACAGCTCCTCCTCGCCCACCGAAAAGGCGATCACCGGGAGGTCCTCCGCCGATACCCCCTGGTTGGCGAGCTCCCGGTAGAAGGGCACGTTGGCGTCGCCGTTGACGGTGGAGACCACCGCGGTCCTCTTGCCGGCGGAGCCGAACTTCCTGATCTCGGCGACGATCGACTGCCAGTCGGAGTGCCCGAAGGGCGTGTATCTGATCATGATGTCTTCCTCCGCCACCCCCCTGGCCTTCAGATAGGCTTCGAGAATCCGGTTGGTGGTGCGCGGATAGACGTAGTCGGTGCCGGCCAGCACCCAGCGCTCGGCGCCGAACTCGTTCACCAGGTAGTCCACGGCGGGAATGGCCTGCTGGTTCGGCGCGGCGCCGGTGTAGAAGACGCTCCGGGAAGATTCCTCGCCCTCGTACTGCACGGGATAGAAGAGCAGGCCGTCCAGCTCCTCGAACACCGGCAGCACGGATTTGCGCGACACCGAGGTCCAGCAGCCGAACACCGCCGCCACCTTCTCCTTCTCCAGCAGCTCGCGCGCCTTCTCGGCGAACAGCGGCCAGTTGGAGGCCGGATCCACGACCACCGCTTCGAGCCGCCGGCCGAGCAGGCCGCCCTCCGCGTTCTGTTGCTCGACGAGCATCAGCACGGTGTCCTTGAGGGTGGTCTCGCTGATGGCCATGGTGCCCGACAGGGAGTGCAGGACCCCTACCCTGATGGGCTCATCGCCCTCCTGGGCCAGGGCCGGGGAGATTGGTAGCGCCGACAGCGCCGCGGCAAGGCAGCCGGCGGCGGCCGGGGCGATGGAGAGCAGGGCGATGGAAAGCAGCTTGCCCGCGACGGATTGCACGCTCGAATGCTCCATGGTCTCTTGCCCGTGAAATCTTCGACACGACGACGAAGATTTTTCCGCCAGCCGGCGTTTGGCTCCGGCTATGCCGGGTCGGGCTTCCTGCGGGCCTCCTGCCCGTGGATTCTTCGATGAAAGGACGAAGATTTCTTCACCGACCGGCTCTGGTTCCGTCCATGCCGGATCGGGTCGGAGTGCGCGGCAGAGAACGCGCTTTCTGCCATCCGGTTTCCCGCTTGCATGGAGACGTCCCCGTCGCCGAACGTCCCGTTTCCCCCACCGCGCGCTGCATTCGACGAGCTCCCTCCTTAGTGATGCGTCCGCGGCGGCCGCGGTCCGAAGGACGACGTATCGACGGCGATGCACTTGCGCACGCGCTTGCTCACGAGGACCGATGCGACCGCGAACGCCTTCTCCGACTCCCGCTCGCACCAGTCCCAGTCGGACGGGCTGCCGCCCACCTGGGCCCGCCAGTGGGCGACGACGAACGTTTCACCCAGCTTGAGCTCGACCGTCCAGTCATGCCACGTCGTTTCCTCCGGCGCCTCGTCCTCCACGTACTCCTGCTCGACGTAGCGGCAGTAGTTGTCGCCGTTGTCCTCGTGCGCGATGGTGTCGCCGATCACCAGCTTCGGATCGATGCAGGAATCGTAGCCCGTATGTACCGCGTCCGCGTTCCAGAACACGCATTCGATGATGGCTCTGGGGGTCATCTGCAAGTCGATGGGAGAATCCCATTCGGGCTCGATGGCGGTTTCATAGTCTGGCATGTGCGCTCCGGGTGTCGTCTGGGCAAAGGTTCGATCCTGTCGGGGTTCGGCCCTGTCGGGGTTCGACTATAGCGGGGTTCGACCGTATCGGGGTTCGGAGCCGACACGTTCCGGTGCGGGAGCGGTTCCCCCGCCGACGTCCTCGCTGCCGCTCGGCAGGTCCCCCTGCCCCGGGAAGCGCAACGAAGACTCCATCGGCCATGAAGGCGCGGGCGGCCGTGGAGGCGCGGGAGAACTCCGCGCCCCGGCGCCGGGTACGGATCACGGTCAGTTCCGCAGCGGGCGTCCCCGATCGAGCATGTGGGCGATACGCGCGGAGGTCTCCGGAGTGCGGGCAAGCGTCAGAAACGCCTCACGTTCAAGTCCGAACAGCTCTTCTTCGCCGATGGGACCGCCGGCTCGCGCGCCCCCGCCGGCGAGCACCCGCGCGAGACACCGGGAGACGGCCACGTCGTGGGGGAGCGCAATGCCCTTGCCCGCCAAGTCGTCGAGCATCGCATGCATTGCATCGTATGCAGGCGCTCCGGGAGCGGCAATCTCCGGTGGAGCGGGCGGCTCGTAGCCGGCGGCGAGCTCGGCCGCACTCGCCTTCGCATCGGCGAGCAGCCGGTCCCGGTTCATGGTGGTGCGGTCCTCCTTGCGCAGTAGCCGCAACGGCCATGCGAGCTCCGGCGACGTGGCGGTCCGGCTCATCCCGACCAGCTCGAAGACCCGCAACGCGCCGGCGATGCGCGCCGCTTCATCCCGGGCGTCCCGCGTCCAACGCGACAGCATCTCCTTGCAACCGCCCCCGGCCGGCACCAGACCGACGATCGGCTCGACGAGCCCGACGACGACGTTGGCATGCGCCTGTACGAGATCGCTGCCCAGCAACACTTCGAAACCTCCGCCGAGGGCCATGCCGCCTGCCGCGGACACGACCGGGAACGGCGCGTGCTTTGCGGTCCGGCACGTATGCTGAAACGCGACGAGCCCGTCGTCGAGCGCCTGCCACCGCCGCTCGGCGATGCAGGTGCGGACGAATTCGAGGTTGAAGCCGACCGAGAAGTGTGGCGCGTCCGAGTAGATCACGAGCGCCGCATGACGCTCGGCGACCTTGTCGAGGGCCCGGCGCATCAACGCCATCGATTCCGGGCCGAGCGCGTTCGCCTTGGTGTGGAACTCGAGACACGCGATACCGTCGCCGACGTCCCACAGGCTCGCCGCGGGGTTGGAGAGCATCGGCGACGCGAGCGCCGTGAGGTCCCCGAGCCGGACCACCCCGGGGGCACGCGCGAGCGGCCGGTAGCCGCGGCCCATGACGAAGTGGGCGACGTGGTCCTTTGCCGGGCGATAGAACGACGAATCGCCGACACCGTCGAGGACCGGCGGGATCGGGAGTTCCTCGGCGGCGAGGAGATCCCGGAACCAGTGCGTACCAAGCGCATCGATCATCTCGAACGGGCCGCGCGACCAGCCATAGCCGAGCTTCATCGCCTCGTCGATGGGCACGATCTCGTCGGACACCTCCGGCACGAGTGACGCGGCATAGCCGAGGGCCCGGGCCAGCACCCGCCGCGCAAAGCGCCCGGGCGGACTCGGGTGCTCGGCCAGCGCCCGCAGCCCGTCGCGCTCTCCCGCCACCGCCGCCTCGGTGGGCGTGCGTACCACTGGGCGAAACGCTCCGGTCTCCAGGTCCACGGCTTCCCGGGCATCCGCGTCACCGCGGTAGAACCCACCGGCCCCCTTGTTGCCGGTATATCCCGCGGAGACGAGGTCGCGCACCACCGGGATCCCTTCGGCCACGCTCTGGAACGCATCGCCGGAGGGGAGCGCCATCGCCAGGCTCGCGGCGACGTCGAGCATGAGGTCGAGGCCGATGAGGTCGTAGACGCCGAACAGGCCGGTCTTGGGTATGCCCATCGGCCGGCCCATCACCGCATCCGCCTCCTCGATCGTCACGCCTTGCGCCACCGCCTCGACGAGCCCGGCCTGGAGGGCATGGACGCCGACCCGGTTGGCCAGGAACCCCGGCGTGTCACGGCAGTGCACCACCCCCTTCCCGAGCTCGACGTCGCAGAACCGGCTCAATCCTTCGACGACCTCGGGTCGCGTGTCCGGTCCACACACCAGCTCCAGCAACCGCATGAAGCGGACCGGATTGAAGAAATGGGTGATGCAGAAATTGCCGCGCATCGCAGCCGGCATGCGCTCGGTGAGCAGGGCCAGCGGCAACGTGGAGGTGTTGGACGAGACGATGGAATCCGGCCGGCGTACCCGGTCGAGGGCATCGTAGAGGTCGCGCTTCACGTCGAGGCGTTCGACGATCGCCTCCACGATCCAGCCGCAGTCGCCCACCCGGTCGAGGTGGTCCTCGACGTTGCCGGTGGTGATGCGCGCGGCCCGGTCCGGGTGCATGAACGGCGGCGGATTCTGCGAGCGCATCCGATCGAGCGCCCTCGCGGCGGGTGTATCGCGGTCGGCCCCGGCCGCGGCGACGTCGAGCAGGACGACGTCGACGCCGGCGTTGGCGAGATGGCCCGCGATCCCGGAACCCATGGTCCCGGCTCCGATGACCGCGGCCCGTCGAATCTTCATCGGATGCCCTCGGTGTCGTCCCGTGTCCCGGATGATGCGTGGATCGGCGGCAGGGCCATGGCTTGCGCCCGGGAGGCGGGTGCGCGCTCTCCCGCACGCGGTCCCGCTACGGCCCCCTCCGGAGCCCCCCTGCCGCCAACCCTGCCGCGAGGGTCATTGCACCGTGCGCGTCTCCAGCATCGATGCGATGTCGTCGTAGCCTTGCATCGACGCCTTGAGCAGTGGCCCGCGGCCTGCATCGTCGGTCGAGCCGGGATCGGCGCCGTGCGCGAGCAGCTCCGCCACGAGCGCCGGGTGGCCGCGTTCCACCGCGACGTGGAGCGCGGTCGCGCCGCGTTCGTCCCGCATCTCCAGAGCCACCCGGTCGTGCTCCAGCAACGCGGCTGCCGCGGCGCGCTTGTTCCCGTACACCGCCCGCATCAGCGGCGTCCAGCCATAGGTGTCCTGCACGTTGGGATCGGCGCCGTGCGCGAGCAGGAGCCGCACGCATTCCCCATGCCCCTTCGAGGCCGCCACCATCAGGGCGGTCCAGTTGAAATGCCCGGCCGCATCGACCTCCGCGCCCCGGTCGATGAGCAGCGCCATCGTCTCCGCGTCACCCGGAATCGCCGCGAACATCAAGGCGGTCCCGCCGTTGTCGTTGCGGGCGTTGACGTCCGCACCGTGCTCGATGAGACGACTCGCAAGGTCTGCCGCCCCCGCCTTCGCCGCCGCCATGAGGATGGTCTTGCCGTGGTCGAGCCGGGTATCCGGGTCCGCACCCGCATCGAGCAACGCAACCGCACCCGCCACGTCACGGCGCGCAAGGGCGTCTCCCAGGGCTTCGGCCACGTCGCCGGCCACCGTCGCGAAAGGGGCCGCGGCCAGCAACCCGGCCATCAGCAGGGTGACGGACGCCCCGGCGGTCCCACGCCTCTTTCTTCGTAACGGCCGGGGCGCCGGACCGCCGCCCTTCTCGTGGATGAAATGGACGTCGATGCCCTGGACCGGCGCCGTGAACCGCAGGAACCGGTCGAGCTCCGCCGGCCGGCAGGGGCGGGGCGCCTTCGCCTCGTCGAGGTCGCGGCCGCAGGTCCGATTGCCGTCATCCGGCATCGCATGCCGGACGTGGCCGGCGGTCCCGGTGCGAATGCGATCGGGAGCTTTGTCGGGAGCTGCGATGCGGAAGGGTTCGGGTGACGTCATGTGGATGTCCGCGATCCGTCCTGGCCGGACGATGTTTTACCCGTTCTCATCCCGGTTCGCAAAACCTCCGGGATCTCCTTGCCCGGGCCGCGGTCCTGCCGCTCGGCAGGGGTGGTTCCCAAGGTGGTCGATGGAACGGCCAGGATGTATGCTCGCATCCCGAACCGGCGGCTTCGCGGGAGAGCGACGATGAAGTTCGGAATCGAGTATTGCGGTGCTTGAGGGTATGAACCCGAAGCGCTCCGTGTGAGCGACAGGTTCTCCCGGATCGACGGCGCCGAGATCGAGCTGATCAAGAGCTCCGGCGGTGTGTTCGAGATCACGCTCGACGGAGATCTCGTCTACTCGAAGAAGGCCACCGGCCGCTTCCCGACATGGAAAGAAGTGGAGTCGATCGCGACGCGGGCCTGAAGACGGACCCCGGCCCGGGCGCCGGCCGGCGCCCGGGCCATGGAACGGACCGGCCAGCCTGCGGGATCGTCCTTTCCCCTCACGCCGCCGCGCCGCCCTTGTGCGCCGTGAGCATCGTTTCCCGTGAGCATCGCGGCGAATCCGTATCCCGGCGGAACCGGCGCCACGTCCGGATCGCCGCGGCCGATTCCAGCCGTGGTTCCCGGAGCGGATCACGTGGACCGGGGGCGTGCCTGCCCTCCCTTCGGAGCCGCGAGGTCCCTGCGCGCCGCGAGCATCGCGTCCACCACGCGCCCGATGTCTTCCGGTTCGATGCCCAGATCGGCAAGGCGGGATCTGCCCATGAGCCGCAGCTCGCGCACCGTCCGGCGGCGGTCCAGCCCGTCGCGCCACCACTGCACCAGCCCGACGGCGGCGCGCTCCCCGCGCGCGAGCGCAACATCGAGGCCTCGGCCGAAGGTCCGGCGGACGCCGGGGCCGGAACTTGTCGTGTCCCGGTGGTGCGGGGTGTCCTCGAAGGGCTCGGCCGCGGCCTTCGAGGTGGCGAAGGTGGTGAAGAGGCGGCCGGTGCCGAACCTTTGGGAAGTGGTCGCGGTCATGATGGATTTCCTCTAAACAGGACCTCTCGGCCGGTTGCCTGCACCACACGCCGATGCAGGAAACATATGTACCCAATCGACGATCGGCAACGCACGATTGCTGTTTTTTCGATAAAGAAATAGTTGATCCGATGAGCCGGCGGCTTCCTTCCCTCAATGCGCTCCGGGCCTTCGAGGCCGCGGGCCGGCACAAGAGCTTCAGCCGGGCGGCGGGCGAGCTTCACGTCACCCCCGCGGCGATCGGGCAGCAAGTGCGCTCGCTGGAGTCCTACCTCGGCCAAGTCCTCTTCGTGCGCCTGAACCGGTCCGTGGAGCTCACCGCGGCCGGCCAGGCGTTGCTGCCGGGTGTGAGCGACGGATTCGACCAGATAGGGCGCACCATGGAGGCGTTCTACCGGCGCACCGTGCGTCGGCCCCTGACCGTCAGCGTCGAGCCCAGCTTCGGCGCGAAGTGGCTGGTACGCCGGCTCGACCGCTTTCGGGAGCGCCATCCCGGCATCGAGATCAGGCTGGACGCGACCTCCCGCGTCATCGATTTCGCCCGGGAGGCGGTGGACCTCGCCATCCGGTACGGTGACGGCAACTATCCGGGGTTGCGATGCGCCATCCTCTTCGAGGAAGAAGTGTTTCCGGTATGCAGCCCGGTTCTGCTCGAAGGCCCCCATCCGCTCGTGTATCCGGAAGATCTGCAATGGTATCGGCTCCTGCACCAGGACTGGGCCTCGAGTACGCCGACGTGGCCGGACTGGACGATGTGGCTGCGGGCGGCCGGCGTCGAGAACGTGGACCCGACCCAGGGCACTCAGTTCGCGGCCGGAAGCTATGGCCTGATGATCGACGCGGCGCTCGCCGGACAGGGCGTCGCGCTGGCCAGCAGCGTGCTTGCGGCCGACGACATCGAAGCGGGGCGCCTCGTCAAGCCGTTCGACCTCAGCATGCCCCAGAGCCTGCGCTACTACCTCGTCGGCCCGGAGGCGACCGCAGACGAGCCGATGACCTCGGCGTTCTGCGAATGGCTTCTCAACGAGGCGGGCGGCCTGGTGGCGTCGGTCGGTTGATCCATTATCGGCAAATGCCAGCGGACAGGCGGGCGCTGACGGACGAGAAGAAGTGAAGAGGCGCATCATGGCCCGCATCGAGCGCGCTGCACCCTCCGTCGCCGGGGTTGCCGCCGCCCGGCTCTCCCGCCTCGTCCGCCCGCGCAGCATCGCGGTGGTCGGCGGACAGGAGGCGGCGCGGGTCGCCGAGCAGTGCGACCGGATGGGCTTCGCCGGCGCCCTGTGGCCGGTGCATCCGGCGCGCGCCACGGTGGCGGGACGGCCTGCGTTCCGATCCGTCGCCGATCTGCCCGCCCCGCCGGACGCTGCGTTCGTGGGGGTCAACCGCCACGCGACGATGGAGGTCGTGGCCGCGCTCGCGCGCGCCGGGGCCGGCGGCGCGGTGTGCTACGCCTCGGGCTTCCTCGAAGCGGGGGACGGCGGGGCGCTGCAGCGCGCCCTGGTCGAGGCGTCGGGGGGGATGCCGATCATCGGCCCGAACTGCTACGGGCTCATCAACTTCCTCGACGGGGCGCCGCTGTGGCCGGACCAGCACGGGGGGCGGCGGCTCGGCGGGGACGGGCGCGGGGTCGCCATCGTGACCCAGTCCTCGAACATCGCGATCAGCATGACCATGCAGCGTCGCGCGCTCCCCATCGCCTACGTGGTCACCGCCGGCAACCAGGCCCAGCTCGGGGTCTCGCGCCTCGCCTCGGCCTTTCTCGAAGACGAACGGGTGAGCGCCATCGGGCTGCACGTCGAGGGGTTCGACTCGGTGGCGGGGTTCGAGACCCTGGCCCGCGAGGCCCGCGCGCGCTCGGTGCCGGTGGTGGTCATGAAGGCCGGCCGCTCGGAGCGGGGGCGGGCCGCGACCTTGAGCCACACCGCGTCCGTGGCCGGGTCCGACGCCGGCGCGGAGGCGTTCCTGCGCCGGCTCGGGTTCGCCCGCGTGCACGGCATCCCGGAATTCCTCGAAGCGCTGAAGCTGCTCCACGTGCACGGCGCGCTCGATGGCCCGCGCCTCGGTGCGATGTGCTGCTCGGGCGGCGAGGCGGGCTTGCTCGCCGACTCCGCCGAAGGGACCGGGGTGGCGTTCCCCGATCCGGCGCCGGAGCACGCCGCTGCGGTCGGGGCGACGGTGCATCCGCTGGTCACGGTCGCGAACCCCCTCGACTACCACACCTTCAGTTGGGGCGACAAGGCCGCGCTGACGAGGACGTTCGGCGCCTTCGCGCGCGGAGGTTTCGACGCGACCCTGCTGGTGCTGGACTTCCCGCGCACCGACCGCTGCGATGACGCGGACTGGTGGACGGCGGCCCATGCGTTCGCGCGGGCCATGGAGGCGACGGGGGCCAAGGGGATCGTCGCGGCCACCCTCGGTGAGAACCTGTCGGAGGAGACGGCGGCGCGGCTGATGGAGCGCGGCATCGCCCCGCTCGGCGGGGTGCGGGAGGCGTTCGCCGCGGTCGAGTGCGCGGCGACGGTCGGGGAGGCGTGGCGCGCGCCGCCCGGCGTTCCGGTCATCACCGATGAATGCCTGCCGGGGTCGCCGCACGATGATCCGCTGGCCCGGCATCGGTCCGGCGCACCACTCCTCGCCGATGAATGCCTCCCGGGGTCGCCGCACGGTGACCCGCAAGTCCGGCATCAGGCCGGCGCCCCGCTCCTCGCCGGTGAGCACCTGCCGGGCGCACCGGTACTGCTCGACGAGGCGGCGTCCAAGGCGCGGCTCGCCGCGTTCGGCGTCGCGATTCCGCCGGGCGCGGTGGCACGCGGCGAGGATGAGGCGGTGGTCGTCGCCGCCTCACTCGGTGGCCCCGTTGCGGTGAAGGCGCTGGGCATCGCGCACAAGACCGAGCACGGAGCGGTGCGGCTGGGACTGCGCGACCCCGGCGAGGTTCGCGAAGCGGCGCGGGAGCTACTGGCGCTGGGCGGTGGCATTGACGGCGGTGGCGGCGGTGATGGTGACGGAGGCGGCGGCAGGCTGCTCGTCGAGCGCTTCGCGCCGGACGTCGTGGCGGAGCTGATCGTCGGGCTGCACCGGGACCCCCAGCTCGGCCTGCTGCTGACGGTGGGATCGGGCGGGACGTTCGTCGAGCTGTCCGCGGACAGCGCCACCCTGCTGCTGCCGGTGTCCGAAGCGGAGATCCGCGAGGCCCTGTCGAGGCTCCGGTGCGCACCGTTGCTCGAAGGCTACCGTGGCCGGGCGCCGGCCGACGTGGACGCGGCGGTGGCGGCGATCCTCGGCGTCGCGCGCTTCGCGGTCGAGCACCGGGATCGGCTCGAAGAGCTGGACGTCAATCCCCTCGGGGTCCGTGCGCGCGGCCGGGGCGCGATTGCACTGGATGCGCTCATCCGAACGCGGGAGGCGGCATCATGAGCAAAGCGGCTGCGGCTTGGCGCGGGATGGGTAGAGCCGGCGCCGGTCCGCAAGGAGCCGCCGGGCGCACTCATGGCACGGTCGCGCTCGACGTGCTCATCCGAACGAAAGAGGTTGCATCATGAGCGAAGCGGCGGCGGTAGCCGTTTGGCGCGGAATGGTCGGAACCGGCGCCGGTCCGCAAGGAGCCGCCGGACGCGCTCATGGCGCGGTCGCGCTGGATGCACCGATTCCAACGAGGGAGGTGGCGGCATGAGCGAAGTGATCGGGACCCGGCGCGAGGGCGGCGTGATCGAGGTGACCCTGGACCGCCCCAAGGCGAACGCGATCGACCTCGCCACGAGCCGCGTCATGGGCGAGACCTTCAAGGCATTTCGCGACGACCCGGAGCTGCGGGTCGCGATCGTCACCGGCGCGGGGGGGAAGTTCTTCTCCGCCGGCTGGGATCTGAAGGCGGCGGCGGACGGCGACGCGGTGGACGGTGACTACGGCGCCGGTGGCTTCGGTGGATTGCAGGAGCTGCCGGGGCTCGACAAGCCGGTCATCGCCGCGGTCAACGGCATGGCGGTGGGCGGCGGATTCGAGCTCGCGCTCTCCTGCGACCTGATCCTCGCATCGAGCACGGCGACGTTCGCGCTGCCCGAAATCCGCGCCGGCACCCTCGCCGACGCGGCGACCGTCAAGCTGCCGAAACGGATGCCCTTCCACATCGCCATGGAGCTGCTGTTCACCGGCCGTTGGATGGACGCGGCGGAAGCGCATCGCTGGGGCGTGGTCAACGAGGTGCTGGAGCCCGCGAAGCTGCTCGACCGCGCCTGGGAGCTCGCGCGGCTGCTCGAAAGCGGCCCGCCACTGGTCTTCGCGGCCATCAAGGAGGTCGTGCGCGAGGCGGAGAACCTGCGCGCCGGAGACGCCTTGAGCCGCATCGGCAAGCGCCAGTTCCCGAGTGTGGACCGGCTCTACGACAGCGAGGACCAGATGGAAGGGTTCCGGGCCTTCTCGGAGAAGCGCGACCCGGTGTGGAAGGGGCGCTGAGCGGGGAAGAGGGCGGCACCCGGAGCCGCGCGGCCTCGTCGATTACGGCCGACGGCACGGCCACCGGACGGGCCGCTTCCTGATCCTCGGGCCAGCGTCCGAAAGCCGGGAGGTGATGCGCCGGAGCGGCTCGAATTCGTCATGGCTCGTCGAGAACGCCTTTGCGCTGGAGTCCGCACACGACGTTCCGGATTGAGCCCGGTGGATCCTGCCCGCCGCGACAAGCCTGGGACGTTGTGAACGCGAGCTTTTGGGCCGAGGCTGAAAGGTATACATTCGCCGCCCGGCGCAACGAGCGCGAACCTTGAAAGGAGGCCCGGGATGCGGACCGGCGACGACTCGGCAGCAACCGACCACTGGCCGCGACCCCGTCCGATACGGCGTGTGCCGGAGGCGGCTGCGTCCTCTCCGGCAGCGGCAGCGGATACTGTGGAAGCGGAAGCCATCGCGGTGGATCCCTCGGTGCCGGACCTCCCCGGCTGCCGGCCGATCTCCCTCCCGCGCCGCGACCTCGACACCTGGGACGGCCGGTTCGAGTACTGGGACGGGGACACCGAAACCGCCTGGGTGTGCGAGCCCACCGGCCTCGGCCACGAGCAGCCGTCGATGCGCCTCGCGGGATTGTGCTCGCTCATCGCGGCGGCGCGCGGGGCGCCCATCGAGTGCATCGGCTCGACGGACCTGGAGCTGCGTGACGAGCACGGCGAACGGCGCAAGATCCTCCAGGCCGACCAATGCGTGTACCTGTATCCGGAGCGGGCCCGGCTGCCGGAGGACGGGGGGATCGTGGTCGGGGAGCACGACCTTCCGGACGTGGTGCTGGAGGTGGATCACACCACGGACGTTCGGCGCTGGAAGCTGGGGATGTACGAGTCGTGGGGGTTTCCGGAGGTGTGGGTGGAGGTGCCGCGGCGGCGGTCGCGGAGCCGGTCGCGGAGGCGGCGGTCGGGGTTGACGATCCACGTGCTGGAGGGGGGCCGGTATCGGGAATCGAAAGAGAGCCTTGCGTTTCCCGGCTGGTGGTCGCCGTCGATCCACGATGCGCTGAACGAGGCGGGGCCGACGGGGTGGACGCATGCGAGGTTGAAGGGGGTGGGCCGGCGGTTGGGCGAGCGTGACGGGACCGGCCCGGACGACCATCCCTTCCTGCGCTCCTTCCGGGACGAGAGCCGAGCCGAGGGTGAAGCGAAGGGCTGGATCGAGGGTCGTGCAAGGACGATTCGCCAGATGATGCTGTCGCGGGGCATTGCGGTCTCGGAGGGATTCCCGTCGAACGTGCCCGGATTCGCCGAAGCGTCCGAGGAGGCGGCCGTGGCGGCGGCGTTCGCCTGCGGCAGCGAGCAGGATTACCGTGCCCGCCTTTTTGGCGGACGCCTCCGTGACGGCTGATCGGCACGAGGCGGCCGGCTGTCGGGATCTCCTTGTGGCACGTCCTGCACGGGCCTCCAGAGATGGCGACGGCTCCTCGAGGGTTCGAGGCAACCGTTCGTAAACCTCATGGACGCGATCACCCTCGCGGTCGAAGGGACCTGCCAATCTCTACGGCCCCGGACGTCGCCGTACCCATACTGCGGGACGGAGCCGCGATGAGCAGCGTCGTGGCGGCCGGCCACGCGCTCACCGCCGGGGCGGCGGAGGACGTGTTGCGCGCGGGCGGGAACGCCTACGACGCGGTCATCGCGGCGCTCGCGACGAGCTTCGTGGCCGAACCGGTGCTCTCCTCGCCCGGCGGGGGCGGCTTCCTGCTCGCGGCGTCGGCGGGGGAACGGCCGCGGGTCTACGACTTCTTCGTGCAGACCCCATGCGGGCGCCGGCCCGCCGGTGAGGCCGAGTTCCATCCGGTGATGGCGGACTTCGGCGCCGCGCAGCAGGAGTTCCACATCGGCCGCGGCACGGCCGCGACGCCGGGGATGATGCGGGGGATCGCCGAGATCCATGCCGACCTCGCGACGGTGCCGTTGCGGGAGCTCGTGGCGCCGGCCTGCCGGCTCGCGATCGAGGGGGTCACGGTCAGCGAATACCAGGCGTACCTGTTCGGCGTCACGGAGGCGATCCACGGCGCGAGCGAGGCCTGCCGTTCGATCTTCAGGAGCGCCGGAGCGCCCGGGAAGCTGGTGCAGGCCGGGGAGCGCTTGGCGAATCCCATGCTCGCCGATGCGCTCGAAGCGATCGCGATCGAGGGCGTGGACCTGTTCTACCGGGGCGAGATCGCCGCCTCGCTGGTCGCGGACATGGCGGCGGGAGGGCATCTCGCGGCGGAGGACCTCGCCGGCTACCGGGTCGAGAAGCGTGCGCCGTTGTCGCTCGACTACCACGGGGTGCGCGTCCTCACCAATCCGCCGCCCTCGTCCGGGGGGACGCTGACGGGCTTCGGCCTCGCTCTGCTCGGCGCGGAGGACGCCGGCTCCGGGCCGTTCGATGCCGGCCGATTCGGCGCCGGCGCGTCCGGCTCCGCGGCGCATGCCGAACGACCCGGGGGCGGCGCATTCGGCTCCGCGGCACACGTCGGGCGGCTCGCCGCGGTGATGGAGGCGACCGCGGCGGCGCGCATCGAGCATTCCATCGAGGCGCTCGCGTCGCTCGACCCCGCATCCGCCGCGCGGTGGCGGAAGCAGATCGCGGGCCGCGCCCGCGCGTTCCGGGGCACGACCCATGTGAGCGTCATCGACGCGGCGGGCAACATCGCGAGCGCGACGGTCTCGAACGGCGCGGGCTCCGACTACGTCGTGCCTGGAACCGGCATCGTCATGAACAACATGCTGGGCGAGGCCGACCTCAACCCGGGCGGGTTCCACCGGTGGCCCCCGAACGAACGCATGACGTCGATGATGGCCCCCACCGCGCTGGTGTGGCGCGACGGGCGCCGGGTCGCGACCGGCTCCGGCGGATCGAGCCGGATCCGCACCGCGCTGCTCCAGGTGCTCGTCAATCTGGCGGACTTCGCGATGGACGTCGACGCGGCGGTCACCGCTCCACGGATCCACGTGGAGGATTCGTTCCTCAGCGTCGAGGGCGGATTCGACCCCGAGCGTATCGCCCCGGTACTCGAAGCGTGGCCGGATCACCAGTTGTGGGACGCGCCGAACATGTTCTTCGGCGGCGCCCATACCGTCGCGTCCGGGCCACGTGGCGTCGAGGGCGCCGGCGATCCGAGGCGGGGCGGGGCGTGCGTCATCATCGCGTGAGCCCCTCGACCGACACACATCCTGCTCCCGGACGACCGGCCGTCTCGCACGCCGCTTCGGATGGACCTCGCGCCTCATCGTTCCCCGTCCGCGGAGCGCACGGCAAGCGCCGCCGCACCCGGGCGTGCGCGAATCGGGAGGAGCACCCATGGCGCGCTCCCGAGCACCTCGTTAACCCGCATTTCTCACCAGGGCACGAAGCGAGGGCGCGGAGATGGCGGCAGCGGCAAGGCGAACGCGAGTCAGGGCGCGCAGGCGTACTTGACGGTACGTCGAGCACCCTGGCCGCGTTCAACGCAGCCGCTGCCGTCGGATCCGCGTCCGCAGCCGGGGGCTGGTGAGAAATGCGGGTTAGAGCTTCGGGGGCGCCTCCGCCGGGACGTCCTCGTTGCCGAAGGTCAGGTCGCGCTGCGCGCGCATGGCCTGCTTCATGGTCTCGATGAACATGCCGGATGGTTCGAGCCGCTCCCGGTCCGTTGCGGCGGCGGTGTGGCTGCCGTCGGGGTTGCGCTCGACCGTCCATACGTCGACTCCGATCCCCACCCCCGTCGACTGGTACTCGATGTTCATCTGCACCGTCCAGTATGCGGCGAAGACCGCCTCGCGCAGTGGCGGCAGATAGCCGGTATCGGGCCAGAAGACGTCCCAGATGAACCGGATGAAGGGATCCGCGTTGATCTTTCCGGACCCCGCGGTGACGTAGGGGAGGTTCTCGTTCAGGCAATGGATGGAGCCGTCATAGTCCACGTGGCACAGGCGCAGACCGTCCGCGAATTCGATGCACGCCAGGGAGCAGGCCAAGGCGTTGTTCTCGGCACCGGGAATGACGTATCTGGTCTTTTCGGCCATCTGGAGCGCCGGGGTGACCACGACGCGGATCGCCTGTTCCAGGGCCGGGAGGTGCTCACTGTAGGGATGGGCCTTGAACTCCGGGTGGTGTGCTTCGAACACCATCCGGATCTTCTGCCCGAGCGCCAGGGAGCCGCTGCACGCCACCAGGCTTTCCCCGCCGATGGGAGCGATCTTGGGCATCGGCAGGCCGACGTGCCCGACGGTGACCTGCCGGTCGGCCGCGACCGCCGCACCGTCCCTCGCCAGGATCCCGACGAGAACGGTCATCTGCCGCGGAACACGCTGTTGACCGCGAACTCGGGGTACGCGGCATAGACACCGCGGAGCAGGTCCGAGAACGACCGCTCCGTGACCCATTCCACGGTGCGGCGGAGGAAATCGGTGAGCCGGGGGTCGGCGTCGTTCTCGAGGGCGAGTACGACGTTCCGGCCGGAGTCGGTCAGCAGGTAGCTCTTCCAGCCCCGATCCGGACTCCATTCCACCCGGACCCGCCCCTCGTACGTCATCCGGCGCAGATCGACGTAGATCGCCGCGTCGAACGGCCCGTAGTCGTAGGGCTCGAAGGTGTAGAACTCCGTGCCGATCAGGCCGCCGACTTCCTGGCCGAACAGGAACAGCGCTTTCTGGACCTGAACGGGGCTCATGGCTCCGCGAGGAGATTTCGACAGCGCAAGCAGGAGCCAGTCCTGACGGGTGGGCATCGTGCGGTGCTCCCTTTCCGGAGATCCGATGGGGACGAAAGGCGCACGCACCATGACATCGCCCAGGCTGATGGGTAAATCAGCCGAACGCGCGAGCGGTGTAGGCGAACAGCCCGTCGATCCGTCGCCGCGGGGGAAGAATCCGCATCACGGCAGCTCCCGCCAGCGCACCGGCGCTCGATGCCGGGTCGATTCCGGAAAGGCGCAGCCGCCCGATCCGCGTCCGCAGCCGGAAGCCGGTGAGGGATGCGGCTCAGGCGACCTTCGCGTCACGCACCGAAGGAAGCCCGAGGATCCCCCGCGCCTCCTCCACCGTCGCGATCCGTCCACCGAGCTCCCGGATGATGCGAACGCCTTTCTCCACGAGCGGCCGGTTGCCCCTGCACTTGACTCCGCGTTCCAGATAGACGGCGTCTTCCATGCCGATCCGGCAGTGTCCGCCGAGCAGGAACGCCTGCGCGAGCATCGGGAACGCCCACCGGCTCGCGCCGAACGCGGCCCATTCGCAGTGGCGCGGCAGCAGCGATTTCGCGTAGAGCATCGTCTCGCTGCCCGGCGAGAAGCCGTACTTCACCCCGGTGACGATCTGGAACAGGGTCGGCTCGCGCAGGGTGCCGTCCTCGATCAGCTCGTGCGCGAGCTGGACGTCGCCGCTGTCGAAGACCTCCAGCTCGGGCTTGACGCCGGCCGCGTAGATGCGCTCGGCCATGATGCGGACGTTGCGGGGGCTGTTGATCACCGCACCGCCGCCGAACCACATCGTGTTCAGGTCCAGGCTGCATATCTCGGGCCTGAGCGCCACCACGTGGTCGGTGCGGATCTCCGGGGTGGTCAGCATCGTCGCCGGCGCCGCCACCTTCGGATCGTCGTCGCTCGGCACGAACCGTCCGCCGGGTCCGGTGGTGAGGTTGATGATGAGGTCGGTGCCGCTCCCACGGATGCGTTCGACGACCTCGCGGTAATACTCGACGTTCATGCTCGGCTTGCCGGAGCCCGGCTCGCGCACGTGGATGTGGCATATCGCGGCGCCGGCCTTCGCGGCCTCGATACAGTCGCCGGCGATCTCGGCCGGGGTGACCGGAAGGGTCTCGTTGTGCGCGCGGGTGGTATGGCTGCCGGTCACCGCGCAGGACAGTATCGTGGGCTTCATGGCGGGTCCTCGGGATCGGAGATGGGCCGGATGCCGGGAATCGGGCGGAGCCATCCTATCGTATCGGGCACGTATCCTCGAAAGAGCCGGCGCCACCACTCCGAAACCAGAGTGTGCATCATAGGGAATTGATCGAGATCAAGGAGATGCTTCGACCAGAGCTTCGCCGGTCCGAACGGACCGCGAACCGGGGACGTCATACGCTCATTTCCGATGGACAACGCCGGGATGTTGCCGTTAGCATTTGCCGGATGCGGCGCACACGTCGAGTTCCGATTCGGAACGGGGAGCCGAACCGCGCTGCATTCGCCATCGCAAGTCCCTGCATCGCAAACCCCTGGATAATCCGCATTCTCCAGGTTCGAACCGCAACAAGGAGGGAATCATGAAGATCAGAACCAGTGCAGCCGTCGGAGCACTCGGCCTCGCGCTCGGCGTCGCCGGCAGTGCGCAGGCCGGCACCCTCGAGGACGTGCAGGCCCGCGGCGTATTGAACTGCGTCGTCAGCACCGGCGTCGCCGGCTTCGCCTACCCGGACGACGCGGGTGAATGGCACGGCTTCGACATCGACTTCTGCCGCGCCACCGCGGCTGCCGTCCTCGGCGACCCGAAGGCGATCAAGGCCGTCACCTCGACCGGCAAGACCCGTTTCACCAAGCTGAACGCCGGCGAAGGCGACGTGCTCTGGCGCAACACCACCATCACCTTCTCGCGCGACGTCGGCGTGAAGCTGCGCTTCCACGGCGTCAACTACTACGACGGCCAGGGCTTCATGGTGCCCAAGTCGCTGGGCGTATCCAGCGCGAAGGAGCTGGACGGCGCCTCGGTGTGCATCCAGACCGGCACCACCACGGAGCTCAACCTCGCCGACTACTTCCACAGCAACGGCATGAAGTACGAGGCGGTGACCATCGAGACCAACGACGAGGCACGCCAGAACTACCTCGCCGGACGGTGCGACGTGTACACCACGGATGCATCCGGCCTCGCGTCCACCCGCTCCACCTTCAGCGACCCGGAGAACCACATGGTTCTGCCGGAGATCATCTCCAAGGAGCCCTTGGGCCCCGCCACCCGCCACGGCGACGACCAGTGGTCGGACATCGTGACCTGGGTGCTGAACGCGACGATCACGGCCGAGGAGAAGGGCGTCACCTCGGCGAACGTGGACGACATGAGGGCCAACTCCAAGGACCCCGAGGTGCTGCGCCTGCTGGGTGTGGAAGGCAACCAGGGCGCCGAGCTGGGATTGAGCGCCGACTTTGCCTACAACATCATCAAGTCGGTCGGCAACTACGGCGAGATCTTCGAGCGCAACATCGGTGTGAACACGCCGATCGGCCTTGCCCGGGGACTCAACGCGCTGTGGACCGACGGGGGCTTGCAGTACTCGCCGCCGTTCCGTTGATCGCGGACCGGACCGCAGGGTCCGAAGGACGAGGGCGCCGGCGCGCGTGAGCGCGCCGGCGCGTCTTCTCCGGCCGGCCATTCATGGCAGTCGCTTCCACCGAAGCCCGCGGACCGCTCGTACGCCTCTGGCGCAACAAGGAGGCGCGATCGGTCATCGTGCAGATCGTCACCATGGCGGTGGTGTTCGCCCTGGTGGCGATCGGGCTGCACAACGTCAACGTCAACCTCCAGGCGATCGGCAAGGAATTCAGCTTCGACTTCCTGGCCGCGCCGGCCGCCTACGACATCACCTTCTCGCCGTTCATCGACTACAGCTCCCGCGACACGCACCTGATCGCAGCCGCGGTGGGCATTCTGAACACCCTGCTCATCGCGGTCTGCGGCGTTGCGTTCGCCACCGTGCTGGGCTTCACGATGGGGGTCCTGCGGCTGTCCAGCAACTGGTTGATCAGCCGCATGGTCTACGTATTCATCGAGTTCACCCGCAACGTCCCGGTGCTGCTGCACATTCTCCTGGTGCACGGGATCGTGGTGACCACCCTGCCGGCGCCGCGCAACGCCATCGGCTTCGGCGAGACGATGTTCGTCTCCAACCGTGGCTTCTACGTCCCGGCTCCGGTGCTGGAGGCCGGGGCCGGCATCGTCGGCGCGGTGCTCGTGATCGCGATCGTCGCCGCGATCGTGTTTCGCCGGTGGGCGAAGCGGGTCCAGGACGAGACCGGGAAGATCTATCCGGTGTTCTGGATCTGTGCCGGGATCGTCGCCGGGGCGACGGCGGTCGCGTTCCTTGCGACGGGCGCACCCTTGTCATGGGACGTGCCGGCGCTCAAGGGATTCAACTTCAAGGGCGGCATGGCGCTGAAGCCTGAATTCCTGGCCTTGTGGCTGGCGCTCTCCTACTACACCGCGTGCTTCATCGCCGAGATCGTCCGCGCCGGCATCCTGGCGGTCAGCCATGGACAGACCGAGGCGTCCTACGCACTGGGCCTGCGGCCGAACCGGACCCTGCAGCTCGTGATCATTCCGCAGGCGTTGCGCATCATCGTGCCGCCCCTGGTCAGCCAGTACCTGAACCTCACCAAGAACTCCTCGCTGGCCATCGCCATCGGCTACATGGACGTCGTCGCCACCATCGGCGGCATCTCCCTGATGCAGACCGGCAAGGAAGTGGAGACGATGATCATCGTGCTGGGGGTCTACCTCGTCTTCTCGCTGACCATCTCTGGGTTCATGAACTGGTTCAACCGCAGCATCAGGCTCAAGGAGAGGTAGCGTGCCGGCCGGATGGTCCCATACGAATACGCCACAGCGCGGCGGCCCGTCATGACCGGGCCGGACACCGCCCTGCGTTACGCCCCCGGGACCCACCCGGATCTGCCGCCGCCGAGACGGACCACCGGCGTCACCGGGTGGATGTACAAGAACCTCTTCTCGTCTCCGCTGAACATCGCGATGACCGTGATCGGGGTCCTCGTCCTCTATTCGGTCGTTCCCCCGATGCTGGAATGGGCGGTCCTGAAGTCGATCTGGACCGCGGAGTCGCGCGCCGAGTGCTGGGACAAGATGGCGGTGCCGGAAGAAGCAGCCTGCTGGGCGTTCATCAAGGGGCGGCTGGGCATCTTCGTCTACGGGTTCTATCCCGAGGCGGAACGCTGGCGGGTCAACCTGTCGTTCGTGCTGTTGATCTTCGCGATCCTGCCGGTCCTCTACGACAAGCTCCCGCAGAGAAGGCATTGGTTCTGGTACGTGGCCGCGTTCCCGTTCCTGGCCGGCTGGCTGCTGGTCGGCGGATTCGGCCTCACGCCGGTGGAGACCGACCAGTTCGGCGGCTTCATGCTGACCCTCATCATCGGGGTGACCGGGATCGCGTTCTCGTTGCCCATCGGCATCGCGCTCGCCCTGGGCCGCACCTCCGACCTGCCGGCGGTGCGCATCCTGTGCGTGCTGTTCATCGAGTTCATCCGCGGCGTGCCCCTGATCGCCCTGCTGTTCGTCGCATCGACGATGCTCAACTACTTCCTGCCGCCCGGCACCACCTTCGATCTGCTCATGCGGGTGCTGATCATGGTGACCCTGTTCTCCGCCGCCTACATCGCGGAGGTGGTGCGCGGCGGCCTGCAGGGGATTCCGCAGGGCCAGGCCGAAGCGGCGGACTCGCTGGGCCTCTCGTACTGGAAGGCGCAACGGCTGATCATCCTGCCCCAGGCGTTGAAGATCTCGATCCCCGGCATCGTCAACACCTTCATCGGGCTGTACAAGGACACCACCCTGGTGCTCATCATCGGCATGCTGGACCCGCTGGGCATCGGCCGCGCGTCGCTCGCGGATGCGGTCTGGGCGGGGCTCGCCCGCGAGGTGTACCTGTTCATCGCCGTCTTCTTCTTCCTGTGCTGCTTCGGGATGTCGCGCTACTCGCTGTATCTCGAGCGCAAGCTGCACACCGGCCACGAGGCGGGGTAGTGGCCGTGTCCCTGGCTCCGGCGCCTGTCGGGGGCGGCCTTGCGGAGGTAGCCGTTCCGGCGCCGCCGGGCAGGGATCGCCGCGGGCGGCCGAGCGGCGGATCGTCTCGCCGGCCCCTGCCATCGAGGCGGCATCCGGCCGGCATCGGTCAATCAACATGGGAGCCGGATTCATGGCAAAGGTAGATCGGACGGCCGGCGGGCAGGGGATCGATTCGGCGCAGGACGCTTCCGGAAGCATCATCTCGATCAGCGGCATGCACAAGTGGTTCGGCGAGTTCCACGTCCTCAAGGACATCGGCCTGGAGGTCAGCCGCGGCGAGCGCATCGTCATCTGCGGGCCGTCGGGATCGGGCAAATCCACCCTGATCCGCTGCATCAACCGGCTGGAGGAGCACCAGCAGGGCTCGATCGTGGTCGACGGCACCGAGCTCACCAGCGATCTCAAGAACATCGAGATCATCCGCTCCGAGGTCGGCATGGTGTTCCAGCACTTCAACCTGTTTCCCCATCTCACGGTGCTGGAGAACTGCACGCTCGCTCCGATCTGGGTGCGCAAGATGCCGAAGGCGGAGGCCGAGGAGGTCGCGATGCGCTACCTCGAACGGGTCCGCATCCCCGAGCAGGCCGCCAAGTACCCGGGCCAGCTTTCGGGCGGCCAGCAGCAGCGGGTCGCGATCGCCCGCTCGCTGTGCATGAGCCCGCGCATCATGCTCTTCGACGAGCCGACGTCGGCGCTCGATCCCGAGATGATCAAGGAGGTGCTGGAGGTCATGGTCGAGCTCGCGGAGAGCGGGATGACGATGCTGGTGGTCACCCACGAGATGGGGTTCGCCACCGCGGTCGCGAACCGCGTGATCTTCATGGACGGCGGCGAGATCATCGAGCAGAACGAGCCGAACGAATTCTTCTCCAACCCGCAACACGACCGCACGAAGCTGTTCCTGAGCCAGATCCTCTCGCACTGAATCCGGCTCCGAGGCTCCGCCCCGGACCGGCGAGGGTACAGGCGGGCCTCGGCGCAAGGCGCACCCGAGGGTCTGCGCAATCTCTTTCGGCTGCCTCCCGGCGGGCGCGGCACGGCCCGTCAGCCGGGCCGGTCGAGGGCCGGGTGGCTTCGGTGCCAGTCGGTCGCCTGCTGGCAGGCGTGGCCGATGCGCAGCACGCGGGCTTCGTCGAAGGGCTTCCCGTAGATCATCAGCCCGATCGGCAGGCCCCGCGAGGTGAACCCGCAAGGGACGCTCAGCCCGCACAGCCCCAGGATGTTGCCGATTGAAGTATTGCGCAGCGTTTGCAGGTTGCGTTCGGCATAGGCGTCGGTGCTCGCCAGCGCATCGGCGACCGGCACCGGGGGAATCATCACCGTGGGGCAGAGGAGGGCGTCCACGTCGGCCAGCGCCGCCACCGTGTCCGCCCGCAGCTCTTCCCATGCCCGCACCGTCGCCAGGTACTCGTGCGCAGGGACGTCCCGGCCCTTGACGAGACGGAAGGCGACGATGGGGTCGAGGTCGTCGAAGCTCGATTCGACGAGGTGGCGGTTGACGTCGTATGCCTCCGCCGCGATGACGAGGCCCCGCGGGTTGAGCCGGCGGGCCGATTCCGCCTGCTCGAACTCGACGTCGACCACGTGCGCGCCGAGGGATCCGAGGTGCGCGATCGCCTCGCGCACCCGGCTCTCGACCTCGGCGTCGCAGTCCTCCCAGAACACCGCGCGCGGCACGCCGAGGGTGAGTCCGGCGACGCCGCCCCCGATCCCGCTGGTCACGTCGTGCGGGGCCTGCCCGCGGGTGGTGGGATCGGCAGGGTCCGGACCCTGCATCGCCTCGTAGACCAGCGCGGCGTCGGCCGCGTCGCGGGTCAACGGTCCTGCGCTGTCGAGGCTCCGGCTCAGCGGGTAGATGCCCGCACGGCTCACCCGGCCCACCGTCGTCTTCAGGCCGGTGATCCCGCACATGCTCGCGGGGATCCGGACCGATCCGCCGGTGTCGGAGCCCAGTCCCATCGGCGCCAGTCCTGCCGCCACCGCGACCCCGGTGCCGGAGCTCGATCCGCCCGGAAGGTGGGGCTCGGGATGCCAGGGGTTGTGCGGGGTCCCCTGGTCGGTGTTGATGCCCGCGCCGCCGTAGGCGAACTGCACGGTGATCGTCTTGCCGAGCAGCACCATCCCGGCCCGCGCCAGCTTCCTGACGACCGTGCAGTCGCGGTCCGGAACGTTGTCGGCGAGGAGGCGGGTGCCCGCGGTGGTGGGCAGGCCCGCCACGTCGTAGAGATCCTTGGCCACGTAGGGGATGCCGTGCAACGGACCGAGATCCACGCCGGCAGCGAGCTGCGTATCGGCGGCCTGGGCCTGCGCGAGCGCCCGGTCCCGGCAGATCACCGTGAACGCGCGAAGGCGCGGCTCCAGCGCGTCGATCCGATCCAGGAAGTGCTCGGTGATCGCTGCCGCGGACAGCTCTCCGGCGCGGATCGCCCGGCCCAGATCGACGATGGTCCGGTAGTGGACAGGCTCTTGCATGGTGTCCTCCGAGGGCGGTGGCGGGGACGGTGCCGAGGAAGGCGGGAGAAGAAGCGGTGTGCCGAAGCCGGCGTCACCGTCTGCGTCCTCTTCAGCCCGCGTGGCGTGAGTTCGACTCTTCGATCAGCCGCATGTTCTTCTCGACGTCGTAGCGGCCTTCGGTGAGCGTTTCGGGATCCCACTCGCTACGCTCGGCACCGAAAAAATCCCCGCCGTAGACATGGAGCGCGCCGGTCAGGCGCGGCAGCGGGTTCGTCACCGAATGGATGACGTCCCGGCCGAGCGGCACGGTGTCCCTGGCGCCGAGGGAGCGGGCGCCCTGCGCCTTGAGGAATCCGTCGTCGCGACCGGGCTGGCGACGCCAGAAGATGTTGTCCTCGCGCCCGGTGTAGATACCGATGACCGCCCACATCCGATGGTCGTGGGGCATCAGCGTCATGTGGGGGCCCCACACGATGTCGAGAATCGTGAGCTCATCGCCATGGTAGAGCTTGGCCGCCCCGGCGCGGGCCGGCTCGCCGAGTCCCGCAAGAACCGCGGCCGGATCGGAGCAGGTGCGCTCCACGAGATCCAGCACCGCCTTGTGCGAATCCGCCTCCGCGTTGGCCTTGCGGCAGTCATCGATGAATCGTTCAACGTCGAACATCGTCGTCCCTCCCGAATTCGGAAGTGGTATTAGAGCCGTTGAACGCGCCGGTTCGCAAACCTTCCCCGGGGCGCAAATCCCGATGGGCAGTGGCGTAGTGTGGGGACGTATCCGCCAGCGAGCGATGCGCCCCTCCGCCTCCGGTATCATCGCGGCTCGCTGTTTCTTCATGCCACCGGAGGCATCATGCCGAGACCGCTCGCCGGAATCGACGACTATCCGAGGATCCGGCTCGGCCACACGCCGACCCCGCTCGACGCCGCCCCGAATCTCGGAGCCGCCCTCGGCGTCGAGCTGTGGATCAAGCGCGACGACTGCACCGGGCTCGCGTTGGGAGGGAACAAGGTGCGCCAGCTCGAGTTCTACCTCGGCGAGGCGCAGGCGCGCGGCGCCGACACCGTGCTCATCACGGGGGCGGTGCAGTCGAACTTCGTCCGGCTGGCCGCGGCGGGCGCACGCCAGCTCCGGATGGACGTCCACATCCAGCTCGAAGAGCGGGTGGACGACGCCGACGATCTCTACCGCACTTCCGGCAACGTGCTGCTCGACCGGCTGCTCGGCGCAACGCTGCATTCGTTCCCCGCCGGGGAGGACGAGGCGGCGGCGGATGCGGCGCTCGAACGCCTCGCCGGCTCGCTCGCGAGCGAAGGACGCACACCCTACGTAATCCATCTCTCCACCGACCATCCGCCGCTCGGCGGGCTCGGCTATGTGGTCGCCGCCAACGAGGTGATGGAGCAGGCCAGGGCGCGGGGCTTCGGGTTCGACGCGATGGTCTGCGCCTCGGGAAGCGCACTCACCCACGCCGGGACCCTGGTGGGCCTGCGGGCGATCGGTGAGACGATGCCGGTGCATGGCATCTGTGTACGCAGGGAGGCATCCTGGCAGCGCCCGCGGGTCGCGAAGAGGGCGGCGGAGCTCGCGGCGATGATCGGCCGGCCCGCGGTCTTCGGCGAGCACGACGTCGACGTATGCGACGAAGTGACCCCGCCGGGCTACGGCAAGCTCAACGATGCGACGCGCGAAGCGATGCTGATGGCGGCGCAGCTCGAAGGACTGCTCCTCGACCCCGTGTACACGGGCAAGGCGATGGCGGGACTCATCGCGCTCGTGCGCTCGGGGCGGATCGCCGCGGGAAGCCGTGTGCTCTTCATCCACACCGGAGGATTGCCCGGCATCTTCGCGTACGCGGCCAAGCTCGAACCCCTGATGCATCCTCGCGAGCTTCGATAGAACCGGATTGAACGCAACGTCCGGTTGACCTTCGCATCCCTGCCGCCGAAGATGCGCACATGCGCATGTTCAGCCGATCCTCTGGCGCCGTCCCGGCAAACGTGAAGCCGCCGAACGTCGCCGGCATGTTCTATCCTGGCGACGGCGGCGCGCTGCGCCGTGAAGTCGATGCCCATCTCGGGCAGGCCGGCGCCGACGGTCCGACCCCGAAGGCGCTGATCGCCCCGCACGCGGGATACCGCTACTCCGGACCCGTCGCCGCGAGCGCATATGCGCGACTGAAGTCTCGGGCGCACGAAATTCGGCGGGTCGTGTTGCTCGGCCCTTCGCACTACCACCCCCTCCATGGAGTGGCGGTGTCCGGCGCCGAATCGTTCGAGACCCCGCTCGGCCGTGTTCCGGTCGACGCCGCCTCCGTCACCCGCGCCCTGGAGCACGTGTTCGTCCAGCGGTTCGACCCGGCGTTCGAGCGCGAGCACAGCCTCGAAGTGCATCTTCCGTTCCTGATGCGCGTGATTCCCCGGTTCACCGTCGTACCCCTTCTCGTCGGCAAGGCAGGTCCCGCCGAGATCGACACCCTGCTCGAAGCGCTCTGGGGCGGACCGGAGACGGCGATCGTCGTCAGCTCGGACCTGAGCCATTACCTCGACTACGAGAGCGCACGACGCCTCGATGCGAAGACCTCGGAGGCCATCGTCGCCCTGCGCCATGATGCCGTCGGCTACGAGCAGGCGTGCGGGCGCCACGCGGTGAACGGACTGCTCCACCTTGCGAAACGCCGCGGTCTCGATGCGTGCGCCCTCGACGT
Source organism: Gammaproteobacteria bacterium (assembly GCA_965204915.1). Classification (GTDB taxonomy): domain Bacteria; phylum Pseudomonadota; class Gammaproteobacteria; order HK1; family HK1; genus HK1. The sequence continues at coordinate 5,170,068 of OZ242023.1, read as the reverse complement.
GCGCAACTCGGGCGACACGGCGGGAACTCGCGACCGCGTGGTGGGCTATGGCGCCTATGCGTTCTTCGAGCGGCGATCGCCGGCGCAGCCGCCCCCCGGCCAGCGCCGTGAACGGGCGCGGGACGGTCTTGTTCCGTACGAGCCCACGCACGACGGGCTCGGCCTGGAAGCGCGTCGGCATCTACTCGGCATCGCCGCGCGTTCGATCCGCCACGGGATCGCGCACGGCAAGGCCTGCGCCGTCGATCTCGAACGACTGCCGCCGGTGCTGGGAGAGCGCCGCGCCACGTTCGTGACCCTGGAATCGAACCGCCGCCTGCGCGGATGCATCGGCAGCCTGGAGGCGGTGCGCCTCCTTGCCGAGGACGTCGCCCACAACGCTCACGCCGCCGCGTTCACCGATCCGAGGTTCCCCCCGGTCCGGGAGGACGACCTGGAAGCGCTCGGCATCAGGATCTCCGTGCTCTCCCCCCCGGCGCCGATGCACGTGGAGTCGGAAGCCCACCTCGTCTCCCGGCTCCGGCCGGGCATCGACGGGCTCATCATCGAGGACGGGCGGAAACGCGCGACCTTCCTGCCGAGCGTATGGAAGGGGATTCCGCAGCCGGACCGTTTCGTCCGGGAGCTGGCCGCAAAGGCCGGCTGGCCCGCGGGACACTGGTCCGCGACGGTGCGGGCATGGCGCTACACCACCGAGGAGTTCGACTGAGCGTCGAGAACACGGATGTACATGAGGGTCTGCGCTCGCCCCTCGGTGGCCGCGATGGGGCAGATCCACCTGGATCGCGCGATTCCGCGTCGCCGGGTCCGCCCGGCTCCGTGCCGGGGAGCCGGCGTCCGGGACCCGCGGGCCACGTTCTTCGAGACCGGATGAATGGAGGGACCGGTTGCATGGGACAGGTCACCGAGCTGCTCGCCGATCACGCCGTCGCCGATCCGTACTCGTACCTCGCGCGCCTGCGTGAGGCCGCGCCGCTGTACCGGGACGAACGGCTCGGCGGATGGCTCCTGCTCCGCTACGACGACGTGCGCGCCGCCTTCCGTGATTCCCGCCTCTCGGCCGACCGGGTGAGCCCCTACTTCGAGCGGCTGCGGGCGGAGGGCGCGGCGCAACGCGAACACGCGACGTACGAGGTGCTGACCCGCTGGATCGTGTTCACCGATCCGCCGCGCCACACGCGGTTGCGCAAGCTGGTGGAGTACGCCTTCCGCCCCCGTGCGGTGGAGCGCATGCGCGGCTGGATCGCATCCCTCGTCGAGGAGCTCGTCCACGAGGTCGGGGCCGAGCGCGAATTCGACTTCGTCGAGCGCTTCGCCGGTCCGCTGCCGGTGCGCGTCATCTGCGACCTGTTCGGCGTCCCGCACCGGAACCGGAGCGACCTCACGCGGTGGTCCGGCGACATCCTCACCCTGGTGTTCGGCGCGATGCATAGTGAGGACCGCCACGAGCGGGCCGAGCGCAGCCTGCGGGAGTTCTCGGAGTTCCTGCGCGGGGTGATCGCGGAGCGCCGGATGCGTCCCGGCGAGGATCTGGTCAGCGATCTCGTCGCCGCCGAGGAACGCGGCGACGTGCTCGACGAAGAGGAGATCGTCGCCACCTGCGTGCTGCTGCTCTTCGCCGGGCACGAGACCACCCGCAACCTGCTCGCGAACGGGCTGAAGGCGATCCTGGAGCACGGTCCGGCAGGGGCGGCGCTCGCATCCGATCCGTCCCGGATGCCGGATGCGGTCGAGGAGATCCTCCGTTTCGACGGCCCCACCAAGGCGATGTGGCGCCAGGTCACCGAACCGGTGGAGTACGGCGGCCGGCGGATCGAGCCGGGGGAACGCCTGCTGCTCGTGCAGGCGTCGGCGAACCGCGACCCGCGGCGATTCGAGGCGCCGGAGCGGTTCGACGTCACCCGCCGTTCGAACCGGCACGTCGGGTTCGGCTACTCCATCCACTACTGCCTGGGCGCGGCCATCGCGCGCCTCGAAGGCGCCCTCGGCCTCGGCGCCTTCCTCGAACGGTTCCCGCGCGCGACGCTCGCCACGGACCGCTTCGAGTGGGACCCGCTCATCCTCAGCCGCTCGCTCAAGCGCCTTCCGGTGCGCCTCGGCTGATCGCCGCAAGGCGTCAATCCACGGATCCGCCCGGCAATTCGACCACCAGGGTCTTGAACACGCGCTCCGGTGCGACGCCGAGTGCCCGCGCCGCGCCCATGCCATAGGGCTCGCCGGAGTCGCCCGCGTCGTACTCGGCGACCTCGAAGTCGATCCCCGCGCGTTTCGCGGCGGTCACCGCCGGGGTCACGAAAACGAATCCCGAGTCGGCCGGCGGTCCGGGGTCCTGTTCAGCCCGCCGCGACGTCGACGCCGTGCACCGCCCTTGCCGTCTCCCGCGAGATGCGGCCGGCCGCGACGTCCGCGGCCACCGCGGTCGGATCGCGTTCGTGCGGATCGCCGAAGCCCGCGCCACCGGGGGTGTGCAGGATGAGGCGCTCCCCCGCCGGAATGCGCTGCGTGCCCTTGCCGTCCAGGACTGCGCCCGAGGCGAGCCGAACCCCGCCATGGTCGCCGTCGTGGCCGCCGTAGCGCCCGCGCGCGGGATGGAGGATTCGATCGAAGGAGGCGAGCAGCTCGAAGTCCCTGCCGATGGCCGACTCGATCTCGATGACCTGGCCGAGTCCGCCGCGCTGGCGTCCGTGACCGCCGGAATCGGGCCGCAGCTCCTTGCGCCAGAACACCACCGGCGAGACCGACTCGTTGATCTCGACCGGCGTACCGCGTACTCCGCTCGGGTACGCGGTGGCGGAGAGTCCGTCCCTGGCCGGCCGCGCGCCGGTGCCTCCGTTGCATACCGCGGTGACCGCGAAGAGCGCGCCGCTCGACTGGTTCGCGGCGCGGTCGCTCTCGCCGCGCATGGTGACGTTCCACAGGCAGGCGGCCCCTTCGGCCGGCACGCGTTCCGGTACGGCCTGGGTCAGGGCGCCGAAGACCACGTCGGGCAGCATCTGGCCGATGATGTGGCGCGAGCACACCGGAGCCGGATAGGGGGCGTTGAGCACGCAGCCCTCGGGCGCGTTCACCTTGAACGGCGCGAGCGAGCCCCAGTTGTTGGGCACGTCGGCGGAGACGATGCACGAGAGCCCGAAGCACGTGTAGGCGGCGGTGTACGCCATCGGGACGTTGACCCCGTGGTTCGATTTCGGGGAGGTCCCGTCGTAGTCGACGGTGATGCCGTCGGCGGCAATCTCGACCCTTGCCACGAGATCGATCGGGCCTTCGTAGCCGTCCACCCGCATCGAGCTGCGGTACTCGCCCCGCGGCAGCCTGGCGATCTCGTCGAGCACCGCGCGGCGCGAGCTCTCGCAGACGTACTCGCCGAGCTCGTCCAGATCGTCCAGGCCGAACTCGGCCATCATCTCGACCAGACGCTCGCAGCCCACGTCGTTGCACGCCGCCAACGAGTACACGTCGCCTTCCGATTCGACCGGCTGGCGGGTGTTCGCCCGCACCATCGCCATGAGGGTCTCGTTGAACACGCCGCGGTCGGCGAGCTTGAGCATCGGGATGTAGATGCCTTCCATGTGCACGTCGGTCGCATCGGGGCCGAAGCCGATGCCGCCGATGTCGGTGAGGTGCGACGTGCACGAGAACAGCCCCACGAGGCGGCCGCGGTGGAAGCAGGGGGTGGTCAGCACGAAGTCGTTGAGGTGCCCGGTGCCCATCCAGGGGTCGTTGGTGATGTAGACGTCCCCATCGTTCATGGTCTCGATGGGGAAGTGGCGCAGGAAGTGGTTGACCGACTCGGCCATGGAGTTGACGTGGCCGGGGGTGCCGGTCACCGCTTGCGCGAGCATCCGGCCGCGGGTGTCGAACACGCCGGCGGAGAGATCCCCCGCCTCGCGCACGATGGGGGAGAACGCGGTGCGCACGAGGGCCTGCGCCTGCTCCTCGACGACCGCGATCAGGCGGTTCCACATGATCTGCATGCGGATGGCCTTCAGGGGATCGGCGTTCATCCCGATCATCCTTCTCCCTTGCGGGAGCTGCATCGCAAGTGGTTCATCGGAGCGGCAGTGCAGGCCGGCGCATCTTGCGGAAGGGGCTCGTGCCACCACCTCGGGGCGCTGCCGGAGACCGCGGCCGTGATGCCCGGGCCGCGATGCCCGGCGGAGGTCCGTGCTCGATCGTTGCCGGTTGCTCTCCGGCACGACCATCCGGACCCGCGGCCGGGATCAATCCCCCGCTGAAGAGCGTGCCGATGTGATTCCCCTGGAATCGGCGCCCTCCCCGGCGGCCAAACCGTCGAGCACGTATCGATCCTGTGGCAGCTCGACTTCAGGTGCCTTGGCGGACACTCTCCCGGATCGCTTTTTCGAGAGGCGCAGAAGTGCAACCCGCCGGTACACCACGGCATAGAGCGTGGCTTGTACCGCGAAGGCGAGCAGCGACCATCCCCGCTCGTACGGGCTCAGCATCACGAAGAGGAGGCCGGTCAGCGCGCCTCCCCACAACAGCACGCTGGTGGCGGGATTGGCGAGCCGCTTGCTCTTCACCGTCCTGCTGATCTTCCGGTAGAGCAACATGTGAAGATGCACCCTGTCCGGCTTGGTCGGATGATGCCCGGGACGGATGGTCTTGCGGAAGATCGCATAGATCGTCTCCACCACCGGGTAGGCCAGGATGACGATGCTGACCCATGCCGAGACGTCGGGGTTTCGCATGGGGAGCATGACGCCCACCATCGCGAGCACGAAGCCCGAGAAGTACGCCCCTCCATCCCCGAGAAAGATGTGGCCGTACGGAAAGTTCACCACCAGGAATCCCGCCAGCACCGCGATGACGATGGTCGTGAGCGCCACCAGCTCGTAATCCCCGACGGTCCAGGCGACGATCGCGAACGCCGACAGCATGATGATGACGGAGCCCGCGGCGAGCCCGTGAAATCCATCGATGATGTTCACCGCATGCGTAAGACCGGACACCGCCAGCACGGTAAAGGCGATGGAGACGGCGTGGATCGCCATGAGGTCGTCGATGAAGACGATTTCCAGCCTCGTCACGGAATAGCCGGTCATGACGCAGAAGAGCAGGCTGGAGAGCATCGATGCGCAAAAACGCAGCGCGCACGAGACCTTCTTGAGCAGGTCCTCCGTCAGTCCGGCAGCGAACGTGACGATCACGCTGATGCCGAGCGCGAACAGGAGCGGGCGCACCGGCTGGGGAGCCATCCCGGCGGCGGCCCAGAACCCCACGAACACGGCGAGCCCACCGATCCTCGAAGTCAGGGTATCGTGGAACTTCTGCAGTCCCTTGGTGGGATCGAAGGTGAGAGCGATGTGCCAGCGCTTGGTGAGCACGATCAGGATGCTCACGGCGAAGGTGACGGCGAAACCGACCACCGTTGGCCAGAATGTTCCCGGAAGATCAAGCATTGCGCCGCGACCGTCGGCGGTATTTCATGCGCATGAATTTCGACCCGTCCGAAGCATCACTCCGCACGTCAAGCTCCCCGCCCTTCAGCGTAGCGGAGAATATCACAAGCCGCTCAGTGAGTTGTCAAAACGTCGCCGCACGCATCCCCGCCTTTCACCGATCTGCGCGACCGGGCGATTCTACTCAGAAAATCCTCGTCGTGTCGCCCCCCGTAGCCGTCGGTGCGGCGGTTCACCGCCGGTGACCGGAACTGTCCGCACAGGTGCCCGAGCACCGAGATCTCGCAGCCGTCGAGCCCACCCCGTTGCGCACGGCTCGCCGCGGCCCCGAAATCGCCGATGATCCGTTCGACGTCGTCGTGGTCCGCCGATCGCATGGGACGGATCATCAAGCCGCTCGCCGATCACGCGGTCGCCGATCCCGGCCCGGCATCGCCGGAACCAAACGCCGGTTGGCGGAAAAATCTTCGTCGTTTTGTCGAAGACTTCACGGGCAGGAGGCGATTCGTACCTCGCCGGCCTGCGCGTGCGTCTCGGGTCATCGCGGCGAGGCCCGGAGCGCCGTTCCGGGTTCGGTGGATATATCCTCTGCCGCGGTATCATAATCGGCGCCCGATGGATCGCGGCACGGTTCCGGAACTCTCCGGGCGCCGTACGCTCGAACCGGATACCGGGATCTGCCTGTGCGTATGGATACGCCGAGGGCGGTCCGTGGGGGACCGTCGTCTCCAGCCAACCCGGAGATTTTTGCCATGAAACGACGTCGATTTCTCGCCGTGTCCTCGCTCGCGCTCGCGATGCCCGGATCGGTGCTCGCCGGCGAAGGGCAGGTCGAGTACAGCCGGGCGGCATTCGACCGGCTCCTGGCGAGCGGGAAGCCGGTGCTGCTCGACTTCTACACCACGTGGTGAGGCACCTGTCGCGCACAAGGGCGCACCGTGCGTGCGCTCATCGACAGTAATTCCGCGTACCGCGCGGTGACCGTGATGAAGGTCGACTGGGATCGGTTCAGCGGCGATCCCATCGTGGGCGAGCTCGGCGTCAGGGGCCGGGCCACCCTCGTGATGTTCAGCCGGGGCGAGGAAGTGGGCAGGATCGTCGGCCAGACCGGCGCCGACGCCATCGAGCCCCTGTTCAAGGCCGCGGTCTCGTAACCGGCGGTGACGTTCGGCCCGGAGGCGACCGCCTCCGGGCCGCCCGCAGCCCCATCGGACCGACGTTGCCGGACCGCGCCCGCCTTTCGGAGCCGATCGATCGATGACGTACCTGTGGGCCTATGTCGCCGGGCTGCTCACCCTCGTCAATCCATGCGTGCTCCCGCTGCTGCCCATCGTCATCGCGGCGGCGTTCCAGGACAGCCGGCTGGGGCCGATCGCACTCGCGGCGGGGCTGACCGTCTCGTTCGCGGCGCTCGGGGTCTCGGTGACCGCGTTCGGCCATCTCGTGAGCGTCGATGCCGATGCGGTCAACCGCGCCGCGGCGGTCGCGATGACGGTGTTCGGTGTCGTGCTGCTCGTTCCGAGAGCCCAGACCCTGCTGGCGACGCTGGCCGCACCGCTCGCGAGCCGCGCGAACGCCAGGTTCGACCACCGCCACCGGGCCGGCATCGCCGGTCAGTTCGGGGTGGGCGTCCTGCTCGGCGCAGTCTGGTCCCCGTGCATCGGCCCGACGCTGGGCGGCGCCATCGGCCTCGCCGCGAGCGGCGAGGGTCTCGGTCAGGCGACGATCGCGATGCTCACGTTCGGGGCCGGGGTGTCCACGGTGCTGATGGCGCTCGCCTACGGCTCGAGGCAGGCGGTGAGCGCCCGCCGGGAGAAGATTGCGGCGTGGATGCCGTGGGCGAAGCCGCTCATGGGTGCGGCCCTGCTCGTGGTGGGGGTCGCGATCCTGTTCCACGTCGACCGGATGATCGAAGGCTGGCTGCTCGATCGGATGCCGGTCTGGCTCCAGGACCTGTCGGTGTCGGTCTGACCGCGCTCGAGCCGGGGACTGCCGGTGCGGTCGCGTCCCGGCCGACGGCAGGGGGCGCCGGGCCTGTCGATCCGAATTACAGGTCGCCGTGCAGGAGCTTGTAGACCGCGCTGCAATCGAGCTCGCCCGCCCCGTTCCGGCACAGTATGCGAAAGAGCGCCGCTGCTTCGGCGCCGAGCGGAGTGCTCGTGCCGGTGTCCGCCGCCGCGCTCTGCGCAAGGCCGAGGTCCTTCGCCATGAGCGCCGCCTTGAAGCCGGGCGCATAGTCCCGGTTCGAGGCCGCGGCTTCGACGATCCCCGGCACCGGATGCATGTGATCCATCATCCAGGTCTGGCCCGACGAGGTGGAGAGCACGTCGTACAGCTTCTTCGGGTCGAGACCGAGCGCCTCGCCGAGGCAGAAGACCTCGGAGGCCCCGGTGATCGCGATCCCCGCCATCATGTTGTTGCAGATCTTCGCGGCCTGCCCGTGTCCCGGTCCGCCGACGTGGGCGACGTTGCGCCCCATCGTGGCCAGAACCGGCCGGGCGCGTTCGAAGCCGGCCGCGGAGCCGCCCACCATGAACGTGAGGGTCGCCGCCGCGGCTCCGGCGACCCCGCCCGACACCGGGGCGTCGATCATCTCGTAGCCGGCCCCGGATGCCGCCGCCGCCACTTCACGGGCGCTCGCGACGTCGATGGTCGAGCAGTCGGCGAGAAGCGCCTCCCTCGGCGCATGTCCGATGATGCCGTCGTTGCCGCCGCGCGCGTCGCGGCCGTCGCCCAGGTAAACCGCGCGCACGTGCCGTCCTTCCGGCAGCATCGTGATCACCATCTCCGCCGCGGCGACCGCATCGGCCAGGCTCGCCGCCTCGCCGGCGCCGGCCCGCACCGCCTCGGCCAGCGCCTCGGAGGACACGTCGTACGCACGCACCTCGTGGCCCGCGACGAGAAGGTTGCGGAGCATCGGCAACCCCATGTTGCCGACGCCGATGAATGCGATTCGGGTCATTGGATCCGCGCCTCTTCGATCCCCGGAGAGGGCTGCCGCCGTGGGGCGGCGGCGCGTGCCGGTCCGGGACGCTTGCTCGGGAAGAAGATCTCCGAAGCAGTATACAGCGTGTCTGTCCCGCTGCTTCCTCGCCGTCTCCCCCGATGTCGTCGATGCCGCGCCACTCCGGCAGCCCGTTCGGACCCGCCCCGCGCAGCCTCCGAATGCTGCCCGCGCTCGCGTGAAGTCGCCCCGTTCCAGTGGACGGTCAAGGGCATGGATTTCATGCAGCTTCCCGGTAGCTCCTCTCGAAAGCCATCGGAGCCGGCCTAAACCACCCGTGCGGCATCATGTCAGAATACGAAGCACCGCCGGGACGTTCCGGCCGACGGCTTCGCCCGGCCCCGGCGGCGACCATCCGATACAGGAGGAAAAACGTATGGACATCATGAAGAAGACGCGCCGCCTCGGGCTCGGCCTGGCCCTGGGGCTCTCCCTGGCAGGCATGGGGACGGTGGCATCCGCCGCCGACTACGAGATCGACACCGCCCACTCGTTCATCGAGTTCAGGATCAAGCATCTCGGCTATAGCTGGCTCTACGGCCGGTTCAACCGGTTCTCGGGAGAGCTCAGCCACGATCCGGCCGACCCTTCGGCGAACCGGATCTCGGTGTCGATCGACCCCGCGAGCATCGACACCAACCACGCCGAGCGCGACAAGCACCTTCGCAACCCGGATTTCCTGGACGTGGAGAAGTATCCGGACGCGGGCTTCGAGAGCACGGGGTACACCGGCGACGCGGAGAGAGGGACCCTCGAAGGGATGCTCACCCTGCACGGGGTGACGAAGCCGATCTCGATCGATCTGCGCAAGATCGGCGAGGGCAAGGACCCCTGGGGCGGCTACCGGGCCGGCTTCATCGGCACCGTCACCCTCACCCGCAAGGACTTCGGGATCGACTACAACCTCGGACCGGCCAGCGAGACGATGGAGCTGGAGCTCGGCATCGAGGGTATTCGGAAGTAGGCCACTGCCGTTTCACGCGAGGCGTCCGGCAGGGTGTCCTGCGGCACCCTGGCTACGCGCGCCCCCGGTCGTCCAGCCACCGGCGGACGATCTGCCGGTGGCGACCTCCGTCGTAGCTCGGGAAATGGCCTCCATGCACCACCTCAGACGGGAGCAGCCGGAACCGGCAAGACGACAGTGGTCTGCGCCATCATTTTGGCCGTGCGCGCCACAGAAGGGGAAGGCGCACCGATTACCGTAATGGCGCCCACCGGCAAGGCTTCCGATCGCCTTCGCACCAAGCTCCTGCAACGCGACATAGAGAGAGTCGAGACCTCGACGGTGCACTCTTATCTCGCCAAGGAAGGCTGGTTGAACGAAAACCTCACCTACCGGCAGCGAGGTGGTGGCCGTCACGGGCAAGGGACCATCATCGTCGATGAGGCATCCATGTTGGACCTGAGCCTGATGGCTACCTTCGTCCGCGCTATCGACTGGCGGGCCGTTCGCCGCTTGGTTTTGGTCGGCGATCCCAATCAGCTCCCGCCCATAGGTCGCGGCCGGGTGTTTGCCGACACCATCGAGTGGCTGTCCAACAAGCCGTCACCGAGCGTCGTACGGCTCGAACACAACCTGCGTCAGCTAGAGAACGAAGTCGCTCGCAACGGCACAGCGATTCTTCGCCTCGCCAATCTGTTTATCGCCCAAAGCGCCAGCACCGACGGCCAGGCAACCACCCCAGAGGCCGAGGAATTGTTGACCCAGGTGCATAGTAGCGGTCATAGGTTGGTACTTAAGGAAATCACAAAACCGGCTCCAATCCGAATTGGAGTCGTCCTTTCTTGCGGTTTCGTTTCGGATGGGACCGAGTCGCATTGCTCGCCAGATAATCCACCAAGTTTCGTAACACGGGAAGAAAGCCACGTCTCCTTCCACAAGCAAGCGCACGGAACACATCACCCAATCCATGACGCGCACACATCGCCACCTTCCGCGTCGAGACCTCGACCCCTCGCAATGCCTGCGTCATCTGGGCCAGATAACGCTTCAGAACCGAGGCCGCAATCGCCGTCCATACCAGCCCCTCGGCTATCCCCGCTTTGCTCGTGTCGAACGCATGAAGATTCGCATACGACTTCCACTCCTTGAACAACAGCTCGACCTGCCACCGCAACCGATAGAGCTGCCCCACCTGCTCCGCACTGAACCGGCTCCGCGCCAAATTCGTCACCAACAACGTATGACACCCCTCATCACCATTCCATCGCGCCAACAGCCTCAGCTCCAACGCCTTCTCTCCCTCCCCCCAAACCACATCGAGATCGACCGGCTCGCCCTTCGACAGAATACCCTGCTTCAACAATTGCCCAGACCACTCCTCCAACGTCTCCCCTTCCCAGGTATATGCACCCTGCACCTTCGGGTTGACCGATGCGCTCGCACGCATCACGAAGTACCCACCCGCCCTGTCCACCGCACCGAGGTACTCCCGGTCGAAGTACCCTCGGTCCGCTAACAGCAGGTCATTGCGCAATGCCTCGGGCGAGGGCAGATGGGGCCGCTCCGGCGCCGTGTCCGCCGTCAGCGTCACCTGCTCCACCGATTCATTCAACACACTCATCGTCACGTGCAGCTCCACCGCAGCAGGGTTCTGCTTCTTGAATCGTCCCGGGTAATGCTCACCAAGCGCATCCTTGACCGCGAACGAGCATCCGTCCTGGATCACAATCCGACCGAACTCACCGAGCGGACCCTGCGCTGTCGGCTGCAGCACGCTCACCACCCATTGCTGAAGGACCACGTCCAACACGGCCCGCATGAAGTCCTTGAAGGAACGCTTCGCCAACTGGTTGTGGAACGGCTTGTACGCCACCGTGGTGCCGAACAACGCATTGAATTGCCGTTGCATATCGGCCAATGTCTCGACCGTCCCCGTGGCATGGCCTGCCAGCAGGCCCAGGACCAGTCGATATGGAGTAATCAGGCGTTCCCGGTGGCAGAAACCGACCCTCCCTCCGAGGTCATTCAGTGCCGTGGGCGACAGCACGCGCTTGATCTGGTGGGCGAATTGAGCAACAGTGCGCCGTCCCATCCGAGTCTTCTCCTGTCATGTGGATCCAGCAATTCCATGATCGGAGATTTCGGATGGGACTTCAACGGTTCATAAAATCCCATGAAAATCAATTAATTATAAGATCCTACCTATGATTGATGCTATAAACGACGGTGGACAGGATACACCGCTCGCGCGTTCGTGCCGTGATGAGGGTCGTACCAGAGCAGCTTCAGTGCCCGCCTGTCGCGGATCCCGTAGATCCGCGTGGTCCCGGTCAGGCGCAGGGAGAACAACTCCGACACGTCATCCTGTCCGATTTCCGTAAGTCTTGCCTTGGCTTGCCGGGTCAGCTTCCCGACTTGCACGAAGTGACTGTTGTTGCCTCTCCCCCTGCCGCCCACCGCCTGCATGATCTCGGTCCAGGTCATGGACTCGAAGTGCTGCAATTTGGGCAGGATTTCGTTCCACCAGACCCGGACTGGAATGCTGCGACATCCCCAAGCTCCCTCTTGATCCACGATGCTGAACCTCCACACGATCGTTTCGCGATCATGGGACGATGGGGCGCGACCCGGACTTGTGCGAGGTTGCTTGCCGGCAGGAGGAAATGCGCGCGCGGCGGGCCGCTTTCCGGGTCTTCGGACCACGGCGGTTACAGGCTGCCGTAGTACTCGGCCAGATCCTGCTTCGGAATGATGGTATTGCCGCGCTCGCCTTCGGGAACCCCCCGGCGGGCCGATTGCCAGGGATCTTCCATGTGGGTGAGATCGCTCAGCCACTGCGGTGACTTGTCGCCATAAAAGCGCAGTACGGAGTCCACGGTCTCTCGTTGGTCGCGGGTCAGCGCATCCGGGTTGCCCTTTCTCAGGCAGGACATCCGGTACATGCGGCGGTGCGCATCGTAGAGCTCGCGCACCACCGGTCCGTTCGCCCAGGCTTCGATCTCTTCGGGGAACAGGGCGTCGTCGTCCCAGACGAGCGACCATGCCTGACTGTAGTAGATCAGCTTCTGGAGCTTCCAGGTCGTCATGGCGCCCTGCTGCCGAAGGATGTAGGCGGCGACATCGGACACGCTGGCCATCGTTCTGCTCTCTTTTCCGTCCGTTCACGGACCACTGCGGAAGGGGACAGCGAGCGCAAGGTACTGCATGGACGGGTCCGGGACAACCGAATCGGGGCGTGTCCGCTCTGGAAACCGCCCGAACCGAAACCGCGGACGACAGCGTGCGGCAGGCGCGCGTAGCCGGCAACCCGCTGCCCTTGATGAAGCGCTCCGCCCGCCCGACCTCGAACGCCCGCGAGGTCCGCGGCTCCCCGTCCTCGATGAGGCAGACCTTCGCCGTCGTCCCGCCCATGTCGAACGACAGCACTTCGGCGCAGCCGCGCGAGTGCGCGACGCGGGCGACGCGGGCGACGCGGGCGGCGAGGACGGCCCCGCCGCCCGCCCGGCCCCGACTCCACAGCCGGATGGGGAACGTCAAAGCGGTGTCCAGGGTGGTCATGCCCCCGCCCGACGCCGCGTTCGGGTCAGCGCTCACACCCCGGCACTCAGCCCCATTCGATCATCATGATCCCCGCCGCCACCAGCGCCGCCGCGGTGATCCGTCTCGTGCCCAGCGGCTCGTCCAGGAGCTTCACCCCGATGATCGCGGCGAACAGGACGCTCGTCTCACGCAACGCGGAGACCGCGGCCATCGGTGCGAGAGTGAGTGCCCACACCACCAGCCCGTACGCGACGAGCTGCAGCATGCCGCCGGCTGCCGACTTCCCCATGCGGGCGACGAGATGGTGCGCGAGCGCGGCGCGACGCACCGCCGCCGCCGCGATCAGCATCGGCAGGCCGTCGAGGATCGCAAGCCACGCGACGTAGCTCACCGCGTTGCCCGAGAGCCGGGCGCCCATCGCATCGGTGACGGTGTACGCGGCAATGAACAGCGCGGTACCCGCTGCGAAGACGAGGCCGCGGCGATCACGGCGCGCTTGCGCCACGTCGTCTCCGGCGTTGGCCGCCGACCGCGTTCGCTCGCGGTTCCCGCCAGCGCGAGCCGCACCGACGCCGCCGAACGACAGGCTCGCAATACCTGCGCAGACGACCGCGACCCCCGCCAGCGCGAGCGGACCCAGCCGCTCCCCGGCGAACGCGAAAGCGCCGGCGGCGACGATCAACGGAGACAGGCCGCGCGCGAGCGGGTAGACCTTGCTCAGATCCCCGTAGCGGTAGGCCGAGATGAGGAAGGTGTAGTAACCGACGTGGAGGATCGCGGAGGCCGCCAGGAACGGCCAGCTCGCGCCGGCCGGGAGCGGCAGCACCAGCACGATCGGGATGCAGAGCAGAAACCTGACCGCGTTGACTGCGCCCAGGGTGACGAGCCGGTCGTCATCGCTCTTGACCAGCGCGTTCCACGACGCATGCGCAAGCGCCGCGACTACGACGATCGCGACGATCTCGAAGGGCATCGTTTCGTGCTCTTCAGGGAGCGTCGGGCCGGAGCAGGCGAGGGACTGAGCGTTTCCGCATCGTTCCGCACCCGTCGGACAGCGTCGCTACCGGTGATGCCTCGAAGCCGGGAAGCCGCGCACGATCTTCGAGCCAGTATCGCCACCGCGCCGGCCGCCGGCCCGATCCGCCAACGGGAGCGTGTACGCTCCGCTCGCGGCCGTATCCCACCACCCGGCCCGAGCCCGGATGCCCGCCCGATCCGCCAGCGTGTTCCGTCACTCCACCGCCGCGGCGATCCCGGCCCCCAGGGTCCGCGTCGTGGCGCTGCCGCCCATGTCGGGGGTGAGGGCGGCCGGGTCCGCCAGCACCGTCTCGATCGCGCGCTCGACGGCCCGGGCCGCGTCCGCGTGGCCGAGGTGCTCCAGCATCATCGCGCCGGACCAGATCTGGCCGATGGGGTTGGCGATGCCGCGCCCCGCGATGTCCGGGGCGGAGCCGTGCACCGGCTCGAACATCGAGGGGAACTCCCGCTCCGGATTGACGTTCGCGGACGGCGCGATCCCGATGGTGCCCGCCACCGCTGGCCCCAGGTCGGAGAGGATGTCGCCGAAGAGGTTGCTGCCGACCACCACGTCGAACCAGTCCGGGTGCAGTACGAAGTGCGCGGTGAGGATGTCGATGTGGTACTGGTCGGTGCGGACCTCGGGGAACTCGGCCGCCACCGCCGCGAAGCGCTCGTCCCAGTAGGGCATGGTGTGCTTGATGCCGTTCGACTTCGTGGCCGAGGTCACGTGCCGGGCCTCGCGCCCCATCGCCAGCTCGAACGCATGGCGGATGATGCGGTCGGTCCCGCGCCGGGTGAACACGCTCTCCTGCATCACCATCTCGTGCTCGGTGCCGGCGTGGATGCGCCCGCCGATGTCCGAGTACTCGCCCTCGTTGTTCTCGCGCACCACCAGGAAGTCGATGTCCGCCGCGCTGCGGTCGCGCAACGGGGATTGAACGCCTTGCAGAAGCCGTACCGGCCGGAGATTGACGTATTGCCGGAATGCGCGGCGGATCGGGATCAGCAGGCCCCAGAGGGAGACGTGGTCGGGGACGCCGGGGAACCCCACCGCGCCGAGGAAGATCGCGTCGTGCCCGCGGATGGCGTCGAGGCCGTCTTCGGGCATCATCCGGCCGGTCTTCGCGTAGACCTCGCAGCTCCAGGGGAACTCGTCGAACTCGAAGGCGAGCCCGTACTTCGCGCCCGCCGCCTCGAGGACCCGGAGCCCTTCCGGCACCACCTCCCTGCCGATCCCGTCGCCGGGGATGACCGCGATCCGGTAATTCGTCATCGATGCGCTCCGCTGAAGTTCGTGGCGGTGTTCCAGATCATGTCCGGGGTCCGATCCAGGACGCCCGCGTCCGTCAGGACGCGCCGCTCCCAGGAGGAGTCCGGCGGCGCCGGAACCAAGAGCCGGTCGTGAATCATTCCTTCGTCACCTGCGCGGGGTCCAAGTCGCCGGAGGATCCTCGCACCGGGCTCATCCCATCACCGAGAAGCCGCCGTCGACCGGGATCGCGGCGCCGGTGACGAAGTCGGAGGCGCGGCTCGCCAGGAACACCGCGATCCCTTCCAGATCCTCGATCTCCCCCCAGCGTCCGGCCGGGGTGCGGGCGAGGACCCGCTCGTGCAGCCCTTCGACGTCCTGCCGCCCCCGGACCGTGAGCGGGGTGTCGATCCATCCGGGCAGGAAGCAGTTCACCTGGATGCCGTCATCGGCCCACGCGGTCGCGAGGGACTTGGTGAGCTGCACCATGGCGCCCTTGGAAGCGGCGTAGGCCGGCGCCCACGGCGCCCCGAAGAGCGACATCATCGATCCGTTGTTGAGGATCTTGCCGCGACCCGCCCGCTTCATGAACGGGTGGCACGCTTTGGAGGCGAGGAACGCGCTGGTGACGTTCGTGTCCATCACGGTGCGCCACTCGTCCTCGTCCAACGCCTCCGGGCGCTTGCGGATGTTGATGCCGGCGTTGTTGACGAGGACGTCGATCCCGCCGAACCGTTCCGCCACGGACTCGGCCATGCGCCGGTGCGCGTCGGACTTGGTGACATCCGCCTGGATCGCGATTGCCTCGGTGCCGATCGCTTCGAGCTCTGAGACCGCGCGCGCCGACTTTCCGGCGTCGCGCCCGACCACGGCGATGCTCGCCCCTGTGCGCGCGAGCCCGCGGGCCATTCCCAGCCCGATGCCGCCGTTGCCTCCGGTCACGATCGCGACCTTTCCGGTGAGATCGAACAGCTCCATGACCGTTCCCTGCCCGCGTGGATGCGCCTGCGCCGAGGAATGGTGCAACAGTGCCTCCGGCGCCCGCAAGCGGGACGCCGGGGCCGTTCTTGAAACCCATGCGCCTTGCGGGTACAAGGCCGCGGCACGCCGGAACCACTCCGTTCCCGGCGTCAACCCGAGTGCATCGGCCAACCCCCGCGGAGATACCAAGCGCCCGGTCCGCGACCGGCGACGTTCCCGGTGCCGGCCACGAGTGCATCAGCCAACCCGCCCGGAAAAGCCATGACAAAACGGCCTTGCCTCGCGACACGCTTCGGGGCTCAATGATCCGCAACGGATTCCAGGAAGGACCACGAAGTGACAGGCACGTTCATCCCCACCATCGGCGCGCGCGTCCCGCGGCGCGAAGACGCCGCCCTGCTCAGCGGGCGGGGCCGGTTCATCGACGACGTCGAGCGCGCCCGTCAGGCCCATGCGTGGATCGTGCGCTCTCCCCATGCGCACGCGCGGATCGTCTCCATCGACACCACGGAGGCGGCGGCAGCGCCGGGGATTCTCGCGGTGTTCACGCGCGCCGATCTGGAGGCGGACGGTGTCGCACCGCTGAGCGAACCGAACGGGGTGACGGGCCGCGACGGCGAGAAGGCCGTCAACGTCGCACATCCGCTCCTCGCGGGAGAGCGGGCGATGCACGTCGGCGACCCGGTGGCGATGGTCGTCGCGGACACGCGCCGGGCCGCGCAAGAAGCGGCCGAGCGGGTCATGGTCGACTACGAGGCGCTCGACGTGGTGGTCGACGGCTGCGCGGCCCTCGATGCGGGCGCCCCCCGGCTCTGGCCGTCCGCCCCCGGAAACGTCGCCCTCGACTGGGAAGGCGGCGACGCGGGCGCCGCCGATGATGCATTCGCGCGCGCGGCCCACGTCACCCGGCTCGCCATCGCCAACAATCGGGTGGTCGTCGCGCCGATGGAGACCCGCGGGGTGGTGGCCGAGTACGAGCCGAGGGACGGCCGGTACACGATCCGGACGCCGTCGCAGGGCGTCGGCCCCCTGCTCGCGCCGCTGGCCCGGTCGCTCGGGGTCGCGGAATCCCGGATCCGCGTCATCACCGACGACGTCGGCGGGGCGTTCGGCATCAAGATCCCGCCCTACCCGGAGCATGTCCTCGCCGCCTGGGCGGCGCGGCGGCTCGGGCGGCCGGTGAAGTGGATCGCGGAACGCTCGGAGAGCTTCCTGAGCGACGGCCAGGGGCGCGACCACGTGACCGAGGCGGAGTTCGCGCTCGACGCCGAAGGCCGGTTTCTCGCGATCCGCACCCGCACCGTGTCGAACATGGGCGCGTACTCCACGGCCGCCGCGCCGACCATCCCCACCGTGGGCGGCAGCCGCTGCATCACCGGCGTCTACCGCATCCCGGCATGGCATGCGCGGACCCGGGTGGTGTTCACCAACACGGTGCCGATCCACGCCTACCGGGGGGCGGGCAAACCCGAGTACAACCACGTGATCGAACGCCTCGTGGATACGGCGGCGCGCGAGACCGGCCGCGACCCGGCCGCGCTCCGCCGCCTGAACGTGGTGCCGCCCGAGGCGATGCCCTACGCGACGGGGACCGGCATCGAGCTCGACAGCGGCGAGTTCGCGGCCAACATGGACGACGCGCTGGCGCTGGCGGATCGGGCGGGGTTCGAGGCGCGGCGCGAGGAGGCGCGGGCGCGCGGGATGCTCCGCGGCTTCGGCTTCGCGCTCTTCCAGGAGCCGGACGGCTACCTCGACAACCGCGTGACGCTCGTGTTCCGGCCTTCTGGAGAGCTCACGGTGACGCTCACAGGGCAGACCGGGGGCCACGGCCACGAGACGACGTTCGCGCAGGTCGCCGCCGACCGGCTCGGGGTACCGTTCGATTCCGTGCAGGTGCTGCAAGGCGACAGCGACGTCGTCGGCCCCGGCAGCGGCTCGGGCGGCTCACGCACCGCGACCGTCGCGAGCATGGGGGTGACGCTGGCGGCCGAGGCCATCGTCGAGCGCGGGCGGCGCATCGCGGCGGAGCGGATGGAGGCGAGCGCGCAAGACCTCACCTTCGCCGCCGGCACCTTCACCATCGCCGGCACGGACCGCCGCATCTCGTTGCGCGAGGTCGTCGCCGCATCGTTCGAGCCCGCGTCGTTTCCCGAGTCGAACGAGATCGGCTTGCAGGCCACCAGCCACTATCGCGCGAAGCAGTACAACTACCCTTGCGGATGCCACGTGTGCGAGGTCGAGATCGATCCGCAGACCGGCGCCCTCGCCTTGGTGCGCTATACCGCGGTGAACGATCACGGCGTGGCCATCAACCCGATGCTGCTCGAAGGCCAGGTCCACGGCGGCGTCGCGCAGGGCCTGGGGCAGGCGCTGCTGGAGCGCACCGTCTACGACCCGGACACCGGCCAGCTCGTCTCGGGCAGCTTCATGGACTACGCCATCCCTCGCGCCGACGACCTCCCCACGATCGATTTCAAGCGCAACTGCGTGCCCGCGCGCACCAACCCGCTGGGGGTCAAGGGTGTCGGAGAGTCCGGATGCACCGCGGCCTGCCCGGCGGTGATGAACGCGATCGTCGACGCCCTCGCCCCGCTCGGGGTTGCGCACGTGGACATGCCCGCCACCCCCGAGCGCCTCTGGGCCGCGTGCGCGCCGGCGCGGGATAAGCAGGCCCTTCGCCAAGCCTGACTCCGGCCGGGTTGCGTGATACCCCCCACCCCGATGCCGCGTCCAGTTGGTCAGTCAAGGAGGCGGCGCTCCCTGTCCAAACTTTCCGCCGCTCATATTCCTGGAATAACGCGCCCGCTGCCGAAGCCCATGCACACGTGCACCGCCGTCGTGGAACGTGTGCTCTGTCCGTTCAGCGGCTCGTCTCCTCCGGCTCGTCGCGGGAGTCGCGCAACGAAGCAGCGGGCGGGGTCGTGAGCAGCAAGAGGATCAAACCCGCCAATGCCATGCCGAAGAGCAGCGCACCGAGGCATATGAAAATGTTCATGGGCATTCTCCTTGCTCCCTGTTCGGGGGCGTTCACGATCCTATGCGAGCGAGGCGGCGGAGTCCCCACCAGTTTCTCACAAGCCAATCACCCTCTGGAATTCCCGGAGCGGTTCAGCCGCGAAATCGGGGGAGGCGTAGAGGACGGTGTAGCCATCGTCCTTGCTACAGAAACGGGAGTCGGCCGGCGCGGTTCCCAGCGCCGACGCCAGATAGCGACCGGGGAAGATCCGGTAGCAGGGTGGAAGCTCGGCTTCGATGAGCGCAGCTTCGATCCGGTCGCGCGGATAGACAATCCCGCTCACGTGAAGGCCGTGCCGAACCCGGGGGCAGCGTCCATGACTTCCTCGGTCCGGCCGGCCATCAGCTTGTCGAGGGGACACGCGGCCTCATCGGCGAACGGCCATTCCTGGGTCAGAAACGTCCACGCCAGCTCAGGATCGCCGATGAGGCCCAGAACCCTCGCGAGACCGGGAACGACCTTGCCCGGGCCGAGAATCTGCGCGGCAGGGATCGACAGGCCGCGTTTGGTCGACTTCCAGGCAAGAAGCGTCCCCTTTGCCACCCAGTCGTAGACCGTTGTGCGCGAAACCCCCAGGCGCGCGGCGGCTTGCGAAACGCCGATCAGCTCTTGTCCCTTCGACCGGCGAACGATGAACGGCTCAAGCCGCTCCGATGCCGGGATGGAAGCGTCGTCGCCACGTACCCCACATTGGGCGGCCGCCGCTTCCAGGGCAACGGTCACGGCCAGGCGCGCTTCCTGCGGGCGTTGGCGAAGGAAGTCCCGAGCGTTCCTCGACAGGCCTGGAAGCCCCTCTACGCGAAATTCCCCGGTTCGCTTCATTGATGCGGTCGCCCTGCCCATCTGCCGCGTTCACTCCGTTCACTCACGATGGATCATGATGGTGAATTTGTCCAGTATGTCCAGTATGTATGGTGCAGACCCCGGACGCCCAAGCCCGGTCCAGGCGGCGCGACTGCGGGTCGCCTTCGGCGAGCTTCATCGCCGCTCCGTCCTCCGGACGATACCGTAGGCTGGAGTTGACCCGATTTGGGGGACACCTGACCCTTTGGCGAGGAAGTATCCACTATGCTGAAATGAACCGTAGCGCCATGGCCGGCCGGATGATGGGCATCACCGCCGCGTCGCGGCTCAGGTGCGCTCCATGGTTGCCCCATTCGGCGTCCGGGCGCCCGGAGGCGGCCACCGCCACCTTGCCGGTCATGCGGCGCCGGTGACGTCCTTCGGCTTTCGAACGCCGATACGGTTCATGAAGGAGCGGATACCGGCTCGCTCTCCGCTCGGGCGGCTCCCGCGTGGTACGGCGCCTCCTCCTCGCCCACCCACACGCTGGCCTGCTGCCGCCGGCGCACGATCCGGGCCACCGCCTCCGCCCGCTCGTCGCGGGTCTGGCTGAACCGCACCCCTTCCACCGCCTCGCAGACGTCCGCGGGCGTGAGCCCTTCGAGCACCACCGAGGCGTCCAGAGGACGCGGCGCACTGCCGGGATCCAGGGCAAGGAACTCCGCCCGCAGCTCCCGCGTGCCCTTGCGCCCGTGCAGCCGCCACAGCTCCCGCACCCCCAGCGCCCCGTAGCGCTCGACCTTGCCCGCGTCGGCGTGCGTGATCTCGACCTCCACCACCAGATCGGGCGCGATACGCTCGACGTAGGCGTCGGCCGCCTCTTCCCCGCCGACAAGGGCCGCGAGATAGCCTCTGGCACGCTCGCCGACGTAGAACGCACAGTCGGGCTCCATCCCCGTGCCGGGCGGCTCGCCCCGTCCCCGAAGCCGGGTGCTGCGGATGCTCTTGATGGCGCCGGCGATGGTGCTTCCCGCGTCTTTCACGATGTCGCCCAGAATATCGGACAGGTCTTCATGCAGGCGTGAGGGCACCATCAGGGTGATCACCCCGCGCACCGGGTCGAGGCAGACCCGGGGGAAGTGGCGGTTCCAGTCGATGGCGGCGAGTTCGGCGATGGTGCCGGCGTCGGCACGGAGGACGTAGATGGTCGAGCCGAGCGGCCCGGTGTGCATGGTGGCGGGGTCGTTCATGGCGGATGCCTCGGGAGGGGGGTCGAGAGCCGTTCGCCGCCGGCCGCTCGTCCCGAGTCTGCGCTGTCGTCGCCCGGGTGTCCATCCGGTGCGGCGCCGTCGTCTTCGCTCGATGCGGTGCGCAGAATGCGGGGCGCCACGTCCGGGGGCACCGGATTCAGGTCGCAGGCAGGCGACAGCGCCCAGCCGCATCCCGGCACGTGCAGGAAGGCATGGTTGCGCAGGTGGTCGTCCGTGTTGGAAATCAGCACGTTGAAGACCATTCGCCGCCAGAGGGCGTGCATGTCCTGCCTGGGCCGGTCGCTGGCGTTCAACAACGCCGGCAGCTCCACCAGGGGCGGGATCGGCGCCACGTCGTCCGTCCGCCCGGTACCCGGTCCTACCGCCAGAGCCGGCGTCGGCGAATGCGCTTCGGCAGCCGCTCCCTCTCGATGGCCAGTCCCGTGTCGTCATGGCGGGCGTCCACCAGGTCCGCCAGGCGGTCGAGGAGACCCAGCGAGAACAACGCGCGGGCATAGTTGCCGAGAGAGACTCCCGCGTCGCCCTTCTCGATGTTGGCGAGCGTCGTCCGGCTGATCGACGCCCGCTCCGCCAGCAATGCCATGGGGATGCGCCGCCGCCGGCGGGCGTCGCGGACGTCGTCGCCGAGCTTGGACAATGCGCGGCGTACCGGAACGGGGGTGCCCGACAGCGCTCCTCCGTCCGCGACACGGTGTCGGGGTTCGTAAGGGACAGGCTGCGCCGACAGCGGGAGGTACAGCGGATGCGTGGGATGGCCCGGCTTCGTGATCCGCAGCGCCATGGCCGGCCGGATGATGGGCATCACCGCCGCGTCGCGGTTCAGGTGCGTTCCATGGTTGCCCCATGCGGCCACGATCATGGTGGTCGCCGGATGCCGCCGCACCCAGCGCAACACCTCGTCGTTGCGCTCGCCGACGGCCTCGCCGCCGTGACGCCGCAGATCATCCGGACGGGTCGCCCGTAGCGCGAAGAGATTGACCACGGTGAGCTCCCTGTATCCCCACCGTCGCCCGAACGCCGTGCAGCGCCGCACGCTCGGATCGTCATCGACCTCATCGGCGGTGGAGGGATTCAGCATCACGAACACCAATCCCTCGTTCACCAACCCCTCGTCACCGGCTGTGGACAAGTCGCGGTGCAGCCAATAGCGGTAGCGCAGGCCGCCGATCTCGTCTTCCATCGGTACAGTTTCGCAGATCATGTCGGAGATGGTGCGAAGATCGGTTCTCGATCATTGAATGCCCGGTATTCCGGTCATTATCAACATTTCGTACGGATATACCAAGCATAAACGTCGGAAGCCATTGCGCGAGGCAGCCATCGCGCCGGACGACGGGGGCATGATCGATCTGTCGAGCTACGGTGGGGGAGGGGGTGATCTTCTTGCGCGGCCTCTCCGCTGACGCCCCGTCGGCGTCCGGGCGCCCGGAGGCGGCCACCGCCACCTTGCCGGTTGCAGCGCCGGTGACCGTCCTTCGGCTCCCGAACGCCGATGCGGTTCACGAAGGAGCGGATACCGGCCCGCCCTCCGCTCGAGCGGTTTCCGCATGGTACGGCGCCTCCTCCTCGCTCACCCGTACGCTCTCCTGCCGCCGCCGGCGCACGATCCGGGCCACCGCCTTTGCCCGCTCATCATGGGTCTGGCTGAATCGCACCCCGTCCACCGCCTCGCAGACATCGTCCGGCGTGAGCCCTTCGAGCACCTTCGAGGCAGCCAGCTTGCGCGGCGCGCGCCCGGGACCCAACGCGAGGAGTTCCGCACGCAGTTCCCACGAGCTCTTGCGCCCGTGCAGCCGCCATAGCTCCCGCACCCCCATCTCCCCGTAGCGCTCGGCCTTGCCCGCATCGGCGTGCGTGATCTCGACCTCCACCACCAGGTCCGGCGCGACACGCTCGACGTAGGCGTCGAGCGCCGCTTTCCCCTCGGCGAGGGCCGCGTAGTACCCTCTGGCGCGCTCGCCGACGTAGAACGCGCAATCGGGCTCCATCCCCGTGCCCGGCGGCTCGCCCCGTCCCCGGATGCGGGTGCTGCGGATCCCTTTGGCGGCGCCGGCGATGGTGCTCCCCGCGGCGTCCACGATGTGGCCGAAAATCTCGGACAAGTCTTCGTGCAGATGTGAGGGCGCCATCAGGGTGATGACCCCGCGCACCGGGTCGAGGCAGACCCGGCGGAAGTGGCGGTTCCAGTCGATGGCCGCGAGCTCGGCGATGGTGCCGGCGTCGGCGCGCAGGACGTGGATGGTCGAGCCGAGCGGCCCGGTGAGCATGGTGGCGGAGTCGTTCATGGCGGATGCGCCTCCGGAGGGTGGAGTGGGAGGTCGAGGGTCGTTCGCCGCCGGCCGTTCGTCCCGAGTCTGCGCCGTCGTCGTCCGGGTGTCCATCCGGTGCGGCGCCGTCGTCTTCGCAACGACTCCCACGCCAAAGGCTTGCCTCGCGCCGCGTTTCGCGGATCAATGGTCCGGTGCCACTCCCCCGCGAGGACTGCACGGTGAGCGATACCTCCGCCTCCGGTCGCCATGCCCGGCCGTCGATACCGTCCAGCACCTCCACGAATTCCGGGCGCTCCGCCGAGGTCCGCGCCATGGCCGCCCGCCCTCCCCCCACCGTCGTCGGCGCGCGCGTTCCGCGCCACGAGGACACCGCCCTGCCCACCGGGCGGGGCCGGTGCATCGACCCCGCCGGGCGCGCTCGCCGGTGAGTTCGTCCCCCGACCCACGGTAGAGGACGCCCCGAGTGCCGGCCAACCTCTCCCCCGAGTACAAGTCCGCCGAGGCGGCCTTTCGCGCCGCGCGCGAGCCCAAGGAGCGCCTCGAATGCCTGCGCGAGATGCTGCGCACGATCCCCAAGCACAAGGGCACCGAGCACCTCCAGGGCGACATCAAGGCGCGCATCAAGCAGCTCACCGAGGAGCTGGCGGGGCCGAAGAAGGGCGGCGCGCGCAGCGGTCCGGCGCTGGTCATCCGGCCCGAGGGCGCCGCCCAGGTGGCGGTGCTCGGGCCGCCCAACGCCGGGAAGTCCGCCCTCGTCTCCCGGCTCACCGGCGCCCACGCCGAAGCCGGTCCCTACCCCTTCACCACCCGGTTCCCGCAGCCCGCGATGCTGCCCTACGAGGACGTCCACTTCCAGCTCGTGGACCTGCCGCCGATCGCCCGCGATCATCCGGTGCCGTGGATCGTGAACGCGCTGCAGCCCGCCGGCGCGGCCCTGCTCGTCGTCGATCTCTCCGACCCCGCCTGCCTGGAGCGCACCGCCGACGTCCTCGAGATCCTCGGGGAGAAGCGGGTGACGCTGCTCGCCGACTGGGACGCGGCGCTCGCGCCGCCCGACCCGGAGGCCGAGGACTACGATCCCTTCGCCATCCGCCTGCCCACGCTGATGATCGCCGCGAAGTCCGATCTCCTCGACGACCCCGAGGGCGAGGCCGCGGTGTTCGGGGAGCTCGGCGGCTTCGCCTTTCCGGACATCCCGGCGTCGGCCGAGACCGGCGCCGGGCTCGGCGCGATCGGCTCCTTCCTGTTCGAGCGGCTCGCGATCGCCCGCGTGTACACCAAGGCCCCCGGCCGCCCCCCGGACATGGGCACCCCGTTCACGGTGCGCGCGGGCGGCACCGTCCACGACGTGGCGTGCCTCATCCACAAGGACATCGGACGTTCGTTCAAGTACGCGAAGCTCTGGGGGCGGAATGGCCGGTTCAGCGGCCGGCAGGTGGGGAGGGACCACCCGGTGAGCGACGGCGACGTCATCGAGATCCACGCCTGAACGGGCGGTCGAGCGGCCAATGCGGAAAGGGCGAGACCGGACGGAGGATGATTTCCTCGACGTCGTCCGGAAGCCATCCATGCCGCAAGCGCTCGAATGCCCGCCCTTGAGATTGCGATGAAGTCGCATACCGACGGAAACGGTGCACGTATGGTCCGGGACTTCCGTATCGGCTGCGGTGCCGGCTTCTCCTCGGATCGGCTCGACCCGGCCGTGGACCTTGGACGCCGCGGCGGCCTTGACGCGCTGGTGTTCGAGTGCGTGGGAGAGCGTACCCTGGCATTCGGGCACCGCGACCGGCGCGCGGACCCGGCGCGCGGCTACAACCCGTTGCTGGAACGGCGGATGCGGGCGATCCTGCCGCTGACCTTCCCGGTCGGCACGCGGGTGGTGACCAACATGGGGGTGGCGAACCCGAGGGAGGCGGCCAGGCGCACCGTCGAGGTCGCGCGTGAGCTCGGGCTCGGCGGGCTCAGGATCGCGGCGCTCACAGGCGACGACGTGTCGGACGCCATCGGGCCGGAGACGCAGCTCCGGGAAGGAACGACCATCGGGGAACAGGGGCGGCCCTGTATCGGCGCGAATGCCTATCTTGGAGCCGGCGAGATCCTGCTCGCGCTCGACACCGGTGCGGACGTGGTCATCACCGGCCGGGTCGCCGACCCCTCGCTGTTCGTGGCGCCGCTGTGGCGACATTTCGGATGGGATGCGGAGGACTGGGACCGCCTCGGGCGGGCCACCGTGGTCGGACATCTGCTCGAATGCGCAGCGCAGGTGAGCGGCGGCTACTTCGCCGATCCCGGGTACAAGGACGTCGACGGACTCGTCCACGTGGGCTTTCCCTTTGCCGAGGTCCGCGCCGACGGCAGCGCCTGGATCACCAAGCTCGACGGTACCGGCGGCCTGATCGACGAACGTACCGTCAAGGAGCAGCTCCTCTATGAAGTGCACGATCCCGCGCGCTACCTGACTCCCGACGTCACCGCGGACTTCTCCGCCGTGTCGGTGACCGCCGCCGGGAGGGACAGGGTGCGGATCGACGGCGCCGGCGGCGGGCCGCGTCCCGAGCGGCTCAAGGTGACGGTGGCGTTCGACGGCGGCTGGCTGGCGGAAGCGGGCGTTTCCTACGCCGGAGCAGGCGCAGAGGCACGCGCCGCGCTGGCCGGAGAGATCGTGCGCGAACGTATGCGCCGCGTGCACGGCACCAATGCGCCGATACGGGTCGATCTTGTCGGTGTACGTTCGCTGCACGCGAGCGCGTTCCGCCATCCCGCCCAGCCCGGCGGTTCCTGTGACGTGCGGCTGCGATGCGCGATGCGCGCCTCGTCGCATGAGGAGGCGGAGCTCCTGCTCTGGGAGGTGGAGTCGCTGCTGTGCTGCGGACCGAGCGCGGGCGGGGGCTACCGCGGCGCGGTGACGCCGGCGGTGCTCACCCGCTCCGCCTCCATCGACCGGGACGCGGTCACGCCCCGGGTGGAGGTCTTCGACGCATGAGCCGCACGGTGATCTTGCGCGAGATCGCGCACGCCCGAGCGGGCGACAAGGGCAACCGCTCGAACGTCGCGGTGTTCGCGTTCGACCCCCTTCACTACGAGGTGCTGCGCGATCAGCTCACCGCCGAACGGTTGAAGAACGAGCTCGGCGCGCTTCTCACCGGCCCGGTGGTACGCTACGAGCTGCCGGATCTGGCCGGCCTCAACTTCGTCATGGACGATGCGCTGGAAGGTGGCGTCAACGAATCGTTGAACCTCGACGGCCACGGGAAGTCCTGGAGCAGCCTCGTCCTCGGGCTGGCGGTGATCCTCCCGGTCGATTGTCCCGGGCATCCGACTCCCCGAACATCACGATGACCGCCGACCCTGAAGCGCCGAAGCCCCTCGCCGGCGTCCGTGTGCTGGAGATGGGGCAGCTCATCGCCGGGCCGTTCGCCGGGTGCATGCTCGCGTACTTCGGCGCCGAGGTCGTCAAGATCGAGCCGCCGCACACCGGCGATCCGCTGCGCAACTGGCGTGTGCTCAAGGACGGCACGTCGCTGTGGTGGCGTGCGATGGGACGGAACAAGAAGTGCGTCACCCTGAACCTGCGTGAGCCCAGGGGACGGGAGCTCGCGCGCGCCCTGGCGCTACGCTCGGACGTGCTCATCGAAAACTTCCGCCCCGGGACGATGGAGAAGTGGGGTCTCGGCCCGGACGATCTCGGGACCGGGAACCCGGACCTCGTGTACACGCGCGTATCCGGCTATGGCCAGACCGGCCCTTATGCGGCGAAGCCCGGCTTCGCGTCGGTCTGCGAGGGCTTCGGCGGGCTGCGCTACGTCAACGGCTTCCCCGGCCAGCCGCCGGTGCGTCCCAACCTGAGCCTCGGCGACACCCTCGCGGCGCTGCACGCGGTGATCGGCGTGCTGCTCGCGCTCGTGCACCGAAACCGCATCGACGGGCGCTCCATCGGCGGCGCGGGGCAAGTGGTGGACGTCGCGATCTACGAGTCGGTGTACAACGTCCTCGAAGCGATGGTGCCCGAGTACGACGGCGCCGGCATCGTGCGCAAGCCCTCGGGCTCCACCCTGACCGGCATCGTCCCCACCAACACCTATCCGTGCGCGGACGGGCGCTACGTGATCATCGGCGGCAACGCGGACTCGATCTTCAAGCGGCTGATGCGCGCCGCGGGACGCGACGATCTCGCCGATGACCCGCGGCTCGTCGACAACGCGGGCAGGGTCGCGCACCAGGGCGAGGTGGACGAGGCCATCGCGCAGTGGACGCGGACCCTCGACGCCGACCGGGTGCTCGCCATCCTGGACGATGCCGCCGTTCCCGCCGGCCCCATCTACAGCGTCGCCGACATGATGGAGGACCCGCAGTACAACGCCCGCGGGCTGTTCGAGACGGTCGAGGTCAGGGGAGAACCGCTGCGGATCCCGGCCATCACCCCGAAGCTCGGCCGCACCCCCGGCGGGACGCTGTGGCCCGGTCCCGAGCTCGGGACGCACAACCGCGAGGTCTACACCGGCGCCCTCGGCCTCGACGAGTCGGAGCTCCGCGCGCTCGAAAGCGACGGGATCGTCTGAGGATGACCTTCTCGCGGTTGGGAATGTGTACACGCACCGGGGGACGTGCGCCCCTCAAGGCCTTCTGTTGCGCGACGGCGCTTTGACGCTCGCCACCTGATCGAGCGCGGTTGCCGCGGCGTCGATGATCGCATCCTTGTCGCCGGAGCAGAGCGCCTTGGTGTCGGCGAGCCCGTGCCCGACGCCGACGAACGCGGCCCCGACCCTGAGGTACGATGCGATGTCGTCGATCGCGATTCCGCCGGCGGGCGCGAGAGGCGTATCGGGGAACATCGCCTTCAGGGACTTGACGTATGCGGCGCCGCCGAGATTGCTGACCGGATAAATCTTCACCGCGTCCGCTCCGAGATCGATCGCCTGCATGACCTCGCTCGGCGTCGATGCGCCCAGCACGCACGCCACCCCTGCTTCGCGGCAGGGCTCCACGATGCCGTCCACGAGACAGGGGGTTACGACGTAGCTCGCCCCGGCTTCGATGGCGGCACGTGCCTGCCGGGTATTCATGACCATGCCGACGCCGATGTCGAACTCTACGTTGCTTGAAAGCTCCTCGACGAGGTCGACGAATCCGTTCATCGCCGTCGTGAGCTCGACGGTCCGGAAACCTGCGTCGTTCAGCCACTCGACGGCACGTTTCGCGCGCTGCGCCGAGCGCGTGCGAACGACCGGGACGATACCGTACTCGGAGAGTGAAGCGATCAGATCGGCGCTCATCGGCCCATACCTTGTCCGGGACGATGTGGATTGTTCGACTATACGAAACCGATGCAACGCTTGGAACCGCTTTTTGCGATCGGATACGTTTTGCGTGCGCCGGTGTGGCGAAACGCCACCGAGCGCGGCATATCGGCTGAAGCCGCGACCTCACCAGGCGTCGCTCCGGGCCGGCGGCGGGCTTCCCCGTGCCCGGTACTCCAGTGCGAACTTGCGCCGCAGCAAGCCCCCCGGATCGTCGGGGATGCGTCGGAGCCATTGCTCGTAGGCGAGCCGCTGCTCCTCGCTCAGCGGATCCTCGGTACCGAGGCCGCCTCGCGTGCGGTCGGCGCCGGCCGCACTGCCTCCCCGGGCATCGACCTCGCGTTCTTCGCCGTCGCGCGTTCCGCGCGAACCTTCGGAAGCCCGGGCGGACCGTGCCTGTTCACCGCCTTGCGCTCCACCCTGCGCCGGTGGTGCGCCCTCGCCGGATCCGTCGCGTGGTCCGTTCCGAGGCGCTTCTTCCGGGCGTGGCAGGGCTCGATCCGCCGCGCCGTCGTCGCCCGCGCTCTGCGAGCTCCCGCTACCGTCGCCGTCGCGCCCGCGGCCACCGCTCGGCGTCTCCGGCTGCGTCTCGATCAGTGACTCGACGATCTTCCGGTTGTGCTCGGCGTCCTCGTGTCCGGGATGGCGGGCCAGGGCCTCGCGGTAGGCGTCGAGGGCGCCGCGCAGATCGCCCGCCCGCGCGAGCGCGTTTCCACGATTGTAGTGGTCCCCGGCGGTATCGCCCCCGGTGAACGCCTCGGCCGATTCGTCGTAGCGGCCCCCCCGGTAGAGCGCGGCGCCGCGCCACCGGTGATCGGGTGCGACCGCGGCCGCGCGGTCGGTATCGCCCTGCTCGATCGCACGCGCCGCCTGCTGATCGGGTCGGGCCCACAGGTCCGCGAGCTCGAACGCCCCGGCATCGGGGGCCGGAAAGGCAAGCGCAAGGGGCCATACCAGGAGCCAACCGCGGCGAAATGCGAGCGCCGCCATCGGCAGCAGCGCCAGCACGAGCCAGGGTCCTTCGTCGCGCCACTCGTCGGTGGTTCGATCGACCTCCTCCAACGTCCGGCGCCACGGATCGTCCACCCGGGCGCCGAGCAGCCGGTCGACGTCGGCATCGTCCGCGGTGACCGTCGCGAACCGCCCCTTGCCGGCTCCGGCCACCGCGCGCAGCGCCGCCATGTCGACCCGCGGCACCACGATCTCGCCGCTCGGGCCCTTGAGAAAGCCGCCCTCGGACAGCGGCACCGGCGCACCCTCTTCGGTGCCCACCGCGAGCACCGATACGCGGACGCCGCGAGAGGCCAGGGTCTCGGCCGTGTCACGGGTTCGCGGACCCTTCACCCCGTCGGTGACGAGAATGACCTCGCCGATGGTGGCGCGGCCCTTGTCGAGAAGTTCGTGCCCTACCGTCAGCCCGAGGTCCGGGCGGCTCCCCTGTACCGGGATGACCCCGGTGTCGATGGCCGAGAGCAGATGGACGAGGGTGTCGGCGTCGCGGGTGAGCGGGGCCACGACGAATGCATCGCCCGCGAAGACCACGAGCCCGGTGCGGCCGTCGCGGCTGCGCCGGAGGAGGTCGGAGACCTTGTGGCGCGCACGCACCAGGCGCGAAGGGGCCAGATCGCGCGCATCCATGGAGCGCGAGACGTCGAGCACGATCACCCGGGCCGCGAGGGAGCGGAACACAGGTTGCTCCAGCCGCTCGAACGCGGGACCGGCGAGGGCGAACCCCGCGACGACCACCGCGAAGGCCATCATCGCCCACGGCCACTCGCGCCGCGAAGCGCCGGCTCCGGCGACGAGGTGCGGGAGCAGCGCCGGATCCACGATCGGCTCCCAGGAGCCGCTCCGCGCCCAGTGGCGACGCAACCACCATACCAGGGCAAGCCCGGCGGGGATCGCCGCAAGCCACCACGGACGGACGAGGACGAAATCGGTCACCCGG
The DNA here is from genome assembly GCA_965204915.1 of Gammaproteobacteria bacterium. GTDB lineage: Bacteria > Pseudomonadota > Gammaproteobacteria > HK1 > HK1 > HK1. The sequence goes on along the minus strand of OZ242023.1, from coordinate 5,139,326 downwards.
CCCCCTCCGCCGTGCCGTCCCCGATCGCCGGGCGTTTCCGGCCCCCCGGAACGAAACCACCACACCGCAGCCCCGGCGGGACCGGCCGTCGCGAACGGCCGCTGGTGGACCCGGTCATCGGCGGTCCCCGCCCCCGACCCCTCGATCGACGAACGTCGCGCGGAACGGTGAGGCCCCGATCAGGGCGGTGAGGGTGAAGAGGAGCGCCGAGAACCCGAGCGGCCAGTGGAACAGCTCGCGGGTGGGGCGGAACACCTCGTCGTCTCCACCGGTCGGCTCCAGCACGTCGATGAGCCGATAGATCTCCTCGAGCTCCGCGGTGTCCCGTGCGCGGAAGTATCGGCCGCCGGTCATGTCCGCGATCGTCCGCAAGGTGGATTCGTCGAGGGGCGAGCGGGCGCGCATCCTCCGGGCGCCGAGCCAGCGAGCGGCCACCTCCTCGTCCGCCCCGACCCCCACCGCGTAGATCGTGATGCCCTCGTCCGCCGCGAACCGCGCCGCGGCCAGGGGATCGACTTCGCTCGCGGTATCTGCGCCGTCGGTGAGCAGCACCAGCACCCGCCTTTCCATCGGACGGTCGCGGAGGCGTTTCACCGCGAGGCCGATCGCGTCGCCGATCGCGGTCTGCTCACCGGCAAGGCCCAGGACCGTCTCCGCGATCATCTCCGAGACGGTGTCGAGATCCAGGGTGAACGGCGCCTGGAGGTACGCGCGGGTGCCGAACAGTACGAGGCCGATCCGATCGCCGGTGCGGCGGGCCACGAAATCCCCCGCCACCCGCTTCACGACGTCGATCCGCGCCTCGAAGCCGGCAGCGCTCTTCATGTCCTGCTCCCGCATGCTTCCGGACAGATCGAGGGCGAGCATCAGGTCGCGCCCGCGTACCGGGAGCGGCACCGGATCGCCCACCCATTGCGGACGTGCAGCGGCGAGGACGAGCGCACACCATGCGAGCAGCGCGACGGCCCGCCGGAGGCGCAGCCTCGACACCGCCGAGCGGCTCGACCAGGCAAGCGCCTCCTCGAAGTACGGGACCCGTATCGGGGCGCCCGCGACGTCGGGTGCGCGAGGCACGACGCGCGCCACCACCATCGGAGCCGCGACCACGACGAGCATCCAGGGCCAGACGAGTTGGAGCATGGAACGATGCGTTGCTGCCCGAGGGCGTATCCTCCTCCGGCCGGGAGTGGACACACCGGGGCCCACTGTACACCCGGAATCATGTATCCGCAGAGATCCGGGATCCGGTCCTGGAAAGGAGACCGACACATGCCGACCCTGACCACCGACGACGGAGTCCCTCTGTTCTACGAAGCCACCGGCAGCGGCGCCCCCGTCGTGTTCGTGCACGAGTTCGCGGGCGACTCGCGTAGCTGGGAGCCGCAGGTCCGCCATCTCTCGCGCCGTTATCGCTGCATCACCTTCAACGCCCGCGGATATCCGCCCTCCGGCGTCCCCGATGATCCCGGCGCCTACTCGCAGGACCGGGCGCGTGACGACGTGCTCGCGGTGCTCGATGCCCTCGGCATCGAACGCGCCCACGTCGTCGGCCTGTCGATGGGTGGCTTCGCGACCCTGCACTTCGGCCTTGCCTATCCCGAGCGGGCGCGCTCGCTCGTCGTCGCCGGCGTCGGCTACGGGGCGGAGCCCGGGCAGCGCGACCGGTTCCGCAGCGAAGCGGACGCCGCCGCCGAGTTCCTGCGCACCCGGGGCATGGCCGCTTTCGCCGACACCTACGCGGCTGGTCCCACCCGCGTGCAGTTCCGGAACAAGGACCCGCGAGGCTGGCGGGAGTTCTCCGGGATGCTCGCCGAGCATTCCGCGGCCGGGTCCGCGCATACGCAGCAGGGCGTACAGAAGAAACGCCCGTCCCTCTTCGATCTCGCCGATCGCATGAAGGCGCTTACGGTGCCGACCCTCATCGTGACCGGCGACGAGGACTGGCCCTGCCTCGTGCCGAGCGTGTTCATGAAGCGGACGATCCCGAGCGCGGGGCTGCTGGTGGCGCCCAACACCGGCCATACCGTCAACCTCGAGGAGCCCGTCGCGTTCAACGCGGCGCTGGCCGATTTCTTCGCCCAGGTCGACGCCGGACGATGGCCGATGCGGGACCCGCGCGCGGTGGGCGAGTCGATCACCGGCGTGAAGTAGTCCGGGCTCCGCGCAGCCGGGGACCGTATTGCCGGGGACGTTGGCGGGAATTGCCGGCACCGGGGGAGGACGGCCACCGGCAGCGTACCTGCCGTGTAGACTTCGTGTTCATTGAGGCGGCGGTCTCCAGGGATGCGCTCGAATTCGAGGGAGCCTGAATCGTGAGAGCGGTGGTTTGCAGGGCCTGGGGTCCGCCCGAGGCGCTGGCGGTCGAGGACGTGGCGGCGCCGGCGCCGGGGGCCGGCGAAGTGCTCGTCCGGGTGCGGGCGTGCGGGGTGAACTTCGCCGACGCCCTGATCGTGCAGGGGAAGTACCAGGAGAAGCCGCTGCTGCCCTTCACGCCGGGGCTGGAGGTCGCCGGGGAGGTCGCCGCGCTGGGCGAGGGGGTGGCCGGCCTCGTTCCCGGGCAGAGGGTGGCCTCGCTCTGCGCCACCGGAGGCTACGCGGAGGCGGTGGCTGCGCCGGCGGCGGTGACGGTGCCGATCCCCGGTGCGATGTCCTGGGAGACCGCGGCCGGGTTCACGGTGGCGTACGGTACCGCGCACGTCGCCCTTGCCCACCGTGCGAGGCTGCGCGAGGGCGAGACCCTGCTCGTGCACGGCGCCGGCGGTGGGGTCGGTCTCGCAGCGGTGGAGGTCGGAAAGGCGATGGGAGCGACGGTCATCGCCACCGCCGGCTCCGAGGACAAGCGGGCGCTCGCGAGCGCACACGGCGCCGATCACGTGATCGACTACCGTGCGGGCGAGTTCAGGGACATGGTGAAGGGACTCACCGGCGGGCGGGGCGCCGACGTCGTCTTCGATCCCGTGGGAGGCGAGGTCTTCGCCCAGTCGATGCGCTGCATCGCATGGGAAGGCCGGCTGCTGGTCATCGGTTTCGCCGCGGGCGACATTCCCCAGGTTCCGGCCGGGCTCGTGCTGGTGAAGAACGTGAGCGTGGTCGGGGTCTTCTGGGGCGCGTACCGGATGCACGAGCCGGCGGTCGTCACCGGATCGCTCCAACGGCTCTTCGCCTGGTTCGAGAAAGGGGCGCTCCGCCCGGTGATCTCCGAGACCCTGCCGCTCGAACGCGCCGCGGAGGCGATGCAGCGGCTCCTGCGTCGCGAAGCCAAGGGCAAGATCGTCTTGACCACGGTGGCCTGAACCGACGCGCCGAGCCGCTGCATTCCGGTCTCGGCGGAGCTTCCCGCATGGCGCTCTCGGTTCCTCTCGGGGCGGTGCTCGTCTCGATCGTCATCCATTCGCTGTGGGGCGGCAATCCGGTCGCGGTGAAGTTCTCCCTGGTCGCCTTCCCGCCGCTCACCACCGCGTTCCTCCGCTTCGCCATCGGGATCGCCTGCATCGCGTTGTGGGCGCGATGGCGTGGCGTGAGGCTCATGCCGGAGAAGGGGGAGTGGGGTGCGCTGTGGATCGCCGCGCTGCTGTTCGCGGTGCAGATCGCGTCGATGAACGTCGGGTTCGACCGGACCTCGGGTGCGATGGGGTCGGTGCTCATCGCCACCAATCCGTTGTTCGCGGCGATGTTCGTGCATTTCCTCATCGCCGGAGATCGGATGACGGCGGCCAGGGCGCTGGGTCTGCTCGTGGCGATGGCGGGGACCTCGCTCGTCCTCCTCGGGGACGCGGACGTCGCGGCCCTCGACCCCGGTGCGGCCGGCAACTGGATCGTGCTGTCCAGCGCCGTGATGCTCGGGCTCCGTCTCGCGCTCAGTGCGCGGTTCGTACGCCGCATCGATCCGACCAGGGTCGTGATGTGGCAGATGGTGCTCTCGTTGCCGTTGTTCGGGACCGGTGCGCTGCTGTTCGAGGAGATCGCCTGGGACCGCGTCGGCCCCGCGCCCATCGCGGGACTGCTCTTCCAGGGCGTCGTGATCGCGGGTGTCGGGTTCACCGTGTCCTACCACCTGATGAAGCGCTACACGCCGAGCGTGATGATGAGCTTCAACTTCGTCTCCCCGATCGCCGGCGTGTTGTTCGCCGCGTGGCTGCTGGGCGATCGGATCGGCCCGTCCCTGCTCGCCGGGATGGCGCTGGTCGCGGTGGGGCTCTACCTCGTCACCCGGCAGCGGTCCGGGACCACCGGGTGATCGCGCTCCGGCCGGCTTGCAGGGCTGCCATCGCGCAAGAAGGGTCGGTTCCGATCCTGGGAAGCGGCGCGTCCTTGCGGCGGCGCGTCCTTGTGGACGCGGGCGTCTCCGGATCCCCGCTTTCGCGGGAACGACGGCCGAGAGGCGCCTCCGGGAAGCGGCGTGCCTCAGTTGAGGCGGGTCGCGATCGGGCGCAGCCGATCGATGCGCTCCCGGACCTCTGCCGCGTCCCTGGCGGACGGGGCGAGACGGAGATAGTGGAGATAGTCCCGATAGGCGGCCTGGTAGCACTCGAGCCGCGCGAGCACGTGGCCGCGTTCGCGCCGCGCGGGGGCGTCCTTCGGGTCGAGCGCGACCATGCGGTTGGAGACGGAGAGCTGCCGGTCGAGATCGCTCCGCCGGTCGTATATCCCCTTCAGGTTGCGAAGGATCCGCATCGCGACCTCCCGGCGCGAAGCCGGCGCGATCGCCCTCGACAGGGACCGCCGCGCTTGCTCCACGGAGCCGGTGATCGGCGCCAGCCGCGCCACCAGCTCGACGGCAGGGACCCGGGCGCCCCGGTTGAACGGGTCGATGAAGACCCGCCCGGATCCGGTCGATGCGACGAGGAAATGCGCCGGGAACGAGACGGGCACCAGCGGCAGCCCGAGCCGCCAGCCGACCTCCAGATAGACGATCGAGAGCGTGATCGGTATGCCGGTCCGGCGCTCGATCACCTCGTTCAGGTAGCTGTTGCGAGGGTCGAAGTAGTCGTCCCGGTTCCCCCTGAAGCCCTCGACCTCGAAGAGCTGCCGGTCGAGCATCGCGAGGCGCTCCGGCAGGGGCATCCCGAGATCCGCGGCATCGGCGATCGCCTCCGCCGTCGTGTCGAGCCATGCGAGGTACACGCCCGTGTCGAGACCGGGATACGCATCCACCGCGAGGGCGAGTGCGATCCTCGCGACGTCGAGCGCCTCGTCCGGCTTGGATACGAGGGTCTCGAAATCCGAAGGCAGAGGCTTCGACATGTCGCCCTTGAGCCTATCGCACCGCAGAACCACTGGAACATCGTAATCGACTTCCAGCCCCCTGGACTGCCGATCGGTGTCCCGGTCCGGAATGTGCCGGGAAAGGGCGCCAAGCCCGATGGCGAATCGTCCGGTCGGACGCCGCCTCCCGTGCGTCACCCGGCCCGGCAAAAGGGCGCCGGGCCGTTGCAATCACGCACAGGTATGTGGAGATCCCGCCTATTCGCTCGGGCTCGGGCGGCCAAACCCTTGCCGGATCAAGCTATTGTATTCGGCAGGCGACCCGGCATCGCGGGTACCTGCGCGTGATTGCGAAGTCGAATGTACACCTATTCGGCAGCGTGATGCAGCTCCGTCGGACGCACCGGGACCGGGAGCGTTCCAGACGGAGAGGGTGGACGCGGTTCGGCGATCCGAAGATCCGCGCCATGCCGGAGGGGTCACGCCGGAGGCGGAACCCGCAACGTGAACGTCACCGGTCCGTCGTTGGTGAGGGTGATCTGCATGCGTGCGCCGAACCGCCCGGTTTCCACCAGCGGATGCATCGTGCGCGCGCGGTCCACGACGTGATCGAACAGGCGCTTGCCGAGCTCCGGCGGCGCGGCGTTGGAGAGGCTCGGCCGCGCACCCTTGCGCGTATCGGCGGGCAGTGTGAACTGGGGGACGAGCAGGAGTCCGCCGCCGACGTCGGCGAGGCTCAAGTTCATCTTCCGGTCGGCATCGGGAAACACGCGGTAGCCGACGAGACGTTCGATCAGGCGGTCGCCCTCGCGCTCGGTGTCTCCGCGCTCCACGCCGATGAGCACCATCAGGCCACGGCCGATGGCGCCGACGGTGTCGGCACCGATCTCGACCTTCGCGTTCGAGACGCGCTGGAGAAGTCCGATCATCGGCCCCGACCATCCCCGTTGCACACGCGCGCCGGACGCCCTCCTCCGGCACCACCGGCGCGGGCCGTCCGTCCGTCGCTCGGGCGGTGGCGGCTCCCGGCCGAACGAGGTGGGCGCAACACCCTACCCACCGCATTCCCGTGTGCCGCTCAGGCCGCAGCCTTGTTCGGGCCCTCGACGATCCGGGTTCCGAAATCGGCCGGTGAGACGACCTCCAGCACTTCGAAGTCCGGCGAGCACGCAATCTCGCGATGCCGGATCCGCGGCGGCTGAAGGATGCAGTCGCCCTTCTCGATCCGGTGCACGCCCTGCCCTTCGTACTCGAATTCGGCCCAGCCGTTCAGCACCAGCACGAGCTGGAAATCACAGTCGTGAACGTGCCAATGCCGGACGTCATCCTGCATCGTCTTTCCGTTGGCCTTGATGACGTGCGCGACGTAGTCGCCCTTGGTGCCGTCCTTGATACCGAGGTCGCGGTAGTCGAAGATCTCCCGCAATCCCGGGGTCCAGGCGGCGTCTTCCGCCTTCGCGTGAACGAAATCCCATTGCTTCGCCATGCCGGTCTCTCCCATCGCATCCGAGTGTGGGGCTCGGCGTTTCCCGGCGTCGATGCCTTTCGGCACCCGGAACCGCCGGCGCTGCTCCGTCACTGGCCGAAGGTCGGGGCACCATCGGCCAGGTAACGCAGCTCTTCGTCGGTGGAGGTCCGGCCGAGGACACGGTTCCGATGCGGGAAACGGCCGAACCGTTCGATGATGTCGCGATGCATGCGCGCGTAGTGCGCATTCTCCGTGAAGCGGTCGCGCCAGGCATCGTCCGCCTCCGCCGCCAGCGATTCGAACTGCTCGACGGAACGGCGCTGGAGAGCGAGATCCTCCGCATGCTGCAAGGGCATGTACAGGAAGACCCGCTCGACCGCATGGAGGGAGCGATCCTGGCCGGACTCGATGCCGGCGAGGCAGTGGGCGGCCGCCTGCGCGTCGTGCATGAACGCGCCCGGCGATCCGCGATGGATGTTGCGCGACATCTGGTCGAGGAGGACTACGAGAGCCAGCCGCCCGTGCGGGATCCCGGCCCAGTCGTCGAGTCCGCCGCTCGCCGCGGCCTCGACCAGGGTGGCGAACCGGGCAGCGCATTCGTCGTCGAACGCGGGGTCGGCGCTGAACCAGACCGCGCTGCGCCGCTGCAACGCCTCGGGGCTCAGCGTCGCATCCTCGAACCAGAACGACAGCACATGGTCGGGCGTCGGTACGCTCATCGCTCGATGCTCCTCGCCGTGGCCGCACCTTACCACCGCGAACGCCGCCCGTCGCGACCGTCCGGAAGCCGCTGACGTGGACGATGCCGTCATCCGGGCCATGGCCAGATGGCCGAACGTGCCGGCCGTATGGGGATGGCTGTCACTCGATCGGCGCGGCGCGTGGAGGATCAAGGGTGGGACGATCCCGAACCGCGCCGCGGTGGCGTTCATCGCCCGCAACTACGCCTCGGACCGCCAAGGCCGATGGTTCTTCCAGAACGGTCCGCAGCGGGTGTTCGTCGACCTCGCGTACACCCCCTGGATCTACTCGCTCGACGGGCGAGGGGCGCTGGTCACGCACACCGGCCGCAACTGCGGCGCCGTCAAGGGCGCGTGGATCGACGAAACGGGTACGATGATCCTGCTCGGCGAGCCCGGCCCCGGCATCGTGGACGATCGCGATCTGCTGGCGCTGTCCGATCGACTCGCCGGCGAGCACGGCCAACCGGCGGAAGACGATCTCGTGGCCGCATTCGTCGCGAGCCGGCCGGGGGCGGAGCCGGGGCTTCGGCTCTCGCACGCAGGCGCCCATGTTCCCGTGAGGCGCATCGATTCCGTCGACGTCCCCGAGCGCCTGTGCTTCGATCCACACCCGGTCGAGAACGCCACGGGCGCCGGCACGCCACGGGCGCCGCCCATGAGCATTGCCGGCGGGTCTCCGTTATCCTCTCCCGCTGGCGCGAACCCTGCGAGGACCAGCCGTTCGCAGCCGTGACGACCGTCGCGGCGGCATGGCCGTTCGCAGGGCCGTTCACAGGGCCGTTCGCAGGGCCGTTCCCGCCGGGATCGTGTCCGCCGGCGCACCATGCCGGACGTATCGGCGCAGCAGGAAGACCGCAAGGCCGTCCCCGCGGAGCTCACGTGCGCAAGAGCGGGCCCATCCGGGCGGAAATTCCTCTCCGATCGCCGAATACCGGGGCTCGCGTGGAAAAAAAGAGGGTGCGACGTCTCCCTCCGGCGGTATCGATGCACTACCATTGACACGACGTTCGCGCGTCCCGCATCCAACCCCGCCCGGTGCTCGTCCGCCAGACCCTCTCCTCCGTCGCGGCGCTGCTCTCGTCGTTCGGATTGCTGCTGCTCGCGAACGGGATGTTCGGGACGCTGATCGGGCTGCGCACCCAGATCGAGAGCTTCTCGACCGCGGTGGCCGGGCTGATCGTGGCCGCCTACTTCCTGGGGCTGCTCGCGGGCGGCATCCAGGCGGTGCGGGTGGTGGCCGCGGTCGGCCACATCCGCGCCTTCGCGGCGTTCGCCTCGATCATGTCGGTCTCCGCCCTCGGGATCGTCCTGGTGATCGACCACTTCGCCTGGGCGGCGATGCGGTTCATCGGCGGCTTCTGCATGGCCGGGATGATCGTGGCCACCGAGAGCTGGCTCAACGAGCGCTGCACCAACCAGACCCGCGGGCAGGTGATGGCGTTCTACATGATCACCAACTACCTGGCGGCGGGCTGCGGGCAGTTCATCCTGCCGCTCGGCGACCCCGCCGACTTCGAGCTCTTCTGCGTCGCATCCATCATCTACTCGCTCGCCCTCGTACCGGTGCTGCTCACCCGGGCCAGCGCGCCGAAGCCCTCACCGCCGGAACGCACCAGCATGCTCGATCTGTGGAAGGTCTCGCCGCTCGGACTGATCGGCGCCACCGCGGCCGGTGTCGTCAACACGAACTTCCAGGGACTTGCGCCGGTGTTCGCCCACGGTACGGGCTTCACCCTCACCCAGACCTCGACGTTCATGGCCGCGGGCATCTTCGGGGGCCTGCTGCTGCAGTGGCCGATGGGCCGGCTCTCGGATCGGATCGACCGCCGTACCGTGCTCGCGGGGGTGGCCCTCGGCACGGCCGCCGCGTCCTTCGGTGTCTGGCTCGTTACCGGGACCGCCGGCGGAACCTTCACCGGCATGATCGTGCTCGTGGTCGCCTACGGTGGCCTGTCCTCCACCGTGTACTCGCTGTGCGCCGCGCACACGAACGATTTCGCACCGCCGGACAAGCTCGCGCAGACCGCGGGCGGGCTGCTGGTCGCGTACGGCGTCGGCGCATCGGCCGGGCCCGTATTCACGTCGAACCTGATGGAGATGTTCGGGCCGACCACCCTGTTCATGGTCAACGCCTGGGTGCACGGGTTGCTGGGGGTGTTCGCCCTCTACCGCATGTTCCGCCGCGCCCCGAAACCGAAGGCGCAGCAGCGCCGGATCGTCGAATCGCCGGGGGGACAGTTCACGTCGGGCCAGCTCTACACGTCGATGCGGGATCAGGTCGATCGCGACCCGGCGCGGATGACCGGCGCGGCACGCAACGACGACCGGAACCAGCGTCCGGGAGGCTCATGACGCTGGCCATGGACGTGGATCCGTCGCGCCGGCCGCCCGCCGTATCGGCGGGTCGCCGTACCGGCGGGTGCTCAGTCGTGGCTGAAGAGATAGTCCTGCATGCCGCTTTCCAGCAGGAACGAATGCTGGAGACGGAACCCGGGCATGATGCGCTCCAGCCCTCGGGGGGTGTGCTTCATGCCGCGGCGGGTACCCATCCCCGTGCGCTCGAAGCGAAGATGCTGCTCGTCGACGATCGTGAGTCTTCCAGGCTCGTCCGGAATCGTATCGCCGTTCGAGGTCGTCAGGTACAGCAGAGTGCCGGTGCGGCAGTAGTGTCCTATCCGGCAGGCGATCGCACGGACCGTCGGTGCATCCAGATAGTCGAACAGGTTCCAGGCGATGATCGCGTCGAAACGGAGGTCGTCCTCGTATGCGAGAACGCGCTCGATCGCGCTCCGGACGTCACGTTCCTCCTCCGGTCCGGACATGCCGGGATCGTCGGCCAGTGTCCGCGACAGATCCGCGATGTGAAGCACGCAGGGGTACTCCGACAGGTAGCCGATATTCTCCGGGCTCGGCGGCCCGAGATCGAGAATATCCGAGTTCCGGACGCTGGCGGTCTGCTGCGCGAGCAACCTCAGCGCTGGCGACTTGAACACCATCCCCGGCGATACGAGACTGGCCGTGTGGCGCAACGCAGGCCGGAAGACGGTGTTTTCCGCCAACCGGGTTCGGTCAGCGCGCTTTCCCGGACCCATCGGCCACGGATGCGCCGGACGTGATGCCGGCGACCTTGCCGGCGCCACCCGCGTCCGACCCCTCCATGTCGATCGATCCCCTGAAGCGGCATCCATCCTCGAGGGTGACCCGGGGCGCCACGAGGTTGCCGTTGACGTTGCCGGTACGGGTGACCACGATCTGCTCCGTACCGCGCAGCTCGCCTTGCACGGTCCCTTCGACCTTGATGGATTTCGCGTCGACGGTGGCGTTCACACGACCGTTCTCGCCGATGGTCACGAGATTCTTCTTCAGCGCGATACTGCCTTCGATCCGGCCCTGGATCACCAGATCCTCGTCACCGCTCATTTCGCCTTGGAAAAGTATCGACGATCCGATGACCGAGCGCTCACTCTTCCCGGACGCGGCTGCCGCCGGCGCCGGCGGGTCGGGATCCACTTTCAGGTTCGGAACGTCGCGGCGGATTTCCACCTGTCCCTTGGGTTTGGGTTCGACGGGTTCGCTTCTCTTGTTGAACATCGCGGATCTCCTTGACCGGCCTCAATCGGTTGAGTGTCTCGTTGACTGGTTCGGCGCTGCCCGGAACGCTGCTTCATCGACCGGAGCATCAGTCCGACACGAGGGTGAGAGTATAGCCATAATTCCCCGGGTCACCACATGAACGCGCGGCACGAGCGAGCGGCGACGACTCCGGCGCCGGTGCTGACCGTCTACGAACGGGCCGGCTGCCACCTTTGTGAAGACATGCTGGCCACTCTCGCCGAGTGGCGGACGGAGCTCGGATTCGAGGTCGAGCGCATCGACGTCGACCGCGCGCCGGAGCTTGCCGCCCGTTACGGCGCCAAGGTGCCGGTCCTGGTGCACGGTTCGCGCGAGGTCTGTCGATTCTTTCTCGATCTCGACGCCCTGCGCCGCTCGCTGGGGGTGGAATGACGGCTCCACGACGCTCGCCCGGGCGCCCCGTCCGGCTCGACCCGCCGGCAGATGGCCCCGATTTCCTGCGCGAGGCCGGCAGGTATCCGCGAATCTACGCGATCGTCCGGACGATTCCCCGCGGCCGGGTGGCAACCTACGGACAGATCGCGGCGATCGAAGGCAGTGCCACCGCGCGCATGGTCGGCTATGCCCTGGCGGCGCTCCCCGAGTCGGATCGAAACGTTCCCTGGCAGCGGGTCCTGAATCATGCCGGCACGGTGAGCGAACGCAGCGGCGGCGGAGGCATCGCCCACCAGCGGCAGGCCCTTGAAGCCGAAGGGGTGCCGTTCGATGCGAAGGGACGCATCGACTTCGACAGGGTCGGGTGGGACGGCCCCGACATCGACTGGCTCGACAGGCACGGCTTCCATCCTGCGCCGAGACCCGGCTCGACCAGCCGGCGGCGCCGGAGGTGATCGAGTCCGTCCGGGCCGGTGATTCGGCGCCGCCGAGGCCGTGAGGCCGGAGGCCGGGGCATCGGAGGGAGGGGGAACCGCAGATCGGGAGGCCGGCGTTGGGCGCCGAGGGCCGGTGGTACGGACGGCCGCCCGCCCCGCCCGCCGCGGGCTACCGATGAGAGGGGGCAATGGCGATTACCTGTGTCACTTTCGATCTCGACGATACGCTGTGGGAGTCGGGATCCGTACTCGCGAACGCCGAGGCACGGCTCTACGAATGGATCGAGCGTGCCTGTCCCGACATCGCGCGCACCCACTCGCGAGACGCCCTCTCCGTCCACCGGCATGCGCACTATGCGTCGATCCCCGAGATCCGCCACGACCTCACCCGCGCCCGCATCCTCTGGCTCGAATCTCTGCTCCGGGAGTGGGGTTACGAACCGGACCTCGCCGAGGCAGGGTTCCGGGTGTTCCGGGAGCACCGCAACGCAGTCACCCTCTTCGACGACGTGATCCGCGTGCTGGGGACGCTCGGTGAGCGGTACTCGATCGGAGCAATCACCAACGGCAATGCCGACGTGCACCATATCGGGATCGGGCATCACTTCGACTTCGTGGTGACACCGGCCGAGGCGGGGGCGGCGAAGCCCGATTCCGCCATCTTCGAGTTCGCGCTGAACGCGGCCGGCGCCTCACCCGAGAGCGTCGTGCACGTCGGTGACGACCCGATGCGCGATGTGGCGGGCGCCGCCGCCCTGGGGCTGCGCACCGTGTGGATGAACCCCCAAGGACACCTTTGGCCGCACGAGGCTCCACCGGACGCCGAGATCCGTACCCTCGCCGCCCTCGTCTCCATCGTCGACGCTTGGAGCTGATCCCGCACCGTCGGCCTACACCCGCCGCGGCGCGCGCCTACACACGGCGGCGTCCAGGCCCGTCGCGGGAGCCGAAAGGCTCCGGCTAGCCTTGTCCCTCAAGCCCGATCCGGGCACTCACGGTGGGGCTTTTTCATCAGCAACGAGGGACATCGCCATGTCTACGTGGAAGCATCTGGTGACGGCCGTCATGTTCGCGCTGTCGAGCCTCGTGCTCGGGGCCGATCCGTCCGGCAAGGTCGACATCAACACTGCGAGCGCGGAAGTGCTGGCGGAAGCCATTCACGGCGTCGGCATCAAGCGCGCCCAGGCAATCGTGCTCTATCGAGAGCGGCACGGCGCGTTCTCCTCCGTCGATCAGCTTGCGCAGGTACGGGGGATCGGCGCGAAGACCGTCGAGAGGAACCGCGATCGGCTAATCGCCGGCGCCTCCGAATCCGGCGCTGTCGAATGATGGAGCGGCGGCGGGCTGGGACGCGATCCGGCGTCTCAGCCCGGGCGCCGGGAGCGGAGCCTGCGATCGAGGGCCGCGAGCCGGTCCGGCGTGCCCACGTCGATCCATTCTCCCCGATGGTGCTCGCCGTAGAGGGTCCCGGCCTCCATCGCATCGCGGAGCACCGAGACGAGCGGAAACCGTCCGCTCCGGCGGGCGCCGAACAGTCGGGGGTGGTAGCAGCCGATGCCGCTGAACGTGAGCCGGTCCCGCTTCGACTCGACGACCTTCCCGTCCGGCGCGAGCCCGAAGTCTCCGCTCCGATGGTGGGCGGGGTTGTCGACGAGCACGACGTGCGCATCGCCGGCGCTCGCGTCGCGCAGGGTCTCGAAGGGATGATCGCTCCGGACGTCGGCGTTGACGGCGATGAACCGGCCGCCTCCGAGCAGCGGCAGTGCGTTGCGGATGCCACCGCCGGTATCGAGGGCGCCTTCCGGCTCCCGCGAGTACCGGATGCGCACGCCGTATCTCGAACCGTCGCCCAACCGCGCGGCAATCAGGTCGCCCAGCCACGCGAGGTTGACGACGAGGTCACGGAAACCGGCGCCGGCGAGCTGCAGAACCTGATGCTCGATGAGCGTCCGGCCGCCGGCCTCCAGCAGGGGCTTCGGCACGCGGTCGGTCAGGGCGCCCATGCGCTCACCCCGGCCCGCGGCAAGGATCATCGCCTTCATCGGCGCTGCACCTGGCCTGCTTCCGTCGATCCTCCACCCCGGATCGATGGCTTGCCGCCGATCCCGCGGTGCCGGCCGAAGACCGGAACGTGCCGGCCGGCCGCTGCATTCATCCACCTCGCCACGTCATCCGCATCCACATCACCGGCGGTGGGCCGCAGTGGCGATCTCACGACGGACCGCCCGCGTGCGGTTCACGACGTCGAGCTCGTCGAGCACCCGGGCGACTGCTTCGGTCTCCGGATGGCGCGGCGTGGCCTCGGCCAGATACGCCAGCGTGAGCGGCAGGTCGTCGAGATAGCGGGGCTTTCCGTCGCGATGCCACAGCCTTGCGAAGATCCCGGCGATCTTCAGGTGGCGCTGGACTCCGGTGAGGTCGAACCAGCGGCGGAACCACTCGCGTCCGGCGTCGGTGAGACCGCGTGCGGCGGCACGGTCGTGAAAGGCGTCGATCCAGCCGGCGACTCGATCCTCCGGCCAGCGGACGTAGACGTCCCGCAGCAGGCTGACGAGATCGTAGGTAATCGGGCCGCCCACCGCGTCCTGGAAATCGATCACGCCGGGATTGCGATCGTCGAGGTGCATGAGGTTGCGCGAGTGGTAGTCGCGGTGGACGAAGACGCGCGGCTGCTCCATGCAGACCCGCACCAGGGCCTCGAACGTCTCGTCGAGAGCGTGCGAGAACGTGCCGTCGAGCTCGACTCCGAGGTGGCGCACGAGAAACCACTCCCGGAAGAGATCCATCTCCTCGCCGAGCTTCCGCTCCTCGTACGGCGGCACCTGCCCGGAGCCGATACGGCACTGCATGTGGAGCAGAGCGGTGAACGCGTCCGCGTAGAGGGTGTCGGCGTTCGCCTCGTCGATCACGTCGAGGTAGCAACGCGATCCGAGGTCGTCGAGCAGCAGGAAGCCACGCTCCAGGTCCGCCGCGTGCAGCGCTGGCGCGCGCACACCGGCGCCGCGCAGCAAACCGAGCACCGAGACGAAGGGCCGGCAGTCCTCCATCGGCGGGGGCGCATCCATCGCCACCCATGTCCCGGAGCCTGCGTGCACCCGGAAGTAACGGCGGAAGCTCGCATCCTCCGATGCCGGCTCGATCCGGACGGCGGAGGTCGCCAGCGTGTCGCGCAGCCACGCCGCGAGCGCGGCGCCGCGAGGATCGAGTGCATCCGGGTCCGCCATCGGGCCAATCTACGGGGTCATCCGGCCCTCGTAAACGAGGCCGTGGCCTCCGACGCACGTCGACCCCGGCGGGCGGTCCGGGAACGGCAGCGCCACCCGCGGATCAGTCCCCGCCGTTCGCGGCCATCGCCGATGCGGGCACGGCTCGAAGCACCGGTGCGAGCGGCTCGGCCCCGATCCGTACCTGCTCCTCCTCGATGACGTGCCCGAGCAGGCGGGTCAGAGCGCACACCGCGTCGATGTTCGGCGTCGGCGTTCCGGTCAGCCGGCCGAGCTCCGCCACCGCGCCGATGAGCGCCTCCGTCTCCAGCGCCTTGCCGGACTCCACGTCCTGCAGCATCGACGTCTTGTGCCTGCCGACCCGCTCCGCTCCCGCGATCCGCCTCTCGAGCGACACCCGGAAGGAGATGCCGAGCTTGCCCGCCACGTCCTGCGCCTCGGTCATCATCCGCGCCGCGAGGTCCCGCGACGGCGGGAATCCACAGATGTCGGCCAGGGTCGCGTGGGTGAGCGCGGAGATCGGATTGAACGAGAGGTTGCCCCATGCCTTGAGCCAGATCTCGGAGCGGATGTCGTCGAGCACCGGAGACTTGAACCCGGCCCGCTGCAACGTCCCGGAGAGTGCGTTCACCCGATCCGTCACCGAGCCGTCCAGCTCGCCGACCGGGAACCGGGTGCCCTCGACGTGGCGGATCCGGCCAGGCCCCGCGATCACGGCCGCGGGATACGCGATGCAGCCGATGATGCGCTCCGGCGCGATCGCGTCCGTGATCACCCCGCCCGGATCGAGGGCGTCGAGACCGGTCCCGTCGAGCGGCCCGCCGTGGCGCTGGAAGTACCACCACGGGATCCCGTTCTGGGTCGTCAGCACGACGGTGTCCGGTCCGAACAGCGCGGGAAGATCGCGGGCGATGGGGGGGATCTGGTGCGCCTTGAGCCCGAGGATCACCAAGTCCTGGGGACCGCATTCCCTCATGTCGCCGGTGGCGGCGACGTCCGTCGCGTGCACGACGGCGCCGTCCTTCATCGCCACCTCGAGCCCGCGGGCGCGGATCGCCTCGAGATGCGCGCCCCTCGCGATGAGGGTGACGTCCTCCCCGGACGCGGCGAGCCTTGCGCCGAGCAACCCGCCGATGGCCCCTGCCCCTACGACACAGATCTTCATCGCCACTCCCCCTGCATGGCTCGCCGGGATCGACTGCCGGGGCCGGTCCCGGTCGTCTGTATCAAGAGTATTTAAGGTGCCCGATCGATTTCCTCCCATACATTGATTTTGTCAATGTAGAGCATTGTGTCGTCGAGGATGGATCGAGGCGGTCCGGGGATCCGTCCCGAGTGCCGAGGCGCGGACGCCGAACGGCTACATGCCGATCGCGGAAACTTCGAGACCTCGCGCGCGGTAGCAGCGCAACGCCCCCGGCCAGCCGATGCCGATGCCGGCGATCCGCTGCCGCACCATCTCTCCGAAATCGTCCATGAAATCCTGCCGGTCTTGTATACGATGCATTCTCTGCAACAATGAATCGCCTCTCCGGCAGACCGGGGCGGCCGACGACCGGTGGACGAGCGATACGAACGATGCGGGCGCCACGCGACTACGACGACATCCCCGGCACCTACGTGCAGGACAGCGTCCATCTGCGCAACGGCTACCACCTGAACATGTTCTGCCTGTCCCTGAACGAGGCCGGCAACCGGGACGCCTTCAGGGCGGACGAGGCGGCTTACCTGGAGCGCTACCCGATGACCCCGGCGCAACGCCGGGCGGTGCTGGAACGCGACTGGCTGGGCCTGCTCCGCCTCGGCGGCAACATCTACTACACCTTCAAGCTGGCCGCCTTCGACGGCATGACCATGCAGGGGATCGGGGCGGCAATGTCGGGCACCGGCATGAGCGAGGCGGAGTTCAAGCGGATGCTGCTCGACGGCGGGCGGCCCATCGAGGGCAACCGCAGCAAGGGGGAACGGTAATGGCCGGCATCATCGCGGGCGTCGCCACCTCCCACGTCCCCGCCATCGGGGCCGCGGTGGACCACGGCAAGACGCGGGAGCCCTACTGGAAGCCGCTCTTCGACGGCGTGGAGCCGGCCCGGCGCTGGTTCGCGGAAGCGGCGCCGGACGTGTGCATCGTCGTCTACAACGACCACGCCTCCGCCTTCTCGTTCAAGTCCATCCCCACCTTCGCGCTGGGGACGGCCCCGCAGTTCCCGCCCGCCGACGAGGGCTACGGCCCCCGCCCGGTGCCGGTGGTCGAGGGCCACGACGATCTGGCCTGGCATCTCGCGGAATCCCTGATCCTGGACGAGTTCGACC
Organism: Gammaproteobacteria bacterium; assembly: GCA_965204915.1. Lineage (GTDB taxonomy): Bacteria > Pseudomonadota > Gammaproteobacteria > HK1 > HK1 > HK1. The sequence goes on along the minus strand of OZ242023.1, from coordinate 5,121,928 downwards.
TCACCCTGGTCAACGAGATGCCGGTCGATCACGGGCTGACGGTGCCGCTGTCGGTGGCGTTCGGCCAGCCCGAGAAGTGGCCGTGCCGGGTGGTGCCGCTCTGCGTGAACGTCATCCAGTACCCGCCGCCCACCGGCAACCGCTGCTTCCACCTCGGGCGGGCAATCCGCCGCGCCGTGGGGTCGTACCCGGAGGATCTGAAGGTGGCGGTGCTCGGCACCGGCGGCATGTCGCACCAGCTTCAGGGCGAGCGCGCCGGGCTCGTCAACAGCGCGTTCGACCGGGCGTTCATGGACCGGCTGGTGAGCGCGCCCCGCGAGCTCGCCGGCATTCCCCACGTCGAGTACATGCGCGAGGCCGGCTCGGAGGGCATCGAACTGGTGATGTGGCTGGCCATGCGCGGGGCGCTGGCCGAAGAGGTCCACGAGGTCTACCGTTTCTACCACGTACCGGCCTCGAACACCGCCTACGGCCTGATGGTGCTCGAAGACGGGGGGCGCCGGGGTTCATGAACATCCGCCTGCCCGGAAAACGGAAGCGCGTGCAGGCCGGAGGCGACAGAGGGGGTCGGAACTCATGAAGATCTGCATGGTTGGGGAAGGGGCGTTCGCCCACAAGCATCTCGACGCGCTGGCGCGCATCGAAGGGGTGGAGGTCGCATCCATCGTGGGCGGCGTGGCCGAGCACACCCAGGCGGTGGCCGGCAAGTACGGGATCCCCCGCTGGACGACGGATCTCGACGAGGGCCTCGGGCAGCCGGGGGTGGAGGCGGCCATCCTCGCATCGCCGACCCCGCTGCACGCCTGGCAGGCCGAACAGGTGATGCTCGCCGACAAGCACGTGCTCATCGAGATCCCGATGGCGGATTCGTTCACGAGCGCCGAGCGGGTGATCGAGACACAGAGGAGAACCGGCCTGATCGCGATGGTGAACCACGTGCGGCGCTTCAACCCGAGCCACCAGTGGATGCACCGGCGGATCCGGGCCGGGGAGCTGCAACTCCAGCACCTGGTGGCCGAGACCTTCTTCTTCCGCCGCACCAACGTCAACGCGCTGGGCCAGCCCCGGAGCTGGACCGACCACCTGCTGTGGCACCACGCCTGCCACACCGTGGACCTGTTCCAGTACCAGACCGGCGACCTCGCTCGGGACGTCCGGATCCTGCAAGGTCCGCCGCATCCGGAGCTGGGCATCGCCATGGACATGGGCATCGGGCTGACGGCGCCCTCGGGGGCGATATGCACGCTCTCCCTCTCGTTCAACAACGACGGCCCGCTGGGCACGTTCTTCCGCTACATCTGCGACAACGGCACCTACATCGCGCGCTACGACGATCTGGTGGACGGCCGGCAGCAGCCCATCGACGTCTCCGGCGTGGACGTGTCCATGGACGGGGTGGAGCTGGCCGACCGCGAGTTCATCGCCGCCATCCGGGAGGACCGGGAGCCCAACGCCAGCGTCGCGCAGTGCCGGGGCGCGATGTGGACGCTCGACCGCCTGGAGCGCTGCCTGCCCTTCGGTAGCTGACGCGGCGGCGAAGCAGCAGAACGCTTGGCCGCGGCCACACCACCGGTGTGGGAATTCACCGCCCCATCGGCGAAGGACGATGGCCGGGACAAGATCCGTGTCCGGGAAGAACCGGACGAAGAAGCGGGTACTCGACGCCTGATGGCCGCGAAGAACATCCTCTTCATCATGTTCGACCAGCTTCGGTGGGACTACCTCGGTTGCGCCGGCCATCCCCATCTGCGCACGCCGCACATCGACGCGCTCGCGGCGAAGGGCGTCCGGTTCACCCGCGCATACGCACAGAGCCCGGTCTGTGGCGCCTCGCGGATGAGCTTCTACACCGGGCGGTACGTCCACTCGCACGGCGCCACCTGGAACCGGGTGCCGCTGAAGGTCGGCGAGCACACCATGGGCGATCATCTCCGCGATGCGGGGATGGACTGCTGGCTCGCCGGCAAGACGCACATGAAGGCCGATTACGAGGGCATGGCCCGCCTCGGCATCGGCCGCGAAAGCGTCATCGGAGCCAGGGTCGAGCAATGCGGATTCGACGTCTGGGAGCGCGACGACGGGATGCGCCCCGAAGGTCCGGACGGGTTCTATGACGAGCACGGGGCGGAGAAGTACAACGAGTATCTCCGCGGGAAGGGTTACCGCAGTGCGAATCCCTGGCACGACTTCGCCAATGCCGCCCGCGACGGCGACGAGATGGCGTCGGGCTGGTTCCTGAAGAACGCACGCAAGGCGGCGGCGGTCGGAAACCAGGATTCCGAGACGCCGTACATGACGACCCGCGCCATCGAGTTCATGGAGCAGGCGGGCGACATGCCCTGGTGCCTGCACTTGAGCTATCTCAAGCCGCACTGGCCCTACATCGCACCCGCCCCCTACAACGACATGTACGGGCCCGAGCACATGCTCCCGGTCGTCCGGCACCACCGCGAGATCGAAGAAGCGCACCCCGTCTTCAAGGCGTTCATGGAGGGCCGCATCGGCAGGGCGTTCAGCCGGGACGAGGTGCTCGAAGCGGTGGTCCCGGCCTATATGGGCCTCGTCACGCAATGCGACGACCAGATGGGCCGCCTCTTCGCCTGGCTCGAGGAGACCGGACGCTGGGACGACACCATGGTCGCGCTGACCTCCGACCATGGCGACTACCTCGGCGACCACTGGATGGGGGAGAAGGACCTCTTCCACGAGCCGTCGGTGAAGATTCCCCTCATCATCCGCGATCCGGGGCCGGAGGCCGATGCAACGCGCGGCACGACCTGCGACGCGCTGGTCGAGGCCATCGACCTCGCGCCCACGTTCCTGGAGGTCGCCGGCGGGGAGCCGCGGCCCCATATCCTCGAAGGCCGATCACTGATGCCGTGGGTGCGGGGCGAATCTCCGGAATGGCGGGAGTTCGTCGTGAGCGAGTACGACTACTCGATCAACCCTGCCGTGTCGAAGCTCGCCGGGAGCCCTTCCACCGCGCGGCTCTTCATGATCGCCGACAAACGCTGGAAGCTCATGCATGCCGAGGGCATGCGGCCACAGCTCTTCGATCTGGAGACGGACCCGCAGGAGTTCGTCGATCTCTGGGACGATCCCGATCACCGGGCCGTCGTCGCGATCATGTATGAACGGCTCTACCGATGGGCCCTGAGGCTCTCGCAACGAACGACCCGCAGCGACGCGGACATCGTCGCAATGCGTGGTCGTTCCCCCCGGCAGGGGGTCACGCTCGGGGTCTACGACGAGACCGAGATCCCGAAGGATCTGACCCGGTTCTATCGCGGCGAGCCGCGTGCCGATCGGACGGGCCGGGGCCATGGCTGACAGGCACGGGGCTGACAGGCACGGGGCTGACAGGCGCGGGGCTGACAGGCACGGGGCTGACAGGCGCGGGGCTGACAGGCACAGGGTTGACAGGCACGGGGCTGACAGGATTCGGAGCCGGCAGGACGCGGGTCCTCGGCGGCCGGGAACGAAGCCCGGACGCGGGGGGCCGACGTGACGGCGCAGCAGGAGGACCGCATGGCCGCGATCACCCCCGGCTATCTGGCCTTCCATCCGGATCCCCGGAAGCCGGCCGAGGCGCCGCCCCCGAACGCCTGCGACGCGCACTGCCACGTCTTCGGGCCGGCGGCCCGGTTTCCGTTCTCGCCCACCGGTACCTACGTGCCGGTGGACGCCCCCAAGGAGACGCTGTTCCGGCGCCACCGGCACCTGGGCTTCTCGCGGGCGGTCGTCGTGCAGGCGAGCTGCCACGGCACGGACAACGCGGCGATGGTGGATGCGCTACGTAGCGGGGGCGAGGACTATCGCGGCGTGGCGGTGGTCGCGGAAGACGTGAGCGAGCCCGAGCTCGCGGAGATGCACGAAGCCGGCGTGCGCGGGGTGCGCTTCAACTTCGTCAAGCGGCTCGGGGGCGGCAAGCCCCTGGGTGTCTACCGCACGATTCTCGGCAAGATCGAGCCTTTCGGCTGGCACGTGGTCGTCTATTTCGACGCCGAGGATCTGGAGGATCTGGCGCCCTTCCTGCGGGGCATCGAGGTCCCGGTGGTCATCGACCACATGGGCCGCGCGCCGGTGGAGCAGGGCGTCGAGTCGAGGCCCTTCCGGTTGCTGCGCGACCTGCTGGCCGGGGACGGGAAATTCTGGGTCAAAATCAGCGGCCCGGAACGGCTGTCGCGGGCCGGACCGCCCTACACCGACGTGGCGCCGGTCGCCCGCGAGCTCCTGCGCATCGCACCGGAACGGACGCTCTGGGGCACCGACTGGCCGCATCCGAACATGAAGTCCCACATGCCGGACGACGGCGCGCTGGTGGACTGGATCATGGCCGTCTGCGACACCCCCGCGCTACGCCGGCAGGTGCTGGTGGACAACCCGGCCCGGCTGTACTGGCCGGACGGGTGACGGGCCGGCCCCGAGTCCGGCGGGCGACGGATCGATGAAGTACCGGCAGTTCCGGCCGTGATCTTCCCGGCCCGCGGCGACGGCCGGTGGACCGCTTTACTCGCACGCGCCCACACGTTTCTCCTCGACCGCTTCCGCACGCATCTCGAGATCTACCTCGTCTTGTGCGGAGGACCCACCCTGGCCAACCTCTGCACCGGCCCCGGTTGGTGGTCGTTTACTCCGGTTTGCGGTCGGCGGCGCCTCGCGTGCTTCCCTCGATTCCCGGGTTCGCGGGGGCTTCGAAGCCCCTGGTTCCGCCCCTGCCGGATCAGGGCTACCAGCCGCCGGATTCGAGCCAGCGATCGACCTCATCCATCCGGTCGTGGCCCCAGAACGGCTCTCCGTCGACCATGAAGAACGGTGAGCCGAAGACCCCGCGCTCGACCGCGCCGTTCGTCACTTCCTTCAGCCGATCCTTGATCGCGGGCTCCTGGATGCCGGCGAGGAGCGCGGTGCGGTCGGCCCCGGAGGCGGACGCCACCTCCGCGACCACGTCGGGCTCGGAAATGTTCCGGCCGTCGGCGAAGTAGGCGCGATACAGCGCTTGCGCGAGGGGCTTGGCCGCGCTCGCGTCGGTCCGCTCCATCCAGTACACGGCGCGGCAGGCCGCGACGGTCGCGATCGGGAAGGGCTCGGGAAACCTGAACGGCACTTGGAGACGCCGCGCGCTGCGCTGCATGTCATGCCTGGAGTACGCACCCAGGAGCGGCCGGTTCACGAGCGGGGAGGAGCCCGTGGCCTTCATCGCCACGCCCATGAGATAGGGGCGCCACGCGACGTCGCGGCCATGCCGGGCCGCGATCGCGTCGATGCGTTCGCTCGCGAGATAACCGTACGGGGAGGAGAAGTCGAAGTAGAACTCGATGGGGTCGGACATCGTTGCCGGTCCTCGTTCGATGGGGTGGTGGAAGGCGTGAGGGCGATACTGTATCGAAGATATGGATCCGGTTCTCGCGCGCCGCCCGGCTCGCCGCCCGCGTGGTGGGGGTACGGCCGGCGGGCCATACGCCGTTCATGACCCGGGAGCTGATCCGCTCCGTCGCCGACATGGCCGAGCGCACCTCGGCGGTGAGCGCCTTCGACCGCAGCCGGATCCGCCGGGTCATCCGCTTCGCGGAGACGACGGTGGGAGAGGCGATGATTCCGGTGGCCGAGATCACGGGTATCGACGAGAGGACCAGGACCGCGAAAACGGTCGAGTTCGTGCGCCGGCACGGCTACAACCGGCTCCCCCTCTACCGCGGAAACATCAGCAACGTCGTCGGCGTCGTCACCCTGACGACGCTCGCTGCGAAGGCTCGATCAGGCTGCCGAGGTCGCCGAGGAGAACCTCGCGGGTTCCGGTGCCCGCCCAACCCACCGCACGAGTCGACCCAGGCGGCCCGACCCGGGCAGAACTGCCTCCGGGAGGCCCGGAGCCCGATCAGGCCGGGTGGTCGCTCGACTGCCGGTGCCGGCGCACGATGACCTGGGGCTTGCGGCGCCGGAGCCGCATCGCGGATCGGACGCGGTTCTCCGCCAGCGCGATGAGCCGTTGCTGGCATCCCGGCGCGTCCGGATCCTCGGGACGGCGCTGCACGTAGCTCCCGTCGGGCCGCATGTCCCAGGCGTTGCGCTCGTCCGCCAGATGGAGGTCGAGCACGGTGCGAAGCTCCGACCGCAGCGCCGGCGCCTCGACGGGAACGACGATCTCGACCCGCTGCTCCAGGTTGCGCTTCATGAGGTCGGCGGAGCCGATGTAGTACTCCTCCTCGCCGCCGTTGCGGAAGTAGTAGATCCGGCTGTGCTCGAGGAACCGGCCGACCACGCTGATCACCCGGACGTTCTCCGAGACCCCCGGAAGCCCGGGCCGCAGCCGGCACGTGTCCCGCACGATGAGGTCGACGCGCACGCCGGCCCGTGAAGCCTCGTAGAGCGCCTTGACGATGTCGGCGTCTTCGAGCGCGTTCGCCTTGAACTGGATGTGCCCCCCGCCATCGTTCGCCTGGTGCTCCACCTCGCGGCCGATCCTGGCCAGCAGGGAGCGCTTGAGCAGCTTCGGCGCGGACAGGATCTTCGCGTAGCGGCGCTTGGGCGTGTACCCGGTGGTGAGGTAGTTGAACAGCTCGACGAGGTCGCGGCCGATCGCCTCGTCGCAGGTCAGCAGCCCGAGGTCGTCGTAGAGCCGCGCGGTTCCCGCGTGGTAGTTGCCGGTGCCCACGTGGGCGTAGAGGCGCAGTCCGTAGAAGTCCTGGCGAACGACGAGGATCACCTTGCAGTGGGTCTTGAGCCCCATCACCCCGTAGGTGACGTGGATCCCCGCCTCCTCCAGGCGGCTCGCCCACCGGATGTTCGCCGCCTCGTCGAAACGCGCCTGGAGCTCGACCACGACCGCGACCTGCTTGCCGTTGCGGGCGGCGTCGAGCAGATAATCGAGGATCTTCGTCTCGCCCGAGGTCCGGTACAGGGTCATCTTGATCGCACGCACCTTCGGGTCGGCGCTCGCCTCGGCCACGAAACGCTCCACCGAGTTCGAGAACGACTCGTACGGATGCTGGAGGAGGACCGAGCCGGCGTCCCGGATCGCGTAGAAGATGCTGCGCGCATCGACGAGGGTGGCGTGGTCGGCAGGGTGGCTGGGCGGATCGCGCAGCGCCGGGAATTCGAGGGTCGCGATCTCGAACAGGTGCCGCATGGCGAGCATGGATTCCGACTCGAAGACGTCCTTCTCCGGATCCAGGCCGAGCTCGGCCGCGAGCCAGCCACGCCGGTACGGGTCCATGCCTCGCCGGATCTTCACCCGGACGATGGGTGCAAAGCGGCGCTCGCGCACCTCGGACTCGATCATGGCGAGGAGGTCGTCGGCGACGTCCGCCTCGCGGGCGAGGTTCGCGTTGCGCGTGACGTAGAAGGGTTCGCAGGACTCGACGTTCATGCGCGGGAACAGGAGATCGAGGTTGCTTGAAATCACCTGCTCCAGGGGGACGAACCGGTCGAGCCCGCCGATGCGCAGGAAGCGCGGGATCCCGGCGCCGATCGGCACCTTGACGCGGGCGGTGGTCGATTCCTCCTTCCTGTAGTTCAACGTCACCAGCAGGTTGAGCGAGAGGTTCGAGATGAAGGGGAAGGGGTGGGCCGGGTCGATGGCCTGCGGCGTCACCAGGGGCATGATGTTCTCGACGTAGTACGCCCGGAGCGCATCGCGCTCCTCCTCCTTCAGCGCCGAGTGGTCGAGGACTTCGATCCCGTGCTCCGCGAGGCGGCCCAGCACCTCGGGGAGGATGCGCTCCTTGCGCGCCTCGATCTCCGCGACCACCGCCTGGGCTTCGTCGATCTGCCGCTGCGGGGTGCGGCCGTCGACGGTGAGCGATTGCACGCCCGCCCCGACCTGCTGCTTGAGGCCGCCGATGCGCTTCATGAAGAACTCGTCGAGGTTCGAGCTCACGATGGCGAGGAACTTCACGCGCTCGAGGAGCGGCGTCCGTTCGTCTTCGGCCTCGTTCAGGACGCGGCGGTTGAATTCGAGCCAGGTGAGCTCGCGGTTCAGGTACAGGGCGGGGTCGTCGAGGTCGACCTCGGGCGGGGAAGGGGCCGTCGCGGGGGGGGCTCGCCGTGGGGCGGCGTCGGCACGGGGGCGGGGCTTGCGCGGGGGGGTCGAAGCATCGGGGCGGGCGTCGTCGTCATTCGCGGTGGCGTCGTTCGCGGCGGCGCCGCCATCCTTCATCGAGACCGGATCGGTGGACGGACCCGCGGGCGGCGTCCCGTCTTCCGGGCCCGGAGCGTCCGCCGGCCCGGCGGTTTCCGGTGCCGCTGGCGCCGGCGCCGTGGGCTCCTCGCCGGCCCTGGCGGTGGTGGAACGAGCCTTGCCTGTCTTCGTCGATGCCCGTGTCGATGCCCGCATGAGTCCGCTCCTGGCCGGGAAGGGTTTTCGATGACACCGTATCTCGATCCGTCCACCCGGAACGTTCCGCCGCATCCCGTGGCGTAGGGGATGCGAGGCGCGAGCCAGGCACGAATGAAGCTCCGGCGGCCCTTCATCGTAGCGTACCAGTCAACCGGGGACTCCGTAGACGTTTGCGCATGCGTCTACTAGCGTGCAACCTTCAACGGTTCACGATGCGAGCGCGCCGCCGCGTAGCGGACCACGGCCGGCGAGGCGTCCGGGCCTCGCCCGCACAGGATGCCGCCACACGCGCTCGCGAAGGTCAGGACTGGAGCAAGCCATGGCCGAGCCCGCCCTTGCCGTTCACCCCCGCACCGCGCACCCCGGTGCGCATCCCCCCGAGGCCGGCGCCGCCGCCAGGGTCCGCTTCGTCACCGCGGCGAGCCTGTTCGACGGGCACGACGCCTCGATCAACATCATGCGCCGGATCCTCCAGTCGGCGGGGGCCGAGGTGGTGCACCTCGGGCACAACCGGTCGGTGGAGGAGGTCGTCGTCGCGGCGCTCGACGAGGACGCCCATGCGATCGCGGTGAGCTCCTACCAGGGCGGCCACGTCGAGTACTTCAGGTACATGGTGGACATGCTCCGCGAGCGCGGCGGCTCTTCGATCCGCGTGTTCGGCGGCGGCGGCGGGGTGATCATCCCCGAGGAGGTGCGGGAGCTGCACGCGCACGGCGTCACCCGGATCTACTCGCCGGAGGACGGCCGGGCCATGGGCCTGCGCGGCATGATCGACGACATGATCGCGCGCTGCGAGGCCGGCGGGCGCCGCGACGTTCCCGCGGACAGCGCCGACAGGCTCGCCGCCGGCGATCGCCGTGCGCTGGCGCGGATCATCACCGCCATCGAGGACGGCTCCATCGAGCCCGCCATGCTGGCCGCCATCCGCGAACGAGTCGCGATCCGCGATCCCGCGATCCCCGGGCGCGACGAGCTCCGCAAGCATCTCGCGAGCCCCGAGCTCGCCGCACACCCCGATCTCGACAAGGTCCCCGATCTCGACAAGCTCCGCGAGCGCGCCGCGACCCCGGCCCTGCCCCCGGTCGTCGGCATCACCGGCACCGGCGGTTCGGGCAAGTCCTCGCTCACCGACGAGCTGGTGCGCCGCCTGCGCCTCGACCGGCGCGATTCGCTGCGCATCGCGGTGCTCGCGATCGACCCCTCGCGGCGCAAGACCGGCGGGGCGCTGCTCGGCGACCGCATCCGCATGAACGCGATCGGCCACCCGAACGTCTACATGCGCTCCCTCGCCACCCGGGCGTCGGGCCGCGAGATCCCCGCCGCCTTCGCCGACGTCGTCGCCGCGACCCGCATCGCGGGCTTCGACCTCGTGATCGTGGAGACCAGCGGCATCGGCCAGGGCGACGCGGGGATCGTTCCCTTCGTGGACGTGCCGGTGTACGTGATGACCCCGGAGTTCGGGGCCGCGAGCCAGCTCGAGAAGATCGACATGCTGGACTTCGCGGCGCTCGTCGCCATCAACAAGTTCGACCGCAAGGGGGCCGAGGACGCGCTCCGCGACGTGGGCAAGCAGGTGCAGCGCAACCGCGAGGCGTTCTCGATTCCGGTCGAAGACATGCCGGTCTGCGGCACCATCGCCTCGCGCTTCAACGACGACGGGGTGACCGCGCTCTACCACCGTCTGGTCGCCGTCCTGAAGGAACGCGGCTTGGTGCGCTGGAACGACGGAGCGCTCCCGGCGCCGGCCGGGCGCAGCGCTTCGCGCGCCGCAAGGGCATCCATGCTGCGCGCGGGGAGCCGCACCCGCGCCATCGTCCCCACCGGACGCGCCCGCTACCTCTCCGAGATCGCGGAGACGGTGCGCGGATACCACGCCGACGTCGAACGGCAGACGGGAATCGCCCGCGAGCGCCAGCACCTGCGCGAGGCGCGGCGCCTTCTGGAGGAGGCCGGAGAGGCGGAAGGGGTTGGAGAGGCGGACAGGGCGGGAGAGACGGACAGGGCGGGAGAGACAGGTAGGGCGGGAGAAGCGGAAAGGACGGGAGAAGCGGGCAGGGCGGGAGAAGCAGGCGGGGCAGGAGAGGTGGGCAAGCCCGGTCCCGGCACGGCGGCCCTCGCACGACTGGGACGCCTCGAACGCGCCCGCGACGAAGCCCTCGACCCGCGCGCCCGCGCGCTGATCGAGCATTGGCCGGAGATGAAGGCGGCCTACTCCGGGGATGAATACGTCGTGCGCGTCCGCGAGCGCGAGATCCGCACCGCGCTGCGGCATACCTCGCTCTCCGGCACCTCCATCCCCAAGGTCGCGCTGCCCCGCTTCGAGGACGAGGGGCGGATCCTCGAATTCCTGATGAAGGAGAACCTGCCCGGCCACTTCCCCTACACCGCCGGCGTGTTCCCCTTCAAGCGCGAGGGCGAGGACCCCTCGCGCATGTTCGCCGGCGAGGGGGATGCGTTCCGGACCAACCGCCGGTTCAGGATGCTCTCCGCCCACGCCGCCGCGAAGCGCCTCTCGACCGCGTTCGACTCGGTCACCCTGTACGGCTTCGACCCCGCGCGGCGCCCCGACGTCTACGGCAAGGTAGGCAACTCGGGGGTGTCCATCGCCACCCTCGACGACATGAAGGCCCTCTACGACGGCTTCGACCTCTGCGATCCCGCGACCTCGGTGTCCATGACCATCAACGGCCCCGCCCCGGCGATCCTCGCGATGTTCCTGAACACGGCCATCGACCAGCGGCTCGACCGGTTCCGGGACGAGCACGGGCGCGAGCCCGGTGCGGACGAGGCGGAGAAGATCGGGTCGTGGGCGCTCGCGAACGTCCGCGGCACCGTGCAGGCGGACATCCTCAAGGAGGACCAGGGCCAGAACACCTGCATCTTCTCCACCGAGTTCTCGCTCAAGGTGATGGGCGACGTCCAGGAGTGGTTCATCCGCCACCGCGTGCGCAACTTCTACTCGGTGTCGATCTCCGGCTACCACATCGCCGAGGCGGGCGCGAACCCCATCTCGCAGCTCGCGTTCACCCTCGCCAACGGCTTCACCTACGTCGAGGCATACCTCGCGCGCGGCATGGACGTCGACGACTTCGCGCCGAACCTCTCCTTCTTCTTCTCCTTCGGGATGGACCCCGAGTACTCGGTCATGGGACGGGTTGCGCGCCGGATCTGGGCGGTGGCGATGCGCGAGAGGTACGGCGCCGGGGAGCGCAGCCGGAAGCTCAAGTACCACGCCCAGACCTCCGGGCGCTCCCTGCACGCCCAGGAGATCGACTTCAACGACGTCCGCACCACGTTGCAGGCGCTGATCGCGAGCTACGACCACTGCAACAGCCTGCACACCAACGCCTACGACGAGGCGATCACCACGCCCACGGAGGCGTCGGTGAGGCGCGCGCTGGCCATCCAGATGATCATCAACAAGGAGTGGGGGCTCGGGAAGAACGAGAACCCGAACCAGGGGGCGTTCGTCATCGAGGAGCTCACCGATCTGGTCGAAGAGGCGGTGCTCGCGGAGTTCGACCGGATCTCGGAGCGCGGTGGGGTGCTCGGGGCGATGGAGACGGGCTACCAGCGCGGGAAGATCCAGGACGAGTCGATCTTCTACGAGCGGAAGAAGCACGACGGATCCCTTCCCATCGTCGGGGTGAACACGTTCCTCAACCCCGCTCCTCCACCCGAGGAGACGGCCATCGACCTGGCCCGCTCCACCGAAGACGAGAAGGAGCGCCAGCTCGAACGCCTGGCCGCGTTCCACGCCCGCCACGCGGACGCCGCCCCGGCCGCCCTCGACCGCCTGCGCGATGCGGTGATGCGGGAGGAGAACGTCTTTGCGGTGCTGATGGACGCGGTGCGCTGCTGCTCGCTCGGGCAGATCACGCACGCCCTGTTCGAGGTCGGCGGGCAGTACCGGCGGAACATGTGAAACAGGGGCCGAGGGATCAGGGTGCGACTCGGAAAAGCCTGATTCAGCTACGCGATACAGGACGCCTTCCGCGACGAATTCCTCGTCCCGTACCGTTTCGCGGCCGGCATCACCGAGATAGCGGCCGAGGGCGCCGACGTCGACGACGAGCACTACGATCCGGCCGCCTTCGAGCGGCGGTGGACCAACGAGGCGACGAACCGTCTCATGATGCGGGAGTTCGACCGTCTCGCCTGGGAGCAGTACCGGGAGCTCGCCCCCGGCCAGGAGCCCGGTCCGGGCAAGGCGATCGTCTTCGCCATCACCAAGCATCACGCCGCGCGTCTCGCCCAATACCTGAACGAGCTGCACCCCGAGCACCAGGGCCGCTACGCCGAAGTCGTCACCTCCGACGTCGCCGATCCCGACGCCCTCATCCGAAAATTCAAGACCGAGCTCTACCCGATGGTCGCGGTCAGCGTGGGCATGCTCGATACCGGCTTCGACTGCCGCGAGGTCCTGCATCTGGTGCTCTGCCGGCGCGTGCGCAGCCCCATCCTCTACCAGCAGATGCGGGGGCGTGGCACGCGCACCGCTCCCCACATCGGCAAACGCAAGTTCGTCATCTACGATTTCTTCCGCAACCACCGGTACTTCAACGACAGCGACACGGACGTCTTCACCGGCACGGGCGGCGGACGCGCGCCGGACCGCCCACCCGCCCCGCCGGAACCACCGGGCAATCTCGTCGAGCTCGGATTGGAAGACGAATGGCTCGAAGCGGTCACCTACGTCGAGGTCGGTCCCGAGGGCGAGCGGATCGACAAGGCGCAGTACGTGAGCGAGTGGCAGGAAGCCGTTCGATCGCGGGCGGCGGAAGATCCGCTGCTGCGCAAGGTCCGGGACGGCGAACGGCTCTCTCCCGGTGAGGAAGACACCCTTGCCCGGCGCCTCAACCGGCCGGAGCATTACTTCAACGAGGAGAACCTGCGCCGCGCCTACCGCGAGCCGGGCGGCACCCTGATCGACTTCATCCGGGTCGCGCTGGGCAGGCTGCGCATCAAGAGCCGCGAGGAGAAGATCGAGGAGACGTTCCGGGCCTGGCTCGTCTCCCGCTCGCTCACCGCCGACCAGGCGACCTATGTGTCCCTGCTCAAGAACCGCGGCATCGCCACCGGGCGCGTTCGCCTCGACGACCTCTTCGAGCCGCCCCTCTCGATCCTGAACTTTGCCGGCAAGGGGATCGAGCTGTTCGGGGAGCACGGTCTGAAGGGCGTCATCGACGAGCTCAACGCCGGCGTCTTCAACGTGGCGAGCGGCGACCGGCGACCGCTGGCGCGGTCGCTTGGCGATTCAGCGTAGCGGAACCGCAGGCGTCCCCGGCCAAAGCAGTCGCCGGGTGGGGAACGAGTCGTTCCATACGAGCCGACGAGGGTAACGATGGATCAGAACCTGCGGCGCAAGCTCGACCGGATCACCGACATCCTGTGGGCGGGCGGGGTCACGAACCCCGTCACCTACATCGAGCAGATCTCCTACCTCATCTACCTGAAGCTCCTTGACGAGGAAGAGGCGGCCCGCGAGCTCAAGGGCCGCCTCGGCGCCGGCGGCAGCGGGGAGGGCCTCTTCCCCTTGCAGGCCGAGCGCTACCGCTGGTCCAAATGGCGCTTCAAGAGCGGTGCCGCGCTGCGCGACTTCGTCCGCGACGAGGTGTTCGCCTACATGGCCTCGCTGGTGAAGGACGAGCCCAAGGTCGCCCAGTACTTCCGCGACGCGGTCCTGGAGATCACCGATCCCAACGTCCTCAAGCAGGTGGTGGACGAGCTCGACTCGATCGAGTTCCGCCGGCTCGGCCCCGACGTGAAGGGCGACGTCTTCGAATACCTCCTGACCCACCTCGGCCAGTCCGCGCTGAATGGACAGTTCCGCACCCCACGCCAGATCCGGGCCTTCATGGTCGAGATGGTGGACCCGGACCTCGGTGACACCCTCTACGATCCCGCCTGCGGCACGGCGGGCTTCCTGATCGACGCGGTGGACCATATCTTCGCCCGTTACAGCGAGACCCCGGAGGAAGTGCCGATCTACGGTGAGGACTGGTTGGAGAAGCGCGGCCAGACCCTCGAAGAGGCCCGGAAGGCGATCCCGAACCTCCAGACCTACCGGAAGGGCGTGGGCGAGAAGATCCCCGACTGGAGCCGGCTCGAAGCCTCGATCCACGGTATCGACGTATCGCGCCAGATGATGCGGATCGCGGTGATGAACCTCGTGCTCCACGGGATCCGCCGCGCGGGCCTGAAGCGCGCGAACGTCCTCTCCGAGATGAGCGGCCTCAGCCAGGACGATCTTCACCGGCGCTACCGGGTGATCCTCTCCAATCCGCCTTTTGCCGGCCAGATCCCCCGGGAGTCGATCCGGCAGGACCTGCCGACCCGATCGAAGAAGAGCGAGCTGCTGTTCCTCGCCCTGATGCTGCGTTCGCTGGCGCCGGGCGGGCGTTGCGCGGTGGTGGTGCCGGAAGGCGCGCTGTTCGGATCGACGAGGGCGCACCGGGAGCTGCGCGAGAAATTGCTCCGCGAGTTCGAGCTGCTGGCCGTGGTCTCGCTGCCGGCCGGGGTCTTCCGGCCCTACGCCGGGGTCAAGACCTCCGTCATCGTCTTCCGCCGCCCCGTGGCCGAGCCCACCGAAGGCCGGGCCGCCACCGGGTGAGGTGGACCCCATCGGTTGGACAGGAATGGCGACTCAGTAAGTGTCTTCTGCCATGATCATAGCAGTGGGAGAGAGGGCCAGAAGATGAGAAGAGTTGGACCCCATGAGTTGGACAGGGGTCGTGGTTCCGTAAGTGTCTTCTGTCATGATCAGAGAAGCCGGCACAGAGGACCAGAAGATGAGACGCAAGCGCAGGAATCACTCGGCGCGGGTGCGAGCCACGGTGCGCTCGAACTCGGCAAGCAGGTCGGTGCGGCCAAGCGCTCGATCGAATTCGGTCAACCAGGCGCGGATCCAGTCGATGTCGAGATGATCGTGGGTTTCGAGGATGCCTTCGACGTCGGCAACGTCACGCGCCCGCTGGGCGATCGCCTTCATGACCACGATCGATTCCGGTGTCGGCAGCGACACGGCGACACCGGCGACTTCGATCTTCGTGGCGCCACGCACGATTTCTTCTTCCAGCGCCAATGCGCCGAGCACGAGGTCGATCGGTGTCCCGCTTGGCCGGTGCGAGACCAGCAACACCCGGCTTTCCTCCGCGAACCCGAGGGCGTCATCGACGCGCGGGAAGAAACCGAACGCCTCTCCGGCGGCAAGAAACGGGGACCAGCCCTCGCGTTCGAGCAGCACGAGGACGTCGACGTCCTCGGTGAGCCGAGGCCGTCCCAGGATCGAAGCGGCGACTCCGCCGACGATCGCACCGGGGGTGGGGCCGGCGTCGAGCCATTCCGATACCGCGGCGAGCGCATGGAGGAGCGGCGCCGGCGGGCTTTGCGCCCGGTCGGTGGAGCTATGCTGCACCGGACATTGCCCGCCTCAGCGCCGCCCACCTCTTCCGAACCGCATCGTCCTCGGCATCGTGCGCTGCGGACCATCCCATCTCGCGGGCCGACGCCATCAACCCCGCCAGACGGTGCAGCCTGGTGTCCATCGAAGTGGCGCGCTGCTCTTCGATGAGCCGCCGGCGCACGATGGGCCAGCGCCGCATGTATCGGGCGGCGGCTTGCGGGGAGATCGGCCGGTGCTTCGCGTCCATGGCGC
Source organism: Gammaproteobacteria bacterium (assembly GCA_965204915.1). GTDB lineage: Bacteria > Pseudomonadota > Gammaproteobacteria > HK1 > HK1 > HK1. The sequence continues at coordinate 5,105,933 of OZ242023.1, read as the reverse complement.
GTCATTGTAGCGGCGCATCGTACCCGCGGTGACGATCCGCCGCGCGCGGGCTCGGCCATGCTCGTACTCGACGGGCAGGCCGCCCCGGCGGGCAGATCCACCATAACGTCGAGACGGTCACCGCCGAGCGGCCGAATGCCGCGCGCGTGCTCGGCGAGGACTACGTGGCCGGCGCGGCCGTCGCCCGCGCGTTCCGGGAGTGCGGCGCGCGCCGTACCGACGTCCTCCAGGCTCCGGCGCAAGGTATGCTGCCCGGCCATGACACCTCACCGGAAGCGCATCCCGCCATGACCACCCCCGCCACCACCATGCACACCGGGCCGCTCGGCTCCACCATCCACGTCCTGCGCGCCGACGCCGGCACCATCGCCGAACTCGCCGCCATCGACTGGAACCGCCACTTCTCCCGGGTCTGCCTCGACCCGGTGCGCGGGATCATCACCCTGATGGCGCCCTCACGCCTCCATGACGACTTGTCCGGGATCCTGGACCACGTCGTGGAGGCCGCGGGCAGCGTTCTCACCGGCGCGGCAAGGGGGCTGCGCAGCGCCCGTTTGCGCGGTCGGGGCGAGCCGCCCGGCACGGGGATGGAGCCGGACTGCGAGTTCTACGTGGGCGAGCGCGCCAGAGGGTATCTGGCGGCCCTCGCCGAAGGGGAGGCGGAGGCCGACGCCTATTTCGAGCACATCGCGCCGGATCTGGTGGTGGAGGTCGAGATCACGCACGCCGACGAGGGGAAGGCCGGGCGCTACGGCGAGATGGGGGTACGTGAAATGTGGCGGTTGCACGGTCGCAAGGGCACGCGGGAGCTGCGTGTGGAATTCCTCGCGCTCCGTCCCGGGAGCGCGCCGCGCCGGCTGGACGCCTCGGGGGTGCTCGAAGGGCTCACGCCGGACGACGTATGCGAGGCGGTGCACAAGGTCAGGCTCGGCCCGACTCCCACCGCGAAGATCGAGGCGGTGACCCGGATCGTGCACCGGCGGCGGCAGGCGGGCGTGCGGGTACGGGAGGAGAGGGCGCCGTACCTCTCGCCCGGAGAGCCGGCCGATCGGAACGGGCCTCGGGACCGTTCCAGGGCCGTTTCGTCTCCATCCGCCTGACCCCGGATGCATGTCCGGCGCTGTTTTTCTACAGCGCGGACCGCCCCGGGAATCCCGGAGGGTGATTGGCTCGAGTCAGGCGGCCATCGCCGACTCATGCAGTGGGTGGGAGCAGTGTGCCTCGAATGCAGTCGGAGACACATGCCCGAGGGGTCCGAACAGGTCCTTGTGACCGCATGGAGTCGACCCGATTTCGTGGACCCTGGCGATCGTGAAGCCATCGACCGTCCACGAGAACGGGGTAACTCCCGTCATCGGGCAGATGTCCGCACGACGTGGATGCAGGCCGGCTTCAGCCATGGAAGTCCAGAAGCAACAAGGCGTTGTACAGGACCTCGGGATACGGCGTCCTCCGGAATCGGCAGGCGTCCAGCCGCTCCAGCAGCCGCGGCATGTCGAAGCAGGCAGCGCGGCCCGGCGCCTCGGCCGCGGTCTCCAATTCAGCCCGGACGGCCAGAAACGCCTCATCGAGGGCGGCGACAGCCGGCTCGGAACGGGCCGGATCCGCCTTGAGCCGGTTCCAGCACACCTCCGAAGGCAGCACGGCGTTCCGGAGCGGGCCTTCGCCGTGCTCCCGGCATGACCGCGGGTGCCGCGCAAGGCCGGTTCGGCCCAACGCATGGCGCATCAGCCAGCGGCTCCAGCGCCCGCGCCGGAACTGCTCCGGCGGGAGGCGAAGGGCGAACTCCAGCAGGCGGCGGTCCAGCAGCGGGTAACGGTATTCGATGCCGCGGCGGGCGCCGCTGGCGGCCCAGGCTTCCATCCGTTCATTCAATCCGCCGTGCCGCAGCAGCCGCAGTTGGGTGCGCCGCATGCCGACCACCGGGAGAGCGGGGCGGGGCGGCGGACTGGCGCGGCGAACCAGATCGGGATGGACGAGCCAACGCCGGTCGCGCAGCTCTCCCCAGCGGAGCTTGAGCAGGCGGCGCAGCACGAGTTTCGAGCGCGGATGCACGAGCGGCAGCAGGACGTCGGCCAGGAATCCGGGCAGTCGCCGGTTCCGTGCATGGCATTCGGCCAGCAGCCGCATCCAGCGCCCGGTGAACAACAGCCAGGCAGGGTGGCCTCTGCCGCTGAAGGAAACGCCCTCGTCGCCGCCCCAGCCGGACAGCAGCACCCGCACACCCTGCTCCTGGGCGCAGCGCTGCACGGGGTACTCGTTCGCGTGGAAGCCGGCGCCGGGAAAGGCGCCGTCGCCACGCAGGAGATGGAGAACGTCCGCGGCGCCGGGAGATTGGTGGAATACGCGCAGGCCTTCCTGCTTGCGCACCGCATCGACCAGTGCGTACTCGCCGGCGTGGCCGGCTTCCGGCGCCTTGCCGCCGAGAGCCGGCAGCCAAGTGAAGGCGAGCGGCGACGGACGCCCCTGCCGTTCCAGCTCCCGCGCGGCGAGCACCGTGACGCTGGAGGAGTCCAGTCCCCCGCTCAAATGCGTTCCCACCGGCCCGGCGCCCCGGAGGCGGTCGCGCACCGCTTCGCGATACAGCGCCAGGAATTCCTCCGCCCAAGCCTCATCGGAGGCGGGCCGCGCTTCGGGCACGTCCTCCGGGCGCCAATGCCGTTGCGGGCTCGCAGCGTCCGCGGAGCTGGCGACGACGATCGAGCAGCCGGGCGGCAGCTTGCGCACGGCCTTGAAGAACGTGCGGTGGGTCGTCGCCGACCCGATTTCGGTCAGGTGCGCAACCACCCTGCCTTCGTCCAGCTCGTCGGATACGCCGGGCGCGGCGAGCACGCCTTCGACGGCGCTGGCGAAGGCGAATCCGCGTGCCGTCCGAGCGTAGTACAAGGGCTTCGCGCCGATGTGGTCCCGCGCGCAGAACAGCATGCGCCGCCCCACGTCCCAGATCGCGAAGGCGTAGTCGCCGAGCAGGTGCTTCGGGCACTCCCGCCCCCAGCGCAGCCAGGCGCGGCGAATCAGGTCGGCGTCGCCGGAGAAAGAGTCCTCGGCCGGGGCCGTTCGTTCGCGAGCGGCGCGTGAGGGGCGCATCGCAGGCGAGCTGCGTCTCGCAAGCGAGCTGCGTCTCGCAGGCGAGCCGTTGCCCTCGCGAAGAAGCCACGCTCGGTCGGGGGGCGGAACGCCCAGTGCGCCGCACAGCGCAGCGAGGTCGTCGAGACGGGCATCGGCGACGATGGCCAGGGCCGGGCCGGCGTCGGAGCGGGGCGTCGGGGTCGGGACGGCTTCTCCCGCCGACGCGCGCCAGCCCAGGCCGACCGCCCCGTCCGTCCACTGCGCCTGCTCCTTGCCGAAAGGGGCGAGCGCGTCCAGCATGGAGGCCAGCGCCGGCCCGGCGAGGTCGCCGGGACGCCCAAGGAATCCGCAGATTGCGCTCACGGCGCGTTCCGGTCCTCGAGGCGCCGTCTCAGCCGGTACTCGCTGCGCAAGCCCACGCGGGCGAGGACGTCCGCGTACGCTTCGTACCAGAGCTTGAACGCAGGCGCCATCCAGAATCCGGGGCCGCGAGCCCAGGGCAGCATGGCGGCCGGTGTCCAGGGCTTCACCGACCCCTTGAAATGCAGCACCTTGGCCTGGCCGGCGTCGATGCCTTCGCGGGCGTGGATGTGCCTGGCCTCGGGAACGAAGAAGTTGTACGTCCAGCTCACCAGCGTTTGCCTGCCGGCGAAGTAGCGGTTCAGCACGGGTTGGTCGGCCAGCCGGATCTCCAGGCGCCGCCAGTACGCCTTCGGCGCCACCAGGGCCATCAAGTCTTCATGGGTACGCGGGCCGGCGAGCGACCCGTCGATGAGGAGGAAGCCGGCGTTGAACGTGTCTTTCAACGTCGCCCGGCGCTGCGTTTCCGGCGCCGCACCTCGCCGTTCGCCGAGGGTGGAGCGGCCCGCCGGCGCAGCGGGCTCCCGCGGCGGCAGGAAGGTGGCCGCGTCCACGGGCCGGCCCTCCAGGGCATACCGGTCTCCGCAGCACACGAGCTCTTCCCGTGTTCCGAACAGCTCGCCGATGGAGGAGCGGAACAGCATGTCGCTGTCGTAGTAGAGCACCTTGCGGTATCCGCCCAGCCGGAAGGCTTCGAGGGTGTAGAACATGCGCGGCCCGATGCGGAGCTGCGGAAACTCGCTCGCCGGGAACGCGGCGGCCAGGCGTTCGACCTGCCGCAGCAGCACCGGCGAAATCGGCTGGAACTGCACGCGGCGGCACACCGCCCGGAGCAGTCGGCGCGATTGCCCGGTCAACCCGTCGTGCAGCACGATCACGTCGCCCTCGAAACGGGGATGGTGCTTCTCGAACGAGCCGAGCATGGCAACCGCGCCGGGCAGGAAGTCCTCGGTCGTGACGGTGACCAAGCAGTCTCCGGTCGCCATGGGGGGTCAGAAATTCCGTGTTCGGGCCACAGTGCCGCTTTTCCCTGAATCCCGGCGGTACGCCGCGGGTGCGGCCTGATCCGGCACGTACTGTGTCAGCGAGGGAATGCCGGCGCTCCGGACCACCGGCGGCAACTGCCCCGGCGGGCACCGGATGTAGCCGAGCCGGTCCAGCGCATCGCGGGCCGCCAGGCGGCCGGAAGCGTCCACCACGTCATGCGGCGGCGACCGGCCACCGGCCATCCGCGCGAGGCATCCGTTCAACACCTCCTGTTCCCGCTCGCGCCCCGCAAGTACCGGTGGGGTGGCTCCCGTGCCGGGCGTGAACAGCCATTGTTCCGTCGCCTTCATGCCGGCAGTGTAGGTTGGCGTTCCGACCATCGACAAGGACCGCGATGCCGGCTTCGGGGTAGCCGCGGACGCCCGCAGCGCGCTTGAACAGGGCATCGAAGCCCTCGGGAGTGACGATGACGACGTCGCCGCCTTCTTCATCGGCTCCCGGTTCGCCATCGTGCTCCAGCAGCGCGGGGTGGTCACGCTGCACACGGCGGCCGGCCTCCGCTTCGCCCTGTCCATGCGTACGGTGCGCGACGACCGCCTGTCCGCTACCCGGCTCGCGGCGTTCGGACTCCACAGACCTCCTGATGCTGCTCCAGCCACTCGAACAGGGCTTCCGCCGCCCACTGGTGGCCGGCGGGAGTCCAATGGGCGTCACGTCTCCACGACGCCGCGCGTGGGTCGCCGCCTTGGCGGACGACGTACCCGTGCTGGTCGATGACGGGAATGCCGCGCGCCCCGGCCAGGACGAGCAAACGATCGAGCAGTCGGTCTTCCTTGAGCCCCGCGAGGTGGGTCGCCAGGATCACCAGCGTGGCGCCGTCGCGTTCCGCGCGCGCCTTGAACTCGTCGAGCGCGAACCCCGTGGCCGCCAGTGCCTCGGAGAACACGGGCGGCAGCAGATCCTCCTCGGCAAACACCCAGGTGAAATTCCGACTCCTCATGAGATACCGATCGAGCCGTGGATCGCCCAGCCATCCATAGCCCGGACGCCGGCTCAGCAGTTCGCGCATTCGTTGCCTCTCCGAGAGTGGGGACCTGGGACGCCAGAGGGTCACGACGCCGAGCTTCCGTGCTACCCGCCAGACGAACCAGGATCGCCGCGCCATCCACGTCAGGGTCCGATGGGAGGGCGTCGTCCAGATATCGTCGAGCAGGAACCTGCCGTATTCCGGGTCGGGTGGACGCAACACGAAGCCGCCGTCCGCACCGCGCACCGCCGTGGCCCACGGCTGCCGGTCCGGATCGTACCCTCTCTGCAACGCTTTCAGGACCAGGGAGTTGTCGGAGAAGTCGTTCGGGACGAATACCAGCACCAGCAGCTTGGGGTGCAGGCGCCGGGCGTAATGGTCGTAGAACGGCAACTGGTTCACCTGCCCGGTGTCGCCGATGCCGAAGGCCGAGGTGGTGACGTCCAGGTGAGGCAGGCGCCGCCGGGCGAGGTCTTCGAGCCGGACCTGGACCTTGTCCGCGATGGGGACCTCTCTCGCCTGCACGAAGGAGTCGCCGATCAAGGTGACGTGGCAACCCGCCGCGGTCCGCTCCGGGGACGGTGGCGGGCGGTCGAGGAAGCCCCAGCGGTTGGCCCGGGAGACCGTCCAGAACTCCGACCAGTCCGTCCAGCGCACTTCCAAGCCGGGTTCGTTCAGCATCCCCACCCCGGGAACGAACGACCGGGATTCGAAGCGGTGCATGATCGGTTTGGTCAGCCGCAGCCAAGCCTCGCCGGCCGCCGCGATCAGGGCGAGCCCGGTGGTGAGCAGCAGGACGTTCCACCCGAGGAGGCGCAGGACGCGGACCCACCGGCGCGGCTCGACGCCCCCCCCCCCCCCCCCCCCCGCCCTCATCTTCATCCGTCCTCCTTGGCAGCGAAGGCCTTCTTCCCGGAGGTGGGCCGGCAGCGCCGCCGGTGCGCGAGCGCCTTCAACGGTTCGACGGGGGTGACGACACCCTGCGCATCGAGGCGCGGAGGGCTTCGATGCGCGCGCCCTTGCGGCCGTACAACGCGGACTCGGCGCGGCGCATCGCCAGGCGCCAGCCGCCGAAGTGCCCGGCGTAGCTTCGTGTCGCGTCCCAGTCGATGCAAACGTCGGGGAAGGTGTGCGCGCCGAGCACGGGACGGAGGTCGCGGTCCGCCCCGGCGGTAAGCTGCCAGGGCATCTGGTTCCCGCCGTGATCCGTGACCACCGCGGCGCCGGCCGCGCTGGCGTCGAAGAACCCGTCGGCATTGGTGGGGATGCGTCCGACGCGGGCGTCCCGAGCCGCTTCCAGAAGCAGGCGGCGAAGAATCTCGACGTTCCTCACCGGGGGCCGGGCCCTGAAGTCGAAATAGCTTTCCGCCCAATGATGCTGCAAGCCGAGGATGCTGAAGTCGAACGCGGGATACCGGCAGAGCAACGAAAACCCGCACGCGGGCACCGTCATGCTTCGAACGCGCCAGGGCGACGCCCAACCCAGCGGCGCCTTGCGCGTGAACGCCATGTGCCAATGAACCGCGGACTTGTTGCCGATGATCTTGTAGGGCGGCAGCCGGCCTTCCCGAGCGAGCTCGGCGACGTGCGACTGCGCGGTCTCCACGAAACGGCGCGGCAGCGCGTCGTCGTCGTTCAGCGTGGTGAGCACGAAGTCCGGACGGCCATCCATCAGGGGCTCGAGCCAGCCGAGCCTTTCATACCCGGCCGGGGCGCCGGCGCGATACTCCTGCAACCACACCCTGCCGGCGCGGCGGGTCAGCTCCTCCAGGCGCTGCTTCGCCCGCCGGTCCAGATCCGCATCCACCACCAGTACCCACGTGAAGTTCCGGTTGGTCTGCGACAGCACACCCGGCAGGCAGGTCGTTTCCAGCAATTTCAGGCGGAAGTCTACGTTGCGCGGCCTCAGGGGGTTCACGGCGCTGAACCAGGGGCCGTCCACGTGCTTCAGCCACCGGCCGCCGCGCACGCAGAACCTCGTGATGATGAAGTGGGCTACACGCACCGGCGCCCTCCCGGCGCCCCGCCTGGCGAGCCGGCGCCCGGCTCGAACCGTCGCGCAACGTCGCCACGCGGCAAGCGGCCGGACCTTCGCAGCATCGGGATCGGTGGTCGGCTCGGCCCTCGGGGGATCGACTTATGATATGGCAGGCAAGGAACACTTCAAGGACCGCGCTCCCGCGCCAACGTGGAGGCATTGCATGAACCGCCCGCTCCGCCGCCCCCCACCCATGCCGCCGCAAGGAAGCGCGGCGGCCGGGAGCCGGAACCCGGCGCCTTCCTTTCGGCATGGGCGGCGCGAACCAACGCCGCCGGCACCGCCGGCGGCGCCGGGGCTGCCGCTGCCGCATCGCCTACCTGCTGCTGCCCGTGGGGGTCTGGCTGGTGGGCTGGTTCGAGTGGTGGTTCGGCGTTCCTGCCGTCGCGCTGCTGTGCTGCGGCCTCCGGCATACGTTCGGGGGCGGCTTTCGCGAAGGGCGACTGCCCGCTTGCGAGCCGCTCCGCCGCCCGAAAGCGGGCGCGGCCCCGGCCGGGCCGACTCCAGGGAACACCTGGACGGGCGCCCGGACGCCCCGGCCCTCCGCGGCCACGGCCGTGGCGGTCGCGGCGGCCCTTTGCTGGGTGATGGTGACGGCCGCCGGCGGCTTCTTCGACTTGCAGAACGGCGACTGGTATGAGCACCGCACCATGCTGCTCGACCTCGGCCGCCATCCCTGGCCCCCGTACCTGCCCGACCATCTCGCCGCCTATCTGCCGTAGCGCGAGGATACGGCGCCAACCCTGCTGCGCTACTACCTGGGATGGCACATGGTGCCCGGGCTCGCCGCCCGGTGGCTGGGGCCGGCGGCCCTGGACTGGGCCGTCCCGCTGTGGACCTGGGCCGGGGTGGCGCTCATCCTGGTGCTCTTCGCCCGTGGCTGCCGCGGTTGGGAGGCCGCCGGCGCGGTCGCGATACTCATCTTCTTCGGCGGCATGGACCTCCTGCGCGTGGCGGTGCTCGTGGGCTGGGACTGGATTGCGCCCATCGTCGAAGGCGACGCCGGGGAAAAAGCGTTCCACTGGTGGCGAGGGGCAAGCCTGCCGGACCTGGAGCCCCCGACGCTGACGTTGATGTGGACGCCCCAGCACTTCATTCCCGCCGGCCTGTACGCCCTGCTGTGCCTGCACCTGCGGGGCCGGTCCAGGTTCCTGGCGGCGAGCGGGGTCCTGCTTGCCGCGGCGCCGTTCTGGTCGGCGTTCGTCGCCGTGGGCCTGCTGCCCTTCGTCGCCGTGCTGCTCCGGGAGAACGGCCTCCGACCGTTCCTGCGCTGGCCCAACCTCCTTCTGGCCGGGCCTCTCGCCATGCTGGTGGCCGCGTACCTGGCTTCCGGAGCATTGGACTTCCCCAGCGGCTGGCTGTGGGAGGAGATCGGCCGGCGAAAGGCGGCGATCAGGCTGCCGGTGCTGTACGTCTCGGAGTTCGCGTTGCTGGCCCTCCTGTTGTGCGTGGTGCGGCCCGGGCTGCGCCGGGAGCCCTTCTTCATCGCCGGCGTTGCGACGCTGCTGCTTCTGCCGCTCTACCGCTATGGCCTTGCGAACGACCTGCTGAAGCGGGGGGCGATGCCGGCGCTGATCCTGCTTGCCTGGTTCTGCGCCCACACCGTCGTCGGGCAGGGGGGCTCGATCCTCCGCACCGGGGGGCGTCGCCGCCTCGCCCTGGCCGGGCTCGCGGCCGCACTGGCGGTGGGGCTCCCCGCGCCGCTGACCGATTTGGCGCGAGGGTTCCAGCGGCCCGGTGCGTTTCGGCATGAGCAGGTGGCGTACACCACCCTGGTGGACCTGCCCGTGGAGTGGCAACGCCAGAACGTCACGCGGGACGTTCCGCCGGCGCTCCGGTCGCTGCTGCGCGACCCCGGCCATCCGGCGCCGCACACCGCGAGGGGCGAGCTGCTCTCCCGATCCGTCTTCGACGTCTGGCTGGACGACGGCAAGCTGATCTTCACCAAGGCCCGATGTACGCCGTCGGAGCTGGAGCGGCGGTTCTTCGTGCGCAGTATCCCGCGGGACATGGACGACCTGCCGGCCCACCGCGCAAGGAACGGCTTCGACCGCGGCCTGGGATTCCGGCCGGAAACGATCGGCGGGAAGTGCGTGTCGGCCGTCTCGCTGCCGGCGTATCCCCTCGCCCGCCTGCTGACGGGCCAGCGGACAGGGGAGCAGGTCCACTGGAGCGTGGAGGTGGCCTTCGACGACAGGGGGCGGCCCCGCCGGCACCCGCAAGGTGCTATTCTGCGGCGGCGGCCTGCCGTTCCGGCCGCCGGCCGGCGAGCGGCTCGGCGCCGAAGACGCCCTGCTCCGCCGATGGCGAGACCCCCCGGATGACCGGCAAGCCCTCCCCCTTCCCCCGAATCCGGCCTGGGCTTCGCCGGCCGCTGGTTGCAATCCTCGACCGGGCGCCGCAGCTTCTGCTCGTGGTTGCCCTGATGTCGGCGGCATTCGTGGGCGGCATGTACGTCTACAAGGAAAAGGTGTTTCCGCACGGCCTCTTCCGGGCGGCCTGGCTGACCGGTCGGGAGCTGTTCGAGATCCACGTCTCCGAGAATCCTCTTCTCCACCGGGCGGCCTCCGCGGACGTCACCCCCGGCAGGAGGGAGCCGCTTCGCTTCGAGTTCATCGGCGCCGATGCCCTTGCCGACCCGATCCTCGTTGCGGGAGGTACCACGGCTCTCTCCGGGTACTGTCCCGGCGCCACGAGCTGCTTCGCGATCGAGTTCGCCGGACGAGGGGAAGTGGCCCATGTCTGGCCGTACCGTCCCGATGAAATCGCGAACGCCCCGGCCATCGCCGACCTTCCCTACGAGACGGCGCTCGGGTTCCGGTTCTCCCGCCATGCCTACCCGGTCGGCGTGTCCCGATATGCGAACGGTGATCTCCTGGTCACCTTCCATTTCAGGCACGCTTTTCCGTACGGAGGCGGGGTGGCGCGCATCGATCGGGATGGCAGGGTGGTCTGGTACCGCCGGGACTACAGCCATCACTTCCCGCACCTGATCGATGGCGACGTCGCGCTGATCCCCGGCATGAGGATTGGCGAAGGGCCAATCAGAGCCCGGTATCCAACGGGGAAACGCCGCCCCGTCTGGGTCCTGCATTGTGATCGCCCCCTTCTCGACTTCGTGCACGTCGTCGACGGGGAAGGGCGGCTGCTCGAAGAGATCTCCGTGTTCGACGCGCTCGTCGAGTCTCCGTACGGGCGTTTGCTGCTGTCTCGCAATATTCCCTGCGACCCGACGCATCTCAACTACGTCCACCAGGTGCGGGAAGACGCCGGCGGCGTGTCCGGTATCGAAGCGGGTGATCTGGTGGTCTCCCTCCGGAACCTGAATGCGTTCGGCATCCTGGACCGGGACGACCGTCGGCTGAAGCGGCTGGTACGGGGCACTTTCTTCTGGCAGCACAGTGTCATGCAGCTCGAAGGGACGAAGTTCCTGATGCTCGACAACCAGGGGGGAGATGGCGTCCACGGCCCGTCCCGGCTGCTCCTGGTCGATGTGGCGGAGGGGACGGAGCACACCGTCTTTCCGAACGGCGCGACCCCCGGGCATCTGCAAGATCTGCTTTCACCCATCGGAGGACAGATCTCTCTTTCCCCGGATCGCCGCCGGGTCGTCGTGGTGTTCGCGGGGGAAGGGAGGGTCGTCGAAGTCCGGCTCGCCGACGGCGCGGTCCTCACCGTACTCACCAAACCGTACCACCCGGTGCCCTCCGGGGAGAGGAAGGCCAGAGGATGGCCGTATCTTCATAAATTACGGAGCGTGCAATACATCGACGGCAATGGAGTGGGGGAGTGACGATCGAAACGATCACGGGATTCGCCGCATCCGGCGGCAGTGCGCCTCCGGGCGTCGTCGCGGCATACATCGGCCCCGGCGCAGGGCTGGCGTCCATCGGCGCCCTGCTGGCCGTGGGCAGCGCCGCGCTCGTCATGTTCGCCGGCCTCGTGTGGTACCCCATCAAGCAGATGCGGCGCAAATGGAGGGCGCGGCGGGCAAGGAAGAATCCGGACGACGCCCCGCCGCCGGCGCCGACCGGCTGACCATGCGGTACCGGGAGCGCTACTCCAGGCTGGACCGGCTCCTGCATCGCCTGGCTTTTTCCTCCTTCGAGGTACAGAAGGCTCTGGCCGACGTCGAGGACCGCCTCTGCGCCCGGCGCCTGGCGGGTATCGAGATCGACCGGCCGGTGTTCATCACCGCGCTGCCCCGGGCGGGCACCACGCTCCTGCTGGAGACGCTCGATTCGCTGGATCTGTTCGCCACGCATACCTATCGGAACATGCCGTTTCTGCTCGTTCCCCTCTTCTGGAACGCCGTCACGCTCCCCTTTCACGCTCCCCACGTCGCCGTCGAGCGCGCCCATGGCGATGGCATGACCATCGGCTTCGACAGCCCCGAGGCGTTCGAGGAAGTCGTGTGGCGCGCGTTCTGGCAGGACAGGTATCTCGAGGATCGCATCGCTGTGTGGGCGGCGGGCGACGAGGACGTTCATGGGGAGTTCGAGCCCTTCATCAGAACCCACGTCGCAAAGATGATCGCCCTGCGGAGGGCGCAGAGACCGGGTGCGCTCCGCTACCTCTCGAAGAACAACGCCAATCTGGCCCGCATTCCCAAAATCGTCCGGTTGTTTCCCGATGCGGTCATCCTCGTCGCATTCCGCAATCCGCTCGACCACGCCGCTTCCATGTTGCGCCAGCACCTCAACTTCCTGGATCTGCACGCCGCCGATCCGTTTGCCCGGCGGTACATGGCGGACGTCGGCCATTTCGAGTTCGGCGCGGACCTCCGCCCGATCGACTTCGGCCACTGGTTGCGCGGTGGGGACGTGGATCCTCCACAGGGCGCGAATTTCTGGCTCCGGTACTGGTGCGCGGCCTACGCGCACGTCCTCGCCAATCTCTGCGGCCACGTCGTGTTCGTCGACTACGATGCGCTCTGTGCCGATCCTGCCTCGATCCTGCGACGCATCGGAGCCGCGGCCGGCATCGATGCATCCACGGACCCGGCCGCCCTTGCCGGCCGGATCCGCGCCCCGGTCCGCTACGATGCCGATATACTGGACATTGATCGGAACCTGCTCGACGCCGCCATCGAGCTGCACCATGAATTGCAAGCTTGGTCCGTCGGGCATATCGCCTGACCCGAACCCACCCACGAATTCCGTCGGCAAAGTGAACCGCCCCGGGTTTTCCGGAAACCCAGGACGCTGATTCTCGCCAATTCTCGAAATCGTAGCCATTCTTACCCTTTTCGCCATTTGATCCTAGAAATAAAGGCATTTGGCGCATCCTCTCCCGTCCGACAGCAATTCCCGCTAACTGGAATTTCTTAGGAAAAACCGGGTGTTGAGGAGGCAGGAGGAAAATGTTTTCGTAGACTTTTCTCTCAATATCAGCATGATAGCCGCCTATTCGCCAGCGACAGGTGAGATGTCATGGCCAAGCGGCGGTTGAGGAAGGGATTGAGCGCGCCGGGGCTGCTGCGCGAGGTGCGCGCCTGCTTCGAGGAGCTGGACGACCCGGTACGAGGCCGGAGGTTTTGCCTGGCCGAGTGCCTGATGTCGGGGTTGGCGGTGTTCGGGTTGAAGTACCCGTCGCTGCTTCAGTTCGACCACGATGCGAGGACCGACGAGCTGGTCCGGGAGAATCTGCGGCGTCTGTACGGCATCAAGCGTGCCCCGTGCGACACGGCGTTGCGCGAGCGTCTCGACGAGGTGGACCCGCGCCAGTTGCGTGCGGTGTTCAAGCGCGTGTTTACGTTGTTGCAGCGAGGGAAGGGGTTGGAGGGGTTCACCTGCCTGGACGGGCACTATGTGCTGTCGGTGGACGGGACGGGCTACTACTCCTCCTCGCGCGTGCATTGCGCGCAGTGCTGCGAGAAGCACCATCGAGACGGTCGCACGACGTACTACCACCAGATGCTGGGGGCGGTGCTGGTGCATCCGGACAAGCGCGAGGTCTTCGCCTTGGCGCCGGAGCCGATCGTGAAGGGGGACGGGGCGAAGAAGAACGACTGTGAGCGCAACGCGGCGAAGCGGTTGCTGAGCGACGTGCGCCGCGAGCACCCGCATCTGAAGCTGTTGGTGGTGGAGGACGGGTTGGCGTCGAACGGACCGCACATCAAGCACCTGAAGGGGCTGGGCCTGCGGTTCCTGTTGGGGGCGAAGCGTGCCGACCACGAGGCGCTGTTCGAGTGGGTGGAGGCGACCCAGCGGCTGGGGCCCGGTGCGGTGAAGCATGTCGAGCACACCGATGAGCAGGGCATCCACCACCGTTTCCGCTTCCTCAACGGCGTGGCGCTCAACGACACGCACTTCGAGCTGGAGGTGAACTTCCTGGAGTACTGGGAGAGGCGCCCCAACGGCAAGGAGCAGCACTTCGCATGGGTCAGCGACCTGCCCATCGAGGAATCGACCGTGATGGAGATGATGCGCGCCGGGCGGGCGCGCTGGCGCATCGAGAACGAGACCTTCAACACCCTGAAGAACCAAGGCTACCGCTTCGAGCACAACTTTGGGCACGGCCACAAGCATCTGGCGACGGTGTTTGCCTATCTGATGATGCTGGCCTTCCTCATCGACCAGGTCCAGCAGCGTAGCTGCACGTTGTTCGTCAAGGCACGGGTCAAGGCCGAGCGCCCGCGCTACTTCTGGGACAAGGTACGCAGGCTGTTCCTGACCTTCCCCGTGGCGGATTGGGAGACGTTGTACCAAGCGATTGCGTTCGGATACCGGGGCGAGATGGTGCTCTATGACACGTCATAGCGGCCCTCGCCGGGGCCGGAGTGTGCGACGGGGAGGAGCTTCAGGGGACAGGTAGCCGTTGAGAGACATCGCGCGACGCCGCGAGGGGGATGTCTGCCTCTCGGTTGCATGACCTCCGGTGGTCACGGGTCCGACCCGCCATACGCAACGATGGAGCACGTTAGCGGGAATTCCTGGCCTCTTCCTGCAACCACGCCCCATCGCGGCATATCCGGGGATCGGCGGGGTCCGGTTTGATTGGAACGACATGTCCATCTACCATATCCATCATGGACGGATGGCGAGTCAGTGAAGCGAAGCAGCGTTTCTCGGAGGTCGTCCGGCGCTCCGGGACCGAGCCGCAGAAGATATACAGCCGCAACCGGCTCGTGGCCGCGGTCGTGAGCCCCGACACGCTCGAGACGATGGAACGTCTTCGCGAGCAACAGGCCGTGTACACGCTGGCCGAAGTGTTCTTCGAGATCCGCGGGATCTGCGAGGAAGACGGGTATGCGCTGGAGATCCCCAGGCGGGGCGATCGAGCCGGCTGGCCGGTGGACGAGCCGTGATCCTGGTTGACACCAACGTGATCGGAGAGCTCTGCCGGCCACGGCCCGCCCCGGCCGTCGAGCGCTGGGCCGCCGACACGGCTTCTCCGTTCGGAGTCAGTGTCGTCACCATCGAGGAGATCCGGTTCGGCCTGGCCTGCAAGCCGAATCCGCGCATCGAGACGTTGCTGGACCGGTTCTTCACCGACCGGTGCGAGACCTTCCCGGTCACGGAACCGGTGGCCCGCCGCGCCGGCGCGCTACGCGGACAGCTCCGCACGCTCGGCCAGCCTCGAACGCAGGCGGACATGCTCATCGCCGCTACCGCGCAGGTGCACCAGCTCACACTCGTCACGCGGAACGTGCGCGATTTCGAAGGCTGCGGGCTTGCGCTCCTCAATCCGTTCGAGGCACCGTGAGCCTCGACGTCCGCGGCCGGCGAGGGGGAGGTGAACGTGGAACGCGAGTCGATGGAGTTCGACGTGGTCATCGTCGGCGCGGGGCCGTCGGGGCTGTCCACCGCCATCCGGCTGCGGCAGCTCTGCGCCGAGCACGGCTCGGACCTCTCGATCTGCATCGTCGAAAAGGGATCCGAGGTCGGCGCCCACATCCTCTCCGGCGCAGTGCTGGAGCCGCGCTCGCTCGACGAGCTGTTCCCGGACTGGAAGGAGCGCGGGGCGCCGCTGCATACCCCCGCGCGGGAGGACCGGTTCCTCTTCCTGACCCGGGGTGGGGCGGTACGGCTGCCGACGCCGCCCCAGATGCACAACGCGGGCAACTACATCATCAGCCTCGGGAACCTCTGCCGCTGGCTCGCCGAGCAGGCGGAGGCGCTCGACGTCTCGATCTTCCCGGGCTTTCCCGCCGCCGAGGTGCTCTACCACGAGGACGGCTCGGTCAAGGGGGTGGCGACCCGGGACATGGGGGTGGGGCGCGACGGGCAGCCGAAGGCGGGCTTCGAGCCGGGGGTGGAGCTGCACGCGCGGGTGACCGTCTTTGCGGAGGGGTGCCGGGGACACCTGACCAAGGGGCTGTTCGAGCGCTTCGACCTGCGCAATGGAGTCGATCCGCAGACCTACGGCATCGGCATCAAGGAGCTGTGGGAGATCGACCCGGCCCGGCACGAGCCGGGGCTGATCGTGCACACCCTGGGGTGGCCGCTCGACCGCTCGACCTACGGCGGCTCGTTCCTCTACCACCTCGAAGACCACCAGGTGGCGGTGGGGTTCGTGGTCGGCCTCGACTACGCCAACCCGCACTTGAGCCCCTTCGAGGAGTTCCAGCGCTTCAAGACCCATCCGAAGATCCGCACCGTGTTCGAGGGCGGGCGGCGGATCGCCTACGGCGCTCGTGCAATCAGCGAAGGCGGCATCCAGTCGATCCCGAGGCTCACGTTCCCCGGCGGGCTGCTGGTGGGGGACACCGCGGGGTTCCTGAACGTGCCGAAGATCAAGGGCACGCATACCGCGATGAAGTCCGGGATCACCGCGGCGGAGGCGATCTTCGACGCGCTGGGCGGCAGCGGCGGCGCGGCCTTGGAGGCCGCGGACCAGGAGGCCGCGACCTCCGAGACCGGAGCCTCCGAGACCGGGGTCTCGGGGGTCGGCTCCCGAGCCGATCCCGAAGCCGGGGCCGCCGAAATCACCGATTACCGCACCCGCCTCGAAAACACCTGGCTGTGGGACGAGCTCCATAGCGTGCGCAACCTCCGCCCCTCGTTCCGCTGGGGGCTGTGGGGCGGGATGCTCTACTCCGGACTCGACACCTACGTGTTCCGGGGCAAGGCGCCCTGGACGCTGCACCACCACTCCGACCACGCCGCGCTCGAGAAGGCGTCGGAATGCCCGCGCATCGAGTACCCGAAGCCCGACGGCGTCGTGAGCTTCGACCGGAACTCCTCGGTCTTCCTCTCCAACACCAACCACGAGGAAGACCAGCCGGTGCATCTCACGTTGAAGGACGATGCGACGCCCATTACCGTCAACCTCGCCGAGTACGACGCCCCCGAGCAGCGCTACTGCCCGGCGGGGGTATACGAGATCGTGCACGAGGACGGGAGTGGACCGAGGCTGCAAATCAACGCGCAGAACTGCGTGCACTGCAAGACGTGCGACATCAAGGACCCGACCCAGAACATCCACTGGATCGCCCCGGAAGGCGGCGGGGGCCCGAACTATCCGAACATGTAACGGCTACGGAGATCACGACAGATGGCAACGTACCAGGCACCGCTGAGGGACATGAAGTTCGTGCTGCACGAGCTCCTCGACGCCGAGCGGGAGTTCGCGGCCCTGCCCGGATTCGAGGAGGTGACCCGGGATCTGATCGACCCGGTGCTCGAAGAGGCGGCGAAGCTCTGCGAGAACGTGGTGTTCCCGCTCTACCGGACCGGGGACCAGGAGGGCTGCACCTTCGAGGACGGGGCGGTGCGCACCCCGAGCGGGTTCCGCGACGCCTACCGCGCGTTCGTCAAAGGGGGCTGGAACGGGCTGTCGTGCAACCCGGAGTTCGGCGGGCAGGGGCTGCCCGGCACCCTCAGCATATTCGTCGAGGAGATGCTGCAATCGGCGAACCTGGCCTTCGCGCTCTACGGAGGCCTGACCCACGGCGCCTGCATCGCGATCGACAAGCACGCCGGCGAGGAGCTGCGCCGGCGCTACCTGCCCAAGCTCATCGAGGGGACCTGGTCCGGGGTCATGTGCCTCACGGAATCGCACTGCGGCACCGACCTCGGGCTGCTGCGCACCCGCGCCGAGCCGGCCGGCGACGGGCGCTACCGGGTCACCGGCACCAAGATCTTCATCACCGGCGGCGAGCAGGACCTGAGCGAGAACATCGTCCACCTGGTGCTCGCCCGGCTGCCGGACGCGCCCGCCGGGGTGAAGGGCATCAGCATGTTCCTCGTGCCGAAGTTCATCGCCGGGGAGGACGGCTCGCTCGGGGAGCGCAACGCGGTCCACTGCGGCTCCATCGAGCACAAGATGGGGATCAAGGCCGCGAGCACCTGCGTGATGAACTACGACGGCGCGACCGGCTACCTGATCGGCGAGCCGCATCGCGGGCTCCAGGCGATGTTCTCGATGATGAACTACGAGCGCATCATGGTCGGGCAGCAGGGGCTGTCGCTGGCCGAGGTCGCGTACCAGAACGCGGCCGGCTACGCCCGCGATCGGCTCCAGGGCCGCAGCCTCAAGGGCCCGGCCGCGCCGGACCTGCCCGCCGACCCGATCATCGTCCACCCCGACGTGCGGCGGATGCTGCTCACCACCCGCGCCTACAACGAGGGCGCCCGCGCGCTGATCGCGTGGACCTCCCTGCAGATCGACCGCTCGACGCGCCACCCGGATCCGGCCACCCGCGAGGCCGCCGGGGACGTCGTGGGGCTGATGATCCCGGTCATCAAGGCGTTCTTCACCGACTACGGCTTCGAGAGCTGCCACCAGTGCCAGCAGGTGTTCGGCGGCCACGGCTACATCGCGGAGTGGGGCATGGAGCAGCTCGTACGCGATGCGCGCATCGCGCAGATCTACGAGGGGGCGAACGGCATCCACGCCCTCGACCTCGTCGGCCGGAAGCTCGCGATGCACGGCGGGCGGGCGATCCGGGCGTACATCACGGAGATGACGACGTTCATCGCCAAGCGACGCGGCGTCGCCGGGCTCGACGAATTCCTCGACCCTCTGGCGAAGGCGCTCGGGCGGCTCACCGAGGCCACGCAGTGGCTGAACGAGGCGGCGAGGCGTGACCCGGACGAGATCGGCGCCGCCTCCTACGACTACCTCCGTCTGCTGGCGCTCGTCGCGTTCGGGCGGATGTGGGCCGAGAGCGCGGAGATTGCGCTTGCGAAGCAGGAGGGGGACAACACCGGCTTCTACCGGGCGAAGCTCGCCACCGGGCGGTTCTTCGTCCGGCGCCTCCTGCCCAACACCGCCTCCCTGCTCGCGACGCTGCGCGCGGGCGCGGACACGGTCATGGCGCTGGAAGCGGAGGCGTTCTGAGCTTGCGGAGAGGGATGCGGGCCGATGAATCCGCTTCTTCGCGATGCTACGTTGCCGAACAACCGGCATCGAGACTCGCAAGCCGAAGCCATCGTATCGGAAATGCGCGGTGCGGCCGGCGCCGAGCGCGGCGAGTTCGTCACCCGCGGCGAGCTCTACCGCGCGTTGTGGATTCAAGCTGCGGCACTCATCGGCGCGCAGATCGCGATCGCCGGCTTCGTCGTCCACTTGCTCAGCCAGTGATCTTCATCCGGCCGGGGCCTCACGACGTTTCGTTCCCGCCCTTTCGGCCACCCCGCTCGGCGGCCGGGCGCACGCTCTCGTCACCTTGCTCCACCCGCTCCTCCAGATCGGTGATGTGGCCGAGGTCGTAGCTCCTCACCCTGAGGTCATCGGTGCGCTCCCGGACCCAGTCGTCGTCCACGTTCACCGCACGGACGTAGAAGTAATGAAAGGCGAGTACGATCCCCCATCCACAGACCGGTGCGAACGACCACCAGCCCGCGCCCGTGAACAGGTTGGCCAGGGTGAGCCCGCCGCACAGCAGAAGGTAGAGCCGGAGATGGATGCGGAAGCGGTCGAGCAGGAACCGGTGGGCTCGCGCGAGTGGAGCGGGTCGCTGGCCGGCGCCCTCGGCCGGCGTACTCATGTCAAGCCAGCGCCCGCGGGGCCAACCCCCCGATGGAGGCCGCGAGCGGACCGGCATCCTCCCGCCCGCCGGCCACGGGCGCCGGAACCGGGGTGTCGTATTCGTAACCGGGGTCCTTCCGCTGGCGCTTCCAGGTATGGCGCATTTCCCTCCAGGCGCCGATCAGGGTGCGCGTCTCCGGCATGTCGCGGGCGACCGCGCGATGCAGCTTCTCGAGGTTGTAGCAGGGGACCGCGGCATACATGTGGTGCTCGAGATGCCAGTTCATGTACCAGTACAGGAACTGCGAGACGGGATCGAGGGTGATGGTGCGGACGCATTTCCTGAAATCGGGGACGTCGCTCCGCAACCCGCAGTGCATGGGCACGCCGACGAAGTACCTGAGCCCGTTGGCGAAGAACACCGAGCCGGACACGAGAACCGCCACGATGGGCTGCCCGGCCCCGATCGAAAAGACGATCACGGCTCCGTGCAGGAGCAGCACGCCCCGCGCCCACCGCACGGCCTTCCTCCTTTCTTCCGGATGTCCTTCGTAGAGCTCCGCGCCCCAGGAGTTGAAGGGGTTGCCGAAACGGTTCAGCGCGATCTCGACGAAGTTCTTCAGCGTGGGAATCAAGCCCCGCGACTGGTACCCGCCGGTGACGTTGACCGTGAACAACTGCAACAGGTAGAGGGGGCGCAGCGAAGGCTCGACCGGCAGCACCTCCTCGCGATCCCCTTCCAGGAACAGCGTGAAGCGGTGGTGGTAGCTGTGGCTGAACTTGTAGACGTGGAAGTTCAGCCAGCCGAGGAAGGAGAAGACGATCAGGAAGAAGTCGTTGAGCCGTTTCGTCTTGAACACGGTGGTGTGGCAGAGCTCGTGGTGCGGGGCGGTGAAGAACGAAGCGACGGTGCCGTGCAGGAAAAGGGCGATGCAGAAGCCCCACCATATCTCGTAGGTGAAGAGAGCCCAGGCGGCGGTACCGGTGGCCGCCCACGTCGCCAGGTGGCCCGTCGCCTGGAGCAGGCCCCGCGCATCGCTGGGCTCGGCGAGCTCCCGGAGCTTCGCCGGCTCGATGGGACATCGATACCATCGAATCCGCCGGTGCTTGCGCACCTCGGCCAGAGGCGGCAGATCGGCCAGCGCCTCGTCTTGCGCCTTGGGGTTCATGCGGTTCTCCCGGATGGGCGGCGTCCGCGAATCCTGCTGCCGAACCCATGCAAGATCAAGACGGTGGCTCCCCCGGCCGGGGTCCCCATGGCCGACGGCACGGCTGTCCTGGGCGCCATCCGCCAAACGGCGCATCGGAGCCCGATCCCTCCCGGTCGTCTCCCGGACCCGCGGAACGTCCTCGGCAGACGTCCCGATCGCTCGCCGGATATTCGGGCCGCGCCTCCGCGACCCACGAATGGCCGGTCGGGTTCCAGTGACTCAAGTTTCGGGATTCGCTGACCGAAATGGATTCCCGCTTGCGCGGGAATGACGTCATTTCAGCGAGACGCGTTGCTTTCAGGCTGGCCGTCATTCCCGCGCAAGCGGGAATCCATCGCCTGATTCAGGCATTTTGAATCCCGAAACTTGAGCAGTGATCATCCTGCGCCCACGCGATCGTTGCTCGCGACGTTGCGTGCGGGTGCGGACACGATGACGGCGCCCGAAGCCGAGGCGTTCCGAAAAGGTGGGCGGTTGACGCATCGCCCGGTGCGCTCCATCCTCCCCCGTGTCCCGGCCGGGACGCGCCTGCCAGGCTGCCTGCCGAAGACGACGACTCGAATCCGGCCGAGGATCACTCCCCCGAAGCTGCCTTGCGGTGACGACGTATCGCGGGGCCGTGACCGCTCACGATGGCGGGGCCATCCACTCCAGCCGATGGGAGAATGCCGGCGGTGCGAATCGAGGAGCTGAGTATTCCATCCGTGAAGGTGTTGGCGCCGAAGAAGCACGGTGACCGTCGCGGCTTCCTTTCCGAAGTGTACAGCCGGCGGGCGCTTGCCGAGATCGGCGTCGACGTCGAATTCGTGCAGGACAACCATTCCCTGTCGGCCAGGAAATGGACGGTGCGCGGGCTGCACTTCCAGACGCCTCCCTTCGCGCAGGACAAGCTGGTGCGCGTAGTGCGGGGGGCGGTGTTCGACGTTGCGGTGGACCTGCGCCGCGGCTCGCCGACCTACGGCCGGCACGTGAGCGCGGTGCTGTCGGCCGAGGCATGGAATCAGCTCCTGGTGCCGATCGGCTTCGCTCACGGTTTCATGACGCTGGAGCCCGATACCGAAGTCCTCTACAAGGTCAGCGGCTACTACGCGCCGGACTGTGACGAGGGAATCGTGTGGGACGATCCGGATCTGGCGATCCCGTGGCCGCTGGACACCGGCATGGCCATCCTCTCTCCGAAGGACCGCGATCTGCCGAGACTGGCCGATATCGACAGTCCTTTCTCCTATCGGCCCGACCCACCGCGCGGAACGTCATGAGGTTTCTGGTCACCGGCGGAGCAGGGTTCATCGGCTCCAGTGTGGTGCGGCGGCTGGTGGCGGCCGGCGAGAGGGTCACGACCCTCGACGCGCTCACCTATGCCGGCCACCCGGAGTCGCTCGGAGCTGCCCTGGACGCTCCGAACCACGAGTTGCGCCGAGCCGACATCCGGGACGCCGAGGCCGTGCGCCGGGCTTTTGCGGAAACGCAGCCGGACGCAGTCATCCATCTTGCGGCCGAGTCCCATGTCGACCGTTCCATCGACGCCCCCATCGACTTCGTGACCACCAACGTGCTGGGGACCGTGACGCTGATCCAGGCGGCAGCCGAGTACTGGCACAGGCTCGGGCCGCGGACGCGGGAGGCGTTCCGTTTCCTGCACGTCTCGACCGACGAGGTCTACGGCTCGCTCGGGGAGACCGGCGTCTTCACCGAGGCGACGCCGTACCGGCCCAACTCTCCTTACTCGGCAAGCAAGGCGGCCTCGGACCACTTCGCCCGGGCATGGCATCGCACCTTCGGACTGCCCATCGTGATCAGCCACTGTTCCAACAATTACGGCCCTTGCCAGATGCCGGAAAAGCTGATCCCGGTGACCATCCTGGCCGCCCTTGAAGGAAGATCCATCCCCGTGTACGGCGACGGCCGGAACGTGCGCGACTGGCTCTTCGTGGAAGACCACGCCTGCGCCCTGGAATTGATGGCGCGCGAGGGCGAGCCCGGGCAGGTCTACAACGTAGGGGCGGATGCGGGGTCGACGAACATCGACCTGGTGCGGGCCATCTGCGGCTGGATGGACGAGCTCGTGCCCGACGGTCCGTATCGCCCCCACGCCGGCCTCATCACCTTCGTGGCGGACCGTCCGGGGCACGACCGCCGCTATGCGCTCGATTCCAGCCGGATTCGCCGGGAGCTTGGATGGCGCCCGACGCTCGACCTGCACGAGGGTCTCGGGCGCACCGTGCGCTGGTACCTGGAGAACCGGTGGTGGTGGCGGGGGATCCGCGAGGGCGGCTTCGAGGACCGCCGGCGACAGGGCCTCCGGGCCATGGCCGGCGCCGGCGCAGAGACCGGCTGAGGCCGTGCGATCGCGGCTCCCCAGAGTCCTGCTGCTGGGCCCGGGCGGCCAGCTCGGACACGACGTACGACGCGCGCATGCACGGGACGAGGGGGCGTTCGACCTGGTTCCACTGGCACGCGACCGGCTGGACGTGGCGGTGCCGGGGGCGGTCGAGCGTGTGCTCGGCGATCTGGAGTTCGACGTACTCGTCAACGCGACTGCCTACAACCTCGTGGACAAGGCGGAGGACAACGCGGCTTCCGCCTTCGCCGTCAACGCGCACGCCGTGCAGGCGATGGCGCGGGTCTGCGCGGCAAGGGGGGCGCGGCTCCTCCACGTCAGTACCGATTACGTGTTCGGCGGCGACGCCGCGCGCACCCGGCCCTTGCGCGAAGACGCCCCGACCGCCCCGGTCAACGTCTACGGCGCCTCCAAGGCGATGGGCGAGACTCTCGCGCGCTTCTCCTGCGAGGACATGGTCGTCCTGCGGGTCGCCTCACTGTTCGGGACGGCCGGATCCGGCGGCAAGGGCGGCAACTTCGTCGAAACCATCATCCGCGCCGGAAAGGAGAAAGGGGGGCTCCGGGTGGTCGACGACCAGACCATGTGCCCGACCGCCACCGCGGACGTGGCGCAAGTCGTCATGCGGATGCTGGCCGAGGGCTGTACACCGGGGATCTACCACGTGGTCAACGAGGGCACCGCGACCTGGTGCGACTTCGCGCGCGAGATTGTCCGACTCGCCGGGGTCGAGGCCGAAGTGGCCTCCTGCGCCAGCCGCGAGTACCCGACCCCGGCCATGCGGCCGCGCTACAGCGTGCTCGACAACACCAAGGTCTCCACCGTCTTCGGAGCCATGCCACCGTGGCAGGAGGCGCTCGAACGCTACCTCCGCGCCAAGGGCCATCGGACCGTATAGAGTCCTTTCGCGCATCCGATCCGGTCCTTGACGGCCGGCGCCGCCGCTTCCCGCCGTGTGACAAGGGGCATCGGGATGGGTAGTGTTCTCCGGATGCACCGAGGCGATGCGGAACGCAGCCGTTCTTCCCTCCGGGCCGGGCGGGGAGCGAGGAGCGGCGCAGGTCCACGCGAGATACGACCGTTGCGACGATGAAGGGCATCATCCTTGCCGGAGGGGAAGGCACCCGGCTCTATCCCGTGACGAGTGCGGTGAGCAAACAGCTCCTGCCCGTGTACGACAAACCCATGATCTACTACCCGCTGAGCGTCCTGATGCTCGCGGAGATCCGGGATGTCCTGGTCATCGCCTCGCCCCGGTACAGCTCGGACTTCCAGCGGCTCCTGGGTGATGGCAGCCGATGGGGTCTTGCGCTTCACCATGCCGTGCAGCCGAGTCCGGACGGCCTGGCGCAAGCGTTCCTGATCGGCAGGGAGTTCATCGGCGACAGCGCCTGTGCATTGGCGCTCGGGGACAACGTCTTCCATGGGCACGGCCTGACCGGGAAGCTGCGCTCCGCCGCATCCCGGCACACGGGGGCCACGGTCTTCGGCTACCGGGTTCGCGATCCCGAGCGCTACGGGGTGGTCGCTTTCGACGAGGAAGGCCGTGCGATCTCGATCGAAGAGAAGCCTGCCCGCCCTCGATCCCCCTGGGCGGTGACGGGTCTCTACTTCTACGACAACGACGTCGTCCGGATCGCCGCGGACATCGAGCCGAGTGCGCGGGGCGAACTGGAGATCACCGCCGTCAACCAGCGTTATCTCGAACGAGGGGACTTGCGGGTGGAACGGTTGGGCCGCGGGTTCGCGTGGTTCGACACCGGCACCCACGACAGCTTCCTGGATGCCGCGAACTTCGTCCGGACCGTGGAGCAGCGCCAGAACCAGCGCATCGCCGTGCCGGAGGAGATCGCTTTCCTGAACGGCTGGATCGGGCGCGAAGAGCTGGTTGCGCTCGGCCACGGCTTGCGCAAGAACGACTACGGCGAATACCTGCTGCGGCTGGCGGAGGGATCCACCGCTGCATGATCCCGGCACGTTGGCGAACCCCCCATCGTCCGCGACAGGGCTCGTACCGCGTTCCGGTCCGGCGGGCGTGGTCGTTCGTCACCGCCGCGGACCCGGTGGATCGGGAAACTCGGGAAGAAACGGACGGCAGACGATCCCGAGAGCGTCCTGCAGCGGTTCCGGATCGAGGACGAGATCCGCATTCATCCGCTCCAGGCCCGCCACGCTGTACGGTGTACCCGTCAGGGTTCGCCAAACGTGGAATCCGGTGCGGGCAAGGCCGAGCGGGAGCGGCAGCAGAACAGGACGCCGCCCCAGGGATTCGAAGATCCGGCAGACCATCTCCCGGTAGGTCAGGGTCTCGCCTCCCGGCAGTTCGAGGAGCGCGTCTCGGGTGCGGGGTGCGTGCACGGCGGCCGCCATGGCCCGCGCCACGTCGGCGGCATGGACCGGCTGGCGTCGTCCGATACCTGGCCGAACGACGGGGAAGAACCCGAAACGCCGCACAAAGGCCGCGATCGCGCTCACGTTGCGGTCGCGGCCGGGATCGTAGATGAGGGCCGGGCGGAAGATGGTCCGGACGATCCCCCGGTTCCGGCACAGTCGCCGGACCTCCTGCTCGGCGCGGCTCAGCGCTTGCGCCTGACGCCGCTCCCACGGGTCGGAGCTCTCCGCCTTGAACCGCACGCTGGACGAGCTGAGAGCAATCAACCGGCTACCGCCGCCGGTGCGCTCGAGCAGAGCCGGCAGTGCGGAGATCGGCACGAGCGAGAACAGGACCGCGGTAGACGGAACGCACAGGTCTTCCTCTTCCGGAGCGGCGTTCCAGGAGAAGCCCGGCGGCAGCCCGTGCGGAGCCGGCCGCGGCCGCCGGCTCAGACACAGTCCCTCGAACCCGCGCCGGCCAAGTGCTTCCATGAGTTGCCGGCCGGCCAGACCGGTCGCGCCGTACACGACGGCGAACGGCGGCTTGCTGCCCGGACCGCCGTCGGGTTCCGGCGTCACCCGGGCCGGCCTGCACGTCTCCGGACGAGGCAGGCGGGAGGCGCCCGCCCGCCGATCCCCGCTCTTCTCGATACACGACGCCGCGCGGCGTACCCGCGGGCCATCCGCGCACGAGGCCACTTCACTCGTGCGTGGCATTGCGGTTCGGACCTTCGGAGTGCACTCGTGCGGACCGGCCGTTCCCTCGTGGCGGAGCAGGCGCAACGGCCGCCGGGCCGGCGGCGGATCGCTGCCGAGCCGGGCGAAGCCGCGACTTCAACGCCCGGATCCCGAACCGCACCAGGATGCAGGCGCCGAGCGGGACCAGGAAGGGCAGATGGCGGGGGCGGCGGAAATGCTTGCGGAAGTAGCGCAGAAAGCCACGGGCCTTGTACCACTCCACCCGCACCGGATCGGCCTGGCTGCTGCCGGCGTGATGAACCGCTTCCACATGCGGCGCGAAGTACACCGGGATCCCGGCTCGATGGAGGCGGATGCAGAGGTCCAGATCCTCCAGGTGCAGAAAATAGCCCTCGTCCATGCCGCCGACGGCACGGAAGGTGGTCGCCGGCAGCATCATGCACGCGCCGCTGATCGCGGGTATGCGGCCGATGCCGGGGGGGAGGGGGCGGTCATGGTGGTTGAGCCGGTGGCGGCGCAAATACCGTGGCGCGAGCCGATCGAGCCGGAACGCTTCGATCAGGGCGGCGCCTGGTGTGAGCAATGCCCGCCGCGAGCCGCGCTGGTCGCGACCGTCGGGATCGAGCAGGCGGCAGCCGAGCATCCAGTCGTTCCCGAGCGCCACGGCCTCGGCCAGCAGAGCGGGGATGGCCCCCGGAGCAAGACAGCAGTCGGGATTCAACAGCAGCAGATAGCAGCCCCTTGCCCGCCGCGCCCCCATGTTGCAGCCGCGCGCGAACCCCACGTTGCCGTGGCCGCTGACGAGATCCAGCCGCGGCTCCGCCGCTGCCTGCCGCCCCAGCTTCGCGACGACCTCGGGCGGATTGCCGTTGTCGATCAGTATGAGCTCGACGACTCCCTCCTGTCCCCCGTCACCGGCGAGCACCGCTTCGACGGCCGCGTGCAGTACGGGTCCCGTCCGGTACGAGACCATGACGACGCTGACCCCGGGAGTCGGGCCGCCGCCACGCGAGACCACCGCCCTTGACCCGGGGGTCAACGGCATCGTATCCACCGTGCGGTTCGTTGCATGACTCGTCGATCTGTATAATTTCGGCGGAACCGACGGATGCGCGGGCGAAATGACGGCGATCGGCTTCAGGACCGTTGCCGTGCTCTGCGTCCGATGCGATGCGGCCGTGCCCGTTGAACGGAAGGAAGGCGCATGAAAATCGCATGGAACCCGGTGGAGCTGCCCAGGCGGTGGGGCGCCATCGCGTACGACTTCTCGATCATCCCGCTCGCATGGCTGGGAGCATACTGGCTGCGATTCAACTTTGCTCCGATCCCGGCGGAGTTCCTTGCCCAAGCGCTTCGCCTCCTGCCCATGATCGTCGTCATCCAGGGGGTCGCCTTCCTGTATTTCGGTCTGCACCGAGGCTTGTGGCGGTTCGCCTCGATACCCGATCTCGTTCGGATCTTCCAGGCCGTCTCGGTCGGGGTTTCGCTATGCGCGTTGTCGACGTTCTTCCTCACCGGCATGCATCACGTCCCCCGCACTTCGTTCGTGCTCTTCGCGCTGCTGCTCGTCATTTTCCTGAGCGGGCCACGGCTCACCTACCGCTGGTTCAAGGATCGATGGTTCGGTCGGATGATCGCGAAGAGGGTCCTCATCGTGGGAGCCGGCTGGGGAGGAGAGATGCTCTCCCGGGTGATGTTGCGCGATCCTTCTCGCGGATATCGCCCGATCGGCTTCGTCGACGATGATCCCGGGAAAAAGGGACGCGACGTTCGCGGTCTTCCGGTCCTCGGTCATTGCGGGGAGATCCCGGCGATCGCCGCGCGCGCCGGGGTCGACGTCATCGTCGTCGCGATACCGTCTGCGAGCGCGTTCCGGATGCGAAGGATTGTGGATATCTGCGAGCGCTCGGACACCCCGACGCAAATCGCTCCCGACATGAGGGATCTCGCTTCCGGCCGAATCTCGCTCGACGATCTGCGGCCCGTCACCCTCGATGATCTCCTCGACCGCGAGCCGAGGCAATTCGACTGGCCCGAGATACGGAACGAGCTGACGGGACGCTCGGTCCTCGTGACCGGAGCCGGCGGATCGATCGGGAGCGAGCTCTGCCGCCAGATCGCAGAGCTCGAACCCTCCCGCCTGATCCTCGTGGACAACAGCGAGTTCAACCTGTACCAGATAGAGCAGTCGCTGCGCGATGCGTACCCGGCCCTCGTATTCTCGATCGTACTCGCCGACGTCTGCGACGCGGTTGCCGTCGGACGCCTCTTCGAGCGTTACGGCCCGAACGTCGTGTTTCACGCGGCCGCATACAAACACGTGCCGATGCTCGAGGGCCAGTTGCGGGAAGCGGTGCGGGTGAACGCCCTCGGTACGCAGACGATCGTGGATACGGTGACGAGGTACGGGACCGGCCTGTTCGTGCTCGTATCGAGCGACAAGGCGGTGAACCCGACGAATGTGATGGGCGCAAGCAAGCGGCTCGCGGAGACGATATGCCACGCCGCCCCCGGCATGTCGCCTTCGACCCGGTTCATTACGGTGCGGTTCGGGAACGTGCTGGAGTCCACCGGCAGCGTCGTGCCGTTGTTCCGAAGGCAAATCGCGCGCGGGGGTCCGGTCACGGTGACCGATCCGGAAATGCAACGCTACTTCATGACGATTTCCGAGGCATGTCATCTCATCATGGCGGCGGCCTCCCTCGGGAAGGGCGGTGAGATCTTCGTGCTCGACATGGGCGAGCCGATGCCGATCCTGTATCTGGCGAAACGGATGATCCGTCTCGCCGGGAAGGATCCGGGCAAGGATGTGGACATCGAGTTCATCGGCGCCAGGCCAGGGGAAAAGCTCGCCGAGGAATTGTTCCATCCCGCCGAGCGGCCCCGCCCGACCCGCCACGGAAAGATTTTCCTGGCCAACAGCCACACCGTCGGGCACGTCAGGCTCGTGAAAGAACTTGCGAAGCTGCGCGCGGCCTGTGATGCATTCGACGAATCAGCGTTGAGGCGCATCCTCATCGAGCTTGTTCCGGAGTATTACCGGGCCCCTCCGGCAGAGGAAGCGCCACGGATTTCAGCAGCATTGCCTCGAACGGATACGGCTTGAGCGGCAACGCGCCATCT
The DNA here is from genome assembly GCA_965204915.1 of Gammaproteobacteria bacterium. Lineage (GTDB taxonomy): Bacteria > Pseudomonadota > Gammaproteobacteria > HK1 > HK1 > HK1. Next base: position 5,076,789 of record OZ242023.1, on the reverse strand, counting down.
CGAGCGGAAACGTATGGCTCGCGCCCGCAGCGAAGAGGCGGGTCAGGCCGACCACCAGGCTCGGACTCGACTGTCCGGACACCGGAGGCGGATCCATGTGCGGAATCGTCGGCATCTATCTGAAGAACCCCGGGCTTCGTCCACGCCTCGGCGAGATCTTCTCCCCCATGCTGATGGAGATGGGCGAACGCGGACCGGACAGCTCCGGGGTCGCGGTGTATCGGGAGGACGGCATCGCGGCGGCAGGCAAGGCCATCGTCTACGATCCCGGAAGGAAGTTCGACTGGGGGGCGATCGCGGAGCAGGCGGCGTCGGAGCTTGGCGAGGACGTCGGCGTCGAGCGGATCGCCTCGCACGTGATCTTGCGTTCCGCCGCCGGGGCGGTGGCGTTGCGCAAGTGGATCGAGCGCACCCACCCGGACCTCCGCATCACCAGCTCGGGCGCGGTGCTGGAGATCTACAAGGAAACGGGCCTCCCCGCGGAGGTGCTCGATCTGTTCTCCATTCCCGAGGTGTCGGGCACCCACGCGGTGGGCCACACCCGCATGGCCACCGAGAGCGCGGTGACGACCGAAGGCGCCCACCCCTTCAACACCGGCGACGATCTCTGCCTCGTGCACAACGGTTCGCTGTCGAACCACCATCGGCTCCGTGAATGGCTGCGCGAGCACGCCGGCATCCGTTTCCAGACCGAGAACGACAGCGAGGTCGCGGCGGGCTATCTGACGTGGCGGCTACGCCAGGGCGCAACGATCGAAGAGGCGCTGGAGGCGGCGCTCGCCGATCTGGACGGTTTCTATACCTTCGCGATAGGGACGCGGGAGGGGTTCTCCGTGCTGCGGGACCCGATCGCGTGCAAGCCGGCGGTGCTCGCGGAGGTCGATGACTGGGTCGCGATGGCGTCGGAATACCGGGCGCTCGCCCGCCTGCCCGGGGTCGAATCGGCGACGGTATGGGAGCCGAAGCCCGCGACCGTATACAACTGGGGGAGCGCCTGAGCCCTTGGAGACGTGCGCTCCGGACACGGAGGCGACGTGCTCCGACGTCGTGGAATGAGATCATGAGCGGGTGAGCCGTGGAAACGTTCGATCTGAATACGGCCGACGGCGTCCGCGCGCTCAACCGGCGGCTGCAGCGCCGCTCCGGCAACGCGGCCGAGACCTCGTTCGAGGTGCTCAACCCGATGGGGCGGCATTCGCTCGCGGTGGGGCTGATGCACACCCTCGACGTGCGCATCCGAGGTCACGCCGGCTACTACTGCGCGGGGATGAACGAGCGCGCGAACGTCGTGGTGGACGGCAACGTCGGGGTCGGGGTAGCCGAGAACATGATGTCGGGGACGGTGCGGGTGCGGGGCGACGCCAGCCAGTCGGCCGGCGCGACCGCCCACGGCGGCCTCCTCGTCATCGAGGGTGACGCGAGCGCACGTTGCGGCATCTCGCTCAAGGGCGCGGACGTCGTGGTCGGCGGGTCGGTCGGCCACATGAGCGCGTTCATGGCGCAGGCGGGCCGGCTGGTGGTCTGCGGCGACGCCGGCTCGAACCTCGGGGATTCGATCTACGAGGCGCAGCTTTTCGTGCGGGGCGCGGTGGAGAGCCTCGGCGCCGACTGCGAGGAGAAGGAGCTGACGCCGGAGCATGCCCGGAGCCTTCAAGCGCTGCTCGATCGCGCGGCGATCGACGCCGATGCGGGCGCATTCCGGCGCTACGGTTCCGCCCGGCGGCTCTACCACTTCAAGGTGGACAACGCGGGGAGCTATTGAGGCGAGCCGCATGACGACCCACCTGGGTCGGCGCGTCCTGGGAGCGCAGGCGCATGGATTCCCGCCCCCGCTTCCGCGAGGAGATGCTTGCGCGGAAATGACGAAGGCGGCGGCAAGACCCACGGGCTCATCGCGCCGGTACACACGGCGCCTGACCCCCGTCGGCCCTACGCGCGGATGAGCGGATAGGACCGTTTGACGATCAGCGCCGCGAACGACGCGACGACCGCCTTGGCCAGATCACCGGGGATGAACACGGTGGACACCGCGACCGCCTTGCCGAGCTCCATGCTGGCGACGGTGGCGAGCCAGGGGATGCCGATCAGGTAGACCACGCTGATCCCGCCGATCACGTTGAACACGAAGAGGTTCCAGAAGCCGAGGCGGGTCCAGCGCCTCTCGACCAGCCATCCCACCACGAACGCAGCCGGTATCCACGACAGGATGAAGCCGCCCGTCGGTCCCAGGATCACGCCGAAACCGCCGCGCCAGCCGGTGAGGAGGGGCATTCCCACCGCCACCAGCACGACGAAAAGAGCCATCGACAGACTGCCCCGCCTGGCGCCGAGGATCGAGCCGGCCAGCATGACGCCGATGTTCTGCACGACGATCGGTGCGGGGACGAACGGCGGCTGAAACGGCGGAAACACCGCGCAGGCCGCGGTCAGCGCCGCGAACAGCGCGACGAAGGTCATGTCTCGTGTGGTCATGATGCCTCCCGGAGTGTGGGGTGGCCCGGTATCGGGCGGTATCCGGCATGGCGCCGGGGGAACCGGTTGCCTCTTCCCATGGTCCGGGCGAAGCCGCGGCGTCGGCGTGGCATCGTTTCCCGGGCGCTCATCCCCGCCTCCGCCACACCGGAACCACGGTCTCCGGGTCGTAGCCCCGCGCCTCGATCGCGTCCGAGAGGTCGCCGGCCATCTTGAGGGTCTTGATCAGCAGCGGCACCAGCAGGGCGAGCGCGCTGCGGTCGAGACCCCTCGCGCGCTACGCTTCCAGGATCTCCCGGGCCTCGCGCATCATCAGCGGAATGAAGCGGACGACCATGGAGAGCATCATGCCCGTTTTCGACGGGCTGACGCCGACGTGGCGCAGCGGCCGAAGCGCACGCTCCAGCACGTCGATCATGTCCGAGAGCTTCGTGGTGAGCGTCACCAGCACCGCGGAGATCGCCAGCAAGGGCTCGCGTGCGATCTCGGCCAAGGAGACCGCACCCCCGCGGCGTGGTTCCGGCCGAACGGGTATTATGCCGTCCGCCCGCCACATCGGCGCCTGCGGACGCGCCGGATGATCGACAATACGGGAAACTGCCCGGGGGGTGCGCATGACGGTCCGGGGGGTCAACGGGAAGGTGGACGCGATCATCGAGGAAGGTGCATGCAGCCGGAACGGACCCGGGGCCATCGCCGGGCGGGAGCGCCGGTGATGGACGAGCGCCGCATCCGGGGCTCGGCGACGTTCCCGCCGCACGTCGTCGCGGAGATCCAGCGCGCCGCCGCAGAGGGGATCTACTCCATCCGCGGGGCCGGCGCGAAGCGGCCGGTGCCGAGCTTCGACGACCTCGTCTTCCTCGGCGCGTCGGTCTCGCGCTACCCGCTCGAAGGCTACCGCGAGCAGTGCGCGACGAACGTCACCATCGGCGCCCGACATGCCTCGAAGCCGATCGAGCTGGCCATTCCGATCACCATCGCGGGCATGAGCTTCGGCGCGCTCGGGGCGAACGCGAAGCGCGCGCTCGGGCTCGCCGCCACCGCGATGGGGACCAGCACCACCACCGGCGACGGCGGCATGACCGACGAGGAGCGCGAGGCGTCGCGCACCCTCGTCTACCAGTACCTGCCCTCGCGCTACGGCATGAAACCGGACCAGCTTCGCCGCGCCGACGCCATCGAGGTAGTGGTGGGGCAGGGGGCGAAGCCCGGCGGCGGCGGGATGCTGCTCGGGCAGAAGATCACCGAGCGCGTGGCCGAGATGCGCACCCTCCCCGCCGGCATCGACCAGCGCAGCGCCTCGCGCCATCCCGACTGGACCGGTCCCGACGATCTCGAAATCAAGATCCGCGAGCTGCGCGAGATCACCGGCTGGGAGAAGCCGGTATACGTCAAGGTGGGCGCGACCCGCACCCGCTACGACGTGATGCTCGCGGTGAAGGCGGGGGCCGACGCGGTGGTCGTGGACGGGATGCAGGGCGGCACCGCGGCCACCCAGGACGTATTCATCGAGGACGTGGGGATCCCGACCCTGCCCGCGGTCCGGCTCGCGGTCGAGGCGTTGCGGGAGCTGGACATGCACCGCAAGGTGCAGCTCATCGTCTCCGGCGGGATCCGCACCGGGGCGGATGTGGCCAAGGCCCTGGCCCTCGGCGCGGACGCGGTCTCCATCGGCATGGCCGCGCTCATCGCGCTCAACTGCAACGCCCCGCTCCACGAGGCGGACTACGAGGCGCTGGGCGTGCGCCCCGGCGCGTGCGACCGCTGCCAGACCGGGATGTGCCCGGTGGGCATCGCCACGCAACGGCCGGAACTCGAAGCGCGGCTCGACCCTGAAGAAGGCGCGCGTCGGGTGCGCAACTACCTGTCCACCCTGACCATGGAATGCCAGACGCTGGCCCGCGCCTGCGGCAAGTCCCACGTCCACAACCTCGAGCCCGAGGACATGGTGGCGCTCACGGTGGAGGCGGCGGCGATGGCGCAAGTGCCGCTCGCGGGCACCGACTGGATCCCCGGGCGGGGCTAGGAGCCTGCGCCGTAGAAGATTCATAGAAGAAAATGTCCTGTTCTCAGCCAATTTTCGTGCGCGAGAGTGCCCTGAAATGAGAAATCACGCGGAAAATCTTGTTTCAGGCAACGTACAGGCGTGTTGTGCCGCCGCGATATTTTCTACGGCGTAGGCTCCTAAGTACCTCTGCACAGTTGTTTTGATCGATTGGATTTGGCCGGTCAGCGCAGGGCGGGATATTCCACCAGAGTTCGGTGCGACCATGCCCATGCTGCCTGAACCGGTCATAATCTCTGTGCAGAGGTACTAGTACCTCTGCACAGTGGTTTTGATCGATTGGTTCTGGCCGGTCAGCGCAGGACGGGACACTCCATCAGAGTTCGGTGCAACCATGCCCATGCTGCCTGAACCGGTCATAATCTCTGTGCAGAGGTACTAGTCGCTCACAAGCCGCCTATCCGGCGCTTGGCGAGCGCATCGGCATGTACCAGGGCACGGGTGATTCGGCTTCGACCGTCAGGCAGGCACTCCGTCAGGCTCCGGCGCTTGGCGAGCCGACCGTCACGTACCAGGGCACGGGTGAAGCGGGCTCGACCGGCAGGAAAGCGCTCCGGGAGGGTACGAACCCCGGGATCCGGGATGAATCCCAGTCTTCAAGACGGAACCGGCTCGCCTAATCCGTTGATTTTAGGGAGGGTACGATCCTTTTCGTGAGATGAAAAGGCTCCCATACGGTATCCTACCCGCCTGCCTGTTCCGGGCAGGGGTCCCCAAGGGTTCATCATGCGGTTTGTGCGTTCAGAATCACGTCAGCCTAGTAGTTTTGTTTTTCTGATCTAAGATCTGTTCCTGAATTCCGATACCTCAATCACCCGGTAGATTATCGAAGTGTTGCAGACAGATATAATGTCTTCGCAACGGTTAAAGCGTTATTCAATTCCTGAATTCCGACAACTGAATATATTTTTCAGACTTTCCTAACAGCTTATCCACAAGGTTATTCACCTTCAATTCCTGATTATCGAGAATTGAATAGGTTTCGATCTACTAGCAAGCGGTAGATTGGTGTTCCTTGTCCGCCGCATTGTCCCGGTATACCTTTCTGTTCACGCTCAATCAGCTTGGCTAATCGAAGCGCGTGTATAGCATTGCGAATTTGCAATAGGCTTAATCTTGTTATCTCTCGAATTTCATCGGTACTTATAGAACAAGTTAGAGTCGAATCGACGTAAGTAACAAACACAGAAAGCACAAGACGTTGTGCAAAATTATGGATAGGTGTATCTATGAGTGCCCAACGAAACAAGCTATTCAGCTTTCCAGTTGGTAACTCCGATTCAATTGAGACATCGCCAAGTAATTTCAAACGGTAAATTTGCGTTGTTTGGCCACCTCGTTTTCCCGGCCTACCTCGTACTTTAGAACTAATCAGATCTTTTAGATTAAGCGCATTTATGGCTTCGTAAGTCTTATCTCGTCCTATTCCTGCTTTATCTGCAATATAATTTTTACTTGGGAAGCAAATTTCTGTCGAATCTACACGTGCAACAAGAATAGCCCCGATTGTTGCATAAACTCCCGCAATATGTACGTCAAGTGGCGGCGTTCAGTATTGCGAGAGCATGTCGGAGCTCTCTTTCGCGACGATCGTTGCTGTTCATGGAGAGGATCAACTTGCCGGCTGGGCGAATCATGCGCCCGGCGCACTGGATGAGGGTACGACGAAGGGTCCCAATCTCCCGGAAGCACCACAGCGCGGCGCGCTTTGCGGTCGTGCCACGGGCGCGAGGGTCGAGTTGGATCTGTAGCTCGCGAGTGAGGTTGTGAGCGAGGATGCCGGCGAACATGTACAGTTGGTTGCCGACCCGGGTCTTGACCGGTACGTAGTCCATCTGGCAATGCGTCTTGAGCTCGGCGAAGATGCCCTCCTGTGAGCCGCGGCCTTCGTGGAAGGCAACGACCTTGCGCGGGCTCATTCTTTTGTTGGTGACGATGACCTTGAATTCGTACCCGTATTCGGTGGGTCGAAACAGGTCGAGTTGAATGGGCAGCTTGTCTTGGCATCTGACCTGCTTTCTGATGAAGATGAAGCGATAGCGGGTATTCCACGACTTCGGCTTCCATCGGGTCTCGAAGTAATCGAGTCCAGGTGCCATGCGGCGCCATCGTCTTCTGCCTTCGACCAATCCCTTGAGGGCGGCAAAGCGCTCGAAAGGCACCGAGAGGGTGAATTCGACCCCCGAGCCATGCAGTCGTTCAGTGATGACTTCGTTGAAGAAGGCGCTGTCGATGCGGGTCTCGACCTGTGCGTGGGGGAGGCATGAGCGCACGTGGCCGATACAGTGGCCGATGAAGGTGTCGGCTCCGTTGGAGTCGTGGACGTTCCCAGGACGATGGTGCACGTCGAGGACCTGGTCGGTCTGGGCGATGGTGCAAAAGAGGGGATAGTAGCTACGCGCACCCTTCTTCTTCTTCTTGTTGAAGCCCACTGCGGTTCCTTCGGCATGACGCCCGGTGCTCAACACCGACCCGTCGAAATCCACCGTCACCCTCGACAACCCCTCGACCGCCAAGCGCTCCATGACCAGATGTCTCGATTCACTTTGCACTTTGACGACACTTTGTCCATCTGCGCTGGCGAGCGAGCGGCTGACCGTGGACACGTCCGGCAACCGCTTCAGACCGAGAGTGCGCTTGACCATCTCGTCATCACGGTAGGAGTCCACGTCGCGCAGCCGCCGGTGTCCGATGATCAGGTGCACGACCAGAAGCATCATGATCATGTGATGGCCGTAAATCGGATTGGCCTTCAGATGGCGGAAGCATCTCCACAGCCGTTCTTTGATGCCGATGAGGGAGAAGAGGTGCTGGAAGACGATGAGACCCGAATACGATGTCAGGCTCTGCGACTCGAATCGGATGTCGAGGCCCAGCTTGGCTTTACCTCGAACGTCGGTTCGGCTATGCTTCATCTGCGTGGTCTCCGTTTCGCTGGGTACGTTGTTTTGGGAGACAACTATTGTACCAGCTTCGGAGACCACGTTTCTTTCTGTTATTTCCGTTTCGCGAATGACTCCGTACGACTTTGCACAAGACTCAAGAATCCCGTGTGTGGCTTATCCTCACTGGCAGTGAACATAAGCTACACGCTACTTCGGTCCGAAAACCCTGTATTTTGTGCAGTAAACACATGTATGGGGCGAAAATTTATGCAACTTGCAGGTCAAGCAGGCACTCCGGGAGGCTCCGGCGCTTGGCGAGCGCACCGGCACGTACCAGGGCGCGGGTGAAGCCGGCCCGACCGTCAGGCAGGCACTCCGGGAGGCTCCGGGCGCTTGGCGAGCGCACCGGCATGTACCAGGGCACGGGTGAACCGCGTTCGACCGTCAGGCAGGCACTCCGGGAGGCTCCGGGCGCTTGGCGAGCGAACCGGCACGTACCAGGGCACGGGTGAACCGCGTTCGACCGTCAGGCAGGCACTCCGTCAGGCTCCGGCGCATCGCGAGCGCACCGTCAAGTACCAGGGCGCGGGCGATCTGGATTCGACAGTCAAGCAGGCACTCCGTCAGGCTCCGGCGCATCGCGAGCGCACCGTCAAGTACCAGGGCGCGGGCGATCTGGATTCGACAGTCAAGCAGGCACTCCGTCAGGCTCCGGCGCTTGGCGAGCGCACCGGCACGTACCAGGGCGCGGGCGATCTGGATTCGACAGTCAAGCAGGCACTCCGTCAGGCTCCGGCGCATCGCGAGCGCACCGTCACGTACCAGGGCACGGGTGAACCGGGTTCGACCGTCAGGCAGGCACTCCGTCAGGCTCCGGCGCTTGGCGAGCGCACCGTCACGTACCAGGGCGCGGGTGAAGCCGGCCCGACCGTCAGGCAGGCACTCCGGGAGGCTCCGGGCGCTTGGCGAGCGCACCGGCATGTACCAGGGCACGGGTGAACCGCGTTCGACCGTCAGGCAGGCACTCCGGGACGCCCGCGCTCCCAGGACGCGCCGCTCCCGGGAATCCGGCATCAGGGAGCCGGCAGCCGGGCGGCGGACAATTCTTCGTCGCTTTGTCGAAGACTTCACGGGTAAGAGACCATGGACCCGCGGCTATCCGCCGCCACGTTCCACCATTGGCCGCTTCGCGAAGCCACGGGATTCGGGCGCGGCGGGCCTGCCCCGTGTGCTCGACGCTTCGTTCGAGCGATTCGGTGGGCGCCACGCGGTGACCGCGTGCCACGGCCGCTTCCGGCGGGCCCACCGTATCCTCATGTCGCGCAATTCGACGTCAACCGGCACCGTACCCGCTGCCTTGCCTGGTCGGCTGGGAAGACGTTCGTGTTGAACCGGCGCCGTGGCCGCCTCCGTAGCCGTTGCCTTGCGCCGGCCGCCAGCCCGCCAGGGCTTCTTCCCGCGGGCGAAGGATCTCCACGCGCAACGGATGGCAGGTTGCGACGTCGCTGGAATGGACGGCGCCACAATCGCCGCCGGGACAGGCGGACAGCGCCGCCAGCAGATCGATCTCGGCGAAGAATTCGATGAAGTCGCCGATCCGCGCCGGGCTCGCCTTCATGAAGTACTGGTTCGTGTCGCGGGTGTAGCCGGTGCACATGAAGAGGTTCGCCACGTCGTGCACGTGTCCTTCCGCTTCGGCCAGCGGCAGGTTCTTCGCCGCGGCCAGGGCGCGGGTGAGGTTCGAATGGCAGCAGTAGTGGTATTCGCCCCCCGTCAGCAGGTGGTGGGTGTAGGGATCGCAGCGGGTGCCGATCACGTCGTGCACGCCGGCGCCGTACTCGTCGATGCCGTACCAGTCCAGGGTGTCGCGGGTGATGGTGGCCATGGGGCGGAGACGTGGAAAGCTGCTCCACAGCCGATCGCCGGTGCTGACGTGGGTCGCGTGCAGGGCGCGGGTCTTGCCGCTGTAGAACCGTTCCGTGAGGTCGTGCGCGTTCCACAGGTTCAGGTCGCCGACCTGCGGGCCGTCGGTATTGACGATACGAAACAGATGCCCGGCCGGGACTTCGAACGCCCGTCCGTCCCGTGGCGGCACGGTCAGCGTATGCACGAGGGTCGGGCCGTAGCGGACCGTCTCGTAGAAGGTCCGGTCCAGGGCCGGCAGCTTGTCCACGGTGTAGACGGTCACCGGCTCCACCGCCCGCCGGGCCGCCGCATCCGCCGGCTCCGGATGTTGCGCCGGAATCGCCATGATCTCGCTCCTCTCGAGCCTTGCTCGTATCCCGTGGTCCCGTCCCGGATGCTATCGACCGCGGAAAGGGGTGCGCAAGATTGCGCGAACGCCGTGCTGCGTGAACGCCGGGAAGCGCCGGTGTCAGAAGATCGCCATCTGCCGGTCCGTGATCGCGTCGAAGCTGGTGTCGAGGAAGTGCAGCAGGCCGTCCGCGGCGGGGGCGAGCTGGCGCTCCCGGTAGTGGTCGTAGTCGGGCCGGGGCGGGGCCTGGCCGTCCTCGACCGGCTCGGGTCCCGATGCGGTGATGACGTAGCGCACCCAGCGCACCCGCCGGCCGAGCTTGCGCGCCGCCTGCACGTGGGGCGGTACGTTGCGCGTGTACTCCTCCACGCTCTGGCGCAGCCGTTTCCGGTACACCAGGGCCTCGTCGTGCTCGCCCGCGAGCATCGCCGCCAGGGTGTCGCGCACGTATGCCTCGAACGGCTCCCCGGTGAACACGCGCCGGTACAGCTCGCGCTGGAACGCACGGGCGAGCGGCGTCCAGTCCGTGCGCACGCTTTCGAGACCCTTGAACACGAGGTCATGGCCGCCGTCACCGGTGCGCACGAGGCCGGCGTAGCGCTTCTTGCTGCCGGTCGCCTCGCCGCGCACGGTAGGCATGAGGAACTTGAGGAAGAGGGTCTCGAGCTCGATCTCGAGGAACGATTCGAGCCGGTGCTCGCGCTCGACGGTGCGGCGCCACCATGCGTTGAGCGCCGCCGCGACCGCGGCGCCGCGTTCACGCGCCGCCGTTTCCTCCACCCCCCGGCCGAGCAGGACGAACAGCGAGTCAGTGTCGCCGTAGATCACGGTCTCGCCGCCTTGCTCGATCACGTCGCGGGTGCGGCGGATGATCTCGTGCCCGCGTCGCGTGATGCTGCTCGCGAGCCGCGAATCGTGGAAGCGGCAGCCGGACGCGCCCAGGATCCCGTAGAACGAGTTCATCAGGATCTTCGTCGCCTGGGACATCGCCGCGTCGCCGCGCTCTTTCGCCCGGTCCCGCTCCTCCCAGATCGAGCGGACGAGATCGGGCAGGATCGCTCCTTCGCGCGCGAACGAGGCGCCCGCGAATCCCTCGATCCGATCCCCGCCCGGCGTGTGCAGCGCGTACGGGTCGATGCCGAAGGTGCGGATGATGCTCGGGTACAGGCTCTTGAAGTCGAGCACCAGCACGTTGTCGTAGAGCCCGGGCTTCGAATCGAGCACGTAGCCGCCGGGGCTCCCCTCCCCGGACCGCGCATCGGCCACGTCCGGCGCGACCCTTCCCGCCCGGTGCAGCCGCGGCAGGTAGAGGTGGTCGAACGCCGCCACCGATCCCCCTTGCCGGTCCATCCCCAGCCCCGTCAGCTCCGCCCGGCGCATCGAGAACTCGACGAGCCCGGCCTTCTCCACGATCGCGGCCACCAGCCGGCAGTCCTCGAGGTTGTAGGCCGCGAGCCGGGCGCGGTCCTGCTCGTAGAGGCGGATGATCTCGGCGACCCGGTCGCCGCCGTGGTCGATGCGCTTGCCCCGCCCGAGCATCGTTTGGGCGACGTGCTCCAGCTCGAAGGATTCGAACGACCAGAACGCGGTGCGCAGCGTGTCGATCCCGTCGAGCACGACGCGGCCGGGGATGCGCGCGACGTACGTCCCCGACCGCGACCCCGGCTGCAGGATCGCGGACCGCTCGCCGCCCCGCGCGAGGTCGAAGCCGAGGCCGAGCCGCCGGCAGCGCTTGGCGATGAAGTCGAGGTCGAACCCGACCACGTTCCACCCGAGGATGAGGTCGGGGTCGTGCTCGGCGAACCATGCGAACAGGCGGGAGAGCAGGGCGCCTTCGTCCGCCAGGGACTCCACCGTCGCGTCCTCGCAATGAACGGGATGCCCGCTCACCATCAGAACCCGCTCGTCGTCCGGCGAATGCAGGGCGATGGAGTAGAGGGCGCCGTCGAGCCCCGCCGTCTCGATGTCCAGCGACACCCATCGCAGCGCCCGGCGGTAATCGTCGCGCCGGATGGCGGGGTTGCGCATCTCCGGATGGCCGGATTTGCGCACCACCTCGCCTCGTGCCGCGAATCCCGCGGTCACGAAGCGTTCCATCAGGAAGCGGTCGGCGGGCTTCAGGTCGGATTCATGGGCCGCGACGCCCCGGGCGCGGAGGTGGTCCCGTGCCGCCACCAGATCGCGCTGGCGCCGGAAGTACAGCGCATCGACCGGCACGCCCTCCAGGGTCACGAGGTCCAGCGCCCGCCGCCGGCACGCGGCGCCCGCCAAAGCATCGTTCCCCGGCGCCGCTTCCCGCTCCACGAAACACACCGCCTCTTCCGCATCGAGCACGATGCGCAACGGCCCCTGCTCCGATGCGGCCCAGAGCGAGAGCTCCAGTCCATCGGGGGCGTCCCGCCACTGGCGGGTGAGGAGAAACGCACGCAGGGTGTGCATCGGCTCGTTCGCGATGGTTCGGTGGCCGGCGGGGGCTCGTCCGGTGGACGAGGGTTCGTTCGCCGGCGAACGAAGTCCCGAACGCCGAGAATACCGCAGTGCACGGGGCCGGACGGGCGGTGTCGAGACGCCATCGTGGCGCATGGATCGGTGGGCGGCCACGGCGGCGGAACACCCGGCGGTCCGACGACCGCGGATCTCCGCTCAGCATCCCCCGGCAGCGGTTTCCAGCAGCGTCAGATCCGCGAGATCCTGGGGGCGTCCGACCGCGCGCTTGTTCGCGATGAGATCGGTGCGGCCGAGACAGGCGATCGGGCGGCCTTCGAGCATCTGTTCCACACGGTTGCGCCAGGCGTCCTCGAACCCGACGCCGGTGATGCGCGTCAGCAGGTCGATGCGTCTCGGGGGCAGCCCGAGCTGGATGACGGTGCCGGGACGGAGGAGATCGTGCCGGGTCGCCCCGACTGCTTCGACCGGCGCTCCGAACTCGCACAGTGCCGGCCATGCACGATTCGCGTTCTCCTCCGTGTTCGAACAACCACTCGGCATTGTCCACCTCACTGGTCATTGACTCCGAATGGAGTAAAAGCCCGGCGGATTGTCTCGGAGCGTCGGGTTGTTTCGCCCGTTCTTGAAGGACATCTGCGCCGCATCGGATTTCGAGCGGCTGGCCCGGACATCATCTATCGGTGGATTGCGAACCGCCCGACGTCATGTTTGTCTCTCCGAACGGCAGTCAGTCACTACCGCCATCATGCCTCCTCGCTTCTGGACTTTTGATCGGAGCTCAAGGCCGTGGACTGCCAAAGCTTCGACCAATCTGTCGATGGAGCGATGGAATCTCTGAGTCGCCGGATCGTTCTGTGCGTCAACAGCCACGACCAGATTGCTGTTCAGCAGTATGGAGCTCAAAATGTCGGCGAAGTTATCGATGGCGTCTTCCTGGTCTGACGTTTGGACCAGGACGTGTCCGAAGCTCACGATCACATCGGCCGGTGGCCCGCCCTGCATAATCTGAGAGACCAGATCATTCAGGTCACTGGTTGCGCCCAGGTGAACACCCATATCGAACTCACGCCATATCAGATCGGCCAATTCGACCATCGCCGGGGTATTGTCATATGCGTGCAATTCGATTTCTGTTTTCGGTTCCCGGCGCTTGAAGTAATCGTGAACAACCCAGGAAAACAAACCCGGGCCACATCCGACGTCCACATGAACTATTGCCGAGGTCTTCCGATGATCACCGTAGTCTCTGAGCAAATCTTCCAATGCACGCATGTATCGCATGTATCGATAGTGCTTAACGGTGTCTCCCTCGTAAAGATAGCGGGCCGCGTAGTCGATGCAGCGAGTCAGGGTTGCATCCCTCGGGATCAAATGATCGCCGCTTTCTCGGCCGAACCGAGATGCCATACGGCCGATAACGCTGACGTACCGGTCTCGAATCAACACGCGTCACACTCTGCCAGTAAGCTGTACCGTCCGGAAGGTCAGGGACAGTCGCCGTTCCCGGGGCCTTCGCCGAATTGAACCAATGGACTCGGATTTGCGCTTGGCGATGCCGTGGAGCCAACCATACCTGGCCTTCTCCGTGAGGACCAGAGCAGAGCCGCGCTCCAACAGCAATTGCGCCTTCTCGTTGCCACCGGCGGCGCGAAAATCCATCATCCAGTCGTCGCCCAGAGACACGGTAGCGACGGTCCGGCCAAAGCAATGCCTGTCCACATGCATTGCAATGCCTTGTCCTGGTTCATACTCGTTCACGATGGCTTGGTTTGGCACGCTGTCGAACTTTCCGGTGTGCTCATGCAGCAGGGCGGCAATCTCTGCCAGCCAATCGGGTAACGGCCCGATTCGCATGCCACGGTCTATCGTTCGGGCACGGTAGTCGTAGCGCCACCCGTAGTGTTGGACCCGCCGCTCCAGATCCGTCAACCACGCCGACTCGTCGATTTGCCTGATTGCGCTCCCTTGCTGCTGATCGTCCAGGAATGCGCGGAAGTAGTGCAAGCCGGGAATATCGGGTACGTGGGGTTGCTTCAGGACATTCCCGGCGCCACCCACACCAAGTGATAGCCCGCTCTCAGGCGGAAAGTCCAGCACACCTTGATCGACTACCGGCGATCTCATGGCGGCCTCCTCTTGTTCGCGCTTGATTGCATCGACCAAACACATCAACAGGTTTATTGCCTCAAGCGCACCATGCGCATCAATGTCGAACGCCATCCCTTATGCACTGGGTGACCGCGCGTCATTGCCTGCATAGGGAGCTCTCCTTACGTCATCCACACCATCCTCTCCTGTCTCGCCACCAAGCACACCACCGTCCACTGCGGATGGCCGTTGCCCGCATCGCGCCGCCCGTCCCGCGGCCCGCATTCAACCCTGCGCCTCGACCGGGTTGACCACCATGTCCGGGCGGATCTTCTGCAGGCCCTGGACGACCACCCGCTCGCCCTCGGCGAGGCCCTCGGAGACGACCCACTCGGCGCCGGTCGGCTCGCCGAGGACCACCCGGCGGACCACGGCCCGGTCGGCGCGGTCCACCACCAGCACGAAATGGCCCCGCTGGTCCTTCTGCACCGCGGCCTGGGGGATGACCACCGCCGACACCGGCTGCTTCTGGCGCACGATCACGGTGACGAACTGGCCCGGCAGCAGCACCCGTTCGGGGTTCGGGAACACCGCCCGGGCAAGGACCGTGTCCGTGGCCTGATCGACGCTCGGGTCCAGGTAGTCGAACTCCCCGGCATGGGCGTAGACGCTGCCGTCGGAGAGCAGCAGCGAAGGGGCGACCGGCGGGTCCTCGAGGTCGATCCCCTGGCGGCGGGCCTCGATCAGATCCTTCTCGGGGACCGCGATGGTGACGTGCACGGGGTCGGTGCTCGTGACCGTGGCCAGCGCCCCGTCGCCCGGCCGCACGAAGGCGCCCACGCTGTAGGCGGCCCGGCTGATCTGCCCGGCGATCGGGCTGGCCACTTCCGTGTAGGAGAGGTCGAGCTTCGCGCGCCGCAGGGCGGCCCGGGCCTGCTGCACCGAGGCGCGGGCGGTGCCGAGGGCGGCGCGGGCCTCGCCGAGGGCGGAGCGCGCCAGGGTCTTGCGCTCGACCAGGGCTTCCTTGCGCGCGAAGTCTTCCTCCGCATTCTCCAGGGTGGCGCGCGCGCCGGCAAGGTCGGCCTCGCGCTGCTCGACCGCGATCCGGTAGGGGGCCTGCTCGATCAGGAACAGGAGATCGCCCTTCTCGACGTGCCCGCCTTCGCGGAAGTCGCGCTGCTCCAGGAAGCCCTCGACCCGCGCCACCAGCTCCACCGTCTCCACCGCCTCGACCCGGCCGACGTAGAAGAAGCTGGGCGTCACGTCGCGCCGTTCGACCTCGGCGACGATGACGCTGGGGGCATCGGAGGCGGTTTGGGCAGCCGCGGATCCCGCGGCCATTGCCGCCGGCAGGCCTGCCGCGGCCACCGCGAGCATCAGCAGCGCCGAAGGGGCGAACGTCGTTCGGGATGCGTCCCGGACGGAGGGGGTGGGCGAAGCCACGTTCAAACGAGTCCCGGCCCGACCCCGCCGAATCGACCGACCCACGGACCCGCGGCCATACGACGCCGCATTCCACCATTCCGATATGCAACCCACGTTGCGCACTGCACGGTACCTATGGACCCGCGGCTATCCGCCGCCACGTTCCACCATCGGCCGCTTCGCGAAGCCACGGGATTCGGGCGCGGCGGGCCTGCCCCGTGTGCTCGACGCTTCGTTCGAGCGATTCGGTGGGCGCCACGCGGTGACCGCGTGCCACGGCCGCTTCCGGCGGGCCCACCGTATCCTCATGTCGCGCAATTCGACGTCAACCGGCACCGTACCCGCTGCCTTGCCTGGTCGGCTGGGAAGACGTTCGTGTTGAACCGGCGCCGTGGCCGCCTCCGTAGCCGCTGCCTTGCGCCGGCCGCCAACCCGCCAGGGCCTCTTCCCGCGGGCGAAGGATCTCCACGCGCAACGGATGGCAGGTTGCGACGTCGCTGGAATGGCCGGCGCCGCAATCGCCGCCGGGACAGGCGGACAGCGCCGCCAGCAGATCGATCTCGGCGAAGAATTCGATGAAGTCGCCGATCCGCGCCGGGCTCGCCTTCATGAAGTACTGGTTCGTGTCGCGGGTGTAGCCGGTGCACATGAAGAGGTTCGCCACGTCGTGCACGTGTCCTTCCGCTTCGGCCAGCGGCAGGTTCCTCGCCGCAGCCAGGGCGCGGGTGAGGTTCGAATGGCAGCAGTAGTGGTATTCGCCCCCCGTCAGCAGGTGGTGGGTGTAGGGATCGCAGCGGGTGCCGATCACGTCGTGCACGCCGGCGCCGTATTCGTCGATGCCGTACCAGTCCAGGGTGTCGCGGGTGATGGTGGCCATGGGGCGGAGACGTGGAAAGCTGCTCCACAGCCGGTCGCCGGTGCTGACGTGGGTCGCGTGCAGGGCGCGGGTCTTGCCGCTGTAGAACCGTTCCGAGAGGTCGTGCGCGTTCCACAGGTTCAGGTCGCCGACCTGCGGGCCGTCGGTATTGACGATACGGAACAGATGCCCGGCCGGGACCTCGAACGCCCGCCCGTCCCGTGGCGGCACGGTCAGCGTATGCACGAGGGTCGGGCCGTAGCGGACCGTCTCGTAGAAGGTCCGGTCCAGGGCCGGCAGCTTGTCCACGGTGTAGACGGTCACCGGCTCCACCGCCCGCCGGACCGCCGCATCCGCCGGCTCCGGATGTTGCGCCGGAATCGCCATGATCTCGCTCCTCTCGAGCCTTGCTCGTATCCCGTGGTCCCGTCCCGGATGCTATCGACCGCGGAAAGGGGTGCGCAAGATTGCGCGAACGTCGTGCTGCGTGAACGCCGGGAAGCGCCGGTGTCAGAAGATCGCCATCTGCCGGTCCGTGATCGCGTCGAAGCTGGTGTCGAGGAAGTGCAGCAGGCCGTCCGCGGCGGGGGCGAGCTGGCGCTCCCGGTAGTGGTCGTAGTCGGGCCGGGGCGGGGCCTGGCCGTCCTCGACCGGCTCGGGTCCCGATGCGGTGATGACGTAGCGCACCCAGCGCACCCGCCGGCCGAGCTTGCGCGCCGCCTGCACGTGGGGCGGGACGTTGCGCGTGTACTCCTCCACGCTCTGGCGCAGCCGTTTCCGGTACACCAGGGCCTCGTCGTGCTCGCCCGCGAGCATCGCCGCCAGGGTGTCGCGCACGTATGCCTCGAACGGCTCCCCGGTGAACACGCGCCGGTACAGCTCGCGCTGGAACGCACGGGCGAGCGGCGTCCAGTCCGTGCGCACGCTTTCGAGACCCTTGAACACGAGGTCATGGCCGCCGTCACCGGTGCGCACGAGGCCGGCGTAGCGCTTCTTGCTGCCGGTCGCCTCGCCGCGCACGGTGGGCATGAGGAACTTGAGGAAGAGGGTCTCGAGCTCGATCTCGAGGAACGATTCGAGCCGGTGCTCGCGCTCGACGGTGCGGCGCCACCATGCGTTGAGCGCCGCCGCGCTCTTTCGCCCGGTCCCGCTCCTCCCAGATCGAGCGGACGAGATCGGGCAGGATCGCTCCCTCGCGTGCGAACGAGGCGCCCGCGAATCCCTCGATCCGATCCCCGCCCGGCGCGTGCAGCGCGTACGGGTCGATGCCGAAGGTGCGGATGATGCTCGGGTACAGGCTCTTGAAGTCGAGCACCAGCACGTTGTCGTAGAGCCCGGGCTTCGAATCGAGCACGTAGCCGCCGGGGCTCCCCTCCCCGGACCGCGCATCGGCCACGTCCGGCGCGACCCTTCCCGCCCGGTGCAGCCGCGGCAGGTAGAGGTGGTCGAACGCCGCCACCGATCCCCCTTGCCGGTCCATCCCCAGACCCGTCAGCTCCGCCCGGCGCATCGAGAACTCGACGAGTCCGGCCTTCTCCACGATCGCGGCCACCAGCCGGCAGTCCTCGAGGTTGTAGGCCGCGAGCCGGGCGCGGTCCTGCTCGTAGAGGCGGATGATCTCGGCGACCCGGTCGCCGCCGTGGTCGATGCGCTTGCCCCGCCCGAGCATCGTTTGGGCGACGTGCTCCAGCTCGAAGGATTCGAACGACCAGAACGCGGTGCGCAGCGTGTCGATCCCGTCGAGCACGACGCGGCCGGGGATGCGCGCGACGTACGTCCCCGACCGCGACCCCGGCTGCAGGATCGCGGACCGCTCGCCGCCCCGCGCGAGGTCGAAGCCGAGGCCGAGCCGCCGGCAGCGCTTGGCGATGAAGTCGAGGTCGAACCCGACCACGTTCCACCCGAGGATGAGGTCGGGGTCGTGCTCGGCGAACCATGCGAACAGGCGGGAGAGCAGGGCGCCTTCGTCCGCCAGGGACTCCACCGTCGCGTCCTCGCAATGAACGGGATGCCCGCTCACCATCAGAACCCGCTCGTCGTCCGGCGAATGCAGGGCGATGGAGTAGAGGGCGCCGTCGAGCCCCGCCGTCTCGATGTCCAGCGACACCCATCGCAGCGCCCGGCGGTAGTCGTCGCGCCGGATGGCGGGGTTGCGCATCTCCGGATGGCCGGATTTGCGCACCACCTCGCCTCGTGCCGCGAGCCCCGCGGTCACGAAACGCTCCATCAGGAAGCGATCGGCGGGCTTCAGGTCGGATTCATGGGCCGCGACGCCCCGGGCGCGGAGGTGGTCCCGCGCCGCCACCAGATCGCGCTGGCGCCGGAAGTACAGTGCATCGACCGGCACGCCCTCCAGGGTCACGAGGTCGAGCGCCCGCCGCCGGCACGCGACGCCCGCCAATGCGTCGTTCCCCGGCGCCGCCTCCCGCTCCACGAAGCACACCGCCTCTTCCGCATCGAGCACGATGCGCAACGGCCCCTGCTCCGATGCGGCCCAGAGCGAGAGCTCCAGTCCATCGGAGGCGTCCCGCCACTGGCGGGTGAGGAGAAACGCACGCAGGGTGTGCATCGGCTCGTTCGCGATGGTTCGGTGGCCGGCGGGGGCTCGTCCGGTGGACGAGGGTTCGTTCGCCGGCGAACGAAGTCCCGAACGCCGAGAATACCGCAGTGCACGGGGCCGGACGGGCGGCGTCGGAACGCCATCGTGGCGCACGGAAGCGCACCCCGGCGTCGTGCAGGGCGAGCAGCAGATCGCGGAAGTCTTCGTTCACCCGAGGCGATGCGCGCCTTCCCGGCTTTGCCGGAACGAGTGCTCCGTTCGTGAGTGGGTTCAGCCACGTTGCATGAGAGGTCGGTCCGCGAAGGAACCATTGTACTCCGGCCGGTAGACTGCAACACACCGGCACGTTCTCGACGCGCGGGAGGGAGTTCACACGGAGTTCACCATGAGCTCGAAGCGACGCATCCACACCGTCGGCATCGCCGGCCTCGGCGCCGTCGGCTTCGAGGTCGCGCGGCGCATCGACGCCGGCGGGGTCGATGGGCTGATCCTGTCCGCGGTGTCGGCGTGCGATCACGCCGGCGCGCGCGAACGGATGGCCGGATTCTGGACCCCGGCCGACGTGGTCGCTGCCGGCGAGCTGGCCGCGCGCGCGGACATCGTGGTGGAGTGCGCACCGGCCGCGGTCTTTCGCGAGATTGCCGAGCCGGTGGTGCGGGCCGGCAAGATCCTCGTCGCCATCAGCGCCGGCGCGCTGCTCGATCACGCCGACCTCGTGGAGGCTGCGCGCACCACCGGGGCGCGGATCGTGGTGCCCAGCGGGGCGGTGATGGGGCTCGACGCGGTACGCGGCGCAGCCGAGAGCGGCATCGATTCGGTCACCATGGTCACCCGCAAGCCGCCGGGCGGGCTCGTGGGTGCGCCATACCTCGCCGATCACGGCATCGACGTGGAAGGGCTCGACGCACCGCTGAAGGTCTTCGAAGGCAGCGCGCGCGAAGGAGCGCGGGGGTTTCCCGCCAACGTGAACGTCGCCGCCGCACTCGGGCTCGCGGGCATCGGACCGGAACGCACCCGGCTGGAGATCTGGGCCGATCCCGGGGTCACGCGCAACACCCACGAGATCCGGCTCGAAGCGGAGACGGTCCGGTTCCAGCTCCGGATCGAGAACGTCCCGAGCCCGGAGAACCCGCGCACCGGCCGATCCGTCGCGCCGAGCGTGGTCGCCGCCCTGCGCCGGCTCGTCGCCCCGCTCGTCGTCGGCACCTGAACATCCCGGCTCCGGTCCGCGAGTCGATCGTGCCCACCGTCCTCGCGCCGCTCGCGGCCATGATGCTGGTCCAGACGATGACCGCGATGGCCCTCGTCATCGTGCCGGTGCTCGCTCCGGAGATCGCCGCATCCCTCGACGTCGACACCGCGACGGTCGGCCTCCATCAATCCATCGCCTTCGCCGGCGCGGCATGCCTCGCCTTGCTGAGCGGCTCGCTGGTGCTTCGCCACGGCGGGGTGCGGGTCAACCAGGCGAGCGTCGCGCTCTCGGCGGCCGGGGTCGGACTCGCGGTGACCGGCGCCGTGCCGATCGTCGCCCTGGGTGCGGTGCTCGCGGGCATGGGCTACGGGCTCGCGACACCGGGGGCGAGCCACGTGCTCGCGCGGGTCACTCCGCCGGCCCGGCGTGGTCTCGTGTTCTCGGTGAAGCAGTCGGCGGTTCCGCTCGGGGGGCTCATCGCGGGGGTGCTGTTTCCGCCCGTCGCGGAACGCTTCGGCTGGGTGTGGGCCATCGTGCTCGCCTGCTGCATGGTGCTGTCGGCGGCGCTGCTCATCCAGCCCTTGCGCGCCCGCCTCGACGACGACCGCAACCCCGCGCACCGGGTCCGCATCAACGCCCCCGGCCAGTCCATCCGCCTCGTCCTCGCGACCCCGCGGCTCCGTCCGCTGGCGCTGGTGGCGTTCAGCTTCGGCGCGATGCAGTTGTCGCTGTTCGCGTTCTTCGTCACGTACCTGGTGGAGCGGGTGGGGTTGGATCTGGTGACCGCGGGGCTGCTGTTCTCGGTCATGCAGGGGGCCGGCTTCGTCGCCCGGGTCGGGTGGGGCTGGGTGAGCGATCGCTGGGTCTCCGCACGCCCGCTGCTCGCGGGGCTGGGCGCCGGCACCATCGCGACCACCGTGGTGGCGACCACGTTCTCGGAGGCGTGGCCGCTCGCGGGGTTGGCCGCGGCCAGCGCCGCGCTCGGCCTCACCGCCGTCGGCTGGAACGGCATCTATCTCGCCGAGGTCGCCCGCGTCGTGCCCACCGGGAAGGTCGGCCTGGCGACGGGGGGCGTGCTCATGTTCACGTTCCTCGGCGTCGTGCTGGGGCCGTCGAGCTTCGGTGCGGTGCTGGCGCTGACCGGGAGCTACGGCGCGGCGTTCATCGCCGTCGACGCCCTGGTGCTGGCGACCGTCGTCGCGCTGGTGATCCGGCCGAGGCCCGGAGAATAGAGACCCGGTATCACCCGCCCCGGTAGTGGGTCAGGACCTCGGCCCAACCCGGGCCATTCCTTTGCTGCACGCCGAAGGGTTCGCCAGTCCGGCCGGCAGGCTCATGGCGCGGCGCCGATCTCGAGTCGCCGCATCTTCTCCCACAAGCTCTTTCGGCTGATCCCCAGCTCGTCGGCGGAACGGCCGATGGCCCAGTCGTTGCGCTCCAGCACCTCGAGGATGTACACCCGTTCGCAGCTACGGAGGTATGTCTTGAGATCGCGGTCGTGGCCGCGCCTGTCGGCCGTCACCGATTCGAGGCCGTTGAAGAGATCGTCGCACTCGATGACGGGACCGCGGCTCATCACACAGGCCCGCTCGATGCAGTGCTTGAGCTCGCGTACGTTGCCGGGCCACGGATAGTGCGCCAGGGATTCCCTGACGGCGGCTCCCCACCCCCCGGAAACCTCGGGATGAGCCTCGTTGAACTCCTCCAGAAAGCGATCGGCCAGCCAGGGAATGTCCTCGTGCCGTTCGCGCAAAGGGGGTACTTCGATATGAACCACGTTGATCCGGTAGTAGAGATCCTCGCGGAACTCTCCGGACCTCACGAGCGGCTTCAAGTCGCGGTTCGTCGCACAAACGAGCCGGAAATCGACCTCTCTGCGCTGCTCGCCGCCTACGCGCACCACCAGGCGCTCCTGGAGCACCCTCAACAGCTTTGCCTGCATACCGAGCGGCATGTTCGCGATTTCGTCGAAGAACAGCGTGCCTCCATCGGCCTGCTCGAAGACGCCGCGTCTCGCTCGCACGGCTCCGGTGAAGGCGCCTCGTTCGTGGCCGAAGAGCTCGGATTCGAGCAGGGTTTCCGAGAGGGCGCCGCAGTCGACGGCGATGAAGGGGCGTTCCTGCCCGGGAAAGGCAAGAACGTGCAGCCGTTTGGCGACCACTTCCTTGCCGGTCCCGGACTCGCCGGTGATGACGGTGTGGAGCGCGTACGCCGCTATCCGGTGAAGCGTCGCCTCCAGGTCGCGCATGGCGCTCGATACTCCGAGCACCGGCCCCCGCGTCCGCTCTCCCGAGAGATCCGCGCCGGGACGACAGTGCGCATTGATCTTGCCGAGCAGAGCCTCGATGTCGAAGGGCTTCGTCACGTAGTCCATCGCACCGAGCTTGAGCAGCGCTACCGCCCGGTCGATCGACCCGAACCCGGTGATGAAGACGGTGGGCGGAAGCGCCGGCGCCGTTTCGTTCAAGGCCGCGAACAGGTCGCCTCCGTTCCCGTCCGGCAGGCGGTCGTCGCAGATGAGCATGTCGTAGCGGGTCCCGGCGATCGCGGCCCGCGCGCTGCCGGCGGTCCGGAGCCAATCCACCGCGAATCCTTCGAGCTCCAGGCGGTCGCGTAGCGCCTCGCCCATGATCGGATCGTCTTCGACGATGCAAATCGCTTTGCCGCCCGTCTCCATGCCTCACCCGTTGCCGGCGCGGCCTCGTCCGTTGCGGCTCCGAACCGCCGTCACCCCGAGGTCCATCGCCCTCCACCGGTGGCCGGCAGCTCGACGCGGAATCGGGTCAGCCCCGGCCGGCTGTCCACGGTGAGCTCCCCCTTGAACTGCTGCACGATCTGGTAGGTGACCCACAGCCCGAGGCCGCTGCCGCCGGTGTGGTGGCGGGCAAACGGCTCGAACAGATGCTCGACGTGCTCGTCCGGGATCGGGTCGCCGTCGTCCTCGATGGTGATGCGGAGCCGGTCTTCGTGCCGGCGGATGTCGCAACCGATCACCCCGCCGTCCTCCACCGCTTCGATGGCATTGAGAAGCAGGTTGATGAGCACCTGCCGGACCTGTGTGGACGGGAGCGCCATCGACCCGGCCACCGTACTCTCCCATCGCAGCTTCGCGTGCTTCTTGTGGACCTCGGGCAGGACCAGGGTGCGCACGTCGTCGATGTCCTGCGCAGACAGGGGATGGGTCTCGAGCTTCGCCTCGACCAGCAACGCCGCGACCGTCTCCCTGATCTGCTGCAATCCGCGTTCCAGCAGCGACACCGTCTTGTGCGACAGTGCTCCCTGGCCGCCATGGTGCCGCCAGGTGCTGAGGGCGGTGAGCATCCCGCCCAGCGGATTGTTGATCTCATGGGCGACTCCGGCGGACAGGCGCCCGAGGGCGGCGAGGCGCTCCGTGGCCACCATCCGGCGCTCGACGTCGCGCTTCTCCCGGAGATCCCGGAGCATCGTCCGGAACTGGCCGGTGAGCCGGCCGATCTCGTCGCGGGACCGGATCTGCGGAAGCACGATTTCTTCGGGGGCAAGGGTCGCGACCTTGGACATGCCGTCGGCCAGATGCACGAGGGGGGCGGCGACCCGTCCCCCCCAACCCCAGGCCAGGGGGACCAGCGCGAGCAGCACCAGAACCGTGGTCCACACCGTTCCCTGCACGATCTCGTACAGGGGCGGCAGCAGGCGCGAGCGCGGATAGATGAGGACGACCCGGCCAAGGCTGGCGCCCGCGAATTCGATGGGTACCATCATCAGCAGGCGGTCGCCTGCTGGGTCTTCGATGGCCGCCGGAGCTCGAACCCCTTTCTCCTCGGTGCGATCCCGGGGCAATCCCGCCGCGAGTCCTACGTCCTCCAGCCGCGCGAGGATCGGGTACTGCTCGGGCCGGCTCGAGACGAATACGCGCCCCTGCGCGTCCGCGACCACGACGGCCAACGGATCGGACATCCCCGCCTCGGCCGAGGCGAGCCCCTGGATGCGGAGGTAGGCCGTCCACACCGCATCTTTCCGAATCGGATCCGCAAGTGCGTTCGCGAGCACCGCCCCGAGCCCTTCGGCGCTCGCGAACAGGTCGGATCTCGCGGACTCGTACGTCCTCGCCGCGGTCGTCGACGCAAGGGCGATCGCCGTCAGCAGAATGACGCCGGTGAACGCGAGCGGGATCTTGTACCTATAGCTGAGGTCCCTGAGCATATCGTCCGTCCACGAACCGGATGATCCGTTGGATTCGGTCGTACCAGGCATCCTCGCCCGGCACGAACCCGTCGAGGTTCATGCGTCCCAGCAGCCGCCGCCCATCGCCGTTGCCGCCCATCGACACGAAGATTCTCCGGATCGCGTCGAGATCGTCCGCGGCGATGGAGGCCCGGGCCACGATGGGGGGGAAGCCGTACCAGTCGGATTTGTCGACCACGCGGGTCTCGCGGGTCAACTCCGGCTCGATCCGGGCGAGCGTCTCCCAGATGTAGCCGTCCACCGCCCCGGCCTGCGCGAGCCCCACCGCGACCGCCCGCACCGTGTCCTGATGCGCCCAGGTGAAGAACGTCTTGCGAAACAGTGCGGCGCTGCGAAGCCCTCGTTTCAGCATCTCGTACTGCGGCACCAGATACCCCGAGTTCGAGTCCGGATCGGAGTAGGCGAACACGATTCCCCGGAGATCCGCATAGGAGCGGCGGCGCGTATCCGACGCCCGCACGATGAGGTAGGACCGGTAGCGTGGCGCCCCTTCGAACACCGGCACCGCGACCAGTCGCCATCGGTCGCGATGGCGAACGTAGGGGGCGCCGCACACCCATGCGATGTCGATCTCGTCCCTCGACAGCAGCTCGCTGATCTCCGCGTAGCTTCCGCGCTGCACGAACGTGACGTCACGACCGAGCCGCGTCTCGAGATGCCGCTCCCACTGCGCCAGGAATTCGTCCTGGTCCTGCAGGATGACCGCGGTGACGCCGAACGTCAGGGGAGCGGCCGGCGATTCGGCGCCTGACGCGGGACCTCCGCACCAAAGGCACAGGACTGCGGCGAGGCGGTGGATGATACGAGCCATGTCGTCCTCCCGCGGGAAGCCCGCTCGAAGTCACGGGAGTCGAGCGGGCATTGCGCCACGAGCCTTTCGCTCGCGCGCCACCGTCGAGTCTATCCCCAAATCCTCCGCCTCTCCCCCCTTGTCCTGCCCACGTCGCGGTTACGGTCCGGTAACGCCCTCCGGACTTGCCGGATGCAAGGGCGCCCGAATCCTGTGCAACTCGTTGAATCCCGGTCTGCATTCCGGCGCCGGAGACGATTTCCGTACTTGGTGCGACTCTTGCATCCAGGGACTTTCCGAGAGGGGGGAGGAGACGTGCCCGATCGGCGGACGGCAAGGGTGTCACGAGGTGGGCAGGCGGTCCTTCATCCTCGCGTTCGAGGTATCCGCGACGTATTCCGACATATCCCGAGGAGGAGGGAGAGAAAATGAACAAGCTCAGCAGACGTGGTTTTCTCAAGGCGGGCGGGGGCGGTGTCGCGGCCGGCGCGGCGGTCTCCGTCGGCGCGGTCATCGCGAGTCTGGAAGCCAGAGCGGCGGCGGGAGCGGTCCTGCCGTACGAGAAGAAGGCGATCGGGCACGCCCGGAAGCTCGTGGCAGGTCAGCCGGTCACCTTCGCGTACCCCGATGACGCCTCGCCCTGCACGCTCGTGAAGATCGGGCGAACGGTTCCGGGCGGGGTCGGTCCCGACGGCGACATCGTGGCCTACAGCAGCCTGTGCACCCACATGGGGTGCCCGGTGGTGTATGACCGCGACTCGAGCACCTTCCGCTGCCCGTGCCACTTCAGCAGCTTCGACGCCGAGCTGTCCGGCCAGATGATCTGCGGGCAGGCCACGGAGAACCTTCCGCAGATCGTGCTCCGGCACGACGAGGCGGACGACAGCGTCTCCGCGGTCGCGGTCGACGGCCTGATCTACGGCCGCGTCTCCAACATCCTGTGAGGGAGGAAAGTCGATGAGCATCAACAAGGACAGGATCCCGCTGCCGCCCGCCGACGCCAGGAAGACGCTCATGACGTGCCATTTCTGCATTGTCGGATGCGGCTACCACGTCTACGAATGGGACGCGAACCGCGAGGGAGGGCGGGCGCCCCACGAGAATGCGCTCGGGCTCGACTTCCGCACCCAGCTTCCGGCCCAGGCGGTGGTGATGACCCCGGCGATGCACAACGTGATCACCGGCCGGGACGGCCGCAAGCACAACATCATGGTCCTGCCGGACAAGGACTGCTCGGTCAACCAGGGGCTGTCGTCCACCCGCGGCGGGCAGCTCGCGTCGGTGATGTACACCCCCGAGGGGGCCGGCGCCCACCGGTTGAAGCATCCGCGTCAGTCCACCGGCGACGACTGGATCGACACCACGTGGGAGCGCGCCCTCGCGATCTACGGCGGGCTGGCGAAGCGCATCCTCGACGAGCACGGACCCGACCAGCTCATGTTCAACTGCTTCGACCACGGGGGCGCGGGCGGAGGCTTCGAGAACACCTGGGGCACCGGCAAGCTCATGTTCTCCGCCTTCCGGACCAAGATGGTCCGCATCCACAACCGCCCCGCCTACAACTCCGAGTGCCATGCCTCGCGGGACATGGGGGTCGGCGAGCTCAACAACTCCTACGAGGACGCGGGAGTCGCCGACACCATCGTCGCCGTCGGCACCAACGCCTACGAGACGCAGACCAACTACTTCCTCGCGCACTGGATCCCGAACCTGACCGGGGCGAGCGTGGACAAGAAGAAGCAGTGGTTCCCCGGCGAGTCGGCCGAACGCGCGAAGCTGATCGTCGTGGACCCGCGCCGCACCGTGACCGTCTCCGTTGCGGAGCAGGCGGCAGGCAAGGAGAACGTGCTGCATCTGGACATCGAGCCGGGCACCGACGTCGCGCTGTTCAACGGCCTGCTGACCTACGTGGTCGAGCAGGGGTGGCATGACCGGGACTTCATCGCCCGGCACACGACGGGGTTCGACGCCGCGCTGGAGGCGAACCGGATGAGCCTCGAGGAGACGAGCCGGATCACCGGCGTCGCGGTGGCCGATCTGAAGAAGGCGGCGCAATGGGCATACGCACCGAAGGACTCGGGGCATCGGCGGCGCACGATGCACGCCTACGAGAAGGGGATCATCTGGGGCAACGACAACTACAAGATCCAGTCCGCCCTGGTGGACTTGGTGCTCGCGACCCACAACGTCGGGCGGCGGGGCACCGGCGTCGTGCGCATGGGAGGACACCAGGAGGGATACGCCCGCCCGCCCTATCCGGGGCCACGGCCCGCACCCTACATCGACCAGGAGATCATCAACGGCAACGGCATGATGCTCACCTCCTGGGCGTGCAACAACTTCCAGACCACCCTGAATGCGGAGCAGTACCGCGAGGTGGTGCTGAAGCGTTCGCGCATGGTGAAGGCGGCATTGGCGGGCGCCAGGGGTGCGACCGTCGCCGAGACCATCGACATCGCCTACGACGCGGTCGGGAACGGGGGACTGTTCGTCACCGTCATCGACCTCTATCCCGTGAAGTTCATGGAGGCGGGGCACCTCGCGCTTCCCGCCGCGCACCCCGGCGAGATGAACCTCACGTCCATGAACGGGGAGCGGCGCATGAGGTTGTCGGAGAAGTTCATGGACCCGCCCGGCACCGCCAGGGCCGACTGCCTCATCGCGGCGGACGTCGCCAACACCATCAAGGCACTCTACGAAAAGGACGGCAACGCCGGGATGGCGCAACGTTTCTCGGGCTTCGACTGGAGCACCGAGGAGGACGCCTTCAACGACGGCTTCCGCCAGCCGGAGGGGATCGACAGCCAGGGAGGAGGCACCGGCCATCTGGTCACCTACGACCGGCTTCGTGCGATGGGCAACAACGGCGTGCAGCTTCCGGTGAAGGAGTACAGGGACGGCAAGCTCGTCGGCACCCCGATGATCTACGCCGACTACGAGTTCTCGACCGGCGACGGGAAGGCGCACTTCAAGCCCGCGCCCTGGCCGGGGCTGCCGGAGCCGGTGGCGAAGCAGAAGGAGAAGTACCGGTTCTGGATCAACAACGGGCGGACCAACCATATCTGGCAGACCGCCTACCACGACCGGTACATCGACTTCCGCCGCAGCCGCTTCCCCATGTCCCCGCTGGAGATGAACCCGGACGATGCGCAGTCGCTCGGGGTCGAGTCGGGAGACATCGTCGAGATCCTGAACGACTATGGCTCGACGTTCGCCATGGCCTACCTGGAACCGGACATCAAGCCGGGACAGACGTTCATGATGTTCGCCTACGACAACGGGGTCATGGGAGACGTCACCACCGAGTGGACCGACGAGAACGTCGTGCCCTACTACAAGGGGACATGGGCGGACGTGCGCCGGGTCGGGAGCATGGACGACTACAAGCGCACGGTGAGCTTCAAGCGCCGGCGCTACGGATAGCGTTCGGGTCGAACCGGCGCTCCGTTCTTCATGCCCGCGGCCTCCGTCGGAGGCCGCGGGCATCTTGTCCGGTCCACCTCTGATCTCGGCGCAGGCGAGCAGGGCCATCTCCACGATCTCCTCGGCTCCGGGCTCGGGGGTCACGTGGGTGTCGCAGATGAAGAACGTGCCGCTCGGCAGGATGTGGGCCGAGAACGGCTGTGGAGGAGTGTGAAGTACGAGGAGGTGTATCTTCACGCCTGCGAGGGCGTGGCCGCGGCTCGCGCGGGACTGGGCCGCTCCTTCCGGTTCTACAATGCCGAGCGTCGCCATCAGGGCCTGGGGCGCCGGACACCCGGCGAGGTGTATGCGGCAGCGGCTTATGGCCCAAGGCAGCGTGAGGCAGGAGAACCAACGGGGGCAGAGTACACTTGTCGCACTGTCCAGTTATCGGGGCCCACTTCCGATCCGCGCACACGAACACGGGACCGGGCGCGGCAACGGACATGACTCGAGGTTTCGAGATGAGCGAAGCGATTCGATTCACCCTCGACGGCAGCGAGGTCGAGGCGCACGAGGGCGAGACGATCTGGCAGGTGGCGCAACGTCTCGGCGCCGACATCCCCCACCTCTGCTACGCGCCCGAGCCCGGCTACCGGGCGGACGGCAACTGCCGCGCGTGCATGGTGGAGGTCGAAGGGGAGCGGGTGCTCGCCGCCTCCTGCCAGCGCCGGGCGAGTCCGGGGCTGGTCGTGCATACCGCGACCGAGCGCGCGGCGGCCTCGCGCCGCATGGTGATGGAGCTGCTGGTCGCCGACCAGCCGCCGCGCGATGCCGCGCATGAGTACGACTCGAAGCTGTGGCAATGGGCCGAACGCCTGGACGTCACCGCGAGCCGCTTTCCGGTCCGTTCCGCGCCCGCGCCCGACCCCAGCCATCCCGCGATGCGGGTCAACCTGGACGCCTGCATCCACTGCAACCTCTGCGTGCGGGCGTGCCGCGAGGTGCAGGTCAACGACGTCATCGGCATGGCCTACCGCGGCGTCGGCTCGAAGATCGTGTTCGACTTCGACGACGCGATGGGCGCGAGCACCTGCGTCGCCTGCGGGGAGTGCGTGCAGGCCTGCCCCACCGGGGCGCTGATGGAGGCGGCGCTCGTGGACGAGGCCGGCGTGGACCGCCGCCTCGCCCTCGACGAGGTGGCCAGCGTCTGCCCCTACTGCGGCGTCGGCTGCCAGATCGACTACCGGATCGAGGACAACGCCATCGTCGCGGTGCAGGGCCGCGACGGTCCCGCCAACCACAAGCGGCTGTGCGTGAAGGGGCGCTTCGGCTTCGACTACGTGGCCCATCCGCATCGCCTCACCACCCCCCTCGTCCGGCGCGACGACGCCCCGAAGTCGGCGGACTGCGAAGTGGATCCGGCCGACCCCTTCACCCATTTCCGCACCGCGAGCTGGGAGGAGGCGCTGGACCGCGCCGCGGGCGGGCTCGCCGCCATCCGCGACCGCGACGGCGGCGCGGCGCTGGCCGGCTTCGGCTCCGCCAAGGGCTCGAACGAGGAGGCGTACCTCGTGCAGAAGCTGGTGCGCCAGGGCTTCGGCACCAACAACGTGGACCACTGCACGCGCCTGTGCCATGCCTCCTCGGTGGCCGCGCTGCTCGAAGGCATCGGCTCGGGCGCGGTCACCGCCCCGTTCACCGCCTGCGAGGACTCCGACGTCATCATCGTCATCGGCGCCAACCCCACCGAGAACCACCCCGTCGCCGCCACCTTCTTCAAGCAGGCGGCGAAGCGCTCCACCCTCATCGTGATGGATCCGCGGGGCCAGGCGCTGAAGCGCCACGCCACCCACATGCTCCAGTTCAACCCCGGCACCGACGTGGCCCTGCTCAACGCCCTGCTCAACGTCATCGTCACCGAGGGGCTGTACGACCGGCAGTACATCGACGCCCACGTCTCGGGGTTCGAGGCGTTCTCGCGTCACATCCTCGACTTCACCCCCGAGGAGATGGCGCCGGTCTGCGGCATCGAGGCGCAGATGCTGCGCGAGGTCGCGCGCACCTACGCGCGGGCGGAGCGGGGGATCATCTTCTGGGGGATGGGGATCTCGCAGCACACCCACGGGACGGACAACGCGCGCTGCCTGATTGCGCTGTCGATGGTCACCGGGCACGTGGGGCGCCCCGGCACCGGGCTGCACCCGTTGCGCGGGCAGAACAACGTGCAGGGGGCGTCGGATGCGGGGCTCATCCCGATGGTCTACCCCGACTACCAGTCGGTGGAGGCGGGGGAGGTCCGGGCGCGCTTCGAGGATCTGTGGGGCCGGGCGCTGGATGCGCAGAAGGGCCTGACGGTGGTGGAGATCATGGACGCGGTGCACGCAGGAAAGATCAAGGGGATGTACGTCATGGGGGAGAACCCCGCGATGTCGGACCCGGAGGCGGAGCACGCGCGGGCGGGGCTGGCGAAGCTGGAGCATCTGGTGGTGCAGGACCTCTTCCTGACCGAGACCGCGTTCCACGCCGACGTGGTGCTGCCGGCCTCGGCATGGCCGGAGAAGGACGGGACGGTGACCAACACGAACCGCCAGGTGCAGATGGGACGGGCGGCGCTCAGCCTGCCGGGGGATGCGCGCCAGGACTGGTGGATCATCCAGGAGCTCGCGCGGCGCATCGGTCTGGACTGGCGCTATGGCGGTCCGGCCGACGTGTTCGAGGAGATGAAGGCGGTGATGCCGTCGCTGGACAACATCACCTGGGAGCGGCTGCGCGCCGAGAGCGCGGTGACCTACCCCTGTCCCGCCCCGGACCGGCCGGGGATGGACATCGTGTTCGGGGAGGGGTTCCCGACCCCGGACGGGCGCTCGCAGCTCGTGCCGGCCTCGATCGTCCCCCCGGCGGAGGAGCCGGACGCCGAGTACCCGATGGTGCTGACCACCGGGCGGCAGCTCGAACACTGGCACACCGGGGCGATCACCCGCCGGGCGGCGGTCCTGGATGCGTTGGAGCCGGAGGCGGTGGCGAGCCTGTCGCCGCTGGACCTGAGCAAGCTCGGCATCGAGGCGGGGGACGCGGTGCGGGTGGAGACGCGGCGGGGCGCAATCGAGCTGAAGGCGCGCTCGGACGGCGCGGTGCCGGCGGGGATGGTGTTCGTGCCGTTCTGCTACGCGGAGGCGGCGGCGAACGCGCTGACCAACCCGGCCCTGGACCCGCTGGGGAAGATCCCGGAGTTCAAGTACTGCGCGGCGAGGGTGGAGGCGGTGGGGGAAGGGATGTGAACAGGAGCAAATGCTTGTGCCCGTTCCAGGGAATGAACTCGTACCGGCACGGGTGAAATTCGAGGGGAAACCGGCCAAGGGTACGTCAACGCGACGGAGAGAAATATCTCCACGCAGAGGATGATCTTCGGTGAACCGGGATGATCCGTGGACTGGAGGGAGAACAGGATGAGCGCTGAGGAGAAACTCAAGTTTCGGGATTCATTTCTACAGGAAAACTGCAAACAACTCATTGAATAGTAGTCTCCTTGCCCAAATCACGGCGGCCCCGCCGAGTTGGGCAAGGTCAGCTTTATCTCACCGAACCCTCGCACGCAAGTTGTCTCAGAGCCCGGAGTCTGTGAGTACTTGGCTCATCGTCGGGCAGTCCTTTGCAATATCTTGCCGGGTGATCCTCGTTGCCGCGTTCGCCGCAATGACGGCAATATGGCGGTTGCAGGCAAGCGCTTCCGATCTGCTTAGTCGATCTATACCATAGGTCAGAAGGATGGCTTCGTGCGCATCCGTGGGCCAGCCGGGACTCCGTCTCTGTAGGTCTTCGACTACGGCAGGCGATTGCCGCGTCTTCTTTGCCAAGTCAGAACTTGTTTGTGCTGTTGGCTGTCCATACGCTCCGCTTGCCGCCATCAGCCACGCGCCGGCCACCGCCGCCAGTATCCGTTTCGCCGTCTTCATCGGCTTCGCTCCCGTTGATGGCCCTGCCGCCGATTCGGCAGGACGCCCGACACTACCCGCGACGCGCGCCGGACACAACGCCGCCACGCGGTATAATCACAGGCATCGAACGCACCAGGAGCGCCCGATGGACACTCAGGACAAGCGGTTTCTCGCCGCAGCACTTGGCGAAGGTGACAGCTTCGCCTTCCGACCTTGGCGGACGCCCCCCGCCCGGAATGCCCGTCCGGCGCGTACTGGAATGGCTCTTTGCGCCAGGGCAACCGCATATAAAATCACTGTCCCATCAATACCTTATCTCGGAAGCCATCGTTCAATGCCGCCCGGATACGCTTCTTCCTGACGCTGATCTTCGCCGACTCACGCTTCAGAAGATTGACCGCCACATGCCGAATCACTCCCATATTGTGCGGTGCATTACCCCGACGAATCCGACTCTCGTCTTCCCGAAACGTCACATCCAATCTCCAGTGCAGCTCATTCTCGATTCCCCAGTGTGAACGCACCGCTCGCCCAAATGTCTCCACATCTTCCAGCGACGTAATGTAGTACCGTTGCTCAATACTCACACGCCCATCATTCCAGCGCTCCGACTCCACCATCCCGACCGCTCTCAACCCATTCCACTTCTTCACACAAGACAACGCACCCAGGTCGGTGGACAAATAATAGCTCCTGGACTCTACCCGTCCGTGACCATCCTCCGCCGTCTCGTCGTTCTCAATCCCCTCACACTCGAAATCCCTCTCCCGTGCCGCATCAAAATACCTCCGAACCTCCCTGTTCAATTGCTTCTGGTTCCCCTTCACCGCCAACACGTAATCCCCTCCCCCTTCCTTGACCTGCTTCGCTATCGCTCGTTGGCATCCCATCGCATCCAGCGTCACGATACACCCCGACAATTCCAGCTTATCCAGCAGCTCCGGCACCGCCGTGATCTCGTTCGACTTCTCCTGCGTCTTCACCTGCCCAAGCACCACTGCATTGCTACACGCCCAGGCACTCACCATATGCATCGCCTTCATACCCCGCTTGCGGTCGTGGGAACGCCTCTGCGTCTTCCCGTCCACTGCAATAATCTCACCATCACTCAACTTCACGACATCTTCCATCCAGCTCATGAAGCAGTCCTGAAAACCCCTCATCGACAGCGCCGAGATGATTCGTGCAATCGTGTCGTCCACCGGGACCCCATTGGCCAGCGGAACATAGCGGCGAAGCCACTCCAGCTTCGTGCGCCCAAATTCTTCGATGTCACTCCATCCCTCCGCGCCACTGACCACCGCACACACGCACAGGACGATGACATCAATCAACTCATGCTTCTTGTTTCTATCGACTCGCGGATCCTCCAGCTTTGAGAAATGCTCGATCAAACTTGCAGGGGCTGTCGTGTTCATTTCTTGCCATCTCCATCTCCTTGATGAAGACGCCATTAGATCACAAAACTTGTTGATGTCAATACATTTTTAGTGATCTTGCCCTGCTCTTTGCGCCCCATGCCGGCATCCGCAGCGTCACCGTCCATTCCGCCACGCGCAACTCAGAGCCCTACACGCGCATGGTACTGACCGCATCCTTTGGCGGAGACCTCACCGGCATCGAGCTTTCCGTTGGCCTTGACCTCGACTTGCCCCCGCAGGACACCGCCCAAGTGTTCGGCGCGTCCGAACACTTGATCGGACGGCTTGTTGCGCCGGAGTCAGCGCCCGCGACGAAGCACACAGTACAACTCGACTTCCACGAGTGAACCGCCCCGGGTTTCCCGGAGACTACACTCGTTGAGTCTTCGGGAAGACAGGGCAGATGAATTCACCGACAAGATACTCTGCGGAAGTGCGGGAGCGGGCAGTGCGCTTGGTGTTGGAGCATCAGGGAGAACATGACTCGCAGTGGTCGGCGATCACCTCGGTGGCGTCGAAGCTCGGGTGCACGGCGGAGACGCTACGCAAGTGGGTACGTCAGGCCGAGCGCGACCGCGGGGTGCGTGCGGGACTGCGTAGCGATGAACGTGAGCGGCTGAAGGCGTTGGAGCGCGAGGTACGCGAGCTGCGCCGGGCGAACGAGATCCTGCGCAAGGCGTCGGCGTATTTGTCTACCTTCGGCAGACAACAACACCGCCATTTGCCCGGGCGGAGCTCGACC
Source organism: Gammaproteobacteria bacterium (assembly GCA_965204915.1). GTDB lineage: Bacteria > Pseudomonadota > Gammaproteobacteria > HK1 > HK1 > HK1. The sequence continues at coordinate 5,042,027 of OZ242023.1, read as the reverse complement.
GCGGCGCGAGAGGATGGTGTCGTTCATCGACGAACATCGGGGTCGATACGGGGTCGGGCCGCTGTGTGCGCAAGTGCCGGTCGCCCCATCGACGTACTATGCGTACAAGGCGCGTGAAGGCGAGCTGGAGCGCGCACCGGTGCGGGTGCGTGGTGACGGATGGCTGAGCGGGGAGATTGGCCGGGTGTACGACGAGCACTTTCGAGGTGTACGGGGTGCGCAAGGTGTGGGGTCAGCTTCGCCGCGAGGGGGTGGGGGTGGCGCGTTGCACGGTGGCTCGGCGGATGGGCCGGATGGGTCTGCAAGGGGCGGTGCGGGGTCGTCGGATGAAGACCACGTGCGCGAGGGTACAGGGCGAGCGCCCGGAGGACCGGGTCAATCGGAAGTTCCAGGTCAGCCGTCCGAATGCGCTGTGGGTGTCGGACCTGACCTACGTGGCGACTTGGCGAGGGTTCGCCTACACGGCGTTGGTCATCGACGCCTATGCGCGGCGCATCGTGGGCTGGCGGGTGTCGAGCTCACTGCACACGGACCTGGCCCTCGATGCCCTCGAACAGGCCCTGCATGAACGCCGTGCGCCCGGTGAAGGATTCATCCATCACAGCGACCGGGGCGTGCAGTACCTCTCGTTGCGCTACACCGAGCGCCTCGCACAGGCGGGCATCGCCCCCTCGGTGGGCAGCGTGGGCGACTCCTACGACAACACCCTGGCCGAATCCATCATCGGGCTGTACAAGACCGAACTCATCCGTCATTCCCGCGAAAGCGGGAACCGGCGCGGCCCGTGGCGTCACTGCGAGGCAGTCGAGCTCGCCATCCTCGAATGGGTGCACTGGTACAACCACCGGCGCCTGTTCGGACCCCTCGGCCATGTGCCTCCGGCTGCATTCGAGGCACACTACTCCCATCAACTGCATGAGTTGCGCATTCCGGTGAAAGTGATCACCGATTCCGGTGGGAAAGTGATCAGCGAATCCGGTCAAAGTGATCACCGGTCGGAGCGAAGCGACGCGGGAGTTGGATTATGAGTCGCGGTGGCCGGTTTGGGTCAATGGTCGATGTCTTTTTCGCATGGATTCTCCCTTCAGGTTGAGTTGGTAGGCGCTGTGTACGAGCCGGTCGAGGATGGCGTCAGCCAGAGTCGGGTCGGCGATGGCGTGGTGCCACTTCTCGACGGGGAGCTGGCTGGTAACCACGGTCGAGCGGATGCCATAGCGGTCCTCGATGATTTCGAGCAGGTCGCGGCGGTTCTCGGCGGTGAGCTTGGCGAGGCCGAAGTCGTCGATGACGAGGACCTCGGTCTTGGCGAGCGAGGCGAGGCGCCTGGGATAGCTGCCGTCGGCGCGTGCGATGGCCAGCTCGCCGAGCAGGCGCGGCAGGCGGCGGTACGAGGCGCTGTGGGCGAGTGCACAGGCCATCCACGACTTGCCGATGCCGGCCGGTCCGGTGATGAGGACGTTGAGGTGTTCACGCACCCAGCGCCCGTCGGCCAGTGACAGGACGAGGGCCTTGTCGAGTCTCCGGGGCTGTCGGAAGTCGATGTCCTCGACGCACGCTGCGTGCCGGAGCTTGGCGCGGCGCAGCCGGTTGGTGAGCTGTCGGGAGTGTCGCTCGGTGAGCTCGCGGTCGACGAGCAGTCCGAGGCGCTCCTCGAACGTCAGGTTCCGGACCTCGTGTGAGGCGAGCTGTTCGGCCAGCGCCTTGGCCATGCCGGCGCATCGGAGCGGGTGGAGCTTGTCCACGGTGGGATGGGTCAACATGTGGGTGTCCTCTCAGGAGTAGTAGCCGGCGCCGCGGATGTTGTGGTGCACGAGCGGGGCGGCGGGTTCGACCGGCTCGGAGGCAGTCCCGTCGAGGCGATGGGCGAGGCCTGCCCCCGAGCGTCTGAATCGGGGGATGGACTCGACGCTGCGGTAGCTGTGGCTGCCGATGGCCAGCGCGCGCCATGCGGCTGCTTCGAGGCGGGCCTCGCCGTAGCTCTTCGCCAGACGCAGAATCCCCAGGCAGGAGCGGAACGCCTGTTGAGGGTGGCGGTGTGCGGGCCGGTCTTCTCGGCCCAGCGGATGAAGCGCTCGGGCGTCCACTGCCCCATCCGGCGGTGCCTCTCGGGCATGTGCTCGTCGGCGGTGGTGTGGCGGCCTTTGAGCGAAGAGCGCACGTGGCTGGCCACGCGCTGGCCGCGGTACAGGCACTCCACGGTGTGGGCGGTGAGGCGCACGTCGAGCGGGCGCCGGGCCAGGGCGTGGGGGACGGAGTAGGAGTGCCCGGCGACCTCGACGTGGGAGTCGATGTTGACCCGGACCTTCTTCCACTCGGCGAACACGTAGCGCTCGGTGGGCAGCGGGCGAAGCGCGGGACGGTCGAGTTGGTCGAACAGCGAGCGCCGCGACCCCGGGAGCTTGCGCAACGCGCGCGCGTTGAGCCGCTGAAGGAGCTCGGCGATGGCCGCGTTGAGCTCGGCCAGCGAGAAGCACGTGCGATGACGAAGCGCAGCCAGTATCCAGCGCTCGACCACCTGCACGCCCACTTCGACCTTGGCCTTGTCGCGCGGGCGTCGCACCCGCGCCGGCAGCACCGCAACCCCGTAGTGGCGGGCCAGGTCGTGGTAGGTCGGATTGGTGTCGGGCTCGTAGCGATGCGCCCGGCTCACCGCCGCGCGCAGATTGTCGGGAACGACCAGCTCGGGACAGCCCCCGAAGAACTCGAACGCGCGCACGTGCGAACCGACCCAGTCCGCCAGGCCCTGCGTCCACGTCGCCTCGGCATAGGTGGAGCTCGACGCCCCCAGCACCGCGACGAAGACCTGTGCCTGACGTAGCTCCCCGGTGCGCCGGTCCACCACCCCCACCGTGTGCCCGGCGGAGTCCACGAACAGCTTCTCACCCGCGCGGTGCTCCTGGCGCATCACCACGTCGAGCTTCGACGCCCACGCCCGGTACTGCTCGCAGAACCCACTATATTGCAGCCCCTCGGGATGGACCGCCTTGTACTCCTCCCACAGCAGCGCCAGCGTCACCCCCTTGGCGCGCAGCTCGCGGTGCACCTCACTCCACCGCGGCACCGGACGCGGCTTCCCCCTCGGCGCCGGCGCCGGAAACAGCCGACGCTCCAGCCCCGCATCATCCAGCGAGTCCGGCAGCGGCCAGCCCAGACCCTGCGCCTCGGCGCGGCGGATGCACCTCCCCACCGTCGCCGGCGACACCTTCAGGCTGCGGGCGATCGCCCGCAGACTCATCCCCGTGGCGTAGTGCAGCCGCAGGACCTCTCGAACCTTACGCATGGACAACCTCCTGTTCGCCACCGTCGCACCCTCCTCCAAAACCTCGGAGGGTCCGACGGCAACCGGTTGTCCCGCGTCGCTCAACTCCAGGGGTCAGACCCCTTGCACCTGTCCGGTGCATCCCGCAAAAGGGATCATCTTCCCACCGGAATCGCTGATCACTTTGCGCCGGATTCGGTGATCACTTTCCACCGGAATCACTGATCACTTTGGACCGGATTCGGTGATCACTTTCGACCGGAATACGCGCCGAGCTTTCGGTTGCAGACCCGCCTCGCCCTCGAAGCAGGTATTGGTCAGGTCGTAGAGGGTGACCGTCGGGTGCAGGTCGAACAGGTGCATCGCGCGGTCGAAGAGATGGCGTTCGATGGCCTCGCGGTGGGCCATCAGCGCATCGGAGGCGCGGTACAGGCGCATCGGCCCCATCGTTGCGAAGTCCACGCCCAGGAGCTCGCCCAGGGCGCTGCGTTCGCGCAGCCAGCGCCGGGTGGCGCGCTCGGAGCCGGGCCGGGCCATGCGCGCGATGACCGAGCCGAGGGCGGCGGCGCGTAGCGACGCACCGATGCCCAAGTGTTCGAGCACGGCAGGCAGTGCGAGCTGGTTCATGGCCCACAGCCCGACATGCTCCACACCGACCGAGCGGGGGCGAAGCAGCTCCAGGGAGTCGACGTCGACGTGTTGGAAGTCGTGGCGCTGGCCTGTCGGCGAGGAGGCGGCGCCGATGCGTTCCCTGGCGAGCAGCGTGGCGGTGATGCGCTGGGCGTGTGATTCGAGCGCCGGGGGACAATCGGGGGGCAAGGGCAGTTGACCGGCGAGGAGCTCGTCGATGCGCCGGCACAGCGACGGCCAATCGCATGGTGCGACGTCGAAGTGTCGTCCCAGGTTGAGCAGGGTGCGTTGTCGCACCTTCGAGCCGGAGCGCTCGGAGCGCACGAGGCGGAAGGTGAAGTAGTGCTCGCCGCTGCGGCGGGTGGAGGTGCGTCGGATGAACATGGACGCAGGGTAGCGGTGGGCGGTGTGTGGTGCAACAGGACAAATTCATTTTATGGCACTACATCGGCCTTCTCCGACGACACATCAATCAGTTACACGCGAAAATCGGCGAAATCGGGACGAATTTCCGCTCGATCGCAGCTCATAGTGGTAAAGATGGGTTAGGTGAATCGCCTGCTTGCCACAACGCCGCCGAGCCGCTGCCGAACCGTGGCGCGCACCGCCCTCACCCCCCCGTCTCGGGCGCGTCGAACACCGCCGACACCTCCGCCGCGAAGCCTTCGAGCAGCACCGAGGCGGCCGTTTCCCCCCGCACGTACCTGCCGTGCTCGACGTATGCCTCCCCACGCAGCACGAGCACGGTGAGGGTCTCGTCGCGCGGGTCCGCGATCCAGTACTCCGCAATGCCCGCTTCGGCGTAATCGGCCCGTTTCTCCACCAGGTCCCGGTCCGGGTCGTCCGGGCTGACCACCTCGACCACCAGATCCGCCCCCAGCCAGTAGCGGTCCTGGCGGCGGGGATCCGAGCGGTCGCGGAGCACCAACAGATCCGGCTCGCGGAACTTGCCCTCGCGGATGCGCATCCGTAGCGCTGAGAACAACGCGACGCCGCCGCGCGGCAGGATCCAGCCGCGGAACAGGGCATGGAGAAACGCGAGGATGGTCTGGTGCGCGTCGGTCGGCATGGGCAGCTCCTCGATGCGGCCGTCGGTGAACTCGACCAGGCGGTTGCCGTGGTCGGTCAGCCACAGGTAGCCCTCGTCGCTCCAGCACCCCTGGCGCGGCAGGAGCTCGCCCAGCAGCGCATCCAGCGCAGCCTGCGAGGCGCCGGCCTTCGTCGAAGTCGGCGCCGCTTCCCCGGCGTGCCGGCTCCTCCGCTCGTCCGCACCGGCATCGACGCGGGACGCGACGTCAGCCGTCATTTCCGGATCCCCCATGCCGCGAGCCACGGCGAGCGTCTTGCCCGCACGCCCATGCCGCTGAAGTTTCCCCGATACCCGCCCGGTCAATCAAGGATTGGACCCGGCCCATACCGCCTGCGCGACGCTGAAATGCCCACTTCGCCCTCCTTAGCCCGTCTTTACCACCCTGTCACACAATACCACGTTACATCAGATAGTTACGATGCTCAGAATCGTCGAGTGGCACTACAACTGCACACTCAAGGGCCGTTTAGACCGAAGTTCCCTGGGATTTGGGGGGTTGAATTGAGAGTAATTGTTTGATTTGTAAACAAAAAGGGGTACAGGAGACGCTGGATGTTGTTCCCATGTAAATGACGATATGGAGCTTGACATTGAGAAGATGACGAGATATCTTCGTTCCCATGTATATCGAAGCCGTCCCCAACCGCAACTCCCGCCCCGCGATCCTGCTGCGAGAAGGCTGGCGCGAGGGCGCGAGAGTGCGCAAGAAAACCTTGGCCAACCTCACCGACTGGCCCGCGGAGAAGGTCGATTCCCTGCGCCGAGTGCTCAAGGGCCAGCGCCTGGTCTCCCCCGAAGCGGCCTTCACCATCGAACGCTCGGCGCCCCACGGCCACGTCGAGCTGCTCTTGACCCTGGTCCGGCGCTTGGGGCTCGACCGGCTCATCGCCCCGAAGCGCTCCCCCGAGCGCGACCGGGTCGTGGCGATGGTCGTGGAACGTCTGCTCCATCCGGCCTCGAAGCTCGCCACCACCCGGTTGTGGCATACCACGACGTTGGCCGAAGAGCTCGACCTGGGCGATGCCGACGAGGACGCGCTGTACGCGGCGATGGATTGGCTGCTCGCGCGTCAGGGGCGCATCGAGCGCCGGCTCGCCCGGCGCCATCTGCGCGAAGGCGAGCCGGTGTTCGCCGACGTGAGCGGGAGCGACTACGAGGGGCGCACCTGCCCGCTGATGCGCTTTGGCTACAGCCGCGACGGCAAGCGCGGTCGGCCCCAAGTGGTGTATGCCGTGTTGACCGCCCCGGGGGGATGCCCGGTGGCGGTCCAGGCCTCTCCGGGCCACACCGCCGACCCGAACACCGTGGCCGACCAAGTGCTCAAGCTGCGCGAGCACTTCGGGCTCGAACGGGTGGTGCTGGTCGGGGATCGGGGCCTGCTCACGCAGGTGCGCATCGAACACCTCAAGCGCCATCGCGGATTGGGCTGGGTGAGCGCGTTGCGCGCGCCGCAGGTGCGCTCGCTGGTCGAGAGCGAGGCGTTGCAGCTATCGCTGTTCGATGAGCAGAACCTGGCCGAGTTCGTCAGCCCGCACTATCCCGGCGAGCGTCTGGTGGGGTGCTACAACCCGTTGCTGGCCGAGGAACGCGCGCGCAAGCGCGAGGCGCTGCTCGCGGCCACCGAGGCGGGACTCGAACGGGTCGCGCGCGAGGCCGCCCGGCGCACCCGCACGCCGCTCGATGCGGCACACATCGGGCACAAGGTGGGCCGGATCATCGCCCGGCACAAGATGGCCAAGCACTTCCGGTGGGAAGTGCGCGAGGGGCGCTTGGTCTACGAACGAGACCACGAGCGGGTCGATGCCGAGGCGCGGCTCGACGGGCTGTACGTGCTTCGCACCAGCGAGCCCGCGCAGCGACTCTCGCCCGAAGACACGGTGCGCACCTACAAGGGGCTGGCCGACGTGGAGCGCTGGTTCCGCACTCTCAAGGGGCGCGACATCCGGGTGCGTCCCATCCACCACCGCGAGGAACGCCGGGTACGCGCGCACCTGTTCCTTTGCCTGTTGGCCGGCTACCTGGAGTGGCATCTTCGCCGTGCTTGGGCGCCGCTGCTGTTCGACGACGAGACCCTGGTCGAAGCTCGGCGCACCCGCGACCCCGTCGCCCCGGCCCAACCCACCGACCGCGCCCGGCACAAGAAGGCCTGCCGGCGCACCGACGACGACGCGCCCCTTCATAGCCTCGATACCCTGCTCGCAGAGCTTGCGACCCGCTGCCGCAACACCTGCCGGGTCCCGGCCGACCCTGCCACACCGCCCTTGTCCCTGCTCACCGAGCCGACCCTGACTCAACGCCGCGCCGCGCACCTCATCGAAATGTTCCCAGTACCGGGAGCTCCAAGAATCTGAAAATTCCAACTTCAATCAATCAGTTGAACCTTGTCACGCCCGGGGAACTTCGGTCTAACTGACCCACTACCGGGGGAGGAGGGAATAACCGCCGATGTCAAAGTTACGAGAAAACCATCCACCCTCCCAAATGGTATATGTTGTATAGCTCTTCTGCCCTTTCGATTCCTGCGTATCTGCGATCGTTCGGAGTGTGACCTCAAAACCACAATTGTCCAGGGCCGGCTGCCAGATGCATTTCCAGAGATCGAGCTGATATTCCGCGTACTCGCACCGCACCTGATGTGCAGACAGCACCGCTCTGTGGAATTTCGGCAGTTCGTCCCATTCAATACCGAGGGGAACATCAAGTTTTTTCGGGTTTTCGAGGATATGATCTACGGCTGTACGCACCGCGGGGTCGGTGCAATACGCCCGATAGCTCTCTGGTATCTGGTACATGTGCGTCGTCTCCTTTGTCTCCACTTGGATCGTCAAGGACCATGGCGGTCGTCAGCCGACCTGATCCCAAAGGGTCTTTCGGAATTGGCTGTACGCAGGATCGTCGTATTCGTCGCACAGTGCGCGTTCATGTGCGATCAGCAGATCGCGCCACCCCTTCCAGCGCCACTCCTTGTTGTGTCGGAGAATTTTCCTGTCTTTATCGGCATCCCGTGGTGAAACGACGAAGAGCCACCGATGTTCCTTTTGTATCTTCCTCTTTTCGAGATGATCGCGATATGCAGGCAACTGACCGCGAGTGATGTGATGTCCGAGCTTGGCCTCGATCACGACTGCAAATCGATTCGACGAATGCTCCCACACGATCAGAAGATCGATGCGATTTCCGTCGGTGATAGCTTTTTCCGCAGTCACGCAGACGTTGGTCATCTTCTTGCCCAGATCGATCTCCATCTCCGTTTCCACCTCCAGTGCCTTCAACAGCGCACGGATTCTCCCGATTCGCATGGCCTGCTCGGGAACGCAGAGAAAGTGGGCGAACCCCTTCGTGAACTGAGGCTCGGTAAATTTCGTCCAGGAAATCGGCTCTGCGCAAAACAGGTGATGCTCGCGGACCACTCCGAAGACATGGCGCATGATGTCAGAGGATTCCGGGGACCAATCCGGTGGAGCAGGGAAGGAGAGGACGTCATTCCTGATCGCCGCCGTCAAAGCGCCGGACAGCTTCTCGCCGACGAAAACCAGGGCCGAGTGTCCCTCGGGCCAAGCTGGTTTCTGAAATCCGAGAGCGCCTTGTCTGATTGCCCTCGTTACGGGATCGGAAAGCAGGTCGCCGACCATACGCAAGTCTGCGGAATGAAACGCCGGAGCCTGGAAGTCGCACATCATCGTCTACGTCCTCCAATACGTCTGCTGTCGTTCGCCTGCCGGACCCGATCATGATGACATACGGCAATGAACCGCACATCCGTCTGCCGATGCATGAACGCCCGGATGGTCGATAGTCTCCGTCCGCCCCGGCTTCCCGTAGGCTCCAGTTCCTCCGATCCGATTGTCCGCGGATGACCGCCGGCAGTTCCAGGCGCGTGGGGGTCGATTCCTCCCTCTGCGGATGGGCGGAGGCGTAACCCGGGCAGTTCCAGGCGCACGGGGGTCGATTCCCGGCGCGAGGCCGGGCACTGCATTCGACGCTCCCGGCTCCGGGCCGACGAGCCCCGCTCCGGAAGCATCCGCACCTACGGCCGAAAACCGATCGCCCGCGGGCGGTCCGGCTTCGCCTCGCACTCGGCGCGCAGCATGGCGGCGAGCGTCGCCGGCTCCCGCAGGCAACCCAGAACCTCGGCCTTCCGGCGCACCACCGCGAAGTCGCCGGGGGTCAGGGCGGCGAGGGCCGTGACCTCCGCCGGAGGCTCGAGCCCGAAGAATCCCCGGAACGCCGTCCTCGCCTGCTCGGGGGCGAGGTAGTCGAGCGTGACCTTGAACGTGAAGCGCCGCAGCGTCGCCGGGTCGAGGCGCTCGCCGTAGTTGGTCGTGCAGGCGAAGGGCGCGGGATGGCTCTCCATCCAGGTCAGCATCTCGTTCACCTGGCTGACCTCCCAATTCCTCTGCGCGAGGCGCCGGTCGGAGAGCAGCGAGTCGGCCTCGTCGAAGACGAGGAAGGCGCCGCTGTCGCGCGCCTCCGCGAACGCGGCGGCGATCCGCTTCTCCGTCTCCCCGACCCACATGGACATCAGGTCGGAGGCCCGCTTCTGCACGACCTCCAGGCCGAGGCGTTCGGCAAGGTAGCGAACGAACGCGCTCTTGCCCGTGCCCGGCGGCCCTTGCAGGCACAGCGAGAAGCGCCGCTCGCCGCTGATCGCGAGGCGGTCCGCGAGCCTCACCGGATCGGTGTCGGCCCGGAGGAGCGCGGGGTCGTAGCGGGCCGGTGTCCCCTGCGGCGGCTTCTCGCACGACAGGACCCGCGACAGGCTGCGCACCCCGCGTCGTACCGCGGCGAGGTCGCCGCCGCCGGCCCGCGGTCCGCGAGACCCGGAGGAGAGCAAGCGCCCGAAGATCCGCAGACCCGCGAAGGGGTCCGAGAGCAGATCCTCCATCTCGTCGAAGAGGAGGAGCGAGCGGCGTCCCCGGGCGGTCAGGCGCTGGGCGAGCCGGAGCTCTTGCAGCCTCTCGTTGCGGGTGGGCTCGTCGCCGTCGTCGTCCGCTTCGCCGACGCTGTGCAGCTTCACCCCGAGCCGTCCGGCCAGCACCTTGCAGAGCTCGGTCTTGCCGGTGCCCGGAGGCCCGTACAGGAGGACGTTCACGCCCGCCGCACCGGTGTCCAGGGCGCCCCCGAGCAGCTTCTCGACGTGGTCGCGGTCGTGCCCGAGGTGGTCGAAGTCCGACCATTCGAGCTCGCTCGGGGATGCCTCTCCCAGCAGCAGGCGGTTCACGTCGAGGCCGGGGCCGCCGGGGATGGTGGCCAAGCGGTGCAGCCGTTTGACGAGCGTGAGCTCGCCGTCGTTGCCGTCGATGCACACGAGCCCCGACCGCACGAGAGGCGCATCGGCCCGGAAGCGGCGGAGGATCGCGTTGGCCGATACGCCGAGGAGCGCGGGCAGCGCCGGCCCCTTGAGGTTGAGAGGGGATCCTCTGAAGGAAGTGTGTCCGAACACGTCGTCGATCATCGACTCGATCATCGGCTGCGTGTGGTAGCGCAGCATGAGATCCAGGATGTCGACGTCGGTTCGATTGAGCTCCATCGTCCTTCCAAGACACCGGAGCCGTTGCGCCGTCCGATCTCTCCGCGCGGACTTTGCCGCCGCACACTTGCTCCGCAGGGCTTCCCCGAGGCGCCTCCATAGCCTTCCGGTCGGTCCGTCCGCGCAGTCTTCGAGAGCCTGGAGCTCCTCGGGGGCCAGGAGGTCGTCGAGGTCCGGTCCATTGTGGCCGAGGCTCGCCGGGAGCGCGCGGGACCGCTTTCTTCTCCTCCCGGGTGCCCGGGACGCCCTCTTTCTGCCCCCGAGCAACGTGCGGTTGCCGTTGTCGGTGATCCATTCGGCCAGCTCCTTCGCCTCCCGATCCCGGTGGTGAAGGCACGAGACGGCGTTGGCGAGATAGTGGACGAGCAGGCGTTGTTCATGGACGGTCAGCATGGCTCTCTCCGTGTCCGTGGAGTGTGGAGGAGAGAGGCTACGGCGCGGATACGTCAGATTCGGACGTGTTGCCGTATCGCCGTCAAGAGATCGCGCTCCCTCCCGGACAATGCCGGCCCACGACCGCCGTATGCGCCGGGGTACCGGCGTCTGCCCCATCGCCGACGACATCCTTGAAATCTCTGTGCCTGCTACCGAGATTTCCTGGTAGATTCGCCCCATGATCCATCGCGGCAAGCATGTTCGCGCCGTTCTGCGGCGGCTGCGGTCCTTTCCGGTGGTCGCCATATCGGGTCCGCGGCAGATCGGCAAGACGACCTTGGCGCGGCAGGTCGCCGATGCCTATTCGGGGGCCGTGCATCATCTGGACCTGGAGAATCCCACCGACCTCAACAGGTTGCTGGAGGACCCCGTTCTCGTACTGGACGAGCTGCGCGGCCTCGTGGTTCTCGACGAGGTGCAGCGTCGCCCCGATCTCTTCCCGGTGTTGCGCGTGCTGGCGGACCGCCGGCCACGACCGGCGAAGTTCCTGGTGCTCGGCAGCGCCTCGCCCGACCTGATCCGGCAGTCGTCGGAGTCGTTGGCAGGGCGGATCGACTATTACAACCTGGGCGGGCTGGGGCTGGACGAGATCGGCCGCCCACTCGACCGGCGCTGGTTGCGGGGCGGCTTCCCCGAGGCTTGGCTGGCTCGCTCCAACCCCGCCGCCTTTCTCTGGCTGGAAAGCTTCGTACGGACTTTTCTGGAACGGGACCTGCCGCAGCTCGGCGTTCGTGTGCCGGCGCCGGCCATGCGCCGTTTCTGGACGATGTTGGGCCACTGGCACGGACAGATCTGGCAATCGTCCGGGTTCGCCCGCTCCTTCGGCGTTTCCGACACCACGGTGCGGCGCTACCTGGACATCCTGACGGGCGCCCTCGTGGTACGCCAACTGCAACCCTGGCATGCGAACGTCGCCAAGCGGCAGGTCAAAGCGCCGAAAGTCTATCTGCGCGACACGGGCATACTGCACGCCCTGCTCGGCATCGGGGACATGCGGTCGCTGAACTCCCACCCCAAATCCGGTGCGTCCTGGGAAGGGTTCATGATGGAGACGGTCATCGACATGCTGGGTCTCCACGACGACCAGGCCTACTTCTGGGCCACCCACGGCGGCGCGGAGCTCGACCTGCTCATCACCCGCGGCGCCGCGCGCATCGGCGTCGAGATCAAGCGCACCACCGCACCGAGGGTCACCCGTTCGACCCGCATCGCCCTCGATGACCTCGATCTCTCCGAAGTCATCGTCGTCCACGCCGGGCGGGATTCCTACCGCCTGGCCGAGCGCATTCGCTCGGTCGCCGCCGGCCGGCTGCACACCGACCTGGGTTTGCGTCCATCCTGAGCCCTTCCTTCCACTTGCCGATCGCTGCCCTGCCATGAGCGCGAGGGGAATGCTTGCCCGCTCCGCTTCACGGCGCGCTTCCGAGCTTGGCCAGATAGCTCGCCAGCAAGCCCGGGTGGACGGCCTGGAGCTCGCGGCGGAGCGCGATGCTCCGTTCATCCAGGCCGGGGTGGGCCAGGAGCGCGATCATCACGTCGAAGGCACGGTCCGGGGCCTCCTCCCCGCGGCAGGGCGCGAGGACCCGGGCGAGCCCGGCGTCTTCGAGCAGCATCCAGGCGGGGAACCACCGGGGCGACATCTCGGGCTCCAGATCCTGCTCCCGGGCGAGACGCCAAGCCCTTCCGACCGCCCAATCCGGGAAGTCCGGCGCTTCGACCCGCTTCTCGAACTCTCCGGGCGCAAGCCGGCACAGCGCGAACCAGTGCTCGATCGCCTTCGTGCGGTTGCGCAGCCACCACTGCGCTTCCGCGAGCCGCGCGAGCAGGACGGGCTCCGTTTCATGTCCCTGCACCGCGCGCACCGAGTGTTCCAGGCTCTCCCAGTCGAGACCCTGCCGGTACGCCCAGCTCGCATGGCGCCGGGGACGGCGGGGGTCGAAGCACGCCGGCTCCAGTGCCCGGCCGATGCCCCGCCACAGCGGCGCCAGGAAATCCCGGCCGCCGGCGCCGAGCAGCGCCGAGGCGGCGGGCAGCCACTCCCGCTCCAGCCTGTCGAGACGTTCGAAGCCCTGTCCGGGGCCTTCGGGGTCCGGCGCCTCCAGCGCCTCGACCAGCGCCGCGGCATGTGCCCTGTGTGCATGGCCGGGGTCGAGGCCCGCGAGGTGTCGCAGCTCCCTCCCGGCCTTGCCGGCGTCGCGCGCCCGCAGTGCATCGAGCAGCGCGTTGACCGCCACGGTCCCGGCGCTGTCCATGAAGAGGTCGAGCTGTCCATGCTCCCGCGCCCGGAGAAAACGGGTGTTCAGCAACCCGTTCAGCGCCGGGTCGTGGGACGCTGTCAGCTCGGTCCCGGCATTCCCTTCCCAGCCGTGATGCGCCGCCGGCTCGGCGGCCAGGTCGAGCGTCCGGGCCCATGCCTGCGCCGTTTCGAGCAGCGCCTGCGCCTCGTGGACCCCACCGGCCAGGGCCTTGTCCAGACTCGCAAGCGTCCCCTTGCGCCATGCCCGATAGTCCTTGTAGGAGAGCCGGTTCGTTGCCAGCAGCAGTTCGATCGGTGCGTAGGCGCCGTGCTCCAGCAGAAGCTGCTGAACGGCCGTCTGTACCTCCATGATCCACGGCTCCCCGGCAACCCGCGGCGGTCAGGACGCAATCGTACCCGCCGGACGCGACGACCCGCGAGACCGCCCGGTCTCATCCGCTCCCGTCACCGGATGAGACCGAAAGCGTTGTCGAGCGAAAGCGGTCATAGAAGCGCACGGGCCGATGATGGCACTTGCCGCGGCGTGTGCACGGGACGGCGCCGGTGCGCCCGGTCGCGGGTCGAGGTGTTCGGCGGCGTGTTCGAGCTGGGCGAGGGACGGTATGCATGGGATGATGCTCAGGTGAGGGGTCCATCCGCCACCGCCCGCAACGTGCCCGGTGCGGAGTTCGACCGCGGCTTCCACAGGTCCCGCTCCACCGCTTCCAGGAAGCGATCGGCCATCTCCCGAAGGGCGTCCGGATTCTTTAGCGCCAGGAACCCCCGGACGGACTCGTCTTCGATGAACGCCGCGTAGACCGCATCGAAATGGTGGTTCTCCACCATGCCGGTGGTGGCCGCGAAGGCGAACAGGTAGTCCAGGGTCGCGGCCATCTCGAAGCCGCCCTTGTAGCCGTGGCGCTGCATGGCCGCGATCCACTTCGGATTGACCACCCGCGCCCGCACCACCCGTGCGATCTCCTCCTTCAGCGTCCGGATGCGGGGGGTCTCGGGCCGGGAGTGGTCGTTGTGGTAGATCGCCGGGCGCCCGCCGCCCAGATGCTTGACGGTGGCGGCCAGCCCGCCTTCGAACTGGTAGTAGTCGTCGGAGTCGAGGAGGTCGTGCTCGCGGTTGTCCTGGTTGTGGAGCACCGCCTCCACCCCGGCGAGCCGGGCCTCGAACAGCCCGTGCTCGGCCGCACCCTCGGCCCCGGCGCCGTAGGCGTAGCCTCCCCAGGCCACGTAGGCGCGCGCCAGATCCGCCTCGGTCTCCCAGCCGCGCTCGTCGATCAGGGCCTGCAAGCCGGCTCCGTATGCGCCGGGCTTGGAGCCGAACACCCGGAAGCCGGCCCGGCGCGCGGCCGTCGCTTCATCGGCCCCTGCCGCCACCAGCCGGGCCGCCTCGGCCCGCGCGCTCGTCGCCAGGGGATTGAACCGCTCCGGCTCGTCGAGGGCCGCCACCGCGCGCACGGCCGAGTCGAACAGGTCGATCTGGGACGGAAAGGCGTCACGGAAGAAGCCGGAGATCCGCAGCGTCACGTCCACGCGGGGCCGGTCCAGCAGATCGAGCGGCAGGACCTCGAATCCGGTCACCCGCCGGGAGGCCGTTTCCCAGGTCGGCTTCACCCCCATCAGGGCCAGGGCCTGCGCGAGGTCGTCCCCGCCGGTGCGCATGTTCGCGGTTCCCCACGCGGAGAGCGCGATGCGTTTCGGCCACGCGCCGTGCTCCTGCCGATGGCGCTCCAGCAGCAGCGCCGCCGACTGCCAGCCGAGCTTCCAGGCCGCCGGCGTCGGTACGGTGCGGGTGTCGACGGAGTAGAAGTTCCGTCCGGTGGGCAGCACGTCGAGGCGGCCCCGGGTCGGCGCCCCCGAGGGACCCGGCGCGAGGAATCCCCCGTCGAGGGCCTGCCGGCACGCATCGAGCTCGAACGGACCCGAGGCCACCACCCGAGGCCGGAGGTCGCGCTCGACGAATTCGAGCACCGCGCGGGTGCGGGTCCAGCCGGGCTCGGGCTGCGCGGCGCCCTCGACGAGCTTGCGGGCCAGATGCTCCAGCCGCTCGACGGTGTCGCCGCAGGTGCGCCAGGGCGAGGGCGCGTCCAGCACCGCGGGGCGAGGCCCGCGCCAGCGCTCTCCCGGATCGGCGGACAGGGGGTCGAAATCCGCCAGGCCCAGATCCCCGGCCAGCGCCCGCGTGAGCGATGCGTCGGCGGGCTCGCGGTCGCCGCGCGGCAATCGGACCATCGACACCAGGAGATCGTTCAGCGCCTCCCCCTCCGGCGCGTGGCCGAGCACGTGCAGGCCGCCGCGGATCTGCATCTCCTTCAGCTCGCAGAGGTAGCCGTCCAGCTTCGCGAGCGCCGTGTCGTGGTCGTCGGCGGCCTCGATCCCGCAGTCGCGGTCCAGCCCGACGTGGGCGGCCAGGGCCAGGATCTCCTCGCGCAGCACCTTCAGCCGGCGCGGGTCCACCCCGGCGGCCTCGAAGTACTCGTCGACCAGCAGCTCCAGCTCCGCCAGCGGGCCGTAGGTCCCGGCCCGGGTCAGCGGCGGCGTGAGATGGTCGACGATGACCGCCTGCGCCCGCCGCTTGGCCTGGGCGCCCTCGCCGGGGTCGTTGACGATGAACGGGTAGAGGTGGGGCAAGGGTCCGAAGGCCGCCTCCGGAAAGCAGGTCTCGCCGAGCGCCAGCGCCTTGCCCGGCAGCCATTCGAGATTGCCGTGCTTCCCCATGTGGATGATGGCGTGGACGTCCTCCACGGTGCGCAGCCATGCATAGAACGCCAGGTAGCCGTGCGGCGGCGCCAGATCCGGATCGTGGTAGCTCGCCTGGGGGTCGATGTTGTAGCCGCGCGCCGGCTGCAACCCGACCACCGCGCTGCCGCAGCGAAACGCCGGCAGGGCGAACCCGCCGGAGGCGGGGAGGTAGAACGGATCCTGCCGGGGGTCGCCCCAGCGTTCGTTGACGAGCCGGCGTACCGGCTCCGGCAGCGCGTCGAAGTACCGCCGGTAGTCACGCAGCCTCAGCGTCACCGAGATCTCGCGGCCGTCCGCCGCGGCGTTGGTCGGCCCGCGGCGGAGCCTTTCGATCAGCCGGTCTCCGTCGCCGGGGACGTCCGTGATCGCGTAACCCGTCCGTTCGAGGATACGCAGCAGCGCGACGACGCTGGCGGGGGTGTCCAGCCCGACCCCGTTGCCGAGCCTGCCGTCACGGTTCGGATAGTTGGCGAGAATGAGCGCGAGGCGCCGTTGGTCCACCGGGGTGCGGCGCAGGCGCAGCCAGCTCGCGGCCAGACGGGCGACGAACTCGACCCGATCCGGCGCCGGCTCGTAGACGACCAGCGGGCACTGCGTGGACTCGTCGAAGCGGGCCTCGCCCTTGAAGGAGACCGCGCGCGAGAGGATCCGTCCGTCGACCTCGGGCAGCGCCACGTTCATGGCGACGTCGCGGGCGGAGAGCCCGCGGGTGGTGGTGCGCCAGTCCTTCTCGTTGCCCCCCGAGAAGACCACTTGCAGCACCGGCGCATCCGTGGCGTTCAATGGCGAGTCCACCGCGGGCCGGCCGGGGGTGGAGACCGCGAACCCGGTGCCGTTGAGCACGATCCCGGCCTCGCTCTCCGCCAGCAGGGATTCGACGACCCCTGCCGACACGGGATCCTTCAAGCTGGTGCAGTACACCGGCAGGCAGTCGACCCCGTGCCGGTCGAGCGATTCGATCAGCGCCCGGACGGGCGCGACGTTGTCCGCCTGCACCAGGGCGCGATAGAAGACCAGCGCGGCGACCGGCCGGCCAGGCGTCCAGATCCGCCGCAGGTCGTCCAGGCCGGGGCGGTCCAGGCCGGGCCGCCAGATCCCCGCCCGCGGCAGCTCGGCCGGCTCCCGCCAGTCGAACCGGCGGCCGATCAGGGAGGCGGCACAGGCGAGGAAGCTTCTGGCGTTCGCGGCGCCGCCGTGCAGCAGATAGCCCCAGAGCCGCCGGCAGGTCCCGGCCTCGACGGTGGAGTACGCGGCGAGCTCCGGATCGGGCTGATCGTCGCCGGGCAGGAGAGCGAGCGGGGCGCCGGTGGCCGCGCAGGTCTCGGCGATCTGCTCGACCCCGTAGGGCCAGTAGGACTTCCCGCCGAGCAGGCGCACGATGACGAGCCGCGCCGCGGCGATCACCGTTTCGCAGTAGAGGTCCACGGATGCGTGGTGCGAGAGCTGCATGAGGTTGGCGAGACGCAGGGCGGGAAACGTCTCCCCCAACGTCCCGCGCGCCGCCGCCAGCGAGGCGAGCTCCGTATCGGCGGCCGACAGCACGACGATGTCGCCCGGGGTCTGGCCCAGATCGACGGCTTCGCTGCCGTCGGCCACCACCCCCGGCTGTGCCTTGAGAAGGTGCATGAGGTTCGGGCGCCCGCCACGCCTCTCCGGGAAAACCATCATATCCCGGTTCGGAAAGGGAAGGCTCCGATTGCCGGTTCGCCGGCGTTTCGGCTAGGCTCGCCGGCGATACGGGAAAGGGAGGCGGAGCCTTGTGGCCGCATCATCCGGACACGCCCGGGTGCTGATCTACAGCCACGATTCCTTCGGGCTCGGGCACTTGCGCCGGTGCCGGACCATCGCGCACGCGCTGGTCGCGCGCCGCAAGGCGCTGTCCGTGCTCATCCTGTCGGGCTCGCCGATCATCGGCAGCTTCGATTTCCGGACCCGGGTCGACTTCGTCCGCATTCCCGGGGTCATCAAGCTGCGCAACGGCGAGTACTCGTCGCTCAGCCTGCACATGGACATCGGGGAGGTGCTGCGGATGCGCGCCTCGATCATCCGGCACACCGCCGAGGTGTTCGCGCCCGACGTCTTCATCGTCGACAAGGAGCCGCTGGGCTTGCGCGGGGAGATCCAGGACACCCTCGAGGTGCTCGGGGCCCGCGGGACCCGCCTCGTGCTGGGGCTGCGCGACGTGATGGACGATCCTGCCTTCCTGTCCGAGGAGTGGGCGCGGAAGAATCCGGTGCCGGCCCTGGAGGCCCTCTACGACGACGTCCTCGTCTACGGCCTGCCGCAGGTATGTGATCCGCTAGCCGGTCTCGGGCTCTCGGAGTCGATTCGCCGGAAGATGACCTATACGGGCTATCTCGAAAGCACGCCGTCCGATGATCCGCCGGGAATACGGGCCGCGACCGCCTTGCCCGAGCCGTTCGTCCTCGTGACCCCCGGCGGAGGCGGCGACGGCGAAGACCTCATCGACTGGGTCATCGGTGCGTACGAATCGAATCCCGCTTTGCCCCATCCCGCCCTGATCGCCTTCGGACCCTTCATGCGGGCGCGGCGCCGGGAGCAGTTCCGCATGCGCATCGCAAGGCTCGATCGGGTCGAGGCGATCACCTTCGACGCGCGGTTCGAGAACCTGATGGCCCGCGCGGCGGGGGTGGTCGCGATGGGCGGATACAACACGTTCTGCGAGATCCTCACCTTCGACAAGCCCGCGGTGATCGTGCCGCGCCGCCGCCCACGGCTGGAGCAGACCATCCGGGCGTCGCGCGCCGAGGAGCTCGGACTGGTGCGGATGCTGAGCGACGAGCACGGCCGTGACCGGAACGCGATGGCCGCGGCGCTGCGCGGAATCGCATCGCAGCCGCGTCCGTCCGACGTCGTCGTGCCAGGGCTGCTCGAAGGTCTCGACAACATCCACCGTCTCGTGGAGCGCTGGCTCGAATCACGTGGCAGGCGTCCGGACGCGGTGCGCGCCGGCGCGGCCGGTACCGCCGGCGCAGCCGGCGCGGCCGGCGGCGTCAAGCGCTGAGCCTTCCCCATGCGCGCCCCTGTCGCGGTGGTCGTGAAGGGCTATCCACGCCTTTCGGAAACGTTCATCGCGCAGGAGATCCTGGCCCTGGAGCGCCGCGGGCTCGACCTCGTGATCGTGTCGCTGCGGCGCCCGACGGATCGGTTCACCCATCCGATCCACGCCGAGATCCACTCTCCCGTGCACTACCTGCCGGAATACCTCCACGAGGCGCCGGGGCGTGTGCTGAGGGCGTGGAAGAGGGCGCGGCGGCTCCCCGGATACCGCCGTGCGCGTTCGACGTGGCTGGCGGATCTGGCGCGCGACCGCACCCCGAACCGGATACGCCGCTTCGGCCAGGCCCTCGTGCTGGCGGCCGAGCTCGGCCCCGTGGAGTCGATCCACGCGCATTTCCTGCACACCCCTGCCTCCGTCGCCCGCTACGCCGGCGCCATGCTGGGCATCGGGTGGAGCTTCTCCGCCCACGCCAAGGACGTGTGGACGACGCCGGAGTGGGAGAAACGGGAGAAGCTCGCCGATGCGCGTTTCGGCGTGACGTGCACGCGGGCCAATCTGGAGCACCTCGCGGCGCTGGCGCCGTCACCCGGCACCGTGGAGCTGGTCTACCACGGTCTCGACTTCCGGCGGTTCCCGTCCTGCGTGGCGGAGCGGGCCGCCCGCGACGGATCCGATCCGGCGGATCCGGTGCGGATCCTCTCCGTGGGGCGGCTGGTGGACAAGAAGGGGTTCGACGACCTGCTGGCGGCGCTCGCAATGCTGCCGCAGGGGCTGGCGTGGAGGCTCGACGTGGTGGGGAGCGGCGCACTCGACACGAAGTTGCGCGGGCAGGCGGAGGTGCTGGGCATCGGCGATCGGGTGCGCTGGCATGGAAGCCTCCCTCATGACCGCGTCGCGGCACTCTTCGCCGACGCGGACCTGTTCGCACTCGCTTCGCGCATCTCCGTCGGCGGCGACCGGGACGGGCTGCCGAACGTGCTGATGGAGGCCCAGCTCCTCGGCGCCGCATGCGTCGCGACCCGGGTGTCGGCGATCCCCGAGCTCGTCGAGCACGAGGTCAACGGCCTGCTCGTGCCGCCGCGCGACCCCGCCGCCTTGGCCGCTGCCCTCGGCCGCGCGATCGCGGATCCCGCACTCCGCGCGAGGCTGGCCGAGGCGGGCCGGCGCACGGTGACGGCGCGTTTCTCGTTCGAGGACGGCATCGAGCGGATCGCGGCAAAGCTGGGATTCGTGTCCGGGCCGGCCTCGGAGCCGCGCCCCGCGGGGGATGTACGCGATGTTCCCGATCTCGTGTCGTGAGCGCCACCTCCGACCCGCCTTCGACCATCGGAGAATGCGAGCCGGCGCTCGTGGAGCAACCGGATCGTCGAGAAGTGTTCGCTGTACCATGAAGCTTGAAGACGAGGGGGTACACGAGGCGGCAACCCTTCACGAGCCCGGATCGTGAAGATCGCGTTCTACGCGCCCCTCAAGGCGCCGGACCACCCCGTTCCGTCGGGGGATCGGCTCATCGCCGGGCTGCTGGTGCGCGCGCTGGAGAGGGCCGGCCACGAAGTGGCGCTGGCGTCGCGGCTGCGGGCGTTCGACGGCGTCGGTGACCGGGGCCGCCAGTGCCGGCTGGCGCACATCGGGCGGGCCGAGGCGCAACGGCTGCTCGATGGCTGGATCGGTTCGCCGCGGGCGCCGCGGTGCTGGTTCACGTACCACCTCTACCACAAGGCGCCGGACTGGATCGGCCCCCGCGTCAGCGCCCGGCTGGGGATCCCCTACGTCGTCGCGGAGGCATCGTACGCGCCGAAGCAGGCGCGTGGCGCATGGCGGCACGGCCATCGCGCCGTCGCGGCGGCGCTCGCGCGGGCCGTCCGGGTGATCGCGCTCAACCCCGACGACGTGCCCGGCCTCGAACGGCTTGTCGGCGGCCTCGAAGCCCCCGCCCATGATCCGCGTGACCCTCCGGGTGACGTGCCCGATCCCGAACGGCCATCCGGCGGCGGTACACGACTTTGCCGTCTTGCGCCGTTCATCGACACCGGGACCTGCGTGTCGCGCGGTGACCGCTCGCGTCGCCGCGCGCGTATCGCGCGCCTCCTGGGCGCCGATCCGGAGGTTCCGCTCCTGGTGTGCGTGGCGATGATGCGCGGTGGGCGCAAGCTGGAATCGTTCAGGGTGCTGGCCCGCGCGCTGGGACGGATCGCGCACGTACCCTGGCATCTTCTCGTGGTGGGCGACGGTCCCGCCCGCCGCGAGGTGGAGGAGGCGTTCGCGGCGCCAGGAGCGGCCGGGCGGGTGGCCTTTCTCGGACTGCGGCCACCGCCGGCCCTGTGGGGGGTCGTGAGTGCCTGCGATCTTTTCGTGTGGCCCGCGCTCGGGGAGCCGATCGGCATGGCGATGCTCGAAGCCCAGGCGCTGGGGGTGCCGGTGGTGGCCGGGGAGACGCGCGGGGTGGGGGACGTCGTCGCCCACGGCGCCGGGGGGTGGCTCGTGCCGGAGGGTGACGCTGCGGCGTTCGCGGGCGCGGTGGAGCAGGCCCTGGCCGATCCGGCCGCCCTGGCCGTGGCGGGGATGGCAGCCTGCGCCCGGGTGCGCGCCGAGCACGGCCTCGCGGCGGCCTCGCGCGATCTCGACCGGTGGATCGGCGAAGCGGTGGAGGAGGTCGGGTCGATCGACGTGGGGTGATCCTGCTCCGGCGGCGAACGGCCGCCGTCCCGCGTCCCGGCCCGCGGGGGATGCGGGCGGCGGGAAGGCGGAGTGATGGAGCTCCTCTCCGGCGGGAGCCGATGGCGCCCGCGGGAACGGTCTGGTACAACGGCGCCCTCGCCGGAGGCGGAGTCCGAGCATTGATCCACAGCAGCAATCGTCTCTTTCACGTCCTCGACCCCAGGCAGTTCGACCGTCCCCTCCTCGACGACCTCTGTGCGCTGACCACCCGGCTGCGGCAGCATGCCAAGTCCAGGCTCGGCGCCCGCTCGCTGCAAACACTGCTTCCCCACAAGCGGGCGATGCTCTACTTCACCCAACCCTCGACCCGGACGTTCCTCTCGTTCGACAACGCCTGCCATCTGCTGGGGGTGCGCACGAGCGAGATCCGGGACCCCTCGACCTCGTCGGAGGTCAAGGGCGAGAGCTTCGAGGACGGCATCCGCACGTTCAGCTCCTACGTCGACGTGATCATCATGCGCACCCGGGAAGCGGGGATGGCGGCCCAGTCCGCGGCGCTGATGGACCGCATCGAACGGCCGGTCCCGATCATCAATGCCGGCAGCGGCAAGGATCAGCATCCGACCCAGGCGCTGCTCGACATCTATACGCTGGAGCGCAGCTTCGAGACCCGGGACGGGATCGACGGCAAGACCATCGGGCTGATGGGCGATCTGCGCCGCGGGCGCACCGCGCGCTCGCTCGCCTACCTCATGAAGAACTACCGCGACGTCCGGCTGGTGCTCATCGCACCCGGCGACTTCGCGATGGGGAGCGACATCAAGGCGCACCTGCGCGAGCACGGCATCCCGTTCGAAGAGACGGACGATCTCGCTTCCGTGATCGGGACGCTGGACGCGGTCTACGTCACCCGCCTCCAGACCGAGCACGACGTCGGCGAGGAATCGAAGGGCTTCGAGCACGCGCGGTTCCGGATCGGGCCGGAGCAGCTTCCCGCCCTGAAGCCGGACGCGGTGATCATGCACCCATTGCCGCGCGGCCCCGAGCTCGATCCCGCCGTCGATGGCGACCCACGGGCGATGTACTGGCGCCAGGAGCGCAACGGCATGTGGATGCGCGTCGCGCTCCTGGTGAAGATCTTCGAGGTGGAGGGCGAGCTGCCCGGCTGAGGGGAGGGGGCGCAGGCGTCCTGCGCTCGTTCACCCCTGTGCTCGTTCACCCCTGCCACGCCGCGAGGGCTCCGCGGTCGGGCAGTGGCATCCGCAACGGGGCCGGCGGCAGTCGTCCCCCGTTCGTCCTCGCGTCTCCGGCAGGCACACGGCACCCTCGCTCGCGGCGCTTGACTCGACCGCGTTTCCGCATTCCACTACGCCATCGAGCGGCCTTGGCCGTCGCTCGGGTGTGTCTTCCGGAAAGGGTCGGTCAGGGTCGGAGTGCAGGGCATCGAGGATCGGGAGCGAGGCCGCGGCGAGTCCGGAACGCCGGCTTCGAGTCCACGTCCGCGATGGCGCCGCAGCGCGGCGCCCGCGACGTTCCGGCCGTGCCGGGCGGGAGCCCGCAAGAACGACAAGCTGCCCAGCGTCGGAGTGTTGTCATGAGCAAGGGACATTCGTTGCAGGACCCATTCCTCAACATGCTCAGGAAGGAGCGGGTGCCCGTCTCCATCTTCCTGGTCAACGGGATCAAGCTTCAGGGCCAGATCGAATCGTTCGATCAGTTCGTCGTGCTGCTTCGTAACTCCGTCAGCCAAATGGTCTACAAGCATGCGATTTCGACCGTGGTGCCGTCGCGCAACATGAGGCTTCCGCGTTCGGATGCGGCCGAGAAAGAGGCGGGAAACCACTGACCGCCTCCCGTTGCCATGTTCGGCGTCGCGGGATCGGATGCCGGCGGCGGTCGGCACCCGCTCCCCGGAGTCGCGCACCGGGCTGCCGCGGCGCCGGGGCATGTGGCCGCGGCAGGGTCCGCAGGCGTCCGGGCGGGCCTTCGATGCCGGTGGCGCCTTCGGAGCATCCTGCGCCCACGCCCGCCCCGGATGATCCCGCTTTCACGACCGCCGGCTGATGTTCGACAGACCCGCGTCCGGCGAACGGGCGCTCCTCGTGCATGCCGACGAGCCCGCCGCGGACGGCATGGCGTGCGAGTTTCGGGATCTCGCGGCATCGGCCGGAGCGCACGCCGCCGACACCGTGCGCTACCCCGCCCGGAGTCCGGATCCGAAGTTCTTCGTCCGTGCCGGCAAGGCTGACGAGATCCGCGCCGCGGTCGCCGCGAGCGGGGCCGAGGTCGTCCTCTTCGATCAAGCGCTGAGCCCGGCCCAGGAGCGCAACCTCGAGCGCCACGTCGAGTGCCGGGTCCTCGACCGGCGGGCTCTCATCCTCGACATCTTCGCGCAGCGTGCAAGCACCTTCGAGGGCAAGCTCCAGGTGGAGCTCGCGCAGCTCGAACACCTGTCCACCCGGCTCGTGAGGGGATGGACGCATCTGGAGCGCCAGAAGGGAGGGATCGGCCTGCGCGGGCCGGGCGAGAGCCAGCTCGAGACGGACCGGCGCCTCGTCGACAAGCGGATCCGCGTGATCCGCGAGCGCCTGGAGCAGGTGCGCGTCCGCCGCCGGCTCAGCCGGAGGGCCCGGGCGCGTTCCGGGGTCCCGGTCGTCGCCCTGGTGGGCTATACGAACGCGGGGAAGTCGACGCTGTTCAACCGGCTCACCGGCGCCGGCGTCCTCGCCGAGGACCGGCTCTTCGCCACCCTCGATCCGACGCTGCGCCGGCTCGACCTCGGAGGCGGCGACACGGTGGTGCTGGCCGACACCGTCGGGTTCATCCGCCAGCTTCCGCACGATCTGGTCGCAGCGTTCAGGGCGACCCTCGAGGAGACGAAGGAGGCGCAGCTCCTCGTGCACGTGGTCGACGCGACGGCGCCGGACCGCGCCGAGAGGATCCGCGACGTCCATGACGTGCTGCAGGCCATCGGCGCCGGCGAGGTCCCGAGGATCGAAGTGCTCAACAAGTGCGATGCCCTCGGCCCCGGGGAGCTCGAAGCCGGGCCCGGACGGCCCCGCATGGAGCCCGACTCCGGCGCGCTGCCCGCGCGTGTGTGCGCATCGGCCAGGACCGGAGCCGGCATCGACCTCGTCATCGAAGCGATCCGGTCGCACGCCGGACCCTCGCGGGTGACCCGGGTCGCGCGCATTCCGCCTTCACAGGGACGGTTGCGCGCGGCCATCCATGCGTGTGCGCACGTCGTGGAGGAAGTGGGCGAGCCGGACGGCGCGAGCTTGATGACGTTTCGTATCGAGCCGGCCGCCTTCGATCGGCTTCGCCGCGACATGAGGCTCGCGGAGTTCCTTGCCGGGCCGGACCCCGGTGGCGATCGGCAGGCGCCGCCGGCGACCGTGGCCGGCGACCGCGCGTGACGGTCCCGAGACGTGGTCCCGCCGGCGCGGCGGGTACACCTCGACCCGGTACGGCCGGGGTCGGACGCTCCGGATCCTCCTGTCCATATCGTTTCCCGCGTGCATGGGGCAGGCCGTCGGCGGGGGCGAGCTTCGGCGAAACCGGGCGGGCACCACGACGAGCGGACGGCGGATGGCCGTGAACTGGCGAGCGATGCAGGCTAAGATTCCACTTCAGACCTTCTCGCCGCCGCGGCGGCATTGCCGGGGATCGGCGTTTCGCCCGAAGGGGCGCAAGGGAGTGACCGGATGGCTTGGAATCAACCGGGCGGGAACGGGGACCAGGATCCGTGGGGGAATCGCGGGCGGCAGCAGCAGGGGCCCCCGGACCTCGACGAAATTCTCCGCAAGCTGCAAGGGCGGTGGGGCCGGGTCTTCGGCCAGCGCCCCTCCGGTCCCGGGCGATCCGGTCGCGGTGGCTCGGGTCGCGGCTTCGGCCGCGGTGGCGCCGTGGGGGCCGGAATCGTCGCCGTGGTGCTGCTCGCGGGGTGGTGGCTGGCGGGGGTATGGATCATCCAGGAGCCGGAGAAGGGCGTGGTGCTGCGTTTCGGCGCGTACTCCCGCACGATGGACCCCGGCTTCAACTGGGCGCCGTACTTCATCGACTCGGTGATCACGGTCAACGTGGACCGGGTGCGGAACGCGGAGATCGGGTTTCGCAACCAGGGCAGCAGCGTGGCCGCGGTGCCCCGCGAGGCGCTCATGCTGACCGAGGACGAGAACATCGTCGATCTGCAGTTCGCGGTGCAGTACCGGGTGAAGGACCCCGCGCAGTTCCTCTTCCAGAACAGCGAGCCGGAGATCGCGTTGCGCCAGGCGACGGAGAGTGCGGTGCGCGAGATCGTCGGCCGGTCGAAGATGGACTTCGTGCTCACCGAGGGCCGCGGCGCGGTGGCGGCCGAAACGCAAGGGCTGATCCAGGACATCCTCGACCGCTACAAGACCGGCCTGCACGTGATGAGCGTGAACATGCAGAACGCCCAGCCGCCCGCCCAGGTCCAGGATGCATTCCTCGACGCCATCAAGGCACGCGAGGACCAGGAGCGGATCATCAACGAGGCGAAGGCGTACCAGGCGGACGTGGTGCCCAAGGCACGCGGCGAGGCCAACGCGATCCTCGCCGAAGCCGAAGCCTACCGGGAGCGGGTGGAAGCCATCGCGCTCGGTGACGCCTCGCGTTTCGAGCAGGTGCTGCACGCCTATCGGGCCGCGCCGGAGGTCACCCGCGACCGGCTCTACCTCGAAGCGGTCGAGTCGGTCCTCGCGAGCACGAGCAAGGTGCTCGTCGACATCCCGGAAGGCAACAACCTCATGTACCTGCCGCTCGACCAGATCATCCAGTCACGAGGCGACTCGGCCGTTCCCGAGCGCCGGTCGTTCGGGGCGGCGGGAGACGCCACGACGCGCGGCGGCTCCACCGGCGATCAGCGCCGCTCGCGGGACAACCCGATCGGGAGGACGCGCTGATGAACGCGAAGGCATTGCTGGCTCTGCTGGCCGGACTCGGGATCCTGGCCGGGTTGAGCGTGTTCACCGTCGATCAGCGCCAAGTGGCGATCCTCTTGCAATTCGGCAAGGTGGAGCGCACGGATCTCGAACCGGGACTGCACTTCAAGGTGCCGGTGGTGCAGAACATCCTGAAGTTCGACGCACGGATCCAGACCCTCGACAGCGACCCCCAGAACTATCTCACGTTCGAGAAGAAGAACGTGATCGTGGACTCCTTCGTGAAGTGGCGGATCGCGGACGTGCGCCGGTTCTACACCTCGGCCGGGGGCAGTATCCTCCAGGCCAACAACCGGCTCGGGGAGGTGATCCTCAAGCGGCTCCGGGACGAGTTCGGCAAACGGACCATCCAGCAGGTGGTCTCGGGGGAACGGACCGAGATCATGAACGAGCTTCGGGTCGCGGCCAAGGATCAGGCCGACGAGCTCGGGCTCGAGATCGTGGACGTGCGCGTCAAGCGGGTGGACCTGCCCGAAGACGTGAGCCAGTCCGTCTACAACCGGATGCGGGCCGAGCGGCAGGAGGTGGCCAAGCGGTTCCGCTCCGAGGGTGAGGAGGAGGCGCGCGAGCTGCGGGCGGCCGCCAACAAGGACCGTGAGGTCATCATCGCCGAGGCGGATCGGGAGGCGCAGATCACCCGTGGCTCCGGGGATGCGCGGGCGACCGAGATCTATGCGTCGGCGTTCGGCCAGGACCGCGAGTTCTACAAGCTCTACCGCTCTCTGAACGCATACCGTACAGCGTTCGGCAGCACCTCGGACATCCTCCTGCTGGAGCCCAAGAGCGAGTTCTTCGACTACTTCAAGGGCTCGGACGCGCAACGGTGAATCGCACCCCGCCTCATACTCCTCCGCCGCCCCCCGGACGCTGACCTGCCGAGGACGTGATGTGGCACGATCTGCTCGTCGCGCTGGCGCTCGTGCTGGTGATCGAAGGCATCGTGCCCTTTCTGAACCCGCAGGCGATGCGGCGTGTGATGCTCGCCCTGGCGCAGATGAATGACGGCGCGTTGCGCTTCGCCGGCCTCACGGTGATGGTGGTCGGGTGCCTGCTCCTCTACGCCGTCCGCTGAGGCGGCGCCGGGATCGTTCCCGGACGTCCGTCACGGCCGTTCCCCGCCCCGCCCCGTCATGACCGGAACCGGGCGCCGGCCGGCGAACGGCTCTTCTTCACTGCGTCGAAGACTTCACGGACAAGGGACCATGGAGCCGCGTACGGAGCGCTGGTTGCTGCCCGAAGGCATGGAGGAGCTCGTGCCTCCGGAGTCCTTGCGACTCGAGCGGATGCGGCGTTCACTGCTCGATCTGTTCTCTCGCTGGGGCTACGAGATCGTGACCCCCCCGTTCATCGAGTACCTGGAGTCGTTGCTGACGGGTACCGGCGAGGACCTGGAGCTTCACACCTTCAAGCTCATCGACCAGTTGACGGGCCGGATGATGGGGGTCCGGGCGGACATGACCCCCCAGGTCGCCCGCATCGACGCCCGTCGCCTGCACCGCACCGGGCCGTCGCGCCTGTGCTACGTCGGGACCGTCCTGCACACGCTGCCCGAGGGCATCTCGGGCGGACGCAGCCCGGTGCAGATCGGGGCGGAGCTCTACGGCCACGCGGGCTGGGAGAGCGACTGCGAGATCGTCTGCCTGATGCTCGATGCGCTGGATGCGTCCGGCATCGGACCGGTGCATCTCGACATGGGCCACGTCGGGATCTTCCGGGCGCTCGCCCGCGCCGCCGGGCTCCCGCACGAGCGGGAGATCGCCTTGCACGAGGTCTTGCAGCGCAAGGCCGGAGCGGAGGTGAGGGAGCTGCTGGACGAATGGAACGTCGAAGCCCGGTGCGCCGGCGCGCTGGGCGCACTCGTCGATCTGGACGGAGATCCCGCGATTCTGGAGCGCGCCGGAAGGGAGCTCGCCGGCGGCGAGGAGGTTGCGCGCGGGCTGGAAGATCTCGCCCGGCTCGTGCACGCGGTGCGCGCGCGCCGTCCCGATGTGGAATTGCACGTGGATCTGGCCGAGCTCCGGGGATACCGCTACCACACCGGCTTCGTCTTCGCCGCATTCGTGCCGGGATACGGGAGGGAGGTGGCCAGAGGCGGGCGCTACGACGAGATCGGCGGCGTCTTCGGGCGCGCGCGGGCCGCCACCGGCTTCAGCGCGGATCTGAAGACCCTCATCGCCTTGCAGGCGTCCGGCGGCGATGCGATGGACGACGACCGTGTCTACGCGCCCTGGTCGGACGATCCCGCGTTGCTCGCCGCGGTTCGCGAGCTTCGATCGCACGGAGAGCGAGTCGTCCAGCGCCTGCCGGGAGAAGCAGGGCGTGGCGTCCGGCGCCTGGACCGGCGCGGCGGCCGGTGGATGGTCGTGGACGGCGCGGGTGCGGAATGCACGTCGTCGCCGGGGAAGACGGGAGAGAAGGAATGACCGGCGCGGTCGCCGTCATCGGCATGCAGTGGGGAGACGAAGGCAAGGGCAAGATCGTCGACCGGCTCACCGACCGGGCCTCGGTCGTGGCGCGCTTCCAGGGCGGACACAACGCCGGCCACACTCTCGTCGTCGACGGCCGGCGCACGGTGCTGCACCTCGTCCCCTCCGGGGTGATGCGCGACGGAGTGCAGTGCCTGATCGGGCACGGGGTGGTGCTGTCCCCGACCGCCCTCGTCGAAGAGCTGGACAGGCTCGCCGAACACGGGGTGCCGGCGACCGGGCGCGTGCGGGTGAGCGACGCGTGCCCGCTCATCCTTCCATACCATGCAGCGCTGGATCGGGCGCGCGAGACGGCTCGTGGCGCCGTCACCATCGGCACCACCGGGCGCGGGATCGGCCCCGCGTACGAAGACAAGGCCGCCCGCCGGGCGATGCGCGTCGGCGATCTCCTCGATCCCGCGCGGCTGGACCAAAAGCTGCGCATCCTCGACGAGTACCACAACTTCGTACTGACCCGATGGTTCGGTGCGGAGCCGGTGGACCTCGCCGGAGTCCGCGATGCGCTGGGGGCGGCGGCCGAGCGGATCGGGCCCCTCGCGACCGACGTGCCCGGGGTGCTGCACACGGCCCTCGACGCGGGCAGGGGGGTGCTGCTGGAGGGTGCGCAAGGCGCCTGCCTGGACGTCGATCAGGGCACCTTCCCGTTCGTGACGTCGTCCACCACCACCGCCGGAGGGGCGGCGGCGGGAAGCGGGCTCGGGCCGCGCGACATCGGGTACGTGCTCGGGGTCGCCAAGGCGTATGCCACGAGGGTGGGTGGCGGCCCGTTTCCGACCGAGCTGCACGACGAGGCGGGACGGCACCTCGGCGCCCGGGGCAGCGAGTTCGGCGCCACCACCGGAAGGCCCCGGCGCTGCGGCTGGCTCGATCTCGTAAGTCTCCGCCGGGCGGTCCGGACGAACAGTGTCTCGGGGCTGTGCATCACGAAGCTCGACGTCCTGGACGAGCTGCCGATGCTGCGCCTGTGCACCGGGTATCGGCTCGATGGAGAGTTGCGGGACACGCCGCCGCGCTCGGCCGAGGTGCTCGGGCGGTGCGAGCCGGTGTACGAGGACATGCCGGGCTGGGAATCGCCGACGGCGGGGGTCCGGTCACGCGCCGATCTGCCGCCGAACGCGCGCGCGTACCTCGATCGGATCGAATCGCTCGCCGGGGCCCCGATCGCCCTCGTCTCGACCGGGGCGGGGCGCGACGAGACCATCGTCGAGCACCACCCCTTCGATTGATCGGCGAGGGATCTCGATGCCCGCCGAGGCATACCGCGTCCGCGGCCCTGCCGGCGGTGGCATCCGGCCCCGTCCCGACCGGGGCGGAGCGTGACGGATCCACCGTCGGGCGGCATCCCTGGCCCATCGACCGAGCGCCGGGAAACCTCGATGCCCGCCGTCCGCCACCCGCCGAGGCATACCGCGCTCGCGGCCCTGCCGGCGGTCGCGCTCGATCTGGAGACCACCGGACTGGACGTCGCGAACGACCGCATCGTCCAGATCGGCGCGGTGGGGATGCGTGGCCCCACCGTCCTCGGCGAGCCGCGCATCGACACCCTCGTCGACCCCGGGATCCCCATTCCGGCCGCCTCGGTCCGCATCCATCGAATCACCGACTCCGACGTCGCGGGTTCGCCTCGGCTCCCCGAGCTGCTGGAGTCGCTGGTGGAGATGTTCGCGGGCCGGGTCGTCGTCGGCCAGAACGTCCGCTTCGACCTCGCGGTGCTGCGCCACGAGGCGGCGCGCGCCGGCGTTCCCTGGCGGGATCCTCCCGTGCTCGACGTATCGCATCTCGCGGGCGCGCTCGATCGCAGTCTCGTGGACCTGAGCCTCGATTCGCTCGCGAACCGGTTCGGGATCACCATCGAAGCGCGGCACGATGCGCTCGGCGACAGCCTCGCCGCGGCGGGGATCTTCAGCGCGCTCGTTCCCCGGCTGCGGGAGGCCGACGTGCGTACCCTCGGAGAAGCGGAGGCGTTCGCGGCTCGCCGCGCGGACCTCGGCCGCCGTGAAGCGGAGGCGGGCTGGCACTCCATGCCGGGGGATGCGCCCGGCGCGCGGCCGTTGCCGTCGCCGTCGCGCATCGACAGCTTTCTCTATCTCCGCCGGCTCGACGAGGTGATGAGCGCACCCGCGCGCTCGGTCCGCCCCGAGGCGACGTTGCGGGAGGCCGCCCGGATCATGGCGGAGGAGGGGATCGGTGCGCTTCTCGTCGCCGAAAGGGGCCTGCCGCGGACCTCGACGGATTCGGCCGCCGATCCGGGAGGGAAGCCGGCGTCGCCGGCCACGAGCGTTCCGGGACCGGCGATGGCCGGCATCGCCACCGAAAGGGACCTGCTGTGCGCCACGACGGATCCGGGCATCGATCTCGATTCCGCCCCGGTATCGTCGGTGATGAGCACACCGGTGCAGGCGATGTCCGGCGACGAGATGATCTACCGCGCCCTGGGCCGCATGGATCGGCTCCGGGTGCGGCATCTCTGCGTCACGGATGCCTCCGGAGCGGTGCTCGGCATGGTCTCCCAGCGCGATCTGCTCCACCATCGCGCGAGCGCCGCGGCCGAGCTGGGCGATGCCGTCGCGTGCGCCGAAGACGCTGCCGCGCTCGCCGCCGCGCACAGCCGGCTTCCCGAGGTCGCGGCCGGCCTGGTGGCCGAGGGGCTGGCCGGCGACGCCGCCGCGCGCATCGTCTCCAACGAGGTCCGCGCCCTCACCGCGCGCGCCGCGGCCATTGCCGCGGCACGGCTGGAAGCCGAGGGATACGGCCCGGCCCCGGCGCCGTGGTGCGTGCTCGTGCTCGGCTCGGGAGGCCGCGGTGAGAGCCTGCTCTCGGCCGATCAGGACAACGCCCTGGTCCATGCCGGCTCGGACGGTGACGATGCCTGGTTCGCAGCGCTCGGGGCTCGTCTGGCGGATCTGCTCGACGAGGCCGGGGTGCGCCGCTGCCAGGGCGGGATCATGGCGGCGAACGCCGAGTGGCGGGGCAGCGTGCCGGCTTGGCGCGAGCGGGTCGACGGCTGGCTGCGGCGTTCGGCTCCCGAGGATCTGCTCCACGTCGACATCTTCTACGACCTCGCGCCGGTGGCGGGCGCCTTCGGCCTCGGACGCGACCTTCACACCGCCGCGGTCGCCGCGGCCGGGCGGACACCTGCGTTCATCGCACTGCTTGCCGAGTCGGTCGCCGCCATGTCGCCTGCGATCGGCCTGTTCGGGCGGCTGCGCACGAGCGAGGGAAGGGTCGATCTGAAGCTCGGGGGGCTGCTCCCCCTCGTCGGGACCGCGCGTACCCTGGCCCTGCGGATCGGGTCCCGCGCCCGCTCCACCCCCGAGCGCATCCAGGACGCCGGCGCGGCGGGGCGCGTGTCGTCGTCCGATGCCGAGACCCTGGTCCGGATCCACCGGTCGCTGCTGACCATGATCCTGGAGCAGCAGATCGAGGATCTGGCGACCGGCGTATCCCCGAGTGGCCGGATCGAGGTACGGCGGCTCTCGCGCTCCGATCGGCGAGCGCTCGTTCGCGATCTGCGCATACTCGACGACACCCTCGAGGTGCTGCGTTCTTCGATCGCCCGATCATGACACTTGACGTCTTTACCACCATGAGCTGCGACTTTCAGTCCGCAGCGAGCTTCGCCTTCGCCCGCACGAT
Organism: Gammaproteobacteria bacterium; assembly: GCA_965204915.1. Lineage (GTDB taxonomy): Bacteria > Pseudomonadota > Gammaproteobacteria > HK1 > HK1 > HK1. The sequence continues at coordinate 5,009,330 of OZ242023.1, read as the reverse complement.
CGCGGCCCGGACCTGGGTGGGAGCGGTGCCGCCCACATGGTTGCGCGCGGCCACCGAGCCGTCCAGGGTCAGCACTTCGAATACGTCGTTCTCGACGACCGGCGAGAACGTGCGCAGCTCTTCAAGCGACATCTCCGACAGGTCCCGGCCCGTCTCCACCGCGCGGCGCACCGCACGCCCCACCGCCTCGTGGGCGTCGCGGAACGGCACCGCCTTGCGCACCAGGTAGTCGGCCAGATCGGTCGCGGTCATGTACCCGAGCCGCGCCGCCTCGCGCATCCGCTCGCGCCGGCATTCGAGGGTGCCCAGCATCCCGGCGAAGACCCGGAGGCAGTCCAGGACGGTGTCGACGGTATCGAACAGTGGCGCCTTGTCCTCCTGGTTGTCGCGGTTGTAGGCCAGCGGCTGGCCCTTCATCAGCACCAGCAGCGCGTTGAGATGGCCGATGACCCGCGCGCTCTTGCCGCGCACCAGCTCCGGCACGTCCGGATTCTTCTTCTGCGGCATGATCGAGGAGCCGGTGCACCAGGCGTCGCCGAGCGCGACGAATCCGAACGGCGCCGAGACCCACAGCACCAGCTCTTCCGACATGCGCGAGAGGTGCATCATGGTGAGCGCGCAGCCGGAGGCGAGCTCGATCGCGAAGTCGCGGTCGCTCACCGCGTCGATGGAGTTCTCGCACAGCCCGTCGAACCCGAGCAGCCCCGCGGTCATGGCACGGTCGATGGGGTACGGCGTCCCGGCAAGTGCGGCGGCCCCCAGCGGCATGCGGTTGACCCGGCGGCGGCATTCGGCGAAGCGCTCGGCGTCACGCTCCAGCATCTCGAACCACGCGAGCATGTGGTGGCCGAAGGTGATCGGCTGCGCGGGCTGGAGGTGGGTGAAGCCCGGCAGCACGGTATCCGCCTCGCGCTCGGCGATCGCGAGGATTACGCCCTGCAGCGCGCGAACCGCCCCGGCGACGTCGTCGAGCGCCTCGCGCACGAACAGCCGCACCCCGGTGGCGGCCTGGTCGTTGCGCGACCGCCCGGTGTGCAGGCGCTTGCCGGCGTCGCCGATCCGATCGGTGAGCGCCGATTCGACGTTCATGTGCACGTCTTCGAGCGACGTGCGCCACTCGAAGGCGCCCGCCTCGACCTCGGCGAGGATGGCTTCGAGCCCGGAGACGATGGCGTCGCGGTCCGCCTCGCTCAGCACCCCGACCGCCGCGAGCATGGTCGCGTGGGCGATCGAGCCCCGGATGTCGTGCTTCGCGATCCGGTGGTCGACGCTCACCGATTCGGTGAACCGTTCGACCAGCGCGTCCGTGGGCTCGGTGAACCGGCCTGCCCAGAGCTTGGGAGGCGGGGTTGCATCGCTCATCGGGAGCTCTCCACCCGCCCGTATCCGAACTGGGTGTATACTTGTAAAGAAGGCGACACATCGAAGGAGAACGCCATGAGGGAGCATACACTCAAGCTTACCCTCTTGTCCGCCGTCCTCTGCGCCCTGCCCGCCGTAGTGTCGGCAGGGGAGGATCCAGCCTATTGGGAGCCGCCGCGAACGCCTGCCTGGGCGGTCACGGCGACGAGCACGCGGTGGCTGTTCCCGTTGATGCCCGACGGGCGGCGCGAGGCGTCCGGGTTCCGGGCGCTGCTGCGGATCATCAACGACTCGGACCGCGAGGGCCAGGTCCGGATCACGGGGTGGGACGACGCCGGCAAGGAGTACGGCCCCCGCACGCTGTTTCTTCAGCCGCGCCAGTCGGTGAACCTGACCGCCTCGGAGCTCGAAACCGGCGACGGCGACGCGCTCCCCATCGGGCTGGGCGACGGGGAAGGATGGTGGCACTTGGAGCTCGACTCGACGCTCGACTTCCGGGCCGGGGTGTGGAGCCGGATCGGCGAGTCCCTGGCGAGTTTGGGGGCCGGCAGCCGGACCCTCACGAACATGCCGCTACCCGCTGAACGGGCATCGGCTTGTACTACCCCGGGCACATGGGGCGCAATCGCCTTCGGCTTCCGCAACCAGGGTTGCAGCGCCGAATCGGTCGGCTGGTTCTTCGCGCCGAACGAGCCGGTGTCCGTCAACGCCTACAACCGCGCTCTGGCGCAGTGCCTGGAACAGGGCATCCTCAACTGCGAGGTCGGCGTGTTCCACCAGTGCGGAGCACTCGCCTACGGCAGATCGGACATCGAATCGGGGTGTTTCCTCGTCACCGCCTTGGGCGCGACCCGCGAAGAAGCCGAAGCCGCGGCGGTAGAGCGTTGCAACATCGCGCCCGACCGCCCGACCACGGGCCGCCGCTGCGAGGTCCCCGAGCGCGCCGCCTCCTCCCCCAGGCCGTCCGGCGGCGAAGCGCCGTGGCTCGACGCGCTCGAGGTCCTGCGCTCGCCGACGCACCGGTGAGACTGAGCCGTCGCCTGTCCGGCACGAGGCAAGGGGGGCAACCGCCCTCCTTCTCCGTGCGGGGACGTCGAAGGCCCGGACAGGCTCAATCCGGTAGCGGTACCTCCAACGCCGGGGCATCGCCGGCTATTGCAGATCTCCCCATCGCGCTTGCAGGACGCTGAGCGCGGCCAGCGCCGCCGTCTCGGTCCGCAGTATCCTCGGTCCGAGACGCAACCCCATGAACCCCGCGGTCCGGGTGTGCTCGGCCTCCCGGGGCGCAAGACCACCTTCGGGACCGACCAGAAGACGCACCGTCTCCCCAGGTGCCGGCGGCACGAGATCGGAGAGCGAACCCCCGGCACAGGGAGAGAGGGCGATCTTCAGGCCGGCGTCCGGGCGGGACAGCCATGTTCCGAGCGCCTCGACGCCGGCCACGTGCGGGACCCGCGTGCGGCCGGACTGCTGCGCCGCGTGCACTGCGACCGCCCGCCAGTGGGCAATCCGGCGCTCGGCGCGCGCCGGATCGAGCTGCACGACGGTGCGTTCGCAGAGAATGGGATGGATCGCCCGCACCCCGAGCTCGGTCGCCTTCCGGACGACGAGATCCATCCGATCGCCTTTGCAGATCCCCTGGCCGAGCTCGACCGCGAGCACCGGCTCGCGATCGACCGCCCGGTACGCGCCGACCTCGACCTCCGCCGTGCCGCGGGATGCGCGGGCAACCGTCGCATCGTACTCGCCGCCGCGTCCGTCGAAGAGGGTGAGCGCATCGCCGGATCGGAGCCGCAGCACTCTCTTCAGGTGATGGCCCGCGGCTTCGGGCAACGTGATCGTCTCTCCGGCGGCGAGGGAGCAATCGACGTACAGACGGGGATTTCGCATCGTCGTCGCGTGGTACGCACGCCTCTGCCGGCCGAAGTCGAGCGATCTCGCGGGGATATGATACTCGGGGCATCGGACGTCGTGACCGGACGCCACCGTCGGCCCCAAGGCCGTTCCTCGGGTATGCGCCGGGCGCTCAGAACTCGCGCGTCGCGTGAAACTCGACATCCGGCCAGCGCTCGGCGGCGAGGTTCAGATTGACCATCGTGGGGGCGAGGTAGGCGAGGTTGCCGGCGCTGTCGAACGCGAGGCGCGCGTCGTTCCGACGGCGGAAGGCTTCGAGCCGAGCCGGGTCGCCGCTGCTCACCCAGCGCGCGGTGGTCACTCCGACCGGCTCGTAGCGGCTCTCCACCCCGTACTCGTTGCGAAGCCGCCATGCCACCACGTCGAACTGCAGCACGCCCACCGCTCCGAGGATGAGGTCGTTGGTGGCGAGAGGGCGGAACACCTGCGCCGCCCCCTCCTCGCTCAACTGGTCGAGCCCTTTGTGCAGGGCCTTCAGGCGCAGCGGGTCGCGGAGCACGACGCGGCGGAACAGCTCCGGTGCGAAGCTCGGAACACCTGTGAATTTGAGCGCTTCACCCTCCGAGAACGTATCGCCGATCCGGATCGTTCCGTGGTTGGGCAGCCCGATGACGTCCCCGGCACAGGCATCTTCCACCCGATCGCGCTCACGGGCCATGAAGGTGATGGCGTTCGCCACCTGCACGTACTTGCCCGTTCGCACGTGGCGGATGCGCATGCCCCGGCGATAGCGTCCCGAGGTGATGCGCATGAACGCGATGCGGTCCCGGTGCCGCGGGTCCATGTTCGCCTGGATCTTGAACACGAATCCGCTGAACCGGTCTTCCCCGGGAGTGACGGTGCGCTGCTCGGCCGCACGTGGTCCCGGCGGCGGCGCAAGCTCGACGAACGTCTCCAGCAGCTCGCGCACCCCGAAGTTGTTGAGAGCGGAGCCGAAGAAGACCGGGGTCAGGGCGGCGGCCAGGTAGGCGCCGGCGTCGAGCCCGTGGCTGGCGCCGCGCACGAGCTCCACCTCCTCGCGCAGCTCCTCGGCCTGGGCCCCGAGCCGTTCGTCGAGGGCGGGGTCGTCGATGCTCTCGATCACTTCACCGTCCACGATCCGGCCGTCGTGGCGCGGGCTGAAGAAGTGGATCCGGTCGTCGGCCAAGTGGTAGACGCCCTTGAACCGCCGGCCGCTCCCGATCGGCCAGGTCACCGGCGCGCACCGCAGACCGAGCACCTCTTCGATCTCGTCGAGCAATTCAAGAGGCTCGCGGCTCTCGCGATCCATCTTGTTCACGAAGGTCACGATCGGGGTGTCGCGCAGCCGGCACACTTCCATCAGCCGGATGGTTCGCGCCTCGATTCCGCGGGCGCCGTCGATGACCATGAGGGCGGAGTCGACGGCGGTCAGGGTGCGGTAGGTGTCTTCGGAGAAATCCTCGTGGCCGGGGGTGTCGAGCAGGTTCACGATGCGCCCGGTGTAGGGAAACTGCATCACCGACGAAGTGACGGAGATGCCGCGCTGCTTCTCCAGCTCCATCCAGTCCGAGGTCGCGTGCCGCGCCGCCTTGCGTCCCTTGACGGTGCCGGCCAGCCGGACCGCGCCGCCGAACAGCAGCAGCTTCTCGGTGAGGGTGGTCTTCCCCGCATCGGGGTGGGAGATGATCGCGAACGTGCGCCGGCGCGCGATTTCATCGAGGACTTCACGGTCGGGCACGTTTGGGATCCATCGAGTGCTGCGCCGCCGCGCGATGACCGGACGGGGCGCCGGGGGTAGCGGGCAGGAGATGCCGGGGCGCAGCCGCGCCCCGGGAAAGTGAGGGCCGGCCGGGGGCGTTCCCGCCCCGGCCGGCGGTGTTGCGTGCTGCTAACTCTGGGTCGTGACGTTTCGGGCCTGCAAGCCCTTCGGACCCTGCTCGACTTCGAAGTTGACGGTCTGTCCTTCGGCCAGGGAGCGGAATCCGGATGCGTTGATTGCGGAGAAGTGGACGAACACATCCTCTCCACCGTCTTGCGGGGCGATGAATCCATACCCCTTCGAGTCATTGAACCACTTTACGGTACCGATCGGCATCGATGCTTACCTCTGTACAGAAACGGAGAACGCTTGCCGGCTATCTCAGCGACGAACGGGGGAACCAGGAGGCACTCCGAAGGGCATGACAGCTTTTCAGCGTGAAGCGAGTATAGCGCCAAACTCATGCGGATAGTCAATCGCCGATCGCTGCCGCCGGATCACGTCGGGTTCTCCGCGGTCGACGGCGAGGAGACCTTCAGCCCGGTGTGGCGTGCCGGGCCTTGACGGCGCGTTCGATCGCCGAAGCGATCAGGCGATCCAGTCCGAGCCGCTCGCGCAGCATCCGCAGAAGCCGCGTCTCTTCCGGGAGGACGCGCAGGTCGGCCGCGGCGATTTCACAGGCCAGGGCATAGGCGGTTTCCACGAGGTTCGGCGGCAGCGAACCGGCAACCACGTCCAGGAACCGGTCCAGGCCGCCTTCCTGGCCCAATCGAGCGGCACACTCCTCGGCGCTGTGGATCAGATCCCCTTCATCGAAGTCGGCGAACGCCGGCAGGTTCCGGACCTGGTCGACGATGCGTTTCAGCTCGCGATCGGTCATGTCCCGATCCGCTGCCGCCATCACCACCATGACGTGGATCAGCGCCTTTTCCGGGCTCAGGTCGTCGTTGCTCATCGATCGCTCCTGGGAAAGCCGCGGGGACCATAGGGGAGCGCCTTGCCGTCTGCAAGGGCGCCGTGGCCGCGGTGTCTGTCGGGAGCGAACGGAACTGCCCGGCGGGGCCGTCCGGCCGGACGTTGCTCCCGTCCGCACCTTGCGTTTACCCTGCTTCCGAACCCCCGTCCGGCGCCGCCATGACCTCGACGATCTTCGCCGCCCTTCGTATCGCCCGCGACCTGGAAGCCGCCGGCGCAGAGCGTCGCCAGGCCGGAACGCACGTCGAAGCGCCGCGCCCGATCATCGTCGCCGGACGTGACGAGCTCGCGACCCTCCGATGGCCTGCCGCCCTGCTCGCGGCCTTCGTCTTCGCGATCGGCCTGCGCGTCTTCGGCATACCCTGATCGGCCCGCATCCGCCGGCAGTCCCGTCGAGCCCTTCCGTTTCTGCGCCCGCGATGGCCGGGTCGGGGCCGACCGGGATCGAAAGCCAAGGAGCGCCGCGGTGACGCGAAGGAGTGAAGGATGAGCCGCGCGGGCACCGGGCGGGTTCTTCGCCCCCGCGAGTTCGTTCCCCTCGTCGCCCTCCTGATGTCGCTGGTGGCGCTCGCCACCGACGCGATGCTGCCGGCCCTGCCGGCCATCGGCCGCGACCTGGGGGCGCCGCGCCCGAACGACGTCCAGTTCGTCGTGACGGCCCTGTTCCTGGGGCTGGGGTTCGGACAGATCCTCTACGGACCCCTCTCCGACCGCACCGGGCGCAAGCCCGCCATCTACGCCGGCCTCGCCGTGTTCATGATCGGGTGCCTCGTCTCCATCTTCGCGCCCACGTTCGAGGCGATGCTCGCGGGCCGCATCCTGCAGGGGATCGGGGTGGCGGGACCGCGCATCGTGGTCATGGCGCTCATCCGCGATCTGTACGCGGGGCCCCGGATGGCCCGTCTCATGTCGTTTGCGATGGCCGTGTTCATCCTCGTGCCCGCCGTCGCCCCGGCCCTCGGGCAGGGGATCCTCCTGGTATCGGGCTGGCGCGCGATATTCGCCACCTTCTTCGCAACCGCCGCCGTCGCCTTCGCGTGGCTCGCGCTGCGCCAGCCGGAGACCCTGCCCGCCGACCGCCGCCGGCCCTTCTCGCCGCGGGCCATCGGCCAGGCGGTGCGGGAGATCCTGGGGATCCGGGCCGCGCTCGGATACACCCTCGCGACGGGGTTCGCGTTCTCCCCCTTCATCGCCTACCTGAGCTCCGCCCAGCAGATCTTCCAGGAGGGTTACGGGGTGGGTGCGCTCTTCCCGCTGTACTTCGGGGTGCTCGCGCTCGCGATCGGGGCCGCCTCGCTCGTGAACGGCCGCCTGGTGATGAAGTACGGGATGCGCCGGCTCTCGAACGCGGCGGCGTGGGGCATCACCCTCGTCTCGCTGGTCGCGTGGGCGGGCGCCTTCGCCTTCGACGGCCTGCCTCCGCTGTGGCTCTTCCTGACCTACCTGATGATCGTCTTCGTCTGCGTCGGCCTCATCTTCGGAAACCTCAACGCGCTCGCGATGGAGCCCCTCGGCCACATCGCAGGGGTAGGGGCGGCGGTGGTCGCATCGCTCTCCACCTTCATCTCCGTGCCCTTGGGGGCGCTCATCGGCCAGAGCTTCGACGGCACCATGTACGCGCAGACGGGCGCCTTCGCGATCTTCGGCGCGGGGATGCTCGCCGCCATGCGATGGGCCGAAGGGGATGGTCGCGCGCGCAGGTGATGGAGGGCGTCGGGGTCGAAGCCCACGGGCGGCGCGGAGACGAGCCGAGCTTCGACGGCAATCTTGAATCGCCTGCGAAGAACCGGCATACCGTGCCGGACGGCGGACCCCGGCGAGGGGTCCCGAAGGCCGGTCTCAGCCGCCGAACAACCTCTTGAGCCAGCCGAAGAATCCGCCTCCTCGACCGGAGGCGGCGGGTTCCGGAGCGGGCGCCGGGCGGCTGGTGGGCGACGGCTCGCCTGGAGGTGCAGCGGGCTCCGCCGGCTTGGGAGCGGGACTCGAGCCGGTACTCGACCGAGCCGCCTGCCGCATCTGGCCATAGTGACGGCGCAGCACGGAATCCGTCGGCACCAGACGGGCTGCGTGCTGCATCTGCTCGTAATGTCTGCGCAGAGTGGAATCTGTCGGTACCGTGCCCATGGTCGACTCCTTGGTGGAAGCGTCCGGTCATTGTAACGAAAAGTCGTTCATCTTTTGTCCGTGACGGTGCGGCCCGCCCCGGCTCGTCGTGCGCCCCGAGCGCAGCCGCGAGAATCCGCCCGTTCGTCACCGCGACGCGCGCATGTCTCCCGGGAGGCTCGAAGCTCCGCAGGGATCCTCGCCGAGGCCGGATCCGGTACCGGCGCCTTTTGTCGGATCCCCCCTTTTGTCGGATCCCATTGCCCCCGCCGAGAAATCCGCTTCTCGATGGCGCTATCATGAAGGCTCGGAGCTGCACCAGCGCCACCAGGCACCTTTCCCCATGCAAGAGCCGAGCTTCACCATCGGAATCGAAGAGGAGTATCTGCTCGTCGACGCCCGTACCCGCGACCTCATCCACGAGGCCCCGCCGGAGATGCTCGGGCAGTGCGAGGCGTTGCTCGAAGGGCAGGTGACTCCGGAGTTCCTGCAGTGCCAGATCGAGGTCGGCACCCGGATATGCAAGACCATCGGGGAGGCCCGCTCCGATCTGGAGCGGCTGCGCGGCACCGTCGCCTCGGTGGCCCGCTCCCACGGGCTGCGGCTGGTCGCCGCGTCGACGCACCCCTTCGCGGTCCGGGGCGAGCTGAGGCGAACGGAGAAGGAGCGATACGAAACGATCGAGCGCGATCTCCAGGAAGTCGTGCGCCGCCTCGTCATCTGCGGCATGCACGTCCACGTCGGCATCGATGACGACGATCTGCGCATCGATCTCATGAACCAGGTGAGCTACGTGCTCCCGCATCTGCTCGCACTCGGCACCTCGTCCCCGTTCTGGCAGGGGCGCCTCACGGGGCTCAAGTCCTACCGGATCTCGGTGTGGGACGAGATGCCGCGCACCGGACTCCCGGAGCACTTCGAGAGCTACGGCGAGTTTCAGCGCTCTCTCGACGTGCTCACCGGCGCGGGCATGATCGAAGACGGAACGAAGCTGTGGTGGGACATCCGCCCGAGCATGAGGTTTCCGACCCTGGAGATGCGGATCAGCGACATCTGCACGCGCCTGGAGGACACCGTGTGCGTCGCGGCGCTGTACGTCTGCTGGCTGCGCATGCTCTACCGGCTGCGCGTCAAGAACCAGCGATGGCGGCGCTACCCGCGGATGTTCATCGCCGAGAACCGCTGGCGTGCGCAGCGGTACGGCATCGACCGGGGGCTCGTGGACTTCGGCCGCGGGGCCGTCGTCCCCTATCCCGAGCTGCTGGAGGAGATGATCGAGCTCTGCGCGGAAGACGCGGAGGCCCTCGGCTGTACCGCGGAGGTCGAGCACGCACACCGGATCATCACGCAGGGCACCAGCGCCCACTGGCAGATCCGCACGTACCGGGATGCCGTCGCCGGCGGTGCGAGCGAGCGTGAGGCACTCGAAGCGGTCGTCGACATGCTCGTCGAAGAGACGATGTACGGCATCGAACACCCGCGCCCGGGGTAGGACCGATACCGGCGGATCACCGCCGGTGGCCCTGCCGGTCCCCCGGCGACGTCGTATGGGCCGCAATGCTGCGGCGCCTCGAAACCGGCACCCGAGCCCCCTGTGGAACGGAAACGCATGCGCCCCCGCCTCGTCCTTCCCTCCTTCCTCCGAATGGACCGGCCCTGTCGGGAAGGGCGGCGCGTCACCGGGTCACGGGAGCTCGGGGGCCGGACGAACACTCCCGGAATTCGAAGAACCACTCCCAGGAAGACACCCTCATGAGCGCCGACACTCCCCAGCGCGCCATCTTCGACGAATCCGCGCGCTACCACCGGTTTCTGGAGTACCGCGTTACCGGCGAGATCGAACGAGACCGCCTCGTACGGAGCGTCGCAACGGCACTGTGCGCTGCGAGGAGCAGCGTCGATCGGCCGGTGCGGATCGTCGTCGCATTCGGGCGCCGCCTGTGGTCGGCGCTGGCGCCGGATTCCGTCCCCCCCGATCTGCGCGATTTCGAGACCATCCACGGCGTGGACGGCCACGTCGCGCCGGCCACCCAATGCGATCTGTGGATCTGGCTCCAGGGCGACGGGGAGGACGAGAACGTCGCGCGCACCCTCGCGCTGCACGCGGCGCTGCGCAACGACTTCACGTTGCAGCTCGAGCAGCCGGGGTTCACCTACTTCGAATCGCGCGACCTTATCGACTTCGAGGACGGGACCGCCAACCCCAAGGACGACGCCGCGCGCACCGAGGCCGCGGTGGTCCCCGAAGGGCCGGGCGCGGGCGGCTGCATCGTGCTCACCCAGCGCTGGGTGCACGATCTCGGCAAGTTCGCGGCGCTCGACGTGGCCGAGCAGGAAGCGGTGATCGGCCGGACCAAGGCCGGGAGCATCGAGCTCGAAGGGGACGCTCTCGCCCCCGACTCCCACGTCGCCCGCACCGACGTGGAGAAGGACGGGGTGGCGATGAAAGTCTACCGCCGCAGCGCCCCCTACGCGACGATCGCCCGGCACGGACTCTATTTCCTCGCCTTCGCCCGTGCGCTCGAACGCCACCGGGTCCAGCTCGACCGGATGTACGGCGTGTCCGGCGACGGGCTCCACGACCGCCTCATCGAGTTCTCCCGCGCCGACACCGGGAGCTACCTGTTCGCGCCGGGAGAGCGCGCCCTTGCGGAAGCCGTCGGCTCCGAGGCGTGCAGATCCGGCGAGGTCGTCGATTCGGATCCCGCCGACTCCGGCGCTTCGGGATCGGGGGCGTCCGGGTCCACAGCCTCCGGACCGGAGGCCACCGCCTCGTGAACGATGCGGCCCTGCCCGGGATCAGCGTGATCACGCTCGGCGTCGCCGACGTCGACCGCTCGGAACGTTTCTACATGGACGGCCTCGGACTGGAGCACGCCCATCCGCCAAAGAGCGTCGTCTACTTCAAGCTCGCCGGAACGCGGCTCGCCCTCTTCCCGCGCGACGAGCTCGCCCGCTACGCCGGGGTCGAGCCCGCTACGCCCGGCGGCTTCACCGGCACGACGTTGTCATGCAACGTCGCGTCGGCCTCGGCCGTCGATTCACTCACGGCGCGGGCCGAGGCGGCGGGTGCGGTGGTGGTCAAGGCGCCGGAGACGGTGGGCTGGGGCGGCTACTGCGCGTGGATCGCCGATCCGGACGGGCATCTGTGGGAGATCGTGTGGAATCCGAAGTGGGACGGATGAGCCTTCGCAACCGGCGGCCAGCGTCGCCCGCTCGACCCTCGGCAGCTTCAGCGCGCCGACACACCATGCCACGACGCAACGTCACGCCGATTCCGGAAGCATCGTTGCGGGAACGCCGGCCATGAGGAAGGTCTACAGTTCGCATGACGGCGTCATCGTCGGCCACGTGCACCAGGTGCTCGAGAACCACGCCATCCGTTGCATCGTCCGCAACGACTTCCTCGCAGGCGGTGCGGGCGAGCTGCCCGTCAACGAGACCTGGCCCGAACTCTGGGTCGTCGACGATCGCGACTACGATCGCGCCCGCGGCCTGATCGACGCGATCGTGGAGACGAATACGGTATCGGATACGCCGTGGCACTGTCCGTCCTGCGGTGAGCGGATGGAGGGACAGTTCACCGACTGCTGGGCCTGCGGAGCGTCCCGTCCGGAGCCCCCCGAGTGACGGTCTCGACCCGCGTTCACGGCAAGAGCCGCCCGCCGCACCACGATGGCATCTCGAGTTTCGGGATTCAAAATGCCTGAATCAGGCGATGGATTCCCGCTTGCGCGGGAATGACGGCCAGCCTGAAAGCAACGCGTCTCGCTGAAATGACGTCATTCCCGCGCAAGCGGGAATCCATTTCGGTCAGCGAATCCCGAAACTTGAGTGGCATAATCCCCGCAGGCATCCAATGAACCCTCGGAGGATCCGGCACGATGGAATACACTCTCGAACAGTTTGCGGACGATTGCCGCACCGCGCTGAGAGAGCAGGAGCCGAAGTCCGCGCGCGAGACGATACGGTCATGCTGCAGCCGGGCCTGCAACGACGACGGGTTCGTCGCGACCCACTTCGGTCCGGACAACACCTCGCCCCGCAAGATCCTCTACGAAGACCCGGAGCTCGGATTCTGCATCCTGTCCCACGTGCATGAAGGCGCCGGCGACAGCCGCCCGCACGACCACGGGCCGAGCTGGGCCATCTACGCGCAGGTCCAGGGCCGCACGGAGATGACGGACTGGCGTGCAATCGGGGCGAGCGAGGGCGATACGCCGGGGGTGGCGGAGCCGGTGCGCACGTACATCCTCCAACGGGGTGACGCCCACGTCTACCACGAGGGAGACATCCATTCTCCGCGACGGGACGGGGCGACGAAGCTCATCCGGATCGAGGGGGTGAAGATGGACGGCGTGCCGCGCGGTTACTTCGATCCGGCCTGATCCGACCCGGCATCGCCGGTTCCGGGAATTTCGGAGCCCCGCTTTCCCGGGAACGACGAAGCTGCACGGCCGGCGTGCCCTTCGTCGTTTCCGCTTTCGCGTTCACGAGGCATCCGGCCGTCGCGAACGATTTTCCGCCACTTTGCGCATCGAGATTCCGCTGGGAGATCCCGCCGGCGAGCGTCCCCCGACCACGAGACACACCATGGCCCAACCCGCCGAACAGAGACGAAACACCGCCGCGCCCCGCTTCGACTGGACCGATCCGTTACTGCTCGAAACCGCCTTCACCGAGGAGGAGCGCATGGTCCGCGACACGGCGCGCGACTATGCGCAGAGCGCGCTGATGCCCCGCATCCTCGAAGCGAACCGCACCGAGCGCTTCGACCGGGCGATCATGCGCGAGATGGGGGAGCGCGGATTGCTCGGGGCCACCATCGACGGGTACGGCTGCGCCGGCGCCGGATACGTGAGCTACGGCCTGATCGCCAGGGAGATCGAACGGGTCGATTCCGGCTACCGCTCCGCCGTCAGCGTCCAATCGAGCCTCGTCATGCACCCCATCCGCGCCTACGGCGACGAGGCGCAGCGCGAGAAGTACCTCCCCCGGCTCGCGAGCGGCGAGATCATCGGCTGCTTCGGGCTCACCGAGCCCGACGCCGGCTCGGACCCGGGCTCGATGAAGACCCGGGCGCGCAAGGCCGACGGTGGTTACGTGCTCTCGGGGACGAAGACCTGGATCAGCAACGCCCCGGTCGCCGACGTCTTCGTGGTGTGGGCGAAGAACGACGCCGGAGCCATCCGCGGCTTCCTCCTGGAGCGGGGCATGGCCGGCCTGTCCACCCCGAAGATCGAAGGCAAGTACTCACTCAGGGCGTCGGTCACCGGCCAGATCGCGATGGACGACGTCTTCGTCCCCGCCGGGAACGAGCTACCGGGCGCCACGGGACTCAAGGGGCCGTTCGGATGCCTCACCCGCGCTCGCTACGGCATCGCCTGGGGAGCGCTCGGCGCCGCGGAGTTCTGCTGGCACGCGGCGCGCGACTACGTGCTGGAGCGCAGGCAGTTCGGCCGCCCGCTCGCCGCCAACCAGCTCATCCAGAAGAAGCTCGCCGACATGCAGACCGAGATTGCCCTCGGCCTCGCCGCCTGCCAGCGGCTCGGCCGCCTGTTCGACGAAGGCGCCGCCGCACACGAGGCGGTCTCGATGCTCAAGCGCAACTCCGCCGGCAAGGCGCTGGAGATCGCGCGCATGGCCCGCGACATGCACGGTGCGAACGGCATCGCCGACGAGTATCACGTCATCCGTCACATGATGAACCTGGAGACGGTCAACACCTACGAAGGCACCCACGACGTCCACGCCCTGATCCTCGGCCGGGCGCAGACCGGAATCGCCGCCTTCGCGGGATAGGAGCGGGACCCGGCGACGCCCTCCGGGGGGCTCTCCTCCTCGACCGGATGCCGGTGGTCCGGTGGTCCCCACGCCCGGAAGGCGCGGGATATGGTCCCGATCTCCCGCCGATCACCGCCGGCGCCGCCTCGATACCGTGCTCCTTCGCGGAGACGTGCGCCGGGACTTCCGTCTAACCCGCCGGCTTCGCCGGCGCTTCCCCCAGCCACTCATGGAGTACCTCGGCGGTATGCGCGCCCAGCGCCGGCGGCGATCGGTGGATCGCGAACGCATAGCCGCTCATCGCGACCGGGAAGCCGGTCGTCCGCGTCTCCACCCCGTTCGGCAGCGCCAGCGGATGCACGAGGCCGAGATGCGCGACCTGGGGGTCGTCGAAGACCCGCGGGTAGTCGTTGATGGGCGCGCAGGGCACCCCCCGCGCGTCCATCTCCTCGATCCACTCGGCAGCGGTGCGTTCGGCGAACTTCGGACCGAGGATCGCGACGAGTGCGGCCTGGTGCTCCGCGCGAAGCGGCTGCGACGTGAAGCGCGGATCCTCGGCTAGCCCGGGCTGCCCGACCGCGGCGCAGACCTCGGCGAACAGCCGATCGTTCCCTGCCGCGATGATGAAGTGCGCGTCGCTTGCGCGAAACGCCTGGTAGGGGGCGTTGCGGGGATGCGCGGAGCCGAAAGGACGCGGCGCCTTGCCGGTGCCGAAGTACTCGCTGGTCTGGAGGGCCGCCACGCCGATGAGGCTTCCCAGCATCGAGCAGTCGATATGCGCCCCCCGGCCGGTCTCCCCGGCCCGCACGAGGTTCGCGGCGATGCTGTACGCCGCGTAGAGCCCGGCGCAGAAATCGCCTACCGGGACGCCGCACTTGACCGGGCCGCCGCCGGGCTCGCCGGTGACGCTCATCAATCCGCTCATTCCCTGCACGGTGACGTCGAACGCGCCCTTGCCGGCGTAGGGGCCGGTCTGGCCGTAGCCCGAGATCGAGCAGTACACGATCCCCGGATTGCGGGCGCTCACCGCGTCGTAGCCGGCGCCGAGACGCGCCAGCACCCCGGGGCGGTAGTTCTCCACGAGCACGTCGGCCACGCCGGCGAGCGCCAGGAGCCGCTCGATGCCGGCGGGGTCCTTGAGGTCGAGGGCGACGCTGCGCTTGTTGCGGTTGAGCGAGGCGAAGTTCTCGCTGTACGGCGCCTCGCCGCCAGCGGTGGTGGTGGACAGCGGCGGCCAGCCCCTCATGCCGTCGCCGCCGTCGGGGCGCTCGATCTTGACCACGTCGGCCCCGAGATCCGCGAGCAGCGATCCGGCGAACGGCCCCGCCGCGATCTGGCCGAGCTCGACGGCCCGCACCCCGGCAAGCGGCCCCTGGCTGGAACTGGACATCGGCCGGCGACTTCGCTTCGTCAAGGAGGGGCGGGGCGCCCGAGCACCGCATCCGCGTCGAGCGTCGCCCGCAGCTCCCGGCGGATCTCCTGCCACCGGAACCGCACCGAGTTGCGGACGATCTCCTCGTCGAGCGCCATCAGCTCCGGGATGATCGGAGCATGGCGCACCAGCGCCTCCGGGCTCGCGGTGAACGCACCCTCGTCGTCGGCGAGTGCGCACCAGTCGCATCGGCCCAGACGGTTGCGCACCGTTTCCGCTTCCCGGACGAACAGGGGACCCGAATCATCCGGTATCCCGGTCCGCTCCAGGATCGTCTCGACCACGCGACGCACCACCGCGCCGGCCGCTACGGGGCCGGCCCGTGATCGGTGGGCGAGCAATCCGCCCGCGAAGACCGAGAGATCGGACAGGCAGGCGAGCCACATCTGCCACTTCGCGTGGTTGATCGACACCACGAACGCATCGTCCTCGAACAGCACCGGGTATCGAGTGCCGGCCCGCGTGCGAAGGTAGCCGTAGAGCGTGGTCTGGGCGACGTGGCTGGCTCGCGTATCCAGAAAGTGCTGCAGCGCCTCGACGTCGGCAACGGTCCGCTTCCGGCCTGCTCTACCTGCTCCGAGATACTCCGCGAGCACCGACAGCCCTTGTCCGACCCGGGCCAGGGTCGATTGATTCATCCGATAAGCTTAACCCGGTTCAGCCGCCGCGCGGTGCGCATCTTGCCCTCACCTCCGGCGCTATACTGGCTTGGAGACTCGGCGGAGACGGCCGATGGAACGGAAGATTCAATCGTGGAAGCCGGCCGAAGCACTGAATGAGGGCATCGCCCGTCCGTACGACGAGGAGTACGAAAGGAATCTCGCAGTATGGCGCAAGCTGATCAGCACCCCCGAGCACCGTAAATGGTCCGACCGGCGGTTCGCCGCATACTGGAACGAAGACCGCAAACGTCGGTTCGCCATCGACAGCGGAGAGATAGAAGGACTCTACCGACTGCGCCCGCGGGCCAAGGAGCTCCTGGTTCGAGCCGGTCTGGAGTACGCCAGGGAGGAGGATCAGATAGACCCCGTGCACGCGACACAGACGTTGCGCTCATTGCTGCTCGACGAGCTGAACGCGTTGCAGCGCATGGTGGAGCATGCCCAGAGCGGACAGCCGCTCACCACCGAGGACATCCAGGCATGGCAGCGCGAAGGGACCCGGCACCAAGTGGATCGCCTCGCCGAGATCGAGAGCGATGAAGGGACGCTGACCCGGGTGCGGGTACCCATGGTCCCGGGGCGGTTCAAGCAACATGAAAACCTGATCGTCTCGGGACACACCGAGTACGAGTTCTGTCCCCCCGAACGAGTGCAGCCGGAGCTTGAGAGGATCCTGGTGCTCGACGAGAACCATCGAGCCGGCCCTGCACCTACCGCAACGTGCGCGGCGTGGATGCACGCGGCGTTCAACGCGGTGCATCCGTTCCCCGACGGCAACGGCCGCACCGGCCGCCTGCTCGCGGCATGGGTCTACCTGCGCAGGAACGAGCACCCTCCGCTGATCGCGATCGAAGATCGGGCCGAGTACTTCCAGGCGATGCGCAAGGCACATCGGGGCGACCTGGAACCGCTTCGCACCCTCATCCACGAGGGCGCCGCGGTGATGATCGAGCTGTCGCTCATGGCCGCGAGGGGTGGCGGCAAACGACGGACACGCGAGGCGCCGGCGGACCGGGATCGGAAGCAGTGATGCGCAGGGCCGGCGCGGGGCGCGGAGACGTCCCGCCGCGCATCCAGGTGCAGGGAATGCCTTGGACCCCTTCCCTCATGGCGCTTGCCTCGGCTACGCCACCAACCGGCTGAACACCTTGCGCGCATTGCCTTCGAAGATCTTCTTCCGGTCCGCATCGTCCAGGGCGCTCGCGTCGATATAGCGCTTCGTGTCGTCGAAGTAGTGCCCGGTCTCCGGATCGATGCCGCGCACCGCGCCCACCATCTCCGAGGCGAACAGGATGTTGTCGGCCGGGACGACTTCGAGCAGCAGGTCGATCCCGGGCTGGTGGTAGACGCAGGTGTCGAACCAGACGTTGTCGAGGATCAGATCGGCGAGCGGCGGCTTGCCCATCATGTCGGCCAGGCCCCGGAAGCGGCCCCAGTGGTAGGGGACCGCGCCGCCGCCGTGCGGGACGATGAACCTGATGGCCGGGAAGTCCCGGAACAGGTCGGAGGTGATCATCTGCATCACCGCCGTGGTGTCCGCCCCGAGGTAGTGGGAGCCGGTGGTGTGGAAGGCGGGGTTGCAGGCGGCGCTGACGTGGATCATCGCGGGCACGTCGAGCTCCACCATCTTCTCGTAGAAGGGATACCACCAGCGGTCGCCCAGGGGCGGGTCGGTCCAGTAGCCGCCGCTCGGGTCCGGGTTCAGGTTGCAGCCGACGAAGCCGAGCTCGTCGACACAACGTTCCAGCTCCCGGATACAGGCGGTGGGCGGCACGCCCGGGGTCTGCGGAAGCTGGGCGA
Organism: Gammaproteobacteria bacterium; assembly: GCA_965204915.1. Taxonomy (GTDB): domain Bacteria; phylum Pseudomonadota; class Gammaproteobacteria; order HK1; family HK1; genus HK1. The sequence continues at coordinate 4,991,578 of OZ242023.1, read as the reverse complement.
CGCCGGCGAAGTTCTCGGGGTAGAGACGGGTGATCCGGTGGATGAGGTCGTTGCAGTGCTCGGTCCAGGCGATGCTGGTGGATTCGTTGCCGAGGTGGTGGCCCATCCAGCTCGCGCGCGGCGAGAAGATGGTGAGATCCGTGCCGCGCTCGCGTTGCAGCCTGAGCTGCGCGCCTTCCAGGCTCTCGCGGATCTGGTCGTCGGTGACGTCGAGCCCGCCCTTGACGTGCCGGTGCAGGGGGTCCTGTTCGAGCTCCGCCTTCTGCCGCTCCCGATACCGTCCCAGCGGATCGGGGGCGGTGGTGTAGTGGCCGTGGCAGTCGATGATCACGGCGTTCCCTCCTCCCGTGGAGCACGTAACGCAACGCAGTGTGCCACGAACGGCGCCGGCGGATCGGGTGGGGCGTTTCCACGGCGCGATCAGCCACCGCCCGCGGCGGCGAGGGCCGCATTTCCGGCTCCGCCGCCCGGATGACGGCGACCGGCAGGCAGCCGGAGGTCCATGGGCGGTTCATCGGCCCAGTCTGGAGATTCGTCCCGACTGAAATCTACTAATTTGAGATAAATTAGTAGATGATCTACACTTCGACTCGGCTCTCGGTTCATGAGGTCTCCGACCGATGCGAATGCCCGTCACGCCTCCACCGATATCGGATCTGCTCCGAACACGAGCGGAACGGATCGAGGACCTGATCTCCTCGGACATAGGAAGGTTACCGGAAAACAAATACCTGCACTGGTCGAAGCTGAAATACGCCCAGCCGCCCGAGGGGTTTTCGAGCGAGGACTGGTGGCTGGCCGTCAAGATGGCCAGATTCTCGGTTCGACACGCCCTCCCCCTTGCCGACAAGCAGGGACGACCATTCGCGTTCAGCGATTCCGGATACCTGTACCGCATGCTCCATCAGGTCGATCAGGGCGCCGGCGGACGCATCGAGCTGCCCGCCGACGTGGTGAACGCCGATTCCCGGAACCGGTACCTGGTGAATTCCCTGATCGAGGAAGCCATCACGTCGAGCCAACTGGAAGGCGCCGCCACCACCCGCCTGGTGGCGAAGGACATGTTGAGATCGGGCCGGCCGCCCCGCGACAGGAGCGAGCGGATGATCGTCAACAACTATCGCGGCATGGAGTTCCTGTCCGAGATCGTTCGCGAAGATCTGTCCGCACCCATCCTGCTGGATCTGCACCGGATCCTGACCGAGGGGACGTTCGACGATCCGGACGCGGCCGGGCGGTTCAGGCTCCCGTCCGACTGCGTGTTCGTGACGGACCCGCGGGACGGCGCCATCCTGCACGAGCCGCCCGACGCGAGCGCGCTCGGAGAGCGGATGGAGCGGCTGTTCGCCTTCGCCAACACGACCGGTGACGAACCCTTCGTCCACCCCGTCGTGAAGGCCATCCTCCTGCACTTCATGATCGGTTACGAGCACCCCTTCATCGACGGCAACGGCCGCACTGCGCGAGCCCTGTTCTACTGGGCGATGGCCAGATTCGGATACTGGATGACCGAGTTCCTCTCGATCTCGACCATCATCCGCAAGGCGCCGGTGCAGTACGCGCGTGCCTACGTGCTCTCCGAGACCGACGACAACGACGTCACCTACTTTCTCGACTACCACCTTCGGGTGATCCTCCGGTCGATCCGGGAGTTGCACGCTTGGCTGGCGCGCAAGGCCGAGGAGATGCGCGACGTGCAGCGGCTGCTCGATCGCCTGGCCCCCGCTGCCGTCCTGAACTATCGGCAAACCGCGTTGATCGAGCACATGCACAAACACCCCGGGATGTCGTACACCATCGAGAGCCACCGCAGATCGCACAACGTCACCTACCAGACCGCACGTACCGACCTCCTCAAGCTCGCCGAGTCCGGCTTGATGCAGTACGCCAAGCGGGGCCGGGCGTTCATCTTCACCCAAGCCGTCGATTTCGACGAGCGGCTGCGCGAGCTGGCGAGATGACGGCCGAACGGAGCCTCATCTCCGTTCCCGATCCGGGGCGCCGTGACGGCGACCCCCACCGGGCCGGTGTCGCCGAAATGTGCCATCGGGTGCGTCCGCTGCCGCCTGCCGCGCGCGCCGGCGGCTGGCCGTATCAATCATCCAGCTCGGACGCGCTGTCCACGTAGACGAGGCCGGCGGCTTCGAGCTTGGGGCGCATGCCGTAGAGGTCCAGGCCCAGGACGCCGGCGGCCAGCTTCCCGCGCTTGTCCGCCTCCCCGGCCTCGCGCTCGCGGGCCGCGGCCAGCACCCGCGCGGCGGCGCTCCTGGCCACGACCACCACGCCGTCGTCGTCGGCCACCACCACGTCGCCGGGGTTGACCACCTGTCCGGCGCAGACGATGGGCACGTTCACCGATCCCAATGTGCTCTTGACCGTGCCCCGGGCCGAAACGGCGCGCGCCCACACCGGGAAGCCCATGTCTTCGAGGGCGCGCACGTCGCGCACCCCGGTATCGGTGACCAGCCCCCTGACGCCGCGGGCCTTGGCCGAGGTGGCGAGCAGGTCGCCGAACATGCCGTCGGTGTTGTCCGCGGTGCAGCCGACGACCAGCACGTCCCCGGGCCGGCAGAGCTCGATCGCCACGTGGACCATCCAGTTGTCGCCCGGCTGGGCCAGGATGGTGACGGCGCTGCCGGCAATCTGCGCGTGAGGGTAGATCGGGCGGATGTACGGCTTGAGCAGCCCGCTGCGGCCCTGGACCTCGTGCACGGTGGCGACCCCGAGCGCACCGAGCTCGTCGATGGTCGCGCCGTCGGCCCGCTCAATATTGCGGACGGCCACGGGTTTCATGCGGCCGCCCGCCGCTTGAGGGCATCGACCACCTGCGCGCCCAGCTTGCGAACCGTCGATTGAGCCATTGGCATCGCCTTCAAAAGAAGGTCTCGATGCCATCAATCTTCATGCAGGCATGGTGTGACGTCAATTCATCGAGCTCGACGTCTCGCAGCGCCACCGGGGGGTAAGGAGGGTGGCGGAAATATTTTTTCCACATGGATCAGCGGGAATTGCCGTTGGACAAGACTGGTTGTTTACGAGCATCGGTTGCCACAGTACCATGACCCATCGCCGTGCCCTGGAACTGACGTCGAAAAAGGCGGCCAATTCCTGTGACCGGAAATCGACGACACGATCAAGCGCGATCGGTGCCGAACACCACCGGTCGGTCCATGTCGTCAACGAACCCGGTATCCCGTGCTTGGGTCGAGGGCGTCCCGGTTGCCTGACGCCGGAGAAATCGCATCCCGCCGGGATGCCGCCGGCCATCGCCCCACGGCCACGGGAGGGATGGCCGACCGGCGAGGCCCATCCATGCCCGATGCGCACCTGCTCCGCCGCACCTTCCAGCATCTTCCGGGAATCAGCGTAGCGGAGGAAGCGAGGCTCTGGGCGGAAGGCGTCTCGGATTGGAAGGACCTCCCCCGACATATCCCCGTCCAGCTCGACATGTACCGCAAACGCGGCGGCGCGTTGCAGTCGGCCGTGGAGGCATCCGAGGAAGCCCTCGCCAACCGCAGCGTCGCGTTCTTCGCGAGCCGGTTGCCGAAGCGCGAGCACTACCGCATTGCCGCCAGCTTCCCGGAACGTTGCGTGTTTCTCGACATCGAAAGCACGGGCTTGAGCACATACTACGATCAGGTCACCCTGGTAGGCTGGTCCGTGGACGACAGATACAAGGTGCTGATCGATCCCGGCCAAATCGAGGAGCTCGAAAGCGACCTGCGCGAGCATCCCATGGTCGTGACGTTCAACGGCTCGCTGTTCGACCTTCCGTTTCTGGCCAGGCGGTTCAAGAAGAGCTGGTCCGGCCTGTTTCACGTCGATCTGCGCTATCTGGCGAAACGGGCCGGCCTGACCGGGGGGCAGAAGAAGATCGAAGTGGCGCTCGGCCTCTCCCGGGAAACGTCACTCGAAGGGATCACCGGGGCCGAAGCCGTTGCCCTGTGGTTCGACTACAAGGCAGGCGATCTGGACGCCTTGCGCGATCTGATCCGCTACAACCACGCGGACATCGAAGGCATGAAGTTCCTGTTCGAGGAGGTGGTCCGCCGGGTTGTCCCCCGAGCCGGGGGAGCGCCCGTCGGGAACGGCGGCATCTTCCGGCGATCGAGCATCTGTTTCTCGGACGCACGGCGCGTCAACGGCGCGAATGCCGTAGCGATCGGCCCTTACGGAGGCGACGCCGGGCCGAGACTGGCCTTCGCGGACCTGCGCAAGGACGCCGCACGGCTCGACGACCTCACCGTCGTCGGGATCGATCTGACCGGCAGCGAAGAACGCAAGTCGGGATGGGCGGCAGTGGCCGGACGGAGGCTGATGACGGAACTCATCGGACCGGATGCCGATCTGGTGGAGAGGACCCTGGCCGTGAAGCCGTTCCTCGTGTCGATCGACTCCCCCCTGTCACTTCCTGCGGGGCGGATCTCGGAGTTCGACGACGACCCCGGACGAAAGGAGTACGGAATCGTCCGGGAAGCGGAACGCCAGCTTCGCAAACGGGGGATCCGCGTGTACCCCGCGCTGCTGCCGAGCATGCAACGCCTGACCCGGCGAGGCGTCGAGCTGGCGACCCGCCTGAGAAAACGCGGGGTGCCCGTCATCGAGAGCTATCCGGGGGCTGCCCAGGACATCCTGGGGATCCCGAGGAAGAAGACGAGCCTGAAACACTTGGCGGAAGGTCTGCGCCGCTTCGGGTATACGGGTCTGACCGGCGGTGAAACCGATGTCTCCCATGACGAGCTGGACGCGGCGACCTCCGCCCTGGTCGGCCAATTCATGCTCGCGGGCTACTGGGAGGCCCTGGGGAGCGCGGAAGAAGACTACCTGATCGTGCCGAAGGTGGACCGGCGCCCCCCCGATCTCCGGTCCGCCATCGCGGTCGGCCTCAGCGGGCCGATCGCGGCGGGCAAGACCACCGCGGCGAGGCTTCTGGAGCGCATGGGGTTTCGCTATTGCAGGTTCAGCGAGATCATCGAACGGGAGCTTCGGGCGCGCGGCGTTCCGGTCACCAGGGAAACGTTGCAGGCGGCCGGCGAGGAAGCCTTCAACAGCCGCTTCGGCCAGCGGCAATTGCAGAACAAGCTGGCGGTGTGCGTGGAACGCGCCACGAGGGTCGTCGTCGATGGATTGAGGCACCCGGAGGATCGGGCGTTTCTGCGTGAACGATGGGGGACCGCTGCCCTTCACGTCCACATCGACGCGAGCACGGACCTTCGCGCCGGACGATTCACGGCCAGGGCGGACGGCTCCGAAGATGCCTTCCGCCGCGCCGAGGCGCATGCGGTGGAGCGGAACGTACGGGCGCTGGAGGATCTGGCCGATTCGACGGTGACGAACGCCGGAACCGTCCCCGAGCTGGAATCCAGGTTGCAAGAGATGATCGGTGGGCAATCGTCATGCCGGTAAGCATCGTGGTCGGTGGCCAATACGGCTCCGAAGGCAAGGGCAAGGTCACGCACTGGCTGGCCCGGAAGCAGCAGGCGCGGTACGCCATCCGCGTCGGCGGGCCGAACTCGGGTCATACCGTCGTCGAGAACGGGCGGCGCACCGTTCTGCGCACCCTGCCCACCCCCATCCTGATCGACGGCGTGATCGCCGTGGTTCCCGCCGGCGCATACCTCGACGTCGACGTCCTGTTGCGCGAGGTGGAAGAAACGGGATTGGCGAAAGACCGCTTGCTGATCCACCCGGCGGCCGTGGTGATCGACGACTCGATGAGAGAGGAGGAGCGCCAAGCCGGCTTGGTCGAAGGGATCGGATCGACGGGCCAGGGCGTCGGCGCTGCGGTGGCCCAACGTGCGATGCGACGGAGATCGGTGACGTTCGCCGACAGCCCGAAGTTCCCCCTCCGCGGGTTCGTCCGCCCCGACCTGGACCGGATCCTCGCCAGCGCGCTCGACCGGGGAGAGCGTGTGATCGTCGAGGGCACCCAGGGCTTCGGACTTTCCCTCCTGCACGGGGGGCACTATCCCTACGCCACCAGCCGCGACACGACGGCGGCGGGTGCGCTGTCCGAGGCGGGCCTCAGCCCGCGGGACGTGGACTACGTGGCATTGACCCTCCGGGCCTTTCCCATCAGGGTCGGCGGCAACTCCGGCCCCCTGCCTTTGGAAACGAAGTGGGAGACGATCATGCGTGGGTGCGGCGCCGGGGCCGACCTGACCGAGCTGACGACGGTCACCGGGCGGCCACGTCGGGTAGCCCGGTTCCACGAGGAGATCGTCTTGCGGGCAGTCCGGGCGAATCGCCCCGATCTTGTGGTTCTCAACCACGTCGATTACTTCGACTACGCCATTCATGAAAAGCCAGACCTTACACCGCGGGTGGCACGCCGGGTGTCCGAGTTCGAATCACGGCTGGGGCTGAAGATCGATCATGTCGGGTCTGGCCCCGGTCGCGTCATCGACCGCCCGGCATGCGGCTGGCATATCGAGGGCGCCGGACGGGAATCAGCAAGGGCTGCCGCATAATCGGCGGTACGGGACGATACGATGACGAACGAAGAATGGCGGAACCACCGCTACTACAAAATCGATCCTTTTGCCGGGGAAATACCACCGGCTCTGCTTAATTCCGCAGACATAAAGAGCTATGTGGGCAAGGGTTGTCTCATAAAAAAAGAGGATTTCGATCCAAAAAGTTGCCTCAAACCGGCTTCATACGAAATGAAATTTCTTGGAAAATTGTACGACTGGAACAGCACGGACGACGAAAAATTGGAACAATGTTGCAGGGAGATATGTCGGGGAAGTAAAATAACTCTCCATGCAAATTCCATAACATATCTGTGGATGAAAGAAGAACTTATGCTTCCTCAATATATTGCCGCGCGTTTCAATTTGCACATTCGCCACGTCCACAAAGGGATATTGCTTGGCACTGGCCCGCTGGTCGATCCGGGTTTTTTCGGGAAGTTGCTTATTCCGCTACATAACCTTACGAACAACAACTATGAATTAAAAGGTGGAGTGGGGATTATTTGGGTTGAATTTACGAAAATAAGTGAGCATAAATTCTGGAATCAAAAGAAATGGAGTCAAACGGAAAATGAAAATAGAGATAATCCTCCAGATCTCTATCCTTTCCCAGAAACAAAGGATGTAATTGATCCGGATATTTATTTCACGAAATCCGGAATTTACAAAAAAGGTGGCGTCCAGAGCGCCTTCAAGGGATCACTTGATAGTGCTCGGACGAGCGCACAAGATGCAAAGAAAAGTGCAGATGACGCCCGTAAGGAAATTGAGCAATTCAACAAACAATTCAGAAAATTTGGCTGGATCGCAACATTTATCGGTGGAATCACTATCTTACTTACGATAGTTGGAGTATGGCTTACTGGACACAGTTTGATATCCGATACGGTAAGCAGAGTGCAAGATTCCCGGGATCGTGAAATTTCTGAGAAAATTGGAAAACAAGACGATAAGTTGAAGAAATTCGAGGCAGATCTGGAAGATGTGAAAACACACCTAATGGAAGTATCCGAATCTCTGAATGAATTGAATCGGCAGATCGACAAACCGAACAATGTTAAACACCATAACGAAACATCGCTTCGACGTTGACAAGACGAATGGATATAGCAGAGATAGCAGGCTGCATAGCCTCTGGCAAAACGACGCTTGCAAAAATGCTAGAAAATCCATTGCTCGAAGGGATATTCGAAAATCACAAAATCAACCCGTTCTGGGAAGCATTCTATACCGATCCATCAGCCTGCGCGTTCGAAACAGAAATCACCTTCCTCCTCCAGCACTACCACTTCGCAAAGCTGGCCGCGGCAAGAACCGATGGCATGATCCTACTGGATCACTCGTTCGAGCTCGACATGGCCTACGCGGAATTGGGACTGGAAGGCGCAAGGAAAGAAATCTTCGCATCGATCTACCGGGAGATACGGAACGAGATCGGATTGCCCCGTGCACTGGTGTTCGTGACTTGCAGCGCCGAGGAAGCGCACAGGCGGATTCGGGTCCGCGGCAGATCATTCGAGCAGAACGTCACGGTGGAGTTTCTGGCCGGTCTTCAACGGGAGCTGGAACGAAGGATCGCCACGATTGCCGATTCGGTGCCGGTCGTGATGATCGACTCCGAAACGACGGACTTCCGTAAAGACGGGCTCTGGCGGGAGGATCTGATCAGGCAGCTCGGAGTCGACCGCGGGACGCGGGGCTGTTGAGGGCGACCCTCACTTGGTTCTCCGGAGGTTGGGAGCTTCCCGCTGTCCGGTTGTGGTTTCCGTCGGCGTACTCCCATGCCTCCGACAGCGCTCGCGCGGTGACCCGACGATTGCCTGAACCGATTGACGGGGCGGTTTCCCAGCGCCGGGGCGGGGAAGCGTGCGCCTGTCGATTCCGTAGCGTGAAACCTGAGAATCATCGTGCATGGGCAGCAGGCGTTCGTGCATATAGGAACCTGTTTTGAGTGAGTGAATCGGAGCGCCCGCGAGATTGCGAACGCCCCGGTTTGGCCTTGTATTGGCTTACTCTGGATCCTCCGGTGCGCTTGTTTCTGGCGCGGTGCACGCCGCCCTTCTAGTCGGCAGGATGGCAACGCCGCCCGCCAAAGTCACCATTGCCGAAACGTCTACATGGGTGAAGTCCCCGGAGACGACAGCGTAGGCATTCTGCCCGGTGAGTCCGCTTAACCCTGCCGCAACAAGCGCCTTCCGAACGTTGTGAGACTCGATCCGTCGCGCCGGGAGGGTGAAGCTGCTTTCATGGCATTCCGCCCGATAGTCGCAATACGTCAACGATATATCCGTACCAGTCTCTCCGGCGTTCGTGAGTATCAAGCGCGTTGTGTCGTTCACGGGCAGCAAAGGAACGTGCACGCGGCATACAACAGGTTCAGCGGGCGGCGTTTCAGGTTCCGGGGTTTCAGGTTCGGGTTCCGGCGGTGTAGGTGGTTCAGGCTCGGGAGCCGTAGCTACAGTGACATGTTGATGGGTTCGGATCGAAACCCCGGCTATGGTGCGACCGTAAGTTATTGTGTACTCGCCATCGCGCGGAACCCGGCATGAATTCGTTCTGAACATGGAGCTCCCGTACCAAGTACAATTTAACCGCCTTTCTTCGACGTAGAGGAAACTATTCTGAACAATCCAGGACTGCGTTGTAGAAGCGGAAATTCCGATTGTATGTCCCGATACTTCAGTAGCCACAGTGTAATGTAACAATCCCGTCATGCCCGTCATGCCCTTCATGCCCTTCGGCTTCATGAGCCTGTACGGTGTTACCGATTCCCAACAAGGTAGCGGCTACCAGTCCGTTCGTTCGCATGTTCATGTCATGTCTCTCCGGGTTGTAAGGTGGCAGGATTGCCGGGTCAAGCACGTTCAAGGAACCTATCCGGGCAGTTTCCCCAAAAGGATTCGCTATCGACTTCGCAGTTATCCACTGCTGCCCATTCTTCCTTTGTTGGAAGGCGCTTGTTAGTGAACAGCCATATCGAGTCTATCGCGTCCCCTACAAGGTCGCCTGCCTTCAATTCCGGCGGTAAGGCCCATCCTACATTTCCGGGCGGTAGCATCTTCATCGTTTTCCCCTCCGGGATAGTCGTTTTCACGCGCCACCTTCCAGGGCTGCCACAATGGGGTTGACCCGCCCGAATGGAACCCTTAAGGATGCGAATCATACTCGCATCGTCAACGACTAGGCCGTGTTGACGAATTCACGGAATCCTGGTAGATGTTCTCCGTCGCTCGCATGTTTCGGAGACCCCTCATGGCACTACGCTTGCTGATCAGTGATGCGCTGTGGTCGAAAATCGAACCTGTGCTGCGGGAGCTCAAGCACGCCGCCGGCAGCCCGCCGAAGCTCAGAGACCGGATGTTCATCGAAGCCGTCCTGTACCAAGCACGCACCGGGATTCCGTGGCGGGACCTGCCCGATGAGTTCGGCGACTGGAACGCCGTCTACCACCGCTTTCGCCGCTGGGAAAAGCGCGAGCTGTGGAAGCGGCTTTGGCAGCAGCTCCAGAGCATCGACGATGAGCGGCTCAAGGAGCTGTTCATCGACTCGACGATTGTGCGCGCGCATCAGCACGCGGCCGGGGCGTCAAAAAAAACGGTGGGCAGCAGGCTCAGGCTCTGGGTCGCTCTCGGGGCGGACTGTCCACCAAGCTGCACGCGGCCTGCACCGACGAACGCACCGGCGTATCGTTCGCGCTGAGTGGGGGAGAGCGTCACGACGCGACGGGATTCGAGGTGGTGTGGGAGGGGGTGCCGGGGGGACTTGGGGTGATGGCTGCGGTGATGGACAAGGCGTATGACAGCCATGCCATTCGTCAATTCCTGGCGATGCAGGGGATTGAGGCGGTGATTCCTCCCAGAGCGAATCGTACCGAGACGATTCATTACGACCCCGAGAAGTACCAATTGCGAGAGAAGGTCGAGCGGTGGTTCAACAAGCTCAAGCAATTCTGTCGCATTGCCACGCGATAGGACAAGCTCAGCCGGACGTTCCTGGCATTCGTCCATCTCGTCGCAACTTGGATTATGGTGCGATAATTCATCAACACGGCCTAGGAGCCTGCGCCGTAGAAACGATGCGACAATAGGCAGACTGAGCCGAAGGAGAGAGCCGGATGGCGACGACATTCCGCCCCTACGAGCCGGACCAGATGCTGCTGCTGGCGCCGGATGTACGCGAGTGGCTGCCCGAAGGGCACTTTGCGCATCACGTCAGCGACTTGGTCGACGGACTGGACTTGACGGCGTTTTACGTGCCGTATGAAGGCGATGGCCGGCGCAACGCGCCGTATGAGCCTCGGATGATGGTCAAGGTGCTGCTCTATGGGTATGCGACGGGGGTGTTCTCGTCGCGGGCGATGGCGAGGAAGCTGGAGGAGGATGTGGCGTTTCGGGTGTTGGGGGCGGGGAACTTTCCGAGCCACCGCACGTTGTGCGAGTTTCGCCGCCGGCACTTGGAGGACTTCAAGGGGCTGTTCGTGGGGGTGGTGCGGGTGGCGCGCGAGATGGGATTGGCGCGTTTCGGGAAGGTGTCGATAGACGGGACGAAGGTGCGGGCGAATGCGAGCAAGCGCAAGGCGATGAGCTATGGTCGGATGCGCGAGAAGGAGCGGGCATTGGAGGCGGAGGTCGAGGCGTTGCTGAGCCGGGCTCGCGACACCGATGCGCAGGAGGACGCGCGCTTTGGGGAGTCGCTACGAGGCGACGAGCTGCCCGAGGAGCTGCGCCGTCGAGAGGACCGGTTGGCGGCGATTCGAGCGGCGAAGGGGCGTTTGGAGGCGGCGCAGCGCGAGGCGGACGATGCGCGCGGGCGCCGGCCCGGATGGGAGCGCAATCCCAAGGGTGGGCAGCCGTACAAGCGCGCCTACGGGGAGCCTGATGAGAAGGCGCAGAGCCACTTCACCGACCCTGACAGCGCCATCATGAAGACCAGCGCGGAGGGGTTCCAGCAGTGCTACAACGCGCAGGTGGCGGTGGACGGTGAGCAGCAGTTGATAGTGGCGACGGAGCTGACCTCGAACGCGAGCGACCAGGGGGCGATGATGGGGCTGCTCGATGAGGTCAAGGAGACCTTCGACGCGCAGCCCGAGACGGTGCTTGCCGATGCCGGGTACTGCAACGAGCGGGACTTGTCGGAGCTGGAGGCGCGGGGTATCGACGGGTACGTGGCGCCGGGGCGCGAGGGCAAGCGGGTAGCGGACAAGGACGCGAAGAGGCACCCGGCGACGCACCGGATGGTCGAGAAGCTGGCCACGCCCACGGGCCGGGAACGGTATGCGCAGCGCAAATGGCTGTCCGAAGCGCCCAATGGTTGGATCAAAGAGGTCCTGGGATTCCGGCGGTTCAGCGTACGAGGCTTGGCCAAGACGCGGGGGGAATGGGACTTGGTGTGCCTGGCATTGAACCTCAAGCGGTTGCAACCGCTTCTGGCGGTGTGAGGGCGCCTGCTCGCCAGTGGGATACGGTCGGAATCTCCCTATCGGGGGTCTTGCCGGACGTCTGGGACCCTCGCGCGTGCCCTGCCTGCCATTGCGCCTTTGCGGTGTCCCGGCCCTCGTGTCCATCCCCGCATCGAATTCCGGACCGTCCATCCGTTCTCATAGCTTGAACTACCTTTCTACGGCGCAGGCTCCTCGCTCGCCAAGACCGAGGTCCTCGTCATCGACGACTTCGGCCTCGCCAAGCTCACCGCCGAGAACCGCCGCGACCTGCTCGAAATCATCGAGGACCGCTATGGCATCCGCTCGACCGTGCTCACCAGCCAGCTCCCCGTCGAGAAGTGGCACCACGCCATCGCCGACCCGACTCTGGCTGACGCCATCCTCGACCGGCTCGTACACAGCGCCTACCAACTCAACCTGAAGGGAGAATCCATGCGAAAAAGACATCGACCATTGACCCAAACCGGCCACCGCGACTCATAATCCAACTCCCGCGTCGCTTCGCTCCGACCGGTGATCACTTTGACCGGATTCGCTGATCACTTTCCCACCGGAATCGGTGATCACTTTCACCGGAATGCGCAATCTTGACGTAGCACGCGCTTTCTTTCACTGTCGTGACTCCTCGATGGCTCGACGGACCGCGCGGATCTGGTACCGGCGCGCGTCATCGCCAAGCCGTCCCGAGATCGTGATCGGTTTCGCCAATCGAGGATGAACGAAATTCCGATGGCTTCCCTTACCGCCACGGTTCGCGAACCCCGCTCGTTCCAGATCCCCGACCCACTCCCGAATCTCCGGACCGCATTCGAGGCACACTACCACCACCTACTGCAAGGGTCGGCGATGGCTGCCTGACTCAAGGCAAATCACCTTGCCGGAATCCCGGGGCGGAGGGGGATGCCGGTGGCGGCGGGCCACCGCGCTTCGGTGGCGGGTCATCGCCTGAAGGCGGTGACGGGAAGCTCGACGCGCCGGACGGTCCCCGGATATTCGGGAGCCATCCCGCGCCGCTCTCCGCCGGCGGCTACGGCGCCGGCACCACGCGCTTCGACTGGCGCACGGCGGTCTGGCATCTGCGCGTGCCGGTGCTCGCGGCGCTGTTCCAGCAACTTGCAGCGCCCGGCCGGTTGCAACCGCTCGGTCTCGTCGAAGTGCTGGACTGGACCGCCGCCGCGCTCGACCGGGTGGACCGCGAAGCCTTCTTCGCCCGCTTCCACGGGGGCGGGGGCGCCGAGCAGGACTCGGCGGCCGGCCAGAGCCCGGCGGTGCCCTACTTCTACGAGCCCTTCCTCGAAGCCTTCGACCCCGCGCTGCGCAAGCAGCTTGGCGTGTGGTACACCCCGGCGGAAGTGGTCCGCTACATGGTCGCCCGTGTGGACCGGGCGCTGAAGGAAGACCTCGGCATCGAGGACGGACTCGCGGCGGAGCACGTCTACGTGCTCGACCCCTGCTGCGGCACCGGGGCCTATCTGGCGGAAGTGCTGCGCCGCATCGCCGCCAACCTGGAAGGATGTGGCCTGGGCGCGCTGGCCGGCGCGCGGGTGAAGCAGGCGGCGACCGGGCGGGTGTTCGGCTTCGAGCTCATGCCCGCGCCCTTCGTGGTCGCGCATCTGCAAGTCGGGCTGACGATGCAGGACCTCGATGCGCCGCTCTCCGACGACGGAGAGGAGCGCGCCGGCATCTACCTCACCAACGCGCTCACCGGCTGGGAGCCGCGAACGACCAAGCCGCTACCGTTCCCGGAGCTTGAGGAGGAGCGCGACCGTGCCGAGCGGGTGAAGCAGGACACCCCCATCCTCGTCATCCTCGGCAACCCGCCCTACAACGGCTTCGCGGGCATGGCGGTGGACGAGGAGCGGGCGCTGTCGGAGGCCTACCGCACGACGAGGCGGGTGCGCCGGCCCGAGGGCCAGGGGCTGAACGACCTCTACGTGCGTTTCTTCCGCATGGCCGAGCGGCGCATCGCGGAGAAGACGGGCCAGGGCATCGTCTGCTTCATCTCCAACTACTCCTGGCTCGACGGACTCTCCTTCACCGGGATGCGCGAGCGTTACCTCGAGGCGTTCGACGCCATCCGCATCGACTGCCTGAACGGGGACAAGTACAAGACCGGGAAGGTGGCGCCGGATGGCTCGCCGGACCCGAGCATCTTCTCGACCGAGGGCGACCCGGTGGGCATTCAGGTCGGGACGGCCATCGCGACGCTGGTGCGCAAGGCCGGGCATGTGCCGGCAAAGGCGGTCGGTTTTCGCCATCTGTGGGGACAGGCGAAGCGGGAGGCCCTGCTGGAGACGGCGGAGGCGGCGCCGGACGCGCTTTATGCCCGCGTGCCGCCGCTCCTGCCGCTGGGCCTGCCCTTCGTGCGAACGGCGGTGAGCGAGGGCTGGTTCGAGTGGCCGTCCCTGCCCGACCTGTTCCCGGTGTCGTTTCCGGGGGTGCAGACCAAGCGGGACTCGTTTCTTGTCGATGTCGACCTCGACCGCCTCAAAACGAGAATCTCCGACTACTTCGACCCGGATATAAGCCACGAAGAAATCGCCCGGCGATATCCGAGTGCGATGAAAAGCTCGTCAGGTTTTGTCGTACGCGATGCCCGTGCGGTGCGCGATGCGCTACTCGCTCGCGGCGGACCGGATGAAAGCGGGTTCGTCCGTCACGCCTATCGGCCGTTCGACAATCGCTGGCTCTATTGGGAGGCGGAACATGGTTTGCTTGGTCGCCCTGTACCTGATTACCGACCACATGTGTTCGAGGGGAATGTGTGGCTCTCCGCCGCTCAGCATCTTCGAAGAGATGCGTCGGAGCCTCAGACTTGCTTCGCAGAACACCTTGCATCTCTGCATTTGATCGAGCGTACCGCCATCATGTTTCCCGCTTGGCTCAGCGACAACGACATCGGCAACGACGACTCGCGAAACCCCGGAGCGAGGCCGCCCGATCACGCCGCGCATCGTACCGGAAGCGATGGCGACGGCCCGCGAAACCCCGGAGTGGGACCACCCGCCCATGCCGCCGGCCATGTCGGAAGTGACGGCGATGGCGCTCCCCGCAACCTCGGATCATCGCTGCCCGATCGCACCGCGCGCGGTATCGGAAACGATGGCGACGGTCCGCGAAACCCCGAAGCGAGGCCGCCTGCACCCGCCGCGCGCCGCATCGGAAGTGACGACGCCGGCCCGCGGCGCCATCCCAACCTGTCGAGCGCCGCCCGGCGCTACCTGGAATGCCTCGGCTTGAGCGTCGAGGACCTGTTCCACCACGTACTCGCCGTGCTGCACGACCCCGCCTACCGCGAGGCCAACGCCGGGGCGTTGCGCATGGAGTGGCCGCGCATCCCGCTCCCCGGCTGGCCTCCTGGGAGCGCGGGCGTCCCGCCCGCAACGGGCCGAAGGCCCGCGAATCGATCAAGCGGACGGGGCGCCCGTGTCCCGGAGGGATACGCCGTTCCCAGGGCACGCCTTCTTGGGCGAAGCACCATCACGGCAGCCGCAAGCCCTGTATGGCCAAGGGCCGTGATGCCCGAAAAGCCCACGCCTCCGGCGTGTTGCGGGCGGGACGCCCGCGTCCGTCAAGACGCGCCGCTCCCAGGTTCGCAACCGGCGTTTGGTTCCGGCTATGCCGGGTTGGGGGAAAAGCGGCGACTCGGGCAATCGGAGCGGCGGCTCCGGCCAGAGCGTGACTACCGCGCCCGCCCGGGCGCTTCGATCACACCCTGCCGGTACCTATGCGGTACCTATGATGTACCTATACGGTACCTGGACGTACTTGAAGCCGGAGATGGCCAAAGGCTTGCCGACGGACTCGATGCGGTACCTGTGCGGTGCCTGGGCGTATTCGAACTCAAGTTTCGGGATTCGCTGACCGAAATGGATTCCCGCTTTCGCGGGAATGACGTCATTTCAGCGAGACGCGTTGCTTTCAGGCTGGTCGTCATTCCCGCGAAAGCGGGAATCCATCGCCTGATTCAGGCATTTTGAATCCCGAAATTTGAGTTCGAAGAGAGTGCACGGTCAGGCCATGGCCTCCACGATACGGCTCGCGATCCGGTCGGCCGCCGCCTTGATCGGATCGTCGGCAAGGTGGGCGTAGCGGGCCGTGGTCTGCACCTGGCTGTGGCCCAGGAGCTTGCCGATCATCGTCAGATCCTCGCCGACCAGCAATCCGCCGCTGGCGAAGCTGTGCCTGAGGTCATGGAGACGCACGTCGTCGAGGCCCGCACGCTTGCGGATGCGTCCCCAGGGGTAGTGCAGGGAGGCGATGCGGCTCCCGGGCCGGCGGCCGGCGATCACCCAAGGGTTGCCCTCGACGCGCGGGAGCCCGCACAGCACCTCGACCGCCGGGCCGCCGAGATGCACCACCTTGGCGCCCGTCTTGCTGTCCGGAAGCCGCAGCTCCGCCGCCTCCAGGTCCACGTCCTCCCATCGCAGGGTCATGATCTCCGACAGGCGGCAGCCGGTCAGTACCAGCAGGCGGATGGCGGCGACCGCCGCGGGCGCTTCCGTACCCGTCTTCTCGGCCTTGCGGAGCACGGCGCCCAGGCGCCGGTACTCCTCGTCCGACAGAAACCGCTCACGCTTCGTTTCCGGGAAGCGCTTCACGTGCCGGCACGGGTTGGAGCCCTCCTGCCTCAAGCCCCAGACCTCCGCCACCGTGAACATGGCGGACAGGATCCCGAGCGTGTGGTTGGCGGCATAGGGGATCGAGTGCATCGCGTGGTGCAGGGCGGCGACGTCGCGTCTCGTGACCTCCGTGACCGGCTGTCCGCCGAGCCGGGGAAGTACGTGCTGCATGATCGAGCCGCGGTAGCTGTGGACGGTGTTGGGCTTGCAGCGAACGGGGACGTATTCGTCCAGGAAGCGTTCGGCGAGCTCCCGCACGGTCGGGGCCGCCGCGCGCTCCCCCCGGCTCCGCGCCGCCGGGTCCGTGCCTCCCAGGCTTCGTCCCGCCAAGTCCCTGCCAGTCCTGGCCGCGGTGATGATTTCGGCGGCGTGCGCCCGCGCGGCAGCCGGAGGGATGGCGCCGTGGGGGCCGATGGTCCTCTTCACGACGCGGCCTCGATGGCGGTACTTCACGATGTAGACCTTGCGTCCGGAGGGGTGGACGCGCACTCCGAAGCCCTTGAAGTCGCGATCCCACAGCACGTACTCGCGCTCCCGGGCGACCAGGGCATCGACGGCTTGCCTGGTGATCCGCGCCACGATGCTTCCTGCGGAGTGGCCGGCGTTGCCGGGGGCCCGGATGCAGGATCGGTTCAGGTGGCCTGCGCCGCCGCGGCCTGCGCCGCCTCGCGGCGTTTCTTGGCCTCCGCGTAGAGGGAATCGAAGTTCACCGGCGCGAGCATGAACGGCGGAAAGGTGCCCTTGACCAGCAGGACGTCGACGGTCTCGCGGGCATAAGGGAACAGCACGTCGGGACATGCCACCCCCAGCGCTTCCCGCCGCCTCTCCTCGTCCATCCCTTCCAGGCGGAAGATACCCGCCTGCTGCAATTCGACCACGAACAGGGCGCTCTCTCCGGAAGATGCCTCCAGGGTCAGGGTGAGGACGACCTCGAAGCGGCCGTCTTCGAGCGGATTGGCGCGGGTGTCGAGCTCGACCCGGAACTGAGGCTGCCACTCGGAGGCGAACACCCGGGGCGCCCGCGGCGATTCGAAGGAGAGGTCGCGGAGGTAGATCCGGTCGATCCCCAGGTCCGCCCGGATCGGAGCGGGTGATGCCGGCGGCCCGGCCGGCGCCGTATCGGTCATGTGCAGAGTCCTTTCCGTCCTGGTCCGAGCGGCTTAGGGTAACCGACCCTCACCGCGTTGGAGTACACGGTGGCGGAGCGCGGAGCCGGTTCGCCGTCCAGGGCCGCTCATCCGGGGGGAAGCAGGCCCGGATGCGGGCCGGACGCCGCATGGTCTCGGGGACGTTCACCGGGGCCGAAGAAGCGGCGAAGGCCCGATCGATGACGCGATGCGAACAGGGCGCGGGCCCGTGGCTTCAGCCCGTTGGCGATGAAGAAGTCGGCAGGAGCACCCGGGAACAGCTCCACGTCCACCGGATCGAGCCCGGCCTCCCGCACCCGGTCGAGAAAATCCGCCCCGTAGACCCACGCGTCGCCGTTCGCGGCGAACCAGTCCTCGCCGAGTCCGGGGTGCGCCCGGCGATGCGCGTCCGCCGTGCGGGTCGTGCCGGGGCCGCGGTGGGTGTCGATCATCGCGAGTCCGTCGTGCTTGAGGCAGCGCGCGATCTCCGCCAGCGCGCAGCGGTCCTCGCGGATGTACGGCAGCGTGTTGTTGCACAGGATGACGTCGAAGATCGAGTCCGCGAACGGCAGCTTCGCCGCGTCGGCGCCCACGAAACGACCGGATGCCCCGAGGCGCCGGTGGTGGCCCTGCCGCCGCCGGTCTATCGCCACGCAGCGCGCCGGTGCGAACAGATCGGTCCCGATGACGTGGTCGGTGCTGAACCGCGAGGGACCTGTCTCCAGCACTCGATTCCCTGCGGCGAGCCGGGGCGCGATGCGGTCGCGCACCAGCCGCTGGAGGGCGCGCGAGCGCGGCTTCGCACCGCAGTGGGGGCAGCGCCCGATACGCGGGGGGACGCCGTAGGGCTCGAAGCGCGCCACCGGCCGCGAGCAGATCCAGCAAGCCATGTCCGGGGAGCGGCCGGCCGGCGATGCGCCCGACGTTCCGTCCGTGATCCAGGATCGTGCCGGGACGTCCGGGGGGTCCATACCGCATCCTCGTCTGCGCGCGGGGTCCGGGACCGGCGGCGTGATCCACCGGTCGTGAGGCACGGGAGTCGGATCGGATGATGCCGGCAGGATCGGGAGTCGCCCCCTGGAAGCATCCGCCCGCCCCGCCGCCGCGCGTCACGGTCTGCACCGTCCGGCCCGAATTGTTGCATCAACGCAACAAACTGGCCGCTTCCGTCGTAAATTGGTTGAATCCGGTTGCGGATCGCATTTTCGTTTGCAAGACTCCGCCGCACCTTCTCGGCGTCAACGAGAGTTTCCCGAAGGCTCTCCGACCCCGGTCGGGAAGAAAGTCCTTTCAGTAGACCACAATCAAACGGAGGAACGTATCCAATGGAAAGAAAGCTGATCGCAGCCGCCGTGTCCAGCGCGCTGGCCCTGCCGATGGCCGCCCAGGCAATCGATTTCAATGTCTCCGGCCACGTCAATCGCGCCCTCGTCCTGGAAGACCAGGACGGCAACCCGAAGGACGGCGAGCTGCAGAACAAGGACAGCAACGCTTCCGCATCCCGTTTCCGCTTCACCGGCAGCGAGGATCTCGGGAACGGGCTGACGGCGGGCGTCCAGATGGAGCTGGCCGTCCATTCCGGCGATACGGGCACGACGAGTCCGGGAACGGGAACGCGCCACGCGAACGTCTACCTCTCCACCCCGGGAGGCAAGATCACCCTCGGCAAGGCATCGTCCGCCACCGACGGCATGACCAACGCCCGGCTGGGCGGTCCGTCCTGGCTGGGGGGAGTGACGAACTGGTGCGCCTACGCCTCCCCGTCCGGTGCAGCGGCCTGCCAGACCCACGATCCCGGTCGCCAGCAAGTCTTGCGGTACGACTCCCCGGCGCTCGGTCCGGCCACGATCAGTGCCTCGATGGGCAACGATGACTACAAGGACATCGAGGCCACGTTCTCGGGCTCGGTCGGCGACAGCGCGTACGATCTCCGCATCGGCTACGTCGGTGAGAACGACAGCAACGATGACGACATCGTCGGGGCCTCGGGCGCCGTCAAGTTCGCAATGGGGACGGCGGTCGCGGTCGCCTGGGCCAGCACCGACCGTGGCGCCGGCGACGACAACAGCTACACCCATTTCGAGATCGACCACAGCTACGGCGACGGCAGCGTCGGTGCCTACTACAAGACGGGCGAGAGCAACGGCGTGGACGGGAGCCTGTGGGGTATCGGCGTCGGCCATAACATCGGCGGGGGCGCCACCGTGTACGCCGGCTATCGGCATATCGAGGACGACACCCCCGGCTTCGCGGACCACAACCTGTTCGTCACCGGCATGAGGGTGACGTTCAAGTGAGGACGCGGTACGCCTGAACGCTTCAGGGTGGTAGAAGAGGCGGAAGCCTCGTACCGAAGCCCCCTTCCCTCTCCGGGAAGGGGGTTTTTTTATTGCCGGTCGCACCGGCCGGCGACCGGCCCTTGCTCCTGCGGCGGTCGCGCCGGGGCGCCCTTCGCATCCACGAAGCGCTCGGGGCCTGCATGGGGGAAGACCCGGACGACAGGGCCGGGAGATCCGGCGGGCCTCGGCGGAGCGGCCCGCCGGATGCGGACGATCAAGCCGGCGGTGACCCGCAGAGCGCCTCGCGCAACGGACCGAGGAACCGCTCGTAGCGCTGCGCACGGCCGGCCGAGCGCTGGTATACCGGTTGGCGAACCTGCCACGCACTCGCGGTATGCACGGCGCGCTTCACCTCGTGCGGGCGCAGGCAGGCGTCGTCCCACTCCAGGCCGACGTGCGCCACCATCGCGCGGGTATGCGGCTCCGGATCGGCAACCAGCGCTTCGTAGTCCACCGTCAGCAGCCGTCCGCCCAGTACCGCCTTCCAATGCGCCATCAGTGCGCGCATCCCGCGGATCTGGCGTCCGATGGTGTGCAGATCGTTGGTGTACTCGTGGCCGACCATGAAATCGGTGAAGTAGAGGGAGACGGCGTTGTCGAACGGGTCGCGCCGGCAATGGATGATCGTCGCCCCCGGCAGGATGCTGGCGATGAAGCCGAGGTGTATGTAGTTGCCCGGAAGCTTGTCCGTGGCCCGCGCCGCGTCCGGGGCAAGGGTACGCAGATAGGCGAGGTACCGTTCGCCGAGGGCCGCGATCTGCGCATCGTCGAGTGCCCGGACGCATTCGGGATAGGATTCCGCCGCGCCGGCGCGCATGACCGCGTTCATCGAGACCACCCCGGTGCCCAACGCATCCGCCTCCGCACCGGCGTGGGTGGCGGCTTCGGTGGCGAGTCGAAGGATGGCGCTCAGCTCGCCGGCGCCGTGCACGTCCGGATGCGCAGCCAGACACTGCTCGACGAGGGTCGTGCCCGAACGCGGCATGCCGACGATGAACACCGGGGTCGGATCGGCCCCGGGCGAGGGCGGGCGGGCCGCAAACCAGTCCGCGTCGAAGACGGTACGCATCCGGTCCATCTGCGCGAGGGAGGCGCGGACTTCCTCGATCGCGGCCTCCGTGAACGGACGGTTGGCCTGCCGGTAGTGCGTGAACGCGGTCTCCCACTCTCCGCGGTCGTCGTGGACCTTGCCCAGCGCGAGGTGCAGGTCGCGCTGCGTGTTTTCGTCCGCGGCGCCGTGTCCGGCCGCGATACGGATGCGGTCCGCATCCTCGTCGTGTTCGGCGGTGAACCGCTTCGACTTCGCGAGGTTGAGCGCGGCCTTGGCATTGCCCGGATCGAGCGCGAGCGCCCTGCGATAGTGCTCGCGGGCGGTATCGAAGTCGCCGATGCTGGAATGGACGACGCCGGCATCGTTGTGGATCTCGGAAGAGCCGGGGTCGAGCACGAGGGATCGGAGGGTCTCCGCCATCGCCTCCTCCTGCTTGCCTTGCTCGACGAGCGCGCGGGCGAGCCGCGCCCGGACCTGTGCATCGTCCGGGGAGAGCGCCGCCGCCTGGCGCATGCAGTGTTCCGCGCGGACCAGATCGTTCATGTGCAGCAACGCGTGCCCGAGGTTGAAGTACGCGGAGGGGTAGCGGGAATCGTAGGTGAGAGCGGCTTCGTAGCACGCGATGGCCTCCTGCCATTTCCTTCGTTCCTGAAGCAGGTTGCCGAGGCTGTTGTGTGCGATGGGGATGGCCGGATGCCGGTGGAGCAGGCGGCGGTACAGGTCGATGGCGAGGTCCGGACGGCCGCTCTCGCGCGCGATGGCCGCGGACAGGTGCAGGGCGTCCGGCTGGTCGGGGACCGTGTCGAGCACGCGCCGGGCGAGCCGCTCCGCTTCGCGCCGGTTCCCGGCGCCGTGCGCGTCGAAGGCGCCTCTCAGCCACCGCTCGACGCGGGAAGCCCCGCGGGCCGCGCCTCGCGTCCCAACCGTTCGCCGCCTGCCCATACCGTATCCCGCGGGTACCGTCGATTCGGCGCCCGTACCGTGAAGCCGCGCGAAGCGTACGTGTGCCCGGACCGAGGAGCGGCCCGATGCTCAGTGTCGCCGCTTCTCCGGCGGCAGGGGGCCGTTCCCCGGGGACAGGAGCGTTTCCAGCTCGACCACGCGCGCTTCCGCGATCCGCCGGGCCGCAGCTTCCTCGGCGAGACGCGCCTCCGCGGCCCGGCGGGCGGCAGCTTCCTCCCGACACGCCGCGACCTCCTCTTCGTGCGTGCGCAGCTCCCGACCCACCACCGGGTCGTACAGCCGCAGCTCACGACCCCGACCGTACAGGTACAGCCCCAGCACCCCGCTCCACACACCCTCCTCCCCACCTCCGCCCGGCACCCGCACCGGCCACAGCCGCTCGTACCCCCCGTCGACCAGCCGCATCCCCTGCAGCCGCGGCTCCAGATACTCCCCCCTCGGGTCGAACAGAAAGTACTCCCCCACCCCCAACCTCGCGTACAACGACCGCTTCCGCACCCGGTCCTCGCGCCGCGTGCCCCGCGACGTCACCTCCAGCACGAAGTCCGGCCCCTTCGGCTCCTCCCACAGCTTGTACACCTCCCGCCATCCCTCCTCCCGGTGCTCGTCCTTCACCGCCCCCAACACCACGAACACGTCCGGCACCACCGACGCCTTCGGATTGCCCTCCTCGTAGTAGAGGAAGTTGTCCCCCGCGACCAGGACGTCGCAGCGCTCGGCGAAGAACGCGCGCAGGGCGTCGAGCACGTCGTGGATGCACCGCCCGTGGATGAGGGTCTCACCCATGGGCTTGCCGTCCGAGCCGGGGTACTCGACGGGGACGAGAGGGGGTGCGGGCAGGGGGTCTCGCATCGGCGGGTCCTCCGGGACGGGGCGGGGAGGTCACGGGCGGGGCGTCCCGAACGACGGTAGCACGGCCCGGCGCGCGCCCTCAAACCGGGGCGGGGCGTGCGGGGCGGGGGCGTGGGGTGCCGGCTTCGCGGGGGTGTCGGACAAGCTCCGGCAGGCCATCGACGGGGTCCCGGCGCATCGGTGGGCTCAGCCGGGATTGTCCGGGGATCGAGTGTGCGCGGCATGGGCCCGAGGGCTCGCCGGATGTAGGCCCTTATCCATGAAGTCTTCGACAAAACGACGAAAATTGTCCGCCGCCTGGCTTCCGGCTCCCTGATGCCGGATTTCCGGGAGCGGCGCCGGGACGGACGGGTATGTAGCGGGTAGGGACCCTCGCCCGCGCAGGAAGACGAACAGGCGGCGCTACGGCCCTCTCCCGGGCCCGTGCGGGGGCCGGCTCACGCTTCAGGGTAAAGTCAGCATTCCATACGGATAGGTACGGCTTGGAACCCCTCACGATTGCGTATCAGAATCGGGTTCTCGTCCCCGATTCACCCGGAGAGCCCCGTGGCCGCTGGCATTGACGACGGGCAAGCGCACGCCATCGCTGCGGGCTCCGAGCTTGCGACGAAGGCCGATACCGTGAGCTGCGGATCTCCCGGAGCGCCGGCGGAACCGGAGCTGCCGATGCTGCACCGGCTGGTCGTCGTCTACCTGATGCTGCCGGTGGTGGTGTGGCTGGTGGGCTGGTTCGAGTGGTGGCTCGGCCTCCCGGCCGCCGCGCTGCTGGTGGGCGCGCTCCGCCGCCCCCTCTCGGGGCGGTGGCGGCTGCGCGCGCCGACCCCCGCCGAGGCGGCGGTCCTCGCGGTGGCCGCCCTCTGGGTGCTGGCGACCGCCGCCGGCGGCGTGTTCGACCCGTGGAACCTCGACTTCTTCGATTACCGGGTGACCCTGCTCGATCTGGGCCGCCATCCCTGGCCCACGTACCTGCCCGACCCGCTGGCCGCTTGGCGGCCCGCGCCCGCCGAAGGCCCGCCGGCCACGCCGCCGCTGCTGCGCTACTACCTCGGGTGGTTCATGGTCCCGGGGCTGGCCGCCCGGTGGCTCGGCCCGGCGGCGCTGAGCTGGGCGGTTCCCCTGTGGACCTGGGCCGGGGTCGCCCTCGTCGCGCTGCTGTTCACCCGTGGGCGGCGGGGGCGGGCGCTGGTCATCGCTCTCGCCGTTCTCGTCTTCTTCAGCGGAATGAGCATGGTGATCGCGGGATGGATGTGGTGGCCCGACTGGCTCCCCGGAGCTTGGGGCTGGTACGGCCGCCGCCTGCTTTCCGAACCGGGGTTCCTGTGGGCCTGGTCCGCAACCGCCTCCCTGAAGATGGTGCCCCACCACTTCCTGGCCGCCGGACTGTATGCCCTGCTCTGCCTGCACCTCTGCCGCCAGCCCCGGTTCCTGGCCGTGCTCGGGGTGCTGCTGGCGGCGGCCCCGTTCTGGTCCGCGTTCGTGGCCGTGGGCCTGCTCCCCCTGCTCGCGGCGGTGCTGTGGATGAACGGGGTGCGCCCGTTCCTGCGCTGGCCCAACCTGTGCCTGGCGGGGCCGCTGTTCGGGCTGGTGGTGCTGTACCTGACCTCCGGGGCGATGGACTTCCCCCACGGCTGGCTATGGCAGAGGGAGGGATACGACTGGCCGCGGTCGATGCGCCGGCTGCTCTTGTTCTACCTGACCGAGTTCCTGCTGCTGGCGGTGCTGCTGGCGGTGGTCCGCCCGGCGGTGCGCCGGGAGCCCTTCTTCATCGCCGCGGTGGCGGCCCTGCTGCTCCTGCCCCTGTACTGGTACGGGAGTGTGAACGAGCTCCTGTATCGTGGGTCGCTGCCGGCGCTGCTCGTGCTGGGCTGGCTCTGCGCCGGGGCGGTGGCGCGGGGCGGGGGGGCGCTCGTGCGCCGGGGCGGGCTCCGCCGCCGGGCCGCGTTCGCGGGACTGGTGCTCGTACTCGGCCTGGGGGCGCTCAACCCGGCGGCGCAACTGGTGCTGTCCTTCCAGGACTACGGCCCGTTCCGGTATGAGCACGCCGGGGCCACCACCCTGGTGGATCTGCCTCCCGAGCAGCGGCGCCTGAGGATCGCGCGCGACCCGCCGGACCTGCTCCGGCGGCTGCTGCGCAAGCCCGCGCCCTTTCCCGAGCGCCGCATCCCCAACGAGCCCATCATCCAATCGGGATTCGACGTGTACCTAGGAGTCTGCGCCGTAGAAAGGTAGTTCAAGCTATGAGAACGGATGGACGGTCCGGAATTCGATGCGGGGATGGACACGAGGGCCGGGACACCGCAAAGGCGCAATGGCAGGCAGGGCACGCGAGAGGGTCCCAGACGTCCGGCAAGACCCCCGATAGGGAGATTCCGACCGTATCCCACTGGCGAGCAGGCGCCCTCACACCGCCAGAAGCGGTTGCAACCGCTTGAGGTTCAGCGCCAGGCACACCAAGTCCCATTCCCCCCGCGCCTTGGCCAGACCCCGCACGCTGAACCGCCGGAATCCAAGAACCTCCTTGATCCAGCCATTGGGCGCCTCGGACAGCCACTTGCGTTGCGCATACCGTTCCCGGCCCGTGGGCGTGGCCAGCTTCTCGACCATCCGGTGCGTCGCCGGGTGCCTCTTCGCGTCCTTGTCCGCCACCCGCTTGCCCTCGCGCCCCGGCGCCACGTACCCGTCGATACCCCGCGCCTCCAGCTCCGACAAGTCCCGCTCGTTGCAGTACCCGGCATCGGCAAGCACCGTCTCGGGCTGCGCGTCGAACCGGTCCTTGACCTCATCGAGCAGCCCCATCATCGCCCCCTGGTCGCTCGCGTTCGAGGTCAGCTCCGTCGCCACTATCAACTGCTGCTCACCGTCCACCGCCACCTGCGCGTTGTAGCACTGCTGGAACCCCTCCGCGCTGGTCTTCATGATGGCGCTGTCAGGGTCGGTGAAGTGGCTCTGCGCCTTCTCATCAGGCTCCCCGTAGGCGCGCTTGTACGGCTGCCCACCCTTGGGATTGCGCTCCCATCCGGGCCGGCGCCCGCGCGCATCGTCCGCCTCGCGCTGCGCCGCCTCCAAACGCCCCTTCGCCGCTCGAATCGCCGCCAACCGGTCCTCTCGACGGCGCAACTCCTCGGGCAGCTCATCGCCTCGTAGCGACTCCCCAAAACGCGCATCCTCCTCCGCATCGGTCTCGCGAGCCCGGTTCAACAGTGCCTCGACCTCCGCCTCCAACTCCCGCTCCTTCTCGCCCATCCGACCGTAGCTCATCGCCTTGCGCTTGCTCGCATTCGCCCGCACCTTCGTCCCGTCTATCGACACCTTCCCGAAACGCGCCAATCCCATCTCGCGCGCCACTCGCACCACCCCCACGAACAACCCCTTGAAGTCCTCCAAGTGCCGGCGGCGAAACTCGCACAACGTGCGGTGGCTCGGAAAGTTCCCCGCCCCCAACACCCGAAACGCCACGTCCTCCTCCAGCTTCCTCGCCATCGCCCGCGACGAGAACACCCCCGTCGCATACCCATAGAGCAGCACCTTGACCATCATCCGAGACTCATACGGCGCGTTGCGCCGGCCATCGCCTTCATACGGTGCGTAGAACGCCGTCAAGTCCAGTCCGTCGACCAGGTCGCTGACGTGATGCGCAAAGTGCCCTTCGGGCAGCCACTCGCGTACATCCGGCGCCAGCAGCAGCATCTGGTCCGGCTCGTAGGGGCGGAATGTCGTCGCCATCCGGCTCTCTCCTTCGGCTCAGTCTGCCTATTGTCGCATCGTTTCTACGGCGCAGGCTCAGCGAGGCGAGGCGCCTGGGATAGCTGCCATCGGCGCGTGCGATGGCCAGCTCGCCGAGCAGGCGCGGCAGGCGGCGGTACGAGGCGCTGTGGGCGAGTGCACAGGCCATCCACGACTTGCCGATGCCGGCCGGTCCGGTGATGAGGACGTTGAGGTGTTCACGCACCCAGCGCCCGTCGGCCAGTGACAGGACGAGGGCCTTGTCGAGTCTCCGGGGCTGTCGGAAGTCGATGTCCTCGACGCACGCTGCGTGCCGGAGCTTGGCGCGGCGCAGCCGGTTGGTGAGCTGTCGGGAGTGTCGCTCGGTGAGCTCGCGGTCGACGAGCAGTCCGAGGCGCTCCTCGAACGTCAGGTTCCGGACCTCGTGTGAGGCGAGCTGTTCGGCCAGCGCCTTGGCCATGCCGGCGCATCGGAGCGGGTGGAGCTTGTCCACGGTGGGATGGGTCAACATGTGGGTGTCCTCTCAGGAGTAGTAGCCGGCGCCGCGGATGTTGTGGTGCACGAGCGGGGCGGCGGGTTCGACCGGCTCGGAGGCAGTCCCGTCGAGGCGATGGGCGAGGCCTGCCCCCGAGCGTCTGAATCGGGGGATGGACTCGACGCTGCGGTAGCTGTGGCTGCCGATGGCCAGCGCGCGCCATGCGGCTGCTTCGAGGCGGGCCTCGCCGTAGCTCTTCGCCAGACGCAGAATCCCCAGGCAGGAGCGGAACGCCTGTTGAGGGTGGCGGTGTGCGGGCCGGTCTTCTCGGCCCAGCGGATGAAGCGCTCGGGCGTCCACTGCCCCATCCGGCGGTGCCTCTCGGGCATGTGCTCGTCGGCGGTGGTGTGGCGGCCTTTGAGCGAAGAGCGCACGTGGCTGGCCACGCGCTGGCCGCGGTACAGGCACTCCACGGTGTGGGCGGTGAGGCGCACGTCGAGCGGGCGCCGGGCCAGGGCGTGGGGGACGGAGTAGTAGTGCCCGGCGACCTCGACGTGGGAGTCGATGTTGACCCGGACCTTCTTCCACTCGGCGAACACGTAGCGCTCGGTGGGCAGCGGGCGAAGCGCGGGACGGTCGAGTTGGTCGAACAGCGAGCGCCGCGACCCCGGGAGCTTGCGCAACGCGCGCGCGTTGAGCCGCTGAAGGAGCTCGGCGATGGCCGCGTTGAGCTCGGCCAGCGAGAAGCACGTGCGATGACGAAGCGCAGCCAGTATCCAGCGCTCGACCACCTGCACGCCGACCTCCACCTTTCCCCGCGGCGTAGTGCAGCCGCAGGACCTCTCGAACCTTACGCATGGACAACCTCCTGTTCGCCACCGTCGCACCCTCCTCCAAAGCCTCGGAGGGTCCGACGGCAACCGGTTGTCCCGCGTCGCTCAACTCCAGGGGTCAGACCCCTTGCACCTGTCCGGTGCATCCCGCAAAAGGGATCATCTTCCCACCGGAATCGCTGATCACTTTGCGCCGGATTCGGTGATCACTTTCGACCGGAATACGCAGCAAAGCTTCCAGAACGACGGACATCGTAGCGTAGAGCAGACCGCACGATGCGCGGCCAAATGCAGATCCGGGACGGGATGACACGCGGAGGTGTCGTCCTGAACGCGATGCGGTCATCCGGGAAGGGAACGTCTTTGCGCTGCTGATCGCTCGGACAGATCACGGACGCCCTTTCGAGGCCGGCGGACGGTACCGGCGGAACATGTGAAACATGGGGGCGAGTAGCTGTTCGGGCGCCCCGTTCGACGGCGACCCTGACGTGGTGAATGCCCGTTTCATCCTTCCGACGGTTGCGGTGCCGTATATGGACGGATGTCCATGCCGCCGTAGGTCTTCGCCACCGTTCGGGTGCCTCGCTCGACGACGACCTTGACGTGGCTGGTTCCCTTGGCGGACGAGCCAGCTTCCTCGTCCCAGCTTCCTTGTCATTGTGTACGGGAACGGCCGATCATGGATGCGGGAACCCGCCCCAGTTCAGGCCCCGATACGCCGTAGCGCGATCTCGACCACCTCCCTGCCCCGCTCCCAGACCATCGCCTTCCACTGCTCCTCGTCGGGATACGAAGCGTCCTTCACGTCCTGCTTGATCGCGCGCCCGAGGTCGCTGTCCAGCTTGCCGTGGGCATGCAGCCAGGCATCGGCGAGCATGCAGCGGCGCATGTGCTCGCGCTCCCGGGTGCCGTATTCCAGCCCCACCGCCGCCCATTCCAGGCCCGCCACCGGCGGCTTGAAGCCGGCCAGGATGCTGCCCTTGGAGCCGGCGTAGGCGGAGGCCCCGGCGGTGGTGCTGTGCACCTGCTCTCCGTACCAGTCGAAGAACAGATCGTAGGCCGGTTCTCCCGGCCTGCTCGGGGTCATGAGTTCGCCGTAGCCGTACGGGCCCAGCCCGGTGTGCACGTCGATCATCGCGCCGCGGCGGGCGGCGCCGAGAAACTCGCTGCAAATCCGGCCGAGGGTGCGGTTCGACCAGGTGGCCTCGCTGCCCCCGTAGTGGATGCTGTCCGGGTGCCGGTACTGGCCCTTGTGCATCGCCTTGCGCACCGGGACCTCGCCGTACCTGTCGTTGAGCGCGCCGATGGCGGCCTTGTAGCGCTCGTAAGCGCCATCGTCCCAGACCTTCGGCACCAGGTGCTCGACCAGCTCCTCGAACAGGTCGTTCTCCGGGTAGTCGCCGCCTTCGTGATCCACGAAGTTGCGGTTCAGATCGACGTTGTCCTCGTTCTCGCGCCGCAGCCAGGCCATCCCGTGGGGGTTGAGGGTGTGGATCAGCAGCAGCGCGGTGTCGGGCGGCGGCTTGGGCGCCCGCGGGTCGCGCAGCAGGCCGACCTGGATCCCCGATCCTGCGAATCCCTCCACCCCGTGGGTCGAGGAGGTCACGACGACCACGTTCCCGGCGTCGGCCCGGCCGATCAGGGCGGCGTCCGTGAACAGCGCCTCGCCCTCCGGGCCGGAGTGGGGATTGCGGTAGCTCGCCACCGGCGCCCGCGCGTCCAGGCACGCGGAGAGGAACCGGGCGCGGCCGTCGCAGTAGGTCGCCGGGAAGTAGTCCTCCACCATCGTCCTCGCCTCCTCCCCTTGGATCCGGCTCGAACCCTCCCACGAGCTACGGCCGCCGGCGTGTGCGCCGGGGCTCCGCCCGCGCGCCTTCCGCCCTCGAATCCGTTTCCCGTCGCTCGAAGAATTCAGCCGCGCGCCTCGATCGGAACGTACTCGCGGGCCTCGGGGCCGGTATAGAGAAGCCGCGGGCGGATCAGGATGTTGTTCCCGAGCTGCTCCATCGCCTGCACCGCCCAGCCCGGGATGCGGCCGATGGCGAAGATCGGCACGAACAGATCCTGGGGCACCCCGTGCAGGTGGTAGACGACGCCGGCGTAGAAGTCCACGTTCACGTTCACCCCGTGCCGGGCATAGGGGCGCATCGCCTCGACGAGGGCTTCCAGGATCTCGTACCAGTGCGGCTGCCCCATCTCCTCGGAGAGCCGCTTCACGCCTGCCCGCATGTGCCGCGCCCGCGGGTCTTCCGCCCGGTAGACCCGGTGTCCGAAGCCCATGACCGGCTCGCGCGCCTTGCGCTTCGCCTTGACGTAGGCCGCCGCCTGCGACGGATCGCCGATCTCCCTGGCCATGTGCATCACGTTCTCCGCCGCGCCGCCGTGCGCGGGACCGGAGAGCGCCGCCACCGCCGCGGTGATGCCGGCGTGGAGGTTCGCCTCGGTGCTGACCACCACCCTGGCGGCGAACGACGATGCGTTCGAGCCGTGCTCGGCGTGCAGCACCATGTCGGTGTCCATCAACGACGCGGCGTCTTCGCTCGGCGCCTCGCCCTTGAGCATGTACAGGAAGTTCGCGGCGTGGCCGAGCCCGGCGTCCGCCGGCACGGGTGCCCGGCCCTGGCGGATGTGGTGGTGCGCGGTCACGATCATCGGCACCTGCGAGGTGAGCCGAATCCCCTTGCGACGGGCCGCCTCCAGGGAGTTGTCGCCCGTCTCGGGGTCGAACGCGGCGAGCGCGGACACCGCGGTCCGCAGCACGTCCATGGGATGCGCATCCTTTACTAGGCGGATGACGTCGTAGACGGCGCCGGGGAGCTCGCGCGCCTCCTTCAGCGCCGCGTCGAAGGCGTCGAGCTCGGCCGCGGTGGGAAGCTCGCCGTAGAGCAGGAGCCAGGCTGTTTCCTCGAAGGACGAATGCGCGGCCAGATCGTGGATCGAGTAGCCGCGGTACCGAAGCTCGCCGGCCCGGCCGTCGATGAGGGTGGTGGGCGACCGGTCGAAGCACAGATCCTTCAGGCCGCGGTGCACCGCGGGTTGGTTCGCATCCGTCATGAGTCGCATTCCTCTCTTGCGGGTGCCGGTTGAAAGCCGGACCCGGACCTTCGAAGATTGGCGGCAGGCTGCGGGCGCCGGGCTCTCGTCCCCTGGCCGGAAGGCGGAGTCTAACCGGTGAGGTCGCATCGGCGCTCGTGCCCGGGAATGCCACGGCATCGCCCACCTCGGAGAAGGACGCAATGGGGAGAACAAAAGGGGGGAGAACGAAAGGGAGGAGAACGAAGGGGGCGAAAACGAAGGGTCCCGACCGCTTCCGCGCCGCCCTCGCCGCGGCCTCGCTCGATTGCGGGATCCGCACCCTCCCCGCCTCGGTCCGCACCGCGGCGGAAGCCGCGGCGGCGGTCGGATGCCCGGTGGGCGAGATCGCGAAGTCCCTGGTGTTCCGCGCCGGTGACCGCGCGGTGGTCGCGGTGATGAGCGGCGACAACCGGCTCGACCCCGGCAAGCTCGGCGCCGCGCTGGGCGAGACGGTCGGCCGCGCCGACGCGGACTTCGTGCGGAAGGCCACGGGGTTCGCGATCGGTGGCGTCCCGCCGCTGGGACACGCCACGTCCCTGGACGTGTTCATGGACGCCGACCTGTTTCGTTTCGATCGGATCTGGGCGGCGGCGGGCGGGCCGTTCAGCCTGTTCGCGATCGAGCCGGACCGGCTCCGCGACGCCAGCCGGGCGACGGTGATGGACCTCAAGGCGGAGCCAGGCTGATGTCGCCGACGGACGCCGAGCAGATGGAGGCCGGAGAGCCATGACGACGACAGAGGCGATTCTCGTTCCGGTGCTGAACGAGGAAGCGGCCATAGGACCGGTTCTCGCCGAGCTGGCGCCTCATGCCGTTGGCCGCCGGGTGTATCTGCTGGACGGCGGCTCCCATGACCGCACCGTCGCCGAGGCGCAATGCCGGGCGCGCGATTGCGGACTCGATCTCGCCGTCATCGACTGTCCGCCGGGATTGGCGACAGCGATCCGCTCGGGCTTCGAGCAGGTGCCCGAGGAGCACCTTGCGGTGATCGACGGCGATGGCCAGCACGAGCCGAAGATACTGGATACGCTGTTCCAGGATCTGCGTGACGGCCGCGATCTGGCCGTCGGCTCCCGATACGTCGCCAACGCATCCATTCCACGGGATTGGCCTCGCCACCGCTACGCCGGATCGGTGGTCCTTCTCTGGCTGGCGTGTACCACGGTGCGCTGCCACGGCATCCGGGATCCGTTCGCCGGCTGCTTTGCGGTGCGCCGGGAAGCATGGGAGCGGGTGGCCGGCCGCTTCGAGACCGGCGGCTACAAGTTCCTGCTGGATTTTCTGGCCGCATCGCCCGGGTTGCGCGTGGCGGAGCGGCCGGTCGAGTACCGCGCCCGGCGCGCGGGGGCCAGCAAGATGAGCTTCGCCGTGTTCTGGGAGCTGCTGGTCTCCATAGGAAGTGGCGTCCTTCGCGCCGCCGTGCCGAGGCGCTGGATCAGCTTCGGTGGCGCCGGCGTGCTGGGAGCCGGGGTGGCGGCAGCGGCGCACGCGGCCGGCACGCCGTGGCCGGCCGCGTGGACGACGGGCGTGGCGGGCAGCGTGGTGGCCCTTTTCCTCGCCGCGCCACGTTGCGCAGAGCGGTTACGGCCCATCGACGCCTCATCGGGAATCCGGAGCCCGAACGGCCTTCGCCGTCGAAGCATGGGCGGTACCGGCGAAGCGGATGGAGAAGTACGGCCTGCGCCAGCACCCGGACAGGATCCGGCCGGTGGACTTTCGCCGCCCGCTCCGGTACCCGAGGAGGCCGGGTGCTCGAACGGGGCACGTCCGGATCCGCGGAATACGAGCGCAGGCGGGTAATCCGCGCTCTCGTCTCGTTCGACGGCGGACGCCCGGATGTCCGGATCGCTTGCCGTGGCCGTACAGGACCCCCGCTGGCGACAGCTCGTCGTCGCCACCGTCGCGCTCGCGGTCGCAAGCTTCGGCCACGGCCTGACGATGCCGCTGCTCTCGCTGGTGCTCAGCCACCAGGGGGTCGACGAGACCCTCATCGGGCTCAACACCGGCGCCTACTTCATCGCGGTCTTCGCGGTCGCCCCACTCGCCTCGCGACTGATGCGCAGCCGCGGCCCCGCCCTGCTGATGCTGGCGTCGATACTCGCGGAGGCGGTGCTGCTCGTGCTGCTTCGCGCCTTTCCCAACGTGTGGCTGTGGTTTCTGCTGCGGTTCGCGCTCGGGATGGCGGCGAGCTTCCTGTGGATCTCGGGCGAGGCGTGGGTGAACCACGTCGCGCACGAGTCGCACCGGGGCCGCACCATCGCGATCTTCGGCGTCGTGGTCTCCGCCGGCTTCGCCCTCGGACCGATGATCCTGTCGATCACCGGTGCGGACGGCTGGGCGCCGTTCCTGGTCACCATCGCCCTGCTGCTCGTCGCCGCGGCGGTGCTGGCCGGCGCGCTCGGCTCGGCCCCGAGGCTCAGGGGCAAGACCTCCGGGCCGCTCGCGCGCTACGTGCTGATCGCGCCGGTGGCGATGTTCGGATACTTCGTGTTCGCGGCCGGCGACGCGGTGCTGCTGACCTTCCTCCCGATCTACGCGGTGGGGATCGGACTCGACGAGGTGGACGGGATCCGGCTGCTCACGGTGCTCGCGATCGGCAGCATGGCATTGCAGTACCCGATCGGCTGGCTCGCGGACCGCGTGAGCAACCGCGCGATCGCCGCGGCCATCGGGACCGCCCTGCTCGCGGGCTCGGCCGCGTTTCCGTGGGCGCTCCCGCACACCGTGATCGGCATGGTGTTCATGTTCTTCTACGGGGGCGCGCTCGGCGGGCTCTATACGCTGTCCCTGGTGCTCCTCGGCCGGCGGTTCGAGGGCGCCGATCTGAGCGCCGCGTCCGCGATGCTCAGTGTGATGTTCTGCGTCGGCGCGTTCATCTGGCCGTCGCTCGGCGGCGGCGCCATGGACCGGTTCGGGGGAAGCGCGATGCCCGTCGTACTGATGGCCGCCTACGCGATGTTCCTGCTGATCGTGGCCGGGGCCCGGCGGAGCTGAGAACCTCCCGGCCTCGGAGGAGCGCCGGGTGGCGGGGACCGTCACGGTGTGCGCTACCATGCGGGCGAGACGACACCCGACCACGCCGCGACGGCGCGGGTGCGTCCGCGCTCCACGGCACCGGGAAGACGCGGATCCGTTGGCCGGATGCGACGAGAGCGGACATGGCGGATGAGACGAAGACGCTGATCGCGTTCGATTTCGGCGAAAAACGGATCGGGAGCGCGATCGGACAGACCGTGACGCGCACCGCGACTCCGCTGGAGACGATTCCGGTGCGGGGGACGAGGCCGGACTGGAGCGCCATCGATCGGCTCCTCGCCGCCTGGAAGCCCGATGCCCTGGTCGTCGGTCTCCCGCTCAACATGGACGGGACCGGGCAGTGGATCACCACCCGGGCACGCCGGTTCGCGAATCGCCTGCGAGAGCGCTCGGGGCTGCCGGTCCACCTCGCGGACGAGCGGCTCTCCACCCGCGAAGCCTGGACCCGCCTCATCGAGAGCGGATCCCGCCGCGCCGGCCCCGATCCGATCGCGGCGCAGATCATTCTGGAGGGATGGTTCTCGGAGGATGATCGAGCCGAAACGCCCGCCGGAGATTGATCCGGCGCGGCCGGGCGGGACGGGCAGGCGCTCGATCGGATACGCCGGAAGGGCGACGCGACGGCCGGGCTCCATCCCGCGCCGGCATCTCCGGATCCAGGATCTTCGGGTTCCCGCGTCCTTGACGGCACTTCGCGGCCGGGGAAGCCGGGAGGCGCCTTCTCGACGGCTTCCGGAAATGACGCGAAGTGGCGAGGGCGGCCCTCAGAACGGCGGCCTGCGCACGGCGCCCTCGACGAACGACCCGGCGCAGGCGGCAACGCGCTCCGCAACGTCCGGCGCGTGGCAGTCGATGCGCACGGCGTTCCGCTCCGCGCGCAGCCACGTGAGCTGGCGCCGGGCGAGCTGGCGCGTTGCGGCGATCGCCCGCGCGGTCATCTCCTCGCGCGTGCACCGCCCCGCGAGACAGGCCCACACCTGCCGGTAGCCGACCAGGCGCATCGAGGCGCTGCGCTCCGTCAGCCGCCAGCACCGCTTCAGCGCGCGGACCTCGTCGATCAGGCCGGCGTCGAGCATGCCCAGGAACCGTGCCGCGATGCTCCGGTGGAGCGCATCCCGATCCGCCGGCTCGATCACGATGCGGCATACCGGCCCGGCAAGACCGCCGCGGCGCCCGCGGGCGAGCAGCTCCGACATCGGCCGGCCGGTGA
This sequence comes from Gammaproteobacteria bacterium, assembly GCA_965204915.1. Lineage (GTDB taxonomy): Bacteria > Pseudomonadota > Gammaproteobacteria > HK1 > HK1 > HK1. The sequence goes on along the minus strand of OZ242023.1, from coordinate 4,956,356 downwards.
GGGCGTGCACTTCCAGCGCGCGCTGGATGCGCTGCGGATCGTTCGGATGGATGCGCCGCGCCGCTTCCGGATCGATACCGGCAAGCCGCGCGTGCATCGCCGGCCATCCGATACGGTCCGCCTCCCGCTCGATCTCCGCCCGCGTCGCCGGATCCGCCGGGGGCAGCGCCGCGAGACCGCGCTCCAGCGCTCGAAAGTACAGCCCCGTCCCCCCCACGAGCAGCGGGATGTTCCCCGAGGCCCGGATGTCCGCGATCGCGCGCAGGGCGTCGTCGCGGAACTCGGCCGCCGAGTAGCGTTCGTCCGGGTTCCGAATGTCGATGAGTCGATGCGGCGCCCGGGCGCGCAGCTCCCGGCCGGGCTTGCCGGTGCCTACGTCCAGATGCCGGAACACCAGCGCCGAATCGACGCTGACGATCTCGTAGGGGCCGCTTGCGGCGAGCTCGGCCGCGCTCCGGGTCTTGCCCGCAGCGGTAGGCCCCATCAGGAATATGACGGGATCGGCGCCGCTCCCGGCGGGGATCGAGGGATTGGCCTCGACAGGCCGCATGCGTTCATCGCCGTGTCGCGCCGGCGACCATGTCGCGAAGCATCGCCTCGTCGACGGCGGTCACCGCGGCGCCGAGCCGGCCCCCGGCCGCCGCGTCGATGACGTCGCCGACGTCACCATCGAAGGGGCATGACCCCGCCAATGCCGCGAGCGAATCGATCAGAGCCGGCACCGGACCCGACTGCTTCGCCCAGCCGGCGACGGCATCGAGCAGATCACCGGGCGCGATTCCCGTGAGGCACGCAGGGATCGCCCGGAGGGTGATCGAGCCGGGGGCACCGCGGCGGATCTCGATCCCCAGCGACCGGAGCGAGGTACTCGCCTCGTCCACTGCGTCGGCGTCGGCCTCGGGCACCGCCCGCGTATGAGGAATCAGCAACGGCCGGGAGACCGGGGCGGTCGTCCGGGTGGATTCACCGAGCCGATCGCATACCAGTGCCCGGCGGCCCGCCCCGAGGTCGATCAGCAGCAGCTTCTCCCGACCTTCGACGAGAACGTAGCCGCCGAGGCGTACCTGCCCGGGGGCGGTGCCGGACCCGGCGGGGCGGGGGGCCGCCGACAGCGCGGCGTACCCGGCGAGATGGTCGCGGACCTGGCCTGCGCCGGGACGCGCGCTCCCGCCCGGTCGCCCGATCGGATAAGCCCCTGGACGAGACGCCCCCGGCTCGGCAATCCCCGTCCCCGGTGTCGCGGCCTCCGGCCCCGGCGCGGTGGTTTCCGGAGACGGCGTACCGGCATCGAGCGCGAGGGCGGCGGTCTCCGGGGACGCCTCCGAGGTGAATCCGCCCAGCGCCCGCGAGATCGCGTGGCGGACGAAGTCGTGGACGTGGCGGGGCTCGCGAAAGCGGACTTCGTGCTTGGTCGGGTGCACGTTCACGTCGACCGCGGCCGGATCGATGCCGAGGTGGAGCACGAACGCCGGATACGCCACACCCGCCAGCGTATCCCCGAATCCGACCCGAACCGCATGCCGCACGACGTCGTCGCGCACGCTCCGCCCGTTCACGAAGAGGAACTGAAGGTCCGGGCGGGGTCGCGCCGCATCCGGCGGGGCCAGGAATCCGTGCATCGAGAGATCCCCCGCGTCGAAGGAGAGCTCCAACGCGCCTGCCGGGAACTCCTCCCCCAACAGGCGCGCGAGACGGCGCCGGGGCTCCATGCGATGGCTCGCGTCGAGGACCTTGCGGGCATCGTGATGGAGGGTGAACGAGACGTCGGGGCGCGCGAGGGCGAGGCGGCGCACCGCATCCTCGGCATGGCGGAGCTCGGTGCGGGGGGTTCGCAGGAACTTGCGGCGGGCCGGGACGTTGAAGAACAGATCGCGCACCTCCACCGAGGTCCCGACCTTCGACCCCGCGGGCTCCACCGCCGACACCACCCCGCCGTCGACACGCACCCGCGCGCCGGTGGCCGCGTCCCGCGGCCGGCTCTCCAGGACCAGCCTCGACACCGAGGCGATGCTGGGCAGCGCTTCCCCGCGAAACCCCATGCTCCCGATGCGGTCCAGATCGTCGAGGGCCGCGATCTTGCTGGTCGCATGGCGCGAGAGCGCCAGCACGAGCTCGCCGGAGGGGATCCCGAACCCGTCGTCGCGCACCCGGACCAGGCGGGCCCCGCCGGTCTCGAGCTCGACGAGGACCTTCTTCGCATCCGCATCGAGGGCGTTCTCCACCAGCTCCTTGACGACGGAGGCGGGGCGCTCCACGACCTCCCCGGCCGCGATCTGGTTCGCCAGCACCCCGGACAGGGTCCTGATTGGAGCCGGCGACACGGGTTCTCTCATGGCGGTCGATCACTCCTTGCCGTTTTCCGATCGGGACCGTGGCCGTCCCGACGACGCCCACGGCGCCGCCGTCACCGACGTCCCCGGCGCCGGATCGCCGCCTTCCCGCGTCCGGAACTCCGTCACCGATTCGATGTGGCTCGTATGCGGGAACATGTCCACGAGGCCGGTGCGGGCCATGTGGTAGCCGTGTCCGTGCACGAGCCGCGCCGCGTCGCGCGCGAGGGTGTCGGGGTTGCACGAGACGTACACGATACGCGACGGCCGCGCGAGGCGGACGTGTTCGACGAGCACTTCGGCCCCGGACCTCGGCGGGTCGATGAGCAGCTTGTCCCAGCCCCGGCCCAGCCAGTTCCGCACCACCGCCTCGTCGCCGAGGTCCGCGCGATGGAACGATGCGGGCAGCGCATTGCCGGCCGCGTTCGCACGCGCGCGCTCGACCATCTCCGCCCCCGCCTCCAGCCCGGTCACCGCCGCCCCGCGGGCCGCGAGCGGCAGGCTGAAGTTGCCGAGCCCGCAGTAGGCGTCGAGCACCCGCTCGCCCGGGACGGGAGCAAGCATCGACACCACCCGGCGCACGAGTGCGCGGTTCACCTCGGCATTGACCTGGACGAAGTCGAGCGGTGAGAAGGACAGGCGGATCGCGCCGCCGTCGAGGGAGTCATGCAGATCCGAGGGCGAACCGGCGAACGGACGAGCGCTGTCCGCCCCGCCCGGCTGGAGCCGGATCCCGATTCCGTGCCGGGCCGCGAACGCCTCGATCGCCTCGGCGTCGCCCGCCGAGAGCGGATCCAGATGGCGGATGACGAGAGCGGCGCCGTTCTCCCCCGCCGCGACCTCGGCCTGGGGGATCCTCGCCCTGGCTTGCAGTGAGCCCACGAGCTCGCGCAACGGCATCACGAGCCGGCCGAGGGGCTCGGCCAGCACCTCGCAGTCGCTCATGTCCGCGATCCGGTTGGGAACCCGCTCGCGAAACCCGGCCAGCGCCCCGTACCGGCCCGGGACGTAGCGCACGCCGAGCCGCGCCTTGCGGCGGTAGCGCCAGGGCGAGCCGGCCAGCGGCGGCATGATCTCCGCCGGAGAGACGTTCCCGCCGGTGGAGAGCGCCGCGAGCAGCATCCGCTCCTTGTGGCGCAACTGCGCGTCGTAGGACAGGTGCTGGAGGCTGCATCCGCCGCAACGCTCGTAGAACCGGCACCTCGGCTCGACCCGGTCCGGGGACGGCTCGACGACCTCCTGCACGACCGCTTCGTCGAAGCTCCGGCGCCTTCCCACGCGCCGGCAGACGACCTCTTCGCCGGGCAGCGCGCCGTGCACGAACGTCGTCTTCCCGTCCCCGTTCCCGCCCGCGCGCCCGGCTCCCCGTCCCTTGGGGTCGAGATCGTGGATCCGCACGGTGCAGGTTCGGCGCGCGCCGGCGCCCGACGGCTTCGGCCCCGATGGCTTCAGCTCCGGTGGCTTCAGCATCGCCACCTCGGAATCAGGACGCCCCCCACGCCCGAAGAAACTCCTGGAGATGGTCGCGGGCGTCGTCTCCCAGCGCGTCCCGCACGACCTCGCATTCGCACTCGTAAGCGTCCGGCGAGAGCCGTCCGCGCATCAGCTCGTAGCGGAGATGGACGAGAAAGGTGTTCAGTGCATCGACTTCGCAGTACGCGCGGATCCGCTCGACCTCCCCGGCCACATACGCATCCCACACCCCGGAGCCGTCCATCCCCAGCTTCCCCGGAAAGCCCAGCATCTGCGCGATCTCGCCGAGCGGGGCAAACGCGCGGGGCTGGTAGCCGGCGAGTACGTCCATCAGGTCGGTGTGCCGCGCGTGGAAACGGTTGAGGTAGTTGTTCCAGCGAAAGCCCTGGTCGTCGTCGCCGGATTCCCAGTAGCGCGGGGCGCTCACCCCGTGCAGCAACGCCCGGTAGTGCAGGACCGGGAGGTCGAAGCCGCCGCCGTTCCACGAGACGAGTTTGGGCGAGTACTGCTCGATACCGTGGAAGAACCTCTCCACGAGCTCGCCCTCCCCGGACCCGGCGCTTCCGAGAGACCATACGCGGAAGCGCCCGGCGGATCGCAGGACCACCGCGATCGCCACGATCCGGTTCAAGTGGTGGCGCATCATCTCCGACCCCGACGCCTGCTGCCGGCGCTGGCGCATGATCCGCGCGACGTCGGCGTCGCCCAGCCCGTCGAGCCCGTACAGCCGGCGGCCCGAGTCGACGTCGGGCACCGTCTCGACGTCAAACGCGAGGACGTTCACCGGACCCTCACCCACATGGAACGTCCGCCGCGTGCTCGTGCCCATGCTCGCGGAGCATCTTCCGCAGCCGGACCAGATCCTCCCATCCCTTGCGCTTCTCCAGAGGACTGCGCAGGAAGTAGGCGGGGTGGTACATCACCACCACCGGCAGGCGGTCTTCCCCGTACCGGTACGTACGGCCGCGGAGCTGTCCGATGGCCTTCGTCGTGGACAGCAGCGACTGGGCCGCCACCCTGCCGGTCGCGACCAGCAGGCGGGGGGAGATCGCCTCGATCTGGCGCCCGAGATACGCCGAGCAGGCGGTGATTTCGTCGGCGTGGGGGTCGCGGTTGCGCGGCGGCCGGCACTTGACGATGTTGGCGATGTACACGTCGCCGCGACCGAGGCCGATGGCGGCCAGCATCGCATCGAGCAGCTTGCCGGCGCGGCCGACGAAGGGCTCCCCCTGGGCATCCTCGTCCGCTCCCGGCGCCTCTCCGATGAACATGCACGCTGCATCCGGCCGCCCCGTGCCGAACACGGTGCGCTTGCGCGTGCGATGCAGCCCGCACTTGCGGCACTCGCGCACCTGCGCATCGATCGCCGCCAGCAGGTGGGCTGCGGGGGTCGTCCGATCCGAAGGGGGCGCCGCGGCCTCGCTCCCGTCCGTCGCGCCCGGAACGTCAATCCGCACGGCGACGGGGGCGGCACCGCGGCGTACCCAGACCGGGATCCCGATTGCATCGAGATGAGCGCGGGACGGATGCGGCACCTCGGTCTCCGGAGATGTCCGGATCGGGAGGCTGGAGCCTCACTCCGCTCCGGCGTCGCGAGGCGGCTCGCCGGCGCCTGACGCGCCGGCGCGGCGCCTGGCGCGGCGCCGGCGGATGCTCCACAACGTGAACACCGGCCCGGACGCCGCATACCCGAGCATGGCCACGAAGAGCACGAGCGGCGGATCGCTCGATACGAACACGAACAGCACCACGACGACGAGAATCGTCATGAACGGCACCCGGCCCCGCAGATCCAGATCCTTGAAGCTGTAGAACCTGACGTTCGAGACCATCAGCCCGGCGGTCGCGGCGGTGATCGCGAATGCGACGAGCGCGATCTCGTCGCTCTGCACCCCGTAGTCGCTCGCGAACCAGACGAGCCCTGCCACCACCGCCCCCGCGGCCGGACACGGCAGACCCTGGAAGTACCGCTTGTCGGCGGTACCGAGCTGGGTGTTGAACCGGGCGAGCCGCAACGCGGCCGCCGCGGTGAAGAAGAACGCGGCCACCCAACCGAGCTTGCCAATCCCCGACAGCGCCCATTCGTACACGATGAGGGCCGGGGCGACACCGAAGCAGATGACGTCGGAGAGCGAATCGTACTCCGCGCCGAATGCGCTCTGGGTGTTGGTCATCCGCGCGATGCGCCCGTCCGCCCCGTCGAGCACCATGGCGACGAAGACCGCGGCGGCGGCGGCCTCGAACCGGCCGTCCACCGCCGCGACGATTGCATAGAACCCGGCGAACAGGGCGGCGGTGGTGAAGAGGTTGGGAAGCAGGTAGATGCCGCGGCGCTGGCGGCGCGGCCCGGGGCTGGTGTCCGTCATGGCGATGTATCCGGTATGAGCGGCGGACCCGGCGACACCACCGGCGGTGGCGTCCACTCTTCCGCCCGCGGCACGGGCATCGCCGGCAGCGTATTCGTCTCCGGTCGTTCCGGCCCGAGCCGCGCGGCGGTCGATGTTTCCGGGTCGTCCATGCCGGGATTGTAGGCGGGACGGGAAGGGCCGGACAACGCTCCGGACGCACCGAGGCTCCCGCCGGCGGGGCCGGCATGAGCCGCCCGAGGGGAGTGGAGACGGTCGGACGGGAGAGGCCCGGCCATCCGGGGTTGCCGATGGACTTCCCCGATTCCCTACGGTCTAATGACCCTGCTTCGGGATGTCCCGGACGCCATCCGGGGAGGGGACGGAACCAAGTCCGGAAGTGATCGGCTGCCGATCTCGTGGCCATGCGGTTTCGGCCCGCATGGCCGTCACCTACCGAATCGAAGGAGAAAGCGATGAAGACACCCACTTGGCGCCGTACCCTCTGCGCGGCCCTGTTGTCCGCCGCCATGTCGTCCGCCCACGCGGCCGACGTCGTCATCGGCGTCCCCAACTGGCCGTCGGTGGCGGCCACCGCGAGCATCCTCAAGGTCGTCCTGGAGGACAACCTCGGCCTGGAGGTGGAGCTCCAGAACGGCACCAATCCGGTCATCTTCGAGGCGATGGACTCCGGCAGCATGCACGTGCATCCCGAGGTCTGGCTGCCCAACCAGGCCAACCTGCACGACAAGTTCGTGAAGACCAAGGGCACGGTCAGGATGAACCCGAACGGCGTCGCCTCGTTCCAGGGCATGTGCGTGACGAAGGCGACCGCGGAGCGTACCGGCATCACCCGGCTCGCCGATCTGTCCGATCCCGACATGGCGAAGCACTTCGACACCAACGGCGACGGCCGGGGCGAGGTCTGGATCGGCGCATCGGGCTGGGCCTCGACCAACGTCGAGAAGATCCGGGCCAAGAGCTACGGGTTCGACGAGACCATGGAGCTCCTGGAGATGGACGAGACCCTGGCGATGGCCAACGTCGACACCGCGGTCGCGAAGGACGCCAACCACGTGTTCTTCTGCTACACCCCCAACCACATGTTCGCGATGCACGACCTGGTGATCCTGGAAGAGCCCGCGTACGACGCCTCCAAGTGGATGGTCGTCCAGCCCACCGACGATCCGCAGTGGCTGGAGAAGTCGGAGGCTCCGGTCGCCTGGGATCTGGCCTACCTGCACGTGCACTACGCGGCGTCCCTGGAGCAGACGCATCCCGAGGCGGCCTCTCTGCTGAGCGGCGTCAAGCTGGACACCGATCTGGTCTCCGGCATGACCTACGCGCTCGTGGTCGACAAGGCGGACCCCGACGAGTACGCCAGGCAGTGGGTGCAGGAGAACGCCGCACTGGTGGATTCCTGGATGCAATGAGCCATCGCGAATCGACGCTTGGAGCGGAGACGGTCAGGCGCGAAACGGGCGATCCCTTGCGGGGATCGCCCGTTTTTTTATCCGCGGGCGAGCGTTCGCCGGCGGGCGGGGGACGCAGCCCCGCCTCCGATTCCGGAGCCACGTCATGAGCGAACCGGTCATCAAGCTGGACGGCGTGTGGAAGATCTTCGGCGCGCGGGTCGATGAGGCGATGCAGGCCATCGTGCGCGACGGCCTCACCAAGCCGCAGGTGCTGGAGCGCTTCGGATGCGTGGTGGGCATCGCGGATTGCTCGTTCGAGGTCCCGCGCGGCGAGATCTTCTGCGTCATGGGGCTGTCGGGCTCGGGCAAGTCCACCATGGTCCGCCACGTCAACCGGCTGATCGAGCCCACCGCCGGGCGCATCGAAGTGCTCGGACGGGACGTGCTGGCGCTGGGCGAGGGGGAGCTTCGGAAGCTGCGCGCCGCCCACATCGGCATGGTGTTCCAGCACATGGCGCTGTTCCCGCACCGCACGGTGCGCGACAACGTCGCCTTCCCGCTTCAGGTGCAGGGCCAGCCGAAGTCGAAGCGCTGGGAGGTCTCGCAGCGCTGCCTGAGCCTCGTCAACCTCGACGGCTACGAGGACCGCTTCCCGAGCGAGCTCTCCGGCGGGATGCAGCAGCGGGTGGGACTCGCCCGCGCCCTGGCCTCCGACCCCGAGGTCCTGCTCATGGACGAGCCCTTCTCCGCCCTCGACCCGCTCATCCGGCGCCAGCTCCAGGAGCAGTTCATGGCCCTGTCGGCGGAGCTCGACAAGACCACCGTCTTCATCACCCACGACCTCGACGAGGCCATCCGCATCGGCAGCCGCATCGCGATCATGAAGGACGGCCGGATCGTGCAGACCGGCACCCCCGAGGAGATCGTCACCAACCCCATCGACGACTACGTGCGGGACTTCGTCGAAGGCATCTCCACGCTGAAGCTCATCTTCGCCCATACCATCATGGTACGGCTCGACGCCTACCGGCCGCGGCCCGGCGAAGATCTGGGCCGGGCACCGCGGGCCGCGCACGACACCGACCTGAGCGGGCTGATCGACCTCTCGACCACCACCGACCAGCCCATCGTGATCACCGACGGCGGGGCCGACGTGGGGGTCGTGGACAAGGCCACGCTGCTCAAGGGCATCAAGGGGGGTGACCACTGATGCAAGAGACCGGATTCACCGCGCCCCCGGACCGGCTGGCCGGCTCGGCCGGCGACTTCGCCAGCGCCCGGCAGGGGTACTACGGACACGAGTTCGAGAAGATCCAGGCGGCCGTGCGCTTCCCGTGGTCGTGGAATCCGGCGGCGGCGCTGGCCGGCCCCTTCTGGGGCGCGGCCCGCGGCCTGTGGGGATTCTTCTGGGCGTTCCTGGTCCTGGAGGTGCTCGCGCTGGTGCAGATCGGCCGGGGGTGGTGGGGCGAGCTGGGGGCGGGCCAGCTCGCCCGGCTCGAAAAGCTCACCTTGAAGTACGACGAGTTCCTCGCCAGGCACGAGGCGGCGAAGCTCGCCGGCGACCCGGACGCGGACTCGTTCCTCAAGCGGGCGGAGAACCTCGAGAAGATCATGCACCGGGTCGCCGAGGAGGCCGCGCTCGCGGCACAGGGCGCGGTGACGATCCTGGTGACCGGCCTCGTCCTGCTCCTCGGCCTGCGCCTGGTGCAGGGCTTCTACGCCAACCTGCGCTACGAGAGGCAGTACCTGGACTGGCGGGCGGACCCGGCCGGAACCGCATCGGGCCTGAGCTGGACGCGGGCCGGCCTCGGCGCCCTGCTGTGGCTGGCCATCGTGCCGCTCACCCTCTACCGGTTCACCGTCGGGAAGATCGCGCCGGGGCTCGAACCCTGGGTCGCCTACCTGCCGGTGGAGAAGAAGAGCTGGTACGCGCCGGTGTCCACCTGGCTGGACGGCGGGTTCGACTGGCTGTCGGTGCAGGGCGCGGGCGTCTTCGACGGGGTGGTGGCCACGATCCGCGCGGTGCTGGACGGGCTGGAGACGGTGTTCGTGGACACGCCCTGGCCGGTGGTCATGACCGTCATCGTGGTGGTCGCGTGGCGGCTGGCCGGCCCCCGGGTCGCGGTGTTCACCGCCGCCGCACTCGCCTATCTGGCCCTGTTCGGCCTGTGGGAGACGAGCATGGTGACGGTGTCCCTGCTCGGCGCGGCAGCCTTCCTCTGCGTGCTGATCGGGATCCCGCTGGGGGTGTGGTTCGGCAAGAGCCAGAGGGCCTACAACGCGGCCCTGCCGGTGCTCGACTTCATGCAGACGATGCCGGCGTTCGTCTACCTGATCCCGATCATCGCCTTCTTCGGCACCGGCAAGCCGCCGGGGGTGCTGGCGACACTGGTGTTCGGGATGCCGCCGGTCATCCGGCTGACGGCGCTGGGGATCCGCGGGGTGCCGGAGAGCACCAAGGAGGCGGCGACCGCATTCGGCTGCACCCGCTGGACGCTGCTCAAGGACATCGAGATTCCGCTGGCGATGCCCTCGATCATGACCGGGGTGAACCAGACGATCCTGATGTGCCTGTCGATGGTGGTCATCGCCTCGCTCATCGGGGCCAAGGGGTTGGGGCAGGACGTGCTGGTTGCGTTGCAGTACGCGGCCAAGGGGCAGGGGATGCTGGCGGGCCTCGCGATCCTGTTCTGCGCGATGGTCATCGACCGCATCGTGCAGGGGCATTACAAGCGCTCGACTTCGAGGCACCGGCCCGGGCGGTAGGGAGTTCGGGCGCCGTCCGGTTGAAGGTCGTTTCGTTGCCGACCTGGGGGCAGTGGGCGGCGACGGCGAGCATGGCGACGCAGACGCACTGGAGGGAAACAAGTTGGTATGATGACTTCATACCGACATCGGGGAGCGTCCATGATGACTACAGCCGTAAGGAAGACGATCTCCCTGCCTCCCGATCTCGCCCGCGACGCCGAAGAGACTGCCCGGGCCGAGGGTAAGACGCTGAGCGCGGTCGTCCGGGACGCGCTCCGGCAGGCGCGGGCGGACCGCCTGCGTGAAGAGTTCGGCGCCTTGCAGGACTTCTGGGGTCGCCAGGCGAAAGAACGGGCGATCCTGAGCGAGGAGGACCTCCGGCGGTATCTCGAAACGTGAAGGTCGTCTTCGACACGAATGTGTTCGTGTCGGCTCTTACCCTGCCGGATGGGCGTGGCGATCAGGCTCTCCGCAAGATCGTCGAGGGTGAAGACTCCGGGGCGGTCCACCCTCTACTTCGGGGAAGCGCCTGATCGCGTCGACGAGGTCTCGGCGTTCGACAGGGTTTCTGCGACGCAGGCTCCTGATGAGGCCGTCTCCGCAAAGAGGCCGCGCGGGAGCGGCCCTCCTCCGCTGTGTTCGCCGTTTGCGATGCGATGCGGAAGCGGCCCCGTCGCGAGTCATGGCCGGCCCTTCTCGACCGCGGCGACCTCGGCTTCCGAGAGGCCGTAGAGCGTGTAGACCAAGCGATCGACTTCCTTCTCCTGCTCGGTGATGTCGGCGCTCGGATCGGCGTCCTTCGCGGCGAGGATGTCGTCCACGAGGCGGACGAAGGGGATCCGTACCTCGGGTGGGACGTCGGGGATGGGAAGCTGTTCGATGGTGGATTTTTTCCATTGCGAAAGCCCCTCGCCAGTAGTAAGTGCCGTATTCATCACCAACCATGTGATGAGGGAATTGTTCAAGATAGCGCAGAGGTATTTCTGAGATCGACCGGCAAGTATGGAGCCTTTGTCATTACAATATAGGTTCATGGATTTTTCGGAATATGCGAATCTTTTCTCGGGGGACATGTCCATCCAGAATAGCTCCTCCTCGGTGAAACCTTCGTGGTAGGCGATGGCATCCTGAGTCTCGAACCATGCGTTGTTGGTTTTCTTCCGCTACGCACCGCCACCGCGCACTGACCACCGCCTGCGCCCGACGAACCGACACCACCGGCGGCCGGGCACGGCCGGCGCCCCGGAGACAACTCGGAGACGACCATGATCGGACCGGAGCTGGACTTCACGCCGCGCGGGCTCTACATCGGCGGCGAGTGGCAGGAGGCGGACGGGGGCGGGCATCTGGCATCGATCAACCCCTCCATCGGGGAGCATCTGGGCGAGGTGCCGGCCGCGACCGGCGCCGATGTCGACCGGGCGGTGCGCGCCGGGCGCAAGGCGTTCGACTCGGAATGGGGGCGGATGCCGATCCGCGAGCGCGCCGGATCCCTGGAGCGCCTCGCCGACCGGCTGCACGCACACCGCGGCGAGCTCGGGCTCATGGACTGCGTGGACTCCGGCAACGCGCTGGCCGGCATGGTCGGCGACGTGGACTGGACGGTGGACACCCTGCGCTTCTTCGCGGGACTGGTCACCGAGATCAAGGGCGAGACCTCGTCATACGGCCCGCGGCACCTGAACTTCACCCGCCGCCAGCCCTACGGGGTGGTGGCCAAGATCAACCCGTTCAACCACCCGTTCCGCTTCTGCGCCGAGAAGGCGGCGGTGAAGGGGATGAATATGAACCGCCAGGGGCAGTCGTGCAGCTCGACCTCGCGGGTGTTCGTGCACGAATCACTGCACGATGCGGTGCTGGACGCGCTGGTGGCGGAGGTCGAGGCGCTGCCGGTGGGGTTCCCCTGGGAGGAGGATAAGGAGCTCGGCCCGATCGTCTCCCGGCGGCAGTTCGACCGGGTCATGGGCTTCATCGCCTCGGGCCGCGAGCAGGGGGCGCGGCTCGTCACCGGCGGCGGTCGCCCCGCGGACCCGGCGCTCGCCAACGGGTTCTTCGTCTCCCCTACCGTCTTCGACGGCGTGGACGACTCGATGCGCATCGCCCGCGAGGAGATCTTCGGCCCGGTGATGTCGGTGCTCACGTGGTCGGACTACGGAGACATGCTGGCGAAGGCGAACGGCCTGCCCTACGGTCTCACCGCGGCCATCGTCACCAACGACCTCGACCGGGCCATGGAGACCGCCGAGCGGGTGGAGGCGGGCTACGTGTGGATCAACTCCACCGGCCGGTACATCGGCGCCCCCTACGGCGGCTGGAAGCAGAGCGGCGTGGGCCGCGAGGAATGCTTCGAGGAGCTGCTGAGCTACACCCGCATCAAGAACGTGAACCTGCGCTGGTGACGCTCTGAAGACGGAGGGTACGCGATCCACCACTTTCACCGGCTGGTCCACGAAGCGCTGAACGGCTGGGTAGTGCCGAACGACCGAGCCGGGATGCCGCTCTCCGGTGAGTGGCGGTCCGCAGAGGCCGGGCCGGGGAGCGGGTCGCGGGCGCCGGCAGCGCGCCCGTCGGCTACCCCACGACCTCGTACCCGGCGGGCAGGTTTCCGGGCCTGTACCGGTTGCCGGGATCGTCCATGCGCTCGACCACGCTCTTGTGGACCCGCGCCCCTTCCGGGATCTTCCGCGTGCGGCTGCCGCGTACCCTCCAGAATCCGTCGTAGGACGGGTGCAGCTCGTCATGCGGGTCGGGACGGTGCTCGGCAAGCTCCCGCTCCCTGATCCGCAGTCCGCAGGCGGCGGCCTTGCCGAGCATCCAGTGCAGGGCGACGTTCGCGAGACCCCGTTCGTCGAACCAACCGCCCACGTCGGAGTGGGAGCCCGCGAACCAGACCTGCTCGATGGTCTGTCCCGGGCCGGCGTTCGTCTCGTCCCACGTGCAGGGCGGGAAATCCCGGCGTTTCTCGTCGATCGCCAGAGCGTGATACCCGAACGTGACGTCGGGGTGGAGCGTCGCGTCGTGGAACCGCTTCCCCGCGTGGAGCACCAGCGATTCGACGGTATCCCACACCCCGATGAAGCGGACGGGGCACCGGCGCCCGAACGCCTCGCGGAAGCCGGCGGCGACGGCCTCGTTGCCCGTGGTGTTGTAGATCTTCGATGCGTACTCGACGAGGTTGTCGTGGCCGGCGCCGAGCAGACCGCACTTGTGGAGCATTCCGGCCAGGGAGCGCACGGTGAAGGCGCCGCGGCTGAACCCGAACAGGTAGACGTGGTCGCCTTCCTCGTAGCGGCTCATCAGGCAGCGGTAGGCGTCCTCGACGTTCTTCTGCAGGCCGTATCCGGTGGCCTGGTCGCCCATGGCGCGGAGCTTTCCGCTCCCTTCGTGGTACTCCCAGCCGCCGGTGCCGATGCCGGGGTCGTAGTACGCGATCTGCCCGTCGTCCTTTTCGGCGAGCACGAAGGTCTCCACGACGTTCGTATTGTTCCGCCCGTATTCGTTGCCGGTCCCGTCACAGCAGATGGCGATGTTCTTCACCGGGTTCCTCCCTTTGCCTGTCTGGCGGCATGTGGAGCGGACGATAGTGCAGCATACGCCCCCACCGGGGAATCCTGCTCCGGCGGCATCGGCGGAGACCGCCGGCATGGCCTTCTCATACGGATCGGACTCGACTACCCTTCTCCTTCACGCGGTGTCCGGCGTCGGCCCCCCTGCCCCCGGGCGCCGTCCGGGCCGCCAGGCCGGCCTGTTCTCGAATACCGCCGGCCATCTCACAAACACCGAAGGAGTCTCCTCGATGAAGAGAGAACGAGAACACCCCGGACTGGAGCAACTGAAGCGGCAGTTCAACGAGGGCAGGATGGGCCGCCGCGAGTTCATCCGCTACTCGACGCTGCTCGGCGTCTCCGCCACCGCCGCCTACGGCATGATGGGCATGGTCGCACCGAAATCCGCCAGGGCGGCGGACATGCCCAAGGGCGGCTCGCTGCGCATCTCGATGCGCGTGTACAAGGTGGACAGCCCGCATACCTACTCCTGGCTGCACGACTCGAACCAGGGGCGCGGCACCCACGAGTACCTGACCAGGACCGGCTCCGACAACGTCACCCGGCCCTACCTCTGCAACAAGTGGACGGCGAGCGACGACCTCAAGACCTGGAACCTGCACCTCGAGAAGGTCAAGTGGCACAACGGCCGCGACTTCACCGCCGATGACGTCATCTGGAACATCGAGCACTGCCTGGACCCGGGCACCGGATCTTCCGTACTCGGCCTGATGAAGGGCTACATGCTCGAGGAGTACGAGACCGGCGAGAAGGACGACAAGGGCAACCCGAAGAAGAGCACCCGGCTCTGGGACGCCAACGCCATCGAGAAGGTGGACGACCACACCGTGCGCCTGAACCTCAAGGAGGCGCAGGTCGCGGTGCCGGAGCACCTGTTCCACTACCCCTTCGCCATGCTCGACCCGGAGGAAGGCGGCAAGTTCGGCGCCGGCTCGAACGGCACCGGCCCCTACCCGCTGGTCGAGCAGAGCGTCGGCGAGACCGCGGTGCTCAGGAAGCGCGAGGGCTGGTGGGGCGGCGAGACCTTCCTCGACGAGGTGATCTACGTCGACCTCGGCGACGACCCGTCCGCGACCGTCGGCGCGCTGGCCTCGCAGCAGGTGCACGGCCAGTACAGCGGCGATACCGACGTGAACACCCTCGACGTCCTCAAGAGCCTCCCGCATACCACGCTCTACGAGGTGATCACCGCAGGGACCGGGGTGGCGCGGGTGCAGATGGACCGCGAGGAGTTCAAGGATCCCCGGATCGCGCGGGCCATGCGTCTCGCGGTCGACACCCCGCGCTGCCTGGAGCTCGCCTACCGCAACATCGGCTCGCCGGGCGAGCACCACCACGTATGCCCGGTGCATCCCGACTACAAGAAGCTGCCCTTCATGAACCGCGACGTCGAGGCCGCGAAGAAGCTGCTGGCCGAGGCCGGCTATCCGGACGGCATCGAAATGGAGATCGCCTCGAAGAAGGAGCCGGCCTGGGAGCTGCAGGCGGTGCAGGCGATGGTGGAGCAGTGGAAGGAGGCCGGCATCCGCGTGAACATCAACCTGATGCCGTCGGCCCAGTTCTGGGACGTGTGGGACAAGGTGCCCTTCGGGTTCACCTCGTGGGCGCATCGCCCGCTCGGCTTCATGGTGCTGGCCCTGGCCTACCGTTCCGGGGTGCCGTGGAACGAGTCGCGCTTCAGCGACGCCGAGTTCGACACCCTGCTGACCAAGGCGGAGGGCACCCTCGACATCGCCGAGCGCACCGAGATCATCGGCCAGCTCGAGACCATCATGCAGGAGCGCGGCCCGATCACCCAGCCGCTGTGGCGCGGCCAGTTCGCCGCGTTCGACAAGCGCGTGCTGGGCTACCAGATCCACCCCACGGGATACATCTTCCCCGAAGAGCTGGCCTGGCAGGGCTGAGCCGCCCGGCCCGGACCCGATCCCCGACCGCCGCCGCCCGTCCGGGCGGCGGCCCCGCATTCGACGCGGCCCGCATCGCGGGCGCCGTCCCCGTCCCACCGCCGCCCTCCAAGCTGGACGTGACCGGCGGGAGCGACCACAATCCGGCGCGAGGACCGGCATCGGCCCCGCGCACGCCGGCCCCCGCGCCCAGGAACGACGAGACGGCCCGAAGCCGCACCGGGCGTACGATCCGCCACCGCCGTCGCCCGGACCACCCGAAGGAGTGGTCTCATGCTCATCTTCATCCTCAAGCGCTTCGGCCAGATGATCCTGATCATGCTGATCGTGTCGGCGCTGCTCTTCCTGCTGCTCGAAATCAACGTCGAGAGCGTCGCGGTCAAGGTCCTCGGCCAGTACTCGACCCAGGAGCAGCGCGAGCTCTGGCTGCAGGAGAACGGGTACTACGACCCCCTGTACGAGCGCTACGGCCGCTGGCTGTGGGGCTTCGTGACCGGGGACCTCGGCGAATCGGTCCGGTTCAAGAAGCCGATCAACGACTTCATGTGGGACCGGCTGTGGAACACCGCGGTCCTCGCCTTCTGGGCGATGGCGTTCATCGTGCCGCTGGCCCTCGTGCTCGGCATCCTGTCGGGCATGAGGGAAGGCTCGTACCTCGACCGCACCATCTCCGTCACCAGCATCATCACCACCTCGATCCCGGAGTTCGCCAGCGCCCCGCTCCTGGCCGCGATCTTCGTGTTCGGGCTCGGCTGGCTGCCGGGCACGAGCAGCATGATCGGCGGCTTCGACTGGAAGCAGCTCGTGCTGCCCGTGGCGGTGCTCGTCATCTACGACTTCGGCTACGTGGCGAGGATGACGCGGGCCTCCATGGCCGAGGTCATGACCACGCACTACATCCGCACCGCGGTGCTCAAGGGGCTTCCGTACCGGCAGGTGATCCTGAAGCACGCGCTGCGCAACGCCCTGATCGCCCCGTTCACGGTCATCATGCTCCAGATCCCGTGGCTGCTGTCCGGGGTCATCGTGGTGGAGTTCTTCTTCGCCTACAAAGGGTTCGGCGCGCTGCTGCTGGAGGCCTCCCTCAACCAGGACATCCTGCTCATCGAGGCCGCGTCGATGGTGGCGGTCTTCGTGGTGGTGGCCACCCAGACCGTCTCCGACATCGGCTACACCTGGCTGAATCCGCGGATCCGGTTCACCTGAGGAGCGAGACATGGCCACCATTGCGGCAGTACCCGCTCCGGGCTACGGCTCCGCGCTGTGGGGCGCGGTCAAGTCGTTCGCGCTGCTGCGCGAGAGCGTGGTCGGCATGGCCGGGACCGCGCTGGTCCTGTTCTGGGCGATCATGGCCCTCGGCGCACCGCTCTTCGCGCCCTGCGACCCGAACGCGACGCTGCAGGCGTTCGCGAAGCCCGGCACGCCGATCCCCATCGCCGACGCCTGCCGGACCGACACCTTCGTCCTGGGCGCGGACAACATCGGGCGCGACGTCCTCTCGCGCATCGTATGGGGCGCGCGCACGGTCCTGACCTGGGCGCCGATCGCGGCGATCTGCGCCTACGTGGTGGGCATCGTGCTGGGGCTCGCGGCGGGGTACTACCGGGGCTGGATCGACGACGTGCTCTCGGGCGTCGCGAACATCATCCTCGCGTTCCCGGTGCTGGTGCTCTACATCCTCATCATCGCCACCATCGGCGCCTCGCCGCTCAACATCGTGTTCGCGGTGACCTTCGCGACGGGGCCGCTGGTGATGCGCATCGTGCGCGGCCTGGTGCTCGATCTGCGCAACCGGGAGTACGTCGCGGCGGCGGAGACCCGCGGGGAGACGGCGTGGCGCATCATGCTGGTCGAGATCCTGCCCAACGCCCGCGGTCCCCTCATCGTCGACGGCTGCCTCCGTCTCGGCTACGTCATCATCACCATCGGCGTGCTCGGGTTCCTGGGCCTCGGGCTGCCGCCCCCGGACCCGGACTGGGGCGGGATGATCAACGAGACGCGGCAGATGGCGCTGGCCTTCCCGCACATGACGGTGTTCCCGTGCCTGGCGATCTCCTCGCTGATCCTCGGCTTCAACCTGATGGCCGACGGCTTGCGCGAGATCTCGCTGCGCGATTGAGGGCGGGCGCGGAAAGCCCGGCGCCGCCGGGCGACGGACCGCCCGCCCCGGACGACGACCGCGCCCTGTCCCGGAACGCGGAACGAGGAGGAAGGGCCCATGGCGGTGAGCTTCGACGAGAACGCACCGGTCCTCGAAATCACGGATCTGAACCTGTCGTACTGGACGCGGGCGGGGGAGATCCCGGCCGTGATCGACTTCTCGCTCACCGTGCGGAAGGGCGAGAGCATCGGCCTGGTCGGCGAGTCCGGCTGCGGCAAGTCCACGGTGGCGATGGCCATCATGCAGTACATGGGGGGCAACGGCGCCATCAAGAGCGGCAGCATCCGGTTCAAGGGGGTGGAGCTGACGGAGCTCGCGCCCGACGAGCTGCGCGCCCTGCGCGGCTCGCACATCTCGATGATCTACCAGGAGCCCTTCGCCGCCCTCAACCCCAGCCTGACCCTCGGCACCCAGCTCAAGGAGGTGCCGACGACCCACGAGAACGTCCCGGATTCGGAAGCCTACGACCGCGCGGTGCAGGTGCTCACCGACGTGCGGCTCCCCGATCCGGAGCGGGTCATGGCCGCCTACCCGCACCAGATCTCCGGGGGGCAGCAGCAGCGGGTGGTCATCGCCATGGCCCTGCTCTCGAACCCCTCCCTGCTGCTCCTCGACGAGCCGACCACGGCCCTCGACGTGACCGTGGAGGCCGGCATCACCAAGCTCATCACCGACATCAGCCGCAAGTACGGCACCTCGCAGATCTACATCTCGCACAACCTCGGCCTCATCCTGGAGGTCTGCGACCGGGTCTTCGTCATGTACTCCGGCGAGGTGGTCGAGGAAGGCACGATCAACTCCCTGTTCACGTGGCCGAAGCATCCCTACACCCACGGGCTGTTCGGCTGCATCCCCTTGCCGACGGCGGACAAGAACGCGGCTCCGCTCAGGCCCATCGCCGGGCAGCTTCCGCTCCCGCACGAGCGGCCGCGCGGATGCAACTTCGGCCCCCGTTGCGACTTCTTCGAGGACGGGCGCTGCGACGCCAGGGACGTCCCGATGGAGCCGGTGGCGGGCGCCACGATGAGCGACCACCGGGTGCGCTGCCTGCGGTGGAGGGAGATCGACCACGGCGCGGAGGTCGCGCACGGCGAGACGAAGGACCCGATGGAGATCGGGGACGCGGTCCTCGCGGTGGAGGACATGCAGAAGTACTACGAGGTCCATGACCGGTCGATCAAGGCGATCCTGGCCGGCACCGGCACCATGCACGTCAAGGCGAACGAGCAGCTCAACTTCGACGCCCGGCGCGGGGAGACCGTGGCCATCGTCGGCGAGTCCGGCTGTGGGAAGTCCACCTTCGCGAAGGTGCTCATGGGGCTGGAGACGGCCACGGACGGCGCGATCCGCCACGACGGCGCCGAGATCTCGAAGATCCCGGTGCGCGAGCGCTCGCCGCGGCAGATCGGCTCGCTGCAGATGGTGTTCCAGAACCCGTTCGACACGCTGAACCCCAGCCACACCGTCGGGGCGCAGATCGGGAGGGTCATCAGGAAGTTCGGGGTGGAGACGGACAAGAGGAAGATCCAGGAACGGGTGCTGGAGCTCCTCGACATCGTGAAGCTCCCGCGCGACTTCTACATCCGGCGCCCGCGCCAGCTCTCGGGCGGGCAGAAGCAGCGCATCGGCATCGCGCGCGCGTTCGCCGGCAACCCCTCGATGGTGATCGCCGACGAGCCGGTGTCGGCCCTCGACGTATCGGTGGCGGCGGCGGTCACCGAGCTGCTGATGGAGATCCAGCGCGAGCACAAGACGACGCTGCTCTTCATCAGCCACGACCTGAGCGTGGTGCGCTACCTCTCCGACCGCATCGTGGTGATGTACCTCGGCCAGATCATGGAGCGCGGCAAGACCGAGGCGATCTTCGCGCCCCCGTACCATCCGTACACCGAGGCCCTGCTGTCGGCGGTGCCGATCGCCGACCCCGAGGTGACCAAGCGCGAGATCGTGCTCGAAGGCAACCTGCCGAGCGTGCTCGATCCGCCGAAGGGATGTCCCTTCAGCACGCGCTGCCCGCGCAAGGTCGGGACGATCTGCGACGACGAGCGCCCGCCCGTGCGGATGGCTTCGGAGACCCACGCCATCGCCTGCCACATTCCGCTCGAAGAGCTGCAGCAGGTCGATCCGGTCATCGTGGTGCCGGCGGAGGAAGAGCGGCTGCACGTGCACCGGTAGACGGTCGCCGCCCGACGTCCTCCGGCGCCCAGGGCAACCGCATTTTGAGATTTCCGAGCGTCGAATGGCGATTACCAAGCCCGTTTCGGACCGATTTCGCCTTTGAGGAACGCTGAGGTGGACATGATTGGGCGTCCCAAGGGCTCATCTACGGCTGGTCCGGCTGGCTTGGCGGCCCGGAAACGACATTTCATGTCCAAATGAGATTGCCCTGCCCGGCGCCGGGGAATACGCCGGGCGGAAGGCGAGCCTGTGCTACACTCCCGCCCCGGAAATTCAGGTGTCTCCAGGGAGAATCCGGACGTGAGCGAGCGGCAGGCCGGCCAGCGCCTCGACGAGATCAGAGCCGATCTCGACAACCTCCACCGCGAGGACGTGTTCAGCGACATGCGGCTCGCGACGATCCGCAGGTTCCAGCCGGTCAGGCACGACGGCAGCCCCGATCCCACCCGCCCCACCACCTACATCGCCGAGACGACGATCGTCTCGCAGCTCGGACCGATCCCGGTCCAGTCCCCCATCGAGGCCGATTCCCTGAAGGATGCGTTCTCGAAGTTCCCCGAGGCGATCCAGGCGGCGGTGGAGCGGCTGAGCGAGCGCGCCCAGGAGATGCGCCGGGAGGAGGCGTCGCGCATCGTGGTGCCCGGCGCCATGCCTCCGGATCTGGGCGGAGGCCGACCCGGCGGCGGCCGGCCCGGCGGCGGAGGCGGCATCATCTTCGATCGGTAACGCGGGCGGAATCGGAAATGACCATCTGGCCCGCATCAACTCACTGAAATCGATACATTTTTAGTGATCTTGCCCTGCGGGTTGGGGTTGCTCCTCGACCGCCGCCCGAGTACCCTCCCTCACTGGCTGGCCCGTGCGACGGGCCCTGCCGACACTCCGGATCACCACAATGGGAGGCCCATGATGGAGACGGCGAAAGCAATGCGAACGAGGATCGAGGAACGGGCGGCGTCGGATGCGGACTTCCGCGCGCGGTTGCTGAGCGATCCGAAAGGGGCGGTGCACGAGGAGCTGGGCGTCCACATTCCCGCGTCCTTCGCGATCGAAGTCCACGAAGAAAGCGGGACATCCGCCCATCTGGTCCTGCCGCCGAGCAGCCAGCTCACCGATACCGACCTGGAGATGGTCACGGGGGGTGTGGCCCGGTTTGACTGGTAACTCAAGTTGGGCATGGTTGCACCGAACTCTGATGGAGTGTCCCGCCCTACGCTGACCGGCCGGAACCAATCGATCAAAACCACTATGCGGAGGTATTACAGCGTCCAGACGACCACCTTGCGGCCATCGTGCCGGCGCTCGCCTCCACCCGCCTCCCCGTCTCCATGCCGGCGTTCTTCGCCGCGCCGCCGCGCCTCGCTACGCCGGTCCATCACCACCAGATGCCCTTCCTCCGCACCGCACTGCTTCATGTACCCCAACGTCTGCTTCACGCCCTTCTCCACCGTCCACGCGAGGCTCTTGCGGTCCGAGTCCCGCAACACCTTGCACTCCACCACGAAACGCTCCCACAGATCCGAGGGCTGGCCCGCCTCCCGCGGCCACAGCACCAGCAGGTCCGTCCGCCCCCGCCCCAACCCGTACTCCCGCTCGATGCGTCCGCCCCCGTTCACCACCCGTTGCAGGTACGACTGCAAGATGAGCTGCGGGGCGGCCTCCCGGTACGCCCCCAGATGGCCGAGCCAGTGCTCCGCGTGCTCCCCGAAGAACGTGCCGAACGCACTCAGCAGCTTGTCCATGTCCAAGCCGCCGTCGTCGTCCACGTACCACGCAACCTGGATGTCCAGGCTGTCCTGCAACACGTAGCCCAGCTCGCGCGGCACCACCTCCCGGTAGATCGGGTTCGCAATGCGCGGCGGCGAGCCCGGCGCCAGCAACCCCAGGTCGCGCACGTACTCCAGGTCGCGGCCGTCGTGCTGCACCTCCCCGCCGCTCAGGATGGGCTCGACCACCTGCCGGACCCGCTCCTCCTCCAGCTTGTGCGCCAACTGGTCCAGATGCGTGCGCCGCGAGAGAATCAACTCCTCCCGCGCCGCGTACACGTCGTCCACCTCGATGGTGCGCGAGCGGTCCCGCCCGGCCTTGTTGTCGAAGCACGCCCCCGCGCACAGCGCGTTCACCAGCCACGGCTGGCCCTGGGTCTGCGTCCACACCGCCTCCACCGCCGCCGGGGAGAAACGCTGGCCCGTCTCCTCGGTGTGCTGCGCCATCAGCGCCCGCGTCTCCGCTTCCGTGAAGTCGCCCATGCGCAACGACTTCGCCGCCACGTTGAAGGGGCTGCCGCCGGCGATGACCTCGCCGGTGCTCGACCGGATGCGGTAGTCGCGGATGTCGCGCACCCCGCACAGCACCACGCTCTGCGGGAAGGCTCCGGGGCGTTGCGGGTAGCCGGCGCGGAGCTGGCGCAGTACGGAGAGCAGGGTGTCGCCGACCAGGGAATCGATCTCGTCCACCAGCAGCACCAGCGGCACCGGATTCGCCATGCACCACTCGATCAACAGGTCTTTCAGGGCATCGTCGGGACCGGATTGCTGCAGAATGTCAAGCCAGACCCCGCGCGGGAAGTCGTCGCCCAGGAGACGCGCACTGGCGGCCAGGCTGCTCAGGATGGCGCGCATGCCCCGCGCGGTGTCGTCGCGCGCCACCTGCCCGACTTCGACGTTCACGTCCACGCACCGAAGGTTGCCGGCCTCGCCGCTGTTCAGGAGGTCGCGAAGCGCGATGAGCGCGGAGGTCTTGCCGGTCTGGCGCGGCGCGTGCAGCACGAAGTAGCGTTCCGCCCGAATCAGGCTCAGGAACTCGCTGACGTCCATCCGCTCCAGCGGCTGGATGGCGTAGTGCTTGTCCGGACGAACCGGCCCTTCGGTGTTGAAGAAGCGCATGGGCCGATTATGGCACTTGCCGCGCATTGCTGCGCCCGTGGCCCGATCGCCGCGTCATACGCGCGAGGCCGCCACTTCCGGATGCGCCTGCGCTCGACGTCGAGCGCCTGTCCGCAGCCGGGCACGGCACCGATTACCGGACCAGACCGACAAGTGAACCGTCCCCGGCGTGCGCCGGGACGCTTTCCTCCGCACCGCTACTGCTCCAGCGCCACCTCGCCCGCCTCGATGGCGCGCTTGCGCTCGATCATGTACTCGCGCAACGCCTCGTCGATGCCCGGATCGATCGGCGGCGGCTCGTACTCCGCCAGCAGTCGCTTCCAGATGGCGTTCGCCCGCTCGGCCGCGGAGCGGGCGCCCGACTCGTGCCACGTCTCGAAGTTGCGCCAGTCCGACACGATCGGCGTGTAGAAGACGTCCTCGTAGCGCGCCAGCGTATGCGTCGCGCCGAAGAAGTGGCCACCCGGCTGCACCTCGGCGATGGCGTCGAGCGCCAGGGTGTCGTCGTCGACCACCACCGGCTCCAGGTACTCGGCGAGGAGCTGGCACATCTCGGCGTCGATCACGAGCTTCTCGTACGAGGCGGTGAGCCCGCCTTCGAGCCAGCCCGCCGCGTGGTTGACGAGGTTGGTATGCGCCATCACCGAGGCCCACAGCGACATCTCGCTCTCGTACGCGGCCTGGGCATCGACCGCGTTCGATGCGTTCGTGCTGCTCGCGCGGAAGGGCACGCGGTAGCGCCGCGCGAGCTGGGCGCCGGCCTGGGTCGCCTTCGCGTACTCGGGGGTGCCGAACGCGGGGGCGCCGGTCTTCATGTCCACGTTGGAGGTGAAGCCGCCGTAGCAGACGGGGGTGCCGGGACGCACGATCTGGCACAGCACCATCCCCGCCAGCGCCTCGGCGTTCTGCAGGGTGAGCGCGCCGGCGAGGGTGGTCGGAGCCATCGCCCCGAGCAGGGTGAACGGGGTCACGACGACCGGCTGGCCCACCGAGGCGAGCTCGATCATCCCGTCCGACATGTTCGCATCGAGCTGGCGCGGCGAGTTCGTGTTGATCCCGCCGCTGACGATCGGCTGCGCCGGAAGCTCGTCGCGCGTCACCCCGTGCGCGATGCAGGCCATCTCCACCGCGTCGTGGGCGCGGTATCCGCCGAGCAGCGAAGCGCCCCAGACCTTGTCGTGCAGGGTGATCGCGGCGTAGTACATGTCCAGGTGGCGGGTCGTGGCCGGCAGGTCCAGGGGCGCGAGGGGCGACGCGCCGCCCAGGTGGATGACGTCGAAGGAGCCGGACAGCTTCATGAAGTTGCGGAAGTCTTCGTAGTCCCCGGCGCGGCGGCCGCGGTCGAGGTCGGAGACGAACGACGGCCCGCCGACCAGCCCGAAGTTGATGACGTTGCCGCCGAAAACCGGCGACTTCGCGGGGTTGCGCGCCTTGATGGTGTACGACGGTGGCGCCTTCGCCATCTGCTCCTCGACCATCGCGGGGTCGAAGCGCACCATCGCGGTGTCCTCGTCGGCGCTCGCGCCGGCGCTTGCGTACAGGGCTCGCGCCTTCGGGCTGAGCACCTTCATGCCGACGTCGCGCAGCACGCGCAACGATGCCTCGTGGATCGTCTCGATCTGGTCCTCGCCCAGAACCTGGACGGGAGGATGCGGGTTGCGCACGGTGCGCCAGGGCAGGCGCCGGATTTCGGTCGAGGCGTCGCGGCGTTCGCGCCGATCCCTGCGCGTGTGCCTTCGAGTGGAGGGCGGCATCGGGAAAAGGCTCCTGCGGGACGGAGGTCGAAGCAGACAATCGCGCCATGGACGTGTCAAGGGGCGTGTCAAGCCGTCCAGGCGCTACACTCGGGGCCGAATGTCCGCCGAGCCTGGAAAGCGATCGCGGGGCCGTATCCCGGGATGGCAGGTACGGTGCCGGCGGGGATGGCCAGCTCACGAACACCCGACAGATCCGGGACAAGCTCGAAAGGAGATCGACATGCCGACCCGCACCGCCGCCGTGGCCGCCGAAGCCGCTTCGAAGTCCCCTCTCCCGCAGCCCGCGCCCACCGGACAGGCGCCGGAGTTCCCCGGCTGCCACACCATCACACTGAAGCGCGAAGACCTCCTCGACTACGACAGCCGCTTCGAGTACTGGGACGCCGACACCGAGACCGCCTGGGTCGTCTCCGAGCCCACCTCCGCCACCCACGAGCAGCCCTCCCAACGCCTCGCCGGCCTCGGCCAGATCATCGCCGGCGTGCGCGGCTCCCCCATCGAGTGCTACGGCACCATGGACCTGCTGCTGCGCAACGAACGCGGGGAGAAGTGGCGCATCATGCAGGCCGACCAGTCGGTGTACCTGCACCCCGGGCGGGTCAGGCTGCCGGTGGACGCGATGGAGATCGGCGAGCACCACTATCCGGACGTGGTGCTGGAGGTGGACCACACGACGGACGTGCGGCGGGGGAAGCTGGGGCTGTACGAAGCGTGGGGCTTTCCCGAGGTGTGGGTGGACACGCCGGAGTCGGGGTACGCGGCGAAGCGGCCCGCGGGACTGACGCCCGGACTGACGATCTACCTGCTGGAAGGGGACGTCTACCGGATGGCGGCGGAGAGCCGGGCGTTTCCGGGGTGGACGGCGGAGGAGATCCACCGGGCGCTGAACGAGGAGGCGCTGTCACCGGAGACGAGCCGGGTGCTGCGCCGGGTCGGTCGGGGGCTGGGGTTGCGAGGGGGCACGGGTCCGGACGACACGCCGTGGCTGCGCATGGAGCGCCACGAGTCACGGGTCGAGGGCTACGCCGAAGGACGCACCGAGGGAGGAAAGGCACTGCTGGTCCGCCAGGCGGAGCGGCGCTTCGGCGCCGGGACGGC
This sequence comes from Gammaproteobacteria bacterium, assembly GCA_965204915.1. Taxonomy (GTDB): domain Bacteria; phylum Pseudomonadota; class Gammaproteobacteria; order HK1; family HK1; genus HK1. Next base: position 4,930,496 of record OZ242023.1, on the reverse strand, counting down.
GGAGCGGTTGGCCGTGCTGCTCTCCCGCCTCGACGACCCGGATCGTCTCGCCGAGGCAGGCGATTCGATCGTCGATTGCAGCACGGGCGCGGAGCTGCTCGCCCGGGTGGAGGCGCTCGCCGCTCGGGCCTGATCGTCGAAGGAGGCCCGCTCCGGAACGCACCGGCATGAAGAAGCCCGACGCCCCGCCACCCGATCGGGAAGTGCTCGCCGGCGCCGTGGAGCGGGTGACCTTCCACAACGAGGAGAACGGCTTCTGCGTCCTGCGCGTCAAGGCGCGCGGGCATCGCGAGCCGGTCACCGTGGTCGGGCACGCCGCCTCGGTCTCCGCCGGCGAGTGGGTGACCGCCTCCGGGGAGTGGGTGAACGACCGCACCTACGGGCCGCAGTTCCGGGCCCGGTTCCTCAAGACATCCGCGCCCACCTCGGCCGAGGGCATCGAGAGGTACCTCGGCTCCGGGATGATCCGGGGCATCGGGCCGGTCTACGCGAAGAAGCTCGTCCGCGCCTTCGGCGGCAAGGTCTTCGACGTGATCGAAGACGAGCCCGGCCGCCTGCGCGAGGTGGACGGCATCGGCCCGGTGCGGCAGGAGCGGATCACCGGCGCCTGGGCCGAGCAGAAGGTGGTGCGGGAGATCATGGTGTTCCTGCACTCCCACGGGGTCGGGACCGCGCGCGCGGTGCGCATCTTCAGGACCTACGGCGCCGACGCGGTGCAGGTGATGTCGGAGAACCCCTACCGGCTCGCCCGCGACATCCGCGGCATCGGCTTCAGGACCGCCGACGCCATCGCCATGCGGCTCGGCATCGAGAAGACGGCCGCGGTCCGCATCCGCGCGGGCGTCGGCCATGCGCTGACCGAGGCCATGGACGAAGGCCATTGCGGCCTGCCCGCCGGGGAGCTGCTGCCGCTGGCCGCATCGCTGCTGGAGGCGCCCGAGGATCTCGTCCGCGCGGCCGTCGATCAGGAGCTGGCCGAGGGCAACGTGGTCGCGGATCGGGTCGGCGACACCCCCTGCATCTTTCTCGCCGGGCTGTTCGGGGCGGAGCGCGGCATCGCCGGCCGCCTGGACCGCATCGCCGCCGGCCCCCTGCCCTGGCCGGGGATCGACCCGGACAAGGCCCTTCCCTGGATCGAGGAGCGAACCGGACTCTCCCTCGCCCCGAGCCAGAGCGCCGCGGTGCGCCTCGCCCTGGCCTCCAAGGTGCTGGTCGTCACCGGCGGCCCCGGCGTCGGCAAGACCACCATCGTCAACGCCATCCTGCGCATCCTGGCCGCCAAGGGCGCCGGCCTGGTCCTCTGCGCGCCCACCGGCAGGGCGGCGCGGCGCATGACCGAGGCGTCGGGATTCGAGGCGCGCACCATCCACCGGCTGCTCGAAGTCGATCCCGCCTCCGGCGGCTTCCGGCGGGATGCGGACCGTCCCATCGACTGCGATCTGCTCGTGGTCGACGAAGCATCGATGGTCGACGTGCTGCTGATGCACGCGCTCCTGAAGGCGGTCCCCGACCACGCCGCCCTGCTGATCGTCGGCGACATCGACCAGTTGCCCTCGGTGGGACCGGGCCAGGTGCTGGCCGACGTCATCGCCTCGGGGGCGGTCCCGGTGGTGCGCCTGACCGAGGTGTTCCGCCAAGCGGCGATGAGCCGGATCATCGTCAACGCCCACCGCATCAACCAGGGCACGGTCCCGGACCTCGGCCGGCCCGAGGGCGAGAGCGACTTCTACTTCGTGCCGGCAGACGATCCGGAGACCGCCGTACCCCTGATCCTGGAACTCGTCCGCACCCGCATCCCGCGGCGTTTCGGCCTTCATCCGGTGCACGACGTCCAGGTGCTCTGCCCCATGAACCGGGGCGGGGTCGGGGCGCGCTCCCTCAACATCGAGCTCCAGGCGGCCCTGAACCCGGCCGGCGAGCGCAAGGTGGAGCGCTTCGGCTGGACCTTCGCCCCCGGCGACAAGGTGATGCAGATCGAGAACGACTACGACCGGGAGGTCTACAACGGCGACATCGGCCGCATCGAGGACGTGGACCCCGAGATGGGCGAGGTCACCGCCCGCTTCGAGGGCCGTACCGCCACCTACGGCTTCGGCGAGCTGGACGCGCTGGTGCCGGCCTACGCCACGACCATCCACAAGAGCCAGGGCTCGGAGTACCCTGCCGTGGTGATCCCGCTGATGACCCAGCACTACGTCATGCTGCAACGCAACCTGCTCTACACCGGGGTGACCCGCGGCAAGCGCCTGGTGGTCCTGGTTGGCCAGCGCAAGGCGGTGGCCATCGCGGTCAAGGCCGCCACCGGGCGCCGCAGGTGGTCCAAGCTCCGGGAGTGGATGGACCCGGAACGCTCCGCGCTTGCAGGAGAGACGACATGAAACGGATACGCGAGCTGTTCGCCAGCCGGCCGATCTTCGCCTGGGCGCTCTACGACTGGGCGAACTCGGTGTTCGCGACCACCGTCATCGCCGGCTTCTTCCCGGTCTTCTTCAAGCAGTACTGGAGCGCGGGCACGGACGCGGTCACCAGCACCGCGCAGCTCGGGTTCGCGAACTCCATCGGGAGCGTCTTCATCCTGGTCGCGGCGCCGATCCTCGGCGCGGTCGCGGACGGGGGCGCGACCCGCAAGAAGTACCTCGGCGCCTTCACCGCCCTCGGGGTCGCGGCGTCCGCCGGGCTCTGGCTCATCGGGGAGGGGGACTGGAGCACGGCCGCCACCGTGTACGTCCTCGCCTCCATCGGCTTCTCGGGCGCCATCGTCTTCTACGACGCCCTCATCGTGGCGGTGAGCCCCGCCCAACGCTACGACGAGGTCTCCGCCTTCGGGTTCTCGCTCGGCTACATCGGCGGGGGGCTGCTCTTCGCCCTCAACGTGGCGATGACCCTGTCGCCCGGCACGTTCGGGCTGGCCGGGCCGGCGGAGGCGGTGCGCCTCTCCTTCGTCATGGTGGCGGCGTGGTGGCTGGTCTTCTCCATCCCCCTGTTCCGCCACGTGCCGGAGCCGCCCCGGACCGGGGACGCGGGCTCCGCGGTGGCCGCGGGATTCCGCGCTCTGGCAAGGACGTTCCGCGAGTACCGCGCCCACCGGATGGCGGGCCTCTTCCTCGTCGCCTACTTCTTCTACATCGACGGGGTCCACACCATCATCCGCATGGCGGTGGACTACGGGCTGTCGCTGGGCTTCCCCTCCGAGAGCCTCATCGTCGCCCTCCTCATCACCCAGTTCGTGGGCTTCCCCGCCGCCCTCGCGTTCGGGCTGGCGGCCCGGCGGGTCGGCCCGAAGCCCGCCCTCTACTTCGGGGTGGCGGTGTACGTCGCGGTCACCGTCTACGCTTATTTCATGGACTCGGTGGTGGAGTTCTACGTCCTCGCGGTGGTGGTGGGCCTGGTGCAGGGCGGGGTGCAGGCCATCTCGCGCTCGCTCTACGCGCGCTTCGTCCCGGCCGCCCGGAGCGGGGAGTTCTTCGGGTTCTTCAACATGCTCGGACGCTTCGCGGCGATCGTGGGTCCTTCACTGGTCGCGGTGACCGGCCTCCTCACCGGCAGCTCGCGGCTGGGGATCCTGTCCGTGGTGGTGGTGCTCGTGATCGGGATGGTGCTCCTCACCTTCGTGCGGGAGCCGGAGCGGACGCCCTGACCCGTCAACACACGATCGCGGGCGAAGGAGACTCTGCCGGAGGGGCAGCAGCGATGAACAGGATACGACGGACCATCACCGCCTTCGCGACGATGACGCTCGGTATCGTACTTGCGGGCTGCGTTGCATCGACCAACCTCACCAGGCCGTGCTGCTACAAGGGAGACGTCGTACTCGTCCACCTCGCCGACACGCGGCTCACACTGGAAGACGGAGCCACCGTCGCGTTCGGCGACGTCTTCCCGGACTTCGGCGCGGACCCCCCTTGGCTCGCACGTGGTTTCCCGTTCGAGAAGGCGGATATCGGACTCGTCACCTTCGCCTCGCTGCGCGAGGTCCTGCCGAAATACGACGCGAACGAAGACCGCATCCTGCAGCGGCCCGAGCTCACCGCACTCTACGTCCAGGAGGCGGCGCGCGGGCTCGGCTACCCGGTGGTGGGCATCGATCCGGGCGGCGGCAACGGGGTGATCGTGCCCTCCCGGGCCGACGTATCGGCACTGGTGCATTTCGTCGAACGCCACGCCCGCGAGATGGCGCCGCCGCAACGGAAGATCTTCCGCGATCTCTACTGGCTCGGCCTCGAAGTGGATACGGTGCCCCACTTCTTCGACTACCACGTCGACGGATTCGAAGGGTGACGTTCCGGCGGACGGGAGACGTCCACGCGCCCGTTCCGTCATCGCCGAAACGACGAGCCTGCTCTTGAACCGTCTCGGGGTGTCCGGCCGTTCCGGGTCGGCGGGCGGCTCGCCGGGGAGGTCCCACAGGCTGTCGAAGCAATGGACCGATGGGGCCGTGGATGGCCGGCCGTAAGTCGTCCGGGAAACCGCTCTCGCGTTCAGCCGGGGCCGACGAGTCAATCCGATCTCCGATCGGCGGTGCCGATCCTTCCGCTCCACTCCTGGCCCTTCCCCGATATGAACTGGCCGGTGCGAATGCCGGTGGTCTCGTATCCGGGCAGGACGCGCACCGCGACGCAGCGCCCGGTGTCGCGAAACCCGTACCTCCCGAAGTCGAAGTCGAGATTGTCGAACCCGTACCGTTGGCGGCGATCCGGCAGGTCGGCCTCATCGACGGGGTAGAGATGCAGGAAGAACCGGGCGACGACGTCCTCGTCGCCGCATTCCTCCTTGACGTAAACCAGCCGGCTCCCGTCCAGGTACACGTCGAAGCCGGAGCGGATGGCCGGCTCCATATCCTCGACGCTGGCGATCAGATCGTCGATCACCCTCGAATTGGCCCTGACGAGATACCAGGAGACGGACCCGGAAACGGCGACCATGACCCCGAGCACGGCCAACGAGAGCTTCCAGCGCATTACCGGCAGGATTTCATGATTGATCGATGAATCGTCGTGAATCGTTGAAGCGCCGTCCGAAATCCCCGATCATGGAATCATCACCTCCTTCATGACCTCGGAAAGCTCGGATGGGACGCCGCATCGTCACTCGATTCGCCAACCCGATCAAGCGCATGTTCCCGCCGAAGGGGACCCGAACATGCACGATGCCATTCGCATGACCCCCGATCACATGACCCCGGAGGAGTTCCGGCGATGCGGCCGCGCGCTGGTCGATCGCATCGCCCGCTACATGGAGGAGATCGAGAGCTATCCGGTGCTCTCGCGGGCGCGGCCCGGGTCCGTGCGCGAGCGGTTGCCCCGCGCCGCGCCCGAGCGCGGCGAGCCGTTCGCCGACGTGCTGCGCGACGTCGACGAGATCATCGTCCCCGGACTGACCCACTGGCAGTCGCCGAACTTCTTCGCCTACTTCCCCTCGAACGCCTCGGGTCCGGCGATCCTCGGCGATCTGCTCTCCTCCGGGCTCGGGGTACAGGGCATGCTCTGGGCGACCAGCCCCGCCTGCACGGAGCTGGAGATCCACGTGCTCGACTGGCTCGTCGAGCTGCTGGGGCTCCCCGAGCGCTTCCTCTCGACCACCGCCGGCGGTGGCGTCATCCAGGACACCGCGTCGAGCAGCGCCCTCGCCGCGTTGATCGCGGCGCGCGAACGCGCGACCGCCGGCGCCGCCAACCGGCAGGGGTCCGGGACACGCCGCCTGACCGTGTACACGTCCCGGCACTCGCATTCCTCGATCGAGAAGGGCGTGAAGATCGCCGGCCTGGGAAGCGACAACCTTCGACTCGTCGCCGCCGACGAACGTCACGCCATGCGGGCCGATGCGCTGGAGTCGGCCATCGCCGCGGATCGGGCGGCCGGCGCAATCCCCGTGATGGTGAGCGCGACGGTGGGCACGACGTCATCGGGCGCCGTCGATCCGCTCCGCGCCATCGGCGAGGTCTGCCACCGCGAGGGCGTCTGGTTGCACGTCGACGCCGCGCACGCGGGCAGCGCCACCATCTGCCCGGAGCATCGCGGTCTCATCGACGGGGTCGAGTATGCGGACAGCTATACCTTCAACCCCCACAAGTGGCTGCTCACCAACTTCGACTGCAACTGCTTCTGGGTTGCAGACCGCGCCGCGCTGATCGACGCGCTGAGCGTCCTTCCGGAGTACCTGCGCAACCGCGCGACGGAGTCCGGCGAGGTCATCGACTACCGGGACTGGCACGTACCGTTGGGGCGCCGGTTCCGCGCGCTGAAGCTCTGGTTCGTCATCCGCCACTACGGTGCGGACGGCCTGCGGGCACACGTGCGCCGGAGCGTGGAGCTGGCCGGATGGTTCGCGGAGCAGGTGGAGGCAAGCGGGGAGTTCGAGCTGTCCGCGCCGGTCTCGGTGGGGCTCGTCTGCTTCCGCCACCGCGCCGGCGATGGGTTCAACCAGGCCCTGATGGACCGGCTCAACGCCTCCGGCGCGCTCTACCTCACCCACACCCGGCTTGACGACCGGCTCGTGCTCCGCTTCGCGGTCGGCTCACCCGCGACCCGCCGCGAGCACGTCGAGGCGGCATGGGCACGCATCGTGGAGACGGCCCGCGGCCTCACGGCCGAAACCCCGGCGCCGTAGACCAGGGGAAGGGAAGGCTGGCGGCGGAGCCGGGTTCATTCCTTCAACTCAAGTTTCGGGATTCGGTGACCGAAATGGATTCCCGCTTTCGCGGGAATGACGTCATTTCAGCGAGACACGTTACTTTTACGCTGGTCGTCATTCCCGCGAAAGCGGGAATCCATCGCCTGATTCAAGGTATTTTGAATACCGAAACTCGAGCTTCAAGTGCCGGATGCGTCCCTTCATGCCCCGGCGGCGTGCAGCGCGAGCCGCGCGAGCATCATCACCCCCACCCCGAGCAGCATCTGCGATACGAACCGCTTCAGCGTAATGCTCGATACGCGGTGGGCGATGCGGGCGCCGAACCACACCCCGATCATCAGCAGCACCGACAGCGCCGCCGCCACCGCGACGTCGATCGCACCGTAGACGACGTTGCCGGCCGTGGCGAACACGGAGATCGGTAGCTGGATCACCTGGCTCAATCCGACGGCTGCAAGCACCGGCACGTGCAGCCAGAGCAGGATGGGCATGAGCACAAGCGGCCCGCCGGTCCCGCTCATCGACGACGCGACACCGGTCACGACTCCGATGAGGACGAGTGCACCTTTGGTGAGCGTGTCCACCCCGCGGCTCAACGGCGCGTGACGGCGCAACGAATTCAGCGCGGAGCCGATGATGAGCGTGGCGATGAGAAGCTCCAGCACGTAGCCGGGCACCGCGCTGGTTGCCGCCGCGCCGGCGAACGCTCCCGGCATCGCCCCTACCGTGAGCCATGCCGCATCGCTCCATCGAAGCGAACCCCGGCGCGCGAACTCGATCGAACCCACCCCGCCGGCGAAGAAGTAGGCGACCATCGCACTCGCGATCGCGACGTGGATCGCCATCCCGCCGACATAGGTCAGGGCCGGCACCAGGAGCACGCCGCCGACCCCGATGGCGCCGATCAGGACACCGACCAGCAGCCCGATCGCGAGCAGGGCGAGAGCCATCGGCCCGGTCACTGCGGCGCGACCTGCTGTCTATCGGCGTGATGGAATTGCATTCGAGCGCACTTCGTAGTTTGATAGCTGCCGTCTATCCAAATCCCGCTCACTAGAAGCGCAAGCGAACACTGCCACTGATCGGTGAAATCCTTGGCGGGTTTACTTGGCTCGGAACGGTGCTCATCATCGGCTCGGAGCGCGGCGTCGTACATGGCGAGCGCGTACCCACCACGATCCGTTCAAGCCGGTGACACGAGCATCGTATCGTGAGAGAGGTCTATCTCGACTACAACGGTTCGGCGCCGCTCGATCCCCGCGTCGCCGAAGTCATGGTGCCGGTCCTCTCGGAGGGGATCGGGAATGCGTCCTCGGCACACCGCTTCGGCCGGCGCCAAGCCGCGGCGGTCGATGAAGCCCGTGAACATGTCGCGGTCATGGTCGGCGGCCGTTCGTCGAACGTGGTGTTCGCGGCCGGCGCGACCGAAGCCAACAATCTGGCCCTGCGAGGGGCGGTGGAAAGCGTATCGGACGACCGGCCCAGGATTCTCATCTCCGCGGTCGAACATGCTTCTGTCCGCCGGGCTGCGCAGTGGCTCCATGAGCGGGGTTTGGCGAAGCTGGAGGTCATCCCCGTGACCGGCGGAGGCTTCGTCGATCTTCACGCCTTGGAAACACTCGTCGGCTCCGATGTGCTGCTGGCGTCGGTGATGGCGGCAAACAGCGAAACCGGCGTGCTGAACCCGATGGCTGAGATTTCCGAGCGGGTACACGAGGCCGGGGCCTTGCTCCACTGCGACGCTACGCAGTCGGCGGGCCGGCTGCCGTTCGATCTCGAACAGGCCGGAGCCGATCTCGTGTCGGTGAGCAGCCACAAGATCTGCGGTCCGACCGGGGTCGGAGCCCTCGTCGGGACCCGTCACAGCCTGCGGCGGTTGCAGCCGCTCATCCACGGCGGCGGGCACGAGCGGGGGTTGAGGTCGGGCTCGTTGAACGTCGCCGGCATCGTCGGGTTCGGCGCCGCCGCCCGTATCGCCACCGAAGAACGGGCGTCCGAGGCGGTGCGGGTCGCGGAGCTCCGAGACCGGCTGACCGCCGGCTTGAAATCGGGGCTCTCCGGCGTTCACGATGTCGGGGACGTCGCGCGGCGACTCCCGAATACGGCCAACGTCCGTTTCGAGGACGCCGATGCGGAGGCGGTCGTGGCCAATATGGATCCTGTCGCGGTATCCACGGGCAGCGCCTGCGATTCCGGCTCGGTCGAACCGTCCGGGGTCCTCCTCGCCATGAACATCCCCCGCGATGCGGCGTTCGAGTCGATCAGGTTCAGCCTGGGCCGCTTCACGACACGGGAAGACGTCGATTTCGGTGTGGAGAAGGCCGTCGCTGCCGTCGGACACGTTCGGGCCATGACCGGGGAGGGTGCCTGAATGCGACTGACCGATGCGGCCGAACCGGCATTCGCCCGGCATGAGACGTTCCATCCGCGCTACGGATGGTTCCGGAAAGCCTATACGTTCGTGGCCCGGGACCCACACATCTTCAGCCGGGAGGACGCTCCGGTACGGGTCGGGGTCGGCAAGAATATGGTCCGAGCCATCCGCTTCTGGGGGCTTGCGGCCAAGCTGATCGAGGAGGACCCGCGGTCTTCCGGCCGCCGGACTCCCGATCTGATTTCGACTACTTTGGGCGATGCACTCTTCGGCGACTCCGGATGGGACCCGTACATGGAGGATCCCGGAACACTCTGGTTGCTGCACTGGCTTCTGCTGGCGCCTCCCTCCCGGCTGCCGGTGTGGTGGCTCGCCTTCAACGAGTTCCACGCCGTGGAGTTCATCGAAGAGGATCTCGAATCGGCGATCAAGGTCCAGCTCGAAGTCGTGGCGGATTGGGCCAACCCGCACCCGTCTTCGGTCAAGAAGGACGTCAGCGCCCTGCTCCGCACCTATGCGCCGGCGGAGCGGACGGGGCGCACCGGCATCGAAGACATCCTGGATTGCCCTCTCCGCGAGTTGAAGCTGATCGGACGCTCAACCGCTACGGACGGGTACCGGTTCACGTCAGGCGCAAAACCCACCCTGCCCTCTGCGATCCTGGCCTACGCTGCCTTGGACTACATCGTTCGCACCAACACCCGGGGGAATACGGTCACGCTCAATCGACTCGCTCATGAGCCGGGGGCTCCCGGAAAGGCGTTCAAGCTCACCGAGGGCGAGTTCCTCGCCGCCCTCGAACCGATCATTGACGAAACGGACACGCTGAGACTGGTTGTCCCCACGGGGGCGGTACAGCTTTCCTGGTCGGGAGATCCAGGAAAGGTCGCGATCGGGATCCTCGACGATTACTATGGCGCCTCGGCATCCGGCACCCGAGTTGGTGATGCAGGCGATCGGCCGGCGGCAGCCGCATCGGTGGGAGGATGGTGATGGCCAAGCTCGCGGACCATGTCACCGTCCTCGGCCGCTTTGCCCGTTCGGCCAACCTCGAACGTGACGCAGACCGGTCCGAACCATTCGACGGATACATCGTCACTGCCCGTGCTCTGGATGCCGTGGATCGGATCACCTCGACCGCCGCGACGGCGGTATCGGGAGGCGCATGGTCATTGACCGGTCCCTACGGCTCGGGCAAATCGTCACTCGCTCTACTGCTCGATGCCGCTCTCGGTCCCGCCACCGCGACACGAGGGAGCGCCTGGAAGCTCATTGATGAGGCTTCTCCGGTGGTGGGGAATCTGGTTCGGCAGGCACATCAACGCCACCGGACCCAGGAAGCCGGGTTTCACCGAGGTTTGGTGACAGCAAGCCGCGAACCGCTCAACCATACCGTGCTCCGTGCACTTCACGGAGCTGTTCTTCGCGCCTACGGCAAGATCCCTTCCACCAGCCGGTTCCGGGCAGCCGGGGCGCTCAAAGGAGCGCTTGAGGACACCGGAACGACCGATCCGCGCCGAACCGGACCGTCAGCAGCGGCAATGGTCGAGATCGCCCGATGCTTGGCTGAGGATAGGCCGCTGCTGTTGATCATCGACGAATTCGGCAAGAATCTCGAAGCAATTCAAGAAGGTAACGACGCCGATCCTTATCTGCTACAACAGCTCGCCGAGGCAGGTCAAGGTTCAGGCTTGCCCATCTTCGTGTTGACGTTGCAGCACCTGTCATTCGAGGACTATCTGGTCGGAATCGATGGTCAGCGGCGCCGGGAATGGGCCAAGGTGCAGGGCCGGTTCGAGGACATCACCTATGTCGAATCGGCCCGACAGATCCGAGCTCTGATCGGGACGGTTTTCGAGGTCGGCGACGACAAGCTGCGGAACCGGATCGATCGCTGGGCGCAGCCTTACGCCGGGAAGATGCGGTCGCTCGGCATCGCCGACCTCGCGGATCCGGCGGTGGTCGCTTCCTGCTACCCACTGCATCCACTGGTTGCGATGGTGCTACCCGAGCTGTGCAGCCGATACGGACAGCATGAGCGTACGTTGTTCTCATTCCTGACCAGTTCGGATCCAGCGGGCGCCGCGTCTTTCCTCACAACCAACAAACTGCCGAGCCGCGGACCACTTCCTTCTCTTGGCCTGGAGGCCGTTTACGACTACTTCGTCGCCAATGGCACACTGGCAGCCATGTCCTCCGGCCGGTCGAGCCGATGGACCGAGATCGCCACCCGACTCCGCGACATTCACGGCCTCTCAAAACGACAGATGCGGTTGGCCAAGGCCATCGCCCTGCTCAACCTGGTGTCAACGACCGGAACGATCCGGGCGTCATCCCAGGTGCTCGCCCTCGCCGATACGGATGTGGGCGACACCCTGTCCGGCCTTGAGGCAACCGGTGTTGTCACGTATCGAAATTTCGCCGACGAATACCGGATCTGGCAAGGAACCGATGTCGATATCCGCCGTCTTCTCGATGCTGCCCGCCAACGAACGGGACGACAATCACTCGTAGAGATTCTGTCGCACGTGGACCAACCCCTTCCGGTGGTCGCGGCGCGACACAGCGCCAAATACGACGTACTCCGAGTTTTCACCAGACGCTATACAGGCGGCAACGAGCCTGTCGAGCCCCTTGATGCATTCTCTCCGTATGACGGTCAGGTGTTCCTCGTTGTCGGGCCTGATCGGAGGGTACCGATTCTGGCCCGATCGACGGTTGCGGCCAAGCCGATCATGGCTGCGATTCCGAACGATGTGACCAAGCTCGACAGGGCTGCTCGCGAGGTGGCGGCCGTTACCTCTGTACTGCAAGAGCCGGCTGTCCAATCCGATTGGGTAGCCCGACGCGAGCTGACAGAACGGCTGGCTGAGACGCGAATCGTGCTGGAGCACGCCATCAGTGCTACGTTCAGCAGCAGCGCCTGCCGATGGGTTCTGCTCGATGCCAACGGAGAAAGGGAACTAACCGCAGGTCGGGGTAGCTCCGCGCTGTCGGAGGCGGCCGACCTCACATATCCGTCCACTCCAGTAATACGCAACGAAATGCTGAACCGCACGGACCCTACCTCTCAAGGCTCCAAGGCTCGACGCCTCCTGCTCGAAGCCATGATCGAACATGGTTCCGTTTCCGGTCTCGGGCTCGATGGCTATGGTCCGGAAGTGGCCGTGTATCGGGCTTTCCTGAAGCGAACTGGACTTCACGGATACGACGCCCGCAATGAAATCATGGTCTTCCGCAAACCTGCGGATGACTCGCTTCAGCCGGCATGGAAAATTGTCGAAGACGAATTCAGACGCGCCAAGACTCGCCGTATCAACCTGAATGACATCTACGCCGCATTGCTCTCACCCCCAATCGGGATGAAGGCCGCGGTCATTCCAGTATTCGTCACGGCGGCGCTACTCGCCTCCAGTAACGAGGTCGCCATCTACGAGCACGGCACCTTCAAACCACTGCTCACACCCGACCTGTCGGAGCGGATGGTTCGCAACCCTGGTCACTTCGATATCAAGCATTTTGCCAACACCACCGGTGCTCGCCGACAAGTCATCAGCGCACTCGCCAAGCACCTCGGGGTACGGCCAGGATTCCGCAAACGCCGGGTCGCAAACGTCCTCTCCGTCGTTGGTCATCTGGTCTCCATGGTGAGGCATCTCGACAACTACACCTTGCGAACGCGCAATCTCAGTCCAGCGACTCTGGAGGCTAGAAATATCCTTGTCACCTCGGTTGAGCCAGACGAGATGCTATTCGGTAATCTTCCGAAAGCCCTTGGATTCCGAGCAATCCCTGCTGATGCGAGGATCTACAGAAAGGCACGTGACTATGCTGAGAATGTCGGCGCTGTTATTGATGAACTCACTGGGTGTCACGATCGCCTCCTTACAGAACTCTTCCATTTTCTTCTCGAAACCAGCGCGGAGAATTCCCGGAAAGCACTCACGGGTCAAGCCGCTGCCCTTGAGAATGAAATCATCAATCCCACGGTGCGCGCATTCGTCCTCGCTCTGGCCAATGACGGTATGGACACCGACGCCGATTGGATCCAGACTGTTGCTACGGTTCTGGCCAAGAAAGCGCCGGCAGAGTGGACCGATGAAGATTTGCTGAGATTTCAGTATGAATTACCGCGGCATGTCGCAGCCTTTCAGCGCCTCGTCGCCCTTCACGCGGAACACCGAGCCAATGGTGGCGGCTCGTTCAACGCGCTCCGAGTGACTATTACCCGATCAGACGGTAGCGAATATGTCCATTTGGTAGGTATCGATCAGACGCAGCGTTGTCATGTTGAGAAAGCCTTCGACAATACTCTCGAAGAATTTGCGAAAATCATCGGCTCTCCGCATCGAGCTCATAAGGCGCTACTAGCCTTGCTTGGTGAGCGGCTTCTGCCTGGACGAGTCGGTAGGAATGACGATATTCAAACCGATATTATAGAAAGGAGAGCGCAACATGGCTGATATCATCCGTCATATATGCGGCATCTCAGGAGGCAAAGACTCCAGTGCACTCGCCGTTTACCTACGAGACAAGATATCCGAGATGGAATATTTCTTCTGCGACACCGGAGCCGAACTTCCAGAGACCTATGAGTACCTCACCCGTCTCGAAGTCGTCCTAGGGAAGCCGATTGTTCGCCTCAATGCACAACGCGGTTTCGATCACTGGTTCGAGGTATTTCGGGGAGCCCTTCCCTCTCCTCAGATGCGATGGTGTACCAAGAATATGAAGATTAAACCTATCGAAAACTGGATTGGAGAGACGCCGGCAATTTCCTATGTCGCCATTCGTGCCGATGAGCCGAATCGCAAGGGGCATATCTCCAAAAAACCCAATATTCAAACCCGATTTCCGTTTGTCGAAGATGGAATCGAACATGATGGAGTGATGCGGATCCTCAGAGACATCGGCATCGGCCTTCCGGCTTACTATGAATGGAGAACACGATCAGGCTGTTATTTCTGTTTCTATCAACGCAAGACAGAATGGATCGGTCTTGCCGATCGGCATCCGGATCTATTTGAGCGAGCCGTTGCTATAGAACGAAAGGTATTGTGCGACGCAGGTATCAACGGTGATGCCGACTTTGGCAATCAGGCCATGCGTAGTCGCCAGTACACTTGGTCGAAGGGAGAAACCCTCCTTGAACTTCTATCTCGTAGAAGTGAGATCCTTGAGCGACATAAAGCGACTATGTCACGTGCCAGTAAATCCAGAGCTAACGTCCCTTTGATTGAAGTACTCTCAGAAGCTCTTGATGAGGACGATGATACCTCTCCATGCACAATATGTGCACTCTAACTCTACTCTGATATTTGGCATACGGTACGAGAAATATTGTTTTATACAAATGAAAGGAGATATCTCATGCGAAAAGAAACAAGTGAATGGAGTATCCGGATGTTAGCTGATTTCGAAAAACGTATCAACGTGGATGCGGAATATCAACGTGCCGATGTTTGGTCACAACCACAACAAGCATTATTGATTGATTCAATTATGAGAGGATTCGATATTCCGAAAATTTTCCTTCGTAAACTTCCGGATGGAAGTCCTTATCTATTTGATGTAATTGATGGGAAACAGAGGTTAACAGCTATTTGGAAGTTTATCTCCGATAATTTTTGTCTCCTGAATAATTTAGATCCATTCCCGGATTTGGGAAATCTTGGAGGTATGCGTTGGTCTGATCTCCCAGATAAAGCGAAGGATCGATTCCAGTTTACGAATATTACTGTATCGAAAATTGAAGATGCAACTGAGGATGAAATACATGAATTGTTTCTCAGACTTCAAAAAGGAGAACCACTCAATGCTGCTGAACGAAGAAATGCAATGTCCGGTCCCGTGAGAGATTTCGTTGCGAATAATTTGGTTACCCATCCAGTATGGAACAGCACTGGTTTGCGGAGCAAGCGATTTGGCATCCATGAAAATTCTGCTATCGTATTGGCTCTAGTCTTAAAGGGTGGACCGACGGGACTCAAAGGAGCCGATCTGCATAGAATGTACGAAAGAAAAACATTTGACCCAAATGGTGAATCTGCAAAACGAACGATCGAATTCCTTGATATAATAAAACAAATTTCTGATATCAAACAGAAAAATATACGAACCCGATGGGGGTTAGTCGATCTTCTTGTGCTTCTCATGCGACTGAAAGCCGAAGATAGGAATATTAATCCTCAACTGATCATGGACTTTTTTGATAAATTTGAGGAAGAACGCCGATCTGTCAGTACGGTTATTGCAGATCTTCAGATAAAAATCATCGAATTTTCCGTCGATGATGATTTTCATACAGATGAAATAGAAACATTGCCAATCTCTCCTGATATGTGGAATTATTACTTGGCTTTTGCTCGTGAAGGAGCCAATGAAGCAAATGTATTGATTCGATCCAATATAATGTACCAAAAGCTGTGTAGTTTCATGAATAATAAGAAGCATGACAACTAAAAATGAACTGGATCAATCTATTGTTCAGTAGACCAATTCTGGTCGTTGCTACTCTAGCATTAACTGTTGCTGAGTTGATTGGAACTGCTGATCGGCCGTGGAACTGGATTGTTGGTATTTGTATATTTATTCTTATTCATGAGATTGTGAATTGGAGAATAGAGAAAAATATATCGAATCGACTAAAACGAAATTACGAAAACATTCAGCGCAGGGTGTTGCGCCTTATCGCTGATTTAGCCGATTTGACAGCCAATGAATATGACTTATGGATGGTTGATCTCTATGTCCCTCGTTCCTCCAAATTAGTACGAGAATTGTCTATTGCACTGACAGATGTCCGCATTCCTCTTCACGAAATTCAACTAAATCATGAATTGTTCGGCCGATGTTTCAAAGAACCTCGCGAAGGTTTGTGGTGGAACATCGAATTGGTTCCGCAATCAGAAGATCATAATTCCTGGAATAAATTGAGCCCTTTGGTTAATTACGAACTTAAACAAATATATGGTGCTATTAGTGTCTATCCCATCGTTAATTCACTCGGGCAAAACTGCTTAGGTTTGTTGGTTGTTCATACTGGATGTGACTCAGAAACAGCGACTAAAGCATTGGGAGCTCTCACACACCCTATGGGAATCCGCCGTTTAGCCGAAACATGCCATGATATTCATGATCAAATGAAGAAATAACTGGAGGTGTCAAAACATGATACATCAAGGATTGGGTTTGACAGTTACACAATTTTTAGAACTTCTTCAGGATCAAGATTTGAGAAAATTCGTGGATCCTGGCATTCTGCCGATTCTGGATGCTATCTTTGATGGGTACTTAGGCGGTAAAAATCTACAATGTGTCATTCGAACGGTTGTCGATTTTGATCTGCTGCTTCGAGAACCCCAAAGCCGGCGACTCATCCTAAATTTAGTCCCCGAGCAGAAACGAATTGAACTGGAGAATCGCATAGGACGAAACATTTACGCTACTAGCGCAGATGAATACACAGATGCGGAAGTACAACGAATACGCGACTTCTTCGGTCTAGTCGATGAACGCATTGTGCCACCGCCGATGCCGCCGACGGATACGATCACCCCCTCATACGGCCTGTTCGATCATCAGAGAGACGTAGTTCGGAAGCTGATGCCACTATTGACCCAAGATGAACGCCGCGCGGTTCTTCATCTGCCTACCGGAGTCGGCAAGACCCGAACGGCCATGCACGTGGTGGTGAACTCGCTACGTGCCCATGAGCCGTCAGTCGTGGTCTGGCTTGCATCAGGAAAAGAGCTTCTTGAACAAGCCGTACTCGCATTCAGGGAAGCTTGGCTCCACTTGGGAACGAGGCCGATACGAATCGGATCCATGTGGGGCGACAGAATGCCGGATCTCGAAGACTTCTCGGACGGCTTTCTCGCTGTTGGACTGGCTAAGGCATGGGCCATGCTCTCACGGACCGATTCTGATTGGGCAGCACGTCTAGCTTCACGGGTACGGCTCGTGGTCTTTGATGAAGCTCACCAGAGTATCGCCGGAACCTACAGGCGGCTCACCGAGGAGCTTACCCTTGATTTCCGATGCGCGCTGTTGGGACTCACCGCGACCCCCGGACGAACGTGGGCGGATATTGACAAGGATGGAGAACTCGCCGATTTTTTTTCCGGCAACAAGGTCACTCTCGACGTTCCAGGTGAAAATCCTATTGAATATCTTATCGACAATGGGTTTCTCGCACGCCCGAATTTCCGGACACTCTTTGCGGAACCAGGGCTCAGCATCAACGACGACGAGTTGACCCGAATCGCCAATTCTCTGGACATCCCGGAGAGGATCGTAGCCAACTTGTCGATGAGTGAACAATATGTGACGGCTGTACTTGGAGCGGTCGGGGAACTGCTCGATGCGGGTCATCAGCGGGTACTTGTCTTCGCCGCGACGGTCGCTCATGCCCGGATGTTGACGGCAATCCTCGTCGCCCGCAATATTCGGAGTGATGTGGTGACGGGCTCGACGCCGGAGCGCGTAAGAGAGCGCGCCATCAGAACCTTTAAGTCGAACGATGGCATACCGATGGTTCTCGTCAATTTTGGCGTGTTGACGACAGGATTCGATGCACCCAAGGCGGGGGCCGTAGTCATAGCCCGGCCGACACAATCCCTGGTACTGTACAGCCAGATGGTCGGTCGCGCGATCCGAGGTCCCAAAGCAGGTGGGACAGCAACTTGCGACATATTGACAGTCGTCGATCCGAGCCTGCCGGGTTTCGGTGACGTCGCGGAAGCGTTTGTGAACTGGGAGGACGTATGGCAATGACCGAATCCGACAGCCAACTGAGCTTTTCGATCATCGACTCCAGGATGACCGTCCAGGCTATGCGCGACAGTGGGTATAAATCCACCACGCATGCGCTTGCAGAGCTCATCGACAACTCGATCGAAAGCGGAGCTACGGCGATCGAGATCTTTGGAGTCAATCGCCGGGACGATCGCACTGGAAGATTAACGCTCAAGGAACTGGCCGTCCTAGACAATGGAGAAGGTATGGACAAACATGCTCTCCGGGGAAGCCTGCGTTATGGTCATGGAACTCGTCGGAAGCGACAGGGAATCGGCCGTTTCGGCCTTGGGCTTCCCAATTCGTCGATGTCACAGGCAAGACAGGTAGACGTCTGGTCATGGCAATCGGGCGTCACGAATGCCCTCCGCACTCGACTTTCAATAGACGACGTGGAGAATGGTGCGGATGAAATTCCGGAACCAAATTTGGAAGCCATCCCAGAAATCTACCGTGTGGCAAGCCGCAACGGTTTTGAAGATTCCGGAACTCTAGTAGTATGGAGCAATCTCGATCGAGTCGAGTGGAAGCAAGCATCGACGACGTTTCGACACACGGAGATTCTTCTAGGTCGAATATATCGACGTTTTCTTGCCATATCCTCAGAGAGGTTGCACTCGGAGGATCCAAGAAATGATGAAATCGATCTCCATCGCACCATCACGTGTATTCCCGTTCAGGATAACGGTGTATCGCCTGACGTCCAGGAATCCGACATCGTGGAAATCAGGCCGAACGATCCCCTCTATCTCATGAGCGGAACCTCGTGCCCCGAACAGTTCGGAACTGGCCCCATGTTCAAAGAATTGGAAGGGAGTCCTTTTTTAGTGCCCGTTCTTTATCAAGACCGGCAGTACGAAGTTCGTGTCCGCGCAAGCTACGCCCGTTCTCATGTCCGCGATTCTTCCGATACGGGAGCTGCATGGCCCGAAGAATGGAGAGGAAGGGATGCTGGTCATACTCCATGGGGGAAACATGCTGACTCGAATATGGGTGTCTCTCTGATACGAGCGCATCGGGAAATTCAGCTTGACGATTCTTGGGCAAGTGGGGACGATCCGACAGAGCGTTGGTGGACGGTAGAGATTGACTTCCCTACGGCACTTGATGAGATTTTCGGTGTTACCAACAACAAACAGGAGACTACGACTTTCCAGCGGCTCGCTCGATACTATTGGGAACGAGAAGCGTTACCCGGTGAAGAATCAAGTGGCGATGTTCGGCGTCGGATGGAGGAAGATGGAGACTACCGGGTTTATCTCCTGGATCTTCGCAGGCAGATTAAGAAAGCCATCGAACTGATGCGGCCACGCATCAAGGAGACAAGGCAGCGACGTGGTCCGCGTCACGTTCTCGATGAAGATCAGAAAGCTGACGAAAAAGCAACAAGTGTAATCAGACGCCGTATCGAGGAAGGATACGAAGGAGAATCCGATCGAGCGGGTGAAGCAGGCACCGAGGAGGAACATAAGGAGGCGCAAGTCGAATCTCTTGTAGAGAAGCATCACCTTGATCATACAGATGCCCTACAACGAGTAGATGAAACCATCCGTATGAACAGCCGGGTACGCTGGATCCAATCGGCGCAATCCAGCCCAGCTTTTTTTGATGTAGAATCACTGCCCAACGTGATCCAGGTTGCGCTCAACACAGAGCATCCCGTGCACTCGCACCTCTACGATATCATGCACCCGGATGTCGAAGAATTGGCCGAAGATGAGGTTCGAGAACGGCTTGCGCGAGCTGCTGCGGCTTTCCGCATTCTCATATACTCGTGGGCTCGTTATGAGGAGGAACAGATTGACCGCGCTCGGCGTCGGGTCCGGAATGCGCGCGTGGAGTGGGGAAAGTACGCGGAAGAATTCTTCGACGAAGAAGATGATTCGATTCCTCCCACGGATCTGGTGTAGGAAATCGTGGTGACGGCAAGCGATACGCAGGGTGCTCGTATTCGTTCTCTCTTCGAGGGCGCTTCGGGTGAAGTCACGGTCATTTCGCCATTCATCAAGCTCGGCGCCTTGAGATCGTTGCTCGACGTAATCCCCTCGGATACACGTCTGCGTTGCATCACACGATGGCTGCCTCGGGAAATCGCCGCAGGCGTATCCGATCCGGAGATTCTGGATATGCTTGAAGAGCGCGGCAATTTCCGATTGTCCCTTGTCGACAGATTGCACGCCAAGCTCTACATCGCAGGTGATCTGTGTCTGACCGGCTCTTCAAATGTCACATTTGCAGGGCTGGGCGAAGGAGGGGATTACAAGAATATCGAGATCCTTGTAGAGATAAGCGCCCATGATCCGGGTATTGTCGCAACACTTGAAGAAATCTCTCAATCTGAACGACCGGCGACCCGAGCCATGGCGCAGACCGTCCGCCGCTTGGCGGATAGCCTTTCCACCTCGGCTACGTCGCAAATCAATCTTGATGCACCCTGGTTTCCAGGCAGTCGCCGGCCCGAACATGCCTATCGCTTCTACAAGCACCCACCGAGTGGATACACGGGAGCCGCCGATCGCATTCTGCTGGTTGACTTGGCGAACTCCAATCTTCAGCCCGGTCTCGGGGAAGATGAATTCAAAAATGCGATTCGTTCCCTGCTTGCTGCCATACCGACCGCCAAGGTTCTCCTGGACGCAACCGAAGACATGACGCTCACCCGTGCCGACGCACACTCCTATCTCGAGACGATCGCCGGAGACGAGTTCTCCACCAACGATCTATGGGTCGCATTCGTCAACTGGATGGCGTACTTCTTTCCCGATCGAGTCATGAAGCAGGAGATAGCCGAGATCGCGCTTCGACGCGCCCGGCTCCTGGACCGAAGCTGACGAATCCCGGGCGGCCCTTACTTTCCCACCCGCTCCACGTAGTAGCTCGCGGTCATCAGGTCGAGGTGGCCGCCGCCGCCGTTCTTGAACAAGGTGAGGTCGCCGTCCGCGCGAGGGGCCGGCAGGCCGCCGCGGCACAGGTCGAACAGGTCGCCCTCGATCCGGTCGGGGCTGAACCGCCCTTCCTTCTCCGGCTCGAGGAGGTCGCCGCAGATCCCGACCGTCGTTTCCCTCGCATCGACGAAGACCCGCGCGCGCTCGAACGCCTCGGTGTCCGCCTCGCGCATCTCGGGCTTGTATCCGCCGACCAGATCCAGGTGCTGGCCGGGCCGCAGCCACTTGCCGAGCACGAGCGGCGCTTCCGCCGCGGTGGCGGCGGTGATGACGTCGGCGCCGCGGCACGCCGCCTCGAGGTCGGTGGTGGCCTGGAACGTCACCCCGTCCACCGGCGCGGCGGCGGCCAGCGCCTCGGCCTTCGCATGGGTGCGGTTCCAGAGGGTCACCCGCTCGATGGACGGACGCACCGAGCAGTGTGCGCGGATGAGGTGCGGGGCCTGCGCGCCCGCACCGATCATGCAGAGCTCCTTCGCATCCTCGCGGGCGAGGAAGTGCGCGCCGAGCGCGGAATCCGCCGCCGTCTTCCAGTACGTGAGCTCGGTGCCGTCGAGGCTCGCGAGCGGCTGGCCGTTCCCGCCGTCGAAGAGCATGTAGACGGCCTGGATGGACGGCAGCGCCCCGCCGGCGTTGGCGGGAAATACGGTGACGAGCTTGATCCCGATCTGTTTGCCGCGCTGCCATGCGGCGCGGATGAGCAGGGTGTCGGCGCCGCCCGTCGCCGCCGGCTGGGTCATGAGCAGGTCGTCCATCGCGTCGATGGCGTCGAGATGGCTCTCACGCAGCCATTCGACGAGATCGGGGTAGCTGGTGACCGCCCGCATCCGCGCGGCGTCGATGATGTTCATGGGCGACGTTCTCCACCGTGTCCAAAACGCACCACGGCGGCGCCGGTGTCCGGCGCCGCCGTGGTGCATCCCATGCAGGTCGTCGTCCGGGCGCGTACCGGCGCCCGGGCGCGCGCCGGTCTCAGGCAGGACTTCCCGCCATCGCATCGACGGGCGTGCGCGCCTTCGCCTTCACCCTCGGGGTCCTGGCGCTCTTGCGCATGTCGGTCTTCACGTACTTCGTCGAGTAGCCGTTGAAGAGGTGCCCGAGCAGGCCGCGATCGAGGTCGGAGGTCCCGAACAGCCAGTCCGCGATGGGGAACGTGAGGTTCATGTTGCGCTCCATCATGATGGACTGGTCGTGGTGCGCGGTGTGGTGGCGCCGGAGCGTGTTCACCAGCGGGCAGTAGCGCACGAAGCGGTTCTCGTCGATGTGGCAGCAGAAGTGCATGAACTCGTAGATCAGGTAGATGCTGGTGGTGGTGGCGATGAGGAGCCAGCCGGCGTTCGCGGAGACGAGCCAGCCCGCGATGAACGCCGGCGGGGTCGAGATCAGGATGAACACCACCAGTGCATACGGCGGGAACACCGTCACCCGCCAGTCGAGGTGGTCGGCGAAGCGCATCTCCTCGTTGGTGAAGAACTGGTGGTGCATGAGCATGTGGCGGGTGTAGATGGCGCGGGCGCCCTTCCACTTGCGCGGGCGGTGCATCACCTGGGCATGGATCCACCACTCGAAGACGTTGCTCGCGACGAACACCACGGGGATGGTGAGCCACTCCCACCACTGCACGTTGTCGAGATGCGAGAGGTAGACGAACAAGGCGCAGAAGCCGATGGCGTAGATGATCGCGACGTGCAGATAGCCGTTGTACCAAGCCGCGATGCGGTCCCGGTAGACTTGGCGGTAGGTCCGCTGGCGCTCGTTCATCGCCGAGTTCGCGAGTTCCATAGTCGTGCCCTCCGTGCCTCACAATGCGATCATCGAACCTCTTGCGGAGTGCTACATTAGTTGCATGTCGATCGGGATACAAGCGTAGCGGGCGCCGGTCGGGGAAGCGGCGACGGGCAGGGCCCCGCCTCGGAGCGACGCCATGAAGACATACGCCGGGGACCGGACCATCGACGGGATCGTCGTCACCGTCGACGACCACCCGCTCGACCAGCGGCTCGACCTGCGCCGGTACAGCGGGAACGGCTTCGAATGGACCTACGAAGGCGCCGAGTCGCGCCAGCTCGCCCTCGCCATCCTTGCCGACCACCTCGGCGATGCGGACCGCGCCCTGTCCCTGGTCGAACCGTTCATGCGCGAGGTCGTCGCGAACTTCGACAACACCTGGGAGATGACGAGCGACGACGTGGCAGCCGCGGTCGAAGCCTTCGCATCCATCTGAAACTCCGGAGGAAGCCGGCGATGCCCAACCACTACAAGGCCCTCGTCTCCGTGCTCGCCATCGCGCTGTGCACCGCGGTGTTCTACTTCGATACGAGCACCGGGATCGCGCGCTGGGTCACCCTCGCCCTGGGGCCGATGATGGCCGGCGCGATCTGGGTCCTGCCCGAAGCGAAGGCGAAGGAGATCCGCAAGGAAGCGGCCGACCGGCGCTGAGCCGACGCCGCCACCCCCGACCCGGCGGAGCCGAACGGGGCGCAGGGCCGGGAACCGCCGCGGGAGGATCAGGCGGCGTCCGGATCCCGGTCTTCCGGGGGCCAGCCCGAGTGCTGAACGTAGGTGACCCGGGACAGCCAGCCGGCGTCGATGGGCATCGAGATCCCCGTGATCGCGCGGGCGGCGTCGGAGCACAGGAAATGGATCCCGTCGGCCACCTCGCCCGGTAGGATCATGCGCCCGAGCGCGCTTTGCCGCTCCATCGCGCCCTTGTCCCGATAGCCGGCGTCGATGCGGGCCTGCATCTGCTCGGAGAGCACGTAGCCCGGCACGACCGCGTTGACCCGGACGCCGCGGGGTCCGAGATCCGAGGCGAGCACCCTGGTCAGATGGCTGATCGCGGCCTTCGCGGGGGCATAGGCGTGGAGCGGGAACGCGGCGAAGGCCGAGGTGGACGAGATGTTGACGATGCATCCACGCCCCCTTTCGGCCATACGCCGGCCGAAGTCCCGGCAACACAGGTAGACGCCGCGGTAGTTGACGGCCCAGATCCGGTCATGCTCGTCCATCTCCATGTTGCGGATGGACGAGGCGTTCTGGAGGACTCCGGCCGAGGTCACCAGCACGTCCGCCCCGCCATGGTCGTCTTCGACCGTGCCCGCAAGGGCGCCGACACTCGAATCCCGAGCGACGTCGACCGTAACGGGCGTTGCATTGCCGCCCGCAGCGACGATCTCCGCCGCGACCGCCTTCGCGCTCTCCCCGTTGACGTCCGCGACGACGATGAAGTCTCCGTCCTCGCCGAACCGCTTGGCGGCCGCCCGGCCGATTCCGCTGCCGCCCCCGGTCACCACGACCGTTCGATTGCCGCTCATGTCCATGTCTCCCCTCGTATCCACATTGTCGAGCTTCACCCGCGTCCAGGGCCGACGTTCGATGCGAGTCCCGGCCGCAACGCTCATCATCCGGGCTCGCCATCCGGGGCTCGTCATCCGGGCGCGGCGTCCTCGCGGTTTTCGACGATGCACGCACGCGCGCCGTCCCGGCACGGAATGGGATTGCGCGTGTTGATTTCGAGCCCGAGGGCGTGGTGTGCTTCCCGCGTCCCGATACCCCCGCCAATGGCCGTGCACGCGGCCCGGGCCGCACCGGCGGGGCGTCATGCCCGGGGAAAGAACCCCCGTAGAACAAGGTTCCGGAGGATAAGGCCATTTTTCGATCCCAGGAAAGAACGATCGGCGGGCTCCGGGGATGCGGGCTCGGTCGCGGTCGTGGATCACTGGCCCATACACCGGCGGAGCGTTCCCGGTGCGAACCCAGGTAGGCATCATCGGCGGTGGCCCGGCGGGCCTGCTGCTCTCGCAGATCCTCCACCGGAACGGCGTCGAGAACGTCGTCCTCGAACGCCGGAGCCGGGACTACGTGCTCGGCCGGATCCGCGCCGGGGTCCTGGAGTGGGGCTCGGTCGAGGTGCTGAGGAACGCCGGGGTGGGCGAGCGGCTGGACCGGGAAGGACGGATCCACGACGGCAGCAGGATCGCCTGGGCGGGCCGGCGGCAGCTCTTCATCGACACCCGCAGGTACGCCGGCCGTCCCATGGTGGCGTACGGCCAGACGCAGATCACGGAAGACCTGTACGCGGCGCGCGACGCCATGGATGGCGTCGTCATCGACGAGGCGGAGGAGGTCGCGCTCCACGGGGTGGACACCGATACGCCCTGGCTGACCTGGCGCAAGGACGATCGGGAGCATCGCGTCGACTGCGACTATATCGCCGGCTGCGACGGCTTCCACGGGGTCAGCCGCCAGGCCATCCCGCCCGCGGTGCTGCGCACCTGCGAGAAGGTCTATCCCTTCGGCTGGCTCGGCATCCTGTCCAGGA
Source organism: Gammaproteobacteria bacterium (assembly GCA_965204915.1). GTDB lineage: Bacteria > Pseudomonadota > Gammaproteobacteria > HK1 > HK1 > HK1. The sequence goes on along the minus strand of OZ242023.1, from coordinate 4,905,433 downwards.
CGCCGCCGCTCGACGACATCGTCTACGCGGCCCACGACCGCGGCTTCGCCCTCGCCTCGCAGCGCAGCCCAACGCTCAGCCGCTACTACGTCCAGTGCAGCCTCGACGACAGCCTCGAAAGCTGGCCGGACGAGCGCTTCTGGGAAGAGATCGAGGCACGCTTCCCCGGGGAGGTCGCGGAGAGGATCGTCACCGGCCCCTCCATCGAGAAGTCCATCGCGCCGCTCAGGAGCTTCGTCGCGGAGCCGATGCGCCACGGACGCCTGTTCCTCGCCGGGGACGCCGCACACATCGTCCCGCCGACCGGGGCCAAGGGGCTCAACCTCGCGATTTCCGACGTCCACTACCTCTCGCGCGCCCTGGTCGAGTTCTACCGCACCGGCTCGATCCGCCGTCTCGACGAATACTCCGATACGGCGCTCAGGAGGGTGTGGGGCGCGGCCCGGTTCTCCTGGTGGCTGACGATGCTGCTGCACCGCTTCCCCGACCAGACGGCGTTCGACCGCCGCATGCAGGAGGCGGAGCTCGAATACGTCGCATCGTCCGAAAACGCCCGGCGGGTCCTGTGCGAGCAGTACGCGGGCCTGCCGTTGGAGTAGAGCGCGACGTGCCCGCGATGGTCCGGAATCGGACAATGACGGCGATGCCGCCGCTTGGGATCTCGAGTTTCGGGATTCGCTGACCGAAATGGATTCCCGCTTTCGCGGGAATGACGGCCAGACGGCCACGGCCAGCGTAAAAGTAACGTGTCTCGCTGAAATGACGTCATTCCCGCGAAAGCGGGAATCCATCGCCTGATTCAAGGTATTTTGAATCCCGAAACTTGAGTTGGGATGTGCGGCGGCCGGCTTCAGGGCCGGTGCAGCTCCGGGAGCGTCCGGCTGAAGGTGCGCCGGCCGCGCTTGAAGCCGTAGAGCGGCGCCGCGATCCTGGCCACCGCCTCGGCGGGGGAGTAGGCGTCCCACACCACCAGATCCGCCGGCCTGCCCGGGGCGATGCCGTAGTCGTCACGCCGCAGCAGTCCGGCCGAGCGGTTGGTGAGCATTTCGAAGCACTCCGCCAGCTCGTCCTCGTTCCCGCGCTGCACGACGTTGGCGTACAGGTTCGCGATGCGGATGAGGGAGCAGTCGCCGAAAGGCGTGAAGGGGTTCAGCACGTTGTTGGTGGAGAGCGAGCAGTTCGCGCCGCAGGCGATCAGGGCATGGGCATCGGCGACGCCCCGCGCTACCGCATGGTCCTGGTGGCGGCCGGTGACGAAGAGATCGGTGGCGGGCAGCACGGTCACCGCGACCCCGGCCGACGCCAGCCTCTCGCCCAGGGCGCGCAGCCGATCGGGAGGCAGCAACGAGTACTTGGTGCCGTGCCCGACCGCGACCCGCCCCCCGTACCCGTAACGCTCGGTCAGGTCACAGACCAGCTCGACGTCCATCTCCTCGGCGGAGGGGCCGACGTCGAGATGGACGTCCACGTCGCGGTCGTACTCGCGCGCGAGCTCGAAGATGCGCCGGATCTGTCCGGCGTGGTCCGGATCGTAGCCGGGCGCCCCGCCGACCACCGCGGCGCCCCGCTCCAGCGCCGCCACCACGTTCCGGTCCGCCTCCGGCACGTGGGTCCAGCCTTCCTGGGCGAAGACGCAGATCTCCAGATCGACGGCCCATCGGTAGTCGATCGCAAGCTGCTGCAGGGCCTCGAAGCCGCGCAGGCCGACGTTGGGATCGACCTCCACGTGGGTACGCACGTGCATCGTGCCGTTGAGGATGCACTGCTCCAGGGTCTCGGCGGCCCGCGCGTAGACGTCCTCCACCGTGAACCCGGGCTTGACCGCGGCCACACGCTGCATGTGGTCGCGGGCGCGGCCGGCGGCCGGGGCGCACCGGTCCACGATGCGGGACTTGTCGAGGTGGATGTGGGTCTCGACGAGGCCGGCGGAGACGAGGCGGCCTTCGAGTTCGAAAGCCTCGGCTTCGGCCTTGATCTCCGGCTCCACGGCGACGATCCGGCCGCCGGCGATCCCGATGTCCACCGGCGGCGCGTCCGCCCCGGCGCCGGCGATTCGTGCCCTTCGGAGTACGGTGTCCAGGGTCATCGGTCGGCGATTCCGGTATTCACCGGCGGTGGTAGAAGGGCAGCAGGTCGTTGGCATATGCCCACATGAAGCCTGCCTCGTATGCCGTCCAGATCGTCACGCCGCTGGCGCAGGTCCAGAGCATGTTGTCCCACACCTGGCTGCGCGCGAAGAACTTGCGGTCGTTCGTGCCCATGCCGCGCGGGTCGAACTTCCGCTCGGCGCCCTGGCGCCCGAAGGTGTAGAAGTAGAGGTGCAGGCCGCCCGCCACCAGCAGCATGAGCCCCAGGTTGCGGGCGTATATCTGAAGTATCCAGTCCGCCCGGAATTCGGCACAACGCTCCAGCGCGGGTTGCAGGTAGATCCATGAAAGGGTGGAGAGCACCCCGAAGGGGACGAGTACCGATCCCAGGAACGCCAGGGAGAGGAGGTACTTCAGCGCGGCCAGGGGCCGTGGGGGCCAGACGAAGACGGGAACGCCCGCGAGGGGCAGGGGCGGATGCCATGCCCATGCTCTTCCCGGCGCGGTGGGTGCGGATTGCGGTTCGTCCGCCGTGCGACGTGCATCGGTCATCTCCGGATCCTCCAAGCTCAGCCCTTTTCGAACCCCGCCGCCCCCGGCCCCGGTCGTCCGGGGCGGCGCTCCCACGTGGAGGCGACCGGGGATTGGCAATGGCTTCCGTGCCTCCTTCTGCCGGGACGCTCCCGCGCGCGGGGACAGCCGCATCGCACCGGATCCGGTGTCCTCCGGCGCCGAAGCCGTCCGGTCGCCGCACGCCGATGGTCCGGTGTCCACGATTCTCCTCATCCGTGGCCGGAACGCCAGCGGTTTTCGTCCGTCCGCGGGCGGCGCCCGGTCCGGAGCCGTGCGCCGCCTTTCGCCGATTGGAAGGCGGGGATCGGATATGGGTAGAATCGCGGGTAACGACGCCGGCGAGAGGGAAGGCGTGCAGGAGGGGGCGCATACCCGGTTCGCGAGTCGATGGAGGCCGCAACAATGAAACTTCGTTTCGCCGAAGAGATCACTCTCCTGATGCTCGATGACGAGGACGGGGAGTTCGTGCGCGTGCCCGGATGGTCGATGCAGTGCGCATTCGCCGGGGCGGTGTTGATGGATCTGGCGCTGGCGAACCGGATCGACACCGATCTCAAGAGGCTCGTGCTGATTGATCCGACTCCTCTTGGAGATGACCTGCTGGACCCGACGCTTGCCCTGATCGCGCAGGCAACGGAGACGTACGACGCCCGTCGCTGGGTCGACTACGTCGCCGACCGTGCCGACGACATCCGCGAACGCGCGCTCACCCGTCTCGTGGAGCGCGGCATCCTGCGGCGCGAGGAGGACCGGTTCCTGTGGGTGTTCCAGTCGCGGCGCTACCCGGTCGTCGACGGTGAAGCCGAGAGGGAGGTGAAGCTGCGGATCATGGAGGTGCTGTTCGGCAACGAAATCCCGGACCCCCGTGACATCGTGCTCATCTGCCTCGCCGACTCCTGCGGCATCCTGAGAGAGCTGCTGTCGGCCCGGGAGCTGGAACGCGCGACCCAACGGATCGACGAGGTGCGCAAGCTCGACCTGATCGGCCAAGCGGTATCGAAGGCGGTCTGGGACATCCAGTCGTCGATCGCGCTGGCGATGCACCCGACCTTCTGAAGGGGTCCATCGCGACGGCACGCGCCTTGCGCGCATCCTCGCGGCAGCCGGCTCCCTCGCGGTCGGCCCGCCGGATTTCGGCGCCGGGCGCACCGGCCGTCACCAGGCCGACGAACATGAACCAATCCTACGAAGGAAGTTGCCACTGCGGGGCGATCGGCTGGACATACCGCACCTCCATCGCTCCATCGCAGTGGCCGGTGAGATCCTGCCAGTGCTCGTTCTGCCGCCGTCATGCGACCCGCTGCACCAGCGATCCGGCCGGGTCGGTGGAGTTCTCGGCGCCCGACCGGGACGCGCTGCACCGCTACCGGTTCGGGCTGCAAACCGCCGAATTCCTCGTATGCAAACACTGCGGCGTGTACGTCGGCGCTTACGCGGATGGTCCGGGAGGCCGCTTTGCGACCCTCAACCTCAATGCGTTGAAGACCCCCGTCGATGGCCTTCCGGCCGCCACGCCGACCTTCTACGATGCGGAGGACCGTGACGGGCGGATCCAGCGCCGCGAGCAACGCTGGACGCCGGTCGCGAAGCCGATCTGACGTCCCGGCCGCCCCCGGCCGTGGCCTCCCTCGGCCGGTTCGGCCTCGGCATCCCGGTCGCGAAGCCGATCTGACGTCCCGGTCGTCCTCGGAGACCGCCTCGTCGTTCAGCTCCAGAGATCGGTGCTCAAGTAACGCTCGCCGGTATCGGGCAGAATCGCGAGCAGGGTCTTATCCCGCGACTCCTCGCGCCGGGCGACCGCGAGCATCCCGGCCACCGCCGCCCCGCAGGAGATGCCGGCGAAGATGCCTTCCTTCTCGGCGAGAAAGCGGGCCGCGCGGTAGGCGGCCTCGGTGGTGATCGGCACGATCTCGTCGTAGCTCCCGGTGTCGAGGGTGTCGGGGATGAAGCCCGGCGCGGTTCCCATGATCTTGTGCTTGCAGGCGATCCCCTTGGAGAGGATCGGTGAGTCGGCCGGCTCGGTGGCGACGATGCGAAGTCCGGGGACGCGATCGCGGAGATGAACGGACAGGCCGGAGATCGTCCCGCCGGTGCCGGTGGTGCAGACCAGCACGTCCAGATCGGCGCCGAAGTCGTCGAAGATCTCGTCGGCGGTGCGCCGGTGTGACGCCGGGTTCGCGGGGTTGTAGTGCTGGCCGACGAAGAACCAGCCCTCCTCCTTCTCGAGCCGCCGCGCCTCTTCGATCGCGCCGACCGTGCCCCGGTCGGCGGGGGTGAGGACGATCTCGGCGCCGTAGGCTGCGAGGATGCGCTTGCGCTCCTCGCTCATGTCCTCGGCCATCACGAACACCGCCCGGTAGCCCTTCACCGCCGCGACCATCGCGAGGCCGATTCCGGTATTGCCCGAGGTCGGCTCGACGATGGTCATGTCCGGGGTGAGAACGCCGCGCCGCTCCGCGTCCTCGATCATCTCGAGCGCCGGGCGATCCTTGACCGAACCGCCCGGATTGAAGCTCTCGAGCTTCGCCCAGAGCCCGCCCGCCAGCGTATCGCCGACCTTGTTGAGCCGGACCACTGGGGTGCGGCCGACGGTGGCCAGGATGTCTTCGTAGCGCATGTGCACAGTAAAGGCTCGGGAACGGCAGGCCGTCAAGCCGATGCAGGCGAGCCGCCGATGCGCGTGTGTGTCATGGTCGATCGATCATCGCCACCGCCTCGATCCCGACCTTCATCCGCGGATCGACCAGCGCCGACACCTCGGCCAGGGTCGAAGCAGGACGATGCCCACCGAAGCAGGGCTCCCGCACCGGATTGATCCCCGCACGGCCGGCGGTCCCGGTCTCGCCGGCCTGCCGCGCCCCCGGGACTCTTTATCGATACCGCCTGACGCCGTACATTGTGCCGATGGACGACTTCATCGGACGCAGGAACCTGATCCCGCCGGAGAGGCTGCGCGAGCTGACCCGCCGCTCCGACTGGAAGGGTGCGGTGCAGACCCTCAGCCACTTCGGCGCCATCGCGGTGACGGGTACGGGGCTATGGCTCGCCTGGGGCTCGTGGTGGGCGGCGCCCTGGTTCGTCCTCCACGGGATGCTCCTGAACTACCTGTTCGCCGCCCAGCACGAGTGCAACCACTACACCGCGTTCAGGACCCGCCGGGTGAACGACGTCGTCAACCGGATCACCGCATTCGTGCTCCTCTACCCGCGGAGCTACGAGCGCTGGTTCCATTTCGAACACCATCGCCACACCCAGGACTGGGAGCGCGACCCGGAGCTCATGAACCGGCAGCCCTACACGCTGTCGAGCTATCTCCTCTACCTGTTCGGGGTGACCTACTGGCCGAACCTGCTGGCGCGGCTGTGGCGCAACGCGAGGGGCAGGACGTCGGGCGACTACTTCACCGGGGCGCAACGCCGCCACATCGTCCTCGAGGCGCGCTGGCATATCGCGGGATACGCGGCCGTTGCCGCGGTGTCGGTGGCGTTCGAGTCATGGGCGGCGGTGACCCTGTGGCTGGCGCCGATGCTCGCGACCAAGGTTCTGCACCAGGTGCAGAACCTCTCCGAGCATACCGGCCTCACGCATGAGCCGGACACCGTGCACAACACCCGCACCATCGCCACCTGGCCGATCCTGCGGTGGATGGGCTGGAACATGCAGTACCACACCGCCCACCACACCTTTCCGGCGGTGCCCTTCCACCGCCTGCCCGAGCTGCATGAGGAGCTGGAGCGCCGGCTCGGATACGCCCCGCCGGCGAGCGGCTACATCGAGTTCCAGTACCGATTCATCAGGATGCTCGCCCGCGGTCCGGAATCGATCGAAGGGGCCGCCGGGACGGCCGGCTCCGTGATGGAACGCGCTGCATAAGCGGCCGGTTTCCGTTCAGTCGAACAGCGGCAGCCGCACCGTCTCCCCGGTGCGCGCAGAGAGACTGACCGCGTCGGTCCACTCCATGTACTTCACCGCGGTGGCGAAGTCGGTGTGGGTCACCGGCTCCAGGCCGCGCACCGCGTTGACGAACTCCTCCTCGACCCGCCACCCGCCGGCCTTCTCCGGCGCGACGTCGATCTTTCGCAGCCGTTTGCTGCGGCGCCGGCCGCCCCGGAGCTCGAACGAGGATCCATCGGTACCGCCTTCGGTGACCTTCAACGTGCCCTCGGAACCGTGGATCGCGACCGACGTCGGCGGCGCGTGGCCGATGACGGTGGAGACCGAGCACCGCATCTGCCCGCCCTGGGCCATGCGGCAGAGCACGTCTACGTGGTCCGGGATCTCCATCGCCACACGCCGCCCCTGCGCATCGGCGCGGTACCGGACCACGCGCTGAGCGAGCGCGGTCACCGTGGATGCGGGACCCACCCAGCGCATCATCGCCTCGTACCAGATCCCCATCATCATGACGTTGTTGCCGGACAGATCGCGGTCGTGGCGCCAGTGCGGAGGGGAGTCCCAGGCCGGGAAATCGCTGCCGATGGTGACGTGGGCGTCGACCGCCACGAGGTCGCCGATGTAGCCCTCGCCGATCATCTCGACGATGGTCCGGTCGAGCGCGAGGGTGTGCGGGGCGGGCACGATCTGCGCGGTGAGGTGCGGGTTCGCCCGCGCCGCCTCCAGCATCGCGTGCCCTTGCGATGCGTTCATCGCCATCCGCGCCTCGCAGAGCACGTGCTTGCCCGCCTCCAGGGCGGCGATGGTGACCGGTGCGTGCAGGTATGGCCACGTGCCGATGCACACCGCGTCGATGCCGTCGTCCTCGACGATCTCGCGCCAGTGATCGGCGACCCGCGGGATCCCGAATTCGCCTGCGGCACGCTGTCCCGATCCACGCGACCGGTTGGCGACCGCGACGACCTCGACCCCTGGCTGCGCTTGCAGGCCCGGGATGTGGAACTTCCTGGTGTTGGCCCCGGCGCCGACGATACCGACCCGAAGCACGGACGGCTCCGACATGGTTTGCGACTCCCGAAATGGAACGGTTCGTACAGTGTATCGCGGGATCGTGCGCGGGCCGGATCCTCCGTCGCTTTCGGTCGAGCCTTCGCCGGCCGACCGCATCCGGCTCGCCGCCGCCGCGCGTTCAGGTGTTCGAATACGGCTTGAGCTCCAGACGTGCAACGGACTCGAGGTGCACCTCGTCCGGGCCGTCCGCAAGGCGCAGGGTGCGTTCGTGCGCCCACAGGGCCGCGAGGACGGTATCGTCCGAGACGCCCATCGCTCCGTGCGCCTGCACCGCGCGGTCGATCACCCGCAGTGCCATCGACGGCGCGATGACCTTGATCATCGAGATCTCCTTGCGCGCCGCCTTGTTCCCCACCGTATCCATCATGTGGGCGGCGTTCAGCACCATGAGCCGGGCCTGGTCGATCTCGATGCGCGACCGCGCGACGTCCTGGCGGATCGACCCCATCTCCGAGAGCCGCCGGCCGAAGGCTTCGCGCCCGAGCACCCGTTCGCACATCAACCCAAGGGCGCGCTCGGCCGCGCCGATGGACCGCATGCAGTGATGGATGCGCCCGGGCCCCAGGCGGCCCTGCGCGATCTCGAAACCGCGGCCCTCGCCGAGCAACAGGTTCCCGGCGGGCACCCGGACGTTCTCGAACGCGACCTCGGCGTGGCCGTGCGGGGCGTGGTCGTAGCCGTAGACGGAGAGCGTGCGCTCGATCGCCACTCCGGGGGTGTCGCGGGGCACCACGATCATCGACTGCTGCCGGTGCCGGGGGGCGTGCGGGTCGGTCTTGCCCATGAAGATGAAGACCTTGCAGCGCGGGTCGCCGGCCCCGGAGGTCCACCACTTGCGCCCGTTCAGCACGTAGTGGTCCCCGTCGCGTACGATGCGCGATCGGATGTTGGTGGCATCGGACGAGGCCACGTCCGGTTCGGTCATGCAGAACGCGGAGCGGATCTCGCCCTCCAGCAGCGGTACGAGCCACTCCTGCCTGATCTCCTCGCTCGCGTAGCGCACCAGCGTCTCCATGTTGCCGGTGTCGGGGGCCGAGCAGTTGAACGGCTCGGCCCCGATCCCCGAGCGCCCCATCAGCTCGCACAGCGGCGCGTACTCCAGGTTGGTGAGCCCCGCGCCGTAGTCGCCGTGGGGCAGGAAGAGGTTCCACAGCCCTTGCGCCTTCGCCTTCGCCTTCAGCGACTCGATGATCGGCGGCGGCTGCCAGCGGTCGCCCTCGGCGATCTGGCGTGCCGCGAGCGCCTCGTTGGGGAAGACGTGCTCGTCCATGAAGCGGCTCACGCGCGCGTGCAGATCGCGGGCGCGTTCGGTCATCCGGAAGATCATGGGGCGCTCCGTACGCAGAGGTGTCGTCACTGTACCCGCTCTGCGCGATGCATCAAGCGTCACGCATCGGGCATGGCAGTTCCGCCATGGGCGGTTGCCCGGCCACGGGCCGGAGGTTCACCGCTGCCGTAGCGACCGCGCTTGCGGGGTTCGAGCCTGGAGAGCACGCCGCGCGGTGTGACCGGCCATGAGGGCGGGGGCGATCAGCCCGGCAGCGCAGCCCGGAACCGAAGGCGTTCCGTGGCGGGGTCGAGATCGCGCTTGTGCGGAGGCGATTCGGTGGGCTCGACCCGCATCAGCACGAATGAAGTGCCGTTGCCTTCGCGGATGAGCCGCGACGCCTCCGGAATCTCTTCGGATCGGACGATCCGGCGGGTCGTCCGGATCCCCGCTCCGAGCGCCATCTGCTCCAGGTCCACGCCAAGGCTGGTGTGGCTCTTCTGGTAGCCCGTCTCGCCGTAGTGGCCGTTGTCCACACAGACGATGGCGAGGTTGGGCGGGTTCACCACCGCCACGGTGGCGAGCGTTCCCACGTTCATGAGGAGCTCGCCGTCTCCGGTCACCACCAGCACCCGCCGCTCCGGCCGGGCGAGGGCGAGTCCCAGCCCCATCGCGGTGGCGGAGCCCATCGCACCGGCGAGCGCGAATACGTGCGGCGCGTCCCGGCTCAGAAAGGTGAGGTCGCGGGCGGTGCCCGCGAGGCCGGCCACGACGAGAAAATCCTCGTGGCGCCCTACGAGCTGCGGCACGGCTTCATTGCGGTCGAGGAGGAGTTCGGAGGCGGACGGGGGGCGGATCATGGTTCAGGAGGTCCTTGCACTGGCTGAATCTCCGCGTTCGGGGGAACGGCTGGCGGGGACCCGCGCCGTCACCGCGCAGAGCGGGAATGATTCACGTCGCCGACGATCCACGTCCCTGGGCGGCTCCCGTTCACCGGATACCGGGCTCCGGTCCTTCACCGTCCGGCAAGGGCCGAGGCATGCGATATGCGTAGCTCATGTTCGCAGTGGACCGGGCGGCGGGATCCGGAAGAAAGGAGGGGCGGAGCGTGACGATCGTGGAATCGTTCAGAACGGCTTGGCGCCGATGAGCTTCTGGGTCAGCAGGACGGCGACCGCCTGCCCTGCCTGGAACACCATGGTGGCGGCGGCGCGGACCGTGGCGGCGGCATCGCGCGCATCATCGACCCGCAGACACATGACGCCCATCGCTTCGAGCACCGGCTCGACGGCCCGTCCCATCGGCATCTGCCAGGGATTCCCCTCTCCGAAGTCGCCGCGCATGCTGACGAGCATCAGGAACGGAAACTGCCCGCCTCGCACCAGGGAGAGGAAGTTGATGCAGTTGCCCACACCGCTCGACTGCATGAGCAACACCCCGCGCCCGCCGCCCAGGTGCGCGCCCGCAAGCAGGCCGACCCCTTCCTCCTCGGTGGTGAGGGCGACGGAGTGGACGTCCGGGTCGGCGAGGGAGCGATCGATGAGCACCTTGTGGCCCGCGTCGGGGACATAGGCGAACTGGGTCACGTCGAAGTCGCGAAGCACCCGGTAGATCTCGTCCGGCCAGGTCACGCCGGCCTTCGGCTCGCCCCGTTGCACGGCGGTGGCCCTGTCATCGACTGGTTTCACTTCGATGTCACCGGTTCCCGCACCGGAGCCGTCCATCGGTGGTCCGCAAGAATAACGGAAACCCTGCCGCGATGCCGGTCCGGCGAGGGTCCCCCGGTGGGCCACCTCGATGAAGACGCGCGCCACCCGATCCGCTCCGGGGCCGACACCCGCACCAGCGGTCCGGCCGGCGACCGGCAGGCGCCGTGCGCGGATCGCATCCACGGGGGATTGGCCGGCGACCGCCACCTCCGGCCCTGCCGGCTGCCTGTCAGGCGCCACGATCGTAGGCAGGGGGATCGAAGGCAGGGGCGATCACGTATCCAGGGCATGCAGCAGCCATTCGTTCAGGACCCGGATCGAGTGCTCGCTGTTGACGCCGAAGCCGGGATCCAGCACCAGGGGGCCGGGCGCATAGCCTTTCGACTTCAACCCCCTCTGCACCGAGCTCACCAGCCGGACGTCCTCGGCCACCGTGGTGTCCAGATCCTGCTGCGCGAGCCGCTCGACGACCTCCTCGCGCACGCCTTCGGCCGTGTACCAGCCGCGGTGGACGGTGACCTTCTCCACCCCCTCCGGCCGCCAGAGATAGGTGTTGAGGACGCCGCCGGGATAGACCTGGAAGGAGAACGCCGGCCACAGGAACCAGGACCGGTATTCGGCGGCGCACGCATCGCCGCCCATGCCGGCGGCTGCGTCCTCCGTACCGGAGGCCGTGTCCCCCGTACCGGAGGCTGCGTCCCCCGTACCGGGGGCCGTGTCGATCGCATAGGACAGGTGCTCCGGCGAGACGCATCGGGCGCTGTGTCTGAGGCAACGTCCCTGGGCCATGACGTTGTAGTCGTCCGGATCGACCACTCCCTTCGTGAAGGTCGGGTGGGCGATCCGGCAGTGGTAGCACTCCGAGTAGTTCTCGACCGACACCTTCCAGTTGCAGTCCTCCTCCACGGAGCGGGCGAGCAGCGGGCGCAGCCCGTCGATACCGGGGACGAAGGCCCGCAGCTCCTCCTCCGCACCGGGATACCACTCGGCCATGGGGGCCGCCCCGGGATCGAGGTTGACGAAGAGGAAGCCACAAAAACTTTCCAGCCCGACTTCCGTGAGACGGATCTTCGAGGCGTCGAAGCCGGGCGTCTTGTCGGAATTCGGCGCCCTCACGAGCCGGCCCCCGGGATCGTAGGACCAGGCGTGGTAGGGGCAGGTGACGAGGCGGACCCTGCCCGCGCCGCGCAGCAGCTCGTGCGCGCGATGCTTGCAGACGTTGTAGAAGGCCCGGAGCCGGCCTTCGCCGTCCCGGATGACGAAAAGGCTCTGGTCCCCGATCCGGAAGGTCCTGTAGGTGTTCCTCTCCGCGACCTCGGACTCGTGGCAGGCGTATTGCCAAGTCCGGGCGAAGACCCGATCCATCTCCAGGGCGTGGTGGTCCCCGTCGAGGTAATAGTGGGGCGCCAGGGCGCGGATCGGCAATGCCTCTTTCACGATTGACGATGGTACGACAGCACGATCATGCGCGCGACCGACTTCGCACGGGACCGGCGGCGATGTCTGCGTCGCGGCGAGGCTGCGTATGAGCATCGAGGAGGGATGTCTGTGATATGGTTGACGTAACGCATAACTCCAAGCAAGATCGGCAATGATTCTCAATTACCGTGGCAAGCGGACCAGGGATTTCGCTGCCGGGAAGCGTGTCAAGGCGTTCTCCGGAATCGAGCGCGCCGCCCGACTGAAGATCGATCGTCTCGAAGCGGCTTCCTCGCTCGGGGATCTCGCCGCGTTGCCCGGCAACCGGCTGGAAACCCTGAAAGGGGACCGCAGAGGCCAGCTCAGTATCCGCATCAACGACCAATGGCGGATTTGCTTCGAGTGGCCTCCTGAATCTCAAGGACCCGAAAACGTGGAGATTGTCGACTACCACTGAGGAGAACCACCATGGCGATTCCAGCGATCCATCCGGGAGAACATCTCGCTGAAGAGTTGAAAACACTCGACATGAGCGCCGCCGCGCTTGCACGCCAGATTCAAGTGCCCACCAACCGCATCACCGGGATCCTCAAGGGGCAGCGCGGCATCACCGGCGACACCGCCCTTCGTTTGGCCCACTTTTTCGGCTCCAGCCCGGAGTTCTGGCTGAATCTGCAAAAGCTCCACGAACTGCGGCTGGCCGAGGAAAGAGCCGGCAAAGCCATCCGGGCGCTGCCGACTCTCGACACCGGCGAACACGCGCGGGCATGAAGTGGATCAAGGCGAGCGGCCTGCCTTTCTCCGAGCTTCCGGGGTGCCACCAATGCCTCTTTCACGATTGACGATGGTACGGCACCACGATCATGATTGCATCGGAAAGACATTGTTCTTCCGGCGAGGGACCGGCCATGACCCGGAGCGCGCGCGTCGTCGTGACCGGCGGCGGCATCATGCGCTTCTGCCGCCCGGACAAGGGCGGGTTCATCGGGCGCGAGGCGATCCTTGGAAAGTATGGAGAAAGCGCGGAGCGCTGCCCTCCGCAAGAGAATCCGCCCGCGACATCCAGGTAACGAGGAAATCGATGAGGGTCGAGTCCCCCCGTTCGGACGGGCGCGCTCCGTCCTGGTTGTCCGGGCTGCTGGCCGTTGCGCTTGGCCTCATCGCCTTTCCCACCGAAGCCGCCCCCGACGCCCCGTCTGCGCTGACGCCCACACTTGCCCCCCCCCCCCCCCCCCCCCCCCCGAACCCACGACGCCCACTGGAACGCCTGCTTCGAGGTTCGCGCCGCTCCCCGCGCCCGCCCACGTCACCGCAGACGCCGCCGACAGGCGGCTCACCGTCTCGTGGCGCCCGGTCGCGGGAGCGACGGGCTACAAGGTCGCGGCCAGGCCGACGAACAGGGGCAGACCTTTCGCATGGAGGAAATACGATACGGCGTCCCCGCCCTACGCCATCACGGACCCTTGGGCTGCGATGAGCGGGCTGGAGTACGAGATCCGGGTCGCCACCGTCAACGACGACGGACGATTCATATGGTCGCCCTCCGTTGCAGTCACCGCCCCTGCCCTTCGCCGCGCCCCCGCCGATGCGATCGAGGTTGGACCTGCCGGGCCGTATGAGTTGGGAGACAGGATACGGGTCAACCTGGCCGGGCAGCGGCCGTTCACCCGCAGATCCCGGTGGATCTGGTCCGTATGCGATCCGGATGGATCGGATTGCGAGCTCCTGCCTTTCGTCACGTCACCGAGCTTCGCCTACCTCGTTGGGGAAGCGGCGCTCGGGAAGCGGGTGCAGGTTCAAGTGGACTACGACAAGGACGGCTCGTCCTGGACCGCGACGGCGGTGCCAGGGGTCGTGAGCCGCGAAGCCCCGCCGTCGAGACCCTTCCCCCTTCCCATTCCGATCTTCCCTCCCGGGTGCGAGGAAGCGGCTTCGCCCTCGGTCGCGGAGGAAGCGGCTCCGCCCTCGGTCGCGGATGCGTTCACAAAGGGCGTCCCGCTCAAAGCGCACCTGCATCGCCTGGAATCGAAATCGGTTCAAATCTCGTGGGACAAAGCAGGCGGCGGCGCGATCGAGCCTCTTTGCAATGACCTGCTCGTTGTGACGCCGTGGGGAAGGATCGCCCTCGTGCGTCCCGACGGGAGCGTAGCGCATCTCGAAGATCGGGTTCCGATGAACCTGGAAGGACTGATGTCGCATCCGGACATTGCAGCCTTGCCCTCCCACAGGTTCCGCGTCGCCGACGTCTTGCTGAAGCAACGTTCCGAAGAGCGCTGGGAGCTGTTCGTCACCCATCATTACTTCACGGAAGCGGAAGAATGTGTCCGGTTCCGCTTGTCGTCCGCGACGGTCCTGCGGCAAGGGGCGTCCGTTTCGGTGTCGCGGTCGTGGAGGACGATTTTCGACGCCGAACCTTGCGTGCCCGTCACCGAACAGGAGCTTCTTCGGGCAGGCGGGAGAATCCTGGCCGATGGGCCGGATCACCTGCTGGTGGTCATTGGGGATCATGGGAGGGAGGAATCTGCTCGGGAGCCCGACTCGCACCTGGGCAAGCTCGTCCGCATCGCCATCGAGACCGGAGAGGTGGAGATCCTGTCCGTTGGCCTTCGCAATCCGCAGGGGTTCGTGCGGGATGCGGACGGCAATCTATGGGAGACCGAGCACGGGCCGCATGGCGGCGACGAGTTGAATCTGCTCGAACCCGGCGCCGACTACGGCTGGCCTTTCGTGAGTTACGGCATCCAGTATGGGAGGGAGCTGCTTCGCACAGTTCCTGATGAATCGGCGGGCAGGCACGCCGGCTTTGCCCGTCCCGTCTTCGCCTGGGTTCCCTCCATCGCCGTCTCGGCCATGATCGTGAACGACGAGCGGTGGCTTCCTCTCTGGAAGGACGACCTGCTCATCGGTTCGCTGTGGGGAAGAGATCATGGCCTCTCGATCTTCCGAGCTCGACGCAATGGGACGAACATTCGGTATGTCGAGCGCATCGAGGTCGGCTACCGCGTCCGCGACCTGACCTGGATGCCGGATGGACGCATAGCCACGCTCGCCGACGGCGCACGGAAAAGTACCCGCGTCCACTTCCTGTCCCGCTCTTCGGAGTACTGCAACGAGCGGTCACGGCGGTATCGACTGGTGTATACGGTCGGTTGCGGCCCCTTGGACGACGATGCGGCGCAGGCGCCGGATGCGGATCGGCGGGGAAGGGGAACGTCCGGAGCAGAGGATGGCGCAGGCCCCGGCGACACGACGCCGATCGGCGGTGCGCAGTTGTACTCTACCCACTGCATCGCCTGCCACAGCCTCGCCACCGAGCGGCACGGCATGGGCCCGCACCTCGTCGGCGTCATTGGAAGGCGCATCGGGGAAGCCGAGGGTTGGCCCTTCTCGAGCGCGCTACGCTCGCTGGATGGCGTATGGACGCCGGAGAGCCTCGCGCGGTTCCTGGCGGCTCCGCGGCAGTTCGCCCCGGGGACCACGATGGAGCCGTCCGGGCTCGCCGAATCGGAAGCCCGGGCCATCGCCGACTACATCGCCGAACCGCGGGGCGATTAACCCTCGGCATTGCTGCAAGAACGTGAAGACGGTCATTTGCCGCTGCTGCCCGATGCACCTGCCTCTTCGCGGTTGACGATGCCAAGGCGGCACGACCAGGATTGCACCGGGAAAACACTGCTTTCACAAGCGGAGGATCCGGCATGACCCGGAGCGCGCGCGTCGTCGTGATCGGCGGCGGCATCATGGGAACCAGCCTCCTCTACCACCTCGCCAGGGAGGGGTGGACGGACGCCGTTCTTCTTGAAAAGGGCGAGCTGACCTCCGGCTCGACCTGGCACGCGGCGGGGCAGGTCACCCGGCGCGAGGCCGATCCTTGGAAAGTATGGAGAAAGCGCGGAGCGCTGCCCTCCGCAAGAGAATCCGCCCGCGACATCCAGGTAACGAGGAAATCGATGAGGGTCGAGTCCCCCCGTTCGGACGGGCGCGCTCCGTCCTGGTTGTCCGGGTTGCTGGCCGTTGCGCTTGGCCTCATCGCCTTTCCCACCGCAGCCGTCCCCGGCGCCCCGTCTGCGCTGACGCCCACGCTTGCGCCCACCTCGCCCAGCCCCCCCGAACCCACGACGCCCACTGGAACGCCTGCTTCGAGGTTCACGCCGCTCCCCGCGCCCGCCCACGTCACCGCAGACGCCGCCGACAGGCGGCTCACCGTCTCGTGGCGCCCGGTCGCGGGAGCGACGGGCTACAAGGTCGCGGCCAGGCTGACGAACAGGGGCAAGCCTTTCGCATGGAGGGAATACGATACGGCGTCCCCGCCCTACGCCATCACGGACCATAGGCCGATGAGCGGGCTGGAGTACGAGGTCCGGGTCGCCACCGTCGACGACGACGGACGGTCCATATGGTCGCCCTCCGTTGCAATCACCGCCCCTGCCCTTCGCCGCGCCCCCGCCGATGCGATTGGGGTCAAACCTGCCGGGCCGTATGAGTTGGGAGACAGGATACGGGTCAACCTGGCCGGGCAGCGGCCGTTCACCCGCAGATCCCGGTGGATCTGGTCCGTATGCGATCCGGATGGATCGGGTTGCGAGCTCCTGTCTTTCGTCAAGTCACCGAGCTCCGCCTACCTCGTTGGGGAAGCGGCGCTCGGGAAGCGGGTGCAGGTTCAAGTGGACTACGACAAGGACGGCTCGTCCTGGACCGCGACGGCGGTGCCAGGGGTCGTGAGCCGCGAAGCCCCGCCGTTGCAGACCCTTCCCCTCCCGGTCTTCCCTCCCGGGTGCGAGGAAGCGGCTCCGTCCCCGGCCACGGATGCGTTCACAGCGGGCGCCCCGCTCGATACGCACCTGCATTACCTGGAATCGAAATCGGTTCAAGTCTCGTGGGACAGCGCAAGCGGCGGCGCGATCGAGCCTCTTTGCAATGACCTGCTCGTTGTGACGCCGTGGGGAAGGATCGCCCTCGTGCGCCCCGACGGGAGCGTAGCGCATCTTGAAGATCGGGTTCCGATGAACCTGGAAGGACTGAAGTCGCATCCGGACATTGCGGCCTTGCCCTCCCACAGGTTCCGCGTCGCCGACGTCTTGCTGAAGCAACGTTCCGAAGAGCGCTGGGAGCTGTTCGTCACCCATCACTACTTCACGGAAGCGGAAGAATGTGTCCGGTTCCGCTTGTCGTCCGCGACAATCCTGCGGCAAGGGGCGTCCGTTTCGGTGTCGCGGTCGTGGAGGACGATTTTCGACGCCGAACCTTGCGTGCCCGTCACCGAACAGGAGCTTCTTCGGGCAGGCGGGAGAATCCTGGCCGATGGGCCGGATCACCTGCTGGTGGTCATTGGGGATCATGGGAGGGAGGAATCTGCTCGGGAGCCCGACTCGCACCTGGGCAAGCTCGTCCGCATCGCCATCGAGACCGGAGAGGTGGAGATCCTGTCCGTTGGCCTTCGCAATCCGCAGGGGTTCGTGCGGGATGCGGACGGCAATCTATGGGAGACCGAGCACGGGCCACATGGCGGCGACGAGTTGAATCTGCTCGAACCCGGCGCCGACTACGGCTGGCCTTTCGTGAGTTACGGCATCCAGTATGGGAGGGAGCTGCTTCGCACAGTTCCTGATGAATCGACGGGCAGGCACGCCGGCTTTGCCCGCCCCGTTTTCGCCTGGGTTCCCTCCATCGCCGTCTCGGCCATGATCGTGAACGACGAACGGTGGTTTCCTCTCTGGAAGGACGATCTGCTCATCGGTTCGCTGGGAAATGCATCGAGAGGCCTCTCGATCTTCCGAGCTCGGCGCAATGGGACGAACCTCCAGTATGTCGAGCGCATCGAGGTCGGCTACCGCATCCGCGACCTGACCTGGATGCCGGATGGACGCATAGCCACGCTCGCCGACGATGGCCGCGTCTACTTCCTGTCCCGCTCTTCGGTGTACTGCGGCAAGCAGTCACGGCGGTATCGACTGGTGTATACGGTCGGTTGCGGCCCCTTGGACGACGATGCGGCGCAGGCGCCGGATGCGGACCGGCGGGGAAGGGGAACGTCCGGAGCAGAGGATGGCGACGGCGCAGGCCCCGGCGACATGACGCCGGTCGGCGCCGGCGACACGACGCCGGTCGGCGGCGCGCAGTTGTACTCTACCCACTGTATCGCCTGCCACAGCCTCGCCACCGAGCGGCACGGCATGGGCCCGCACCTCGTCGGCGTCATTGGAAGGCGCATCGGGGAAACCGAGGGTTGGCCCTTCTCGAGCGCGCTACGCTCGCTCGATGGCGTATGGACGCCGGAGAGCCTCGCGCGGTTCCTGGCGGCTCCGCGGCAGTTCGCCCCGGGGACCACGATGGAGCCGTCCGGGCTCGCCGAATCGGAAGCCCGGGCCATCGCCGACTACATCGCCGAACCGCGGGGCGATTAACCCTCGGCATTGCTGCAAGAACGTGAAGACGGTCATTTGCCGCTGCTGCCCGATGCACCTGCCTCTTCGCGGTTGACGATGCCAAGGCGGCACGACCAGGATTGCACCGGGAAAACACTGCTTTCACAAGCGGAGGATCCGGCCATGACCCGGAGCGCGCGCGTCGTCGTGATCGGCGGCGGCATCATGGGAACCAGCCTCCTCTACCACCTCGCCAGGGAGGGGTGGACGGACACCGTTCTTCTTGAAAAGGGCGAGCTGACCTCCGGCTCGACCTGGCACGCGGCGGGGCAGGTCACCCACGGCCTCGCGCACTGGGCCCTGGGCAGGATGAACGCCTACGGGGTGCGGCTCTACCGGCAGCTCGAAGCCGAGACGGGGCAGTCGGTGAGCTGGCACGGCTGCGGCTCCCTGCGCGTGGCCTATTCCGACGACGAGGTCGATTTCCTCCGCTACACCCTCTCCGTCGGGCGCGGCCAGGGCGAGCCGATGGAGCTGATCCCGCCGGAGGAAGCCGCGAAGCTCCACCCCTTCTTCAACTTCGAGGGGGTCAAGGCCGTCCTGCACACCCCCGAAGACGGCCACGTCGATCCGGCGGGGGCGGCCTTCGCCCTGGCCAAGGGCGCCCGCGATGCAGGCGCACGGATCCGCCGCTTCACCCGCTGCACCGGGGTCGAGCGCCGCCCCGGCGGCGAATGGAGGGTCGAGACCGAGCAGGGCGACGTCGTCTGCGAGCACGTCGTCAACGCCGCCGGCGCCTACGCCCGGCAGGTCGCGGCCTGGTCCGGCTACGCGCTGCCGATGGCCAACACCACCCACCACTACTTCGTCACCGAGCCGGTGGAGGAGTTCAAGGCGCTCGCGAAGGAGCTGCCCATCGTCCGCGACGACATGACCTATTCGGGCTACATCCGCATGGAGCAGGCGTCGGGGCTCATCGGCATCTACGAGAAGGCCGACCCCCGCACCATCTGGGACGACGGCGCCCCCTGGGAGGCCGAGCACGAGCTGTTCGAGCCCGACTACGACCGCATCATGCCCTTCCTCGAACAGGCGCTGGAGCGCATGCCCCTGCTCGCGCGCTACGGCATCCGGCGCGCGGTTCACGGCGCCATCCCCATGCCGCCGGACGGGCAGATGCTGCTCGGTCCGGCGCCGGGGCTCGCGAACTACTGGTGCTGCTGCGGCTCGCACGTGGGGATCGCCTGGGGGCCGGGCGCCGGCAAATACCTGGCGCAGTGGATGGTGCACGGGGCGGCCGAGATCGGCATGCGCGAGTTCGACCCCCGCCGCTTCGGCCCCTGGGTGGATCGGGGGTACGAGCTCGGGCGGGCGAAGGAGGAATACGTCCTGCGCCACGAGATCCCCTTCCCCGGGCGGCAACGCGCGACCGGACGGCCCCGCAAGACCAGCCCGCTCTACGAGCGCCTGGAGCAGGCGGGCGCCATCCACGAGGAGGTCTACGGCTGGGAGCGCCCGCGCTGGTTCGCCCTGCCGGATCAGGAACGCCGGGACGTCTACGGCTGGCGCCGCCCGGACTGGCAGCGGGCGGTGGCCGGGGAATGCCGGGCGGTGCGCGAGCGGGCGGGGATCATGGATCTCACCGCCTTCGGCAAGATCGACGTCTCCGGCCCCGGCGCGGAAGGCTTCCTGGAACGCATGGTCGCCAACCGCGTCCCGCGCGCGGAGGGCGGCATCGCGCTGGCCCACTTCCTGAACGAACGCGGCACCATCGAGGCGGAGGCGGTCGTCGCCCGCATCGGGGCCGAGCGCTTCTACCTCGTGTTCGCCGCCTTCTTCGAGCAGAGGGTGCGCGACTGGCTGGAACGGCACCGGCGCCCCGACGATGCGGCGGAGATCGAGGTCGTCTCGGAGAAGCTCGGCTGCCTCGCGCTCTCCGGGCCGAAGTCCCGGGCGGTGCTGAGCCGGGCCACGCAGACCCCGCTGGACAACGCGCAGTTCCCCTGGTTCACGGCCCGGACCATCACCGTCGCCGGGGTCGAGGCGGTGCGCGCCCTGCGCCTGTCCTACCAGGGCGAGCTGGGCTGGGAGCTGCACGTTCCGATGGACGGCATGGAGGCGGTCCACGAAGCCCTGTGGCGGGCCGGCGAGCCCCACGGCATCGCCCACTTCGGCTCCCATGCGCTGAACGCCCTGCGACTCGAAAAGGGGTTCAAGGGATCCGCCGAGCTGACCAACGAAGTCACCCTGCCGGAGGCGGACGTCATGCGCTTCTGCCGCCCGGACAAGGGCGGGTTCATCGGGCGCGAGGCGACCCTGGAAAGCATGGAGAAAGCGCGGTGCGGGGAGCTGCCCTGGGTATGCGTGCAGGTGGAGGTGGAGGCCGGCGACGCGGACGCCCACGCGAGCGAGACGGTCTATTGCCGGGGCGAGCACGTGGGGCAGGTCAGCTCCGGCGGCTTCGGCTTCGCGTGCGGCAAGAGCCTCGCCTTCTGCTACGTGCAGGCATGGGCCGCCGCGCCGGGGACCGAGCTGGAAATCCTGGTGCTGGGAGAGTCGCGCCGGGCCACGGTCCTGGGTGGGCCGGTATACGATGCGGCGAACGAACGACCGCGGATGGGGGGGTGAAGGCAGCCTGCCGGACTCGATAGATCGGCGGAAACGGCAGGAACCGCCGAATCGTCCCGTTTTTCCCCGAGACCCCACCCGTTGGGAGAACGGAAGGAGGACGTCGTGCGGACCGCAAGAGAATCCGCCCGCGACGTCCAGGTACGGCGCCCAAGTCTCGATCGGCATCGCTCGAGGCAGTGGGTGCAGGGTGTATCGAGGAACACTCGGTGTCATCCGAAACTTGAAACCTCAAGTTTCGGGATTCAAAATGCCTGAATCAGGCGATGGATTCCCGCTTTCGCGGGAATGACGTCATTTCAGCGAGACACGTTGCTTTCAGGCTGGCCGTCATTCCCGCGAAAGCGGGAATCCATTTCGGTCAGCGAATCCCGAAACTTGAGTTGAAACGAGGAAATCGGTGAGGGTCGAGTCCCCCCGTTCGGACGGGCGCGCTCCGTCCTGGTTGTCCGGGTTGCTGGCCGTTGCGCTTGGCCTCATCGCCTTTCCCACCGCAGCCGTCCCCGACGCCCCGTCTGCGCTGACGCCCACGCTTGCGCCCACCTCGCCCAGCCCCCCCGAACCCACGACGCCCACTGGAACGCCTGCTTCGAGGTTCACGCCGCTCCCCGCGCCCGCCCACGTCACCGCAGACGCCGCCGACAGGCGGCTCACCGTCTCGTGGCGCCCGGTCGCGGGAGCGGCGAGCTACAAGGTCGCGGCCAGGCTGACGAACAGGGGCAAGCCTTTCGCATGGAGGGAATACGATACGGCGTCCCCGCCCTACGCCATCACGGACCATAGGCCGATGAGCGGGCTGGAGTACGAGGTCCGGGTCGCCACCGTCGACGACGACGGACGGTCCATATGGTCGCCCTCCGTTGCAATCACCGCCCCTGCCCTTCGCCGCGCCCCCGCCGATGCGATTGGGGTCAAACCTGCCGGGCCGTATGAGTTGGGAGACAGGATACGGGTCAACCTGGCCAGGCAGCAGCCGTTCACCCGCAGATCCCGGTGGATCTGGTCCGTATGCGATCCGGATGGATCGGATTGCGAGCTCCTGCCTTTCGTCACGTCACCGAGCTTCGCCTACCTCGTTGGGGAAGCGGCGCTCGGGAAGCGGGTGCAGGTTCAAGTGGACTACGACAAGGACGGCTCGTCCTGGACCGCGACGGCGGTGCCAGGGGTCGTGAGCCGCGAAGCCCCGCCGTCGAGACCCTTCCCCCGTCCCATTCCGGTCTTCCCTCCCGGGTGCGAGGAAGCGGCTCCGCCCTCGGTCGCGGATGCGTTCACATCGGGCGTCACGCTCGATACGCACCTGCATCACCTGGAATCGAAATCGGTTCGAGTCTCGTGGGACAACGCAAGCGGCGGCGCGATCGAGCCTCTTTGCAATGACCTGCTCGTTGTGACGCCGTGGGGAAGGATCGCCCTCGTGCGTCCCGACGGGAGCGTAGTGCATCTCGAAGATCGGGTTCCGATGAACCTGGAAGGACTGATGTCGCATCCGGACATTGCAGCCTTGCCCTCCCACAGGTTCCGCGTCGCCGACGTCTTGCTGAAGCAACGTTCCGAAGAGCGCTGGGAGCTGTTCGTCACCCATCACTACTTCACGGAAGCGGAAGAATGTGTCCGGTTCCGCTTGTCGTCCGCGACGGTCCTGCGGCAAGGGGCGTCCGTTTCGGTGTCGCGGTCGTGGAGGACGATTTTCGACGCCGAACCTTGCGTGCCCGTCACCGAACAGGAGCTTCTTCGGGCAGGCGGGAGAATCCTGGGCGATGGGCCGGATCACCTGCTGGTGGTCATTGGGGATCATGGGAGGGAGGAATCTGCTCGGGAGCCCGACTCGCATCTGGGCAAGCTCGTCCGCATCGCCATCGAGACCGGAGAGGTGGAGATCCTGTCCGTTGGCCTTCGCAATCCGCAGGGGTTCGTGCGGGATGCGGACGGCAATCTATGGGAGACCGAGCACGGGCCACATGGCGGCGACGAGTTGAATCTGCTCGAACCCGGCGCCGACTACGGCTGGCCTTTCGTGAGTTACGGCATCCAGTATGGGAGGGAGCTGCTTCGCACAGTTCCTGGTGAGTCGACGGGCAGGCACGCCGGCTTTGCCCGCCCTGTTTTCGCCTGGGTTCCCTCCATCGCCGTCTCGGCCATGATCGTGAACGACGAGCGGTGGTTTCCTCTCTGGAAGGACGACCTGCTCATCGGTTCGCTGGGAAATGCATCGAAAGGCCTCTCGATCTTCCGAGCTCGGCGCAATGGGACGAACCTTCAGTATGTCGAGCGCATCAAGGTCCGCTACCGCGTCCGCGACCTGACCTGGATGCCGGATGGACGCATGGCCCTGCTCGCCGACGGTGGCCGCGTCCACTTCCTGTCCCGATCTCCGGTGTACTGCAGCAAGCGATCACGGCGGTTGCGACTGGTGTACACGGTCGATTGCGGCCCCCTGGATGACGATGCGGCGCAGGCGCCGGATGTGGACCGGCGGGGAAGGGGAACGTCCGGAGAGGGAACCAGGTGAACGTACTCGTCCTCAACTGCGGCTCCTCGTCGCTCAAGTTCCAGCTCGTGGATGCCACGACCGAGACCCGGCTCGCACGGGGTGTCGTCGAGCGCATCGGCGGGCAGGCGCTGTGCACCTACGCGCCCCGCCACGCGCCCGCCCGCAAGCACGCGGAGCCGGTCCGCGACCATGCCGGTGCGGTGGAGCGGGTGATGCGCTGGCTGGTCGGCGGCGCCGGCGGTGACGGTGTCGACGCCGGCGGCGGCACCGGCGAAGGCGCGGCGGTGATCGGCTCCCCCGGGGAGGTGCACGCGGTCGGCCACCGTGTCGTGCACGGCGGCGAGAGCTTTCGGAGCCACGCCCGGATCGACGCCGGCGTCATCCGCCGGATCGAGGACTGCATCGACCTCGCCCCGCTGCACAACCCGGCCAACCTGAGCGGCATCCGGGCCGCCCGCGCCCTGCTCGGCGAGGGTGTCCCGATGGTCGCGGTGTTCGATACCGCGTTCCACTCGACGATGCCCGAGGCGTCCTATCTCTATGCCATTCCGTACCAGCTCTACCGCCGCCACCGTATCCGCCGCTACGGCTTCCACGGCACCTCGCATGCTTGGCTCGCCCAGCGTTTCGCCGAGCTTGCCGGAAGGCCCCGGGACCGCATCGACCTCATCACCCTGCACCTCGGCAACGGCTGCTCGGCCTGCGCAATCCGGCAGGGCCGCTCCGTCGCGACGTCGATGGGGTTCACCCCGCTCGAAGGGCTGGTAATGGGCACCCGCTGCGGCGACGTCGACCCCTCCCTCGTCGAGCACGTCGCCCTCAAGGAGGGCATGAGCCTGCGCGAGATGGGCACCCTGCTGAACAAGCAGTCGGGGCTGCTCGGCGTCTCCGGGCTCACCAGCGACATGCGCGACCTGCTCGACGAAGAGCGCGAGCACGGGGACCGGCGCGCGACGCTGGCCATCGACCTCTTCGTGCGCCGCGTCAAGCACTACGTCGGGGCATATCTCGCCGAACTCGGCGGGGCCGAGGCGATCGTGTTCAGCGGAGGCATCGGCGAGAACTCGCCCGAGGTGCGGCGGCGCGTCTGCCACGGGCTCGGCGGGCTCGGTATCGAGCTCGATCCGGAAAGGAACGCAGCCCTGCCGCCCGGCACGGAAGGCGAAGTGGGCGTGGACGGGGCAAGGGTCCGGATCGCGGTCATCCCCACCGACGAGGAGCGCATGATCGCGCGCGAGACCGCCGCGGTGCTTGCAGACGATCGGGCGCAGGGTTGAACGAACTCGAGTTTCGGGATTCAAAACGCCTGAATCAGGCGATGGATTCCCGCTTGCGCGGGAATGACGGCCAGCCTGAAAGCAACGCGTCTCGCTGAAATGACGTCATTCCCGCGCAAGCGGGAATCCATTTCGGTCAGCGAATCCCGAAACTTGAGGAAGGAAGTGCGCGCCGCGAGGTTCGTGACCGCCCGCCCCCGGTACGAAGGGGAAACATGCAGGGGAGCATCGGCGGTCGGTCGTTCCGATCCCGCGCGCGTGAGCGGCATCGTGCCGGCGCAACGCCGCCGGGATGCGCGGAAACGCGGTAGGGTCATGTAAAAGATTTATCGAAGCACAAGCATAAATTCATTGTATGGAGGAGACGCCGGCAGTAGCATCCGCATCGCCCAGATGCTCGATAGAGCGCTCATCGGTTGTTGGAGACCTCGCCATGCAGACTCCTCCCGATGTCCAGTCCCTCATCGCGCGCCAGCGCCCCGGCTTCACCCTCGAACGGCCTTTCTATACCCACCCCGGGATCTTCGCCCGCGATTTCGAGCGGATCATCTCCCGCAAGTGGCTGTTCGCCGATCACGTCTCGCGCATCCCGAACCCCGGCGACTACTTCCTCTACGAGGTCGCGGGCGAATCGATCATCGTGCTGCGTGATCGGGAAGGCGAGGTACGCGCGTTCTTCAACGTATGCCGGCACCGCGGCTCGCGGGTGTGCACCGCGCCCGAGGGACACGTCGCGCGGCTCGTATGCCCGTACCACGCCTGGAGCTACGGACTCGACGGGCGCTGCACACGGGCGCGCGGCATGCCGTCCGGCTTCGACCCCGGGCCCTACGGCCTGCATCCCTGCCGGGTGCGCGTGTTCCATGGGCTCATCTACCTCTGCCTCTCCTGGGAAGACGCGCCGGATTTCGAGGTGATCGCGGATCACGTCGATCCATACATCGCACCGCACCGCATCGAACGCGCCAGGATCGCGCACCGCGAGACCTTCCCCACCCACGCGAACTGGAAGCTGGTGGTGGAGAACTTCCGCGAGTGCGCCCACTGCCTCCCCGCCCATCCCGAGTACACCGCGACCTACGCCTACGTACGCGCCTGCGAGCACGGCGGGCCGCGGGGCTACGACGAGGCCGTCGCCGCCTGGGGAGAAAGTATCGAAGCATCGGGGATGCAGGCCGGGCTGATGGAGTGGGGGGACTCGTTCCCCGACCAACCCCACTACGGGCGCCGCCGCCCGATCGGGAACGGGCGCCGCACGCTCACCGCGGACGGGGAGCCCGTGGCACCGCTGATGGGGGATTTCAAGGAGTACGACGGCGGCGATTCCGTCTTCTGGCTGCACCCCCTGCACTCCGTCTGGGGCGCGAACGACCACGTCACCCTGTTCCGCTTCACGCCGGTGCATGCCCAGCTCACCGACGTCGAGCTGATCTGGCTCGTGCGCGATGACGCGAGGGAGGGGATCGATTACGATCTCGGACGCCTCATCTGGCTGTGGCACGAGACCACCGTCGCGGACACCAGGATCATCAACGACAACCAGAAGGGAGTGAACTCGCGCCTCTACCGCCCGGGGCCCTACATGGAGCTCGAAGAGTCCGTGGGGGACGTGACCGCCTGGTACCTCGACCAGATCCGCGACCCGGCACCGACGCTCGCAGGCCGGTGCCGGGAGCGGGCCGACGCCGGATGAAGTGCCGATCGCAGGGATCCTCTCCACCGCAATGAACCACCCATACCTTGCTTCCGCTGCCGCCGTGCTGCTCGTCTGGTCCGCAGCCACGGGCGCGGACGACGTGATCGAGCGTACCGAGAAACACACGGTGCGCGTGAACGTGCTGACCCGGGGGCTCTCCCATCCCTGGTCGCTCACGTTCCTGCCCGGCGGGCGGATGCTCGTCACCGAGCGGCGCGGCCGGCTCTACTACGTCGGATCGGACGGTGCGCTGGACCCGACCCCCATCACCGGACTCCCCGAAGCGGTCACCGAGGCGGGACAGGGCGGGCTGCACGACGTCGCGCCGCATCCGGAGTTCTCCCGCAACCGCCTCGTCTACCTCGCCTACGCCGGGAGGGGCGACGGCGGCTACGGCACGGAGCTCGCGCGCGGCCGGCTCGACGGCCACCGGCTCACCGGCGTGGAGGTCCTGTTCCGAGCGCTGCCGAAATCGCGCGGCGGACGCCACTTCGGCGGGCGCATCGTGTTCGACGGCGCCGGGCACGTCTTCCTCACCCTCGGGGACCGCGGCGACCGCCCGCGCGCGCAGGACCTCGGCGACCACGCCGGCTCCATCATCCGGCTCACCGAGGACGGCGGCATACCCGCGGACAACCCCTACGTCTCGACCGCGGGCGCGAAGCCCGAGATCTTCAGCCTGGGCAACCGCAACGTGCAGGGCGCCGCGATGAACCCCTGGACGGGCGAGCTCTGGGCCCACGAGCACGGCCCGCAGGGCGGCGACGAGGTGAACGTCATCCGCGCCGGCGCGAACTACGGCTGGCCGGTCGTCACCTACGGCCGGAACTACGGCTTCGGCACGAAGATCGGCGAAGGCGTCCACAAGGAGGGCATGGCTCCACCGCTCCACCAGTGGACGCCCTCCATCGCGCCCTCGGGGATGGCGTTCTACGACGGCGACGAGCTCCCCGGCTGGCGCGGCAGCCTGCTGGCCGGCGCGCTCAAGTTCCGGCTCCTCTCCCGGCTCGAGTTCGAGGGGGAACGTTTCGTGCGCGAAGAAAGGATGCTGGAAGACGTCATCGGCCGGATCCGGGACGTGCGGGTCGGGCCGGACGGCTACGTTTACCTCCTGAACGACGAATCGTACGGTGTCATCGCGCGTCTCGAACCCGCCGATCCGTCGTGAGCGAACTCCGCGGGCTGCGCCGGTTCCCGGACGCCCTCGCCCGCCGGCCGGAGAATTCTGCCGGGTTAGGCCATGGACCGGCCTTCGGGAGAACGGGCGCCGTTTCACGGCCCCAGGGCATGGATGGGGATCACGCCTGCCTCGGCTCCGCCGCGCGTGGCGCCATATCCACCGGGCACGATGACGGCAAGGGCGGCCGGTGGGCCGTGGTCGCTGCTCGCCATTCGCTTGGCCAGCCGGAGCAGGTTCCTTGCGCCGTCGTCCACCCAGCGCTCGCCCAGCTTGATCTCGAAGGCGGCCCAGCGCCCGTCGGCGGCTTCGACGACGGCGTCCACCTCCAGGCCGTCCTTCTCCCGGTAGTGGAACACTTCCGCGTCGGCGGCTTGCGCGTAGATGCGCAAGTCGCGGACGACCATGGACTCGAACAGCAAGCCGAAGAGCTCGAGGTCGGCCACGAGCTTCGCCGGCGACGCGCGCACGGGCAAGGCGGCGACCGCCAGCGAGGGGTCGACGAAATGGCGCACGGGCGTGGAGCGCAGCGTGGAGCGCGAACGCAGGTGCGGGGACCAGGCCGGCTGGGGCTCCACCACCATCAGCCGTTCGAGGGCGTCCAGATACCCGGCCACCGTGTCCGCCTTCATCGCCGTGCCGTCGCCGCCCGCATCGGCGGCCAGCCTTGCCAACGACACCGGCGTGGCGACGTTGCGCGCCAGGGACCGCAAGAGCCGGCCGACCCGCACGGGGTCGCGCGACCTGCCGTCGAGGCGCGGGACGTCGGTGCGTCGGACGTCGTCCAGATAGCCCCGGTTGACGCGCATGGCCGGCGCCGCGGCGGCGCCGAGGTGGGCCGGCCAGCCGCCGACGGCGATGCGCTTGGCGAGCCGGGCGATCGAGACGGGGGCAGCGTGGCCCCGCTGGGGCTCGCCGTCGAGCAGGCCGCGCAGGGAGACGTCGCCGGTGGAGTGCCCGCTCTCGAAGAGCGACATGGGCCGCATCCGCAGCCGGGTGAAGCGGCCGGCGCCGGTGTGGCGCGTGACGTCGTCGGCCGGCGCCGCCGAGCCGGTCAGGATGAACTGCCCGCGTCCCGAGCGCTCGTCCACGGCCCGGCGGACGTGGTTCCAGAGGTCCGGCGCCAACTGCCACTCGTCGAGCAGCCGGGGGGTGTCCCCGGCCAGGACGGCTGCCGGGTCGATGCTCGTCATCCGCTGCGCATCGAGGTCGACGTCGAGGAGCACGTGGCTCGCGCTGGCCTGCATCGCCGTCGCGGTCTTGCCGACCGCCCGCGCGCCTTCCACGAGGACCGCCCCGGACGCCGCCAGCAGCTCGGCGAGCTCGGCGTCGGCGATGCGCGGGCGGTAGTCGGAGCGTCTGCGGTCCATGCCCCAAAGTAGCATGGTCCGGAGCGGTACGGCAACGGATAGAGGGTGATTCGGCGAATTCCCATAGGGTGTTTTGGAGTAGATTCAACGGGTGATTTGGCGATGAAGCGCGGGGTGATTCGGCGCATGACATGGTGCCCCGCCTCCGTTCGCAGCGTCGCCCGGCGGATGCGGACGCCGGCGTTTACGGCGTGGCCCCGGGGCTGATGTTCGTTCCGAAGGCAACGACACGGGAGCTCCGACGAGACGGTTTGCGCGGACGCGGTTCGTCTGGCAGTAGCACTCGACCGACCGGGCTGCGATTGCATCTACCTCGCGCTGGCGCATCGGGTCGATGCCTGGCTGGTGATGTCGGATGCCCGCTTCGCGAATGCGTTGGCGACGACCGAGCACGGCGGTACGGTGACGACGCTGCAAGATTACACGTGACCACCGCAGTGGCCCGCGAGTTGGTGGAGGGTGGCCTGCGAGGTGATGGGCCGGCCTCATGGGACGTTCGGCCGATGGACCCCCGGCTCCGGCTCCGCCGGCAGCCCGTATAATATGCAGGGTGAAGAGCGCGGACTTGTTCAGGGAGCTGGAACGGGCTGGATGGATCCTCGACAGGGTGCGCGGCTCGCACCATGTCTTCATCCATCCGGCGAAGCCCGGACACGTCAGCGTGCCGCACCCGCGCAAGGATCTGGGCAGAGGTCTGGTGCGCAAGCTGCGCAGGCAGGCCGGATTGGCGTGAGGAGAAGGAGCATGAAATTCCCGATTGCAATCGAGCCGGGGGACGAGACGACGGCCTTCGGGGTCGTCGTGCCGGATCTGCCGGGGTGTTTTTCCGCCGGCGATACGCTGGAGGAGGCATACACGAACGCGGCCGAGGCGATCGAGCTGTGGATGGAAGTGGCGCTGGATGCCGGAGAGACCATTCCCGCGCCGGGCAGTCTGTCACGGCATCGGAGCGATCCCGATCTGGCAGGTTGGATCTGGGGCATTGTGGACGTCGACCTGTCCAGGCTCGACGACGAAGCCGAACATGTCGACGTCATGTTTCCGCGCCGCATACTGCGCGCCATCGATTCGTACGCGGAGCGGCAGGGGGAAACGAGAAACAGGTTCCTGGCCCGCGCGGCCCTGGACCAGATGCGGCGGGAGACCACGAACCCTTCGTGATCCGGCGCCGGACGACGTCCTGCGGTGAAATCCCACCTTCGGCCCTCGGGCGGGTTCGGTCATGCCGCCGCGATTCCTGCGCCGGTTGCCAGGATCATCCCGGATCGTGAGGAAGAGGAAGCGGGGCGCAGAGGTATGTGTTGCGCACCGGCAGGCGGGGTGAGGGATGGCGTGTTCAGGAACGGGCACGCAACTCCTCGGCCAGCGCGCGGACGCCGATCCCCTCCACGCTCTCCGAGACCGGGTAACGATCGTCGCCCGCGTGCACGACGAAGGCGCGCGCCGGCTCGATGTCCGCACAGGCAAGGTGGAACCCGCGCCCGACCTTGGCGGACAGCGACCGCTTGATCTCGATCGCCCAGCGCGTACCGTCGCTGTGTTCGACCACGAGGTCGATCTCGGCGCCGGCGCTCGTGCGGTAGAAATACGGCCTTGCCAGCGGCGGCAGGACGGAGAGGAGCGTCTCGATGACGCAGCCTTCCCAGCTCTCCCCGACCACCGGATGCCCCGCGAGCTGCGCAAGCGATTCGATGCCCAGCAGGGCGTGCACCAGGCCGCTGTCCCGCACGTAGACCTTCGGCGCCTTCACGAGACGCTTGCCGACGTTGGCGTGCAGGGGCGACAGCCGGCGCAGCAGCAGCAGATCCGACAGGAGGTCGATGTAACGGGTCACCGACTGCGCGCTTACCTCCAGCGCCCTCGCGAGCAGCGAGGCATTCAGCGTCGTCCCCTGGCGGTGCGCAAGCATCGTCCACAGCCGCTCCAGGGTCGTGGCCGGGATGCGCGGCCCGAACGCCGCGACGTCACGCTCCAGGTAGGTGCGGATGAAGTCCCTGCGCAGTGCCAGACTGTCCCGATCGCTCTCCGCAAGGTAGCTGTCCGGAAAGCCGCCGCGCAGCCACAGGCGCTCGCGTGCCGCACGGGCGTCTTCCACTTCGAGCACGGACAAGGGCGCCAGGTCGATGTACGCAATGCGCCCGGCCAGGGTTTCGCCCGATTGGCGCAACAGGTCGATCGACGCCGACCCCAGGATGAGGAAGCGGCCTCTGCCCTTGCCCTTGCGCCGGCCCCTGTCGATGACGCCGCGCAAGGTCGGGAAGAGCTCCGACATCCGGTGGATTTCGTCGAGGATGACGAGGCGGTCCTCGGCGTTGTCGAGAAAGAGCACGGGCTCGGCGAGCCGGTTGCGGTCGTCGCGGTCTTCGAGATCGAGGTAGAGGGCGTCACGCGACCGCCCGATCTCCAGCGCCAGCGTCGTCTTGCCGACCTGCCGCGGCCCGAGCAGGGCCACCGCGGCTTGGCGGTTCAGAGCGTTTTCGACATCGGGGGTGACGAGTCGCGGAATCATCCTTGCAATTTATCCATGACGTGGAGGATTTACAAGGTAATTTTTGAATCATGGCAAGCACTACCAGCGTCGCTATTGCGTTCGACTGCGTTTTCACTCCGCACGGCGGACCACCTTGCCCGGCAGCGGCGTGGTGGCACGGATGGGTGCGTCGCCAGCGTCACCGTCCTCGACCGCGTTGCCGGGCAGGGAGACGGATCAGGCCCATCCGTCATGGAGTTACGTGCAGCCTGTCGCCGACGCTCCCGCCACCGCTATGGTGCTCTCCGCGACCACCGCCACCATCGCCTTGAGCGATGCCGAATGATTCCCGCGCTTCCGTGATCCGCGCAGCAGTGTCATCGGCCGGTATCCCGTTGGCCAGCGGGACATACTCGCGCAACCATTTCAGCTTGTTGTGCTCGAATTCTTCGATACCACTCCAGCTTTCGTCGCCTCTTGAGTCCCGCATACGCGCACAGGATAATCCTGACGCTTGACAATCCGGCAATTGCATGCACAATACGTCAAGTCGATTCTCCCATCGGGAGAGCATTCCTGGATCAACAGCGCCGCCCGAGGCGGCTCGGAGACACACCATGGATACCATCCAGATTGCTGGTGAGGACCTTCAGTTCAGCAAAGCCAAGGTTCCTCCTGACCTTCGTTTCCCTACCGGCGGGGCCATCGCGAAGCTAACCGGGGCGGATGACCCCCGAGATTACGTCGTGATTCAGTGGCTGCCCAATGGAGATCTCGAGACCCTCCGCCCGGATGAGGAGGTTCGTCCCGACGACTCCGAGAGTCCGAGGTTCATCCTGTTCCGCAGCGCATCGACGTATATCTTCGAGATCGACGGCCGGCGTCTCGAGTGGGGCGCTGCCCGCATCCGGGGCGACGTCCTCAAGAAGCTCATTGGAGTCGACCCGACACAGTACGGGGTCTGGCAGCAGAGCAACGAAGGTGAGGATCGGATGATCGCGAACGACGAGTTCGCAGACCTCAAGCCGGACGGACTCGAGGTCTTCTTCACCGCGAGGCGGGAAAGCACCGAGGGGGACCACGGATGAGCCATCTTCCCCGCCGCTGTCGGCAGTACCTGGAGCGGAAGGGCTACGCTTTCAACGAGATCGATGAAAGCGGCTCCGCCGCGGTCATCATCGATGGCTGGCCGCTGCCCTCGGGCAAATACGATCATGAAAGCGTATCCCTCCTTCTCCTGATTCCCGACGGCTATCCCGATGCATCACCCGACATGTTCTACGTCTCTCCGTGGGTCCGGCTGCAAGGGCGATCCGACTGGCCCGTTGCGGCTGCGGTCTCTCACACGTTCCAGGGGAGGAATTGGCAGCGCTGGTCAAGGCACTGGTCCGATTGGAGACCTGGGATTGACGGTATGACAACCTGGCTCACAAAGGTCCGCCATGCTTTCGAGGTCGCATGATGAGGGTCCGGGATCTGACGGTCACGGCTGCTCAACTCGACTTCCTCCGTCGTGAATGCAACGGCGGCGGAGAGATTGAAGGCGCGTGCCAGTTCCTGGGCGGTTCGAGTGAGCTGCACGAAGATCCATGGGCGGAAAGCCATGCTGGCACAGAATCGGAATTGCGCCTGACGGTTCACCGGACTGAGCCGTTACCTCCGGATCGCGTCAGGGCTGGCAAGATCTCGGTAAGCTGGGACATGGACTGCTATGTCGGCCTGCTGCGCAAGGCACGCGAGGAAGGACTCCATCCGGGGATCTGCCACCACCATCCAGGCGCCGGAGCCCCGTTTTCACGCCAGGACGATGAGAATGAAGGTCATCTTCGTGATCTGCTTCAGCGCCGTAACCGGGACAGCCAGCAAGTCCTGATCAGCCTTCTCTTTCGAGGAGATACTTGGGTGGACGCCCGGATCTGGGGTCCTGTCGGACCTCCCCAGCCCGCCCGCGTGCGAGTCCTCGGCCCCGAACTGGTTGAAGCCAGCCAGCCTCGTTCTGCACGAGAAGGGCGGGCTGACCCTTCTTTTCTGCAACGTCAGGCCCTTGCAGTAGGCGCCGATACGGTAGAGCGGTTACAGGGGTTCCGGATCGGCGTCGTCGGATGTGGCGGCACCGGCAGTGCGGTCGTGACGCTTCTGGCCCGTCTGGGAGTGGGAAGGCTGCTCCTGATCGACCCCGACACCGTCGCCGAGACGAATTTGAACCGTCTGCACGGCTCCACCCGTCAGGATGTCGATGATCGCCGGCTCAAGGTTCGAGTCCTCAAGGAGCACGTCGAAAGCATGGGGCTTGGCACCCGGGTAGCGACGCGCGCGGCGCCCCTTGCAGATGTTGCTACCGCGAAACTGCTGCGGACCTGCGACATCGTCTTCGGATGTACGGACGACCATTTAGGCCGTCTCATACTCAACCGGCTGGCCTACTTTTACCTGTTACCTGTGATCGATACGGGTCTTTCCGTGGCCCCGAGCTCCCAGGGCAGGCCAGCCCAAATCTCAGGTCGGGTCACCGTCCTGCGGCCAGGAAACACTTGCCTCTTGTGTCGCGGTGTGGTCAGTCCACGAAGGGCGCGGGAACAAGGTTTGCACTACAAGCGTCCCGAAGAATACCGACGGCAGGTGAAGGAGGGCTACATTACCGACAGCAGTACCGCGACACCCGTGGTAGGCACCTTCACCACGGAAACCGCCACCGCCGCGATCAACGAGCTCCTGGCGGCCGTAGCCGGCCTTCGAGGCCGGAAGGGGTGGGCCTCGGAGCGCACCATCCGCTACGACCTGGATCGGTGCCGCCCCACCGGTTGTCCTCCCGTGGCCGGCTGTCCTCTATGTGACGGCGCCGACCACTGGGGGCTTGGTGATCTCGATCCGTTTCTGGACCTCGCGGGGTTTTGACGCCATGTCCTGGATCGATACGCTCGTGGCTCTGCGGGACCGAATGGCCTGTTACCTCCTGCGCCGGGCCGATCGGTTACGCCGTCAACACCACGTTCGCTTTGCTACTGTACGTTGCTCCGCGTTCCCCGAAGCTGGAACAGTCGTGGATCGTTCCATCTACATCACGGAATTGCGGCAGCTCCGAAAATGGGCAAGCTTCCGTTGCCCCGGTGGCTGCGGGAAGATCGTCCGCTTGCAGCTCACTGGTGCTTCATCCCCACGGTGGAAGATCCGGACCGACTGGCTCGGCCGCGCCACGCTGAATCCCTCCGTGCGCCAGCTCACGGCCTGTGGCTGCCATTTCTGGGTCCGAAAGGGGTGTGTCGACTGGTGCCCGGATACACCACGCTCGATTCTGTCGGCGCATCGTAGTTCCGCTCTTGATTCTTCGCTTTCGTCCAGGTCGAACGAGGTGTAATCATGGATTTCCGTTCTCTCCTGTCCCGTCTACCCCGTTCTTTCCGAGCCGTACTGATCACCACGGCGGTTGCTGTGGTCGGCCTCCTTGTTCTGTATCACTGGCTATTGCCTGATCAGCAGAGCTACAAGGAGGCGCCGTGGCTTGCTCAAGTCGTGGTAACCCTGATTGGTTTGGTCGGTGCAAGTTGGTTTGCCTATCGCCGTCTTGAGCTTCTTGAAGAAGGCAACCGTCAGCGCAAGCAGGCTGCTGATGAGCAACTCGCCGCCACAGAGAGGGGGAACCTCAACGATGCAATCAAGGAAGCTGTTGGCATGATGTCGAAGCCTTTTTTGTCATCCATCATCGCTGGTCAGCGTTGGCTTCACCACCTTGCGGAAGACGAAAGACTTGATGCTGGGCTGATTCGATCACTCCTCTGCGCCCATATTGCCAGTAGCGCTTCTGCCCCGACCTCGCGCGATACGGATACTGACGATTCCCGGGTTTCAGATGATGTCAAGCATCGGGCTCGTCAGATGGCACTTGAAATGCTTTTCGCTTCTCCTGGCAAAGACCGATACTCTCAATGTGAAGACAGGCCAGAACTCGTCTGGTGCACTTGGCGCTATCACGATTTCACCAATCTACACGTTGAGAACGTCAATTTCCGAAAAGGCAATTTTACCAATGCACGTATCTCCGGGACTTTCTTTGACGGAAGCGATCTTCGGGAGACCGAGTGGAGCGGAGAGTTCGGGGGATCAGCGCGTACTTACATGCGTGGTGTAAAGATGTGTGGCACCCAAGCGTCAAGCTGTACGTTCGATAACTTCGATTTCGGGGAGGCGAAAATGAGCAATAACGGTCTGGCTACCGAATTCAAACACTGCACTTTCAAACACTGCGATTTCACAGGTGCGAGCTGGAGCGGCACAGAATTCGACACTCCGAACTTCGACGGATGTACCGGAATCGACTTCGATCTCTGCCGGGATGCGAAACTGAAAGATCCATCGGGTCTTCCCAACGATCTGGTTGCGCAACTCCGTAGCAAGGGCGTTGGAGGCTACTAGAGCGCTTTTCGCTCTTTTACCCTGCACCTGGATCAAAAGAGGTAAGTCCAGAATGATGAATTGCATTCCAGTCGTCAAACCCAGGTAAACCGGAGACGGGACCGAAACAGCCATGTCGATTAGCAACAGAACGTTGGGGCAACGACTTCGCGCCCATCGAATCGCTTCCGGGTGGTCCTTGCGTGATCTTTCGGCTCGATTGATGCCGCCTGTCAGCGCACAAGCTCTGAGCCAGTACGAAACAGGCCAGACACGTCCGCGGACCGAAGTTCTCGAAGGGCTGGCGGCAGCATTGAATACCCATCCAGAGCACCTTGATCGAGAACCGGATCTGGTCACACTTGGAGCGATCCAGTTTCGTCATCCGAAAGGACTGTCTCCGGCAATGCTCCGCCAGGCACGTGGATGGCTGACTACCCAGACGGAACGAAGCCTTGCCCTGGAGCAACGTCTCGGCGGGCTGCTGGTATCGCCATCACTGCCGCGCATTGACGAAATCACGCATGTGCGGGAACCGGAGG
Organism: Gammaproteobacteria bacterium; assembly: GCA_965204915.1. Taxonomy (GTDB): domain Bacteria; phylum Pseudomonadota; class Gammaproteobacteria; order HK1; family HK1; genus HK1. The sequence continues at coordinate 4,869,008 of OZ242023.1, read as the reverse complement.
ATGCCGAAGAGTTGGCGCAGGACGTGCGGCGACGATGGGGACTCGGGACCGGCCCTCTGCCACACTTGGTCTCGCTGTTCGAGTCGCGGGGGGTCAGGGTGTTCGAGGCGCCGCCGGGGGAAGAGTGGGGAGAATTCAACGGCTGTTCAGCCTTCGTCTCCTACTCCATTGCGTCGGATTCGAACTTCCCTGCCGTTCTGATCAATGGAACGCATTGGACAGAAAGGAAGAGGTTTACCCTCTGCCACGAGCTGGCCCACCTGATCTTTCCGAGCTCGATGCATACGGTACTCCCCGACGACATCCAGGAACGCTTGGCCGACTGGTTCGCGGGAGCACTCCTGCTTCCCACCGCCAAGCTACGGGAGATGTTTGGACGGAAACGGAAACAAATTTCATGGTACGAACTCGCCGAAGTCAAGAAGATGTATGGAGCCAGCTATCAGGCGATTACCTATCGCTGTCGAGAGGCAGGAATCATTACAAGAGAAAATCTCCGTGGCCTGTTCGACGAATACAAGAGGCTGGGATGGCGGGATCCACCTTACCGTGAGCACTTGGCCATCGAGCCCGAACACGAATCGTCAACACGCCTGCAACGCTTGGTGCTTCGTGGGATTACCGAAGGCATTATTTCGGAGACGGAAGCTGAAGCACTACTGAATACTTCATCAGAAGAACTGTCCAGTTGGATGGGATCCCCCGGGACATGAAGACGAGAACCTTGGCGGAGGATTGCCGACACTTGCCAATCGTGAACGTGAGATCGGAGGGCGCTTGCAACAAACACTCGTCCATGTTCATCGAACTCTCCTTCTGCTGACGAGGCTGAATTCGTCGATCATCGAATTTCTCCCTGCGTCGCACCGCACAGTGGCAACGAGCCATCGGAACATCAGTCCATGTCCTCCGGGAATGCCGGCAACCCACGGACGATGCGGGCGGTTTCCACGCTCAGGTGCACGATCCTGCGGAATGCGGCGATCAGGTCGCGGGGGGCTTCGAACCAAGCGTTGGGATCGTTGACGATGCCGCTTTGCTTGTCCTGCACGATCCGGTAGCGGTCGATGAACCATTCGAGCGGCGTCCTGCCGTTGACTTCGTAGCGGTGGGCTTCGGGAGGAATGCCGGCCAAGCGTATGTGGTCGTTGACGATGAGCACGGATCGTTCGTCGCCGGCGAAGCGCATCGCCCGTCTGCCGATGCGGAAGTGCTCCGGTCGCGGTTCTCCCTCTCGTGCGAAGATCAGGTCGAGCGGATATTCCTCGCAACGTTCGTAGCCGAGGTGCAGATCCATGAGGGCGCGTCCGGCCTCCGCGAAGGGATGGAAATCGGAGGCGAAGGGAATGCGGGGCAGCGCCTTCGCCAGGTCGTTGGCGAAGCGTTCCCGGTAGCCGGGAGCATGGAGGACCCCGTAGGCGTACTCGAAGATCGCGTCCTTGGTGATCGCATTGTCCCGGTAATGCGTGCGGAATCCGGCGAGGGCGGTATCGGTCACGTTGTCGATGCGTTCCGGTCCCGACGTGCTCGTGCCGCCGCCCATGCCCGGGAGCTGGCTCTGTACGTCGTCCGGCTGCTCGTACCTGTACCTCGGGAAACAATGTCCTTTCGAGATAAGTTCGAGATCGGGCATCGAATCCACCGCGAGTACGGAGAACGGCTTGGTCGATCCGACGCCCGGTACGCAGATCGCGCGATTCTCCCCGTCGGGCATGGGAAAGATGCTGTCCATCTGGTACTTGTTGTTCACCAGCACGTATTCGACGTAGCAGTGCTGCTTGACGAAGGGGCGGTATTGGGTCTTTTGCACCCTGCCGGCCGAGAACGTGACTTCCTTCCGCCGTCGCAGGTTGTTCTTCAGCTCCCTGTCCCACCGGACGTTCGAGGAATGGTGGCGTGCGACCTCGTCTACGCCGTACTGCGGACGTTCTTCAGCGACGCGCATGGCGCCCAGATAGTCTTCCGTCACAAGCCGTGCGTTCTCCGCGCAGGTGTCGCGGGAGAAGTTGTAGAGGTAGGCGTCTCTGCTGGTCTTGTATCCATTGCTGAACAGCTCGAATACGGCCTCGCCCCCTTGGCCGGCCTTCACCTCCTTCGAGCCCAGGGGATAGAGCCGCTGGAACTCCTCGCTGCGCTGGCCGATCCAGTCGTGTTGCCGGTTGGGCGTGATCTCGCGCCAGTCCTCGATGCCGGCGACGGATCCGGCTTCGCGCAGGACCGCCAGCTTCTCGTCGCGCTTGAGGTAGTCGCCGACGTCGCGGTACAGGATGCGGCAGCCGTCGTGGGAAGCGTCGGGGTTCCGGACCAGGATCGTGATCGCCACCGGCGCCCGCGAGCCTTGGCCGAACACCTTTCCGCCTTCACGTCGGGAGCGTTCTCCCTGGGTGCGTTGGTTCCCCCGCAAGTTCAGGACCCAGATGGCGCTGAACTCCTCGACCAGGCAGGCGCGGATGCCGGAGTCCACGTTGCCGTCGATCCAGGAGCCGTTGGTGACGAACGCGATCACGCCCTGCTCGCCGATGCGATCCGAGGCCCAGCGGATCGCCATCTTGTAGGTGTCGTAGAGGCTGTTCTTCAGGGTCGCGGTCGAGCGGGCGGCGTAGGTCTCGCTGACCCGTTGCTCCAGTTCCGGGTAATCGACGTTCGGGTTGTCGTCCGCCGAGCTCCTCTGCGCCGCGGACCACGGGGGATTGCCGACGACGACCTGGATCGGCAGGCCCTGCTGGCGCTCGGCGCGCTCGCTGTTGTCGGGCAGCCAGTCCCTGGGAAAGCCGGTCCGGTCGGTGTGCAGGTTGAAGGTGTCGGTCAGGACGATGCCTTCGAAGGGCTCCCAGGTTCCGCCGCTTGGGTGGTCATGGCGCCGGCCGTGGAACGCTTCCTCGACGTGGACGGCGGCGATGTAGTAGGCCAGCAGCACGATCTCGTTGGCGTGCAGCTCCCGGCGGTACTTCCTCTCGAGGTCCCGGTCGGCGATCAGGGCCGACTGGAGCAGGCGCACGAGGAAGATGCCGGTGCCGGTGAAGGGATCGAGCACGTGGACGCCTTCGTCGCTCAAGCCGCGCCCGAACTCCTCGCGCAGCACGTGGTCGGCGCTCTCCAGGATGAAGTCCACGATCTCGACCGGGGTGTAGACGATGCCGAGGCGTTCGGTGTCCTTCTTGAGCGCGGTCGCGAAGAACTTCTCGTAGAGCTCCATCAGCACCCGCTGCCGCGCCGCGCTGTTGTCGAGGCCGCGGGCGCGCATCCGGACGCTCTCGTAGAAACGCTCCAGGTCCCGCACCTCGTTCTCGAGGCCGAACTCGCCGAAGTCCTGCCGCAGGGCGTCCAGGGCCCGGGCCACCGGGTTGGTGGCCGCGAAGTCGTAATGCTCGAACAGCGCCTCGAAGACCGGGCGGGTCAGGATGTGTTGCGCCATGATTTCGATGGCGTTGCCGCGGCCGATCGACTCGTTGATCGAGACCTTCAGCTCCTCGTGGAACGCGCCGAACCACTCGCGCAAAGCCTCGTTGCCGGGGGCGGCCAGCAGGTTCCCGATCCGGTGGAGCAGCCGGGTGAAGATGTCCGCGACGTCCCTGGCCCAGGTCTCCCAGTACTTCCGGTCTCCGCACTTGTCGACGATCCGGGCGTAGATGGCGCCGGGCGGCAGGTCCATCGGCGCGAACAGCCCGCCCCCGGCTTGACCGGGGGACAGCTCGGCGCCCGCCGGAACTCCGTCTCCGTCACCGCCGCTGAAGATGATGCGGCCGGTGGGCGTGTGGTTGAGGTCGATCCTGTTGATCTCGGCGTCGAGCCGGTCGTCGTGCGAACGCAGCGCGCGCAGGACGTTCCAGACCACGCCGAAGCGTTCGTTGTCGTCCAGCGCCGCGGCGGGGTTGACGCCCGCCGGCACCGCGATGGGCAGGATGATGTAGCCGTACTCCTTGCCGGGCGCCTTGCGCATGGCGCGGCCCACGGCCTGGACGATGTCCACCTGCGAGCTCCGGGGGCTCATGAACAGCACCGCGTCCAGCGCCGGCACGTCGATGCCCTCGGACAGGCAGCGCGCGTTCGAGAGGATGCGGCACGTGCCCCCGGAGCCGCCCCCGGCGCCGCGCCCACCCTTCAGCCACTCGATCCGGGCCTTGCGGTCGAGGGCGTGATGCTGGCCGTCGACGTGCCGCGTGGCGCAACGGAGCGCGCTCCGGCGTTCGGCCTCCGGCAGCAGGTCGATGGCGTGGGCGATGACGTCGTCCCAATGCGCTTCCAGGCGCTTCGACGCGGCGATGGTGTTGGTGAACGCGATGGCCCGGGACAGGCGGCGCACGGGCTCGCCGCCGGGAGCCTGGTTCTCCGGATTCTGCAACGCGCGCCAACAGCCGGTGATCTTCGCGGCGTCGGTCAGGTTGATCTCGCTCTCGCCCCCGGCCAGATGCGCCTGCAACGCGGCATCGACGTGCTGCTCGGACATGGCGAGCACGACGACCTTGTAGTCGGACAGCAGCCCCTGATCGACGGCCCGGGAGAAGGGCAGGCGGTGGAATTCCGGCCCGTAGGTCTGCGGATCGTCCATCGAGAACACGTCCGCGTCGTGGCTCGCCGCCTTCGCCTTGGCGCTCTCCGTGTAGAGGCGCGGCGTCGCGGTCATGTAGAGGCGCCGGGCGGCCCGGATCCGCCCCCCGTCGTGGACGAGCACGAAGGGGGAGGTCCGGTCGCCGGGTCCCCCGCTTTCGCGGGGGCGGGCTGCTTCGACGCCGGTGGTCCGGTGGGCTTCGTCGCAGAGGACGAGGTCGAAGGGCGGCGCACCCTCGTCCTGCGCCCGCTCCACGATGCCGAGCGAGTGGTAGGTGCAGAACACCACGGTCAGCGCATCTTCGGCGGCCTCCCGGAGCGCGGCGGAGATCGCCGGCGGGTCCGTGGTGACGGGGATTTCAAGCTCCTGGAGGGAGGCGTCCTCGTCGTTGCGGCCGGCCCGGGTGTCGGAGCAGACGCCGATGTAGCGGTGGACGGTCGCGCATTGCGTCGCCCACTCCCGCATCGACTGGGAGAACAGGGAGATCGACGGCACCAGGTACAGGACCCGGCCGCCGGCGCCCGCCACGGCTTCCGCGATGCGCAGCGCGGTGAAGGTCTTGCCGGCGCCGCAGGCCATGACGAGCTTGCCGCGATCGTGGTCCCGGAAGCCGGCGAGCACGTCGTCGAACGCGGCCTGCTGGTGGGGCCGCAGACGGAAGGGCTCGTGGCGGAAGGCGAGGTCTTCCGGCGCGGCGCGCGCGAGGTCGGGCCAGTCGAAAGGGCGGCTCGCGAGGTCGCCGAAGCGGAGCACGGTGCAGGCGGGCTTCAGGCGCTCGATGGTCTTGCGGGCGTTCGGCCCCCAGCCGTCGCCGGTGTCCACGACGATGCGGGCGGTAAAGGGGTCGCGGGCCGACGCGGCGATGAAGGAGTCGAGATGGGGCTTCGCGATCTGCGTGCCGGGCGCATGGCACTTGCACTGGATGGCGCAACAGCCGCCCCGGCGCTCCTCGGCCACGAGGTCGATGCCGGTATCGGCGCCGTCGAAGTCCGGCCGCTCGGCGGCCCACTCGGACCAGAGCCGGACGTTGGAGAAACGCTCCCGGTAGAGCGGGTCCTCGATGAAGTACGTCTTCATCAGCCGCTCGAAGAGGCGCCCCTTCTCGGCCTCGGAGCCGGCGATGGACCGGATGTGGTCCAGGGTTCTCCGGAAGCTGCCGCTCACGGATCGGGATGCGGCTTCGCCTCCTTGGCGAAGCGCGCAGGCGTCTTCCCTCATCGGGGCGACTTCCCGGGTCAATCAGATCAGATCGTCCAGATCGACGCCCAGAACTCCGGCGATGGCGGCCAGGGTTCTGGTCGAGCCGGTGCGCCGGCCCCTCTCGATCTGCGACAGGTAGATCGGATTGATGCCGGCGGCCCCGGCCAGTTGCTTCTGGGTCATGCCGCGATGGTCGCGGTAGACCCTGACGGCGTTCTCCCCCGCCAGCAGACGGTCTGCGACATCGATGGGAAAGGCTTCTTCGCCCTCGGACCCGGCGCGGTCATACAGTGCTTCGTCGCTCAGGCCGGCCTCGTCCCCCGCCGCCAGACGCTCGTACTCCCGCCACGGAATCACGGCGAATGCCGGGCGGCCACTGTCGTCGAGGATGACTTGTGGTTTGTCCATGGCCCTCCCCTAGTTTTTCAGTAGACGTCGCCACGCGGGCCGATGCGCAGGACATCGATCTCCCGCGCCTCTTCATGCCGATCGAAGATGACGCGCCAGCCGCCGATCCGCAGCCGAAAGCCGGGCCGCCCACGCAACGGCATTGCGTCGATGTCCCGCCGGTCCGGGTCCCGGGCCAGCTTGTCCAGCCCGGCGCGCACGCGGCGGGCCTCCGGGCTTCCCATGCCCCTCAGGGCTTTGACGGCTTGCTTGCGGACGACTACCCGGTACATGGCAAGGATATGCTCGACCGTGAAGATGTAGCATTTTGCTTTATCTATGCCAAGCTTTCTGCTTCAGAGTCCGGATTTCCGCGATGGCCTCGAAATCCCGAGCCTCGTGAAGCAACCGGAGGTCGTTTTCGATGGCGAGCTGCGCGATGCGACAGTCGATCGGGCTGCGAAGCGTCCGGCCCCGCCGGCGCACTTCGATCAGGGATCGGAGGATACCGGCGGATCGTCCGTTCCCGCATCCGCCCCGGCATCCGCGAAGGTGACGAGCACCGCCCCTTCGGCCACCTGCCCGCCTTCCGGGACCGCGACCTCGGCGACGACTCCCGCGCGGGGCGCCTCGACGCCCAGCTCCATCTTCATCGCTTCGAGCACCACCAGGGTCGCGCCGCGCTCGACCCTGTCGCCGCTTTGCACCGCGGTCTTGACCACCTTGCCCGGCAACGGCGCGATGACGCGGGAAAACGTGGCGTCTGCGTCGCCGTCCTCGACCGCGCGGCCTGGCAGGGTGACGGACCAGGCCCGTCCGTCGTGGAGCACGTACAGCCCGCCGGTGGCGGCACCGCTCCCGCCGCCGGCGGCGTTGCTCCCGGCGGCAAGCGTCCCTGCGCCGGTGGCGACGGCTCCGCCACCGGCAGCAGTGGATTTCCCTCCGGCGGCGATGGACCCATCACCGGCGGCAGTGGCTCCATCACCGGCAGCAGTGGCCCCACCTCCGGCGGCGATGGACCCGCCACCGGAAGCAACGTTCCTGCCGCCGCCACCGCCGGCAACGATCCGGATCGTCGCGATACGCTCCGAAAGGTCCAGCATCATGCGCGCGCCGTCGCGGCGGACCACCCTCGCGACGAGCGAAACGCCGGCAAGCGGGGCGCCCGCGAGATCGGCGTGGATGCCCCCATCTTCCAGGAACCCTCGCGCCGTCCCCGTGCTGCCGATGCGGCCCGCGAGATCGGCACGGATGCCATCGCCTTCCAGGAACGCGCCTTCCAGGAACGTCACCGTCCCCTCGACGACCTTGCCGTCGATGCCGAAGCGCAGGTGCTGCCTCGCTTCGCCCCACGGCCGCCAGCCCTTGAGCACCGTCCACGGGTCGGCGGCAGGCCAGTCGAGGGCGCCCCCCTCGTGCACCGCGCCGGCGGATCCGATGAAGCCACCCGCCGCACGTATCCCGCCGGCGGACACATCCAGGACGCCCGCCGCGTACATCGCGGCGGCGGCGAGCACCGGCTCGGGGACCGGGCCGCGCGCGGTCAGGGTGTCGAGGGTCCGTTCGATGAGCCCGGTGTCCACGTCGCCGGCCCGGAACCCCGGATGCGCCACGAGCCGCGACAGGAAGGGCCGGTTGGTCGTGACCCCGGCGATCTCGAAGGCCCGGAGCGCGCCGGCGAGGCGGGCGAGCGCCGCGGCGCGGTCGGGGCCGTGGGCGATGATCTTGGCGAGCATCGGATCGTAGTGCGCGGTGACCGCATCTCCCTCGCACAGGCCGTGGTCGATGCGCAGATCCCGGGATTCCGGCGGGAGCGCAAGATGCATGATGGCGCCGGTGGCGGGGAGGAATCCGCGCTCGGGATCTTCCGCGTAGATCCGCGCCTCGACCGCATGCCCGGTGATCGACAACTCCGCCTGCCCGGCTGGCAGCGGCTCGCCGGCCGCGACCCGGAGCTGCCACTCCACGAGGTCCGTGCCGGTGACCATTTCGGTGACCGGATGCTCGACCTGCAAGCGCGTATTCATCTCCATGAACCAGAAGCGGTCCTCGCGCAGCCCCTCCGAGGCGTCGGCGATGAACTCCACGGTGCCCGCCCCGCGATAGCCGATGGCCTTCGCCGCGGCCACCGCCGCCGCGCCCATCGCCGCGCGCATCGCCTCCGTCATGCCCGGCGCCGGGGCCTCCTCGACCACCTTCTGGTGGCGGCGCTGCAACGAGCAGTCCCGCTCGAAGAGATGCACCGCGTTGCCGTGGGCGTCGGCGAACACCTGCACCTCGACGTGGCGCGGGCGCGCGATGCAGCGCTCGACCAGTACCCGGTCGTCGCCGAAGCTCGACCGGGCCTCGCGCCGTGCGCCTTCGAGCGCTTCCGCGAACCCGGCCTCGGTATCGGCGCGGCGCAGGCCCTTGCCCCCGCCGCCCGCCACCGCCTTCACCAGCACCGGGAAGCCGATCCCGCGGGCCTGCGCGAGCAGCGCCGCGGGGTCCTGGTCCGCCCCGTGGTAGCCGGGCACCACGGGTACGCCCGCGACCTCCATCGCCCGCTTCGCCGCGTCCTTCAGCCCCATGGCCCGGATCGCGCCGGCCGGCGGGCCGACGAACACGAGGCCGGCGGCCTCGCAGGCTTCGGCGAACACGGGGTTCTCGGAGAGGAATCCGTAGCCGGGATGCACCGCGTCCGCGCCCGCCGCCTTCGCCGCCGCGATCACCCGCTCGACGTCCAGGTAGCTCCGCGCTGCGTCCGCAGGACCGAGCCGCCACGCCTCCCCGGCCATCGCGACGTGCAGCGCGTCGCGGTCCGCGTCGGAGCAGACCGCGACGGTGCGGATGCCGAGCCGGTGCGCGGTGCGGATCACCCGGCAGGCGATCTCCCCGCGGTTGGCGATGAGGAGCTTCGTGAACATCGGTGCTTCGGCACCAATCCCTCGGCGCTCGGCTCCCAGGCAACCGGCCGGGGAAGCTCGCGGCATGAGCCCGAAAGACGGCCCGCTCAGCTCCGGCCCGCCGACCCCAGCATCTCCGCCGCGCAGGAACGGAACGCCGCCTCGGAGGCGATCTCGATCCGTGCTCCCAACGGCAGGCTGCCGTTGCCGTTCGATGCGCCGGTGCGCCGCACCCGGGCGCCGTTCGACTCGAGCTCCGCCAGGACTTCGATGCCACCGCCGTTGCGGCGGTGGCGCTGGACGTCGAAGCTCCAGTCGTCGCCGAGACGTTCGTTGAGCCGCGCCACCAGATCCTCGACCGAGGGGGCGCCCTCTATCGAGAGTGCCCCCTCTGTCGAGGGTGCGCCCTCGGGAGAGGGCGAGTCGGGATGGGATGCGGTCCGAGGCGGCGGCCCGTGCCGCGCGGGAGGGTCGGCCGGGCCGATGACAGGCCCGCGACCGGCAGGCCCCCGGTCTGCCGGCCCGCGCTTCCCGGCGCCGGCCGCGGACGAACGGTCCACGGCGCCCGCGGCCAGTGCGGCCCGCGGCGTCCGGCGCGCTCCGTCTCCACCCCGGCCGGCCGTCGCGGGGCTCGATTCCCCCCGCCGGGGGTCGGTGCGCATCCGCGACCGTAGCGCCTCGGTGGCCGGCCCGTCCACGGTCTCGGTGTCGAGATCCACCACCACACCGTATGCCTGCCGCGCGTGCTCGACGGTGCAGAAATCGTCGAGCACGTCTTCGAGCACCTTCTCCGCCGGGCGGTCGAGGGGGTCCCCGTAGCCGCCCCCGCAGGGGCCGTAGAACGCCATCACGTCACCCTCGGAGACCCGCAGGCCGGCGAACTTCGCGGGCATGTCGGTCACGTCGTCGGGACGGGCCGCGTTGTAGATCTCGACCGCGCCGCACTGGCCCTCGCCGCCGCCGAAGATGCCCCACGGCACGTCGGTGTGGCGGTCGCATTCGTGGGTGATGAACCCGTCGGTCAGAATGCGCTGCTTCTTCACCACCCCGAGGCCGCCGCGGAACCGGCCCGCTCCGGGCATCACGTCGTCGCGCAGCTCGTAGCGGTCGCAGATCATCGGCAGGTGGATCGCGAGATCCTCCAGCGGATTGTTGCGGGTGTTGGCCATCAGGCTGTCGATGCTGTCGGGGCCGTCCGACGCGGGGCGCCCGCCGTAGGAGCCTTCGTTCACCTCCAGGAACACCCAGTACTCGCCGTCCGGCTTCACCCCGGAGTAGGCGGCGAAGGACAGGGTCGCGGAGCTGCCGGCGATGACGTCGTTCGGCAGCACCGGTGCCAGCGCCTTGTAGATGAGGTCGATCACGCGGTTGATCTGCGAGAAGCGGGCCTCGGCCGCGGCCGGGAAGTTGGGGTTGTAGATCGAGCCCTTCGGGGCGATCACGTCGATGGGCCGGAACGACCCCTGGTTCGACGGAACCTTGATCTCGCTCGTCTCCGCATCGAGCAGCAGCGAGCGGATGGCGCAGAAGCAGGCGACCTTGGTGGAGCCCTCGAAGGGCACGTTGAACCCGGTCTCGACCTGGTCCGCGGAGCCGGTGAGGTCGATCTCGATACCGTCGCCCTTCACCCGCACGCACACCTTGATCGGCAGCCGCACGTCGCGGTTCCTGCCGTCGTCGTCGAGGAAACCCTCGGCGCGGTACTCGCCGTCGGGGATCTCCGCGATGCGCTGGCGCAGCACCCGCTCGGTGTAGTCCATGAGCTGGCGGGTCGCGGCGAGCACGGTGTCCATCCCGTAGCGCTCCAGCAGCTCGTTGAAGCGGCGCACCCCGAGCCGCGCGGAGGCGATCTGGGCGTCGAGATCGTCCTGGAGCTGGCGCGCGGCGCGGCTGTTGCGGCGGATGTACTCCCACAGGGCCTCGTTGCGCCGGCCCTCCTCGTAGAGCTTGGTGCCCGCGAACAGCATGCCCTCGGCGTATACGTCCGGGATGTCGATGATGAGCCCCGGGGTCGCCGCCCCGATGTCGAGGTGGTGGGCGGTGTTGGCGGAGAACGCCACCAGCTCGCCCTGGTGGAACACCGGGATGACGATGCCGATGTCCGGGGAGTGGCTCGCGCCGTGGTAGGGGTGGTTGTGGATGACCACGTCGCCGTCGTTCCACCGGCCGCCCTGGAGGGTCTCCCGGATCCCCGCCAGGTAGCCGGGCAGGGAGCCGATGTGCAGCGGCGTCGACTCCGACTCGCACAGGGTGTTGAAGTCGGTGTCGAACAGCCCCGCCCCGAGATCCTGGGATTCGCGGATGATCGAGGAGAACGACATCCGGTACAGGATGTGTCCCATCTCCTCGGCGATGGTGTCCAGCGCGCCGCTGATGACCTGCAACGTGATGGGGTCGAGCTCCTGGTTCGTCATGTTCCGAACTCCCCTCGACGTATTTCGATCCTGCAAACCGTTCCTGTTCCCGCAACGGACGAACCTGTCTCGAAACCGGATTTCATGGTATCCGTACCGTCACTTCGTGTCTTCATACTGCCTCCTTTCGTGCCGTTGGGCGGGTCGGCAGCGGAAGCAGTCGCGGGTGTGGTCGTCGACGATCCCGATCGCCTGGAGGAAGGAGTAGCAGATGGTGGGGCCGACGAACTTGAAGCCGAGACGCTTCAGCTCGCGGCTCAGCCGCTCCGAAAGCGGGGTGGAGGCGGGCATCTCGGCCATGCTCCGCCAGCGGTTGACGATGGGGACGCCGTCCACGAAGCTCCACAAGAAGGGCGCCAGCCCGCCGTGCTCTTCGATCACCGCGAGCGCCGCCCGCGCGTTGGCCCGCGCCGCCCGGATCTTGAGCCGGTTGCGGACGATGCCGGGGTCGGCCGCGAGACGTTCGATCCTGGCCTCGTCCCAAGCCGCGATCCGGACCGGATCGAAGCCGTCGTAGGCACGCCGGTAGTCCTCGCGCTTGCCGAGGATGAGCCGCCAGTTGAGCCCCGCCTGCGCGCCTTCGAGCAGCAGCATCTCGAAGAGGTAGCGGTCGTCGTGCGAGGCGACCCCCCACTCGTGATCGTGGTAGGCGACGTAGAGCGGGTCGTCTCCCACCCAGGCGCAACGCACGGGCTCGTTCATGGCGGCGGCAGTGTGCCATACTGTCCCCGGTCGCGTACGCCGAGCTGGCGGGGCCGTGTAATGCACACCCGGGACATCTGCCTCGCCACCACGGTCAACGACTCGTTCGTGCCGGGCGCCGTCGTCATGCTCGGTTCGTTCCGGGCCCACCATCCCGAATTCGAAGGCGACGTCGTCGTCCTCCACGACGGCCTGTCCGAGGCGTCGCGCACGGTTCTCGCGGCGGTGGGCGGGCCCATGCGCTTCGAGCCGGTCCGGCCCGCACTGGTCGAGCGGGTGGCGCACCTCGCCACCGCGTATCCGGGCCGGCTTCATTCGCAGGCCACGTTCCATACCATCGACGCGTTCCGTCTGGGCGGTTACCGCAAGGTGCTGTTCTACGACAGCGACGTGCTGTTCCAGGGGCCGGTCGGCGAGCTGTTCGACGCCGACGCGGCGCTGCTGTGCTGCGGTGACCGGTACTTCGCCATGGATCGGGTGCGTGACGCCGAGACCTTGCTGCCGATCGCGGAGCCCGCGGCCGGCGCGGGCCGCTCCGCGGGCCGCGGCCGCCCCGCAGGCCGCGGCCGCCCGGTGCTGGAGCGTCCGTTCAACTGCGGCTTCCTGCTCATCGACGGGTCGTGCACCGGCGAGCGGGTCTACGCGGACCTGCTGGCCCTGTTGACGCCGGAGGCATGGCGCAGCTCCGCCGTCCTCCAGCTCAGCGAGCAGGAACTCCTGAACCGCTACTTCGCAGGCCGCCAGACGCTGGTGGATTGGACGTACAACTACCTCGTCCCCGAGGCGCCGGCCATCCGGGCGCGCACGGGCCTCGACGCCGCGCGCACCAAGGCGCTGCATTTCAAGGGTCCGGTCAAACCATGGACGACGGACGCCATGCTGCACTGGGCGCACGGTGACGACGTGCCCGCGCACCGGCCGGCGGGCGCGCTGTTCCGGCGCTGGTACGACGCCTACGTGGACGTCCTGGCGCGAGCGCACCTGCGCGAGGCGCGGCCGGCGCTGGCGAAGGAGTCCGTGGTCCCCGCGGCGCCGGGGAAGCCGTGAGGACCGTGCTCGTCGAGGAGTCGAATTTGCCGATGAACGCCCGGCAGATCGCCCACCTCGACGCTGCGGAGCTTGCCGAGTGCACCCGGGTGTTTCGCGAGCGCCGGGACGTGCTCGACTGCTTCGGCTACGACCTCCGGTGACCGCGGGATGACCGCCTCCCTCCCCGCCCGCGGCCCGATCCCACGGCGACGCCCGCGGGGAACGGGTCCGTGCGACGGCCTCGCGGGAGGCGCATAGTGCCGCACACCCGGGACGTGTGCCTGGCCACCGCGGTCAACGACTCGTTCGTGCCGGGCGCCGTCGTCATGCTCGGCTCGTTCCGGGCCCACCATCCCGGATTCGACGGTGACGTCGTCGTCCTGCACGACGGCCTGTCCGAGGCGTCGCGCACGGTCCTCGCGGCGGCGGGCGGGCGCGTGCGCTTCGAGCCGGTCCGGCCCGCGCTGCTCGAGCGGGTGGCGAGCCTCGAAGCTGCGTATCCGGGCCGGCTTCATTCGCTGGCCGCGTTCCATACCCTCGAGGCGTTCCGCCTCGGGGGGTACCGCAAGGTGCTGTTCTACGACAGCGACGTGCTGTTCCAGGGGCCGGTCGGCGAGCTGTTCGACACCGACGCGGCGTTGCTGTGCTGCGGTGACCTGGACCTAGCCATGGGCAAGGTACGGGACGCCGAGACCCTTCAGCCGATCGCGCGCACCGCGGCCGGCGCGGGCCGCGGCCGCCCGGTGCTGGAGCGTCCGTTCAACAGCGGCTTCCTGCTCATCGGCGCGTCGTGCGCCGGCGAGCGGGTGTACTCCGATCTGCTGGCCCGGATGGCGCCGGAGGCGTGGCGTGGCGCCGTCATCCGACTCAGCGATCAAGACGTCCTGAACCGCTACTTCGCGGGCCGCCAGACACTGGCGAGCTGGACGTACAACTACTTCGTCTCCCAGGCGCCGGTCCTCCGCGCACGCACGGGCCTCGACGCGGCGCGCGCCAAAGCGCTGCATTTCAAGGGTCCGGTCAAACCATGGACGACGGACGCCATGCTGTGCTGGGCGCACGGGGACGACGTGCCGCCCGCGCACCGGCCGGCGGGCGCCTTGTTCCGGCGCTGGTACGACGCCTATGTGGACGTCCTGGCGCGAGCGCATTTGCGCGCGGCGCGGCCGGTGCTGGTGAAGGAGTCCGTGGCCCCCGCGGCACCGGGGAAGCCGTGCGGGCCGCACGAAGGATTCGAGCCTGCCGGCCGGTGACCTCGCCGGCGCGGCGCTTCGCATCCTCGGAGACGGCGTCGTGAGGTACGGTGCCGTCTCCGAGGCCTCCCGAGCCGCGCTCCGTCCGGCGTGCGTCCGGATGTGGTTCGTGCCGGTATCGCCCGGGTGACGGAACCGCGTCGGCCGGGAAGGTGACTTCCGCCTTCCAGAGGATCCGGCGTTCCGCCCGCTTTCCCGGCGTTCTCTGGCCGACGACGATGCGGGCCACGGGATACTCGGGGAGCGAGACGCCGAACAGGCACCTGCCGCCGAGCACCTTCGAGGGCCAGGGGACGAGGCTCCATGGATGATAGGGGACGGATCCGGACCGCCGATGGCGGCGCGGCAGATCGGCCGGATCCGCGGGAGTCACGCGCACAAAGAGGATCGTATTCCCGTCCACGTCCGCCGGGGTGCATCGGTCCTTGACGTAGATCAGGGTGCCGCCGTCCAGGTAGACGTCGAAGTCGGACCTGACGAGCCGCTTGCCCGGTGTGCGGCGTTCGTGGACGATCCCCGGCTCGCGCAGCAGCCACCGGAGCAGGTCCGGCACGTCGCGCGCCACGTTCTGGCGCCGCCACACGGCGTTCAGATCCACTAAAGTGGTGCGCCCGGCGTGCTCATACCGGAACCAGCCGTACCCGTCGGCGGCCCGCGCCAGCTCCGCCACCGGGGTGACCGCCCCCGTACCGAGCACGAGCACCAACCCCCCGAAGGCGGCACGGCGGGCGACCCCGCCGCACCGGACGATCGCACCGCCGCGCCGCACGACGGCGCGGGCGCAGAACCAGCCCAGCAGCAGCAGCGCCGGCTGCGACGCGCGCATCTGGAGGTCGTTCGCGTCCCCGTAGTAGTACACGGGCAGGAGCAGCAGGGCCGCCACCGCGGCGATGAAGAAGGGCTCCCGGCGCAACGCCGGCCGGACCGCCAGCAGCAGCAACGCCAGCAGCAGGAACTCGGTCAGGTAGAACCAGGGCAGCTTGACCGCCAGCCGCGACCAGTCGTAGACCTCCCACATCCAGCCGTGGGGGAAATCCGTCGCCCCGGAGGTCAGGTACAGCACCACCACCCCGAACAGCGGCCCCGCCAGGCACAGGTTGGGCCAGCGCAGGAACGGGCGCACGCCGTTCATCCACAGCACCGCCGCGAGCAGGGGCAGCAACCCCACGGCCACGAACGCGGACCAGAACGGGGCCGCCGCCAGCAGCACCCCGAGCACGGCCAGGAACCGGGGCTGGCGGCGCAGGTGCAGGCAGAGCAGGGTATACAGTCCGGCGGTCAGGAAGTGCTGGGGCGTCCACATCACGTCGTGCATCCTGGACTCCAGCTTGAACAGCCCCGCCTCCCAATACAGGAATGCGTGCCAGCCCCTGTGTTCGGTCCACGAATCGACCCACTCCCATCCCTTGAGCGCCGGCACTCTCACGAGGTCCATCCCGCTGAAGAAGAAGAGCACCACGAGGGCGATGGCGATCGCTCCACCGCGGCGGAGGCGGCCGCCGCGGTGCCCGCGGGTGAACAGCAGTGCGACGAGGGCGACGCCGGCCCAGGTCCACAAAGGTACCGCCCAGTGCAGCGCCGCCGGCCCGAGCCACCGGGCGGCCAGCCCCGGCGCCATGTGCCACCCAAGGTAGTAGCGCAGCAGCGGCGGCGTGGCCGGGGCGGCTTCGGCGGACGGCCGCCAGGGGGCCAGCGGATCGGGGAGGTACGTGGGCCAGGGGTAGCGGCCCAGATCGAGCAGCGTCGTTCGGTGTTCGCTCCAGTCGGGGTTCCTGACGTCGAATACGCCGCCGGCGGCCGTCGTCATCACCACCCCGGCGGCGGCCGCAAGGACCGCCACGTCGGCGGCGGCCGGCGCCCGCAGCCGCCACGACCCCGAGAGGGGACGCCGAAGCGCACCCACCAGCAGCGCGGCGGCCGGGAGGCCGAGCCACCACTCGAACCAGCCCACCAGCCACACCACCACCGGCAGCATCAGGTAGACGACGGCCAGCCGGTGCAGCAAAGGCAGCTCGGGCTCCGCCGCCGCGGCCTGCCGCCCCGCCGTCAAGGACGCGAACACCGGAAGGCGTAGCGAAGGCGCGGCCAAGGGCCGGTCGTGTGGACGATGCTGCATGGTGACGGCATGATATTCCCCTTCGGGGGGCATCCGGGGGATCCTGCGGTCGCTCGATCGGGATGGAAGCAGGTAGAGGACGTGTCATCGATCTTGGTGACGGTGCCGTGGTGTACGGCGCCGCCTGCGACGTGGCGCGCGCGGTCACGACGCATCTGTTCGGCATCGGCCCGAACAACAGCGGCTCCACGTTTCTTCAGCAGGCGCTGGCCACCTGCCGCGCCACCTGGAACCTCCCCGAGGAAGGCCAATGGATGCCCGGCTTCACTGGACCGTCCGGCTCCCGCCCGTTGGAATCCGGGGAGCCCCGGCCCTCCGTCCTTTGGACCGCCGACCGGCGCTGGCTCGACCGGTTCGCGGACCCCGACGCCTACGATTGGCCGCGCACCCGCAAGGCATGGTACTTCCAGGCCTACGCCCGCGACCCCGAGGCGTCGGTGTTCTACACCAAATCGCCGCCGCACCTGGTCATCGTGGACGAGCTGGCCCGGCACTTCCGCAACGCGAAGTTCCTGTTCATAGTGCGCGATCCCTATGCCGTCTGCGAAGGGATCATCCGAATCCGGGACGATCAGCCACACAAGTACGCTCCCCTGAAGGCCCACTTCCCGGACCGGACCCTGCCCGAGCTGGCCGCCACCCACGTCGCCACCTGCCTGGCCTGGCAGCGCCGCAACGTCGAGGCGCACGGAGATCGGGGGGTGTTCTTCACCTACGAGGCGATGTGCGCCGAGCCGGAGCGCGTGGAGCACCGGATCCGCACCCTGGTCCCCGCGCTCGACGACCTGCGCCTGCGCCTGCGCCTGCCGGTGAAGCGCCGGTACCACGAGATGCTCACCGACATGAACGCCCGCCAGATCGCCCGCCTCGACGCCGCGGAGCTTGCCGAGTGCACCCGGGTGTTCCGCGAGCGCCGGGACGTGCTCGACTACTTCGGCTACGACCTCCGGTGACCGCAGGATGACCGCCGGGTGCCCCGTTCCGGCGCTGGTACGGCGCCCATGTGGACATTCTGGCGCAAACGCAAAGGGCTCTGGGGTCTGCACCGCGGCGGGGGCTCCCGATGCCGTTCGTTGACCTCGCCGGCTTGACGCTTCCCATCCCTGGCGACGGCGCCGTGGCGTACGGCGCCGCGCACGACGTGGCGCGGGTGGCCACGACCCATCTGTTCACCATCTGTCCGAACAACAGCGGCTCCACGTTTCTGCAGATGGCGCTGGCCACCTGCCGGGGCACCTGGAACCTCCCCCTGGAAGGCCAGCGCATGCAGGGTTTCGCCGGACCGGCCTCCTGGCGCCCGTTCGCACCCGGCGAGCCTGAGCCCGGCCTGCTCTGGACCGCCGACCGGCGTTGGCTCGACCGGTTCGCGGACCCCGACGCCTACGACTGGCCGCGCACCCGCAAGGCATGGTACTTTCAGGCTTACGCCCACGACCCTGCGGCGCCGGTGTTCCATACGAAATCGCCGCCGCATCTGCTCATCGTGGACGAGCTGGCCCGGCACTTCCGCAACGTGAAGTTCCTGTTCATGGTGCGCGATCCCTACGCCGTCTGCGAAGGGATCCTCCGAGTCTACCGGGACGCGCACGTGTTCGCGGCCCGCTTCCCGGACCGGACCCTGCCCGAGCTGGCCGCCACCCATGTCGCCACCTGCCTGACTTGGCAGCGCCGCAACGTCGAGGCGCATGGAAGCCGCGGGACGTTCTTCACCTACGAGAGGATGTGCGCCGATCCGGAGCACGTGGCGCGCGACGTGCGCGCCCTGGTCCCGGAAATCGACGATCTGGACCTGCGGCAGCGCCTGCCGGTGAAGGGCCTGTACCACGAGATGCTCACCGACATGAACGCCCGCCAGATCGCGCGCCTCGACCCCGCGCAGCTCGCGGCCTGCACCCGGGTGTTCCGGCAACACCGGGACGTGCTCGACTACTTCGGATATGACCTGCGGTGACCATGACGTGACCGTCCCCGACGCCACCTTCGACTTTCCACCCCGCCCCGCGGCGCGGCTCGCGGCGGGCAGGGCGGCGTCTCGACGGCCGATACCGTGAGCCGCGGATCCCCCGGAGCGCCGGCGGAGTCCGCATTGCCTTTGCTGCACCGGCTGGCCGTCGTCTACCTGATGCTGCCGGTGGTGGTGTGGCTGGTGGGCTGGTTCGAGTGGTGGCTCGGCCTCCCGGCCGCCGCGCTGCTGGTGGGTGCGCTCCGGCGCCCCCTCTCCGGACCTTGGCGGCTGCGCGCGCCGACCCCCGCCGAGGCGGCGGTCCTCGCGGTGGCCGCCTTCTGGGTGCTGGCGAGCTCCGCCGGCGGCGTGTTCGACCCGCGCAACATCGACTTCTTCTCGTACCAGGTGATCCTGCTCGATCTGGGCCGCCACCCCTGGCCCACGTACCTGCCCGACCCGCTGGCCGCCTGGCGGCCCGCGCCCGCCGAAGGCCCGCCGGCCACGCCGCCGCTGCTGCGCTACTACCTCGGATGGCACATGGTCCCGGGGCTGGCCGCCCACTGGCTCGGACCGGCGGCGCTGAGCTGGGCGGTCGCCGTGTGGACCTGGGCCGGGGTGGCCCTCGTCGCGCTGCTGTTCACCCGCGGGCGGCGGGGGCGGGCGCTGGCCGTCGCCCTCGCCGTTCTCGTCTTCTTCAGCGGGGTGACCTTCGCAGGCCTGCCGGCATTCAAGGGATGGGAGTGGGTCGACAGGGCCATCGAAGATCGGAGCTGGCACTTACTGATCTACGAGCCGGTGTTCCTGCGGACCTGGTCCCTGACGGCCACCCTGAAGTCGTCGCCCCACCACTTCCTGGCCGCCGGACTGTACACCCTGCTCTGCCTGCACCTCTGCCGCCAGCCCCGGTTCCTGGCCGTGCTCGGGGTGCTGCTGGCGGCGGCCCCGTTCTGGTCCGCGTTCGTCGCCGTGGGCCTGCTCCCCCTGCTCGCGGCGGTGCTGTGGATGAACGGGGTGCGCCCGTTCCTGCACTGGCCCAACCTGTGCCTGGCGGGGCCGCTGTTCGGGGTGGTGGTGCTGTACCTGACCGCCGGGGCGATGGACTTCCCCCACGGCTGGCTGTGGCAGAGGGAGGGATACGACTGGCCGCGGCCGATGCGCCGGCTGCCCTTGTTCTACCTGAGCGAGTTCCTGCTGCTGGCGGTGCTGCTGGCGGCGGTCCGCCCGGCGGTGCGCCGGGAGCCCTTCTTCATCGCCGCGGTGGCGACCCTGCTGCTCCTGCCCCTGTACTGGTACGGGAGTGTGAACGAACTCTTGTATCGTGGGTCGCTGCCGGCGCTGCTCGTGCTGGGCTGGCTCTGCGCCGGGGCGGTGGCGCGCGGCGGCGGGGCGCTCGTGCGCCGGGGCGGGCTCCGCCGCCGGGCCGCGTTCGCGGGGCTGGTGCTGGTGCTCGGCCTGGGGGCGCTCAACCCGGCGGCGCATCTGGTGCTGTCCTTCCGGGACTACGGCCCGTTCCGGTATGAACACGCCGGAGGCACCACCCTGGTGGACCTGCCCCCCGAGTGGCGGCGCCAGAGGATCGCGCGCGACCCGCCGGGCCTGCTCCGGCGGCTGCTGCGCAAGCCCGCGCCCTTCCCCGAACGCCGCATCCCCGACGAGCCCGTCATCCAATCCGGCTTCGACGTGTACCTCGATCACGGCACGCTCATCTACGTCAAGGATCGATGCACGCCCGAGGATGCGGAGGGATTCATCTTCGCGAAGGTGGCCCCCGTGAGCCCGGAGGATCTGCCGGCGGACCGCCGACGGCAAGGGTTCCGATACGATCAACTGTACCGCGCCGGCCTGGAGAGGCTCGGCGACCGGTGCTTGGCCGGCAAGTCGCTTCCCACGTATCCGGTGGACCACGTCGTCACCGGCCAGCGGACACACACGGCGGTGGGAGCGGGGGCGGTGGTCATACCGGGACCTCTGCCAACGGAGGCCGCCCTCGGAGCCGGCGGGTGAGCGCGGCGGCCCGTCCGGTCCGAAACAGGGGAGCCGCTACGATGCCGGCGCCGGCGGAGTCCGCATTGCCTTTGCTGCACCGGCTGGCCGTCGTCTACCTGATGCTGCCGGTAGTGGTGTGGCTGGTGGGCTGGTTCGAGTGGTGGCTCGGCCTCCCGGCCGCCGCGCTGCTGGTGGGCGCGCTCCGCCGCCCCCTCTCCGGACCCTGGCGGCTGCGCGCGCCGACCCCCGCCGAGGCGGCGGTCCTTGCGGTGGCCGCCCTCTGGGTGCTGGCGACCTCCGCCGGCGGCGTGTTCGACCCGCGCAACCTCGACTTCTTCGAACACCGGGTGACCCTGCTCGATCTGGGCCGCCACCCCTGGCCCACGTACCTGCCCGACCCGCTGGCCGCCTGGCGGCCCGCGCCCGCCGAAGGTCCGCCGGCCACGCCGCCGCTGCTGCGCTACTACCTCGGATGGCACATGGTCCCGGGGCTGGCCGCCCACTGGCTCGGCCCGGCGGCGCTGAGCTGGGCGGTCGCCCTGTGGACCTGGGCCGGGGTGGCCCTCGTCGCGCTGCTGTTCACCCGCGGGCGGCGGGGGCGGGCGCTGGCCGTCGCCCTCGCCGTTCTCGTCTTCTTCAGCGGGGTGAGCTTCGCAGGCCTGCCGGCATTCAAGGGATGGGAGTGGGTCGACAGGGCCATCGAACATCGGAACTGGTACAACCTCCTGGTCTACGAGCCGGTGTTCCTGCGGGCCTGGTCCCCAACGGCCACCCTGAAGTCGGCGCCCCACCACTTCCTGGCCGCCGGACTGTATGCCCTGCTCTGCCTGCATCTCTGCCGCCAGCCCCGGTTCCTGGCCGTGTTCGGGGTGCTGCTGGCGGCGGCCCCGTTCTGGTCCGCGTTCGTCGCCGTGGGCCTGCTGCCCCTGCTCGCGGCGGTGCTGTGGATGAACGGGGTGCGCCCGTTCCTGCGCTGGCCCAACCTGTGCCTGGCGGGGCCGCTGTTCGGGGTGGTGGTGCTGTACCTGACCTCCGGGGCGATGGACTTCCCGCAGGGCTGGATGTGGCAGAGGGAGGGATACGACTGGCCGCGGCTGATGCGCCGGCTGCTCTTCTTCTACCTGAGCGAGTTCCTGCTGCTGGCGGTGCTGCTGGCGGTGGTCCGCCCGGCGGTGCGCCGGGAGCCCTTCTTCATCGCCGCGGTGGCGGCCCTGCTGCTCCTGCCCGCGTACTGGTACGGGGATGCGAACACGAACGACATCCTGCTGCGCGGGTCGCTGCCGGCGTTGTTCGTGCTGAGCTGGCTCTGCGCCGGGGCGGTGGCGCGGGGCGGGGGGGTGCTCGTGCGCCGGGGCGGGCTCCGCCGCCGGGCCGCGTTCGCGGGACTGGTGCTGGTGCTCGGCCTGGGGGCGCTCAACCCGGCAGCGGATCTGGTATGGTCCCTCCTGGGGTACAGCCCATACCGGTATGAACACGCCGGAGGCACCACCCTGGTGGACCTGCCCCCCAATTGGCGGCGCCAGAACATCGCACGCGACCCGCCGGACCTGCTCCGGCGGCTGCTGCGCGAGCCCGCGCCCTTCCCCGAACGCCGCATCCCCGACGAGCCCGTCATCCAGTCGGGCTTCGACGTGTACCTCGACCACGGCACGCTCATCTACGTCAAGGATCGATGCACACCCGAGGATGCGGAGGGATTCATCTTCGCGAAGGTGGCCCCCGTGAGCCCGGAGGATCTGCCGGCGGACCGCCGACGGCAAGGGCTCCGATACGATCAACTGTACCGCGCCGGCCTGGAGAGGTTCGGCGACCGGTGCCTGGCCGGCAGGTCGCTTCCCACGTATCCGGTGGACCACGTCGTCACCGGCCAGCGGACATGGCGGTGGGGGCAGG
This sequence comes from Gammaproteobacteria bacterium, assembly GCA_965204915.1. Taxonomy (GTDB): domain Bacteria; phylum Pseudomonadota; class Gammaproteobacteria; order HK1; family HK1; genus HK1. The sequence continues at coordinate 4,846,649 of OZ242023.1, read as the reverse complement.
GGCGGCGGCCATACCGGGACCTCTGGCGAGCGGAGGCCGCCCTCGGAGCCGGCGGGTGAGCGCGGCGGCCCGCCCGGTCCGAAACAGGGGAGCCGCTACGATGCCGGCGCCGCGGTCCGGAGCTCCGGGGATGCCGCTCGAACGACGTGGCCGGTCATCGTCGCGCCCGCCGGTCTCCGCATCCCTGACGGCGGGGCGGCGGGACGCGGCGGCGGAGTCCGCGCTGCCGATGCTGCACCGGCTGGCCGTCGTCTACCTGATGCTGCCGGTGGTGGTGTGGCTGGTGGGCTGGTTCGAGTGGTGGCTCGGCCTCCCGGCCGCCGCGCTGCTGGCGGGCGCGCTCCGGCGTCCCCTCTCCGGGCGGTGGCGGCTACGCGCGCCGACCCCCGCCGAGGCGGCGGTCCTCGCGGTGGCCGCCCTCTGGGTGCTGGCAACCGCCGCCGGCGGCGTGTTCGACCTGCGGAACCTCGACTTCTTCGGGCACCGGGTGGCCCTGCTCGACCTGGGCCGCCACCCCTGGCCTACGTACCTGCCCGACCCGCTGGCCGCCTGGCGGCCCGCGCCCGCCGAAGGCCCGCCGGCCACGCCGCCGCTGCTGCGCTACTACCTCGGATGGCACATGGTCCCGGGGCTGGCCGCCCACTGGCTCGGACCGGCGGCGCTGAGCTGGGCGACCGCCCTGTGGACCTGGGCCGGGGTGGCCCTCGTCGCGCTGCTGTTCACCCGCGGGCGGCGGGGGCGGGCGCTGGCCACCGCCCTCGCCGTTCTCGTCTTCTTCAGCGGGGTGACCTTCGCAGGCCTGCCGGCATTCAAGGGATGGGAGTGGGTCAACAGGGCCATCGAAGATCGGAGCTGGCACTTCCTGACCTACGAGCCGGTGTTCCTGCGGACCTGGTCCCTGACGGGCATCCTCAAATCGGCGGCTCGCCACTTCCTGGCCGCCGGACTGTATACCCTGCTCTGCCTGCATCTCTGCCGCCAGCCCCGGTTCCTGGCCGTGCTCGGGGTACTGCTGGCGGCGGCCCCGTTCTGGTCCGCGTTCGTGGCCGTGGGCCTGCTGCCCCTGCTCGCGGCGGTGCTGTGGATGAACGGGGTGCGCCCGTTCCTGCGCTGGCCCAACCTGTGCCTGGCGGGGCCGCTGTTCGGGGTGGTGGTGCTGTACCTGACCTCCGGGGCGATGGACTTCCCGCAGGGCTGGCTGTGGCAGAAGGAGGGATACGACTGGCCGCGGCTGCTGCGCCGGCTGCTCTTCTTCTACCTGAGCGAGTTCCTGCTGCTGGCGGTGCTGCTGGCGGTGGTCCGCCCGGCGGTGCGCCGGGAGCCCTTCTTCATCGCCGCGGTGGCGGCCCTGCTGCTCCTGCCCCTGTACTGGTACGGGAAATGGAACGAACTCCTGACGCGCGGGTCGCTGCCGGCGTTGTTCGTGCTGGGCTGGCTCTGCGCCGGGGCGGTGGCGCGCGGCGGGGGGGCGCTCGTGCGCCGGGGCGGGCTCCGCCGCCGGGCCGCGTTCGCGGGGCTGGTGCTGGTGCTCGGCCTGGGGGCGCTCAACCCGGCGGCGCATCTGGTGTGGTCCTTCCAGGACTACGGCCCGTACCGGTACAAGCACGCCGAAGGATACACCACCCTGGTGGATCTGCCCCCCGAGTGGCGGCGCCAGAGGATCGCGCGCGACCCGCCGGGCCTGCTCCGGCGGCTGCTGCGCAAGCCCGCGCCCTTCCCCGAACGCCGCATCCCCGACGAGCCCGTCATCCAATCGGGCCTCGACGTGTACCTCGACCACGGCACGCTCATCTACGTCAAGGATCGATGCACACCCGAGGATGTGGAGGGGTTCATCTTCGTGAAGGTGGCCCCCGTGAGCCCGGAGGATCTGCCGGCGGACCGCCGACGGCAAGGGCTCCGATACGATCGACTGTACCGCACCGGCCTGGAGAGGTTCGGCGACCGGTGCCTGGCCGGCAGGTCGCTTCCCACGTATCCGGTGGACCACGTCGTCACCGGGCAGCGGGCACGGCGGTGGGAGCGGGGGCGGTGGTTGCACCGGGAGCTCTGGCGAGCGGAGGCCGCCCTCGGAGCCGGCGGGTGAGCGCGGCGGCCCGCCCGGTCCGAAACAGGGGAGCCGCTACGATGCCGGCGCCGCGGTCCGGAGCTCCGGGGATGCCGCTCGAACGACGTGGCCGGTCATCGTCGCGCCCGCCGGTCTCCGCATCCCTGACGGCGGGGCGGCGGGACGCGGCGGCGGAGTCCGCGCTGCCGATGCTGCACCGGCTGGCCGTCGTCTACCTGATGCTGCCGGTGGTGGTGTGGCTGGTGGGCTGGTTCGAGTGGTGGCTCGGCCTCCCGGCCGCCGCGCTGCTGGTGGGCGCGCTCCGCCGCCCCCTCTCCGGACCCTGGCGGCTGCGCGCGCCGACCCCCGCCGAGGCGGCGGTCCTCGCGGTGGCCGCCCTCTGGGTGCTGGCGACCGCCGCCGGCGGCGTGTTCGACCCGCGCAACCTCGACTTCTTCTCGTACCAGGTGATCCTGCTCGACCTGGGCCGCCACCCCTGGCCCACGTACCTGCCCGACCCGCTGGCCGCCTGGCGGCCCGCGCCCGCCGAAGGCCCGCCGGCCACGCCGCCGCTGCTGCGCTTCTACCTCGGATGGCACATGGTCCCGGGGCTGGCCGCCCACTGGCTCGGCCCGGCGGCGCTGAGCTGGGCGGTTCCCCTGTGGACCTGGGCCGGGGTGGCCCTCGTCGCACTGCTGTTCACCCGCGGGCGGCGGGGGCGGGCGCTGGCCATCGCCCTCGCCGTTCTCGTCTTCTTCAGCGGGATGACCTTCGCAGGCCTGCCGGCATTCAAGGGATGGGAGTGGATCGACTGGATGATCGAACATCGGGACTGGCACAACCTCCTGACCTACGAGCCTGCGTTCCTGCGGACGTTTTCCACAACCGCCTCCCTGAAGATGGTGCCCCACCACTTCCTGGCCGCCGGACTGTATGCCCTGCTCTGCCTGCATCTCTGCCGCCAGCCCCGGTTCCTGGCCGTGCTCGGGGTGCTGCTGGCAGCGGCCCCGTTCTGGTCCGCGTTCGTCGCCGTGGGCCTGCTCCCCCTGCTCGCGGCGGTGCTGTGGATGAACGGCGTGCGCCCGTTCCTGCGCTGGCCCAACCTGTGCCTGGCGGGGCCGCTGTTCGGGGTGGTGGTGCTGTACCTGACCGCCGGGGCGATGGACTTCCCGCAGGGCTGGATGTGGCAGAGGGAGGGATACGACTGGCCGCGGCTGATGCGCCGGCTGCCCTTGTTCTACCTGAGCGAGTTCCTGCTGCTGGCGGTGCTGCTGGCGGTGGTCCGCCCGGCGGTGCGCCGGGAGCCCTTCTTCATCGCCGCGGTGGCGGCCCTGCTGCTCCTGCCCCTGTACTGGTACGGACAATCGAACGACCTTCTGCTGCGCGGGTCGCTGCCGGCGCTGTTCGTGCTGGGCTGGCTCTGCGCCGGGGCGGTGGCGCGGGGCGGCGGGGCGCTCGTGCGCCGGGGCGGGCTCCGCCGCCGGGCCGCGTTCGCGGGGCTGGTGCTCGTACTCGGCCTGGGGGCGCTCAACCCGGCGGCGGCTCTGGTGTGGTCCTTCCGAGGGTACAACCTGTTCCAGTACGAACACGCCGGGTACGCCATCCTGGTGGATCTGCCCCCCCAGTGGCAGCGCCAGAGGATCGCGCGCGACCCGCCGGACCTGCTCCGGCGGCTGCTGCGCGAGCCCGCGCCCTTCCCCGAACGCCGCATCCCCGACGAGCCCGTCATCCAATCGGGCTTCGACGTATACCTCGACCACGGCACGCTCATCTACGTCAAGGATCGATGCACGCCCGAGGATGTGGAGGGGTTCATCTTCGTGAGAGTGGCCCCCGTGAGCCCGGAGGATCTGCCGGCGGACCGTCGCCGGCGAGGGTTCCGATACGAGCCATTGTACGGTCCCCTCCCCAATCCGGAGAGGTTCGGCGAGCGGTGTCTGGTCGGCAGGTCGCTTCCCACGTATCCGGTGGACCACGTCGTCACCGGCCAGCGGGTATGGCGGTGGGAGCAGGGACGGCAGTTGCGCCGGGACCTCTGGCGAACGGAAGCCGCCCTCGGCGCCCTCGCCGTCCGGCCGGGATCCGGCGTCCCGGATGACGTGCTCCAGGATGAACAGCACGCGGGGAGCGTGTCGGATTGAGACGAACGCTCTCGACGAGGTTCACCCCCGGACCGGATCGGTGAAACAATCCGCCGGCCGGTGCCGAGCTTCTCGCACGGCGTGCGCATTCCCGGTATGAACCCCGAGGCGGTCGCGATCGACCGTACAGGCGGCGCGCGGGGGGAGCTTCCGATATCGCCGGTGGGCGGGCGCGATTCGCAAGGCTGCGTCCCCGCGTCCTATACTTCGGATAAATCGACGACACCCGATGAGCATGAACCGAACCCAACCCGATTGGCGCGGAGACGCGCCATTGCCCCGCCCACTGGCGGCGACCGCCCGCGAACGGCTCGACGCGCTCGTATCGGGTACCGATGCGCAATCGCGCGACACGACGCTCGATCCCGATGCGCTTCCCGGCGACACGGCTCGCGTGCTCGCCTGCTCCGACTTCGTCTTCTCGAGCTGCGAGCGGCATCCGTCGATGCTTTCGGATCTCGTCTCGAGCGGCGATCTCGAGGAGCCCTATCCCGCGTCGGCGGCCGGAGCCCGCGGCCGGCCCTCGATGCTGGAGCGATCCGAGCGGATCGCCGATGCTGCCGTGTCGATCGACGGACTGATGGCGGAGCTGCGGAGGCTGCGGCGGCGCGAGATGGTCCGGATCGCGTGGCGTGACATCGGGGGCCTTGCCGATTTCGAAGAGACCATACGCGACACCTCCGACCTCGCGGACGCGATCATCGCCGCGACCGCCGACCGGCTCCACGAATGGCAGCGCGCGGACCTCGGGACCCCCATCGGGCCCACCGGAGAGCCCCAGCAGCTCGTCGTCCTCGCGCTGGGCAAGCTCGGCGCGAGCGAGCTGAACTTCTCCTCCGACATCGACCTGATCTTCACCTTCCCCGAGAACGGACAGACCGAGGGCGGCCGGCGCAGCGTCGACAACGATCGTTTCTTCCTCCAGCTCGCGCGCAAGCTGGTGAAGGTGCTCGGCGAGCAGACCGCGGACGGATTCGTCTACCGCGTCGACATGCGGCTGCGTCCGTTCGGGACCCAGGGCCCGCTCGTGCTCAGCTTCGACGCACTGGAGGAGTACTACCAGACCCACGGACGCGACTGGGAGCGCTACGCGCTCATCCGTGCCCGCGCGGTCAGCGGCGACCTGGTGCTGGCGGCCGAGCTGCTGGAGCGGCTGCGCCCGTTCGTCTACCGGCGTTACATCGACTTCGGCACCCTCCAGTCGCTACGTTCGCTGAAGGTGGTGATGGAGCAGGAGGTCGCCCGCAAGGGCATGGAGCACAGCGTGAAGCACGGTCCCGGGGGGATCCGGGAGGTCGAGTTCACCGCGCAGGCGTTCCAGATGGTCCGGGGCGGGCGCACCCCCGCGCTTCGCTACCGGCGCCTGCTGACGGTGCTCGCGCGCCTGGGGGATCTCGATCTGCTCCCCGCCCATGCGGTCGGGTCGCTGAGCGCCGCGTACCGGTTTCTGCGCACCGCCGAGCATCGCATACAGCAGATCGGCGATCGGCAGGAGCACATGCTTCCGACGGACGAGGCGGGCCGTGCCCGAATCGCGGCGGGCATGGGCTATGCGGGCTGGGAAGCGTTCTGCGAGCGGCTCGACCATCATCGGCGCAACGTGGACGAGCAGTTCGCGCAGGTGTTCGGCGCGGAGCGCGAGACCGATGCCGGCGCCGGAGGCGATCCTCTCGACGTCCTGCTCGCCCCCTCCACCGACGAAGCGACCGCGGTGGCCGCACTCGAAGAGGCGGGATTCGACACCGCCCGCGAAGCGTGGTCGATCCTCGCACGTTACCGGGACACCATCGATCTCAAGATGCCCGATGCGCTCGGGCGGGAGAGGCTGGCCCGCCTCCTGCCCGATCTGCTGCGCGCGGTCGTGACGCAGAGCCACGCGACGACGACGCTCGAGCGGGTGATGGCGGTGATCGAGTCGATCGCGAAGCGCAGCGCCTACCTCGCACTCCTGGCCGAGCGCCCCGTCGCGCTGTCGCAGTTCGTGCAGCTCTGCGCGGCGAGCCCCTGGATCGCGCGGCTGCTCGGCCAGCATCCGGTGCTGTTCGACGAGCTGCTCGATCCGCGCACCCTCTACGAGCCGCTCGGGCCCGACGATCTCGACCGGGACATCGCCGCGCGCCTGGCCGCCATCGACGATCCGGATCGCGAGTTCGAGATGGACTGCCTGCGCCAGTCGAAGCAGGCCAACGTCCTGCGGGTGGCCGCGGCGGACGTATCGCGCCGGATCCCCCTGATGGTGGTCAGCGACCACCTCACGGAGATCGCGGAAGCGGTGCTGCGCGCGGCGCTGTCCCTCGCATGGCGCGACGTCACCGCCCGCCACGGACGGCCGGCTTCGATGCCGGAAGACGCTGCGTTCGCACCCTACGCGGTCATCGCCTATGGCAAGCTCGGCGGCATCGAGCTCGGCTACGGCTCCGACCTCGACCTCGTCTTCGTGCACGACGACGACACCGGCGCCATGACCACCGGATCGAAGTCCGTCGATCTCGCCACCTTCTACGCCCGCCTCACCCAGCGGCTCATCCACGTTCTGACGTCCATGACGTCCCAGGGCGCGCTCTACGAGGTGGATCCGAGGCTGCGCCCGGACGGCTCGAAGGGAGTGCTCGTCAACACCCTCGACGGTCTCGGCGCATACTTGCGGGACAAGGCGTGGACCTGGGAGCACCAGGCGCTGGTGAGAGCCCGCGCGGTCGCCGGCGACCCGGCGCTGGGACAGCGCTTCGCGCGCCTGCGCCGCGACGTCCTGCTTCGCGACCGGGACGGCGACTCGTTGCGCGACGACGTGCGGACCATGCGCGAGCGCATGCGCACCGAGCTCGGCTCGCGCCGTTCCGATCGCTTCGATCTGAAGCAGGACCCGGGTGGAGTCGCGGACATCGAATTCATGGTGCAGTACGGCACGCTACGCTGGGCCCCCCGGCTCGGCGCCGACCTCGATTTCACCGACAACGTCCGATTGCTCGAAGGGTTCGGGCGGGCGGGCCTGATGCCGGTCGAGGAGGTCGCTCTGCTCGCGGACGCCTACCGCACCTACCGGGGACGCATCCACGAGCTCTCGTTGCAGGAATCCGGGGCGGTGGTGGAAGGCGGGGAACTCGCCGAGCTCCGCGAGGCGGTGATCGCCATATGGAAACGCTCGATGGAGCCGTCGTAGGTGGAGGCTCGACCCGCGGATCCCCGCTTTCGCAACCCTGTCATTGACCATCGGCGCCCCCGACGCCGGGTCTCGCGGGAGGATTCGCCTTGAAACAGCGCACCGCCGGAGCATGCGACCTCGTCGAGCCCAATGCGGAGAACCGGTACGCGGTCACCCGGGCCGATCTGCCGCTGAGCTGCCCGATGCCGGGCATGTCCCTGTGGAATTCGCATCCGAAAATCTATCTCCCGATCGAAGACAAGGGCGCGGTGAAGTGCCCGTACTGCGGAGCGGTCTACGTGCTGGAGGACGAATGATCCGCGGTCCCGGATTTGCCGGCCCGCACGACGGGCCATCTCCCCCCGCACCGGGTCCGTTCATTGCCGCACCGGCCACGGAGACATGACGGACGCTCCCCTCGATGGCAAGGCGGTCTACCTTCGGCTGCTGCGCCATGTCCTGCCATACTGGCGGACCTTCGCGGTCGGGGTGGCCGCGATGATCGTGCTCGGCCTCACCGAGCCGGCGATTCCCGCGATTCTCGAGAGGATCATCGGAAGCTTCGAGGAACGGATGCTCGAAGACGTCCCCCTCTATGCGGCGCTCTTCTTCGGCATGTTCCTCGTCCGCGGATTGTCGTTCTTTCTCTCCACGTTCGCGCTCGACGTGGTCGCGGCGCAGCTCGTCCAGGATCTCCGCCGGGACATGTTCGACCGGCTGATGCATCTCCCGGCGCGGGCTTACGACGAGGCCTCGTCCGGGGCGTTCATCTCCAAGGTCACGTTCGATGCGCAGCAGGTCACCGGCGCGGCGACCGTTGCCGTGACCGTGCTCGTGCGTGATTCCGTCGCGGTGATCGGCCTGCTCGGCTGGATGTTGTGGCTCGACTGGACCCTGACCCTGATCGCCCTGGCCGCTACGCCCGTCGTCATTGCCGTGGTGGTCTATTTCAGCGGACGGCTGCGGCGAATGTCGCACGGCCTGCAACAAACGATGGGCGACGTCACGCACGTTCTGCAGGAGAGCACCGAAGGACACAAGGTGGTCAAGGTCTTCTCCGGCCAAACGTATGAAACCCGAAGGTTCTCGGAAACGATCAAGCGGGTGCGGCGGTTCCAGATCAAGTTCGCGGCCGCCGCCGCGGCGACCGCGCCGATCACGCAGATTGCCATCGCGGCCGCGGTCTCGCTCATCCTGTTCCTGTCCGCGGGGCGATTCGCAGACGGCGCGCTCACCATCAGTGATTTCGTGAGCTTCTTCACCGCGATGGCGCTGCTGTTCACCCCCGTCAAACGGCTCACCGGCCTCAACGCCCAGGTGCAGAGGGGCATCGCAGCCGCCGCCAGCGTCTTCGCCTTGATCGACAGCCCGGTCGAGGCCGATACCGGCACGGTCCGGATGCAACGCGCCGAGGGGCGACTGGCGCTCGAATCGGTGACCCTCCGCTATCCCGGCGCGAGCCGGCCCGCGCTCGATGCGGTGTCGATCACGATCGAGCCGGGAGAGACGGTGGCGCTCGTCGGGCCTTCGGGAAGTGGAAAGACGACGATCGCCGGCCTGATTCCGCGGTTCTACGACCCCGACGCCGGCCAGGTCAGGCTCGACGGCATCGATCTGCGCGATCTCACGATCGAGTCGTTGCGCGCCAACGTCGCACTCGTCAGCCAGGACATCGTCCTCTTCGACGACACGGTGGCGGCGAACGTCGCCTACGGGGCGACCGACGGCGCACCACCCGAAGCGATTACCGCCGCCGCTCGGGCCGCACACGCCCTCGAATTCATCGAGCTGATGCCGAAGGGGCTGGACACGGTCATCGGCGAACGTGGCGTGAAGCTCTCGGGCGGCCAGCGCCAGCGGCTCGCGATCGCCCGTGCGGTGCTGAAGGACGCCCCCATCCTCGTCCTCGACGAAGCGACCTCCTCACTCGACAGCGAGTCCGAGCGGCATATCCGTGAAGCGGTGGAGACGTTGCGGGCGGGGAGGACCACGCTGGTGATCGCGCACCGGCTGTCCACGATCGAAGGCGCCGACCGCATCGTCGTGATGGACCGCGGACGGGTCGTGGACGCAGGCACCCATACCGAGCTGCTCGCGCGCAACGGACTCTATGCGGGGCTGTACCGGTTCCAGTTCTTCCGCCGCGAGCGCATCGGGCAGACAGCAAGCGGGCAGGAAACCGACCGGCCGGCCCCGCAACCATCCGCGGGTATGGAATGAGCGCCGGGGGATGCTGACGAGAAAACATATTTCCGTCGAATCGGTGGGGTTTTTCCTGTTCCTTTCCCTGCTGTTCGTGACTCCGTTGACGGAGGCGTTCAAGAACATCCTCATCCTCGCTCTGTTCATCTGGTGGTTGTGGACCGGAAACGTCGGCCGTGATCTGCGTACGATGCCGTCGTACCTGAAATGCTTTCTGTTGTTCTCGATGCTGCCCTTGGTTACGCTGGTGACGTCCGATCTTACCGGTGCGGAGGAGCTGATCCTCGATGTAAAAGGCGCCGTCAAGTTCGGCATCGCATTGTTGCCCGTATACACCTTGTCCATGATGAAGAGCGGGCAGGAGAAAGCGGCTGCATTGTTGATGATCACCCTGGTGGCCGGAGGGGTCGTGGCATGCGTCGATTCGTTCGTCTCCCTTGTAAAGGCAGGGGAATCATATACGGAAGAATTGCATTTTCATATGAACATGAGAGGAATCGGACATGTGAATCAGTCCGCCCTGTACCTGATCCTCGTCGTCATATCGGCCAGTGCGCTTACCTGGTCGAGAAAAACCGGCCCATCCGTATTCGGATGGGCCACGCTGGCCATTTCATCGGCCTTCCTGATCCCGTTACGAAGTCTCAATGCGTTGGCCGTATTGACGTGCATCGTCGCACTCTGGATCGGCATGTTGCTCATCGAAAAGCGGTACATGCGGATCCTGGGCATGTTCGCCTGTCTAGCGATCACCGTATTGTCGTATGTATCGATCTTTCCACATGCAGGCCAGATCTGGAATTCGTTGAAGACGGAAATCAGCGAGCGGTTCGACGAAGATGACGGATCGCATTGTAGATTCGAAATGTCGAGCTGTCGTTTCAACATATATCGGACCGTACTCGAAATATACGATCATCATAGATGGTTCGGAGTGGGTCCCGATCAATTCGGAAAAGCCACGTCGGAGGCGGAGATCCGGGCCGAGCTCGAACGGGAAAACCGATCCTACGATCTGGAGAAGCACAAGTTCTATCATACCAATCATGGCCACAACGTATGGCTGAACGTACTCGTGGAACGCGGCGTCACGGGGGTGCTCGTCCTCGCGCTATTCTTTGCCTTGAGCGGATATCGCATGGTTGCTCTGGCAATTCACGTCCTTTCTCGAAAGAGGGACGATTGCCGACTGACGCAGTTGATATTCCTGTCCGGCGGTACCTGGACCATGATGTTCGTCGGCGGAATCGCCAATACGACCCTTCATCTTGAACACGGGTTGATCGGTGTGATGCTCCTGGTCTGGTCGCTCACGTCACTGGAACGAGCCGTGTCACATCGGGGATTGAGTTGAAGGGGGTTGAATCGAGGACTCACACATCGTGCGGCGAAGGAAACGCGGGCCAATTCGTGGAGAGGGCGATCCGCCTCCTCTCGGCCACCGCGATCCTGGACAGACGACGGATCCCCATACGAAGCTGCGAGGCGAGCCGGCGGACACGATAGAGGCCGCGTCCGGACGGCGGGAGGGTCGAGCTTGCCGATGATTCCGTAACGATCGGCTGCTCCATGCCATAGGCAGAGCACTGATCGAGCTGTACGGCAAGCGCCGGATCCGCCTGCCAGGAGCTCATCTCGTAGGCCGCGGCGATCACCGCATCCGCCAAGCCGGGGCGCGTAGCGGCGCGCGCAAGGAGCTTCTCGGCTCCCGAGGGCCAGAGCACATAGGCCGCCGCCCCGGTCCGGTCCTGGTACAGACGCCGTATCGGAAGGTTCGGGTGCTGGCAGCCGACCAGCTTTTTTCGGCTCCGCGCTTCGAGCGTCACGTGATCGAGCCCCTTTTCGTCTTCGGTCTCCTGCAGGAAAGCGAGGGTCTCCAACGCCAGGAACGCGTCGTCCTCGAGAATGAGACAGGGCGCATCCGCCGTCCTGACCCGTTCCCACGCCGCACAGTGGGAGGCGAGCCCGGCGATTTCGGTCGCCCTCAGCGGCCGTTCCCACCGCCGCCAGCACGGATCCCCGAGGGGGACGGGTACGGTCTCGGGCGTCACGGCCTCCATCCTCTCCCAATCCAGCCCGAGGATCGCCATCTGCTCCGCCTGGAACCTCATGCGAGCGCTCGCAACGGCAAGATTGATGATCAGCACCTTCACGCCGACACCCGTTGAACCTCGGCATCGATCGGATCGCCGGCGAACAGCCTCAGGTATCGATCGACGATCCGATCCCGGCTGAACATTTCCGCCAGCCGCACCCGGCCACCCGTGACCAGCGCCTCGGCAAGCACCCGATTGCATCGCAGCCGGTCTACCGCTTCGGCGAACGCGTCGAGGTCGTCGATGCCGACCAGCACCCCGTTTTCACCATCGGCCATGTACCAGGACGGCCCTTCGCTACGGGTCGCGACCACCGGAACGCCGGCCTGCCATGCTTCGAGGACCACGTTGCCGAGCGGCTCGTGGCGCGACGGCACGCCGAAGACGTCCGTTGCGGCGATGTGATGGGCCGGCTCCTTTACCCAACCGACGAAACGCGTACGGTCCGCCATGCCGACCTCTCGCGCAAGCGCTTCCAGTGCCCGGCGTTCCTCCCCGTCTCCGATGAGCCAGAGCCAGGCATTCGGGAGCCGTCCCGCCGCGCGGATCAGCAGGTCGAATCCCTTCCGGGGCACGAACCGGCCGGCCCCCGAGATCAGAAAGGCATCCTCCGGCGTGTCGAGGTCCGCCCGTGCGACCGGCCGCGCCGTCACCTCGGGAGGAAAGTTGGTAATGGTGCCCACGGCCCGGGTCCAGCCCAGCTCCCTGCAACGAGCCGCGATGCCCGGCAGGTTGCCGACCAGCAGGTCACAGTGGCGATAGTGCTTCAGGTGCCGGGGAAAATCCCCAAGCCGCGCCAGCTTGACCGTCCCCGGCCAGTCGGAGATCAGCCGTGCGCTATGTGGCTTCCAGGCCATGACGGCATCGGGCCTCCACTTCCGGAGCATCCGGGGCAGCCGCCACCACTTCAACAGCAGGCTGGACAGGGAGAGGTAGCGGTAGTGGTTCTCGATGATTGGGCCGAGCGCTTCAATCTCTCCGCGCCATCTACGGTGAGGGCGGATGATGAACCGTTGCTCGGCGCCGCGGTCGTCGAGAGCCTGGGCCAGACTGACGAAGAACCGCTCGCTCCCACCGTCCTTGCCGAAATGGATGTGCAATATCCTGGGCACGGCCGCGCTCATCGCCTCCCTGCACCAGCGCGATGGTAATAGAGAAGCGCCGTGTATCGGATCCGGTAGAGAAGCCCCCGCTTTGCCTGCATCAATCGCGAGACTCCCTTCGCTCGGCGAGCGATCCGACGCTCCGTTCCAATCGTGCCGGTAACGGCCCGCTGATCGCCGACCGTCAACGGCGCGGGCAGCACCAGCGCCACCTGCAGACCGGTTTCCCAGAAGAACTTGTGATCTTCGTCAACCGGCCGAAAAAAAGGCACCGCACGATCGACGAGCCGTCGTGCGGCTTCCCGCGTCAGACCATAGCCGAGCATGCAGGTGGGTACGCGGAAGGGCACCACGATCTCATGCCCGGACCCGAGGTCCCGGCGTGCGACGCATCTCGGCCTGGGGTCGAGGGTAAAGAGCTTGACCATGTCCCACCCACGCCGATCTTCCGACAAGAGGGTCATGATCTCGCCCAAATCCTCCACCGCTCGGAAGTCGTCCTCGAAGACGAACCCGCCACCACCGGCCGCCCCCTCGGCGATCCGCCGCCAGACGGCGATGTGGCTGAGGTAACAACCAATCTCGGACCGTATGAGAGGGTGCCTGGCCCGCCGCCCATTCTCCTTTGAATCGTAGACCCGCACGATCTCCGCATCCGGCAGCGCCCATCCATCGACCGCGTCGATGCGCTCGAAGGGGATACCCTGCCTGTCGAGCTGCGCGGCGCTGTTCGCGAGCCGTATCGTGTTCCGGGCGAGATTGATGACGTAGACAGGCCACATGGTCATTATTTCGTGTTTTGAAAAAGGCAGGTCTTGTGGCAAATATCGGCAAGACGGAATCCTCTTGTCTCAATATCTCCGACGAGCATCCTGATCTTCTCTTTCCCCACGATATGTGGATGCATCTCGACGATGAGAATACGTACTCGTGAGAGATTGGCCGTGGATAAAAGATCCACTTCAGATCCTTCCACGTCCATGATGACCACTGAAGGGAGATGTTCATCGATAATATCGTTGATCGCGAGACTTTGGACCACGATTTTATCACCCGCCAGATTACGGTCAATGACACTGGAGGAAATAACGTTGCTGCTCCGGAAGAACGGCAGATCGCGCCCGTCCGAAGTGACTGCGCGCATCGTCAGATCAGGCGTCCACCCGTTCAAACGGTAGTTTTCTCGAATCACCGGTTCCAGATCCGGATTTGCCTCATAGGAAAATACGCGACCTTCCCCACCACAGAGCCGTGTGGCAACAAGGCTAACGAGACCGATACCTGTTCCGATTTCCAGTACACGATCACCCGAGTGCACCCCGCGTTCGACAAGATCACACTCATGTGCCTCGTAAGTCCCTTTGAACAACATAGAACGCACGGTTTTCTGGATCTCGCCACTCGCAGTGCTAACCTTCACTCCACGAACGGTCAACGTCTTGACGTTCCGTAGACGCCGCCAGTGCATCTTCAGATTTCTCAGCATCCGATCTCGTCCCCAGGTTCAGTATCTCTGGAACTCAGTGTCGATTGGGAGTTGTATTCATATACAAAACAATTCATGCGACCGGTAGGTCTATTTTGTAGCGGTTATGAACCAACCTGGAGAAACCGCACAGATTCTTTCCCCTCTCTTCCCCTCATATCGATCAACGCCTCGGAAAGCGAGGATTGCATAAAGGATATCTTTCATATAAGCAATCTTCCACTGCAAGGCTTTCGGCAAGAGAGGGCTCGGTAGCCTAATCATCCCCGCGGCAGTGTAACGGCCCCAGACCAGCGGCTGAATCTCCGTTCGCGAAAATCCGACTCGCTGCATTGTCTCCATCCACCAGCTCGGCGTACCCCGAAAATAGTCATCAGGATGCGCGTGAATGCGGAAAATGAATGGAACGGAAATAAAAATAACCCCATTTGACTTCAGTACCCGGAGGGCTTCTTTAAGCACGAATTCCGCGCTGTAAATATGCTCAAGGGTGTTCAGACAAACAACTACATCATAAATGCCATCCTCTACCGGAAACGGCGCATTCGGCTCGATGAGATACGTCGGCTCGATTTCCGGATCGATATTGGCTGAATCGAGCTGAGCTATCTGTCCGAGAAATGGTTTAGTACGTGCCTTGCGTCCTCCGCCAATATCTAAAACGCGCCCGTGGATATTCGCTGTCTCCAACCTCTCGTACTCCAGCGTCCGCAGCATGGATTCATCCGGAAATTTGCGGCGCAAGGCACGCCAGCGACCGAATGTGGGCAAGGGTGGCGGAATATAGACGTACTCCATCTAGGCACCACCTTTCACGGTTCCTGACGTGCTTCGTCAGCAGAATCTGTGGGTGAGTTTCGGCTCGGGCAGGTCGCCAAGTGCATGATACAACAGAGCTTCATGGATCGATCCGTTGTGGGTGTCGTTCACGTGCTGCCCTGCATGTCCCCGCAAGGTGCTGCGGGACTTGTGGAACACATCGACCCGGGGTAGCCGGACATCGTATCCGGATCTACGCTCCCGCCCCGTCCAGCAGCTCCCGGTAGAGGGCGTTGAGCGCCGCCGCCTCGTCCTCGATCCGGAACCCCTGCTCGACGCGCCGGCGGGCCGCCACCGACCATTGCAGGAGCGCATCGGGCGAGGCCAGCGCCGCCTCCACGGCGGCGCACATCCGCTTCGAGTCGCCGGGCGGGATCAGGCGCCCGGTCTTGCCCTCCACCACCAGCTCGTCGAACGCGCCGACGGTCGTCGCGACGACCGGAACCCCGCAGGCCATGGCTTCCAGCGGGGTGAGGCCGAATCCCTCCCATCGTTGCGGAGCCACCAACAGATCGAGCGCCTGGTACCAGCGCGGCATGTCCTCCACCCGCGTCTCCGGAAGGAACAGGATCCGATCCGTGAAACCCCTCCGCGCCACCTTCTCGCGCAGGTCCTGCAGGAACCGGGCGTGCTTCTCCGTCGCCCGGCCCATGACCAGGGCGGTCGCGCGGGAATGCCGTGGCAGCAGGTCGAGCATCGCGTCGACGAACACGTCCGTTCCCTTCTGGCGCCGGATGCGTCCATAGCATCCGATCGTCACACCATCGGGCAGGCCGAGCTCGCGCCTGAGCGCGGACCGATCCTCGCACGGGCGGAACGCCCCGGTGTCGATCCCGTGCCGGATCACGCGCGCCGGCCGTCCGCGCAGATAGGACCCGGTTCGGTGGGAGGTGGCGATCACCGCGTCCATGCCCGAGATCAGCAGGCGTGTGTAGCGCGTGTGGACCCGTTGCGAGGCGGAGGTGAAGACGAGCTTCAGGCGCTTTCTCATCACGTGGCGCAGGATCAGGCCGAAGAGCATCTCCGTGTTGCGCCGCGCATGCCAGACGCGGCACCTCCGGCCGGACATCCGGATGACCGATCGGAGCGGAATGCTGGGGACGTGCGCCGGCAAGCCCGGCCCGGTCGCGACAATCCCGATCGACCGGGCCTGCACGGGCAGCAAGCGCGAGATCGTTGCGGTGACCCCCGACAGGCGCCGCTTCAAATTCGGCGCAATGACCTTGATTTCATCGGCCGTCAACGGCTTCCTCCGAAGGACGCCTGGAACGGTGGATCGAGTGCCCCCGAACGATCGGATTGCCCGATCAGCCACTTCCCGATCCCGACTGCGGACGCAGCAACGCCGTATCGTACACCGGCGGCTCTCCCGGCGGCCGAGTCTTGAAGCGCCGGTGGATCCACAGATACTGCTCGATGCTGCGTGCGATCTGGACTTCGAGCACCTCGTTCATGCGCTCGGCGTCGACCACGTCGTCACCGACCGGAAACCCCTCCAGGACCGGACCGAGCACGACGTCCCAGCCGGAATCGTCCGGGCGCCGGTATGGCGCGCAGGGAACGATTCTCGCGCCGCTCTTGCGGACGAGCCAGGCGGTCGCGGTGGTGGTGGCGGCACGCTCGGCGAAGAACCGGGCGAAGACGTGGCGGCGGCCGCGGTAGTCCTGGTCGGGCGCATACCACAGGATGCGATTCCGGCCCAGGTACCGGACCATCGCCCTGGCGTCCTTGTGTGCGATCAGTGCCGAAAGGTAACGCATACGCCCGTCGCGAAGCATCGAGTCCCACCAGGGATCGTTGTGCGGACGATAGGTCGCCCCGACCTCGAAACGTGACGCGAGGATGCGTCCGCCGATCTCGAAGGCGGTGAAGTGTCCCCCGAGCAGAATCACCCCTCGTCCACAGGCCAGCGCCGACTCCAGATGCTCGGAGCCGACGATTCGGGACCGCGCTGCAATCTGCTCGTCGCGTCCCCACCATGCGAGCGCGACCTCGACGAGTCCGTGTCCCAGGGAGCGAAAATGGCGGCGCACGATCGACGAGCGCGCCGGCTCGGCCAGCCGGGGGAAGCAGAGTGCGACGTTCCGCTCCGCGATCTTCCGGCGCCGGCGCATGAGCCGGTACAGCAGCCAACCCACCGCAATGCCGAACACGCGCTGACCCCCCCAGGGCATCCGCACGACGCCGCGCATCGCATACAGGACGCATTGCGACAGGATGCGTGTGCTCACTTTCCGATGCAGAAGCTGGAGAAGACGTGCGCGAGCAGATCCTCGGTCGCGAATGCGCCGGTAATCTCGCCCAGAGCATCCTGCGCCTCGCGAAGCTCTTCGGCGACGAGCTCGCCCGCATCGTCCAGGACCAGCAGGCTCTGCGCACGATCGAACGCCGCGAGCGCCCGGGCGAGCGCGTCCACATGACGCCGACGCGCCATGAACACATCCTCGCCGACGGCCGGTCCCTGTGTCACGCACTCGACGATCGCGGCCTCGAGCTCGGTGAGCCCGATCCCCTCGAGAGCGGACACCCGCGCCGTCGGCACCCGATCTCCGCCGGGCGTCACCCCGGGTCGACGGCCGCTCAGATCGATCTTGTTGCGCACCACGATACACGCCGGTGCGGCGGCGGCACGTTGCTCGAGCGCCCGATCCGGACCGCCGTCGGTGCCTCGGTCATCCACGACCACGAGCACCAGGTCCGCTTCGTCGATGGCGCGCGCCGCCCGATCGACTCCGATCCGCTCGACCGGATCGGACGTCTCCCGAAATCCCGCGGTATCGTGGATGTCGAACGGAATGCCGGCGATCACGACCCGCTCGTGCAACAGATCGCGGGTCGTGCCCGGAACGTCGGTCACGATTGCCGTGTCGGTGCGCGCAAGCCGGTTGAGCAGACTCGATTTGCCGACGTT
This sequence comes from Gammaproteobacteria bacterium, assembly GCA_965204915.1. GTDB lineage: Bacteria > Pseudomonadota > Gammaproteobacteria > HK1 > HK1 > HK1. The sequence goes on along the minus strand of OZ242023.1, from coordinate 4,828,702 downwards.
CGGCGCCCCCGCGATCACCAGCTTGACACCGTTGCGCAGCACCGCGCCGCGATGGGAGTCGGCGAGGGTCGCCCCGACCTTGCCGCGCAGTGCCGCGAGGCGCGCTGCCGTCTCGGGCGTCTTGCGGAGATCGAGGTTCTCGTCCGGAAAGTCGATCGACGCCTCGATGAACGAACGCAGCTCGATGAGCGCATCCCGGTGGCTCTCGACGGTTCGCGAGAACTCGCCCGAAAGCGATCGACGCGCGCACCGCACCGCCGATACGGACGCGCCGTCGATGAGGTCGGCGATCGCCTCGGCCTGTGCCAGATCGATGCGATCGTTGAGAAAGGCGCGCAACGTGAACTCGCCCGCCCTGGCCGGACGTGCCCCGAGCTCGCAGACGCGATCGAGCACCATGCGCGAGATGACGACCCCACCGTGTCCGTGAAGCTCGAGGACGTCTTCGCCGGTGAACGACCCGGGGGCCTCGAACCGCAACGCAAGGCCGTCGTCGATCGCCGCTCCGGCTCCATCCATGAACCGGGCGTAGGCGGCGAACCGTGGAGCCGGCGTCCGGTCGAGGTCGAGTATGCGATGCGCGATCTCGATGACCAACGGACCCGAGACGCGCACGATGGCGATGCCGCCACGTCCGGGGGGGGTCGCAATCGCGGCGATGGTGTCGCCGGTACCGGGGTGGTGGATCACCGGTCGACCGGACCCGGCCGCCGCTCTCGAAGCGTCAGGTCTCGCCCACGATCTTCTTCGTGATGACCCATTGCTGGATGATCGACAGCACGTTGTTGACGAACCAGTAGAGCACGAGACCCGACGGGAAGAAGAGGAAGAAGAACGTGAAGACGAACGGCAGCGCCATCATGATCTTCGCCTGCATCGGGTCGGGCGGCGTCGGGTTGAGCTTCTGCTGGATCAGCATCGTGACGCCCATCAGGATCGGCAGCACGAAGTACGGATCGTGAAGGCTGAGATCGTCGAGCCAGCCGATGAACGACGCTTGGCGCAGCTCGACGCTCTCGAGCAGCACCCAGTACAGTGCGATGAACACCGGGATCTGGACGACGATCGGCAGGCACCCGCCCAGCGGATTGATCTTCTCTTCGCGATAGAGCTCCATCATCGCCTGGTTCATGCGTTGCTTGTCGGCGGAATAGCGCTCGCGCAACGTGGTGATGCGGGGCTGGAGCTTGCGCATCCTCGCCATCGACTTGTAGCTGGTGGCGGAGAGCTGAAAGAACACGAGCTTGATCAGGAACGTCAGGATGATGATGGCCCAGCCCCAGTTGCCGACGAAGCCGTGGATCCAGTTCAGCAGCCAGAACAGCGGCTCGGCGATCAGCCACAGCCACCCGTAGTCCACGGTCCGCTCCAGATGCGGCGCGACGCTCTCCATCCGCTCCTGGATCTTCGGGCCGACGTAGAGCAGGAGGGACAGCTCGCCGGTATCGCCGGGCCGGATCGTGTGGGTGGGGGTGACGACCCCGATCGCGGAACGGCCGTTCGCGAAGCTCTTCGAATAGTAGTGGTTGGTCTGCTCCGCTCCGGGGACCCAGGCCGCGGCGAAGTAGTGCTGGATCATCGCCACCCAGCCGCCGGCTACGTCGCGATCGACGTCCTGGCTCTCCATGTCCGAGAAGTCGACCTTCTCGTAGGGCTTCTCGGGACCCGAGAGGATCCCGCCGGTGTAGGTGTAGGTACGGAACAGCCCGCCCTCGCTCTCCGGCTCGCCGCGCTGAAGCTGGCCGTACATCGCGCCGGCCCACGCCTCGCTGCTGCGGTTGACGATCTCGACCTGCACCTCGACGACGTAGCTGTCCCGGGTGAAGCGATAGGTACGGGTCACCTCGACGCCGTCGTCGGAGCGCCAGCGCAATGGAACGTCGATGACGTCCGTGCCGTCGACCAGCTCGTAGGTGTCCGTGTCGAACTCGAACCGCGCGTGGTGGTTCGGCGCCGAACGTGGCCCGGTGAGGCCGGACTGGGCGATGAAGTAGCGTTTCGGATCCTCGTCGTCGAGCAACCTGAACGGCTTGTCCGGCCTGTCGGTGGACACGGGATAGGACCGGAGGTCGGCCCGCGAGATGGTGCCCCCACGGGTATCGATCTCCACCGCCAGCACATCGGTGGTCACCCTGATCTTCCGGCCGTGCCCCGAATCGCCGACGGCATCGGCCGGTGACGGGGTAGCCGCGGCCGTGGTCCGAACGGATTGTGGAGCTTGCGGGACATCCGCGCTCGGCGATGCGGGATCGCTCGGTCCGGCGTCGGGTGCCGGCTGCTCGGGACTCGCCGGCGGGGGCGGCTTCGGCCCGTAGTCGCGCTGCCATGCATCCCATAACAGGAACGACACCACGCACAGCGCGATGATCAGTGCCGTACGGATCTGCTCGATCGCCATCACGCACCCCTATGCGCCAACCGCGCGGCACGCTCCCACTGTCGCGCTGCCAGCTCCCCGAAGCGCTTCGGATCCATCTTCTCCGCCCCGGGATTGACGACTACCACGACGTCGAGCCCCCCGAGGCGTTCGGCATGGTGGCGAAAGCTCTCCCGGATCAGCCGCTTCAGCCGATGGCGGGCCACGGCGCGGCGCACAGCGCGGCGCGCGACGGCGAGTCCGAGCCTGGGATGGTTCATGACGTTGGGACGCACGACGACCGTCACGACCCGCGCGCTCAACCGGGTGCCGCCGGAGAAGATCCTTGCGAAATCCTTCCGCCGCCGCAGCCGGTGCTTCGGCCGGAACCGTCGATCGGTGGGGCCGCACTCAGGCAGAGAGTCTGGTTCGTCCCTTCGCGCGCCGCGCACCGAGGATCCGCCGGCCCGCCTTGGTGGCCATTCGAGCCCGGAAGCCATGTCGCCGCTTGCGCTTGAGGTTGCTCGGCTGAAAAGTGCGTTTCATCGTACCGTCGTTCCGTCAGGGAAGTCCGCCGAAGACGGGGTTCGGCGGCCAACCGAAGGGCGCGGAATCTACAGGCGGGTACGGGGCGGTGTCAATTCGATCGGGCGGCTCGGGGACGATCACCGGTGATTTGGCCGTGCCGGACAACCGGTATACACTCCGTCCCCCCCGCCTCCGCATCACCCCAGTCGCCATCGGGAGGACCGCAGGGTGTCAACGACCTGGGAGTGTTGTCTCGATCGCCTTGAAGTCGATCTGACACCGGAACAGTTCAACACGTGGATCCGCCCACTCCATGCCGTCGAGGATGGGCCGGTCCTCCGGCTGCTTGCACCCAATCCCTTCGTTCGCGATTCCGTCAACAAGCATTTCCTCGATCGGATCAGGATCACCATCCGCCGATGCGAATCCGCGGTGACGAAAGTCACCGTGCACGTCGGGAGTCGCGAATCCCCATCTCAAGCCAGCGACGGAACGGACGACACGACGACGGTCAAGGCGCCCCATCCGGACACGTCCCACAACCTGCCTCCTGCCACCGGACTGCGCACCGAGTTCACCTTCGACAACTTCGTCGAGGGCAAATCCAACCAGATGGCCCACGCTGCTTCGATGCAGGTCGCATCGAGCCCCCGTGAGGTGGACAACAACCCCTTGCTCATCTACGGCGGCACCGGGCTCGGCAAGACGCACCTCATGCACGCCATCGGCAACCGGATGCTGGAAGACAGCTTGGCCACCAACGTCGTGTACCTGCACTCCGAGCAATTCATGGGCGAGATGGTCACCGCTCTTCAGCGCAATAAAATCGGCGAGTTCAAGAAGCTCTACCGCTCGGTTGACGCTCTGTTGGTCGACGATATCCAGTTCTTTGCCGGAAAAGAGCGCACCCAGGAAGAATTTTTCCATACTTTCAACAGGTTGCTTGACAGAGAAAGTATCATAGTGCTGACCAGCGATCGATACCCGAAAGAGATTCACGGCCTCGAGAACCGACTCAAGACCCGGTTCGGCGGGGGACTGCCCATCGCCGTCGAGCCCCCGGATTTCGAGACCCGTACGGCCATCCTGATGAACAAGGCGGCGATGATGGGCACCGAGATTTCTGACACCGTCGCGCTTTTCATCGCGCAACGGATCCAGTCGAACGTGCGCGAACTCGAGGGGGCGCTGCGTCGTCTCATTGCCAATGCAATCTTCACGGGCCGCGCGGTCACGATCGAGCTGGCCAAGGAAGTGCTGGCCGATCTGTTCGCGGTGCAGCGGAGAATGATCGGCATAGAGAACATCCAGCGTACCGTTGCGCAGTTCTACAACATCAGGGTCGTCGATCTCACCTCGAAGAAGCGCAGCCAGTCCATCACACGACCACGGCACATCGCGATGGCGCTCGCCAAGGAATTGACGTCTCACAGCCTGTCCCAGATTGGTGACGCCTTCGGCGGCCGGGATCATACGAGCGTCCTGTACGCCAGCAAGAAAATCGACGAGCTTCGCAAACAGGACGTGACGGTCGCGGATGACTACACCCTGTTGCGGCGCACCTTGACCACGTGATGGAAAAAGCCGTGGACAACCATGTGGATTGTTCGGAATCCACGTGGGAGGCGAAACCAGTCCACATGATATCCACGGACGGTACACCCTGACGTCGGATGTTGCCGAGCCTGTTACCATCTACATAACCCATTGAGATGTAATGACAATATATGGTTCTCCACCGCAACACGCGAACCTGGATCCAACAGAATCGAATAAGGAATGATCCCTGATGAAATTCAACATCGATCGTGAAACCCTGCTCAAACCGTTGCTGATCGTCCGTGGGGTACTCGAGCAACGCCAGACGCTTCCGGTCTTGTCGAACCTTCTCGTCGCGGTACGGGACGGTGCGCTGGCCTTCACCGCCACAGACTCGGAGGTCGAGCTTGAAGTGCGTGTGCCGGTCGGCGAATGCGATGCCGGTGAGATTACGGTTCCGGCACGGAAGTTCATCGACATCTGTCAAGCGTTGCCGAGTAGCGCGAAGGTCGAATTCACCCTCGATGACGAGAACCGGGCGCATGTCCGCTCCGGTCGAAGCCGGTTCACGTTGACCACGATCCCGGCGGGCGACTTCCCGACCACCGATGAGCTTGCGGGTGAATTGGAGTTCGCGATTGCGCGGAGTGAGCTGAAGCGCCTGATCGATCTGACCCAGTTCGCGATGGCGCGTCAGGATGTACGCTATTACCTCAACGGGTTGTTGCTCGAGATCACGGCACAACAGGTCAAAGCAGTGGCTACGGACGGCCACAGGCTTGCGGTTGCTCGGGTCGATGCGGAGACGGGGGTGGAGGAGCCGAGATCGATGATCGTCCCGAGAAAAGGCGTGATGGAGCTTGCACGGCTGCTGACCCCCGAGGATGCCGAGCTCAAGATTCGCGCGGGCACCAATGCGGTCCGGATGGTGATTGACGACGTTCGGTTTTCAAGCAAGCTGATCGACGGGAAGTTCCCCGATTACAGCCGTGTCATCCCGGATGTGGAACACTGCGACAAGCGCCTCTCGATGGATCGGGAATCGCTCCGACAGTCTCTGGTCCGGACGTCGGTATTGTCGAGCGACAAGCATCGAACGGTACGACTGACACTTGGCTCCGATGTCTTGAAGGTCGCGGCCAACAATCCCGAGCAGGAAACGGCAGAAGACGAGCTCGTCGAGATCGAGTACGCGGGCGAGAGCATCGAGATCGGATTCAACGTCTCATATCTGATCGATGCGTTGGGGACGTTGCCTGGTGAAAGGGCCGATGTCTTTCTCACGGATTCATCGAGCAGTTGCCTGATACAGTCCGGTGAGCAATCGAGCTGCCAGTTCGTCGTGATGCCGATGCGGCTGTAGGAGATACGGAACACCGGGCGGCCGAGCGCGTATCGGTGGTCGGTCTCCTTCGTCATGCGGGTTGCGGCAATCGAGATACGCTCGCTCCGTATCCTCGACAGTGTCAAGGTAGAGTTCTCACCCGGAGTCAATCTCCTCGTCGGCTCGAACGGTAGCGGGAAGTCGAGCCTTCTTGAAGCGATCCACATCCTGGGGTCGGGGCGCTCGTTCAGGTCGCATCGTCTGCGTGACGTCGTCACCTACGGACGATCGATCCTGCACATCGTCGGGCGAACACTTGGAGACGATGGCAGCACCGAGACAATCGGGATCGAGCATTCCCCGGATGGGCTGAGAATTCGCCGGGACGGTGTCGATGTCAAAGCGTCGTCGGAGCTCGCGACGCTGCTGCCGACGGTGACGGTCACCCCCGACACGCATCGGCTGGTCACCGATGGCGCAGACCTGCGGCGCCGGATCATCGACCGGTTGCTGTTTCACGTGGAACCCACCTACCTTGGCCACTATCAACGGTATCGGCGTGCCCTGCGCCAGCGCAATGCAGCGATTCGTGATGATCTCGGCGATGAAGAGCTCGGCGGTTGGGATGCCGAGCTCGCGACCGCTGGAGAGCAACTGACGGCGCAGCGGGTCGAATGTCTTGAACGCGCATTGCCGGCGATGAAGGAAATCGTCACCAAGCTGGTCGGCCTGCCGATCGACATCCGGTTCTATCGGGGATGGGAATCGGCGGTTTCTCTCGCGGAAGCGTGTGAACACTCACTGACTAGTGATCGGCAGCGGGGCTACACACAGGTGGGACCCCATCGGGCCGATCTACGGTTCACCATTGCCGGCCATCCCCTGCAGCGCTCCCTGTCGCGTGGTGAAATCAAGCTGTTCGTCACCGCCGTCTCGGTGGCTCAGGCACGGAACCTTGCATCGATACTTGGACGTCCGCCGGTGGTACTGGTCGATGATCTGGCCTCGGAGCTCGATGCGGACAGCAGAGCCCGATGTCTTGCGGAGCTGAATGCGACCGGCGCTCAGCTTTTTCTGACCGCAGTTCCCGGACATGGATTGGACGGAGACGATACGATTTCGGGATGCTTGTTCCACGTGGAACAGGGACGCATCGTTGAAGTGGTATAGTCATACATCTCCACATTTCGGGTGCCGCAAGTGGTCGCCCAGACCTACGACTCATCGAACATCAAGGTCTTGAAGGGCCTTGAGGCCGTTCGCAAACGGCCCGGCATGTATATCGGCGACACCGATGACGGCACCGGCCTTCATCACATGGTGTTCGAGACCGTGGACAACTCCATTGACGAGGCCCTCGCGGGGTATTGCACGGAGGTCTCGGTGATCGTCCACGCGGACGAATCGATCACGGTCTCCGACAATGGACGCGGCATCCCGGTCGACGATCACGAGGAGGAGGGACGCCCCGCCGCAGAGATCATCATGACGATGCTGCACGCGGGCGGGAAGTTCGACGACAACTCGTACAAGGTCTCCGGTGGCCTTCACGGAGTGGGGGTCTCCGTCGTCAACGCACTCTCCGAGCGCCTCGAGCTCACCATCCACCGTGACGGCCGCACATACCGGCAGATCTATCGACATGGCGACCCCGAGACCGATCTGGAGGTCGTCGGGGAGACGGCACGGCGCGGCACCGTCATTCACTTTCGTCCGAGTACCGGAACGTTCACGAACATCGCATTTCACTACGACATTCTCGCCAAACGACTCCGCGAGCTGTCCTTCCTCAACTCGGGGGTACGGATCAAGCTGCTCGACGAACGTTCGGGCAAGCAGGACGTCTTCGAGTACCGGGGAGGGATCCGCGCTTTCGTCAAGCACCTGAACCGCAACAAGGCGCCGATCCATCCGAGCGTGCTCTTCATCGTCGCCGAGCGTGACGGTACGGCGGTCGAGCTCGCCATGCAGTGGAACGACTCGTATCAGGAGAACATCTTCTGCTTTACGAACAACATCCCCCAGCGGGACGGGGGAACGCATCTCGCCGGATTTCGCTCTGCCCTCACCCGGACGTTCAATCAGTACATGGACGCCAACGGACTGACCCAGAAAGCGAAAGTCGAACCGACCGGCGACGATGTCCGGGAAGGACTGACGGCGGTGCTGTCGGTCAAGGTCCCGGACCCGAAGTTCTCTTCACAAACCAAGGACAAGCTCGTCTCCTCCGAGGTCAAGGCGGTCGTCGAATCGACCGTCGCGGAGAAGCTCGCCGAATTTCTGCTCGAGACGCCGGGCGAGGCACGTTCGATCGCGGGCAAGATCATCGAAGCGGCCCGCGCGCGCGAGGCGGCCCGCAAGGCGCGGGAGATGACCCGGCGCAAAACCGCACTGGACGTTGCGGGTCTTCCCGGCAAGCTCGCCGACTGCCAGGAGAAGGACCCGAGCCGATCCGAGCTCTTCGTCGTCGAGGGCGACTCGGCCGGTGGATCGGCCAAGCAGGGACGAGACCGGCGTTTCCAGGCGATTCTTCCGCTCAAGGGGAAGATCCTGAACGTCGAACGGGCGCGATTCGACAAGATGCTGTCGTCAGCAGAGGTGGGAACGCTGATCACGGCGCTGGGCTGCGGGATCGGCAGGGAAGAGTACGATCCGGCAAGGCTGCGCTACCACCGCATCATCATCATGACCGATGCGGATGTGGACGGCTCGCATATCCGCACCCTGCTGCTGACGTTCTTCTACCGCCAGATGCCGGAGCTCATCGAGCGGGACAACATCTACATCGCCCAGCCGCCGCTGTTCAAGGCCCGAAAGGGAAAGACCGAGCGCTATCTGAAGGACGAATCCGAGCTGGACGCCTACTTCATGGAATCCGCCCTGACCGGGGCGCGGATCGCGCATGCGAACGGTAGCGGCCAATCGGTGATCGAGGGCTCCGCCCTCCGGGGGGTCGCGGGCGAGCATCTGCGACTCGCAGGGATCGTGAAACGGCTTTCACGCCGTCTCCCGCCCGAAGTCATCGGAGCGATGATGCACGCTCCGTTGCTCGACACGAACGACTCCTCCGGGACCACAAGGGCGCAGGAATGGGCCGATGCGCTCCGGCAGCGGCTCGAGGGGACGGCGCAGGACCAGGGCCGCTTCCGCATCTTCGTCGAAGAGCAGCCCGGCGATGGATTCTCGGTCCGTATCGAGGCGGTCCTGCATGGCGTCGCATCCGAACGCCGGCTCGGCGGCGAGTTCTTTCGATCCGTCGAGTATCGCGGCCTCGTGCGTTCGAGCGAGCGCCTGGATGCGCCGCTCGCCGACGCCATGGTGCACAAGGGCGAGAGACGCCATGGTGTCGAGACCGTTCGGGAGGCGCTGGAATGGCTCCTCGCGGACGCCCGGCGCGGGGCACATATCCAGCGCTACAAAGGGCTTGGCGAGATGAACCCCGACCAGCTCTGGGAGACGACGATGGACCCGCAGACCCGCCGGTTGCTCCGGGTGCGCATCGAGGACGCGGTAGCAGCCGACGAGCTCTTCACGACCCTGATGGGAGACCAGGTGACGCCGCGCCGGGAGTTCATCGAAGACAACGCTCTCTCGGTCGCCAATCTCGACGCATGAACCCGATGATCCGCTGAACGAAGACAGTGCTCAAGGCGTCTCGGGCTCGGGGTGTCCTGGGCTCAAGGTGTCCTGGCGACCGCCCAGACGTCGACCCTGCCGGCGCCGGCGGCCTTCAGGCATCGAGCGAGGGCGTTGACCGTCGCTCCGGTCGTGACTACGTCGTCGACGATGACGGCATGGCCGCCGACGGTGCCGCGCGCCTCGAAGGCGTCGGCGACGTTTGCACGCCGCGCGGCGATGTCCGGCAGCGACGACTGGGGGGTTTCGGCGCCCGGCCGGCGATCCGCCATCCTTGCAAGCCGGACCCCGTTGCTCCGGCCGAGCACGCGCGCGATCTCCAGTGCCTGATTGAACCCTCGTTCACGCAGCCGCGTTGGTGTGATGGGGACCGGGGTGAGCCAGTCGGCCGCGGCGACACCGGCGACTGCGCGGCACAGCACCCCGGCGAGCGCAGGAACGACGCGCAGATCCCCATTGAACTTCAATCGCCCGATCAGATAGTCGACCGGGGGCGCGTATGTGAGCGCACAGACGGTGCGGGCGACGGGTGGAGGCCGTATCGCACAGGTGCGGCACAACCGGGTGCAGGGGACCGCGCTCGCTCCACATGCGGCGCACGGATTGGCGGGTGTCGGCAGCTCGCCGGCACAGGCGTCGCAGAGGTTGGGGATGGACCCGGCCGGCTCGTCGCAGAGCAGGCAGATGCCGCGGGGGATGAATCGCATCGGACACCACCAGGATCGGAGCCGCGGACCCGCATGGTGCGTCCGATCGACCCGGCGGGTAATGGGCGTTCGGCTCGAGAGACGTCGGCCATCCGCTCTCGACGCCATGGGTCCGGGGACCCATGGCCGATGGTGATGGTGGGGTAGCCATCCATGCGGCAACCGGCGCCGCCGAGAATCGACAGAATCGCAGTACGGCGCAACTTCGCGCGCGCCGGTGACGGCGACCCCGAGTTCGCGCGGATCATGGGGATGGCACGTGATGCGTTGCTCGATCGTCTCGACGACGTTCGGATCGCACCGAGGCGGATCCTCGATCTCGGGGCCGGAGCCGGCGCGACGGCTCGCGACCTCTCACGCCGTTTTCGCAGAGCCGACGTGGTGTCCGTCGACCCTGTCGTCAGCCTGCTCCACCGCTCCCGGTCACATGTCCCACGCTGGTTCTCCGGACATCGGTACGTGGCAGCCGAAGCCGAACGCCTGCCTCTGTCGACACATTGCTTCGACCTCGTCCTGTCGAGCATGGCGATGCCGTGGTTCGATCCCGTCGATCGAGCCTTGACGGAGTGCCTGCGTATCCTGCGTCCGGGGGGGCTGCTGCTGTTCGGCACGCTCGGCCCCGATACGTTGAAGGAGCTCGCGTTTGCATGGTCCGGGGGTCGCGAGCCACACCGGATGCATCCATTCGCCGACATGCACGTGCTCGGCGACGCTGTGGTGCACGCCGGCTTTACCGATGTGGTCATGGACGTGCAACGTGTTCGACTCCGGGCGCCCGACTTCTGGTGGCTGTGCCGGACCCTGAGCCGAAGCGGGGGCGCCGGTGTGCTGGTGGCGCGTCGGCGCGGATTATCCTCCGCCGGGACCTTCCGGGCAGCGGCTGCGCGGTACGATTCGCTTCGCGGTCCGGACGGTGCCCTGCCTGTCAGTGTGGAGCTCGTGTTCGGTCATGCCTGGGCGCCCGGGCAGGCGCAGATGAGATCGGCCGGCGTGCTTCCCCGGATGGACTGGATCCCTGGATCCGGTTCATGATCGCAGAGCATGAAAATCATCCTTTTTCAATGGGTTTTCGTGGATTTTTCGTGTTGCGGGGACGAACGGGCCTGCTGTAGCATTGGCCCCCTTTTCGGGGGAGCGGTGGCCGCCGCGGACACGCATGTTCGCCACCACGATTGAAGCCGGCTCCATACGGCGTATCGTCATTCGGCCGAATCGATCGCTGACGTGGGAGCAGACGAAGATCGTCTACTTCTGCATCGCGTCCTGCAGCTTGGCCATCGCCGGGGCGTTCGCGGTCATGGGGTTCTGGCCCGTGCTCCCGTTCGCCGGAGGGGAGATCGCGATGCTCGGCATCGCGTTCTACGTCAACGCCCTGTCGGGGACATCGGTCCAGGTCGTGACGGTGGGCGGGGACCTCGTCAAGGTCGAGAAGGAGAGGCCCGGGCCACGGTGCGAGTGGTCGTTTCAGCGGGCGTGGGCCCGGATCGACCTCGATGGGCCCGCGGGTCACGGTTCGAGCCGCCTGTCGGTCCGATCACACGGCAAGGAGGTGGTCCTCGGCGAGTTTCTGGCCGAGGCCGAGCGCAAGCGGCTGGCCGCGACCCTGGCCGATCTGATTGAAGCCAGGGGCCCGACCGGCACCCGAAGAATTCATGAAGCGGAGAGACTGGAAGATGCTTAGGAGAAGACCGGGCCGATGGGCGAGCTCGGGCATGGTGGTCTTCACGATGCTCGCACTCGCGAGCACGGATGCCTTCGCCGCATGGGACTTGAACCTGCCGGTCGGGGTCACGCCGATCAGCCGGATCGTGTACGACCTGCACATGCTCATCCTGTGGATCTGTGTCGCGATCGGCGTGGTGGTCTTCGGCATCATGTTCATCTCGATCCTGCGCCACCGCAAGGCCGCCGGGGCGCAGGCCGCCCAGTTCCATCACAGCACGTTCGCCGAGATCGCATGGACGGTGGTCCCGATCGTCATCCTCGTGGCCATGGCGGTGCCGGCCACCACGACCCTCATCGAGATGGAGGACACCAGCGACGCCGATCTCACCGTCAAGGTCACCGCCTACCAGTGGAAGTGGAAGTACGAGTACGTCGAGGACGGCATCACGGTGTACAGCAACCTCGCCGCGTCGAGCCGCCAGGCCATCTACGAGGATCCGGCCAAGGTCGAGAACTATCTTCTCGAGGTCGACAACCCCATCGTCTTCCCCGTGGACAAGAAGGTGCGCCTGCTGCTGACCGCCGACGACGTCATCCACGCATGGTGGGTGCCGGAGCTCGGGCAGAAGAAGGATGCGATTCCGGGCTTCATCAACGAGATCTGGACGCGCGTCGAGGAGCCGGGCGTCTATCGGGGCCAGTGCGCCGAGCTTTGCGGGAAGGATCACGGGTTCATGCCGATCGTGGTCCGCGCGGCTCCCGAGGAGGAGTACCGGGCCTGGGTCGCGGAGCGGAAGACGGCCCAGGCGGAGCAGGCGGCGCTCGCGATGCGCACCTGGGACAAGAACGAGCTGATGGCGCTGGGAGAGAAGGTCTACGTCACCTCCTGCGCGACGTGCCACCAGGTGGACGGCGCCGGCGTCGTCGGCGCGTTTCCCTCCATTCGGGGAAGCGAAGTGGCGACCGGAGACGTCCAGGCCCATCTGAAGCTGGTGATGGACGGGCGCAGCGGTACGGCAATGCAGTCCTTCGGCTCGCAGCTCGGCGACGTCGAACTCGCGGCGGTGGTGACGTACCAGCGCAACGCACTCGGGAACGCCACCGGTGACGTCGTCCAGCCGGCGATGATCACGGCGGCACGCAACATGAACACGGGAGACCGAGGGTCATGAGCACCTCGTACCACGCACACGCCGACGACCACCCTCACCACGGGCCCGACCCGGGGTTGCTGCGTTGGGTGTTCACCACCAACCACAAGGACATCGGTACGCTGTACCTGTGGTTCGCGCTCGTCATGTTCTTCGTCGGCGGGTTCCTGGCCTTGGGGATCCGGGCCGAGCTGTTCAAGCCCGGGCTGCAGGTGCTCGATCCGCACCTGTTCAACCAGTTCACGACCATGCACGCGCTGATCATGATCTTCGGCGCCATCATGCCCGCGTTCGTCGGCTTCGCGAACTGGCTCGTCCCGATGATGGTGGGAGCGCCCGACATGGCGCTGCCGCGCCTGAACAACTGGAGCTTCTGGCTGCTGCCGTTCGCGTTCACCCTCCTCATCGGCACGTTCTTCCTGCCGGGCGGCGCTCCCGCGGCCGGCTGGACGATGTACCCGCCGCTGGTGCTCCAGGGCGGGGCGAACGTCGCGTTCATGATCTTCGCGGTACACATCATGGGCATCTCCTCCATCATGGGCGCGATCAACATCATCGTGACGATCCTGAACATGCGCGCACCGGAGATGACCCTGCTGCGGATGCCGCTGTTCGTCTGGACCTGGCTCATCACCGCATTCCTGCTCATCGCCGCGATGCCGGTGCTGGCCGGCGCGGTGACGATGCTGCTCACCGACAAGTTCTTCGGCACGTCGTTCTTCAACGCGGCCGGCGGCGGCGACCCGGTCATGTTCCAGCACGTGTTCTGGTTCTTCGGGCATCCGGAGGTCTACATCCTCATCCTGCCCGCGTTCGGCATCATCTCGCAGATCATCCCCACCTTCGCGCGCAAGCCGCTGTTCGGATACGAGTCGATGGTGTACGCCACCGCCTCGATCGCGTTCATCTCCTTCATCGTGTGGGCGCACCACATGTTCACGGTGGGGATGCCGCTCTCCGGCGAGCTCTTCTTCATGTACACGACGATGCTGATCGCGGTGCCGACCGGGGTGAAGGTCTTCAACTGGATGGCCACGATGTGGCGCGGCTCGATGACGTTCGAGACGCCCATGCTGTGGGCGATCGCGTTCGTGGTGCTGTTCACGATCGGGGGGTTCTCCGGCCTCATGCTGGCGATCACCCCGGTGGACTTCCAGTATCACGACACCTACTTCGTCGTCGCCCACTTCCACTACGTGCTGGTCACCGGCGCGATCTTCGCGATCATCGGAGGGGTCTACTACTGGCTGCCGAAATGGACGGGCCACATGTACGACGAGAGGCTCGGGAAGTGGCATTTCTGGATCTCCACCATCTCGGTCAACGTGCTGTTCTTCCCCCAGCATTTCCTCGGTCTGGCGGGGATGCCGCGGAGGATCCCCGACTACGCCGTCCAGTTCACCGACTGGAACATGGTCTCCAGCATCGGCGGCTTCGTGTTCGGGCTCTCGCAGCTCATGTTCCTCTACGTCGTGGTCCAGACCATCCGAGGCGGGGAGAAGGCGACGGATCGTGTGTGGGAGGGCGCCCACGGCCTCGAATGGACGCTGGCGTCGCCGCCTCCGTACCACACCTTCGAAGAGCCGCCGCACGTCACCGAGGCGGAGGCGCACGGCTGAGCGGATGCACGAAGACGTGGCCACGACCGTCGATGGGGCTCGGAGCGGACGCAAGGCGAACGTCCGGCTGGCCGTCGTGCTCGCGATCGTGGCGGCGGCGTTCTATGTCGGCATTCTCGTGTTGAAGCATCCATGATGACCGCCGCTCCCCGATCCGACCGGTCCGCGGCGCGGGCGAACCGGAGGACGGCTGCGCGGCTCGCGGTCGTGGTGCTCGCGATGTTCGGGTTCGGGTACGCGCTCGTGCCGCTCTACGACGTGCTCTGCGAGATCACCGGCCTGGGCGGGCGCACCGGGGTGGTCGAGGCGAGCGCGCTCGACGGCGCGGTCGATACGAGCCGCACGGTCAAGGTCCAGTTCCTCGGCACCGTGAGCAGCCGGCTCCCGTGGGAGTTCCATCCCACCGTCGCCTCGATGGAGGTGCATCCCGGGCGGGTCTACGAGACCACGTATTTCGCGAGGAACCTGTCCCCGGCCGCGACGACCGGCCAGGCGCGTCCCTCGGTGGCGCCGTCCGTCGCGTCCTTGCACTTCAACAAGACGGAGTGCTTCTGCTTCGTCGAGCAGGAGTTCGCGCCGGGGGAGGCGCGGGACATGCCGGTGCGTTTCGTGCTGAGCCGGGACCTCCCGGCGGAGATCTCGACGGTGACGTTGTCGTACACGTTCTTCAATTCACGGCAAACGGGATAGCCCGCACGCGGGCATCGACGCCGCCGCCGGGGCGGGCGGCACATTCAGCGAACGGGATGATCAAGGGCAATGGCTGCGGCAAAAGGCGGGTACTACATTCCACACGGCACCAAGTGGCCGATCATGGGCTCGATCGGCCTCTTCACGCTGCTCGGCGGATTCGCGATGCTGCTCAACGGCAATGCGTCCGCGGACTGGATCATGATCGCCGGCGCCGTGATCATCGTCGCGATGATGATCGGCTGGTTCGGCACCGTGATCGGGGAGAGCGAGTCGGGGACGTACAACGCGCAGGTGGACCTCTCCTTCCGGCAGGGCATGTTGTGGTTCATCTTCTCCGAGGTGCTGTTCTTCGCGGCGTTCTTCGGCGCCTTGTTCTACGCCCGGATCTACTCGGTGCCGTGGCTCGCGGGCGAGGGGGCCGGCGGAATCGCGACCGGACCGTGGCTGTGGCCGGGGTTCGAGGGGACGTGGCCGACGAACGGCCCTGCCGGCATCGGCGGCGCCTTCGAGACCATCCCGGCGTTCGGCATCCCCTTCATCAACACCATCATCCTCGTCTCCAGCGGCGGCACGGTGACCCTCGCGCACTGGGCGCTGAAGAAGAACGAGCGGGGGAAGCTGTGCTGGTGGCTGTTCGCGACGGTCGCGCTCGGGGTGGTGTTCCTCGCGTTGCAGGGATACGAGTTCGCGCACGCGTACGGCGATCTCAACCTGACCCTGGAATCAGGCGTCTATGGATCGACGTTCTTCATGTTGACGGGATTTCACGGGCTGCACGTGACCATCGGCGCGATCATGCTGCTGGTCATGCTGCTGCGATCGATGAAGGGCCACTTCACCCCGGAGCACCACTTCGCGTTCGAGGCGGCGGCGTGGTACTGGCACTTCGTCGACGTGGTCTGGATCGGGTTGTTCATCTTCGTCTACTGGCTTTGAGCGCACGCCGACCGGTCGGGACGGCGCTCCTCGCCGCTCCCGGCCGTCTCCGTCCGCCGGTCCGGTCCCAAGGCCCAGGAACGTGGCGGACGCGGGCGGGTCAGGGCCGAATCCCGTGCGGCTGGATGAGGCCGAGCGCCCAGAGCAGAACGAGCAGGCAGAGAAGACCGATCGAGACGCCTACGCGCACCGTCAGCGCCCTGACCGTGCGCTCCGACCGGCCCTTGTCTCTGACGAGAAAGAACAGGCCGGATCCCAGGCTGGCCAGCACGCCGATGAAGATCGCAACAACGACCAGCTTCGCGAGCATCGGGACCGTACTCGGGGACGGGTGCCAAGGCATTGTATCGTAGTGCCCGCGGCGCCATCGCCGGGTGGGAGGGTGCGGGCGGCGCCTGTCGATGACCCTTGCAGCGATTCGTTCATTCATCCCGGCCACGGCAGCGGTCCTCGCCATCGCGGCGTTCACGTGGCTCGGGCTGTGGCAGCTCGACCGCGCCGGCGAGAAGGAGCGCCGGCACGGGACGTTCACCGCGCGCACCGGAGATGCCCCGATCCGGCTCAATCAGCGTCTGTCCGCCACCCCGTCCGAAATCGATCCCGAGTGGTGGCGGTATCGGCGGGTCGAAGTCTCGGGTGAAGTGATCGGCGACCGCCAGTACCTGCTGGACAACCGTACCCGGAACGCGGTCGCCGGCTATCACGTCTATCTGCCGATGCGGTTGACCGGCCTCGATCGCATGGTGCTCGTCAACCGCGGGTGGGTGGAGGTCGGCCCGAGCCGCGAGCATCGTCCGGACGTTTCGCTGGATTCCATGGCCCTGGTGGTCTCGGGGATCGTCGACTACCCGCGGCATCCGCCTCTCCTCGGCGACGACGGCTACGCCGGGTCCTCCTGGCCGAAGATCGTGCAGCGGATCGACCTCGACAAGACGGCCCGGGATCTCGAGCACCCCGTGCTTCCGTTCGTGGTCCTGATGGATGCACGATTGCCGAACGGCTTCGTGCGCGAATGGAGCCCGTACCTCGGCATCGGTCCCGAGCGGCATCGAGGCTACGCGTTCCAGTGGTTCTCGCTGGCGGTCGCAGTGGCCGTGGTGTGGATCGTGGTCAAGGTCCGTGGCGCCCGTGGACGCTGAATCGCGCCGGCGGGCACGGCGCGGGAACCGGGCCGCGCTGCTCGGGCTCTTCGCCGTGTTCGGCGTCCCGATCCTGATCGCGTACGCGCTCAACGTGTGGTGGCCGCACTGGAGCCCGTTCGGCCGGGTGAACCACGGAGAGATCGTCGAGCCCGCGTGGGTGGTCGAGCTCGCGGCGATGGATCGGGACGCCGCGCGTCGCGCCGCCGGCCGCTGGGTCCTGCTGCACCCGGCCGCGTCGGAATGCGGCGATCGGTGCGAGGCGCTTCTCGACCTCACGAGGCGTGTGCACGTCTCTCTGGGCAAGGACCACGACCGCGTGGTCAGGATGTTCGTCCACCGCGCCGGCCTTCCGGTGGATCGGGTGCGGTCCATGGATGCGGACTTGATCCTGGCGCCGGCGCCCGCGGCATGGTTCGACCGATTCGAGGGAGGCGGACCGATGCTGCTGGTGGTCGACCCGCAGCGCCGGGTGGTGCTGCAATATCGAGCGGATCTGCAGGGCAAGGGGCTCGCGCGCGACCTCGCCCGGATGCTGAAGATCTCGAAGATCGGCTGACTCGTCGAGAGATCCCGGAGGGCGAGGGAGGTCGGGCCGGGGCTCGGCGCCGTGTCTTCGCGGCGCCTCGCCGGAGATTGGTATCATCTCCCCATGGCCAGTCTCTCACCCCGCGCACCGTGTCCTCTCCTACCACACCGACCCTCGGCAACCCCCGTGCATGGCGCGAGTACGTCGCGCTCTGCAAGCCGAAGGTCGTGGCGTTGATCGTCTTCACCGCGATCGTCGGCATGTTGCTCGCGAGCCCGGGCCTGGCGCCGCTCGATACCCTGGTGCTCGCGACCCTCGGCATCGGGGGAGCGGCGGCGGCGGGCGCGGCGGTCAATCATCTCGCCGACCGCCGGGTCGACGCATTGATGGCGAGGACAAGCGGACGGCCGCTCCCGAGCGGAAAGGTCGATACCCTCTCCGCGGCGGTGTTCGCCGCGGTGCTGTGCATCTTCTCCATGGCCCTGCTGGCATGGGGCGTCAACGGATTGACGGCGGGGCTGACGTTCGGATCGCTCGTCGGGTATGCGGTGATCTACAGCCTGTTTCTGAAGCGGGCGACGCCCCAGAACATCGTCATCGGGGGCGCGGCGGGCGCGATGCCGCCGGTGCTGGGCTGGGCGGCGGTCACCGGCGAGGTGGACCCGCACGCGCTGCTGCTGTTCCTGATCATCTTCGCCTGGACGCCGCCCCACTTCTGGGCGCTGGCCATCCACCGTCATCGGGAGTACGCGGATGCGGACATCCCCATGCTGCCGGTGACGCACGGCGTCGATTTCACGCGGCTGCACGTACTGCTCTACACCGTGATCCTGTTCGTGGTGAGCCTGCTGCCGTTCGCGACCAGGATGAGCGGGGTGATCTATCTCGTCGTCGCGACGGTGCTCGGTGCGGGATTCATCGGCTATGCGGTGGCCTTGTACCGCCGGCGCGACAGCGGGCTGCCGATGCAAACCTTCGGGTATTCGATCTACTACCTGCTCGGGATCTTCGCCGGCTTGCTCGTGGACCACTACGCACTCGGGTCGTGATCACATGCGCCAGGGGACTGCGCGGCGGATGCGGTGGGCCGTCCCCGGCGCGATCAAATGTCGATCAGCTTGCGGAGCCTCTCGAGGGCGTTCTTCTCAAGCTGACGGATCCGCTCCGCGGAGACGCCGTACTCGTCGGCAAGCTCCTGCAGGGTCATCTTCCGCTCCGCAAGCCAGCGCCGGACGATGATCGAGCGGCTGCGGTCGTCCAGGGCTTCCAGCGCTTCGGCGAGCCTGGCCTCGCTGTACACCTCCCAGTCGTCGTCCTCGACCCGGGCCGCCGGCTCGAACCGCAGGTCCTGGAGGTAGCCGGACGGCGACGGGCGATCGTTCTCGGGATCGTGGTCCACAAGGGGATCGTACGATGCGTCGTGCGCGCTCAGTCTCTGCTCCATCTCCATGACGACCCGCGGCTCGACGCCGAGGTCGGCGGCGATGTCCTCGACCTCGGTTCGGGACATCCAGCCGAGCCGCTTCCTCATGCTGCGCAGATTGAAGAACAGCTTGCGTTGCGCCTTGGTGGTGGCGACCTTGACGATGCGCCAGTTGCGCAGGATGAACTCGTGGATCTCGGCTCTCACCCAGTGGACTGCGAAGGAGACGAGCCGTACGCCGACGTTCGGGTCGAAGCGCTTGACCGCCTTCATCAGACCGACGTTGCCCTCCTGGATCAGATCGGCCTGGGCGAGACCGTACCCGTCATAGCCCCGGGCGATGCGGACCACGAAGCGTAAGTGAGCGGTCACCAACTCCCATGCGGCATCCAGATCGCGTTCGTTGCGATACCGCTCGGCCAGCTCCCGTTCTTTCTCCGCGCTGAGCATCGGCAGCGAGAAGACCGCCTGCCGGTAGGCCGCGAGATTCCCGACCGGAAGGGTGGTGGTTGCCTGCAACTGCAATGCTGTGCTCATTTCACTTGGCCGAGGCATTGGTTTCCGCAGATGCTAGCACTCGACGGATTGGAGTGCCAGCGATACGAAACATTCCATTCACCGGCATGGTGACGGTCGCTCACCGCGGGGTGGACTCCTCGGTGAGCTCCCGGGCGACGGCGATCCAGGCGCCTCCAAGCCCGAGCAGTGCCCCGGCGGCAACGAGGACGATGGCGCTCGATGGTTGCAGTCCCACCAGCCCGAAGTCGCTCGAGTACAGCGCCACCAGGCGTTCCACCGGTCCTGCCACCAGCCAGGTCGCGCCGGCGACCAGGACGCAGGCGACCCCGCCTGCGGTGAGGCCGTACCAGAGGCCGGTGTACAGAAAGGGCCGCCGGACGAATGCATCCGTCGCGCCGCAGAGGCGGATGATTCCGATTTCCTCGCGACGGCTCTCGATGCCGAGTCGGATGGTGTTCCCCGAGGTGAGCAGGATCCCCAGCCCGAGCATCAGGGACAGGACCAGGGTGATTCGGCGGAGCGTCTCGATGATCGCGTCAAGACGATCGACCCATACGAGGTCGATCTCCACGGAATCCACCTCGGTCCGGGCGGACAACCGGTCCCGCAACGCGATGAGTGCCGCGCGGTCCGGCCTTCCGACGTGGGGCGTGACGACGATCAGCTCCGGCAACGGGTTCTCCCCTTCGAAAAGGGTCTCCACGTCGTCGAATCCGGTCATCTGCTGATACTCGGCGAGGGCTTCGGCTCGGGTGACGACGCGCACGTGCCTCACCGCATCCCATCGGCGCAGAGCCGCGGCGACCAGAGCCGTCTGCGATTCGTCCAGATCGTGTCGCAGAAACACCGTGAGCTGTGCGTTGCGGTCGAGCCCCCCCATCGCGCGATGCGCATTGTCCAGCATGATGTAGAGCGCGAACGGCAACGAGAGGGCGACCGCGGTTGCGAGCACGGTGACGCCTGTTGCGACCGGCCTGCGGATCATGCGCCCAAGGGAGGAGATCGCCGCTTGGCCATGTCCGACCATCCATGCCGAGAGGGCAAAGGCCGTCCCTGAAGACAGGTCGAACGCCATCCTTCTATGATGTGAACGCTTACTCACAATTCTTCGAGCTCGTCCTGCGATTGCGACGGGCCGAGCCGATCTCCTTCCGGCAAGGTTTCCCCCCTCACGGGTAGGCGCCGGTGTCGCCCACGATCACGCCCTCGCTCAACGTGATGATTCGATGCCGCATCGAGCGAGCCAGAGCCAGATCGTGGGTTGCGACGATCACGGTGCTTCCGATCCGGTTGACCCGCTCGAACAGGCCCATGATGTCCCGGCTCAGATCGGGATCGAGATTCCCGGTCGGCTCGTCCGCGAGCAGCAGCGCAGGCCGGTGGACGATGGCGCGCGCGATGCCGACCCGCTGTTGCTCGCCACCCGAGAGAACCACCGGCCGCAGGCGCTCCTTCCCCAGCAGACCGACCTGATCGAGCGCCGCCCGTACCCGTCGTTGCACCTCGCCGTGACGATGCCCGGCCGCGACCAGCGGCAGCGCCACGTTGTCGAAGACGGGCCGCTCCGAGAGCAGCCGATGATCCTGGAACACGACGCCGAGATGACGTCGATACAAAGGTATGTGGCGTGCACGAATGCGGGAAAGATTATGCCCGCCGATCACCACCTGCCCGCGCGAGCATCGTTCCATCAATGTGATCAGTCGGAGCATCGTGCTCTTGCCGGCGCCCGAGTGTCCGGTGATGAACACCATTTGCCCGGGCGGGACGTGGAGGTCCACCGAGTGCAGTGCCTCGCCTCCTTCGGGGTAGCGCATCGTCACGTCGTGGAATCGAATCACCGGCAGAAACCCGCCATCGGCTCGTGGTCAAGGTGCCTCGGGCCCGCGGGCCGCGCGGAGAGCCCGGGATCGTCACCCCCGTCCGGGCCGACCGCGGTCGCCACGTCACCGCTTCGGCGCCTGCCGCAAGGTTGCCGCATCGGCAAACGATGCGCAGAAGTCCGGCCGGCAAGGCGACAGGTCCGTGCCGGCCCGGCCCGCTCCGCGGCTTCCTCTCGATCGCCTAACGCCCGATGATTGCGGCAACGAACGCCTTCGAGTCGAAGTCGCGCAGATCGTCGATTCCTTCGCCGACCCCGATCAACCGGATCGGGAGGCCCAGGCGTTGCGCAATCGCGAAAACGATCCCCCCTTTTGCGGTGCCGTCGAGCTTGGTCAGCGCGAGACCCGTCACCCCGATTGCATCATGAAACCGGGTTGCCTGGCTCAGCGCGTTCTGTCCGGTTCCCGCGTCCAGGACCAGCAGCACCTCGTGGGGCGCGGCTTCGTCGAGCTTCCCGATGACCCTTCGTACCTTGCGCAGCTCGTCCATCAGCCCGACCCGGGTGTGCAGCCGCCCTGCCGTGTCGGCGATGAGAACCTCGATGCCGCGGGCGCGGGCGGCTTCCAATGCGTCGTAGACGACCGAGGCAGAATCCGCGCCCGGTTGCTGCGCGACGACGGGGACGTCCGCGCGTTCGCCCCACTCCCGCACCTGTTCGACCGCGGCCGCCCGGAACGTGTCGCCGGCCGCGATCATCACCGAGCGGCCTTCCGACTTGAGGCGTGCCGCGAGCTTGCCGATGGTGGTGGTCTTGCCGGCGCCGTTGACCCCGATGACGAGGATGACGTACGGCGCACCGGCTTGGGGAATAGACAGGGGCTCCTCCACCGGCTCCAGTATCTCCAGCATGTCCTTCTCGAGAGATGCGAGGAGCGTGGTGACGTCTCCGACTTCGCGGCGTGACACCCGGGCCTCGAGACCGCCGATGATGCGTCGCGTGGCGTCGACGCCGACGTCCGCGGTGAGGAGTATCGTCTCGACGTCTTCGAGCAGGGCATCGTCGATGGTCGTGCGCGCCCCGAGGATCTGGGCGATCCCGCCGGCGATCGTGTTGCGGGTCTTCCGCAGTGCCTCCCCGAGCCGTCCGAGCAGGCCCCCCCGTGCCGGCGTTTCCCGGCCCGAATCCTTCCGGAGAAAACGGATCAATGGTCGGAAATCCTTGGCGGAACCACCCGGAACGACATCCTCGCGATCCGTCTCGAACCCACGACCGTGGCCAAGGGTTCCCGAAGCAGTATTCTCGTCGATGAGCCGATCGGAAGGAGCCCGATGATCGTATCACGAGCCCGAAGACGCGGAGGGCGATCGGGGCGCCGTTCCGCGCTGCCGTCACCGGCATGAAACGCCCGGCATCGAGAGGCGCCGTGCGCATCATCGCCGGCCGCTGGCGCCACCGGGTGCTGCCGGTGGCCGGGACGTTGCGCCCGACCCCGGATCGGGTGCGCGAGACCCTGTTCAACTGGTTGCGCGAGGACGTCGCCGGCGCACGCTGTCTCGATCTCTTCGCCGGCGCGGGGGCGCTCGGGTTCGAGGCCGCATCGCGCGGCGCGAAGCACGTGGTCATGGTCGAGCGGAAACGGGGCGTCGCGATCCTGCTCGAAAGCACGGCCCGCGCCCTGGACGCGACCAATGTCGAGGTCGTGTGTGCCGATGCGCTCTCCTGGAGACCGCCGGCCGGAAGAGCGTTCGACGTCGTGTTCCTGGACCCGCCCTACGCCGGACCCGCGCCGGAGGCGGCGCTCGATCGGCTCGACCGCCTGGAGGCGCTTGCCCCCCACTGCCTCGTCTATCTCGAAACGGATCGCGATACCGCCGCCGTGGAGCTGCCTCCGGGGTGGCGGTTCGTGCGCGCACGGCGCTCCGGGCAAGTGGGATATCATCTTGCCTCCCGGCACCGGCCGGCCGAAGGCATGCACCTGGTCCAGCGTCCGGACCCTTTCGGTCCGTAGCGTCACGATCATCCTCCGATGATCCCGGACCCCGCGCTACAGGCTCACCTCTCGTTGGATCCACGCCCTCCCTTCAGGCTCATGTCCCATCGGACAAGACCAAGACTTCATCGGCAAGAGACTACCGTGTACAATCCCGCGCCGGTCGACTGACCGCAATCTATTCCAACCGATTGTTTTCTGAGGAGATTCATCATGCAAGCATCATCCCTGAGAGGGGCCTCCCTCGCCGTATGCCTTGCCGGCGCGTCCCTGTTCGGCCAGTCCGCCGGCGCGCAGGAATGCGAGGAGATCGTGCTCGGTTCGGCGATTTCCCTGACCGGCAAGTACGCGACCAACGGCATCCACGCCAAGAACGGCTACGAATACGCGATCGAGAAGATCGCCGACGCCGGCGGCATCAAGTTCGGCGGCAAGTGCTACAACTTCCGCACCATCTACTACGACGACGAATCCAAGGGCGACCGCGGGGCGACGCTGGCCGAGCGCCTGATCAACCAGGACGAGGTGCAGTACATGCTCGGCCCCTACTCCTCCGGGCTGACCAAGGCGATCGCGCCGGTGACGGAGAAGTACCGGATCCCGATGGTCGAGGCCGAAGGCGCTTCGCGCTCGCTGTTCAACAAGGGCTACCGCTATCTCTTCGCGGTGCTCTCGACCTCCGAGCAGTACCTCGCCTCGGCGGTGGCGCTGGCGGCCGAGATGGCCGAGGCGAGCGGCAAGCCGGCTTCCTCGGTCAAGGTCGCGGTCGCGGTGGAGAACGACCCGTTCTCGCTCGACATCCGCGCCGGCGTGCTCGAGGACGCCGCCAGGTTCGACATGAAGACCGTGGTCGACGAGCAGTTGCCGCGGGACCTGTCGGACATGAGCGCGATCCTCACGAAGGTCAAGCTCCTGAAGCCCGACCTGCTGATCGTCAGCGGGCACTCCAAGGGCGCGGCCACCGCGGTGCGCCAGATCGACGAGCAGAACATCCAGGTCCCGATGATCGCGATCACGCACTGTGAATCCGCCGACGTGGTCGGCAAGTTCGGCGATGCCGCGAACGACATCCTGTGCTCGACGCAGTGGGCGGAGACGCTGACCTATTCCGATTCCATCTTCGGCACCGCGGCCGAGTACGAGCAGGATTTCAAGAAGCACTATCCCGAGTACGCGGACAAGTCCGTGCCCTACCAGACGGCGCAGGCGTCCGCCGCGGTCTACGTCTTCAAGGATGCGTTCGAGCGCGCCGCCTCGCTGGACAAGGAAGCCGTGCGCGACGCGATCGCGCAAACCGACCTGTCCACGTTCTATGGGCAGATCCGGTTCTCCGAGGCCGGCAACAACATCGCCAAGCCGATGGTGCTGCGCCAGATCCAGGACGGCGAGTACAACGTGGTCGCGCCTTCCGCGTTCGCCTCGCACAAGGTCAACTGGCCGCGCATGCGCTGATCCGCACCGGCGGCAGCCCGCCTCCCGGCGAAGCCGGGGTCGTCCCCGGCCCCGGCTTCGCCGCTTCACCCACCATCAGCCGCCTCGTGCCGAGCGGACGCGGAAGGGGCTGAGCCGGCGAGGCCATGGACCAGATCCTTTCCAACTTCCTGCTGCTGCTCGAGTTCCCCGTCGTCAACCTGAAGATCGTGCTCGATGGCGTGATGATCGGCGCGCTGTTCGCGCTGTCCGCCTACGGGCTCGCCCTCGTGTGGGGCGTGATGAACGTCAAGAACCTGGCGCAAGGGGATTTCGTCATCGCGGGCGGATACGTCGCGTGGTGGCTCGCGCAGCACGGGCTGCCGCCGCTGCTCGGCGTGCCCATCGCGTTCGCGGTGCTCTGGTGCGTCGGCTACGTCGTCTACCGGACGGTCATTTCGCGGGTGATCGAGCGCGATCTCTTCACCTCGCTGCTGGCCACCTTCGGCCTCGCGATCATGATCGCGCAGATCCTGAACCTGCTGTTCGGCTCCGACACCCAGAGCGTGAAGCTGGAGTACGACACGCTGTACTTCCTCGACGGCTTCATCGACGTGCCGATCGCCAAGCTGCTCGGCGTGCTGATCGCGGCGGCGCTCGCCGCCGGCGTCATCGTGTTCATGAAGACCAGCCGCATGGGGCAGGCGATCCGCGCCACCGCGCAGGACGCCCGCGCGGCCCGGGTGCTCGGCATCGACACCGAGAAGGTCTATGCCTTCACCTTTTCGCTCAATGCGGCGATCTGCGGCGCGGCCGGGGCGATCATCGTGATGGTCTGGGTCATCCAGCCCTTCTACGGCATCACGCATTCGGTGCGTTCCTTCGTCATCGTGACCGCAGCCGGGCTCGGCAACCTGCCGGGGGTCATCGCGGCCGGGCTGGGCATCGGCGTGCTGGAGCAGTACGGCGCGCACGTCTTCGGCATCGGCTACCAGCAGGCGATCGCGGTCATGCTGCTGCTGCTGGTGCTCTGCGTGCGCCTGGTGCAGCAGCGCCGGGTGCGCAAGAGCCTGCAATAACGGAGCCGGAGATGAGCCTCGCGCGCCGGAAGACGCTCCTGTACGCCGCGCTGTCGATCTTCATCGTCGTCGCGCCCTTCCTGTTTCCGGACTTCCGCACGCAGCTCGCGACCCTGTGGCTGATGATCATCGTCGCGATGACCTGGGACATGACCGGCGGGCAGATGGGCTACAACTCGCTCGGCAACATCTTCTTCTACGGCACCGGCATGTACGTGGCCGCGGTCATCGCGATCTCGCTGGCCTACGACGTCGGCGAGTACACCAACGCCTTCGGCGGCGGGACCTACGCCTTCACCGACGCACAATACTTTCTGGGCGTGTTCCTCGGCGTGCTCGGTGCGGGCCTGTTCTGTGCGGCGTCGTCGGTGGTCATCGGCTACATCACCTTCGGCCTGCGCGGCCCGTACTTCGCCATCGGCACCCTCGGCCTCGCGATCGCGGCCGGCGAGCTGGTCTCGAACTGGGAGTGGGTCGGCGGCGGCCAGGGGATCGCGCTGCCGGTCTATCCGGGCGACCTGGACGTTGGAAAGATCTTCTTCTACTTCCTGTTCGCCGCCACCGGCGTGCCGCTGTTCCTGTTTCTCAAGTGGCTCTACTCGACCCGTTTCGGCGCGGCGGTCAACGCCATCCGGGACGACGAGGAGAAGGCCGAGGCGATGGGGATCCACACCCTGCGCTACAAGCTCACCGCCTGGGCGCTGGCGGCGTTCTTCGTCGGCGTGGCCGGGGGGATCTCGGCGTTCCAGCTCATCCACTTCGAGCCGCTCGAAACCGCCTACCAGACGATCAACCTCGGCATCTTCATGGTCGTATGCGTGCTGCTCGGCGGCAAGGGCACGCTGTGGGGGCCGGTGATCGGCGCGATCCTGTTCCATCTCTTCAAGGAAGTGACCTGGAACTACCTGCTCGGCTGGCAGTGGGTCGCGCTCGGAGCGCTGATCGTGGTCACCGTGGTGTACTTCCAGGACGGCGTCATGGGCTGGCTGGTGCACAGGAAGCCGGAATGGTTCGGCATCCGCGTCGAACGCAAGGACGCGGGCGGCGATGGCGCGCGGGCAGGGGCGACGCCGTGAGCGGCATCATCGAGATCGAGGGCGTCTCCAAGTCGTTCGGCGGGGTCGTCGCCAACCACGACGTTTCGATGTCGGTCGAACGTGGCGCCATCACCGGCCTGATCGGGCCGAACGGCTCCGGCAAGACGACGCTGTTCAATTCGATCGTCGGCTACCATCCGATCGATTCCGGCTCGATCCGCTACGAGGGGACCGAAATATCGAAGATGCAGGTGCAGGAGATCGCGCGCCTCGGCCTGCTGCGCACGTTCCAGCAGACGCGCATCTACGGCGCCATGAACTGCGTCGAGAACATGCTGGTGTCCCTGCCCCACCGCAAGATGGGCTTCTTCGATTCGTTCGGGCGCAACGGCCGCAAGGACGTCGAGCGCGCCGAGGGCCTGCTCGATTACGTCGGCCTGTACGAGAAGCGCCTGCTCCGATCCGGCTCCCTGTCGTTCGGTCAGCAGAAGCTGCTCGAGTTCGCGATGGCGCTGATGAACGAACCGGCCGTGCTGCTGCTCGACGAGCCCACGGCCGGCATCAACCCCACCCTGATCAACGGCCTGATCGACCGCCTGAAGCGTGCCAACACCGATTTCGGGATCACGCTCTTCATCATCGAGCACAACATGCGCGTCATCATGAACATGGCGGACCGGATCTACTGCCTCGCCCACGGCGAGCTGCTCGCCTCGGGCACGCCGGAGGAGATCCGCAGCGACCGGCGGGTCGTGGACGCCTACCTCGGAGCGCATTGATGAGCGGTACGGCGGAAAACGGCGACGGGGCGGGCGTCCGCGGCCACGGCGCGGGCGGGGTGGACACGGTCATCTCGGTGGACGAGGTGACGCGCCAGGCCGCGGAGATCGCCGAGGACGTGAGCGACGCGCAGCTTCGCGCGCTGGCCGGAAACGAACCCTTCGTGAGCATCGAGGACCTCTGCGCCGGCTACGGCAAGATGGAGATCCTGCACCACCTGAACCTGCACGTCTCGAAGAGGCAGTCCTTGTGCCTGATCGGTCCGAACGGCGCCGGCAAGTCCACCGTGCTGCACGCGATCTTCGGCTTCAGCCGCATCTTTTCGGGAAGGATCACGGTCGGCGAAGACAAGGCGGACGTGACCGCGCTCTCCTCGAACCGGAAGCTGTCGCGTGCCGGCATCGCCTACATCCTGCAGGACAAATCCATCTTCCCGGCCATGACCGTCGAGGAGAACCTGTGGATGGGCGGCTTCCTGAAAGACCGCCCGGAGCAGGCGAAGCGCGCGGCCGACGCCGTGTTCGACAAGTACCCGAGGCTCGCGGCCCGGCGCCGGCACCAGGCCGGGGTGCTGTCCGGCGGCGAACGCCGCCTGCTGGAGATCTCGCGCGCGCTGGTCATGGAGCCGCGGGTACTGCTGGTGGACGAGCCTTCGATCGGCCTCGAACCGCGGTTCATCGACATGGTGTTCGAGATCCTCCACGATCTGCAGCACGTCGACGGCAAGACGATCGTCATGGTCGAGCAGAACGCGAAGAAGGGGCTGGAGTTCGCCGACATCGGCTACGTGCTGGTGTCGGGGGAGATCGCAATCGCCGGCAGGGGCGACGATTTGTTGAAAAACCCCAGGATCGGCGAATTGTTCCTCGGCGGTTGACCACCCGCGCGGCGGCGGCGCCCGCCCGCGCGGCGGGCAGGAGCGGGACGCCGCCGATGCATCAGAGCAGGAAATCCGTCTCGTCCAGGTTGGCGAAGTCGAAGCCTCCGAGGCTGATCTCCCCCCCACCGTGGGCGGAGAGATTGATCCAGGTGCCGGTCCCCTCCGACCAGGGTCCTGCGTTGTTCAACACGTCGGACTTCGAGAGGCCAACCAACCCGCGGAGAACGATGACGTCTTCTCCGTTGGTGAAGTCTTCGATGACGTCACTCCCATGCCGGCGCTCGAAGACGAATAGATCGTCGCCGGCCCCGCCCCGGAGACGGTTGTTGCCCGCATCCCCGATGAGGACGTCGTCGCCGGAACCGCCGCGCACATACTCGATGTTCGAGATCCGGTAGGCAAAGGCTTCGCCGTTCCACGTGCCCGTCGCGGTGCCCTCGGACAGATCGACGACGAGGTTTCTGATGGATTGGCTGCCTCGATCGAATCGCAGCCGGTCCCATCCGCCGCGGCCGTCGATGGTGTCGTTGCCCCGGCGGCCGATGAACGATTCATCGTTGCCGCTGCCGATGATGGTGTCCGTGAAGTGGGAGCCGCGGATCTCCCATACACGGCCGCTGTAGGTGTCGGTGCCGCCATAGCCGTCGTTCCGCGCCCTGCCGGCCCCGAGATCGACGTGGATGCCGCCGGGCGCGGATCCGTAGTCGATCCGGAAGGAGCCGCCTGAAAGGTTGAACGTGTCGTTGCCGCCCAAGCCGCCAACCTGCATCCATTGGTCGCGGAGTGTGAGGTTGAACATGTCGTTGGAGCTCGATCCATACAGTCCGAATCCGTCCCCAGCCAGCAGTGCGGCGATACCCTCGATGGTGTCGGTGCCGGCGGATCCCTTGTCGACAGTGGCCCCGTTGCCGGCGAGGGTCGCCCGGATCCCGTTCCCGGCCAGCCTCCAATAGTCAACTTCGCCATACGTGTTTCCGGTGGAATCGGTGAAGACGATCCGATCGTCACCGGGCGAGCCTTCCACTTGCCCAATCGCGCCCCGGATCACGTCGTTGCCGGTTCCGCCCAACACCTCCTCGATATTCGAGATCGAATAGGTGAAGGGGGTGCCGTTCCACGTGCCGGTGGCCGTCCCCGCATCCAGATCCACCTGAAGATCCTTGACGTCGAGGTACGCTGCGAAGCGGGAGCCGTATCCGAATTGCAGCCTGTCCCAACCGCCACCGCCGTCGATTCGGTCGTTGCCCGCCATGCCGCGGAAAGTTTCTCCCCGGTCGCTGCCGCGGAGCACGTCCGAGAAATCGGAGCCTGAAATGGTCGACGGTGTGTCGCCGGTCAAGGTATCGACGCCTCCATAGCCGTCGTCGAGCACCCGGCCCGTACTGAGGTCGACGTTGATGCCGTCAGGCGCATCGCCGAATGAGATCCCGAACCAGCCGCCGTTCCGCCGGACGTTGATCGTGTCGTTGCCGGCTTCGCCCACGAGATGAAAGTATTGGCCGTCGTCCAGCGTCACGTTGAAGACGTCGTCGAACCCTGTTCCGTGGATCTCGAACCCGATGGCGTCCAATGGATTGGCGACGTTCACGAGGGTGTCGGTCCCGGCGTCCCCCTTGTCGATGGTCCCGCGATTGGCGGCGCCGTCGATCGTGGCCGTGATTCCCGTGTCCAGATCGGAATACCGGATCCCCTGGTATGCCTCCGCACCGCTGCCGGAGTAGTTGATCGTGTCGTTCCCCCGTGAGCCATGCAGGGTGTCGTAGCCCCTGTCCACATCGAGGTCGTCCGATTGGCCGTTGTCGCCCGGGTCGAACACGTCGTCGCCGTTGCTGCCGAAGAGTTCGTCGCCCCCCGGTCCGCCCCGGATGGTGGCGTCAGACGGTCCGGCAGAGAGGTTGACGAGGTTGCCCGGACTCGACAGCAGGCTCATCACCTGGATGGGACGCCCGGCGGTCACGAAAACCTGCCACTTGCCGGCGCCGTCGCCGAAGCGGCCCTCGAAATCGTCCCCGCCTTCCTCCAGGTCTTGAGCGCTGAGGGTGCGGGCTTCATCGGCCGGCAGGGTCAGGCGCACCTCGCCCCCCGCCGCCGCCGCGCCCGCATCGTCGAGGCCGGTGATGACCACGTCGGTGTCGAGGCCCGAGGCGTTGACCAGGCGCAGGAGGCTGCGTTGGCCGAGATTGCGCCCGGGGTTGAAGGTCAGGACGTGGTGGCGCATCGACCGGTTCGCTACGGCGTCGTGGATGCTTGCCAAGGAGCCGTCGGCGCTGCGGACGTAGGCCAGGGGCTCGATGTCGAGGGTCGAGTCGAGCTCCAGGCGCCAGTGCCCTGTTCCGTCCCCGATGCCGCGGGGCAGCCCTTTCGCTTCGTTGCCTTGTTCCAGGTGGGTGGAGTTGAGGTTGACGGTCTCGTTCGCGTCCATCGACAGGGTGACGGGGCCGAAGCGCTGGCCGGTGTCGTCGATGGCGAGGATGCGCACGGTGCCGGCCTGGTTGGAGCGGTTGAGGATGCGCACGAGCCCGCTCGGGGCAGTGCCGATGTCCGGCGGGACCAGGGGCAGCCGCCAGCGCGAGCTCGTCGCCGTCACTGCCCACGAGGGCGTGCGCGGCGGCTCCCAGTAGGCGGGGTCCTCCCCTTCACCCGCTGCCCCCGTGCCGGGCAGGGCGAGGGCCAGCAGGAGAGCGGTGGCGAGCCGCTGGGCGGCGGCGGTGCGCGGAAGGGACGAGGGATTCGAGCTCATGAGGGTCTCCTTGGCCCCCGTCTTGTTCATGAAGGGATGAACACTCCGGGTGGGCAGGTCGAGGCGGATGAACGGTGCGCGGTGCGAGGCCGAAGCGCGCGCCGGGGAGGGTCTGCGGGGGTGGGGCGGTGAAGCCGCCGCCATGACGGGAGCGCGGGGGTCCCATCGGGATGGGACCGAAGACCCGCGGCTCGGGGAAAAGAGGTGTGCGGCCCGCGGGGTCCTGGGACCCGGGACGGGATTGCGGGGAAAGGGGCCGGGTGCTGCGTGGCCGGGGGGCGCCTTGCGCCGCCCCGGCGGGTGGGGAGCGGTTACCTGACGGGCATCAGATTCGGGGGGGGGGGGTAACTCATTGAATTACAAGGCATTTTCTGATACCAACGACAAGGCTCGCCCCGATGGCGGCGGTATTGATACCAAAGGAGCTCCCCGGAAATCAACCCCTCATCTGTGCGGGACCGGCACCACACCACGTCGGGCTCCCGGCCTACGAGCCGCGCGACGCCCGCCGCTTTCGCGCGAACATGGCTCCCCCCACCATGTCCCGCATGGCCTCCTCCTCCGACCCCGCCTACAAGCTCCTCCTCGCCCAACCCCGCATGGTCGAGGACCTCGTATGTGGCTTCATCGCCCCCGAGTGGTGCGGCCAGCTCGACTTCCCCACCCTCACCCAGACGAACGCCGAGTACATCGGCACCGACCTCCACCACCGCATCGGCGACATGGTCTGGCGCGTCGCGTTCGAGCCCGCCAGCCCCTCCGGCGGCCCGCCGCTCGCCAACGGCGAACGCCCCTACCTGCTCCTCCTGTTCGAGTGCCAGTCCACCGTGGACCCCGACATGGCGTTCCGGATGTACGAGTACGTCTACCTGCTGCACCGCCACCTGCGCAACAACGGGACGGTCAAGGCGGAGGGGCGCGCGCCGCCGGTGCTGCCGGTGGTGGTCTACAACGGCGAACGTCCGTGGACGGCGGCGGGGGCGCGGGCGGGTCCGGTGGCGGCGCCCGAGACGGCGGGCTGGATTGGCAACGAGGCATGGGCCTACGCGCTGCTCGACGAGCGGGAGCGGGCGGACGAGGGGGCCGGCCTCATGGGCAGCCGGCTGCCGCCGGACAACCGGATGACGACGCTGATTGGCCTGGAGGCGGGTCCGGTGGAGGCGCGTGCGCGGTTGCTGGTGGAGGCGTTCGAGCGTTATCCGGGGGAGGAGGAGAAGGGGCTGCGGGAGGGGTATCATGCGCGGGTGAGGCCTCCGGGAGGGCGGTACGGGGATGTGGACCTGCCGCCGTTCGAGGAGATGGAGCGGGAATTGCGAGCGAGACGGGGAGGGAAGGAGATGGCGACGTTGATGGAGGCGAGGACGCGGGAGTTCGAGGAGCGGGCGATCGCACGGGGCCGGGAGCAGGGCATTACGCAGGGCATCGCGCAGGGCCGCGCCGAGGAGCGTGCGCTGCTGCGCTCCTTGGCGGAACGGCGCTTCGGAGCCGAAACCGCGGCGCGGACTGCGGAGCTTCTGGCGGGGGTCGAGGATGCGGAGGGTCTCATTGAAGCAGGGGGCTGGATCGTCGATTGCCGGACCGGCGAGGAGCTTCTGGAGCGGCTCCGTCACGCGCGCGGAACGTGACGCATCGGCGAGGCGGCGCCTCGGGCCGGCAAGGCAGGGATGGGAGGGAGGAACGAGGAGATGGCCGACTTCAGGGTGACGGTGGAGACGCTGGGCGACGTGCATCCGCATCCGAACGCCGATCGCCTCGACGTGGGGCAGATCGGGGGCTACCACGTGGTCTTGAAGAAGGATGCGTTCAAGGCCGGGCAGCGTGTGGTCTACATCCCCGAGGCGAGCATCCTGCCCGAAGCGCTGATCGCCCACCTGGGGCTCACGGGACGCCTGGCCGGAGCCGCGCGGAATCGGGTGAAGGCCATCCGGCTGCGGAACGTGCTGTCGGAAGGACTGGTGTTGCCGCTGGACTCGGCAGGACGGGTCGAGAACGTCGAGACCGGTGAGACGGCGGACCCGGACCACCCGGATCTGGCGGGGTTTCTGGGGATTGCCAAATGGGAGCCGCCGATCCCGACGGAGCTTGCGGGGGAAGTGATGGCGGCGCCGTTTCCGCTTCCGTCCTACGACGTGGAGGCGTGGAAGCGCAACCCCGAGGCGCTGCCGGCGGGTACGCCGTGCGTCGCGACGGAGAAGATCCACGGGACGATGGTCTCGATCACGTGGTTCCCGGGAGCGGAAGACGAGGAGACGTACCCGTGGCCGGCCACGATGCCGTGGGTCGCGAGCAAGGGCTGTTCGCAGAAGAACCTGGCGTTCGTCCCGGACGCCGAAACGACCTACCAGCGGGTTGCGGGGAGGCACGCGGACGGATTGCGCCGAGGCGCGCTGGAGGTGCTGGCAGCGGCGGGAACAGGGCGCCCGTGGGGCGTGAGCTGGATCGGCGAGATCGCGGGGCGGGGGATCCAGGACCTGCACTACGATCGGGCGAATCCGGCGCTGGTGGTCTTCGATCTGGCTTTCAAGACGAGCGGGAAGGCCCGCTGGCGGTACGCGGACTACGAGACGTTCTGCGCCGCCGCGGACGCCGGGGGCGTGGATCGGGTGCCGGAGGTGGCGCGTCTTCCGGCCTCGGGGTCCGGCACGGAGGATCTGGAGGCGATGGAGCGGCTGGCCTCGGGTCCTACCCTCTGGGGCCGGGAGACGCATGTACGGGAAGGGATCGTGCTGCGAAGCCTGATCGAGACCGAGAGCCCGGTGGACGGCGATCGATGCGTGCGGAAGGTCGTCTCGGGGGCGTACCTCACCCGCCGCAAGGGGACCGAGCACCGGTAACCCGCATTCTTCACCGGGGCGGTTCCGGCATCGGCCGCCGGCCACCGGGCCGGATCCCAGACCCGACTTGCCACCACGAGCGATCTCCGAATGAGCCGTATCACTTCGATTGAAGCGCACCACTACCGCATTCCCTTGCCCGTCGTCATGTCGGACTCCACCCACGGCGAAATCAGCCACTCCGGTCTCATCGTGGCTCGGATACGAGATACCGAAGGTGTGGAAGGCATCGGCTACACCTACACCGTGAACGACATCGGATCGCGCGCGATCCACGCCCTGATCGAGTACGACCTCGCCCCGTGCCTCATCGGTGGGGACGCGCGGGAAATCGACCGGCTGTGGGATCGAATGTGGTGGCATACGCATTTCTGCGGGCGCGGCGGGGCGACCGCGTTCGCCATCGCCGCGCTCGACATCGCCCTCTGGGATCTCGAAGGACGGCGACGCGGCGAGCCGCTATGGCGTCTTCTCGGCGGACATCGGCAGAAGGTGCCGGCCTACGCCGGCGGTATAGACCTCTGCTTCACCCTCGATGCGCTTCGCGAGCAGACCCTCGGCTTCATCGACCGCGGTTTCGGAGCGATCAAGATGAAGGTGGGACGAGAGCGTCTGTCGGAGGACCTGGAACGGGTTGCAGCCATCCGCGAGCTGGTCGGATCGGACTTCCCGCTCATGGCGGATGCGAACATGCGGTGGCAGGTGCACGAGGCGATCGCGGCGGCTCGCGCCCTCGCTCCCCACTCCCTGGTGTGGCTCGAAGAGCCGATCATTCCCGAAGACGTGGAGGGTCTCGCGCGGGTCGCGGTGGAAGGCGGGGTACCCATCGCAACCGGCGAGAACCTGCACAGCGTGTACGAGTTCGAGCAGACCATCGCCAGGGGACGGGTGAGCTTTCCGGAGCCCGATGCGGCGACCCTGGGCGGGATTACCCCGTGGCTCAGGGTCGCGCGTCTTGCCGAAGCCCGCAATCTGCCGGTGACCTCCCACGGCATTCACGACATCCACGTGCACCTGCTCGGCGCAGTGCCGAACGGCTCGTGGCTGGAGTTCCACGGCTTCGGGCTCGAGCGCTTCCTGGCCGAACCGCTCCGTCTCGAGGACGGACACGCTATCGCGCCGGATCGCCCCGGGCACGGCGTCGAGCTCGACTTCGATGCACTCGGCACCTGCCGCCATCGTCCCGGATGAGGACGGAGGACTCGCGATGGCGACGGGCAATGGCAGGCCGAGGCTGCTGATCGCGGTCGGCGGCAACGCCATCCATCCCGGGCGCGGGCCGGGCACCGTCGAGGAGCAGCTTGCCTACGCGGCGCGCACCGGCCGGGCGCTGCTCCCCATCATGCGCGCCGACAACGAGCTGGTCATCACCCACGGCAACGGGCCGGTGGTGGGGAAGATCCTGATGCGGCAAGTGCTGAGCCGCCACCGGGTGCCGCCGATGAGCATGGACGTCTGCGTCGCCCACAGTCAGGGCGGGATCGCGTACCTGTTGATGCAGAGCCTGGAGAACACGCTACGGGAGGCCGGGAACGATCGCCACGTGGTCTGCCTGCTGACGCAGGTGGAGGTGGACCCCGGCGACCCCGCATTCGAGCACCCGACCAAGCCGGTCGGGTTCTTCTACGACGAATCGGAGGCGGCGACGATCGCGGAGAGCCTCGGCTGGACGATGCGCGACGACGCCGGACGGGGCTGGCGCTACGTGGTGCCCTCGCCGCAGCCGAAGCACATCGTGGACATCTCGCTCATCGAGACCGTGGCGAAGAGCGGAGCGGTGGTCATCGCGGGAGGGGGCGGCGGGATCCCCGTGGTGCGGGCCGCCAACGGAGCACGGCGCGGGGTCGAGGGGGTCATCGACAAGGACCTGAGCTCCGCGCACATGGCGAACGTCCTCGGGATCGAGGACTTCATGATCCTCACTTCGGTCGAGAGGGTGCAGATCGGCTTCGGGACTGCGCACGCGAGCTGCCTCGCCAACGTGCGGGTCGATGCGTTGCGCCGGCACTTCGAATCCGGCGAGTTCGCCGACGGGAGCATGGCCCCCAAGGTCGAGGCCGCGATCCGCTTTATCGACGGCGGCGGCCGTCGCGCGGTCATCGCCCACCTCGACGCGGCGGAGGCGGCGCTCGCCGGTGAGGCGGGGACGCAGGTGCTCCCCTGATACGCTTCCGCGGCGCGGAGGTCGCCGAGCGCTTCGAGGTCGCGCTCCCGAGCCCTGGTGAAGGACGGCCCGCCGCGCCATGCGGCCTCCCGCCGGAGAGGCGGCAACCCATTCGTTCCCCACGCCATGCCGAGGAGCCCCGGATGTCCCAACCGCAGCAAGCCTTCAAATGGGTCGGCAGCCGGCCGGTGCGCCCCGACGGGGTGTCGAAGGTCACGGGGGCCGCGAAGTTCGGCGCCGACTACCACCTGCCCGGAATGCTCTATGGAAAGGTGCTGCGCAGTCCCCACGCGCACGCCCGCATCCGCTCCATCGACACCGCGCGCGCCGAGGCCCTGCCGGGGGTGAAGGCGGTGGTCACCGGCGCGGACCTGCCCGACCATCCCTTCGCATACACCGGCCCCGAACGGCTCGCGGTCAACTTCTGGCACGTCACCCGCAACGTCATGGCGCGCGAGAAGGCGCTCTACGAAGGCCACGCGGTGGCCGCGGTGGCCGCGATCAGCGCCGCCGTCGCGAACCGGGCGCTGGCCCTCATCGACGTGGACTACGAGTTGCTGCCGCACGTCATCGACGTGGAGGAGGCGATGGCCGAGGACGCGCCGCTGCTGTTCGACGACATGATCACGCGCGGGGTGGATCCGGCCCCCGACCGCCCCTCGAACGTCTCGAAGCGGGTCGGCTTCGAGATCGGCGATCTCGACGCGGGCTTCGCCGAGGCCGACGAGATCGTGGAGAAGCACTACCGCACCGCCCCGATCCACCAGGCGTACATCGAGCCCCAGGCCTGCCTCGCGCACTGGACGGGCGGGGGCAAGGCGGAGGTCTGGAGCTCCAGCCAGGGGCATTTCGCGGTCCGCAACCTCACCGCGAAGCTCACCGGCATGACCATCGGGGACCTCAAGGTCTACCCGGCCGAGATCGGCGGCGGGTTCGGCGGCAAGACCATCGTGTACCTGGAGCCGGTGGCGCTCACCCTGTCGAAGAAATCCGGCCATCCGGTGCGGATGGCCATGTCCCGCGAGGAGGTGTTCAAGGGGACCGGTCCGACCTCCGGCTCCTCGATGACGGTGAAGATCGGGGTTCGGCGCGACGGAACGATCACCGCGGCCGAGGCGATCCTCAAGTACCAGGCCGGGGCGTTCCCCGGCTCCCCGGTGATGAACGGCTGCATGTGCGCGTTCGCCCCCTACGCCATCCCCAACCAGCGCACCGTCGGCTACGACGTGGTCAGCAACCGCCCGAAGGCCGCCGCGTACCGCGCCCCCGGCTCGCCGATCTCCGCGTTCGCGGTGGAGAGCACCCTCGACGTCGCGGCGAAGACCATCGGGATGGATCCGCTTGAGTTCCGGCTGAAGAACGCCGCCACCCCGGGCACCCGGATGGTCTACGGCCCGAAGCTCGCCCACGGCGGCTACGTCGAGACGGTGCAGGCGCTGCTCGACCATCCGGGCTACCGGGCGCCGCTCGGGCCGAACCAGGGGCGCGGCGCCGCCTCGGGCTTCTGGTTCAACGGCGCGGGCGATTCCGCCGCGACCGTCGCGGTCAACGCCGACGGCACCGTGACCATCGCCACCGGCAGCCCGGACATCGGCGGCACGCGGGCCTCGATGGCGCTCATGGCGGCCGAGACCCTGGGCATCGACTACCACCTGATCCAGTCCGGCGTGGTGGATACCGAGACGGTGCCGTACTGCCACGTCACCGGCGGGTCGCGGGTGACCTACGCCACGGGGCTCGCGGTGATCGATGCGTGCAGGAAGGTGATCGACGACATGCGCGCCCGCGCCGCGCTGATCTGGGACGTGGATGTGGACGCGGTGGTGTGGGAGGACGGCTGCGCCAGGCCCGCGGGCAGCAACGCGGGCGACTTCGAGCCGCTGCCGTTCCAGGAGATCGCCGCGAAGTTCAGCGCCACCGGCGGCCCCATCGGGGCGACCGGAACGGTGAGCGCCGGAGGACAGGCGCCCGGATTCTCGACCCAGTTCTGCGACGTGGAGGTCGATCCGGAGACCGGCCGGGTGACGATCCTGCGCTTCGTGGCCGCACAGGACGCCGGCCGCGCGATCCACCCGAGCTACGTCGAGGGCCAGATCCAGGGCGGCGTGGTGCAGGGGATCGGGTGGGCGCTCAACGAGGAGTACGTCTACGGCGAGGACGGCAGGATGAGCAACCCGGGCTTCCTCGACTACCGGGTGCCGGTGGCCTCGGACGTCCCGATGATCGAGCCGATCGTCGTGGAGGTGCCGAATCCGAACCATCCCTACGGGGTCAAGGGGGTGGGCGAGGTCAGCATCTGCCCGCCGATGGCGGCCGTCGCCAACGCGGTGGCGGATGCGATCGGCCGGCGGATGCAGGAGCTCCCGATGTCGCCGCCGAAGGTGCTCGAAGCGCTCGACCACCGCGACGGCCCGGAGCTGTGAGGGTCAGGGTCGTCCTCTCCACCGGGACGAGCCTCCGGCGCACCGGTGGGGAGAAGGAGTTCGAGATCGACGCCCGCAACCTGCGCGGCGTGATCAGGGCGATGGACGCGCGCTTTCCCGGCCTGGGCGAGTACCTGGAGGAGGAGACCACCGTCGCGATCGACGGCGAGCTCCACGAGGCCGCCTGGTTTCAGCCCCTGCGCGAGAACGCCGAGGTGTACTTCCTGCCGAAGATCGAGGCGGGTTGAGCGAAGGAGGTCGGCCCCGCGACCGGTCAGGCCGGGGCGCTCCCTCGTCCGCCCCGACTCGACCACACCCCCATCGCGATCTCGAACGAGCGCACGCGCGCGTCGTGGTCGAAGATCTGGGACGCGATCATCAGCTCGTCGACCCCGGTGCGCTCCACGAACCGCTCCATCTGCGCGAGCACCGTCACCGGGGAGCCGACCGCCGAGCACGCCCCCTGCTCGTCCAGCATCGCCCGCTCATGCCTGCCCAGCCGCGCCTCGAACCCGTCGTCCGGCGGCGGGAGACGGCGAGGCTTCCCCCGGCGCAGCGCCAGCGTCCATTGCCGCGCCGAGGTGCGCAGGCGGTGTCCTTCTTCGTCGCTGTCGGCCGCGAACACGTTGAACCCGGCCATGGCCCAGGGCTCGGAGAGCTGCTCCGAGGGCCTGAACGATTCGCGGTAGGTGTCGAGCGCCGGCATCAGGGCGGCCGGCGCGAAGTGCGATGCGAAGGCGTACGGCAGCCCGAGCATCGCGGCGAGCTGCGCGCCGTAGAGGCTCGACCCCAGGATCCAGAGGGGAACGTTCTGTCCGCTGCCCGGAATGGCCCGGACGTGATCGTCGGGCCGCGGCTCGCGGAAGTAGCCTTGCAGCTCGACCACGTCGCGCGGGAAGTCGTCGGGGTCGCCGTGGAGGGTCCGCCGCAGCGCGAACGCGGTCCGCTGGTCGGTGCCGGGCGCGCGGCCGAGGCCGAGGTCGATACGTCCCGGGTACAGCGCGTCGAGGGTGCCGAACTGCTCGGCGATGACCAGCGGCGCATGGTTCGGCAGCATGATGCCCCCGGCGCCCACCCGGATCGTGGACGTCCCGCCCGCGATATGGCCGATCACCACCGCGGTCGCCGCGCTCGCGATGCCGGGCATGTTGTGATGCTCCGCCACCCAGTAGCGGCGGTACCCCAGCGCTTCGGCCCGGCGCGCGAGGTCGAGGGAGTTGCGCATCGAACGCGCGGGGCTCCCGCCTTCGGTGACGGGGGAGAGATCGAGAACGGACAGGGCGGTCATGGTGTGCAACAAGGCTCGACTCGGTATCGAAGGCCGTGGCCGATGCTCACGATACAATCGCCCCATGCCTGCCCCAGCCGCTCATCGTCCTATGCTGCGATCCGCAACGCCGGATCCGCAAGGTCGATCGCGGCGCCGATCGCGGCGCCGATCGCGGGGTCGATCGCCGTCCGGTGCGAGTGGCGACCGCCGGCACGGCCGCCCCCCGGCCAGCGCAGCGGACGGACGGGAGGCGGGTTTGTTCCATACGAGAGGGCCGAGGCTCGATCCATCTGCCGCGATGCGGTCGCGGTCGTAGCCGATGGGCGCCGGCCGCCTCCTGCTCCGCAACCCCCGTTTCCTGCTGGTGTGGGTGGTCGGCGGCTTCACGGGGGTCGTGCGGTGGCTGCAGCTCCTCGTGCTCGGGCTCTACACGTACCAGATCACCGGCTCGCCGCTGCTCGTATCGACGGTGCCGATGCTGTGGATGCTGCCGCTCGCATTATGCGGCCCCTTCGTCGGGGTGGTTGCGGACCGCGTCAACCGCAAGGTGCTTCTGGTCGCGTCGCTGGCGATGGTGCTCGCGGTCTCCGTCGCGATGGTGCTGGTGTCGAACGCCGGCGCGTTCGGCTTTCCGTACGTCGCCGCCGCCTCGGTGCTCGGCGGCATCTTCTGGGCCACGGACATGCCGGTGCGCCGGCGCCTGCTCGGGGATCTCGCGGGCGGGGACGTCGCCGCCGCGATGAGCCTCGATTCGGCCACCTCCACCGCCACCCGGATGGCCGGGCCGGTGCTCGGCGGCGTCGTGTTGCAGGTCTTCGGCCTCGCCGGCGTGTTCACCCTGAGCGCCGTGGTGTTCGCCGTGTCCCTGGCCGTCATCGCGCTGGTCCCCGTACCTGCAATCCCGCGGCGGGCGCAGTCCGGCTACTTCGTCCGGGAGCTGGCCTCGGGCGTCCGGTTCGTCGCCGGCGACGCCCGGTTGCGCTGGGTGCTCGCCATCACCGTCGTATACAACCTCTGGGGGTTCCCGTTCACCTCGATGGTTCCGGTCATCGGCGCCGGCCGCCTCGGCCTGGACTCGGCGATGACCGGGCTGCTGTCCAGCACCGAGGGGCTCGGGGCATTCATCGGCGCGATGGCCATCGCGTTCGCGGCGCGACCGGGCAGCTTCGTGCCGTTGTACCTGTGGGGAACCGTCGCCTACCTTGCACTGGTCGGCGGCCTGGGCGTGGTCTCGCTGGTGGCCGGGGGGCCGGTGTCCTCGTTCCTCGTCGCGGCGGGGGTGCTGCTCGCGATCGGGCTCGCGGGCGCCTGCTTCTCCGCGATGCAGAGCACCCTGTCGTACCTGAACGCGCGGCCGGAGTATCGCAGCCGGGTGCTCGGGGTGCTGACCCTGTGCATCGGGACCGGACCCATCGGGTTTCTGCACGTGGGCTGGCTCGCCGAGACCTTCGGCGCACCGGTCGCACTGATGATCACCGGATCCGAAGGACTGCTCGCGCTGGCGCTGCTGCGGGCGCTCGGGGCGAAGTACGATGCGGCCGGACCGGCCCCGGAGCACGCGGGGCGGTGAGCGGGGCCGACGGAACCGGAGGGGGGAGGTCCCGGATGCCGCCTACCGTACCGGATGGCGCGGCCGTCGCCGCAT
Source organism: Gammaproteobacteria bacterium (assembly GCA_965204915.1). Taxonomy (GTDB): domain Bacteria; phylum Pseudomonadota; class Gammaproteobacteria; order HK1; family HK1; genus HK1. The sequence continues at coordinate 4,786,861 of OZ242023.1, read as the reverse complement.
CGGCGGCCCGCCCGTGGGCGGGAAGGCGCCGGGGTCGAGCCCATCTCATGGCGGCGCCGGCGGCGCCGGACGACGGCGCTTGCCGGCCAGGGCCGCCGGCCGGCATCGACGGCCCTTTGCCGGGAGTACCCCGCCGCTCGCGGAACGTATGATTCGCGATGTACGGCATACCACGCGGAGAGGGAAGGGATCATGGACAGCTCGGGAAAATCGGTCGTCGTCACCGGTGCGGCGCAGGGGATCGGATTCGCGTGCGCGCGGCGTTTCGCGAAGGATGGCGCGAAGGTCGTGCTGGCCGACGTCCAGGACGAAAAGGGCGAGGCGGCGGCGCAGTCACTGCGCGACGAGGGCGGCGAGGCCACGTTCGTCGCTTGCGACGTGGGCGACCGGCGCCAGGTCGAGGCGCTGGTCGCGAAGACGGTCGAGACCTGCGGCGGCCTCGACGTGATGATCGGCAACGCCGCGGTGCTCCATCCCGCCGACGTGCTGGAGCTGGAGGAAGAGGACTTCGATCGCGTGGTGCGGGTGAACCTCAAGGGGTTCTTCCTCACCGGCCAAGCCGCGGCGAGGCAGATGGTCGCGCAGGGCCGCGGCGGGGTGATCATCCACATGTCGTCGATCCAGGCGTACATCACCAATGCGAACCTGCTCTCCTATGCCGTATGCAAGGGCGGGGTGAAGCAGCTCACGGTGGCGATGGCGCTGGCCCTCGCACCGAAGGGCATCCGCGTCAACGCCATCGGGCCCGGCAGCATCGCCACCGACATGGTCATGCAGCTCATATCGAACGAGGAGGCGCGGCGTACCGTGATGTCGCGCACGCCGATGGGGCGGCTGGGGAAGCCGGAGGAGATTGCCGCGGTGGCCGCGTTCCTCGCGAGCGACGAGGCGTCGTACATCACCGGCGAGACGGTGGTCGCGGACGGCGGCCGCCTCGGCCTGAACTACGTGGTGCCGGTGGCGGATTGACGGGACGGAATGGTCGCCGGAGCGCGTTCCCCCGCCACAGCGATCGCCCATCGCGACCCATCACGCAACCGCCCTCCGCGACCCGGCCGATGCTGCCACCCGAGCCGACCCCCGGGCAGATCGAGTGCTTCCGGCGCGACGGCTTCCTGATCGTCGAGCGTATCGTCGGGCCGGGCACGGCCGCGGCGCTCACCGAACGCTTCGAGCCGATGTTCCGCGGCGAGTTCGAGACCGGCCTCTACCCCGACGAGTGGAACTGGCGCGAGGGCCGGGACGCCGGCGATCTCACCCGCCAGATCTGCAACGCCTGGAAGTCCGACCGCACCGTCGCCCGCACCGTGCTCGACACGCGCATCGGGCGCTGGTGCGCCAAGCTGCGCGGCTGGCCCGGCGCGCGCATCAACCAGGACAACGTGCTGTGGAAGCCGCCGCGGGCGAGACCGGTCGGCTTCCACCAGGACGAGAGCTACCAGTCCTGGATCGTGCCGCCGGAGATGGCCACCTGCTGGATCGCCCTCGACGACACCCGCCCCGAAGGCGGAACGCTGGAATATGTCCGAGGATCCCACCGCTGGGGCCTCTCGCCGCCCGAGGTCGAGTTCCACGCGCCGGACGATCCCTTGCGCGAGATGCGCACGGCGGCGGCCCGTGCCGGCGCCGAGCCCGAGATCGTGCCGGTGGTGGTCCCGGCCGGAGGCGGTGCGTTCCACCACGGTCGCACGTACCACGGCTCCGGCGCCAACCACACCGAGCGCCACCGCCGGGCGGTGGTGGCGCACTGCATGTCTTCGGAGGCGCGCTTCCACCCGACCAACGTCGGTTACGTCTACGGCCGCTACAAACGCACCGGCAGCGACGAGATGGACGAGTCGTTCTTCCCCGTCCTGTGGCGCGAGGACGGCTACCGGACCCCGTTCCTGGACGGCGGCGTCTGAAGCTCTCCGCCGCCGTCTGCGCCGGACCGTCGAGCGTTGGCCGGATGAGCGGTCCACCCGGAGGATCCGCCGTGTTCGACCCGGACGACCTCTTTCACCTGCGCCATGACCGCCGATGCGGTGGGTGTCCTTCATCCCCGCCGGAGTGCAGAGCTGTCCGATCCGGGTGGGCTTCCGTTTCCCGAAGACGACCCGCGAGCGCGCCGACTTCGACGAGGTAGTGTGCAAGTACTTACCACCAAATCGCATCGATCGATGAGGACAACGCCACCGGCGGGCGGCAGCAGGGCCTGCGTTCGGGATATATTCTCAAGCTTCGCGCGACGGATGCGCGGGACCATTCCATCACTCGCCGCGAAGGCTGAATCGGGCTGTCGAAGCCGCTCCAGGGGGGCGATGAAGACCCCCTTCCCGATGGAGGGGGTCGGATCCGGCCGGTCGCGGTTCATCTTGCGGACGATAGGGCGAGCAAGGAGTGGCCTTGAACCGATACGGGACTCCCACGGAGCGAGACTCATGACCGGCTACCGGTATGCCCGGCGCGCGGAGGTGCTGGGCGATTCCGTCCACGACCACACCCCCGGCGCCATCGTGCTCAGCAACGGCCTCGCCTACCCGCCGCTCCTGCCCGACGTGGTGCGGGAAGCGATGGAAGCCGCGCGCGATCAGGGTGCGCTGGTGAGGTTGCTCGATGAGGTCAAGGAGACCTTCGAGGCGCAGCCCGAGACGGTGCTTGCCGATGCCGGGTACTGCAACGAGCAGGACTTGTCGGAGCTTGAGGCGCGGGGCATCGATGGGTACGTGGCGCCGGGGCGCGAGGGCAAGCGGGTGGCGGACAAGGACGCGAAGAGGCACCCGGCGACGCACCGGATGGTCGAGAAGCTGGCCACGCCCACGGGCCGGGAGCGGTACGCGCAACGCAAATGGCTGTCCGAGGCACCCAATGGCTGGATCAATGCCTGCCCCCGAATGGTTCTATCGGGGGAGGTCCTGGGATTCCGGCGGTTCAGCGTGCGGGGTCTGGCCAAGGCGCGAGGGGAATGGGATTCGGTGTGTCTGGCGCTGAACCTCAAGCGGTTGCAACCGCTTCTGGCGGTGTGAGGGCGTCTGCTCGCCAGTGGGACAGGGCCAAATCATCCCTATCGGGGGGCTCGCCGGACTTTGTGGACCCTCTCGCGTGCCATTGCGCACTTGCGGTGTCCCGGTCCTCGTGTCCATCCCCGCATCGAATTCCGGACCGTCCATCCGTTCTCGTAGCTTGAACTACCTTTCTACGGCGCAGATTCCTGGCCCCGAGCTGCGCGAGCCTCCGCCACCACGCACAGGATCTCGAACATCATCGTCGCCCCCACCAGGGCGGTGTTGCCGCTGGGGTCGAAGGGCGGGGCGACCTCCACCACGTCGCCGCCGACGAGGTCCAGGCCGGACAGGGCGCGGATCATGAGCTGCGCCTCGATGGTCGAGAAGCCGCCGACCTCCGGGGTGCCGGTGCCGGGCGCGTAGACCGGATCGAGCCCGTCCACATCGAAGCTCACGTAGGTCGGGCCGTCGCCGGCGATGGTGCGCGCCTCCTCGATCACCGAACGCCACCCGCGCTCGAACAGCTCCTCCATGTAGACCACGCGCATCCCGCTGTCGTGGCTGAACTTCCACACGTCGACGTCGCTCACCCCGCCGCGGATCCCGATCTGGATGGTGCGGCGCGGATCGAGCAGCCCTTCCTCCACCGCACGGCGGAACGGGGCGCCGTGGTGGAACTTCGAGCCGAGGTAGTCGTCGTGGGTGTCGCAGTGGGCGTCGAAGTGCACCATGCCCACCGGCCGGTGCTTCGCGATGGCCCGGAAGATGGGCAGGGTGATCGAATGATCTCCGCCGGCCGCGACGGGGACCACCCCCGCCTCGTGCAGCCGGGCGAACGCCTGCTCGATCTCGTCGAGGCTCGACTCCAGGTGGAACGGGCTCCGGATCGGCGTGTCCCCCACGTCGCACACCCGGCACAGGTCGTGCGGCGCGACCTTCGTCGCCTGGTTGACCCGGCGCATGAGGGAGGACTGGTTGCGGATCTCGCGCGGCCCGTGGCGCGCACCGGTGCGGTTCGTCACCCCGCCGTCGAACGGCACCCCGACGAGGCCGACGTCCACGCCGTCGAGGTCCTCCGCGAAGGGGGTACGCATGAACGTGGGGATCCCCGTGTAGCGGGGCCACATCATCGGCTCGGAGAAATCGCCGGGGCGGTTGTCGTGGCTCATGGCTGCTTCCTTCCTGTGATGTGGATGTGTGCGAGCACGGACTATGCCGCCATCCGGGCGCCCTGTCTTCTCCGTTGTCTGCGTTGACGCAGACGGTTCCATCCATCGCGCGCCCGTCTCACATCCGTCTTCGACAGGCCGCAGCCACGTCGAAGCAGAACGTCGTCGCCGTGATCCAGAGCCGCTTTCATGTCTCCGGCCCGCAAGCGATCATCGACGTAATCCACGTCCAGGTCACCGGTGAATCCATACGGGACGAAGAGGTTCTCCGCCTCGCGCGGCTCCAACTCCAGAACGCCGCCGCCGTAGCTCCGTCCACAGACCTCGGCCCATGCGAACGTCAGGGAGTTGACCATCGAGGCGCACAAACGGTCGCGGTCCACGTCGCCACGTACGCGCACACGGTGGATCGTGTCCGTGGACGTCGCGCCCGCGTCGTTCGCGACCAGAAGCGGCGCCTTGTGGATCTGGCGAAACAGGAACGCATCGGGGACCGCAACCGAGGGTACCTCGAACCACCGGTTCCGAATGCGGCATTTATAGACATGGCGACCCCGGTGCGCGGCATGCAACTGTTTGGAGAGGGCAGGGACTTGGCCACTTGGCTCGCCCTGATCACGCAGGGCTCCGGCGATGGGAGCATGTCCAGGCGGTCCTTTCGAACGTTGGTCACCGCGCATTGGATGCGGGGCGCGGACCTTCTGATGAAAGATTGGGAGCATTCCGGACGTGACATGGCACGCTTCGTCGCGAGGTTGGCGGAGCTTGCGAGCTTCCCCGACACAATCGGAAGCGGCGACGGTGCAGCCCCCGCCGCCCCGTCGCCGACCGTCACCGGCGAGGTACGCCTCTCGGTCGGCGAAGTGGCCCGGGACGTCAGAACCGACGAGAACGTCGAATTCGCGCTCAACAGCGCCGGCGGCAGCCCCCACATGGCGATCATGGGCGGCGTGGGGTCGGGAAAGACCAGAACCGCCGTTCATATGTTGAAGGCCATGCGTCGCTTCGGCAACGTCCCGTTGCTCGCATTCGACTTCAAGGGCGATCTGGCGGAAGGATTGAGTACGGCCTACGCCGCGGACGTTCTCCGCCCGCCCGAGGGATCGATTCCGCTGGATGTGCTGCACGTGGGCTCCGACGACGACACCGCCATCAGGACCGCGGCAGCCCGTATCCGGGACTCCATCGCATCCATCAAGTCACGCCGGCCCAGCGGAGTCCAGTCGGAGGCCCTCCGGGAGGCAATCACGGCGACCCTGCGGGCTCGCGCCACGGGCGGGACCATCACACTGGCGGACGTCGCACACGCTCTTGCGGCCGAATATGAAGAACGGGAACGCGGGCCGGACGAACTGACCTCCACGTTGAACGAATTGACACAGTTCGCCTTGTTCTTGCCGGACCGCCCACCCGCCGACTTCTTTTCAAAAAGCTGGATCATCCTGTTGCCGCAGGACAGCTCGGAGGAAATGCGGCGGCTGATCATCAACCTGACGCTGAACGCCCTGGACCGATGGCTGAATGCGCTGCCGGACGCTCCGACGGACGACTCGGGAGTTCGCGCCCTGCGCCATGTCACGTTGCTCGACGAGGCACACGTCATACTCAGGACCAGGCTGCCGGCCCTGGCCAATCTCGTCCGCATGAGTCGTTCGAAGGGCGGTGTCGTGCTGCTCGCTTCCCAGTCGCCCGATGACTTCGAGGGCGCCGAGGACGGCTACCTCGACAACATGGGCATGACGCTCGCGTTCAATACGCAAGCCAGACCGGGTCCGACGAGGAGAATATTCGGAAGCGGCTGTTCTCTGACCGGTTTGAACGTCGGCGAAGCGCTCTGCCGCATTCGAGCCGAGGCGAAGACCCGAAAGATCGTGTCGTGGGAGCCATGAACCCGTACGGACAGGTGGTGGCGCCTTGCGCCAGTGGCGGGCACTCCGGATCGGCTGCGCTCATCGAAGGCTTGCGTCTCATCCCTCGGGCGCGAGCCGAGGCGGGCAACGACGTCCAGGAACGCATCGACGTGCGAAACCGTCCCGGCCCGACATCGGGCCGCTCCCCGTGCGATGGGGGTAGAATGGGAGCAACCGCTCTCGGAGCAAACCGCCATGTGGACGCACCGTATCGAATTCAATCCGAACGTCATGCTGGGCAAGCCGGTCGTCAAGGGGACGCGCATCCCCGTCGAGCTCGTTCTTCGAAAGCTCGGCGAAGGCGCGTCCATGGACGATCTGCGCGATGCGTATCCTCGACTGATGCCCGAAGACATCTACGCCTGCCTCGTGTACGCCGCGGACACGGTTGCCCATGAGGAGATCGTTTCCACTGCGCCGGCGTAGTCTCCAGACAAGTGTCGATGTTGCGCTTTCTTGCCGACGAGAGCTGCGACTACGCCGTTGTCCGTGCGTTGACGAGCCTTGGGCATGAGGTACTGTCGGTCGCCGAGTTATCCCCGAGAGTCGACGATGAGACGGTGGTCGGCCTTGCACTACGGGAAAGAATGCGTGCTTCTCACCGAGGACAAGGATTTCGGCCAGTTGGTTTATGCCAACGGGCTTCCCTCGGTTGGGGTCGTTCTGCTGCGTTTTCCGGCTGGCACCCGATCGAGAATCGGAGAAATCATGGCTGATTTCGTGAGTCGAAAAGGTGTGGAGCTGCCGGGACGTTTCGTCGTGATCCAACCAGGAAGGATTCGAATGAGTCCCCGTTACGGAGATTGACTCCTCGGATGAGCTTCCGAAGGGGCTTTGTCGGTCTCGCACCAGCGGATCAGCGCCTCCAATATCCCTCCGGCGCGACAGGGTGAAGATCGGGACCCGGTCATTCGAAGCGGTTCAGCTCGGAGACGATGATCCATGATCGGTCTTCATCGAGACCAAGACGGTGTCTGGTCCCCGGGGGATCTCGACGGTGGCGGATCCGGCCCGACCGGGCGCGGTGCGCGATGCGCCTGGAGCCCCGATGACCCTTTCCGCCGATCTCCCGCGCCAGGGACCGGTGTCCGGCCCATGAAGATCAAGCGGGTTCGGGCGGCCGCGGTCCGGGATCTCCGGCCTTTCCGGAACCCCGACGCGCCGCGGGCGGCCCGCGCCGCGGGAAACGACAGCGCCAACCCCCTGTCCCGATACCGGGAGTTCGCCGGTCAGGGGGAACGCTTCGGGGAGCCCTGGCCCCCGTGCGTGTGCATCGTCACCGCCGAGGACGGCGCCTGGGGCTGCGGCATGACGAGCCACGCGGGGCCGGTGGCGCCGATCGTCAACGAGTGCTTCGCGCCCTTGATCGAAGGAGAGGACGCCTTCGCGACCGAGCGCCTGTGGAACATGATGGTGCGGCTGGCCGGCGCCCGCTTCGGGGCCGCCGGCCTCGCGAGCTACGCGCTGAGCGCCGTGGACCTCGCGCTCTGGGATCTCAAGGGCAAGGTGCTCGGCCGTCCCGTCTACGAGCTGCTCGGGGGGCCGGCGCGCGACCGGATCCACTGCTACGCCACCGGCCTCGACGTCGACTGGTACCTGGAGCTCGGCTTCGAGGCCATCAAGCTCACCACCTTGCACGGGGCGGGCGAAGGCACCGCCGCGCTGGTCGCCAACGAGGCGCTGGTGGCGGCGGCGCGGGAGAAGGTGGGTCCCGCCTTCGACCTCATGATCGACCTCTGGCCGGTGCAGGACCCGCGCTTCACCGTCGAGCTGGGGCAGCGCCTGCGCGCCTACGACCTGCGCTGGCTGGAGGACTACCTGTACCCCGAGGACTACCTGGGCTATCCGGAGGTGCGGCGCCGGCTGCCGGACCAGACCCTGGCGGCGGGGGAGCGCTGGTACGGCGACCGCCCCTTCCAGCTCGCCGCCGCGGGGCGCTGGGTGGACGTCTTTCAACCCGACGTGCAGTGGGTGGGCGGGGTGACCGCCAGCATGAAGGTAGCGCACGTCGCCGATGCGGCCGGGATCGAGATCGCGATGCACGCGGGCTGCAACGACCCCTACGGCCAGCACCTCTGTTTCGCCCTGCCCGGAAACCGCTGGGGCGAGTACTTCGTCGCCACCGCCCCGGGCGTGGACCTCCGGGACGGCTATCGCAACGTCCCCGGGATGGCGCTGCCGGAGAAGGGCGAAGTGGTGCCGAGCGACGCCCCGGGCTTCGGCATCGAGATGCGCCTCGAGGACATCGAATCAGCGCTCTGAATCCGCTGCGCGCGCCCGCGGTGTGCGCTACCCCGAAAGCAGATCCCCACGCTCGCGTTCAATACGCAAGCCAGACCGGGTCCGACGAGGAGAATATTCGGAAGCGGCTGTTCCCTGACCGGTTTGAACGTCGGCGAAGCGCTCTGCCGCATTCGAGCCGAGGCGAAGACCCGAAAGATCGTGTCGTGGGAGCCATGAACCCGTACGGACGGGTGGCCGCGCCTCGCGCCAGTGGCGGGCACTCCGGATCAGCTCGGTCCCGGGCGTTTTCCCGGATGTCCCGGCACGTGGCGATGTGTGCACTTGCTCCGATCTCGTGACTCGGCGTTTTGCCTCGCGGATGTACCGATCCTTGCGGAAATCTTCAGGGATGACGAGAACGTTCATGCGCCGTCCCCTGCCTCGCCACCGGTATCGAACAGGATGGCGTCCTCCATCCAGCCCGACGTGTGAAGCCGCCCCAATCCCTGTGACCCTCGCAATCTCCCGGCGTTGGGCAAGTCCGCGACCGGTCTCACGACGGCATCCTCGGTGCCCGGACGGCGGCAGATCACGGAGGTGCTTTCGAATGTCCTGTCGCCGACCATCGACAGCAAGTCGGGGGAATGGGTGGTCGTGACCACCTGGGTTCCGCCTTTCGCGGTCTGGCCTTCGATCAGGTCGAGCAGCAGACGGACGCGCGAAGGGTGGATGCCGTTGTCGATCTTCTCGAAGACATGGACGCGCGCCGGGTTAGCGCCGAGCAGCGCCGCCAGCATGGCGAGAAAACGCAACGTGCCGTCCGACGCCGACCAGGCGGATACGCTCCTGCCGTTCGCCTCCCGGAAGGCAAGCTGGACCCGGCCGGTGATGGTGTCCGTGGGGAACTCGAGGTCCTGCACGTCCATCGGCGTCAGCTCGCGGGTCCATTCGATCAGTGCCTCGCGGCGGTTCGGAGCCTCGCAGATTACCTTCAGCACCGTCACCTGTGGTGGTCGAATTCCCCCATCTCGTCTTTCTCCACCTCTTCCCCGGTCTTTTCCATTGTCTTCGTATCCTCCCAACGCTTCATCGTCCCCCCATTACGAGGTCGGCGAGGTCGCCGATGAAATGGCCAGGGCCTGGAAGGCAATGGCCCACATGCCGGATCGCGTGGAGCGTATCGACATCTCGCCGGAGTGCGAGGTGAGAATGCTCACCACCGACGGTTCCGATCTTCACCGGATCGACAAGTCGGCCGGTGCAAGTCAAGCCTTGCCGGGGAGGACCGATGGCAATCCCCCATCTGCCCTCCTACACCTTTTCCAACCATTCCCGGTCCACCTTCCTCCTCTCCATCTTCGTCACCCCCAGACCATGTTCATCCAGCAGTTCGCAGAGCAGGGCATCCAGCGTGGCCTGCGAGGCGGCGGCCTCCCGCGGGCGAAGGCGGGCATCCTACCCGCTCGCCCATGCCGCCGAAGTCTTGCCGATACCCCCCGGCAATCAAGGAACCGCCAACCGGCTGATCTTTCGGGGCAATATGGGGCAGTGGCTCGGACAATCCGGTTGGAGAGGGCAAGGACCTGGCCACGTGGCTCGCCCTGATCACGCAGGGTTCCGACGATGGGAGCATGTCCAAGAGGTTCGCGACGGGTACAAAAGCGCGGGTGCGTATGAGATCATGCGTCGCCGCACGGGCCTGCGCGTTCTTCGCAGATCGCCCGCAGCGCTCTCGACCGAGCGGGCCTCGGCGTCCCGCGGGCGCCGTTCGCGGGGTGGCCGGCGGGCTGGATTCGAGTCCCCGAAGCCTTGCCCGGCCGAACCGCCCGTACCCGTTGAGCCCGATTCACGGGAGAGCGACATGGCAGACCGCAAGACCTTCACGATCACCGACAACGCATCCGGAGAGAGCGTCGAATGCGGGGTGCTCGAAGGCACCCACGGACGCCCGGTCATCGACATCCGCACCCTGCCGTCGAAGCTGGGCTGCTTCACCTACGACCCCGGCTTCGCCTCGACCGCGAGCTGCTCCAGCACCATCACCTACATCGACGGGCGGGAAGGGCTGCTGCTCTATCGCGGCTACCCCATCGAGCAGCTCGCCGAACGCAGCAACTTCCTGGAGATCTGCTACCTGCTGCTGTACGGCGAGCTACCGGGGAAGGCGCACTGGGATGCGTTCAACGCGCAGATCCGGCGCCATACCATGGTCCACGAGGGGATCCGGCGGTTCATCGCGGGGTATCAGCACGACGCCCATCCCATGGGGATGCTGGTCGGCATCGTGGGGGCGCTCTCGACCTTCTACCACGACACCCTCGACATCGGTGACCCGGAGCATCGCGAGCTGGCCGCGATCCGCATGATCGCGAAGCTCCCGTCCATCGCCGCCGACTGCTACAAGTACAGCATCGGCCAGCCCTTCATGTATCCGATCAACTCGCTCGGCTACGTGGAGAACTTCCTGCAGATGATGTTCTCGGTCCGGGCCGAGCCCTACCTGCCGAGTCCCGTCGCGGTGCGCGCCCTGGAGCTCATGATGATCCTCCACGCCGACCACGAGCAGAACGCGAGCACGTCCACCGTGCGCCTTGCGGGCAGCTCCGGCGCGAATCCCTACGCCTGCGTCGCGGCGGGGATCGCGACCCTGTGGGGTCCGGCCCACGGCGGCGCCAACGAGGCGGTGATCGACATGCTCCGGGACATCCGCGACCCGGCCGAGATCCCGAAGTACGTCGAGCGCGCCAAGGACCGGAACGACCCGTTCCGCCTGATGGGCTTCGGCCACCGCGTGTACAAGAACTTCGACCCTCGCGCGACACTGATCCGGCAGGCCTGCCACGACCTTCTCGAGGATCTGGACGCCGGGAACCAGCCGCTGTTCGAGATCGCCCTGCGGCTCGAAGAGATCGCCCTTCAGGACGACTACTTCATCGAGCGCAACCTCTATCCCAACGTGGACTTCTACTCCGGCATCATCCTGAGCGCGCTGGGAATTCCCCTGAACATGTTCACCGTGATCTTCGCCATTGCCCGCACCGCGGGCTGGGTGGCGCAGTGGATGGAGCTCGTCACCGACGGGGAGCAGCGCATCGGCCGCCCGCAGCAGCGCTACACGGGCGCGGCGCGGCGCGATTACATCGGGATGAAGGACCGGGGCTGACGCCGCGGAGGGCCGGCCTCCCGTGCGCCCGCCCGATGCCGGAACGTTCAACCCGACAGATCCGGAAGACATCCCGATCCGCCGGAGCCGGACCCCGGCCGGTGGACCACTCGTTCGTCACGTCATCGAAGGTTTCACGGAAAAAGGGATCAGGGAGATCGTCGCCATGACCACACCCGCGACAGTCGCCGTCACCGGCGCGGCCGGCCAGATCGGATACTCGCTGCTGTTCCGCATCGCATCCGGCGAGATGCTCGGACCGGATCGGCCGGTGGTGCTGAGGCTGATGGAGATCACCCCCGCGCTCGGCGCGCTGCGGGGCGTGGTGATGGAGCTCGACGACTGCGCATATCCTCTGTTGCAGGAAGTCGTCGTCACCGACGATCCGGCGGTCGCGTTCAGGGACGCCGACTACGCGATGCTGGTGGGCGCGAGACCGCGCGGGAAGGGCATGGAACGGGGGGATCTGCTGGCCGGGAACGGAAGGATCTTCGGCCCCCAGGGCCGGGCCCTCGACGAGCACGCGAGCCGCGGCGTGAAGGTCCTGGTGATCGGCAACCCCGCCAATACGAACGCGCTCATCGCGATGCGCAACGCACCGGATCTCGCGCCGGAGCAGTTCACCGCGATGACCCGCCTCGACCACAACCGGGCCGTCGGCCAAGTGGCGGAGAAGACCGGGGCGGCGGTCACGGAGATCCGGCGGATCACGATCTGGGGGAACCACTCCGCGACCCAGTATCCCGACCTGAGCCATGCCACGGCCGGCGGCCGGCCGGTGATGGAGCTGCTCGATCCCGCCTGGGTCCGGGACGAGTTCATCCCCCGGGTGCAAAAGCGCGGCGCCGAGATCATCGCGGCGCGCGGCCTCTCCAGCGCGGCCTCGGCGGCGTATGCCGGGCTCTCGCACGTGCGCGACTGGGTGAGGGGTACCGCGGAGGGGGATTGGACCAGCATGGCCGTCCCGAGCGACGGCAGCTACGGCATTCCCGAAGGGCTGATCTACTCCTTCCCGGTCATCGTCGAAAACGGCGCGTACCGCATCGTGCAGGGACTCGACGTCGACGAGTTCAGCCGCGGGAAGATGGATGCGTCGCGCGCCGAGCTCGAGGAAGAGCGTGACGCAGTGAAGGATCTGCTCTGAATCCGGACGGGACGGTGAAGTACCGCCTCCACGGCAATTTCCGCCAAGCCCGGAAGTGTCCGTCGAACCACCACGATCAGGCGCTCGGACGGCAGGGAAGGCGGCGAAATTCCGGCTACGTCACCATGTCCGGGACGTGTGTGGAAATTGCTGCCGCCTCCATGGTCCGAGGGGGGCCGAGGGGCGGCAACAGGCTGTGCAGCAGTCCGGCACCGGCGTGAAGCGGCGGCTTCGATACGCCGTCCCGGAGCCGGAGCCGCGCATCGAGGTCTTGCCGGCCGGCCTAGCCGATTGTGGCGAGCGCTTCCTCCCGGGAGGCGTGGACCGGGATGATCTTGTCGAAGCCGCTGATCTCGAAGACTTCACGAATCGGATCCGAGAGCGAGCAGAGCATGAACTCGGCATCCCGTTTCCGTAGCGTCTTGGCAATGAGCAGGATGACCCGGAGGCCCGCACTGCTGATGTAGGAGAGACCTTCCAGGTCCATGACCACGGTGTTGTCGTCCGTGCTGATCGCGGCCTTCAGCGCTTCTTCGAAATCCCGTGCGTTGACGCCGTCGATGCGTCCCGCCGCCTTTGCAATCAAGGTTCCGTTGTTCCTTTCGGTCTGAATGTCCATCGCCCTCGCATCCTGGTTGATGTCGTAGTTCGCGCCCCTGATCTTCGCGGCGGCATTCTCGAAACGATAACCCGGTCGGAGATTGAGGGCAATACGGAGATCGTCTCCCGGGGTCAGCTCGGCCCGCCCGCCGCAGGCTCGGCTCCGCCCGCATCCTCGCGTACCCGCACGTCGACCTCCAGCCGGGCCTCTCCACCGCCCTGGCGCACCCCGCGGGTCGGCGATACGTCCCGGTAGTCGCGCCCGGCTGCGATGCGCACGTGCCGTTCGTCGGCGAGGCTTTGGTTGGTGGGGTCGAAGCCGATCCATCCGAGCCCCGGCAGCCGGCATTCGACCCAGGCGTGGGTGGCGTTGTCCGGCACCTGCTCGCCGGGCAGGCCGGTGACGTGGAGGTAGCCCGAGACGTAGCGGGCGGGGATCCCCCACGAGCGCGCGACGGTGATCATGAGGTGGGCGTAGTCCTGGCAGACGCCGCGGCCGGTGTCGAGGACGTGCTCGACGGAGGATTCCACCGAGGTGCTCCCCGGGACGTAGGACAGGTGCCGGTACAGCGCGTCCGAGAGCCGCCGGAGGCTCTCCAGCGGATTGGCTCCGGGCTCGATGCCGTGGCTGTCGAGGAAGGCGGCGAGGGCGGGAGAAGGCCGGGTCAGCGCGCTTGGACGCGCGAAGTCCCAGCCGGCGAAGGCTCCCCCGAGGGCGCGGACCTCCTTCCACGTGCCGGCGCCGGAAGCGTCCGGGAGAGAGGGTGCAGGCGCCGCCTCGACGGTGGCGTGGACGATGATCTCCAGGGCTTCGTGCGGCCGGTGGACGTTGAGCACGTGCCGCACGTTGCCGAAGCAGTCCGTCTCCGGGCTGATGCGGGCTGGGGGCCGGGTCTCGATCTCGAAGCGAAAGAGCCGCTGCCCCCGATCCTCGCGCGGCTTCAGGCAGAGCAGCATCACGCATTGCCGGGCGGGGGTGGCGTAGCGGTAGCGGGAGACATGCTCGATCTCGTAGCGGACGGCTCCGGCCATGCGTCAGCGTACCCCGAGGTCTTCGACGTCACCGTCCCGCGACGTCATAATCCCTCGATGTCATAATCGATGTACGCGGCGGTGACGAGGTCGTGAAGCGTCCGGCAGTACTCCCCGGTCTGCGCAAGCAGAGCCTCGGGATCGTTCCGATCCGCCCACTCGTAGCGGATCAGGGCGCACAGCCGGCCGGCGAGCCGCTGGGCCGCAGCCTCGGCCCGTGAATCGGGAGCCGTCCCGATGGCGGCGAGCTCCGCCGCCGCCGTATCCAGCGAGCTGCACAAGGAGCCGGGCAGCAGGGGATCGGTGACGAGCAGATCCAGGACCTGCCCCGGGCGGACCTCGACGCCGTAGCTGCGCTCGTAGGCGTCGGATGCATGGCAGGCGCGCAGCAGGCTCGTCCAGCCTTCGCCGGAGATCTCGCCGTCCTCCGGGCGCCGGGTGGCGGCAAGCTGGGCGAGGAGCAGGGCGGTGCAGAGCTGGGCGCGCTCGATGAAACGCCCGAGCCGCATGAAGCGCCAGCCTTCGTCCCGGTACATGGTCGCTTCGGCGACCCCCATGAAGGTGTCGATCTCCCGCTCCGCCTGCGCGTAGAAGCCTTCCGGGGAGACTTCCCAGATGTCCTCGATCCGGAGCTCCCGGATCCGCAGCCATGCCAGATTCAGGCAGGTCCACATCTCGGCGCTGATGCAGTGGCGCATCTGGCGGGCGTTCTCGCGACCGGCGGCGAAGCAGCTCCGGATCGAGCCGGGGTTGGTGCGCTCGAACGTGAGGTCGCCGGCGAGGGTGTAGGAATCGGCCAAGGTGTAGTCGTCGCTCTGGTCGGCGTCGAAGCCGCCCCCAGGGGGCTGCCGGCCCAGGCTGTCGTAGATCCGGTTCCAGCCGAAGAGGATCTCGCGGATCGGCCGGTCCACCAGCGTCTCGACCTGCAAGCGCAGCAGGCTGCACAGATGCGCCGTCCGCTCCTGGTAGCGGCCCATCCAGTACAGGCCCTGGGCGTTGCGCGAGAGCATCCCCGGCGGTACTTTCCGTCCTTGACCCATGGTGCCCGGCATCAGTCTTCCAGCACCCACAGGTCCTTGCCACCACCGCCCTGGCTGGAGTTCACCACGAGGCTCCCCCTGCGCAACGCCACGCGGCAGAAGGCACCGGGCACGATGCGGGTCTCGCGGCCGTGGAGCACGAAGGGGCGCAGGTCCACGTGGCGCGGCTCGGCGCGGCCCTCGATGAGGCAGGGGGCGCGCGAGAGTGCGAGCACCGGCTGGGAGATGAAGTCGGCCGGATCGGCGCGTAGCTCCTCGGCGTAGGCCGCGCGCTCCGCGGGCGTCGCGTGGGGGCCGACCAGCATGCCGTAGCCTCCGGATTCTCCCACTCGCTTCACCACCAGGTGCTCCAGGTTGTCGAGGGTGTATTCGAGGTCCTCCGGGTGCCGGCACAGGCGGGTGTCCACGTTGGCCAGGAGCGGCTCCTCGCCCAGGTAGTAGCGGATCATGTCGGGCACGTAGGCGTAGACGCTCTTGTCGTCGGCGACGCCCGTGCCCGGCGCATTCGCAAGGGCCACGTGTCCGAGCTTGAAGGCGTGCAGCAGCCCGGGTACTCCGAGCAGGGAGTCCGGCCGGAAGACGAGAGGGTCGAGGAAATCGTCGTCCACCCGGCGGTAGATCACGTCCACTCGGCGCAGCCCCCTGGTCGTGCGCATGTAGACGTAGCCGTCGTCGACCAGCAGGTCCCGGCCTTCCACGAGCGCCGCACCGATCTCCCGGGCCAGGAACATGTGCTCGTAGAAGGCGGAGTTGTAGACTCCGGGGGTGAGCAGGGCGATGCAGGGGTCGGAGCGTCCGCCCGGTGCGAGTTCGACCAGGGTCTCGCGCAGCACGTGTCCGTAGTGCTCCACTTCCCGTACCCTGCAGCTCCGGTACAGGCGGCGCATGCTCATCTTCACCGCCTTGCGGTTCGCGAGCATGTAGGACACGCCGGACGGCACCCGAAGGTTGTCTTCGAGCACCAGGAAGCCGTCGTGGGTGCGCACCAGATCGGTGCCGCACACGGCGACCCATGTGCCGTGGGGCACGGAGACGCCCTGCATCTCGATGCGGTACTGGGGACAGCCGCGCACCACGTCGGCCGGGATCACGCCGTCGGCGACGATGCAGGCCTCGCCGTAGACGTCCTCCAGAAACCGGTTCAGGGCGGCGAGGCGCTGGGTCAGGCCGGCTTCGAGATGCAGCCACTCGGCGGCCGACAGGATCCGGGGTACGCAATCGATGGGGATGATGCGTTCGTCCGCCTCTTCGTCCCCGTAGACGGTGAACGTGATGCCCTCGTTGGAGAACGAGCGCGTGACCCGTTCCTGGATCCTGCCGAGATCGTCGCCGGAGAGCCGGCGCAAATCGTCGTGCAACAGCCGGCAGTGCTCGTGGGGCCTGCCGTCGGACGAGAACATCTCGTCGTAGATCGCCGCATCGAGATCGTAGTCGTCGAAGTTCATCGGGACGGCCCATCGAGCAGGGGCGACGCGGCCGGCCGACCCTGCAAGCGCCGGAGTGCCTTCGGGTCTGGCAGGGCGGGCGGCCCCGGGCAAACCGGGATGGACACGATATGGCTCACCGTCGATCCGTTCCCCAAACCGCAGCGCCGAGCGGAATGGCACCTTTCCGGCCCGCGATCCTAAATGGCCTTGGTGGCCATCTCAATATCCGGCCGGTATCCGGGCCGGCGGGTACCCGGGGCCGGATCTCATGACGCCGAATGTCATGACGCCGAATGTCATCACGAATGTGTGAAGGATGCGTGGACCTCAGTACGCTCCCTCGAGTTCCTCCCGGCTCTCGGCGAGCACGAGATCGACCACCCGGCGCAGGGCCTCCTCCTCCGTATCTCCCTCCAGGCGGCGGAGGCGGAAGTGGTCGACCTGCCGGTCGGCGCCGGTGCCCTCGCGGATGATGGTGAGTGCGCGGCGCAGCTCCTCCTCGCAGCCCAGCGCGCGGGCGTCGCCGGCCAGCTCCTCGACGAGGCGGGCCGCATGGTCCTCGATGTCGATCCGCCCGCCCTCGTGCGTATCGCCGAGGAAGGCGAGCACCCCGTAGCGCTGGGCCAGCCACCGGTTCTCGGTGATGATCTCGGTGGGCGGCTCGGGCGGCAGCTCGCCGGCCCGGTCCTTGCGCAGGAGCCACCGGATGAGGGAGGCGTAGAGGGCCGTGATGCACACCGCATCCTCGATCCGCGTGCACAGATCGCAGATCCGCATCTCTATCGTCGGGTAGGCGTGGGAGGGGCGGATGTCCCACCACAGCTCGCTGCCGTCCCTGGCGAGATCCATGCGCCGGTAGTCGTCCAGGAGCTGCTCGTACGCCGCCCGCGACCACAGCGGGCCGGGGATGCCGCAGCGCGGCAGGTTGCCGACGATGTTCAACCGGTAGGACTTGAATCCGGTCTCGCTCCCCGCGTTGAACGGCGATGACGTGGACAGCGCATGGAGCAGGGGCAGGTGGCGCCGCATCGCGGTCATGACCCGGATGCGCGAGTCCGGATCGCCGAACCCGGCATGGATGTGCATTCCGCCCACCAGGAACCGGCGCACGGTCTCCTGGAAGTTGATCTCGAAGCGCTGGTAGCGCTCCTTGGGGGTGGTCGCCTGCGCCCGCCACGCCGCGAAGGGATGGGTCGAGGCGGCCATCAGCGCGGCTCCGTATTGCTCGGCCGCGTCGACGACCAGACGGCGGGTCTCGCGCAACGCCTCGCGCACCTCCGCGACCGATTCGCAGATCCGGGTGTTGGTTTCGATCTGGGTGCGGAGCAGCTCCCGCACGACCTTGTGCGGCCCGCTGTTCTTTTCACAGGTCTCGAAGATGCCCAGATCGGGATCGATGAGGAGATCGCGGGATTCGGGATCGACGAGGAAGAACTCCTCTTCGACGCCGAGGGTGATCCGGACGTCGTCCCCGTTCCCGGTACCCGAGGGCATGGACGGTGCTTGCGTCATTCGCTTTCATCCTCCGTTGGCGGACGGGAAGTCTGAATTACCGGATGGAGCACGACGGCGATCCGGCGACGGCGGAATCGGGGTCATGGTAGCAGCGGAAGACGGGACCGCAACGAGATCCTGCCGGACAGGGCCCCGGGCGCAGCGGCATCCGCCTGTTCTCCACGACGCGGCGTCCGCCGTTTCTCGCAATACCAGGTGCGACGAGCGAGCCACGGGCTCACGAAGAAGGCCGACCCGTCGGGGGACCGCCGGCGGCGGTTCGTCCCGGGCACGAGCTCAGCCGCTCCTGCGGGCCGGGACGTCGATGATCAAGTTGCCGGCGTCATCCGCGGTGGCGCGGAAGCCCGGTGGCAGCACGGTCGTCGTGTCGAGCTGCTCGATGACCGCCGGCCCCGCCAGCGTGCGGCTCGGGGCCAGCGATTCGCGCCGGAGGATCGGGGTCTCGTGGCGTCCGCCCTGGAAAAGGACGTCACGCCGTTCCACGGCCTCGCGGCCGGCCTCGTGCTCCCCGAACGGCGGCGCGTGTGCTCCGCCCGCCGGCGGCTCGGCCTCGTATCTCGCGCCGCGCCCGCTGGCCGGGTATGCGGCAGGTGTCCCGCCCGCGGGCCGTCCAGCCTCATGCCCGGCATCACGCCCGCCTGTCGCTCGTGCGCTCGCCGGCCTCCCGGCCTCGTGTCCGCCCGTTGCTTGCGCATCCCCCGCTCGCCCAGCCTCCTGCCCGGCCCCGCGCCCGGCGTCGCGCCCGCCGGCCAGCGCCGCGAGCGCGACGCCGGGGCGCCGGCCGAGCACCGCGGTGTGCAGGTTCACCAGCACCGCGCGGATCTCCGGGAGCTCGACCTCGAAGCGCTGCCAGTAGGCCCGCTCGAAGAGCGCTTGCAGCTCGTCGAGGGACGGCGTCGCCGTCGCCAGGGGTACGCCGAGGAGGTGGCTCTGTCCCTGGAACTGCATGTCCGCGGCGTGGATCACGCGCACCGAGTCGAACCGGACGTGCTCGCGGGCGAGCATCTCGCGCCCTTGCCGGACCTGATCGGCGAGGGTCTCGTGGACGGTCGCGACGTCCAGGGCGGCCAGCGGCGCATTGATCGTGCGCACGTAGTCGTGGCGCAGGTCCGCCACCATGCACCCGAGCGCGTTCGTGATTCCGGGGCGGGCGGGGACGATCACCCTGGGGATGCCGAGCTCTTGCGCCAGCTCCGCGGCGTGCAGGGGACCCGCGCCGCCGAACGCGAACAGCGCGAAGTCGCGCGGGTCGTGGCCGCGCGCGAGCGACACCATGCGCAGCGCCCCGGCCATGCGGTCGTTGGCGATGCGCAGCACCGCCGCCGCGGCCTCGTCCGCATCGATGCCCAGCGCCGCGCCGATCTGCTCGTCGAAGCGCGCCGCGATCGCGTCGAGGGACACCGGCGCCTCCACCGAAAGCAGCGTGCGGGGATCGAGCCGGCCCAGGAGCAGGTTGGCGTCGGTGACGGTGATCCGCTCGCCGCCGCGGCCGAAGCAGATCGGCCCGGGCGAGGCGCCGGCGCTCTCCGGCCCCACCTGCAGGAGCCCTGCCTCGTTGACGAAGGCGATGGAGCCCCCGCCGGCGCCGATGGTGTGGACGTCCACCATCGGCACGTGGATGGGCATCGCGTACTCCACCTCCCGCTCCGAGCTGACCGCCGGCACGCCGCTGCGGATCAGCCCCACGTCGCAGCTCGTGCCCCCCATGTCACAGGTGATCACGTTCTCGAAGCCGGCGCCGGCCGCCGTGTACGCCGCCGCGATCACCCCCGAGGCGGGGCCGGACATGACCGTGTTCACGGCGGCGCCCGCGGCCACCCGCGCGGAGACGGTGCCGCCGTTGCCCCGCATGACCAGGACATCGCGCCGGTACGCACGGGCCGCGAGCTCCTCGACCAGGCGCGAGAGGTAGCGGGAGAGGATCGGCTGGATGCAGGCGTTGACCGCGGCGGCGGTGCCGCGCTCGTACTCGCGGTACTCGGAGAGGATCTCGTGGCCGGCGGTGACGTACTCGTTGGGCCAGAGCGCGGCCACGATCCGCTTCGCCCGCCGCTCGTGCTCCGGGTTGCGGTAGGCGTGCAGGAAGTGGATGGCCACCGACTCGCATCCGCGCGCGAGCAGCGCCCGCGCCGCCGTCTCCACCGAGTCTTCGTCGAGCGCGACCACCACGCGGCCCTCCGCGTCCATGCGCTCGGGCACTTCCAGGCGCAGCTCGCGCGGGATGAGGGGCTCGAACCACCCGGTCAGCCCGTAGGGCCTCGGCCGGGTGCGGCGGCCGAGCTCCAGCACGTCGCGGAACCCGCGGGTGGTGATCAGGCCGGTGGCCGCGAGCTTGCGTTCCAGCAGGGCGTTGGTGGTGGTGGTGGTGCCGTGCACCAGCAGATCCAGCGCCGCGAGATCCACCCCGGCCCGCTCCAGCGCCTCCAGCACCCCGAACGCCTGGTTCTCGGGGGTCGTGGGAACCTTGGCGAGGCGCACCTCGCCCGACGCCTGGTCCAGGAACAGCAGATCGGTGAACGTGCCGCCCACGTCCACGCCCGCGAGACGGTGGCTCATGGGCTTGTCTCGATGATGGCGGGCCGCGGTGCGCAGGCCGGCGGCGACTCGGGCACCGGGGCCACCGGGCCGGGTGCGTCGAGCACGTGCCGGCGTCCGGGATGATGGTTCGCGCATGTCCCGTCCGATGCATCGTCTCCCATATGACATACGATCACTGGCTGGACCACCTTCCTTCGTGTACATACAATCTGCTCGGATGTACGAATGGGACGAAGCCAAGCGAGCCGCCAACCTGGTAAAGCACGGTATGGACTTCGCCGCCATGGAGGCATTCGAATGGCATACGGCCATCGAATATCCGGATGACGATCGCTCCGAGCCCCGCTTCGTTGCGACCGGCTATATCGGCGACCGCCTTCACGTCGTCGTCTTCGTCGAGCGCGGCGATCGTCTCCGCGTCGTCAGCCTTCGCAGAGCCACCGCACTGGAACGAAAACGCTATGCCGAAGCTTAAGCCTTCCGACACCCCGCCGACCCCCGAGGAAGACGTTGTCGTCCGTGCCGGCATCGCCGCCGACCCCGACGCCCGGGAGCTCACGGATGATGACTTCGCCCGGATGAAGCCCGCTTCCGAGCTGACGCCTCATATCGTCGAACGCGCCTCCCGCCGGCGCGGCAAGCAGAGAATACTCCCCAAGGAACGCATCACGATCCGCCTCGACGCCGATATCGCCGCCCATTTTCGCGCCAGTGGCCCGGGCTGGCAGACACGGCTGAACGACATGTTGCGACGCGCCGTCTTCCAGGGACCGGACCTGTCCGCCAAGTGAACTTCCTGCCGTTTTCACCGATCTTTCCCGATGCCGTGCCGCCGCATCGGGCGAAAGTCCCTCGCATCAACAACCTCCACATGGATCTTCGAGCTCCGGAACTGACATTCCGGACCCGCCGAGCACGCGCCAGCGCCCCTGCACGGTGAGCGCCGCCCCTTCGATGACGCCTCGGGACCACAGATCGCGGGCGCGTTGCAGCCCGGCGGCGAGCGCGGCGTCGATGGTCTCCGCGTCCAGGTCGGGCACCGCCACCGTGACCGGGCGGTTGCCGAGATCGCTGTCCTCGTCGAGGGTGCGGGCCGGTGCGCGGCGGATGCCGGGATGATCGACGTCGACCGCGTTCGCGATCAGGGTCGCGGCGGCGTCCGCCACCGCGGCGTTGCGCGCGAGCACGGTGACCGCATCCGCGATCCCCAGCGAGTGCGAGCGGCCCTGCCACCCGCTGGTGGCCACCCCGCGCACGGCCGAATCGGAGGCGATCTCGATGCGCGCCCGAGGCATTGCCTCGTGCAGCGACGGCACCACGCCGAGCGCCAGGCGTGCGCCGGGACCGAGATGCAGGGCGACGTCGCCGCCGTTGTTCACGTAGGCGTGCTCGATCCCCGGCTGTGCCGCGAGCACCGCCGCCGCCTCGTCGGCCACCGCCCCGGCCACCGCCGCCATCGGAGTGGCGAATCCGCTCGTGCAGGCCCGTACCGCGCCGGCCATGCGCCGCGCAATCGGTCCGATCGGCGGCGGAAGGTGTGGAGACTCGGGGCTGCGCAGGCGCGGCAGCTCCTCGACCAGCGCGCCGAGCCAGCCCGGAAAGACGTTCGCCAGCGCCCGGTACGCACCCTCGACCGCCGGGCAGGAGCCGCCGGCGCGCACGATCAGGTTGATCGGGCCGTGCTGCAGGAAGAGCCGGCCTCCGTCCAGCCGCGACGCGGTCGCGCCGTCGGCGAGCGCGGATGCGCGCGGGCCGGCTTGCGTTGCCGCATCGACGCCGGCGCCGCCGATGAGCTCCATCGTGAGCCGCTCCCCGTCGTTTCGCGCGCGACCGCACCACCGCCCCGATCGTGTACGGCAAGCCGTGCGCGGTTCAACATACGGTTCAACGCCCGGAGCGGGAGCCCGCGTCGAGATGCCGGGCGCGGGTGAGGGCGCCCTCGCCGAAGCGCTCGTGCACCACGTCGAGGGTCCGGTCGAGCCTTCGGTCGTGCTCCCGGCGCGGCGCGTCGAACAGATCGAGCTGATGGACGTGGCCGCCGCCCCCTTCCCGGAGGTCGAACGCGGCGACCCCGACGAGGCGCACCGGTGCGCCGAGGTCGAATTCGTGGAGCAGGGACTCCGCCGCTTCGACGATCGGCCGCGTGGCGTGGGTCGCGCCGGCGAGTACGGCTTGCCGCGTATGCAGCCGGAAATCCGACGTGCGCAGCTTCACCCGGACCCCCGCCGCGTCCAGCCCCTCGCCGCGCAGCCGGCGCGCGACGGTGTCCGCGGCCCGCAGCAGCCAGGGGCGGATGGCGGCCTCCCCGACCACGTCCGCGTCGAGCGTGTGCTCCGAGCCGATGCTCTTCGCCTCCCGCTCCGGGACCACCGCGCGGTCGTCGCGCCCGTGCGCGAGCGCGTGCACGTGGGCGCCGAGGCTGCCCAGCCAGCGCTCCAGGGTATCGGGCGGGGTCGCCGCCACGTCGCCGATGGTGTCGAGCCCCCGCGCCTCGAGCCGCGAGCGCGTGCGCGGCCCCACCCCCCAGAGCCGATCGATCGGCAACGGATGGAGAAAGCCGGCCACCTCGTCCGGGCCGATGACGGTCAACCCGTCGGGCTTGCGGCAGTCGCTGGCGACCTTCGCCACGTACTTGGTGGTGGAGACCCCGACCGATACGGTGAGCCCGGTGGCCTCGCGGACCGCACGGCGCACCGCCTCGCCCATCGCCCGTGGTGCGCCGAAGAGCGCCTCGCATCCGGTCATGTCCACGAACGCCTCGTCCAGGCTCAGGGGCTCGACCAGCGGCGAGAAGTCGCCGAGGGCGCGCATCACCGTCCTCGAGACCGCCTGGTAGCGCTCGAAGCGGGGCGGGAGCACGATCGCGTGCGGGCAGCGCCGGCGCGCAACGGCCATGGGCATCGCGCTGCCGATCCCGAACGGACGCGCCTCGTAGCTCGCGGTGGACACCACCCCGCGCGGCCCCGTCCCGCCGATCAGCAGCGCCTTGCCCCGCAGCTCCGGCCGGTCGAGCTGCTCCACCGCCGCGTAGAACGCATCCATGTCGGCGTGGAGGACGATGCGCGGCCAGCCCGAGGTCATGTTCCGAGCGTACCCGCAGGCCGGGCCGCGGCGCGAGGGCTCGGCGCCGCATGGGGCTCACGATTCGCGGAAGTGGCATGTTCTCGATCATGGAGATCCTGTCCCCCTCCCCCCGACACAACTCCTGTCCGTGGCCCCAGGGCTTTACCGCGAGCCGATCCACGGCGGCGAAGGCCGCTGACTGGCTGTGTGCATCGACACCAACGTTCTCGTCGGGGTCCGCTTCGTGACCGCGCCTCATCGTGTATGCAGGAATGGACCCGCGCGTGACGGTCACGCAGCGCCGTGCTTCCCGATCCAATCCCGAAGCGCCTCGTCGATCCGAGTCTGCCAGCCGCGACCGCCGGCCTTGAAGTGATCGATCACGTCCCGCGACAGGCGGATCGTCGTCGACACCTTCGGCTTGGTGATCGGCGGCCGGCCCCGGCGAACCGTCGCCTTGGCGAATTTCCCCGGCCAGCCGTCCCTGGAAAGATCCGGCGCGGCGTCCCGGTCGGAATCGCGGGCCGTAGAGAGTTCGTTCCCGTTCATTGGCTTTCCTCATGCTGATGATCCGATACACGCCCTCGCGCGGCGTCCAGACCAGGACCACCATCGTGCCGTCGAGAAACCCGATGGTGATGAAGCGATCCTCGCCATAGTCCCGCCGATCGTCCCCGACGGTCAGGGTGGCACCCGCGAACACCTCCCCGGCTCGGGCCATGTCCAGACCCCTGGTTTCGAGGGTGGCCGTGCGCTTTGCCGCGTCGAACTCGATCAGCATGATTCATGTTACAACACTAAATCAGCCCGATCCTGTCGGGAACTGCTCCAGGGCCTGGCGCACCAGAGAGGACTTCGGCGGGCCGGCGGATCTGGATTCCGCGTTCAGTCGGGCATCGAGCTCATCGGAAAGCCGAATGCCGAGCATCGTCATCATGGACGGTCGCCATCGGGGCGCCAGAGCAGGGCGGGGCCGAAAGGGCGCCGTTCGCCGGGGCGGACGGGGTAGAGGGCGGGGGCGGAGCTCAGTGAAGGTTTCCCGGGGTTGGGGCCGAAGTCGGCAGCGTCGTCGAGAGCCATGAACTCGATGGGGAGATCGAGGTGAGCCCGGACATCTCCGGCGAAGCGGCGAAGCTCCGCCTCCCAGTTTCCGGCGACGCGGCGCGCCCTGCCTTTGAGATCGAGCCAATCGATCCACCACGCCTTGGGCGCCAACACTTGAACGATGGGCCGTTGCTCCGCGATTTCGACTCCGAAGCAGCTTTTCGCTGCCCTGGCGATGCCCGAAAGGTTCGCTTCGACAATGGCGGCATAGCGGATCCCCTGCACAAGGGCGTCAAGGGGCGTGTCGCCGCGGTCATTTTCGCTTTTCGGCGCGACCTTCAATTCGATGACGACAAGGCGCCCACTTTCCGTGGCGGCGAGCAGATCGACCTTGCCGATGCCCTCATCGTTGAGCCGGGCCTTGAGCGGGAACTGGTAGTCCAGCAAGCGGAACGGGCGTCCGGCGGCGCGGGGCCAGCTTCCGCCGAGATTCCAAAGGGCGACGGCGAGGTGCTCTTCGTTGCGTCCGCTACGTCCGCTCGTGGAGTGCGTTCCGTCGCGTTCGTCCGAGAAATAAGCAAGGCAGCGATCCGCACGCCGCGGCGCACGTTCGACCAATGCCGCGTATTCGTCGCGCAAGAGATTCCGATCGATCGCTGCGACGTCGCGAGCGAGGCCGGTTGTGCGCGGGAACTTACGGAAGAGTAGCTGGAAACCGGCGGGGGAGAAAGCGGTCATGGGTGGGCTCCTTCGGTGGGTTGGGCGGCGCGGATGGTCGCGGGGTCGGGGAGGTCGTGGATGCGGACGGCGGGGCATACCTCGCGGGCGATGTCGCAGAGATGGCGATGGTGGCTGAGATGAATCGTCTGGCCTTCCACGGCCATGTCGGCGAAAAGGCAGAAGGCCTCCTCGGCGCGGAAATCGTCAAAGGTCTTCAGGATATCGTCGGCGACGAAAGACACGGAGCCGTGCTACCGGACAAATTCGAGGCAGCCGGCGACGCGCAGCGCCAGCCAGATAGAGCTGGAAACGCATGCCGAAGTGCCCCTTACCTTGCTGATTGGAACTCGGATCGTATTGCAAAACGTCATGCAGCTACCGCCTCGCCCCATGCGGATCGTCCGAAGTCCGCCACTCCGGGAAGCAGGCCCGACCGGTTCGGTGCAGTGGGCGTCCGTTCAACACGGCACGAATTCTCATCGATCCGCTCGACCAGCCGGCGCGGCGCACCGGGGCCGCTCGGGCTGCAAGGTCTTGTCGAGCGCGAGTTGGCGTCGGCGGACTCGGCACCGCGACGTGCTCCGATTCGGCGAGGCTGGCGGCGTGCGGGCCGGAGTGGTAACGGCGAGATGCCGCTACCGCGTGCGCGGCCCGGCTGTGCTTCCGGCTCCGGGCGCTACCCTGGCCGACAACGAGGGCTGGACGGGCGGCTGGCTGATGGCGGCCGGGGCCCGGAGGCCCCGGCCGGGTGCGGCTCAAAGCAGCTTGGCGGCGACGATTGCGAAGGTGGCGACGGTGATCGCCGATTGGATGCCGACAACCCATCGGATGGTTCCGAGCTCGGAGCGCACGCTGGCGAGGTCCGCCTTCGTCGCCAGCGGCTCGATTGCGGTGCGAAGGTCCGCCTTCGTGGCGAGCTCGTCATGACCGGCCCCGGCCGCGGCGCTGGCCGTGTTCACGATGGCTTCCGCCATCCCTTCGTCGGCGCCGGCTTCCCGAAGCGCCTTGACGGCGGCGTAAGTGTCGAAGGTCGCGGCGTTCATGGCACTCCCCGTGGAGTCGGCTCCGGTCCAGACCCGAAGACGAGTGTAGCTTGTGCGTTACCGCCCGGGAAAGACGGCTCATGCCAGCCCGTCCATGTGCGCGTCGATGCCGTCCACCAGGGCGACCACGATGGCGCCAAGGGGTCTACTACATCTCACACACTCCCCAACTCCGCCTACCGCTCCTTCTCCCTCTCTCACTTCAGGCTCATCTTCTCCAGCCTTCCGCTGACGAGGGCCGGCTCCTCGGCGCAGTTGATCGGGCCGTGCTGCAGGAAGAGCCGGCCTCCGTCCAGCCGCGACGCGGTCGCGCCGTTGGCGGTCGCGGATGCGTGCGAGCCGGCCTGCGTTGCCGCATCGACGCCGGCGCCGCCGATGAGCTCCATCGTGAGCCGCTCCCCGTCGTTTCGCGCGCGACCGCACCACCGCCCCAATCGTGTACGGCAAGCCGCATACGGTTCAACATACGGTTCAACGCCCGGAGCGGGAGCCCGCGTCGAGATGCCGGGCGCGGGTGAGGGCGCCCTCGCCGAATCGCTCGTGCACCACGTCGAGGGTCCGGTCGAGCCTCTGGTCGTGCTCCCGGCGCGGCGCGTCGAACAGATCGGGCTGACGGATGTGGCCGCCGCCCCCTTCCCGGAGGTCGAACGCGGCGACCCCGACGAGGCGCACCGGTGCGCCGAGGTCGAACTCGTGGAGCAGGGACTCCGCCGCTTCGACGATCGGCCGCGTGGCGTGGGCCGCGCCGGCGAGTACGGCTTGCCGCGTATGCAGACGGAAATCCGACGTGCGCAGCTTCACCCGGACCCCCGCCGCGTCCAGCCCCTCGCCGCGCAGACGGCGCGCGACGGTGTCCGCGGCCCGCAGCAGCCAGGGGCGGATGGCGGCCTCCCCGACCACGTCCGCGTCGAGCGTGTGCTCCGAGCCGATGCTCTTCGCCTCCCGCTCCGGGACCACCGCGCGGTCGTCGCGCCCGTGCGCGAGCGCGTGCACGTGGGCGCCGAGGCTGCCCAGCCAGCGCTCCAGGGTATCGGGCGGGGTCGCCGCCACGTCGCCGATGGTGTCGAGCCCCCGCGCCTCGAGCCGCGAGCGCGTGCGCGGCCCCACCCCCCAGAGCCGATCGATCGGCAACGGATGGAGAAAGCCGGCCACCTCGCCCGGGCCGATGACGGTCAACCCGTCGGGCTTGCGGCAGTCGCTGGCGACCTTCGCCACGTACTTGGTGGTGGAGACCCCGACCGAGACGGTGAGCCCGGTGGCCTCGCGGACCGCGCGGCGCACCGCCTCGCCCATCGCCCGTGGTGCGCCGAAGAGCGCCTCGCATCCGGTCATCTCCACGAACGCCTCGTCCAGGCTCAGGGGCTCGACCAGCGGCGAGAAGTCGCCGAGGGTGCGCATCACCGTCCTCGAGACCGCCTGGTAACGATCGAAGCGGGGCGGGAGCACGATCGCGTGCGGGCAGCGCCGGCGCGCAACGGCCATGGGCATCGCGCTGCCGACCCCGAACGGACGCGCCTCGTAGCTCGCGGTGGACACCACCCCGCGCGGCCCCGTCCCGCCGATCAGCAGCGCCTTGCCCCGCAGCTCCGGCCGGTCGAGCTGCTCCACCGCCGCGTAGAACGCATCCATGTCGGCGTGGAGGACGATGCGCGGCCAGCCCGAGGTCATGTTCCGAGCGTACCCGCAGGCCGGGCCGCGGCGCGAGGGCTCGGCGTCGCTCCCGAGTCCGACCCGGACCGCAAGCTCATTCGAGGTCGGCAGCTTTTCTTTCTCGCCAGGCGGGCTCTCGCGCCGCGATCCGCCGATTGGCTTCCCTGCCGTCAATCATCGGTGTTTCCACGTCCCCGATGATCTCGGGTTCCTGCTCGTCTTCGTCCCTTGCGGACTATGCGGAGAGCGGTTCCGCCGCGCCGTTCGCGAGCGGAGTCATGCGCACGCCGGCGCCCTTTCTCCTGTCCCCGTGTCGAACGTGTGCATCGAATCGGGCGCGGTGTCGAAGCTCATCCGTTTTCCGACGCGGTCGAACGGCGGACGATCGAGCTTCACCGTGAACTCCGTTCCGTTGTCGGTGATCAGGTGGGCGAGGGCGTATTCACCGAATTGCTCGATCAGCTCCAGCCTTCCGCTGACGAGGGCCGGCGCCTCGGCGCAGATGCGCAGGTGCTCGGGCCGGACGCCCAGCGTCGTTTCGCGATCGGGACGTGCCCGGGATCCCGCGTCGACGTCGGATGTGCGAAAGAAGTTCATCTTCGGACTCCCGATGAACTGCGCCACGAACATGTTCCGGGGCCGTTCGTACAGCTCCATCGGAGTCCCTGTCTGCTCGATCTTCCCGTCCCGCAGGACGACGATCCTGTCGGCCAGCGTCATGGCTTCGACCTGATCATGGGTCACGTAGATCATGGTCGTCCCCAGGCGCTCATGAAGCCGCGCGATCTCGATACGGGTCTGGACGCGAAGGGCCGCGTCGAGGTTGGAGAGTGGCTCGTCGAAGAGGAACACTTCCGGCGCCCGCACGATGGCCCGCCCGATGGCGACGCGTTGGCGCTGCCCGCCCGACAGGTTCCTCGGGCTTCTGTCCAGGTAGTCCGTAATCTGCAACACCTCCGCGGCGGCCCGCACGCGGCGGTCGATCTCGTCCTTCGGCGTCTTCGCCTGCTTCAGCCCGAAGGCCATGTTCTTGTAGACGGTCATATGGGGGTAGAGCGCATACGTCTGGAACACCATGGCGACGCCCCTTCTGGACGGCGCCACGTCGTTGACGACGGCGCCCCCGATTGCCACCGTTCCGTCCGTGATGTCTTCAAGACCCGCGATCATGCGAAGCAGTGTGGTCTTCCCGCAGCCGGAAGGACCCACGAATACGACGAACTCCCCATCTTCCACGTCGAGGTCCACGCCCCGGACGACCCCGACGGATCCATAGGATTTGGAGACGCCCCGAATCTTCACATCGGCCATGTCGTCACCATTTCCTCAACCTTCGATTCGAGAATGCGCCCGAACTCGGGATACCGGCGGGGGATGTTTCCCCATAGCAGCTCCGAGCCGGCGAAGGAGGCGAACGCCCCTTCGGCCAGCAGCGGCCTGAGAACGGGCATTCTCGCCTCGATGTAATTGAAAGGCGTCTTCCCGCTCAGAACCCTTCGCGCAAAGACGTACCAGCTCGCAGCCGATCGGATTCCCCGGTGCGGCTTGCGCCCCGCGGCAAAACAGCCCTCGAGCGTCGGCCTGATGAAGATCGAGAATTTCGCGAAGCCGTCCGTGCAAATGCGCTCGAGGGAATCGCCTATGTGCCGGTTGCGGAAACGGGCGACGATTTTCGCCAGGTACTCCTCCTTGTCGAAGGGCAGATGCGCGCCCAGTGCGGGCAGCACTTCTTCGGTTTCGTATCCCCAGAAATGGTCGAACAGATCGGGATCCGAGATCGCACGATCGAAGGTACGGTGTCCCGCCAGCGCTCCAAGGTAGGCAAGGCAGGAGTGTCCGCCGTTGAGTATGCGGATCTTGGCTTCTTCGTACGGATCCACGTTCCCGGTCAGGGTCACGCCGGCCTTCTCGAGCCGTGGCCGAGGTCCGGCGAAATCGTCCTCCAGCACCCATTGGGCGAAATCCTCCGCCATCACCGTGCGCCCGCTCCGCCACGAGAACAGCTTCCGTGTCTCCTCGACGTGCCGGGGCCCGGGCCTGGGGGTGATCCGGTCGACCATCGAGCACGGAAAGCTGGCGTTGGCATCGATCCACCGGGCCAGATCCCCGTCCCCGAGCGCGCGCACGTAGGACGCCAGGTTCCTCCGAAGCATCCTGCCGTTGCGGCGAACGTTGTCGCAGCAAAGAACCGACACCGGGCCGGCGCCCGCGCGCATCCGCCGCCCGAGGCCGGCGGACAGGCAGGCATAGACGGACCTGGGATTCCTCCCGGACAGCTCCTCCGCGATGAGGGGATCCCCCGTATCCAGATTCCCCTCGTCATCGAGATGATAGCCGCTCTCCGTGACCGTGATGGTCACCATGTGCACGCCGGCTTCCGCCAGGATCCGCTCCGCCCGCGACGGATCCCTCGACCAGTCCGCAAAATCGACGTGCGAGCGGATCACCTGGAATTCGATCTCCCCGGTCGACGAGATGGTCTTGAGTACATAGCCCTCGGGAGCGTCCGCGTCACGGGCAAAGTCACGGGAGTCGGACGAACGCAGGTTGATTGCGGCGATCCCCCATCGCAGATCGCCGGTGTCCTGCATGTAGCGGTCGATGTAGACCGCCTGGTGGGAACGGTGGAATGCGCCGAATCCCAGGTGCACGATACCGGTGCCGCACCCGGACCGGTCATAGGTCGAGCTCTTCAGCCGATACGCCGAGCCCGGATTCATCGGACGGCCCTGCCCGAGCCTGCCCGGGAAGAAGCCAGCTCGCGGCGGGCGACCCTCCTGTACTCCGTCGGAGTCATTCCCTTCATCTTGAGAAACTGCCGGTTGAAGTTGGCCAGGTTCTGGAAGCCGGCCTGGTAGCAGATCGCGGATATCCGATCGTCGGTTGCATGGATCATGCCGCACGCCTGGCCGATACGGACCCGGTTGACGAACTGCACGAACTTGTTTCCGGTGGCCGTCCGGAAGTTCCTCGAGAAGGTCGAGATGCTCATGCCCGCCATTTTCGCGGCTTCCTCCAGGGAGATCTCATCGGCGTAGTTGTCCACGATGTGATCGACCACTTCCCCAATCCGCACCAGCCGGCTGTTGCGGCTCGGCGGGGGGGATTCCAGCACCGACAGGGTCTTTTTCGAACCGTGCGTATCGATGGCGTTCAGGAAGGAAAGGAAGGCGAGGATCCGATCGACCCCATGCGCATCCCGGATGCCGGCCATTCGGGATTGCGCTTCGGTCGGATCGAAGCCGACGAATTCTATGCCCGACTTCGACATGTCCAGCATCGGCCACAGCTCGCCGAACTCGGGAAACGCCGCGATCAATCCCCGCAGGCTCTTGTTGTTGAACTGGACGAGCATGTCCCTGATCTCGACCGGCGGCGTCCGGATGTCGTGGGTGATCCAGTTGTGGGGGAGGTTCGGACCCGTCAGGAACAGGCTCCCCGCCGAGAACTCTCCGATGTAGTCGCCGACGAACGCCTTGCCTCGGGTCCGTACGATCAGGTGGAGCTCGTACTCCTCGTGGGCATGCCAGCGACAGAGGTTCGTGGGCCACCCGTGTTCGAGATAGCGGATGCTCTCGGTGGCCCGGTCCACGATCTCGATTTCGGCCTGGATCGGCATCGCCTGTCTCGACATGTCACGGCTCCGCCGAATGCGTGCCGGCGCGTGCGGATCCCCCGGCTGCCGGCTCGGTCGGGGTCGCGCCGGAGGATTTCATTTGACTGCCCCGAACGTCAGGCCCTGGACCAATTGCTTCTGGCAGAGCCAGCCGAGGACGACGATCGGAGCGCAGGCCGACGTCGAGACCGCCGAGAGCTTGGCCCAGAACAGGCCTTCCGGACTGGAGAAAGACGCGACCAGGGCCGTCAGGGTCCCCGCATCGGAAGAGGTCAGGTTGATCGACCAGAATGCTTCGTTCCACAGGAGCACGATGCTGAGCAGGGCCGTCGAAGCGACGCCGCCCCAGCTCAGCGGCATCACGATTTCGGTGATTTCGCTGAAGGTCGAGGCGCCGTCCATTCGGCTGGCTTCGAGAATTTCCTTCGGAATCTCGCGGAAATAGGTGAACAGGAGCCAAATCACGATGGGAAGGTTGATCATCGCGTAGATGACCACCAGAGCGATGCGCGTATCCAGCAGGCCGAGCTTCTGGCTGATCAGGTAGATCGGCATCAGTACGCCGACGGCCGGCAGCATCTTGGTCGAGAGCATCCAGAGCAGAACATCCTTCGTGCGGCGACCCGGAAAGAATGCCATCGCATACGCCGCGGGCACCGCTACCGCCATCGCCAGCACCGTGCCGCCGACGCTGGTGACGATCGAGTTCCAGGCGAATCCGGTGTAGTCCGTCCGCTCCTGGATCAGCAGGTAGTTCTCCAGCGTCGGCTCGAAGATGACGGTCGGCGGCACCGCGATGGCTTCGAGCTCCGTTTTGAAGCTCGTCAGCGCCATCCAGAAAATGGGGAAGAACATCAGGATGCCGGCGACCCAGGCCGCCGCGACCGCAGCGCGTTCGGACCAGCGGGCCTTTTGTGCGTCGTTCATCCGTTCAGACCACAAGGTTCCTGCCGACCGTCCGGATCAGGAAGATCGCAACGACGTTGGCCAGGACGATCGCGAGCACCCCGCCTGCCGAGGCCACCCCAACGTCGAATTGCAGAAGCGCCTGACTGAAGATCATGAAGGTGAGGTTCGTGCTTTCGGTGCCCGGCCCCCCTCCGGTGGTGACGAATATCTCGGCGAAGATGGACAGATGGAAGATCATCTGGATCATGACGACGACGGCGATCGGTCGGGCCAGATGCGGCAGGACCAGTATCCGGAACCGTGCCCAGAACCCGGCGCCGTCGAGAAGCGCCGCTTCCTTCTGCTCGACGTCCAGGCTTTGCAAGGAAGTGATGAAGATCAATATGGCAAACGGCGTCCACTGCCAGCTCACGATGATGATGATCGACAGCAGCGGATGATCGGCCAGCCAGCTCACCGGCTCCAGTCCGAGCGCCTGCGCAACCACCGCGAAGAGGCCGTAGATGGGATTCATCATCATGTTCTTCCACAGCAGCGCATTCACCGTCGGCATGATGAAGAAGGGTGAGATCAGCATGACCCGGACGATGCCGCGGCCGCGGAAGGGACGGTCCACCAGGATGGAGATCGCCAGTCCGAGGACGATCGAGATGGCCAGGACGGAGCCGACCAGGACCAGCGTGTTGACCAGGGCGGGCCAGAATGCCGGATCGGTGCGGAAGAATTCGTAATTGTCGAACCCCATGAAGCCACTTCGCTCGGGATAGAGCAGGTGGTAGCGGATCGTGGAGAAATAGAGCGTCATGCTCAGCGGCACGACCATCCACAGCGCGAGAAGGACGATGCTCGGCGCCTGGAGCCATCTTGCCAACGTCCGATTCACCGGTGTCCCCTCGATGGCGCTTCAACCCGAAGATCCGTCATTCCCGGGATTCGTCATTCCCGCTACCCGCACCCGCTTGCGCGGGCACAAGCTTCGCGGAGCCTGTCCCCGCGGAAGCGGGGGGAACGACGGCCCGGGCCCGCGGAATCCGCCCCGGCTCCATCAAGGGATGTTCCCGCTGCGGATTGGAATGAAGGGTCGGATGACGCCCCGGAATCGAGCGATCCCGGGGCGGTGACAAGGTGCGGCAGCCGGCAGGGTACGCCAAACAAACTCAGTAGTACCCCGCTTTGCGCATCTCCCGATCCGCGACTTCCTGGGCGTTCGCCAATGCCTCCGCAACCGATACCTTCCCGGCCAGCGCCGCGGTCATCTGCTGGCCCACGGCGATGCCGATGGCCTGGAACTCCGGTATCGCAGCGAACTGGACGCCGGTGTAGGGGGTCGGATCCTGCGTGGAGTTCGACGGGTCCGCCGAAAGGATCGCCTTCAGCTCGGCTTCCGCAAAGACCGCCGCATCGAGGAAGTTCTTGTTCTCGTAGGTCGAGGTCCGGGTGCCGGTCGGCACCGATCCCCAGCCGTTGGTGGCGGCCACGAGCTCGATGTACTCCCGCGAGGTCGCCCATTCGATGAACGTCTTTGCTTCGCCCGCCTGCTTGGTCCCCGCCGGCACGGCCAGGGCCCAGGCCCAGAGCCAGTTGGCGCCACGGGAGGTCACGGCGACGGGAGCCTGCGCGAAAGCGACCTTGTCGGCGACCTTCGACTGGCGGGAATCGGTGACGAAGCTGGCCGCGATGGTGGCGTCGATCCACATCCCGCACTTGCCCTCGTTCATCAGCGCGAGGATCTCGTTGAAGCTGTTGGCCTCCGATCCCGGAGGGCCGTACCTGGTCAGCAGATCGACGTAGAAGCTCACCGCATGGTTCCAGGCGGAACTGTCCAGTTGCGGTCGCCACTCCTCGTCGAACCAGCGGGCGCCGAAGGAGTTCGCCATCGTGGTCAGGAAGGCCATGTTGTCACCCCAGCCCGGCTTTCCGCGCAAACAGATGCCGTAGACACCGTTGTCCCGATCCGTCATGGCGGCTGCCGCATCCTGGACATGGCCCCAGGTCGGATTGTCCGGCATCTCCATCCCTGCCGCGTCCAGAAGGTCCTTGCGGTACATGATCATCGAGCTTTCGCCATAGAACGGCGCCGCGTACAACGTGCCGTCGTGGGACAGCCCGCCCCTCATCGCCGGCAGGATGTCGGCGACGTCGTAGCCGGCGCCGAATTCCAGCGGCTCGAGCCAGCCGCGCGCGCCCCAGATCGGGGCCTCGTACATGCCGATGGTCATGACGTCGAACTGGCCGCCCTTCGTCGAAATATCGGTGGTCACGCGCTGGCGAAGCACGCCTTCCTCCAACGTCACCCAGCTCACCGTGATGCCCGGGTTGGCCTTCTCGAACTCGGACGTCAATTTCTGCATCTCGATCATGTGACCGTTGTTCACGGTCGCGATGGTCAGCTCGCCGGCTGCCGTGGTCGTCGCACCTCCGAGACCAACGGCCAAACCGAGCGCAACACTGCGGAGCGATTTCATGTTTTCCTCCTCGGGAATTGGCGGTCCAGATCACCTGCCCTTTGAGAATAGATAGTAAAATAGCACTATAGTAATACCATTCACTCAATCTAACATACTTTTCCGCTACATATCGCGCGTGATCGCCCACATTCGGGTCTCATATCCATCATCGATCATCGGATGCAATCTCGATGCACGCCCAAGGGGTTGCCTCGGGCAGCGGCGGCGCCACGCCCGCCGGCGGATCTGCGCCGGGATCCGGGCGCGGGGCGGCGTCCCTGCCGTCGCCCACACTGTGTTCTCGATCCCCGGTCGCGCCGGGAGCATCGCCACCCAGTCCATTTCGTCGAATGCCAATCCATTCCTCACCGCCCCTTCACCGGCTTCCACGGCCAGGGGTTCGCGCGGTTCCAGGGGCGTACTTCGGCCTCGCCGCCGGCTTCCGCAAGCACCTCCGAGAACGGGATCGCGTGGTCCAGGTGCCCGCCGAGCGCCTCGTAGTCGGCGAGTGCCAGCGTGAACTCGATCGGCGCGACGATGGCCGGGGTCGGCACGTATCCGAAGGCGTCGGCGGGCAGGCGGGCGACGTCGACCAGCACGGTGATGCCGCCCCCCGGCCAGACGTAGACCGGCGCCCCGCCCATGGTCACCCGCGTGGCCGCGGACTTGATGGAATCGGTCAGCCGGATGGGGTTCCCGGTGACCCCGGCCCGCAGCGACCCGCCGGCCCCGGCCATGAACAGCACCGAGCAGAGCGAGGGCTCGCAGTTCTCCCCGATGCGCTCGACCACCACACGTACCGGCTCCGGGATCGGCGCGGGCCGCAAGGTCTTCCGGTCCTCGTCGAGGAGGCAGTACAGGCTGTCCTCGCCGGTGGTGGTGGTCAGCAGCACCCGCATCCCCGGCCACGCCACCGCCGGGTCGATGCGCCGGACGATGGACAGCGGCTCGGTCACGTCCGTTCCGCCCCAGCCGGCGCCGGGGCTCGCCACCTGGAAGTAGCGCCCCGGTGTGGATTTGCGCCCCCGTACCCGGATGCCGGCCGGCGGCATGTCCAGGCACACCCCGGCCTGGTGCTCGGTCAGCACCCCGGTGATGTGGTCGTCGACCACGATCACCTCGTCCACGTGCCCATGCCACTGCCGGGCGAACATGCCGATGGTGGCCGAGCCGCAGCCGGCCCGCATCCGCTGCTCCTCGACCCCGTCCACCAGCGGCGCGCGCCCGGCCTGCGCCACCACCGTGGCCCCGCCTTCGATGGCCAGCTCCACCGCCTCGCAATTGCACAGCGCGAGGAGGGTCTCGCAGGTGATCCGCCCCGCCCGGCGGGTGCCGCCGGTGAGCTGGTTCACCCCGCCGATGGCGAGCATCTGCGATCCGTACTCGGCGGTGGTGACGTGCCCGACCGGCTCTCCCTCGGCCCGAACCGTCGCGCACTCCGGGCCGAGATGGCGGTCGGTGTCGATCTTCACCTTCGCCCCGCAGTACGAGAAGATGCCCTCGGAGACCACCGTGACCGTGTCCACGCCCTCGTACCGGGCGGCGACGATGAAGGGGGCCGGCTTGTAGTCGGGGTAGGTGGTGCCCGAGCCGATGCCGGTGACGAAGGTGCGCTCGCTCGTGAAGGCCCTGCCGTCCCAGTCCGCGAGGGACCCGCCCGCGAAGGGCACCACTGGTTCGCCCGCGTCCAGCGCCCGCTCGGTCAGCACCAGGGGATCGGTGCGCACCAGCGCGCCGTTCTCGTTGGCGTAGCGGTCGCAGGCCCCCGATTTCCCCGGCTTGATGCGGCACAGGATGGGGCAGGCGTCGCAGCGCACGATCCCGGACTCCTCGCGCGCGCCGAACTTGCCGGTGCGGTCGGCGCGGCCGGCGCCGGGACTCTCGGCCATGTTGCGGCTCCGAAGCCGGATACGGCAAGAGGCGCCCCGCGGGGCGGGCGCGTCATGCTAGCATTACTCGGGGCGCACCGCGGGTGGTGCGCCCGCTCCCTCTTGTCTCTTGTCCCCGTCGAGTGGAGTTGCTCCACCGGGCGCAGACAATGGTGAGCGGCGATGCCTTCCCTCCCCCGCCTCCTGCAGCTCGCGAGCCCGGCGCTTCCGGTCGGCGCCTATGCGTATTCGGAAGGGCTCGAATACGCGGTGGAAGCGGGCTGGGTGGATGGCGAGCGCGGGTTGCTGGCCTGGGTGGAGGGGCGGCTCCGGCACGGCTTCGGGCGCCTCGACGTCCCCGTGTACGGCCGGCTCCATGCGGCATGGAGCCGGGGGGACGAAGCGGACGCCGCGACCCGGAGTGAGTGGTTGCTCGCCAACCGGGAGACCGCCGAACTCCGGTACTCCGACCGCGCGATGGGCCAGGCTCTCGCCCGGATCCTGGCCGGGCTCGGCGTGCAGTCGGCCGCGCCCTGGACGAAGGCGCCGGGCTGCACCTTTGCCGCGATGTTCGCGCTGGCCTGCGTCCGTTGGAGGATCCGCCCCCTGGACGGCGCCGGCGGGCTCGCGTGGAGCTGGGCCGAGAGCCAGATAGGGGCCGGCGTCAAGCTCGTTCCCCTCGGCCAGAGCGCCGGGCAGCGGGTGCTCTTCCGGCTCGGGAGCGTGATTCCCTCCGTCTGCGAGACCGGGCTCGGCCTCGACGACGCCGAGATCGGAGGAGCCGCCCCCGGCCTCGCGCTCGCAAGTTGCGCGCACGAGATCCAGCGCACCCGGCTCTTCCGATCCTGAGCAAGGGCGCTGCCCCCACGACGAACGCGGCGGAAAAATCGAGCGCCCCGGCGTACACTGCGCGCCGATTCCCGATTCCAGGATGTCGAAGTGGATGATCCGGCCGGCAGACACCATCGGGCACCTGGGGGACTTCAACGGCCTGACGCTCGCGGGCACACTCCCAGACGTCGAGATGGGGCTCGAGCTCGCCGGCGTCCCGCACTCGCGCGGCGGTGTCGGCACGACCCTCGCGTATCTGGCCGGCGAAGCGGCAGGCGCCACCCCGGCCGCCCGTCCTGCATCCGGCGGGACGCCCGCGTCCGTCAGGACGCGCCGATCCCAGGTTCGCAACCGGCGTTTGGTTCCGGCTACGCCGGGTTGGGTATTCCCGGAGGCATTCCCGAGACGCCGTGCTTCCAGCCGGTGAAACGGGGCCGCCACCGCACCTGCCGGCCCGACACCGGCTCTCCTCGCCTCGGTAACGCGGGAGAACGCGCATGAGGCACCGCTCCGGCCTGCGGCCGGGCGATCCGGCGCTCGCCGTGCGCCTGCGGCGCGAGATCGAAGGGGAGGTGCTCTTCGATCCGGCGGATCGGGGCCGCTACAGCACCGACGCCTCGATCTACCAGATCGAGCCGATCGGCGTGGTGATACCTCGCACCACGGAGGACGTCGGCCGGACGATCGCGATCTGCCGCGAGGCGGGCGCCCCGGTCCTCCCTCGCGGCGCCGGCACCTCGCAGTGCGGGCAGACCGTGGGCGAGGCGGTGGTCGTCGATACCGGCAAGTACCTCGACCGGGTGATCGATCTCGACGAAGGATCGCGCCGGGCCAAGGTCCAGCCCGGCGTGGTGCTCGACCGCCTCAACGCCTGGCTCGCGCCGAAGGGGCTCTTCTTCCCCGTGGACGTGTCGCCGTCCAACCGGGCCACCATCGGTGGCATGGCCGGCAACAACTCCTGCGGCGCGCGCTCCATCCGCTACGGCAACATGGTGCACAACGTGCGCACCATCGACGCGGTCCTCGCCGACGGGAGCGCCATGCGCTTCGGCGAGGCGCCGGGCAACCTCGCCGGCGTCACGGACGCCGCCGGCGACGGCCGCTACCTCGATCTGATCCGGCGCATGCGCGCCCTCGGCGCCCGGGAAGCCGACGAGATCGCGCGCCGCTTCCCGCCGCTGCTCAGAAGGGTCGGCGGCTACAACCTCGATGCGGTCACGCCGGGCGCGGCAGCCGATGGACGACGCCGATCCGCAGGGCCGCATCGGCCCGGCGGCGGCCT
This sequence comes from Gammaproteobacteria bacterium, assembly GCA_965204915.1. Classification (GTDB taxonomy): domain Bacteria; phylum Pseudomonadota; class Gammaproteobacteria; order HK1; family HK1; genus HK1. Next base: position 4,747,643 of record OZ242023.1, on the reverse strand, counting down.
CGCCCCCGTCGCACCCAGCGGGGTCGCCGCCGCCACCGCCGGCGGCCACAACATGGCCCGCCTGCTGGTCGGCTCCGAAGGCACCCTGGGGTTCTTTACCGGGATCGAGCTGGCGCTCCAGCCGCTGCCCGCCCATCGCGTGCTGGGTGTGTGCCACTTCCCGGCGTTCCACGATGCGATGGCCGCCACCCGGCACATCGTGGCCCTCGACCCGACCGCGGTGGAGCTGGTGGACCGCACCCTGATGGACCTGGCCCGCGACATCGCAGCGTTCCGCCCTGCCGTCGAACGCTTCGTGCGGGGCAATCCCGACGCCCTGCTGCTGGTGGAGTTCGCGGGCGAGGACCACGGCGCCCTCCTCGCTCGGCTTCGGCAGCTCGGCGAGCGGATGGCGGACCTGGGCTTCCCCGGCGCGGTGGTGGAGGCGGTGGAGCCTGCGTTCCAGCGCGCGGTCTGGGAGGTGCGCAAGGCGGGCCTGAACATCATGATGTCGATGAAGGGGGACGGGAAGCCGATCTCGTTCGTCGAGGACTGCGCGGTGCGCCTGGAAGACCTCCCCGAGTACACCCGCCGCCTCGACGAAATCTTCGCCCGCCACGGCACCCGCGGCACTTGGTACGCGCATGCCTCGGTGGGCACCCTGCACGTGCGCCCCATCATCGACCTGAAGACCGCCGAAGGCGCGCGCGCCATGCGGGCGATCGCGGAGGAATGCTTCGAGATGGTCCGCGAGTACCGGGGCTCGCACTCCGGCGAGCACGGCGACGGCATCGTGCGCAGCGAGTTCCACGAGGCGATGTTCGGTCCCCGGCTCACCGCCGCGTTCGAGGAGGTCAAGGACGCCTTCGACCCCGGCGGCCTGTTCAACCCGGGCAAGATCGTGCGCCCCGAGCGCATGGACGACCGCACGCTCTTCCGCTACAAGCCGGGCTACGCGCCCCTGCCCGTGGAGACCGGGCTCGACTGGTCCGAATGGGGCGGGTTCCACCGCGCGGTCGAGATGTGCAACAACAACGGCGCCTGCCGCAAGTGGGACCCCGGCGTGATGTGCCCCTCCTACCGGGTGACCGCGGACGAGCGGCACGTCACCCGGGGACGCGCGAACACGCTACGGCTCGCCCTGACCGGCCAGCTCGGCCCCGACGCCCTCACCTCCGACGCGATGCGCGACACCATGGCGCTCTGCGTCGGATGCAAGGGCTGCAAACGCGAATGCCCCACCGGCGTGGACATGGCCCGCATGAAGATCGAATACCTCCACCAGCGCCGGAAGCGGCACGGGCTCGGGCTGCGCGATCGCCTCGTCGCGTGGCTGCCCCGCTACGCGCCCATGGCGAGCCGGCTCGCGTGGGTGCTGAACCTGCGCGACCGGATCCCGGGGCTCCCTGCGGTCACCGAGCGCTTCCTGGGGCTGAGCGCGAAACGTCCGCTGCCGCGCTGGCGGAGCGATCCGTTCCGGGCCGATGCATTCCAGACCGATTCGTCGCGAGGACCTTCATCGGCAACCGAAGTGGTTTGGGCCGATGCGGTTCAGGCCGATACGACCCGGGCCAAGGGTGATCGAGCAGGGGATGATCGAGCAGGGACCAGTCGGCCAGGGTCTGTTCGCTCCAGCGCGCCTCCGGCGGGGGCGGCTCAAGCCGGCGCGGGTCGGGCCGGCGGAGACCGGGCCGGCACGGGTCGGGCCGATGCAGCTCAAGCTGGCGCAGCCTCTTCGCGAGGGCACGGTGACGCGGAATCGGGCCATCGGCCTCCCGCCCAGGGCGGCAACCCCGAGGTGGTGCTCTTCGCCGACACGTTCAACACCTGGTTCGAGCCGGAGAACGCGCGGGCCGCGGTGCGGGTGCTGGAGGCGGCTGGGTTCCGGGTTCGCACGGCCGCGCCGCCGCCGGGAGAACGCCGTCCGCTGTGCTGCGGGCGGACGTTCCTCGCCGCCGGCTTGATCGAGGAAGCCCGGTACGAGCTGGAGCGCACCCTCTCGGCGCTCGCGCCGTTCATCGAGCGCGGCATTCCCGTCATCGGCCTGGAGCCCTCCTGCCTGTTCACGTTCCGCGACGAAGCGCTGGTGCTTGCATGGAACGGGACGGTTCCTCGCCCGTCTCCGGCGCTGGCCGAGGGGCGCCCGCGCAAGAGGTCGCCGCTCGGTCTGGAGCGGGACCCGGGCGAAGTGCGGTTCCTGCTGTTCGAGGAATTCCTCGCCGATGCCGCCGCCGGGGGGGCTCTCGCACTCCCCATGCGCCCCATGGAGCAACGACGCGCTCTTCTCCACGGCCACTGCCACCAGAAGGCGTTCGGGGTCATGCCGGCGGTCGAGCGCGCGCTCCGGCTCGTGCCCGGACTTGCGGTCGAGACCGTCGCGTCGAGCTGCTGCGGCATGGCCGGCGCCTTCGGCTACGAGGCCGAGCACTACGAGACGTCGATGGCGATGGCCGAGCTCGGCCTGCTCCCGGCGGTACGGGCCGCGGATCGGGACACCCTGATCGTCGCCAGTGGAACAAGCTGCCGGCGCCAGATCGCCGACGGCGCGGATCGGGAGGCGTGGCACGTCGCGAGGGTGCTGGAACAGGCGCTTCCGGTCTGATCCGAAAGCCGCAGCCGGTCATGGAGCTCGTTCGTCCGGGCATCCGCGCGAAGGATCACGGCGGCTCGTTGCGGAAGGCTGCGGATGGTTCGGACGCCCATCGGGGACCACCGAGGATCGCCGGCGCCGCATCCTGCTCCACGCACCTTCGACGATCCAGGCGACGGGCAGCGCGACCCCGACCGACAGGGGCATCAGCAGCCCGACGCTGTACCGGGGCAGGCTGGTGGATACCAGCGCGTTGACCGCCAGCACGAAAAAGGGGCAGAACGCCAGCGCCGCCAGGACGCTTCGGTTCCGGCCCGACCCCTGCACGAAGCTGAAGATCACCAGCAACCAGAGGGCGTTTCCGTACCAGATTTGCGGGGACTGCATCATCCCCCGCCACGCCAACGGCAGGCTCACCGCCAGATGTTTCGGCAGATCGGACCACATCCGTCCCAGGACAAGGCCAAGCTGGTCATCGAATGCCACGATCGCCTGCATCCTCTTCCGTTCCTCGATCCCCCGCCATATGAAATGTTCCTGGTGAAGCGGGTGGAAGCCGGCCGCGGTTTCGGGCCCGAACCATTCTCTCGCCAGACGCTGTCCACCTCTCCCGCTCCAGGCCGGAAAAGCGGCCATCCACTGGCGCCCCGTCATGGCGTTGAAGGCAAGCCGCTCGTAAAGGGTGTCGGAGTCGTAACCCTCCGTAAAGCCGACAAAACCTTTCGCCGTATGGTTGCGTACGATCCAGGGCGCTGCGACCAACGATGCGCTGACCAGGATCCAGGCCGTGACGGTGGCGATTTCGCGGCGCCGCGGGCGGTCCCGAAGCATCCAGACCGCCGCGGCAAACGGCAGGGCCACCAGCAGGAATTCGTAGGGTGGCCGGACGAGAGCCAGTGTGCCCAGCAGCAGACCGCACGTGATCGCCACGGCCGCGGTCCGCACCCTTATCCACCCTCGCCTCCGGACTCCGGACAGGACCAGCCACGCGAGGCAGACGTTGATACCGGCGAAGAGAGGGATGACGAGCTCTTCGGTCCTGTACTGATTACCCAGAATAAGCCACGACCCGGCGTACACCGCAAAGAACGCGCTGAGGTGGGCGACCATCGGACGCCCGGACGCAAGCCAGCCCGCAAGCCACACCAGCCCCGTGCCGACGGCTCCCAGGAAGACCTGTACGTAGAATCCAACGTTGTCCAGCCGGAGAGGACGGCAGTCGACGACGTTGCCCGGCCAGAACTTCTTTCCTTCGCTCCAATACGGGGCGTTTTCGTGAAGGCATTGCAGGTAGTCACGGTAATCCGGGTCGACGTGCATCCACATCGCCAGCCACAAGGGATAGAGCGGTACGCTCTTCACCCGTCCTCGAGGCAACTGCGATTCGTGAAGGATGGACAGCGCGTAACCGATGTACCAACGCGCATCGACACCTGCTCGCGGGCCCTGCTCGGACATGTGATGGGCTTGCAGACCGATCAGGGACAGGAACACGAGAACGTGAAAGAACCCTCTCCAATTCACCGAACCGCCCCGGATTTCCTGGAAGCCGACCGGCTTGAACCGGACGTCCCCGTGCTCATGTCCGGGATATGCCGTGGACGGCCGGCTTTGCACAGCGCCGTTGCGGCGGCTGCGTACGTGTGTACGGCGGTTGTGCGCCGTGACCGGATGCGTGGCGCGCTGCGCATGGCCGTCCCCTGGGTGCCGGCGGGGGCGGCTCTCACCGCAGGCCGCGCACCAGCTCCCGGTGCACCCTCGCGTATCCCCGGGGCTGGCGGCGGATGCGCGGGGCGGGGGCTGCATTCATGCGGGCCGCGTGGGCGCGGGGCAGGGCGTGGAAAGGGATGGCCGCGTGCGCGTGATGCTCGGCGTGGTAGGGCATGTTCCAGGCGAGGAAGCGGACGGCGGCGGTGGTGTGGACCGTGCGCGAGTTCTCCAGCATGTCCGGGACCATCGGGCAACCGGTGTGCTCGGCGAGCAGGTAGAGCCTCAGCATCGGCTGGCCGAGCACGGCGGGAACGGCCCAGAACCAGAGCATCGCCGCGTTGCCGGCGGCCACCGAGAGTGCGGCCAGGACGGCGTAGCTCATGAGGTACAGCCGCGCCTCCCGGACGATCGCGCCACGTTCCGGGCGCGCGACGTACGGCTCCGGCACCCGCCCGGCCGCGTGCCCGAGCATCGTCCGAACCTGGGACCCCCAATATGGCAACCCGCTGATCCGCCATAGATATTCGCCCCACGTGCGTGGCGGCGGAACGGCCAGCTCGGGGTCGCGCTCCGGGTCTTGCGTCCAGCGGTGGTGCTCCAGATGGAACGCACGGAACCCGCGCGGCGGGAGCAGGAGGATCCATCCGCACGCCACCGACACCGCGCGGTTGAGCCGGCGGCTGCGGAAGGCGGTGTAGTGCACCGTCTCGTGCAGCGGGGCGAAGAGGAAGACGAGGCAGGTGCCGTAGAGCCACGCGGCCGGAAGCATCCACGCGGTTCCGAACACGCCCGCGTAGATCGCCCCCGTGGCGGCGATGGCCAGGACGTGAAGTGCAAGATGCGTGAGGCCCTTGCGGTCCGAGCGCCCGGTGAGGGCGGCCAGCGCGTCGTTCGGGAGATGGCACGGCGTGCTCACCGGGACCGGAATCCGATCCAGCAGGCCGGGGTCCTCCGAGCGGGTGTCTTCCCGGTCGGTGCCTTCATCGTATGAGTGCGAATTCATCGGGATTCAGCGTTACCGGCAACATCCGCCCTGTCCGGCATCGTCCGGAGCCGCCGTGACTGGATGCCGGGCCGGCGGGTGCCGGGTTCGCTGCGACGTTGCCTGCAAGGTCGTGCTCAAGGTGTAGCAGGAGCCATGGCATGTCGACCCGCTCTCCGTGCGAGGAGATCGGGCGCCGTTTACAAGACCTCCCGCTCGATGCCGCGGCCGCGCAAAGCAAGCCGTTGAAGCGAGGTGCATCCCCCGATCGGCTCGTTTACCCGCCCTTCGGCACGTATCCCTCGGGCGCTGCGGAGCCTTCGCCGAAGAAGTATTTCTCCAGCTCGTCTTCGAGGAATCGGCGCGCTTGCGGGTCGGTGACCTTGAGCCGGTTCTCGTTGATGAGCATCGTCTGATGGGCGAGCCACTGCTGCCATGCCGCCTTCGAGACGTTCTCGAAGACGCGCCGGCCGAGGTCGCCGGGCAGGGGCGGAAAATCGAGGCCCTCGGCCTCCTCCCGAAGCTTCACGCACTGTACGGTTCGCGCCATCGTGATCGTCTCGCCTCGCCGCCTCGGATCGCGTCGGCAGTTGGATACGGAGGTGTCCTTTCTCCCGCCTGCCTCGCCGACGAATCGCGGCGGTGCGCCGGCTACCAGTCCACCCGGCCGTAGATCATGATCTCGTTCGTGTCCGACCCGCCGGCCCGCATCGACCGCCGGCCCTCGATTCCCAGATCCGCCCGGCCGCCCAGATCCAGACGAGCGCCCAGCCGGTAACGGCGCGTCCCCGATCCGGTGATCGACAGCCCGGCATGGGGCGTCAGCAGCCCTCCGTACGCCGGCGTTCCGTAGCCCACTTCCAGCTCCAGCCGATCCGGGGAAAGATCCGGCGTTCGACCGGAGCCGCCGTCGGCCCGGAACGCTTCCGGGCTGTTCCAGGTCTGCAACGCCCGGCTTCCGGCCGCCCCCCAGCCCGGCGCGAAGGTCACCCACGGCCCGCGCCCGGCCTGCCCCGGGTCCAGCTTCACCGTCAGGTTTCCTCCCCATTCATCGAATTTCTTCTCCTGGTGCGCCAGCAGGAACCATCCCCGCGCTTCGACTTCCAGGCCGAGAGCGGTGTCCGAATATGCGAGCCCCCCGCCGACCTCCACGCCCACCCCCTTCCCGGCGTCGCCGCCGTCCCAACGCCCGCCGATCTCCAGGCTCGGGATCATCCGCGCGGCAGGCGACACCTCCAATTGCCTGCGGCCTTCCAGCCCCAACCGTAGCTGCCTGGCGCCGCCCGTGGTCTTCGGCAGCCCCGCCGCGGCATCCGCCTCCAACCTGGTCAGGAACGCATCGGCCTTCACCGTCGCGTCGATTTCCGGCCACGCCGCCACTTCCTGCCGCAAGCCGGCCGCGGCCATCCGCATCTTCACGTCGGTCTCGACCTCGCCGGCCTCGTCCTTCAACCCGGCGCTCCCCCAACCGGCGCCCAGCAGGCCCCACACCCCCAGATCGGACCGTGGACTGAAGTGCGCGTAGGGCAGCACGCTCGTCAGCTCCAGATCCACCTCACCGGTGCTCACCGAGTCGATCGCATAGTCGACGTCGCTCCTGGCGTGGGCGATCGCCACGCCTGCGAGAGCGCCGCCCGCCGAGCGGTGGTCGAGGCCGAGATACCCCCCGGCCACCTCGCCGTCCATCCGGAAGCCGGCCTCCGGCCGTTCGTCGAACCCTCCGGCCGTCCCCCGGGCCCACAACCTCCACCCCGCGGACGCATCCCCGGCCCCGGCGGTGTCTCCCGTCGTTCCCAGCGGGACGTCGAACCAGCTCCGGGCCAGCAGCTCCTCGGCCGAGCGCCGCGCTACGCCTTCCCTGCGTCCGTCCCGATGGACGTCGCTCCCGTATCCCGCCGCGGTCCACGGTCCGGCTTCCGCCGGGGCGAGCGCGCGGGCGCCGGAGCCCGACCGCGCGCCCGCCGCCGGAGCGGTGAACCGCCCCCCGACCACGCGCACCGCGTCCGCGGCGATCCATCGGCCGGCCGCCGCCAGCACCTTGCCCAGCGCCCGGCCGCGCACCGCTTCAGTATCGTCGTCCGTAATCGTCACCGTCGCCGAATCCGCCCGCGGATCCAGCTCCGCGTTCGACGCTTCCGTCAGCCGCACCCGGAACGTCTCCGCAGGCTCGGTGCGCGGGTCGTCCAGGGTCCGCACCCGCAACGTTCCCATCCGATCGCCCGGCTCGAACGTCAGGCGGCCGGCCGTCTCCGCACGGTAGTCCTCGCCCGCCTTCGCCGAGCCGTCCATCGTGGTCCACGTCACCGTCACCGCCACCGGGAAGGATTCGGAAAGCTGCACCGAAAGCTCTGCCGCGGATCCCTCGACCACGCTCGCTTCCCGCGCGATGGACACGAAGATCCGCCGCAGGGTGGCCATGGTGAGTTCATCGGAGGGCGGGCCGTCGGCCCTGCCGGCCCGGGTGGCGATGACCCGCAGGGTGTACGAAGTGTCGGGGGTGAGCCCGGTGATGGTGTAGCTCGTGCCGGGGTTGGCAGCGCTGACGGCGGTGGCGGCTTCCCGGCTGGGGTCGTAGTCCTCGCTGCCGGACCTCCACTGCACCTTGTAGCCGCCGGCCTCGTCCACCGCGCGCCAGGTCACGCCCAGGCTCTCCACACCGGGCTCGACCCTCACGCCGGTGACCTGGCCCAGCGGCGGGGGGAGCGGCGTGCCGGAGGCTTCGGCGGAGGGCGGGCCGTCGGCCCTGCCGGCCCGGGTGGCGATGACCCGCAGGGTGTACGAAGTGTCGGGGGTGAGCCCGGTGATGGTGTAGCTCGTGCCGGGGTTGGCAGCGCTGACGGCGGTGGCGGCTTCCCGGCTGGGGTCGTAGTCCTCGCTGCCGGACCTCCACTGCACCTTGTAGCCGCCGGCCTGGGCCACCGCACGCCAGGTCACGCCCAGGCTCTCCACGCCGGGCTCGACCCTCACGCCGGTGACCTGGCCCAGCGGCGGGGGGAGCGGCGTGCCGGAGGCTTCGGCGGAGGGCGGGCCGTCGGCCCTGCCGGCCCGGGTGGCGATGACCCGCAGGGTGTACGAAGTGCCGGGGGTGAGCCCGGTGATGGTGTAGCTCGTACCGGGGTTGGTCGCGCTGACGGCGGTGGCGGCTTGCCGGCTGGGGTCGTAGTCCTCGTTGCCGGACTTCCACTGCACCTTGTAGCCGCCGGCCTGGGCCACCGCGCGCCAGGTCACGCCCAGGCTCTCCACGCCGGGCTCGATCCTCACGCCGGTGACCTGGCCCAGCGGCGGCGGCGGGGGGTCGAGCGGTGTGCCGGTGGCCTCGTCCGACGCGGTGGAGCTGCAAACTATGGCCCATGCCGGGCTCTCAGAGGTGGCGAGATTGACTCTTGCGGCCGCGAAGATCTGCACCGTGTGCACGATGCCGGCGGTGAGCCCGGTGATGGTGTAGCTCGTGTCCGAAACGGTGGCCCCCCGGGCGGGGTCGTAGCCTTCGCTGCCGGACTTCCACTGCACGACGTAGCGGTTGGCCCCGGTGACCTCGTTCCAGGACACGCTCAGGCTCCGAATGCGGGCCTCGACCGTCACGACACCGGTGACCTGAGCCGGCGGCATCTGACCGGGCGGCGTCGGCAACGTGCACTGTGCCGCGGCTTCCTCCGAGAACACCGCGACCAGGACGAGGGCCGCGACGGCCCGAAGCGCGGTCGAGAGGCGTGACGGCCACGCCTCGAACCGGCCGCGGCGCGGGACGTCCGGCGATTCCCGGCCCGCTGAAGTTCGTGCTCCACCCGGATGGAGTGCGGATCGTGTTCCGGTTGCGAACATGAAGGGAGTCTGCATCAACCGTCCCCGACGATGATCGTGATCATGTGCGCATTCCGGTGAAGCCGATCGCCCGTTCCGGGATGAAGCCGATCACTTGTCGGAGCAAAGCGACGCGGGTGGTGATTATGCTATGGACCTGTCCCAAAATCACCGTCCGGGGTCATGGATCACCAAAGCATGATGGCAGCCCGTTGATTTTCATGGCGTCCAAACCCTGTCCAATCGCGCAGAAGCGGGACATCCGAGCCAGCGGATGACGTCCCGTCGCACAAGGAGCCTTCATGAACCAGGCAATCGAACCACTGAGCCCCCCGCCGCGCCGGCTGATGGGTCCCGGGCCGGTGGACGTCGACCCGCGCGTCCTCCAGGCGATGGCGCTGCCCCTGCTCGGGCAGTTCGACCCGCGCTTCACCGAATACATGAACGAGGTGATGGCGCTCTACCGGCAGGTCTTCCGCACGAACAACCGCTGGACCCTGCTGGTGGACGGGACCGCCCGTGCGGGCATCGAGGCGGTCCTGGCCTCCGTGCTCGTCCCCGGCGACCGGGTGCTGGTTCCGATCTTCGGCCGCTTCGGCCATCTGCTCTGCGAGATCGCCCGCCGCTGCCGGGCCGAGGTCGTCGCCATCGAGACCGAGTGGGGCACGGTGTTCGATCCGCAGCGGATCGAGGACGCGGTGAAGCGCCACCGCCCGAAGCTCGTCGCCGTGGTGCAGGGGGACACCTCCACCACCATGGCCCAGCCGCTCGACGCCATCGGGCGGATCTGCCGCGCGCACGATGCGCTGGTCTACGTCGATGCCACCGCCTCGGTGGCCGGCATGGCGCTGGAGACGGACGCCTGGCGGCTCGACGCGGTATCCGCCGGGTTGCAGAAATGCCTGTCCGGCCCGCCGGGGGTCGCGCCGCTGACCTTCAACGAGCGGGTGGAGGCGGTGGTGCGCGCGCGCCGGCACGTCGAGCAGGGGATCCGCCCGGAGGACTACGAGGAAGGCGCCGGGCGCATCATCCAGTCGAACTACCTCGATCTGTCGATGCTGATGGACTACTGGAGCGAGTCGCGGCTGAACCACCACACCGAGGCGACCTCGATGCTCTACGCGGCGCGCGAATGCGCCCGTCTCGCCCTCGCCGAGGGGCTGGAAAGCCGCTTCGAGCGCCACGCCCGTGCGAGCCGCGCGATGACCGCCGGCCTGCGGGCGATGGGGCTCGCGCTGTTCGGCGACCAGGCGCACAAGATGCCGAACGTCACCGGCGTGTACATCCCCGAGGGGGTGTCCGGGGACGGCGTGCGCGCCGCGCTGCTCGACGACTTCGGCCTGGAGATCGGGACCTCGTTCGGCCCCTTGCACGGCAGGATCTGGCGGATCGGCACGATGGGCTACGGCTGCCGCCGGGACAACGTGATGACCTGCCTCGCGGCGCTCGAAGTGACGTTGCGCCGCTTCGGCCACGCGAGCGCGCCGGGCGCCGGGGTCGAGGCCGCCCTCGCGGCCTGGGACGGCGGGTAGGGCCGGCTCGGCGACGCACGCTTCCGGGCCGTGCCGAGCGCGGCGAGGCCGGACCGGCCGGTATGTGATTGGGAGCGACCGTGACCTGCAAGTTCCACGGCAAGACCCGGGGAACGGCGTGCCTCGCTTCGCCAGCTTCCTGATTCAAGTTTCGGGATTCAAAATGCCTGAATCAGGCGATGGATTCCCGCTTTCGCGGGAATGACGGCCAGCCTGAAAGCTTTCGCGGGAATGACGGCCAGCCTGAAAGCAAAGCGTCTCGCTGAAATGACGTCATTCCCGCGAAAGCGGGAATCCATTTCGGTCAGCGAATCCCGAAATTTGAGCTACAAGTTCCACGGCAAGACCCGGAACGGCGTGCCCCGCTTCGTCAGCTTCCTGAGAGTCCGCAAGGAGTGGACGCCGCCGCAATGGCCGTCATGACGGCGCAACCGCATCGGCTCGACGAGCGCCACCACGTCGAGAAGCCTTTGCCGGACCAGCTTGCGGGGCTCGGCTGGGAGATCCTCGATCTCGACAGCCGGCAACGTCCGGCGGACACCTTCCGCGAGAGCTTCGCCGAGGTGCTGTCGGCATCTACCACTGGCGCCGGCAGGCGATCGACATGCCCGAGACTGCGCTACGCGGCCCCGCCGGGGTGACGACCGTTCCGATCCTCGGCTCTCCCGAGTGGCTCGATTCCGCGTCCCGCCGTCGTGCCACGCCCTCACCCGCCCGTCTCCGGGGCGTCGAACACCGCCGACACCTCCGCCACGAATCCTTCCAGCAGCGCCGAAGCGGCCATCTCCCCCCGTCCGTACCGCCCGTGTTCGACGTATGCCTCCCCGCGCAGCACGAGCACCGTCAGCGTCTCGTCGCGCGGGTCCGCGATCCAGTACTCCGGGATCCTCGCCTCGGCGTAGTCCGCCCGTTTCTCCACCAGATCCCGGCCGGGGTGGTCCGGGCTGACGACCTCGACCACCAGGTCCGCACCCAGCCAGTAGCGGTCCTGGTAGCGGGGGTCGGAGCGGTCGCGGAGCATCAACAGGTCCGGCTCGCGGAACTTGCCCTCGCGGATGCGCAGCCTCAACGCGGATTCCACCACGACGCCGCCCCGCGGCCGGACCCAGGTGCGGAACAGGAAATGGAGAAACGCGAGGATGGTCTGGTGGGTGGACGTAGGCAAGGGCAATTCCTCGATGCGGCCGTCGGTGAACTCGACCGGTCGGTTGCCATGATCGGTAAGCCACAGGTAGCCCTCGTCGCTCCAGCACCCCTGGCGCGGCAGGAGCTCGCACAGCAGGGCGTCCAGCGCGGCCTGCGAGGAGGAGGCGGATTGGGAAGCGGCCGTCCGGGAGGCGGTGGCCTCCTGCGGGGCGGTGGCCCGGGAGGCGGCGGGAGCCGCTTCACCGGCGCGGCGGCTCCTTCGCCCGCCCGCGCCGGGACCGGCACGGGTTGCCACGTCAGCCGCCATGTGGAGATCCCTCTGTCGTGGACGAAGGCGGGCGTTGCGCCCGTACACCCATGCCGTCGAAGTCTCGCCCAACCCCGTCCCGGCAATCAAGGAGCCGCCGGGCGTGTGCGCGGATGCACGCAACCTCGCCCTTACCCGATCATGCGCGTTTATGGCATGGTGCGGCCCGAATCGGACGAGCGGCCGGGACCGGCGCCAGCGCCGCTTCGAATGTTGCGCACAAGCCGTTCCCGCTCGAATCCCGCCAGGAGAAGCCAGTATGGCCGCCAAGCAGAAGAAGGTGATCATCACGTGTGCGACCACCGGGTCGATCCACACCCCCACGATGTCTCCGCACCTGCCGTTGACCCCCTCGGAGATCGCGGAGCAGTCCATCGAGGCGGCCGAGGCGGGCGCCGCGATCATCCATCTCCACGCGCGCAACCCCGAGGACGGCAGCCCCACGCCGAGCCCGGAGGTGTTCATGGAGTTCCTGCCCCGCATCAAGCAGAGCTGCGACGCGGTGGTGAACGTCACCACCGGCGGCGGGCACGGGATGACGCTGGAGGAGCGGCTCGCCGGCGCGCTGCGCACGAAGCCCGAGATGAGCTCGCTCAACATGGGCTCGATGAACTTCGGGCTGTACCCGATGCTCGACCGCTACCCGGAGTTCAAGTACGCCTGGGAGCGAAAGCACCTGGAGAACAGCCGGGACTTCATCTTCAGGAACACCTTCAAGGACATCGAATACATCCTGCGCGATCTCGGCGAGGCCCACGGCACCCGCTTCGAGTTCGAGTGCTACGACGTCGGGCACCTCTACAACCTCGCCCACTTCCTCGACCGCGGGCTGGTCACGCCGCCGCTGTTCGTGCAGACGATCTTCGGCATCCTGGGCGGCATCGGCGCCGACCAGGAAAACCTCGTGCACATGAAGCGGATCGCGGACAAGCTGTTCGGCGACGACTACCACTGGAGCGTGCTCGCGGCCGGCCGCCACCAGCTCGGCTTCGTGACCATGAGCGCGATCATGGGCGGCAACATCCGGGTCGGGCTCGAAGACAGCCTGTACGCGGGCAAGGGCAAGCTCGCCAGGTCGAACGCGGAGCAGGTCCGGATCGTGCGCTCGATCGTCGAGAACCTCTCCCTGGAGATCGCCAGCCCCGTCGAGGCGCGCGAGATGCTCGCGCTCAAGGGGGGCGACGCGGTGGGGTTCTGATCGATCCGTAGTGGCTCTATCCGCCCCCGGCCGCCTGCGCGCTGGAAACGAAGCCGGTCGGTGCGCGCAGGCTGCGCCCAAGCGTGCGCACCTGGGCCAGGACGTCGTCGTCGAACCAGAGCCGAAGCGGCTCGGGCATGGTGCGTTCGCGCTCGGTGTCGATGGAGACGGCCACCGTCATGCCCGCCCGCAACGGATTCCCTTTCGGCGGCTGCTCGACGTCGAGGAGAACCGGGATACGCTGGACGACCTTCACCCAGTTGCCGGTCGCGTTCTGGGGCGGAAGCACCGAGAACTCCGCCCCGGTCGCCGGTGCGATCGCATCCACCGTGGCAGGCCATTCGACTCCGGGGTAGGCGTCCACGGTAATCGACGCGGATTGCCCCTCCAGCACGTGGGTGAGATCGGTCTCCTTGAGATTGGCCTCGATCCAGACCTTCCCGTTCTCGATGATGCTGAAGACGGCGTGGCCCTCTTCCACGTACTCGCCCGCCTGCAACTTCATGTTGCTGACGATTCCGTCGACCGGCGCCTCGATGGTGGTGTCGGCCAATGCGATCGCGGCCTGATCGCGCTCGGCGCGGGCGCGCAGGAACCGCGGATGCTCCTCGGCCTCCATGTCAGGCTCGCCTCCGAGGGTGCGCAGCGCACGCTGCACGCGCCGGCGCAGCACGCGGACCTGCCGTTCGGCGAGCGAGAGATCGTGCGCGGCTTCATCATAGGCTTGCTCGCTCCCGAGCTTGCGCTCCATCAGCGTCTTCTGCCGGGCGAGCTGCCGGGCAAGGAACCGCACCCTCTCCTCCTCGGCCGCCATCCGGGCCACCGCTTCGTGGTAGTCGGTGCGCAGGTGCTCGACCTCCGTGCGCACCAGATCCAGCTCCGCCTCCGATCGGTCGAGCGCAATCCTGAACGGCTGCTGGTCGAGCCGGAACAGGATCTGCCCGGCCCGAACGAGGGCGTTGTCGTCGACCCCGACCCATTCGACCCGTCCCGACACGTCGGAGCTGATGGCGATGACGTTCGATTTGATGTAGGCGTTCTCGGTGGTGACGTACCGTCCGCTCTCGGCGTAGAGGTAGAGGCCGGCCAGGACCGCCGCCAGCGGGACCACGACGAGCAGCACCGTGCGCAGCACGAACCGGCCGCTCCTCCTGACGATACGCCTGGCGATGCGCGGAACCTTGCTCATCGATCCCGCTCCTCGTCCGGAAACGGATCGTCCGTCCGGCCGGCCGTTTCCTGGCCGTTCAATGCCACCAGGTTCGACTTGATGGCGAGCAGCACGTCGACGAACGCTTCCTGCTCGTCCGCGGTGAATCCGGACATCGCGTCGCGGCGCAAGCCCGCGGCGATCGAGCGCATCTCCCGCATCACCGGACCGACCTCGCTGGCCAACCGGATCCGCTTTGCGCGCCGGTCCTTGTCACAGGGTTCGCGGCGCACCCAGCCGTTCGCTTCCAGCCGGTCCAGGAGCCGCCCGAGCGACGCCCGTTCGATGTCGAGCGTCTCCGCCAGCTCGCTCTGGGTCAGGCCGTCGTTACGGTAGAGGTTGGTGATGACCCACCACTGGGAACGGGTGAGGCCGAACCTCCTGACCCGACGGTCGTAGTTCATGCGCATCAGCCTCGCGATGTCGTGCACCAGGAAGCCGAAGTTGCGCTCGACGTTTTCCCGTTCCATCCCGGGAATTTAGTTGTCTGGCTGACAATAAGCAAGTATAAGATATGTTGCACGACAATAAGCTATCCGACGAAATGTCGTCCGGCGCTTCCGTCCGGCATTCAACGTCCTGATTTGCAACCATTCTCACGAGTGGCGCAGCGATGATTCCGATGCGTCAGTGGGTACTCGCCAACGAATGGGCTGCGACCGATGAGAGCATCCGTCTCCGGTCGCCGCCGGGGGTCAACGGATGAACGCAATCGACTTGAAGGGGCGGAACGCCGTGGTGACCGGCGGCGCCCAGGGGATCGGGCGGGCCATCGCCGAGCGGCTGCTCGACTCCGGGGCGGTGGTCGCACTCTGGGATCGGGATGCGGCGCTGCTGGCCGAAGCCGCACGGGAGCTCGCGAGCCGCGGCGAGGCGAGCACGGCGGTGCTGGACGTGACGGACGCCGAGGCGGTCGCCGCCGCCTTTGCATCCACGGTCGAGCGCCACGGGGCGGTGGACGTCATGGTCAACAACGCGGGCATCGCGGGACCGACGATGCCGTCGTGGGAGTATCCCCTCGACGAGTGGCGCTCTGTCGTGGACGTGGATCTGAACGGGGTCTACTACTGCTGCCGCGCCGCGCTCCCCCACATGCGCGAGCGCGGCTACGGCCGCATCGTGAACGTCGCGTCCATCGCCGGCAAGGAGGGCAATCCGAATGCAGCCGCGTACAGCGCGGCCAAGGCCGGGGTCATCGCGCTCACCAAATCACTGGCCAAGGAGACCGCGGACCGGAACATCGCGGTGAACTGCATCACCCCGGCCGCGGCGAAGACCCGGATCTTCGACCAGATCTCCCGGACCCATATCGACTACATGCTCTCGAAGATCCCTCGCGGCCGGTTCCTCGCCCTCGACGAGGCGGCGGCGATGGTCGCGTGGATGGTCTCCGAGGAGAACTCGTTCACGACGGGCGCGGTATTCGATCTGAGCGGCGGCCGGGCGACGTATTGATCCGGATTTCCCACTACCCCGGCTCGATCCGGTACTCGTGGGTGATCTCGACGCTCGCCCGCAGCATCGCGGTGGCGGAGCAGTACTTCTCGGCGGAGAGGTTCACGGCGCGGCGCACCGCGCTCTCGCGCAGCTCCGTGCCGCTCACTACGAACACCATGTGGATGCGGGTGAACACCGCGGGCACCGCGTCCGCGCGCTCCGCTTCGAGCTCCACCCGGCAGTCCTTCACCGTCTGGCGTGCCTTGCGCAGGATCGTGACCACGTCGAAGGCGCTGCACGCGCCGAGCCCGATGAGCAGGGTCTCCAGCGGGCGCGGCCCGACGTTGCGGCCCCCCGCCGTCGGCGCACCGTCGATCACGAGGGCGTGACCGCTACCGGATTCGCCGACGAAGGCGGCCCCGTCGAGCCATTTCACGGTCGCGCGCATCGTTTCCACTCCTGCGACGACGGCCGCTCACCGTCCATCGAAGAACAGCTCCCGCAGCTTCTCCCCCGGGCGCTCGGCGCGCATGAACGCCTCCCCCACCAGGAACCCGTGCACCCCGGCCGCGCTCAGGCGGGCCACGTCGTCGCGGGTGTGGATACCGCTCTCGGTGATCACGGTGCGGCCGGCGGGGATGTGGTCCAGCAGGTCCAGGGTGGTGTCGAGGGTGGTCTCGAAGGTGCGGAGATCGCGGTTGTTGATCCCGAGCAGCAGCGGTTCCAGGTGGGCGGCCCGCTCCAGCTCGTCCGCATCGTGCACCTCCACGAGGACGTCCATGCCGAGGTGCACCGCGAGCCCCGCGAGCTCGTTGAGCTGCGCGTCTCCGAGTGCCGCCACGATGAGGAGGATGCAGTCGGCCCCCAGCGCCCGCGCCTCGTAGACCTGGTAGGCATCGACCACGAAATCCTTGCGCAGCACCGGCAGTCCGCACGCGGAGCGCGCCTCGGCCAGGTGGTGGTCGGCGCCCTGGAAGAACGCTTCGTCGGTGAGCACCGAGAGCGCCGCCGCGCCGCCCGCGGCATAGTCGCGCGCGATCGCAGCCGGGTCGAAATCTTCACGCAGCACCCCCTTGCTCGGCGACGCCTTCTTCAGCTCCGCGACGACCGCCGGCCGGCCGGATGCGATACGGGATTGAAGCGCCGCGGCGAATCCGCGCGGCGCGGCTTGCGCCTCGACCCGTTCGCCGAGCGTTCGGAGCGGGGTGCGTTCCGCGCGGGCGGAGACCTCGCGCGCCTTGTGGCGGATGATGCGCAGGAGGATGTCCGGGCAGCTTCGCAGGCCGCCGGGCGTGGCGGCGGCGCCGATCCATGGATCCGCCCGGAGGTCGTGCTCCGTCATGCGTGCGCACTCGTGCCGGCCTGGTGCGCACGTTGCCGGCCGCGGCGTTCCACCGGCGCTTTCCCGTGTCGGCTCCGTCTACGCATTGCTGAGCGCCACGAGTCGATCGAGGACGCCGGCCGCCCGCCCGGAGGCGATGCTCTTGCGCGCGCGGCCAATCCCGTCCTCCAGGCTTGGCGCGATGCCGCTCACGTAGATCGCCGCCGCGGCGTTGAGGACCGTGACGTCCGCCGCCGGCCCCGGCTCGCCGGCCAGCACCGAACGAATGACTTCCAGGCTCGCCGGTGCCGAATCGACGGTGATCGATTCGATCGCGGCGGGCGCGAATCCGAGCGTGCCCGCGTCCAGGGTGTAGCAGCGCACCGCGCCGCCGCGCAGCTCCGCCACGTGGGTCGGTGCGCCGAGGCTCAGCTCGTCGAGTCCGTCCTCGGAATGCACCACCATCACGTGTTCGCTTCCCAGCGCTCCGAGCACCCGGGCGAGTGGCTCGACCAGCTCGCGGGCGAAGACGCCGATGACCTGGCGGAGTGCGCCCGCCGGATTGGTGAGGGGGCCGAGCACGTTGAAGATCGTGCGCACCGCCATCTCGCGCCGGGGACCGACGGCGTGCTTCATCGCGCCGTGGTGGGCCGGCGCGAACAGGAACCCCACGCCGGCCTCGTCGATACAGCGGGCGATCCGCTCGGGAGGGAGGTCGAGCCGCACCCCGGCCGCCTCCAGCACGTCCGCGCTTCCCGAGGGGCCGGACACCGAGCGGTTGCCGTGCTTCGCGACCCTCACCCCGGCCCCGGCCGCGACCAGCGCGCTCGCGGTGGAGACGTTGAACGTCCCCTTGGCGTCGCCGCCGGTGCCGCAGGTATCGACGAGGTGGATCTTGCCGACCTCGACGGCGGTGGCGAGACGCCGCATCACCGTCGCCGCGGCCGCGATCTCCTCGACCGTCTCGCCCTTCATCCGCAGTCCGACCAGGAAGCCGCCGACCTGCGCCGGCGTGCATTCGCCGGTCATGATGGCGTGCATGACGGCGGTCATCTGCACGCCATCGAGATCGTGGCGATCGATGACGGCGCGGATCGCCGATTGGATGTCCATCGTGTTCCGCCCTCGTATGGAGCAAAGCCGTCCCCGCGTTGGCCGGAGACACCCGCGCCGGCGGGTCGCCGGACGCCGGCGCCCGATTATGTCATCGCCCGGCCTGCTCTGCCGCCGCCGGTGCGCCGAAGCACAGCGCGGCGAGCTCGTCGATCGAGTCGATGACCGCATCGGGCCCTGCGTCCGAGATGTCCCGTCCGTGGTTGTAGCCGTAGCTCACGCAGACCACCCGCATCCCCGCCGCGCGTGCCGCGTGCACGTCGTTCACCGAATCGCCGACGAAGACCGATCGCTCGACCGGGACGTCGAGCACGGAGCCGGCGTGGAGCAGCGGCAACGGATCGGGCTTGCGGCGGGGGAGCGAATCGCCCCCGAGCACCAGCTCGAAGGCGTCGAGCAACCCGAGGTGCGCGAGGAGGCCGGTGGCCGGGGCGTGCGGCTTGTTGGTGATGCAGGCGAGGACGGCGCCGTGTGCGCGGAGCGCCGCGAGCCCGCTCCGCACCCCGGGGTAGAGCCGGCTGCGGTCGCGGCCGTGCGCGGAGTAGAGATCGAGGAAGGTCGTGCACGCCTCGCGCAGCAAGCCCGGCTCCGCCCGTGCATGCAGCTCACCGGTGAGGGCCCGCTCGACGAGCCGCTCCACACCGTTGCCGACCCACGTGCGTACGAGCGCCTCCCCCCGCGGCGGGGTTCCGAACCGCGGCATCGTCCGGTCGATGCACCACGCGATGTCGGGAACCGAGTCGACGAGGGTTCCGTCGAGGTCGAGCGCGACGAGTTCCGGCGGCGGTGCGCCGAGGAGGCGTGCCCGTTCGGCAGGGTCTCGGCCCATTCCCGCCATCCGTCACGAGGGACGCCGCAGAGCCATTCGCCAAAGCCGTTCGTTCCCGGTGGATCGGAGGCTTTGGAGGGACCGCCCGGCGGGCAGGATCGACATGGCGGATTCGACGGCAACGGATCTCCGCCTCCCGTTGTCCGCTCTCGCTCCACTCCCGCGGGAGCGGCATTCGTTCGCGGGCACGAGCATCACGAAGGCGGGCTTTCGCGGGAACGGCGGCCCGGTTCAGAGGCCGCGCACTTCCTTCAGCCGATCGTAGGCGGCCTTGATCTCGCGCGTCTTCTCGGTCGCGACCCGCATCATCTCCTCCGGCAGCCCCTTGGCGACCAGCTTGTCGGGATGGTGCCGGCTCATCATCCGGCGGTAGGCCCGCTTGAGCTCCGCATCCGAGCAGCTCTCCTCCACCCCCAGAATGGCGTAGGCGTCGCCGGGCGAGAGCGCGTCCGACGCCTTGCCTCCCCGTGCGTGCCGCTCCGCGCGCAGCATGGCCTCCAGGCGGTCCAGCTCTCCGGCCGGAAGGCGCAGCCGCGCGCAGATGGCTTCGAGCAACGCGCGCTCCCGCGCATGCAGCTCGCCGTCGGCGAATGCGGCGTGCATGAGGATTTCGACGAACATCGTGATCAGGTGGCTGCTGTACCGGCATTCGCGGCGGAGCTGGTCGAGGACCTCGCCGAGGGGGAAGTCGGGAGCCCGCCCCTCGCGAAAGAGCCGCTGGGCGATCTGGCGGTGGCGGCCGGAGAGCTGCATCTCGTCCATCACCTGCGCGGCGATCCGTATCTCGTCGCGGCTGACGAGCCCGTCCGCCTTGGCCAGATGGCCCATCACGGAGAAGGTGGCGGTGAAGAACGCGGTCTGGGTCCGCTCCCGCGGGTCGAGGGTATGTGCGGAGTCGAGGAAGTCCGCGGGGCCGGCGTCGTCGAGAAGCTCGGGATCGGTCCAGCCGCGGCCCCGGGCCGATCGTGCCGAACGGTCGAAGTTGTGCCCGAGCGCGACGCCCGCCAGCGCGCCGAGCGGGCCGCCCAGCGCGAAGCCGAGCGCCCCGCCGAGAATCTTTCCGAGCCAGCTCATCGTGTTCGCCTGCGCCGCGGTGCGGATGCCCGTGCCCGCGGATTACATCGGAAGCGGCCGGATTGGGCAATGCGCCCGTCGCCGTGCGCGCGCAGCCGGCGGCGTGACGGCCAGGGCGCCGGCGTGCCGGCCGGCGGACGATGCGAGGAGGGAGCCGAGGACCATGCCTGAACCGTCCGAATTGCGCATTCCGGTGAGCCGATCACCCGCTCCGGGATGAAGCCGATCACCCGCTCGCCCCCCTCCTCGGCCCCGGCGCCGGCGCCGGACCGTGAGCGGTCCCGGCGGCGCCCCGCGCACGCAACGGCGCGCAACAGGTGCCATAATCGGCCCATGCGCTTCTTCAACACCGCAGGGCCGGTGCGCCCGGACGACCACTACGCCATCCCGCCACGGGATCGCGTGGACGTCGATGAGCTCCTGGCCCTGATTCGGGCCAAGCAGTACTTCGTGCTGCACGCGCCGCGCCAGACCGGCAAGACCTCGGCGCTCATCGCCCTGCGCGACCTCCTGAACAGCGGGAAGGCCGGCAACTTCCGTTGCGTGCATACCAACGTGGAGGTCGGCCAGGTGGCGCGCGACGACGTAGCGCGCGGCATGCGCGCCATCCTGAGCCGGCTGGCCATGCGGGCACGGCTGTCGGGCGACAACTTTCCGCACGAATCGTGGCGCGCTGTGCTGGAAGCATCGGGGCCGGACGATGCGCTGGGCGATCTGCTGTCCAACTGGTGCCTGGCGAACCCGGTGCCGCTGGTGCTGCTGGTCGACGAGATCGACTCCCTGGTCGGCGACACCCTGCTCTCGGTGCTGCGCCAGCTTCGCGCCGGCTACGAGCAGCGCCCCGAAGCCTTCCCGCAGAGCGTGGTGCTGTGCGGGGTGCGCGACATCCGCGACTACCGCATCCGGTCGAGCGCCGGCGAGGTCATCGCCGGCGGCAGCCCCTTCAACGTGGCGGCGAAGTCGTTGCGCATGGGCGACTTCACGGAAGCGGAGACGCGCGCGTTGATGGCGCAGCACACGGAGGAGACGGGCCAGCGCTTCTCCCCGGCGGCGTTGGAGGCGGTGTGGACGCAGACGCGGGGTCAGCCGTGGCTGGTGAACGCGCTGTGCGCGGGGGCGTGCTTCGACAACAAGGCCGGGCGGGACCGCTCGCGCACCATCGAGGTGGACGACATGTACGCGGCGCGGGAGGAGTTGATTCTCTCGCGGCGCACGCACCTGGACCAGTTGGCGCACAAGCTGGAGGAGGAGCGGGTCCGGCAGGTGGTCGAGCCCATCCTGAGCGGCGGGGAGGTCCAGCACCATGCCCGCGACCTGGAATACGTGCGCGATCTGGGCCTCATCGCCGCCACCGACCCGCCGCGCATCGCGAACCCGATCTACCGGGAGGTGGTGCCGCGGGAGCTGGGCTACGTCCTGCAAAGCAGCCTGGACATCCAGGTGGCGTGGTACGTGGACGACGACGGCCGGCTGGACATGACGAAGCTGCTGAGTGCGTTCGGCACCTTCTTCGGGGAGCACGCGGAGCACTGGCTGGGCCATCTGGGGGCGTACCGGGAGGCGGCGCCGCAGCTCATCTTGCAGTCGTACCTGCAACGGGTGGTGAACGGTGGCGGGCGCATCGAGCGGGAGTACGGGTTGGGGCGGGGCAGGACGGATCTGCTGGTGCTGTGGCCGCGGGAGGCGGGTCAGCCCTCGGACCTGTGGGAGCGATTCGTGGTGGAGTGCAAGGTGTTGCGGGACTCGGACCGCAAGAGCCTCGCGTGGACGGTGGAGAAGGGGGTGAAGCAGACGTTGGAATACATGGCGCAGTGCGGAGCGGGGGAAGGGCATCTGGTGGTGATGGACCGGCGCAGCGGCACGGAGGAGCGTCGGCGTAGCGAGGATGTGGAGGACCGCCGGGGCGGTGGCGGCGAAGCGGATGGAGGCGGTCGCCGGCGGGACGGGCGCGGGGTGGTGGTCTGGATGCTGTAGTGCATCGACCGCCGAATATATGGATCCAGGCGGAAGGTGGGACGATCCCGGAGGCCTCGCCGCCATCGGACACCGAGCGCTTGGCTTACACAGGCGAAACAATCCGGCGCTCCGGGGAGCGGACGGAGTGTCGTGGTGGTATGGTCAACCACGTTCGATGTCTCGACCGCTGCCAATGAACATGGGAGGCTTCGGATGAGCACCACCGCAACGGCTTGGCCTTGGGCAGCGGATATGCCGGAGGCCGTCGTAGCGCCGTCAATCAGGGAAGGGAGGCTCCTGTCCAAATTCGGCTCGGGACGGACGCCGGACGGGACGCACCTGATCCGAGCCTTCGGCCTGTCGCGGCTTGAGGTCGCGCAGTTGGCCGCCATGGAGTTTCCCAATCCCGACCTCCCGTTCCGTCGCGTTTCCATCGATCCGGTCCGGGGCGCTGCGGTGATGATGGCCCCGAGCCGGTTGCACGAACGCATCGCGGTGCGGCTCGACAAGGTGGCAGAGGGGCTCGGCGGCGGTGCTCAGGGCGGCGGGCTGCGCGTAGAGCAGCTACGCGGCACCCGATGGCGGGACCGGGAAGGGCCTCGAGGCGCAGGAGCGGAGGCCGACTGCGCCTTCTACGTCGGCGAGACGGCAGAAGCGTATATCCGCGCCGAGGCGTCGGGAGACGAGCAGGCAGATGCCTTCACAGAGCGGCACCCGCCCGATCTGGTCGTGGAGATCAACATTTCCCACACCGACGAAGGCAAGCCGGACTGGTATCGGCGTCTGGGCGTCACGGAGCTTTGGGCTGTAGCTGCCGGCAAATCACCGGATTGGCTCAAGGTTGAATTTCTGGACCTGCAAGCCCCGGGTGGTCCCGCTGCAAGCCGGGAATCCAGGGTCATCCCCGGTGCGCAGCCTGCCGACGTCAAGGATGGGCTGCGAATGCTCCAGGACGTATCGACACCGGCGATGGAGGGTTCGCGTCGCATTGCAAACGCATTCGCACAGAGGTTGGCGCAACGAATGGCGAGGAGTGGCCAGTAGCACATCGTCCACTCGGCGAGTGTGCCGCATCGTGGCGAACCTGATTCCGTCTTCCCAGGAATCCACCAACGGAACAAAGGAGCGAGAGATAGACCTGTCAGTTGCATAAGGTGTCGGCCCATACGCACGTTCACTGCGCAAAATACGGGGTTTTCCGGCCGAAACAAGGTGTGGCTCAAATTCACCAGGAATTCCCGCTAACGTGCTCCATCGTTGCGTATGGCGGGTCGGACCCGTGACCACCGGAGGTCATGCAACCGAGAGGCAGACATCCCCCTCGCGGCGTCGCGCGATGTCTCTCAACGGCTACCTGTCCCCTGAAGCTCCTCCCCGTCGCACACTCCGGCCCCGGCGAGGGCCGCTATGACGTGTCATAGAGCACCATCTCGCCCCGGTATCCGAACGCAATCGCTTGGTACAACGTCTCCCAATCCGCCACGGGGAAGGTCAGGAACAGCCTGCGTACCTTGTCCCAGAAGTAGCGCGGGCGCTCGGCCTTGACCCGTGCCTTGACGAACAACGTGCAGCTACGCTGCTGGACCTGGTCGATGAGGAAGGCCAGCATCATCAGATAGGCAAACACCGTCGCCAGATGCTTGTGGCCGTGCCCGAAGTTGTGCTCGAAGCGGTAGCCTTGGTTCTTCAGGGTGTTGAAGGTCTCGTTCTCGATGCGCCAGCGCGCCCGCCCGGCGCGCATCATCTCCATCACGGTCGATTCCTCGATGGGCAGGTCGCTGACCCATGCGAAGTGCTGCTCCTTGCCGTTGGGGCGCCTCTCCCAGTACTCCAGGAAGTTCACCTCCAGCTCGAAGTGCGTGTCGTTGAGCGCCACGCCGTTGAGGAAGCGGAAACGGTGGTGGATGCCCTGCTCATCGGTGTGCTCGACATGCTTCACCGCACCGGGCCCCAGCCGCTGGGTCGCCTCCACCCACTCGAACAGCGCCTCGTGGTCGGCACGCTTCGCCCCCAACAGGAACCGCAGGCCCAGCCCCTTCAGGTGCTTGATGTGCGGTCCGTTCGACGCCAACCCGTCCTCCACCACCAACAGCTTCAGATGCGGGTGCTCGCGGCGCACGTCGCTCAGCAACCGCTTCGCCGCGTTGCGCTCACAGTCGTTCTTCTTCGCCCCGTCCCCCTTCACGATCGGCTCCGGCGCCAAGGCGAACACCTCGCGCTTGTCCGGATGCACCAGCACCGCCCCCAACATCTGGTGGTAGTACGTCGTGCGACCGTCTCGATGATGCTTCTCGCAGCACTGCGCGCAATGCACGCGCGAGGAGGAGAAGTAGCCCGTCCCGTCCACCGACAGCACATAGTGCCCGTCCAGGCAGGTGAACCCCTCCAACCCCTTCCCTCGCTGCAACAACGTAAACACGCGTTTGAACACCGCACGCAACTGGCGCGGGTCCACCTCGTCGAGACGCTCGCGCAACGCCGTGTCGCACGGGGCACGCTTGATGCCGTACAGACGCCGCAGATTCTCCCGGACCAGCTCGTCGGTCCTCGCATCGTGGTCGAACTGAAGCAGCGACGGGTACTTCAACCCGAACACCGCCAACCCCGACATCAGGCACTCGGCCAGGCAAAACCCCCGGCCTCGTACCGGGTCGTCCAGCTCCTCGAAGCAGGCGCGCACCTCGCGCAGCAGCCCCGGCGCGCTCAATCCCTTCCTCAACCGCCGCTTGGCCATGACATCTCACCTGTCGCTGGCGAATAGGCGGCTATCATGCTGATATTGAGAGAAAAGTCTACGAAAACATTTTCCTCCTGCCTCCTCAACACCCGGTTTTTCCTAAGAAACTCCAGTTAGCGGGAATTGCTGCAAATTCACTGCCAGTGGGGATAAGCCACACGCGCTAACCCGAAGTTCCCTGGGATTTGGGGGGTTGAATTGAGAGTAATTGTTTGATTTGTAAACAAAAAGGGGTACGGGAGACGCTGGATGTTGTTCCCATGTAAATGACGATATGGAGCTTGACATTGAGAAGATGACGGGATATCTTCGTTCCCATGTATATCGAAGCCGTCCCCAACCGCAACTCCCGCCCCGCGATCCTGCTGCGAGAAGGCTGGCGCGAGGGCGCGAGAGTGCGCAAGAAGACCTTGGCCAACCTCACCGACTGGCCCGCGGAGAAGGTCGATTCCCTGCGCCGAGTGCTCAAGGGCCAGCGTCTGGTCTCCCCCGAAGCGGCCTTCACCATCGAACGCTCGGCGCCCCACGGCCATGTCGAGCTGCTCTTGACCCTGGTCCGGCGCTTGGGGCTCGACCGGCTCATCGCCCCGAAGCGCTCCCCCGAGCGCGACCGGGTCGTGGCGATGGTCGTGGAACGTCTGCTCCATCCGGCCTCGAAGCTCGCCACCACCCGGCTGTGGCATACCACGACGTTGGCCGAAGAGCTCGACCTGGGCGATGCCGACGAGGACGCGCTGTACGCGGCGATGGATTGGCTGCTCGCGCGTCAGGGGCGCATCGAGCGCCGGCTCGCCCGGCGCCATCTGCACGAAGGCGAGCCGGTGTTCGCCGACGTGAGCGGGAGCTACTACGAGGGGCGCACCTGCCCGCTGATGCGCTTTGGCTACAGCCGCGACGGCAAGCGCGGTCGGCCCCAAGTGGTGTATACCGTGTTGACCGCCCCAGGGGGATGCCCGGTGGCGGTCCAGGCCTCTCCGGGCCACACCGCCGACCCGAACACCGTGGCCGACCAAGTGCTCAAGCTGCGCGAGCACTTCGGGCTCGAACGGGTGGTGCTGGTCGGGGATCGGGGCCTGCTCACGCAGGTGCGCATCGAACACCTCAAGCGCCATCGCGGATTGGGCTGGGTGAGCGCGTTGCGCGCGCCGCAGGTGCGCTCGCTGGTCGAGAGCGAGGCGTTGCAGCTATCGCTGTTCGATGAGCAGAACCTGGCCGAGTTCGTCAGCCCGCACTATCCCGGCGAGCGTCTGGTGGGGTGCTACAACCCGTTGCTGGCCGAGGAACGCGCGCGCAAGCGCGAGGCGCTGCTCGCGGCCACCGAGGCGGGACTCGAACGGGTCGCGCGCGAGGCCGCCCGGCGCACCCGCACGCCGCTCGATGCGGCACACATCGGGCACAAGGTGGGCCGAATCATCGCCCGGCACAAGATGGCCAAGCACTTCCGGTGGGAAGTGCGCGAGGGGCGCTTGGTCTACGAACGAGACCACGAGCGGGTCGATGCCGAGGCGCGGCTCGACGGGCTGTACGTGCTTCGCACCAGCGAGCCCGCGCAGCGACTCTCGCCCGAAGACACGGTGCGCACCTACAAGGGGCTGGCCGACGTGGAGCGCTGGTTCCGCACTCTCAAGGGGCGCGACATCCGGGTGCGTCCCATCCACCACCGCGAGGAACGCCGGGTACGCGCGCACCTGTTCCTTTGCCTGTTGGCCGGCTACCTGGAGTGGCATCTTCGCCGTGCTTGGGCGCCGCTGCTGTTCGACGACGAGACCCTGGTCGAAGCTCGGCGCACCCGCGACCCCGTCGCCCCGGCCCAACCCACCGACCGCGCCCGGCACAAGAAGGCCTGCCGGCGCACCGACGACGACGCGCCCCTTCATAGCCTCGATACCCTGCTCGCAGAGCTTGCGACCCGCTGCCGCAACACCTGCCGGGTCCCGGCCGACCCTGCCACACCGCCCTTGTCCCTGCTCACCGAGCCGACCCTGACTCAACGCCGCGCCGCGCACCTCATCGAAATGTTCCCAGTACCGGGAGCTCCAAGAATCTGAAAATCCCTCCTTCAATCAATCAGTTGAACCTTGTCACGCACGGGGAACTTCGGACTAGTACCTCTGCACAGAGATTATGACCGGTTCAGGCAGCATGGGCATGGTTGCACCGAACTCTGATGGAGTGTCCCGTCCTGCGCTGACCGGCCAGAACCAATCGATCAAAACCACTGTGCAGAGGTACTAGGCGCCCAATTCGATGCTCTGCTCGCCGAGTTCAGCAACGCCCCGCCGGCCGCTGGTCTGTCCGAGAAGGGCAAGGAGTATATCGAGAACCTGAAGGCCCAAGTCGAAGCCTTGAAAGAGGTCACCGCTCTCGAGCGCGTCCGCGAGGAGATTCGCAACGGCGTCCTCGAGAACGCATCCCAGGCCGAGCAGGAGATCGCCATCGATCTCGCAAAACAGCTCGACGCGCACAAGGCACTGCTGGAGGCAGAGCAGAAGACCCACTCCGGCGGCGTGAATCCCAACATGCAGCGAAGGACGATCAGGGCAATCGGCGTTTCGGAAACGGCCGGCGTGACCCTGGCCGGGGTGACGTTCCGAAAATTTCCGGTGGCGCGCTTCAGGGCTTCATAGCCTGCTTCGAATGCCGGGAATTCGACGAATCCGGCACCCTTCGGCATGACGAGAAATTCGGATTCGAGACACTCGAACACGGCGTCAACACAGGCATCCAGGTTGGACCGGACCTCATCGAAGCCGACTTCAAAAGGAAACGTCACCGCGCTCCTCCCCTTCGGATTCGTTCGCGACGTGGAACAGCCCCGGAAACGTCACGTTCGGTTCGGCGGCCATCGCACACCGCGCGAGCTACTCGGGATCTCCGCAGGTGGAAGCCGCCTCCGCGAAGGCCGCGATCTTCTCGGAGACAGGCAAAGCGCGGTTCCAGTGGCGGCGGAGCTTCCAGACCGCCATCCGGGTCAGGTGACCGAAGACGATGCACCTTGTGTCGCCATGCGTGGGCGTTCTTCCGGCTGCCGCCAGATGCGCACGATCCTCGTCCGCGATCTCGACAAGCCGTTCCGGCGTGTCGAACAACCATCGCTCGGGGGTCTGGCCCGACGACCGGCATACGAACACGGTGTCGATGATCGACGAGGCGGTGCCATGGATATGGATCGAGCCACCCATTTCGGCGGGACAAGGAAGGGACGCCGAACAGACGAGTCCGGAATCCAGGAGCGCCACACCAATCGCGCAATAGGCTTCCAGCTTGTTGTGATGGTATGTGAACACCAGGGGCGCCCCCGGCTTCAGGGCCTTCGCCATGCGCGACCAGACCGATGAAAGCCCTTCGGTGAAGTGCTCCAGGCCACGAGCCTGGGTGACGTTGCCGGTCAGCTCGTCTCGCGAGCGCGTGGATGCGCGGTCGAATCCTTCCGTGTCGCTGCCGACCAGACGACGTAGCCAGACATAGCAGAAGTCCATCAGCTCGCCGTACTGAACGTTGCCGAAATAGGGCGGGTCCGTGAACACGGCATCCAGGCTTCGCGGGGAGAGCCTGCTCCCGGTCGCGCTCGCGCAGCGTATGGAGACCGCGCGGCGAGTGCCGTTCAGCTTCTCGCCGATCCATTCGCCTTCGACCGGAACCCGGACGTTGCGCGAGCCGTGGCGCCGGACTTCGAACGGCGCCTCGCAATAGCGCTTCGCCTTGACGTACTTGTCGATGATGTTGGACCAGCCGCCCGATCCGACGTTGGCTCCCGCGCCGTTGACGATACCGAGAAGGTTGGACTCGCACTGGACCAGCCCGACCGGAAAGCCGTGCACGGAGAAGATGTCCAGCGACTTGAGCGCCATCGTATCGTAGCGGCACAACATGTTCTGGTAGCGCAACAGATCGGAGAGGTTGGTCGCGAGTGCACGGCGTATGCGCCCGTCTTCGACTTCGGCAATCAACCGGCAGCTCGATTCCAGCCCGAGAAGCTGGCGCGGATTGAACATGTCCCGGTAGCGGGCATACCCCCACCGATGCAGCCGCCCCGTTTCATCCCCCGGCGGAACTGGCGGCAACAGTTCCCGTGTATCCAGCGCATCGTGTTCCCCGCGCGAGCGGAGATGAACCTTTGGGGTAGTAGCCCCCCATCGGTGGCCAGATTCATCCTTCCGCGGGTGATTGACTTCCTGGTGCCGACCCGGGACGCGGACATCCTCGGATGGTTCCCGCACGGCGAAGGCGGGCCGGCCGGCGATACGGCGAAAAAAATGGCCTCGCTCGACCCCCATGCCGGCCTCGATCACCTGGTGACGCCTGCATCTTCACACCGGCCGTTCTGCGACGTCTTCACGCCGCCGGCGGCGCCGATCCTCGAACGGGGCGGTGTTGCCGGAGCGCACGCGCCGCCGGGCCAGCGGGATGAGGTTGTCGCGGGTGGTCAACGGCCCGCTCGACTGGTAGAAGCGCCGGTAGCGGCGGATGAAGCGTTCGGCATCGACGTGATCCCCGACCTCGAAGGCATCGATGCCGCAACGGCGCATGAACGAGAGCTGGTCGGGGGCCACGTCCCCGGTGACCCGCAGCTCGTGGCGGTAGCGCAGGTGCTCGCGGAGCCGGGCGGCGATGCTGAAGAAACGGCCGTCGGCCGAGCTCGGGACCTCGATGACGATCAGGGCGAAACGCCCGACGTCCTCCGCTAGGCGCATCGGATCGTCGTCGATCGCGAGGCGCACGCCGAGTGACCGGCCGGTGCGCCCGGCGTGCGCGACGAGGCCGCCGCGCTGCCCGAGCCAGCGCTCCACGTCCACCGTGAAGCTCCGGCCGCCCGGAGCTTGGCCGCCGGCCAGGTGATCCCATTCGTCGGCGCGCTCCCTTCCATCGACGATGAGCCTGGTCATGCGCCCTTCCCTCCGTAGACCCTCTCCCGGAAGGGAGCGGTGCCGATCCGCTCCACCGTGTCCGGGAACGGCTCGCCGGGGCGGCGGTGCGCGCGGTAGACGTCGAGGAGCGCGGCGACGGTCCGGGCGACGTCGGCCTTGGGTACCGAGGGGCCGATCTTCCGGCCGAGGCGGGTGCGCTCCTCGGAGGACCCGCCGATGGTGATCTGGTACCACTCCTCGCCCTTCTTGTCGACGCCGAGGATGCCGATGTGGCCCACGTGGTGGTGGCCGCAGGCGTTCATGCATCCGGAAATCCTGATGCGTACGTCGCCGAGGTCGTGCAGGGAGTCCGGGTCGTCGAAGAGCGCGTTGATCCGCCGGGCGACGGAGATGGATTCGGCGTTGGCGAGGCCGCAGAAATCCAGCCCCGGGCAGCAGATCATGTTGGTCGGGGTGCCGACGGCGGGGGTCGCCAGATCGAGCGCCGAGAGCGCCTGCCACAGCGCGTGCAGGTCGTCGATCGCCACGTCGGCGAGCAGCAGGTTCTGGTCGTGGGTGGTGCGTACCAGGCCGAAGCCGTAGCGTTCCGCCAGAAGGGCGGTCCCTTCCATCTGCCCGGCCGTCATGTCGCCCGGCGGAACGTCGGGGGCCTTGAGGGAGACGAACACCGCGCGGTAGCCGGGCTGCCGGTGGCCGGTGGTGTTGGCGCGCACCCACCGCGCGAACGCGGGGTCCGCGGCCCGCGCGGCCTCGAAGCGCGCGGTATCGACGAGCGGCCGGTAGGGCGGCGGCTCGAAGTGCGAGCGCAGCGCGTCGACCTCGTCGGCTTCCAGCGGCGCGACGTGGCGCCGGGTGATCTGCCATTCGGCCTCGACGCGCCGGCGGAACTCCTCGATGCCGAGCGCGTTCACCAGGATCTTGATGCGGGCCTTGTACTTGTTGTCCCGCCGCCCCTCCAGGTTGTAGACCCGCATGATCGCCTGGAGGTAGGACAGGAGGTCGCGGCGGGGGAGAAACGCCCGCAGCACCTTCCCGATGACCGGGGTGCGCCCCAGCCCGCCGCCGGCCAGCACCTCGAAGCCGGGCTCCCCGGCCTCGTTCTCGATGAGCCGCAGTCCGACGTCGTGGACCTCGGTGGCGGCGCGGTCGCGGCGGGCGCCGGTCACCGCGATCTTGAACTTGCGCGGCAGGTAGGCGAACTCCGGGTGCAGGGTGGACCACTGGCGCAGCAGCTCGCAGTAGGGGCGGGGGTCGGCGATCTCGTCCGGCGCGACGCCGGCCAGGTGGTCGCAGGTGATGTTGCGGATGCAGTTGCCGCTGGTCTGGATGGCGTGCATGTCCACCGAGGCGAGGTCGGCGAGGATGTCCGGCGCCCGCTCCAGGGCCGGCCAGTTGAACTGGACGTTCTGGCGGGTGGTGAAGTGGCCGTAGCCGCGGTCGTAGCGCCGGGCGATCGAGGCGAGCATCTGGAGCTGCTTGGAGGACAGGACCCCGTAGGGGATCGCCACCCGCAGCATGGGGGCGAAGCGCTGGAGGTAGAGCCCGTTCATGAGCCGCAGGGGCTTGAACTCCTCCTCCCCGAGCTCTCCGGCGAGGTAGCGCGCGGTCTGCTCGCGGAAGTCGGCGACCCGCTCCCGGACGAGCTGCCGGTCGAAGGTGTCGTACTGGTACATGGTCATGTTTTCCTGGGTCGTGTCTTTCCTGGTGCATGGACGAAAAAAAGCCGCCATCCGGTTTCCCGGATGGCGGCTTTCTGGTGTCAGGTCCTGGCCTGGTGTGCCTGGAGTCGGATCAGCCTGGGCTCAGCGCACGCTCCTCCCTTGCAGAAAGTCCCATCCGGGAATTCCGCATACAGATGCAACAACAGATGAAACGCGCGATGGAGGTCATCGGGAGCAGCGCGTCGCCCGCCTGATTCGAGAGGGCGCGGAGTATCCGCCCGCCGAAACGAGGATGTCAACCGGTACGGATGCCCCAACGGGGCCGTTCTTTGTCCGCCGCGGGATTCGGATCGAATCTCCCGAAGGGGTTGAAGTGGCCGGGGCCAGGACGGTGAGAGGCCGTGTACCGGACAGAGGAGGCCGGAATCCCCCCGCCGCCGCCTCAAACCGGGACCGACGGATACCGGTCCGAGCGCGTGCCGGGGATCGGTCGGTTGTTCCAGGCGTGGTAGGTGAACACCGCGGAGAGCTTGACCTCTCCCGTGCGGTTCTTGCCCGCCGCGTGGAACAGCCGGCAATGGAAGAAGAGGACGTCGCCGGCTTCGATCTCGACCAGGGTCGCGGTGTCGATGAGCTCGCGGTTCTCCTCGAGCTCCGGGCGCAGGAACAGGTGGCGGTCGAGGCGGCCTCGATCGAGGTGCAGGCGGTGGCTGCCCGGAATCACCCGCAACGCGCCGTTCTCCTCGCGTTCCGCGCCCAGGGCGAGCCACGCCGAGACGAGCTCCGGCGCGTCGAACGACCAGTACCGGATGTCCTGGTGCCACGCCGTCTCGCTGCTGAATCCGGAGTGCTTCGTCATCACGCAGTTGTGGTGGCACTGCGACATCTCGATCCGCTCCTCGCGCATCACGCTGCGAAGCGTCGCCGCCAGCTCGGGCGCGGTGGCCCACCGGCGGAAGACCGAGCCGCGGGAGTACGCCTGGAGCAGCCGCCGCGGGGTGTTCCCGCCCTCCGCCTCGCGGCTCGCGGGGGAGCCCGGATAACCCACGTCCGCCTCGAACTCCGCCGGCGCCTGCAGTGGATCGAGGGCGCGCAGCACCGCTTCGCGCATCGCCTCGACGTCCTCCCGCCTGGCCAGCCCGCGGACGATCAGGTACCCGTCACGCTCGAACGTGTCCGGCGAGAGCGCGTGCATCGCGCCGCTCATCGAACGCCTCCCGCCGCGGCGCTCGCCTCCGGCCGCGGCTCGAACCGCGGCATCACCCGCTCGACGAAGAGCTCCAGCGATCGCCGGGTCCGCGCCGGATCCAGTCCGTAGTTGCCGCCGTAGCAGAACTCGTCGATCCCGAGCGCCGCGTAGGCTTCGAGCTGCTCGGCCACCTCGTCGGGCGAGCCGAGCACCATCGCCTCCCGCACCGCCTGGTCGGAGTGGCCGCCGCTGGCCCCGATCTCCTGCTCCAGGATCTGCGGGAATCCGCCGATGACGTTCCCCTCGGTCGAGAACAATCCCTCGAAGCGCTTTCCGTGCAGCACGTTCGCGACCACGATCGCGTCGACGTCGCGCCTGCGTTCCGCCACCCCGCAGGTGCGCAACACCATCCACCGCGGGCGCTCCGCGCCGGGATGGGCCTCCAGCGCCGCGGCGAGCTTGCCCGCAAGATTGGCGACCTCCCCGATGGGCTTGCCGAGCGGCGTGGACATGAGGTTCATGCCGTTCCCGATCGCGAAGTCGAAGCTCGCAGGGTCGCGCGCCGCGAGCCACAGCGGGGGATGCGGCTTCTGCAGCGGCTTGGGGGCGGCGGTCACGGTGGGGAAGCTCCAGTGCCTGCCACGGTGCTCGACGTCGCCCGCCCACAGCTTCTTCAGCAGCGGCACCATCTCGAATACGTGGGACCGGCCCTCCTCCGGCGTGATTCCGTTCGCCATCCGTGCGAACTCGAAGTTGAAGGCGCCGCGCGAGATGCCGAGCTCGAGGCGGCCGTCGGAGTAGACGTCGACCAGCCCCGCTTCGCCTGCCAACCGTAGCGGATGCCAGTAGGGCGCGACGGCGACACCGACACCGAGACGAATCCGCGTGGTCCGGGCCGCCCAGTCGGTGAGGATCGTCAGTGGGTTCGGCGCATGCCAGAACTCGAGCCCGTGGTGCTCCGCCGCCCAGGCGGTCACCATGCCGCCCTCCTCGGCGATGCGCAGGAGGTCGAGCGATTCCTTCCAGACTTCGCGTACGTCCACGGATGCGTCGTTGCGAAGCATGTTGATGGCGATCGAGAATTTCACGATGCAGCCTCCGGTAACGTGAAAGGGGACGTGGCGGTCAGCCTCGCCGGCACTCCTCGTCGAGCACCTCCAGCACGACTTCCTCGCGCACCGTTCCATCGACGAAGGGGGCGCCGATTCCACGAAGCAGCACGAAGTGGATGCGGCCGGCCACGGTCTTCTTGTCGTGCGCCATTCGGCCGAGGATCGCGCCCGCATCCCAGATCCGGTTGGACGCCAGCGCCGCGATTCGATCCGGGAGCCCCACGCCGCGCAGATGGGCGCGCACGCGCTCGGCGACGGACGGATCGCAGTGGCCGAGCCTGGCCGAGAGCGCCGCGGCGGCGGCGAGTCCGGCCGCCACCGCCTCGCCGTGCGGGAACGTGCCGTGCCCGGCCTCGGTCTCGACCGCGTGCGCGAACGTATGGCCGAGGTTCACGAGCGCCCGGTCGCCGCGGTCCCGTTCGTCCGAGGTGACGATGTCGGACTTCGTCTCGCAGCCCATCCGCACCGCCTCGATCAACGGGCCGGCGTCCAGCGCGAGCAGGGCCGATGCGTGCTCCTCCAGCCATCCGAACTCCGCCTCGCCGCGGATCAGGCCGCACTTCACGATCTCGCCGTATCCGGAGAGCAGCTCGCGGCGCGGGAGGCCCTCCAGCACGCTCACGTCGTTGAGCACGAACCTGGGCTGGTGGAAGGTGCCGACGAGGTTCTTGCCGTGGCGCGTGTTGATCCCGTTCTTGCCGCCGACCGCGCTGTCCACCTGCGACATCAGGGTGGTCGGGATCTGGACGAGGTCGATGCCGCGCATGAACAGGGCGGCGGCGAAGCCCGCGACGTCGCCGACGACCCCGCCGCCGAAGGCGATGAGCACGGCGGACCGATCGATGCCCAGATCCAGGAGCCGGTGAAGCAGCGCGTCGATCTCCCGGAACGACTTCGCGCCTTCGCCGTTCGGAACGGTCACCGCATCCCAGCGGACGCCGAGACGGCCGAGAGCCGAAGCGAGACGGGGCAGGTGCGCATCGCGGACCACCGCATCGGTCACCACCACCACCCTGCGGCCGGCGACGACGGGCGCCAGCCACTCTTCCGCGGTCTCCAGCAGCCGTTCGCCGACCACGACGTCGTAGCCGCGATCCCCCAGGTCCACGCGCACGATCCGGTGCTCGTTCAGCATTTCGGTCTCCTGGTCTGCCTTCGGTCGGAACTCGCCGCCGGCCCGGCCGTCAAGCCGGCAGACGGCCTCTCGATCCTCGCGGACGGTGCGGCCTCCACCCACTCGAGTTTCGGGATTCAAAATACCTTGAATCAGGCGATGGATTCCCGCTTTCGCGGGAATGACGTCATTTCAGCGAGACACGTTACTTTTACGCTGGCCGTGGCCGTCCGGCCGTCATTCCCGCGAAAGCGGGAATCCATTTCGGTCAGCGAATCCCGAAACTTGAGCACCCATCATGCTTCGACCCTCCGATTCGACTTCAATTCGGTCTCGGTCGCGCCTTCGAGCCGATAGACGGTGTCCTGATCCTCGCCCAGGGCGATGATGCCCGCACCGGTGACGCCACGGGCCGCCGCGCGGATGAATTTGTTGATCACGCCATGGCAGACGACCAGGGCGTCACGGCCGGTGGCCTCGCGCACGTCGAGAAAGTCCCGTGCGCGGGCGAGCACATCGGCCCCGCTCTCGCCGCCGGGCGGATGGAAACGGACGGGATCCTCCAGGCGCAGGCGGGCAAGCTCCGGATGCTCGGCCGCGACCGCATCCCAGCCCGGGTAACCGGACAGGATACCGACGTTGAAGTCGATGAGGCGCTCGTCCACCTGCACGTCGCCCGCGCCGCGGCCGAGTGCATCCGCGATGATCGTCGCGGTCTCGAAGGCCCGCCCGAGCGGACTCGCGACGACGTCGATCCCCGGATCCGGGAGGATCTCCCGCAGCATGCGCCCGAGCGCGACGGCCTGCGCCCGGCCGGTCCCGGTCAGCAGCGAGTCCCGGCGGCCCTGGATACGCCCGATCCGGTTCCACTCGCTCTCTCCGTGGCGCACGAGGTACAGGACGCTCACGGGAGCCCCCGGTATCGGCGATCGGGCGAATGTTTCTCCGGCTCCATGGATGCGCCGGCGAGGGTACGGTCGAACGACGTCACGATGCGGCGCCGATACGTCGCGAGCCGAAAGACGGCAAGCCGTCCTTGCCGGCCCCCGTTGATGAGAAAGGCGAGAGCGCCGTTCGAACATCGGCGTTCGCGCGGGCCGGAGAACCGGAGGCAACGAGCCGCTTCACGATCCGTTCCCAAGGCGAGGAGCCGCCTTTCGACCCGCCGGCCTGCGTCAGCCCCGGAGCGCCCGCCGGACCTCGTCGTCCTCCATCTCCCGGCCCAGATACGCCTCGATCACCGCGTGGTCCGTCTTGACCTCGTCCGGGGTCCCCTCGGCGATCTTCTGGCCGTGGTCGAGCACCGTGACCTTCTCGCAGGTGTCCATCACCACCCGGAGGATGTGCTCGACGATGATCACGGTGAGGCCGTAGCGCTCCTTCAGCCCGGCGACGATCCGCAGCAGGTTGTCCACGTTGACCGGGGAGAGCCCCGCGGCCGGCTCGTCGAGCAGCAGCAGGCGCGGGCGCATCGCCATCGCCCGGCCCAGCGCGAGCAGCCGGCGCTGCCCGACGGAGAGCTCCGAGGCCGGCATGTCGGCGAAGTCCGCGAGCCCGATGAACGCGAGCAGCTCCATCATCTCCTCGCGTACGCGCCGCTCTTCGTTCCGCACCCGGCGGGTGCCGAGCACCGCCGCCAGCGGGCCGTAGGCCACGTGGAGATGGTGCCCCACCAGCAGGTTCTCGAGCACCGTCATCTCGGAGAAGACCCGCAGCAACTGGAACGTCCGCGCCACGCCCAGGGCGGCGATCCGGTGCGGCTCGAAGTGGGTGGTCTCCTGGTCGCCGATCCGGATCCGGCTGCCCTCGTCTGGCCGGTAGATGCCGGAGACGAGGTTGAAGAAGGTGCTCTTGCCGGAGCCGTTGGGGCCGATGAGCCCGCGCACCTCGCCTTCCTCGAGCTCGAAGTCGATCCCGTCGACGGCCCGGAGGCCGCCGAAGTGCTTCGACAGGTTCTCCGTCCTAAGCAGCATCGCGGGAGCGCATCCCCCGGCCCTGGCCCTGCCCCTCGCGGATCGCGATGAACCGCCGGGTGGCGATGAACCGGTCGATGATCCCGCCGATGCCCTTCGGCATGAACAGGACGGTGAGCACGATCACGGAGCCGAACAGCAGCAGCGAGTAGTGGTAGTAGTCCTTGGTGACGTCGTACACGATGGTCACGATGATGGCGCCGATGATCCCGCCCCAGATGTGGCCGAGCCCGCCGAGCACCACCATGAGCAGCAGGGTCACCATCTCGATGACGGTGAAGTTCCGGGGGTTGAGGTAGCCCGGGATCATGTGGGCGTAGAGCGCGCCGGCGAAGCCCGCGTACCCCGCGCTGATCAGGAACGCGATCATCTTGTGCCCGCGCACGTTGACCCCGGCCGCGGCGGCGGCCACCGGATCTTCGCGTACCGCCATGAACGCCCGCCCGAGGCGCGAGCGCAGGATCCGGAACGAGAAGAACACCCCGAACAGCATCACCGGCATCACGAGGTAGTAGTACTTCTGGTAGGTGTCGAACCGGAAGTCGCCGATGCGCGGGGCGGGGATGCCGCTGAATCCGTTGGTGGCGCCGAGGTACTCGGTGGCGCTGATGAAGATGCGCACCGA
Source organism: Gammaproteobacteria bacterium (assembly GCA_965204915.1). Taxonomy (GTDB): domain Bacteria; phylum Pseudomonadota; class Gammaproteobacteria; order HK1; family HK1; genus HK1. The sequence goes on along the minus strand of OZ242023.1, from coordinate 4,710,179 downwards.
CTCCCCGAGCCCGAGGGTCACCAGCGCCAGATAGGCGCCTTCGAGCCGGAACGATGGAATGCCGACCACCACCCCCGCGAGCAGTGTGACCATCACCGCGATGGGCAGGGACACCCAGAAGGTCATCCCGAAGTTCACCGACATGACCGCCGCGGTATAGGCCCCGATCGCGTACAGCCCCACGTGCCCGACCGTCACCTGCCCGCAGAACCCCTTGACGATGTTGAGGCCCACCGACAGGAGGATCATCACGCAGATGAAGTTCGCGAGGAAGACGTGGTAGGTGTTGGCGAGCACCCACGGCAGGGGCGCCAGCAACAGGAGCGCGACGAACCACGGCGCGAGCGGATGGATGGCGCGCAGCCGCGCGAGCGCGCGCTCCGTCGCGTCGATGAATCGAAGGCTTGCCGCCTGTTCGGCCGCCGCCTGCTCTGCCATGGTGCTCGCCTGCGAAGTGGATTCCCGCTACCCGCTTTCGCGGGCACAAGCTTCGCGGGAATGACGATCCTCGATGAACGAGACGGTGTTCGGACCGGATACGATCTCCCGGCGCTCGATCTCGAAGACCCGTGGAAGCAACCGCGGGCGGACACGATGCCGTCCGCCCGCGGTATTCCGATGCCGAGCGCGTTCCGGCGCGCTCCTGCCGGCGTCAGTTGTCGAGGGACTTCCTGAGCGCCGCGGCCTCCTCTTCGAGCCCGTCGAGGCCGAAGCCCGCGTCGAACGTGGTCTTGCCGATCACGCGAAGCTCGTAGTCCTCGCCGCCCTTGGTGTACTCGATGAGCACCGGGGTCTTGTTGCCGTCGCGGCACTCCGGCGTCATATCGGCGCAGAAGTCCACCACCCCGCCCCCGAGCGTCCGGTAGCCCCGGACGCCGGCGAGCGCATCCCGGATCGCGGCCCGATCGGCGGCGAGGGAGTCGTCGGTCAGGGTCAGGTTCGCCCCTTCGAGCGCGACCTTCGCGATCTGCACCAGGTCCCAGGCTTGCGAGAAGTCGTGGTCGGGCGTCGGAACCCCGTACCGCTCCGTCGTCATCTTCACGAACTTCTGCACCGCCGGGTCCGGGTCCACGTAGGAGAAGGCGGCGTGGAAGAACACCCCCTTGATCGCATCACCCGAAAGGATGGGGGCAGGCCGGTTGGACGCCGCCGAGCCACCGATGCGCTTCACCGAGGGCGGGATCCCGACCTCGTAGGACTGCACCAGGCCGCGCGCGAAGTCCTGGGACTGCGCCGAGATCATCAGCGCCTCGGGATTCAGCGCCTTGATCTTGAGGAGGTGGGGCCGGAGGTCGAGCTCGCCCTCCTGGAACTGCTCCGCGTAGAGCGGCCCCTGGCCGTGGAACTTCTCGATGTACTCGTAGAACTTCTGGGCATCGGCCTGGGAGGCGGCGTCGGAGGCCCAGATGTAGGCGATCTTCGTGCCGATGTTCTCCGCCGTGTACTTCGCCGCCGCGGCGGCCGAGAAGCGCGAGGAGATCGGCACCCGGAACACCCACGGGCTGCCCTTCAGGGTGATCTTGTAGTTGGTGGAATGGGGGATCAGCATCGGCACCCCGGCCTTGTGGATGACGTCCACGATCGGCAGGGACACCGAGCTGCACGTCGAGCCGACGAAGAGGTGCACGTTGTCCTGGTAGGCGTACTTGGTCGCGTTGGCCACCCCGATGTCCGACTTGCACTCGTCGTTGAGCAGCTTGACCTCGATGGTATGGCCGTTGACCCCGCCGGCCGCGTTGATCGCGTTGAACTCGTCGACCACCATCTGGCCGTACTTCTCCCCGGTCTCGGTCTTCATCCGCAGGCTCGCCCCGACCTTGATGACGCCGGCGGACGCGGCGCCCGCCACCGCCAGCATGGCGCCGGCCGCGAGGCCGGCCACCACGTTCCTCGGGCTGAGCCGTTCGTTCTTCCGGACTGCGTTCATGTCGTTCTCCTTTTCGTCTCCTTTCCTTTCGGGTGACGGCGCCACGGCGTCTCGGTGCCGGCGGCGCCGGTGGTCACGGAGCCCCGGCCACGCGGCGGGGGCTCCCCTTCTCCTTCAGCATCGGCCCGATGCCCTGCCGATGCCTCGCCTCACGCCTTCACCTTCACGATGATACCGAGCAGGCCGGTGGGTCTCACCATCAGCACGACGATCAGCAGCAGGAAGGCGTAGATGTCCTTGTAGCTGGCGATCAGGTAGCCGGCGCACAGCGTCTCGAACAGGCCCACCACCACGCCGCCGAGCAACGCGCCGGGGAGGCTCCCGAATCCGCCGACCACGGCGGCGGCGAACGCCTTGAGCAGCATCAGGTACCCCATTTCGATCTGCACGTAGTTGATGGGGCCGATCAGCACCCCGGCCACCGCGGCCATCGCGCAGGCCACGCCGAAGATGAGCGAGATCATCGCCGGCACGTTCACCCCCATGAGGTACGACGTGTCCTTGTCGTAGGCGACGGCGCGCACCGCGAGGCCCAGCTTGGTGCGGGTGAGGAAGGTGTGGAGCACCACCATCAGCACCAGCGCACTGACGAGGATGTAGAGGTAGGACTTCGGCAGCGCGATGTTGCCGAGGAAGATCGGCATCCCGAAGCTCACCGGATAGGGATGGGGCGCGGCGCCCCAGATCAGGTAGGCGACGTTCTGCAGCGCCACCGACATCCCGAATCCGCAGATGATCATGCCCATCCCGGCCACCGTGTAGCCGCCGCCGCCGCGCGTGAGGCGCCGGTAGAACACCCTCTCGATGACCACGCCGACGAGGCCGGTGACGATCATCGCCCCCACCAGCGCCCCGAAGTACGGAACCCCGCTGATGCTGACGATCGCGATGCCGAGGAAGGCGCCGATCATGTACACCTCGCCGTGCGCGAAGTGGACGATGTCGAGCCCGGAGAAGATGAGCGAGATGCCGAGCGCGACGAGCCCGTACACGATGCCGATGGAGAGGCCGACGATGATGAAGTCGAGCAGCAGGTCCATCCGGTTCGGCTCCCCCGCCGGCGGCCGGCCTCAGTGGGCCAGCTCCGCCCCGGCATCGGCGACCGTGCCGCCGAGGTAGGCCAGCCGCACGTTGTCGTCGTGGATGAGGTCGCGCGAATCCCCCTCGATGTGGATCACGCCGTCGCGGATCACGTAACCGTAGCCGGCGAGGAGGAGGGCCATGCGCACGTTCTGCTCCACGAGGAGGATGGTGATGCCTTCGTTGCGGTTGATGCGGTTGACGATGCTGAAGATGTCGAGCACGACGCGCGGCGCGAGGGCGGAGCTCGGCTCGTCGAGCATGATGAGCTTCGGCGCCGCCATCAGGCCGCGTCCGATGACCAGCATCTGCACCTCGCCCCCGCTCAGGGTCGCGGCAAGCTGGCGGCGGCGCTCGCCGAGCACCGGGAAGTAGTCGAACACCTTGCCCATGTCGGCCGCGACCCCGGCCTTGTCGCTGCGGGTGTAGGCGCCGATCCGCAGGTTCTCCTCCACCGTCATGGCCGGGTACATGTCCTTGCCCTGGGTCACCTGGGTCAGCCCGCGCCGGACGATGACGTTGGGCTTGCGGTTCTGGATCTCCTCGCCGTCGAACTCGATGGCCCCGGACCACACCGGGAGGAGTCCGGAGACCGCCTTCAGCAGGGTCGACTTGCCGGTCCCGTTGCCGCCGAGGAGGGCGACGATGCGGCCCTCGGGCACGGACATGTCGATCCCGCGCAGGATCTGCACCTTGCCGTACCCGGTCCGGAGGTTGCGGATGGTAAGCACGGAGGATCCTTGCCCACCGGCAGCGCCGTGCCTGCCGTCACTGCGTTCCCGCGTCCTGCTGCTGCTCTGCGCCGACCGCCGCCGACCGCCGCCGTTTGAACCGCCGCATGATCCGTTTCACCGGATACCATACGAAGCCCACCACGATGAACGCTCCCGCCCCCATCATCGCCGCCAGCGCTCCAAGCGAACCCAAACCCGTCGCGGGCCCCAAGTACGCCAGGGCTGCCTCCCCCCAGACGCTCAACCCCACCACGAAGGCCAGGATGATGCCAACGCTCATTATCCGATCTCCTCCTTCCCACACGATTCCCGCTCGACCCTCACGTCGCTTCGGCCGCGCCCATGCCGGCCATGCCGAACCTTCCCGCACGGCGGGACCCGGGCATCACCGCCTCCGGGAGGCATCGACCGGCTCCGGCTGAAGCGGTACCTCCACTCCGGCGGAATATAGCTCAATCCGTACATCCGGAATACCGTCGCCTTGGCCCTTCGCAGAGGCCAGGGGGCGGGGACGTACTTCGCATCATCCGTGAAAGCGTCGATGCGGGATATATCGTGCAACGAGGTGAACTTGCTCAGCACCGCCCCGTCCGACAGGCGGACTTCCAGCGCAACGCCCTCGGTGGAATAGGAAACGATGGCACGCCGGCGGTCGGGCGATACGCTGACGTGGCCGGCAAACTTGGAATAGAGATGCAGGTTCGCGGGCGTGTTCGCGTTGGGGAATACGGTCCTCTCGAGGCCGGTGGCCAGGTCCACCGCCAGCAGACGGGACAATTCCTTGCCCGGTTGATTGTCGAACATCACGAAGGTGGAGCCTTCCAGATGCTGGACGCTGTGCTGGCGCGTGAACGAGCCGCGCACCAGGCGCTTGATGCGCCCGCTCTCCGGATCGATGACGGCGAATGCGTCGAGGTTGCGAAACGACGCCACCAGGTCTCCGGGCATGATGCCGGGCACGCCGCCGGCGTCACTCTCGATCCTGCGGATGAAGTTCAGGTGCAGCGGGTTGCAGTTCTGTCGGCGGTTGAGGTTGTAATTCAGGATGGGCGCGTAATCGGATTCGAGCAGGGCCTCCGTCAGGTTCAGGCTGCGCAGCAGACGGCCATCGCCATCCATGAGGTTCACCAGGTCGATCTTCGGCCTGTCGTTCCTGTAATCCGCCCTCTCGTTGCAGGGAACGTCCACTCGCTCCTGTCCTATATCGAAAGACAACGACCCGTCCCCGTACTTCGCGCCCGGTACGAGCGCGACGTCGTCCTCCAGCATCTGCGGCCAGTGGTGGCTGCCATTGTGGCGATACCACACGGGGTGGCCTTCGGCGTCGATGCGCGCGAGGCCGAGAGAGAAGAGGAGGTCAGCGGGGCTGTTGAAGCCGTGAAGGACGACGAGCAGGTGCCCGTTTGCGTACTGCGCCATTGCGAACGGATAGACGATCTCGGCGAAGGGGGAAGGGAGCGCCCGCTCCGCTCCGCCGCCGACGGCGCTGCTCGTTGCCGCGCGTTCCATTTCGTGCGGTCGCCAGGGCCAGGCGTGTGCCACCTTCCCGTTCGTGTCGAACGCGACCGCCAGGCAGCCGTACCCGGGACAGACGTCGGTGAACTGCCAGGCGCCGCCGAACCACAGCACCGGGTCGGACAGGTTGTCGCCCTCGAGGAGCTCGATCCGATTGGCGGCGGCCTCGCGCGCGGCAATCGATGACGAGACGCCGGCATGCAGCGCGTTCCGCGGGCCGCTCCCTTTCGCCTTGAACATCATCCGTCCGGTGTGCAGCCCCTCGGCGATGATGTGGTACGTCTTCAATCCTTCGGCGATGTGGCGGTAGGGAAATATCTCGTAGATGATCGTGGCCACGCCATAAGAGAAAGCGGACAGCAGAACCGCAACGAACAGCAGCCCCGCCGGCAGGCGCCCGAACAGCGCACCGATCGAGGCGCGCAGCCCGCGCCACATGGGGTGGGGGGAGGGGGGGTACATACCGTTCGTTATACATCCCGTCTGGCCCCTGCTCCCTTGGCAGAGGAAGCGCGTGCCGGCCGTCGAAGATACCGCCAGGGCAGCATCGGGAGCAAATAGTAGTCTCGTCCAACAGGTGTTCCTGCTGACGGATTCAGAATTATCCTTATACATCAGCGAGTTACATGAAAAAATGGAGCAAAGGGTTTGCAAATGACGAGAATGTAACTCATTGATATTACTCATGTTTATTCCTCAGCGGGAATTGCTGGCGCCGCGCCGTCGGCACCGCGTACCATGCGGCGTTTCATTGCCTGGCCGGCACCGCTGCCGAGCAGAAGGGGGGTTCGAATCCTGTGAGGACAGGCGCATGAAGATCGCCCGCATCGACACCATCCCTCTCGCCATCCCGCACGAGCACGGCGGACCGCCCCCGGCTTGGGGCGGGCAGGCTTGGGAGGCGCTCGACATCCTCCTCGTGCGGGTCGAGACCGAGGACGGATCGATCGGATGGGGAGAGGCGTTCAGCTACAACTGCATGACGGCCGTCCAGGCGGTGATCGACGCGACGGTGGCGCCGATCCTGATCGGGCGCGACGCCACCGACGTCACCTCCCTGATGCGCGAGCTGCAGCAGGCCCTGCACCTCTTCGGACGCTACGGCATCACCATGTTCGGGATCTCCGCCATCGACGTCGCGCTCTGGGACCTCGCCGCGAAGCGGGCCGGGGTACCACTCGGACAGCTTCTCGGAGGGTCTGCCTCCCCGCCGCTCGTCCCCGGGTACGCGAGCCTTCTCAAGTACCGCGACCGGGAACTCGTCGCAGAGAAAGTGCGCACCGCGCTCGACGATGGCTACCCCGCCATCAAGCTCCACGAGACGGGTGAGCCCGAGGTGGCGGCGGCGCGGGCGGCAATGGGGGACGGCGTGCCGCTGTGCGTGGACACGAACTGCCCGTGGACTCCGGCCCAGGCGCACGACATGGCGGTCCGGCTCAAGGTCCATGACCTGTTCTGGCTGGAAGAGCCGATCTTCCCGCCGGAGGACTTCCCGGCGCTCGCGCGCCTCCAGCGCGAGTCCGGGGTCGATCTCGCGTGCGGCGAGAACGCCTGCACCGCGTTCGAGTTCCGGAGCCTGCTCGACGCCGGCGCGGCGCGCTACGTGCAGCCGAGCGTGACCAAGGTGGGCGGCGTCACCGAGTTCCTGAAGGTGCTCACGCTCGCGGAAGCCGGCGGGGTGACGGTGATGCCGCATTCGCCCTACTTCGGTCCGGGCTGGCTCGCGACCTTGCAGCTCCTGGCCGCGATGCCCCTCACCGGCGGCCCCGGCGGGGGCTGGATCGAACGCTTCTACACCCGGCTCGAAGCGACGCTGTACCCGGACTTCGTCTCCCCCGTCGAGGGCGGCCGGTTCCGGATCCCCACCGGACCCGGCCTCGGCGCCGAGCCCGACCCGGGCGTGATCCGGGATTATCGGGCGCCCGCTTGAAACCAGGTGGACCGGCGACTGCGGCTTCCCGACCGGATCGGACGTCACCCCCTCGCCCCGCACGCGCCTTTCACCGACGTCTCCCCGCGGCGTATCTTGATGCGTACGCGGGCGTTGTATCGGGGCGGCTGTTGTCCCCGGTTCTCCGTTCGCGGCGCCGGTGCGTGAATGCATCCGGACGGGATCGCCGAAGAGCGCCGTCCCCGGCGGCGCACCCCCGGGCGGGCAAGCCAGGAGGAGGGCCGGACAGATGACGGATCGCGAGGTCGACGTAGTCGTGGCCGGGGCCGGCAACGCGGCCATGTGCGCCGCGCTGGCCGCCAGGGAGCAGGGTGCGGAGGTGCTGATTCTGGAGGCGGCGCCCGAGGCCGAGAGCGGAGGCAACAGCCGCTATACCGCCGGCGCGATGCGGGTCGTATTCGAAGGGGTCGAAGATCTCGCCAAGCTCATGGACCTCTCCGCACGGGAGATCGAGAGCACCGACTTCGGGCGCTACACGCGCGAGCAGTACTACGACGACATGGCGCGCGTCACCCGCTACCGATGCCATCCGGACCTGGTCGAGACCCTCGTCGAGAACAGCCTCGACACCCTGGTGTGGATGCGCGGCAAGGGGGTCCGCTTCCAGCCCTCCTACGGCCGCCAGGCGTTCCGGTTGGACGGGCGTTTCCGGTTCTGGGGCGGTCTCGCGGTGGAGACCTGGGGCGGCGGTCCGGGGCTGGTCGAGAACCTGAAGAAGTGCTGCGCACGCGAGGGCATCGGGATCCTCCACGAATCGCGCGCGGTGTCGCTCATCGAGGAAGGCGGGGCGGTGCGCGGCGTCGTGGTGCGCGGGAAGGAGGGCACGTTCACGGTGCGGGGGAGGGCGGTGGTGCTCGCCTGCGGGGGGTTCGAATCGAACGCCGAGTGGCGCACCCGCTACCTCGGCCCCGGCTGGGATCTCGCACGGGTGCGGGGGACGCGCTTCAACGCCGGGGACGGGATCCGCATGGCGCTCGAAGCCGGGGCGATGCCCTACGGGAACTGGTCGGGATGCCATGCCGTGGGGTGGGATCGGAACGCGCCTGAGTTCGGCGACCTCTCGGTCGGCGACGGCTTCCAGAAGCACAGCTACCCCTTCGGCATCATGGTGAACGCGAACGGCGAGCGCTTCGTCGACGAGGGTGCGGATTTCCGCAACTACACCTACGCGAAGTACGGCCGTACGGTGCTGGAGCAGCCGGGTCAGTTCGCATGGCAGGTGTTCGACGCGAAGGTGGCGCACCTGCTGCGCGACGAGTACTGCATCCGCGAGGTCACCAAGGTGGCCGCCGATACCCTGGAAGCGCTGGCCGGCAAGCTGGAGGACGTCGATCCGGCCGGATTCCTGCGCACCGTGGAGGCGTACAACGCCGCGGTACGCGCCGGCGTCGCGTTCGATCCGACGGTGAAGGACGGGCGCGGCACGGAAGGGCTGGAGGTGCCGAAGTCGAACTGGGCGAACCCCCTCGACACCCCGCCCTACGAGGCATACGCCGTCACCTGCGGGATCACGTTCACGTTCGGCGGGCTGCGGGTGGACACCCGGGGCCGGGTCCTCGACACCGGAGAGCGGCCGATCCCGGGGCTCTACGGCGCCGGGGAGCTGGTCGGCGGGCTGTTCTACTTCAACTATCCCGGAGGCACGGGCCTCACCTCGGGCGCGGTGTTCGGGCGCATCGCGGGCCGGTCCGCTGGAACGGATGCGATAGGGAATCGAGCCACGGATTCGCCGCCCGTGTGTGATCGGCGGTGACGCCCGCCGGGGTCATGACGGCCCGCCCGCACACCCTGCGCACGCACCTGCGCGAGACCCTGCGCCTCGCGCTTCCCGTCATGCTCGCCCGGCTCGGGGTGTTGACGATCGTCACCATGGACACCGCCATGAGCGGCCACGCGTCCGGAGACGATCTCGCCTGGTACGCGGTCGCCATCGCACCGCAGATCCCGTTGATGCTGGTGGGGATCGGGCTGCTGATGGGCACCATCGTGATGACCGCCCAGGCCGTGGGAGCCGGCAACCCGGAACGTTGCGGCGCAATCTGGCGCACCGCCCTTGTGCATGCGGCCGTGGCCGGTGCGGCGATGGCGGTCGCGTGCACGTTCGGGGAATCGTTCCTGCTCGCGACCGGACAGCCCGAGGACATCGCGGCCGGCGGCGGCCGCGTCCTGACGGCGCTCGGATTCGGACTCCCCGGGATGCTGCTGTACGTGGCGACCGTCTTCTTTCTCGAAGGCATCGGCCGTCCGGTTCCGGGGATGGTGATCATCATCGGTGCGAACGTGCTGAACGTCGGCCTGAACTGGCTGCTGGTCTTCGGCCACGGAGGATTTCCGGCCCTGGGCGCCGAGGGCGCCGCGATCGCGACGAGCATCGTCCGCTGGTGCATGTTCGCCGCTGCCGCGCTGTACGTGCTCCGAAGCCTCGACCGCCGGCGCTTCGGCATCATCGCCGCGAGAGATCCGGCCGAACGTCTCGGCCCGCGCATGCGCCGGATCGGATGGCCGATGGGGATTGCGCACGGGCTGGAAGCAAGCGCATTCGGGGGGATGACCCTCATCGCCGGCTTGCTCGGCGCCGCCGAGGTCGGCGGCTACTCGATCCCGATGAACCTCCTCGCTCTCACGTTCATGGGCGCCATCGGGCTCGCCACCGCGGCCAGCGTCCGGGTCGGAAACGCGGTGGGTCGCGGAGATCCGGCCGGGGTGCGTTGGGCCGGATGGGCCGCGGTCGGGGTGGCCGCGGTCTATCTGGCGGGGGGCGCGGGGGTGTTCCTCCTTGCACCGGCCTGGCTCACGGCACTGTACACGGCCGATGCGGCGGTGCTCGCGATCGCCGTGCCGGTGATGGCGATGTGCGCGATCGCGGCGATCCCGGACGGCGTGCAGGCGGTGCTCATGGGTGCGCTGCGCGGCGCCTCGGACGTCTGGCCGGCAACCTTTCTGTACGTCGTCGCGTTCTGGATCGTCATGGTCCCGCTCGGCTACTGGCTCGCGGTGCCTCGGGGGATGGGCGCGTACGGCCTGATGGTGGCGGTCGCCGCCGGCGCGACCCTCGCCGCGGTGCTCCTCGGCTGGCGCTTCCGGGTGGTGTCGGCCCGCGCGATCCGGCGTGCGTAGTGGCGGGGAGGGTATCGCGGGCGGCGCTTCGATGTGACAGGGGACACCCGCCGGGCAATAATCGCGCCGGGTCCGGCGGCTTGCCGGACCCCGCTCCCCACCCGTTCCCGACCGATGGCGACGCCATGACCCGATCCGCGATGCCGCTCTCCCGCTTCACGGTGCTCGATCTGACCCGGGTGCGGGCCGGCCCGACCGCGGTGCGCCAGCTCGCGGACTGGGGGGCGAACGTCATCAAGATCGAGGCGCCGGCCGTGCTCGACAAGGCGGAGGGGATGGGCGGCGCGCGGCACGGGCCGGACTTCCAGAACCTCCACCGCAACAAGCGGGCGATGACCCTGAACCTCAAGCATCCCGACGGGCGGGCGGCGTTCCTGCGGCTCGTCGAGCGCGCGGACGTCGTGGTGGAGAACTACCGCCCCGACGTGAAGTCGCGCCTCGGGATCGACTACCCCGCGTGCCGGGCGGTGAACCCGCGGATCGTCTACGCGAGCGTCTCCGGGTTCGGGCAGGACGGGCCGTACCGCCTGCGCCCCGGATTCGACCAGATCGCGCAGGGGATGGGCGGGCTGATGTGGATCACCGGCCTGCCCGGCCAGGGGCCGGTGCGGGTCGGGGTGCCCATCGCGGACCTGGCGGGCGGGCTCTATGCCTCCATCGGCATCTTCGTCGCGCTGCTGGAGCGCGAGGAGACCGGCGAGGGGCGCTGGGTGCACTCCTCGCTGCTCGAAGCGCAGATCGCGATGCTCGACTTCCAGGCGGCGCGCTGGACGATCGCCGGCGAGGTCCCCCCCCAGGCCGGGAACAACCACCCGACCAGCATCCCCACCGGGGTGTTCGAGACCGCGGACGGGTACATCAACGTCGCCGCGAGCGGGGACGGAATGTGGCAGCGGCTGTGCGAGGTGCTCGGCGACGCCGGCATGAGGGACGATCCGCGCTTCGCCACCGGCGAGGCGCGCTCGGAGAACCGCGACCGCCTCAACGAGCGGATCCAGGCACACCTTCGCGAGCGTCCCGGTGCCCAATGGATCGAGGCGCTCAACGAAGCCGGGGTTCCCTGCGGGCCGATCTACCGGATGGACGAGATGTGGGCGGACCCCCAGGTCGAGCACCTGCGGATGCAGCGCGCCACGCACCACCCGGCGCTCGGCGAGGTCAACGTGGTGCGCAACGCGGTGAACGTCGAAGGGGTGCCGCCGATGCCCTACCACCATACGCCGGAGCGGGGCGAGCACACCGATCGGGTCCTGGCCGAGTTCGGCTTCACCGCCGCCGAGATCGAGGACATGCGGTCGAGGAACGTGATATGAGCGTTTCCGGGACGGCGACGACGGCTTGCCGGCCGCTGCCAGGAAGACCCAGGGCGCTTCGAGCCAGCGCTGTCGAGAAGGCTTCGGATGCGCCGGCGCCCTTCGCGCCGGGAGCCCGCTGCAACGCCGCCGGCTTCCTGGCCAACTGCCGCCGACCGAGCGGGTGGTCCGGATTGCGGTGGGCAAGGCGATGGCTTCGGGCCAGGGAGAAGGCGTTGCCCCGCCGGCGCCCGAAGGAATGCCTGCGCCCGGTAAAGCCGCCGAGGCCGCCTCGCGTTCCAGCACCCTCTTCGCCAAGTCCTCACGATTCGGGATCCTTGCCTGCCGTTCCGGTTCACCCCACCCCGCCGAACCCCCCCTCCCCCCGCTCGTGCGCGAGCAGCATCGCCTTGCGGTTCAGGCCGCCGCCGTAGCCGACGAGGCTGCCGTTGGCGCCGATGACGCGGTGGCAGGGGAGGACGATGGCGATGGGGTTGGCGCCGTTGGCGGCCCCGGCGGCGCGCGCCGCGCCGGTGCGCCCGACCGCCCGGCGGGCGAGCTCGCCGTAGCTCCAGGTCTCGCCGTAGGGGATGCGGGCGAGCTCGGCCCATACCTTTCGACGAAACGGGGTGCCCTCGGGCTCCACCGTCATCTCGAACTCCCGGAGCTCGCCCGCAAAGTAGGCTTCGAGCTCCGCCACCTCGCGGGCGAGCCCCGCGTCGTCGCGGACCCAGGCCGGTCCCGGTTCCAGCGGCTTCGCCGCCCCGCGGCGGGGCGAGTCGGGGCGGGATGGGTCGCGGTCCGGGAGGGTGACGTGGCGGACGGCGACGTCGTCCCTGGCGACGAGGAGCCGTCCGATGGGGGATTCGTACCAGGCATATCTCACGAGGCGGTCCTCGGTGGCGGCGTCCTACACGCAAGCGGAGCGGACATCACACTGGCGAACATCTCATCTCACGGGGCTGTCTTCGGTGGCGGCGTCCCGTTCGTTTCGGATATGGCGATGGGACCGCCCAGGAGACGAGAGACGAAGGGGAGGCGATGGTACCTTTGGCCCGGATCGAGCGGAATGGAAAACCGCATGTGCTCGGCAACTCCCGCCAGGCCCGGATACATCCATCGGATCGCCGCAACCAGACGCCCGGACGGTAGAAAAGGCCGCGAAATCCCGGCTACCCGACCGTGTCCGGAGCGTTGGCGGGAATGGCCGTCGAGGACGGAAGACGCTTGCAAAATCGCGATCCCTGCCCAACTCATGGGACCACGTCACCATGTGGGCGGCCGTCGCCTTTGCCGGGTTGGCCGGATCGGCGAGCGTCCGGGTGACGCCCGGAACCCGGCCAGGATCGTCGTATCCCAGGGTCGTTGCATCATCGAGGGAAGATCGGCGATAAGGCCACATGGCCGGAGCCCTGCCGCATACCGCGATCGAGGAGAGAATGGAATGTCCCGACTACAGCTTGCAATCAACGTGACCGATCTGGACAAGGCCGTGGAGTTCTACTCCAGGCTGTTCGACACCGCCCCGGCGAAGACGAAGCCCGGATATGCGAACTTCGCGATCGCCGATCCGCCCTTGAAGCTGGTGCTCTTCGAGGGCCCGGAGGGGGCGACGATCAATCATCTCGGGGTCGAGGTGGAAACGGCCGAGGAGGTCGTGTCCGCCGAGCGGCGCCTGAGCGGGGCCGGACTCGAGACCACCGGCTTCGACGAGACCATCTGCTGCTTTGCCGAGAAGGCGGAGACCTGGGTCGTCGACCCCGACGGCGCGCGCTGGGAGTGGTACGTCAAAACGGGCGATGCCGAGCAGATCCACAACACCATCGTCCGCAGCCGTCCACGCGATGCGGCGTCCGAACCCGTCACCGGGGCGTGCTGCGCTTGAGAAGGGGCAACTGCCGCTGCCCACCTTCGTTGGCGATGGCGGCCGGAGGGGCGTCTGCCGGTGCATTCTCCGCCTGATGCCGGATGTGTGGGTCGGCGGGCGATCCGGCGGGTAAGCAACTCGATTTTCGGGATTCGCTGACCGAAATGGATTCCCGCTTTCGCGGGAATGACGGCCAGACGGCCACGGCCAGCGTAAATGTAACGTGTCTCGCTGAAATGACGTCATTCCCGCGAAAGCGGGAATCCATCGCCTGATTCAAGGTATTTTGAGTCCCGAAACTTGAGTAGGCAAGTGCCGGCGAACAAGGAAGAGCTCCCTGTGATCCGACTGGTCGAAGGCAAGGTCGCGCTCGTCACGGGCGCCGGGCGCGGGATCGGCGCCGAGATCGCCAGGATGCTCGGGACGCACGGCGCGAAGGTGGTCGTCAACGATCCGGGCGGCGCCGCATCGGGTGAAGGAGCGGACCGGAGCCCCGCGCTGGAGACGGTCGGCACGATCCGCGACGCGGGCGGCGAGGCGGAGGCGAACTTCGACAGCGTGGCGGACTTCGCCGCCGCGCGCGGGATGGTCGAGCAGGCGCTCGACTGCTTCGGGCGGATCGACGTCGTCGTGAACAACGCCGGGATCCTGCGTGACGCGATCTTCCACAAGATGACCGAGGAAGACTGGGACGCGGTCATCGACGTGCACCTCAAGGGGAGCTTCAACACCTCGCGGGCCGCCGCACCCCGTTTCCGGGCGCAGGAGTCCGGCTGCTTCGTGCACATGACCTCGACCTCGGGGCTCGTCGGCAACCTCGGACAGGCCAACTACGCCGCTGCCAAGCTGGGCATCGTGGGGCTCTCGAAGTCCCTGGCGCTCGACATGGCGCGGTTCCACGTGCGCTCGAACTGCATCTCCCCGTTCGCGTGGAGCCGGATGATCGGCACCATCCCGGTGGGCGACGAGGCGCAACGCGCCCGGGTCGAGAAGCTCAAGCGGATGACCCCCGACAAGGTCGCCGCCGTGGCGGTGGCGCTCGCCTCCGACCGCGCGGCGCACGTGACCGGGCAGATCTTCGCGGTCCGCAACAACGAGATCTTCCTGATGAGCCAGTCGCGCCCGCTGCGAGGGCTGCACGAGGGCGGAGGCTGGACCCCGGAGTCGGTCATCGAGCATGCGTTCCCGGCGCTCCGGTCCCACTTCTACCCGCTCGACCGCAGCGCCGACGTCTTCGGTTGGGACCCGGTATGAGCGGGTGAGCACCGGCATCCAGGCATTCGGCGGCTACGTCCCGCGACTGCGCCTGCAACGCCGGGTGATCGCCGAGGCCAACGCCTGGTTCAATCCCGCCCTCATGGGGCTCGGGCGTGGCGAGCGCGCCATCGCGGGCTGGGACGAGGATTCGATCACGATGGCGGTCGAGGCCGCGCGCGACTGTCTCGCGCATCGTGGACGGGACGGGATCTCGCAGATCCTGCTCGCCTCCACCACCCTGCCGTTTCAGGATCGGCAGAACGCGGGGGTCGTCGCCGAGGCCCTGCACCTCGCCGGCGCGGTGGGAACGTTGGACGTTGCAGGCTCGCAGCGGGCCGGGACCTCTGCGCTGATCGCCGCGTGCCGGATGGTCCGGGGGGGCGGCGGACCGGTGCTCGTGACGAGCGCCGAGAAGCGTCGGACGAAGGCCGCGAGCCCACTGGAGCTCACCACCGGCGACGCGGCCGCCGCGTTGCTCCTCGGCGAAGGCGCCGGTGTCGCGAAGCTGCTCGGGCACGCCACGTGCTCCACGGATTTCGTCGATCACTACCGCGGGCAGGACGAGCCCTTCGATTACGTCTGGGAGGAGCGCTGGGTCCGCGACGAGGGGTTCATGAAGATCGTCCCCGAGGCGGTCGGCCGCGCGCTGTCCGCGGCCCGTCTCGACCCCGGCGACGTCGATCACTTCTGCTTCCCTTCCCCCATGCGCCGCGCCGGCGCGAGCGTGGCGAAGAAGATCGGCCTGGCCGAACACAGCGTGCGGGACAACCTCCAGGGCACGTGCGGCGAAGCGGGGGCGGCCCATCCGCTCGTGATGCTCGCGCACGTGCTCGAGACCGCGACGCCGGGCGAGAAGATCCTCGTCATCGGATTCGGGCAGGGATGCGACGCGCTCGTGTTCGAGGCTGCCGAGGCCCTTGCGGCCGCGAAGCCCGAGCGGGGGATCTCGGGCTTTCTGAAGCACCGGCGCGCGGACTCCGACTACCACCGCTACCTCGGCGTCAACGGCCTCGTCACCCTGGAGCACGGCCTGCGCTCGGAGACCGACCGGCAGACCGGCCTGACCACGCTCTACCGGAACCGGAAGATGGTGCTGGGGCTCATCGGCGGAAAGTGCTCGAAATGCGGCACCCGCCAGTTTCCGAAGTCGAACGTCTGCGTCAATCCGAACTGCCATGCCGCCGACACGCAGGAGGAGCATCCGTTCTCGGAGACGCGGGCGACGATGCGCTCATACACGGCCGACCGCCTGACGTATTCGGTGGCGCCGCCCGCGTACTACGGCATGGTGCAGTTCGAGGAAGGCGGCCGGGCGATGATCGACTTCACGGACGTCGACCCGGATGCCGAGCTCGGGGTCGGCGAGCCGATGCGGATGGTGTTCCGGGTCAAGGACTACGATCCCAGGCGCGGCTTTCGCCGCTACTTCTGGAAGGCGGCGCCGGCGGGGCGGGTGGAGCGATGACGACGGCCAGGGGACGTGCTCCCGCAATCCCACCCCCGCCCGGACATCGATCCGCCGTCCGAGACCTCGCCCGCATGAGCGCTTCCCGGAGCGGGTAGGGTAGGATACATCTTCGGTGGGGGGACGCTTCCGTCCCCCTGTCGAATCGACCTGTCCCTCCATCGAGGAGCTACGACCATGCGCAAGAAGAACGGTTTGATCACCACGGCGGCCTGGGTCGCCTGCGCGGTGACCACGGCAGCGTTGCCGGCCACCGCGAACGCCCAGCGCGGCAGCGCCGGGCATCTCAACATCCTCTACTGGCAGGCGGCCTCGACCGTCAATCCCTACCTCTCCGGCGGCACCAAGGACATCGAGGCGGGCTCGATGGTGCTGGAGCCGCTCGTCCACTACGACGAGAACGGCAACATGGTGCCGGTGCTCGTCGAGGAGATCCCCACGGTCGCGAACGGGGGCGTGGCCTCCGACCTGCGCTCCATCACCTACCGGATCAGGAAGGACGTCCAGTGGTCCGACGGCACCCCGCTCACCGCCCACGACGTGGTGTTCTCCGGCGAGTACTGCCTGCACCCGGACGCCGGCTGCAACGCCGCCTCCTACTTCACGGACGTGACCGGGTTCGAGGCTCTCGACGACCACACCGTGCGGATCGGCTTCGGGGTCGCCAAGCCCTTCCCCTACGGCCCCTTCGTCGGCTCGACCTCGCCCATCATCCAGAAGGCCCAGTTCCAGGACTGCATGGGCGCCCGGGCCCAGGAGTGCACCGAGCAGAACTTCGGCCCCATCGGCACCGGCCCCTTCAAGGTCGACGAGTTCCGGGCCAACGACGTGATCACCTTCTCCGCCAACGAGCGCTACCGCGAGGCGGACAAGCCCGCGTTTGCGACCGCCACCTTCAAGGGCGGCGGGGACGCGGCCTCCGCGGCGCGCGCGGTGCTGGAGACCGGCGAGTTCGACTACGCCTGGAACCTCCAGGTGGAGCCGGAGGTGCTCGCGCAGATGGCCGCCGCCGGCAAGGGCAAGGCCAGCACCGCCTTCGGCACCTGGGTGGAGCGCCTGATCGTCAACCAGACCAACGACGACCCGAGCCTCGGGCCGGACAAGCGTTCGCTCCATCTCGACGGCGCCAATCCGCATCCCTTCCTCTCGGATCCGGCCGTGCGCCGCGCCCTCTCGCTCGCCATCGACCGCCAGATCCTGGTCGACGCGGGCTACGGGGTGGCCGGCCAGCCCACCTGCAACATCCTGCCCGCGCCCGCGGTGTACGTCTCGACCGCCAACGACGAATGCCTCACGCAGAACGTGGAGGAGGCGAACCGCATCCTCGACGAGGCCGGCTGGATGCGCGGCGGCGACGGGGTGCGGGCGAAGGACGGGGTGCGCCTCTCGATCCTCTACCAGACCTCGACCAACTCGGTGCGCCAGGGGACGCAGGCGCTGGTCAAGCAGATGTGGGAGCAGGTCGGGGTGGAGACGGAGCTGCGCAACATCGACGCGGCGGTGTTCTTCGGCGGCGATCCGGCGAGCCCGGACACCTACAACAAGTTCTACGCCGACATCCAGATGTACACCAACAACTTCGACGGCACGGACCCCGAGTCCTACATGGCCAACTGGGCCTGCTCGGAGATCCCCGGCCCGGACAACCAGTGGCTCGGCAACAACATCCAGCGCCAGTGCGTGGCGGAATACGACGAGCTGGTCGCGCAGATGTCGCAGACCGCGGTCCTGGAGGAGCGGGCCGCGCTGGCCAAGCGGATGAACGACATCATCGTGCAGAACCACTACATGATCCCGCTCATCTGGCGCGGCTCGGTGATCGCGTACGCCAACACCCTCAAGGGGGTGCGGCAGAATCCCTGGGATTCGGGGCTCTGGAACGTAGCCGACTGGCACCGGTAACGGCCGGCGCCGGAACGCCAAGGCGCCTTCTGCGCCTCGAGCCTGCGCCGCGGTCCGCCGGTGTGCCCGGCGGACCGCGGCGGCTGCCGTCTCGCCGATGACGCAGGCGGGTGGTGGCTACGGGTGGGATCGAACCACCGACCTCACGATTATGAGTCGTGCGCTCTCACCGGCTGAGCTACGTAGCCCGAGGGAGGCGAACCTTACCGAAAGGCGCCGCGCGGACGCAACAGAACCACTCGCATGGAATCGCCGGACCAGCAGCCGCCCAATCCGGCGGATGGGCGCTCCGGGGCCGTGGGTCGATCGCACGACGACGGCGCTCCGAGCACGAGCGGGGAAGCCGAATCTCGAATCGGCCGGCTCTGCCCGGCCTGCATCCGCAGCCCTGTGCGGGTGAGGATCGCGGATGGGAAGATCCATGGTGAAGTTCTCCGCGAACACCCCGCACGATCACGCCACAAGCGAGTGTATCGGGGTCCTGGTGACCAACCTCGGCACGCCGGAGGCCCCCACCCCTTCCGCGGTCCGGCGGTATCTTGCCGAGTTCCTCGCCGACCCGCGGATCATCGAGCTTCCGCGATGGCTGTGGCTGCCAATCCTGCACGGCGTGGTGCTGCGGATCCGGCCGCGGCGCTCGGCCCGCGCGTACGCGAGCATCTGGTCGCCGGAAGGCGCACCGTTGCTGGTGAACTCGCGGGCCGTCGCCGATGCGCTGCGGGCCCACTGGGCCGACGGGCCGGCGGCACGTCCGGCCGGGGAGCGGCCGGCCCGGATGACGGTGGCGCTCGGCATGCGCTACGGCACACCTTCGATCTCCGAGGCGCTGGACGCGCTACGCGAAGCGGGAGCGGTGCGCATCGCGGTTCTGCCGCTCTACCCCCAGTATTCGGGTGCGACCGGCGGCTCCACGTTCGATGCGGTGGCCAAGGCACTCTCGGGGTGGCGGCGCGTGCCGGCGTTGCGTTTCGTCGACCACTACCACGACGACCCCGGCTACGTCGCCGCACTCGTCGAGTCCATTGAAGCCGCCTGGTCCGGGGGAGGCCGCCCGGATCGTCTGCTGTTCTCGTTCCACGGCCTGCCCCGACGCTATCTGGACGCAGGCGATCCCTACCACTGCGAATGCCGCAAGACGGCGCGGCTCGTGGCCGAGAAGCTGGGTCTCGATCCCGAAAGCTGGTGCGTCGCGTTCCAGTCGCGGGTCGGACGCGAGGAGTGGCTGCGCCCGTATACCGACGAGATGCTGGTCGAGTGGGGGCGCGAAGGTCTGGAACGGGTCGACGTCGTCTGTCCCGGCTTCTCCGCCGACTGTCTCGAGACGCTGGAGGAGATCGGGATCCGCGGGCGCGAATCCTTCATCGCGGCGGGCGGGGGGCGGCTTCACTACATTCCGGCCCTCAACGCGGGCGCGGCGCACGTCACGGCGCTCGCGACCCTGGTCGAGCATACGATCTCCGACTGGCTCGCGAACCCCGGCGACGACGCGGCGAGGCGTGATCGGCGCATCGCCCGGGCGCGGGCGCTCGGGGCGTCGCGCTGAGCGTCCCCGGCGCACCGTCCGCCCCGAGGCAAGGCCCGTCCGTCCCTGCTCCCTCGACCGCGAGATGCACCGCCGTCCGTCGAGCTCCGGCTCCCCCCGCCCGTGAAACGCCTCCCATCGTCACCGCCGGGGTGGCCCCGACGGTCCGATTCAGCCTTCGCGGCGAGCAAAGCATGGTTCGATCGCGGGACGATCGCGTTGCAAGCCCGCGCGCATCCGTGCGATCTTCGAGGGGCACCGGATTCCGGGCGCGACGTCCATGACGAGATGAGGCCATTGACCCGACGTTTCCTGATCGCGTTCGCCGCCCCGGTCCTGCTGGCGGGAGCGGTCGACGCGGACGACGAATGGTCGCAGTGCGGACCGGGCCTCCTGGCGCCGCAACGGCCGCCGAGGGAGGCGGCGGAGTCCGGCGCCGACCTGGTGACGCTTCACCTGTCCGCCGATGAAGCCGATCTGGTCGAGGAGGGCGTCTCCACACTCACCGGCAACGCCATCGTCGAACAGGGCCCGCGGCAGCTCCGGAGCGACGAGATCGTCTACGACTCGTCCGAGGAGGCCATCGAAGTCCGGGGCAACGTCAGGTTCTGGGATGAAGGCGTCTTCGTCTCCGGCGACCACGCCCGCTCGGAGACCAGGGAGAACGTCACCGTCGTCGCGCCGGCGACGAAATTCGTGCTGGAAGACCGGCATGGCCACGGCGAGGCGGCCGAGGTCAGGATCTCCGGTCGCGAACGGATCACTGCGCACGACGTGACCTACACCACGTGCGATCCCGGTGACGCCGACTGGCGCATCGTCGCGAGCCGCCTGGAGCTCGATCGCGTGGAGGACACCGGCACCGCATCGGACATCTGGTTGGAGCTCCAGGGCCAGCGGCTGCTCTACCTGCCGTGGATGAGCTTTCCGTTGAGTGATCGGCGCAAGTCCGGATTCCTCACCCCGACCGTGGGCGCGAGCGAGTCCACCGGATTCGATGCCACGACCTCCTACTACTTCAACCTCGCGCCCGACTACGACGCGACGCTCACCGCACGGACGATGAGCGACCGGGGCGTACAGGCGCAGGGAGAGCTCCGCTTTCTCTCGCGAGACTACGGGACCGCCCGGCTCGCTGCGCAGTACCTGCCCTTCGACGCGAAGTACGACGACGACGATCGCACGGCGTTCGACCTGTCCCACCGGCACCGGTGGTCGAACCGGTGGTCGACGGACGCCCGCTTCGAATGGGTCTCGGATCCGGATTATTTCCACGATCTCGGGCCGAGCCTCGCCCAGAGCAGCCGCTCGCATCTTCCCCACCGGTTCGATGCCCGCTACGGGGGCGACGGATGGGGCGCCTCCTTGCGGTTCCTGGACTTCCAGACCCTGGACCGGGACTCCATCCGGCCCTACGCGCAGATCCCCCGAATCTTCCTCGGGACGAATCTTCCGGAAAAGAACCGCGCGCCGAACGCCGACGCAACGGCGGAGATCACCTACTTCGACCACCGGTCGCGCACGACCGGAACGCGGGTGGACGTACAGTCCTCGCTCACTTGGCCGGTGCGCACCGCCGGGACCTTCGTGGTGCCGAAGGCGGGGTTGCGCTTCACCGGGTACGATCTGAACCGGACCGCGGCCGAGGCGTCCCGGAACGACGACCCTGCGAGGGTGGTTCCAACCTTCAGCCTCGACAGCGGCCTGCTCCTCGAACGTCCCGTCGCCCTCTCCGGCAAGTCGCTGATCCACACCATCGAGCCGCGGCTCTACTACCTGCGCGTGCCGTTCGACCACCAGGACGACCTGCCGAACTTCGACACCGGCCGGCCCAGCTTCAGCTTCGCGCAGCTCTTCCGGGAGAACCGGTTCACGGGCGTGGACAAGCTCGGGGATGCCGACCAGCTGGCGCTTGCGCTCACCTCGCGCCTGCTCGACGAACGCGGCAACGAGCTTACCCGTGTCAGTATCGGGCAGATCCGTTATTTCCGCGACCGCAGGGTGACCCTCGGGGGTGGTGAAACGGAGACCGCGCACTCGTCCGACATGGTCGCGGAGATTGAGGCGCGGCCCGGGCGGCATTGGCGCCTGCGTGCCGGACTTCAGTACGATACCGGCGCCGACCGGACCGGCAAGAGCGCCTGGAACGTCCGGTACCAGCCGGATCGGCGCACCGTGGTCAACGCCGGGTACCGGCTCGTCCGCCACGTCGATCCGGCGGAGACCATCGAGCAGGCCGACCTGTCCTTCGCCTGGCCCCTCGGCATGAACCTGCGCACCGTGGGGCGGTGGAGTCTCGCGCTCGACGAGGACGAGCACCGGACCCTGGAAGCGTTCGGCGGGCTGGAGTACGAGAGCTGCTGCTGGGGATTCCGGGTCGTGGCCCGCCGCTTCCTCAGCGGCAGGAGCGACAGCGCGGACGAGTACTCCAACGGCGTCTTTCTCCAGATCGAGCTCAAGGGCCTGACGGGCGTGGGTCGCGGGACCGAGGCGCTCCTGTCGCGCAGCATTCCCGGATACGAGAACGAGTTCTGATGCCTCTCCCTGCCTCCCCCGGACGATGGTGGCTGTCACGTCTGGCCGCATGCCTGATCGGCGGGACGTCCGTCGTGCACGTACCGGCCCAGACTGCGCCGAGCGTCGAGCTCGACCGTATCGTCGCGATCGTCGACGACGACATCATCACCTGGAGCGAGCTCGAGGCCCGGCTCGGGAGGACCCGCGACGAGCTGCGCCGATCCGGCACCACGCTTCCGCCGCCGGAGGGGCTGCGCAGGCAGGTCCTCGAACGGCTGATCCTCCATCGGATCCAGCTACGGCTGGCGCGCGATGCCGGCATACGCGTCGGTGACGAGCGGCTCAACCGGACGCTGCTGCGGATCGCGGAGCAAAACGGCTTCACTTTACGGGAGTTCCGCGACTTCCTGGAGCGGGACGGCTACGACTTCGCCGAATTTCGCGAAGAGGTCCGGGAAGAGATCATGATGTCGGAGATACGCAAACGCCGGGTCGAAAACCAGATACGCATCACGCAGCGCGACGTCGACCGCTATCTGTCGACGGTGGAGGGACGGGGAGCGGAAGCGGGCCGAAGCCGGTACCGGATCGGGCACATCCTGATCGCGGTTCCCGACGGAGCATCGTCCGAGGAGATCGCCGAGGCCCGTGCGCGCGCCGAGCGGGTGCTGGACGAGATCCGGGCCGGGGCGGACTTCGCGGCCATGGCGGTGACCCACTCCGACGGACAACGGGCGCTCGAAGGCGGCGACCTCGGCTGGCGGCAGGCGTCCGAGCTGCCGACGATGTTCGGCGAGGCCGTCCCCCGAATCGAGGTCGGGGGGCTTGCCGGGCCCATCCGCAGCCCGAGCGGCTTCCATCTCGTGAAGCTCCTCGACAAGCAGGGCGGCGAGCGGCAGATCGTCCGGCAGACCCGCGCCCGGCACATTCTGGTCGCGCTCGACGAGCTCACCGACGACACGGCGGCACGGCGGCAGTTGTCGGCGTTGCGCGAACGCATCCTCAACGGGGAGGGCTTCGGGGAGCTTGCCCGCATCCATTCCGACGATACGGGCTCCGCTCCCAAGGGCGGCGAGCTCGGCTGGATCGACCCCGGCAATACGGTTCCGGTGTTCGAGCGTGCGATGGATTCGCTGGAGCCGGGCGGGCTCAGCGAGCCGTTCAGGTCGCAGTACGGATGGCACGTCGTCCAGGTGCTCGAACGGCGCCAGCGCGACGACACCGAGGCATCCCGAAGGGCCGAGGCGGTGCGGGTGTTGCGGGCCAGGAAGGTCGAAGAGAACCTGGAAGCGTGGGTCCGCCAGGTGCGCGACGAGGCGTACGTGGAATACCGGCTCGACGAATGACCGGACGCGCCGCCGCTCTGACTCCGGGAGAGCCGGCCGGGATCGGTCCCGACGTCACCCTGGCCGCGGCATCGTCGGGCCGCGTGCCTTTCGTCGCCTTCGCGGATCCGGAGGTGCTTCGCCAGCGAGCCGAGCGGCTCGGGATCGAGATCCGGATCCGCCCCGTCGATCCGCCGCTCCCCCTCCCCCACGCGATCCCGCCGGGCGAGCTGCCCGTGGTTCCGATCGCCGCGCCCCGCCCCGTCGTCCCCGGACGGCCGGACCCGGCGAACAGCCCCTACGTGGTCGAATGCATCCGCGCGGCGGTCGACGCCTGCCGCGAGGGAACGGCCGGCGCACTGGTGACCGCGCCGGTGCACAAGGGCGTCATCAACGATGCGGGGATCGCGTTC
This sequence comes from Gammaproteobacteria bacterium, assembly GCA_965204915.1. Lineage (GTDB taxonomy): Bacteria > Pseudomonadota > Gammaproteobacteria > HK1 > HK1 > HK1. The sequence goes on along the minus strand of OZ242023.1, from coordinate 4,686,295 downwards.
ACCGGCCACACCGAGCTCCTCGCCGAGCTGGACGGTGGCGCACGGCCGGTCATGATGCTGTGCGCCCCCGGGCTCAAGGTGGCCCTCGCCACCACCCATCTCCCGCTGCGGGCGGTGCCCGACGCCATCGGCTGCGCGATGCTGGTCGACCTTGTCCGCATCGTCGCGCACGACTTGCGCACCCGGTTCGCGATCCCTGCCTCCCGCATCATGGTCTGCGGACTGAACCCGCACGCGGGGGAGGGGGGATACCTGGGCCACGAGGAGATCGAGTCGATCGCACCGGCGGTGGAGGCCCTGCGCGCAGAGGGGATCGACGTCCACGGCCCGATTCCGGCGGATACCGCGTTCACCCGGGAACGGCTCGCCGGCGCCGACGCAGTGGTCGCGATGTACCACGACCAGGGCCTCCCGGTGCTCAAGCACGCCGGCTTCGGACAGGCCGTGAACGTCACCCTCGGGCTCAGCTTCGTGCGGACCTCGGTCGATCACGGAACCGCCCTCGATCTCGCGGGCACGGGCCGGGCGGAGCATGAGAGCCTCGAATCCGCCCTGGCCCTCGCCTGCGAGCTCGCGCGGGCGTCCGGTGACGAGACATCCGCGCACGGCTCCGAGCCCATGGGCAGGCGGCCCATGAGTGGAGCATGAGCGGCGCCACCCCCGGCCGGCGCGTCCCGCCGGCTCACCGGGCGCATGTACGCAAACGGTTCGGGCAGCATTTCCTCCACGACCACTCGGTGGTGCGGCGCATCGTCGACGCCATCGCACCGCGGCCCGGGGAGCCGATCCTGGAGATCGGGCCCGGGCGCGGTGCGCTCACCTTCCCTCTGCTCGCATCGGGTTGCGAGCTGCACGCCGTCGAAATCGATCGCGACCTCGCCGCCGCGCTCCGCGAGCGAATGCCGCATCATCCGAACCTGATCATCCACGAGGCGGATGCGCTGGAGCTCGATCTCTCGCGCATCGCCCCGCCGCCGCGGCGGCTGCGCGTGACCGGCAACCTCCCCTACAACATCTCGACACCGCTGGTGTTCCGGCTCCTCGCGGCGCTGCCGCGCATCCGGGACATGCACCTGATGCTGCAAAGGGAAGTGGTCGATCGCATGGTGTCGCCGCCTGGCGCCCGGGCCTACGGGCGGCTCAGCGTCATGGTGCAGCTCGATTGCGAGGTGGAGCGGATACTGAAGGTCGGCCCCGGCGCGTTCTCTCCCGCGCCTCGTGTCGAATCCGCGGTGGTGCGGCTCCGGCCCGGCCCGCGCGCGACGCTCGACCCTGCGGTACGGAATCGATTCGAGGCCATCGTCAGGTCGTGCTTCTCGAGAAGGCGCAAGACGCTGCGCAACGCGCTCCGCGGCCTCTGCGGCGAGCCGGCGATCGACGCCGCGGGTCTCGACCCCGGGGCGCGGCCGGAGGTGTTGACGGTGGACGAGTTCGCCGCCCTTGCCCGCGCGAGTCTGCATGGAGGGTGAGACGCACCGTTCGACCTGCCGTGCGCCGAACCACCGGCGGCTTCCAGCCCTCACGTCGGCGGGAGCGCCCGCCGGCGGAAGGGCCGGCAGGCGGAGGTACGACGCGGTGCCCGTCACAGGATTCGTGGAGACCGTTTTCCCGAGGATCTGTGGAAAACTCTGTGGACAAGTCTCGGTTTCGCCTCGTTTCCCCCGGCAATCAAGCACTCTGAAACAGATTGGCGAAAAAATCGCCTTCATCAATAATATCCTTTAATTATAGAGGGTTACATTGAAATACAAGCGGGAAAGCGCTCTCCGTTCGGCCGCGGACGGCTCCGTCACATGGTCGTCACGCACGATGTGCAGAGTCGGGACGAGCCGGGGGGGATTGACCCGGATCAAGAGGTCGAGATTCAATCCTCGGCAGCTCCTGAAGGGCCGCGGGCAAGGCGCCGTCAATCCGCAAGATGTTTCCGCAGTGCCTCGATCACGGGATCGGTCCGCGGCGCCCGCCCGCGCCAGAGCCGGAACGATTCCGCCGCCTGCTCCACGAGCATTCCCAGGCCGTCGGCGGCGGTCACCGCGCCTTCCTTCGAGCCCCAGGCGACGAACGGCGTCGGCTGCGCCGCGTAGGCGGTGTCGTAGGCGACGCCGCCGGTATGCAGCGTACCTGGCGGCAGGGGCGGCAGATCTCCGGCGAGGCTCGCGGCGGTGGCGTTGACCACGAGATCGAACCCACCGGCCGGCAACGCATCGAGCGCCACCGCGCCCACCGGTCCCTGTCCTTCGAACCGCCGAGCGAGCTCGACGGCCCGCGGCGGGGTCCGGTTGGCGACGGCAAGCCGCCGGGGCCGCTCGTCGAGCAATGGCCCGATCACCCCCCGCGCCGCGCCGCCGGCGCCGAGCAGCAGCACCGACCGCCCTTCGACGCGGATCGCGAGATTGAGGGTCAGATCCCGCACCAGTCCGATGCCGTCGGTATTGTCGCCGCATACCGTCGTACCGTCGAACCACAGGGTGTTGACGGCTCCCGCGCGCTCCGCACGGCGGGAGCGCCGGCCCGACAGCGCGAACGCCTCTTCCTTGAACGGAATCGTGACGTTGAGCCCGCGCCCGCCTTCCGCCCGGAAACGCTCCACTGCGTCCCGGAAGCCGCCGGGCTCGACCGGAAGCGCATCGTAGACGACCGGCTCGCCGGTATCGGCCGCGAACCGCCGGTGGATGAAGGGTGACTTGCTGTGGGCGACGGGGTGGCCCATCACGGCGTAGCGATCCGGCATGGCAGGCGGCGGTGGTGGGATTCGGAGACGGGAATGATGCACCATCGACGGTCCGGGATGGTAGGCTGCGGCCCGCCTTCCGGGCAGCCTCGCCGCACCCCCGGCGGGAGCGGCTCCCGCTTCGCCGCGAAGGCCGAAACCGGCCGTCGCGCCCGCCACGGGGCAAGGAGGACGGGAAGCCGCCTCCCGGAGGCAGGAGCCGATCCGGCCGGCGGCGGCGCATCTCGTGGACGATGCGGCGAATACGGTGGATGAAGAGTAGCCTTGGGCGGCCGGCGCTGCCGATGCGATCGAGGAGGAGACGGAGATGGTCGACCCGCGAAGATTCGACGACCTGGCCCGGCGTATCCAGGCGAGCCTGCCGCCCGGGCTCGACGAGGTCCGGGAGGACGTGACCCGGAACATCCGGGCGGTCATCGCGGCCGGAATCGCCCGGATGGACCTTGTAGAGCGAGAGGAGTTCGACGTACAGAGCGCAGTGCTCGCCCGCACCCGCGAGAAGCTGGAGGCCCTGGAACACCGGATCCGGCAACTGGAGGAACGACTCGACGAGCCGGGCCGCAGCTCGCAATAGCGGGCCCACCTCACCAGGACGCCCACGCGGCCGGCGCCCGCACGGCAAGCGCGCCGGTCGGATGAGGGCCGAACCGCCCCGGGGATCCCGCGGAGTGGCCGGCTCGAGTCGGACGGCCATGATCCCCGGGGCGGTTCAGGATCCGGCTCCGCTTCCCCTCCACCCCCGTCCGTATCCCCGGCACGCCGGCCTCCCCGTCTCGACCGGAGCGACCGACGTGCGCCCCGCGCCGCATGTACGACGCGCCCGTCGCCGACACGGAACGGGCTCCGCACCCCTCTCGCCATACGCCTCCGATCGCGCATGCTCGCGCTTCGTCCGTGAATCGGATACGTGCGATGTCGCTCGCGACCGTCATGAGCCGCGCGAGCCTCGGTATCGAGGCGCCTCCGGTACAGGTGGAGGTCCACATCACCGGCGGGCTGCCGAAGTTCGCGATCGTCGGTCTGCCCGAAGCCACCGTGCGCGAGAGCAAGGACCGCGTGCGTAGCGCGATCATCAATTCCCGGTTCGAGTTCCCGAAGCGCCGCATCACCGTCAATCTCGCGCCCGCCGACCTTCCCAAGGACGGCAGCCGCTACGACCTTCCGATCGCCATCGGCATACTCGCCGCGACCGGCCAGCTCTGCCAGGACCGCCTCCACGAGCACGAGCTCATCGGCGAGCTTGCGCTCGACGGCGCACTACGCCGTACCGGCGGCTCGCTCCCCGCGGCGCTGCACGCCCGCGACGCAGGACACATCCTCGTGCTTCCGTCCGGCGACGCCCCCGAGGCGGCGCTCGCGGCCGGCGCGCGCCTGTTTCCCGCGCGCCATCTCGGGGAGGTGCAGACGCAGCTCCTCGGTGAAGCCTCGCCGGCGCCGGTGGACGTCGCCCGGCAGGCCGGCGCCCCCGCGAGCGAAGATCTATGCGACGTCCGGCGCCAGTACGCGGCGCGGCGCGCGCTGGAACTCGCCGCCGCCGGCAGCCACAACCTGTTGATGCTGGGGCCGCCCGGCACCGGGAAGACCATGCTCGCGACGCGCCTGCCCGGGATCCTCCCGCCGATGACCGAGGGGGAGGCTCTGGAGTCGGCGACGGTGCGGTCGGTGGGTACGCTCGGCTTCGACCCCACGCACTGGGGGGTGAGGCCGTTTCGCGCCCCTCACCATTCGGCGTCCGCGGCCGCGATCGTCGGTGGCGGAGCGGTGCCGAGCCCCGGAGAGATCTCCCTCGCCCACCACGGCGTCCTGTTCCTCGACGAGCTCCCGGAGTTCTCCCGGGTCGTGCTCGAAGCCCTGCGCGAGCCGCTCGAATCGGGACACGTCACGATCTCGCGCGCGAGCCGGCAGGCGAGGTTCCCCGCCCGATTCCAGCTCGTCGCGGCGATGAACCCGTGCTCGTGCGGAACCCTCGGGGACCCGGCCGGCACCTGCCGCTGCGCCCCGGAGCAGGTCGCCCGTTATCGCGCCCGGATCTCCGGGCCGCTGCTCGATCGCATCGACCTGCACGTGGAGGTGCCCCGTGTGCGCGGCGACGACGATTCCGGTCCCGCCGAATCGTCGGCCGCGGTGCGCGAGCGGGTGGTGACGGCGCGCGCGGCGCAGATCGCCCGGACGCAGAAGCCGAACCAGCGGCTCTCGGTGGGCGAGCTTCGGACGCACTGCGCGCTTGCGGCGGGTGGTCGCCGGCTTCTCGCGCGCGCGATGGAAAAGCTGCATTTCTCCGCCCGCGCGCGCGACCGTGTGCTCAGGGTGGCCCGCACCATCGCGGACCTCGCGCAGTCGGATCGCATCGCCGACGAGCACGTGGCGGAGGCGATCGGCTTGCGGACCCTCGATCGAGGCACGAGGTGAAGGATCGAGTGGCCGCCGGCCGATACCGCACCGGCGCCGCTGCCGCCTTTCCGGCGGCCGTCCGCCACCGGCCGGATCGACGGTGGTTCCTGCCCGGAACGTGGACAACCGGAGGCCCGCCCCGATCGGACGCGCCGGGCAGCGGAGCCGGCGCGATGGCGCGTCGTGTCGTCAGGCGCCGGAGTGCCGGCGGGAGCTGCTGCCGGATCGAAGCCGCCGATCTCAGGGCGGTTGAAATGGTGGATAATTTTGGACGATTCGCAAAACAGGCACGGCACGAAGCGAGGGGCTCCGGCTTCCCGGGCTCCGCCCGTCCCGGCTCCGTCCGTTCCGGCTCCTTCCTGCGCCGGCAGGCGGGGAAGGCAGGGGGTGGACAGGCGACCCGTGGGACACGGTCGAAGCCCGTGGGACGCAGTCGAAGCGTGGCGGAGCCACCGCTCACTTCATGGTAGAGACGCATGAACCCCGAGAACCGCTACCGCATTCAAGTCGGCGTGAAGAGCGCCTACCTCGTCGAGCACTCGTCCCCCGAGGATGGCCGATACGTATTCGCGTACACGGTCACCGTCCGCAACATCGGCGCAGTCGCCGCGCAGCTCCGGACCCGCCACTGGATCATCACCGATGCCGACGGACGGGTGCAGGAGGTCCGGGGGGACGGTGTGGTTGGAGAGCAGCCGCACCTCGCTCCGGGAGAGGGCTTCCAGTACACGAGCGCCGCTGCCATCGAGACCCCGGTCGGCAGCATGCACGGCAGCTACCAGATGGTCGCGGACGACGGGCACCGCTTCGACGCGCCGATCCCCGCCTTCAGCCTGTCCGTGCCGAACGTCGTGCATTGAAGGCGGGGCATTCGATCGGCGGCGCCGGTCCGTCCGGCGGCACCCGTACCCTTGCCGGGACTGCGGCGTCCTGACCATCCGCCGCGTCCGCGTCCGAGCCGGCAATGCCCACGTACGTCATCGGGGATGTGCAGGGTTGTTACGCCGAATTGCGATCGCTGCTGCGCACGTGCCGCTTCGATGCCCGGCATGACGAGCTCTGGCTCGCTGGCGACCTCGTCAACCGTGGCCCCGACTCCCTCGGCGTGCTGCGCTTCGTGGCCGATCTCGGCGACCGGGCGCGTGTCGTGCTCGGCAACCACGATCTGCATCTCGTCGCGAGCGCCGCCGGCGCCCGCAAGCCGGGCGCCAAGGACACCTTCCAGGACGTACTCGGCGCCGCGGACGGGGAGGCGCTGATCGACTGGCTTCGCCGCCGGCCGCTGGTGCACTCCGACCCCGGGCGGAGGTTCGTCATGGTCCACGCAGGCATCCCTCCCGCCTGGACCGTCGGGGAGGCGTTCGGCCATGCGGACGTACTCTCACGGGCGTTGCGCGCGACCGACCGTCCGCGGCTCCTCAACCGCATGTACGGCAACGGGCCGGACAGGTGGCGGGACTCTCTCGCCGGGTTCGAGCGTCTTCGCTTCATCGCCAACGCCTTTACGCGGATGCGCTACTGCCGCACGGACGGGACCCTGGACTTCTCCGAGACCCGGCCGCCCGGCGATCAGGACCCCTCGCTCACGCCCTGGTTCGCACTGCGCGACGGCGGAGCGGACCGGGCGAGGATCGTGTTCGGGCACTGGGCGACGCTTCAGCTTCGCAACGCCCTGCCCCGGAGCCTGCACGTCCGCCACGTCGACACCGGGTGCGTATGGGGTGGTTCGCTCACCGCGCTGCGCCTCGAAGACGATCGGGAGTTCAGCGTCCCCTGCAAGGGCGGCGCCCGGTGAATCGCCCGCCGATGGCGAGGAGCGTCCTCGCCGCCTGCCTCTTCCCAGGCACCTTCTTCACACCGCGACCGGCGCCTTGATGCCCGGGTGGTGCCGATAGCCCACGAGGGTGAAATCGTCGTAGGTGAACTCCAGGATCGATTCCACCCCGGTGTTGAGCTCCATCCGCGGGAGCGGATACGGCTCGCGCGCAAGCTGGGTGTCGGCGTGCCCGAGGTGGTTGAGATACAGATGCGCGTCGCCCAGGGTGTGCACGAGCTCGCCGGGCTCGAGCCCGGTCACCTGGGCGACCATCATCGTGAGCAGTGCGTACGACGCGATGTTGAACGGCACCCCGATGAAGACGTCCGCGCTGCGCTGGTAGAGCTGGCAGGAGAGCCGCCCGCCGGCGACGTAGAACTGGAACAGGAGATGGCACGGCGGAAGGGCCATGCGGTCGAGCTCGGCGACGTTCCACGCGGAGACGACGTGGCGCCGCGAGTCCGGGTCGCGGCGGATGCTCTCGACCACCCGCGTGATCTGGTCGATGGCGCCGCCGCCCGCGGCGGGCCAGCTCCGCCATTGCGCGCCGTAGATCGGACCCAGCTCCCCCTGCTCGTCGGCCCACTCGTCCCAGATCGTCACGCCGCCGTCGTGGAGCCGGGAGACGTTCGTCGAGCCCTCCAGGAACCACAGCAGCTCGTGGATGACGGAGCGCATGTGGATCGACTTCGTGGTCGCCACGGGGAATCCCTCCCCGAGGTCGAAGCGCATCTGGTAGCCGAAGACGCTCAACGTGCCGGTGCCGGTGCGGTCGCCCTTGCGCACCCCGTGCCGCCGGACGTGGCGCATCAGATCGAGATACTGCTTCACCCGGGCCTCCTCTCCGCCGCGCAGCGCGAAGGCATCAGGCGAGACTCAGCAGGATCGCCTTCTGGGCGTCGAGGCGGTGCTCCGCCTGGTCGTAGATGATGGAGCGCCCGCTCTCGGCCAGATCCGCGGTGATCTCGTAGCCGAGATGCATCGGCATGTCGTGCATGACCTTCGCGTTGCTGCCGGCGAGCAGCGCCTCGTTGAGCTGGTAGGGCATCATCAGCTCGCAACGCCGCTCCTTCTCCCCCGCGAAGGCGGGGTCGTTGAAGTACTCCATGTCGAGCCAGGTGTCGGTATACACGTAGTCCGCGTTCGCGACCGCCGCCCTGGCGTCGAGGGTTTCGGTGAGCAGGCCGAGACGGAGAAGCCGGTCACGGCTCTCCTCGTCGATGAGCGCATCGTCGCGGATGGGGCATACCAGGGTGAGCTCGACCCCGAACGCGGCGGAGATCGACACCAGCGAGTTCACCACGTTGTTGTAGGTGCCGACGTAGGTCAGGCGGGCGCCGCGAGGGTCCCCGCCCCGGTCCTCGGCGATGGTCAGCATGTCGGCGAGCGCCTGGCAGGGGTGGTAGAGGTTGCAGCATCCGTTGATCAAGGGAACGGTCGCGCCCCCCGCCATGTCGAGCAGATCCGCGTGGTCCTTCAGCCGGGCCATGATGGCGGCGGCGTTGCGCGAGAGATACCGCGTCTCCGAGCGGACGTCGCCCAAGGTGAAGTTCGACGCGCGCCAGTCGAGGTTGATCGCGTGCCCGCCGAGCTCGGTCATGCCGGCTTCGAACGACACCCGGGTGCGCGTGGAGGTCTTCTGGAAGATCATCACCAGGGTGCGGCCCTGCATGCAGCCCTGGAACTCCCGGCGCCGGCTCTTCACGCGCCGGGCGAGCGAGAGCACTTCGCGGATCTCGCCGTCGTCCCAGAACTTCCAGTCGATGAGGTGCTTCGGTGCCCGGCTCATGCTTCCGGCTCCATGAACGGCGGCCCGGTGGTGAATCCGCCGATCGATCGACACGCTTCGCGGAAGGACCGGGCCTGTACGTCCCAAACCTGTATCTCGAGTTTCGGGATTCGCCGACCGAAATGGATTCCCGCTTTCGCGGGAATGACGGCCAGCCTGAAAGCAACGCGTCTCGCTGAAATGACGTCATTCCCGCGAAAGCGGGAATCCATCGCTTGATTCAGGCATTTTGAGTCCCGAAACTTGAGCTGTATATCCATGCCCGTAGAGAGTGCCAGCGTTGGCCGGCGAATCCAAACACCGCTCCCGTTCGGCGAGGCCGATCGGCTCTCCCGGGATCCCCGGGGCGTCATCGTCTTCACGATCGAGTCGAATCCGTGCGAGGTGCCCGGGTGAACGCGGACGGTCCTCACCCGGATGAACGACGGCGGGGAGGCCTGCCGCCCACCGCGGGCGGGACGCCCATGCTCGCAGAGGGTCCCGCCCGCGGAGCAAACCGCTCTCTCAGCACGTTCTTCCGCACCTTGCCCATCGCGTTGCGCGGCATCTCCTCCACGAAGAACACCTGTTTCGGAATCTTGAAGCCCGCGAGATCGTGCTTCAGCGCGTCGATCACCGACTGCTCGCCCGGCCCGGCCGCGCCCGGCTCGCGCACGACCACCGCGGTGACCTGCTCCCCCAGGTCCGCGTGGGGCAGCCCGATCACGGAGGACTCCAGCACCCCGTCGAGCTTGTCGATGAGGCGCTCGATCTCCTTCGGATAGACGTTGAGCCCCCCGCTGATGACGAGGTCCTTGCCGCGGCCCGCGATTGCAACGTACCCGTCCTCGCCGATCCATCCCAGGTCGCCGGAACGGAAGTAGCCGTCCGCGGTGAACTCTTCGGCGCTCTTCTCCGGCATCCGCCAGTAGCCCGAGAAGACGTTCGGTCCCTTGAACTCGATCTCCCCGACCTCGCCGGGGCCGGCCGGCGTGCCGTCTTCACCGGCCACCCGCAGGTCGACGCCGGGCAGGGGCAGGCCGACGGTGCCGGCGCGGCGTTCGCCACGGAGCGGATTCGACGTGCTCATGCCGCACTCGGTCATGCCGTAGCGTTCCAGGATGACGTGCCCGGTCCGTTCGCGGAATTCCTCGAAGATCTGTTCCGACAGCGGGGCGGAGCCGGAGACGAAGAGCCGCACCCCGGCGCAGTCGTCGCGGCCGAACCCCGGCAGGGCCAGCAGCCGGGTGTAGAAGGTGGGCACCCCCATGAAGACGGTGGCGCGGGGCAGCAGCCGGCGGGCCTCGGCCGCATCGAAGCGGGGGCAGAAGATCATCGGCGAGCCGTTGAGCAACGCGGTGTGGCAGGCCACGAACAGCCCGTGGGTGTGGAAGATGGGGAGCATGTGCAGGAGCACGTCGCCTTCACGGAACCCCCAGGCCGCGTGCAGCACCTCGGCGTTGGAAGACAGGTTGGCGTGGGTGAGCATCGCACCCTTCGGCCGGCCGGTGGTGCCCGAGGTATAGAGTAGCGCCGCGAGATCTCCCGGCCCCCGCTCGACGGTGTCGAAACGGTCGGGCATCGCGCGGCTCGCCTCGACCAGGGCGCCGCCGTCATCCGCATCGAGGGTGAGCGGCTCGCCGATGCCGTGCCGTTCGCACAGCGCCGCGAGCCCGTCCGCCGATCCCGGCCGCCCCACCACCACTCGAGGCTCGGCGTCGCCGAGGAAGTAGTCCAGCTCCCGTTCCGAATAGGCCGGATTGAGCGGCAGGCAGACGGCGCCCGCCTGCAGGCACGCAAGATAGAGAACGAGCGCCCGCGGCGACTTCTCCACCTGCATCGCGACGCGGTCGCCGGGGATCACCCCGCGCCCGCACAGCAGGTGCGCGTACCGCGCCGCCTCCGCCTCGACGTCCGCGCAGCTCCATACCATGCCGTCCGGTGTCTCCAGGCAGGCCGCGGAACGATCGGCGGGAAAACGGGCTTCGAGCAGCGTGTAGAGGTTGGCGTCGTTCATCGGTGGCGCCTTCGCCTGGACCCGGAGAGCGGATGATACCCCTCGCGCGCGGCGCACGGTCGCGAGATCCAGCGCGCGATTTCGGGGTAGACTCCTGTCCGCGCCGGGGACGCTGTCCCGCCAGCGAGAGTCAGCAGACATAGACGGCGTTATGGCCCCGGACGCGGGCGCCTTCGGGCGGTTCCGGGGTCCCCGATGATACCCCTCGCGCGCGGCGCACGGACTCGGCGACGAGAGGCGCCGCCTGCCGAAGCAGCCATCCACCCTTGCCGGCGGATGCACGGATCCGACGACCTCCCTCACCGAGGGGATCGAAGCCGGGGAGGTCGAAGTTGCCAGACGAAACGCCAGTCCTTACCATCGCGCGCTTCGTTTCCTCCGGCTCCAGTCCGATGCGCTCCCATTTCTGCGGCACCGTCACCGAGGATCTGATCGGAGAGAGCGTCACGCTCTGCGGCTGGGTGCATCGGCGCCGCGACCACGGAGGCGTGATCTTCATCGATCTGCGCGACCGCACCGGGCTCGTGCAGGTGGTGTACGACCCCGACACGGTCGAAGCGTTCGGTACCGCCGAGCAGGTGCGGCCGGAGTACGTCCTGCGGGTGGTGGGCCGCGTGCGGGAGCGGCCACCGGGCACCTCCAACCCCGAGATGGCGACCGGTGCGGTCGAGGTCCTCGGGCAGCGCCTCGAAGTCCTGAATACCGCGCGGACCCCCCCGTTCCAGCTCGACGAGGACGACGTCGGAGAGGAGACCCGTCTCCGGTACCGGTACGTCGATCTGCGCCGTCCGGAGATGTTCGCGCGCATCAAGACCCGGGCTCGCATCACCCGTGCGATGCGGGAGTTCCTGGACGCCGAAGGCTTCATCGACGTCGAGACCCCGATGCTCACGAGAGCGACACCGGAAGGCGCGCGCGACTACCTCGTCCCGAGCCGCACCCACCCCGGCCGCTTCTTCGCATTGCCGCAGTCGCCCCAGATCTTCAAACAGCTTCTGATGATGTCGGGGTTCGAACGCTACTACCAGATCGTGCGCTGCTTCCGCGACGAGGACCTGCGCGCGGATCGGCAGCCGGAGTTCACCCAGCTCGACGTCGAGACCTCGTTCCTCGATCTCGAGGGCGTTACCCGGCGGATGGAGGCGCTGATGCGCCACGTCTTCGACCGGGTGCTGGGCGTGGCGCTGCCGGACCCGCTCCCCCGCATGACCCACGAAGAGGCGACGGCGCGCTTCGGCACCGATCGGCCCGATCTGCGCAACCCCCTGGAGCTGGTGGAGATCGGCGATCTGGTGGCGGACACGGAGTTCAAGGTCTTCGCGGGGCCGGCCAACGATCCGGGCGGCCGGGTGGCCGCGCTCAAGGCGCCGGGCGCAGGCGGGCTGGCCCGCTCGGCCATCGACGACTACACCCGGTTCGTGGCGACCCATGGTGCGAAGGGCCTTGCCTACGTCAAGGTGAACGACCTCGCCGCGGGTCGGGGCGGGCTGCAATCGCCCATCGTCAAGTTCCTGTCCGACGATGCGCTGCAAGGAATCATGGAGCGAACCGCCGTCAGGGACGGCGATCTCGTCTTCTTCGGCGCGGATGCATCGAAGATCGTCAACGATGCGCTCGGGGCGCTCCGGGTGAAGCTCGGCGAGGATCTGGGCCTGGTCGAGGACGGCTGGCGGGCGTTGTGGGTGGTCGACTTCCCGATGTTCGAGTGGGATCCGCGGGAGAAGCGCTACGCCGCGCTCCATCATCCGTTCACCGCCCCGGATACGGAAGACCTCGCGGCCATCGAATCGAGTCCCGCCACGCTGAAGTCGCGCGCATACGACATGGTGCTCAACGGCTCGGAGATCGGGGGCGGATCGGTGCGCATCCATCGCCGGGAAGTCCAGCAGGCGGTGTTCCGGGTGCTCGGCATCGGCGAGGACGAGGCGCGCGAACGATTCGGGTTCCTCCTCGATGCGCTGGAGTTCGGTTGTCCGCCTCACGGCGGGATTGCGTTCGGGCTCGATCGGATCGCGATGCTGATGACCGGGTCGCGCTCGATCCGCGACGTCATCGCCTTCCCCAAGACCCAGACCGCGAACGATCCGCTCACCGGGGCGCCCGGCCCCGCCGAGCCCCGGCAGCTCCGGGAGCTGGGGATTCGTTCGCTCGACGTGGGGAGGACGGGCTGACGGCGTCTCCGGCAGGTCCCGGCTCGAACCCATCGACGCCGTCGGGCGCCGCCCCCGGAGTGCCGCCGCCTTCGCTAACGCGCCGCGCGAGCGAAGGCGCGAAGGTCCTCGACCAGAAGCTCGGGCTGCTCCATCGCCGCAAAATGCCCGCCGCGGGGCATTTCCGTCCAGCGGGTCACGTTGTAGACCCGCTCGACGTAGCTGCGCGGCGGCCACGACAGAAGCTCCGCCGGAAAGAGGGCGCACCCCGTCGGCACCTCGACCCGCCGTCCCTCGGGCGAGAGCACCCGCCCGCCCTCCTCGCGACGGCCGTAGTAGATCCAGCTCGCGGTGTTGAACGTGCCGGTGACCAGATAGATCATGATGTTGGTCAGCAGCTCGTCCTTGGTGTAGACGCTCTCGACGTCGTCGCCCTCGGTATCCGACCAGGCGTTGAACTTCTCGACGATCCAGGCGGCGACCCCGACCGGGCTGTCCATCATGGCGTAGCTCAGCGTCTGCGGCTTGGTCGCCTGCTGCGTGCGGTAGCCTTCCTCCAGCGCCTGCTCCTGCTCGAACCGGGCCGCCCACGCCTCCTCCTCCGCGCCTTGCGGCCCGCCGGCGTCACGCATCGTCATGATGTTGACGTGGATGGCCCGGCAGGCGGGCGCATGCTCGTAGCCGAGCCAACTGGAGATGGCGCCGCCCCAGTCCCCGCCCTGGGCCACGTAGCCGTCGTAGCCCAGCACGCCAGTCATCAGCTCCGCGAACAGGCCCGCCATCTTGCGTGGTCCCATCGGACGCGCCGGCCGGCCCGAGAACCCGAAGCCCGGCAGCGAGGGCGCGATCACGTCGAAGGCGTCGTCCTCGCTGCCGCCGAAGCGTTCGGGATGGGCAAGCGGCTCGATGATCTCGACGAACTCGGCCACCGAGCCGGGCCAGCCGTGGGAGATGATGAGCGGCAGGGGCGCCGGACCGCTGCCCTTCTCGTGGATGAAGTGGAGGTCGATGCCTCGTACCGGCGCCGTGAACTGCGGAAACCGGTTGAGCATCGCTTCCTGGCTCCTCCAGTCGAACTCCTCCAGCCAATAGGCGCAGAGCGCCTTCATGTAGTCGAGGTTGGTGCCGTAGGCCCAACCGCCGTCATCCGGCATCTCATGCCAGGCGTAACCGGCGACCCTGGCGCGGATGCGATCGAGGACTTCGGCGGGAACCGCGATGCGGAAGGGCTTCGGTGACGTCATGTCGATGCTCCCGGTTCGTCCTGGCCGGCCAACGTGCAGCCCGCATTCATTCCATCCCTCTCCTCGGCCCATTCTTTTCCTCGACGATGCGGCCCCCGTCCATCCCCCGCGCCGGCACCGCACGCGGCTTCGGAGTATACCGTTCGAGCATGGGATGATCGTGATGACGACGACGGACGCCCCGAACCGATCGGCGCCGGTCGTTGTCAACGAAGGGACACTCCATAAAGCAATGATTCCCGGGGCGGTTCAACCTGTCGTGATAGCGTCGTGATATTCGACTCCATACAATCGCGACCGGTCGGATCGCACGCCAGCGGCACGACTCGGTTGCGATTGAACCCACCCATCTCGACTCGTTTCGAAAGGAGCTCCGATGAACGTCAAGACCACCTCCAGCCTGACGCTTGCCGCAGCCGCGGCGGCGATGTTCGCACTGGCCCCCATTTCGGCCGGCGCGCAAGAGGCGACCGTGAAGTGCGTGGGCGGCAACGCCTGCAAGGGCCAAAGCGCTTGCAAGACGGCAACCAGCGAATGCAAGGGCCACAATGCCTGCAAGGGACAGGGATTCGTCATGGTCACCGAGGCCGCGTGCAACGAGGCCGGCGGCACCGTCGAGGAAGGCTGAGGCGCGACCCGCGTCCGGCTCGTGCGCGGAGCGGATCGGGCGGGTTTCCCCGATCCGCCCCGCGCCGCCATCGCGCCATCCGCATCGAGGCGCAGCCTCGACGCCGCATTCGGGACCCGCATCCCTCTCGACCGCAGGGTTCGTTTCCCGACATGAGCGCATCGCTCCGGCCGCACCGGGATACGAGGACCGACGGCCCCGCTCGACGGCCCTTCCTCGGCTTCGGGTTGGGGCTCAGGCCGGAGCACTACCTGGAAGTGCTCGAAAGCCGGCCGGCCGTCGACTGGTTCGAGATCATCAGCGAGAACTACTTCGGCGACGGCGGGAAGCCGCTGCATTACCTCGACCGGATCCGCGAGCACTACCCGATGGTCATGCACGGGGTTTCGCTCTCCATCGGGGGGTCGGACCCGCTGGACCTGGAGTACCTCGGGGCCCTGAAGCGGCTTGCCGGTCGGGTCGAGCCGGCATGGATCTCGGATCACCTGTGCTGGACGGGCATCGACGGCCGCAACCTGCACGATCTCCTGCCGTTGCCGTATACCGAGGAGGCGATCGCGCACGTGGCCGATCGGGTCGGCCGCGTGCAGGACCACCTCGGCCGCCGGATCCTGCTCGAAAACGTGTCGAGCTACGTGACGTACACGGACTCTCAGGTCTCCGAGTGGGAGTTCCTGTCGGCGGTGGCGGAGCGTGCCGACTGCCACATCCTGCTCGACGTCAACAACGTGTACGTGAGTGCCCGCAATCACGGATTCGACCCACTCGCGTACCTCGACGGCGTGCCGGGCGCGCGCGTCCGGCAGATCCATCTGGCGGGCCACAGCCATCACGGCGCGCTGATCATCGACACCCATGATCACCCGGTGCCGGATCCGGTCTGGGAGCTCTACGCCGAGGCGATGATCCGCCTCGGGCCGGTCTCCACGATGATCGAGCGCGACGACGACGTCCCGCCGCTCGACGTGCTGCTCGCCGAGCTTGCCCGGGCGCGGTCGCTGGCAGGGTCCGCGGTGGAATCCATGGATCCCCCGTCGCCGTTACGGGCCTCCTGCGCGTGACCGCACTGCGCGAATCGTCTTTACGGGTCGCCCGTGCATGACCGCGCTTCGCGAGCTGCAAAGGGACTTTCAGGCCTGCGTGCTCGGGGAAGCGGACGCGCCCCCGGCGACGGTGGCCGGCGCCGGCACGGTGTCGGCCGCGGATCGCATGCGTGTCTACACGGAGGCGATCCGGATGCGGTTCCTGGAAGTGCTCGGCGAGGATTATCCGGGGCTGCACGCCTTGGCGGGCGACGACCCATTCCGAACCCTCGGGCTCGAATACGTGGCGGCGCATCCCTCGCATCACCCCTCGATCCGGTGGTTCGGCCGTCATCTGCCGGCGTTCCTGCACTCGACCGCGCCGTGGCGGGATCATCCGGTGCTGGGCGAGATGGCGCAGTTCGAATGGGCCAAGGGCGAGCTCCTGGACGCCGCCGACAGCCCGGTGGTCGGTGTCGGGGACGTCGCCGCCATCGCCCCCGAGCGGTGGGCCGCCATGCAGCCGCGGCTCAAGCCCGCGGTGCGGCGGCTCGCGCTCGAATGGAACGTGCCGCCCATGTGGACCGCCATCGACCGAGGGGACGCGCCACCCCCGCCGGCCCGCATGGAACGTGCGGTAGAGTGGCTGCTGTGGCGCGAAGACCTCGTGGTGCGCTGGCGGTCGCTCGAGCCCGACGAGGCGTGGGCGCTCCGGTGCTGCGCGTCCGGCGGTGACTTCGGCTCGATCTGCACCGGACTGTGCGAACGGGTCGGGGAAGAGACGGCGGCGTTTCGCGCCGCCACCTGCCTCAAGCAGTGGGCGGCCGACAGCCTGCTGGAGGCGGTATGAGCCGATTTCCAACCCAACGACGGGAGGTATGAACAGTGACGACGAAATCCACCATCGCCAGGGCCTTGCTGACCGGTGCCGCGATCGCGGCGATGAGCAGCCAGGCGGCGGCGAAGCCCAACGCGCATCTGACGATCGCCGACGATGCCCCGGAGGAGGTGAAGGCCGCGTTCGCGCAATGGAAGGCGGGCGAGTCGCCGAGCGGGCGCAAGGACAAGTGCTACGGCATCGCGCTGGCGGGCGAGAACGATTGCGCGGCCGGTGCAGGCACGAGCTGCGAGGGAACCTCCACCGTGGACTTCCAGGGCAATGCGTGGACGCACTCGCCGAAGGGAAGCTGCGAGTTCATCATCACCCCCGAAGGTCCGGGATCGTCGACCGCGCTCGATCGCAACAATCCATAGAATGGGAGTGCGGTGTCGGCGGCGCCGGCCCGGCCCGGTGCGATGAGCGCCGCGGGCGGTCCGGCCGCCGTCGACCGGAGGGACACGACGGGCGGACGCGGCCGGGCCGGCGGGGGAGGCGCCTCCGGGCCGTCCCGTGGGGCGCGCGCGTCCGCTCACCGCGGCTCCTCCCCGCGGCCGGCGTCGGAGCGGTCGATCGGGATCGCCGACGCCGACCCAATCGGCGCCGCCGGCCTAATCGGCGCCGCCGGCCCAATCGGCGCCGCCGGCCCAATCGGCGCCGCCGGCCCAATCGGCGCCGCCGGTGCAATCGGCGCCGGGCTCGGCCTCAAGCAACCCCACGTCGAGAGCGCACTCGCGCAACGCGAGTCCTCGCTGTGGTTCGAAGTCCATACCGAGAACTACATGGTGGCGGGCGGACCGCGGCTCGCGCGGTTGCGAAAGGTCCGGGAGTCTTTCCCGGTGAGCTTCCACGGGGTCGGCGCGTCTCTTGGCGGACCGGCCCCGCCCGAGCCGGGGCACCTGTCGGCGGTCAAGCGCCTGGTGGAGGAATTCGAGCCCGTACTGGTGTCGGAGCACGCGGTCTGGTCGAGGGCGGATGGGGTCTGGTTCGCGGACCTCCTGCCCCTGCCCCGTACCGGCGACGTGCTGCGGCGGTTGGTGGAAGGGGTGGATCGGTACCAGGGCGCGATCGGGCGTCGCATCCTGCTTGAGAATCCGGCCAACTACCTGCCCTTCGTCAGCGAGATGGACGAGCCGGACTTCCTGAACGAAGTCGCCGGACGCAGCGGATGCGGTCTCCTGCTCGACCTCAACAATGTGTACCTGAGCGCCCGCAACTGCGGCATCGATCCCGAACGCTACGTCGAGACCCTGGCCGGGGACCGGGTGGGAGAGATCCACATCGCCGGTTTCGAAGCCGACGAGAACCTCGGCGATGCCCTGCTGATCGACACCCACGCCGCCCCGGTGAGCGAGGCGGTCTGGGATCTTCTGGACTTCACGCTTGCGCGCCTCGGCCCGAGGCCGGTGCTGCTGGAGCGTGACGGCAAGCTGCCGTCGTTCGCAGACCTGATGGAGGAACGCCACCGGGCCGAGACGGCGCGGGCGTTGGTGCAACGGCTCCCGGATCCAGGCCACGAGCGCGCCGGTGCTTCGGACCCGGAGCGGACCGGTGCTTCGGATCCGCGGCCGGAGCGGACGATGGCTTCGGACCTGCCCACGGAACGGACCGTTGCTTGACGAATACACCACCGCGTTCGCCCGCTACCTGCGCACCGGAACCGTGGGTGCGCTGTCGGACTTCTGCGGCGAGCACCCCGACCTCGCCCGCCTCCGGGTCTATCGCAACGGATTCATCAGGGCCTGCGTCGAGGCGCTCCGCGCGAGCTACCCCTCCGTCGAGCGGATCGCCGGCGAGGAGCGCTTCCCGGCGCTGGCCCGCACCTACGTCGAGACGCACCCTCCCCGGGTTGCGAACCTCACGGGATACGGCGAAGGCTTCCCGCGGTTCATCGAGGACGCTCGCGAGACGCATCGCCTCGACCATCTCGCCTCGTTCGCGGCCCTGGACCGCGCATGGACCGAGGTCTATTTCGCCGAGGATCCGGATCCCGGCGCCGAGGCGGCCGAGACCGTGCTCGCCGGCACCGCTCCCGGGAATGCCCGGGACGATGCCGGGGGGCACGAACATTCCGGCCGCCGGCCCGCACCGGCGGAAAGGCCGGCGCCGCTCCCGGAGCCGGATCGTCCCGGGACGCCCGGTCCGGCCAGCGGTGTCCACGCCGATGCCGAGGCGCTCATGAACCTGCGCGGACACCTGTCGCCATGGGTACGCATGGTGTCGCTGGAGTATCGCGTACTCCACGCATGGAGCGGGCTTCGCCAGGGCGGGCCCGGGCGGCGAACCGGGATTCCGCACACGCCCCAGCAGGTTCTGATCTGGCGTAGCGGCGCCGAAGTGCTCTACCGTGATCTGGCGCCTCCCGAGCACACGTTCTTCACCCGCGTCGCGGCGGGACGGCCATGCGGAGAGGCGGCCGGTGCCGCGCTCGACGTCGACGCAGCGTTCGATCCGGTGGCGACGTTCGCATCGCTGTTGCACCATCGGATGCTGGCCTTCGAGCCCTGAAGGCCGGCGGGACGAGTGGACCGGCGATCCGGTCTCCTCGTCGAATCGACCCACACCGGCGTCCAGGCGCCGGACATCGTCCAGGGGTATCGGAAACATGACATCGGCATACCACGCCCTGATCGTCCGCGCCGGCGGGTGGCTGGAGCCCCTTGCCCTGCTGGCTCTCAGGCTGGCCGGCGCCAAGGTGTTCTGGGAGTCCGGGGTGACGAAGTGGAACGGCTTCCTGCAATTCAACAAGGACAAATACGATCTGTTCCTCTACGAATTCTTCTGCCCCGATCCCCCGCGGCCCGGCGCATTGCAGCTCTGCGATCCCGCGACCCTGGAATACACCGAAGGGTCGGCGATCGTCTCGGCGGTGAAGGCTCTGGCGGTCATGGCCGGAATCATGGAGATCGCTCTGCCGGTGCTGCTGGTGCTCGGGCTGCTGAGCCGGCTCGCAGCGTTCGGACTGTTCGGAATGACGCTGTTCATCCAGCTCGCGGTGTTCCCGACCTGGAGCCACTGGTGGAATCCCGCCATGTGGTGGGCGGTGGTGCTGTTCGCCCTGGTCGCCTGTGGTCCCGGCGCCTGGTCCCTGGATCGCCTGTTGGGGCTGGAAGGCCGGCGCAACACATGACCGGCGGCAGGCTCCGGCCGCTCGCGGACGTCCGGCCGATTGGCGGGACTACGGCGAGAGGCCGGGGGGATCGACGGTCGCCCGGGAGCCGCCCGGCCACGATCGAGACGACTCCGGCCCGCCCGGAGGTTCGTAGCGCGGATCCGCGGCGGGTATCCGTTCCGGCCGGGACACGGGCGAGCGCACTCGGGCGACTCGGAACCGCACGTGCCGGGTGACCGGCACGTTCCCATGGATCGAGCAGCCGGCATCTCGCCGGCACATGTCTCGTCGCCGGAGAGTTGCGCAAGCCCGGCCTGCTGATACACTGGCAGCGTCCCACCGGGACGTCTTGGTCGATACGTGATGCTGTCGCCGGGCTTGGTCGGGCCTGTTTTCTTCACCGGATTTCTGCATGTCGGGTACATACGCCGGGTTCATCGACGCGAGCTTCCTGCGAGCCGAGGGCGCCAAAGCGATCGGGCAGTCTCCGAAGGGGGTTCGCCCCGACGCGCTGGCGGTGGTCGGTTGGTGCTCCGATCTGGCGGAAAAGGAATCCCTCGGTCAGACCTTCCTTCGCGCCTACTGGTACGACAGCGCTTTCGACCCCTCGCATGGCAGCTATTCCGGGCAGCGGTCCTTCTTCGACGCGATTGCGCTCACCCCCGGCTTGCAGCTTCGCCTGGGACATATCGCAGAAGGATCGTCTCCGCTGGAGCAGCCGATCCGGCGTGCCCTGGAATCGACGGCGGTCGGCCTCGGCATGGAGCCGCAGGACCTGCTGGCGGAGTTCGACCGGCACTGGACGTTCCGGCCCAACCGCCAGCAGAAGGGCGTGGACACCCTGATTGCGCTGGACATGGTGCGTCTCGCCGGGCGGTCGGTGTGCGAGACCATGGTGCTCGTCGCCGGCGACCGTGACTTCGCCGAGGTGATCCGCGCATCGCAGGACTTCGGCATCCGGGTTCTCGTCGCCACCCCGAAGCGCATCAGCGTCTCCCGCGAGGTGGCGCAGCTCGCCGACGACGTCATCGACATCTCCGAGGACGAGATCCGAAAGATGCTGACGCCCCGCCCGATGTACGCCGGTTCCGGTTCCGGCTCCGGCTGACCGGGCCGGCAGGATCTCCGCGGTCATGGACATGGCGATCGAGTATCGGCCGACGGACTGTTTCCGGCGTTCGCGGATACACGGATTCCGCCGAACCGGGTAGCTCCGCCCGGGTCCGGCAGTACGATCGAAGCCGGGGCTCCCGGGGAACGGCGTTGAGCACATTCGGCATCGTCGCGCTGGTGCTGCTGGCGGTGGTCGCCGCGATCCTGGTGATCGTGGCGGCGGTTCGTCTGGGCCGCGCTCGACGGCCCCCGTCCGGATCGGCGTCCCGTACAGGTCCGGGCTGGTACGAGATCCTGCTGGCGGTCGTGCTCCTGGCGGTGCTCGTGATCCTCGCCGTCTCCTTCGCGGTCCAGATCGTCACCGGCGGCGTGGCGGCCGAGGGCTGGCGCACCGGGGCGCGCTCCGATCTGTTCCTGGGCGTGATGCTCGCGGTGGCCGCGCTCTCGTTGCTGTTCCTCCTGGTGTTTCTGCTGGCGCGTCTGCCGGCAGGCGGCCGCCCGCCGACAGACGGCGGGGCGCCGACAGACGGCGGGGCGCCGACAGACGGCGGGGCGCCGACGAACGGCGGGGCGTCTGCGGGAAGCGGGAGCGGGGCCGTTCAGCCCGAAACGATCCGTGACCCCGCCGGCTCGCGCCTCCTCGGCCTCCTGCTCCTCGCGGCCGGGATCCTGTTGCTCGGATGGGTGTACCTGACCCCCGCGGCGCGTGCCGATCTCATGCTGCGGGTGCTCTATCCCGCCGCCGTCGCGGTGGCGATCGTCCTGCTGTTCGACAAGTCCACACGGAGCTGGACACCGAAGCCCCGCACGGAAGGATTCCGCGAGTGGCTGCTGTGCGACCTCATCCTGATCACCCTCGTCCTGGGATTCCTCAACCTCGAACGACTCGACAGCCGCGACGCCTACGGCGGGTTCTTCTGGGACATGGCGCACATCGCGGCCTTCTTCCTCGTGTTCTGGTGCCTCGACCGGACCTCCATGCGAGGCCGGTTTCTCGTGGGCTTCGGGTACCTCACCCTCCTGCCCTTGCTGCTTGCGCTGTGGCGGTGGGTGCAGGAGATCGAGACGCCCGCCGAGCTGGCCTGGTGGAGCACGATATGGCCGGTGTTCTTCCTGGCGCTGGCGTTCTTCGTCATCGAGATCGTCACCCTCCTCGTGCTGAGGGATCATCGGGGCCACGTCGTTCCGGCCGTCAAGGATGCGCTGTTCGTGGTCCTGTATGCGATCTTCCTGATCGTCGCGGTTCCGGGTGTGGAATAGCCGGCTCGATTGATGGCGGAGGATCGATCGGGTAGAAGGTCGATGGGAAACGGCCTCCCGGGGGACGTTCTTCGCCGGGGCGTGGTCGAGGCGTGAAGGGTCCGCCCCTCGGGGTGGGCAGAGCCGCCGGTTCCCGCGGCGCCAGGTCGAGAGAGACAGAGGATTCGGAGATCACCATGAGCGGCTGGCAGTGGTTCTGGACCGTGGTCGGTTTCGTCCTGTTCGTCATCGTGCTGATCTTCCTGTACTACTACGCACCCTTCGAGCAGCTCTTCGTGCTCGTGCTCAACGGGATCGGCTTCAGCAACGTCATCTTCTGGGTTGCGCTGATCGTCGGCATCGTCGGCTTCTGCGTATTCCACTGGCACGCCTACCGGCTGCACGTCGCCCGGCAGCACAGCGTCGACCTGATGGTGCTGAGCTCGCTGCGCGGCTCCACCTTCATCGCCATCCTGCTCAGCGGCGGCGCCACCCTGCAATCGCTTCAGATCCTGTGCGTGTACCTGCTGGGCGAGGGCGGTCTGGTGGACGCCGAGCTCGGCAAGCGGCTCGGCGCGGTGGTCGCGCTGGTGGTGCTGACCGCGCTCTTCTGCCTGATCTTCTGGTTGCTGAAGGTCCTTCGTTCGGAGACCCGCACCGCCTGAGCTCGGCTCCCCCGCGAGGCCGGGTGCGACCGATCCCGGCGCTTTCAGGAGTCCGAAGGCCGCTCGCGCGGTGACACGGACAGGAACTCGCCGAGCACGTCGCGAAGCTGGCGGGCGGTGGCGCCGGACAGCAGGATCGAATCGGTGATCTCGCGCACGTAGGTGACGGAGCGGGGGCGGCCGGCGCGCGCACCGTCTTCCATGTACTCGACCTGGGGCTCCAGCTCGCGGACCTCGTTGTAGAAGTGCAGCGCAAGCTGGCCGCGGACGTTGCTCTCGACCAGGACCCCGGAGACGCTCTTCGTGGCGTGCGCGGCGGCCTTGGGCCACTTGACGGTGTAGAGCGGGGCTCCTTCCGCCGCGGCCCCGCCCGCGCCGACGCCGCCGGGACCGGCGGTACTGCCGTTGCCGCCATTGCCGACGCTACCGCCGTTGCTTCCGTTCCCGCCGTTCCCGTTCATGCGTGGGCTCCGCCGTAGGGGCCACGCCTGACGAAGGCCCCGTCTCCCGCGCGGCCCACGTACTCGCCGCGGTCGATGACCACCTTCCCCCGGGACAGCACCGTCTCGGGGTACCCCCTGACCTTGAAGCCCTCGTAGGCGGAGTAGTCGATGTTCATGTGGTGGGTCCTCGGGTTGTGGACGCTGATGGTCTCCTCCCGCTCGGGGTCGAAGATGACCACGTCGGCGTCGCTCCCCACCGCGATGGTGCCCTTCTTCGGGAACAGGCCGAAGATCTTGGCCGCCGCGGTGGAGGTCAGCTCCACGAAGCGGTTGAGGTTGATCCGGCGCGCGCCCACGCCGTGGTGGTAGATGAGGCTCATGCGGTTCTCGATGCCGGGCCCTCCGTTCGGGATCCTGCTGAAGTCGTCCCGGCCCAGCTCCTTCTGCTCCTTCATGCAGAACGGGCAGTGGTCGGTGGAGATGACGTCGAGCGCGCCGAACCGCAGGCCGCGCCACAGCTCGTCCTGGTTCCACGACTCGCGCAGCGGCGGGGTGACCACGTACTTCGCGCCGTCGAAGCCCGGCGCGTCGTACGCATCCACGTCGAGCAGGAGGTACTGCGGGCAGGTCTCCGCATGCGCCATGACCCCCCGCGCCTGGGCCAGGCGCAGCTCGTGCAGCGCGTCGTAGCAGCTCAGGTGCACGATGTAGACCGGGGCCCGGGCCACCTCCGCGATGGCCAGCGCGCGGTGCGCGCCTTCGGCCTCCAGGCGGGTGGGCCGGGTCAGGGCATGCTGCTTCGGCGCGATCTCCCCCCGCTCCAGGGCGATGCGCACCAGCTCGTCGATGACGACCCCGTTCTCCGCGTGCATGCACACCAGGGTGCCGTCCTCCCCCGCCTTGCGCAGCGCCCTGAAGATGGTCGCGTCGTCGGACAGCATCACCCCCGGGTAGGCCATGAACAGCTTGTAGCTCGTCACCCCCTCGTCCGCGAGGCGGCGCATCTCCGGCACCCGGTGCGCGGGGAGATCGGTGATGATCATGTGGAAGGCGTAGTCGATCGCGGTCCGGCCGGCCGCCTTCGCATGCCAGGCGTCGAGGGCCTCGAGGGTGGACGTGCCCCGCGACTGGATCGCGAAGTCCACGATGCAGGTCGTCCCGCCGTATGCGGCGGCGCGGGTGCCGGTCTCGAAGGTGTCCGAGGTCACGGTTCCGCCGAAGGGCATCTCGATGTGGGTGTGGGGGTCGATCCCGCCGGGAACGACCAGCCGGTCCGAGGCGTCGATCACGGTGTCGGCGTCGATCACCAGATCGCGGCCGATGAGGGTGACGGTCTCGTCGTCGATGAAGACGTCCGCGTGGTAGTCGTCGACCGCGGTGACGATTCTTCCGTTCTTGATCAGCACGCTCATGGCTTGTATGGGACCAGACCGTTTCCCGCACGTCTACGGCGCCGGCCGAACCCCCCGCGATGACGCTGGACGAAGCCCCACGCGATTCCGAGCAGCGGAATCGCCAGGCAACCGCCGGGCAACCGCGCCAGCGGCTGCCGGTTGCCGGTCGCATCCGGCTTCGGGGCGGCGGCAGGCCGGCCGGTGGTTCCGGCCCTCGGACGCCAATTCCATATCCCTTGACGCTGCGCTAAGGTTCCCGGACCGCTCGACCGGGATGGCCGGCGCAACGCCGGCGGCGCGAGCAGTTCACCCAGCCGAGCGTCAGCCGCCTTCCGGCGGCTCCCAAACGAGAGGAGCGAGGCCATGAAAACCAAGCATGAGGATACATCCCGCGCAACGCAATCGAAACGGATCCACCGGCGCGAGTTCCTGGGCACCTCCGCCAGGGCCGCGGCGGCGGGCGCCGCCATCACCGCGTTCCCCGCGATCGTGCGGGCGGACGACCCCATCCGGTCCATCGGCCTGGGGGTGAGCGTCATCAACGAGATCCAGGGCCAGGCGTCCATGGATCTGGGATTCACGGTCAGGGGCCAAGCGCTGGGCTACGGCGCGATGTTCGGCAAGATGCTGAACCAGAACGACCAGTACGAGGTCGCGGAAGGCTACTACAACGACATGGACGTGATGTGGCCGGCCGGGGTGTGGCAGCCCATCGACACCCAACGTATCCGGGACTGGGACAAGGTCACCGACCTCTCCAAGACCGGGCGGCTCACCCCGGAGTCCAACCCCGGGCAAGGGGACGCCCCCTTCCGCCATCTCTGGGTCGATGCGGACGGCAATTACGTCGAAGGACCGTCGCGCTACGTCACCATGGTGCCGGGCTGGCACAACGCCGACTCCCTCGGCTACAACCCCGACGACACCGGCCGGCCCATCGAGAGCTGGGCGGAACTGTTCAGCGAGGACTTCAAGGGCGCGGTCGCCCTGCTCAACGTCCCCCAGATCGGGGTCATGGACGCGGCCCTGGCCATCGAAGGGCTCGGGGCCTTCCAGTTCAAGGACAAGGGCAACATGAGCCGCGAGGAGATCGACTTCCTCATCGACTTCCTCATCGCGAAGAAGGAGGAAGGCCACTTCCGGGCGTTCTGGGAGACCTTCGGCCAGTCCGTGAACCTGATGGTGAGCGGGGAGGTGGTGCTGGAGAGCATGTGGTCGCCGGCGGTCACCGCGATCAAGGCCGAGGGCGTGCCTTGCGTCTACGCCTTCCCGAAGGAGGGGATGCGGGGCTGGCACGGCGGCTGCGCGATCTCCTCGAAGGTGACCGGCAAGGCCCTCGACCAGGCCTACGAGTACATCAACTGGTGGCTCGACGGCTGGGGCGGCGCGTTCGTCGCGCGCCAGGGGTATTACATGTCCGTGCCCGAGAACGTGAAGAAGTACCTGGAGCCCGAGGAATGGGACTTCTGGTACGAGGGCAAGCCGGCCGCCAGGGAGCTGCCGGATCCCTTCGGCACCATCATCGTGGAGAAGGGCGAGGTGCGCGACGGCGGCTCGTACTGGAACCGCTTCAGCAACATCGCGGTATGGAACTCGCTGATGGACGAGAACGACTACCTCGTGAAGCGCTGGACGGAGTTCCTGAGCGCCTGACGGGGGTTCGGCGGGCGGTCGGGAACCTGGGACCGGAGGCCGGGGGCGCAGCGACCGCGCCCTCGGCCGCCCCCGGTCGGCGCGGCGGTCGCGTTCGATCGGGTGACGGCGCCGATCCGATCCGTTCGCCGTCAGCCAATCGCCCGCCTGAGCTCGGCCACGAACACGCTCATATCGGCGAAGTGGTTCGGGTACGCGCGCTGCAAGGTGTCGCCTGAATGGCACCTCAAGTTTCGGGATTCAAAATGCCTGAAACAGGCGATGGATTCCCGCTTTCGCTGGAATGACGTCATTTCAGCGAGACGCGTTGCTTTCAGGCTGGCCGTCATTCCCGCGAAAGCGGGAATCCATTTCGGTCGGCGAATCCCGAAACTTGAGTAGCACATGCGCGGCGAAACCGCGCCTGGCTTTGACGTCCGCCTGCTCGAACCGGCTGATGGCGAGTTCCGCGAAGGCGACCTCGTTCAGGGAGACGGACGTCAGCGGGACAGATAGTCCCAGGCGGACAGGACGTGCGTCCTGACCACGTGCAGGAAGTCGTCGATCGGCACGTGCTCGTCGCCGGCGCCCATGCCGGCGGGGAAGGGGCCGTAGACGTAGGCGGGGACGTCGATGTAGCGCCACAGCCGGGCATCGGTGCCGCCCAGGCTCACCGTCGGCTGCGGCTCGAAGCCGCGCAGGGCCTTCACGTTGGCCTGGATGATGCCCACCATCTCGTGCTCCGGGTCGCACCACGCGGGCGGTGCGTGGTTGATGACGGTGCAGCTCGCCTGCGGGTAGCCGGCGAGGATCCGTTCCACCTCGGCCAGCACCCGATCGCTGTCCACGCCGATGGGCAGGCGGAAGTCGGCTTCGATCACGCACTCGCTCGGCACCATGTTGACCTTCATCCCCGCCCGCACCACGCCGATGTTGACGGTCACCTTCTGCACGATCTCCGACGCCCCGGGGCCCAGCGCGCGGTCCGTGGTCCCGGCCGCGCGCGCGAGCAGCGGCCCGACGTTCCCGGGCGCCGGGGTATCCATCTCCTCCAGGCGCTCGAGGTCCGCGATGAGGCGCGCGCCGATCTTGCTCGCGCTCTCCGAAGCATGGGTGTACGCCCCGTGCGCGCCTTGGGTGCGCACCTTGAACTCGATCCACAGCGGACCCTTCTCGCCGAAGCGGATGCTGTAGGGGCTGCTCGGCTCGCCGTTCAGGCAGCAGTCTCCGTGCACCTCGGGGTGGTGCTCCATGAGGTGGCGCGCGCCCCACGGGCCGAAGGTCTCCTCGTCGGAGACCGCGGTGAGCGTCAGCCGGCCCTTGAGGCGGTCGCGCAGTCCGTGCAGGTACATGAACGTGAAGATCGATGCGCTCGTGCCGCACTTCATGTCGGCGGAGCCGCGCCCCCACACCTTGCCGTCCTCGACCGCGCCGCTCCACGGGCCGCCGTGCGACCAGGTCTCGTGGTCCCCGGCCGGGAAGACGTCGATATGCCCGTTGAGCACGAGATGGCGCCCCGGATCCCCGCACTCGAAGGTGCCGACCACGTTCGGGAACTCCGGGTGGGGGTCGATGATCCGGTAGGGCAGGCCATGGGCGTCGAGAAAGGCCCGGATGTGCGCGACCGCCTCGCGGGTGTCGCCGGGCGGGTTCGGGGTCTTCGCCTGCACGAACTTCGAGTAGAACTCGATCAGCATGTCGCGGTCGGCCTCGATGCGGTCGAGCAGCGCCTGTTTCATGTCGTCCATCGATGCGTCCTCTGTTGTTCCGGCTGTCGCCCCAGGCTCCGTTCCTCGAAGGCGGGCTTGCGCCCGAGCCGGTCGCCCTTGCCGTAATGGATGACGCCTTCATGCTGAAGGCGGCCGACCACGATCCCCGGATGCACGCCGATCCTCAAGGGTACGTGTCCATGCGTATCCGCGATCCCGATCGACTCGACGGCCGTCACACGGCCCCGGTCGAGCATACCGTCCGCCGAGCCGGGCTGGTCGGCGATCCCGCGCCTTCGCCACCTGCGCGCTCCGGGTTCCGGCCGCGGGGTATGCTGCCCGATCATGGCACCTCACCGGAGGCGCATCCCGCCATGACCGTCCCTGCCGACACGTGGCGGCGGGGGGTGCGGCGCAAGCGGCGCCGGCGATGCGGTGTACACTCGGCTCTCGCCATGATGGCTGGAGGGCCGAACGAATCCGTCCACGGGAAACGCCACCATCACGACACGTCAACCAACGGGAGGTCCGGACAATGGGTAATCCACGCAAGTTCGCCAGTGTACTCGCCGCCGCGGTGACCGCCTCGCTTGCAACGGGGACCGCGCCCGCCGCCGATATGACGATCACGGTCTGGGCGGGCGGCTCCAACGCCTCTGACGTCTACCGGGTCGACGCCATCGAGATGGCCGCCGACATCCTCACGCGCGAAGCCGCGATCAGGGGCGAGTCGATCGACGTCACGGTCGACAAGAAGCTCTACGACGGCTGGGACGACTTCAAGCAAGCGGTGACCTTGGCCGCCGAGTCCGGCAACGCGCCCCACATCGTCGTCACCGGGCACGAGGACATCGCCCCCTGGGCGAACGCCGGCATCATCCGCAAGATCGAAGACCTGATCGACATGGACGCCTGGCCGGTCAACGACATCTTCCCCAACCTGATCGAAATCTCCTCCTACGAGGGCGCCGTCTACGGTCTGCCGCAGGATGCGGAATCGCGTCCCTTCTTCTTCTGGATCCCGCACCTGAAGGCGATCGGCTACTCCGATGCGGACGTCGCCGCGTTGCCGGCGCGGGTCGCCGGCGGGGAGTACACGCTGTACGACGTGATCGAGGACGCGAAGAAGATGCAGGACCGGGGCGTGGTGGCGCCGGGGTACGGCTTCTATCCGCGCGTCTCCAACGGACCCGACTACTGGCAGTTCTACCAGTCGTTCGGGGGCGAGATGCAGGACGCCGCCTCGGGCAAGCTGGTCTACGACCAGGACGCGATGACGCGCTTCTACAAGTTCTTCGCCGACGCGGTGGCCGCGGGCGTCACCCGCAAGAACCACATCGGCACGCCGTGGGACCAGTGGTACGCGGAGGTCGCCTCGGGCAAGGCGGGCCTGTGGCACGGCGGCACCTGGCACTACGCGCGCTATACCGGGAAGGAGGGCCTGAGCGACTTCTTCGGCAAGATCCAGTTCACCCTGATCCCGGCCGGCGACGCCGGCGGCCGGCCGAACACGATCACCCATCCGCTCGTCTACCTGGTGACCAACCGGGGCGACGACGACGAAGCATTCGTCGCCGCCGAGCTCGTGAAGATCGCGTCCGAGCCGCGGATCAACACCCTGCACGCGATCAAGTCGGCACACCTGGGCATCGCGAAGTCGCAGACCTCGATCGAGCTCTACAGCAACGACCGCTGGGCCAGCGAAGCGACCGAAAGGCTGCTGCCACATGCCAACGCCATGCCGAACAACATCGATTTCGGCATCTACTGGACGGCGATGTGGAAGGAGCTGGAATCCGCCTGGACCGGGCAGAAGAGCCCCGCGCAGGCCGCGGCGGACGCCGCCGCCGAGCTGCGCAACGCGCTTGGCGACCGCATCGTCATGCGCTGACCGACGAAGCGGAGGCTCCGGCCGCGCCGGCTCCGGCCCCGGCGCGGCCGGTGTGTGCATGGTGCAAACCCGCTCCCCGTCCGCCGGTGCGCCGGCCGCGTCCCGCCCGCCTTCCTCGACCGGAAGCCGCGCGCCATGACCTCCGGCAAGTGGCTCGGCGTACTGTTCCTCACGCCGGCGACGCTCTTCGTCGTGGTGTTCTTCGTCTCTCCGGTGCTGCTCACCGCAGTGTTCGCGTTCACCAGCATGAGCACCGCGACCGGGGTCGGCGAAGGCGGATACCTGGTCACGCCGTCCACGCTCAACCGTCTCGCTGAACGCGGCATGGACCGCTCCGTGGCCGCATCGCTGGGCGCGACCACCTACCTCGTCGCTCCGGCAACGCTGGCCAGGGCGCGCGACGCCGGCGTCGCCGCCGGGACCCTCGACGAGCTCGAGCGGCGCCACGCCGGCGAGACCTTCGGCAGCCGCCGCGACTTCGAGCGGGCGCTGAAGTCGTTGAACGAGCGCCCCCGCTCGGTGCGGGCGCTCAAACGGACCGCCCGGCACTTCGAGACGAGCGTTCTCAACCGCACGTTCGAGCGGCGCGAGGACCTGCTGGCGGCGCTGGCGGCAAGCGGCGTGACCCTGGGCGACGACGATCGCGAACGCCTGGTGCGCGAGAGCTACACCGGCTGGGTCTGGACCACGGACAACCTGCGGCGCATGTTCGGCACCGCGGATACCGCGCGGATGCTCGCCAATACGCTGATCTACGTCTTCGCCACCCTGATCCTCTTCAACACCGGGTTTGCGCTGGTCCTCGCGATCACGACGTTCTACCTGCCCGCCACCGAAGCGGCGGTCTTCCGGGGGATCTGGTTCCTTCCCCGCATCACCCCGCCGGTGCTGTACGTACTGCTCTGGAAGTGGCTCGCCTGGGACACCGGGTTTCTCAGTACGGTGCTCGGCTGGTTCGGCGTCGCCTCGCGCAACTGGATGCTCGACACCCCGTTCAACGCCTGGGTCTTCGTCGTCCTCATCAACGGATTCGTCGGCGCTTCCATGGGCATGATCATCTTCGCGAGCGCCATCCGCGCGATCCCCGAACCCCTGTTCTGGGCCAGCGAGGTCGACGGCGCCTCGCGCTGGCAGCAGGTGAGGCGCATCATCCTGCCGCAGCTCCGCTGGCCGATCCTGTTCGTGACGAGCTACCAGACGCTGTCGCTGCTGACCTCGTTCGAATACATCCTGCTCGCCACCGACGGCGGGCCGGGCTCGGCGACCGAGGTCTGGTCGCTCGCCGCCTACCACACGGCGCTCAACAACTACGCCGGAAACCTGCAATACGGATACGGCGCGACGCTCGCGCTGGTGCTGGTGATCGTCGGGGTGGTGCTCTCGTTCCTCTACCTGAGGATCTTCAACTTCGACGCCCTCGTCGCGCGCCCGCGCATCGAGACGTAGCGGACCACGGCGATGCCGCGCACACGGGGGAGCGGAATCATCGTTGCGCTGCTGGCGGCGGCGTCCGCGCCCCTGGTCCTCATGTACCTCTTCCTCGTCATCGAGACGGTGGGCGAGGCGCCGCCCGGGCAGCTTCTTCCGGACGGGTTCACGCTGGAGAACTGGCGCTTCCTGTGGGAGGACCTGCCCGGCAAGGCCAACGTCTGGGCCGTCACCCTGAACACCTTCGTCTTCGCCACTTCGACCGCGGTCATCGTGCTGGCGGTGTCGTCGACCGCGGGCTATGCGCTGTCGCGGATCAACCTGCCGTTCCGGGCGTATTTCCTGGCCGGTGTCCTGGTGCTGCACGCCTTCCCCACCGTGACCCTGATCATCGCCATCTTCCTCGTGCTCCAGATGATCGGCCTCTACAACACGCTGACCGGGGTGATCCTGGTCAAGGCGTCGCTCGAGCTGCCTCTCGGCATCTGGATCATGAAGGGGTTCTACGACACCGTGCCGTGGGAGATCGAGATGGCCGGCGTGCAGGACGGCGCCGGCCGCTTCACGGTATGGCGGCGCCTGGTGCTCCCGCAGGTCGCGCCCGGCATCCTGGCGCTGGGGGTGTTCTCCTTCCTGGCCGGCTGGAGCGAATTCATCCTCCCGCAGGTGCTCGCGCCGGACAACCGGGTGCAGGTGCTGTCGGTCTACCTGGCCGGGCTCATCGCGGACGACTACGATCTGAACTTCGCCCTGTTCAAGAGCATCGGGCTGTTCTACGTGGTTCCGGTCCTCATCCTCTACCTGTTCTTCCAGGACCGGCTGATGAACATCTATGGCGGGGGCGCCAAGGGCTGATGCGCATCCTGATCGAGAGCTTCACCAAGCGTTTCGGCAAGGACACCGTCATCGACGGGATGAACCTCGAAGTCGAGGACGGCGAGATGCTCGCCCTGCTCGGCCCCTCGGGCTGCGGCAAGTCGACGACGCTGTTCGCGGTATGCGGGCTGCACGTCGTCGACGAGGGGCGGATCCTCTTCGGCGACGAAGACGTGACCGGATGGCCGCCGCAACGTCGCAACGTCGGCGTGGTGTTCCAGTCCTACGCCCTGTATCCGCACATGACCGTGTTCGACAACGTCGCCTTTCCGCTCCAGGTCAAGAGGGAAGCGGGCGCGGCCATTCGCAGGCGGGTGGACGAAATCACGGCCCTGCTGGAGATCGGGCACCTGCTCGAGCGCCTGCCCGCGCACCTCTCCGGCGGCCAGCAGCAGCGCGTGGCGCTGGCGCGGGCCCTGATCCGCCGCCCCGGCGTGCTGCTGCTCGACGAGCCGCTGGCCAACCTCGATGCGCGGCTGCGCCTCGACATGCGCTCCGAGATCCGCAGGCTCCAGCAGGAGACCGGCATCACCGCCATCCTCGTCACCCACGACCAGGTCGAGGCGATGAGCATGTGCGACCGGATCGCCATCATGGACCGGGGCCACATCCGCCAGATCGCCTCCCCCGCGGAGATGTACCGCAACCCCGCCAACACCTTCGTCGCCGGCTTCCTGGGCAACCCCCCGATCGCCTTCCTGCCGGGCCGGGTCCGGGACGGCCGCTTCCGCCTGGACGGCTCCGCGGAGGGCGTCGATCTGCCGGGCGGCTACGAGGATCTGGAGGACGGGCGCGAGATCCGGCTCGGCGTTCGTCCCGAGCACGTGCGGCCCGCCGACTCGGGCCCGCTCTCGGGCAAGGTCGGCTTCGTCGAGACCCACGGACGGGAGAACCTCTACGACGTGATCCTGGACGGCGGCCACGTGCTGCGTTCGATCCAGCCGGTGCGCGACGACGTCGCACCGGGCCAGATCGTGCGCTGCCGGCTCGACACGGAAAGGCTGCTGGTCTTCGACCGCGACGGCGCGCGCCTGTGAGTGCCCGAGCACACGTCCCGGCCGCGCCGGATGCAGGAGACGGCCACGGCCCGCGTTTGTCGGGTGACCACGACCCGAATCCGGCAGACGACCGCGACCTTTGTCGGCTCGATGATGGCTATGATCCTGAAGAAGCGGGAACGATACCCCACCGGATCTGCGGATCGTTCACGCCCCTGCATGCGACGGGATGCAATGAAATGGAAATAGACGGACGAGGCGCAGGTCTCGCGGAAGTCGGTCTGACGATTCCGGCAGCCCCGGAGGATCTCGCCGGGCTGGCGCCCGGCAACGTCGTCTACCTGGACGGATGCGTGTACACCGCCAGGGAAGGGGTCTACCGGAAGGTGCTGGAAGAAGGGGCGTCGCTCCCGGACGGCCTGGCGGCGGTGAGCAACGCCAACTTCCATTGCTCGCCGGCCGCGGCCCGCGCGCCGGACGGGACGTTCAACGTCGGCGGGGTGACCGCCACCGCGAGCTTCCGCTTCTCGAAGTGGATGCCGCGCTGGTTCGAGGCGTCCGGCGCCAAGGTGGTCATCGGCAAGGGCGGGATGAGCGGTGCGGACTACCGCGAGCACTTCGTCCCCGCCGGTGCGGTATACCTCACCACCGTCGGCTACGGCACCGGCGCGCTGCTCGGGCGGGGGATCCGTCGGGTGCGCGACGTACACTGGCTCGACGAGCTCGGCATCGCGCAGGCGATGTGGGTGTTCGAGGTCGAGCGCTTCGGCCCGTTCCTGGTGGACAGCGATCTGGCCGGCAACAGCCTGTTCGAGGAGCAGGGCCGGCTCGTCAACGAGAACCTGGAGCGGGTCTACGCCGGCCTGCGGCCCCCGGCGCTCCGCCGTTACGGCGAGACCGACGATCGGGGGGAGGAGCTGATCTGAGCCGCCGTTGGCGCGGGGAGGCCGGACCCGTCCGGCGCCACACCCGTCTTCCCCCTCTCGGCGACGGCGTTCGCCCGGGGGTTGCCGTCCCGGAGGAACATTCGAGGAGCTGAAACAATGACGCGCATCCTTGCCACCCACGTCGGTTCGCTGCCGCGCAGCCAGCGTACCGCCGATTTTCTCTTCGCGCGCGAGCGGGGCGAGTCCTGCGACGCAGCGGCGTTCGCGTCCTGCATGACGGAGGAATGCGCCGCGACGGTGCGCCGGCAGGTGGAGGCCGGCATCGACGTCGTCTCGGACGGGGAGACCTCCAAGATCTCGTACTCCACCTACGTCAAGGACCGCTATACGGGCTTCTCCGGCGACAGCGAGCGCAACGCGCCGGAGGACCTCAAGCGCTTCCCGCGCTATCTCGAACGCATCGCTCGAGAGGGCGGCACGCCGCAGTTCGCGCGTCCCCGCTGTACCGGGCCGGTCGCGGCGAAGGGCGATGCGGACCTCCGGGCCGACATCGCCAATCTCAAGGCCGCGATGGAGGCGCACGGCGCGCACCGCGGCTTCATGAACGCAGCCTCCCCGGGGGTCATCGCCCAGTTCCTGCCGAACGCCTGGTACCCGTCGCGCGAAGCCTATCTCGAAGCGTTGGGGGAGGCGATGAAGCCGGAGTACGACACCATCCTTGCGGCAGGACTCGACCTTCAGCTCGACTGCCCCGACCTCGGCCTGGCACGCCACGTGCTGTTCGGGGACGTGTCCGACGCGGAGTTCGTCCGCGCCGTGGGGACCAACGTCGAGGTGTTGAATCACGCGCTCCGCGACGCGGACCCGACGCGGGTGCGGGTCCACATCTGCTGGGGCAACTACGAGGGGCCGCACGTCTGCGACATCGCGCTCGACAAGGTCTTCTCCCTGCTGATGTCCGTGCGCGCCCGCTACGTGCTGTTCGAGAACTCGAATCCGCGTCACGGCCACGAGTGGACCGTGTTTCGCGACCGCCGGGCGGAGATCCCCGACGACAAGGTCCTGGTGCCCGGCGTCATCGACTCGACGACCAACTTCGTCGAGCATCCGGAGCTGGTGGCGCAGCGGATCGAGCGGTTCATCGGGATCGTGGGTGCGGAGCGGGTCATCGCCGGCACCGACTGCGGCTTCGGGACGTTCGCCGGCTTCGGCGCGGTCGACCCCGACATCGCCTACGTCAAGCTCGCGGCGCTGGCCGAGGGCGCGGCCATCGCCTCCCCCCGAGCCTGATCCCGTGGTTCTCCGTGGTGAAGGAACGGATAGACGGAAGAGCGAGGGAAAAGACGCGACACAGCAGGCATGGAGCCGCAGGGCAGGCAGAGATGCAATAGCTCCTGACCCGTGAAGTCTTCAACAAAACGACGAAGAGTTATCCGCCGCCCGACTTCCGACTCCCTGATGCCGGATTCCCGGGAGCGGTGCGTCCTTGGAGCGGCGCATCCTGACGGACGCGCCGCTCCCGGATTCACGACAAGCGCCTGGTTCCGGCCATGCCGGGTCGGGTGGCGGTGGAACGATCCGGCTCGTCCGCCCCTTCGCCGTCCCCTCCACCTATCCGCAATGGCCGGCCCGGCGCAGGATCTTCCGGGCCTGCCCGGAGGCTTCCGTCATCAGGGCGCGGGTGTCGCCGCCCGCCGCCGCCCTGGCGATCGCCGCCGAGAGGACGTCCCCGATCTCCGGCCATTCCGCGATCTGCGGCATGACGTCCGACTCCTTCAGCGACTCCCAGGCGGCCTGCTGGATCATGTCGTTCGCGGCGTTGACGTCCGCGTCCCGAAAGTTGGCGGTGTGGGTCACCACGTTGTTGATGATGGTCTTGCCGGCGACCTCGCGCTCCGTCGCGTTCTTCTTCTCCAGAGCCGGGTTGGAGAGCCACTTCATGAACTCCCACGCCGCCCCCTGGTGCTTCGAGTACTTCGAGATCGAGAACAGCAGGGATCTCGCGTAGGTGATCGTACGGCCCTTGTAGGACGGCATTCCGGCGAAGCCGATCTGCTCCTTGGTCAGCACCGAGCTCCTCGACTCGACGGACCTCAAGTAGATCCACCGCCAGAGCGGGCTCATCGCCGAATCGCCCCGCAGGAAAGACCGAAGGGCGTCCTGCTGGACGAAGAAGATCGACGATGGGTTCGTCACCTTGTGCAGGGTGTGCAGCGCGATGTAGTCCTCGGTGGCCGCGAGGCCCGCCTCCGAATCCCACACCGGGCAGGTCTTCGCATCGAATACGTCGGCCCCCGCCGCCCACAGGAAGTTCAGCCAGATGAAGAGGTTCTGGTGGCTCCCGTCGTTGTGGAGGTAGAGCGCGAGGGGCTCGACGTCGAGACCCTTCGCGCGGATCGCGTCCGCGACGGCCACCACGTCGTCCCAGGTCCGGGGCGGGTCCATCCCGATCTCGGCCAGCACGTCCTTGCGGTAGAACATGACCTGCGCGTGGGCGCGGAGCGGAAAGCCGATGGTCCGGCCCTCGAACCGGGCGGACTCGGCGAGCACGGCGGGATAGCGGTCCATGCCGATGCCGTCCTCGGCCATCCGGTCGTCGATCCCGACCAGCCAGTGGGCGTTCGACGGTCCCCAGCTATCGAGGTGGCTCACCACGTCGAAGCCGCCGTCCGCCGCCACCCCCACCGAGGCCACCTTCTCCTGGAGGGAGGTGATGGGGATGAAGGTCCATTCGGTCTCGATGCCGGTCAGTCCGGTGAACTCGCCGTCGCGCAGCATCAACCCCCTGAGTTGGGGCGTTTTCTGCGAGAGGATGTTGAGCTTCGTGCCGGCGTAGGGCTTGCCGGCCTCGAGTCCGTAGGGCAGCTCCCCGGCGGCCGCCGCCGGACCTGCTGCCATGATGCCCGCCGCGAGCACGCACGCTACGGCTGCCGCAGCAATCATCGGCCGTATTGCAAGGGTCATCGTCGTGCCTCCCGCGATGGCGTTGCAATCCCGTGGCCGGCGATGAGCCCATGCAGTGTGGGCACGCGCCATGCTCCGAACAAGTGAGGACGTAGACCCACGCCTCCGCCGGTGCGCCGCCGCCGTCGGCGCCGCAATGAGCGCCGCCCGCCTCCCCCGCGGTATCCCGGCTGCGAGGAGCGGTCCCCGGGCGGCCCGCGGACACCGACCGGCAGGCGCTTGTTCGGAGCATGGTGCCTGCCCATAATACCGGAGCATGGTGCCGGTCACGGGACTGCGACGACGTCACCATCGCCGGCCATCGGGAGCGGCTCCGCCGGTTGCAGCCAGCCGGCGCCATCGAACGTCATACGGGATCGAAGCAAGGATCCCTCCATTCCAGGAGGCACGACGATGACACTTGCAATACGGCCGATGATTGCTGCGGCAGCCGCAGCGTGCGTGCTCGCGGCGGGCATCATGGCAGCAGGTCCGGCGGCGGCCGCCGGGGAGCTGCCCTACGGACTCGAGGCCGGCAAGCCCTACGCCGGCACGAAGCTCAACATCCTTTCCGTGGTCACCCCGCAGTTCGAGGGGCTGATGCTGCGCGACGGCGAGTTCACCGAGCTCACCGGCATCGAAACCGAGTGGACCTTCATCCCCTTCACCTCCCTCCAGGAGAAGGTGGCCTCGGTGGGGGTGGCGGCGGACGGCGGCTTCGACGTGGTGAACTACCTCGATAGCTGGGGGCCGCCGAACGCCCACTGGCTGGTCGGGATCGACGACATGATGGCCGAGGACGGCATCGGCATGGACCGCTACCCCGCCGCGTTCGCCAAGTCCGCCCAGTTCGAGGGCCGGACCATCGGCTTCCCGCTCCGCGCCCACGCCCAGCTCATGTTCTACCGCAAGGACGTGCTGGCCGAGGTGGGGATGGACCCGCCCC
This sequence comes from Gammaproteobacteria bacterium, assembly GCA_965204915.1. GTDB lineage: Bacteria > Pseudomonadota > Gammaproteobacteria > HK1 > HK1 > HK1. The sequence goes on along the minus strand of OZ242023.1, from coordinate 4,648,375 downwards.
GGACCTGGGACGACGTGGTGGCCGTCGCGGACGCGATCCGCGCGAAGGGTCTCGACGTCGAGCCGCTCGCGCTCTACTTCCACAACGACGGCAACCGCCAGAACCTCTTCATCTGGCTGAACTTCCTGTGGGCGGCGGGGGCCGACGTGTTCGATGCGAAGACCTGCCCGGTGTGGGATTCGGAGGCGGGCCTCGCGGCCACCGAGGACTACATCGCGCTGCACACCCTGCACAAGGCGACGAACCCCTCGTCGATCTCCTTCGTCGAGCAGGACGCCCGCCAGTCCTTCCAGCAGGGGAAGTCAGCGATGATCCCGGTCTGGTGGTGGGCCTACTCGCCGTTCGTCAACCCGAAGTCGTCGGTGCTGGCCAAGGATCAGGTGGGCTTCGCCGGAATGCCGGCCTACAAGGGGCGCACGGTCACCTATGCGATCTCCATGCCGTTCTCCATCTCGAAGTACTCGAAGCACCAGGGGGCGGCGTGGGAGTTCATGAAGTGGCTCTCCAACCCGGCTCTGGAGAAGAAGAACGCGACGGAGCGCGAGGTCGCCGGCAAGACCATCATCAACAACGTGGTGACCCATGCGGCCAATCTCCAGGATGCGGACGTGAACGCCGCGAACGACATGATCCAGCAGGCCGCCTGGGAGTCGCTGAAGGAGTCGGACATCATGCCGCAGATCGCGGAATGGCCGGAGATCGGGGACGTCCTCTCGGCGGCGATCACCAAGGCGGCAGCGGGCGGCGACACCCGCGCCCTGATGACGGAAGCCTCCGGGCAGGCCCGGAAGATCCTGCGCCGGGCCGGCTATTGCGGGTAGGCGAAGGGGGCGGCCGGCAGCATCGGCAGGCCCCGAGGCATCGGCTTCGTCTTGACCTCCGGCGCCCGATCCGCCGAGCCCGAAGCGGGCGGCGGCCACTCCGGCCGCCGCCCGGCGTCCTCCCGCCGCCGGGGCGGCCTTCGCGACCGCCACCTCAAGTACCTGCTGGTGCTGCCGGCGGTCGTGATCGTCTTCGCGACCGCCATCTGGCCCCTCGTCGACTCCCTGATCCTCTCGTTCCGGGCCTGGAAGCTCTCCCGTTCCAACGTGCCGGGCCCCTTCGTCGGCTTCGAGAACTACCTCTGGGCGCTGGTCGAGGAGCCGGCGTTCTGGAACGCGGTCCGGGTCACCGGCCTCTATACGGTGCTCACGGTCGGCCTGACCACCCTGCTCGCGCTCGGCGTCGCCCTCCTGCTCGCGCCGGGCGGCCGGTTCCGCTTCACCGTGCGGACCCTGCTCATCCTGCCCTTCGCCATGAGCCCGGCCCTGGTCGGGGTCTCGTTCCGCTTCATGTTCAACCCCGAATTCGGCCTCTTCGATGCGTTCTTCGGTATCGTGCTGCCGCCGCTCGCGGACATCGGCTGGCTGTCCGATCCGGTGCTCGCGTTCGCGGTCTGCGTCATGGCCGACGTGTGGGGGTGGGTGCCCTTCATGACCCTGGTGCTCATCGGGGGGCTGGCCGCGGTGCCGGCCGATTCGATCGAGGCGGCCCAGGTGGACGGCGCCTCCTCCTGGCGGGTCTTCCGGGACATCACCTTGCCGCAGCTCTTCCCGGTGGTGATGATCGTCGTCATCCTGAAGTCGATCTTCTCGCTCAAGACCTTCGACCAGATCTACATGCTGACGAACGGCGGGCCGGGGACGGCGACCCAGACCCTCGCCCACTACGCCTACTTCAACGGGTTCAAGTACTACGACATGGGCTACGCGGCGGCGGTCGCCTGGCTGATGGTGGTTCCCATGATCTTCCTCACCTGGGCCTACACCCGCTTCGTGTTCCGGGATCGGTGAACGGGGAGCCGGGGCCGTGATCCTCACGAACCGGCAGCGGCGGCGGCTCGGCGAGGCGGTCCGGGCGGTCCTCATCGTGCTCGTCGCCCTGGTCATGATGATCCCGATCGTCTGGATCGCCCTCGCCGCCTTCAAGCAGCACGTCGACGTCTACCAGTTGAAGCTGCTCTTCCGGCCGACCATCGAGAACTTCGCCCTGGTCTTCGACAGCCCCTACCACCTCGGGCGGAAGCTGCTGAACTCGACCGTCGTGTCGCTCGTCACGGTGGCCGTCGCCATCCCCATCGCGACCGGCGCGGCCTACTCCTTCTCGCGCTTCCGGATGCGCGGCGAGCGGGTGATGTTCGTCATGATCCTCGCCACCCAGTTCGTGCCCGCGGTGGTGATCGTGCTGCCCTTCTTCCTGCTCTTTCGCGATCTCGGCATCCTCGACACCCGCCTCGGGCTCATCCTCGTGAACCTCTCCATCGTGACCCCGTTCGCGATCTGGATGATCAAGGGCTTCATCGACGGCATCCCGCGCGACACCGAGGAAGCCGCCCTGGTGGACGGATCCACGCGGCTCCAGGTCATCCGCAACATCGTGCTCCCGATGGCCGCGCCCGGCCTCGTGGCCGCCGCCATCTTCTGCTTCATCATCTCCTGGAACGATTTCCTCTTCGCCCTCATCCTCACCACGAACAAGGCGGTGACCCTCACCGTGGGGCTCGCCCTGTTCCAGGCGGAAGAGGGGGACCTCTGGAACCTGCTGGCCGCGGCCGGGATCATCATCATGGTGCCGATGTTCGTGCTGGCCCTCATCATCCAGAAGCACTTCGTGCAGGGCATGACGATGGGGGCGGTGCGCTGATGGCGTCGATTTCGTTGCGCAACCTCACCAAGCGGTGGGGCAGCTTCGTCGCGGTGGACGACCAGTCCCTCGAGATCCATGACCGCGAATTCCTGGTGCTGCTCGGCCCCTCGGGCTGCGGCAAGACCACCACCATGCGCATGATCGCGGGACTGGAGGAGCCGACCTCGGGCGAGATCCGGATCGGCGGGCGGGTGGTCAACGACGACCTGCCCAGGGACCGCGACGTCGCGATGGTGTTCCAGAACTACGGGCTCTATCCGCACATGACGGTGCGGGACAACATCGCCTATCCGCTCAAGGTGCGCGGCGGCCGGAGTGCGCACGAGATCCGCAAGCGCGTGCGGGCAGCGGCGGCCAAGGTGCAGCTCGAAGAGCTGCTCGACCGCAGGCCGCGGGCGCTGTCGGGCGGCCAGCGCCAGCGGGTCGCACTCGCGCGGGCGATCGTGCGGACCCCCCAGGTGTTCCTGATGGACGAGCCCCTCTCCAACCTGGATGCGAAGCTGCGCGTCACCATGCGCGCGGAGCTCAAGCACCTGAGCCATGAACTCCGGATCACCACCGTCTACGTCACCCACGACCAGATCGAGGCGATGACCCTGGCGGACCGGGTCGCGGTCATGCACCACGGCCGCATCCGGCAGCTCGGGACCCCGGAGGAGATCTACGACGATCCGGAGAACCTGTTCGTGGCCGGCTTCATCGGATCGCCGGCGATGAACCTCATCGAAGGGGCGACGGAGAACGGCCGGTTCACGATCGCAGGCGCCGCGATCGCGGAGGTGGGCGGCGGAACCCGCGACCGGGTGGTGCTCGGGGTCCGCCCCGAGGACCTCGCCCTGGCCGAGCCGGGCGAGGGGAGCTTCGACGCGGAGGTCTACGCGAGCGAGCTGACCGGGGAGAGCGTGCTGGTCACGGTGGAGGTCGCGGGCCGGCGGATCGCGGCCAAGGCCGACCGGCATACGCGCAAGGCGATCGGCGAGACGGTCGGCATCCGCGTCGACCCGGCCCACGCCTACCTGTTCGATGCAGGGAGCGGCGAGCGGCTCGCCTGACCGATGCCTTCCGTCTGACGGGTGCGGTCCACCGGGGCGGAGGACACTTGTCGGCCTGTCCAATCACCGGGGTCCGCTTCTGCCATTGACAAGCGCGTGACAAGCGTGTTGCCTTCGAGCAAGCAGATCGGATTCATGGAAACGGCTCTCCGCATGACCGCCTCCTACCCGCGCATCCCCTACGGCGAGATGTCGTTCCGGCGCATCCGCGTGAACGGCTGGCTGTACGTGGACAAGACCCGATACCTGCGCCCGCTCGAAGACGAACGTTACGCCTTCTTCATCCGCCCCCGGCGCTTCGGCAAGTCGTGCTGGCTGTCGCTCTTGGAGTGCTACTACGGGTGCCATTGGGCACACGAGTTCGATGATTTGTTCGGCGGCACGGACATTGGGCGCTCCCCCACCGCCGAGCGCGGGCGCTACGTCGTGGTGCGCTTCGACTTCTCCACCTTCAACGACAAGCTGGAGACACTGGAGGAGCGCTTCGAGGGCTACTGCTTCATCGAGCTGCGCCACGCGCTGGAGAGGCATCCGGACCTGTTCCCCGAGGCGGCGCTTCAACGCATCCTCGCCCCACCCGCCATCGACGGCAAGCTCACCGCGCTGTTCAAGTACGCCGGCGAGCACGGCATTCCGCTCTACATCCTCATCGACGAGTACGACAACTTCGCCAACACGGTGCTGGTGCACCGGGGACGGGAGGCCTACGAATCCCTCACCCACGGCGGGGGCTTCTACCGCAACTTCTTCGCCACCCTGAAGGCCGGGACCAGCGCAGAGGGCGGCGGTCTCGAACGGCTGTTCATCACCGGGGTCTCGCCCATCACCATGGACGACGTCACCAGCGGCTTCAACATCGGGCGCAACGTCACCCTCAACCCGAAGTTCAACGGGATGCTCGGCTTCACCGAGCCGGAGGTGCGGGGCCTTCTGGAGCTCTACCGGGAGCGCGGCGCGTTCAGCCAGGACGTGGACGCGGCCCTCGACGTGATGCGCGAGTGGTACAACGGCTACCGCTTCTCCGAGGACGCCACCGGCGACCTCTACAACACCGACATGGTGCTCCACTACCTTGTCGAGTCTGTTCCGAACGAGCCGATGCCGCGTCGGCTCATCGACCCCAACATTCGCATCGACTACACGAAGCTGCGCCACCTGCTGCTGGTGAACCAGCGGGTGAGTGCGGGCGCGAGGCAGCTCAACGGCAACTTCGACCTGCTGCGCCACCTCATCGGCGAGGGGGAGACGGAGGCCGACCTGAACCTCGGCTTCCCCCTGGATCGGCTCGACGATCCGGAGAACTTCCTGTCGCTGCTGTACTACTTCGGGCTGCTGAGCATCCGCGGGGTGTCGGGGGGGACGACCCGGCTGGGGATCCCGAACCAGACGGTGCGGCGGCTGATGTACGGGTACCTGCGCGATGCGTACCGGGACGTGGGGGTGTTCTCGGTGAGCCACCACCACTTCTCGCGCCTGGTCCGGCGGATGGCCTACCAGGGCGAATGGCACCCGGCCGTGGAGTACATCGCGACAGCCCTGGCCGAGCAGACGGGGATTCGTGACTACCTCGACGGGGAGAAGGTGGTGCAGGCGTTCCTGGCCGCGCACTTCAGCGTGGTGGGCCAGTTCGTCATCCACACCGAGCGTGAGCTGAACAAGGGCTACGCGGACCTGTACCTGGAGCCCTTCGTGGCGCAGTACCCGGACATCGGATACGGGTACGTCATCGAGGTGAAGTACCTGAAGCGGAGCGAGCGGGTGGACGGGTCCGTCATCGCGGAGAGGATGAGTGAGGCGCGGGCGCAGCTTGCGGGCTACCTGGCGGATGAGGGGTTGCGGCGTCTCGCGCCCTCGGTGCGGCACGTGGGTCTGGCGGTGGTGTTCCACGGTTGGGAGCTGGCGGGATGCGAGGCGGTGGAGCCGGGGAGGGACGGCGGCGGTGATGTCGGCGAACCCTGCGGCTCCGCGTCGTGCCGGACGCCCCCCGGAGAAGGACGGTAGCGATGCCGGACAACGAACGACGGTTGCTGTCGAAGGTGACGCCGGCGCTGCTGCGCCCGGGCGGCCTCCAGGACTTGGCGGCGGCGGCCCTGGAGCGCACGCTCGCCGCCGACCCCGACGATGCGCACGCGCTGTGGAAGCTGGCGGAGGTCCATCGGCGGCGGGGGGACTTCGCCGCGGCGCGCGGCCTGTATCGGCGCCTGTGCACGCGCGGCCCCGACCGGCGCAAGGCCGCCTGGCTGCATCGGGTGCTGAGCGGGGACGGGCCCCCGCCGGAAGCAGCGCCGGGCGGCGTCTTCTGGCCCGCGCCGTTCGTGTGGATGACGGATTTCCTGGCGCCGGAGGAATGCGATCGCCTGCTGGCGCTGGGGGTCGCACGACACGAAGGCCTCACACCTGTGGAAACGGCCATAGGTCACAAGGATGGAGGGTCGTCCTCGACCGTGGACCCCGAGGTCCGCGTGGGCTTGGAGGCGGACGCTCGGACCACGAAGGAAGCCAGACTCCGGATCGTGCCGAAGATTCGAAGCGTCCTGGCGGCCGTCCTGGCGCGGCTGGGAATGGCCGGCCTCGACCGATACCAACTCGAAGTGGCCATGCGCGTCTATCTCACGGGAGGATTCTTCCAGGCTCACAGGGACTCTGCGTATGAGGCCTTCCGGTCCCGCAAGCTCAGCTTCGTGTATTTCTTCCACCGCCAGCCCCGGTGTTTCTCGGGCGGGGATCTGCTGCTCTACGACACGGACGTCGATGCGGGCGCTTGCGATTCCGCGGCGTTCTCCCGAATCACCCCGTTGCGCAACGGCATCGTCTTCTTTCCCAGCGCCTGCTGGCACCAGGCGACCCCGGTGCAATGCGGGACGGATGACTTCGAGGATGGGCGCTGGGTGTTGAACGGCCACGTGCGGCGCCTGGACGAGGATTCGACCCCGGAGCGCGACCCCGCCTGAGTCAGGGTGCATCGCGCCCGGGCGAGGACCGCGGGACGGGGCGCCGACGATACGAGCGATCTGGAGGTGGAAGGCACAGGGTCCCCTTGCGGACTGGCCCATCCGTCGGGCGTGGTACGCCTTCCACGTCTACGTGCATCTCGCGCTCTTCTTTGCGCGCGTCGAATGCATGGAGGAACGTCTGGCCGACGATTTCGGGACGCCTCCGGTTCCCGGCCGCCTCGGTCTGGAAAAGGCGCCCGGCCGCGCCGGCTATCTCGGCGAAGAGTTGGCGGCGCGGTGAAGCAGGGCGCAGAGTGCGTGGTACTGCTCGACGGGAAGGCGACGGTGACGGTCGACGAGCCAGACGGCGTGGGGTTGCGGCCGGGCGGCGCTTGACGGCCATTGACAAGCGCGTGACGAGCGTGTTGCCTTTGAGCAATCAGACTGGGTACATGGAAACGGCTCTCCGCATGACCGCCTCTTACCCGCGCATCCCCTACGGCGAGATGTCGTTCCCGCGCATTCGCAGGAACGGCTGGCTGTACGTGGACAAGACCCGATACCTGCGCCCTCTGGAGGAGGAGCGCTACGCCTTCTTCATCCGCCCCCGGCGCTTCGGCAAGTCGTGCTGGCTGACGCTCTTGGAGTGCTACTACGGGAGGCACTGGGCGGGCGAGTTCGAGGGCCTGTTCGGGGACACCGACGTCGGGCGCGCGCCCACCGCCGAGCGCGGTCGCTACGTCGTGGTGCGCTTCGACTTCTCCGCCTTCGACGACAAGCTGGAGACCCTGGAGGAGCGCTTCCAAGGCTACTGCGACATCAGACTCCGCTATGCGCTGGAGCGGCATCCGGACCTGTTTCCCGAGGCGGCGCTCCGGCGCATCCTCGCGCCCCCCTCCATCGACGGCAGACTCACTGAATTGTTCGCATACGCCGGCGAGCACGGCATTCCGCTCTACCTGCTCATCGACGAGTACGACAACTTCGCCAACACCGTGCTGGCCCACCGGGGGCGAGAGGCGTACGAGTCCTTCACCCACGGGGGCGGCTTCTACCGCAACTTCTTCGCCGCCCTGAAGGCCGGGACCGGCGAGGCGGGCGGCCTCGAACGGCTGTTCATCACCGGGGTCTCGCCCATCACCATGGACGACGTCACCAGCGGCTTCAACATCGGGCGCAACGTCACCCTGGAGCCGGAGTTCAACGACATGCTCGGCTTCACCGAGCCGGAGGTGCGGGGCCTTCTGGAGCTCTACCGGGACCGCGGCGCGTTCAGCCAGAACGTGGATGCGGCCCTTGCCGTGATGCGCGAGTGGTACAACGGCTACCGCTTTGCCAAGACCGCCACCGGTGACCTCTACAACACCGACATGGTGCTCCACTACCTGAAGAGTTCCCTCCCGAACAAGCCGATGCCGGACGACCTCATCGACACCAACATCCGCATCGACTACACGAAGCTGCGCCACCTGCTGCTGGTGAACCAGCGGGTCAGCGCGGGCGCGAGGCGGCTCAACGGCAACTTCGACCTGCTGCGCCATCTCATCGGCGAGGGGGAGGCGGAGGCCGACCTGAACCTCGGCTTTCCCCTGGATCGGCTCGACGCCCCGGAGAACTTCCTGTCCCTGCTGTACTACTTCGGGCTGCTGAGCATCCGCGGGGTGTCGGGAGGGACGACCCGGTTGGGGATTCCGAACCAGACGGTGCGGCGGCTGATGTACGGGTACCTCCGCGATGCGTACCGGGACGTGGGGGTGTTCTCGGTGAGCCATTACCACTTCTCGGGCCTGGTCAGGAGAATGGCCTACAAGGGCGAATGGCGCCCGGCAGTCGAGTACATCGCCGAGGCCCTGGCCGAGCAGACGGGGATTCGCGACTACCTCGACGGTGAGAAGGTGGTGCAGGCGTTCCTGGCCGCGCACTTCAGCGTGGTGGGCCAGTTCGTCATCCACACCGAGCGGGAGCTGAACAAGGGCTACGCGGACCTGTACCTGGAGCCGTTCGTGGCGCAGTACCCGGACATCGGCTATGGGTACGTCGTCGAGGTGAAGTACCTGAAGCGCAGCGAGCGGGTGGACGGGTCCGTCATCGCGGAGAGGATGAGTGAGGCGCGGGCGCAGCTTGCGGACTATCTGGCGGACGAGGGGCTGCGGCGTCTGGCGCCCTCGGTGCGGCACCTGGGTCTGGCGGTGGTGTTCCACGGCTGGGAGCTGGCGGGATGCGAGGCGGTGGAGCCGGGAAGGGGCGGCGGCGGTCATGCCGATTGACCGTCCGCGCGGGACATGGCCGTTCAAGGCCCGCCGCCCGTCACCGATGCAGCCCGACTCCCACGAGCCCCGCCGCCGGGCGAGGGCTCGGCCCGCGCCGATCATGAACGCCTTGCAGCTCCTCCGTTTCTGAGCGGATGCGGTCATGATCCGGCTCACCACCCGCGGTCCCGTCGTCGTCAGGGACGACGAGTGGATCACGCAGCAACGGGAATTCGCCCGGCGCCATTGCGTCGTGTTCCGGGGCTTCGTCGATGCGTCCATTCTGGAGCGCGTCCCCCGGATGTTGGAGACGAGCCGGTTCTTCACCTCGGGACATACCGGAAAGAACAAGGCATCCGCCCGGGAGGTGGTCATGTATGACACCGAACCGCTGGCGTGCATGTTCTTCTTTCTGGTCAACCAGCCGCGGCTGTTCGAGGCGATGACCGAGTTCACCGGCTGCGAAATGCCCATTCGATACTTCATAGGCCGATTCCGCAAGCAGCTTCCGGGTGGCGAGGGCTTCCGCTGGCATGACGACCGCGACCGGAAACGGGAACGGCTGGTTGGATTGAGCATCAACCTGTCCCCGGAGCCCTTCGTCGGAGGCAGCTTCCGGATCCGAAACAAGGAAACCGGGGAGGTTCTTCGAGCAGTCACGGCGAGCCGGTTCCGGTTCGGGGATGCCTGCCTGTTCCGGATTCATGATTCCCTCGAGCACGCGCTCTCCGTGGTGCGGGGCGGGCCGCCGAGGTACAACTATGTGGGGTGGTTCACCGGGGCGCGGGACTACCGGAAGGTGCTTCGGGAAGCGGCCAGCCCCCCCCCCCCCCCCCCCCCCCCCCCCCGTGTGATCCGCCCCGGCCACTGGTCTCGTTCCGAGTCAGCCGAATCATCGAGGACCGCCGCCAAGTCCTGGAGACCGCCCGAAGGATGGGGGGATCGGATGGGGCGGGATCGGTTTCTCCGAAATCGTGGCTCTCGTCCAAAGCGAAACCGTCGCCGTTGCGTCCACCCGGCGGCTTGGAGTTGCCCCACTTTGGTGGGAGGCCGCCTTGAAAGCCCAGGAATTCCCGCTAACGTGCTCCATCGTTGCGTATGGCGGGTCGGACCCGTGACCACCGGAGGTCATGCAACCGAGAGGCAGACATCCCCCTCGCGGCGTCGCGCGATGTCTCTCAACGGCTACCTGTCCCCTGAAGCTCCTCCCCGTCGCACACTCCGGCCCCGGCGAGGGCCGCTATGACGTGTCATAGAGCACCATCTCGCCCCGGTATCCGAACGCAATCGCTTGGTACAACGTCTCCCAATCCGCCACGGGGAAGGTCAGGAACAGCCTGCGTACCTTGTCCCAGAAGTAGCGCGGGCGCTCGGCCTTGACCCGTGCCTTGACGAACAACGTGCAGCTACGCTGCTGGACCTGGTCGATGAGGAAGGCCAGCATCATCAGATAGGCAAACACCGTCGCCAGATGCTTGTGGCCGTGCCCAAAGTTGTGCTCGAAGCGGTAGCCTTGGTTCTTCAGGGTGTTGAAGGTCTCGTTCTCGATGCGCCAGCGCGCCCGCCCGGCGCGCATCATCTCCATCACGGTCGATTCCTCGATGGGCAGGTCGCTGACCCATGCGAAGTGCTGCTCCTTGCCGTTGGGGCGCCTCTCCCAGTACTCCAGGAAGTTCACCTCCAGCTCGAAGTGCGTGTCGTTGAGCGCCACGCCGTTGAGGAAGCGGAAACGGTGGTGGATGCCCTGCTCATCGGTGTGCTCGACATGCTTCACCGCACCGGGCCCCAGCCGCTGGGTCGCCTCCACCCACTCGAACAGCGCCTCGTGGTCGGCACGCTTCGCCCCCAACAGGAACCGCAGGCCCAGCCCCTTCAGGTGCTTGATGTGCGGTCCGTTCGACGCCAACCCGTCCTCCACCACCAACAGCTTCAGATGCGGGTGCTCGCGGCGCACGTCGCTCAGCAACCGCTTCGCCGCGTTGCGCTCACAGTCGTTCTTCTTCGCCCCGTCCCCCTTCACGATCGGCTCCGGCGCCAAGGCGAAGACCTCGCGCTTGTCCGGATGCACCAGCACCGCCCCCAGCATCTGGTGGTAGTACGTCGTGCGACCGTCTCGATGATGCTTCTCGCAGCACTGCGCGCAATGCACGCGCGAGGAGGAGAAGTAGCCCGTCCCGTCCACCGACAGCACATAGTGCCCGTCCAGGCAGGTGAACCCCTCCAACCCCTTCCCTCGCTGCAACAACGTAAACACGCGCTTGAACACCGCACGCAACTGGCGCGGGTCCACCTCGTCGAGACGCTCGCGCAACGCCGTGTCGCACGGGGCACGCTTGATGCCGTACAGACGCCGCAGATTCTCCCGGACCAGCTCGTCGGTCCTCGCATCGTGGTCGAACTGAAGCAGCGACGGGTACTTCAACCCGAACACCGCCAACCCCGACATCAGGCACTCGGCCAGGCAAAACCTCCGGCCTCGTACCGGGTCGTCCAGCTCCTCGAAGCAGGCGCGCACCTCGCGCAGCAGCCCCGGCGCGCTCAATCCCTTCCTCAACCGCCGCTTGGCCATGACATCTCACCTGTCGCTGGCGAATAGGCGGCTATCATGCTGATATTGAGAGAAAAGTCTACGAAAACATTTTCCTCCTGCCTCCTCAACACCCGGTTTTTCCTAAGAAATTCCAGTTAGCGGGAATTGCTGTTGAAAGCCGCAGCCGATTTACTCCACACGCATCCATGACGTATACACGCCGTCCGGCCCACCCGTACCGGGCGGCGCACCGGGGAGCGCACGAACATGGCCTGGACCATCGGCGTCGACGTCGGCGGGACGTTCACCGACTTCTACGCCCTCGACGAGGCGAGCGGCACGGTGCACACCGGCAAGCGGCCCTCGACCCCCGACAACCCCGCGCGGGCGATCGTCGAAGGGCTGCTCGCGCTGGCCGCCCGGCACGGGATCGACCTCGCCGGGCTGCGCCGGCTTTCCCACGGCACCACCGTGGGCACCAACGCGCTCATCCAGCGCCGCGGGGGCGACGTGGTGATGATCACCACCAAGGGCTTCCGCGACCTGCTGGAGATCGGCCGGCAGACGCGCCCGCACATGTACTCCCTCGTCGAGGACCACCCGCCGCCGCTGGTCGAGCGCCGCCGCCGCTTCGAGATCGACGAGCGGATGGGCGCGGACGGGGATGCGATCACCGAGCCCTCCCCGGAGGACATCGCCGCGGCGGTGGAGCAGGTACACGCGAGCGGCGCCGAGGCGTGCGCGGTCTGCCTGCTGTTCGCGTTCCGCAACCCCGCGCACGAGCACCGCATCGCCGCCGCGCTCCGCTCCGCCCTCCCCGGCCTTCCGGTATGCGCCTCGTTCGAGGTCCAGCCCGAGTTCCGCGAGTACGAGCGCTTCTCCACCACCGTGCTGAACGCCTACCTCCAGCCGGTGCTGGGGCGCTACCTCTCGGCCCTGGAGGAAGCGCTGGCGGACGTGGCCCCCGGCGCCTCGCTCGGCATCAACCAGTCGAGCGGGGGCCTGATGTCCCCGGCGCGGGCGCGGGCGCTGCCGGTGCGCACCGCGCTGTCGGGACCCGCGGCCGGCGCGGTGGGCGCCGCGCACGTCGCGAAGCGCGCCGGAGCACCCCGGCGCCGCGATTCCGGCGACACGCCCGGCGCGCACGGCGACACCCGTAGCGCGCACGACACACCGGACGTCGTGCATTCGGCGGAGCCCCACGGTTCGGCGACGCCCTCCGGGCGGCGCAACGTCATCACCCTGGACATGGGGGGCACCAGCGCCGACGTGGCGTTGATCCGGGACTTCCGGGCCGACGTCTCCTTCGAGCGCGACGTCGCCGGCTTCCCCGTGCGCCTCCCGTCGGTGGACGTCGAGACGGTGGGGGCCGGTGGCGGCTCCGTCGCCTGGTTCGACTGCGACGGCCTGCTCAAGGTGGGGCCGGCGAGCGCGGGGGCCGAGCCGGGTCCCGCGTGCTACGGGCGCGGGGGCGAACAACCCACCGTCACGGATGCGAACCTCGTGCTCGGACGGCTCTCGGCCCGCGGGCTACTGGCCGGCGAGATGCAGCTCGATACATCCCTCGCGCGCGCCGCCATCGCGCCGGTCGCCGGACGGCTCGGGTTCGGCGTCGAGCGCACCGCGCGCGGCGTGCTCGACGTCGTCGTCGCCAACATGGTGCGCGCGATCCGCACCATCTCGGTCGAGCGCGGATACGACCCGCGCGAGTTCACCCTGATGGCCTTCGGCGGCGCCGGCCCCCTGCACGCGCGCGACGTGGCGGCGGCCCTGGGGATGCGCGAGATCCTGGTTCCCGCGGCGCCGGGGATCCTCTGCGCACAGGGGCTGATCGTCTCCGACCTGAAGGAGGACTTCGTCGCGGGCGACCGCATCCCCGGCGACGCGGCGGGCCTCCGGCGCCTCGCCGAACAGGTGGAAGCGCTCACCGCCCGCGCCCGCGCCTGGCTCGACGCCGAACGCATTCCCGCCGGAAGCCGGCAGCTCGAGCTCGCGGTGGATGCGCGCTACGTCGGGCAGAACTTCGAGCTCGCCGTACCCCTGGCGGCGGCGAACGGCGACGGCGGCAGCAATGGCCGCAGCAACGACGACGGCGGAGACGGCGCGATGGCGGTCTCCTCGCACCCGGCGCCGACGGTCCACACACCGGGATCGGGAACACGAGACGACGGCGACGGCGCGATGGCGGTCCCTTCACCCGGATCGCCGGAGATGGGCGCCCCGGCGTGGTGCGGCGGAGACGGCGCGGTGGCAACCCCCTCACCGGAAGCGTTGCGCGAGCGCTTCCTCGAAGTGCACGAATCGGCCTACGGATACGCGAACCCCCACGATCCGATCGAGATCGTCAACGTGAGGCTTACCGCCCGCGGCCGGCTCACCGAGCCGCCCGCCCTGCCGGCGCCCGGAGACCCCGGGCCGCTCCCGGAGCCGTTCGAGCGCCGTCCGGTGTGGTTCGATGATGGAAGTGTCGGCGAAAACACCACCGGAGGCGCCGGCGGCGGCATTGCCGGGAGTACCGGCAAAAGCGCCATTGGAGGCACCGAGGAAAACGCTGCCGGGAACACCGGCGGAGACGCCGCGGGAAACGGCGCCGAATGCACCGGCGCAGGTATCGCTGGGCACACTTCGGAAGAATCCGCCGGGAGCACCGCTGAGGGCGCTGCCGGACAAGCTTCGGACAGCGCCGCCGGAGGCATCGGCGCGGGCGTCGTCAAAGGCGCTGTCGACTGCCCCGTCTACGATCGTCGGTCGCTCCGTGCGGGACACGTCCTGGACGGCCCCGCGATCGTCGAGCAGCTCGACTCGACCACCCCGATCTTCCCCGGCGACCGGGCGGTGGTGGATTCCACGGGCAACCTGGTCATCCACATCCACGGCATCGCGCAAGCGGGCCGGCATCACGAAGCCGGGCGACGTAGCAAGGGCGGCGTTCCCGGGCCGTGAGCCCGGCTTGCAATGGAGCTCTGGATTCCGCTCACGTTCGCCGCCGCGTTCCTGCAGAATCTCCGGTCGGCGCTCCAGAAGCATCTCAAGGGGAGTCTCAGCACCTCCGGCGCCACCTTCTGCCGGTTCGTGTACGCGACGCCGCTCGCGCTTGCCTACGTGGCGCTGCTCGGCGAGGGATACGGCTTCGAATGGCCTGCCCCGAACCTCCGCTTCGCGCGGTTCGTGATACAGGGCGGCGTCACCCAGATCATCGCGACCGGCCTGCTCGTCTACCTCTTCTCGCTCCGCAACTTCGCCGTCGGCACCACCTACTCCAAGACCGACACGGTGCAGGCGGCGGTCTTCGGCCTGGTGATCCTCGGAGAGCCGGTCAGCCTGGCCGCCGCGTTCGCGATCGGCATCAGCCTCGCCGGAGTCATGGCCCTCTCGGTGGCCAGGAGCCGGCTGACCCTGCGCAACCTGCTCCTCGGATGGACCGGACGCGACGCCTTCATCGGCCTGCTCTCCGGCATGTTGTTCGGGATGAGCGCAGTGGCGTACCGGGCTGCCTCGCTCTCCCTCGGTGGCGAGGGGTTCCTGATGCAGGCCGCGTTCACCCTCGCCTGCGTGCTGGCGTTCCAGACCCTCCTGATGGCGGCCTGGATTCGGGTGCGAGAGCCGGGAGAGCTGACCCGGGTGATCCGGCGCTGGCGGGTGGCCTCGCTGGTGGGGATCGCGGGGATGCTGGGCTCGGTCGGCTGGTTCACCGCGATGACCCTGGAGAACGCCGCCCACGTCAAGGCGGTGGGGCAGGTCGAGCTCGTCTTCACCTTCATCGCATCCCGGCTCTTCTTCCGGGAACGTTCCACCGCTCTGGAGCTTGCGGGTATCGGGCTGATCGTGGCGGGGATCGCCATTCTGCTGCTCGGGTGACGTGAGCCCCCGATCGCTTCCCCAAGTCCCCGATCGCTTCTCCAACTCAAGTTTCGGGATTCAAAGTACCTTGGATCAGGCGATGGATTCCCGCGAAAGCGGGAATGACGTCATTTCAGCGAGACACGTTGCTTTCAGGCTGGCCGTCATTCCCGCGAAAGCGGGAATCCATTTCGGTCAGCGAATCCCGAAACTTGAGCTCCAAATCCCCGATCGCTTCTCCAGATCAATGTGTGATTGGATATTGCATACAAGGCCGACGGAGGACACGCGTGAAGGATCCGGTTCGATTGGCGCTGCTCGGGGCAGGCGATATCGGCACACGCCATCTCGAGCTCGCGGGCGAGGAACCCGGGTGCGAGATCGTCGCGGCTGCGGATCCGAATGAAGCGGCGGCGGAGGTCGCCGGACGCCACGGTGCGCGTTTCTATCGCGACTACCGGGAACTGCTGGACTGCGAGCGGCTCGACGGCGCAATCATCGCCACCCCGAACGATGCGCACGCGCAGGCGGGCATTGCGTGCACCGAGCGCCGGTTGCCGGTGCTGGTGGAAAAGCCGATCACCGATACCCTCGAATCGGGCCGTGCTCTCGTGGACGCCGCCGCGGCGCACGGCGTTGCGCTTGCAGTCGGTCATCATCGCCGCTTCGACCCTGCGATCGAAGCCGCACGCGAGGCGATGGAAAACGGCCGGATCGGGCAGCTCGCCGCAGTGGAGTGTACTTGGGCCATGCGCAAGCACGACGCCTATTTCGACGTGGGCTGGCGCCGCCGCCGTCCGGGCGGAGGACCGGTGCTGATCAATCTGATTCACGACGTCGATCTTCTGCGCCACCTCTGCGGAGACGTCTCCCGCGTGTACGCGGAGGGCGGCTCGCGACTTCGCGGCTACCAGGTCGAGGACACCATCGCGATCACGCTGCGCTTCGAGAGTGGCGCGACGGGCACCATCCTCGCGTCCGATGCGGCCCCGTCGCCTTGGAGTTGGGAGCTCGGTACCGGCGAGAATCCGTTGATCCCGCCGACCGGCCGCAACTGCTACCGCTTCCTCGGCACCGAGGGAGCGCTTGCGCTGCCACGCCTGGAGCTGTGGCGGCACGACGCAGGCGCACTGGGAAGCTGGCACGAGGCAATCCGCGTGCGGACCTTGGCCACGGGTCCGCGCGCAGCGCTGAAACGTCAGCTCAGGCACTTCTGCGAGGTCGTACGTGGGGAGCGCGAACCTCGGGTGCCGGGCGAAGATGGTCTGCGCACGCTACGCACAGCGCTCGCGATTCTGGACTCGATGGATCGTGAGGAGCCGGTTGCCCTCGGCGATTGACGAGGCTCCCCGAGCGGTCGGCCCGCGGGCATGCCATCGAGCGATGGGTGACGGGGATCGCCCGTCCCTCGTCTCCCCCGTTGCAGCAGGTGGAAGGCAGGGACGACCCACTGTGGCGCGGCGGCCGCCATCTCGACCGAGAGGCTTGGCGAGAGGTCTGGCGAGCGGTCGCTACTCTCCCGAACCGCCGGAGCCGCATCACGCGACCCGCTGTCGAGCGGACTTGCGCTCCCACGCCAGGGAGGTGGCGGCGATGGTGTCGAGGTCGTCGAACCTCGGGGTCCAGCCGAGCACGTCCCGTATCCGCTCCGTGCCTGCGACCAGGCTCGGCGGGTCGCCGGCGCGGCGCGGGGCGTCGCGCGCGTCGAGCGGGGCGCCGGCGGCCCGCTCCACCGCCCGAATGACTTCGCGCACGCTGTAGCCGTGGCCGTAGCCGCAGTTCAGGGTGAGCGAGCCGCCGCCGTCTTCGAGCCGGTGCAGCGCCCGGAGGTGGGCATCGGCCAGATCCTCGACGTGGATGTAGTCCCTCACGCAGGTGCCGTCCGGGGTGGGGTAGTCGGTGCCGTACACGAACATGTGGTCGCGCTTCCCGACCGCGACCTCGCATGCGACCTTCGTGAGCAGGGTGGCGTCCGGGGTCGACTGGCCGATCCGCCCCTCCGGGTCGCAGCCCGCAACGTTGAAATAGCGCAGGGTGGTGTGGCGCAGATCGGTGGCGGCGCATACGTCGGCCAGCATCCGCTCGGTCATCAGCTTCGACGAGCCGTAGGGGTTGATGGGGTCCGCCGGCGTCTCCTCGCCGATGAGGGCGGCTTGCGGGGCGCCGTACACCGCCGCGGTCGAGGAGAAGACGAAGTGCTCCACGCCGGCCTCGATACAGCACTCGATGAGGGTACGGGAGGCGCAGGTGTTGTTGCGGTAGTAGGCGAGAGGATTCGCCACCGATTCGGGAACGACGGTCTTCGCGGCGAAGTGCAGCACCGAACGCACCGGGAACGTCCGCAGCAGGTCGAGCACCAACGCGCGATCGCCGGTGTCGCCGACCACGAGCTCGCCGTGGAGCACGGCGTCGCACACCCCCTTGCTGAGATCGTCGAGCACCACGACCCCGTAACCGGCCTCCCCGAGCTGCCTGACGACGTGGCTTCCGATGTAGCCGGCGCCGCCGGTGACGAGTACGTGCCCTGACATCCTGTATCCCTCCATGACGAGTCGTTGCGATGACCGGCTGCGCCGCGGCCCGGATCTCCGGCCGCCGCCGGCTGTCCGAGTGGCTGCGATGGCCGGCCGCATCCCGGATCAGGCGCCCGGGGCGACCGGAACAGGGAAAGTCTCCACCGCCGGCGGATGCGCGGCAAGCGCTCCGGCCCGGCGGGAAACCCGGCCCGGCAGCAGGAGCCGGGCGGGCGTCGTGGCCGGTGTCAGTAGCTCATGTCCGGCTGGGCCGCCTTCCTCTCGTCGATGAAGGCGCGCAGGGCCTCGTCGACGCCCTCGTCGAGGGGCGGCGGCTCGTAGCGGGCGAGCGCGTCCTTCCACAGGCGGTTGGCCCGCCTGGCGGCGTCGAGCGCGCCCTCCGACTCCCACTGCTCGAAGCTGTTGTTGTCGGCGAGGGGCGAGCGGTAGAAGGCGGATTCGAAGTTCGCGCGGGTGTGCGCGGCGCCCAGGAAATGGCTGCCGGGGCCGACCTCCCGGATCGCGTCGAGCCCCTGGGCGTTCTCCGAGAGGTCGATGCCCGCGAGGAACACCTGCATCATCTGCGCCTGGTCCGCGTCCATCACGAACTTCTCGTATCCCATCGCGAGCCCGCCTTCGAGCCAGCCCGCCACGTGCAGCATGAAGTTCACCCCCGCGAGCATGGCGTGCTGCAAGGTGTTCGCGGATTCGAACGCGGCCTGCGCGTCGGGCAGCTTCGATGCGCACAGCCCGCCGCCGCTGCGGAAGGGGACCCCGAGGCGCCGCGCCAGCGAGCCGATGACGTTGAGCACGAGCTGCGGCTCCGGGGTGCCGAAGGTCGGGGCGCCGGACTGCATCGACATGGAGCTGGAGAAGGTGCCGAAGATGACCGGGGCGCCGGGACGCACGAGCTGCGCGAAGGCCATCCCCGACAGCGCCTCGGCGAAGAGCTGCGCGCAGGTGGCGGCGATGGTCACCGGCGACATCGCCCCCGCGATGCAGAAGGGGGAGACGACGGTGGCCTGGTTGTGCCGGGCGTAGACCTTCAGCGCCCCGAGCATGGTGGCGTCCCAGACCAGGGGCGAGTTCGCGTTGATGAGGCTGGTGACGACCGCGTTCGACTCCACGAACTCCTCGCCGAAGACGATCTTCGCCATCGAGACGGTGTCCTCGGCGCGCTCGGGGGCGGTGACCGAGCCCATGAAGGGCTTGTCCGAATAGCGCAGGTGGCTGTAGACCATGTCGAGGTGGCGCTTGTTGACCGGGAGGTCCACCGGCTCGCACAGCGTGCCCCCGGCGTGGTGCAGGCCGGGCGAGAGCCAGGTGAGCTTCACGAAGTTGCGGAAGTCCTCGATGGTCGCGTAGCGCCTCCCCTCGTCGAGGCTGCGGATGAAGGGGGGGCCGTAGGCCGGCGCGAACACCATGTGGGGGCCGCCGATGCGAGCGCTGCGCTCCGGGTTGCGCGCGTGCTGCACGAACTGCGCCGGCGCGGAGCCGGTCACGAGCGTGCGGGCGAGGCCGCGGGGGATCCTGACCCGCTGGCCGTCGACGTCGGCCCCGGCCCCGCGCCACAGCGCGAGCGCCTCCGGGTCGTCCCTGAACTCGACGCCGACCTCTTCGAGGATCGTCTCCGCGTTGTGCTCGATGAGCTCGAGTCCCTCCGCGGACATGACGTCGTAGACCGGCACCCGGCGCGTGACGTAGGGCGGGGAGGCCGGCCGGGCTTCGGCCTCGGCGCGCGCCGCCCGCCGCGCCGCGCGCCCGCCGCGGGTCCGTCCCCGTTCACGCCGCTCGCTGTTCATTCGCAAGCCTCATGTTCCCGCTCTCGCGGATGCCCGGCACTTGCCGCAATTCTGGCGCATCGGCGGGGACAAGCATACCGTTGAATGCACGGCGGCACCGTATCGAACGAGGGGTGGGGGACAGGACGAGACGCGGGCAGCGCACGGGCGAAGCCCCGTCTCTCGCCAGCGCATCAGGCGGCCTCGTACGTGGGTATCCGTGCGGCCCACTGCGTCGGTACCGCCAGAGTCGCCCTGCTCGCCGGAACGAGTCCGCCCGCCAAACCGGGCACTCTGGCCCGAACGTCCGCGTCCGCCGGGGCCGACGCCTCCGGCCCGAGAAAACGAGCTTCTTCCGTAGCCCGGATGTCCCCGGCGCCGACCGCCTCGATGGTGAAGCGCACGGGGGTGCTCGCGCTTCGAATCGCCTCCCGGGGCGCGTCGAGCCGGACCGGGACGGAGGCGACCTCGCCGGGCGCCACCTCGCGGTCGCCGTGCTCGGCTTCGAGAATCAGCCCCTCGATTCCGGATGCGTCGATGCGCCAGCGTAGCGGCTCGTCGTGCATGTTCACGATCTTGAGGGTGTAGACGTTGCGGACGAGGCCGCCGGGCAGCTCGCGGTACAGGGCGTTGCGGTCGCGGAGGACGTCCAGCTCGACCGGCACCCGCAACGCCAGCGAGCCGGCGAAGACCGCGATCAGCGCGGCGAGGCCGCCGGCGTAGAGGAGGGTGCGCGGGCGCAGGATGCGGGTCGGCCGCCCGTCGGCCGCGTTCTGCGTGGTGTAGCGCACGAGCCCCTTCGGATAGCCCATGCGCTCCATCACCTGGTCGCAGACGTCGATGCACGAGGCGCAGGCGATGCACTGGTGCTGGAGGCCGTCGCGGATGTCGATGCCGGTGGGGCAGACCTGTACGCACAGGGTGCAGTCGATGCAGTCGCCGAGGCCCGCGGCGCGGTGGTCCGTGCCGCGCCGGCGCGACCCCCGCGGCTCGCCGCGCCCGGTGTCGTAGGAGATGACGAGGGTGTCGCGGTCGAACATCGCGCTCTGGAAGCGGGCGTAGGGGCACATGTAGATGCACACCTGCTCGCGCAGCCATCCGGCGTTGCCGTAGGTCGCGAACCCGTAGAACAGGACCCAGAAGGTCTCCCACGGGCCGGTGTCGAAGCGCAGCAGCGCGCCGCCCAGCTCGGCGACCGGCGTGAAGTAGCCGACGAAGGTGAAGCCGGTCCACAGCGAGAACGCGATCCACAGCGCGTGCTTGGCGGACTTGAGGGCGATCTTTCGTGAGCTCCAGGGGGCGCGGTCGAGCTTCATCTGCCGCGGCCGGTCTCCCTCGATCCGACGTTCGATCCAGAGGAAGACCTCGGTGTACACGGTCTGGGGGCAGGCGTAGCCGCACCACAGCCGTCCGGCCAGCGAAGTGAAGAAGAACAGCGCCAGGGCGGCGAGGATGAGCAGCAGGGCGAGGTAGAGGAAGTCCTGGGGGTAGAACGTCCACCAGAAGACGTTGAAGCGGCGGGCGGGGAGGTCGAAGAGCAGGAGCTGGCGCCCGTCCCATTGGAGCCAGCACACGCCGTAGAAGAGCCCGAGCAGCCCGAGCGCGCCGCCCACCCGCATGGTGGCGAACCACCCGTGCACTTCGCGCGGGTAGATCTTGCGGCGCTTCTCGTAGAGCGCCGCCTCGACGTCGTCGGGCGCGGGCGCCGCCCGGACCTCGACCGGGAGCTCGGGAACGGTCGGGTTCATCGGCCTTGCAGGCGAGCGGAAAGGACGGCCGGAGCACGGCCGCCGCCCACCGGACGGCCGGCGGCGGTGGATGTCGTGTCTCGCGTCCGGCCCATGCGGTCCATGGCGTGCGGCGCCACTCGCGGAGCGGAGCGCTGCCGCGTCGTCAGCGCTTCGAGAGGCTCCAGACCCAGGCCGCGAGCACGTGTACCCGGGCCTCGCCGAGGAATTCCCCGTGGGCCGGCATCCGGCCCTGGCGTCCTTCCGCGATGCTGTGGCGCACCGCCGCCTCCGAGCCGCCGTAGAGCCATACGTCGTCGGTGAGGCTCGGCGCTCCGAGGGCGGGGTTGCCGGCGCCGTCCACGCCGTGGCAGGCCACGCACAGGGCGTCGTACCTCTCCTTCCCGGCCGCCGCCTTCGCCGCATCGGCGGTATGTCCGGAGAGGGAGAGCACGTAGGCGGTCGCCTCCTCGACGCCGGCGTCGCCACCGAGCGCCTCCTTCCATCCCGGCATCACCGCGGTGCGTCCGGCCAGGATGCTGGTCCTGATCTGCTCGGGCCCGCCTCCCCACTGCCAGGCGTCGTCGCGCAGGTTCGGGAAGCCGGGCACGCCGCCCGCGTCGGAGCCGTGGCATACCGCGCAGTAGCTCGCGAAGAGGCGCTCGCCCATTCGTTGCGCCCGCGGGTCGGCGGCCACCTGCTCGATCGGCAGGTTCGAGAACTCCTCGTAGATCGGCCCGTAGCGCGCCTCGGCCCGCGCCATCTCCTCCTCGTACTCCTCGATCTGCGTCCAGCCGAGGAACATCGCGTTGGAGCCGAGGCCGGGGTAGACCATCAGGTACAGCACGCCGAAGGCCAGGGTGGCGTAGAACAGGTTCACCCACCAGCGCGGCAGGGGGTGGTTCAGCTCCGTCAGGTCCTCGTCCCACACGTGGCGCGTGGTCTCGACCTCGCCGCGTTCGGAGGCCGGCGGCCGGCTCCCCATGTTCTGCGACGTGAGCAGGTACAGCCACAGGATCCCGCCGAGCGTGCACACGACGATGAAGAGGTTCCAGAAACCCTCGCTGAAGTTACCCATGACGGACCCCCTGCTCCCGCGGACCCCTCGCCTCGCCGTCCTTCGCGTCCTCCTCCAGCGGAAGCCGCGCCGCCTCCTCGAAGTCCCGCGCCCGCCGCCCGCTCCACGCCCAGGCCACGACGGCGGCGAAGGCCGCGAGCAGGATCACGGTCCACAGGCCGTGCAGGAAGCCGGCGTCCATCATCCTGACCAGGCGGAGCCGGAACCAGGGATTGGTCCCGAACCTGGGAGCGGCGTGTCCCTCCGGGACACGGGCGTCCCGCCCGCAACGGGCCGGAGGCCCGATTGATTGTCCATGCGGGCGGGACGCCCGCGCTCCCAGGTTCGGGACCGGCGTTTGGTTCCGGCTATGCCGAGTTGGGTGATCACGAAGGGCTGCCGGCCGGGGCTGCGCGCGATCCGCGTTCCCGCCGCGGCCTCCTCAGTCGGTGTAGCGCTGCTGCGCGCCGGGCGTGAAGACCTCCACCGGGACGAAGCCGAGGTTGAGCCCCAGGTTCGTGACCTCCAGGTTGCGCAGCCGGCGGTCGACGAAGGCGAGGGTCTTGCGGCGCATCAGGAAGGTATAGGGCTGCTCCTCGTGGAAGATGCGCTCCACCGCCTGCCACAGCGGCATGCGCTCCTCCTCGCGCACGGTGGCGCGGGCCCGGTCGACGAGACGGTCGAACCCGGCGTGCCGGAAGTGCACGAAGTTGTCCCCGCCGTCCTCGGTCTGGGAGCCGTGGAACATCTGGTAGACGTCCGTCTCCACCCCGCTCGTCCAGCCCAGGGTGATCGCGTCGAAGTCGCGCTTGCCCAGCAGGTCGAGCATCACCGGCCACTCCGCGGGGACCGGCTTCATGTGCACGCCGGCCCGAGCGTAGAGATCCTTGAGGAAGAGGACCATGCGCTCGGTGTCCTCGTTCTCCTGGTAGTACACGAGCTCGAACTCGAACGGGGCGCCCGCCTCGTCCTCGAGCACCCCGTCGCCGTCCCGGTCCCGGTAGCCGGCGTCGGCGAGCAGGGACGCGGCCTTGTCCGGGTCGAAGGGGCGCGGCGCGACGGCCGGGTCGTGCTGGCGGCTGCGCGGGCTGAACGGGCTGACCGCGGGCTCCGCATGGCCGAGCATGATCTCGTCGATGATGCGGTCCCGGTCGGTGAGCCAGGTCATCGCCTCGCGCACCCGGCGGTCCGCGAAGCGCGTGGGCTCGCCGGCGCGGCGCTGGTTCCAGCCGATGTAGCTGTACCCCGCCACCGCGTTCATGAACTCGAAGTGCCGGGCCTGCGCGGTCAGCGCGGCATCCTCGCGTAGCCCCCGGTACTCCCGCGGGCGCGCGGTATAGGCGTCGACGTCGCGGTTGCGGAAGGTGGTGAGGCGCGCGCTGTCGTTCTCGATGATCTTCCACAGGATGCGGTCAAAGGGCGCCGCCGCGGGTCCCCAGTAGCGGGGGTTGCGCTCCAGCTCGACGATGCCGAGGTCCGGGGTCCAGGTCTTCGGATCGGCGAGGCGGTAGGGTCCGGAGCCCAGCAGCAGGCCCTTCGATTCGTTGAAGGTGGCGGGCTCTTCGAGGTAGGGCTCGTAGAAGTGCCGCGGCATCACCGCCATGCCGCCGGCGAGGGCGAGGGCGTTGAAGTAGGGCTCCCGGAACCGGAAGACGACCTCCCGCGGGCCGGTCGCTTCCACCGATTCGATCTTCTCCAGGTAGGCCCGGTCGCGCGGGGCCGCGATCGACTCGTTCATGATGAAGTCGAAGGTGAACACCACGTCGTCGGCGCGTAGCGGCCGGCCGTCGGAGAAGGCCGTCCCGTCGCGCAGCCGGAAGGTGATGGTGAGGCCGTCGTCGCCGATCTCCCACGAGCGCGCGATGAGCCCCTGCCATTCCAGCGTGTCGGGGTTGCGCGAGAGCAGGGTCTCCTGCACGTAGCTCTGCACGTTGGAGGCGTAGACGTCCTGCGAGACCAGCGGGGTGATGGTCGAGAGCCCGACCCCGAAGGCCCTCACCAGCCAGTCCCCGGGCGCGTACCCGGGGAGCCGGGACGCGGCGAGCGCCCGCTCGAAGACCGAGGCCGTCGCGGGGACGGCTTGCGGGGCGGTGCGCGGGGCGGACGGTGGCGCCGCGGCGAGCGCCCCGCTCTCCACCCGCCGGTCGAGCGCCTTCAGGTCGGTGCGCAAGGCCCGCAGGTCCTCCGCCTGCTCCTGCATCGTCGCGCGCATCCGCGACATCATGATCCACTGCCGGTCGATCATGTACATCGCGACGAGCAGGGCCACGAGCACCGCCCCGATCGCCGCGAACAGGAAGAAGTCCTTGAGGGTGAACCGTTTGTCCATCGCCGCGGGCCACTCGAAGGGCGGAGCGCAATGCCGGGAACGCATCGCCCCCCGGAACGCCCCGCCGGCCGGCAGGGCGCGTAAGCATCGTGCAATGGCGCGCCCGGAGGGACTCGAACCCCCGACACCCAGGTTCGAAGCCTGGTACTCTATCCAACTGAGCTACGGGCGCTTGCGCGGGCGGCACGACCAGGATTGGTCGAAGGCGTGCCGCGCAGTGCATACAGCTTCTCCGATGACGGCGCGCATGGTCAACGTCCGGATGCCGGGGGCGATTCTCGAGCGGCTTCAGCTCCCGGGTCCGACACCGATCCCCCGGTCCCGTTCCCCGGATGCGCCGTATCGAGATCCGCCCGCGCCCCAATCCGCGGAATGCCCATCAACCTCAACAGTGCCCGCCTGCCGACTACGAGAAGAGGGTACGCCATGCGCGCCACCGGCCGCGAGCCGAACAGCATCCGGTTCGCCACACCGAAGACCCGCCCCCTCCCCGACAGCAACGCCAGCATGTGGAACGCTTCGCTGCCGAAGTAATAGCGCCCGTCCCTCTTCAGCACCATACCGTCGTTCAGGTCGTAAGGCAGATTCTCGATCTCTTCCACCAGCGCGCCGCCGTCCCGCGCATCGACCAGAACCAGATCACCAATGGCGTCCCCGACGTCGAGATGGCGCGCGTACCGCTTGCAGACCGGGCACTCGCCGTCGTAGACCAGCCACGCCCGCCGTGTGCGCAGCTCCGGCTTCCGGCGGCGGGCCCCGATCCGAAACGGAATCCCCAGCAGCGGCAACGATTGCGCCACCGTGAACCACGAGGAACGGCGCGGCGAGAACGGCGAAAAAACCATGAATATGCCCAATATGGCAAGGTTGCCGATGAAGAAGATGTTCAAGAGCCAGCCGACCCCGAGATGGAACAGGATCAACATGACCCCGAAAGGCCGGTGCAAGTGCGGCCTGAACCATGCGAAGACGGCGCAGACCTCCAGGTAGACCACGCCCAGCAGAAGAAGCTGGGAGAGGTGCTCGTACCGAACCACATACGGAAGCAGGAGAGGCATCGAGCTCGTATCGCTCATCACGCGATTCAACAGGATCCTGACGAAACCGTCCGACGTCAGCAGCTCGGGTCCGCTGAACAGGACCTTCCAGAGCCCCGCAAGCGAGTAGCAGAACAGCGGGATGAACTGCGCGAACCAGAATGCCCTGATGCAGCGCATGGCCGCGCTGCGCGGCATCCGGTCCGGGCGACCGGCCGCGGCGGGCAGGAACAGCAGCGCGAAGCTGACGTAGACGAGAAAGTGGCCGCCGTGAGAGATCGATCCATAGGAGTTGATCAACGCGACGGTGAAGAAGAGATAGAGGAATATCCCGAAGCGCCAGATCAGGCATCCCGGAAAGACCATCGCGAGGATCCCCAGGACCGGGGAGGCGACGGGTATGACGGGCAGGTCGTACGCCGCCTCCGCCCATCCGGGGCCCAGCAGGCCGTTCAGCAGGGCCGCCGGCCACACCGGATCGGTCGGGTCTCCGCGGCTCAGGTAACGATGGAGACCGAGATGCGTATTCATCAGGAAGAAGACGAACAGGTAGAAGAAGCGAACCAGCCACACCACTTCGACGGCGATGCGCCGGAAGTCGCCGGGGCCGCGTGGCGGGCCGGGATCGACCGTCATGAACCGGCGCAACGACCGGATCGGTCGGAGCGGGAGGGGAAGGGGGATCACGTGCCTTTCCTTGGAATCGTCCAGCGGCCGATCCTCTTCCCAGGCCGATAGTGGTCGGTCTTGCTCGTTTCTCCCGCCGCCAGGCCGCGGATGTCTTCCTGGACGTCCCGGAGATCGACGTCGACCTCGATGATGCTGAACTCGACGGCGTCGCCCCTGGTGACGCGCCGGACGATCGGAGCGATGGATTTCCTTGCGGCGGCGCCGCATTCATCGGGGCGGCGGCGACAGAGCCCGACGACCCCCTCCAGCACCTTCCAGTCGCGGATGCCTCCGTTCGGAATCGCATAGCGAATTCCAGGAACCGGCTTTCCATCGATCGAGTGAACGACGACGGCGTTTTCGGTCTTGTGCCATCCGGGGGTGAACGAGAACAGGGTCCAGGCGAAAAAAGGAAAGATCTCGTGATCGGAAATATCGGCGACGGGTCTCTCCAACGCCTGGGACAGGGGCTTCGCGAGGGCGAGAGACAAATAGGCGACCACGAACAGGGGGATGCCATGGTCCCGCCACCGAAAGCGACTGCGGCGGCGGTACTTGCGGCCTGCCGGCCGGCGCGGATAGGTTCGCTCGGGCATTTTCCGTGCCGGCGCCTTCATGGACCGTCTCCTGGGCCAGGCTCCCGGACGTCGGGGCAAGTGGTGTGGACATACCGTCCCGATTGGGCGCCGGGAAGGTCGGCGACCGACGCGGGGCCGCCCTCGGCGAGCAGCGGCATCGTCTCCTCCTCTTCTTTTTCGAGCATCCGTCTTCTAGCCTCAAATTTCGGGATTCAAAATGCCTGAATCAAGCGATGGATTCCCGCTTGCGCGGGAATGACTGCCAGCTAAAAAGCAACGCGTCTCGCTGAAATGACGTCATTCCCGCGCAAGCGGGAATCCATTTCGGTCAGCGAATCCCGAAACTTGAGTTCGAGCGTCACGGCGCCGTCGGCCGTTCCTCGTGTAATCATAGCGCCGCCATGTCCGCTTTGGAGACACGTCACGATCCCGCCAGCGATTTCCGCTAAGGGTCCGGATATCCGGTGAGCCGGCAGAACCCTCGGGCGCCGAGTGCGCGGGACAACGCCTCCCCTCCGGCCTTGGGCCGGATGCAACGGGCGGCGATGTCGATTCCCTGAAGCGGCAAGGCGGTTGCGAGCGCGACACGGCCCGGCGCCGAGCCTACGACGTGTCGTGCGCCACCGGCACCGGCGCATGGTGGCCGAAGGCCAACGCCCGGTACAACGTCTCCCAGTCCGGGAGCCGGTAGCTCATGAACAGCGCGCGCAAGTCCTCCCAGAAGTACTTCGCCCGCTTCTTCCTCGCCAGCGCCGCCTGGAACAGCGCACAGCACATCTTCTGAACCTGGTCGATGGCGAACGCCAGCATCATCAGCGCCGCAAACACCGTCGCCAGGTTCTTCTTGCCGTGGCCGAAGTTGTGCTCGAACTCGTAGCCTTGATTCTTCAGGGTGTTGAACGTCTCGTTCTCGATGCGCCAGCGCGCCCTTCCGGCGCGCATCAGCTTCATCGCATTGCACGGCTCGACCCGCAGGTCCGTGACCCACGAGAAACGCCTCTCCTTGCCATTGCGCCTCCTCTCCCGGTAGTCAAGGAAGTTCACCTCCAAATCAAAGTGCGTGTCGTTGAGCGGCACACCGTTGAGCCACCGAAAGCAGTGCGTCGTGCCGTCGCCGTCCACCGTCTCCCAACGCACCACCCGCTTCGCCGGGTCCGCCGGCGGATGCGCCTCCAACTGCTCCACCCACTCGAACAGCGCCTTGTGGTCGCCCGGCTTCGCCCCCAGCACGAACCGCATGTCCAGCTCCTTCAACAGCCGGATATGCGGCCCGTTCGACGCCAATCCGTCCTCTACCACCACCAGCGCCAAGTGCGGGTGCTCACGCCGCAGCTCCGTCAGCAGACGCTTCGCCGCTCTCCTCTCGCAGTCGTTCTTCTTCCGCCCATCCGACTTCACTATCGCCTCCGGCGCCACCACCGGCACCACCTCCCGGCGCTGCGGATGGACCAGCACCGCGCACAGCGACTGGTGGTAGTACGTCGTCGTCCCGTCCCTGTGACGCCTCTCGCAGCAGTTCGCGCAATGCACCTTCGACGACGAGAAGTGCCCCGTGCCGTCCACCGACAGCAAGTACCGACCCTCCAGCCACTCGAACCCCGCCAGCGCTCCGCCGCGCTGCGCCCGCGCAAACAGCCGCTTGAACGGCGCACGCAGCTCCCTCGGGTCCACCTCATCCAGACGCTCGCGCAGCCGCACGTCCGACGGCGCCCGCTCCACCCCGAACAGACTGCGCAGGTTCTCCCGCCGCGGCTCGTGCGCCGACTCCCCCAGACCCCGGGCGTCCTGCTCGAATTGCAGCAGCGACGGGTACTTCAACGAGAATATCGCCAACCCCGACATCAGACAGTCCGCCAAGCTCAGCCCACGGCCCGCCACCTCGTCCTCGACCCCCTCGAAGCAGCGCCGCATCTGCGCCAGCAGCCCTGGCATCGACAGCGTCTTGCGAAACTTCGCCTCGCGTCCCATCATTGGAGCTCCATCTGTGGAATCGCTCCAATTATGGCCTCCAATGCTCTGAAAGTCTGCGAGAAACTATTTTTCGACGCCCCGCAAATCCCCTTCATACGCAGCTTCGGGAGTTAGCGGAAATCGCTGCGATCCCGCGGCTCCTCGCAACCTCCGAGAGGAGACCCGTCTCTTCGCGAAGTGGCCTTCCGGCCGCTCCGGCGGCATGATCCCGCTGCCGGCGGATGCTTCGGTACACTGGAGGACGAGACGCGTTCGCCGGAGGGATTTCGGGGGATACCGGCTGGCGGAGGCGGCGGGGCGGCCGGGCGATCCGGAATGCGTGGTGGCGGGCGCTGCACGGCGTCGGCGTCTGGCGCCTGCCGCTGTTGATGGAGTGGCCCGATGCGCGACCTGTCGAACGATACCGCCCTCATCTCGCTGAACACCGTCACGGTGCGGGAGCAGTGGACGCTGCGCGAGTGCATCGAGGGCTGTGCCCGCCACGGCATCGGCGGGATCGCGGTGTGGCGCGACAAGCTGGCCGAATGCGGCATCGACGAGGCGACGCGGATGATCGCGGGCCACGGCCTTCGCGTCTCCGGCCTGTGCCGTGGCGGAATGTTCCCGGTGGCGGATGCCGCCGGGCGCCAGGCCGCGCTCGACGACAACCGCCGCGCCGTCGATGAAGCGGCGGCCATCGGCGCCGCCTGCCTGATCCTGGTCGCCGGCGGCCTGCCGCCGGGGTCGAAGGACCTCGGCGGCGCCCAGGCACAGGTGCAGGACGGGATCGCGGCCCTGCTGGAACACGCCCGCGCCGCGTCGGTGCCGCTCGCCATCGAGCCGCTGCACCCGATGTACGCCGCGGACCGGGCCTGCGTGAATACCCTCGCCCACGCCAACGACCTCTGCGACGCCCTCGGGGAGGGGGTGGGGGTCGCCGTCGACGTCTATCATCTATGGTGGGATCCGAACCTGGAGCGCGAGATCGCCCGCGCCGGCGACCGGATCCTGGCCTTCCACATCTGCGACTGGCTGGTGCCGACCACCGATCTGCTGCTCGACCGCGGCATGATGGGGGACGGCGTGATCGACATCCCGCGCATCCGGGGCCGGGTGGAGCGTGCGGGCTACACCGGGCCGTGCGAGGTGGAGATCTTCTCCAGGAGCTGGTGGCGCCGTGACCCGGACGAGGTGCTGCGCACCTGCGTGGAACGCCACCAGCGCTACGTCTGAACTCAAGTTTCGGGATTCGCTGACCGAAATGGATTCCCGCTTTCGCGGGAATGACGTCATTTCAGCGAGACACGTTACTTTTACGCTGGTCGTCATTCCCGCGAAAGCGGGAATCCATCGCCTGATTCAAGGTATTTTGAATCCCGAAACTTGAGGTCTGAAGTCGTCGAGACGTCTCGCCCGCTCCGGGACCAAGGGCCCGCAACAAGTCGCCGACGATGCGGGCGAGGCGCCTGCGTCCGTCGGGACGCGCCGCTCCCAGGGCGCCCATCGTCCCGAGCCGACCGAACCGGGGTCGCGTGCGCACGTCGATTCCGCAGCGTGAATCGATCCCGCCGTCGGGAGCCGGCGGGGCCGTGGCGTGCGTTCGGCACGTCACTGCGCGCTGCGGGTATTGCACGTCCCGTTGCGCTACTATCCTTGTTCATGGCGGTACCCGGTACGGGCGAGCCGGGTAGCCGGGATGCTCGAAATGCCCGCTTCATGCTCCATATCGACAGCGATGTTCGACAGGACCGCGAAATTTCGAATCGGCCAAGTGGTGCGCCACCGCGTCCACCCGTTCCGGGGCGTCATCTTCGATGTCGACCCCGTCTTCAACAGCACCGAGGAGTGGTGGGAATCGATCCCGGAGCACCTTCGACCCCGCAAGGACCAGCCCTTCTACCACCTCCTCGCCGAGAACGAGACGACGGCGTACATCGCCTACGTCTCCGAGCAGAACCTCCTCGTCGACGAATCCGGCGAGCCGGTGCAGCATCCCCACGTCGGCGATCTGTTCGGCGAGCTGCACGGCGGCCAGTACGCGGTCCTGGAGCAGTTGATGCACTGAGCGGGGCGCTCCCGGCCTCCACCATCCGCTTCACTCCGTCCGCTCGATTGCCCCTCGCCCGAAGTTCCACCAAGGAGCCCGAACCATGCCGCATCCGAAATTCGTCTACCTGAACGATCGAGTGGTCCCGTGGGAAGACGGCAAGGTCCATATCGCAAGCGTCGGGTTCAAGTTCGGCACCGGGATCTTCGAGGGGCTGCGCGGCTACTGGAACGCGGAGCGGGAACAGATGTTCGTGCTGCAGCTCGCCGAGCACATGCAGCGGCTGGAGTTCTCCCAGAAGTTCATGCGCTTCGACGAAATCCTCCCCGGCGCCGTGGTCGGGGAGAAGGTGCTGGAGCTGCTGCGGGCCAACGAGGCCAGGGAGAACGTCCACGTCATGGTCACGGTGTTCGTCGAGGGTTTCGGCCCCCCTTCGACCACCGGGCCGATCGGGCTCGCGATCTTCTCCGGGCCGCGGCACGACATCCCCCGGACCGAGGGCGGGTGCTCCGCCCAGATCAGCTCCTGGCAGCGCGTCCCGGACACCGCGATGCCGATGCGGGTGAAGTGCAACGCGAACTACCAGAACGGGCGTCTCGCTGCGTTGCAGGCCCGGGCCGACGGGTACGACACCGCCATCCTGCTCAACAGCCGCGGCAAGGTCGCGGAGGGTCCGGGGATGTGCCTGTTCATGATCCGCGACGGCAAGGCGGTGACCCCCCCGGTGACCAGCGACATCCTGGAGAGCATCACCCGGCGCACGGTGATGACGCTCTGCCGCGAGTACCTGGACATGGAGGTGGTCGAGCGCGACGTCGACCGCAGCGAGCTCGCGGCGGCGGAGGAAGCCTTCTTCTGCGGCACCGCCTGGGAGGTCACCCCGCTCACCGTCGTCGACCGCCTGCCGGTCGGGGACGGGAAGGTCGGGCCGGTGGTGCGCCGGCTCCAGGAGGTCTTCTTCGGCATCGCCACCGGCGCGCTCGACGACCACCCGGAGTGGCGCACGCCGGTGTACGGCTGACGGAGGGATCCGGCGCATGACCGGCCCCCACCGCGACGAGAGGAGCGGCGGCCTGGGCCGCTTCGACGAAGGACCTCGTGCATGACCGCCGCCGCCCCGGCGGGAAGCGCGACGGCGCATCACGTGACCGGAGGACCTTGCGCATGACCGATGCCGCCGCCAGGGGAGGCGCGATGGCGTCCCACCGCACCGGAGGCTCCCGCATGACCGATGCCGCGCTCGCCGAGCGGATCCGGGCGGCCCTCGACGCCTCGGGGGTCGGGTACGAGATCTTCCCCTGCGATCCCGAGCTCGCCGACACCGCGGTGTTCTGCGAGCGCTACGGCTATCCGCCCGAGCGCTCGGCCAACACCATCCTCGTCAAGGCGAAGACCGGCGGCGAGCGCTTCGTCGCCTGCGTGGTCCTCGCCCACACCCGGCTCGACGTGAACCGCACCGTGCGCAAGCGCCTCGGCGCGCGCCGGGTGTCGTTCGCGTCCGCCGACGAGACCCGCGCGGCCACCGGCATGGAGATCGGCGGGGTCACCCCGATCGCCTTGCCGGACGGGCTCGAAATCTGGATCGACGCGCGGATCATGGCGTGCGAATGGGTGATCCTCGGCGGCGGCGACCGGTCGAGCAAGATCAGGGTGTCCCCGGCACTCTTCGAGCGGATGCCGGGCGCCAGCGTGATCGAGGGGCTCGCGCTCGATGCGCCGGCGTGAGCGTGGGCGCTGGCCTCCGCCGCATCCGGAATCACGATCCCACTGGCCAATGCTGGACGTCGAGTTCATCCATGGGAAAGTCGTCGACGTTCGCGGTCGCAAGATCGGCGCCGATCCCGATCGCCGCAGCCGCAATCAGGCAGTCGGCTTGATGGAGCGTGAGTCCGCGCCGCGCGAACGAGCTTCGCCAGCGGCCCGCACGCACGCCTTCCGCCACCCCCAAGGGTGCGAGACGCAACCCATTGAACAGCCGCCGGGCGTAGACTTCCTCACCGGGACCCAATCCGCGCCAGATCTCCTCGACGGAGATGACGCAAACCCAAGG
This sequence comes from Gammaproteobacteria bacterium, assembly GCA_965204915.1. Classification (GTDB taxonomy): domain Bacteria; phylum Pseudomonadota; class Gammaproteobacteria; order HK1; family HK1; genus HK1. Next base: position 4,615,348 of record OZ242023.1, on the reverse strand, counting down.
CTCCGTCCCCGTGCGCCGGAGACCTGCCACGCGAGCCGCGGCGGGACGGCCACGAAGCGCATCGATCAGTACCGTCGAGTCCAGCAGCAAGCGGGCCATGGTCAGCCGGACCGTTGGCGATCGCCTCGTCGCTGCTGCCGGATCCATGCGGCCGGGTCGTCGTCCCACTCATGCCCCGTATCGGGCAGGCTGCCGAGTGCGGCTTCGATCTCGTCCCAACGCCGCTCGTCCTCGAGCCCACGAGCAATCAGCTCCGCGACGAACGCGCTACGTCTCCTGGCGCCCGCGCGCCGATCGAGCTCGGCTACCAGCGCATCGTCCAATGCTATGTGTATACGCATGGGATGACGTTAGCACATATCCATGCGGATTCACCAAAGCCCGAAGATGCAGTGCTCGAAGGTGCGGGCGCTGCGATCCCGTCTGCGGCATCGACTCGCCTCCGGGGAATGCTGTACGTTTCGATCCTGAGCGGTGATACGGGCCGGGACGGCCCCCGGACATGGCGCGCAAGCTCTACATCAAGACCTTCGGCTGCCAGATGAACGAGTACGACTCCGCGCGCACCGCGGATCTGCTCGCGGCCTCGCACGGTCTGGAGCGCACCGGGCGGGCCGAGGATGCGGACGTCCTGCTCGTCAACACCTGCTCGGTGCGGGAGAAGGCCCAGGAGAAGGTCTTCTCCGAGATCGGCCGCTGGCGGGCCTGGAAGCAGGAGCGTCCCGAGCTGGTGATCGGGGTCGGGGGCTGCGTGGCGAGCCAGGAGGGCGCCGCGATCCGGGAGCGGGCGCCGTACGTCGACGTGGTGTACGGCCCCCAGACCCTGCACCGCCTGCCGGAGATGATCGGTCCGGACGGAAGGGCCGGTCCGGGCGGAACGGCCGGCCCGCGCCGCCTCCGCTCCCCGGCGGTGGACGTCTCGTTTCCCGAGATCGAGAAGTTCGACCGGCTGCCCGACCCGCGCGCGGACGGCCCCACCGCGTTCGTGTCGGTGATGGAGGGGTGCAGCAAATACTGCTCGTTCTGCGTCGTCCCCTACACCCGGGGCGAGGAGTTCAGCCGGCCCTTCGACGACGTCATCGCCGAGACGGTCGCGCTGGCCGGGCAGGGGGTGCGCGAGATCACCTTCCTCGGCCAGAACGTGAACGCCTACCGCGGGGCGATGCACGACGGCCGCGAATGCGATCTGGCCTTGCTCATCGCCTACGCTGCTGCTATAGAGGGTATCGACAGGATCCGGTACACGACCTCGCATCCGGCCGAGCTCACCGGCAGCCTCATCGACGTCTACGAGGAGGTCCCGGAGCTGGTGGGCCACCTCCACCTTCCGGTGCAGAGCGGCAGCGACCGGATCCTCGGGCTGATGAAGCGCAACTACACTGCCGCGGATTACGTCGAGAAGGTTCGACGGCTGCGTGCCGCGCGCCCCGATCTGAGCCTGTCTTCGGACTTCATCGTGGGCTTCCCCGGCGAGACCGACGCCGATTTCGACGCCACGATGGATCTCATCGACGCCGTCGGCTTCGACGCCTCGTTCTCGTTCATCTACAGCGCGCGCCCCGGCACCCCGGCGGCGGAGCTTCCCGATCCCGTACCTCTCGACGTGAAGCGCAGCCGCCTCGCCCGGCTCCAGGCGCGCATCACGGAGCTCGCACACGGTGTGTCGCGGGCGATGGTGGGCGGTACGGCCCGTGTGCTCGTGGAAGGGCCGTCGAAGAAGAACCCGGAGGAGCTGCGCGGGCGCACGGAGAACAACCGGGTGGTGAACTTCCCCGGTCCGCCCGAGCTCGCGGGCACGTTCGCCGAGGTCACGATCGTCGAGGCGCTCCCGAACTCGTTGCGGGGCGTGCTCGCCGATGCTCCGGGCGGGAGGCGATCGAGTCCATCGTGGGACGCGCTCGCCAGGGAGCCGGCGGATGTGTCCCCGAATCCGCCGCGGAGCACGCCCGCCGATGCTTCGGCCACGACGTCCACCGCTTCATCGCGGGGCGAGCCTGCCGGCGCCCCGGCCCGGATGCGCTGATTCCGCCCGCTCCCGTCCCCGAACCGAGACGCTCTCCGCCCACCGTGCCTCCGGCAGCACAATTCCTTGCCGAAACGGACATCCTCCTCGAGCCGGCGGACAACGAACGGCTCGCGAACCTCTGCGGCCCGCTCGATCGGCACCTGCGGCAGCTCGAGCACCGGCTCGGGGTCGAGATCACCACGCGCGGCAACGCGTTCCAGGTGCTCGGGGAGCCGGCTCCGGTCAAGGCGGCCGGCACGATCATCCGCAAGCTCTACGCCTCGACCGGCGAGGAGGCGCTCACCGCGCAGAGGGTCCACCTGTTCCTGCAGGAATCGGAGATCGAAGAGTGCCTTGGCGCGGACTCCGGCGAAGGCGAATCGGTCAAGGTCCGGCGCGGCGTGGTACGGGGGCGGGGGCGCAACCAGGCGAAGTACCTCCGCGCGGTCCGCACCCATGACGTCAACTTCGGCATCGGGCCGGCCGGCACCGGCAAGACGTACCTCGCGGTGGCGTGCGCGGTGGAGGCCCTCGAAACCGACCGGGTCACCCGTATCGTGCTGGTGCGCCCGGCGGTGGAGGCGGGCGAGCGGCTGGGGTTCCTCCCCGGCGACCTCCAGCAGAAGGTCGATCCCTACCTCCGCCCCCTGTTCGACGCGCTCCACGAGATGCTCGGCTACGAGCGCACGGCGAAGCTGATGGACCGCAACGTCATCGAGGTGGCCCCGCTCGCGTACATGCGCGGCCGTACCCTGAACGAGTCGTTCATCATCCTCGACGAGGCGCAGAACACGTCGGTGGCGCAGATGAAGATGTTCCTCACCCGCATCGGCTTCGGCTCCACCGCGGTGGTGACCGGCGACGTGACCCAGATCGACCTGCCGGGCGGCCAGTGCTCGGGGCTGCGCCACGCCGCGGACGTGCTGCGCCCGGTCAAGGGAATCGCCTGGACCTGGTTCGACTCCCGGGACGTGGTGCGCCATCCGATGGTGTCGCGGATCCTCGACGCCTACGAGGCGGCCGGCGGCGAGGGCGGGAGCGGATGAGCCCCGAAATCGAAGGCGTGACGACCCGGACGCCGTCGCCGCGGACCCACGACGTCCGCGAGGCGCTCGACGGCGGCGAAGGCGAAGGGACGCGGCGAGGCGCCGCCGATGTGGTCGAGGTACAGTGCGCGTGCCCGGCCGACGGCGTTCCGCCCCCGGCGAAGCTCGTGCAGTGGGCCGAGGCGGCCCTCGCCGGGCACTCGGAGAACGCGCAGATGACGGTGCGGGTGGTGGACGAGGCGGAAGGCGCGGCGCTGAACGCGCGTTACCGCCACCGGACCGGTGCCACCAACGTCCTCGCCTTCGCCTTCGATGCGCCGGAGCTGCCTGCTCTCCGCATCCTCGGCGACGTGGTGGTCTGCGCGCCGGTGGCGGCTCGCGAGGCGCGCGAGCATTCGAAGCGGCTCGATGCGCATTGGGCGCATCTCGTGATCCACGGCACCCTGCACCTGCTCGGTTACGACCATGAGGATCCCCGGTCGGCGCAGGAGATGGAGGCGGCCGAGCGCGAGATCCTCGGCCGGCTCGGCTATCCCGATCCCTACGCGGCCGGAACCCGGCCGTGAACGACCCCCCGGACGGCAGACCGGGCGCCCCCCGGTCCTGGCTCGGGCGCTTCGCCCGGGCGTTGTCGGGCGAGCCGGACGGGCCCCGGGACCGGGACGCGTTGCTGCGGATCCTGCGCGACGCCGAACGGCGCGACGTGCTCGGCCCCGACGCCCTGGCGATGATCGAAGGCGCTCTCGCGGTCGGCGACATGCAGGTCCGCGACATCATGATCCCGCGCGCGCAGATGGTGGTGATCGAGGCCGATCAGGCGCCGGAGGAGTTCGTCGGCGCGGTGGTCGAATCGGGCCACTCGCGGTTTCCGGCGATCGGCGACAACCGCGACAAGGTGGAGGGGATCCTGCTCGCCAAGGACCTGCTCGCGTACTTCGCGCGCAACGGCAGCACACGCAACGGCGATGACCGCTTCGACCTCGCCGACGTGATGCGCCCCGCGGTCCACATCCCGGAGAGCAAGCGGCTCGACGTCCTGCTCCGCGAGTTCCGCGCCAACCGCAACCATATGGCGATCGTGGTCGACGAGTACGGTGGCGTGTCCGGACTGGTGACCATCGAGGACGTGCTGGAGCAAATCGTGGGCGAGATCGATGACGAGCACGACACCGGCGACGAGGGCCTCATCGGCGCGCACCCGGACGGCGAGTTCACCGTGAAGGCGCATACTCCGATCGAAGACTTCAACGAGTACTTCGGCAGCACGTTCGACGAGGAAGAGGTCGACACCATCGGGGGGTTGGTGGTGCGCGCGTTCGCACGCCTCCCCTCCCGCCTGGAGCAGATCACGCTCGAAGGGTTCCGCTTTACCGTGCTCCGTGCCGACAAGCGCCGGGTCCATCTGCTGCGCGTGCGGCCGGCTGACCGCGACGATGGGGCGGGCTGAGCCAGGGATCGGCCGAAACCCGGCCGGGTTGCCAAGCGGGAATGCGGTGATGGCGATGGCGCGATCACGGCATCCGCCCGATGTGGATCCCCGCTTGCGCGGGAATGACGAGGAATGGCGCCCCGGGCCTGTTCCGTCACCCTCGCGAAGCCGCCATTCCCCCCGGATGCCGTCATTCCCGCGCGACGACACGACGCTGCCGACGCGCAAGGCGATGCCGCCATTCCCCCGGATGCCGTCATTCCCGCGCAAGCGGGAACCCACGGGCTCCGGCGCCGGCTCCCGAGCGGCCCTGCCGGCGCCGCCCCCGTGAACCGGTGATCCATGCCGGTTGAATCGCCGCGCTCGGCGCCGCCCGGGCGGCGTACCCGCCCCCACGGGGTCGCCGCCGACGCCGCATGCGTGGCGGCCGGCGCCGCCCTGCCGCTCGCATTCGCCCCTTTCGGGCTGTACCCCGTCGCGTTCGCATCCCTCGCTGCGTTGTTTCTCGCGTGGCGCGGATGCCGGACGCCGCGGCGCGCGTTCCTGCGCGGCTGGCTGTTCGGGATCGGAGCCTTCGGCGCCGGCCTGTCCTGGGTGTACGAGAGCTTCGGATTCGCCCAGGTCCCCGGCGCGCTGGCGTTCGTGCTGACGGTGGGCCTGGTCGCGTGTCTTGCGCTCTATCCCGCGGTGCTCGGCTGGATCGTCGCCCGCGTCGCGCCGAAAGGCGATGCCGCGCGGTTGCTGGCGGTGTATCCGGCGGCCTGGACGTTGTGGGAAGTGTTGCGGGGATGGGCGTTCACCGGCTTCCCCTGGTTGCAGGCCGGATACTCGCAGATCGACGGCCCCGCGGCGGGATGGCTGCCGGTGATCGGGGTGCACGGCGCCGGCGCACTGGTCGCGATCGTGGCCGGCGGCCTCGCCTGGGCGCTGGTCGGCCGGAACCGGGGCACATTGGCGGTGCTCGGTGCCGCGGCGGTGCTCTGGGGATCGGGCGCGGCGCTCGCCCGCATCGACTGGGTGCAGCCGGCGGGCACGCCGCTGGCGGTGACGATCGTCCAGGGCAACGTCGCCCAGGATCTGAAATGGCGCCCGGAGATGCGGGCCCCGACCCTGGAACGGTACGCCGCGCTCACCCGCGAGCACTTCGACGCCGACCTCGTGGTGTGGCCGGAGTCGGCGGTGCCCGGATTCCTCGATACCCAGAAGGAGTTCGTGCGCGGCATGCTCGCCGAGGCGGTCGAGCGCGGCAGCGCGGTCCTTGCCGGGGTGCCGATCCGGAAAGATCCCGACGGCCCTTACCTGAACGGTGTGGTGATGCTCGGCCCGAACCCCGGGGTCTACCACAAGCGTCGCCTCGTTCCTTTCGGGGAGTACCTGCCGTTCGGACCCCTGCTCCAGCCGGTGCTGGAGGCGCTGGGGATCCGGATCGCCGATTTCAGCCCCGGACCTCGCGAGCAGGTGCGGCTGCGGCTCGGCCCGTACCCCCTCGGGGTGTCGATCTGCTACGAGATCGCATTCGGCGCCGCGGTGCGCCTGGATCTGCCGGAGGCGGCGCTGCTGGTGACGGTCAGCAACGACGCGTGGTTCGGCGATTCCATCGGGCCGCACCAGCATCTGGAGATCGCCCGGGTGCGGGCTGCGGAGACGGGACGGTGGCTGGTCCGCGCGACGAATACGGGACTCAGCGCGGTGGTCTCGCCGCGGGGAGAGGTTCGCGCCCGCCTCCCGCAGTTCGAGATCGCGGCAGGCACGTTCGAGGTGGTTCCGATGCGCGGCGAGACGCCCTACGTGCGGATCGGGGATGCGCCGATCGTCGCCGTCCTTGCGCTGTGGTTCGCCGCGGGCGCCGTCCGGGCGCGGCGGTTTCCGGTTGATCCATCGCCATTATGAGTTGTACGGTTTTCCTGTACGTACGGGAGACTGGAGAATGATCGGTGAAACCAGCTATACGCGAGCGCGCGAGCACTTGGCGGCACTCATGGACCAGGTCACGGATACCCGCGAGCCGGTATTGATCCGGCGTCGCGGCAAGGAGCCGGTCGCCTTGATCGCGGCCGACGAGCTGGCGGGCTGGCTCGAAACGGCTTACCTCATGCGTTCGCCGAAGAACGCCCGGCGCCTTCTCGAAGCCGGCCGGCGCGCTGCCGCCGGCGAAGGTGAAGCGATCGACGTGGACGACCTCCGCGAACGCCTGGGGCTGTCGAGCCGATGAGCGACAACGAAGCCATCGGAAAAGCATTCCCGAAAATCAATCGGGGTTGGAAGAATGGACAGCGGCACCAGACCCCGCGAGGCGGTCATGGACGCCAATTCTCTCCAGGACATCGAGCACTGGACGCGAACGGACCGCCGGCGGGCGCTACGAACGCTTCGGCTCGTCGATGCCGTGCTCCGGGAACCGTTCAGCGGGCCGGGCAAGCCCGAGCCGCTCCGGGGACCGCTCGGCGGCAAATGGTCGCGGCGTATCGACCAGGAGCACCGTCTCGTCTACCAGGTCGAGGCGGACCGGGCGTATTTCCTTGCCGCGCGCTTCCACTACTGAGCTCAAGTTTCGGGATTCGCCGACCGAAATGGATTCCCGCTACCCGCTTTCGCGGGCACAAGCTTCGCGGGAATGACGGCCAGCCTGAAAGCAACGCGTCTCGCTGAAATGACGTCATTCCCGCGAAAGCGGGAATCCATCGCCTGATTCAGGCATTTTGAATCCCGAAACTTGAGTACTGAGCAAGTCGATGCAGTGCCGTTCGAGCGCGCCCGTCTCCGTCGAGATGCTTCCAGGACACGCCCGGTCGAGGAAGGCGAGCAGGATGAGATGGATGCACCCGGCCGCGACCGCGGGCCGCTGCCTCGGCGTGGGGCTGCTGCTCGCGCTCGGGTCGGGCAGCGCCGGGGCCGAGAGCGTCGAGGTGCTGCGCGACGGGGACGTCGCCGGCTGGGAAGAGAAGGTCTTCAGCGGGAAGACGCGGTACGAGACGGTTCGGCAAGACGGCCGGACCGTGCTCCGGGCGACCAGCCACGGGACCGCCTCGGGCCTGTACCGCCGGCTCCGGGTCGATCTCGAGAAGACCCCCATCCTCAACTGGACGTGGCGCGTGGACGCGACGCTGGGGGACGTCGACGAACGGACCCGCGCGGGCGACGACTACAGCGCGCGGGTCTACGTCGTCCGCTCGCATCCCGTGTTCCTCTGGCGGACCCGCGCCGTGAACTACGTCTGGGCGAGCGCGCGGGCCGAGGGCGAGACGTGGCCGAATGCGTACACCGATTCTGCGCGGCACGTCGCGGTGCGTTCGGGCGACGAGCAGGCCGGGCAGTGGGTGGGCGAGCGACGCGACGTGCGCGCCGATTTCCGGACGTTGTTCGGAGAGGACGTCCGCTCCATCGATGCGGTCGCGATCATGACCGATACCGACGATACCGGCGCCGCCGCCGTCGCGTACTACGCGGACATCACCTTCACGAACGAGTGACCGCCGGGCTCCTCCCGCCGGCCCGGTCCGGCTCCGTTTCGAGCCTCGGCCCGTGATTCCGGGGAACCGGTCTTCGGTCCGGGGCGGTATCGAACGTCGGGCTCCGTCCCGGGTCCGGCGCCTCATCCCGATGCGCCGTCCTCCGGGGCTCGACGCGGCGCCGAACGGGAGGCGCCGTCCAGGACCCGGTGCTTCATCCGGATGAACACCGAATGGGGGACGTGGAGGAGATCCGCGATCCGGCGCACCAGGTGCTCCTCGTACTTGTCGAGGTCGCCGTCCGCGTACGCCACCCGCCACAGCAGCTCCACGACGTGCGCCTTCTGGTCGGGGTCGAACTGCCGGTTGATGATGCGCGTGAACTCGTACAGGGAAGTCACGCCCTCGGCCCGTTCCTCGGCCCGCGCCAGCAGCTCCCGCGTCTCGTCCGGCGAGAGGTCGCCGAACGCCGTGGCCAGCGCCCGGAAGATCGTTTCCCGCTCATCGGCCCGGGCCGTGTAGTCGGCGCGCATGATCTCGACCAGCAACGCCGCCGTCGCCAGATGATAGCCGTGCTCGCGTTCCGCATCCTCCTCGGTGCAGGCCACGGTGACGAGGGTGGATTCGAAGAATCGCCGGAACGCCCGGATCACGACGATCTCCGGTGATACACTGGAGGGCCGGAAAGGATGAAGATCGAGACTGGCGGAAACATGTATCCGGCGGCGGAACAAACGTCAGGGGAGACGTGGGCAGGTGCGATCCCCGGAAAGAGCCTCGGCGAGCTGCTTGTCGAAAGGAGCGACGTCCAGCGGGCCGACGTGGAGAAGGCCCTGCAGATCCAGAAGTCGGTTGGTGGCCGGCTGGGCCCGTTGCTGGTTCGAATCGGGGCCATATCCGAAGACCTGCTTCTACAGAGGCTCGCCGAGCAACAGGATGCCCTCTACCTCCGGAACACCGAAGATTTTCCAGACAGCCTGGAAGTATACCAGTTCATGTCGGAGTCGCCGATCAAGCTGGAGTGGTTCCTCGACAACGAAGTCCTGATGTGGCGTCGAGACGAAGTGCTCTCCTGTATCGCCCGCGACATCCTCGACCACGCCCTGCTCGAAGCCCTCAATTACTTCTATCCGGGCGAGCCCGTGACGTTCTGCTTGGCCGCCGGCCACCAGATCGACCGATTGCTCGACTTCATCGAGAAGGAACGGGCGATCGAGAACCTGTATTCGCGCGACAGCGCCAAACAGCTTCGAGAGATGGCGGAGGAGGCGCCCGTCATCGAGCTCGTGAACAACCTGCTCTCCCAGGCCGTGGACCTGGGTGCGTCGGACATCCACGTGGAGCCCGGAGAAGAGCAGTTCGCGGTGCGGATGCGCGTCGATGGCGTACTGCACACGCGGCTGGCCCAGCCCGTCGAACGTTTCCCCGCGGTGGCTTCCCGGATCAAGCTCATCTCGGGGATCGACATCGCGGAACGCCGACTTCCCCAGGACGGCCGGATCACCACCCGTATTTCCGGGCAGGAAATGGATATCCGGGTCTCCACCGTGCCCTGCGCGTTCGGCGAATCCATCGTGTTGCGGATGCTGGCGAAAGAGCGCAACGAGCTCACCCTGGAACACCTCGGCATGGAGGCGGACCATCTGGCCATGTTCCGGAGCTGGCTGCACGCGAACAACGGCATCGTGCTCGTCACCGGTCCCACCGGATCGGGAAAATCCACGACGCTCTCCGCGGCGCTGGAAGAGACCGACGACGGCATCAAGAAGATCATCACCGTGGAAGACCCGGTGGAGTACCAGATGCCCAACGTCACCCAGATCCAGACCCATGCCGAGATCGGCTACACCTTCGCGCGGGCGCTGCGGGCCATCCTCCGGCAGGATCCGGACGTGATCATGATCGGCGAGATCCGCGACCTCGAAACCGCGGAGATCGCGATCCGATCCGCGCTGACGGGCCACATCGTGCTCTCCACCGTGCATACCAACGACGCGATCTCGAGCTTCACGCGCCTGGTCGACATGGGGGTGGAGCCGTTCCTGGTCGCGGCGCCGGTGCGCGGCGTCCAGGCCCAACGTCTGGTGCGAAAGGTCTGCATCCACTGCTCGACGCGGGTCGACCCACCGGCCCTGGTCCGCGCACAGCTCGACCGCCTGCCGCCGCGCCTCCTCGGGAACCGATGGGTCAGGGTCGAGGGCTGCGATGCCTGCCGGCATACGGGATACCGTGGCCGGATGGGCATCTACGAGTTGGTGCCGGTGACCGACGAGCTGCGGGACAGGATCGTCGCCGGGGCCAACCTCACCGATCTGAAGAAGCTGGCGGGGGATCAGGGCCACCGCACCTTGCTGCAGGACGGCCTCATCAAGGCATCCCATGGGTACACCACCCTGGAGGAAGTATCGCGCCTGACGCTGACGGAGTGAGCGGGAATGCGGACCCGGATGCGTTCGTTCCCGAGCTCCGCTCTCCAGGAGAGCCCGGACCAGGGGGCTCCGGGGGGAGGCATGTCGGCGCCTCTCGAGCCGTCTCGAAGTCTCCTTCCGCGCATCGGCCCGTTCCCGGCCCTGCGTTCCGCGCTGAAAAGATTGCTTCTCTCCGTTGTCCGATCGCCCACGAAATCCGGGAGGGCGGATCCGCCCGCGGACCACCCCTTTCTATATTCCCTGGTGGTCGATTGGTCGCCGGTGCATGCATACCAGGCCGAAATACTGCTCTTCACGCTCGAAGAATTCGGTGGCGTTCCTCGTGAAAGGATCGTGGTCCAGTGCACCGACCGGGTGTCCGATGAAGTACGTGGAGCGTTCGAAAGATCCGGTTATTCGACGGCAAGCTTCCTTCCCTATCTCGACGAGACGTACTGCAACAAGATCGCACGGCTCGATTACTTTCTCGAACATGCGGATGCGTCGGCAAACGGCGTCTTTCTCCTGGATCTGGATCTGGCGGTTCTGACGGCGCTGGAGGTGCCCGATCCGAACGTCGTATGGGGGAAGGTGGTCGATGGCCCCAATCCGCCGCTGGAAGTGCTGGAACGGCTGTTTTCGGGGGCGGGTCTCGATCTTCCCGGCGTCGTGCCGTGTGACTGGCGGGATGCGGGCCCGACGGTCGCTACGAACATGAACGGCGGATTCCTCTACGTTCCCCGGGCGCTGCTGCCCCGACTGCGCACCGGGTGGCGCAGATGGGCCGAATATCTGTTCTCGCGTCCCGATCTGATCGACGATCCCCGCATGAGGATCCATATCGATCAAATCTCCTTCTCGATGGCGCTGTCATCGGAACGAATCCCCTTTTCCCACCTGACCGCCAACTGGAACTTCCCGAGCCACGATGAGAAACACCCTCGCTCGTTTCGTTCGGAAGAGGATCTGCACGTCATTCACTATCACCGGAACCTCGACGCGTTCGGCTTGATCGCGCCGGCCTACTCGGGCAACGACGCCTTCGATGCAGCGGTGGAGCGGGTTAATACGGCCATCGGCAGTCGCGGAGAGAGCGTGTTCTTCGACATGTACAAGCGGCATCTCGCGCGGCAATCCGTGGCACGAGTGCCGGTCACGCCGAAACAAGTCTTCTCTCGGGGGTTCGTTGCGCGAACCCGGATCGGCGACAGGAAACGGCGGATGATCCTCCACGGCGGCACGTCCAAGACCGGTACCTCGTCGCTGCAACACTGCCTGGGCGCCAATCGGCGGACACTGGCCGAAGAAGGATGGTGGTATCCGCCGCCGTCGATTACGACGAGTTCCCCGAAACACCAGCACCTCGTCGAACTTCTGCGGTGGGCGGACGAGGAAGCATTCGTCGAGTACATCGAGACGGCGCTCGACGACATGCCTGAACACACTCATACGATCATTCTCACCACGGAAGGGATTTTCAACCACTGGTGGGACTACCCTCCCAAGGCGAAGGGGCTCCTGCGGCATCTGGCGGCGTTGTTCGACTTCGAGCTCTGCGTCTGGTTCCGGCCGCCGGAGGATTTCGCGGTTGCATATTACATTCAGAATCTCAGGAACCCGATTACCGAGGACACTCCGGGAAACGTCTATGGAAAGGACGTCGATTTCACGGCCGCGATGCAGGACGGATGGTTCCGGCGTCATCTCGATTATCTGGGCTTCTACTACGAAGCGCAGGAGCTGTTCGGATGCGGCCGCGTCAAGGCGCTTCCTTATGCCGGCGACACGGTTCGGGCGTTTCTGGATCGATACCGGATTCAACGACTGTCCACGAACGTTTGCCGGCATAACGTGTCGATGCGATCGTCGGGGGTCGATATGATGCGGATGGTCAACCGATTCGATCTGGACCGGATCGAGAAGCGGCGCGTCGTGGATCTGGTCCTGGAGATCGACGGGATCATCGGTGAACGTGCCGAGCGGTTCCGTTTGAGCAAGGCGGAAAGGAATCTGGTCGTCGGTCATGCGCGGCGGGGGTGGGACGTGCTGAGAGGATCATTTTCGTCGCCGGGCAGTGATCGGAGGGATCTCGAAAATGCACGTTACCGGAACAAGGTGTTCTGTATCGGGTTCGGCAAAAGCGGGACGAGATCCATGGGCGCGGCGCTGGGTGTCCTGGGTTATCGCGTCGGAGAGAAGTTTGGAGTGCGGGACCCGGATATCGGCACGCACGCTTTGGGTACGGCGCTTGCGCTCGCGACCGAGTTCGACGCGTTCATAGGCAACCCCTGGACGGTGCTTTATAGAGAGCTCGATGCGACGTTTCCCGGCAGCAGGTTCATTCTGACCGTGCGCCCGGCGGAGCGCTGGATCGCCAGCGCCGTCTCGTACTTCGGCGATGAGAGTACGCCGATGAGGAAATGGATATATGGACATGGATCGCCACGCGGCAACGAGGATGCGTACCTCATGCGGTACCGTCGGCATATTCGGGCCGTTGCCGCCTACTTTCACGGCAGGGAAGAAGACTTCCTGGTCATGGAGCTGGAAGCCGGCGATGGATGGGAGAAGTTGTGCGGATTTCTGGGATGCCCCCTCCCCTCCGTTCCGTTTCCCCACCTGAACCGCGGCTCCGACCGCCCGACCTCGCACATGGAGTGACCGGCGATGCCGGAGTACGAGTACCAAGTCGTCGACCGTGGCGGCCGGGCCGTGACGGGGCAGGCGGAAGCCGATCCGTGACGGAACTCGTGCGCAGGCTCGGCGGTTTCATGGCAATTCGATCTTCCCCAACGCCCATGCCCGGAAGTCCGCGAGATCGTCGAGTTCGTTGCGGACCGCAGCGTAGGCGATACGGTGATCGATGTTGATGTACTCGTGGACGAGCACGTTGCGAAACCCGGCCCAACCCCGCATCCGCTCGGCCAGCGCCGCTTCGATCTCGCCCGCTTCCTCCAGCACCGTGAAGGTGTCCCGGTTCGAGTCCGGGGTTCTGAAGCCGTGATCCGCTATCCAGTGGTTGGCGAGATCGATCGCCGCTTCGATCGCGAGATGCAGATAACGCGCGGCCAGATCGTGAATGCCCGGCTCCGCGAGATATTCCTCCTCGGCCGCTTCACCGAGGCTTCGCAGCCGGTCCAAGTAGCCGTCCAGCGCGTCGAGCCGTCTCGAGAAGACCTCCGTATCGACCATGGGCGCGCCCCTCTTTGAGCCGTTGCATCCGACGGCGGGTGTGTTCGCGAAGACGCGGCTCCAGATCCTGATACTCCCGGATTGTACGCAGCACGAAGCGTACGCGCTCGGCCTCGCAGCGAACGAACAGCAGGACACCGTCGCGGATCACGCGATGGCGCAGCAGGGCCGGAGCGTTGTTGAGGAGCACCAGATCGAGCCGATCGCTCGGGATCTCTCGACCGAGCGCTCCCGCCAGGCGCCAGATCGAGTCCTTGTGCGACGCGGGATCCGCCGCGTACTCCTCACCGAGCAGCACCGCGACGTCGACGTCGCTCTCGCTCCGCGCGCCGCCGCGCGCCCAGCTTCCGTGCAGCCAGGCGAGACGCACCGAGGAATCGTCGCCCAGACGGTATGCGAGCCGGCCGCAAAGGCGGGCAACGTCTCTTTCGCCGGCGAATCCGGTCACGCCCGTCCCTCCCCCGAAAGTGCCTTCACTACCGTGGCGCGGACAAGATGGCCGATGATCACCCCCCGGGTGACTCGCGTCCTTCCGCCTCGATTTCCACCATCCCGCCGGCTACTCACCGCCCGCTCCCGGACTTCCGCAGAGTATCTTGTCGGTGAATTCATCTGCTCTTTCCTCCCGAAGACTCAACGGAGGCCGCTCCGCGACGAAGTGAAGCCAGGTGGTCGCCAACCCATGGATATCAGAGGGACCCCCACCGTCGCGAATCATGCCGGCCGCGCCCTGACCCCAGCCCATCGAGGGAGGCGACTTCAAGAGACGATACGACAGCTTGACGGGTCGATTCATATCAGCGGAAATCGCTGTTCCTCGTGGCCCGCGATGGCTTCGGCCATGCAGTATGCGTTACCATACGGCTGAATTCGTCGTCCCCGCCATCGAATGGCTCCGGTCCCGCGTGGCGGACCTGAACGAGATCGACCGCCGCATGCCCAAGCAGGCGAAGGCATTGATCCGGCCATACCTGGATGCTAATCGGCCTTGGGGCTTCAAGGACCCCCGCACGCTTTGGACGGTTGGTGGCTGGCTGCGCCTGCTGCCCGTTTCCCGGCTGATCGGTGTGTTTCGCCATCCGTCCCTGGTTGTCCGCTCCCTCGTCTCCCGTACCGGCGACCTGGCGATCGGCGAGGGGCACGCTCTCGATCTCTGGTGCGCGTACAACCGGGAGCTCCTCCGCCTGCACGACGAGCACCGCTTTCCCTTGCTGCACTTCGCTTCTTCGGAGGCGTCCTTCCATGACCGCTTCCTCCCGCAACTTACGGCCTTTGTGCGCTCCATCGGCTTGGCCGGCACGCCGCACGGCTTCTTCGACAAGGCGTTGGTGCGCCAAACCGACCCGAGCCCCATCGCGACGGCTGAAGCGCGGAGGATATTCGACCGGTTGATCGGGATATCCCGCGAGTGGAGCGCCAACGACTGATGCGGCCCGCTTCGCGGGCGGGACGAGGCCCGCGCTCCTGGTACCTCTGCACAGTGGTTTCGATCGATTGGTTCTGGCCGGTCGGCGCAGGGCGGGACACTCCACCAGAGTTCGGTGCGACCATGCCCATGCCGCCTGAACCGGTCATAATCTCTGTGCAGAGGTATTAGGGGCGCCTCGCACATGGAGTGACCGGCGATGCCGGAGTACGAGTACCAAGTCGTCGACCGTGGCGGCCGGGCCGTGACGGGGCAGGCGGAAGCCGGCTCCGTGACGGAGCTCGTGCGCCGGCTCGGCGCCGAGGGCAACACGGTGGTGGAGGTGAGCGAGCGGCGTGTGTCCGCGCGCTCCCGGGTTGGCCGCCGGTTGCGCCTGCCGGAGCTGGTGGTGGCGTTTCACGAGCTCGCCACCCTGCTCGAATCCGGCGTCTCGCTCGGTGACGCGGTGCTGGCCCAAGGGCGTGGCAGCTACCATCCGGCGCTTGCGGGCGCTTTTCAGTCCATCGCCCAGGCACTCGTGCGCGGGCAGAACTTCAGCGGAGCGCTCCGCACCTGTGGGTTGGCGCTGCCCGAGTACGTCTACCACCTGGTGGAAGCGGGCGAGCTGAGCGGACATCTGGCCCAGGCGTTGCGCGAGGCGGTGGAGCAGATGCGCTACGACCAGCGGGTGGCGGCGGAGATGCGCAGTGCACTGATCTATCCGTCGATCCTCATCGTGTCCGGTATTGCAGCGGTGCTCCTGGTGTTCGTCTTCGTCATCCCGCAGTTCTCCAACCTGCTCGAAGAGGGCGGCGAGCTGCCGTTTCTCGCCGAGGCGGTGCTGCGCACCGGTGTGTGGTTCAACGAGAACGGGTGGCTGTTGGCCGGCGCCCTCGCCTCCGCGGTCGCCGGCGGTGCGGCGCTGTGGCGGCAACCGGGCGTCCGGCAACGTGTCCGCGACACCCTGGCCGCCCTGCCGCTCTTCAAGGACTGGTTCTCCGAAGCGGACACCGCGAAGTGGGCGTCCGTGATGAGCGCCATGCTGACCAGCCGGGTGGACCTCATGGACGCCCTCGGCCTCGCTTCGCGGGGGGTGCGTATCTCACGCCGTAAAGCGACACTGGAGCAGGCCGCCGGCGACGTGCGCGGCGGCGCCCCGCTGTCGGCGGCGCTCGAGAAACGGGGAGCCCTCACGCCGACGGGCTACAATCTGCTTCGCGTCGGCGAGCAATCGGGACAGCTTGCGCAGATGCTGCGCGCTCTGGCCACGCTCTACGAGGAGAACAGCACGCGGCGGATGAAGCGGTTCCTCACCTTGATCGAGCCGGTGGCCGTCCTGCTGATCGGTGGCTTCCTCGGCCTCATCATGATCGGAATCATCCTGGCGATTACCAGTGTCAACGACATCGCATTCTGAGGGAGCCGCCGGATCGTCCGGCTCCGGCTCGCCCTTCGCCGCTTCGCGGCCAGGACGTCGCGGGCGGCCAGGGTGTCGCAGGCGAGTGGCGTCCCGGCCCCGCGGCCGCATCCGGCGGGCCATGCGGACCGGGAACACCGGTTTCACGCTGATCGAGCTCATGGTGGTGCTGGTCATCCTCGGCCTGCTGGTGGGGCTGGTCGGGCCGCGGCTCTTCGGCCGGGTGGACAGCTCCAAGGTGCAGGTGGCGGAGACCCAGATCAAGATGCTCCGCGGCGCCTTGCAGGCGTATCGCCTGGACATCGGCCGCTTTCCCTCCACCGCGGAAGGTCTCACCGCCCTGATCCGGCCGCCGCCGGAGGTCGCCGCGTTCTGGAGCGGACCCTATGTGGACGACGAAATACCCCCGGACCCGTGGCGCACCCCCTATCGCTACGAGCATCCGACCGACAACCTCCAGGGCTTCGCGCTCTATTCCCTCGGCGCCGACGCCAAGGAGGGCGGCGAGGGCGTCAATGCCGACGTCGGCTATCTGCCGGAACAATCTTGATGGTGTGCGGGCCGGAGATCCGGAGCGAGGGGTTTCGTTCCCGAATGAGCCGGGCGGGCGGCGCGGCGCGTGGTTGCGGGGCGCCGGCGTGCACGCCGGCGCCGGCGGACCGGCGGGGCGCCGAGGCTCGCGGGGGCATCGTGCGGGAGTCCGGCCGGCCCTTCTCGAACCGCGCCCCGCGCCCGTCGCGCGCCGCCGCAGGCCTGGGCTGGAGCGCCGCGCCTGCCGCAGCGCGAGGTTTCACCCTGCTGGAGCTGATGGTCGTCCTTCTGCTCCTGGCGCTGGTCACCGCGCTGGCGATGCCGAATCTGGATCGGCTCGCCGCGGGTGTCGCCAGAGGGACCGAGCGTGACCGGATCCTGGATCAGTTCGTGGGCCTCGGCCGGCAGGCGATGTTGCAGAGGCGGAATTACGTCGTCTTCGGGACCGACGCCGGGCAAGACGCTGGGCCCCCCGCGCCGGGGGGGGAAACGGCGGATGCCGCACGGGAAGAGCCGGGGCGCGGCGCGGCCGGGCCCTCGTCCGATCCGTTTCTCCACGCAGACCACGAACGGTACGCGATCGACCTGCCCGAAGGCTGGGAGATCGGACTCGATCCACCCCTCGTCGTGCGCGCGAACGGGGCCTGCCTCGGCGCCCGGCTCACCTTGCGCCACCGGGGAGCGGTGGCCGTCGAGGTCGATCTGGAGCCGCCGTATTGTCGTATCGATGCCCAGACGTAGGCGATCGGGTCCCCGTACCCGTCTGCGGGGCTTTGCGCTGCTGGAGACCCTGGTCACCCTGGTGGTCTTCGCCGCCGCCGCGATGGCGCTGTACGGCCTCTTCAACACCAACCTGATCGCGCTCGCGCGGGCTCATGACGTCACCCGCCAGCTCCCGGCCGCCCGTTCCGCCATCGAATACCTGTCGTCGGTCAATCCCCGGGAGCAGGCCGCAGGGAGCTTCGAGCTCGACGGGGTCGACGTCGTATGGTCGGCGGAGCTGCTACGGCCCGTTCGTCAAAGCCAGGGGGTGACCGGAAGCCGCGGCTACTTCGAGCTCGGCCTGTACGAGGTCGAATTCACGTTGAGCGAACGGGGGCGGACGATGGGAACCTGGAGGATGCGGCTCATCGGGTATGAAAAGGTCCGGGAGCTGGAGCTGTGACGCCCCGCCACCGGCCGGCCGGGGCGGCGAATGCGCTCGGCTTGGGGCGGCTGTCCCCGGCCGGAACGGTGAACGCATTCGGCCGGGGGCGACCCCGCCGCCCTGCCCCCGGCCGGCGCCGCCCGTGCGGCGCCGGGAGCGCCGGGAACCCGCGCCGGCCGGGAAATCGGTACGGCCGCCGCCGCTGCCGAGCCGCCCGGGGGTTGACGCTGCTCGAGATGCTGGTGGTTCTCGTGCTCGTGTCGCTGCTCGGCACCGTGGTGATCCAGGGCGTCGGCTTCTTCCTGGGCAAGTACGCCACGGTGAAGCGGACCCACCGGGAAGCGTCCCTTGCGACGCTCCGCCAGCACTGGTTCGTATCGACGGTTCAGGCGATGGTGCCGTCCCCCCTCGAAGCCAGGCGGTTCGCCGGAGATGCGTCCTCTTTCGAGGGGGTCACCATGCAGCCGCTCGCCGCGGAATCCGGGGTGTCGGTCCGGGCCCGGTGGACCATCGGCGGCGGCAGCGCATCAAGCGTCGTCTATGCGGAGGAAGGCCGCGCGGCGTGGACCGTGCTGGCCGCGAGCCGCGAGGAGGGCCTTGCGTTCCAGTACGCGGACTCGGACGGACAGTGGCACGACCACTGGCCCATCGTCGTCGATCCCCGGCGCCCACCCCTGGAACGCATCCCGCGCATGGTGAGGCTGATCTCGGCGGCCGGCCGAACGGTGTGGCTGGCCCGCCTCGATCTCTCCCCCGAGCCCGTCCACAACTTCCTGGAGGACGATCTGTGAGGAGCGTCCGAGGAAGCTCCGGAGGCTTCATCCTGGCCGCGACCCTGTGGGCGCTGGCGGCGCTGGCGTTGCTGGCGGCCTACATCGCCGGCGTGGTGGAGACCGACGTCGATCGTGCCATCGCGGCCCGGCGTTCGCTGGAGTCGGAGCTGGAGCGCCGCAGCACCGAGGCCACCCTGATCTACCTGTTCGCCACCGGCCGGATGAACCACCGCGGGCTGGTCCTGGAGGAGGAGCAGCGATTCTCCGACTTCCTGCCGGACGGTGAAGAACTCCCGGACCATGGCGACGGCGAGCTGAGGACGTGGGGAGAAACCTACGCCGGTCTCGGCGGAGCCAGATTCTCCGTTCAGGACGAGGGGGGGTTGGCCTCGGTCAACGTGCCGGCCTTCTCGCTCTTCCCGGCGTCGCTCGAGTACGTGGGGGTCGCCGCGGACGACGCCGAGCGGATCGTCGCCCGGGTCGAGGACTACGTCGATGCGGACGGCGACCTCACCCTGAACGGGGCGGAGGACCACGATTACCGGCAACACGGAATGCCGCCGCCGCTCAACTGGATCATGGCGAGCCCGCTGGAGCTGAAGAAGGTGCTCGGGGTCGGGGAGCTGCTGACCCCCGCCCAATGGCGCCGGCTTCGGCCCCTGCTCACCGTGCGTCCGGTGTTCGGATACAATTTCAACATGATGCGTCCCGAGATCCTGGCCGCTCTGCTCGATCTCGACGAGCGGGGGATCCAGGACGTGCTGGAGGAACGGGAGAAGCAGTCGATATCGCGGCTGAGCCGGATCGCCATGTTGAGCGGGAGACACCTGGATATCGACTCCATGGAGGTGCGCGAGCTCCCTTCGCGCTTCATGAGGATTTCCGTCTGGCACGAGGGCGAGGCGTCGCGCATCCTCGCCGGCGTCGCGCTGACTCCGTACGGCGAGTCGATGCCCTGGCGGAAGGACTACCGGTACTCCGAAGCCATGACCGTCCACGACGACTCGGTGAAGCCGAGTGAACCTCCTCTTCAAGCTCCTACGGCTCTTCTCCGGTAAGCCGAACGTCATCCAGACCCGAAGCGGCGCGGTCAGGTTGCCGGTCAGGTCCCTGCCACCGCACTGGATCGTGGGACGGGACCTGTGCATGTACCGCCGGGAGGATTTCACGAACGTTCCGCGGAACAAGCGCCGCTCCGCCCTGGCGCTCAAGGTGCCGGTCTGGAGCCCGTTCGAGCGCACGAGTTACCACTGCGTATGGTCCGGCAGCTCCGCGATGGTGTGGCTCTGGGACGGGGACAGGATCGACGCCGGGCGTGAAGCGTTCGATCCACGGAGCCGCGATGCCGGCCCGGATCGGGGGACGCATCTGCGGGTCCTGCCCGAGACGGTGTTCCTTGCGAGAAAGCCGGACGGCGTTCACTTGCAGGCCTGCCGGGAGGGCTTCGAGCTGCAAGATTGGCGGGCGAACGTGCTCGTGGACGCCTTCTGGTTCCCGAGTCCCCCGGACGAGCGCAACCTGGCCTGGTTTCTGGACCGCCAGGGGAGCGAGGCGCGTCCGGCTCCGCCGAGGGGCGTACCGGAGGCGGCGAGCGCCGGGATCGCCCCGGAACCGTGGTCCAGCCGGCTCAGCCCGGGCGAGTGGTTCGAAGCCAACGAGCGGGCGGTCGTCGCCCTGTGCCTCCTGGCGCTCTCCCTGACCGTGGTCTGGCAGGAGACCAGGTTCTGGAAGACCCGCCACCTGAAGGACACGGTCGCGGGCGAGCTCGCCCGGATGCAGGACGAGCTCGGCCCCCTGCTCGATGCGCGCAACGAGCTGCTGCGCCTGCGCCGGACGAACCGGGCGCTCACGGACATCCTGGGCACACCGTCGCAGGCCCTGCTCATGGGCCTCGTGGACCGCGCGCTCCCCAGCACGACGGCGCAGTTCCGGGAGTGGCGCTACCAGCAAGGAGAGCTCAGGGTCATCGTCGAGGATCCCGATCCGGACCCGATCGCCTACGTCCGCTCCCTGGAGGCGGAGCCGCTCTTCGAGCAGGTCAGGGCGGAGCCGGCCCGGGGTGACCACCGGATCGAGATCACGCTGAGGGTGCGGGCATGAGCGGGCTGAACGACGTATTCGCGTCCTTCGCAGCGGAGCTCGCCGGCAATGCCCGGCTGCGGTGGGGCGTCTGGCTGGTCCTCGGCATCCTTCTTTTTTATTGCATATTGGTCCAGTCCGATCGCGTGGCGGCCGTCCATGACGAATACGCGGCCGAAACCGGGCAGTTGACGAAGGCCGAGGCCCTGCTTCGGCGCCGGGACTGGCCCGACCTGCTCGAAGCCGAGCGGCAGACCCATCGTGCGCTCACCGCGACGTTCTGGCAGGCCGAAACCGAGGGACTCGCGCAGGCGAAGCTTCAGGCGGCGCTGACCGGGATGGTCGAGGGTCTCGACCTCCGCAACCTCCGCATCCGTTCCGGGGTGAGTCAGCCGGTGCCGGATCTGCCGGGGATCTGGCGCGTGCAGACCCGGCTGGATGCGGCCTACCGGCCGGGCGTCGAGCTGCAAGCGCTCCACGCGATGGCGACGTATCCGAAGAAGCTGGTCGTCGATCGCCTGGACCTGAGCCGGCGGGGAAGGCAGGATTCCCGCCTGACCCTGATCTTGTCCGCCTACTTCGTCGGTGTTGAAGCACAGGAGAATTAAAACTAAAGTCCGAAAGATGCGTGATCATCTTCATAAATGAGTCGAATGTTGCGAGAGCCTTCACCGGGAACGCGGGCGTCCCGCCCGCAGAGGGCAGCCGCCGGCCTCCGGCCCACCGCGGGCGAGGCGCCCGCGCTTCCGGGACGCTGCGTTCCCCGGGTCCTTCGATGAACGGGACGATTCTCGGCCGGCGCTGGTTGGGCGGCGCCTTGCTGGTCTGGTTCGCAACCGCCCTGGTCGCGCTGGAGACCCCCGTGCACCCGTCCGAGGGAAGCACGGGGACGGATCCGTCGGACATCCTCCCCGAGCCGGTGGCCGGCGTGACGCCCGAAGACCTCGGTGCGTTCCTGGCGAGCCGCCGTTGGGGCGTCTCCCTGGACGAGCTCCGGGAAGCCAGCGCCCCTCCGCCCCCGCCCCCGCCCGAGCCGCCGACGCCGCCCGTGCAGGAGGAGCCGGCCATCAACCCGGTGCTCGCGGAGATGGGCTATGTCGGGCTGATCGTGGCCGGGGACGAGAGTGCGGTGCTGCTGAAATCGCCGGAAGGCGGGGTGGTGCGCATGGCCTCCGGCGACGTGCTGCCGGATGGACGGACCCTGGTCTCCGTCACCGGCAACAGCATCACGCTCGAGGCCGGCGACCTGCCCGAGGAGGTGCTCACCCTGTTTCCGCGGGCCCGCACCAGAAGATTCGACGTGCACGTCGAGGAGAACGCGGTGATCTACACCAGGACGTCATGCGTCGCGGACGACACGCAGGCGAAATTCTTCCTGCACGTGTCCCCCATCGACCGGAAGCTGCTGCCCAAGAAGCGCCGGAAGTCCGGATTCGACAACCTCGACTTCGACTTCGATTCCCACGGTACGATTGCCGGTGGGACGTGCCGGGCGCGCGTCGCGCTCCCCGAGTATGCCATCACCGGAATCTCGACCGGCCAGTACGTGCCCGGTCGAGGCCAGCTCTGGCTAGAGCACCTCTCCTTGCAGGCAACCGAATGATCGGTCTCCGTTTCGTGGCGTTCGTGACGAACGCCCTCCGCCCTGCCGCCGCGCTGCTGATCCCGTGGCTGCTGGGTGCGTGTGCAGTCCTGCAGGTCGATCCGTTGCCGGAGCCGATCCGGGAGCCGAGGGCCCTGCCCGCGGACGTGGCGGGGGCGGATGAGGCGTTGCGGTCGTCGCCGTCCGAGGCGCCCCGCGAGGGGCCGCGGACCACCCGGACGCCGGGCGTCGTCATCCAGCGGTCCGTGGCCGAGGGCATCGCGGATCGCCTGGGCGAGAACCTGACCGGGGACCCCATCCGCGTCAGCTTCCGCGACGTGCCGCTGGTCCCCTTCATCAACGAGGTGTTCGGCGAAGAGCTGGGCATGTCCTTCGTCATCTCGCCAAGCTTGCAGGGCCAGCCCGATCTGGTCACCCTCAAGCTTACCGAGCCGTTGCCCCCCCACCAGCTCTTCGCCACCGCCCGCCGGGTGCTGCAAGAATACGGGGTCGACCTCCGGGAGACGCAAGAGGGCATCCTCACCTTCGCCGCGAGCCAGGAGACCGCTTCGCGCGACGTGCCCCTGCTCGTCAGCGGCCGGACCCTGCCGGAGGTACCGGCCAGCCATCGAACGGTCTTCCAGTTGGTGTCGTTCAAGGTCATTCGGGGGGCGCAGGCCAGGGGCTGGCTGCTGGAAGCGTTCGGCCCCCAGGACTTGGCGATCTACGAGGACACGGAGCGCAACGCGCTGCTGCTGAAGGGCAACACGGACCTGATCGCCCGCGCCCTCGCCATGATCGATGTGCTGGATCAGCCGCTGATGCGGGGGCGGCACGGTGTGGTCATCGAGCCGGTGTTCATGGAAGCCCTGGAGCTGGCCAATGCGCTGCACTCCATCCTTCGGGCCGAGGGCTACCAGACCAGCCTCGGCCCGGCCCCGGCCAGCAGCGTGATCCTCATCGCGCTGGAGAGCCTGAACAAGGTGGTCGTGTTCGGGGCGGCCCAGGAGGTCGTCGATCACGTCACGGAATGGGCGCAGACCCTGGATACGCGCCGCAAGGAGGCGCCCGAGGAGGCGGTGTTCACCTATGAGGTCCGCAACACCCAGGCCGGGGAGCTGACCGATACCCTCAACCGGATACTCGGTGCAGGCCTCGGCGCCGTCCGGCCGCCGGAGCAGCGAGAGGATGGGGAAGGGGCGAAGCCCGAGGAGACCGAAGAACGCTCTTCGCCGGCGGGCCGGGCCGGAAACCGGATCGTGGTCGACAAGAACCGGAACATGCTCCTCTTCCGCGGCACCGGCAGGGAGTGGGCCGAGATCCGCAACGTCATCGAGAAGCTGGACAAGTCCGTGCCTTCGGTGTTGATCGAGGTGCTGATCGCCGAGGTCACGCTGACCGACGAGGAGAATACCGGGCTCGAGTTTCTGCTCAGGGGCGATCTGGGCAGCCGCGTTCTCGGCATCGGGACGCTCGGTGGACTGGATCTCGGCCAAGGGGGGCTGGGGGTCACCCTCAGCAGCGCCGGCCAGCGCCGGGCGGCGCTGAGCCTCTTCTACCGGGACGACAGGGTCGTGCTCCGATCCCGGCCCCGGCTGCTGGTCAAGAGCGGGGAGACGGCCAGCATCGAGGTGGGCAACCAGATCCCGGTGATCACCCAACGTTCGGAAAGTGACACCCAGACCGAAGGCTCGACCGACATCCTGCAGAAGATCACCTATCGCAAGACGGGGGTGCAGCTCGAGATCAAGCCCGTCGTGCAGGCCAACGGATTGGTGGATATCCAGATTTCCCAGCAGCTCAGCGAAGCGAGGCGCACCGCGGCCGGGGAGGTGAGCCAGACCCCGACCATTCTGAACCGGCAGATCAGCACCAGCCTGACCCTGAGGGACGGCGGCTCGTTCCTGATGGGCGGGCTGATCTCCGGCAATCAGAGCGCCGGTGAACGCGGCGTGCCCGTCCTGGGCCGGCTGCCGGGGATCGGTGCGCTGTTCCGTACGGACAGCATGCAGGAAGACCGCACGGAGCTGGTGATCATGGTGACCCCCTACGTGATCGCCGATCACCAGGAGGGTCTGGATCTCACGCGGCGGATCAGGAACCAGCTCGATCTGCATACGAGCCCTGCGCAATGAGGCGTCCGGTGCGGCAGTCCGGCCGCCGGTGGCCGCGGCCGCCAGCGGCCGCGGCGAGCACCGATTCACCTTCCGCCGACCCCGTGCACGGTCCGGGAACGGCTCCGGCCCGCGACCGGTGGCAGGTCCCCGGCAGCCGCCTTCATCGATCCTCGAAGTAGCGCTGCCGGCGCTTGAACGCACCCGGATCGGCCACCGGCTCCGCGCCCCGGAACGCTTCGCCGGAGGCAGGGGGCTCGCGGCCCGACACCGCCACGACCACCCCGCGCGCGGTCTCCGGAGCGGCGATCCGATCCCGCCAGACGGCCACGACCTCGTCCTGGGTGACGGCGCGCACCGCTTCGAGGAGCCGCTCGCGCCGGTCGAACCCGTAGTGCTCGCGGTCGATCTCGCCCCAGTACCGCTCGGTACGCTGGTCGAGGCGCGTCTCGGCCTCCGTGAGCGCGCTCTCCACCGCGGCCCGGTGACGCTCGAAGACCGCCGGCGGCATGTCGCGAAGCGCGGCAGCGGAGCGGTCGAGGAAGGCATCCACGTGCCGGTGAAGGGTCTCGGGCGGGTTCGAGGGGGATTGGATCACGAGCACGAGACCCGGCACGTCGAGCATCGGCAGCAGGGTGGCGAAGACGATGTATCCCATCTCGCGCTCGGTGCGGATCTCATGGAAGAAGCGGTTTCCCGTGGCCTGCGCGAGCAACGCCATCGTGGCCCTCTCGGGAAATCCGCGCCCGCGCCCCTGGCGATACACGGCGAGCGCATGGTCCTCGTGGCCGCTCGCCAGCCACCGGGCGTAGCGCATCCCGGGTTCGAGCCGGACGACACGGCCGGGCGACACCCGCACCGCCCGCATCGAGCCGGGCAGATCGCGCTCCAGCACGCCGCCGAGGGCTCTCGCGGCCTCGGCGGTGACGTTTCCATGAGCGAGGGCCACGACCTCGCCGCGGTCGAAGAACCGCGCGGCGTACTCGCGAAGATCGTCGAGCTCCACCGCTTCGAGCGCCGCGAGCAGGGCGTCGTCGGACCAGTCCGGATCGAGCAGCAGCTCGCGCACCCCGCTCATCGCACGGCGGAACGGCCTGCGCTCGTCGACGTTGCGGAGCCGGCGGGCGTACTCCGCCTTCTCCGCCTCGAACCGCCGCGCGGTGAGCGGCGGCGCGCGCAGGGTCGACACCACGCGGGCGAGCAGCAGATCCTGCTTGTCGCTCCAGCCGGAGAGTCGGACGGTGATCCCGCGGCGGTGCCGGTACAGCGAACAGGACTGCCCGGCCAGCGCGGCCGGATACGCGAACTCGTCGAGCGCGTCGTTCGCCATGCGGGCCAGCAACCCGCTCAGCACCGCGTGCTCGGGCGAGTCGTTGACGATCGGGGAGCGCACCACGAAGTAGAAGTTCGTTCGCGGCTGCCCGAACTCGACGTCGGCGCGATGCCACAGATCGAAGCCGGGCCGGCTTGCGATGCGCACCGGCCGCGGCCCGGTCTCCCGGGCATCGATCAGGGCAAGATCGCCGGGCACGAAGGGATTCGGCTCCGGCAGCGCGAAGGCGTCGTCCGGCGCGGGGTCGCGCCAGCGCGCCACGGTCTCCGGCGGGACGGGGCCCAGCCGGTACGGGGTCTCGTGAAACGGCGCGGTCGCGTCCGTGGCCATGCCCTTCGCCACCACCGTCACCAGCACGCGATCCGGGGTGAGTTCGGAGAGGAAGCGCCGCTCCAGGACGGGGTCGAAGTCGTCGAAACGGTAGGGCGCGGTCAGAACCTCATGCACCGGATAGACGTGCAGCGCGGAGGCCAGCGATCGTGCGTGGGAACGGGCGTCGCTCTTCTCGAGAAAGCGGAAGCCGATCCGGGCCATGCGCGCGATCTCCTCGTAGTGGCGCGGCTCGATTCCCTCCTCGCGGATGAGATCGAGATACGCGAACACCGAGGCGACGACCTCCGCGGCATGCGCGATCCCCGACTCGGTGGCCCGGACGGTGACGCCGAAGGTCGCGAAGTCCGGGTGCCCCATGCCCGGCCCCGCGCTCAGCCCCTCGGCCCAGCCGCGCGCCTTCAGCGCCGAGAGCAGGCTCCCGCGGCCTTCGTGGCCGAGGAGGTGGGAGACGAGCGCCAGCGGGTGTTCCCGGTAGTGCGGGCGCAACGGCGGGATCGCGAACGAGAGCGAGATGGTGCGCAGCTCGCGGATCGGCTCGACGTCGAGCCGCGCCGGCAGCAGTCCTTCCGGGTAGAGCGGCAGGGTGGTGCGCCGCGGCCCGGAGTCGCGGCGCGGCACCGCGGAGAACCGCGCCCGCACCCGGTCCGCGAGCACGTCGAGGGGCTCGCGGCCGACGACCACGAGCTTCATCAGGTGGGAGGAGTAGCTGGTCTCGTAGAAGTCGATCAACTCGTCCCGGACGTCGGCGCCGGGACGGTCCGCGAGCGTCTCCGCGTTCCCGACCAGGAACCGCGAGAGGGGATGGCGGGGGTCCAGGGCCTGCTTCCAGGCCGCGAAGCTCCGCAGCCGATCGTTGCGCCGCCGCGAGACGTACTCGGAATGCACCACCTGGCGCTCGCGCTCGACGTATTCGCGGTCGAGCCGCGGGGAGACGAAGAACTGGGCGAACCGGTCGAGCGCGCCTTCGAGGTGCGCGGCGTCCACGTCGAAGAAGTAGCTCGTATGGGCGAACGAGGTCGTGGCGTTGGAGGAGCCGCCGTGCTCGGTGAGGAAGCGGTTGTACTCGCCGGGGTCGGGATACTTCTCCGTGCCGAGAAACAGCATGTGCTCCAGGAAATGCGCGAGCCCCGGGCGCGCGTCCGGGTCGTCGGCGCTACCCACGTTGACGTCGAGCGCCGCCGCGGCCTTGTCGGTGGTGGGGTCGGAGACCACGAGGACCTCGAGCCCGTTGTCGAGCATGAGCGCGCGGTAGTCCCGGGTATCCGCGGGGCTGCGCTCGATCTCGACGCCGGGTGTCGGCGTGGGACCGTGACCGATCTCGGCGCCGTACGCCGGGACCGCCGCGAGGAGCAGCAGGAGGAACGCCGCCGCGCGGGGACGGTACCGGGTGTTCTTCATGTCGGAGCGGGCTTCATGTCGAGTGGAAAGACCGGCTCGGCTTGGACCCCGCCCGCATCGTGTGGTTCTGCGATGCGTCCCTGCCGGCGGTGACGGCATGACGACTCCCTCTGGCGTCGCGGCTCGGCGGGGACGAGAGACCGGCCCGGTACCGGGCGGGCGCCGGGTGGGCTCCGGCAAACCGGCGCCGGGGAACAGCCGCACTTCGGGCGTCCGCTCATCCGAGCCCTCCGGCAGGGAACGAGCCGGCCCCTCGCCCTGTCCCGTGCCGGTTCGCCCGGCGGCGCCACGGCCCCATCGCCGCCGCTTCGTTTGCAGGCGCACCGGGAGGGGGTAGGATGGCGCCGTCCCCGTCTCGCCGCCCGGCAAGGACTCCCGCCATGAGCGCCCGGCCTCGACTTCCCGATCTTCCCACCGTCAAGGTCTCGACACGGTTCGAGCTCGATGCCGGCCCCGCCCGCCATCGCATCGGCCTGATCGCGCTCGACAGCGACGTCGCGACCGAACGCGACTTCCACACCATGCTGCCGCCGGACGCCATGTTCTACACGTCCCGGGTCCGCTGCACCAATCCGGTCACCGTCGAGAACCTGCGGCGCCAGGGCCCGCTGCTGCGCGACGCGGTGAAGCTGCTCATTCCCGGCCAGCGGCTCGACGTCATCGCCTATAGCTGCACGTCGGGCACCGTCGCGATCGGATACGAAGGCGTCGCGAGCGAGATCCGGGCGGCGGAGCGCCCCGGCATTCCGGTGGTGACGCCGATCACCTCGGCCCTCGCGGGGTTCGCGCATCTCGGGATCCGCACCATCTCGCTCCTGACCCCGTACCTCGACTCGGTCAACCAGGCGATGCGCGCATTCATCGAATCCCACGGCGTGAAGGTGGTCAACGTCGGGGGATTCTGCATGGAGGACGACCGGGAGATGGCGCGCATCCCGGCCGATGCGATCCTGGACGCGGCGCTCGAAGTCTACGACGAACGCGCCGACGCCCTCTTCATCTCGTGCACCGCGATCCGTGCGGCCGAGATCATCGAGCGCGCCGAAGCGGCGCTCTCGCGTCCGGTGCTGAGTGCGAACCAGACCCTGATCTGGCAGTCGCTCCGGGAAGCGGGCTACCACGCACCGGTGCGGGGATTCGGCCGTCTGCTCGCGAGTTAGCCCGGGCGGCGATACCCGGCCCGTCAGGTTCTTCACGTCAACGCTTCCACCGCAAGGGCCAAGCCCGCTACCGCACGTGGATTCGTGGGGAAGCACGATTGCCGGGACGAGATGCTCTCGGCCAGATGCGCCATGCCGCCGGCCTCGTCGACCAGCGAGTTACCTATCGGGAGTTGATCGCCACGAATGGGCTGCCGAGCGCCACGCGGTCGAATTCTGCTACGAAGGTGTCGAGAGGAACATCCGGATCAGAACCGTCAGCAGGCTAATCGCCGCCAGAGCAATGATCCCGATCAACCAACGCAGTGTCGTCGTTTCTTTTTCTGCGATAAGCGTCTTGACCGAGGCAATATCCTCGCGGGTTGCCATGTGCTCCATTTTGGCCTCGATCCGCGCCAGCCGCTCCCAATGGATGGATCCGCCATTGCCATTTCCTCCCCGAGGCCCGGGGTCGCGGGACGGGGACGGTGGATCGTCAACGGCTTTCAAGTGGCCAGACGTCATCGTCATTCCTCCACTTTGGAGAGCCATTCCCAAAGGGAGCGAGCGGAATATCCGGAATAGCTGTCGATCCGGAACACTGCCCCGGTCGCGTTTTCCATCTGCTCCCCCCTTTGATGCCCCCCGCTCGGGCAACTTCGACGGTCAACGTGTCGGCAGCGACCAAGAAGGCCGTCGGCGAGAACTCATATACCTCCTTGAATTTCTCCTGTAGACGAGACTTGACCTCGGGGCCTCTTGCAGCTCCATCAGGGTCCATGACGACGATAAATGTGTTCATGTTTCGGTACGCTTTCGTTGGGCCTTCCGCCTATCGACCAGCCGGAGCAGGGCGGGAGCGACTCGGTACTGCATCGTCGCGCGGCGCCGCGCAACACATGCCCTGCCAGGATGTCCGCGGTCACTCGGTCGGCGCCCGCACCGTCGGGCTGCTCGCTGAATACAATAGCCGGTATCGCGGATGAGGTCGCTCCTCGAGCCCCGGCGAATAGGCGGGACTCCTCACGGACGCCGTTCCGAGTGGCACAGCCCGAAGCCATTTTCGAGCGCTGGGAGCCATTCGGGGGACATACCCTCTACGCGGCCCCGACGGCCCCGTCACGCTCGTGCTCGCCTCGGCCATCGCGCTCGACCCAATCCGCCGCCCCGGCGTCCGCCCCCTCCACGCCGTAATCGAGGCGGTGGACATGGGGAAGGGAATCAGGCGCTCTCCCGCGCCTTGCCTCCGAGGCACTGCGGGGACTCGGGGGCGGCGGCGGTCCGGGCCCACGCCTCCTCGGTGTAGGTGTGCACCGCGAGCGCGTGCACCCCGTCCCGCAGCTCCTCGTCCACCGCCCTGAACACCATGCGGTGCTGCGCGACCCGCGGCTTGCCGGCGAAGGCGCCGGAGACCACGACGACCTTGAAATGGGTTTCGGAGCCGGCCGGCACGTTGTGCCCGCCGCTCTCGTTCACCACCTCCAGATGCACCGGGGCCAGGGCGCCGGCGATCTTCTCGCGAAGACGTTGCTCGACGATCATTGCAGCGTTCCGTCCGTTGCTTCGATACCCCCGCGAGGATACGGGACCGGCCGCCGCGCGGGAACCTCGCCGCGGATTCGTCCGGACCGCGGTGCAGGACCTCGGGGCCATGTCCCGCCACCACGCTCCCCACCGCTCCGGCAGGAGCCGGAGCGGGAACCGCCGGCCGCCCTCGCCGGATCCCGATCGGGACGCCGTTCGGGCTTCACAGCGACAGGCGCCGATCCCGCGCGCTCGTCCACAGCGCGGCCTCGGCGCCGCCGGCAAGGACCGTCATCGACTCCGCGAGCCGGGCCGCGAGCCGCTTGCGGGCTTCGAAGCGGATCCCGACGAGATCGGCCCGCTCGTTCGCCGCGAGAAGGTAGTCGTCGCTCGTCATGAGCTCGTCGCACAGGCCGAGATCCCTGGCCCGTCGTCCGAGCCAGTGCTCGCCGGTGGCGACCTTCTCGACGTCGAGCCCCGGACGCTGCTCGACGACGAAGTGCTTGAAGATCGCATGGATCTCCTCGATGTCCTGCCTGAGCTTGTCGCGATCGGCGTCGGTGTTCTCGCCGAACAGCGTGACCGTGCGCTTGTACTCGCCTCCCTTGAATTGCTCGAAGTCGATGCCGTGGCGATCGAGCAGGCGGTGGAAGTTCGGGATTTGCGCGAGCACCCCGATCGAGCCGAGGATGGCGAACGGCGCGGCGACGATCCGGTCGGCCACGCAGGCCATCATGTAGCCGCCGCTGGCCGCGATCCGGTCCACGCTCACGGTCAGCGGGATGCCGCGGTCGCGCACCCGCATGAGCTGGGAGGCGGCGAAGCCGTGCTCGTGCACGAGGCCGCCGGCGTTCTCCAGACGCACCAGCACCTCGTCCTCGGGCTTGGCGAACGCCAGCACCGCGGTCACTTCCTCGCGCAGCGAGGCCACCGCGCTCGCGCGCATGTCGCCCTTGAAGTCGAGTACGAACACCCGCGGGCGATCCGGGCGGGCTTCCTTCTTGCGGGCCTTCGCCTCGCGCTTGCGGGCCTTCGCCGCCGCCTTGCGTTCCTTGTCGCCGAGGAGGCCGTTCTCGACGATCTGCTTCATCTCGCGATAGCGCGCCCCCAGATCGCGGATTTCGAGCTTCTCCGGACCGAAGCCGCCCCGGCGCCGCATCGCGACCGCGGCGACGAGGAGAACCAGGGCGGCGACGGCCACCACGATGGTGAGCGTCTGGGCGAGGAACAGGCCGTACTGCAACAGGTAGTCGAGCATCGTGCGGTCTCCCGTGCCTTGATGACCGCCGCGGATCTTGCCACGGCGTCGCCACCGCCGATGCAGCGTGACACGCCGACCCGCTCGCCGAGTGCATCGAACCCCGGCTCGACGCCGGGACCCGGCACGTCGGCCGACCGGCGACCGGTCGACGAGGAGGTCCGGCGCCTGAGCATACGCCTTCCGCACGGGGACCTGCCGCCCGCCGCTACGTGATCCGTCCTCCGGGGAGAGGGCGTCCATCGCAGGCACGCCTTCCGCACGGGGCCTGCCGCCCGCCGCTACCCACTCCCGTGGCGGGCAGGCGCGGCCGGACCGATCCCGGCAGGCCGCTGCCCCGCCGGGGCCACCGCACGGCGAAGGCTGGAAAGCGCATCGCCGGGGGTTGCCGCCACTTGCAGGATCGCGCGCTGCTTCGGGCCGAGGTAGCCGGCGCCGGTCATCTCGTCGAGAAACGCGATCAGGGAGTCGTAGTAGCCGTCCACGTTGAGCAGCACCGAGGGCTTGGCGTGGATGCCGAGCTGGGTCCACGTCCACATCTCGAACAGCTCGTCCATCGTCCCGATGCCGCCGGGGAGCGAGATGAACCCGTCGGAGAGCTCCGCCATGAGCGCTTTCCGCTCCAGCATCCCGCTCACCGCGCGCAGCTCGCTAAGACCTTCGTGCAGGAACTCGCGCCGGAAGAGATCCCGCGGGATCACCCCGACCACGCGGCCCCCCGCAGCGAGGGCGGCATCCGCCAGCGCGCCCATCATGCCCCGCCCCCCGCCGCCGTAGACCAGCGTGGCGCCGCTCGCCGCGACCGCCGTGCCGAGCGCGCGGGCGGCCTCCAGGTACACGGGTGCGCGACCGGCGCGCGAGCCGCAGAATACGCAGATACGCTTCATGCCGGGCAAGCTCCGGTGACGGTCGAGGCGGCCTCGTACAAGGTCACGGTGGTCATGGCGGTGTCTGCGGTGGTGGCCGGGGCGCCTGGTCCCGGCCGGAAGGTCACTGGCTGAGCAAGTGGACGACGAATCCGGCGATGGCGAGTTGGGAGCCGATGAGCGCGGCGGTCTGAATCCACAAGGCGCGATAGAGCATGGCGGTCATGCGGTGCTCGAGGGCGGCGAGGTCCGGCTTGGTCGCGAGCTCGTCCCGATCGGCGCTGACGGCCTGGCGCATTCCTTCGGCGATGGCTTCGGCGTGCCGGCGCTCGATGCCGGCCGCTTCGAGGTCGTGTGCAGTGGCGAGCGGGTTGAAGGTGGTGGCGGTCATGGCGGTGTCTGCGATGATGACCGGACAGTGTAGCTCGATCACCGTAATTATCGAGGATTATCCGGACGCGGAACAGACGCAGGCCAGGATGTGTCAGGAGCCTGTCGTCCGTCCGGTGTCGCAGCACGTCATTCGTCCGGTTCGATCGGCGCCGGGGAGGCGTCCCATGTCCCGGACCCGAATGCTGTGAAGCCGGGTGGCTCTGTTGGTTGCCGCCAGTATGGCGAGGAGGGAACGATGCCGGCGGACATCCGCTTCAACCGCGACCTCGACTTCGAATACGGGGTGCTTGAGACCGTCGCGCCGTCGGTGCGGCGCATGATCGCCCGCAACCCGAGCCCGTTCACCTTCCACGGCACCGGCACCTACGTGGTCGGGCGCGGACGGGTGGCGGTGATCGACCCCGGACCGGCCCTGGAGGAGCACGTCGCGGCCCTCGCCGGCGCGCTTCGGGGCGAGACCGTCACCCACGTGCTCGTCACCCACACCCACCGGGACCATTCGCCCGGCTGCGCGCTGCTGCGCCGCTTCACCCCCGCCCCGACCTACGGGTTCGGGCCGCACGGCTCGGGCAGGCCGAGGGACGAGGCGGCCGGAGCGGGCGAGGAGGTCGAGGAAGGCGCGGACTTCGGGTTCGAGCCCGACGTCGCGGTGCGCGACGGGGACGTCATCGAATGCGAGGGCTTCGGCTTCGAATGCGTCCACACCCCCGGCCACACCTCCAACCACGTATGCTACCGGCTGCGCGAGGAGCGGGCGCTGTTCTGCGGCGACCACGTGATGGGCTGGTCCACCACCATCGTATCGCCGCCGGACGGCCACATGGGCGACTACCTCGCGAGCCTCGAACGACTGCTCGCCGGCGACGACCGGACGTACTGGCCCACGCATGGTGCGCCCATCCGCGATCCCCGGCCCTTCGTCGAATCGCTCATCGAGCATCGCCGCCTGCGCGCGCGCCAGATCGAAGCGTGCCTGCGCGACGGGATCGACACCATCCCCGCGATGGTGGCGCGGCTCTACCACGACCTCCCGGCCGCGATGCACCCGGCCGCGGCGCGCTCGGTGCTCTCGACCCTCATCCACCTCGTCGAGCAGGGGGCGGTGACGTGCGGCGGGCCTCCGGCGGCCGATGCGCGCTACGCGCTCGCATCGGCCCGTTCATGCGTTGGCCGGTAGCAGCGCTGCCGGGTTGTCCGTCCGTGCCATGACGGAGAGAATCCGCCCTCGAACCAATCCATGCCACATCCCCCGCCTGAACAGCCGACGCAGTGGAGCCGTTTCGCATCACGCTCGAACTGGCCGAGCCGGTCCTCGTCAACCGGTCGGTTTCGTTCGACGGTCTCCTCGCGCATCTGAATTTCCTCCGCACCGGCGATGCGGCGACGGCGCACCGATCGCTGCCGCTGGCGGATACCGGGGGGATCCATCAGGGAAGCGAGCTGCTGTTCCTGGGTCCGGTCATGCGCCGCAAGGTCCCCTGGGTGATGAACCCGCGGTGGGACCGCTTCCACCACGGAGAGCTGGCGGACAAACGCGGCAAGCCCCGCAACAAGATGACGGCACGGGACGGGTTCAAGCCGACTCGCGATGACTACGTCGCCGTTTCCGCGCGCCGGGCGTTCTTCATCGGCGTCGGCGACGTCGGGGCGGTCGAGGCGCTGATGAACGGCCTTGACGCGGTGGGCAAGAAATCCCGTTCACGGGGGTCCGGCCGTCTGGCGGAGAGCGTCCGCATCGACCCCCTCGACGATGCGCCGGACGGCATTGGATACTCGGACTTCGAGCGCCGGCCGATCCGTGTCGTGCCGGTCGGGATCTGGGAACGCCTGCAACTCCCCACCGAGGACGTGTCCTTCGGGCCGGCCCGGCCGCGACTGCCCAGATGGGCGACGGAGGACGAGCTGTGCGCGCTGCCGGCATCGCACGTGATCGAGCCGCACGAGCTGCACCGGATCGGTCTATGAAGGCGTTTCTGCTCTGGGACCGCTTCCTGTCCTGCTGGCTGCCGCCGGAGAGGGCCACGGGAGACAAGGAGCGGGACGTCGGCGAGGCGCTGAGGGCCACCTACCCCTGTGGCCTGCCGGACGGCAAGACGAGGACGGGCACCTTCTCGCAGAAGGGCGGGCTGAGCGGAATCGTCATCACCGAAGCCGAGACCAGGGTCGCGAGCCGGATCCCGCCCCGCCCCCCGCGCCCCGACTGGTTGAAGTATCTCGGCGCGCTCCCGGGCAAGGAGGTCACGGCCTTCCTGAACGACGCCGTGCGCGATCTCGTCGCCTCGCCGAGGCCACACGTCATCATCAGGACGGGCCGCACACCGCTCACCCTGGAAGACGTGAGGGTCGGGAACGGCACCGTGGTCATCGTGAACGAGCCGGGGGGCAGGACGACGATCACCGACGCGGTACGGGTTCGCCGTGCCCGGCGGGCGCTGGCGGTCCTCGGCTCCGTCAACCGGGCACGCGAGATCCGGAAGCTGCTCCTCGACCGGAGCACCGCGGCGGGCGATACCGATGACGTCGACCGGAAGATACGCACCATGATCCGGAAACTGGGTACGACTCCCGAGACCTTCTTCGACGCGATCGATCTGCTCGATGGAACGTCCCCACGGGAGATCGAGCTCGCGGGAGGGCCACCGTGACCCCTTCCGCTTCCGAGTCCGCCGCCGAGGTCCCGGAGCTGGTATTCCCTCTCGAACCCGGAGCGGACGTCTATTCGATCCACCGGGCTCTCGATGCGAAATTCGGTTCGCGGCGCGAGGCCGCCTACCTCTGGTCCCTGCAACGCGGCCCTTCGGGCGATCTGTGCATCGTACGCCCGCCCGGCCGGTTCGCCGCGCCGACGCTGTCCCCCGGCGAACGCTGGCTGTTCAGCCTGCACGCCCGCATCGGCCAGAAGGACAGGGCCACGGGGACCAGGCGTTCGTATCGCCGCACCGACACGGGCCGCCGCCTGCAATGGCTCGAACGGCGCGGCGCCGAGCATGGATTCACGGTCGTCGCGGCGGCGGTCGGCGTCGTCCGGGAGCTCGTCTCCAGGCCGAAGGGCGGTTTCTGGCTGGACCGTTCGGAGTTCTCGGGCGTCGTCGAGATCGCGGACCCCGGGAAGGTGGCGGCGGCCATGAAGACCGGCATCGGCGGCGGCCGGTCGTGGGGGCTCGGGATGCTGCGCCTGATTGGAAAACCGGAGGACTGAGGACATGGCCGTGAAAACGCTGGATCTGCAGATGACGGGAACCATCACCGCCGAATCGGACATCTCGATCAGTCCGCCCGATCACAGCAGAAAAGAGGGACGCTCGACCGTCATGACGTTGCCCGAAAAGAGCGTCTGGCGCGACGGTCACCTGATGACGACGGCCTACGTCCCGGGCAGCTCGATCCGGGGCGCGCTCCGAAACGGCGCGAGCCGCGCGGTTGCCGAGGCGCGGGCAAGGAAGGGATCTCCCATGACCCCCGACGATTTCCTGTTGCTCGCAAAGGGCGGCATCAAGGACCGGAAGGAGGCCGGCACGGATGAACGGGAGGTCGACTACGAAGCGATCGCGAAGCTGCGCAGCGAGCAGCCCATCGTTTCGCTGTTCGGCGCCATGGCGGAGAAGGTCGCCGGCCGCTGGCAGATCGGTGACGCCGTTCCCCGGACACCCCTGGAGAAGCCCAACCGCAAGGGGCGCGGCGTGCGTTCGCATCCGTTCCAGCGCCAGCCCGATCTGGCGGAGTTCATGGATGCCTCCGAGTACGAAAGTTTCCGGAAAAAGGACGCCAGACGGGTCGAGGCGAATCTCGCCGAAGACCAGGCCGAGTCCCTGGGCCGGAAGATCGGAGCCGAGCGCAAGCGCCAGGAACCGGACGGTCAACGCATGGAGCAGTGGAAGGCCGAACAGGAACGCCTGGCGGAAAGGGCGAAGGCGCTGCGCGAGGAAGCAGGTGGCGTCGTGAACGTCCAGCAACTACTCGGCGGCTGGGAGGCGATCCCGGCCGGCACCAGGATGGACCACCGGATGCGGATCCGGGGCGCCGGCGAGACCGAGCTCGCATGGGCGTTCTTCGCCCTGCGCCGGCTCGCGAGAGAGGGCCGCATCGGCGCCCACGAATCTGCCGGCGAAGGATATTTCAGCGCCGAGTACGCGCTTCGTCTGGCGGTTGGCGACGGAGACTTCGAGGCCGCCGGCACGTTGCGCATCGCGGACCATGCACTTCGGCTCGCCGACTGCGAACGTTCCGTCCTCACGAATGCCTTCGAGCACTCGAAGACGCTCCCGGACGAACGCACGGACGAATCCGCGTGAACTGCATCGATCTGCTGCGGGCGGTCGCACCCGCCCGCCGCGAGCCGCAGGACGCGATCGCCCGGGGCATCGAGCGGTTTCTCGCCTCCGGTTCGCAGCTACGTTGCGTCAACGCGGAGACCGGCGTCGGCAAGACCCTCGGCTATGCCGTGCCCGCGGCGCTCGCGGCCGGCCACGGCAGCAGGGTCGTCGTCTCCACCCATACCACGCAGCAACTCGACCAGATATCGAAGACCTTGCTCCGCATCACGGACGCCTTGCCCACGCCCATCGCCGTCGCGCGGCGCCTGGGGCGGGCGAACTACCTCTCCCGCGGACGCATTGCCCGGGTGCTGGCGAACAGCGACGATCCGGACGGGGAAGCCCGCGCGCAGTTGACCGCCGCGAGGGAACATGCCGGCCTGATCGACGACTTCGAGCGCGACAACGGCCCGCTTCCCCTGCCGCACTCCGACCTCTGCCTGACCTCTTCGTGCACCGACCAGCAAGCCTATGACGCGCAGCGCGTCCGCACCGGGCAGGCGGCCATCGTCGTGCAGACCCATGCCATGTCGGTGCTCGATGCGGTGCGGGGCTGCATCGACGCGGACGTCGTGATCTACGACGAGGCCGACGCGCTCCCCTCGGCCGCCGCGGGCTTTGCGGAAGCGCGGGTCTCGCCGCTGGACCTGGCGGCGGTTCAGGAACGGCATGCGCCGCCGGGACTGGCCGGCGCCGTCGACGCATTCGAGGCATGGGCCGAGCGCGCCCTC
This sequence comes from Gammaproteobacteria bacterium, assembly GCA_965204915.1. Classification (GTDB taxonomy): domain Bacteria; phylum Pseudomonadota; class Gammaproteobacteria; order HK1; family HK1; genus HK1. The sequence continues at coordinate 4,577,483 of OZ242023.1, read as the reverse complement.
GACGGCGGCAAGGTGGCGTTCAAGCAGAACGCTTCCGGCGCCGTCCGGCACGCGCAGGCCATCCGGGCGGCGCTCGCCGGGTTGGACGCCGAGCACGCGCGCGACCTGTATCGTGCCCTTGGCGCCTTCATCAAGCTCGACACGGACGCTTGGTATCGCGGCGCCGCGGTGGTCGCAACGGAAGGCGGCCACGCCTTCGAGGTCCTGGCGCTCGACCCGGGGAGAATCCTGCGGCGAACCTGTGACGGACGGAAGACCCTGTTCGTCAGCGCGACGCTGGCCGTCGGATCGAACGACTTCGAACCGTTCCTGAGATCGGTGGGCGCCGACCGCCTCCCCGGAATCCACGATCCGTTGCGCGCCGACATGCACGACTTCGGATCGATGGCCTTCTCTCTGGCCGAACGCGGCATACCGGCGCCGTTCACGGACGGGGAGCGCGATCCGGCCTTCGACGACTACGCGGCGAGCGTGGTCCGCCGGGCCATGACCGAAGGCGGGCGGGTTCTCGCCCTCGTGCCGTCGTTCGCGGACGTCGAGGAGATGGCTCGCCGTATCGGGGGGATCATCGCGCACCGCCGGGGCGAGAGGCTTGCCGTCCACCTCGAAACGCTCGAATCTTCCCCGAACGGGGTTCTGGCCACCCCCAGCGCGTGGGCCGGGACGGACCTGCCGGGGCTCCTCGGCCACGTCGTGATCGTGCGCATCCCCTTTCCCCCGCCGAACGCGGGCCGCACGGAGCTCCTGCGCCGGCTTCTTCAGGCGAAGGGCTACGACGGGAATGCGGAGGGCATACTCCGGGCGAGAGATCGCCGGGACGCGCTCCGTCGTCTGGCACAGGGGCTCGGCCGGGGCATCCGCACGCCCGACGACCGCGTCAAGGTATGGATCGCCGATCCCAGATTCCCCCTGCCGGACACGCTCGCGCGGAATCCGCGACTGTTGTTGAGCCAGGGGCTCGCGGCGCGTAACCGCGATCTGTCCGGCGCGATCCCGAGGCGTTTCGTGCACGCCTATGAATCCGCGAACGTCATCGGGCACACTCCCGACGCGAACGCGGATGGCGGGACCTGAAACTTCGGACGACAAAGTGGAAAAGATCATCGGCGACAAGACGTTGCATGTTGCAGGGATGTGGTCGCCCCGAGTTCGGGGGCGGACGACAGATAGGGGCTGATATAGATGGCCCCGCGTTTGGATGTGGTCGCCCCGAGTTCGGGGGCGGACGACAGGATGGTCGGATGCCCGCGCATCGAGCGCGAGGATGTGGTCGCCCCGAGTTCGGGGGGCGGACGACAGGCAGAACAGGTCGAGGACCTTCATGACGAGGGATGTGGTCGCCCCGATTCCGGGGGCGGACAATGAGCGGAATGGCCGCGCGGGTCGCGGGCGCAGCTCCCTGGAAGCCGGCGGGTCGAACGGCCCCGGACACCGGATTGGGACGAGGAACGGGATCGACGACCGCAGGAGGACGAGCGCTCGATGATGCTGTTGATTTCAAATGACCCGCTCGCACCCCGCCAGCGTCTGGCGTACCCCGCAACGCCACCGGCACCGGGGCCGGCGTATCTGGCTGATGCCGGACACCTCGTCGTCGGGCGGGGCAGGCTCACGGACGCGGGCGAGGGCTGGATCGAGCTGGACGACGTCGAAGCAACGGAACGCTTCTGGCTCTGGGACGATGCCGAAACCATACTGTCCTACAACCCCTTCCAGGGACGGAAACGAGAGATACCCGAACGGCCGAGCCAGCGAAGATTTCGTGAGCGCCTGATGCGCGACTACCACGGCAGATGCGCGGTCACCGATTGCGACGTCCCGGAGCTGCTCGATGCGGCCCACCTGATGCCGTGGCGCGTCGGCGACGAAGGGATCCTGTTGCGGACCGACCTCCACAGGATGATCGACCGGGGCGTGGCCGAGATCAGGAACGGGCGATTCCGGCTGCTGAGACAGGTCCCCGGTTACGAGGCATACGCCGACGCGAAGGTGAGGAAACCCAAGGACCGCAAGGCCGGCTGAGCGGGCGGGTCCACCGCCACCGGCCGTCCGTTGCCCGTGAGTGCGGCCGGAACGGCGCCACTCCCGCCTCGATGTCGCGTCTTTGCACAAGGAGAGATCCCATGAATTCCCCCTTGCTTGCGCGCTACGAAAGCGACTTCTACGAGTGGTCCATGCAACAGGCCGCCCTGGTGCGGGCACTGGCCGGCAGCAGGCTCAATGTTGACGTCGACTGCGCCAACGTCGCGGAGGAAATCGAGGACATGGGCAAAGCGGAGAGACGTGCGGTGGGAAGCCAGATGAGACGCATCCTTTACCATCTGCTCAAGCTCCGGCACTCGCCCGCGACAGAGCCTCGGCGCGGGTGGCAGAACTCCGTGGACGATGCCCGCGTGCAGCTCGCGGAGCACCTCGGAGACAGTCCGAGCCTCGTCCACGACATGGCGGGAAGCATCGAACACCAGTACGCACTCGCGCGGCGTCGCGCACTGCGCGACATGGAGGTGGACGGTATCGATCCCCGTCTGGTGCCCGCAACGTGCCCCTACACCGAGGCGCAGATACGCGACTTCGACTGGTGGCCGGAGTCGCCGAAGCATCCGTGAGCGTCTCTCTCGGCCCCATGGCCCCATACGATGGATTCAAGTTTCGGGATTCGCCGACCGAAATGGATTCCCGCTTTCGCGGGAATGACGGCCAGACGGCCACGGCCAGCGTAAAAGTAACGTGTCTCGCTGAAATGACGTCATTCCCGCGAAAGCGGGAATCCATCACCTGATTCAAGGTATCTTGAATCCCGAAACTTGAGGATGGAGATACTTCCCCGAACACCGCACTGAAGAATGCGTCGCTCGCGTCCCGTTCGCGTCCCGCGATCATGGACATGGGCGACGTCGAAGCAACGGAATGCTTCCGGCTGTGGGACGACGCCGAAACCGCGTCGTCCTGCAACCCTTTCCAAGGATGGAGACGAGAGATGCCCGAAAGGCCGAATCAACGGCGGTTTCGCGAACGCCTGATGCGCGACTACCAAGGCAGATGTGCGGTCACCGGTTGCGACGTCCCGGAGCTGCTCGACGCGGCCCACCTGATGCCGTGGCGCGTCGGCGACGAGGGGATCCTCCTGCGGGTCGACCTCCACAGGATGATCGACCGGGGCGTGGCCGAGATCAGGAACGGACGGTTCCGGCTGCTGAGGCAGGTCCCCGGCTACGAGGCGTACGAGGACGTGAAGCTGAGGAAGCCCGGGGGCCGCGAGGCCGGCTGAGCGGATTCACGACCGGAGGCGGCTGGCCGCAGCCACGTTGCACCCGTCTCCGGCCTTCCGGGTCGGCTGTCCCTGGCTCGTCCGCCCGGTTGCCTTGCGCAGGATCGCGCTTCAGAGATAGCGGATCAGGCGATTCAGGCCGCGCGCCGAGAATACCGGCCGGCCGGTGGAGCGGGGGTGGACGGAGTCGATGATCTCGCCTGCGAACCTGGCCATGAAACGGGTGACGTCGACGGTCGGGAGGGATGCCACGTCCGCCAGCGGCACCCAGCAGAGGCGGTCGAGCTCGCCGTCGCCGTCGAGGTCGCCAACGTCGAGGCCGTCACCGCCCGAGACTCCATCCCCGAAGCCGCCGCCGGGGCCGGCACCGCGGGCATCGTCGCGAAGACCGTTGCGCCCATGTCCCACCAGGGTGAGAAAGAACCGGGCGTGGAAGCGGATGGGATGCCGCGCCGGGGTGATCGCCCGCCCGAGGTAGACGAGCCGGCCGAGCGCCGGCGCGACGCCGCGCCGCCGCATCTCGTCGAAGGTCGCGCCGGGTGCGGCGCCGACGTCGCCGGACGCCGCGATCATGACCCCGGTCTCCTCCCAGGTCTCGCGCACCGCCGCGGTCGCCAGGGCGGTCGCGGCGGCGGCGTCTCCGCCGACCCCCATGGCCCCGAGGTGCGCGAGGTCGAGCCGCGATGCGGGCCGCGCCGCCCGATCCGCGCCCTCCACCGCACCGCCGGGGAACACGAAGCAACCGGGCAGGAACCGCGCGTCTTCGCGCCGCCGGCCCATCAGGCAGGCGAGCCCGCGCCGACCGCGGCGCAGCACGATCAGGCTCGCGGCGTCGCGGGGCCGGACCGGCGGGGCCGGTGGTCTCGATTTCGGCATGATGGACACCTCCTCCCCGAAGGGTCGGGGGTCCGGAAAATCGGGAGAAGAATCCACCTCACCGCCAGTGGTACGACAGGGTACGCCATGATGTGTCGACCGATTGCCATATTATCTTGCGCCTGCCGCCCACGGGCGACGCCAGTGCCTTCCACCGGAAGGCCATGACGTCTCCGCCACCTGGTTGATCGTGCCTTCGTGTTCCCTACAATTCCCGACCATGCCCCGACCGGGACAGACACATGGCGACGCTGAAGCCCCCACGTCGAAAGAGGATGAACCTGTAGCCACCCAAGGTGAATGGGCACGAGTGGGGGAAGCCCCTCATGGACGCCGGATACGCCATGCACGACTACATCGCCTGGGGGTTGCACGTGCGCTCGCCGTTCGCGCTCCCGTTCATGCCCCTCGCCCAGGCCGCAAGGAGCGGTCCGCCGCCTTCGTCCCCTCCGGACGTGACGATCCACCTTGGCGCGACGCCCGATTCGTTGGCCGCGTACGATGCAGGGGGCATCGTGACCGCCGGCCCGACTTGGCAAGCCACCCGCAACGCCTTCCTGTTGCGCCTGGACGGCGTCTTCCGATGCCTGGTCGTCGACGGCCGCAAGATCGTCATGGAGCCATGCCGCGGCGGCTCCAACCTGGCCCGCCATCTCGTCGGACTCCCGTTCTCCGCCGTATTGGTGCAGCGCGGAGCCCTCGCCTTCCACGCCGGCGCGATCGGGACGAGAGCCGGCGCGGTGCTCTTCGCGGGACGCCGGGGGGCCGGAAAGTCCTCGCTGCTCGGGAAGTTCGTGGAGCGCGGGTACACGATACTCTCCGACGATGTGGTGGGGGTCGCGCTGGACGCCGGCCGCCCCGTTGCGTTGCCCGCCTTTCCACGCCTGCGCTTGCGTGCGGATGCCCTCGATCGATTGGGCTGGTGGGGCAAGGAGCGGGGAAGGATCTGCCGGGATGCCAAATACGAGGTTCCGGTGGAGGAGTGGTTCCATGCCGGTTCCCTGCCGATACGCGCGTTCTGCGAGCTGCAAACCCACCGTCGGGACGACGTCGAAGTGGAGCCGGCGCCGGAGGCCGCCGCGTTCCGGCGGATGCGTAACCGGACGTACCGCGCGTCGCTCAAGTTCGGCCCAGGGCAGCGGCCGCGGCAGTTCGGCATCCTGGCGGCGATGGGGAAGGGCGTGCCGTTCGCGCATGTGAGGAGGCCGGCGCAGCCGTTTCTTCTCGATACCCTTGCGGACGAGGTCGAGCGGTGGCTGTCCGATCTCGAGGACGTCCCGGACCCTCCTGCCGGCTCCCCCGCCCTCGCATGAACCGGCTTGCCATGCCCGGATCGTCGCGCGAGGGCGGTCCAATCCATCTCGTGATGGGCGCCGGCCACGACCTGGAGCGATTGGTCGGCATGCATCTGTTCGTGATCTGTGCGAACAACAGCGGCTCGACCTTTCTGCAAGGAGCGCTGGCCACCTGCCGCGCCACCTGGAACCTGCCTCGGGAGGGCCAGGAAACACCCGGATACGTCGGCCCCTCCAGCGCGCGCCCGTTGCAGCCCGGCTTCCCCACCACCGGCCTGCTCTGGGCCAGCGATCGGTTCTGGATGGATCGGCACGCCGACACCGACGCCTACGATTGGCCGCGCACCCGCAAGGCATGGTACCGTCAGGCCTACGCCCGGGACCCGCGGGCGTGCGTATTCGTCACCAAGACACCGGCGCATCTGCTGGTCGTGGACGACATGGCGCGGCATTTCCGCAACCCCTATGCGGTCTGTGAGGGCATCTTCCGCCAGTACGGCTTTCTCCCGCACAAGTTCAAGGCGCTTGCCGAATTCAGGGGTACGGGCCGCAGCTTGCCCGAGGCGGCCGCGACCCACGCCGTCAACTGCCTCGCCAGGCAACGCCGCAACCTGGAGAGGCACTTGAACCCCGAGGCAGGGGAGGCGCGGCGGGGCGCCCCCATCGTCCGTCCAGGGCGGGGGGCATTCTTCAGCTACGAGACGATGTGCGCCCATCCGCGGAGGACGGCCCGGGCCATCGAGGCGGCGGCGCCGGCGTTGAACGATCTGGAGCTGCGCCGGCGTCTGCCGGTGAAAGGACGCTACCGGGAGATGCTGACCGACATGAACACCCGTCAGATCACGCGCCTCGACGAGCGGGACGTCGAGGCGCTCAACCGGGTGTTCGAGGCGCATCGGGAGATCCTCGACTACTTCGGCTACGACCTGCTGCCGACGGGCCGGCGGCGAAGCGTGGCCGCCTCGTCGGGCTGACCGGCATGTTGCCTGACCGTCGGGAGGGTCGCGGCGCATCTTCCGGAGACGATCGGTTCGTATCCGCACCGGCTGAGCACGGGGTTGCCGACGTGATGCAGGCTCCCTGGGGGGGAGGGGCGCCGTCGCAGGCGCTCGGCAGGCTCCACGGTCGAGCCGAGGCGATGCTTCGGCGAACGCTCGCCCTGGACCCGGGCAATGCCCGGGCGTTGCTGCGGATGATCGACGTCCACCGGGGCAGGGGGGACCTCGCAGCGGCGCTGAAGCTCTGCCGCCGCCTGGTCCGGCTCGACCCCGGCCACCGGAAGGCCCGTTGGTTGAGTGCGGTGCTGGGCGGCGGCACGGTGCTTGAGCAAAAGCCGTCCGGGCCCTGGCCCGCACCGTTCGTCCGCATCCCCGACTTCCTCGCGCCGGCCGAGGGGGAGCGCCTGCTGATCTCCGCGTTGGCCAAGCGCGAACGGTTCGCCGCCGCCACGACGGGAATGGGTGAACACCGCAAGGTTCGACCCTCGCGACGAATCGGCCTGACGGCGAGCGACCTCGCCTGTCAGGACATCAAGCCCTGGCTCATCCCGAGGGTCCGCGAGGTGCTCCCGGAGGTCATGGTGCGATTGCGGGAGGAGTCGTTCGATCCGGGCCAGGTGCGCATCCGGCTCCAAATGAACGCCTATCACGACGGTGGGTTCGGCCGGCCGCACCGCGACCCCGAGACGCTGCTCGGCGTCTGCTATTTCCACCGCCTGCCCAAGCCGTTCTGCGGCGGGGACCTGCTGCTCTACGACACGGACACGGCGGAGGAAGGTTACCGCCCCCTGGAATTTTCACGCATCGAGCCGACCGCCAACAGCATCGTCTTCTTCCGTCAGCAATTCCCGCTAACTGGAATTTCTTAGGAAAAACCGGGTGTTGAGGAGGCAGGAGGAAAATGTTTTCGTAGACTTTTCTCTCAATATCAGCATGATAGCCGCCTATTCGCCAGCGACAGGTGAGATGTCATGGCCAAGCGGCGGTTGAGGAAGGGATTGAGCGCGCCGGGGCTGCTGCGCGAGGTGCGCGCCTGCTTCGAGGAGCTGGACGACCCGGTACGAGGCCGGGGGTTTTGCCTGGCCGAGTGCCTGATGTCGGGGTTGGCGGTGTTCGGGTTGAAGTACCCGTCGCTGCTTCAGTTCGACCACGATGCGAGGACCGACGAGCTGGTCCGGGAGAATCTGCGGCGTCTGTACGGCATCAAGCGTGCCCCGTGCGACACGGCGTTGCGCGAGCGTCTCGACGAGGTGGACCCGCGCCAGTTGCGTGCGGTGTTCAAGCGCGTGTTTACGTTGTTGCAGCGAGGGAAGGGGTTGGAGGGGTTCACCTGCCTGGACGGGCACTATGTGCTGTCGGTGGACGGGACGGGCTACTTCTCCTCCTCGCGCGTGCATTGCGCGCAGTGCTGCGAGAAGCATCATCGAGACGGTCGCACGACGTACTACCACCAGATGCTGGGGGCGGTGCTGGTGCATCCGGACAAGCGCGAGGTCTTCGCCTTGGCGCCGGAGCCGATCGTGAAGGGGGACGGGGCGAAGAAGAACGACTGTGAGCGCAACGCGGCGAAGCGGTTGCTGAGCGACGTGCGCCGCGAGCACCCGCATCTGAAGCTGTTGGTGGTGGAGGACGGGTTGGCGTCGAACGGACCGCACATCAAGCACCTGAAGGGGCTGGGCCTGCGGTTCCTGTTGGGGGCGAAGCGTGCCGACCACGAGGCGCTGTTCGAGTGGGTGGAGGCGACCCAGCGGCTGGGGCCCGGTGCGGTGAAGCATGTCGAGCACACCGATGAGCAGGGCATCCACCACCGTTTCCGCTTCCTCAACGGCGTGGCGCTCAACGACACGCACTTCGAGCTGGAGGTGAACTTCCTGGAGTACTGGGAGAGGCGCCCCAACGGCAAGGAGCAGCACTTCGCATGGGTCAGCGACCTGCCCATCGAGGAATCGACCGTGATGGAGATGATGCGCGCCGGGCGGGCGCGCTGGCGCATCGAGAACGAGACCTTCAACACCCTGAAGAACCAAGGCTACCGCTTCGAGCACAACTTTGGGCACGGCCACAAGCATCTGGCGACGGTGTTTGCCTATCTGATGATGCTGGCCTTCCTCATCGACCAGGTCCAGCAGCGTAGCTGCACGTTGTTCGTCAAGGCACGGGTCAAGGCCGAGCGCCCGCGCTACTTCTGGGACAAGGTACGCAGGCTGTTCCTGACCTTCCCCGTGGCGGATTGGGAGACGTTGTACCAAGCGATTGCGTTCGGATACCGGGGCGAGATGGTGCTCTATGACACGTCATAGCGGCCCTCGCCGGGGCCGGAGTGTGCGACGGGGAGGAGCTTCAGGGGACAGGTAGCCGTTGAGAGACATCGCGCGACGCCGCGAGGGGGATGTCTGCCTCTCGGTTGCATGACCTCCGGTGGTCACGGGTCCGACCCGCCATACGCAACGATGGAGCACGTTAGCGGGAATTCCTGTTCTTCCGTTCCCACGACTATTTCCACGAGGTGACCCCCGTGGCCACCGAAACGGATGATTTTGCGGACGGACGTTTTGCCGTGAGCGTGATCATCCTGGCTGCGCCTCGAAAGAGGGCGCCGCCTCTCGCCCTGAGCCCCGACCGATGCCGCCCCGGGTCTGCCTGACGACCGCCACCACCGAGCGCTTCGTGCCGGGAACGATGGTCACGGTGGGGTCCTTCCTCGAGCATCATCCGGACTACGACGGCGACGTCGTGGTCATCGAAGACGGACTGCCCGGGAAATGCCGTGAACGCTTGCGCGCCCTGTTCGACCGGGTGCGGTTCCTGCCCGTGTCGTCCGAGCTGCGGGACCGGATCGCGCGTCTCGGCGCCGCACGGCCGGACTTCAGGAGTAGGTTGCCGCGCTTCTTCGCCCTCGAGGCGTTCCGGCTGACGGGTTACCGCAAGGTGCTGTTCTGTGACAGCGACCTGCTGTTCCAGCAGCCGGTCACGGAGCTGTTCGACGCCGAAGACGCCCTCCTTTGCTGCGGCGACCGCGCGTTCCTGATGGGGCAGCGGCGCGATGCCGCCACGTTCGCGCCGCTCGAGGACCCCGCCCTTGCGGGCGCCGTGTGCGCCCTCGACAGGACGTTCAACGGCGGGTTCCTGCTCATCGACGCGGACCTCGTCGAGGAACGCCACTACGCGGGGTTGCTGGCGCTGCTGGCCCCGGAGACCTGGCGCGGCACGGACACCCCCCACACCCAGCAGTTCCTTCAAAACCGGTACTTTGCCGGACGGCAGACCCTGATCGGATCGACGTACAACTACCTGCTTGGCGCGGCCGCGCACGTGAAGGCGCGGGAGTGCCTCGCCCCCGCCGATGCCAAGGTGCTGCATTTCAACATGCCGGTGAAGCCGTGGATGACCGAGGCGATGCTGGATTGGACGGACCCCGGCAGGGGCGTGCCTGTCCTCGCGTTCAAAGCCTGGTACGACGCCTACGTGGACTGCCTGGCCGGCGCCCACCTGCGCGCGCGGAGGCGCATGTTCGCATCATGACCGGGATGGCGCGGCAAGCGCCGGTCGCGCGCGCCGCCGAGCGTGGACGCTACGTCGTGGTGCGCTTCGACTTCTCCGCCTTCGACGACAAGCTGGAGACCCTGGAGGAGCGCTTCCAAGGCTACTGCGACATCAGACTCCGCTACGCGCTGGAGCGGCATCCGGACCTGTTCCCCGAGGCGGCGTTCCCAGCTTCGCAATCGGCGTCTGGTTCCGGCTACGCCGGGTTGGGTGTAGCTTGAGTGCGTAATCAGGAGTCAGGATGAGATCGGCACGTAGTTTTGTTGTTCCGGTTTGCCTGGCATCATATTCGCGCCGGTGGCGGTATAGATAGTCTGGCCGATACGGCGGATGACCGGCTTGCTCCAGGACTTCATCTTGCGCTCTTCGGTCCCGGTTTCACCCTCCCCCGTATTCGGCTTCGGGGGGGGGGGGGGGGGGGGGGGGGGGGGGGGGGATACGCATCCATTTTTACCTCGGCTCACGTACTTCAGGTCGATGCAGGCGGAATCTACACCAACGAAACGGCATCCGGCAAGGAGCAGCGATTTCCGCTAACCCATCTTTACCACCCTGTCACACAATACCACGTTACATCAGATAGTTACGATGCTCAGAATCGTCGAGTGGCACTACAACTGCACACTCAAGGGCCGTTTAGACGACGGTCTTGCGGATCCCTCCCGGAGCGGGGTCGATGCCCAAAGCCTCGTAGATGGCCTGTTGGGGTGGTTCGGCACGGGTCGCTTTGCGCACGTGCAAGGTGCGCCCGTCGGCGCGGCGGAAGGTGGCGGTGATGCGCTGCTGGCCTTCGAGGATTCGCCGGAGCGTGGTCCAACTGGCGCACTGGCCGGTTTGGCGCAGGCGCCGGCGAATCACCTGGACGAGCTGGTAGGCGATGACGGAGAGGAACAGATGGCCTTCGGCGCGGAGGGGCTTGTGGTGGTAGATGGGGCGCAAGCCGAGCTCGGACTTCAACGAGCGGAACACTGCTTCGATGTCGGTGAGTGTGAAGTAGGTGCGCCACAGGGTGGCTTCGTCCCATTCGGTGTGATTGCTGCGCAGGCAGTACACGCCGGGGTGGGTCAGCAGGGAGCCGGTCAGTGGCTGGCGGGTGAAGCGCACGGCGGTGGCGCGTTGTCCGGTCTCGTCGGTGTCGAGGGTGATGTCGTAGTGTTGGGCAACGCCGCGGCTGTTCTCTTTGAGCCGTCCGATACGCTGCCAGACCTGGTCGATGCGTTTGTGGGTGCGGGGTTTGGACAACCCATCGCAGAGCTGGGTCAGTGCGGCCTCGAAGCGAGAGGCGAAGCGCTCGACGATGGCGCGTTCCTTGGCGGCGCGTTGCTCGGAGAAGCAATACAGGCGCACCTCCTGGCCGTCGTCGCTCACGACCTTGTGCAGATGCACGCGGTGGTGGGAGGCGGTCTCAAGGGACAGCGCCGCCTCGGCGTCGAAGTGGCGGGTGCGTTCGCGGCTGACCACCAGGTAGCGATAGCGGTGCTTGCGCAGCCAGCGCACGCGCTCAGAGGTGGCGATGCCGCGGTCCATCACCACCAGGGCGCTGCGCGGGGCGTGGAGGGCATCGAGCATCTGGGCCAGCGTGTGGGGCTCGCGCACGTTGCCGGCGAAGACCTGCGAGCGGCGTACGAAGCCGCTGGCGTCGAGCACCAGTCCCAGGGTCAGGAGCGGGCGGTCGGTGCGTTTGTCCTTGGAGTGTCCGCGCCGAGCTTTCGGTTGCAGACCCGCCTCGCCCTCGAAGCAGGTATTGGTCAGGTCGTAGAGGGTGACCGTCGGGTGCAGGTCGAACAGGTGCATCGCGCGGTCGAAGAGATGGCGTTCGATGGCCTCGCGGTGGGCCATCAGCGCATCGGAGGCGCGGTACAGGCGCATCGGCCCCATCGTTGCGAAGTCCACGCCCAGGAGCTCGCCCAGGGCGCTGCGTTCGCGCAGCCAGCGCCGGGTGGCGCGCTCGGAGCCGGGCCGGGCCATGCGCGCGATGACCGAGCCGAGGGCGGCGGCGCGTAGCGACGCACCGATGCCCAAGTGTTCGAGCACGGCAGGCAGTGCGAGCTGGTTCATGGCCCACAGCCCGACATGCTCCACACCGACCGAGCGGGGGCGAAGCAGCTCCAGGGAGTCGACGTCGACGTGTTGGAAGTCGTGGCGCTGGCCTGTCGGCGAGGAGGCGGCGCCGATGCGTTCCCTGGCGAGCAGCGTGGCGGTGATGCGCTGGGCGTGTGATTCGAGCGCCGGGGGACAATCGGGGGGCAAGGGCAGTTGACCGGCGAGGAGCTCGTCGATGCGCCGGCACAGCGACGGCCAATCGCATGGTGCGACGTCGAAGTGTCGTCCCAGGTTGAGCAGGGTGCGTTGTCGCACCTTCGAGCCGGAGCGCTCGGAGCGCACGAGGCGGAAGGTGAAGTAGTGCTCGCCGCTGCGGCGGGTGGAGGTGCGTCGGATGAACATGGACGCAGGGTAGCGGTGGGCGGTGTGTGGTGCAACAGGACGAATTCATTTTATGGCACTACATCGGCCTTCCCGACGACACATCAATCAGTTACACGCGAAAATCGGCGAAATCGGGACGAATTTCCGCTCGATCGCAGCTCATAGTGGTAAAGATGGGCTAAGGGTCCGGATATCCGGTGAGTCGGCAGAGCCCTCGGGCGCGGAGTGCGCGGGACAACGCCTCCCCTCCGGCCTTGGGCCGGATGCAACGGGCGGCGATGTCGATTCCCTGAAGCGGCAAGGCGGTTGCGAGCGCGACACGGCCCGGCGCCGAGCCTACGACGTGTCGTGCGCCACCGGCACCGGCGCATGGTGGCCGAAGGCCAACGCCCGGTACAACGTCTCCCAGTCCGGGAGCCGGTAGCTCATGAACAGCGCGCGCAAGTCCTCCCAGAAGTACTTCGCCCGCTTCTTCCTCGCCAGCGCCGCCTGGAACAGCGCACAGCACATCTTCTGAACCTGGTCGATGGCGAACGCCAGCATCATCAGCGCCGCAAACACCGTCGCCAGGTTCTTCTTGCCGTGGCCGAAGTTGTGCTCGAACTCGTAGCCTTGATTCTTCAGGGTGTTGAACGTCTCGTTCTCGATGCGCCAGCGCGCCCGCCCGGCGCGCATCAGCTTCATCGCATTGCACGGCTCGACCCGCAGGTCCGTGACCCACGAGAAACGCCTCTCCTTGCCATTGCGCCTCCTCTCCCGGTAGTCAAGGAAGTTCACCTCCAAATCAAAGTGCGTGTCGTTGAGCGGCACACCGTTGAGCCACCGAAAGCAGTGCGTCGTGCCGTCGCCGTCCACCGTCTCCCAACGCACCACCCGCTTCGCCGGGTCCGCCGGCGGATGCGCCTCCAACTGCTCCACCCACTCGAACAGCGCCTTGTGGTCGCCCGGCTTCGCCCCCAGCACGAACCGCATGTCCAGCTCCTTCAACAGCCGGATATGCGGCCCGTTCGACGCCAATCCGTCCTCTACCACCACCAGCGCCAAGTGCGGGTGCTCACGCCGCAGCTCCGTCAACAGACGCTTCGCCGCTCTCCTCTCGCAGTCGTTCTTCTTCCGCCCATCCGACTTCACTATCGCCTCCGGCGCCACCACCGGCACCACCTCCCGGCGCTGCGGATGGACCAGCACCGCGCACAGCGACTGGTGGTAGTACGTCGTCGTCCCGTCCCTGTGACGCCTCTCGCAGCAGTTCGCGCAATGCACCTTCGACGACGAGAAGTGCCCCGTCCCGTCCACCGACAGCAAGTACCGACCCTCCAGCCACTCGAACCCCGCCAGCGCTCCGCCGCGCTGCGCCCGCGCAAACAGCCGCTTGAACGGCGCACGCAGCTCCCTCGGGTCCACCTCATCCAGACGCTCGCGCAGCCGCACGTCCGACGGCGCCCGCTCCACCCCGAACAGACTGCGCAGGTTCTCCCGCCGCGGCTCGTGCGCCGACTCCCCCAGACCCCGGGCGTCCTGCTCGAATTGCAGCAGCGACGGGTACTTCAACGAGAATATCGCCAACCCCGACATCAGACAGTCCGCCAAGCTCAGCCCACGGCCCGCCACCTCGTCCTCGACCCCCTCGAAGCAGCGCCGCATCTGCGCCAGCAGCCCTGGCATCGACAGCGTCTTGCGAAACTTCGCCTCGCGTCCCATCATTGGAGCTCCATCTGTGGAATCGCTCCAATTATGGCCTCCAATGCTCTGAAAGTCTGCGAGAAACTATTTTTCGACGCCCCGCAAATCCCCTTCATACGCAGCTTCGGGAGTTAGCGGAAATCGCTGACCGTGCAGTCCGCCGAGGGGGTGAAAGGCCACGATATCTACGTCCGGCGGATGAGGATCAGCGCGAACGGCCAGTGGGACGCAAAATCCCGGAGCAGCGAGCAGCAGTTGCCTCTGACCGGCCAGGTCCTCAAGCCCACGGATGGCTGGCCGGAAGTTTTCGGCATTGAGTCGATAGGACCGGACAGTCATTAGGTCTATAGCAAAAGGAAGATGACCATGAACTCCTTACGCATCCTCGCCTTCGTCCCTGCCTTCGTCCTCGCCCTCGCGGTGGAGACGATCGATTTCCGCGGCGCCGGCGTCGCCGCGGCGGTCTCCGGGAACAAGGCCACGGTCACCGTCTCCGGAGGGAGCGGCGGCCTGGACGCGGCCGGCGTGCGGGAGCAGATCGGGAACGCGATCCAGGCCGGCGCGAACGTCACCATCACGCCGGCGGGGACGGGCGCCAGCAGGACGTTCACGATCTCGAGCACCGCGAGCGGGGGGAGCAGCTACGACGACGGCCCCTTGACGGCCCGTGTGGGCGCCGTGGAGGCGTTCGAGGCGGCGATGCGGCGCACCCGCGATATCGGAACGGCCAGCATCACGGAGGGCGTCAGCAACGCCCTGGTGGCCTCCGGGCTCACCCTCCCGACCACCGCGCAGGACCGGACGGTGATCGTGCGCATCGACGGCGAGGATCCAGACCGGTTCGCCCTGGCCGACCTCCTCGCCAAATCCGACGTGTCCACGCCCGGCACCCAGGCGAGCAGCACCAACAGCGTCTCGGTGACGGCGGACGGCGGGGACGTGATCTCGTTCGCGCTGTCGAGCACCGGGCACCTGTGGATCGCCGACGACACCGTCGCGAGCCGGCACAGCATCGGGGTGTCGCTCGACGAGCCGGACCTCGAGGCGTTCGCCCGCGCATCGAGCGCGGCGCCGGTGCCGGCGGCCAAGCTGCCCGTCGCGAGCGGCAGCCAGGCGGGGATCATCGGCTCGACCGAATTCGCGCGGATCGACAACGCGGTGGTGCTCGACAGCACCGGATTCACCGCCGCGGACGACGGCTCGTTCCCGGCCTGGAACGACGCGGATTCCGGATGGGACAACGCCGTCCTCGGGGACACGGCAGGCAAGCTGAAGGCGGAGTACTCCACTGCGAACACGGAGTGGACACTCGATCTCGACGGGAAGCTGGCCGAGATCTACAACGCCTTCGACGGCGGCTCCTGGACGGACGTGAACGGCTCGGCGGCCACCACGCCGTTCGTCTCCACCGGCGTCCCCCCCTCGGTGCAGCCCACCACCGGCGCGGGCCTGATCTATGCGATATCGGGCGGCACGCGCGCGAACCCGCGCTACAGCAACGTCTGGATCGTGGTGCGGATCCCGCTCGCGGTGGACTACCGCACGACGCGCTACCGGCTGGCTGTCGGGGAGATCGCGCCGATCCCCCTCGACTCCACCGGGGTGGTGCAGCTCCCGAGTGACGCGACCTACGAGTACTACGCCGTCCCGGTGCCGGACAAGCCGGCCGCCTCCTTGTGGCGCGTCGAGACGCTGACGCCCTTCGAGCCGGAGCCCTCCCGGCTCGAACTCGTCACCGAGATGCTGCGCGACATGCCCACGGCGGCGCAGCAGGCGGCGGGGCATCCGGGACAGGTGCTCGAGCTCGACACGGCCCGGACCGGCTACGTCCTGGGCGACGGACGGCCCGCCCCCGTCAGCCAGCTCCCGGCGCGCTTCGTCACGGGCCGCCGCTACATCCTCGCCGCCGCCGGGCACTTCCAGCCGTGGTACGACGTGACCACCCCGGCCGCCGGCGGCAACAACGACCCCGCACGGGCGGCGTCCGCGCAGGGCCTGCCGTCGGGCTGGACGCTCGTCAAGTACGCGAATGCCCTCACCCTGGACTCGCAGGTGAGGAGCCAGCTCGTATTGACGCGCCCATCGGCGAGCACTGCGCTGCCCATCGCGATCGGCATCGACGGGCGGACCTACAACCTTTCGTCCAAGCTCACGGGGACCCACTCCCACTCGTTCGTAGTGCAGGCTGCACCGGCATTCAACGCGGGCACGGCCTACGAGATCTGGATCGTGCTCGCCGCGGACTCCCCGGCCACGAACCTGCCCGCGCGGGTGGACTACGCGATCGGGGACTACACGGCCACGTCGCCGCAGGTGCTGGTGGCGACGCCTGGCGCGTGCGCACCCTGGGCATGCGTCGGCTCGACGCAGCCGGTGCCGCAGATCAAGCTGCCCGCCGTGGGCCTGACCCATCTCACCGATCCGACCGGGGACGGGGTCGTCACGGGCAACGGTCTGGCGATCACGAACTCCGCCGCGACGGTCCACAGCTCCTCGTCATTGGAGCTGTTCAGCCCGGCGTTCGACCTGGACGACCCATCGTCCGGACACGGCAAGATCTCCGTGGAGGTCATCGTCACGATCTCCGGACGCAGCAACGAGGGCCTGTCGTTCGACCCCGACAACAATGGGCGGACCTCGGCGGCGGACGACCTGTCGGCCACGTGCTCCGGATTCGAGTTCTCGGATCTCGTGTTGGCGGCGAGCGCGTTCGTGTCCGGCACGGGCGGCGGCCGGGAGGTCTGCGACCTGACGATCTACATCGCGGGGGTCAAGGTCGGCGACGTGGAGTACCGGCTGATCCGGGATGCCAACGACAATCTGGGCCGGCACAAGATCTACCGAGGCGCGTCGAGTGGCTACACGTGGAATCTCCAGTTCCGCGAGGAGGTCACCTACGAGGCGAACACGAGCCACGCTCTCTACGAGACTGAGCCCTCCGGCCGCGGGAGACTCATCGCGACGTGGGACCTGGGCAATACCGATAGGACCATCAGGACCGGCGCTATCCTCGAAGTCGCCCCGACTATAGAGACGGCATTCAATCGGGCCGGGCTCTTCTATCGCGATGTCTACTCCCTGGAGATACCGAGGATTTATTCGTCACCCGGGATAATCATCGAGGGATATATCGGCGATACCATCACGTCCCGGCTATGGGTGCCCCACTTGGGTCTCATGGGCAATAGCCGCAGTGCTGCCACCAGTTTTTCTGGCGCCAACTTCAGCATGTATTTGGGGCTCATGCTCAGCCTGGACAGCACCAGCAGGCTTATTGCGGTCGAAGTTCAAAGGCAGATAAACACCAGATACCAGGATTACGTCCGTCTCTATTCGATTTCGGGCAACGTCTACAAGGCCAATTCCGAGGTGCGCATATACGAGTGGCTGCCGTAGCGAATCCTGGGGGCGTCCCACGAGAGCCCCGGCCCATCGCGGGCGCCCGCCCGTGGATGGGCCGGGCGTAGCGACAGCGACACGGAGAGCAAGGCATGAGCGAGTCCACCCCCATCCCCACGACCTACGACGTGGGCATAGGGCGCGAGGAGCGGTTCCGCGAGCACTACGAGCCCGCGGTGAAGCAATGGCTGCGCGACCAGCTCCTGGCGGCCGGCGTGGACTTCGTCTCGTACACGATCGAGCAGGGGGGTATGGCCCGGCTCGTCTACGGCCACATGCTGAACCTGCGGCTGCTGGACGTCGTGGCGCTCCAGGGGCAGGACCTAGCCACCGCCCCGCGGCCGATTTTCGTGCCGTTGAGCTCGGGGGCCGGGCACGCCGAGTACTGGACCCGTGCTGCGCAGCAGGACCTCGGCCGCCTCGCGGCCCGGCTGTACGTCGATGCGGTCCAGGCGATCGACCTCATGTGGGAGCAGGTCCAGGCGTCCGCCGCCCTCATGCTCGACGCGACCCGCACCCTCGCCGATCGAACGGCGGCGTGGGAGACGGTGCAGCGCCTGCACCTGCCGCGCGGGGTGCCCTCGCTGCCCTCGCGGTGGAGACCGACCTCCCTGCCTACCGCGGGGTGCACGCCGATCGGCTCCGGGCCTTCGGCGAGCGCCGTCTCCGCTGGCTGGTCGGCGCCGCGGGCCGGCCCTGTGGCACCCAGGAGATCGCCGCCGCCGAGCGCATCGAGATCCTGATCCGCGACGGCACGCTCCGGATTGGCCGGGCCGCGAACGCCGGCGCCGTGCGCGCCGCCCACGCCGCCGCCCTGGCCTCGATCGGGACGGTCCGGCTCGGCGCCTCCCCCCGCTGGCGGGTGCTGGCCGGCGCCGGCGCGCGCATTGATGCGCCCGTCCCGGATGCCGCCCCCCTCACCCTGCTGGCCGTGGCCGCCGGCCCGCCGCCGCTCCGGGCCGGCGTGCTCGAAGCATGGACCCCGCCGGCCACGCCCGACCGCCCCGAGACCGCGGGCCCCGTGCTCATCGAGCACGCGGTCTCCTCGGACCCCACCGCGCTCCGCGTGAACGTCGTGCGCGGCGCGAGCATCGGCATCGACCGCCTGGAGCTCGACTGGCTGAGCAGCGCCCCGGCCGCCGCGGTGACCGTCGAGGCCACCGCCCGGAGCGCCTTCGGCCCGCGGCACATCCTCATCACCGTGCCGACGCCGATCGCCGCGGCGCCGAGCCGGACCCCATGAGCCCCGCGGCTGCGGCCCTGGCCGCCCTCCTGACGCTCGCGGATCTCGCTCCGGAGCCGGCCCGGCCGAGCTGCCTCATCCCGGTCGAGCGCTGTGAGGAGACGCGGTACTCGTCGGGCATCACCATGGAGACATGCAGCACCATCATCGTGCCGTGCCACGAGGCACGTGACTTGCGTATGGCTCGGACATGATGCCTCTCCTGCGTGACCACCGAGGCAAGCCCTCGACGATGCGCCTGGCGTCCCTGGCGTGCGCCGTGACCGCGTGCGCAGCCGTCCTGCTGCCCATGTTCGGGCACGGCCAGACGCCGGACCTGGGGACGCTGGGGGCGTTGCTCGGGGCGGGCTTCGGCGCGAAGGTCTGGCAGGCCGGCATCGAGCACCGGACCCACCAGCCCCGCCAGGGAGACGAGCCATGAAGCCCGCCGATCCGCGATACGCCACGCGCATAGCCCTGATTATGAGGGGGGCCGCAGCCCGCCGGCGTCGCGCGGATTGGCCAGGCGGGCCAGAAATGACTGAGGCGGAGGCGGCGGCGCTCGCGGGCGTGCCAGGCGCGAAGGTCGGGCAGGCCGACATCGAGCACCGGACCCACCAGCCCCGCCAGGGAGACGAGCCATGAAGCCCGCTGCGCCCGAGCCCGCCCCCGAGCCCACCGCCGCCAAGGAGATGGACGTCCTCTTCCCTGACGTCGACGTCGTGGTGCGCGATCCGGACACCGGCGAGCGCGTCACCCTCACCGTGCGCGAGCTCCGGTTCCTCGAAGGGCTGCGCCTCACCGCCGAGGTCCGTCCGTTCATCGAGGCCATCGCCGACTCGATCGGCGAGAGCGGGCATTCGAGCGCTTCCGGAGAGGGCGACATCGATGACGCGGCGATCGCCCAGGCGCTGACGGAGCACGCCGAGGCGTGGCTCGCCTGCTGCGCGCAGGCCAGCGACCGGGATGCCGCGTGGCTCGCCCGCCTGTCGGACTGGGATGGCGATGCGGTTTCGGGGGCGATGTGGCAGGCGAATCGACTTTTTTTCTCCCGCCGTCTCCTCGAGGCCGTGAGGCGGCGGCGGGAAAAGGCCGGGCGGTCCCTCTCGCCGAAGTCCTCGATGCCCTCGTCCGGGCCGGCCACGGCCGCGGACACCGTGACGTCGCCGAGCGCCTGACGTGGCGCCAGATCCGGCGGTTCTGGGAGGTGGACGCCACCCGGAGGGCCGGGGACGTGGAGCGGTTCGTGGCGGCGCTTATACGGTGAAGTAGAGGATCACACGAAGAAGACGATGGCGAGGAGCAGCAGAGGGAGCCCCCAGCACACCAGGATCGCGAGGCCGAGCAGGACGATGGCATCCCATAGCAGTGTGCCGAACCCGCCGGGCTCGCCGGCGCCGAAGATGTCGCGGTTGAAATCGAACATGGCGGCAGCATAGCACAATGCCCGACCTTGAACTCGCCCTCCGCATCCGGGCCGACCTGAACTCGGCGCTCCGCGGCCTCGACCAGATGGAGGGCGGCGTCGACAAGACAGGCCGCTCGATGAGGCGGGCAGCGGCCGCCTCCGAAACGTTCACTCGATCGGTCGCCAGGCTGGTCTCCGGCGACCTCCTCGCCCGCGGCATCACCTCCCTGGCGCTTGCCGCCCGCCAACTGGCCCTGGACAGTGTGCGGACGGGGTTCGAAATGAGGTCGCTCGAAATCGCGATGAGCACGGCGGCCGGCGGGGCCGGGCTCGCGGAGCAGGCGTTCGCGTTCGTGGATGCCGAGGCCAACCGGCTCGGCCTCGATCTCCTGGCCCTGGAGCAAGGCTTCCTCCGGATCACGGCAGCCGCGAAGGGGACGACTCTGGAGGGCCAGGCCACCCGCGACATCTTCATAGCCATCGCCGAGACGAGTCGGGTCCTGGGCCTCTCGTCCGTCGAACAGGGCCAGGCCTTGCGGGCCATCGAGCAGATGATCAGCAAGGGGAAGGTGAGCGCCGAGGAGCTGCGCGGCCAGCTCGGCGAAGTGCTGCCCGCGATATTCACTACGGCGGCGCGCGCCTATGGCGAGACCACCGCCGAGTTCGACAAGCTGCTCGCGACGGGGAAGGTGCTCGCGACCGATCTGCTCCCCCCGCTCGCGGCCGAGCTCCGACGCCTCTATAGCGCCGGCGCCGAGGAGGCGGGGCAGGGTCCGGGCGCCCAGATCACGCGCCTCGATAATGCGCTGCTGAAGCTCCAGCGCACGGTGGCGGCCTCCGGCGTCATCGACTTCCTCGGAAACCTGGCGGATGAGTTGCGCTTCGTGGTGGAGAGCATCAGCGACGATCTAGGAGCCTGCGCCGTAGAAACGATGCGACAATAGGCAGACTGAGCCGAAGGAGAGAGCCGGATGGCGACGACATTCCGCCCCTACGAGCCGGACCAGATGCTGCTGCTGGCGCCGGATGTACGCGAGTGGCTGCCCGAAGGGCACTTTGCGCATCACGTCAGCGACCTGGTCGACGGACTGGACTTGACGGCGTTCTACGCACCCTATGAAGGCGATGGTCGGCGCAACGCGCCGTATGAGCCTCGGATGATGGTCAAGGTGCTGCTGTATGGGTATGCGACGGGGGTGTTCTCGTCGCGGGCGATGGCGAGGAAGCTGGAGGAGGATGTGGCGTTTCGGGTGTTGGGGGCGGGGAACTTTCCGAGCCACCGCACGTTGTGCGAGTTTCGCCGCCGGCACTTGGAGGACTTCAAGGGGCTGTTCGTGGGGGTGGTGCGGGTGGCGCGCGAGATGGGATTGGCGCGTTTCGGGAAGGTGTCGATAGACGGGACGAAGGTGCGTGCGAATGCGAGCAAGCGCAAGGCGATGAGCTACGGTCGGATGGGCGAGAAGGAGCGGGAGTTGGAGGCGGAGGTCGAGGCACTGTTGAACCGGGCTCGCGAGACCGATGCGGAGGAGGATGCGCGTTTTGGGGAGTCGTTGCGAGGCGATGAGCTGCCGGAGGAGCTGCGCCGTCGAGAGGACCGGTTGGCGGCGATTCGAGCGGCGAAGGGGCGTTTGGAGGCGGCGCAGCGCGAGGCGGACGATGCGCGCGGGCGCCGGCCCGGATGGGAGCGCAATCCCAAGGGTGGGCAGCCGTACAAGCGCGCCTACGGGGAGCCTGATGAGAAGGCGCAGAGCCACTTCACCGACCCTGACAGCGCCATCATGAAGACCAGCGCGGAGGGGTTCCAGCAGTGCTACAACGCGCAGGTGGCGGTGGACGGTGAGCGGCAGTTGATAGTGGCGACGGAGCTGACCTCGAACGCGAGCGACCAGGGGGCGATGATGGGGCTGCTCGATGAGGTCAAGGACCGGTTCGACGCGCAGCCCGAGACGGTGCTTGCCGATGCCGGGTACTGCAACGAGCGGGACTTGTCGGAGCTGGAGGCGCGGGGTATCGACGGGTACGTGGCGCCGGGACGCGAGGGCAAGCGGGTGGCGGACAAGGACGCGAAGAGGCACCCGGCGACGCACCGGATGGTCGAGAAGCTGGCCACGCCCACGGGCCGGGAACGGTATGCGCAGCGCAAATGGCTGTCCGAGGCGCCCAATGGCTGGATCAAGAAGGTTCTTGGATTCCGGCGGTTCAGCGTGCGGGGTCTGGCCAAGGCGCGGGGGGAATGGGACTTGGTGTGCCTGGCGCTGAACCTCAAGCGGTTGCAACCGCTTCTGGCGGTGTGAGGGCGCCTGCTCGCCAGTGGGATACGGTCGGAATCTCCCTATCGGGGGTCTTGCCGGACGTCTGGGACCCTCGCGCGTGCCCTGCCTGCCATTGCGCCTTTGCGGTGTCCCGGCCCTCGTGTCCATCCCCGCATCGAATTCCGGACCGTCCATCCGTTCTCATAGCTTGAACTACCTTTCTACGGCGCAGGCTCCTAGGGGATCCGCAGGTCGCCGCCAACGTCCGCGAGTTCAGTGAGGACCTGCTCAGCCTCCTGCGGTTCGCCGTGCAGAACGCCAGCACGATCACCACGGTGATGAGCGCCATCGCCGGCGCCTTGGTGGGAGGCCGGCTCGGTGGCCTGAAGGGCACGTTGATCGGCGGCGCCATCGGCCTCACCGGCGGCCTCGCCAGGGAACCCCTGGCCAGATCCATCATTGGGGAGCCCACGTTCGAGGAGGAACAGGCGGCGCATCGCTGATTCGGAGGCCGAGATCCAGTCGCTCATCCAGCAGGGGCGGAACCGACTAGTCCGAAGTTCCCTGGGATTTGGGGGGTTGAATTGAGAGTAATTGTTTGATTTGTAAACAAAAAGGGGTACGGGAGACGCTGGATGTTGTTCCCATGTAAATGACGATATGGAGCTTGACATTGAGAAGATGACGGGATATCTTCGTTCCCATGTATATCGAAGCCGTCCCCAACCGCAACTCCCGCCCCGCGATCCTGCTGCGAGAAGGCTGGCGCGAGGGCGCGAGAGTGCGCAAGAAGACCTTGGCCAACCTCACCGACTGGCCCGCGGAGAAGGTCGATTCCCTGCGCCGAGTGCTCAAGGGCCAGCGTCTGGTCTCCCCCGAAGCGGCCTTCACCATCGAACGCTCGGCGCCCCACGGCCATGTCGAGCTGCTCTTGACCCTGGTCCGGCGCTTGGGGCTCGACCGGCTCATCGCCCCGAAGCGCTCCCCCGAGCGCGACCGGGTCGTGGCGATGGTCGTGGAACGTCTGCTCCATCCGGCCTCGAAGCTCGCCACCACCCGGTTGTGGCATACCACGACGTTGGCCGAAGAGCTCGACCTGGGCGATGCCGACGAGGACGCGCTGTACGCGGCGATGGATTGGCTGCTCGCGCGTCAGGGGCGCATCGAGCGCCGGCTCGCCCGGCGCCATCTGCGCGAAGGCGAGCCGGTGTTCGCCGACGTGAGCGGGAGCGACTACGAGGGGCGCACCTGCCCGCTGATGCGCTTTGGCTACAGCCGCGACGGCAAGCGCGGTCGGCCCCAAGTGGTGTATGCCGTGTTGACCGCCCCGGGGGGATGCCCGGTGGCGGTCCAGGCCTCTCCGGGCCACACCGCCGACCCGAACACCGTGGCCGACCAAGTGCTCAAGCTGCGCGAGCACTTCGGGCTCGAACGGGTGGTGCTGGTCGGGGATCGGGGCCTGCTCACGCAGGTGCGCATCGAACACCTCAAGCGCCATCGCGGATTGGGCTGGGTGAGCGCGTTGCGCGCGCCGCAGGTGCGCTCGCTGGTCGAGAGCGAGGCGTTGCAGCTATCGCTGTTCGATGAGCAGAACCTGGCCGAGTTCGTCAGCCCGCACTATCCCGGCGAGCGTCTGGTGGGGTGCTACAACCCGTTGCTGGCCGAGGAACGCGCGCGCAAGCGCGAGGCGCTGCTCGCGGCCACCGAGGCGGGACTCGAACGGGTCGCGCGCGAGGCCGCCCGGCGCACCCGCACGCCGCTCGATGCGGCACACATCGGGCACAAGGTGGGCCGGATCATCGCCCGGCACAAGATGGCCAAGCACTTCCGGTGGGAAGTGCGCGAGGGGCGCTTGGTCTACGAACGAGACCACGAGCGGGTCGATGCCGAGGCGCGGCTCGACGGGCTGTACGTGCTTCGCACCAGCGAGCCCGCGCAGCGACTCTCGCCCGAAGACACGGTGCGCACCTACAAGGGGCTGGCCGACGTGGAGCGCTGGTTCCGCACTCTCAAGGGGCGCGACATCCGGGTGCGTCCCATCCACCACCGCGAGGAACGCCGGGTACGCGCGCACCTGTTCCTTTGCCTGTTGGCCGGCTACCTGGAGTGGCATCTTCGCCGTGCTTGGGCGCCGCTGCTGTTCGACGACGAGACCCTGGTCGAAGCTCGGCGCATCCGCGACCCCGTCGCCCCGGCCCAACCCACCGACCGCGCCCGGCACAAGAAGGCCTGCCGGCGCACCGACGACGACGCGCCCCTTCATAGCCTCGATACCCTGCTCGCAGAGCTTGCGACCCGCTGCCGCAACACCTGCCGGGTCCCGGCCGACCCTGCCGCACCGCCCTTGTCCCTGCTCACCGAGCCGACCCCGACTCAACGCCGCGCCGCGCACCTCATCGAAATGTTCCCAGTACCGGGAACTCCCAAAATCTGAAAATTCCACCTTCAATCAATCAGTTGAACCTTGTCACGCCCAGGGAACTTCGGGCTAACGGCCGTCTTCAGACCGTCATTCCCGCGAAAGCGGGAATCCATTTCAATCACGCAAGTCTCTGGATTCCCGCTTTCGCGGGAATGACGGATTTTCTCGGAGCCCGCTCCTGGTCTGATCGGGGTGATAGCGAATCCTTCGATTTATGCAACAATCGGGCAAATGTTGGAACCGATCGAATCCGAAGCTCGCAAAGCGGCTGAACAGCGCCCTCAAGCGCATGGGAGCGCATCCGCCCTGCGCAGCGCTGTCGGCAACATTGAACAACCGGTGCCGGGACGTTCGCGGCGACAGGTGCCATAATCGGCCCATGCGCTTCTTCAACACCGCAGGGCCGGTGCGCCCGGACGACCATTACACCATCCAGCCGCTGGACCGGGTGGACGTCGACGAGCTCCTGAGCCTGATTCGGGCCAAGCAGTACTTCGTGCTGCACGCGCCGCGCCAGACCGGCAAGACCTCCGCGCTCATCGCCCTGCGCGACCTGCTCAACAGCGGCGAAGTGGGCCACTTCCGCTGCGTGAACGTGAACGTCGAGGTCGCCCAGGTGGCGCGCGACGACGTGGCGCGTGGCATTCGCGCCATCCTCAGCAGCCTGGCCACCAGTGCGCGCCTTCTGGGCGACGACTATCCGGACGGCATTTGGCCCGATGTCCTGGCCAGGGTGGGTCCCGAGGACGCTCTCAAGGAGCTGCTTACCCGCTGGTGTGTAGCGAACCCGGTGCCGCTGGTGCTGCTGGTGGACGAGATCGACTCGCTGGTCGGCGACACCCTGCTCTCCGTACTGCGCCAGCTTCGCGCCGGCTACGAGCAACGCCCCGAAGCCTTCCCGCAGAGCGTGGTGCTGTGCGGGGTGCGCGACATCCGCGACTACCGCATCCGGTCGAGCGCCGGCGAGATCATCGCCGGCGGCAGCCCCTTCAACGTGGCGGCGAAGTCGTTGCGCATGGGCGACTTCACGGAAGCGGAGACGCGGGCGCTGATGGCGCAGCACACCGAGGAGACCGGGCAGCGGTTCTCGGCGGCGGCGGTGGAGGCGGTGTGGACGCAGACGCGGGGCCAGCCGTGGCTGGTGAACGCGCTGTGCGCGGGGGCGTGCTTCGACAACAAGGCAGGACGGGACCGCTCGCGGACCATCGAGGTGGACGACGTCCATGCGGCGCGGGAGGAGTTGATTCTCTCGCGGCGTACGCACCTGGACCAGTTGGCGCACAAGCTGGAGGAGGAGCGGGTCCGGCAGGTGGTCGAGCCCATCCTGAGCGGCGGGGAGGTACAGCACGACGGCCGTGACCTGGAATACGTGCGCGATCTGGGCCTCATCGCCGCCACCGACCCGCCGCGCATCGCGAACCCGATCTACCGGGAGGTGGTGCCGCGGGAGCTGGGCTACGTCCTGCAAAGCAGCCTGGACATCGAGGTGGCGTGGTACGTGGACGACGACGGCCGGCTGGACATGACGAAGCTGCTGACGGCATTCCGCACGTTCTTCGGGGAGCACGCGGAGCACTGGCTCGGCCATCTGGGGCCGTACCGGGAGGCGGCGCCGCAGCTCATCTTGCAGTCGTACCTGCAACGGGTGGTGAACGGGGGCGGGCGCATCGAGCGGGAGTACGGGTTGGGGCGGGGGCGGACGGACCTGCTGGTGCTGTGGCCGCGCGAGTCGGGGCAACCCTCGGACCTGTGGGAGCGTTTCGTGGTGGAGTGCAAGGTGTTGCGGGATACGGACCGCAAGAGCCTCGCGTGGACGGTGGAGAAGGGCGTGAAGCAGACGTTGGGGTACATGGCGCAGTGCGGAGCGGAGGAAGGGCATCTGGTGGTGATGGACCGGCGCAGCGGCGCGAAGGGTAGCGAAGGCGCGGAGGCCCGCCGGGACGGTGGCGGCGAAGCGGATGGAGGCGGTCGCCGGCAGGACGGGCGCGGGGTGGTGGTCTGGATGCTGTAGGGCTTGGGCGGCATCCGTCGATCACGATTCTCACGGATTGGTTGCACACCGGACCGCCCCGGGTTTCCCGGGGCGGTCCGGTGTGCACGACGGCAGGCAAGCCGTTCCTCCCGTTGGTGCGGGGGTCCCGGTTGCCTTGCGATCCTTCATTGCCTTTCCCGGTCCGCGCGCGCTTCGGCCCGCCGGATCTCCCGGCCCCTGTCCGGGTCTTCCCCCATGCAGGCCCCGAGCGCTTCGTGGATGCGAAGGGCGCCCCGGCGCGACCGCCGGAGGGGCAAGCGCCGGTCGCCGGCCGGTGCGACCGACGATAAACTCAAGTTTCGGGAATCGCTGACCGAAATGGATTCCCGCTTTCGCGGGAATGACGTCATTTCAGCGAGACGCGTTGCTTTCAGGCTGGCCGTCATTCCCGCGAAAGCGGGAATCCATCGCCTGATTCAGGCATTTTGAATCCCGAAACTTGAGGATAAAAAACCCCCTTCCCGGAGAGGGAAGGGGGTTCAGTACGAGGTTTCCGCTTCTTCTACCACCCTGAAGCGTTCAGGCGTACCGCGTCCTCACTTGAACGTCACCCTCATGCCGGTGACGAACAGGTTGTGGTCCTCGATGTTGGGGTCGTCATCCTCGACATGCCGATAGCCGGCGTACACGGTGGCGCCTCCGCCGATGTTATGGCCGACGCCGATGCCCCAGAGGCTCCCGTCCACGCCGTTGCTCTCGCCCGTCTTGTAGTAGGCACCGACGCTGCCGTCGCCGTAGCTGTGGTCGATCTCGAAGTGGGTGTAGCTGTTGCTCTCGTCGTCGTCACGGCTGGTGCCGGCCCAAGCGTCACGCTTGGTGTTGGCCCAGCCGATCGCGATCGCCGTCCCCATTGCGAACTTGACGGCGCCCGAGGCCCCGATGATGTCGTCATCGTAGCTGTCGTCCTCACCGACGTAGCCGACGCGGAGATCGTACGCACTGTCGCCGACCGAGCCCGAGAACGTGACCTCGATGTCCTTGTAGTCACTGTTGCCCATCGAGGCACTGATCGTGGCCGGACCGAGCGCCGGGGAGTCGTACCGCAAGACTTGCTGGCGACCGGGATCGTGGGTCTGGCAGGCCGCCGCTGCAACAGTAACCTCCTTGTCCAGGTCGTCGGGGTGGGTGGCGGAGTATTTGTGGGACGGGGTGGCGTAGGCACACCAGTTCGTCACGCCGCCCAGCCAGGACGGACCGCCCAACCGGGCGTTGGTCATGCCGTCGGTGGCGGACGAGCCCTTGCCGAGGGTGATCTTGCCTCCCGGGGTGGAGAGGTAGACGTTCGCATGGCGCGTTCCCGTTCCCGGACTCGTCGTGCCTGAATCGCTGGAATGGACGGCCAGCTCCATCTGGACGCCCGCCGTCAGCCCGTTCCCGAGATCCTCGCTGCCGGTGAAGCGGAAACGGGATGCGGAAGCGTTGCTGTCCTTGTTCTGCAGCTTGCCGTCGTTGTCATTGCCGTCCTGGTCTTCCAGGACGAGGGCACGATTGACGTGGCCGGAGACCGAGAACTCGATTGCCTGGGCGGCCATCGGCAGGGCCAGTGCGCTGGACACGGCGGCTGCGATCAGCTTTCTTTCCATTGGTACGTTCCTCCGTTTGATTGTGGTCTACTGGACTTTCTTCCTGATCGGAGTCGGAGAGCCTTCGTGAAACTCTCGTTGACACGAACTTCCCCGGGAGCGCGCACGGATTTCCCGGCAACCTTGCGTGCGCGTGCCGCCCGTGCCGCATTCACGCGGGAGATTCGGATGCGCTTCGAGGGAGGCATGACCTCCGTCCGAGGAGGGAAGCGGCAGAAGCGCTCGCCCGGTCAGCGGCCCGGGGCCGCGAGCTGGCCCGCCTCCTCGACTCCGACACCCTCGTTCCGGGCGTCACTTCAGGCCGGCTACGTCCGGAGGTCGCCGCCATCGCCGTGCCCGCCACCACAGACGGCCGCAACATGGCCGGCGACGACTTCGCGCTGACCGCCGGATGGGGCCATTACGGAACGGGCGGTGCGGTCATGCCCGGCCAGGGCCGCATCGTCGAACGCCCCTTCACACCGGAGGAACGCGCCGCCCTCGGCGATGCCCTGCCCATGCTCGGCGAGACCACCTTCGACGTCCACCTGAACGCCCGCGCCTTCTGGCGCAACGTCCCCGCCGCCGTCTGGGGCTACAAGCTCGGCGGCTACCAAGTCCTCAAGAAATGGCTCTCCTACCGCGAACGCACTATCCTCGGACGCTCCCTGTACCCAGAGGAGGTGCAGCACTTCACCGATTGCGCCCGCCGCATCGCGGTGATATTGTTGCTCCTGACTTCCAGTATTTCACCATCCCGAATGCAGTAATGAAGGAGGCTGGACATGACTTCTGCGAATCAGATCCGCATCAACCGACTCGAAAAGGAAATTGCCGATCTCCGGAAAAGAGAGGCTGAGGAGACTCGAAAGGAAGTAGATGCTCAAGCGAAGATCAATCGAGCGAATGAAGCTGCATCTCGTACAAGCAATGATTCGACACGCCGGAACAAGTTGAAGGAGGTAGAACGTAGCTCTAAAAAATTGGCCGATGCACAGAGGAAACGTGCAGAGATTTCCGGCAGGATCGTAGATAAATCCAAGCAGCTAAGCGCTTGCAAAGAACGTCAGGCTCGCGAAGATGAAAGGAAAAGGAAGAAAATTTCTGATGAGCAAAAACGACTTGCCCGAGAACGAGAAAAACATGAGCAGAATATCACAAACGAAATTCGGAGACGTGCAAATTTGATACATTCATCGGCTCCTGACATTCACGTACAGAAGACCTATGATTTCTTCATCTCGCATGCAAGCGAAGACAAAGACAGTTTCGTTCGTGGATTGGCAGAAGAACTTCAAACCAGAGGCGCCAGAGTCTGGTATGATGAACTTACGCTGCAAGTGGGCGACAGCCTGCGACGGCAGATCGACAGAGGACTCAAGAATTCGCGTTTTGGCATTGTTGTATTGTCGAAACATTTCTTCAGTAAGGAATGGCCTCAGAGGGAGCTGGATGGTCTTTCGTCACTGGAAGCTTCGGGCGATACTCGTATCTTGCCAATCTGGCATGAAATCTCGAAAGATGAAATTGTCCGCTATAGCCCCATGTTGTCGGATAAGGTTGCTCTGAATTCTTCTCTGAACAGTACTCCAGAAATTGCAGACAAATTGCTCGAATTGATCGGCTGACGTCCGATACCGCCGGAGCCCGGGAGCGATGCCTGCCAAGGACAGGTTCACGCTGACGCGAACGTGTCCCTTTCGGCTTCTCCCCATCCCGGCCAGAGCCGCCTGGGCGTGACCCGACACCAAGTCCGCAACGTCTTGGCGGGGTGTGCGCGCCGGCTGGCCTTCTGCAGGTCGATCGTGCAAATATCTGCACGCATGGACACCGCCACTCGACGAATCAGGCGCCGACTCGAAAGGGATGGATGGTTCCTGTCGCGTCGCGGCGGAGCTCACGACATCTATCGGCACCCGAAGATCGAGGGCATCGTGACCTTGCCACGGCACCGGCAGGTCACTCCTGCGGTCGCCCGTTCCATCGCAAGGAAGGCGGGGTGGGTTCGACCTGCAACCGATCGGGAGAATACGAGATGACCCGGTATCCTGCGCTGATCGACGGAGAAACCGGCGCCTACGGCGTCACGTTCCCCGACCTGCCGGGCGTCGTCGCCATGGGCGCGACCCTGGACGAAGCCTTGCTGAACGCAGAGGAAGCGCTTCGCGATTACGCCACCGAGACGGAGAAGGACGGACGGACGCTTGTCGCCCCGGGCTTGCTCGAAGACGTGTCGTCTGCCGCGGGCTCCACGCTCGTCACGGTTCCCCTGATTCGTCTCTCCGGCCGCAACGTCCGCGCCAACCTGACCCTCGATGAAGGGGTTGTCGCGTTCATCGACGGCGAGGCGCGCAGGAGACGCATGACGCGCACCGCGTTCGTGGAGTGGATGGCGCGTCGCATCGCGCAGGATGGCGGATAGAGCCGGCGGCAGGCACGTCGTCCGATGGACCGGACAGGCAGCGCCGGCATCCTCCGGTATCCTGTGGATGCAGGGGTTCATGCAGCGTTGAGTCGAGGGATTCCCGATGGGGCGAATCATCGTACAGACCGAGGTCACCAACCCCTTCGACGGGGACAAGTCCATTCGTTGCGGGATGCTCGTCGATACGGGCGCGGGCGCACTGATCCTCCCCCTGGCATGGAAGGAGCGTTTCGGAACCTTCCGGCATTCGGAGCCGGTGGAGCTGCAATTGGCCAACCGGGAGGTCGTGCGCGGCGAGGCCTGCGGCCCGGTGCGAATCAGGATGGAAGGCTTCCGTCCCATCTTCAACGAAGCGATTTTCCCGGAGTCGGAGGAGGGAGACCCGGAGCCCCTCCTCGGCTACGTGATCCTGGAACAGGCGCAGGCCGCCGTGGACATGTTGGGCCATCGCCTGGTTCCGGTGAGGTACATCGATCTGAAGTGACGCCGTCCCCGACATGGCGTGCGCGTGGTCTTCACCGAATCCATCGCACCCGGTCCGGTTCCGCTCGAAACGGCACGCCCGCGGATTCCGCAACGCCCGGCGCACACTCGCTCATCGACAAGAACAGAGGGGGCTGGCGGAGGTCGTCTTCCTTGCCCCATGAGCGCCGCGTTCGGATGGGCGTCCGGGCCGGGGGCCGATGCCGCGCTGGCGATTGAGCATCAGGCGGAAAACCATTCGACCGACGCGGACATGGCCCGGTTTCCCGGCCTGCGGTGGATGAATCCGCTCCTTGGTGGGCGGCGCCGGCCGCGGCGGGCGGTGGCCAATTCTGCTTCTACGCCGGCGGCAGCCGCGCATCCAGCGTCTCGATGAAGCGGCGGAAGTGCGGCAGCCGGCTCTTCAATTCCTCCGGTTCGACCTTGCCCAGCAGGTCGAACGAGTGGTTGCCCTTGTGGTAACGACCCTTGCTTGACGACTGCGTAGCGCTCCCCAAGGCGGCGGTGACATCCTGTTTGCTGCGGCTCTCCAAATCAGCGTCCGGCGGAAGCGCGTTGGCGCTCATGCCACGGAAGTAGGCGATGAGCGTCCGCCTATCCGCGAGTAGCCACGTCTCCATCGTCGTGACCATCAGTTGTGCTTGGTCGTCTTTGGCGCCGGGTGGTCTCGTCCAGTCATCGCGCCCGCGCCGAGAGAGATGCCGCCACGCGCCGGACGGATCGACGTCGGACCGGTCGGCGTCCGCCACCGGGTCTTCGCTGTCCACGAGGAGTATGGGGTATCCGTCGCCATTGCGGAGGGCTCTTTCAAAGCTGCGGAAAGCACGGTTTCGCGGGCCGCATGGAACGACCTTGGGCTGGCGACCACGGAACCCCGCTTTGTCCAGCAGATCATGAAATCCCTTGCGGCACTGTCTTTTGAGTTCAGTCCTGTCTCCGCCGCCCTCCACATAGACCGTGATCCTCACTAGCGCGTGCCCCCGATCTGCCCGCTCGTCCAGAGCTGGCCAAGCCGGTACTCTTCCAGCCACTCGTTCAACTCGTCTGGATCCAATCGGTTCATCCGCGTCGCGCCGTCGTGGTTCTCGAACACGACGATGGACTCCGGCGTATCCGACAGCGCGTCGATCAGGATGTCCGAATGCGTCGTCACGATCAGTTGCATCCGCTCGCTGGCCGCGCGCAAATGCTTCGCCAAACCCGCCACGATATCCGGGTGCAGTCCCAACTCCGGCTCCTCGATACACACCACGGGCGGCGGCTTGGGGTTGTAGAGTATCGCCAGCAGGCACAGGTAACGCAGCGCACCATCGGACAGCCGGGTGGCGGGGATCGACGTATCTTCTTCCGTGAAGAATATCTGCACCGATCCGCTGTTGACGACCACCTCGTAATTGGTGAACCTCGGATACAGCTCGTTCATCCCTTCAACCACCTGACGTTTGTATGCAGGTGCAGTGCCCAGGGTCTGGTTGAGAAAGAGGCCCAGGTTGGAACAATCCTCCATCAGGACGTCACCGCGAGAGTCCGCAGGCTGCGCCCTCCTGATCGACGCACCCCTGCCCGACTCCCAAGTTCCGTAGATATGAACTCGTTCATATAGGAAACTCAACCGGGTAAAATGCGGATAATCTCTGAAAGAGCGAAACTGCGCCAAGGCGGATTGGTCCCGTTTGTGCTGTTTATGATATGGAGTATCGACCAATTTTCCATCGCCGGATCGCATATGAATCCGACGGTTCGGGAGATCGGATTGATAGAGTATATCGCCTCTCTCCTTGATCACTTCAGACCAGATCAGGAAATCGAGACTGTAAACCCTTCCCTTGAACACCATACGATGATGAAAGGACTTGGAGGAAGCACGCGGGAACGTGATCAGTTCCAACGAAGGGTCAGTCGAAGATCCGGTATTTGGGGTAGACCCCTTCCAGGTCCATCCTTCGATGCCGCCCCCACCGCGGATGGGCGCCTGCATATCGGACGGCAGGCTTCTCACCAGCCTCAGCAGATCAATCAGGTTGGACTTCCCGGATGCGTTCGGCCCGATCAGAACGTTGAGCGGCCGCAGTTCGAGCGGAGGGGTGTCAGGCCCGAACGAGAGGATCCCCCTTGGGGTGATGGTCCGTATGGAGGGCACGAATGGTGCGGACATCGTTCTCAATATTCCTCTGTCGCCCGATCCTTCTTGCAAGCCGGACAAAGTTACTTCAACTTGAGCTGGGGGTAGTCCGGCGACTCGGGACGCGGAGTCAGTGTGCGCTTCGTGCAATCGGCGATCAGGTCCAGTGCTTCAAGGACGATCTGGCCAATCAGCGCCTGGCCGAGCGGAGGGCCGACGACGCAATCGGTACTCATGAAGCGGTTGCAGACGTGGATGGTCAGGGGACCTGCCACCGGTCGTTCCTCCCTGCGCTCGTCCGCATACGTGACGATCGCGGTCCGCCGGGTACGTACCCCGAGACGCTCGACGACGTTCCGGGGCAGAACCGGCATGACGGCTCCCGTATCGACGATCGCTTCGATGCTCGTGCGGCGGATGTCGGATTCCTGGCCGTAGCCCCGCTCGAATAGGGCTCGGTCCCCCGTATTCTCCAACTCGACGTTGACGGCGATTTCGCCCATTTCGCCACCTCCCGGCCGCCGTGAAGGAACGTTTCCATGATAGTGCAGGATGAATGCGAAACCTACCCGCGCCGGTCGATCGGAACCGTGCCTTCGGGCTCGACCCGCCGCCGAACCCGTAGCTGTCGCCGTTCGTCGCATGGCCGGCCCCGCCCTGAAGCGTGTACCCGCCATCATCCCAGGCGTGCAAGCCGTTCAGGTCCGGACGATGCCACCGAGAAACAGGCCGGAGCAGCTTCCGACGTAGCGTCCGTCTTCATCCGACCATTCGACGATCTTGACGTAGTGCGCGCTTTCTTTCATCGTCGTGACTCCTCGATGGCTCGACGGACCGCGCGGATCCGGGACCGGCGCGCGTCATCGTCAGGTTGTCCCGAGATCGAAACCGGGTTTGCCAATCGAAGATGAACGAAATTCCGATGGCTTCCCTTGCCGCCACGGTCCGCGAACCCCGCTCGTTCCAGCGCCCCGACCCGCTCCCGAATCCTTGGCGGCATTCGATCGTCCCGCATCCCGAGCCCTTGCGGGAGCCCGTCACGGTCATCGGGATGCCGCCGGCGGACTGCGCGGGCGCCCGTCTGCCGTGAGGTTCGAGTGTAAACGGAGCTTCCTCCCGGCCATCATCTTCGGAGTACGAATCCGGTGAGACGCGGCCCGAGATTCCCCGTCTCCGAGGAAGGCGCGACGGGCGGCTGGAAGGCCCTGCGCTCGCTGCTGCCCTATCTCTGGCCGGCCGGTGCGCCGTCGTTGCGGCTGCGGGTGCTGCTCGCGCTCGCGGCGCTGGTGGCGGCGAAGGTGGCGTCGGTGTACATCCCGGTGTTCTACGGGCGGGCCGTGGACGCCCTCTCGCCCGGCATCCCGGGGGATGCCGCCCCCTCGGGCGAGGGCGCCCTCGCAAGCGACGCCGCCCCTGCCGGCGGCGCCATTGCCGGCAACGGCGTCGGCGACGCGGGCATCCTCGTCACCGTGCCGCTGGCCCTCATCCTCGCCTACGGCGCGGCGCGGATCCTCTCCCTGGCGTTCAACGAGGCCCGCGACGCCATCTTCATCAACGTCGCGCAACGGGCCATCCGCACCGTCGCGCTGGAAGTGTTCCGACACCTCCACTCGCTCTCGATGCGCTTCCACCTCGGGCGCCAGACGGGGAGGCTGTCGCTGTCGATCGAGCGCGGCACCCGGGCCATCGAGAGCCTGCTGCGCTTCAGCCTGTTCGCGATCATCCCCACCGTGATCGAGCTGGGCCTGGTGTTCGTCATCCTGTGGCACACGCTCGACGCGACCGTCGCGCTCACCACCATCGCGGTGGTGGTCCTCTACATCGCCTACACCATGACGGTGACCGAGTGGCGGCTGAAGTTCCGCCGGGAGATGAACCGGGAAGACGGGCGCGCGAGCACCAAGGCCATCGACAGCCTGCTCAACTTCGAGACCGTCAAGTACTTCGGCAACGAGGCGCACGAGGCGAGGCGGCTCGACGAGGCGTTGCGCGGATACGAACGCGCCGCGGTGATGAACCAGGTTTCGCTCTCCCTGCTCAACGTCGGCCAGGCCGCGATCATCGCGGGCGGGCTCACCGCGGTGATGCTGCTCTGCGCGCAGGGGATCGTCGCCGGGACCATGACCATCGGCGGGTTCGTCATGGCCAACACCTACCTGATGCAGCTCTACCAGCCGCTCAGCTTCTTCGGCTTCGTCTACCGCGAGATCAAGCAGGGGCTCATCGACATCGAGGAGATGTTCGACCTCCTCGGGGAGCCCGAGGAGGTCGCCGATGCGCCCGGCGCCCGGGGCCTCGTCGTGGACGGGGGGCGCATCGAGTTCGACGGCGTCGCGTTCGGGTACGACGCCCGGCGCCCGATCCTCCGTGACGTGAGCTTCGAGATCCCGGCCGGGCGCACCCTCGCCATCGTCGGCCCCTCCGGCGCCGGGAAGTCCACGGTGGGCCGGCTGCTGTTCCGCTTCTACGAGGCGG
Source organism: Gammaproteobacteria bacterium (assembly GCA_965204915.1). Lineage (GTDB taxonomy): Bacteria > Pseudomonadota > Gammaproteobacteria > HK1 > HK1 > HK1. The sequence goes on along the minus strand of OZ242023.1, from coordinate 4,541,591 downwards.
ACGGCGGGGCGGTGCGGATCGACGGGCAGGACGTGCGCACGGTCACCCAGGCGAGCCTGCGCGCGGCGATCGGCATCGTTCCCCAGGACACGGTGCTGTTCAACGACACCATCGACTACAACGTCGCCTACGGGCGGCCGGATGCGACGCCGGCCGAGGTCGAGCGCGCGGCGCGGCTCGCCCGCATCCACGACTTCATCGTCTCCACGCCGGACGGATACCGGACGGTGGTGGGGGCGAGCGCGGGCTGAAGCTCTCCGGGGGCGAGAAGCAGCGGGTGGCGATCGCGCGCACGGTGCTGAAGAACCCGCCGATCCTGGTCCTCGACGAGGCGACGTCGGCGCTCGACTCCGCCACCGAGCGCGAGATCCAGCACAACCTGCGCGAGTTGGCGCGCGGGCGCACGACACTTTGCATCGCCCACCGGCTGTCGACGATCGTCGACGCCCACGAGATCCTCGTCCTCGACGCGGGACGTGTGGTGGAGCGGGGACGGCACGAGGCGCTGATCGCGCTCGACGGCCGCTACGCGGAGATGTGGCGGCGCCAGCAGAAGCGGGTGGCGTTCGCACCGGCGATCCGTTGCGGGGAGGGTTGCCGGAGCATCTCGGTCATTGCAGTCTCCGATGGGTTCGGGCTGGCCCGATCTCATGGGAAACGGGAGGAGCGGAGCATGACGCGATCCGAGCGGACCACGGAGTTACGGGACTTCGGAGAGAAACCCGGACCCATCGCGTTCACCGCGAACGACACGGACGATTTGCAGAGGACGAACGTCCGGACGTAGCGCGATGAGCGATGGCCCTACGGACCAGAACGAGTACGGCGGAGGAGCGATGTCCTCTCGTATGTGCCCCATGCCGGGATTTTCGGCGAGGAGCCGGAAAGCGTCGTGGAGCGAGTCGAGTACCCGATCCGCGACATCGAAGCCGAACCGTTCGGCTACATAATCCCAGATGCCGTCCAGGTCGGCCTCGGCGAGCGGGGTGAGAACATACCCCGGCTCATGCCCGGACACGTTGCCTCTTCACGGCAGCGCGCTTCTTCACCCGGGCAACGGCTTCTTCGCCGTCAACGAGATCACCTCGCTCCGCCTGCTCTATGCCATCGCGAACCTGCGCCCTTGTTTCCGCGAGCCACATTTCCCTGAGCGCGTCTTCCTGATCGAGAAGCCGAAGACCGGCACGGATGACTTCGCTCGCGGAACCGTAGCGTCCGCTCTCGACCTGCCGCTGGACGAGTTCCTCAAGCTCTTCAGTGAGTGAAACGTTCATGGTTTCAGCTTGCCACGCTCGTCGTCGGCGATGCAATGCTCGCCGCCTCCGCTCAGCAATTCCCGCTAACTGGAATTTCTTAGGAAAAACCGGGTGTTGAGGAGGCAGGAGGAAAATGTTTTCGTAGACTTTTCTCTCAATATCAGCATGATAGCCGCCTATTCGCCAGCGACAGGTGAGATGTCATGGCCAAGCGGCGGTTGAGGAAGGGATTGAGCGCGCCGGGGCTGCTGCGCGAGGTGCGCGCCTGCTTCGAGGAGCTGGACGACCCGGTACGAGGCCGGAGGTTTTGCCTGGCCGAGTGCCTGATGTCGGGGTTGGCGGTGTTCGGGTTGAAGTACCCGTCGCTGCTTCAGTTCGACCACGATGCGAGGACCGACGAGCTGGTCCGGGAGAATCTGCGGCGTCTGTACGGCATCAAGCGTGCCCCGTGCGACACGGCGTTGCGCGAGCGTCTCGACGAGGTGGACCCGCGCCAGTTGCGTGCGGTGTTCAAGCGCGTGTTTACGTTGTTGCAGCGAGGGAAGGGGTTGGAGGGGTTCACCTGCCTGGACGGGCACTATGTGCTGTCGGTGGACGGGACGGGCTACTTCTCCTCCTCGCGCGTGCATTGCGCGCAGTGCTGCGAGAAGCATCATCGAGACGGTCGCACGACGTACTACCACCAGATGCTGGGGGCGGTGCTGGTGCATCCGGACAAGCGCGAGGTCTTCGCCTTGGCGCCGGAGCCGATCGTGAAGGGGGACGGGGCGAAGAAGAACGACTGTGAGCGCAACGCGGCGAAGCGGTTGCTGAGCGACGTGCGCCGCGAGCACCCGCATCTGAAGCTGTTGGTGGTGGAGGACGGGTTGGCGTCGAACGGACCGCACATCAAGCACCTGAAGGGGCTGGGCCTGCGGTTCCTGTTGGGGGCGAAGCGTGCCGACCACGAGGCGCTGTTCGAGTGGGTGGAGGCGACCCAGCGGCTGGGGCCCGGTGCGGTGAAGCATGTCGAGCACACCGATGAGCAGGGCATCCACCACCGTTTCCGCTTCCTCAACGGCGTGGCGCTCAACGACACGCACTTCGAGCTGGAGGTGAACTTCCTGGAGTACTGGGAGAGGCGCCCCAACGGCAAGGAGCAGCACTTCGCATGGGTCAGCGACCTGCCCATCGAGGAATCGACCGTGATGGAGATGATGCGCGCCGGGCGGGCGCGCTGGCGCATCGAGAACGAGACCTTCAACACCCTGAAGAACCAAGGCTACCGCTTCGAGCACAACTTTGGGCACGGCCACAAGCATCTGGCGACGGTGTTTGCCTATCTGATGATGCTGGCCTTCCTCATCGACCAGGTCCAGCAGCGTAGCTGCACGTTGTTCGTCAAGGCACGGGTCAAGGCCGAGCGCCCGCGCTACTTCTGGGACAAGGTACGCAGGCTGTTCCTGACCTTCCCCGTGGCGGATTGGGAGACGTTGTACCAAGCGATTGCGTTCGGATACCGGGGCGAGATGGTGCTCTATGACACGTCATAGCGGCCCTCGCCGGGGCCGGAGTGTGCGACGGGGAGGAGCTTCAGGGGACAGGTAGCCGTTGAGAGACATCGCGCGACGCCGCGAGGGGGATGTCTGCCTCTCGGTTGCATGACCTCCGGTGGTCACGGGTCCGACCCGCCATACGCAACGATGGAGCACGTTAGCGGGAATTCCTGACACGGGGATGGGGATCATCCGGCTGCTGAAGCCGATCTCCTGAAGCCGGAGCGGGTGTGGTGTCACATGCCCCAGACCTCCACCGGCACCCCGCCCTTCGATTGCCGCTGCCGGCGAAACACCTTCTCCTCCCAACCCCGCCCCTCCCGCTGGTCGATCACCACCAGATGCCCCGCCTCCGCATCGCAGCGGGCCATGTACCCCACCGTCTGCTCCACCCCCTCCGACACCTTGCCCTCCCACCCGTCCTTGTCCCGCACCACCTTGCACTCTACCACGTACTCCCGCACCCGCTCCCCCTGCGGCCACATCAGCAGCAGGTCCACCCGCCCCCGGCCCAACCCGTACTCCCGCTCGATGCGTCCGCCCCCGTTCACCACCCGGTGCAGGTACGCCTGCAACAGGATCTGCGGCCACGGCTCCTCGTAGTCGAACCGGTTCTTCCAGTGCTCCGAATGGCGGCGGAAGAAGTCCTGGAACGACGCCAGGAGCTTGTCCACATCCAGGCCGCCGGCCTCGTCCACGTACCATTTCGTGTCCAGGTCCAGCTCCTCCTGCACGATCCAGCCCAGTTCGCGCGGCACCACCTCCGCGTAGATGGGGTTGGCGATGCGCACCGGCTTGTCCCGGGCGATGAGGCCGAGGTCGCGCACGTACTCGACGTCCTGGCCGGTCGCGCGCCGCTCGTCCACGCCGCTGAGCATCGGCTCGATGACCCGCCGCACCCGGTCTTCCCGCAGCTTGTCCGCCAACTGGTCGAGATGGGTCACCCGGCGCACGATGAGCGCCTCGCGCGCCTCGGCGACGTCATCGGCGGTGATGGCGCGCGAGCGGTCCCGCCCGGCCTTGCGCTCGAAGCAGGTCTCGTACGCCAGCGCGTTCACCAGCCACGGCTGGCCCAGGGTCTGGGTCCAGATCGCCTCCCGTGCCTTCGGAGTGAACGCCTGCCCCGTCTCCCCGGTGTGCTGGTCGAGCAGCGCCAGCGTCTCCTCCTGGGTGAAGTCCCCCAACCGCAACGACTTCGCCACGATGTTGAAGGGGCTGCTGGTGGAGCGGATGCGGTAGTCGCGCACGTCGCGCAGTCCGCACAGCACCACGCACTGCGGAAAGCCCTCCGGGCGCATGGGGTAGCCCGCGCGTAGCTGCTGCAGCGCCGAGAGCAGGGGGTCGCCCTGGAGGGTGTCGATCTCGTCGATGAGCAGCACCAGCGGCTTCGGCGACGCCTGCGCCCAGCGCGTCAGCGCCTCGCTCAGCGCCTTGTCCGGGCCGAACTCGGCAAGAATGCGCGACCATTCAGTGGCCAGGAACTCGTCGCCCAGCGTCACCCGCGCATCCGAGCCCAGTCCGGCAAGCACCGCCCGCATGGCCCGCTGTACGTCGTCGCGGGCGGTGCGTGCGGCCTCGACGGTGGTGTACAGGCATTGGTAGCCCTGCCCGTTGAGCAGGTCGCGCAACGCCAGCAGGGCGGAGGTCTTGCCCGTCTGCCGCGGCGCGTGCAGCACGAAGTACTTCTCGCCGTGTACCAGCCGGAGGACCTCGTCCAGGTCCAGACGGGCGAGCGGCGGGATGCAGTAGTGCTTGTCGGGTTTGATCGGGCCGGTGGTGTTGAAGTGGCGCATGGTTCGGCTCCTCGCTTCCCTCGGCGGTGCGCTCGCGCACCGTCCGATGGGTTGTTCCAGGCCGGCGCCAGTATGACCGCTTTCGTACGCCGCTTCCGTCCCCGTTTCGTCCCGGCGGCAACGCCGGCCTCGCGCGTGTGCGGGGCGCGCGAGGTACGAGGATCATTCAGAATCTGTCAGCGGAAACATCTGCGGCAATGTCCAATGGGAAAGTGAGTGAACGGCCATGTCCCGCACGGACGGTCAATCGGCATGACCGCCGCCGTCCCTCCCCGGCTCCACCGCCTCGCATCCCGCCAGCTCCCAGCCGTGGAACACCACCGCCAGACCCAGGTGCCGCACCGAGGGCGCGAGACGCCGCAACCCCTCATCCGCCAGATAGCCCGCAAGCTGCTCCCGCGCCTCACTCATCCTCTCCGCGATGACGGACCCGTCCACCCGCTCGCTCCGCTTCAGGTACTTCACCTCGACGACGTAGCCGTACCCGATGTCCGGATACTGCGCCACGAAGGGCTCCAGGTACAGGTCCGCGTAGCCCTTGTTCAGCTCACGCTCGGTGTGGATGACGAACTGGCCCACCACGCTGAAGTGCGCCGCCAGGAACGCCTGCACCACCTTCTCACCGTCGAGGTAGTCACGAATCCCCGTCTGCTCGGCCAGGGCCTCCGCGATGTGCTCGACTGCCGGGCGCCATTCGCCCTGGTAGGCCATCCGCCGGACCAGGCGCGAGAAGTGGTGGTGGCTCACCGAGAACACCCCCACGTCCCGGTACGCATCGCGCAGGTACCCGTACATCAGCCGCCGCACCGTCTGGTTCGGAATGCCCAACCGGGTCGTCCCCCCCGACACCCCGCGGATGCTCAGCAGCCCGAAGTAGTACAGCAGCGACAGGAAGTTCTCCGGATCGTCGAGCCGATCCAGGGGGAAGCCGAGGTTCAGGTCGGCCTCCGTCTCCCCCTCGCCGATGAGGTGGCGCAGCAGGTCGAAGTTGCCGTTGAGCTGCCTCGCGCCCGCACTCACCCGCTGGTTCACCAGCAGCAGGTGGCGCAGCTTCGTGTAGTCGATGCGAATGTTGGGGTCGATGAGCCGACGCGGCATCGGCTCGTTCGGAACAGACTCGACAAGGTAGTGGAGCACCATGTCGGTGTTGTAGAGGTCGCCGGTGGCGTCCTCGGAGAAGCGGTAGCCGTTGTACCACTCGCGCATCACGTCGAGGGCCGCGTCCACGTCCTGGCTGAACGCGCCGCGCTCCCGGTAGAGCTCCAGAAGGCCCCGCACCTCCGGCTCGGTGAAGCCGAGCATCCCGTTGAACTTCGGGTTGAGGGTGACGTTGCGCCCGATGTTGAAGCCGCTGGTGACGTCGTCCATGGTGATGGGCGAGACCCCGGTGATGAACAGCCGTTCGAGACCGCCGCCCTCTGCGCTGGTCCCGGCCTTCAGGGTGGCGAAGAAGTTGCGGTAGAAGCCCCCGCCGTGGGTGAGGGATTCGTAGGCCTCCCGCCCCCGGTGCACCAGCACCGTGTTGGCGAAGTTGTCGTACTCGTCGATGAGGATGTAGAGCGGAATGCCGTGCTCGCCAGCGTACTTGAACAGCGCGGTGAGCTTGCCGTCGATGGAGGGTGGAGCGAGGATGCGTTGAAGCGCCGCCTCGGGGAACAGGTCCGGATGCCTCTCCAGCGCGTGGCGCAGCACGATGAAGCAGTAGCCCTCGAAGCGCTCCTCCAGGGTCTCCAGCTTGTCGTTGAAGGCGGAGAAATCGAAGCGCACCACGACGTAACGCCCGCGCTCGGCGGTGGGGGAGCGCCCGACGTCGGTGCCGCCGAACAAATCATCGAACTCGTGCGCCCAGTGCCGCCCGTAGTAGCACTCCAGCAGCGACAGCCAGCAGGACTTGCCGAAGCGCCGGGGGCGGATGAAGAAGACGTAGCGCTCGTCTTCCAGAGGGCGCAGGTATCGGGTCTTGTCCACGTACAGCCAGCCGTTCACCCGGATGCGCCGGAACGACATCTCGCCGTAGGGGATGCGCGGGTAAGAGGCGATCATGCGGAGAGCCGTTTCCATGTCCCCCGATCTGCCGCCGAAGGCAACACGCTTGTCACGCGCTTGTCAATGGCCGTCAAGCGCCGTGTCAGGAGTCAATCGTCTGTCCGTTGTAGTAGTAGCACGCCGATTGTACGGCCGCCTGCCAAAGCAGAGCGGATCGCATCAGAATGCGGGCCATGCCTACCGATGGCCAGAACCTTTGCCTGAGCTGCGGCCTGTGCTGCGACGGAACGATCTTCACGCATGGTCCGGTGAGCGCCGCGGAGCCCGTGGAAGTGTTCCGGGCGGCCGGCATACGCATCACGCCGGATCGAGGCGGGGAAGGCCGTTACGAGCTGCCGCTGCCCTGCCTCCGGTTCGAGAACGGTCGCTGCCAGACGTACGGTTGCCGCCCCGCCATATGCTCCTCGTACCGCTGCCGCCTGCTGCGCCGTGTCGAAGCCGGCAACATGGCACTTCAGGAAGCGAGGGGGGATCGTGCAGTCCGCGCGGGAGAAGCGGCTCCGCCTCCGGCGTCTGCTGGACAGACATTTCCCGGAGCTGGACGGCAAGCCGTTCGTGAGTGCGATCCGGATCGTCGAAGGGCGCATGGCCGGTATGGACGAAAGCCAGCGGCGGCGGTTCCGGGACGTCCATGCCGAATTTCTGCTCGTGGCCGCCTCGCTCGAGCGTTGTCTGGAGCACTTCACTCGGACATCGTCTGCGCGGCATGGGAACGGTCTCGGAAAGACTTGAGGATGGCCGTCGATGACGGACCGGGCTTGGCTCGCGGCGCTGCTGCTCGCCGGCGATCTCCGGGAGCTCCGGTTCCGTTGCGGCCGGCTCGGCTACTTCGACAGCGAGATCGTGCGCTATAGCTGGCCGGCACGAACGAGTCCGTGACCACGGTGGCGAGACACACGTCCCCGGTGCCGGTGCGCGGCAAGGTACCTGTCAAGTCACAGCCCTCCGGGGCGATGTCGGGGTTCACACCAAATATCGATTTCGATCAATCGAGATCACACGGGGATGGGGATCATCCGGCTGCTGAAGCCGATCTCCTGAAGCCGGAGCGGGTGTGGTGTCACATGCCCCAGACCTCCACCGGCACCCCGCCCTTCGATTGCCGCTGCCGGCGAAACACCTTCTCCTCCCAACCCCGCCCCTCCCGCTGGTCGATCACCACCAGATGCCCCGCCTCCGCATCGCAGCGGGCCATGTACCCCGCCGTCTGCTCCACCCCCTCCGACACCTTGCCCTCCCACCCGTCCTTGTCCCGCACCACCTTGCACTCCACCACGTACTCCCGCACCCGCTCCCCCTGTGGCCACATCAGCAGCAGGTCCACCCGCCCCCGGCCCAACCCGTACTCCCGCTCGATGCGTCCGCCCCCGTTCACCACCCGGTGCAGGTACGCCTGCAACAGGATCTGCGGCCACGGCTCCTCGTAGTCGAACCGGTTCTTCCAGTGCTCCGAATGGCGGCGGAAGAAGTCCTGGAACGACGCCAGGAGCTTGTCCACGTCCAGGCTGCCGTCCTCGTCCACGTACCATTTCGTGTCCAGGTCCAGCGTCTCCTGCAACACCCAGCCCAGTTCGCGCGGCACCACCTCCGCGTAGATGGGGTTGGCGATGCGCACCGGCTTGTCCCGGGCGATGAGGCCGAGGTCGCGCACGTACTCGACGTCGCGGTTGGAGAAGGCGTGCTCGTCCGCCCCGCTGAGCATCGGCTCGATGACCCGCCGCACCCGGTCTTCCCGCAGCTTGTCCGCCAACTGGTCGAGATGGGTCACCCGGCGCACGATGAGCGCCTCGCGCGCCTCGGCGACGTCATCGGCGGTGATGGCCCGCGAGCGGTCCCGCCCGGCCTTGCTCTTGAAGCAGGTCTCATACGCCAGCGCGTTCACCAGCCACGGCTGGCCCAGGGTCTGGGTCCAGATCGCCTCCCGCGCCCCGTCGGTGAACGCCTGCCCCGTCTCCCCGGTGTGCTGGCCGAGCAGCGCCAACGTCTCCTCCTGCGTGAAGTCACCGAGGCGCAGCGACTCGGCCACGATGTTGAAGGGGCTGCTGGTGGAGCGGATGCGGTAGTCGCGCACGTCGCGCAGTCCGCACAGCACCACGCACTGCGGAAAGCCCTCCGGGCGCATGGGGTAGCCGCCCCGCAGTTGCTGGAGCGTCGAGAGCAGGGGGTCGCCCTGGAGGGTGTCGATCTCGTCGATGAGCAGCACCAGCGGCTTCGGCGACGCCTGCGCCCAGCGCGTCAGCGCCTCGCCCAACGCCTTGTCCGGGCCGAACTTGGCAAGAATGCCGGACCACTCCTCGGCCAGGAACTCGTCGCCCAGCGTCACCCGCGCATCCGAGCCCAGCCCGGCCAGCACCGCCCGCATGGCCCGCTGTACGTCGTCGCGGGCGGTGCGTGCGGCCTCGACGGTGGTGTACAGGCATTGGTAGCCCTGCCCGTTGAGCAGGTCGCGCAGCGCCAGCAGGGCGGAGGTCTTGCCGGTCTGGCGCGGCGCGTGCAGCACGAAGTACTTCTTCATCCGCACGAGCGCCAGCACTGCGTCGAGGTCGAAGCGTTCGAGCGGCGGAATGCAGTAGTGGTCCGCGGGGTTGACCGGGCCGGTGGTGTTGAAGTGGCGCATGGTTCGGTTCCTCATATTGATTTCGATCAATTGAGATCACACTCCTTGCCCAGCGATTTCCGCTAACTCCCGAAGCTGCATGTGAGGGGGATTTGCGGGGCATCGAAAAATAGTTTCTCGCAGACTTTCAGAGCATTGGAGGCCATAATTGGAGCGATTCCACAGATGGAGCTCCAATGATGGGACGCGAGGCGAAGTTTCGCAAGACGCTGTCGATGCCAGGGCTGCTGGCGCAGATGCGGCGCTGCTTCGAGGGGGTCGAGGACGAGGTGGCGGGCCGTGGGCTGAGCTTGGCGGACTGTCTGATGTCGGGGTTGGCGATATTCTCGTTGAAGTACCCGTCGCTGCTGCAATTCGAGCAGGACGCCCGGGGTCTGGGGGAGTCGGCGCACGAGCCGCGGCGGGAGAACCTGCGCAGTCTGTTCGGGGTGGAGCGGGCGCCGTCGGACGTGCGGCTGCGCGAGCGTCTGGATGAGGTGGACCCGAGGGAGCTGCGTGCGCCGTTCAAGCGGCTGTTTGCGCGGGCGCAGCGCGGCGGAGCGCTGGCGGGGTTCGAGTGGCTGGAGGGTCGGTACTTGCTGTCGGTGGACGGGACGGGGCACTTCTCGTCGTCGAAGGTGCATTGCGCGAACTGCTGCGAGAGGCGTCACAGGGACGGGACGACGACGTACTACCACCAGTCGCTGTGCGCGGTGCTGGTCCATCCGCAGCGCCGGGAGGTGGTGCCGGTGGTGGCGCCGGAGGCGATAGTGAAGTCGGATGGGCGGAAGAAGAACGACTGCGAGAGGAGAGCGGCGAAGCGTCTGTTGACGGAGCTGCGGCGTGAGCACCCGCACTTGGCGCTGGTGGTGGTAGAGGACGGATTGGCGTCGAACGGGCCGCATATCCGGCTGTTGAAGGAGCTGGACATGCGGTTCGTGCTGGGGGCGAAGCCGGGCGACCACAAGGCGCTGTTCGAGTGGGTGGAGCAGTTGGAGGCGCATCCGCCGGCGGACCCGGCGAAGCGGGTGGTGCGTTGGGAGACGGTGGACGGCGACGGCACGACGCACTGCTTTCGGTGGCTCAACCAGGGCAACCGCATATAAAATCACTGTCCCATCAATACCTTATCTCGGAAGCCATCGTTCAATGCCGCCCGGATACGCTTCTTCCTGACGCTGATCTTCGCCGACTCACGCTTCAGAAGATTGACCGCCACATGCCGAATCACTCCCATATTGTGCGGTGCATTACCCCGACGAATCCGACTCTCGTCTTCCCGAAACGTCACATCCAATCTCCAGTGCAGCTCATTCTCGATTCCCCAGTGTGAACGCACCGCTCGCCCAAATGTCTCCACATCTTCCAGCGACGTAATGTAGTACCGTTGCTCAATACTCACACGCCCATCACTCCAGCGCTCCGACTCCACCATCCCGACCGCTCTCAACCCATTCCACTTCTTCACACAAGACAACGCACCCAGGTCGGTGGACAAATAATAGCTCCTGGACTCTACCCGTCCGTGACCATCCTCCGCCGTCTCGTCGTTCTCAATCCCCTCACACTCGAAATCCCTCTCCCGTGCCGCATCAAAATACCTCCGAACCTCCCTGTTCAATTGCTTCTGGTTCCCCTTCACCGCCAACACGTAATCCCCTCCCCCTTCCTTGACCTGCTTCGCTATCGCTCGTTGGCATCCCATCGCATCCAGCGTCACGATACACCCCGACAATTCCAGCTTATCCAGCAGCTCCGGCACCGCCGTGATCTCGTTCGACTTCTCCTCCGTCTTCACCTGCCCAAGCACCACTGCATTGCTACACGCCCAGGCACTCACCATATGCATCGCCTTCATACCCCGTTTGCGGTCGTGGGAACGCCTCTGCGTCTTCCCGTCCACTGCAATAATCTCACCATCACTCAACTTCACGACATCTTCCATCCAGCTCATGAAGCAGTCCTGAAAACCCCTCATCGACAGCGCCGAGATGATTCGTGCAATCGTGTCGTCCACCGGGACCCCATTGGCCAGCGGAACATAGCGGCGAAGCCACTCCAGCTTCGTGCGCCCAAATTCTTCGATGTCACTCCATCCCTCCGCGCCACTGACCACCGCACACACGCACAGGACGATGACATCAATCAACTCATGCTTCTTGTTTCTATCGACTCGCGGATCCTCCAGCTTTGAGAAATGCTCGATCAAACTTGCAGGGGCTGTCGTGTTCATTTCTTGCCATCTCCATCTCCTTGATGAAGACGCCATTAGATCACAAAACTTGTTGATGTCAATACATTTTTAGTGATCTTGCCCTGGTCATCGCCGTCACGGAATCTGCCTGGCCGATGGCGTCATCACCATGACCCGGCTTGCCGGCGAAGTACTCGGTGGCCATGTCGGAGAGGGGACGGCCCTGCACCCAATCGCAAATGATGCGCGAGAGGGTGTCGCCGTCGGGGCGAGGGCCTCCCGTCACTTCCCGGAGAGAGTCTCGAAGCTCCGGGACCTGGAGCAGCACGCCGATCATCCGTTGCAGATCGCGCCGTCGAGGGCCGAAGAGATCGGGTGACCACGCATCACCCGTTACGTTCGCTTCGTTCAGGCGTGCCAACGTTCCGTTGACCGTCTCCCACGAGAATCCGGTCGCGTCCACGAGCTTCAGCGGCTTCTCCTTGATGCGTTCCGCGTAGTTGTAGACACCGCGTACCAGTCGGTCGGCCCAACCCTGGTGGCTTCTGCGCAAGGTCCGGAATCCGAGCGTTCCCCGGAGCACCTGTTCCACTTCCGCGGCGAACCGTTCGTGGTCGCCGATCTGCCTGTACGTATGCGCGAGATACTGAAGGAACGACGACCACTCCGGCAGCCACGCCAGCGTCTCCAGGTGAAGCAGACTCCCTTCGTCCTCGACCTTCCGCACCATGTCGATCAGCGTCGAGGAGAGCTCGCCGACGGACCTCTCGATATACGCATCGAGCTTTTCGACCCTGGCGTCGTCAGGGGCCGCCAGCGCGATGATGCCGAGATCGCCCTGATCGACGCGGCCGGCCCACCCCGCGATGTTCCAGAAGTCCTCGGGCGGCATCTCCTGGCCGTAGGGATACTGATGACTGGCGAAGACCACGCCCGACACGGGAAAGTTGACGCCCTGGGCGATGGTCGTGGTCGCAACCAGAACCCGCAGCTCGTTGCGTTCCGTCAACCACTCGACGATCGTTCGCGTGTCGTCGGACAGCCCGGCGTGATGTACACCGACGCCGTACTCCAGCAGCGGCCCCAAGGGAAAGTCCGGCCCCATCTCGTCGGCGAGAAAATGCTGAACGTGGCCCAGATCCTCGCTCCTGTGAGCGATGCGGTTTTCGTCCACCTTGAACGCTTCGGCCACACTCCAGGTGTTCCTGGGCTTGTCCACGAGAACGATGATCGTGCCGCGCCGCTTCAGAACCTGTGCCGTGGCCGCCGCGAGCTTGCCAGGCGACCTTGCGACCGTCGACCACGACAATCCCAGCGGACGGCATTCCCCGTTTGCGCGGGGACGGGCTTCGAGCGCCAGCGCCTCCGGGACGGTGATCGTCTTCCGGGTCGTATGCCGGGCCAGCAGATCGATCCCGAAGTCGCCGGGTGCTTCGCCTCTCCGGGGCCGCGCGATGGCGATCACCCAGTCGTTCGGCGTCCAGTCCACCCCGAGCTCGATGCTCCGGTGGCTGTCGGGCGCCAGCCAGCGTGCGATTTCGTCCGCGTTGGGGACGAACGGGGTCAGCAGCAGGAATTGGGCGTGCCGGCATTCGCGGTTGATCGTCGCGAGCAGCAATTCCAGTCTCAGGCCACGCGGGCCGGATGCCAGTCCGTGCGCTTCGTCCACGACGACGAGGGTCAGTGGACGCCCGATCCGGCGCTCCCAATCGCCGCGCAGCATCAGATCCAGCTTCTCGGGGGTCGTGACGAGCAGGCGGAACTGCCGGCCGGCATCGGCGTCCACCAGCATGTCGGCTTCGAGGCTGTCGATTTCCAGGGCCGGGCTGACCTTCTCGACGACGATGCCGAGATCCGCGAAGTCCCGCCGCAGGCGCAGCGTCACCTGGTTGACGAGCGCCCGCGTCAGCGCAAGGTAGGCGACCCATCCGCGCTCGCGGTCGAACTGGTTCAACGCCTGGAGAATGCGGAATTGGGCGATGAAGGTCTTGCCGCTCGACGTGGGCAGACTCACCACGACGGAGCGATGCCCGGACCCGAGCAATCCTTCCTCCCGCAACGTGCGCCGCTGCGGAGGCAGCATCTCGAAGATCGGTTGCCGGCGGTCGCGCGAGACCATCGATTCGACGAACGTGGAGACGCGGCTGTTCGCGGCGCGGGTGACCGTCCAGATGCTGTTGTCGACGAGCGTCCGGGCGGTGCGGGCGAGCAGTCGCGCGAACGTCTCCCGCTCCATGCGCCCTCCGGCAGCCGCGGCCGTGACCGCGCGGTCGAACTGCGCTTCGAGCTGTTCCCGGACGTCGTAGCGCCCCTCGACGGCTCCTTGGGACAGGTACTGACCCAGGATCTCCGCCGCCTTCGCCAAGTGGTACGTGGTCACGAGCTCCCACGCGGGTCCGGCATCCTGCCGTTGCTCGGCCTGATGCAGAAACCCCGGCTCGTAGTCGCGTTGGCTCGACCGGAGATCGGCGACCTGCGCCTGTACCGCATCGAGATCGTCCCATCCCCGCTTGCGGAGAAGCCGCAGCCACACCTCCAGGATCGTGGACCAGACGCGCTGCCCCCAATCTTCCGCGTCCACCGGTAGCGCCGGCCATTCGTTCGAGGAAAGAAGCCGCTTGACGTCCGCGCCCCGGTCGCCGAGAACGCCGAGGCATCCGAGCCGCACGAGGGATTGCGCCGTTTCCGTGGGCGTGCCCTCATGCGGCAGAACCCGGGCCACCTGAAAAGCCTCCGCGGCGGCGGCGCGGAGATCGTCCGGGTCTCCGTCGTCGAGCAGAACGATGACGTTGAGTTCAAGGGCGTTGGCGACGAATCGAAGGTGATCGTCGTCGAGGTGCCCGGTTCCGCCGATGCCGAGGGCGTCCCGGAGCCGGCGGCGCCCCGCCTCCTCCGCGGCGCGATCAACCTTCTCCACGCCGAGCGAGTCCACGATCCAGGATTCGGCGGTCATGGGGCACCTGCCTGCATGAGCGCCGGCCAGTCGGAGATCGGGACCGGTAGATACCATGCGATGAGATCGACGCGGGTCGGATCGGCAATTCGATTCGACAGCGCTTCTCCCCGCGCCTTCAGATCGCGTTCGCTCGGGGGCGTGTCACGAATCAGCACCCCGACGAGCAGCAGTGCCTTCCCCTCCGGCTGCACGTAGCGTCCGACCGCCTTCCGGAACAGATCGGAACAGAGCGGGGAATCACACCAGGCATGAGGACGCCGTGCGGCGGAACGTGCCGGCGATTCAGTCCGGTTCGTCGTCGCGAATGACGTTCTCCACGCGGGGATTCAGCAACCGCCACCGCTGGCCGATGCGATCGAGATCCCCGGCCAGGACGACCAGCGCCCGGTCACGGTGGGCCTGAACCGCCCGCTCGTAGTCCTCGCGCTCCAGAACCGCCACGACCGACTGCCGCTGACCGTCGACGTCCGCCGCCAGACCGATCGTGCCGTCGATATCCGCCTGCTCGCGCTTCAGAAGCCGAACGAAGCCGTGAAGGCGCACGTCCGGCCGCGGCCCGCGGTCGCGAAACAGCCGCGCAGCTTCCCGCAGAACGGCCGTATCCGCCCGGCCAAAGCGAATGACGGTTCCCGATGCCTTCATCGGCCGGGTGCGCGCCCACGAGACGCCCACATCCAGCGTCGAAAACGGTTCGATGATCCGGGCTAGGAGCCTGCGCCGCAGAAGATTCATGGAAGAAAACGTCCTGTTTTCAGCCGATTTTCACGCACGAGAGTGCCCTGAAATGAGAAATCACGTGGAAAATCTTGTTTCAGGCAACGTACAGGCGTGTTGTGCCGTCGCGATATTTTCTACGGCGCAGACTCCTAGGAGTCTGCGCCGTAGAAACGATGCGACAATAGGCAGACTGAGCCGAAGGAGAGAGCCGGATGGCGACGACATTCCGCCCCTACGAGCCGGACCAGATGCTGCTGCTGGCGCCGGATGTACGCGAGTGGCTGCCCGAAGGGCACTTTGCGCATCACGTCAGCGACTTGGTCGACGGACTGGACTTGACGGCGTTTTACGTGCCGTATGAAGGCGATGGCCGGCGCAACGCGCCGTATGAGCCTCGGATGATGGTCAAGGTGCTGCTCTATGGGTATGCGACGGGGGTGTTCTCGTCGCGGGCGATGGCGAGGAAGCTGGAGGAGGACGTGGCGTTTCGGGTGTTGGGGGCGGGGAACTTTCCGAGCCACCGCACGTTGTGCGAGTTTCGCCGCCGGCACTTGGAGGACTTCAAGGGGCTGTTCGTGGGGGTGGTGCGAGTGGCGCGCGAGATGGGATTGGCGCGTTTCGGGAAGGTGTCGATAGACGGGACGAAGGTGCGGGCGAATGCGAGCAAGCGCAAGGCGATGAGCTATGGTCGGATGCGCGAGAAGGAGCGGGCATTGGAGGCGGAGGTCGAGGCGTTGCTGAGCCGGGCTCGCGACACCGATGCGCAGGAGGACGCGCGCTTTGGGGAGTCGCTACGAGGCGACGAGCTGCCCGAGGAGTTGCGCCGTCGCGAGGACCGGTTGGCGGCGATTCGTGCGGCGAAGGGGCGTTTGGAGGCGGCGCAGCGCGAGGCGGACGATGCGCGCGGGCGCCGGCCCGGATGGGAGCGCAATCCCAAGGGTGGGCAGCCGTACAAGCGCGCCTACGGGGAGCCTGATGAGAAGGCGCAGAGCCACTTCACCGACCCTGACAGCGCCATCATGAAGACCAGCGCGGAGGGGTTCCAGCAGTGCTACAACGCGCAGGTGGCGGTGGACGGTGAGCAGCAGTTGATAGTGGCGACGGAGCTGACCTCGAACGCGAGCGACCAAGGGGCGATGATGGGGCTGCTCGATGAGGTCAAGGACCGGTTCGACGCGCAGCCCGAGACGGTGCTTGCCGATGCCGGGTACTGCAACGAGCGGGACTTGTCGGAGCTGGAGGCGCGGGGTATCGACGGGTACGTGGCGCCGGGGCGCGAGGGCAAGCGGGTGGCGGACAAGGACGCGAAGAGGCACCCGGCGACGCACCGGATGGTCGAGAAGCTGGCCACGCCCACGGGCCGGGAGCGGTACGCGCAACGCAAGTGGCTGTCCGAGGCGCCCAATGGCTGGATCAAGGAGGTTCTTGGATTCCGGCGGTTCAGCGTGCGGGGTCTGGCTAAGGCGCGGGGGGAATGGGACTTGGTGTGCTTGGCATTGAACCTCAAGCGGTTGCAACCGCTTCTGGCGGTGTGAGGGCGCCTGCTCGCCAGTGGGACAGGGCCAAAATCATCCCTATCGGGGGGCTCGCCGGACTTTGTGGACCCTCTCGCGTGCCCTGCCTGCCATTGCGTCCTTGCGGTGTCCCGGCCCTCGTGTCCATCCCCGCATCGAATTCCGGACCGTCCATCCGTTCTCATAGCTTGAACTACCTTTCTACGGCGCAGGCTCCTAGCGCCTCGCACAGATTCGCGCTCACGCCGCTGGCCACCGATCCGCGGAACGCGCCCTCCTCGCCGGCGGCCGTGCGTTCCACCGCCTCACGGATCGCGCCAAGGGCTTCGACCAGACGCCGTGTCATGCGCCGTTCGATCGGGGCGTTCCGATCGTCCGGGTCCGGAAACAACGCGGGCATCGGCGGCAGCAAGGCCGGCATCAGCAACGTCACCACGAAGCTGCCCTGGTCGGTCTGTCCCAGACGCACCCGTTTCAACAGGTCCGCCGCCTCCCGGTTCGCGCCCGCGCGGTAGACCGGCCGCGGGTCGCGCAGCGAGCACGCCGCCGACAGCAGCATGTCCCGGGCGCCGCCAATCAGATCCGCGCCGCCGCTCAACGTCACGCTGCCGTCGTCGCTCTCCGCGACCCGCACGCGAATCACGTCGCGGTCCGCGACCACCAGCGTGCGGTAGATCGTCAATTCGTCTTGACCGGAGATCTGCGCGAACGTCTCGATCAGCGTCGCCACGACGCTCGCGTAGTCGCCCAGGCGCTCGGTGCGGGGCAGAATGATTTCCGGTTGGCCGTGGGCGACGTACACGTCCGAATGGTCACCGTAGGTTTCGGCCTTGCTCCATCCTGCCGTACGTGCGTATGCCGAGAGCGCGGCGGGCGAAACGGTCTTCAGGGCTTCGGTATCTCGAATGGCGACCTTCATCGAACGGTTCCTCGTCGGCTGTTGGGCCGGCCCGATGTTCTCTCCCTCGGAATGCACATCCACCCGCATTCTGGGGTCGGGCCTTCGCGCGTTCCTGTTCACGTGCTTTCTGTCTGGCCGTTTGTGTGTCCATCGGTTCATGCCCTATTGTCTGCGAGCCTCGCGAGTGATTCCGTCATGCTTAAAATAGATCTTGCGGAGACAGCTTTTCCAATGCCTGCCTGATCTGCCATTGACGGGCTTCCGCGCGTTCCTGTTCATCGTGCGTCATGGGAGGCTCGGGATCGGGTGATACAGCATCATGCCGGCACTGGACACGATGCACAACATCATCAAGTGTTGCGCCCTCAAGGAAGAAGAAATGATGTTCCAGAAGGTGCCTATTGCCCGTTTCCGGATCAGTCACATCTAAATACTTCTGATCATAGAGATCAGTAACGATCATGACGCCTTCATAGGTAGTAGCGATCACTTCATAATCCGTAACCGTGGCGGGATCTTGAAAGGCTTTCAGTAACATAATGTTGTCGGTATCGAACCAGTAAGTTTCTCCGTTGGGTCCGATCCACTGAACCGCCTTCCATTCTAAGATGATAGTCTCATCGTTGGGATCTCTTATCGCTTCATGGGTAAGTGTTCCACGGTAAGCGTTTTCCATCTCTACGAACCTTGCAGGCTCGCATCCGTTGGGATGTTCCTCATGCGCCGACACTGGCACGGCCATCAAACATCCCATCAAGGCGATCACGATTGCACGTCCGATGTAGTCTAGCTTGCTCATTTCACTTCTCCCTTCAGCTCATACGCCGCCCGAATCATCGTCTTCGTCCCAAACCAGGCATCCGCCACCAAGTACTCCGCCTCCAGACCACGACGCTTCGCCCGCTTCATCATCCCGATGCCCATCTCCGGCTTGCCCTGCATCGTCGCCTCCCGGTACCTCCGAGCCGCGACACTCCGACGGTTCTGGTACGGTCGATTGAGCCCCTGCGCCTTCCTCTGACTCACATAGATCTGCGAGTCCAATGGCAGGAACGTCTCGTCCGTGGCCAACCCCAACATCAATACCTGCTGACCCATCACATGGCGATTCGTCAAATGGTCGTAGTGACTGGATACACCCTCCATCTTCTTGCCGCGCCGGCACTTGACCGAGTCGTCCAATACGAACGCCTTCACACGACTGGCACCCAATCCTTGCTGCTTGTAGACCTCCTTCGCCGTGTCCAGGTTGAACTTGCGCCAATCGACATCCTCATGCTTCAGGAAGTCATACAAGACATCCTTATTCGCCCGGCTGAACAGGCCAAGCGCGGTGCGACAGAACATCGCGACCGAGGAGACGTTCAGCCATCTCCACACCATGAGCACGAACACCGTCTCCGTGACTTCAATCCCATGACGCTTGCTGAAGGATGCAGTGTCTTCCATGCCGCTGCAAGCAGATTGTCGATGTAGTGGCATCCATCGGTGAGGACCGTCCCGACCAACGGTGGCAGGGCGGGACGCTGTGTGTCATGATTCATGTGGGTCTTCCGTGTTTCGGTGCTTGGTGTCAGCAGCCGACATCTTAACACGTGCAAGGATCTTTTCCTATACTATTCAATGAGTTGTTTGCAGTTTTCCTGTAGAAATGAGTCCCGAAACTTGAGCTTAACGGTAAAGGTGCAGATGGGGCGATCCGATTTCCTCGCCATCTGGATTGCGATGTGGCGCCCCGCCGAAATCGAGTCGGGCAAGGACCACGATCTGCCTTCCGCGGTTCTGATAGGTGCCCTTGCCCAGATCGATCCGTCCCCGGCGCAGGTCGAGAAGAAACGATTCACGCCGATCGACTGAAACCAGCGGAACCGTGACGTGCCCGCCGAGGTCGGGATAGCTCCACTCCGTATCATCGATTCTGCGCTTCTCCATCGCGATCAGCGCATCGGCTTCCGCCTGCGTGAGATTGACGGCAACCATCATGAAGCCTCTTCAAGAAACTCCCCGGTATCCGCTATCCGCTGGTGTATCGGGGGCGAAACCGGGGCACCGAGCGAGTATTCGGCCGAGGTCCGGGAATCATGCAACAGCAGCGTCTTCGACGGCAGATTCCGGCAGGCCGTCAATTGCCCGGCTGTTCCGCTGGCGCTTTGGTCAGCTCCGGGCTGCCAGTTGGCTTGCCGGAAATCAGAACCGGCTGGGCCATCTTGATGAATGCGACCCCTCGATGGTTTTCGATGATCATCGTCTCCTTCATCGGGCGCAGTATTGTTTCGGGTGGTGATGACGTCACCACGTCTCTCGATTTGGCGAGGCCAGATTTCGGGTTTGGAGAAATCTTGCAACCGACGGCACAACTCTGGATCGTCAAGCCCCAAGTCCCGAAAGATCTTGACGATGACTTCATGGCTGGAGTGCCTGGGCCGATTTTTCATGGAATGTCCTTCACCTTTATTTGTTGATGAGGCACCCCTCGGTGCTTCATGACCAATGGCGATAGTTGCAACTTCCTCGATAGCGGCTTCGGTAGAAGGGTATCCTACAAAGCGGCGAAGGTGCAGGATTCGTGGATATTGGCGATGCTGTGCTCCAGCCTTGGCCGGACAGCGTTCTGAAATGCGTGTGCCGTTGGATCTCCCGGCAGACAAAGTCCGAACTCTTTTTCGATTTGACAGAAGGGTGCCAAAAGCAAACCAGACTACCGAACCATATCGGGTAGAGGCGGTTCGCATGATGCGCAGGAATACCTTCACGGATTATTCTCGCCAGACAGTATCTTGAGAGCGTGTTCCGCATCGTTCGCCAAGATTTTGTCTCCCACGTCTCGGGCCAAAGAGATGGCGGTCTCGAAGTCCCGCCGGGCTTCGTCTGTGCGGTTCAGGAGAGTATTCGTCTTACCCCGGCTGACGTAGACAACGGCCAAGTCCGGTCTCAACCGGATTGCCTCGTCGTGGTCGGCGATAGCTTCCTCATGCCGACCGAGGTTGTTCTTCGCAACACCCCGGTTGGTGTGGGCATCAGCCAAGTCCGGCTTCAGCCGGATTGCCTCGTCGTGGTCCGCGATGGCTTCTTCATGCCGACCGAGGTCGCCCTTGGCATTACCCCGGTTGCTGAAGGCTCCGGCATGGTCCGGTTCCAGCCGGATTGCCTCGTCGTGGTCCGCGATGGCTTCTTCATGCCGACCGAGATTGTTCTTCGCAACTCCCCGGTTGTTGTAGGCATTGGCATAGTCCGGCTTCAACCGGATTGCCTCGTCGTAGTCCGCGATGGCTTCTTCATGCCGACCGAGGTCGCCCTTGGCATTACCCCGGTTGCTGAAGGCTTCAGCATAGTCCGGCTTCAGCCGGATTGCCTCGTCGTAGTCCGCGATGGCTTCCTTATGACGGCCGAGGCTATTCTTCGCAACTCCCCGGTTGCTGTAGGTCCCGGCATGGTCCGGCTTTAGCCGGATTGCCTTGTCGTAGACGTCTATTACTGTTTCAGGGGTGTCTTTTTTGTGTTCTTGGCTAAGATAACCCACAGAAAACCAAGCCTGAGCCGAGAGTTCATTGTCGGTCATTTCAGAGACAACGGCGACCGCGCGCCACTTTTCGATGGCTTCTTCGATCCCGCATTATTCACAAAGGATCGTAGAAGGGGGTATGGCGTGCCCGAGATCTGTAGTAAGATCATGGTGTTAGTCCAAACCGCACCACAGATCCACGGAGCACGCCATGAAAGGAACCATAGCGCTGTTTTCGCCATTGTTCAATCCGGCGGTGTCCATTGAAACTCGTCCCGAACATCTCAGCGCGGAGACGGGTGCGTTGGTTCAACGCGAGATAATGGAACGTAGCGGCATCATCGGGTGGTTGGCCGAGCGCCTTCATGACCCGCGCAATCGAGATTTGATTCGCTATCCGTTGGAGGAGCTGCTGCGCACGCAGTTGCTGTTGATGGGGCAAGGATGGCGGGACCAGGATGATGCGGACCGTCTTCGTCATGACCCGAGCCTTCGGGTGGGGAATGATTGCCATGAGGGCCCGAGGCCGCTGGAAGAGGATGAGGTGCTGGCGTCGCAGCCGACGCTGTCGCGGCTGTTGGGGGTGTTGAGTGGGGAGGGGAACTTGGCGGTGCTGCATGAGGCGGTGACGGAGCTGGCGTGTCGCCGGCTGCGGATGAGCAATGGGGGGAGGCGGAAGAAGACGCTGTACATTGACGTGGACGGGTTGCCGGTGGAGGTGCACGGTGGCCAGCCTGGGAGTGAATGGAACGGGTATTACCGTCGGCGGATGTACCAGGCGTTGGTGGCGAGCAGTGGGGAGACGGGGGATCTGCTGGACGGGGAGCTTCGTTGCGGGGCGTCGTATTTGGGGCATGGGGCATTGGAGTTCGTCGTTGGAGTGGTGGAGCGGTGTCGGGGTCGGCTGTGCGAGTCGGTGGTGGTGCGGATGGATGCGGGGTTTCCGGAGGCGGGGTTGTTGAGGGGGCTGGAGGAGGGAGGGGTGAGGTATGTGGCGCGCTTGAAGGGCAATGCGGTGTTGGACCGGATGGCGAGGCCGTATCTGGCTCGTCCGCCGGGGCGTCCGCCGCGGGAGCCGCGGATATGGTGTTACGAGCATCGATACCGAGCGGAGAGTTGGGAGAAGGGGCGTCGAGTGGTGTTGGTGGTGCTGGAGCGGGAGGGGGAGCTGTTTCTGGACCATTTCTGGTTGCTGACGAACCTGGACGAGAGGCGTTGGGATGGACATCGTTTGCTGTCGATGTACCGCAAGCGGGGGAAGGCGGAAGGGCACATGGGGGAGCTGATGGATGTACTGCGCCCTGCGCTGTCGTCGGTGAGTCGTGCGAAGACGCACTATCGCGGGCGGAAGCTTGAGGTTCGGGAGAGGGATGAAGAGGTGGGGGTACGGTCGCACAACGAGGCGTTGTTTGTGTTGAATCTTCTGGTGTATGAGCTGATGCATCTGGGGCGTAGTGTGATGGAGAGGGCGACGCATCGGGGGTGGAGCTTGCGTCGTTATCGAGATGAGGTGTTGCGGGTGGCGAGTCGGGTGCAATGTGAGGGGAGGCGTGTGGTGTTCATTCTTTGTGAGAGTGCGGTGTCGGCATGGCGTCGATTGTGGAGGGTATTGACTCGTCTGCATTGGGTGCCTGTATAGAGTATGGGTTGGGTTGGCGAATGAAGGGATTGCTGCAAGGCGGCGGGGGTCGCTACGTCTGTCTGTTGTCATAAAGAAGCGAATGGTGTCCAATTATTAAAAAGGAGCAGTGGACAAGTGGGAAATCGGCTCATCTTGTTGGTCGATTGAGGTGGATTGGGAGTGATTGGGGCGGTACAAGGCTACGCGGGAGTGAAACTATCGAAAATCGGACCATAGGAGAGTCGTATGGTGAATAATCCGGGTCGATATTTCCTTCCCGTTGAAGCAGGACGGCGGCGGCAACCGCTTGGTCAATCGGGGATGCCGTTGGATCGCCTTGGACGCTCTCCGCGGTTCTTCCTGCCTTGGCCGGGTCGTCATGGACAGTTTCAGCCGTCAGCCCTTTCAGAAGCGACGCGGCCTCGTCGCGTCGGACCTTGATTTCGCCGACGAGCTTCCCTGCTTCTTCGGTATGTTTTCTGGACGATTCCACGTTTCCTCGTGCTTCGGTCTCGATCTCACGGAACCTCTTGAAGCCGAGATACCCGGCGACGACGGCGATGATGCCGAGCAGTGTCAGGAAGATGGCTGTTGCAGCGAGCCACCAATCGACGGTCTTTGCCCGATCGTTCAGCAATTCGCGCCTGAGATCGTTGAAGCGGCGCGAGATTTCGACCTCCGCGGCGTCCGGGCGTGCAGCCTCCGGCGCGGTGGCTGACTGCCGTTGCGAAGGCGCATTGCCGGGCGATCCGATCCGGGCGTCGGCGGTCGTGGAGGCTGTGGGAGACTCGGTCGGTGGCGAAGCGAGGGGGAGCGGTTCCGCCGCCGCGATAGGCGCCACGAAGGCCAAGACGAAAGCAGCTATCTTTTGCGCCATCGCATGCCGCCGACGCTTGGAACGCGAGCTGGTCATGCGACACCCTCCACCTGTCTCTCGGTGTCTCGGAGGCGGATTTCGCCGGAGATGAGCTTGGGAAGCAGGGTATCTCGAAGAGTGGCAAGTATCCGGGATTCCGATTCCGCTTCGTTCACACGTTTCGCAAGTGGGCGAACGAACTTGCCAAAGCTCTCGGCAATCGGCTTTGGCGGAGCCGGAAGCAGAAATTGCGACAATGCCGCGGCCGGCACCCGCTGTCGGCCGCTAGTGCCTGTCATGTTCTGAATGGCGAATTCTCGAAAGCGGGTACTGCGTGCGAGGTAGTAGGCAAATTCATTCGGAAGAGGTGGCATGGGTCGCATAACAATGTATTCGGTTGAACCCCAACCGATTTCGTCATGTTGCAGGAAATCGACATAGGCCGTCTTTCCGTTTTCCAGACACGGGGTGATGCGGGCCACGAGCGTATCCCCGTTGATGAAACGCATTCCCGAGCCAAATTGTCGATCGACTACAGCATGAGGAACGTGGCTCTTCGTCGGCATATTCGCCATATCGAGATAAGGCGCTACCTCCCCTTTCCGTAAGGATCTTCTCGGATTGATCTCGATTAGTTGGGGTAGCGGGAGTATTTTCCATTCGTCTGGAATCAGGCCCAGCTCGGATTCGGACATCCGATCGGGAAACAGGGCGGTGATCGACTTGGGCAATCCGGTATCGCGGTCCTCCATCTTGGCGCGGACGGGATCGAAATCGACGAACCAGGATTGGAACAGTGCCCGCGCCATCGCCTCCAGGGTTTCGTTCATGCGGCGGTTCAGCTCGATCTTGTCGTCCAGCGCGCCGAGAATGTGGGCGATGGCGCGTTGTTCGGATAGAGGCGGCAAATTCAGCGTCAGCCGCTCAATATCGGCTGGTCTGATTGACGGATATGCCGACGTGCTGTGCTCCGCAATGGTGTGAAGTTGTTCGATGATACGATCTTGTGCCAGGAACCAGTAAATGAAATCGGTGACTGCGACATCAGCCTTTCCTCTGATGACAGAAAAGCCGGTTGAGGCCAAAAGGCTGTCCGGAATCTTCTTCAGAAGTCCGAAGTGCTTTTGATTGGGACGGACGGTCGAATATACGATATCACCCGATTGAACCTTCCGTCGAGCTCGGCTAGGTATCTTGTCTTTTCCAGCAATCAGATGTTGGATTTCGGTAATACGGTTTTCCGTGATGTTGCCGGTATCGAGATAGTTGACGAACGGCCACGCCTCTTTGGGCGTGTAGGTAGAGTCGTTTATCTCAATGCAATCTCTAAGAGCCACCGGCGACCATCTTTCTCTCGTGCATTGTTCCTTTTTTGCCAGCAGCAGATGTTCCGCTTCGATATGCTTGCGGAAGCTCTCCGGCGTCTCATCCCAGACGAACAGATCCACCCGGAACGGCAAATCACTCTCCTCGAACGCCTCCCGCAGTTCCGCCACCTGCGCGCTCTGCTCCGGTCGGGCGAATACCACCAGATCCAGATCGGACGCCGGGCGCGAGATCCCCTTGACGCGGCTCCCGCAGGCCCAGGCGGCAGTATCCGACAGGTGCCGGTTCAGCAACGCCAGAACCGTCCGGCGCTGTTCGGCGGTGATGTCGATGGCGGGCGTCATTCCCACGGATCGCCGCTCATGGTCTGGTAGAGGCCGACGGCGTCGTCGATGAAATCGGCCATGACGTCGAGGCTGGCCTTGGCCTTTTCACCGTCGTAGTCGTGGGCGGTGGCGTTGCGCCTGTCGGCGTACAGGAGCCATTGCTCCACCGGGGCGCGGAACAGGTGGTTCTCATGGGCCAGCCGGAAGATCGGCTTCGGACCGTTGGGCGGGTCCGGGATGCCGAGCACTTCGATCAGGTAGCGTTTCAGCATCTTCCACAGGCAGTCGTAGCAGATCCTGAAGCGCCGGGTGACCGATTCGGCGATCCCTTCCCGGTCGAGCGCCGGGCGGGCAACGGCAGGGTTCCGGTAGTTCGCATACTGCTCTTCAAGACGCTTGAGCGACAGGCGGAACTTCTCGTAGTCGGTCGCCGCCGGTGCCGCCGATCCTTCGCCGTTCATTCGTCGTCGCCTCCGCTGTCATCGCCTCCGCCCCGATCCGTCAGCACCACGTGATCCCGTTCGATCTCCCGATGGAAGCTCTCCGGCAGGCGCGACCAGTCGTGCGCTTCCACCAGGAACGGGATCGTGGAGTCCCGCAGCGCCTCGGTGAAGTCGATCAGCCGCGACGCATCAATCCTCGCCAGACCCGGGCCGCGCAATACGAGGTCGAGGTCGCTGCCCTCGTGGCTCCGCCCGTTCACGCGGCTCCCGTAGGCCCAGGCTTCGACGCCGGGCAGGTGCTCCTTCAGCAACCCCTCGATCGCCGCCCGATGCCTCGGCTTCAGATGCATCTGTCCGGTCTTCTCAGCCATCGTCCGCCGCCTTATCCGCCGTCCCGATCACGTCGGCCAGCGCTCTGGCATCGGCCAGGAAGTCCGGCAACAGCTTCAGGGTCTCCTCGGCGAAGCCCGCGCCGTCGTCGTGCGCGGTGTCGTTGCGGTTGTCGCGGTAGCGAAGCCAGCGCTCGCAGGCGTCCGCGTCGATCAGCCCATGCTTCGCGGCGTACCGGAAGACGTCCTTGAAGGCCAGCCGGTCGGCCTGCCGGTGGCTGGCGAACCAGAGGCGCAGGCGCTGCTTCAGCAGCTTGCCGCTCTGCTCCAGCACCAGCTCGAACTCCTTGACGCAGGCGGCGCGGAAGACCTCGTGAAGGACGTCGTCCGAGCCGTGGCGCCGCAGCCCGTCCAGGGCGCGTTCCTGGGCGTCGAGGCAGCGCTCGAGAAAGGCGGTGTCGGTGCTCACGACATGGTGCTTACGATACAGGGTCTCCGAACTCCGCCCTGCTTCCCCCACCATCGGACGATACGACCGCCGGCGCGGGGTCACGGCGCCGGCCTTCCCCGCTTCCCCCCACGACCGGACGATACTCCACCAGCGCGGACCGGCCGGTGACTTCGACGATTCGCGCCCACACTTCCGTTCCATCGGCATCCGTGAGCCGCAGGTCTTCGCCGGGAATGAAGTGGACGGGCTGGGGCTGCCCCTGGTTGACGGCGATGTTGGAGGCGTACAGGTAGGTGCGGTCGTGGCTGTCGCGGATGGGATTCAACCTGCCCCTGAGCCCCGGGAGCGTGCCGGCGCCCTCGGGGAGGATGATCGCGCCACCACCGGGCAGCTCATGCAGCCCGAGCGCGAGCGTCCCCCGGCTGGGCGCCCATTCCCGTTCGAGATGCGCCGAGTACCCCGGCGCGGCGGCGAACACCGTCATGGGAAGGGCGGTCGTGTGCAGGTCGACGCCGGCCTCGCCGTTCTCGTCCGTGGTCGCGCGTTTCCAGGTCTTGTTCGGAAACAGGACCAGGAGATCGACGCCGGCCAGGGGACGACCGCCGGACCGCACGGTGACGACGGCGCGGGCGGGGCTGAACTCCAGGGATGCCGCGGGAATCGAGACGCATAGCTCGGAGCCCGCAATCAATCGAAACTCGGGGAGCTTGCCGCTCAGCTCCCGCGTTTCCCGGCGCATGATCGGGACACCGTCCCCCCGCCGCTCGATGATGAACAGCCGGCCGCCGGCTCCCTTGATTCCCGCGGCCGACACCCGGCCCAGCAATGACGTGAGCAGCTCGTTCCGTGTGGCCTGCCTGTGAGGCATGTCATCCACGGCCAGATTGTTCGGAAGTGCGCCGGGCGACTGGATCTCGATCCGATCACTGAACATGGAGAGACGGATCCGGCTGGCCCGTATCGAATAGTCGCGGTGCGCCACGGCGTTGACCACCGCCTCGAAGATGGCTTCCTCGCTGTACTGGGGCAGCTCCGCGCGCGCCGGCGTCTTCTGCGCCGCCACCCGCATGTTGCGCACGGCGAACGCCACCGCGTGGGAGATTTGCTGCTTCAGCGGACCGCCGATGGTCTGGGCGTCGAGCTGCCCCGTGGCGCGGTCTTCGCCTCGATAGCAAGTGGCGGTGATGCAGGCGTTGGGCAACCACTCCTCCGGGGCGCGGCTGCAGAGCAGCACGCCGGCCACGGTGGCCCGCGTGACAGGGCAACCGCATATAAAATCACTGTCCCATCAATACCTTATCTCGGAAGCCATCGTTCAATGCCGCCCGGATACGCTTCTTCCTGACGCTGATCTTCGCCGACTCACGCTTCAGAAGATTGACCGCCACATGCCGAATCACTCCCATATTGTGCGGTGCATTACCCCGACGAATCCGACTCTCGTCTTCCCGAAACGTCACATCCAATCTCCAGTGCAGCTCATTCTCGATTCCCCAGTGTGAACGCACCGCTCGCCCAAATGTCTCCACATCTTCCAGCGACGTAATGTAGTACCGTTGCTCAATACTCACACGCCCATCATTCCAGCGCTCCGACTCCACCATCCCGACCGCTCTCAACCCATTCCACTTCTTCACACAAGACAACGCACCCAGGTCGGTGGACAAATAATAGCTCCTGGACTCTACCCGTCCGTGACCATCCTCCGCCGTCTCGTCGTTCTCAATCCCCTCACACTCGAAATCCCTCTCCCGTGCCGCATCAAAATACCTCCGAACCTCCCTGTTCAATTGCTTCTGGTTCCCCTTCACCGCCAACACGTAATCCCCTCCCCCTTCCTTGACCTGCTTCGCTATCGCTCGTTGGCATCCCATCGCATCCAGCGTCACGATACACCCCGACAATTCCAGCTTATCCAGCAGCTCCGGCACCGCCGTGATCTCGTTCGACTTCTCCTCCGTCTTCACCTGCCCAAGCACCACTGCATTGCTACACGCCCAGGCACTCACCATATGCAACGCCTTCATACCCCGTTTGCGGTCGTGGGAACGCCTCTGCGTCTCCCCGTCCACTGCAATAATCTCACCATCACTCAACTTCACGACATCTTCCATCCAGCTCATGAAGCAGTCCTGAAAACCCCTCATCGACAGC
Source organism: Gammaproteobacteria bacterium (assembly GCA_965204915.1). Lineage (GTDB taxonomy): Bacteria > Pseudomonadota > Gammaproteobacteria > HK1 > HK1 > HK1. The sequence continues at coordinate 4,513,075 of OZ242023.1, read as the reverse complement.
GCCGAGATGATTCGTGCAATCGTGTCGTCCACCGGGACCCCATTGGCCAGCGGAACATAGCGGCGAACATAGGTAGGATCTTATAACTAATTGATTTTCATGGGATTTTATGAGCCGTTGAAGTCCCATCCGAAATCTCCGATCATGGAATTGCTGGATCCACATGACAGGAGAAGACTCGGATGGGACGGCGCACTGTTGCTCAATTCGCCCACCAGATCAAGCGCGTGCTGTCGCCCACGGCACTCAATGACCTCGGAGGGAGGGTCGGTTTCTGCCACCGGGAACGGCTGATCACTCCATATCGACTGGTCCTGGGCCTGCTGGCAGGCCATGCCACGGGGACGGTCGAGACATTGGCCGATATGCAACGGCAATTCAATGCGTTGTTCGGCACCACGGTGGCGTACAAGCCGTTCCACAACCAGTTGGCGAAGCGTTCCTTCAAGGACTTCATGCGGGCCGTGTTGGACGTGGTCCTTCAGCAATGGGTGGTGGGCGTGCTGCAGCCGACAGCGCAGGGTCCGCTCGGTGAGTTCGGTCGGATTGTGATCCAGGACGGATGCTCGTTCGCGGTCAAGGATGCGCTTGGTGAGCATTACCCGGGACGATTCAAGAAGCAGAACCCTGCTGCGGTGGAGCTGCACGTGACGATGAGTGTGTTGAATGAATCGGTGGAGCAGGTGACGCTGACGGCGGACACGGCGCCGGAGCGGCCCCATCTTCCCTCGCCCGAGGCATTGCGCAATGACCTGCTGTTAGCGGACCGAGGGTACTTCGACCGGGAGTACCTCGGTGCGGTGGACAGGGCGGGTGGGTACTTCGTGATGCGTGCGAGCGCATCGGTCAACCCGAAGGTGCAGGGTGCATATACCTGGGAAGGGGAGGCGTTGGAGGAGTGGTCTGGGCAATTGTTGAAGCAGGGTATTCTGTCGAAGGGCGAGCCGGTCGATCTCGATGTGGTTTGGGGGGAGGGAGAGAAGGCGTTGGAGCTGAGGCTGTTGGCGCGATGGAATGGTGATGAGGGGTGTCATACGTTGTTGGTGACGAATCTGGCGCGGAGCCGGTTCAGTGCGGAGCAGGTGGGGCAGCTCTATCGGTTACGGTGGCAAGTTGAGCTGTTGTTCAAGGAGTGGAAGTCGTATGCGAATCTTCATGCGTTCGACACGAGCAAAGCGGGGATAGCCGAGGGGCTGGTATGGACGGCGATTGCGGCCTCGGTTCTGAAGCGTTACTTGGCTCAGATGACGCAGGTATTGCGAGGGGTCGAGGTCTCGACACGGAAGGTGGCGATGTGTGCGCGTCATGGATTGGGGGATGTGTTCCGTGCGCTTGCTTGTGGAAGGAGACGTGGCTTTCTTCCCGTGTTACGAAACTTGGTGGATTATCTGGCGAGCAATGCGACTCGGTCCCATCCGAAACGAGACCGCAAGAAAGGACGACTCCAATTCGGATTGGAGCCGGTTTTATGATTTCCTTAAGTACCAACCTATGAAGACACCGGCAGCCCGGACATCGGCGGCACGCGGGCCATTCCAACCGCAGACCTGATGAAGAAGGGATTAACCCATCTTTACCACCCTGTCACACAATACCACGTTACATCAGATAGTTACGATGCTCAGAATCGTCGAGTGGCACTACAACTGCACACTCAAGGGCCGTTTAGACGACGGTCTTGCGGATCCCTCCCGGAGCGGGGTCGATGCCCAAAGCCTCGTAGATGGCCTGTTGGGGTGGTTCGGCACGGGTCGCTTTGCGCACGTGCAAGGTGCGCCCGTCGGCGCGGCGGAAGGTGGCGGTGATGCGCTGCTGGCCTTCGAGGATTCGCCGGAGCGTGGTCCAACTGGCGCACTGGCCGGTTTGGCGCAGGCGCCGGCGAATCACCTGGACGAGCTGGTAGGCGATGACGGAGAGGAACAGATGGCCTTCGGCGCGGAGGGGCTTGTGGTGGTAGATGGGGCGCAAGCCGAGCTCGGACTTCAACGAGCGGAACACTGCTTCGATGTCGGTGAGTGTGAAGTAGGTGCGCCACAGGGTGGCTTCGTCCCATTCGGTGTGATTGCTGCGCAGGCAGTACACGCCGGGGTGGGTCAGCAGGGAGCCGGTCAGTGGCTGGCGGGTGAAGCGCACGGCGGTGGCGCGTTGTCCGGTCTCGTCGGTGTCGAGGGTGATGTCGTAGTGTTGGGCGACGCCGCGGCTGCTCTGTTTGAGCCGTCCGATGCGTTGCCAGACCTGGTCGATGCGTTTGTGGGTGCGGGGTTTGGACAACCCATCGCAGAGCTGGGTCAGTGCGGCCTCGAAGCGAGAGGCGAAGCGCTCGACGATGGCGCGTTCCTTGGCGGCGCGTTGCTCGGAGAAGCAATACAGGCGCACCTCCTGGCCGTCGTCGCTCACGACCTTGTGCAGATGCACGCGGTGGTGGGAGGCGGTCTCAAGGGACAGCGCCGCCTCGGCGTCGAAGTGGCGGGTGCGTTCGCGGCTGACCACCAGGTAGCGATAGCGGTGCTTGCGCAGCCAGCGCACGCGCTCAGAGGTGGCGATGCCGCGGTCCATCACCACCAGGGCGCTGCGCGGGGCGTGGAGGGCATCGAGCATCTGGGCCAGCGTGTGGGGCTCGCGCACGTTGCCGGCGAAGACCTGCGAGCGGCGTACGAAGCCGCTGGCGTCGAGCACCAGTCCCAGGGTCAGGAGCGGGCGGTCGGTGCGTTTGTCCTTGGAGTGTCCGCGCCGAGCTTTCGGTTGCAGACCCGCCTCGCCCTCGAAGCAGGTATTGGTCAGGTCGTAGAGGGTGACCGTCGGGTGCAGGTCGAACAGGTGCATCGCGCGGTCGAAGAGATGGCGTTCGATGGCCTCGCGGTGGGCCATCAGCGCATCGGAGGCGCGGTACAGGCGCATCGGCCCCATCGTTGCGAAGTCCACGCCCAGGAGCTCGCCCAGGGCGCTGCGTTCGCGCAGCCAGCGCCGGGTGGCGCGCTCGGAGCCGGGCCGGGCCATGCGCGCGATGACCGAGCCGAGGGCGGCGGCGCGTAGCGACGCACCGATGCCCAAGTGTTCGAGCACGGCAGGCAGTGCGAGCTGGTTCATGGCCCACAGCCCGACATGCTCCACACCGACCGAGCGGGGGCGAAGCAGCTCCAGGGAGTCGACGTCGACGTGTTGGAAGTCGTGGCGCTGGCCTGTCGGCGAGGAGGCGGCGCCGATGCGTTCCCTGGCGAGCAGCGTGGCGGTGATGCGCTGGGCGTGTGATTCGAGCGCCGGGGGACAATCGGGGGGCAAGGGCAGTTGACCGGCGAGGAGCTCGTCGATGCGCCGGCACAGCGACGGCCAATCGCATGGTGCGACGTCGAAGTGTCGTCCCAGGTTGAGCAGGGTGCGTTGTCGCACCTTCGAGCCGGAGCGCTCGGAGCGCACGAGGCGGAAGGTGAAGTAGTGCTCGCCGCTGCGGCGGGTGGAGGTGCGTCGGATGAACATGGACGCAGGGTAGCGGTGGGCGGTGTGTGGTGCAACAGGACGAATTCATTTTATGGCACTACATCGGCCTTCTCCGACGACACATCAATCAGTTACACGCGAAAATCGGCGAAATCGGGACGAATTCCTGCTCGATCGCAGCTCATAGTGGTAAAGATGGGTTAGTGCGAAGAATCCACGTCCTCGATGCGAGAAATCCACGCTCTTGGTGCGAGAAATCGACCACCGGGGAGAACGCCTCGGGAGCCGGCATCGGGGACGGCGCGACTTCATCGACCGGAGGCGCTCGCCGCCATGCTGCGCGACGGGTGCGAGGCCAAGCCGGACCGCCCCCGGGCTACCGGCTCCCGGCCGCAGGCGTGAATGCTTCGACGCGAACGGCACCGGGGCCGGATGGATACCGCCGAGGACGCAAGCGCATCCGCCCCGGTTGCCATCGAGATCATGCCGGGCGAAACTTCGTCCATGATGAAAACGATCATCGAGCTTCCCGAGCCCGCTTATCGGTAAGCCGGGATCCTTGCCACCAGTCGCGGCATGACCCTGAAGCAGCTTTTCACCGAAGCACTGGAAGAGAAACTCCGGCGCCGTGCCGGCGAAGATTCCTCTCGCGAAGCTCCCTGGATGGCCGGCTTCGGCGCGTTGTCCGATCTCGCGGGCGGGAACCGTCGCGTACTGGGCGTGATCGAGGAAGAATTCGAAACGCTTGCACCCGATGACGCCGCATGATCCTCGACACCAATGCCTTGTCCGCTTGGGCGGAAGGGCTCGCGACCGTTGGGGCTCCCTGCTTGCCGCCGCCCTCGTCGCTGCTTTTCTGTGGACGGCGTTCGGCGCCGCCAGCCCGGTCCATGCCGACAGCCGGACAGTGGAGCAGTTCCTCGGCCAGTACCTGAACGGTTGCGTGCGCCAGAGCAGGGCGCGAGGACATGACCGTCTCCAGGGCCATGCCTGGTGCGTATGCGCCGTCGCCCAGCTCAGGATGGAAGGCAGCGAGGCGGCCCTCGAGGAGCTCGCCCGGCACGTCGCGCGCGGCGAGTCCATCGACCGGCTGGAGATTTTCAGACGCGCGACGCGCAACCGGGGACGGTGCGACGCACTCGGCACCCACGATGCCGGCCCGCCGGATCGGCTGGAACGGTCGAGGAACTTCGGCCCCTTCACCATCGCGCTCCCGCCCGGCTTCCTGCTGCTCGACCGCAACACCGCACCGGCCCGGGCGAGCTACGGCTTCCACCGGCTCCATGGGGACTTGCGCTCGGCCGCGACCCTGCAGGTGGTGATCCGCCGCGCGTCGGAGGACGGTCGATCCGGAGACGACGACGCGGACGAGTTCCGGCTCCGCGGCCTGCTCGACGAGCTGGCCCGCTCCCGCTCGAACTTCCGAGTCGTCGAGACCGGTGAAGTGGCGGCGGGAAACCTCCGTTTCAGGCATGCCCGCTGGCAGGCGACGGAGGCAGGCGACCCGACGATCGGCGAGGTATACGCCGGCGGTTCGGGCGACACCGTCGTGTTGATCAGGCTCCAGGACCGGGAACGTTTCGCATCGCGCACCATGCCGGCAATGCGCGCGGCGCTCGCGACCCTGCGCCTTCGTTGAGCGAAGCGCCGGACGAAGGCTGCCTGCCGTGCAGCGAGGACCAGCCCCACCACCGCTCCTCCGGCTCGCGCGAGGTGACCGGAACCAGCGTCTTGCAGGTCAAGGTCCGTTCGCGGCCGGTGTAGACACAGGCCGCCGTCACCGCGCCCGGCTCCAAGGCTCTCACCCGGCGCCCGCACAACAGATCGATACCGAGCTCGAAGACGCGGGCTTGGCTGGGGTGCTGCTCCAGGCTCCCGTGCCCCTGCGGAAAAATCTTCGACGTCTTGTCGCAGATTTCACGGGCAAGAGACTACCGTCCCGCCGCGGCTCCCATCTGGCGCCCCACGAGCCGGCTGTACAGCCCCCCGCGCGCAACGAGATCGTCGTGGCTCCCGATCTCCCCGGTGCGTCCCTCGTCGAGCACCACGATGCGGTCGGCGTTGCGCACCGTGGACAGCCGATGCGCGATCACGATGGTGGTGCGCTCGCTCATCAGCGCCTCCAGCGCGTGGCGCACCGCCTGCTCGTTCACCGCGTCCAGATGCGAGGTCGCCTCGTCGAGAATGAGCACCGGCGCATCCTTCAGGAACGCGCGGGCGATGGCGACGCGCTGGCGCTGCCCGCCCGAGAGCCGTACCCCGCGCTCGCCGACCCGGGTGTCGAGGCCCTCGGGGAGCGCTTCGACGAACGCGGTCAATGAGGCGCGTCGCACCGCGGCATCGAGCTCCGTCCCGGTCGCCTCCGGCTTCGCGAGGAGGATGTTGGTGCGTAGCGTCTCGTTGAACAGGTAGGTGTCCTGGGTCACCAGCGCGACCCGCTCGCGCAGGTCGTCGAGCCGGTACTCCCGCAGATCGAATCCATCGAGCCGGATGACGCCCGAATCCGGGTCCCAGAAGCGCATCAGCAGGTGGGCGGTGGTGGTCTTGCCCGCTCCCGAGGGGCCGACCAGCGCCACCGTCCGACCCGCCGGCACGATGAACGTGGCTCCGTCCAGAGCGAGCCGGCGGTTCCTGAAATACGAGAACGTGACCCCCTGCACCTCGATTTCGACCCCGCCGGGCCGCGCGGAAAGGCCGCTGCCCAGGCCGCCTCGCGGGCCGGATGGCGCCCCGCCATGTCCGACCCTGCCGGAGTCCGGAGACACGCTCCTCCGAAGCCCGAGCCGCGCCCCGTCGCCCACCGGCCCCGACCCCGACTCCGGCCCGTACTCCGACTCCGCCCCCAACCTCGGCAAGGCATCCACCCCGGGCCCGTCCCGCACCGCCTCCGCCTCGTTGTGCACCGCGTAGAGCCGGCGCGTGGCGCCGAGGGTGTCGGCGAGCTGTCGCCCGATGTGCGCGATCTCCGACACCGGCAGGAACGCCGACATCGCGAGCAGGGTGAGCATCGGCAGGATCGCCGGGTCCAGCGCCCCGCTCGCGGTCAGCCGCGCGCCGGTCACCACCACCACCAGCCCCCCGAGCCCGGTCGCCGCCTCCAGGATCGCGGTCTGCCTGGTCAGGTCGGAGAAGAAGGGCAGCCGCAGCCCGACGTGGCGTTCGATGCGGGCGGTGAACTCCGCGCCCCGGGCCCCCGTGCGCTGGAACGCGATGATCTCCCCGAGCCCCTGGATGGTATCCACCGCGTGCGCGTTCAGATCCCCGAGCGCCTCGCGCGCCCGCGAGCCCAGCGCGTCGATGCGGTGCCGGGCGAGGAAGGGGCTCAGCGCCACCACCGCGAGGAAGGGCAGCAGGGCCGCCGCCATCGGCCAGCCGAACCACCCGAGCGTCCCGATGACCACCGCCGGAACCAGCACCGCCACGAAGAAGGGGGCCACGGTGTGGGCGAAGAAGTACTCCACCAGCTCCACGTCGTGCGTGGCCATCGCCACCAGATCGCCGGTGCGCCGGCGCACCAGGTACGCCGGCGCGAGCCGGTCGAGCTTCTCGTAGAGCGCGATGCGCATCTCCGCCAGCATGCGGAACGCCATGTCGTGCGCGAACCACGATTCCAGCCAGTGCAGCACCCCCGCCAGCGGCGCGATCACCGCGAGGACGACCAGATGCTGCGTATACGGCTCCCCGTGCTTGACCGCGGCCACCGCCAGCGCGCTCACCACCCCCACCCCGATCAGCGCCACCACCCGCACGATCCCGAACACCAGGACCAGCGAGAGCCTCGCCTTCCACGGGACCACGTGGCGCAGGAGCTCGCGGAACGCGCCCGCCCAGCTCAGGCCCTGCGCGCGGAGGATGGCGTCGGTGGGCTCATGCTGGGCGGCGGCATCGTCCGCGTGCAGGTCTTCGAGGGGGATCTCGCGGCGCCGCGGCCCGTCCTCTCCGTTGCCGGCGATGCCCGCAGGCGCCGGTGCGCCGGGCGGCGTGCCGAAGCGCGCGTCCTGCCCTTCCTCTGCGTTGCCTGCATGGCCCGCGGACGCCGGCACGCCGGGCCCCGTGCCGGAGCGTGCGTCCTCCCCTTCCTCTACGTTGCCCGCATGGCCCACGGACGCCGGCACGCCGGGCAGCGTACCGGGCCGTGCGCCCTCCCCATCCTGTTCGGACCGTGCGCTCACCCCCTTCTCCTCGGCCTGCGCGCCCATCAGCCGGAAGTAGGCGCCGCCCGCGCGCATCAACGAGGCGTGGTCGCCGGTCTCCACGACCGATCCGTGGTCGAGCACCAGGATGCGTTCCGCCCCGATCACGCTGGAGAGCCGGTGCGCGAAGATGAGGGTGGTGCGCCCCTGCATCAGCCGGTCCAGTGCCTGCTGGATCACCGCCTCGTTCTCCGCGTCCACCGCGGACAGGGCCTCGTCGAGGATCAGGATCGGCGCGTCGCGCAGCAGCGCGCGGGCGATCGCGATGCGCTGGCGCTGCCCTCCGGAGAGCTTGATGCCCCGCTCGCCCACCACCGTGGCGTAGCCCTGCGGCAACCGGGAGATGAACTCGTGGGCGTTCGCGGCCCGCGCCGCCGCCTCGATCTCCCCGGCGTCCGCATCGGGCTTGCCGAAGCGCAGGTTGTCTTCGACCGTGCCGTGGAAGAGGTACGTGTCCTGGTTCACCACCGCGACGCCGCGGTAGACGTCCTCGGGGCGAAGCCGGCGCAGATCGTGCCCGCCGATGCGCACCACGCCTTCGCCGGGATCGTAGAAGCGCAGCAGCAGCCGCACGATGGTGGACTTCCCGGCCCCGCTCTCCCCCACGAACCCCACCCGCTCGCCGGCGCCGACGCGGAACGAGAGCCCCCGATGCGCGGCGCGGCGCCCGCCGGGGTAGGCGAAGGACACGTTCTCGAACGCCACCGTCGGCGCGAGCGGGCCGTCGAGCGCGACCGGCGCGGCCGGGGGCTCGACCTTCGGACGGGCATCGAGCACCGCGAAGACGTCGTCCGCGGCCGCCGGTCCCAACATGCCGGTGTGCAGCAGCGCGCGCAGATCGCGCTGGGGGCGGAACACCTCGATGCCCATCATCAGGACCACGAGCAGCACGTCGAGGCCCATCTCGCCCTGGGTGACCCGCCATGCCCCGTACCCGAGCACCGCCGCGCTCCCCACCGCGATGCCGGTGTCGGTGAGGCCGCGGGTCAGGGCGTTGGTGGCGAGCACCCACATCGTGCTCCGGAACACCTCGTGCGCGCGTTGCGCCAGCAGCCGGCCGCGCGCGGTGCTCTGCCCGAACGCCTTGAGGGTGGCGAGCCCCTGCACCGCGTCGAGGAACTCGGCCGCGAATCCGCGGTACGCCTTCGACCGGCGCGCGCTGCTGCGGGCGTCCCAGCGCTGGAAGAGCCACGGCGCGAACAGGGTGAACATCGCGAATCCGAACATCAGCGCGGCGACCGGGAAGTCGAAGAACGCGAGCCACGCGAAGACCACGAGGGGGGTGATGGTCGCCACCAGGAGCTGCGGGAGGTATTCGCCGAACCAGGTCTCGAGCTGCTCGACCCCGTCGATCATCGAGAGCAGCACCGCGCCGGTGCGCTCCAGCCCGAAGTGGGCGGGGCCGAGGGCCACCACCTTGGCGTAGAGCCGCTGGCGCAGCGCGAGCTGCACCCGCGCCGCGGTACGGTGCGCGAACATGGTTCGGGTATGTTCGATCCACCCGCGCAGCACCATGACCGCCGCCACCAGCGCGAAGGGCACCACCAGCTCGGAGAAGGCATCTCCGGCGAAGACCCGCGCCAGCAGCCAGCCGAGCAATGCGAGCCGCCCGATGCCGACCAGGGAGGCGAACACCCCCATCGCCACCGTGGCCGCGATGCGAAGGCGCACGCCGCGCGTGAACTGCCAGAGCCGGTGGTCGAAGAACATGCAGGCGCTCGATGGGGAAGGTGTCGACCGGTGATGGGGGATGGGATCGGGCGCAGCAGCAGCGGTTCCGGAGCCGGTCAGGGGCGGGGCCGCCGAACCGGCCCGGCGGCTCAGGCACCGCCGTTGCAAACCTGTGCTCGCCTCCCGTGGTGCCCGCGATTATCATGGCGCACCCCGGATCCCGCCACCCGGCCGATGTCCGATCCTGCACGCGTATCGTCTGCCCTTGCCATGCCGCGCTCCGCCCCCGCGTGATGTTTCTGTTCGCGAGCGACGTGCATCTCGCCGCCGGCCGTCCCGGCGCGGTCGCCGCCTTCCTGGATTTTCTCTCCGGTCCGGTGCGGCGGGCGGATCGGCTCTACCTCCTCGGCGACGTGTTCGACCTGTGGCTCGGCGACGACGACGCGCGTGAGCCGCACCCGGAGGTCGAGGCCGCGCTCGCCGAGACCGTCGCGGCCGGCGTCCCCGTCGATCTGATCCGCGGCAACCACGACTTCCTGCTGGGTGACGCCTTCGCCGAACGGACCGGTTGCCGGCTTGCCGGCGAGCCGCTCGTCATCGAGGCCATGGGCGAACGGGCGGTGCTCCTGCACGGAGACACGCTGTGCACCCGCGACGTCGAGTACCAGGCGTTCCGGCGCTACGCGCGCGATCCCGCGAGCCAGCGGGCCTTCCTCGCCCGTCCGATGGAGGAACGGGCACGCGAAGCGGCCGGAATACGCACCACTTCGCGCTCCCGCACCCGGCTCAAGCCCGAGGACATCATGGACGTCACCCATGAAGAGGTGGTGCGGGTGCTCTCGGAACACGGCGCGACGCGGATGATCCACGGACACACGCACCGCCCCGCCGTCCATGCGCTCGATCTCGACACAGGCCCGTCCACCCGCATCGTGCTCGGCGACTGGTACGACCGGGGCACGGTGCTGGTATGGGACGAGGCGGGCTGCCGGCTCACGCCACCGGAAGCCTTGCCAGCCTGAGCGGAAACGGTGTGGACGCCGGAGCGCGGTCCACCAAGCCGTTGCCTGGGGAGGGACGGTGACGAATCCGTGACGATCGTTCAGCGGCGCTTCTCTCCGAGGAGCGCCTCCAGCTCCGCAATCCGCGCCTCGGCGGCCTGGCGGGCGGCGGCTTCCCGATCGGCCCGGGCGTCGGCGGCCTGGCGGGCAGCGCATACCTCCTCGTAGCTGAGCAGCACCCGTCCCGCCGAGGGGTCGCGGAATCGCATCTCACCATCCCTTGCCCGCAGCTCGAGACCCAGCGTCTCGCTGTACAGCGCCAGCGCCCCGTCCACCGACCGCACCGCCTCGCGCGCCTTGTACCCTCCCCCCACCAGCCGATACCCCTGCAGCTCCGGCCTCAGAAGCCCTCCCAACGGGTCGTACAGCCAGTACTCCCTCACCCCCAGCCGCGCATACAGACGGCGCTTCGGGCCCACGTCCTCCCGCCACGTCCCCGGCGACGCCACCTCCAGCACGAAGTCCGGCCCCTTCCCCTCCTCCCACACCTTGTAGCTCATCCGCATCCGGTCCTCCACCCCGAACACCACGAACACGTCCGGCGCCACCGAGGCCCGCGGGTTGCCTTCCTCGTAGTACATGAGCAGGTCCCCGGACACGTACACGTCCTCGCGCCCGGCGAAGTGGACCTGTAGCGCGCCGACACCGTAGAGGATGGCGGTGCGCTGGGCGTCGTTCTCGGCCATGGGCTTGCCGTCCGAGCTCGGATAACGGATCTCAGGCCCGGCCGGGGGGTGGACGGACCGGCGCATGGGGGGAGGGTGGACGGACTGGCGCATCGGCGTTCCCTTCGTGGTGGCGAGGCGGCGTTTCGCGGACGACTCGAACATCGCGGGTGGGCGGACGGCCACGCTCCGGGAGAAGGTGGAGCGGCGTCCTCCGGACATCTCGAACGGACGGTACCACGACCATGACGTTGCCCCAAGGCGGATTGGGGGGCATACACTGGAGGAAAGCCGGGAAGCGCGGAATGGACGCAGAGCCCGCTTCTTGCAGGATTCGAGCGCGATGCGGTAGCGCCGGCCGGCTCGCCGCGACTGGAATTCGGCGAAATCGGATGTGAGGTGTGGAAGCCGGGCTACCGGCGGCGCGGCGGGAGGCGTTCGAAGTGCACGGTGCGCAGGCGCCAGCGGCCGGCGCCGGCGTCAACGTCGATCACGATGAGCGAAGGCCCGCCGAAGGTCCGGTTCCGGCCCGCCGCACCGGGGTTGACGATCCACGGGCGCGCGCTGCGATCGATGCACCGCCGATGGGTATGCCCGTAGACCACCACGCGGGCGTCCGGATAGCGCTTGCGCAGCCATCCGTGCCGGCGCGCATCCTGCACGACCTGGTGCCCGTGGGTCACCACCAGCCGGCCGCCCGGGAGCGGGAGTTCGGCCTCCCACGGAAGTTGCTCCAGCCGCCGGTGCTCGTCCGGGTCCCACTTGGAGGCCACGTCGTTGTTGCCGCGCACCGCGGTCACCTGCCGATCCGATCGCGCGAGGACGTCCAGCACCGCGCCGCTGCCGATGTCGCCGGCGTGGACGGCGAGGCGGCATCGCTCGACGACCTTCACGATCCGGGGATCGAGATGCCCGTGGGTGTCGGAGACGAGCGCAATCCGGAACCGCCCGTCCTGCCCCGCCGCGCCTTCGACGCGGACGGCCGGGGTTGGAGACTGCGTCGCGTGCAACGTCCGAATCAGCCGTGGTCACGGGCCGTCGGCCCCGGACCTTTGGTCCCGGACCCTCGGTCCGCTACGGGCGGGACGCCCGCGTCCCTCCGGGACGCGCAGCTTCCGGGAGCCCCGGCCGGATCGCGGTTGCACCGGATCGGCTCATGCGCCGGCCGGGCCGGGGCGTCCGAACTGCTCGCGCAGCTCGCGGCGCAGGATCTTGCCGACGTTGGTCTTGGGGAGCTCGTGCGCGAACTCGACGTGCCGGGGACGCTTGTAGCCGGTGAGGTGCTCCTCGCAGTACGCCCGTAACGACTCCTCCGTCAGCCCCGGAGAACGCTTCACGACGACGATCTTGACCGCCTCTCCGCTATGTTCGTCGGCGACGCCGATCGCGCCGACCTCCAGGACCTCGGGATGCTGCGAGACGACCTCTTCGACCTCGTTCGGATACACGTTGAACCCCGACACCAGGATCATGTCCTTCTTCCGATCGACGATGCGGAAGAAGCCCCTCGCGTCCATCTGCGCGACGTCGCCGGTGCGCAGCCACCCCTCCTCGTCGATCACCGCGGCGGTCTCCTCGGGCCGGTTCCAATACCCCTTCATGACCTGCGGGCCGCGAACGCAGAGCTCTCCCGGCGTATCGGTGGGCAGCGCGTTCCCCGCTTCGTCGATCACCCGGCATTCGGTGCCCGGCATCGGCACCCCGACCATTCCCGTGTAGTCGGCGAGGTGCATCGGATTCATGCAGGCCGCGGGCGAGGTCTCCGTCAGTCCGTAGCCTTCGAGGAGCGCGGCCCCGGTCATCCGCTTCCACCGCTCGGCCACCGCGCTCTGCACCGCCATGCCGCCGCCGACCGAGATGCGCAACGACGAGAAGTCGAGCTCGGCGAAGCCGCCGGTGTTCATGAGCCCGTTGAACAGGGTGTTCACCCCGGTGATCGCGGTGAACCGCACCCCCTTGAGGGTCTTGACGAACCCCGGCATGTCCCGCGGGTTGGCGATCAGCAGGCCCATGGCGCCGAACCGCATGTAGGTCAGGCAATTCACGGTCAGCGCGAAGATGTGGTAGAGCGGCAGCGCGGTGACGATCACCTCCTCCCCCTCACGGGCAAAGGGCCGCAGGAAGCCGTCCGTCTGGAGGATGTTGGCGACCATGTTCCGGTGGGTCAGCATCGCCCCCTTCGAGAGCCCGGTGGTGCCTCCCGTGTACTGGAGAAAGGCGAGATCGTCGCCGCTCGGCTCCACCTTGCCGGCCGCCGCGCCACGGTCCGCTACGGCGGCGCGTCCCTTGGCGAGCGCGTCCCCCCAGCGGACCGCGCCGTCGATCCGGAACCGGGGCACGAGCTTCTTCACGTGCCGCACCACGAAGTTGGCGAGCGCCGACTTGGGAAAGCCGAGCATGTCCCCGAGCCCGGTCACCACCACGTGCTCCACCTCGGTGTCGCCGATACACTCCTCCAGCACGTGCCCGAAGTTCTCCAGCACCACGATCGCGCGGGCGCCGGAGTCGGCGAGCTGGTGGCGCAGCTCGCGCGCGGTGTACAGGGGATTGGTGTTGACGACGACCAAGCCGGCGCGCAGCGCGCCGACGAGCGCGACCGGGTACTGGAGGACGTTCGGCATCATCAGGGCGATGCGGTCGCCCGCGGCGAGCCCCGCAGTGGCGTTGAGGAACCCCGCGAAGTCCTTCGCGAGCCGATCCAGCTCGGCGAAGGTGATGCGCGCGCCCATGCTCTCGAAGGCCGGGCGGTCGCCAAAGCGCGCGATCGCCTCGTCGACGAGGGCGGCGAGAGACGGGTAGGCGTCGGGGTCGACGTCGTGCGGCGCCCCCTCGGTGTAGCTGTCGAGCCAGATTCTTTCCATCGGCCTCTCCTCCGCGTGTCCGGTGCCGCACCATGCGGCCGCCTCCCGCAGACCCCGTCCGCTACGATGGCGTCGAAGCTCCGATCCGCTCCTCCGCGCCGTGCGCATGAGGAGGACGCCGGGGTTCCATCTTCATCCTGTCACGCCAGCCGGGAGGCTCCCTTCCTCTCCGAACGAACCGTGTCCGTCACGATGACGCCGGACCCTCGTTTCGTTTCGTCTCACCGCCCCGCTCCCGTCACGGTGGCGCGGGACGCCCTCCACCACCCCCGACCGCGCTCAATTGCGCAACGGCCGTCCGGTCTTGAGCATGTGCTCGATACGGGCCTGGGTCTCGGGGGTCCGCACCAGGGACAGCAGGGTCTCGCGCTCCAGCGTGAGCACCGCGTCTTCCCCGACCTCGTCGATCGGATCGGCGTTCCCTCCGCTCAGCACCCGGGCGAGGGCGGTGGCGACCACCACGTCGTGCGGTGTCGCCTTGCCGGTCCTCGCGAACTCCCCGATCGCGAGCGCCAGCGCCGCCTGCCCGGAGCGGCCGGGCAGCCTGAACACCGGCGGCTCGGGGGGGGCGTAGCCCGAGTGCAGGGCGTGGACCTTGTCGACGGCCCCGGCGAGGACCCGATCCCGGTTCATGACGATGGTGTCCTCGCGCCGGAGGATCCCCATGTCCCGCGCCTCGTGGGCGGATTGCGAGACCTTGGCGAGGCTCACCGTCTCGAACGCGCGGCTCACCGGCGGCATCGGCCCTCTCGGCCCCTGGCGGGCGTACCGCGCGAGCAGTTCCTTGCAGCCGCCCCAGGCGGGGATCAGGCCGACGCCGGCCTCCACGAGCCCGGCGTAGGTCTCCGCGTGGGCGACGATGGCGTCGCAGTGCAGCAGGACCTCGCAGCCCCCGCCCAGCGCCATGCCGGCCGGTGCGCCGACCACCGGAAAGGGGGCATACTTCATGGCCTTGAAGGTCCGCTGGCCGAGCGCGGAGGCCCCCGCGAGCCGATCCCACGCCCCCGCGCCGATCGCGAACAGGGCTTCGCCGAGATTGGCCCCGGCGGAGAAGTGCTCCCCGTCGTTGTGGATGACGAGCCCCGCGAAACGGTCCGGCACGAGCTCGAGTGCCTGCCCGATGAGCGTCAGGCTCCCCTGGTCCAGGGTGTTCATCCGGGTGTGGAATTCGAGGCAGGCGACGTCCCGGCCGGCGTCCCACAGGCTCGCGGAGTCGTTTCCGATCACCCGCGCACGACCGCGCTTCACGTCGGCGAGACGCTGCGTTCCGCTCGGCCGCACGAGGGGCGCATAGCCGCCGGCGGCGCCGAGCCGCTCGACGCGCCCGCCGGTCTCGCGGTAGAAGCCGCCCTCGCGCGCCGCCTCCAGCATCGGGGGCACCGGCCGGCCCTCGGCGCGGAGCCGATCCGCGAGCCGGCCGGCGCCGAGCCGGTCCGCCATCTCGAAGGGGCCTGCCTGCCAGTTGTAGCCGAGCCGCATCGCGGCGTCGACGTCGGCGGCGTCGTCCGAGATCCCGGGCACCAGTGCGGCCGTGTACGCGAGCACCGAGGAGAGCACCCGCCACGCATAGCGCCCCTCTTCGCTGTCGTGCTCGACCAGGGCGCGCAATCCCCCGGTCTTCGCGGCATCGACGCAGGCGAGGCGGACGCGCTCCGAGCGGTGGTACTCGCCGGTGGCCAGATCGACCGACTCCTTGATCCGCTCCCCGCCCTCGCGCCGCAGCCGGTAGAACCCGCCCTTGCCCTTGCGGCCGGTGTAGCCGCCGGCGACCATGCGCCGCAGCACCTCGGGCACCTCCATGTAGCGGCGCAGGGCGTCGTCCGGCGGCAGCAGGGCGTCCATGCTCCCGGCGACGTGGGGCATCAGGTCGAGGCCGATGAGGTCGAGGAGCCCGAACACCCCGGTCTTCGGGATCCCCGCGGCCGGCCCCAGCGCCGCATCCGCCTGCTCGACCCCGAGCCCCGCCGCGATCGCCTCGATGAGCGCGCACTGCAGCCAGAACACCCCGATGCGGTTGGCGATGAACCCCGGCGTGTCCTTGCACTCCACCACCCCCTTGCCGAGGCGCCGGTCGGCGAACCCGCGAAGCCGCTCCACGAGATCCGGCCGGGTCTCGGGGCCGCGCACGATCTCCAGCAGCCGCATGTAGCGGGGCGGATTGAAGAAATGGGTGATGGCGAAGTCCCGCCGCAGTCCCTCCGAAGCGCCTTCCACGAGCCGGGCGAGCGGGATGGTGGAGGTGTTCGAGGAGACGATGGCGCCGGGGCGGCGGACCGCGTCGAGCCGCGCGTAGAGGTCGCGCTTCACGTCCAGGCGCTCCACCACCGCCTCGACGATCCAGTCCGCTTCCGCCACCCGCGGCAGGTCGTCGTCGAGGTTGCCGGCGTCGATGCGGCGGGCCGCGCGCCGGTGCATGAAGGCGGGAGGGCGCGACTTCGCGAGCCGATCGACCGCGGCGCGGGCGATGGCGGACCGATCCGATCCGTCCTTCGCGGCGACGTCCAGCAGGAGCACGCCCGCCCCCGCGTTGGCGAGGTGGGCCGCGATCCCGCCGCCCATCACGCCGGAGCCGATCACCGCGACCCGTTCGATCGCGTTGCTCATTCCATCGCCTCCAGCACCGTTGCGATCCCCTGCCCGCCGCCGATGCACTGGGTCGCCAGGGCATAGCGCCCGCCCTCGCGCTTGAGCAGCGCCGCCGCCTTGCCGGTGATCCGCGCACCGGTCGCCCCGAGCGGATGCCCGAGCGCGATCGCGCCCCCGTCGAGGTTCACCTTCTCGTGCGCAAGACCCAGGTCTCTCATGCAGGCGATCGCCTGCGACGCGAACGCCTCGTTGAGCTCCACCACGTCCACGTCGGCCGCATCGACCCCGGCCCGTTCCAGCGCCTTGCGCGACGCGCCGACCGGTCCGATCCCCATGATCTCGGGTGCGCAACCCGCCACCGCGACGCTCCTCACGCGGGCGAGCGGCGAAAGCCCGTGCTCCGCCGCGTACGCCTCGCTGCATACGACCACCGCCGCCGCCCCGTCGGTGAGGGGGGACGAGGTGCCCGCGGTGACCGTCCCGTCCTCGAGGAACGCCGGCTTCAGGCCGGCCAGCCCTTCGAGGCTCGTCTCCTCGCGGATGCAGCCGTCGCGGTCGATGCGCGCACCGCCGGCCGCGAGGCCCTCCGGGACCTCGACCGGCACGATCTCGGCGTCGAGGCGGCCCTCGGCGCGGGCCGCCGCGGCGCGGCGCTGGCTTTCGAGCGCGAACGCCTCCTGCTCCTCGCGGCTGATCCGGTAGCGCTCCGCCACGTTCTCCGCGGTCTGGCCCATGCTCATGTACGCGGCCGGAAAGGATTCGTGCAGGGAAGGGTTCGGCAGCGGGTTGTATCCGCCCATCGGCACCCGCGTCATGGACTCGACCCCGGCGCACACGAAGGCGTCCCCCGCGTTCATCCGCACCGCCCCCGAGGCCATGTGCACCGACTGCATCGAGGAGCCGCAGAAGCGGTTGACCGTCGCCCCCGCCACCGAGATCGGCAGCGAGCCGGTCAGCAGCCCCACGAGGCGCGCGACGTTGAACCCCTGCTCGCCTTCGGGGAACGCACATCCCACGATGAGGTCCTCGACGTCTTCGGGGTCGAGCCCGGCGCGTTCGACGACCCCGCGCACCACTTGCGCGGCGAGGTCGTCGGGGCGGAGCTTCGTGAGCGCACCCTTGTGCGCGAAGGTGAACGGAGAGCGGCCATAGGCCGCGATGACCGGATTGTTCATGGCGGGATCGTTCATGGTTCGACTCCTCGGTTGCCGTCTTCCGCGGGGGCGTTGCAATCGTGACGGTGCCTCGATGCTCCGATCGCTCCCAATCGCCGCCGGTAGCATTGCACCGTGCCAAGATACGCTCGAGATTCCGCCTTCGTCGAACCCTCGGCTCAGCGGGTGGAAGGGCGGCGCGGGCACTCCCGCCCCGCGCCGCCGGTGACGAAGGGTCCGCCGCTCAGCGCTCGGACCAGGGCTTGAACGGGTAGGTCACCTCCCGGGCCGCCACCTCGAACGGGTAGATCGAGTAGTACGTCCCGTCCTGGACCTGGATGAGCGCGGTGCTCACGCCGTTGTTCTGTCCGTCCGGACCGAAGGAGATGTCCTGCCACGGCATCGGGATGGCGCCGGCCGGGAAGCTGGTCGCCCGCAGCGCGTCGCGGATCTTCCCGGGGTCGGTGGACCCGGCCCGGTCGATCGCCTCGAAGAGGACCAGCGCTCCGACGAACGAGCGGATCGGCGGGTCGAAGATGTCGCGGCCGTCGTTGTGCTTCTTGTAGAGCTCGTTGAGCTGCGCGATCAGCGGGATCTTCGCGGCCATGTCCATCGAGAACGGCGAGCGCGAGACGATGCCCTCGGCATCGGCCCCGATGGTCGCGAGGAACGTCGCATCGTTGAAGCCGGCGTTCTGCGCGATGATGATGCGCGGGGCGTAGTCGAGCTCCTTCATCGTGCGCATCAGCAGCAGCGCGTCGGCGGTGTAGGAGGTGGGGAACAGGATGTCCGCATCGGCCGCCTTGAGCCGCTGGACCTCGGAGGTGAGGGAGGTCGTCTTGGCGCGGTAGGCGATCTTCTCCAGCACCTCGATGCCGGCCTCCTTCGCAAGCTCCACCTGCACCCGCGCGCTGTCCACGCCGAACTGGGTGTCCTCGTGGATGATCGCCGCGGTCGCGAGCTTCACGCCCTTCTCCTTCTCGAAGTCGCGGATGAAGTCGAACATCGTGCGGGTGTAGTGGCCGTCGTGCGGGCCGGTGCGGAAGAACCACTCGAAGCCGCGGGTGTGGAGCTTCGGCGACGACGACTCGCCGGTGAGGTAGGGGACCTGCATGCGCTCGGTCACGTTGCTGGCCGCCGCGCTCACGCTGCTGTGGTAGGCCCCCAGGATGGCCGCCACCTTCTCGCTGGTGATCAGGCGCTCCGCCTCGCCGCGGCCGATCTCGGGCTTGCCCTGGTGATCGGCGACCACCAGCTCGATCTTCGCGCCCCCGAGATTGGGAAGCCCTTCGGTGGCCGCGAGCGGCAGGTCGAGGTCGTGCTTGTTGTTGACGACGTCCTGGGCCACCTTCACCGCCGCCAGCACGTCCTTGCCCGGCTGGGCCACCGGCCCCGTCAGCGGATAGATCACCCCGACGCGCACGGGGTCCGCGGCGAGCGCGGCGCCCGTATGGAGCGCGAGCGCAGCACCAAGCACAATGGGGATGATTCTCATGGTTCGATTCCTCCTTGGATGGTCGATTCGGGCGGGCGCCGGCGGCGCCTCGGTACAGGGTAGCGCACGCACCGCGGGGAGGGGAGTATGGATTGCCCGGCATCGGACCGGGACCGGCGCCGGTTCGCAACCCGCCCGGAAAGACGGGTTAGACTCTGGCCGCTTCAGCCGGACGGCGCCGTTCGGCAGGTTCGGGGCAACCCGCCCGGGAAGGCGGATCGGGTTTCGGCCGGACACCGCTGCATGAATACCGGGCCGATCGCTTCGTCGCGGGAAAGACGGATTGGATTTCAACCGGACACCGCGGGCGGAGCGCGGGGGCGCCGGACCTCGGCCAGGGGAGGGAGCCTTGACCACCGAGATCGTCATCCAGACCATCGTCAGCGGGCTGCTGATGGGGTTCATCTATGCCCTGGTGGCGGCGGGCCTGAGCCTCATCTTCGGGCTGATGGAGATCGTCAACTTCGCCCACGGCGAGTTCATGATGGTCAGCATGTACTCGGTGTTCGGGCTCTACCTGGCGTTCGGGCTGGACCCGCTGGTGTCCGCGCCGCTGTGCGTGACGTTCCTGTTCGCGCTGGGGGTGGCGACCCACTACGGCGTCATCCGCCACATCCTGAACGCCCCGATGCTGGTGCAGATCACCGCCACCTTCGGGCTGGCGATCTTCCTGCGCAGCCTCGCCCAGTTCCTGTGGACGCCGGACTACCGGTCCATTCCCGACCCCATCGTCTCCGGCCGCCTGGACCTGGCCGGGATCTTCATCGGGGTGCCGCAGCTCGTGGCGAGCGCCGGATGCCTGCTCGCGTTCGGGGTGCTGTACCTCTTCATCAACCGCACCGAGACCGGCATGGCGTTGCAGGCCACCGCCCAGGATCGCGAGGCGGCGAGCCTCATGGGGATCCGCACCGACCGGATGTACGCGCTCGGCTGGGGGATCGGGGCGGCCTGCGTGGCGGTCGCGGGGGTGATGCTCACGAACTACTACTACATCTTCCCCGAGGTGGGCCTCCTCTTCGCGCTCATCGCCTACGTGGCGGTCGCGCTCGGCGGATTCGGCAGCATCGTCGGGGCGCTGTTCGCCGGGGTGCTGATCGGCCTGGTGGAGGCGCTGGGAGGGTTGCTGTTCGACCCCGCCTACAAGTACGCCATCATCTTCGCGATGTACCTCGCCATCGTGGTTGCCCGGCCCAAGGGGCTGTTCGGGCGGTTCTGATGGCGTCCGCACCGCACGCGCCACCTGCCGGCGAGCCGCACGCGGCGCTCGACCGCGCTCGCGCCGAGCCCGTCCGCACGCCGCTGTCGGCGAAGCAGTGGGTGTGGCTCGCGCTCGCCGCTGCCGCGCTCGTCGCCTATCCGCACGTCTTCGACGCGCCCTACCAGCGCCACGTGCTGGTGATGGTGTTCATCTACGCGCTGATGGCGCAGGGCTGGAATCTGCTCGCCGGCTACTGCGGCCAGATCTCCCTCGGCCAGGCGGTCTACTTCGGGATCGGCGCCTACAGCGCCGGCTTCCTGTACGCGCACTACCACGTCTCCCCGTGGCTCGGCATGCTCGCCGGCGTCGGCATCTCGGTGCTCGTGGCCCTCGCCATCGGCCTGCCGACCTTCCGCCTGCGCGGCCACTACTTCGCGATCGCCACCCTGGTCATCGGCGAGATCGGCCATACCCTGATGCTCAACTGGGAGTTCGTGGGCGGGGCCACCGGGGTGTGGATCCCGATCCACCGCGATTCCCCCTGGTACTCGTTCCAGTTCCACGACAGCAAGCTGCCGAACTACTACATCGGGCTCGGCTTCCTCGCCGCCGCCTGCCTCGTGGTCGCCTGGCTCGAACGCTCGAAGGCGGGGCTGTACTTCCGGGCCATCCGCGACGAGCCGGACGCCGCCCGCAGCCTCGGGGTGGACATCACCCGCTACAAGCTGCTGGCGATCATGATCTCGGCCGCGTTCACCGCGGTGGCGGGCGCGCAGTTCGCGCAGTACGTGCTGGTGATCGACCCGGAGACGGTGTTCCCGCTGCTGCTCTCCATCCTGGTCGTGCTCATGACCATGCTCGGCGGCATCGGCACCCTGTGGGGCCCCATCATCGGGGCCGGGGTGCTGTTTCCGCTCTCGGAAGCGACCCGGGTATGGTTCGGGGGGACCGGCGGCGCCGAGGACCTGATGATCTACGGTGCGCTGATCCTGCTGATCTCGGTGTTCTATCCGGGCGGGCTGCTCGCGCTGCTGCGCCGGCTCTTCGTGCGCTCCGGCGATGCTTGAGGTCACGAACCTGACCAAGCGCTTCGGCGGCCTGGTCGCCAACGACGCGATCTCGTTCCGGGCCGAGGCCGGCGGGATCCTCGGGGTCATCGGGCCGAACGGGGCCGGCAAGTCGACGCTGTTCGAGCTGATCACCGGCTTCGAGACCCCCGACGAGGGGGACGTCCGGCTCGAGGGGCGCTCGATCCGGGGCCTCGGACCCCACCGGATCAACCGCCTCGGCGTCGCCCGCACGTTCCAGAAGCTCAAGCCCTTCGCCCACATGACGGTCGAGGAGAACGTCATGGTGGGCGTCATGCAGCACGATTCGAACCTGCGTCGCGCGCGCGATGCGGCGCTCGCGGCGCTCGACTTCGTCGGCCTGCTCGACAAGCGGCGCGTCCACGCCCACGGCCTGAGCACCGGACAGCGCAAGCGCCTGGAGCTCGCCCGGGCCATGGGCACCCGGCCGCGCCTGCTGCTGCTCGACGAGGTGACCGGCGGCGTCGACCAGCGCACCATCCCCGGCCTCATCGCGCTCATCGAGCGGCTGCGGCGCGAAGGCATGACCATCGTCCTCATCGAGCACAACATGCAGGTGCTGATGTCGCTCGCGGACCGGGTGGTGGCCCTGCACCTCGGGGCGAAGATCGCGGAAGGGGCGCCGGAGTCCATCCGCGCCGACCGCGCCGTCGTCGAGTCCTATCTCGGCGCCTCCTATGCTTGAGGTCACGGTCATGGCCCTGCATCCGGGGGCGGTAGTCACTGAGGGGGCGCCTGAGCCCATCCGCGCCGACCGCGCCGGCCTCGACCCCCGGCTCGGGGCTCTCCATGCTTGAGGTCAGGGATCTGGAGGTCTGCTACGGCGACTACCAGGTCATCTGGGGCGTGTCCCTGCACGTCGCGGAAGGCGAGATCGTCAGCGTGCTGGGCCCCAACGGGGCCGGCAAGAGCACGGTGCTCAACGCCATCTCCGGCCTGCGTCCGCCGCGCGCGGGCCGCATCGAGTTCGAGGGCGAGCCGATCGGCGGGCGCCCGCCGCACGAGATCGTGCGCCGCCGCCTCGTGCACGTCATGGAGCGCCGGCGCGTCTTCCCCTACCTCACCGTGCGCCAGAACCTCTGGCTCGGCGGCTACAATCCGGCCGCGCGCGACGAGCGGGAGGAGACGTTGCGGCGCGTCTATGCGCTGTTCCCGCGGCTCGCCGAGCGCGAGGACCAGCTCGCCCACTCGATGAGCGGCGGGGAGCAACAGATGCTCGCCCTCGGGCGCGGGCTGATGGCCCGGCCGCGGCTGCTGCTGGTGGATGAGCCGTCGCTCGGCCTGTCGCCGGCCGCCGCCCGGCATACCTTCGAGGTGCTGCGCCGGATCAACGAGACCGGGGTGGCGATCCTGTTCATCGAGCAGAACGTGCAGACCGCGCTGGGGCTCGCCGGGCGCGGCTACATCCTGGAGAGCGGGCGCCTCGTGCTGGAGGGCCGCTCCGAGGAGCTGCTCGGCAGCGACGCGGTCAAGCAGATCTTCCTGGGGGGTTGAATGGTCGATCACATCGCCATGATCGTTCGCACGTTGCGCAAAGCCTCGGGCGGATTTTCCTGGGAGGGTTGAATGGTCGATCCGATCACCGTCTCGGTGGTGCAGCACCGGCTGGGCGCCATCGTCGAGGAGATGGGCGAGGCGATGCTGCGTACTTCGTACTCGCAGATCCTCAACTCCAGCCGCGACTTCTCCACCGGCATCTGCTACCCGGACGGACGCCTCGTCGCCCAGGCCGAGCACGTCCCGATCCACGTCGGCGCCCTGCCGTGGGCGGCGAAGGCGGTGTACGAGTACTTCGGCGAGGACGTCCACCCCGGCGACGTGTTCCTGCTGAACGACCCCTACCGGGGCGGCAACCACCTCCCCGATCTGACCGCCTTCGTGCCGGTCTTCGACGGCGGGACGCTGGCGTTCTGGTCCATCAACCGCTCGCACCAGAGCGACATCGGCGGGGCCACCCACGGCGCCTACAACCCGCTCGCGACCGAGATCTGGCAGGAGGGCCTGCGCATCCCACCCTTGCGGCTCTACGACCGGGGCCGTCTGCGCGAGGACGTCTACGAGATGATCGTGCTCAACGTGCGCCATCCGCGGGACTTCCGCGGCGACGTGGCGGCGATGATCGGATCGGCCCGGGTCGGCGAACGCCGGCTCGATGCGCTGATCGCCGAGCTCGGCTCCGGGACCACCCATGCCGCGGTGGAGGCGGTGCTCGACGGCGCCGAGCGCCAGGCCCGCGCGGTGATCGCCGAGTGGCCGGACGGGGAGTACGAGGGCGTCGCCCATCTCGACGACGACGGGCACGGGTTCCACGACGTCCACATCCGCGCCCGCGTGACCAAGCGCGGCAGCGATCTGCGCGTGAACTTGAGCGACTCCCATCCGCAGGTGACCGGGTTCGTCAACTCGTCCTACCCGAACATGCGCTCCGCGGTGGCGATGGCGCTGGCCTACCTCATCGACCCGGACACCCCGAAGAACGACGGCACGTTCCGTCCGCTCGAGGTCGTCGCCAGGGAGGGCACCGTGGTCTGGGCGCGGGAGGGGGCGCCGGTGACGCTGGCCACCAACCACTGCGCGCAGGAGATCATGGAGGCGATCCTGCGGGCGCTGGCGCCCGCCTGCCCCGAGCGGGTCATGGCGGGTTGGGGGCGGCGCTTCCGCATCGCGATCCAGGGCGCCGATCCGCGCAACGGCCGGCCGTTCATCTGGCACATGTTCCACGCCCGTCCGGGCGGAGGCGCCTCTTCGGCCGGCGACGGCTGGCCGGCCGGCGGCGAATGGCAGGCGGCCGGGGGCATCAAGTTCGGCAGCGTGGAGGTGGCCGAGGTGCGCTTCCCGCTGTTCTTCCGCCGCCACGAGCTGCGCCCGGACAGCGGCGGGGACGGCCGCTACCGCGGCGGGCCGGGGTGCGAGCTGGAGCTCGTGCTGGAGACCGGGGGGACGGCGGTGGGCAACACCGCGGGGGACGGCGTGAAGTATCCCGCCTGCGGCATGAACGGCGGGCACGACGCCCTGCCCCACCGCTACACCCTGCGCTCGCGCGGGCGGCGCACGCGGGAGCTGAAGACCAAGGAGGCCGGGATCGAGCTCAGGCCGGGGGACGTGATCCACGTCCACTCCGGCGGGGGCGGGGGATGGGGCGATCCGGGCAAACGCAGTGCCGCCGCGCGCCGCCGCGATCTTCGCGACGGATTCGTCACGGGTTCGGCGGCGGGCTCCGATGACGCGGGCGACGGGAACGCAACCTCCGGCGGCGCCCGATGAGCCGCCCACGGGCAGGCATTCGCCAAGACATGACTGTCGACCCGCTCGATGCGGTGGACGCGGTCGTGGCGCCCTCGGGCATCCGCACCCGCCGGATCCGGCTGTCCCCCGGATGGGAGCGGCGGGACGGCCCCTCCTTCCTGGGGATCGTCTCCCATGAGGGGCCGCGGCCGGTGGCGGTCGTCAACCGCGGTCGCGGCGCCTACCGGATGATCGACCCCGTCTCCGGCGAGACGGCGCCGGTGAACCGGCAGCGGGCCGAATCGCTCGGCGCGCAGGGGGCGATGTTCTACGCGCCGCTCGTCCGTAGCGTGGACAGTGGCCTGGCGGCGTTTCTTCAGGCCCTGCGCGGCCGGGGCCGGGATGTCGCGGGCGTCGCCCTCATGGGGGCCTGGACGCCCTCGTCGCTCTGCTGACCCCGGTCGTGACCGGAGAGCTGCTGGCCGAGATCATCCCCAGGGTGGACGTTCCGATGTGGACCGCCGCGCTGGCGGCGCTGGCGCTTGGTGCGTTCACGACCGCCGCCGTCCCGGTCGTCGGCGCATTCAGCATGCTGCGGATCGAGGCCCGGATCGACGAGACCCTCCAGGCCGCGGTGTGGAGCAAGCTTCTATCCCTCGGCAGAGCGCGACGGATTCCCGCTTTCGCGGGAATGACGGTCAGCGTAAAAGTAACGTGTCTCGCTGAAATGACGTCATTCCCGCGAAAGCGGGAATCCATTTCGGTCGGCGAATCCCGAAACTCGAGTCAGAACAGCCGCCTCCGGAATTCCAGGCGCGGGGCGATGATGCGCGCGCAGTACAGATGCTTCCCGGGGTCGCTCAGATCGAAGCCGTACACCGGACCCCTGCCTCGGCGGATCAATTCCTCCACCAGCCGCGGCGCCCCGGCTTCGGGCGCATCCGGCAGGTCGAGGCGCGGCTGCTCCTCCACCTGTCTCCAGCTCGTGTCGGGGATGAGGCTCTTCATCACGCGATAGGGCCGGCTGTCCCTGGGCGCCCCCAGCTTGAGCCGAAGGTCGTCGCGGGCGCCGTGGATCTTGGCAAGCCGCGATTGCGCCGCTTCGGTCAGCGCCCGCACCAGCGCCACTTCCGGATCGACGTGGGCGCCGAACCCCACGTTCATGAGGGTTCTTGCCGACAACGATCGCTCGTCCAGAAGCACCGTCCAGATCACGGACACGGCGACCGCCGCCGGCAACGCCATCAGCACCACCCAGGCGCCCTCCGCCGTCCAGCGGTCGAGGATCAGTCGGGCGAGTGGAAAAGTCACGCTGTCGGGGTCGATCCTCTGCCCGCGCTCGCGCAGCCTCAGCCGTTTCCCGTCGCCCATCGCGCACATGGCGTCGCGCTCGATCAACTCGTACATGGCGTGCAAGCGCGCCTCGGCCCGCGTGTTGCCCGAGGCCAGCCCGTTGGTGGTGGATTCGAACAACAGCGGACGGCGATGGAAATACACCACGCTCGACGGGACCCACACCCGGCCGCCCGTGCCCAAGTCCGTGCCGGAGGTCCATTCGCCGATGAAGTCGGGCGTGAAATAGGCCCCGATGCTGCCGGGAAGCTCCGCCGGTGGAAGGATCCGCGCATCGGGCTCGGCCTTCGCGAGCCCGGCCATGCTGCCGTACCGGAGCCGCGCGGGGTCGGGGTTCTCGGCCAGATGCAGCTCGCAGGCCTCCATCGTCGCCGAGGCTTGCGCTGCGGCGTTCGTGACCCCCTTGCCGTTGCTGATCTGCAACACCTGCCCTCCGGGCCGCACCGATACCCAGGTCGGGATACCCAGGGTGTCGAGATGGGTGACCGAGGCCACCCGCGTGATTCCGCAGGCCGGCAGCGCGGGTCCGACGGTGGCCAGGGTCCGTTCCGGGGGGCAGGCGCGCAGCAACGGGAACCTGGCCGCCTCGTGCGCCAGCGCGGCGGCAAAGGCGGCGTCGTTCATGGCGCCTGGTCCAATGGGGCCGGGGCCGGCGCGATCCGGCCCCAGCGCGCCAGGCGCCCGGTTGCCGCCACGGTCCGGATCAACGCGACCTCGGGACGGTAGTCCGGCGCACCGAAGAACGCGGGTCCCATCCGCACCAGCCACGAGGCCATGTGGCCCGTGCCGGCGCGGTGCTCGGGCGGCGCCTCGACCCCATGACGGCGCATCCAGTCCACCAGCACCAACGGGATCAGCGAGGGCTCGTCCCCTTGCAGCGGATGGGCGATCCCGAGCCCTTCCGCGCTCTGCCCGGCCAGCCAGCTCTCGACCGCGAGACCCGCCATCCACTCCGCAAGCTCGTCGTCGCGCAACGCCGACGCGGCGCACCATCGCGCGAGCGGGACACCCAGCGCCCGGGCCAGCCCGGTGGCGTGCCGCAGGGCGAAGGCGCGTCGTTCGCCGGCGCCCGGCCCCTGTCCGGAGACGCGAGCCCAATCGCACAGGAACCAGCGGCGACTGCTTTCGCGTTGGGATCGGACCCACGGTTCAGGCTGCTGCGCCATCGTGCGCAGTACCTCGGACACCTCGAGCGGCGGACCGGCCAGCGGGCGGATCCGGCGCTGGAACAAGGCTTCGGGCTCCACCGGCGGCGGAACCGGATCGGGCCAGCGCACCCCGGCGGCGGGCAGCGGAAGCCGGCCGGCCAGAACCCGCAGCGCCAAGCGTGCATCCTGCGCCTTGAGACCGTGCGTCCGGTCCGAGAGCCGATCCCGCACCGCGGCGACGTCCGCGCCCTCGGCCCGCACCAGCGCCGACAACGCGCGGAGCGTGCGCATCTCGTGTCCCATGGGTTTGAACGCGCGGAGAATGCCGGACACCTGGGCCGGAGCCAGCGCGCCCTGCGCTTCGAGCCCGTCCAGGGCATGGCGCACGTCGACCAGGGGCAGGGTCAGCGGCAGATAGTCCATATCGGCGGGGCCGTGCAACAGGGCAACCTCGTCATCGCCCTCGATCCGGCCGCTCCGATACCACTCGAAGACGCTGCCCAGCCCGATCATGCCGTAGGGCTCCAGCTCCAGCGCCCGCAATGCCCCCATGGACGAAGCGCCCAGCACCCGCCAGCCCGTCCGGAGCAACTGCAGGATCTCGCGCTGCCACACCGGCGTGGAGTCATGGAACACCCCGTCGACGATCAGCACCTGCCCCGGTGGCTCGCAGCTCAGGGCGTAGAGATCGCCAAAGCGGATCGGAGGGAGGAATTCGGCGTCGGGGCAGAGACCGCGCGCCTCTGCAAGCCCCAGCGACGGACCCAGAAACACGAGCTTGCGGCCAGCCGTCCGCTCCATGTTCACCGCACGCGGCGTTCCGGTGCACGGGCACGGGTCGAAGAGCGGATCCCGGCCGCTGCACGCGCCAGCCACCCTTCCGGCCGCCCTTCCGGCGGGGGCGTCCTTTTGCAGTCGTACCTGCAACGGGTGGTGAACGGGGGCGGACGCATCGAGCGGCATCCCTTCGAGGATTGCACGCCGCTCAGGCGGGGCCGTCCCGCGAGGGTTGGCCGTCGGGAGCAACCCGCCCCGTCACGACCGCCAGGATGCGCTGGCGGGCGGCCTCGAGAACAAGGCGCTGCCCGTCCGCTCCCAGCATCTCCGCGGTCCACTCGCGATCGTCTCCGTCCAGGCTGAACAGCCGCCTTCCGGTGACGGGGTCCCGCGCATGGATGGTGCCGACCATGACCAGCTCGATACCTTGCACCCGCAAGGACGCAACCTCGTCGGCGGGGGTCATGGCAGCGGGCTGCCCGGCCGCCGTGCGCACGGGTACCCAGGGTTCCGGCCATTCCCCCAGCCGTACCCCGAAGGGGGATTGGGCCAGCCACCCCACCATCTCGCTCTCGAACCAGTACGCCCAGTCCAGCAACTCCGCCTCGCACCACTTCGCCACGTCTTCCCGGCCGGTCATCGGGCCGGCGTCCAGTGGCTCGGTGAATCTGGCCCTCTCCGGCTCTTTCCCCAAGGCCGGGAGGTAGCAGTCTCCATACCGCTCGAAGAGACGCCGGCGCCGTCGCGCGCCCTGCTCCCCCAGTCCATAGTAGTCGGCGAGCAGCAGGCCGGCGCCGGACGGGTATCCGTCAATCCCCACCACGATGACGTTCACCCCGCCTTCATTGTCGCGCTGGCCTATGACGCATCTGGTGCTCATGCCCGTCTCCTCCGTTACCAGGGCCGATCGGCCCCGTCCCACGGTATGAAGTGAGCCTGCCCGGACACGCCGGACCGCCGTTGCGCACTCCGATCCTGCCGGCATTTTACTTTGTTACCGACGAAATCCTCGACAAAACGACAAGGATTTTTCCGCCAACCGGCGCCTGGTTCCGGCGATGCCGGGTTGGGCCGCACCGGAACGGCAAGGCCACCGCGCGCGGATGAACACCCCCGGTTCATGGCTTCGGGACGGCAACGGTCGCATTCCCTGCCGGGATGCCGCCGATACGGCATACGGTGCGCTGCCGGCGCCCGGCCTGCCGATTTGCACCTCAAGTTTCGGGATTCGCTGACCGAAATGGATTCCCGCTTTCGCGGGAATGACGGCCAGCCTGAAAACAACACGTCTCGCTGAAATGACGTCATTCCCGCGAAAGCGGGAATCCATCGCCTGTTTCAGGCATTTTGAATCCCGAAACTTGAGTTGCACGACGATGATGAGGGCAGCGTGGTGTGCGGGCAGGGTGCTCCAGCGCCCCGCGGTCGGATCAGGACAAGGGCGCCAAGTTGCGGATCATCGAGATGGATCGGTGGAGACCGGACCTTCCCTTGGAACCCGCTCGGCAGTAGTACGCGGCAAGTGCCATAATCGGTCCATGCGCTTCTTCAACACCGAAGGGCCGGTGCGCCCGGACGACCACTACGCCATTGCGCCGCTGGACCGGGCGGACGTTGACGAGTTCCTGGGCCTGATTCGGGCCAAGCGCTACTTCGTGCTGCACGCGCCGCGCCAGACCGGCAAGACCTCCGCGCTCATCGCCCTGCGCGACCTCCTGAACAGCGGTGAAGTGGGCCACTTCCGCTGCGTGAACGTGAACGTCGAGGTCGCCCAGGTGGCGCGCGACGACGTGGCAGAGGGCATCCGCGCCATCCTGAGCAGCCTGGGGCTGAGCGCCCAGCTACTCGGCGACGACTACCCGGAAGACATCTGGCCGGACACGCTCGTCAGGGCGGGCGCCAACAACGCCTTGCGGCAGGTGCTCACCCGCTGGTGCCTGGCGAACCCGGTGCCGCTGGTGCTGCTGGTGGACGAGATCGACTCGCTCGTCGGCGACACCCTGCTCTCGGTGCTGCGCCAGCTCCGCGCCGGCTACGAGCAACGCCCCGAAGCCTTCCCGCAGAGCGTGGTGCTGTGCGGGGTACGCGACATCCGCGACTACCGCATCCGGTCGAGCACCGGCGAGGTCATCGCCGGCGGCAGTCCCTTCAACGTCGCGGCGAAGTCGCTGCGCATGGGCGACTTCACCGAAGCGGAGACGCGGGCGCTGATGGCGCAGCACACCGAGGAGACCGGCCAGCGTTTCTCGGAGGCGGCGGTGGAGGCGGTGTGGACACAGACCTGTGGCCAGCCGTGGCTGGTGAACGCACTGTGCGCCGGGGCGTGCTTCGACAACAAGGCAGGAAGGGACCGCTCGCGCAGCATCGAGGTGGACGACGTGTACGCGGCGCGGGAGGAGCTGATTCTCTCGCGGCGCACGCATCTGGACCAGTTGGCGCACAAGCTGGAGGAGGAGCGGGTACGGCAGGTGGTCGAGCCCATCCTGAGCGGCGGGGAGGTCCAGCACGACGGCCGCGACCTGGAGTACGTGCGCGACCTGGGCCTCATCGCCGCCGCCGACCCGCCGCGCATCGCGAACCCGATTTATCGTGAAGTGGTGCCGCGCGAGCTGGGCTACGTCCTGCAAAGCAGCCTGGACATCCAGGTGACGTGGTACGTGGACGATGCCGGCCGGCTGAACATGACGAAGCTGCTGAGTGCGTTCGGCACCTTCTTCGGGGAGCACGCGGAGCACTGGCTCGGCCATCTGGGGGCGTACCGGGAGGCCGCCCCGCAGCTCATCTTGCAGTCGTACCTGCAACGGGTGGTGAACGGGGGCGGACGCATCGAGCGGGAGTACGGGTTGGGGCGGGGCCGCACGGACCTGCTGGTGCTGTGGCCGCGGGAGCCGGGGCAGCCCTCGGATCTGTGGGAGCGTTTCGTGGTGGAGTGCAAGGTGCTGCGGGATTCGGACCGCAAGAGCCTCGCGTGGACGGTGGAGAAGGGCGTGAAGCAGACGTTGGGGTACATGAAGCAGTGCGGAGCGGAGGAAGGGCATCTGGTGGTGATGGACCGCCGTAGTGGGGAGCGCCGGGGTGGCGAAGCACCTCGGCGCGGTGACGGGGAGGCGGGTGAAAGCGGTCGCCGGCGGGACGGGCGCGGAGTGGTGGTCTGGATGTTGTAGAGCTTGGGCGGCGTCCGTCGATCACGATTACCCCTGAATATCACCCGCAACGATGCGGGGGCACCGTATTGACGCTGCCCGTTCCCGCCGATCCGCCGCTTCAGGTCGTCAGCCGGGTGCTGCGCAAACCCCGGGTTTCGAATCCACTGCCGCTCAGCCTCCGGTGACCGGAGGAAAGAACGCAACCTCGTCACCCGCGCGGACCGGCGCCCCGAGATGCGTGTACTCCAGATTCACCGCCACGAACACGTTGCCGGGGATCGGCTGTCCCCCGGTTGCGAGGCGCCAGGCGTCTCCGGCGGTTTCCACCCGGGCGTCGTCGATCGCAATCTCGCGGTGTCCCGTGGACTCGCGCAGGCTGGCGAAGAACCTCACCGTGATCGTCATCTGCGACTCCTCTGCTCGACCCGCATTATTCACGAAGGATCGCAGAAGGGAAGTGCGGGGCCGGAGATCTGATAGCAAGATCATGGCGTTAGTCCAATTTGCGCATTCCGGTCCAAGCCGATCACCGATTACGGTGCAACCCGATCACCGATTCCGGCCACTGATTCCGGCGCAAGCCGGGATGGAGCTCGCACGTCCCCGGCGGCACAGGGAGCGTGCAACGATGAGGGATGATGCCGGTCCGCTCCAAGGCGAGTCGAGGTGCGATGCGTCGGCGTTGCATTGAATCCGCTTGCGAAACGCTTGCGGCCATGATGCCATCGCCGAAGGGCTTCGACGTGCATGTCTCTATAATGCAAGTAAAAACAAATGGATAGAAAGGAATCCCGGGCCGGGTACAGGATCGGTGTGGATGTCGGCGGCACGTTTACCGATCTCGTCGCCATCGACGGCCGCGGGCGGATCACGGTGGCGAAATCCGCTTCGACGCCGCGGGACCAGTCGATCGGGGTGCTCGAAGGACTGGATCTGCTCGCCACGTCGCTCGGCATCGACCGGGCCACGCTCCTCGGCTCGACGGATCGCATCGTCCACGGAACCACGGTCGCGACCAATGCGTTGCTGGAACGCAAGGGCGTCAGGGTCGGCCTCCTCACCACCGAGGGGCATCGCGACATCCTGGAGATGCGCGAAGGGCTCAAGGACGACCGCTACGCGCTTCGCCAGCCCGCGCCGGATCCGCTGGTTCCGCGCCATTTGCGGCTTCCGGTGCGCGAACGCATCCGGGCCGACGGCAGCGAGGCGACGCCGCTGGGACGCGCATCGCTGCGCTCGGCCCTTCGCACCCTCGCGGCCGAACAGGTCGAGGCGGTGGCGGTGTGCTACCTGCACGCCTACCGCTCGCCGGAGCACGAGCGGCGTACCGCCGTGGCGCTCGCCCGCGCCCTGCCCGGCGCGTACGTGTCCCTGTCCTCCGAGGTGTTCCCGCAGATCAAGGAGTACGAACGGGTCTGCACCACCGTGGTCAACGCCTACGTCGGCCCCGTGCTGGAACGCTATCTCCACCGCCTCGCCGAGCGCCTGGCCGAGGCCGGCTACTCCGGGCCGGTGCTGATCATGCAGTCGCATGGCGGACTCGCGACCGTGGCCGATGCGATCCGGCTTGCCGCCGGCGGGGTGCTCTCGGGACCGGCCGGCGGGGTGGCGGCGGCACGCCATGCGAGCGGGATCCTCGATCACGGCAACCTCATCGCCTTCGACATGGGCGGCACCAGCACCGACCTGTCGCTCATCGTGGAGGGCGAGGCCGCGGTCTCCACCGATCGGCGGGTCGCCGGCCACCGGATCGCCCTGCACAGCCTCGACATCGCCAGCATCGGCGCCGGGGGCGGCTCCATCGCCCGCGTCGACGCGGGCGGCGTGCTGCACGTCGGCCCGGCCAGCGCCGGCGCCGACCCGGGGCCGGCCTGCTACGGGCGGGGCGGAACCGCACCGACCGTGACCGACGCCAACCTCGTGCTCGGCTTCCTCGACCCGGTACGTTTCCTCGGCGGCCGGCAACGGCTCGACGCAGAGGCCGCCGCCGGTGCGGTGGACACCCTCGCCGCGCGGCTCGGCATCGGCCGCACGGCCGCGGCGGAGGGGATCCACCGCATCGTCAACACCCGCATGGCGGAGGGGATCCGGCTGGTCTCGGTCCGCCGCGGGGTGGACCCGCGCCGTTTCGCCCTGCTGTCCTTCGGCGGCGCCGCGGGCGTCCACGTGACCGCCGTCGCCCGTGCGCTCGACCTGTCCCGCGTGGTGGTGCCGCGGCTCGCGCCGGTGTTCTCGGCCTGGGGCATGCTCGCCAGCGACCTGCGTTACGAGATCGTGCGCACCCACATCGGCGCCGCGGGCGGCGACCGCGGGCGCGGTCGCTCGGCGATTCCGCATAGCGGAATCGCGAGTGCCCCAACCAGCGCCACGGACAGGCGGGAAACGGGGTCGTCCCATGCGGACGCTCTCGATGCGCTCTACCGCGAGATGGAAGCGGAAGGACGCGCGCGGCTGGCCGAGGCCGCGTTCGAGGGCGGGATCCACTGCCGCCGGAGTGCGGATATGCGTTACGGGGAGCAGATCTTCGAGATCGAGGTGCCGCTCGACGGCGTGGACTGGTCGGGACCCGATCCGGTCGCAGCGATCGCGGATGCGTTCCATCGCCGCCACGAGGCGCTGTACACCTACTCGCTCCGCGACCAGGAGCCGGTGCTCGTCAATGCGCGCCTTGCCGTGGTCGGCCGGCTGCCGGCGGCGCCGGCCGAGCCCGCCCTCGCGCAAAGGCTGCCGGCCATCGCCGGCGCAGTGCGCCGGGTCTACCTCGGCGGCTGGCGCGAGCTTCCGGTCTACGAGCTCGACGCGCTGGCGCCCGCCCAGCGCATCGACGGCCCCGCCGTCGTCGAATCGGCCACCACCACGGTGCTCCTGCGAGCCGGGGATGTCGCGCGCACGACCCCGCAGGGCTGGCTGGACGTCGCCGTCGCCGCAGCATGACCCGACGCCGCCGCCCGACGCATGTGCCGCGCTGGGCATGAGCGATCCGCCTGCCGTCATTTCGAGATCTGCCTTCGGCGGTACCAGCCTGCGCTGTTCGGACACGACGGCCCGGATCGCGGGCGGTGGCGTCGCAATGGCAAGCATCGTTCCGGCTACACTGCCAAGCTACTGCAGGCCGCCGCCTTACATGCCCCAGATCTCCACCGGCACCCCGTCCTTCGACCGCCGCTGCCGGCGAAACACCTTCTCCTCCCAGCTCCGACCCTCCCGCTGGTCGATCACCACCAGATGCCCCGCCTCCGCATCGCAGCGGGCCATGTACCCCACCGTCTGCTCCACCCCCTCCGACACCTTGCCCTCCCACCCGTCCTTGTCCCGCACCACCTTGCACTCCACCACGTACTCCCGCATCCGCTCCCCCTGCGGCCACACCAGCAGCAGGTCCACCCGCCCCCGGCCCAACCCGTACTCCCGCTCGATGCGTCCGCCCCCGTTCACCACCCGGTGCAGGTACGCCTGCAACAGGATCTGCGGCCACGGCTCCTCGTAGTCGAACCGGTTCTTCCAATGCTCCGAATGGCGGCGGAAGAAGTCCTGGAACGACGCCAGGAGCTTGTCCACGTCCAGGCTGCCGTCCTCGTCCACGTACCATTTCGTGTTCAGGTCCAGCGTCTCCTGCAACACCCAGCCCAGCTCGCGCGGCACCACCTCCGCGTAGATGGGGTTGGCGATGCGCACCGGCTTGTCCCGGGCGATGAGGCCGAGGTCGCGCACGTACTCGACGTCGCGGTTGGAGAAGGCGTGCTCGTCCGCCCCGCTCAGCATCGGCTCGATGACCCGCCGCACCCGGTCTTCCCGGAGCTTGTCCGCCAACTGGTCCAGATGCGTCACCCGGCGCACGATGAGCCCTTCGCGCGCCTCGGCGACGTCATCGGCGGTGATGGCCCGCGAGCGGTCCCGCCCGGCCTTGCGCTCGAAGCAGGTCTCGTAGGCCAGCGCGTTCACCAGCCACGGCTGGCCCAGGGTCTGGGTCCAGATCGCCTCCCGCGCCCCGTCCGTGAACGCCTGTCCCGTCTCTTCGGTGTGCTGGTCGAGCAGCGCCAGCGTCTCCTCCTGCGTGAAGTCACCGAGCCGCAGCGACTTCGCCACGATGTTGAAGGGGCTGCTGGTGGAGCGGATGCGGTAGTCGCGCACGTCGCGCAGTCCGCACAGCACCACGCACTGCGGAAAGCCCTCCGGACGCATGGGGTAGCCGCCCCGCAGTTGCTGGAGCGTCGAGAGCAGGGGGTCGCCCTGGAGGGTGTCGATCTCGTCGATGAGCAGCACCAGCGGCTTCGGCGACGCCTCCGCCCAGCGCGTCAGCGCCTCGCCCAACGCCTCGTTCGGGCCGAACTGGGCGAGAATGCCGGACCACTCCTCGGCCAGGAATCCGTCGTCCAGTGTCAACCGCGCCCGCGAAGCCAGCCTGCCGAGCACCGCCCGCATTGCCTGCTCCACATCTTCGCGGGCGGTGCGTGCGGTCTCGACGGTGGTGTACACGCAGGCGTAGCCCTGCCCGTTGAGCAGATCGCACAGCGCCAGGAGGGTGGAGGTCTTGCCCGTCTGCCGGGGGGCGTGCAGGACGAAGTACTTCTCGCCGTGTACCAGCCGGAGGACCTCGTCGAGGTCCAGACGGGCGAGCGGCGGGATGCAGTAGTGCTTGTCGGGTTTGACGGGGCCGGTGGTGTTGAAGTGGCGCATGGCTCGGTTCCTCGCTTCCCTCGGCGGCGCGTTCGCGCATCGTCCGATGGTTTGTTCCAGGCTGCCGCCAGTATGACCGCTTTCGCTCGGCAACGCTTTCGGTCTCATCCGGTGACGGGAGCGGATGAGACCGGGCGGTCTCGCCGTCCGTCTCGGGGCGGCGCCGGCCGGCGTGGTGCAGTCGAGGGGTTCAACGGCAAGACCGGGCCGACTACCGGAAAAGCGTCTGGTTTTCGCCCTGGAGCGAGCCAGCCACGCCTCGGGAAAGCCGCCCCGCAACCAGCGCCGGTCGAGTGGGTGGCCGAAGATGCTTTGGCGGCCGACGAGCGTGATCGGTTGGTCCGGAAGAAGAGCGTATCGCCGATCCGGCACAGGGCGGGATGGCGCTTGATGGAGACGATCCCTCCCCGGTTGAAATGGAGCCTGGTCGGCTCCTTCCACGGCTGGCGCACGTTCCGGATGTAGCCGGCGAACTGCCCGTCCTCGACCTCGTCTCCCACGTCCACGGCGGGTTCGAACAGGCCGTCCTCGCAGGCGAAGACGTAGTTCTCCTCGTCGCGCCGCATCGCGTCCGGCTCAGGCGCGGGCGGCGTACTCCCGGTAGGCGTCGCCCAGGCGGCGGACGCCTTCCCTGATCTCCTCGACGCTCACGAAGCTGTAGGCGAGGCGGACGTGGTGGCCGGGCACATCGTTCGGAAAGCAGAGGCGGCCCGAGCTGACCTCCGCCCCGTGCTTCAGCGCGAGCCCGGCCACCGCCTCCGCGTCCGTCCCCTCGGGCAGGGCCGCCCACAGGAAGTAGCCTCCCTGGGGTGCGCGGATCCGGGCTTCCGGCAGGTACTCCCTGAAGGCGTCCACCATTGCGTCGCGGTGCCGGCGCATCTCCGTGGACAGCTCGCCGACGTGCCTGGCCATCTTGTTGCCGCGCATCAGCTCCGCGACCATGCGTTGCGCGAAAGGGTTGGAGCCGCCGTCCGCCTTCTGCATCGCCATGCGATCGACCACCTCCCGGGGGCCGATGGCCCAGCCCACCCTGAAGCCGGGCGCGAGGATCTTGGAGACGGTGCCGAGCGCGATTACCACCCCGCTCCGGTCGAAGCTCTTGATCGGAGGCGCCGGCTCGCCCTCGAAGCGCAGGCGCCGGTAGGGGTCGTCTTCCAGGATGACGAAGCCGTACCGCTCGGCCAGATCGACCAGGCGCCGGCGCCGGGCGGCCGACGTGGTGACGCCGGTGGGGTTGTGGAAGTCCGGGACGTCGAAGAGGAGCTTGGGCATCCGTTCGCCGTTCCTTTGCAGGCGGAGGAGCTTGGCTTCCAGCTCCCGGGTGTCGAATCCTTCTTCGTCCTGGCCGATGTCGAGAAAGGAGGCGCCGTGGCTGCGCATGATCTGCAGGGCGGTCATGTAGGTCGGGCGGGTGACGACGATGCGGTCGCCGGGCTCGATGAATACGCGGCAGGCGAGATCGAGGGCGCTCTTGGCCCCGCAGGTCACCAGCACGTTCTCCCGGTTGCAGATCACGCCGTCCGCGGCGACGAAGGCGGCGATCGCGTCGCGGAGATCGTCGAGCCCCATCAGGGGGCCGTACTGGAGGGTTTCGGCCGGCCGGTCGCGCGCGGCTTCCATCGCTTCCCGCACCACGTCGGGCAGGAACGGCGGGTAGGCGAGGCCGTTGCTGAGCACGATGGCGCCGGGGGTGTGGTCGTGGACGGAATCGCCCAGCACCTCCGCGCGCCGGGCATACCGGTAGCCGGTCATGAGTCTCGCTCCGTGGGAGTCCCGTATCGGTTCAAGGCCACTCCTTGCTCGCCCTATCGTCCGCAAGATGAACCGCGACCGGCCGGATCCGACCCCCTCCATCGGGAAGGGGGTCTTCATCGCCCCCCTGGAGCGGCTTCGACAGCCCGATTCAGCCTTCGCGGCGAGTGATGGAATGGTCCCGCGCATCCGTCGCGCGAAGCTTGAGAATATATCCCGAACGCAGGCCCTGCTGCCGCCCGCCGGTGGCGTTGTCCTCATCGATCGATACGATTTGGTGGTAAGTACTTGCACACTACCTCGTCGAAGTCGGCGCGCTCGCGGGTCGTCTTCGGGAAACGGCTGAAGCAAATGGGATTTGGTGGAGTACATCGGCCGCCGTCCGGGACGGCGTATGATGGACACGTCGATAGAGAGCCACCATTCCGGGGGCGACGGATCTTCGATGCGTACCGGTGAGGGCTTCGGCGGAAAGACGGCGCTGGTGACCGGCGCGGCCGGGGGCATGGGCCTGGAGGTGGGCCGCCGGCTCTGCTCAGAGGCGGTTCGTGTCTATGGGGTCGATACGCGCGCGCCCGGCCCGGACGAGGCGCCCGCGGGCATGGTGTTCAAGGTGGGTGACGCCGGCGACGAGGGCCTGATGTCCGCGCTCGCGGCGCGGGCGTTCGAGGAGACCGGGCGGCTCGACCATCTCGTCAATGCGGCAGGAGTGCTCTGGTTCGACCGCGACACGTCGTTCGCATCCATCGACCCGGCGGTATGGGATGAAGTGCTGCGTATCAACCTCACCGCCGCGATGATCGCCGCGCGGGCCGCGCTGCCGTACCTGCGGCGGGGCGGGGGCTCGATGGTGCACGTCTCGTCGACCCAGTGCTACCGCGGCGACGACCGGCCGCAGGATGCGTACCAGGCGTCGAAGGCGGGGCTCCTCGCCCTGTCGAAGTCGATCGCCATCCAGTTCGCGGGGGAAGGCGTCCGGTCCAACGTCGTGGTCCCGGGCCCCACCCGCTCGCCGATGCAGCGGCGGTGGGACGAGGACCCGGCCGCGGAGCGGGCCGTCGCGGCGGGCATTCCGCTCGGCCGGGTCGGCACGACCGGTGATCTTGCCGAGGCGATCCTCTTCCTGCTCTCCGACCGCGCGCGCTGGATCACCGGCACCGAATTGATCGTGGACGGGGGATTGCTCGCCAAGCCCTGAGCCTCGTCCGGCCGGCTCGCCGAGGCGATCCTCTTCCTGCTCTCCGACCGCGCGGGCTGGATCATCGACACCGAATCGAGCGTGAACGACGGGGGGCTGCTCGCCAAACCCCGAACCTCTCGTCCGGCCGGCCCTTTCGTGGACAAGGGGCGTTCAAGCGCACACCGCTCGAACGGCGTCCCCGCGCAGCCGGACCGCCCGCCTCGAACGCTGCCGCCGGCGGTACGCCGGACGGGTGGTGCCGGGCTATCCCTTCGTCGTCGCGGCGTGGCGGGGTAGCGAGTCGGCGACGTCGAGCCACTCCAGCCGTTCTTCGCAATAGACGTGGAACTCGGGTCGTAGCGTCTGCGGCTCGTCGAAGGTGCTCACGTAGAAGTGGATCTCGCCGGGGAAGCGCTCCCCCTCGTAGGTGAGCGGGGTGCCGCAACGCGCGCAGAAGCCGCGCTGCACGCCCGGAGAGGACGCGAACCGCTCCCGCTTGCCGCACGTGAACGAGACCGATTCCGCGCTCGCGCCGACGAAGGTGGTGACCGGCGCCCCGGTGCTCCGCCGGCAGCTCGTGCAGTGGCAATACCCGATCCACTTGGGCGGCGCGTCGATCCGGTACCGCACCGCGCCGCACAGGCAGCCGCCTTCGAGTGGTGGTGTGGACATCGCCGATTCCTCCTCCGTGCCTGCTCTCGTTCCCACCGGGCTTCTGTCGCGGGTGCCGGAGATCGGGCATCGTGGAGATCGGTGCCGGGCTCTCTGCTTCGATGCCGGGTCTGCCGTGACCGTCAACGTCGGGGCATGGGCGTCGTGAAGCCCGGTCAGGCGACTCCCCCTGCCTTGCACTCCGCACGGCCGCCCGTGGCGGATTTCAGGCCCGCTGCCCGAACCGGCGACCGGCGCGCGGTACGGCCTCCATATGGAGGCGAATGCAACGGTGCCGAATTATGCGGCGCGCTTGCCGGTGATGGCTTCGCGGAGCCCTTCGAGCAGGCCTTCGAGGTTGGCCATGCGTTCGCGCAGATCGGCCTGCCCCTGCTCGAGGCGCCCGAGACGTTCCTCGACGCGCTCGTTCATCCGGTCGATACGTCCGTCGAGCCGCGTACCTTGCCGGAGGATGAGACCGGCGAGCGCCACGCCGACGGCGAGGATCGCGATGAACTCGGGGGTCGGTGAAGCCATGCCCCAACCCTACGCCGACATCCCCGGCAAGGCAACGAGCCCGTTCACGAGCCCGCTCATGAGGCGGTAGCTCCCGCCAACGCTCCGGCCACGGCCATGCAATCGGGATTTCACCGCTGAAAACGGATAGATAAATGGATGATGACAAGGCAGGCTCGACAGCCTTTTCGGAAATGGATGAGATCGGATGAGAAAATGGATGCCGCCATCGACGTATCCACGCTGAAGATCACCAACGAAATCCTCCGGTTGATCGCGGACATCGATGAGTTCAAGGGCGCCTGGCAGGCCATCGGGCGTATCGCGCCCGAACGCCTCTCCCGCCTGCGACGGGTCGCCACCATCGAAAGCATCGGCTCCTCGACCCGGATCGAGGGAGCCATGCTCAGCGACCGCGAGGTCGAGCGGCTGCTTTCCGGGGTCGAGATCGAATCCTTCGCGACGCGCGACGAGCAGGAGGTGGCAGGGTACGCGGGTGCGATGGAAACCGTCTTCGAGAGCTGGAAGGCGATCGATCTCACCGAAAACCACATCAAGCAGCTTCACCGCGACCTTCTGAAATACTCCACCAAGGACGAGCGCCACCGGGGCGAATACAAGACCCTTCCCAATCACGTCGAGGCGTTCGGCCCTGCCGGGGAGGGTCTGAGCGTGATCTTCCACACCGCATCGCCTTTCGACACGCCGCGGCGGATGACGGAGCTGATCGCCCATACGCGCTCGATCCTGGAGAGGGGCGATCTCCACCCGCTCCTCGCCATTGCCGTCTTTATCGTGGTCTTCCTGGAAATCCATCCGTTCCAGGACGGCAACGGGCGCCTGTCCCGCATCCTGACGACCCTGCTGCTGCTGCGGGCCGGTTATGCCTACGTGCCCTATGGCTCGCTGGAGAGTGTCGTCGAGCAGAGCAAGGACGCTTACTACCTCGCCCTGCGCCGAACGCAAGGGACGATCCGGAGCGGCGCCCCGGATTGGCAGCCCTGGGTCACTTGGTTCCTGAAGGCGCTGCGGCGGCAGAAGAACCGCCTCGCGCGGAAGATCGAGCACGAGCGGATCGTCGCCGGCGCCCTTCCCGAGCTGTCGGCGCGGATCGTGGATTTCGCCCGCGACCACGGGCGCGTGACCGTCGCCGAAGCCGTCCAGGCGACCGGCGCAAGCCGCAACACCGTCAAGGATCACGTCAGGACGCTGGCCCGTGCAGGCCATCTGGTACGGCACGGAGCCGGCCGCGGCACCTGGTATGCGCCGGGATGACGGGCTCCGGCAGCGGTCCGGACCGCTGGTAAACGGGCAATCCATTCTGAGGATTTCCGGAACGAATCGGACGGCGTTCTGAAGGAGGGAGGGCCGATCCCGTGAAGACGCTGAAGATCGGGATTGCCGGCTACGACCGGATGAAGGCGCGCACGGTGGCGATTGCCCGCGGAGAGCACACACCCGCGAGTGGCGACCCGACGGTTTGGTTCACCTCCATCAAGAGCTTTGCAAAGGTGCCCTCGCAACGCAATCGCGAGCTTCTGGCGATGATTGCCCGGGAGAAGCCGGACTCGCTCACCGAGCTGGCGGAGCTTGCCGGGCGAAGCAAGTCGAACCTGTCGCGGACGTTGAAGACGATGTCGCGCTACGGGCTGGAGCTGAAGAAGGGGATGGCGTTCGCATCCGCCACCTCGATGACCATCTGGCCCTTGCGCGCCCGGCAGGCGCGACCGTCGATCCCGATACCAAGGGTGTCGTCGCTGGGGGTGTCGTCCGACATCACCGTGTTCCTGCCGCCCGGCAGGCCGGGGCGGGGGTGTTCATGATCATGGCGGGGGAGGCGCCGAAGATCGCTTCCCGCGTTTGAGCAACGTCTCGACGAGCAGCGCAAGCTCCCAGGGGAGCCATCCGAGGGCGGTGGCGAAGGGTTCAGGCATGGGCTGCGCTCACCGTGTCGAGTAGCCCGGCGGCTGCGACGTTGGCGAGCAGATTCACCGCCGAGATCCAGTCGGGGATTGCTCCAGTGTCTTGTCTTTCTCGTACTTCCGCACGACTTCCCGCGACCAGTGCTCGATCACCCCCACGCCGACCGCGATGGGCCACAGACGGGCGAGGAGCAGCCTTGTTCCATCCAGGCAGAGCGCTCAAAGAAGATCCCGTAGCTCCTCGACCGTCACTCCCGCCTGCCGGAGAATGGCCACCAGCGTGCCCCGTTTCAACTCGCGAGCATGCATGGGAACGGGCACCGGCCTTCCGGGCCGATCGGGGTGAGCCAGGAAGAGATGGCTGCCCGTCTGCCGGCGTTCCACGAAACCACGGCGTTTCAGTGCGGCGATGAGCCGTCGCGGGCGAAGCGACGGCAGACGGCCCTTCACGCCGCGATCGGCGCTGCCACTTCCATCCAGACCGCAACGGCATCGGCGGGCTCCGGCTCCACCGGGATGGGCTCGCCCGACTCGGCGAGACACGCAAGAAATCCCTCGATGCAGTCGCGGGCCATCGACACGGCTTCATCCCGAGTCTCACCTTGCGTGACACAGCCGGGAAGGGCGGGCACGGTGACGACGAAACCGCCCTCCTCGGCCGGCTCGATCAGCACCCGGTACTTGTAGACCCGGGGCTCCATGCTCGTCTCGACGGAATCGTTGCTCATTACGGTACGACCATCCGTCCGGTTCCGGCGCTATCTCCGGCTCGACCTTCCCGATGTCCGGCCAAGCCACGCAGGACCGTTCGGACGCGCATCGCGTGAGACGACCGCCGCTCTCCGGCGGCACGAGGCCGGTGAACGGCGAGCCTGTCCACCTGCGGGAAGGCCGGAGGCCGGTCAAGGCTCGATACGCGCTCATGAGCGGAATCCTGCCGAAGTGGCGGCGCCACTCCTTCGCTCGGGGGAAAGGGGTGGTCCGGCGGCGCGTCAAGCGTCATGTCGAGGCTCCGTAGTGGTTGGCGCCGGGGCTCCTCCCCGGTGCGCAATGGCACGGCGGCGGAGTCTATCACTCATCGCCGGTCACGCTCTTGTTCAGCGCATCGCCGTCGTTGTTCACCGCCGTGATCATCGCCGTGCCGATGCGTGAACGGCGTTCTGAAGGAAAGGGGGTCGATTCCATCGGCTGATCGCGGACATCGATGAGTTCAAGGGCGCCTGGCAGGCCATCGGGCGTATCGCGCCCGAACGCCTCTCCCGCCTGCGACGGGTCGCCACCATCGAAAGCATCGGCTCCTCGACCCGGATCGAGGGAGCCATGCTCAGCGACCGCGAGGTCGAGCGGCTGCTTTCCGGGGTCGAGATCGAATCCTTCGCGACGCGCGACGAGCAGGAGGTGGCAGGGTACGCGGGCGCGATGGAAACCGTCTTCGAGAGCTGGAAGGCGATCGATCTCGCCGAAAGCCACATCAAGCAGCTTCACCGCGACCTTCTGAAATACTCCACCAGGGACGAGCGCCACCGTGGCGAATACAAGACCCTCCCCAATCACGTCGAGGCGTTCGGCCCTGCCGGGGAGGGTCTGGGCGTG
Organism: Gammaproteobacteria bacterium; assembly: GCA_965204915.1. GTDB lineage: Bacteria > Pseudomonadota > Gammaproteobacteria > HK1 > HK1 > HK1. The sequence continues at coordinate 4,469,728 of OZ242023.1, read as the reverse complement.
ATCTTTCACACGGCGTCTCCTTTCGACACGCCGCGGCGGATGACGGAGCTGATGGCCCACACGCGCTTGATCCTGGAGAGGGGCGATCTCCACCCACTCCTCGCCATTGCCGTCTTTATTGTGGTCTTCCTGGAAATCCACCCGTTCCAGGACGGCAACGGGCGCCTGTCCCGCATCCTGACGCCCCTGCTGCTGCTGCGGGCCGGTTATGCCTACGTGCCCTATGGCTCGCTGGAGAGTGTCGTCGAGCAGAGCAAGGACGCTTACTACCTCGCCCTGCGCCGAACGCAGGGAACGATCCGGAGCGGCGCCCCGGATTGGCAGCCTTGGGTCACTTGGTTCCTGAAGGCGCTGCGGCGGCAGAAGAACCGCCTCGCGCGGAAGATCGAGCACGAGCGGATCGTCGCCGGCGCCCTTCCCGAGCTGTCGGCGCGGATCGTGGATTTCGCCCGCGACCACGGGCGCGTGACCGTCGCCGAAGCCGTCCAGGCGACCGGCGCAAGCCGCAACACCGTCAAGGAGCACGTCAGGTCGCTGGCCCGCGCAGGCCATCTGGTACGGCACGGAGCCGGCCGCGGCACCTGGTACGCGTCGGGATGACGGGCTCCGGCAGCGGGCCGGACCGCTGGTAAGCGGGCAATCCATTCTGAGGATTTCCGGAACGAATTGGGCGGCGTTCTGAAGGAGGGAGGGCCGATCCCGTGAAGACGCTGAAGATCGGGATTGCCGGCTACGACCGGATGAAGGCGCGCACGGTGGCGATTGCCCGCGGAGAGCACACACCCGCGAGTGGCGACCCGACGGTTTGGTTCACCTCCATCAAGAGCTTTGCAAAGGTGCCCTCGCAACGCAATCGCGAGCTTCTGGCGATGATTGCCCGGGAGAAGCCGGACTCGCTCACCGAGCTGGCGGAGCTTGCCGGGCGAAGCAAGTCGAACCTGTCGCGGACGTTGAAGACGATGTCGCGCTACGGGCTGGAGCTGAAGGAGGGGCAGCGCGGTACGCTGATTCCGCGGGTCCCTTACGATCGGGTTAGCCTCGACGTTTCGTTGATTTCGACTTCCCGCCGGGTTGCGTAAACCCGGAGAAACCAGCCGGCAATGGCGAGAATAGGCGACCTCAGCCGAGTGTAGTGCCGGGCCACTGGCCCGCGCCAGCCTAATCGTCCGTCCAGGCGTCTCGGTCCATACCCGCCTGCCTGAGGATCCGCGACAGCAGGGCGACGCCGATTTCCTGGCGGTGGGGGTTCGGAATCGCAAGGCGTCGTTCGCCTTTGATCATGAACAGGTGCTTGCCGCCCGCAAAAGGCCCGACGAACCCGAATTTGCGCAAACGCCTCACGAGCTCTCGATGCGAGACGGGGGACAGGGCCGCCACTACGCCGCCCTGGTATCGATCTCCGTGATCTCGGCGCTGCCCAGTCGCGGAAGGTCAAGCGATCGTCTCACGCTAACGAGTATCCAGCCTTCGATGACTTCCTTCAGCTCTCGCCGGCAGCCTTCCAACGTCCGGTCGGACGCCCACACCCCCGGCAGCTCCGGCACCTCTCCGTAGTAGGGAGCTTCCTCGTCTTCGATGAGCTCGTAGCGAGCGCGTCGAAGCGCTTCATCGATGTATTCGGTCAGCATGGCGTGGCATCCAATACACCCGAACGCGACATTCCATTCGGCTCTCGCGGCCCTCCCCGATCCCGCGGGTCCGCTGCGACTGCGGCTCGAAGTGACTCGATGCCCATTGCCTTCCTCCCCGGCCACCGCCGACGGTCCGCACCACAGCATGCGCATCTTGCGTCCGCGAAGTCTGCCCCTGACTCCAAGCCGGTAATCAAGCCACCGAGGCGCGCGAGGACGCACTCCGCTTGCCCAAAGCGCCGCTCCCTCTGCCGCGAGCAATTCCACTGCCCCGGGCCGCAGAGAACTGAATGTTCAACAGCGGGGGACGGCTCAGTCTCCGCCAATCCTTTCTGACTCTACTTCACCTTGGGCACAAGACTCGGTTCATTCCTATCCTGGCTTACCACGGTTTATAGGTACCACTTCGGTATCGTCCGGGTTGATTACCAGCTCATCGAACGGGACGAACTGGCCAGTCGTCTTGCTTCTCGTCGCATCATATACAATGCGATTCTCCTGTTCTTCCTCGCCATCTTTGTCTTTGTCGTACATGTCGGAGTCTCCTTCAGGGTAACTCGTGCTGCTAGGAGCGCGCTCTCGCTTATGATGCCGATCATGCCCCTGAATCCAGTCCGTTAGGGGAAATCAAGTCACGGTAGCGAAGTCGCTTCCCATTCATGCGCTACGCGATGGTGTGGCCGGATCGTGGACACAGTTTCCGCTAGGAGTCTGCGCCGCAGAAAATATCGCGGCGGCACAACACGCCTGTACGTTGCCTGAAACAAGATTTTCCGCGTGACTTCTCATTTCAGGGCACTCTCGCGCGCAAAAAATTGGCTGAAAACAGGACATTTTCTTCCATGAATCTTCTACGGCGCAGGCTCCTAGGTTACACACGGTACGTCGCCGCGATCGCCCCGAATCACTGCCAATGCCTCGTCCCGTCCATCTTTCATGTTTCGTCGTCTTTCGTGCGCCACAGGATCAGGGCTTGTCGATTATGACCGAACCGTCGCCTGCGTCAATCGCCGCTGTACCCGCAACCCCAGCCGGCAGGTACGCACAGCCCTCCGGAACCCGCCAGTCCGCAACAAGACGGAGGGTGACCGATCCCCCGTTCTGCTGCACCGTCGCCAGCTCGCCTTCCGCCAGACCCAAGCGCTCGATCGTGGCCGGGTTGAGCCCTACCCCCGCGAACTCCGCATCCTTCGTCGCCTGCAACGGCTTCGAGCGGCGCACCAGCGCATCCACCGCATGCATCGGGACCGGGGCGGCGATGCGGGCGAGCCCCTCTGCCCCCTCGGTGGGTTTCGGCAGGCTTCGGGGCAGGGTCCAGCCGGGGCGCCCGGCTGCCACCGGCTCTCCGGCTGCCGCCGACCCTTCCGCCGCCGGCCCGCCGAGCGACGCCCGCACGTCCTCGATCGTCTCCTGTTCGAAGCCGGGGAGATCGAGGAGGTTGCCGAGGACCCGCAGCACCCGCCACGCCGGACGCGCATCCGCATAGGGTGGCACCGCGGCGCCGAAGCTCTGCCAGATTCCCGAGAGGTTGACGAACGTCCCCTCGGTCTCCGCGAATGCGGCGGCGGGGAGGATGACGTGGGCGTACTCGGACATCGCCTCGGAGCGGAACGCGCCGAGGCTTACCACGAAGCGCGCCCGGCCCAGCGCCTCACGCGCCCGCGCGCCGTCGGCGCAGTCCAGCTCGGGTTCCAGGCCCATGAGGAACCAGGCGTCGAGGTCCGCCTCGATCATCGCCCGCGCGTCGAGACCGCGCGATTCCGCCGCGACTCCCCGCGGCCCCCGATGCGGCAGCGCGCCCGCGATCCATGCGCCGGCGGGGTTCGCGCCCTCGTCCAGGGTGCCGAGGGTCGCGCCGGTGAGATCGGCGAGGCACGCCGCGAGGCCGCGCAGCGCCGCCGCATCCCGGTGGTCGATCGCCTGCGGCCCGAGCAGGATCACGCTCCGTCCGGCATCGGCCAATATGCGCGCGATGCGCTCGGCGTCGGCCCGCCGCAATCGGCGGGGGTCGATTCCCATGCTGCCGACACCGCCGATACCATCGAGGCCGTCCCCAATCCCTCCGACCAGCGCCCCAAGCCCCTCCGGCTCGCGACCCGCGATCCGGGCCGCCGCCATCGTGATCGCGGCGAGCGCGCCCGCGAGCTCCGGCGGCGGGACCACCATCCGCGCCGCCGGCGCGAGGTTGAGATCGTGGGCCATCACGTCGAGGTACGTTACCCGGGCGCCGGCCAGGCTCGCCTTGCGCAGCCGGTGGTTGACGATGGGATGCTCCTTGCGCGCGCACGAGCCGATCAGCAACGCCGCGTCGAGCCGTTCGAGGTCATCCACTCCCATCCCGATGGAGGGATGACCCGGCGCCGCGTCCTGGTCGGAGAAGTCGCGCTGGCGCACGCGGTGATCGACGTTGGCGCTGCCGAGGCCGCGCACGAGCCGCTGGAAGAGGAAGAGCTCCTCGACCGTGCAGGACGCCGAGGCCAGCGCGCCGAGTGCGGCGCCGCCGCTTGATGCCACGACCTCGCGTAGACCCGCCGCGGTGGCTTCGAGCGCCTCCTCCCAGGAGACCTCCCGCCACGTCCCGCCGCGCCTGACCATCGGCGCGCGCACCCGGTCTTCGCTGTACAGGCCCTCGTAGCCGAAGCGGTCCCGATCGGAGAGCCACACTTCGTTGATCGCTTCGTTCGCGCGCGGCGCCACCCGCATGACCCGGCCCCGGCGCACGTGCAGATGGATGTTGGAGCCCACCGCGTCGTGCGGCGCGACGCCGTCGCGTTGCTCCATCTCCCAGGCTCGGGCCCGGAACCGGAAGGGCTTGGAGGTCAGCGCCCCCACCGGGCACAGGTCGATGACGTTGCCCGACAGCTCCGAATCCACGCTCCCCGCGATGAACGTGCCGATCTCCATGTCCTCGCCGCGCCCCGTCGCCCCCAGCTCCGGCATCCCCGCGACCTCCTCGCCGAAGCGCACGCACCGGGTGCAGTGGATGCAGCGGGTCATGTCGGTGGCGATCAGCGGGCCGAGGTCCTTGTCCTCCACCGCGCGCTTGCGCTCGTTGAAGCGCGAGACGTCCCCGCCGTAGCCCATCGCCACGTCCTGCAGCTCGCACTCCCCGCCCTGGTCGCAGATCGGGCAGTCGAGGGGATGGTTGATGAGCAGGAACTCCATCACCGACTTCTGGGCCGCGCGCGCCGTCTTCGAGCGCGTGAACACCTTCATTCCCTCCATCACCGGGGTGGCGCAGGCGGGCAGCGGCTTCGGCGCCCGCTCGACCTCGACCAGGCACATGCGGCAGTTCGCCGCCACCGTCAGCTTGTGGTGGTAGCAGAAGCGGGGGATGGGGATGGCGTTCGCATCCGCCACCTCGATGACCATCTGGCCCTTGCGCGCCCGGCAGGCGCGGCCGTCGATCTCGATACCAAGGGTGTCGTCGATGGGGGTGTCGTCGATGGGGGTGTCGTCGGGCATCAGCGTTGTCCTGCCGCCCGGCAGGCCGGGGCGGGGGTGCTCATGAGATCGAAGAGGCCCATGATCATGATGGGGATCGTGGTGCGGCCGGATGGCAGGGCAGCGATGCCGGCGATGCGGATCGCATGAAGGAGCGCGGAGGACATGCGGTGAGCCGGACCGTATGCGAAAGAGGCGGTTGGAATGCCGGGGAAGCCGCCCGACGGTGGGCAGTATACTGGAGATCCGGCACCCGGTAAGAGCGGGAGTCGTCCCACGGCCGTGTCCGGGTGAAGACGGGCATGACCGTGTGAGGTGGCTGGTGGAGGCCGTCATGGCGGTGAACGCGCCAACGGTGCCTCGACGTAAGGGCGGCCGACGCGATGCTCCGGCGGTTGACGCCCCGGCGCGTGGCGCGGGCGGAACCTTCGCGCAGGTTCGTGCAAGGATCGGCCGATGAGCGTACAACGCCTGTCCGGGGTGCGGGTGCTCGTGACCCGGCCCGAGCCTGCGGCCGGGCGGCTCGCGGAGGCGTTGGCCGGCGAAGGCGCCGTCCCGATCCGCGTGCCCGCGATCGTCATCGCGCCGGTGGAGGACACGGCGCCGGTCGAGCGGCTCCGCGCGCGGATTGCCGCGGTCGCGGTCGCAGTGTTCACGAGCCGGAACGCGGTGGAAAGGTTCTTCGGCCGGATGCCGGGCGCCGCGCGTGGTGGGTTGCCCTCGGTGAATCTCGCGGTCGGACGGGCAACCGCCGAGGCGTTGCGCGCGCGCCGCATCGACGGTGTCCGCACGCCGGCCGGCCGGTTCGACAGCGAAGGACTGCTCGCCTGCCCGGAGCTCGACGCGGGACAGGTGCATGGCCGGCTCGTCGCGATCGTCAAGGGCGAGGGCGGGCGCGGGCTCCTCGCGCGCGAGCTGCGCCGGCGCGGCGCCGAAGTGATCGAGGCGGACGTCTACCGCCGGCAGGCGCCGGAGCGACTGGCCGAGAGGTTGGAGGGGGTGCGCGATTCGATCGACGTCGTCACCGTCACGAGTGCCGAGGCGCTCGGGAACATCGCCGGGGCGGCGCCGTGGATCGCTCCCTGGCTCTCGCGCCGCCTGCTCGTCACCGCCGGCGAGCGGATCGCCGGAATCGCCCGGGCCCGGAGCCTGTCGCGGGTCGTGGCGGCCCGGGGTGCGGACACCGTATCCATCGTCGAGGCGACGGCTCGGGCCGTGGCGGATCACGACGGATCGTTACAATGAGCACCGAGGTCCGCAAGACGATGGAGATCGTCAACAAGCTGGGGCTGCACGCCCGGGCTGCGGCGAAGCTCATCGAGCTCGCATCGGGATTCGAGTCGAGGGTCCGGATCTACCGGGACGGGCGCGAGGCCGATGCGAAGAGCATCATGAAGGTGATGATGCTCGCCGCATCGAAGGGAGCCAGCATCGAGGTCGTGGCGCAGGGCGGCGACGCCGCCGAAGCGGTACAAGCCATCGAGCGGCTCGTCACCGGACGGTTCGGTGAAACGGAATAGGGAACGGCAGGTGGCAGGATCGGCGATGACTTTCACCCTCCACGGGATCAGCGCCTCCAAGGGCATCGCGATCGGCCGGGTGCAGGCGGTGGACCGCGGCCGGCCGGAGGCGACCGAGCGCACGCTCGATCCATCCGGGATCGAGGCCGAGGTCGAGCGGTTCCGGCGGGCGGTGGATACCGCCCGCCTCGATCTCCGCGCGGTGAAGGCCCGGATCCCCGAGGGGACGCCGAAGGAGATCGCCGCGTTCATCGACACCCACCTGCTGATGCTCGAAGACGAGGCCATCTCGAAGGCGCCCATCGCCTATATCCGCGAGAAGCGATGCAATGCGGAGTGGGCGCTCAAGCTGGAGTGCGATGCGCTGGTCGCCGTCTTCGACGCGATGGACGACCCGTATCTGCGCACGCGCAAGAACGACGTCGAGCACGTCGTCAACCGGGTGCAGATCCACCTGCAAGAGGGACGCCGGAAGAAGCCGGCGCCGGTCCATACCCCCGCTGGCAGGATCATCTATGCCGACGATCTGACCCCGGCCGACACCGTGCTCATGCAGCACCAGGGCATCGCGGGGTTCATGACCGAGTTCGGCGGTCCGAACTCGCATACCGCCATCCTCGCCCGCAGCCTGAACATTCCCGCCGTGGTGGGTCTGCACGGCTCGGCGGCACTGCTGCGAGACGGCGACGAGGTGGTGCTCGACGGGCGCGAAGGGATCGTCATCGTCTCCCCGGCCGACGTCGTCGAGCGGTTCTACGAACGCCGCCGGCGCGAGATCGAACGCATCAAGGCGGCAAGGCGCAAGCTGCGCTCGACGCCGACGGTGTCTGCGGACGGGGAACCGGTGGTGCTGCAAGCCAACGTCGAGCTGCCCGGCGAGTCCGCCGGAGCGGTGCGGGACGGCGCAGCCGGGATCGGTCTCTACCGGACCGAGTTCCTGTTCATGAATCGCCGCGATCCACCGGACGAGCAGGAGCAGTTGGAGGCGTACTCCGAGCTCGTGGCCGCCCTCGGGGGAGCACCGGTCACCATCCGCACCCTCGACCTCGGGGCGGACAAGCAGGTGGACGGCGCGCGTCCGGATGCGCCGGCCACGTCGAATCCTGCCCTCGGCTTGCGCGCGATACGGCTGTGCCTGAAGGAACAGAGCCTGTTCCGGCCCCAGATCCGGGCGATCCTGCGTGCCTCGGCGCATGGTCCGGTGCGCATGATGATCCCGATGCTTGCGAACACCACGGAGCTCGATCAGGTGCTGAGGATCGTGAGCGACTGCAAGCGGGAGCTGGACGCGCGGGGTGAGCGTTACGATTCGTCGATGCCCATCGGGGCGATGATCGAGGTCCCCGCCGCCGCCATCTGCGCGGACATCTTCGCCCGCCGGCTCGACTTCCTGTCCATCGGGACCAACGATCTCATCCAGTACACGATCGCCATCGACCGCATCGACGACGAAGTGAGCTACCTCTACGACCCTCTGCATCCGGCGGTGCTGCGGCTCGTCACGATGACCATCCAGGCGGGGCGCAAGGCCGGCATTCCGGTGGCGATGTGCGGGGAGATGGCCGGCGACGCGCACTACACGAAGCTCCTCCTCGGGTTGGGGCTGCGGGAGTTCTCGGTGCACCCGAACGCGCTGCTGGAGATCAAGCAGATCATCGGCGAGACCCGTATCCCCCGGGCCAGGCGGTTCACTCGACGCATCCAGCGCTCCACGCAATCCGCGACGCGCCTTGCCCTCATCGACGAGCTGAACCGCTCCGGGGGCTGAACGCAGGCCACGCCCGGCGTTCGTGGGTGGGGCGGGCGGCGGCGATCCGAGCTGCGCCGGGAGCCGGGCGCCGGAAGCGGCCGGGCGTTCGGCGCCGTCCATCCGGCAGCGCGATCACCAACTGAAGAGCCTCCAGTGCGGGCGCAGCTCGCCCGCGGGGTCGAATTCACCGGCGCGGCCGTTGAGCCGGCCGGTTCCGCCGGTGTCGATATGGCCGTTCCCGTTCGCGTCGATCAGCCAGTACGCGGGGAATCCGTCGGGATCGACCTCGATCGCCCGCAGATGGCCGTTGACCCGGTACTCGGTGATGGTTTCGGTCTCCTGCCCGATGGTCAACGCCTCGGGTTCCAGCGTCTCGCCGCTTTCCACCCGAAGCGGCGGAGCGGGCGGCCCTTCGGGAACCGGCTCGGCATTCCCGGGCGGAGTCTGGGCAGCGGCGCCGAGCGCGGTGGTGAGCAGGAGCACCGGAAGAGCGGAGGACATGCGGGTCATGAGCGTCGGTTCCGAAAGTCGAACGGATTCATCGGGGCGCCGGTGGAGCAGGATACCGCCTCGTCCGTGGAATTGAACAGAGACTGAGCGACGAGAGAATCGTTCGCCGCCCGGCTTCCGGCTCCGGGCGGCTATACTGGCCGCTCCACGGGGCCGCCGCCGGCATCCCCCGACCGAACCGGCAGAAGACCTCCATGTCCGCGACCCGCCGCTGTCTCGTCCTGGTGGACGGCTCCTCCTACCTCTACCGCGCGTTCCACGCGCTGCCCGCGCTCACCAACTCCAAGGGAAGGCCCACCGGAGCCGTCTACGGCGTGACCAACATGCTGAAGCGGCTCGAAGCGGAGGTCTCGCCCGAGCTCGCGGCGGTGGTCTTCGATGCCAAGGGCAAGACCTTCCGCGACGATCTGTATCCCGAATACAAGGCGAACCGCCCCCCCATGCCCGGGGAGCTGCGCGCCCAGATCGAGCCGATCCACGCGCTGGTGCGCGCACTCGGCTTCCCGGTGCTGGAGGTGGCGGGGGTGGAGGCCGACGACGTCATCGGCACCCTCGCCGAGCGGGGCAAGGAGGCGGGGCTCGACGTGCTGGTCTCCACCGGGGACAAGGACATGGCCCAGCTCGTGGACGATCGGGTCACCATGGTCAACACCATGGACGGGGCGGTCCTCGACGCGGCCGGGGTGAAGGCCAAGTTCGGCGTGCCGCCGGAGTCCATCGTCGATTACCTGGCGCTGGTCGGCGATGCGGTGGACAACGTCCCCGGGGTCCCGAAGGTGGGGCCGAAGACCGCGGCGAAGTGGCTGGCGCAGTACGGCACGCTCGACACCCTCGTCGCCCATGCCGGCGAGATCAAGGGCAAGGTGGGGGAGAACCTGCGGGCGAGCGTCGACCGCATCCCGCTCTCGAAGGAGCTGGTGACGATCCGCCGCGACGTGGCCCTCGATGCCGGTCCCCTCGATCTGGCGCTCCGCGAGCCGGACGTGGAGGCGCTGAAGGCGCTCTACGGGGAGCTGGAGTTCAAGACCTGGCTCGGGGAGCTGCTCGGCGCGGACGGCGGGCCGGCGGTCGAGACCCTGAAGGCCGAGTACGAGACGGTGCTCGACGAAGCCGCCTTCGACGCCTGGATCGAGCGCCTGCGGACCGCCCCGGAGATCGCCTTCGACACCGAGACCACGAGCCTCGACTACATGCGGGCGGAGCTGGTGGGGGTGTCGTTCTCCGTCGCGCCCGGGCACGCCGCCTACGTCCCCTTCGGGCACGACTACCCGGGGGCGCCGGACCAGATCCCGCGCGAGACGGTGCTCGCGAAGCTGCGCCCGATCCTGGAATCCGAACGGCCGGCGAAGATCGGCCAGAACCTCAAGTACGACATGAGCGTGCTTGCGCGCGCCGGGATCGCGCTCGCCGGGGCCGCGTTCGACACCATGCTCGAATCCTACGTGCTCGACAGCACCGCCACCCGCCACGACATGGATTCGCTGGCGCTGAAGTACCTCGGGCATCGCACCATCCACTACGAGGACGTCGCCGGCAAGGGCGCGAAGCAGCTCACGTTCGACCAGATCCCGATCGAGGACGCGGGGCCGTATGCGGCCGAGGACGCCGACGTCACCCTGCGCCTGCACCGGACGCTGCGCCCGCGGCTCGAAGCCCATGATTCCCTCGTGGCGCTGTGCGACAAGGTGGAGATGCCGCTGGTGCCGGTGCTCTCGCGGGTCGAGCGCAACGGGGTGCGGGTGGACGTGGGGCTCCTCGGCGCCCAGAGCGCCGAGCTCGCCGGACGGATGCGCGAGATCGAGGCGGCGGCCCACACCTGCGCCGGCGGGCCGTTCAACCTCGGGTCCGCGAAGCAGATCCAGGCCATCCTCTACGACCAGCTCGGGTTGCCGGTGCGCGCCAAGACCCCCAAGGGCCAGCCCTCCACGGCGGAATCGGTGCTGCAGGAGCTCGCCTTCGAGCACGAGCTGCCCAAGCTCATCCTGGAGCACCGGGCAATGAGCAAGCTGAAGTCGACCTACACCGACGCCCTGCCGGCCTGCGTGAACCCCGCCACCGGGCGGGTCCATACCAGCTACCACCAAGCGGTGGCGGCTACCGGGCGCCTCTCCTCCGCGGACCCGAACCTGCAGAACATCCCGGTGCGCACCGGCGAGGGCCGGCGCATCCGCCAGGCCTTCGTCGCCGACCCCGGATACCGGCTCGTCGCGGCGGACTACTCCCAGATCGAGCTGCGGATCATGGCGCACCTCTCCGGCGACCGGGGGTTGCTGGACGCCTTCGCCTCCGGGGCGGACATCCACCGGGCGACGGCGGCGGAGGTGTTCGCGGGCGGCGACGCCGGGGCGGTGGGCGACGAGCAGCGGCGCAGCGCCAAGGCGATCAACTTCGGGCTGATCTACGGCATGTCCGCGTTCGGGCTCGCCCGCCAGCTCGGCATCGAGCGCGGCGAGGCGCAACGCTACGTCGAGCTCTACTTCTCCCGCTATCCGGGGGTCAAGGCGTTCATGGACGAGACCCGCGAGCGGGCGCGCGAGCGGGGCTTCGTGGAGACGGTGTTCGGCCGGCGCCTGTACCTGCCCGAGATCCGCTCCGGCAACGTCCACCGCCGCCAGTACGCGGAGCGCACCGCGATCAACGCCCCGATGCAGGGGACCGCGGCGGACGTCATCAAACGCGCGATGCTGGTCCTCGATGCGTGGATCGCCGAATCGAAGGCGCCGGTGCGCATGATCATGCAGGTGCATGACGAGCTCGTTTTCGAGGTGGCGCGCGAGGCGGTCGAGGACGTGACGCCGCAGGTCCGGGAGCGCATGTGCGGAGCGGCGGATCTCGCGGTGCCGCTGGTGGTGGACGTGGGGGTCGGCGACAACTGGGACGAGGCGCACTGACGGGGATACCGGAGTGCGCCGGTACGCCGGCGGGGCGTGATGGGTCGAGGGCGGCGGCGACTCTCCCGATGGTGAGGCAATGGCCTCGACGCGCGGTCGGCTCGCCGCCGGCCTTCCCGGGGCGGAATCATCCGTCCGGCGGAACGGATGCGCGTGAGCGGATGTGCGTAGCGCATTCACGGCATGTGATCTAGTATCCGCTTCGAGGATGGTGAACCGGATCGGCGGCCGGCCGGATGCCCCGTCGTCCGTCGGCGCGAGCAATGCTTCTCATCCCCGCCATCGACATCAAGGAGCGCAAGTGCGTGCGCCTGCGTGAGGGGCGCATGGACACCGCCACGATTTTCTCCGACGACCCGGTGGCGATGGCGGCGCGCTGGGTCGAGGCCGGCGCCCGCCGGCTTCACATCGTGGACCTCGACGGGGCGTTCGCCGGCGAGCCGAAGAACGCGGGGATCATCCGCGACATCGTCGAGGCGTATCCCGACCTCCCGATCCAGGTCGGGGGCGGCATCCGCGACGAGGAGACGGTCGAGGCGTACATCCAGGCCGGCGTGCGGTTCGTCATCATCGGCACCCGGGCGGTCGCGACGCCGCACTTCGTCGCCGACCTCTGCGCCGAGTTTCCCGCACACGTCATCGTCGGCCTCGACACCCGGGACGGAAGGCTCGCCGTCGATGGATGGTCGAAGCTGTCCCATCACGATCCCTTCGACCTTGCGCGGCAGCTCGAACGCGACGGCGTGGAAGCCTTCGTGTTCACCGACATCGGCCGCGACGGGATGATGAGCGGGGTCAACGTCGAGGCGACGGCGGCCCTCGCGCGCACGGTATCGGTGCCGGTCATCGCATCGGGGGGGATTCGGGACCTCGACGACGTCCGTGCGCTCTGTGCGGTCGCCGAAGAAGGCGTCGGAGCGGCCATCACGGGGCGCGCGATCTACGAAGGCGCCCTGGACTTCGCCGAGGCGCAGAAGCTGGCCGACGAGCTCGCCCCCGGTCCCTGACGCGATGGCGCTCGCCAAGCGCATCATCCCCTGCCTGGACATCGACGCCGGACGGGTCGTCAAGGGCGTGAGGTTCGTCGACGTCCGCGATGCGGGAGACCCCGTGGAGGCCGCGCGGCGCTACGACGAGCAGGGCGCCGACGAGCTCTGCTTCCTCGACATCACGGCGTCGTCCGACGAGCGCGACACCATGCTGGCGGTGGTCGAGGCCGTCGCCGCCGAAGTGTTCATTCCGCTCACCGTGGGCGGCGGCGTCCGCACCATCGACGACGTCCGGCGCCTCCTCAACGCCGGCGCCGACAAGGTGTCGATCAACACCGCGGCGGTGTTCGAGCCGGACTTCGTCGCCGGCGCCGCGGCGCGCTTCGGATCGCAGTGCATCGTCGTCGCGGTCGATGCGAAGCAGGTGGAGAACGGGGACGGCGGATGCTTGCGATGGGAAGTGTTCACGCATGGCGGGCGAAGAGCCACGGGCATCGACGCCGTCGCCTGGTGCGAGCGCATGGCCGGACTCGGCGCCGGTGAGATCCTGCTGACCAGCATGGACCGGGACGGCACCCGCGACGGATTCGATCTGGCCCTGACCGGCGCGGTCTGCGCGGCGGTGCCGGTCCCGGTCATCGCGTCCGGCGGGGTCGGCACCCTGGACCATCTCGCGGACGGAATCACCGAAGGCGGCGCCGATGCGGTGCTCGCGGCGAGCATCTTCCATTTCGGGGAATACGGCATCGCCGAGGCGAAGCGGCATCTGGCGCGGCGTGGCATCGAGGTGCGGCGGTAGTCCCTCGTCCGTGAATTCTTCGACAGGACGGCGATGATTCGTCCGTCAGCCGGCGCTCGGTTCCGGCCATGCCGGGCCGGGCGGCAGGCCGACGGTCCCGGCGCTTTCAGTCGACGTTGCGGGTCGCGAAGATCTCCCGCGCCGGAGTGCGGTCGCCGGTGCGGCTGATGAAGCGGGGGCCGTCGAGGAAGCGCAACGAGAACCCCAAGCCGCGGTACAGCTTCACGATCCGTTTCGTCGCCTGGTTCGACGCCACCACCGGGCCGGGATGCCGGGCGAGCCACTCCGCGAGGCGTTCCTGCGCCTCCCAGTCGAAGCCCTCGCTTGCGTATTTGCGAAACTGGACGTCGTAGGGCGGGTCCGCGTAGACGAAGTCCTTGGGCTTCACGGCGATCGCCTGGAAATCTTCGGCGGAGAAGGTCCAGCGGGAGAGCGCATCGGCGTATGGCCTGAAGTCGTGGATATAGGGGATCGTCGCATAGCGCCCGAAAGGCACGTTGAATTCCCCGCGATTGTTGAAGCGGCACAGGCCGTTGAATCCGGTGCGGTTGAGGTAGTAGAACAGCTCCGCCGCCTTGCGGGTCTCCCGTCGGCGCGGGGTCGCGGCCAGCCGGTTGAAGGCGTCCCGATGCCGGTAGTAGAGCTCGCCCTCGTTCCGCATCAGGATCCTGACGACGAGTCCGCGTTGCAGGTGCCGGTAGAAGTTGACGAGATGCGGGTTCACGTCGTTGAGCAGCGCCCGGCGGGGATCGAGGCCGAGCGCGATCGCAAGCCCGCCGCAGAACGGCTCGACCAGGCGCCGGCGCGTGAACCGGCGCCAGATCGGCGCGACGTGCGGCACCAGCCAGCGCTTGCCGCCCGCCCATTTGAGCGGGGGCTTCAACGTCGGCCAGCGCGGCTCGCCGTCGCATCGGGTCGTTGCGGCAGTGGTCACGTCCCGGCATCGAAGAGGACGATCGGATCGGTTCCCGGCACGTTACCCGCTGGGCCCGGGACGCCCGCGAAATCATGGTCGCGGACGCCCGCGCGCATCATACCCGACCCAGCGGGCGGATCCGCCGAATCGGCGGCTCGTCCTGCCCGTTCCCGGGAGATCGGACGCCCGACACCGGAATGGCGGCGGTAACGGCCGGCGCATGGCGGGCCGGTGCGCGCAACGGGTATTCTGTGCATCCCGCGCCTTTCCGGAGCCGGCTTCCCGCTGGGGCGGGCTTGCTTGTGAAGGGTCCGGGCACATTGCCGGCGGGGGCCATCGGGCGCTCCCGTTTCATCCAGGTTCGCCGCATCGGCAATTCGTTCGGAGCCGGCGGGAGCCGTCCGGCGCTCCCGAGGCGCCGGCAGGCCCGACAGGAGTGGAGTACGCACATGGAACGAGTCGTCTCCCTGGATGCTTTGCGCATGGCCGACGTGGCCCGCGTGGGCGGCAAGAACGCATCGCTCGGCGAGCTGATCGGCGAGCTGTCGGCGGCGGGGGTGCGGGTGCCCGGCGGATTCGCGACCACCGCGGATGCGTTTCGCGAATTCCTCGCCTGCGACGGGCTGGCCGAACGCATCCGGCGGCGGCTGGCCAGCCTCGACGTCTCCGACGTGCAGGCGCTCGCCTCCGCCGGCGACGAGATCCGCGGATGGATCACGGCGGCACCGCTGCCCGGCGCCCTGGAACGCGAGCTGCGCGCGCGCTACGCGGAGCTCGCGGCCGGTGCGCCGGATCCCGCGGTGGCGGTGCGATCCTCCGCCACCGCGGAGGATCTCCCCGAGGCCTCCTTCGCGGGGCAGCAGGAGACGCTGCTCAACGTGCGCGGCGCGGATGCGCTGGTGGACGCGGTGCACGAGGTGTTCGCCTCGCTGTTCAACGACCGCGCGATCGCCTACCGCGCGCACCAGGGCTTCGCGGACGCCGACGTCGCGCTCTCGGCCGGCATCCAGCGCATGGTGAGAAGCGATCTGGGTGCGAGCGGGGTGGCGTTCACCATCGACACCGAGTCGGGGTTCGAGGACGTGGTGTTGATCACCGCGGCGTGGGGACTCGGCGAGCTGGTGGTGCAGGGCCGGGTCAACCCCGACGAGTTCTACGTGCACAAGCCCAACCTCGAAGCGGGACGACCGGCGATCCTGCGCCGCGAACGAGGCAGCAAGGCGTCGAAGATGGTCTACCACGACGATCCGGGCGAGCGGGTCGCGGTCGTGGACGTGCCTCTCGAAGACCGGCGCCGGCTCTCGCTGGAAGACGTCGAGGTCTGCGCGCTCGCACGCTGCGCGGTGGCCATCGAGCGCCACTACGGCCGGGCCATGGACGTCGAGTGGGCGCAGGACGGGGTGGACGGCCGTCTCTACATCCTCCAGGCCCGTCCGGAGACGGTGCAGAGCCGCATCGCCGGGCAGGCGGTCGAGCGCTTCGAGCTGAAGGAGCGCGGGGCGGTGCTGGCCGAGGGCCGCAGCATCGGCCAGCGTATCGGCGCCGGCGCGGCGCGGCTGGTGCTGGACGCGGCGCAGATGCACAAGGTGCGCGACGGCGACGTCCTGGTCACCGACATGACCGATCCCGACTGGGAGCCGGTGATGAAGCGTACCGCCGCGATCGTGACCAACCGCGGCGGGCGCACCTGCCACGCCGCCATCATCGCCCGCGAGCTGGGGATCCCGGCGGTGGTCGGGACCGGCGACGCGACCCGGGCGATCGGGGAGGGGGCCGAGGTCACCGTCTCCTGTGCCGAGGGCGACACCGGGTACATCTACGCGGGGAGGCTCGATTTCGAGCTCCGCCGACTCGCCGTCGACACCATGCCGGCGCTGCCGTTCAAGATCGCGATGAACGTCGGCAACCCGGATCGCGCGTTCTCCTTTCGCGCCCTGCCCAACGCCGGGGTCGGGCTCGCGCGGCTCGAATTCATCGTCGGCCACTCGATCGGCGTGCACCCGCGGGCACTGCTCGACTCCGACCGGCTCCCCGAGACGTTGCGCGAGCGCATCCGCGAGCGGATCGCCGGGTACGAGAGCCCCGAATCCTTCTTCGTCGAGAGGCTGGTGGAGGGCGTGGCGACGATCGCCGCCGCGTTCCACCCCAAGCCCGTGATCGTCCGCCTCTCGGACTTCAAGTCCGACGAGTACGCCAACCTCGTCGGCGGCGAGCGGTACGAGCCCGGCGAGGCGAACCCGATGCTCGGATTTCGCGGGGCGTCACGTTACCTGTCGGAGGACTTCCGCGCATGCTTCGAGCTCGAATGCCGCGCCCTGCGCAAGGTGCGCGACGAGATGGGCTTTACCAACGTCGAGCTCATGGTTCCGTTCGTGCGCACCCTCGACGAGGCCCGCGAGGTCGTGGATCTGCTCGCCCGCAACGGTCTCCGCCGCGGCCGCAACGATCTGCGGATCGTGATGATGTGCGAGGTGCCGTCGAACGCGATCCTCGCCGAGGAGTTCCTGGAGCACTTCGACGGCTTCTCCATCGGCTCGAACGACCTGACCCAGATGACGCTGGGCATCGACCGCAACTCCGAGCTCGTGGCCTCGCGTTTCGACGAGCGCGACCCTGCGGTGAAGGCGCTGCTCCACCGCGCGATCGCCGCCTGCCGCAAGCACGGAAAGTACGTGGGGATCTGCGGCCAGGGGCCGTCCGACCACCCCGATCTGGCGCGCTGGCTGATGGAGGAGGGGATCGAGAGCGTGTCGCTGAACCCCGACTCGGTGGTGGAGACCTGGCTCTATCTGGGGGGTTGACGTGGGTGCCGGGGCGCCGTCGAGCCTTCGGTCGTGGGCGGGTATCTGCACACCTGCACCGGGCCCGGCGCGTTGCGTGCCGGGTTCACGTACTCCCGTAACCACCCGGTCTCCAGGATCGGTCATGGTGTGTTCCGCCGGAACGACGGCCACCGATCGAGCGCGAAGGGGTCCGGGGACAAGCAGCGGTCCATGAGGCAGGGCATGAAGATCCGAAGTATCGAGACCTTCGGCAATCGCTACGTCTGCATGGTCCGGGTCCGCTCGGACGACGGCGAGGAAGGCTGGGGCCAGACCGCCCCCTACAACGCGGACATCACCGCCCAGGTTCTGCACCGCCAGGTGGCGCCCCATACCCTTGGCGCCGACCCTCTCGACATCGCCACCCTGATGCGCCGGATCCCCGAGGCGGAGCACAAGTTTCCGGGCTCCTACCTGCGCCGCGCCATGGCGGGGCTCGATACGGCGCTGTGGGACCTGCGCGGCAAGCAGGAGGAGAAGAGCGTCTGCGCGCTGCTCGGCGGTACGCCGCGCCCCATCCGGGTCTACGGATCGAGCATGCGGCGCGACATCACGCCGCGGGCCGAGGCGGAACGTCTGGTCCGCCTGCGGAGCGAGTTCGGCTATGACGCCTTCAAGTTCCGGATCGGCCGTGAGTGCGGTCACGACCGGGACCAGTGGCCGGGACGCACGGAGGCGATCGTCGCCCAGGTCGCCGGGGCGCTGGGCGGCGAGGCCGACCTGCTGGTGGATGCGAACAGCGGCTTTACGTCGGCGCGCGCCATCGAGGTTGGACGGATGCTGGCCGATCATGGGATCCGCCACTTCGAGGAGCCCTGTCCCTACTGGGATCTGGACCAGACCCGGGCGGTCACCGAGGCGCTGGCCCCCCTCGACGTCGACGTGACCGGCGGCGAGCAGGACTGCGATCTGGCCGTCTGGCGCCGGATCATCGACATGCGCACGGTCGACGTGGTGCAGCCGGACATCTGTTACCTGGGCGGGCTCACCCGGACCCTGCGCGTCGCCGCGATGGCGCGGGATGCGGGATTGCCCTGTACGCCCCACTCGGCCAACCTCAGTCTGGTCACGGTGTTCACCCTGCACATGATGGGCGCCGTCGAAGGCGCCGGACCCTACGTCGAGTTCACCATCGAGGGTTCGGACTACTACCCGTGGCAGGACGGGCTCTTCGAGCCCGCGCTCGTCGTCCGGGACGGCAAGGTGCGGATCCCGGACCGTCCCGGCTGGGGCGTGGAGATCCGTCGGGACTGGCTGGACAAGGCCGACTACGCGATCAGCGAGACCGGAAGCGTGCCATCGAACGTGGGTCCACCCGCGAGCTCTTCCTGAACCACCAGCGCGGCGCCGGTCGTTGGACAGGCCGATCAGCGTCCTCCGTCCCCTGCGCCGGGAGCGGCGCGTCCCGACGGACGCGGGGCGTCCCGCCCGCGCTCCCGGAGGCCCCGCCTCCCGTACCCCGTTCCTGCCTCGCCGGTCCGAGGCGAAGCCTCGCTAATTGGACGTCATGTTCTTCGACACCAGCTCGACCGCCTGGTCATAGAGCGCCTGGCCGTCGATGCCCTTCTCCTGCATCTCGGCGATCCAGCGCCCGGCCACCGGGGCCACCGCCGTCTCGAAGGCGGCCCATTCCGCTTCGGAGAGCTGGACGTGCTCGTTCCCGCCGTCGGTGGCCATCTTGATGCCGAAGGCTTCGGCGCCGTCCCAGATCTCGCCGACCTTCGCGTGCCATTCCGACCCGGAAGCGTCCTCGAAGATCTTGCGGACGTCGTCCGGCAGGCCGTTCCAGCGGTCCTCGTTGATGATGACCGAGAACGACGTGGTGCCCAGGCGTTTGCCGCCGGGCCCCTCGATCTGGTAGCGGGTCTGCTCGTGGATCTTCAGCGGCGGGATGATCTCGAACGGGATCAGGGCGCCGTCCACGACCTTCTTGGCGAGCGCCGTGGGGATCTCGCCCACCGAGGTCTTGACCGGGCTCGCGCCGAGGGCTTCGACCACCCACGCTCCCGTGCGCGACGGAATCCGGATCTTCTTGCCCGCCAGATCCGCGGGCGAACGGACCAGCGTATCCGCCATGTGGATTGCCTGGCCGCCGTGCACGTGCTGGAAGAGCGCGACGACGCCCTTGAAGTCCTTGCCGAGCTCGCCGTCGTACATGGTCTCCATGGCCATGTTCACGGCGGCGCTGCTGCCCTGGTGCACGCCGGGCAGCTCGAACACCTCGGTGCGCGGGAACTGCCCCGCGGCATAGGCGTTCACGATCCAGGCCATGTCCACCACCCCGTCGCGCACTTGGCGCGGAAGCTGCGGCGGGCTGCCGCCCAGCGACATCGCGGGGAAGATCTCGATCGCGATGCGCCCGCCCGAGGCGTCCATGATCGACTGCGCCCAGGGCTCCAGCATCAGCCGGTGCGCCGGCGCCTTCGGCCCCAGGAAGTGGTGGAGCTTGAACTCGAACTCCGCGGCGTACGCGGTGGTGGTTCCGGCAACCGCAGCTCCGGCCACGGCAATCGCCGCGCCCAGGGCGGCGGCGTACAGCTTGCGAATGGTGCTCATCTTGCTCTCCTCCGGTGTGGTCTTCGTTGCTCGTGTCTGCGCCGCCGCCTGTGGCGGCGCGGCAGCCTGTGGCGGCGCGGCCGTCCGTGGCGGTGCTGCATCCTATGGTAACGCTGAATGTGGTTTGCCACCGAGACACGTCAAGAGAGGAGAGGTGCCGGAAGAGCTGCGCGTATTTGCCGCGGGCCGCCGCCTCGAGCATGAGATGGTGGCGCATCGTCCACCTCGTGAGTGGGTTCTGACTTGAGTGCTTACTGTATTCACGGCACCACGCAGCCGCAATCCATCCGCCATCGCGGTCGCATCGCGCGTCGCCGCCTCGCTCGTCCGGTACCATGATGGGCATTCGTCTCACACCGGGGTATCCGCCATGCACTCCCCCGCCACCAGGCACGCCGGCCCCCTCGGCTCCACCATCCACATCCTCCGCGCCGACGCCGGCACCATCGCCCAGCTCGCCGCCATCGACTGGAACCGCCACTTCCGCCGGGTCTGCCTCGACCCGGTGCGCGGACTCATCACCCTCATGGCGCCTTCGCACCCCCACGAAGACCTGACCAGGGTCCTGGACAGTGTCGTCGGCATTGCGGCGGGCGCGATCGCCGGCGCATCGAAGGCGATTGGCAGCACCCGGCTTCGGAGGCGGGACGAGCCGCCCGGCACGGGAATGGAGCCGGACTGCGCGTTCTACGTCGGCGAGCGCGCCAGAGGCTACTACGCGGCCCGCGGCGAAGGAGACGAGGCCCTCGAAGCCTTTGTCGAGCGCACCGCGCCCGACCTGGTGGTGGAGGTCGAAGTCACGAATGCCGACGAGGGGAAGGCCGAACGCTACGGCGAGATGGGTGTACGGGAGCTGTGGCGGCTGCACGGGCGCAGGGGCACGCGGGAGCTGCGGGCGGACTTCCTCGCCCTGCGTGCCGGCAACGCCCCGCGCCGGCTCGATGCCTCGGAGGTGCTGGAAGGACTGACGCCGGATGACGTGTGCGAGGCAGTGGAAGAGGTGAGATCCAGCCCGAACCCCACCGATTGGATCGACGCGGTGACCCGGATCGTGCGGCGGCGGCAGCAGGCGAGCGTGCGGGTTCGGGAGGAGGAAGCGGCATACTCCGCCCATTGAGACGGACGCGAGCCACATCCCGACTCCATCAGGCCCGCCAACCGGCCGATCCCCGGCCTCATCCTCCGGAACGCCGAAGTGGACGGTAGCCATGAGGCACGTTCTTTATCCTGCGCCGCTATCCCGCGCCGCCGCGAGCTTCGGATCGGTGCGCGGAAAGACCCGTCCCTCGAACAGCTTGCGCGCAGTGCGCAGTACTGCGGCCCGGGTGACCTCGAGCGCCCCGTGCTCCGTGGTCACGCTCATCACCACCGTGGTCTCGCCGCTCGGATGCTCCACCGACACCGGCTTTTCGTCCCCGGCGGGCACCTGGGCCAGGGCTCCGGCGGGGGAATCCGGCAACATGCAGGCGGTGGCGACGCTCACCGCCCCGAGCACGCCGATCGATGCGTGGCAACGGTGCGGAATGAAGGTGCGGGTGGCGATGGCTCCGCCGGCGCGGGGCGGGGCCACCATCGTCATCTTGGGCACGGACTTGTCCCTCACGTCGCCCAGATTCATCAACGGTCCCGCCTGCAAGCGGATCGCCTCCAGCCGTTCCTTCAGGACGCCGTCCGCATCCAGCGCCTCGCGGCTCTCGTAGCCGGCGATACCCAGATCCGCCGCCCGCACCACCACCACCGGCATCCCGTTGTCGATGCACGTGGCCTCGATGCCGGCGACCACGTCGGCGGCGTTCCCCGTGGGCAGCAAGGCCCCGCAGGTGGATCCGGCCGATTGCGGGAAGTTCTGGAGCACCGGCGCCGCGGTGCCGGGCACCCCGTCGATCCGCGCGCTCCCTTCGTAGGTCACGACGCCGCCCGGCGTCTCGATGGTCACCCCGGCGACCTGATCGCTGTTGACCATGCGGACGGCGACTTCGGTGCGGCCGTCCGCGGCCTGCACCAAGCCTTTCTCCACCGCGAACTGGGCGACGCCCGCGAGGATGTTTCCGCAATTCTGCCGGTCGGTGACGACGGCCCGGTCCACGAACACCTGGAGGAACAGGTAGTCCACGTCGGCGTCCGGGCGCTCGGAGGCGGCCACCACCGCCACCTTGCTGGTCAGGGGGTCGGCGCCGCCGATGCCGTCGATCTGGCGGGGGTCGGGCGACCCCATCACCGACAGCAGCAGGGCGTCGCGCTCCGCTTCCACCACCGGCAGGTCGTGCTCGAGGAAATAGGCGCCCTTGGACGTCCCGCCGCGCATCCAGGTGCAGGGAATCCCTTTTTCGAGCACCGGCATGATTCACGAAGGACCGGACGCCGGCCTGCTCTGCCCTCGGGCAGGATCCGCGTGGTATGGAGCCTCTTCCTCCCTCATCCGTGCGCTCTCCACGCCCCGCCGGCGCAGGAGCCAGTACCCCGCGAACGCCGCCACCGGAATGCACGCGAGGGCCGCGATCCGGTGATCGGGATGGGCGAGCACCACCAGCGCGAAGGCGGCGAGCACCGCGCGGGCCACCAAGTCGATGAGGGGGTTCGGGCTGAACCGCGCTTGCAGGCTGAAGGTCAGGCCGGCGGCGGCGGCGAGCACCAGGCCGGTGGCCGCGAGCTGCGCGAGGCCGGGCTCCAGCACGATCTCCGGGCGCAGGAACACCGCCGCCATCAGCACGAAGAGGCTCGCGCAGAGCCGGAGCGCGCGCAGCAGGGTGCCCATGAAGGAGGCTTGCGCGATCCTGGAGGTCACCGCCGCCACCACCGAGGTGGGCGGGGTCAGCTCCCCCCACACCGCCAGGAAGAACGCGAAGAAGTGCACCGGCCACGGGTCCACCCCCACCTTGATCATCTGGGGGGCGATCACCAGAGCGGTCAGGATGTAGGTCGGCGCGGGCGGCAGCCCCATCCCGAGCAGCGCCCCGAACAGGAAGGCCACGACGACCATGGCCGCCAAGTTGATGGCCGCCGCGTCCACGAGGATGAAGCCGACCTTGGGAGGAACGCCGGTGTTGACGAAGGCGCTGGTCAGGATCGAGAGGGTCGCCAGCAACAGGGTGAGCTCGGCGGTCATGGAGGCGAAGGTGTCGACGAAGCGCAGCAGGGTCTTCCCCACGGTGCGCACGCCGGCCGCTCCCTCCGTGCGAAAGGCGGTCACCGCGTGCAGCAGCAGGAGCGCGCCCCCGATGGCCGCGAAGATGTAGAGGGCCGCGAACAGGGGCGCCAGGTGCAGCGTCGACATCAGCACGATGAGCCCGACCACGACGCCGAGGAAGGCCCCGATCCTGGCCCGGTCCTGCCAGTCCATGGGCTCCACCGACACCGCGGCCGAAAGCCCCCGCTGGCGCACCGACATCAGGTACACGCCCAGCGCCACCGCGAGGAAGTAGACGAGGGCCGGCGCGTAGCCGCGGGCCACCACGTCGAAGTAGCTGCGGTCCAGGAAGTCCGCCATGAGGAAGGCGGAGATCCCCATGATCGGCGGCATGAGCTGCCCGCCCAGCGAGGCCGAGGTCTCCACCGAGGCCGCGTCCTCGCGGGTCATCCCCGCGTTGACCAGGGCGGGGATCGTGGCCGAGCCGGTGGTGACCGCGTTGGCGGCCCCGCTGCCGCTCACCGCGGCGACGCCCATGGAGCCCGCCACCGCCGCCTGCGGAAGGGCGTAGCGCGAACGCACCGCGATGCGCGAGGCGCCGCGCAGGATCGAGTCGATGCAGCCGAAGGCGCGCAGCACCGCCAGCACCAGCACGAAGGAGCCGATCAGGGTCAGGGCGAGCTGCGGCAGCCCGGAGAAGACGCCGGTGGTGTCCTCCAGGCTCATGGAGGTCACGATGCGTTTCCAGGAGAGGCCGGGGTGGTTGAAGATCCCCGGCACCATCCGCCCGTACACCGCGTACAGGATGAGGACGATGTTCAGCACGAACAGCACGAAGTAGCGCTTGCGGGCGTACTCCATCACCAGCAGGGCCATCAGGCCGCCGAGCCAGAGGTCGGTGGGGTCCCAGATGCCGGCGCGAACGGTGCCGATGGCCTCGAACTCCACGAACATGTAGACGGACACGGTGATCGAGATCGCGCAGTACACCGCCGCGATGCCGTAGTTGGCGGCGGCGCCGAGCGAGGGATAGAGCTCGTCCTTGCGCAGCGCGTCGAGGGTGAACAGCACGAAGGTGACCGGCACCAGGGTGAAGGCGAGCAGCGTCGGCCCGCCGGTGGTCGTGAGGTAGTAGTGGAGCAGGTAGCCGAAGAACCCGATGGCGGTGGCGAAGTAGAGGAACTCCACCGTCGCGCGAGGGCGGGAGGCGGGCGTCGGCGGAGCGTTCATCGGCGTCGGACCGCGGCTCTCAAGGTCTCACGGCCCGGCTCGCTCCGGCCCGAACCGCTCCGCGGACCGGGCCGGAGCGGAACAGGCCCGGGGCCTCGATGTCCGCCGTCCTGGGAACGGCGCGTCCCTCCGGGACGCGAGCGTCCCGCTCGCAACGAGCCGAAGGCTCGCAGGACGTGGGCGCGGCCCTCCGCGCTTCCTCCCATCTTCACGGCAGAAGCCAGGAAGCGAACGCCCCGAGCGCGGGCAGAGGCTTCACGGGACGTAGTCCGAATCTCGAAGACTGCCGGGTACCGGGAGCAGGCGCCGGATCGCGCCCGCTCCCGGACGGAAGCACCAGGACCGTTTGGCCCGGGACTATCGGGCGATACGCGAATCCCACTTCGCGTCCCAGACGCCCCGCTCGCGCATGTACTTCGCGAGGCCGGGGTGGACCGGCACCAGATCGACCGCCGCCTCGACGCCGCGGCGCTGCATGTGGGGCATGTCCTGCTGGATCTGCTTGAACGCCTTGTCGGCCTGGGCGAGCTCGTCCACGTTCTCCTCGGCGGCCAGGAGGATCCGGTACATGTCCTCCTCCGAGACGTCCATGCCGAGGTGCAGGCCGTAGTAGAACGGGAGCATCGCCGCCTTGTCGACGTGCGTCTTCTTCTTGCCGAACACCGACGTATCGACCTCGACGACCTTGAAGCCGGCGCCGGCCAGCTTCTCCAGCTCACCCGCATCCGGGCTGAGCGACGCCCAGTCGGCCTGCAGGGACGCCTCCTGGATCCACGGCGCGGTGGACGCCTCGGCGTTGGTGTAGACCCCCAGCGCCACGAAGCGGCCCTGCTCCAGCAGCGAGCCGGCCTCCTTCACGCTCACCTCGATGTAGTCGTGGTTGATGCCGAGCACCTTGAACGCACGCTCCAACTGCGCCCGGGTGTCCCAGGGGCGGGGGCCGGTGAACACGCGCACCCCGTCCAGATCGCCCCACCGGGCCACCTTGCCCATGTCGCGGGCGTGGATGCCGACGCCCATCTCGATGGTGAAGGTCCAGAACGACTGCACCGGCTCGCGTTTCATCTTCTCCCTGAAGCCTTCGAAACGGTTGATGCCGTTGGCCAGCTCGTAGAACGCCACGTCCGATCCGTAGTACCCCTCGAAGTCCCCGATGGCGTAGCCCTTGACGGTCACGATCGCGCCCGGGGTCGGCTGGACGGTGAAGTTGTAGCCCGGAACCGCCTTGTTCAGCACCTGCACCAGGTTGGTGACCGCCCGGTTGCCGGTGGACCCCACCCGCGACGTTCCCCAACGGATCTCCTTCGTCTGCGCCTCGATCGTGGTGACCGGAGCGATGCCCGACAGCAAGCCTGCCAGGAGCACCCATGCGACTGATTTTCTGATCATCGAAGTTTCCTCCTCGGTTCGGTTCGACGGCCCCCGGCCCGAATACGTGCCCCCGGTCGCCCAGGCGTCCGGGGGAGGCGGAACCGGGCCGGAGCCGCCGATTGAAGGACCGTATGCCGGACGGTGCGGGGAGTCAATGAAGCCTCCCGCGGATCGACCCCCGCGGATCGACCCGATGCGGGCCAGGGAGAGGGGGAGCCGACTCCGGTGGGTGGCGGCCTCATCCGACAGGGGAGTGAACCGCGCCGGGCACCAACCATCCGGCCCCTTCTGTCGAAGAAGCCGTCGAGGGAACGGAGCCGGAGGCTCGACTTCAGCAATCGAGTGTCGTCTCGCGCTCCCACTCCGTCAGGTGCTTCGAGTACTCGTCCCACTCCTGCATCTTGAGCTTCACGTAGGAGGCGGAGAACGAGTCGCCGAGCATCGCCTTGAGCGGCTTGTCGCGGTCGAACGCGCGGACGGCGTCGAGGAGGTAGAGCGGGAGCCGGCGAGCGCGCACCTTGTGCCCTTCGGCGTACATGTCCACATGGCTCGGCTTGCCCGGGCTGCGGTCGTTGTCGATGCCGTCGAGCCCGGCCGCGATGATCCCCGCGTGCAGCAGGTACGGGTTCACCGCGCCGTCGGCGAGCCGCAGCTCGAAGCGCCCAGGGTCCGGGATGCGCACCATGTGGGTGCGGTTGTTGCCCGACCAGGTGACCGTGTTCGGCGCCCACGTCGCCCCCGAGGCGGTGACCGGGGCGTTGATGCGCTTGTAGCTGTTCACGCAGGGGTTGGTCAGCGCGCAGAGCCCCTCGGCGTGGTGCAGGACCCCGCCGAGGAACCGGTGGGCGAGCTTCGAGAGCCCGAGCGCGTCGCTCTCGTCCAGGAACAGGTTCCGGCGCTTCGTCTCGTCCCACGCCGAGACGTGGGCGTGGCAGCCGTTGCCGGTGAGGTGCACGAAGGGCTTGGGCATGAACGTCGCGCGCAGCCCGTGCTTCTCCGCGATCGACTTCACCATGAACTTGAAGAACGCATGGCGGTCGGCGGTGACCATGCAGTCGTCGTACTCCCAGTTCATCTCGAACTGGCCGTTGGCGTCCTCGTGGTCGTTCTGGTACGTGCCCCACCCGAGCGCGAGCATCGCGTCGCAGATCTCGGAGATGACGTCGTAGCGGCGCATCAGGGCCGACTGGTCGTAGCAGGGCTTGGCGTCGACGTCGCGCGGATCCGAGATCGCGTCTCCCGCCGGGGAGATGAGGTGGTACTCCGCCTCCACCCCGGTGCGCACGACGAGCCCCTTCTCCGCCGCCGCATCCACCATCCGCGCCAGCACCCGGCGCGGCGCCTGGTCCACCGGTGCGCCATCCATCACCAGATCCCCCGCGACCCATGCCACCTCCGGCTTCCACGGAAGCCGGACGAGGCTCGACAGATCGGGCACCGAGAACATGTCGGGATGGGCCGGCGTCATGTCGAGCCAGGTCGCGAATCCCGCGAACCCCGCGCCGTCCTCCTCCATCGCCCCCGCCGCCTGCGCGGGCACCAGCTTCGAGCGCTGGGCGCCCCGCAGATCGGTGAAGTTGAACAGGAAGTACTTCACGCCATGCTTCTTCGCGAATGCTTCAAGCTTGCCGGCCATCGGACTCCTCCTCGGGTTTCAGGTTCGATTCCGTATCGTTCGGACCCTTCCGGCTCGATCGTAACGCCGATCGATCCCGGATTCGAACTCGCCTTTCTCCCGCTCGAGCCGGGGGCAGGCTCCACGGAAGCATGTGCTCGCGAGAGCGGGTACGGCAATCCACTTCGATACAGTCTCCGGATTCCCGCTTTCGCGGGAATGACGGGGCCTCGAGCCCGAGGGTCGCGCAGCAGACCGGGTTGAGGGCGTCGATGGTCATCGGAGCATCAGGGTCATGCGCCGGCGAATGAGCCGATGGATGACCCGCCGGACCGCCGGGCGGCGGCAATCTGCCGCCGTCCATGCCGAATTGCATTGGAATCCGAACAGCCTCCGCTCAGATTTCAGGGCATGGAGATTTCTCGAAAACACCACCTGCGCCGCATGAACCTGCTGTTGCGCGAGTTCCCGGTGGTCGCGCCGCTGGGCGCGCGACAGGTCGGAAAGTCCACTCTTGCCCGGCCAGTGTTGCGTTGTGCCCGCCCGCTCCCCGCTCATTGCTGCATCCCCCTTGTTGTGAACCCCGTGTCGCCTTCACGGCCATTGCTTCCGCACCGTCTCCGGGAAAGCTACCCAACGAACCGAGAACCGTAGTCCTCGCGCCACCGGCTTGATCCGGTGCGGATAGGCGTCGTGGAAGGCAACCAGGGTGTTGCGGGTCACGGGCACGGTGACATGCATCGGCGGGGGGGATACATCCTCATTCGCTTCGTGAGAGTGCATCAGCAGCTTGTGGCCGGCCATGTACTCCTCGACGGATTCGATGGATCCACGGCGATGCTGCTTGGCGGCTTCGCCGGCGCGCTCGGCAAGCGTGAACCTCGCCGGCAGCTTCACAGGTGCTTTCGAGACCAGTAGCTCGCCGCCCTCGAAGCTCCCGCAGTACCAAAGTACTTTCATCGTGTCGTCCGGGGAATCGACGTGCCAGCTAAGCCCCGGATCCCCCATGGGATGGACGTAAACGCCGATGGCCCCTTTGCACATCAACCGCCGGTCCTTCGCCGTCAGCAGGTCATTGACGGCCTGCCATAGCGGGTCAAGCCAACGGAGGGCCGGCCCGCGCACGACCCCCGGATACTCAATCATCACGCGGCTCGGTCCCAGGTGCCCGCGATCTTCCGAGCAAAGCCGACGATAGAATGCGCCTTCCGCCGCGAGTACGTCCGCCTCCGGCATGAAGTCACGTTCCACCAGTACCGGATTCGCGGTCATCGTTCCTCCCCCGTAAGGGCTCCCGTCCGGCCAGTGTTGCGTTGTGCCTGCCCGCTCCCCGCTCATTGCCGCACCCTCCCCCGTCGTGAACCACGTACCGCCTTCACCGCCACCGGACACCGCGCAACGACGCCCGCGCTTCGTCCGCCGCCTTCCGGCAGGCCCGGCACGTCGCCGGTCCGCCGCACCGCACCCCGGCGCCGGAGCTGCCCTCCGTCCGCGAAGACGTCGCCACCCTCCGAGTCCGCATCAGCGATAGACGTGCGTCATCGGTCGCCGTAGACTTGCTGCTGTACACGCATCACATGCAAGGAGGCCGTCATGGTCATCCAATTGCCCGACGATATCGACCGGCGCTTGGCCGATCTCGCCCGCAAGACGGGACGGACCAAGACGGACTACGCCCGCGAGGCGATTCTGATGCACATCGAAGAGATCGAAGACATCCATCTGGCAGAGGAACGATTGGCGACGCCCGCCCGCCGTTGGGCACATGCCGATATCGAGAGCGGCCTTGATCTGGAAGGTTGAGTGGGATGACCGCGCCCGGCGGGAACTGCGGAGGCTCGATCGCTCCGTGCAACGCACGATCCTCCGCTACATTTCCGACCGTATCCGGACGCCTGAGGATCCTCGACGTTTCGGCCGGGCGCTGCATCATTCGCTCGGGGGATGGTGGCGGTACAGGATCGGCGATTATCGAGTCATTTGCCGGATCGAAGACGCCCGGCTCATCGTGTTGATACTCGGCGTCGCTCATCGGAGAGAAATTTATCGTTGAGGCCAACGGAAAGATGCCCAATTCGGGGACGTGGCCGGTGGTTTTATTCATGGATTCAGGAGATGAAAAATGCCACAGAATGAAAATGTCAATTTCAAAATCGACTATTTCGATAATCTCGGACGGCCGTTTATCCGGCCAGGAAGCCGAAACAACTATAGTATTTTCAGGCCAATCAGAAATCGTTACGGCGTGTATATATTCCAGGATAACAGCAGCAACAGAATCTTGTACATCGGGGAAGCACCCAAACAAGATTTGAAAGAGCGCATTACCCAGAATTATACACCAAACGATAGTGGTGGAACTTTCAGGGATAACTGGTGCGAGATGGAAAATCAAGATTTCGATGACTTCAAGGAAGCTTTGAGGGGCTGGAGGATAATAACAATGTCGGCCGCATCCGGCTCCGGTGGTGATTGGATTCATGCGCTTGAAGCGGTTTTGATCGGTTTTCTTCGACCAAGATATAATAAATTCTGATCAGGAATTCCACATACGTACAATTCATCGCCGATCCTTTCTCGCTGATCACTACGTCATGCTTTCCCATGTCCGCGTCAAGACGGAATAGAACCTGCCTGCCGGTAGTCGCGAGTGGCTACCTGCTTCACGCCGCCTCCCGCACCGCCGCCACGCTTGGCGGGAACGCCCCGTGGTCGATGTGGTACTGGAACTCGTCGCGGAAATGCCGCAGGAAGCCTTGCACCGGCCAGGCCGCGGCGTCGCCCAGCGCGCAGATGGTGCGACCCTCGATGTTGTCGGCCACGTCCACCAGCATGTCCAGCTCCTCCTGACGCGCCTCGCCGCGCTCGATGCGGCACAGCACCCGGTACAGCCACCCCGTCCCCTCCCGGCAGGGCGTGCACTGCCCGCAGGACTCGGCGTAGTAGAAACGCGCGATGCGGCGCAGCATGCTCACCATCGAAGTGGTCTCGTCCATCACCACCACCGCCCCGGAGCCGAGGAGCGAGCCCGCCTTCTGGATGGAGTCGTAGTCCATGTCCACGTCCATCATCACGTCGCCGGGCAGCGGCGGCACCGACGAGCCGCCGGGAATGACCGCCTTGAGCCGGCGCCCCTCGCGCACCCCGCCCGCCAGCACCAGCAGGTCCCGGAACGGAGTCCCGAGCGGCACCTCGAAGTTCCCGGGACGGTTGACGTGCCCGGACACCGAGAAGCACTTCACCCCGCCGTTGTTCGGCCGCCCAAGACCCATGAACCAGTCGCCGCCGTTCCTGATGATCGACGGCACCGAGGCGAAGGTCTCGGTGTTGTTGATCGTCGTCGGCTGGCCGTAGACCCCGTACTGTGCGGGGAACGGGGGCTTGAACCGCGGCAGCCCCTTCTTGCCCTCCAGCGATTCGATGAGCGCGGTCTCCTCCCCGCAGATGTAGGCGCCCGCCCCCAGCGTGGCGTAGAGGTCGAAGTCCACCCCGGAACCCAGGACGTCCCGGCCGAGCAGCCCCTTCCCGTAGGCCGACTCCACCGCCTGCTCGAAGCGCCGGAACGGCTCGTCCATGAACTCCCCGCGGATGTAGTTGTAGCCGACGGTGGCGCCCATGGCGTAGCCCCCGATCGCCATCCCCTCGACCAGGGCGTGGGGGTTGAAGCGCAGGATGTCGCGGTCCTTGCACGTCCCCGGCTCGCTCTCGTCGGAGTTGCACACCGCGTAGGTCTGGCCCTCGAACCCCTTGGGCATGAAGCTCCACTTCAGCCCCGCGGGGAACCCGGCCCCGCCGCGCCCGCGCAGCCCCGACTTCCTGACCTCCGCCACCACCGCCTCGGGGGGGATCTTCCCGGTGAGGATCTTGCGCCACGCCTGGTAGCCGCCCACCCGCTCGTAGCTCTCGATGCGCCACGGCTCGTCGAGCCCGAGGGTCGCGTAGCAGACGGAGTTGAGGGCGTCGATGGTCATCGGAGCATCAGGGTCATGCGCCGGTGAATGAACCGGTGAATGTGCCGATGGATGACCCGCTGGACCGCCGGGCGGCGGCATCGGTCGGTCGAGGGTGAACGGGCGGCATGACGGAAGGGCGTTCGGCGGCTCGGGCCGGGTGCGAGCGTAGCGATTGAAGAGCCGGGGACGGCCCGACGGCGCGCAGTATACTGGAGATCGGCGCGGAGCGAGACCGACCCGGCAACGTCGGCGACACCCGGCCGGATCCCCGAATCGAAGACACCGTGCGTGGCGAGACCTGACCGGCCTTGCGGGGGGCGATCTGCGCGCTTGTGCCGGAGCTCGCCGGAATCGGAGGAGGGGCTGGTGATTCCGCGGATGGGATCGGTGACTGCGGGACCCTGCTGCGGTGAACCGTCGGCCGGTCAACCGCTCCGGACCACGGGGGCCGCCGACGTGCCGGAGCGGCGTTGACGCTACAATGCCGGCGTCCGAAGGCTTCCGCGAGGGAAGATTGTGCTCGAATCACTCGAGGTGAAGAACTTCACGGTCTTCGCGAGCGCCAGACTCTGCTTCACCGAGGGCCTCAACGTCATCATCGGCGGGAACGGATTGGGCAAGACCCACTTGCTCAAGCTCCCCTACGCCGTCATGGCGGTGAGCGCCGAGGAAGGCAGGAAATCGAGTCG
Organism: Gammaproteobacteria bacterium; assembly: GCA_965204915.1. Classification (GTDB taxonomy): domain Bacteria; phylum Pseudomonadota; class Gammaproteobacteria; order HK1; family HK1; genus HK1. The sequence goes on along the minus strand of OZ242023.1, from coordinate 4,437,915 downwards.
GCGGCCACCCACCAGGACCCTGCTGCAAGCCAGGCTTGCCGAGAATCTCGTCAACGTGTTCCGCGCGGAGCGGCTGGGGCGCCTCGCACGCCGCCAACAGGGCCAGAAACGGTGCAGGGTGAGGCTGGCGTTCCGCGAACCCGGAGCTTCCATCGAGTTCGGATTCGCCTTGCAGAGCAAATCCGAAGTCGCCATCGACCGCTCTCCCTCGGTGTGGCTCGACCGTGCGCCGGTGTTCCTGCCCGCCCGCGAGCTGCTGACGCTCTATCCGTTGCTCGTCTCGCGGCACGAGACGCACCACGGGGTGTTCGATGAGACGTGGCGCGACACCTGCCGGCTTCTCGGCTCGCCCATGGTGAAGGCGCCTCACAAGATACCGAAGACGCTCGTCCGCCCGCTGAGGCTCCTGGAGAAACAGATCGGCGGGCAGACGATCCTCGAACGGAACGGCTACTTCTACCTGCGCCGCCCTACGACCAAGGACATGGAAGTGCCGCTGATGGCCGAAGGCTCGCGCAAGCTGGCCATGGCGGCGCACCTGATCGCCACCGGCGCTCTGCTCGGCAAGGATTGCCTGTTCTGGGACGAGCCCGAGGCCAACCTCGACCCGAAGCTGATTCGCGAAGTCGCAAAGGTGATCCTTCTTGTCTGCCGGGCGGGCGTCCAGGTGGTCTTGTCGACGCACAGCCTCTTCTTCCTGAGGGAGCTTGAAATCCTTCTCAATCGTGAATTCAGGGACGTCGGGCAACGTTGCTTCGCACCGCGCCGAGGCGTCGACGGTTTGGAGGTTTCACAAGCGGATCGGATCGTTGCCGCGGATCCGCCGAGCCCGTTGGACGAACCATCGGGGCGGTCGAATCGTTTCCTCGAAGATCTTCGAGGATGAGGGTGATCGAGGAAAGGATCTCGCGTTCTCGTCACCGGATCGGCGCAGCGTCACGTGGATTCCCGCTACCCGCTTTCGCGGGCACGAGCTTCGCGGGAATGACGGACCTTCCCGGAACCTGCTCCCGGCTTGATCGGGGGGATCACGGATCTTCCGATTTCTGCACCCATCGGGTCTACGCAGGCGGCGGGGTCGCGCCGGACGCCTCTTCGAAGTGCATCATCCATGCGGCGATACCCTGGATGGTGAGCGTCCCCCGATAGGTACCGGCGTCCGTGACGAACAGATAGCTCGTATCGTGGTACTCCATCATCGCGAGGGCCTTCATGAGCTGCGCCTCGGGGCCGATCGACGGGTGCGGCTCCTGCACGTAGTCTTCGACACGATGGCCGAAGATCTCCGGGAGGCGGCGCTCCAGCCGCTCGAAGGTGGCGTGGCGGTCACCGACCACGTGGGCGAGCGCCGCCACGTGGGCCGGCACGATCTCGCTGTTCACGACGTGCTTCAGCGTCACCCGCCCGGTGATCCGCCCCGATTCGTCGCAGTACGGCAGGGCCTGCACGTGCGCCGTGAGGCATTCCCGGAACACGTCGCGAACCCGCATGCCCGGCCGCGCCACCAAGGTGACGACGAGAAGATCGTCGGGCAGCATGATTCCTCCGTGCTCCTTGACGTCGGCATCTTACCCCTTGCCCCGGATTTCGGCACTTTCCCGCCGATACCGGAGTCCTGCCGAGGCGGCCGAACGGCGTTCGCCACCCGGGCGCCGGCCCTGTCCCGCCGGCGCCGGAATCAGAGGTAGCGCAGATACACGTAGACGCTCGCGATCACGATGCTCAGCAGCATCATCGGGAACGCGAGCACCATGAACGGCAGGAAGCGGATGCGGTGCCCCGCCCGCTCCGCCATGCCGGCGACGATCAGGTTCGCGCTGGCCCCGACCAGCGAGCCGTTCCCGCCGAGGCACGCCCCGAGCGCGAGCGACCACCACAGCGGCATCAGTCCCTCGGCCCCGCCGAAGCCGGGCGCCATGGACTCGATCAGGGGAATCATCGCGGCCACGAAGGGGATGTTGTCGACCACCGCCGAGGCGATGGCGGAGATCCACAGGATCGCCAGCGCGGTGGCGGCCAGGTCTCCCCCGGTGGTGTCGAGGACCCATCGGGCGAGGATGTCGAGCATGCCCGCGTGCTCGACCCCGTGCACCACGATGAACAGCCCGACGAAGAAGAAGATCGTCACCCACTCGACCTCCCCGAAGCGTTTGTGGACGTTCTCCGACTGCGCCCCGGCCCCGGCGCCGAGGTTCGTGGCCAGCAGCAGGAGCGCCGCGCCGAACATGGCGATCGTCGCCGGCTCCAGCCGGAGCGGATGGGCGAACACGAAGGCGGCGATGACGAGCCCGAGCACCGCCAAGGACTTCTTCAGCAGAGGCACGTCGGTGATCGCCTCGCGCTCCCGGAAGCGCATGACGTGCGCGCGCCGTTCGTCGCCGGCCTCCATCCCGCGCCCGTAGATGACGTAGAGCACGGCCAGCGTCACCGCCAGGATCGGCGGGGTGATCGGCGCGAGGTTGAGAACGAAGTCGTTGAAGGTGAGCCGCACCGCGGACCCGATCATGATGTTGGGCGGGTCGCCGATCAGGGTCGCGGCGCCGCCGATGTTGGACGCGAAGATCTCCGCCACCAGGAACGGATAGGGGCTGACCTCCAGCTCGTCGGTGATGAGAAGGGTCACCGGCGCGATCAGGAGCACGGTGGTGACGTTGTCGAGCAGCGCCGAGAACACGGCGGTGACCACCGAGAGCATCACCAGGATGGCCCAGGGGCGGGCCTGCACCCGCTTGGCCGACCAGATCGCCACGAACTGGAAGATGCCGCTGCGCCGGGTGACCGCCACGATCACCATCATTCCGGTGAGCAGCCCGAGGGTGTTGAAGTCCACGCCCCGGATCGCGGCCTCCTGGTTCAGGACCCCGAGGGCGATCATCAGGCCGGCGCCGGTCAGCGCCGCGATCGCACGGTTGACCTTCTCGGAGACGATGACCGCGTAGGTGGCGAGGAAGAGGATGGCGGAGACCCAGAGCGGGTCCCATCCGAACACGACGTGGCCGGCGGCGTGGCCGGCGACGTCGCCGTATGCTTCCGTTCCCGGCACCGGCATCCGCCCGGACTCACTTCACCTTCGGGCTTCGTCAGAGACGCCGGCAAAAGTGGCAGGTCCCGTCGATCTTCATCGCTTCCCCCCGGTCTCGTCGAGCACAGCTTCGAAGATGCGCACGAACCGCGCGCGTTCCCCGACCGTCCCCACCGTCACCCGGATGCAGCGGTCGAGCGGAGCGACACCGGGCATGCGCACGAACACGCCTTCGTCCTGGAGCCGTGCGAGCAAGGCGCGGGCGCGACCGCCGTCCCCGCCGGCGTCGATGGCGACGAAGTTCGTCGCCGAGGGCACCGAAGCGAGCCCCAGCCGCCGGGCGAGCGCGTGGTATTCGTCACGACCGCGGACGACCTCTGCGACCACCGATGCGATGAACGCGGGATCTTCGAGCGACGCGAGCGCGCCGGCTTGCGCGATGCGGTTCACCCCGAAGTGGTTTCGGATCTTGCCGAGTCCGACGATGGTCTCCACCGGCGCGACCGCGTACCCGATGCGGGCACCGGCCATGCCGTGCGCCTTGGAGAACGTCCTCATGCGGATGACCCGCGGGTCGCGCGCGTCGATCGGGAACACCGCGGAGGCGGGGGCGAACTCGAGGTACGCCTCGTCGAGCACCAGCAGCGTGGATCCGGGCAGCCCGGCGATGAACGCACGCACGTCCGCGGCGTCGTGCCAAGTGCCCATGGGGTTGTCGGGGTTGGCGAGGTAGACGAGCGGGGCGTCGAGCCTGCGCACCGCGTCGAGCAGGGCTTCGAGGTCGATGCGGTCGTCGCGGTAGGGCACCGCTTCGAGCACCCCGCCGAAGCCCGCGACGTGGTAGTTGAAGGTCGGGTACGCGCCGTGGGAGGTCACCACCGGCATCCCCGGCTCGACGACCGTCCGCACCACGTTGCCGAGCATCTCGTCGATGCCGGCCCCGAGGAGCACCTCCTCGACCCGGACCCCGTGGCGCGCGGCAATGGCGCTTCGCAGCTCCCAGCCTTCCGGGTCGTTGTACCAGGAGACCGTCTCGATGGCTTCCCGCATCGCCTCGGCCGCCTTCGGCGAGACCCCGAAGGCGCTCTCGTTCGCGCCCACCCGGACCCGGAACGCCTCCCCGCGCCGGCGCTCCAGCGTCTCGGGGCCGACGAAGGGGATCGTCGCGGGCAGGCTCTCGACCAGCCTGGTGAAGCGTGGCGCCGTGGTCATCGTGTCCGGCTCGTGCGAAATGGAACGCGAGGATACCCCGCGCGTGTACCGCGATCACGAAATCGCAGAGGCCGCGCCCGGGTCTCCGTGGGCGCCGTCCGGCTGTGTCGAACGCCCCACCGTCCATCCGCCATCTTCAACGCCGTCCACTGGCGTGCGATCGGCGGGCGTCGTGATCGGCTCGTCCGCCCGGATCGAGGGGTACAATCGGGAGCAAGACGCTGATGGAGCCGACAGGATGAAGATTCTGTTCGCCGACGTGTTCCCGCCGTCGCGGCTCGAACGGCTCCGCGGCGAGGGCCACGAGTGCGAGCTCGCGCCGGCCCTCACCGGCGACTGTCTCCCCGGCGCGATGCCCGGATTCGAGGCCCTCGTCGTGCGCAGCACCCGGGTCGGCGCGACGGCGCTGGAAGCCGGCGATGCGCTGAAGCTCGTGGTGCGGGCCGGCGCAGGCACCAACACCATCGACACCGGGCGGGCGCGCGCGCTCGGCATCGACGTCTGCAACGTGCCGGGCGCGAACGCGCTGGCGGTGGCCGAGCTGACCCTGGGGCTGATCATCTCGGCGGACCGGAGGATCCCGGACAACGTGGCGGATCTGCGCAACGGGGCGTGGAACAAGAAACGCTACTCCAGGGCCCGCGGGCTGTTCGGGCGCTCGCTCGGGGTGGTGGGGGCCGGGGCGATCGGAATGGCGGTGGCGGAACGCGCGGCGGCGTTCGGGATGCGGATCCTGGTGCTCGCCAGCCCGCGGCGCGGCGCGGCCGTTCGGGCACGCCTGGCCGCGCTTGGCGCGACGGAGGTTGCTTCACTCGGGGAGCTTGCGGAGCAGAGCGACTTCCTCACCCTGCACGTCCCCGGCGGCGCCGGGACCCGGGGACTCGTCGATCGCGACGTTCTGGCGCGCATGCGCCCCGGTACGGTCCTCGTCAACACGTCGCGCGCGGACGTGGTCGACGAAGGGGCGCTGATCGAGGCGCTGGACACGAAGGGGATCCGCGCCGTGCTCGACGTGTTCGACGGCGAGCCGGCGAGCGGCGAGGCCCGGTTCGACAGCCCCCTCGCCCGGCATCCGGGCGTGTACGGCACGCACCATATCGGCGCGTCCACCGAGCAGGCACAGCTTGCGGTGGCGGACGGCGTGGCCGAGGTCATCGCCGCCTTCGTCGATGGTAAGGTGGCCAACTGCGTGAACGCGGCGCCGGACGCCGCCCGACCGGGACGGGGTTGATGTCGAATCGAAAGCACAACTTCTGTGCGGGGCCGTGCACCCTTCCCGTCGGCGTGCTCGAAGAGATGCGCGACGAGCTCCTGGACTACCGGGGAGCCGGCCTCTCGCTCATCGAGATGAGCCACCGCTCCGCCGAGTACGACGCGGTCCACCAGGAGGCGAGGCGTCTGGCGCTGGAGGTGTTCGAGGCGCCGGAGGACTTCGACGTGCTGTTCATCCAGGGCGGCGCCATCCTGCAGTTCGGGATGGTGGCGATGAACCTCCTTCGTCCGGGCCGGTGCGCGGGCTACGTGAACACCGGGGCGTGGGCGAAGGGCGCCATCGCCGACGCCCGGCACTACGGCGAGGTCTACACCGCCTGGGACGGCGCCGGCGATGGGTACGCGCGCACCCCGGACGACTCCGAGATCGAGGTGCGGGACGGGACGCGCTACCTGCACGTCACGTCCAACGAGACCATCGGCGGGATCCGCTTCCCCGGGTTTCCGGTGGTGGACGTGCCGCTGGTCGCGGACGTGTCCTCGGAGATGATGGCGCGGTGCATTCCCTGGGAGCGGTTCGATCTCGTCTACGGCGGCGTGCAGAAGAACCTGGGTCCGGCCGGGATGGCGATGGTCTTCATCCGGAAGTCGGCCGCAACGCCGGCCAACGGGTCCATCGCCCGCTACCTGCGCTACGACGTCCACCTCGACAAGGAGTCGTTGTTCAACACCCCGCCGATGTTCACCATCGCGATGGCCGGCAAGGTGCTGAAGTGGATGAAGGCGAAAGGCGGCCTGGACGTCATCGAGCGCGAGGCGGCGGAGAAGGCGGCGATCCTGTACCGGCAGATCGACGAGAGCGAGGGCTTCTACTCCTGCCCGGTGGACCCCGTTTCGCGTTCCCACATGAACGTGGTGTTCCGGCTTGCGGACGAAGCGCTGGAGGGCAAATTCCTGGCGGAGGCGGAGTCCGCGGACCTGCTCAACCTCGAGGGCCATCGCAGCGTGGGCGGGTGCCGGGCGAGCCTCTACAACGCGATGCCGCGCGAGGGGGTCGAAGCGCTGGCGGACTTCATGCGCCGGTTCCGCACCGGGAGCCGGTAAGCCGCCCGGCCGGGCATGGGGCGGGATGGCAGGCGGACCGGGCATGGCCTTCATCCACCCGTTCGAAGGCTACCTCGTGGCGGCGGAGCGCGCCGGCGCCGTCGTCGCACCGCTGTACGACTCCCTGACCGCCGCCGAACGCCGCCGGTACGCCGATGCCCACCCCGACAGCTACCTGAACGCGATGCGCACCGCCGAGGAGCACGCATCGGATCCCGCCTCCGACCTGCCCGCGCTCCTCGATCGGAATGCGGAGTACCTGCGCCGCTGCATCGGCGACGGGACGTTCGTCGCGCAGCCGCCGTGCGTGTTCGTGTACCGGCTCGCCTGCCCCGGCCACGTGCAGCGCGGCGTGGTGGCGGAGATGCCGATCGGCGCCTACCTGGACGGCCGGATCAAGCGCCACGAGCTGACCCGCACCGCGCGCGAGGAGGCGCTCGCCGGGTACATCGACCACGTCCGCGCCGCATCGAGCCCGGTATGCCTGGCCTATCGCGCCGACGCCGGGATCCGGGAGCGGGTCGATGCCGCCACCCGCTCGCGCGCCGACGTCTCCCACACCTCGGAGGACGGGGTCGAGCACGACGTCTGGATGCTCGACGGAGCGGATGCGAGCGCGTTGATCGCCGCATTCGACCGCGTATCGAGCGCATACCTCACCGACGGGCACCACCGATGCGCCGCGACGGCCAGGTTCCCGGCGTCCGGTGCGGGCGCCCGGCTGCTCGTGGCCCTCTTTCCCGACGACGAGCTGCGCATCCTGCCCTACCACCGTGTGGTGCGCGATCTCGGCCCGCACACGGCCGAATCCTTCATTGCCCGCCTCGCCGAGGATTTCACCGTGGAGCGGCTGCCGCCGGACGGTGGACCCGACGCGGCCCGGCCGCGGACGCGGGGCGAGTGCGCGGTCCGCGTCGACGGCGGCTGGTTCCGCTTCCGGCTTGCCGATGACGAGGCGGCCCGGCCGGACCCGGTGGCGTCGCTCGACACCGCGATGCTCCAGGCGCAGGTGCTCGAACCGGTGCTCGGAATCACCGACCCCCGCGAAGACCGCCGCCTCGGCTACGTCGACGGCGCCGGCGGGCTCGACGCCCTCGAGAGCGCCTGCCGCGGGCCGTGGCAGGCCGCGTTCGCGCTGTACCCGACGAGCATGGGGGAGCTGGTCGCGGTCGCCGACGCCGGGGCGGTGATGCCGCCGAAGTCGACGTGGTTCGACCCGAAGCCCCGTTCCGGATTCTTCCTCCACGATCCGTTGCGGCTGTGCGAGCGCTGACGCCGGCTCTGCCCCGGAGGCGGAGCCCACCTCCGGCCGCATTTGCCCGTGGCCAGTGGTTCGTCCATCTCCGGCTCGCCGGCCGATTGGGGAAAGCGCCGGCCGGGCGCCCTTCGACGACCGTCCGTCGGAGCCGCACGCTCCGTGGCGGCTTCACGGCGGCCTCGGAGGTCCGGGGCGGAGACGGGGACGGAGACGGAGCCCGCGTGCGGTACGGTGCGCGAGGTCGATCCTCCGTACGGGTCATCGAGAGGGGCCGGATCCGCGCATGAGGACGCTGCTCGCGATTGCCGCCGGGGGCGCCTGCGGCGCCCTCCTGCGCTTCTGGGTCACGCAGGGCGCGCACGCCCTCTTCGGGCGGGGATTCCCCCTCGGCACCCTGGCCGTGAACGTCACCGGCTCGGTGGCGATCGGCGTCGCCTACGTCATGTTCTTCGAGCGCCACGACCTCGCCCCGGAGTGGCGGGCCGCCCTCGTCACCGGCTTCCTCGGTGCGTTCACCACGTTCTCGGCCTTCTCGATCGACACCCTTCTGCTCATCCAGCAGGGCGAGCACGTCAAGGCGGGGGCGAACGTCGCGTCGAGCGTCGTGCTCTGCCTCGCCGGATGCTGGCTCGGCATGGCCGCGGCCCGGCAGCTCTGATTGCAGTCGGCCGGTCTCCTCTCTCCCCGATCGGGCTCCACGATGTATCGTGCGCTCGCATCGGCGTCCGGCCGGGGATCGGGGCCGGTATGTACCGGGATGACGACATGGCGAGGCGCTCGGTGATGATGGACGCGATGCAGGAGCGACCGGCATGAAGATCCTCCCGTTCGGGGCGTGGCCGTCTCCGATCACCCCTGACGCCATCGTCGCCGACACCGTCCGGCTCTCGTCGGTCAGCCTGCACGCGGGCCGGATCGGCTGGCTCGAAGGGCGGCCGGGCGAAGGCGGGCGCAACGTCCTGGTTCAGGCCGACCTCCGGACCGATGCCCGCACCGGTACCGCAGGCGCGGGACGGCCCGCCGACGTCACCCCCGCCCCGTTCAACGTGCGCTCGCGCGTCCATGAGTACGGCGGCGGCGCGTACGCCGTCTCCGGGGACCGGGTCTGGTTCTCCAACGACGCGGACGGCCGCATCTACGCGCAGGCGGCCGGCGTCGCGCCCGTCCCGCTGACCGCGCAAGGCGCGGCCCGGTTCGCGGATCTGGTCTTCGATCCGGTGCGGCGGCGCCTGCTCGCGGTACGCGAGTCGCATCGCGAGGGCGTACCGCCGGTCAACGATCTGGTCGCGATCTCCATCGCCGGCGGCACGGTACGGGTGCTGGCTTCGGGCCACGATTTCTTCGCGGCCCCGGCTCCGAGCCCCGACGGGAGGCGGCTCGCGTGGCTCGCCTGGGATCAGCCCGACATGCCCTGGGACGCGGCGGCCTTGTATCTGGCCGAGCTCGACCGGGACGGCGTTCCCGGTGCGCCGCGACGAATCGCCGGAGGATCGGGGTGCGCGGCGTTCCAGCCGGCATGGTCTCCCGACGGCGCCCTGTGGTGCGTCGCGGACCCCGAAGGATGGTGGAACCTCCACCGCTGGCGCGACGGAGTGCTCCGCTGCATGTACCGGGCCGGGCACGAATTCGGAAAGCCGCTGTGGCAGCTCGGGACGACGACCTTCGGGTTCGACGCGGCCGGGGGCGTGGTCTGCACGTGGCGCGATGGCAGCGCGTGGCGGCTCGGGCGGCTCGACCCGGCCGGCGGCGCGATGGCTCCGATCGCGCTCCCGTGGACGAGCATCGATTCGCTCGTGGTCGATGGCTCGACCGCCGCATTCATCGGTGGGGCGCCGGACCGGAGCGCCGCGGTGGTGAGCGTGGATCTCGAATCCGGGAAGACCCGCGTACACCGCGCATCGAGCACGCTTTCGATCGACGAAGGGGCACTGTCGCGCCCCGTCGCAATCAGCTATCCCACCGGGGGCCGCTATCCCACCGGAGGCGGTCATCCCACCGGAGGCGGAGAGGAGGTCGCGCACGGCTTCTACTACCCGCCGCGCAATACGTCATGCCGGGGGCCGGCCGGCGAGTCGCCGCCGCTGCTGGTCATGAGCCACGGCGGGCCGACCGGAGCGGCCTCCGACACCCTGAACCCGATGACCCAGTTCTGGACGAGCCGCGGATTCGCGGTGCTCGACGTCGATTACCGGGGCAGCACCGGGTACGGCCGCGCCTATCGCGAGCGGCTCTATGGGGCGTGGGGCGTGGTCGACGTCGAGGACTGCGTCGCCGGCGCGATGCACTTGGCGGACACGGGCCGCGCCGATCGGGACCGGCTCGCGATCCGCGGCAGCAGCGCCGGCGGCTACAGTACGCTGGCCGCGCTCACCTTCCACGACGTGTTCCGGGCCGGCGCGAGCTACTACGGCATCTGTGATCTGGAAGTGCTCGCGGCGGATACCCACAAGTTCGAGGCGCGCTATCTCGATCGGCTCGTGGGGGCCTGGCCGGCGGAGCGTGACGTGTACCGCGCGCGCTCGCCGCTGCACCACGCCGCGCGGATCGGATGCCCGATCATCTTCTTCCAGGGACTCGACGACCGCGTCGTCCCCCCGAACCAGGCCGAGCTGATGGTGGACGCCCTCGACCGCCGGGGGCTGCCCGTGGCGTACCTCCGCTTCGAGGGAGAAGGCCACGGCTTCCGCCAGGCCGGCACCATCCGCCGCTGCCTGGAGGCGGAGCTGTACTTCTACGCCCGGGTGTTCGGGTTCGAGCCGGCGGACACGCCGGCGCCGGTGGAGATCCGCAACCTCCCGGGCTCGCGGGCGTTGTAGCATGTTTCTTCTCACCGACCCGCGACGACTTCGACACCGACGGCATCACCATTCCGGCGAGCTCCACCTCCGGCGGCGCCCGGTTCACCCAATCCGGCTTGAGCGTCGAGTACATGGAACGCTCTCCTGCTTCACTCCCGGCCTGCCGGCAGGCCGTGTCTCCGACGGGGACGCCGTTGGCAGCAGCTACGCCGGCGCCACACCACACGCCGGGGAGACGGGTCAGCGGCTCTCTCGGGCGGCGTGTGCCAGCCGATACCTGCACCGACGACTTCAGAGTGTACAATCGAGGCCATGAACAGCCTGCTGATTCGAGGGCTGCGCCAACGGCGCGTTCGCCGTGCCGGAGATTGGTGTGAATTGGTGACCAGCGCGATCCAGGGAGAATGGCCTGCGCCCCAAGCTTCAGAACGAACACAGGAATCGGAACGCGGGCTTGGCATAGACGGCAAGCCCTACTACTTCTACGTTCTGCGGGCCGAGGAGAACTTTGGCCTCGTAGTGTTTGTTCTGAGCGAAGGTGAAGAGGCCGATTGGCCTTCGGGCGCGAGGGGAGCCACTCCTTTCGACAGCGGCGGCCTGTGGTCGAAGAAGGTCGTAACCAACCCGGCTCTCGACAGCGCCGGGCGGCGTGCGTTCTTTCGGGACCATGACGTGCCGCTCGTGGACTGGAGGGCCGCGTTCGAGAGATACGTCCGCGACCGCTACGGCACGGTCGCCGACTACATCGAGGGCAGTGCGCCGGGACCCGGAAGCGAGCCCCTGGACTCGGAGATCGCCATCCTCGGGGAGAGTCCGAACGACAAGCTGGCCTGGACATGGGAGGTCCGCGTCCCCCATGATCTGGCTACTGGTCGTCTTGAGCTGCGCTGGGCCTACATGACCGAGACCCGTCGGGACGAGTATCTCGACTGGCTCTGGCACAGCCCGTTGGCGGACAACGAAAGCCGCCGAGTCCACCAATGGGTCGAAGACCATGTCTTCGTGCCCGTGCAAGACGTGTCCGTGGCGCAAGCGGTAGAGGATCGGCTTGCATTGGAGGTTACCGATGGCTGACGAGTGCAGGTCCGCGGTATTGCGCGGGTTCAACACGGCCGTCACCGACATTGGCGATCAACTGCATCCGTGCCACCCGTTGCTCTCCTTCGAAGGCGACCCCACGCTTTACGTCGCTCGCAGGCTCGATTGGCAGAACGACCCGAAGGCATTGGCCGCCACTGATCCATCCGAGGCGTCCGATCTCGGGACGCTCCTGCCGGATGCGCACGCACAGGCAATCGTTTCCGGCGAAGCAGTAATCGCCGTGGGGACAGGGTTTGTTCAAGCCGCGGAGGCCGCAGGGATTCAACTCGACGATTCCGAGATGACTTTTGCAAGAGTCCGCAATGCGGAGTGCCGGATAAGCGCCGCGACGCCGGCAAGTTTCGCGAAGCTCAAGACCAGATTGTCCGATGAAGCGCGAACAGCGTTTGACGAAGAGCTGGGAGTTGCGGCACGACGTGGACGTCATTTGTCCGAACGCGGGAACGCGGCGCTTCTCCTCTTGCGCAGATGTGGCCCACGCCGGCGCGACGACCTTGCCATTCGCCAGTTGGCCGGGGCGCTGCAAAACCGTGAGCTCGCTCTCTACCGAAGACTGCTCATTCGATTTGCTCTTGAGCTGGGCACGCAGGAGGATGATCTCGACGAGAGAGCAAAAAGGCACGTCGGCGTCATTGCGGTACACAACACAGGGCAACCGCCACCAGAGAAATACAACTGGAAATTCTTGTTGGATCCTAAGATTCCCACTGACCCCGGATTATTCACACCCTACACGGTGTACAGGGGGATAACGCCACAATTGATTGATCTGAAAATGATTTTCCAACCAGCATCACAAAACCGAAATTTCCTTAAATATCTTCGTCATTTTTTCGAAGACCTCACAGGTAAGGGACTACTCGCACCGGGCGATATTCTGTCCAAGGGAAGCATGTCTCTGGCCACGAGGCACTTGCACAGAAGCGATTTCGGAGATGGTGTCCAACAGGATTCTGAAAACTTGTGTCATATGTTCGTACAATTGGATGATTACTATTCCAAATTACCTCCATTTCCCCAGAACCCAACCCTGCATAGCCGTAACCAAATGCCGGTTGGCGGAAAAATCTTAGTCATTTTGACGATGAAGGGCAAGAAGACCTGTAATAGCCCTTCCTATTTCCTGAACCTGCCCGCTTCAGACAAGGATGCTGTCGTGGACACTGAGGATCGTCGGGAGGCAATATGGCCCTGAGCGCGGAACGGTTGAACAGAGAGAAGCAGGACATAGAGGATGTCGTCGCCGCCGTCAAGGCCGGAGGCGATAGCAACGTCTCTCAGGAGGGTCATCTTCTCCTTGCGGAATTGACGGCACTGGGCGACGCAGCTTGGAGCCCTTTATTGGAAAGCCTGGAGGACGGCGAACTGCGCGATCAGCTCGATTTTCTGAGGCAGAGGGTAGCTGAAGCCAAAGGATCTCTTCCTGCCGACGCCTTCTCTCGGATCCGACAAGTCAGCCATATGGGTGCATCCTGCGATATCTTCCAAAGGTCGCTGACGATTCCTCTGCGCTTCGAGACGTGGGGAGATCAATCGTTGGATTCCCGTCAAGATCTGGAAGACACCTTGTGGATTGGCGCGACGGTTGTGACAATAGTGTCGGAGGTGATGCAGGCGATGGAAAGTGCCCTTGGTCCTGATGCCCAGCGTGGCTGCATCGGGACGCATTTCGAGGACAACCTGAAGAATGCGGAGGAGGCCGTGGCGGAAATCAGACGGATCTTCACCGCCGTGTGCGGGGTGGACGAATCCGATAATGCGGATTGACTTGGCCGTTGTCCCGAAGGATGTGGATCGTGCCGGTGCTCACGCCCGCCTTCGCGTTGGTGATGGAGCCTGCTTTCGCATCTCTGTTTGCTTCGGCAATTTTTCCGAATGACACCGAGCGGATTCCTTACGGGGCCGGGCTCTGCCGGAGGCGGGATACCGGACAACTGGCTGGGCGGTCGCACCACGCGCAATACGCCGAAGACGGTCACGATCGGACCCCGCCCCCGCCGGTCGTTCCCGCACCCGCACCATGTCCCCCTCCGCCTTTCAGCCCGCGCCGAAGACCTCGTGCACGGAGTCGCGCACGATGGCGACGACGTCGTCGAGGATCGCGTTCGACACCATGATCGGGGGCGCGAGGCAGATGACGTCTTCGCCCTTGAGCCGGGTGAAGAGCTTGCGGTCGATCATCGCCTTCATGAGCCTCGGGCCGATGCCGTCCGCGGGGACGAACTGGGCCTTGGTGGCGCGGTCCTTCACCACTTCCACGCCGCACATGAGGCCCAGGCCGCGTATGTCGCCGACGTTGGGATGGTGCGCGAGCGCGTCCTTCAGCCCGACGAGCAGCCGCTTGCCCTTCTCTCGAGCTTGGCCGGGGAAGTCCTCGCCTTCGATGACGTCGAGGGCCGCCAGCGCGACCGCACAGCCGACCGGGTGGGCACTGTAGGTGTAGGCGTGCATCCAGGGCTTTCCGCTGTCTTCCATGGCGTCCGCGATCTCGTCGCTCACCCCGATGCCGCCGAGCGGAAAGTAGCCGGAGGTGATCGCCTTCGCGAACTGCATGAGGTCGGGCTGCACGCCCCAGTGCTCCAGCCCGAACATGCGGCCGGTGCGGCCGAAGCCGGTGATGACCTCGTCGGCGCAGAGCAGCACGTCGTACCGGTCGCAGATCTCGCGGATGCGCGGGAAGTAGTCGTCCTGCGGCGGAATGACCCCGCCCGCGCCGTGCACCGGCTCCGCGATGAACATCGCGACGCTGTCGGGTCCTTCTTCGAGGATCTTCTTCTCCAGCTCGTTCGCGGCGGCGACGCCCTGGCGCACGCCCTCCGGCGCCTCGTACCGGTACGGATAGGGCGAGGGGATGTGGGAGAAGCCCGGTATGCGCGGCTCGAACATCGGCCAGTAGGTGGAGATGCCCGTCGCGCACATCGCGGCCAGGGTGACCCCGTGGTAGCCGAGCTCGCGCGAGATGACCTTGTATTTGCCCGGCTTGCCCCTGAGCTTCCAGTAGTAGCGGGCCATCTTGATGTTGGAGTCGGTCGATTCCCCGCCGCCGGAGGTGAAGTAGAACCGGTTGATGCGGGGGTAGGCGAGCCCCGCCAAGCGCTCCGCCAGCTCGATGGCGTTCGGGTTCGAGCTGCCGGCATAGCCGGATGCATAGCCGAGCTCGTTCATCTGTGCGGCTGCCGCGTCCGCGAGCTCCTTGCGCCCGTTCCCGCAGGTGTTGTTCCAAAGCCCCGCCAGTCCGTCGATGAACGCATCGCCGTTGGCGTCGTAGAGCATCGCGCCCTCGCCACGGACCCACACCCTGCCGTGCGCGTGGACGGCGCCGCTGTGCAGCGGATGGATCAGGTGGCTGCGGTCCCGCTCGATGAGCGCGGTGTTTGCGTCGTTGGTCATGCACGTGTCCTCATTGCGTCCGGCGGATCGCGGCGGTGTGGGCGGCGTGCGTCCCGGAAGGTGCGCGGGGCGCCGTCTCCCCGGCGGGAGCTGGCACGGTAACGGGATCCGCCGCCGCTACGCAACGGGGCCGAAGCCGGACCGACGGGCGGCGGGAGGGCGTCGATTCGCGCTTGTACCGAGCTCCGCCGCGAAACGCACGAGATAGTCCATGGCCCGGATCGCGCGCGATCCGTACCACGACGCCATCTCCCCGTCGAACAGCCTGACGGCGGGGCATCGTGCCCCGGCGAATGCGCGGATCTCCGCGGCGTGACGCTCCTTGAACGGGAACGGCTCGCTCGACAGCAGCACCAAGTCCACGCTGCCGAGCAGCTCCGGGGTGGGATCGAGCTCCGGGTAGCGCCGCCCGTCGTGGCTACCGCCGTTCCCGCCGCCGGCGGTGGTGAAGTTGACGAGGGCGAGGGTCCGCGAGACGTAGGTGTCGGGCGAGACGGTCATCCACGGATCGCGCCAGATCAGGTAGAGGACCCGCCGTGGCGGGAGGCCGCGCGCGGCGGATTCCAGCGCGGAGACGGCGCGCTCGAACGCGCGGCACAGGCGTTCGGTGGCCTCGCGGCTCGCGAAGACGCCCCCGACCAGCCGGTACAGGGCCGGGTTGTCCCGCGGGCCGAGCGGATGGGTGACGACGACGTTGGGCACGAACGCGGCCAGCGCATCCGCATCTTCGCGGCGGTTCTCGTCCACGTTGACGATGACGTGGGTCGGCTCCAGCGCCCGGATGCGATCCAGGCGCGGGGTCTTGGTGCCCCCTACCCGCGGGACGTTCGCAACGCCGTCGCGCGGGTGGATGCAGAACGGGGTGCGCCCGACCACCAGGCCCCCGGCCCCGAGGTCGAAGAGGAGCTCGGTGATGCTCGGCACCAGGGAGACGATCCGCGCTTCACCGGAAGCGGGCGTGTGCGTCGTCCCGGCCGCATCGCACAGCTCCGGGTTCGGGCTCGGTCGCCGGCGTCCCGCGTCTTCCGGGGGAAGCGTCACGTCACCGCCGACGTCCGGCAGCACATCGCCGACGCCGGCTCCTGCCGGTCCATGTGACGTCTTCCGCGGGAGCCGCGCAACGCCGAATCCGGTGCCGGTCGGCGCCGGGTATCGATCGCCACCGGGCGTCAGCCGTCGCCGGTGTAGAACTCCGGCCACTGCTCCTTCACCGCCGGGCTGTCGCTCGCCAGCGCGTGGCAGGTGCCGAGGAAGTGCGGACGCTCCGATGCGGTGTCCGCGCGATCCTCCACCTCCTTGAAGCGCCGCCGCGCGGTCATCGTCTGGAACGCGGTGGTCGCGATCGGGTCGAGAAGCTCGACGAGATGGGTGCACCCCTGCACGCCGCCGACCCGCGCGCGCACCGCACGCCGAAATCCCGGCCCGATGGTCAGGCCTTCGAGCCGCTTGAAGTTGCCGGTGATCGCAGGACACATGCCGAAAGGTCCGTGGTCCGTCACCGCCTCCACCTCGTGGATCCGCATCGCGTCGTCGATGGTGAGGCGCAACCACATCTCGTGCACCGGCTCGCCCGCCCCGACCTCGCCCCGGTGGCGGTTGGGGAAGGAATAGGTCTTGGTATCGACCATGCGGCCTTCGATGTCCCACAGCCCGTCGTCCCGGAGATAGCCACGGCACTCGACGTTGCGGGTATGAAGATGCTTTCTCGGAGCCGGGTCGGACAGGGGCATCGCTGGTTCGCTCGACGGATGGGGGAGGGCAGGCGAAAGTACGGGCGGCGCACGGCGGCGGTCAAGACCCGGTCCCGCCGGCTGGCCCTGCCTGTCGGCCCAGCCTGTCGGCCCTGCATTGTCGGCGGCTGGTGCGGCAGCTATATTGTGCAGCGCACAAATCAGTCGAACCCCGGACACGAGGCCGTTGCCGGCCGCATTCGAGGAGCCTGCATGAACCACGATTCCGCCGGAATGAACCCCTCGCTCGACGAGCCGCGGGCTTCCTCGCAGCGGCCCACCGGCGCCGGTGCCGGCCTCGGATCCCGGCCGCCGGGCGGCGGCGCTTTCGGCGCCGGCGTGTCGTTCGATCCGTTGCGCCTGGATGACGCCATGCAGCGCTTCGGAGCCCGGCTCGCGGCCGATCCCTCACCTCTCGCCGGCACTTGGCTCGATCTCGCCGAATCGTGGGCAAAGCTGTGGGCCTATGGCGCCGCCCGCATGGCCGGCGCCGAAGCGGAGCCGGTGGCGTGTCCGGACGAAGACGATCGCCGGTTCCGGGACCCCGCCTGGGACGACCATCCGTGGTTCGACCTCCTGAAGCAGGCATACCTCGTCAACGCCCGCGCCTGCACCTCGCTGCCGGCCGGGGTCGCGGGCCTCGACGCATCCAGCCGGGAGAGGCTCGAATTCGCCGCCCGGCAGGTGGCCGATGCCCTCGCTCCCACGAACTTCCTCCCCACCAACCCGGAAGCTCTGCGCACCGCGGTCGAATCGGGCGGGGCCAGCGTCCTCGACGGCATGAGGCAGCTTCTCCGGGACTTCGATCCGGAGACCGGGAGGCTCGACGTGCGGATGTGCGCACCGGACGCCTTCGTGGTCGGCAAGACCGTTGCGGCCACGCCGGGCAAGGTGGTCTTCCAGAACGACCTCATCCAGCTCATCCAGTACGCGCCGTCCACCCCGGCGGTCCGCCGCCGGCCGCTGCTCCTCGTCCCCCCCTGGATGAACAAGTTCTACGTGATGGATCTGCGCCCCGGAAGCTCCGTGGTCGAATGGCTGGTGGACCGGGGCCATACGGTGTTCGTCATCTCGTGGGTGAACCCGGATTCGTCGCTCGCCGGCAAGGGCTTCGACGACTACATGCTCGAAGGACCGTTCGCGGCGCTGGAGGCCATCGAGCGCGCCACCGGCGAGCGGGAGGTGAACGCGGTGGGCTACTGCCTCGGCGGGATCCTCCTGAGCGCGCTCTCGGCCTGGCTTCATGCAAGGGGCGACGCGCGGCTCGCGAGCACCACGTACCTCGCGACGATGGTCGATTTCTCCGATCCGGGCGCGGTCGGGGTGTTCATCGACGAGGAAGGGCTCCCCGCCCTCGAATCCGCCATCTCGGCCCAGGGCTACCTCTCCGGACAGCAGGTTGCGGACACCTGGCGCGCGGTGCGGGCCAACGATCTCGTCTGGTCGTTCTACGTCGACAACTACCTGCTCGGGAAGGAGCCCCCCGCCCTCGACCTCCTGTTCTGGAACTGCGACCCCACGAACATGCCCGCGGCGATGCACACCTTCTTCATGCGCAACATGTACGTCGGAAACCGGCTGCGCGAGCCCGGCGGGCTCACCCTCGCGGGCGAGGCCATCGACGTCACCCGCATCACCACCCCGACCTACGTGCTGTCGGCGGTCGAGGACCACATCGCGCCGTGGAAGACGACCTACGAGACCACGCAGCTCTTCGCCGGTCCGGTGGAGTTCGTGCTCGGCGCATCGGGACACATCGCCGGCGTCGTCAATCCCCCCGCGAAGCACAAGTACCGGCACTGGACGGGCGGGGAGACCCCGGCCTCGGCCGACGAATGGCTTGCCGCCGCCCAAGAGCATCCGGGCTCCTGGTGGCCGCACTGGGATCGATGGCTCGAACCGTTCGGCGGCGGCGAGGCGCCGGCCCGGATCCCGGGCGAAGGCGGACTCCCCGCGATCGAGGACGCCCCCGGCAGCTACGTCATGCGGCCGATGCCGCGGGATTGAGAAGGCCCGAACGACACCGGGGGCCGACCTCTCGGTCCGGTCGCGATGCCCGCCGTGCCCGAGGCCGCAGGCGCCTTTACAGCCGGCTCTGCGACCGGGCCTTGCCGACGGGGAGGTCCGCCAGCCGGGAGAACTCGCCGTCGGGCAGCACCTCGGGATCGGCAAGGTAGTCGATCAGCATCCCGGTCGCGTCGTCGCCCCAGAACACCTCGCCGTCCACGACGAAGCTCGGTACGCCGAACACGCCCTGTTCGATGGCCCGATCGGTGTTCTCGCGCAAGCGCTGCTTGACCGCCGGATCGGCGATGCGCGCGTCCGGATCGCGAACCCCCAGGGCCGCCGCCAGCCCACGCAGCCCGTCCATGTCCTGCGCATCGCGCCCCTCTCCCCAGACGTAGGCGTAGATCGCCCGGACCGCGTCGAGATCTCCGTCGAGCGCAACCGCCAGCCGCAGCAGCGGCAGGGGCTGGAACGGATGGGACGGAGGCGTCTTGAACGGGATCCCGCGCCGCGCGGCCAGCCAGTGGCAGTAGCGGTAGGTCTGGCGCCGCTTCGCGGGGATCTCGGCCGGACCCAGACTGCCCCAGTGGCCGAGCAGGCCGGCGAAGAGCACTGGCCGCGCACGCACCTCCAGGTCCGCCGGCAGCGCGTCGAAGCGGGCGAGCTGCAGGTAGGGATAGGGTGAGATGAAGTCGAAGTACCAGTCGGCCCGACGTGCCATCGTCTCTCCTCGTGTTCGCGGGTTCGGAAGCGCCCGGCCCCGGCCGTCCGGCATCGCGGATCGACCCCGTACCGGGCACGGGGCGATCCTTCACTCCTGCACGTTACCCAGCACCAGATCCCGCAGGGTCGCGATCCCGACGGGGTTGCGGTCGTGGTCCACGACCACCGCGCGCGATATGCCGAAACGCACCAGCAGGCGTACCGCGTAGCGGGCCTGCATCCCGCTCGGCAGGTTCAGCACCGGCTTCGACATGACCTCGTAGACGTTGACCCGATCCAGGGCGCGGTTTTCGGCGATCACATTGCGCGCGACGTCGGAGACCGTGATCAGTCCCGGCTCGTCGTCCTCGTCGCGCCGGTTCACGACCAGCGAGCTGATGGCGTGCCGGCGCATGAGGGTCACCGCCTCGGATACCGCCGCGAACCGGTCGATGGTGTGAAGCTCGGAGTGCGTGACGTCTCCGACCCGGAGGATGCGTTTGTCGCTCATGACCTGTCCCGTTGTCGTCCTGTCCGTCGATCTGCCCGATCCCGTGTCTCCGGCACCGTTGCGGCGCCGCGCCTCATATTTCGTCTTCCAGCTCTTCCAGGATGGCAGGCACCTGCGTGGTGAGGCCCACCGCGTCCTCGATCGCGATCTGGAAGGCGATTCCGGTGCCCGGCTCCTCGTCGAAGCGGCCGGTATCGCGAATGCGCTCCAGGATGTCGCGCGCCCTCGGTTCGACCACCAGGAACAGGATGACGTCGCGCCTGGCGGCCAGATCCAGGCCGAAGAAGGTCTTCTCCGGCTCCAGTCCCTCTCCGCGCACGCTGGTGATGATCGTGGCGCCGGTGGCGCCGCCGGCGCGCGCGGCGTCGATCACCGCGGCGGTCTTTTCGTCGCTGACCAGGGCGACGATCAGCTTCAGCCTCATGGCTCAATCCTCCTCGGGATGGTTGGCGTTGCGCCGCCGGCCCACCCGTGACGCAATCATGGCGTAGCCCAGAACGGACATGATGGGAAAGACGCTGGCGAAGGCGATGAGTCCGAACCCGTCGATGAGCGGGCTGCGCCCGGGCACGGTGGCGGCAAGGCCGAGCCCCAGCGCGGCGACCACCGGCACCGTGACCGTCGAGGTCGTGACGCCGCCGCTGTCGTAGGCGAGCGGCACGATGGTGCGGGCGGATCGGAAGGTCTGGACGATCACCACGGCGTAGGCGGCGATGATGTACCACGGAAGGGGCGTGCCGG
The DNA here is from genome assembly GCA_965204915.1 of Gammaproteobacteria bacterium. Classification (GTDB taxonomy): domain Bacteria; phylum Pseudomonadota; class Gammaproteobacteria; order HK1; family HK1; genus HK1. Next base: position 4,417,127 of record OZ242023.1, on the reverse strand, counting down.
TCACGATCCGGAAGCACCCCAGCGCGACGCCCACCGCGACGCCCAGCGCTACCGCGAGCCTCAACCCCCAGGCCCCCACCGCGCCCCCCGAGACCTCCTCCGCCTTCAGCGCGACGGCGATGAGCGAGGGTTCGGCCACCGTCGTCGCGAAGCCGATCGCCGCGGCGAATGCGTAGACGAGCAGGTAGTCGTGCCACTGGACGCCGTCGGCCAGACGCTCCGCCCCGACGTTCTCCGGCGCGGTGAGCTGGCGGGCCATGGTCTCGCCGATGGGGAAGAGCGCTTCCTCCAGGCCGATGAGGAACAGGGTGAGCCCCAGCAGGACCAGGACGAAGCCCGCCACGATCCGGCGCAGGTTCGACAGCCTGCGGCGCAGCACGACGACCTGGAACAGCACGAGGACGCCGACGATCGGGGCCACGTCCAGGACGGTGGAGAACGCGGTGGCGGCGAAGGTGTGCAGGAGCTCCACCGTTCAGACCCCCATGCCGTGGACCGGGACGAAGTCCACGCTCCGGGACGCCATGCCACCGGCGAGTCCGGGTCCCGCACTCGGGCCGCCGTTCCGCTGGCGGCGACGTCCTCCGTGTTCAGGGATCCCCCGCCACGGGCGAGCCCGGATGGTACCCGGGCCACCACACCGTGAGGAAGCACGAGCTCCATGCTCGGAGACCACCACGCCGCGGGCGACCTCGGGCTCCATCACTCAGGCCACCACGCCATAGGCGAGCACGAAGATCATCGGCGTGAGGCTCGCGAAGGCGATGAGCCCGAAGCCGTCGATCATCGGGTTGCGCCCCTTGATCGAGGTGGCGAGCCCGACCCCGAGGGCGGTGACCAGCGGCACCGTGATGGTGCTGGTGGTGACCCCGCCGGAATCGTAGGCGACGCCGATGATCTCGTCGGGCGCAAATGCGGTCATCACCGTCACCAGCACGTAGCCCCCGATGATCAGGCGGTGGATCGGCCATCCCTTCAGGATGCGCAGCACGCCCAGCACGATGGCCGCCCCCACCGAGACCGCCACCACCATGCGCAACGTGAAAGCGTAATCGGTCCGCGCTCCGTCTTCGTCGGCAATGGCGCCGGCCTGCGAGGCGACCTCGGCCGCCTCGGCGGCCACCGCGATCAGCGCCGGCTCGGCGACCGTGGTGCCGAAGCCCAGGCAGAAGGCGAAGCCCAGCAGCGCACTGGCGCTCCCCTTGCGCGCGAACGCCTGGGCGAGCGCTTCGCCAAGGGGGAAGAGGCCGCTTTCAAGACCCTGGATGAAGAGCGTCAGCCCGGCGATCACGCACAGCAGCCCGACCGCGATGCTCCCGAGATTCGGAAACGGCTGTTGCAACACCACGATCTGGAAGAACGCGATGACGACGATGATGGGTGCGAGATCGCGCAAGGCGCCGGTGAATCGCCGCGCGAGGGAGGCCAGGGCCCGGGTCATGGCGTCTCCTTCACGATGCTCTGCCGGATACAGGGGGATGCTTTGGGGGATGCTCTGGGGGATGCTCTTGGGCTCGCGCGTGGAGCCGCCCTCACGTTCCGCGCCTCGCCTCCCGGAGCACCGCGAGCAGGGCTGGCCGATGGCGGGCGATCTCCTCCGGTGTCAGCCCCTCCAGGGAGTGGGGGAACTTGATCCATTCGGCGGTCTCGTGGAGGTAGTAGTCGGGAACGCGGGCGGTCCGGTTCCGGATCGGCTTGTAGTACGGCACCGCGACACGGATCCGGTGCGGGGTGTTGCGCCGCGCCTTCTCCCGCAGCGTCCCGATCACCCGCTCGATGGTGTGGCCGGTATCGAACACGTCGTCGACGATCAGCAGGCGGTCGTCGTGCTCGACGTTCTTCACCAGGTAGTTGAGCCCGTGCACCCGCACCTCCGGCGCCCGCCCGTCGATACCGCTGTAGGAGGACGTGCGGATGGCGATGTGATCGGAGGGCACGCCGAAGTAGTCGAGCAGCTCCTGCACCGCGATCCCGATGGGGGCGCCGCCCCGCCAGATGGCGACGATGAAGCTCGGTCGGAAGCCGCTCTCGAGCACCCTCGCCCCGAGCTCGAAGGAGTCTTCCAGCAGCTCCTGCGCACCCACGTAGAGCATCCTGCCCTCCGGCGATTTACCCCCTGGCCACGGTACAGTATGTTGGCGCGGTCACCATGCAGGCAAGCGCCCCTTCACGCACCCTGCCCCTGCCCATTCGCTGCCGACAGGCCCGCCCCGCCCCATGGACAAGCTGTTCGTCGCCGAAGAAGACCTCCTGCTCGACGCCTACCGTCTCGGCGTGCAAGTCTTCAACAGCGGGTTCCGGCCGAGCTTCATCGTCGGGCTCTGGCGCGGCGGCAGCTCGGTGGGGATCGCGGTGCAGGAATGCCTGCAACACCTCGGGGTGGCGACCGACCACATCTCGCTCCGTACCTCCTACCGCGGCGTGGAGCACTACCGGCGCATGGTGGAGGGCGAGTCTCCGGAGATCCGGATCCACGGCACCCAGTATCTGCTTGAAAGCATGAACGCGGAGGACGGGCTGCTGATCGTCGACGACGTCTACAGCACCGGTCTCAACGTGAAGGCGGTGATCGATCGGCTGGAGGCGCGCACCCGGCGGAACATGCCCCACGACGTGCGGATCGCGGTTCCCTGGTACAAGCCGGCGCGCAATCGTAGCGGGCGCGTCCCCGACTACTACCTCCACGAGACGGATGAGTGGCTGGTGCTGCCATACGAGCTGAACGGCCTGAGCCTCGACGAGATCCGGACCCGCAAGCCCTTCCTCGCTCCCCTGGTGGAGCGGCTTCGGGTGTCGTGAATCGACGCCGCTCGCTCCGCCTCCCCGGGTCGCTGCCGAGCCGAGACGAAAGCCGACGTCGCAACACTACGCGCGGACATCGAAACCCACCGCACCGGCTCCTATGCCGCCATCGTGCGGACACCGTAGAGCGGAATGCGGGCGTCCCTGGTGACGAGCACGAGCCCTTCCGCCTGGGCCTGGGCCTGGGCGATCAGGAAGCGATCGAAGGGGTCCCGGTGGTGCATCGGGAGATTGCCCGCCTGCTCCGCGTGGTGGAAGGTCAGCGGCAGGTGGGTGAAGCCCTTGTCGTCAATCATCGACAGCAGGTTGTCCGGGGCGGTCATGCGCCCCTTCGCTCGCTTGACCGTGATCTCCCATCCGGTAATGGCGCTGACGAAGACCTCGTTGCGCGGGTCGGCGATGGCGGCACGAGCGCCTTCCACCAGCTTCGAGACATCGACCAGCCACCACACGAATGCATGGGTGTCCAGCAACAGACGCCGCATGGTCAATCCTCGTCCGGGAAGATCTTCGAGTTCTCGATTGCCTCGATGAGCTCTTCATCCTCTTCGTCGAAGTCTTCGGACATCCAGATCTGCCCTTCCAGGCCGCCCAGCTTGCGCTCTTCCATCCTTTCCCGATACGGCACCAAGTGCAACCAGGGCTTGCCGGCCTTGCAGATCACGACCTCCTCCCCCTGCCAGGCCAGTTCGGCCAGGCGGGAGAGCTGCGATTTGGCCTCGTGCATATTGACCTTCATCGGATTCTCCTGAACGGCTAAGTCCGGCTAAGCCTGAAATGGCATTGCAGGCGTGTCAAGCCGAAGACGAATCGGCGTGGACGGCGTCCTCGACATCCGCTCCCCCAAGCCGGCGATGATGCCGCCCTCTCACCCCGCACGGCCGTAGAAGCCGATCCGCTCCTCTTCGCTGAACAGGGCGCCGGGGCGTTCGTAGTAGGAGAAGACCGCGATCATGCGCTCACGCGGGCCGATGACGGGGGAGATCCGGTGGGCCGTGTTCTTCCCCTTGAACACGTTCAGGGTGCCGGCCGCCAGCGCCAGGGAGCGGACTTCGGGGTCGCGGCCGTCCAGGAGCCTGGCCACACCGTCCAGATTCGGATCGGCCGGCGTGCGCAGGCCGCTGCGGTACTGGAACTCGCCGCCGGCTTCCGGCGCTTGCAGCAGCAGGGTGGTGGTGAACTCCGAGCGGTCGAAGTGCCAGTCGAGGACATCGCCCTCGTGGTAGGCCATGACGTTGGCGCGGGCCAGCGGGTCGTCCATCGGGTACAGCCGCGGCTTGCGCATGACCCGGGCCAGGAAATCGGCGAGCGGCGGCCATTCGTAGATCCGGTGGACCGCGGCGCCGGTCATGCGGTCGTCGCAGAGGGTGCGGTTCACGGTCTCGAAGCGGCGTAGCGCGGGGTGGTCCTCCGGCGCGTCCTCGACGCGGTCCTGGAAATAGATGTTGTGCGAGCGGGCGTGACGGAAAGAGGCCGTCTCCATCAGCGGCTTCAGCTCGGCCACGCACCGCGCGACGGCCGCCGGCCGCACCAGGCCCTCCAGGTTGAACAGGCCGTCACGGTCGAGCGCGGCGCGGCATTCCGCCACCAGTGCCCTGCCCCGCGCGCTCGCCGGCCGGTCCAGCGGATACCGGTCCAGGTCGAGGACGTCGCCGATGCCTGCCATCTCTTCCACCTCCTGACCCGGCGTAGCCGGAACCAAACGCCGATTGGCGAACGAATCCTCGTCGTCTTGTCGAAGACTCCACGGACAAGGGCTGGGTCCGGCATGGGCAGCCGAGGAGGCGGCATCTACGCCGGCGCCGATCAGCCAAGCGCGCGCCACGTTGCGCGCAACAGATCGGCGAGGTCGAGAATGCGCGCGACATAGTGATCGCAAACACGGAAACGCCCCGGGCCCTCTCCCTTGAGATCGCTTTCGAGATCCTGTCCGATGGCGTCGATCAGTCTCTTCAGCCGCCGTTGATGAAGGCCGAGTCGCCTCTGCGCCGGATCGGCGAGGACGCCCGCGAACGCCGACAACAGGCTGAAAGCAAGTACCAATCCACCAGTCACGGTGACGGTCGTCGCCGCTCCCACACTCGCCGGAAACGCGCCATACCAGATGCCGCCCAGGCCGGCGCCGAGAGGGAAGCTCGCAATGGCGGCATGTTGCGTGATCGCTCCGGCGAGAACGGGTCCCAGACTCAACGCCCCGGTCGTCATCTGCTTGAATCCCGCCCCCACCGCCACGCTGAATATCGCGGTGGTGATTTCCGACGCCGCGGCCCGGCTTCCAGTGTAGACGGCGAGCTTGCTTTCAAAACCTTCTCGAAAACCGGGGTCGTCGGCACGCCGCCCCATGACCTCGAGAATGTCGCGGCTCGCGGCCTCTATGCGCGGATCGGCAAACACCGCCTCGGCCAAGGCATCGCGGGTTGCTTCACGGTACGGGGGGTGTTCTTCGCGACAAGGCAATTGCAGCAACTCGGTGCGGATCAGCCATTCGAGTTCACGGGCGACATCGGTTTTCAGGATGGATTTCTGTTCCAACTTGCCCAGCCAGTCGCCACAGTCGTCCCATCCCGCACGCCGCGCCGAACGGGAGCCGATCTGCAACACGAGCCGAGGAACCGCGAACACCACGTTGGCCGGGGCGCGCAACAAATCCCGTCCGATCGCACGCCGATGCAAGTCATACGCGCCGGGGAACGAAAAATGAGCATCGACGAAAGGGGCGATGCGTTCGCGTGCTGCCGCCAGATAGCGATCGATCGCGGCCTCGACGATCTCGCGAGCGAGACGCTCGTCGAAATTCGTCAACGACTCCATCGCGCCAGCGGACTCGGGGTTGACGGTCATGGCACCGGTCACCCGGACAGGTGACTCCATACTCAAGTTTCGGGATTCAGAATACCTTGAATCAGGCGATGGATTCCCGCTTGAACCGCCCCGGGAATCCCGGAGGGTGATTTGCTTGAGTCAGGCGGCCATCGCCGACTCATGCAGTTGATGGGAGTAGTGTGCCTCGAATGCAGCCGGAGGCACATGGCCGAGGGGTCCGAACAGGCGCCGGTGGTTGTACCAGTGCACCCATTCGAGGGTGGCGAGTTCGACTGCCTCGCAGTGACGCCACGGGCCGCGCCGGTTCCCGCTTTCGCGGGAATGACGGATGAGTTCGGTCTTGTACAGCCCGATGATGGACTCGGCCAGAGCCTGCCCCCGGCTTGACCGGGGGGCGTTGTCGTAGGAGTCGCCCACGCTGCCTACCGAGGGGGCGATGCCCGCCTGTGCGAGGCGCTCGGTGTAGCGCAACGAGAGATACTGCACGCCCCGGCGCTGTGATGGATGAGCCCCCCGTTTCCACGGGGGCAGGCTCTTCACGGGGCGCACGGCGCTCATGAAGGGCCTGTTCGAGGGCGTGCACGACGTAGGGCCGGTGGTCGTTGGCCGCTCCGAATAGCGTCACGCCAAGGCTCAGCGTGCCGTCACGGTCGAGCGTATCGATGCGCGGGTCGGCCGGTTCGAGCACGAACGGGCCGGGGGTGCGCGGGTAGCGGGTGAGTTTCTTCGCGCCGGGCGGCGTCCTGCTCTCGAAGAGGAACGGGTACGGGCACGAGCGCAGGAGCATGCAGGGGTCGCAGGCGAGGAGGCGGGTCACGCAGACCGCTTTCCGGAGCGCGTGTCCGAATGCACCACGCCATGCGGAGCCGAGGTAGCCGGCACGGGGAGAGGCAATCGAGACACCGCCCGGTGGGATATGCTCGCGAAACCGGATGCGGTAACGCGCGAGCGGCAGCACGGGACGGAGGGTGCTTGCGGTATCGGCGGTATCGCTCACGGACGGGTGCTCTCGAAGGGTATGACAAGCCACATCCGGCGTCCCGGCGGCACCCGGGGATACGGCGCGGCAGGTCGGATCATAGCCTCGGCGCGGGACGGGACGGGTCGCGGCAAGGTTGCCGGGGCGCGGGCGTCCTGCGCCCCCGATCATCGACCCCGCCTCACCATCCGCGATTCGCGTGGCTCGACCCGCGCCGCTGGCGGGACCGCCAGGGCGCCAGCGCCTCAATCGCCCGATCCGGGTGGTCGGTGATGATTCCGTCCACCCCCATGCGCGCCAGCGCCAGCATCTCGTCCACCTCGTTGACGGTCCACACCACCACCTTGAGGCCGAGCGCGTGGGCCTCGGCCAGCGCCTCCGCGGTCAGGTCACGGTGGTACGGCGACCACCCCCGGCATCCGGCGGCTTCCACCAGACGCGGGACCGAGCCGCCGGCGTCGTCGACGTCCAGCCCGGCGGTCCAGAGGGAGGGATCGGGCCGGTCGCGCCGGATGTTGTCGTGCCACTGCTGCTCGGCGGTCAGGCATACGGTGGAGAGCTCCGGGGCCAGCCGGCGGATCTCGAACAGGACGCGCCAGTCGAAGGACTGGACGTTGGCCCGGTCGAGCATCCCTTCGGCGCGCAATACCGCAACCACCGCCCGCGCGAATGCTTCCGGCCCCGCCGTTTCTTCCGGAGCCAGAGGCGTCAGCTTGGTCTCGAGGGGGGAAGCGAGGAGCGCCGGCAGGACAAGCGTGGAGTGTTCACCTGGACGCTGTAACGCATCATCCGGCGCGACGAACAAAGCGAAGCCGAACACGGCGGCTTCATCGTCCGATGCCGTCTTAATCCCTTCTTCACCAGGTCTGCGGTTGGAATGGCGTGCATCGCCGGATGGACCATCGCGGTGGCGTCTTAATCCCTTCTTCATCAGGTCTGCGGTTGGAATCAGCAGCGATCGCCTTGTCGAACGCCTTCATGACGTCTTAACCCATCTTTACCACTATGAGCTGCGATCGAGCAGGAATTCGTCCCGATTTCGCCGATTTTCGCGTGTAACTGATTGATGTGTCGTCGGAGAAGGCCGATGTAGTGCCATAAAATGAATTTGTCCTGTTGCACCACACACCGCCCACCGCTACCCTGCGTCCATGTTCATCCGACGCACCTCCACCCGCCGCAGCGGCGAGCACTACTTCACCTTCCGCCTCGTGCGCTCCGAGCGCTCCGGCTCGAAGGTGCGACAACGCACCCTGCTCAACCTGGGACGACACTTCGACGTCGCACCATGCGATTGGCCGTCGCTGTGCCGGCGCATCGACGAGCTCCTCGCCGGTCAACTGCCCTTGCCCCCCGATTGTCCCCCGGCGCTCGAATCACACGCCCAGCGCATCACCGCCGCGCTGCTCGCCGGGGAACGCATCGGCGCCACCCCCCTCGCCGGCGGGCCAGGGCCACGACCTCCAACACGTCGACGTCGACTCCCTGGAGCTGCTCCGCCCCCGCTCGGTCGGTGTGGAGCACGTCGGGCTGTGGGCCATGAACCAGCTCGCACTGCCTGCCGTGCTCGAACACTTGGGCATCGGTGCGTCGCTACGCGCCGCCGCCCTCGGCTCGGTCATCGCGCGCATGGCCCGGCCCGGCTCCGAGCGCGCCACCCGGCGCTGGCTGCGCGAACGCAGCGCCCTGGGCGAGCTCCTGGGCGTGGACTTCGCAACGATGGGGCCGATGCGCCTGTACCGCGCCTCCGATGCGCTGATGGCCCACCGCGAGGCCATCGAACGCCATCTCTTCGACCGCGCGATGCACCTGTTCGACCTGCACCCGACGGTCACCCTCTACGACCTGACCAATACCTGCTTCGAGGGCGAGGCGGGTCTGCAACCGAAAGCTCGGCGCGGACACTCCAAGGACAAACGCACCGACCGCCCGCTCCTGACCCTGGGACTGGTGCTCGACGCCAGCGGCTTCGTACGCCGCTCGCAGGTCTTCGCCGGCAACGTGCGCGAGCCCCACACGCTGGCCCAGATGCTCAATGCCCTCCACGCCCCGCGCAGCGCCCTGGTGGTGATGGACCGCGGCATCGCCACCTCTGAGCGCGTGCGCTGGCTGCGCGAGCACCGCTATCGCTACCTGGTGGTCAGCCGCGAACGCACCCGCCACTTCGACGCCGAGGCGGCGCTGTCCCTTGAGACCGCCTCCCACCACCGCGTGCATCTGCACAAGGTCGTGAGCGACGACGGCCAGGAGGTGCGCCTGTATTGCTTCTCCGAGCAACGCGCCGCCAAGGAACGCGCCATCGTCGAGCGCTTCGCCTCTCGCTTCGAGGCCGCACTGACCCAGCTCTCCAATGGGTTGTCCAAACCCCGCACCCACAAACGCATCGACCAGGTCTGGCAACGCATCGGACGGCTCAAACAGAGCAGCCGCGGCGTCGCCCAACACTACGACATCACCCTCGACACCGACGAGACCGGACAACGCGCCACCGCCGTGCGCTTCACCCGCCAGCCACTGACCGGCTCCCTGCTGACCCACCCCGGCGTGTACTGCCTGCGCAGCAATCACACCGAATGGGACGAAGCCACCCTGTGGCGCACCTACTTCACACTCACCGACATCGAAGCAGTGTTCCGCTCGTTGAAGTCCGAGCTCGGCTTGCGCCCCATCTACCACCACAAGCCCCTCCGCGCCGAAGGCCATCTGTTCCTCTCCGTCATCGCCTACCAGCTCGTCCAGGTGATTCGCCGGCGCCTGCGCCAAACCGGCCAGTGCGCCAGTTGGACCACGCTCCGGCGAATCCTCGAAGGCCAGCAGCGCATCACCGCCACCTTCCGCCGCGCCGATGGGCGCACCTTGCACGTGTGCGCATTCCGGTGAAAGTGATCACCGATTCCGGTGGGAAAGTGATCAGCGAATCCGGTCAAAGTGATCACCGGGCGCCTCGGCGCGGCGGATGCACCTCCCCACCGTCGCCGGCGACACCTTCAGGCTGCGGGCGATCGCCCGCAGACTCATCCCCGTGGCGTAGTGCAGCCGCAGGACCTCTCGAACCTTACGCATGGACAACCTCCTGTTCGCCACCGTCGCACCCTCCTCCAAAGCCTCGGAGGGTCCGACGGCAACCGGTTGTCCCGCGTCGCTCAACTCCAGGGGTCAGACCCCTTGCACCTGTCCGGTGCATCCCGCAAAAGGGATCATCTTCCCACCGGAATCGCTGATCACTTTGCGCCGGATTCGGTGATCACTTTCCACCGGAATCACTGATCACTTTGGACCGGATTCGGTGATCACTTTCGACCGGAATACGCATCGATGCCCAAAGCCTCGTAGATGGCCTGTTGGGGTGGTTCGGCACGGGTCGCTTTGCGCACGTGCAAGGTGCGCCCGTCGGCGCGGCGGAAGGTGGCGGTGATGCGCTGCTGGCCTTCGAGGATTCGCCGGAGCGTAGTCCAACTGGCGCACTGGCCGGTTTGGCGCAGGCGCCGGCGAATCACCTGGACGAGCTGGTAGGCGATGACGGAGAGGAACAGATGGCCTTCGGCGCGGAGGGGCTTGTGGTGGTAGATGGGGCGCAAGCCGAGCTCGGACTTCAACGAGCGGAACACTGCTTCGATGTCGGTGAGTGTGAAGTAGGTGCGCCACAGGGTGGCTTCGTCCCATTCGGTGTGATTGCTGCGCAGGCAGTACACGCCGGGGTGGGTCAGCAGGGAGCCGGTCAGTGGCTGGCGGGTGAAGCGCACGGCGGTGGCGCGTTGTCCGGTCTCGTCGGTATCGAGGGTGATGTCGTAGTGTTGGGCAACGCCGCGGCTGTTCTCTTTGAGCCGTCCGATACGCTGCCAGACCTGGTCGATGCGTTTGTGGGTGCGGGGTTTGGACAACCCATCGCAGAGCTGGGTCAGTGCGGCCTCGAAGCGAGAGGCGAAGCGCTCGACGATGGCGCGTTCCTTGGCGGCGCGTTGCTCGGAGAAGCAATACAGGCGCACCTCCTGGCCGTCGTCGCTCACGACCTTGTGCAGATGCACGCGGTGGTGGGAGGCGGTCTCAAGGGACAGCGCCGCCTCGGCGTCGAAGTGGCGGGTGCGTTCGCGGCTGACCACCAGGTAGCGATAGCGGTGCTCGCGCAGCCAGCGCACGCGCTCAGAGGTGGCGATGCCGCGGTCCATCACCACCAGGGCGCTGCGCGGGGCGTGGAGGGCATTGAGCATCTGGGCCAGCGTGTGGGGCTCGCGCACGTTGCCGGCGAAGACCTGCGAGCGGCGTACGAAGCCGCTGGCGTCGAGCACCAGTCCCAGGGTCAGGAGCGGGCGGTCGGTGCGCTTGTCCTTGGAGTGTCCGCGCCGAGCTTTCGGTTGCAGACCCGCCTCGCCCTCGAAGCAGGTATTGGTCAGGTCGTAGAGGGTGACCGTCGGGTGCAGGTCGAACAGGTGCATCGCGCGGTCGAAGAGATGGCGTTCGATGGCCTCGCGGTGGGCCATCAGCGCATCGGAGGCGCGGTACAGGCGCATCGGCCCCATCGTTGCGAAGTCCACGCCCAGGAGCTCGCCCAGGGCGCTGCGTTCGCGCAGCCAGCGCCGGGTGGCGCGCTCGGAGCCGGGCCGGGCCATGCGCGCGATGACTGAGCCGAGGGCGGCGGCGCGTAGCGACGCACCGATGCCCAAGTGTTCGAGCACGGCAGGCAGTGCGAGCTGGTTCATGGCCCACAGCCCGACATGCTCCACACCGACCGAGCGGGGGCGAAGCAGCTCCAGGGAGTCGACGTCGACGTGTTGGAAGTCGTGGCGCTGGCCTGTCGGCGAGGAGGCGGCGCCGATGCGTTCCCCGGCGAGCAGCGCGGCGGTGATGCGCTGGGCGTGTGATTCGAGCGCCGGGGGACAATCGGGGGGCAAGGGCAGTTGACCGGCGAGGAGCTCGTCGATGCGCCGGCACAGCGCCGGCCAATCGCATGGTGCGACGTCGAAGTGTCGTCCCAGGTTGAGCAGGGTGTGTTGTCGCACCTTCGAGCCGGAGCGCTCGGAGCGCACGAGGCGGAAGGTGAAGTAGTGCTCGCCGCTGCGGCGGGTGGAGGTGCGTCGGATGAACATGGACGCAGGGTAGCGGTGGGCGGTGTGTGGTGCAACAGGACGAATTCATTTTATGGCACTACATCGGCCTTCTCCGACGACACATCAATCAGTTACACGCGAAAATCGGCGAAATCGGGACGAATTCCTGCTCGATCGCAGCTCATAGTGGTAAAGATGGGCTAACGCTTCGCGACCCGCTCGCCGATGGCGTTCACCACCGCGTGGGCGGCCAGGGCGGCGCCTTCCTGCCAGCCGGGCAGGGTGGTGATCTGGTCGCCGCAGACGTAGATCGCGCCGTCGGGCCTGGCCAGCGCTTCCGTCGCCCCGCCGGATTCGGGCCAGCCGCCCTTCTGGAAGGGGACCTTGGCCCAGGCCCGGCTGATCCCGGATTCGAGCTCCGAGGAGTATCCGGGGTGGATCCGCTCGCCCTCGGCCATGGCCGCCTGCAAGCGCTCCGGCGGGGACATGTTTCCGTAGCGCATACAAGGCTCGTCGTCCCAGATGTAGGCGCCGAGGATCACGCCCTTGCCGCGATGGTAGCCGTTCGCCGGGTACCAGATCTGGGTGATGTCCTGGTCGGTCCACGAGATCCCGCCGTAGATGGCGTGGTCCTCCTCCCAGAAGCGGCGGCGGGCCTGGAAGGCGACCTTGACGGCCGGGACGAACTTCATGGACGCGATCGCCGCCCGCGTCTCCGGGGAGAAGTCGTTGGGAACGTCCTTCAGGACGGGGGCGGGAATGGTGCAGATCGCGAAGTCGGCCTCGACCGCCTCCACGGCATCGGTCCGGGTGTCCCGGTAGACGATGCGGGCTCCGTCCGGGGTCTTGCGGATCTCCGTGACGACGCTCCCGTAGCGGATAAGGGAGCCCACGCGCTTCTCGAACGCCCCGGCGATGGCGTCCATGCCGCCGACCGGCTGCATCAGCGTCGGGTTGGAGTTGAGGAACTGGCTGTAGTGGAGCTTGTACCGCCAGAAATCGGATCGGAGCAGCTCGCTGAAGTCCAGGGGGTCGTCGATCTCTCCGGCCTTGAGGCCCTTGTTGATTGGCTCGCCCCGGTAGCCGCCGCGATTGGAGCCCTTGTAGAGGTGATCCGGGTTCAGCCCGCCGTAGGCGCGGAGCATGGCGAGGACGCGCTCCTTGTCGTCGCCCGAGAGCGCGCTGTCCAGGGCGCTGCCCTTCACCGCCTTGGCGAGCAGCTCGGCGATGTACCCGCGCTGATCGGTCATGACCCGGCGGCCCGGAACGGGCTCGCCGCCGAAACGGTCCCGGTTGTGGAACAGGGCCGCGCGGTTGTCGTTGGTGAAGACCTCCAGATCGACCCCGAACTCCTTGCAGTAGCCGAGGATCGTCCGGTGGTGGTAGGGGATGCGGGCCGGCCCCATGTTCGCGTACAGGTGATCCTCGCCGCCGAAGCTCGCCCGTTGCCGGCTGTCGGCTTCCTCCAGCACGTCCCCGACGCGGGCGGTGAAGCTGCGCCCGCCGGCCCGGCCGGTGGCTTCGAGAAGGGTGCAGCGGTAGCCGGCCCTGGACAGCTCCCAGGCGGCGGCCATGCCCGCGATGCCGGCCCCCAGGATCACGACGTGCTTGCCGGCGCCCGAGCCGGCCGGCAGATCGGGGGTGGCCGCATGGGCCGTCCCGCCGCCCGCGAGCCCCAGGGCCTCCATGGTCCGGTAGACGGCGCCCGCCCCGGCCACCGCGCCGACGGACTGGAGGAACCTCCGCTTGGTCATGGGCGTGTGCATCACGTGCTCTCCTGCCCGATACTCCGGAACGTGCGGACATGGCTCGCGCGGTACCGGACCCTGCGCCCGGTCGTCAGAAAATCTTCTTCAATCCCGCCTGCGCGAGGACGGCATTGGCCGTGTGTCGAGACTTGACGTCACCATCCACGGGGAAGCTCCGATTCGAGATCGGACTGAACCGGATTTCGTGATCACCACGTCCTTGACGGATGAAACGGCACCCGGAGGCCCTGAGGTGCTGCTTCAGCCGAGACGTATGACCTGCCATCAACCGGCCGTGGCAAGCCGGATCGTCTCCAGGCGCCCGACGGTCACCTGAATCGGTATGTCCTTGCGGAATTCTCCGTCCATCAAATGCCGGTTGGCCGCGTATAGCTCGGGAACCAGTCGATGGATTTTCCGGATCAGCTCCTGTTGCGTTCCGGCCTCCGCGACCAAGCCTGGGAAATCGGTTTCCGAGACATACCAGACGCCCGCGTCTTCATCCCATGAAACCGTCGCAAAATAAGATTGCTGCTCCACTTCTTCCCTCCGGTTCTTCTCCGAGCACCCCATTCGCCACGCCCGGAAACGGTATCGCGCCGGGAAGGGTCTGACAACCGGCCGCCCACCAGCGCATGATCGATCCGGCAGGAGCAAAATCGTCCGTCCGGGGCGGCAGGGGGAAGGCGTTTCCCGACACGGCCGGTCACAGCAACGGGAGCTGGCCGTGTTCGGGGAGAGGCGGGACGAACCCCGAGCAGTCGAGGGCGGGGAAGCCGGGGAATCCCAGGCGCTTCACCGCGAGCCGGAAGCGCTTGGCAAGCAGCTCCGCCACCGGGCCGGTGCCGCGCATGCGCTGGCCGAACGTCGAGTCGTAGTCCTTGCCGCCGCGGGTGTCGCGCACCCGCTCCATCACCCGCCCGGCCCGGTCGGGGTAGTGCTCGGCCAGCCATTCGCGGAACAGATCCGCGATCTCCAGCGGCAGGCGGAGCATCGTGTAGCTCACCCCGAGGGCGCCGGCTTCCCGCGCGCGCTCCAGGATGGTTTCGAGCTCGGCGTCGTTGACGAAGGGGATCATCGGGGAGGCGAACACCCCGGTCGGAACCCCCGCCTCGCTCAGGCGGCGTACCGTCTCGAGGCGGCGGTGGGGGGCGGAGGCGCGCGGCTCCATGCGCCGCGCGAGGGAGCGGTCGAAGGTGGTGATGCTCACGCTGACGCTGCAACGGTTGGCGCGGGCCATGGGACCGAGGAGGTCGAGGTCGCGCTCCACCCGCGCGGATTTGGTGACGATCATCACCGGATGCCCGCATTCGGCCAGCACTTCGAGGACGGCGCGGGTGATCCCCAGATCGCGTTCGACCGGCTGGTAGGGGTCGGTGTTGGTCCCCAGCGCGATGGGGGCGCAGGCGTACCCCGGCTTGGCGAGCTCCGTGCGCAGCAGTGAGGCCGCATCCGGCTTGAACACGAGCCGGGTCTCGAAGTCGAGGCCGGGCGAGAACCCCAGGTAGGCATGGCTCGGCCGCGCGTAGCAGTAGATGCAGCCGTGCTCGCAGCCCCGGTAGGGGTTGATGGAGCGGTCGAAGGGGAGGTCCGGCGAATCGTTCCAGGCGATGATCTTGCGGGTCGTGTCGCGGGTGAGGGTGGTGCGGAGCTTCGGCGGCGGTACGTCGTCGTGGTCCTGGCCGTCCTCCGGGCGATCTTCCGGGCCAACCACCGGGTCGTCTCCCCAGCCGTCGTCGATGTCTTCCCGGGTGAGCTGCTCGAACCGGCCCACGGCGTTGCTGAGCGCGCCGCGGCCCTTGCGGGGGGAGGGTCCGTAGCGCCGCATCGTCATGGGCCGCGCCTCGGGCGGCGTGGGGCGGTACGGCCGGTGTGGCGGAAACGAATGCAGGTCATGGGTCTTCCGATCATGACGCCGTCCGGCTGCGCTCCGTATCCGCCTGCCGGCGCTCAGATCCGCTCGACGCCATCGGCGGCGCCGACCAGGACCACGTCCGCGGGGCGGCGCGCGAACAGCCCGTTGGCGACCACCCCGGCAATCTGGTTCAGCTCGGATTCGAGCGCCGGCGGGTCGAGGACGTCGAGGCCGTGCACGTCGAGGATCTCGTGGCCGTTGTCGGTGGTGAAGCCCTCCCGGCGCTCGGGGCGCCCGCCGAGCCGTACGAGCGCGCGGGCCACGAGGCTGCGGGCCATCGGGATCACCTCGATCGGGAGGGGGAACCGTCCCAGCCGGTCCACGAGCTTGGAATCGTCCACGATGCAGACGAACTTCCTTGCCGCCGCGGCCACGATCTTCTCGCGGGTGAGCGCGCCGCCGCCGCCCTTCACCAGATGCCGGTGCCGCGTGGCCTCGTCGGCGCCGTCCACGTAGAGCGGGAGGTCGCCGGCGGCGTTGAGATCGATGACCCGGATCCCGTGCCCGGCGAGCCGCGCCGCCGTCGCCTCCGAGCTCGCGACCGCGCCGTCGATCCGGCCCTTGATTCCCGCGAGTGCGTCGATGAATGCGGCGGCGGTCGAGCCGGTGCCCACTCCCACCGGCTCGCCGGGAACCATGAGCTCCAGCGCGGCCCGCGCGACGGCGCGTTTCTTCTCGTCCTGATCCATCGGATCGGCCTCGTTCGTCTGGCAGGGGCAGGGCTGCCACTCAATGGTCACGTCCAGTCGCCGGGGCTGTGTCCAGTCGCCGGGCTTCAAACCGTCAAGGGAAGCCAGCGCTCCGCTCCGGTTTCCGGACACCCGACTCGGCGCATAGCCGGAACCAGGCGCCGGTCATGAACCTGGGAGTGCGGGCTTCTCGACCACGATTTTCGGGCTCCCGGTGGCGGCGGTCAACGTGGACACCTTGCGCCAGGTGCTGAAGCCGCTCACGCCGGCCACGGCGACGAAGGTGCTCCGCAGATGCGGCACGGTCCTGGACCTCGCGAAGGCCTCGGGCCACGTGGTGACGAATGCGGCGCGCGACTTGAGCGCGACCCGGCGCGGGCTCTCGAACGGGAAGAAGAAGCACCGCAAGGCGCTACCGTAGCGCGACGTCCCGGCCTTGGAATGCCGCGGCGTGACGTGGTGGCTGCGGCGGGTACCGGCGAGAAAGACGGCCAACGGGCGTTCCAGGTGTGCGCAATCGGCTTGACCATCGGGGTTCGGCCGGCGAGGATGTATCCACGTTCGCCACGATGGCGGACGAACCACGGGGGGCGGGTGCACGGATTCCCCTCCCCGTCGAGTACCCCTCCTCACGTGTCCATGGGAAGCGGCCCATCTGCAAGGAGAAGGAGAATCCGTAATGCCTGAAATCCCGCGCCCGCAGCCGGGTCAATGGATACGTTTCCGACCCGATACTTTCACCATGCTCCTGGCGGCCCTTTCCGCACTGGGCGTCGCTTCGGTGATGGCACGGGAGATTACCTACGGGGTGGCGTTGCACTGGGATTCCATACAATACATAGCCGGAGCGCGAAATTTGCTGGCCGGAGAAGGCTATTCCAATATCTACGGATTGCCTATTACGCTCTGGCCTCCTCTCTATTCGCTCCTGCTGGCCACGGCGAGCCTGGGAGCATGGGACCCCCTCGACGTTGCCGGCCCCGTCAACGCCGCTGTCTTCGGGCTGACCATATTCGTGGTGGGACGATACCTGCGGCAGCGCCTGGTGTCCCGTTTCCTGGTCGTATGGGCTTGTCTTGCGGTCACCTTGTCGGTTCCTCTGGCAGATATAGCCTCATGGGCCATGTCCGAGCCCTTGTTCATCCTGCTGACCACCTTGGCTCTCGTCCGGATCGACCAGTTTCTGACCGACGGCAAGAGGTCGTCTCTGGTCTGGGCGGCGGTGTTCAGCGCCCTGGCCTGGCTGACCCGCGACATGGGCGTGGTCTTGCCGGTGCTCGTGGGGCTGCTGCTGCTCTTCCAGCCGGGTACGCCATTGATACGGCGGGCAAGGCGCATCGCCGTCTTCTCTCTGATTGCAGCCCTCCCCACAGCGCTGTGGGTGGTGAAAAGTCACCTGTTTAGCGGAGATACCTTCGGCCACTACGACATAGTCGATCGTTACTCGGTCGACTATGACCTTTCTATTATTCTGCAGGAACCTCTCGGCCATCTGTATCAGAACTGGCTGTACCTCGACCAGGACATGGCCCTATGGCCGTCCTTTGAATTTCTCCCTGCTGCATCCGCACTGCTGCTGGTCGTCGCCTTGCTTTTGGCATCGGTTGGCTGGATATTCGCCAGGATCTCACATGAGAGGCATATCACGCTCCTGACCGGTGCGCATTACGTGTTCGGCGGATTCGCGGTGGTGTACTTCGTTCTGTTGATCACGGCAGTCATGCTCGAGTACGCGTGGGATGGTGTCCATGCCAGATACGTGGCTCCGCTGTATATTCCGCTGTTGGTGGCCGCGGTGGTTGCGCTGGATCGGCTTCTCGTTCCCGTCCATGACCGTCGGAGAGAGGGGGTAGAGGGCGGTGGGGAGGGCAACCAGCCGGTAGCTGCATCGGGTGTACGGGGAAGGTTCGAAATTCAGCGTCCCTTGGCTGCTGTCTTGAAGGTGGTGCTCTCTCTTTGGGCACTTGGGCAAGTCGTTCCGAACGTCGACCAAATCATTCGGGTGAACACCGGTGACCTTGACCTCTTCTTCAGTGGGCCACACTGGGCGAGCTCCGAGACGCTGCGCTGGCTCAGGGAAAATCCCATCGGTCCAGTGGTGTACTCCACGGAACCCGCTGTCGTGTATCTTCACAACGGCAGGCCCGGAAGCTATTGGGACCTGCCGGAGAGCTGCCCCGATGTGCCCCACGACGATTTGTATTGCTTGTCCGGCACGGGGCAAGAGCAGTTTAGACGGTGGCTTGCGGATGTTCCTGACGGAACACACGTGGTCTGGTTCTACTACTGGTACAACAACAGCCGTCGTTTCGGCTACAGTGCCGCCGACATGCGCGGGTCGTCGGACTTCGTGCCCGTGGCGGAGATGGCCGACGGTGCCATCTTCAAGATCGACAGGAGCTACACGCCCCGACCGGGCTCGCCTTTGTCGGTATATGAGTCCATCGTCTCCGGTGGTTTCGGAGAGCCGGTGCTCCGTTCGACCTTCGACATCCATCTCGAAGGGGCCACGCTGACCTACCTCAAGGAGCCATGCGTCGCGGAAGACGTGGCGGCGAAGTTCTTCCTGCACGTTGTTCCACGGAACGAGGCCGACCTTCCCGCCGTCAGACGTCGCCTTCAATCCAGCTTCGACAACCTGGATTTCACCTTTTCCCGGAAGGGCGCGATTTGGGACGGTAAGTGCTTGGGCGTCGTCACCCTCCCGGATTATGAAATTGCCCGAATTCGCACCGGCCAATTCATCCGCGACCCGGGGGGCTCGAAAGAGCTCTGGGAAGCGAAGATCCCGGTCATCGAGTAGCCGGCGGTCGGTGTGCCGAGACTCCGGCGGAGCGGGTGCAGGCGCCGCCCGCGGGGCCGTTCGAGCTCCGGCGGGTGGGCGCGCTGGTGAACAGTCCGAGGAACGACGTGCCGGAGGTCGTGCGGCCGGTGGACGGGTGAGGGAGCGGTCATGCCGACAGGGACCCAGGACGGACGCAAGCGCCTGTGCCTAGACTTCGATGGGTACTTCGCCGCGGTGGAGAAGCAGGCGACTCCGGCGCTGCACGGGCGCCCGATGGCGGTGCTCCCGTACCTGGAGGCGCGGACCTGCGTGATCTCGGCGAACTCGGCTTGACCATCGGGGTTCCGGCCGGCGAAGATGGCTCCACGTTCTCCACGATGGCGGACGAATCACGGGGGGCGGGTGCACAGAACCCCCTCCCCGTCGAGTACCCCCCCTCACGTGTCCATGGGAAGCGGCCCCTCTGCAAGGAGAATCCGTAATGCCTGAAATCCCGCGCCCGCAACCGGGCCAATGGATACGTTTCCGTCCCGACACTTTCACCATGCTCCTGGCGGCCCTTTCCGCACTGGGCGTCGCTTCGGTGATGGCACGGGAGATCGCCTACGGGGTGGCGTTGCACTGGGATTCCATACAATACATAGCCGGAGCGCGAAATTTGCTGGCCGGAGAAGGCTATTCCGATATATGGGGACAGCCTATTGGACCGTGGCCTCCTCTCTATTCGCTCCTGCTGGCCACGGCGAGCATGGGAGCATGGGACCCCCTCGACGTTGCCGGCCCCGTCAACGCCGCCGTCTTCGGGCTGACCATATTCACGGTGGGACGATACCTGCGGCAGCGCCTGGTGTCCCGTTTTCTGGTTGTATGGGCTTGTCTTGCGGTCACCTTGTCGGTTCCTCTGGCAGATATGGCCTCATGGGCCATGGCCGATCCCTTGTTCACCCTGCTGGTCACCTTGGCTCTCGTCCGGATCGACCAGTTTCTGACCGACGGCAAGACCTCGTCTCTGGTCTGGGCGGCGGTGTTCAGCGCCCTGGCCTGTCTGACCCGGAACATGGGCGTGGCCTTGCCGGTGCTCGTGGGGCTGCTGCTGCTCTTCCAGACGGGTACGCCATTGATACAGAGGGCAAGGCGCATCGCCGTCTTCTCGCTGATTGCAGCCCTCCCCATGGCGCTGTGGGTGGTGAGAAGTCACCTGCTTCCCGGAGATTCCTACTACGACATAGTCGATTATCACTCGCGCGACTTTGACCTTTCGATTATTCTGCGGCAGGTTCTCGACGCTCTATATGAGCACTGGCTGTACCTCGACCAGGACATGGCCCTATGGCCGTCCTTTGAATTTCTCCCTGCTGCATCCGCACTGCTGCTGGTCGCCGCCTTGCTTTTGGCATCGGTTGGCTGGATATTCGCCAGGATCTCACATGAGAGGCATATCACACTCATGACCGGTGCGCATTACGTGTTTGGTGGATTCGCGGTGGTGTACTTCGTTCTGTTGATCACGGCACTCAGTTTCGAGTTCGGGCACGCTTTTATCAATCCCAGATACCTTCATCCGCTGTATACTCCGCTGTTGATGGCCGCGGTGATTGCGCTGGATCGGCTTCTCGTTCCCGTCCATGACCGCCAGGGAAGGGGGATGGCGGGCGGAGGGGAGGGCAGCCCGCCGGTAGCTGCATCGGGTGTACGGAGAAGGGTCGAAATTCAGCGTCCACTGGCTGCTGTCTTGAAGATGGTGCTTTCTCTTTGGGCACTTGGGCAAGTCGTTCCGAACGTCGATCAAATCATTCGAGCGAACTCCGGTGACCTTTACCTCGGCTACAGTGGGCCACGCTGGGCGAGCTCCGAGACACTGCGCTGGCTCAGGGAAAGGGAAAGTCCCATCGATGCAGTAGTGTACTCCACGGAACCCTTGGCCCTGTATATTCACAATGGCAGAACCAGTTGGGAACTGCCGTGGAGCTGCTCCGATGAATGGCATCCCGCCGATGGGTTTTGCTCGCCCGGCACGAGGCAAGAGCAGTTGAGACGGTGGCTTGCGGATGTGCCTGACGGAACACACGTGGTCTGGTTCTACGACTGGTTCAGCCGTCGTTTCGACTACAGTGCCGCCGACATGCGCGGGTCGTCGGACTTCGTGCCCGTGGCGGAGATGGCCGACGGTGCCATCTTCAAGATCGACAGGAGCTACACGCCCCGACCGGGCTCGCCTTTGTCGGTGTATGAGTCCATCGTCGCCGGTGGTTTCGGAGAGCCGGTGCTCCGCTCGACCTTCGACATCCATCTCGAAGGGGCCACGCTGACCTACCTCAAGGAGCCATGCGTCGCGGAAGACGTGGCGGCGAAGTTCTTTCTGCACGTTGTTCCACGGAACGAGGCCGACCTTCCCGCCGTCAGACGTCGCCTTCAATCCAGCTTCGACAACCTGGATTTCACCTTTTCCCGGAAAGGCGCGATTTGGGACGGTAAGTGCTTGGGCGTCGTCACCCTCCCGGATTATGAAATTGCCCGAATTCGCACCGGCCAATTCATCCGCGACCCGGGGGGCTCGAAAGAGCTCTGGGAAGCGAAGATCCCGGTCATCGAGTAGCCGGCGGTCGGTGTGCCGAGACTCCGGCGGAGCGGGTGCAGGCGCCGCACGCGGGGCCGTTCGAGCTCCGGCGGGTGGGCACCTTGGCCAACAACCCGAGGAACAACGTGCCGGGCCGGATCGCGAACGCGGTGAACGCCGAGATCCCGATCGATGCGGTGTGCTCGGTGGACGAGCTGTGCTGCGTTCTCGGAGCGCGGGACGGGGCGGAGGACGTGGGGCGGCGCATCAAGGCGCGGCTGCGCGAGGCGGTCGGGCCGCGGGTGACGTGCTCGATGGGACTGCCGTGATCGTCGCTACCGCGGGCCACGTCGACCACGGCAAGACCGCGCTCGTGCGGGCGCTCACCGGGGTCGATACCGATCGCCTCCCCGAGGAGAAGCAGCGGGGGCTGACCATCGACCTCGGGTTCGCCTACCACCCGCTCGACGCCGATCACGTGCTCGGGTTCGTGGACGTGCCCGGGCACGAACGCTTCGTGCGCAACATGCTGGCGGGGGTCGGATCCGTCGATCTCGCGCTGGTGGTGGTGGCCGCCGACGACGGGGTGATGCCGCAGACCCGCGAGCACGCCGCGATCCTCGACCTGCTCGGGGTCACCGAATGCATCGCGGTGGTGAGCAAGACCGACAAGGTGGGCGCGGCCCGGGTCGCCGAGGTGGGCGCGGAGATCGAATCGCTCCTCTCCGCCACCGGGATGCGGGGCGCGGAGATCCACCGGGTCTCGGCCCTGTCCGGCGCCGGCGTGGACGGCCTGGCCGCCGCGTTGCGCGAGCGCGCCCTGGGCTTCGCCGCAAGGGCCGCGAACGGACGGTTCCGGCTCTGCATCGACCGTGTGTTCACCCTCAAGGGCGCGGGGCTGGTGGTCACGGGCACCGTGCACGCGGGGACCGCGGACGCCGGCCAACGGCTGGTGGTGACCCCCGGCGGGCACGAGGCGCGCATCCGCGGCATCCACGCCCAGGACCGGCCGGCCGAACGCGCACGCGCCGGCGAGCGCTGCGCGCTCAACCTTGCGGGACGTAGCCTCGGGCCGGAGACGATCGGGCGCGGGGACTGGATCGTGGACCGCACCCTGCACGCTCCGAGCGACCGCATCGACGTCCGCCTGCGGGTCCTCCCCGCCGAGACCCGCGCGCTCCGGCACTGGACCCCGGTACACGTCCATCTCGCGGCGTCGCATTCGACGGCCCGGATCGCGGTCCTCGGCGCGGGCAGCATCCCCGCCGGCGGCGGCGGGCGGGTCCAGGTGGTGCTCGATCGTCCGCTGCACGCGCTCGCGGGGGATCGGATCGTCGTCCGCGACCAGTCCGCGACGCGCACGATGGGCGGCGGCACGGTCGTCGATCCGTTCTCGCCGAGGCGCGGGCGCGCGCGCCCGGCCCGTCTCGCCTGGCTCGATGCGATCGAAGGACACAGCCCGGAACAGGCGGCCGCGCGCGTGATCGCATCCGCGGAGACCGGCGTGGACGCCGGCTGGATACGGCGGGCGTTCGGCGTCACCGACCCCGAAATCGAACGGATGCTCGCCGCCGCCGGCGCGGTGCGGGTCCCCGACACCGGCGCCGACCGATGTTTCTCCCCCGCCCATTGGGCGGATCTGCAGACCGAGGTACTCGCGTTCCTGGAGACCTTCCACCGGGAGCGTCCGCGGCTGCACGGAGCGAACGCGAACGACGTCCGCCTGGGTCTTGCGCGCCGCGTGGGCCAGGACGTCGTCGAGCAGGCCCTCGCCGCCCTGCTGCACCGGGGCGCTGTCGCCCGGCGCGGAACCACGGTCCGGCTCCCGGAGCACAAGGTCACCCTGGGCGCGAACGACGAGCGCGTCTGGCCGCGCGTCGCCCGTGCCCTCGATCCGGCGCAAGGCAGCCCCCCGAGCTTGCGCCAGGCGGCCGAGCAACTGAAGATCGGCGAGGCGGAGCTCGGGGCATTGCTCAAGCGCGCGACCAACGCGGGGCTGGTCGCGCCGGTCACCCGCACCCGGTTCGTGCCGCTGGCCGCGGTCAAGGCCCTCGCGGCGCACGCGGAAACGCTCGCGCGCGTTGCGCCGGAAGGACGCTTCACCGCGGCGGAGTACAAGAACCACGCCCACATCGGGCGCAACTTCGCCATCGAGCTGCTGGAGTTCTTCGACCGGAGCGGCTTCACCGAACGCCTCGGCGACCGGCGCCGCGTGCGCCGGCCCGCCGCCCAGGTCTTCGGCGAGGAGGACGACGCGGGCGCCTGAAACGATGGGGGCGCTTGAAGTGAGTGCTTGCTGACGCGGACGGCCAGGAAAGCCGAGGAAGAGGATCGCACCCCGGTGGGGCGCCCGGACTTCAAATCCGGTGAGATGCGTACCACGTGTCTGGTGGGTTCGACTCCCACCCTCTTCCGCCAAGCGCCGACGAACGCACTGATGGCGCGATGCCGGATAGTTCCCGATAATTGCTCTTACCGTAATCAACCACCATGAGAGACACCGCCATTGACCGCCACCACCTTCAACCCGCTCGCCACTGCCCGCGAACTCGAAGCGGCCGGCATCGAGCGCCGCCAAGCCGAAGCCATCGCCGAAGGGATGCGCGAAGCCGCCGATGCCGCCGCGAACGCCGACCGCCCCGACCGCCCCGACCGCGCCGACTTCGCCACGAAGGCCGATCTTCGCACAGCAACCGAACCGCTCGCCACGAAAGCCGAGCTCTACCGCGCCTTGTGGATTCAGGCCGCTGCGCTCATCGGTACGCAGCTCGCGATCGCCGGCTTCGTCGTCCACTTGCTCAGCCAGTGATCTTCCCCGGAAACACCGCCATGAACGAGCCCACCACCGCCCCCCACGATCCCGCAACGCGATGACGGCCTCGGCAGGCGTCGGCCGAGCGCCGCGGCGACGGGAGCGACGGGGCCGCGGGGCGTGCCCGAAGTCTCGAAGTGCTCGTGGCCCCAGAGACGCTTCCTGTCTTGCGCTGACCGGCCAAATCCAATCGATCAAAACCACTGTGCAGAGGTACTAACGCCTCACCACCGCCCTCCGATCCCGAAACGCGATGACGGCTTCGAGCAGGCGTCGGCCGAGCACCGCGGCGACGATCGCCAGCCCCGGGCCGGCGGTGGGCACCAGCACCCCGCGGGGCAACATCATCGTCGATACCGCGAACAACGCGGCCAATGCGGTCAGGGAGGATGCGACGGCCCACCCGGAGGAGCGGGACTCCCACCACACCAGTGCCCCGATGACCACCAGGCTCATCGTGACGGCGGCAGGGAGGGGGCCGAGCGTGGGCGTCTCGCGCACTCCCGCGCTCTCCGGCCCTCCGCCGTCGACCTCGGCCGCGACGTCACCGGCGACCGCGGGGGGAGCCCAGCGGCTCAGCGCGAGAAGCTGCGCATCGAGCACCGTTCTCGACACCCACCCGCCCCAGGGCGAGAGCTCGAACCAGATGCCGGCGACGACCACGAGAACGAAGCCGATCCGCCTGGCGTGCGCACGATGAAGCGTCACTCGACCGCCAGCGAGCGGACCTCGGTCCGGTTCGGCGCCAGATCCGACGCGCGGGCGCGATGCCGTTCCGCCTCGTCCCGGTATTCGGGCTCGGTGGCGCCGATCTCCGCATACATCCGGGCCAGCGCCACATGGATCCGCCAGTTCTCGGGCTCGCTCGCCACCGCCGCCGCCGCTTCGGCGTTCACCAACGCGAGCATGCGTTCCGACTCGGCGGGATGCTCCGTGCGGAGCGTGTTCCAGCGATCCTCGACGTGGCGGAACAGAACGAGCCTGGGGTAGTTGGCGAGCGGCGCGAAGTCGGCAATCGCCCGCTCGAAGTAGGCTCTGGACCGGCCTGGAGGCGCTGTCGAATCCTCCGCGCTCACGATCGCATGAACGATGGCGCGGCTGGCCGAGTAAACGGCCTGGTTCGCCGACAGGCAGACCCCCCCCAGAACGACCGCCCCCACCACCAGGAGAACGCGAACCCCGCGATGCCCCGCACGATGCCGGAGCATGCCGGCGGGAGACGCATCCGACGGCCGAACCCGAGCGTCCTGCTCCGTAGCCGGTACCCGGTCCTTGCCCGCCGATCCCAGATAGACGACGAACGCGAACAGCAGGGTGAACTGCAGAGAGCCCACCGTGGAATCGGGCGCGGTCAGGCTCTGCACGAAATGCCCCATCAGCGCGGCTCCGGCGAACAGAACCGGAACCTGCCGCTCGGAATGCATGTCCCTGCCGGCGCGCACCACGGAGTGGAACAGCACCAGCCACATCGCGAGGTAGCCCAGCAGTCCGACCACGCCCTTGGTCGTGAGCTCTTCGACCAGCTTGTTGTGCGAGTGGTCGTGAACCTGCATCCAGGCGCCGAGCCCGGAGCCGTAGCGTCCCAGGACCACGAGGTAGTTCTCCGGCCCCCACCCGAATACCGGGTGATCGGCGAATCCCCTTGCACCCGCTCTCCAGGCGGCCAGGCGTTTCATCACCGATTCGGGAGCATCCATCAGGCGACCTGCCAACGGGTTCGAACCCACGAGGCTCGGCTCGAAGACGTGCAAGGCCAGGAGCAGGACCACCAGCGCGGCTCCCAGAAGGACCGCCGGTTTGACCATGCCGGACCTGACGGATTGCCACCTCGACACCAGAAGCAGGTACAACGCCGCCAGACAGGCCAGACCCGCGAAGAGTGCCAGGAGCGCGCCCCGGGAGCCGGTCAAGGTCAGCGCCCACAGGTCGATCAGAACGATGCACGCCGCGAAGCATCTACCGGCCCAGCGTATGGGGGAGGGGAAACGTCTTCTCCGGGCGTGCCCCTTCCCGGCCGATTCTCCGGAGGAGGGGGATGCGCCCCGATGGAACGAGGATGCCAGCCAACCAAGAGCAATCAAGACGCTCATTTGCAGGTGCGTGCCCAGAATGACCGGGTTGCCGAGCGTGAACGTGGCTCTCTTGTCATCCGTCACGAAGTACTGGCCGATGGCCAGCAGGGCCACCGTGAGCCCGACCAGCAGATAGACGAACAGAAGCAGGCGCCAGTCCCGGGAGGTGCGGATCATGGACACCAGAATGACGGCGAATGCGAACCAGTGGGCCAGGTCCACCACGCCGAGCATCCGTTCGTAGGTCGACCAGAAGCTCCGCTGAACACTGACGCCGAGACATGCCGAGAGCACCGCGGTCCCGAGCACGACGGCGAGCAGGACCAGAAGCCGGGAGCGGGGTGGACGGTACGAAGGCCCGAGGAGAGCGAGCAGCACCCAGCAGACGAACAGGATCTCGATCAGCGATCGCGAGTACAACGCCTTCCCGACCACGAAGGGGAATATGGTCTGGGGGCTGACGATGAAGGGCGTCAGCAGGACCAGGACGACCCCCATCCAGACGATGTGCGACAGGACACCCTCCGCCGCCGCCCGAAGCCGGGTGGAAGGGCCTCGTCCAACGGCAGGCAGGGCGGCTGGCGTCATGCAGGGGGCGGCCGGGGGGCTCAGGGGAGGGTACGGAATGGTGCGAGGGGGCTTCCGGCGCCTGGAAACGATCCGGGAGAACGCGGTGGCCGGGAGAACGACAGCGGGACAGCAAAGGTTGCTCGATATGCCGGAAAGCGTCTGAACGGAAACGGAAAGGAGGGGCGGATACCCCTCCTTTCCGACTTGCTTCCGCCGAAGCGGACTGCTCTTGCTACTACTTCACCTCCCACACCACGGTATCGGTGGAACCGGTGCCGCCAGACTGTGTATTTCTGGTGGTCACCGTCGCCACTTCGAGCATGGCGGGAACAATAGACACCGACAACACGGCAGAGCCCTGTCCGCCCGGATCGCCGTTGTCGTCTCTCCTGTTGTTCTCTCCTCCGCCACCGTCGAAGACCACCATGTCCTTGACCTCCAGGACCGTTCTGCCTGGTTTCAGTTCACCCTTGGCAGCGGCCTTCGCAACAGGCTCTATCGCACCGTCCGGCACTTGGAACGTCGTACTGTAGTCGACCGTTCCGCTGGTCCGATTCACCAGGACAATCCGTTGATTGTACTTCCGGTTCGTGGTTAGCTGAACAATGTTCACGGTGGAGCCGTCACGCTCGATGCTCCCGAGTGTATGGGTGCTACCCGCCGGCGGAAACGCCGCATTGGAACCAAGCGCCGACGTATAGGCGATGGACGCCTCGTATGCCGTCGTCTCAGGGATTGCAGTCTCACCGTCCACCTTCAGGCAGAGATGACTCGTGGCATCGTCGAAATCCGTCAGCGCCGCTTCCAGATCGCCATCGTCGTTCATGATGGAATTTCTGGCGGGGGCGCACTGCGCACCTCCGACATACGCCAACTTATCGCCATCGTCATCCTCCTCAAGGAACGACGTCTGCCCGGTGAAACTGATCTTCGCGGCACTTACGAGATCTGTGATGCCCGTAATTTCCCCCATACCTCTTCGTGCGTTTTCGAAGGGGGGGGTCGATGTCGCGATTCCGATCTCGAGTCTACCCACATGTGCCGCGAGCTGGGCGATGTCCTCATTGGTGGAGACTCCTGTACCCGCCTTGAACTTCAAGAACCCCTCTTCAACGGAGGCCACCGGCGAGTTCGGTTCAACAGTCACCTTAAGCGCACGCGCCGTCTTGATAGCCTCGCGGATGGTAGTGGTCTCCGCAACAGTCGCACCGGCAAACAAGCGGCTGGTCGTGATGGAGATCGTCCCGGCTTTAGTCGGATCGACACCCAGTTTGCCGCCGAAGTCCACCACCAGTACATGATCAGCTGTAACGCCGTTGCCGGCCACATCGCCCACAGTGACTGAGAACTGCACCTGCCTGTCGCCCCGTCCCCCTCCCGTGAGGACGCCGGTGGTCAGGTTGGCAATATTGGCGGCGGGGTCGGTGGCGGCGAGGGAGACGACCAGACTCGGAGCATCACCCGTCATCACGAGATCTGTCAGATTGACAGTGACTACCGCATTCGTGTTATCTGGCACTTCCATCCCGATAGGAACCCTGACGCTCGTCTCATTGCTGACGCCGGTTTGATCTGACACTTCGTAATACGTCGTCCCTCCTTCGGTATTGTCACTTGGCTTATAGGTGTAGTTGCTCGGCAACGTCTCGATTGCGAAGGTGGGGACGCCCGTTATCGTCCCATCACCATCGACTTCGATCACCGCATGGACCGCTCCGGTGCCAGCCAAGGTCCCAATCATGGCTGCCCCGGCAATCCCGAGGATCCTTTTACTCGACATGTCAGGCTCTCCTCTATTGAGTTGGTTGAACAAGCTTTGCCGAATCAGCCAGTTGACCCGGTTTCTTCACTCCCGCTCTCATGCGGTTCGGGGGGATTATCCACGATACGGAGGAAATGGCAACCCCTTTTTCCATCGGCGAGGCCATCGCGTACATCACGGTACAACCTCTTGATTCCATTGCCTTTTCATCCTGCATCGCCCACCAATCGCCGCACACCTGCGTCTGAGCCGGTGGGAATTATCCCGAATCCGAATCGACGAAACAACCCTTCGGATGGATCCGGTACCCCCCGGACGCCCCGGGCTGCCGGGCCGGTATCGCAACGGTCTCCCGCATCCCCATCCGGTCCATCCGATGAGGATTATCCACGATCCGGAAGCAAATGGCACCACCCCGTCGTATCCCCCTGCCGGGCGCCCGCGGCCGATTGGCCGGCACCGGGAGCCGGGACGCATCGAGGACCGGCGCGGTGGTGTGCCGGCGCGGCCCTTCGAGCGGTGCTGTACGGCGGCGGACGTTCGGCGGCTCGCGGCTGTTCATGCTGCCGTCCATGTCGTCATCGAGGAGGCGTCGTCTCTGGCGTCGTCTCTGACGATCACCTCCAGGCGCCGCCCGATGGCCCCCAAGGCAGCCTCCATCCGGTCGAGTCGAGAGCGGTGCTGCACGTCCAGCACGCGATCGACCTGCGGCAGATGCCAGCCGAGGCGCTGGGCCAGCTCCGCCTTGCCGATGCCGGCCGGGCCGGTATGCCGCCTCGCGCGCGCAACGGCGCCGCCGGCGCCGTCTCGCTCGCCGAGTCCGTCGCCGATGCCGCCCCGCGCGCGCAACGGCGCGCAACAGGTGCCATAATCGGCCCATGCGCTTCTTCAACACCGAAGGGCCGGTGCGCCCGGACGACCACTACGCCATCGCGCCGCTGGACCGGGCGGACGTGGACGAGTTCCTGGGCCTGATCCGCGCCAAGCGCTACTTCGTGCTGCACGCGCCGCGCCAGACCGGCAAGACCTCCGCGCTCATCGCCCTGCGCGACCTGCTCAACAGCGGTGAAGTGGGCCACTTCCGTTGCGTCAACGTGAACGTCGAGGTCGCCCAGGTGGCGCGCGACGACACGGCGCGCGGCATCCGCGCCATTCTGGGCAGCCTGGCCGACAGCGCGATGCTGCTGGGCGACGATTATCCCGCCGGGGTCTGGCTCGACGTCCTGGCCGACATGGGACCGGAGAACGCTCTCAAGGGGCTGCTCGTCCGCTGGTGCGTGGCGAACCCGGTGCCGCTGGTGCTGCTGGTCGACGAGATCGACTCCCTGGTCGGCGACACCCTGCTCTCGGTGCTGCGCCAGCTCCGCGCCGGCTACGAGCAACGTCCCGAAGCCTTCCCGCAGAGCGTGGTGCTGTGCGGGGTGCGCGACATCCGCGACTACCGCATCCGGTCGAGCACCGGCGAGGTCATCGCCGGCGGCAGCCCCTTCAACGTGGCGGCGAAGTCGTTGCGCATGGGCGACTTCACGGAAGCGGAGACGCGGGCGTTGATGGCGCAGCACACCGAGGAGACCGGCCAGCGCTTCTCCCCGGCGGCGGTGGAGGCGGTGTGGACGCAGACCTGTGGCCAGCCGTGGCTGGTGAACGCGCTGTGCGCGGGGGCGTGTTTCGACAACAAGGCCGGGCGGGACCGCTCGCGTTCCATCGAGGTGGACGACGTCTACGCGGCGCGGGAGGAGTTGATTCTCTCGCGGCGCACGCACCTGGACCAGTTGGCGCACAAGCTGGAGGAGGAGCGGGTACGGCAGGTGGTCGAGCCCATCCTGAGCGGCGGGGAGGTGCAGCACGACGGCCGTGACCTGGAATACGTCCGCGATCTGGGCCTCATCGCGCCGGACTCGCCGCCGCGCATCGCGAACCCGATCTACCGGGAGGTGGTGCCGCGCGAGCTGGGCTACGTGTTGCAGGACAGCCTGGACATCCGGGTGGCGTGGTACGTGGACGACGACGGCCGCCTGGACATGACGAAGCTGCTGAGTGCGTTCCGCACGTTCTTCGGGGAGCACGCGGAGCACTGGCTCGGCCATCTGGGGGCGTACCGGGAGGCGGCGCCGCAGCTCATCTTGCAGTCGTACCTGCAACGGGTGGTGAACGGTGGCGGGCGCATCGAGCGGGAGTACGGGTTGGGGCGGGGGCGGACGGACCTGCTGGTGCTGTGGCCGCGGGAGGCGGGTCAGCCCTCGGACCTGTGGGAGCGTTTCGTGGTGGAGTGCAAGGTGTTGCGGGACTCGGACCGCAAGAGCCTCGCGTGGACGGTGGAGAAGGGCGTGAAGCAGACGTTGGGGTACATGAAGCAGTGCGGTGCGGAGGAAGGGCATCTGGTGGTGATGGACCGCCGTAGCGGGGAGCGCCGGGGCGACGAGGGCGCGGAGACCCGCCGGGACGGTGGCGGCGAAGCGGATGGAAGCGGTCGCCGGCAGGACGGGCACGGGGTGGTGGTCTGGATGCTGTAGTTCCCCGATTGTTGCATACATCGGAAGATCCGTTGTTCCCCCGATCAAACCGGAATCAAGCTCCGGGAAAGTCCGTCATTCCCGCGAAAGCGGGAATGACGAGTTGAAGATGGCCGTTGGCGCATGTGGCTTATCCTCACTGGCGGCGAACTTGAGCCACATGCTGTTTCGGCCGGAAACCCCCGTATTTTGCGCAGAGAAGTGGACCCCGGTGATTGGACAGGCCGATAAGTGTCCTCTGCCGGCCGGGCCGGTGATGCCGCCCCGCGCACGCAACGGCGCGCAACAGGTGCCATAATCGGCCCATGCGCTTCTTCAACACCGAAGGGCCGGTGCGCCCGGACAAGCACTATGCGATCCGGCCGTTGGATCGCGTGAACGTCGGCGAATTCCTGGCCCTGATTCGGGCGGAACGCTACTTCGTACTGCACGCGCCGCGCCAGACCGGCAAGACCTCCGCGCTCATCGCGCTTCGCGACCTGCTCAACAGCGGTGAAGCCGGCAACTTCCGCTGTGTGAACGTGAACGTCGAGGTCGCCCAGGTGGCGCGCGACGACGTGGCCGAGGGCATTCGCGCCATCCTGAGCAGCCTGGGGATGAGCGCCCAGCTACTCGGTGACGACTACCCGGAAGACATCTGGCCGGACACGCTCGCCAAGGCGGGTGCCAACAACGCCTTGCGGCAGGTGCTCGCCCGCTGGTGCGTGGCGAACCCGGTGCCGCTGGTGCTGCTGGTCGACGAGATCGACTCCCTGGTCGGCGACACCCTGCTCTCGGTGCTGCGCCAGCTCCGCGCCGGCTACGAGCAACGCCCCGAAGCCTTCCCGCAGAGCGTGGTGCTGTGCGGGGTGCGCGACATCCGCGACTACCGCATCCGGTCGAGCACCGGCGAGGTCATCGCCGGGGGCAGCCCCTTCAACGTGGCGGCGAAGTCGTTGCGCATGGGCGATTTCACCGAGGCGGAGACGCGGGCGCTGATGGCGCAGCACACCGAGGAGACGGGCCAGCGGTTCTCGGAGGCGGCGGTGGATTCAGTGTGGACGCAGACGCAAGGCCAGCCGTGGCTGGTGAACGCGCTGTGCGCGGGGGCGTGCTTCGACGACAAGGCGGGGCGGGACCGCTCGCGGACCATCGAAGTGGACGATATCTACGCGGCGCGTGAGGAGCTCATCCTCTCGCGGCGCACGCACCTGGACCAGTTGGCGCACAAGCTGGAGGAGGAGCGGGTACGGCAGGTGGTCGAGCCCATCCTGAGCGGCGGGGAGGTCCGGCACCATGCCCGCGACCTGGAGTACGTGCGCGATCTGGGCCTCATCGCCGCCACCGACCCACCCCGTATCGCGAACCCGATCTACCGGGAGGTGGTGCCGCGCGAGCTGGGCTACGTCCTGCAAAGCAGCCTGGACATCGAGGTGGCGTGGTACGTGGACGATGCCGGCCGGCTGGACATGACGAAGCTGCTGAGTGCGTTCCGCACGTTCTTCGGGGAGCACGCGGAGCATTGGCTCGGCCATCTGGGGGCGTACCGGGAGGCGGCGCCGCAGCTCATCTTGCAGTCGTACCTGCAACGGGTGGTGAACGGGGGCGGGCGCATCGAGCGGGAGTACGGATTGGGGCAGGGCCGGACGGACCTGCTGGTGCTGTGGCCGCGCGAGGCGGGGCAGCCCTCGGACCTGTGGGAGCGTTTCGTGGTGGAGTGCAAGGTGTTGCGGGACTCGGACCGCAAGAGCCTCGCGTGGACGGTGGAGAAGGGCGTGAAGCAGGCGTTGGAGTACATGAAGCAGTGCGGGGCGGAGGAAGGGCATCTGGTGGTGATGGACCGCCGCACCGGGGAGCGCCGGGGTGGCGAAGGCGCGGAGGACCGCCGGGACGACGAGGGTGCGGAGACCCGCCGGGACGGTGGCGGCGAAGCGGATGGAGGCGGTCGCCGGCAGGACGGGCGCGGGGTGGTGGTCTGGATGCTGTAGTTCCCCGATTGTTGCATACATCGGAAGATCCGTTGTTCCCCCCATCAAACCGGAATCAGGCTCCGGGAAAGTCCGTCATTCCCGCGAAAGCGGGTATCCACTTCAATCACGAAAGTCTCTGGATTCCCGCTTTCGCGGGAATGACGAGTTGAAGATGGCCGTTGGCGCATGTGGCTTATCCTCACTGGCAGCGAACTTGGGCCACATGCCGTTTCGGCCGGAAACCCCCGTATTTTGCGCAGTGAATGTGCGTGTGGGCCGACATGTTATGCAACTGACAGGTCGCCATCAGGGTCTTGGGCGCCGGACACCCGATGCGGAGCATGCTGACAGCGACTCATGGCCCAAGGCAGCGTGGAGCAGGGGAACCACAGGGGACGGAGGATACCGATCGGCCTGTCCAATCATCGGGGTCCACTTCTGTGTCATGCAACCGACGAGATAGTGCCGTCGGCTGGGAGCATGAAGCGAGGTTTCAAATGATTACCATCCAGAAGCTCCGTCTCGACGGATTGTTGTCGTTCGCCCCGGATTCGGAGACGTTCGAGCTACGGGATCTGAACGTACTGATCGGCCCGAACGGGTCCGGCAAATCGAACCTGATCGAGGCGTTGGAGCTGCTCTCGGCGACTCCGCACGACTTCGCGGCCACGGTGCGGGACGGCGGCGGCCCGGCCGAGTGGCTGTGGAAGGGTGGCGATGCGGTCAGGCCGGCAGAGATCGAGGCCGTACTCGAGAATGGTACACCGGCCGACCAGCCTTTGCGGTACCGGCTGAAGTTTACGGCGGTCCAGAATCGCGTGGAGGTCATAGACGAAGCAATCGAGGAGGTAGAACCCAGATGGGCCGGCGCCCCGGACGTATATTTCTACTACCGTTTCCAGCACGGGCATCCGGCAATCAACGTCCTGGACCATGCCGGCGGCCGGACCGAACGGCGACTTCTGCGCGAGGACCTGTTGCCCGACCAGTCGGTACTGGTGCAACGGAAGGACCCCGATCAATACCCGGAAGTCACCTGGACGGGCAGGAGGTTCGGCGCTATCCACACCTTCCGGGAATGGACCTTCGGCCGCTACGTCCCGCTCCGGCAGCCGCAACCGGCGGACCTCCCCGAAGACCGTCTGCTGCCGGACAGCCGCAACCTGGCGCTGGTGCTGAACCAGATCGAACACGCCGGCGAGACCCGCCTGAGCCAGCTTTTGCAGCAGTTCTTTCCTCGCTTCGAACGAATGTCCACACGGGTCTCCGGCGGCACGGTGCAGTTCTACCTGCACGAATCCGGCTTCCGGGCGCCGATCCCGGCGACCCGGTTGTCCGACGGCACGATTCGGTTCGTCGCGCTGCTCGCGACGCTGCTGTCTCCGTCTCCACCGCCCCTCGTCTGCATCGAGGAACCCGAGCTCGGGTTGCACCCCGACGCGGTCGCGCTGCTCGCCGACCTCCTCGTCGATGCATCCGAAAGAACGCAACTCGTGGTCACGACCCATTCCGACGCCCTGGTTTCGGCGCTGACCAACCAGCCGGATGCCATCGTCGCCTGCGAGAGGCCAGGGGCCGGAACCGTCCTGCGGCGCCTCGACCCGGAAAGGCTCGCCGCGTGGCTGGAAGATTACCGGCTCGGCGACCTGTGGCGCATGGGCGAGTTGGGAGCCAACCCGTGAACGGTGTCGCCATCTACATGGAAGGCGGTGGAGACGGCAGGGACGCCAAGGCGGCTCTTCGTCAGGGAATGGACGCTCTGCTTCAGCCGCTCAAGGATGCTGCGAGAGCGAGGGCTTTGCGCTGGAAGCTGGTTCCGTGCGGCGGGCGTGACGAGGCATTCAAGAGATTTCGGGATGCTGTCAACCACGGCGACGACGCTATCGTCGTGCTGCTCGTGGATGCCGAGGATCCAGTGGGCAGAGCTCCGCATTTGCACCTGCAATCACGTGACGGATGGAACATGAGCTTCGCCGATGAGGACAAGATCCACCTCATGGTGCAGGTCATGGAAACCTGGATCGTCGCGGATCCGGATGCCTTGGATACGTACTACGGTCGAGGATTCAATAGCAACGCGCTACCAAGGGCAGAAAATCTCGAGGGAGTGTCAAAGGGGCACGTTGCACGAGCCTTGAACCAAGCGACCGAGCGCACCTCAAAGGGCCGCTACCACAAGATCAGACACGCAAGCGAACTGTTGAAACGGATCGATGTAGAGAGGGTGAAGCAGCGGTGTCCTCACTGCGCGCGATTGTTCAACGCACTCGGGCGGATGATGGATGCGGCCTGACGTGAAGGAAGAACTGGGGGCGTGTTCCAGGGTAGTCGATACGGACAGAAGTGGACCCCGGTGATTGGACAGGCCGATAAGTGTCCTCTGCCGGCCGGGCCGGTGATGCCGTCCCGCGCGCGCAACGGCGCGCAACAGGTGCCATAATCGGCCCATGCGCTTCTTCAACACCGCAGGGCCGGTGCGCCCGGACGACCACTACGCCATCGCGCCGCTGGACCGTGTGGACATCGATGAACTTCTGGACCTGATCCGCACCAAGCGCTACTTCGTGCTGCACGCGCCGCGCCAGACCGGCAAGACCTCCGCGCTCATCGCCCTGCGCGACCTGCTCAACAGCGGTGAAGTGGGCAACTTCCGTTGCGTCAACGTGAACGTCGAGGTCGCCCAGGTGGCGCGCGACGACGTGGCCGAGGGCATCCGCGCCATCCTGAGCATGATGGCGTCGCGGGCGCTGCTGCTGGGCGACGACTACCTGGACAGGGTTTGGCCGGACATGCTGGCCAAGGTGGGTCCCAACGACGCCTTGCGGCACGTGCTGATGCACTGGTGCATGGCGAACCCGGTGCCGCTGGTGCTGCTGGTCGACGAGATCGATTCCCTGGTCGGCGACACCCTGCTCTCGGTGCTGCGCCAGCTCCGCGCCGGCTACGAGCAGCGCCCCGAAGCCTTCCCGCAGAGCGTGGTGCTGTGCGGGGTGCGCGACATCCGCGACTACCGCATCCGGTCGAGCGCCGGCGAGGTCATCGCCGGGGGCAGTCCCTTCAACGTCGCGGCGAAGTCGCTACGCATGGGCGACTTCACCGAAGCGGAGACGCGGGCGCTGATGGCGCAGCACACCGAGGAGACGGGCCAGCGTTTCTCCCCGGCGGCGGTGGAGACGGTGTGGACGCAGACCTGTGGCCAGCCGTGGCTGGTGAACGCGCTGTGCGCGGGGGCGTGCTTCGACAACAAGGCCGGAAGGGACCGCTCGCGGACCATCGAAGTGGACGACGTCTACGCGGCGCGGGAGGAGCTCATTCTTTCTCGCCGCACGCACCTGGACCAGTTGGCGCACAAGCTGGAGGAGGAGCGGGTCCGGCAGGTGGTCGAACCCATCCTGAGCGGCGGGGAGGTGCAACACGACGGCCGCGACCTGGAGTACGTGCGCGATCTGGGGTTGCTGGCGCCGGACTCGCCGCCGCGCATCGCGAACCCGATTTATCGTGAAGTGGTGCCGCGCGAGCTGGGCTACGTGTTGCAGGACAGCCTGGACATCCGGGTGGCGTGGTACGTGGACGACGACGGCCGCCTGGACGTGACGAAGCTGCTGAGTGCGTTCCGCACGTTCTTCGGGGAGCACGCGGAGCACTGGCTGGGCCATCTGGGGCCGTACCGGGAGGCCGCCCCGCAGCTCATCTTGCAGTCGTACCTGCAACGGGTGGTGAACGGGGGCGGACGCATCGAGCGGGAGTACGGGTTGGGGCGGGGGCGGACGGACCTGCTGGTGCTGTGGCCGCGGGAGGCGGGGCAGCCCTCGGACCTGTGGGAGCGTTTCGTGGTGGAGTGCAAGGTGTTGCGGGATACGGACCGCAAGAGCCTCGCGTGGACGGTGGAGAAGGGGGTGAAGCAGACGTTGGGGTACATGAAGCAGTGCGGAGCGGGGGAAGGGCATCTGGTGGTGATGGACCGCCGCAGCGGGGAGCGCCGGGGTGGCGAAGGCGCGGAGGACCGCCGGGGCGACGAGGGCGCGGAGACCCGCCGGGACGGTGGCGGCGAAGCGGATGGAGGCGGTCGCCGGCGGGACGGGCGCGGGGTGGTGGTCTGGATGCTGTAGTTCCCCGATTGTTGCATACATCGGAAGATCCGTTGTTCCCCCGATCAAACCGGAATCAAGCTCCGGGAAAGTCCGTCATTCCCGCGAAAGCGGGAATCCACTTCAATCACGAAAGTCTCTGGATTCCCGCTTTCGCGGGAATGACGAGTTGAAGATGGCCGTTGGCGCATGTGGCTTATCCTCAGCGGATTTTGCGCGGACGGATATCGCGAGCGTGCTGTAAACACTCAAAGCCCCTTCGCCCGCTCGCGCAGCGTGAACTTCCGCACCTTCCCCGTCGACGTCTTCGGCAGCGGGCCGAACACCACGGTGCGCGGGGTCTTGTAGCGCGCGATGCGCTCGCGGCACCACGCCATGACCTCCTCCTCCGTGAGGTCCCCGGCGCCCTCGCGCGGGGTCACGAACGCGCAGACCGTCTCGCCCCAGTGCTCGTCCGGACGCGCCACCACCGCCGCCTCCATGATCTTCGGATGCCGGAACAGGCATTCCTCGACTTCCAGGCTGGAGACGTTCTCGCCGCCGCTGATGATGACGTCCTTGGCGCGGTCCTTGACCTCCACGTAGCCGTCGGGATGGCGCACCGCCAGATCGCCGGTGTGGAACCAGCCGCCGCGGAACGCCTCCTCCGTCGCCTTCCGGTTCTTGAGGTAGCCGCGCATCACCGTGTTGCCGCGCAGCATCAGTTCGCCGAGGGTCTCGCCGTCCCAGGGGGTCTCGGCCATCGTCTGCGCGTCCGCCACCTTCATCGCGTACATGGTGTGGTAGGGGACCCCCTGGCGGGCCATCCGGGCCGCGCGCTCCTGCATGTCCAGGGCGTCCCACGCCTCCTGCCACGCACACACGGTGGCCGGCCCGTAGGTCTCGGTGAGCCCGTAGAGATGGGTGACGTTGAACCCCATCTCCGACATCGCCTCGATCACCGCGCTCGGCGGCGCCGCCCCGCCGGTGGCCACCTCCACCACGTGCCCGAAGCGGCGCTTGACCGATTCCGGCGCGTGCACCAGCAGGTTGAGCACGATCGGGGCGCCGCACATGTGGGTCACCCCGTGCTCCTCGATGAGGGGGAAGATCAGCGCAGGATCCACCGCCCGCAGGCAGACGTGGGTTCCCCCCGCCGCGGTCACCCCCCAAGTGTAGGTCCAGCCGTTGCAGTGGAACATCGGCAGGGTCCACAGGTAGCGCGAACGCGCGCCGATGCCGAACGCGAGCATCTGCCCGATGGCGTTCAGGTATGCCCCCCGGTGATGGCAGACGACCCCCTTCGGATCGCCCGTGGTCCCCGACGTGTAGCCGAGGCTGATCGCCTGCCATTCGTCCTGCGGAAGGCGGTACTCGAACGCCGGCGAGCCCTCTTCGATGAACGCCTCGTAGTCCTTCTCGCCGAGCCGCTCCCCGCTCCCGCACATCGGATCGTCGATGTCGATCACCAGCGGCGGGGAGTCCATGCCGTCGAGGGCGCGCGCGACCGCCGGCGAGAACTCGCGGTCGGTGATCAGCACCTTCGTCCCGGCATGGCCGAGGATGAAGCGGACCGTGTCCGCATCGAGCCGGTAGTTCAGCGCGTTGAGCACCGCGCCGGTCATCGGGACGCCGAAGTGGGCTTCGAGCATCTCCGGGACGTTCGGGGCCATCAGCGAGACGGTGTCGCCGATGCCGACCCCGCGCCCGGCGAGCGCCCCGGCGAGGCGGCGGCAGCGCGCGTAGAGCTCGGCGTAGGTGGATCGCCGCTCGCCGTGCACCACCGCCATCTTGTCCGGGTAGACCATCGCCGATCGCTCCAGGAAGCCGATCGGGGAGAGGGGGACGAAGTTCGCGGGCCGCTTGTCGAGCCCGTGCTCGTAGGGGTTGGCGGTCGGGGTCATCGGTCGTCCCGCGGGCTACAGGACCGTCACGGCCCGGTGCGTCAGTCGAACACGATGACGCTGCGCGCGACCTCCCCGGCGGCCAGCGCATCGTAGGCGGTGTTGATCTCTTCGAGCCGGTAGGTGCGGCTGATCATCTCGTCGATCTTCAGCCGCCCGCTCATGTACAGATCCGCGAGCTTGGGCAGATCGACCCAGGGCCGCGCCGAGCCGTACCATGAGCCGACGATCGCCCGCTCGGAGCGGGGCAGCGACAGGGCGTTGACCTCGAAGGTGTCGTGCTCCGGCGCCATGCCGACCACCACCACCGTACCGCCGGGCCGGCACATCTCGTATGCCTGCTCGATGGTCCTGGGGTTGCCGATCACCTCGAAGGCGTAGTCCACGCCGCCGCCGGTCATCTCCACCACCCGCGCCACCGCGTCGCCGTTGCCGGCGTTGACCACGTCGGTGGCGCCGAACTCGCGCGCGTACCCGAGCTTGTTGTCGAGCAGGTCCACCGCGACGATGCGATCGGCCCCCGCCAGCACCGCGCCCTGCACCGCGTTCAGGCCGACGCCCCCGCAGCCGATCACCACCACGTTGCTCCCGGGCTCCACGCGCGCGGTGTTGGTGACCGCGCCGACCCCGGTCATCACCGAGCAGCCGACGAGGCAGGCCCGGTCGAGCGGCATGTCGTCCCGCACCGGCACCGCCCCCGACTCCGGCACCACCGCGTACTCGGCGAAGCACGCGGTACGGGTCATGTGGTGGACGTCCCGGCCGTTGCGATGCAGGCGCA
This sequence comes from Gammaproteobacteria bacterium, assembly GCA_965204915.1. Lineage (GTDB taxonomy): Bacteria > Pseudomonadota > Gammaproteobacteria > HK1 > HK1 > HK1. Next base: position 4,377,354 of record OZ242023.1, on the reverse strand, counting down.
CCGTGCCGTCGTACATGAGGAAGCGCGGGGTCTCGATGCCGTCGCAGAGCACCGGACGCCCCACCACGCAGTAGTGGCAGTGGCCGCAGTTGGGGCGGAAGTTGAGGATGACGCGATCCCCTGGCTTCACCCGCGTGACCCCGGCGCCGACCTTCTCCACCACCCCGGCGCCTTCGTGCCCGAGCACCATCGGCAGGGGCATCGTCCATTCGCCCTTCATCACGTGGTAGTCGGAGTAGCACACGCCGGCCGCGGCGACACGCACCAGCACTTCGCCGTCTTTCGGATCGTCGAGCTCCAGGGTCTCGATCACGAGGGGCCGGTTGGGCTCGTAGAGCACCGCCGCTTTCATCTCCATTGGATCAGTCTCCGCTCCGTGTTCCCGATCCCGTCTCCGTCAAGTCCGGGCGACGGGGCTCACGCCACCGCCGGCAGCCCCGCCAGGGCCATGGCCACTTCGCTCTCGTCGTAGTGCTCGCGCGCGAGATTGCCGGCGAAGTAGTCGGTGTACGCCTGCATGTCGAAATGGCCGTGCCCGCAGAGGTTGAAGAGGATGGCGCGGCTCACCCCCTCCTCCTTGCACCGCAGGGCCTCGACGATCGCCCCCTTCACGGCATGGTTCGCCTCCGGGGCGGGGATGATGCTCTCGGCGCGGGCGAACTGCACGCCGGCCTCGAAGCAGTCGAGCTGCGTGTACGCGGTCGGCTCGACCAGATCGAGCTGCACGCAGTGGCTCACCAGCGGCGCCATGCCGTGGTAGCGCAGCCCTCCCGCGTGGAATCCGGAGGGGACGAAGGCCGAGCCGAGGGTGTGCATCTTCACCAGCGGGGTGAGCTTCGCGGTGTCGCCGAAGTCGTACGCATACCGCCCGCGGGTGAGGGACGGGCAGGCGGCCGGCTCCACCGCCACCACCCGCAGGTCGCGTCCGCCGCGCAGCTTCTCCCCGATGAAGGGAAACGCGATGCCGGCGAAGTTGCTGCCGCCGCCGGTGCATCCGACGACCACGTCGGGGTAGTCGTCCGCCAGCTCGAACTGCGCCAGCGCCTCGCGCCCGATCACGCTCTGGTGCATCAGCACGTGGTTGAGCACGCTGCCCAGCGAGTACTTCGTGTCGTCGCGGGTGGCCGCGTCCTCCACCGCCTCGCCGATGGCGATGCCGAGGCTCCCGGTGCTGTCCGGATGCTCGGCGAGCACCGCGCGCCCCGCGTTGGTCTCCTCGCTCGGGCTCGCGACGCAGGTCGCGCCGTAGGTCTCCATCATCGCCTTGCGGTAGGGCTTCTGGTCGAAGCTCACCCGCACCATGTACACCTTCACCTCCAGCCCGAACAGCGCCGCCGCATAGGCCAGCGACGAGCCCCACTGCCCGGCCCCGGTCTCCGTCGCCAGACGCGCGACCCCCGCTTCCTTGTTGTAGAACGCCTGGGCGATGGCGGTGTTGGGCTTGTGGCTGCCGGTGGGGCTCACCCCCTCGTACTTGTAGTAGATGCGCGCCGGGGTATCGAGGGCCTGTTCGAGCCGGCGCGCGCGGTAGAGCGGGGTCGGGCGCCACGCGCGATACGCCTCGCGCACCGGCGCCGGGATCCCGATCTCGCGCTCGGTGGACACCTCCTGCCCGATCAGCGCCATCGGAAAGAGCGGCGCGAGGTCGTCGGGACCGACCGGCTGGAGGGTGCCGGGATGCAGCACCGGCGGCGGGGGGCTCGGCAGATCCGCCTGGAGGTTGTACCAGGCGGCGGGGATCGCGTTCTCGTCGAGGAGGTACTTGACGGGCTCGGTCATCTCGCAGGGTTCCGTATCGTTGAAGGGGTTTCTCTCGGTCGAGGCGCCCGATTCTGAACAAGCCGGCGCCGTAGCACAATGCCCGGTCTTGTCCAACGAGAATGAGCCTGGAGGGAGGGCGTGAATCCAACGAGAAACGAGCCTGTAGCACGGGGTCCGGGATCACCGGAGGATGATCGTGACGCTACCCGCCACTCCTCTCTCAAGCGTCTTCGCACACATGGCCTCATCGAGAAAGTGGGACATCGCTACAAGTACTATCTTGCCAAGCTGGGAAGGCGTGTTCCGGCCACTGCTCTCAACATCCGCGAATCTGTAGTTCTTCCCGCACTTTATGACAACAGCGCATGAATTCTTCGTCGTTTTGTCGAAGATCTCTCCGGTAAGAGACTACCCCATTCGACGATGAACGGGATCAGGCGGAAAGTCACCGATACATGGTCTCGGTCGAGTCGCACCGGCAGTTTTTCATTGGCCTCATCCTCCGTCAAGATGACGGCGCCTCGATGATTCCAGAGGGCCGGACAGCGCGTTGACCGCCGCCGCCGCCATGGCGCTGCCGCCGCGGCGGCCGAGGAGGGTCACGTAGGGGACGTCGAGTCCGGCCTCCACCAGCGCGCGCTTCGATTCCGCCGCGCCGACGAAGCCCACCGGAAAGGCGAGGATGGCCGCCGGGCGCAAGCCGGGCTCGGCGGCCAGCATCTCCAGCAGCCGGAACAACGCGGTCGGGGCGTTGCCGACGGCGACCACCGAATCCTGCAAGTGCTCGCGCCACAGCGCCACCGCGGCGGCGGAGCGGGTGGTGTGTTCGCGCTGCCGGATCTCGCGGGCGCGGGGATCGTTCAGGCGGCAAAGGACGGCGTTCCCGGCCGGCAGCCGGCTGCGAACGATACCGCAGGCGACCATCTCGCAGTCCACCAGCACGCGGGCGCCGGCGCGAAGGGCGCGGCCGGCGGCCTCGGCCGGCGATCCCTGCCAGCGAAGGTCGCCGACGACGTCGGGCATCCCGCAGGCATGCACCAGTCGCCGGGCGAGGGTGGCGAGGTCCGCGGGGAGTCCGCTCACATCGGTGGCCGCCGCCACGCGCTCCGCCGAGAGCCGGTAGATGGCCTCGGGGTCCCGGAGGTACTCGTAGCGGCTCATGAAACCCCTTCAGTCGCCGGTCATGCTGCGCGGGCCGTGCGGGTGGTCGGCGTGCGGGTACGGATGGTGCGTGTGGGCATGATCCTGCCCGTGGTGGTGGTCATGCCCGTGGTGGTGATGGCCGCCGGCATGTAGATGGTCATGCGAGTGGGGGTGGTCGGGCGCCTGCGGATGGTCATCCGAGTGGTGGCGGTCGGGCGCCTGCGGATGGTCATCCGAGTGGTGGTGATCCCCGGCCTGCGAGTGGTCGGACGAACGGCCGTGGTCGCCGGTGCCGATCCCCTCCACGTGGTGGTGGTGGCTCTCCTGCGGCAAGCCCACCTCGGCCTCGAAGCCGAGGATCTGCTCGCGATACTTGCAGAGCTTGCAGTTCATGTTGTTCTCGCCGTCCAGGATCTCGCGCACCCGATCGGTGAAGGCGTCGAGCACCATGGGATGGTCGTTCAGGTACCCGGCCTTCAGGAATTCGATCTCCGGATGCTGCGCCGCCACCTTGTCCGTGTGGTCGTAGATGCGCTTGACCAGGACCCCGGTGAACAGGAAGTAGGGAAAGACGACGATGCGCCGGTAGCCGAGCCGGGCCGCGTGCCGCAACCCCGGCTCGACCAGCGGAAAGGTCACCCCGGAGTAGCAGACCTCCCCCCAGCCGAATCCGAACCCCTCCCACAGCATCCGCATGACCTTGTTGACGTTGGAGTTGGCGTCGGAATCGGAGGTGCCGCGCCCGACCACCACCAGCATGGTTTCGTGCAACGGCACGTCGCCGCCCGCCCGGTCCAGGGCCTGTCGAATCCGATCCCCCGCGGCCCTGAGCATGTTCGGGTCGATGCCGAGCTCGCGGGCATAGCGGATCTCCATGCCCGGATGCCCGGCCTCGTAGGTGCGCAGCACCGAGGGGATGTCGTTCTTGGCGTGGCCGGCCGCGAACAGCATGCCGGGCACCGCCAGCACCAGGTCGTGCCCGCTCCGGCGCAGCTTGTCGAGGCCGTCGCGGATGATCGGGGTGGCGAACTCCAGGAACCCGCTCTCGACCCGGTACCGCGGCAACCGTTCGCGCAGACCGCGGGCGACGGCATTGAACTCCTCGACCGCGTTCACGTCACGACTGCCGTGACCGCAGACCATGACCCCGATTCCGCTCATCGCGCGCGCTCCTGGCGTTGCCCTGCCCGCTGTGGTGTGATGCCGGCGCCATGGGCGGACCCGGCCTGGAATTTCACGTGGTGCTGGCGGCCTTGCTCATCGACGCGGCCACCGGCGATCCCCCGTGGCTCTACCGGCGGGTGCCGCATCCGGTGGTGATGCTCGGCACGCTGGCCGGGCTCGCGGAACGTCTCCTGTACGCGCCCTCGCCCCGCTGGCTCTGCATGCTCGGCGGCGCGGCGACGGTGATCGTGGTGGCCGGCGCGGGCGTTGCGGCGGCCTGGTCGATCGAACGCTTCCTGGTCGAGGGCCGGATCCACGGCTGGGTGCTGGAGGCGGTGGTCGCCAGCACCCTGCTCGCATTCCGCGGCCTCCACGACCATGCCCGAGCGGTCGTCCGGGGCCTCGAGGAGAGCCTCGCCGCGGGCCGCGAGGCGGTGGGCCACATCGTGGGCCGGGACACCGCGGCCCTGGACGAGGCGGGGGTCGCCCGCGGCGCCGTCGAATCGGTGGCGGAGAACTTCTCCGACGGGGTCGTGGCGCCCCTGTTCTGGTACGCGACCGCCGGGCTGCCGGGGCTCTTCGCGTACAAGGCGGTGAACACCCTGGACAGCATGATCGGCTACCGCACCGAGCGCTACCGGCACTTCGGAACGGCCGCCGCCCGTCTCGACGACCTGGCCAGCTTTCTGCCCGCCCGCCTTGCCGGCCTGTACCTCGTGGCCGCGGCCTGCCTGCTGCCCGCGGCGGATGGAGGCCGGGCCTGGCGGGTGATGATCCGCGACGCCCGCAAGCACCGCTCGCCGAACGCCGGCTGGCAGGAGGCCGCCGTCGCCGGAGCGCTGGACGTCGCCGTCGCCGGCCCGCGGCGCTACCCCCACGAGACCGTCGACGACGCCTGGATGGGGGACGGCCGCGCCCGGCTCGGCGCCGCCGACGTGACCCGCTGCCTGCATCTCTACCTCGCCGCCGGGGCCCTGGTCGCGCTGACCCTGGCGCTTCTCGGGTGGCTCGTCTGAACCCTCTCGGGGTGGCTCATCCGAATCATGGCGTCGAGGTCCAGGTTCGACTCCAGGTGCTCGGCGAGGGCGTCGAGGGTCGCATCGATCCGCCGCTCGTAGGCGAGGCCGGACGCGGCCCGTCCGCCCAGGCGCTCCAGGAAGGCGGCCCTGAACGCATCGCTCGCGAACAGTCCGTGCAGATAGCAGCCCATGACCTTGCCGTCGGCGGAGACGGCGCCGTCGGGGCGACCGTCCAGGTCCAGCATGGGTGAGGACAGCGCGGGGCCGGTGGTGGCGCCGACGTGCATCTCGTATCCCCATACCGGCTGCCCCGTCAGGCGTTCGACGCCGCCCGCCTCCGCGAGCCGCTTGGCCCCGGCCAGCTCGGTGTCGAGGTCGAGCAGGCCGAGCCCCGGCTCCTCGCCGGGCCCGCCTTCGATCCCGTCCGGATCCCGGATGGTGCGGCCGAGCATCTGGTAGCCGCCGCACAGTCCCAGCAGCCATCCGCCGCGGCGCAGGTGCGCGCGCAGGTCCACGTCCCAGCCCTGGGATCGCAGGAAGCGCATGTCGCCGATGGTCGCCTTCGAGCCCGGCAGCACCACCAGATCCGCGTCACCGGGCAGGGCGCGGCCCGGCTCCACGAATCGCACCTCGACCCCGGGCTCGGCCACCAGCGGGTCCAGATCGTCGAAGTTGGCGATCCGCGAGAGCACCGGCACCGCGATCCGGAGCGCGGCGCCGGGCCGGGGCTGCGCGTTGCGGCCCACCGCCACCGAGTCTTCCGCCGGCAGCCGTCCCGCCGGCTCGAACCAGGGGACGACCCCGAAGCAGGGCAGGCCGGTCCTGCGGCCGATGACCTCGATCCCGGAATCGAACAGGCGCACGTCGCCGCGGAACCGGTTGACGACGTAGCCGGCGACCCGGGCCCGTTCGGAGTCGGACAGCAGGGCCATGGTGCCGACGAGGCTCGCGATGACCCCGCCCCGGTCGACGTCGCCGACCAGGGCGACCGGTACGCCGGCGGCTTCGGCGAAGCCCATGTTGGCGACGTCCCCGGCTCGCAGGTTCACCTCCGCCGTGCTTCCCGCGCCTTCCACCAGGACCAGATCGGCATCCCGTCCCAGCCGTTCCCAGGATTCCAGGATGCGCGGCAGCAGCTTCGCCTTGAGGCGGTAGTACTCCATGGCGCGGACGTTGCCCCATACCGCGCCCTGGACCACGATCTGGGAGCCGGCGTCGGTCTGCGGCTTGAGCAGCACCGGGTTCATGTCGCGGGAGGCCGGCACGCCGCAGGCGCGGGCCTGCAGCGCCTGTGCCCGCCCGATCTCGCCGCCGTCCGCGGCCACCGCCGCGTTGTTCGACATGTTCTGCGGCTTGAAGGGACGCACCCGCAGGCCGCGGCGGGTGTATGCGCGGCACAGCCCCGCCACCAGCAGGGACTTGCCGACGTCGGAGCCGGTGCCTTGCAGCATGAAGCCGGATGCGGTCAACGCTCGATACCCTTCCGCGCCCTCACCCCGGCAGATGCCTGGCAGATGCCCGGCGACCGTCTTCACGAGAGCGCGGGGTCAAAATTCGATGCCCTTCTGCGCCTTCACCCCGGCCCGGAACGGATGCTTCACCATGGTCATCTCGGTGACCAGATCCGCGGCCTCGACGAGCTCGGGCTTTGCGTTGCGGCCGGTGACCACGACGTGCAGGTTCTCCGGCCGGTTGGACAGGAATTCGACCACCTCCGCCAGGTCCAGGTAGCCGTAGCGCAGCACGATGTTGAGCTCGTCGAGCAGCACCATGTCGTACTCCGGACGGTCGCCGCGCGACGCCTCGATCATCTGCCGGGACACGTCCCACGCGGCCTGCGCCGCCCGGACGTCGCGGGCGCGGTCCTGCGTCTCCCAGGTGAACCCCTCGCCCATGGTGCGGATCGCCACCTGCTCGGGGAACCGCTCCAGCACCGCGCGTTCGCCGGTCTGCCACTTGCCCTTCACGTACTGGACGACGCCGACCTTCATGCCGTTGCCGAGGGCGCGCACCACCAGTCCGAACGCGGCCGTGGACTTCCCCTTGCCCTTCCCGGTGTGGACGATCAGAAGGCCCTTCTCGATGGTCTTGGTGGCGAGGATCCGGTCCCGGGCGGCCTTGCGCTTGCGCGCCTTCTCGTTCGCCCTGCGGTTGACCTCTTCTTCGGAGGCGGTGATCTCTTCGTGGGAACGTTCGCCGGTCATCACCCTCTCCATCGGCTGGCGCGTGGGCGGGAAGGATTTCGGCCGCCGGGCCGGGCTCGCCTTTCTTCGCTCAGGCGAGCTTCCTGAAGGCGATCGCGCAGCCGGCGCCGAGCACCACCCAGAAGACGGCGTTGGCGACGGCGGTGGCGACGATGAACGTCCGGACGAGTTCGGCCGGGGCGAGGGTGTGATAGGTCTCGGGGTGCGGAGCGCCGATCAGGTGGGGAACGGCGATCAGCACCACCGCCGCCGCCTTCCAGGGCCAGCCGCGGGTGAGGCCGATCAGCGCGACCCCGATCGCGGAGAGCGTCACCGTGACGAGCCACCACGCCTGGCGGGCTTCCAGCGCCGCCGCCTCGGTGCCCGGCAGCTCCGGCGCCAGCCCCAGCGCCGGCAACGCAAAGAACGCCGCGTAGCCGCCGAGCCCCCACAGGATCCCCTGCCGCCAGCTCACGTTCTCCCGCAGCGAGAACGCGGCGCCGAGCAACAGGGCGAACCCGATCGCCATCCCGACGTTGGCGACACCGGTCCAGAACGTACGCTCGAAGCCGTCCGCCGGTGACCATCCGTCATGTTCGTGGCCACCATGTTCGTGGCCACCATGTTCGTGGGCGTCATGCTCGTGGGCGCCGCCATCGGCGTGCGCGGGCGCCTCTTCCGCGGGTCCGGCGGTCTCGTAGGTCTCCGCCTCCGCGATGATCGGCGCGACCCGGAGCTGCTGGATCCCCGTCAGCAGGACGCCGGCGACCATCCCGGCCAGGACGGCCGAGAACACGATACGCCTGAACATCGGGTCGGCGGCCGGTCAGTGGCAGGGAAACGCCGCGGCGTGCCGGGCGTCGTGGGCGGCGTTGTGAATGGTGTCGCTGCCGGCCAGCGCCACGCCGAACAGGATGGCCATGCCGAGCATCGCGGCGGCCAGCGCCGGCAACGGATTCTTCGTGTCGGGGACGGCCCGCGGGCCGGTTCGGGAAAGTGCCGAGATCATGACGTGCTCCTCATCCATCGTGCCGAGGCTCAGCAGGCGACTTCAGAGGACCGCGGCAAGACGGGAGCCGTCCTGCCCGGAAGCCGCCTGCATCACCTGCCCGTAACGCAGACTCCACTGGAACCAGGCCGGTCTCCGGACTCGCGAGCGGACCATGTACGACGCGGCCTGCTCGCCTACCGTTGCGGGGGCAGTGTCGGCTTTGCACCCTGCGCTTGCATTGCGCACCGACTTCCCGTTTCATCCGGGGCGGCTTCGGAGAGCCGCCCCTGGACACCTGGGTCCTGCGGCGGAGTCTGTGGTATCCACCCGGTGCCGTCAAGGTGGTTTTTGCCGACCGGCCGGGCCATTTCACGCGACGGCTCCGAATCGGGCACGAAGGCTCGGATGGCGATGGCCGGACCGATGCCGGTCGGCGGCGCTGGCGGTACGGCGGGTTCAGCCGGCGCGAAACGGCCCGATGCCGGCGAGAGGCTCATGCGCCGGCGCCGGGCCGGTCGCGCCCGCAACGCGCCCCGGCGACTCCCCCGAGCCTGGACGAGAGCCAAGGAGACGAACGACGTGGCACAGAAGATACCGGCGACGGTGATCACCGGATTTCTCGGCGCCGGCAAGACCAGCATCATCCGGCACCTGCTCGAGAACGCGGCCGGCCGGCGTATCGCGCTCATCGTCAACGAGTTCGGCGACGTCGGCATCGACGGCGAGATCCTCAAGGGCTGCGGCATCGAAGGCTGCGAAGACGGAGACGTTCTGGAGCTCGCCAACGGATGCATCTGCTGCACGGTGGCCGATGATTTCGTGCCCACCATGGAGGCGCTGCTCGGCCGGGAGCGGAAGCCGGACCGGATCGTCATCGAGACCTCGGGCCTCGCCATGCCCAAGCCCCTGGTCAGGGCGTTCAACTGGCCGGACATCCGGACCCGGGTGACGGTCGATGCGGTGGTCACCGTGGTGGACGGGCCGGCGGTGGCGGACGGCCTGTTCGCGTCCGATCCGCGGGCCGTGCAGCGCCAGCGCGAGTCCGACGACGCCCTGGAGCACGAAAGCCCCCTGGAGGAGCTGTTCGAGGAGCAGCTCGGCTGCGCGGACATGGTCGTCATCAACAAGACCGACCTGCTCGGCCGGAGCGCCCTCGACAAGGTGGCCGCCGAGGTCGCCGGCCAGCTCCGGCCCTCGGTCAAGGTGGTGACCGCGGCGCACGGGGCGGTGGATCCGAAGGTGCTGCTCGGACTGGAGGCCGCCGCCGAGGACGATCTCGATGCCCGGCCGTCCCACCACGACGGCGTGGACGACCATGACCACGACGATTTCGACACCTTCAGCGTGGAGGTGGCCGATTCACCGGGCGCCGGCGAGCTGCTCCGCCGCCTGGGCGCGGCCATCGCCCGCCACGGCGTGCTGCGGGTGAAGGGCTTCGCCCACGTACCCGGCAAGGACATGCGGCTGCTGATCCAGGCGGTGGGCGATCGGATCCAGCACTACTACGACCGGGACTGGCGCGACGGCGAAGAGCGGCGCACCCGGCTGGTGGTCATCGGCCACAAGGGCCTGGACGAGAGCTCGATCAGGAACCTGCTGAACGCCTGGTGAGGCATCGCTCCGGACGCGGCCACGTCATCGCCAGCCACCGCGCATGCTCCGGATTGTCGTCATAATGCTCGAAGGCCGACCGTGTCCAGCTCCGCCGCATTGCCACGCGGCATGGGAAGCTCGGCCCCGAATCTTCATGACGTTCATTCATATCGCATCGACATGGCCTGGAATCGCGGCATGAGCCCGTATGCCCGGATGCGCCGGTAGCGGATACGCGGGGCCGAACATGCGCCTGCAATTGCCGATCCGCCGGGAGGCTCCTGCCGGGCAGGACCAGCCGGCCTTGCCGGGACGGGTGCGGGACGCGATCCGGCGCCAGCAGGGGTCGAGCGAGATCGTCGTCGGATGGATCCAGCTCTCGATCGTCGTCACGTTCTCCATCCTCTACGCCCTCTCCCCCAAGCCCTACACCGCCGAGCCGGTGTTCGCGCCGGAGCCCTGGGTGCTCGGCGCGTACCTGCTCTTCACCCTGGTGCGCGTCGCCCTCGCGCACCGGCGTGCGCTGCCGGACTGGCTGCTGTACGTCTCGATCGTCGTCGACATGCTCCTGCTGCTCGCGCTCATCTGGAGCATCCACGTCAAGTACGGCCAGCCCGCGTCGTTCTATCTCAAGGTGCCCACCCTGCTCTACGTCTTCATCTTCATCGCGCTGCGGGCGCTACGCTTCGAGGCGCGCTACGTCCTGCTCGCCGGGGCGGTGGCGGCGGCGGGGTGGCTGGCGATGGTGCTCTACGCGGTGCGCGTCGTGCCGGACGATCCGATGATCACGCGCGATTACGTCGAGTACATGACCTCGAACAGCGTGCTGCTCGGAGCGGAGTTCGACAAGGTCATCTCGATCCTGATCGTCACCGGGATCCTCGCCGTCGCCATCACCCGCGCGCGCGCCCTGCTGGTTCGATCCATCGTCGAAAGCACCGCCGCGGCCGAGCTGTCGCGCTTCGTGCCGAGCGAGGTGGCGGCGGAGATCAAGGCGTCCGAGGCGCCGGTGGAGGCGGGCGCGGGCGAGGTCCGCGAGACGACGATCTTCTTCAGCGACCTCGAAGGGTTCACCACCCTGAGCGAGGGGATGTCGCCGGTGGAGCTGATCTCCACCCTCAACGAGTACTTCGCGGCGGTGACCGAACCGATCGTCCGCCATGGAGGAGCCATCAACCAGTACCAGGGCGACGCCATCCTCGCGACCTTCAACCTCCCGGCGGCACAGGAGGATCATGCCGCGAACGCGGTGCGGGCCGCGATCGAGATCCAGCACGTCCTCGCCTCCCGCACCTTCGGGAAGGGTCTGCGGCTCGTCTCCAGGGTCGGGATCAACACCGGCGTGGTGGTGGGCGGGCTGGTCGGCGCGCAGAACCGGCTCGGCTACACCGTGCACGGCGACGACGTGAACCTCGCCGCCCGGCTCGAAGCGCTGAACAAGGAGCACGGGACGCGGATCATCGTCTCCGGGCGCACCCGCGAGCTCGCGGGCCCCGAGCGCTTCGCGTTCGAGGCGATCGGAACGGTGACGGTGCGGGGACGCAGCCGGCCGGTCACCGTCTACGGGCTCGACGCCCGGTGACCGGTCCGGGCCTGGATCCGCGGGACAGTCCGGCCGGGGCACGACTCCGAACTCGAGTTTCGGGATTCGCTGACCGAAATGGATTCCCGCTTTCGCGGGAATGACGTCATTTCAGCGAGACACGTTACTTTCAGGCTGGTCGTCATTCCCGCGAAGCTTGTGCCCGCGAAAGCGGGTAGCGGGAATCCATCGCCTGATTCAAGGTATTTTGAATCCCGAAACTCGAGCTCCGAAAACAGCTCCGTGAAGCGCTACATCCGGCCCTGCGCTTCGATCCTGGCGAGCAGCCGTTCGATGTTCTCCCGCGCCTGCGCCTCGTACCGGTCACGGAAGAACTCCGTGAAACAGAATGCGGGGCGGGCGACGAGCGATTCCACGAACTTCCGGTGCCGGGGGTAGAACTCGGCGTCCGGCACGTGCAGGAACTCCTCGCGCACCGCGATGCTGTCGCGGAGGAACTCTTCCCAGGGCAGGCCGAAGCTCGAGAGATCGATGTCGACGATGAACGACTCGTCCAGCGTCGCCGGCGGCTCACGATGCGTCGTGACCATGATGAGCCGGTGCACGTTCGACCGGAACCGCTCCAACCCCCGCCCGCCAGCCCTGGCCGCGAACAGCTCCGCGCTGCGCAGCTCGTTCTTCTCCGTCGGGACGTCGTAGACCGCGTCGTGGAACCACAGCGCCGTCTCGACCGCGTCCGGCTCGTCCATCCGATCGGCCGCGAGGTCGAAGCAGTGCAGGCAGTGCTCGATATGCGCCGGCGTGTGGTACCGGCGATGCGGCTCCCGGTACAGCGCCTCGATCTCGTCGAACACCGCACCGGCGCCCGCGCCGATACGGCGCTCCCAGAGCCTTTCGAAACGTGCCCGGTCCAACTCGATCCATCCCCCGGCGCCGGCGGCGCGTCCGCTGGTCGTGCAGAAAAAGCAGGCCGGCCCCGGCGGCACGCCCCACCCCCCGGACGGCTCCGTCCCGCCCGGCGGATCTCCTCAGGCCCGCGCGGGCTCGCGCTCCCGCAACTGCTTCTGCAACGCGATGAACTGGCCCTGCGAGCGTACCAGCTTGTCGCTGAGCTGGCGCATGACGTCGAGCGCGGCCTCCGGGTTCTCCGCCAGCAGCTTGAGAAACATCTCGTCGCTGATACGTAGCGCGACCAGCCCGTCCCTGGCCCGGATCGTCGCCGAGCGGGGAGAGTTGGTCAGCACCCCGAGCTCACCGAACAGCTCGTTCGGACCGAGCACGCCCTCCACCACCGGCCCGGCCCCGGTCTCGACCACGATCTCGACTTCGCCCTCCATGATCACGTAGGCGCTGTCGGCCGCATCGCCGGCCTCGAAGAGCACCTCGCCCCCGTCGAACGTGCAGAGCTCGCTGGTGAAGGCCAGGAGCTTGAGCTTGGAGAGCTCCAGATTCGAGAACATCGGCACCTTGTGGAGCATCTCGGCTTCGGTCGTGAGATCCATCATCGCTCTCCGGCCCCGATCACGGGACGTCGTGGCGGCGGGGCCTGCAATGCCATGCCGGTGCGCGAACCGCCGCCGGGCGGCACGGACCGGCATCAGCCGGCCAGCGCCATCCGGTGGAGCACGGTGCCGGAGCGGTTCAACTCCGCGAAGGCGCCCTGCTCCACCACCTTGCCGCCTTCGAGCACGATCGTCTCGTCGAAACGCTCCGCAAGGCTGGCACGGTGGACTACCCAGATCAAGGCGCGGGACTCGAACTCCTTCAACAGGTTGTCGAGGATGCGATCCTGCGCCGCGGCGTCGAGGGCCGCGGTGGCGCGATCGATGACCAGCACGTCCGGACGCTTCAGCACCGAGCGGGCGATCGCGAGCTTCTGGCGCTGCGCGGTGGAGAGCCGCGAGCCGGCGATGCCCACCGGATAGTCGAGCCCGCATCCGGTGATCGCACGGCGCAGATCGAGCGCGTCCACCACCTCGCCGATCAGCGCGCCGAGGCGTTGCGCGCTGCGCTGGCGCCCGTAGGCGATCCGGCCGAACAGGATGTTGTCCAGGATCGAGACCGAGGCGTTGTAGCGTTCGGAGTCGAAGAACTCGACGGGGGTCCGATCGGCGCCGAGGCCTTCCGAGAACCTGTGGCGAGCCAGGAGCAGGCGCTGCTGCATCGGCTCGTCGATCAGCCCGAGCCGATGGCGCGCGGGCACGAGCCTGAACGTCAGCGACAGGAGCATCGCCCGGTCGTCGTCACCGAGATCGTCCGGGCGCTCCGACTCGGTGCGGGCGAGCAGGGCGCGGAATTCCGGCAGGTCCTCCGCCGAGATGAAGCTGAACTGCTCGAACAGCTCGCTGCCGGGCTCCACGTCCGCGAACAGATCGACCATCACCTTCGCGACCTGCCGTCCGATGTCGACGAAGTCGTCCATCAGGCCGACGTCCTCCAGCACCTTGCGCACGTAGGCGTTTCCGGCGAGGTCTTCGGGGTCGAACGTCCGATCCTTCGGGGTCCCGAAGAGGAGGTTCTCCGCCACCGTCATGTTGACGTTGTAGGCATCCCGGTCGAAGGGGTCCACGAGGTGCGCGACCCGCAGATCCGCGAGCCGCGTACGCAGCATCCTGCGGGCTTCCAGCACCCCGCGCGCGAGCTCCGGCTCGGCGTCGGGATCGATGCTCGACTGCAGCCCGAGCTGGTGGACGTCGTCGGCCATGTCCACGATGGAGAGCACCTCGATGGCGCGTGCGCTCATGGAATCGGCTCCCGCGATCCCCGAGCCCTCGTAGTCGATCCAATCCGCGCGGACGTCGTGGAGCGAGTTCCCGGCCCTCGCCGCCTCGGTCCGGAGCCGCTCCCACCGCGCGCGGCCGGACTCGTCGTAGACCGCGTCGCGGGTCGGGCGGTGCTTCAGGCTGTAGAGCAGGTTGTCGCGCAGGGTGCCGGAGAACAGGCTCGTCTCGGAGCCGACGTAGGCGATCCGGCGGCCGGTCACCGCCTCCGGCGAAGCGAGGAGGTCGAGAGCACCGGCCAGCAGCTTGCCGGTGGCCGGACGCTTGAGGCCCGCGAGGACGTGCGCGAAACGGTCGGCGCCGCTGCCCGGGCCGCCCACGATCGCGAGGCTCGCGGGCAACCGGGCGGTGAGGGAGAGCCCGCCGGAGAACGTCGTCTCGCTCTCGTCCTCTTCCTTGAGGTCGAGGTTGGTGGCGACGAGGACGCCGGAGACCGGAACCTGCGTCTCCGGCTCCGCGTCGATCCGCTCCTGGTCGAGCATCCCGGGGATCTGGAACGATTCGAGCAGCAGCTCGTACTTGCCCTTCGCGTCTTCCTTGATCTGGTAGAAGTTGAGGAGCTCCTTCCACGGATCGGCGAGCTTCTCGTAGGCCGCGATGACCGCCACCAGGGACCCGAAGGTCAGGTCGCCCGCGATCACCAGGTAGCCGCCGATCGAATAGAAGAAGAACGGAGTGATCTGGGCGATGAAGTTGTTGACGAACTTGATGAAGAACTTCAGGCGGTAGATCTGCACCCGCACGCGGTAGATCTCGCCGACCCTCTCGGTGTAGTCGGCGCGCTCGAGCCGGGAGGTGTCGTGGGTGTGGACCTCGCGGATCCCGGTGGCCACCTCCCCGATCCGCTCGGAGAGAGCGCGCGCGAGCCTGATCCTCTCCTTCTTCTTCGCGTTGAGCTTCTTTTGCAGCTTGGGGATGAGCCAGGCCTGGATCGGATACAGGGCGATGGCGGCGGCGCCGAGCACGGGGTCCTCGATGAACATGAAGATCAGCAGGGTGACCAGCATCCCGCCCTGGAACGCGGGTAGCGCGAGCGAATCGCCGATGTAGCCGCCGAGCGGATCGGTCTCCGCGACGATGGTGGAGACCAGCTCGCCCTGCGAGGTGCGGCGGAAGCGGGGGAGCGGGAAGCGCAGCATCCGGACGAAGAGGTCGTAGCGCAGGCGCCGGAGCATGCGCTCGCCGACGACCCCGCGGTACACGTTGAGGAAGTACTTGAATCCGCCGTTGACGAGGACGAGCCCGAGGAACGTCGTGCACAACGCCAGGAGGTACTCGATCTGCCCGAACTCGACGCCGAAGACCTCCACCGGAAAGGCGGACGCGTCGGTGTCGATGGCCTCGTTGACGATCAGCTTCGGCAGGTAGAGGAGGAGGTAGAAGAACGGAAACGAAGCGACGGTCAGCACGAGCAGGAACACCTGCTCGCGAAGGCTGTACTTGAGCACGAACTTGAAGATGGTGGGTTCCATGTTCATTTCCCCGCTGGGCGGCCTGCCGCCGAATCACCCTGGACGACGACCAAGGCGGCATGCTTGACTCCCTGGAGGCCAGGAATGTAGCATCCGGATGCTTGGCTTGGTAGGCTGTTCCGGTGGCAGGCATGGCAATCGCTTTTGGGATTCCCGATGCGTCGTGATGGCCAAGCTGCCGTTGGCATAAGTCGATTCCTGGCTGCGGAGCGCCGAAATCGACCTGACGAGCCGGTTTGAAGGTTGCTTGCGGCGTCTGGCGGGCGGTTTTGGGCGGCGCAGACGACATATTCTGTCCAAAAGCGATTGCCTTGGGTGGCGGGCCGTACGATCGTCGCGTGCCTGCCATACTGGTCAATGTGGCACGATTCCGAACTGGATTATAGCAAGATGAAAATTCAGAAATTGAAGGGCTGGCTATCCCGATTGAAAGGAAGGTATTGGAAGCCCCCGTATCTGTACATAATCATTGCCATAATCGGGACGTCTTTCCTGGATATCGTACTTTTTCTTTCAGGAAACAAAGGTCTTTTTGACAAATTGGAAGAATTGCTATTCAGCATATTCATGGAAGCATCTTTTATATTTGCAACGATCATCTTGATCGAAAGAAAGCTGGACGAACAAGAGAGAAATAAAGAAGAAAACGATCGTAAACCAATATACAAATCCGCACATCATGATTTATACCGGATATGGGAGAGAATTTATTATTTGGGATACAAATTCATGGTAGAGGCATTCGTATACGAACAAAAGCGGAAAAGTTCGGATGGTTCAGGATATATACCTTTCGTGGAGCAGAAATATGTCAAATTTATTGAAAAAGAAAAACTCGAATATTTATCAGCAGAAGAAATAATGTCACGATTCTTCAGAAATGGAAAAATTCGCCTTGACTTTTCCGAAAATAGCCAATCCGCACTGCATGAATTTAGCAAAGAAATTAAGCGCATATATTCGGATATCGAAAATTACATACAGAGATATGGTGCATTTCTGACATCCAAGGAAACGGAGAATTTTGGTTCTGAAATTTACGAATTGTGCACATTACTGAGGTCCTTCCTGGTCAGAATCGATGATATTTCTGATGAATTCCAATCCCCCCATGGGTGCGGAGAAGTTTCATTGAGCATGGAAGGAGACGCCTCATTTCTCATAAAGGGATCACGAAAAGAGGAAATTATAAAACTCGAATTCCTCGAAAACGAGAAAAGAAGACCGCTCTTCGTAATGCATGCTCTTTATAGAGTGGCAATCAGACAAAAAGATACTTCCGATGAAGCTCATCCTGCGTCCAATTCTACCAAAACATTCAGCGAGGTCGATATGGAAGAAGGATTTTATATATACAGCGAAAGGGACGAAGGAGGCAAAGGAGACGAGCCGAGGGATTTCAATTTTGGAAGTATAGGAAAATTCATACAGGAAGGGAAAATCAAGGAACATTTCGACAAACAATCTAAACAGGAAAATCGTTCATCTGTTCTCTTGGACTTATATCCTGAGGCACGCAGATGTCTGCATAGTCTGCTTGCATCAAAGGGCCTCGCCGACGCTCAGTTCAACTTGGCGCTTATGTATGAGGAAGGCTTCGGTGGCAAGCAAGACGACAGCGAGGCAGAAAAATGGTTCCGACAGGCCGCCACCAATCCCGACCACGAGTCCGGTCACGCTGGTGCTCAGAACAAACTCGGTCTCATGTACCGGGACGGCCGTGGCGTTGCACAGGACGATGCCCAAGCAGATCTGTGGATCCGCCGAGCCGCCAAGCAGGACCATGCCGACGCTCAGAACAGTCTCGGTCTCATGTACCGGGACGGCCGTGGCGTTGCACAGGATGATGCCCAAGCAGATCTGTGGATCCGCCGAGCCGCCGAGCAGGGCCATGCCGACGCTCAGTTCAACCTCGGGGTCATGTACGTGCAAGGCCGTGGCGTCGCGCAGGACGATGCCGGGGCGCTGACCTGGTACCGACGGGCCGCCGAGCAAGGCGATGCCCACGCTCAGTTCAACCTCGGGGTCATGTACGAGCAAGGCCGTGGCGTCGCGCAGGACGATGCCGAGGCGGTGACCTGGTACCGACGGGCCGCCGAGCAAGGCGATGCCGAGGTTCAGAACGTACTCGGGGTCATGTACATGCAAGGCCGTGGCGTCGCGCAGGACGATGCCGAGGCGCTGACCTGGTACCGACGGGCCGCCGAGCAGGGCTTGCCCCTCGCTCAGTTCAACCTCGGGGTCATGTACATGCAAGGCCGTGGCGTCGCGCAGGACGATGCCGAGGCGCTGACCTGGTACCGACGGGCCGCCCAGCAGGGCTTGCCCCTCGCTCAGAACAGCCTCGGGCTCATGTACATGGAAGGCCGTGGCGTCGCGCAGGACGATGCCGAGGCGGTGAGTTGGCTCCGACGGGCCGCCGAGCAGGGCGATGCCAACGCTCAGAACAGCCTCGGGCTCATGTACGAGCAAGGCCGTGGCGTCGCGCAGGACGATGCCGAGGCGGTGAGTTGGCTCCGACGGGCCGCCGAGCAGGGCGATGCCAACGCTCAGAACAACCTCGGGGTCATGTACGAGCAAGGCCGTGGCGTCGCGCAGGACGATGCCGAGGCGGTGACCTGGTACCGACGGGCCGCCCAGCAGGGCTTGCCCCTCGCTCAGAACAACCTCGGGGTCATGTACATGCAAGGCCGTGGCGTCGCGCAGGACGATGCCGAGGCGGTGAGTTGGCTCCGACGGGCCGCCGAGCAGGACGATGCCAACGCTCAGAACAGCCTCGGGGTCATGTACATGGAAGGCCGTGGCGTCGCGCAGGACGATGCCGAGGCGCTGACCTGGTACCGACGGGCCGCCGAGCAGGGCGATGCCAACGCTCAGAACAGCCTCGGGGTCATGTACGAGCAAGGCCGTGGCGTCGCGCAGGACGATGCCGAGGCGCTGACCTGGTACCGACGGGCCGCCGAGCAGGGCCATGCCGAGGCGCTGACTTGGTTCCGACGGGCCGCCGAGCAGGGCGATGCCCACGCTCAGAACAGCCTCGGGCTCATGTACGAGCAAGGCCGTGGCGTCGCGCAGGACGATGCCGAGGCGGTGAGTTGGCTCCGACGGGCCGCCGAGCAGGGCGATGCCAACGCTCAGAACAGCCTCGGGCTCATGTACGAGCAAGGCCGTGGCGTCGCGCAGGACGATGCCGAGGCGGTGAGTTGGCTCCGACGGGCCGCCGAGCAGGGCGATGCCCACGCTCAGAACAACCTCGGGCTCATGTACGAGCAAGGCCGTGGCGTCGCGCAGGACGATGCCGAGGCGGTGAGTTGGCTCCGACGGGCCGCCGAGCAGGGCTTGCCCCTCGCTCAGAACAGCCTCGGGCTCATGTACGAGCAAGGCCGTGGCGTCGCGCAGGACGATGCCGAGGCGGTGAGTTGGCTCCGACGGGCCGCCCAGCAGGGCTTGCCCCTCGCTCAGAACAACCTCGGGCTCATGTACATGGAAGGCCGTGGCGTCGCGCAGGACGATGCCGAGGCGGTGAGTTGGCTCCGACGGGCCGCCGAGCAGGGCGATGCCAACGCTCAGAACAGCCTCGGGCTCATGTACATGGAAGGCCGTGGCGTCGCGCAGGACGATGCCGAGGCGCTGACCTGGTACCGACGGGCCGCCGAGCAGGGCTTGCCCCTCGCTCAGAACAGCCTCGGGGTCATGTACGAGCAAGGCCGTGGCGTCGCGCAGGACGATGCCGAGGCGGTGAGTTGGCTCCGACGGGCCGCCGAGCAGGGCGATGCCAACGCTCAGAACAACCTCGGGCTCATGTACGAGCAAGGCCGTGGCGTCGCGCAGGACGATGCCGAGGCGGTGAGTTGGCTCCGACGGGCCGCCGAGCAGGGCTTGCCCCTCGCTCAGAACAGCCTCGGGGTCATGTACATGCAAGGCCGTGGCGTCGCGCAGGACGATGCCGAGGCGCTGACCTGGTACCGACGGGCCGCCCAGCAGGGCTTGCCCCTCGCTCAGAACAACCTCGGGGTCATGTACATGGAAGGCCGTGGCGTCGCGCAGGACGATGCCGAGGCGGTGAGTTGGCTCCGACGGGCCGCCGAGCAGGGCGATGCCAACGCTCAGAACAGCCTCGGGCTCATGTACATGGAAGGCCGTGGCGTCGCGCAGGACGATGCCGAGGCGGTGAGTTGGCTCCGACGGGCCGCCGAGCAGGGCGATGCCAACGCTCAGAACAGCCTCGGGGTCATGTACGAGCAAGGCCGTGGCGTCGCGCAGGACGATGCCGAGGCGGTGAGTTGGCTCCGACGGGCCGCCGAGCAGGGCCATGCCAACGCTCAGAACAACCTCGGGGTCATGTACGAGCAAGGCCGTGGCGTCGCGCAGGACGATGCCGAGGCGGTGACCTGGTACCGACGGGCCGCCCAGCAGGGCCATGCCGAGGTTCAGAACGTACTCGGGGTCATGTACATGCAAGGCCGTGGCGTCGCGCAGGACGATGCCGAGGCGGTGAGTTGGCTCCGACGGGCCGCCGAGCAGGGCCATGCCAACGCTCAGGCCGCACTCGGGGTCATGCGCGCGCAAGGCCGTGGCGTCGCGCAGGACGATGCCGAGGCGGTGAGTTGGCTCCGACGGGCCGCCGAGCAGGGCCATGCCGAGGTTCAGAACGTACTCGGGCTCCTCTACTGTAACGGCTTGGGTGTAGCGCAGGACGATGCCGAGGCGCGGAAGTGGTTCGAACGAGCCGTGACAAAGGAACAGATGCCGGGCATGCCTTATTCATGTCCCGCCGCTCTGAACAATCTCGGAGTCATGTACCTTGACGGCCGGGGCGGCGAGCAGAGCGATGAAAAGGCTATCGAGTGGTTCCGTCTGGCTGCCGAGCAGGGTGATGTCGGCGCCAAGTTCAACCATGGGCTGACGCAATACGATTTGAAGCTAATGAGACAAGCAATGAAGGAGGGCTATCCTATCGGTGTGGCCCAGGACAGAGACCCCTACGTCAGAAGTCGAATGGAGATCGCAATGACGCAGAACATTGTTGCTCGCTTACTCCGCAAACTCGCTCCTATCATCGTCGAGGTGAGAAAGTGGTGGAGCCGATGAGCGCCTCCTGTTTCGCAACCCGTGCTTCGGCGGCACGGCGCAAGACAGCTTCCTGTTGACACGCGACGGCCTCATGCCCGACCCGGTACCCGGTCATCCTACCGGTGGCAGGGAAAAGATCCCAGGTTCGGTACCGGATCCCGGCGGCGCATCTCCCCAACCTGGCATAGCCGGAACCAAACGCCGGTTGGCGGAAAAATCTTCGTCGTTTTGTCGAAGATCTCGTCGGTAAAAGACTATCTTTTCACCGCATGTCAAGACCGTGTGTCCCGCCGGGCAACGCCGGCTATCCCGGCCCCCGCATTAGCCGGATTCGCGGCAGAGGCGGGGACGCCGCCGGATCAGGTGGCGATGCGCCACAGGAGCTCGAACCCGAGGAGGGACAGGATCAGGAGGACGATGAACACCGGGATGATCCATATCCCTTCGAGGGCTTGTTTGAACGTTTTCATTCATCCATCTCCAAAGAGCTTGAATATGGCGGTGGCGAGCCCTCCCGCCGCCAGGAGCGACTTCATGACACCAAGCCAGTACCGGGGCCAGACCGTTCCGGCCTCCTGCTCCTGCCGGTCGGCCTCCGCATTGCGGCGGCGCAGTTCGGCGAGGTCGAGCTCGCGCTGGAGGTCATTATCCTCCATTTCGACTCCTCCGGGCCATCCCCTGGACGAACCGCGGATCGTCACCGTGTCCTTGTCCCGCTGCCCGGTGGATCCGCGGTGCGGGAGGGGTCGGCCGGCCACGGCGCGTTTCCAGCGATTCGTGCCGCCATGCCCCCACGGTCATCGCCTTCCTCCCCGGCCGTCGCCGGCCGTCCGCACTCGTGCGCCGTTCAGGAAATCTCAAGTTTCGGGATTCAAAATGCCTGAATCAGGCGATGGATTCCCGCTTTCGCGGGAATGACGTCATTTCAGCGAGACGCGTTGCTTTCAGGCTGGCCGTCATTCCCGCGAAAGCGGGAATCCGTTTCGGTCAGCGAATCCCGAAACTTGAGCAGGAGATGCAGGCCAGCCAGGATTCTTCGAGCGTGGCCGACGGGAACCGCTGCCGGAGCTGCGCGGGCGACCCCGCGAACCGCATCGCACCGTCGTGGAGCACGCCCATCCGGTCGCACAGATCGCCGGCGTCGGCGAGCAGGTGGGTGCTGAAGAACACCGTCGCTCCCCCGGCCCGCAGCCCGGCCAGATGATGCTTGACGAGCACCCGCGCCTTCGGGTCGAGGCCGCTCATGGGCTCGTCGAACACGAGCAGGGGCTTGCCGGCGAGAAAGCAGGCCGCGAGGCCGAGCTTCTGCGCCATGCCCTTCGAGCACTCGTGCACCGGCTTGCCGAGCGCGGACGGCGCCAGATCGAGCACCGCGAGCACCTCGCGCACGCGGCCGGGACTCGGCCTGGCCCGATGCATCGCCGTCATGAAATCCAGGAACTCGCCCCCGCGAAGATGGTGCGGCGGCAGAAAGCGCTCGGGCAGGTAGACGAGGGGGCGGCGCGATTCGTGCGAAGTCGCGGGCCGGCCGAAGATGGCGATCCGGCCCGCGTCGACGTGGCACAGGTCGAGCAGGCACTTGATGCAGGTGGTCTTGCCTGCACCGTTGACCCCGACGAGCGCGAAGATCTCTCCGGCGCGGACTTCGAGCGAGAGATCGGCCAGCACCGGCTGGCGGCCGAACTGCTTGCGGACACCGGAGAACTCGATCGCTTTCGGGTGCGACGCCCGGCGGTCCCCTTCGCTCGCGTGGTGTTCCATCCGCATACGGCTCCCGCCGGTCGCCCGCGCCGTCCGGCGGCGCGGGGGCCGGGAGGCTCGGGGGCTCAATAGAGGTAGACGAGATTGCACTGCTGCGCATCGCCGGCGACGTCGTACTCGTTCGTGTTCACGGCGGTCATGCACAGCGTCGTCGCCTCGCTTACCCCGGGGTTCGACAACGTGGTGGTTCCGGTAAAGCGCAACGCACCGGAGAGAGGGCGTCGATCGTCGATCTTGAGGTCGAGCTCGCGGGCGACGTCGACCGGGATGTTGTTGCCCAGGACGAGGCCGAGCCGGACCGGCTGGGTCGCGTTGGGGGCGCCGCCCGCCGTCGAATAGTCGCGGGTCTGGCCGAGCAGCATGTAGCCGTTGAAGGGATTCTGCGGCGCGACGGTATCGACCCGGTACCTCCTCGCGCTCGTGGCGCCGCCGTCGTAGCTGCCCTGGAGGAGCCGGGCCCGCGTCAGGTGCACCCACAGCGCCGACGCCTCGCGGTAGTTGCCGGCATCGACCTGTCCGTTCGCGTTGCCGCCCACGGTGATGGCGGCGTCGCCGATGGCCGTGGCGGCGGCCGCGGCGGGCATGTCGCCGGGCACCTGCCGGTAGCGGTCGATGAAGCCGTAGTAGGCGGCCTGGATCCCCGCGTTCATGTCCGCGAGGTTGCGGACCCGGGCGCCGTTGACGAGATCCTGGCCCTTGAGGATCCCGCCGAGGAGCAGGCCGATCATCACCAGCACGATCGCAATCTCGACCAGGGTGAAGCCGCGTTGTCTGCGTTGCATGGATGGATCCTCCCGATGTTCGTTGCGAGGGTCGTGCCGGCCCGCCGCTCCCGCGGCGAGCCGGCTGTCGAGTGGCGCCGGATGATCGTATCCACGCGATCCGGATCCGGTAGCGGCGCCGCGGCTCGCCGTGTGTCGGCCTGGAGGCTCCGAGACGTCGGCGGCCGGCTCGTCTCCGGAGCGGCGATGCTCCGGCGCCTTTTCCCGTCCCGCGACCCGCACGCACCGGGCGGTCCAGGCGGCGTTCTTCCGAGCCGTCGGGCGGTGGCCGATGGACTCGGGAAGCCGGCAACCGGCGCGTGCGCCTTCCATTCTCCCGCCCGGCGCTCTGCGCTTGCCCACGGTCGTCACGTCCCGGGCGGCTGCGCCGTTCGCGCTTCGATCTCCGCGAGCCGCGCGCCGAGGAAACGGATCTCGCGCGGATCCCCGACCCTTCCACTGTGGAGCAGACCGCCGATGAGGACCCGCGCGGCTTCGAGCTCGCCCGTTTCCGCCGCGATGACCGCGCTCATGTCGCGGACCCAGACGGGTACGTCCGGACCGGTCGCCTGCTCCGTCACCGCGCGCGCATACCGCAAGGCGAGCGCCGGATCCCCGAGCCGGTGCTTCGCGATCACCGCGGCATGCGCGAGCCACGGCCAACGCCGATCGGGATCCTCGAGGAACCGCCGATGGACGAGCTCGAACATCGTGCGCTGCCGTCCGGGATCCGGCACCGATCCATACAGCCTTGCCGCCGCGAACAGCGGAGCATCCGCCCGCGGATCCAGATCGATGACCGCATCGAGCCAGTCCGCCAGCCGGTCGTAGTCCATCTCCGCGAACGGGATGCTGGCCCCGGGCTGGCGATCGTGCGCCAGGAGCCGGAGCATGAGCAGCTTCGCCAGCGCCGCTTCGTCTCCGAGGGCGGCGACACGCAGGGTCGAGACGGCCGGGGCGGGGGTCAAGGGCCGCGCCTCCGCCCGTGGATCCGGCCGCCACGCATGCCATCCGATCTGGAGTGCGAGGGCCGCCGCCAGCATCCACCGCACCGCGGCCGGCACCACGGACGGAGGCCGCTCGCGCGGCGGCGCTCTTCTCCCGCTCGGGGCACACCCGCCCGGCCCGCGCTCGTGCATGGTCCGCACCCGTTTACAGCGCCTTGCGATGGAGGTCGAACAACGCCGCGGCGCAGAGGAGGGCCACGTAGATGGCCGCTTGCGCCGCCGCGAAGCCGAGATCGGCGATCGTGCCGGCGCCGTGGATCAGCCACTCCGACTCGGTGAACCGGTCGAGAGCCGGCAGCACGAACGCGAGCGCATTGACCAGCGCCCGGACGAGCTGCTGCGCCACGGATGCGGGATCGGCCAGCGGATCGTGGGCCATGAGCTGCAGCGCCGCCATCGCCCGCGACAGGACGTAGAACCCGATGACCGTGCCCAGTGCCCAGGTGATCCGGGGGAAGGTGAGGACGCACAGCAGGCTCATCGCGGTGACGATCAGAAGCTCCAGACCCAGCGATGCCGTCCAGAGCGCGACCTGCCCCGGCGGCGCGAACCATACGAGGGCCAGCGCGCAAGCGGCGGCCGAGAGCACCGAGACGCCCGCGAAGCCCGCGAGCTTGCCGGCGTAGTACGTCCCGCGCCGCACGGGCATCGACAGGATCAGATCGAGTCCCTTGTCATGGAGCTCGCGTGCTGCGTTCGCGGTCACGAATACACTGACGGTGAAGACCGCGCACAAGCGCAGCCAGGCGCCGAGAAGCCCACCGCGAACCCCTTGCGTCTCCGTGATCGCGATCTCCCCGGCGAACGTGGCCAGCGCGCATCCCCCGAGCGTGAACCCCGCGACGAGCCACCCGACCCGGCCTCTCACCGCTTCGAGCACGGTGAACCGGGCGATGGTGAAGACTGCGCTCACGGCAGCACCCGCGCCTCGACCAGCCGCGCCATCAGCACCGGGGTGGAGATCCACGCCACGACGTCGTCGAACTCGCACGACGGGGGCGGCGGGGCCGTCGTCTCGTCGGCGTCGTCGCATCCCGCCGCGCCACGGGAATGAACACGGCTGACGAACGTCGCGTCGGCGTCGGCGTTCTCGATCTCGTCGGTGGCCCCTCCGGCCGGAAATGCGAGCGCCGCCCCGGTCGCGGCGCCGATACCGCCGAGCCCGTTGGGCCCGGCCGAGTGCACCAGCGCCGGCGCGGTGCGGACGAGCGCCGTCGCGGGGCTCTGGTGCTTGAGTTCGATCGTTCCTCCGGTGCCCGGATCGTCGCCCCGGGTCAGCACCACGACGTCCCCGGCGTCGGCCAGATCGAGCCGGCCCGCGCCGGGAGGCTGGCCGGTCAAGGCGGGACTCGTGAACTCCTGCGTGACGCGGTATCGAAAGAGCCGGCCCCAAGCATCCGCGCGGGGCACCCCGAGAGCCTGGAACGGCAGGATCCCTTCCAGGGCCGTCCCGGTGCACGTCGCAGGAGCCGTGCCGTCGATCCCGTCGGCGGCGACGTCGGGGCAGGGCAGGGCGCCCCGGGTGATCGCATGTCCGATCAGGGCATCGCGGATCTCCCCGAGCATCCGCTCGGTATCCCGGATCCTGGCCGCGTCGATCTGGGCGCGTAGAGGCGCGAGAAACGCCCCGAGCAGAAAGCCGACGATGGCGATGACGATTGCGAGCTCGACGAGTGTGAAACCTTCCCGGCGCCGGAGCCGGCCTGCCTGCCTGTGTCTCCCGCCGGGCGACGGAGCGGAGACGTCGAGACGCCGGGACACCGGGCCACACCGGCCGCGGACCGGTCGAGGCCGGGCCGGCTCTCCGTCGAGTCCGCCGCGGGCCATCCGCTCCGGCAGCCGCCCGCCACCCGGCTCCGGCGCCAGGCGGGACGTGTCCGCCGGCCCTGCCCGCTGCGGTGCCGGATCGACGTTCTTCCGGCTCCGGGATCGGTCGAAGACCGCGCGGGCCGCACGCGCGCCGAAGGGGATACGCCCTCCCCCGCCGTCGTCTCGGGCGGGCCGCACGCTCATCGTTCCGGCCGTCATCGACACGCCCCCCACGGTCAGGGATCCGTTCCCGGGGGGCCGACCACCCGGACCTGATCGTTGAAGTCCGCGGCGAGCGCCGCGCGGGTTGCCGAATCGCCGCCGGCCGCGTTGTCCGGCGGCTCGAAGTACTCGCCGAGACATGCCGCGCCGCACCCGGCGCGGGTCTGGCCCGGAAGCGCCGGACCCGCCCCGATCAGGAACGCCGGCACGTCGGTCCGCGTGCCGCCCGATGCGTTGACGGCCAGGCAATCCGATCCCGATCCGATGCACCCTCCCGGCGGCGGCCCGCCGGCCCCCGTCTCTTCGCTCGACACCGCTGCGTAGAGGTAGCGATGCCAGCCGTTGTTCACGAACCAGGGAGGAACGCCGTCCCGCGCGATGCTCAGGTCGTACTCCAGGCCCGCGAACGTGAACGTGGCGCGGGTGCCGGTATCCACGGTGAGGGTGCGTTCGACGGACATTCCGGTGGTGGCGCAGGCGGGGTCGGGGCAGGCGTGCTCGTAATCGCGCCCCCGTACCGATACCTTGAAGGATGCGGGCAGGTTCGTCCTCACGGTCACGGTACGGGTGCGCGGCGAGGAGGCGGTGGGGTCGGCGCCGGCCGAGCCCGAGGCCGCGGGATATGACCACGTCGTCTCGTCGTGCTCGACCTCGACTTCGCGTTCCTGGCGAATCGAGCCGTTCCAGGTGAAACGGACGCCCGGTGCGTGGCGATACGGCTCGCCGGCGCATTGCACGCCATCGTCCCCGTTCCAGGCACACGTCGCCGGCGCGCTCGTCGTCTGGGGCATGGCGGAAGCGAGCGCGTAGAGCTCCGCATCGGAGGGCGCCGGAGTCGATCCGATCGAGGACGTTTCGGTGGTGGCGATCACCACCCCGGAATCGATCGTCCAGCTCAGGGTGTAGTGCGTGTCGTAGGGCTGGCCGGCCGCCGCGTGGACCGGCAGCAGGCCGCGCCGCGTGTTCCCGGCCCCGTCCGCGCTCCCGTGGTATGCCACCGTGCTCGTCGGGTCCGTGCCCGGATCGCCGGTATAGGGCGCCATCCACGGATACGCGCCGTGGCGGGTGCGGTAACGCTCCAGCACCACCGCCATCGCCCCGAGGGCGCGCGCCTCGGCCGCGCGCAGCAGCTCTTCCGCGGTCACGTAGGCGATGCGGTCGTTGAACGAGTCCGTACCGATCCCGGTCTCCCGGGAGTCCGGGTACAGGATGAACTCCTCGCCGGTGAGACCGGGACAATCGGTGTACGTACCCGCGCCGGTCACCGCATCCCGGCAGCCGTCGGAGTCGGCGTTGTCGTAGGTCACGCCGTTCACGGTGGCGCGGTCGAGGTAGTGGACGGCATCCGGCGCGACCCCGCTGCGGTTCTGCCCCGCGAGCGGCCGGCCGGGCGCAATGATCACGGCGGCAATCTCCAGGGGCTCGCCGTCGCTTCCGTTGACGACCGCACCCCCCGCATCGATCAGCCGCAGCCAGGGATACGCGGGGCTTCCGTCGAGAAGGCCGGGGTTGATCGGCGGGTCGGACGCACTGCCCCCGCGGTGGCTGACCAGATTGCGCGAGACCGCATACCACAGCGGCTCGCCCGAACCGTCGCGGAGCCCGACGCCCAACGCCCGCGGCGGGCATGGGGACGTGTCGCCGGCCCATGCGAGCCGGCCGATCAGGTGGCGGTCGGACAGCCCGCCGGTCACGCAGTCGGCCCGGCCGTCGTAGCCTCCCGCGTCCGTATTGCGATCCGGGAAGGGCAGGACCCCGGGCACGTGCTCCACGCCGCTACCGGCGAGACCCGCCCCGACCGACCAGCCGATGAGCGCCTGCCGGGCCCCCGCAAGCGCCCGCGCGGTGGACGCCGCTTCGCGCGCCCGCGGCGCCGCGGCGCTCTCCAGGCGAGCGAGCAGGAGCCCAGCACCGGCGAGAAGCGTCACCGCCAGCGCGGCCAGGAGGACGGCGCCGCGCTGTCGGCGCCGTCCACGCCGGCCGCGGCTCCGGCATGAGGCCATGAGAATGGAACGTCTCGCCATCGGGTGACCCGCCATGTTCATCAACGGACGTCACGGGGACACGGCGCCTGTCCGCCCGGCGAAGCGGCGGCCGGCATTCGCCCGATCCTCGACGCGCCACGCTGCGCCCGCGTCCCTGCCGCATCTTCGAGAAGGCGATGCTGCGGCAATGGATCCATCGCCGGAAAGCGGCGCAGGTCCCTTTCGACGTCGGATTCGGGCTCGTGGGAATGGGGAATTCGGGCTCGTGGGACAGAGGATTCGGGCTCGCCCGCCCATCGACGACGCCCCGCGCAATCCTGCCGGCCCTTCCGTCTTCAGGGACGTGGCGAGGCCCGAAACCCGCCTCCGGCGTCGAGAAGCCGGTTCATCGCCCTGGACCGTGCGCAGAATGGACTTCCGGGATTCGGCGGGATACTCGTCACTGGAGCGCGCCCGCAGCGTGTGCGCTCACATCTCCCGCAGCCTCCGCGACGCGGCCCCGGCCCCGACCGCGACCAGGACGAGCGCCGCGCCGTTGAGCATCAAGGCCGCGGCGGTCCCGACCGCACCGGCCACCAGCCCCATCTCCAGATGCCCGATCGGGGAGAAGCCGACCGCGACCTGCCATGCGCCCATCGCCCGGCCCCGCAGGGCGCCGGACACCGCGAGCTGCATCATGCTCTGGGTCAGCACGTCGCTCGCCACCGCACAGAACGAGATGGCCATCGTCACCGCGATGGCGATGGGCAGACTCGGGGCGAGCCCGAGCGCCGTCACCTCCAGTCCGAATGCGGCGATCATCGCCAGCCAGACCACGCCGAGCCGGCGGCTCGGACCGGCCATCGCCATCACGATGCCACCGACGACTCCCCCGGCGGAACGCGCCGCGTGCAGGGCGCCGAGCGCCGCCGCGTCGCCTCCCAGCCGGTCGACGGCGAGATCGGGGAGCGCGGTCAGAAAGGAAAACCCGAACACCTCCACCGCCCCGGTCACCACGAACAGGATGAAGAGCGGACGGTTCGCGACGAGCTCGCGGAAGAATTCGACGAGCCCCGACCGCATCGACGCCCGGGCGGCGCGCGGGGACGACGCATCGGCGCGCTGCCGCCCGAACGCGGCGAGCGCGAGCGCGTGGGCCACGGACAGCACCATGTAGGCGGCCCCGATCCCGATCTCCGCCGCCGCCCATCCCGCCACCAGCGCGCCCGTGAGCTGGCCCACCCGCATCGCGATGTTGAGGGTGCCGAGCGCGGACACGATGCGCTCGGCGCCGGCGAGGTCGAAGGCATAGCTCGATCGCGCCGGGTTGTAGGCGGCACGGAACACCCCCGAGACCAGGGTCAGCACGAGGATGGCCGCGAGGCTGGCGAAACCGCTCAGGAACAGGGCGCCGATCACCAGGAGATTGACCCCGAGCGCCCCCTCCACGATACGCAGCACGCGGGCCCGATCGAAGCTGTCCGCAATGGTCCCGGCGATCGCCCCGACGAAGAAGTTGGGTCCGAAGTAGAGCGCGAGGGAGAGCCCGACCCAGGCCGTCGAGCCCGACAGCTCGTACACCGCGAGGCCGAACAGCAGCAGTTCGCCCACCATCGACGCGCCGTTGAAGTACGTCATGGCGAGCAGCCGGCGAAAGCGCGGTCCGCCGAGCGCGAGGGATTGCCGGAGCCTGAGGATCAAGGGGGCGCGGCCTCCGGCGCCGCCGTCGAGGCCACGGCGTGCCGGGCGGACGGCGCCGGCTCTGCCGCCGGAGTCACGGCGCGCGGGGCGGACGGCTCCTGTTTCGCGATCGGAGTCATGGTATGCCCGGCGGAAGGCTCCGATCGCGATGGATGCAGGCGCTCCATCGGTCGCCGTCCCAGCGGAGGATGGGACGGATCCGGCCGCGACGGATGCAGGTCATGCAAGGCGTTGCGTCACGGGGTATGGGAGCGTTCGCGGGGCGCGTGCCGATAGCGCGTCGGGGGCAGGGGGCGTCATCGCAAGGCATGGGAGGGACGCGGGGCACGCGAAGCGCGTCCGGCCCAGGCGCGGACGTGGCGTTTGAGTGCGGACAGGTCGCAGTCGCGCCAGCCCTTGCGCCTCCCGCCCTGGAACACGTCGTAGCGTTCGACCACCATCGTCCGGGGATCGCCGAGGATGACGAGGATCGTGAACTCGGGATGCCGTGTCAGCCGCTCGAACATGATCCGCTGGCCGGCCGGCACGTCGCCGCGCCGCTTCCATTCGATGAACAGGAACCGGCCGTTGATCTCCACCAGCCCATCGACGTCGGTCATCGCGATCCGGCCCGGGAAGCACTCGTCCAGGACGGTCAGATCCGGCTGGCCGAGCTTGCGGTAGCACCCGTCCTTGTCCGGGCTGCAATCCCATCGCATTCGACCTCTGGACATGCGTTTACCCCCGAATACCGCGACCGCGACTCATGCGCCCTCGTGGTCGAGCATCGCCATGCGCCTCACGAGGCGTCGCCTCGGGCCAACGAGGCAGGAGCAGAACCACACGGGCCTGGGAGCGCGGGTGTCCCGCCTGCGATCCCAGGGGCACCTTGCGCAAAACCCGGCTCATCCGTCAACGAAGATCCCACTCGACGATTCCAGCGCGCCACGGGGGCCACGCCCGCGGCGGAGCCCGCCTGCTACACTGCCGCCCGGGCACGGCGGAGGCAACCCATGGCGGGAAACCGGCTGGGCGATCTGGCGAGCATCGTCGAGGATCTCGACGCGATGGGCCGCCTGGTCCGGGTGCGCTCGGAGGTCGATCCGCACCTGGAGCTGGCGGGCATCGCGGCCCGCTTCGAGGGCGGACCCCGCGCGGTGCTGTTCGAGAACGTCAAGGGCCACGACGCACCGGTGCTCACCGGCCTGTACTGGTCGCGGGAGCTGCTCGCGGCGCTGATGCAGCGTGACGAGCACACCCTCCCCCGGTACGTCTCCGGATGCGTCGAGGAGTGGCAGAGCCGGCCCGTCCCACCGGTCATGCTCGAACACGGACCGATCTACGAAGGCCAGTCCGTGGCGGTGGACCTGCGGCGCATCCCCGCCCCGGTGCACGCGCTGGAAGACGGCGGGCCGTACTTCGACGCCGGGGTGGTCATTGCCCGCGATCCGGAGACCGGGGTACGCAACGCCTCGATCCAGCGCTTCCTGGTGGTCGATGAACGCACCCTGCACGTCAACATCGACGCGGGCCGGCATCTGGAGCTGTACCTGGAGAAGGCCCGCGCGCGAGGGGAGACCCTGGCGTTCTCACTGAACTGCGGGGTGGGTCCCGGCCTGCACTTCGCAGCGGCGACGCCGGCCGAGGCCGCCCCCGCCGACACCGACGAGCTCGGCATCGCCAGCGTCTTCCACGAGGCCCCCCTGGAGCTCGTCGAGGGCAAGAGCCTGCCGGTGCACGTGGTGGCCAACGCGATGTACGCGCTCGAATGCGAGATCGTCCCCGGCGAGCTCGGTGAGGAGGGTCCCTTCGCGGAGGTCACCGGCTACTACGCGCGCCGGGCGCCGCGCCCCGTGGTCCACGTGCGGGCGATGCACGTGCGCCCGAGCCCGATCTTCCAGACCATCCTCTCCGGCGTCGAGGTCTGGAATTCGGTGGGGCTGCTCGGCGAGGCGAACGTCCTCGGCATGCTGCAACGCCAGGTGCCGGGGGTGCGCGACGTGTGCTTCAGCCACGGCGGCTGCGGCTTCTACCACGCGGTGGTCTCGATCCGGCAGACGCGCCGGGGCTGGTCCAAGCAGGCGATCCTGGCCGCCTTCGCCGCGTTCCCGCCGCTCAAGATGGTGACCGTGGTCGATGACGACGTGAACATCCGCGACGCGAAGGACGTGGAATGGGCGATGGCCACCCGCTTCGATCCGACCCACGGCATCATCCGCATCGACAACGTGTTCGGCCACGGCCTGAACCCCGGCTTCCCCGACTACCTCGGCGCCAAGGTCGGCTTCGACGCCTGCCGCCCCTTCCCCCACACCCCCGAGTACGACCGCGCGGCCTACGACCGCGTGGACCTCGGCAGGCACGAGATCGACGTGCCGGCGGTCCGGAGCGGTGCGGGGACCGACTGCTGATTTCCGCTCCACCGCGCCGCGGGTACACCCGTGGGAGCGCGCCGTCACGGTGGGGGCCGACGGCTGATCTCCCTTCACCGCCCCGGCGCCACTCCGCGCCCACCCGTGCATCGAGGGCGGCGCCACAGGAACCGCCGAAGCGCCATTATCCCGCCTTTCTGTACGGAGGCCCCGAACATGCCGGTTCATTTCAGCCCGGAAGAGATGGCAGGAAGACGCGAGCGCGCCTCGGCGGCGATCCGCAACGCCGGGCTCGACGCCCTGCTCTGCTTCAAGCAGGAGTCCATGTACTGGCTCACCGGCTACGACTCCTTCGGCTTCAGCCTGTTCCAGTGCCTGATCGTGGACGCCGGCGGCGGCGTGACCCTGCTCACGCGGCTCCCGGATCTCCGCCAGGCGCGGCATACCTCCAACATCGAGGACATCCGCATCTGGAAGGACACCGAGGGCATGAACCCCGCCCGCGATCTGCGGGCGCTGCTCGACGAGCTGCGGCTCGGGAGCGCCAGGCTCGGGGTGGAGCTCGATTCCTATGGGCTGAAGGCGCACCACTGGCGCCTGATGGAGGCGGAGCTCGCCGGGCGCTGCTCGCTCACCGACGCCTCGACCCTCATCGACCGGCTCCGCGCGGTGAAGAGCCCCAAGGAGATCGAGTACGCCCGCCGGGCGGCGGCGCTCGCCGACGACGCATGGGACGAGGCGGTGCGGCTCGCGCGCCCCGGCGCCTTCGAGGGCGACGTCCTCGCCGCGATGCAGGGGGCGGTGTTCCGCGGCGGCGGCGACTACGCCGGCAACGAGTTCATCATCGGCTCGGGCCCGGGCGCGCTGCTGTGCCGGTACTTCAGCGGACGACGCCACCTGGACGCGGAGGACCAGCTCACCCTCGAGTTCGCCGGCGCCTACCGCCGCTACCACGCCGCGATGATGCGCACCCTGCTCACCGGTCGCGCCCACCCCGAGCACGTGTCGATGCACGCCGCCTGCGCCGATGCGCTCCACGCCTGCATGGAGGCGGTCCGTCCGGGCCGGCCGATGGGCGAGGTCTTTGCCGCGCACGCGAAGGTCATGGACGCGGCGGGCCTGCGCGAGCACCGCATGAACGCCTGCGGCTACGGCATGGGCGCGGTCTACAACCCGCTCTGGGTCGATCCGCCGATGTTCCACGAGGGCAACCCCCTGGAGATGCAGGCCGGCAACGTGTTCTTCCTGCACATGATCGTGATGAACTCCGACAGCGGACGCGCCATGACCCTCGGCCACTCGGTGCTCGTCACCGATGCCGGATGCGAGTGCCTCAGCCGTTCGAGCCTCGATCTCGTGGTGAACCGAGTCCCGGCGGATCCGGGCGTACCGTCCCGTGCGGTCCGCCCCTCCCTTGCGCTTCCCGGCATTGCAGGGCCCAGTCGTTGAGCCAGTTCGTGACGACGGGGTTCGTCACCCCCGCATTCCTCAGCGCCCGCGCCGCTTCGCGCTGGCTGAGGCCCACCGCGGTCAGGAGGGACCCCGCCTCCTTCGGCGCGTCGCTGCTCGCGTCCATGCCCGCGAACAGTCCCTCGACGATCGTCTGCTGCCTTTCGGTGACCGCCCCTGCGCGTAGCGCCCCGATCAACTCTTCCGCGCTCGGCTTGTTCGGAAATCCCGCCATGTACGATCCGATGCAGCTTCCCACGTACTTGGCCGCCTCCGCCTCCACGTCTTCTTCCGCACACCGCAGGGCCAATGCGCACCAGCGCATCCGGGGCCGATTCCGGCATCCTTCCACGTCGAACCATTCGTCGCCGGCCACCGGTACGGGGAGGGCGTTCGCGAGGTCGCGTCCGACGAGCCACGCATTCTCCGACCACAGGGGCGGCGTCCGGCGCGTGCGGATCGTCTCCAGCCTTGCCCGGTTCGTCTCTCGCCGTTTCTCCTTCGATTCGGGAACGGCCGCTCCGTACGCGTTCATCGCGGCGGCCTCCTTGCCGCCGTCCCGTCCGGCTGCGCGGTACTCCCCGGGATCCACTCCTCCACCGCGTTCACCACGATCTCCGGCGCCCGGCGCAGCGCGTCGCCGTCGGTGGGGTGGAGGATCCTTCCGCCCGTCCCGGCCTCGCTCCAAGGCATGTCCTCCCATCTCGAAAGGCACGTCGCCAATACCGGGAAAGGCGTCCGCTCGATTGCGGCCTTCGCGTCGTGCGGTGCGCGTTTCACCGCGACCGCCAGATCGTACACGTCCCTCGGGAGCGCCATGGGTCCGCGTCCGAGCAGCTTCCCGGCCAGGATGGTCGATATCGGCATGACCGGCCGTGCGGTCTTCCCTGTACGGTATGGTCCTTCGAGCGCTCCGCACATCGGGTTGATCCCGATGACGTCGATGGCGCCCATGGCGTTCCCGTGCAGTGTGAGTCCACTGAACTTCACCGCCGCATCGCCGGCCGCGTCCACCCTCGACGCTTTCGCATGCGCGTACGTTCCCACCAGTCGTTCGAGGAGCGCCTCCGGTCCGCCGTGTGCGATCCAGTCGAGGTACGCGCCGTAGGGAACGAAGACGTCGAGGTCGGCGCTCCGACGGTGGCTCCAGTGCGCGGCAAGTGCGGACCCGCCCCCGAACGCCCACTCGGCGTCTCCGATTCGTCCGTCGGTCGCCCGCTCCATCCACCGGAGCAGCAAATCGACTTCCGGGACTGCCGCAAGGTATTTTGCCGAGTCCGTCTTCACCGCCTGCCTCGGGTGTTCCTCCGTCCGGTATTCCGCAGAATACACTTCGGACGCAGGACGCGGCCGCCCGCCCCGAGTGTTTCGGAGCGCCACGTCCCCCATCAGCGTGCTGCGTTCGCCACCGCCTCGTAGAGCTTCGCGACATCCCTGTCCTTCGGATCGTTGGCCAATATTCGATCAGACTGCTTGATGTGGACGAATTGGCTCTTGGGTCCTCTTGCGGCCAAACGTTCCTCGCGGATGAAATCGTGGCTTCTCAGCAACTCCAGTACATCCGGCCAGAGCGGGTCCTTGACGAATCTGTCGATTTTCCCCTCCGCATCCTCCGGGATCCAGAACGACGAGCTTCGGCAAGCTCGTTCCACCAACCGCAACATCCGGCCATGCCGGCTGTCAGGGGCAGGCGCGGTCTCGTCCGGCGACCCCTGGCGACCATGCGCGTCGAGCCAGGCGCCTATCGACGACGGGTCCCATTCGTCGCCGTCGCCCCCCGTTCCGATGTTCTGCCGACGAATCCTTTGGGGCATCGGAAAGGTGGAGGATACACGGGTACCCTCGTCCACGATGGCGGTGGTCAGCGCGGAATCCTCGAACGTCAGCTCCCGCAGGTCTGCGCCGCGGACGTCGATCTGATTCACGAATATCCTTTGAAGAACCGTGTCCGGCGACGTGCCGCGGAGTATGGTCTCGTCCACTTCCATCGGGCCGATCCGGAAGCTGTCGCTCCCGTCGGCGATGTCCGCCATCGTCGGCAGCGCGGCGATGATCCATGCGCCGAGATTTCGAGCGCCACGATCAATCGACTGGTAGTTCTTCACCCATTCTTGCGCTCCTTCGAAGAACATGCTGACCCGGCTTGGGTCCGCATTGGCGATGTAGCGGAGCACCTCCACGAACACCGCCAGGAAGTCTGCACTGAAGATGTTGCGCCGCACGAACTTCGGGATCTCTCCACTGCCCACGGACTCGATGACGGTAGCGCTGAGGAAGTAGTTGAACAGTTGCGAGTGTGCGAACCGTCGATAGCCCGGTAGCGTGTCGTTGGCGAGA
Organism: Gammaproteobacteria bacterium; assembly: GCA_965204915.1. Lineage (GTDB taxonomy): Bacteria > Pseudomonadota > Gammaproteobacteria > HK1 > HK1 > HK1. Next base: position 4,341,270 of record OZ242023.1, on the reverse strand, counting down.
AATGCCATCACCCCTGCCCGGTTCTTCAACAGGCCGACAATTTCTGGATCCACCTCTTCCGGCAGGGCCATGTCGACCAACCACGTCAGCGGGGTCTCTCCAATGATGTCCGTCTGATCGTCGGCCATGTATTGCGCGGCCTCGCGCAGGAACTGATGTGCATACCGGCGTCGCTGCTTGGCATTCAGAATGCGGTCCACCGCGTCGCCGAATTTCCGGCTCTCGCGATCAACCATCAGATCGATCAGGATTGAGAGCAAGCTCGTGCCGGCGGATTCGCGTACGGATTGCGCAATGTCGGTTTCGGCGAGTCTGGCGAGAAAGAACGGCCTGAGCGCGTAGGAGTCCGGGTCCAGGAGAGGACGGATTTTGCCCACGCCGGCTTTCGACCAGCCCTTCTTGTGAAGCCAGCTTTCGGCATCCTCAGGCGAAGGTGGACGCAAGGCAAGGCCATGAACGACGTCTCGTTCCCGCAACACCGGGAGAGCGGATTTCAGGCGCTCCAAGCCAATGAACGTCTCGCGGCCGGCCAGGATGAGCGTACCCGCACCACGGATCTCGCCGATCGTCTCGTTGACCTGGCTCCACGCAAGCTCGTAGCCGTTGGGGTCCCCGAGTTCGTCGAATCCATCGATCGCCAACGTCACCAGGCCATGGCGAGCCAGCACGGGGAGTTGGTCGAAGGTCACGGACAGGCGCAGACGCTGCAGGCTGAAGGCGATCAGGTCTTGCAGATAGGACAGCACGCGCCCACGGCTCTGTACGTGGAGAACGAGCGGATGACGCCGGCGCCCGTAGCTTGTTGCCCGAGCCAGGGCCAGCGCCTCGATGAACTTCGTCTTGCCGATGCCGGCCGGGCCGTCGATCAGCATGACTTGAACGGAGTCCTGGCCGCGCTCGGCGGATTGCAGGAAGCCGTCCAGATCGTCGGCGGTCAGCAAGTCGCCGCGATCGGCGATTGCACCCTGTACGCGGATGCCGCGGTCGGGGTATATCTCCGCCAATGCCTCGCGCAGCAGCATCTTCTGCGTCGCCGCCCAGGAGCGCAGGTTGCCAAAGCGTTCCGATGCCAGGAGTGCAAGGTAGGATGCATGCGTTCGGGATTTGCTGCCGCGGCACCGTTCGATGATTTTGCCGGCACCGCCTTCTGGAAATACCAGCGCCAGTTCGTCGCCGTTGCGAAACAGTCGAATGACGAAGCCTTCGCGGGTTTGCTCGCCCCGCGCGCCATCGGTTCCCAAGTCCGCGAACACCTTCATTTCGTCAAGGATGCGCGAGCAGGCAGCGTTCATGGCAGTTCCCTCAGCAGGCCGTCGAGCCTGAGGTATTGGCCGGCTCGCCGCTTCCGCAGCAGCAGGACTCGGCCGCCATGCGGCTTGATCCATGCCTCCGCGGTGAAGAGCGGCGGCGCCACGTCATCGTCCTCGGCAAGCACGAGCGCCCACTCGGAGGGCGACCGACGTGCCCATGCGAGCAGATCCGCAGCAAGCGCAGTGTCCACCATCTTCTCTGCCGGCGGCTGATCTCTCGCTTGATCACGCAACGTGTTGGGCAAGTGAATCAACGGGCGCCGGTGCTGCCGCTCGGGCAACGCCTCGATCAACGTATGGCCGTACTGAACGGTGGGCGAGAAGTCGACACGGTCGTGGGAGAGCGCCGTGAAGTCCGTAGCGCCGACGGCCTGGAGCACGGCCTTGAAGCCATCGGTGGGTTGCCAGCCCTTGTGCCATCCGTGATAGAGACGGAACGAGACGCGGAACCGCGGCCTCTCCGCGCTCAAGGCCCGTCCGATCGACCGCAGGGTCTGAGCGAGCGTCCGTTGCGCCCGCTCATGCGGAGGCGCGTTGCCATAGACACTCGCGTTGTGCATCTGAGCCGTCCAGTCGACGAACGCGGTCACCGATATCGGAGCGGCGGGGCGTCGGCAGGGATCACTTCTGGCGGTCACTCGGCTGCCGCATCCAAGTCGTGGGAGAACGCATCGTAGCAGGAGCCGGACGGACGGTCCCCCGCCTCGCGGGTGCTTCGCTGCATCGAAACTCTGGACGGCGTCCTGGAAACGCGGGGCATGTGCGAGCACGGCGCCGAGCCGTAGCTCTTCCTGTCGGCAACGCGCCGCGCGCGAAGGTATGGAAGTACCATGCCTTTCCGCCACCTCAACCGGCTGATCGAGCCGACCGCCGGCCGCATCGAAGTGCTCGGACGGGACGTGCTGGCTATCGCCGCGTGCGTTTGCGCAGTCATCTTTCGCGATAATGGGCCGCGATCTTTCCCATTTCTCTACTCGCCCAGGAGGCGGCGACCGCGTTCGGCTGCACCCGGTGGACGCTGCTCAAGGACATCGAGATTCCGCTGGCGATGCCGTCGATCATGACCGGGGTGAACCAGACGATCCTGATGTGCCTGTCGATGGTGGTCATCGCCTCGCTCATCGGCGCCAAGGGGCTGGGGCAGGATGTGCTGGTCGCGCTGCAGTACGCGGCCAAGGGGCAGGGGATGCCGGCGGGCCTCGCGATCCTGTTCTGCGCGATGGTCATCGACCGCATCGTGCAGGGGCACTACCGGCGTTCGACCTTGAGGCACCGGCCCGGGCGGTAGCCCGCCCGGGCACTATCCCCGGGGCGCTCGCTCGTCAGAACAACAGGGGCGAAAGCCATCAACTATCCACGTATTCGGGATAACTCCACCGAGCGCCTGCGCCGGATGAGGGCGGCCATGCGCGCCGAGCAGATGGCCGGGGTGCTCGAAATGCTGTCTCCGGCAGTCGCTCCGGTACGCCGCGGACCGTCACCGGTTCGGCCGGCCGATCGCGAAGTTCCAGGTCGTACAGCACAGCCTCGCGGTACTCGCGGGGGAGGTGGCGGCGACAACCACCGCGGCCGACACGGTCAGGAAAGCCGGCACAGAGAGCGGATCAGCGCCGGCCCTTCGAAGACGAATCCCGTATAGACCTGGAGGAGATCCGCGCCGGCGTCGAGCATGGTGCGGGCGGTTTCAGGATCGCAGATACCGCCCGCGCCGATGATCGGGAAGCCGGGGCCGAGGGCGTCGCGCAGGATGGCCACCGCGCCGATCGCGAGCGGGGCGAGCGGCTTTCCGCTCAGACCGCCCGCTTCCCCGGCGAACGAGGGCGGGAGCGCCGCCGGGCGGGTGATGGTCGTATTGGTGGCGATCACGCCGTCCATGCCGGCTTCGAGGATCGCGCCGGCAATGGCGCGGAGGGCGCCTTCGTCGAGATCGGGTGACACCTTGACGGCGAGAGGCACCCGGCGGCCGGTTGCCTCGGCAAGCGTCTCGCGGCAACGGTTCAGCTCCATGAGCAGGGTTGCCGCCCCGCCGGTCTGGAGGCTGCGCAGGCCGGGGGTGTTGGGTGACGAGAGATTGACCGCCAAGTAGTCCGCGAACGGATACAGCGCCCTGATCCCCCGGCGGTAGTCGCCGGCCGCCCGGGCGATGGGCGTATCGCGGTTGATGCCGACGTTGGCACCGAGAACCACCGGCAACGGCCGCTCGCGCAGGCGCGCGAGCCGCCCGCGCACTGCATCGAGACCGCTGCTGTTGAAACCCATGCGGTTGACGACCGCCTGGTGCGGGGTTGACCGGAAGAGCCGCGGCCGAGGGTTGCCCGGCTGGGAGCGCGGCGTCACCGTCCCCACCTCGATGAAGCCGAATCCGAGGCCGGCAAGCCCGCGCACCGCCACCGCGTCCTTGTCGAATCCGGCGGCCAGCCCGATCCGGCTCCGGAACGGGAGGCCCATCACCCGCACCGTCTCGCCGCCGCCGTGCAGCGGGGCCACCAAGCCCCATGCCCGTATGGCCTGCAGCGCGATCCGATGGGCGACTTCCGGAGGAAACGCGAAGAGGAGGGGGCGAACGAGCGGATACATGCCTGCGAGTCTATCCCGTCCGAGCCTCCGCCAGCCCCAACCCGGCATAGCCGGAACCAGACGCCGGTTGCGAACCTGGGATCGCCGGGATGATCACCCGGGATGATCACCATGAGATCGGGCAAGCGGCCGGAAGCCGCCAGGCGCCCCATGTCCCGAACCCCTTGTCCGCACGCCGGAGGAGATCCGTCCCGGCGGTCCCCGGAGGAATCGGCGAACGCGCGAAACGCATTGCAGCCGTTACAATCCACCCCGCAGCCGTCGCACGGAACGACCGCCACGCGAGCTACGACGAAGCCGCGGCGAAGCTCGCGAGACGGCGGACCATCGATTTCTTCGACACCCATCCCGGGTGAACGCCGAAACGGGAGCCGTCGATGAACTCGCACCTGACCGGACCCTGACGAGAGGCTCTCGCGGCCGGATCCATCTTGATACCTCTGCGTGACGACAATCCGAGCGCGATCACCCCCGCGGTGACCTGGGTGCTCATCGGGGCGTGCGTGCTCGCCTTCCTGTGGCAGACCTCGCTGGGGCCGCGGGACGGCCAGGCCGTGGTGTACGCCCTGGGGGTGATCCCGGCCATCCTCTTCGAAGGAGCGCGGTTACCTCCGGAGCTGGTGATGGCGCCGCCGGCAGCCACCGTGTTCACGTCGATGTTCCTGCACGGGGGCTGGATGCATCTCATCGGCAACATGCTCTACTTGTGGATCTTCGGCGACAACGTCGAGGACAGCATGGGCCACGGGCGCTTCGTGGTCTTCTACCTCCTGTGCGGCGTGGCGGCGGTGCTTGCGCAGTCGCTGCCGGACACGCACTCGCAAGTACCGATGATCGGGGCGAGCGGGGCGATCTCGGGGGTGCTCGGCGCCTATCTGCTCCTCTATCCTCATGCGCGCGTGCTGGTGCTGATTCCGCTCGGCTTCTTCTCCCAGATCATCCACCTGCGGGCCGGCATCGTGCTGGGGCTGTGGTTCGCGCTCCAGCTCTTCAATTCCCTGGTGACGCCGGCGGGCGGCGGGGGCGTCGCCTTCGGTGCGCACATCGGCGGCTTCGTGGCCGGGCTCGCGCTGATCCCGCTGTTCAAGCGGCGCAACGTGCGGCTGCTGCATCCGGGCCGGCGCCGACGGTGATACCGGGGCCGCAATCCCGAAGCGGTCCGTTCCCTCCCTGTTCGCTTCAGCCGCTTCCCCGAACGCTCCGGTACCTCAAGCCTCGGCGCGATACCGCGCCGGTTCCGATGGTCGGAGCACCTGATCGCGGCAGATCTCCGGAGATCAACGGAGTGGGCGGGAATGCCGCTCTCGCCTCCGTCTTCTTGCGCCCTCCGTCTTCTTGCGCAATGCGGCCCTCGACGCCCGGCGTGCCGCCACCGTCGCCGGACCACGCCGGATGCGTCCGGCGCTCAGTGCGCAAGGATGACCGGGATCCGTGCGTTCATCATGATGTGGCGCGTCGCGCCACCGAAGATGAGCTGCCGCAGCCGGCTCTGGGTATACGCGCCCTTGACGAGCAGATCCGCGCCCGAAGCGGTGCATTCGTCGAGCACCACTTCTCCGGGGGAGCGGCTGTCGGGCTCGACGGTGCGCGCGGTGGCGGGGATGCCGTTGCGCACGAGATGCCCGCAGAGCTCGTCCGCGGTCGGGCCGGGAACCCCCCAGCCACCGACCGCGACGATCGTGACGGTGCTCGCGCCCGCGAGCAGCGGCATCGCGAGCGCGACGGTGCGCGCCGTTTCCGTGCTGTTGTTCCAGGCGATCACGACGTTCTCCCCCAGGCCCTCTCCCGGCTTCTCCGGCGCGAGGACGACCGGACGCCCACTCTCGAACAGCGCCGCTTCCGTCATGACGTGCCAATCCACCCAGGGATGCCCGAACTCGCGACCGATCACGACGAGGTCGAACACCCGGCCGTGATCTCCGATCACCTGGCCTTCGAGCCCCTCCATCTCCTGCCAGCCGATCACCACGCCACCGGTGGGCTCGACCATCGAGCCCACCGTCATCCCGCGCTCGGCGACACAGTCGTCGAAGCGCGCCCTGGCGCGGCCTCCGAGCCGCCGCCCCTCCTCCTTGAGCTGGGTCAGGTAGGAATCGGCGAGGACGATTCCCTCACCGTCGATGATCTGCGGGGGGCGCATCACGAACAGCCCTTCGATGTAGCTGCCGAACCGGGCCGCGAGCTGCCGGCTGACGTCGAGGGCGGCCTCCGCCGCATCGTCGTCGTAGAACGGAAGCAGGATCGTTCTCATGGCCGCACGCCTCCGAAGACTCGTCGTGGACGGTCTTCAAGGGTATCACCCCCTGCGATCGGATTCGGAGACGGTTCCCCGGCAGCTCCCGCTTCTCTCCGACGCCTGACGTCATGGCGCGACGCGGCGCCTCTGCCGTCACGACGCGATATCGCGCCTCTCCGATGACCGGAGCCCGGCTCGTGGCGGATCTCCGGGCGTCCGCGGGCTTCGAGAGGGCTCAAGTTTCGGGATTCAAAATACCTTGAATCAGGCGATGGATTCCCGCTTTCGCGGGAATGACGTCATTTCAGCGAGACACGTTACATTTACGCTGGCCGTGGCCGTCTGGCCGTCATTCCCGCGAAAGCGGGAATCCATTTCGGTCGGCGAATCCCGAAACTTGAGGAGAGGGGAATGGCCGGCAGCTCCCTGCCTGGGAGCATCGCGGCGCCGCTCCTGCCGCCGGGGGGCGCGATCACCGCCCGCCGCCGTTCGCCGAGTGCTCCCGGAGCAGGCGCTGCCACAGCGCCTCGGCCTGGGCCCGGTCCGCCCGGTCCCACAGCGTCATGTATTCGCGGGTCATCGAGAGGAAACGCGGCTTCTCCGTCGCCTGCCACTGCTCCAGCGACCACGGAACGACCGGCCCTTCCGGGATCGCGACCCCGCCGAAGTGCATCGTGGCGACACGCTCGCCGCCGGCGCGTTCGACCACGCATTCGACGAACGCGTACTCCTCCCCCTCGAAGAACAGGATGCGGTCCAGGCACCGCTCTCCGAGCCCGTGGATCAGCTCCCCCGGGGCCCGCGCGCCTGCGGCCGGAACGAGGTATGGATAGGACTCTCCCGGCACCAGCGCCACGGTCACGTCGGGCATCCACGCGGGCTCGGCACGGACCGTGGGCAGGGCAGGACCGAGGACGAGCGCGCGGACGTCCTCGTCTCGCATCGATCCGTAGACGAACAGGGGCCGCTTCATCGGCTCAAGTTGCCCTCGCCGGGCTCTTGACGGTACGCCAGGCCAGATCGAACACGCGGTGCCCATGGCGCCGGCCGCGGCGCTCGAAGCGGGTCTCGCAACGGCGTGACGGACGTGGCATGAACCGGCCCGGGGCCGCGCAGTTCGAGAACCCGGGATGCGTGTCGAGCACCTCCAGCACGTGCTCCGCGTACGGCTCCCAGTCCGTCGCAAGATGCAACGTCCCGCCCGGCTGCAACACCCGGTGGACGAGCGTTGCAAACCACGGCTGCACCAGGCGGCGTTTATGGTGGCGCTTCTTCGGCCACGGATCCGGGAACCAGACGAGGACCTCCTCCACGCTCGACGGCGCCAGCCAGCGCTCCAGCACGTCGAGCGCATCGGCCATCGCCACCCGGACGTTCGCGAGCCCCGCCTCGTGGCAGCCGGCGAGCAGGCGGCCGACGCCGGGCGGATACACCTCGATGCCCAGGAAGTCACGCTCCGGCTCGCCGCGCGCGAGTGCGATCAGCGCATCGCCCGCGCCGAATCCAATCTCCACCGTGCGCGACGCACGGCGGCCGAACTCGACGTCGAGGTCCGGAGGGTTGCCCGGGAAGTCGAGCAGATACCGATTCCCGAGCTCGGTGAGCGCACGGCGCTGCGCCTCCGTCATCCGTCCCGCCCGAACGACGAAGCTCCGCACCGTGCGCCGCCGCACGGCGTCTCCGGCCCGCTCCGTCAGCGCCCGCCCATCCCCGCCGCCGGCCGGCCCATTCCCGGGGCTGCCTTTCAAACGCCGTCAGACGAACGTGCCGTCGAGCGGTGACGAGGCGCTCGCGTAGCGCCTGCGGGGCATGCGTCCGGCCAGGAACGCCTCACGGCCCGCCTCGACCGCCTTGCGCATCGCCGAGGCCATCAGGATCGGATCCTTCGCCGCGGCGATCGCGGTGTTCATCAGCACCCCGTCGCAGCCGAGCTCCATTGCGATGGCCGCGTCCGAGGCGGTCCCGACCCCGGCGTCCACCAGGATCGGCACCGAAGCGTTCTCGAGGATGGTGAGGATGTTGTACGGGTTGCAGACCCCGAGGCCGGATCCGATGGGAGCGGCCAGCGGCATCACCGAGCAGCAGCCGATCGCCTCGAGCCGTTTGGCGATCACCGGATCGTCGCTCGTATAGACCATGACGTCGAAGCCGTCCTCGACCAGGGTTTCCGCCGCTTCGAGGGTCTGCGCGACGTCGGGATGGAGGGTCTTCTCGTCACCGAGCACCTCGAGCTTCACGAGCCGGTGCCCGTCGAGCAGCTCGCGGGCGAGCCGGCACGCGCGCACCGCGCTCTTGGCGTCGTAGCAGCCGGCGGTATTGGGAAGGATCGTGAACCGATCCGGCGGCAGGTAATCGAGCAGGTTCGGCTCGCCGGGGGCCTGGCCGATGTTCGTGCGGCGGATGGCGACGGTGACGATCTCCGCGCCGCTCGCCTCGATCGCGGCCCGCGTCTCCTCGAAATCCTCGTACTTGCCGGTGCCGACGAGCAGGCGGGAACGATACTCGACCCCGGCGACGGTCAGGCTTCCACCCGCCGGAGCCCCGGCCTCACCTCGATGCCCGGCCTTCGGCAGTGCGCTCATGGACGATACCCCCTCCTGGTTTCCGGGTGGCGCCTATCCGCCGCCGATGGCGTGGACGATCTCCACCCGATCGCCGCTTGCGAGAGCGCACTCGCCGTGGCGGCTTCGCGGAACCACCTCCTCGTTGACCTCGACCGCGAGGCGCTTGCCGGCAAGATCGAGCGCTTCGATCAACGAGGCGACCGTCGCCCCGTCCGCGACGGCGTGTGGATCGCCGTTCAACGTGATCTGCATCCTGGGAGACTCCACCGCCGATACCGGCCGGACTGCCGGAACGTGGACCCGGCTGCCAAGGGCCGGTGCACGGCAAGCCGGACGCCGCCGGCTAGGCTACGAGCGGCGTTCGCATAGATCAACCGGCCCGAGACGGATGCGGGTCGCCCGGATCCCACTTCTCCCGCGTCATCGATCCGGCCGCACCCCGGCCCCGGACGGGACGGGGCCGGACCCGTCCGCCGCCTCCGGTGGGATTCCGGTGACGTCCGCCGGTGTGGCAACACGATGGGACTCGAAGGGCCAGGGGTTGCAGGTCGCGGGTCGCGGAGGAACCGCTGCGCGCGGGCCGGATTCGGGGGCCGGAAGATCGACGGAGTTGCAAGTTGCAAGGATGTGTCATTGACATCGATGTGCCCTTGAACGACCATCCCGCCGCGCTTCCTCCGACCTCCGACGGAGGGGCGGAACAGGACGTGTAGTGGACAGAATGCATGCCCCTCTTTCCTCCGTATGGCGCGGGCTGCGCACCTCGATCGGCGCGCTGTTCGGGCGCCTGCCGGCGGGGCTGCTGTTCGTTGCGGTTCTGCTGTCCGCTTTCTCTTATGGCGTGGCCACGATCACCTACGAAATATTTCCCTACCGCCACATCGCCGAAGGATTGAAGAGGTACCACATCATCGCCGAGGGGTTGGACACCGGGCGGATGATGTTCAAGGCGCAGGGGAGCGGCCCGCCGAACGCGCTGCATACCGGCGTCTCGTCATCGATTGCCGCGCGCGAGGCCGCCGCCAATCGGATCGAGCTCCTCGAGGGCGACAACCTGTCCGACCCGGTGCTGTGGTTCGGCGGCGCCTGGCAGTTCACCGACGTCTGTCCCGGGTACGGCTGCCTGGCGGTCGCGTTCGACACGAACGGGAAGGTGGCGCACGCCTGGCCCTGGCGGCCGCACGAAATAGAACGCGCGGCAACGAGCAGCGTCGACGGCGGCGGAGCGGAACGGGCGCTCCCTTCCCCCTTCGCCGAGATCGTCTATCCGTTCGCAATGGCGCAGTACGCAAACGGGCACCTGCTCGTCGTATTTCACAACTTCGACAATCGCAACGACTTCCTTTCCGCTTTCGGCCTCGCGCGCATCGACGCCGATGGCCACCCCGTGTGGTATCGCCACAATGGCAGCCACCACTGGCCGCAGGTGCTGGAGGACGACGTCGCGCTCGTACCGGGCGCGAAGTACGGGGACGGGTCGTTGTCTTTCGATATAGGGCAGGAGCGAGTGGACGTTCCCTGCAACGAAAAAAGGGATTACAGGTACGACAAGCCGAAGATCGACCTGGTGAACATCATGGATGGCGATGGCCGTCTGCTGCGCAGCCTGAACCTGACGGAGGCCCTGCTCGAATCCGATTACGCGCCCATCCTGAATTACAACTTCATCCGCCAACAGAACTGCAACCCGATGCACCTGAACTTCATCCGCAGGATCGGGAATGACGCCGGCGGCGTACCCGGCATCATGCCCGGAGACCTGGTGGCGTCGTTTCGCAACCTCGACGCATTCGCCGTCATCGATCCGGAGAGCGGGCGCATCAAGCGCCTGGTGCGCGGCTCGTTCAAGCGCCAGCACAGCGTCCAGCATCTGGAAGGCTCCACCTTCGTGATGTTCGACAATCAATCGGGCAAGGAATTGTCCCGTCTGCTGGCGGTGGACCTGGCCACCGGCCTCGAGAGGACCGTATTCCCCAACGCGAACACGCCCGCGAACCTGCATCTCTATTCCAAGATGGCCGGCCACGTCAGCGTATCGCCCGACCGCCGGCGTGCCATCGTTTCCTATTCCGCCGAGGGCGTTGCGCTGGAAGTCCGCCTGTCGGACGGGGCGGTGCTGAACAAGTTCACCTCGTTGCACGATATATCCCGCATCGACGCTTTCACGGATGACGTGAAGTACGTCCCCGCTCCCTGGCCTCTGCGAAGGGGCAAGGCAACGGTATTCCGGATGTTCGGATTGAACTATATTCCGCCGGGGCAGAAGTACCGCTTCAGCCGGGTCTCCGGTGAGCCGGCGGCACGTGGCGTGTGGGACGTGTATCTGGACGACACCTCGCTGACGTACCACAAGCAGCCCTGCGTCGCGGCGGATACCGCGTCGCGGTTCTTCCTCCACGTCTTTCCGTCGAACGAGGCGGACCTGCCCGAGGGCCGCGAGCTGCACGGGTTCGACAACAGGGACTTCGATTTTCACGGCATCCGGCTGGACGACGGGTGCTTTGCGAGGATACCGCTTCCCGACTATGCAGTCGGCACGATGAGGACAGGGCAGTACATCATCCACGGGCAAGCATTATGGAAGGTGGAGATTGAGCGTCGGCAGGAAGCGGAGACGCAATGACCGGCAGGCACCGCGCTGCCGGTGGACGTACCCTTGCATCCGTAATACCGTGCCGGGGTCCGCTTCGTCATCGGCGACGAGCTCGACGCCTTCCGGCCCCACCCAGGCGCCTGCCGGGCTCACCCCCGCCGGATACCTTGCTCAGCGAGCGGCCTCGGACGTCCCTCCATCTCATGGGTACCGGACCGGGACGTCGGGTTGACCGGGCCGGGAAAGGGACTAGAATCCTGTCCGGAAGCGGGATCGGCGGCGCTGGCGGGGCCTGCGCGGCCGGCTCGGCGGGTGTAGTTCAATGGTAGAACCTCAGCTTCCCAAGCTGATGACGTGGGTTCGATTCCCATCACCCGCTCCATCATCCCTTCCTCACCCGCAGCACCAGCGGCTTGTCGTGCCCGTTGGCCTGTAGCCGCACCCGGGCCGCTTCCAGGGAATCGCGATCGGGGTAGGGGCCGAGGCGTACCCGGTACCGCTTCTCGTCGCCGCTGATCACCACGCCCTGCACGACCGGATTGAACCCGTTCAGAATGAGCTTCGCCTTGAGGCCGTCCGCGTCCTTCATGCTCCTGAACGACGCGACCTGCAGGATGTAGTGTCCCGGCTTCAGCGACGGCCCTTCCTTGCCCTGCGTATCTTCCCCCTCTTCCTTGGGCGTCGATGCCTCCTTGTCCGTCGTGGCAGTCTCGCCCTCCGTGCCGGCTTCGTCCGTCGGGCTGCTCCGGGCAGGAGCCGGAGGGGGCTCCGCGAGCTCTTCATCGGGCACCACGACCTCCATCTCCGGCAGCAGGGTGTAGAACTCGAACTCCGGCGGCGGCGTGGTCGATTCGACCTCGATGGAGTGGCCGACCGTGCGCTCCACCGTCGCCCGAACCTGCTCCGCCGCCGGGTCGCGGCCGAGCGTCACCCAGACGACGAGGCCGCCGGTGAGTGCGCCGATGAGAAACCAGGCCGGACCGCGACCCTTCGGCGGCTCCGCGTGTCGCCGGGCGCCTTGAGATTGTCTTCTTCGCTTCGCCGCCATCGCCGCCCCCGCGCCCCGCTACATCGACTCCGGCGCCGACACCCCGAGCAGGGCCAGCCCGTCGGCCAGCACGGTCCGGGTCGCCACCGCCAGGGAGAGCCGCGCGCCGCGCGCCGCATCGTCCGCGACCAGGAAGGTGTGGGCGTTGTAGAACCCATGCAGCTTCGTCGCCAGCTCCCGCAGGTACGCCGCGAGCTGGTGCGGCTCCAGCGCCCGCGCGGCGTTCGCCAGCACCTCCGGGTACTTCGCGAGCGTGCGCATGAGGGCGACGGGCTCGGCTTCCACGAGGGTGTCGAGCGCCGCCTCCGGACCCACCCCCGGCGCCAGGCCCCGTTCCGCGCACTGGCGCAGCACGCTCGATATCCGGGCGTGGGCGTACTGCACGTAGTACACGGGATTGTCGTTGCTGCGGGATTTCGCAAGCTCCAGATCGAAGTCGAGGTGCTGCTCGCAACGCCGCATCACGTAGAAGAAGCGCGCGGCGTCGGCGCCGACCTCCTCGCGCAGCTCCCGCAGGGTGACGAACTCGCCGCTACGCGTGGACATCTGCGCCCGCTCCCCACCGCGGTACAGGACCGCGAACTGGACGATGAGGATCTCCACCGCCTGCCGGTCGTAGCCGAGCGCCTCCACCGCGGCCTTCACGCGCGCGATGTAGCCGTGGTGGTCGGCGCCCCAGACGTAGATCGCGCGTTCGAACCCCCGCTCGAACTTGTTCGCGGCGTAGGCGACGTCCGACGCGAAGTAGGTCGATTCGCCGTTCTCGCGCACCAGTACGCGGTCCTTCTCGTCGCCGAAGGCGGTCGAGCGGAACCACAGCGCGCCCTCGTGCTCGTAGACGTGGCCGCGCTCCCGCAGGCGCTCCACGGCCCGTTCGACATCGCCCGCGTCCATCAGCGCGCGTTCGGAGAACCATTCGTCGAAGGTGACGCCGAACTCCTCGAGGTCGCACCGGATGTCGGCGACCTCCGTCTTCCGGGCGAGAGTGAAGACCCGGTCGTAGCGCTCGGCGCCGAGCAGGGAGCGGGCGCGCGCGATCAGCGCATCCACGTGGGCTTCCTTGTCCCCGCCGTCCGGCGCGTCGGCGGGGACGTCGTGCATCAGGGCTTCGGCATCGACGGCGAAGTCCCCGCCGATCTGGCGCTCCAGCGCCGCCGCGATCTCGTGCACGTATTCGCCGCGATAGCCGTTCGAGGGAAACGCAACCGCCTGCCCGCGGCGTTCCAGGTAGCGCAGCCATACGCTCAGCGCGAGGATGTGCATCTGGCGGCCCGCGTCGTTGACGTAGTACTCGCGCTGCACGTCGTACCCGGCCGCTTCGAGGAGGTTCGCGACGCTCGCGCCATACGCGGCGCCCCGGCCGTGCCCGACGTGCAGGGGGCCGGTGGGGTTCGAGGAGACGAACTCCACCTGGATGCGGCGGCCCCCGCCGAACGCCGGGCGCGCGAACCCCGCGCCTTGTTCGAGGATGCGCCGCACCACCGAGGCGAACGCCTCCGCCGCGACGCCGAAGTTGATGAAGCCGGGGCCGGCGATCGCCACCGAGGCGATCGAGGGCGATTCCGGCAGCCGCGCCACGATGCGCTCGGCGATCTCGCGCGGTTTGCGCCTCGCGATGCGCGCGAGGGCCAGCGCGACGGGGCTCGCGAAATCCCCGTGGCCTTCCCCGCGGCTGCGCTCGACCGGGATCTCGGGCAGGGGATCGAGGGCGAGATCGCCTTCGTCGCGAAGCGCCGCCAGCGCGCGCGCGAGAAGCGATCGGATGTGCTCCTTCACTGGGCCGGATGAAGGACACACGGGCTTACCCCCTTTTCGTGACCGGACGAGCGTGCGCCATCCGCCGCGCCGCGATGCCGTCGGCGATGACGCAGAGCATCTCGAACATCAGGTTGGCCACGGTGAGGCAGGTGATGCCGGTGGGGTCGAAGCAGGGCGAGACCTCGCTGATGTCGGCGCCGACGATCTCGCGCCCGCGCAACGAGCGCAGGATGACCTGCGCATCCCGCGGCACGATGCCGCCGATCTCGGGCACCCCGGTGCCGGGGAGAAACGCCGGGTCGAGGCCGTCGATGTCGAGCGAGACGTACACCGGCCCGTCCCCGAGCACCGCGTGGATCGTCTCGATCACCGCCGCCCGGCCCATTTCCTCATACTCGTCCATAGTGATGATGGTGTAGCCCGCGTCGTAGCCGAACCGGACGTCGTGCTCGTCGAAGCGGCTGCCGCGCATCCCGATCTGGATCACCCGCGACGGCTCGACCAGCCCCTCCTCGTGCCCGCGCCGCAGGAACGTCGCGTGGTTGATCCGGTCGCCGCAGAGCTCGTCGAGGGTGTCCGCGTGCGCGTCGAAATGCAGTATCCCCACCGGCCGGTCCCTGGCGAGCGCGCGCAGGATGGGCAGCGGGATGGTGTGGTCGCCGCCGATCGCGATGGGGATGACGTCGTGGCGCCGGAGATCGGCGAAGAACGCCTCGATCATCTCGATCGACCGCTCCTTGTTCATCGGGTTGACCGGCGCGTCGCCCAGATCCGCGACGTTGCAGATCTCGAAGGGCTTGATGAGGCTCGACGGATGCACCCGGCGGATCACCCGCGACGCCTCGCGCACCCCCGCCGGCCCCTGGCGCGCGCCGGAGCGGTAGTTGACCCCGATGTCGAACGGCACGCCCACGAGGCCGACGTCGACCGCGTCCGAGACCTCGTGCCGGCGGGTGCGCATGAACGTCGCGATGTCCGCAAAACGCGGAACGAGGGCCGGGTCGACCGGCTGGAAGTCAGGATGTCCGGGCAATGTGTCCACTCTCCGGGAAGAACCGTGCCGGGGGCGCCGTGCGTGCTTCACCCGCAAGCATTCGGGCCTGAGCTGCGGCCCTGGTCCAATCTCGAACCTTGGCCAGCAGGTCGGCGCTCGCGTCGCGGGCGAAGTCCACTATGTTGCCGGATCTTGCGCGGGGTCGGATCGGTGGCGGCGGTCGGCGTCAATGTCGCCGATGCCCATCGAGGGTGAAGCCGGTCAACCGCTCCGGACCGAAAGGATCGCCTGATCGGGAGCATGGCGGCGTGCTGCTTTGCGGGTTCCGGTGAATGCAGTTCCAATCGGCGCTCATGGCCGGGACCTCGCACATGGCCGATCGTCCGGACCGTAACGGCGCGATCGAGCCGGGGCGCCGCCGTGGCAACCCTACCACAGACAACAGCGTGTCGAGTTGATGGAGTGTCTCGCTGAGGGCTCGCGGGGACCCCGCGCATCGTCGGCGAAACCGATCCGCGGGCAGGCGGTCCGGGATCGGGCCAAGGGATCTCGCGCGTCGCGGACGAAGCTGGAATGACCCCGGTATCGACGTTGATCCGGAACAAGGGATCCCGCACATCGCGGATGAAGCCCTTGTCGAGCGCCGTCAGCCCTCGGCCACGCGCACGGACTCCATCGGGTGGAGGTCGAGCCGCAGCCCCGCCTTCATGATCTGCCCGGGCAGGTCGTGGCCCACCGCGGCCTCGACGTCGCACGCGATACCCGAGAGCTTGCGCAGGTCGATGCCGGTGCCGATGCCCATCTCTTCGAGCAGGTAGACGAGATCCTCGGTGCAGACGTTGCCGGTCGCCTTCGGCGCGAAGGGGCAGCCGCCGATGCCGCCGAACGAGCTCTCGTACTCGTCGACGCCGAGAGCCAGCCCCGCCATCACGTTGGCGAGGCCGATCCCGCGCGTATTGTGGAAGTGCAGCCCGAGGCCGAGCCCCGGGGCGGCCTCCCGCACCGCAGCCACGGCCGCGGCGACGAGCGGCGGCGTCGCCATGCCGGTGGTGTCGCCGAGGCTCACTCCAGCCAGCCCGAGCTGCCGGAAGCGGTGTGCGATCCCGCCTACCCGTGCGGCCGGGACGTCGCCCTCGAAGGGGCAGCCGAACGAGGTCGAGATCGCGCCGTGCACGGGTATCCCTGCCTCCTCCGCCACTCTGGCCACCACCTCGAAGCCCGCGAGCGATTCTTCGATGCTCCGGTTCACGTTCTTCCGGTTGTGGCTCTCCGAGGCGGACAGGAAGACGACCATCTCGTCGACCTCGGCCTCGGCCGCGCGCAACGCCCCGCGCTTGTTCGGCACCAGTGCGGCGAGCACCGTCCCGCGGGTGCGGTCGACGCCGCGCATGACCTCCTCGGCGTCGGCAAGCTGCGGCACCGCGCGCGGAGACACGAAGGAGGTCGCCTCGATACGCGGAACGCCGGCGTCGATGAGCCGGTCGATGAACTCGATCTTCTGCGCGGCAGGAATGAAGGCCCGCTCGGCCTGGAAGCCGTCACGCGGCCCGACTTCGGTGATCTCGGCATGCAGTGGATGATTCGTCATGGAACGGCTCCGAAATGGAAACGCAAGACAGGAGACGGACGTACCGCCGGCCGGGAGAACCGCCTCGGCGGTGCATGGGCCGGCGCACTCCGGAGGAGCCGTGGGGAATCACGCCACGGGTTCGGGAGAATCGCATGTCGATTCCCGAGCGCCTTCGTCCCGCACGGCCTGAAGGGGTTCGTAGTACTGCCGGCGATGCTGCCGGACCGGTCCGCGTATCGACCTGCCCGGGTCCGGAGATGCGGTGCCGTCATGGGGTTCTGCCATTCACGAGGGTGGACGAGCCGCTCCATGTTGCCCTGCCTCGAAGGAGTCCCTCTCCGGGGAGCCTCCCTCGGATCACACCGCAAACCGGAACCGCACCACGTCGCCCTCGGCGACGACGTAGTCGCGGCCTTCCAGACGCCATCGCCCGGCCACCTTCGCCGCCGGCTCGCCACCGAGTCCGACGAAATCGTCGTAGCCGATCACCTCGGCCCGGATGAATCCCCTCTCGAAGTCGCTGTGGATCGCCCCTGCCGCCCGCAACGCGGTCGCTCCCCGCTTCAGGGTCCAGGCCCGCGCCTCCTTGGGCCCGGCGGTGAAGAACGTCTGCAAGCCGAGCAGCGCGCAGGCGGCACGGACGACCCGGGCCAGACCCGGCTCCTCGATCCCCAGGGATTCCAGATACTCCGCGCGCTCCGCCTCGTCGAGTCCGCCGAGCTCCGCTTCGACCGCGGCCGAGACCCGCACCGCCCCCGCGCCCTCGGCGCGCGCCTTCGCCTCCACCACCTCTGCCAGCGGATTCGGCCCGAAGCCGTCCTCCGCGACGTTGGCGACGTAGAGCACCGGCTTGGCGGTGAGCGGGGAGAGCGCCGCCAGCCCCGACGCCTCCGCGGGTGTGGTTTCCAGCGCCCGTAACGGGTGGCCCGCTCCCAGGTGCTCGTACGCGCGGGCCATCAGCGTTTCACGCGCTCTCGCTTCCCGGTCGCCGGCCCTGGCGGCCTTCGCGGCCCGCTCTCCCGCCCGTTCGACCTGCTCCAGATCGGCAAGCAACAGCTCGGTCTCGATGATCTCGATGTCGTCGAGCGGCGATACGCGGCCCGAGACGTGGGCGACGTCGCCGGACTCGAAGCAGCGCACCACGTGCGCGACCGCCCGCGTCTCGCGCACGCTGGCGAGAAACCGGTTTCCCAGTCCCTCCCCCTTCGAGGCCCCGGCCACGAGTCCCGCGATGTCGACGAACTCCATCGCCGCCGGCACCACGCGCTCGGGCCGGACGATCTCCGCGATTCGATCGAGGCGCGGATCGGGGATCGGGACGATGCCGACGTTCGGCTCGATGGTGCAGAAGGGATAGCTCTCCGCCGCCGCCGCCGCGCCGGTCAGCGCGTTGTACAGGGTGGACTTGCCGACGTTCGGCAGTCCCACGATCCCGCACCGGATGTTCATGCCCGGGGGCTCCGGTGTCCGTCTCGTGCCGGGCCCGCGGTCACTCCTCGTCCCTGATCCGATCGCGACGGTGCAGCGTATTCATCGCGCCTTCGAGGTCTCCGCCGGCGATGCGCGGGATGTCATCGACCACGGTCGCAATGGCGTCGTCGATCCTGGAGCGCTCCTCGGGGGGCGGACGATCGAGGACGTACCCGATGACCCGATCCTTGCTTCCCGGATGTCCGACCCCGATCCGGATGCGGGAGAATTCGGAGCCCGCGAGCTGCGGCACGACGTCGCGCAATCCGTTGTGCCCCCCGTGACCTCCGCCGCGCTTCAGGCGCACCGTGCCGGCCGGGAGGTCGATCTCGTCGTGCGCGATGAGGATCCGCTCGATCGGGACCTTGTAGAACCCCGCGACCGCCGCCACCGCCCGGCCGCTGTGGTTCATGAAGGTATCCGGCCGGAACAGCCGGACCCGCGTTCCCTCGACGTCGGCGTCCGCGATCGATCCGAAGCAGCGGGCCAACGACTTGAAGCCGGAGGCATGGCGCAACGCCACACGCTCCAGCAGCCATACGCCCGCATTGTGCCGGGTCGCTTCGTAACGGGCTCCGGGGTTGCCGAGCCCGATCAGGAGCTGGTAGGACGCGCCCAAGGCCGCGGCGAATCAGCCTGCGTCGGCCTCGGATGCCGCCGGGCCGGCTGCTTCCTGTGCCTCCGGCTCCCCTTCCCCGGTCGCCGCCTCGGGCTCGAGCTTCTGCGGATGCTGCACGTTCACCACCGGCTGATCGTTGTCGGGGTTGTGGGCCAGGGCCATGACGTGTACGCCCTCGGGGAGCCCGAGTTCCGACAGGTGCACCGAATCGCCTACGTCGAGCGCCGACATGTCCACCTCGATGTACTCGGGAAGGTCCTTCGGCAGGCATCCCACCTCCACCTCGACGAGCAGGCGGGTCACGATCCCGCCGGCTCTCTTGCCGGGACAGTCCTCCTCGTTGACGAAGTGCAGCGGGACGTGCATGTGGATCTCGCTGGTCGCGCTGATCCGCTGGAAGTCCATGTGGATGACCCGCTCCGTGGCGGGGTCGCGGTGCACGGACTTCAGCACCGCCTGGCTCTCCTCCCCGCCGACCTTCACGGTCAGGACGTGGGCGGCGAACGCCTCGTTCTCGATCTGCTTCCTGATCCGGTTCTCTTCGAGGGAGAGAGGGGTCGAATCCTTGCCGCCTCCGTAGAGGATTGCAGGGATCCGGCCTTCGCGACGCAACCGCCGGCTCGCGTTGGTACCGAGATCGGTCCGTGGCCGTGCGAGGACTTCGAACTCATTCATCGTTTCCGACTCCGGGTTCAGCCTGGGATGTATTCGGGCGTGCTCTCATCGGCGCGCGTCATGCGCGCCCCGTCGATCGTCAATCCATGAAGAGCGAGCCGATCGACTCCTCTTCGTTGATCCGGCGCATGCTCTCCGCCAGCAGCTCCGCGACGCTTAGCTGCCGGATGCTGCGGCTCGCGGCGGCACGCTCATCGAGCGGAATGCTGTTCGACACCACCAGTTCGTCGAGGTGCGATCTCTCGATGTTGTCGACCGCGGCGCCGGACAGGACCGCGTGCGTGCAGTAGGCGAGCACCCTGGAGGCGCCATGGCCCTTGAGCGCGGTTGCGGCGCTGCACAGGGTTCCGGCGGTGTCGGCGATGTCGTCGACCAGGACGCAGGTCCGATCGCGGACGTCACCGATGATGTTCATCACCTCCGCTTGGTTCGCCTGGGGACGGCGCTTGTCGATGATCGCCAGGTCGGCGTCGTCGAGCCGCTTGGCGATGGCGCGGGCGCGCACGACGCCGCCGACATCGGGGGAGACCACCACGAGGTCCGGATACTTGTGCTTCCAGATGTCCCCGAGGAGTACCGGGGAGGCGTAGATGTTGTCGACCGGGATGCTGAAGAAGCCCTGGATCTGATCCGCGTGCAGGTCCATCGTCAGCATCCGGTCGGCGCCCGCCTCCGAGATCACGTTGGCGACGACCTTCGCGGAGATCGAGACGCGGGCGGAGCGGGGGCGGCGGTCCTGGCGGGCATAGCCGAAGTACGGAACGACCGCGGTGACCCGGCCCGCCGACGCGCGCTTGAGGGCATCGGTGAGTATGAGCAGCTCCATCAGGTTCTCATCGACCGATCGGCGCCGGCGTCCATCGAACGACGCGCACGTCGGCTGGACCACGAACGCGTCCTTGCCGCGCACGGAGTCGATCAGCTCGACCATCACCTCGCCGTCACTGAAGCGATCGATGACCGCCTTGCCGACGGGCATGTTCAGATGCCCCAGGATCTCCCGCGCCAGATCGGGGTTGGCGGACCCCGCGAACACGATCATGGATGCCTGCGGCCGGTACGACGAATCACCGGCAAAGCGGCTGCCCCTGTCGAGCGTATCGCTGTAGCTGCGATCGTTCACCGATGGGTACTGGCGTTGCTCCGGCGTTGATCCGACCTCGAAGGACCGGCCGGGACGCGGAGGTTCAAGATCGGGTCGACGTCTCGTACCGGCATCCGTTCGATCACCTCGAATCTCCCGGCGACTTGGCCGGGAGCATTGCCGCTCCGTGGGTGAATGGGACGGAAAGGCGGGGAATTGTACGAAACCGATACAGCGCCGTACACTCGAATGCGGGCGAGGAGCCTGCGCCGTAGAAAACGATGCGACAACCGGCAGACTCGCCGCCGCGGTGCACCGGCATGCACACGATGTAGCGTCCGCCCCATGCCTGCAACCCCCCGCCCGACCTGACCCGGGCGGGGGACCTCCCCGGGGCGGCCCCCTTCCCAACCGCGCCCGCGCGAGCGCAGCACCGCCGCGAGGTTGTCGAGGAGCCCCCCTGTTCCTCGTGCGTCAGCGTACCGGGGGGCTGCACGATGCCCCCTCTCCGAACCCTGCCTCGGATGCCGGCGTTACCACCGGAGCGCATGGCCTGCGGATCTTCGGACAGTTCTTGGGTCGAGCAGGCGGTGCTGATCACGGCGTATTTTCCCGATCCGGAACGATGGGAGCCCGGATTCAAGCGGAGGCGCATATGAACGAGAGAAACCGTCGATTACGGCGCAGGGGACGATTTGCCGGTCTCCGAGCTGCGTGGGCCATGCCCGCGCCTTGAGGGAAAACGGTGCGGATCGACGATGTGCAGGACGACGTCGCGAATGCGTCTCGCCTGTTCGGCGTCCCGGCGCAGTACGTTGGCCGCCAGCGTCGTCTCGGCCAGGATCTTCAGGTCGTCTTCCGATATGGGCGGCGCCGACAGGTATCTGAAGCCGGTTCGGACATCATCGTCGTCGACCATATCGGCCATGACGTCGCGGATATCCTCCTCGTCGGCCAGGGACGGCAAACGGTCGATGAGATCGGTAAAGATCGGTGTGAAGGCATCGAAGAACCGGGTGTACCGTTCCAGCGGTTCATTCAGCCGCGTCCGCCGAAAGCGATCCGTGGCCGCTCCGGCGTCTTCCGCCAGCTCGGCCGGCGACCCTGTCCTGGGTTGGGCCATGCAACCGCTCCAGCTTCGGGATAGGGAGACGTTCCAGCTCCTTGGGCTCGAACTTCGTCAGGCCGCCGGCATAGGTCCGGCCGGCGGACACGCCCACGTTGTTCCGCAACCACGCGGCCAGATTGTCGAGCACCACGGCAGGCAGGGGCTCGCGCGGGTAGAGGCCGTGGGCGATGTTGAGGTGCCGGGCGCCGCACCGGTTGCGGACGAACGCCGGCGGCCGGCGGGCCATGTAGGTGCACAGGATCGGGGCCGGGGGACGGAGGCCCACGGCCCACCAGGCACGCCGGTGGCGGGCGACGTAGGACTTGTCCGCGCCCATATCTTTCGCCCAGTGCAGGAAGCGGTGGATCTTGTGCCGGTTCGCCTCGTCGAGGTCGCCGAGATCGATCGGCAGCTCGATCACGCGGCGCAATCCGCCGGCACGGGAGAGGGCCGCGCCGGCGTCCAGCAGCTCCCGCGCGCGGGTGACGGCGGGGACCAGCACCGCATCCGGCAGCGTGCCGGTCCAGCCGCCGGCGATCCACACCGCGTTGCAGCCGGTCACTTGGCCGCGATGGACGTGGCAGATCTCACCCAGCTCCATCGAGCCGGGCGGCGGGCGCTTCACCGGCCGCAGGAATGGCGACCAGCGCCGTGCCTGGTCGAGACGCGCCCGCGAGACGATCCTGCCGCCTTCGAGCGCGCCCAGCTCGCCGGGTGCGGACACCTCCCTGAAGCGAATGCCCCGGTCCCGCCTCCCGGCACGGAAACAGGTGATCGCACCCGTCGTCGCCGCATCGGCGAAGGGCATGGCGGCGGGTGCGACGACGTGCAGCGCCTCGCCGCCGAGACCGTGGACGAGCAGCGTGCGCAGGACGGCGCCGTAGTTGACGTCCAGCCATTCCGAGGAGGTGATGAACGCGCCGTAGTCGCCGTCGCGGCAGAGCTGGTAGGTCTTGAGGAAAAAATGGACGTGCAATCCCGCGAGCCGGCTCGCCCTGAAGCCGTAGCGGGCCGCGGTCTCCGACAGCCATTGCTTCCACTCCGGCGCGACGTCGTGATGGCGGACGTAGGGCGGGTTGCCCAGAAAGAGGGTTCGACCGTCGATTTCGGGGAGCGCCGTGGCGCGGTAGTCGGCGACCCGCAGCGTCAGCCGGTCCGCCATGCCGTGCACGGCGGCGTTGGCGCGCAGCAGGAGCGCCGCCAGCGGGTCGATCTCGATGCCGACCAGCTCGGCATCGGGGAAGGCCTTGCCGGCCGCCAGAAGGAAGCGCCCCGATCCCGCGCCGGGGTCGACGATGCGCGCCGGGGCGCCCGCGCCCACGGCCCAGCGGATCATGGCCTCCACGATGGGACGGGGCGTGTAGACCGCCCCATGCCCGCGTCGGATCTGCGGTGTGCGCAGCCGGCAGAAGGCATCGCCGAGGGGGTCGCCGCCGTGCGCGATGGCGCGGCGCAGGTCGGCAAGAAGAGCGGGGGAGGGAGCGGGCGCCTCGCGGACGAGGGCGCATTCGAGCCGGGCCGGAGGCGCATCCGGGGCGGCCAGCGCGGCAGCGGCGGCGAGCTCGGGCTCCGAGGCCGGGAAGCCCTCCGCCCGCACGTCCTTCGGAGCCCCGATGCCGTGCATCCTCCGATCTCCGTATGAATCTGCCGACGCTTCGGATGCGGGTACGCATCGGCCGCTTCGATCAGGGCGTGAGCCTGAGCCTCGGAGACCGGGAAGGACGCTATGTCGACGCCCTTCGCGCGCCCATCGGAGTTCCGATGCCGTGCCGCCTCCGACCTCCGTTCCGAGCAAGAATACGTTCTGCCGTTCGCCGCGGTTTCGTGGTATCTCCCTTACCCTTGCGTTCTCCCGGACCCGCTTCCTGGCGGGTCACCGCGAGGGGGATCGGATCGAAGTGGAGGAGGGGGGAAATGGTAGTGTCGTTCATGGCGCTTGTCCTGCACGATTCCGACCATCCGGAGGCGGAGTCGCGACATCCGTCCCGCCGAAGGCCCGCGCGGCGCGGACATCGCCCGGAGGGTCCCGGTGAGATGGTGGGCGGGTTTTCCTGTCGGAGGGGGGGCCGGCGCGGCGGCGCCGACTGCCGCCGGGTTTTGCCGACACCGCCCTTTACCGACACCGCCCGTGGCGGTTTTTTGTAGGCGGTTTTCTGTAGGCGGTCTCACGCGAGCTGCCGTCGGATCGCTCCGCAAGGTCTCGCCGTCAAGGTCTCGCGGTAAAAGTGCGAGCGGTGGCAGGAACGGCCATCTGCACGTCACAGGACACAGGGTTTGACGCATGACGTCCGGACGTCTCAACTTCCGCCATGCCTGAAAATCGATACCGGAGGCCGCCGGGCGAAGTGCGTGACGCGATCCTGGCGACCCTGCAAGCGCATCCCTCGGGGGCGTCGGTCGGGGAGGTCGTGGCCGGTGTCCGGGATCGGATCGGCCATGTCCCGGAATCGAGCATTCGTTCCTGTCTGCGCCTCGATACACCGCGTCTCTTCGTTCGCCCGCGTCGCGGACACTACCGGTTGCCGGAGGGGAGACGGTTGCCAGGGGGAACGGCGCCAGACGGAGAAAGCGCGTCCGATGGCGACGCTCCGGCCATGCGTCGCTTCCGCACCAGGGTCTTCGGCCGCGCGACCGTGGTTCACGCCGACTGCATGGAGTGGCTGGGGCGGCAGGAACGGAGCTCGATCCACGCGGTGGTCACGGACCCGCCCTACGGCCTTGTCGAATACTCGTCGAGGGAGCAGGAGAAGCTTCGCAACGGCAAGGGCGGGGTATGGCGCCAGCCGCCGTCGTTCGATGGCGCCCGGCGCTCCCCCCTGCCTCGCTTTACCGTGCTCTCTCCCGGCGACGTGCGGGCCTTGGGCGGGTTCTTCTCGCGTTGGGCAAGGCTTCTGGCGCCCGTGCTGGTGCCGGGGGCGAACGTCGTGGTGGCCGCGAATCCGTTGCTCTCGTACATCGTCGCCGGAGCGCTCGCCGGGGTCGGACTGGAGCGAAGGGGCGAGATCGTGCGGCTCGTGATGACCATGCGCGGCGGCGACCGCCCCAAGGGCGCGCACGACGAGTTCCCGGAAGTGAGCGTGATGCCGCGCTCGATGTGGGAGCCGTGGCTGGTGTTCCGCAAGCCGCTCGAAGGCCGGGTGCAGGACAATCTGCGCAGGTGGCGCACCGGCGGATTCAGGCGGCCGTCTCCCGACCGCCCCTTCGGGGACGTGATCCGCTCATCGCCGACCCGGAAGGAGGAGCGGAATCTCGCGCCGCACCCGAGCCTGAAGCCGCAAGGCTTTCTGCGGCAGTTGGTCAAGGGCGTCCTGCCGTTCGGCGAAGGCATCGTCCTCGACCCGTTCTGCGGAGCGGGCTCGACGCTGGCGGCGGCCGAAGCGGTGGGCTACCGGAGTGTCGGCATCGAGAGCGGTCCCGAGTACTTCGACATGGCGTGCCATGCGATTCCCGGTCTGGCCGTCTACCGGCGGGAACCGGCCGAATGGCGCCCTTGTTGAATCTGGCAGGATCCAGACGATTTCGTAGATGGCTGGGCATGGGATTACGCACCTGCTTTCCGATATGGTATCGACAAACACCGGCAGACCCGGCTCGCCCTGAAGCCGAAGCGGGCCGCAGTCTCCGACAGCCACTGCTTCCACTCCGGCGCGACGGCGTGGTGGCGGACATGGGGCGGGTTGCCCGGAAAGAGGGTCCGTCCGTCGATTTCGGGGAGCGCCGTGGTCCGGTAGTCGGCGATCCGCAGCGTCAGCCGGTCCGTCACGCCGTGCACGGCGGCGTTGGCTCGCAGCAGGAGCGCCGCCAGCGGGTCGATCTCGATGCCGACCAGCTCGGCATCGGGAAAAGCCTTGCCGGCGACCAGAAGGAAGCGCCCCGAGCCTGCGCCAGAGCACCTGCATCCGTCGCCCAGCGGATCAAAGCGCCGGACGAGGGTAAAGGCAAGCGCCCGGGATACCGCTCCAGGCTGGTCGAGGTGACCGTACAGGCGGGCGGCGGGGTTCCCGTCGAGGTGTGGATCGTCTGCGATGAACGCAGTTGAGCACGCACTCTCGCAAGCGCGCCGGCGCCGGCGGCGGACCCTCCGGATCAGGGCGGCGTTCGGCGCCGCCGTCATCCTCGCGGTCGCGCTCGGCGGCGCGTTCGTGCATTTCGCGGGAGAGGCCGGCCGGCTCGAAGTCGCCGTCGCCCCGCCCGAGGCCGCGGCGACCGCCGCCATCGAAATCGCCGAGGGACGGGGCGTCGTCATCGGGGCCGGGGTATGGGCCTTGCCGGGGCCGCTGACGCTGCGCATCGGCGCCGAGGGCTTCGTGCCCGAAACCCTCGCGGTCACCCGGGCAGCCAGGACCCGCGGGCACGTCGACGTCATCCTGCGCGAGCGCCCCGCCACCCTCCGGGCGGCCACCGAGCCCGGCCATGCCGCGACCCGGTGGTTCCTCGACGGCGCGTTCGTGGCCGAAGGCCCACGCCTCGAAATCGAGATCCCGGCCGGCAGGCACACCGTCGATGCCCGGCATCCCTGGTACGTTCCCGCGTCGCAGTCGTTGGATGCCGAGCGAGGGGGCGCCTACTCCCTGACGTTGTCGCTGGCGCCGGTCGAAGGGCGGATCACGGTCACCTCGGAGCCGGACGGGGCGCGGGTGACGCACAACGGCCAGGCCGCCGGAAAGACCCCGCTGACCCTCGCGGTCGGAGGCGGCGTCCATGCGCTGCGGATCGCCCACGACGGCTACGAGGCCCGCACGGATACGATCGACGTCACCCACGACGCCCCCGAGGCGGAACGCCACTACCGGCTGGTCCGCGCGCACGGCCGGGTGTCGTTCGCCCTCTCGCCCGAGGGCGGCGCGCTCTCCATCGACGGGCGGGCGGCGACGGCGACGGAGAACCTCCGTCTCGCCGCGGGCGTGCCCCATCGGGTCCGCTATGCGAAGCCGGGCCATGCGCCGCGGGAGGCCGAATTCACGCTGGACCCGGGCGAGCACCGCGCCATCGCCCTGGCCCTCACCCCGATCCTCGGCGTCGTCGAGGTACGCTCCGAGCCGGAGGCCGACGTCGAGGTCGGCGGGCGGAACGTGGGCCGCACCCCGCAACGCCTGATCCTCCTGGCCGTCCCGCAGACGATCCGTCTGACGCGCAACGGCTACCGGGCCGAAACACGCACCATCACCCCCGACCCCGGCGCCACCCGGACCATCGCGGTCACCCTCCGCACCGAGGCCCAAGCCCGGCTCGAAACGGCGCCGGAGCAGTACGTCAACCGCGCCGGCCTTGTGTTGAGGCTGTTCAAGAACCCCGGAACCATCACCCTCGGGACGCCCCGCGGGGAGCCGGGACGGCGGGCCAACGAGTTCGTCCGGGAAGTGCGGCTCACCAGGGCGTTCTACGCCGGCGTCCACGAGGTCACCGTCGAGCAGTTCCGGCGCTTCACCCACCCCGGCCAGCCTCCGGCCGCCGACACGCGCCCCGTCACCGGGATCGGCTGGGAAGACGCCGCCCGCTACTGCAACTGGCTCAGCCAACGGGAGGGCCTCACCCCGGTCTACCGCTTCGCGAACGGCCGCCACACCGGCAGCAACGCCGCGGCGGACGGCTACCGGCTCCCCACCGAGGCGGAATGGGAGTGGCTGGCCCGCAAGACCGGGCGCGGCCGGGAGACCCGGTTCCCGTGGGGGGACGAGGCCCAGATCCCCGCCCGCAGCGGCAACCTCGCCGACGAGTCGGCGCGCGGGCGGGTCCCGGTGTACATTCCGCGCTACGACGACGGCGCCGCGCAGCTTGCCGAGGTCGGCGGATTCACCGCCAACGCCGCCGGGCTCCACGACCTCGCGGGCAATGCGAGGGAGTGGACGCACGACAACTACGACCTGCACCCTCCTCCCCCGGACCTCGTGGAGACCGATCCGATGGACACCCGCCCCGGCCGCCGCCATACCGTAAAGGGGTCGAGCTGGCGATCGGGGACCTTGAGCGAGCTGCGCGCCGCCTGGCGCGACGGCAGCAGCGCCCCGAGGGACGACCTCGGCTTTCGCATCGCCCGCTACCTCGTCGGAGGACGACGGTGAGGCAAGGAGACATGCAAAGGAACGTGAAGCGGACCCGCGTACCGCGCCGGATCCGGATCGCCGCCGGCGTGGCGGCGGCCGTCGCCCTCGCCGCCGCCGTCGTCTTCGGCCTGCACCGGGCGAGCGTGGCCCAGGGCGTGCCGGCGGCCATCAGCCTGGACGCCCCCGTGAGCTTCCCGGTGGACATCTGACGGTGGCCGTCTGAAGTGAACGAGCTCGTCCGGGCCGCCGCCATCCTCGCCGGCAGCGCCGGCGCGATCCACCTGCTCTACGTCCAGATCATCCGGCCGCGGGCCGAAGCGGCCATCGAGGCGGCCCGCCTCGCGGGGCAGTCGGTGTCCCGCGAGTGGACGGTGATCCTCAAGGACTGGGAGCAGGAGATCTGCCTCGTCCTACTGGTCTTCTGCGCCATCCGCATCCTCATGAGGATGTGGGCGCTGGCCTCCGAGCAGTACCTCTTCGGCGTCGACGTCTTCGAGGAGGCGGACGCCGGCGCCGCCCCGCTGACCGACAGGCTCGACGAGCTGGAGGCCCTGCCCGCCGAGATGACCGGGACCCAGCTCATGGGGGCGTTGCAGGCGAGCCTGCGCCGCTACCGGATCACCGGGGACGTCCAGAACACCTCCGACGCCATCCAGACCAGCGTGGAGGCCCTGGGGATACGGTTCGAAGCCGACAACGCGATGATCCGGTACATCATCTGGGCGATCCCGTCGATCGGCTTCGTGGGCACCGTGCGGGGGATCGGGCAGGCGCTCTCGCAAGCCGATGCGGCGCTGGCCGGAGACATCGCCGGCATGACCGCGAGCCTCGGCACCGCCTTCAACTCGACGCTGGTGGCGCTGCTGGCCAGCCTCGTGCTCATGCTGCTGCTGCATGCCCTGCAACGGGCGCAGGACCGGCGCCTGATCGACATCCAGACCTACTGCGAAGAGTTCCTGCTCAAGCGCATCAGCCGCTGAGCGAGCGCCGCCATGCGGGCCAGACGACGGGAGCCGGGGGGGATGATGGCCTTTCTCGACGTCATGGCCTGCGGGCTGGGCGCGGCGATCCTGCTCTTCCTCATCGTCAAGCACCACACCGGAACCGCGGTGGAGCCGGACGCCGGGGAGCGGGCCGCGGCCAAGGAGGAAGAGACCCTGGCGGCGCTCCGGCAGGAGGCGGACACGCTGGCCGGACGGATCGAGGAGGCGGAACGCGAGAGCCGGGAACGTCGCGACGGCCAGGCCCGGACCGAGCCACGCGACGCGAGCCGGGAGGACGCGGACCGGGCGCGACTCGCCGACATCAAGCGAGCGATCGGGCGCCAACAGGCCAGAAACGCGGCGTTGCGCAACGAGGTGGAGTCCATCGATCCGAACCAGGCCGCCGACGTCGTCGAAGACGTGCAGGGCGGCGAGGAAGAGTACCTGCTCGGTCTCCGGGTGGAGGGACGGCGCATCGCGATCCTGCTCGACCGCAGCGCCTCGATGACCGACGAACGGCTCATCGACGTCATCGCCCGCAAGGTCCGTTCGGATGCGGAGAAGAAGCGGGGGCCGAAGTGGCGGCGCACGTTGCGCACCGCGCGGTGGCTGCTGCACCGGCTGCCGGCCGGGAGCGAGGTCGCGGTCATCGCGTTCAACGACCGGGCGACGGTGCTGCACGGAGGGGCCTGGGCCGACGGCCGGGACCGGGCGGTGCTGCAGGGGCTCTTCGGGGAGCTCGACCGGCTGGTTCCGACCGGGGCGACGAACCTGGAGGCGGGGCTCCAGGCGCTCGCCCGCCTCTCCCCGGCCGCCACCGACGTCTACGTGGTGACCGACGGGCTTCCGACGCAGAGCGTGTCTTCGCCCGGGCTGCTCTCCGGCTGCTCCGGGAACGCGAAGGGCAAGGTGACCGGCGCCTGCCGCAAGAGGCTGTTCTACGCGAGCCTGAAGAACTCCGCCCCGCCGCCGGGCCGCAAGGTCCACGTCATCCTGCTGCCGCTGGAAGGGGATCCGGAGGCGGCGCCGGCGTACTGGAGCTGGACCGCGCAGGCCGGCGGGCTCCTCATGACTCCGGCGAGGGGCTGGCCGTGAGGAAGATCCCTTCCGTCCGGCGAAGTCTGCCGCCGCCGGAAGGCCATCCGGAGGCGACGCCCGCCTGCCGGCGCCGGACCGCGCGGGCCGGCGCCCCATGACCGTGGCGAGAGGTGGGCCATGAAGAAGGCGCGCTCGTCCGGCGAGATCTTCGGCCTGGCGTTCCTCGACGTCATCGCCTGCGGGTTCGGCGCGATCATCCTCCTGCTTCTCATCTCAAGACCGGCGCCGACCGACGCCGGCGGCGACGCGCCAGCTCCCGTGCGCGAATCGGAAATCAGGGAAACCGCGAACCTCGTGACCCGGCTCCGGGCCCGATGGGAAGCATTGCAGGCCATGCCCGCACCTCAACCGAAGCCGCCCGCCGATGCGCCCGGCGAAGCATCCGGCGAGGATGCCGGATTGGAGCAGGCGATCCGGATCGCCGGCCGGCGGCTTCAGCAGCTACAACGCGACAACCAGGGGCTCGAACGGGTGAAGGAATCGCTCCAACGCGCCACCTTGCGGGTGCGCACCCCGGCAAGCGAGCGCGACCCCGAGGTCGGGGGGATCCCCGTCGACAGCGAGTACGTCATCTTCATCGTGGACACTTCGGGAAGCATGAAGTCCATCTGGAGCCGGGTCATGGACGTCATGGACAAGGTCCTGGACGTCCATCCCCGGGTCAGCGGGTTCCAGGTCCTGAACGACAACGGCGGCTACCTCATCGGCGCCTACCGGAGGAAATGGATCCCCGACACCCCGAAGCGGCGCAAGAACATCCTGAACGCGGTCCGGAACTGGGACGCATTCTCGAACAGCAGTCCCGTGGAAGGACTCCGGACCGCACTTCGCACCTATGCCCGCCAGGACAAGAGGATCGCCATCTACATCTTCGGTGACGACTACTCCGGATCGTCCTACGACGAGGTCATCGAGACGTTGCGGGAGCTCAACACGGAGCGGGGAACCGGCAGGCGCCTGGTCCGCGTCCACGCCGTCGGCTTCATCTCCGAACACGGTACCGAACGCTACGCCACGCTCATGCGCGAGGTGACCCGGACCAACGAGGGCACGTTCCTGGCCCTCCCGCCTTCAGGTCACGTTGACGGATTCATGGAATCCTGGTAAGGGTCGTCTGCTGCCCTTTCGGTCCCCGCGCCCGGATGGGCACGTCACGGAGTCGGGCCGACGCTGGCCGGGTTTCGATGACCGAACGCTACCGTATCCCGCTCGTTCGTTGCGTTCCGCGATCCGGTGCGGCGTGAGTCCGAGCGGCTCCTTCCGGCGCCCGTAGCTCAGTTGGATAGAGTGTTGGCCTCCGAAGCCAAAGGTCACAGGTTCGAATCCTGTCGGGCGCGCCATTCGATACGGGTGGGCCTGCCTCGCGCGATGCGAGGTACTGTCGGCTGTCCCGACAACGACCACCGTCGGCGTCACGTGTGCGCCCGACGGTCGGCGCCTGGATGCCGCCGACGGTACCGGACACGACGCCCGGCACCGCCGGAGGGCCGGGCCCGGCACCGCCGGAGGGCCGGCTCCGTCCGGAACCGGAGGCCCGATACGGCTCAAGCGGCCCTGGGGAACGCCTCGTTGACGGCCTTGACGCTGTCGACGACGACGTCCTTGAGCTCGGAGCCGGTCTCACGCTGGATTTCCGCGATCTTGCCGGTGGTCGCGACGAGCTTCTCGCTCAACGCCTTCCACGCATCCGCCTGCACGGCCAGCACCTCTTCCGGCTGCTTGGTGGCAGCGAGAGGGCGCGTAGCCTCGATGGTCGCCTCGAACAGCCCGAACTGCTCGTCGATGGTGCGCTCGATGCCCTTCGCGACGATCCGGTTGGCGCGGATGGTCTGATCCAGCATCGCGGTGTACAGCTCGATCGGCTGCTTGAACGGCTGTGTCGTCTTCCTGGTGCTCATGGTGCTCGTCTCCTGTGAGGGTTGTGTCGCCTTCTTCGTGCTCATGGCGGTCATCTCCCGCGGTCGTGGTTCCGACTGGTTTTTGTTGCGCCGCAACAATGGTGCAGCGCAACATAGGGACGGACCGGGCGGATGTCAAGGATTTCGCACCGGATTGGATTCCATCTCGCCGCCGGCGCCGTGGATGGCCCTGTCCTCTCCACGTCCCCACCTTGCGCCAGACCGACGGATGCGAGGCACGCTTGCCGTCGGCCCATGGCCGCGCGAAGATCGTGCCGCGTGCCGGGAATTCGCATCCGGTCCGAGTCTTCGCCTCGCATTGGCGAACCGCGTGCGCTCGGCAGCGTCCCCCCGGCTATCCCATGTCCAGCAAACGAGAGGACGACGAACGATGACGATCAAGGTTGGAGACAAGATCCCGAGCGTGAAGCTCGCCCACATGACGGAGAACGGGCCGGGCGAACTGTCGAGCGACGAGCTGTTCGGCGGCAAGAAGGTCGTCCTGTTCGCGGTGCCGGGGGCGTTCACCCCCACGTGCTCCGCCGCCCACCTGCCCGGCTTCGTCGCCAATGCCGACAAGATCAAGGCGAAGGGCGTGGACGACGTCGTCTGCCTGTCGGTGAACGACGCCTTCGTGATGGATGCGTGGGGCAAGGCGCAGAACGCCGAGGCCGTTCACATGGTGGCCGACGGCAGCGGCGAGTTCGCCCGGGCGGCGGGGCTCGAGCTCGATCTCGTGGCCCGCGGCCTCGGGATGCGCTCCCAGCGCTACGCGATGGTGGTGGAGGACAGCACCGTCACCCATCTGCACGTGGATGAGCCCGCCAAGCTCGACAAGTCGAGCGCGGAGTCGATGCTCGATCTCCTCTGAGCCGCCGGCTTCCGGTCATTCGCGAGCTTCCCGCGCCGGATCGCGCCCCGATCCGGCGCGGGACATCGGTCACGATTTCGACAGCTCGGCGCTCAGCTCCGGCACCGCCTGGAACAGGTCCGCGACCAGGCCGTAGTCCGCGACCTGGAAGATCGGGGCCTCTTCGTCCTTGTTGATGGCGACGATGACCTTGCTCTCCTTCATCCCGGCAAGGTGCTGGATCGCGCCCGAGATCCCCACCGCGACGTAGAGGTCGGGGGCCACCACCTTCCCGGTCTGCCCGACCTGGTAGTCGTTGGGGACGAATCCGGCGTCGACCGCGGCCCGCGAGGCGCCGACCGCGGCGCCGAGCTTGTCGGCGACCTCTTCGAGGAGCGCGAAGTTGTCGCCGCTCTGCATGCCGCGCCCGCCGGAGATCACGATGCGGGCCGAGGTGAGCTCCGGGCGCTCGGACTGCGTGAGGTCCTGGCCGACGAACGCCGACAGGCCGCTGTCCCCGGTGGAATCGACGCCCTCCACGGTGGCGGCGCCGCCTTCCTCCGCCACCGGATCGAACGAGGTCGCTCGTACCGAGACCAGCTTGAGCGCGTCGCTCGACCGCACGGTGGCGATCGCGTTGCCGGCGTAGATGGGCCGCACGAACGTATCCGCCGATTCGATCCCGCTGATGTCCGATATCGGCGAGACGTCCAGCAGCGCGGCGGCCCGCGGCAGGACGTTCTTGCCGGCTTTCGTCGCCGCGATGAGCACGTGGGAGTACTCGCCGGCGATGCCCGCGATCAGGGCCGCGAGGTTCTCGGCGAGCTGGTTGGCGTAGGCTGGGTCGTCCGCGACGCGCACCTTCCCGACCCCGGCGGCCTTCGCCGCGGCCTCGGCGGCCCCGGCGCAGCCGGCGCCCGCGACCAGCACGTGGACGTCTTCGTCGAGCTCGCGCGCGGCGGCGATGGTGTTGAGGGTGGCCGCGCCGAGCGCGGCGTTGTCGTGTTCGGCGATGACGAGGACGCTCATTCAGATCACCTTCGCTTCGTTCTTCAGCTTGTCGATCAGCTCGGCCACGTTCCCGACCCGTACCCCCGCGTCCCGTTTCGGCGGCTCGGTGACCGCGAGCGTCTTCACGCGGGGGGTGACGTCGACGCCGAGCTCCTCCGGGGTCAGGGTGTCGATCGGCTTCTTCTTCGCCTTCATGATGTTGGGGAGGGAGGCGAAGCGCGGCTCGTTGAGCCGGAGATCGGTGGTCACCACCGCGGGCATCTTCAGCCGGATGGTCTCCAGGCCCCCGTCGATCTCGCGGGTCAGGTCCATCTCCCCGTCGCCGATCTCGATCCGGTACGCGAAGGTGCCCTGGGGCCAGCCGAGGAGGGCGGCGAGCATCTGGCCGGTCTGGGTGTTGTCGCCGTCGATCGACTGCTTGCCGGCGATGACCAGCCCCGGCTGCTCGCGCTCCACGACCGCCTTCATCAGCTTCGCGACGCCGAGGGGTTCGATCGCCTCGTCGCTCCGGATCAGGATGCCGCGGTCCGCACCCATCGCGAGGGCGGTCCGGATCGTCTCCTGGCATTGCTGCACCCCGATGGAGAGCGCGACGACCTCGTCCGCCTTCCCGGCCTCCCTCAGCCGGAGCGCCTCCTCCACCGCGATCTCGTCGAACGGGTTCATCGACATCTTCACGTTCGCGAGATCGACCCCGCTCCGGTCCGCCTTCACCCGGACCTTGACGTTGTAGTCGATCACCCGTTTGACCGCGACCAGGATCTTCATCGTGACGCCCCGAAAAAAAAGACGCGCAAGCTTAATTCCCGTCCTGCCCGGCGCGCAATGCGCGACGCCTCTTCCCAGCAATTCCCGCTAACTGGAATTTCTTAGGAAAAACCGGGTGTTGAGGAGGCAGGAGGAAAATGTTTTCGTAGACTTTTCTCTCAATATCAGCATGATAGCCGCCTATTCGCCAGCGACAGGTGAGATGTCATGGCCAAGCGGCGGTTGAGGAAGGGATTGAGCGCGCCGGGGCTGCTGCGCGAGGTGCGCGCCTGCTTCGAGGAGCTGGACGACCCGGTACGAGGCCGGAGGTTTTGCCTGGCCGAGTGCCTGATGTCGGGGTTGGCGGTGTTCGGGTTGAAGTACCCGTCGCTGCTTCAGTTCGACCACGATGCGAGGACCGACGAGCTGGTCCGGGAGAATCTGCGGCGTCTGTACGGCATCAAGCGTGCCCCGTGCGACACGGCGTTGCGCGAGCGTCTCGACGAGGTGGACCCGCGCCAGTTGCGTGCGGTGTTCAAGCGCGTGTTTACGTTGTTGCAGCGAGGGAAGGGGTTGGAGGGGTTCACCTGCCTGGACGGGCACTATGTGCTGTCGGTGGACGGGACGGGCTACTTCTCCTCCTCGCGCGTGCATTGCGCGCAGTGCTGCGAGAAGCATCATCGCGACGGTCGCACGACGTACTACCACCAGATGCTGGGGGCGGTGCTGGTGCATCCGGACAAGCGCGAGGTGTTCGCCTTGGCGCCGGAGCCGATCGTGAAGGGCGACGGGGCGAAGAAGAACGACTGTGAGCGCAACGCGGCGAAGCGGTTGCTGAGCGACGTGCGCCGCGAGCACCCGCATCTGAAGCTGTTGGTGGTGGAGGACGGGTTGGCGTCGAACGGACCGCACATCAAGCACCTGAAGGGGCTGGGCCTGCGGTTCCTGTTGGGGGGCGAAGCGTGCCGACCACGAGGCGCTGTTCGAGTGGGTGGAGGCGACCCAGCGGCTGGGGCCCGGTGCGGTGAAGCATGTCGAGCACACCGATGAGCAGGGCATCCACCACCGTTTCCGCTTCCTCAACGGCGTGGCGCTCAACGACACGCACTTCGAGCTGGAGGTGAACTTCCTGGAGTACTGGGAGAGGCGCCCCAACGGCAAGGAGCAGCACTTCGCATGGGTCAGCGACCTGCCCATCGAGGAATCGACCGTGATGGAGATGATGCGCGCCGGGCGGGCGCGCTGGCGCATCGAGAACGAGACCTTCAACACCCTGAAGAACCAAGGCTACCGCTTCGAGCACAACTTCGGGCACGGCCACAAGCATCTGGCGACGGTGTTTGCCTATCTGATGATGCTGGCCTTCCTCATCGACCAGGTCCAGCAGCGTAGCTGCACGTTGTTCGTCAAGGCACGGGTCAAGGCCGAGCGCCCGCGCTACTTCTGGGACAAGGTACGCAGGCTGTTCCTGACCTTCCCCGTGGCGGATTGGGAGACGTTGTACCAAGCGATTGCGTTCGGATACCGGGGCGAGATGGTGCTCTATGACACGTCATAGCGGCCCTCGCCGGGGCCGGAGTGTGCGACGGGGAGGAGCTTCAGGGGACAGGTAGCCGTTGAGAGACATCGCGCGACGCCGCGAGGGGGATGTCTGCCTCTCGGTTGCATGACCTCCGGTGGTCACGGGTCCGACCCGCCATACGCAACGATGGAGCACGTTAGCGGGAATTCCTGGCCTCCGCTCCGCCGCCTCCGTGCGCGACGACCTGCGCCGCCGCCGGGGAAGCCTGTCGTGGCGGGTGCGCCTCGGCGGGACGTGGCTCTATGTGCAGTTGGAATTCCAGTCCACCGTGGACCCGGCCATTGCGGTCACAAGAGTCTGTTCGGGCCCCTCGGGCATGTGCCTCCGGCTGCATTCGAGGCACACTACTACCACCCACCGCAAGGGTCGGCAATGGCTGCCTGACTCAAGCCAATCACCTTGCGGGATTCCCGGGGCGGTTCAGGGCGAGGCTTGCACACGCCCCGCGCACGGCGGCAACAGGGACGATGACGGATGACGGGTGCGAGCGCACGATTGACGGCGGCGGTCGAGGCGTACTTCGCCGACCTCGGGCGGATCCACGCCTCGGGCGGCGCGACCGGGGAGCGGTCGAGCTACGGGCCGCTCGCGAACCTGCTCAACGCGGTCGGGGCGACGCTCAGGCCCAAGGTGTTCTGTGTCGGTGAACTCGCTGATCAGGGCGCGGGCCATCCGGACTTCGGCCTGTATACGGCGCGGCAGGTGCAGCGGGGCCGCCCGCGCGAGGGGCAGACGCCGGAGCGCGGGGTGGTGGAGGTGAAGGCGGCCAGTGACGACGCTTGGCTCACGGCGGCGGGAGACCAAGTGAGCCGATATTGGGACCGCTACCGTCTGGTGCTGGTGACGAACACGCGCGACTTCGTGCTGGTGGGCGAGGACGCGGCGGGCCGTGCGGCGAAGCTCGAAACGTTCCGGCTGGCGGACAGTGCGGAGGACTTCCGCCGCAAGTTGGAGAAGCCGCGCGCCTTCGCCCGGGAGGTCGGGGCCGGCTTGGGCGAGTACCTGTGCCGGGCGCTGTCGCATCGGGCGGCACTGGCCGAGCCGAAGGATGTGGCGTGGCTGCTCGCCTCCTATGCCCGCGACGGTCTCGCGCGGGTGGAGGCGGCGGGCGATGCGCCGTCGCTCGCAGCGGTGCGCAAGGCGCTGGAAGAGGCGCTCGGGGTGCGTTTCGAGGGCGGGAAGGGCGCGCGCTTCTTCCGTTCGACCCTGGTGCAGACGCTGTTCTACGGCGTCTTCTCCGCCTGGGTGCTGTGGGCGCGGGCCGGTGCGGAGGGGGATGCCGGTGGCGGCGGGCCACCGCGCTTCGGTGGCGGGTCATCGCCTGAAGGCGGTGACGGGAAGCTCGACGCGCCGGACGGCCCCCGGAAGTCCGGGAGCCATCCCGCGCCGCTCTCCGCCGGCGACCACGGCACTGCGCGCTTCGACTGGCGCACGGCGGTCTGGCATCTGCGCGTGCCGGTGCTGCGGGCCTTGTTCCAGCAGCTCTCCGACCCCGGCCGGCTGCAACCGCTGGGCCTCGTCGAAGTGCTGGACTGGACCGCCGCCGCGCTCGACCGGGTGGACCGCGAAGCCTTCTTCGCCCGCTTCCACGGGGGCGGGGGCGCCGAGCAGGACTGCGCAAGCAGCTCGGCGTGTGGTACACCCCGGCGGAAGTGGTCCGCTACATGGTCGCCCGTGTGGACCGGGCGCTGAAGGACGACCTCGGCATCGCGGACGGACTCGCGGCGGAGCACGTCTACGTGCTCGACCCCTGCTGCGGCACCGGGGCCTATCTGGCGGAAGTGCTGCGCCGCATCGCCGTCAACCTGGAAGGACGTGGCCTCGGCGCGCTCGCCGGCGCGCGGGTGAAGCAGGCGGCGACCGGGCGGGTGTTCGGCTTCGAACTCATGCCCGCGCCCTTCGTGGTCGCGCATCTGCAAGTCGGGCTGACGATGCAGGACCTCGACGCGCCGCTCTCCGACGACGGAGAGGAGCGCGCCGGCATCTTCCTCACCAACGCGCTCACCGGCTGGGAGCCGCGAACGACCAAGTCGCTACCGTTCCCGGAGCTTGAGGAGGAGCGCAACCGGGCCGAGCGGGTGAAGCAGGACACCCCCATCCTCGTCATCCTCGGCAACCCGCCCTACAACGGCTTCGCGGGCATGGCGGTGGACGAGGAGCGGGCGCTGTCGGAGGCCTACCGCACGACGAGGCGGGTGCGCCGGCCCGAGGGCCAGGGGCTGCACGACCTCTACGTCCGCTTCTTCCGCATGGCCGAGCGGCGCATCGCGGAGAAGACCGGCCAGGGCATCGTCTGCTTCATCTCGAACTACTCCTGGCTCGACGGGCTGTCCTTCACCGGGATGCGCGAGCGTTACCTCGAGGCGTTCGACGCCATCCGCATCGACTGCCTGAACGGGGACAAGTACAAGACCGGGAAGGTGGCGCCGGACGGCTCGCCGGACCCGAGCATCTTCTCGACCGGGGGCGACCCGGTGGGCATTCAGGTGGGGACGGCCATCACGACGCTGGTGCGCAAGGCCGAACACGCCCCGGCAGAGGCAATCGGCTTT
Organism: Gammaproteobacteria bacterium; assembly: GCA_965204915.1. Lineage (GTDB taxonomy): Bacteria > Pseudomonadota > Gammaproteobacteria > HK1 > HK1 > HK1. The sequence goes on along the minus strand of OZ242023.1, from coordinate 4,302,899 downwards.
CGCCATCTGTGGGGACAGGCGAAGCGGGAGGCCCTGCTGGAGACGGCGGAGGCGGCGCCGGACGCGCTTTATGCCCGCGTGCCGCCGCTCCTGCCGCTGGGCCTGCCCTTCGTGCGAACGGCGGTGAGCGAGGACTGGTTCGAGTGGCCGGCGCTGCCCGACCTGTTCCCGGTGTCGTTTCCGGGGGTCAAGACCAGCCGCGACGGCTTCCTCGTCGATACCGACTTGGACCGGCTGAGGGCGCGCATCGCGGACTACTTCGACCCCGCCTTGAGCCACGAGGAGATCGCCCGACGTTATCCAGCCGCGATGAGAAACACCACGTCCGTACAACTCGACGCGCGTGCGGTGCGCGAGGCGCTGCTTGCACGCGGCGGCCCGGACGAGGCCGGCTTCATGCGCTGTGCATACCGCCCATTCGACAATCGCTGGCTCTATTGGGAAGCATCGCCCGGCCTTCTGGCTCGACCCCGGCCCGACTACCGACCACACGTGTTCGAGGGGAACAAGTGGTTATCTGCCGCTCAACATCTCCGCAAAGGTGCGGCGGAAGCGCAAAACTGTTTCGTGAGACACATCGGCCAACTGCATCTGATCGAACGTAGCGCCAGTCTTTTCCCCGCATGGCTTCACGACGACGATATTGGAAACAACGACCCGCGAGACTCCGGAGCGTGGCAGCCCGACCCCACCGCGCGCCGTGTCGGAAGTGACGACGACGGCGCTCCCCGCAATCTCGGACCATTGCTGCCCGATCGCACCGCGCGCGGTATCGGAAGCGATGGCGACGGCCCGCGAAACCCCGGAGCGAGGCCGCCTGCATCCGCCGCACACCGCATCGGAAGTGACGACGCCGGCGGTTCCCGTAATCTCGGGCCATTGCTGCCCGATCGCACCGCACGCGGTATCGGAAGCGATGGCGACGGTCCGCGAAACCCCGAAGCGAGGCCGCCTGCACCCGCCGCGCGCCGCATCGGAAGTGACGACGCCGGCCCGCGACGCCATCCCAACCTGTCGGGCGCCGCCCGGCGTTACCTGGAATCCCTCGGCTTGAGCGTCGAAGACCTGTTCCACCACGTACTCGCCGTGCTGCACGACCCCGCCTACCGCGAGGCCAACGCCGGGGCGCTACGCATGGAGTGGCCGCGCATCCCGCTCCCCGGCTGGCCTCCTGGGAGCGCGGGCGTCTCGCCCGCTTTGCATGGTGGCGGGCCTCCGGCCCGCTTGCGGGCGGGACGCCCGCGCTCCCAGGGATCCGGCATCAGAGAACCACAGGCCGGACCTTCAGAGCAGGTCGGCAGGAGGGACGCGGCAGAAGCGCTCGCCCGGTCAGCGGCCCGGGGCCGCGAGCTGGCCCGCCTCCTCGACTCCGACACCCCCGTTCCGGGCGTCACTTCAGGCCGGCTGCGCCCCGAGATCGCCGCCATCGCCGTGCCCGCCACCACGCACGACCGCAACATGAGCGGCGACGACTTCGCGCTGACCGCCGGATGGGGCCATTACGGAACGGGCGGCGCGGTCATGCCCGGCCAGGGCCGCATCGTCGAACGCCCCTTCACACCGGAGGAACGCGCCGCCCTCGGCGATACCCTGCCCACGCTCGGCGAGACCACGTTCGACGTCCACCTGAACGCCCGCGCCTTCTGGCGCAACGTCCCCGCCGCCGTCTGGGGCTACAAGCTCGGCGGCTACCAAGTCCTCAAGAAATGGCTCTCCTACCGCGAATGCGCTATCCTTGGTCGCCCTCTGCACCCAGAGGAAGTGCAGCACTTTACCGATACAGTGCGGCGGATCAGAGCGATACTACTGACAAGAGAGTCTCGCTATGGGTAAAAGTCACGATCCTGATGACGATGTATCATCGGGTGCTCCCGCGAATACTGAAGATTCGCGACTTGGCTCTTCGGGAAGACAGCTCTTGACGAGACTGCTTGGACCTCTCGCCGATGAAATGGGGATATACTTAGCCGACAGTTTTCGGCAATGGCGTTGGCGGAAGGAAAATTTCGAGAAAGTTGCACAGCGATGTGAGATGGAGAAAAAAACTCGAATTATTGACGATGAATCATTGATGCCTGTTTCTGAGGGTGATGCATATCGTTTGACAGATGCATGCTCTTTTGAAGATAACGAGACGATGCAGGAATTATGGGCTGGATTGATCATTAGTTCTATGGATCGTAACAAAGCAATTTCAGGACTAAGAGCATTTACCGATATATTGAAAGCGATCGGACCAGTAGAAGCTGGTCTGCTGTTGGTTCTTTATGAAATTTCTTTCCCTCCATCTCATTCCATAGAACAGAATTTAGATAATCTGGACCTGAAAGAACTGGATCGGATCCGTAGAAATATCAATCAAAAAAATGATAAATGGATGAACGAATTAAGAATTTTGTCAGAAAATACATACCGACGTTTTTCTGATGCAGAAAAAGATCTGGCCATCCAAAATCTATTTCGATTGCGTTGTATTGGCTTGAGAGTTCGTCGGAATTTGAATAGCAGAATAGCTTCCTCTGCACTGCCTCTTGATCCTGGACAAATGGCCAAGGTAACATCTCAAGTGCACGAATATCTATTCCAAGCAGTGGATTATTTGGAATGGTTGACATTGGTTGATTCTGGAATAGGAAATCATAAACAAATACCAGCTCCAATAACGGGACGGTCGTTAGATCTCATGCCGGAATTGCAGTTCCAACTCACAGGCATGGGCAGCTCTCTCGTTTCTGCTTGTATGACAGATGTACTGCGGCGGAAGGTGAGACAGGAAACATAAATATAAGGATTATATGGAGAATGATCTATTTTTTCAATTCTTTATAGAAATCCGACTCATTTATCATTCCACTCAAGAACTAATCTTGTTCAAATATGCGGGGAAGTTATTATTGGTGAATATGATGATTAAGAAATTATAATTTTCTCAATCCTATATTTTCAATAAACTCTCTTCCTTTATCTGTGATATAAATATGATCTGGATCTATTCGCATACCAGCAACAAAAACCGATCCTTTCTGACGAGCAATTTGTACATACTCGGCATCCAATATCCTTTTGATTAAAATACGCATGAAAGGTGGCCAATCCATTGGCTGATCTGATTGGCGCGTATGTGCATCAAATAGTACATCAAGCTCCAATTGGGAAAATTTATCATGGGCAAATTGAAGGTTGTGCTTGTAAAGTTTCAGGCTTTTGCGGTCGATTTTGCCTCGATCAGCGCGGCTGTGGCAATTTGGGCAGAGTGCAATTAGATTGTTGTAGGAATGGTTCTTGCACTTTTCCCAAGGGATGATGTGGTGAACTTCAACCTCAATATATCGGCAGGTGGGAATGGCGCAGCGATGGCCAGCTTCGACCAGGATTCGCCGTCGAAGGTCAGCCGGGATTGGCGGCCGTGGTCCGTTCGCTCCATCTGACATGGGTAGCCTCCGTGAGACGGCGAATTCACGTATGGAATGTTACGACATCCTTCGGGTTATCGCCACCGCGACCCTCGGACCACATTCCTCCGCTTCGATGATGTGGCCGTCGGCAAGGTGTGCGTATCTGGAGGTAGTTCGACGCCGCCGGTGACCGAGGAGTCGACCGACCAAGGGCAGGTTCGTACCAAACATGACGGCATGGTGAAAGGGACGGATGGTTCCTGTCGCATCGCGGCGGAACTCACACGTCTACACCGGCATCCGAAGATCGAGGGTATCGTGACCTTGCCACGGCACCGGCAGGTCACTCCTGCGGTCGCCCGTTCCATCGCAAGGAAGGCAGGGTGGGTTCGACCTGCAACCGATCGGGAGAACACGAGATGACCCGGTATCCTGCGCTGATCGACGGAGAAACCGGCGCCTGTGGCGTCACGTTCCCCGACCTGCCGGGCGTCGTCGCCATGGGCACGACCCTGGACAAAGCCTTGCTGAACGCAGAGGAAGCGCTTCGCGATTACGCCACCGAGACGGAGAAGGACGGACGGCCGCTTGTCGCTCCGAGCGTGCTCGAAGACGTGTCGCCTGCAACGGGCTCCACGCTCGTCACGGTTCCCCTGATTCGTCTCTCCGGCCGCAACGTCCGCGCCAACCTGACCCTCGATGAAGGGGTCGTCGCGTTCATCGACGGCGAGGCGCGCAGGAGACGCATGACGCGCACCGCGTTCGTGGAGTGGATGGCGCGTCGCATCGCGCAGGATGGCGGATAGAGCCGGCGGCAGGCACGTCGTCCGATGGACCGGACAGGCAGCGCCGGCATCCTGTGGATGCAGGGGTTCTTGCAATATCGAATCGAGGGGGTCCCGATGGGGCGAATCATCAGCCGGCGACGGACCGGTGGGCGCCGCAACCGTCCCGGCGGTTGGCCCGGAGCGAGAGCCGTCGTGACCGCCCGGGTCCCGATGACCGTCCTCGGCGGATTCCTGGGCACGGGGAAGACCACCCTGCTGAACCGCATCCTCTCGGGCGCCCACGGTGTGCGCTACGCGGTGCTGGTCAACGATTTCGGAGAGCTGGACGTCGACGGCAGCCTCGTCGCGGCGCACGGCGGGGACACCCTCACCTTCGCCAACGGCTGCGTCTGCTGCTCCATGGGCGACGATCTGGTGGGCGCGATCGATCGCCTGCTGGACGGGGACCGGCGCCCGGACCAGATCCTTCTGGAGGCCAGCGGCGTCGCCGATCCGGCCTCGATCGCGGACGTCGCGACCCTCCATCCCGGACTCTCCCGCGATCCGGTGGTGGTCATCGCGGACCTGAGCGGTTGCGCGCGGCTCTGGCCGCGCTCGCGCCGCGGGTGCTCCGCACCAAGGGCTTCGTCGTCCCGGCCGACGGAACGGGCGGCGACCGGCTCCTCGTCCGGGCGTGCGGTCGAACGGTGGAGCTGGAGCCCCGGCGTCTGCCGCCGAGCCACGGCGCTGCACCACCGCCTTCGGCCCTCGTCTTCATCAGCCTCGACGAATCTTCCGGACGAAGACGAGCTGGCCGGCGCGGTGTGGCGGGCCTCGATCCGGGCCGAGTCCCGCCCCATGTCTTGCCGTGGGTAGCAGTCGCGGGCGCGAGTGTGCCGACGCTCGGTTCACCGGATGCGATACGTCTGCCAACACGAAAACGATGCCCGCATACGAGTCGAGCCTCTTTCCAGGAGAGGCCGCTTCACATTACATTTCACATTCGACAGGAGGCAGGAGGGTCCCGACATGAAGGAGCCGCGGCCGTTGTGCCCCATGCCGACCACCGAGGTGCCCCTGCCTCGATCGCCTCTGGCGCAGGTGATCGCCCAGGTGAGGTTCCCGCCCATCCTGGCGATCCACGGTCCCGAGACCGTAGCCGGCTTTCAGGAGGCGCTCCGCGAGACCTATCCGCATCTCAGCAGGCATCAGGTTCACACCATCGATCTGACGGCGGGCCCGACGCCGAACGTCAACCAGGATGTCGTGTGGCGCCTCGCCGACCGGGAACAGGACCCGCGATGGCAGGTGTCTCTCGGGGCGGGTTTCGTGTCTCTCGCGACCCCCCGCTATGACAGCCGCCGGAATTTTCTCGACCGACTGCATGCCGTGGTTTCGGCAGTCGAGCATACCTTCAAACCGGCGGACGCCCAGCGCCTTGGATTGCGCTACATCGACCGGCTGACCGGCGAAGCGGTCGAACGTATCGACGATCTGGTTCGACCCGGGATCCTGGGCATCATGAGCCCGCCCCGGGCTTCATCCTCCCCCCTTACGGAGTCGATCGTTCACGTGATGACCGAAGCACAGTTCGTCGCTCGGAACGACGGCCGCGTTCAGGGACGTTGGGGCTTGCTGCCCCCGAACGCGACCCACGACCCCGACCTCCTCGAGCCGATTGCCGAACCGAGCTGGGTACTGGACCTGGACATGTTCACGTCCGTGCCGCAACCCTTCGCGAGCGAGGGTCTGCGGGCAACGACGAGGAGCTTCGCCGAGTGCCTCTACTGGCTGTTTCGAGAGATGGTCAGCGAGGAATTCCTGAGCTTCTACGGAGGAGAGCCATGTTCCCGATAGGTTCATACGACACGCAGTACACGCGCACTTCCGCGGGCGTCCCTGTGCCGCGCCCCGGATATCGCTCCCCCATTGCCGTGACCATCGTGGCTGTTCTCACCGCCACCGCTCCGCAGGAATCGGCGACTGCCGGCACCTGTGAGCTTCCCCGCATCGTCGAGCGTACGAGTACGGGTCCGGTCGGACAGATCCGGCAGATGCCGGCGGAATCCACCGCTCAAGCCATCCTGGAAATTCGGAGGCGATCCGGCCTGACGTGGGAAGAGCTCGGCGATCTGTTCGACGTCTCGCGCCGAAGCGTCCATCACTGGGCCAGTGGCAAGCCCGTCTCCGCCGGGAACGATCGGATGATTCGCCGGATACTGGCAGCCGTCCGCCGTCTCGGCTCCGGCGGTCAAGCCGACGCCCGTGCCCGGCTCCTGGCCGTGGATGACGCCACGGGCGTTTCCACCTTCGATTTGTTGAAGGACGGCCGTTTCGACGAGGCCATGATGCGGTTCGAGGTCGTGCAGGCGCCGGAACGTCGCCGCATCCCTCTTTCCCGGAATGCCCAGGATGCGCGTCGCCCTCCGGCGCCGGTGCTCCTCCTGGAAGCGGAGCATGGACGGCCGGAGATCCCGGCCAAGGCCCGTGTCGCCCGCGCGGTGCGGGCGCCCAAAAGTACGGGTTGAATGATCCATGCCCTTGGCGGGCGATGACGAAAGGGCGATCGACGAAGCGCTCCGGGCTTGGCGTCAGGGGGACGTCTCTCTGGACGCCGGATTGGAGTTCCTGCATTTCGCAGACCTGTCCCGCCCCCACAGCCCGGCGTCCCGCCAAGTCGCCGGGGCCATGGCAGACAGCGGCGAACTCGTCGAAACCGGAGCCACCCCCGTCCTTGAACCGGTGCGCGGCATGGTGATGTCGAGCCAGACTTGCGACGCAGTGCGAGGCTGCCGGGACCGGCCGTTCGTCGAAGTCGCTCCCCTGATCGAGATGACCAGGAGAGAAGTCGAAGCCGTCCGCCGTCTGAAGCGGCCGGCCTTCGCCTACATCCCGGCGACGGCCGGGGAATGTCTGGTCGCCGACCTCGATCGCACCATGACCGTCGAGAAGGCCGTCGTCGCCGGATGGACGCGCACACCCGGCTGGCGGACCGACGACGAGTTGCGAGCCTTCGCCCTCGCTCTCGCGCGCAAGCGATCGCGCTTCGCTTTCCCCGATGATTTCGTTGCCGCGGCGCAAGCCCTCCAGAGGCGCTTCGTTGACAAACACGACAAGGAGACGGTGGAAGGTGCTCATCTGCGGGCGCTACGCGAAATCAGGGTTCGCGCCGCGCCGTCCTGGAGCGATGAACAGGTTCGACTCGGTTGGTGGTTTGTGAAGAACTCCGATCCCGAGAACGTGGATGCCGATTGGCCGTCATTCATGGACCGGTGGATCGCCTTGTTCGATCAGACGGGTCGATTTCGCCTTGATCCTCCGACTGCCTGCCGGTTGGAAGACATGACGGCCCGGGATTACGTGGAGAGCGACCCCCTCGATCTCGATCGCCTTTCCGTCCATCGACAGGGATAACCGGCTACCGGCGTTGTCGAAGATCTCCTCCCGCTTCACCGCGAACCGGACCACGAGGTCCTCGCCGGCAAGGAGCAAGGATCGGGCATCGGCCTTCGAGAAACGGCTCATTTCGAGGGCCGGTATACACGGATCAATTGACCGTTCAACGTGTCTCGTGTCGAGAGCTGCCCGTGAATCCGTCGGGCTTGACCCGCGAAGTCGGGATCATAGGTGCATAGCACCAGGCCGGCATGATCCGATCCTTCTTTATGTAGGCGGCGGAAGTGCTTGCGGTTGAGTGTCACGACGACCCTGCCATGTGCCCCCGCATCCAGCAGTACCGAAGCATCGGGATACCGTCGATTGGCTTTGCCGTCCTCGAAGATCGTGAGGACATCGTGTCCCAATCGGCGCAACTCTTCGACGACGGGGAGCGGAACGTTCTCGTCTGCATACAGACGGGCCACTGGCTATGCGACTTCGTTCTCGGTGATTTGCCGGTCGATCTCCGCCTTGTGGGCATCGTAATAGGCCCAGGCATTGCTCAGGTCCGTGGCGCGCAGGGAAGGATATGCGCCCAGAATCTCCGATTCGCTGCTGCCGAGCCGGCGCGCTTGCACCAGAACCCATACCGGAATCCGCGTCCGCAGCAGACATGCTTCGCCGCCGGATACGCCGGCGGTGTGCTCGATTCCCGGGAACGCTTGGCCCATGAAGCGCACAAGCCATTGCAGCGCTTGCGCCTGTTCACCCGGGGACAGTTCGGTGATCAACTCGCGTACCGTATCCAGTCTTGACATGGAGCCGATCTCGTGACGAAGAGATTGAAGCTGACCCTGTATCGGACGGATGATCATAGCAGAGCACGATGCGATCGCTCTTGAACCCGGAGCGATGCCGTCGGTCCGGTTCGCCGGGCTTCGATGGCTGCCTCATAATGCGCACCGAAATGCTGACGGATCCGGTGGCCTTCGGCAGCGATGCGCGCCACGGTCGAGGCGGCGAGAGCGGGGTTTGCACACCACACCGCACTCGGCGGCAACAGGGACGATGACGGATGACGGGCGCGAGCACGCGATTGACGGCGGCGGTCGAGGCGTACTTCGCCGACCTCGGGCGAATCCACGCCTCGGGTGGGGCGACCGGGGAGCGGTCGAGCTACGCACCGCTCGCGAACCTGCTGAATGCCGTCGGAGCGACCCTCAAGCCCAAGGTGTTCTGCGTGGGCGAGCTGGCCGACCAGAGCGCGGGCCATCCCGACTTCGGCCTGTACGCGGCGAGGCAGGTACAGCGGGGCCGCCCGCGCGAGGGGCAGACGCCGGAGCGCGGGGTGGTGGAGGTGAAGGCGGCCAGTGACGACGCTTGGCTCACGGCGGCGGGAGACCAAGTGAGCCGGTATTGGGACCGCTACCGTCTGGTGCTGGTGACGAACACGCGCGACTTCGTGCTGGTGGGCGAGGACGCGGCGGGCCGTGCGGCGAAGCTCGAAACGTTCCGGCTGGCGGACAGTGCGGAGGACTTCCGCCGCAAGTTGGAGAAGCCGCGCGCCTTCGCCCGGGAGGTCGGGGCCGGCTTGGGCGAGTACCTGTGCCGGGCGCTGTCGCACCGGGCGGCACTGGCCGAGCCGAAGGACGTGGCGTGGTTGCTCGCCTCCTATGCCCGAGACGGCCTTGCGCGGGTGGAGGCGGCGGGCGATGCGCCGTCGCTCGCAGCGGTGCGCAAGGCGCTGGAGGAGGCGCTCGGGGTGCGTTTCGAGGGCGTGAAGGGCGCGCGCTTCTTCCGTTCGACCCTGGTGCAGACGCTGTTCTACGGCGTCTTCTCCGCCTGGGTGCTGTGGGCGCGGGCCGGTGCGGAGGGGAATGCCGGTGGCGGCGGGTCATTGCGCTCCGGCGGCGGACCGCCGGGCTTCGACGGTGGGTTACCGCACTCCGGCGACGGGCTATCGCGCTTCAGCGGTGGGTCATCGCCTGAAGGCGGTGACGGGAAGCTCGACGCGCCGGGCGGCCCCCGGAAGTCCGGTAGCCATCCCGCGCCGCTCTCCGCCGGCGGCTACGGCGCCGGCACCATGCGCTTCGACTGGCGCACGGCGGTCTGGCATCTGCGCGTGCCGGTGCTGCGGGCCTTGTTCCAGCAGCTCTCCGACCCCGGCCGGCTGCAACCGCTGGGCCTCGTCGAAGTGCTGGACTGGACCGCCGCCGCGCTCGACCGGGTGGACCGCGAAGCCTTCTTCGCCCGCTTCCACGGGGGCGGGGGCGCCGAGCAGGACCCGGCGGCCGGCCAGAGCCCGGCGGTGCCCTACTTCTACGAGCCCTTCCTCGAAGCCTTCGACCCCGCACTGCGCAAGCAGCTCGGCGTGTGGTACACCCCGGCGGAAGTGATCCGCTACATGGTCGCCCGCGTGGACCGGGCGCTGAAGGACGACCTCGGCATCGCGGACGGGCTCGCGGCGGAGCACGTCTACGTGCTCGACCCCTGCTGCGGCACCGGGGCGTATCTGGCGGAAGTGCTGCGCCGCATCGCCGCCAACCTGGAAGGACGCGGCCTCGGTGCGCTCACCGGCGCGCGGGTGAAGCAGGCGGCGACCGGGCGGGTGTTCGGCTTCGAGCTCATGCCCGCGCCCTTCGTGGTCGCACATCTGCAAGTCGGGCTGACCATGCAGGACCTCGACGCGCCGCTCTCCGACGACGCAGAGGAGCGCGCCGGCATCTTCCTCACCAACGCGCTCACCGGCTGGGAGCCGCGAACGACCAAGCCGCTGCCGTTCCCGGAGCTTGAGGAGGAGCGCGACCGGGCCGAGCGGGTGAAGCAGGACACCCCCATCCTCGTCATCCTCGGCAACCCGCCCTACAACGGCTTCGCGGGCATGGCGGTGGACGAGGAGCGGGCGCTGTCGGAGGCCTACCGCACGACGAGGCGGGTGCGCCGGCCCGAGGGCCAGGGGCTGAACGACCTCTACGTGCGTTTCTTCCGCATGGCCGAGCGGCGCATCGCGGAGAAGACCGGCCAGGGCATCGTCTGCTTCATCTCCAACTACTCCTGGCTCGACGGACTCTCCTTCACCGGAATGCGCGAGCGTTACCTTGAAGCGTTCGACGCCATCCGCATCGACTGCCTGAACGGGGACAAGTACAAGACCGGGAAGGTGGCGCCGGACGGCTCGCCGGACCCGAGCATCTTCTCGACCGGGGGCGACCCGGTGGGCATTCAGGTGGGGACGGCCATCGCGACGCTGGTGCGCAAGGCCCGGCACGCCCCGGCAGAGGCAATCGGCTTTCGCCATCTGTGGGGACAGGCGAAGCGGGAGGCCCTGCTGGAGACGGCGGAGGCGGCGCCGGACACGCTCTATGCCCGCGTGCCGCCGCTCCTGCCGCTGGGCCTGCCCTTCGTGCGAACGGCGGTGAGCGAGGACTGGTTCGGCTGGCCGTCCCTGCCCGACCTGTTCCCGGTCTCGTTTCCGGGGGTCAAGACCAGCCGCGACGGCTTTCTCGTCGATATCGACCTCGACCGGCTGAAGGCGCGCATCGCGGACTACTTCGACCCCGCTCTGGGCCATGAGGAGATTGCCCGGCGCTACCCGGCAGCGATGAAGACGACGGCACGCTTCGACGCCCGCGCGGTGCGCGAGGCGCTGCTTGCACGCGGTGGCCCGAACGAGGACGGCTTCGTTCGCTTCGCCTACCGGCCCTTCGACAATCGGTGGCTGTATTGGGAGGGGGATACGAAGCTGCTCGACGAGAAGCGCACCGACTACCGGCCGCACGTGTTCGAGGGGAATCTGTGGTTGGTGACGCAGCAGAAGCCGCGTCGGGAATGGTCGTCGCCACAGGCGATTTCACATATCGGTTGCATCGATCTTATGGATCGGAGTGCGGCTTGCATTCCGACATGGCAGAGAGACGATGGCATCGAAGGTGACGATGCGCGACGCTCTGGAGTGTTGTCACCCACCCATGCCGCGCGCCGCATCGAAAATGATGACGACGGCGCTCCCCGCAATCTCGGACCATTGCTGCCCGATCGCACCGCGCGTGGTATCGGAAGCGATGGTGACGGCCCGGAAAACCCCGGAACGAGGCCACCCGCCCATGCCGCCGGCCATATCGGAAGTGACGGCGATGGCGCTCCCCGCAACCTCGGATCATCGCTGCCCGATCGCACCGCACGCGGTATCGGAAGCGATGGCGACGGTCCGCGAAACCCCGAAGCGAGGCCGCCTGCACCCGCCACGCGCCGCATCGAAAGTGATGACGACGGCGCTCCCCGCAGCCTCGGACCATTGCTGCCCGATCACACTGCGCGCGGTATCGGAAGCGATGCCGGCGGCCCGCGAACGAGAAACCCCGGAGCGAGGCCGCCCGCTCCCGCCACGCGCCGCATCGGAAGTGACGACGACGGCCCGCGGCGGCGACGCCCCAACCTGTCGGGCGCCGCCCTGCGCTACCTGGAATGCCTCGGCTTGAGCGTCGAAGACCTGTTCCACCACGTACTCGCCGTGCTGCACGACCCCGCCTACCGCGAAGCCAACGCCGGGGCGCTACGCATGGAATGGCCACGCATTCCCCTCCCCGGCTGGCCCGCTCCCGGAAACGGCGTTCCTGGGAACGGCGCGTCCACGGACGCGGATGTCCCGTCCGCAGCGGACCGAAGGTCTGGGGCCGCAGGCCCGCCACTAGGCAAAGCAGGCGTCCCGCCCACCTTCGTCATTCCTGCGAAAGCGGGAATCCAGGTGTTGGGGGACACGGACGCCCCACCTGCTGACGAACCGAACCCCAACGCCAGGGAATCACGAACCACACCATCCGGGCAGGTCGGCAGGAGGGAAGCGGCGCACGCGCTCGCCCAATCGGCCGCCCGGGGCCGCGAACTCGCCCGCCTCCTCGACTCCGACACCCCCGTTCCGGGCGTCACTTCAGGCCGGCTGCGCCCCGAGATCGCCGCCATCGCCGTGCCCGCGACCACCGACGGCCGCAACATGAGCGGCGGCGACTTCGCGCTGAGCGCCGGATGGGGCCATTATGGAACGGGCGGCGCGGTCATGCCTGGCCAGGGCCGCATCGTCGAACGCCCCTTCACACCGGAGGAACGCGCCGCCCTGGGCGATACCCTGCCCACGCTCGGCGAGACCACCTTCGACGTTCACCTGAACGCCCGCGCCTTCTGGCGCAACGTCCCCGCCACCGTCTGGGGCTACAAGCTCGGCGGCTACCAGATCCTCAAGAAATGGCTCTCCTACCGCGAACGCGCCATCCTTGACCGCCCATTGACACCTGCGGAGGTCCAGCATTTCACTGACGTAGCGAGAAGAATTGCTGCGATAGCGTAAACGGGAGAATAGAATGAAATATTTAGAAGGACTTCGCACTCAAGCAAGAGTTGCAAAATCCAAATTTGAGGCGACCGGAATTTTCTCCCAAAATCTGACGAAGGGTGAAGTACGTGAGCACGTTCTTGCAAATTACCTGCGGCCCTTTCTGCCTTCGATTTACGGGTTAGGTACGGGACAAGTATTTTCGTCCAAGGGCGAGATGAGCAGGCAGATCGATATCGTCATTTATGATACAGTGTTCTCTATAGTTTTACGTATAGATGAAAAACAACTTTTGTTACCATGTGAATCTGTTTTCGGCAGCATAGAAGTAAAGAGTTTCTTGGACAAGAAAGAGCTAGATACAGCCATACATAATATTGTCTCCCTTAAGAAACTCGAACGTGAATCATCCGATAGCATGGATTTCACACCGATTTCCCGACTGGAAGTCGGAAACTCTCTTACATACGGGAAGATCAAGCAGAATCCATATTTGGGAATAGTATTTGCTTTGGATGGAATGGATGGAAGAAAGATCCGTGATCAACTTGTACAATATCCCGAGGACTATAGAGAGAATCTTCCTGATTATATTTTCAATCTTGAGAAGAAGTACATGATTAGTCGCTGGATGCGAAAAAATTCCTCTGAGAAGCCAGACATTGATTGTCGTATCGGTCCCTACAACGGCTTTGTGCTTATTCCACTTGGAGATGATACTCTTCCGGTGTTCTGCCTTACACTCAACACAATTCTCAATCGTACCCGTTTGAAGCAACCTAATTTAAGCGAGATTTGGATAAGCACGATCAATAGTCTAGGGACGGGTTACGAGAAATCTTATTGGCAAAATTCCAAATAAATCAAATCCATTTCGGAATCGAATACTATTCCTCTTCGTCGCTTCTGGGACTTCACGGACAAGGGGCTACGGTGGTCGTTGCCTGAACAGCACGTGGGCGACGAAGCCACGACGGGCCTCGATGTCCGCCCGCTCGAACCGGGCGATTGCCAGTTCCGCCATGTCGATTTGCCCAATGACGTCCGATTTGCGGTACGGGCCGGCATCGAGGGCGTAGTCAGCCTGCTGCCGGTTGTCCTGCAACGTGACGAACGCTTTGGCGAAGTGGCGGACTTCCGCTGGAAACTCCCGCATCGTCCGGCTTTGCAGGCAGGCACTTCTGGCCCTGCCGTGCTCAAGGGCGCGATACGCCCGGTGCCACGCCGGACCTTGCATTCCGCCGATGAGCAAGTTGGCTGCGGAAGCCGCCAGACAATGAAACATCCCGTAATACGCGGTGCTGATCGCTCGGCGAAGCCTCGCTTGGGTGAGGCGCCCGCGGTCAGTGTCCGTCAAGCCCCGTGCGGCTTCCATCAGCTCATGCGAGTTCAGGGCTGCGCCTCCCCAAGTCGGACAGAGCGATAAAATGCAGTATCGGGAAGCCCGGATCATCTGACGGATCCGCCTGCACCTTCATGGACACCTCGTCGATCATGCCCAGGATACCGTCACCGCTCAGCCGTCCGGCCTTGCCGCGCTTGTCGTCGTAGACGATCTGCACATCGACGATGGGATCGCCATAGTGGCTGACGTCCGGCTTGACGTTGATCCGGACGACTTCAAGGCCGAAACGATCCTTGAAGGCCGTCTCGGCGATTCCCCTGATGGCCTTTTCGTTCATCGGAAGCTCACTGGTCGCCTGCGGAAGAGATGGGATCGTACACCGTCCGCACCTGTAGCTGTCGCCGTTCGTCGCATGGCCGGCCCCGCCCTGAAGCGTGTACCCGCCATCATCCCAGGCGTGCAAGCCGTTCAGGTCCGGACGATGCCACCGAGAAACAGGCCGGAGCAGCTTCCGACGTAGCGTCCGTCTTCATCCGACCATTCGACGATCTTGACGTAGTGCGCGCTTTCTTTCATCGTCGTGACTCCTCGATGGCTCGACGGACCGCGCGGATCCGGGACCGGCGCGCGTCATCGTCAGGTTGTCCCGAGATCGAAACCGGGTTTGCCAATCGAAGATGAACGAAATTCCGATGGCTTCCCTTGCCGCCACGGTCCGCGAACCCCGCTCGTTCCAGCGCCCCGACCCGCTCCCGAATCCCTGGCGGCATTCGATCGTCCCGCATCCCGAGCCCTTGCGGGCGCCCGTCACGGTCATCGGGATGCCGCCGGCGGGCTGCGCGGGCGCCCGTCTGCCGTGAGGTTCGAGTGTAAACGGAGCTTCCTCCCGGCCATCATCTTCGGAGTACGAATCCGGTGAGACGCGGCCCGAGATTCCCCGTCGCCGAGGAAGGCGCGACGGGCGGCTGGAAGGCCCTGCGCTCGCTGCTGCCCTACCTGTGGCCGGCCGGTGCGCCGTCGTTGCGGCTACGGGTGCTGCTCGCGCTCGCGGCGCTGGTGGCGGCGAAGGTGGCGTCGGTGTACATCCCGGTGTTCTACGGGCGGGCCGTGGACGCCCTCTCGCCCGCCCTCCTGGGGGATGCCGCCCCCTCGGGCGAGGGCGCCCTCGCAAGCGACGCCGCCCCTGCCGGCGGCGCCATTGCGGGCAATGGCGTCGGTGACGCCGGCATCCTCGTCGCTGTGCCGCTGGCCCTCATCCTCGCCTACGGCGCGGCGCGGATCCTCTCCCTGGCGTTCAACGAGGCCCGCGACGCCATCTTCATCAACGTCGCGCAGCGGGCCATCCGCACCGTCGCGCTCGAAGTGTTCCGACACCTCCACTCGCTCTCGATGCGTTTCCACCTCGGGCGCCAGACAGGGAGGCTGTCGCTGTCGATCGAGCGCGGCACCCGGGCCATCGAGAGCCTGCTGCGCTTCAGCCTGTTCGCGATCATCCCCACCGTGATCGAGCTGGGCCTGGTGTTCGTCATCCTGTGGCACACGCTCGACGCGACCGTCGCGCTCACCACCATCGCGGTGGTGGTCCTCTACATCGCCTACACCATGACGGTGACCGAGTGGCGGCTGAAGTTCCGCCGGGAGATGAACCGGGAAGACGGGCGCGCGAGCACCAAGGCCATCGACAGCCTGCTCAACTTCGAGACCGTCAAGTACTTCGGCAACGAGGCGCACGAGGCGAGGCGGCTCGACGAGGCGTTGCGCGGATACGAACGCGCCGCGGTGATGAACCAGGTCTCGCTCTCCCTGCTCAACGTCGGCCAGGCCGCGATCATCGCGGGCGGGCTCACCGCGGTGATGCTGCTCTGCGCGCAGGGGATCGTCGCCGGGACCATGACCATCGGCGGGTTCGTCATGGCCAACACCTACCTGATGCAGCTCTACCAGCCGCTCAGCTTCTTCGGCTTCGTCTACCGCGAGATCAAGCAGGGGCTCATCGACATCGAGGAGATGTTCGATCTTCTCGGGGAGCCCGAGGAGGTCGCCGATGCGCCCGGCGCCCGGGACCTCGTCGTGGACGGCGGGCGCATCGAGTTCGACGGCGTCGCGTTCGGGTACGACGCCCGGCGCCCGATCCTCCGTGACGTGAGCTTCGAGATCCCGGCCGGGCGCACCCTCGCCATCGTCGGCCCCTCCGGCGCCGGGAAGTCCACGGTGGGCCGGCTGCTGTTCCGCTTCTACGAGGCGGACGGCGGGGCGGTGCGGATCGACGGGCAGGACGTGCGCGAGGTCACCCAGGCGAGCCTGCGCGCGGCGATCGGCATCGTTCCCCAGGACACGGTGCTGTTCAACGACACCATCGACTACAACGTCGCCTACGGGCGGCCGGACGCGACGCCGGCCGAGGTCGAGCGTGCGGCGCGGCTCGCCCGCATCCACGACTTCATCGTCTCCACGCCGGACGGATACCGGACGGTGGTGGGCGAGCGCGGGCTGAAGCTCTCCGGGGGCGAGAAGCAGCGGGTGGCGATCGCGCGCACGGTGCTGAAGAACCCGCCGATCCTGGTCCTCGACGAGGCGACGTCGGCGCTCGACTCCGCCACCGAGCGCGAGATCCAGCACAACCTGCGCGAGCTGGCGCGCGGGCGCACGACGCTCTGCATCGCCCACCGGCTGTCGACGATCGTCGACGCCCACGAGATCCTCGTCCTCGACGCGGGACGTGTGGTGGAGCGGGGACGGCACGAGGCGCTGATCGCGCTCGACGGACGGTACGCGGAGATGTGGCGGCGCCAGCAGGAGAGCGGGGGCGACGGGGGCGACGAGGGTATCCCCCGCGTCACGGCCCCGGAGACCGTGGCCGAGTCCGCAGCCGTCGGCGCAACGGCGCCCGCGGGCGAAGGGCGGGCATCGTTCCGGGAAGGGACTTGATCTCCCTCAGTCCTCCAGGATCGGATACGAGCCGTCCGCGTCATGCGTCTCCGGTCCCGCCAGCGCCGGGGAGAACACGCACACGAGCCGCATGTCGGTGTCCGCGTCGATGCGGTGCCGGTCGTGCCGGTCGAGGGCGTACATCGTGCCCGGCGCCAGCCGGTGGACGGCGCCGGTCGCCAGGTCGGTGAGACGACCCTCGCCTTCGATGATCAGGTTGGCCTCGACGTGGTTCTTGTACTGCATGGTCTGCGAGGAACCGGCGGCGATGGTGGTCGAGGTGAGGGTGAACCCCATCCCGTCGCGGCGCAGCAGGTAGCGTGCGCTGCTCCATACGCCGGGCTTCTCCCGGTAGCTTCCTTGCGTCTTCAGATCCTGGACGTTGCGGACGATCATCGTCTTCCTCCTTGCCTCAGTCGAAGTACAGCAGCCGCACGATCTCGGCCACGCAGGCCGGCTTGCCGCCGGTATCGAGCTCGACGGTGAACCGCTCGACGACCTGCAACGCGCCGTTGCGCGCGGTCGCGCCGACGAGCTCGAACCGCCCGCGCAACCGGGCTCCGGCCCGGACGGGGCTCGGGAACCTGACCCGGTTCACGCCGTAGTTGATGGTGCGGGTGACGCCGGGGAACGGCGGCGTGTTCCTGCCGTCGTGGCCGCGCAGACCCGGATAGAGCGAGAGCACCAGGTAGCCGTGCGCGATGGTCGAGCCGAAAGGCGATTCCGCCCGCGCCCGCTCCGGGTCCACGTGGATCCACTGGTGGTCCCCGGTGGCGTCCGCGAACCGGTCGATTCGCTCCTGGGTCACCGTGATCCAGGGGCTGACGTGGAGTACGTCGCCGATCTTCGGGGTGAGCTCGGCAAGGGCGGCTTCGAGGGTCATGGCTCCTCCGTCGTGTCGGTGCCGGTACCGGTGGTCCGTCCCCGCATCCAGGGACCCGCGCCGCCGGGTGGTCGCGGACGTCGTCCGGTTGCGAAACGGCGTCGGGCTGTCCGGGAGGTCGTCCGGACGCCACGGACCGGGGATGAAGAACGCTGGACCTACCCCCGGCCATCGGAGGACGCTCTCCGGCCGGATGCAGGTCGTTCGCAAACGTCCTGGTTCCGCTCCAGGTACTCCAGCAGGGCTTCCGCCGCCCACCGGTGGCCGGTGGGGCTCCAGTGGTCGTTGTGCGCCCACCCCGCATCGCGCAGCTCGGCGCCCTGGCGGTGGATGTACGCACCCTGGTCGATGACGGGAATGCCCCGCTCCGCGGCCATCTCGCTCATTCGGGCAAAGGCGCCGCCCCCGAAGCGGCGCATCCGGTGTGTCGACAGGATGACCAGCGTCGGCCCGTCCCGCTCCGCGCGTTCCTTGAACCGGTCCAGTCCGAAGGCGGTGAAGGCGAGGGCTTCCTTGAAGAACGGCGAGCCGTTCCCCTCCTGAAACAACGCAAAGAAGCTCGGGACGGCTTCATTTGCGGGCCGCATTTCCAGGCTTCCCCTCGACACGGGCCGCCACCCGTCGAGCAGCCGCGCATGGGCGGGACGCCGGGCCAGCATTTCCGCCCGGCCAATTCGCTGCACGCGGGCGTCGACGTCGGGTCCTGGGAAAAGCAGGGTGTGCTTGGTACGCAGCCAGGACAGGAACCAGGACGCATCGAGCGCCCTTTTGCCGGGCGTCCTCCACTGCGCCGTGGACGGAGGACCGGAAGGCGGCAGCCTGAAGCGTTGGTACTCCGGATCGGGAGGGCGCAACCGGAAGCCGCCGTCTTCGGCTCTCGCCGCGGAGACATGGGGCAGATGGTCCGGATCGAGACCAGTCCGCAAGGACGTCCAGAGCGGAAAGTTGTCGATGTAGTCGTTCGGAACGAAGACGAGCACGACCAGCTTCGGGCGCAGAGGCCGGGCGTACCCGTCGTAGAAGGCCAACTGGCCGATCTGGCCGGTATGGCTGAATCCGAATGCCGAGGTCGTGACGTCCAGGTGGGGCAGCTCCCGGGCGGCCCTCTCTTCGAGCCGGACGTGGAGCTTCTCCGGGATGGGCACCTGCCGCGCCTCGACGAAGGAATCGCCGATCACGGCGATGTGGCAGCTCTCGGCGGCCCGCTCCGGGCTCGGCGGCTCGCGGTCCAGGAACCCCAGGCGGTTGGTGCGCGAGACGGTCCAGTAGTCGAGCTGGTTCGTCCAGCGGATCTCCGTGTCGGGAGGCAGCATGACGCCCACGCCGGGAACGAAGGCCGTCGGCCAGTGACCCCACCGGAACGGAAGCGTCGAACGCAGCCACGCTTCCCCGGCCAGCGCCACCAGCGCCAGGGCGGCCATGAGCAGCAACGCATTCCAGCCCGCCAGACGCAGTACACGCCTCATTCGGCGCTCCGGCATCGCCTCCGAGCCACCGCCCCGGGGCTCCCGGGGCGGTTCGGTCAGGCCCTTGCGCCACGGCTTGGCCGTGGAGCGCCCGGCGGGCAGCGGGAGGTGTGGGAAGGGGCCGGGCATCGGCGGCGGTCTTCGTCCCTGCGGGCCGGGAACCGGGGCGCAGTGTACCGGAAGCGGCAGCTTCGACCCCCGGCGGCCGGCCGGAACGGCACGGGACAGGGCGCCGCATTCCCGTCCTCGGCGGGTCCACCGGCACCGGACACACTACGAACTCAAGTTTCGGGATTCAAAATACCTTGAATCAGGCGATGGATTCCCGCTACCCGCTTTCGCGGGCACAAGCTTCGCGGGAATGACGTCATTTCAGCGAGACACGTTACTTTTATGCTGGCCGTGGCCGTCTGGCCGTCATTCCCGCGAAAGCGGGAATCCATTTCGGTCAGCGAACCCCGAAACTTGAACTACGAAGCGTCCGCCCGATCCGGGATACTACGCGGCACCCAGGCCACACGACGGCACCCCGTGAGCACCCCGACGCGACATACCGGGAAGCAGGCCGCGCTCGACGCGATGGTCGAGGAGCTTCACATCGGGCAGGTCCGGCGCCACATCCTGTTGTGCAGCGATCAGACCAAGCCCAAGTGCTGCCCGAAGGCGTTGGGCCTGAAATCGTGGGACTTCCTCAAGGCGCGGCTCGCCGAGCTCGGACTGGTGGACGCGGGCGGCGTCTACCGCAGCAAGGCGAACTGCCTGCGGGTGTGCGTGCACGGCCCGATCGCGCTCGTCTACCCCGACGGGATCTGGTACCACTCCTGCACGCCCGAGGTTCTCGAACGTATCATCCAGGAACATCTGATCGGCGGCCGGCCGGTGGAAGAGTACGTCTTCGCGGAGCATCCGCTGCCGGCCGCCGCGGCTCCGGCCACGTCGCCGGGCCGACCCGGCGTCAAGGGGCGGGATCGCTCGGGAACTCGGCTCGAGAGGCCGATGGAGGCAACGATGCCGCGGGCAACCACGTCGTCGCGGATTTCGGGGCGATCGGCGCCGCGGAGGTGACGCTGACGTAGTGCGCACGGCCGGCGTGCACCGGCGTCGAACGACGCCGGCACGCGGTGCGCTATCCTGTCGAAGGCTTCACGGATACGGGACTGGACGAGGCACCCATGAACCAAAGCGCCCTCCGGGCGAGCGCCAAGCCGGTCGAAGAGCTCGACTCCGTGGTCGTGCGCTTCGCCGGCGACTCCGGTGACGGCATGCAGCTCGCCGGTACCCAGCTCACCAACACCTCGGCCCTCGCCGGCAACGACGTCGCGACGTTCCCGGACTTCCCGGCCGAGATCCGCGCACCGAAGGGGACGCTGGCCGGGGTGTCGGGCTTCCAGGTCCATTTCGCGGCGCGCGACATCTATACGCCGGGGGACATGGTCGACGTCCTCGTGGCGATGAACCCTGCCGCGCTCGCGGAGAATCTCCGCTTCCTCCTGCCGCACGGCACCCTCATCGTCGACGAGGACGCCTTCGACGCCAAGGGGCTGAAGCTCGCCCACGCCGGATCGAACCCGCTGGAGGACGGCAGCCTGGACGAGTACCAGCTCATCCGCGTTCCCCTCACGTCGCTCACCCGGGAGGCGGTCGAAGGCGACGGCGTCGGGCGCAAGCTCGCCACCCGCTGCCGCAACTTCTTCGCGATGGGTCTGGTCTACTGGCTCTACGGACGCGACCTGGAGCCGACCCTGCGCTGGGTGCGCAAACGCTTCCGCGATCACCCCGAGGTGCTCGACGCCGACGTGAAGGCGTTGCGCACCGGCTGGAACTACGGCGAGACGACCGAGGCGCTGGCCCGGAGCTACCACGTGCCGCCGGCCGAGCTCGCGCCGGGCGAGTACCGGAACATCACCGGCAACCAGGCCCTCGCCCTCGGCCTGATCGCGGCGGCCGAGCTGTCGGGCAAGCCGCTCTTCTACGGCTCCTACCCCATCACCCCCGCGAGCGACGTCCTCCACGAGCTCGCACGCCACAAGCGCTTCGGCGTGCGCACGTTCCAGGCCGAGGACGAGATCGCGGCGGCGACCTCGGCCATCGGCGCCGCCTACGGCGGCGCGATGGCGGTGACCGCATCGAGCGGCCCCGGCATCGCGCTCAAGACCGAAGCGATGGGGCTCGCGGTCATGTTCGAGCTGCCGATGCTGGTGCTGAGCATCCAGCGCGGGGGCCCCAGCACCGGGCTGCCGACCAAGCCCGAGCAGTCGGACCTGCTGCAAGTGATGTTCGGGCGCAGCGGCGAGGCCCCGCTTCCGGTGCTCGCCGCGAGCGGCCCGACCGACTGCTTCGACGTCGTCCTCGAAGCGTGGCGGATCGCGACCCGCCTCATGACCCCGGTGGTGGTGCTCTCGGACGCCTTCGTCGCGAACGGTGCGGAGCCGTGGCGGCTACCCGACGTCGACCGCCTGAAGCCCATCGAAGTCGTTCATCCCGGTCCGGGCGGCGGCAACGGCGCCGCGCCCTTCCAGCCCTACGCACGCGACGAATGGCTCGCCCGCCCGTGGGCCCTGCCCGGCACCCCCGGTCTCATGCACCGGGTGGGAAGCCTGGAGAAGCAGGACGGCACCGGCAACGTGAGCTACGACCCGGACAACCACGAGCACATGGTGAAGCTGCGGGCACAGAAGGTCGCGAACGCGGTCGGCCTCATCCCCGAGCTGGAGGCCACCGGCCCCGAGCGCGGCAGGCTGCTGGTGCTCTCGTGGGGCGGAACCCTGGGGGTGTGCCGTCAGGCGGTGGAGCGGGTGCGCGCCGGGGGCGGCGTGGTCGCACATGCCCATCTCCGCCACCTGAACCCGCTGCCCGCGAACACCGGCGAGGTGCTCGCCCGCTACGAGCGTGTGCTCGTGCCGGAGCTCAACCTCGGCCAGCTCGCGTTGCTGCTCCGCGCGCGCTATCTCGTGGACGTGGTATCCCTCGGCAAGGTGCGCGGGCGCCCGTTCTGGGTGAAGGACGTGAGTGGCGTCATCGAGGAGATGCTCGCTTGAGCCGGCCGAAGCTGAATGGTCCGTAGTCTCGGCGCTCGAATCGCGGACCCGGAGCTTGCCCGCCTCGACACCACCCGAGGAACGAACCGACGGCGGAGGAACGAACCGATGGAACGTCGCAACGAACCCCTTCGATCCATTGCACCGCGGCGCATCCCCATGGCGATGATCGCCTGCGCCCTCGCACCCTTCGCCCTGCCCCCCGTCGCCGGAGCGCAACAAGCCGGCGCAACGGCGGGCGCTTCCATCATCGAGTTCGTGCAGGAGCGCCCGAAGCACGCAGCCGGGGCGGGTGCGAGCCTGTCCCGATCCGTGCTCACCACGGAACAGGCCGCGGTCCTCGATACCATCCGATCCGATCCCGCGGCATCGGGGATCCGGATCGGCCGCAGCGTCCCCGCCGCGCTCGCTGCCGTCCCGGCCGCGCGCGCATTCTCGATCCCCGTCCCGGACGGGACGGGCACTGCGCTCGCCTTCACCGGCGTCGACGTCGCGCACAACGAGAAGGACTTCGTGGAGCAGGACCTCGTGGGGCAGGACCTCGTGAGCCTGCACGCGCAGGACGCGGCTACGGATTCGGAGGTCTCGCTGGTCGTCCAGGGGCCGGACGTACTCGGCTCAATCCGCCACGGCGCCGACGTCTACAAGGTGCATCCGCTCGGCGAGGGCCTGACCGCGGTCTACCGCTACGACACCTCCATGCTGCGCAGGCACCCGCCGGGCTGGGGGGCATACCAGCGCAGGTACGCGCCGAAGCCACGGCCCGCCGAGGACGGAGACGCCCCGGGCGCTGCTACGGACACCGGGGACGTCATCGACCTGATGGTGGCCTACACCCCCGCGGCCCGCAGGGAGGCGGGGAACATCGACGCCTTCATTCAGTTCGCAATCGACAACACCCACCGCATCTACCGAAACAGCGACATCGGATTTCGCCTGCGGCTCGTGCACAAGCACCAGGTGAGCTATACCCAGCACGAGAACATGGGGCTGGACCTCGACCGCCTGTATTCCCCCGATGACGGCTACATGGACGAGGTCCACGGCCTGCGCGACCGCTACCGGGCGGATCTGGTCGCCCTCATCGTCGGCCGATCGAGCATCGACGTATGCGGTGTCGCCTTCCTGCCGGACTTCGGCGTATTGCCGGATCATGACTTCAGTGATCAGGGGTTCAGTGTCACCGCCCACAACTGCGAGACGAGCACCCTTCACACCTTTGCACACGAGCTCGGCCACAACCAGGGCGCCGCCCACGATCCCGACAATTCATGCGAGGATGGAATGCCTCCGTGCTCCCTTCCTCCTCCGCCGACCATCCAGTACCGCTACGGCCGCTGCAACACCGCCGAAGGTTGGAATACGACCATGAGCTACGAATGGAGCACACGGGGACCGTGCCTACGCGAAATCGAGTACTTCTCGAGCCCCGCCCTCACTTTCCGCGGCACTCCCACCGGGGACGCGGCCCGGCGCGACAACCGCCGGGTGCTGCTGGAGACGGCGCGGCGCGTCGCCAACTTCCGGCGGTCGCAGCCCGAGCCGCCCCCGCCGGACGTCGATTTGCACGCCACCCTGCCCTACGTCGCCCCGGCCGGCGGCGGGCACCCCTCCCTGGTGCGGGTGCTCAACGACTCGGCACAGCCGAACACGGTGCAGGTGACGGGCTACGACGACGTCGGACGGCGCTTCGGCCCGGAGCGGCTGTCGCTGGGCGCACACGAGGCGACCACGCTCACCACCACCGACCTGGAGGCAGGAAGGCCCGACTTCGCGGGCCTCGGCGACGGGGAGGGCTGGTGGCGCCTGGAGCTCGAAGGCGAGCATCCCTTCCGCGCCGGCATGTACTACCGCAGGGGGGACGGGTCCATGGCCGGACTCTCGGCCCCGGTGGCCAGGGAGGAGGACGGCACGGGGGGCTGGCGCTACGACGTGGGGTTCTTCAACCCGGGGAGCAACACCGCGAAGGTGAGCATGCTGCGTCTGGCGAACACCACCGATCGAGTGGCCCAGGTGATCATCGCGGGGCGTGACGACCGGGGCCGGGAGGCGCCGGGGGGGACGGTGGGGGTGCGCCTGCCCGCGCAGGGGGCGGCGACGCACACGGCGCAGGCGCTGGAGACGGGGGGGGACGGACTCACGGGCCGTCTGGGCGACGGAGAGGGGAAGTGGCGGCTGACGGTGACGGCGGACCGGCCGGTGGTGGTGATGAGTCTGCTGCACGCGACGCGGACCGGGCACCTGGCCAACCTCTCGGCCATCGCGCAAGGGGCGCCGACCGCCACGGATGCCTCCGGACCGGCCTCACGGGCAGGCCAGGCGTTCGAGGCACGACGCCGCGAACTCCAACGCCTCGACCGTGATCATCGGTAGCTCGAGTTTCGGGATTCGTTCCGGCTCCGAAATCAGCATGACTCTTCCGATCTCAAGTTTCGGGATTCAAAATGCCTGAAACAGGCGATGGATTCCCGCTTTCGCGGGAATGACGTCATTTCAGCGAGACACGTTGCTTTCAGGCTGGCCGTCATTCCCGCGAAAGCGGGAATCCATTTCGGTCAGCGAATCCCGAAACTTGAGTTTCGATATTCTGCCGGGGCAGGAGAACATAGTGAACGCCAACGCCGTGAAAGCAGGGGCCGGAAAGCTCACCGCGGCCGACTTCGCATCCAGCCAGGAGATCCGCTGGTGCCCGGGCTGCGGCGACTTCTCGATCCTCGCGCAGATGAAGAAGGTGCTGCCGGAGATCGGCGTCGCACCGGAGAACCTGGTGTTCGTCTCCGGCATCGGCTGCTCCAGCCGGTTCCCGTACTACCTGAACACCTACGGCGTGCACGGCATCCACGGCCGCGCGCCGGCCATCGCCACGGGCCTGAAGACGGTGCGCCCGGATTTGCAGGTGTGGGTGGTCACCGGCGACGGCGACGCGCTGAGCATCGGCGGCAACCACCTGATGCACGCGATGCGGCGCAACGTGGACATCAAGATCCTGCTGTTCAACAACCGCATCTACGGGCTGACCAAGGGGCAGTACTCGCCGACCTCGCTGCCCGGACACGTCACCCGCAGCACCCCCTACGGCTCGGTGGACGCCCCGCTGCATCCGCTGTCGATCGCGCTGGGCAGCGAGGCGTCGTTCGTGGCCCGCTCGGTGGACACGCATACGAAGCACCTCGGCGCGGTCCTGCGCCGGGCGGCGGAGCATCGCGGCGCCGCGCTCGTCGAGATCTACCAGAACTGCAACGTCTACAACGACGGGGCGTTCGAGTACGCCAAGGACGTGAAGCTGCGCTCCGACACCCTCGTGGAGCTGGAGCACGGGCAGCCGATCGTGTTCGGGGCGAAGCGCGACAAGGGGATCCGGCTGAACGGCCTCGTGCCCGAGGTGGTCCCGCTCGGCAATGGAACGGACGTGTCGGATCTGCTGGTACACGACGAGACCGCGGCGGAGCCGGCCCTGGCCATGTTGCTGGCGCGGATGCGCCACCCGGCGCTCCCCGAGGCGATCGGGGTGCTCCGCGCGGTCGAGCGCCCGACCTTCGACGCGCTCGTGAACGAGCAGGTGGAAGCGGCCCGCGCCCGCGAGGGAGGGGGCAAGCTGGCCGATTTGCTCCGGGCCGGAGAGACCTGGACCGTCGGCTGACGATTCCGGCGCAGTGCATGGAGCCGGATCGAGCAGACCCGGATCGAACGAACCCGTGGAAACGACGACGCAGACTCCGAATTCGCCTGCGCCTCGCACGGCGACGGCGGGCGGCATCCCCGACTGCATCGGCGACGCCGCCGCCGAGGCGTTCCGGCGCGACGGCGTCGTCCATCTCGAAGGCGTCTTCACCGGGTGGATCGACGTGCTCCGCGCCGGCGTCGAGCGCAACATGCGCTCCCCCGGACCCTATACGAGGGAGTACGAGCCGGAAGGCTCGAAGGGCTGTTTCTTCGGCGACTACTGCAACTGGGCGCGCATCCCCGAGTACCGCGACTTCGTGCTCCACTCCCCCGCGGCGCGGATGGCCGCCCGGCTCATGGATTCGAGCACCGCGCGGTTCTTCCACGAGCACGTGCTGGTGAAGGAGCCGGGGACCGAATCGCGCACCCCCTGGCACCACGACCTGCCCTACTACTGCATCGACGGCACGCAGACGGTGAGCTTCTGGACCGCGCTCGATCCCGTGCCGCGCCCGATCTGCCTGGAGCTGGTCGTCGGCTCCCACCGCTGGGGAAAGTCGTTCCTGCCGAAGAAGTTCGTCGGCGTCGACTACGAGCGCGAGGGCGAGACGCTCGACGCCATGCCGGACATCGACGCGCGCCGCGGCGAATTCGAGATCGCGTCGTTCGACGTGGCGCCGGGCGACGCCATCGCCTTCCACTTCCTCACCGTGCACGGCGCCCCCGGCAACGCCTCGAAGTCGGCCCGGCGCCGCGCCTTCGCCCACCGCTGGGTCGGCGACGACGTCCGCTTCAAGCTCCGCGGCGGCGAGGTCTCTCCTCCGTTCCCGGAAGTACACCGGCGGCTGCGCGACGGCGATCCCCTCGACGATCCGGAGTTTCCGCTGGTGTGGCCGGCGACCGCCTGAACGAAACGCCGTAACGACTCCGGACAGGCCCACCTCGCGAGCGGCGGCGTGACCGGACGGGTGCTGCTTCGTGGTGGAGAGCCGAACGCCGTTCGGCCGCGGGTCCCGGGAGCTCGGCGAGCGTGACCCGGACCACCGGCACCGTGCGGAAGTCGGGATAGAATCGGCCCGCCCCCTCTCCCGGATCGAGCTCCCGATGCGATACGTCAGCACCCGCGGCCGTGCGCCGATCCTCGACTTCGAGGGCGTGCTCCTCGCGGGGCTTGCCTCGGACGGCGGCCTCTACGTTCCCGAACGGTGGCCGGCGCTCGGCCGGGACGAGCTGGCCTCGTTTCGCGGGCGCGACTACCCCGAGGTCGCGCACGCGATCATCTCCCGCTTCACCGGCGACGCCATCGAGGCGGCGAAGCTCCGTTCGATCGTGGACGCCGCGTACGCCGGCTTCGGGCACGCCGCGGTGGCGCCGCTCGCGCAGCTCGGGCCGGGCCACTGGCTGCTGGAGCTGTTCCACGGGCCGACGCTCGCGTTCAAGGACGTCGCACTGCAAGTGCTGGGCCGGCTCTACGACCACGTGCTGGAGCGGCACGACGCGCACGTCACCATCGTCGGCGCCACCTCGGGGGACACCGGTTCGGCCGCCATCGAAGCCGTCAAGGGGCGCGAGCGGGTATCGATCTTCATTCTCCATCCGGCGGGGCGGGTCTCGGAGGTCCAGCGCCGGCAGATGACCACGGTCGGCGCCGGCAACGTCCACAACATCGCGGTCGAGGGGACGTTCGACGACTGCCAGGCGATGCTCAAGGCGATGTTCAACGACCCCGGATTCCGCGGCGAGCTCCGGCTCTCGGGGGTGAACTCGATCAACTGGGCGCGCATCGTCCCCCAGATCGTCTACTACGTCACCGCCGCCGTCGCCCTCGGCGGACCCGACGTGCCCGTCTCGTTCTCGGTGCCGTCGGGGAACTTCGGCGACGTGTTCGCCGGCTTCGTGGCGCAGCGGATGGGGCTCCCGGTCGAGCGGCTGGTGGTGGCGAGCAACGAGAACGACATCCTCACCCGCGCCCTGACCACCGGAGACCACCGGCTCACCGAGGTGACGCCTACGCTGTCCCCGTCGATGGACATCCAGATCTCCAGCAACTTCGAGCGGCTGCTGTTCGAGATGCACGAGCGGGACGCGGAGCACACCGCCAGGCTGATGCGCGAGCTCGCCGAGCATCGCGCGTTCCGGATCGGGGACGACGCCGCGGCCACCGTGCGGACGCTGTTCCAGGCCGGCCGTTGCAGCGAATCGGAGACCCTGGAGACGATTGCCGCGGTGCATCGCGACACCGGCATGGTCATCGACCCGCATACCGCGGTCGGCGTGGCGGTCGCGGAGCGGTTGCGGGGTGATCGGAGGACCCCGATGGTCACCCTCGCCACCGCACACCCCGCGAAGTTCCCGGACGCGGTGGAGCGCGCCATCGGGGTCCGTCCGTCCCTTCCCGAGCGTCTCGCCGACCTCTACGAGCGCGAAGAACGCTGCGTGACGCTGCCGAACGACCTCCCGGCGGTGATGGACCATATCCGCAAGCGCCACGTCCGGGGGGCGTGACGCCCCGGCTTCCAGCGCGGCATCGCGCACCGGTGAGGAGAAGTGCAGACATCCAGTTACCGGCTGGCCCTGCTGCTGGTGATCGCGAGCGCGATCGCCAACTCCGCGAACGGGCTCATCGTGCGGAGCATGGATTCGGCCGGCGGCTGGCAGATCATCTTCTATCGATCCTGCTTTCTCGCGGGCGCACTCTGCCTCGTCTTCGCCGTGCAGAGCGGCGGACGGGTGCGGTCCGCGCTGCGGGAGCTGCGCCCGTGGGCGTTGCTCGGAAGCCTGGCCATCGCGGTGGTCAACACCTGCTTCATCCTCTCCATGACCTACACCACGGTGGCGAACACCATGTTCGTCCTGAGCGGAGCGCCGCTCTTCGCCGCGTTGCTCGGCTGGATCGTGCTGGGCGAGACCGTCGAGCGCGGGGTGTGGGTGGCCATGGGCGTGGCGGTTGCCGGGATCGGGGTGATGGTGTGGGACGGGCTCGGCGCCGGCACCCTGCTCGGCAATTCCCTCGCGCTGCTCGCGGCGTTCAGCTTCGGGAGCTTCGTGGTGGTCCTGCGCAAGGGGCGCGGGGTGAACATGCTGCCGGTGGTCATACTCGGCACGGTGCTGGGGGCGCTCAACGCCGCGTTCATGAGCGGCTTTGCGCTCGCGGTCCCGTTCCACGACGCCGCGCTGCTGTTCCTGTGGGGGGCGGTGCTCTCCGGGATCGTGCACGTGATCTTCACCTGGAGCTCGCGCCACGTACCGGGGGCGGAGCTCACGCTGCTCATCCTCATCGAGTTCATCCTGTCCCCGATGTGGGTCTGGCTGGTCATCGACGAGCGGCCGAGCCCGGCGACCCTGATCGGCGGCGCGCTGGTCATCGCCTCGGTGGCGAGCCGGGCGATCCTGAGCTTCCGGACGGAGGCGCGGTGAACGGGCTGCCTTCCCCGGAACGGATCACCGGGTCGATCCCTCCGAAGCGGCTTCCCCACCCAAGTTTCGGGATTCGCCGACCGGAATGGATTCCCGCTACCCGCTTTCGCGGGCACAAGCTTCGCGGGAATGACGGCCAGACGGCCACGGCCAGCGTAAATGTAACGTGTCTCGCTGAAATGACGTCATTCCCGCGAAAGCGGGAATCCATCGTCACGACCTACTCGCGGAACCTCAGCATCTGCTCGGGCAGCCAGAGCGCGATGTCGGGCCACAGCATGACCACCGCGAGCGCGATGATCTCCAGCCCGATGAACGGCATCACGCCGGCATACATGTGCTTGAGCCGGATCTCCGGCGGAGAGATGCCGCGCAGGTAGAAGATGGCGGGGGCCATGGGCGGCGTGAGATAGCTGGTCTGGATGACGATCAGGAACAGGATGCAGAACCAGCTCTTCACCTCGTTCGGTTCGAGGTCGTGGAAGGTGAACGTCTCGATGATCGGCATCGCGATCGGGATGATGATCAGGATGATCGAGATGAGGTCGAGCACGAACCCGGCGAGGAATGCGAGGATGAGCAGCAGGGCCATCGTCGCCCACCCCGACAGCCCGGCCGATTCGACCAGGTCCTGGGTCGTCACCAGCCCGCCCGCGATGGTGAACACCGTGGCGAAGATGTTCCCCGCGAGCAGGATCATGAGGATCATCGCGGTGACGAGCAGGGTCTTCACCAGCGCTTCCTTCAGCACCCCCAGGCTGAAGTTGCGGTAGAAGACGACCATGACGATCGAGCCGAGCGCGCCCATCGCGGCGGCCTCGGTCGGCGTCGCCCAGCCGAGCAGGATGGTGCCGAGCACCGCGAAGATGAGGATCACCGGCGGCACCAGCGCCACCGCGGTGATCACCAGCTTGCGGGCCAGGGGCGGATCGTTCTCGTCGGGGGGCAGCCGCTGCCCGTCCTGGGGGCGGATGATGCAGCGCACCAGGATGTAGAGGATGTAGAGCAGTGCGAGCATGAGGCCCGGGAACAGCATGCCCATGAACAGCCCGCCGACGTCCACGTCGGCGACCGGGCCGAGGATGACCACCACCACCGACGGCGGGATGATCGTGCCGAGCGAGCCGCCGGCGCAGATGGTGCCGGAGATGAGCCCCTTGTCGTAGGCGTAGCGCAGCATCACCGGGATCGCGAGCAGGCCCACCACCGACTCCGTGGCGCCCACCACCCCGCTGGCGGCGGCGAAGATCACGCACAGGATGACGGTGCCCACCGCGAGCCCGCCGGGCAGGCGGCGCGTCCACAGGTGGATCGCCTCGAACAGCCGCTCCGCGATCCCCGAGCGCTCCATCAGCGAGCCCATGAAGATGAACAGCGGCACCGCGCCGAGCACGTAGGCCGCCGCCACCTCGTCGATCTTCTGGGCGAAGACGTTGACCGCCATCGGAGAGAAGTTGAAGCGCAACGCCCCGAAGACGAAGGCCACCGAGAGCAGGGAGAACGCCACCGGGAACCCCATGAAGATCATCACCATGAGGGCCGGGAACATCCACAGGGCGAGCTCCGCGCTCATGACAGGCCCTCCACCGGCGGCGGCGCGGGGGGCCGGCGGCCGGCCAGGATCATGACGGCCCGCACGATCTGCACCACGGTCTGCATGAACAGCAGCACGATGCCGATGACGAGGCTGAACTTGAAGGGCCAGATGATCGGGTTCCAGGCCGACTCGCCCGAGGTCTCGTCCACGCGGTACGCCTCGGTGAAGTACTCCCACAGGCCCCAGGTCAGCCACAGCAGCATCGGCACGAGGAACAGGTAGCCGGCCAGATCGATGATCTGCCGTGCCTTGAGGCTCACGTGGTCGTAGACGAAGTCGACCCGGATGTGGCGCCCCATCTGCATGCAGTACGCGAGCCCGAACATGAAGCTCGTGCCCATCAGCATGTAGGCCATCTCGAACGCCCACTTGGTCGGGGCGGAGAAGAAGTAGCGCGACACCACCTCGTAGACCATCGCGACGATGAGCGCGGAGATGATGAATGCGCCGATGACGCCGAACAGGCGGGTGAACCACTCCACCGCCCTGATGAACGGTACCGGGCTCAGGCGCGCGAACGACCATCCGATGCCGATGGCGGTGGTGGCGAGCGCTCCGAGGAGGAAGAGGCAGAACAGTATTTCGAAGAAGCTCGACCCCGGCGCCTCCGCGACCCGCCGGAAGAACTGGCCCGAGTTCCCGGCGTAGCCCTCCCAGTTGAGCGCCAGCAGCTCTCCGATGAATGCGAGGAATTTTCCCAGGGTCTCCATCGGCTCACCGGTCCTGTCGCCGTTTCGGGCCTGAACACGAAACCGGGGACGCCGGCCGGCGTCCCCGGTGCATCACGGCTTCGGCCGTGCCGTTCACGTACGCGTCACATACACGCGCCCGCGTCGAGGCGCCGGCTCAGTCCACGCCGAGCGGGAAGAGGAACTGACTCTTCCAGTGCGCCTTGATCGCGCCCTGGAACGCCCGCCGGTGGTCGTATGCCTTCTTGAACCACTCGTTCTGGGCCGCCTGCTCGTCGGCCCACGCGGTGGCGGCCTCGTTCGCGGCCTTGATGAAATCGGGCGAGAGCTGCAGGAACTCGTTGCCGAACTCACGCATCTCCGCCACCGCGGCGATGTCGTTGTAGGGGTAGCGCGTGTAGGTGTCGAGCGCCATGACCTGCCCGGCGAACTCGAGAACCGCGCGCTGCTGGTCCGTCAGGCCGTTCCAGGCGTCCATGTTGAATACGCACTCCTGGACCGCGGCCGGCTGGTGGATCCCCGGGGTGATGACGTACTTCGCGATCTTGTGGAAGCCGGACGGCAGGTTGACCGACGCCGAGCTCCACTCGGTGGCGTCGATGACCCCGCGCTCCAGGGCCGGATACACCTCCGCACCCGGCAGGATGACGGTGGACGCTCCCAGGTTGCCCGCGATCTCCGCCCACGCGCCGGCGGTGCGCATCTTCAGCCCCTGGAAGTCCTCCAGGGTCTCGATCTTCTTCTTCGAGTGCAGGAAGACCTCGGTGGGGAAGATGCCGCAGGGGATCGACGCGACGCCGAACTGATCCTTGCGGTATTCGAACTGCATCTCGGCCCCGCCCCCCTGGAAGAGCCAGATGAGCGCTTCCTCCGGCTGCAGGCCGCCGGCCATCCCGGCGAAGATGACCGTCGCCTTGTCGATGCCCCAGTCGTAGCCCATCCACGTATGGCCGGTCTGGGCGACGTTCGACTTCACCGTATCCGAGACCTTGAGCGCCTTGCCGAGGGTGCCGCCCGGGAACACCTGGATCTTGATCCCGCCGTTGGTCATGGTCTCGACCACCTTGGCGTAGCCCTCGGCGTCCTGTTTCAGGAACGGGCCACCGCCCCAGGCCGTGGCCATGCTCCACTGCTCCGCCGCCATGCCGGCGAGCGGCGCGGCCGCGAGCGCAGCGCCGAGGGCGCCGCCGACGGCCCATTTCCTGGCGTGTTTCATCATGTCGGATCTCCTTCGTGATCGGGTTTGCACATGCGGCGAGCCGCCGTGGTTGCGGGGGCGCCCGCATCGTGCCGGACGCTTGCCGGGGAGCGCCGCGCCGGGCGCGGCCCTCCGGCTGCGCCGGTGGCGGCATACCCCCGAACCACCGTCACCGGGACCGCATCATGCAGAAATCAAGGGGGGGAGTAAACATGCCAGCCGGATTGTCCATCACCGGCGCGGTCCCTAGAATGGCCACGAAACGCGCCATCGAAGACACGACCGAGGAATCGACCATGGCCCTGGCCGCATCCGTGCAGCCCGCACACACGGGTATCACCGTCTCGAAGCTCCACCCCCACGTCGGCGCCGAGATCACCGGCGTGGACCTCCGCCGGCCGCTCGACGACGCGAGCTTCGAGGCCATCCGCGAGGCGTGGCACCGGCACTCGGTGCTCGTGCTGCGCGATCAGCGCATCGACGACGAGCAGCAGGTCGAGTTCGCCGGGCGCTTCGGCCCGCTCGAGAAGACGACGTTCACGGTCGCGGCGGACAACCCCTGCATCTACAAGCTCTCGAACGTCGACGACGAGGGGAACGTCCTCCCCATCGGCTCGAAGAAGCGCCTGTTCCTCGACGTCAACGCCCGCTGGCACACCGACAGCTCGTTCCGGCCGATCCCGGCCATGGGCTCGATCCTCTCCGGACGCAAGGTGCCCCGGCAGGAGCACGGCGATACCGCGTTCGCGTCGATGCGGGTCGGCTACGAGACGCTGCCCGACGAGAAGAAGGAGGCGCTCGAAGGTCTCGTCGCCGTGCACGACTACGCCTACTCGCTCAGCCTGTTCGGGAAGGGGCTCATCCCGCGGAGCGAGATGGAGTCGGTTCCCCCGGTGCGCCACCCGCTGGTGCGCATCCATCCGCCGACCGGCCTCCGGAGCCTCTTCGTCAGCGGGCACGTCGAGCGTATCGAAGGGATGCCGGTCGAGGAAGGCCGGGCCCTCGTCGCCGAGCTCATCGAGTGGTGCACCCGGCCCGAGTACGTCTACCGGCACCGCTGGCGCCAATACGATCTGGTGATGTGGGACAACCGGTGCGCCCTGCACCGCGCGACCGTGATCCCCACCACCGAGCCCCGCCTGATGCACCGTGCGACCATCGCGGGCGAGGGTCCCGTCCTCCCCCCGCCCGCCTTGGGCGGTGCGAGGTCCATGTCCGCCACCGGGTGTTGATCGACCCCGCCCGCGGGCCGATGGTGGACGAGCCGGCGCTGCATGACGCCCTGGCTCGGGGCCATTTGTCCGGTGCCGTACTCGACACCTTCGATACCGGGCCGCTGTCTGCCGGATCGCCGTTGTTGCGTCTCGATCCGGTCACCATGACGCCGCACGTCGCGGGCGCATCCATCACCACGATCCGAGTCGCGGCCGACATGGTCGCCAGGGAAGTGCAACGGCTGCTCGTGTCGGAGCCGCCGATCGACGCGGTGACCTGACACGAACCATCAACCGATCGGGAACGTGGAATGACGACGGATACCCGCGCCGCAGCAGCCGGGAGAGGAGGGGCCGGACGCGCCTCCGGCGAGCTGGCGTTGCGCAAGAAGATCATCGGACTCTGCCGGGAGATGAACGCGACCGGTCTGAATCAGGGAACGTCCGGCAACATCAGCGCCAGGCACGGCGATCACATGCTGGTCACCCCCAGCGGGGTTCCCTGCGGGAACATGGCACCGGACATGATCGCTCGCATGTCCCTCGACGACGACACCGGCGCCTGGGAGGGGCCGTGCAAGCCCTCCTCGGAGTGGCATTTCCACCGGGCCATCCTGCGGAGCAACGATCACTTCGGTGCGGTCGTCCATACCCATTCGACCTTTGCCACCGTGCTGTCCATGTCGCAGACGACCATACCGGCCTGCCACTACATGATCGCGGCGTTCGGCGGCAACGACGTACGTTGTGCCGACTACGCCACCTACGGGACGGCCGAGCTGTCGGACAACATCCTTCGTGCGATGAAGGATCGATCCGCCTGCCTGATGGCGAACCACGGCATGGTTGCGGCCGGTGCGAACCTGGACAAGGCGATGTGGACGGCGGTCGAGCTGGAAGCCCTGTCGCGGCAGTACTATCACGCCAAGGCGGCGGGCGAGCCGGTAATCCTGCCGGACGAAGAAATCGACTGCGTGCTCGACAAGTTCAAGGACTACGGGCCGCGGGCGCAGTAAGAGGAGCAATCGGCGCGCGATATCGCGATGCGCAAGGCGTTCGACGTGGTGTGCCGGATGGCCTCCGGGCCACGGACCGGTGGAGCATGAACGCGGAGCAGTGGAATTTCGTACCCGCCGCTGCAAAAACAACGCCGGACATGCACCGGAGTGGGAGGGACGGGGACGAAACGGCCTTGGAACGGCCCCGAGTCCCTTTCCGCCCGACCGGCGCTTCGGGCGAAAGGTACGGTGTCCATTCCCCCCGCGAGCCGACGCCGGGAACCAGGGAACGGCCCGGGGCCGAGGCGGTTCTTCAACGCCCTCCGGCGGCGCGCTTACCCGTGCACGATCACGCCGCGGGCGTTCACCCCCTTCTCCAGATCCTCGAACGCTTGCGGCGCCTCGTCGAGGGTGTAGGTGCGGGTGACCATTCCGTCGAGGTCGAGCCGGCCCCGGCGGTAGAGGTCGAGATAGAGGGGGAAGTCCACCTTGGTGTTGACGCTGCCGTACATGCACCCCAGCACCGACTTGCCGGTCAGCGGCAGCACCAGGGAGCTCACCGAGAAGCGCTCCTTGGCCCCTCCCACTCCGACCAGCACCGCGGTCCCCCCGCGGCGCACCACCTTGATGCACTGCTCGATGGTCCGGGGGTTGCCGATGGCCTCGAAGGCGTAATCGACCCCGATCCGGCCGGTCATCTCGAAAATCTCCCGCACCGCATCGCCGCCGGGGGTCACGGTGTCGGTGGCCCCGAACCGTCCGGCCATCTCCATCTTCTCCGCGCTCAGGTCCACCGCGACGATGCGCGAAGCGCCCGCGATGCGGGCCCCCTGGACCACCGAGAGCCCCACCCCCCCGCAGCCCCAAACCGCCACCGTCGAGCCGGGGCGCACCGCTGCGGTCTTGATCGCGGCCCCGACCCCGGTGGTGACCCCGCAGCCGATGAGGGCGGCGGCCTGGAACGGCACGTCCTTCGCCATCGGGACCACGCTGATCGAGGGCGCCACCGCGTACTCGGCCATGTTGCCGAGGAAGGACATCACGAACACCGGCTCGCCGTTGCGGCTCACGCGGGTGGTGCCGTCGAGCAGGTTGCCGTCCTGCTTCGCGACGCTGCACAGGTAGGGCTCGTCGCGCACGCAGTGGAAGCACTCGCCGCAGTGGGGGATGAAGGAGAGGATGACGTGGTCGCCCGGCGAGACGTTGGTGACCCCCTCCCCGACCTCCTCGACGATCCCGGCGCCCTCGTGCCCGAGCACGGTGGGGAACGGGCTCGGGATCGTGCCGTTGACGATGGACAGGTCGGAGTGGCATACCCCGGTCGCCGCCATCCGTACCAGCACCTCGCCCACCTTCGGCGGCGCGAGGTCCACGTCCACCACCGAGAAGCTGTCCTGCGCGTCTGCGACCACTGCCTTCATGTGCAGGTTTCTCCCGCGCCGATACGAAGCGGTGAACGATACCGCGCCGTACCGATGAGGGCGAGAGTGGCCGACCGGCCGGGGGTTCGGGTGAAACCGCCCAGAGAATCGTCTCATGGAGAATCGTCTTCTACGGCGCAGACTCCCGGGGTTGTGGCGTCGCGACCGCTACACCATTCCCCGGAGCGAGGGCCCGGACGTGGACACCAGGGGCCGGAACATGGTAATCCGCCGGACGGAAGGGACCGGCCCGCATGTCCCGCACGGCCGTGTTCGAGAAGACGATCGGTTGCTCGCGTCCGGGGGACGTGGCGTAGCCGGGTCACGCTCGGGGCGGCGATCACCGGAGGGAGCCCGTCATGAGCCGGACGTTGCCTGAACGCGCGAGCGCAGTGGTCATCGGAGGCGGGGTCACCGGCACCAGCGTCGCCTACCACCTGGCGAAGCTCGGATGGTCCGACGTCGTGCTTCTGGAGCGCCGGCAGTTCGCCTCCGGCACGAGCTGGCACGCGGCGGGGCTCATCGGCACCGCGCGGGCCAGCGACACCCACGCCGAGCTGTGCACCTACACCCGCGGCCTCCTGCCCGAGCTCGAAGCGGAGACCGGCCAGTCCACCGGGTTCCGGGAGGTCGGCAGCGTCAGCATCGCGCACGGCCCGGACCGCTTCGCGGAGCTCAGGCGGCTGGCGGATTCGTACAACGCATTCGGGCTCGGGCGCATGGAGGTGATCACGGCCGAGGAGGTCGGGCACTTCCATCCGCTGGTGCGCACCGACGACCTCCTCGGCGGCACGTGGCTCGCGCACGACGGGATGGCCAGCCCCGTGGACGTGGTGAACGCCTACGTGAAGGGCGCCCGCGGGCGCGGGGCGCGCTGCCTCGAGAACGTGAAGGTCACCGGCATCCGTAGCGCGAACGGCAAGGTGGCGGGGGTGGAGACGGAAGCCGGCGACGGCGCGCGCGGGTTCATCGCCTGCGAGTTCGTGGTATGCGCGGCCGGCCTGTGGTCGCGCCATCTGGGACGCATGGCCGGGGTGACCATCCCGCTGCACGCCTGCGAGCACTACTACGCCCATACCGAGAAGCTCCCGGACCTGCCGCCCGATCTGCCGGTGCTGCGCGACCAGGACAAGTGCGCGTACTACCGCGAGGACGCCGGCAGCCTGCTCGTGGGCGGATTCGAGCCGGCCGCGCGCCCGATCCGCCTCGACGCGATCCCCGAGGACTTCTGCTTCGACGAGCTCCCCGGCCATATGGAAGAGCAGCTCATGCCCGTCCTCGCCGACGCCATGGAGCGGGTGCCCCTGCTGCGGGAGGTCGGCTGGCGCAGCTTCTTCTGCGGCCCGGAGAGCTTCACCCACGACGACCAGTTCCACGTGGGCGAATCCCCGGAGCTCGGGGGCTTCTACGTCGCCTGTGGGCTGAACTCCGTGGGCATCGTCACCTCCGGCGGCATCGGCAAGGTCTGCGCGGAGTGGATGGACAAGGGCCATCCGCCGCTGGACCTCACCGGCAACGACCTGCGCCGCACCTTCGTCTTCCAGGGCGCGCAGGCGTACATCGAGGACCGGGTGTCGGAGACCCTGGGGCTGCTCTACGACCGCCACTACCCCTACCGCCAGTACACGAGCGCGCGCGACGTGCGGCACTCCCCGGTGCACGAACGCCTTGCGGCGCGCGGGGCCTGCTTCGGGGAGGCGGCGGGCTGGGAGCGGCCCAACTGGTTCGCCCCCGAGGGGGTCGAGCCCCGCTACGAGTACTCCTTCGGCCGCCAGAACTGGTTCGAACACTCCGCCGCCGAGCACCGCGCGGCGCGCGAGGGGGTGGCCCTGTTCGACCAGTCCAGCTTCTCGAAGTACCTCGTCAAGGGCCGCGACGCCTGCCGGGCGCTGCAACGCATTTGCAGCAACGACGTCGACGTCGAGCCCGGACGGCTGGTGTACACGCACTGGCTGAACGAGCGCGGGGGGATCGAGGCGGAGCTGACCGTGACCCGGCTCGCGGAGGACGAGTTCCTGGTGGTGAGCGGGGCCGGGGCGACGCGGCGCGATCTGGCATGGCTCGATCGCCACATCGACGGCGACGCGCGCGCGGTGGTGGTGGACGTCACCGCGCAGTGGGCGGTGTTCGGGGTGATGGGGCCGAGGAGCCGCGCGGTCGTCGGCGAGGTGACCGGGGCGGACCTCTCCACCGGCGCATTCCCCTTCGGCGCGGTCCGGGACGTGGAGATCGGCTGCGCCGTCGGCCGCGCGGCGCGGGTCTCCTACGTCGGCGAGCTCGGCTGGGAGCTGTACGTTCCCGCGGATCAGGCGCGGCATGCGTTCGACCGGATCATGGCGGCGGGCGAGGCGCACGGCCTGAAGCTGGCCGGGATGCACGCGCTCGATTCCGGCCGGATCGAGAAGAAGTTCGTCCACTTCGGGCACGACGTGGCGGACGTGGACACCCCGGTGGAGGCCGGGATGCGCTGGGTGTGCCGGATGGACAAGCCGGCGCCGTTCATCGGGCGCGAGGCAATCGCCCGCCAGATCGATACGAACCGGCCGCTGCCCAAACGTCTCCTCCAGTTCCTGCTGGCCGACCCGCAGCCGCTGCTGTTCGGGCACGAGCCGGTGCTGCGCGACGGCGAGACGGTGGGCTACCTCACCTCCGGCAGCTACGGACACACCCTGGGCGGCGCGGTCGGGCTCGGCTACGCCAGGCACGAGGAGGGGGTGAGCCGCGGGTGGGTGTCGAGCGGGACGTGGGAGATCGTCGTCGAGTGCGAGCGGATCCCCGCGAAGGCGTCGCTCGGCCCGCTCTACGACCCGAGGGGCGAGCGGGCGCGGGGGTGACTCGGGATCCCGGCAGGTCACCGCCCCTGCGCAATGGCTCGGATGGGCCGGGAGGCGAGCCCCCACGGCGTGAAGCGCAAACCGCTTCGGGAGACGTCGATTCGCCTCGACGCCAATGACGAGCCGATGCGATTGATGAGCCGTGCCAAGCCCCTGACCTGGACCGTCGCCGGGATCATCAGTCTGGTGCTGTTCGGCGTCGTCGCCGCACAGCTCGACACCGCATCCCTGGCCGCCGCCGCGGATCGGGTGTCCTGGCCTCTTGTCGTGGCGGGAGTGGCGTTGTTGCTGGGGGAGAACCTGTTCGGCGCCGTTCGCACCCATATGATCGCCCGCCGCCACGGCGGGTTCACCACGGCCATGAACGTCACCGCCTGGCACTCGGTCTGGCTGATTGCACTGCCGATGCGTTTGGGCGAGGTGGCGTGGATGGTCGTCATGCGCCGCGCCTATGGATGGAACACCGCCACCGCGGTGGCCTGCGCCTTGGTGCAGCGCCTGCTCGACGTGGCGGTCATCGCCGCCTTCCTGCTGCTGGCCTTGCCGGCGGTTCTCGGCCTGGGCCGGGATGAGGGGCTGCTGCCGATGATCCTGGCGGTCGCCACCTGCCTGCTGGCGTTGACCGGGGCCCTGATCCTGCACGTCTGGCTGCGCCTTGCGGCCAAGGTGGTCATGGGGAGCGGCGGTCCCCGGGGTTGGCGGAGGCGCTTGCTGCGCCATCTGCGGCAGGGACGCCGCTGGCTGGAAGACGACCGCCACCGGCGCGTCATGCGGCTATGCCTGCTGCCCACGGCGCTGTTGTGGACGACGGTCTTCGCCGGCCAATGGCTCCTGTGCCGGGCGGTCGGCCTGGACGTCGCCCTGGCCGATCTTCTCTTCGCCGCGGCCGGCGGCAGCCTGCTCACGGCGCTTCCGATCCAGTCCATCGGCGGGTTCGGGCTGATGGAGGCGGGCTTCACCGGCATCCTCGCCTGGCTCGGCGCACCCGCCGCCGCCGCCGCTCTGGCCGCTTTGACGATCCGCTTCGCCACCTGGATTGCGACCGGGGTATTCTTCGTGGTCGCGGTCGTGGCCGGTGTCATGACGGGGCCGGCCCCGGTAAAATCCCCGCGCTCGTGACCGCGCCCGTTCTCCGTCGGCGACCCCCCGCCGGGAAAAGGACAGGTCCACGGGGTGGAGATCGCGTGGGCAGGCGCCGCAGCCATGGCCCTGAGCCGCCAAGCCGAGCCTGGTCGAGGGACCCGGAACATAATCATCGAGGCTCCCGGGTCACGTGTTCAAGGTGGTGCTTTCGACGTTCGTTGCAAGCCTTCGCATCCATTGCTACGACCACAGGCACTCCGGCGACACGGCGGAGTACCTCAAGGCGGGCATCAAGGCTGCCGTTGGACCACGATGACGCAGTGTCACGAACTGCTGGCCGGGAAGAATCGGTGACCGTCGCCGGCCCCTTGTCCGTCAGGCACAGTCCGGATTTCGTGGCCGCCTGGCGGTCGGTCTTCTGCAGCGTGTACCGGTGGCGGCAGGACGGCCGGTTCGCGATGGTGCCCTCACTCCTCGGGTCGCCGGTGTTCGCCTATCTGCCCGGTCTCAGCTACACCGACCTGAACGCCGCCGAAGCGCAGGAGCTTGCGCGGGAAGTGAAGGACCGTGCATTCAACATCCGTGTGCTGGGGGACCCGCAACCGGAGACCGATTTGCCGGCCGGCGCTTCGGCGGTGTTGAGGATCGATCTGGCTGCGTTCGATCATGATCGCGAGCTGGTCTGGAAACGGAGTCTCAACAGGTTGGTGCGCCGGATGGTTCGGCGTGCTCGCAAAGCCGACTTCGCCGCCTCGGAAGAGACCGGTTCGGATGCGTTCGAGGCATTCCGCGCCATGCTGCACCTGGCGTTGGTTCGGCATGGAGCGCCGATGCCGCCGGCATCCTTGTTCGAGGCGCTCGTCGAGGAGATGGGGGCCCGGATCCTGGTGGTTCGCAATCGCGCCGACGGCCGTCCGCTGGCAAGCCTGCTCTGGTTCCGCGACGGCCCTCTCGCCTGGGTGCCCTGGTCGGGAGGCCGTCGACGCGCCGACGGTCCCGGCCACCTTCTCTTTTGGGCGATGGTGGAGCAAGCCTTGAACGATGGAGCGGACGTCGTCGATTTCGGCCGGTCCCGGACGGGCAGCGGCGCCTACACATTCAAGCGGTACTATGGCGCCACTCCCGTCCCCGTGTCATGGCTCTCCGACAAATCGACCGGCCTGTATCGCCGCTACGGGGCGGCCCAGAAGCTCTGGCGTGCCTTGCCCAATCCGGCCACCGATCGGGTCGGCCCCAGGCTGTGCCGTTACCTTGCGGACTACTGAGCCCCTGCACCCCTCCGCGGCGGCCGGTGCATGGCGCCGGGGGCACTTCGAGTGAGACCATCGAGACCGCGGGACGATCATCTTGCGCGCCGGCTCTCCCGCGGTGCAAGACGATGGTGGGCATGATCGGGTCGAGCTTCGTCGCCGTCTTCCGCAAGGACGCCGAATCATGAAGATCCTGTTCAAACCTCTTTCGATATACACCGCGGCAATGGTCGCCGGCATCGCGTTCTTCTTCCTCTTGCACCATGTCGGCAACCAGCTCCCTTTCGAGGTGGCGAAGTAGAGATTTCAAGTCGAGCTCGACGCGGCGCAACGGGACGCAGGGTACTCTCACAGATTCAAGACGACCCACGAGTACTGCGAGCTGTCGTCCGCGGTCATGGCTGGTGCTCGGGGGGGAGGGGGAGGGAGGGACGTTAAAGACGCCCTGCTGGTGCGGGTGTTCGTGCACCCGGACGGATCTTGTCGTTCGCTACGCGAGGCGGCGGGCGGCGGGGAGGTCTGACCGTGACATACCGAAGGAGACTGTGCGCAATCGCCGGCCTTGCCCTGCCGGGCGTCCTGCACGCCATGTTGCCGGGAGGCGGTGTCGCACAAAGGTCCCCCGCCGAGTGCGTTCAAGAGGCGAGCGGCGAGTACTCGATGCATCCGGCTATGCCTGCTGCCCACGGCGCTGTTGTGGACGACGGTCTTCGCCGGCCAGTGGCTCCTGTGCCGGGCGGTCGGCCTGGACGTCGCCCTGGCCGATCTTCTCTTCGCCGCGGCCGGCGGCAGCCTGCTCACGGCGCTTCCGATCCAGTCCATCGGCGGGTTCGGGCTGATGGAGGCGGGCTTCACCGGCATCCTCGCCTGGCTCGGCGCACCCGCCGCCGCTGCCGCTCTGGCCGCTTTGACGATCCGCTTCGCCACCTGGATGGCGACCGGGGTATTCTTCGTGGTCGCCGTCGTGGCCGGTGTCATGACGGGGCCGATCCCGGTAAAATCCCT
Source organism: Gammaproteobacteria bacterium (assembly GCA_965204915.1). Classification (GTDB taxonomy): domain Bacteria; phylum Pseudomonadota; class Gammaproteobacteria; order HK1; family HK1; genus HK1. The sequence continues at coordinate 4,260,004 of OZ242023.1, read as the reverse complement.
GCGCTCGTGACCGCGCCCGTTCTCCGTCGGCGACCCCCCGCCGGGAAAAGGGCAGGTCCATGGGGTGGAGATCGCGTGGGCAGGCGCCGCAGCCATGGCCCTGAGCCGCCAAGCCGAGCCTGGTCGAGGGACCCGTAACATAATCATCGAGGTTCCCGGGTCATCGAAGTTCTTGACGGAATGAGGCATCGCCGGCCATGAAGGCGTCCGCCGTTCTCGTGATCGTTCCCGTGCACAACGAGGCGCCGCATCTCGAACGCATGCTGGGACCGTTGCTGCAGGTGGTTCGCCGGGAAGGATACGATCTGATCGTCATCGACGACGCCTCCACCGACCTCTCCCCGGACATCCTCGACCGGCACGGGGTGGCGGCGATCAGGTTGTTCGAGAACCTCGGCTACGGCGCCGCCTTGCAGACGGGTTACAAGTATGCGCTTGCCGGCGGCTATGAACACCTGATGCAGCTCGACGGCGACGGGCAGCACGATCCGCGCTTCCTGCCGATGATTCTGCGGCAGCTTCGGGAGCACGACATCGACATCGTCATCGGCTCCCGGTTCCTCCCGGCCGATCCGCAGCCCTTTGCGCCGGTGGGGGAGCTGTACAAGGGCACCCCGGTCCGCAGGATCGGCATTCACCTGTTCCGCCTGCTGCTGCGCATCATGGCCGGCGCATCCATCACGGATCCGACGTCCGGGTACGTGGGCATGAACCGGAAGTGCCTGCGGTTCGTGAGCAAGGACAGCTACCCCTACGACTTCCCCGACGCGGACGTGGTGTTGACCCTGCTCCGCAACGGCTTCCGGCTGCGGGAGGCGCCGGTCTACATGTACCACAACCCTGCCGGCGGACAACTGCATCGGGGCCTGGCGCCGCTTTGGTACGTGTTCAAGGTGGTGCTTTCGACGTTCGTTGCAAGCCTTCGCAGGACGGAGAGGAGCGAGGGTTGAATGGCCGAGGGGATTCCGGTTGCGCACGCCGTTTTTTCTTTCCTCTTCGGGTTCGCGATCCTGGCGTTCGTGCTCGAGCTGATCCGCAGAAACCACCTGCAGGAACGCTACGCGGTGTTGTGGATCGTGCTGACGCTGGTGTTCATGACCTACCAGTGGTGGCTTGCGCCGGTGGCCGTCTTCGCAAAGTGGGCCGACATCGGGGACGTTGTGACGGTGGTGCTCTTTCTCGGCATCTTCATGTGTGCGCTGCTGATCCTCCAGCTTTCCGTGAAGATCAGCGAATTCTCCGACAAGATCAAGAATCTGGTGCAGGAAGTGTCCATCCTCAAGCATGAGTTGGCACGGCACGGGGAGGAGGCCCCAGGAGCTGGTGGCGACGAAAACGTTTGATGCAAAGGCGCATGCCGTCGAAAGCCGGCGCTCGCCCCACAAGATCGCCGTACTCTCCATCGACCTGGAGTACGACTACAGTGGTAACGAAAGCGAGGCGCTGGACCGCGCCGGTGTTCGCCTGTCTGCCCGGTCTCAGCTACACCGACCTGAACGCCGCCGAAGCACAGGAGCTTGCGCGGGAAATGAAGGACCGTGCATTCAACGTCCGTGTGCTGGGGGACCCGCAACCATCGCCGCTACGGGGCGGCACAGAAGCTCCGGCGTGCCTTGCCCAATCCGGTCACCGATCGGGTCGGCCCCGGGCTGTGCCGTTACCTTGCGGACCACTGAGCCCCTGCACCTTCTGCGGCGGCCGGTGCATGGCGCCGGGGGGACACTTCGAATGAGACCATCGAGACCGCGGGATGACCATCTTGCGCGCCGGTTCTCCCGCGGTGCAAGACGATGGTTCGCGTGGCAACGGCCATGACCCGAGCGGACACCAGGGCGGACAAGATCTACGACGAGCTGCGCGAAGCCTTCGGCGGCGCCAGTCCCAGGGCGTCCGGCTACCTTTCCGAGACTTTTTTCCTGCGGGAACGGGAGCTGGTGCTGGACGCGGTCGGCGCCGGATCGGGGATGGTGGTGGACCTCGGCTGCGGCGCGGGGTTGATAACCCTGCCCCTGGTCCGGGCCGGGCGTCGGGTCGTCGGCGTGGACTTCAACGCCGCCGCCTGCCGGCAAGCAGGGCGGAACGGGCTGGGCGCGGTCCGTGGCGATGCATTCGACTTGCCTCTGGCGGACGGCGTCGCGGATCTGGTGGTGAACGTCGAGTTCGCGCAGCAGTACGACGCCGAGGCCGTCGGCCGCATGCTGAATGAAGTGGCGCGGGTGCTGCGGCCAGGCGGGCGCCTGGTGATCGTCTGGTCCAACCGTGCGGCGCTGGTCCACCGGATGGCCTCCACCGCGTTGCTCATCCTCAACCGGTTGCGCGGTTCCGCTTCATACGACCTGATCCTCCATGCGCCGCCGCAGGTGCGGTCGGCGGCGGGGTCCGCGGGACTCGTGCTCGACGAGTGGTTCGCGATCTTCCCTCCCTGGCGCTTGCGGCTGGCGCGTGTCGACGGTCCCCTGGTGGGCATGATCGGGTCGAGCTTCGTCGCCGTCTTCCGCAAGGACGCCGACCCATGAGGGCCTGGTTCAGGCCTCTCTCGATATACACCGTGGCAATGGCTGCCGGCACCGCGTTCTTCTTCCTCTTGCACCATGCCGGCAACCAGCTCCCCTACGAGGTGGCGAAGCAGAGATTTCAAGCCGAGTTCGACGCGGCGCAACGGGACGCAGGGTACGCTCGCGGATTCAAGACGACCTACGAGTACTGCGAGCTGTCGTCCGCGGTCATGGCAGGTGCGCGAGGGGGCGGGATCTCTCCCTTCAGAGACGCCCTGCTGGTGCCGGTGTTCGTGCACCCGCATGGCTATTGTGATGCCCTGTGGGAGGCGGCGGGCGGCGGGGAGCCGGACAGCAGACCCCTCATCACCCGCTACTGGTGGGGCAGCAAGGCGCTCTACGCCATCGCCTTGCGCGCACTCTCCGTGTACGAGCTTCGCGAGCTGACCAAGACCGCCACCCGGCTGGCGTACGCCCTGCTGGCCGTCGCGGCGCTGCTGCTGTCCCCGAAGGCTCTCGCGGTCATCTCTCCGCTGATCCTCCTCGGCGCCTTCCATTCCGGGGTCGATTACTTCGGGGACGTGGCCAACGGCATGCCCTATGCCTGGGCGGTTCTGTCGGCGGCCGTTCTGGCGTTCCTGATGCGCTTCCGGGCGCCGGGCGCGGCGCCGTGGGGAAGGGCGCGCTTCTTCTCCTTCGTCGCGGGAATGGTGTCGTCGTACCTGTGGCTGGGGGATGGGCACACCTTTCTAGCCGTCACCCTGATTGGATTGATTGCGTACTTCGGGCACGAGCGTGCGGCGGTGCGCGAGAGGGTCGAGCAGGCGGTCCGGTGCATCGGGCTCTACCTGGCCGGCTTTCTGATCTGCTATGGCCTCGGCCTGCTGGTCAAGACCGCCGCCTGGGGCGGCATCGATCCCCTTGCCGACTTCCTGAACCAGGTGATTCTCGTATTCAAGTGGACCAACAGTGATTTGGCGAGTGGCGCCACGGACTTCTCTCGATACCTCGAATCCTTCCACGAGCTGGGATGGAGCGGAAGCTCCGTTCGATCGGGCGGGATCCTGGTCGCTCTTGCGGGCGGGGTTCTGACCCCTCTTGCCCTGTTTGCACTGGTCGCGGCCTTGCCGATTTCGGTCTGGGAGGCGTATCGAGCCCGGCCTCGCCTGCTTCCGGGCGTCCTCTGGATCGTGGCCCTGATGCTGGTCAACGTGCCGAACTTCATCGTCTCCGAAGACATCCCCTACAGAACCGCCAGGTTCCTGTTCGTGATGCACGGACTCTGCTTTTCCTGCCTGATCCTGGCCATCCTGAAGATGAAGATGAAGACGAAGGGGATGATTCGTGCCTCCTTGCTGGCGGCCGGGGTGGCGGGTGTCTACCTCTCCTCCCGGATATGGGTGGAATACGCCGACCCCCGGATACTCGAATCGATCGAAGACACCGAGCCCGTCATCCGCTCCCGTTTCGACGTCTACTACGCGGACACTCGATTGATCTACACGAAAGAGCAGTGTACCGAAGAAGACGTCACTCCCAAGTTCTTCCTGCACGTGATCCCGGCGGATCCCGCCGATTTCGAGAATCCCTCCTTCACCTCCTTCAACAACTTGGGCATCTTGTTCGTCCCCAGCGTCTTCCGCAACAGGCTCGACGATGGACGATGCGTCACCATCCACCCCCTTCCGGGCTATGCCATCGAGCGATTCAGGACCGGCCAGTTCACCCCCTCCGGTGAGTCGATCTGGAAGGGCGAAGCGAGTCTCGTCAACCGGTCCGGGCAGGGGTCGCCTTACGAAGATCCCCGGGTACTCGATCTGATCGAAGACACCGAACCCGTCATCCGCTCCCGTTTCGACGTCTACTACGCGGACAACCGGCTGATCTACACGAAGGAGCAGTGTACCGAAGAGGACGTCACCCCCAGGTTCTTCCTGCACGTGATCCCGGCGGATCCCGCCGATCTCGAGAAACCCTCCTTCAACAACCGGGACTTCGACTTCATCCCCGGCGTCTTCCGCAATGGGCTCGACGATGGACGATGCGTCTCCATCCGCTCCCTGCCGGACTATGCCATCGAGCGAATCAGGACCGGCCAGTTCTTCTCCGGCGAGGAGCCGCTCTGGAAGGGTGAAGCGAGCCTCGTCAAGGACGCCGAGCCGTGAGGGCCTGGTTCAGGCCTCTCTCGATATACACCGCGGCACTGGTTGCCGGCACCGCGTTCTTCTTCCTCTTGCACCACGCCGGCAACCAGATCCCCTACGACCTGGCGAAGCAGAGATTTCAAGCCGAGCTCGAGGCGGCACAATGGGACGCAGGGTACGCTCGCGGATTCAAGGGAACCTGGGAGTACTGCGAGCTGTCGTCCGCGGTCATGGAAGGTGCTCGGGGGGGAGGCTCTCCCTTCAGAGACGTCCTGCTGGTGCGGGTGTTCTTCATACACCCGTATGACTATTGTCGTGATCTGCGGGAGGCGTTGGGCGGCGGGGAGCCGGACAGCATACTCCTCAAACTCCGCTACTGGTGGGGCAGCAAGGCGCTCTACGCCATCGCCTTGCGCGCACTCTCCGTGTACGAGCTCCGCGAGCTGACCAAGACCGCCACCCGGCTGGCGTACGCCCTGCTGGCCGTCGCGGTGCTGCTGCTGTCCCCGAAGGCTCTCGCGGTCATCTCTCCGCTGATCTTCCTCGGCGCCTTCCATTCCGGGATCGATTCCTTCGGGGACGTGGCCAACGGCATGCCCTATGCCTGGGCGGTTCTGTCGGCGGCCGTTCTGGCGTTCCTGATGCGCTTCCGGGCGCCGGGCGCGGCGCCGTGGGGAAGGGCGCGCTTCTTCTCCTTCGTCACGGGAATGGTGTCGTCGTACCTGTGGCTGGCGGATGGACACACGTTTCTCGCCGTCACCCTGATTGGACTGATTGCGTACTTCGGGCACGAGCGTGCGGCGGTGCGCGAGAGGGTCGAGCAGGCGGTCCGGTGCATCGGGCTCTACCTGGCCGGCTTTCTGGCCTGCTACGGCCTCGGCCTGCTGGTCAAGACCGCCGCCTGGGGTGGCATCGATCCCCTTGCCGACTCCTTGAACCGGGTGATTTCCAGATTGGAGAGGACCCACTATGAGTGGGCGGATGGCACCACGGACGTCTCTCGATACCTCGAGTTCTTCCACGTGTTGGGATGGAGTGGAAGCTCCGTTCGATCAGGCGAGGTTCTGACCGCTCTTGCCCTGTGCGCACTGGTCGCGGCCTTGCTGGTTTCGGCCTGGGAGGCGTATCGAGCCCGGCCCCACCTGCTTCCGGGCATCCTCTGGATCGTGACCCTGATGCTGGTCAACGTGCCGAACTTCATCGTCGCCGAAGACCTCCCCTACAGAACCGCCAGGTTCCTGTTCGTGATGCACGGACTCTGCTTTTCCGGTCTGATCCTGGCCATCCTGAAGATGAAGATGAAGGGGATGATTCGTGCCTCCTTGCTGGCGGCCGGGGTGGCCGGTGTGGCCGGTGTCTACCTTTCCTCCCGGATATGGGTGGAATACGCCGATTCCCGGGTGCTCGAATTGATCGAAGACACCGAGCCCGTCATCCACTCCCGTTTCGACGTCTACTACGCGGACAATCGACTGATCTACACGAAGGAGCAGTGTACCGAAGAGGACGTCACCACCAAGTTCTTCCTGCACGTGATCCCGACGGAGCCCGACGATCTCGGGAATCCATCCTTCTCCTTCAACAACCTGGACTTCTTCTTCTTCCGCAGCTACTCCCACTATGGGCTCGACGATGGACGATGCGTCACCATCCTCCCCCTTCCGAACTATGCCATCGAGCGGATCAGGACCGGCCAGTTCTTCATCGGCGAGGAGGGATCGTTATGGAAGGGTGAAGCGAGCCTCGCCGACCGGTCCGGGCAGGCGTCGTCGTACGCCGACCCCCGGGTACTCGACCTGATCGAGGACACCCAACCCGTCATCCGCTCCCGTTTCGACGTCTACTACGCGGACAACCGGCTAATCTACACGAAGGAGCAGTGTACCGAAGAGGACGTCACCCCCAGGTTCTTCCTGCACGTGATCCCGAAGGAGCCCGCCGATCTCGAAAATCCCTCCTTCAACAACCTGGACTTCGACTTCATCCCCGTCGTCTTCCGCAACGGGCTCGACGGTGGCAGATGCGTCACCATCCGCCCTCTTCCGGACTATGCCGTCGAGCGGATCAGGACCGGCCAGTTCTTCTCCGGCGAGGAGCCGCTCTGGAAGGGTGAGGCCGTTCTGGATGAGTGAAGCGAGCCTCGTCGACCGATCCGGGCAGGCATCGTCTCCGGCCGTGCCGGAGTGGTGCGCGATCTTCCCACCCTGGCGCTGGCGTTTGCGGCCGGCGCGTGTCGCCAGTACCTTGACGGGCATGATCGGGTCGAGCTTCGCCGCCGTCTTCCGCAAGGACGCCGAGCCATGAGGGCCTGGTTCAGGCCTCTCTCGATATACACCGCGGCACTGGTTGCCGGCACCGCGTTCTTCTTCCTCTTGCACCATGCCGGCAACCAGCTCCCCTACGAGGTGGCGAAGCAGAGATTTCAAGCCGAGATCGAGGCGGCACGATGGGACGCAGGGCACGCTCGCGGATTCAAGATAGCCTACGAGTACTGCGAGATGTCGTCCGCGGTCATGGCAGGTGCTCGGGGGGGAGGCTCCCCCTTGAAAGACGCCCTGCTGGTGCGGGTGTTCATCGTGTACCCGTCGTATGGCTATTGTCGTGCTCTGCGGGAGGGGTCGGGCGGCAGGGAGCCGCACAGCGGACTTCTCAAAACCCGCTACTGGTGGGGCAGCAAGGCGCTCTACGCCATCGCCTTGCGCGCACTCTCCGTGTACGAGCTCCGCGAGCTGACCAAGACCGCCACCCGGCTGGCGTACGCCCTGCTGGCCGTCGCGGTGCTGCTGCTGTCCCCGAAGGCTCTCGCGGTCATCTCTCCGCTGATCCTCCTGGGCGCCTTCCATTCCGGGGTCGATTCCTTCGGGGACGTGGCCAACGGCATGCCCTATGCCTGGGCGGTTCTGTCGGCGGCCGTTCTGGCGTTCCTGATGCGCTTCCGGGCGCCGGGCGCGGCGCCGTGGGGAAGGGCGCGCTTCTTCTCCTTCGTCACGGGAATGGTGTCGTCGTACCTGTGGCTGGCGGATGGACACACGTTTCTCGCCGTCACCCTGATTGGACTGATTGCGTACTTCGGGCACGAGCGTGCGGCGGTGCGCGAGAGGGTCGAGCAGGCGGTCCGGTGCATCGGGCTCTACCTGGCCGGCTTTCTGACCTGCCATGGCCTCGGCCTGCTGGTCAAGACCGCCGCCTGGGGCGGCATCGATCCCCTTGCCGCCTTCCTGAACCAGGTGATTTCCAGATTGGAGAGGGCCCTCGATGAGTGGGCGCATGGCACCACGAACTTCTCTCGATACCTCGATCTCTTCCACGAGCTGGTATGGATCGGAAGCTCCGTTCGATTGGGCGAGGCTCTGACCGCTCTTGCCCTGTTCGCACTGGTCGCGGCCTTGCTGGTTTCGGCCTGGGAGGCGTATCGAGCCCGGCCTCACCTGCTTCCTGGCATCTTCTGGATCGTGGCCCTGATGCTGATCAACGTGCCGAACTTCATCGTCTCCGAAGACCTCCCCTACAGAACCGCCAGGTTCCTGTTCGTGATGCACGGACTCTGCTTTTCCTGCCTGATCCTGGCCATCCTGAAGATGAAGATGAAGGGGATGATTCGTGCCTCCTTGCTGGCGGCCGGGGTGGCCGGTGTGGCCGGTGTCTGCCTTTCCCTCTGGATTCGGGTGGAATACGTCGATCCCCGGGTACTCGATCTGATCGAAGACACCGAACCCGTCATCCGCTCCCGTTTCGACGTCTACTACGCGGACAATCGACTGTTCTACACGAAGGAGCAGTGTACCGAAGAGGACGTCACCACCACGTTCTTCCTGCACGTGATCCCGACGGATCCCGCCGATCTCGAGAATCCCTCCTCCACCTTCAACAACCTGGACTCCAAATTCGCCTACAGCAGCTACTTCCGCAGCTACTTCCGCGACGGGCTCGACGATGGACGATGCATCGCCATCCTCCCCCTTCCGGACTATGCCATCGAGCGGATCAGGACCGGCCAGTTCTTCATCGGCGAGGAGGGATCGTTATGGAAGGGTGAAGCGAGCCTCGTCGACCGGTCCGGGCAGGCATCGTCGTACGCCGACCCCCGGGTACTCGACCTGATCGAAGATACCGAGCCCGTCATCCGCTCCCGTTTCGACGTCTACTACGCGGACAACCAACTGATCTACACGAAGGAGCAGTGTACCGAAGAGGACGTCACCCCCAGGTTCTTCCTGCACGTGATCCCGGCGGATCCCGCCGATTTCGAGAAACCCTCCTTCAACTTCAACAACCTGGACTTCGACTTCGTCCCCGGCGTCTTCCGCAACGGGCTCGACGGTGGCAGATGCGTCACCATCCGCCCCCTTCCGGACTATGCCGTCGAGCGGATCAGGACCGGCCAGTTCTTCTCCGGCGAGGAGCCGCTCTGGAAGGGCGAAGCGAGCCTCGTCAAGGACGCCGAGCCATGAGGGCCTGGTTCAGGCCTCTCTCGATATACACCGCGGCACTGGTTGCCGGCACCGCGTTCTTCTTCCTCTTGCACCACGCCGGCAACCAGCTCCCCTACGAGGTGGCGAAGCAGAGATTTCAAGCCGAGCTCGACGCGGCACAATGGGACGCAGGGTACGCTCGCGGATTCAAGGGAACCTACGAGTACTGCGAGCTGTCGTCCGCGGTCATGGCAGGTGCTCGGGGGGGAGGCTCTCCCTTCAGAGACGCCCTGCTGGTGCCGGTGTTCGTGCACCCGCATGGCTATTGTGGTGCCCTGCGGGAGGCGGCAGGCGGCGGGAAGCCGGACAGCGGACCCCTCATAACCCGCTACTGGTGGGGCAGCAAGGCGCTCTACGCCATCGCCTTGCGCGCACTCTCCGTGTACGAGCTCCGCGAGCTGACCAAGACCGCCACCCGCCTGGCGTACGCCCTGCTGGCCGTCGCGGTGCTGCTGCTGTCCCCGAAGGCTCTCGCGGTCATCTCTCCGCTGATCCTCCTCGGCGCCTTCCATTCCGGGGTCGATTACTTCGGGGACGTGGCCAACGGCATGCCCTATGCCTGGGCGGTTCTGTCGGCGGCCGTTCTGGCGTTCCTGATGCGCTTCCGGGCGCCGGGCGCGGCGCCGTGGGGAAGGGCACGCTTCTTCTCCTTCGTCACGGGAATGGTGTCGTCGTACCTGTGGCTGGGGGATGGGCACACCTTTCTTGCCGTCACCCTGATTGGATTGATTGCGTACTTCGGGCACGAGCGTGCGGCGGTGCGCGAGAGGGTCGAGCAGGCGGTCCGGTGCATCGGGCTCTACCTGGCCGGCTTTCTGACCTGTCATGGCCTCGGCCTGCTGGTCAAGACCGCCGCCTGGGGCGGCATCGACCCCCTTGCCGACTTCCTGAACCAGGTGATTTACACATTGGAGGGGACCCACGATGAGTTGGCGCGTGGCACCACGTACTTCTTTCGATACCTCGATTTCTTCCACGAGCTGGTATGGATCGGAAGCTCCGTTCGATTGGGCGAGGTTCTGACCGCTCTTGCCCTGTGCGCACTGGTCGCGGCCTTGCTGGTTTCGGCCTGGGAGGCGTATCGAGCCCGGCCCCACCTGCTTCCGGGCATCCTCTGGATCGTGGCCCTGATGCTGGTCAACGTGCCGAACTTCATCGTCTCCGAAGACCTCCCCTACAGAACCGCCAGGTTCCTGTTCGTGATGCACGGACTCTGCTTTTCCTGCCTGATCCTGGCCATCCTGAAGATGAAGATGAAGGGGATGATTCGTGCCTCCTTGCTGGCGGCCGGGGTGGCCGGTGTGGCCGGTGTCTACCTTTCCCTCTGGATTCGGGTGGAATACGTCGATTCCCGGGTGCTCGAATCGATCGAAGACACCGAGCCCGTCATCCGCTCCCGTTTCGACGTCTACTACGCGGACAATCGACTGATCTACACGAAGGAGCAGTGTACCGAAGAGGACGTCACCACCAAGTTCTTCCTGCACGTGATCCCGACGGATCCCGCCGATCTCGAGAGTCCCTCCTCCACCTTCAACAACCTGGACTCCGAATTCGCCGACAGCGGCTACTTCCGCAACGGGCTCGACGATGGACGATGCGTCACCACCCTCCCCCTTCCGGACTATGCCATCGAGCGGATCAGGACCGGCCAGTTCTTCATCGGCGAGGAGGAACCGTTATGGAAGGGTGAAGCGAGCCTCGTCGACCGGTCCGGGCAGGCATCGTCGTACGCCGACCCCCGGGTACTCGACCTGATCGAGGACACCGAGCCCGTCATCCGCTCCCGTTTCGACGTCTACTACGCGGACAACCAACTGATCTACACGAAGGAGCAGTGTACCGAAGAGGACGTCACCCCCAGGTTCTTCCTGCACGTGATCCCGGCGGATCCCGCCGATTTCGAGAAACCCTCCTTCAACTTCAACAACCTGGACTTCGACTTCATCCCCGTCGTCTTCCGCAACGGGCTCGACGGTGGCAGATGCGTCACCATCCGCCCCCTTCCGGACTATGCCGTCGAGCGGATCAGGACCGGCCAGTTCTTCTCCGGCGAGGAGCCGCTCTGGAAGGGTGAAGCGAGCCTCGTCAAGGACGCCGAGCCATGAGGGCCTGGTTCAGGCCTCTCTCGATATACACCGCGGCACTGGTTGCCGGCACCGCGTTTTTCTTCCTCTTGCACCATGCCGGCAACCAGCTCCCCTACGAGGTGGCGAAGCAGAGATTTCAAGCCGAGCTCGAGGCGGCACAATGGGACGCAGGGCACGCTCGCGGATTCAAGATAGCCTGGGAGTACTGCGAGCTGTCGTCCGCGGTCATGGCAGGTGCCCGGGGGGGAGGCTCTCCCTTCAGAGACGCCCTGCTGGTGCGGGTGTTCATCGTGTACCCGTATGACCATTGTCGTGCTATGCGGGAGGCGTTGGGCGGCAGGGAGCCGCACAGCGGACTTCTCAAAACCCGCTACTGGTGGGGCAGCAAGGCGCTCTATGCCATCGCCTTGCGCGCACTCTCCGTGTACGAGCTCCGCAAGCTGACCAAGACCGCCACCCGGCTGGCGTACGCCCTGCTGGCCGTCGCGGTGCTGCTGCTGTCCCCCAGGGCTCTCGCGGTCATCTCTCCGCTGATCCTCCTGGGCGCCTTCCATTCCGGGGTCGATTACTTCGGGGACGTGGCCAACGGCATGCCCTATGCCTGGGCGGTTCTGTCGGCGGCCGTTCTGGCGTTCCTGATGCGCTTCCGGGCGCCGGGCGCGGCGCCGTGGGGAAGGGCGCGCTTCTTCTCCTTCGTCGCGGGAATGGTGTCGTCGTACCTGTGGCTGGCGGATGGACACACGTTTCTCGCCGTCACCCTGATTGGACTGATTGCGTACTTCGGGCACGAGCGTGCGGCGGTGCGCGAGAGGGTCGAGCAGGCGGTCCGGTGCATCGGGTTCTACCTGGCCGGCTTTCTGACCTGTCATGGCCTCGGCCTGCTGGTCAAGACCGCCGCCTGGGGCGGCATCGATCCCCTTGCCGCCTTCCTGAACCAGGTGATTTACAGATTGGAGAGGGCCCACGATGAGTGGGCGCATGACACCACGAACTTCTTTCTATACCTCGATTTCTTCCACGAGCTGGTATGGATCGGAAGCTCCGTTCGATTGGGCGAGGTTCTGACCGCTCTTGCCCTGTGCGCACTGGTCGCGGCCTTGCTGGTTTCGGCCTGGGAGGCGTATCGAGCCCGGCCCCACCTGCTTCCGGGCATCCTCTGGATCGTGGCCCTGATGCTGGTCAACGTGCCGAACTTCATTGTCTCCGAAGACGTCCCCTACAGAACCGCCAGGTTCCTGTTCGTGATGCACGGACTCTGCTTTTCCGGTCTGATCCTGGCCATCCTGAAGATGAAGATGAAGGGGATGATTCGTGCCTCCTTGCTGGCGGCCGGGGTGGCCGGTGTGGCCGGTGTCTACCTTTCCTCCCGGATATGGGTGGAATACGCCGATCCCCGGGTACTCGACCTGATCGAAGACACCGAACCTGTCATCCGCTCCCGTTTCGACGTCTACTACGCGGACAACCAACTGATCTACACGAAAGAGCAGTGTACCGAAGAGGACGACACCACCAGGTTCTTCCTGCACGCGATCCCGGCGGATCCCGACGATCTCGAGAATCCCTCCTTCAACTTCAACAACCTGGACTTCGTTTTCACCTACAGCTACTTCCGCAGCTACTTCCGCAACTGGCTCGACGATGGACGATGCGTCTCCATCCTCCCCCTTCCGATCTATGCCATCGAGCGGATCAGGACCGGCCAGTTCTTCATCGGCGAGGAGGGATCGTTATGGAAGGGTGAAGCGAGCCTCGTCGACCGGTCCGGGCAGGCATCGTCGTACGCCGACCCCCGGGTACTCGACCTGATCGAAGACACCGAGCCCGTCATCCGCTCCCGTTTCGACGTCTACTACGCGGACAACCGGCTGATCTACACGAAGGAGCAGTGTACCGAAGAGGACGTCACCCCCAGGTTCTTCCTGCACGTGATCCCGGCGGATCCCGCCGATCTCGAGACTCCCTACTTCAACAACCTGGACTTCGACTTCGTCCCCGGCGTCTTCCGCAACGGGCTCGACGGTGGCAGATGCGTCACCATCCGCCCCCTTCCGGACTATGCCGTCGAGCGGATCAGGACCGGCCAGTTCTTCTCCGGCGAGGAGCCGCTCTGGAAGGGTGAGGCCGTTCTGGATGAGTGAAGCGAGCCTCGTCGACCGGTCCGGGCAGGCATCGTCCGCGGCCGTGCCGGAGTGGTGCGCGATCTTCCCACCCTGGCGCTGGCGTTTGCGGCCGGCGCGTGTCGCCAGTACCCTGACGGGCATGATCGGGTCGAGCTTCGTCGCCGTCTTCCGCAAGGACGCCGAGCCATGAGGGCCTGGTTCAGGCCTCTCTCGACATACACTGCGGCACTGGTTGCCGGCACCGCGTTCTTCTTCCTCCTGCACCATGCCGGCAACCAGCTCCCCTACGAGGTGGCGAAGCAGAGATTTCAAGCCGAGCTCGACACGACGCAACGGGATGCAGGGTACTCTCACGGATTCAAGAATACCCACGAGTACTGCGAGCTGTCGTCCGCGGTCATGGCAGGTGCCCGGGGGGGAGGCTCTCCCTTCAGGGACGCCCTGCTGGTGCCGGTGTTCGTCGTGCACCCGTATGACTTTTGTCGTGCTCTGCGGGATGCGTTGGGCGGCGGGGAGCCGGTCGGCAGACCCCTCAAACTCCGCTACTGGTGGGGCAGCAAGGCGCTCTACGCCATCGCCTTGCGCGCGCTCTCCGTGTACGAGCTCAGCGAGCTGACCAAGACCGCCACCCGGCTGGCGTACGCCCTGCTGGCCGTCGCGGTGCTGCTGCTGTCCCCCAGGGCTCTCGTGGTCATCTCTCCGCTGATCCTCCTGGGCGCCTTCCATTCCGGGGTCGATTCCTTCGGGGACGTGGCCAACGGCATGCCCTATGCCTGGGCGGTTCTGTCGGCGGCCGTTCTGGCGTTCCTGATGCGCTTCCGGGCGCCGGGCGCGGCGCCGTGGGGAAGGGCGCGCTTCTTCTCCTTCGTCACGGGAATGGTGTCGTCGTACCTGTGGCTGGCGGATGGGCACACCTTTCTCGCCGTCACCCTGATTGGACTGATTGCGTACTTCGGGCACGAGCGTGCGGCGGTGCGCGAGAGGGTCGAGCAGGCGGTCCGGTGCATCGGGCTCTACCTGGCCGGCTTTCTGACCTGCTACGGCCTCGGCCTGCTGGTCAAGACCGCCGCCTGGGGCGGCATCGATCCCCTTGCCGACTTCCTGAACCAGGTGATCTACATATTCAAGTGGACCGGCAGTGATGTGGCGGGAGGCTTCACGGACATCTGGACTCGACACCTCGATCTCTTCCACGATTTGGGATGGAGCGGAAGCTCTGCTCGATTGGGCGAGGCTCTGACCGCTCTTGCCCTGTGCGCACTGGTCACGGCCTTGCTGGTTTCGGCCTGGGAGGCGTATCGAGCCCGGCCCCACCTGCTTCCGGGCATCCTCTGGATCGTGGCCCTGATGCTGGTCAACGTGCCGAACTTCATCGTCTATGACGACTTCCCTCTCAGAACCACCAGGTTCCTGTTCGTGATGCACGGACTCTGTTTTTCCTGCCTGGTCCTGGCCATCTTGAAGATGAAGGGGATGATTCGTGCTTCCTTGCTGGCGGCCGGCGCCTACCTTTCCACCTGGGTTTGGGTGGAATACGCCGATTCCCGGGTGCTCGAATCGATCGAAGACACCGAACCCGTCATCCGCTCCCGTTTCGACGTCTACTACGCGGACAATCGACTGATCTACACGAAGGAGCAGTGTACCGAAGAAGACGTCACCCCCAGCGTCTTCCTGCACGTGATCCCGGCGGATCCCGACGATCTCGGGAATCCATCCTTCTCCTTCAACAACCTGGACTTCGTTTTCACCTACAGCCACTTCCGCGGTGGGCTCGACGATGGACGATGCGTCTCCATCCGCCACCTTCCGGACTATGCCATCGAGCGGATCAGGACCGGCCAGTTCTTTCCCCACGAGGAACCGTTATGGAAGGGTGAAGCGAGCCTCGTCGACCGATCCGGGCAGGCATCGTCGTACGCCGATCCCCGGGTACTCGATCTGATCGAAGACACCGAACCCGTCATCCGCTCCCGTTTCGACGTCTACTACGCGGACAACCAACTGATCTACACGAAGGAGCAGTGTACCGAAGAGGACGTCATCCCCAGGTTCTTCCTGCACGTGATTCCGGCGGATCCCGCCGATCTCGGGAATCCCTCCTTCAACAACCTGGACTTCGAGTTCGTCCCCGGCGTCTTCCGCAACGGGCTCGACGATGGACGATGCGTCACCATCCGCCCCCTTCCGGACTATGCCGTCGAGCGGATCAGGACCGGCCAGTTCTTCTCCGGAGAGGAGCCGCTCTGGAAGGGTGAGGCCGTTCTGGACAGGTGAAGCGAGCCTCGCATGGCGTCACGTCACGCTGACGATCGCGGGCGCACGGCAGGCAGACAGCGGCGGGGCGTCCGGGTCCGTGGACCGGGACCGCGTGCCGGCCGCATCGTGCGCACGGGGCGCGGTAGATGCGAAAATCGTCGATCGACGAATCCGACGGTTTATCTCGAAGGTTCCCGGTGGCGGTGGCATCCAAGCGGCGGTATCGACGAGGAGGCGTTACCGGCGAGATACCGCCGTTGAGCGCGCCAGCGATACCGGCTCGATAGCGCCCCTTGGGCGGGTGTGCTCCAATGAAGGCGTCTACCGCGGCGGGCGGGAGGTAGTTTGGTGCCGTGTCCGGCGAGGCGGGGCGGCGCCGAGGGCGGCCTCCCCTCGCCAGAGCTCCCGGTATAGCCACCGCCCCCGCTCCCACCGCCGTGCCCGCTGCCCGGTGACGACGTGGTCCACCGGATACGTGGGAAGCGACCTGCCGGCCAGGCACCGATCGCCGAACCTCTCCGGATTGGGGAAAGCGCCGTACAATGGCTCGTATCGGAACCCTTGCCGTCGGCGGTCCGCCGGCAGATCCTCCGGGCTCACGGGGGCCACTCTCACGAAGATGAACCTCGCCACCTCCTCGGGCGTGCATCGATCCTTGACGTAGATGAGCGTGCCGTGGTCGAGGTACACGTCGAAGCCCGATTGGATGACGGGCTCGTCGGGGATGCGGCGTTCGGGGAAGGGCGCGGGCTCGCGCAGCAGCCGCCGGAGCAGGTCCGGCGGGTCGCGCACGACGATCTGGCGCCGCCACTTGGGGGGCAGATCCACCAGGGTGGTGTACCCGGCGTGTTCATACCGGTACGGGCTGTACCCTCGGAGGGACCACACCAGATCCGCCGCCGGGTTGAGCGCCCCCAGGCCGAGCACCAGCACCAGCCCCGCGAACGCGGCCCGGCGGCGGAGCCCGCCCCGGCGCACGAGCGCCCCCCCGCCGCGCGCCACCGCCCCGGCGCAGAGCCAGCCCAGCACGAGCAGCGCCGGCAGCGACCCGCGCAGCAGGATGTCGTGCGATTGTTCGTACCAGTACAGGGGCAGGAGCAGCAGGGCCGCCACCGCGGCGATGAAGAAGGGCTCCCGGCGCACCGCCGGGCGGACCGCCGCCAGCAGCACCGCCAGCAGCAGGAACTCGGTCAGGTAGAACAAGGGCAGCCGGCGCATCAGCCGCGGCCAGTCGTATCCCTCCTTCTGCCACATCCAGCCGTGGGGGAGGTCCATCGCCCCGGAGGTCAGGTACAGCGCCACCACCCCGAACAGCGGTCCCGCCAGGCACAGGTTGGGCCAGCGCAGGAACGGGCGCACGCCGTTCATCCACAGCACCGCCGCGAGCAGGGGGAGCAGGCCCACGGCGACGAACGCGGACCAGAACGGGGCCGCCGCCAGCAGCACCCCGAGCACGGCCAGGAACCGGGGCTGGCGGCAGAGATGCAGGCAGAGCAGGGCATACAGTCCGGCGGCCAGGAAGTGGTGGGGCGCCGACTTCAGGGTGGCCGTTGGGGACAAGGTCCGCAGGAACGCTGGCTCGTAGACCAGGAAGGTGTACCAGTCCCGATTTTCGATAATCCAGTCGATCCACTCCCATCCCTTGATTGCCGGCAGGCCTGCGAAGGTCATCCCGCTGAAGAAGACGAGAACGGCGAGGGCGATGGCCAGCGCCCGCCCCCGCCGCCCGCGGGTGAACAGCAGCGCGACGAGGGCGACCCCGGCCCAGGTCCACAGGGGAACGGCCCAGCTCAGCGCCGCCGGGCCGAGCCAGTGGGCGGCCAGCCCCGGGACCATGTGCCATCCGAGGTAGTAGCGCAGCAGCGGCGGCGTGGCCGGCGGGCCTTCGGCGGGCGCGGGCCGCCAGGCGGCCAGCGGGTCGGGCAGGTACGTGGGCCAGGGATGGCGGCCCAGATCGAGCAGGGTCATCCGCTGCTTGAAGAAGTCGAGGTTCCACGGGTCGAACACGCCGCCGGCGGCGGTCGCCAGCACCCAGAGGGCGACCACCGCGAGGATCGCCGCCTCGGCGGGGGTCGGCGCGCGCAGCCGCCAAGGTCCGGAGAGGGGGCGGCGGAGCGCGCCCACCAGCAGTGCGGCGGCCGGGAGGCCGAGCCACCACTCGAACCAGCCCACCAGCCACACCACCACCGGCAGCATCAGGTAGACGACGGCCAGCCGGTGCAGCAAAGGCAATGCGGACTCCGCCGGCGCTCCGGGGGATCCGCGGCCCACGGTATCGGCCGTCGAGACGCCGCCGGCCCGCCGCAAGCCGCGCCGCGGGGCGGGGCGGAAATCGCAGGTGGCGTCGGGGACGGTCACGTCGGCGTGCTCGGTTTCGACCCCGGCGGCCTTGAGGTCGCGGGCGTCGGCGAGCAAGGCGGCACTCCGGTGGCGTAGCGAGGGGCAGGATACCCGCGGGCCGCGATCGGGTGCTACCCGCTCCGCCGGCGAAGCGGAGACGGCTTCCGTTGGCTCCGACGCGGCCGCGTCCAACTGTTCCTTCCGCCAGCACCATGACGGACGGCGGCGGCGAGGTGCTCGACGAAGGCGGCGAGCGCTTCCGGGGTGGCCGGAAACAAGGTGGCGCCGTGGTCGAGGGCGAAGGCCTCCCACTTGCGCCAGCCGTTGCGGTAGCACCTTTGCGTAGAGGTGGAGAGGGCGGCGGTCAGGCGCTCGATGCGGGACGGCAAGCCGGCATCGGCGAGGACGACGTCGTTCATGGTGGTGGTCTCCGGATGATGGGCTCGGGCGGGCGGACGTCGCCGGCGGCCGGCGTATTGCGGGGATTGCAGAGACGGGAGGATGATGCCCGCTCCGGGCTGGGTGCAGGTGCGCGGGGGCTAGGCGTGCTCAATGCCGGCGGGTGAGCGGTGTGTCGCCGGGGTTCCGGTCCCGGCCTTCGTTGAGCGGGGTTCGGAGGCGGCGCGGGCCTGGCGCGCGCGGCGTGCTCGATGCCGGCTTGACCCCTCGGAGGGCGGTCGGCGAGGATGGTTCCATCTCATTGGCCACCTTCACGCGCCGGAGACTGCGTCGGCGACGAAGGACACCGTACAGATCCATTTCGCTGAGGATCTTCCCGATGGCAACCCCTCGTTCGGGCTGGTGAAGGTTCGCGGAGAAGCGGCCATGATCCGGCTCACCACACGAGGTCCCGTCGTCGTCAGGGACGACGAGTGGACCACGCAGCAACGGGAATTCGCCCGGCGCCATTGCGTCGTGTTCCGGGGCTTCGTCGATGCGTCCATTCTGGAGCGCGTCCCCCGGATGTTGGAGACGAGCCGGTTCTTCACCTCGGGACAAACCGGAAAGAAAATAATTGATAAGGTATACGCCTCGGAGGTGGTCATGTATGACACCGAACCGCTGGCGTGCATGTTCTTCTTTCTGGTCAACCAGCCGCGGCTGTTCGAGGCGATGACCGAGTTCACCGGCTGCGAAATGCCCATTCGATACTTCATAGGCCGATTCCGCAAGCAGCTTCCGGGTGGCGAGGGCTTCCGCTGGCATGACGACCGCGACCGGAAACGGGAACGGCTGGTTGGACTGAGCATCAACCTGTCCCCGAAGCCCTTCGTCGGAGGCAGCTTCCGGATCCGAAACAAGGAAACCGGGGAGGTTCTTCGAGCAGTCACGGCGAGCCGGTTCCGGTTCGGGGATGCCTGCCTGTTCCGGATTCATGATTCCCTCGAGCACATGCTCTCCGTGGTGCGGGGCGAGGCGCCGAGGTACAACTATGTGGGGTGGTTCACCGGGGCGCGGGACTACCGGAAGGTGCTTCGGGAAGCGGCCAGCCCCGTGTGATCCGCCCCGGCCACTGGTCTCGTTCCGAGTCAGCCGAATCATCGTGGACCGCCACCAAGCCCTGGAGACCGCCCGGGCGCAACAGCGCCGGCACCGCGCCGGCCGTTACGTCAGCGATACCGCCCCGGCCTTGTCCGTCCGCGTCAACGAGAGTCCCGCCCCGGGGGGTGCGCGCCGTTTAATGGGCACGGCCGTTAAGGGGCGTGGGCGGTGGCTTGGCGTGCTCGAAGCCTGCGAGGATGGTTCCATGTTTGCTGCGGCGGAGGATGAATCATCCCGGAGTGTGAAACGGTGATGCGGGTTCTTGCTGGTCTAGTTGTGGGTGCGGTGGTGGTGTACGGCGTTGTAAGCAAATTCTGGCCATCGCACGGCACCATAACTTATGACGATGGAGGGCACTATGAGGGGGCGCTGATTGGCGGGGCGCCGAATGGGCAAGGCGTCTTGCAGTGGTCGCATGGGCGTCGCTACGAAGGCGGCTTCCGGGATTACAAGTGGCACGGTCAGGGCGTCATGACGTACCCGGACGGCAGGCGCTACGAGGGCGGGTATCGGGACGGAAAGCGCCACGGTCAGGGCGTCATGACGTCCCCGGCCGGCTATCGCTA
The DNA here is from genome assembly GCA_965204915.1 of Gammaproteobacteria bacterium. GTDB lineage: Bacteria > Pseudomonadota > Gammaproteobacteria > HK1 > HK1 > HK1. Next base: position 4,239,973 of record OZ242023.1, on the reverse strand, counting down.
CGAGGGCGGGTATCGGGACGGGAAGCCCCACGGTCAGGGCGTCATGACGTACCCGGACGGCAGGCGCTACGAGGGCGGGTATCGGGACGGAAAGCGCCACGGTCAGGGCATCATGACGTACCCGGACGGCAGGCGCTACGAGGGCGGGTATCGGGACGGAAAGCGCCACGGTCAGGGCATCATGACGTACCCGGACGGCAGGCGCTACGAGGGCGGGTATCGGGACGGAAAGCGGGTGGTGCGGCCTGATGAAGAAGGGATTAAGACGAGCCGGCTGGCGCACAACGTGCGATTACGTCAACCCGGAGGGCCGCGAAGCGGGTCGGCACTTCGACACTTCATCAGCGGAATACCCTTCACTCCGGCGACGTGGCCGGGGTGACCCTGATGCAGGCGCGGATTGGCCGGAGCCTTCGGCGAGCGGCGGACCGGGGCGGTAGCTCGTCGAACCCGCGTTGAGTGCGGCTCCGTCGATGCGGGCCGGAGCGACCGTCCACTGAATCGGGGCAACGCCACCGCGAGGTTCGACGCTTCCTCTACGGCCGTCTTCGTCTTCCGGCCTCACGCAGCCGTTCCACATGCGCCTGGAGCGCGTCTGCGTCGCAGAGGCGGAGCAGCATCCGCCGCAGCCATGCGAACATCCTCCCGCCGTCCGAAACGCACCATCGATCCGCGTGGACGGCGAGCTCTTCACCAAAATAGCCGGCCCGGCCCAGTACCTTTCCCAGGTCGAGGCCGTCGTCCGGAAACGCTCCGAACTCATCTGCCAAAGGCTCCTCCATCCGTGCGGCACGGGCAAAGAACAGCGCGAGATGCACATAGACATGGAAGGCGGCGTACGCACGCTCCGCGGGAAAGTGCACCACGTCCTTGTTCCAGAACACCCGGATCGTCGACGCATCGTCCTCGTGGAGGAACGATCGCGCCGTGGCGAAGTCCGCCAGCTTCTGGTGGAGGGCTTCATGCAGCAGGGCTACCGCCGCCTCCCACGGCGTCCTCGTGGGCACGCTGGTAATGAACACCACCGAAGGCAGGGAGTTCCTGCCCAGGCTGACCGCCCTCCGATCGTCGATGAAGCCGATCAGGCGGACATGAGGGAACACCGATGCGGCGAGTTCGGGGAGAAGGCGGGCCAGCAGCTCGCATCCTTGCCGAAGGGCCTCGACGAAGGTCGGCTCCGGGCGCCCAAGGATCGGGCCCAGGCCCGGGAAGCTGGAGGACAAGCCCTCGTCGACCAGGGATTCGAAACGTCTCTTGACGATGGAATCGGGAGCGTCCGGATCCCATATGGCGATTGCCGGCGTCGAACTACACGGGAGGAGATGGCGCCTGCACCCGGCCGCCACGGGCAGGCCGGACGTTCCGCGGCGCAGGTGATCGAGCATGGCGGCGAACACCTCCTCGGACTCGTCGGGGGTGGATGAGTCATTGTGGGAGACACCGTCCAGCAGGTCTTCGGTGGTTCGCAGCAAGACCGGATCGTCGAGGACGTCGTCGGCAAGCTGCCGGTCCCCCGATTTCCGCAACTCCCTTCGGAGCTCCTTCACGAGGGGCCGGTCGCGGGACACGGCCTCCAGCTCCATCAGGGCGAAGGCTCGCGCCCGGTCGAGAATGCCGCGCGGGTCGCCGAACACCGGGTGTGCGGCCAACTCGCGTTCGATCGCACGCAGGACGTCGCACCCGGGTGCGATCTTTCCCTCCACTTTGCGGCGCCCGGTCGTGTTCATGCCGATCTCCGGCGTCCGGGACGACCGTCACCGACACGACGGGGCATCCGCACGAGGAGGGTGCCGCCAGCGGTTGCGGCAGCTTCGATCCGAGATCCACTCCCCGACGATCATGAGGTCACGGTATACACTTGGTTTTCAGGTTGAGTCAGGTTGATGGTGTTGGTTCCCGTATCGGTACGAACGATCCGGTGCATGATGGATACGGTCGGTTTGGACCACGGGCGCTTGACGGCGCTGGACTTCCCTCCATCGTCATGGTCTCGTACACCCGAAGACGCTCGTCTCGTTTGCTCGGCTTCTTGATTCATGGCTTGTTCCTGGGGATGGTGGCCACTTGAAGCGTCTTTCCCGCTACGTCGACGCTCGATTTCATCGGGCTGGAATTCTCCCTCCCCTCCCCCCCCCCCGTCAATATCGAGTCTTGTCCAACGAGACATGAGCCTGAAGTGAGGGGGGTGAATCCAACGAGAAGTGAGCCTGTAGCGCGGGGTCCGGGATCATCGGAGGATGATCGTTGCGCTCAGACCGAAAGGGTTCGGACGCTGGACCAGGTGTGTGCCTTCGTCAAGGGCAGCGAGGCGGTGGACTTCATGGGGGCCGGAGGAGAAGCGCTTGCAGTGGGCGAACCGGGCGGCGTTCGTGGACGTGCTCGCCACGGGTGCCCGGCCGCTGATGCAGGCATGGCGCGCGCGCCGGGCGGGCCGCCGCGCTCACCCGCCGGCGCCGAGGGCGGCCTCCGCTCGCCAGGGGGCACGGCGCTCCGGGGGATCCGCGGCTCACGGTATCGGCTGTCGAGACGCCGCCGGCCCGCCGCAAGCCGCGCCGCGGGGCGGGGCGGAAATCGCAGGTGGCGTCGGGGACGGTCACGTCGGCGTGCTCGGTTTCGACCCCGGCGGCCTTGAGGTCGCGGGCGTCGGCGAGCAAGGCGGCACTCCGGTGGCGTAGCGAGGGGCAGGATACCCGCGGGCCGCGATCGGGTGCTACCCGCTCCGCCGGCGAAGCGGAGACGGCTTCCGTTGGCTCCGACGCGGCCGCGTCTACCCGTTCCTTCCGCCAGCACCATGACGGACGGCGGCGGCCCGTAGGGCACGGAATGGCTGGCGGGCTGTATACTGCTGGGCGAGCCGATGTGTGTCGTGTGCAGAAAGAATCCCAACCCGACATAGCCGGAACCAAACGCCGGTTGCGAACCTGGGATCGGCGCGTCCTGACGGACGCGGGCGGGACGCCCGCATGGACAATCAATCGGGCCTCCGGCCCCGGACCTTCGGTCCGCTACGGGCGGGACGCCCGTGTCCCAAAGGGACACGCCGATCCCAGGACGCGCCGCTCCCGGGAGCCCGGCATCGGGGAGCCGGCAGCCGGGCGGCGGACAATTCTTCGTCGTTTTGTCGAAGACTTCACGGGTAAGGGACTATGAGCAGGGCAACTCGACTTTCCATATACACCGCGGCACTGGTTGCCGGCACCGCGTTCTTCTTCCTCCTGCACCATGCCGGCAACCAGCTCCCCTACGAGGTGGCGAAGCAGAGATTTCAGGCCGAGATCGACGCGACGCGACGGGACGCAGGGCACGTTCGCGGATTCAAGGTACCCTACGAGTACTGCGAGCTGTCGTCCGCGGTCATGGCAGGTGCTCGGGGAGGGGGCTCTCCCTTGAGAGACGCCCTGCTGGTGCGGACGTTCCTGGGTAACTATTGTAATGCTCTGTGGGAGGCGGCGGGCGGTGGGGAGCCGGACAGCGGACCCCTCAAAACCCGCTACTGGTGGGGCAGCAAGGCGCTCTACGCCATTGCCTTGCGCGCACTCTCCGTGTACGAGCTCCGCGAGCTGACCAAGACCGCCACCCGGCTGGCGTACGCCCTGCTGGCCGTCGCGGTGCTGCTGCTGTCCCCCAGGGCTCTCGCGGTCATCTCTCCGCTGATCCTCCTCGGCGCCTTCCATTCCGGGGTCGATTACTTCGGGGACGTGGCCAACGGCATGCCCTATGCCTGGGCGGTTCTGTCGGCGGCCGTTCTGGCGTTCCTGATGCGCTTCCGGGCGCCGGGCACGGCGCCGTGGGGAAGGGCGCGCTTCTTCTCCTTCGTCGCGGGAATGGTGTCGTCGTACCTGTGGCTGGGGGATGGGCACACCTTTCTTGCCGTCACCCTGATTGGACTGATTGCGTACTTCGGGCACGAGCGTGCGGCGGTGCGCGAGAGGGTCGAGCAGGCGGTCCGGTGCATCGGGTTCTACCTGGCCGGCTTTCTGACCTGCTACGGCCTCGGCTTGCTGGTCAAGACCGCCGCCTGGGGCGGCATCGATCCCCTTGCCGACTTTCTGACCGAGGTAATCTACGTATACGAGGAGACCGACAGTGATTTGGCGGATGGCACCACGGACGTCTCTCGATACCTCGAGCTCTTCCACGAGTTGGGATGGAGCGGAAGCCCCGTTCGATCGGGCGGGGTTGCGACCGCTCTTGCGGGCGGGGTTCTGACCCCTCTTGCCCTGTTCGCACTAGTCACGGCCTTGCTGGTTTCGGCCTGGGAGGCGTATCGAGCCCGGCCCCACCTGCTTCCGGGCATCCTCTGGATCGTGGCCCTGATGCTGGTCAACGTGCCGAACTTCATCGTCGCCGAAGACTTCCACTTCAGAACCGCCAGGTTCCTGTTCGTGATGCACGGACTCTGTTTTTCCTGCCTGGTCCTGGCCGTCCTGAAGATGAGGGGGATGATTCGTGCCTCCTTGCTGGCGGCCGGTGTGGCCGGTGTCTACCTCTCCTCCTGGATTCGGGTGGAATACTCCGATCCCAGGGTACTCGATCTGATCGAAGACACCGAACCCGTCATCCGCTCCCGTTTCGACGTCTACTATGCGGACAACCGACTGATCTACACGAAGGAGCAGTGTACCGAAGAGGACGTCACCCCCAAGTTCTTCCTGCACGTGATCCCGAAGGATCCCGACGATCTCGGGAATCCATCCTTCTCCTTCAACAACCTGGACTTCTTCTTCATCCCCGGCGTCTTCCGCAATGGGCTCGACGATGGACGATGCGTCACCATCCTCCCCCTTCCGGACTATGCCATCGAGCGAATCAGGACCGGCCAGTTCCTCCCCTACGAGGGGCCGTTCTGGAAGGGTGAGGCGAGCCTCGTCAACCGGTCCGGGCAGGCATCGTCGTACGCCGACCCCCGGGTACTCGATCTGATCGAAAACACCCAGCCCGTCATCCGCTCCCGTTTCGACGTCTACTACGCGGACAACCAACTGATCTACACGAAGGAGCAGTGTACCGAAGAGGACGTCACCCCCAGGTTCTTCCTGCACGTGATCCCGAAGGAGCCCGACGATCTCGGGAATCCCTCCTTCCACAACCTGGACTTCGACTTCATCCCCGTCGTCTTCCGCGATGGGCTCGACGATGGACGATGCGTCACCATCCGCCCTCTTCCGGACTATGCCGTCGAGCGGATCAGGACCGGCCAGTTCTTCTCCGGCGAGGATCCGCTCTGGAAGGGTGAGGCCGTTCTGGATGAGTGAAGCGAGCCTCGTCGACCGGTCCGGGCAGGCATCGTCTCCGTCCGTGCCGGAGTGAACCGCCCCGGGTTTCCCGGAGACCGGAGACTGCACTCGTTGAATCTTCGAGAGGACGGAACAGATGAATTCACCGGCAAGATACTACCGAGCCATGAGGGTCTGGTTGAGATCTCTCTCGATATACACCGCGGCACTGGTTGCCGGCACCGCGTTCTTCTTCCTCCTGCACCATGCCGGCAACCAGCTCCCCTACGACCTGGCGAAGCAGAGATTTCAAGCCGAGTTCGACGCGACACACTACACGCAATGGGACGAAGGGTACGCTCGCGGATTCAAGGGAACCTACGAGTACTGCCAGATATCGTCCGCGGTCATGGCAGGTGCTCTGGGGGGAGGCTCTCCCTTGAGAGACGCCCTGCTGGTGCGGGTGTTCTTGGCGCACCCGTATGACTATTGTCGTGATCTGCGGGCGGCGGCGGACGGCGGGGAGCCGTACCGCGGACCCCTCAAAACCCGCTACTGGTGGGGCAGCAAGGCGCTCTACGCCATCGCCTTGCGCGCACTCTCCGTGTACGAGCTCCGCGAGCTGACCAAGACCGCCACTTGGCTGGCGTACGCCCTGCTGGCCGTCGCGGCGCTGCTGCTGTCCCCGAAGGCTCTCGCGGTCATCTCTCCGCTGATCCTCCTCGGCGCCTTCCATTCCGGGATCGATTCCTTCGGGGACGTGGCCAATGGCATGCCCTATGCCTGGACGGTTCTGTCGGCGGCCGTTCTGGCGTTCCTGATGCGCTTCCGGGCGCCGGGCGCGGCGCCGTGGGGAAGGGCGCGCTTCTTCTCCTTCGTCACGGGAATGGTGTCGTCGTACCTGTGGCTGGGGGACGGGCACACCTTTCTTGCCGTCACCCTGATTGGACTGATTGCGTACTTCGGGCACGAGCGTGTGGCGGTGCGCGAGAGGGTCGAGCAGGCGGTCCGGTGCATCGGGCTCTACCTGGCCGGCTTTCTGACCTGCTACGGCCTCGGCCTGCTGGTCAAGGCTGCCGCGGGCGGCATCGAGCCCTTTACCACCTTCCTGTACCAGGTGATCCACACATTCGAGAAGAGCGAGAGTGACTTGGCGAGTGGCCTCACGGACGTCCCTCGATACTTCGAGTTCTTCCACGTGTTGGGATGGAGTGGAAGCTCCGTTCGATCGGGCGAGGTTCTGACCGCTCTTGCCCTGTTCGCACTGGTCGCGGCCTTGCTGGTTTCGGCCTGGGAGGCGTATCGAGCCCGGCCTCGCCTGCTTCCGGGCATCCTCTGGATCGTGGCCCTGATGCTGGTCAACGTGCCGAACTTCATCGTCTATGACGACATCCCCTTCAGAACCGCCAGGTTCCTGTTCGTGATGCACGGACTCTGCTTTTCCTGCCTGGTCCTGGCCGTCCTGAAGATGAAGGGGATGATTCGATCCTCCTTGCTGGCGGCCGGTGTGGCCGGTGTCTACCTTGCCTCCTGGATATGGGTGGAATACGCCGACCCCCGGATACTCGATCTGATCGAAGACACCGAGCCCGTCATCCGCTCCCGTTTCGACGTCTACTACGCGGACAACCAACTGATCTACACGAAGGAGCAGTGTACCGAAGAGGACGTCACCCCCAGGTTCTTCCTGCACGCGGTCCCGGTGGATCCCGCCGATTTCGAATCTACCTACTTCAACAACCTGGACTTCAACTTCACCCCCGGCGTCTTCCGCAACGGGCTCGACGATGGCAGATGCGTCTCCATCCGTCCCCTTCCGGACTATGCCATCGAGCGGATCGCGACCGGCCAGTTCTTCCGCGGCAAGGAGCCGTTCTGGAAGGGTGGGGCCGTTCTGGACGAGTGAAGCGAGCCTCGTCAGCCGGTCCGGGCAGGCATCGTCTCCGGCCGTGCCGGAGAGCCGGCATACGCCGGCCGATATGGCTTCAAGCGGGCCGTGTAGTCCTTGAACGGGAACCGCACCTGCCAAATCTTGCCCCCACCGGGAACGTACTGGCCGGTTCTGACGATGGCGACGTCGTAATCGGGAAGAGGACGCCGCGCGATACAACGCCCACCGTTCAGCGTTCCGTAGTTTCCGAAATAGAAGTCGAGACTGTCGAAATTAGACTGCCGGCGGTGTTCGGGCAGGTCGGCATGGTCGGCCGGGACGAGGTGCAGAAAGAACTTCTGCCTGACGTCGGCCTCGTCGCATTCATCCTTCACGTAAACAAGCCGGTTGCCGCCGTCCAGATAGACGTTGAAGTCGGACTGGACGACGGGCCGGGCGTTTGCAGTCGCCTGCTCGATCCGCCGCGCCTCCGCGGCCTCGGCAAGATGGATGGAGATGACGATGACGAGCAAGCCGCCCATCAGGCATCCGGCCAGAATCGTGGAGCCTTTGCGGCTCGACTGCATCACCGTCAGCACCAGACATGCCCAGCACGTTGCGAGCAGCAGGAACGCGAGCCGGGAGTTCCGGAAAGGCACGTCGCTGGGAAGGAAGAGGTGAATCGAGACCAGGAGCGTCAGCGCAATCAGCCACGAGACGCCCCTGGCCAATTGCGGCCGACCCCGCCGTACCTGCCGGACGGCGGCTGCCGCTGCGCCGGCCAGCGCCAGGGCGGAGAAGGCGCTCAACACCTTGTCCGCCGACATGCCGAGAGGCGTCATCAGCCAGAGGCCGCGGATGTCCCTGACGATGGGCAGCTTCTGCCAGTCCGGCTCCCCGCAGCCCGGGCATGCTCGCAGCTCCGCACCCTCCCCCGTCATGCCCACCAGCGTTTCCGCCTGTACCCGGTCCAGAAGATACGACGTCTGTGTAAAGAGATTGATGGCAATGTCCCAGCCCGAATAGACCGATGCCCACTCCTTGACGATCCCCTTGCCGACTTGACCCAGCACGAAGCAGACGACGAATCCGGTGACGTAGAGCGCCACACAGCCGGCTGCCCGGCGCGTCCCGCCGTCCGCTTCCAGCCGCTCGTACCCCAGCCAGGCTACCACTCCGATCAGGGCGATGGCGAGAGCGGTGTGCCCGTCGAAGAACCAGAGGTAGGCGGACACCATTCCGGTGATGAAGCAGAACAGCGGCGCCCACTGCGCCCCCGCCGGACTGCGCAGCAGGAACGCCAGCATGGCCGCGGCCAGCACCGACCACAGATAGGGGATGCCGTTTGCGACGTCCGAGAAATACTCGATACCGGAGAACGCCAGGCCGAAGACGACGGCCGGGGTGGCCACCAGCAGCGGTCGCCATCCCATCAGCGCCAGCGCCGCCGCCAGCAGCAGCCATGCCCCATAGGTGGCGATCAGGATGAGCCGATGCAGCTCGAACACGGTCAGGTAGCGCAGCCCGATGGCCAGAACCGCCTTGTTTCCCCACAAGTAGCGGGTTTTTTTCCAGCCCAGGGGGCTCTCCACGCCCTCGGAGAGGGCTTGCAGCTCGGTGCAGTAACCCCGGTTCGATTCCTTCCCGAAGCTTCTCAGCAACACGGCGTCCACCAACGGGCGGTATCCGGGGTACCGGTACGCGCCCCCCATGACCCCCAGCGAGAGCTGGCAGAACTCGTAAGTGAACAGTGGCCTTTCGCCACCGAAGTACCGGTGGCTCACCGCGGACTCTTCGAACTCTTCGGCAAACCGTTGTTGCGCCAGCTCGTATGGAATCTGGTTACCGGCGTAGTGCAGGAAAAAGCACATCGCCGTCCCGGCCACTGCAACGGCTGCGTACAGGATCAGCCACCACCGGAGGGACCGCGGGGCGAGGTGATCGGGGCGACGGGCGACAGGGTGGGGTCGACCCGGTTGGGTGGACACCCGATCCCTTGGAGAGGAGGTGGAGCGGCCCCGCCCTCGTGGACGGTCGATGGCTTTCGCCTGGTGTATGGTGATGGGCGAGAGTCGGTCCGGCCGGTGGAACCCCTCGTTCCCGATCGCGGACCGGATGCGTTCAGGCATTACGGATCGTCCCTCTCCTTGCGGATTGTCCGATCCCTGTGGACACGGCCAGCCAGCATAGCCCGGTGACCGTCGACGCCGTCCACAGCACCGCATGCACGGTCACCGCGAATGCGGCGGCCAACGCCGGGGAGGCGCCGTACGCGGCGAGACCTTGCGCGGCGAAGTAGTCGAAGGTCCCGATGTATCCCGGCGTGCTGGGAATGGCCGTGGCGAGCGTGCCGGTCGCCAGTGCGAACCACGGACCCGGCGGCGCGGCGCCGGAGTGGATGGCTGCGGCCACGGTGACGAACACCGCTCCTTCGCAGAACCAGGCGGCGGCGGACAGGCCGAGGAGCGCGAGCATCCTCGACCGGGAGCGCATGAGGCGCAGCGCTTCGGCCAGGTCCGCTCCGTGTCGGGACATACCCTCGATCAGGCGCCGAACCGCAGGGAAACGACGGCTCGGACCGAATCTCTCGGCGAAGGAGCGTGAAGAGGGGATCCTGGCAAGCAGGCGGCCCGACACCGCACCGGGCAGCGACGGAAACAACAGGAAGGCGAGCATCGCGGCCCCGCCCACACCCGCGAGCCCCGCCACCGCCGCGGCGAATTGATGCGGAAAGACGCCGGCCGGCACGCCGAGCAAGCATACGAAGAACACCACGACCAGGACGGTCACGTCCAATATCCGCTCGATGACGATCGTACCCGCCACCCGCATCACCGGCGAGCGGAGCTGGCGGCGAAACCCCATCACGCGCAACGCATCCCCGGCCCGGAACGGAAGCAGGTTGTTCACCGCCATGCCGGCGAGGAAGGGCCCGGCGCAGGCGCCGAGCGGCAGTGCAGGCTCCGGAACGCGCAGCAGCCACCACCAGCGCACGATGCGTAGCGTCCAGCCCACGGCCAGGAAGACCGGGGCAAGTACGAGGGCGTGGAAGGACAGGCCGGCGATCGCCCGGCCCATGACGTCCCATTCCAGATCGCGTCCGAACAGCCACACGAACCCGGTGGTCACCGCCAGGCCGAACGACAGCCTCCACCACCACGCGGCCGTGCGTCCGCCGCTACTCATCGGGTGTCGTCGCTTTGCCGCCCGCCGCTTCGCTCGTGGCCGGGAACCCCAGCCGCTCCTTGACCAGATAGAGCGGGCGGTGCTTTACCTCGCCGTAGATACGCGCCAGGTACTCGCCGAGGACGCCGACCCCGACGAGCTGCACGCCGCCGAGGAACAGGATGGCGACGAGCAGCGTCGCCCAGCCACCGACCCAGGCGTCGGTGAAGAGCCGGATGGCAAGGAAGCAGGCGATGCCCGACAGAGCCAGCCCGGCGGCGAGAAAGCCGAGCCAGATCACCAGGCGCAGGGGAGCGGGGGAGAACGACAGGATGCCGTCCATGGCCAGACGCAGCATCATCCCGGCCGAATATTTGGTCTCGCCGGCGGCCCGTGCCGGCCGTTGGAAATGAATCGGCTCCTGGCGAAAGCCGGCCCAGGACGCCATGAAGCGCACGATGCGGTCGCGCTCCGGCATGGCGCGGAGCACGTCCACCACCTTGCGATCCATGAGCCGGAAATCGCCCGTGTCGAGGGGGATGGGGATATCGGAGACGCGGGCCTGGAGCCGGTAGTACGCATTGGCGGCCCAGCGTTTGAAGACGGTCTCGCCCTCGCGTTTGGCACGCACGCCGTAGACGACGTCGGCGCCCCGGCGCCAGCGCTCCAGCATCTCGGGGATGATCTCGGGAGGGTCCTGCAGGTCGGCGTCGATGACCACGACGGCATCGCCGGCGGCTTCGGCCAGGCCGGCGGTCTGAGCCATCTGCTGTCCGAAATTGCGCGACAGGGCAAGCACCCGCACGCGCCCATCCGCGCGCTGGAGCCCCCGCAACAGATCCAGGGTGGCGTCGCGGCTGCCGTCGTCGACGTAGACGATCTCGAAATCGACCCCGGGAGCTTGCTCGAGGGTGGCCGCCAGCCGACGATGGGTCTCGGCGATTACCGCTTCCTCGTCGAGGCAGGGGACGACCACGGACAGGAGAGCGCGGGTCCCGGCATCGGCTGGTGGTGGCATCGTGCGTTGAAGAGGGTTTTCCATCGGGTCTCGCATCGAACCGGCCTCCGGCACGTACGCGTCGGGAGCTGCCGGTACGGGGTTTCGATGAGCGTCGGATATTTCGTGTGGGGCTTCCGTGGTTCGACCAGGGCCCGCCACCGGGGACGGCACTCCAGCGAATGTCCGAACCGCCCCGGGTTTCCCGGAGCGGTTCGGCCGGCGAATTATCAGGGAGAGCGCCCGCCGGTTCAACGCCGCGACGGTTCGTTCGGGGCTCGTGCCTTCGCCGCCGCGGTCCCCGGCCGGCGGGTCGCCGGCGCCCGCCCGGCGCCACGGCCCTTCTCCGCCGCCGGCCCCACGAGGGACGCGACCGCTCGGGAGTGGGCGATCCGTCCCTCGTTGACGAACGCCTCGTGGTTGGCCACCACCGCCGCCTCGTCGTAGACGTAGTTCACCATCATGCCGGCGGACTGGACGAGGCCGGTCGGCGACGGGTCGCTCAGCCAGTTGATCCGTTCGAGCCGGGCGCCGTTGCGCAGGTGGAACCGCGCCACCGGGTCGAGCGGATGAATCCCCCGCCTGGCGTGCAGCAGGTAACGTGCGCAGAGGCGCGTGAGGCCGGCCTTCAAGTGCTCGCCGGGGGCTGCATCGGCGGACCAGTCGGGCTTCTCGATGCCGCCGAGCGCCACGTCTGCGCCGTCCGGCCCGGCGGGCAGCCGCCCCTGCTCCGCCTCCCGGATCAGCCACTTGCGGAAGCCGGGGATCGGGGAGAGGGTGGCGAACCGGCGCAGCCCCGGAATCTCCGCCGCCAGCTCCCGCACCACCTGCTTGATGAGGAAGTTGCCGAAGGAGACCCCGGCGAGACCCCGCTGGCAGTTGCTGATGGAGTAGAAGATGGCGGTGTCCGCCTCGACGTCCGGCTCCACCGCCCCGAACAGCAGATCCGTCACCGAACCGGCCAGACCCTTGCACAGGGCGACCTCGACGAAGATGAGCGGCTCGTCGGGCAGCGAGGGGTGGAAGAATCCGAAGCAGCGCCGGTCCGCTTGCAGGCGGCGGCGCAGGTCGTCCCAGTCGAGCACCTGGTGCACCGCCTCGTACTCGATGATCTTCTCCAGCACGAGCGCGGGCGTGCGCCAGTCGATGCGGTGCAGCTCGAGGAATCCGCGGTTGAACCAGGATCGGAACACGTGCACGAAGTCGTCGTCCACGAGCTTGAGTTCCGGGCGCCGGGACAGGACGTCGAGCAGGGCCACGCGCATCGCGACGATGTCGCGCGTTCCGTCCGGGGCGGTGTTCATCAGCCGCAGCAGCTCCTGGCGTCGCGGCTCGGCCGCCGCCGCGAGCGCTGCCGCCGTTTCCGGCTCCGGCGACGCGCGGTAGCGTTCGAGGGCCGGGTCGAGGGCTGCCGGGTCGGGGCCGAGGTCATTGCGCAGGAACGCGAAAAAAACCTCTTGCCCACCGTCGTCGAGACGGGCGAACGCATCGAGCGTGCTCCGGGCGAGCGTCACCACCGACGCCTCCCCCTTGGTGCGGAGCAGGGCGCGGCACAGCTCCCGGATGTCCTCGTCCGATCGCCCTCCGGTACGCCGGCCGAGAAGCCCCTGCCCCGCCGCCGCGAGGTTCGCGATGATGTCCTTCCAGAATGCTTTCCGGGGCCTCATGGCGGGTCGATCCCGTTCCTGCGCGGTCCGGAAGTCTACTCTTCCGGGGTGCGACGGTGGGCCGGGATCACGCCACCCGCGCGGCACAGCCCGGCGCCCCGGCCCGGACCCCGATCCTCCGGCCCGGCGGCGACCCCGGGCTGCCCGGGCCACCCCATACTACCGCCCATCCGCCCCTTCGCGGACATCGAACGCATGGACCGCCGGCAACCGCGGCTCCCGCGGGCGCAAGGCCATGCGTGTCCGAAGCCGCAGAAGCCGCATCGGATTGTGCGCCACGGAAAAATCTTGTTTATCATCGAATTACGCAGTGAGATGCTACAATGATCCCACCCTGGAAGCTGCGGTCACCAGGATGCGCTTCGTTCCCGAGCTTCGCCGCGACCCCCGGAGCCCGCCCGTCGATGCCGAGAAATCCGTTCGCATCGGCGCGACCCATGATCCGACCCATGATCGTCGTGACGCTGGGGGCGCTGGGCGGGGCGGCCCTGACCCTGCTCGCGTCCGAGGCGTTGCACCGCACGAACACCCAGGCGTTCTGCGTCTCCTGCCATTCCATGCAGACCGTCTTCGAGGAGCACCGGCACTCGCAGCACTACCGGAACCCTTCCGGAGTGATGGCCACCTGCGCCGATTGCCATGTGCCGGAAGCGCTCGGCCCGCAGCTCGTTGCCAAGGTCGTCGCGGCCAGGGACGTGGTGCACGAAGTCCTCGGTACCATCGACACCCCCGAAAAGTTCGAAGCGCGCCGCTGGCGGCTCGCCGGCATCGTGTGGCGCAAGATGGAGGCGACCGATTCCCGGGAATGCCGCGCCTGCCACGCCTTCTCGCAGATGGACTACGAGAAGCAGGGCCGGCGAACCGCGAAGCGCCACCAGCGGGCGGAACGGGAAGGCCGGACCTGCATCGCCTGCCACAAGGGCGTCGCGCACCGCTTGCCGGAGCCGCCGTCCGATTCCGCCTGATACGGCCGACCCGCGCCGTGCGCTCCGATCCGGGTTGCGCGTCGGTCCCGGCCAAGCTCCGATCCCCGGCTTCGTCCCTCGCCGATCCCCGGCCCTCAGTACTCCCCGGCGCCGACGTACAGCTCGATGAGCGCCTTCTTGTCGTCGTCCGACAGGGTGTCGTACTTCTCCTTCATCTTGTCCGCCATGCGCCGCGCACCGCTGTCGAAGTCCTCGAACTCCATCTCCAGGTACGTGCGCCACTGGCCGGCCAGGATTGCCAGATCGTCCTCGGCGACGCTGCCGCCTTCCGAGTGGCACTTGCTGCACTTGAGGTCGTGGACGAGTGCGCCGCGCCGGGCCAGAGCCGCGTCGAAGTCCTGCTCGTGAGGCCGCCAGGGTTGCTCCGCGTAGTAACGGGCAACGGCTTCGAGCTCCGCCTCGGACAATGAGCGGCCGACCTCCGCCATGTCGGTTTCGCTGCCGTCGGGAAGCGCATGCCTGCGCGCTTCCCGAAACCCCGCCCGGTAGCTCTCCATCAGGTCCAGGATGGCGAACTCGGAGAACCCGCCGATGGAGGGCACGTCCGGTTGCTCGCTGCGGCCCGCCTCGCCGTGGCAGCGATTGCAGCGCTCGGCGACGGCCGCGCCGTCGACCTCCGCGGCGGCCGGGGGAGGCCAGGGCAGCAGCAGGACCAGCAGGGCGAGGGCCATGCGCCGCGCCGGCATGGCGATTCGACAGGCTGCCGGGGCTCGCCGGGTCTGAACGCGGCCACGGGCGAACCTTCCGGCGGTGATCTGCATGGCGCGTCCTCGATCTCTGCTTCGGGCGGGGTATATCACAGCGGGGTACGTCACGGGGGCCGTCATGGCGCTCGCCACGGCGCTCGTCATCGCCCCGCGATTCGCCCCGGCGTTCGACGACGTGCACCGGCAACTGGTCCGCAAGCTCGCGGACGGCGACTACTCCCGCCGCGGCGCGGACACCTGCCTGGGCTGCCACGACGAGACCTTCCCGTTCCCCACCCACGAGATCTTCAGGACCGTCCACGGCCACCCTGCCGTCGACGGGTCGCCGTTCCGGCAAGGCGGCGCCCCGACGCCTCCGGCCGGCCTGCAATGCGAGGCCTGCCACGGCCCTATCGGCGAGCACGGACGACCGATTCTGGCCGAGGGGATGAAACGGGAGCCGATGATCGGCTTCGGCGTTCCCGGCAACGCTGCGCCCGCGGTGCGGAACGGCATGTGCCTGGCCTGCCACCGGAGCTACGGACGCGCCCGCTGGGAGGGCAGCGCCCACGAGCAGGCGGGCCTCGCCTGCGCCGATTGCCATCGGGTGCACGCCGCCTCCGACCCCGTGCGCACGCAATCCGGGCAGAACGCCACGTGCGCCGCGTGCCACCGCAACGTGGCCGCGGACGCCCTGAAGCGTTCCGCCCATCCCCTGCGCGAGAGCCGGCTCGTCTGCCGTGACTGCCACGATCCCCACGGCGGACCCGGTGTCTCGCTCACCATCCGGGCCATGACCAACGAGACCTGTTTCATCTGTCACGCCGAGAAGCGCGGTCCCTTCCTCTGGGAGCATGCCCCGGTCGTCGAGGACTGCGCCATCTGCCACCGGCCCCATGGATCGAACCAGCCCGCATTGCTGGTGCGCCGCCCCCCGCAACTCTGCCAGGACTGCCACTCGTCCCTCGGGCACCGCAGCCTGCCCCCGCTGGCGGAGGGTCTCCCGCCCGGCCCGGCGTCGGAGTTCCTGGTCGCCGGGGCCTGCCTCAACTGCCACACCGAGGTCCACGGCTCCAACCACCCGTCCGGGAACTGGCTGCGGCGATGAACGTCCCGCACCGGAGCCTGCCCCGCTGGAAGGACGGCCCGCCGGAGCCGCGTGGCCCGAAGGGTTGCGGGGAATCGCCCGATCGGGGCGCCTCGACGTCTCCCCGTGACCGCTGGCACGGGGAGAGCTTCTCTCGCGGGCGACGCTGCGGTGTGCGCCTGCGCCCTGCCCTGCTCGGGGTCCTGGGTATCGCCCTCGCCGCACCGGCGCCACCGGTTCCGGCCGCACCGCTCACCGGGATCATCCCGAACTACGCCAAGGTGGACACCGGGCGATGGCGTTGCCGCCTCTGCCCCTTCGAGCCGGCCCAGAAAGAGGGCCATGTGGGCGCCGGCCTCCTCCACGTCGGGGATTCGCACCCGCGCTTCGGCCGGGACAACGGCCTCGACGAGGCCGGCGCCCACCCCGATCTGAACGCCGGCTACCGCAGACGGGACGAGGAAGGCCGCTCGGTGGAGGTGCGCGCCGCCGACCTCGGCCTCGGCTCGCGATCCGCGAGCCTGCGCATCGGCAGGGGCCGCGATTGGGATCTGAGGCTCGGACACCGGGAGATCCCGCGAAACGTGGCCACGGACGGCCGGACGCCCTACACCGGCCGCGTCTCGCTGTCCCTCCCGGACGACTGGAAGCGGGCTTTCGACACGCCGGGGATGAGCGGGCTGGCGTCGGCCGGCCGCTCCTTCGACCATGCCACCCGGCGCCGGAAGAACACCGCCGGCTTCGCCCTGAACCTGCATCCGGACTGGCGGCTCGCCCTCGGGTACTTCCGCGAGACCAGGAAGGGCACGGAGGAGACCTTTGCCGACTTCCTGTACCAGAGCACCAGCCTGCCCAAGCCCGTCGATCACCGGAGCGAGGAGCTGAGCGCCCGCCTGAGCTTCGACCGGCGCCCCCTGCTCCTGGCCGCCGGGCTCCGCACCGCCCGTTTCCGCAACGCCGACCCCTTCCTCGAATGGGAGAACCCCTGGCTCGGCCCCGTGGTGGAACACGGGCGCAAGGCGCTGGCGCCCGACAACGACGCGTACTCGTTCTCGCTGGTGTCCCGCGTCGACGTGGGCGGGCACAGCACCGTCAACGCCACCCTGGACTGGGGCCGAATGACCCAGGACGATGCGTTTCTGCCCTACACCACCAATGCCTCGCTCGATCTCGACCCGCTTCCCGCCGCCAGCCTGAACGGCAGGGTGCGGACCTTCGCCGGCACGTTCCGTCTCACCAGCCGGCTCGGCGAGCGCCTGCGCCTGAGCCTCGAACACCGGCGGCAGGAACGCGACGACGACACCCCGGCCCTCACGTTGACGCCGGTTCTGGGCGACCTGCTCGTATCCGCCCCCAGGGAGAGCCGGGGCTACGGCTTCGACAAGGAGAAGACCGGGCTGCGCGCGCAGTATCGGCTGGGGCGCCGCCTCCGGCTCACCTCGGGCGTGGAGCGGAACCGGGTGCGCCGCAACCGGCTCGAGATCGCCGGGAACGAGGAAGACGAAGCCTGGGTCGCGCTGTCCGCCAACCACCTCCAGGGATTCGGATGGAAGCTGAAACACGTGACGGCGGACCGGGACGCCTCGGAGTTTCGGCATACGACGGCGGATCATCCGCTCGCCCGGCGCTTCTACCAGGCGCAGCGCCGGCAGCGGGGATGGAGGGCGGAGCTCGACTACCACGTCGCCGCATCGGACCTGTCGCTGGGATTCGACGCCGAGTACCGCAGGAACGAGTACCCGGACTCGATCATCGGCCTGCTCCACGATCGGCATCGGGGCTGGGGCGTCGATTTCGGTTACGCGCCCACGCGCCGCGTCCATCTCTCGGGATACTTCCTGGCGGAGGAGCGGAGCTCCGCCACCGCCGGCAGTGCCGCCGTCGCAGCGCCCGACTGGTGGTCCGGCACGGAGGACCGCGTGCACACCGCCGGCCTCGACCTCGATCTGCGCGGGGTCGGAAGCGAGCGCCTGGATCTGTCCTTCGGGTATGCCCGATCGGATGGGACGGCGCTGTACGAGACCCTGTTCCGGGAGGAAGCATCGATCTTCCCGGCGCTGGTCTCGGATCTCCGGACCTGGGAGGTACGCGCCCGCTACCGCCTGAAGGATCGGTGGACCTTCGTCGTGCGCTATCGCCATGAGGACCATCACTCGGCCGATTGGGCGCTGGACGGCGTGGATCCGGACACGATCCGCAACGTTCTCGCCCCCGGCCGGTCGAGCCCGGCGTACTCCAACCGCTTCATCGGGGTGGCGGTCGAAGCGACGCTGCCATGAGGCGCCGCCCCATACGGGGTTTTCCGGCCAAAACAGCGTGTGGCTCGAGTTCACCGCCGGTGAGGACAAGCCGCACGCGCCAACGGTCTCTTGGCCCGTCATTCCCCATCATCCCCGCGAAAGCGGGGAGAAAGTGGGAATCCAGGGACTTTCGTGATTGAAGTGGATTCCCGCTTCCACGGAGCCTGCCCCCGCGGGTGCAAGCGGGGGAACGACGGACTTTCCCGGAGCCCGCTCCCGGTTCGATCGGGGGAACGACTCCGCCCGGGCACCCGATCGCGGCGATCCAAGGGACCATTCCGGGCGTGGCGGGAATTGCTGCCGGATCATCGCTCGAACCACCGCGTTGCCGGTCGGCCGCGCCCGGGAGAGAATGCCCACGTGAGCACCGTCCTGCCCGTCAACCTGGACGATCTTCTCCGCTGCCGCGCGGTGGAATCCGCGCGCGTCGAGTTCAAGGCCGGCTGGGATCCGGAGACGACCGGATTCCAGGTCCTCAAGACGCTCTGCGCGTTCGCGAACGATTACCATAATCTCAACGGAGGCTACGTCGTGATCGGCGTCGCGGAGCAGGATGGACGCGCCGCACTTTATGGCACTACATCGGCCTTCCCGACGACACATCAATCAGTTACGCGCGAAAATCGGCGAAATCGGGACGAATTCCCGCTCGATCGCAGCTCATAGTGGTAAAGATGGGTTAGCGGAAATCGCTGTTGCCCGATACTGATACTTGTGGATGATCCTCCGTAGTGGCACTCTCCGGCTACCGGCGCTTCGGCGCCTGCGTCCAACCTACCCATTCAACGACGGAGATCCGCAATGAGAGGTGCCTGATGAACATCAAGACGAACCTGGTGAAGACCCTGTGCATTGCCGCGAGCGTGCTGCTCCTCGCGGCGACGGACGCCCACGCCAAGCGCTTCAAGGTCGCGGTCGGCGACGCCGGAGGCAGCGCGCAGCACGAGCTGGGCAAGAAGTTCGCCGAGGAGCTCAAGCGGCTCAGCGGCGGCAAGCACCGGGCGAAGCTGTTCCTCAACGGCCAGCTCGGCTCCGAGCAGGACACGGTCAACGACGCCGCGCTGGGCACGCTGGACATGTCCCTGCTCGCCATCAACAACATCACCCCGTTCTCTCCCACCGTCGGCATCTTCACCCTGCCGTACGTGATCCTGAGCCTCGACGACGCGGTCAAGCTGACCCAGGGGCCGGTCGGCCAGGAGCTGGTCGAGAACACCATCCGCGACGCCAAGGTGCGGATCATCGGCTGGACCTACACCGGCTTCCGGGTGCTGACCAATTCGAAGAAGCCGGTGCGCACGGTGGCGGATCTGGAAGGGCTGGTGATCCGGGTGCCGAAGAACGAGATCATGCTCGACACCTACAAGTCCTGGGGGATCAACGCGACGCCGATGGCGTGGTCGGAGACCTTCACGGCGCTGCAGCAGCAGGTGGTCGACGGCCAGGACAACCCGTACCTGACCGTGCATTCGATGAAGTTCTACGAGGTGCAGAAGTACATCACCAACATCCGCTACATCTTCTCCATCGAGCCGCTGATCGTCAGCGAGTCGATATTCCAGGATCTCGACGAGGAGACGCAGCAGATGCTGATCGAGGCCGGCAAGGCGGCGACCATGCACAGCGCCGAGCACCTGCGCAAGAGCGAGGCGGCGATCAAGGAGGACCTGATCGCGAGAGGCATGGAGATCGCGGACCCCGCCGACGGCGAGAAGGAGTTCATCGAGCGCGCCACCAAGGCGGTGTGGCCGAAGTTCTACGACAGCATCGGCGGCAAGGAGAAGCTCGATCGGGTCCTGGAGATGCTGGGCCGAAGCTGAAGGCGGCCCGCGGCTCCGGCCCGTAGCCGGGTGCGTTGCGACCATTGCGCCCTTGCCCGTCGCCGGGCGGGCAAGGGCAGGCGAAAGGGGAGGAACGCCCGATGAAGCGAACGATCGCGGCGGTTCTGGCCACCACGCTGGCCGTAGCGCCCATCTTCGGCGCCGTTGCCGCGGACAAGCCCGAGGCCGTCACCGTCGCCTACTTCCCGGAATGGCCGACGGCCAACCAGGTGGCCCAGGCCGAGCGGTGGTACGACGAGGAGATGGGCGTCGAGGTCAGGTGGCGGCCGTTCGATTCCGGCGTCCAGATGGCCGACGCCATGGTCGCCGGCGAGGTGGACGTCTCCTACTCCATGGGCATCATCCCGTTCATGGGGGCGGTGTCCGGGGGCGCTCCCCTGACGGCGGTCGGCATCGCCGTGTCCTACGCCGAGAACGACAACTGCGTGGTGCACTACAAGGCCGCCATCGACAAGGCCAACGCCCACGAGCTGGAAGGAAAGAGGATCGCCGTTCCCTTCGGCACCGTGACCCATTACAAGCTGTTGCGCACACTGGACTTCCTCGCCGTCGACACCGGCAAGCTGAACCTCGTCGACATGGTGTCCGCCAAGGGCGCCGAGGCGCTGGCCCGTGGCGAGGTGACCATGGCCTGCGGGTGGGGCGGTGCGCTCCGGCGCATGCTGGGCAGGAACCGGGTCCTGATGAGCGCCCGGGAGCAGACGAAGATCGGCATCCGGACGTTCGACGTGGTCACGGTGACCAACGGTTTCGCCGAGACGCATCCGGACCTGGTGACCGCGTTCCTGAGGGTGTCGGATCGCGCGGCGGACTACCTGGACGATCACCCGGACGAGGCGAGGCCGGTCATTGCCGAGGCCGCCGGCCTGAGCCTCAAGGAATCCAACATCCTTCTTTCGCGGTTCCAGTTCTACACCCGCGACGCCCAGTTGACCGGAACCTGGATGCGGGGCGGGGTGCAGGCGTTCACCAAGGAGGTGGCGGATTTCTACGTCGAGCAGGGGGCCATGCCCAAGGCGCTCGACGACTACGGACCGATGTTCGACGCCAGCTTCTACGAACGGGCCCGGTGAACGGTCGCTCCCCCGAAGCCCGCGCCGGGCGGGCCGCCGGGGCGGCAAGGAGGCGGTGATGGGAAACAGCATGTTCGTCAGGATCTTCGACAACATCGAAAGCTACGTCTGCCGGTCGCTGCTGACGTTCTTCGTCGTGCTGCTGTTCCTGCAGATCCTGATGCGGGAATTCTTCAACCTCTCCCTGTCGTGGAGCGAGGAGCTGGCGACGTACCTGTTCGTCTGGTTCGTCTTCTTCGGCGCCAGCTACGCCGCCAAGATGGGCGCCCACAACCGCGTCACCTTCCAGTTCAAGATCCTGCCGAAGAGGGCGGTTCCGTGGGTCGAGGGTTTCGCGGACCTCTTCTGGCTCGGGTTCAACGTCTACTTCGTCTACCTGAGCTACGATTTCGTATTCAACAAGATGAACCCGTTCTGGAAATCCCAGACCCTCGGGGTTCCCATGAAGTACTTCTACATGATGCTGCCCGTCGCCTTCGCCCTGATGACCATCCGCATCATCCAGGTGAACTACGTCAAGCTCGTCAAGGGTGTCGACGTCGTGGACCCGGAAAAGGCCGAGGTCGACAAGATGATCGAGGAAGGGCTCGACGACGGGACGGGAAGCAGCCGCGAAGCCGCGCAATAGTTCACGCGCGACAGCTCAGGGGAGTCTCCTTCTCATGGAATACGAAACCATCATCGTCCTGCTCCTGTTCGGATCCTTTCTGGTCCTGCTGGCGCTGGGCGCGCCCATCACGGTCGCGCTGGGCGTCTCCGCCCTCGCGACCTTCCTGTTTCTGGACGAGAACCCCATCAAGTTCGTACAGATCGCCTTCACGTCCGTCGGCGCGTTTCCGCTGATGGCCCTTCCGGCCTTCATCCTGGCCGGCGCCCTGATGGAAGCGGCGGGCATTTCGAAACGCCTGGTCGCCCTGGCCGAGTCGTTCGCCGGCCCGGTGACCGGCGGCATTTCCGCCGCCACGGTCATCGCCTGCCTGTTCTTCGGCGCCATTTCCGGCTCCGGCCCCGCGACCACCGCCGCGGTCGGGATGCTGATGATCCCCGCGATGGCCGCCCGCGGCTACGACAAGGGGTATGCATCGGCGATCACCGCGTCCTCGGGCGGTCTCGGCGTCGTCATCCCGCCGTCCATTCCCATGGTCATCTTCGGCATCTCGGCCCTGGGCATGAACCCGTCCCCGGAGGCGGTCGACAAGTTCGGCGAATTCCAGTCGGTGTCCATCCCCAAGCTGTTCATCGCCGGCGTCTTCCCGGGCCTGCTGCTGGCGCTGAGCCTGCTGATCATGAACTACATCCTGTGCCGGAGGTACGGTTACAAGGGGACGGCGGAGGGCTGGTCGCTGGGCAACATCGGCCGCGCGTTCACCGCCGGCTTCTGGTCGATCCTGGCGCCGCTGGTCATCCTCGGCGGCATCTACACCGGCTTCTTCACGCCGACCGAATCGGCCATCGTGGCCATCTTCTACACGCTGGTCATCGGTTTCTTCGTGCACCGGGAGTTGAAGATGGAGAACCTCTTCCACTCCCTGCAAACGACCACCTGGCTGACCGGCCGGGTGCTGCTGATCCTGTTCACGGCGACGGTCTTCGGGCGTTTGCTGGTGGAGAACGAGATCCCCGCCATCATCGCCGAGGCGATGTTGAACGTGACGGACAACATCTTCCTGATCTGGGCCATGCTCATCTTCTTCCTGCTGTTCGTCGGCATGTTCATGGAGACGCTGGCCACCATCCTGATCCTGACCCCGGTGCTGCTGCCGATCGCCTACAACCTGGGAATCGACCCGCTGCACTTCGGCATCGTCATGGTCTGTTGCTGCGAGATCGGCTTCCAGACCCCACCGCTCGGGGAGAACCTGTTCATCGCGTCAGGCATATCCAACTCGTCCATCGAGGAGATATCGGTGCGCGCCATCCCCTTCGCGCTGGTCGCGGTGATCGCGGTGTTCATCATCGCCTACGTGCCGGAGATCTCCCTCTGGCTGCCCAGGGCCCTGGGATACTGACGACCGGCGGCGCCCGGCAACCGTGCCGGCGCTGCCGGCCACCGTGGAGGAACCCGACCCATGCCCGCGGAAGTGCGCAAGCTCCTGTATTGCAGCGACCTGTCGGAGAACTCCAACGTGGCGCTCCGCTATGCCGCCTGGCTGGCGAAGCTGACCGGCGCCGACATGCACGTGCTACACGTGGTGGAAGAGCTCTCCAACGACGCCAAGGTGACCATCCAGGGCTTCCTGATGGATGCCGGCAAGCGCCACGAGGCCCTCCAGGAGCGGGTTCGGAACGTCCGCTCGGAGGTCATGAAGCAGCAGGACACGTTCTGGTCGCAGCAAAGCCCCGAGGATCGAAAGGTCCGCGACCGGATCAAGTCCATCGAGGTCGTCGAATCCTATCCGGCCGAGGAGATCCTCAAGACCTCGGTCAAGCTGGGGTGCGATCTCATCGTGATGGGGGCGCACGAGAAGGGGCTCAGCCATACCTTCCTGGGAGGGGTGGCGAAGAGCGTACTGAGGCGCTCGCGCGTGCCGACCCTCATCGTTCCCCTGCCCTGAAAAGAGGCCGCCCGCGACTGCGGGCCGGCCGCTACCCGGCCAAGGCCTCCACCGCCCATCCCGCAAGGGCGCCGAGGATCACCACCAGCCAGGGCGGCAGCTTCCAGGAGGCGAGCAGGGCGAACGCGGCGAGGGCGAGGACGAAATCGCCCGCCGAGCGCACCCCGCTCGTCCACACCGGATCGTAGAGGGCCGCGAGCAGGAGGCCGACGACGGCGGCGTTGACGCCGAGCATCGCGCGGCGGGCTGCCTCCAGGCGACGTAGCGCGTTCCAGTACGGGAGCGTGCCGACGACCAGCAGGAAGGACGGCGCGAAGATGGCGGACAGGCAGATCAGTCCCCCCGCCCATCCCGCGGGCGGGGTCTCCATCACCGTTCCCAGGTAGGCGGCGAAGGTGAAGAGCGGACCCGGCACCGCCTGGGCGGCGCCGTATCCGGCGAGGAAGGCGTCTTCCGACACCCAGCCCGGCGGCAGCACCTCCGCTTCCAGCAGCGGCAGCACGACGTGCCCCCCACCGAACACCAGGGAGCCGGAGCGGTAGAAGCTGTCGGCGAGGGCGAGACCCTGCGAGGGCCAGGTCGCGGCAAGCACGGGCAGGAGGACGAGCAGGACGAAGAAGAGCGCGAGCGATGCCGCCGCCGTCACCGGCGCCGGCGCGGTCCGCGCCGGGACAGGCGGGGAAAGGTCCTCGACACGCAGGAGCAGGAGCCCGGCCAGCCCCCCGGCGACGATCACCGCCACCTGGACCGGGGAGCCGCCGAGGCCGAGCACCGCGGCGGCGGCGAGCACCGCGACGGTGACCCGGGGAGGATCGGGGCACAGCGTCCGGGCCATGCCCCACAGCGCCTGGGCCACCACCGCCACCACGACCGCTTCGAGGCCGCGCAGAAGACCCGCCGGAATCACGTCCTCGAATGCGACGACCCCGTAGCCGAGCGCGACGAGCGCGACCGCCGACGGCGCGGTGAAGCCCAGCCAGGCCGCGAACGCACCGGCGAGGCCGGCCTTCGTGAGGCCGATCCCGATCCCGACCTGGCTCGACGTCGGCCCGGGCAGCATCTGGCACAGGGCGACGAGGTCCGCGTAGCCGCGCTCGTCCATCCACGCCCGGCGGACCACGAACGCCTCGCGGAAGTAGCCGATATGGGCCACCGGCCCCCCGAAGGAGGTCAGGCCGAGCGCGAGAAAGGCGCGGAAGACGGCGCCCGCCGGCAGCCGCCCGGCGATGCGTTCCCGGCCAAGCCTCAATACCCGAGCTCCGGCCGCACCACGTTGTCGAGGGGCTTCCCTTCGAGAAGCCGTTCGAGGTTGCGGAACACGAGGTCCAGGGTCAGCGGGACGTAGGAATCGCCGTCGTCGGCGGAGACGTGGGGGGTGACGATGAGGTTGGGAGCGCTCCACAGGGACGAGCCGGCGGGTAGCGGCTCGGGGTCGAAGACGTCCAGGACCGCGCCCGAGAGATGCCCGCTGCGGAGGTTGGCGGCGAGCGCGTGGTAATCCATCGTCGCCGCCCGCCCGACGTTCACCACCCCGGCGCCCCGCTTCATGAGCGCCTGCCGGCGGGCGTCGAGCAGGTTGCGGGTCTCGGGCGTGAGCGGCGTGGCCAGGAACACGAAGTCCGCCCGCGGGAGCAGAGGATCGAGCTGCCCGGGGGGGTGCATCTCGTCCACCGCATCGAGGGGGCGGCCGTGCCGGCTCACGCCGAGCACCCTCATGCCGAGGGCCCGGCAGCGCCGCGCCACCGCGGCGCCGATGCTGCCGGCGCCGATCACCAGCAGCGTCTTTCCGCCGATCGGGGTCGAGTACAACGACTCCCAGCGCGCCCGTCGCTGGTTGTCGAGGATGGCGGGGAGACGGTTGTGGAGCATCAGCACCGCCATGAGCCCGTACTCGCCCGCCTTGTCCGCATGCGCGCCCCGGTTGTTGGTGACGGTGACCCCGGCCGGCACCCAGTCCATGGGGCACAGGTGTTCCACCCCGGCGCCGATGACGTGGATCAGGCGCAGGTCGGGCGCGACCTCGGCCAGGTTCGCGGTCGGGAGATCCCAGGTCACCAGCACCTCTGCGGTGCGCATCGAGCGCTCGAAGTGGTCGAGGTCCCAGTCGATGCACACGTCGAGATGCCGCGCGACGTGGGGATACCGGGCCGCGGCGGCCTCGAAGCGTTCGCGGGTGATGGTGAACACCGCCTCGCCTTCCGGCGTCGGCGGAAAGGTCTCCGGGGAGGCGTGGTTGTTCTTGACGTGGACGCGCATCGTCGGCTCGGTCGGCGGGGCTTTGGGATAGACTCCCCTCCGGTAGCCAGGTTCATCCTTCCGCGGGTGACTGACTTCCTGGCGCCGACCCGGGACGCGGACATCCTCTGATGGTTCCCGGGCATTCATTCAAAGCCCGGCCCGGCTCGGGAAGGCTCATGGTGTGTCGCCCGCCGCCTCCAGCACCCGCAGCCGCTCGGTCACGAACGCCACCCGCTCGGGCTCGGGCAGCGCATCGGCCTCGAACTGCATCTGCATGAAGGCGTGGGCGAGCCGGCTGAAGCGCTCGGACTCGTCCCCTTCGCCGTCGCGCGGAAGTGCGAGCACCGAGTCGCCGCCGTAGGTCGGCACGGGGTTCGGGGCGAGGTCGGTCACCCGCAAGGGTTGCTTCCCGGCCGCCACCGCCCGGATCTGCTCGCGGAGCCGCCGGCGCATGACCGCCACGCCCTTGTCGCTGGGGGCCAGGTGCTCTTCGTCGTGCACGGTGATGCGCCCCATGCCCTCGACCGCCTCGGCATCGCCCGGGAAGCGCTGGCGCTGCTCGTAGGGGCGGTCGAAGACCTCGCCCTGCTCGATGAGCTCCGGCCCTTCCGGGGTGTTCCAGGCCGGGGGGTCGCCCCGCTCCCCGAAGCAGGCCCATGCCAGGGCCATGGTGTTCTCGTCGTCGATGGGAACCACCCAGCGCACGAAGGCGGTGCGCCCGTAGTAGCGCTGCTCCGTGCCGTCGGCGGCGAACGCGGCCCCGGCCTGGGTGAAGTTGGGCAGCACCAGCTCGTTGACCCGGAACCAGACGTTGCCGCCCACCCGGCGGGTGTTCGTCCCCATCAACCACGCCGAGCGCTCGAAGAAGTCGATCCGGCCGACCTCGCCGAAGCCCGCGGAGAACTGCTTGCGGCTGATGCTGGAGTGCAGGAAGCTGGTGTGGATGGGGTCGAGGATGGCGTCGAGGACCTGGAGCCAGTTGCACCGGAACGGCGCCCGGTAGGGCACCCGCTCCATGTCCGGGAGCTCCAGCGTGTCGTAGACGGGGAACGCCGGAACCTCGTCCGGCGGACCGAGGTAGGCGAACACCAGCCCCCGGTGCTCGAACGCGGGGTACGCCCCGAGCCGCACCCGCTCCTTCAGCCGCGCCTGGGCCTCCGGCGGCTGGCCCGGGGCTTCGAGCAGGGTGCCGTCGACGTCGAAGCGCCAGCCGTGGTAGCAGCAGCGGATGCCGCGCTGCCGGCAGGTGCCGTACTCCAGCGAGGCCCGGCGGTGCGGGCAGTGCCGGTGCACGAGCCCGATGCGCCCCTCGCCGTCGCGAAAGACCACCAGATCCTCGCCCAGTATGCGGATGGCGACGGGCAGCTCGGCGATCTCCGAGGACGTCGCCACCGGGTGCCAGAACCGTCGCAGGTACTCCCCGCAAGGCGTGCCGGGGCCGACGCGGGTGAGTTCCCCGTCGGGTTCGGCCGCAGGCCGGGTCCCGTGGCCCCGGTACCGGCCCTGGGGGATCGCGCTCTCGGGGCGGGGCGACGGCTCGGGGGCCGGTCCCGTCGCCGCGCCGCTCGTCGCCGGCGGTCCGTGACGCACTTCTTCCGTCACCGCGGCGCCGTCCATCGTCGTCGCCGCGCTCATCGCAGGCTCCCCACGACGAGGCCCTGGAAGGTGCGCACGGAGTCTTCCCACACCGGCGAGAGCACGCCGCCCCCGGCGGCAACCTCGGAGGCGCGGCCCTGCTGGAGTCGTTCGCACATGGCGTGATCCTCTCGATGCACCTCGCGCCAGAGCCGGACGAGCCGCTCCGTCCGCTCGGCCGAAGCCGGCTCCGGTCCCAGGGAATAGATGGCCCGGCGCTGGAGGGTGCGGTCCGGGGCCGTCGGCAGGACGATCTGTACGCCGACCTGGTCCGGAACGTAGTACCCGAACACGAAGTTCGGGAACAGAGTGAGGTAGCGGGCGCTCACCGACAGGGTGTCGTCCCGCGTCGCTTCGCCCGAGACGTCGATGGCGCATCCGAGGCAGCCCGCGTCGTTGACCGTGTAGTGGTCGGCCAAGGGCTGCTCGGTGGTGGTGGCATGCACGAACTGCACGTGGTAGGGCTCGATGAAGTTCTCCATCAGGAGCTTCCAGTTCGCGGCCACCTCCCCGAAGTCGATGGTGGCGAGATGGTGGAGGCCGGCAAGGTCGAGCCCGTCGAGCCGGCGTTCGAGCGGCGCCGTGAAGTCCTCGAAGGGCGGCGCGGCGCCGTCGGGGTTGACGAAGATCCAGTCGTGCCACGTCGCCGACCGCACCGGCGCCAGCCCATGCTCCGCGCGGTCGAAGCCCGGCGGCGCCGCGCGCGGATCCCGGCCGCCGAAGTAGGGGGTGAGCCGGAGGCTTCCGTCGAGGCCGTAGGTCCACGAGTGGTAGGGGCAGCGGATGGCGCGGCCCACGTTGCGGGGGGCGTCGACGAGCTTGAGGTTGCGGTGGCGGCAGACGTTGTGGAACGCCCGGATCCGTCCCCCGCCGTCGCGCACCAGCAGCAGGGGCTTGCCGGCCACGCCGACCGGCATCGCGTCACCGGGCCGGGCCAGCTCGTGCGCAAAGCCGGCGAAGACCCACGCGCCGGGAAAGAGCCGTTCGTTCTCGAGCGCGAAGAACGACTCGCTCGTATAGGCGGTGGAGGTCAGTCCGCGGGCCACCGGCCCCGGGGCGTCGAACGCGGCCAGCGCCTCGGCGCCGATGACCGCCTGGAGTGATGGATTCATGGCCGATCCTCCCTTCCACGCCGGAGATTGCGGGCGGGGCTCGAACGGGCGCCGAACGACCGGACGCAAACCTGCCCGCCTTCCCGTCATTTTATTCTTGATCTGTGCAGAACCCTCGTAAATGATCAACCGGCAGGCGACGAGTCCGCAAGGCATTCGTGCGGACCGGCAGGCCCCGCCACCCAGGGCGTTGATCCGGGG
Organism: Gammaproteobacteria bacterium; assembly: GCA_965204915.1. Lineage (GTDB taxonomy): Bacteria > Pseudomonadota > Gammaproteobacteria > HK1 > HK1 > HK1. Next base: position 4,211,344 of record OZ242023.1, on the reverse strand, counting down.
CGCAGGCCCGGAATCCAGGAGAGACCACCAATGAATTCGACACCAGGAAACATGGCCGCCGCGCTGCCCGACGTCGAGCGCGTGCGTGAAGCAAAGGCGAAGCTCGCCGAAGCGGGGGTCCGGTACGTGTTCTCGTGCTGGATCGACATGCTCGGGGTGCCGAAGACGAAGCCGGTGCCGCTGGCCGACTTCGAGAACCTGTGCATGGGCAAGGGGCCGCAGTTCGCGGTGCATTCGGTCTCGTTCGTGCCGGAACTCACGCCGGCCGACTCCGACCAGATCCCGGTGCCCGATCTCGACACCCTGGTCATCTGCCCCTGGGACCGCGCCGGCGCGTGGATGTTCGCGGATCTGTGGTGGGAGGACGCCCCCTACAACCTCTGCCCCCGGCACGCCCTCAAGCGCATCGTGCGCGACGCCGCGGCCAAGGGCTACGCGGGGTTCGCGGGCATCGAGCCCGAGTTTATCGCCATGCGCTGGCGCGACGGGCAGCCGGTCAAGGCGTTCGACGACGATCCCGCGCCCGGCGAGGGAATGCGGCCGAGGCGGCAGGCGTTCGGCTACGACGCCGAGTACTCCATCGACTCCATGGGGTTCCTCGGCGCCCTCATCGACGTCCTCGACGAGCTCGGCTGGGGCCTCAAGGACGTGGTGGCCGAAGGCGCCTACTCGCAGTTCGAGCTCGACTTCGGCTACACCGACGTGCTGCGCATGGCCGACCGGCTGGCGTTCCTGCGGGTGCTGCTCAAGGAAACTGCCAAGAAGCAGGGCATGTTCGTCACCTTCATGCCCAAGCCCACCACCGGCGACTGGCGCTCCGGCGCCCACATCAACTTCTCGATGCAGCCCACCGGCGAGCCGGGGGCGAACCTCTTCGAGAAATCCGGCGGCGGATGGAGCGATGCCGTGTACCACGCGGTGGGCGGGCTGCTGCGCCACGGCGGCGCGCTCACCGCCATCGCCTGCTCCACGGTCAACTCCTACAACGGGCTGGTGCCCCGGGTCGGTGGATTCGAGGGCGGCACCGTGACCTGGGCGCCGACCCACATGACCTACGGCAACAACAACCGCTCCTGCATGTTGCGGCTGCCCCAGAACCGCTACTGCATCGAGAACCGCGCCGCCGACATGTGCATGAACCCCTACCTGTCGCTCGCGATGACCACCGCCGCCGCGGTGGCCGGGGTGACCGGGGGCGTCGACCCCGGACCGCCGCTCGACAAGGACCTCTACCAGCTCAGCGACGAGGAGATCCGCGCCCACGGCGGGCAGCGCCTGCCGCGCAACCTGCTGGAGGCGACCGAGATCCTGAAAGACGATCCGCTGGCGGCCGAGGTGCTGGGGCCCGTGATGCTCAACTCCTTCCTGCGCTACAAGGTGGACGAGTGGGAGCGCTACCACCAGACGGTCACGGACTGGGAGGTGCAGGAGTACCTGCGGCTCTACTGATCCGGGTGGACCCGAGATGACGCCGGATTACGAGATCTTCGAGCTCGGCGACGTGACCCTCCAGTCCGGGGCCACGCTGCCGGATGCGAAGCTCGCCTGGAAGGTCCACGGCTCGCTCGGCGCGGGCCGGGACAACGTGATCGTCATGCCGACCTTCTACACCGGCACCCACGTGCGCAACGAGGGCTACCTCCGCGCGGTGCCGGCCCTCGATCCGTCGCGGTACTTCATCGTGTCGGTCAACATGTTCGGCAACGGCCTGTCGTCCTCGCCGAGCAACACGCCGCCGCCCTTCGACGGGCCGCGCTTCCCCGCCGTCACCCTCCACGACAACGTCGCCTGCCAGCACCGGCTGCTCACCGAGGCGCTCGGCGTGGAGCGCATCGCGCTGGTCATGGGATGGTCCATGGCCGGATGCCAGTCGTACCAGTGGGGCGCGCAGTTCCCCGACATGGTCGACGCCATCCTGCCGTTCTGCGCCTCGGCGCGTACCTCGCCGCACAACAAGGTGTTCCTGGAAGGGGTGAAGGCCGCGCTCACCGCCGACGCCGCCTTCGCGGGCGGCGATTACGCCTCGCCACCCGAGGCCGGCCTCAAGGCGTTCGGTCGGGTCTACGCGGGGTGGGCGTACTCGCAGGCGTTCTACCGCGAACGGCTCCACCGGGAGCTGGGCTTCGAGACGGTCGAGGATCTGCTCCTCGACTGGGAGCGCGACCACCTCGCCTGGGACGCCAACGACCTGCTGGCCAAGCTCCGGACCTGGCAGCTCGGGGACGTCAGCGCCAACGAGCGCTACCGGGGCGATTTCGAGGCCGCGCTCGGCGCCATCCGCGCCCGCGCCATCCTCGTCCCGTGCACCACGGACCTCTACTTCCCCCCCGAGGACAACGCCATCGAGGCGGAGCACATGCCGAATGCCGAGCTTCGTCCTTGTGATTCGCCCTGGGGCCATTGCGTGGCGACCCCGAGCCGGGAAGGCAGCGACTTCATGCGCTTCCTCGACGCGTGCGTCTCGGAGCTGCTGGCGGGCTGACCCGGCTTTCGGCCGTGCGCCTGCCATAAACGAAATGAGTCTGTTCTTCGGCGCTGGCCGCGCCCCTCCGATGCGTGGTCGTATTCCCTTGGTCACGGTCCTGCAAAGCGCGCTGCCACGGTACGGATGGGCGTCCTGCGGTCTTGACCGCCCATGAGACGGCTCTTGCGCCTCGTCGCCTGGAACGCGGGCCTGGTGCTCGCCGCGCTGGTCCTGGCGGCTCTGGCCGGGGAGGCTTGGTTGCGGCTGACCAAGCCGTTCATGGACCGCGCCATGTCCATGCGCTTCGTGCCGGCGGTGGGTCTCGTACACGAGCCGAACGCGGAGGTGCACTGGACGAACCGGCGCGATTACTGGGCCGTCTCCCGCGCCAATCTCTGGGGGTTCCTGGATCGCGAGCCGCCACCCCCGGACCGGGCCGCGGCAAGCTGCCACGTCAGCCTGATCGGCGACTCCTTCGTGGCTGCGAAGCAGGTGCCCATCGCCGACAAGGTGCAGGTCCAGCTCGAAGCCCTCGCCGGCCGGCGCCTGCCCCATCTGGACGTCACCACCTCCGCGTTCGGGATACACTCTACGGGCCAGATCGCCCAGTTGGCGTTCTACGACGCCTACGCCCGGCGTTTGCGTCCCAAGCTGCTGGTCCTGGTGTTCGTCCCCAACGATTTCCCGGACAACTCCCCGGTCCTGACGGCGTTGCAGCACGGGCTGGATCCGGACCGGCTCCCCTGGGCCAGCGTGGGTCGGGGCGAAGACGGCGCCCTGACGCTACGCCCCCCGGACCCCGGGTACCGGGAGCACGAACTACCGTTGAATGCCCGGACCGCCTTCACGCGCGCCGACGAAGCCGTGCTGTGGGCGAATCGGTGGTCCTGGCTCGCAAGGTGGCTGACGGTCGGACGCTGGAAACGGGTCCGCATGGCCTCGCGCGTGGCCGGGGTGCGCGAAGCGCTCGGAATCCTGAGCCGGCGTCCCGGCTACGAATGGCTGACCGGCGAGCAACCGGCGATGATTACGGACCATTGGACGGCGCTCAGGAAGAAGGCGCTGTCCCCCGCCTTCAGAGAGGCGGTGGCATTCACGGGGTTCGCCCTGGACCGGTTCAAGGCGCGCACGGAGCGCGACGGCGCCGCGCTGGCGATCCTGGTGGTGCACGGCGTGGCGCCATCGGGCGACCGTGTCTTCGACCGGCTCCACGACTTGGCCGCGGCGCGCGGCATCCCGGTCATCAGCCAGCGCGCTTGGATCGAACGCCGGGGCGAGAACGTTTGGGACGCTCGCTGGACGCACGATGCGCACTGGAATCCGACCGGGCACCGGTGGGCCGCGGAGGCCCTGCTTGAATGGCTGACGCGCAATCAGAACGTCTGTCGTCAGGCTGCCGCCACCCCGTAGAGGAGCGCGTCGGCTCACCGTCTCTCGTCGTCCGGGGAGGTCGGCGCCCGAAGCAATCGCGGATACCGGGATGCATGCCCCAAGCATCGACCGACCCGAGCCGATAGACTACCGATTCGAGGGAACCGTCGCAGTACGCGGCAGGGGATTCCCCGATCACACCAACCATGCCTCACCGAGAGGAGGAGCAATCATGAAAAGCAGCGGAAGCAGGCTCGGGACCCTGGCGGTGGCGGCCGTCACCGCGGGGATGGCGATTGGCGGACCGGCCCTTGCGGACGGCCACACCACGTTGCGCATCCAGACCCACTTTTCCGCCGAATCCACGCCCGGCAAGGTGGTGGCGCAGTTCATCGACGACGTGGAGACCATGTCCGCCGGACGCCTGAAGATCCAGATCCACTGGTCGAGCGAGGTCGTCGGCCAGACCGAAACCTTCGGCGCCGCGCAGCAGGGGATCCTGGACTGCGACATGAGCGGTCCCAGCTCCAACGTCGGCAAGGACGCGGGCTTCCAGTTCGTGGGCGACATCATGGGCGGGTACGATACCCCCTGGCAGTTCATCGGCTGGCTCGAATACGGCGGGGGCCGCCAGATCGTCCAGGAGCTCTACGACGGCTACGGCATGCACCTGGTCGGCTACTGGCTGCAAGGCCACGAATCCCTTTCATCGACCCGCCCGCTGGCCGGACCGGACGATCTGAAGGACTGGAAGTTCCGCTCGCCGCCGGGCCTGGAGACCGAGATCTTCGCGGCCCTGGGCGCAAAGCCGGTGGTGATGGACTTCGGCGAGGTCCCGACCGCCCTGCGCACCGGGATCGTGGACGGCGCCGACGCCTCCACCCTGAACACCAACCAGGCGCTGGGCCTGTTCGACATCGCCGGGTACGCGACCTATCCCGGCTTCCACTCCATGCCCACCGAGCAGCTCGCGTGCAGCAAGAAGGCATGGGACGGCCTGACGCCGGATCTGCAACGCATTCTCGAGGTGTCGCTCCGGAAGGCCGCGCTGAGCCTGGCGATCCAGACCGAGATCCGTGACAAGAAGGTCGCGGTCGAGCTCGCCGGGCAGGGCGTGACCCTGCACGACTGGTCGGTGGAGGACCGCAAGGCGTTCCGCCAGTTCGCCCGCGACAACTGGCAGCGCTGGGCGGAGAAGTCCGAAGCGGCCGGGAAGCTGGTGGCGAGCCATATCGAGTACATGAAAGGTCTCGGTCTGGTCGACTGACGCCGAGCCGACGCCGCGGGGCGGCGGGCGCCTCGCCCGCCGCTCCACCGGCTCTTCATCCGGCCGGCACCGCCGGGGGCGACCTGAACGTGCAACCACACCATCCGCCCCGCCCCGGACGGGCATTGGTCGTGCGCTCCGCGCTGGCCTGGCTGCTGGCGCCCCCGCCGGACGAGACGGTGACCTGGATCGACCGGGCCACGACCTTCGTCTCGCGCCTCGCCATGGTCCTGATCGTGGTGATCGTCGGGATCATCTTCTTCGAAGTGACGATGCGCTACGTGTTCTTCAGCCCGACGCTCTGGGTCAACGAGATGTCGCTGTGGCTCGGCGCCATGATCTACCTGGTGGCGGGCGTCTACACGATGCAGAGACGCGGCCACATCCGGATCACCGCCGTGTACGACGTCGTCTCGCGCCGGGTGCAGCGGGTGTTCGACTTCCTGTCGCTGCTGGTGGTGGTCGTCTATGCGTTCGCGATGATCTATGCCTCCTGGGACGTGGCCCTGGACACCCTGCTCAGGTGGGAGAAGTTCGGCACCGCCTGGGATCCGCCGATCCCCGCCACCGTCAAGCCGCTGGTCCTGATCGCGACGTTCCTGGTCGCAGTGCAGGCCGTCAACAACTTCATCATCGACGTTCACAAAGACAAGCCCGAACGCCCCCCGGCCCCCGACGCGGACTGAACGGCATGGACATCGGCACCATGTCGTTGCTGCTGCTGGTCGCGATCTTCGTGCTGCTGGCGATCGGGGTGCCGCTCGGGTTCGCCACCGGCCTGCTCGGGGCGATCGTCATCTTCTTCAAGTTCGGGGAGCCGGGCCTCGGGCTGGTCATGCAGCGGGTGTACGACCTCGCGGTGACCTACGCCATCATCGCCGTGCCGCTGTTCATCTTCATGGCCTCGCTGCTGGAGCGCAGCGGCATCGCCCGGGACATGTACGACGCCCTGAACCTCGCGATCGGCAGGATGCGCGGCGGGGTCGCGGTGGTCACCACGGTGATGGCGGTCATCATGGCCGCCATGTCGGGCATCATCGGCGGGGAGATCGTATTGCTCGGGCTGGTGGCGCTGCCCCAGATGCTGCGCCTGGGCTACAACCAGAACCTCGCGATCGGCACCATCTGCGCCGGCGGCTCCCTCGGCACCATGATCCCGCCGTCCGTGGTGCTCATCATGTTCGGGCTGATCACCGAGACGTCGATCAACGCCCTGTTCACCGCCGCCTTCCTGCCGGGGCTGCTGATGGGGACGCTCTACATCCTCTACATCATCGTGCGCACGCGGCTCAATCCGAGCCTCGCGCCGTTGCAGGCCGAAATCCGGGCGCGGGCCGGTCCGGCTGCTGCCGACGCCCTGGCGGCCGGCGGCCCGGTGGTCGGAGATCCGGCCAATCGTGCCCTGGCCGCCGGAGATCCGGCCGCCCGCGCCCCGGCGACCGGAGACCCGGCCGCTCGCGTCCCGGCCGCCGGAGATTCGGCCGCCCGCACTCCGGCCGCCGGTGATCCGTCCCGCGTCATGATGGAGACCGCGCTGACGGCGGGGCCGTTCGTCATCGGCGCAATGGCCGCCCTGATCGCCGGCGCCCGGGGCGTCGAGGGCTCCGACCGGATCGCATGGCTCATCTTCGTCAGCGCGCTGGTGGCCCTGGGCGTCGTCCTGAAGCTCCGCAACGACACGCGCTTTCCCGTCGCCAAGGGCCTGCTGCCGCCGCTGATCGTCGTCGACCTCGTGCTCGGCTCGATCTACGGCGGGGTGACCGGCATCACCGAGGCGGCGGCCATGGGCGTCGTCGCGTCCTTCGTCCTCATCACGATCCGCCGGGAGCTGGGCGGCAGGATGTTCGGCGAGGCGCTGGCCCAGACGTTCCGCTCGGTGGGCACGATCCTGTGGGTGACGTTCGGGGCCACGGTGCTCGCCGGCGCCTACAGCCTTTCGGGCGGCAACGCGTACGCGGCCAACCTGATCGTCGGGCTGGACGTGGCCCCGATCGGCATCATCGTCACCATGATGCTGGTGTTCCTGGTCCTCGGCATGTTCATGGACTGGATCGGCATCGTGCTGCTGACCATGCCGGTGTTCATGCCGATCGTGAAGCAGCTCGGCTACGATCCCATCTGGTTCGGGATCCTGTTCTGCATCAACATGCAGGTGGCGTTCCTCACCCCGCCCTTCGGTTCGGCGGCGTTCTACCTGAAGAGCGTGGCCCCGCCGCATATCGACCTGGTGGCGATCTACCGCTCGTTCGGCCCGTTCATGTGCCTGCAGCTCTTCGTGCTCGCCCTGGTGCTGTTCTTCCCCCAGATTGCCCTGGTGTTCGTGCGCTGACGGCGCCCGGGCGACGGCCGTCCGGTCCCTTCGAGGCGAGGGCATGGAAATCCGGCCGGAGCTTCCGGCCTCCGGGGCGGCAGCCTCGCCCCGCCTCGGATCCGGGTGTCACCATGCGGCGAGGTTTTCGGGAGCTTCCGGGGCGTACACTGTGCGGGCGGCGAAAATCCGGCGTGATCGTCCCCGCCCATGGCAGAGCTTTCCAGCCTCCGGCGGTATGATCCGGCGAGAGGCGGCGGGTATGACGGCGGCCACCGGCGTGGCGATGCCCGGGCCAGGACGAACCTCCGCCGCCTTGGAGGGGATATGAACGGCTCCACCCCCGAGTACGGCCATCCCGAAATCTGGCGACCGCTGGCCGGGATCCCCGAGGGCGCCCATGAATGGCGCGTGCCCGGCTACGGCGAGCTGTCCGAGGAATGGGCGTCCATCCGGGCGGCCCTGAAGGACCGCGACGAACCGCGCGCGTTCCTCGACAAGTGGCTCGAGGAGCGAGGCCGGGCCTTCGCCATCGAAACCGGGCAGATCGAGGGCCTCTACACGCTCAAGTACGGCATCACCGAGCAGTTGATCGCCGAAGGGCTGTCCGGCGTGGTCGGGGCGCATACGGTGGAGAACGTGCAGGACCGGACCATCCAGGGCCTGCTGGCCGACCAGGAGACGGCCTACAACATGCTGTTCGCGGACATCGCCGGCGGGCGCCCGCTGACGCAGCACACCCTCAAGACCTGGCATCAGCTCATCACCCGCCACCAGGAAACCGTGGCGGGCATCGCGCTGGACGGGCGCCGGGTCCAGGTTCCGTTTCGCCTCAAGGGGCAGTGGAAGGTGCGGCCCAACAATCCGAGGCGGCGGGATGGCGTGGTGCACCAATACTGTCCGCCGGAGCGGGTGCAGGACGAGATGGACCGCTTCTTCGCGTTGCATGCCGACGTCGAGAGGCAGCGCTACCCCGTCGAGGTCGAGGCCGCCTGGATGCACCATCGGTTCGTGCGCACCCATCCCTTCCAGGACGGCAACGGCCGGGTCTCTCGCATGTTGATGGCCTATGCCTACCTCCGACGGAGCGAGCCGCCGCCGCTGATCACCACTGTCGGGCGCGACGACTACATAGACGCCCTGGAGGCCGCGGACGCCGGCGATCTCAAGGCGTTCAGCGACCATCTGGGCGGGCTGGCATCGGTGACCCTGAGGGCGGCGGTGAGGATCGGGCGCCGGGCGCTTTCCGGCAACCTGAACCGCCCCAACGGCAACGGCGGACGCACCCTGGGGACGACGTACCTGCCGCCGCTGGACCCCTGACCCGGGCGGGGCACGGATGGCCGGCTTCGGTACGAGTGCCACCGTCATCGTACGGCAGGAGCGGAGGAGGCGGGCCAAGGGGGGCCCGGTCGTTGCACGAATCAACGCCCTGTCGTTCCCGCGAAGACAGGAACGTTTCCCCGTTCGAGCCGTGGTCGAAGCGGTTGGTTCCGGTCGCGCGAGGCCGGGACCTGCCCCGCTCACCCGTTCCCGCGTCAGCGGGTCCCGGTTTCGGTTGCGAGCGGTTGGGCCATCACCGCGGTGATCGCCGCCGCCGCCACCACGTCCTCGACCGTCGCCCCGCGCGAGAGATCGCATACCGGCCGTGCGAAGCCTTGCAGGAAGGGGCCGATAGCGCGCATCCCGCCGAGGTGCTCGCCGAGCTTGTAGCCGATGTTGCCGGCGTCGAGGTCCGGGAACACCAGGACGTTGGCCTGCCCCGCCACCGCGCTCGGACCCTTGACCTTGAGCGTGGCCACCCGCGGCACGATCGCCGCGTCCGCCTGGAGCTCGCCGTCGATTGCGAGCTCCGGTGCCCGCGAACGCACGATCTCCACCGCCCGGCGGACCTTCTCCACCCGCTCGTGCCTGGCGCTGCCGTGCGTGGAGAACGAGAGCATCGCCACCCGTGCAGTGGCCCCGAGCAGCTTCTCCGCGTTCTCGGCCGAGGCGATCGCGATGTCCGCGAGCGCCTCTGCATCCGGCTCGACGTTGACCGCGCAGTCGGCGAAGACGAGCGGATCGCCGCCTCCCCGGAGGTCCCCGCTTACCCGGGCGCCCCTGCTTTCCTCGATGCCGTTCTCCTCCATCGTGCACACCCGGGTGCCCCTGCTTGCACGGGGGGCCATGATGAAGAAGCTCGATGGGGTTGCGATGTGCTCGGCCAGGCCCACCGACATCCGCCCGGCTTCGATGACCCGCGCGGTGGGCTGACTCGCGCCGGCGACGAGGGCGTCGGCGTCGCCCGCCTTCACCGCCATCGCCGCGTAGAACAGCGGCCTTGCGAGCAGCCGCTTCGCCACCCGCACGCTCGTCTTCGGCCTGCCTTCGACGTAGAGCGCCGCGTACGCATCGAGCGCCAGGCTCTCCGCAGGCGACGTACTCTCGATCGCGTCGATCGGGACGCCCGCCGACGCCGCTGCCGCTTCCAGCGCGGCGCGTTCCCCGATTAACATGGGGCGGGCGATGCCGCCGTCGTGCAGGCGCCTCGCCGCATGGAGGATCCGCGGGTCCTCGCCTTCCGGCAGGACCACGGTTCGGGGCCGGGACCTCGCGCGCTCGATGAGGTGTTCGATGATGTCCATGGACCGCTCCTGGCCGTGCCGCGTCCGCGAGCGTAGTGGCCGGACGCCGCCGGCGCCATACCGGCGTCGCGCCCGCACGACCACGGTGCGGGGAGGGTTGGCCGATGGCTGACACGGCGCGTATCCCGATCACCGAAGCCGACTACGTCGTCGTGGGCGCGGGCTCCGCGGGCTGCGCCCTGGCCGCCCGCCTGAGCGAGGACCCCTCGACCCGCGTCCTCCTGCTCGAAGCCGGCGGCAAGGATTCCAACCCCTGGATCCACGTCCCCGTCGGCTACTTCAAGACCATGCACGACCCGGGCACGGACTGGTGCTACCGGACTGAGCCCGAGCCCGCGCTGAACGGACGCAGCCTCGACTGGCCGCGCGGCAAGGTCCTCGGCGGATCGAGCTCGATCAACGGCCTGCTCTACGTCCGCGGCCAGGCGCGGGACTTCGACCACTGGCGCCAGCTCGGCAACGCCGGATGGTCGTTCGACGACGTGCTGCCCTACTACATCAGGGCCGAGGACCAGGAGCGGGGGGCGGATGAGTGGCACGGGACCGGCGGCCCGCTGGCGGTGAGCGACATGCGGGTGCGGCGCGACGTCTGCGATGCGTTCATCGCCGGGGCGGAGGAGATCGGGATCCCCCGCAACGACGACGTCAACGGGGCGAGCCAGGAAGGCGCGGGCTACTTCCAGCTCACCATGCGCAAGGGCTTCAGATGCAGCACCGCGGCCGGCTATCTCCGCCCCGCCCGCCGGCGTCCCAACCTGCAAATCGTCACCCGCGCCCACGTGCACCGCCTGGGCTTCGAGGGCCGGCGCGCGGTCGGGGTGCGCTACGCGGTCGGTGCGCAAATGCACGAGGCGCGGGCGCGGGCGGAGGTGCTGCTCTGCGCCGGCGCGATCGGCTCGCCGCAGATCCTCCAGCTCTCGGGGGTGGGGCCGGCGGACCTGCTGGGGCGGCACGGGATCGAGACGGTGCACGACCTGCCCGGCGTCGGCGGGAACCTCCAGGACCACCTCCAGCTTCGCGCGGTGTACAAGTGCACGCGGCCGACGCTGAACGACGAAGTGAACCACCCCTTGCGCAAGATGCTCATCGGGATCGAGTACATCCTCAAGCGCAGCGGGCCGATGAGCATGGGCGCGAGCCAGGTCTACGCCTTCGCCCGCACCCGCCCGGAGCTGGAGACCCCCGACGTCCAGTTCCACTTCCAGCCCTTGAGCGCCGACAAGCCGGGGGAGGGCCTGCACCGCTTCTCCGCGTTCACCTCTTCGGTGTGCCAGCTCCGACCGGAGAGCCGCGGGAGGATCCGCATCAAGCATCCCGACCCCTACGCCTACCCCGCCATCGAGCCGAACTACCTCGCCACCGCACTGGACCGCGAGATCGCGGTGGCCGGGCTCAGGATGACCCGCGCCATTACGGGCTCCCGCGCGATGCGCCCCTTCGTGGAGGAGGAGCTGCTCCCCGGCCCGGACGCGCGGACCGACGAGGAGCTGCTCGAAGCGGCGCGGGGGATCGCGGAGACCATCTACCACCCGGTGGGAACGTGCGCGATGGGGCCAGAGCCCGAGGCGGTGGTCGACGAACGGCTGCGCGTGCGCGGCATCGGGGGGCTGCGCGTGGTGGACGCTTCGGTGATGCCCGTGATTACCTCGGGGAACACGAACGCGCCGACCATCATGATCGCGGAGAAGGCCGCGGACATGATCCGCGCCGACGCGGCGCGGGGCTGAAATCCCCTCTCAGCCGGCCAGCGCCTCCATCGGCTCCCGGTAGTCGTAGCCGAGGGCCTCGGCCACCTCCCTGCACGTGACCTCGCCGGCGTGCACGTTCAGGCCGTTGCGCAGGTGCGGATCGCCGGTGAGGGCTTCGCGGTAGCCCTTGTCCGCGAGGGCGAGCACGTGCGGCAGGGTGGCGTTGTTGAGCGCGAACGTCGAGGTCCGCGGGACCGCGCCCGGCATGTTGGCGACGCAGTAGTGGACCACGTCGTCGACGATGAAGGTCGGATCGCTGTGGGTGGTCGGGTGCGAGGTCTCGATGCAGCCGCCCTGGTCGATGGCGACGTCGACCACCACCGAGCCCGGCTTCATCCGGCGGACCATGTCCGCGGTGACCAGCTTCGGGGCCGCCGCGCCCGGAATGAGTACGCCGCCGATCACCACGTCCGCATCGGTGACGTGGCGGTCGATGGCGGTGCGGGTGGAGTACACGGTGTCCAGCGGTCGCCCGAACTGGCGCCACAGGGCCTTGAGCGCCTCGGGCGAGCGGTCGATGACCCAGGTATCCGCGCCCATCCCCATCGCGATGTGCGCGGCATGGGTGCCGACCACCCCGCCGCCGATGACGACCACCTTGGCGGGCAGCACGCCGGGCACCCCGCCGAGCAGCATCCCCTTCCCGCCGTTGACCTTCTCCAGCGCGTGGGCCGCGGCCTGGATCGAGAGCCGGCCCGCGACCTCGGACATCGGCGCCAGCAGGGGCAGGCCGCCGGCGGGCGAGGTCACCGTCTCGTAGGCGATGCACACCGCCTTGCTCTTCACCAGATCCGCGGTCTGCGCGGGATCGGGGGCGAGATGGAGGTAGGTGAACAGGATCTGTCCCTCGCGCAGCATCGCGCGCTCGCCGGCCTGCGGCTCCTTGACCTTGACGATCATCTCCGCCCGCTCGAAGATTTCCTCCGCGCCGCCGGCGATCGTCGCCCCCACCGCGGCGTAGTCGGCATCTCCGGCGCCGATGCCTTCGCCCGCGCCGCGCTCCACGAGCACGCCGTGGCCGTGCAGGACCACCTCGTTCACGCTGTCCGGCGTGAGACCCACGCGGTATTCGTGGTCCTTGATCTCTTTGGGTACCCCGATGAGCATGGAGGCGGCCTCCCTCTTGTGTGAAATGTACGGTGCATCCGCGGCGCCGGCGCTTCGCCCGCGCGTTCCTGCGATGGGCGCCCTCTCCCCGGAGGAGGGATCACGGTGCATCCTCGGCGCCGGAGCTTCGCCCTCGCGTTCATCCGTCACCGTCCGGCCCCGCCACCCGTGGCGCCGCACGACCGGGGAGCCGGGGTGGCGATCGGCCGGTGTAGTTTGGCTGACGACGGCGGATGGAGCCAGACTTCATCGGGCTCGATGTCACCGGGCTCGATCGCGATCCGCCCGGGGCGCGGACATGGACAGGCGGTGACGGCATGGGCGGGATGCCGGACGTGATCCTCGAAGCGACGGGCCTGGACGGGCCGGGCTTCCTGTACGGGGCGGTCGCGGTGCTCGCGGGCGCCTGGCTCAAGGGCTACACCGGCTTCGGCGCATCCATGCTGTGGATGACCAGCCTCTCGCTCCTGCTCCCGCCGCTGCAGGTCGTTCCGATGGTGCTGATGTTCGAGGTCGTCACCAGCATCGCCCTCCTGCCGCGGATCTGGAAGGACGTGCGATGGCGGTCCATCGGGCTTCTGCTGCTCGGCACCTGGGCCGCGACGCCCGCCGGCATCCACGCCCTCTCCAGCCTGCCCGCGGCGCCGATCCGTGTGGCCCTCGCCGCCGTCGTCTTCATCGCCGCGATCCTGATCCTGCGCGGCTTCGCGCTCGCGAAGGAGCCCGGCCGGGTCGCGACGGCCGGGGTCGGGCTCATGGCCGGGGCGCTCAACGGGAGCATGGGGATCGTCGGCCCGCCGGTGATCCTGTTCTACTTCTCCTCGCCGATCGGCGTGGTCGCGGGGCGGGCCTCGATCATCGCCTACTTCATCGGCACCGACAGCGTCGGGACGTTGATGTTCGCGGCCCAGGACCTGATCGACACCAGCGTCTACTGGCGTACCGCGGTCTTCGCACCGATCCTGATCGCCGGAGTCGCGGCCGGCAACCGTGGTTTCGTCAGGACCGATCCGGAGACCTTCAGGAAGGTGGCGCTGTTCGTGCTGATGGCCCTCTCCGTGCTCCTCTTCGCGCGGGCGCTGTGGCCGGCGTGATCCGGGCCGGATCCGGAGGGTGGGAAGGGGAGCGGGCCGGCGCAACGATCCGTCCCGCGCCGGCCGGGCCGGTTGGCCGGGCGCCGGTTCGATGCGGGCGGTCGCTTGTCTCTGCGCGGAGCAAGCCGATACAGTGCGCCGGACCGGTTTATTGGTCCGCGACCGGCTCGCCGGTCCGCCCGCTCGCCGGGTACACGCCGGGAGAGGCCGACCTGCCGGCTCGTTGGTCCGCGACCAGCTCGCCGGTCCGCCCCCGCCGCCACGGTGTCCTGCCATGAACCTGCTTCGCCCCGAAATCGCCGCCCTGGAACAGAACGGGATCACCCGGGTCGCGCTGCCGCGCATCGACGATCCGGACGTGATCGCCCTGTGGTTCGGCGAAGGGGACCTCGCCACCGAGGGGTTCATCCGGGACGCCGCCAAGCAGGCGCTCGACGACGGCGACACGTTCTACACCCACACCCGTGGCCGGCAGGACCTGCGCGACGCCCTGAAGCGCTACCTCGACGCGCTCTACGGCATCGATCTGGACCCGGACCGGATCACCGTGCCCGGAGCCACCATGCTCGGGCTCACCATCGCCGCCCAGATGGTGCTGGGCACGGGCGACCACGCGATCATCGTGGGTCCGGCATGGCCGAACATCGACGCCACGTTCCGCACCACCGGGGCCGAGGTGGAATACGTACGCCAGCGGGAGGCGGACACCGGATGGTCTCTCGACCTGGACGACGTTCGCGCCGCGTTGCGTCCACGAACCCGGGCCCTGTTCGTCAACACCCCGTGCAACCCGACCGGCTGGGTGATGCCGCCCGGGCAGCAGGCCGAGCTGCTGGATCTCTGCCGGGAGCGGGGCATCCTCCTGATCGCCGACGAGGTCTACCACCGCAACGTGTTCGGCGGCGACGTCGCGCCCTCGTTCCTGGCCGTCGCGAAGGACGACGATCCGGTGGTCGTCGTGAATGGCTTCTCCAAGGCCTGGGCGATGACCGGCTGGCGGATCGGATGGGTGGTCGCGCCGAGCCGGTTCGCCGAGACCTGGTCGGTCCTCTCCGAATGCTTCAACACCGGGGCCACCGTATTCGTGCAGCGCGCCGCGATCACCACGCTCGAACGCGGGGAAGAGGTGGTGGCGCGGCTGCGCGGGCAATACGCCCGCGGCAGGGCGATCGTGGCCGAGGTGCTGGGCCGTTGCCCGCGCATCGAGCTCACTGAGCCGCGGGGCGCGTTCTATGCGTTCCCCCGGATACGGGGGATGCGGTCGAGCCTCGCGTTCGCGCGGGGGGTGCTGGCGGAGGAGGACGTCGGCATCGCACCGGGGTATACGTTCGGTCCCGGCAACGAAGAGCACGTCCGGCTGTGCTTCGCGCAGTCGCACGAGCGCCTGCGGGAAGGACTCGAACGGATCGTCCGCTACATCGAGCGCCACGGCGACGAGTTCGAACCGGTCTGAGATCCGGGGAGAGGCGGGGGCAGGAGCGCCGTCATCCGGCTCCGCGCCGCACAGACCGCCGCCGGCATCGTCGAGATGGACGAGGGCGTCGTCGTCCGACCCCGCCTTGGGGCGGGCGTTCCGTCTCCGTTCAGGTCAGGCGATCCCCACGGAGCGACGCCCGTGCGCCTGGTGTTGGAGCCCCAGGGTGAACACGACTCGCAGTGGTCGGCGATCCCCTCGGTGGCGTCGAAGCTCGGGTGCACGGCGGAGACGCTGCGCAAGTGGGTACGTCAGGCCGATTCCCGCTTCCCTCCCGCTTTCGCGGGAGTGACAGGGAATGACGTGCGAGCGCGGGGTCCGTGCGGGACTGCGTAGCGATGAAGGTGAGCGGCTGAAGGAGCTTGAACGCGAAAACCGTGAGCTGCGCCGGGCGAACGAGATTGAAGCGCAAGGCGTCGGGGTATTTGTCTACCTTCGGCAGACAACAACACCGCCATTTGCCCAGGCGGAGCTCGACCGCGGCGCGAGATGATGGTGTCGTTCATCGACGAACATCGGGGTCGATACGGGGTCGGGCCGCTGTGTGCGCAAGTGCCGGTCGCCCCATCGACGTACTATGCGTACAAGGGGCGTGAAGCCGATGGGTGCACTGGTACAACCACCGGCGCCTGTTCGGACCCCTCGACCATGTGCCTCCGGCTGCATTCGAGGCACACTACTCCCATCAACTGCATGAGTCGGCGATGGCCGCCTGACTCAAGCAAATCACCCTCCGGGAAACCCGGGGCGGTTCACGGCCGTGCGCGCTCAACGCCCGAGCGACGCTGCGATCCGGCGCGCGATCTGGGCGGCCGCGTCGCGGCGCATCTCGACGCGGAGCACGTTCTGCTCCCGGCTCTTTCCGAGCACCGCATCCCGGTCGAACACGTAGTCCCGGATCAATGACACCGTCTGTTCCGGCATGAGCTCCTCGCCCTCCGCACCGGTCACCTCGAACGTCACTTGGTAGGCGAGCTCGAATTCACTCTCCTTCCCCGTGTTCGGATCGACGGAGAGGACGCGCCGGTTGAACCGTTCGCCGCTGACCTGGAGCAACGCCTCGGCCGAGCCGCCCACGGGCTGGACGTGGACTCCACCGCTGTCGAGCAGTTGGGTCAGCGCGTTGCGGATGTCGATGGGTCCCGCAATGCGGATCGCGTCGATACCGGGCGGGAGCGAAACGGCGCCGCGAAGCTGGTAGCCGCATCCGCCGGTGGCCGCGATCGCCAGGGCCAGGACGAGATGCCGGAACCCACCGGACGACGTTCCGATACCGCGATGGCGCGGACCGATGTGGATTCCCGCTTTCGCGGGAATGACGGCGAGCACCCGGAGCACCGCTGCCGTCATTCCCGCACGAGCATTCCCCGCCATTCCCGCTTTCGCGCGAACGGCAGCAAGCACCCGGAGCACCGCCGCCGTCATTTCCGCACGAGCATCCCCCGCCATTCCCGCTTTCGCAGGAATGGCGGCAAGCACCCGGAGCACCGCTGCCGTCATTTCCGCACGAGCATCCCCCGTCATTCCCGCGAAAGCGGGAATCCACGAGCCACAGGGAATTCTTCTCCATGTCTCACGAGATCTCATGGTATCCACACTCCATGTCGCCGCATGACGGCGCGCGGATGCCGCATCGATCCGGGTGGGGGCGCAGCGGTCATCGGCATCTCCAATCAAACGACGATGTTGACCAGCCGTCCCGGCACCACGACCACCTTCCTGACCGGCTTCCCGCCGATGAAGCGGGCCACGTTGCCGTTGCGTTGCGCCTCGCGCTCGATCGCCTCCCGATCCGCATCGGCGCCGACGCTGACGTGGCCGCGCAGCCTGCCGTTGACCTGGACGACGAGCTCGATCACGTCGCGCGACATCGCCGCCTCGTCGGCGACGGGCCATTGCGCGTCGATGACCGGATCGCGGTGCCCGAGCGCCTGCCACAGCGTATGGCAGACGTGGGGGACCACCGGAGCGAGCATGAGGACGACCGCTTCGAGCGCCTCGCGCACGACACCCCTCCGCATGTCGTCCCCCGCATCCGATGCGGCCGCCTCGAACGCGGCGACTTCGTTGACGAGCTCGCGGCAGGCCGCGCAGGCGGTGTTGAACTTGTAGCGGCGCCCCACGTCGTCGCCCACCTTCGCGATGGTCTCGTGGATGCGGCATCGCAGCTCGCGCGCCGGGCCGTCGAGCCGGCCCGCGTCGAGGGCCGGAGCCGGCCCCTGCCCGACGTGCTCGCGCACGGTGCGCCACAGCCTGCGCAGGAACCTCGCGGCGCCCTCGACCGCGCTCCCGGACCACTCCAGCATCTGGTCCGGCGGCGAGGTCTCGATGATGTAGAGCCGGACGGTGTCGGCGCCGTAGCGGGCGATCATGTCCTCCGGGTCCACGCCGTTGTTCTTCGACTTCGACATCTTCTCGATCGGACCGACCTCGACCGGCTCCCCGTCGGAGCGGGCGCGGGCACCGGTGATCCTGCCCCTGGCGTCGTGCTCGACCTCCACCTCGGCCGGAGCGTAGTAGCGGGGCTGGCCGTCCGCCTCGCGGTAGAAGGTCTCCGCCACCACCATCCCCTGGGTGAGCAGGCTCGAGAACGGCTCGCGCACCTTCGTGAGCCCCGCCTCGTTCATCAGCTTCTGGTAGAAGCGCGCGTACATCAGGTGCAGGATGGCGTGCTCGATGCCCCCGATGTACTGGTCGACGGGCATCCAGTAGTCGGCGCGGGCGTCGATCTTCGAGGCATCCGCGCCGGGACAGCAGAAGCGCGCGAAGTACCACGACGATTCCATGAAGGTGTCGAAGGTGTCGGTGTCGCGGCGTGCGCCCGCGCCGCACTTCGGGCAGGCGGTCTCCACGAACTCCGGGAGGCGGGCCAGCGGCGAGCCGCCTCCTTCGACGTCCACGTCCTCGGGCAGGAGGACCGGGAGCTGCTCGTCGGGCACCGGAACCATTCCGCAAGAACCGCAGTGCACGATGGGGACCGGGCAGCCCCAGTAGCGCTGGCGCGAGACGCCCCAGTCGTGGAGCCGGTAGTTGATGCGCCGCGCGCCGCGGCCGGTCTCCTCCAGCCAGTCCGCCATCCGGTCGAAGCATTCCCGGAAGCCGAGCCCCGAATATTCCCCCGAGTTGACGACGACGACGTTCTCCTTGTCGGTCCACGCCGCAGCCTGGACGTCCACCTCGGCGCCGTCGGCGGGGGCGATCACCTGCCGGATCGGGAGCCCGTAGCGGTGCGCGAACTCGTGGTCGCGCTCGTCGTGGCCGGGCACCGCCATGATCGCGCCGGTGCCGTACCCCATGAGGACGAAGTTCGCGACCCAGACGGGGATGCGCTCGCCGTTGAAGGGATTGACCGCGTCCAGGCCGAGCGGCATGCCGCGCTTGTCCATCGTCTCCAGCTCGGCCGCCGTCGTGCCCCCGCGCCGGCATTCCTCGATGAACGCGGCGACGTCCTCACGCCTTTCGGCCACCTCCGCGGCGAGGGGGTGCTCGGCCGCCACCGCCATGAACGTCGCGCCGTAGACGGTGTCGGGGCGGGTGGTGAAGACGCGCAGCGGCGGCCGGTCGCTGCCGGCGTCACGATCTTCCGCTTCGGGGTCTTCGATCTCGAAATCGATGTCCGTGCCCTCGGAGCGCCCGATCCAGTTGCGCTGCATCGTCTTCACCGGCTCCGGCCAGTCGATGTGGTCGAGCTCGGTGAGCAATTCCTCCGCAAAGTCGGTGATGCGCAGGAACCACTGCGGGATCTTGCGCCGCTCGACGAGCGCGCCAGAGCGCCAGCCGCGCCCGTCGATGACCTGCTCGTTGGCCAGCACCGTCCGGTCCACCGGGTCCCAGTTCACCTCCGACTCCCGACGGTACGCGATCCCCTGCTCGAACAGGCGGGTGAACAGCCACTGCTCCCAGCGGTAGTACCCGGGCCGGCAGGTCGCGAGCTCGCGGCTCCAGTCGTAGGCGAACCCGAGCCGCCGGAGCTGCTCCTTCATGTACTCGATGTTGCGGTAGGTCCAGCGCGCGGGCGGCACCTGGTTCTGCATGGCCGCGTTCTCCGCCGGCAGGCCGAAGGCGTCCCATCCCATCGGCTGGAGCACGTTGCGCCCGCGCATGCGCTGGTAGCGGCTGATCACGTCGCCGATGGTGTAGTTCCTGACGTGCCCCATGTGCAGCTTCCCGCTCGGGTAGGGGAACATCGACAGGCAGTAGAACTTCTCGCGGGCAGGATCCTCCCGGACCTCGAACGCACGGTTCTCGTCCCAGTACTCCTGCGCCTCGCGCTCCACCGTCTCGGGGAGGTATCGCTCGTCCATCGTCCTCGGATTACAGATCCTGGTGCGAGAGGCGAGAATAGCAAATCGGCGGGTCCGATCGGCGCGTATGGCGGTGGCCCCGCCCCCCTCCGACAGAACGATGCGCCGGCGAGGCCGGGGCGCGGGAGGGAGCACGCCGGAGCCATAAGCGCCGGAACCATAAACGCCGGAACCATATACGGTGGTGTCCGCCGATATCGGTGACCATCGCCTATACTCGAAGCGCTGGATGCCGGCAAACGCAGAGAGCTCGGACCACTGGAACCTCACCGGGGTTGCTGCACCATCGTACGAACGCTACGGAGCGGAAGCCGCGGATCGGGTAGGACCCATGCCTGAAACAGGGATTGGTGCGGGACGCGCGGCAAGACCCGGGGCAAGCAGGCCGCCGCTCGCCTACGTTGCGGTGGTCGTCGACGACCCCGAGAGGGTCGCAGCGGTCTTCGAGCGCGATCTCGGGCTGCCGCGCGCCGAGGTCTCCGCACCAGGCGGAGCGGTCCCGTGGATCGCCGTCGGCGAGAGTGCCATTGCCCTGTTCGAGCCCGGCCACGAACTGACCGGCGGCGCGGCAAGGAGCGGCGTCCATCACATTGCGATCGCGGCAGCAGACCCGGCCGCCATGGCGATGCAATGCGGCTTCACCCACGACGGAGCGGCCCCGGGGCTGGACGGTGGCCGTCAAGTGCTGCTCGCTACCCGTGACACCTGTGGCATCGCGACCCGGCTGTCCGAGCCGATCGGCTCGGGTGCGGGTGATGGTGCGATCGATCACGTGGAGCGGATCGACCATATCGGAGTAGCGTGCGAGGACAACCGGGCCGCTGAAACGGTCTTCACCGGCCGGCTCGGCTGTCCGGTCGAAAGCATCCAGACCGACTTCGAGATCTCGCAGCCGATCGAGAGCTTCACCTCCGACAAGTACGGGGTCGTGTACCACAGCCGGCCTCCGGAACCTGTCGGCGGATTGCGGGTGAGCTTTCTCACCGTAGGTGACTGCGAGCTGGAGCTGTTGCAGCCGTTCGATCCCCGCCATCCGGACCTGCGCGCAGAAGGTCCGGTGCGAGGCGCTCCCGGCAACACCCGAGGCGACAAGGGCGCGATCGCCCGTTACATCGAGCGTCGCGGCCCCGGATTGCACCATCTTGCGCTGAAGACGCCGGATATCGACGCGACCCTCGCCCATCTCTCCGGCGCCGGTCATCGAATGATCGACCGGGTGGGCCGCCCCGGGTCGCGCCGGGCGCGCATCGGCTTCGCCCACCCGGCCTCGCTCGGCGGCCTGCTGCTGCATTTCGTGGAGCGCGACGAGCTCTGAAGCCGCAGCCACCGAGCGGGTCGAACCCGAGATGGTGGTGAGTGGCGGGATTGGCCGTGGGACGTCGGGCCGTATGATCAACCGCAGGGCGGCCCGCTGGTCCGGCCTCGGGCGCACGCGAGGGGATCCCCGCTTCCGCGGAAACGACGGCCTTCGCGGGTATGGCGTGACGCCCGCGGAAGCGGATGTCCGGACGTCACGAACGATTCGCCGCCACTTGGTGCAAGCCCTCGCGAGCCGGTGGCCGACCAGCCCGTAGCGATTCGAAGTCGAACAACGCCCGATCTGCGAGATGCGACGGCCCGACGTGCTGGAGCGCCCGAAAGATCTGCGCCGTGCGCCCCGGTGACTCGCGCTCCCACTGCGCAAGCATCGTCTTGATGCGCTGGCGTTCGAGCCCGTCCTGTGAGCCGCAGAGATTGCAGGGGATGATGGGGAAACGCATCGCGCGGGCGAGCCGGTGGAGGTCGTTTTCTGCGCAGTACGCGAGCGGCCGTATCACGATGTGGCGGCCGTCGTCGCTGCGCAGCTTCGGGGGCATCGCGCGCAGCCGCCCGCCGTGGAACATGTTCATGAACAGGGTCTCGATGACGTCGTCGCGATGATGCCCGAGTGCGATCCTGGTGAACCCGCGCTTGGCCGCGTGGCGGTAAAGCACCCCGCGGCGCAGCCGCGAACACAGCCCGCACATGGTCTTCCCTTTGGGAAGCACGCGTTTGACGATGCCGTAGGTGTCCTGCTCGATGGATTCGAACGGGATGCCGCGCGACGCGAAGTAAGCGGGCAGCACGTCGGAGGGGAACCCCGGCTGTTTCTGGTCGAGGTTGACGGCGACGACCTCGAAGTTCACGGGTGCATTGCGCGCCAGAGCCACGAGCATGTGCACCATCGCGTGCGAATCCTTGCCGCCCGACACGCAGGCCATCACCCGATCGCCATCCTCGATCATCCGGTAGTCCACGATTGCCTTGCCGACCAGCCCGCGAAGACGGGCTTCGAGTCGTTTCACGTTCGCAGATTTGCCGGTCTTTCCGCCGAATGCTCCGGCGTTTCCGGAAACCTCGATCGCTCCGGGGAATCGAGTCCTTGCGGGCGCCTCCGCCGCTCCGGCCGTTTCCGTCTCCGCCGCCGCTCCGGCATTCCCGGCAACACCGTGCATCCGGGATGCTCCGATCCCTTTGGATACCTCCTCCCCGGATATCCCAATCGTTTCGAAGACGCCGATCGTCCCCTGCGTGCCGTCCTTCCCGGACGCCTTCGTCTTCCCGTCCTCGAAGGGTCCGGAGATTGCGTTCATGCGACGAGAAACTCCTCCAGAGCGGCATTGAACGCACCGGCCTGCTCGATGTTGCAGAAGTGCGCACTGTCTTCGAGCACCACGAGCGTCGAGCCCGCGATGCGGTCGTGAATGAGCTCCGCCGCAGAGGGTGGGGTGCCGGGGTCGTACTCCCCGACGATCACCAGCGTCGGCCGGTCGATTGCGCGGATGCTCTCGCGCTGGTCCATCGCCGCGATCGCATGGGCGCAGGCGATGAACCCTTCCGGCGGCGTCGCGAGGATGATCTCCCGAATCCGGGCCACGTCGCCGGGGATCCGCTCCTGTCCCGGCTTGGTGAACCAGCGATCGATCGTCGCGTCCACCACCGCGGCCATCCCGCCCTTGGCCACCGCCTCGATGCGGGCCGCCCAAGCGTCCCCTCCGCCCATGTATGCCGATGTGGAGCACAGCACGAGCTTGTCGAACCGGCTGCCGTACTTCGTGCCGGCCATCTGTCCGACCATGCCGCCCTTCGAGCAGCCCATGAAGCTCGCGCATTCGATGCCCAGAGCGTCGAGGAGTCCAACCGCGTCCTCGGCCAGCATCTCGATGCTGTAGGGGCCGGGGGGAGCCTCGGACCGTCCGTGGCCGCGGCTGTCGTAGCGCAGCGTCCGAAAGCCGAGCCCAAGCAGGGGGTCGATCTGGTGATCCCACATGGCAAGGTTCGACGCGAGGGAATTGGAGAGGAGGATGACCGGCGCATGCTCCGGACCATCGAATCGGTAGTGGAGGATTGTGTCGTTGACGTTTATGGTCGGCATCGGCAGGCTCCATCGGATCGGGTCGGCGGGAAAGCGCCGTGGAGGAAGGGCGCCCGGCCATTCCCGTTCGGTTGTTCGGTTGGCCCGCGTCACTCCGGACGTGGGCAGGCGGATGGTACAGGAACCATCATGCAGGAACGATCGCCGGAGCCGCGGCAGATATTTCCGCCAAGCCCGAAAGTGTCCGTCGAGTCGCCACGATCAGGCGCCCGGACGGCAGAAGAGACCGCGAAATTCCGGCTACACCACCCTGCACGGGACGTGGGCGGAAATGGCCGGCCGCTGTCCGGGGCCTCGTTCGCAAGACCGTTGATGGCGGAACCCGGAGGATCCAGCGGGATGGCGTGCGCGCGGGCGAAATGGTGGCGCCGAGGGCGCATCGACGCCAATCCACCGGACGGCGGGAACCCGATGCATTCCCCGACGATGTTGTTGCGTAGCGGGTTCGGCTCCTTCGTTCGACGGCCGAGAGCGAGGCATCGCCGTGCCGGGGGATGACCGCGAGTTCCGGATCCGGCTCGCGCTGACCGGCGAGGTCTTCGCGGTTCCGGCCGACAAGAGCATCGTCGAGGTGCTGCGCGAGAACGGCATCGACGTCGAGACGTGTTGCGAGCAAGGGTATTGCGGCACTTGCATGACCCGCTATCTGGAAGGGGAGCCCGAGCATCGGGACGAGGTGCTCGACGACGAAGATCGTGGGCACTACGTCCTCGTGTGCTGCGCCCGGTCCCGGACCGAGGAGCTGGTGCTGGACCTGTGAGAGGGATCCGCAACCGTCCGATCCGCATCGGGACCGCTTCATGCCACGCATTGAAAGAGCTCGCCGGGGAAGAGCTCGCCGGACTCTTTCCGAACCCACGCTTTGCACTACGCTACAATCGACACGATGCCCGGCACGGTCCATCGACGGCCTGCGTGCCCTGGGACCCTGACGATTCGGAGGTACGGCCCATGATTCCCCGCCACTACATCCGCAATGCCTGGTACGTCGCCGGACTCTCCGAGGAGTTCGCGGTGGACGAGCTGAAGGGACAAACCATCGCAGGCCGTCCGGTGCTGCTCTGGCGTTCGCGAGACGGCGCGATCGGCGGGTTCGACAACCGGTGCGCGCACAAACGCATGCCTCTTTCAGAAGGGCGGGTGCTTGAGAACGGCACCCTTGAATGCGCCTATCACGGCCTGTGCTATGACCCGCAAGGAGCCTGCGTCGCCGTCCCCTCGCATCCGGACGGTCCGATCCCCGAACAGGCGAAGCTCAGATCCTTCCCGGTGATCGAGCAGGACGGCATGGTGTGGATCTGGCCGGGCGAGCCGGAAGGCCGGCACGACTCCCAGCCTCCGCGGACCCCCGAGGTCGCCGACGGTGCATGGGAATCGATCAGCTCCGGTCCCATGCAGGTGCCGGCCAACTATCTTCTCCTGATCGAGAACCTGCTCGACATCTCGCATTTCTATCCGCTGCACGACGGCAACATCGGCGACGCCGCCAACAGCCGGATCCCGGTGAAGCTGGAGGAAGGCGAGATTGACGGAAACCGTTACGTGATGACCATTCGCGAGGTCGAGAGCTACGAGCAGCCGCCGTTCCTTGCCGACTGGTTCGGTTACGACGTCGTCGATCGCCACCACACGCATTGCATGGTCTCGCCGGGACTCACCCGAGTGCAGATGCGGGTGGCGCCGCCCGGCCGACTCGGCACCGAGGCCGAACGCGGCTACGTTCTCCTTCACACCCACACTCCGGTCGACGGCACCAACCACGTGTGGCGCTGGTGCATCAACTTCAAGGCGGATCTGATGTCGAGCGGCGACCCGAACGTCTCCGCCGCCAAGCGTTTCGCCGAGATGTTCCCGGCGGTGGCAGCCGAGGACCTCTGGGCGCTCGAGAAGCAACAGCAGATGTTCGACTTTCCCGACGAGGGCTACACCGAGGTCCACCTGCGCCCCGACAAGGCGTTGCGCCGGGCCCGGCAGATTTTCTCCGCCTTGCTGCGCAAGGAGCGAGTCCCCACCGTCGCCCCGGCGCCGAAGGTGGCCACCGCCGGCCCGGATTGATGATGGCGATCACGGTGGCCGCAACGGCCGCCGCTCTCCGCCGAGCGGCAATGGGATTGCCGAACGCCGGCGCCGACACCACCATCCGCCCCTGCCACCCTCGCCACCGGACCCCCCGCCCATGCCCTCTCCCGCGCCGCGGTCCTGCACTGCCGGGGCTGCGGGGCGCCGCGACACGCCGGGGTCCACCTCTGGCGGGTGAAACGTCAAGTGCACCGATCAAGGGGTTGCAGCGAAAGGCTCCTGATTGCATGATCGGCGTCCCAGACGTGATTCAATCAAGCTGCCAGACCGTCTAACGGAACAGAGTTGCCTCATCTGGTGAAATCTCCCCTTCAGTGATTCACTTCAGCACCAGATGCACCGGAGGAAAGACAAAAAATGCTCGAACTGGACCATATCTATCAAGCAGACGCCTTTGATATGTTCCCTCATATCGACGACGGGAGCATCGACTTGGTCATCTGCGACGGTCCGTACGGGATTACTACCAACAAATGGGACAGGATCGACAATATCCAGGAATACAATCTGGAGCTTATCAGGGTTTTCTCTGAAAAATTGAAAGAAGGTGGTGGATTGTATCTTTTCGGGAAGCCGAACTGTATCGACTTCATCGATTATCGTCCCTTTCTGAATCTGAGATCGAAAATCATCTGGTACCAACCGAGCCGACTTGCCCAAGGACGTCTCAAATACACGAACAATTACGACATTATTTGCTATTTCATCAAAGGTGACAGGCCGAACATTTTCGATCTTGATGCGATCCGCGTTCCACAGCTTGTCGAATTGGATCATCGCCTGCGCTGTGAGCGTGTTCCTTCGGTCAGGAACGGAAAATACGGGAAGACCAAATTCAACGGGAATGGAAAAAATCCTGGAGACGTGTGGGGAGACATCAAACAGCTTACCTATAAATCAAAAGAGCTCGTCAGCCGTGACGCACTCAATACGATTCAGAAACCCGAACAACTCATGGAACGTTTGATCAAAGCGAGCTCCAAGGAAAACGATCTGGTACTGGATCCATTTTCAGGCGTAGGTACTTGCCCAGTGGTCTGCAAACGCCTCCGACGCCATTTCATCGGGATAGAACAGGACGAATGCTTTGCCGAGGAGGGAAACAGGAGGCTTC
Source organism: Gammaproteobacteria bacterium (assembly GCA_965204915.1). GTDB lineage: Bacteria > Pseudomonadota > Gammaproteobacteria > HK1 > HK1 > HK1. The sequence continues at coordinate 4,184,993 of OZ242023.1, read as the reverse complement.
AGAAAACCGATAATTACATGATGGGGACGCTCTTCTGATGACGCAGCGCATCTATCGCAAGATAATCACATTGGTCCTGGAAGCCGCCGGATTGGCAAGATCGATCGGCATCACCAACTTGCTCCAGCCTGGATTGGCAAAATAAATGATTATTGCTGATATTCTCGGACACGAATTGATTCATTCGAAACGTCACGCAGATGCCCATGCTCCGGGAAATCCCGATGAGAAATACGAATATCTGTCGTGCATGTCCATCACACGGATCACCGAAGAATCGGTAGCGTCTCGCATAAGGACAATGGGGAGTTGGAAGCACCGATGGACTACGACCACTCTTGCAAATGAAGGCACGGCATCTGTCCATTGTCTCGGGTATGGTGGAGACGGTGTGCAAGACGTTGGTCACCCAACGGCTGAAGCGTTCGGGGATGCGCTGGCGTCATGCCGGGGCCTGCCCCCCGGCTTACTGCCTGCCGGGGCAGGCTCCGAGTGCCGGCATCGGGGGCAGGCCGTCCTGACGCTTCGCGCCCTGATACAAAGTGGGCGGTTCGATTAGCTTGGGAGATGTTGTCAAGGACCTACCGTCGGGAAGTGACGATTCCCGACAACGTGGTGCCATTTCCTTGCAAACGGGCGGTGTGATGGATCAGTTTCAGAGTAACACCCTCGCCGACCTTGATCGCTTCTTCGGTTGCTTGAACGCCAGGTTCGAGCGCGCTGGCGCATCCGCCCGGCAGGGACTGGAGCGGTTCTTCAACGAATTGGCGCCCCGACTGGAGGCGGCGCGAACCGCGGAGCGCGAGCTCGACCGGCAGCTCGCCCGGCAGTTCAATGCCTTCGACTACCTGCGCACGGACGAGCTGGGGCTGTCGAAGATGATCGGAGACCTGCTCGACCCCGATGGCCCGCACGGACAGGGCCAAGTCTTCCTGCGTCTGCTTCTGGACGGGGTGAAGTTCGACTACGGCGGCGATCTGCGGAACAGCCGCGTGGACGTCGAACTGACGATCGAGGGCCAGCGCCGCCTCGACATCGCCGTGCACATCGACGACCGACACTGCCTCGCCATCGAGAACAAACCCTATGCGGGCGACCAGGAGAACCAGATCAGGGATTACCTCGACTGGCTTCGGACAAAATACGGCGACAGCTTTCTGCTGATCTACCTCTCGCCACGGGGCGAAGCGCCGTCCGACTACAGCGTGAAGCGGGACGATCTGCCGAACGATGACGACAAGGCGGCCACGACCTTCAAGATCATGCCGTACCACCGAGCGGAAGACGGTGCCGGGGACGACGATTTCGAGCTCTTCCGCATCGATTTCGGACTCGCCGACTGGCTCAGGGAGTGTCGCAAGCACTGTGACGTGGAGCGGCTGCGCTGGTTTCTGCGCGAAGCCGAAACCTTTTGCGAGAGACGATTCGGAGGAAGCGCAATGACGGCGGGTGAACACCAGATAGTCAAGGACTTCGTGCTTGCCGACAACCGCAACTTGGCCATGGCGTATGCGATCCAGCGTGCCTGGCCCGAGATCTATGCGGCAGTTTGCAGTCAGTTTCTCGAGACCATCGCCAAGCGTCTGAAGGACGAGTTGGGATATCACAGCCGATCAAACTACAGCGATAAACGGCATGGGTCCTGGGTACAGGCAGATTGTTTGCAGTGGCGTGAGTACCAAAATGCCCCGGAGCCAGAATGGTCACGCACCAGCCTTTGTCTTCAAGCAGAGTATTCCAGGGGAAATAACTGGTATATCGGCATCTACTCGCCGGTACACAAGTCCGAAATGTCAGAAGAAGACCTCACGCGACGGAAGCGGATCGAGGAGTGCCTGAATGACGAAATGAAGATCTATGGATCAGATGAATTATGGCCATGGTATGAATGCGTTGATGCACGGTATCGCGATTGGGACCCGCTAATCCCCGACCTGCACAGGGAGTTGCAGCAGAACGGCGGCAAAATCACCGACTATTTCGTCAACAAGTTCGTCGAGATCGCAGGGTTCGCCACGCCCATTCTCGACGACATCGAGGGAAGTCCCGGTTGATCGAGCCGCGGGCCGTCAGTTCTCGGCAGAGAAGCCCCGGCTGATCGGACGGCGCGGGGGCCGCCAGCACCCGCGCTCCGGTGTTGAAACCGTCCGCCAGTCGTAACGCGGGCCAACGGATCGGTCGCCTTCTCGCACTCGATGATCAGGTCGCCGATCTCCGCCAGGCGGTCCGGATCGCTGACGGCCGCCGGCAACGCGGTCAGCCGCCGCGCAGTGGCGGCGTCGAACTTGCAAGCCGTCCGAAGGCACAACAGCGTGCGCTCCTCGGCGGTTTTACCGGCGCAGCCCTTCTGCGGGACCCCGGCGCTCGCCAACATGCACTGACGTGCCGACTCGCGGGCATCGCGGCGTGTCGCCATGCCGTCAGGCAGGCGGCAACGCCCCTGCACGCTCCCGCTCTCACTCCTGCATGTCAATCCGTATCGTCGATACCAATCGACACCGGGATTCGTGGTCACCGGTAGACTTCCGAGGACAGGGAACCCCCGGCGGCATCGCCGTCCCTCGCGCCGGAGCCGCTGATTCGGATACCTTCGTCCCCCGTCGTGCAGTGCCCGCAGCTCGTTACGCGGCCTCGGGCGGCGCACCGAGCCGCGTGACGAGCCGGCGAACCCTCCCCACGACGTCGGCATGACGGACCACACCGCCATCGCGGACAATCCCGCTCCGCCACGGACAATCCCGCCCACACCGACACCACGACCCGCCTCGGACCACCCTCCGCCCCTGCCACCCTCGCCACCGGACCCCCCGCCCATGCCCTCCCGTCCCGCCATCCGTATTCGCGGCGCCCGACAGAACAACCTCAAGGGCATCGACCTCGACCTCCCTCTCGGCGAGCTCCACGTCGTCACCGGGGTCAGCGGCTCCGGCAAGTCGTCGCTCGCCTTCGACACCGTCTACAGCGAAGGCCAGCGCCGCTACGTCGAGACCTTCTCCTCCTACGCCCGCCAGTTCCTCGACCGCATGGACAAGCCCCGCGTGGACGCCATCGACGGCATCCCCCCGGCCATCGCCATCGACCAGACCAATCCGGTGCGGACCTCGCGCTCCACCGTCGGCACCATGACCGAGCTCAACGACCACCTGAAGCTGCTGTTCGCCCGCGCCGCGGTCCTGCACTGCCGGGGCTGCGGGGAGGCGGTGCGCCGCGACACGCCGGGGTCCATCCTGGACGCGCTGCGCGCCGCCGGTCTCGACCGGGTGATGGTGACCTTCGAGGTGAAGGTTCCGGAGGGGGCCTCCCCGGCCGGGCTCGTCGAGCTGCTGGCGAGCCAAGGCTACACCCGGGTGCACCGCGAGCACCCGGACCGTATCGAGGTCATCCAGGACCGCTTCCGGCTCGGCGATGGCGGGGGCGTCCGCTCCGGCGTACATGCCCGCTTCGGCGATGGCGCTCTCTCAGGGAACGGTGGCCGCCCCGGCGATGCCGCCCGCCCGGTAGAGCGCACGCCCCGCCCCGGCCACGCCCGCGCGGCCGAGGCCATCGAGGGCGCGCTGAAGGCGGGACGGGGCCGGCTCACCGTCTACCGCCTCGACGCGCAACGCCGCGCCCGCTCGCCGCGGCGCTTCTCCACCGCGCTGCACTGCGCGGGCTGCGACGTCGAGTACCGGGAGCCGGTGCCGAGCACGTTCTCGTTCAACTCCCCGCTCGGGGCCTGCGAGACCTGCCGCGGCTTCGGGCGCACGATGGGCATCGACTACGGGCTGGTGGTCCCCGACGAGACGAAGACGCTGCGCGAAGGGGCGGTGCGCCCGTGGCAGTCGCAGAGCTACCGCCAGTGCCAGCGTGACCTGCTGCGCTACGCGCGCCGGCGCGGGGTGGACGTGGACCGCCCGTGGCGCGCGCTCGACGCCGAGACCCGTGAATGGGTGCTGGAAGGCGAGGCGGACTTCGACGAGGGCCGATGGTACGGGGTGCGCCGCTTCTTCGACTGGCTGGAGACCAAGAGTTACCGCATGCACGTGCGGGTGCTGCTCTCGCGCTACCGGACCTACCGGGAGTGCCCGGCCTGCCGCGGCGCGCGGCTCAAGCCCGAGGCGCTGCTGTGGCGGGTGGGCAGCCGCACCGAGGCCAGGCGCGCGCTCGGGCGCACCCCCGCGCACCGCCCGTCCGGGGCGACGCTCGACGAACGCGCCTTCGCCGGCCAGCCGGGGCTGTGCATCCACGACGTGATGCGCCTGCCGCTCGACCGCTGCCGGGCGTTCTTCGACCGGCTGCGCCTGCGCGCGCCCCTCAACGAGGCCACCGCGCTGCTGCTCGCCGAGATCCGCGCCCGCCTCGGCTACCTCGTCGAGGTCGGCCTGGGCTACCTCACCCTCGACCGCCAGTCGCGCACCCTCTCCGGCGGCGAGGTCCAGCGCATCAACCTGACCACCGCGCTGGGCACCTCGCTGGTGAACACCCTGTTCGTGCTCGACGAGCCGAGCATCGGGCTGCACGCGCGCGACGTGGCCCGCATCGTCTCGGTGCTGCACAAGCTGCGGGCGGCGGGCAACACCCTGCTGGTGGTGGAGCACGATGCGCAGATCATGCGCGCGGCGGACCGGATCATCGACCTGGGTCCGGGTCCCGGCGAGCGGGGCGGGGAGGTGGTGTTCCAGGGCACCCCGCGCGCGCTGCTGCGCTCGCGGCGCTCGCTCACCGCGGCGTGGCTGCGGGGGGAGCGGCGGATCGCGCCGCGGGTGGGGGCTGCTTCGATGCCGGCGAGGGTTTCGGGGCCGGCGGCTTCGGGGTCGAGGTCGGCAACCCCTGCTTCCATGCAAGCGGGCCTCGACCGCATCGAGATCCGGGGCGCGTGCGCCCACAACCTCGCGGATATCGACGTCGACGTCCCGCTGCGCCGCTTCGTGTGCGTGAGCGGGGTCAGCGGCTCGGGGAAGTCCACGCTGGTGGTCGACGTGCTCTACCGCGCCGCGTGCAAGCGGCTCGGGCGCTCCACCGAGGCCCCCGGCGGGCACCGTGCGATCCACGGGCTCGACGCGCTCGACGACGTCGTGCTCGTGGACCAGTCGCCCATCGGCAAGACCACCCGCTCGAACCCCGCGAGCTACGTCGGGGCGCTCGACGCGGTCCGCAAGCTGTTCGCGGCCGAGCCGGTGGCGATCGAGCGCGGGTATACGGCGGGGACGTTCAGCTTCAACTCCGGCAACGGGCGCTGCCCGGGCTGTGGCGGAAACGGCTTCGAGCACGTGGAGATGCAGTTCCTGAGCGACGTGTACCTGCGCTGCCCCGACTGCGACGGGCGACGCTATCGAAACGAAGTGCTCGACGTGAAGATCCGCCCGTCGCGCGGGAAGGGCGCGGGCATCCACGAAGCCGGAGGCGGGAGCGGCGATGGCGTCCACAAAGCCGGGGCCGGAGGCGGGAGCGGCGCAGGCATCCACGAAGCCGGAGGTGAGAACGGCGATGGAGAAGCCGGCGGCGGGCACCGGTCGATCGCGGACGTGCTGGAGATGACGGTCGAGGACGCGCTGGCGTTCTTCGCGGGGTCCCCGGAGGTGGTGCGCTCCCTGGCGCCGCTGGCCGCGGTGGGGCTCGGCTACCTGCGGCTCGGCCAGCCGGTGCCGACGCTCTCGGGCGGCGAGGCGCAGCGGCTGAAGCTCGCCAAGCGCCTCGCGGCGCGCGGCGGCGGCCACTGCCTGTTCGTGTTCGACGAGCCGACCACCGGGCTGCACCTGGAGGACGTCTCGCGCATGCTGGCGGCGTTCGATGCGCTGCTCGCGGCAGGCCATTCGGTGCTGGTCATCGAGCACCACCTCGACGTCATCGCGGCGGCGGACTGGATCATCGACCTCGGCCCCGAGGGCGGGAGCGGCGGCGGGCGGGTCGTGGCGAAGGGCCGGCCGGAGGCGATCGCGCGCCGGCGGCGCAGCCACACCGGGGCGGCGTTGCGCGCGCATCTCACCGGGCAGGAGCCGGGAGCCGCGCCGGACGCGGCGGCCTCGACAGCCGCCGGAACCCCGGCCACCGCCGCAGCATCCCCGACCCCCCGCAAGCCCCGAGTCCGCGGCGCGTGGATCAGCATCCGCAACGCGCGTGAGCACAACCTGCGCGGGACCGACGTCGAGATCCCGCGCGAGCGCTTCACGGTGGTGACCGGGGTGAGCGGGAGCGGCAAGAGCACCGTCGCGTTCGACATCCTCTTCGCGGAAGGCCAGCGCCGCTACCTGGAATCGCTCAACGCCTACGCCCGCCAGTTCGTGCAGCCGGCGGCGCGTCCCGACGTGGACGCGATCTTCGGGATCCCGCCCTCGGTGGCGATCGAGCAGCGGACCTCGCGCGGCGGGCACAAGAGCACCGTGGGGACGATGACCGAGATCCACCACTTCCTGCGCCTGCTGTTCGTCAAGCTCGGCACCCAGCACTGCCCCGGATGCGGGATCCCCATCGAGCCGCAGACCCTGGACGCCATCGCCGCCCGCGTGCTGAAGCGGCACCGGGGGCGCGAGATCGAAGTCTTCGCCCCGCTGGTGGTGGCGCGCAAGGGCTACTACACGGAGCTGGCCCGCTGGGCCGCGAAGCGCGGACACGCCACCCTGCGCGTCGATGGTGCGCCGCTGCCCACCGATGCGTGGCCGCGGCTCGACCGCTACCGGGAGCACGACGTCGATCTGCCGCTTGGGCGGATCACGGTCCGCGCGAAGCACGAGGGGGCATTGCGCGCCCTGCTCGAAGACGCGCTCGGACACGGCGCGGGCCGGGTACGGGTGGCCGAGTGCGGGGGCAAGGGGAGCGGCGGGACCGGCGGCAAGGGCCGCGGCAGGACCGGCGGCAAGGACCAGAGCGGGGCCGACTACAAGGGCCACGACGGAGCCGGCGGCAAGGGTCAGGGCGAAAGCGGCGACAAGGACCGCGGCGGGACCGGCGACAAGGGTCAGGGCGGAAGCGGCGACAAGGACCGCGGCGGGAGTCACGGTGAGAACGGTGGCAAGAAGGGCAACGGGGGGATCGACGGCGGGGGCGGGGGTGACGGCGAGGGCAGAGAGAGCAGCGAGACCCTCTATTCCACCGCGCGGGCGTGTCCAGGCTGCGGGCGGAGCTTCGACGAGCTCGACCCGAGGCTCTTCTCCTGGAACTCCCGGCATGGCTGGTGCCCCTCGTGCTACGGCACCGGGCGCGAGCTGCGCGGCTTCGGCGAGGACGAGACGGGGGAGGAGGCGCACTGGGCGGAGGCAGGCGACGACGAGCCGGCGCGCGAGTGCCGCGCCTGCGCCGGCCGGCGGCTGCGCCCGGAGGCCCTCGCGGTGCGCTACCGCTCGCGCGGCATCGCGGACTTCGGCGCCCTCGACGTTGCGACCGCGCGCGGCGTCCTGGCCCGGATCCACCCCCGTGGGCGCGAGGCGGCGATCGCCCGCGACGTGCTCGCCGAGCTCGCGTCCCGGCTCGACTTCCTCTGCGAGGTCGGCCTCGGATACCTGCGCCTCGACCGCGCCGCCCCCACCCTCTCGGGCGGCGAGGCGCAACGTATCCGGCTCGCCGCGCAGCTCGGCTCGAACCTGCGCGGCGTGTGCTACATCCTCGACGAGCCGACCATCGGGCTGCACGCCCGCGACAACGCGATGCTGCTCGACACCCTGCGGGCGTTGCGCAAGAAGGGCAACACGGTGGTGGTGGTCGAGCACGACGAGGAGACGATCCGCAGCGCCGAGCACATCATCGACCTCGGCCCCGGGGCGGGTGTGAACGGTGGCCAAGTCGTCGCACAGGGGTCGCTCAAGCGGATTCTCGCCTGCCCCGACTCCCTGACCGGGCGCTACCTCGCCTCCCCCCTCGCCCATCCCCTGCCGGGGGTCCGATCCGCTGACGCGGGCTCGCCGGCATCGGAGGAACAGGATCGTTCCATGCAGGAGCCCCGCGCGCGGGAGCCGGAACGCCGCCTCTCGATCCGCGGCGCCGGCTTGCACAACCTCCGCGACCTCGACGTCGACCTCCCCCTCGAACGGCTGGTCTGCGTGACCGGCGTGAGCGGCAGCGGCAAGAGCAGCTTGGTGCGCGGGGTGCTCCTCGCCAACCTCGCGGCGGCGCTGCGCTCGCGCGGGCGCGGCGGGCGACGGCGCTGGACCGGATGCCGCGAGATCCGGGGCTTCGAGGCGGTCGGGAGGGTGCTGGAGGTCGACCAGACCCCCATCGGGAAAACCCCACGCTCCTGCCCGGCCACCTACGTCGGCGTCTGGGACCACGTCCGCCGTCTGTTCGCAGGGGCGACCGAGGCGCGCATCCGGGGCTACGGCGCGAGCCGCTTCTCGTTCAACGTGGCCGGCGGACGGTGCGCGGCCTGCGACGGCCAGGGGATGCAGCGCATGGAGATGAGCTTCCTGCCCGACGTGCGGGTGCCCTGCGACGCCTGCGGCGGCCAGCGCTTCACCGCCGAGACCCTGGACGTCCGGTACCTGGACATGAACATCGCCGAGGTGCTGGGCGCGAGCGTCGAGCAGGCCCTGCCGCGCTTCGAGGCGCATCCGCGTATCCACCGCACGCTGGCGCTGCTGCACGACGTGGGGCTGGGCTACCTCACCCTCGGCCAGAGCAGCCCGACGCTGTCGGGCGGGGAGGCGCAGCGCATCAAGCTGGTGGCGGAGCTGGCGAAGGTGGATACGGATGCGGTGCGGGGAGAGGGTGCGGCGCCGGGCGACGGTCTGCCTCCCGGCCGTAGACAACCGCGCCGCGCCGGCCCGGTGCGGCATGGCGGAACCCTCTACGTGCTCGACGAGCCCACCATCGGGCTGCACATGGCGGACGTGGAAAAGCTCATCCGCGTGCTGCATCGGCTGGTGGACGCCGGCAACACCGTGGTGGTGGTCGAGCACAACCTCGACGTCATCGCCGAGGCGGACACCGTCATCGACCTCGGCCCCGAGGGCGGCGCGGGCGGTGGGCGGGTGGTCGCGGCGGGAACGCCGGAGGAGATCGCCGGTGCGCACGGCTCGCATACCGGGGAGGCACTGGCGAGGTTTCTCGGCGGGCGGGGATTCCAAAACCAGGAAGGTGCCCAGATAAAATGAACCGCCCCGGGAATCCCGGAGACTCCACTCACTGTTCGGGATTTACGATCATCGTATCGATCTCAGCCTGAAAGACCGAATCACGCTGCTGCATGGCCGGAACGGCGCAGGAAAGACGTCCGTTCTGCGGATGATCAACGCCCTTCTGCGCGGCGATGTTACATGTTTCAGCCGGATTCCATTTTGTCACTTTCTCATGATTTTTCAACTGCCAGTGCGACGGCGGCGGCGTAGAGGATCGACAGGGCGATGCACGTTTCGACCAACGGGATGAACCATGCGCCCTCCGGGACATGGCCGAAGAATCCGAGGGAAAGGGTGACGCTGTGGCCGATGGTGAACCCGGTGATCCGCCACGCCAGAGCGCCTGCCGCGGTCACCCCCAGCACCAGGCAGAGGATGAACAGCACGTGGTCCGTTCCTTCGAGGATGTGGCGTACACCCTCCCCGAGGAAAGTCCGGGCGGCCTTCAGGACGGAACGCGACACCTCCGCCGGCTCCGCCATCGGGCCGCGGACGCGGAAGACGAGAGGCGGATCCGTCGCGTGGTCCAGGAGCAGATTGGCGGTCTCGTCCTGATCCGGAAGGCCGGGGTTCAGGGTGCTTCGAAGCGTGTATCCGGTGACCGGCCCCCGGATCGGGTAGAGCAGCTCGACGTCCACGACCGTGTCGCCGGCGTAGGTCGCTTCGAACTCCTCCGGGTAGACCGGTCCGGAGAGCGCGGCTTCGGCTTCGTCCCGGCGCGCGAACGGCGCCTGCTCCCGGGCCGGCCAGGCGCGCACGCGCCCGACGTCCGCCTGCAACGCCTCATCGCCGACTTCCAGGACCAGCCCGTCGGCGAGGATTCCGGCAAGCCCTTCGGGCGAGCGCCGAAGCGCATCGGCGTCGAGGTAATGGACCAGCGCGCCGTCTTCGATCCGGTTGGTCGTATAGGGCGCCGGGGCGCGCGTGCCGGCGGCGGTTTCCGGGCCGAGCTTGTCGGCGACGAGCCAGGGCAGGGGCAGCCGGGCCAGCAGCCGGATCCGATCCGGCTCGTGGACGACGTGGAAGATCCGGATGTTGACGTTGAGAAGGAAATGGGCCGAGGCCGCGTCGCCCAGGGAGACGAGCGCCACGACCGGCAGGGCGGCCAGCGCGAAAAGAAGGGCGGGGGGTGCGACGCCCCGCCCCGGCGCCGGCAAGGTCCGTGCCCCGGCCGTCATTCCTTCGGCCGGCCCGCGTTTCGTCAAATTGCGCCATCGGGCCATGCGGCCAGCAGGGTCGACCAGCAGGGCCGACCATCAGGGCGAGGCGATGCGGGAGCTCTCGACGGTGCGAGGCTGCGCGCTCTCCCCCGAACCGGCGGAGCCGGGACCGGGCGCCTGATTCGAGTTCGGGAGCCGGTATCGGGGAATCGAAAGACGAGTAGACTGCCATTGCATCCGCCGCTACGGCGCGCAACAGGTGCCATAATCGGCCCATGCGCTTCTTCAACACCGAAGGGCCGGTGCGCCCGGACAAGCACTATGCGATCCGGCCGTTGGATCGCGTGAACGTCGGCGAATTCCTGGCCCTGATTCGGGCGGAACGCTACTTCGTGCTGCACGCGCCGCGCCAGACCGGAAAGACCTCCGCGCTCATCGCCCTGCGTGACCTCTTGAACAGCGGCGAAGTGGGTAGCTTCCGTTGCGTGGACGTGAACGTCGAGGTCGGCCAGGTGGCGCGTGACGACGTGGCGCGCGGCATCCGCGCCATTCTGGGGATCCTGGCCGAGAATGCACGGGGGCTGGGCGACGACTACCCCGGCGGCGTGTGGCAGGACGTCCTGGCGTCGATAGGGCCGGAAAGCGCCCTCAACGTGCTGCTCGCCCGCTGGTGCCGGGCCGACCCTGTGCCGCTGGTGCTGCTGGTCGACGAGATCGACTCCCTGGTCGGCGACACCCTGCTCTCGGTGCTGCGCCAGCTCCGCGCCGGCTACCCGCAACGCCCCGAAGCCTTCCCGCAGAGCGTGGTGCTGTGCGGGGTGCGCGACATCCGCGACTACCGCATCCGGTCGAGCACCGGCGAGGTCATCGCCGGCGGCAGTCCCTTCAACGTCGCGGCGAAGTCGTTGCGCATGGGCGATTTCACCGAGGCTGAGACGCGGGCGCTGATGGCGCAGCACACCGAGGAGACCGGGCAGCGGTTCTCGGAGGCAGCGTTGGAGGCGGTGTGGACGCAGACCCGCGGCCAGCCGTGGCTGGTGAACGCGCTGTGCGCGGGGGCGTGCTTCGACGACAAGGCGGGACGGGACCGCTCGCGCAGCATCGAAGTGGACGACGTCTACGCGGCGCGGGAGGAGTTGATTCTCTCGCGGCGCACGCACCTGGACCAGTTGGCGCACAAGCTGGAGGAGGAGCGGGTACGGCGGGTGGTCGAGCCCATCCTGAGCGGCGGGGAGGTCCAGCACGACGGCCGCGACCTGGAGTACGTCCGTGATCTGGGGCTGCTGGCGCCGGACTCGCCGCCGCGCATCGCGAACCCGATCTACGCGGAGGTGGTGCCGCGGGAGCTGGGCTACGTGTTGCAGGACAGCCTGGACATCCAGGCGAGATGGTACGTGCACGACGACGGCGGCTTGAACATGACGAAGCTGCTCACGGCGTTCGGCACCTTCTTCGGGGAGCACGCGGAGCACTGGCTCGGCCATCTGGGGGCGTACCGGGAGGCGGCCCCGCAGCTCATCTTGCAGTCGTACCTGCAACGGGTGGTGAACGGAGGCGGACGCATCGAGCGGGAGTACGGGTTGGGGCGGGGGCGGACGGACCTGCTGGTGTTGTGGCCGCGGGAGTCGGGGCAGCCCTCGGACCTGTGGGAGCGTTTCGTGGTGGAGTGCAAGGTGTTGCGGGACTCGGACCGCAAGAGCCTCGACGGCGTGGTCGGGGAGGGCGTGAAGCAGACGTTGGGGTACATGAAGCAGTGCAGGGCGGAGGAAGGGCATCTGGTGGTGATGGACCGGCGCAGCGAGGAGCGCCGGGGTGGCGGGGGCGCGGCGGAGCCCCGAGACGGCGAAGGCGAAGCGGATGGAGGCGGTCGCCGGGAGGACGGGCGCGGCGTAGTCATCTGGATGCTGTAGGGCTTGGGCGACATGCCGAGATCGTCGTCACCAGCGGCTTCCCGTATGACTCCATTGGCGACTCTTCCAGATAGAGTTCCGTCGCTTCCCGCAGGTTGGCCAGCGCTTCTTCAACGGTCTCGCCTTGTGTCGCCGTTCCGGTTTCGGGGTTCGTCGCCACGAATCCTCCTTCCGGGGCGGGCACCAGTACTGCTGTGAGTTGCATCATCCCTCCCGGTCGGCAACCGCGCCAAGTGGACGAATAACTCAAGTTTCAGGATTCAAAATACCTTGAATCAGGCGATGGATTCCCGCTACCCGCTTTCGCGGACACAAGCTTCGCGGGAATGACGTCATTTCAGCGAGACACGTTACTTTCAGGCTGGCCGTCATTCCCGCGAAAGCGGAATCCATTTCGGTCAGCGAATCCCGAAACTTGAGGAATAACACAAGGATCGGATCCGGATGTCCCCCCTCCCGAAGCCGGACCATGGCCTGATCCGCCGCGGCAACGGGCACATGGTCATGCGGCAGCCCTCGGACGAACCCCGGCGCCGATCCGGTCGCCAGGGACGAACCAGCGCGGCGGCTGGCGCCGTTCCGGCATGACCCTTCGCGGCGGCCCCGCGGACAAGGCCGGCAACCGCTACGAGAAGTGGTGGACGGTCTCGGAGTGTATTCGCCTGCTTGGGGGCGACACGGAGGCGATCCGCATCGAGGACCCCGGTGTCGAGAAGGCGGAGTTCGTCGTGACTGCTGGACCTCGGCGGGAGCTCCACCAAGCGAAACGCAGCCATCGGAACGGCAAGTGGACTCTCTCCGCACTCGCCTCCGATGGGCTGCTTCAGACGATCGGCGATGCGTTGGCGGGGAACGACGATCGCTTCGTGTTCGTCTCGGGCAGCGAGGCTCCCGAGTTGGCCGAGTTGTGCGAGGCGGCGAAGGACGCATGCTCGGTGGAGAAATTCGAGCGCTTCTTTCTCAAGGCCAAGAAGCGGAAGCAATCGTTCGAGAAGCTGCGTGACCGCTATTGGAAGTGCGACGGCCCGACCGCGTTCGAGCGCTTGCAGCGGATCGATGTCCATACGATCAGCGAGCATCAGCTCGAAGACAAGGTTCGATTGGGGGTGCGGGCGCTCTTTCTCGCAGACCCCGGCAAAGTGCTGGCGGAGCTTCGGGCGCTCGTCGAAGACTCCGTGCATCGCACGATCACCCGTCAGGGTCTCGTCGAAGAACTCGCTGGGCGCGGTTATCGGATACGGCGCCTGTCCAGCCCCGAACGTGCGGGCGTCGCCGTGCGGGAAGCAACGGATCGGTATCTGGACGGCGCACGGCGACGACTCATTCGGCAAACCCTCGTTCCAAGGAAGGCGGCGGAAACGCTGCTGTCCCGGCTGGGGGAGACTGCGACCGACAGCGTCGTGACCGGCAAGGCCGGCTCCGGGAAGACGGCCTGCGTCGTCGAGATCATGGAGGCCCTGCGCGAACGCGATCTGCCGGTGCTGGCGTTCCGCCTCGACCGCATCCCGTTCCCGTCGGTATCGACCACCGCGGATCTCGGTGGGCACCTCGGTCTTGAAGAATCCCCGATCCTGGTGCTCGCGGCGGCAGCCGAAGACGCCGATCGCCCGGGCGTCCTGATCGTCGATCAATTGGACGCGGTAAGCACCATGTCCGGCCGAAGCTCCGGCGCGTTCGACGTCGTCGAGGATTTGCTTCGGGAGGCCCGCGGCACGCGCGCCCGGGCCGTGCTTCACACCGTCGTCGTCTGCCGGGCCTTCGACTGGCAGCACGATCATCGCCTGCGGCGACTCGTGCCACCCGACTCCGGCACGCAAGTCGAGATCATGGAGTTCGAGGTCGACGAGGTCAAAGAGATCCTGACCGGCGCGAACTTCGACCCGGCACGGTTCCGGGAACGCCAACTGGCGCTCCTGCGGCTCCCGCAGAACCTGTCCCTTTTCCTCGAAGCCGGCTTCGATACGTCGCAAGCGCCCACCTTCGGCACTGCAACGCAGCTCTTCGACCGGTACTGGACCGAGAAACGGCGGGCGGTCGAGGAACGAGCCGCGCCCGCGCCGGATCAGTGGATGGGGGTGATTGAAGCCCTCTGCAACGAGATGACCTCCGCGCAACAGCTTTCGGTGCCCCGCGAGACCCTGGACGATTTCCCGTCCGCATACGTGGATCGGTTGGCCTCGGAAGGAGTGCTCACCTTCGACAGGCGCCGCTACGGATTCGGCCACGAGAGTTTCTTCGACTACTGCTTCGCCCGGGTGTTCGTCGGGCAGCCGGGGTCGCTGGTGTCATTTCTCAAGGGATCGGAGCAGCATCTGTTCCGCCGCGCCCAGATCCGGCAGGTGCTGGCCTATCTTCGTGACGCGGACCGTGCCCGGTATGTGGAGGAGATTCGCGCCCTGCTGTCGGACGAGGGGGTCCGGGCGCATGTCAAGGGCCTCGCGTTTGCCCTCCTCGCCGAAGTCACGGACCCGTCCGAGGAAGAATGGGCGATCCGGCAACAGTGGATCGCGCCGGCGCTCAAGGCCATCGAGGAAGACACGCCGAACCCGGACAAGCTGTCGGAGATCGCATGGCGTCGATTCTTCGGATCATCGTCCTGGTTCGAGGCCACCGACCGGCACGGCGTGATCGAGGATTGGCTGGCCTCGGGCAACGACCGGCTCAACGATACGGCGGTGGACTACTTGAGGCACCACCAAAGCCATGCGCCGGATCGCGTCGCGGCCCTGCTCGAACCGTACGCCGACCGTGGCGGTGAGTGGGCGTCTCGGCTTCGATTCATCATGCAATGTGCCGACCACCACACGAGCCGCCGTTTCTTCGAGCTCTTACTGCGCCTCGTGGGCAACGGTGCGCTGGACGAGATCCGGAGGCCGGTCGCGGAGGACGATACGTTCTGGAACATGCTCCACGGTCTGGACAAGAACCGTCCCGAATGGATCCCGGAAGCTCTGGCCCATCGGTTCCGGCGACGCCTTGCGGCCGTCCGCGCCGACGGCGGGGATCTGCGTGGATGGGAATTTTTCCGCGACGACGAATCGGCGGCAGTGCTGTTCAACACGTCCGCGAGGCACGCTCCGGCGGCGTTCGTGGAGCACGTGCTTCCGGTGGTTCTCGAAATCTCTGACTTCTTCGCCCTGTCCGGCGGTACGTCGCCCAAGCACGATGCCGTATGGCCGATTCTCACGAAAACCGATCATCCGGGGGGCGAAGAAGCGTGCCTTCCGGAGTTGGCCGGGGCACTGGCCACCCTCGCCCGCGAGGGCGCTACGGATCTCCGTGACGAGATCGCCGACTTGCGCCGACGCGACACCCACGTCGCGAACCACCTCCTGCTGGCCCTGTACACCGGCGGGGCGGCACGCTATGCGGACGAGGCAGCCGCCCTGCTGTGCGACGAACCGTGGCGGTTCGAGTGCGGGCTAAGCGAAAACCCGCATTGGTGCGCGATGGAAGCGGTCCGGGCGGTGGTCCCGCACTGCACTGCCGATAACCGCGAGCGGCTTGAAAGGGTAATCCTGCACTACGTCCATCCCTATGAACGCACCAAGGATGGATACAAACGGATCGGATGGTCTCGGTTCGCCCTGCTTTCGGCGATCCCGCCAGAGCTACGCAGCGCCAGTACGAACGCGCACTTCGAGGAGCTGAAGCGGAAGTTCGGTGAGCCGGAAGGCGAGCCGCGTGGGATCACTGGTGGTGTGGTCAAGTCACCGATCAAGAAGGACGTCGCGGACAAGATGACCGACGACCAGTGGCTGCGCGCCATCAAGAAATACCGCTCGGAGGATTGGGGACGTTTCTTGCAGGATGAGGTTACGGGCGGCGCCCGGCAGTTGGCGCAAGTCCTCGAAGAACGTGCCAAGGAGGAGCCGGAGCGGTTCGCCCGCCTCAGCCTGCGCTTCCCCGCTGACGCGAACCCGGTATACCTGGATTGGACGCTGTTGGCATTGAAGGAAGCGTCGATCGCGAGCGACCTCAAACTACAGGTATGCCGCAAGGCATTTGCAGAGTCGCGCGGGCCTTGTGGTCGGTTTATTGCAGATGTCCTCGGAAACATCGAAGACCCGCTACCGGACGATGCCGCCCGGATGCTCCACCAACTCGCCACGGAGCACGAAGATCCCGCCAGCGAGGCGTGGCAGGAGGAAGCTGGCAGCGGTCAACCGTACTACGGTGGCGATATCCACTTCAACGGCATCAACACGACGCGCGGGAGAGCGGCCGACGCCATCCGGGATCTCGTCCTCTCCGACGCCACCTGCATCGAACGGTTCCACCCGACCCTCGACCGGATGATCCGGGATCGGAGCGCGGCCGTACTCTCATGCGTCGCCGGGACCCTCCGGGCCGTCTCCTGTCACGATCCTGCGCTTGGCATGTCGCTCTTCCAGAGCATGGACCTGTCTGAAGATCGTCTGCTCGCGACGCCCCACGTTTGCGATTTCATCAAAGATCACTTGCGTGACGGCTTTTCGGAGCTGCGGCCGATTGTCGAGCGCATGCTCCGGTCGTCCGAACCGGAAGTCTGCAAAGTCGGTGCGCGCTTCGCCAGTATCGCCACCCTGATACACGAGGATGCCACGGATCTCGTTGATGAAGCCTTGCGCGGCGACACTCCGCACCGCCTCGGCGTGGCGCAGGTCTCCGCCGCCAACATCGCCGGTCCGGAGTACCGAGCTTGGTGCGAAGCAACGCTTGTCGCGTTGTTCGACGACGACGATCCCGGGGTACGACGTGAATCCGCGTCATGCTTCCGCCGATTGCAGGATGAAACCCTCGACGACTACGGAGACCTGATCGCGACGTTCTGCGACAGCAAAGCATTCGAGGAGGAGTCCTCCCGGATTCTTCATACGTTGGAGAAATCATCGGGGCGGCTGCCGGGAATGACGTGCGAGGTCTGCGAGAAATTCTTCGATCGCTTCACCGACGAAGCACGGGACATTCGGACCAGACGTGCCGGAGGCACGCACACCGTCGCAAAGCTCATCTTCCGGACATACCAGCAGCACCAGGACGACGAATGGACGTCCCGGTCCCTGGATCTGATCGATCGCCTCTGCCTGGAACGAATTCACGACGCGGGACGCGAATTCGAGCAATTCGAGCGGTAGCCGGTTCGTCGTGGGAGAAGTCAAGACCGTAGCATGAGGAAGTGCGAGCGGCACATGATCGACTCGATTGAACCGAAGATGGCCAGCAGACCTTACGAGGGCAAGGCGATGCAGGAACCACGAGAAGCAGGGAACGCAGAAGGACAGGAGAGCCGCCACGAAGAAGTACGGAACGAAGAAGGAGAGGCCGCACCCTCCGTACTGTGGACCCTGTGGGACGAAGCCGAGGAAAGAGGCGATCGTGACGTGGCGGCGCTGATGTGGGAAGCGATGTACGGTCGCGGACCGGGAAGATGATCGAGGCAACGACGATACGAGGACCAGTCTGCGCCTGCGCGGTCGACAGCGTTCTCCTGATACGCCAATCAGTGCGCCGGATGCTCTGCGCCGTGCAGGAATACCGCGGGAGCATGGTGATCGTTCCGGCGGAAGCCGCCCGGGAGAGCCCGAAGGTCTACCAGAACGTGGCCGCGAAACAGGCGAGGCGCGAGAGTCGGGCAACGGCAAGGGCCATGCAGGGAGAGTGGTCCGAGAAGGAACGCAAGGCATGGATCATGAAAGACGCGCTGTGGCGGAAGGAGGTGAAGACGGAGGCGTTCGCCCGGTGGATCGAAGAGGAGAAACAGGCGAACGACAGCGTGTACACGTTCCCGCGACTGGAAGAAGAAGACAGGATGGTCGCGGCTACCATCACACACCGGGCCGGGCAGATCGGGCAGCCCGCGACCAATGCCGGACGAAGCGTCGCTGATCGCTGAGGAATGGGTTCGTTCGATGCAAGACCCCGGAGACAGGACGCTACGGAGCCATCCATGAGCAAACCGTTCTTCGAGCAGCCGGTCATCAACTCGCCCTACGAGCACCCGGCCCGCCATTGGGAGCTGGACCCGGAAGGACAGCCGACCAGCCGCATCGTCGAGCAGCGGCGGCGGGCGGAATTCATCACGCCCATCCCGAAGCCCCGGAAGAGGAAGACGGCAGCCGCCCAGGACGCGCTGGAGTTCGGGGACCGCACCGGGGTGTCCACGAAGGCCCAGCGCTACGACCCGACGCCCATCATCAACGAGCTCCGCAGCCACGTGGACCGGTGGCGGGCGCTGCCGAACCCGAACGATTGGCGCACCACCCCGGAGACGGCCCGCCTGCTGCGGCACTGGCGCCACCACCGCTTCGGCGGCCTCCGGCCCTTCTTCTGCCAGATCGAGGCGGTCGAGACGCTGATCTGGCTCACCGAGGCCGCGCCGCGGCTCGGCCGGCGCGCGAAGACCTTCCTCGACCACCTCGAGGCGGCCAACGCCGGGGCCAACCCGGGCCTGTCCCGGCTGGCGCTCAAGCTCGCGACCGGGGCCGGCAAGACCACCGTGATGGCGATGATCATCGCCTGGCAGACGGTCAACGCGGTGCGCCATCCCGGCAGCCGGCGCTTCAGCCGCGGATTCCTCGTCGTCGCCCCGGGCCTGCCGATCCGCGACCGGCTCCGCGTGCTGCAACCGAACGACCCGGACAGCGACTACCGCAGCCGCGAGCTCGTCCCGGCGGACATGCTCGCCGACCTCGACCGCGCCCGGATCGTCATCACCAACTTCCACGCCTTCAGGCGGCGCGAGACCCTCCCGCTCTCCACCGGGGGGCGGGCGCTGCTGCAAGGGCGGGGGGCCGGGCTCCGATCCCTCGAAACCGAGGGCCAGATGCTGCGGCGGGTGATGCCCGGGCTGATGGGCATGAAGGACGTCCTGGTCCTGAACGACGAGGCGCACCACTGCTACCGGGAGAGGCCGGCGGAGGCGGACGAAGAGGGCGCGCTGAAGGGGGACGACCGGAAGGAGGCGGAGAAGAACCGCAGGCACGCCCGGCTGTGGATGGGCGGGCTCGAAAGCGTGGCCCGCACGCTGGGCGTGCGCCGCATCGTCGATCTCTCCGCCACCCCCTTCTTCCTCCGCGGGTCGGGCTACGCCGAAGGGACGCTGTTCCCGTGGACGATGAGCGACTTCTCGCTGATGGACGCCATCGAATGCGGCATCGTCAAGCTGCCGCGGGTGCCGGTGGCGGACAACATCCCGGGCGGCGAGATGCCGAAGTTCCGCAACCTCTGGGAGCACATCCGGGGGAAGATGCCGAAGAAGGGGCGCGGCAAGGCGGAGGCGCTCGACCCGTTGAGCCTCCCCGTGGAGCTGCAAACCGCGCTCGAAGCGCTCTACGGGCACTACGAGAAGACCTTCGCGCTGTGGGAGGCGGCCGGCATCGAGGTCCCGCCCTGCTTCATCGTCGTGTGCAACAACACGTCCACGTCCAAGCTGGTCTACGACTACGTCTCGGGGTTCCACCGCGGGAGCGGGGACGGCGGCAGAGCGCGAGCCGGTTCCCGCGCCGTGCCCGCCTCGGGGTTCCACCGCGGGGACGGCGGCAGGGGCAAGGACGAGGCCGGGACCGCGAGCCGGAGCGGAATCGGGGGCGGAAACGGGAGCGGAACCGGGAGCGGAAACGGCGGCGGAGACGGCCATCGGACCGCGACCCTGGTGCAGGGCCGGCTGCCGCTGTTCCGGAACTTCGACGAGGACGGCGCCCCGCTGCCCCGCCCGAACACCCTGCTCATCGACAGCGGGCAGCTCGAATCGGGCGAGGCGCTGGATGCGGACTTCCGCAAGATGGCCGGGGACGAGATCGAGCGCTTCCGCCGCGAGATCGTCGAGCGCACCGGGGACCGGCAGAAGGCGGACCGCCTCTCCGACGAAGACCTGCTGCGGGAGGTGATGAACACCGTCGGGAAGCCGGGGCAGCTCGGGAGCACCATCCGCTGCGTCGTCTCCGTGGCCATGCTGAGCGAGGGATGGGACGCGAACACCGTGACCCACGTGCTCGGCGTGCGCGCGTTCGGCACCCAGCTTCTGTGCGAGCAGGTGGTGGGGCGGGCGCTGCGCCGGCAGTCCTACGACCTGAACGAGGAGGGCCGCTTCAACGTGGAGTACGCCGACGTGCTCGGCATCCCCTTCGACTTCACCGCCAGGCCGGTGGTCACGCCGCCGCAACCGCCGCGCAAGACCGTGCACGTGAAGGCGGTCACGCCCGAGCGCGACGCCTGCGAGATCCGCTTCCCGCGGGTGGCGGGCTACCGTGTGGAGCTGCCGGAGGAGCGGCTGTCGGCGCGCTTCGACGACGACTCGACCCTGGAGCTGACGCCCGATCTCGTGGGGCCGTCGAAGACCCTGAACCGGGGCATCATCGGCGAGGGGGTGGACCTGGGCCTGGTGCACACGGGCGGCCTGCGCCGCTCGACGCTCCTCTTCCACCTGGCCAAACGCCTGCTGGAGACCAAGTGGCGGGACCCCGGGGAGGCGCCGAAGCTCCATCTCTTCGGCCAGCTCAAGCGGGTCACCCGGCAGTGGCTCGACGGCCATCTGGTGTGCAAGGGCGGCACCTACCCGGCCCAGCTCATGTACCAGGAGCTGGCCGATGTCGCCTGCGAGCGGATCACCCGCGGCATCGTCGCGAGGCGGGAAGGCGAGCGCCCGGTCAAGGCGGTGCTCGACCCGTACAACCCCGCGGGCTCGACGGTGCACGTGAGCTTCAGGACCTCGAAGACGCTGCGGTGGGAGACCGGCGCCGGGCGAAGCCACGTCAACTGGGCGGTCTGCGACAGCGAATGGGAGGCGGAGTTCTGCCGCGTCGCGGAGTCGCACCGGCGGGTGCGCGCCTACGTGAAGAACGACCACCTGGGGTTCGAGGCGCCCTACCGGTTCGGCTCGGAGGCGAGGCGCTACCGGCCCGACTTCATCGTCCTGGTGGACGACGGGCGGGGAGAGGAGGACCCGCTGCATCTGGTGGTGGAGGTCAAGGGCTACCGGCGCGAGGACGCGAAGGAGAAGAAGGCGGCGATGGAGACCTTCTGGGTGCCCGGTGTGAACCGCCTGGGCACGTTCGGCCGCTGGGCCTTCGCCGAGTTCGGGGACGTGTACGGGATGGAGGAGGACTTCGGGGCGAAGGTGGAGGCCGCATTCAACGGATTGATCGATGGTGTCCTGGCGTGAGGCCGGACGGGTTGGCGGAGGAATGGCCGGGGACGTCATGGGTCGCGGGCGTGAAGGCCGCCGCACCCTGATCGTGCTGCCCGGTCCCGAATCCCGGTCCCGAATCCTGGTCCCGTCCTGACGTGCCGTTGGCCGCCCGCGCACGCAACGGCGCGCGGCAAGTGCCATAATCGGCCCATGCGCTTCTTCAACACCGCGGGGCCGGTGCGCCCGGACGACCACTACGCCATCGCGCCGCTGGACCGGGCGGACGTTGGCGAGTTCCTGCGCCTGATCCGCGCCAAGCAGTACTTCGTGCTGCACGCGCCGCGCCAGACCGGCAAGACCTCGGCGCTCATCGCCCTGCGTGACCTCTTGAACAGCGGCGAAGTGGGCAACTTCCGCTGCGTGGACGTGAACGTCGAAGTCGGCCAGGTGGCGCGCGACGACACGGCGCGGGGCATCCGCGCCATTCTGGGCAGCTTGGCCGAGAATGCGCAGGAGCTGGGTGACGACTACCCCGAGGAAGTCTGGCCGGACATCCTGGCGAAGGTGGGACCTGACGACGCCCTCAAGCGGCTGCTCGCCCGCTGGTGCCGGGCCAGCCCGGTGCCGCTGGTGCTGCTGGTCGATGAGATCGACTCGCTGGTCGGCGACACCCTGCTCTCGGTGCTGCGCCAGCTTCGCGCCGGCTACCAGAGGCGTCCCGAGGGCTTCCCGCAGAGCGTGGTGCTGTGCGGGGTGCGCGACATCCGCGACCACCGCATCCGGTCGAGCACCGGCGAGGTCATCGCCGGGGGCAGCCCCTTCAACGTCGCCGCGAAGTCGTTACGCATGGGCGACTTCACGGAGGCGGAGACGCGGGCGCTGATGGCGCAGCACACCGAGGAGACCGGCCAGCGCTTCTCCCCGGCCGCGCTGGATTCAGTGTGGACGCAGACCCGCGGCCAGCCGTGGCTGGTGAATGCGCTGTGCGCGGGGGCGTGCTTCGACAACAAGGCCGGGCGGGATCGCTCGCGCTCCATTGAAGTGGACGACGTCTACGCGGCGCGGGAGGAGTTGATTCTCTCGCGGCGCACGCATCTGGACCAGTTGGCGCACAAGCTGGAGGAGGAACGGGTACAGCGGGTCATCGAGCCCATTCTGAGCGGCGGGGAGGTCCGGCACCATGCCCGCGACCTGGAGTACGTGCGCGATCTGGGTCTCATCGCCGCCGCCGACCCGCCACGTATCGCGAATCCGATCTACCGGGAGGTGGTGCCGCGGGAGCTGGGCTACGTCCTGCAAAGCAGCCTGGACATCGAGGTGGCGTGGTACGTGGACGACGGCGGCCGGCTGGACATGACGAAGCTGCTGAGTGCGTTCCGCACGTTCTTCGGGGAGCACGCGGAGCACTGGCTCGGCCATCTGGGGGCGTACCGGGAGGCGGCTCCACAGCTCATCTTGCAGTCGTACCTGCAACGGGTGGTGAACGGGGGCGGTCGCATTGAGCGGGAGTACGGGTTGGGGCGGGGCCGGACGGACCTGCTGGTGCTGTGGCCGCGGGAATCGGGACAGCCGTCGGACCTGTGGGAGCGGTTCGTGGTGGAGTGCAAGGTGTTGCGGGATACGGACCGCAAGAGCCTCGCGTGGACGGTCGAGAAAGGCGTGAAGCAGACGTTGGGGTACATGAAGCAGTGCAGGGCGGAGGAAGGGCATCTGGTGGTGATGGACCGTCGTAGCGGGGAGCGCCGGGGTGGCGGGAGCGCGGCGGAGCCCCGAGACGGCGTTGGCGAAGCGGATGGAGGCGGACGCCGGCAGGACGGGCGCGGCGTAGTCATCTGGATGCTGTAGGGCTTGGGCGACATACCGAGATCGTCGTCACCAGCGGCTTCCCGTATGACTCCATTGGCGACTCTTCCAGATAGAGCTCCGTTGCTTCTGTGAAGGCCATCAGCGGAAAACCGCTTTGCCAACTTCTCGAACATCGAGGATGGCAGTTGAAGAGCATCGACGGCAGCCATCATGTCTACCCGAAAGATGGAGTTGTTGCCCGTATCTCGGTGCCGGTTCATGGCAATACGGCCTTGAAACGCGGATTGCAGAAACACTTTATGAAGATCGCACAGATCCATGATTCGGATCTGTAGTTCGAGCAATGCGGGTGGTAGCCGGATCGTCGTGGAAGGAATCGAGATCGTGAGATGAAGATGGGAGGGTGATGCGCGATTGGTCCAATTGGATTGAGCCGTGACAGGTGAAGACACTCGAACAGATACGAAATCATTTGTCCGGTGGGGAATTCGACTTCAGCCGCCACGCAATGAAGCGTGCCGTCGAACGAAACATCGGCAAACAGGAGATCAGACAGGCCGGGACGACGGCAACCATCGTTGAGGAATACCCGGAGGACAAGTATTCTCCGAGCTGTCTGTTGATGGGTTTTACGCGAGCAGGACGACCTTTGCACATCCAGGTATCCCTTGCGGATGGAGATCTCGTGAAGATCGTTACGTTATATGAGCCTCGGGCAGAAGAATGGATCGAGTATTCTCGACGGAGGTGATCGATGTTCACGTGTTCGGTGTGTGGCGCCGTAGACGGTCGTGAAGAATTGGTGGAAGAGATCTTCCGGATCGATGGCAAGTACGTTCTGGTCGATCGCATTCCGGCCACGGTATGCGCTCGCTGCGGGGAAGAGAGCTTCAGCCGTGAAACCACGGAGAGAATTCGCCTGATGGTCCACGGAGGAACGGAGCCGACGAAGTCCGTCGTCCTGAAGGTCCTTGAATTCGCATAGCAAGCGCGAGACGACGAGCAGACCCATGGCGCGAAAACCGAAGAAGCCCAGGCAGGTCTGGACGCTGACCCACGGAGAGGCGTCGCGGAAGA
Organism: Gammaproteobacteria bacterium; assembly: GCA_965204915.1. GTDB lineage: Bacteria > Pseudomonadota > Gammaproteobacteria > HK1 > HK1 > HK1. The sequence goes on along the minus strand of OZ242023.1, from coordinate 4,160,845 downwards.
ACATCCCGACCGCGGAGTACCAGTCGGTGATGGCGAAGGAGGACCAGAATCCGATCGAGGTCGCCTGGCGGCGGCGCAACCGGGGCCTCGACCCGCAGCTCGTCTGGCGGGGCAAGGACGTGGAAGACTGGTCGAACCTCGTCGTCCAGGCGCCGCCGCTGTTCATCCAGGAGAAGGTCCACCCCAAGGCGCTGATCGACGATCTGGTGCGGCGGAGCCGGGCGGGCGAGCAGGCGGGCGAGGACCAGCCCGACCTCTTCGCCGACTTCAACGGCCTGCCGGACGGCAACGCCCGTACCGAGTTCTACCGCCACGACGCCAACTGGTCGAACCGGATGATCCTCGGCGACAGCCTGCAAGTGATGGCGTCGCTGGCGGAGCGGGAGGGGCTGCGGGGCAAGGTGCAGTGCATCTACGTCGATCCGCCCTACGGCATCAAGTTCAACTCCAACTTCCAGTGGTCCACCACCAGCCGGGACGTGAAGGACGGCAAGGCCGACCACATCACCCGCGAGCCGGAGCAGGTCAAGGCGTTCCGTGACACGTGGCGCGATGGGATCCATTCGTACCTGACGTACCTGCGGGACCGGCTGACGGTGGCGCGGGATCTGTTGACGGAGAGCGGGTCGATCTTCGTGCAGATTGGGGATGAGAACGTCCACCGCGTGCGTGATTTGATGGATGAGGTTTTTGGGGAGGGCAATTTTGTATCTCTTATTCCTTTTGCGAAAACCAGCGGCGCTACGTCGAGCCAACTGGCTGCAACCTGCGATTACTTGCTGTGGTACGCCAAGGTCAAGGCGGAGTCGGTTGCAAAGTACCGCCAGCTTTTCGTTGAGGCAGATCCGATTCCGAATCCAGGAGAACGCTACGTTTGCGTCGAGTCTGCGGATGGTGAGATCATTGACTTGTCGCTGAAACAAAAGCAGAATCCGGTGCTCCGGCCCGAAGGCAGAATTCTCAGCTTGCGACCTACGGATTCGCAAGGAGCAACTGACGACTCAAAGAGATCGGTTGAATGGCACGGAAAGAAATTCTACCCACCGAATGGACGCCACTGGAGCGTCACATCCAGGGAGATGAAGATCGTAGTAAGGGGCGGGCGAGCGTTCGGTGTCGGCAATACCTTGAGATGGAAATTTTATCGAGAACCGAATTTTAATAAAATCAATAACGATTGGATGGATCTAAAAAAATCCGGATTTGGTGCGGACCAGATTTACGTTGTTGAGACACTGGACAATGTAATCCGGCGCTGCATCCTCATGACCACCGACCCCGGCGACCTCGTCCTCGACCCTACCTGCGGCTCCGGCACCACCGCCTACGTCGCCGAGCAGTGGGGCCGGCGCTGGATCACCATCGACACCTCCCGCGTTGCCCTCGCGCTGGCCCGCGCCCGTGTCATGGGCGCCCGCTACCCTTACTACCTCCTCGCGGACAGCCCCGAAGGGCAGCGGAAGGAAGCCGCACTCGCCGGCAAGGCCCCGTCCGAAGCGCCCACCCACGGCAACGTCCGCCACGGCTTCGTCTACGAGCGGGTCCCGCACATCACCCTCGGGTCCATCGCCAACAACGCCGGGATCGACGTGATCTGGGAGAAGCACCAGCAAGAGCTGGAGCCCCTGCGCCGGAAGCTCAACGAGGCGATGAACACGAGCTGGGAGGAGTGGGAGATCCCCCGCCACGCCGAAGACCCGTGGAACCCGGCGGCACAGGCGCTCTTTTCCAGGCTCCGTGCGGAGCTGGAAAACGAAGGGACCGGCGCCCCGTGCGCGCAACGGAACGGGTCGCGAGGATCAGGCGGTCCACCGGGGAGTACCGACACCTCGCGCGCGCAACGGCATCCTCCCTCCACCTTCAGGATCGACGACGAACCGACGACGCCCGACACCCCACGGGTGCAAGGGCTCCTGCGCGACCTCAACGCGAACCTCGGACGCGGCTACACCCTCGACACCCTTCCGCCCCGTCCCGCCGACCCCTGGCCGGAGGCGCCGGCCGCCCTGCACGCCCGATGGTGGGCGCAGCGCATCGCCCGGCAGAAGGAAATCGACGACTCCATCGCCGCCGCCGCCGACTACGAATACCTCTACGACAGGCCATACCAGGACAACAACGTCGTACGCGTCGCGGGGCCGTTCACCGTCGACAGCCTGTCGCCGCATCGCACCCTCGCGGTCGACGAGAACGACGAGCTCATCGACCGCGCCGCGGAACCCCGCACCGCCTACGGCGAGGCGGCCGATTTCGCCTCGATGATCCTGGAACAGCTCAAGACCGCCGGGGTGCAGCAAGCGCACAAGGACGACCGGATCACCTTCAACGCCCTGATCCCGTGGCCCGGCCGCCGGATCTGCGCCGAAGGCCGATACGTGCAGGGCGGCCAGAGTGACCGGGGCGGCGAGGGCGAGCAGGGAGATCAGAGAGGCCAGAGTGACCAGGGCGGCGAGGGCGAGCGGGGAGACCAGAGAGGCCAGAGTGACCGGAGCGGCCAGAGCGATCGGAGCGGCCAAGGCGACCGGGGCGGCCAAGGCGACCGGGGCGATCAGAACGATCAGGGCGGCCGGGAGCAGCGCGCCGGCATCTTCATCGGCCCCGAGTTCGGCACCGTCTCGCGGCCCGACCTCGTGGCCGCCGCCCGCGAGGCCGGCGACGCCGATTTCGACGTGCTCATCGCCTGCGCGTTCAACTACGACGCCCATGCCTCGGAGTTCGACCGGCTCGGCCGCATCCCGGTGCTCAAGGCCCGGATGAACGCGGACCTGCACATGGCGGAGGACCTGAAGAACACCGGCAAGGGCAACCTCTTCGTCATCTTCGGCGAGCCGGACATCGACGTCCTCCCGGCAGCGGACGGGGAGGGCGACGCCGCCGGCCGCCTCCGGGTCAGGATCAACGGCGTGGATGTCTTCCACCCCAACACCGGCGAGATACGCAGCGACGGCCCCGAAGGCATCGCCTGCTGGTTCATCGACACCGACTACGACGAGGAGAGCTTCTTCGTCCGCCACGCCTACTTCCTCGGCGCGAACGACCCCTACAAGGCGCTGAAGACCACCCTGAAGGCCGAAGTGGACCCGGATGCCTGGGCGACCCTGCACAGCGCCCTGTCGCGCCCCTTCGACAAGCCGGCCTCCGGCCGCATCGCCGTCAAGGTCATCAACCACCTGGGCGACGAAGTGATGAAGGTGTTCCGGGTCCCGGCAGGAAACGGCCTCGGGGAAGAAGGAACGGAGCGGGCAAACGCATAAGGCGCAAGAAGGCGCCAGGACCCGGGGTATTGCGTGTGATCGACATCGTGGACAGCCAAAGGCGAAGTGAATTGATGGCCAACATCCGGGGCTGGGACACCGCCCCCGAGTGCGCAGTCCGCAGGATTGCACACCGGATGGGGTTGCGTTTCCGCCTCCGCCGGAAGAACCTCCCGGGCCGCCCCGATCTGGTGTTTCCCAAACACCGGCTGGCTGTTTTCGTCCATGGTTGCTTCTGGCACCAGCACGATGGATGCCAATATGCCCATATACCCAAGTCGCGGACAGAGTATTGGAAGGCCAAGTTCGCACGGAACGTCGAGCGCGACAAGGAGAATGAGGAAGCATTGCGCTCGCTCGGCTGGAATGTCCTCGTAGTATGGGAATGTGAAGTCGGCGACGAAGAAGGAGTGAGGGAAAGGCTCACCGCGGCCATACGTTCATATGGGTCCAATCCAGGACAGGAACGACACGGATACTGCCAAGGCGGCTCTGCGGAAGGCAGCGGTGCAAGATGAAGCACGCACGAGGAAAAGCCGCCGGGAAAAAGGGTGGAGCGCGGGCAACGTCCTATGGGCAAAGGACGGTGGCGCCGGCACCGGTATTCGTGGACGCCTACGCGGGTTGTGGCGGGTTGAGCCTCGGTCTCATGCGTGCAGGGTGGAAAGGGCTGTTTGCCATAGAGAAAGATCCATGCGCATTCGAGACGCTTTCCGCAAACCTCTCCTACGACTGGCCAAGGGGGATAGAACCGAAGCCCTGGGATATTCATAGCCTGCTGTCGGCGCGAAAGGACGTATTGGACAGCCTTGCCGGGAAAGTGGACCTGCTGGCAGGAGGACCGCCGTGCCAGGGATTTTCCCATGCCGGACGCCGAAGGCCGGACGACCCCCGGAACCAGTTGTTCAAGGCATATCTGGAGCTGGTCGAAGTATTGCGGCCTCGCCTGCTGATACTGGAAAACGTCCGGGGATTCACGTGCAACTTCAGGGCTCCGGGGAAGGAGCCGGTCGAAAATTTCGCCGAATCCCTGCAACAGTGGCTACAGGTACATTACGATGTAGCGTTCCAAATTGTACACGCTGCGAATTTCGGAATACCGCAGACACGCCCAAGATATTTCCTGGTTGCAGCGTTGAAGGGCTTGGGGATCAAAAGGGAAATTGATGCAGTCTTCGAGGACCTGGAACAGCAAGTCGGCAGCTTCCTGGGAGAACGCGGGCTTCCACGCCAGCCTACGGCAAGGGAGGCCATCAGCGACCTCGAAGTAGGCCGCAACGGGACAGTTCCATCAAGGGACAGCAAGGGATTCGAGGAGATCTCATACAAAGGGCCGCTCACGGAATACCAGAAGGTAATGCGTGGAGAATGCAAGGAATCGCCTGCCGACACAAGGCTGGCCCGCCACCGGCCTGACATCCGTGATCGCTTCGAGGCAATCATCGACACATGCCGCGAGGAAGGGCTGCTCAAGGCAACGGTTCCTGCCGAAATCCGGGAGGCGCACGGCATGAAGAAAATGGTCACACGGGTGCTCGATCCATTGGATACCGCTCCCACGATAACAAGCCTGCCCGACGACCTTCTGCACTATTCGGAACCGCGAACCTTGACGGTACGCGAAAACGCGCGGCTCCAATCGTTTCCGGATTGGTTCCAATTCAAAGGGAAATACACCACAGGAGGAAATCGCCGCCGGAACGAAGTGCCACGATTTACGCAAGTGGCAAATGCAGTCCCGCCGTTGCTGGCGGAACAGCTAGGATTGATCCTTGCCAGGATCGTCCGCGGGTTCTGCGAGGCCAAAATACCGGCGCAGGGCAGAGCAAAGAGCTTCAAGGGTTTCCCTGTGTTTCCGAAGATTCTGCCGGGTAGCAATCATCCATTTCTCGTCAGTAATAAGTGGAGCGCCGCCGGGTCTAGTTGATCGGAGAACAACATTTCCGTTTTCATCTAAATCCTCCTTGCCGTGGGCTAAATGGTTGCGAATTGACGTAATTTCATCTCCAAATGATCCCAACATCTTCAAGTTATGGTTATGGTCAGAGTCCGTATCGGCAAATAGTTTTGCCAGATCTCTAAATGTGGTAAATTTGTGGTGATGAGGAAAGATCCTGCCATCGGAAACGATACTAGAAAGATCGGTGCTCTTTTTAAGCTTCTTCTCAAGCTGCTTCGACATAGAGGCCATGCTTCCTTTCAGTCTATTGATAGTTTCGTCAGAAACAGTGCGTATTTCCGGGCGATCGAGTTGGAAAACAGAAACTAGCAATTCTTCCATGAGTGTATCCATTTCAGAAACTTCTGCCATCGCAATACCACGCATATGGTTGAGGTCCATAGCCTTGCCAATGACCGCATCCGCAAGGCCACGTAAGCGGGTGTCGAGTTCATTGCGATGGGAAACAAAGACACCTTCGACTTGTTGTTTGGCAAGATGCTCAAGTAGCCTTTCCCGGGGCTCGTTAGCAGAATAGAAGATAATCTCGGTATAAGGCAGGGCAGTTCTAAGTTTGTTGGCGGCAACATCACCTTTCATTCCAGGCTGGGAAAGATTATAGTCGACCATGACCAAGTCGTAGGATCGGCGCTGCTTGAGGAAAGTATCCCAAGCTGGTCCCGAAAGCGCAGGTGGTTCGGTTTGGGCAAGATCAAAACCTTTTTCATTGAGATGATCCTTCAGCTCGACGATAACGTTGCCTACAGTGTCGGGCTGATCATCAACTACGAGGAGATGGAAGGAGAGTTTCATGTCGGCACCTGCAATACCAATTGTGCGCCGGATAGTTCGGCGGAGTATGGTTCAGGCAAGAGTTTTACGAGACCGCCCAATCGACCCTCAACCACCTGCTTGACGTGGTAGAGCCCAAGGCCGGAGCCGTCAGTGGTGGTGACACCTTTCTCAAAAACCTGTTTCAAGGGAACAAAGAATTTGTGCCAACCATCTCCATCATCCGCAACTGTGATCGAAAGGCGGGGTTTCTGTCCCTTGCCGACTAGCAAGGCAAACAGGATGTTTTGGGCACGGGCTTTGGATGCATTGGTAACAAGGTTGTCGATGACAATGCCAATTTCAATGGGGCGGAAAGCACGCTGGAATTTCTGTCCGTCAAGCTGGACATGTACGGAAAGTCCACTTGGAGCCCAAAGCGTAGATATCGTTGTAATATAATCGCGGATATAAACGCACAGATCACCTTCGATTTGGGCAGACTGTTGTTTATATCCTCCTTTCGTAGCGAACCGGGAAGCAGTGAGTATTTGACTATTTCGAAAGGAAGTATTTTCCAGAAAATCGATCCATTGATCATGTGATACCGTGCCACCCCTGCGGAGCTTGCGCATCATGCGCTTGATTCCAATATGTATATCGGATGCATACATCAGTATCTGATGGTGGAGATTCAAGATGGTATCTTGATCCAGAGATGAAGCAGCTACGAGGAACTGGTTGCGTTCCATTTCTTGCTCATATTTGGATTCAGCCCGTACGGCCTGGGATTTGGCGTGGCGCTCAGCCGCCAGGGCCTGCTGCTCAGATGCCCGGGCCTGCTGCTCAGATGCCTGAAGCTCCTTGATGCGGGCCTTCGCCTCTGAAACACGGGAACGGAGCTCTTTATTCCCGGTCTTCTCGGCAAGAAGTTCAAGTGCAGCAAGGGAAGATTCAAAGGCATTTGATTTCTCATCGACAATTCTGACCAGATCCGGGTTGTATTCAAGAAGATCAACACCTGGAGTTCCGGCCAAGCGGGAGACAAGTTTGGTGATCAGGATGCTACTTTCATCAAGCTTCATCCTGGATGTATCATCGACATATTTGTCTTCCTGATCCTTCCAGGTAATGTCTACGACATAGCGCTCAAGACGGCGGACACATTTGTGGAGGAGACAGGTAACCAATTCCTCAACTTGGGGAGTACGAATGAGTCCTTGGTCGCGACTTGTTGCTTCGTCGAACCCCTCGGCGCCTGCAATTGAAATCCGGCCGATCAAGTCGCGACTGCCAAGATGCCGTCGCTGTCCTTGCTGCTTGCGATGGGTCAAGCCAAAAAAATCATCGTGTTCTTGGCCGATAGGAAACACGCGAAATCCATTACGGAAAAGGAATATGGAACCAAAATTCACAATGCGTATACCCATGCGTCGGGCGAAAATAATTTTGGCGCTGTGGTTTAAAAAATAGATGGTGGCCGAAAATTCAGACTGCCTCAGTAGAGGGTAGGGATTATCTTCCCTGATGTGGTAAATCAACTCACCGCGATCTTCGAGCCGGGAATCGATTGCCCTCCCATTATCAATGAACTTCACATGTATTGCAGTTGTCCTCCCACTTAGAATTTCCAGTATAGGATTTTCGATTCTTCCATTCACTACCAGTTTGAGATCCTTGCCTTCAGGAGGATTTTCATTGTAATCGGCGTCTTCTTCATCATCGGCCCGTTGCCCGGGAGCAATGATCTCAATCTGGAATTCAGGAGACTCTTCATCAAAAGGATTGATGAGCTTCATAAGTTCCCGTTTCAGCCGTTGAAGCTTGGTACGATCCCAATCTGAACGCAGGTCACTGATGGTGAGAACAGTCCCGCGCCCTGATCCAGGCTGTGTTTCGGGGTCGGGAAATTCTAGAACTTGAGATAAATTGACGTCGATATGACCAAATTCCTCTTTGGCATCCTGTTCATAACGGGTCCAATCTACATCCAATATTTGAACGCTGCCTCCACTGGCTCGAGAACTGAGTTGGAGCCGGCTCCCAAGCCGGTCGCAAGAAAACCGGCCTACACCTTTGGCTCCGGCATACGCACGGCCACGCTGTGAAATGCCGTCCCGGTAGTCTGCGTCCTCCGTTCCCTCCCGTTTCGCGGAGTAGGCGACGAAGAGCCACTTTTCGAAGATATCGGCCTCCGTCATCCCTTTGCCGTCATCGGTAATGACGATCCTGTCATCGTCAAACCGGACTTGGACAGATCTCGCGTCTGCATCGAAGGAATTTTTGACCAGCTCGAACACGGCAACAAAATCGTTGGTAATAAGGTCCCGGCCGATCAGGTCCTTCAGTCCAGTGCTGACTCTGAATGCCCGAAACATCGCGACAACCTCCCATTTCTCGGCATCGGGAGGGGAAATGTATCGGCAGGCATCCCGCGAGTCCAGAGATGGATCCATCATGGGGACGGCGCGGGGGCGCGAGCCGGCTCGGACGCTTCGTCCGGCTGCTGCCGGAAACCCGCGTCCCCGCCGGCCTGCCCTGCACCGACGGCCGCATCCGGCTGATCCACGCCCCCGGTGGGAGACCCCGGCTACCTGACCTTCGATTTCTCGCAGATAGCGATGCCTGCGGGCCACTCCATCGCGGTGCGCTCCCGGCAGCGAACCGGTGCTGCCGTGGTCCTCGACGTCGACGCCCTGCTGTGGCGGTGGCGGAGCGGACCGACCACAAGCCGGCGGGCAAAGTCGAGGTCGCGTTGCGGCAGGCCGGAACGGTCGAAGCCGCTGTCGCGGCGCTGGAAGGCCGGATCGATCGGGACGCGACCCACGACATCGTGCCCGCGTACACCCCGTCCTGCAACCGACGGACGAGCACCGCCGCTCCGGCAGCCACTACACCCTGAGCACGTTCACAGGCCCCATCGTCGCGGATGCGCTCAGTCCGCTCTTCGACCGCTTGGGACCTTCACCCACGCCCGATTCGGATCCTCGACCTCGAGATCCTCGATCCCGCGATGGGCTCGGGCGCCTTCCTGGTCGAAGCCTGCCGCCAGCTCGCCAGGAAGCTGGTCGAAGCCTGGCACGCGCATGGCGGGCCGCCGGCCATCCCGCCCGGTGAAGGCGAGCTGCTGCACGCCCGGCGCCTGCTCGAACCCCTCGGCCATAACCCCTTGGCAATATTGCCTCCGGCTGCATTCGAGGCACACTACTCCCACCAACTGCATGAGGCGGCGATGGCCGCCTGACTCAAGCAAACCACCCTCCGGGAAATCCGGGGCGGTTCATTCGAGAGGCATCGAGAAACCGACATCATGGCCACCCCCTGGAGCAAGACCCACCGCAGCGGGAACCACACCTTCCGCAAGTTCCGCGACGGCGACCACCGCTGGCCGGATCTGGAATCGCAGATCTTCGAGGCGGACCACTCCCACAAGTGCCCGACCTACGTGCACCGCACCCCGCCGTGCCAGGGAAGCTGCCCGTCCGGGGAGGACGTGCGGGGCTGGCTGCAAATCGTGCGGGGGCTGGAGAAGCCGCCGGAGGGGATGAGCTGGCAGGAGTACGCCTTCCGCCGTGCCACCGACGCCAACCCCTTTCCCGCGCAGATGGGCCGGGTCTGCCCGGCGCCCTGCGAGGACGGCTGCAACCGCAACGAGGTCGAGGACTTCGTCGGCATCAACTCCGTGGAGCAGTTCATCGGGGACACCGCCATCGCGGAGAGCTTCGCGTTCGAGCCGCCCGCGCGCGAGACCGGCAAGCGCATCGCCGTCGTCGGCGGCGGTCCGGCCGGGCTCGCCGCCGCGTACCAGCTCCGCCGGCGCGGGCACCGGTGCACGGTCTACGACGACCACGAGGCGCTCGGCGGCATGATGCGCTACGGGATCCCCGGCTACCGCACGCCGCGGCAACACCTCGACCACGAGATCGACCGCATCCTCGCCCTCGGCGGCATCGAGGCGCGGCTCTCGACGCGGGTCGGGCGCGACGTGGGCATCGAGGAGGTCGAGGCGGAGCACGACGCGGTGCTGTGGACGATCGGCTGCCAGAGCGGGCGTCCCCTCCCCGTCCCCGGCGGCGACGCGCCGAACTGCGTGAGCGGGGTGAAGTTCCTCGAAGCGTTCAACGAAGGCCGGTTGCAGGTGGCGGCGAACCGGGTGGTCTGCGTGGGCGGCGGGGATACGTCGATCGACGTGGTCTCGGTGGCCCGCCGGCTCGGGCGCATCCACCGCATCAACCCCAAGGACCGGCCCGAGATGGTGGTGCATGGATTCGTCGCGCACGACTCCGCGGTGGCGGCGGCGCGCACCGGCGCGGAGGTGACCCTGACCTCGCTGCTGCCGCGCTCCGGCATGACCGCGGCCGAGCACGAGGTCGAGGACGCGCTGAGGGAAGGGGTGAGGGTGCTCACCGGGGTGATGCCGACCGAGGTGGTGCTGGCCGGCGACGGGCGGGCGCGGGCGGTGCGCTTCGCCGAGTGCGACATGGTCGAGGGCCGGCCGGTGGCGCGGGAAGGGACGGAGTTCGAGGTCGAGGCGGATCTGGTGGTCTCCGCCATCGGGCAGGGCGGCAACCTGGAAGGGCTCGAAACACTCGACAACGGCCGCGGGCTGATCGACGCGGACGCCTTCTACCGCGTGCCGGGCCGCCCCGGGCACTTCGTGGCCGGCGACATCGTCCGTCCGCACCTGCTGACCACCGCCATCGGCCAGGCGTCCATCGCCGCGGGCTGCATCGACCAGCACCTTGCCGGCCTGGAGCCGGCCCGCCGCCCGAAGGTGGACGTGCACCACTTCCGGCTCCTCGACAAGCTGCGCGAGCAGCATCTCGCCCCCGACGACTACGACCACCGGCAGGAGTGGGGCACCTGCTTCTCGAACTACGCGGTGCACAACTTCGAGGACCGCTCCGCCCACGAGATCGTGCCGGCCGATGAATTGTTCCTCGGGCATTTCCCGCCCACCCCCCGCCACCGGCGCGAGGAACGGGTGCCCGCGGGCGAGTCGGTGCTCGGGCACTTCAACGAGCGCATCGTGGGGCTGGGCGAGGAGCAGGCGGTGGCCGAGGCGTCGCGCTGCATGAGCTGCGGGCTCTGCTTCGAGTGCGACAACTGCGTCATCTACTGCCCGCAGGACGCGGTGTTCCGGGTCAAGAAGGACAAGGGCACCACCGGCCGCTACGTGGACACCGACTACACCCGCTGCATCGGCTGCCACATCTGCGCCGACGTCTGCCCGAGCGGCTACATCGACATGGGCCTGGGCGGGTAGGCTCGCCGGCCATGGCGCGCACGACGGCTCGGCGGCCTCGCACCGCCCATCGTGTGGCGATGGCGCTGATGCTGGCCGTCGCGGGCATCGCCGGGTCCGGCGCTGGCGCAAGCGACGCCCGGGCGGCGGACGGCGTGCCCCTGCCGGCGCTCGTCAAGGCGGCCAAGGGTGAGGCATGCGTCGAGCCGGTTCCCGTCATCCGGCGCGAGCACATGAAGTTCCTCATGCACCAGCGCGACGACACCGTGCACGAGGGGATCCGCACCACGCGCCACAGCCTCGTCGGGTGCATCGACTGCCATGCCGCGAAGGATGCCGCCGGGCAGTGGGTGCGCATCGACGCACCGGGCCAGTTCTGCGCGAGCTGCCATGCCTACGTCTCCGTGAAGATCGACTGCTTCGGATGCCATGCCGCGTTGCCGGCGGTGGCGTTCGGGGAGGGAGCGAATGAGCGATGAACGGGAAAGCCTCCACCGCACGGTGCGGCGACGGCCCCCGATGCGAGCGGAGCACGGGACAGACGATCCGGGAGATGGCGCGAGCACGTTGGATGCGCCCGTCCGGCGCCGCGCCGGGCGGAAGCACAGGACAGACGATCCAGGGGACGGCGCAAGAGGGTCGGCGACGGCGTTCAAGGGAGGTGGCCGGTGAACGGTGAGCGCAAGGTCCTCGGGAGCGCGGCGCGGCGCCGGTTTCTCGCGCGGGCGGGGGTCGTGGCCGGCGCGGCCCTCGTGCCCGGACTCGCCGTGGTTCCCCTCGCCCGCGCCCGCCGGTCCCGCGAGCCCCACGAGCCGGTGAGCGGCGCCGTGCGCTACGGAATGCTCGTGGACGCCGCCAGGTGCGCCCGTGACTGCGATGCCTGCGTGCGCGCCTGCGACGACGAGCACGGGCTCGATGCGGTGCACGGCCCCGCCACCGATCCGCGGTGGATCCACAAGGTGACCCTGCGCGATCGCGCGACCGGCCGGATCAGCACCCTGCCGCTGATGTGCCAGCACTGCGCGGACCCGCCGTGCGTGGACGTCTGCCCCACCGGCGCGTCGTTCAGGCGCGCGGACGGCATCGTGCTGGTGGACAAGCACACCTGCATCGGCTGCCGCTACTGCGTGATGGCGTGCCCCTTCCAGGCGCGCGGGTTCGTGCACGAGGCGGTTGCGAACCCGAGGCCCTGGTCGCCGCGAGGCAAGGGGACCGTCGAGTCCTGCAACCTCTGCGTGCATCGCATCGACGCGGGGGACGGACGCGACCCGGCCTGCGTCGAAGCGTGCGCCGCCGCCGGACGCAACGCCCTCGTCTTCGGCGACCTGAACGACCCGGGGAGCCCGGTTTCCAAAGCACTCGCGGCTGGTCCGAGCGCAGAGCTTCGTCCCGACTTCGGCCTCGACACCGGGGTCCGCTATCGACACCTCTGAGCAATCCAGCGTGCCAACCTCGAGGTTCCGCGGCGGCTCGACCGCCCGCTCGCCGGTCGTCCGGCATCGCGAATACGGGACCGGCCCATGGACGGCGGCGTCTCGCACCCCCGTTGACGCCCCGTATCCACGTGTCCGTTGCAGACCAATCCATGCGCGACGCTGACGGTGGACGACAGCGGATTCCATCCGGAGGCCGGCCATGCCATCTGCCGACAACCTCGTCCGGCACGGAGCGTTCAACGGCGGCGGACGGGACCGCATATCCAGCCGGACGGCGAACCCATCGGCTCGCCGGAGGTCACCCGTCGTTGTCCACCGCTTCGACGAATGCGCCGATCATGTCCCCCGAAGCATTGACGACGTGCTCCGGCCCGGGGAAGCGGCCTTCCCGGACGTCCCGGGCGAATTCCCTGAAGCCGGCCACGCGCTCGGCCTGCATCTGCTCCTTCAGCTTGTAGAGGTGGCGGTACTGCTTCGAGTGCCGCGGATACGGCGGCGGGTCGTTGCCGAGGACGTCCTCCGCGAACAGGAACTGGACGTCCCCGCCGCTCCCCGCGCCGATGGAGGAGGTGAGCAGGGTGGTGCGCCTGCCGATCTCGGCGAGGAGCCCGGCGGGAATGACCTCCACCTCCACCGCGTAGGCCCCCGCGTTCTCCAGCGCCTTGATCTCCCGGTAGACCCACAGCGCCTCGTCGAGGGTCTTGCCGACCGCGCGCAGCCCTCCGGTCCACGTGCTCTTCCTCGGCACCAGGCCCGCGTGCCCCTGGACGGGAACGCCCGCCTCGGCCGCCGCGGCCACGAAGCGGGGGCTCCACTGGCACATGACCGCATCCGCCCCGATGGCCATCGCGTCGTAGCCCAGCCGTACCGCCTCGGCCTCGGTGGCGGCGGCGAGAAGCGGCACCGAGAAGGCCATGAACGTGTTGGGCGCGGCCCGCCGGATGGCCGCCGCGGGCTCGGGCTGCCGGGGGTCGAAACGCACCTTCATGGTGTCGATGCCGGCTTCTTCGGCCGCTGCCGCTTCCTCCGGGGAGAAGGGCAGGGTCTCCACGAGCACGCGCTTTCCTTTCCCGTCCCGGAGGTCCTTCACGGTGTAGTTGCGGGTCCCGTACGCGCCGCCGAGGGTCATGACCCTCTTCAGGCCGCGCTTCGCCGCATCGCGCGGCGGAATGCCTCCGTCACCGGTCGCGTGGCTGGCCATCGTGTTTCTCCCTGGATCGGAAATGGGCTGAATCGGGAATGGACGCGGCGACGGTATCAGAGTTGCCATGCCGGCGTTGCCGTACCGGGGCGGCTGCTCGGGAATGCGTGGCGCGCACGAGGCGGCAAGCGCCCGCCGGGCCGGGCTCCCGATCTTCGACGCCTGGGCCGGTCACCAGGGGACGGGCGTCATGCCCGAAAGGGGGAGCCGGGCTCCGGGCGCAGCATTCGACGCCCGCGCCGGCGGCGGGCAAGATCGGCTCTGCGGCGAAGAAGTGCTTCCGTCGGCCGCGGGTCGTATCGGCCGCATCCGTTGCATCATGCCGGCCCGGCGCCGCCGGAGGGATGATCTCCACCATGCACGACGTCGAGTTTCGCGAGATCGAAGGCCGGACCGCCGGCTATGCTGCGCTGGTCGCGCTGCTCGCGCTCGTCGCCCTCGCGGGCGTCCTCGCCGGACACCACATGGACGTCGAGGGGCACCACGTCACCGGCATGAACAACCGCATCGTGTGGGGGCTGCCCCACGTATTCGCGATATTCCTGATCGTGGCCGCATCCGGTGCGCTCAACGTGGCATCGGTCGCGTCGGTGTTCGGGCGGACCGAGTACGAGCCGCTGGCGCGGCTGTCGGGGGTGCTCGCGATCGCGTTGCTGGCCGGCGGGCTCGCGGTGCTCGTCCTCGATCTGGGACGCCCGGATCGGCTCGTGGTGGCCATGACCCATTACAACTTCTCGTCGATCTTCGCCTGGAACGTCCTGCTGTACACCGGCTTCATGGCCGTCGTCATGGTCTACCTGTGGATGCGGATGGAGCGCCGGATGCACCGCTACGTGCGCCCCGCGGGCATCGTCGCGCTGGTGTGGCGCATCGTGCTCACCACCGGCACCGGCTGCATCTTCGGCTTTCTCGTGGCGCGGCAGGCCTACGACGCGGCGATCATGGCGCCGTTGTTCGTGGCGACGTCGCTCTCCCTCGGCCTTGCCGTGTTCCTCCTGGTGCTGCTGTCCACGGCAACGGCAACCGGGCGTCCTCTCGATGGCGGCCTGCTCGGCCGGCTCGCGCGCCTTCAGGCGATCTTCATCTCGGTGGTGCTCTACTTCGTGCTCGTGCGGCACCTCACGAACCTCTACGTGGCCGAGCACGCACAGGTCGAGCGCTTCCTTCTCATCGACGGCGGCGTGTATCCGGCGGTCTTCTGGGTCGGGCAGATCCTCGCGGGCTCGGTGCTGCCGCTCGTCATCCTGTGGTGGCCACGCCCGGCCTCGCGGGGCCGGATCGGAGCCGCGGCGGCGCTGGTGGTGGCGGGAGGATTGAGCCAGCTCTACGGCATCGTCATCGGCGGCCAGGCGGCCCCGCTGGTCATCTTCCCCGGCAAGGAGGTCATCGAAGGCGCGCTCGTCGACGGCGAACCGTCGCAGTACGTCGCGAGTGCGCCCGAGCTGCTCCTCGGTCTCGGTGGCGTGGCGATCTCCGGACTGGTACTCGTGATCGCACTGAGGGTGCTGAGGATCCTGCCCGAGCGGTTCGACACCGGGGATGCCGGAGGCCCCGGAGCCGAGTCCGGCGTCTGAGGGCCTTGCCCGCCATCCCGGCGCGCAGACCTTCAGGGTCCGGCAACAGGACGGACCGCGAAGGCGGGGCATCGCGGCGGGCGGCGGTGGGCCGCACGTCGAAGAAGCGAGGGAGGTGGGTTCCATGTTGCGTATCGCGGTCCTCGGTTGCGGGCGCATCGGCCGGATGCATGCGGCCAACGTCACACGCCATCCGCGCGCCTCGCTCGCGATGGTCTACGACGTCCATTCCCCTTCCGCGGCGGCCCTGGCCGAGAGCGAAGGCGCCCGCGTCGCGCGGAGCGCAGGGGAGGTCCTCGACTCGGCGGAGGTCGACGCGGTCCTGATCGCGACCGCGACGCCGACGCATGCCGACTACATCGAGATGGCGGTCGAGGCGGGGAAGGCGGCGCTGTGCGAGAAGCCCATCGATCTCGATCTGGCCCGCGTCGACGCCTGCAAGGCCCGGATTGCCGGCTCGTCCGTACCCGTCCAGATCGGCTTCAACCGCCGCTTCGATCCGGGCCACCGGGCGGCGAGGGATGCCGTGGTGGCCGGCGACGTCGGCGACCTTCACCAGGTCGTCATCACCTCGCGCGATCCCGAGCTGCCGTCGCGCGCCTACCTGGAAGCCGCCGGCGGGCTGTTCCGGGACATGACCATCCACGACTTCGATCTCGCCCGCTTCATGCTCGGCGAGGAGCCGGTGGAGGTCTTCGCCGTGGCGGGCGCGCTGATCGATCCCGCGCTCGGGGCGGCGCTGGACGAGGTGGACAGCGCCATGTTCATTCTGCGCACGGCGAGCGGCAGGCAATGCCACATCAACAACTCGCGAACCGCCGTCTACGGCTACGACCAGCGCGTCGAGCTGATGGGCTCCGCGGGCATGGTGGTTTCGGGCAACCGCAAGCCGCACGAGATGCGGCGCTATTCGCCGAAGACCGTCGAGGGCGCCGAGCCCTACCAGCTCTTCTTCATCGAACGGTACGGCGAGGCCTTCATGGCCGAGCTCGACGCCTTCGTCGACGCCGTCGAGAAGGGGGCGGAGCCCGAGGTCGGCTTCGAGGACGGGCGCCGCGCGCTCGTTCTGGCGGAGGCGGCCTACGTATCCTTTCGCGAACGACGGCTGGTTCCGGTGTCCGAGATCGCATGACGCGACGCGGGCGCGGGCCGCGGGCCCAAGCCCGTCCACCTTCCGCACGAGGGCCTTGCGGGCCTCGACGATGCAACGGTTCAGGCATCGACGGGATTCAGGCACTGACGGGATTCAGGCAACGACGGGGTTGACCACACCCTCCGGCGCGGGATTCATCCGAGGGTATTCCTCGAGTCTCAAGTTTCGGGATTCAAAATGCTTGCATCAGGCGATGGATTCCCGCTTTCGCGGGAATGACGGCCAGCCTGAAAGCAAAGCGTCTCGCTGAAATGACGTCATTCCCGCGAAAGCGGGAATCCATTTCGGTCAGCGAATCCCGAAACTCGAGCTCGAGTGAAGAAGCAGGCGGGGCATCGAGGCCGGGCAGGCGAGGCCGGTCAATCGTAGACCACCCGGAAGCCGATGTCCGGTGAGCGGTGGTTGAGCGGCACCAGGCGCCCGAAGGAGCCGTGCGCGGTTCCCCGCCCCGGCAGCAGCCAGTTGCCGCCCTGGACCCACATGGCGTAGTTCCCGCGATCCACCGCGATGCTCTGGGTCCACTCCGAGACGTTGCCGGCGAGGTGGAGCACGCCGGCGGCGCTCGCGTCGCGGAGCTCCGCCGCCGGGCAGGATCGCGGCCCGTGCTCCGGCAGGTCGGCGGTGGCCGCCGCGCCCGGGTCGTACCGGTTGCCCCAGGGGTAGAGCCGCGCCTCCGGGCCCGCCGCCAGCAACTGCCATTCCTGCGAGCGCGGCAGGCGTCCTCCCGCCCAGCGGGCGAAGGCGTCCGCCGCCCACCAGCTCATGCCGGACACCGGGAGGTCGAGATCCGCAGACTGCCGCTCCCAGTCGTCCGGGACGTAGCGCTCGCCCGCCGGCTCCTGCGGGTTCGCGAACAGCCCGGAACGGGCGAGCGGATCGTTCAGGAACGCCCGGTACTCGCGACGGCTCACCTCGCATCGGCCCACCGAGATCCGGGGGGCCGCCCGCTCTGCCGAGGCGAGGAGGGCGCGCGCCTCGCGCAATTGCGCATCGGGCAGGATGACCGCGAGCCGCGCCACACGTACGTCGGGGGGGAGTCCGATCGGATACTCTCCGCCCTCGATCCGGGCGTGCGCACCCGCCTTGTCGCCCCAGGGCCGCTCCCCGGGGGGCGGGGCGTCGTATACGCAACGGAAGCCCAGGTGGTGGCTGCGGGTCGCCGGATCGATGGGAAGCCACGCCGCGTTGAGCGCGTACAGGGGCCGCGCCCGGGATCGCACCGCGGGCGCTCCGTGCGCGACCGGCTGCCGGGCGCCGGACGGCGCCGCGAGGCTGCCCGCGCTCCACTCCATGGCGTTGCCGTTGAGGTCGTGCACCCCCTGCGGGGAATCCGAGGCCGGATGGGCGCCGCAGGGACGGGCCGCGTTGCGCCAGGCGTCGAGGTAGGGCCAGGGCCCCGGATCGAAGGCGTCCCCCCAGGCGTAGAGCCGGCCCTCCTTGCCGCCGGCCGCCGCCTCCAGCTCCTCCGCCCAGGGCAGGCGCCCTCCCACCGCCGCACAGTAGAGGGACGCGGCGGAGACGTCGACGCCGGTCGCGGGCGAGCTCAGCAGTCCCGCGATGCGATGGCCGGTGGAGGCGCTGGCGGGGAACGCCGGGCGCGGGTCGGCCGAGGCCGGCGCACCTCCGGCGCCGGCCCGTCCGCCCGCGGTGCCGATCCCCCCACCCTGGCTTCGGTGCCACTTCGCGAAGCGTTCGAAATCGATCTGCCGCACCTCGCATCGGTCGATGAGGAACGGCGCGAGGCTCACCCGCCTCGACGGGCGGTCGAGGCGCAGCCGGAGCTCGCGGCCGAAGGCGTGCGACTCGATGCCGGCGAGGACGTGCTCGTCCACGATGCGGGCGCGCTCGCCCGGAGCGGGCAGGATGCCGAGATCCGCGGTGACCGTATCGGCGCGCAGTGAATGCAGGAGCGGCCGGTTGAGCAGGCCGATGGCCGCGGTCACCACCGCCAGCCCCGCCACGGCAACCACCCCGCGCCTCATGCGCCGCGTCCCGCCAGGAACCGCCAGCCGGCCCCGAGCAGCAGGAGCCCCGCCGCGAGGGCCGCGTAGAGCGAGACCAGCCAGCCGCGGGATCCGAACGCCGATTCCCGGTACTCGGTGAACAGGGGCCGCCCGTCCAGCCGCACCCGGTTGGCGTCGGCCTGGATCCGCAACCTCCCCTCCGGGTCCATGGCCGCGAAGACGAAGCCGACGATGAAATCGTCCAGCCTGGGCGTGAGGTAGGCCACCGCGCGCCAGCGCGTGCGCTCGGACTCGCGGACCTCGGGGGGCATGAGCAGCACCGACCAGGGCTCGATCCGGATCTCCAGACCCTTCCAGATGCCGGGATAGGCATTGAGCGCAAGAGCTGTCCGCCCTTCGCGGCTCCACCCGCTGCCGGCCGGCCCCTCCGCGTCCCCTCCCCCATCGCTCCGATGGGCGCGGACCCGCTCCATTTCGGCAGTCCCGGCGTCCTCCCCGACGCCCTGGTTTCGGCTCCCGCGGTCTACGCCCACCGCGTCGTTCAGGCGATTGGGTTCGATGACCAGCGCCGCGTCCCTGTCCGGCCCGGGCGGGACGGGGCGGAACGCGAGAGGATCCGGCCGGGGGGCGGACCCTCCGAGATGAGGGAGGAGGGCGAATTTCAGGGCGAGGTCGCGCGCGATCCGCCGTTCGGATTCCGTGAGCGGAGGCGGCGCCCGGAAGGCGTGCCGGATCCGCTCCGCAAAGCGGTCGATCCGCGGGCTGGGGGTTCCGCCGGCATCCAGGGATTCCTGCAGATCGCCGAGGTAGTGGAGGATGATCCCGAACAGTGCTTCGAGCGCGGGGACGGCGCCCTCGCCGCCGGATTGCGCCTCGCGCCGGAGCGATTCCGGCAGCGCGATGCGAAGACTGATCCGCGATCCGTCACCGCCGCGCTCCGCTCCTCCGCGCGATGACCGGCCG
This sequence comes from Gammaproteobacteria bacterium, assembly GCA_965204915.1. Classification (GTDB taxonomy): domain Bacteria; phylum Pseudomonadota; class Gammaproteobacteria; order HK1; family HK1; genus HK1. The sequence goes on along the minus strand of OZ242023.1, from coordinate 4,141,345 downwards.
CTGCCGCTTCCGTCCCGTCCACCGCGCGGCGAACGGCCGCCCCGCCGGCCGGCGGAGGGCTCCGCCCCTCCCTCCCGCGCATCGGGAAAGCTGCCCAACCCCGCCGCCCCCCCGGGTCCGAGTCCGGACTCCGAGCCGAATCCCCGGCTTCGCTCCGCGGCGTCGGGATTGGAGGGCAAACCGCGTCCGGCGCCCGGCTCTCCGGGCTCCCCGCCGCCCGCTCCACGCGCCGCGTCCGCCGCCCCTTCCATCCTGCCCCCCGGCCGGAGCCCGGCGCCCGCGGCGCCGGAGTCCGTCCCTTGCGCCGCGAGCCCGGCGCCCGCCGACTCGGAGCCCGCACCCGCCGCCGCGAACCCGGCTCCCGCCGAACCGGCCATCCCCGGGACGACGCCGCCGGGCATGGGGCCGGGGGTGGAGCCCGGGCCGTCGGGCATGAAGCCGGGGATGCCGCCTTCGCCGCCGGAGCCCCGTCCCGTCCCCGACGGCGGATCGATCAGGGGCGATTCGGGGCCCCCGAGCCCTCCGGATCCACGGTCCGCCAGGGCGAGCTGGGGCAGCGGCGCGGGACGGTCGGCCTCGCCGCCCCGGCAGTCCTTCGCGGCGACGCCCGGCGGGCAGCGCGACGCCTCGCCGAGGGTCAGCGCTCCGGTCAGGAAGTGCCAGTGGTAGACCCGGATGCCGTGCTCGCGAAGGATCGACATCGCCAGATAGAACTGGGGGACGTCGTAGACGTCGACCCGCAGGCGTGCCCTCTGCTCGACGCCGAGTCCGGCGATCCAGACGCCGAACCCGCTGTGCTCCCGGAGCAGCTCGCGGCGGGTCCATATCGTCCCCGAATAGAACTCGCGCACGAATCCACCGTGCAGCTCCAGGATGGGGAGGATCTCGGGGTCCAGGATCAGGTCCAGGGGCGAGGTCTCGTAATCGTGCAGGCGGGCCGGGGGCGATGCGGCGAGGCTGTTCAGAACCAGGGAGGTGCTGAACTTGTGGCTCATGACCGCCGCCACCTCGCTCGCCTGCTCCACCTGGCGCTCCTCGCGCTCCATCCGGGCCGCGATGCTCACCACGACGACGATGATGAGCATCGCGACACCGTTCGCGAGGATGTCGACGAGGGCGACGCCGGCGAAATCGGGCATGCGCCGGAACGTGCGGGCCACGGCGCTCGCTCCGATCACGGCGACTGCTCGGCGTAGCCGCGGATGTAGGCGGGAACGTCGTCGAGGGACACGGACTTCAGGAGCTCGTTGTCCGCGATGACCCAGCCGATGGTCAGCACCCGGTCCGGCCACATGCCGCGCAGGCACTCGCGTGCTTCGGACATCGTGCCGACGCTTCCCTGGAGGAGGAAGAACACGAGCTGGTCCCGCTCCTGCTCGTAGATGCGCCGGGCGTAGTCGACGAAGGCGCTTCCGGGCCCGCAGACGGATCCGGCCGGCACCCTGGCCCCCGTCTCCAGGATGCGGAGCGCGTCGGGAAAGGCGATGGCCACGTAGCCCGCCCCGCCGTCCATGCGCTCGATCCGGTACAGGCCGTGCTCGGAGGTCCGATCGAGGCGTTCGCGCACCGCGCTGCCGGAGAAGAGGTTCACCACCAGAAGGAAGACGAGCATCAGCGCGAACACCCCGCCGAAGATCGCCATCATCGGCGCGTTGTTCTCCTCCTGGCGGGCCAGCGCGGAGAGTGGTCCCCGCCGCTCCCGGTCGATCACGGCGCGTCCCTTGCCGTCCGCCCGGCCGGAGGGCGGAGGCGCCGCCCGCGCGCCGCACCGGGGAGGTGAAGCGCGCCGGGACCCGTTCCGGCCGGCGCTGCCGGAGGGCGGCGTTCGTCCGTCCGCCTCAGCCATCGCGCGATCCCCGCACCTCCCATTCGATGGTGGCCAGGATGCGCTCCTCGTCGCGTTGCACGAGGGAGAGGAAGAGCGTCAGCACCACGCTCAGGGACAGTGCGATGAGGGTCGTGTCGAAGGCGATCCCCAAGGGTGCGATGGCGCCGCCCAGATCGCTGGAGAGGCTGGAGAGCCCGGCGTCGGAGGCGATGATCCGGCGGATCCCGTCGGCGGCCAGCGAGATGCCCAGCACGGTGCCGATGAAGCCCAGGATCGGCACCGCCCAACTGATGTAACGGGGGAGGAGGTAGGACTCCTCGTACCGCCGCCACAGCAGCGCGAGGCTCTCCTCCACCCGCGAGGTCCCGGCCGCCAGCGTTTCCAGGCTCGCGACGACGGGAGCCGCCGCGCCGCCCGGCTCCCCGTTGCGCCAGCGCCGCAGGGCCCGGCGCAGGTACCAGCCGTTCCACCGCTTGCCGAGCAGGAGCAGCAGCCCCCAGAAGAAGAGCAGGACGGTGATGGGCGGAATGATGCCGCGTTCGAGAAAGCGGCGGGTGACGAACCGCGCATCCTCCGTGCCGCGGGCCAGCCATTCCAGGGCGAGGACGAAGCCCGCGGTCAGCAGGAGCGCGGTGATGCAGGCAGGGAGCAGGCGCGGGCCGGAGAGCAGCCGCGCGATCCGCTCCAGATCCTCTTGCCCCGCGCCGGACAGCGCGGCGTCGAGCCAGAGGTTCGCCCCGTACAGGGCGAGGGCGGCGGCGAACATCGGGGCCATGGCCCCCGCGCCGGACACGCTGGCGCCGGTGTCGATCACCTGCCAGGCCGGTGCCGCCAGGGTGGCCGCCACCGCCACCAGTCCGAGGGTGCCCAGCACCTGGAGGGAGGCGAGGAGCGCCGGCCGCCGGCCGGGCGCGACGGCCCGCACCACCGCCAGCGCGCCGGCCGCGGCCGCCACCGGCGCTGCGGCCGTCCACGGCGGCCAGCCGAGCACGTAGACCGCGTTGACCGCGACCAGCGCGAGGAGCAGGAGGTAGAGGAGCAGGGTGATTCGCATCGACATGGGCGGATGTCCCTCCGGCGGGAGGTTGAGGGCCGCGGGCCGATCCCCGGGCGGATGCGCCGTATGATAGGGGACCGTGGACGTGATGAATCCCGGCGGACGACGTCCGGAGGGACGTCGAACCTCCGGGGGCCGTCGGGTGCGCCGGGATGCACGCCATGGTAACGGGACCCTGGGGTAACGGGACCCCGGCGTAACGGGACTCCGGCGTATCATGGGCATCGGCCCGGCCGCCGGATCGCGGTGGGGAGGGGTGGCGGGCACGGCATGGTCCGGCGTCGAACGGCCCTGCGCTCGAAGGCAGCAATTTCCGCCAGGCCCGAAAGTGTCCGTCGAATGACCACGATCGGGCGCTCGGACGACAGGGAAGGCGGCGAAATTCCGGCTACATCACCATCTCGAGTTTCGGGATTCAAAATACCTTGAATCAGGCGATGGATTCCCGCTACCCGCTTTCGCGGGCACAAGCTTCGCGGGAATGACGGCCAGCTAAAAGGCAACGCGTCTCGCTGAAATGACGTCATTCCCGCGAAAGCGGGAATCCATTTCGGTCAGCGAATCCCGAAACTCGAGATCACCATGTCCAGGACGTTGGCGGAAATGGCTGGTTCGAAGGTGGATTCCTCGACACGGACACGATCGGGATGAACGGGATGCCGCGGCTGTTCGTGTCCGCCGCCCACAAGTCGTCCGGGAAGACCACCGTTACGGTGGGAATCGCCGCCGCGTTGCGCGCCCGCGGGCTCGTCGTGCAGCCGTTCAAGAAGGGGCCGGACTACATCGACCCGATGTGGCTCACCGCGGCGGCGGGCCGGAGCTGCCGCAACCTCGACTTCCACACCATGGGGCGGGCCGAGATCCGGGCCGAGTTCGTGCGGCGTTCGGAAGGCGCGGGATTCGCCCTGGTCGAAGGCAACAAGGGGCTGCACGACGGAGTGGCGGTGGACGGCGCGGACAGCAACGCCGCTCTGGCGAAGCTGCTCGCCGCACCGGTGGTGCTCGTCGTGGATACGCGAGGCATCACCCGCGGGATCGCGCCGCTGCTCCACGGCTACCGGGACTTCGACCCGGAGGTGCGGATCGCCGGGGTGATCCTGAACCAGGTCGGCGGCGAACGCCACGGGGCGAAGCTCGTGGCTGCGGTGCACGCCTATACGGACATCCCGGTGTTCGGGACGATCGGCCGCGTGCCCGAGCTCGTGCTCGGGGCCGCGCATCTCGGCCTCGTTCCGCCCGCCGAGGTGGAGGACGCCGGCGAACGGGTGGCGTGCATCGCACGCCGCATCGAAGCGGACGTCGATCTCGATCGGGTGCACGCGATCGCCGCCCGCGCCGATCCGCTCGACGCTGTGCCCGGATCTCGACGTCCCGCGTCCCTGCATCTTGAACCCTGGCATCCCGAACCCCAACGTCCCGAACCCCAACGTCCCGGACCCCGGTATTCCGCATCCGGGCGTTCCGCACCCCGAGCTCCCGACGTGCGCATCGGCGTCGCGCGCGACGCGGCGTTCTGCTTCTACTATCCGGGCGATCTCGAAGCGCTGGAAGCGGCCGGAGCGCGGCTCGTTCCGTTCGACACCCTGAAGGATCCCGCCCCGCCGGAGGCCGACGGCATCTTCATCGGCGGCGGGTTCCCGGAGCGGGCGATGCGCGCCCTGGAGGCGAACGCACCCATGCGCGCGGCGTTGCGGGCCCGGATCGGCGCGGGGATGCCGGTCTACGCGGAGTGCGGGGGGCTGATGTACCTGGCACGCCGGATCCGCTGGAACGAGAGGAGCTGCGAGATGGTGGGGGCGATCCCCGCGGACGTGGTGATGCACCCCCGGCCTCGCGGGCGCGGATACGTGGTGCTGGAGCCGACCGGAGACGCACCGTGGGCGCCCCGGACGGAGGGGCCGGTGCACGCGCACGAGTTCCACCACTCCAGCCTGGAGAACCGGGACGGATCGGGCTGGCGCTATGCGTACCGGGTCCGGCGCGGGCGCGGCATCGACGGGAAGAGGGACGGCATCGTCATCGGCAGCCTGCTCGCGAGCTACGTCCATCTGCGTGACGTGGAGGGATGCCGCTGGGCGGAGCGTTTCGTCACTTGCGTGCGCGACCGCAAGGGCGGGGCGGTGTCCTGCGACTGAATCCGGCGTGGGTGCGCGAGCGTCTCGACGAGGTGGATCCACGCCGGTTGCGTGCGGTGTTCAAGCGCGTGTTCACGACGTTGTTGCGGCAATCTCTCGGGCCGCTTTTGACCGTCCACGAGGCGCGGGCTAAGGTGCGGCGTCCGCAATGGGTGCACCGTGCCGCGGCGTTCGTCCGCGTGGAGGGCCTGCGTTGCGTGCTCGGGCCGTGAGATGGTCCCGTTTCCCTGAACCGTCATCCGAACCCACCGGAGATCCGCGACCATGACGCTGAAAGGATGGACCCTGCCGCAGAGCCCCACCGGCAAATCCTCCCTGTTGCCGCCCCCTCCCTGGCACTACTCCGGCGAGATCGTCTCCGCCGATTTCACCGCGGATCCCGAGCGGGTCGCGGAGCTCCTCCCGCCGGGCATGACCCCGATGGGCGACGGAAGCGCGAGCTTCGTCTTCGCCGACTGGTGCTCGGCCGCGGATCACGATCCACGCATCCGCGACGACCCCGCGATGGGGCAGTACCACGAGGCGTACTGCGTGCTCTACGGCCTCTTCGAGGGCCGGAAGGTGAGCCGTATTCCCTGCATCTGGGTGGACAGCGAGCTCTCGCTCGTCCGCGGGCACGTCCAGGGCTTTCCCAAGAAGCTCGGCGCCGTCTCCATGACCCGCCCGGTGGCGCTGGGACGCGGCGGCGTGCGCAAGGCGGTGGGCTCCCGTTTCGCGGCCCACGTCTCCGCGCTCGGGCGGCGTCTGGCGACGCTGAGCGTGACCCTCGAGGCGACGGTGGAGAAGTTCTACCCACCCTCGGTGGCGAGACCGCCCCTGCACACGCGCCTGTTTCCGTCGATCGAGGGTGACGCGCCCTCGGTGTACGAATACCAGCGGGCCAGGATCGCGGACTTCGAGATCGGCACCGTGTTCACGGGCCCCGCCACCCTGGAGTTCGGGCCGTCCGAGTACAACGAGCTCGATGCACTCGGCCCCGTCAGCGTGCAGAAAGGCTACGTCCACTCGATGGCCTTCACGGTCACCGGCGGTACGGTGCAGCCGGTGGGGGATGCGCACCCGGCCACCGGCGGACCGGCGCAGCCGGTGGAGAGCGCAGGATGAGCGTGCTCGACGGCCCGCGGCGGGAATCTCGCCGGATCCTTTTCGAGGGCAGGCCGCAATGGTGCGAGCCGGAGGGCGAGGGGCTGGCCCTCCCCGACGGCCGCCGCGTCCCGGAGCGGGACGCGGTCTACCTCCCGCCCTGCGACCCGAGCAAGATCCTCTGCGTGCACTTGAACTACCACTCGCGCGCGATCGAGTTCGGCCGGAGCCTCGAAGGCGAGACCCCGACGTACTTCCAGAAGCCGGTGAGCGCACTGAACGCGCATCGCGGGGCGCTGGTGCGGCCCGCCGACTGCCACTGGCTGAACTACGAGGGGGAGATTGCCGCCGTCGTGGGCCGCCCGATGAGGAACGTCTCCCCGGCCGAGGTCTGGGATCTTCTGGCCGGCTTCTCACCCGCCAACGACGTGGGCGCACACGACTTCCGCGGCACCGACGCCGGCTCCATGCTGCGGGTCAAGGGGATGGACGGGTTCTGCCCGATCGGCCCCGGCATCGTGCGCGGCACGGACGTGGGGAGCGCCACGCTGCGCACCTTCCTCAACGGGGAGGTGGTCCAGGAAGGGCCGGTGGGCGAGATGATCTGGGGCATCGACTACCTGCTCGCGGATCTGTGCCGCCACATCACCCTCGTGCCGGGGGACGTGGTGCTGACCGGCACGCCCTGGCACTCCCGGCCCATGGCCCCCGGCGACGTCGTGGAGGTGGAGATCGACGGCCTGGGACGCCTCTCCAACACCGTGGTGGAAGGCCCCGCCCCCGCCCATGCGCTCGGACACCCGCCCGCCGGCGGCAAGCAGGTCAGGGCGGTGGCGCTGGGCAAGGACTACCACCGGATGAAGAACGAGGGCTACGGCATCGGGCCTCGGGACTACTTCGACGCCCGCGACGAGTTCCTTCGCCGCAGCCGCGAGGAAGGTCCCGGGCGGGTCTGAAACCTCAAGTTTCGGGATTCAAAATGCCTGCATCAGGCGATGGATTCCCGCTTTCTCTGGAACGAAGCGAGTAAGTGCCTGTAATACAAGGGAAATTCTGGATTTCGGGATTTCCTGTTCCAACATCCATTCCCACGGGATTTCTTGGATAGGGTTATATCAGTTCGCATCCGTTCGGACACTTCGCGGATCGAGCCTCGCGAGCCGAACCGTTCCCGTGCGCATCGTCCGGGAGGCTCGCCCGAAGGCGTCCAGGCAACGTTCGAGCGCATCGTGGCACGGAGCTACCGGATATCCGCCATCGCGTCCAGAATCGACCGTAGGCGCTTCCGGGCGCATTACCGGCTGGCTGGCTACAGGCGCGTCCCGTCCGGGAGGGTCACGATGCCTTGCCCGTGCCGTTCTCCATCCCGGAAATGACCCTCGAACCGCGCGCCGTTCGGAAACGTCACCCTCCCGCGTCCGTGCATTCGTCCATTCTGGAATTCGCCCTCGTATCGGCTCCCGTCCGAAAACGTCTTGACACCTTGCCCGTGCAGCTTCCCGTGCCTGCTGAACGCGGATATGCGCCGCGCATTGTCCCGCTTGCGCTTGATCTCGCCAGAGACTTCGACCGCCACGATCGCGACCGCCAGGGTCACCACGGCGCCGACTCCGATCCATCCGACAGTAGGCCAGTGAATCGCGAGGCTCAATTCCAGAATGCTCATGTCGCGTTTCTCCGGGGTGATCCCCGAGGATATACAGGATTCCCCGTCACGGCGCCCACAATGCGATATGGGCGCGTTCAGCCTGTCGAGTGCATGAGCGTACCGGATTCCTGCCCACGGTGCCCGTAGCGCGTCTACGCGAGGCTTCCCGTCCCGGCCTTGACTCCCGCCCCGCATGGTCGGACACTTCGCGAGTCGGCGCTTTTGCCGGCACCACGGGGAGGATTCTTCGTATGTCAGAAGGTGTTTCCGGTTCCGTACTGACCGGAATTGGCATGACGGAAGGTGTAATCCTTCGGATTGATGAACTCACTTCGGAGGAGTACAAGGCGGAAGCCATCGCGTTTCTCGAATCGTGCGAGAGTATCAAAGCGGACGAGATCGGAGATCTCAAATCGCGCGATGCGGAGGAGCTTAAAGATGCAGAGATCAATCGTCTCGAAAATATCAAGACGATGCTGATCAAGCGTGAGATCAAATGGATCAAGGGTCTCGATCCGGTAGTCTACAAGGCGACCATGATTGAAGATCTGGAAAAGCAACTGGAACCCGAAGAATCCGGCGATTAGATTCAATCGGTACTCCAACCGTGCCCGGTCCGTTGTAATATGGATCGTGCGTTTTAGTCCGGTTTACTTCCGTCCGCTCCCGGTGCCTTTGCAATCACGCGCCGGGAGCGGACTTTCTTCCGGGTGATTGACTGTTGGACTGTTGGGCGATGCGGACGATAATCCGCAATCTGCTTTTCACCCGCGCCCGGTAGTCGTTTTTGTATTCACTCATTTAGCTCCATGTTTTGGCTACATTAACAACTAAAGCTGTCAACATAAAAGCAAACAAAAATAATCCTATTGGTCCATGTTTAGTTTTTGACGATGCGACTACCAGTGCGACGGTTAAAGAATAAATTACTATGGGAATTAATGCATAATAATATATTAATGAAAGAAATGTAAGAAATGAAAGTAAATAAATTGGGCGTGGCGACCCTACCGCCGGGACAGGCGGAAGATCTTGCAACCTTGTCGGCTGTTGCATTACAGAGCTAATAGGCTCGGTTGCGAGAAATATAGCAGAACCCAACCAAGCAAAGAGAAATCTTTGCCATCCGGGGAGCGGTTGTTTACGAATCGGAAAAAAGACCTCGTAAACTTCCTTGATAGATTTTGCTATGTTCGGTTTCTCAACACGATCGGACTTGTCGCCAGTAGGCGATTCGTCGCGGGGTTGTTGGCGATTGGAAGGCATTTGCACGTGCGCTCGTGGTACGGGAGACGTTTGGCGAGTGTCGGCAGGATGGAATGACCGGGGCTACCACGTTCCGCATCAACAACCACCGGAGATTTCTTCTATTTCTCGTCCTTTCTCGTATACCAAACCAAACGTGTCCCCACCAAGCGATTTCCACCAATGAAATTCCCAACAACCATGTCTCTTGTTATCAACGTAGAGACCTTCCGAGATAACTTTGGGGCTTTGGTCTATTACCCAATCCCCGTTCCTCTTGCCATCGACGTAGGGACCTTTTTGGATATTGTAGATTTCGCCATCGTCAAATTTTAGATATTCTTCCCAATCCCCGTTCCTCTTGCCATCGACGTAGGGACCCGTGGAGACATTATAGCGAGTTCTATCTTTTAGAGTCAGCGTCCCGTTGAACAATCCACCACGACACTCCCCCGAACCACGGATTGGTATATTGGGTTCAAACCTATCATAGTGGGATCTGCTCCCCCCTGCCCTATAGATATGGCATCCCGGTTGTTCGTCAAGCTCTTGCCAACAATTCTCCCGGCGAGCTTCAGAACACTTCGGAGACAAATCCGCAACCTTCGCCTTGCTTTCCGTAACAGCAGGCTCGGGTTCCGCTACCGTTTCCGTTTTCGTCTTGCGCTCCGCAACGGCAGGCTTCTTCGTACCGGCAATCTCGAATACCGAATCCGTGCATCGCGAGACTTCAACCTTGCAATTGGAAGTACCGGCATTCCGGCATCTTGCCAAAGCGTTCTGTTCAGCCTCCGCAATCACCTTTCCCCCGCCGGTGCCCGCTCCTCCCCTGTCGCCAATCGCCAATGATGCGCATGTATTTCGGAATCGTCCAAGCTCGTTGCAATCCGATCCACCTTCCTTCCGGCAAACATCAATCGCTTTTTCACGGGCAGGCTCCCACCCGTCGCTATTCCATACAATCGACCAGGCATAGCTGCCATCGTATTCTTGTGAGAACGCAATCGAACCGTACAGATCTTTGCCCGTGCGAGCTACGGTAGTCTGTTGCGCCGATTCCATCAGCATTTGAATCTGTATCCTCGTCAATACTCCCGTGGCTTGATATCCCTTCTTGATTTGCCAAGCCTGGATTGCCGCGCGCGTCTTCGCGCCATAGACTCCATCAGCCGGGCCGGGATTCGTACCTTGCGCCGCCAGTGCCTTTTGCACCTTGCGCATTTGATCTCGATCCAGCTTGACGGGTTGAGCCTGCTTCGCCACGAAGCCGGAGGATTGCGCCACAGTGACGGTTGAACAACGCGAGATTGGAACCCGGCAACTTGTATTACCGGCTGAATGGCACGCGGATATTGCCTTCGATTCCGCCGTGACTCGCGTATTTCCATATCCTGTCCCATATCCACCCTCGGGACTGATCGCCAATGCTCCACAATTGTTTCTGAACCATCCGATCTCCCGGCAATCCTCGCCGCCTTTGTCCCGACACTCGCGAACCGATCGGTACTTCGCATCTTGGCGACTCCCGTATCCCCATGAGAATCCCCACCCGTACCCCGCGCCGGTATTGGGAGAGAATGCGATTGAACCGTATTGCGCCGTAACGCCCGCCGACATTGCCATCAGTACCGCGCCGACCTATCGCCACCAGCATCCGCTTCATCGTTGCCATCAGTCTTCTCTCCGTTTCTCCCGGCAAAACAACGCCCTACGTCGCCCACGGTCGCCCGTGCCGCGACTCCACCCGTCGAGCGTGCCACCATACCGGCACCACGTCAATCGGCGCTTCCAAGAGGGTATCCGCCTGCACGTCTACGGGACTCTCCGGGAGTGCCGGACGGAATCAATCAACATCAACCGTCCGGGCAATGGGATGCACTCCAACATTCGCACCCGCCGGAGTTAACACTTGTGAGTTGTGAATACGTTAGATTCAAATCCTTCAAATTCTGTGCCCATATTCCAATCTGTTGCACGATAGCGGAATGTTGCTCCGAAGTAAATTGCGGATCACTCAAACATACCTGATTGACCCAAATCGTAACCCTGACAACATTGATCTGTTTGCAGACTTGGGAAGCTGCACTCGGCTCACCACCGGATGATGATAATCGTCGATCGAATTGATCGAATAGAACCGCCGCCTGTTCACCGGAAACTTGACAAGGCGAACCGGGAACCAGAGTTTGAGCATTCGCAGTATTGAATAGGAACGCCAACGATATCCAACCAACGATATGAGATATGGTTTTCATCATCTTGTCTCCGTTGTGATCTTCAAGCACCCGCACGGGATACGCGGATACGTTCTTGATTTGCCAAGCCTGGATTGCCGCGCGCGTTCTCGCGCCGGCCATGCTCGCAAGCAAGAAGGCCGTTGCGAAGCATGGCAGGCGTTGCCCGTCAGTTGTGGCTTACGAGTGCAATTCCCGCGTCATGCGCTCCAACCGTTCCACAGCTTCCGCTTGTCGCCCTTTCAGATCCGCACTGCAAACTTCTTCCGCAAGTCTATCGCAATGCGCTTTCCCTATAGTTGTGGGAATTATCTCGCACAACTTCCGCGCCGTATCGCAAATGATCCCCGCTTGTGCGGATGGAGACGTAACAACCGCCCCCGCCAGAATTACCATACACGCGAGAAAAGGACCGGCCATCCGTGCTTCAACGAGCATCGGGAAAAGCTTATTTGCTTTCATCTTCTTTCATCCTCCTGGTTAAATTCATCTGCCGATTTGGTTGATGCGCGGTCACCGATGGCGACGGGAAACGCCACCCGCGAGCACGCCGCCATCGGCTTCATGACGTTGCGAAACGCGATCTGGACTCGGCTTTCGGTGAGCTTCGGAGTGTGCAGATTCGCCATGTCGATTCCCCCGTGGTTCCATCAGTTGTTCCAACATTGGAACCTGGATACTACCGGACGGGTTCGGGCATGTCAATATCCGTTTGGACTCGTAAATGTCTGATTTGGAATACGAATTACATCCGCTTGAACCAGTATGTATCCGTGCGAACAACGAGTTCACCGCATCCCGCTTTCGCGGGAATGACGGCCAGCCTGAAAGCAACGCGTCTCGCTGAAATGACGTCATTCCCGCGAAAGCGGGAATCCATTTCGGTCAGCGAATCCCGAAACTTGAGTGAAACGCAGGCGCCCGCCGAAGGTCACGGCGTCGTGCCTGGAATCCGTGCGGCGCCGTCATGCCCCTTGTCCCGGATTATTCACCATACGACTCTCCTATGGTCCGATTTTCGATAGTTTCACTCCCGCGTAGCCTTGTACCGCCCCAATCACTCCCAATCCACCTCAATCGACCAACAAGATGAGCCGATTTCCCACTTGTCCACTGCTCCTTTTTAATAATTGGACACCATTCGCTTCTTTATGACAACAGACAGACGTAGCGACCCCCGCCGCCTTGCAGCAATCCCTTCATTCGCCAACCCAACCCATACTCTATACAGGCACCCAATGCAGACGAGTCAATACCCTCCACAATCGACGCCATGCCGACACCGCACTCTCACAAAGAATGAACACCACACGCCTCCCCTCACATTGCACCCGACTCGCCACCCGCAACACCTCATCTCGATAACGACGCAAGCTCCACCCCCGATGCGTCGCCCTCTCCATCACACTACGCCCCAGATGCATCAGCTCATACACCAGAAGATTCAACACAAACAACGCCTCGTTGTGCGACCGTACCCCCACCTCTTCATCCCTCTCCCGAACCTCAAGCTTCCGCCCGCGATAGTGCGTCTTCGCACGACTCACCGACGACAGCGCAGGGCGCAGTACATCCATCAGCTCCCCCATGTGCCCTTCCGCCTTCCCCCGCTTGCGGTACATCGACAGCAAACGATGTCCATCCCAACGCCTCTCGTCCAGGTTCGTCAGCAACCAGAAATGGTCCAGAAACAGCTCCCCCTCCCGCTCCAGCACCACCAACACCACTCGACGCCCCTTCTCCCAACTCTCCGCTCGGTATCGATGCTCGTAACACCATATCCGCGGCTCCCGCGGCGGACGCCCCGGCGGACGAGCCAGATACGGCCTCGCCATCCGGTCCAACACCGCATTGCCCTTCAAGCGCGCCACATACCTCACCCCTCCCTCCTCCAGCCCCCTCAACAACCCCGCCTCCGGAAACCCCGCATCCATCCGCACCACCACCGACTCGCACAGCCGACCCCGACACCGCTCCACCACTCCAACGACGAACTCCAATGCCCCATGCCCCAAATACGACGCCCCGCAACGAAGCTCCCCGTCCAGCAGATCCCCCGTCTCCCCACTGCTCGCCACCAACGCCTGGTACATCCGCCGACGGTAATACCCGTTCCATTCACTCCCAGGCTGGCCACCGTGCACCTCCACCGGCAACCCGTCCACGTCAATGTACAGCGTCTTCTTCCGCCTCCCCCCATTGCTCATCCGCAGCCGGCGACACGCCAGCTCCGTCACCGCCTCATGCAGCACCGCCAAGTTCCCCTCCCCACTCAACACCCCCAACAGCCGCGACAGCGTCGGCTGCGACGCCAGCACCTCATCCTCTTCCAGCGGCCTCGGGCCCTCATGGCAATCATTCCCCACCCGAAGGCTCGGGTCATGACGAAGACGGTCCGCATCATCCTGGTCCCGCCATCCTTGCCCCATCAACAGCAACTGCGTGCGCAGCAGCTCCTCCAACGGATAGCGAATCAAATCTCGATTGCGCGGGTCATGAAGGCGCTCGGCCAACCACCCGATGATGCCGCTACGTTCCATTATCTCGCGTTGAACCAACGCACCCGTCTCCGCGCTGAGATGTTCGGGACGAGTTTCAATGGACACCGCCGGATTGAACAATGGCGAAAACAGCGCTATGGTTCCTTTCATGGCGTGCTCCGTGGATCTGTGGTGCGGTTTGGACTAACACCATGATCTTACTACAGATCTCGGGCACGCCATACCCCCTTCTACGATCCTTTGTGAATAATGCGGGCTTGTGAGTCCCCTGCTTCACGTTGCCCTGGACCGTAAACCCCTGGATCGTAAGCTATTGTCTGCATATACCGCGCCGGACTCCTCCGCCGCGGTCGGGCAGGCGAGAGCCACCACCGCCCCCGTCACCACCGTCGCGGCCCATCGCGTGGGGTCGCCGACGATGCGAAGGCGCCTCCCGGCAAGGTTCATTCCGTCGAGCCGTCGCCGCGATGCCCGCCGCCGATGCGGGCGCGGAAATCCCGCTCGCTGTCGCAGCCGAGAGCCGCCGCCACGGCCGCCTCCTCCGAGGCTTCGGCGAACCCGGGCACGTCGGCCGGGAATCGCGCCGAGACCTCGATGCCGCGCGCCAGCAGAAGCTGGCGGATCGTCTTCGCGCGACCTTCCTCGAAGCCCTCCACCTTGCCTTCGGCCCGGCCCTCGGCCCGGCCTTCGTCCCGGAAGGAGCGCAGGAAGGGATGGTCGTCCGGGCCGGTCCCGTCACGCTCGCCCAACCGCCGGCCCACCCCCTTCAACCTCGCGTACGTCCATCCCGTGAGCTCGACCTCGTTCATCGCATCGTGGATGGCCGCCGCCCACCAGCCGGGAAACGCCCGGCTCTCCGGCGATTCCCGATACCGGCCTCCCTCCAGCACGTGGATCGTCAATCCCGGCTGCCGCCCCCGCGCCCGGCTCCCCGACCACCGCCGCGGCACCTCCACCCACACCTCCGGAAACCCCCACGACTCGTACATCCCCAGCTTCCAGCGCCGGACGTCCGTGGTGAGATCGACCTCCAGCACCACGTCCGGAAGGTCGTGCTCCCCGACCACGATGCCTCCTCCCTCCGGCAGCCGGGCGCGCATCGGATACAGGTACACGCACTGGTCGGCCTGGAGGATCTTCTGCCGCTTTCCGCGCTCGTCGCGCAGCTCCAGGTCCGTCGTCCCGTAGCACCCGATGCGCGTCCCGCGCGCCTGTGCGACGTGCGTGCACAGCTCCACGAGCCGTTCCGCCGGCTGCTCGTGGCCGAGGCCGGTGGGATCGCACACCCAGGCGATCTCGGTGTCTCCATCCCAGTACTCGAGCCGTCCGTCCCAGGTGTCGAGGTCGCGGCGCGCGAGAGGGATCGGCCGGCAGCCGGGAAGGTCGGGCCCGGAAGGCGGTGGATACGACGGCCGGACCGCCGGCTTCCGGCGCAGCTCCGTCAACCCGCCGGTCTCCGATCCGGCCGCCTCCCGCAACGTGGCCATCGTCTCCCCTCCATTTCGGTGGTGCGGCATTGTAGGCGGTTCGGGAAGAACGACGCCACGGATCGGAGCCCGCGGGTTCAGGCGGCCGGGAACGTCCGGGACGGCTTCGTGGCCTGGTGGGAAATGCGGGATGGCAGGGGCCAGGACGGCATGGTGGACGGCAGCCCGGGCCCGGAGGTTTTCATCTGCCTTTCAGGCGGCTAACGTGGCGGGCGGCGTTCCGCGCCACTGTTCGGAGGTTCCGCCATGCCGATGACGTCGGGTCACGGCAGCCGCCCGGCTCTCGATCGTCCTCGGGCCTTCACTGCCCAACGGCGAGCGCCTCGGCTGCCAGCCGCGAGCCGCGATGAAGACCCCGGGCATGTCTGAAAAGGAAGCGCCTGCCATCGGAGAGCTCGGCCGCCACGAGGCGGCCATGCGGGAGACCATCGAACGGGCGAGGCGCGAGATCCCATTCTACGCCGCACACCACCGCGCGACCCCCTCCCTCGACCTGCACGACCTCCCCACCTGCGACAAGGCGGATCTGGCCCCCTTCGGCCGGCTGCCCCTGTCGGCCCGCCCGCTGTCGGACATGTACCGGGTGTCGGCGACCTCCGGCACCACCGGCCCGCGCCTGTTCATCGGCTACACGGAGCGCGACTGGCGGGCGATCCGGGACCAGTACGCCCCGGTGGCGCGGTGCATCGGCCTCGCGAGCCGCGACGTCCTGCTCAACACCCACGGCGGGGGCCTCTGGATAGGGGCGCCGTCGCTCGACGAGCTGGCCCATGCCGCCGGCGCCGGCATCGTACCCTGCGGGCCGACGGGACCCGAGCAGGTGATCGAATGGCTGCGGGAGCTGCCCGTGACCCTCATCTCGGCCACGCCCTCCTGGATGCGCCTGCTGGCCGAGAGGGCGGCCCGGTCGGGCGAGGATCTTTCGGGCCTCGGGCTCCGGATGGGCCTGCTCGGCGGCGAGGGGTCGAGCCCCTCGCTCAAGCGCGGCGTCTCCAATGCGTTCGGCTCCGGCTTCCGCTGGCAGGAGCTGTACGGTTCGACGGAGACGGGCGGGCCGATCCTGGCCTTCGCTCCTCCGCGGGATCCGTTCGGAGGCCGGCTAAACGTCAACACGGACTACTTCGTGGTGGAGCTGCTGCGCCCCGGCGCGGACGAGCCGGCCGCCCCCGGCGAGATCGGCGAGCTCACCCTGAGCACCCCCTACCGCGAAGGCACGGTGCTGATCCGCTACCGCACGCGGGACCTGGCCGTCTCCCTGCCGGAGGAGCGCGACGATTCGGGCTGGCCGCAGATCACGACCCTCGCCGGCCGCACTGACGACGCCCTCAAGGTACGGGGCGCGCTCGTCTACCCGAGCGTGATCGAGGAGGTGCTCACCGAAAGGCTGGACCCGGGAGCGGAGTGGCGGATCGAGGTGGACCGGAAGCGGGCCGCGGGTGAGACCATCACGGTCCGGTACGAGCATCCCGACGATTCGCTCCGGGCGGATCTTGCCGCGCTGCTGTACCGGCGCCTCGGGGTCAGGCCGGTGCTCGAAGCCGTGCCGCCCGACACCTTCGAGCGGTTCAGCGCGAAGGCGGCGCGGGTCACGGACCGGCGCGGGCCATGATGGAGCCCCGCATCGGACAGCCCCGCCGCATCGAATCCCGCGAATCCCCTGCGCACCGCCCGGATTCGGGCCTCCCGCCTCCCGTCCCCGTCGCGGCCCGGATCACCCGCTCAGCGCTTCGGGCAGCCACAGCGTCAGGACGGGGAAGGCCACCAGCACCGCTACGCGCACGAGCTCCGCCCCGAAGAAGGGCAGCACGCCGAGAAAGGTCTGCCGCATCGGCACCTCCGGCGCCTGGGCCGAGATGATGAAGACGTTCATGCCCACGGGGGGCGTGATGAGCCCGAGCTCGACCACGATCAGCGCCAGGATCCCGAACCAGATCTTCAGGTCTTCGGTGTTCATGCCGAAGGGCGAGTCCGCCGCGGTGGCCCAGTCGCCGCCGTTCAGCTCGACGAGCACCGGCCAGAAGAACGGGATCGCCAGCAGGATCATCGACAGGCTGTCCATCAGGCAGCCCAGCACGATGAGCGCCGCCAGCAGGAGGAGCAGGATCGCCATCGGGGGCAGGGCGGAAGCGGCCATCCACTCGGCCGTCGCCTGGGGCACGCCGCCGCGGGACATGAAGATCTTCAGGAGCTCCGCCCCGAGGAGGATCAGGTAGATCATGCCGGCGGTGCGCGCCGTCTCCAGCAGGGCCTCGCGTCCGTCGGCCAGGGAGAGCCGGCCCTTGGCCAGCCCGAACAGGGTCACCATGACCGCGCCCACGGCCGCCGCCGGGGTGGGGTTGAAGAAGCCCAGGTAGATGCCGCCGATCACGACGCCGAAGACCAGCGCCACCGGCAGGATGCCGAGGGTCGCCGCGACGAGCTCCCCGTGCTCGGGAAGGGCTCCCTTCGGACCCGCTTCGGGGACGATCGTGACGTAGACCAGGATGGTGAGGATGAAGAGGGCGACGGCGATCAGCCCGGGGATCAGGGCGGCGGCGAACATCGTGACGACGTTCGCCTCCACGATGACGGAGTAGATGATCAGGATCACCGAAGGGGGGATCAGGATGCCGAGCACCCCGCCGGCCGCGATGGCGCCCGTGCCCAGGGTGTCGGAGTACCGGTAGCGCTTGAGCTCCGGCAGCGCGACGCGCCCCATCGTCGAGGCGGTGGCGAGCGAGCTGCCGCATACCGCCCCGAATCCGGCGCAGGCGGCGATGGCCGACATCGCGACCCCGCCGCGCATCCAGCCCAGCCACGCATTCGCGGCCCTGAACAGATCCGCGCTCAGGCCGCAACGGGAGGCGATCGCCCCCATCAGGACGAACAGGGGAACCACGGACAGGTCGTAGATCGAGAACTGGCCGTAGGCGAGGTCCTTGAGCTGGCTCAGGACGATCCCGGGGCCGTTCAGAACCGCGACCCCGACGCCGCCCACCACGATCATGGCGTAGGCGACGGGCACCCGGATCGCGATCAGCGCGACGAGCGCACCCAGCCCGAGCACGCCGACGGCCACCGGCTCCATGATCGGATCAGCCCGGCTTCGGCTTCGTTCGCGAGATCTCGCCGATCGCTTCGACCAGCGTGACGATCGACGCGAGGACGAGGAGCGCCAGCGAAACGAGGGCCGGCACGAAGGCCCACCAGATCGGAATTTCAAGGATCCCGGTGAACTGCTCGTACTCGCGGTAGTCCAGCAAGCCGGCGCCCATCCGCCAGAGAAGGACGGCCGCGAAGACTACCGCGACGACCGCGGCCAGGGCCGACATGACCGCCACCGCCCGCGGTCCCGCGCGCATCGTGAAGATGTCGGCCGAGACGTTCGCCCCGGCAAGCTGGCAGTAGGGCAGGAAGCAGAAGGCGGCGACGGCGGCGCCCATCTCCGTCAGCTCGAAGTCGCCGGGAAAGGGCCGGTTGACGATCGCGCCGGCGAGGATGGACCAGGCATTGACCAGGACGACGCCCACGAGCACGAGCCCGCCCAGCAAGGCCCATCCCGTAATCAGGGAGCGGACGGGGCCGAAGAGCTCCGTCCGTCCGGAGTCGGAGGGCGCGGTCATGGCCTGGTATCTCCGCACGGTGGGGCGTTGACCGATTCAAGTGGCATGAGGCGAGTGGGCCGAGCCTCCGGCTCCCTCGGAGTCGGCAGATTACCCACCAGGCACGGAAAACCAAAGGAGGATCTTCCGCAGTTGCAGATGTCCTCGTGCGGCGCAGTCGATCCGGTGGTTCGGCACGGCGCCCTTCGGCGGTTTCTGATAGCTTCCCGGGACGTCACCCAACGAATCCGGTGCGCGGCGCCTGCCCGCGGCCCGGGTCCGCCTTCGGATGCGAACGACACAGCCACAGCCTCAACCGATCGAGACCGTGAACGCATTCGATGCGGGAGCGTTCGTCGCCCGCTTCGGTGACGTCGCGGAGGATTCGCCCTGGGTTGCCGAAGCCGCCTTCGCCGCACGGCCGTTCGCGGATCGCGAGGCGCTCGTCGAGGCGTTCGCCGCGGCGGTGCGCTCCGCATCGCGCCGGAAGCAGCTTGCGCTGCTGCGCGCACACCCCGATCTGGCGGGTCGCGCGGCGGTGGCGGGCGAGGTCGCGGAGGAGTCGCGGCGCGAGCAGGCCGGCGCGGGCCTCGATCGGCTCACCCCCGCCGAGCTCGCCCGGTTCAGCGATCTCAACGCCCGCTACCGCGAGCGCTTCGGCTTCCCGTTCATCTTCGCGGTGAAGGGGGCGGCGAAGGACGCGATCCTCGCCGCGTTCGAGGCCCGGATCGGCAACGACGCCGAAACGGAGCGCGCGGTGGCGCTGGCGCACGTCGAGCGCATCTTCCGCTTCCGCATCGAGGATCGGGTGGCGCCGTGAGCGCGTCGCACTCGACCCTTCCATCCGGATGACCGGCAACCAGCGGAATCGGCCGGCGGGATCGGGTGGCGCCGTGGGCCCGGTGCACGGCGGGCGGGTGATCCGCGGCGCGGTGCTGACCTTCCGCGACGATCCCGCCGTCGTCGGGCCGCAACGCGCGGTCCGGTTCCATCGCCGCGGGGCGGTCGCCGTCGCCGGGGACGGCCGCATCGCCTGGCGCGGGTACGCGGCCCGCCTGCCGGAGCGGTTCCGGGGCCTTCCGGCCGACGACTACGGCGAAGCGCTCGTCCTCCCCGGCTTCATCGACGCCCACGTCCACTTTCCGCAGTACCGGATGCTGGCCGCGCCCGGCAAGGACCTGCTGGACTGGCTGAATCGTTTCACCTTCCCGGAGGAACGCCGCTACGCTTCGGCGGCCCATGCGCGGGCCGCAGCCGAAGCCTTCCTCGACCGTCTGGTACAGCACGGGACCACCGCCGCGGTGGTCTTCTCCACCGTGCACCGGTCCGCGGCCGGGATCCTCTTCGAAGCCGCCGAGCGCCGGCGCATCGCCATCGTCAGCGGCAAGACGATGATGGATCGCAATGCCCCGGAGGCGCTGCGCGACGATCCGGACTCGGGCGCACGCGACAGCGAGGCCCTGATCGAGCGCTGGCACCGCCGCGGCCGGCTGCGCTACGCGATCACCGTGCGCTTCGCGGTGACCTCGACCGAGGCGCAGCTCCGCGCGGCCGGCGCGCTCGCCGCCCGGTACCCCGACTGCCACGTACACAGCCACCTCTCCGAGAGCGAGGGCGAGTGCGCATTCGTGCGGCGGCTGTTTCCCTGGGCGAAGGACTACACCGACGTCTACGACCGGTTCGGCCTGCTCGGCCCCCGCAGCCTGTTCGCGCACGGCATCCACCTCTCCGAGCGCGAGTGCGCGCGGCTCCGCGAGGCCGGCGCCACGGTCGTGCACTGCCCGACCTCGAACACCTTCCTCGGCTCGGGGCTGTTCGACGCCGGCCACGTCGGCCGCCCGGATCGCCCGGTGCGCATCGGCATCGCCACCGACGTCGGCGGCGGCACGAGCTATTCGATGCTCCACACCCTCGGCGAGGCGTACAAGGTGGCGATGCTGCGCGGACGGAAGCCGAGTGCGCACGAGCTCTTCCACCGCGCCACGCGCGGCAACGCGGCGCATCTCGGCCTCGACGAGGAGATCGGCGCCCTCGATCCGGGCCGGTGGGCGGATCTGGTGGTGCTCGATCCGGCCGCCACGCCGGTGCTGCAAGCGCGGCATGCGCTGTCCGGGAGCCTGGAGGACACGCTCTTCGCCCTGATGATCCTGGGCGACGACCGCGCGGTGCGGGCGACCTACGTCGCCGGGCGGCGGGTGCATGCGCGTCCGACGAGGTCGAGTATCTGCTGACCGACCGCGCGGCGAGCATCAGCGATGCCGTTCATTACGTCGAGCAGGAGATACGGGAAGGGAAAGACCATCCGAATCGTGCCGTTGGCCGTGGAGCCCGACGGAATCTCGGACAAGGCTCCTCCGAACTCAAGTTTCGGGATTCAAAATGCCTGAATCAGGCGATGGATTCCCGCTACCCGCTTTCGCGGGCACAAGCTTCGCGGGAATGACGGCCAGCCTGAAAGCAACGCGTCTCGCTGAAATGACGTCATTCCCGCGAAAGCGGGAATCCATTTCGGTCAGCGAATCCCGAAACTTGAGCTCCGAAGAAGGCAAACCAGGGTGGAGCCCGATGCGAGTACATCCA
The DNA here is from genome assembly GCA_965204915.1 of Gammaproteobacteria bacterium. Classification (GTDB taxonomy): domain Bacteria; phylum Pseudomonadota; class Gammaproteobacteria; order HK1; family HK1; genus HK1. The sequence goes on along the minus strand of OZ242023.1, from coordinate 4,119,966 downwards.
GAATCTTCCTGGCCGAAGCTTCCTGGGAACCGCACCATTATCGATCGAGCGGGGCCGGAGCGCGGAGCACGAGTTCCCCCGAGGAGACGGGGAGCTGCGCCGGGGCGGCCAGCCGCCACCGCTCGGCGCCGAGCTGCACGTACCACTTGCCGGGCGGCAGCGCCGGCAGGACGCCTCGCCAGACTCCACCGGCGTCCCGGGTCATGGGAACCCGGACGTCGGCGCCCGCACGCGCGGCGCGGGCGAAGCGGAGATCCAGCCGGGCCTCGTCCGATGCCGCCGTATCATGGGCTCCGGCAAGACGGGGGGCTCCGGCAAGACGGGCCTCGACGATTCCCGGCGCAGGGAAGGCGAGGGTGGCGCGGAGCCCGAGGCGCGCGGCCTCCGCGTCGCGGGCCAGCGAGCGGTCGATCTGCATCCCCCGCCGGTAGTAGTCGTCGGCGACGAGCCCGTCCCAGGTCGCATTGGCGAGCACCAGCATGACGACCCCACCGAGCACCGCCGTCGCGGGAATCGCGAGCACCATCCACACCAGCGGCTCGCGGTACCAGGGCCGAGGGTGGGGAGAATTCGCGTTCAACGTCTCCGGAGCATTGGCTGAATCGCCTCGCCGCCGCCTGGCGGGAACGTCGGCGAGGCTCATCGGCATGGCCCCCTCTCGCACGGGACCCCGTCACCGTCCCCGTCGAGGCTGCGCACTCCGCATCGCCGCAGGTATGCGACCGCTTCCCGGCAGGAGGTCATCTCGCGGCAGTAGCGCTTGGCGCCGCACCGGACGGCCTGCGTTGCCGAAGACGATGCGGCCGGTTTGGGGCCGCTGCCTGCATTCCAGCTTCCGCGCTTCCTTCCGTGGGCTTTCCGCCAGATCCAGGGCGGAACGGGATCGGCGTTCGCCCACAGCCCCGCCCTTGCCGCCCTTGCCCGATCCTCCAACCGGACCAGTCCCCGGGGGTGCGGAAATCCCCTCCGTACCCATGCGAAGCCTCGCCGCACCATCTCCGCGTTCACGTCGTGATTTCCGACGAACACCCGGGCGACGACCCGCCGATACACATCGACGTCGATCGGCTCGATTCGCACCCTTCGCCTGCCGACGAGAGAGCGCAGCATCGCGCGCGCCCGCTTCCCGTGGACCTGCCTGAACTCCGGTGCATCGATGAACGCGAGGCGAACCTCCACCTCTCGCCCCCTGGATCGAACGACCAGGCTGTCGCCGTCGATGACCTTCAGCACCGGCGAATCGGCGAACGCCGCAGTGGTGGCCAGCGCGCATCCAAACAGCCCGGCCTTCAGGAGCCGTTGCAACGCGAGCGCCGCGAAGCGCCGTATGTCGTTCGCGTGCTCGGAGCCGGCATCGGCGGCGCCGCCCGCGAAGGTGTCGAGGGAGCCGGGGTCGTCGAACCGGGCCGGGTGGAGCGCGGCGGAGATCCCGGCGATGCCCGCCCCGGCGACGACCTCGGCGGTGAAACGGCTCACGGGCGGCTCCCGATCCGTGGAATCTTCGACAAGACGACGAAGAATGCTTCGCTGGGCGGATTTCGACGTCCGGGCGCATGGCAGGAGAGCATTGGGTAACATCCCGTCCTGTCGGCTACCCCCGGCAGCCGCCGCGAGAGAGCCACCGCCATGAAGTACGCCGAGACGATCCTCGATCCCATCGGAGACACCCCCTCGTCAAGCTGAACCGGATGGCCGATTCCCACATGGCGACGATGCTCGTCAAGCTCGAAAACTACAACCCCGCGGGCTCGGTCAGGGACCGGATGGCCTGGAACACGGCCCGCCGGGCGGAGGAGGCGGGCCGGCTCGGTCCCGGCGCCACGCTGGTGGAGAGCATGTCGGGGAACACCGCCTCGGGCTGGCGATGACCGGGCCGGTGCAAGAGCGTGACCCGCGCGACCGGCGCCGCCGCGTCCGGCGGCCTGCGGGGGAAGCTGCATGGACCTGCGGCTGACGCCGGCGGGGCATCTGCGCTGGGAGCCTTCCGGGGACGAAGCCGCGCCGATCGGATCGGCGCCCCCGATCGGCGAAGAACGGATGCGTTCCATACGAACCGCCTTCCAGGCCGACTGGCGCGAGGCCCTGTTCACCCTGGCGGCGGAGAAGACGCCGGTGCAGGACCTGCCCGGCCTGCGCTACTGGCAGCAGCTCGCGGAGCGCTACCTCACCGGCCTGTGCCACGTTCCCGAGGAGGCGGAACGCTTCGAGGTCGAGCCGCCGACCCCCGCCGACTGCGCCCACTGGATCCTGACCGCCCCGCCCATGCAGGGCGGCGAGTATCTCGGCGAGGACGTCCTGCAACGCATCTGGGAGCGTCTGGACGAGTGGGTGCACGAGGCCGTCGCGGCCGCCGGCGGGCTGGCCGCCTTTCTGCAAGGGCGGGCGCCGGGATGGCATCAGGTCGGACGGGTCTGCTTCCATCTGGCCGAGAACCGGGGCGACGACGCACGCCCCTTCGCGTTCATGGCGACCTATGCCTCCGGCTTCGGCGCGGCGGGGCGGCTGAAGCATCTGCCGCTGCGCAAGGCGCTGGAGCAGTACGCCGGGGCGAAGAACCGCGCCGCGCTGGTCAAGCTGCTCTCGCCGGTGCAGCAGGCGGCCGAGGTCTGCGGCTGGGTGCGGGATCTGGTGGACTCCGGCGAGATCTACCAACCCATGGCCTGGCCGCCGGCGCGCGCCTACGCGCTGTTGCAGAGTGCTCCGGTGCTCGAGGAGAGCGGGCTCTCCGTGCGGCTGCCGAACTGGTGGCGCAAGCGGCCCCGGCCCCAGGTGTCGGTGACGGTCGGGGCCCGGGCGCCGGCGACCCTCGGCGTCGATGCCATGCTGGACTTCGACGTGAAGGTCGCCCTGGGCGACGTGGCCCTGTCGCCCGAAGAGCTGGCCTCGCTGCTCGATGGCGGAGACCACCTGGTGCTGCTCAAGGGCCAGTGGGTCGAGGTGGACCGCGAGAGGCTGCGCCAGGCCATCGAGCATTGGGACGCGCTGCAACGGCAGGCGGAGGATGATGGGATCTCCTTCATCGAAGGGATGCGCCTGCTCGCCGGCGCGTCGGCGGATCTCCGGCACGAGGAGCAGGCGGAGGACGAGCGCCACTGGGTACACGTGGCGCCCGGCGACGCCATGCGCGAGATCCTCGCGGGCCTGCGCCAGCCGGGCGCCCTGGACGAAGTGGAAACCGGTGGCGCCCTGCAAGGCACGCTGCGGCCGTACCAACGCGAGGGGCTGAGCTGGCTGCACTTCCTGACCACCCTGGGCCTCGGCGCCTGTCTCGCCGACGACATGGGCCTGGGCAAGACCCTCCAGGTGCTGGCGCTGCTGCTGTACCAGCGGCGCACCGGCGCGGGCCGGCGGGGAGCGCCATCCCCGCCGCCGTCCCTGCTGGTGGTTCCGGCGTCGCTGCTGGGGAACTGGCGCAGCGAAGCGGCGCGCTTCGCGCCGTCGCTGAAGCTGCTCTTCCTGCATCCGGCCGAAACGGATCGGCAGACCCTGGCGGAGATCGCGGATGCGCCCGAGACGCATCTGGCCGGCATCGATCTGGTGGTCACGACGTATGCCATGCTGGTGCGCCAAACCTGGCTGGCGGACCGGTCCTGGCGGCTGGTCATCCTGGACGAGGCCCAGGCCGTCAAGAACCCGGCGACGCGGCAGAGCCGGGCGGTCCGCAAGCTCCCGGCCCACGCCCGCATCGCCCTGACCGGCACCCCGGTGGAGAATCGCCTGGGCGACCTGTGGGCGCTGTTCGACTTCCTCAATCCCGGACTGCTGGGATCGCTCAAGGTGTTCCAGTCCTTCGTGAAACGCCTGCAAGCACGCGAGGAGAACCCCTTCGCTCCCCTGCGCCGTCTGGTCGGCCCCTACATCCTGCGCCGCCTGAAGACCGACCGCGACATCATCACCGACCTGCCGGAGAAGACGGAGACGGCCCGCTACTGCCACCTGAGCCGGCCGCAGGTCAAGCTCTACGAACAGGTCGTGCGGGCCATGAAACGGGAGATGGAGGCGGAATCCGACGGCGGCATCGCCCGGCGCGGCGTGGTGCTGCGCTCGCTCCTGCGCCTGAAGCAGGTGTGCAACCACCCCAGCCAGCTTTCCGGCGACGGCGAGTACCGGCCCGCCGACAGCGGCAAGTTCCTTCGCCTGGCGGAGATCTGCGAAGAGCTGGCCGAACGCCAGGAGAAGGTGCTGGTCTTCACCCAGTTCCGCGAGATCATCGATCCGCTGGCCGGGCACCTGGCGGCGATCTTCGGCCGGGCCGGGCTGGTGCTGCACGGCGCGACCGGCGTCGGGCGGCGCCGGGTCCTGGTGGACCGCTTCCAGGACGACGACGGGCCGCCCTTCTTCATCCTGTCGCTGAAGGCCGGCGGCACCGGCCTGAACCTCACCGCCGCGTCGCACGTCGTCCACTTCGACCGCTGGTGGAACCCCGCGGTCGAGAACCAGGCCACCGACCGCGCCTTCCGCATCGGCCAGCGGCGCAACGTGCTGGTGCACAAGTTCATGACCACCGGCACGGTCGAAGAGCGCATCGACCGGATGATCGCGGAGAAACGGAAGCTGGCGGACGACGTCCTGGCCGGCGACGGCGAGATCGACCTCACCGGGCTGTCCGACGATGCGCTGCTCGATCTGGTCCGTCTCGACGTGACGCGGGCGTCGCCCTGAGCGCCGTGCAGGGAACGTTTTCCGTAGCGTCGGGAATACTCGTCCTACCCATCCTACCCGCCCGCAGACTCCGAGGAGCCGCGTCATGGAATGGAGGCCGTATGTTCCGGTAGGCGTGCGCCGCGCCAGGGCCCGCCGGGAGATGGACAAGCTTCGCAGGAAGGGCAAGAACGTCCAGCCGGTCGAAATCGAGGGGCGCACCATCGCCCGGAGTTTCTGGGGCAAGCGCTGGTGCGATCACCTGGAATCGTTCTCCGATTACGCCAACCGCCTGCCCCGCGGCCGCACCTACGTGCGCAACGGCTCCGTCTGCCACCTGGAAATCCGTTCGGGCCGCATCGCCGCCATCGTCAGCGGGTCGGAGCTGTACGACGTCACCATCCGGATCGGCACGCTGAAAGCCGCCGTCTGGAAGTCCATCAAGGCCAGGTGTTCTGGGCAGATCGGCTCGGTGCTGGAGCTGCTCCAGGGCAAGCTGTCCAAACAGGTGATGGGCGTCGTGACCGATCGCGAACACGGCCTGTTCCCGAAGCCGGGCGAGATCCGCTTCGATTGCAGTTGTCCCGACTGGGCGACGATGTGCAAGCACGTCGCGTCGGTGCTCTACGGCGTGGGCAGCCGGCTCGACGACCGCCCCGAGTCCCTCTTTCTCCTGCGCGGCGTCGATAGCGCGGAGCTGATCGCCACCGGGATGGCCCTGCCCGGCGACGCGGCCACGGACGACGCTCTGGCCGAGGACGCCCTCGCCGGCATCTTCGGCATCGACCTCGACCTGGATCCGGAGGATGCGCCCCCGCCTCCGCCGAAAGCATCGGCAAAGCCACGGAGAGCGGCGGGTCGGCGTGCCGCCCCTGCTCCCGGGCGGCGTGCCGTCCCTACCCCAGGACGGCAGGCGGCGCCGCCAGCCGCAAAGGCTCGGAAGGTTGCGGCATCCGCGGGGAAGGCCCGGAAGGCAGCGTCGAGCGCCCCCCGCAAGGCGAAGACCTCTCCGGCCGCCACGCCCCGGAAGCGCGCTGCCGCCAAGACCCAGGACCTCCCTGCCTCCACGGTGTCGGCGGGACGCGCCCGCAATACGGCTTCCAGCGTCTCCCGAGGGACGAAGACCCCTGCCACCGTCACGCCCCGGAAACGCGCCGCCGCCAAGGTCCAGGACCTCCCTGCCTCCACGGTGTCGGCGGGACGTGCCCGCAATGCGGCTTCAAGCGTCTCCCGGGGGACGAAGACCCCTGCAACCGCCACGCCCCGGAAGCGCGCCTCCGCCAGGACGCCCGCCGACGCTTCACCGACCGGCATCCGCCCCACCGGAAAATGGGTGGCCCGGCTGCGCCGGCGGTGCGGTCTCACCGTGGCCCAATTCGCCGCACGGCTCGGCGTGTCGGTGGTGACGGTATATCGCTGGGAAGCCACGCCCGGGCGGCTCAACCTGCACTCACGCCCGCTGAACGCCCTGACGGCCTTGTACCGGCGGTCCGGGAAGGCGGCGGGTTGATCCGGAAGTCGAGCCGGGGAGGCCGGGGAAACGCCGGGCGGAATCAACCCGATCCATTCGATTGCGACACGCACCCCCGGTGCGCCGACGAGCCTTCGGTCATCGGTGACGAGGACCGCGGTCAAGGTCTCCGCCAACGTGACGTAGATGGCGTCATACGCGGGCGCAACGGTGCACGGCAAGTGCCATAATCGGCCCATGCGCTTCTTGCCTCGTCAGCAGAATCTGTGGGTGAGTTCTGGTTCGGGCAGGTCGCCAACTGTATGATACAACGCGATTTCCAGCGCCTCGCAGGTCCGATAACCGAACGCTTTTTTGGTGGTCACTCTGGCCTTGCCGTTGAACCCCTCCACAATGCCGTTGGAAAGCGCCCCCGGGCGCGGAACCAGTTCAAGACCAGCTCGCGATGCGAACGCATCATGCGCGCGACCCTCTTCATCGGGTCGAGCCGCGAACGCATCGTGCGGGTGCACCACCGGTCCCCGCTTCCGCGGGGATGACGGGCGGAAGCGCCCCGCCCAGTACGGCGAGACATACTCCCACAGCGCCTGGAAGTCCTCCTTGAGCAGGTAGGCGCGTACCGTGCGCAGATTGCGCCGCACCAGTTCGGCCAGCCGTTCGGACTGCGCATCGGTCAGGTTCTCGGGACGCTTGAGCAGCAGCCAGCGGCTGCGCTTGAGCACCGGCGCCTTGCCCTCGGCGGCGAGCTTCCTCGCCTGTGCCGCGCGCACCTCGTCGATGGCCTTGGAGAAGTGGCTCATGATGTGGAAGCGGTCGAGCACGTGCACCGCTTGGCCGGCACGCTCGGCCACCACCTTCAGGTACGGCTTCCACATGTCCGAGCACACGAAGCGCAACGCCGCGCTGCGAGCGGCGCCGAGCTCGTCGAAGAAGCCATGCAGGGTCTCGGCCTTGCGCTCACGCCCAATCCACAGCAGCCGCTTGCAGTGGCGGTCGAGCTGGTAGACCAGGGTCAGGTACCGGTGCCCACGCCGGGCGGGCGAGCTCGTCGATGCCAATCGCCTCGATGCCCTCAAGGTCACGATGCGCAAGGCCCCACTCGACCGCCATGCGCACCGACCGGTAGACGGTGTCCCACGAGCTGTGGAACACCGTGGCCACCTCCTGCCACGACAGCCGCTTCGCCCACCCGGCGCAGTGGCCGCGGTGGTGGATCGCGACTCCTTCCTCGATGCATTCCGTTCCGAGCTGGAAAGACTCCTGCGAAGACGTTTCCCCGATCCGAGAGATTGTATGAACGAATCGATAATAGACTTCGAGGATATGCAGGAGCATCCTTTCATGATCCGAAAGTAAGAAGGATATCCGCATCGGTCGTCCGTCGTATGCCTCTCCAAAACGAGATCCTCCGAGGTTTCAGGCTGCTTTACGAGAATCACCCGGTATCCGACGTCCCGCGCCACCTGCATGCTGCGCAGCACTTCGCTGCTCGTCAGCGTGGACTCGCGGGTGAACGTGCGTTCCTCACGTAGCTATGCCGCCGACGGCCGAAGTCTCACCCGTTCGGCGATCTTGCGACCCTTCTCGATCTCCGCCCGGAGAAGCTCCCAGGTCTTTTGCAGGTTCAGCCAAAGCTGTGGCGTCGTCCCGAAATATCGCGCCAGCCGGAGCGCCGTATCCGCGCTCACCCCACGCTGGCCGTTCAGGATCATCGTGATCCGGTTCACCGGCACGCCCAGCGCTTTCGACAGCGCATTGGCCGAAAGCCCGATCGTCTCGATCTCCTCGCGCAAGATCTCACCCGGATGCACCGGCCTCATCCCGTTTCCCGCGTTCATCGTCGTCCCCTCTCGGTGGTAATCCACGATCTCCACGTCGCACGGCCCTTCCTCGGTCCAGCGGAAGCAGATCCTCCACTGGGCGTTGATCCGAATACTGTGCTGACCGGCGCGATCGCCCCGTAGCGATCCCAGCCGGTTACCCGGCAAGGCCGCAAGGTCGCCGAGGGTCTCCGCGCTGTCGAGAAGGATCAGGCAGCGTGCAGCCTGATCGGCGAATCCCTGGAATGCCGCGACCCGGCGACCCTCGAATATCCGAACCCGATCCACCGAGCGCGTGGACGAGGAAATCCGTGTCTACGTGCACGGTCATCAGAATCCCTCATCCTGCTCCTTGAGCCGTCGCACCTCTTCCTCCGCGTCGTGGCCCTCGAAGAGATCGAACAAGCGCTTGAGGAGGCGGACTCGTTCCTGCCGCCGATCTTCCGGAAGACCGAGCACGGCTTCGCGATGGCGAACCACCGCCCGGCGGACGGCCTCGGCAGTCGAGCAGTCGTATTGCAGGGCAAGGCCTGCGCCGCCGCCAAGGTGTCGTCATCAAGCAACAGCGTCGTTCGTTTGGACATCGACTACCCACCTCGGATCCATCAACGCCGACGGGAGGGGATCGAGCGCCGCAACCCTGCATCCCTGCTGCGTCAACCGTTCGGAGATCGACCGGCCCAGCTCGCCGATCCCCCGGCCACCATCGCGACCCTTTCAGACGTATCGAGGCGATCTGCGTAGCCCGGCGGCGCAACACCGGCCGCCTCGTGTTCCGTTCGTGCCCCGGCTCCCGCGCCGCCTTGCTGGAACCGGAGACCGCGCTCCAGTTCGAGAAGGTTCTGGGGGTGGACGCCGGCATCTGGCTGGGTATCGAGTCCGAATACAGGCTCCATCGTGCCCGGGAGAACGAGGCGGCGGGGGCAGCCGCGTCAGCCGAATGGGCGAAAGGCTTTCCGGTTGCCGAGGAGGCCGAGTAGCTTCGAACGCGAATGTCTCGCGTGTTCGGGGCTCCGCCAGGACCCCGGGCGACGTCGTCCTGCTTCAGCCCGCGGGATGCAGGACGACGGGCAGCTCGGTATAGCCCCGCACGAAGTTGGAGCGGGTCCTCTTCGGCGCTCCGACCACTTCCACCGCATGGAAGCGGGCCAGGAGCTCCTCCCACAGGATGCGTAGCTGCATCTCGGCCAGACGGCTGCCCATGCAGCGGTGGATGCCGTAGCCGAAGGCGATGTGCCGGCGGGCGTTGGCGCGATCGATGATGAACTCGTCCGGCCGATCGAAGACCTCGCCGTCGCGGTTGCCGGAGACGTACCACATCACCACCTTGTCGCCCTTCCCGATCTTCCTGCCGCGAAGCTCGACGTCCTCCAGGGCGGTGCGGCGCATGTGGGCCAGCGGGGTCTGCCAGCGGATGATCTCGGACACCATGTTCCCGATCAGGTCCGGGCGCTGCCGCAGCTTGTCGTACTGCTCGGGGAACCGGTTGAGCGCCAGCACGCCGCCGGAGATGGAGTTCCTGGTGGTGTCGTTGCCGCCCACGATCAGCAGCAGGAGGTTGCCCAGAAACTCCATCGGCGGCATGTCGCGGGTCGCTTCGCTCCGGGCCAGCATGGAGATCAGATCGATCCCGTCCTCGTTCCCGATCCTCCGGTCGCGCAATCCGGTGAAGACCTCCAGGCACTCCCGCAGCTCGGCGCGGCGTTGCGCCTGATCCGCCACCAGCCCGGTTTCGGGGCCGCCGGTGGCCACGTCCGACCAGCGGGTCAGCTTGCGGCGCTCCTCGAACGGGAAGTCGAACAGGGTCGCCAGCATCCGCGTGGTCAGCTCGATGGACACCGTATCGACCCAGTCGAAGGTCTCGCCGATAGGCAGGCCGTCCAGGATCTCCGTCACGTTGTTACGGATGATCGGCTCCAGCCGCATCAGGTTGCGCGGCCAGACGACCGGGTTCACCGCCTTTCTCTGCACGTCGTGCTCGGGTGGATCCATGGCGATGAACGAAGGGGTCAGGAAATCCTCCGGCTGATCGACGATCGTGATGTTGAGCCGCGACGAGAAGACCTCGTGGTTGGCCTCCACCGCCTTGATGTCGTGGAATCCGGTCACCGACCAATAGGGGCCGGCCCAGCCGTCGCGGTGAAAGTGTACGGGGTCTTCGTTGCGCAGCCGTTCGAAGTAAGGCCAGAGGGTGTCGTTCCGGAACAGGCTCCAGTCGCTCACGTCGAGGGCGTCGAGCGGCATCTCGCGGGCATGCCGTCTCGCTTCTTCCAGCGAGTCGGGATAGGTCGGTTTGCTGTCCGATTTCCTGTGCATCGTGTCTCGACCGGACGGAAGCGGAAATCATCCATTCCCCGGAATCCCCATCCCCGGTCTCCGGGCGTCCCCTGGATCACGATAACCAATGGACATGGGATCGCGTGGTTCTCGTACATGGCTTCGATTTTGCCAACTTGCCCGGGATTGCACGGGCAGGAGACCGGGGAGAGGCGCTCTCCCGCGGCGGGAGAGCGCCCGGGGAGCCTTCGGGATCAGAGCGTGCAGCCGTTCGGCGGGTCCTGCACGTTCGGGAAGGTGTGCTTGATCACCGCCCCCACCGAATCGCCCATCTCTTCGATGCGCGCGACGTAGATGTTCTGGATCACGTTGTTGGTCTTCGGATCGATCCGGAACGGCCCGCGCGGCCCGTTGAACTGCACCTCGTGCATGGCCTTGACGAGCGCCGCCTTGTCGTCGGTCTTTCCGCCCGTCGCCTTCAACGCGTCGACGATGAGGCGGACGCTGTCGTACGCGGCGACCCCGAACTCCGAGGCGTCGCGCCCGTGCTTCGCCCGGAACTGCGCCTGGAACGCCCGGTTCTCGGGGGTGTCGATCGACGGGTAGTAGTTGAGCGCGCCCAGGGTGCCCGTCGCGTCCGCGCCCTGCTTCTTCACGTAGAGCGCGGAGTTGAGCCAGCCGGCGCCCGCGAGCTGCACCTGGTCCTTCATGCCGAAGGCGGCCCACTCCTTCATGAACTTGATGGCGGGTCCGCCGGCGAAGAACACGTAGACCACGTCCGGATCGGCGGCCTTGGCCTTCGCGAGGTAGGGGCCGAAGTCCTTGGTCTCCCCCAGCGGCGGGTATGCCTCGCCGGCGATGGCGCCGCCGGCGCCGGTGAACCCGGCCTCGAAGGCGTCCATCATCTGGTGCCCGGCCGCGTAGTCGAAGGCCATGAGGAACGCCTTCCGGTAGCCTTGGCCGGCCAGCCACGGCCCCATGTCGCGGTTGATCTGGGAGTTGGAGAACGACGTGCGCACGATCCAGGGGCTGCACTGCTCCCCGGTCAGGGCGTCGTTGCCGGCGTTGGTGATGATGAGCGGGGTCTTCGAGCCGTGGACGTAGTCGCGCACCGCACCGGCGACGGCCGAAGAGATGATCCCCACCACGACGTCCACCTTGTCGCGCAGGATGAGCTTCTTGACCTGCGCGAGGCCGGCCGCCGGCTTCGACTCCGTATCCGCCTTGACGAGCTCGATCGGTCGTCCCGCGACCTCGCGGCCCAGGTCGTCGAGGCCCATCTCCAGTGCGGCGTCCTGGTCCTTGCCCAGCCCCCCGAACACCCCGGAGAAGGGCAGGAGCACCCCCACCTTGATGCTCGACTGTGCGCTCGCGGCGCCGGCGGCTCCGGCGAGCAATCCCGCCGCGAGGGCGGCGGCCATGGTTCGTTTCCTGATCATGATTCGTTCCCTCTTGTTCCCGATCCCGGTTCCGGCGGATGCCGGCGCACCGATGCCGCATTTTCACCCGCGCCACGGATGGCCTGTCAAATGGAATGGATCCCCGCCTCCCCGGCGAACGTCGAGGTCGTCCAGGCGGCGCGGAGGGCCGCCGGGGCGGCGAGGGCGAAGCGGACGGAAGCGGACGCCGGCAGGACGGGCGCGGGGTAGTGGTCCGGACGCTGTAGCGCATCGACCGGCGAACACGGAGCCAGACGGAAGACGAGACGATCCGGGAGGCCGCGCCGGTTCCCGCTTGGGCGGATCTCAGTCTTCGAGCAGCGTGGATTTGATCATGTAGCCGCCCGACTTCTCGTCGGGAACCAGCACGAGCTGCTGGCGTGCGCTCGCCTCCTCGAGCAGCCGGTTGAAGGAACGAAAGCCGTAGGCGCTCTCGTTGAAGCCCGGGTCGCGCCGGCGCAGGGCCTGCTTGACCATCGATCCCCACAGGGTCTCGTTCTCCCCACGTTCCCGGTTCAGCGCCTCCACGGTCTCCAGCACCAGATCGAGCGCCTCCTGGGTCCGATCCTCCTCCTCCTCGACCTTGGCCGCGGCCTTTCCGTCCGTCTTCTTCTTCCCGCGCCCCTGGCGGCGCTTCTTCTTGCGCGCCTCGCGCTCGCGGACCAGATCGTCGTAGAAGATGAATTCGTCGCAGTTCGCCAGCAACAGATCCGAGGTCGAATTCCTGACCCCGAGCCCGACGACCATCTTGTCGTTCTCGCGGAGCTTGCTCACCAGCGGCGAGAAGTCCGAATCGCCGCTGATGACCACGAAGGTGTCGACGTGCGACTTGGTGTAGCACAGGTCGAGGGCGTCGACGACGAGACGGATGTCGGCGGAGTTCTTGCCCGACTGGCGCACGTGGGGGATGTCGATGAGCTCGAACGCGGCCTCGTGCATGCCGCGCTTGAAGGTCTTGTAGCGCTCCCAGTCGGCATACGCCTTCTTGACCACGATGCTGCCCTTGAGCAGCAGGCGTTCGAGCACCCGGGTGATGTCCAGGTCGTCGTACTTCGCGTCGCGCACCCCGAGCGCGATGTTCTCGAAGTCGCAGAACAACGCCATGTTGCTCGTCTGGTTCCGGTCCGGCACCGCCGCTTCCCCTCATCTCCTCCGCCCGGTGGATCATACAGGCATCGCGGCCGGAGCCTCACCCGAAAGTCATCGAAGGAGACGCATACGCGCGCCGGCGGCCTACGAGCATCGGGACCCGCGCCGATGTCCGCGCCGCGCCGGTGCGCCCACAATGCGGGGTACGGCACGACCGCCGAAGCACCCGCGCCGACCACGGTGGGAGGTCCCATGTATAGCTTCCTCTTCGCCGCATTGCTCGCACTCCCGGCTTCCATCGCCTCCTCCGGCGAGGCGGAGGCGCCGTCGCTGCTGCTCGCCAACGTCTATCGGGAGGGCGCCGATCTCGATCGGTACTGGGTCAGCGAGAAGCTCGACGGGGTTCGCGCCTACTGGGACGGTGAGCGGCTCCTGTCGAGAAAGGGCAACCGCATCAACGCCCCGCCCTGGTTCGTGGAGCACTATCCGCGCGTGCCGCTCGACGGCGAGCTGTGGATGGGACGGGGCGCCTTCGAGCGCCTGTCCGGGGCGGTCCGGCGGCAAGTTCCCGATGACGCGCAGTGGCGCGGGATCCGGTTCATGGTGTTCGACCTGCCGTCGAGCCCCGGAACCTTCGATCGCCGTTTGCAACGCCTGCGGGAGATGTTCGAGACCATCGCCTCCCCCTACCTCGCACTGGTCGAACAGTTCCGCGTCGCCGATCGCGCCGAGCTGATGGAGACGCTCGACCGCGTGGTCGCCGGCGGTGGCGAAGGGCTGATGCTGCACAGGGGGAGCTCCCTCTACACCGCCGGCCGCGGCGACGACCTGCTCAAGCTGAAGACGCACGAGGACGCCGAGGCCGTGGTGGTCGGGCATCTGCCCGGCAAGGGGAGGCTCACCGAGATGCTCGGCGCCCTGCTGGTGGAGACGCCGGAAGGGCTCCGGTTCCGGCTCGGCACCGGATTCTCCGACGAAGAGCGCCGCAACCCGCCGCCCCTGGGCGCCACCGTCACCTACAAGTACTACGGCAGGACCCGGAACGGCGTGCCCCGATTCGCCAGCTTTCTGAGGATCCGGGACGAGATTTGAAACGCATCCGCCTCGACGCTCGTCCGAAGCCGATCCGATGCGCCAACGAGGACCGGCGAGGCATGAGCGATACGCCGGCCGGGTTCTCCGGGAGCGCTCCGCGCAAGAATCGACCCGATCGCGACGATGACGGTGGATCGAAGATTCAAGGCGCCGGGCCGGGCGGCAGGCCCGGCCGATTCACGAACGGGACCGTTCCTCCGGGATCAGTCGAGCCGGACGATGCGGCCTTCGATCCGCGGCGCGACCTCGCCCGCGGCGGTGATCGCGTCGATGACCTGGGCGGCGCCCAGAACGCCGGCGTTGGCGTCGATCATCCGCGGTGCGCGGGCGAACATGGCGTAACCGTCCCCGCCTCCCCCGAGGAAGTCGTTGGTCGCAAGGCGGTAGGTGCGCGCGGTGTCGAGCGGCGCGTCGCCCACGGTGACCCCGGCGATGCGGTGGCCGGCCGGCTTGGAGGCATCGAAGCGGTACGCCATGCCGGAGACGTGGGGGAACCTGCCGGCGCCGGCGTCCACCTCGCTCACCCCGTACTCCAATGCCTCCAGAAGCACGGCGCCGCCCACCTCCAGCACCACCGTCTTGTCACCGAAGGGCATCTCCGTGCGGACGTCGCGCCGGGTGAGGACGGCGCCGGCCGGATAGACCTTGCCGCCGCGGATGCCGCCGCCGTTGTAGAGGGCGACGTCGGCGCCGGTCGCGGCGCGCAAGGCGTCCGTGATCAGGTTGGCGATAGCGGCCTCGCCGCTGCGCAACGTGCCGCGCCGGCTGTCGAGCTCCACCGTGGTGGTGCCGATCTCGACGTCGAGCTCCTGCGAGAGGCGGGCCAGATACTCGTCCACCACGGCCTGGATCTCGGGATCGGGCGCCACCGACGCGGTGTTGACCACGCGAAACGAAGGCTCCCGGACGAAGCGCGGGCCGCGCCGTCCCTCGACGGTGTCCATCGCGACCTCGACGACGGTGACGAACTCCGCCTGCGCCCCGCTCTCGACCAAGATCGTCTTGCGGCCGGCCTCGATCTTCATGTCGTGGTCGTCGCCCGAGAGCAGCAGATCGACCGCGCCCTGGCGCATCAGCGCCGTGTCCTCGGCGCGGTCGGTGTGGGCGAGGGCGATGACCAGATCCGCCCCCGCCTCGCGCAGGGCCTCCGCCTGCTCCGCCGCGACCTCGACCACGGGCCGGAAGGTCACCGGGGCGGGCGACGACTTGATCGCGGTGGTCGTCGTGGTCAGGCCGAACACCCCGACCTCGTAGCGGCCGGCTTCCAGCAACAGGTGCCCGGTCACGCCGTCGATCAGGGTGCCGTCGGGCTCGACCGCGTTGCTCGACAGCACCGGGAACGCCGCCTCGGCGATGCGCTCGACGATGACCGCGGGCGTGAAGTCGAACTCGTGGTTGCCGAGCACCATCGCGTCGATGCCGATCCGGTTGAAGAGGTCGATCATGTGCGCTCCCTGGTCGAACGACGAGAGGAGCGAGGGAGAGATCGCATCGCCGCCGTGGGTGACGAGCACCCGGCCGGTGCTGTTCGCGCGGACTTCGTTCACCACCGTGGCGAGGCGGGCCACGCCGCCGCGTCCGTCGGAGCCGTCGAGGCGGTCGAGGTCGTTGACGTGGACGATGGTGAGGGTGGCCGGCTCGGCGCAGACCGGGAGGGCGGATACGAGTCCGGCGGCAAGGACGGCCGCGCAAAGCGCATGGACCGCGGCGGCGGTGGCGGTTCGGCTGGACGGTCGGCGCATTCCTCGTTCCTCAAGTTTCGGGATTCAAAATACCTTGAATCAGGCGATGGATTCCCGCTTGCGCGGGAATGACTGCCAGCTAAAAAGCAACGCGTCTCGCTGAAATGACGTCATTCCCGCGCAAGCGGGAATCCATTTCGGTCAGCGAATCCCGAAATTTGAGCTTTTACGCTGGCCGTGGCGGTCTGGCCGTCATTCCCGCGAAGCTTGTGCCCACGAAAGCGGGTAGCGGGAATCCATTTCGGTCAGCGAATCCCGAAACTCAAGCTCGTTCCTCCGTCGGGTCGATCGGCGGCGCCCGGGCGTGCGATGGCCGTGTCCGATCTGCTGCCTCGATGAGCGGAATCATCGCGCATGATTCCAGCAGGGCCGCGCGACCTCGCAGCCGTCTCGTTCCCCGGCGACGTCCCAACGGCCATCGCCCCCCTTGCCGTTCCGACCTCATGCTGGCACACGGGGCAGCGTACGCGATACCCCGGGATCCTCAGCGATCGTCGCGCGGGGCGGCGGCCGCGGCTTCGCGCTGCTCGACGGCGGAGCGGGCGGCGGCGGCCGCCGCCTCCTTCTCCGCCTCGCTCAGGGGCTGGCCGGCCTCGTGGTCGGCGATGCGCACCGTGACCTCGCGGTGGGCGAACTTGATGCCTTCGCGCTCGAACAGCTCGCGGATGCGCGCGAACACCTTGTTGCGCAGCGTCCACTGATCCCCCGGGCGGGTCATGAACTTGACCCGGATGATCATCGCCGAATCCTCCATCTGGATGACCCCCTGGGACTTCAACGGCTGGAGGAACTTCGGCCCGAGCTCGGGATCCTCGAGCAGGGCCTGGCCGAGCTTCTTGACGAGCTTGCGCAGCTTCTCCACGTCGGTGTCGTAGGTCACCCGTAGCGGCAGCTTCATCATCACCCAGTCGCGGGAGAAGTTGGTCAGGTGCCGGATCTCGCCGAAGGGGATGGTGTTCAGCGGCCCGTTGTGGTGGCGGAGCTGCATGGAACGGATCGAGATGCTCTCCACCGTCCCCTTGACCGTGCCGATGTCGATGTACTCGCCCTTGCGGAAGGCGTCGTCGATGAGGAAGAACACCCCCGAGATGATGTCCTTGACCAGCGCCTGGGCGCCGAAGCCCACCGCCAGCCCGACGATGCCCGCGCCGGCCAGCAGGGGCGTGATGTTGACCCCGACCTGCCCGAGCACCGCCAGCAGCGCCAGGGCCAGGATGATCACCTGCCCGATGCGCCGCACCAGCGGCATGATCGTCCCGAGCCGGGTGCCGCCCTGGCCGCCTTCGCCCTCGAACTGCTCCTCGCCCTCGCCGTCCAGCCCCAGGGCCGCGCGCTCGATCGCGATCTGCCGATCCGCCATGATCTCCAGCAGCTCCCACAGCCCGTAGGCGACGATGCCGATCAGGAACACCTCCACCAGGGCGCCGGCGAACTGCGCGCCGACCCCCTGGGAGGCCAGATCGCGCAGATCCAGCCCCCAGAGCCGGGCGATCACGAAGACCAGCACCACGATGGCCAGGGTCCGCCCGCAGCGCACGAGCCCGAGCTGGGTCTCCTTGTGGGCGGCCCGCAACGCCTGATCCTGCTCCGGGTCGTCGGGCCAGATCGCCTCGACCAGTGCGGGGATCGCCAGCTCCGCCAGCGGCAACGCCAGGACCAGCGCGAGGGAGACGTTCAGCGCCGTGACCGAAAGGCTCTGGAGGTTGCCGGTGGCGGCGAACAGCTCCACGACCAGCCATTGGAGCACCACGAGCACGACCGCGATCATCGGCCACAGCGTCGCGAAGCGGCTCCAGGCCGGACCGTGCCCGCCGCGGCCGAGCACCATCCCGGTGATGCCGGCCCGCGCCTGCCAGAGGGTCAGCGCCACGAGGCCGTGGAAGATCACCGAGAGCCAGAAGCCCAGGCTCCCGTTGTCGGAGGGCCAGCCGAATTCCCAGGTCCACATCAGCAGGCTGCTTGCGAACGCCGACCAGCCGAAGATCAGTCCGATGCGCCAGGTGAGGAACCAGGCGGTCCGGTCATCGACCGCGCAGAGCCGCAGGTGCGGGCGTGTCGGGGCCAGCACGAAGCGCGCCACCATCACCGCGAACCAGGTCCAGCCCAGCGACCGGACCACGTACCGGACCACCGTGCCGTCCGCGGGCATGGCGCGGTTGACGACGGCGTCGACGGCATACGCGGCGGTGACGAAGGCGATGAGCTGGGCGCCCTGGACCAGGAAGCGCCCGGTGACGATGCCGATCCGCGACCACAGGCCGGCCGGTCGCCGGCGGTCCAGCCGCGCTTCGGTGTCCCGGACCAGCCGGCGGGCGCCGAGGGCCGCCGCGAGACCGGCCAGGAGGCAGAGGAGGAGGGTGCCGGGGATCCGCCACGGGCCGGCGTCGCCCCGCTCGGCCTGGAATTCTCCGAGGGTCGCCGCCGCGGTCCCGGCGATCGAGGGGGTGTTCCGGACGGCCTCTGCCCAGCCCCGGCCCAGCGCCCCGGCCCAATCGCCGAGCAATGCGCCGAGGGTGCGTTCTTCGGCCGCGGCCAGCGCGTCCTCGCGCGCGGCGACCTTCCGGTCGAGCTCCCGGACCAGGAGCTCGCGCGCCTGCGCGTCGCTCAGGCCCGACAGCACGTCACGGATGGCCTGGCGCGTGAGCGGATCGGGCAGCGCCGGCACGGCAACCGCGCCGCCCGCGTCCTGCGTCTTCCCCGAGCCGCCGGGGACCTGGGCCACCTGTGCGGACGCCGGCGGCACGGCCAGCAGGAGTACGGCCAGCAGGAATGCGGCCGGCCGGACCGGCAAGATCGAATGGACGGTCATTCCCCGGCTCCCGTCGTCGCTTCGCAGGGATGCAGGATAGCCCACCCTTGCCCCCCCGATGGAGTGGAGCCGCACCTCGCCGCAGCGATTTCCGCCAAGCCCGAAAGTATCCGTCGAATCATCACGATCAGCCGCTCGAACGACAGAGAAGGCCGCGACATCAGATTCCACGGACGGCTTCCCGACGCTCACCGGAAGCAACGGCTGAAGAGATGAGATCGTCGATCCCGCGGATCTTGCGGCCATCCGCGAGATACGAGATTCCGCGATGCAGGTGCAGGCGAAACTGCCGGGAGACGGTTTCGGGATCGAGGGGAAGACCATCGCGGTATAGCCGTTCCTTCAGGAGCGCCATGTAGAGGCCGGCTTGGCGGCCTCCGAACACCCGCCAGCTCATCTCGACGTTGCTGTCCGACGGGATTTCGGCCGCCGGCGGGACACCCGGTTCCGAAAGCGACAAGCAGAAGCCCCAGCGGCACAGCACGTTCCAGTGCCGGATTCCGGTTACACGCTTGAGCTTGACGAGCTGATCCTTCGCCCGCCGCGAGACCCTGACGGTGTCGATCGCCGTCACGTCGCCTCCGCTCCATCGAAGTACCCTTCCTCGATCCTGGTGCTGCCGGTGGCGTCGTCGTAGGCGAGGCGATAGCTGCGGCCGATGAAGGGACGGAGCTTCTCCAGATGCGCCCCGACGATCTCCTCGTCCGTGGAGAACAGCAGGACCTGGTGACTGGCGAAGGGAAAGTACCGCTCAACGAGATGCGCCCGGTGTCCGGCATCCAGGCGCCCGAGCGGCGTGTCGATAGCGGTCGGCAAGGGCCGTCCGGAGGTCTTCGCAAGTCCCCACAACAAGGCGATCGCAAGTAGCTGGCGCTCGCCGGCGGACAGCCTCTCGGCGCTCAACTCGCGTCCGTCCCGCCCGTACAGTGTGAGGGCGAAGGTCTCCGGATCGATCTCGAGGCGGGTCACGAGAGATGCCTTGCGGAGCAACTGCTGGTAGCTCTCCAGGACAAGTTGCTCGATCTTGCGGACGTGTCGCACGATCACGGCCTTGCGGAACATTGCGAGCGTCGTCCGAATGCGCGCCGCGTGCCGGAGGACCCGGATGCGGTCCTGGCGCAAGCCCTCCGCCTTCGCGTCGGTCTCGACAAGGCGCGAGAGCGCCTGTTCGCTGCGCTCGACTTCCCGATACAGGCGGTCGATCTCGTCCTGCTTTGCTGCGTAGTCGCTCTCAAGGACTTCGATACCGCGGATCAGCTCATCCCTGCGGCGTGTAATTTCGGATATCGCGTCGCCGGCAGGGACACCGGCCAGCACCATCCGTACGTGATCCGCCCGATCCCTCACCTCCGTCCACCGCGCCAGCTCCGATCCGGCCTTCCGCTCGAGTTCCTCGAGCCTGCCGTCCAGCAATCCCCGAAGGTCGCCACGTACGTCGGGCGGCAGATTCAGGATGGTGTCGCGACCACCAGCCCTGCCGCGCGCCTCGCGATCCGCATCCAGATAAGCAGCGATGGCTTCGAGATCCCCGACGGCGACGCCTCGATCGCGCATGAGTCCCAACAGCCGTTCGTCGCGCTCGTCGAGAACGGCCGACAGGTCCCGCGAACGGCGGGTTTCTTCTTCCGCGAGGTCGCGCCCGAGGACGTCGTCCAGAAGGTCGCGAACCACCAACAGTGGCAGGTCGTCCGCCGCGAGCTCCCGCAGGCGGGCGGCGCTTTCGTCGAGAGCCCGCTCCGCTTCCTCCGCGTCGCGCTCGATTTCAACACGCTTCTCGTAGAGCTCCCCGCCGAGGTTCCGGTACTCCTCCTCGACCGCACGGAGCTCTTTGCGGGCCGGGTCGAGCCGGGTGGCCTTCAGTGCCGCCTGCTCCTGCCTCAGGTCGGAGATCTTCGCCCGCAAGACCTTCAGCGCCGCCTCGGACTTCTCGATCTCGCCCCGGTACGGGTCGTCCTTGTCTTCTCCCCGCTTCCGTCGCTGGTAGATCCGGAGGTCTTTCTCCAACTGATCGACGACGTCGAGGCCGAGGAGGTTGCGGATCGCCGTTCCGATCAACTGCATGGAACCGTTCCGCGCCGCGTAGCCCTGGACCTGCTCGCCATCGAAGAGGAACAGGTTGGCGATGTTCGGCGGAATCAGGTCCTCAACCTGGCTGATCCAGTTCTCGGCCAGCGCGTCGTCGCGATGCCGGTTCTTGATCACCTCGAAGTGCTCGCGGTAACCGCTGGCGCTCCTGCGCCACGATCGATGTAGCCGGAAGCGGTCTTCCCTGCCGTCGATGGTGTGGCGAAACGCGAGTTCGACGGCGGCCCCGCGCGTATCCGAGCCGCGATGAACGCTGCGGGACAGGTAGTCCTGGTAGGACAGCCCGTTCCGGTTGGATATCTTCGCGAACGGCCCGTACAGACAAAGCTGCACGGCGTCCAGCAGGGTCGTCTTGCCGTGGCCGTTGAGCCCGCCGAAGAGGATGATCGACCGGCCGGAGTCGGGTGGCGTCAGGGCGACCGATTGGCGTTCGCCGTAGAGCCCGAAATCGTGCAGGACGAGCTCGTCGAGGATCATGACGTGACGGTCGCCGTCTCGTCGGCCGGAGGAAGATCGGGCATCTTCCGGATCAGGGGATCGTTGCTTCGGGACACCCGCTCGCGTGCGTCCTCGACCGCCTTGTGGCGGGACAGTGCCCGATCGGTGGCGTCTTCCTCGTTCTCGTAGAAGTGGCGGTGGAACGCCTGGTCAATCGCCTCGAAGAGGCCGGCGCGGCGCAGCATGGATTTGTACTTCTTCTCGACCGACAGGAGTTCCCGTGTCAACTGGTAGCGGAGCTCGTCCTCGTCGCAGACCTCCCGGAGGGCCTCCATCTCGTCGGCGCCGAAGATGCGGTTGTCGTCGAGGCTGCGGCCCGGATAGGGCTGGCCGACCACTTCTTCGTAAATGCGGGGGAGGTGGTCCTCGATCTCATGCTTCTCGACAACCCAGATACGGCGGATCTCCTCAAGCTCCTCGCGACGGATCAATTCGATGTCGCGGACCTCGGCAGGGCCGTGCTCCCTGATGTAGTGCTGGGCGCGAAGGACTTTGCGAAGCCAGTCCGCGCGAACCTCCTGCTTGTAGGGTCCCGGGATAGGGCGGCCACGGAATAGCTGAACGGCGCCGCTCATACGCCGGAAGTCGCGCAGGAGCCGGTCGGCGTCGGGGGTGTTGGGCGGATCGAGCTCGTTGCGAAGATCGAGGAGCGGCAGCATCCACTCCTTCTCCTCGTCGTTCCGGATCATGGCCTGCATCGACTTGTCCTTCTCGACGAGCGTGCAGACCCAGCAGCCGAAGCGGCTGTCGCCGCAGCTCGGCGTCGTCGTGTCCACGACCAGCGGGCATTCGCCATCGGCGGATGCGCCCTGGTACATGGTCAGGAGATCCTTGTTCCTGTACCCCCACGGGTTGGCGATCTGCATGAGGAACAGCCACACGTCGTCGTTGCTCCAGTCCTCGAGCGGCGTGTAGACGAAGGAGTTGGGCAGGCTGCCGTTGGGACTCAGCTTCTCACGGACTCGCCTGCGCTCGAACTTCTCCATGACCAGCGCCCGCTCCCGGCTTTCCGCCTTGCGGGAGCCGAGGACCAGAATCGCCTCCCCGTGGGTCTGGACGACCGAGCTGATGAAGCGGGTGGAGGGCAGGATTTTGAGGCGCTCGGTGCACCAGCGGAACTTGGGCCGGGGGGCGGGGTAGCCGCGACCGATGAGGTTCACCCAGAAGGTGTTTTCGGGTTCGGGCGTCAGGCGGTGGGCCGTGAGGGGGAGCCCTTGTTCTTTGGCGGCGGCCTCCATCTTCTCCAGCGACTTCGAGACCCAGAGCGCAACGATGGGATTCTCGACCAGGGTGTCGGTGCTGATGACGTGGACGGGCTTGGTCAGCCTGTTCTTCGGGAGTGCCGACAGCGCGAGCCACACTAGCTGCAAGGCCGCGGTCGAGTCCTTGCCGCCGCTGTAGCCGACCACCCACGGGATCCGGTCGCTCTGGTAGAGCATGGCGACCTCGTCCAGCAGCCGCGCGACCGTCTGCTTGAAGCCCATCTGCTCGAAGGCCGATGCCGCCCGGCGGATGTCAGATCCCGTCATGGTGGTTCCTCCCGAAGGCGTCCTCGATCCGCTGCTCGTCGGGAGACAGCGGCAGCCCGAGGCGGGTCTTGATGGCGTTCGCCGTCAGCGTGACGTTGTTCTGGGACTTCCGGAGCCTGCCGGCCAGCAGTGCGCGCCCTTCCCACAGTTCGGCGTTGCCCCGTCTCCAGTCGATGTCCGCGATCCTCCCGATCTTCTTCCGCCAAGCCCGGGGATGCCGTCGAATGAGGGCGTTGCCGGCGCGGGCCAGCGCCTGCAGGACGACGCCATGCGTGTGAATGTAGTCGGTCCTGACTTCACCCGCCGTCGCGTTCCCCGCCCGGACAAGCTCCCATTCCTTGATGTGCCGGGCCACCTCCTCCCAGAAGGTGAGCGCGAGTTCGGCCTCCTCCTTGGGGTCATCGAGATCGAAGTCCTTCACGAGCTCGGCGGTCGCATTGTAGATCGCGCTCAGTGTGAACAGCCGCCTCGAGCGCCGGGAGAGGGTCGTCTTCTCGAATTCCACGAGACCGCCGAAGACCGTCGACCGCTTGATGAGCGTCTTGGCGAGCTCCGCGGTCTCGTCGCGGTGGTCGTACAGGAAGCCGAGGGACTTGGAGGGGCGGACGGCGTAGCGGTTGAGATCGGCGAACATCTGCTGGCAACGTTCCAGCCCCACGTCGCGGAAGAAGACGACGGCGATGGTCTCCTCGCCGATGTCGGGCCGGTGCTCCAAGGCCATCTCGATGGCGGCCCGCCGGTGCTGGCCGTCGTTGATGACGAAGCGGGCGGCCATCGGGATGTGAAGGAGGCCGATCCGGTCGCCTCGCTCCTCCCCGCTTAGCTGCTCGAAGGCGACCTCGCCGTCGATGGACGCGGTCAGGGCGGAGAAGACGTAGTCGTCGGGGTTTTCGTACATGTAGCGAGACATCTCCGGGATGCGGGCCTTGTTGAGATGCCGCTGGGCGCGGAGCTCGGGGGCCATTTCCTCGCCGTTGAAGATGAACAGCCGTGGGATGAGCCGGAGGGGGCACATGGAGACGTAGTATTCCCTCCGGGCCTGGATGCCCCGTATGGCTGGAAAGACGTATTTGAAATCGGCCGTCATCGGATGTTGCCTGTTTGTTTGAATTCATGCGAACATGTAAACATACTACACAAACCTCCGTCAACGACGACCGTAGCGCGGGCCGGAGAACGCCGGCTGTGCAGGACTGCGGGCGTTCCCGGAGAGCGGTGCGGGATCGTGACGGAGTACGTCAGGCAACCGAAGACGCCGCCGGATGGTTGGCTCCTTCGGCGCAACGTCCGCCCGCGAGAACGGGCGGCGAGTCGGGCGCCGCGCCTGCCTGCCGCAAGGCGGATTCGGTTGCAGGTGGCGCGGCGGAGTGCTACAGGGCCGGCTGTGCTACCGGCCGGAGCCCCGCGGACGGTCGGGAGAGGAGGCAGCCATGAACCATGTCGGCGCGGCCGCGCATGTCGAGACTGCCGGTCCGGTCTATCTCGATTGCAACGCCACGGCCCCGATCGAGCCGGCGGTACTCGAAGAGATGAATCGGCTCTGGACCGAAGGGCCGGGCAACGCCGGCAGCAGGACCCACGAATACGGACTGCGGGCGAAGAAGGCCGTTCAGAAGGCACGTGAGCAGGTGGCTTCGGTCGTTCGCGCCGAGTCCGAGGACGTGCTGTTTACGAGTGGCGCCACGGAAAGCAACAACATCGCCATCCTGGGGCTCGCGGCCCATGCGGCCGAAGCGGGGTGCCGCCACATCGTCTCGACGGCCATCGAGCACAAGGCGGTCCTGGAGCCGCTGGAAGTGCTTGAGAGGCGAGGCTTCGAGGTCACGCTCGTTCGCCCCGGCGAGTCGGGGGCGGTGACGGTGGACGCGGTGAGCAACGCGCTACGGCCGGATACAGCGCTGGTCTCGGTCATGCACGTCAACAACGAGACCGGCATCCTTCAACCGATCAAGGAGATTGCGGCCATCCTTGAAGATCACCCCGCCTGTTTCCATGTCGATGCCGCACAGGGGTTCGGCAAGGAGATCGAGGGGCTGTGCAGTGGCCGCATCGACATGATCGGCGTCAGCTCCCACAAGATCTTCGGACCTGTCGGCGTTGGGAGCCTGATCGTCCGCCGCCGCGGTTTCCGGAGGGTGCCGCTGAGGCCCATCGTCTTCGGCGGGGGACAGGAGCGCGGGCTGCGGCATGGGACGCTGCCGGTTCCGCTCATCGCCGGGATGGGTCTCGCCGCGGAAATCGCCCTGCGGAACCATGCGCTCCGGCGCACGCGGTGTCTCGAGATCCGGGCCGCTGCTCTCGACGCGCTCGCCGCTCTCGGGATCCGCCTGCACGGCGCCCAGGAGCGGGTCTTGCCGCACGTGCTGAATTTCTCGGTGGAGGGGGTGGACGCCGAGGCGCTCATGGTGGCGCTCAAGGATCTGATCGCAGTCTCGAACGGCTCGGCCTGCACGTCGCAAAGCTACGAACCGAGTCATGTACTGACCGCGATGGGACTCTCCGATGCGGAAATCGCGGGTGCCGTCCGGATGTCCTGGTGCCACATGACGCCCGACGTCGATTGGCCGGCGGTCGCGAGCCGCATCGCGTCCATCGCCTGAGTCGTGCACGGCTCCAGCGCGGTCCCGTCGCGTCGGGATGCCGGATCAGGCTCCCTCGGGCATCCAGTCCCGCGGATCGAGGAATTGGCCGCCGACGAAGTTCGGGTGGGTCCATGCCAACACGCCCTCCAGCTCGGGGCTGTCGGCGACGCCAACGAGCAGTAGAGGACGAAGACCCCTCTGAGACTCGTAATATCGAAGGCGCCTGACCGCCGCAGCGACATTGCTCCCGCAAGGGTAAAAACCGTACCGGTCGGGTGGATCGATCCACGCGACGGCCAGATTGTAGGGGTCGCCGAACGGCGGCAGTTCCTGTTGCGACTTTCTCCGGTGCGCCTGCTCCCAGCGGGCGATCGCCCGAGAGCGGTCAATCAGGTCTTGCTTTATGGCTTCGTCCGCGAATCCTTCCTTGGCCGGCTCCCCGTGGCTTTCGCACCAGCACGCCCAGAGATGTTGGTACCAAGTCCGGATCTGCACCTCGAAGCGCACTGTCACATGTCCTTCGAACAGGGGCTGCTGGAACTTCGCAATTCCGTGAATTGCTCGGTAGCCAATGCCGACGTTGTGAACCTTCTCAATGTAGTCCTTCGTGTTGGCCGGCACGTTGCTCGCGATGCGTTGTCCGAGAGCGACAGCTTCATCGAAGGAATCGCAAACGATCCTGAACCCGATGATGTCGTCCATCCTATGGACCGGCATGGACCGGTCCGGATGTCGCATCATCTTCCGGTGCGTGCTTTGGAGACGCTTCAGCCTCGCGCTGACGAGGACCCGATCGGGCAGATCGGCTCTCCGCAGAAGGGACAGACTCGTTCGGATGCAGGCGAGCCTGTACTCTCGGTAGGAATTCAGGATCAAGCGCGCCTCGACGTTGCGGAAGTCTTCGCAGAGTGCCTTGCTGGCGCGACAGATGTCGCCCATGCTTTTGAAGCGAAGGTTCGGCGGAGCCGGACACTCCGCAACCGACGTGACATACATGTCTATCGCCACGGATCGGGAAGCTGGAATTCGTCTTCCGCCTTCAGGCGGCCCGACAAGTCCCATGCCACAGGTTCGCCGGAATCCTCACCGCCTATCCTTGCTTCGAAGAAATTATCGAAGAGCTTCTTTCTCCGCTCCTCGTCTTCGTCAAAGCCACCAAGGAGGTAGATCATCATCTCGACACAAAGATCTTCGAACCTCTTCTGACGACGAATTCTCCCTTCTATTGTATCGCACAGGATTCCGAACCAAGGCGCATTCTTGTTAGCAAGATCGAATTCTCCGGATTCCTCATGACGAGACAGGATCTCTATCAAATCGTCCAGATCGACTCCCTTGTCCTTTTGCAACCGGGCAATGGCCCGCGCCAAGGCGACCTGCGCAATCGGCCGGAACAGAATGTTCCCGTCGCTAACGCCTCGGAGATCAGACGGCGACTTACCCTCCTTGGTGCCCGAAGAGAAGTACAAGATCATGCTTTGGTGGGACGGTAGCTTTGCCAGCGCATCGAAATACATGGACAATCGTACCAACCCCTTTTCAATTTCGCCATCCGTGGGTCGGAGAGGCCCGACGCCACGCCTTCCCTTCAGATCGAGCACGGTGTCCTTCCATACGTCGAATTCGGGTTTATCTCCCAAATAGGCTTGCGTGATCGACACGATCGCGTTGAGCACCGTGTAGTGCGGGGAGCCCTCCGAGATCTGGTTTCTCTTGGTGTCGACGTTCAACCCACCGGAGCCATCCTTGAACAACGGGTGCTTGGTCATGATCGTCCGCGCCACGATTCTGAATGCGTCGTTTTCGTCAAGTAGCGTAAGCTCACCCTTCTCCAGCCTCTTCGCGTTCTCATTCACGTCGACAAACACGTTCCGGAGGCGTGATACGGATTCTCTGAATGTCTCCTGATTCTGCACGGCAGGAATGATCTCGACTCCCATCACCTCGTCCATAGCGCTCTGAAGCTTGTTGGGATCGAGATCCTGTTCCTCGAAGTACCCCTCGATCTCGTCCCGTGTCATGTCCTTGCCGGAGATAGTGGCCCCGTCCTTTTTCCTGGCACTCAGGCGGCCGTTGTCCAACAGGTCCTTCAGTCCCTTTATCGCCATAAGACGATGTTGTCCATCGAGTGCGAAGTATTGTGTATTCGCGACGTCCAAATCCACTACGCAGGCCCTCGTGTCGAGACCCACGACATTAAGAGAGCTCTCCCTGGCGCGTCCGTGCGGACCCCACATTTCATGAGTTTCATCGTATACCCATTCCTGATAGGCGACCAACAGGAGAGGGGGAAATTTATGGTGTTCTCGGGTGGTCAGATACATCGCCATCGGTAGCTGCCGCGTATAGTCTGGCGCGCGCTGCTGAAGGTACTCGGCAGTCACATCATTGATGTCGATCATCTTCGAATTCTTCCGCTGGTGCTCCTTGAAGATTGGAAGATCCCGAGCAAAATAGACATTTGCAGCAATCCAGCCGAGGGACACCGAGACGAGATAGGACTCGTTCGTTCCCATTCTCGCCGGCAGGGCGACATGATGGCCTTCCCTGTCTCTTTGCCAGTCCAGCAAGAGGCGCAACGCCTCCCTGTAGTTGAACTCTCTTTCCAGCAGATCTTCGGAGGTCTGACGGACTTTTTCCTCATCGAATTCGCTCATTGCGAGGTCTCCGGTTTTTCATGGAAGTGCAGTGTTCCCGGCAGACAGCTTGGGCTCGTCTTTCTGCCAACCGGCTGGGTCGCCGGATCCGAGACAAGAGAAGGTCCGCCGACCGCCGCCAGCCGCCCGGATCGTCCGACACCGGGACATCCGGGTAGCGGACCGGGTTCAGTATGGCCTGCGCGACAACGGACAAACCAATGCAGGCGCGCTGCCGGAGATGCCTTGAGTCTGAGTACATATCCCGGCTCCTGGACGTTGCATCCGACGTTGCGCAAAGCATCCATCGGGCAGACTCTCTCTACTCGCCTTCCTTGGCGACGAACGTCTCATCGATCCGACGCTTGAAGGTTCGCAGAAACGTCTCAAGCGAGGTCGGGCGGTCGTCGAACCAGTCGAGCAGGACATCGAATCCACCGAAGGAGTACCTGTTGAACTCACGCACTCCTTCGTCGCTCAGAAAATTCGGCGCCTGTGGATGAACGAGCACCGACAGGACATCCCGAACCCTTTGACGCTCCGTCGGATCCACCCCCCTGCTCTTCAACTCGCGGCTCAGGAAAAGGGAGACCAGGAGGCTGCCTCGGCTCTTGTAGGCTTCGGGAAATCCCGGAACAAGCTGCGCGGTCGCTTCCTGCGGCAGAGATTCCTTGCGGTTCGCGGCGATACCGGCAATGAAGCAGAAATAGAATGCGTCGAAGTCCGGTGCAGCCCTCGCGCCCGGCAGAGCGCTGAACTCGCCCCTGATGTTCTGGAACCAGCTACGCGCTTCCTTGCGAATGAAGAAGTCCATCAGCCGGGCTCGCTCTCGACCTGGAAATCGTTGAAGAACGCCTCTCCGATGACCCGGCACCCGTCCCGCGTCTTCTCGACACCGGACGACATTGCCGTAGCTCGATCCTCCAGGTGGTTCACGCCCCTCCTGAAAAGCGTAATGTACTGTATATCGCCGTTGCTCGCGCGTTCGAGGCTTGGGAGAAAGCCGTCGCGTTCGGTCGAGATCATGAAGGCGACGACCTGTTCCGTGAGCTGGGGCACCAAGCTGCCGATGGTTGGACGGATATCCCCGTCTATGGGCACGACCGGCGAGTCGACGACGAACGGCAACTGATGATGGTTGCCACGATTGAACAGTGTTGCCAGAAAGGCGTATCCGACCGACAGGTTCTCGCCGGCACTACCACCTGCCTGGTCGCGCAAAAGAAGCGCATTCTCTATCCTGTCTACACGAACAGAGTTGTTTGGCATCAATCCGGCGATCCGTTCGTTGGTCTGGTCCCGTATCGCGTTGGCGATTGCAAGCTTCGCCTTGTCGCGTGCCCGGCCGAAGATCCGGACAAGAGCGTCTCGCTTGTTCTTGAGCTCAAGCGTCCTCGTTCTGCGCGCGACTTCATCCTCAAGACTCTCCTTCGCCTTCTTCGCCATCTCGATGGAGAAGACCGTATCGGGATCGACCGATCTCAGCCTTTCGAGTGACATGTTCTCCTGATCGTCCTGGAATTTCTCCAGATCGCTCATTATGCGGGCGCGCTCTGCTTCGAGGCGATCCTTCTCGTCTCTCGCATTCGCAATGGCGGGATCGGATGCTTCTGCTTCCCGCCGCAACAGGATGAGGTCGTTGTCGGCTTGTTGGTGTTTCCTGGATTGCTCGGCCAGCTCCCGTGTCCGATCTTCCAGGACCTGGGCCGGCTGGCGCGTCGATGTCCCCACGGCCTCGGAAATATCCGACTTGATACGGTTCAGCAGAATGACGTCGTCGGATCCGAGATATCTTTCCGCGCGATCCCGGATGATCGTTCGGATCGCTTCGTCGATGGGGCGGCCACACACGCATTCGGCTTCTTCCGACAGCTCCTCGAACCATTCCCGAGCGGCGCTCTCGGGTAGTTTGACCCGATCGAGGCCCGATTTGAACGCAAGCATATCGTCGGCGAAAGTGGGCGACAGGGCCTGCGGTTCCCGCATTGCGTCGAGAACGGATCGGGTCATCTCGTCGAGCTCGGCTCGAAGGGCATCGACCTGAGCCTGGGCCTCTTGCATCTTCCCCCTCCTCAGGACTTCCTTTGCCATCTCCTCCCGGTATCTTTCTTCCTGTCTGGCGATCCGGCCGTCGAGCTTGTCGAGGGAGTCCTTGAGATCTTGCTTGCACTTCGTGAGGTAGATCAAGCGATCCGCCCACTTTTGGAGGAGATTCCGGCTTTTCGTAAGCCCGGTTTGACCCTTGGCGGTTTCTGTTTTTGTAATGCGTTCCCAGTATTCCTTGATCTCGCCGGACATCTGATCAAGCAGATGGACCTGGAAGAGGCTTTCGACCGCCTTGCCGGCGTCGGTCTTGTCGCGATCCAGCAAGTCGTCCGCGAGCTCACCGTCGAAAACGTAGAAGTTGACAAAGGCTTCATTCATGAACCGGCGCAGGGGGCGCGGCGGGCGGAAGCCGAGTTCCTGTCCGCTCCTCCACGTGGTCTTGTAATCGACCCGTTCAAGGGCGAAGTCGAACTCCAAGGCCACCGTAAGCGGCTTGTCGTCGAGTTGGAGCCTGACCCCGAACGCGCCGCGGTCGCTGTCGGAATCCCTCTTGCGGAACCGTCTTATGTCCGCGGACTCTCCCTGACCTTCGAGGCTTCCCGAGAGCGCCGCCCGAAGCAGTTCGAGCGTCGTCGTCTTTCCCGTGCCGTTCGGCATTTGAATCAAGGAAACGTGGAAGGGATGGTCGCGGCCTTCGAGGAGGTCGATTTCGTGATCGGGACAGCGGAGACCTTCGGATTTCCATCCCAAGATGCGTAGCGTGGTGGTCATCGATCCGGGCTCCCCTCGTCGTCGGACTCATCGTCACCGGCGTCCTGCTTGGTGCTGTCGTAGAGAAGCTTGAGATGCCTTTCTGCGTCGCCGATCCCTTCGTTGCCGGACGAAAGTTCTTCGAACCAGGCGACCAGCTTCCTCGACAGCGACGCATCTTGTCCGCCCTCTTCGACGGCGACCTCGATCGCTTCCCTGATCCTCGGGTCTATCGCCACGTCGTCACTCCGCGGGGCGCACTCGGGACAATTCCGCCAGCCAGTCGCGTCGGATTTCGTCCGCGTTCGGATCGTCGTTGTCGTCGCCGTTGCGAATGAAGTCGACGACGTTGGCGGTCTTGCCGGGGTTGTCCGGGTCTATTCGCAAGCAGCGCCCGAGGCGCTGGATCGTCTCCAGGCGTGCCCTGTCCGAAGAAAAGAGGATGACCGTTTCCAAGGAGCGGATGTCGATTCCTTCCGACAGGCGATGGCACGCGATCAGGCATTCGAGGTCGCCCGTTGCGAACCTCCTGAGCGTTCCGGCGTCCTCGCCCGAGAAGTAAGTGTGAATATCCGCCCGGTACTTCTGAACGGTCTCCAGGACTGCGTGGCCGTAGCTCGTATCTCCGGCGAAGACGATGCACCGTTTCAGAAGATCCCGGCGGCTTGCGATGAACTCGTCGAAGACCGGCAGCTTGGCCGGGGATGTCTTGTAGACGAGGGCGATCTCGTTCCAGACCATTTCTTCCGGCATGGGGTCGCCGGCGGCTTCCCTTGCGGCGCGTTTTCTGAAGATGGCCGCGATGCGCTCACGGTCGGCGACGGTCAACTCGTAATGAAGGGGGAAGTAGTTGAAAGGCGCCAGGACGCCGCGTCCGATAGCCTCTTCGAGTCCGAAGGTCATGAGGACGGGGCCGATGTGTTCTTCGATGAAGGCATTGCCCTCCTGATCGTACATCCGCTCCGGGGTGGCGCTCAGCCCGAGCCGGAAGCGTATGTTGTCCGACAGCCCAGCCAGGCGCTCGCGGTTGCCTTCGCTGCCCAGTCCGTGGACCTCATCGTGGACGAGGAGCGTCCGGAACGCTTGGGCAGAAGTCAGGCGAACCAGCGCTCTGGCGCACGGCTCCCGCGACGCCAGGAGGATCCTGTTTCCGGTATCGAGGGCGAAGTTGTCGAGTTGCTTGTTGTGACCGTAGTGGCGGGATACGACGGCCCGCTCCGGGAGGCACGCCGCCGCCGTCTGGAGTTCCGTGAACCATTGATCGAGCAGATCGGTGCCGTGCGTGGATACGATGACACTGTCGATGGCATTCCGCTCGAACAGGGTTCGGAGGATCCTGATGGCCGTTCGCGTCTTGCCCGTTCCGGTGGCCATGTCGAGCACACCACGTTCCGCCGCGAAAAACGCCTTCACGGCTTCGTCCTGATGGCGCCATCTGGTGAAGGCGGCGTCCGCCCGCGAACGTCCGATGTCGCGTTCCGCGCAGATGCGGATCAGCCGTTTCCTGGCCGCTTCGGGGAAGCTGTAGACCTCGACGCCCTGATCCTCGCGGTTCCACAGGGCTTCGAAATGCGTCCGCTTGCGCTCGGCGCGAGCGGCGCTGTCGCCGGATGTCCAGGATGTGAACACGTCGATGCACTCGCGGTTGTTCTCGAATGCGTTGCGGCTCTCGTTCGAGGATCCGGTGAAGGCGACATGGTCGCTACCGTTCAGAAAGAGCCCGATCTTCTCATGATAGATGCCGGTGCCGGTCTTGGGGACTGCGATGCGGATCTCCAGGCGGCCCATTTCGAGCAACCGGACCAGACGCGCCGTACCGTCGCCCATGCCGTCGGCGAACTCCTCCTCGATGATCCGGGTGACGCGATCGGCGCAGATCCGTCGCCTCGTCGTGCCTGCCTCGATGGCCTCGAGATCGGCTTCGGAAAGCTCGATCGAAGTGACGAGCCGGATGCGGCCGTCGCTCGCGACGAACTCACCCAGCGGTGCGCCGAAGGCTTCGAGGGCCGAACTGGAGAAATATCCGACGGCCCGCCAGTACTCCCGCGCCTCGCGTAGCGACGGACGGAAGAAGTCCTCGACGATGTTGTCGTGCCCGGATCGATAATCTTCCCGGTATGGGACATTCCGAAGGCTCATGAGAGTGGGAACCGGCCGATGGCAAGGCTCTACGCTCGGCACAGTCCCGAGCCTTGGGCCGGCACTTGATCCGGGGATGTGTGCGCATCGTCGTCAAGCCGCTCTTTGCGGCATCGACCGATCTCCGGCCCGCTCTTTCTCCGGCTGTCCGCGGCCAAGTCGTCCGGCCGACACGTCTGTGGGCACTTGGCATCGGGCCGTCTACGGGAAAAGGCCGAACCATGAGCGTCCCCGACACGGGATCGGGCGTCCCGAGTCTGTGGCGGCGAGACCCGCACCGCGCCGGAAGGGGGTATGACAAAGCCGGAGGCACAGGGCGGGCGGCATTTTCGTGCCTCTCCCTGTTCGTTGCGATGCTGCCTCATCCCGCCACGAGGAGCCCGGGCACTGCGCTCCCGGAACGCCATTTCATCCTCCAGCCAGCCACCCGATACCATCGGCGGTTACGTTATTCGGCCGGTTTCCCCGCCGTCAAGGTGAGCCTTCAAAGCTCGGCATCGCCGTTGCCGGCACGCTTTCTTCAGGACCCGAGCCGCCGATCTGGTGGTGGATGTCTCCTCTCCGCTCTCCCGATCCCGGCGCCCGGGCCGCCGAACGCTTCCCGCCGCCTCAGCGCACCCCCGCGACCTGGCTGGCCAGCGCGAAGAACGGGTCCGGGTACAGGAACAGCGCCAGGCATCCGGCCGCGGTGATCAGGATCGCGGCGAGGCAGGCGGGCGGCGCCTCCCGGATCTCCTGGCCCCCCGCGATCCCCTCGCTCCCCGCCCCCGCCGCGGGCGAGAACGCCCGCATCGGCACCGCAAGCAGATAGCCCAGGCTCAGCAGCGAACTCAGCAGCAGCACCCCCAGCAACACCCACTCGCCCGCGTCCACCGCCGCCGTCGCCAGGTACCACTTGCTCCACGCCCCACCCAGCGGCGGCAGACCGATGATGCACAGGCTCGCCACCACGAACGCCCCCATCGTCACCGGCATCCGGCGTCCCAGCCCCCCGAGCTCGCTCACCTCCGTCCTGTGCGCGGCCACCAGCACGGCGCCTGCGCAGAAGAACAGCGTGATCTTCCCGAAGGCGTGCATCACGATGTGCAGCGCCGCTCCCACCGTCCCCCACGCGCTCGCCAGCACCGCCCCCAGCACCACGTAGGCGAGCTGGCTGATCGTGGAGTACGCGAGCCGCGCCTTCAGGTTGTCCTTGTGCATCGCCACCAGCGAGCCGACGAGGATCGTCGCGCCGGCCACGTAGGCGATGATCCGCCCGCCCCCGCTCGCGGCGAGCAGGTCGGGGCCGAACACGTACACCGCCACCTTCAGGATCGTGAACACCCCCGCCTTCACCACCGCCACCGCGTGCAGCAGCGCGCTCACCGGGGTCGGGGCCACCATCGCGGCCGGCAGCCAGCGGTGGAAGGGCATCAGCGCCGCCTTGCCGACACCGAACGCGAACAGGCAGAACACCACCGCGGCGACCCCTTCGGGGATCCGTCCGGCGAGGATGCCGCCTTCGCGGAAGTCCACGGTGCCCGCGTAGGCGTAGGTCCAGGCGATCGCGAGAAGCTGGAGCCCGATCGAGGTCCCGAGCAGGGTGGCGAGGTACACCCGTCCCGCCCGCCTCGCCGCGTCGGTGCCGGCGTGGGTGACGAGCGGGTACGTCGAGAGGGTCAGCACCTCGTAGAAGACGAACAGGGTGACGAGGTTGTCCGCGAACGCGACCCCCATCGCGGCCGCGATGGACACCGCGAAGCAGGCGTAGAAGCGGGTCTGGTTCCGCTCGTGGTGCGCCCGCATGTAGCCGATGGCGTAGAGCGAGGTCACCGGCCACAGGAACCCCGCCACCATCGCGAACAGCAGCCCCAGCGGCTCGACGGTGAGCTTGAGCGCGACCCCCGGCACCAGCGGAGCCAGGACGACCGCCGGCCGCGCCCCCTGCGACACCTCGGGGTAGAGCCCGGCGACGCATCCGAAGACGAGCGCCCCGGCCGCCAGGGTCACCGCCTCGCGCAGGTTGGGCGCGCGCCCCGTCGCGACGACCAGCCCGCTCGCCAGCACCGGCAGCGCGATGCAGCCCAGGATGAGGAGCTGGG
Source organism: Gammaproteobacteria bacterium (assembly GCA_965204915.1). GTDB lineage: Bacteria > Pseudomonadota > Gammaproteobacteria > HK1 > HK1 > HK1. The sequence goes on along the minus strand of OZ242023.1, from coordinate 4,085,237 downwards.
AGCTCACGGCACGACACCTGGTGCGCGCGGGCCGGATACGCACGGACCGGATGCGCACCCCGCCGCGACGTTCTGCCCGCTCGCCGGCAAAGGCAGCGCGATGCAGCCCAGGATGAGGAGCGACGGGCTCACGGCGCACCTCCGGCCAGCGCCGCGCCCGCCAGGGCGGCGAACCCCGTGCTGAACGAGGTCTCCACGCCGAACCAGACGTTGGCGGCGGCGAGCGCGACCACCGGCGCGACCATCGTCCAGTGCGCCTCCGCCGCGTGCGCCTGCACCGTGTCGGGGGGGGGCGGGGTGAAGAACGCGGTGTTCACCACCCGCCACATGTAGATCGCGGCGAGCAGCGACGACGCCACGACGACCGCCGCCACCGGCCACAGCCCACCCTCCAGGGCGGCGCGGAGCAGGTACCACTTCGACACGAAGCCGGCGGTCAGCGGGACGCCGACGAGGCTCATCGCGGCCACCAGGAACGCGCCCATCGTCCACGGCATGTTGCGTCCCAGCCCCGAGAGGTTCGCGAGCGCCGCGGATCCGGTGCGGTAGACGAGGTTGCCGACCGCGAGGAAGAGCGCGACCTTCATCAGCGCGTGGTTGAACAGGTGGAGGATCGAAGCGGCGGCCCCGGCCGCGGTCCCGAGCCCGATCCCGAGCACCATGTAGCCGATCTGGGCGATGCTCGACCACGCGAGCAGCTTCTTCACGTGGTCCTGGAACACCGCCACGGCCGATCCCGCGACGATCCCGGCGATGGCCAGCGGGATCAGGAACGCGCCCAGATCGAGCCGCTCGAACGAGAGGTCCAGCCCGAAGACGTCGAACAGGAAGCGCGCCAGCACGTAGACGGACACCTTGGTGGCGGTCCCGGCGAGGAAGGAGGCGGCGCTCGACGGGGCGTGCGCGTAGGCGGCGGGCAGCCACGCATGGAGGGGGAAGACCGCCGCCTTGAGGCCCAGGCCGAGAACCACGAACACCACGCCCGCGGTCACCGTGCGGGTGTGGGCGACCTCGCCGAGCCGCCCGGCCATGTCCGCCATGTTCAGGGTGCCGGTCATCATGTAGAGCAGCCCGACCCCGATGAGGAAGAAGGTCGCGCCGATCGAGCCGAGGACGAGGTAGCGGAACGCGGCGAGCAGGGCGGCGCGTCCGGGTCCGAGGGCGACCAGGGTGTAAGCCGCCAGCGACGAGATCTCCAGGAAGACGAAGACGTTGAACACGTCCCCGGTGATCGCCATGCCGAGCATCCCGGTGAGGCACAGCAGCCACGCAGTGTAGAAGAGCCCGATGCGCTCGCGGCGGACCTCGCGCGCGACGCTGAGCCGGGCGTGCACCAGCGTCAGGGTGCTCGCGCCGGTCACGATCACCAGCACCAGGGCGTTCAGCGCGTCGAGCCGGTACTCGATGCCCCACGGCGCCGCCCATCCTCCGAGGAGATAGGTGATCTCCGAGCCGTCCGACACCGCGCCGGCGAGCGCCGCCGCGACCGCGAAGCTCACCCCGCTCACCGCCGTGGCGAATCCCCAGGCGAAGGTGGGATTGCGCAGCAGCGCGCACAGCGGCGCCGCGAGAAGCGGCACGACGATCTGCAGCGCGGGAAGCTGCGCCTGCAAGGTGCTCACCGGCGTCCGGCCTCCGCGCGGACGCCGCCCTCACCGGCGGGCGTTTCCCCGGCCGGATGATGCGCCTGCAAGGGGGCTTGCGACGGCGCCTGCACGGGGTCGGCCTCCGCGCGGGCGATGTCGTCCTCCTCGACGCTGCCCCAGGCGGCGTGGATGCGCACCACCAGGGCGAGGGCGAGGGCCGCGGTCGCGACCCCGACCACGATGGCGGTGAGGATCAGCACGTGGGGCAGCGGGTTCGCGTAAGCGGTATGGGACGGCCCGGCGATGGGGGCGGTCCCTCCCTCGACCGCGCCGATGGAGATGTACAGGACGAACACCGCGCTCTGGAAGATGGAGAGCCCCATCACCTTCTTCACGAGGTTCCCGCTCGCGGTCACCGCGTAGAGTCCGATCGCGAGCAGGACGATGGCGCCCCAGTAGGCGTAGTGGCCGAGGAAGGCGTCGAGCATCGTCCCGGTCCGTGGCGGTTCAGCCCGGGGGGGTCCGGTCCGCGCCGATCCGGTTCGCACCATCCCGATCCGCGACTGCCCGATCCCTGGGGGCTCGATCATTCTCCGCCTCCTCCGCACCGGCGAAAGCGTAGAAGAGCAGGATCATCACCGCGGTGACGGTGAGCCCCACCCCCAGCTCCACGAGGAGGATGCCGAGGTGCTGGCCGGCCACCGGGTCGGCCGCGAGGACGTCGTAGTCGAGGAAGTTCGCGCCGAGCAGCAGGGACACCGCCCCGACCCCGGTGTAGAGGAGCACCCCGAGCGCGGCGGTGGCGCGGACCGCGCCGGGCGGGATGACCGCGCGGGCGTGCCCGGCGCCGAACACCAGGGCGTAGAGGATGATCCCGGCCCCGAAGATGGCCCCCGCCTGGAAGCCTCCCCCCGGCCCGAAGTCGCCGTGGAACTGGACGTAGAGCGCGAACAGCAGGATGAAGGGCAGGAGCAGCTTCGCGGCGACCTTGAGGACGATGTGATGCTGCATGTCCCGCCCCTCCTTTCAGTCGCGCCGCGTCCCACCGCCCAGCCCGAGCAAGGCGAGGACGCCGATGCCGGCGGTGAAGATCACCGTGACCTCGCCCAGGGTGTCGTAGCCCCGGTAGCTCGCGAGCACCGCGGTGACGACGTTGGGCACCCCGGTCTCCTTCGGACCCTGCTCCAGGTACCGGGGCGCGACGTGCAGGTTCGCGGGGGCCTCCGGCGCGGCGAAGCGCGGGCGGTCGGACGACGCATAGGCAAGCAGCAGCACGAGCCCCGCCGCCAGCGCGAGGGGCCCGGGGCGCAGCCGCGGCCCGGCGCGCTGGCGGGCGTTCGTCCTCGCCAGGGTCGCGAGCATGAGGATCGTCGAGATCCCCGCCCCCACCGCCGCCTCGGTGAACGCGACGTCGACGGCGTCCAGCACCACGAAGACCGCCGCCGACAGCAGGCTGAAGATGCCGAACAGCATCGCGGCGGCGAACAGGCTCCGGGTCAGGGCGACGGCCCCCGCGGTCACCGCCATGAGCGCGAGCAGGGAGACGAGGATCAGGTGTTCGACGGCGGCCGAAGGCATCGAAAAGGCGTCCATTCCGTGCGGGAGGTCAGGGAGGTGGGGATCGGTCGCTCGATGACGGCGGCTCCGGGGGGCGGCCCGAGAGCGGGTCCAGGCGCCCGTGCAGCGCCGCCTTGGCGAGGGCGTGGATCGCGGTCGGGCCGGTCAGCATCATGAAGCCGAAGATGAGCACGATCTTGACGGCCGGAAGCGTCCAGCCCGCGAGGATGAACAGGCCGAGGAGGATCAGCGCCGTGCCCATCGTGTCGATGATCCCGGTGGCGTGGACCCGGGTGAAGAAGTCCGGCAGCCGGACGAGGCCGATCGCGCCGACGAGCAGGAAGGCGGCGCCGGCGAGCAGGCAGGCGCCGGCCGCGAGATCGAGGAGGGAGGGCATCGTCACGTCATCGCACCCCCGCCGCGCGCGATGCGCAAGGAAGACGATGGCGAAAGCACGGGGACGGCATGGTCAATCCTCCGTGCTTCCTGCCGCGCCGAGGTCGCCGTACTCGAAGAACTTCAGCACCGCCACCGTGCCGATGAAGTTGATCAGGGCGTAGAGGAGCGCGATGTCGAGAAACTCCGGCCTCTCGGTGAGGAATCCGTGCAGGGCGATCAGGAGCACGGTCAGGGTCCCGAAGCTGTTCACCGCCAGCACCCGGTCGTACACCGTGGGGCCGCGCAACGCCCGGATCAGGGTGATGCCCATTGCGGCGAGCACCGCGAGCGCCGCGGCCCCGGTCATGGATCCGGCTCCGACGACGATGGTTGCGAGCGTGACGGCCCCGAAATCGGTGGCTCCGAGCGCGCCGACTCCGACGCCGGTGGCCCCGAACGCGCCGGCTCCGGTTCGAGCCGGCTCACCCGCTCGTCCATGTCCGGGTTGCGCGCGAGATCGTCGAGGGATTCCTCGTTCAGCGCATGCACCTCGACCCATCCGTCCCTGAGATCGATCGACAGCGTCCCGGGGGTCAGCGTGATCGAGTCGGCGTAGATGACCCGCCCCAGCTCGCTGCGCTGGCTCGCCGGCAGCCACCGCACCGCCGGGGCGATCGGGAGGCTCGGCGACAGGATCCGGCGCGAGACGTCGACGTTCGCCTTGACGATCTCCCAGGCGAGCCAGAGCAGGTAGCGCGCGAGGCGCCCGAGGCGCAGCACGAAGGGAACCGGATCGCCGTCGCGGCGGTCGGCGCGGGCCGCCAGCCACGCAACCGCGAGGCTGGACGCGAGCCCGAACCCCAGCAGCAGCGGCGAGAGGATCCCCGACAGCAGCACCCACACGCCGACAAGGACCAGCGCCAGCTTCATACGCACTTTCACCGTGTCGATCGCCCCGACCTCCCGAGTCGATCCCTGGTATGACGTTCGGGGACGCGCCCAAGCCTCGGCCGGTGGGCGCGAAGGGGAAGAATAACCCAACCCGGCCCGGCCTGAGCCACGCCTTCCGGATCCCCGCTGCTGCGGGAATGAGGGAGCCCGGCGGTCCGCGAGAGACATGAACCTGTCTCGAAGTCGGATTTCACTGCATCTGCGTGTGCGTGATCGGACAGTACTTGGACGCCATGAAAATCAATGAGTTGCCATCATGCTTTGATGATCGATGACCCCGGGTGGTGATTTTGGGACAGGTTCATGGCATCCCGGGAGGCATACGTCTCGCGGCTACCCCAGCCGCCGGCAGTCGAATACGTTCGGGAGCTGCGCGAGCCGGCCGAGCACCCGGCTGAGCTGCTCGACGTCGCGGACTTCGAGGGTGATGCGCATCCCGACGACGTGGGTGCCCGGATCCGTCTGCGAGTCCATCGCGACGATGTTGACGCCCTCGTTCGACACCACGGTGGTCGCGTCGCGCAGCAGGCCCTTGCGGTCGTAGGCTTCGACGGCGATCTCGACCGGCCAGGTCTCCTCCGCCCCGGCGCTCCAGGCCACGTCGATGAGCCGCGCCCTCTCGGTGCCCGCGAGGCCGAGCACGTTGCGGCAGTCCGCGCGGTGGATGCTCACGCCGCGTCCCCGCGTGATGTAGCCCGTGATCGGATCGTTGGGCAGCGGCTTGCAGCACTGCGCCATCTGGGTGAGCAGATCGCCGACGCCGCTGATGCGCACGTCGCCGGTGCGCCGCCGGCGCCGCTTCGCGAGCTTCGGCGCCGGCGGCGGGGGCGCGGGCAGGTACGGCTGGAGCGCGCCCGCGAGCTGGGGCACGCTCACGTCCCCGCGCCCCAGCGCAGCGAGGAAGTCCTCGAACCGCGCCGCGTGGAACCGCTCCGCCAGCGCCTCGCGGGGCGGGTCCGCGACCCCGAGCCGTTTCAGCTCCCGATCCCAGATCTCCTGTCCGTCGGCCACGTTGCGCTCGCGGTCCTGGTGCTTGAACCAGTGCCGCACCTTCGCCCGCGAGCGGGCGCTGCCGAGGTAGCCGAGGTTGGGGTTGAGCCAGTCGCGGCTGGGGCGCGGGTGCCGGGTGGTCAGCACCTCGATCCGATCCCCCGTGCGGACCGTGTACGTCAGGGGCACGATCCGCCCGCCGACCTTCGCGCCCCGGCAGCGGTGGCCGACCTCGGTGTGGATCTGGTAGGCGAAGTCGAGCGGGGTCGAGCCGGCCGGGAGGTCGACGACGTCGCCCCGCGGGGTGAAGGCGTAGACCCGCTCCGACTCGATCTCCCGGCCGAGCGAGGCGAGCGGGGATCCGGTCCCGCCGGCGTCTTCGCCGGTCTCCAGGAGCTGCCGCAGCCATGCGATGCGGGTGTCCGTCCCCGGCTCCGGACGCCGCGCGCCCTCCTTGTAGCGCCAGTGTGCGGCGATCCCCAGCTCGGCCTGGGCGTGCATCTCGCGGGTGCGGATCTGCACCTCCAGGGTCCGGCCCCCCGGCCCGACCACCGCGGTGTGCAGCGACCGGTAGCCGTTCGGCTTGGGGTGGGTGACGTAGTCGTCGAACTCGCGGGGGATGTGCGTCCACAGCCCGTGCACGGCGCCGAGCGCCGTATAGCACTCGGCCTCGGTGTCCACGAGCACGCGCAACGCCCGCAGGTCGAACAGCTTCTCGATGCCGGCCTGCTCGATGCCGAGCGATTTGCGCTGCATCTTGCGCCAGATGCTGTGGATGTGCTTGGCGCGGCCGGCCACCTCGGCATCGATCCCCTCGCCCCGGAGCCGGGCGCGGACCCGGCGCACGGCCTCCTCGACGTAGCGTTCACGGTCGACGCGCCGTTCGTTGAGCTGCCCGGCGATGGCCTTGTAGGTCACGGGGTCCGATTCGCGGAACGCGAGGTCTTCGATCTCCCATTTGTACTGCCAGATGCCGAGGCGGCTCGCGAGCGGGGCGTAGATCTCCAGGCCCTCGCGGGCGAGGCGCTCGCGTTCGGCGCGGGGACGTTCGCGCGCGGTGCGCAGCCGGTGCAGGGTCAGCGCGAGCTGCACGATCAGGATCCGCACGTCGTCGACCACGGCGAGCAGCAGCCGGCGCAGCCGCTCGACCTGCTTCGCCCGCTCCGTCCCCGTATTCCGGCCGGCGGGGGCAGGATCTTCGGCCGAGAACGACCGGAGCTCGTCGAAGCGGAGCAGGCCCTCGACCAGCGCCGCCGCCTCCGCGCCGAGATGCGTCCGCACCGCGTCGAGGCTGACGGCGCCGCGCTCGACGAGAAGGCCGGCGAGGCCCGCGGCGATGCCGTGCGCGTCGAGGTTCAGCGCCGCGAGCACCCCCGCCGCCTCCGTCCACGACGGCGGCTCCGCGGCCGATCCCGGGACCGGTTCCGCGGCAGCGCCCCGGGCCGATCGTCCGGCCGCGACCGCGGAGGCGCCACCGGCGAGCCCGCGCACCAGACGCACCGCCTCGGTTGCGGCCGCAGCCGCGGCCGTGGCATCGGGCGCCTCGCCGGAGGAGCCGGCGCCCCGAGCCGGACCGCCGGTCTTCATGGATGCAGGTTCATGGGAAGCCGGTGTCGCACATCGTCCCGATCATCACTGGATCGAGGTGTGCGGGACACTCCATCGCCGGCGACGTTGATTGCGTGTACATCCGTACATACACTCCCTTGCCCATGAAATTCGAATGGGACGATGCCAAGGCGCGGGCAAACCTCCGAAAGCACGGCATCGATTTCGCCGATGCCGCCACGGTGTTCGACGACGAGTCGGCCCTGACCGTACCGGACCCCGGCTTCGATGAAGATCGCTACGTCACGATGGCGGTCGATGCGCCGGGACGGCTCCTCGTCGTCACGTACACATGGTCGAGCACACAGGGAGGGACGACCGCATCCGCATCATCTCGGCCCGTAAGGCCGGGCCATCCGAAACCAGAGCCTGTGGTGACCGGAAATGAACGAAGAATACGACTTCTCCAGGGGAAAACGCGGCCCGGTCGTTCGCGCTCCCACGGGGAAAACGAGGATCACCATCCGCATCGACGACGACGTTCTGGACTGGTTCCGGGGCCAGGTCCACGCCGCCGGAGGGGGCAGCTACCAGACGCTCATCAACTCCGCACTGAGAGCCCACATCGAGACCGGGAAAGAGAACATCGAGGAGACCCTCCGCAGGGTGATCCACGAGGAATTTCCCGTCTACGGCAACCGTTGAACACCCCGCCCCGCCTTCGCAGCCATCAGCGTACCGCATCCGCGCGCAAGGCTCCGGGCAGTGGTTTGGTGCGTACTGCGCGCCGGAAGTATCGAGATGACGGCATCTCCCTGACTCTGCATACCGTCCGGAAAACATGATTGGAGAGCAAGGGGCACGTCAGGAGACCGGATCCTGTCCAACCGCATTCGACGTGACCGACGGTATGCAGGCCACTGAACGGCGCGGAGGCTCGAGTGCTCGATCGGATGACCGGTGATCTGGGGGACACCGGCGGCGATCCGCTCCACCCGCGACCCTCCGGCATCCCGGTGGCGGATACGCCGCCCACATGAACCGCAGGCAAGAGCCGGCGGCTTCTCCTGCCGCGACGTGGTTCACCACACTCCACCCGGGTACCGGCGCAAGGCCGTTCCCGCCCCGCGGCTCGCCCGGCTGGCAGGGCCGGGCAGGCTCCATTAGACTGCGAAGCGTTCCCGGGCCAGGAGGATTCACCGGAACGGATCGAGCGGTGTTCCGGCTGCGATCGGCGGCCCGGCGCAGCCGTCCGCTTTCCCGGCAAGACGACCATGAGCGCCGAGCTGCTGGTCAACGTCACCCCACGCGAGACCAGGGTCGCGCTGATCGAGAGCGGCGTGCTCCAGGAGATCTTCATCGAGCGCGCGAGCCGGCGCGGGCTCGTGGGAAACATCTACAAGGGCCGGGTGTGCCGCGTCCTCCCCGGCATGCAGGCCGCCTTCGTGGATGTCGGGCTCGACCGCGCGGCCTTCCTCCACGTGTCGGACATCGCCGACGCGGACGCGCAACAGGTGCGCGACCCCCCCGGCTCCGGCGACGGCGGCTCGAACCCGGCGGACGCGGGACCGGCGCCGATGCTTCGCAACGGCGCGGCGATCACCGATCTCGTGCACGACGGACAGGAAGTGCTCGTGCAGGTGGTCAAGGATCCGATCGGCACCAAGGGAGCGCGCCTCACCACCCACGTATCGATTCCCTCGTGCTACCTCGTCTTCATCCCCGGCGGGGCGACGATCGGGGTGTCGCAGCGGATCGAGGACGAGGACGAACGCCAGCGGTTGCGCGAGCTGGTGCGCGACGGCGCCCGGCGCGCAGCCGGCCAGGGCGACGGGAAAGGCGAGGACGACGGCGAGGACCGGATCCCGGACGACGGGTACATCGTCCGCACCGCGGCGGAAGGGTGCCCGGAGGCGGTCGTCGAGGCGGACATGGCGTTCCTGCGCAAGCTGTGGGATTCGATCGCCGGGCTCGCGGCTTCGGTCAACGGACCGGGCATCGTGCACGAGGATCTGACCCTCGTCGTCCGGACCCTGCGCGAGCTGTCGGCCACGACCATCGAAAGGGTACGGATCGACTCGCATGAGATGCTGGGGCGCGTGCTCGACTTCACCGGCCGGTTCCAGCCCGAGATGAGCCCGCGCATCGAGCTCTACACGGGCGAAGGACCCATCTTCGAGCTCTACGCGGTGGAGGACGAGATCCGGAAGGCCCTGCACCGCAAGGTGCAGCTCAAGTCGGGTGGGCACATCGTGATCGACCAGACCGAGGCGATGACCACCGTGGACGTGAATACCGGCAGGTTCGTCGGACATCGCAACTTCGACGAGACGGTCTTCAAGACCAACCTCGAAGCGGCCCAGACCATCGCGCGGCAGCTCCGCCTGCGCAACCTCGGGGGCATCATCATCATCGACTTCATCGACATGGGCAGCGAGACGCACAAGCGCCAGGTGCTCCGCGCGCTCGAGAAGGCGCTCGCCCGCGACCATACCCGCACGCACGTCAGCACCGTGTCGCCGCTCGGCCTGGTGGAGATGACGCGCAAGCGCACGCGCGAGAGCCTGGAGCACGTCCTGTGCGATCCCTGCCCGACCTGCGACGCGCGAGGCTCGATCAAGTCCGCCGACACCGTGTGCTACGAGATCTTCCGCGAGATCCTGCGCGAAGCCCGCCAGTTCGACACCGAACGCCTGCTCGTCATCGCGTCCCCCGAGGTCACCGACCAGCTCGTGGACGAGGAATCGGCGGCCTTTGCGGAGCTTGAAGCGTCCATAGGAAAACCCATCACGCTGCAGGTCGAGGGCCTGTACTCGCGCGAGCAGTATGACGTCGTGCTGATGTGACCGGCTCCGGTGCCCGGCGTCCCGCGCGGGCGCCGGGCACCGGAGCCGCCGATGACACGACGCCGACGAGCGGGCCGGGTCCTCCCTGCCCTTCGGGAGATGAGACGGGGGCGGAGCATCGAGCCGGGAGCGCGGAAACGAGGCCGCCGCGGCGGCGCGTATGGCCGTGCGCCCATCTCCGGCGCGTCATGAACGCCGGCCACGTGGGGTCGCCGCGCCGTTCGGACGGGATCGGCCGAACGCTGTTGCGCTGGTGCGCCTACACGCTCGCCGGGGTGGCGCTGCTCGGCGCCGCGACGCTCACGGGGCTGCGGGTGTTCCTTCCCGAGCTCGGGCGCCATCGCCCGCAGATCGAGGCATGGCTGAGCCGCGTCGCCGACCGGCAGGTCGAGGTCGGCACGATCGACGTCGAGTGGCGTGGCTGGACGCCGGTGTTTCGAGTCGGGGACGTGCGGCTCGCCGGCAACCAGGCCGCCGCGGGCACATCGACGACGGATCCGGACGGGGCGGCCGATCCGGACGGGGCCGCGCCGGGCGCACCGGCGGATCGTTCAATCCGGATCGCCGATCTCGGGTTCTCGGTCGATCCGCTCGATCTGCTCCGGTCGGGGGCCTTGCAGCCGCGCGACGTCGCCGTCGGCGGTGCGTCGTTCGCCCTCGTACGGCGCTCCGATGGAACGCTGGCGGTCGGGGAGTTCGAGGATCGCGCGCCGGCCGAGTCGCGAGGGATCGGCCGTCTCATGCGGTGGATGCCGGGCCAGGCGAGGGTCTCGTTGCTCGCGTCGCGCATCGTGTGGATCGACGAGCAACGCGGCCTGCCTCCGCTGCCGTTCGACGGCGTGACCCTGCATCTCGAGCACGCCGGCGATCGGTACCGCATCTCCGGTGCGTTCGAGCCCCCCGGGGGCGGCCGGATCGACTTCGCGACGGATCTGGCCGGCGATGGTCCCGCCCCTCCATGGACCGGCGCCGCATACGTCGCCGCCCACGACGTCGATCTCGCCCGCCTTGGCCTCGGCGGCCTGCTCCCGGGGACGGAGGAGATCTCCGGCGTCGTGTCCGGCCAGGCATGGAGCACGTGGAAGGACGGCCGGTTCGTCGAGGCGGAGGGAACGATCCACGCCCTCTCGCCGGGTGTCGTGCACCAGGGGAGCCGGCGAGGACTCGACCAGGCGGGCGCTTCGTTCACGGTCGAGCGTCATCCGGAGGGCTGGACGCTCGCCGTGCGCGACCTCGCCGTCGCCACCGCCAACGGAGCCTGGCCGATCTCCGGCGCCGGGGCGAAGTGGACGCCGCCGCGCGAGGGCCGCGAGGGAGCGCTGGTCGTCAACGCGGAGTTCGCGCGTATCGAGGACGTCGTCGCGCTCGCGGCGCCGAAAGGCGACGCGGACGCGAGCCCGGCGCTGAGCACCCTGTTCGAGGCCGCTCCGGGCGGCGCGGTCGAAGCCCTCCGGGTCTCGGTGCCGGTCACCGGGCGCGTCGAACTCGAACGCGCCCGCGCCAGCGGCCGGTTTACCCGGCTCCGCATCGGCCGGGAGGACTGGCCGGTCTCCGTCCATGCGGCCAGTGGACGGTTCGAGGCGAACGCGCAGGGGTTCATGGCGGAGGTCGTGGCCGGCGGGCTCCGTTCGAGCCTCCCGGGCTGGCTTGCGCAGCCCCTGGAAGGCGAAGAGCTCGCCGGCGCCCTCACCGTCACGCATTCGCCGGAGGGCTTGCGGATGCGATTCGCCGCCGCGAGCGAAACCGCCCAGGTGGGAAGGGTCACCGCCGAAGGCTGGACGTTCATGCCCCCGGACGAGCGTCCGCCCGAGCTGAGCGTGGCATTGTCCCTGGGCGGATCGCGGATCGCCGCGGCCCGCGCCCTGATCGCGGACGGCGTGGTTCCGGAGCCGGTACTGCGCTGGCTCGATTCGGCGGTCCCGGAAGGCGCCGTCCGCGGAGCGCGGCTGGCGTTTCACGGCCACCTGTCGGAGACCTCGTCCAGCGCCGGAACGGAAGCGCTCGAAGCCAGCGCGACGCTCGCCGTCCCGGTGCTCCGCTATGCCCGCGGCTGGCCGGAGATCACGGAGGTGTCGGCCGTGGCGGCATTGAACGGCTCGCGGCTCGACATCCGTTTCGACTCGGGCCGCATCCTCGAATCGACCCTCCGCGAGGGCACGGTCACCATCGAGGATCTGGGCGCCGAGGCGCCGGTGGCGCAGGTCGAGGCCCGCATCGCGGGCACGAGCGCCGATGCCGTGCGCTTCCTCGCCGAGAGCCCTCTGCGGGCACGGTTCGCGCCGATGATCGATCGTTTCGCGATACGCGGCGACAGCGCCATCGACCTCGATCTGGCGGTTCCCCTGACCGGAAAAGGCCGGTCGATCGCCGTCGACGGCAGGATCGCCCTTGAAGACAACCGAATCGACGTGCCAGGGCTCCCCCAAGGGCTCGCGGCGGTGAACGGCACGATCGCGATCCGCGGCGCCGCAGTCGAATCCGGCGACCTCGCCGCGACCTGGCTCGGCGAGCCGATCCGCGCCGTCGTCGGCGCTGCTCCCGAAGCGCCCCACGCGACGCGCCTGTCCGTCGACGGCCGCCTGACACCTCGCCTGCTGGCCGCCTGGCTCCACGGTGCCGGCCTCGTCGAGACGGCGACCCCCGGCGACTCCCCGCTTCTTGCGCGGATCCGCGGCGAGACGGCCTGGAAGGCGACTGTCGACCTCCCGCGCGCCGGAGACGCAGGACCGGCGAAGCTGCGCATCGCGAGCGATCTGGCCGGCCTCTCGCTCGATCTCCCGCCGCCGTTCGGCAAGCCGGGCGAAGCCACGCGCAGGCTCGGCATCGAGGGCCGTTTCACGTCCGACGCGGAACGCATCGTCGAGGTCCGCCACGGCGGCCTTGCGGGCGCAGCGTTGCGCCTGGTCCGGGATCCGGATACCGGCCGATTCCGGCTGGAGCGCGGCGCGATCCGCCTCGGCGACGAGGACGCGGCCCTTCCCGAGACCCCCGGGGTGATCGCGAACGGTTCGCTGCCGGTGCTCGATACCGGGGCATGGCGCGCATTCCTCGCCGACGCCACGGCCCACCACACATCGAGCGCCGATGCCTCATGGAGCGGCCTCGTGCGGGAGGTGTCACTCGACGCCGGGGCGGTGATCGCGCTCGGCGCCCGATTTCCCGATACCCGGATACGAGCGGCGCCCGGCGACGGCGGAGGCTGGTGGCTGGACCTCGCCGGCCCCCGTCTGGAGGGCGCGGTGCAGATCCCCTCCGACCTGGGGAGCGCGCCCGTGACCGTGGGCCTGAAGCGCTTCGTGCTCGAACCCGACTCCGCCGGAGCCGGGAGCGAGCCGCGCCCCCTCGACCCGCGCGCCCTGCCCGCCCTGTCGTTCTCGGCCGGGCGCTTCGTCATCGGCGGCATCGATCTCGGGCGCGTCAGCTTCGCCACCGCTCCCTCCGGGAACGGCATGGCGCTCCAGCGGCTCGACGTGCGAGCCGACTCGTTCGCGGGCGATGCCACCGGGAGCTGGTCGCTCGCCGGGAAGGAGCATCGCACCGCAATCGCCATGAGGTTGTACGGGGACGACCTCGGGCGGATGCTCGGCTCGCTGGGATTCGACGGCAGCGCCGTGGAGGGAGGCGCGACGACCCTCTCGCTGCGCGGCTCATGGCCGGGATCACCGGCCGATTTCGCGCTGGAGCGGCTGGCCGGCGTCATGCACTTCCTGTCGACCGATGGACGTCTGACCCGGATCGAGTCCGGCGTGACCGGGCGCGTATTCGGGCTGCTCACCATCACGTCGCTGCCGCGCCGCCTCATTCTCGACTTCAGCGATCTCTTCGGGGCCGGCTTCCGGTACGACCGCATCGACGGCAACTTCGCGATCGAGAGCGGCAACGCCCACACCGAGGATCTGTTCATGGAGAGCGACACCGCGCGGATCGAGGTCGCAGGACGCACGGGGCTCGTGAGCGAGGACTACGACAAGCGCGTGACCGTTCTTCCGAAGATCTCGTCCAGCCTGCCCCTCCTGGGCCTGCCCCTCCTGAACCCGGCCCTCCTGCCCGTATGGGCTGCACAGATGCTTCTCGACCGCAACGCCTTCGACAAGGCATTCTCCTACCAGTACACGATTACCGGCCCATGGGACGAACCGGTGGTCGAGCTGGCGCGGACCCGGAAGCGGCAAGAGGAGGAGGAGGACAAGGAATAGATCCGCCTCCGGCGCCGGTTCGGGGCCGGTCGCCGCCCCGGCGTCCGGCAAGGGTCTCCGGAACGGCTCATCCGGCGCCCTGTCCGGCCAATCCGTCCGGCGAAGCTCCCGCCCCGGCGGGCAACGCAAGCTCTTGCGGCAAGTGCGCCCCCTCCCGATAATGGCCGGGGGGCCGGTGTCGGCAGCGGTCTTCGGAAGCACCGCCCGGAAGCGAGAACGTGCATTCGAAAGCGGACCATCCCCTGCTCTCGACGATCGATTCACCGGCGGATCTGCGCCGGCTGCCCGAGCGCGCGTTGCGCGACGTGGCCCGGGAGCTTCGCCGGTACCTGGTCGAGAGCGTCTCCCTGTCCGGCGGCCACTTCGCGGCCGGTCTCGGCGCGGTCGAGCTCACCATCGCGCTCCATTACCTGTACGACACCCCGCATGACCGGATCGTCTGGGACGTGGGGCACCAGAGCTACCCGCACAAGATCCTCACCGGACGGCGCGACCGGATGCACTCGGTACGCAAGTGGGGGGGGATCTCACCGTTTCCGAAGCGCAGCGAGAGCCCTTACGACACGTTCGGAGTCGGCCATGCGGGGACTTCCATCGGCGCAGCGGCGGGGATGGCGATCGCAACGAAGCTCGCCGGCGGCGATCGCAAGGTCGTCGCGGTCATCGGCGACGGGGGGCTCACCTGCGGCATGGCGTTCGAGGCGTTGAACCACGCCGGAGGCGCCCGCGCCGAGCTGCTCGTCGTGCTCAACGACAACGAGATGTCGATCTCCCCCAACGTCGGCGCACTCACCAACCGGTTCTCGCAGATCCTGTCGAGCCGTCTCTACGCGACGGTCAAGGAGGGCGGCAAGAAGGTCCTCCGCGGGATCCCCCCGATCCACGAGATCGCGCGCCGGACCGAGGAACACGTCAAGGGCCTCATCGTCCCCGGCACGCTCTTCGAGGAGCTCGGCTTCAACTACGTCGGACCCATCGACGGGCACGATCTGGGCGCCCTCCTCCCCAACCTGAAGAACCTCAGGCGGCTCGGCGGCCCGCAGTTGCTGCACGTCGTCACGCGCAAAGGCAAGGGCTACGCGCCCGCGGAGGCCGATCCGGTGAAGTACCACGGCATCGGGTCCCCATTCGATCCGGCGGTCGGGATCGTGCCGGATCCCGCGCCGGCGGCGGCGCGGCGGCCGACCTATTCCCAGGTCTTCGGCGACTGGCTCTGCGACATGGCGGAGCGGGACGAGCGGCTGGTCGCGATCACCCCCGCGATGCGCGAGGGCTCGAAGATGGAGCGGTTCGAGCAGCTCCATCCCGACCGGTACTTCGACGTCGCGATTGCCGAGCAGCACAGCGTGACCTTCGCCGCCGGCCTTGCCTGCGAGGGACTGAAGCCCGTCGTCGCGATCTACTCGACCTTTCTCCAGCGCGCATACGACCAGGTCGTCCACGACGTGGCGCTGCAGGACCTCCCGGTGATGTTCGCGATCGACCGCGCCGGCGTGGTCGGCGGCGACGGACCGACCCACGCCGGCGCGTACGACGTGACCTGCCTGCGCTGCCTGCCGAACGTCGTGGTCATGACTCCGGCCGACGAGAACGAGACGCGGCGGATGCTGTACACGGGATTCCTCCACGACGGCCCCTGCGCGGTCCGCTACCCCCGGGGAACCGGCCCCGGCGTTCCCGTCGAGGAGGAGATGCGCGCGCTGCCCATCGGCCGGGCCGAGGAGCGGCGCCGGGGCTCGGGCGTCGCGTTCCTCTCGTTCGGCCCGCTGCTCCACCACGTGATGGCGGTGGCGGATCGGCTCGACGCGACGGTGTTCAACATGCGCTTCGTCAAGCCGCTGGACGAAGACGTGGTGCTCTCGCTCGCACGCGGCCACGACGTGCTCGTCACCGTGGAGGAGAACGCGGCCGGCGGCGCCGGCGCCGCGGTGGGCGAATGCCTCGCCGCCCACGGTGTCGCGGCCCGGGTGCTTCACCTCGGGCTTCCCGACCGTTTCATCCAGCACGGCGGGCGCGACGACATGCTGGCGGACGCAGGACTCGATGCGGCCGGGATTGCACGCTCCGTCGAGGCGTACCTCGCCCGCCACGGCGGTGGCCCCGACGCTGGGGGATCCCACGCTACGGATTGCCCGCCGTTCACGTCTGCGCGGGAGCGTTCGCCATGCAGATAGGCCCGTTCAGCCTGCCGAACCAGGTCGTGCTCGCGCCGATGGCCGGGGTGACCGACCGGCCGTTCCGCCGGCTCTGCCGGCGGCTCGGCGCCGGCCTGACGGTATCGGAGATGGTGACGAGCGATCCGCGGCTGCGCGCCACCCCGAAGACGCTGCGGCGCATCGACCACCAAGGGGAGCCCGCCCCCCGATCGGTGCAGATCGCCGGGGCGGACCCCGCGTACCTCGCCGACGCGGC
Organism: Gammaproteobacteria bacterium; assembly: GCA_965204915.1. Taxonomy (GTDB): domain Bacteria; phylum Pseudomonadota; class Gammaproteobacteria; order HK1; family HK1; genus HK1. Next base: position 4,068,773 of record OZ242023.1, on the reverse strand, counting down.
GAGGTTCAACGTCGAGCGCGGCGCCGACCTCATCGACGTCAACATGGGCTGCCCGGCCAAGAAGGTCTGCAACGCCGCGGCGGGCTCCGCCCTGCTGTCGGACGAGGCGCTGGTCGCGCGGATCCTCGAGCGCGTGGTCGCGGCCGTCGCCGTGCCGGTGACCCTGAAGATCCGTACCGGCCCCGCCCCGGACCGGCGCAACGCGGTGCGGATCGCGCGCATCGCGGAGTCGGCCGGCATCGCCGCCGTCGCGGTGCACGGGCGGACGCGGCGGTGCGCGTTCAAGGGCGCCGTGGAGTACGAATCGATCCGTGCGGTCAAGCGCGCGGTGTCGATCCCGGTCATCGCCAACGGCGACGTCACCAGCCCCGAACAGGCCCGCCGGGTGCTCGCCTTCACCGGCGCCGATGCGGTGATGATCGGCCGCGCCGCCCAGGGCAACCCCTGGCTGCCCGGCGCGGTCGCCGGGTATCTCCGATCGGGCGCGAAGCCCGAGCCGCCGGGGGTGCAGGAGCGGGCCGAGGTGCTGCTTGCGCATTTGCGCGCGCTTCATGCCTTCTACGGCGAGGCCGCCGGAGTCCGGATCGCGCGCAAGCACCTGTCCTGGCACTGCCGGGCGTACCCGCAAGGCGAGCGGTTCTGGCGCAACGTCAACCATGTCGAATGCGCGCGGCGCCAGCTCGCCCTGACCCGCGACTTCTTCCATCGGATGCTCGACGAAGCACCACCGAGGCTCGCCGCGTGAGCGCGTCGCGCCCATCGCAGGAAAGCCGCGCGGCGGCGACGTCCGCGGCGACGTCCCTTGAGTGAGGCCGGGGACGAGAAGCGCGGCGCGGAGCTGCTGCGCGACTGCGTCAGGCAGGCGGTGGAGCATTACTTCCGCCAGCCCGGCGACCATGACGCAGCGGGACTGTTCAAGCGGGTCATGGCCGAGATCGAGCCGCCCCTGTGCGAATCGGTGCTCGCACACGCGGGGGAGAACCGGAGCCGGGCCGCGGACATGCTCGGCATCGACCGCGGGACGCTTCGCAAGAAGACGCAGGGCGAAGGGTCGAGGCGCTACACCCTGATCTGCGGCGGGAAGCTGCTGCGCGACTGCGCCAGGGAAGCGGTCGGGAGCTACCTCCGCCGCCTCGACGGCCATGAGGTCTCGGGCCTGTACGAGCTGGCGGTCACCGAGATCGAAGCGCCGATGCTCGAGGCGGCGCTCGCGCGCGCCGGGGGGAACCAGAGCCGGGCCGCGAAGATGCTCGGCATCAATCGGGCGACGTTGCGCAAGAAGCTCAAGCGGTATGACCTCATCTGACGTTCGATTGCACCTGCCTCGCGTGCCGGCGTGACCGCCGCCCGGACCGTGCCGACCGTCGCGGGCAGGAGAACGTGAATGAGTGCGGTGGCGCGCGCCCTCGTCAGCGTCTCGGACAAGACCGGGATCGTCGAGCTCGCCCGCGCGCTGCATGAGCTCGGCATCGAGGTGCTCTCGACCGGGGGCACCGCCAATCGGCTCGGTGACGCGGGGGTGCCGGTGGTCGAGGTCTCCTCGTACACCGGGCTCCCGGAGATGATGGACGGCCGCGTCAAGACCCTGCACCCGAAGATCCACGGCGGCCTTCTCGCGCGGCGCGACGCCGACCGCGATGCGATGCGCGAGCACGGCATCGCGGGGATCGACCTGCTGGTGGTCAACCTCTACCCCTTCGAGCAGGCGGTGGCGAATCCGGACTGCGACCTGGCGACCGCGATCGAGCACATCGACGTCGGCGGACCGGCGATGCTGCGCGCGGCGGCGAAGAACCATGCGTGGGTGACGGTGGTCGTCGATGCGGGCGACTACGCCGCGGTGCTCGGGGAGCTGCGCGCCGGCGGCGCGGTTGCGCCGGCCACGCGGTTCCGCCTCGCGGTCAAGGCGTTCGAGCATACCGCGCGCTACGACGGTGCGATCGCGGGCTACCTCGGCGCACGCGACGGCACGGAGGCGGCGCCGGCCGTGTTTCCCCCCACCCTGGATCTCCGGTACGTGAAGGCGCGGGAGATGCGCTACGGCGAGAACCCGCACCAGCGGGCGGCGTTCTACGTCGAGCGGGCGGGCGCGGGAGCAGGCGTCGAGGCTGCTGCCGTGAAGACGGGCGCCGGGGCGAGCTCCGAGGCGGCCGTGAAGGCGGGTACCGGGACGGGCCCCGGGACGGGCGCGGAGGCGGGCGTCGCGACGGCGAAGCAGATCCAGGGCAAGGCGCTCTCGTTCAACAACGTGGCCGACACCGACGCCGCCCTCGAATGCGTGAAGAGCTTCGAGGAGCCGGCCTGCGTGATCGTCAAGCACGCGAACCCCTGCGGGGTTGCGATCGGGGACGGCATCCTCGATGCCTACGATCGGGCGTTCAGGACCGATCCGATGTCCGCGTTCGGCGGGATCATCGCGTTCAACCGTCCGCTCGACGCGCCGACCGCCGCGGCCATCGTCGAGCGGCAGTTCGTCGAGGTCGTCGTCGCGCCCCGCATCGAAGCCGGGGCGCTCGCGCCGCTCGCGGGCAAGCCCGACGTGCGCGTCCTCGAATGCGGCGCGCTCCCGGCCGCACCGCGCCCCGCGCTCGATTTCAAGCGCGTCACCGGCGGGCTGCTGGTGCAGGACCGCGACACCGGCGCGGTCACCGGAGACGGCCTGGAAGTCGTGACCCGGCGCACGCCTGCCGAGGCCGAGATGCGCGATCTCCTCTTCGCCTGGAAGGTCGTGAAGTTCGTCAAGTCGAACGCCGTCGTCTACTGCCGGGACGGCATGACCGTCGGGATCGGGGCGGGGCAGATGAGCCGCGTCTACTCGGCGAAGATCGCCGGTATCAAGGCGTTGGACGAAGGGCTGGAGATCACCGGATCGGTGCTCGCGTCGGATGCGTTCTTCCCGTTCCGCGACGGCATCGACATGGCCGCCGAGGCCGGAATCACCGCGGTGATCGAGCCGGGCGGCTCGATGCGCGACGACGAGGTCGTCGCGGCGGCCGACGAGCACGGGATGGCGATGGTGTTCACCCGCATGCGGCACTTCCGGCACTGAACCGCGGTTGCCGACGACGTGATCCGGCGCCCGGCTCCGGGGTTCCCCCGTCCGTGAACGACCCGCTGACCGTGCTCGTGGTGGGAGGCGGCGGACGCGAGCACGCGCTGGCGTGGAAGCTCGCGCAGAGCGAGCGGGTGGCGCGGGTGCTGGTGGCCCCCGGCAACGCGGGGACCGCGCGCGAGCCCGGTGTCGAGAACGTCGCGGTGGGGGCCGGCGACGTCGAAGGACTGGCCGCGCTGGCGCGCGAGCGTTCGGTGGATCTCACCGTGGTCGGGCCGGAAGCACCGCTGGTCGCGGGGATCGCGGATCGATTCGCCGAGGCGGGCCTTCGCGTCTTCGGTCCGAGCGCCGCCGCCGCGAGGCTGGAAGGCTCCAAGGCGTTCGCCAAGGCGTTTCTCTCCCGCCACCGCATCCCCACCGCGCGCTACGCCGGGTTCACCTCCATGGACGCGGCGGCTTCCCACATTCGCGGGCACGGGGCGCCGATCGTGGTCAAGGCGGACGGGCTCGCGGCGGGCAAGGGGGTGGTGGTCGCGCATTCGGAAGGCGAAGCGCTGGCCGCCGCCGGCGAGATGCTCTCCGGCCGTGCGTTCGGCGACGCCGGGCGCAGGATCGTGATCGAGGAATTTCTCGCCGGCGAGGAGGCGAGCTTCATCTGCGCGGTCGGCGGCGGAGAGGCCGTCGCGCTCGCGTCTTCCCAGGACCACAAGGCGGCAGGTGAAGGAGACACGGGGCCGAACACCGGCGGAATGGGGGCGTACTCGCCGGCACCGGTGGTCGATGCCGTGGTGCACGAGCGCATCATGCGCGAGATCGTCCGCCCGACCGTGGAGGGTCTCGCGGCGGCCGGGACGCCCTACACCGGGTTCCTGTACGCGGGCCTGATGATCGATGCCGCCGGAGCGCCGCGGGTGATCGAATTCAACTGCCGGCTCGGCGATCCGGAGGCGCAGCCGATCCTGCTCCGGCTCCGCTCCGACCTCCTCGACCTCGTCGAGGCCGCAATCGACGGCGGCCTCGCCGACGTGCGCCCCGAATGGGACGAACGCGCCGCGCTCGGGGTGGTGATGGCGGCAGCCGGCTATCCCGGAAGCTGCGTCCAGGGACATCCGATCGACGGGCTCGACGGCGACGCGCCTGATACGAAGATCTTCCACGCCGGCACGTCGATCGACGGGGGTCGGGTCGTCACCTCGGGGGGCCGGGTCCTCTGCGTATGCGGGCTCGGAGAGGACGTGACCGAGGCGCACCGCCGCGCCCTGGAGCGGGTCGGGACCATCGGATGGAACGGCGCCTGGCATCGGCGCGACATCGGACATCGTGCGATGGCCCGGGAACGTGGTTCGGCTCGGCGCCACGGTTGAGGACGGATGATGCTCGACCTCGGCCGCACCTTCCTCTACGTCGTGGAACGCGAGCCGTCCGCCCCCGCGATCATCGACGGTGACTCCCCGCTCACCTACGCCGGTTGGCTGGATCGCGTACTGCGCGTGGTGGCGGGGCTGGATGCGATCGGGCTGCGCCGCGGCGACCATCTCGTCACCATCCTTCAAAACCGTCCGGAGGCCGCGACCCTGCACTGGGCCTGCCAACTCGCGGGGGTGGCGGTCACGCCGGTGAACTGGCGCGCAAGGCCCGCCGAGCTCGACTACGTACTCGAAGACGCCGGCGCGCGGGCGGTCTGCTTCGAGCCGGTGTCGGCCGCCGCCGTCGCGGACGCGCCGCACGCCCGCGCCGTCCCCCGGATCGCGACAGGCGGCGCGGGCGGCGGCACCCTCACCTTCGACGACCTCTCCGGCGGCGCTCCCGCGGACGCGCACCCGCGGGCCGGGCCGGACGACGTCTCGGTGATGCTCTACACCTCCGGCACCACCGGCCGCCCGAAGGGGGTGCCGAGAACCCATGCCGCGGAGCGCGCTGGCGCCCTCGCCCACGTCGCGCAGAACCGTTACGGCTACGGCGAGCGCACCCTCGGGGTGATGCCGCTCTACCACACCATGGGGGTGCGCTCCCTGCTCTCGACGGCGCTGGTCTCGGGCGCGTACGTGTGCCAGCCGCGCTTCGACGCCGCGGGCGCCCTCGACCTGATCGCGCGCCACCGGATCACCAACCTCTTCCTCGTGCCGACCCTGTACCACGACCTGCTCGCCGACCCCGGCTTCGAGGCGGCGGACGTATCCAGCGTGCGCAAGCTCGGATTCGCGGGTGCGCCGATGACCGACGGCCTGCTGCGGCGGCTCGCCGCGGCGTTCCGCCCCGAGCTCTTCGTCAACCACTACGGATCGTCCGAGATCTACACCTTCACGGTCTGTCCGGACGCGCCCGCCAAGCCCGGCTCGGCCGGGAAGGCGGGCATCAACCAGCGCATCCGGGTGGTCCGCATCGGCGCCGGCGACCCGGAGGACACCATGCCCGCGAACGAGGAGGGCGAGATCGTCGCCTCGCTCGAATCCGACGAATCGTTCTCCGGATACTGGCGCCGCCCCGACGCGGACGCGAAGGCGTTGCGCGCGGGCTGGTACTTCACCGGCGACGTCGGCTGCTTCGACGGCGACGGCGACCTCTTCGTCACCGGGAGGGTCGACGACATGATGATCTCCGGGGGCGAGAACGTCATGCCGGTCGAGATCGAGAGCGTGCTCTCGCTCCATCCCGCCGTCGCCGAGGTCGCGGTGGCGGGTCTCCCCGACGAGCGGCTCGGACAGAAGGTCACCGCCTTCGTCACGCGCCGCGGGCCGGTGGGAGAGGGCGACCTCGACGCCTTCTGCAAGGCGTCCGCGCTCGCCGCCTTCAAGCGCCCCCGCGCGTACGTGTTCGTGCGCTCGATCCCGAAGTCGCCGGTGGGGAAGATCCTGCGACGATTGCTGATCGCGGGGGAGTACGAGGCGGAGTAGGGTCGGCTGATGGGCCGGATGGGTCTGCAAGGGGCGGTGCGGGGTCGCCGGCGGTGGCGGGACCCTGCTCTGGTTCTGGGTCTCGGTGATCCTCTGCATCGTCCCGCTCCTCGTTTCCTGGAGCGCGGAGAAGAAGGCGGAGGAGCGGCACAAGTAGCCGCCGGAGTCGGAGCTACCGCCGGCAACGGTGGAAATGGGAAGCCGCGGCCCGGTGACGGGCCGCGGCTTCCGTCGATCTCGCGGGACAGGCCGATTCCCGCTTCCGCGGGAATGACGTGCGACCGCGGGGTCCGTGCGGGGCTGCGTAGCGATGAACGCGAGCGGCTGAAGGCGTTGGAGCGCGAGGTTCGCGAGCTAGGAGTCTGCGCCGTAGAAAGGTAGTTCAAGCTACGAGAACGGATGGACGGTCCGGAATTCGATGCGGGGATGGACACGAGGGCCGGGACACCGCAAGGACGCAATGGCAGGCAGGGCACGCGAGAGGGTCCACAAAGTCCGGCGAGCCCCCCGATAGGGATGATTTTGGCCCTGTCCCACTGGCGAGCAGACGCCCTCACACCGCCAGAAGCGGTTGCAACCGCTTGAGGTTCAATGCCAGGCACACCAAGTCCCATTCCCCCCGCGTCTTGGCCAAGCCTCGTACGCTGAACCGCCGGAATCCCAGGACCTCTTTGATCCAACCATTGGGCGCTTCGGACAGCCATTTGCGCTGCGCATACCGTTCCCGGCCCGTGGGCGTGGCCAGCTTCTCGACCATCCGGTGCGTCGCCGGGTGCCTCTTCGCGTCCTTGTCCGCTACCCGCTTGCCCTCGCGCCCCGGCGCCACGTACCCGTCGATACCCCGCGCCTCCAGCTCCGACAAGTCCCGCTCGTTGCAGTACCCGGCATCGGCAAGCACCGTCTCGGGCTGCGCGTCGAACCGGTCCTTGACCTCATCGAGCAGCCCCATCATCGCCCCCTGGTCGCTCGCGTTCGAGGTCAGCTCCGTCGCCACTATCAACTGCTGCTCACCGTCCACCGCCACCTGCGCGTTGTAGCATTGCTGGAACCCCTCCGCGCTGGTCTTCATGATGGCGCTGTCAGGGTCGGTGAAGTTGCTCTGCGCCTTCTCATCAGGCTCCCCGTAGGCGCGCTTGTACGGCTGCCCACCCTTGGGGTTGCGCTCCCATCCGGGCCGGCGCCCGCGCGCATCGTCCGCCTCGCGCTGCGCCGCCTCCAAACGCCCCTTCGCCGCTCGAATCGCCGCCAACCGGTCCTCTCGACGGCGCAACTCCTCGGGCAGCTCATCGCCTCGTAGCGACTCCCCAAAGCGCGCGTCCTCCTGCGCATCGGTGTCGCGAGCCCGGCTCAGCAACGCCTCGACCTCCGCCTCCAATGCCCGCTCCTTCTCGCGCATCCGACCATAGCTCATCGCCTTGCGCTTGCTCGCATTCGCACGCACCTTCGTCCCGTCTATCGACACCTTCCCGAAACGCGCCAATCCCATCTCGCGCGCCACTCGCACCACCCCCACGAACAGCCCCTTGAAGTCCTCCAAGTGCCGGCGGCGAAACTCGCACAACGTGCGGTGGCTCGGAAAGTTCCCCGCCCCCAACACCCGAAACGCCACGTCCTCCTCCAGCTTCCTCGCCATCGCCCGCGACGAGAACACCCCCGTCGCATACCCATAGAGCAGCACCTTGACCATCATCCGAGGCTCATACGGCGCGTTGCGCCGGCCATCGCCTTCATACGGCGCGTAGAACGCCGTCAAGTCCAGTCCGTCGACCAAGTCGCTGACGTGATGCGCAAAGTGCCCTTCGGGCAGCCACTCGCGCACATCCGGCGCCAGCAGCAGCATCTGGTCCGGCTCGTAGGGGCGGAATGTCGTCGCCATCCGGCTCTCTCCTTCGGCTCAGTCTGCCTATTGTCGCATCGTTTCTACGGCGCAGGCTCCTAGGAGCCTGCGCCGTAGAAAGGTAGTTCAAGCTATGAGAACGGATGGACGGTCCGGAATTCGATGCGGGGATGGACACGAGGGCCGGGACACCGCAAAGGCGCAATGGCAGGCAGGGCACGCGCGAGGGTCCCAGACGTCCGGCAAGACCCCCGATAGGGAGATTCCGACCGTATCCCACTGGCGAGCAGGCGCCCTCACACCGCCAGAAGCGGTTGCAACCGCTTGAGGTTCAGCGCCAGGCACACCAAGTCCCATTCCCCCCGCGCCTTGGCCAGACCCCGCACGCTGAACCGCCGGAATCCAAGAACCTCCTTGATCCAGCCATTGGGCGCCTCGGACAGCCATTTGCGCTGCGCATACCGTTCCCGGCCCGTGGGCGTGGCCAGCTTCTCGACCATCCGGTGCGTCGCCGGGTGCCTCTTCGCGTCCTTGTCCGCCACCCGCTTGCCCTCGCGTCCCGGCGCCACGTACCCGTCGATACCCCGCGCCTCCAGCTCCGACAAGTCCCGCTCGTTGCAGTACCCGGCATCGGCAAGCACCGTCTCGGGCTGCGCGTCGAACCGGTCCTTGACCTCATCGAGCAGGCCCCATCATCGCCCCCTGGTCGCTCGCGTTCGAGGTCAGCTCCGTCGCCACTATCAACTGCCGCTCACCGTCCACCGCCACCTGCGCGTTGTAGCACTGCTGGAACCCCTCCGCGCTGGTCTTCATGATGGCGCTGTCAGGGTCGGTGAAGTGGCTCTGCGCCTTCTCATCAGGCTCCCCGTAGGCGCGCTTGTACGGCTGCCCACCCTTGGGATTGCGCTCCCATCCGGGCCGGCGCCCGCGCGCATCGTCCGCCTCGCGCTGCGCCGCCTCCAAACGCCCCTTCGCCGCTCGAATCGCCGCCAACCGGTCCTCGCGACGGCGCAGCTCCTCCGGCAGCTCATCGCCTCGCAACGACTCCCCAAAACGCGCATCCTCCTCCGCATCGGTCTCGCGAGCCCGGTTCAACAGTGCCTCGACCTCCGCCTCCAACTCCCGCTCCTTCTCGCCCATCCGACCGTAGCTCATCGCCTTGCGCTTGCTCGCATTCGCACGCACCTTCGTCCCGTCTATCGACACCTTCCCGAAACGCGCCAATCCCATCTCGCGCGCCACCCGCACCACCCCCACGAACAGCCCCTTGAAGTCCTCCAAGTGCCGGCGGCGAAACTCGCACAACGTGCGGTGGCTCGGAAAGTTCCCCGCCCCCAACACCCGAAACGCCACATCCTCCTCCAGCTTCCTCGCCATCGCCCGCGACGAGAACACCCCCGTCGCATACCCATACAGCAGCACCTTGACCATCATCCGAGGCTCATACGGCGCGTTGCGCCGGCCATCGCCTTCATACGGTGCGTAGAACGCCGTCAAGTCCAGTCCGTCGACCAGGTCGCTGACGTGATGCGCAAAGTGCCCTTCGGGCAGCCACTCGCGTACATCCGGCGCCAGCAGCAGCATCTGGTCCGGCTCGTAGGGGCGGAATGTCGTCGCCATCCGGCTCTCTCCTTCGGCTCAGTCTGCCTATTGTCGCATCGTTTCTACGGCGCAGGCTCCTAGGCCGCCGGAGGCGCTGGCGCAGGACGATCACTGACGGTTCGGGGCTCCGTCCGCCTGGTCTGGTGACGGGGGTTTGAGAGGAGACCTACAGCGCAGGACGGCCGTTGACGATTCGGGAGGACAATCCATGGGCGAGGTACTCATTCCCTACATCTGGGCCGCGACCGGACTCGTGATGCTGGTCGCCATCGTCCTGGCCATTTTCTGGGCCTACCAGCACAACCAGTTCGACGAGGACATCAAGACGCAGATCTTCACCAAGGGAGACGACGACCGGTACGACGCCTGATCCGGCGCGTCCTGGGTGCGGCACATCGTCCACCATCCGGCCAACCTACCGCGAGCGGAACTCCGCGAGCCGGGTGTTCTCCACGAGCTGTTCCATGTTTTGCAGGGTGAAGACCTTGCCCCGGATCGCAAGAAGCAGCTTCTTCATGTCCTCGCGGCGCACACCGAAGCCGCGTCCGGCGATGTCGGTTCGGCGGCCATCGCACACCGCGCGAGCTGCTCGGGATCTCCGCAGGTGGAAGCTGCCTCCGCGAAGGCCGCGATTTTCCCGGAAACGGGCAATGCGCGGTTCCAATGGCGGCGGAGCTTCCAGACCGCCATTCGTGTCAGGTGACCGAAGACGATGCACCTTGTATCGCCATGCGTGGGCGTTCTTCCGGCTGCCGCCAGATGCGCACGGTCCCCGCCTGCGATCTCGACAAGCCGTTCCGGTGTGTCGAACAGCCATCGCCCGGGGGTCCGGCCCGACGACCGGCATACGAACACGGTGTCGATGATCGACGACGCCGTGCCGTGGATGTGGATCGATCCGCTCATTTCGGCGGGACAGGGAAGGGACGCCGAACAGACCAGCCCGGAATCCAGGAGCGCCACACCGATCGCGCAATAGGCTTCCAGCTTGTTGTGATGGTATGTGAACACCAGGGGCGCCCCCGGCTTCAGGGCCTTCGCCATGCGCGACCAGACCGATGAAAGCCCTTCGGTGAAGTGCTCCAGGCCACGAGCCTGGGTGACGTTGCCGGTCAGCTCGTCTCGCGAGCGCGTGGATGCGCGGTCGAATCCTTCCGTGTCGCTGCCGACCAGGCGACGTAGCCAGACATAGCAGAAGTCCATCAGCTCGCCGTACTGAACGTTGCCGAAATAGGGCGGGTCCGTGAACACGGCATCCAGGCTTCGCGGGGAGAGCCTGCTCCCGGTCGCGCTCGCGCAGCGTATGGAGACCGCGCGGCGAGTGCCGTTCAGCTTCTCGCCGATCCATTCGCCTTCGACCGGAACCCGGACGTTGCGCGAGCCGTGGCGCCGGACTTCGAACGGCGCCTCGCAATAGCGCTTCGCCTTGACGTACTTGTCGATGATGTTGGACCAGCCGCCCGATCCGACGTTGGCTCCCGCGCCGTTGGCGATACCGAGGAGGTTGGACTCGCACTGGACCAGCCCGACCGGAAAGCCGTGCACGGAGAAGATGTCCAGTGACTTGAGCGCCGTCGTATCGTAGCGGCACAACATGTTCTGGTAGCGCAACAGATCGGAGAGGTTGGTCGCGAGTGCACGGCGTATGCGCCCGTCTTCGACTTCGGCAATCAACCGGCAGCTCGACTCCAGGCCGAGAAGCTGGCGCGGATTGAACATGTCCCGGTAGCGGGCATACCCCCACCGATGCAGCCGTCCCGTCTCATCCCCCGGCGGAATGACTTCCTCCGGTAGATGGCGGGGGCTGATCCGTTGCCATCGCTCGGCCGCGGCGGCCACCCGTGCGAGGTCTTCCGCGTCGGGTTTCTTGAAGAAACGGCCTTTGTGTTCAGCCCTCCGTCCCGGATTGTGGTATTCGATGGCGAACAGGCGGTGCTCCAGGGGGTGTCGGGCTTCTCCGGGATAGACGTTCGAATATCCGCAATGCGGGCAGCTACCCCGCCCCCGGCGTGCGGGTCCGGCTTGGCGAAGCGCGGCCCCGCATCCGGTGCAGTCTCCAGGGCTCTTGCGATCCTCGACCTCGTTGAGGTCTCCGCAACCGGGACAGACGAGGACGTTCTTCGGGTGCCGCCGGTTCTCGGCGAGAAGGTAGCCCGGGTAGAGATCGAAGGGCTTCCCACAGGCGCCGCAGTCGAACACCTTCACCCACAGGAAGGATTTGACCGGCACGTCACCATCGCCGTAGAGCGGGCAGGACGTGCGGTAGTACCGGCCGACATCATCGTGCAAACGGGCGACGAGGGCACGGGCGGCCCGCTCGTAGGCCGCCGTGTCGAGGGATTCGATTTCTTCACGGACGATCCAGGCCGACATCGGATTGACGTCGAAGCCCTGTACGTCGCATCCAACGCGATTCGCCTCGATCAGCGGCGTCCCGCCGCCCATGAACGGATCGGCGATCCGGATCCCCGAGAGATCGTTCGATCGGAAAAATGCGTCTTCCAGGCGGCCTTCTCCGAATTCGGAGAGGATCAAGCCGCGAAACAGGGTCCCGGGACGGCGGGCGAACCACTTGTGGACGCCGATGATCGGGCGGTAGATCTGCTGGATCTGCTTCTCCCGGAGCGCCATCTCCGCGATCAGGGAGATGTCGAAATCCCGCTCGATGCTCACCGTTTCTCCTCCCCGCCAGACATGGCGCGGCATCCTCCGTCATGCGTCGAGGACGACGACGGACGCCGGGCCTCCCCTGGTATCCCGGAGACCGGCGGGCCTGGGTCGATTTCCGAACCGGCCTCAACCCTCAAGGATCCCCTCATCCTTTACATGAAGAACATTCTCTAATCTATTGATTATATGTTCATCTATTATCTCCAGGGTGTTATAGATTTGCACAGCGCTGAATTTGAGATCAAAATTGAGCCTCCGAATCGACCGGGGGCGGACGATGAAACAGAAAGTGGTCATGCAGCGCGACGAGATGGCCGAATTCATTTCGAATGTGTATGGCGGTGACCTACACGCCAAACGAGTGCTGTCGTTGGCCAATGCGACGTTGGGGGTGCTCACCAGTGCGTCGCTGGCGGTGCACTTGGTGGGGCAAGGGTTGGCGCAGGCACTGGGGAAGCTGAGCAAGCATGGTGTGAAGCAAGTCGACCGGTTGCTGAGCAATGAGGGCATTGATGTGGGCACGTTCTTCGGATACTGGGCTCCGTATCTGGTGGGAGGGCGTGTTGAGATTGTGGTGGCATTGGACTGGACGAGCTTTGCGCGGGACGGTCATGAGACGCTGGTGCTGTCGATGTTGACCGGTCATGGTCGTGCGACGCCGTTGATGTGGAGGAGTGTGGAGAGTTCGAGTCTGAAGGGGAATCAGCGCCGGTATGAGGATGAGTTGCTGTGTCGGTTGCGCGCGGTGATGCCGTCGGGGGTGAAGGTGACGGTGGTGGCGGACCGGGGGTTTGGGAGTGGTCCGATGTTTCGGTATCTGAGTGAGGAGATGGGTTTTGGGTATGTGATACGTATCCGTGGGGACATTTACGTGACGAGTGCGAAGGGGGAGCGGCGATTGGCATCGGATTGGGTGGGGAAGGGAGGTCGTTCTCGGACGTTGCGTGGAGCGAGAGTGACGGATGCGCATGAATTGGAGGTGGGGACAGTGGTGTGTGTGCATGACAAGGAGATGAAGGAGGTGTGGTGTTTGGTGGCGAGTGAGGGCAAGGTGGCGACGCGTACGCTGATTCGCTACTACGGCAAGCGTTGGGGGATTGAGACGAGCTTTCGCGACATCAAGGACATGCGATTCGGGATGGGGTTGTCGTCGATGCGTATCAAGCGGGTGGAGCGTCGCGACCGGCTGTTGTTGCTGAGTGCATTGTCGATTGCGTTGTTGACGTTGTTGGGTGCGGCGGGGGAGCGTTTGGGATATGACCGGTGGTTGAAGGCGAATACGGTGAAGCGCCGCACGCATTCGCTGTTTCGCCAGGGATTGATGCTGTATGAGCACATTCCGAATTGGCCGGAGCATCGGCTGCGGCCGTTGGTTGAGAAGTTCTCACAGATGCTCATGGAGCAGCGAGTGTATCGTGAAATCTTTGGTGTCATCTGATGTCTCAAATGAGGGGATTCATGAGGTGTCGTGCAGGTCCGGCAATTGCTCCGTGCATCTCCCCAGTGCCTCTTGGAGTGACATCCCCGAAGGACGCGCCCAAGTGGCCCGCAAGTAGGAGATGGTACGTTGCTTTTTCTGCGATTTGGGCATCGATCAGTCACGTGTCGTTCTGCGCCTACAGACATGGTGCCTCGGTTCGATGTTTATCACAACTCAGGTATGTCAGAAATTCTCGTTCGGGGATAAAATCCATAAATATCAATTAATTGTATTCTAATTGTGAATTTCTTGTCCCTATTTTCACATAATTTATTGAAATATAAAAATAATTCGGAATCTGTTGGCAGGAATAGCTGCGGTACGTACCTTGGCGATACGTCCCGAGGCTGCCTGACCCGACGAGCCGACAGAACTCCAACTCCTTCGTGCCCTCACGAACTCGCGTCAAGTATTCGTACATTTTTTGCACGGCCAATTTAATCTCTCAAATAAAATACAATTAAATCAAATGATTGTACATACAGACAGATGCCCCTCGACCGCCGAATCCTGGATCGTGGACTCGCTCGGCGTGGAGAAGGTTGATCGCGCCGCGGAGGAGGCGGGGCGCCGCCGGCTCCGGGACGCCCTCGACATCCACGGGACCGGACATCTCGACGACGCTCACCTTCGGTTCGTCGCCAACGCCCTCGAACTCCGCGTCATCGTTCTGCTCGACGACGGAGACCCGGCCGACCTCCGCGCCGCCGCCGCGGAGGCATTTCAGGTGGCCCGGGTTCTGCCGCATGAGGGCACGCCCACGGAAACGGCGCAGTCCCTCGTGCGGCTCGGATGCCTCGGCGTCCTCGGCGACCGGGGTGCGGACGTCAAACGGCTTCTTTCCTCGAATGGATGGCCGGCGCTGCCGCTGGACGCGGACGATTGGGGGCGGCGCGTCTGGTCCACGATCCTGGAGGTGTGGCTGCGGCTTCTCCGCAAGCGGGGATGGGACGATCTCGATGCGGTACAGGCGCAGGTCGCCGATCTCCGGTCGAGCCAGCGCGACTACGAGCCGGGGTTTCTGCATCAGGCCGAGCAACGGCAGGATGCCGGACCCGCGTGGGAGCTCGTGACCACGTACCACTTGGCGAAGGCGGCGGAGATCCTGGGTCAGTACCTGTCCCAAGGAGCCGTCGAGGGGCGCTACGACGTCCGGGAACAGCTTGAAGCGCAGTTCGACCGCGCGGTCACGGCCGCGGCGGCCGGAGGGCTCATGGAGCGGGAGACGTTCGCGCGACTGCTCGCCCGCACCGCCCGGACGCTCGTCGACAACAGCATCTGGACGGTCACCCGCGCCGCGAACAGCCGCGTCTCCACGTTCGTCGAATCGATGGTCTCGCGCGACCGCCGGCAACCGATCTTCGAGATGCTGCCCCCGCAGCGGCGCACGTTGCGGGAGGAAGGATTGCTCGGGTCCGGGCATCGCTCCGTCGTGGTGAGTCTGCCCACGTCGAGCGGCAAGACCTTCATCGCCCAATTCCGCATTCTCCAGGCGTTGAACCAGTTCGACCGCGAGCGCGGATGGGTCGCCTACCTTGCGCCGACGCGGGCGCTCGTCAACCAGGTGACGCTGCGCTTGCGGCGGGACTTCGCGGACCTCGGCATCGTCGTCGAGAAGGTCAGCCCGGCCCTGGACATCGACGGCCTCGAAGCCGACATGCTGGTGGACGCCGATGCCGGCCGGCAGTTCCGCCTGCTCGTCACGACCCCCGAGAAGCTCGATCTGATGCTGCGCGGCGACTGGGAGCGCCGGATCGGGCGTCCACTGACCCTCGTCGTCGTGGACGAAGCGCACGGACTGGCATCCGGCCCGCGTGGCCTGAGACTGGAGTTGCTGCTCGCGACGATCAACCGCGAGTGCCGGCACGCCCAATTCCTGCTGCTGACCCCGTTCGTCCCCAACGCGGACGAAATCGCACGCTGGCTGGCGCCCGACAGCCACCGGAGCATCGAGCTCGGGGTGGACTGGACGCCGAACGACCGGGTGGTCGCCATCGCGCGGCCCCGGAAAGGCGAAGCGCGCGGCGACTTCGGGATCGATCTGCTGGCCCGGCATACGACCCGGAAGACGATCACCGTCCCGGAGGCGCTGGCGCTCGAAGCCCGTCCCCGCGCAAACGGGGAATGCCGTCCGCTGGGACTGTCGTGGTCGACGGTCGCAAGGTCGCCTGGCAAGCTCGCGGCGGCCACGGCACAGGTTCTGAAGCGGCGCGGCGCGGTCATCGTTCTTGTGGACCAGCCGAGACGTAGCTGGAGCGTGGCCGAAGCATTCAAGGTGGACGAAAACCGCATCACTCACACGAGCGAGGATCTGGGCCACGTTCAGCATTTTCTCGCCGACGAGATGGGGCCGGACTTTCCCTTGGGGCCGCTGCTGGAGTACGGCGTCGGCGTGCATCACGCCGGGCTGTCCGACGATACGCGGACGATCGTCGAGTGGTTGACGGAACGCAACGAGCTGCGGGTTCTGGTTGCGACCACGACCATCGCCCAGGGCGTCAACTTTCCCGTGTCGGGCGTGGTCTTCGCCAGCCATCAGTATCCCTACGGCCAGGAGATGCCGCCCGAGGACTTCTGGAACATCGCGGGGCGGGCCGGCCGCGTCGATCAGGGCGATCTCGGCATCATCGCGCTGGCGGCCCCTGACGACGCCAGGGTCGAAAAGCTCGATGCGTATATCGAGAGGTCCGTCGGCGAGCTCTCCTCGACGCTGATCGACATGGTGCGGAAGGTCGAGGACGAAGGGAGTCTGCTTCACCTGGAGACGCTGGCGTGGCTGCCGGAGTGGTCGTCGTTCCTTCAGTATCTCGCGCATACGTACAGGCAGATCGGCGACCACGAACGGTTCGCCGCGGAAGTGGAACAGGTGCTCCGGGGAACGCTCGGATTCCGGACCTTGCGCAGAAGCCACCAGGGTTGGGCCGACCGACTGGTACGCGGTGTCTACAACTACGCGGAACGTATCAAGGAGAAGCCGCTGAAGCTCGTGGACGCGACCGGATTCTCGTGGGAGACGGTCGGCAACACGCTGGTCCGCCTCGAAGAAGCGAACGTGACGGGTGATGCGTGGTCACCCGATCTCTTCGGCCCTCGACGGCGCGATCTACAAAGGATGATTGGCGTATTGCTCCAGGTCCCGGAGCTCCGAGACTCACTTCGGGAAGTGACGGGAGGCCCTCGCCCCGACGGCGACACCCTCTCGCGCATCATCTGCGATTGGGTGCAGGGCCGCCCCCTGCCCGACATGGCCACCGAGTACTTCGCCGGCAAGCCGGGTCATGGTGATGGCGCCACCGGCCAAGCCGATTCCGTGACGGCGATGACCCGGTGTTGCCGGAGAATTTTCGGACGGTTGACGCAAACCGCGTCCTGGGGCTTGGCCGCGCTCCAATCCCTGACCATCGGGGATACCTTCGATTCGTTGCCGGCCGACGAGAAGCGGATGCTGCGCAACCTGCCGGCCCGCGTCTACTACGGCGTGAACTCGGACGAGGCGATCGCCCTTCGGCTGCTCGGTGTTCCCCGCACCGCCGCCGTACCGCTGGCGCGACAGCTCGAAGTCGGCGCCGCCGAGCCGCTGCACGAAGTGCGAGCCAGGGTTCGGAGCGCCGGCGTGGACACCTGGACGGCCGCGCTCGGCAACCGAGGCGCCAGCCACCATCGGGTCTGGTCGATCATCGAAGGCGAGGCTTGACGGGCAGGGTCGAGGAATGCGGTACCGGTCCGGCCAGGAAGGAGCCATCCGATGAGAGCCGCCACCCGGGGCCCATTCCACAGGACGGCCCTTCCGATGCCCCACCGAGGACGGAGCGGGTCGTCATTCTTTATTTTCTGCCCACAAATTCTGCGGAAGACCCAGGTGTCAGCCCGTGGCTGGTGGCAGGACGCTTTCCAGCAATTGACGCTGTTCGAGCGGCAGGCTCAACAGGTGTCTCTCGTCACCCGTTTTGGTGTACCTCACTGCCACCTGGAGCATCTCGACCGGGATGCGGCAGTCGGGGAGGTCGGCCAAGGTGTCAGAGAGACCCTCCAAGGCCCGCTCCCAATCCGCCAGAGACCCCGTAAAACCATCATCGACGTTCGCCTTGAGGAAGTCGGTCAGTATGCGGCCGACGACGCCTCCTTCGAGCCGATCCGTCAACAGGCCCCGGAGCTTCGTCAGCCCTTGGGGAAGATGCCGGGGACCGAAGTTGCGTAGCGAGACGGTCAGGATCCCCACGGTAGCTTCGAGGTGCCGCTCTTCGTCGCTCTCGAAGTCTTCAGGGTCAAGGACCACCCCGAGGGTGTTCAGCGCCACCGGCAGCGGCTCGGTGGCGGCGGCCGCCTGCGCGGCAAGCAGGCGTCCCAGGAGCAGGCCGCCTGGCAGGGCTTCAATCCTGGCGGCGCTCTCGGCCGCCGCGCCGAAGGCGCGCTCGTCGATGTGAAGGCGTGTGCGTTCGATCCAGAGCTCTCGATTGTCGGGCTGCATCTCGGCGACTCGTTCGAGGTACCTGCCAGCCGAGGCGTAGTCGCCGATCCCACGAACGCATGAGGCAGCTAGCAGCAATGAATGGCAGCAGTTCATTGGCAGCAGCTCATCGAAAGCCGCGATCGCATCCGCAGGACGACCAAGTTCAATCAATGCTTCTCCACGCACATGACCAGCACCATGGCCGCCGTGCTGGAACGCCACATGCCGCCGCTCAAGCTCGCGGTTGGTGAACCAGTGGCGCAGGAACTCGACGAACAAGCGGAAGTGCCGGGTCTTGTTGTCCTTGACCTCGATGCAGATCCGCATCAACGGCTCCGAGAGCTCGCAGAAGGTGTTGCGTCCGATGCGCGTTCGGCTGACGAATCCGGCGGCGTGGAGCTCGCCGATCTGTTTGGCGGCGGTCTGGTGAGACATCAGGCAGGGTGTCGATACGTCCTTGATGGTCGCAGGCTTGCCCTGGAGACACAGGAACTCGACGATCTTGCGTTGGGCCGGGGGGAGTTGACGCATCCGGTCCTGGTAGTAGGGCGTCAGATCATCGACCATGTCCATGAATGGACGGACGAGATCATCGAGCGACTCCTTGTCGAGGAAGTCGAACAGGACGACGTAGGCCCGGTGGTTGCCGGCGGCGAGATGGTGGATGGCCCGCGCGCGGGCGCGGCCGAGGGGCGTGCGGAGGAAGTCTGCCAGCTCCCTCTTGCCCTCGTGGACGGCCTTCCTGGCGAGCAGATCGAGTCCGGTGTCGAAGTCGATCTTCTCCAGCGCCCGGATGGTAAAGAAGCCGTAGAAAGGGTTGTCCTGCAAGGTGACGGCGGCGAACAGGGAAGGGGTGGATGCCACGATGGCCCAGTTGCCGGCCTCCTGGATTGCGGCCCGCCATCGCTTCTGCCCTTCCTCGCCCAGACCGTGAAAGAGGTCCACGAGGTTCTCGCAGAGGAGGAGAAGCGTCTTGCCCCGGGTGTGTTGCCGGAGCAGTTCGACCGCAAGAGCCTCGGCTTCCGCGGGGTCCTTCGAGAACCGGTCGTATATCCCGACGATCTTGGCATCAAGGTCCGGCGCCCGATCGGCAAGGGCCCTCAGGATCCGGACAACGAGGTCGAGGAAGGATGCGACTCCCCACTCCTCCTCGTTGAGCAGGGCCACGGCGACGCGGTCACGGGCATTGGCCGTGTCGAACCGATCCATCAATCGATGGTAGGCGAGGACGAGGAAGTGGGTCTTCCCCGAACCCCTCGGCCCAACCAGGAGAACGTAGTGTTTCTGCTGGCTTCGTATCGACGTATCGACGCGGGACAGCACGTCTTCCATGACGTCGCTACGCCCGACGAAGAGGGCCTCCAGGGACTCGCGGTTCATGTTTCCCGGGCTGTAGCGGGAACTGCGCAGAAAGCCGTGTCTCATGACCGTCTCTCCTTCCACCATTTCTTGACGAGCTGCCAACGGAAGTCGTACGCCGCTCCGCCGGCACATTTCCTCGGCTCGATGTAGTGGTCTTCGGCCAGCACCGTCAGGGCTTCGCGTAGCTGCTCATCGGTCAGCGACGGGTCCCGATGCCTGCACAGATTGAGGAGCTCCGGGACGGGTGTCGGCGACGACAGGCCGGCCATGGTGTCCAGTATGACCAGGGCGGTCGCCCGCTCGTCGGCGGCGTAGTACGAAGACAGACGGCTCACGTAGTAGTTGAAGTTCGCCGGGTCGTGGGAGTCGTAGACGAGAGTATCCACCGCGGACGATACGTCTTGGAGGGTAGGCGGGCGCCGCAGTTGGTCGAGCTGATCCACGACATGGTGGACATGGTAGGGAAAGCCGCCGACCTCGCTGGCTATGCGTGAGGCCAGGTCGGGGATCTGCGTCCGGGCGGCGCGGGTCTCCTCGAGTAGCGCCGCGGCGAGATCGGAGGTGTCCCGACAGGCCATGGGCGGGACGGTGAGCGACAGCATGTCGTTGACGGGGTCGTTGGTGTTTCCCGCCTTGCGCAGGGACCGAAGCACGAGGTGGAGGCCGATCGAGCCGGTGAGCAGGAAGCGCAGGCGGTCGGCGTGGAGAAGGCGCAAGGCGCGCAGGTGATCCAGGAGTCGTATGGCCGAGTCGGCCCCCTCCCTGCGTTGGAGGTTGTGCAGCATGAGCGGGAATTCGTCCCACAGCATCAGGATGAGCCTGTCGTCGGCGATGCCGACCAGGTCGTCGAATGCTTCGGAAAGGAGGGTCTGCCAAGTGCTGTCGCCCGTCGGCAGGTCGACGCCGGCGATCTTGCCTGGGAGCAGGGAAGACCACTTGGCGATGTGAGCCTTGAAACTCGGCAACGCGCTCAAGGACTGGTGAACGGTGCTGTAGATCGAGCGGATGAGATCCGTGGTCGAGTGAACGGCTTCGAGGTCCTGGTAGAAGGGCAGGTATCCGCTTCGGCACTCGTCGCGCATCTTCAGAACAATGTGGGTCTTTCCGATGCGCCGCTCCGCCGAGATGACGAGCCCTTGGCGCTTGAGGACATCCCAGTATCTGGCGATTTCGGCGTCTCGGCCCACCACGTCCTTGGTGTTCAAGCGTCCGCCCGGGTTGATCTGCATGGCATTCTCCTCCTTGGCGACTATCATACGTCAAAAACGGCTTACGTCAATGTCAGCGTACGAGCGGCACGGTGCGCGACCCCGACACCGGGCATCGAGATCCTGAACGAGCGCTTCGGCACGCAGTTCACGGACGAAGACCGACTCTTCTTCGACCGGATCAAGGAAAGAGCCTGCAACAGCGATGCCGTGGTGCGCACCCGCGCTCGCCAACACCCTCGACCGGATCAACCCCGCTGGCCCGATAAGGAAACGGCCGTTATCATCGTCGTATATCGAATCTTTTCCATCCGATATGCAACAATCCATTGCACGCTCCAATCTGCTGGCGGCGGTCACCGAGGCGCTGTCCGAAGCCCCGGTGGTCGCCCTGCTGGGCGCCCGGCAGGTGGGCAAGACGACCCTGGCCGGGCAGGTGGCGTCCGCGTGGCCGGGGCCGGGGCCGTCCACGGTCTTCGACCTGGAGGTGGCCACGACCCGGGCGGCGCTGGCCGAGACCCCCGAGAGGCTGCTCCGCCGGAGCGAGGGCCTGGTGGTCATCGACGAGGTGCAGCGGATGCCGGGGCTGTTCGAGGTCCTGCGCCCGATCTGTGACGACCGGAACCGGAACGCGGTCTTCCTGCTGCTGGGCAGCGCCTCCTGGGATCTGATCAGGGGCGTGTCCGAGACGCTGGCGGGGCGCATCCTCTTCGTGGACGTGGGCGGCTTCTCGCTCGCCGAGGCCGGGCCGGGGAGCCAGGACCGGCTCTGGATGCGCGGCGGCTTTCCACGAGCGTACCTCGCGCGCTCGGCCGCGGCCTGGACGCGATGGATGCAGTCGTTCACGCGCACCTTCCTGGAGCGGGACGTCCCGGGGCTGGGCTCGAAGGTCTCGCCCGAGGCGCTGGGCCGCTTCTGGAGGATGCTGGCGCACTACCACGGGCAGACCTGGAACGCCTCGGAGCTGGCGCGCTCGATGGACGTGAGCGTCACCGCGGTGAACCACTACCGGGACCTGCTGGCGGGCACCTTCATGATCCGGGTGCTGCCGCCCTGGTTCGAGAACCTGGGCAAGCGCCTCGTCAAGTCTCCCAAGGTCTGCCTGCGCGACAGCGGCATCCTGCACTTCCTGCTGGGCCTGGAAGAGATGGAGGACCTGCCGGCGCACCCGCGCTACGGCGCGAGCTGGGAGGGGTTCGCCCTGGAGCAGACGCTGATCGCGCAGGGGGAGCGGGAGGCGTACTTCTACGCCACGCAACGCGGCGCCGAGCTGGACCTGATGCTGCTGCGGCGGGGAAGGCGCTGGGGCTTCGAGTTCAAATGCACCGACGCCCCGCGCACCACGAAATCCATGCACGTGGTCATCGAGGACCTGGGGCTTTCGCACTTGTGGGTCCTGTATCCGGGGGATCGGGAGTACCCGCTCACCGACACCGTCACCGCCCTGCCGCTGAAGAACATCCACGACCTCGATCTGCGGCCGGCGCCGTGAGAACCTTCGCTGAAACGCCTTCTCCCTTCACACCATCGAAACCATGAGCGCCTTCAGGATGAACGTCACCGAAACCGCATACGTCGCCGTCCCTTTCCCGGAGCACCCGCCCGCGGGCTACCAGTGGCTGGCCGGCGAGCCGCCCTTCGATCCGGACCGGCACCTGGCGCTGGAGCCGCCGGCCGAGGTGATCACCCTCGCCGAGCTCGGCTACCCGGACGCCGAGATCGAGCCGACGGCAACCCCGGTCGCGGTCTCGGCCCCGTTCCGGGTGCTGAGCGACGAGGGGGCCGCGGTCATGCAGCGCACCGCCCGCGCGCTCCGCGCCCGCGCGAAACGGGCCGGCAACCGTATCGAGAACGTCGTTCGCAGCGGCTGCTACCGCTCCCGCTGGCTTCGGGACCTGTGCCTCAGCCCGGCGGTGACGGAGGCCATGGCCGGCATCTACGGCGTCGGGATCGCGCCGCATACCATGCCGGTGCATCTCGGGCATCTGAACTACGAGCCGGCGAACGTGCACGAGGCGGTGGACAAATGGCACCACGACACCATCGCGCTGGACTACGTGATGATGGTCACCGACCCGGCGCAGCTTCCGGGCGGGCGGTTCGAGTACTTCCGGGGCACGAAGGGAGAAGCCGCGGCGCTCGCCGCCGAGGGGAGGACCCCGCCCCCGGACCGGGTCGTCGCCCCGGATTTCCCCGGTCCCGGCTACGCCATCGCCCTGCACGGCAACATGGTGGTGCATCGCGGGGCGCCCCTGAGCGCGCAAGCCGAGCGCATCACCATGGTCAACGCCTACGTCGCCCTGGACCGCACCCGCGACGACCAGAGCCGTTCCCGCGACCTGATCGGCGTCGACGATCCCGCCGTGCTCTACACCGAATGGGCCAGACACGCCGCTTGGCGCGCACAAGGACGGCTGGCCGACTTGATCGACACCCTGCCCTTCGACCAGCCGCCGGAAGCGGTGGTCGCGCGCCTGGAGTCGGCCGTCGAGGACGTGCGGCAGGCGATGGCCGACATGCGGGCCGGTCCCCGCGAGGCCGAGCATTACGAGCGTTGAACCGCGGCCGTACCCCGGACCCCGAGGCGTCCCCGGGGCTCACCCTGGCGTCACCTGAAGTTGCGTTCCGGTGCTGCCATGCAAACAGGTGGAAATTCGATTTGCGGGCGCGATGGCCGAAGTGGTTCGACGAGGAAGGAGCGGATGGATCCCTCCGCAAGCGGCAATCACGGCGCGGCCAGCCGGTCGAGCTGCGCGAGGAAGCCCGCTTCGTCGTCGAGGCAGCGCAGATCCAGGGTGAGGGCGCCGTCGTGCACGCGCCCGATCACCGGCTTGGGCAGCGCGCGCAATGCCGCCGCCAGCGCGTGCAGCCTCGACGAACGGCCGCGTTTCGCACCGGCCGGCGCGCACCGCAGACCCGCGCTCGGCAGCCGGTCCACGGGCAGCGCGCCGCTGCCGATCTGGCTGCGGCAATGCACCGTCTCGACCGACCAGCCATCGCCGAGCCGCGCCGCGAGTGGCGGCCGTACCCGCCGGGCCTGGGCCTCGATCTCGTCACGCCCGCGGGTGAGCAGGCGGAGCGCCGGCAGCTTCCCGGCCAGGCGTTCCGGGTCCTCGTAGAGCGCGAGCACCGATTCCAGCGCCGCGAGGGTGATCTTGTCGGGGCGCAACGCCCGCATCAGGGGGTTGCGCTTGAGCTTGCCCACCAGCGCCGCGCTGCCCGCGACGATGCCCGCCTGGGGGCCGCCGAGCAGCTTGTCGCCGCTGAAGGTCACCAGATCGACCCCGTCCTCGATCATCCCGCGCACCGTCGGCTCTGGAGGGAGCCCGAACGCGGCCATGTCGAGGAGCGAGCCGCTGCCGAGATCCGAGACGAGTGGCAGGCCGCGTTCGCGGGCGAGCCCCGCGAGCTGGCGCTCACTCACCGAGGCGGTGAAGCCCTCGACCGCGTAGTTGCTGGCATGGACCTTCATCAGCAGCGCGGTACGCGAACCGACCGCCGCCTCGTAGTCGCGCAGATGGGTGCGGTTCGTGGTGCCGACCTCCACGAGCTTCGCGCCCGCCCGCTTCATGATGTCGGGCATCCGGAACGCCCCCCCGATCTCGATGAGCTCCCCCCGCGAGACCGGCACCTCCTTGCGCCGGGCCAGGGTGTCGAGGACCAGCAGCACCGCGGCGGCGTTGTTGTTGACGACGATCGCCGCCTCGGCCGAGGTGAGCCGGCACAGCCGCGGCTCGACGTGCCGGTGCCGGTCCCCGCGCCGTCCGGTGGCCACGTCGAATTCGAGATTGCTGGCGCCGCGGGCCACCGCCGCCATCGCCGCGACCGCGGCCTCCGGCAGCGGCGCGCGCCCGAGATTGGTATGCAGCACCGTCCCGGTGAGGTTGAACAGGGGAACGAGCGAGGGCGCGGCCAGCGCGCGGACCCGGGCCGCGACGTCCGCTTCGAGCGCCCTGCGGTCGATGCCGCCCCCGGCGGTGAGCGCGGCACGGGCCTCGCCGAGCGCGCTCCGCGCCGCTTCGAGCACCAGGAGCCGGCCGTGGGCGCGGATGAGGGGGGCGACCGCGTCCTCCGCGAGCAGCCGATCGACGGAGGGGAGGTCGGAGAGGGTCGAGAGTCGCGCCAAGGTTCGAGGAGCCGGGGAGTCGTCGGGGAATGCGCCGCCGCGCGGGAAGCGGCATCGTACTGGACCCGGCGCGGCGCTTGAACCGGCGCCCGGACCCTTCCGAACCACTTCCCGGTCTCCTGGATCGGCGCCGGGAAACCCCGGCCACCGGAGCAGAACACCACGCCGGTCACGGAGTTTCTTGCGATTTTGCCGGTTTCGGGCCTGGATCCGGAGCGGAGCCCACACGAAGAAATCCCCCCGACCTGCCTCCGGGGGGTGCCGCCATCGACACCATCGCGACGGCCTGAACACGGTTCAACGACGCCGCTTCGTCGGACTATGCTTCCCCGACCCGGGCGGCTCGCGGTCCGGCCGCGGCCGGGTGCGGGATCCATCCATACGGGAGAGACACCATGCCGGGCTACTGGATAGTGAAGGGCGGGGCAATCAGGGACCAGGCCGCGCATGACGGAGCACGCGAAGCGTTGGGGGCCGGTCGCGGAGCGGTTCGGCGCCAGGATCCTCGATGCCCGCGGCCGGCTCGACGCACGCGAGGGCGCCTGGGGCCGGGCCGTGATCGTGGAGCTCCCGTCCTTCGAACAGGTCGTCACCTGCTACGAGGACGCGGAGTACCGGACGGCGCTGCCCTTCGTGCGCAAGGCATACGAGCGCGAGCTCGCGATCCTCGAAGTACGCAGGGCGGGCAGTAGCCATGCAATCCGCCATGAAATCCCACGTGCGGGTCGCGGTGATCGGCGGCGGGGTGGTGGGGTGCAGCGTGCTCTACCACCTCACCCGGCTGGGCTGGCGCGACGTCATGCTCATCGAGCGCTCCGAGCTGACCTCCGGCTCGACCTGGCACGCGGCAGGGGGCTTCCACACCCTGAACGCCGACACCAACATGGCCGCGTTGCAGGGCTACACCATCCGCCTCTACCGCGAGCTCGAAGAGCTCACCGGCCAGTCCTGCGGGCTGCACCACGTGGGCGGGCTCACCCTCGCGGCGGACCGCGACCGCCTCGATTTCCTCGAGGCGGAGCGCGCCAAGCACCGCCACATGGGGCTCGACACCGAGATCGTGGGGCCGGAGGAGATCGCGCGCCTCTCGCCGATCACCAACACCGCCGGACTGCTCGGGGCGCTCCACGATCCCCTCGACGGCCACCTCGACCCCTCCGGCACCACGCAGGCGTATGCGAAGGGCGCCCGGATGCAAGGCGCGGAGATCGTGCTGCGCAACCCGGTGCGGGAGCTTCGCCCCCGTCCGGACGGGCATTGGGACGTGGTGACGGTGCAGGGCACGGTGCACGCCGAGCACGTGGTCAACGCGGCGGGCCTGTGGGCGCGCGAGGTCGGCGCGATGGCCGGGGTGTACCTGCCCTGCCACCCGATGGAGCACCAGTACCTGGTCACCGGCGATCTGCCCGAGGTGTACGAGCGCGACACCGAGCTTCCGCACTGCATGGACCCGGCCGGCGAGAGCTACCTGCGCCAGGAGGGGCGTGGCCTCGTGGTCGGCATGTACGAGCAGGCGTGCAAGCTGTGGGCGGTGGACGGGACGCCGGAGGACTTCGGGCACGAGCTCCTGCCCGAGAAGCTCGACCGCATGGCGGACAAGCTCGGGGTCGCGTACGAGCGCTATCCGGTGCTGGAGACGGCCGGGGTGAAGCGCGTCATCAGCGGCCCCTTCACCTTCGCGCCGGACGGCAATCCGCTGGTCGGCCCGGTGCCGGGCCTGCGCAACTACTGGACGGCGTGCGCGGTGATGGCGGGCTTCAGCCAGGGGGGCGGGGTAGGGCTCGCGCTGGCGGAATGGATGATCGAGGGCGAGCCCTCGCGCGACGTCTTCGCGATGGACGTGGCCCGCTTCGGGGACTGGTGCACCCGGCCGTATACCCGGGCCAAGGTGCGGGAGAACTACCAGCGCCGCTTCGCCATCTCCTATCCGAACGAGGAATTGCCCGCCGCGCGTCCCTTGGTGACGACGCCGGCCTACGGCATCTGGGAGGCGCAGGGCGCGGTGTTCGGGGCCGGCTACGGGCTGGAGCACGTCAACTACTTCGCGCCCGGGGATGAGCCCGCCTTCGAGCAGCCCAGCTTCCGGCGCTCCAACGCCTTCGCGCCGGTGGCCGGGGAGTGCCGGGCGGTGCGCGAGGCGGCCGGCATCAACGAGATCCACAACTTCGGCAAGTACCTGGTCGAAGGGCCGGAGGCGCAGGCGTGGCTGTCGCGCCTGATGGCGAACCGGATCCCCGGCGAGGGCCGCATCGCGCTCACCCCCATGCTGAGCCCGAAGGGCCGGCTCGTCGGCGACTTCACGGTGGCGCGGCTCGCCCCGGAGCGGTTCCAGCTCACCGCGTCGTACGCCGCGCAGGCCTTCCACATGCGCTGGTTCGAGGCGCACCTGCCGGTGCGCGGGGTCACCGTCACCAACGTCTCGCTGGAACGCATCGGGTTCCAGATCGCCGGCCCCCGGGCGCGGGACGTGCTCGCGGCGGCGGCGCCGGGGTGCGACGTCTCGAACGAGGCGTTGCGCTTCCTCGATGCGCGGGAGATGGAGGTGGGGCTCGTGCCCGCGCTGGTCTGCCGCATCAGCTACACCGGCGACCTCGGCTACGAGATCTACGTCGATGCCCGGCACCAGGTCGCGCTCTACCATGCGCTCGCGGCGGCCGGCGCCGGGTACGGGATGCGGTCCTTCGGCATGAGGGCGATGATGTCGTTGCGGCTCGAGAAGTCCTTCGGCGCGTGGATGCGCGAGTACCGGCCGGACTACACCCCGGCGGAGACCGGCCTCGACCGTTTCGTCTGCTTGCGCAAGAACGACTTCATCGGCCGCGACGCGGCGCTGCGCGAGCGTGACGCGCCCCCCGGCCGCCGGCTGTGCACGTTCGTGGTGGACGCGCAGGACGCGGACCCGTGGGGCGACGAGCCGATCTTCGCGGGCGATGACGTCGTCGGCTTCGTCACCTCGGGAGGCTACGCGCACTACAGCGGCAAGAGCATCGCGCTCGGCTTCGTGCCGGTGGAGACGATTGCCGGTGGCGCGGCGCCCGGGACGCGGTTCGCAATCGAGATCCTCGGCGAGCGCCGCCCGGCGAGGCTCGTCCGCGCGCCGGTGCTGGATCCGGCGGGGGAGCGGATGCGGGGCTGAGAGGTGAGGGGCCGGGCGTTGCGGCGGCGGGCCGGTGCAGCGGGTGTGCCGGAGCGGTTGCCGGCCGCCGTACGCGCGATGCCCGACACCCCTGGCAACGAACCGTTGCCCGCCCCGGAACTCCGTGCCACCATGCGCCGCATACCCACGGCGCGAGGCGCCCACGGGCCATCGGGGCATGGGTGCGCGGCAGCACCCTTCCCCGGATTTCATACCGCAACCTGTCGCGGAGAGAGGGGAACCAATGAACACAACCACCCGTCGCAGATTCCTCCAGACCGGCGCCGCCGGCGCCGCCGCCCTCACCCTGCCCATCCACTTCGCACGCGCCGCCAAGAAGGGCGGCGTCATGCGCATGGGCAAGGGGCACGGACAGACCGTGGACAGCCTCGATCCGGGGACCCACGAGAACGGCTTCATGCTCGCCCTGGTCCAGGGGTACAACAACTACCTGACCGAGGTGGCCGGAGACGGCTCGCTGGTCGGCCAACTCGCCGAGAGCTGGGAGGCTTCCGCGGATGCCGTCACCTGGACCTTCAAGCTGCGCAAGGGCGTGACCTACCACAACGGCCGCGAGGTCACCGCCGAGGACGTCGTCGCGTCCATCAACCATCACCGAGGCGAGGATTCGCAATCCGCCGCCAAGCCGATCGTCGCGCCGATCACCGGCATCGAGGCCGACGGCAAGCACACCGTGGCCTTCACCCTCGAAGCGGGCAACGCCGACTTTCCGTTCATCGTCAGCGACTACCACCTGCCGATCCTGCCGAGCGAGGGCGGCAAGCCCGACTGGCAGGCCGGCATCGGCGCGGGCGCGTACCGGATCAAGAGCTTCGAGCCGGGGGTGCGCGTGGACCTCGAGAGGTACGCGGACTACTGGAACCCGGACCGCGGGCACTTCGACGCGATCCAGATGATCACCATCGTCGACCCCGCCGCCCGCACCAACGCCATCATCACCGGCGAGGTGGACGCCATCGACCGCGTCGACCTGAAGACCGTGCACCTGCTGAAGCGCCGCCCGGGGCTCAAGGTGCATTCGATCGCCGGCACCCAGCACTTCACCTTCCCGATGCGCACCAACGTCGCCCCGTTCAGCGACAACAACGTGCGCCTGGCGCTGAAGCACGCCATCAACCGCAAGGAGATGGTGGAGAAGATCCTGCAGGGCTTCGGCGTGGTGGGCAACGACCACCCCATCGGTCCCGGCCAGCGCTTCTTCGCCAAGGATCTGGAGCAGCGCACCTACGACCCCGACAAGGCGAAGCACCACCTGAAGCAGGCGGGCATGGACTCCCTCTCGGTGGACCTGAGCGTGGCGGACGCTGCCTTCGCGGGCGCCGTCGATGCGGGGGCGCTGTTCGCGGAGAGCGCGAAGGCGGGCGGCATCAACCTGAACATCGTGCGCGAGCCGAACGACGGCTACTGGTCGAACGTGTGGAACAAGAAGCCGTTCTGCGCCTGCTACTGGGGCGGCCGGCCGACCGCCGACTGGATGTTCTCGACCGCCTACGAAGCCGGGGTGCCGTGGAACGACGCCGCGTGGGAGCACGAGAAGTTCAACAAGCTTCTCAAGGTGGCGCGGGCGGAGCTGGACGAGGCCAAGCGGCGGGAGATGTACGCGGAGATGCAGCAGATCGTGCGCGACGAGGGCGGCACCATCATCCCGATGTTCGCCTCCTACGTCTTCGCCACGTCCGACAAGCTGGCCCTGTCCGACCAGATCGCCTCGAACTGGGATCTGGACGGCGAGCGCTGGATGGAGCGCTGGTCGTTCGCGTGATCCGCACCGGGCGCTGACGGCAGGAACGATCCCGCCGGCGCGGCGTCGCGCCGGCGGGGGACGTTGCGCAACGGAATCCACCCTCCGGCTCGCGGCGTCCCCGTGTCGCCTCGATCCGCCACCCTTCGCGTTCGCGGGCACGTTCGAAGGCCGAGGTCCGCCTGATCGTCCGCAGTCGAATCCGCCATCGAGCCTTGCCCGGATCATGGCTCCCGAGTCCGCACCACCACCCGCCGGCTGCAACCGTATCGGCAACCGTTGCCTGATCCGGGGCGCCGTGCAAACATGGGCCGCACATCCACGGCGCAGACGCCCGGGATGGTCGGGGCAAGGCGTGTGGCAGCGCCCTTCCCCGTTGTCCGGACCACGACTGCAACACCTTGCAGGGGAGGCAGTGCCATGAACACGACCACCCGCCGCAGATTC
Organism: Gammaproteobacteria bacterium; assembly: GCA_965204915.1. Classification (GTDB taxonomy): domain Bacteria; phylum Pseudomonadota; class Gammaproteobacteria; order HK1; family HK1; genus HK1. The sequence goes on along the minus strand of OZ242023.1, from coordinate 4,038,747 downwards.
CTCCAGACCGGCGCCGCCGGCGCCGTCGCCCTCGGCGTGCCCCTCCGCTTCGCACGCGCCGCCAAGAAGGGCGGCGTCATGCGCCTGGGCTCGGGGCACGGCGCGACCTCCGACAGCTTCGATCCGGGAACCCATGAACACGGCTTCACGATCGCCATGAGCCACGGGTACAACGGCTACCTGACCGAGGTGGCCGGAGACGGCTCGCTGGTCGGCCAGCTCGCCGAGAGCTGGGACGCCTCCGCCGACGTCGCCACCTGGACCTTCAGGCTGCGCAAGGGCGTGACCTACCACAACGGCCGCGAGGTCACCGCCGAGGACGTCATCGCGTCCATCAACCACCATCGCGGCGAGGGGTCGAAATCCGCCGCCAAGCCGATCGTCTCGCCGATCACCGACATGAAGGCCGACGGCAAGCACACCGTGGTCTTCACCCTCGAAGCCGGCAACGCCGACTTTCCGTTCATCGTCAGCGACTACCACCTGCCGGTCATGCCCAGCGAGGGCGGCAAGGCCGACTGGCAGTCCGGCATCGGCGCGGGTGCGTACAAGGTCAGGAGCTTCGACCCGGGGGTGCGCATCGATCTGGAGAAGTACGCGGACTACTGGGATTCGGGCCGCGGGCACTTCGACGCGGTCACCATGATCACCATGGCCGATCCGGCCGCCCGCACCAACGCCATCATCACCGGCGAGGTGGACACCATCGACCGGGTCGACCTCAAGACCGCGCACCTGCTGGAGCGCCGCCCGGGGCTCAAGGTGCATTCGATCGCCGGCAACCAGCACTACACCTTCCCGATGCGCACCCAGACCCCGCCGTTCGACGACAACAACGTGCGTCTGGCGCTGAAGCACGCCATCGACCGCAAGGAGATGGTGGAGAAGATCCTGCACGGCTACGGCGTGGTGGGCAACGACCACCCGATCGGGCGCGGCCAGCGCTTCTTCGCCAAGGACCTGGAGCAGCGCACCTACGACCCCGACAAGGCGAAGCATTACCTGAAGCAGGCAGGAATGGATTCGCTCACGGTGGACTTGCACGTTGCGGACGCGGCCTTCGCGGGCGCCGTCGATGCGGGGGTGCTGTTCGCGGAGACCGCCAAGGCGGCGGGCATCGACCTGAACGTCGTGCGCGTGCCGAACGACGGCTACTGGAAGGACGTATGGAACAAGAAGCCGTTCTGCGCCTGCTACTGGAGCGGGCGGGCGACCGCCGACTGGATGTTCTCGACCGCCTACGAGGCCGGGGTGCCGTGGAACGGCACCCAATGGGAGCACGAGAAGTTCAACAAGCTGCTCAAGGCGGCCCGGGCGGAGCTGGACGAGGCCAGGCGGCGGGAGATGTACGCGGAGATGCAGCAGATCGTGCGCGACGAAGGCGGTCCCATCATCCCCATGTTCGCCTCCTACGTCTTCGCCACGTCCGAGAAGCTGGCGCTGCCGGCGCAGATAGGCTCGAACTGGGACAAGGACGGCGAGCGCTGGATGGAGCGCTGGTCGTTCGCATGATCCGCACCGGACGCTGACGGCAGGAACGATCCCGCCGGCGCGGCGCGACGTCGCGCCGGCGGGGGACGCGGTTGCCGGCCGTCACCGCCGCCTGATACGACACCGAATGCCGGAGCAGGGTATCCGGCTCCCTTCCCACCGTCCTGGTTCATCGCCCGGATTCGATACACCGCGCCGCCATGCGCCGCACATTCGCCGCGGCAGGTGCTTCCATGCGTTTGGTGCGCGGAAATCGCACGGGCGGCGGGAACGCCGACGGGCTTCCCGCCGCCCGTCCCTGTCCCCGCGTCAGTGGCCCGGGCGGAAAGGCCTGGCGAGGGAGGCGGGGAAGTTCACCTTCTGCATCCGGCGGTTCCGCGAGATGAGCACCAGCACGAGGATCGTCGCCAGGTAGGGGAGTGCGGAGAGAAGCTCGGAGGGAATGCCGATCCCCTGGCTCTGGGCGTGGAACTGGAGGATGTTCACGCCCCCGAAGAGCAGCGCCCCCAACAGCACGCGCAACGGCCGCCAGCTCGCGAAGACGACCAGCGCGAGCGCGATCCAGCCCCGGCCCGAGGTCAGGTTCTCGACCCACAGCGGGGTGTAGGCGAGCGCGAGATAGGCCCCGCCGAGGCCCGCCATGGCCCCGCCGAAGACGACCGTGGCGTAGCGGATCGGGATCACCCGGTAGCCGACGTCGTGCGCGGCCTGCGGATTCTCCCCGATGATCCGGATGACCAGCCCCGCCTTGGTGCGGTACAGCACCCACCAGACGGCGCCGAACAGGGCCAGCGCCAGATACACCATCGGGTCGTATCCGAACAGCACCGGCCCGATGAAGGGAACCTCCGAGAGCACCGGGACGTGGATCGGCCCGACAGGCTCGATCGGCGCCGCGCCGAAGTCCCGGCCGATGAAGGCCGAGAGCCCGCTCCCCAGGATCGCGAGGGCGATCCCGGCTGCGTACTGGTTGGCGAGCAGGGTGAGGGCGAGCCCCCCGAACAGCAGCGACGACGCCGCGCCGGCGGCCACCGCGGCCAGCGCCGCGACCGGTGCCGGCCAGCCCGCGAGCGACAGGGAGAAGGCGGTCACCGCGCCGATCAGCATCATGCCTTCGATCCCGAGGTTCAGCACGCCGGAACGCTCCACCACCAGCTCGCCCATCGCCGCGAAGAGCAGCGGGGTCGCGGCGACGACCGTGCCGGTGACGATCGCGATCGCGACGTCCACGTCAGCGCCGTCCGACGAGGCGGGGCCGGTAGTCGATCATGAAATCGGCCGCCAGCAGGAAGAAGAGCAGCATGCCCTGGAACGTGCGGGTGAGCGCAGCCGGAAGCTTCAGCATGATCTGCGCCGATTCGCCGCCCATGTACAGGAGCGAGAGGAGGAGCCCGCCGAGCACGATCCCGAAGGGATGCAGGCGGCCGATGAACGCCACGATGATCGCGGCGAAGCCGTAGCCCGGCGAGATGGTGGGCGAGAGCTGCCCGAGGGGGCCGGCGGCCTCCATCATGCCCGCGAGGCCGGCGCAGCCGCCACCGACCAGGAGCCCGAGCCAGATCGCCCGCGATTCGCGAAAGCCCGCGAAGCGCGCCGCGGCCGGCGCCGCACCTCCCACCGTCATGCGGTAGCCGGCGAAGCTCCACCGGATGAACACCCAGACGGCGGCCACCATCACCAGGGTGATGAAGATCGAGGTGTTGACGCGGTAGCCGCCGATCAGGGGATCGAACAGGGCGGAGGGCCCGAAGATCGCGGTCTGCGGATAATTGAAGCCGTAGGGATCGCGCCACGGCCCGCGCACCAGGTAGCCGAGCAGCAGGATCGCCACGTAGTTCAGCATCAGGGTGACGAGGATCTCGTTGGCGTTGAAGCGCACCCGGAGGAAGGCGGGCACCGCGGCCCACGTCATGCCGCCGGCGGCGCCGGCCAGCGCCATGAGCGGCAGGAGCCAGGCGTGGCCGCCTTCGCCGAAGGCAAGGGCGGGCCCGCACGCGCAGATGGCGCCGATGACGAACATGCCCTCGGCCCCGATGTTCCAGACGTTCGCCCGGAAGCCGACGGCCAGCCCGAGCCCGATCAGGATGAGCGGCGATGCCTTGAGCAGCCACTCGGAGACGCCGTTGGCCGAGCTCAGCGGCCGGACGAAGAAGATCCGCAAGGTCTCGACCGGATCGAGGTCGAGCAGCGCGAACAGGACGCAGCCGGCCGCCACCGTCAGCCCGAGCGCCGCCACCGGCGCCAGGACCTGCATGGCGAACGAAGGGGTCGGGCGCGGCTCGAAGCGCAGGCGCATGGGTCCCGGCCTATTCCCCCGCGCGTCCCGGGCCGGCGCCCGTATCCGAGCCCATGTCCTGCCCCGTCCCCGTCCCTGCACCGGCGTCCATGCCCGCCATCAGCAGGCCGATCTCCTCGACGCCGGCCTCCCCCCGCTCGCGGGACGCCGACAGGCGGCCTTCGTAGAGCACCAGGATGCGATCGCAGATCTCGAACAGCTCGTCCAGCTCCTCCGAGATCACCAGCACCGCCGTCGATTGGCGGCTCAGGTCGATCAGCGCCTGGCGGATGGCGGCGGCGGCGGCGACGTCGAGGCCCCAGGTCGGCTGCGAGACCACGAGCACCCGGGGAGAAAGGGCGATCTCGCGCCCCACGATGTACTTCTGCAGGTTGCCGCCCGACAGGGAGCGGGCGGTCGCGGTCGCGCCCGTGCAGTGCACGTTGAACCGGGCGATCACCTCGCGCGCATAGCCGTCCGCCCTGCGGCGCCGCAGCATCCCGCGGCGGACCATGCCGCTGCGGTGGGCGGTGAGGATCGCGTTCTCGCGCAAGGACATGAGCGGGACCACGCCGCGCCCGAGGCGGTCTTCCGGCACGAAGGCGAGACCCCGGTCGCGCCGGGCGCCGGCGTCCAGATGCGCCACGGGCTCCCCGTCGAGAAGGATGGCGTCCTGTTCGGGGAGGGTCCGCTCCCCGCTCAGCAGCGCCGCCAGCTCGGTCTGGCCGTTGCCCGAGACGCCCGCGATGCCGGCGACCTCGCCGGGGTGGACGGCGAAGGAGACGTCCCTGAGAGGCACGCCGAAAGGATCCTCGGGAGTGGCGTTCAGGCCCCGCACTTCGATGCGCGGCGCGGGCTCCGGGCGCGCGGGCGCGCGGCGGGTCTCGGGGAGCGCGGCGCCGGTCATCAGCGCCGCGAGCTCGGCGGACGACGCCACTTTCGGATCGGCGCCGCCGGCGACCGCGCCGCGCCGCAGGACGGTGGCGTTGTCGCAGAGCGCGCGGATCTCTTCGAGCTTGTGGCTGATGTAGAGGAGGCTGCACCCTTCCGCCGCGATCACGCGCAGGGTTTCGAACAGGCGCTTCACGGCCTGGGGGGTGAGCACCGAAGTCGGCTCGTCGAGGATCAGGAGCCTGGGGTGCTGCAGGAGGCAGCGCACGATCTCGACGCGCTGGCGCTCGCCCACGGAGAGGTGGCCGAGGAGGCGGCCGGGGTCGAGCGGCAGGCCGTAGCGTTGCGAGAGCTCGCGGACGCGGGCGGAGAGCGCCGGGAGATCGAAAGGCTCGTCCACCGCCACCGCGATGTTCTCCGCGACGGACACCGACTCGAACAGCGAGAAGTGCTGGTACACCATGCCGATGCCGAGCTGCCGGGCCGCCGCCGGGCTCGGGATCCGCACCGGCTCGCCGTCCCAGAAGATCTCGCCCCGATCCGCGGCCGTCGCCCCGTAGACGATCTTCATCAGGGTGCTCTTGCCGGCCCCGTTCTCGCCGAGCACGGCGTGGACCTCCCCCGGCATCACGGCAAGCGATACGCCGTCGTTCGCCACGACGCCGGGGAAGGTCTTGGTGATGCCGCGCAGTTCGAGACGTGGGGTCATCGCGCCCGCGGCCCGCACCGCGTCCCCGCGCCGCCCCGATCCGGGCAAGGCTCCGTCAGCCCTGGAGGTTGCCGACCATGCCCTCGACGAACCAGTTGAAGCCGCGGATGTCGGCGTCGGGCAGCCGGCTTCCCTTCGCGGCGCGGACCTTGCCCTGCTGGTCCCGGAGCTCGCCCGCATACGGGTGCAGGGAGCCGTCCCGGATCGCCGCTTCCGTTTTCGCGAGCCGGTCGAGCACGGCCGGCGGAAGCTGCTCGTTCCAGGGCGCCATCGTGACCACGCCTTCCTTCACGCCCTGCCAGCGCACCTCGGACTTCCAGGTACCGTCGAGCACGTCCTTCGCCGCGCCCACGTAGATGCTGCTCCAGTCGAGCATGAAGGAGGTGAGGTTCTTCGTCGGCCCGAAGCTGCGCATGTCGCTCGCGTAGCCGATGGACCACGCGCCCTTCTGCTCGGCCACCTGCACGCCGGTGGCGGTGTCGGTCATGGAGCAGATGACGTCGCAGCCCTGGGAGACCAGGGTGGCGGTGGCTTCCTTCTCCTTCGCGGGGTCGTACCAGGAGTTGAGGAAGATCACGTGGCAGGTGGTGGAGGGATCGACGCTCTGCGCGCCGAGCAGCATGGCGTTGCCCGGCCCCACGATGTCGGGGATGGGGAAGCCGCCGATGAAGCCGAGCTTCTTCGATCGGGTCACGTGCCCGGCCGCGATTCCGGCGAGATACGTCCCCTCGTAGTACTTGGCCTCGAAGGTGCCGAGGTTGTCGAGGTGCTTGAGGCCGGAGCAGTGCTCGAAGGCCACGTCGGGGAAGCGGGGCGCCACCTTCAGCATCGGCGTGCCGTGCGAAAAGCTGGTCCCGAAGATGAGCCGGTTGCCGGTGCTCGCCAGCTCGGCGAACACCCGCTCGGCGGACTGCGGGTCGTAGACGTTGTCGAGCGCGGTCACGTCCACCCGATCGCCGAACGCGGCGGCGATGGCCTCGGCCCCGAGACTGTGCTGCTTGGTCCAGCCGATCTCCGCGATCGGCGAGACGTAGACGATCCCGACCTTGAGGACGTCGTCGGCCGCCGCGAGCCGGGGGAACGTGGCCGGGACGGCGGCGAGCGCCCCGGCCCCGGCCGCGGCTGCGGCCGCAGCCGACCGCTTCAGGACGTCCCTGCGTGTGTATCGCTTCGTCATGGTCCTTTTCTCCTGTCAATCCATGTTCCCGGCGCGGGGTGGCGCCGGATGGGGATGATTTCCACCGCCAACGTGCAAGACGGGGCCGAGGCACGGACAGGCGCGCATCCGTCATGCCCGGGCGACCGCCGTATGGTGCGTCCCGGATTATGCTCGCCCGTGGCGCTCCTGTCCTGCCGGTGCGTCGCGGTCCGCCAGGGGCCGGCCCGCGTCCGCGAGGGCCGAAAGCTCGCCCCCGGGCGCATCCTGCGCCCTGCGATGCTGCGGCGGCCTGCGCTTCACCGCCGAGACGCTGGACGTCCGGTACCTGGACATGAACGTCGCCGAGGTGCTGGGCGCGAGCATCGAGCAGGCCCTGCCGCGCTTCGAGGCGCATCCGCGCATCCACCGCGCGCTGGCGCTGCTGCACAACGTGGGGCTGGGCTACCTCACCCTAGGAGCCTGCGCCGTAGAAAACGATGCGACAATAGGCAGACTGAGCCGAAGGAGAGAGCCGGATGGCAACGACATTCCGCCCCTACGAGCCGGACCAGATGCTGCTGCTGGCGCCGGATGTACGCGAGTGGCTGCCCGAAGGGCACTTTGCGCATCACGTGAGCGACTTGGTCGACGGTCTGGACTTGACGGCGTTTTACGTGCCGTATGAAGGCGATGGCCGGCGCAACGCGCCGTATGAGCCTCGGATGATGGTCAAGGTGCTGCTGTATGGGTATGCGACAGGGGTGTTCTCGTCGCGGGCGATGGCGAGGAAGCTGGAGGAGGACGTGGCGTTTCGGGTGTTGGGGGCGGGGAACTTTCCGAGCCACCGCACGTTGTGCGAGTTTCGCCGCCGGCACTTGGAGGACTTCAAGGGGCTGTTCGTGGGGGTGGTGCGGGTGGCGCGCGAGATGGGATTGGCGCGTTTCGGGAAGGTGTCGATAGACGGGACGAAGGTGCGTGCGAATGCGAGCAAGCGCAAGGCGATGAGCTACGGTCGGATGGGCGAGAAGGAGCGGGAGTTGGAGGCGGAGGTCGAGGCACTGTTGAACCGGGCTCGCAATACCGATGCGGAGGAGGATGCGCGTTTTGGGGAGTCGTTGCGAGGCGACGAGTTGCCGGAGGAGCTGCGCCGTCGCGAGGACCGGTTGGCGGCGATTCGAGCGGCGAAGGGGCGTTTGGAGGCGGCGCAGCGCGAGGCGGACGATGCGCGCGGGCGCCGGCCCGGATGGGAGCGCAATCCCAAGGGTGGGCAGCCGTACAAGCGCGCCTACGGGGAGCCTGATGAGAAGGCGCAGAGCCACTTCACCGACCCTGACAGCGCCATCATGAAGACCAGCGCGGAGGGGTTCCAGCAGTGCTACAACGCGCAGGTGGCGGTGGACGGTGAGCAGCAGTTGATAGTGGCGACGGAGCTGACCTCGAACGCGAGCGACCAGGGGGCGATGATGGGGCTGCTCGATGAGGTCAAGGACCGGTTCGACGCGCAGCCCGAGACGGTGCTTGCCGCGATGCCGGGTACTGCAACGAGCGGGACTTGTCGGAGCTGGAGGCGCGGGGTATCGACGGGTACGTGGCGCCGGGACGCGAGGGCAAGCGGGTGGCGGACAAGGATGCGAAGAGGCACCCGGCGACGCGCCGGATGGTCGAGAAGCTGGCCACGCCCACGGGCCGGGAACGGTATGCGCAACGCAAATGGCTGTCCGAGGCGCCCAATGGCTGGATCAAGGAGGTTCTTGGATTCCGGCGGTTCAGCGTGCGGGGTCTGGCCAAGGCGCGGGGGGAATGGGACTTGGTGTGCCTGGCGCTGAACCTCAAGCGGTTGCAACCGCTTCTGGCGGTGTGAGGGCGCCTGCTCGCCAGTGGGATACGGTCGGAATCTCCCTATCGGGGGTCTTGCCGGACGTCTGGGACCCTCGCGCGTGCCCTGCCTGCCATTGCGCCTTTGCGGTGTCCCGGCCCTCGTGTCCATCCCCGCATCGAATTCCGGACCGTCCATCCGTTCTCATAGCTTGAACTACCTTTCTACGGCGCAGACTCCTAGACGCGATGCGGGTAGGCTGGTAGGCTCGCCGGGTGAAATCGCGCCCGTGGACGCCCTGGGCGCTCGTATGACGTTGATTCGCCGGGTGAATGGAATCCCGCGATATCGGACCGGGGCGCCGACACAACGAGGGAGGGAGAAAGATGGCGGTCTACCACGGCGGCACGATCGGGCATGACACTCTGACAGGCACGAGCGGCATCGATACCCTGGTCGGCTTTCATGGTGATGATGTCCTGAACGGCGGAGGCGGCGACGATTATATCGTGGGCGATGATGGCGACGATCTCATTGACGGTGGCGATGGGCATGACGAGATCTATGCAGGTGATGATAACGATGTCGCCAGCGGTGGCAAAGGAAACGATATCATTTCGGGCGGGGATGGGAACGACAGCCTGAACGGCGGGGCAGACAACGATATCGTTTGGGGCGGGCGGGGGAACGACAGCCTGAACGGCGGGGCAGGCGACGATACGCTAGAGGGGTGGATTGAAAGCGATACGCTAACCGGAGGAACGGGAGCGGACGTTTTCATCGTTGGAGCCTACATCGGATTATCTGGATACATCGACGGTGCGGACGAACAGGCAATCAAGAATGTACGGGTGTGGGTCACCGATTACGAGGACGGTATCGATACTATCGTACACAGCCGCGGCTTGGTGTGGTTGGGAACAGGAGAATACCATTGGCGGCTTGAGGCAGCTTTGGAGCCTGTCAAGACGATACTGGGAAATGACCAAATTTGGACATACAGCGATGGCGCCGTGGTTGTAGTCCAAGGGGCCGCGGCAGGCATTGTCCCGGTGACTCCGCCTGTCGTCGTTGACCCGGCGCCGCCGCGGACAGAGCCGGAACCTGGTTCGCCAAGCGAAGACGAGCCGGAGGCTCCGCCCGTGGTGGACGATCCTGCGCCGCCGCGTCCGACTCCCGAGCCGGGCGAACCCGAGCGCGGCACTCCGGGCGCCGATACGCTTCAAGGTGGCGATGGCAACGATGCCATCCTCGGCGGCGACGGAGACGAATACATCAACGGCGGAGCCGGAGCCGACTTCCTTGCAGGCGGTACGGGGAACGATTCACTGTACGGCGGGGATGATGCGGACTATCTCACGGGTGGCGATGGCAACGATGCCCTGGACGGTGGCGCGGGATATGACGTGCTTGCGGGCGGCGACGGTAGCGATATCCTCTACAGCGGTTCAGAAGGCGATACTTTCTTCGGGCAGGCGGGCGCCGATACCTTCGTCATTATCGGCGGTCCAAGCTGGATCATGGACTTCGACGATTCCGATCGAATATCCATCGGGATGAATCTGGATCAAGTCCAAGCAGCATCAACGCAAATCGGATATCACCTTCATATTGCGCTCGCGGGTGGTGGAGATCTGTATCTGGCGAATACCACACTGGCGGAGATCGAGTCTGATAATCTGATTCCCGGATAAAAAAAGAGAGATTTCTATGAACACAAAAGAAAGAAACGAATTGTTGGAACTGGCAAGCCGACTAGAACGGCGTGCAAGGGGAAAACGTGTGCACGCTCGGAATCTCCGAAATACTGCGGATATAAATCGAAAATATGCGAATGAAAGAGAGTATAATGATGAAATATATCCGCGTGCTGATGATGGTCGTTTTCCCATTCTTTCCAATCTTACTTACACTCTTTCCACTCTTTTTAATGACTATAAAAGAAGCGATGCAGAGCGTAAACGCTTGATTGAAGAAGCATACCACAAGGAAAAAGAAGCTGATGCTGCGGATGCAAAAGCCGCAGAAATGGAAGCTGCGGCAGAACAGGCAACGATGCGAGCCGCCCGTGGTGTTTAACTACCGGTAGAGAACCCGCGCCCGGTGCGTGATTGCATTCTCACCGGGCACGGGGGAGAACGAAAAGCCAATTGTCCGCCCGATTGCGGCCGGAGTCAATTCGGAATGGAAATGGACCGGGGAGCCGGGCAGGTGTCATTTATTTTCGATCATTAGCATTAACGCTTGGGATCTATCACTTTGGATATTCAAACACTGAAACGACATATGCGATCCTCCTCTCAAATCTATCCATTGCATTCCAGTATCATCGGGTTTTAGTGACGTCAATCCGTGGGATAGAGACTGGAATCCTGGGGTTTCTGCAAAAGCATCAAATACCCTTTTCAATCCTTTCTTACAAGCTGACATGCCTTTCTCAAATAATTGGCAGCGCGAATCATATGCTTGTGTAACTATAGATAGAAGGCGTATATCAACTTCAAGACAATCTACTTCATACACCGAGCCTTTATCGTCATTTTGCTCACCCTCCACCGGTTGGGACTCAACGGAGTTCTGTAACGACGGCCAGCAATTTTCTTGCATCATCTCAATTGCCATTGTTCCCGCACTCTCCAATGAGAGAGCTTGTGTGAAGTCCTGATATAGAGTATGACAAACTTCTGGTACTTGATTTTGCGCGTGAACGATCCCGCTCGATGTTGCAAGCGTTAAGGTGATAGCGATCTTCGCGTACATTGTCTTCATCATTCTTGTGGTGTATCAAAGCCATGATATTTATAGGTAGTCTCCAAGATAAACACTTGGGGAGTATAGAATAAACCTTTCGTTTTGTCTCTTGGGTCTTCATAGCAATGGTACGTTAAAATACTACGATTTCCCGGAACTCCGTATTGAATCCCAGACTCGCCAATATTTAATAGCTTCTGATCAGCATTTCTTAGAACTAAATCTTTCCCGATTTGCATATGCTCCTTACAGTGTTCCATACCTTCCTCGACAATAAAACATCTTGTACTTATGTTTCCTACTATTAGACCTAGAACAAACATATCAGTATTGATTTTAACACAAGGTACTTCGTTCTCATAAAAATCCTCGGCTTTGCTTATCGTTGAAGATATCAATCCGATAGATGTCAGTATGATCTTGATCCAAACAGAAATACCGATATTCTTTTTCATGACATTCTCCTGTTCGTTAGCGTCGAATCGCCAAATAGCCAAGCAGTCAATCACCCGGAGAGATCCCCGCGCCCGGTGCATGATTGCAAACGGACCGGGCACGGGGCGAAACGACTCGCGAAGTGTCCGCCCATTGCGGCCGGGAGTCAAGGTCGGGACGGGAAGCCTCGCGTAGACGCCCACGGGCACCGTGGGCGCGATGGGCAGGAATCCGGTACGATCATGCGCTTGACAGGATGAAAGTGCCCGTAGCGGACCGTGGGGCGTCAAGACGCGATATCCGGTATCTGCCATCGGGATCACCCCGGAGAAACGCAACATGAGCCTTCTGGAATTGAGCCTCGCGATCCATTGGCCTACTGTCGGATGGATCGGAGTCGGCGTCGTGGTGACCCTGGCGGTCGCGATCGTGGCGGTCGAAGTCTCCGGCGAGATCCATCGCAAGCGGCGCATCGCGCGGCGCATATCCGCATTCAGCCAGCCGGTAATACGCCCGGAAGCGCCCACGGGCGATTGTGGGCGCGATGGCGGATATCCGGTAGTCTCGTGCCACGGATGCGCGAACGACGCCTAGGAGTCTGCGCCGTAGAAAACGATGCGACAATAGACTGACAGGAGCCGAAGGAGAGAGCCGGATGGCGACGACATTCCGCCCCTACGAGCCGGACCAGATGCTGCTGCTGGCGCCGGATGTACGCGAGTGGCTGCCCGAAGGGCACTTTGCGCATCACGTCAGCGACCTGGTCGACGGACTGGACTTGACGGCGTTCTACGCGCCGTATGAAGGCGATGGCCGACGCAACGCGCCGTATGAGCCTCGGATGATGGTCAAGGTGCTGCTGTACGGGTACGCGACGGGGGTGTTCTCGTCGCGGGCGATGGCGAGGAAGCTGGAGGAGGACGTGGCGTTTCGGGTGTTGGGGGCGGGGAACTTTCCGAGCCACCGCACGTTGTGCGAGTTTCGCCGCCGGCACTTGGAGGACTTCAAGGGGCTGTTCGTGGGGGTGGTGCGGGTGGCGCGCGAGATGGGATTGGCGCGTTTCGGGAAGGTGTCGATAGACGGGACGAAGGTGCGTGCGAATGCGAGCAAGCGCAAGGCGATGAGCTACGGTCGGATGGGCGAGAAGGAGCGGGAGTTGGAGGCGGAGGTCGAGGCACTGTTGAACCGGGCTCGCGAGACCGATGCGGAGGAGGATGCGCGTTTTGGGGAGTCGTTGCGAGGCGATGAGCTGCCCGAGGAGCTGCGCCGTCGCGAGGACCGGTTGGCGGCGATTCGAGCGGCGAAGGGGCGTTTGGAGGCGGCGCAGCGCGAGGCGGACGATGCGCGCGGGCGCCGGCCCGGATGGGAGCGCAATCCCAAGGGCGGGCAGCCGTACAAGCGCGCCTACGGGGAGCCTGATGAGAAGGCGCAGAGCCACTTCACCGACCCTGACAGCGCCATCATGAAGACCAGCGCGGAGGGGTTCCAGCAGTGCTACAACGCGCAGGTGGCGGTGGACGGTGAGCGGCAGTTGATAGTGGCGACGGAGCTGACCTCGAACGCGAGCGACCAGGGGGCGATGATGGGGCTGCTCGATGAGGTCAAGGACCGGTTCGACGCGCAGCCCGAGACGGTGCTTGCCGACGCCGGGTACTGCAACGAGCGGGACTTGTCGGAGCTGGAGGCGCGGGGTATCGACGGGTACGTGGCGCCGGGACGCGAGGGCAAGCGGGTGGCGGACAAGGATGCGAAGAGGCACCCGGCGACGCGCCGGATGGTCGAGAAGCTGGCCACGCCCACGGGCCGGGAGCGGTACGCGCAACGCAAGTGGCTGTCCGAGGCGCCCAATGGCTGGATCAAGGAGGTTCTTGGATTCCGGCGGTTCAGCGTGCGGGGTCTGGCCAAGGCGCGGGGGGAATGGGACTTGGTGTGCTTGGCATTGAACCTCAAGCGGTTGCAACCGCTTCTGGCGGTGTGAGGGCGCCTGCTCGCCAGTGGGACAGGGCCAAAATCATTCCCATCAGGGGGCTCGCCGGACTTTGTGGACCCTCTCGCGTGCCCTGCCTGCCATTGCGCCCTTGCGGTGTCCCGGCCCTCGTGTCCATCCCCGCATCGAATTCCGGACCGTCCATCCGTTCTCGTAGCTTGAACTACCTTTCTACGGCGCAGGCTCCTAGGGAGAACGCCTCGGGAGCCGGTATCGGGGACGGCGTGATTTCATCGAGACGGGCCATCGCGTCTTCGAGTCCGGGGCGTTCCGTGTCGGGGACGAGGCCGCGGGCCGCCGAGAGAACCTGCCCCGCGATGCGCCGCGCCGCCGTCAGGCAGGTGTCGTCGGGGAGCTCTCCCGTCGTGCGGAAATGCAGGATGTCTTCGTAGATGTCCGCCCCGTAGCGGTTGCGGAACACCCGCTCCTGTCGCCTCTCGATCTCCAGTCCCACGCCTTGCACCGCGACCTCCGTCACCAGCTCCCCGTTGAAGAAACAGGTGCCCCGCACCGAAGACTCGCGCCCGAGCACGAGAATGAGCCGGGACCCGCGCCTTGTGGCTCGCGCCATCTCCCGAAGGGCCAGCGCCATGTCCAGGGAATACTGGACGACCGTGAGGAAACGGTTCCCCCGGTTCTGGCGGTTCGAACCGATCTCGGAGCGGGCCACGGCGAGCACGTCCCATTCCAGCGCCTCCACCGACCGCCGGTACTTCTGGTGGTAGTTGTGGACGTTGATGTAGGGCGGGGAGGTCAGCACCAGGTCGGCGGACCCGGACTCGATGGGCAGCGCCCTCGCGTCCGCATGGTGCACGGCGATGGGCCGGGTCGATTCCGGCAGGGTGCGGACAATCCGCTCGAGACGGAGCCACGCCTTGTGGACCGTCTCCGCGTCCAGATGCTCGCGGTAGAAGTCGCACAGCACCACGAGCGCCGCCATGAGGCTCTGCGCCGGGCCGGGGGGCGATTCGCGCCACAGCGCGACGAGCGCGGATTCCAGGGCGGAGCGCTCCGCCGGCCACCGGCTCTCTGCGAAGAAGAGCGGGCCATGGGGCAGGCCGATTACATCGAAGAGTCGCTCGCGCAGCTCGTCGAGCAACGCCGTCCGCCCGGCAACGTCCAGGTTGACCAGCCGGTAGACCCGCGCGAGGGCCACCGCCGCGGGGTTGAGGTCGCCCCCGCAGGCCGGCAGCTCCAGCCGCGCCGCCTCGACCAGCGACGTCCCGCTGCCGGCGAAGGGGTCGAGTACGACCCCGTGGCGCGGGGCGTAGGCGGCCAGCAGCTTTTCGACGAGCTGCGGCGAGAACTGCCCGGTCCAGGGCAAGGGATTGGTCCGCACCCGCTCGGCGACGTCGAGGGCGCCCTGGGGAAGGGAGGTCCGGTCCAGGGGCGTGGCGGCGAAGGCGTCGTGCAGGATCATGGCCGGAACGAATGGGACGCGGAACGGGTACGGGGCGGAGCGGTCCTGCTGCAAAACGGTGTTTCAGTCTGGCGCTTGGCATCCCTCTGGTCAACGCGCTCCGGACTTGCCGCCGCCGGTCCATCTCCGACATGCTCCCGCCCCTGCATCGTCGACCCCCGGAGGATGCCCTCATGAGTGCCCCCGACGTCGAATACGCCGCCGGACACGCGCGGCTCGAGACACTGCTGCGCTCCATCGACCGACCGGGCGACTTCTGCGCCCACGGCAGGCTGCTCGCGCCCATGCCGCGGCTGGAGGTCGAGGGGGTCGGCATGGTGTCCTTCCCCGTCCCCGAGGCGCAGGCGCGCGCCCTGATCGAAGCAGCCGAGCGTGCGCCCTACGGCAAGGGGCCGGAGACCCTGGTGGACGCCTCGGTCCGCGACTGCTGGCAGATCGACGCGGACAGGGTGCGTCTGGGAGGGGGCGCGTGGCCGGAGACGTTCGCGCGCATCCTCGATGCGGCGGCGGCGGGTCTCGGCTGCCCGAGCGAACGGCTCGACGCCCGGCTCTACAAGCTGCTCGTCTACGAGCCGGGCGGGTTCTTCCTACCGCACCGCGACACCGAGAAGGCGGACCGGATGATCGCGACCCTCTCGCTCTCGCTGCCGGTCGCGGGCGCCGGCGGCGAGCTCGTCGTCCGCCACCACGACCGCGAGGTCACCGTCGACATGCGTGCGGAGGAGCCCTCCGAGCTGGCGTTCGCGGCCTTCTACGCCGACTGCACGCACGAGATCCGGCCCGTGCTCGAAGGCCATCGCCTCTCGCTGGTCTTCAACCTGTGCCTCCGCCCGGGGGACCGGGACACGCCGCGCGAGGCGCCCGACTACGACAGGCAGATCGCCGGGGTCGCGGAGCAGCTCGCCGAGTGGAGCCGCGACGAAGGGGCGCCCGACAAGCTGGTCTGGTTGCTCGACCACGAGTACAGCGCATCGGGGCTGTCCTTCGCCACCTTGAAGAACACCGACGCGGCCCTGGCGCAGGTCCTGGCGCCGGCGGCGGAGCGCGCCGGGTGCGAGCTCTACGCGGCCATCGTCCACGTCGAGGAGTCCGGGGAGGCGACGTTCAAGGGCGATTACATCTTCGGCTGGCATGGCGGGTATGGCGGCCGGTATGGCGGGGGCTGGGACGAGGGCGACGTCGCGGACATGGACATCGACGAGGTGTTCGACGACCGGCGCTGGCTCGACGGCTGGGCGGGACGGGACGGGGGCCGGCCGCCGTTTGCGGAGATTCCGCTGGAATCCGGGGAGCTGCTGCCCGCCGGTGCGCTCGACGATGCGAAGCCGGACAGCCAGCGGCTGCACGAGGCCTCGGGCAACGAGGGGGCGACCCTGCATCGCGCCTACCGCCGCGCCGCCTTCGTGCTCTGGCCGCGGGCGAAGGCCCTGGACATCGTGGCGAGCGCGGGGCTCGGGGGCGCCGTCGCCTGGGTGGCGGAGGCGCTCGACTGCAACGCCGGGGTCGCGGACGACAGGATCGAGGGCCTGGTTTCGAGGCTGATCGATCTGTGGGCGTCCACGCGGCAAGGCCGCGACAAGGAAGCCCGCATCGGGATGCTCGCGCTGCTGTGCAGGCTCGGGGACGAGGCCCGCACCGGGCGCTTCCTGCGCGAGGTGGTCCTGTCGAGCTACAGCGGCGGCGAGAACGAAGCGCTGGCGGCGGCGATCACCCTGGTCGGGCCGAAGGCCGCGGGAAGCTTCCTGCCGGCTCTGGTCGAAGCGCACTTCGCGCGGCGCACCAAGGACACGCTCGCGCTCCTGCGCCGCCTCGACGAGGAGCACGGCGGCCCCGCAAGCTCCGACGCCTCCTGGCGCGGTGCATTGCGCAAAGGCGTGCGTGCGGCCCTCTCCGCCCTGCCCGGCGCACTGGCGGGCCGCACGAAGGGACGCACGCCGGAGCCGGACCCCGAGTGGGGGTTCGTCCGGGGCGCCACCCGGTCGAAGACCCTCGGGGACGCGGCGGTGCGCGATCTCTTCGCGCTGGCCTGGCGCTGGAGATTGACGAAGGAGGCCGGGGCCGCGGCCGACGCGGTGGTCGCCCACCCGCGGGCCGTCACGCCGGACCGCACCCTGCCGGCGGCGCTGCGGGCGCTGTCCGCGCAAGCGGGCCTGGCGGACGCCGCCCCCTTCGCGTCGTTGTGGCGCCATGCCGCGGACTTCCTGCTGGCGCGCAGCGCGACGCCGCCCCAGCCACCGCGGAACTGGAAGATCGCGGCCCCCGTCAAGTGCCGTTGCGAGCACTGCACGAAGCTGAAGGCCTTCTGCAAGGACCCGGTGGCCGAGACGGCGCGCTTCCCGCTGCGCCAGGAGCTGCGCGCCCACCTGCACCAGATCATCGATCGCCACCGGCTCGACCTCACGCACGTGACCGAGCGCCGGGGCCGCCCCTTCACCCTCGTGTGCACCAAGACCCGCGCCAGCCACGAGCGGCGGCTTGCCGAGTACGCCGAGGACGTATCGAACATGCGCGCGCTGGCCGAATCGGCGCCGGGCGGGAGGCAGGCCAGGCGGTGCGCGGTCGATCTGGGGCGGCTTCGCAAGGCGATCGTGGCGGCCGGGTGAGGTCGGCGGCCGGGCGGATCGGGACAACTCCACGACGCGATCTGCCGCGCCTTCAGGGTCGAGCCGTAAACGCGCACGAGGTCTCCGACAAGATCCTCCCGCGGCCAACGTCACGTCATCTGCCCATATAATCGGAATCACGGAACGGGGAAAGGAGGTTCGAATGCTTCCCTGCAAGGTCACCACGGTCGGCGCGTCCTCCGGCGTCATTCTCGGTGAGGAGGCGATGGCACGGCTCAAGGTGCGGAAGGGCGACACGCTCTATCTGACCGAGGCCCCGGACGGCGGTTATCGGCTCACCCCTCGAAACCCCGAGTTCGAGCGTCAGATGGCGGTCGCAGAAGAAATCATGCATGACGACCGTGAGGTATTGCGGGCGCTGGCGAAGTGAGCGCCGACGACCCCGGCCCGTGGCGTTGGGTCGGATTGGACGTCGTCCTGGCGATCCATGACCGCCAGCTTGCGGAACATGGCGGGCTGGATGGTGTCCGTGATCCGGGGTCGCTCCATGAACGCGCACGAGGTTTCCGACGAATCCGGCCTGGGCAAGATCCCGCAGCTCGCGGTGCGGGACACGAGCGGCCCCCCCCATCCCCGGCTACTTCAACGTCTGGCGCTGGATCCTTCCGGCGCGGAGCGCGGCGGCCGGCGTGGACATGTGAAGCCGGAGGCGGTACTGACGCCGAGCTGCCCCGCTACGAGAGCGGGCGCGGCCCCGGCTCGACGGCGGAGGTCGATTTCGAGACACGACGCGAGCCCTGTCCCGTCGTCAAGAGCGAGGCACCGGGTTTGCCGGCGGAACCGATCCGGATCGGTTTGTGGAATCCGGTGAGGCGCCGTTGCATCGATTCTGCAGGGACTTGGGACAGCATGATCGGAATCCGGCGAGTTCGGATCGCTGCGCTGGGCAAAGCACTTTTCAATGTCCGTCCGGCATCACCGGAAAGAGGTTGGGCACAAGCTGGGTGATGCTGGCGATTTCGCCGGCACAGCCATCTGCGAAGTGATGGGAGAGCATCATGTCCGTCAGCAAGAACCGACGCCGCAAGAGCAAGAAGAAGGCGTCTCCGGCGCGGCGAAAGCCACCCGCGCCCGTTCCGCTCCCCTCGGTGTTCGCGCCGGGGCGCCTCCCCACGGAAAGGATCATGAACGAGCTCACCGGCGGATTTCCGATCGACCTCCCGGCGACGGGGACGAGGGCGCGCTCCGACGAGCCCAGGAGCTGGTGTACGACGCCTGGGAGGCGGGGACGGCGCGCGAGCGGGTCCGGTTGGCCAGGCAGGCTCTCGCGCTCTCGGAGCTGTGCGCCGACGCCCACGTGCTGCTGGCGGAGAATGCGGCAAGAACCATCGTCGAGGCGCGTGACCATTACCGGCGGGGCGTCGTCGCCGGTGAAAAGGCCCTCGGGCCGGAGGCTTTCGAGCGGGATGCCGGCCGTTTCTGGCGCATCCTGGAGACCCGTCCCTACATGCGCGGCCGGAGCGGCCTCGCCGACTGCCTGTGGGCGCTAGGGCGAGCGCTCCGCCGCCATCGGCCACTATCGCGAGATGCTGCGACTCAATCCCAATGACAACCAGGGACTGCGCCACGTGCTCATATCGTGGCTGTTCACCACCGGCGACCTCGACGCACTGGAAGAACTGCTGGACGCCTACGACAACGACGCCTTCGTCGAATGGGCCTATGCCAAGGTCCTGCTGGCCTTTCGCAAAGGTGATCGAGCGGACGCCGACGCCTCTCTGGCGATTGCCTGGAAGCGCAACCCCCATGTTCCCGGCCTGATGAACGGCGCCAAGCCGCTCCCCCGCCGTCTGCCCGATCATTACGCCATGGGATCCCGGGAAGAAGCCATCGTCTACGTCCTGCAGTACAAGGAAAACTGGTTGGCGACCCCGGGCGCCCTCGAATGGCTTTCGGAGGCCGTATCCGCCCTCCCGCCACCGGAGAGGAAACGGCGCTGAACGACCTCCGCTTCGATCCGATCCCCCTCGCGGCGGCACGCCGGGAAGCCGGTCCGGGAGAACGCAAGGGCAAAGGGCAAGGGAGATACCACGGAACCGCGGCGAACGATGGCTGGACGTCAACTACGGCGCCGTCCTGCGCACGCTGCTGATCCACGGTCTCGGGGGAGAGGCGCTGCACGTCGTCGCGCCCGCCGCCATGCCCTTCGTCGATGCGACGACGACCGGCGCGATCACCTGTTTCCGTGCCGGAAGACGGGACCGGGGCATTTGCTTCAGGGAAGTGTCCGCACCCGGCGGGCTGGGCGCGCTCGAAGGCGGCAAGACCGTCTCGCGGGCGCGTCTCGACGCGGCACGGCGCTGGTCGCCGTTCCTGCGGCCGGCAAAGCGCCCGCCGCCCGACTCGATGGAGCTGGGCGAGATCTGCCGCGTCCATCGCGGCCAAGTGACCGGCTGCAACGCCGTATGGATCGCCGGCGGCTGGACCGGCGCGCTGCCGGATGCGGTGCTGGTCCCCGCCGTCACCCGCGCGCGGGAGCTGCTGGACGCCGGTGCGGCCCTCTCCCGGGCCGGCGGATTGCGCTGCGTGATCGAGCTGCCGGTCGATCTCGGCGACCTCGACGAGGCGGATCGGCACAAGATTCACCGCTTCCTGCGCTGGGCGAAAGGCATGGGTGCGAACAAATCCTGTGTCGCCCGCCATCGGCGTGCCTGATGGGCCGTGGGCCTCCGTTCTCCGGCCCCGGCGGACGCTGCCACGGGCGGGCCTGAGTGTAAAACATAGGCACCCGTCCCGGTTACCGGGACCAATCGTCCAGCAACAACCCCGGCACCCGATCGAAATCGCGCGTGTTTCGTGTGGCCAAAGTTACATTGTGCACCAGTGCGGTAGCAGCGATACGAAGATCACGACTGCCCGCCCGCAGCCGCATCGCGCGCAGATCCTGAAATTGCCGTTCACATGCCATGTCGAACGGCACGATGGGAATGGTGGTGAAGAAATGCACCGTTTCCAGCAGCTTCTCATAGGCATGAACGCGGCGCTCGCCTTCTGAACGACGAGCAAGCATGGCCAAGCGCCCACGGAGCATTTCTTCCACTGTCAACTGTCACGGCACTCACCGCTATCTCCCCAGCGGCAAAGGAGGCCAAGCGGGTGCGTAGAGGAACATGCCCTCGTTCATGCAAGCTCACGTGGTCCGTATCGAGGAGCACCCGGATCATGCGGGTGAATCGTCGGTACGCTGGCGCTGAAGCTCTTCAAGGAACTCGGGAAAATCCGGATCGGCAGCCGAACGCCCAAACGTCCGGAGCCACGGGTTGCCAGGATGCTCATCCGGGACCGCCACATGGATCACCTTGGCGGTAGCAAGCCAGTCTCCAAGGGTCTCCGTGACCTGGGCAACGGCTTCCTCCTGGGTCGTCGCCACCACCCTGGCTTCCGGGATGCCCAATGGTTGGGCCACGTATCGATGCGCGGATTCCGCTCGGATGATGACAGGATAGTTCATCGGATCGATCGTCCACGGGAAGGTTGCCGGATGGTAGCGGTCGACCTGGTCTCCGTCCATCGCCCGGTCGTTCCGGGGAGGTACGTCGTTCCGTCCACGGCGACTTGCGCTGTACCGGCGACCGTCAAGGAGAAACCTCAACCGAGCACATGGTTCGGCCAGAGGCCGAGCCGGTCATCGACCTTGCGATCCTCCACGCCGGCGGCCACTCGGGCCATGTTCTTGCGGTAATGGAATGCGATGGAGGTCCGCCCTGCGCGTATCCTGGGAAGCCGCTTGTCGGTGACCACCTGGAACTCCATGACGGCCTGGTGGGTCGCGCCGTGCAATTCCGCCGCCTTGAGCAGTAGGGCCAGGTCCGTGTGCAGTGAGTTCGACACCCGCCAGCCCGTCCCCGCGGAAGCGGGGATACGCCGCGCATAGGCGTCGATGACCAACGCCGTGCAGGCGAATCCTCGCCACGTGGCCACGTAGAGCCTGCCCCCCGGCTTACTGCCTGCCGGGGCAGGCTCCGAGTGGTGGAATCGGGGGTCCGACACCCACAGCGCATTCGGGCGGCTGACCTGGAACTGCCGATTCACCCGGTCATCCGGGCGCTCGTCGTGCACTACCGCGCGCGTGGTCTTCGCCCGACGACCCCGCACCCGCCCCTTGCAGACCCATCCGGCCCATCAGCCGGGCCACCGTGCAGCGCGGCCAGCGCCTGCGGTCCGAGGACGGCGAGGTCGTCGTTGAAGTCGCCGCCCTTGGGGGAGAGGACGGTGGCGGCGATGCCCTGGGCGAGCGCCCGGGCTTCGAGCGTGGCCGCGGCGGTGCCGTTCCAGGCCGCGGGCGGGTGTGCGCGGTCGGCCTCCGGGTCCCTGCGCTCCGGCGCAAGCCTGCCGCATGGACACGGCGGGCGGCATTCGGGCTACGATGCAGAGTGAGCCGGCCCGCCCCGGGACGACTCCCATGACGCGCCCGCCGGCCCTCCTGCTGTCCACGATCCGCAGAGGCGGGCGGATTGGAGTGGGGACCGCGTGCGACCCGAGCCGAATCCGTTGATGCGAATCGTATCGATCGCCGTTCTCGGGATGGTGGCCGGCGCGCTGGCGTCACTGGCCGCGATCCTGTTCGTGGATCTGGTCATCACCCTGAACGACTGGCTGCTGATCTCTCCGCGCAGCCGGATCATGGTGGACGATGCCCGTTGGGTGCTGCTCGCCACCGTTTGCGTGCCGGCGGCGGGCGGGCTCGTGGTGGGGCTCCTGCATCGCTGCATCCCCGAGCGCCGCCCCCACGGTCCGCCCGACGTCATTCGCGTGGCCCAGGGAATGGAGGACCGGATCGCGCCGCGCTCCGGGTTCCTGTCCGCCCTGTCGAGCCTCGTCTCCCTCGGCGCCGGTGCATCCGTGGGGCAGTACGGCCCGCTCGTCCACCTGGGGGCGACCCTGGGCTCCCTGGCCTCCCGGATCGGCCGGCAGGGCCGGTGGATGGTCACCGTGGGAACGGGATGCGGGGTGGCGGCCGCGATATCGACCGCGTTCACCGCCCCCGTCGCCGGCATCATCTTCGCGCACGAAGTGATCCTGCGACATTACTCGCTACGCGCGTTCGCACCGATCACCGTTGCCTCGACGGTCGGTTACGTCATCGCCGTCGTCGGCTTCGAGCGCCGCCCCCTGTTCCGGGTGGAAGACGCGAGCGTGGCGTACGCACCCGAATTCCTGGGGTTCGTCCTGATCGGGGCCGCCGGCGCCCTCGTCGCGGTCGTCTACATGCGCGCCATTCTTCTCGCGGGCCGGATCGCGGGAAAGCTGGCCATCCCGGACCACCTGAAGCCCATGCTGGCGGGGGCGGCCCTCGGCACGGTCGCGATCTGGATCCCCGACGTCCTGGGCATCGGCAAGGAGACGTTGCGCTTCGCGATCATCGATCAGGCGTTCGAGCCGGGCGAGCTGGCGCTCCTGCTTGCCGCCAAGATCGCGGCCACCGCGCTGTGCATCGGATTCGGGTTCGCGGGCGGGGTGTTCAGTCCCGCCCTGCTCGTCGGCATCCTGTTCGGGGCGCTGGCCGGCAACGGCGCCGAGCTGCTGCTGGGCGGGCTGCGATCGGACGTCGCAATCTATGCGGTCTGCGGTATGGTGGCGGTGACCAGCGCCGTGATCGGAGCTCCGCTGACCACGATCCTGATCGTGTTCGAGCTCACCCGCAACTATGATCTGACGACGGCGGCGATGGTCAGCGTCGTCTTCTCCAACCTGATCTCCTACAGGATCTTCGGCCGCTCCCTGTTCGACGTCCAGCTCGCGGCGCGGGGCTTCGACCTCTCCCTGGGCCGGGACAAGGTGCTGCTCGACCACCGGCCGATCGAGGGCTACGTCACCCGCGACTTCACCGCGCTGGCCCCGGAGATGCCGCTCGCCGAGGCGAAATCCCGCCTGCTCGCATCGCATCGCCATGAGGGCTACGTGCTCGACGGCGACGGGCTCTACATGGGCTCGGTCAGGCTGGAGGAGATCATGGCCCGGGAGCGCGACGACCCTGCCTCGCAGGCGAAGGTCGGCCAGGTTGCAAGGCGCGGGCAGGTCATATTCACCGCGCAGACCTCCGTCTGGGCGGCGATGGAGCAGATGGGCGACTTCGTCGGCGAGAGCATCCCCGTGCTCGGCGGCGCCGGCGACGAGCGCATGCTGGGCGTGGTGTTCGAAGCGAGCGTGATCAAGGCGTACCTGGATACGACACATGACGTCCGCCGGGAGGAGAATGCGGCGGCGTGACGGCTCGCCGTCGCCGGTGGTCGTGCCGGGCGGGCGGGGAGCGGAGCCTTTTTCGTCCGTCGTCGTCCCGGGATGAACCATGAGAAAGACATCGTTCTTGCAGGCCGGGTTCTTGCAGGCCGGCGAACGTTCATCGGAACCGGGGACGGGACGATGACCTCGGAAGCGTCCCCGGGCCGAGGGCGCCGGTGCTCGGGAACGATGGCGGGATGCGTCGCCGCCGGCATCCTCGCCCTCGCGTCGGGGGGGCTCGGGACGAATGCCGCGGCGGACGGCTCCCTCACGGTGGTGTCGTGGGGCGGCCCGTACGAAAGAAGCCAGGTAAAAGCCTACTTCGAGCCGTTCACGGCGAAGACCGGCATCCGGATCGACGTCGAAAGATACAACGGCGGACTCGTCGAGCTCCGCCGGCAGGCGGCCGAAGGCTCAGTCGGCTGGGATCTGGTGGACATGACCATGGCCGACAACCGTGCCGCCTGCAAGCAGGGATTGCTCGAGCCCATGGATCACACCCTGCTGCCGCCGGCGGCGGACGGAACGCCGGCCGAGCGGGACTTCATCGACGGCGCGCTCACCGGATGCGGCACCGCCCAGATCGTCTATGCAATGGTGATCGCCTACAACCGCGATGCGTTTCCCGGAGAGCGTCCGGAGCGCATGGCGGACTTCTTCGACGTCCGGCGGTTTCCCGGCAGGAGGGCGCTGCAGAAGAGCCCCGAGGCCAATCTCGAGTGGGCGTTGATGTCCTACGGCGTGCCGCGCCAGGACCTCTACCCGCTACTCAGCACGGAACGGGGGCTGCGGCTGGCGTTCGAGAGGCTGGACGGCATCAGGGATCACCTCGTCTGGTGGACGGATACGGCACAGCCGGTGGAGTGGCTGGTCTCGGGAGAGGTCGTGCTCGCATCCCACTACAACGGGCGCCTGTTCGACGCGGCGGTGGTCCGGGGCCACCCCATCGAGATCATCTGGGATGCACAGATCTACGAGCTCGGCGTCTGGGGGGTTCCCAGGGGAGCCCCGCGCCTCGATGAAGCCCTGCGGTTCATCCGGTTCGCGACGGGGACCCGGCCGCTTGCGGATCAAGCGCGATACATCGCGTACGGTCCGGCCCGAAAATCATCGATGAAGCTCGTCTCCGTCCACGCGCGGACGGGTGTGGACATGCGCCCCCACATGCCGACCTGGCCGGCGAACTTCAAGACCGCGGTCCTGAAGGATACCGAGTGGTATGCGAGTCTCCATGACCGCATCAAGGCGCGTTTCGATGCGTGGCTGGCCGAATGACGAATCGCCTTCTTCCATCGGCGGGGAGGGGTCCCGGACCGGCGCGGGGAAGGACGCGGCGCCCAGCGTCCCCCTTCGTCACGCACAGGGAGCATCGGCATCCCGTGGCGACCCGTACACCGGACCCCCTCCAACACTCGATCGTTGCATGAATCGGAAGATTGAACCGCCCCGGGAATCCCGGAGGGTGATTGGCTTGAGTCAGGCGGCCCCGGCATTGCTTATTGGAATGGCCTGACTTGACAGGCAAAACGCGAACCGACGCAGGGTTGGTCACGCCGGGACGCCGGACGGCCCTACGCCGTGGACGCGGAGTATGGCGCCTCCTCCTCGCGCACCCGCACGCTCACCCGCTGCCTCCGTCGTACGACCCGGGCCACCGCCTCCGCCCGCTCATCATGGGTCAGGCTGACCCGCACCCCTTCCACCGCCTTGCATACGTCCTCCGGCGTGAGCCCTTCGAGCAGCATCGAGGCGTCGAGCTTGCGCGGCGCACCCCCAGGATCCAGGGCGAGGAACTCCGCCCGCAGCTCCCACGAATCCTTCCGTCCGTGCAGCCACCACAGCTCCCGCACCCCCATCTCGCCGTAGCGTTCGATCTTGCCCTTGTCGGCGTGCGTGATCTCGACCTCCACCACCAGATCGGGGGCGTTGCGTTCGATGAAGGCATCGGCCGCCGCCTTTCCCTCGATGATGGCCGCGCGCAACTCCCTGGCGCGTTCGCCGAGGTAGAACGCGCAGTCGGGCTCCATCCCCGTGCCGGGCGGCTCGCCCCGTCCTCGGAGGCGGGTGCTGCGGATCCCCCTCGCAGCGCCGGCGAGGGAGCTCCCCGCGGCGTCCACGACATGGCCGAGGATCTCGGCCAGGTCTTCGTGAGGAAACGAGGGCGCCATCAGGGTGATGATCCCGCGCACCGGGTCGAGGCAGACCCGGCGGAAACAGCGGTTCCAGTCGATGGCCGCGAGCTCGGCGATGGTGCCGGCGTCGGCGTGCAGGACGTGGATGGTCGAGCCCAGCGGCCCGGTGAGCATGGTGGTGGGAGCGTTCATGGCGGGCAGACCTCCGGATGGATGGATCGGTTTCGGCGGAACCCCATGCCGCGACGCGCCCGGCGCCGCGGCCTCATGCGGACATGCCGCCAGTGTGAACCGGTTCGAGCGGGAACGCCATCGCGCCGGCCTGGTCGGGAAGTTCCCGCCGGCTCCGGGAATTCCCGGGAACCGGCGAGATTGGACGCCTGACGACAGGGCCATCGGAATCATCGCGCAATCGGACCACGGCTCCGTGTTCCCGGACGCTGGCATGAATCGCCGGGCTGTCATCGTCATGGTCGACGAGCCCACCATCGATCCGGGGCACGGGCAACCGGCGGAAGTCCGGCCTGCGCTCCGCGTCGTCGATGTACCCGCCCGCCTTGCGCCGCCGCTCCGTCACGAGCTCGGGCAGAGCCACCATCGCCAGCGGCGCTTTACTTGTCCGTTCTGACCGCCACTCCCGCCGTGACCCGGCCCGGTGCACGGATGGCGCCCTCTCGAGCCGGAAACGTCGCGAGACGTGCCGGCACGAAACAGCCGAATCCGGTCATCGAACCTCTCGCCCGAGGCGGTATCCTTGACTGGACGTCAGCCGGTTGCTGCGCGCGACCGGAGAATCCCTCCGGTCGGTTTCGCGGTCGCGCCCATACCCGACCGAGCCCGAGGAGAGCACAGACCATGACCACCCGACGCCCCCGGAACAGCGGACGCGCGGCCCGCCACCGCGCGCGGGTCGGCGTGCCGGCGCCGATGCTGCCGCCGCTGGAGCTCGCGCTGCCCTGCTACGAGGTGCTCGACGAGGAAGGTGTCGAGCGCATCCACGACGCCTCGATGCGGATCCTCGAAGATATCGGCATCGACTTCCGCGACGACGAGGCGATCGGCTGTTGGAAGGCGGCGCGCGCCGACGTGGACGGCTACCGCGTGCGCATCGACCGCGCCCTGCTCATGGAGCTGGTGGCGAAGGCGCCGGAGACCTTCACCCTCGCCGCGCGCAACCCCGAACGCAGCGTCCCCATGGGCGGTCGCCACATGGCGTTCGTGCCCACCTACGGCTCGCCCTTCGTGCTCGACTTCGAGGACCGCCGCCGCTACGGCACCCTCGACGACCTGCACGCCTTCCACAAGCTCGCGCATCTCTCCCCGTCCATGCACCTCACCGGCGGCATCATCTGCGAGCCGGTGGACGTTGCGGTGCCCAAACGCCACCTGCACGTCGTGTACAGCCTGCTCAAGCACTCGGACAAGCCCTTCATGGGCGCGACCACCGCGCGCGAGCGGGCCGAGGACACCGTGGCGATGGCGCGCATCGCGTTCGGCGAGGATTTCATCGCGAACCACACCGTCCTGACCGGCGTGCTGAACTGCAACTCGCCCCTGGTCTGGGACGCGACCATGCTCGACGCCCTCAAGGTCTACGCGGCCAGCAACCAGGCGGTCATCGCCTCGCCCTTCGTGATGGCGGGGGCGAGCACCCCGGCGAGCTCCGCCGCCGCGGTGGCCCAGCTCAACGCGGAGGCGCTGGCCGGCGTCGCGTTCGCGCAGCTCGTGCGCCCCGGGGCGCCGATGATCTACGGGCAGTTCCTCGCCACCGTGGACATGCAGAGCGGCGCCCCGATGGCCGGCACCCCCGAGATCAGCCTGATGAACTTCATGGTCGGGCAGCTCGCGCGCCGCTACCGGCTGCCGTGGCGGTCGAGCGGCATGACCGCGGGCTCGAAGCTCATGGACGCGCAGGCCGCCTATGAATCGAACATGACCATGCAATCGGTGCTGCTGGCGGGGGCGAACTACGTCTTCCACGCCGCGGGCTGGCTCGAAGGGGGCTTGAGCGCGAGCTTCGCGAAGTTCGTGCTCGACGCGGAGCAGATGGAGATGTACCACCGGCTCGGCCGCGGGGTGGACCTGGGCGACCTCGAAGACGCGCTCGATGCGGTGCGCGAGGTGGGGCCGGGCGGGCACTTCCTCGGCACCGCGCACACATTGGAGAAGTTCGAGACCGCGTTCTTCGCCCCGAAGCTCCTCGACAACGCGAGCTTCGAGCAGTGGAGGGCGGAAGGCGCGCTGGACGCCAACCGCCGCGCGCTGCGTCGCGCCGGGGAGATGCTGCGTTCCTACGAGCTGCCCCCGATGGACGAGGCGGTGGACGAGGCGCTACGCGAGTACATCGCGAAGCGCGAGGCGGAGCTGCCGGAAGGGGTGGAGTGATGCCGGCCGCGTCAGGCCCAAGGCGCACCGTGACCGTCCGGCTCGGTGTTCGCGGGCGTCCGAAGGGCGGACACCCGTGACAGAAGCTCCTCTGGGGACTGGCTGTTCGGTGGCGAGGAATGAGCCACGGCCCGGTTCGGCTCAGGCGCGCTCCACCGCGAACGCGGCGACGTTGCGCTCCTTGCGGCTGAACTCCACCCCGACCAGGTGGATCGGCTGCCCGAGAGACCGGTACTTGTCCGCGTAGCCCTTCTCCCTGATCTGCGCCAGCGCCGCCCCCTCCGGCGCCTTCCCCACCGTCTTGAACTCGAACAGCCAGACCTGCCCGTTGAACAGCACCGCCATGTCCAGACGACCCCGGTTGGTGCTCTCCTCCACCCGCACGTCCAGCCCCGCGGACGCGAACCAGGAGTAGAACACGCTCGCGTAGTACCCCTCGTAGCGGGCGATGTCGTTCTTCACATACCACTGGTGAGGGATGCCGGCGAAGAAGGCCCGGAACAGGGCTTCCAACCCGGCGAAGTCGTTCTCCCGCAAGAGCTGGCGCAGGCGAACGGGGGCCTTTGCCCGGTGCAAGGCGTCCGGCGTCATGGCCCGCAGCAGGCTGCCGTTGAGGCTCTGGCGCACCTCGCGGTTCGGATACTCCAGCCGGTAGACGGTCTCCCCGTCGAAGTCCTCTTCGTCCGCGATCGTCAGGTAGCCGGTCTGGAACAGCAGCGCCTCGGTGGCCATCTCGTCCACGTCGAAGGCGGAGAGCAGCGCATCGGTGCCGCTCATGCGGTCCAGCTCCGGGGAGGCGACGCCGCGCCGGAGCAGCGTGTCGATGAGGAACCTCGGCGTCCCGGTCTCGAACCAGTGCGCCTTGAACTCGCGGGTGTCGAAGAGGAGCAGGATGTCGAAGGGGTTGTAGACCTTCTCCCCGCCCCGCCAGGAGTAGCCGTTGTACCAGTGGCGGATCCGGTCGCGGTCCAGACCTGGGAGCTCCGGCGCGAACACGGTGTCCAGATCCGTGTCGGTGTAGCCGCAGATGGCGGAGTAGCGGGGGTCCAGGGTCACGTCCTTCAGATTGTTCAGGCCGGAGAAGATGCCGACCTTGGAGAACTTGCTCACGCCCGTGAGGAAGGTGAACTTCACGTGCGCGTCGCTGGCCTTGATGGCCGAATAGAGCCCGCGCAGGGCGTCGCGGTTGGCGCGGGCCAGCTCCGGCTTGGCCAAGGCGTCCAGGATGGGCCGGTCGTACTCGTCGACCAGCACCGCCACCCGCTGCCCGGTGCGCTCGTGCAGCGCGGTGAGCAGACGGCGGAAACGGGCCGGGCCGCTGGAGTAGCGGGATTCGATGCCGGCGCCTTCTTCGGCGGCATCGAGCTGCGCCGCCATGTCTTCGCGGAGGTAGTCCGGGTCGTTGAAGTCGCCGGCGCTGAAGTCGAGCCGCACGACGGGATGGCGCACCGACCAGTCCCATCGATCGTGGACGGCGAGGCCCCGGAACAACGGCTCGTTGCCCTCGAACAGCTCCTTCAGGGTATCCACGAACAGGCTCTTGCCGAAGCGCCGCGGGCGGGACAGGAAGTAGTGCTTTCCTTCGCCCATCAGCCGATGGGCATAGGCGGTCTTGTCCACGTAGTACCAGCCCTCCTCCCGGATCTCGCGGAAGGTCTGGATACCGATGGGCAGCTTGCGCTTGGTGGTCATGGGCGCACCATAGCCCCCGCCTCGGGGAGGGTCAAAGCCGAACCCGGCGAGGTGCTCTCCTGGGCGCATTCGTGCAACCGGGGCAGGCGCCGGTGGGCGGAGGCGAACGGAGTGTTCGTGCCCCTGGACGACCACTACGAGGCGATCACCTTCCGCGATCCGTCCCGTCCGGGGCACGAGTTCGCACCGGCGCAGGATCGGGCGCCGCTGGATCCGTCGCGCCGCCGCGCCTTCCGGCGCGGCTTTCGCCACCCCGTGATTTGACCACGCAGGCGCGTACAGGCAGCCTGCACCTGATTCTGAACAAGGCCCGCCCTCGACCCGGAGGTTGCCGCATGTCCGAAATCGGCGCATTCGAAGCGAAAACGCATCTGCCGCGGCTCCCGAAGCGCGTGCAGGCGGGAGAGCGCTTCGTCATCACCAGGCACAACCGCCCCGTCGCCGAGTTGATCCCGTTCAGGACGCACGACGCCGCCAAGATCCGGGCCGCGATCGACGGCTTGAAGGCGTTTCAGAAGGCCCACGATCTGGGAGGACCCTCGGTGCGGCAAATGATCGAAGAGGGGCGCCGGTACTGATCACGTTCGTGCTCGACTGCTCGGTCACGATGGCATGGGTCTTCCCCGACGAAGCGTCCGATGCGACCCGGCTGCGCGAATAGATGATCGGAGGGCGCACGTTCGTCCCCGCCCTGTGGCCAGGGCAACCGCATATAAAATCACTGTCCCATCAATACCTTATCTCGGAAGCCATCGTTCAATGCCGCCCGGATACGCTTCTTCCTGATGCTGATCTTCGCCGACTCACGCTTCAGAAGATTGACCGCCACATGCCGAATCACTCCCATATTGTGCGGTGCATTACCCCGACGAATCCGACTCTCGTCTTCCCGAAACGTCACATCCAATCTCCAGTGCAGCTCATTCTCGATTCCCCAGTGTGAACGCACCGCTCGCCCAAATGTCTCCACATCTTCCAGCGACGTAATGTAGTACCGTTGCTCAATACTCACACGCCCATCACTCCAGCGCTCCGACTCCACCATCCCGACCGCTCTCAACCCATTCCACTTCTTCACACAAGACAACGCACCCAGGTCGGTGGACAAATAATAGCTCCTGGACTCTACCCGTCCGTGACCATCCTCCGCCGTCTCGTCGTTCTCAATCCCCTCACACTCGAAATCCCTCTCCCGTGCCGCATCAAAATACCTCCGAACCTCCCTGTTCAATTGCTTCTGGTTCCCCTTCACCGCCAACACGTAATCCCCTCCCCCTTCCTTGACCTGCTTCGCTATCGCTCGTTGGCATCCCATCGCATCCAGCGTCACGATACACCCCGACAATTCCAGCTTATCCAGCAGCTCCGGCACCGCCGTGATCTCGTTCGACTTCTCCTCCGTCTTCACCTGCCCAAGCACCACTGCATTGCTACACGCCCAGGCACTCACCATATGCATCGCCTTCATACCCCGTTTGCGGTCGTGGGAACGCCTCTGCGTCTTCCCGTCCACTGCAATAATCTCACCATCACTCAACTTCACGACATCTTCCATCCAGCTCATGAAGCAGTCCTGAAAACCCCTCATCGACAGCGCCGAGATGATTCGTGCAATCGTGTCGTCCACCGGGACCCCATTGGCCAGCGGAACATAGCGGCGAAGCCACTCCAGCTTCGTGCGCCCAAATTCTTCGATGTCACTCCATCCCTCCGCGCCACTGACCACCGCACACACGCACAGGACGATGACATCAATCAACTCATGCTTCTTGTTTCTATCGACTCGCGGATCCTCCAGCTTTGAGAAATGCTCGATCAAACTTGCAGGGGCTGTCGTGTTCATTTCTTGCCATCTCCATCTCCTTGATGAAGACGCCATTAGATCACAAAACTTGTTGATGTCAATACATTTTTAGTGATCTTGCCCTGGCCCTGTGGCCGGTCGAAGTGGGCAACGTGCTCCTTCACCGCAACCCATCGTGGGCGAATCGCCGCGGACGAATGGTCCCGGATCTGCGCGAGTCTCGAAGCGTTGCCCATCGAAGTCGATCCCGTTTCCACGTCCCGCGCATGGGGCGCCGCGCTTACTCTCACACACGAGCATCAACTCTCCGGCTACGATGCGGCGTACCTCGAATTGGCGGTGCGAATGCAGCTACCTCTGGCCACGCTGGATCGGGCGCTCGGCGCCGCCGCACGGGCCGAAGGGCTGGACGTGCTGGCGAGCGCCTGACCTCGGGTGGGGGCGGCGGGAGGATGCCTTGTGCGACTGGCAGGTCTGCCCAAGTGCATCGGTTCGATGCGAAGAGCGACCGGTCGCGACAACCACGAGCGATGCCCTTCCCCGTGCCGATGGCGCTGACCGGAGGAGCAACCGATGGCGGACAAGGTAATCGACAGGCGGGCTGATGTCCTCGGCGGGACGCCGGTGTTTTCCGGGACCAGGGTTCCCGTTCGTATCCTGATCGAGTATCTGGAGGCCGGAGACCGGCTCGACGATTTCCTGGACAACTTCCCGACGGTGTCGCGGAACCAAGCAATCGAAGTGCTCGATCGGACCAAGGCGGTACTTGCCGGGAGTTCATCGCAAGCGAGCGATTGACAATCGGATGATTCGGAGTAGGATTTTCCGACCTTCCAACTATGCCGGAATGGTGAAGCCCATGCACATGGTGAAATTGCGCTCCAAGAACCAGATCACCCTTCCCGGGAAAGTGGTGGCCTTGGCCGGGCTAAAGGAGGGCGATTTCCTGAACGTCACCGCGGACGGAACCCGGATCGTCATCACCGCACAGGAGATCCGGGAGCGCGGCGCCGGCTACTCGATGTCCGACCTTCTTGGCGCAGCATCCGGGATCTACGACTCGGTGGAGGAGATCGATGCGGAGATTGCCGGCAGCCGCGCCGAATGAGCGCCGATCGGCCCACGCTCGGGCGTCGTACCTATCTCGACGCCAACCTGTACATCTACGCGTTCGAGGGCATCGATACATACCGCATGAGGATGGCCGGGCTGCTGGCGGCGATCGATCGGCAAGGTGTCCGCGTAGTCGCGAGCGAGCTGCTCTTCACCGAACTCCTGCCCCGCCCCATGAAGGACGGCCGACAAGACTTGGTCGAGCGTTATCTGGAGCTGTTCCGGAGCACCCGACGCATCCATCTGGCTCCGGTCGACCGGCGGGTGATCCTGCGCTCAGTTCACCTGCGGGCGGATTTCGGGCTGCGCTCAATGGACGCCCTGCATCTGGCGACCGCGCTCGTCCACGACTGCGAGACCTTCGTGACCAACGACCAGCGCCTCGCCCGGGTGGACCGGCTCCGCGTGCTCACACTCGCACGTCTGAACGACCCGACATGCTGAAGCCCGAATACGCGGCGGGGGTGGAGAGGATATCCGTTGGGTGGCAGACGATCCTTCAGTGGAAATCCGAATCGTACCGCACTATGACGAAGATCAGCATGATGTTATTCACACGACAATATCATTCCCTTGACAACAGGATGTGTCGCAATTTCCTGCTTCTGCTCTGTTGTCATTTGGAGAATGCTGCGAGCGGAGGGTAGTCGTGTGACTCTCGAAACGCTGAACGATTGGCTCAGCAGACTCGGTTACATTGAGGAGCCTCGCGTTTTGCACTTGCGTGGAGGCAGTGTCCCAGACACTCACCCATATGCGCTTGAGATTCAAGCGCTCCTTCGACCAGAGGGAGCGATCAAGGCCCATGCTGTCTTCGATGTCGAGGGTGTACCTACTGTCATCTTCGTGGGGAACGATGAAACCCCGCTTTCGAATTCCGATTTAAACGAGATTCGCAAGAAAGTATGGAATCAGAATCTTGTTAGTGTAGTCATCCAACTGGAGAAAAGAATCGCTCGGGTGTTTCCAGCAATAAAATTGCCAAACTCTGAATCGGAGCTTTCTCTCGATGAGGCGCAGCCTGATGGGCGTTTCTCTGCACTTGACGTCACTTCGGCCAATCTTTTACGTAGACAACCTGACTGGTTCGATGTAAAGGAGCGCGTCGACCGCAAGTTGTTGGAAAATCTTTCTGTCACGGTTTCAAAATTGAGTGATTCAGGATTTTGCGATGATCTTGAGTCATCGAAAAGTCGTCGCAATGCCGAGCTTTTAATGGGACAGGTGTTGTTCATCTCATACTTGGAGCACCGAGATATAGTCGGTACTACATATCGGAACAGGCGTTCCGTAGAGCCTCTACATGATCTCTTAGCAAATCGTAATCACCTTGGCATCAAGACATTAATTGATTGGCTTTGCCAAGATTTCAACGGCGATTTTCTTGGAGATGGCAGTTACGATCCGTGGTCCTTTTTGAATCAAAGCGGGTATACTCTCATCAATCAATTTCTCAGCCGAACGGATATGGAGACTGGACAGCAAGACTTTTGGAACTACGACTTTAGCTACATTCCTGTGGAACTTCTGTCGGGACTCTATGAATTTTTCCTGTCGCCTTATGAACAAAGACAAGCCAGCGCCTACTACACTCCACGGCATCTGGCGAAACTTGCTGTTGACCAAGCTCTTGCGGAGTCCAAAAATCCACTTTCTGAAACGATTTTTGATGGTGCCTGTGGTTCCGGCGTTCTACTGACGACGGCTTTTCGGCGTCTTGTCGCACTATCGGAACTTAGTAACGGATGTCAGCTTGTCTTTAAGGAACGGATTGCACTCCTGGTCGGACACATCTTTGGTGCTGACATCAATCTGATGGCGTGCCGGGTGACAGCATTTAGCTTGTATCTATCGCTTCTTGAAGGGCTTGATCCGGCTGATATTATGGAGGCGCAGGAACGCGAGGGAATTAGACTGCCTAGACTGGATGGAAC
The DNA here is from genome assembly GCA_965204915.1 of Gammaproteobacteria bacterium. GTDB lineage: Bacteria > Pseudomonadota > Gammaproteobacteria > HK1 > HK1 > HK1. The sequence goes on along the minus strand of OZ242023.1, from coordinate 4,003,928 downwards.
CAACCTGCGGCATGGAGAAAGCGCCGATTTCTTCGCGGCTGATCATGGTTTTCAAGGCAAGCGTTTTAATCTCATCATATCTAATCCTCCGTGGAAGGAGCCGGCGGCTGACGCAAAAACTTCTGCCGATAAATGGGTCGAACGTGTGAACGTGCCATTCGTCCGCCGCCAGATCGCCGGTGCTTATGCGTTGCGTTCTCTCGACTTTCTTGCAGAGAACGGGCGTCTTTGTCTCATTCTTCCGATCAGCCAATTTCTTGCTCCATCGAGCGCAAGTTTCATATCGTATTTTCTGAGACGAATGCGACCGATACGACTCGTCAACTTCGGAGACTTGGAAAATCTCCTATTTCCCACTGCGAAAACTGCCTGTCATGTTTTTCTAGGCAGAGTAAGGAACGGTGTTCCACGGAATCGCATCCATTTCAACGAAACCTTTGATTACTACGTTCCAAAGGCCGACATGAGCCTTGCTTATGGCCTACTAACCATGCAGTCGGCAGACCGTCATAAGCTGCAAACGCTTTCGGTATCGCAGGATCCACATACACTCGTTACGCTTATGTGGGGTGATGCCAGCGATCTGGCGCTATGGACACGACTTGCCGCCTTCGGAACCTTTGATAGTTTCTGCGCAGAGCCGAAGGCAGATCGTCGTTGGGTTTGCCGTAAGGGTGTACATTTGAAGGACAAGAGCCGCAATGCTGTCAGTTCGAGACAGCTCCAGGATAAACCCTTTGTGCACACTAGACTATTGAACGCCGCCGCCTCACCGGTCCTACATTCGTCTCTGTTGGCCACGTGGCCTGAAGATCAATCGACTATTGTCGGTATAGATGAAGAACTATTTCGGGTATTTGATGGACCCCGGGTTCTCTTTCCGGATGGTTTCTCGCGACAAAATCTATCAATTCGTGCTGTCTATTTAGATGCACCGGCGACTTTTACACATAGTATAGGAGTAATCGCGGGACCTAGGGCCGATGCATCGCTGCTTCAATTTGCCGCGATATACTTACGATCAAGCTTGGCACAGTATTTCCTGATGATGCGTGGTTGGAAAATGCTTTGTCAACGTAATGGAGTCCATTTAGTAGATATCAAAAGCTTTCCGTTCTTTGAGCCCGCTGCAGCGCCGAATTCGATTGCTGCGCGAAGAGCGCTTGAACGAACAACGGAAAGGATCGCCATGCTTACTCAACTAGATGATTTGGATCAGATCCGAAAAAGCTACAAGGAGAATCACGCTGCCTTTGACGAAGATGTGTTCGATTTTTTCTCACTCTCCGAGAAGGAACGCGAACTCGTTCTGGAAACTGTTCGTATTTTTATGCCATCCATCCGGCCGCGTTACTTTTCCAACTTGGATACTCCGGCTCAAAAATCCGCGCAACCGGATGACTTTGAGATATATGGGAGAGCATTGGCGGATGCACTCACAGAATGGCGCAAACGGACTAATGGTAATGGATGCTTTCATGTCTCGGTAGAGACAGGTGACATCCATCGTCCTGGTTCTGTTGGTGTGGTTCGGATCGAGTACACGTCGGGAGACACTGCTCCTGCGACAGCCGTCACTCGGATCGATAATCAGGTAGTTCGCGCTACTCTTTCTGAACTTAGACGATTAGGTTTGATGAACATCCTTTCGGATGATATGTTTCGGCTGATCCCGGATACCCATATCTGGACGAATGGTATGCTCTATCTCGCTCGTCTCTTGACACGACGAAATTGGACCATGCGACAGGCATGGAGGGACGCTGAGCACATTGTCCGTACGGTCCAGGCGAGACAAAAATTTGCAAACAACTCGGAGGTTGCGTGACGGAGATGGATACTTGGTCGACTGCTTTCCCGATCCGTCCTGCATCAAAAGCAGTAGAGGCTCTGTGCGAGAGTTGGCGTGTTTTGTCCGCTGTGAGGCGGCCGCATTTTCATCCCGGAATTCGAGAACCACATCTGACCCGTGCGTTGAAAACCCATATCGAACATGTAACATCGCGAGACTATGGGCTCTTGGGTATGTGGGCGACAGAAGCGGTGCAAAACGAAATGGACTTTCATACAGGGGAATTGCTCGAAGAGCGTCGCACGGATATTGTTTATGGTTGGAACAACGATGAAATGAGTATGCAGCTCGTCTTCGAATTTAAGAAACTCAGCCGCTCGACGCGATCTCGGAATCAGTATCTGGGTGAGGACGGTCTTGGTCGTTTCGTTACTGGGATATATGGTCGAGGTCAACCGGTCGCCGTGATGGTTGGTATCCTTACGGACTCAGAAGATCGAATAGTACCGCCGTTGCGTTGCGCGCTTGCAAAGGCAGAAATCATCACTTCTCTACGACTCAAGCGTGCATCAGATGATCATTTTTTCTTTCAACCTTCGCAACTTTTTCCTGAAGCAGATTTTGATACTGAACATAAAAAGAATGCCGACCTTGCGCCAAGCCACGGTACAATCCGCGTAGCACATATTTTCCTTGCATTTGGCTACACCGGATCATAGATAAAGTCAGCGATGAAACATTCCAATTCCTTGCATGGGATAACGGACAAACCTAAACATCATGGAATCCGAATTAGATTTTTTTGGATAGCTTCGGCGTCACCCTCCGCCGCGTAGACGGCGGTCTCGAAATCTGCCCACGCCTTGGCGCGTTCCTTCCGTGCCTTCTCGCGGAAGTCGGCGGCTTTCGCGCGAGCGTCGGTCAGCGCCTTGGCCCTGACGACTTGCTCGGGCTTCGGTGGAAGGGGAAAAGTGAGACTCATCAGAATGGGCTTGGAGACGTTTTTCATCATTCCGGATCTGGTTGAGAACTCGCGTTCAATCTGTGCCCGAACAGAATGGATGCCGAGAACATGAACGATGAAGCGACTGTCAACTCTCGTTTCGTCGGGTTTTACAACTCTGAAAATCTTGTCGCATATCATGAGCTTTTCACGTGTCTTTTCGACGAATGCAGCGGCTCCAACAAGATGCGCGACTCCGCTCGCCCGGGTGATCAGTATTTCTCCTGCTTGGACCTCAAGATGCTCCTTCGGCTTCTGTTTGCCTGGAAGCGCCTTGTTCTCGACTTCCCGGTAGCCTCCCGATGAGGCCGCACTGACTTTCAGCACGCCCCATTCGTCCGGCTCGGCGGGACGGTCGTGGCATTTCGGGCTCCATCCATTTTCAAGGTCGGCGATCACGTCACGGAGCTGGACGGTCGGATAAGGCGATGTCTTCGCCGTGTCGCCCCCGGCGATCCGGCGAAGGATCCCCTCGTGGCTCCAGCGGTCGAGGTCCTTGAAGGAGGCGATGAAGACGGGGCGCTCGGGCAGCGGCGCGGGCGGGCCGAAGCCGAGCGCCGTCTCGAACGCCTCCATCGCCCGTGCCTCCGCCTCGTCGGCTTCGCGCTCCAGGTCGGCCGCGCGGTCGAGCGCCGCGCGGTGGGCGGCGACGATGGCCCGCTGCTCGTCCAGCGGTGGAAGGGGGATGCGGAGATCGGCAAACGCATCGGGGGTGATCCGCTTGCGCCCGCTCGTACCGCTCGCCTTCGTCCGGAGCGCGGCGAGGAAGTTGCCGGTTCTCAGCACCAGCTTGACGAACCCGCCGTCGAGGCGATCGGGAGCCGGAACGAAGACGGGAAACTCCGTCGTGACGACCGCCTTGGCAATGTTCTCCTGAAGGACGCCGATCGCTCCGTTGCGCGCGTCGATCCTGGAAAAGACGACATCGCCGGGCCAGGCGGCGAACATGCCGCCCTTGTAAGGAACGGTCCTCTCGCGCGCCGAGATCTCCCCGTCCAGATGAACGGTGATCGGCGTCCAGTCGCCGAACGTATCGGTGACCGTGACCGCCTCCCGCCGCAGCGATACGAGCTCGCGAAGCGGCGTCAACGGGAAGCGCGAATGCCGGCCCTCGACGGCTTCGGCGGCGATCCAGGAGTCGAGCGCCCTCCACCGCCGGATCAGGCAGCGGAGGGCAGGCGAAAATCCGGGGCGTCCTCCGGCTTGGCGCCTGCTTCGACCCACGACTCGAAGGCACGCCAGGCGTCGAGGGTCCCCGGCAGGTCGTCCGGCACGTTCTCGCCCGTCTCGCCGGTCGAGGTGATGCCGACGGCCTCGGGCGCGGCAACGAAGACGGGATAGTCGAACGCCTCCCGCACCGTGGCCCACAGCGCGGCGTCGTGCGCCTCGTCCACGGAGCGCAAGGCCGCCCGCAGCTCGCGGAAGAGCGCATCGGCACGCGCCCTCGCGTCCTCGTCGCCCTTGAAGACGGCCGCGTACTCGCGCTTGAGCCGGGCGGCGCGCTCCTTGTCGCTCGCCGAGCTCGCCACCCCCTTCCAGCGGGACTTCGCCAGCCGGGTCGGGCCGATGCCGCGCGGATAACCGGGCGGCGGCCCGGCGCTCCACGCCGGCGCGGTGCGCGCGACCCCGAGCATGGCCAGCTCGTCCACGATCTTCCCGGCTGCCTCGCTCTCCCCGGTCACGATCCGCCGCCCGAAATCGGTGCAGAGGGCATCGCGCCGGGCGTCGAAGGCGGCGTCGTGCCCGGCGTGCGCCGCGGTCCAGGCGGCCTCCCATGCCCTCTCGTCATCGCCGGTGAAGCGGCGGAGGAAGACCAGCGACGCCTTCACCGTCGCGTCGGCGGAACGGAACGTCTCCTCGGGCAGGCTGACGACGGCCAGGATGCGCGCCTTGCCTTCGCACCAGCGGCGGAGCCAGTCGAGCGACGGGTTGTTGAGGTTGCCGTCGGGCAGGACGATGCCCATCCGGCCCCCCGGCTTGAGCAGGCCCAGGCATCGCTCGACGAAGATGATCTCGGTGGCGCGGTTCGCCTTGCCCCGGCCGATCTCGAAGAGGTCGAGGATGTTCGTCCCGGTCGCGTCCTTCATGCGCCGGTAGCTCCGCTCCCAGGCTTCGCCGTAGCGCGCCCGGCACCGGTAGAGGTATGCCTCGTCCTCGTGGATGCGCGTCTCGCCGCTCCCGCCGATCTTCTGGTCGCTCCCCACGTTCGAGCCGAAGGGCGGATTGGTGACGACCACGTCGAACCGGCTCGGGAAGATGCCGTTGATGTCGACCAGACCGTCGTGGTAGTGGATGCCGCCGTGGCCGTCGCCGTGCATGATCATGTTCATCTTGGCGGTGCGCGCGGCGCGCGGCTCGGCGTCGCAGCCGAAGATGCAGCGCCATGCCAGCCGGCCGACGCGGGTATCGGCCGGCAGGTTGTGATCGTTCGAGGCAAGAAGCTCCCGGTTGAGCGCGGCGAAGGCGGCGTCGATCCGGGACTCTTCCTCCTCGGGGGCAAGGCCCTTCGCTTCGATCTCCGCCCGCGCCCGGTCCTTCTCGGCCTGGACGGCGGCGGCGACCCGCGCCCGGACGTGCTCGAACGCGCGGATGAGGAAGCCGCCCGAGCCCGCCGCGGGGTCGCAGATCAGCTCGCCCTCCCGCGGGTCGAGCAGGTTCACCATGAAGTCCACCACCGGGCGGGGCGTGAAGAACTGGCCGAGCTCGCCCCGGAACGTGCTGCCGAGGAACTTCTCGAAGGCGAGCCCCTTGACGTCGTCCCCGGTCTTCGAGAGATCGAAGCGCTCGAGCTCCTTCACGATGCGGCGGAAGGTCTCTTCGGAGATGTCGAGGCGGTCGGCGCCGGTGAAGAGGTCGTCGGCCCGGTAGTAGTCCTTCGTCCGATCAAACAGGTCATCGTGGACCAGCGGATCGCTCGGCAGGCGCGTGGAGGCGCGGCGGTCGAGGAAGTCGGCGGTGAAGGTGCCGTGCAGGCCCGAGCGTTCGACGTACATCTTCACGAACAGGATCTTCGAGATCGTGTCGAACGCGCGTCCGGGGTCCATCTTGTGCACGTCGCGCAGGATCGAGTGGCACCGGAACAGGAGGTCCTGGAACTCCCGCCGGTTGAAGGCGCGGAGCTTGCTCCTGATCTCCTCGATCCGTTTGGCGTCGCCCCAGTCCGCCGCCTTCGGGATCTCGTTGATCTGCACGAACTCGCCCGGCACGCCGGGGATGAGCCGGAAGACGGCGGTATGGCGGGCGTTGTGGGCGATGAAGAACTCGCCGCCGGCCGCGCGGGTGTAACTCTCGCCCTGGTAGTAATCCCGGATGTCGACGTCGACGTTCTCGGCCTTGCACTCGACGACGAGCACCGGCGTCCGGTTCGCGGCCTTGGCCTTCGGCGATTCCCAGATCACGACGTCGGCGCGCGGGCTCCGGTGGCCGTGGGTGGTGCGCCGCTCCTGGGCCATCTGGTCGAGGGTGTAGCCGTAGTGGTCGCAGAGGTGGCGGATGAAGTGCTGGCGCACGGTCTCTTCCGGCTTCCCCGCCACGTCGCGCCATTCCTGGCGGAGGGGGATCCAGAGCCGATCCCCTTTCCGGTGCAGGGTGTCGGGCGTCGCCGGAAACGGTGTCTCGGGCGCGGCCTCGGGTTTGGGTGCCGCCCCGGACTTGGGCGCGGTCTTGGGTTTGGGCGCCGCCTTGGGCCTCCTGCCCGTGTTCTTCCCTGTGTTCTTCCCCGTGCTCTTCGCCATTCCTGCTTTCCTCCGGTGCATACGCCCGCTTTCCACGGGCCACATCATGCGTTTCGAGAACCTGTCCCAACATCACCATTCCAAGTCGCAGGTCACCAAAGCACGATGGCAACCTGTCGATAGCTTGCCATACGGAGCGTCCGGGCCGGGTTCCAGGAATTGTTGACCAAACAGTCAACAAAAGCCAGAATCCTTCTCCATGGAGACAGGCTCGTTCATCCGTCAATCCCGATCCGCGCTCGGTCTGTCGTTGCGCTCCCTGGCGCAGCAACTCGGCGTAGACGCCGCATACCTTTCGCGCATCGAGAGCGGACGGGTTCGACCTTCGGAGCAGATGCTGAGGAAGCTGGCAACGGCCCTTGGCCGGAACGAGGACGAACTTCTGCTTCTTTCCGGCCGGCTGCCGGAGCGTCTTCGAGAATTGGTCGCGCGCCAGCCGCACCGGGCCGCGACGGCCTTGAGGACGATGGCCGAAATGTGTGTCGCGGAGCCGGGCGCTCCCTACGGCGAGCCGTTGCTCGCCCGGCAAGGCCGTCGCGCGATGGAAGACGGATTTCCGTTCGAGCAGATCAGCGAGGTCGCGGAGGTCGAGAGCTGGAGGAAGGAGGTGTACCGGCCCGTGTACCACATGCACAAGTGGTGGGCGCAACGGCTGGGCTCGGTGTTTCGGGCCGCGATCATCGCCGCCGCGGCTCCCAAGGGGTCGTCGGTGATGGATCTCTTCTACGAGCCTTTGCGCTTGCCCGGATTCGTGGTCTTCGACCCGTTCATGGGCAGCGGCACCACGGTGGGCGAAGCGCAGAAGCTCGGCTGCACAGTCATCGGCCGCGACATCAATCCCGTTGCGTACCGAACGGTCCGGGTTGCTCTCGGCCCGATCGACCGCGCCGAAGTTCACGCCCATTTCAAACGCATCGAGGCAAACGCCGGCCATGAGATTCAACGCCTGTACCGGTCCACCGACGGGACAGGAGAGCCGTGCCGGGTCCTCTACTTCTTCTGGGTGAAGGTCCTGCCATGCCCCCGTTGCGGAGATCGCGTCGACCTCTTCCCCAACTACGTCTTCGCATCCCATGCCGACAAGGCCCGCCATCCGGAAGCGATGGTGGTGTGTCCGGACTGCGGCGCCGTGTCGTCGTGCCGCTACGATGCGAGATCCGTCGCCTGTCCATGCGGCGCGAAGTTCGACCCGCGGGCCGGGTCCGCGCGGCGCACGACGGCCGTATGCCGCCGTTGCGCACATGAGTTTCCGATCGCGAGAACGGCCGCGGCCGCCGGCGGGCCTCCCGGCCACCGGATGTACGCCAAGCTCGTCCTTCGCGCCGACGGTGCCAAGGAGTATCTGCCGGCGACCGGCGAGGATCTGCGCGCCTTCGAGGCGGCGCGCGAGCGCCTCGGGACAATGGCTCCGGCGATTCCCGCCGTGCCGATAGAAGACGGATACAACACCCGGCAGATCCTCAACTACGGGTATCGTTTCTGGCACGAGCTGTTCAACGAACGCCAGCTTCTCGCCCTCACGATCCTCGCATCCTCGATCCGGGACCTCCCCGAAGGGGGAGCCCGCGACGCGCTGTCGCTGCTGTTCTCCGGCGTGCTCGAATTCAACAACATGTTCGCTTCCTACAAGGGTGAAGGGACGGGCGCCGTGCGCCACATGTTCTCCCACCACATCCTGAAGCCGGAGAGGATGCCCATCGAAGCGAACCCGTGGGGCACGCCGAAGAGCTCCGGCGCCTTCTCGACCCTGTACAAGAGCCGGCTCATGCGGGCGCTGGACTACCGGGAGGCGCCCTTCGAGCTCGCGGTGGAGTACAAGGGAAAGCGGAAGTCGGGCCGGAAGGTCTTCGGTGCGAGCCCACCCATGGGCGGGCCGATCTTGAACAGGTACCCGAAGCGAGGGCTGAAGCCGGGGGCGACCTGCCTGTCTTGCGGTGATTCGGCGAACACGGACCTCCCCGACAAGAGCGTCGATCTCGTGATGACCGATCCCCCGTTCTTCGACAACGTCCACTATTCCGAACTGGCGGATTTCTTCTTTGCCTGGCAGCAGCTCCATTTTCCCAAGGGGACCCGGCGGCGCAGCACCACCAGACGCCCCGAGGAAGTGCAGGACACCGACGCGGAGCGCTTCGCCGGGAAGCTCCGGGGGGTCTTCCTGGAATGCAATCGAGTGCTCCGCGATCAGGGCCTGCTCGTGTTCAGCTACCACCATTCGAGAGAGAGCGGCTGGATCGCCGTCTCCGACGCCGTGCTGGGCGCGGGGTTCTCGATCGTCCAATCCCATCCCGTCAAGTCGGAGATGTCGGTAGCGGCGCCGAAGAATCAGGCGAGACAGCCCATCGACATCGACGTACTGATCGTCTGTCGAAAGCGGGAAGCGGACTTGCGAGAACGCAAAGCCGGCGAGGCCGCGTTCGATGCGGCGGTCGGGATTGGTATCGATCGGGTTCAGCGCTTCAACGCGCTTGGACGAAAGCTGTCGCGGAACGATGTGCGGGTCGTTCTATCGAGCCAGTTGCTGGTCGAATCGAGTCCGGGCAGGGACGCTTGCGAAGCTCGTCGTAGTCTGGAATCGCTGCTGCCGAAGATGGATCGGCTGATCGACGACGTATGGCGGGCGCAAACGATCCAATCTCCGTCCCGCCGGACAGCGCCGGGGCCAGGACCGGAGCAACTTTCGATGCTGGATGCCTCTCCTGACCCGGGGTAGCCGGAGCCAGGGGTCCGTTCACGAAACGGCTTCAGCGTTTTGCGAGAGATTCGATCACCGAGGAACTACAGCGTGAACGGGAGGGTGAAGCGGCCCCGAGGCCGGGTCCGCGTGTCGCGGGCCGGCGTTGGAAAAGGGTCTGCCAACTCTCGCAACGGATCGTCGTCCGGCGCGTCCCGGCGGTCGCGATAACAAGAGAATACGCGAGCCTCGCCGTTGGAGACGGAGCGCTTGAGGGTGAACACCGGTGTGAGATCACGAAACGATTCGGACAAGGCATCGTCCGCATGGATCAGGGTCGCGGCTCGATCGAGCTGGGGTACGCCGAGAGGATTGGCGAAGATCAGCATGGGGCGGGCGCGGTCGGCCCCATCCGAGAACGTGCCGAGTCCGATTCGTTTCGTGCGCTCGCCCGTAATGCTCAAGTACAGCTCGAAATCTTCGTTCAGGACGTTGCCGTCGACGAGAGCGAATGCCGAGAGGACGACGCGATCCGAGATCCGAGGTAGCGGCTCGAGGCAAACGAACAGATAAAACCCGCGGATGTCGAGCGGAGCCGCCGCCGCGTCGTAGACACGGATTCTCCCGCATGGAGGAGTCGTATTGAAATCCAACCCCGACGCGCGTGCAACGCCCCCTTGGGCCGTTCGCTCAAGCTTCTTGACCTCGATGCCTGCCATCTGCCTCGGGTCGTCGGCGCAGTCGATTTTCCCCCTGGATCTGTGGAGCACCATGTCCGGCGTGATCAGAGGTCCCGGGGCTCTGATACAGGAGATGTCTTCGAGATCCGAGAGGACGTCTTCTGCGAGAAACTCGTCGAAAGGATCGTCCTGGGTATTCCGCTTGTCGCGCAACCGGAAAGGCACAGGATGCCCGTCTTCGTCGAAAAACCGCTGCAGAAGCCGGAGAAACGCGATCGTCGGAAGATCGGCCAATGAAGGCACTCCAGCGTTTTTCGCCACGGCCTTGGCCGCCCGGCTCAGGCGCGCTCCACCGCGAACGCGGCGACGTTGCGCTCCTTGCGGCTGAACTCCACCCCGACCAGGTGGATCGGCTGCCCCAGATGGCGGTACTTGTCCGCGTAGCCCTTCTCCTTGATCTGCGCCAGCGCCGCCCCCTCCGGCGCCTTCCCCACCGTCTTGAACTCGAACAGGTAGACCTGCCCGTTGAATAGCACCGCCATGTCCAGACGACCCCGGTTGGTGCTCTCTTCCACCCGCACGTCCAGTCCCGCGGACGCGAACCAGGAGTAGAACACGCTCGCGTAGTATCCCTCGTAGCGGGCGATGTCGTTCTTCGTGTACCACTGGTAGGGAATGCCGGCGAAGAACGACCGGAACAGGGCTTCCAGCCCCTCGAAATCGTTCTCCCGCAGGAGCTGGCGCAGGCGAACGGGGACCTTTGCCCGGTGCAGAGCGTCCGGGGTCATGGCCCGCAGCAGGCTGCCGTTGAGGCTCTGGCGCACCTCGCGGTTCGGATACTCCAGCCGGTAGACGGTCTCCCCGTCGCAGTCCTCTTCGCCCGCGATGGTCAGGTAGCCGGTCTGGAACAGCAGCGCCTCGGTGGCCATCTCGTCCACGTCGAAGGCGGACAGCAGCTCGTCGGTGCCGCTCATGCCGTCCAGCTCCGGGGAGGCGACGCCGCGCCGGAGCAGGGTGTCGATGAGGAACCTCGGCGTTCCGGTCTCGAACCAGTGCGCCTTGAACCGGCGCGACCGGAACAGCAGCAGGATGTCGAAGGGGTTGTAGACCTTCTCCTCACCGAGCCAGCCATAGCCGTTGTACCAGCGGCGGATCCGGTCGCGGTCCAGGCCCGGCAGCTCCGGCGCGAACACGGTGTCCAGGTCCCGTTCCGTGTAGCCACAGATGGCGGAGTACACCGGGTCCAGGGTGATGTCGAGAAGGTTGTTCAGGCCGGAGAAGATGCCGACCTTGGAGAATTTGCTCACGCCCGTGAGGAAGGTGAATTTGACGTGCGCGTCGCTGGCCTTGATGGCCGAATAGAGCCCGCGCAGGGCGTCGCGGTTGGCGCGGGCCAACTCCGGCTTCCCCAGCGCGTCCAGGATGGGCCGATCGTATTCGTCGACCAGCACCGCCACCCGCTGCCCGGTACGCTCATGCAGCGCGGCGAGCAGACGGCGGAAACGGGCCGGGCCGCTGGAGTAGCGGGACTCGATGCCGGCGCCTTCTTCGGCGGCATCGAGCTGCGCCGCCACGTCTTCGCGGAGGTAGTCCGGGTCGTTGAAGTCGCCGGTGCTGAAGTCGAGCCGTACGACCGGATGGCGTACCGACCAGTCCCAGCGATCATGGATGTCCAATCCCTCGAACAACGGCTCGTTGCCCTCGAACAGCTCCTTGAGCGTGTCCACGAACAGGCTCTTGCCGAAGCGCCGCGGGCGGGACAGGAAGTAGTGGGTGCCCCCGTCCACCAGCCGATGGGCGTAGGCGGTCTTGTCCACGTAGTACCAGCCCTCCTCGCGGATGGTGCGGAAGGTCTGGATACCGATGGGCAGCTTGCGTTTCGTCATGGGCGCACCATAGCCCCCGCCTTGTGCACGGTCAAAGCCGCACCCGGCGAACCATCGCAAATCACGAATCGGGGGCCGCGACGTGCTCGAAGGCGCGAATGAGGAAGCCGCCCGAGCCCGCCGCGGGTGTAGCTCTCGCCCTGGTAGTAATCCCGGATATCGACGTCGACGTTCTCGGCCTTGCACTCGACCACGAGCACCGGCATCCGGTTCGCGGCCCTGGCCTTGGGCGTTTCTCAGATCACGACATCGGCGCGCGGGCTCCGGTGGTCGTGGGTGGTGCGCCGCTCCTGGGCCCATCTGGTCGAGCGTGTAGCCGTAGTGGTCGCAGGAGGTGGCGGATGAAGTGCTGGCGCACGGCTTCTTCCGGCTTCCCCGCCACGTCGCGCCATTCCTGCTTTCCTCCGATACATCCGCCCGCCTTCCGCGGGCCGCGCCATGCGTTTCGAGTCGTTCGCGCCCGGCGTTCCCGAGCCGTCCTTGTCGAGCAGGATGCCGCGTATCGTGTCGCGGCGGGCCGCGGGGCCGGGGCCGGTCCGCTCGGGCTCCGAATCCAGGCTCATGCCCAGAACGGCACGTAGCCGGACCTCGGGCGCGTGGAGTCGGCTGGACGGATCGAGCCCTTGCGCAGGGCTTGCCGGATCACTCCGGAAATCTGGGCGGCGTTCCGGCGGTCCACGCCGAGCCGGTCGCGCAGGGTGGCGTTCGTGAAACGGCCTTCGTTCAGGTAACGCAGCACGGCGTGCTGGTAGCAGGCGCGCAACCGCTCCTCTGCCGTCATGCCGGCGAAGCGGCGCGGACCGAACAGGATCACCCGCGTCGCGTCCGTCTCGGCGCGAAATTCGGGCGGCGGAAGCTGCGCCTCCTCCACCGCGTCCACGACCTTGTCGATGCCCGTCCCCTGCTCCTCGCACAGCCCCATGCGCCGCATCAGGGACGCCAGCGCCTCGTTGCGCGACCGGGGTGGATAATCGATGAACCGCTCCGGCTCCACCAGCGGGGTGCCGGGATTGGTGATCTCGATCCGGTTCCTGAACAGCTCCACCGTCGGCCCGGCCCCGGTCATCGTCATGTCCTGGTGGATCAGGGCGTTGGCCGTCAATTCGCGGACGGCGACCGGCGGAAACAGAGGGGACGCTCCCCGGACGGCGGCGCTGCCGTCCTCGGGTACAGGAACCAGCGTGTTGACGTGGGCGTTGAACCCGGCGAAACCGCTCGCATAGCCGGTCGGGAAGTCCATCCGGTGCGTCACGGTCGCCGCACGCCCGTCGCCGTCGTACACGACGAAGCGGATGGCCTTGCGTGCCAGTCCCGATTCGAATGCGCCGAGGTCGTTGGCGAACAGGATCGCGCCCAGGTTGAGGATGTTCCATTTCCCGCCCACGTCGCGCGAGATCAGCCGGTCACCTTCGAGGTCCGCCAGGATGGATTCGGGACCCTCGGGCATCGGCCTGCCGACCAAGCCGAAATAGCCTGGATGGTCCAGCAGATCGAGGACTTCGTCGCCCTTGACGAATTGCCGGGCGATGCCCGCCTCCCAGAGGTAGGGTCGGAGCTTGCCCCACAGCGCCCGCTGCCGTTCCGGGTGGTCGGCCAGGCGTGGCGTCGCGCTGCCGATACGAACGTACGCCGTCCTGTCGAACTCGACCGGCGCGGTCGTCGCGGCCGGAACTTCCAACAGGACCAGCCGCCCGTCGGGATGCCGAACCGGCCGGAAAGAAAAGGCGATGTCGGGCCGCAGCATTTGCGACAGCCGGAATTCGAGAGGCTGCCCCCGGTGTTTCGTGGACGAGGGCTCGAACCGGGTTCCGGCCACGGCGTGGCCGGCGTCCCGGACACCCCAGACGACATAGCCGAAGTCCCTGTCTTCGAGCCGTGCCGCGTTCGACACGGCGGAGATCAACCGCCCGATCACGCGCGGGTCGGTGTTGTTCTCCTTGAATTCCAGCCACGCCGTTTCGGCCGGAAGGGCACGCAGATCGTCGATCAGGGCCAGAAGGCGTGCGTCCGTCGCGCCTGTCATGTATCCATCCCGCTTCCAGTCGGCGTCCGGGCGGCGATCAATACCCGGTCAAATCCTTGTCTCGATGATAACCCGTTGTGTGAGAAAGGATTTTCTCCTGCCGCAAGCCTTGGGGACGGGTCGATCCGGCCTTGCAATCAAATCCCGGTCAAATCCCTTCGAGGAGCGGAAATCAATTCCCGATCAAATCCTTGTCCCGATGGTAACCCGTTGTGTGAGAAAGGATTTTCTCCTGCCGCAAGCCCTGGGGACGGGTCGATCCGACCCTGCAATCAAATCCCGGTCAAATCCTGTCCGGCAGGGGACCGGAGGTGAAGCGACCCACCGCACCATATCGGCGGGAGACTATCACGGTGGCAGGGCGGGGATGCCGGCTTCAGGACCGCTCCTCTGGAAATACGATGCTTCCTGCGGCGCCGGCCCGGTCGCGAGAGCCGGCTCCGGTACGGGGCAGGCCCGACGAGCGCCATCGGATCCGCCCTGCGCCCCGTCGCCCACCCCGGACACGACAAGGAAGGATGAAGACGATGAACGATGCCGTATTCAACGGAATCGTGTCGTTACGTATGGCGGACCGGACCCGTGGCAGCCGACGTGTCCGCCCGCCCTCTATGGGCCGCCGTCCGTTTCGAGTCGATCGCGTCCGGCGTTCCCGAGCCGCCCGGGTCGTCTTCATCCGATGCGGTTCCCCGCACCCTCGTCACCCGGAGCGATCCCGCGCGCCCGGCGGCGCCGGCGGCAACACGTCGTCAAGCGCTTCGATGCTCGCGAGGACCTGATCGGCGAGCGGTTCGAGCGCGGCGCGCGTACCGGCGCCGGTGAGGACCGCGACGCGGCACGCGACGCCGGCCGCGCGGCCCATCTCCATGTCGTGGGGAGTGTCGCCGACGACCATGACCTCGTCGGCCCGCAGACCCGCCGCGGCGAGAAACGCATGGACCATCCCCGGTCCCGGCTTCGTTCCCCACCCGCTGTCGCCGCCGCACAGGAACGCGAGATGCCGGCCCGCGCCGAGCCGGTCGAGGGCGGCGCGCGCCGCCGCCTCGCCGTCCATGGTCGCGACCCCGAGCACGAAGCCGCGGGCGGCCAGAGCCGCGAAGAACGCATCGAGGTCCGTGACCGGCGCGGCGTCGCGGCCCGCCGCGTCGAGGAACGCCCGCTCGACCACCCGCGCAACGACGTCCACGTCGAGCGCGCCGACCCGCGCCCACACCTCGGCGATCTCCCGGTTCGTGCCGGCCGCGAGCACCGAAAGGGGCGCGCACCGGCCGGTGGCCGCATCGAAGCCGCCGGCCGCGAGCAGCGCCTCTGCCCGGACCCTGCCGCCGGCGAGGCCCGCCACCGCCTCGGCGCCCCGGTGGTAGGCGGGCCGCCAGGTCGCGTCGAAATCGAGCAGCGTGCCGTCCTTGTCGAACAGGATGCCGCGTATCGTGTCGCGGCGGGCCGCGGGGCCGGTTCGCTCAGGCTCCGGTTGCATCGACGGCAATTCCCGCTGATATGCTCCGGACACGGTCATGTAACTCAAGTTTCGGGATTCAACATACCTTGAATCAGGCGATGGATTCCCGCTTTCGCGGGAATGACGTCATTTCAGCGAGACACGTTACTTTTACACTGGCCGTCATTCCCGCGAAAGCGGGAATCCATTTCGGTCAGCGAATCCCGAAACTTGAGATGTAACCGGGATTTCGCGGCCTATTCTACCGTCTGAGCGTCTGGTTGCGGCGATTCGATGGACGTTTTCGGGCTTGGCGGGAATTGCTGTTGCATCGAAGACTCCCTTGACGGACGTGGCTCCCCGCTTCCACGGGGATGACCGCCCGCTTCCGTTCACGCCGGCCGGTGGCGGCGCCTTTCCGTCGTGCAACCTGTTCCGTTCCATGAAGGCAACGTTCAGATGCCCCACGCGCCGGCCGGCAGCGGCACCAGGAGGACGTAGTGGAACAGCGCGTACAGGGTTCCGCTCACCCCGATCGAGGTGAGCGCGGCGAGCGCCAGGGAACGGACCCCGGGCGTTCCCGACCCCAACGATCGCTGCATGGCGAAGTAGAAGCCGATGCTGGCGATCAGGAATCCGAGATACGGCAGCAGGAACAGGTAGGCGGCGAGAAGCCCGACGCCCGCCGTCACGCGCCGGCGCTCGGCCGGCGACTCGAAGAAGGGGCGGCATTCCGGCCGGACGAACCCCTTGAGGATCGTCGCCAAGCCCAGGATCGCAAGCGCGGCCACGCAGTGCTCCACGAACAGCCCCCCGAACCGGCTGAGCTCCCGCGTGCTCATGAACGCGACGGCCGCCACCGCGATGGTGGCGAACCCGATCGCGAGGTCCGTATTGACACCGGCATCGGGGGCGCGGGTCCGCATCGCGAGGCCCGTGTCGGCGCCGGTATCGGGGACGCGCGCCGCTTCGGGAGGCGGCCGGCGGCGTCGGGCCAGTGCGCTCAGCAGCGGCCATGAGGCGGACAGCACGCACAGCACGATCAGGACGATGCTGATCGGGCGGAGCGTCATGTAGGCCAGCACGTTCCCCGATGCGCCGCCGAGCATCGTCGACTGCACGATGCCGTTCTCGATGTAGGGACCGAGGATGAAGCCGAGGACCAGGGGCGCCGGATGGTAGTTCAGCCGGGTCAGCACGAATCCGATCACGCCGAACATCAGCATGACCCAGACGTCGAGCATGTTGTTGCGGATGGCGTAGGCGCCCAGCCCGGCCAGCACCAGGATCGCGGGGGCCAGCGCCCGGGACGGGACGTTGACGATGCGCGCGTAGACGAAGGAACCGAGCGTGCCGAGGAGCAGGACCGCGAAGGCGGCGACCGCCAGCCCCGCGATGAAGGCGTAGACGACGCTCGAATGCGCTGCGAACAGCTCCACGCCGGGCTGCATCCCGTGCAGCATCAGCGCGCCCAGGATCACGGCGGCCGGCGGCGAACCGGGGATCCCCAGGGTCAGCAGGGGAATCAGCGAGCCCGGGGCCATCGCGCTGTTGGCCGCCTCCGACGCCGCCACGCCGCGAATGGTCCCCCTCCCGAATTCGTCGCCGTCGCGCTCCCAGCGGGTGGCCTCGCTGTACGAGACCATGCTCGCGATGTTGCCGCCGGCGCCGGGCGCCACGCCCACCACCAGGCCGATGAGCGACGAGCGCACCATGAGCACCGGCCGCCGCACGAGATCCGAGATCGTCTCGACGATGACCGACACGCTGGGACGCACCGCGGCCCCGGCGTAGTGCTCGCGGCGGCGGCCGATGACGTTGGAGAGGATTTCCGGCAGGCAGAAGAAGCCGATCAGCGCGCCGGCGAGCCCGATGCCCCCCTGAAGCTCCGGGTAGCCGAACGTCAAACGGACGTCGCCGGAGAGCGTGGCCATGCCCACGCTCGAGAACAGCAGGCCGATCGCGGCGGCGATGAAGCCCTTGAGCAGGTTGCCGCTCGACAGCACGGAGATGATCGTGAGCCCGAAGATCCCGAGCCAGAAGTACTCGGGCGGCCCGAACTTCAACGACATCTCCGCCAGGGGCTCCGCCGACGTGGCGAGGACGACGTTGGCGAGCACGCTGCCGACGAAGGATGCGAAGGCGGCGGTGACCAGCGCGTGTTGCGCCATGCCCTTGCGGGAGAGGGGAAAGCCGTCGAAGGTGGTGGCGATGGCGGCCGGTGTGCCCGGCGTGTTGATGAGGATCGCGGGGATCGCGTCCCCGTACATCGCGCCCACGTAGATCCCGGCCAGCATCAGCAGTCCGCTGGCCGGGTCCATCGAGAACGTGAACGGGACCAGCAGGGCCAGTCCCATGGTGGCGGTCAGGCCGGGCACTGCGCCGAAGACGATCCCCAGCGCCGTGCCCAGCCCCAGCAGCAGGACGTTGTCCAGGTCGAGGAGGTGGCGGGCGCCCTCGATCAATGCCCCGCTCATCTCCCCCGCATCTCACCCATGTCGTGCGCAAGGCGGGTTCGGGGACGCGCTACTTCGCGAACTCGTCCACGATCGGCTTCCATGCCTCGATCCGATCCGCGATCAGCGCCTGGGCTTCGGAAGAAGGCATCGCGATCGGGATGATGCCGGCCGCGAGCTTCTCCTCGTGGGTCTGCGGGTCGTTCGCGATCTTCAGGAACGCACTCTCCAGCCTCGCGACCACCTCCGCCGGCGTGCCCTCGGGGACGCCGACGCCGTGGTACACCGAGGACAGGAGGTCATAGCCTTTGGACCTGAAGGTCGGCAGATCCGGCCGGACCGCGATGGGCTCCTTCGTCGCGACCGCGAGCGGGCGCACCTTGTCGCCGTGCGGCTTCCACTCGTTCGGCCCGAACCAGCTCGCCATCGTGTGCCCGCCCAGCAGTGAGGTCTGCTTCGGCTTGCCGCCCTTGTGGGGCACGTAGGTCATCTCGATGCCGGCCAGCCGCTCGAATTGCAGGTGCGCGATGTGCGTCGCATCCCAGCTTCCCGAGCCGCCGACGGTGACCGCGCCGGGGTTCTTCTTCGCGTGCTCGACCAGATCCTCCAGCGTCTCGAAGGGCGAGTCGTCGCGCACCGTCAGGCCGAACGGGATCTGCTGGAACAGGACGACCGGCACGAGCTGCCCGGTGCGGTATCCCGCGTTCTCGCGGGCCATGGGCTGGAGGATGATGTGGGGGATGTTGATCCCGGAGATGAAGTAGCCGTCCGCCTTCTGCTTGACCAGGTTCGCCCAGCCCAGCGAGCCGCCTCCCCCCGGCTTGTACTGGATCAGGATCTTCACCCCGAGATCCGCCTCCAGGTGCGGCTGTTGCTGGCGTGCCCTCACGTCCGATCCGCCGCCGGGGGAGAAGGTGATCTGGTAGACGATGTTGCGCTCGGGATAAGGCGCGGCAAGCGCGGACGCGGAGGCCAGCAACAGGCCGAGCAGGACGGTGCACAGGGATTTCATCGGATTTCCTCCTTGTTCGGGGTCGGTGGGCAGAAGGCTTGTGGGCCGGAGATGCGAGGGAGCGACCGTTCTCCCGCCCCGCGGTGACGCCGCGCCGGAGTATCGGGCCACGGGTTCGAGCCCTGCAACACCCATCAACGTACGCCACGGAGCGGTAGTTTATCTGGCAGGAGCTCGTAATCGACGGAGAACGCCTACCGGGATTCCATGAATTCAGCACGGCCCGGCACTTGTGCCGCCGGCGCGCGGCACGTCTATAATGACGAATGCCGGGTGCGGCTCGGAAGCTCGTCTCGGCTCGTTTTTCGGTGTAGTGGTTCCGGCTGCGCCGGACCGGATCGCCTGCCTGCGCCGCATGACCGCTCCGCCGCACGGACACGACCCGATCGCGCGGGTCGGCATCTACGACCCGGACGGTGCAGTGCCGGATCGGAGGAGAGGAGGAGGTGCTCCCCGGCAACTTCATCACCCCGCACGACCTCCGGGCGGACTCCCGTGGCGATCTCCCCGTTGGTGGGGTGACCGTCTCATCGGGCGCAGCGAACCGCCTCGCGCCGTTCACCCCGCGGTGCTTCCGGAAGTTCAAGCGATCGGGGTAGCAGCGCCGTCGGCGCCGAACGGAGCAAAGGAAGACCCGGACCGCGGGCAAGCCCGGAACGAGGAAGGACCCGATGCACGACCGATTCGACTTCGATCGGGTGGCGCGCGTCCCGGCGGCGGAAGACAACGTCGCGATCGCGACGCGCCGCCTGGAGGCGGGCACCGTGGTCGCGGACGGAACGAACGAGCTCCGCCTTCCCCACACCATCCTCGAAGGACACAGGTTCGTCCGCGCGCCGATTCCGCAAGGCGCGCACCTCACGTCGTGGGGACTCCCATTCGGCATCGCGGCCCGTGCCCTCGGTCCCGGGGAGTACGTCTGCAACGGGAAGATACTGGCCGCACTGGCCGAACGCGACATCGACTTCGAGCTTCCGGCGGCGGCGAACTTCCTCGACACCGTCGAAACCTGCACGCTGGACGAAGCGTCGTTCACGCCGGGCCGGCAGATCGAGCGCGCCGACTCCGGGGCGACCTTCCGCGGCTTCCGCCGCCCCGGTGGGCGCGGGGTGGGGACCCGCAACTTCGTGGTGGTGTTGGCCACCACGTCCCGCGCCAACGGTTTCGTTCGCCAGGTCGCGGAGCGGGCCGCGGCACTGGCCCGGCCCGGATTGGAAGCCCCCGGGTCGGATGGATCCGGGCTGGACGACCCCGGGTTCGACGGCCTTCACCGTTCCGGCGGCCTCCGGTCGGATGGCCGCCGATTCGATGGTCCCCGGTTCGATGGCCCCCGGTTCGATGGCATTGTCGCGGTGACCCACACCGAAGGCGGCGGGGTCGGGCGGCCGAACAATCTGGACCACGTGCTGCGGGTGCTCGCGGGGTTCATGGTGCATCCCAACGTCGGAGCGGTGCTCGCGGCCGACGACGGCGCGGGGGCCTACGGCAACGCCGACTTGAGACGGTTCATGGAGGGCCGCCGCTACCCGCTCGGACACGTGCCGCATGCCTTCTTCCGCATCGAGCAGGGATACGAGGAGGCCGTCGCGCGGGCGGCGGGCCTCGTCGAACGTTGGCTGCCCGAGGTCGCCGCCGCCCGCCGCACCCGGGAGCCCGCCGGCGCGCTTCGTCTCGCCCTCCAGTGCGGGGGCTCCGATGCGTTCTCCGGCGTCTCCGGAAACGTCCTCGCCGGCCAGGTCGCGAAGGAAGTGATCCGCCACGGCGGTTCCGCCAACCTGGCCGAGACCGACGAGCTGATCGGCGCCGAGCCCTATGTGCTCGAGAACGTTCGCGATCTCGCCACCGCCCGGAAGTTTCTGGGGAAGATCGAGGGCTTCAAGCGCTACGCGGCGAACCACGGGACCACCGCGGAAGGGAATCCGTCCGGGGGTAACAATTTCCGGGGCCTCTACAACATTGCGCTCAAGTCACTCGGTGCGGCACGCAAGAAGGACCCTGACGTCCGGCTCGACTACGTCATCGACTACGGACAGCCCATGCGCCTGCCCGGCTACTACTTCATGGACAGCCCGGGCAACGATCTGGAGAGCATCGCGGGGCAGGTGGCGGCCGGTTCGAACCTCATCCTGTTCATCACCGGAAACGGATCGATCACGAACTTCCCCTTCGTACCGACCCTGAAGTTCGTCACCACCACCGGTCGTTTCGAGATGCTCGCGGACGAGATGGACGTGAACGCGGGACGCTACAACGACGGCATGCCCATGGATGCGCTCGGAGCGGAGACGTTCGAGCTCGCGCTCGACGTCGCTTCCGGGCGGCGCAGCAAGGGCGAGCGGGCCGGGCACGCCCAGGTGTCGGTCTGGCGCGACTGGCCGCGGACCGGGAGGGAGGGATTGGAGGCGTTGCGCCGGCGGCCCGTCCCGGACGGGCGTCCGGTGGCGGTGCACGCGGCGCCGCCCTTCGATCTGGCCTTCGATGCGCTGCCCGCCGGGGAGGGGGTCGCCTTCGACCGGATCGCCCTGGTGATGCCGACGAGCCTCTGCTCCGGCCAGGCCGCGCGTCTCATCGCCGAGGATCTCGACGCGAACCCCCCGCCGTGGAGCGACGTGTCGCGCTTCGTCGCGCTGGTGCACACCGAGGGTTGCGGGTCGAACAATGCGGCCGGCCTGTTTCTCGACACCCTGGCGGGCCACCTCGCGCACCGATGCGTGCGCCATGCCGTCCTGCTGGAGCACGGCTGCGAGCAGACCCACAACGACGCGGTGCGCCGCCATCTCGCCGAGCGGGGCCTCGCGGCGGACCGGTTCGGATGGGCGAGCGTGCAGATGGACGGCGGCATCGCCAGCGTGCGGGCCAAGGTGGCCCGGCAGCTTGCGGCGATGGCGGCGGTCCGGACGTCGCGGATGCCCGCGAGGCAGCCGGGTGGTGCCCGGACGGATCCGCCGGCGGATGCGGGCGCCGGCGCGGAGAGAAGGACGGTCGGAGCGAACGAGATCCGCGTCGCCCTGGTGGCGAACGGCCCGTTGCCCGACGTGGCCGGAGAAGCGTTCGGCCGGCTTGCGACGGGCCTCGTCGCGGCGGGCGCGGCCGTGGTGGTGCCCGGCAACGCCGGGTTGCTCGGCAACGACGGATTCCGGAACACCGTGTTCCCGAATGGAGGGGTGCCCGCGGCGTCGCTTGCCTTCGGCCGGCCCGCGGAGGTGGCCGGATTCCACGTCATGGAGACCCCCACGGAGAATCCGGTGGAGACGTTCACCGGGCTCGGAGCGACCGGGGTCGAGATCATGCTCTGCCACGTCGGATGGAATCCGCTTCAGGGGCATCCCATGTTTCCGCTGGTGCAGATCACCGCCGATGCCGCGGTGGCGCAGCGCTACGGAAGCGATCTCGACCGCGTGATCGCCCCGGAGCGGGACCCCGCCGGTGTGGCCGGCGAGCTGGCCACACTCGTCGCGGACGTGGCATCGTGCCGCTACCGGCCCAGGCTGTGGTCTCGAGGCGTCACCGAGTTCCAGCTCACCCGCGGCCGTCTCGGCCTTTCCATGTAGCGGCTGAAATCGCCGTGCGCACGCTTCTGCGCCCTCGCTTCGTGCCCTGGTGAGAAATGCGGGTCAACAGGAGGGCTCGCACGCATGTTCACCGTCACCAGGGCCGCAGCGAAGCAGATCCGCCGATCCGCCGCCTCCGGCGACACCGAGGAGCTCGCGCTGCGGGTCGCCGCCTCGCGCGGCGGCGACGGCGGCATCGACTACCGGATGGGGTTCGACGACGTCGGCGCCGGCGACACGCTCCTCAGCACCAACGGCGTCGACGTGGTGATCGCCGCCGCCGACAAGGCGTTGCTCAACGGAGCGGTGCTCGACTATGTGGAGATGGAGCCCGGCGACCACCGCTTCATCTTCCTCAACCCCAACGATCCCCATCACCGGCCACCGGTCGAATGAGCGCCCCGCAAGCCGCACCGGCCGGATGTCCGGAGCTGACCGGGGGTGCGCGTATCGGCCGCGGCAGGCTCACGACATGAGCCACCCACGGCCGGATCCCGCCGAGCGCCCGGACCTGCCCGACGGGCCGCGCACCGTGCTCAGCCGGTTCACCATGCCCGCGGACGATTGGGCGCGGGACGATGCGGCGCGTGGGCCGCGCACCGTCGATGCCCTGATGTCGGTCCTGCTCGCGACGCTGATCGTCGCCGCGGGCACGGCGGTGGTCTGGTACCGGGGCGACATGGGCGCCGTCCCCGCGCTCGCGGTGATCCTTGCCGCCCTCGCAGGGGCGGCGGGGCTGGTACTGGCAGCGATGCGCAAGGTGCGCCGCGACCTGCACGAACCGTTGTCCGAGCTCTATGCCTGGGCGCTGGGGATGTGCGCCGGGGACTTCTCCACCCGGGTGCCCGCGCAAGGGGAGGACGCCTACCGCAAGCTCGCGTTCCACATCAACCGGCTGTCCGAGGCGCTCGAACGGCTCGCGAACGACATGGACGACGTGGTGTGGCGCCAGACCGAGCGGCTGCGCGAGAAGAACGCATCACTGGAGCTGCTCTACGAGGTCGCGGCGTCGATCCACCGGCTCGACTCGGTCGACGAGATCCTGCGGGTTTCGGCACGATCGATGATGGAGATGGTCGAGGCCCGCGGCGCGATGGTCGGCCTGCGCGATGCGGCCGGAGATACGTCCGTCGCGGCGCGGATCGGCGAGTGTCCCGATGGATTCCAGCTTGGTGAGACCGGCGCCGGGGGACCCACCGGTATCGAAGCTCCGCCGCTCGGATCGGAAGCGGCTCGTGCCGGCGCCGAGGTCTCCCCGGCGGCGTCGGACGAGGCTCCGGCCGGCGTCGTCCCGGACCCTCCCCCCGCATCGAGTGATGACGGCGTAGAGGGTGATGCCGGCGTGGGCGTTCGGGAGCCGGGATCGAATGAAGCGGACGCCGGTGTGGTGACGGTGCCTCTGGAGCACAAGGGCGTCGAGCTCGGGGTCATCCGTCTGTTCACCGAGTCTCCCGGCCGCTTCGGATCGCGCGAGCGGCGCCGGTTGCTGCTGAACGTCGGCCGCCATCTCGGCATGTCCATCGCCAAGGCACGGACCGACGAGGAATCGAAGACGTTGTCGATCGTCCGCGAACGTGCGGCGATCGCGTACGAGCTGCACGATTCCCTGGCCCAGACCCTGGCGAGCCTCCGCTTGCAGGCGGACATGCTCGCCGATTCCCTGGCCGGAGCCGGCGCCGGCCGCGTCCCCGCGGAGCTTGCACGGATCCGCACCACGCTCGAACTGGCCAACGTCGAGCTGCGCGAGCTGATCGCGGGATTCCGGGCGCCGCTCGACGGGCGCGACCTGCGCACCGCCCTGGAAGAGATGAGCGCGCGCTACACCGCGCAGAGCGCCATGACCGTGCACCTCCAGATCGACGGCGAGCTGCCGCAGCTTCCGGCCGGCCCCCAGCTCCACGTCGTGCGCATCGTGGGCGAGGCGCTCGCGAACGCCTGCGCCCACAGCGGCGGGCATCTGGCTCGGGTGCTGGTTCGTATCGAGGCCGGATCGGTGCGGGTGCTGGTGGAGGACGACGGGGAGGGGTTCTCGATGCCGCCTTGCGACCGTGCGCTCGGCGAGCACATCGGCCTGTCCGTGATGCGCGAGCGGGCGCGCTGGCTCGGCGGCACGCTCGACGTCGAGAGCGAGCCGGGCGAGGGAACCCGCGTGCGCCTGGTGTTTCCCGGATCCGGCGTCCATTCCGGGACCGTCACCGGAACGACCGCACCGCCGCATGTCCATTGACCGCGCCCGGCACCCGGCAGGGGACGACGTCCGGATCGTCCGGTGCCGTTCACGGAGCCCGGGCCGGGATGCGCACACCGCCGCCCGCCCATCGACCGCGTTCGGCGGGAGACGGCGTGCGGTGTCGGGACCGGGCGGTGTCGCCGCGCGATTTCCCGGCCGCCCCCGACGGCTCCTCCTCATCCCGGACGAACTCCCATAGCGCCATGTCCGCCGATCGCGACCGGCTCCGGGTGATGGTCATCGACGACCACATGCTGTTCCGTAGCGGGCTGAGCGAGCTGCTGGAGCGGCGGGGCATCGAGGTCTGCGCGGCGGTCGGTGACGGTGAGGAGGGATGCCGGCTCGTCGCCGGGCTGCAGCCCGACGTCGTCCTCCTTGACCTGCGCATGCCGGAGCTCGACGGGCTGTCCGTGCTCGAACGGATCGTGGCGCTCGATCCCGGCTGCGCGGTGGTCATGCTGACCACCAGCAGTGACGAACGCGACCTCGTCTCATCGTTGCGTTCCGGCGCGCGGGGCTATCTGCTCAAGGACATGGAGCCGGAGCGCCTCGTGGACGCCCTCGCCGCCGTCGTCGATGGAGAGACCGTCGTTGCGCCGGAGATGACCAGCGTGCTCGCGAAGGTCGTCAAGGGCGGGAAGGTGGAATCCGGCCGGCCGGCTCGATTCTCGTCGATCACCCCGCGCGAGTTCGAAATTCTCCGTCATCTCGCCGAAGGGCAGAGCAACAAGGAGATCGCCCGGGATCTCGGTATTACCGACGGGACGGTGAAGCTCCACGTGCGCTCGATTCTGAGGAAGCTCCAGGTGCGTTCGAGGGTCGAGGCGGCGGTCGTCGCGGTCGAGGAGCGGCTCTTTCGGCGCTGAGACCGGAGTTCCCGACCCCGGGAACGACGACGCCCTTCACGTCGACCGGCTCGCTCTCCTTCAACGCCGGGACCGGGGGCCCGGCCCGGAGTCCGCGGCGCGGGAGACGAAGGCCGATTCCCCGCCGCGGCGCGGGCGGTACCACGCGAGCTTCTCCCGCAGGCGGACCACTTTGCCGACGATGACCAGCGTCGGCGCCCGCGGGCGGATCCCTTCGATGATCGACGCCAGGGTGCCGACCGTGCCCGTATGCACGGCTTGCGCGGCGGTGGTTCCCTGCTCGATGAGCGCCGCCGGGGTATCCGGCGGCTGGCCGTGGCGCAGCAGGCCGTTGCATATCGTGTCGAGGCCGGCGAGCCCCATGTAGATCACGACGGTCTGGTTCGGGCGTACGAGACTGTCCCAGTCCAGCGTCTCCTCGCCGATCTTCCGGCGTCCGGTGACGAAGATGCACGACTGGGCGTACTCGCGATGGGTCAGCGGGATCCCCGCATAGGCCGCACATCCCGATGCGGCGGTGATCCCGGGGACGATCTGGAAGGGCACCCCGAGCGCCGCGAGTGTCTCGATCTCCTCGCCGCCGCGTCCGAAGATGAACGGATCGCCACCCTTCAGCCTCAGCACCCGCTTTCCGCCCAGCGCGAGCCGGGCGAGGAGATCGTTGATCTCGTGCTGCGGGATCGCGTGGTAGCCGGGCTGCTTCCCCGCGTAGATGCGCTCGGCGTCGCGCCGCGTCAGATCGAGCACCGCCTTCGACACGAGACGGTCGTAGACGACGACGTCCGCCTGCTGCATGAGCCGGAGCGCCCGGAAGGTGAGCAGGTCCGGATCTCCCGGCCCGGCGCCGACCAGATAGACCTCGCCGGACGTGGCGGAGCCTTGGGGTTCGACGAGCGCGGACTCCAGAGCGGCGTGGGCGTCGTCCTCGCGTCCCGCGAGCACCAGCTCTCCGATCGGGCCGTCCACGACGCCCTCGAAGAATCGGCGCCGTGGCGCGGGATCGGCGATCCGCCGCAGCACGGTGGGACGGACCTCGCCGATGAACCGGGCGAGCCGTCCGAACCGGGCCGGGATGAGGGTCTCCAGGCGCGCGCGCAGGATGCGGGCCAGGATGGGGGCGGCGCCGCCCGTCGAGACCGCCGCGACCAGGGGTGAGCGATCGAGAATCGAAGGCAGGATGAACGAGCACAATGAACGCCGATCGACGACGTTGACCGGGATGCCCCGCCGCCGCGCGGCGTTCGCGACGGTGCCGGCGAGCGCGTCGTCGTCCGCCGCGACGATCGCGAGCCGCATGCCGTCGAGGTCGTCGTCGCGAAACGCCCGCCGGCGCCACGTGACCGCGGGCTCGCCGGCCAGCTCGCGCAGCCCCGGGGTCAGGGTCGCTGCGACCACGACGAGCCGGGCTCCGGCCCTCAGCAGGAGCCGCGCCTTGGGCTCTGCCGCCTGCGCGCCGCCGACGAGCAGACAGGGCTCGCCCCTGAGCGTCAGAAAGATCGGCAGATAGTCCATGGATGGGCTCGCCTCGCGCTGGATGCGGTGACCGGGCGCCCATTCGAACGCCCGGATCGCGCTCGATCAAGAGGCGTCCAAAGTGCCCCGAATCGGACCGGCAAGTCGATATCCCGGCGGAGATGGATGGAAGGCAGTTCCCTCGCGGGCTTGACCGGAGGAGCTACCGCAACGGCTGGCGCAAATGGGAAGCCTTCGCCACCGGGCACGGAGCCACCCCGGCCACGTCGTCGGCGCCATCTTCAACGCGGTATCGACGAGCTACCGCCTCGGTCCGTCGCCTGCCGCCGCCTTCGCCCGGACGCGCGCCAGCTATCGACCCGCTACCGTGCCCGGCCCGATCCACCGCCCGCCGGAGTCTCGACGACCTCGCCTTCGGCTTCGATCTGGCGAGCCCATTCCTCGATCTTCACCCGCAGCCGGCAGTACTCAAGCAAGTGTTGGCGATCCCGCCGGGTCAACTGTGGCCAGTCCCGCTCGCACTTGCCCCCGCCGACGTCCGACGTGCGACGTCACCTCGGAGCATCGCGCCGACTCCGGCGACGAAGCGCCCGACCGCAGCGGATCTTCGGATATCCCCGCGCTTGGCGGGCATGGTCGATGGATGGAGATGGATGCCGTCATGGCGCCCGATCTGGCGTACACTGGTGCGGCCTCACTGAAACCGGTGTCCCGAACAGGTGTCGGAAACGGAGGTCCGATTGCCGGATTCGAGACTGCATGGCAGGCTTGCACCTGCGCGGGACGATGTGCGGGTCCCGTCCGGTAGGCCCGGGGTCCTGCGTGGCCGGTGTCCGGATCGAGCGAGGAGGCAGTCGATGACTTCCATTCGACGGTGGTTCGTCGCCCTGATGCTCCTGGCGTTCACATCCACGGCTGGTGCCGGTACCGGCTGTCCGGCGCCCGGCGCCGATGCGGACGTATCCCATCAGCAGGCCACCGACCAGCCTGAAGAAGGAGAGCGGCTCGAGAAGGACGAGCTCCGGCTTGAGAAGGACGAGCTCGAGGAGGACGAGGAGCCGGACTGTGAGTGAGCGAGGTGGTCCGGTCCAGGGTGATCCTGAAACGGGTCACGAGCGTTCGACACACTGAAGAGAGGAGATGACGATGCGCACGACAAAGGCACTGTTCGCAGCAGCAATCGCGGCGACTCTTGCGGCTCCCGTGGCCGCGGACGACGTGGCGGTACAGATCACGGCGGGTCTGGGGTCCGTGGACGTCATGCACGGCGGTCAGAAGATCACCATCATGCGCAACCAGGACACGAAGAACACCGTGAACCCCGCATTCGCGAAGACCTCGCGCGAATGCCCCCCGTTCTGCATTCAGCCTTCGAGGCTGGCCCCGGGAGTCGAGACCATCGGGGAGGCGGAGGTCATCGAGTACGCGAAGCGCATGAGCGACGGCGACGAGACCATCGTGCTGGTCGACTCGCGTACCCCGGATTGGGTGGAGAGGGGAACGATACCCAGCGCGATGAACGTTCCGTGGACGAAGCTCAACCCGGCCAAGGGCGCCGACCCGATCTCGATTGCCGAGATCATGGAAGGCGTGTTCAACGTCCAGTCGAACGAAGAGCTGATGGACTTCTCGGGAAGCAGGACCGCGGTCATGTTCTGCAATGGAATGTGGTGCGGGCAGTCTCCGAACAACATCGCCAACCTCCTGAAGTTCGGCTACCCCGCCCACAAGATCAAGTGGTACCGCGGGGGCATGCAGGACTGGGAGATCCTGGGACTCACCACCGTTCCGGGAGGCTGACGGCGCCGGCCGATGCTGCGATGGGCGGCGGTCCCGCCGCCCATCGGCGCTTGGCGCCCTGACGAACGCCCTGTACACGTCCCCGCCCGGCGGCCCGCCCAAGCGGGGAGCGGTCCGGATGCCTTACTTCGTCTACACGCTGCGACGGCCCCGGGCGCCCGAGAAAGCGGGTGTCTTCCCGAGCTACCGGGAGGCTCGCGTTGCGGTGAGGGAGATGCGACGCGTCCTCGACCGCGACGATCCTGCCACGGTGCGAATGATCTTCGCTGCCGGCGAAGCGCAAGCCGAGCGGCTTCTGACCGAACGCCGCGAGCCGCGGCCCCTCGGCGAAGACGCCTGAGCCGACGTCCCGGCCCCCGGAAACGCGGAGGCGGCCGGATTGCGTTGCGGTGGGATCCTTGCCGCGCCGTCGTCCGCAACGCCGTCGTCCCTGGCTGGCATGGTCTCCGAATCCGCGCGGAAGAGGCCGTCGCCCGGCGTGGCGGACATCCGCATCGGACGCATCGAACATTGTGGAAATCGGCGTTTTCGTATAGAAATTCCTTCCGTCCTGCTGATCACGACGAGGATCTCTCGATGGCGGACCATGACCAGGAACTCGATGCATGCGGTCTCAACTGCCCGCTGCCGATTCTCCGGGCGAAGAAGGCACTCTCGAAGATGGCGAGCGGCGAGATTCTGCGCATCATCGCGACCGACCCGGGGTCGGTGAAGGACTTCGAAGCATTCTCCCGCCAGACCGGGAACGAGCTGCTGGAATCGACGGAGGACGGCGGGAGGTTCTGCTACCGGCTGAGAAAGGCTTAGTCATGGCTCGTTCATGATCATCGTACGGAGACGACTCCTTCCGATGGCCGGAGAGCCCGATCGGGCTCCATGAGCTCTCCCACCACCATGCACGTCGGCCCCACGGCCATCCACGCCCTGCGCGCCGACGCCGGAGCGGCATTACGGGCTTGGCCGGCGTGCGAAGAACGGTTCGGGCGGCGCGTTCGAGCCGGATGTGGAAG
Source organism: Gammaproteobacteria bacterium (assembly GCA_965204915.1). GTDB lineage: Bacteria > Pseudomonadota > Gammaproteobacteria > HK1 > HK1 > HK1. The sequence goes on along the minus strand of OZ242023.1, from coordinate 3,974,300 downwards.
GCGGGTGCCGGGAGCGCGGGACGGATCGGTCCGAGCACGGCCTGAGCCTCGACCTGCGCCTGTGGCGGCAGGTGGGGGCGTGCTGCTTGGCCCGGGCTCGGTGCTGAGGCGCCTCCACTGCCGGCCGCCGCCGGTGCGGGCCGGCGGATGTGGCGCGGAGAAGCGTGGCGCCGGCGTATATGGTCCCCGCGACCTCCGCGCCGTACCCGGAGCCGTGACTCGATGTACATCGTGAAGGTCGGCGGCGGCGAGGCGGTGAACCTCGCCGGGGTCGCCGGCGATCTCGCCTCCCTCGATACCCCCTGTGTCGTGGTGCTCGGCGCCAACGCGGTGCGCGACGATCTCGCCGCGCGCCTCGGCTCGCCCCGCCGGACCCTGACCTCGGTATCGGGCTATACGAGCGTGTTCTCCGACGAGACCGCGCTCAACGTCATCATGATGGCGTACTCGGGGCTGCGCTCGAAGCGCTTCGTCGAGCTCTGCCAGCGCCGCGGGGTCGATGCGATCGGGCTGTCGGGTATCGACGGGCGCATGGTGGAGGGGAAGCGCAACCGGGGGATCCGGGTCCGGGAAGGCGGGAAGACGCTGATCCGGCGCGACCTCTCGGGCAAGCCGCGGACGGTGAACGCGGCCCTGCTGCGCACCCTCCTCGACGGCGGATACACCCCGGTGCTCACCATCCCCATCGCCGACGAGAGGGGGTTCGCCATCAACTCGGAGAACGACGACGTCGTGAACGTGCTCCAGGCCGCGCTCGGCGCCGATCGCATCGTCCAGCTCATCGAGGCCCCGGGCTTCCTCGACGACGCCGGCGATCCGGAGAGCGTCGTCGCCTCGATGTCGCGGGCGGAGCTCGAATGGCGCGAGGCGCAGGTGGAGGGACGCATGAAGCGCAAGATGCTTGCCTTGCGCAGGCTCTTCGAGGCGGGCGCGGCCGAGGTCGTCATCGGCGACGGCCGGGTGGAGCATCCGTTGCGCGCGGCGCTCGACGGAGCGGGGACGGTGATCCGGTGAGCATCCTGTCCACCGAAAGGCGCTACGCCTTCGAGGTCTTTCCGAAGCGTAATCTCGCCATCGTGCGCGGGGAAGGGGCGACCCTCTACGACGAATCGGGCCGGGCCTACATCGATTGCGTCGCCGGAGTGGGAGTGGCCAGCGTCGGGCACGCCCACCCGGACGTGGCGCGCGCGATCGGGGATCAGGCGGGAACGCTCGTCACCTGTCCCGGAATCTTCTACAACGACGTCCGCGCCCGGCTTCTCGAGAAGCTCGCGTCGATTACCCCGCCGGGCGTCTCCCGCGCCTTCCTGTGCAGCTCCGGCGCGGAGGCGAACGAGGCGGCCATCAAGCTCGCGATGCATGCCACGGGCCGCCGCAAGTTCGTATGCGCGATGCGCGGGTTCCACGGCCGGACGATGGGCGCCCTCTCCGCCACCCACAGGTACCGTAACGCCTTCGAGCCCCTGCTCGACGGGTTCTCCTTCGTCCCGTTCAACAACGTGGACAAGCTGCGTGCGGCGATCGATGGCCATACCGCGGCTGTGATCGTGGAGATCGTGCAAGGGGAGGGCGGGGTACGGCTCGGCGATGCCGCGTTCTTCGCCGCGGCGCGCGAGCTCTGCGATGCGCACGGCGCGCTGCTCGTCGTCGACGAGGTGCAGACCGGCTTCTGCCGGACCGGAAAGTTCTTCGCCTGCGAGCACCACGGTGTGCGGCCCGACGTCCTCTGCCTCGCCAAGGCGATGGCGGGCGGCGTGCCCATGGGCGCGGTGCTGGTGGGTGAGAAGGTGCCGGCCGAGGTCGGGATGCACGGCTCGACGTTCGGCGGCAACCCGCTGGCCTGCGCCGCCTCGCTCGCGACCATCGAGGTGATGGAGCGCGACGGGCTGGCCGGGCAGGCGCAAGCGAAGGGCGCCCGGTTCGCGGACGCCTTCGGGCGCCGCACGTCCCCGAAGGTCCGCGACCTCCGCCGGATCGGCCTGATGATCGGCATCGAGCTGAAGGAGAAGGCCCGCCCGTACATCGAAGCGCTCATGGCGCGGGGGGTGCTCGCGCTCCCGGCCGGGCCGACGGTGATCCGTCTCCTGCCGCCGCTGGTGATCGAGGACGAGGCCCTCGAGGAGGTGGCGGCGCGGCTGCACGAGGTGCTGGGCGGGTGAGTCCGGCGCTGGCCGAGGGTCGGCGGGCGACCGCGGGGATCCCGGCCCACGGCCCACGCCAGCTTGCGGTGGCCGCCGCGAAGGCCGATTCAGATCGGCCGGATGCGGGTGCCCGGGACCTGCTTCGGGAAGTAGTCCTCGCAATCGCCGCGGCGGAAGACGTCGCCGGTGGCGCAGTGCAGCCCGCCGCCGAAGGGGTATGCGCTGCGGAACGGCACCGGGATCACCTCGAAGCCGAGATCGTCGATCTGCTCCTGCTGGTACACCTCGCTGGCCTCGACCACCACCGTCTTCGGGTCGAGCACGAGCACGTTCATCGACAGCCATACGCTCGAATAGCACAGCGGCGGCGGCTGGTTGTGGGCAGGCGGTGCGGCGTCCACGATCTCCCAGCCGTTGGCCTCGAAGATCACGCGCTGGGCGTCGGGCAGCCGGCGCTTCGGATTGTTGATGACGAGTCCGGGGCGTAGCGGCACGAAGGTCGCGTCGATGTGGATCGGGTACGGATCGCCGGGAAAGTTCACCGCGTGCACCCGGTGGCCGGGGAAGTGGCGTTGCAGCCACTCCATGCCGCGGCGGTTCGTGGTCAGCCCGTGCTGGCAGAAGAGATCCTTGCCGATGCGCAGGACGTCGGCCGCGTCGAACAGCGGCTCGTGCTCGGTGGTGACGAAGTCGAGCGCGGCGGTGCGGGCGAGGCGCTCCTCGATGGTGATCTCGTCGAAGTACCCCGCCTTGTAGGACGCATGGGTGAGCCGGGGGCGCGGGGCCTGCTCCCAGCGGAACCCCGGATCCTCGTCGAAGTAGCGCTGCATGAGCGGGTGGTAGGCGAGGTACTCCCAGTAGCGGCAGCGGAACGACATCGGAGCGGAGAGGATCTCCTTGCCCACGGTGAGCAGCACGTCGCGCGGCGGCATGCAGCCGAACGAGGATCCGGTCATGAAGTCCGGGGTGGCCACCGCCTGGTTCCACTGGATGGGGGTCGGGCGATCGACGCGGATGCCCCGCCCTTCCAGCACCGACACGAGGTGGTCGAGCTCGGCGTTCGCCGCCTCCACCGTCTCCTGCGGGCGCGGCCCCCACATCCCGCGCATGTCGCTGTCCTCGGGGATCTTCGCCTCCGTGGCGGGCTCCGACGGCGGAATGCAGGTGAAGTCGGCTCGGCCGACGATGGCGTGTTCGAGCGGATCGAAATCGTTCCACGAGCTGACGACGGTCTTGCCCATTGTGGCTGGTCCTCCTTCGTCGAATCGCATCCGTTTGTCGATGTGGGGCGCGAGCGCGCCCGGGCGAGTGTGCCCGAAAACACGGGGATGTGAACGCGCCGCCCGGCCCCTGGCCGGTGCGGAAGCGGACCCGGCTCGTTACGATACGCATCGCGGCCACCGGCGCCACACCGGCCCCGCCACGGACGACACAGGGCACGGACGACACAGGGCACGGACGACACAGGGCACGAATGAGCGAACCGCAATGAGCGAGGCGGATCGGGAACGGTGGAATGCGAAGTACGAGGCGGGCAAGTACGCCGGCCGGCGGCACCCGAGCCCGCTGCTCGCCGCCTGGCTCGATCGCCTCCCGCGCGGGCGGGCCCTGGACGTCGCGTGCGGGATGGGCCGCAACGCGATCCACCTTGCCGCGCACGGCTACGCGGTCGATGCCATGGACATCTCCGGGGTCGCGCTCGCCAGGGCCTGCGAGCGGGCCGCCGCCGCCGGAGTCGAGGTCAACTGGATCGAGGCCGACCTGGAGCGGCCGGACATCGCGCACGGCGCATACGACGTCATCGTGGTGGCGCGGTTCCTGGATCGGCCCCTGATCCCCCGCCTCATCGACGCGCTGCGCCCCGGCGGACACGTCGTCTACGACCACCACTACATCACCCCCGTGGAGGTCGGCGGGCCGCAGAGCCACCGGTTTCGCGCGCGGCCGAACGAGCTCCTCAAGCGGTTCCGCGCACTGCGGGTGCTGTTCTACGAAGAAGGCATCACCGCCGACCCGGACGGAAGCCGCATGGCGCTGGCCCGGCTCGTCGCGTGCAAGGGCTCGCCGGGGTATTGATCCTGCCCGTCGAATCGCGGGGCTCCCGTCCGTCGATCCCGTGCGAGGCGAGAAGGAATCGTTCGCCGGAACCCGGCCCACGCCACCGCCACCGGCGGCATCGTCCACCTGGCTCCATCAGGCCCGCCCGCTGCGTCACGCATGCCTTGCAGGGTTCCCGCCCCCTTCTGTGATAGGCTCGCCCGCGCATAGAGGCCCAGACGGGCGTCACACGGATTTCGCGACCACACCGCCGGCTCGTTCCCGGGGGAACCGGCGCCCCTGCATCCGTTCGAGATGCGGCCGCTCGACATCAGGAGAACTCACCATGCAACTGTCAAGCACCCTGGCGTTTCGCACCCTTGCGCGGTCGCTGGCCGCCGCCACCCTGGCCACGGCGACGCTCGCCGCGAACGCCGACACCCCGAAGCAGGGCGGCACCCTGATCTGGGCGATCCAGAACACCCCCCGGCACCTGAACCCGGCGGTGCAGTCGGGGATCTCCACCGGGCAGCCGGGCACCCAGCTCTTCGCGGCGCCGCTGCGCTACGACGACCAGTGGAACCCCCATCCCTACCTCGCCCGCGAATGGCATACCTCGGACGACGGCCTGACGGTGACCCTGAAGCTCGTGGAGGGGGCGACCTTCCACGACGGCATGCCCATCACCTCGAAGGACGTGGCCTTCTCGATCCGGACGGTGCAGGAGAACCACCCCTTCAAGACGATGTACGCGCCGGTGGAGCGGGTCGAGACGCCGGACGACCACACCGCCGTCATCAGGCTGTCCAAGCCCCACCCCGCCCTGCTGCTCGCCATGTCCTCGCAGCTCCTGCCGATCATCCCCGAGCACGTCTACGGGGACGGGCAGGACCCGAAGAGCCATCCGCGCAACTCCCAGGACGTGGTGGGCTCGGGGCCGTTCAAGCTCGTCGAGTTCAAGCGTGACGAGCACATCATCCTGGAGCGCTACGAGGACTTCTTCATCGAGGGCCGCCCCTACGTCGACAAGATCGTCATGCGCATCCTCAAGGACGGGTCGGCCCGGACCATCGCGCTGGAGAACGGCGAGGTCCACCTCTCCGCGTTCGAGCAGAACGCGCGCGACCTGAACCGCCTGAAGAAGAAGGAACACCTCCTCGTCACCCCGGACGGCTACGCGGCGATCGGCCCGATCGCCTGGCTCGCGTTCAACACCCAGAGCGAGCCGACCAGCGACAAGCGGGTGCGCCAGGCCATCGCCTACGCCATCGACCGCGAGTTCCTGCTGAACGCCATCTACCTCGGGACCTCCCAGGAGGCCCGCACCGGCATCCATCCGGGGAGCCCCTTCTACGAGGCGGGCGTCGAGCCCTACGACCTCGACCTCGACAAGGCCAACGAGATCCTGGACGAGGCGGGCTACCCGCGCGGCGCGGACGGGATGCGCTTCGGGCTGACCCTCGACTACGGCTGGTCCGGCATCAAGGCCCCGGCGGAGTACGTGAAGCCGGCGCTGAAGAAGATCGGCATCGACGTGACGGTACGCGCGGCGCCCGACTTCCCCACGTGGGCGAAGCGGGTCTCCAACCACGAGTTCGACATGACCTGGGACGTGGTCTTCAACTGGGGCGACCCGGTGATCGGCGTGCACCGCACCTATCTCAGCACGAACGTCAAGAAGGGCGTCATCTGGTCCAACACCCAGGGGTATGCGAACCCGGAGGTGGACGCGCTCCTCGACCAGGCCGGGCAGGAGATGGATCCGGAGAAGCGCAAGGCCCTGTACTCCCGGTTCCAGAAGATCGTGGCCGAGGATCTGCCCGTGTACTGGACCTACACCCTTCCGTACCACACGGTGGCCAACCGCAACGTCGGCAACCCGCCGAAATCGATCTGGGGCACCTGCGCCCCGCTCGACGAGGTGTACCTGAACTGACGGGCGGCGGCCGGATCCCCTGTCTTCACGCCGGGCGCGGCCCGCGCCCGGTGTAGAGACGACCGGGTCATCGTGGCGGCACGGCACGGGAGCCCGGGGCCTCGCCCCCGGTGCGGGGGCAGGGCCTTCCGGCGCCGATGAAAGCGCTCGCCCTCATCGTGCGCCGGGTCGGCAACGGGGCGCTGCTGCTGTTCGCGGTGCTGATCCTGAACTTCCTGCTGCTGCACCTCGCACCGGGCGACATCGCCGACACCATCGCGGGCGACATGGGCGGCGCGGACGCGGAGGTCATGGAGGAGATCCGCGCCCGCTTCGGCCTCGACAAGCCCTTCCACCACCAGCTCGGCCTCTACCTCGCGCGCCTCGCGCAGGGCGATCTCGGGTACTCGTACTTCTTCCAGACCCCGGTCACCGGGCTGATCCTGGAGCGGCTGGCCGCGACCCTGCTGCTCGTGATCTCCTCCCAGGTGCTGGCGATCGTCGTCGGCACGGTGCTCGGGGTGGTCGCGGCGCGCAGGCCGAACGGGGCCACCAGCCACGCGGTCACCCTGCTGGCGCTGTTCGGCTACTCCGCGCCGGTGTTCTGGACCGGCATCATGCTGATCATCCTGTTCTGCTCGATCGTCCCGATCTTCCCGGTGGGCGGGATGATCGACGTGCGGGTGGAAGGGGGCTGGCTCGTGCGGGGGCTCGACGTGCTGCACCACCTCGTGCTGCCGATGGTGACCCTGGCCTCCATCTTCCTGGCCCTCTACAGCCGCCTCGCCCGCGCCGCCATGCTGGACGTGCTCGGCTCCGACTACGTGCGCACCGCACGGGCCAAGGGCCTGAGCGAGTTCCTGGTGATCTACAAGCACGCCCTGCGCAACGCGCTGGGTCCGGTGGTGACCCTCGCCGGCTTGCAGTTCTCCCAGATCATCTCCGGCGCGGTGCTCGTCGAGACGGTGTTCAGTTGGCCGGGGCTCGGGTCGCTCGCGCTCCAGTCCATCCTCGCCCGGGACACGCCGACCATCCTGGGGATCCTGTTCTTCTCGTCCCTGGTGGTGGTGGTCGCGAACCTGCTGACGGATCTCGTCTACAGTCTGGTCGACCCCCGCATCAAGCTGGGGGAGCGGAACTGACCATGGCCGCGGACGCCTTGCCGGCTGACCTCGCCCTCCGCGGTGGGCGCCTCGATACCGGCGCAGCCCTGGCCGTCGCGGATCTGCCGGCGGGACTCGCCGATCCCCGCGCCGGGTCGGGGGAGCGGAGCTGACCATGGCTGCGGACGCCGCGAGCACCGGCCGGCCGGATGCCACGGCCACCGCTCCGGGCGCTACCGCCCGGCATCCCTTCGCGGAAGCCGCCGGGATGTTCTTCCGCAACTACTCCGCGGTCGCGGGGCTCGCGGTCCTCCTGGGGATCGTCGTCGCCGCCCTCGCCGGCCCCTGGCTGTACCCCACCGACCCGTTCGAGATGGTCTGGGCGCCGCTCGCCCCGCCCGGCGAGGGGGGATTCCTCCTCGGCACCGACTACCTCGGGCGCGACCTGCTGGCCGGCATCGTGCACGGCGGCCGGGTGACGCTGGCCATCGGGCTGTCGGCGGCGGTGCTGACGGTGGTGATCGGCATCACCGTCGGAGCGCTCTCGGGCTACTACGGGGGCTGGGTGGAGGAAGCGCTGATGCGCCTGACGGAGTTCTTCCAGGTCCTGCCGACGCTGCTGTTCTCGATGGTGATCGTCGCGCTGTTCGGCGCCTCGCTGCCGATGATCACCTTCGCCATCGGCATCGTGAGCTGGACCGCGGTGGCGCGGGTGACCCGCGCGGAGTTCCTGCGGCTCAGGCAGTTGGAGTACGTCACCGCGTCGCGGGCGGCAGGAGCCGGGGCGCCGAGCCTGATCTTCGCGGTGATCCTCCCGAACGCGCTGCCGCCGATCATCGTGCAGGCCGCCCTGATGGTCGGCTCCGCGATCCTGTTCGAGGCGGGCCTGAGCTTTCTCGGGCTCACGGACCCGAACGTCGCGAGCTGGGGCCAGATCATCGGCTCCAACCGGCCCTACATCCTGGACGCGGGCTGGACCGTGACCTTCCCTGGGCTCGCGATCTTCGTCACCGTGCTGGCCATCAGCCTCGTCGGCGACGGCCTGAACGACGCCCTGAACCCGAAGCTGCGGGAACGGTAAGGACAGACGGTGCGGCTTCGAGCGGGAGAAGGAGCGGGTCGTCACGAGCCACGGCAAGTGCGACGTTCGTGGAAGTGGCCGTCGCGGCCCGCGCCGGGTGTCCGATGACCGGCAACGAGAGGCATGTCCCCATCGGCCGGCTTCCCGATGTATCCCTTCCGGCGCTGCGCGCGTTTTCTCGGCGGTTTCTCGAGGAAGCGCCCTCCTCGTCCCCGATCTCGTGAGCCACTACGACTGGAATCGCGCCCTCGCGCATCTGGAACGGCGCGACCGCGCGCTCGAGCGGATCATCGGCGTGATCGGGCGGGACAAGCCTTCGCGCCTCGGGTCGGCGAAGACCCCATTCGCGACGCTGCTACGCTCGATCGTCTACCAGCAGCTCTCCGGCAAGGCGGCCGGCACCATCCATCGCCGCCTCCTCGCATTGTTTCCCGGCCGTCGCCCGAGCGCCCGGGCCCTGCTCGCTCTCGACGACGACGCGCTGCGCGGGGCGGGGCTCTCCCGCCCGAAGATCCTCGCGGTGCGCGACCTCGCGGCCAAGGCGGCGGCGCGCAGGATCCCGAGCCGGCGGGCGCTCGACGGCATGGAGGACGAGGCGATCATCGAGCGCCTGATCGAGATCCGGGGGATCGGCCGGTGGACCGTCGAAATGCTGCTGATCTTCACCCTGGACCGTCCCGACGTCCTCCCCGTCACCGACCTCGGAATCCGGCGCGGGTTCATGGTCTGCCGGGGCTCCGGCACGCTGCCGGAACCCGCCGACCTGCTCGCGGAAGGGGAGGCCTGGCGGCCCTACCGCAGCGTCGCGAGCTGGTATTTGTGGAGGGCGAGCGAGGGCGATGGATAAACACGTCGCAGTGAACCGCCCCGGGTTTCCCGGAGGGTGATTTGCTTGAGTCAGGCGGCCATCGCCGACTCATGCAGTTGATGGGAGTCGTGTGCCTCGAATGCAGCCGGAGGCACATGGCCGAGGGGTCCGAACAGGCGCCGGTGTACGAGGCCCGCTTCTGAGCGCTTCGCGGCTTCGGTCCGACGGGCTCGGAGACAGCGATGCGCCCGCGGCTCCTGATTGCCGCCGGCTGCGGCGACATCGGAACCGCGCTCGGCCTGACGTTGTGCGTGCGTGGCTGCAACGCGGCTCGCGGTGAAGCCCCGGGGCCACGGACCGGGGTCGTGGGAGCAGGGTCTCCGCAATCGAGAACGGCCCGCACCGGGAGGATACGTTCTTCGCACGCTCGAAGGTCAGCCTCTCCGCTTCGAGATCGACGGCGCGCGTCCGCCATTCCGCCGCCTGCCAGGTCAGGTCCGACTTGCTTTCTTGTCGGCGGATTGTTCCTCCCGTCCTCCGAAGTAGCGGTGCCCGAGGGTGCGCTGATTCTCGTAGAGCGAGCCCCCATACACTGCCTTGGGGAACGGCATCCGCACCGGGACAGGCGCGAGGCGCGGCTCCAGGGCCGGCGTTCCGTGCACCACCCGGCGATTGAATTCCTCGAAGTCGTCGATCGGCTCGACCCCCGCGAGCGGCCAGGAGTCCGCCGCCGAGTACTCGAAGAGCAGGAGCCGTCGCGGGCGGTCGCTCCGGTTGACCGCAGAGCCGTGCACGAGGCGCGCGTGGTGGATGGTGATGCTGCCGGCGGGTGCGGTGAGGGCGACCGCGCCGGAGAGGTCGAGAGGTGTGCGGGTGAGGTCGATGCCGCCGCAGAACGCACCGTCCGCATGATGGTCGTGGATCGGGCCGAGGTGGCTGCCGGGCAGAACCATCATCGGGCCGTTGTCCTCGTCCGCGTCGTCGAGGAGGATGCCGACCGCGAGCACGTCGTCGTTGGTATGCGGATAGAAGGCCCAGTCCTGATGCCATTCGACGGCGGCGCCGTAGCCCGCCGACTTGAGGTTCACCTTGCCTCCCGCGCGCACCCGGATGTCGGGGCCGATGAGAGGCTCGAGCACGGACATGATCGGCGGATGTCCGGCCATGTCCCAATAGAAGGGATGGTGCAGGTGGGGACTCTTGATGCGGCGCACCCGCGGCCGTTCGGGGGTGTGGGAGGGATCGAGGTCGAGCACCTTCGTGTGGCCTGTCACACCGTGCGCGGTCGCGACGAATTCGTCCGTCACGCGCCGGAGCTCCGCCAGGGTCTCCGCCGCGATGACCCCTTCCAGGACGATATAGCCTTCGCGCCGGTACCGCTCCACCTGATCCTGCGTCAACATCGTCCCCGCTCCCCGGCTCCGGTCCGCGCCCTCGGTGCCGCGATGCTTCTCCTGACGGGAGGTAGCGTCAACATCGCCCTCACTTCCCGGCTCCGGTCCGCACGACCGGCGGATACCCGGTTCGGACTCCCGTAACACCACTCGCTTCCGTTGCGGCATCGCGATGATAACGCGGGAAGAGTCTCGGACCCGCCGGCCCGCGCGGGAGCGAGGCCCGATTCTCGCGGTCATCGACACGTCCGGCTCGATGCACGGCCTCCCCGAACAGGTCGCGAAGGCACTCGTACTGGAGGCGCTCCGCACGGCGCATGGGGAGAAACGCCCCTGCCGCGGACCTGTATCGTGCATGGATACGACATCCGGCAGGCACGACACGCTGATCCGCAGCTCCCCAAGGCTGAAGGGCGTCCGCTTCAACGTGCGCGGTCGTCTTCGATCCTGGCGATGAGATCGATGGCCCACCGAGGCAGGAGATCGGCATGGCGGACAACCTCTTGCCCGACAACCTGGGCGATCACCCGCGCACGCACGCCGGAGTTGTCCAGCAGCAGAAGGTTGGCGAACAACGGCGCCGTCCTCGCAAGATTGTCCTGGACCGCGGCCCAGCGGCGAACGACCTCCGCTACGGGCACATCATGGCCGGTCCGATGCCTTACGCGGAAAGCAACCCGGTCGATGTTGACGGCGGCGGATCGCGTGCCGACGAACACTCCGTCGACGTCGTAACCGAGCGCGTGGGCGCGACGCACGACGTCAGGCCGCGAAGCGCCCGAATAGGTGCTCTCGAAGCCGAAGGACTCGCCGCATTCCAGATGGCCTTCAATGCGGCGATCCACCCACTCCCGCGCCTGACGTTGCAGCGCCGGATCGTCATGGCTTCCGAGGCCTTGGGCGATGCTGTCGGCGTCGTAGAAATCCGCGGGCAGCTCCCGGCGATGACTCCGTGCCCAAGTGCTTTTGCCGGCGCCGTTGGCGCCGACCACGATGGTCAGCCGCGCCACCGCGGCGGTTACCCGGCGGGTGGCGGAATGTACGGATATTCGAGGTCTTCCGGATCGCCCCGGCGGAAGTGGTCTACCCGTCCGTCCGGCCAGGTGCGGGTGACCGTGCCGTCCGAGATTCGACGATGTTCCACCACGCCGTTGGGTTCTTCCGCGATGATGACGTCACCGTCCTCATCGGGCATGTAGACGAACGCCTTGCCCTGCTCGAAGCACATTCGCCGGGAATCCATGTCGCTGTTCAGAACCCAGTCGAGGGAGCCGTTCGTCTTCATGAGGGGCAACTCTCGGGCGCCGCGCCGCCTGACGGGTGATGCTGCCACGGCCGGAATGCCTCCTTCAAGGCCGTTGCGGCCATTACGGCCCACGTGCCATTTACAGGCCAGGCACCTGCCGGAAACACGTAGCGTCTTGCACCGGGGTCCTTGCGCATTCCCACGGGTATATGGACCCGTGTCGAAGAACGCGATCGTCGCCGTGCCCACCGTGGGCACGACGAGCGTATGGTCGAGGAAGTCGTTGTTCTGCTCGCAGCTCGTCTCGACGATCGGCAGGCAGGCGGAGCCGTGCAGCGGGCGGCTCTCGTACGGCGTGTCCGGGGCGTGTCCGGCGCAGACCGGATGGTTGGAGCACGGGAGATTGTCGCCGAGGGCGCGGCCTATGAATACGCCTCCCGCAGAACCCCCCGCCGGATCTTTCCGCTCACCGTCTTCGGCAGGGAGTCGACGAACTCGATCCGCCGTGGGTACTTGTACGGGGCGGTGATGCGCTTGACGTGCTCCTGCAGCTCGGCGGCGAGGGCGCCGCCCGGCTCGAACCCCGGGGCGAGGATGACGAATGCGGCCACCACCTGGCCCCGGTCGGGGTCCGGCAGCCCGACCACCGCCGACTCCTGCACCGCGGGATGCTCGATGAGCGCGTTCTCCACCTCCTGCGGGCCGATGCGGTAGCCGGAGGAGCCGATGACGTCGTCGTCGCGGCCGAAATAGAAAAGGTAGCCGTCCGCGTCGGCGTCCACGGTGTCGCCGGTGACGAACCACCGCCCGCCTTCGATCTCGACGTACTGCGCCTCGGTCCTTTCGGGATCGTTCCAGTAGCCGAGCATGAGCTGTGGATTCGGCGCCCGGATGACGAGCCGGCCGCGGGCATCGCGGGTGCGCAGGCGGCCGTGCCCGTCGAGCACCGCCGCCTCGACCCCCGGCAGCGGGCGCCCCATCGACCCCGGCTTCACGGGCATGCCGGGATAGTTCAGCACCGTCATCAGGGTCTCGGTCTGGCCGTAGCCGTCGAGCAGATCCACCCCGGCCAGCCGCTTCCAGGCGTCGATGATCTCGGGGTTGACGGATTCGCCGGCGGACACCGCGAGCCTCAGCGCCGAGAGATCCAGCCCCGACACGTCCTCGAGCACGAGCCGGCGCAGCTCGGTGGCGGCGGCGCAGAACACGGTGACGCGGTAGCGCTCCATGAGCTCGAAACGGCGGCGCGCGTCGAACGGCCCGTCGTGGAAGAGCACCGCCGAGCCCTGGCTCCACGGGCCGAAGTAGATGCTCGTCCCCGCCTTCGACCAACCGGTGTCGGCGGTGCACCACATGACGTCATCGCCGGTGAGGGTGAGCCAGTACCACGCCGAGATCCGCCAGGCGTGCAGGCCGCGCGCGGCGTGCACCACGCCCTTCGGTGCGCCGGTGGAGCCCGAGGTGTAGTACATGATCGCGGGGTCCTCGGCCGCGACCGTCGCCGCGGCGAAGGTGTCGCTCTCGGCATCGATGCCCTCCCACGGCTCCCACCCGGGGCAGGGCGGACCGAGCGCGATCCGCGCCTTGAGCGGGCCGGGAACACCGGATGTTCCGGTGGCGGCGGATGTCTCGGTGGAGGCGAATCCTTCGATGGGGGTGGGGGTCCCGGCGCCGGCGAATGTCCCGACAGCGGCGAACTTCGGGGTCTCCGCGCTCAGGGTGATCACGGCGGATGCGCCGGAGTGCCCGACGCGCCAGGCGATGTCGCGTCCGGTGAGCATGGTGATGCACGGAATGGGGACCGCGCCGAGCTTCAGGCAGGCGGTGAGCGCGATCTGCCACTCGGGGACGCGGGGCAGCATCACGATGACCCGATCCCCTTTCACGACGCCGCGCGCCGCGAGCCGGTTCGCGAGGCGGTTGCTCGCGCGCGCCACGTCGTCGAACGTGAGCCGGCGCTCGTTGCCCCGGGCGTCGCACCAGACGAGGGCGAGCTTCGACGGATCTCGCGCCCGGACATCGACGACGTCAGCGCCGAAGTTGAAGGTGGCGGGGGTGTCGAGCCGGTGCCCGGCCACCGCCTGTTCATAGTCGTCCATTCGATAGAGGGGCATCGTGCCTCCGGACGTGGCCCGCGCGGCGTTTTCGGACCTCCGGCGTGCCCGGATCCTTGTCGATGGCGTACCGGATCCCGGCCGAGGACGGGATTCGGCGATGATCACCGACGATCGGGCATCTGTACAGACATCACCCGGATCGTCCGGATTCGTTCCACGTCACGGCGGCCGTGACGATGCTCCGGCGAGGGAACCGTGGCCCGCGCGGCTCGATACATGGCGCGGATGACGGTCGATTCATCACCGGCACCATGGTGAAACCACCCGGGGGCGAAACCACCCGGGGGAGAATGCCTGCATCGGTCCGCGCTGTATGATGGCAAGCCCCGAGGGAAGACGCCGCCGGCGGTCGGATGCTACGGTGCGGCCATTTCCGGCCGCATCATCCTCGCGATGCCGCAGCAGGTTCGGGCAAGCGGAGCGGGGAACGGAAGTGGAAGACCGCCTGAGCCGCATGATCGAACGCCTCGTCACGCAGCGGGCGTGCATCGACCACGCGGTGGCGGAGATCGACCGGGCGCCGGGCGTGATCCTCGAAATCGGCCTCGGCAAAGGCCGCACCTACGATCGCCTGCGCACCCTGATGCCCCGGCGGGAAATCTTCGCCTTCGATCGGCTGGTCCATTGCCCCGAAGAGGTGCGGCCCGACCGCGCGCATCTTTTTCTGGGGGATTTTCGCGAGACCCTCGATGCCGCTTGCCGGCGCCTCGGCGCGCACTGCGCCGCCCTGGTGCATGCCGACGTCGGCTCCGAGGATCGCGGCGCCGACGCCTCGCTCGTGGCGGAGATCGCGCCGCTCATCGACCGGTTGCTGCGCTACGGCGGCCTGGTGCTCAGCGACCGCGAGATGCCGTTCGGATCCTGGGAAGCCCGCCCCCGGCCGCCCGGTGCGGGAGATTGGCCTTACTTCCTCTACCGTCGGCGCGGTGGGGCAGGGGGCTCCGGGCCGCTGGCGTGAAGCCCTTCGCAGAGGGCGGTTCGGAGTCGTCAAGCGGCTCTACGATCATGTCCGGTTGGTTGTACGGCCCGGTTGGTTGTACGACACTGCATACAAGGATGCATCCCATGAGCGATCCATCGACTCCGGCCCCGGGGACCCCCGACCCCGAGCGCCTGCAAGCCGCGATGACCCGCGTCACCGAGCGGAGCCGGCGCATCGTGCAGGCGTTCGCCGAACGCCAGGCGAGCGGCGCCGGCGGGTTCGACCCGCTCGAACCCGCGGTGGTGTCCAAGGCGTATCGAGCGCTGTGGCAGCAGATGCTGGCCGACCCCGGACGGCTGGTGCAGGCGCAGCTCTCGCTGTGGCAGGACTACGCGAAGCTGTGGGAGAGCACGGCGCGGCGCATGGCCGGAGAGGAGGCGGAGCCGGTGGCCGCGCCCGACCCGGGCGACCGCCGGTTCACCGACCACGCATGGACCGAACACCCGATCTACGACCACATCAGGCAGAGCTACCTGCTCGTGTCGAAGTTCATGCTCTCCACGGTGCGCGAGACCGAAGGGCTCGATGCGCATACCGCGCAGAAGGCGGACTTCTACACCCGCCAGTTCATCGACGCCCTCGCGCCGACCAATTTCGCGATGACGAACCCCGAGGTGGTCCGGCGCACCGTGGAGACCGGCGGCGAGAACCTCGTGCAGGGGCTCGAGAACATGCTCGAAGACATCGAGCGGGGCCGGGGCAGGCTGCGGATCAGGATGACCGATCTCGACAAGTTCGAGCTGGGCGAGAACGTCGCCGTTACTGCCGGCAAGGTCGTGTTCGAGAACGATCTGATGCAGCTCATCCAGTATGCGTCCACCACGGAGGCGGTGCGCAGGCGTCCGCTGCTCATCGTTCCGCCGTGGATCAACAAGTTCTACATCCTGGATCTCCGTCCGAAGAACTCCTTCATCAAATGGACGGTGGATCGGGGCCACACCGTGTTCGTGATCTCGTGGGTGAATCCGGACGAACGGCTTGCGGAGAAGCGCCTCGACGACTACATGCTCGAAGGCCCCATCGCCGCGCTGGACGCGATCGGAAAGGCGACCGGCGAGTCCCGCGTCAACGCGATCGGGTACTGCCTGGGCGGCACCCTGCTCGCCGCCACCCTCGCATACCTGAAAGCCACGGATGCGACGGCGACGGCCGAGGTGACCAACGATGCCCCCTCCGGCACGGCGGAGGCCCCGAAAATCGAATCCGCCACGTTCTTCACCACCATGGTGGATTTCGAGGAGCCCGGCGAGCTCGGGGTGTTCATCGACGAGGAGCAGCTCTCGCTGGTGGAGGAGTCGATGCGGGAGAAGGGCTACTTCGACGGCGCCAGGATGGCGGAGGCGTTCAACCTGCTGCGCGCCAACGACCTCATCTGGAGCTTCGTGGTCAACAACTACCTCATGGGCAAGGACCCGTTTCCGTTCGATCTCCTGTACTGGAACTCCGATTCCACGCGCATGCCCCGCGTGATGCACTCCGCCTACCTGCGCGAGATGTACCAGCACAACCGGCTGCGGGAGCCCGGCGGCATCGCCCTCGACGGGGTGCCGATCGACCTCTCCGGCATCGACGTGCCCGTCTACATCCTCTCGACCCGCGAGGACCACATCGCCCCGTGGCGCTCCACCTATGCGGCGACCCGGCTCTACCGCGGCCCGATCCGCTTCGTGCTGGCGATGTCCGGACACGTTGCCGGAGTCGTCAATCCGCCCGCCGCGAACAAGTACGGCTACTACACCGGGGAGCTCGCCCCCACGCCGGACGCCTGGCTGGAGGCGGCCACCGCCCACGACGGTTCCTGGTGGCCGGATTGGGACGCCTGGGTGAGCGCCCACGACGGCGGCGAGACAGCGCCCCGCGAGCCGGGCGACGGCGCGTTGCCGGTCATCGAGGATGCCCCCGGGCGCTACGTGAAGGTCCGGATCGACGAGTGAAGCGGGGGAGGTTCGGGCAAACCCGGACCAACGGACCCGGCGGTCCGGAAACCACGGAACTCGATTTTCGGGATTCGCTGACCGAAATGGATTCCCGCTACCCGCTTTCGCGGGCACAAGCTTCGCGGGAATGACGGCCAGACGGCCAGCGTCAGGAAGGGCGGGGACTTGGTGACGAACACTCGCGGGAATGACGGCCAGACAGCCACGGCCAGCGTAAAAGTAACGTGTCTCGCTGAAATGACGTCATTTCAATGACGTCATTCCCGCGAAGCTTGTGCCCGCGAAAGCGGGTAGCGGGAATCCATCGCCTGATTCAAGGTATTTTGAATCCCGAAACTTGAGCACGGAAGAAGAACACGGAGCCATCATGAGCGATCGAGACACTTCCGGCGCACCCAAGGCCCGGGCCGTCGGCATCAACCACATCGCCCTGGAGGTCGGCGACATCGACGAGGCGCTCGACTTCTACGGCAGCTTCCTCGATTTCGACGTCCACAGCCGGAGCGGGAACGCCGCCTTCATCTATTTCGGAGACCAGTTCATCAACTTCTCCAAGGGCCGGAGGCAGGGGCCGGACGACGCCCGGCACTTCGGCATCGCGGTGGACGACAAGGAGCTGGTGCGCCGAACGCTGGCCGAGATGGGGGTGGAGCTTCTCGACGGGCGGTTCCTCGACTTCCTGGATCCATGGGGGAACCGGGTCGAGATCACCACCTACACCAACATCCAGTTCACCAAGGCGGACCACGTCCTGCGCGGCATGGGCCTCGGCCATCTGAGGAAGACGGACCGGGCGATCGAGGAGCTGCGCAGGAAGGGCATGGCGCCACCGCGGGATGAACCTTCCCGGTAACGGCGGCGGTCCAGTTGCCCCGATCGTCCGCAGGGCGATCGAGAGCCGGGTATGCGCCGAAGTCCGGCAACGAAAGGGCGGAAATCCTACGAAAGTCGGGCGAAACGTCCGTTTCACGAGAAGCGGACTTCCGTCACCCTGTGCCCCGCAATCCGGCTTGGGACGCGTACGGGACCGTGCTACCTTCGTTCGCAACGTTGCACGCCCGGATGACGCCGGCCCTCCGTATCGGGAGGACTGCCAATGAGCCGACCCATTCCCGCCGCGGTGGAGTATCCGAGCTCGGACGGCAAGCCGATGGCCGAGAACGACGCCCAGCGCGACGCGATCATGTACGCCATCGACGTGCTCAAGACCCGGTTCGCCGGGCGCGAGGACGTATATGTCTCCGGCGACCTGCTCATCTACTACGAAGAGGGCAATCCGCGGGTGTCGATCGCGCCCGACGTCTTCGTGGTGTTCGGGGCGGCGAAGCACCGGCGCATGAACTACAAGCTGTGGGAGGAACCGAAGGCGCCGGACTTCGTGATGGAGGTGGCGTCGCCGAGCACGGCGGAGAAGGATCTGGTTCCGAAGCGGGCGGTGTACGCGCGGCTGGGGGTGAGGGAATACTGGCAGTACGACCCGATGGGAGGGCTGTTGCCGTTGCGTCTCATGGGCTGGCGGCTGGTGGGCGGAATCTACGAGGAGCAGCCGATCATCCGGTCCCTGGACGGCGCCTTGACCTTGTGCAGCGAGACGCTCGGGCTCGATCTCCGGGCGAAGGACGACGAGATGCGCTTTCGCGACCCGGTGACCGGCCAGGACCTTCTCGGCTACGAAGAAGAACACGCCGCCCGCCTGGCGGCCGAGGCGCGTATCGCGGAGCTGGAGGCCCTGCTTCGGACCAAACGCGGATGACGTGGCGGAGGCCGCCGTGCCGCTTCAGCGCAAGGGCTCGAGGATGCCGACGTAGTTGGCGACCGCGACGCCGCCCATGTTGAAGATGCCGGCGAGCCCGGCGCCCTCGATCTGCATGTCACCCGCCTCGCCGCGAAGCTGCATCGACGCGAGGACGTGCATGGACACGCCGGTCGCCCCGATCGGGTGGCCCTTCGACTTGAGGCCGCCGGACGGGTTGACGGGCAGGCGGCCGTCCTTCTCCGTCCATCCCTCCAGGATGGCCCGGGCGCCCTCCCCCGGCTGGGTGAGGCCCATCGCCTCGTACTCCATGAGCTCCGCCATCGTGAAGCAGTCGTGGGTCTCGACCAGGCTCAAGTCCTCGATCGACAGCCGCGATTCGCCGAGCGCCTGCGACCAGGCGCGCGCGCAGCCGTCCAGGAAGGTCACGTCGCGCCGGCTCATCGGCAGGAAGTCGTTGACCTGGCTTCGTGCCCGGAACGCCACCGCCTTGTCGAGGGCGAGGGCGGTCTCGACGTCGGCGAGCACGACCGCGGCCGCCCCGTCGGACACCAGGGAGCAGTCGGTACGCTTGAGGGGGCTCGCCACGATCGGGTTCCGGTCGGAGGCCTCGCGGCAGAAGTCGTAGCCCAGGTCCTTGCGGATCTGCGCCCACGGGTTCGCGCAGCCGTTGCGGTGGTTCTTGGCCGCGATGCGGGCGAGCGCGTCTCCCTGGTCGCCGTACTTCTGGTAGTAGCGTTGCGCGATGGTGGCGAAGACGCCCGCGAAGCCGCCTTCGATCTCCGCGTCCTCCTTGCGGTAGCTCGCGCCGAGCAGGATGTCGCCCACCTCCGGCCCCGGGGTGTCGGTCATCTTCTCCACGCCGACCACGAGCACGATGCGCCCGCGCTTCGCTTCGATGAGGTTCAGGCCCTGGTGGATGGCGGCCGATCCGGTCGCACAGGCGTTCTCGACCCGGGTGGCGGGCTTGAAGCGGAAGCGGTCGTCGGCCTGGAACACGAGTGACGAGGGGAAGTCCTGCGCGGAGAACCCGTGGTTGAAGAGGCCGACGTAGACGGCGTCCACGTCGTCCGGCGCGACCCCCGCGTCCGCCACCGCCTCGGAGGCGACCCCCGTGATGAGCGACTCGACGTCCTCGCCTTCGAGCCGGCCGAACTTCGAATGCGCCCATCCCACGATGCAACCCGTCATGTCCGTCTCCCGTGTCGAGTGTCCGGCCGGAGGACCGGGATCGGGCTCCACGTGGCTCCCGCTCCGACCCCGGTTCGAGCCGGCCGGAGATGTACCACATTACGCATCGAGAGTCCCGGCGACGACTGGCTCGGCATCGTGGCGGACGGTCGGTCGTCGGCGTGGCGGCGTGGAATGGGAGGGCATGGATCCCGGAGGAAACGAGGACCTCCCCAGTACGATTCGAGCGGGGAGGCGCGGCGGTTCGGGAGAGGCCCGAGGGAGTGCGGCGGCGATCCCGGAGGCATCGCGGACAGGTCTTCGACCCCCTCCCCCGCACGGGAGCCCTCGATCCGCCCTTGAGCCAGGGACCGGAAGCGCCCGCGGAGACGCCACCGGAGACGCTACGCCGCCGCGGACTCCCCGGCGCCGACCGTCCCCGGTATGATTCCCGCCCGCGGTCATCGCACGCTCCCGGAGTCCCCGCCTTGAACGACGACATCCCCACCTTGCGCCGGATCCTCGCCGAGAACCGCGTCGTGGCGATGGTCGGCCTCTCCGCGAGCTGGTACCGGCCCAGCTACTTCGCCGCGAAGTACCTCCTCGACCACGGCTACCGGGTCATTCCGGTCAACCCCCGCTACGAAGAGGTGCTCGGGCAGCGCTGCTACCCGTCGCTCGAAGACGTCCCCGAGCCGGTGGACGTGGTCGACTGCTTCCGCCCCGCGAAGGACATTCCGCCGCTCGCGCGCGACGCCGTCGACATCGGCGCCAAGGTGCTGTGGATGCAACTCGGCATCGTCAATGAGGAGGCGGCGGCCCTCGCCCGCGGGGCCGGCCTGGAGGTGATCATGGACCGCTGCATGAAGATCGAGTACGCACGGCTGTTCGGCGGCCTGGGGTGGGTCGGGGTGGACACCAGGGTCATCTCCGGCAAGCGCTCGATGTACGTCACCCACTGAGGCTTGGACGTCTTCGCGTTCCCGGTTCGCTGCGTTCCGTGTCGATGGGAGGATTTCCGGCGGTGGCAAACGTGCCCGGCGTTCCCGCCGTCCCCGATCCTCGCCGTCCCTGATCCATTGCGCGACCGCCCTGCCTTGTACGAGATTCGATCCACGAAGAGGCCGATGCTCCGGCAACGCCGGTGACGCACGGCAACCCCCGGGACCCGACAGACTCGCGAGCTCCACCGATGGCAGACCACGAATACGACATCGAAACCCTGTGCCTGCACGCCGGGCAGCTCCCCGACACCGCCACCGGATCGCGGGCGCCGCCCATCTACCAGACCACCTCGTACGTGTTCGACGACGCCGACCACGCCGCGAGCCTGTTCAACCTCCAGACCTTCGGGAACATCTATACGCGGTTGATGAACCCGACCACCGCGATGTTCGAGGAGCGCATGGCGGCGCTCGAAGGCGGCCGGGCCGCGGTGGCCACCGCGTCGGGGATGTCGGCCCAGATGACCGCGTTCCTCACCCTGCTCGAAGCGGGGGACCACGTCGTCTCGTCGAGCAAGCTCTACGGCGGGAGCTATTCCCAGCTCGACGTGAACTTTCCCAAGCTCGGCATCGAGACCACGTTCGTGGACCCGGACGACCCGGAGAACTTCGCGCGCGCCATCCGGGACGACACCCGCGTGCTGTACGCCGAGACCATCGGGAATCCGCTCATCAACGTGCTGGACGTCGAAGCGGTGGCGGCCATCGCCCGCGATGCGGGGCTGCCGCTGATGATCGACAACACCTTCCCGACCCCCTACCTGTGCCGGCCCTTCGACTGGGGGGCGGACCTCGTCACCCATTCCGCGACCAAATTCATCGGCGGACACGGGACCTCGATCGGCGGGGTGGTGGTCGAGTCCGGGAAGTTCCCGTGGGACAACGGCAAGTTCCCGGGCATGACCGAGCCCTCGCGCGGATACCACGGGGTGCGTTTCTACGAGACCTTCGGGGACTTCGGATTCACGATGCGGGCGCGCTGCGAGACCCTGCGCACCTTCGGCCCCTCGCTGAGCCCGTTCAATTCCTTCCTCTTCCTGCAAGGGCTGGAGACCCTCCACGTGCGCATGGACCGCCACTGTGAAAACGCCCTCGGGGTCGCCCGCTTCCTCGAAGCGCATCCCCTGGTGGGCTGGGTGAACTATCCGGGCCTCGAATCGAGCCCCTACCACGCCCTGGCGCAGAAGTACCTGCCCAAGGGCGCGAGCTCGATCCTCACCTTCGGCATCCGCGGGGGGCGGGACGCGGGCGAGGCGTTCATCGAGGCGTCGCAGTTCATGAGCCACCTCGCCAACGTCGGGGACGCCAAGACCCTGGTCATCCATCCCGGCTCGACGACCCACCGCCAGCTCTCCGACGAAGAGCAGATCGCGGCCGGGGTGAGTCCCGACATGATCCGTCTCTCGGTGGGCATCGAAAGCCTCGACGACATCCTCTGGGACCTGGACCAGGCGTTGGAGAAGGCGGCAGGGAGGACGCAGGTGGCGGTGGGGTGACGGATTGGATTGAGCACGGCAGGAGGGGCGCTTGCGCTCGTCCGGCGGGCGGGACCATACTGCCTTCCGGCGCATCCGGCAGGCGGAGCCGTTCTCCACCGGACGGGCGTCGAGCGGTATCGAGCCACACCTCCCCGCGGAGGAAACCCCATGCCCGCCATCCGTTCCGCCGATGACCTGCGCTCGCGCTACAATCGGCCCTCCGAACGCGCGGTGCGCAAGCAGCTCGACCGCCTCGACCCGCACTGCCGCCGTTTCGTCGAGCTCTCGCCCTTCGTGCTGCTCGCGTCGAGCGGGCGGAGCCGACAGGCAGACCTCTCGCCGCGCGGGGGCGAACCCGGATTCGTGGCGATCCTCGACGATCGAACCCTCGCGATCCCGGATTCTCCCGGCAACAACCGGCTCGACTCCCTCTCCAACGTCGTGGAGAACCCGGAGGTCGCGCTGCTGTTCCTGGTCCCCGGGGTCGACGAAGTCCTGCGCGTGAACGGAACCGCCGAGATTCTCGACGACGAGACGCTACGCACGACGCTCACCACGCGCGGCCGGCCACCGGCCACCGTGATCCGGGTCGCGGTGCGCGACGCCTACCTGCACTGCGCGAAAGCGGTGATGCGGGCCCGGCTCTGGCACGAGGACTCGAAGGTCGAGCGTTCCACCCTCCCGAGCCTGGGACAGATGCTCAAGGACCAGATCGGCTCGACCGCACCTGCCGAGACCCAGGAGGAGATGGTCGCCCGGTACGAGGCGGCGCTCTACTGATTTCCGCCGATCCGGGCTCTGCCTCCCTTGGCGACGGGCACGTTTCACGAACCCGTCAACGCCCGATCGCATCGTTGCCACCATCCTTTCCCGGTATCCGCGGGCCGATCGGTCCCGGCCTCCGCGGGCGGGCCCCCGCGAGCCGGAAGCGATCCGCTTCTCTTCGGCCACCGGTTGCCCCGTCCAAACGACGGCGCCGGAAAACAGGGGGGAGGAAACGTGAACCTGTCTCGAAACCACCATCCGGGATCATGGATCACCAAATCATGATGGCAATCCATTGATTTTCATGGCGTCCAGATTCCGTCCAATCGCGCAGACGCAGTGAAATCCAACGTTGAGACAGGCTCATGCCAAGCCCCCGGACCGATGACGCACACGACGTCACCTTCGACGAATTCGATGAAATCCACCACCCGCGGCCGTTCGAGACGGAGTTCGGCGAGCTGGCCCGAAAGGTCGTCTCGCGACGCGGGTTCCTGGGCGGAAGCGCCGCCTTCGGGGCCACCGCGTTCGTCATGAGCGCCGGGGCGCTCAAGCCCCTCTCGGCCGCTGCCGCAACCGCCGCCACCGATCGGTTCGGCTTCGAGCCCGTCGCCGCCAACACCCTCGACACAGTCACCGTTCCGCCCGGCTATCGCTGGCAGGTCGTCGCCAGGTGGGGCGATCCGATGTGGTCCTGTTCCACCGAGTTCGACCAGGAGACACGCGGCTCCGGGGAGAGCCAGGAGCTCGCCTTCGGCGACAACGTCGACGGCATGGCGCTGTTCAGCCGCGGGGGGCGGAACGTCCTCGCGGTCAACAACGAATACGTGAACCTCGGCATCATCTACGGGGGTGCGGGCGCCGGCGCACCGCGAAACGCGGACGACGTGCGCAAGGGCAAGGCCGGCCACGGGATCTCGGTGGTCGAGATCGAGCAGCGGGACGGCGTGTGGTCCATCGTCGAGGACTCGCCCTTCAACCGCCGCATCACCGCGGACACGCCGATGGAGATCACGGGACCGGCCCGCGGGCACGATCTCCTGAAGACCGCCGCCGATCCGGCCGGCGCGGCGAGCCTCGGCACCTGGAACGACTGCGGCAACGGACGCACTCCGTGGGGCACCTATCTCGCGTGCGAGGAGAACTTCGACCGCTACTTCTCGTCGAGCGATCCCGACGTCGAGATCGGCCCCGCGTTCAAGCGCTACGGCATCGGCCCGCGGGACCGGGGCTATGCGTGGGCCACGGCGGACGAGCGCTTCGACGTCTCCAGGCACCCCAACGAGCCCAACCGCGCGGGCTACGTCGTCGAGATCGACCCCCTCGACCCCGCATCCACCCCGAAGAAGCGCACCGCCCTCGGCCGCTTCAAGCATGAGAACGCGGAGGTGGTCCTCGCCGCGAACGGCCGGGTGGTCGTCTACATGGGCGACGACGAGCGGGGCGAGTTCCTCTACCGCTTCGTGAGCGAGGGGCGCTACGTCGAGGGCGGCGACAACGCGGACCTGCTCGAAGACGGCCGGCTGTTCGTGGCGAAGTTCTCCGGCGACGGCCGTGGCGAGTGGGTGGCCCTCACCCCCGGATCCACCGGCATGGCGTCCGAGGCCGAGATCCGCATCCATACGCGCATGGCCGCCTCCGCCGTGGGGGCGACGACCATGGACCGCCCCGAATGGGTCGCGGCGAATCCGAACAAGGCCGAGGTCTATTGCTGCCTCACCAACAACAGGAACCGCGGCAAGAAGCCGAATGCGGGCGGCGATCCGACCCCCGTCGGCGGTCCGAATCCCCGCGCCGGCAACCTGTACGGCCAGATCGTGCGCTGGTCCCCGGACGGAGGCGATCATCTGTCCACCGCCTTCTCCTGGGACCTGTTCGTGGTCGCCGGCAACCCGGCCGTGCACGCCGACGCCAACGCGGGCTCGAAGAACGTCAACCCGGACAACATGTTCAACTCGCCGGACGGCCTCGCCTTCGACCGCAACGGCCTGCTGTGGATCCAGACCGACGGCGACTACTCCGATGCCGGGGGGTTCGCGGGACAGGGCAACAACCAGATGCTGGCCGGCGATCCGGTGACCGGCGAGATCCGCCGCTTCCTGGTGGGCCCGAAGCAGTGCGAGGTCACCGGCATCACCTGGAGCGCGGATCGGCGGACGCTGTTCGTGGGGATCCAGCATCCGGGAGAGAAGGGGGACGGCCACTTCCCGGACGGTGGCGACAGCGTCCCGCGCTCGGCCGTCATCGCCGTCACCCGCGAGGACGATGGCCTCGTCGGCTGAGCTTCGGAGCCGGATTACCGGCTCCGGGCGAGGATGAGGGTGGCCGACCCCGCAACGAACAGGCCGCAGACGATGAGGAAGGCGGCCCGGTAGCTCCCGGTCAGGTCATGGGACGCCCCGGCCAGAATCGGGCCGAGTCCGAAGGAGATGACGGTTCCGATGGTCACGAGCCCCATCACGCTCCCGTAGTGGCGCAGGCCGAACGCCTCCTGCACCAGCAGGATGTAGAGCGCTCCAAAGCCCCCCATGAACAGGCCGAACAACGGCGCCGCGACCCCGAGCACACCGGAGCTTGCGGCGATGGCCAGCAGGGCGGCGAACGTCGCCTGCCCGATCAGGTTGACCATCATCATGCGTCGTGCGCCGTGGCGCTCGGACAGCCAGCCGAACAGCAGCTTGCCGCACACACCGGCCGCCGCCAGCCCGCTCAGCGCGGACAGCGCCGAAGCGTTCGACAGGCCCTTGTCGATCAGGTGGGCAAGCACGTGCGGGAGAATGGTGCCGTAGGTGAACGTCCCCAGGGTGATCGCCGCAAACACCGCGCAGAACACGCGGGTGCGCACGATCTCGCGCAGGTTCCGATCGCGGAGAGGGGACGTGATCTCCGCGGAACGTTCACCGGCGGAGGGGAAGGCGCCGGCCGGCACGCCTGCGGCCACCGGCGCTTCCCGAACGATCACGGCCGCCAGCCCCGCCGCCGCAAGCGCCACGGCTCCTATCACCAGGGACGCCTCGTTCCACGGCATCGCCGCCAGCAGGGCGGCGATGCACACCGGCATCACCAGGCCGCCGACGTTGTTGCCCGTCGCCGCGACCCCCGTCATCCGCCCCCGAACGCGGGGAAACCAGGCCGCCACCAGGCGGCCCGCGGGCAGCACCGTCATGCCCGAGAAGGTGGTGAACTGCATGAAGCTCAGCGCATACCAGTGCCACAGCTCGGTCATCAGGGGCCGGAGACAGAAGCTGAGCCCGAACACGACGAGCGAGAGCACGAGGATCGGCCGCGCGCCGAATCGATCCATCGCGCGCCCGAGCAGCGGCGCCGAGAGCCCGCCCACCGCCGCGAACGAGAGCGATGCGCTGATCTCGGTGCGCGTCCACCCGAAGGTCTCCTCGATCGGCGCGATGAACAGGCCGAATGCGTACTGCGACACGCCGACCGCGATGGCGGTGGACGAGAAGACGACCGCGATGACGAGGGCCCCGCGCAAGGTTCGAGGTCGAACGGCGTGATCCGGGAGAAAGGGCCGGCGATGCTACACCACGATCTACAGGAGCGATGGGGGCTGCGGGAGCGATGGGCCGGGACGCGGCGGGGAAGCGCCCGGAACGGTCGCCGCGCTCACGGCCCTGACGTTGAATCGCCAAGCAGACGCCCGGACGGTGGAAAAGGCCGCGAAATCCCGGCTGCATGACCGTCCCCGGAGCGTTGGAGGGAATGGCCGGCCAGCGTCATATACACTGTACGGCCACCGTGCGGCAGCGTCCCTCCCGGAGATCCGAGATGTCGAAGCTTTCCCATCATCTCGCAATGGGCGCGATCGTGGTCGCGGCCCTCGCCGCCGGACTCGTCTTCGGGGGCATGTCCCGTGACGATGCCGCCGAGCGCCACGAATCCGACGGCCCTCCGCAGCTCGAGCGGTACGAGATCGGAGGCGAATTCGAGCTCACCGACCAGCGCGGCGAGCGCATGCGCCTGAGCGATCTCGCAGGCCGCGCGTTGGTGATGTTCTTCGGCTACACCTTCTGTCCGGACGTCTGCCCGGCGACGCTGGCCCGCGTGCGCGAGGTCAAGGCCGCCCTGGCCGCGGAGGACGCGACCCGCTTTACCGGGGTGCTCGTCTCGGTGGACCCGGCCCGCGATACGCCGCAACGGCTCGGCCGGTACGTGGAGTTCTTCGACCCCGGGTTCATCGGGCTGACCGGCGGCAAAGAAGAACTCGAGGACGTCGCGCGCCGGTACGGCGCGCGATTCATGATTCCCGAAGGCCAGCCGGAGGACGGCTACCTCGTGAACCACTCCTCCATCGCCTACCTCATCGACCCGGTCGGACACGTGCGCGCGCTCTACCACGGCGACGAGCCTATCGAGGCGATCGCGGCAAACGTGCGGGAAGTGCTCGAAGAACTCGGTTGATCGGCCTTCGGGAAACACTATTCCGGCGGGGCAAAGCGGGCGGGGCGCCCGTGTCCCGGAGGGACACGCCGCTCCCAGAGGGATCCGAGGCGCGCGTGGGTGGCGGCCCTCATCCTGCCCACCTCGATCCGTTCTCCACGTCATGCGCCGGCCCCCGCCGCCTCGCCGTCTTCCCGCTCCCACAGCACATGCGACAGGACCCCCACGGAGGACTCGACCGCCTCCATCGCGTCGAGGATCAGGTCCTCGCGGAACCGGCGCCCGACGATCTGCACCCCCGCCGGCCGCCCGTCCGCGAATCCGATCGGCACCACCCCCGCCGGGAGGCTCAGATAGTTGATCCCGGTGCTGTAGATGGCGGATCGGAAGAGGTCCCGGACCTGGTCGAACCCCTGGGCATCGTAGTCCCACGCATACATCGAGCGCAGCAGGAACGGGCAGAGCACGAGCGGGTACCGGTCGAGGAAGACGTTCCACTCGCGGGTCAGCGCGGTGCGCTCGGCGATGGCGTCCCGGTATCCGGCCGGATCGACCGGCTTTCCGATGCGCTGGTAGTGATCGAACAGGGTGCGGATGGTCCCGCTGCCGTGGTCGCGCGCGACAGGGCCCAGAAAGTGGGCGATCTCGCTCACCAGCACGTCGAACCACGCCTCCGCGGGCTTCATGATCGATGGCGTCGCCACCCGCTCGACCGCATAGCCCGCATCGCCCAGCACGTCCGCCGCCCGGTCGATGCCGGCCAGGATCCGCGGATTGACCGGATAGCCATGCGCCTCGCAAGTGACCGCGACCTTGACGGGAGGGTCGAGCCGCGGTCCGTCGAACGGGGCCGGTACCCACCACGGGTCGCGGGGGTCGCCGCGCGAGAGCACCCGGGTTGCGAGTCGCACGTCGCGCACCTCGCGGCAGATCGCGCCCTGTACGGAGATGAGCTGCGCGAGCAGGCCGCGCTCGGCCGGAGCACTGGGATTGAACGCCGGCACCCGCCCGAAGGTCGGCTTCATCGTCGCCACCCCGCACGCGAAGGCGGGGTAACGCAACGATCCGCCGATGTCGTTGCCGTGATGGATCGGTCCGAAGCCCATCACCGCGGCGGCCGAGGCCCCGCCCGAAGATCCGCCGGGCGACGCCTCTTCGTCCCACGGATTGAGGGTCCGGCCCCGGAGCGGGTTGTCCGTGGTCGCCCGCATCGAGAGCTCCGGGGTGTTGGTGCGCCCCACGACGATCGCGCCGGCGTCGAGCAGGTTGCGCACCACCGGGGAGTCGTCCGCAGCGATGAGGTCCGCGAACGCGGGCAGGCCGTTCGTGGTCGCCTGTCCGGTGACGTCGACGTTCTCCTTGATGGTCACCGGGACCCCGTGCAGCGGCCCGAGGGCCACGCCGTCGCCGATTGCCCGGTCCTTCCGTTCGGCGGCCTGCAATGCTTCTTCCGAGCAGTCGGCGACGATCGCGTTGATGCGTCCGTTATGCGCCGCGATGCGCCCGAGCACCGATTCCATCACTTCCACGCACGACGCCTCGCGTGTGCGGATCATGGCGGCGAGCTCGACCGCGCTCCGGCTCCACAGCCCGCGATCCCTCCATTCTCGATCCCTCTGGCCTCGATCCCTCCGGCCTCGATTCACCTGGTCTCCGTTCATTCGTGCATGGCCTCCGATCGGGGCGTCGCCCGTCGCCGGGCCGCGGCGTTGCGGCCCTCCGTCCCGAAACCGCGTTTCGTCCCGAACCGCTGCTCCATCGCGCGCCGCGCCTGCACCGCTTCCAGATCCGGATCGATCTCGACGTCGTCCCATCCGACGACCTCGCCGGCGCGGATGGTGCGCTTCAGCGCCGTCCCGTGGGCGAGGCCGATCGGCAGGGCGCCGCGTTCGAGCGAGGTCCGGGCCGGCAGGAGCTTCCCGTAGACGGTGAAGCCGCCTTCGCCGTCCAGCGTCTCACCCGCCGCGAGATCCTGCTTGGCGGTCGCGACCGCATCGCCGGCGAAATCGCGCGTCGCGCCGGTCGGCCGGCCGAGCAGGGCGGCGGACAGGATCGACACGTTCAGCTCCAGCCCGATAAGGTGGAAGGGCTTGTACATCGCCGAGTACCGGCCCGTGGCGTCGGTGTTCATGCCGTACTGGCGGAAGCAGGCTGCGGTGTAGTCGTTGGGGGCTTCGATCACCACGTAGACCCCCCAGCGCAGATCGTTCGGGACCGGGCGGCCGTCGCGTTCGAGCGAGGACACGACCTCGACCTGACCCTTGCGGTGAAGCTGCCCCCCGGCCTCGGCGGGCCGCAGCACGTGCGCGAGATCGTCCCGGCCGCAGGGCGGGAACCGGAGGCCGTCGGGCGGGGGGCTCAGGCCGGTGGCGTTCGCGATCGCCGCCATCTCGATCGCGGACTTCGTCCCGTCGAGGAAGGAGTTGAACATCCGGCGGTTCATGCCCGCGGCCCGCGCCTCCCCGGCGGTCAGTCCGTAGTGCTCCCACACCGTATCCGGCGTCGAGGCATGGTAGGAAGGCAGGTACTTGGTGCCCTTTCCCGCCGCCACCACGTCGAAGCCGCTGGCGCGCGCCCACTCCACCATCTCGCAGGTGAGCGCGGGCTGGTCCCCGTAGGCCATGGAGTAGACGACGCCGGCATCGCGCGCCTCCGCCGCCAGCAGCGGCCCCGCCAGCACGTCGGCCTCGACGTTCACCATCACGACGTGCCTGCCGGCCGCGAACGCGGCGCGGGCGTGGGCGATCCCGGCCGCGGGGTCGCCGGTCGCCTCCACCACGACGTCGACATCGTCGGCGCGGATCGCGTCGAACGCATCGCCGGTGAACCGGGTGCGGGAGGCGAGGGCGTCGCTCCAGCCGATGCTGCGGCACGTGGCGCGGGCGCGCTCCGGATCGAGATCCGCGATCACGCCCACCTCGAGCCCGATCGTCGAGGGCGCCTGGGCGAGGAACATCGAGCCGAACTTGCCGGCGCCGATGAGCCCGACCCGCACCGGACGGGCGGATGCGGCGCGCTCGCGGAGCGGCTCGTGGAGGTACACGGTGCGCTCAGGCCGCCGGGCGGCCGCCGGCGCGGTCGTCGGGCGATTCCGTTGCGCGAAATCGCGGGCGCCTCCGGTCGTCGCCATGGACGGGTGGGGAACGGTGCTTCGTGTCATGCGCGGGATCGGCCAGATCGGCCAGGCAATCGTCCGCGAGCGGCTCGATGGGCCGGAAGTCGCGGTGCGCGACCCATTCCGGACGCTTGAACCGGCGGATGTGGTTGTCCACGTGGCATAGCGAGAGGTACACGATGCTGCGGTTCAAGGGGCTGATGTTCGGCGCGCTGGCGTGCACCAGGGTGGAGGCGAAGACGATCATGCTGCCCGCCGGCCCGGTCGGGGCCACGCATCCCCCCTGCTCGGCGAGCCGTGTCACCGTGGCGCGGTCCAGCGTCCACAGCGGGTAGGTGGTGGTCTCCAGATCGTGCCCGGCTTCGAACACGCCCTGCTTGTGGCTCTTCGGGAGGAAGAGCAGGGGTCCGTTGGCGGCGGTCACCTCGTCGAGGAACACCGCGATGTTCATCGCGCGCGGCTCCGGCATCTCATCGTCGCGGTGCCACGTGCCGAAGTCCTGGTGCCACTGCCAGATCTCGCCGTCGAACGCGGCCTTGGCGTTGACCTTGTACTGGTGCATGTAGACCGGGCCGTCGACGAGCTGCATCACCGGCTCGACGAGGCGGGGATGGCGCCCGAGGCGGCGGAACGCCTCGTGGTAGGTATGCGCGGCGAACGCGGTGCGCGCCGCCCCGTTCGACTCACGCCATACCTCCTTGCGGTCCATCGCGTAGACCTCGTCCGCGGCCCGGCGCAGCACCGACACCTCCTCGGGCGAGAAGCACGAAGGCCGGAACAGGTAGCCCTGCTCGTCGAATCGTGCGATTTCTTCGGGGGTCAGCTTCATGTCGAGTCCTCCTCGGGGGTGCGGAGCGCGTCCGCGGCCATGCTCCACGGCGCTCCATTTCCGGAAATCCTGCCGGGCGTCTTGCCTGCTCCGGCTCACGTCTGCTCCGATCCTGTGCGTACTCCGATGCGGCCCGCGGCCGCGGTGATCTCGCCGGCAAGCTCGCGCCAGGTTCCGGTGGCGGCGACCCGGCCGGATTGCAGCAGCACGATCCCGTCCGCCGCTTCCAGCAGGGCCGGGCCGTGGGCGATGGCGACGACGGTCGTGCGTCCCCGCAGCGATTGCAGCGCCGCGAGGATCCACCGTTCGTTCTCCGCATCGAGTTGAGCCGTCGCTTCGTCGAGGACGAGCAGCGCCGGCCTCTTCATCAGCGCCCGCGCCAGGGTGATCCGCTGGCGCTCCCCGCCGGAGAGCCGCCCGCCCCGGTCGCCGGCGACGGTGTCCAGCCCCTCGGGCAGGGCAGCGACGAATCCATCGGCGGCGGCGAGACGAAGCGCCTGCCACATCTCCGCTTCCGTGGCCTCGGGATGCGCCCACCGCAGGTTCCCCCGGATGGTGTCGTGGAAGAGGTAGGGGTCCTGGGGAACGAAGGCGACGGAATCGCGCCAGCGCCGTGCGTTGGAGCCGGTCAGGGGCACGCCGTCGATGCACACTTCGCCCCTGCCGGGCTCGAGCAGGCCGAGCAGGAGGTCCGCCAGGGTGCTCTTGCCGGCCCCGGACGGCCCGGCGACCGCGGTCATCTTCCCGGCGGGAACGTCCAGGGCGACGTTCTCCAGTGCCGCCCCGCCGGTCCCGGCCGCGGCCTCGTAGACGAACGACACGTTGCGCACCGTCAGCGCCCTGCGCAGCTCCATTCCCGGCTCGCCGTCTCCGGCCGGCGTCTCCGCGGCCTCTTCCAGCATCCGGCGCATCACCCGCACGTGGGCGTACGCCGGCAGCACGTGCGCAAGCTGTTGGGCGTTCTGCTGCAGACGGAACAGCCCAGGCATCACCCGCGCGAAGATCAGCACCAGGAGCAGCAGCTCGGGCAGGGGCAGCGCGGCCGTGGACAAGGCGAACCAGATCAGCACGGCCAGCGCGAATGCGGCGCCCAGGTTGAGGCCCGCGCGCACCGTCGAGTCGATCCGCGTGAACTCCAACTGGCGCTTGCGAGTGGTTGCGACTATCTCCTCGAAGTGGCGGACGTGCGGCCCTTCCGCGTTGTGGCCCTTGGCGAGCTTCAATCCGCCCAGGAAATTGGTCACGGAGCCGTAGAGCGCACGGTTGGCGCCGGTCAGCGCCTCGCCGAGGGTGCGCGAACGCCGCACCAGCGGGCGGGTGAGGGCCACCAGCACAGCTCCCGCGGCAAGGGCCACCGCGGTCACCGAGGGGGAGATCAGCGCCGCGAGCGCGAGCTGCGCCAGCGCCAGCAACGCCGTCACCGTCAGTTGCAGCATGAGGAACGCCCCCTGGCCGACGCGGTCCACGTCGCGGGTCAGCACGTGCTGCATGTCGGACTGCCGGCGCCCGAGGAGATCCCCCCATTTCGCCCCCGCGATGGCCGCATAGAGCTTCCTGCGGAGCCGGTCGACGAATCCCAGGCGCATCCCGGCCAGGAGGACCTCCCGTTGCCAGGCCACCGCCGAGCGCACCGCGGAGAGGACCAGGAACACCACGAGCACCGTCGACAGCGTCCATTCGACGCCGGCGGCATCCGCAGCGTGCGCCATCGCTTCCGCGACGGGGCTTCGTTCGCCGGACGGCGCGGCGAAGCCGGCCAGGTACAGGAGGGGGACGATCATGAGGAGTCCGAACGCCTCGGTCACCCCGGCGGTCAGGAGGAGCAGCAGCGCCAGAATACTCTTGCGCGGCGCGTAGGCGACCAGCTCGCGCGTGAGCTCCCCGGCGCCGGCGAAGGCGCCGGAAGATCGGCTCGACCGATCATGGACCGGGGCCGATGGTCCGGAGTGGCGGCCCGACGGATCGGGAAGGCGGCTCGATGGTCCAGGCGGCGTGGCGCCGGTCTCGTCCCTCCCGCCCCGATCGTTCATCCGGGCCGCGACCCGACACCGTCGAACGGCGGCAGCGCCACATACGTCTCGACCTCGCCCCCTCCGATCACGCATTCTCCACCGACGGTCAGCCAGGCGTGGAAGTCCAGGCCCGTGCCGTCCGCCTTGCGCCGGGCGCCGAGGATCAGGCGGCTCTCCACCCCCCGGCGGCGCAGCATCCACTGCAGGGCCATGGCCTGCGGCAGGCAGACGGCGGGAAAGGGCACGCGGCGGGCGACCGTTCGCACGACGTGCGCCACCCTTCGGGGAAGTCGCCGCTCCGGCGCACGCGGCAGGAGTCCGCCGGCGGACTCCGGTTCTCCGGAACCGCCCGCGGAGAAAGCGGCGTGCGGGTCCGCCGGCTCTTGCGCCGTGACCAGCCGGCGCCGCCAGTGGCGCATGGGCACGTATTTGACGAGCAGCCGCGCCAGCAGCAGGAACAGCGCCGCTTCCAGCGCCATCGCCTTGGCCGCGACGGGCGTGCGGACGAACGCGCGAACGGCTTTCACGGATCCACAGGAGCGGGAGTCATCCCCCGCCTTCGCGGCGAGGGAGGCGCCCTCCGGCCACCCTCCCTCCTGGTGAGCCAGAGCAACGGACGCAGCGGAAAATACAGGTAGAACAACCGGTCGGGGAGATCGATCCTCTCCCAGTCGCGCGGGCCGACGAACACGCTCGCGACCTCGTGCAGGACGGCCTTCGGGTCGGGCCTGGCGATCAGCCCGATGACCTTCTGCCCGGCCCAGTCGCCCCCCCCACTCGAGCGGGTGTCGTCTTCATCGCTCCAGGTTCGCCGCGAAAAGCGGACGATCCAGGCCGCCCGCCTTCCACCGGCGGGCAACGCCGCCGCGCCCCGGGGGAGCCGGACGTGGAACGCCACCCGGCAGAGTAGAAGGGTCGATGCGAGGATGCTCTGAAGCCCGTTCCGCCGGCACCGCTCCGACACCCGCGCGAGGAGCGCCGGCTCCATGGACGCGAGGATCGCCGCCACGTCGCACAGCCACTTGAGACGCTTCCAGTAATGCATGGCGCCGTGGCACATCAAATGCATGAACTCGTCCTCCGGCCCCAGGGCCTTGAACGAAAGCGCGCCGATCTCCACCGGGGCGCTGCCGGCGTGGAGGCTCTCGAAGGGCGCGTCGAAATAGAAGGGGTTGTGCGACAGGCGCTGGTGCAGATCCAGCATCCCGCCGGGTCCGGCGAGCAGATGTTCCTTGCGGAACCGGTCGTACCAGCGGTTGCGGGCCGGTGTCTCCCGGAAGCCCGGCTTGACCCGTCGCCAGCCGTTCTCCAGGAGCACCCGCTCGGCGGCGCGAAACGTCCGTGGTGAGACCAGCAGATCGATGTCCCCCGCGTCTCTCGCCAGCGGGTGTCCGTAGAGGCGCTGGCCGAGCGACAGGCCCTTGAGCACCAGGCAGGGGACGTCGGCGGCGGCGAGCAGGCCGGTCGCCCGTTTCAGCGCGGCGAGCTGGGCCAGTCCGTGGGATACGATCCGCTTGCGGGCCCTGTCGAGTCTCGGCTCGATGCCGGAGGCCGGGCCCTCGGCTCGGGCGCGCATCCCCTGCAGGAGAAGGGGCGCTACCCGGTGACGCTCCGCGAGCGCGGCGACGGCGTTCCAGTCGGCGATCCGGGAGAGCGCCTCCCTGTCCGCGTCCGGGTCGCCGGCTCCCGTCCCGAGGCCGAGACGCAACCCCGCGAGCAGGCCCTCCAGGGGCGCGGTGACGGCCGGAGCCTGAAGCATGATCGAATCTCGACCGGTGGCTGCGACCGGATCGATTCCGGCCAACGGGCCCTTTCGCCCACGGATATTCGAAGCACCCGCCGCCCCGCGGGGTCAGGCCGGCGGCGCCTGGGCGGACTGCACGTGGACGATCCGCAGGTCGCTGGCCGACTGCAGGAACTCCAGGGTGTCGCGATGGCAGGTGTCGGGGTCGACGTCGAACTCCGAGGCCAGGGCGTCGCAGAGATCCGCGGCGGACCGATCGGTTTCGAGCAGGGTCCAGATCCGGGCGCCGACCGGGTCGAGCTCGTAGTACTGTCCCTCGTCGACGTCCATCATCACGATGGTGTCGTCGAGATCGGTGAAGACGATGGCCTCGTTGCGCGACACCCGGGAGGCGGGGGCGACGGCCATGTCCGGCTCGTTCGGATTCTTTCCGGTATCGTTGCTTCCCATCGTCGATTTCCGCCTTTCAAAAGGTTGGAATGCCAGAAGGCAAAGATACAAAACGGGAGTATTCGATGTCCAGCCTGCGACCGCGACCGCCGCGCGGGATGATGGTGTCGTTCGCCGGCGTCCATCGGAGTCGATGCGGGATCGGGCCGCTCTGCGCCGAAGTGCCGATCGCCCCGGCGACGTACCGCGGAGCCTTCCGATCATGCGGATCTTCGGCCCGTGGGTGATCGCAGTCCCATGACCGCCTGCGCGACGACCGCCGAGAGCACGATGCCGCCTCCTGCCAGGGTGAGCAGGGCGGGGACCTCGCCGACGCCGATCCACACCCAGATGGGCGCCAGCACGACCTCCACCAACGAGAGAAGCGCGACCTCGGCGGCGGGAAGGTAGCGCGCCCCCAGGGTGATGAGCACGAATCCACCCGCGTACTGGAAGACGCCGAGAAACAGGCAGAGCAGGAGATCGTGGCGGGAGACGGCGAGGCCGTCCGACATCGCGAATCCGACTGCCGCCCCGACGAGACCGGCGAGGCAGATGGCGGGAATCATGTCGCGGTTGCCGGCGCGGCGGAGCGTCACGAGCATGATCGCGAAGCTCACGGGGGTGCCGAGGGCGACGACGTTGCCGAGCAGCCGCCCGCTCTGGATCCCGTTGAAGATCATGATCGAGATGCCCGCGAGGGCGATCGTCATCATGATCCACGTCGCCGGCCGGACCCGTTCGCGCATGACGATCCAGCCCAGGACGGCGGCCATGAACGGGGCGGAGCTGATGAGGAAGAGTGCGTTCGCCACCGTGGTCAGCAACAGCGCGAATACGTAGCACGCCGATCCGAGGCCGAGGCTCACGGCGACGACGAGGCCGGGCCTTCCCACCGCGACGAACGCCCGAACCGTGCGGGTGCGGTAGCGGAGTGCGAGATAGAGGGCCAGTGCGGCGAAGAACGCGAGGGAGCGGTAGAAGAGGATCTGGCCGCCGCCTGCCGCCTCCATGTTGCGCACCGTGACCCCCGCGACGCTGAGCATCACCCCGGCGGCGAGCACGAGCGCGACGCCGGTCAGATGGCGCCGGTGGCGGATACGCGCCGTCCGGGCGGGCGCATGGTCCGACTGGATCACCCCGGGGCGCTCGGCGGAACGGAACCGGTGCGGAGGACGGGCTCGGGCGATCCGGTGATCCGCTGCCCGGCAACCGCCCGCCTCGCGGCCCGAGGCGCGGGCGGCAGGAGCGATACGCCGGCGGCGGCCGCTCGGCGGCCGCGGAGGCACGGGCTCGAAACCGATTGACGTTCTTCGAGGTACGGGCTTACTTTTGCAACATCGGGGACAAGGATCGGAGAGATGCGATGACGACGCAACCCGTGCGGCTGACACTGTACCGGTGGGCGGGCCGGTGGGGGCCCTTCCGGGTCAACATCCCCTGCGGTGAATGCTCCCTGACCGTCGACGTCATCGACGACACCCTCGCCAGCGAGCTCGCCGGCATTCCGGTCGAGGTCGAGGTCAGGGAATGGTTGACGGAGTGGTGGAAGCCCCTCCTCAAAGGCGGCTGGCACGCGCCGATCGTGATGGTCGAGGGCAAGGTGGTGAGCCAGGGCCACGCGCTGAACCGCGGCGTGCTCACCGAGGCGATCATCGCCGCGCACGTGCAGCGGGCCGGCGTGTCCGGCAACCATCTCTACGGCAAGGAGACCTGCCCGCATTGCGCACGGGCGAAGGGGTACTTCGCCGACGCAGGCATCGATTACGTGTATCACGACGTAGTGAGGGATCCACGCGCCCTCTACGAGATGATCGGCAGGGTCAAGCCGATCGTCGGACCGAAGACACCGATCACCGTTCCCCAGATCTGGCTCGACGGAAAGTATATGGGAGGCGCCGACCAGCTCGGCGGGTTCCTGGGACTCCACGTCGAGCCGAACCCCGAGCGTGGCCAGAACTCCATGACCGCGAAGCCGAACCTGGCGAGCTCCTGAGGGAGGATGCGCGGGCCGTCCGCCGGGCTCCGGGAGCCTCGTCTCCCGACCGTTCGAGCGGCGACCCGGACGGCGGGCCGGCCGGCCCGGTCCCGGCTCAGCCGCCCGCGGCGGCAGCGCCGCCCATGCCGGCCGGAGCCACCTCGCGGATCCACCCGAAAGGATCCGGCCGCGTCCCGTACTGGATCCCCATCAGCTCGTCGAACAGCCGCTCCGCGAACGGTCCGGTGCCGCCGTTCGCGACATGGAGGGTCCGGCCCTTGTAGTCGAGCGAGCCGACCGGCGAGATGACCGCGGCGGTTCCCGCCCCGAACACCTCCTCCAGGCTTCCGTCCGCGTGGGCGTCGATCACCTCTTCGATGGTGATGGGACGTTCCTCCACCGGCACGTCCCACTGCCCGAGCAGTGCCAGCACCGAATCCTTGGTGATGCCGGCGAGGATGGTGTCGCCGATCGGCGGGGTGACCACGGTGCCTGCAATCTTGAACAGGATGTTCATCGAGCCGACTTCCTCGATGTGCCGGCGCTCGGCCGCATCGAGCCAGAGGACCTGGGTGAAGCCGCGGGCGAGCGCCTCCTTCTCCGCCTTGAGGCTCGCCGCGTAGTTCGCGGCCGTCTTCGCCGAGCCGAGCCCCCCCGGCCCGGCCCGAGAGTACCGGTCGGACACCGTGATCTTCACCGGATTGAAGCCCTCGGGGTAATAGGCGCCGACCGGTCCGGTGATGACGAAGAAGAGGGCTTCGTGCGTGGACTTGAGCCCGATGTAGGGCTCGGTCGCCACCATGGTGGGCCGCACGTACAGGGAGGTTCCGTGCGAACGCGGGATCCATTCGTGGTCGAGCTCGAGCAGGGCCTCGATTGCCCCGGTGAAGACGGCGGGGTCCACTTCGGGCAGGTCGAGACGCACGGCGGACCGGTTGAAGCGCGTCGCGTTGTCGGCCGCGCGGAACAGGTTCACCGTTCCCTTCCGGTTCCTGTACGCCTTCAGCCCCTCGAAGATCGTCTGTCCGTAATGCAGGACCAGGGAGGCGGGAGAGAGCTCCAGATTGGCGAACGGCTTCAACGCGGGATCTTCCCAACCGCCGTTCGCGGTCCAGCGCATGGTGAACATGTGGTCGCTGTAGATCTTCCCGAAGCCGAGGGCGCTTTCGTCCGCCGGCTTCGGCCGCCGCAGCTCCGGCGGCGCCGTCTCGATCCGGAAGTCCATCGTGTTTCGAAGCCCCCGCCTCGGCCCTGTACGACGAGAAGACGGCTGGCGGCAGCCAGCGCGCCGAAGCGCGCAATCTAGGGAGCCGCCCGCGGCAAAGTCAAGGACGCGACGGCGGGCCGGCGGGATTGGGGCCGGAGGCCGCCGGCGGTCGGCGACGATCGGGGCGGGGCGAGCGCGAGGCGGTCGTCGAAGGCCATGGGCGCCGGTTCGGAGAGGATTTCGATG
The DNA here is from genome assembly GCA_965204915.1 of Gammaproteobacteria bacterium. Classification (GTDB taxonomy): domain Bacteria; phylum Pseudomonadota; class Gammaproteobacteria; order HK1; family HK1; genus HK1. The sequence goes on along the minus strand of OZ242023.1, from coordinate 3,935,411 downwards.
CACGGATCCTCGCGCGCCTCGTCGAGCAGCGCTGTGGACGCCCACAGCTCGTCGAGGATCGAGGTGTTGCGGATCCACGCGAGCCGCAACGACGCCGGGTCCTCCTCGGCCCGGAAGTTGAGCAGGATCTGCATCGCCTGGAGCTCGTTCTCCACCAGCATCGGAAGCTTGCCGATCCACAGGCGCTTCGCGGTGAACGCATTCATGTACGTCGAGTTGAGATCGACGTGTTCGAGCAGCGAACGCGGCATGAGGTCCGCGTTGCCGAGCCCGACCGCGTTGCCGTGGGTTCCCCGGGTGAGCCCGCGCACGTAGATGGCGCCGATCCGGGGCGTGGCGAGTCCCTCCTTCTTCCCGATGACGTTGGTGTCCATGCCCGACCCGCTCACGTCCTTGCCGATCTCGTCGACCACGAGCGCGTCCAGGTCGTCGAAGGGAAGGCGCGGGAGGAGTGCGCGGGCCCGTTCGAGCAACGCGCTCTCCGCCTCGATGAGCGCGTCGCAGCTCCCGACGGGAATGCCCTGGACGACGGCCGTCTCCTTGAACGCATTCTCGACGAGCCCGATGGCCCCGACGAGCCGCGGGCGGGCCGATTCGACGATGATGCGCGACGCTTCGAGCACGAGCCTTCCCATCCCCGCGCGCAGCGCCTGCTGGTGGATCTTCGAGGCGCCGGCCTGCTTTCCCATGCCGATCACCAGCATCTTGCAGATGCCGCTCTCCACCCTTTCGGTGAAGCCGGTGTGCGGCTTGATCCGGTTGACCGCGAGCACGCCGTCCGCGTCGTGGCAGAGCTTGTCCTGGAACACCGGAAAGCCGGTGCCGGTGGTCCCGATCCGCACCACCTCCATGCTCGACTCGATCCGGCACCCGACGCTCTCCTCGGTGATGCCGTTGGTGTCGTCGAGCACCCGGACCTGCCCTTCGGGCGTCGCCCCGCCGTGGCTGCCCATGGCGGGGACGACGAACGGGTCGGCCCCGGCCTCGCGCAGCGCGCTCGCGCATTCGCGCACCACCGGCGCGAGGTTCGCGATCCCCCGGCTCGATCCGGTCACCGCGATGCGCTGGCCCGGCTCGACGCGGGCGAGCACCGGCGTGACCTCGCGCCGCACCGCGGCCGCCACGTCCGGCTCGACGGGGCGGGGGAAGTGCTGCCGGAGCTTGAAGACGGGGGGAACGTCGTCCCGGCCGACCCCGGCGTGGGATTCGTCGAGAAGGAGGCGGGTGGCGTTCTGCATGGTGTTGCCCGCTACGAGCCGCCGAACCGGTAGATGAGGGCCAGACGCAGGATGCCGACCTTGTTTTCGAGCTGGTACGCGGCGGGTCTCCGAGGGGTCCCCGGCCCGCAGCACGGATTGTTGCCGCTCCGGTTCACGTAATGGGTCTCCGTTCCGAAATCCAGGTACGAGCCGTCGAGCCGCAACGTCCAGGAATCGGCCAGGGGAGTCTCCAGGCCGGCTCCGATCACCCAGCCGACGTTCGTCGAATCCTCCCGGAAGGAATCGTCGGGGTCCGGTGCCCATGGCGTAGGCTGGCCGGTGGCGGGATCGACGGAGCGATCGAGGTCGGTCACCGAACGATCGATCCGGGCGGCGGCCAGCCCGGCCGCGGCGAACACCGTCGCGCGCCCGATGGTCCGTTCGACTCCGGCGCGCACCGTCGCGATCCATCGGAACTTCGTCATCGCCGTCTCGTCCCCGCCGGTAAGGGTAGCAGGGTCGAGCCGATTGTCTTTCGCCGACAACCGGCCGAAGGTGGCGTCGATCTCCGCCCTGAGAGGCATTCCCGCTACCTTGAACTTCCGCCCGATCAGGGCGCCGCCCACGAACCCGGTATCGCTGTAATCGACGGTCCAGCCCGGGGTTCCCGAGTTCGCGAAGCCGTCGACGTCGACGATTCGGCTGTCCGCCCGGCCCATACCGGCGAAGACGCCCATGTAGGTCCCGGATCCGTCGGCTGAGGCCGAGGCGGGGGCGCCGCCTTCGGCGCGCGCGGGACCGAAGGGCGCGAGCATCATCGCCAGGGCCGGGAGGACGACAACGGCAAGACGCCACGTGAAGCCGCGGCCGGAAGCCGATCCAGAGGGTTCCCGCCTGTCCTTCCGTATGTCCATGTGCATATGGTGCGGGCAGGAAGAAGGCGGTCCTCCCCCCGGACGCCGGGGGAGGACCGCCGTGGCTCCTCAGGCGACCTCGCGCTGCTCTTCGGCCGGGACCTCGAACTGCTCTTCCTCGGTCGAGCCGGAGAGGGCGGTGATCGAGCTCGTGCCGCCGGTGACCGCTTCGGTGACCGCGTCGAAGTAGCCCGCGCCGACCTCCCGCTGGTGCTTGTGGGCGGTGTAGCCGAGCGATTCGGCGCCGAACTCCGCCTCCTGCAGCTCCACGTAGGCGCTCATCCCGCGGTTGCGGTACCCGTGCGCGAGACTGAACATGCCCTGGTTGACGGCGTGGAAGCCGGCCAGCGTGATGAACTGGAAGCGGTAGCCCATCTCCGCCAGGGATTCCTGGAACTTCGCGATGGCGGCGTCGTCGAGGTTCGCCCGCCAGTTGAACGACGGCGAGCAGTTGTAGGCGAGCCGCTGGCCCGGGAAGCGCTCCCGGATCGCCTGGGCGAACTCGCGCGCCTCGCCGAGATCCGGCTTCGCCGTCTCGCACCACACCAGGTCCGCATAGGGCGCGTACGCAAGCCCGCGCGAGATCGCCTGCTCCATCCCGCACTTCACCTCGTAGAATCCCTCCACCGTCTGCTTGCCGGTGACGAAGGGCTGGTCGGCGGGGTCGACGTCGCTGGTGAGCAGCTTCGCGCCGAGCGCGTCGGTGCGGGCCATGAGCAGGGTGGGCACCCCGCAGACGTCGGCCGCGAGGCGCGCGGCGGCGAGCTTCTGCACCGCCTCCCGGGTCGGCACCAGCACCTTGCCGCCCATGTGCCCGCACTTCTTCGCCGAGGAGAGCTGATCCTCGAAGTGCACGCCGGCCGCGCCCGCGTCGATCATGTCCTTCATCAGCTCGAAGGCGTTCAGCACCCCGCCGAAGCCGGACTCCGCGTCGGCGACCACGGGCAGGAACCAGTCGATCGAATCGTCGCCCTCCGCGTGGTGGATCTGGTCGGCCCGCGCCAGCGCGGCGTTGATCGCCCGCAGCAGGTTGGGCGCGCTGTCGGCGGGGTACAGGCTCTGGTCGGGATACATCTGGCCCGCGCTGTTGGCGTCCGCCGCCACCTGCCAGCCGGAGAGGTAGACGGCCTGCAGCCCCGCCTTGGCCATCTGCACCGCCTGGTTGCCGGTGAGCGCGCCGAGGGTGCGCACGAACGGCAGGGTGTCGAGGGCGTTCCACAGCCGCTCCGCGCCCCGGCGGGCCAGGGTGTGTTCGATCCGAACCGAGCCGCGCAGCCGCACGACGTCGGCGGCCGCATAGCCGCGCTCGATTCCTCGCCAGCGGGGATCTTCCCGCCACTGCTTCTCGAGAATTGCCGTCTCCTGTTTTCGGCTCATGATCGTTCTCCGTCGGTGATGGCTTCCGATGATTTTCCGGGGCACCGCCCCGTACGACGCGATACCTCGAACCACGATAGCTTGAATACTCGAAAAATCGATCATTTAACAGGGCAATCCGTTCAATGTTGAGCATTGTCCTTGTCAATCCGGAGAGACGCATCCGGCGGCTCGAACGTTCGAGTCCCGGAGCCCGTGCCGGGCGGCGGACGTCGGCGGGATGCGGGGTCGCGCCCGGGCGAAGCGGCCGGATGTGAGATACTTCACCCCACGCCGGAGCCTGCCTCATTCGGCTCCCTTCGCCGGCAGACGCACATCCGGCGTCCCGTCCCCGGAAGACCGGGAGAGCAACGAGGAACGACGATGAGCCAGCCAGTCCAAGCCGGGATCGAAGCCGTCGAGCGGGACCCCGTCGCGATCGTCGGCGCCCTGGTCCGACGCGGAAGGGCGGCCATGCATGCCTTCGCGGACCCGGATCAGGCCCGGGTCGACGAAGCGGTCACCGCGCTCGCGTGGTCGCTCTACAAGCCGGAGCACGCCGAAGCACTCGCGAAGATGGCGGTCGAGGATACCGGCATCGGCAATGCTCCCGACAAGATCGTCAAGAACCAGCGCAAGACCTTCGGCACCCTTCGCGACCTGATGAGGGTGAGGAGCGTCGGCGTCATCGAAGAGCGGCCCGAGCTCGGGCTGGTGAAGTACGCGAAGCCGGTCGGGGTCGTGGGCGCGGTGACCCCTTCCACGAACCCCGCCGCGACCCCGGTGAACAAGGCGATGATGGCGCTCAAGGGCCGCAACGCGATCGTCATCGCGCCGTCGCCGGCCGGGCTCGCGACGACCACGCGCACGGTGGAGCTGATGCGTGCGGAGCTTTCGAAGATCGGCGCCCCGGCGGATCTGGTGCAGGTGTTGCCGCCCCCGGTGGACAAGGCGCTTACCAACGCCCTGATGGCGGCCTGCGACCTGGTGGTGGTCACCGGCTCGCAGAACAACGTCCGCAACGCCTACCGCAGCGGTACCCCGGCGATCGGGGTCGGCGCGGGCAACGTCCCGGTCATCGTCGACTCCAGCGCGAAGCTCGACGAGGCGGCGGAGAAGATCCGGGCATCGAAATGCTTCGACAACGCGACCTCGTGCTCCTCGGAGAACTCGGTGATCCTCGTCGAGGACGTGTACGAGGCCGCCGTCGCCGCCCTGGAGCGGGCCGGCGGCTATCTGGCGGACGCGGCGGAGAAGGACGCGATCCGGGACACCCTCTGGGTGAACGGAAAGCTCAACCGCAAGGTCATCGCGAAGGATCCCGCGGTGTTCGCGGCCGAGTGCGGCCTCGACGGCAGGGCGCGCGCATCGAAGTTCTTCATGGTCGAGGAGACCGGGATCGGTCCCGGCCATCCGTTCTCGGACGAAAAGCTCGCCCTGGTCCTCACCGTGTACCGCGCCCGGACCTTCGACGACGCGATGGACAAGGTCCGCGCGATCATGGCGTTCAAGGGGAAGGGACACTCCGTCGGGATCCACACCGGGGACATGGGCCATGCCCGCCGGCTCGCCGAGGAGCTCGATACGGCACGGGTCCTGGTCAACATGGCGCATACCTTCGGGAACGGGGGAGGGTTCGACAGCGGGCTCAACTTCACCTTGTCCATGGGCTGCGGAACGTGGCAGGGGAACAGCATCAGCGAGAACCTCAACTATCGCCATTTCCTGAACGTCACCCATCTGGCGGTCCCGATCCCCGAGGACCGGCCCACCGAGGGCGCGCTGTTCGGCGCCTATTGGGAGAAGTACGGGAGGTAGCCGCGGACGTGATGCACCGGCGACTCGTAGTCCCTTACCCGTGAAGTCTTCGACAAAACGACGAAGAATCGTCCGCCGCCCGGCAGCCGGCTCCCTGACGTCGGATTTCCGGGAGCGGCGTGTCCTGGGAATCGATCAGAACCACTGTGCAGAGGTACCACCGGCCCCGTGCCCGCTTTGTATCTCCCGCATCCGGCTGGAATAATCGCGCGAGCATCTGCGCCGCCGCCCACTGACGGGGCGACGGCCGGCGAAGGAGACCGCTGGCGATGGGCCGACTGACCACCCATGTGCTGGACACGATGGCGGGTACGCCGGCCGCCGGTCTGACCATCGAGCTGTGGACGGTGGGCGAGGACGCCCGGCGGCTCGAGACGGCGACCACCAACGCCGACGGGCGGGTGGACACGCCCCTGCTCGAAGGCGACGCGCTCGTCGCCGGACGCTACGAGCTGCGCTTTCGCGCCGGGGCGTATCTCCGTGCACGCCATGGGATCGACGCGGACCCGCTCTTCCTCGACGAGATCCCCGTCCGCTTCGGCATCGCCGACCCCGACCGGCACTACCACGTCCCGTTGCTGCTCTCCGCCTACGGGTACTCGACCTACCGGGGAAGCTGAGCCGTGCCGCGCGAGGGCGTCCGTTTCGTCCGCCGCGGCCGGATCGTCGAACGACGCGACTTCGCGCCGGGCGAGACCCTGCTCGATCATCTGCGGCTCCGCGAACGCGCATACGGAACCAAGGAGGGCTGCGCGGAGGGCGACTGCGGCGCCTGCACCGTCGCGGTGGGGCGCCTCGACGGGAACGGCCGTATCGCCTATGCGCCGGTCAATAGCTGCATCCTGCTCACCGGGATGGTCGATGGAGCCGAGATCGTCACCGTGGAGGACCTCGCGTCCCCGAACGGCCGGCTGCATCCCGTACAGCGCGCGCTGGTCGATGCGCACGCCTCGCAGTGCGGCTTCTGCACCCCGGGGTTCGTGATGAGCCTGTTCACCCTCTACCAGTCGGGAGTGCGCGCGGACCGGGCCACGGTGAACGACTGGCTGGCCGGCAACCTGTGCCGCTGCACCGGCTACCGCCCCATTGCGGATGCCGCCCTCGCGGGCTGCACGGGGGAGGCGGACGCCGCCCGCGAGGAGCGCGCCGCCGGGGCCGCGGGCCTGCTCGCCGGACTGTCCGACGACGACACCGACCTCTTCGCCGGCAACGACCACACGTTCTTTGCCGCCCCGGCCACCGAGGACGCGCTGGCCGCGCTCTGCGCCCGTTACCCCGACGCCACCATCGTCGGCGGCGCGACGGACGTGGGCCTGTGGATCACCAAGCAGCTCCGCACGCTGCCGCGCATCGTGCACACCGGGCGCGTCGCCTCCCTGCACGAGGTGCGGGAGACGGACGGCGCGATCGAGATCGGAGCCGCCGCCACCTACTCCGAGGCCGAAGCGGCGCTCCGCGGCATCGACCCGGACGTGGGCGAGATGTTGCGCCGCCTGGGCTCGAAGCAGGTGCGAAGCACCGGCACCGTCGGCGGTAACATCGCCAACGGCTCGCCGATCGGCGATACGCCGCCGGTGCTGATCGCGCTCGGCGCCTCCATCGAGCTGCGCTACGGCGATGCCCGCCGGACGCTGGCGCTCGAGGACTTCTTCCTCGGCTACGGACGCCAGGATCGCGCCCCCGGCGAGATCATCACCCGCATCACCGTGCCGCGGCTCGGCTCGGGCGAGCATTTCCGCTGCTACAAGATCTCGAAGCGTTTCGACCAGGACATCTCCGCCGTTCTCGGGGCGTTCCGTTTCCGCATCCGCCGGGGGCGGATCACCGAGGCGCGCATCGCCTGCGGGGGCATGGCCGCCGTCCCGAAGCGCGCCCGCGAGACCGAGCGCGCCGTCGCCGGCCTTCGCCTGCGCGATCCTGCCTCCTGGCCTGCCGCCGCCGATGCCCTCGCGGGGGATTTCTCACCCATCGACGATCACCGCGCGAGCGCCGGCTACCGCCTGCGCGTCGCGCGATCCCTGCTCCTGAAGGCGCTCGCCGAGGTGGCCGGCCGCCCCACGGTCGAGACGCGGATCACCGGGATGCGCGAGACATGAACGATCCGGAGTCGAAGCGCGCACGGGCCAGGGATCGCACCGCGATCGCATTCTCCAACGCCGGCCACACCTGCACCCACATGTTCACGGTGCTCTACGCCACCGCGGTGCTGCACCTGCCGCAGGTGTTCGACCTCCCCTATGGCGAGCTGCTGAGCCTGTCGAGCCTGGGCCTCGTGCTGTTCGGGGTGGGGGCGCTGCCGGCCGGCTGGCTCGGGGATCGCTGGAGCCAGGTCGGCATGATGGTGATCTTCTTCTTCGGCATCGGCGCCGGGGCCATCGTCACCGGTCTCGCCGGCGGCCCGGGCACGATCTTCGCGGGGCTCACCATGATCGGCCTGTTCGCCGCCATCTACCACCCGGTGGGCATCGCCTGGATCGTGGCCTCGGCGCGCAAGCGGGGCATGAGCCTCGGCATCAACGGCGTGTTCGGCAACGCCGGCAACTCCCTGGCGCCGGTGTTCGTCGGGGTGATGATCGATTACTTCTCATGGCGTGCCGCATTCCTGATCCCCGGTGCGGTGGCGGTGCTGGCGGGGGGCGCGTTGCTCCTCGCCTGGCGGCGCGGCCGGGTCGCGGACGCCCGGACCGATCGGGTCCCGCCGCCGGCAAGGGATCCGGGCGACGCCTACCGCGTATTCGCCGTCCTCACCCTCACCATGGCGTGCTCGGGGTTCGTGTACGCGGGCCTGACCAATACCATGCCGAAGCTGTTCGAGATTGGGATCGGTGACGGATCGGCCATCAGCTACACGCAGATCGGGCTGCTCGTCGGGATCGTCTCGGGCAGCGCCTCGGCCAGCGGCATCCTGGGCGGCTGGCTCGCGGACCGGTTCTCGGCGCGAAGCATCTACCTCGTCTTCTGGATGCTCCAGGTGCCGTTGCTGTTCGTGATCGCGTCGATGGCCGGCCTGCCGCTGCTGGTGGTGGCGTTGCTGGCCCTGAGCTTCAACCTCTCCTTCACCGCCGCGGAGAACATGCTCGTCGCGCAATACACGCCGACCCGCTGGCGCTCGCTCGCCTACGGAGCGAAGTTCGTGCTGGCGCTGGGCGTCGCCGGCCTGACGGTCATCCTCGCCGGCCGGGTCTTCGATGCCACGGGCGGCTTCGACCTGCTGTTCGTGTGGCTCGGCAGCGCCGCCATCGTCGCGGCCACCGCAGGCGCCCTGCTGCCCGGCCGGCGCAGACCCGTCGCGGTGCCGGCGGGCGCCGACTGAACGAGGAATCGTCCATCACCCCCAACCCGGCGTAGCCGGAACCAAACGCCGGTTGCGAACCTGGGAGCGCGGGCGTCCTGACGGACGCGGGCGTCCCGCCCGCAACGGACCGAAGGTCCGAGGCCGAAGGCCCGATTGATCGTCCATGCGGGCGGGACGCCCGCGCTCCCAGGGATCCGGCATCAGGGAGACGGAAGCCGGGCGGCGGAGAAATCAACATCGTTTTGTCGAAGACTTCACGGGTAAGGGACTACCGCGGCTGGCGGGCGTGGCGCGCGGCCCGCCTTCTCGGGGGATAGAAGACGAAGGTGGCCGCCACCACCGCGGCGAAGGACGTGTAGGCCAGGGTGAACGCCCAGGGGGGCGCGTCGTGGAAGATCAGACGTTGCAGCCAGTAGCCGATGAAGCTGTCGGCCGCGAGAGGGCTTCCCGCCGCCGCCCTGAGCCGGAACTCCAGCCAGGTCAGCGGACACATGATCCCGAACCAGGATTCGAGCACCACCAGCGCGATGGCGCCGGCGTGCGCCAGACGGAACGGCGGATTGCGCGGCCAGCGCCAGCCGAGCATCCAGCCGGCCAGGATCAGCCCCTGGCCGCCCACCACGAAGACGATGAACGCGGCGTGCACGATCAACACCGCATCCGCCGCGACGGTCAGGGCGCCCTGGGACATGGCCGCATTGTCCCACCGGATCGGCGCGCATTTCTCCTCAGCCCCGCGTATGCCGCGTCTCCGCGTGACCGGTCTCTCCATGATCGGGGGAAGCGGGATCGAGGGAAGCGGTCCACCCGGGTCCCGGCGCCGCGCCGCCGGCCTCCAGACTGAGCATCGCCAGCTTGCGTCCCCTCCCCCAGCGGTACCCGCCGAGAACGCCCGAGGCGCGGATGACCCGGTGGCAGGGGATGATCCAGGCGACGGGATTGGACGCGACCGCATTGCCGGTGGCGCGCGACGCGCCCGGCGCCCCGATGCGATGCGCGAGGTCGGCATAGGAGGTCATGCAGCCCGGTGGAATCGCCAGCAACGCGCGCCAGACCTTGATCCGGAACGGGGTGCCCCGAAGATGCAGCCCGATGCCGTCGCCGCCGGACGGCTCCCCGAACATCGTCCTCGCGACCTCGGCGGTGGCCCCCGCATCCTCGATGAAGGTAGCCGCCTCGAAGCCGCGGGAGAGCGCCGCAAGCGTCTCGCCGCGCCGGGCCGGAGAGGTGAACGCGAGCCCGCATACGCCGCGGGCGGTGCGCATGATCAGGCATTGCCCGAAAGGCGAGGGGTGCATACCGTATCGAATGGTCAGCCCTTGCCCCCGGCGCTTGTACTCGCCCGGGGTCATGGCCTCGACGTTCACGAACAGGTCGTGCAGCCGGCCGGGGCCGGACAGCCCCGAGGCGTATGCGGCGTCGAGCACGCTGCGCGATTGGGCCAGCATCTCCTTCGCCCGTTCCAGGGTGAGGAACTGGACGTACTTCTTCGGACTCAGCCCCACTTGGCGCCGGAACCGGCGCTGGAAGTGGTATTCACTCAGGCCCGCGTGGCCGGCCGCCTCGGCCAGCGAGGGCTGGCGCTCGAAGTTGCGCGACAGCCAATCCAGCGCGCGTTCCACCTGGGATGCCGCGTCCCCACGAGGGTCGGGCGCGTGCGATCCGGCGGTCGTCGCCGTCGAGACGTCGTGAGGGGTCATCGCCAAGCCCTCCCGGATGCGGAATCGCGGTGCGGCGCGTGTGGAGACGAAGATCCCGGTCGCTCACGCACGCGCTCGACGACCGCGATCATCGCGCCGGAGCGAAGGCTCCGCGACCCGAATCTTGCGCGGGGTGATTAACTCAAGTTTCGGAATTCAAAATGCCTGAATCAGGCGATGGATTCCCGCTACCCGCTTTCGCGGGCACAAGCTTCGCGGGAATGACGTCATTAGAGCGGTGGCGGACGGCTTCGCAACCGCCCGCATCCCCGCCTACACCCGCAGGCGGCTCAGCGTCTCGTTGGTCGGGACGCCTTCGCTGGTCCATCCGCGCTCCCGGTAGTAGGCCGGCAGCATCACGCTCAGCTCGTTCACCTTGCCCTCGGCGGTGCCGCTCGGGGCCGGGGTCCGGAGGAAGCGTTGCGGCAGGGTGTCGTCCGCGCTCGTGAATCCGGCCGCCAGGTTGAACCGGCGTTCGAGGTTGAAGGTGCGCTCGCCGACCTCGGTGAGCCGCGCGGCGGTCCACTCGCCCTCGCACGCGGCATCGACCTGGAGCGCGAACTCCTCCAACCCCCAGGCGCTGGTCGTGAACCAGCACAGGCCCGTGGAATCCACCGCCGCGATCCGGTCCTGGCTGTCCTTGCAGGGCTTCGCCTTGCCGTTGCCGCTCACGTCGTCCATGTCCTCCTCGAACACGTCGTGCTTCATGTGGCAGGCGCCGCGCGGGGAGGTGGCGTAGCCGAGGCCCATCCCCTGCAGGGCGCGGGCGTCGTAGCCGGGGATCTCCTGGCCCTTGATGGTGATCGAGACCTCCGGGTGGCCGTACTTCTCCGCGAGCCGCTTCGAGCCCAGGCCCAGGGTCCGGCCGAAGCCCTCGAAGCGCCCGGTCTTCTCCGCCATGATGGTCAGCGCCTCCGCGTTGCCGAATTTGAGCGGCACGCCGTCGGTGTCGGCGTCGGTGATGACCCCCATCTCGTAGAGCTCCATCGCGGCGGCGAGGGTGCCGCCGAACGAGATCGGGTCCATGCCCTGCTCGTTCATGATGAAGTTGGCGAAGGTCAGGGCGTCGATGTCGTCGATACCGCACTCGGCCCCGAACGCGAACGCGGTTTCGTACTCCAGCCCGCCGGAGGCGTGCCGGTACTCCTTGCGGTGGACGACGGTGAAGTGGGTGGGGTTGATCTTCGCGATGCGCCCGCAGGCGATGGTGCAGCCGAAGCAGGCCTTGTTGGTGACGAGGTTGCGGTGGCCGTCCTCGCCGGTCGCGCGCATCGCCCTCGCGTTGATCTTCGTGGTGCCCTCGAACTGCACCTGCTGGGAGTTGCGGGTGGGCAGCCCCCCGAAGCCGTGCATGTTGTCGATCATCGCATTGGTGCCGTACTTCTCCAGGCCGCGGCGGCCGGGGTCGTCCCAGAGCTTGGCCTTGGTCTGCGCTACGACCGACATGAAACGCTTGGGATCGGCGACGGTGACCCCCTTCGTGCCGCGCACCGCCACCGCCTTGAGCTGCTTCGAGCCCATCACCGCCCCGACCCCGGAGCGGCCCGCGGCCCGGTGCAGGTCGTTGACGACGCAGGCGTAGCGCACCAGGTTCTCGCCCGCGATGCCGATGGAGGCGACCTTGAGCAGCGGGTCCTGGTGGTGGGCCTTCAGCCACTCCTCGGTGTGCCAGCAGCTCGTGCCCCACACCGGCGCCGCGTCCACGATCTCGACCTCGTCGTCGGCGATGTGCAGGTACACCGGCCTTGCGGAGCGGCCGTGCACGATGAGCAGGTCGTAGCCCGCGAACTTGAGCTCCGCCCCGAACTTGCCGCCCGAGTTCGAGCAGGCGATGGCGCCGGTGAGCGGCCCCTTGGTGACCACCGCGTAGCGCCCGCTGGTGGAGGCCATGGTGCCGGTGAGCGGCCCCGTGGCGAAGATGAGGACGTTCTCCGGCGAGAGCGCGTCCGCCTTCGGGTCCATCGACTCCATCAGGTACTTCGACGCGAGCCCGCGCTCGCCGAGGTAGGCCCGCGCCCACTCCATGTTCAGCGGCTCGACGGTGCTGGTGCCCGCGGTGAGGTCTACGCGGAGGATCTTTCGGTGCCATCCCATCTCGGTCTCTCCCTGGAAGAAGGTTTCTCCGAATTGTCGGGTAAATCGATAAATCGGTAAATCGGAGACCCGTCATTCCCGCGAAAGCGGGAATCCACTTCAGTCATGAAAGTCCCTGGATTCCCGCTTTCGCGGGAATGACGGGCTGAAGAAGGCCATCGGCACAGGAGGCCCACCGCCGAGGTCCGCCGCAAGGCAATGCGCCCGCGTCGTCAGACCCACCGCTCCCAGGAAAGGCGAGCTCCCGATGCCCGTTCATCGCCACCGGCTCCGTGCCGCGGGTTCCGGCGGCTCAGGCGCCCGGCGGCTGCCCGTGGGCGGCGACGGCGGACGCCTGCATCCGCCCGAGCCCGGTCCAGCTCGCATCGACGTAGGTGATCGCGCCGGTGGGGCAGGCCTCGGCGCACTGCGGGTTGCCGCCGCAGAGATCGCACTTCACCACCTTCCCGGTATCGGCGCTGTAGTTGATGGTGCCGAAGGGGCAGGCGATGGTGCAGACCTTGCAGCCGACGCAGACGTTCGGATCCACCTCCTTCGCGCCGGTCGCCGGATTCACGGTGATCGCCTCGACGGGGCAGGCGTGCAGGCACCAGGCTTCCTCGCACTGGGTGCAGGTGTAGGGGATGGAGCGCGCGCCGTGTTCGAACTCGAAGATCTTGATCCGGGAGCGGGCGGGGTTGAACGCGCCGGTGTGCTCGAACGAGCAGGCGAGCTCGCACTGCATGCAGCTCGTGCACTTCCGGGGGTCGATCAGCAGGGCTTTGTGCATGGTGGATGTCCTGGGCACGAGAAAAGATTAAAGATCCGGAAGATCGGCAACCCGGATCGAGATCTCCGGGAGAAGCGCAGGGCTGATGCAATCGGTACCGGCGGGCTGAAGGCTCCGCCGATATTCCCCGCCGGCAGGTTCAAGAAACACTTCGACCCGCCGGTGTTGCAAATCGATCAGCCATACTTCCGGGATTGCATGGCGTGCGTAGAGGGGAACCTTGGTGTCGCGATCGTATGCAAGGGAGCTGTCGGCGACTTCGACGAGGAGCAGCACGTCGGACGGCCGGGGATGGGCCTTGGCATAGAAATCGTCCCGGTAGCGCAGGAGGACGAGATCCGGCTGCGGCTCGGAGAAATCGTCCAGGCGCAAGGGATTCTGCGGAGCGACGATCGCCCGCCCCGAGACGGCCGGCGTGAGGCGATTGGTGAGGCGATTCACTTGGCCGGCGTGCCCGGCGCCGATGGGAGCCATGTCGATCAGCACGCCTTCGATCAATTCGACGCGATCATCCTCATGAAGAATGCCCGCTTCTCCAAGCTTATGGAAATCATCCACGCTCAGATGGTGGGTTGAAGGGGTCTGGGCAATCTGCATGGAAGCGCGTCCCGATCCGTGATGCCGTCTCCGTGGAAATGCCCGGGCGTCGCTGCTTTGGAGATCGGTCCCTTGTTCGCGGACCGGAGCCCGGAGCGATGGCGATGAAGAGCCGCCCCGCCGGTTTGCCGTCGGCTCGGCCCGTGCCATTGGCCGGCGCCTCTGCCGGTCGGCAAGATAGGTTCGGGAATCGTCGCCTGTCAAGGTGGCGGGGTCCTGTGCAACGGGACAGGCGCCTGAAGCCACGATCGTTTCATTCCGCATCCGGGCGGGTACCGGATGCGCCTGGACGGCGGTTTCGGGCGAACGGGGCCGAGGGCGCGGGTTCGATGGTCTGCGGTACGGATCGGGACGCGGCGACGGTCCCCAGGAGCCGGAGATCGAACGGAACGAAATGGTCATGGGCCTGAAGCGAGGACGCCTTCCCCGATGGACGGGCGCGGCGTAAGCTCACACTCTCCACGGCTTGCCGGCCGCCGCCGTCGAGGAACGACGCCATGATCTTCGCGCCCGACGCCTCCCTCCAATGCCCACGATGAACGCCGACGCCGCCGGCCTCCTTCGCCGCGAGGTCACCACCCTGGTGTTCGACCAGTACGGCACCGTCGTCGACATGCAGGGCGGTCTTGCCGAGGCGGTGGCGCCCTTTCTCGCCGGCAAGGGCTGGAGCGGCGACCCGCATCGCTTCGTCACCTGGTGGCGGCGCACGCACTTCGAGGATTCGATGATCGATTCGCTGTGCGGTCGCGGCCACACGCCGTACCGGCAGATCGGGCACCGTGCGGTGGCGAACGTCATGCGCCGCGCCGGCATCGACCACACCCACGAAGAGGTGCGCCGCCTCGTCGCGTCGATCGAGCGGCTGAAGCCGTTTCCGGACGTGCCGGATGCGCTGGAGCAGCTTCGCCGGAGCTACCGCCTGGCAATCCTCTCCAACGGGGACCGTGACATGCTCGAAGCCGCGAAGCCGCATATCGGGTTCGAGTTCGACGCGGTGATCTCGGTCGAGGAGGCCGGCTGTTTCAAGCCCCATCATGCGACCTACGCCAAGGCGTGCGAGCGGCTCGGCGTCGATCGTTCGAGCGTGCTCTTCGTCGCCAACCACACGTTCGACTGCATCGGCGCGAAGGCCTACGGGATGCGCACCGCGTTCATCGACCGGCGCAAGCGGCCCTTCGGCGACTCGCCCCACCAGCCGGACCTGATCGTGGAGGACTTTGCCGCGCTGGCGCGGGTGATGAGCGGTTGAGCGGTCGCGTCCACGCCCTCCCGGAAGCGCTCGAAGCCCGCAGTACGTCAGGGCCTCCCGAGCCGTAGCCTCCGCTCCCTCTCCAGCTCCTCGAGGCGCGCCTCGATCCGTGCCGTTCGATAGAAATCCTGGTTCCGGCCCCGCTTTCGATCCCGGCTCGCAAGGCGAAGCTGGTGGATCGCCTGTTCGAGCCGGCCGGAGAGATAGTAATGCTCGGCGAGCTCGGCTTGGCTCTCGATCGTTCGTCCGAGCTTCCCGTACGCATCGGCCCGCAGCCGGTACATCTCGGAATCGAGGGTGTGCAACTGCCCGTAGTCGTCGATGAGCTCCAGCGTCTCCCGTGGCCGGCCCGCCACGATGAGCGCGGCGGCGTGGCCGCGTACCAGGCCCCTGTCGTCGGGATACAGGTCGAGCCCCTCCGAGTACAGTGCAAGCGCTCGCGGCAGATCTCCCGTCCGGAATGCGTTGCCGGCAAGCTCGGTCCGGAACGCTATGTTGTCCGGATGCGATTCGACCAGGCGTTCGAGCACCGCGCGCGCGTCGTGCTCGCGGCCGAGCCTGGCCATCGCGAGCGCCTGCCCGTAGGCATTCGCGGCGGCGCTCTGGGCCTGGCCGGTGGCGAGCTCCTTGACGAGCCGATCGAGCACGCCCCCCGGGTCGCCGGCGATCCGCACCCGCAGCTTGACGCGGACGAGGTAGTACGACTCCGAGCTCCGGTGCTGCCTGTACGGGAGCCGTGCCGCGCGGTCCCGCGCTTCCGCGATGCGGTTCGTGGTGACGGGGTGCGTGGAAAGGAACTCGGGGGGGCGTTGGGAATAGCGTGCGGCGTTCTGGAGCTTCTCGAAGACTCCCGCCATCTCCCGGGGGTCGAATCCGGCGTCGGCCAGCAGGCCGATCCCGATCCGGTCCGCTTCCATCTCGTTCTGGCGCGTGAAGTTGATCCGTCGTTGCGCGGTCGTGCCGATCACCGCGGCGGCCGTCGCCTGGCCGGCCTCCACGTCCTGGGCGCCGACCACGATGGCCGCGAGGATCCCCGCCAGCACCGGCAGGTTGGAGCGGCTGGCGTGCTCGAACGCCCGCGCGATGTGGCGTTGGGTGACGTGCGCGATCTCGTGCGCAAGGACGGACGCGAGCTCGCTCTCGGAGCGCGTCGCCAGTACGAGTCCCGAGTTGATGCCGATGAAGCCGCCCGGCGCCGCGAAGGCGTTCAGCGATCCGTCCTCGACCACGAAGAACGTGAACCCGAGGTCTTGGCGATCGGACGATGCGACGAGCCGGTACCCGAGCGACTGGATGTACTGCTCGACCTGGGGATCGCCGACCAGGGTGAGCCTCGATCGGATTTCGCGCATGAACGCCTCCCCGAGCGCGCGCTCCTCGGCGGGTGAGAGCGTCTCCTCGGACACGTCGCCGAAATCGGGAAGCTTCACCTGCGCGCTCGGCCCACCGGCCGGACCCATCGCGCCGCCGATGATCGCCAGCAGCACGAGGCACGTTCGAAGCCCCGGAGGACCGCGGCGTGCATGGCCGGCGGCGCATCGTTTCCCGCGGAGATTCGGCCGGTGTTCGCGCATCGTCATGAGTTTCTCCGCCCTATGGATACACCGTATACGGTTGACCGCTCCGGACGTACCGGGCTCGGCCCCGAGCCGGCCTCGTGAATGAATCGTGGCATGATCGGGGTGTCGAGAGCGAGGGAGAGGGAGAATGCCGAAGAACGCCTTCTACGCCCAGTCGGGCGGCGTGACTGCGGTCATCAACGCCACCGCGGCCGGGGTGATCGAGACCGCGCGGCTGCACCCGGACCGGATCGGCAAGGTGCTCGCGGGCCGCAACGGCATCATCGGCGCGTTGACCGAGGACCTCATCGACACCAGCCGGGAGAGCGCGGAATCGATCGCCGCCCTCAAGCATACGCCCTCGGGCGCGTTCGGCTCGTGCCGCTACAAGCTCAAGGGGCTGGACGAGAACCGCGCCGAGTACGAACGACTCATCGACGTCTTCCGCGCCCACGACGTCGGGTACTTCTTCTACAACGGCGGCGGCGACTCGTCGGACACCGCGTTCAAGGTGTCGCAGCTCGGGGAGACCCTCGGCTATCCGATCGTCGCGGTCGGGATCCCGAAGACGGTCGACAACGACCTGCCGATCACCGACAACTGCCCCGGGTTCGGCTCGGTGGCGAAGTACGTCGCGGTCTCCATCCGCGAGGCGTCGTTCGACGTGGCGTCGATGGCCCTCACCTCGACCAAGGTCTTCATCCTCGAAGTGATGGGCCGCCACGCCGGGTGGATCGCGGCGGCCGGCGGCCTGGCCGCGGACCGCGAGGGCGGCCCCCCGCAGGTCATCCTGTTCCCCGAGATCCCGTTCGACGAGGATGCGTTCATCGAGAAGGTGCGGGCATCGGTGGAGAAGGACGGGTTCTGCTCGGTGGTCGTCTCCGAGGGGGTGCGCAACCGGGACGGGCGCTTCCTCTCCGAGGCCGGCGCCAGCGACGCCTTCGGCCATGTGCAGCTCGGGGGGGTCGCGCCGGTGATCGCGAGCCTCGTCAGGGAGAAGCTCGGGTACAAGTACCACTGGGCGGTGGCGGACTATCTTCAGCGCGCGGCGCGGCACATCGCGTCGCAGACCGACCTCGATCAGGCGTATGCGCTCGGCAAGGCGGCGGTGGAGATCGCGCTCGCGGGCAGGAACGGCGTCATGCCGGTACTGGTGCGCACCAGCGACGAGCCCTATGCGTGGGAGGTCGGCGAGGCGTCGCTGTCCGAGGTCGCGAACGTGGAGAAGAAGGTCCCGCGCGAGTACGTCTCCGGGGACGGCTTCGGGATCACCGAAGCGTGCCGGCGCTACCTCGCGCCGCTCATCCGGGGGGAGGCGTATCCTCCGTACCGCGACGGGCTCCCGGACTACGTCGTCCTCGACAACGCCCCGGTCCCGAAGAAGCTGGATACGTCGTTCGAGGTGAAATAGCCCGGCGGAGGTCTCGTTCTGGGGCTCCAACACCAGGCGCACTGCCCGATCCCGCACTTCCGGGGAGTATCTTGTCGGTGAATTCATCTACCCTGTCCTCCTGAAGACTCAACGAGTGGAGTCTCCGGGATCCCCGGGGCGGTTCACTCGGTAGACGGATGAATTACATGAACCGGATGAAGCCCTGGCTCACGGTGGTGGGCGTGGGCGACGACGGCCCGGACGGGCTGGCGCCGGCGGCGCGCGCGGTGGTCGAGCAGGCTCGGGTGGTGGTCGGCGGACAACGCCATCTCGATCGGGTGGACCATCTCGCCCTGCCGGGGCCGGGGGCACGCGAATCCATCCCCTGGCCCAAGCCGTTCAGCGCGCTGGCCGAGACCCTCGACCGGCTTCGGGACCGATCGGTCTGCGTGCTCGCGACCGGAGATCCGACCTGCTACGGCGTCGGCTCCATCCTGGCGGAGCGGTTCGGCAGCGAAGCGGTGCGGATCATCCCCGCCCCGTCCGCGTTCAGTCTCGCCCGCGCACGACTCGGCTGGGCGGCGCAAGCGGTGGAGACCCTGAGCCTGCACGGCCGGCCCCTGGCCCTGGTGCAGCCCTTCATCCAGCCCGGTGCGAGGCTGCTGGCGCTGAGCGCGAACGCGAGCACCCCCGCCGAGGTGGCGCGGCTGCTGCGCGAGCGCGGCTACGGCGGAAGCCGGCTCACGGTGCTGTCCCACCTGGGCGGGAAGAACGAGCGGATCCATGCGGC
The DNA here is from genome assembly GCA_965204915.1 of Gammaproteobacteria bacterium. Lineage (GTDB taxonomy): Bacteria > Pseudomonadota > Gammaproteobacteria > HK1 > HK1 > HK1. Next base: position 3,916,699 of record OZ242023.1, on the reverse strand, counting down.
GACCGCGGATTCGTATCGGTCGGAAGCGACGATTCGGCCGGAAGCAGCGGTCGCGGACCTGAACACCCTGGCCATCGAGTGCGTGGCGGATCCGGGTATCCCACCGATCCCACGTACCCCGGGCCTCGCCGACGAGCTCTACGAACACGACGGCCAGCTCACCAAGCGGGAGATCCGGGCGATCACCCTGGCCGCGCTGGGGCCGGCGCCGGGCCAGTTGCTCTGGGACGTCGGCGCCGGCTGCGGCTCCATCGGCATCGAATGGATGCGCACGCATCCCCGGTGCCGCGCGATCGCCATCGAGCCCGACGGCCGCCGCCTGGAGATGATCGCCGCGAACAGCGCCACCCTCGGCGTCCCGGGGATCGAGGTCGTGAACGGTCGCGCGGTCGCGGCCCTGGAAGGTCTGAACCCTCCCGACGCGGTCTTCGTGGGCGGGGGGATCACCGAGCCCGACCTGCTCGAACGCTGTTGGGCCGCGCTCGCGCCCGGCGGGCGTCTGGTGGCGAACGTGGTGTCGGTCGAAGGCGAGGCCATCCTTGGCGAGTGGCAGCGCGCCCACGGCGGCAGCCTGACCCGCATCGCGGTCACCCGGTGCGAGCCGCTCGGGCGTTACCGCGGCTGGCGTCCGATGATGCCGGTGACCCAGCTCGTATCGAACAAATCGGCTCCCCGCCCACCCGCGGCGCTGGACGAAGCCCCTGCGACTCCGCTTGCGGAATCGCCAAGCGACCGCATCAGCGGTCGCCGGCCACCCCAGCGGTCGCCGGCGGCAGGGACCGATCCGTGAAGGGCGCGCAACCCGTAAAGGGCACGCTGTACGGCCTGGGGATCGGTCCGGGCGATCCGGAGCTGATCACCCTGAAGGCGCTCAGGATCCTCCGGCGCACCAGCGTGCTCGCCTATCCCGCCCCCGAGGAGGGCGAGAGCCTGGCCCGCGGCATCGTGGCCGGCCATCTGGACGGGCATCACCGGGAGATCTGCATCCGGATGCCCATGGTGGCAGCCCGCTTTCCCGCCCAGGACGTCTACGATCGCGCCGCGGCGGAGCTGGGCGGGCACCTCGACGCCGGCCGCGACGTCGCGGTGCTGTGCGAAGGCGACCCGTTCTTCTACGGATCGTTCATGTACATGTTCGGCCGCATGGCCGCGCACCACGCGGTGGAGGTCGTCCCCGGCGTGTCTTCGCTCATGGCCTGCGCGGCCCGGCTGGGGGCGCCCCTGGCGGCTCGCAACGACGTGCTCACCGTCCTTCCGGCCACGCTCCCGAGCGATCTGCTGGAGCAGCGCATCCGCGAGGTCGATGCGGTGGCCATCATCAAGGTCGGCCGGCACCTGCAAAGGGTCCGGGCCGTGATCGAGGCGATGGGCCTGGCCGCGAACGCCCGCTACGTCGAGCACGCGACCATGGACACCGAGAAGATCCTTCCGCTCGCCGCCGTCGCCCAGGACGATGTGCCCTACTTCTCGATGATCCTGCTGCACGCCCGCGGTCACGCATGGAATGTCTGACGCGGCAACCATGAAGCTCCATCCACTCATGTTCGCCGCCGTCGTCGGAGGCGGGTCGCCCTGCTTCCCGATGATCCTGCCGCACGCCCGCGGCCACGCATGGAATGTCTGACGCGCCGGCCATCGTGGTGCTGACCGGACGGGGCCTGGCCACGGCCCGGCGGATCGGGGCCTGTCTCGGCGGTGCGCGGATCCACGGCCATGCTCACCGGGTGCCGGATGCCGACGTCCGGTTCGAGGACACCGGGGCCGAGCTGCGGCGGCTGTTCGCGGCGGGCGTGGACGTCGTGGGGGTATGCGCGGCCGGGATCCTGATCAGGACCCTGGCCCCGGTGCTCTCCGACAAGCACGAGGAGCCGGCGGTCATCGCCGTCGCGGAAGACGGCAGCGCGGTGGTGCCGCTGCTCGGCGGCCACCGCGGCGCCAACGCGCTCGCCCGCCGCCTGGGCGACGCGCTGGGCGTCCCCGCCGCGATCACCACCGCCAGCGAGACCCGGTGGCAGGTGGCGCTGGACGACCCGCCACCCGGATGGGTGCTCGCCAACCCCCACCACTGCAAGTCGTTCACGGCCCGGCTGCTGGCCGGGGAAGGTTGCCGCCTGGAGGGGGAGGCGGAGTGGTTGCAGAGCTCCGGCATCGAGCTCCAGGCCGATGCCGCGCTCGCGGTGCGGGTGACCGATGCGCCGGACCCCGGCGATGAAGACACCCTGGTGTTCCACCGGAGGCGGTTCGCGTTGGGCGTGGGCTGCGAGCGTGGCATTCCGGCGAACGAGCTCCGGGATCTGGTCGAGCGCACGCTGGCCGGCGCCGGCCTGTCCGCCCGCTCGCTGGCGGGGGTGTTCTCCGTCGACCTCAAGGCGGACGAGCCGGCCGTCCATGCGCTGGCGGAGACCCTGGGGCTGCCGGCGCGGTTCTTCGATCCCCCCACCCTGGAAGCCCTGACCCCCCGGCTCGCCCGCCCGTCGGCGGCGGTGTTCCGGGCGGTGGGCTGCCACGGCGTCTCGGAGGCCGCCGCCCTGGCCGCGACCGGCGCTGAAGGCACGTTGCGGGTCGCCAAGACCCAATCCAGGAGGGCGACCTGCGCGATCGCCGAGGCGCCGGCGCCCATCGACGCCCTGCGGATTGGCCGGGCGCGCGGGGTGTTGACGGTGGTGGGGCTCGGACCGGGCACACCGGCTTGGCGAACCCCCGCCGCGGATCGGGCCATCGCCGCCGCTACCCATCTGGTCGGCTACCGGGGCTACCTCGACCTGCTGCCGGCAGGTGGCGGCCAGATCCGCCATGCCTATGCGCTGGGCGAGGAGACGGAGCGCGTGGATCGGGCGCTGGCGCTGGCGGCCGGCGGCCACCAAGTGGCGCTGATCTGCTCGGGCGATCCGGGTGTGTACGCCATGGCCGCGCTGGTGTTCGAGCGATTGGAGATGGAGACGTCCGCCCGTCCCGGCTGGCGTCGTAGCGAGATCGTCGTACTGCCGGGGGTGTCCGCGATGCACGGCGCCGCGGCGCTGGCCGGGGCGCCGCTGGGCCACGACTTCTGCGCCATCTCGTTGTCGGACCTGCTCACGCCGTGGACGGTGATCGAGCAACGGCTCGAAGCGGCGGCGGCGGGCGATTTCGTGGTTGTCCTGTACAACCCGGCGTCGAGGCGCCGGCGCCGCGGTCTTGCCCGCGCCGTCGAGATACTGGCGGCCAGGCGCCCGGCCACCACGCCCGTCGTGGTGGCCCGGTCCATCGGCCGTGAAGGAGAGACGATCACGGTCACCCGCCTGCAAGACCTCGACCAGTCCTCGATCGACATGATGACGCTGCTGATCGTCGGCTCCACCGAAACCCGTTCCATCGGCGGGCGCGTCTACACGCCGCGGGGCTACGGGATGCAAGGCGGCGCGAGGGAGGGCGCATGACGGCGCGCTGTATCGACGCTGCCGGGACCCGCCCTCCGATCCGTGGCCACGGCCGCGCGCTGTACGGCCGACGGTCCGGAGGGGGTACGGAGGAGCGGGCATGACGGTGCACTTCATCGGCGCCGGCCCCGGCGCACCCGACCTTCTCACCTTGCGCGGCCGGGATCTGATCGCCGCGGCCGACGTGGTGCTCTATGCCGGCTCGCTGGTGCCGGCCGCGGTGGTGGCCCATGCGCGCGCCGACGCTCTCGTGATCGATTCCGCCGACATGACCCTGGACCGGCTCGTCGCCTGCATGAGCGAGGCGCACGAGGCGGGGCGCAGCGTAGCCCGCGTGCACTCCGGCGATCCTTCCCTCTATGGCGCCATCGGCGAGCAGATTCGCCGCCTGGCCGAGCTCGGGATCGACTACGACGTGACCCCGGGGGTCCCCGCATACGCCGCGGCTGCCGCCGCCATCGGCCAGGAGCTCACCCTGCCCGGGGTCAGCCAGACCGTGGTGCTGACGCGCACCGCGATGCGCAGCTCCGTCATGCCCGGGCGCGAATCCCTGGAAACGCTCGCGTCGTCGGGGGCGACGCTGGCCATCCACCTCTCCGCGAGGAACACCCGGTACGTCGAGGAGAGCCTGATCCCCCACTACGGCCCGGACTGTCCCGTGGTCGTCGCGGTGCGCGCGAGCTGGCCGGACGAGCGGATCATCCGCTGCCGCCTGGACGCGCTGCATCGCACCGTCAAGGCGGAGCGCATCCGCCGCACCGCGCTGATCCTGGTCGGCCCGGTGCTCGGCGCCGCGGACCACGGCGACAGCAAGCTCTACGACGCGGAGCACTTTCATCTGCTGCGGCCGAAGAAGAAGCGCCGGCCCGCCGGCTGACCGGGCGCCCGCCGCCCGGCCCTGCACGCGCTCGCGGTGCGCCATCGGCGCTCGATGCCGGCCGCTTCGAGCTCACGTGCGGCGGTGAGAGTGCGGCGGGCGGTCATGGCCGTGTGTTCCTCCGGGGCGAAGGCCCGGAGCCCTCTCGCAACGCCCGCGGGCCGATCAAGGCGCGTCGGTGGAGGAGCGGGGTATCCGCCCGTGAAGGAGGAATCCCGCAGATCTGCGGGGTTTCCGGCTACCGCCCGGCGGTGCGCATCTGCTCGACGATGCCGGTCAGCCGGCTCTGCTCCTGCGTCAAGCGGGTGATGTGCTTCTCGAAGGCTTCGCGGTCGGCCCGGTTCTCGGCGCGGATGACTTCACGGGCGGCTTGGGCATCGGCGCGGATGACTTCACGGGCGGCCTGTGCATCGGCGCGGTCGGCGCGCGCCTCGGCGCGGATGGCTTCGCGGTCGGCGCGAATCTCCATCCGGATGGCTTCGCGATCCGCCCGTGCTTCGCTGCGCCCGTAGTAGTCCAGCCCGGCCAACGTGAGCCCGACGGTTACGATCGCGATGGTTTCCTGGCTGAGCTTGAACATGGGAGTGCTCCTCCGAGTGTCGAGTCTGGCTTGAATGGGCGGGACGCTGCAACCGGAACGGGGAGTGTCCGGACCGCAGGCAAGCGTCCGTTCGGCTCGCGGCGAAGGTCGGGGACTTGCTCGATGCGCTCTGGCTGTGCCCGCGGCCGGCGTGCCGGGTGGGGGCGGCGGGATACAGGTGTCGGCGGAGACCGTCGACTACGCGAAATCTGGTGGAGAAACGCGCGGACTATGCCGAGGGAGGCATTCCGGAATACTGGATCGCCGACCCGCGCGACGAGACGATCACCGTCCTTGCGCTGAAGGACGATGCATACGTCGAGCACGGCGTGTTCGGACGCGGCGGGGCAGCCACGTCGCTGCTGCTCGAAGGCTTCGCCACCGACGTGTCCGCGGTGTTCGACGCGCCCAAGTCGGGAGCCTGAGCGCGTCCGGCCTCCGTTCCCCTCGACTTCGCGGCAAGCCCGGGGGTCGTTTATACTCGGGCCATGCACCTGACCTCGCCATCTTCCCTGCCCACCCGGCAGAGGCGCCGCCGGATGCTGCGCGTCGCATTGGTGCTGCCGTGGACGTTGCTGGTCGCGGGCTGCGGGCAGAAGGGACCGCTGTACCATCCGCCGGAGCCCGGCGAGGAGAAGAAGGACGACAAGACGGGTGCGACGCCACCGGCTCCGGGCCCGCGCCTCGCATAGCGCCTCGCCTCCCCGTCCGGCGTCCGCCGCTCCCGATGCATCCGTCCCGCACCGGCGCCGGGGCCGGGCCGGTTTGTGCGGGCCGGGCAAGCACCGGGAACGGGGGCGGGGAACGCACCGATCGAGGAATCCGGCATGGGCTCCGAACGCAACGGACCGGCCTCCGGTCCGGATTCCGACCGAAGCGTTCCGTCGGGCGCCGGCGCCACGATTGAAGGCGTCGAGATCGAAGGGATCGCGCGCGACGTCGGGACCCCGTGCTTCGTCTACTCGCGGGCCGCGATCGAGCAGGCCTGGCTCGAATACGATCGGGCGCTCGCCGGCATTCCCCACGAGATCTGCTACGCGGTCAAGGCGAACTCGAACCTCGCGGTCCTCGACGTGCTCGGCCGGCTCGGCTCGGGGTTCGACATCGTCTCGGCCGGCGAGCTGGAGCGGGTGCTCGCGGCGGGGGCGCCCGCGTCGCGCGTGGTCTTCTCGGGCGTCGGAAAGCGCGACGCCGAGATGGCGGCGGCGCTCGCGGCGGGGGTCGGCTGCTTCAACGTGGAGTCGGCGTGCGAGCTCGACCGGCTCGCGGCGCTCGCCGCGTCTGCGGGGAAGCGGGCGCCGGTGTCGTTGCGGGTCAACCCCGACATCGACGCCCTCACCCATCCGTACATCACGACGGGACTGCGCGAGAGCAAGTTCGGAATACCGATCGAGGAGGCGCCGGGGCTGTACGCCAAGGCGGCGGCGACGGCCTCGCTCGCGGTGCGCGGGGTGGACTGCCACATCGGATCGCAGCTCGCGAGCCTCGAACCGTTCCTCGCCGCCCTCGACCGCGTGCTCGCGCTTCTCGATGCGCTCGGGTCCGAGGGGATCCGCCTCACCCACGTCAACCTCGGCGGCGGGCTCGGCATCCGTTACCGCGATGAATCGCCGCCGTCGCCGGCCGAATTCGCCCGTGCCGTCGCCAGGCGGCTGGCCGGCCGGGACCTCGTGCTGGTGCTGGAGCCGGGCCGATCCATCGCGGGCAACGCGGGGGTGCTGGTCACCCGGGTCGAGTACGTCAAACGCAATGGAGAGAAGCGGTTCGCGGTGGTCGACGCGGCGATGAACGATCTGCTCCGCCCGGCCCTCTACGACGCCTGGCACGACATCGTCCCGGTGAAGCCGCGCGAGGGCGTTCCGGAGCGGTTCGAGATCGTCGGGCCGGTCTGCGAATCCGGTGATTTCCTCGGCCACGAGCGCCGACTCGTGCTGGAGCCCGGCGACCTGCTCGCGGTGCAGTCGGCCGGTGCGTATGCGTTCGTGATGAGCTCGAACTACAACACCCGCCCCCGCGCCGCGGAAGTCATGGTGGACGGGAACTGCTACCACGTCGTGCGCAATCGCGAAGAGATCCGCGATCTCTTCGCCGGCGAGTCGATGCTCCCCGCCGGACCGGTATCGGCGTAAGATCCTGTCGAGGCTGCGCCTCGGTCGGCTCGATTGCAGGGATGACGACGCATCGAGGATTCCAGACATGGAACCACCACGCACAGCGGTCGCACTGATCTCCGGCGGGCTCGACTCGATGCTCGCGGCCAAGGTCGTGCTGGAGCAGGGGGTGCGGGTCGAAGGGCTCAACTTCTTCACCGGCTTCTGCGTCGAGGGTCACACCCACGCCATCCGCAAGCAGGATCGGGCCAGGCCCAAGCGCAACAACGCGCTGTGGGTGGCGGAGCAGCTCGGCATCAAGCTGCACTTCGTAGACGTGGTGGAGGAGTACAAGCCGATCGTGCTGAACCCGAAGCACGGGTACGGCGCGAACCTCAACCCCTGCCTCGACTGCAAGAGCTTCATGGTCGGACGCGCGAACGAATGGCGGCGCGAGCGCGGCTTCGACTTCATCATCACCGGAGAGGTGGTGGGGCAACGGCCCAAGTCGCAACGCAGCGACACGATGCCGGTGGTGGCCCGCGAGTCGGGGGCGGGGGACCGACTGCTCCGGCCCCTGTGCGCGAAGCTGCTGGAGCCGACGTTGCCGGAGCGCGAGGGCTGGATCGACCGGGAGCGCCTGCACGACTTCAACGGGCGTTCGCGCAAGCCCCAGATGGCGCTCGCCGCGCGGTTCGGCTTCACCGACTATGCCCAGCCCGCCGGCGGCTGCTGCTTCCTCACCAACCGCCAGTACGCCTCGAAGCTCGCCGATCTCTGGGAGAGCCGGGGCCGGCGCGACTACGACCTCGACGACATCATGCTGCTCAAGGTCGGCCGGCACATCCGGCCGCGGCCCCACTTCAAGCTCATCGTCGGGAGGGAGGAAGGCGAGAATCGCTACCTGGAGGGCTACCGGAAGCGGTTCACGCATCTGCGCACCGTGAGCCACCAAGGCCCCCTCACCCTGGTCGACGGGGCCGGCGGCGGCGAAGACCTGCTCCTCGCCGCGCGCATGACGGCCCGTTTCAGCCAGGGTCGGGACGCGGATCGGGTCACGGTGGAGATCGTCGAGCACGGCGGGGAGAGCCGCACCGTGGAGGTCGCGCCCCTGCCCCCGGACGAGATCCCGCCGTCCTGGTACGTCTGAACTCAAGTTTCGGGATTCGCTGGCCGAAATGGATTCCCGCTTTCGCGGGAATGACGTCCAGACGGCCACGGCCAGCGTAAATGTAGCGTGTCTCGCTGAAATGACGGCATTTCAATGACGTCATTCCCGCGAAAGCGGGAATCCATCGCCTGATTCAAGGTATTTTGAATCCCGAAACTTGAGGTCTGAATTCCTGGCACCGGGACACCGGCCGGCCCGAACGCCCCGGCGGCTCGCAAGGCGAAGGCGCGTGAAGCAGGGAGATCGCCAGGTGCGGGACGCGCAGAGGCGGCGGCAATGGGACGGACGCGGGTCGGACCGTGACCGTCGAGCCGGTAGTCCCCCGACTCACGAAATCTTCGGCGAAACGACGGAGAGCCGATCGCCGACCGGCTCTTGATCCCGCAGCGCCGGATCTCGGGGAGCAGTCGCCCGGGCCGGTTCCGGAGCCTCCGATGACGCGACGACACACCCTCGACGCCCGAAATCTCCTGTGCCCGATGCCGGTCATCCGGGTGCAGGGCGCGATGGAGTCGCTCGCCCCGGGCGAGGAGATCGAAGTTCTCTGCACGGACCCGGGCGCGATGAGCGACGTGCCGGCTTGGTGCCGCGTGCACGGGCACGAGGTGCTGGAGGTCGCCGAGGACGGCGAGGGCCGCGAGATCCGGATCACCATCCGGGCGGGACCGGGCGACGGCGATGATCGATTCGGAGGACGACGATGAGATCGTCCGGGGGGCCACCTCGGGCTGCGTGGCGAGACCGAAGCCAGGCTGAGGGCAGCCGGGGCCGGCATCCCGAAGGCCGGGGCCATCCGCCGGATCACCCTGCACTCCCTCGAAGGCCGCATCGAGATCGAGCTGCCCCTCGGCCTCGCGCTCGGCCGCGATACCCCGGAACCGATCCGGTAACGCTTCGCGCAGGCGGTGAGGAAGGATCCGGACATGGGCGAGGTGCAGGCACCGCCGTTCGGCCGGCGCCCCGGTTCGGATCATTCGGCCAATTCGGCGCATTGTTTCGGTACACTCCGCCGTTGGCGAGCCGGGGGCGGCAGGCGCCACGGCGAAGCCACAGACCTACTCGATCACAGGAGATTCCCGGAAATGTCCGCTGAAGACGTATTGAAAACGATTGCCGACAAGGAGGTGAAGTTCGTCGATCTGCGCTTCACCGACACCGTGGGCAAGGAGCAGCACGTCAGCCTCCCCTCGAAGATGGTGGACGAGGAGCTGTTCGAAGACGGCAAGATGTTCGACGGCTCGTCGATCGCCGGCTGGAAGGGCATCCAGGAATCGGACATGGTGCTCATGCCCGATACCTCGACCGCCATCCTCGACCCCTTCTCCGACGAAACGACCCTGATCCTGCGCTGCGACGTGCTTGAGCCGGCGACCATGACCGGCTACGAACGCTGCCCGCGTTCGGTCGCCCGGCGCGCGATGGCCTACATGCAGTCGACGGGGATCGCCGACGACGTCTTCGTCGGCCCCGAGCCCGAGTTCTTCATCTTCGACTCGGTGGCCTGGAACGACGACATGTCGGGCGCCTTCTACCGCATCCGCTCCGAGGAGGCCGACTGGAGCAAGGGCCTCGAGTTCGAAGACGGGAACATGGGGCACCGCCCGGGGGTGAAGGGCGGCTACTTCCCGGTTCCGCCCGTCGATTCCCTCTCCGACCTCCGCGGCGCCATGTGCCTCGCGATGGAGGAGATGGGGATCACCGTCGAGGTCCACCACCACGAGGTCGCCACCGCGGGGCAGTGCGAGATCGGCACGCAGTTCGCGAGCCTCGTGCGCAAGGCCGACGAGATCCAGATCCTCAAGTACTGCGTGCACAACGTGGCGCAGGCCTACGGCAAGACGGCGACGTTCATGCCCAAGCCGCTCGTCGGGGACAACGGCAGCGGCATGCACTGCCACCAGTCCATCTCCAAGGGCGGCAAGAACCTCTTCAGCGGCGACAAGTACGCCGGCCTCTCGCAGGAGGCCCTGTGGTACATCGGCGGCATCTTCAAGCACGCGCGCGCCCTCAACGCCTTCACCAACTCCGGCACCAATAGCTACAAGCGCCTGGTGAAGGGCTTCGAGGCCCCGACCCTGCTCGCGTACTCGGGGCGCAACCGCTCGGCGTCGGTGCGGATCCCGCACACCGGGGCCTCGGGGCGCCGCGTCGAGGTGCGCTTCCCCGATTCGAGCGGCAATCCGTACCTGATGTTCGCGGCGATGCTGCTCGCCGGGCTCGACGGCATCCAGAACCGGATCGATCCGGGCGAGCCGATGGACAAGGACCTCTACGACCTGCCGCCCGAGGAAGAGGCCAACATCAAGACCGTATGCAACACCCTGGAGCAGGCCCTGGAGGCGCTCGCCGCGGATCGCGACTTCCTCAAGGCGGGCGGGGTGTTCAGCGACGACATCATCGACGCCTACATCGAGCTCAAGGAAGCGGAGGTGACCCGTTTCCTGATGACCACCCATCCGATCGAGTTCGACATGTACTACAGCCTCTGACGGCGCCAGCCCGTCGAGGTCCGCGGCGAGACCCGGCCGGCGGCTTCCTCGGAGCCGCCGGCCGTTCGGGCAAGCCGGTCCGATGATCGATCGCCTCACGGCCGCGGTGCCGGTGCTCGATCGGGGTGCGTTGACGGGAATTGCCGGCTTGATATCGTGTTCATTGTTATGGTGTCATAGCCCGGCGAGGGGGGAACGAACCGGCGGCGCCGAAACCGGAAGCCGAACCGCGGACAATCCATCCCCGCCCCGGGCTCCACGGACAAGGCTGCATGCGTTTCGGACTGGCAACGCGGATCACGCTGACGCTGGCGCTCATACTCGCGTCGGGCGTGGTCATGACGACGGCGTTGAGCGTTCACATGTTCGAGCGCACGCTTGCCGACGTACTGAGTTCCCGCTTCGAATTCGTCCTGAACGAGATCCGCCAGCGGCTCGAGACGCAGATGGACCTCGGTCTCGCGCTCCCCGTGCTCCAGGGAGTACCCGAGGAGCTGGAGAAGCACCTCCGGACCGACGAGCAGCTCCTTTCCATCGAGGTCTTCGACGAGACCGGCATCGTATTGTTCAGCACGGATCCCAGCTTTGTCGGAGACCTCGTCGCCGAGGAGTGGATACTCGCTTGGCGCACCACCCGCGCCGACGGGAAGGCGTGGTCCGACCAGGAGCGTGACTCCCGCGTGGTCGGGGTGCCGTTGCGCGACAACCTCGGGCGGGACGTGGGCTCGGTCGTGCTTCGCTACTCCCGGAACTTCTTCAACGACGGCGTGATCTCCCAGGCGTCGCGCCTCTTGACCATCGGCGCAGTGGTGGTGCTGGGCATGGCTCCCTTGAGCATCCTCGGCGCCATTTTCCTGCTGCGTCCCCTGCGTGACGACCTGCGGAGCCTGCGCGAGTCCGTGGAAGACATGGCGAATCGGCGCTGGGACGGAGAGGCGCTCGGCAAGAGGGGGGCCGTGGACCCCGAGTTCGCCGCCTTCGCCGCCACTGCGCTGAGTGCTCACCACACCATCGACGAAGCCATCGCGGAGATCCGGCGGCTGGACGAGGAGGAAGCGGTGTGACCACGCCTGCGCGGATCGTGACGCCTGCCGCCACCGGCCGATGAGAACCACCGGAACCACCGGCGTCTTCCCGCGGCTGGTGCTGCTCGCGATCGTGGTGCTGCTGACCGGGCAGATCATCGTCACGTGGTTCGCGGTGGACGGTTTCGAGCGGGAGATCGAGCCGCAGCTCGTCCACAAGGCGGAGGTGGTGGGCCGCGCCGTGGCCGATCAGATCGGGTTCGCGGTGGACGACCTCGGCATCCCGCCCGGCGAATTGGTGGGCATGGACGCGTTCCTCGACAAGCTCCTGGTCGCCAACGCGGACATCAAGTACCTCATCGTGCTCGACGCTTCGTCACAAGTGCTGTTCGCGCACGGGCTCTCGCCCGAGGCGCTGGAAAGCGTCCGGAACGGACTCCCCGGCGCCGACGTCGAGGCGGGTACCCTGACCGAGATCGCGGGCTTCACCGATGGCGCCTTCCCGATCGTCGCCGGTGAGCGCGCGGCCGCGGTGCTGCACGTGGGAGTCAGCCGCGAATACGTGCGCGGGCGGCTGTCCGAGATCTTCTACGAGGCCATGACCGTCATCGTGGTCTCCCTGCTGGTGACGCTGGAGTTCCTGATTTTCTTCATGAACGTGCGGGTCTTCGGGCCGCTGGAGCGTCTCGGAACGCTGCTGACGGACGGTGCGCGGGGCATCTTCACCGACCGCATCGTACTGCGGTCGAGGGACGAAATCGGCGATCTCGTCACCATGTTCAACCGCACCCTGCGCAGCCTGTGCCAGCGCTACGAGGACTTCCGCTTCGACGCGCGCGAGATCGAAGACGCCCAGATCGACAGGAGCATCGCACAGCGGATCCAGGCAGCGGGCAGGGAGGCCGACGAGCGCTACCGCTTCACCGGCAGCACGGAGCTGCGGCCGCGCAACGCCATGCAGATCCGCATTCCGCTGTTCCTGTTCATGTTCGCGGAGGAGCTGCCGCGCTCCTTCCTGCCGCTCTTCGTGGCCCGGCTCAGCCCCACGGACTCGACCATCTCGAACGAGCTGCTGATCGGTCTTCCGATCACCCTGTTCATGCTGGCGGCGGCGGTCATGACCCCCTTCGGCGGCAGGATCGCCGACCGCTTCGGGGCGCGGCGGGTATTCCTGATGGGGATCGTGCCGGCGACGATCGGCTACTTCGGCACCTTCCTGGCCCAGGACTACTACGACCTCATCGCCTGGCGCGTGCTCTCGGGCGTCGGCTACGGACTGATCTTCATCGCCGCGCAGGCCTGGGTCGCCGAGCACACCGAGCAAGGCAGCCGCGCCCAGGGCATGTCGGTGTTCGTCGGCGGGGTGTTCGCCGCCACCATCTGCGGGCCGTCCATCGGCGGCATCCTCGCCGGGCGCATCGGTTTCGAGGCGACGTTCCTCGCCTCCGCTGCCCTGGCGGTCGTCTCGGGGCTGATCGTCTACTACATGCTGGAAGGCGTCGGAGCAAGACGGGACAAAGCGCTCCAGGGCATGTTCGACGGCGGGCAGTGGCGGATGCTGGTCTCCAACGGCCGCCTGTTCGCCGTCACCGTCCTCGCCGCGGTCCCGGGCAAGCTCATCCTGTCCGGTTTCCTGTTCTACCTGGTGCCGCTGTACCTGAGCGAGCTCGGAGCCCGGCCGGCGGTCATCGGCTGGATGATCATGGTCTACGGGGTCTCGACCATCATCTGCCTGCCTTTCGCGTCCCGCCTTGCCGATCGTTCCGGGCGCCACGCCCTGGTCGTTGCGGCGGGCGGCGCGCTGGCCGGTGCGGGATGCCTCGCAACCCTGTTCGAGCCCGCCGTCGGGGGGGCGTCCAACGCGGTCATGATCGCGATTCTCGCCCTCGGCGTCGGCCACGCGCTGTCGCTGACCTCGCAGCTCGCCATCGTCCAGGAGGTGGCCGTGCACCATCACGGCGGCCTGGGCCAGGCGTCGACCATCAGCACCTACCGGCTGGTGGAGCGGGCGGGGATGATCCTCGGGCCGATCGTCGCCGCCACGTTCGCCGCCGCCTTCGGCTACCAGGGGGCCATCGTCGGCATCGGGACGATCGTGCTGGTGTCCATCGTCCTGTATGCACTCATGATGAGCCTGTCGGGACACTCCTCCCGCCTGCCAAGGAGCGAGGCCGCATGAAACGCTCGATCCGTTTCGCCGTCCCGATGCTGTGCGCCATCCTCGGCCTGTCGGCCGGCCACGGGCCGGCCCGGGCCCAGGACGATTCCGGCGCCGGTACGCCCTACAGGATTTTCGGCGTGGTCTGGCGTGGCGAGACCGAGGTCGAAGAGGGGTTTCGCGACTACCTCACCCAGCGCGGCATCCCGTTCGAGATGACGGTGCGCAACCTGAATCTCGACCGCGGCAATGCGCCGCCCATCGTGCAGGAGATCAAACGCGTACGTCCCGACCTCGTCTACACGTGGGGAACGGGCACCACCAGCAGCATCGTCGGCAAGGTCGAAACCGATACGCCGGAGTCCTTCGTGCGGGACATCCCGGGGGTGTTCACCATCGTGGCCTACCCCAAGGCGGCCAACATCGTGCAGAGCTTCGAAAATCCGGGCCGCCCGGTCACCGGTGTCGCCTTCCTGGCGTCCGTCGAGGCCCATCTCAACACCATCCGGGCGTACCGGCCTTTCAGGACGATGGCCGTCATCTACAACAAGCAGGCCAGCAATTCGCGTATCAACGTCGCCGAGCTGGCGGAAGCCGCTCCGAAAGTGGACATGAACCTGATCGAGATGCCGGTGCCTTTGAACGATGAAGGAAAACCGGATGCGGCCGCACTCCCCCGCCTCGTGCAACAGGCCGGGGAGGAAGGCGCCGAGATCCTCTACATGGGACCGGACGCCTTCATCGTGCGCAACGCCGACGCCTACACCGCCGCCGCCATCGCCGCCGGACTGCCCACCTTCTCCGCAACCCAGGCGCCCTTGAAGAATTCACGGGCCATGTTCGGGCTGGTAACCGACTACCACACCCTCGGCAAGCTGACCGCGCTCCAGGCGGAGCGGATCCTGGTGGAGAAGCGCCGGCCCGAGGACCTGCCGGTCGCCCGGCTCGCACGCTACAAGCTGTGGGTCAACATGGACGTGGTGCGCGAGATCGGCCAGTACCCCCCCATGGACATGATCGCCATCGCCGATTTCAAGACGACCGGCTCCGGCGGCTAGGTGACGGGCACGGGGAGCCGGGACCTTGCTGCTGCGCACACGGATCAGCCTGCTCGTCATCCTGGCCTTCGCCGTCGTATGCGTCGGTTTCGCGTTCGCCTCGCTCAAGCGCGAGGAGCTGATCAGGGCGCAATACACCGGCGCCATGCTCACCGACCGATCCACCCTGTGGCGCAAGACCATCAACGGCCTGATCCAGCACATGGAGGACAAGGCCTGGATCGTGGCCGAAAACGAGGCATTCCGCCAAGCCGTCTACACCGGCGACCACGAGGCGGTCCGGCGGATCGGCGCGGACATCGCCGGGCAGCTTCGCGAACAGGGCATCGCCGACCGCTTCGACGTGCTCTACGCCGACGGAACGCTCGCCTACTCTTCGTACTCCGCCGTGTTCCAGAGCCCGATCGTCTCGGTGTCGGCGGCGCGGGACGCCATCGCGCAGGACACCCGCATCCGCGGCATCGGCAACGACAAGCAGCGGCACGTCGCCACCCTCCTGGGCATCCCGCTGCCCGCCCCCCCCGGCGCGGCCGGCATCGGCGGCATGGGCGTCTATGCCACGGACATCGGCAAGGCGCTCCTGGAGATGGAGCAGGCGACCCGATCCTCGGTCCTGATCGTCAACCGCCGCGGGCGCCTGCTCGCAGGCTCGCAGAGCGCCATGTGGGAGGACGTCAAGGACGCCATCGACTTCAACGACGTCGATACGCAGCAGACCATCGAGGCCGGCGACCGCGTGTACTCCGCCGTGGTGCTCCCGCAGACCGCCGACCTCGGCAGCCTGGTCGCGCGCCTGATCAGCATCAAGGACGTGACGGTGCTTGCGGCCCGGCAGGAGCTGGTCGGCAACCTCACCGCCGGCGGGGCGATCGCCTTCCTGATCTTCGTGCTGGTCGGTCTCAGCTATTACATGTCGCGCACCTTCGCGCCGCTGACCGAGGGGGTGGGGGTGCTGAACGCCCTCTCGCGCGGCGATCTCCAGGCCCAGATCGAGGGCACGGGTGCCCGCGCCCGCGACGAGGTCGGCCGGATCGCCGGCGCGGTGAACGTGTTCCGGGCCAATCTGGTCGCCTTCGATCGTTTCCGCCGTTCGCGCGAGCGCCAGCGGCGCCGGCAGGAGCGCTTCATCCGGCGGGAGATGACGCAGCTCGCCGACACCTTCGACGAAGAAGAGCGCAAAGCGGTGCTGGAGGAGCTGGAAGAGCTGGAGCGCCTGGTTCGCGACACGCCGGGCCGCGAGGGCCAGGTCATATCGATCGCCGACGCCACCGACAGCGCCTCGACCGCCCTCAACCGGGAATCGGACAGCCTCGCCATGACCGCGCTGGCGTTCCAGAAGATGTCCGATCGGGTACAGGACCAGAACTACCGCCTGCGCGAAGCGCTGGCCGCCAAGAACGCCTTCATCGCGCTGCAGAAGGAGCTGGACATCGCGGCCCGCGTACAGCTCTCCCTCCTGCCGGCCGCCATGCCGCCGTCCAGGGTCCTGGAGATGAACGGCATCATGAAGCCGGCGAAGGAGGTCGGCGGCGACTTCTACGATTTCTTCCGTATCGACCGGCACCGGATCGGGATCATCGTCGCCGACGTCTCCGGCAAGGGCGTGCCCGCCGCCCTGTTCATGGTCATGGCCCGTACCCTGATGCGGGCCGCCGCGCAGCACATGGGCGCTCCGGGCCGGGTGCTCGCGAGCGTCAACGATCTGCTGGAGCAGAACAACGCCGAACAGTTGTTCGTGACCGTCTTCTACGGCGTGCTGGACGAGCATACCGGGCACTTCACCTACGCCAACGGCGGCCACAACCCCCCGATCCTCGTCGACGGCCGGGGCCCACGCCCACTGGAGACGACCGGCGGCATCGCGCTCGGCATGTTCGACGGTCTCGACTACGAAGACACCCATGTGGTCCTGGAGCCCGGAGCGCGGATGATCCTGTTCTCCGACGGCGTGACCGAGGCGTTCGACGCCCACTCCGAGGCATACGGCGACGATCGCCTGCTCGAAGTCGCCCGCGGCTTTCCCCGGCAGCAGACGCCCGAGCAGGACGTGTCGGACATCGTTGCAAGCGTCGAGGCGTTCGCCGGCAACGCGCCGCAGTTCGACGACATCACCTGTGTGGTCTTCCGCTTCAAGGGCCCGGTGCAGGAAGGGGCAGCCCTCGTGGACTCCACCCGATCCGGCGGTGGCGGCGGGGGCGGTGCGGATTGATCGGGTTCAGGGCACTGGCCGGGTTCCGCGGGCGCAGCGCAATGCCGGGAGCGCGGCAGCCCCGCATTCCCTCCGGGATCGATCGGGCGATGGTGGAACAGCACGCCGTGCCTCGCGCCGCCACTGCGGCCGCCGTCCTTCCGGGACCGCTTCGGGGGCCGTAGCCCATGCCCGCCCTCACCCTGACCCTGAAGAACGACCTCTCGGAGATTGCCCGGAGTGCCGAAGAGATCGAAGCATACGGCGAGTCCCATGGCTGGTCGATGAAGTGGATCATGAACCTCAACCTTTCGCTCGACGAACTGGTCACCAACATCATCAGCTACGGCTACCGGGACGACGAGGAGCATGAGATCCACATCACCCTGACCGAGGAGGAGGGATCGCTGACGGTGGTCCTGGAGGACGACGGGATCGCGTTCGACCCGCTCTCCGAGGTCTCCGAGCCGGATCTCGACGCCGGTGTGGAGGAACGCCGGATCGGGGGATTGGGTGTACACTTCGTGAAATCCCTCATGGATGAGGTCGCTTATGAGCGGCGCGACGGATGCAACCGTCTTACGCTGATCCAGCGATCCCCCGAATGAGCGCCTCCGCGGATGGACGCACCTGGACGGAACCGGGACTCGATCGATAATGCAAAGCGTGGCGGAGTACATTGCCCGGACGCTCAGTGCGACGGGCGTTCGGGTCATGTTCGGCTATCCGGGCCAATCCAACCTGCGGCTGCTCCAGGCGTGCAGATCGGGCGGCATCCGTTACGTCCAGACCGCGGACGAACGGGGCGCGGCATTCGCGGCCGCGGGCTATACGGATTCCTCCGGCGCGCTGGCCGTGGTGTGCGTTTCCAAGGGACCCGCGGCCACGAACCTGTTGACGTCCCTCGCGTCGGCCCACCGGGACGGCGTGCCGCTGCTGGCGATCACGGGCAACGTCGCCCAGGTCTTCCGTGGCCGGAACAGCTTTCAGGAGTTCGATCCCGCGCCGGCCTTCATGGCGGCAGGAGCCGTGAAGGACGCCCGCTACGTCGACAGGCCCGAGCACGTTCCGGAAGCGCTTTCCACCCTCATACGCACCGGGTGGACCGAGCCCCGCGGCCCCGTTCTCCTCGACATGCCCTATACGATGTTGAGCAGCGAACTCGATGCCGCGGCCGAGGCGGTAGAGATTCCCGGCCGGATCACGACACTGGCCGATGCGCAGAGCCGGTACGGCGTGCAACGGACGGCGAGATACCTGCGCAAGGCCCGCCGGCCGGTCGTCATCGTCGGGCGCGGCGCACGGCACGACTACCTGCAGGTTCGGGAGTTCATCGAGACGTTCGATCTGCCGGCCGTCCACACGATGGGCGGCACCGGGGTGATCGCATCCTCCGATCCCAGATATGGCGGGTTCCTTCGCCACATCGGCAGCAGCGACGCGGCGTTTCTCGTGCAGAACGCCGACCTCGTCCTGGCGCTCGGCACGGGCCTGGACGAACGTGCAACCGCCGACCCGTCGAGCTTCGCGCCCGGCGCGGTGAAGATCCAGGTCGACGTCGACCCCGACGTGCTCGGCCACAGCGTATCCGCCGACGTCGCGGTGAACGAGTCGGTGCATGCGTTCCTGGCCGAATTGGCCCCCTGCCTGCCGCACCGGGCCCGGCATCGTGAATTCTTCGACGATCTCGCCGCGTGGCGGCGGTCGGAACCGAAGCCGGTGATCCGGCGGAAAGCCCTCGGCGCCCGCGAAGTCGTCGACGCGATGTCGGCAACGCTCCGCGACGCGATCGTCGTCAAGGATTCCGGATCCCACAAGTACTGGTTGACGAAACATGCGCCGTGCGCCCTCCCCCGGCGCTCGATCGCGTCGTGCCATTTCGGCTCGATGGGTTTCGGGTTGCCCGCGGCGGTCGGGGCGAGCATCGCCGCTCCCCATGAACCGGTCGTCGCCGTCTGCGGGGACGGATGCCTGCTCATGTCCCTCGCCGAGCTGCGCACGGCGGTCCAGGAACAATGCGACAACCTCAAGATCGTCGTGTTCAACAACGGCGGTCTCGGCTCCACCCGCGACTTCGAGCACCGGATGGGCGTGTCCGATGGCGTCATCAGCGACTTCGGCGGGCACGTGGATTGCGCCGGGATCGCCAGGTCGATGGGGATGCGGAGCTATTCGGTGCGCGGGAGGGAGGATCTTGCGATGCTGTCCGAACGACTCGGCCGGAGCGGTCTCGCGCTCTTCGATTGCCATCTGGACCCTGCCGAGCCGATGTCCCCCGGTGTGCCGTATACCCAGCCCCTCGAAGGCCTGCTTGGAGAGCGCCTCAAGCGCTTCGCCTGAACGGCCGGAGTGTCGAGGCCACCCGGCTGCCACTGGCCACCGGTGAGACCCCCCGGCGGCGAATCCGATGCCGTATTCCGGGCTCGGGTGCTCGCTGCATTCCGCGCCCTCGTGCCGCTCTATGCGCGATGGCCCTTGATCGTATCGAGCCGCGGCGTCGCTCGGATCCTGGTAGAGCACGCGGGCCGCGAGAGCGCCGCCACCCTTCCCAACAAGCAGGCGCGGGCCCGGGAGTTGCTGGGCAAAGAGGTGGAGAACATCGTACTGAGTACGCAAGTTCTCGGCGAATTCTACGTCACGGTGACCCGCAAGCTCTCCAATCCACTCGGGGCGGATATGACGCGCAAGGCAGTGGACGTCCTCTGCGCCTTTCAGGTCCGGCCGTTGCATGCAGCGTTGGTGCGCACTGCCGCAAGCAGGTGCGGGGAGTCGAAGCTGTCGTACCGGGATGCCCTGATCGTGGAAACCGTGATCGACGCTGGCGCGGCCGTCCTCCTGACCGAAGATCTGCAGCACGGACAGGCGTTCAACGGACTCCGGGTCGTCAATCCGTTCCGAGAAGAACGACGATGGGCCGCCCGGTCGGTAGAACCGGACCTCGAACGCGCCCCGGATGCGTAAAAGTATGGACCGATGGCGGACAGCCTCGATCAAATACGCCACCATCTGCCGATGCGTATCGTCGTGGACACAAACGTTTTCGTAGCGGCGTTGTCGAGCCCTGACGGCGCGAGCCGGGAGATCCTCCGGCGATGTCTATTGGGCCGGTACGAACCGCTGATGGGCCAAGCGCTGTTCGCGGAGTACGAGTCGGTGTTGTCGCGCGCCGGGTTGTTCGTTCGATCGCCGATTTCCGCTCAGGAACGGAATGCGCTATGGGCGGCGATTGCGAGTCGCTGCCGATGGGTGCGCGTGTACTATCTCTGGCGTCCGAACCTGCCGGATGAAGCGGACAATCATGTCGTCGAGCTGGCTGTCGCAGGCGGCGCCGAAATGATCGTCACCCACAATACGAGAGACTTCGAGCGTGCGGAGCTGCGCTTTCCGGGGTTGCACATCCTGACACCCGGCGAGCTGATCACAGGGGAATGACAGATGACCACGTTGACCCTTCGTTTACCGGACGACACCCACGCCCGATTGAAAGATCTGGCGCGGCATCGGGGCGTGAGCCTGAACAAGCTGATGGAGGAGCTGTCGACCATCGCGGTCACCCAGCACGACGCGGAGACACGGTTCCGCATGCTGGCCGCCGGCGGGTCCGCGGATATGGGACTCGACGTTCTCGATAAGCTCGATCATGTACTTCGCGGAGGCGAGGTTCGCTGAGTCCCGAACCGGCAGGCGGCCCGTCGGGCAAGTGAGGTCAAAACGCCTTGAGTGCGGCCGCGATGAGGCCGTTGGCCGCGACGGCGGCGAGAACCACGGCGTAGAGCCGATGTGTCAGCCGCGTTTCGAGGGCGGCAAGCTCGGCCTTCGTGGCGAAGGTGTCCATGCGCACCTCGATGGTGCCCATGCGCGCCATGAGCCGGCTTTCGAGACCGGAGATTGCTGCGTCGAGGTCGGCCTTGGTCACGCGCGCTTCCCGGTCGGCGACGACCGCATCGCGCACCATCGTCACGGCGGCTTCCGCCTGGTGTTCGTTGAATCCAGCGTCGCGAAGGCGCGTAGTATACTCAAGTTTCGGGATTCAAAATGCCTGAATCAGGCGATGGATTCCCGCTTTCGCGGGAATGACGGCCAGCCTGAAAGCAACGCGTCTCGCTGAAATGACGTCATTCCCGCGAAAGCGGGAATCCATTTCGATCAGCGAATCCCGAAACTTGAGTTTGAAATCTTCGCCAATGTCGGCAACAAATAGAGCTGTCCGCTTTGCGGGGATGGGTCAGGCGAACGGTGGTGTGAATGGGTCCGGTACCCATCCGGGCGGCGAATGCACCAGCGCCGCTCCCCATGAACCGGTCGTCGCCGTCTGCGGGGACGGATGCCTGCTCATGTCCCTCGCCGAGCTGCGCACGGCGGTCCAGGAACAATGCGACAACCTCAAGATCGTCGTGTTCAACAACGGCGGTTTCACTTCAATGGACACCGGAGGCGTATCACGATGAAGTATCGACCCCTTGGGCGAACCGGGGTGCAGGTCTCGGAGCTCTGCCTGGGCACGATGGCGTTCGGCGGCGACGCCGACGAGGCCGAATCGGCGCGGATGTACGCGGCGGGGCGCGACTCCGGCATCAACTTCTTCGATACCGCCGACACGTACTGCGACGGCGAGTCGGAACGGGTCCTGGGCCGGCTCACGAAGGGGCATCGCGACGAGCTGGTGATCGCGACCAAGTGCTACAACCCCTGGGGCGATGACGTCAACGCAGGGGGAGCGTCACGCCGCCACGTCACCCGGGCGATCGAGGCGAGCCTCCGCCGGCTCGGCACCGACCGGGTGGACGTGCTGTTCCTGCACCAGTTCGACACCCGCACGCCCATCGACGAGCAGATGCGGGGGCTCGAAGATCTTGTGCGCTCGGGCAAGGTGCTCTACCCCGCCGCCAGCAACTACGCCGCGTGGCAGACGGTGGCGGCGCTGGCGGTGCAGGAGCGCCACGGCTGGGCCCGGCTCCAGGTGCTGGAGCCGATGTACAACCTCGTCAAGCGCCAGGCGGAGGTGGAGATCCTCCCCATGGCGCAAGCCCACGAGCTCTCGGTGATCCCCTACAGCCCGACCGGAGGCGGCCTGCTCTCCGGGAAGTACGCCGGCGGCGGCGCGAACCGGGGGCGGCTGCATGTGAACCGGATGTACACGGTGCGCTACGGGGATGAATGGATGCACGAGGTCGCGATGACGTTCGCGGCGTTCTGCAATGAACGCGGGCTGCATCCGGTGAGCGCCGCGGTCGCCTGGGTCGGCGCGCATCCGGCGGTCACCGCCCCGATCGTCGGTGCGCGCAACCTCGAGCAGCTCCGCGCCTCGCTCGACTCGGTGTCGATCGACATGACCCCGGCGCTGAGGGCGGAGATCTCCGCCCTCTCGCGCACCCCACCGCCCGCGACGGATCGATCCGAGGAAGGTCCAGGCATCGTGGATTGACCTGCCCTCGAAGAGCGAGCCGATGCGAACCGAAACGTACGAGTACGTGATTTGCGGCGCCGGCTCGGCGGGCTGTGTGCTGGCGAACAAGCTGAGCGCCGACCCCGGCGTCCGGGTGCTGGTGCTGGAAGCCGGCCCCATGGACCGGGACCTGATGATCCACGTCCCGGCCGGCGTCTACGCCGTCTACACCGATCCGAAACTCAACTGGAACTACGAAACCGAAGACGAGCCCGATCTGAACGGCCGGAACGTGTATACGCCACGCGGCAAGGTCGTCGGCGGTTCGTCGTCGATCAACTCCATGGTCTACATGCGAGGCCATCCCCGGGACTACGATCGCTGGGCCGGCGAATACGGGCTCCGGGGATGGACCTACGACCGGTGCCTGCCCTACTTCAAGGCGGGTGAGGCAAGCGATCGCGGCGCCGACGACTGGCGCGGGGCCGACGGTCCGCTGGGCGTCACGAAAGGCAATCTCCGGAACCCGTTGTTCGATGCCTTTCTCGACGCGGGGGAGCAGGCAGGGCAGGGGCGCTCGGACGATCTCAACGGCTACCGGCCGGAAGGCGTCGCCCGGCTGGACAGCACGAAGAAGAACGGTCGCCGTTGCAGCGCCGCGGTCGCCTGGCTCAGGCCCGCGATGAAGCGGAAGAACCTGCGCCTCGAAACGGAGGCCATGGCCCGCCGCATCGTCATCGAGGGCCATCGCGCCGCGGCGATCGAGTATCGA
Organism: Gammaproteobacteria bacterium; assembly: GCA_965204915.1. Taxonomy (GTDB): domain Bacteria; phylum Pseudomonadota; class Gammaproteobacteria; order HK1; family HK1; genus HK1. The sequence continues at coordinate 3,893,489 of OZ242023.1, read as the reverse complement.
CGCCATGGCGAGGTCCGCACCGCCCGCGCGGAGCGCGAGGTCATCCTTTCGGGCGGCGCCGTCAACTCGCCCCAGCTCATGATGGTCTCCGGCATCGGGCCGGCCGACCACCTGCGCTCCGTCGGCATAGAACCGAAGCTGGACCTGCCCGGCGTCGGCCGCAACCTGCAGGACCATCCGACGATCGTCCTCCAGGTCGCGTGCACCGAGCCGGTCAGCATCGACTGGATCGCGAAGCCCCACCGCAAGCTCATGGCCGGCGTCCGGTGGCTGCTGTCGCGCTCCGGGATCGCGACGTCGAACATCTGGGAGGCGGGCGGCCTGGTGTTCGGGAATCGCGACGTCCCGTATCCGAACCTCCAGTACCACTTCGGCCCCGTGGGTTTTTCCTACGAGGGCGGCGACATCAGGCTGCACCAGGCGTTCGCCGTCCACGTCGACCAGCTCCGTCCGACGAGCCGCGGCCGGATCGACCTCAAGTCGGCCGACCCGTTCGAGAAGCCGGCGCTTCATTTCAATTACCTCGCGACCGAGCACGATCGGCGGGAGCTGATCGAGGGGATACGCGCCGCGCGTGACCTGATCCGGCAGCCGGCGTTCGACGCCTACCGGGGCGCCGAGATTCAGCCGGGCGCCGACGCCACCGGCGACGCGGACCTCCTGGCCTTTCTCCGCAACGCGGTGGAGACCGATTACCATCCTTGCGCGACCTGCCGCATGGGCGCCGACGAGATGGCGGTGGTCGACGGCGAGCTCCGCGTGTACGGGATCGAGGGTTTGCGCGTCGTCGACGCCTCCGTCATGCCCCAGGTGATCAGCGCCAACCTCAACGCGCCGACACAGATGATCGCGGCTCGTGCGGCGGACTTCATCCTCGGCAACCAGCCGCTCGCACCGTTCAAGGCGCGTTTCCATTTCTCGGACGACCGGAACGAATGAACCTGCAAGAGCCCGAAGACCGCAACCACACGGTCCGCATCAGCGGCCGGCGCTTCGAAGAATCTCCCTACAGCCCCCGCTACGACGGTCCGGAGCTGGTGCGGGGCGTCTACGCGGGCCGCTTCTTCGCCATCTACAACGGCGAAGACCCTGTCCGGAAGTACTGGGTCCTGAGACGCAAGGCCCTCCTCTTCGACGCGCCCGAGAAGCCGGTGGAGGTGTCCGGACCCGACGCCGTGGCGTTCCTGGAGAAGGTCCTCGCACGGACCGTCTCGACCCTCGAGATCGGGCGCGGACGCTACGCCATCGCCTGCACCCCGCAAGGCGGCGTGTTCATGGACGGTATCGTCTTCAGGCTCGCGGACGATCGTTTCTGGTACGTGCAGGCCGACGGTGCATTGGAGACCTGGTTCCTTGCCCACAGCGAGGGATACGACGTCACCCTGTCGGACCCGAAGTCACGCGTGCTCCAGATCCAGGGACCGGCCTCCATGGAGATCATGCGCGCGGCCTCCGCAAGCCGGATCGACGAACACCTGCGTTACTTTCAAGCCGGCTTCTTCGATCTCGGCGGCCAGGAGGTCCATGTCTCGCGGACCGGGTTCACCGGCGAGCTCGGGTACGAGATCTACAGCCTGGGCGACGCGACGGACCACCTGGCGCTGTGGGATCACCTGATGGCTGCGGGCGCACCGCACGGCATGGAGTTCTCCAGCACGAGTTCGATGACGATCCGGCGAATCGAAGCGGGCATCCGGGGCAACATGACCGACATGGACACGACCATGACGCCTTTCGAGGCCGGCCTCGGAGCGTTCATCGACATGGAGCGGGGCGACTTCGTCGGTCGGGCGGCGCTGCTTCGGGCGGATCGGCGGCCTCTGCTCTACGGCCTCAAGTGCTCCGGCGCCCTGCCGTCCGTCGGCAGCACGGTGCTGGACGGCGACACGCCGGTCGGGCGCATGACGATGGGCGTCCGGTCGCCGACCCTCGGGTGCAGCATCGGCTACGTCAGGTTCGACGAGCCGGGCGACTGGAAAGGGCGCTCCCTTCGCATCAGGCTGCCGGCGGGCGACGTCCACCCCTGCGAGATCGTCGGTCTTCCCTTCTTCGACCCGCAGAAGCTGCTTGCCAGAGGTCTCGACAAGGCGATCCCCTGAGCATGGAGGGATGTGATGCGGGCTTGATTCATCCGGATCGGCTTTTTGCCCGGGCGGAGCTCGACCGCGGCGCGAGATGATGGTGTCGTTCATCGACGAACATCGGGGTCGATACGGGATCGGGCCGCTGTGTGCGCAAGTGCCGGTCGCCCCATCGACGTACTGGGCAGGTCGAGCCTGGAGAGGTTGTAGAAGAGGCGCCCGGTGACCTTGCGCAGCACGCTCCGGACGACGGTCTCCGGCTTCGATTCGATCTTCGCGTGCCGCGCGAGCACCCGCGCCCTGGTGGGGGCGAGCAGGCAGTCGAAGCGCCGCAGCACCGTCATCGGCAGGATGACCTTGCGGTACTCGTTGCGCTTGTACGGCCCGCGGAGCAGGTTGCAGATGCTCCAGATGAAGCCGGCGAGCCGGGAGTGGGTTTCGGGGCTCAATGCGGAGTCGAAGATCCTGACCCCGAAACATAACCCACGTGTGTCGAGGTCAGGGCAGGTCAATTCATGATGTCTATTCCTTCCCGGCTCTCGGCGAGCACGAGATCGACCACCCGGCGCAGAGCCTCTTCCTCCGTATCTCCCTCCAGGCGGCGGAGACGGAAGTAGTCGACCTGCCGGTCGGCGCCGGTGCCCTCGCGGATGATGATGAGCGCGCAGCGCAGCTCCTCCTCGCAGCCCAGCGCACGGGCGTCGCCGGCCAGATCCTCGACGAGGCGGGCCGCATGGTCCTCGCTGGGGTTGGGGGGCATACGATCACGGACGGGGCTTCCGGCGCATCCGATCCGTGCCCGGCGGCTGCCGGTTCGGCCGAGATGGAAATCGGCCCGGCGGAGAATGGCTCAGGCGCTCCCGGCCGGCATCCCCGCCCCGAGCCATGCCCGCACCCGCCGTTCGATCTCCGCGCGCCGGGCGGTGCGCTCGATGTCCATGGTCTCGTGGACGATGCGCCCGATCTCCCGGCCCATGAGCCGTTGCAGCTCGACGTCGTCGCGGTTCGAGGCCGGCGCACGCACGATGACGTCCCCGGCCATGGTCGGCACCTCGCGGCCCGGCCGCGGGCGGAGCCGTGGCGGCTCGCTGCCGGCGGCGAGGTCGCGGATCGCATTGCGCAGCATCCGCCGATACAGGGCCACGCCCTTGTCGGTGGTCCCGAGCCGCTCGTCGGCGTGCACCGTGATCGGTCCCTGGGAGACCTGCGCCTCGTAGTCGCCGGGCATCGCCCGGCCTTCCTCACAGGAGCGCTCGATGCCGGTTTGTCCGACGAAGTCCACCCTGTTCAGCCCCACCTTCGAGCGGTCGCCCTTGCCGTCGAGGTCGAGTTCGTCGCCGAAATGGCGCCAGGCGATGATCCGGCAACGGGTGTCGTCCACCGGCACCGTCCACTTGGTGATGCCCACGCCGGGGAAGAACTTCTCCCGGTCCGGGTTCTGGAAGATGTCCGGCGGCTGCGCGACGGCCGGAAGCAGGATCTCGGCGGTGCGCACCCAGAGGAAGTCCTCCCAGCGGCGCACGTTGGTGAGGTAGATCCCGGTGCGGTCCTCGAACGGATGCCACTCCACCACCGGCATGGCGCCCCAGGCGGGGTTGAAGTGCGCGCGGGTCACCCGCGTGTGCAGGAACACGCTGTGGAAGGGGTCCATCGGGTTCTCCGCGACCTGCAGCCAGTTGCACGGATAGTCGATGGCGTAGGGCACGAGCTCGACCCCGGGGAGCGAGAGGGTGTCCAGCATGGGGAATTCGGGCCGGAGCTCCGGCGGGCCGAGGTAGGCGAAGACGAGGCCGGCGAGCTCCCGGACGGGATAGGCGCCGTGGCAGAGCTTGCGCGGGATGGGACTGTCCGCCGGCTCGCCGGGCGCCTCCAGGATGGCGCCGTCCACGTCGAACAGCCAGCCGTGGTAGCAGCACCGGATCCCGCGCTCGGAGACGATCCCGTACTCCAGCGACGCCCGGCGGTGGCTGCAATGCTTGTGCAGCAGGCCGAGCCGCCCGGACAGATCCCGGAACAGCACCAGCTCCTCGCCGAGCACCCTGACGAGGGCCGGGCGCTCCCCGACCTCCCCGCTCATCGCCACCGGCGTCCAGAAGCGCCGGAAGTACTCGCCGCAGGGGGTACGCGGGCCGGTGCGGGTCAGCTCCGGGTCCGCGCGCGCATCCGAGACGCGGTGGTAGCCGTTGTAGCGCTGGGCGAGCTGCCCGGCGGTGATGGTCATGTCGGTGATCCGAATTCGTACCGGTCGTGGCCGGACGCAGGGGATGCGGCGTACCCGCCTGGATGTCGCACCGGTACGAACTCCGCGAGGACCGGACGATGCCGGTCAGTGCGAAAGAATCTGGCTCAGGAACAGCTTCGTGCGGTCGCTCTCGGGGTTGGCGAAGAACCGGTCCGGGGGGGCGGCTTCGACGATCCGGCCCTCGTCCATGAACACCATCCCGTCGGCCACGGTGCGCGCGAAGCCCATCTCGTGGGTGACCACGATCATCGTCATGCCGCTCCGGGCGAGATCGATCATCGCATCCAGGACCTCCTTGATCATCTCGGGGTCCAGGGCGGAGGTCGGCTCGTCGAACAGCATCACCTTCGGCTCCATGCACAGCGACCGGGCGATGGCCACCCGCTGCTGCTGGCCGCCCGAGAGCTGGCTCGGGTACTTCTCCGCCTGCTCCGGGATCCGGACCCGGGCGAGATACTCCATCGCGCGGTCGCGCGCCTCCGCCTTCGACAGCCCGCGCGCCCGGACCGGCCCGAGCATGCAGTTCTCCAGGACCGTCAGGTGGGGAAAGAGGTTGAACTGCTGGAACACCATCCCGACCTCGCGCCGGACCGCGGCCACGTTCCGGGTGTCGTCGTCGAGCTCCTGCCCATCGACCACGATGCGCCCTTCCTGGTGCTCTTCGAGGCGGTTGATGCAGCGGATCACGGTGGACTTGCCGGATCCGGACGGCCCGCAGACGACCACGCGCTCGCCTTCGCGGACCCGCAGGTCGATGTCCTTGAGCACGTGGAAGTCGCCGAACCACTTGTTCACGCCTTCGAGCTCGATCACGACGTTGCCGGTCATCTGCATGTCCTCCCCCGGGTCATGCCGGCTCGACCGAGGCCAGCCGCGGGCTCTCCGGCATGGAACGGAAAGCCGTCGCGGATCGTACACGGGGCGACCACGCCGGCGGTCGCGTCCTCATCCGCTGCGTCGGAACCGCTGTCGGCGATTTCGCGCAAGCGGAATCGCGGGGCGACCGCGCCAGCGGTCGCGTCGTCATCGTTCGACCGCCATGCGCCGCTCCATCCAGTCGAACAGCAGCGCACAGGACCAGCATACGGCGAAGTACAGCCCGGCCACCGTGATCCACACCTCGAACACCCTCTCCGTCGACACCGAGGTCTCGATCGCGAGGAAGGTCAGCTCCTGGATCGAGATCAGCGACACGATGGACGAATCCTTCACCAGGGTGATGAACTGCCCGGCCAGCGGCGGAACCACCCGTTGCACCGCCTGGGGCAGGATCACGTAGCGCATGAGCTGCAAGCGGGACAGGCCGATGCTCAGGCCCGCCTCGGTCTGCGTCTTCGGGATGGACTGGATGCCGGCCCGCACGATCTCGGTCACGTACGCGCCCTCGAACATGGCGAGGCAGATGATCCCGGAGATCACGTTCGAGATGAGCTTCGGCGGCCCGAACAGGACCTCCAGCCACGCCAGGGTCTCGGGCGAGGCGTTGCGTATGAACCCCTCGATGCCGAGCAACGGCATGATCCGGCTGCTGATGAAGAAGTAGAAGATGAAGATGAAGACCAGCGGCGGGATGTTGCGGATCAGCTCGACGTAGACCCGGCTCAGCATCCGCGGGAACAGGCGCCGGCTCGTGCGCATGATGCCGAACACCACGCCGATGGCCGCGGCCAGCACGATGCTCCACAGCGCGAGCCGGATCGTCGTGTAGAGGCCCTGCATCAGCAGGTTCGCGACCCACCGTTGCTGCTCCTCGTCCCAGCGGTACAGGTAGTGGGGGATGACGGCCCAGTCCCAGCGGTACTCCAGCACCGTATCGACCCGGTACCAGACGTAGGCGACGGCCGCGATCAGGGCCGCGAAGACCGCGACGTCGACCCAGCCGAGGCGGGACCTTGCGCGCCGCGGGGTCATGGACCCGGCACAAGAAGGAAACGCGCCATCGCCGCTACGGGAGGCCTGCGGTTCCGCGCCGCGGGGTCATGGGTCCGACCCGGGGAGGAAGCCCGCCGTCACCGCCACCGGGAGACGTGTGGTTTCGAGCCGCGAGGCCATGGGTCTCGTCCGGGGAGGGGACCGGCGCCGTCCGGCGCCGGTCCCGCGGGACGGTGATCGATCCGGGACGGGGTTACTGGTCCGGATTGACCTGATCCACCCAGTCCCGGGTCTTGAACCAGTAGTGGTGGCGCTCCGCCAGCCAGCGGTTCGTCGTGTTGACGAGGATCCAGTTGGAGAAGAAGTTCAGCGCATCCGGATCCCCCTTGCGCAGTCCGAACGCCTCGTCGCCCTGCGACAGGTTGTCCGTGGTCGGAAGGAAGATGTGTTCCGGATTGCCGCTGGCCCACTCCACCGGCTTCGGGTACGACGAGAGGACCGCATGCGCGTTGCCGTTCAGCACCTCCTGGAACGCCTGCACGTCGTCGTCGAACTTGCGCACCGTCGCCTTCGGGAACAGCCGGTCCGCGTCGTTGCACGAGGTCGCGCCGCGGCGGCACGACAAGGTCACGTCGGCGCTGTCGTAGTCGTCCGGCCACTTCATGTCCGCGGCCATCGCCTTGTTGGCCGCGATCCCCATGCCCGAATGCGCGTAGGGAATGGTGAAGTTGATGGTGAGGTTGCGCTGTGGGCGCACGCTCATGCCGCCGATGATCACGTCGAACTTGCCCGCGATCAGGGCCGGAATGATCCCGTCCCAGGAGGTCGGGACGAACTCGACGTCCACGTCCATGTCCGCCGCGACCTTCTTCGCCACGTCGATCTCGAACCCGACCAGCTCCCCGTTCTTGTCGCGCATCGCCCACGGCACGAACGTGGACATGCCGACCTTGAGCGCGCCGCGCTTCTTGATCGTCTCGATGACGCTCTCCGAGGAGAGCTGCTGCTGGGTCCCCTGCGCCGCGGCGCCGGCCGCCAGCGCCGTGCCGAGTACCGCCGCCATGCCCCACTTCGATGCTGCTGCTACGGACGGATGCATTGCCTTCTCCTTCTCGGGTGGTGTCGAAAAAAAAGGTGCGCGCCATGTTCCTACGTGCGCACCCGGACGCGGTGCTCGAGATAGCTCACGAACACCGACAGGGTGACGGTCAGCACCAGGTAGATGGCGGCGACCGTCATCCAGATCTCGAAGCTCAGGAACGTGTCCGCGATGATGTTGCGCCCCTCGGTGGTGAGGTCGAACACCGCGATGACGCTGACGATGGCCGAGTTCTTGATGAGCGAGATGACGAGCCCGGTCAGCGGCGGAAGCATCAGCGGCACCGCCTGCGGGAGGATCACGTGGAGGTATCCCTGCAAGCGGTCGAGCCCGATGCTGTCGCTCGCCTCCCACTGCCCGCGCGGGACGGACAGGATCCCGGCCCGGATCACCTCGCAGGCGAACGCGCCCTCGAACACCGACAGGCACAGGACCCCGACCCAGAACCGGTCCAGGCCGACGATCGGGCCGAGGACGAAGTAGAACAGGTAGATCTGGATCAGCAGCGGGGTGTTGCGGATCGCCTCCAGGTAGACCTTCGAGACGATCCGCCCGGACCAGGAGCTCGAGAGCCGCAGCAGGGCCGTGACCAGCCCGATCGCGAGGGTGATGACGACGCTGTACGCGGTGATCTCCAGGGTGACCACCAGCCCCTTCATCAGCGGCCCCCAGATCAGCTCGCCGTCCACCACGCGGTAGATGAAGCGGGGCACGCGGTACCACTGCCAGTTGTACCCCATGCTCATCGCGCCGGTGACCGTCAGCCACAGCAGGGCGCCCGTGAACACGACGAACTGGAGGGTGTCGAACCACGGCGCGTTCCACCAGCGCCCGCGGCGGACGTACGGCGGCGGCGGGCGGGAAGCGGCCATCGGCGCGTCGATTGGTGGATCCTCCGAAGGCTCGACCCGCAACCGGCCGCGGTCGCGGTTGCGACGGTGCAACGGACGGCGAAGATAGCAGATTCCAGGCGGCGGCGACGCGCGCGCCGTCGCGCCTCCGGGACGACGTCACGCTGCGGAACGGGTCGCGTCCGCTACGCTTCGGCGGCTACTCCCGCGGGCCGCGTCCAGGGGAATGCGGTACGCACCGGCGCCGGCACAGGCACGAGGATTCGATCGGCACGTCGGTTCTTGCCAGCGCCAGGGTGAGCCGCGGGGCGATCAGGTCCGCCTCGGCCCGCTTGCCCTGGCGCACGAGGCATTCGTGGAAGCCGTGCAGGCTCCAGACGTTGTCGGGATGCCGGCAGGTCCGGATCGGAGCGTCGTCACCATCGAACCCGAGGCCGTTTCCACCGGCATTCGCATCGCTTCCCGATGATCGGGAGACGGCCGGGGCGCGGCCGAGCCCGAGGTCGGTCCGGTAGACGACCTCCGCCTCCTCCACCCGGCCCTGCTCCAGCAGGAGCGCGCCGAGCGCGTGCCGAGGCGGCTGCATCCAGCCCCAGGGCTCGTCGTAGGGCAGCGCGTCGACGAGCCGGACCGCGGCTCGAAGGTGCTCGAACGCCGTCTCGTGATCGCCCGCGCGGTAGCTCACCTCGCCGTCCAGCATCCGCGCGGCGATGGCGAGGATGTCGAGGCAGGTGTTGTTGAACACGGTGCGGGTGGCCGGCACCCGGGCCACCGCGGCCTCGAAGCGCGCCTGCTCGGCCCGCGCCGCGGGCACGTCCTCCAGCACCGCGTGCGCGAGCCCCCTGGCGTAGTGCAGCATCGCGGTCGTCGTGCAGTAGAGGACCGGATCCTGCGGCAACGGCATGGCGAGGATCTCGCGCCATTGGCCGAAGCGGATGGGCGCGTGCACCTGCATCGCGACGTAGCCTTCCAGCCAGTCCGCCATCGGCGGGCTCTCCACCCGGAGCACCGATTCGGGGAGGGCCTCCAGCAGGCCCGCCGTCGCCTCCGTCGCGGCCCGGTGGTGGCCGAGGAGCATCGCTCCGTAGAGCATGAAGTGGTAGTTGTGGGCGAAGGAGAGCGTGAACCAGGGTCCGGGGGTCTCGCGCTCGAAGAACTTCCGGTCGGCGGCGACGGCGCGGACGTTCCACTCCACCGTCGCGTGGTAGTCCCCGCACTGGACGTCGATGTGGGTGGGCATGTGCCGCAGGTGGCCGGCGTCGGGCACGAGGTCGCGCAGGCGGTCGGCCGCGCGCAACGCGCGCTCCGGATGCGGGGACATCTCCAGGGCGTGCAGGTACATGTGCAGCAGGCCGGGGTGGTCCGGCCCGCCCGCCGCTTCCAGGGCGCTCATGCCTTCTTCGAGCGCCGCGAGCGCTTCCAGGGTGTCCGCGCCCTCGGCCGGCCCGCCCGTCCCGAGGTCCCACAAGGCCCAGGGGGTGCGGTTCATGAGCGCCTCGGCGAACAGCGCGGATACGTCCGGATCGTCCGGGAACGAGCGGTACACCTCGCGCATCGCATCGGCGTAGCCGTCGTTCCACCGGTCGAAGTCGCCGTCCGGCTCCGGCGAGGGATAGCGCCGCGCGAGCGCTTCGATGAGCGCCCGCTCCACCGGGCTCGTGTTCCCGATGCGCTCCAGCGCCTGCCGGGTGGCGGCGCGGACTTCGCACAGGGTGGCCGCGAGGTCGGCCGGGTCGAACTTGCTCCACGGCTTGTTGTAATAGGGGCCGGCGGCGTAGCCGATCCCCCACCAAGCCATCGCGCAGCCGGGGTCGTGGACGGCCGCCCGCCGGAAGCAGCGCACCGCCTCCTCGTGGCCGAATGCGTAGCACCACGCCAGCCCCCGGTCGAACCAGAGCTGCGCCTCGGCCGAACGGGTCGAGACGGCGCGGGAGAAGGTCCCGAGATCGTAGCCGTAGCGGTCGTTGGTGCTCGTCATCTCGTTTGCCGCAGGACGGAACGGTCGTGAGGCAGTCGCCGCCGGGTGTTCCGGGACGGGAGTATAGGGTGTCGATTCCGGGGATGCGCGGCACGGCCACCCGTCACGGGACCGGGATGCCCGCGATACGGCCCCGTACGGGCTGAACGCCGGTGTTCCACGGACGTCTCCCAGGCACGATCCGTTCCCGGGGTGCAGGGACTCCAATCACCAACGCGGGCTCGATCTCGATCCGCTACACTCGCCGCCCGCCTCCCCCGGGACCTCATCGAACATGATTTCAGTGGCGGAGCTGAGCGCCCTGCTCCAGGTCGTCATCGTCGATCTCGTGCTCGCAGGAGACAATGCGATCGTCGTCGGCATGGCCGCAGCGGGCCTGCCGGCGAAGGATCGGACCCGGGTCATCGTGATCGGCATCGCCGCCGCGACCCTGATGCGGATCGCGTTCGCGGCGGTGACGGTGCAATTGCTGCAGATCGTGGGGCTGCTGTTGGCCGGTGGCCTGTTGCTGCTGTGGGTGGCGTGGAAGCTGTGGCGCGACCTCAGGGCGCGACGCGATACATTGGGTAACGCAACACACGGGGGTAACGCAACGCACGGCCCCTCGGATTCCCGTGCAGGCGGGACGGACGCCGCCGCCGGGGAGCAAGCGCCGCCCAAGGCCATACGCAGCGCGATCATCCAGATCGTCGTCGCCGACGTATCGATGTCGCTCGACAACGTGCTCGCGGTCGCCGGCATCGCCCGCGACCACACTTGGGTGCTGGTGGTGGGACTCGCCCTGTCGGTGGCGTTCATGGGGCTCGCGGCGACGTGGATTGCGCGGCAGATCGAACATCGCCCCTGGATCGCCTACCTCGGGCTCGCGGTCATCTGCTATGTCTCGGTGGCGATGATCGTCGAGGGCGCCCAGGAGATCCTCGCCGCCACCACGAGCTCTTGAGCGGCGCCGGTGACGGAAACGGTCCGCGGCGCGGCGACGGTGGTGGCGGAACGCCGAGGCGGCCGGCGCCGCCGATGGCCGATTCGGCCGCAGTGAGGTCGGTGACGACGCACACCGCGGGCTCCGGGGCGCGGCTCAACCGGGGATCGGGATCTCGTTCATCTTCTTCGGCACGTGGTAGCCCCGCTGCACCGCGGGACGTTGGGCAATCTCGACGTACCAGCGCCTGACGTCGGGGAAGTCCGCGAAGTCGATCTCCTGCCACTCGTAGCGCGAGATCCAGGGCCAGGCCGCCATGTCCGCGATGGTGTACTCGTCACCGGCGAGGTACGGGCGGTCCGCGAGCCGCTCGTTCATCACGCCGTAGAGCCGGTCCGCCTCGGTGCGGAAGCGCCGCTCCGCGTACTCGCTCCTGCCGGGGTTGAACTTCAGGAAATGGTGCGCCTGTCCGAGCATCGGACCGACGCCGCCCATCTGCCACATCAGCCACTCCACGGTACGCCAGCGTCCTTCCCCGCTCCGCGGCATGAACTTCCCGGTCTTCTCCGCGAGATAGATCAGGATCGCGCCGGACTCCATCAGCGAAAGGCCGTTGTCCCGGTCGACGATGGCGGGGATCTTGTTGTTGGGCGAAATCTTCAGGAAGTCGGGGTGGAACTGCTCGTCCGCTCCGAGATTGATCGGGTGCGTCTCGTACTCGATCCCGAACTCCTCGAGGGCGATCGAGACCTTGCGGCCGTTGGGGGTGCTCCAGGTGTAGAGGTCGATCACGGCGATAGGGTCCTCATTTGGATGGATGAAAGGGAACGACGTCTCCGCAAGACGCCGGCGCCACGGCCCGCGGCGCCGAGGGCTCGCAACCGACGCCCGGCGCCGAGCCGGCGGCAGCGGCGGCAATCCGTCGGACGTCTCCCGGGACGGATCATACCCTGCCGGGCCGAAGCCGGCGGGATGTGCGCATCCGAAACGTGATCCGGCTCGAGAGCCGGGTGGATCGGGGAGCCGGTGAGCGATACGGACTGGAATCCGAGCCGATGCGGGCTAGAATCCCGGCCATGGACGAGACCTTCCCCGGCGTGGCCGGTACCGCCGCGCCCCGGCGCTTGTGGCTGTACCTGCTGCCGATCGCGATCTTCGCGGGCATCGGGGTGCTGTTGTACATCGGCCTGTACCGGGATCCGACCCTGGTGCCGTCGCCGCTCATCGGCAAGCCCGTCCCGGAGTTCGCGCTCGGTCCGGTCCAGGGGCGGGAACAGGGGCTCTCGTCACGGGATCTGCACGGGGAGGTCACGCTGGTGAACGTCTTCGCCTCGTGGTGCGTCGCCTGCCGGGACGAGCATCCGCTGTTTCTGGCTCTCGAACGCGAGGGCACGATCCCGATCCACGGACTCAACTACAAGGACACGCCGAACGACGCCGCCGCCTGGCTCGACGCCCTGGGCGATCCGTACACCCGGATCGGAGCCGACCTCGACGGCCGCGTCGGTCTCGACTGGGGCGTCTACGGAGTGCCGGAGACGTTCGTCGTCGACCGGAACGGCCGTATCGCTTACAAGCATATCGGACCGGTGACGCCGCGGGTCCTCGATGAAACCATCCTTCCCCTGGTGGAGGGGCTGCGCGAGAATGGTTGAGACCTCCATGGATCGAACGGCAGCGCTCCGCAAGCTCGCCCGGCTCTCCGTCGCGCGGGCAACGCGGTGGCGTCACTCGGGAATACGCATTGCGCACGCGGCGTCGCGTCTGCGATGGAGCGGACGGTGGAGCGCCGCGGCGTCGCACGGTGGAGCGCCGGGAAGCCGGTGCGCGATTGTCGTCCTCTCCCATGCGCGGCCTTCGCGCGGAGAATCGGAGCTGAACGGGGCACAGGGGCGGTGCCGGAACCGATCGAGACCCCGATGAACCCGACGGTGGAGCGCCGCCGCTTCGTCAAGCTGTGCGCCGCGGCGGCGGTGACGGCCGGCGCGAATCCCACCCTGTTCGCCGCCGAAGGCGCAACGGCCCGGCTCTATGACCGCACCGCACTCGTCGACCACGCCGGCACGCCGGTTACCGCGCAGGATCTGGACACCGGACGCACCTACGTCTTCCACTACCCTTACGCGACCACCCCCTGCTTCCTGCTCGACCTGGGCCGCCCGGTGCCCGCCGTGGCCGGGCTCTCCACCGAGGCCGGCGAGCCATACGCCTGGCCCGGCGGGGCCGGCGAGGGCCGCTCCATCGTCGCGTTCGCCGCGATCTGCGCCCACAAGATGAGCCACCCCGCCAGAGAGGTGAGCTTCATCAACTATCGCCACGGCAAGGTGCGCTACCTGGATTCCGGCGACCGGCCACGCGAGGCGAGCGGGGTCATCTTCTGTTGCTCCGAGAAGAGCGTCTACGACCCGGCCGGCGGCGCCCGGGTGCTCGGCGGCCCGGCGAAGCAGCCCCTGGCCACGATCCTGTTGCAGAGCGACCCCGAGTCCGGAGCGCTCTCCGCGCTGGGTACGGTCGGCGGCGAGATGTACGACGCATTCTTCGAGAAGTTCGCCTTCCGCCTCGCGCTGGAGCATGAAACCAGCGACATCCGGCGGCGGGCCGGCGCGGCCTCGGTGGTCATGGGCATCGAGGAGTACTCGCGCACGATCATGCAGTGCTGACCATCCACACCGGCGGAGCGCCGCGGAGCGTGCAACGGATGTACGAGCCTCCCGCACCGCTGCCGCCGCACGGTGCAGGGGGACGGCAGCGGACCATCACGATGATGAACCCCGACCCTGGCCACCCTCTGCGCATCGCCGGACTCGACCACGTCGTGCTGCGGTGCGCCCTCCTCGACGAGACCATGGCGTTCTACATCGAGGTGCTCGGCTGCACCCTGGAACGCGAGATCCCCGAACTCGGACTCCATCAGCTACGGGCGGGACGGGCGCTGATCGATCTGGTGCCGGTCGGCAGCAAGCTCGGCGGCGCCTGGCCACCGGATGCCGAGCGCGGGAACATGGCGCACTTTTGCCTGCGCATCGACGGTCCCGACTGGGATGCGATCGGCGCCCACCTCCGGGGGCACGGCATCGCGTTCGAGCCGCCCGAAACCCGCTACGGAGCCGATGGATACGGTCCGTCCATCTACATCACCGATCCGGAAGGCAACAGGGTCGAGCTGAAGGGAGGCGGGACCGGAGGGTGAACGGAGCATACGGCAACGCGTTCGAGCCGTCCGAGACCCGTGACGGCACCGGCGGACAGACCCGTCCATCCGTACCACCGATCTGGAAGTCGACATGGTCGAGCGAAAAGAAGGCGAGGCCGGAGAGTGAACGGAGCGCCGGACGATGAACGGTTCGACGCTCCGGAGCGTGCGCCGTCACCCGCCGTGCATCCGGGTACGCGAGAACGCGCCGCCACAGGGGGCCGATCGATGACGAGCAACCGCCGGTTCCGGATCGCGGTGATGCCGGGAGACGGCATCGGGCCGGAGGTGACGGACGCGGCTCTGGCGGTCCTCGATGCAGCAGCCGGCGACGGATTCAACCTCGACCGCCCCAGGATGACCGGCAACGGCACGGGAACCGCCGGCGATGACGCCGGATTCATCCTCGACTACGAGCACCTCATGGCCGGGGCGGAAGCATATCGCGCCACCGGCGTCGCGATGTCAGAGGAGGTATTCGAACAGGCCCGCGCGGCGGACGCGATCCTGTTCGGAGCGATGGGCCTCCCCGAGGTCCGCTACGAGGACGGCACCGAGATCGCACCGCAGCTCGACCTGCGGTTCCGGCTCGGACTGTACGCCGGGATCCGGCCCGTGAAGGCGCTGCCGGGCGGCGCGCGCCCGCTCCGCGATCCGCGCGGCGCGGAGGTGGACCTGGTGATCGTGCGCGAATCCACCGAGGGCCTGTTCGCCTCGCGGGGGAAGGGCGTCGTGGAGGACGACCGGATCGCCCGCGACACGATGGTGATCACCCGCGAGATCTGCGAGCGCCTGTTCGACGCGAGCTTCCGGCTCGCAAGGCGGCGCAAGGCGCGCGGCGGGAAGGGCAGGGTCACCTGCGTGGACAAGTCCAACGTGTTCGCCTCCATGGCCTTCTTCCGCAGGATCTTCGACGAGCGCGCGGCCCGCTTTCCGGACATCGAGTCCGCGCACCACTACGTGGATGCGGCCGCCCTCGATCTGGTGCGCAAGCCCTGGGAGTTCGACGTGATGGTGACCGAGAACATGTTCGGGGACATCCTCTCCGATCTCGCCGCCGCGCTCGCCGGAGGCATGGGCATGGCGCCCTCCGGAGACGTCGGCGACGATCACGCGCTGTTCCAGCCCGCCCACGGCAGCGCGCCGGACATCGCCGGGCAGGGGATCGCGAATCCCATCGCCATGATCCAGTCCGCGGCGATGATGCTCGACTGGCTGGCCGGGCGCCACGACGCGCCGGGGTGCGCCGAGGCCGCTCGGCGCATCGACACCGCAGTGGCCACGGTGCTCGCCGAGGGGCAGGCCCGCCCGGCGGACCTCGGCGGCAGCGACGGGACGGAAGCGGTCACCCGCGCCGTCGTCGAAGCCCTCGGCGGGCGGACGGCGATCCCCCCGGCCGACGCTGCGCCCGCTTCGCCATGAGCCAGCCACGGGCAGGGGCATCATGCCGTCGTGCGGACCATCTTTGGACGCCCGTGGCACAAGGGCGGTCGCGCAGGGTGTGAGGCCGGTGGTTCAATGGTGTCTTCGCACCCGAAGGCAACCCCCCGGAGCCGGACGACGAACCGCGGCCGATCGCGAAACGTGTGCGCCAAGGGACTGAAACCCGAGTGGAGGAAACGCCGTGGAAGCCGCGAACGTCATCGACGAAACCAGTGAAGCCAGCCCGGAAGGGTCCCGGAACGGCAGGACGCAGGGAGCGCGGCGCGAGACCCCGCCAGGCCGCGGAGTCCTCGCCCCCCGTCGTATCGGAGCCGCACTCGCCGCCGTCTTCGTCGCTCTTGCGGCCGGCTGTGCCACCACGCCGCCGCAACGTCAGGGCGACATCTGCGAAGTCTTCGAGCAATACCCCGACTGGTACGACCATGCGCGTGCCTCCGAGAAGGAGTGGGGCACGCCGATCCACATCCTCATGGCCTTCGTGCGCCATGAATCGAGCTATCGGAGCCACGCCAAACCGCCGGTCGAGTGGTTCTTGGGCTTCATTCCCCTCGGCCGCCCCTCGTCCGCCAAGGGATACGCGCAGGCGCAGGACCCCGTCTGGGGCGAGTACGAGGCGGAGCGGGGGAGCCTGTTGCGGAGCCGGTCGGACATGGAGGATGCCCTCGACTTCATCGGCTGGTACAACGACAAGACGTGGCGCGAGCTGAAGATCTCCCGGAGCGATGCGCACCGGCTCTACCTCGCCTATCACGAAGGGCGGGGGGGCTACCGGCGCGGCACCTGGAAGAGCAAGCCGGGGGTCCAGCGCACCGCGAAGAAGGTGGCCGAGACCGCCAGCCGCTACAAGTCGCAGCTTGCACGATGCGAATCCCGCTTTCGTTGCGACTCCTGGTTCCAGGTATGGCCCTTGTGCAGTTGAGGCGCCGCGGGCGGGACTGCATCGACCCTCCCCGGAGGCCGGGAGGAAGGACGCCGCCAACGGTCTCAAGTTGGCGGTCCCACGTTGGCGGTCCCGTGTTGGCGGTCCCATGTTGGCGGCCCCATGTTCGAGAAGGCCGCGTTGAAGGGGGACGGAGTGACGTAACACGTTCGGATCCACGCTCGATTCCATCGTCGAGACCAAGCGGAGGAAGACATGCCGGAGCTGAAGAACTACGACGCCGAGGGCCTCCACCGGGCCGATCTCGATCACTGCATCCACCCCTGGACGGACTTCGCCGAGTGGAGCCGGACCGGCTCCACCATCATGGTGCGCGGCGAGGGGGCGTACGTCTGGGATGCCGCAGGGAACAAGTTCATCGACGGCATGGGCGGGTTGTGGTTCGCCAACGTCGGCTTCGGCCGCCAGGAGCTGGTGGACGCGGCCGCCCGGCAGCTCGCCACCCTGCCCCAGTACTCCTACTTCACCAACCTCGGCAATCCCCCGGCCGCGGAGCTCGCCGCCAGGCTCGCCGAGCTGGCCCCGGGGGATCTGAACCACGTCTTCTACAGCACCGGCGGATCGGTCGCCAACGAAACGGCGGCGCGCATCGCGCATTACTACTTCGACAATCTGGGCAAGCCCTCCAAGCGCCTCCTCATCTCACGCAACAACGCCTATCACGGCAGCTCGTTCCTGACCTCGGCCCTGTCGGGCAAGATGAGCGAGAAGCCCGGATTCCGGTTCCCCGACGAATTCGTGCATCGCATCTCCGAGGCCAACTGCTACCGGATGCCGGACGGCATCGGCAGTGAAGCGGAGTACTGCGACTTCCTGGTGGACGAGTTCGAGCGCACGTTGGCGGAGCTCGGCCCCGACAACGTCGCATGCTTCTTCGCCGAGCCGATCATGGGGGCCGGCGGCGTTCTGATTGCCCCCGCGGGCTACCATAGGCGCATCAAGGGAGTGTGCGAAGCACACGACGTCCTCTACGTCTCCGACGAGGTGGTGACCGCTTTCGGCCGGCTGGGCCGCTTCTTCTCGAGCGAGGCCCTCTTCGACGTGGTGCCGGACATCCTCGTGACCGCCAAGGGGATCACTTCGGGCTACATGCCCCTCGGCGCCACGCTCGTCTCGGACGAGGTGTACGAGGGCCTCTCGCGCCCGCGGGCGGACGGCGGGATCTTCGCCCACGGGTTCACGTACTCGGGCCACGCCGTGTCCTGCGCGGTCGCCCTCGCCAACATCGACCTGATGGAGCGGGAGGATCTCTGCGCCCGCGTGCGCAGAACGGGACCCTACTTCCTGGAACGCCTGAAGACGCTCGGCGACCTGCCGATCGTGGGAGACGTACGCGGCAGCCACTTCATGCTCTGTGTCGAGCTGGTACGGAACCGGGAGACGAAGGAGCCGTTCCCGGAGGAAATCGCAATCGGCAAGCGCGTCGATGACGAAGCGCAGGCGCGGGGCCTGATCGTCCGGCCCATCGGCAACCTGTGCGTCCTGTCGCCGGCCCTCATTCTGGACACGGACGACATCGACCGGATCGTCGCCGTCCTCGGGGAATCCATCGAAGCGGCGGCCGCCGGCCTGCTGGATCACCAAGGAATCTGATTTTATTCGTAGAATCAGAAGATTACAAGAAATTGCGCTTCTCCGGGAAGTGCGATACGGTGCATTCGCCAACCGCGAAACATCACCTGTTTCGCAACCATCCGGTCTCGTGCCGAGGGGGACGAAATGAAATCCACACCCGCAGTCGGCCGCCCTTGCCTGGCGGCCGTGGCGCTCGCGGCGTTCGTGTCCGCGTCCGTCCACGCCGAGGGCGTCCTGAACGTCTACAACTGGGGCGAGTACATCGCCGAGGACACCATCGCCAACTTCGAGCAGGAATTCGACGTCGAGGTCACCTACGACAACTACGATTCGGTCGAGACCGCCCACGCGAAGCTGCTCGCCGGCGGCTCCGGCTACGACGTGGTGCTCCACGCCGGCAGCAACGTCGGGCAACTGATCCCTGCCGGCATCCTGCAGGCGCTGGACAAGTCCAGGCTGCCCAACTTCAAGCACATCCGCCCGGAGATCATGGAGAAGCTGTCGAGCTTCTGGGATCCGGGCAACCAGTACGTCGTCCCGTACACGTGGGGCACGCACGGGGTCACCTACAACGAGGAGCTGGTCAGGGCGACGCATCCGGAGGCGCCGATCGGCTCGATGGAGATGGTCCTGGACCCCGAGCACATGGAGAAGCTGTCGAAGTGCGGGGTCGCGTTCCTCGATTCGCCGGACGACGTCATGGGGATCGCCATGGCGCATCTCGGCCTGGACCCGAACTCGACCCAAGCGGCGGATTACCGGGCGGCCGAGAAGCTGCTGAAGCCGATCCGCCCCTGGATCAAGACGTTCGACAACTACGCATACCAGCGGATGCCCGAGAAGGAGTTCTGCGTCGCGATCACCTGGGGGCCCGACGGCCTGCTTGCGATGTCGCAGGCGGCGGAGGCCGACACCGGCGTGGTGCTCGACTTCTTCCTGCCGGAGGGGGAAGGCAAGGCGAACCTCTGGGTCGACGGCTGGGTCGTTCCGAGCGACGCGAAGAACGTGGACAACGCGCATCTGTTCCTGAACTACATGATGCGCCCGCAGGTCGCCGCGAACGACACCAACTTCACCTGGTACGCCACCGCCAACCGGGACGCCCTTCCGCTGGTGGACGAAGAGGTGTCGGGCAACCCGGCGGCGTTCCCGACCACCGAGCAGGTACGGAGGATGTACTCCTTCAAGGTGCGCCCGCCGAAGATCGAGCGCGTCAAGAACCGCGTCTGGACCGGCTTCAAGTCCGGCAGCTAGCGTCGTCCCCGCCGCGGAAACCCGGGGATGAACGGGGCTTCGGCCGGGCATCATGAGGACCGCCCCTGGCTGGATCCGGGGGCGGTCCCGTTCATCCACATCCGGGGCGTCACCAAACGGTTCGGCGATTTCGTCGCGGTCGACAACGTCGAGCTGAAGATCTACAAGGGCGAGCTGTTCGCGCTGCTCGGGGGCAGCGGCTGCGGCAAGACCACCCTGCTGCGGATGCTGGCCGGATTCGAGACGCCCACGTCGGGAAGCATCTTCATCGACGGCGCGGACATGGGCCCGGTGCCGCCGTACGAGCGCCCGGTGAACATGATGTTCCAGTCCTACGCGCTGTTTCCGCACATGCGGGTCGAGCAGAACGTCGCGTACGGGCTGAAGCGTGACGGCGTCGCGCCCGCCGAGGTCGGGCGGCGCGTCGAAGAGATGCTGGCGATGGTCGAGCTGTCGGACTTCGCCAGGCGCAAGCCCCACCAGCTTTCCGGCGGGCAACGCCAGCGGGTCGCGCTGGCGCGGGCGCTGGTCAAGCGCCCGAAGGTGCTGCTGCTCGACGAGCCCCTGGCGGCGCTCGACAAGCGCCTGCGCGAGCAGACGCAGTTCGAGCTGATGAATATCCAGGACCGGCTCGGCATCACCTTCGTCGTCGTCACCCACGACCAGGAGGAGGCGATGACGCTGTCGACCCGGATCGCGGTGATGGACGCCGGGCGGTTCGTGCAGATCGGCACCCCGACGGAGATCTACGAGTACCCGCAGACGCGGTTCACCGCGAACTTCATCGGCACCATCAACATGTTCGAGGGCACGGTGGTGCGCGACGGCGACGGGCTGGCGCTGGACTGCGCGGATCTGCCGTCGCGCCTCGCCCTGCCGGAACGTTTCGACGGCGGGGAGGGGCAACGGATCACGCTGGCGGTGCGGCCCGAGAAGATCCGCATGTCGAAGACGCCGATCGAAGGCGGCGGCGACGCGGTCTCCCTGCCCGGCAGGGTGCAGGACCTGGCCTACATGGGCAACCTGTCCATCTACCGCGTCGAGGTCGGGAAGACGGTGGTGCAGATCACCGCCCCCAACCAGCGCCGCCTCGACCAGCGCGAGATCACCTGGGACGACGAGGTGCACGTCGTCTGGGACACCGCCAGCGCGCTGGCCCTGACCGAATGACGCGCGCGCTGCAAGCGGCGTTCGCCCGGCTGCAGGGCGGCTGGCAGTCGGTGGTGTTGTTCGTGCCGTATTTCTGGCTGGTGCTGTTCTTCCTGGCGCCCTTCTTCATCGTCCTGAAGATCAGCCTGGCCGAAAGGATCATCGCCAGCCCGCCGTTCTCGCCGATGTTCCAGTGGGCGGAGGACGGCGCGCTGACCGTCCGGCTGCTGTTCGACAACTTCGTCTGGCTCTGGGAAGACGAGCTGTACGTCAGGACCTACCTGAACTCGCTCAAGATCTCGATCGTCTCCACGATCTTCTGCCTGCTCGTGGGCTACCCGATCGCCTACGGCATCGTGCGGGCGCGTCCCACGGCGCGGATGATCCTGCTGCTGCTGGTCATCCTGCCGTTCTGGACCTCGTTCCTGCTGCGCGTCTATGCCTGGATCGGACTGCTGGCCGACCAGGGTACGATCAACAACCTGCTGCTCTTCCTCGGCGTCGTCGATGCGCCGATCCGCCTGCTGTACTCGGAGTTCGCCGTCTACGTCGGCATCGTCTACACGTACCTGCCGTTCATGATCCTGCCGCTGTACGCGAACATGGAGAAGCTGGACACGTCGCTGCACGAAGCCGCGGCCGATCTGGGCGCGCGTCCGCTGGCGACGTTCTTCACCGTCACCCTGCCGCTGACGATCCCGGGCATCGTCGCCGGCAGCCTGCTGGTGTTCATTCCCGCCACCGGCGAGTTCGTGATCCCGGACCTGCTCGGCGGCGGCAACGTGCTGATGATCGGGAACGTGCTCTACGGCGAATTCAACGCCAACCAGGACTGGCCGGTCGCGTCGGCGGTGGCGATCGCGCTGCTGCTGGTGCTGGTGGTGCCGATGATGATCTACCAGCGCGTGCAGGCGAGGGAGTCCGGGATCTGAACGATGCGCAAGCAGCGCTCGACCTTCCTGTTCACCGCGCTGTGCTTCGGCATGGCCTTCCTGTACGTCCCGATCTTCCTGCTGATCTTCTACTCGTTCAACCACTCGAAGCTGGTGCCGGTGTGGGGCGGATTCTCCACCCGCTGGTACGGTGTCCTGTTCCGGAGCGAAGAAGTCTGGGATGCGCTGGCGCTGAGCCTGCAAATCGCCGTGGTCAACGCGACCTTCGCGACCCTGATCGGCACACTGGCGGCGCTGGCGCTGGTGCGTTTCGGCAATTTTCGCGGGCGTACGCTGTTCTCCGGGATGATCACCGCCCCGCTGGTGATGCCCGAGGTCATCACCGGCCTGTCGCTGCTGCTGCTGTTCATCACCCTCGAAGGCATCATCGGCTGGCCGTCGGAGCGCGGCTTCACGACCATCACGATCGCGCACATCACGTTTTCGATGGCCTTCGTCGCAGTCATCATCCGCGGCCGTCTCGCCGGCATGGGGCAGGAGCTGGAAGAAGCCGCGCAGGACCTCGGCGCGAGGCCGTTCCGGGTGCTGTTCGACGTCACCCTGCCCCGCTTGGCGCCGGGGATGCTGGCCGGCTGGCTCCTGTCGTTCACCCTGTCGCTGGACGACCTGATCATCGCCAGCTTCGTGTCCGGGCCGGGCGCGACGACCCTGCCGATCCTGATCTATTCGCGCGTACGGGTCGGACTCCGCCCCGACATCAACGCACTGGCGACGATCATGGTGCTGGCGGTCGCGATCGGGGTGCTCGTCGCCGGCTGGCTGATGTTCCGCCAGCAGAAGCAGCGCGCCCGGGAGATGCGGATGACCGGCGGGTGACGGTTTGTCCGGCACGCCGCCGGACGTTGTCCGCCGGCTCCGGAAAAGCGCCCGGGATCGGCGCCGGATCATGATCTCCCGGGCCCCCCCGCGGGCTCTGATCGCACATCCGGTGCGGCGTGCTCGATTCCGACCCGGAGCCGGGGTCCGTTCTGGGCGGCGGACGCATCGGACGCTTCACCCCGATTCCCGCGGGCCCGGCGGCGAGTCCGCAGCGGCGCCCTCGAGCCGCCGGACGGTGGGCTGGGTCACGGCCACGAACACCACCACGGCCAGGAGAATGCCGGCGTTGAGGGCGGCGGCGAAGGGCGGCGAGGTCACCGCCGCCACGGTCCCGCCCAGCAGGCCCCCGAGTGGAATCAGACTGAAACAGATGCTGTAGATCCCCATCACCCGGCCGCGAAGCCCGTCCGGGACGGCGAGCTGCAGCAGGGTCATCGAGCTGACGATGAACATCGAGATGCACATCGAGGCGAGCGTTGCACAACCGAGGGCGAGCACGTAGCCCGCCATCCGCCCGGGCAGCAGCGCCACACAGACGTTGAACGCCATCAGGGCGGCGGCCCCGCACCCCAGCGATACCAGCAGGAGCCGCCCGAGCCGGGGGCTGCGCTGCAACGGAGCGACGATCAGGGTCCCGGTGACCGAGCCGATCCCCGTGACGGAGAGCAGGAGGCCGTAGCCGGGCTCGCTCACGCCGAGGAGCCGGGCGAATGCGGGCATGAGCTGCACGTAGGAGATGCCGAAGAACGTGGTCGCGTAGGTGAGCAGCATGAGCGTCGCGAACATGCGGTGCGATCGGATGAACCGGAATCCGTCCGTGAACTGCCGGCCGGAGTGCTTCATCGCCAGCGGCACGTCCCCCGCGGGAGTGGGCGCGAAGCTCGCCATCACCCGGGACATGGCGATGAAGCCCACCGCACCCGTAGCGAAGACGACCCAGGTGTCGGTGAGCGCGATGACCATGCCGCCGAGGGCGGGGACGAACATCCGCGATCCCTGCCAGAGCATGGAGTTCAGGGCGACCGCACTCATCATGTGCTCGCGGGTGATGAGGCTCGGGAAGAACGCCTGCCGGCCGGGAAAATCGAAGCCCACGATGAGGGCGATGGCGCCGGCGATGGCGAGCACGTGCCATACCTCCACCACTGCGCTGCCGTCGAGAAGTGCGAGCAGGGCGAGGAGGCCGGCGATGCTCGTGGAGGTCACGATGATCATCCGGCGCCGGTCCACCCGGTCGGCGATGACACCGCCGACGAGAGCGGCGGCGATGGTGGGGATCGAGGAGGCCGCTCCGAGGAATCCGAGGTGCAGCGGGGATCCGCTCAACTCGTAGACGAGCCACCCCTGACCCATGATCAGCAACTGGAACGCCCCCACCGAGGCGGCCGAGCCGAGCCAGTAGCGCCGGAACGGAGCGAGCCGCAACGCCCCGAAGCGCGGGCCGGCGAACGTGGACGATCGCCTCATCGGGGGTCCGGCGCATCGGCGTCCGCGAACCGCGGGACGGAGTACCGGAGCGGCTTGGCGTCAGAGCGGGCGCGCGCCAACGTCCCGTCCCGGCGATGGGGCCACCCCGGTGGCCACGGTGCGGTCGAACCGCGTGCCGGAGCGGGCGCCTCGTCCGGGCAATGGAGTCCCGGATCCGGCCACCCGGCCGCACCGTCGGATCACGCTTCGCCCGCCCGCCCCGCGTCCGCCTTCCTCCATCGTCCATCGGGCTCGATTGCGTGAATCGCGATGCACCGGGCCTCCTGCTCCGTCATGCGGCTCGCCGAAAGGCGGGAAGGTTCGCACGTCCACCGGTCGTTGCACAGGCAAGGTATGCCAAAATCGACCGCCTCCGGATCGATGGACGGACCCTGCGCCAAGTGATGTCGAGGAGAACGGGATGCCACGCCGTCCTCGCCGCCTGCCAGGTCATGGCGCTCGCGCTCGCCGCCGCCGCGGCGGCCGGCGAGCCGCCGCTCGTCGCCGCCGCGGCGAGCCTGCGCCACGTGTTTCCGGAGGTGGCTCGCGCCTGGTCCGCGGCCGGCGGCGCTCCCCCCGAGGTGAGCTACGGCTCGTCCGGCAACCTCTATCGGCAGATCGTACAGGGCGCACCGTTCGACCTCTTCCTCTCCGCCGACGAGGAGCAGGCGCTCAGGCTCGTTCGAGCGGGAAGGACCGAGGGCGAAGGCGCGGTCTACGGCGTCGGGCGGCTGGCCCTGCTGGTGCCCCGGCATTCCGCGCTCGTCCTCGATGCGTCGCTCGCGGATCTTGGACGCGCGATCGGCGACGGGCGCCTGCGCCGGCTCTCGATCGCGAACCCTGCCCACGCACCGTACGGCCGCGCCGCGCGCGACGCGCTCGTGCGCACCGCGCTCTGGCCGCGGCTGGAGGATCGGCTGCTGCTGGCGGAGAACGCGGCGCAGGCGGTGCAGTTCGCCCTCGCCCGCGGCGCCGAGGGCGGGCTCGTGCCCTACGCGCTCGCGCTCTCCGGGCGCGTCTCGGCCGAGGCCCGTCACGTGCTTCTCGACGCCTCCATGCACCGCCCGATCACGCAGCGGATGGTGTTGCTTTCGGGTTCCGGGGCCGACGCCCGGGCGCTGTTCCGGTTCCTCGCCGGGCCGGCCGCGCGGCGCATCTTCGAGCGGTTCGGATTCCCGGCTCCGGGGGCACGCCCGCAGTGAACGCCGCGACGGTCCGCCGGATCGATCCGGGGCGCGGCGCGGCGGCCATGCCTCCCGGGAATGCGCCCGAAGTGGATGCCGTGACGATTCTGCCCTTCCACATCGGGATCCGCAGAGACCGCGCCGCGCCGGCCGGGTGCTCCGCGCACTTCGCGCGGGGGTGACGTGAACGCCGCCCCGATCCTGCTGTCCCTGGAGCTCGCGGCATGGACGGCGGTGCTCATGCTGCCGCTCGGACTCGTCGCCGGACGTGCGCTGGCCTGGCGGAGCTTTCGCGCCAAGCCGCTGGTCGAGGCGGCGGTCGCCCTGCCCCTGGTGCTGCCGCCCACCGTCCTCGGCTACTACCTGCTCGTCGCATTCAACCCCGACACGGTGATCGGCGGCGCCTTCGAATGGCTGACCGGCGAGGTCCTGGCGTTCAGCTTCCCCGGCCTCGTCGTCGCCTCGATGGTCTTCAACCTGCCGTTCGCGGTGCAGCCGATGCAGCAGGCGTTCGCCGCGATCCCCCACGAGGTCAGGGAGGCGGCGTGGGTCAGCGGGCTCTCGGGCACGGTGACCTTCGCCCGCATCGAGCTGCCCATCGCCTGGCCCGGCGTCCTCGCGGCGTTCGTGCTGACGTTCGCGCACACCCTCGGGGAGTTCGGGGTGGTGTTGATGGTCGGGGGCAACATCCCGTCGCGGACCCAGACCCTGTCGATCGTCATCTACGACCGCGTGCAGGCGTTCGAGATGGAGGCGGCAGGAGTGCTCTCCGCCGTTCTGCTGGCCGCCTCCCTCGTCTCCATGGCCCTCGTGCGTGCGCTCGCCGGCCGTGGCGTCAAGGTCTGACTTCCGGCGCCTGCGCCGGGACTGGCATCGCTCCGGAACCGGCGCCCCGCACGATCCATGCCCGATGGCCTGCCCTCGTACCGCACCGAACCCCGATAACGGGGCTCCGCCGGGAAACGCCTGCGCCCCGCGCCCACCCACGGCCTCCACCGCGAGGCGCATCGGGTCGTGACCCCGGGAACCGATCCCCGGGGCCTGCGGGTCCGGCTGCGCCAGGAGCGTCCCGTCGCGCTCGACGTCGCATTCGACTGCGGCGCCGGCGAGCTCCTCGCGCTCGTCGGCCCGTCGGGGAGCGGCAAGACCACCGTGCTCCGGTGCATCGCCGGGCTGGCATCGCCGCCGGACGGCGAAGTCACGTGCGGCGGGGAGACCTGGCTCGACGTGCGTGGCGGCGCGGGCGCGGTCACATCGCCACAGCGGCGCCGGGTCGGGCTGGTGTTCCAGCACTACGCCCTGTTCCCGCATCTCGACGCACTCGCCAACGTGGCCTGCGCCATGTCCCACCGCCCGCGCCGGGAACGCGGCGCGCGGGCGCGGGCGCTGCTGGCCCGCGTCAACATGGAAGGACTGGAATCGCGCCGGCCGGCCGAGCTTTCGGGCGGACAGCGGCAGCGGGTGGCGCTCGCGCGGGCGCTCGCGCGCGATCCGCGGGTGCTGCTGCTCGACGAGCCCTTCTCCGCCGTGGACCAGCTCACGCGGCGGCGGCTCCGGCTGGAGCTCGCGCAGCTTCGCCGCGAGATCCGCATCCCGATGGTGCTGGTCACCCACGACCTCGAAGAGGCCCAGCTCCTCGGCGACCGCCTGAGTGTGCTGCATCACGGGCGCACGCTGCAAACCGGCGCGATGCTCGACGTGCTCCGCCATCCCGCCGATGCCCTCGTGGCCCGCCTCATCGACCATCGCAACGTCTTCACCGGCGTGGTCTCGCGCCACGACGAACCGGCGCGGAAGACCTGGCTCGCCTGGGCCGGCGCCGAGCTGGAGTGCGGGCTCGCGGCGCACTTCGCGCCCGGTGAGCGGGTGGACTGGCTGGTGCCGGAATCGCACGTGGTGATGCACCGCCGCGAGCGCCCGTCGCGTGGCGAGCACGAGAATCCGGTCCATGGCGTCGTGCGCGACGTCGTCACCCTCGGAGGCGATGCGCGCGTCACCCTCGACGTCGAGGGCGCGGGGGCGCCGCTCACGTTCGAGGTCTCCGCGCACGTCGCGGCGAGGAACGGCGTCGCGGTGGGGGTGAAGGTCTCCGTCTCGCTGCTCGCGAGCGGCATCCACGTGATGCCGGCGTCGAGCTCCCCGGCTACGAACCCTCCCGGGTCGAGACCCCGACCGGTCGGGGAACGTTGATCCCGGAAGAGACCGGCCCTTGGGGAAGCGGGCCGGCGGGACGGCTCAGGCCCCGTCCTTGAAGGCGTACGACTCGCCGGCGGGCAGCGGCACCTCGAAGGCGTTGAGGGTGAACGACACCAGGGTGTAGTAACCGGCGAGGGTGACGAGCTCGACGATCCCCTCGTCGCCGATCCGTGCGTGCGCCGCATCGTAGACCGCGGGCTCCACCTTCCCGGTCTCCAGCAATGCCGCGGTGAAGTCGTACACTGCGCGTTCCACCGGATTGGTCAATGGCGGGCGCTCGCCGCGGTGGATCGCGTCGATCACCTCGCCGGACACCCCCTCGCGACGGCCGATCCGTGCGTGTGCCCACCATTCGTACTCGGCCGTCCACTTCGCCCCGACCGTCAGGATGGCGATCTCGCGCGCGGCGCCAGGCAAGGTCCCATGGAACCGCAACCGTTCGCCGAGACGCTGGATGACGCTTCCGAGATCCGGCCGGTGGACCCAGGCATTGAACGGCCCTGCCAGTCCGCCGCGCTTGTCGAGCAGGCTCTCGATGGGACGGTCCCGCCCCCGGGCACCCCCGGCGATGGCGTCGATGACCTCCCTTTGCTCGGGGGTCGCTTCCCCGGGCCTGACGGCGGCAAGTCGGCTCATGGCGATCTTCCTCTTCCGACGTCTTGCGCTCAATCCGCCCGGTCGAGCTCGAACATCACGATCCCGGCGCGTCGGGCGACGAACACCCCGCCACCGGCGCACACGAAGGAGGGCGCGAGCCGGCTCCGGTACCAGGCCCCTTCCCGCAGGTAGCCGTTCCCGTCGGTGCGCGCCCGATCGCAGTTCTCCTCCCAGTCCTCGCGCGTCAAGGCGCCGAAGAACAGCGCGCCGCGGCAGTGCCGAGCCAGATTCTCGAGGGCCTGCCCGGCCTCGGCGTCGTCGAGGTACTGCAACACGTCCTGGCAGATGACGAGGTCGAATCGACGCCGGGCCCGAAAGGTGGCGACCGAGTCGCACACCCAGCCGAGCTCCGCGCACAGGTATTCGCTCACCTCGACACCAGTATAGCGGGCACGGGGAAAGCGGGCGAGGAGAGGCTCGCGCAGCCGCCCCAGCCCGCAGCCCAGATCCAGGATCCAGCGCACGTCGATCCTGAGATGGTCCAGGTAGCTGCACAGGAACCGGGCCTGGATCTCGACGTCGAGAGGCTCCGCGACGCGGGTCCCGGGATCGAGGTAGAAACGCTCGTAGTATGCGGCGTCGAAGGTGAATGGTGAGAGCATCCGGGTGTCGTCCTGCACGATTGGAGCAACGCCGAGTCGAATCGGTGACCGGGCCGGATCAGCTTCTGGGCCGGATCGGCTCCTGGGCCGGATCGCCGTCCCGGTCGCCGGCACCGCCGGCGCCCCGCAGCTCGGCCGAGCGTGCGTGGGCGGTCAGGGCCTCGCCGCGGGCGAGGGTCGAAGCGATTTCCGCCAGACGCCGCGCTCCTTGTGGCGAGCAGCCGATCACGCTCGTGCGCTTCTGGAAATCGCAAACCCCGAGCGGCGAGGAGAAACGCGCGGTACGCGCGGTCGGCAGCACGTGGCTCGGCCCGGCGCAGTAGTCGCCGAACGCCTCGGGGGTATGGGAGCCGAGGAAGACGGCCCCGGCATGGCGCACCCGGTTGATCCAGCGCCCGGCATCCGCCACCGACAGCTCCAGGTGCTCGGGCGCAAGGCGGTTGACGAGTACGAGCGCCTCGTCGAGATCACCCACCTCGATCAGGGCGCCGTGGGCGGCGAGGGAGCGGGCGACGATCTCCGCGCGCTCCAGAGCGGGAAGCATCGACTGCATCGCGGCCTCCACCCGATCCAGAAACGCCGCATCGGGAGAGATCAGGATCGCCCGCGCCTCTTCGTCGTGCTCGGCCTGCGAGAACAGATCCATCGCGATCCACTCCACCGGGGTGCTCCCGTCGCACACGATGACGATCTCCGAGGGCCCGGCGATCATGTCGATGCCGACGAGCCCGAACACCAGCCGCTTGGCGGCGGCCACGTAGCGGTTCCCGGGCCCGACGATCTTGTCCACGGCCCGAATATGCTCCGTCCCGAAGGCGAGGGCCGCGATCGCCTGCGCCCCGCCGATGGTCCACACTTCATCGATCCCGGCCACCCGGGCCGCGGCGAGCACCAGCGGATCGATCGCTCCCGACGGGGCGGGCACCACCATCGCGATCTCCGCGACCCCCGCCACCCGCGCCGGTATCGTGTTCATCAACACCGAGGACGGGTAGCTCGCCTTGCCGCCGGGCACGTACACGCCGACGCGGTCGAGGGGGGTGATCCGCTGGCCGAGCACCGATCCGTCCTCGTCGAGATACTGCCAGGACTCCTGCCTCTGCCGTTCGTGATAGTCGCGGATACGGGCTGCCGCCTCCGCCAGCGCCTCGCGCTCGCCGGCGTCGATCGCATCCCATGCCGCATCGAGCGCAACGGGCGGGACCCGGAGGTCCGGCACTGCGTCCGCCGCAACTCCGTCGAAGCGGCGGGTGTACTCCAGGACCGCCGCATCTCCGTCGCGGCGTACCCCGGCGATGATCTCGCGTACCGATGCCTCGACATCCGGATCGGTCTCCGCGGTGGCCGCGAGCAGGGATTCGAAGCGTTGCGGGAAATCGCCTCGCGTCGAGCAGAGCCGCGCCATGCCGGACCCGCCCGTCACGAGCATCCACCTCCTTCCCGCGCCGCTGCGCGCCCGATACGCTCCACGAGCGAGGAAATCCGCCGGTGGGAGAGCTTCATGGCCGCCTTGTTCACGATCAGCCGCGCGCTGATCGCGGCGATCTCCTCACGCACCACGAGCCCGTTCGCGGCCAGGGTCGCGCCGGTCTCGGCGAGATCGACGATGCAGTCGGCGAGACCGACCGCGGGCGCAATCTCCATCGAGCCGTAGAGGCGGATGATCTCGGCCTGGATGCCCTTGCCCGAGAAGAATCGCCGCGTGGTCTCCACGTACTTGGTCGCGACCCGCGGGCGCGGGTGCGCCGGCTTCGCGTCGGAGCCCGCCGCGAGCACGAGCCGGCAGCGGGCGATGCCCAGATCGAGCGGCTCGTAGAGCCCGGTACCGCGGTGCTCCAGCAGGACGTCCTTCCCCGTGATGCCCAGGTCCGCCGCGCCGTGCTCGACGAAGGTCGGAACGTCCTGCGCGCGCAGCACGAGGATACGGAGGTCCTCGAGAGAGGTGGCGATGCAGAGCCTGCGGCTGCCGGCCGGGTCTTCGTCGGGCACGATACCGGCCCGCGCAAGCAACGGTACCGCCTCGTCGCAGATCCGCCCCTTCGACAACGCGACCGTCAGCATGGACGGGCCGCGCCGGAGGGCGGCGCGCAGGCAAGGGTCACGCCGGCACCCTCCGGATGCGCGCGCCGAGCTTGGCGAGCTTCTCTTCGATGCTCTCGTAGCCGCGGTCGATGTGGTAAATCCTGTCCACCACGGTATCGCCTTCCGCCACCAGCCCGGCCAGCACCAGGCTGGCCGACGCCCGCAGATCGGTGGCCATGACCGGCGCCGCGGTGAGCCGCTCGACACC
This sequence comes from Gammaproteobacteria bacterium, assembly GCA_965204915.1. Classification (GTDB taxonomy): domain Bacteria; phylum Pseudomonadota; class Gammaproteobacteria; order HK1; family HK1; genus HK1. Next base: position 3,862,722 of record OZ242023.1, on the reverse strand, counting down.
CCGGACGACGGCGGTGTTGCCTTCGAGCTGGATGTGCGCACCCATGCGCTGAAGCTCGTGGACGTGCATGAACCGGTTCTCGAACACCGTCTCGGAGATCGTCGCGGTGCCCTCGGCAACGACGTTGAGCGTGGTGAACTGGGCCTGCATGTCGGTCGGAAACGCCGGGTAGGGGGACGTGCGAATGTTGGTCGCGCAGGGACGACGCCCGCGCATGTCGAGATCGACCCACTCATCGCCGACCTCGATCTCCGCGCCTGCCTCGCATAGCTTGTCGATGACCGTTTCGAGCATGTGTGGCCGGGTGTCCTTGATGCGGACGTGTCCGCCGGTGATCGCGGCAGCGGCCAGATAGGTGCCGCTCTCGATACGGTCGGGGAGCACGTCGTAGTGTGTTCCGTTCAGTACATCGACGCCCTCCACCGCGATCGTGTCGCTGCCCGCACCGCTCACCTTCGCACCCATCGTGTTCAGACAGTTCGCGAGATCGACCACCTCCGGCTCGCGCGCCGCATTCTCGATAAGCGTCGTCCCCTTGGCGAGGGTCGCCGCCATCATCAGGTTCTCCGTGCCGGTGACGGTGACGAGATCCATGACCATACGCGTCGCCTTGAGCTTGCGCGCCTTCGCGTAGATGTAACCACCCTCGACGCGGACGTCCGCACCCATCTTCACCAGCCCTTCGATATGCAGGTTGACGGGACGCGAGCCGATGGCGCAGCCGCCGGGAAGGGAGACGACCGCCTCGCCGAAACGCGCCAGCATGGGTCCGAGGACCAGGATCGACGCCCGCATCGACTTCACCAGCTCGTACGGGGCGAACAGCTCCCGAATCGTCGAGCAGTCGACTTCGATGTTCATGCGCTCGTCGACCACGAGCTCCACGCCCATGCGGCCGAGCAGCTCCATGGTCGTGGTGATGTCCTGCAGGTGGGGGATGTTGCCTACCTTGACGGTGCCGTCCGCGAGCAGGGTCGCGGCGAGGATCGGCAGTGCCGCGTTCTTGGCTCCCGAGATGCGGATCTCGCCCTCGAGAGGGATCCCGCCGGTGATGATGAGCTTATCCATTCGACGGGCGCCGGATGCCGCCGCGCGATGGTGCGGCACGAGGCTCGGACCTCTCCGGGAGGGATTGCCGCACCGCCGTCACCGGGCTCCCTCCGGGCGGAGCCGCGCCTGCGGACATGCGAAACGGGATGAGGAGTCCATGCACGAGGGGGGCAGGACGGGACGGGCGGTGCGTGGCGTCACCGGCCGAGTTGCTCCCATTGGGCCGGTGTATACGTACGCAAGGCAAGCGCATGGAGGACGTCGTTGGCGAAGCGCCCGCCCAGCGTCTCGTAGACGAGGCGGTGTTGGCGAATCATCGGCTTGCCCGCGAACGCCTCGCTCACGACCACCGCGTTGAAATGGCGCCCGTCCCCGGTGACTTCGACATGGGCGCAATCGAGGCCGCACTCGATCAGTCGGCGGATTTCTTCCGGTTCCATGTCCGTTCATCCCGGTTCGCCGCCACGGTGGCCGCCAGGCCTTCCGGCCTGCACTCCTCAAGCCGGCCGGGCCGGCCGGTGCGCGTCGCCGGAGGCCCGGCCGCGCACCCTGTCGATCCGATGGGCTCGTCAGTCCTTCTTCGCGATCCTGGCCTCCAGGCTCGCGATCAGCCCTTCGATTCCGTCCTGCGCGATCCGGGAGCGGAACGACGCCCGATAATTCGTCACGATGCTCACACCCTCGACCGCGACGTCGAACACCTTCCAGTCCTTCCCGTCCCCATGCATCGCATACACGACGCGCACCGTCCGGCGGCCGTCCACCCCGATGTTCAAGGGCACCGAGACCTCGTTGTCCTTCTTCCGAGGCACCGGGTCGAGCCAGGTCAACGTCTGCCCGCGGTACTCGTTGAGTACCGTTGCGTAGGTGCGCACCAGCATGGACCGGAACGCCGAGACGAATCTCCGCCGTTGCTCGGGCGATGCCTGTTTCCAGCGTTTGCCGAGAACCCGCCGGGACATGCGCTCGAAGTCGAAGTGGGGAAGGACCAGTCGATCCACCAGATCGTGCACGCCTTGCGGATCGTTCCGAAGGGATTCGCGCCGTGACGTCAGCTCTTCCACGATGCTCGACGTCACTTCCATGACGAGTTGCTGGGCGGCGGCCGAGCCGGTGCTTGCCGCCAGCGCCATCGACCCCGCCAGGATGCTCGCTACCATGACCATCAGCGTGGTGACGCGCCGGATATCGGTGGTTACGGACACGATGTCATACTCCTGCCATCCCGATTTTCCCCGAACCACGGGCGCTTCACCCTGCTCGGGGTCCCGTTTCCTCTTCGTTCCCCCTTCCCCCCGACGAACGACGGCTCAGGGCTTCGCCGCCGGAACGCGCCGCGCCGAGCGGCGGTCGCCGGAGCCGGCACGCCGACGTTGAAAGCGCCCTTCGCGATCGATTGTACAGAGTTCGCCCGATCCGGGAGGTGAACGGCCGGTGCGAACCCGGAGCCACGTTTCAGGGGCCGTTCAGGGGCGCGCATCGGCTCCCTCCTCGGCGCCTTCCTTCTGCACCGGCATCAGGTCCGCCTTCTGCACCCCGAGCCAGAGGGTGCAGGTGCTCGCCACGTAGATCGACGAATACGTACCGATCATCACGCCGATGATGAGGGTGGTCGCGAACCCGTGGATCAGCTCGCCGCCGAGAAAGAAGAGCGCGATCAGCACCAGCAGCGTCGTCAATGACGTCATCAACGTCCGCGACAGGGTCTGGTTCAGCGAGCGGTTGATGATCGACTCGGAGGTGCCGCGCCGCATCCGGCGAAAGTTCTCGCGGATCCGATCGAAGACGACGATGGTGTCGTTGAGGGAGTAGCCGATGACCGCGAGGACCGCGGCGAGCACCGTCAGATCGAACTCGAGCCCGAGCAGCGAGAAGACGCCGAGGGTGATCAGCACGTCGTGGAACAGCGCCGCGACCGCGCCGGCGGAGAACTTCCACTCGAACCGGAACATCACGTAGAGGAAGATCGCGCCCAGCGCGATGAGCATCGCGAGCCCCCCCTGCTCGGTCAGCTCCTCGCCGACCTGCGGGCCCACGAACTCGACCCGGCGCAGCTCCACCGCCGAATCCCTGGCGCGAAGGGCGTCGAGCGCACGGTTGCTCAGCTCCGCCCTGTCCACGTCGCCACGCGGCGCGATCCGGATGAGCACGTCCTGGGCGGTGCCGAAGTGCTGGACGACGGCGCCCTCGAAGCCCGCGCCGTGAAGCGTGGCCCGCACCGGCTCCAGCTCCACCGCCCGCGGGTAGCCCACCTCGACCAGGGTACCGCCCGTGAAGTCGATGCCGAATTCGAGCCCGCGGAAGGCGAGGGAGAGGATCGAGACCACCAGCATCGCCGCCGAGAACATGACCGCGACGCGGCGCCGGCTCATGAAGTCGAGGTGGAGTCCCTGCTTGATCAATTCCATGGTGCGTTCGGCCGGGCGTTGCGGACGATGGTTTGCGGGTCTGCGCGGGCGTCAGATGGAGAGGGCGGCCACCCGCCGGCCGCCGTACATCAGGTTGACCACGGCGCGGGTCATCATGATCGCGGTGAACATCGAGGTCGCGATCCCCAGCGAGAGGGTGACCGCGAACCCCTTGATCGGACCCGTGCCGAACCCGAACAGCAGGACCGCCGCGATGAGGGTCGTGATGTTCGCGTCGGCGATGGTCGAGAACGCCTTCGCGTATCCGGCGTGGATGCTCGCCTGCGGGGTGTTTCCATTGCGGATCTCCTCCCGGATGCGCTCGAAGATGAGGACGTTGGCGTCCACCGCCATGCCCACCGTCAGGACGATCCCCGCGATGCCCGGCAAGGTCAGGGTCGCCTGCAACAGGGACAGCATCGCCACCACCAGGACCAGATTGAACGTGAGGGCCAGATTGGCGACGAGCCCGAACCGCTTGTAGTAGATCGCCATGAGGGCGAGCACCAGGACGAAGCCGATCACCACCGACCGGAACCCCTGGTCGATGTTCGCCTGGCCGAGGCTCGGGCCGACGGTGCGCTCCTCCACGATCTCGATGGGAGCGGCGAGCGCTCCGGCGCGCAGCAGCAGCGCGAGGTTGCGGGCCTCTTCGGTGGAGTCGAGGCCGGTGATCTGGAACCGCTTCCCGAGCTGATCGCGAATCGTCGCGACGTTGATCACTTCCTCGACGATCTCCTTCCGGCGCTCGCGCACCCCGTTGACCAGCTCCGTGAACGACTTGTGCTCGATGTACACGACGGCCATGGCGCGGCCGATCTTGTCCCGGGTGCGGTTCGAGAAGAGTCTCGCGCCCTTGCCGTCGAGGGTGATGAACACCGCCGGCGAGCCGCTCTGCTGATCGATCCCGGACGCCGCGTCCGTGATGTACTCCCCCGTGAGCATGACGTTGCGCCGGAGGAGGATCGGCGCCCCGCTACGCTCGCGATACAGCTTCGCCGTCGCCGGTGTGCGTCCGGTCGCGAGCGCCGTCGCGGATTCGTCGTGGACCATGCGGAATTCCAGCGTCGCGGTCGCGCCGAGGATCTCCTTCGCCCTTGCGGTGTCCTGGACGCCTGGCAACTGGACGACGATCCGGCTCTCTCCCTGCCTCTGGATGACCGGCTCGGCGACGCCGAGCTCGTTGACGCGGTTGCGCAGCGTGGTGACGTTCTGCTGGACCGCGAAGCGCTCGATCTCCTGCCTGGCCGATTCGCCGAGCTGGATGTCGAGCACCGGATCTCCGACGTTGACGGCCGACTCGACGATGAGCTCGGGCATCTGCCGCCGCACGAGGTCGTAGGCCCGGTCGCGGTGCCCGGCGTCGTTGAACCGGACGATCAAGCCACCCTTCGACCGCACCGTGATGGCCCGCTGGCGGATCTTCTCCTCCCGCAACAGGCTGCGCAGATCGCCCGCGTAACGCTGCTCCGCCTGCCTGACCGCGCCCGCGAGGTCCACCTCCATCAGGAAGTGCACGCCGCCGCGCAGATCGAGACCCAGATACATCGGCAGCGCACCCAGACCGGCGAGCCAGGCGGGGGTCGACGGCGCGAGGTTGAGCGCGACCACGTACTGGCGATCAAGCGCGTCCTCGATGATCTGCCGGGCCCTGAGCTGATCCTCCGCCGATCCGAAGCGCATGAGGAGCCGATCCGTGATCTCGGTCCGGTGCGCGGTGATGCCCTCCGACTCGATCCGGCCGACGAGGCGGTCGCGCAGCGCCTCGTCGACGGGTGCGCCGCGTACCGGCGACACCTGGACCGCGGGATCCTCGCCGAAGAGGTTCGGGAGCGCGAAGATGACGCCGGCCACCAGCGCAACCGCGATGAGCGCGTGCTTCCACGCAGGATACTGGTTGATCATGGGACGGTCGGAGCAGGATGCGGCAAGAGAGGTCGGCAGACGTTGGAGCTCACCCCGACCTGATCGTTCCCTTCGGCATCAAGGTCGCGACCGCCATGCGCTGGACCTTGACCTCCGTTCCGTCCGCGACCTCGAGCGTCACGAAGCTGTCGCCGACGTTGGTGATCTTTCCGAGCAACCCGCCGTTGGTGACCACCTCGTCGCCCTTCGACAGGCTCGCGACCATCGCCTTGTGCTCCTTCTGCCGCTTCGACTGGGGGCGGATCAGGACGAAGTAGAACACCGCGAACAGGGCGATGAGCATGATGAAGCTGAAGGTAGGGTCGCCCCCACCGCCGGTTTGCGCGTGCGCATCCGCAATGAAGAAACCCATGTGTGGAATCCTGCTGTTGTGGAATCCTGCTGTCGACCGCGGGGACGTCCGGACGGATGCCCTCATTATCGCACGAGAACCGCGTCCCGGCTCAAGAAGGTGTGTTGGCAACTGTTGGCAACAAATAGAACTGTCCGGTTTCGTCTCCTCCGGGTTCGACCCCCACCAGGTTCAACCTCCACCGGGCTCGACCTCGGCGGGACCGTGGTGTCCGGGATGTTCGGGTGCTTCCTCGACCGCAGCGATCCCGGCATCGTGTTCCAGGTGATCGCCCTCCTCCCGCCCGCCACCGTATTCACCGCGATGACCACCGGGCGGGGGACTGTTCCTCGCGTTCTTCCGCAAACCCGACCGGTTCTGCGACACCGAGGGCGGCGCCGACGTCTCCGGGCAGAGCTACGGCGACCGAGGGCGGCGCCGAGGCCCCCGGCCGCCGGCCGGGACGGTCGAGCGCGGCCCGCACGGTCAGTCGAGCCGCGGCCGGACCTCCTGGGCGAAGCGCTCCATCGCGTCGAGTGCGATGTCCACCTTCTCCGGAACGAAGTCGAGCGTGAAATGCTCGGCCCCGATCTCGATGTAGCGCTTGATGCCGTCCGCGATCTGCTGCGTCGTGCCCTGGGTCGGGAACTCCCCCGGCTCGTCCTGGAAGACCAGCGGCAGCTTGACGCAGAGCTTGACCGAGCCCGGAGAGCGGTCGAACCTCTCGCACTGGACATCCAGCTCCTTGCGCATCTCGACGACCTTCTCCAGCGACATCCGCACCGGGTGGAACGCCTCGGCGTACTGCGCCGCGCGCCGGCAGGCGGGCCGGCTCGCACCCGCAACCCAGATCGGCGGATGCGGACGCTGCACCGGCTTCGGCGCGAACGAGGCGTCCTCGCAGGAGTAGAACCGGCCCCTGTACGTGACCGGGTCGTCCGCCCAGAGCTTCTTCATGAGCTCGAGGGCGTCGTCGGTGCGCGCCCCCCGGTTGCCGAAGGCCTGTCCGAGGACTTCGAACTCCTCCTCGAACCAGCCCACGCCGATCCCGAAGATGAACCGGCCGTTGGAGAGCTGGTCCACCTCCGCGACCTGCTTCGCGACCTCGAAGGGGTTGTGCATCGGAAGCACCACGACACTGGTGCCCAGGGTGATGCGCCTGGTGTGCGCGGCAAGGAAGGACAGAATCGTGAAGGGCTCCCAGTAGCATTCGCGCCAGTGCGGCGGGTGCATCCGGCCGGGAATGAGGATGTACCCGGACTTCACCTGTGGCGGAAGCACGACGTGCGCGCTGAGCCACAGCGAGTCCAGCTCGAGCGCCTCGGCGCGCTCGGCCATTTTGATGAAGGTGTCCGGGGTGGCGTCCTCGCCACGCACGATCAGGGAGCAGCCGTATTTCATCGGGGGTCCTCTTCGGGCGGAAATGGGGGGAGTCGAACCGGAAGCGCGGGGGACTATAGCCCGGAACGCGCGATCACTCACGAGGCGACGCTGGGCCGCTGACCGGGGCTGCCGGGCCAACCCGAGGGCCGTAACGCTCCCCCGGCCCGGGCCGGCGCCGGTCATGCGCCCCGCGGCGGCGGCATCGCCGAAGCGGCGGCCCCGGAAGCCGGCCGTCCGAATTGGATCCGGCCCCGAACCCGGGCTCCGCGTTCAGACGAGGACGCGCTCGACCCTCGGTCCGATGCCGGTGAGGATTTCGTAGGGGATCGTCCCGGCCTGCTCCGCGACCCGTTCGATGGGAGCGTTCGGGCCGAAGATCTCCACCCATGCCCCGGTCCGGACCGCGTCCTCGGGGACCCCGTCCAGATCGATGGTGATCATGTCCATCGACACGGTCCCGAACAGCGGCGCCCGGTACCCGCCGGCCACCACCTCGAACCGCCGGCCGGGCCGGTAGAGCGCACGCGGGATGCCGTCGGCGTAGCCCGCGAGCACCACGCCGATCCGCCGCGCGGCGTCGCACGTCGCGACACCGCCGTAGCCGACGCTCCCGCCCGCCTCCACCGTCCTCACCTGTCCGAGCCGCGCCTGGAGTGTTGCCACCGGCCGCACCCGCGGCGCCTGGTGCCGGTAATGGGGATCGTGGCCGTACAGCGCAACCCCGGCCCGCACCAGATCGAAGTGGTAGTCCGATCCGAGAAACGTTCCCGCGGAACTCGCGAGGCTGGCGCGCGCGGCCGGAAACACGCCTCTCACTGCGCGGAATCGTTCGAGCTGGCGGCGGTTGGACGGCGCGGCCGGCTCGTCCGCGCAGGCGAGATGGCTCATCAACAGGGTGACGTCGAGACGCGACCGCCGGGCCTCGTCGCCGAGCAGGGCGTCCAGCTCCTCGCGGCCGAGACCCAGCCGGTGGATCCCGGTCTCGACGTGGAGCGCGGCACGTCCCGGCACGCCATGCGCCGCTGCGCTCCCGATCCACCGATCGACACCGTCCAGATCGAACAGGCAGGGGATCAGGCGGTGCCGGTGCAGAAGGTGCGCCTCGTCGCCGACGCGCGGCATGAGCACGAAGATCTCCACGTCGTCGAACATCCGCCGGAGCTCGACCGCCTCATGGGCGAAGGCGGTGAAGAAGGTCCGGCATCCGGCCTCGTACAGGGCGCGGGCGAGACCCGAGACGCCGAGCCCGTATCCGTTCGCCTTGACGACACCCGCGGCCTCGGCGGCCGTCGCCGAGACGATGACCCGGTAGTTCCCGGCCAGGGCGGCGAGATCGACCAGCACGCGGGCCGCGGCGCGGCCTGCACGCTCACGGCCCGGCGCATCCACGGGTGTCGGGGTCGTGCCTGGCGTTTCCGGTTCGCCTCCCGGCCATGCGGGCGGGACGCCCGCGCTTCCAGGCCGGATCGTACCCGGCCTTTCCAGCTCACCGTCCATCACGGCTCGTGCTCCCCGAGTGTCCGCTCGACCTTCGCGTGCGTTCTGCGCCCCGTCGATGGTATACCCGCGTGGCCTTCATCAGCATACTGTCCGAGTGCCGGCGCATCGTCGCCGCGCAACCGTATCCACCGTCCGGAGCCTGTCATGAGCCGCATCGTCTACGTCAACGGGCAATTCGTCCCCGAATCCGAAGCGCGCGTGTCGGTCTTCGACCGCGGGTTCCTGTTCGGGGACGGGGTGTACGAGGTGGCGTCGGTGCTCGACCGCGGCCTCGTCGACAACGCGGCGCATCTCGCCCGGCTCGAACGCTCGCTCGGAGAGCTGGGGATGGCCTCACCGGCCACGCCGGAAGAGATCGTGTGTGCGCAGAAGGAGCTCATCGCGCGCAACGACCTCGACGAAGGCATCGTCTACCTGCAGATCACCCGCGGACCTGCCGACCGCGACTTCGCATATCCGGCCGAGCCCGAGCCGACGCTGGTGATGTTCACGCAGGAGAAGCCGCTCGTCGACAACCCGCTCGCGGTGCGGGGGATCACGATCGTCACGGTACCGGATCTGCGCTGGAAGCGGCGCGACGTGAAGACCGTCGGGTTGCTCGCGGCGTCGATGGCGAAGCAGGCGGCGCTCGACGCCGGCGCCGGAGATGCGTGGATGGTCGAGGACGGCTGCGTGACCGAGGGCAGCTCGAGCAACGCGTACATCGTGACCGGCGGCGGGGTGGTGGTGACGCGGCATCTCGGCAACGAGATCCTGCACGGCATCACCCGCGCCGCGGTGCTGCGGCTCTCGCACGAGCATGGGATCACGGTCGAGGAGCGGCCGTTCACCGTGGAGGAAGCGAAGACCGCGGCGGAAGCGTTCATCACCAGCGCCTCGTCGTTCGTGATCCCGGTGGTGGGCATCGACCGGGAAACGATCGGGGACGGCCGGCCGGGACCGGTCACGCGCCGGCTGCGCGAGATCTACGTCGAATCCGCGCGCGCCGACGCCGACCGATAGCCCGGACAACGCTCCAAGATCCGGGGCTCCAGGGTCCGGGAAGCGCAAGCAACGGCAGGAACTGCGCCGCCGGCCCTGCGCGGCTCCGGCTCCCGATGCCCGAATCCTTCGTCCCCGCCCGGGCCGGTCGCCAAGGCGACGGCCCGGGCGGAGTGCCGGTTCAGTCGGCCGCCTCCGGCATCGGACCGAACCGCGGCGCGGCCATCGCTCCGCGCCGGTGCAAGGAAGTGATGAATTCGTGCTCGAAGGTGTCCGCGACCGAGCCGGTGATCCGCTCGTCCGCGGCCAGTGCATCCGACCACGCCTGCACCAGCGGGAACTCTTTCAGCAGCCCGCAGCCGAGCCGGGGCTCGACGAAGGCGTAGCGCCGGAGGAACGGCGCGTAGGCGGCGTCGACGAGGCAGAGCTCGGGGCCGTTGAAGTACGGCCCGTCATTGTCCCGCTCCCTGGCGAGCGCCTCTTCGAGCTTGGCAAGCCGGCCGCGCGCAATCTCGATTCCCTCGGCGAGTGCGGTCTCGTCCTTTGCGTAGTACACGCCGCCGAGGCTTGTCGAGAAGTCGGGGACGAAGTCGGTCCAGGCCCGGTTTCGCGCGCGCTTGAACGGATCGTCGGGATGCAGAGGTGGGGGAACCATCTCGTCGAGGAATTCCGCGATCGCGTTCGACTCGAACAACGGCCGCTCGCCGACGGAGAGCACCGGCACCTTGCCGTGGGGGGAGATCTCGAGAAACCAGTCGGGCTTCTCGCGCAGGTCGATGTAGGTCACTTCGAACTCGACGTCCTTGGCACGCAACACGATCATGGCGCGCTGTACCCAGGGTCAGGTCACGGAGCTGATGAGATGGTATGTCTCGTTCATGGCGAAGATCTCGGGCTGAATGGTCGCCCGCGCGCAGGGACTCGGCGGCGGCGCGCGATCATGATCGCGCGACAGGCTATTGCCGATCAACCGGAACCGCGAGCCGCGCTTCTCGACACCGGCCGTCGAGCGGGTCCCGCGCCGCGGTCATCGCCGAACCGGCGCAGGGTCCGACAGCGGCGCACCGGCCTCGCCCTCGATGAGCGATTCGCCGGGACGCACGATCGAGAACTCGACCGGGGCGGTGGCGAGGTGCAAGCGATCGCCGCGGCGTGAGACTCGTACGTAGCGGGTGGCGTCGAGGTCGCCGGTCTCCGGGAAGTCCTCCCGGAAATGCGCGCCCCGCGAATCCTCGCGAGCGAGCGCCGCGTGTGCGATCACCCGGCTGATCTCGATGAGGCTGTCGAGGTTCAACCAGTCATGCCACGTCAGGTTGAACGTGCGGTCTCCGTCCGCGAGCCCCGTCGCCAGGAGCTCTTGCGCATGGGAGTCGATCCGCTCGAGGCCCCGCTCGATCCCCTGGCGGATCCGGAGCACCCCGACGTCCTCCCACATCGTGCGCCAGAGCCGCTCACGCGCTTCTCCAATATCGCCCGCGGGCAGAGAGAACGGGCGCTCGGCGCGCGCGATGCCCGCGTCGATGGCGGCCTCGTCCGGGTCCGCCCATGACGTGATCGAGCCCACCGCCCGCGCCATCTCCTCGCCGGCGATGCCTCCGAACACCGTGGAGTTCGCGACGCCGTTGCCGCCCAGCCGGTTCGCGCCGTGCACCCCGCCGCAATCCTCGCCCGCCGCGTACAGGCGCGGCAGCGCGGTGGTGCAGTCGGCCTCGAACTCGACCCCGCCCATCATGTAGTGCGCGGTGGGGACGACCTCGACCCGCCCGCCCGCGAGATCGAAGCCGCAGTCCGCGCAGCGTTTCACCATCCCGGGGAACCGCTCGGCGACGTTCCCAGGTCCGAGGTGGGACATCTCGATGTACACCCCGCCCATCGGCGTGGTGCGCCCGGCGCGCATTTCCGCGTAGATCGCGCGGCTCACCACGTCCCGGGTGGCGCGCTCCGCGGCCGGATCACAGCGGGTCATGAAGCGCTCGCCGGCGCCGTTCAGCAGGTGGCCGCCGGCCCCGCGCAGGCCCTCTTCCAGCACCGTGCCGGTCATGCGGGTCCCGGGCCCCGCCAGCAGCCCGGTGGGGTGGAACTGCACCATCTCCATGTCGCGCAGGGCCAGGCCGACGCGCAACGCCATCGCCATCCCGTCGCAGGACTTGTCGCCGGAGGGGGTGTGGTAGAGGTACATCGTGGGGCCGCCGCCGGTCGCCAGCAACACCGCCTTGGCGGCCACGAAGCGGTATCCGCCGGTGCGCACGTCGATCAGCAGCACACCGGCGACGCCCGAGCCGTCTCGGGCCGGGATCAGCTCGATCGCGCGGTGCTCCTCCAGCGCCCGCACGTCGAGCGCGAGCACCTGCTCCATCACCCGGTTGACGATCTCGATGCCGGTGAGGTCGCCCTTGTGCACGGTGCGGTCGAAGCTCTGGCCCGCAAACGCCTTCTGGTGGATGGTCCCGTCCGGGTTGCGGTCGAAGAAGCAGCCGATCTCGTTCTCCAGCTCCCGGATGCGCTCGACCGCGCCTTCGACCAGCCGCCATGCGAGGTCCTGCCGCGGCAGCCACTTGCCGCCGGTGATGGTGTCCATGAAGTGGCGTTGGACGGAATCCTCCGGCGCCAGCGCGACGTTGTAGCCCCCCTGCACCATGCGCGTGCAGCCGCACTTGCCGAGCAATCCCTTGACCGCCACCGTGACCTCGGCGTCCGGGTTGGTCTGCTTCGCGTGCAGCGCGGCGAGCAGCCCGGCCCCGCCGGAGCCGAGGATCAGGATATCGGTGCGGTGGCGCTCGACGTGCACGTCACGCCACCGCGAGCCAGGCGAGGCCGATCGCCGCAGCAACTCCGCCCGCCCACCCGATCCACGCGATGCGCAGGCCGCGCCAAGCGCCGAGCTCCAGCACCATGAGCCGCGTCCCGAGCGAGAGATGCAGCGCGAGGAGCACGACGAGGCCCCACTCCGCAGCCTTGACGAAGGGCAGCTCGGCGAAGGCCAGGAAACGGTCGAGCGGCTCCGCGCCTTCGAGCGCGAGCCCCAGGGCGAGGAAGTGCAGCGGCAAGAACAGCGCAAGCGCAAGCCCCGAGACGCGGTGCGCGAGAAACGCCCGGTAGCCGGCGCTCCTCCTCGAAGCCGGGGTGGGTCTCGATGCCCGGACGGGCTTCATCCGGGCATCACCACACCGCCCCTGTCGCCGCCCTTCCAGCCCCGCGACTTCTCGGTGCAGGAGCGGGTTTCATCCTGGCGCCACCACCACCGCCGCCACTGCGCGGAGCCCGGACGCGAGCAGGGCGATCGCAAGCACGAGGCTCGTAGCGTCGAGGCTGCGCCCTCGCCACCGTGTCCATTCGCGCACGACGTTGCGCACCCCGATCGGCGCATGGACCGCCACCGCGATCACGAACAGCGCGTAGAACCCGCCCCAGACGGCGCTGCCCCGCGTGCGGTCGAGGATCTCGGCCGCGCTCAGGCCGCCGTGCACCGCGTAGAGGATCAGCGCAAGATGGACGATCACGAGCGGCGCGAGCAGCTTCGCGCTCAGGCGCTGCAACGCGAACAGGGTGGCCTCGCTCAAGTTTGCCCTCTCCACCACAGGTCCAGGCTCCGGCGCTCGAGTCCCATGAGCGTAGCGGTCGGGCCGGTTCCGGCCGGACGACACTCGATCGGGTGCTGCAACGCGAACAGAGTGGCTTCGTTCACGCTCGTCCTCCCCGCCGCCACCGGTCGATGCTCCGGCGGAAGCTCCGGCGCTTGAGCCCCGTGATCGCGGCGGTGGGGCTGATCCCGACCGGGCAGTGTTCGGTGCAGTTGCCGTGCGTGTGGCAGAGCGCGCAGCCGCCGCCGGCCGCCGCCGCGTCCAGGACCTCCCCGGTCTTGACGTGGCGTTCGTCGTTGACCAGGGTCCAGGCGCGGTTGAGAGCGGCGGGACCGAGATAGTCCGGGCGCCATCCGACGACGTCGCAGGCGCTGTAGCACACCGCGCAGTTGATGCACTCGATGCCCGCGTCCACTGCGCGCCGCGCATCCGTGGCGGGGTCGGCGGCGGGCATCGGCTCGTGCCGCGTTCCCGCGCCCTCGAAGCGTCCGCCCGCGCGCCGCCACTTGTCGAAGAACGGCGCGAGGTCGCAGACCAGATCCTTGATGCGCGGCAAGTTCCGCAAGGGCTCGATGACCAGCCGGCCGCCGTCGGCGACGTCCTTCACGTGGCTGCGGCACGTCCACCGCGCCCGGCCGTTCACGGTCATCGCGCACGAGCCGCATACCCCCACCCGGCACGCGAAGCGGTACGCCAGAGCCGGTTCGAGGTGGCGCTGGATCCAGGTGACGACGTCGAGCACCGTCCGGTTCTCCGCCGACGGCGCCTCGTAGGTGACGAACCCGCCGGTGTCGGCGCCGCGCCAGATCCGCACGTCGAGCTTCGGGGGAGAGGCCACTCGGGGAGGGATCGTTCGGGGAGAGGCTGTCCAGGCAGCGCCTTGTGCCGGGGCCGATGGGCGGGAAGCCTGCTACAGCAGCTTCACCAAGGCCGCGACCACGCCGATCGCCACCACCATCATGGAGCCGAGGCGCAGCGTCAGCCGGAGCTCCAGCTCCTTCATGTCGCGGCAAAGGCGGGCCTCCAACTCTTTCAAGTCCTGCTTCGTCGCCAGCTTCTCGTCGATCAACATCGCCTGCGACCGTGCCAGCACCTCGGCCTGCTCCTCCGGCATGCCGGCCCGGATCAAATCCTTCACGAAGGCGTGGGTGTCGAACGCGAGCGTGCTCATGGGTATTCGCCCTGTCTCGGGGGGCGAAATGTACATCGGCGGGCGCTTCCGGGAAAATCGCACACTCCTTCACCGTTTCGTACCCCGATGGTCGACATCGTCATCACCGAGTTCATGGACGCGGGCGCCGTCGACTCGTTGCGCGCCGGTTTCGAGGTCCACTACGACCCCGACCTCCACGAGGACCCCGCCGGCATCGCGGGCCTTCTCGGTCCGGCGCGGGCGCTGATCGTCCGCAACCGTACGCGGGTCGATGCCGGGCTGCTGGCGGCGGGGCCGCGGCTCGTCGCGGTCGGACGCCTCGGGGTCGGCCTCGACAACATCGACCTCGCGGCCTGCGCGGAACGCGGCGTGTCGGTCCATCCCGCGACCGGCGCGAACGTGGTCGCGGTGGCGGAGTACGTGATCGCGGCCACGTTGATGATGCTGCGCGGGGCGTACCACGCCACCGGGCGGGTGCTCGCGGGCGAATGGCCGAGAACCGCCCTGATCGGGCGCGAAGCGAGCGGCAAGACCCTCGGCATCGTCGGATTCGGCGCCATCGGGCGGGCGGTGGCGCAACGCGCGGCGGCGCTCGGGATGAAGGCCGCCGCGTTCGATCCGATGCTTCCCGCCGATGACGCCGCATGGCGCACGCCGGGGGTGAGCCGCTTCGGCGATCTCGGCGCGCTGCTCGCCGTGAGCGACGTGGTGACCCTGCACGTCCCCCTCACCGACGCGACCCGGCATCTCATCGGCGCCGGGGAGATCGCGGCGATGAGGCACGGTGCGTGCATCGTCAACACCGCCCGCGGCGGGGTGCTCGACGAGGCGGCGATGGCGCAAGCGCTCGCCTCGGGACGGCTCGGCGCGGCGGCGCTCGACGTGTTCGAAGACGAGCCGTTGCCGGCGTGCTCACCGCTCGCCGGGGTTCCCAACCTCTACCTGACCCCGCACGTCGCGGGGCTGACCGAGGAAGCCAACACCCGGACCGGCGCCCTCGTGGCCTCGCGAATCCGTCGCGCACTCGGATCCGACCCTCCACCCTGAGGTCGTGCACGAGGTGACGAGTACATGCAGGGAGACGGTCCGGTCCAAAGCCGGGGATCGTGCCTGAGCGAATGCCTGAGGACGGGCTTGGCGATGTTCCGGTCGGGGATGCTGGTTGGTGGGCCCGGCAGGACTCGAACCTGCGACCAACGGATTATGAGTCCGCCGCTCTGACCGGCTGAGCTACAGGCCCATGGGAACTCCACCTGGGAGCCATGACGGCGCGGCGCCGGTACGAAACGCTCGCAGCACCCGATGTGCGCGCAGTCCGGGAGCCTGCGCCGTAGAAGGATAGCTCGAAACATTCGTGAGGTGCACAGCGCCCCTCCGCCGGCTCCCCGCGCACAGCCAGCGCCGGCAGCAGCATCCGGTCCGGCTCACAGGAGCGAAACGTCGCCGGCATCCGGGAGCCTCCCCCCGTTCCTGTCCACCATGATCGCATCACATCGTTTCCCGCGGCGCCGGCTCCCGGCGCCAAGGGGGGATGCGCCGCATGGGGCCGGAACGTTCACCGGCCACACGTCGATCGACATCGCCATCCATTGTGGAGAACATGCCGGCACGAGAGAGGTGAGCCGATCCACTCCGGTTCTATTCCGGCACGATGCCGATATGAAGCGAGCGCAAGCCCTCGGAGTCAATCCATGCGACTTCCCGGTTGCCGAACCGGGTCGGTTCGGTGAGCGGCAGCCGATCATGCGAGGCAGCCGCGCTGGCGGAGCGGATGAGACAGGCGCACGGTGTGGGGCCGTAGGCCCGAAGCCGCCGCGCGACCCAGTCGTCGGCGGAGGCCGGAGAGGTGATCGCCACCGGCTCGCCGTGAAGCTGCATGGTGCGGCCGGGCAGTGCGTCCGCGTCGATGTCCACAGGCTCGCCGGCACCGTAGACGCGCTGCAACTCGATCGCCGCGGCCTCGACGTCCGGGACCGCGAGCACGACCAGATCCAGGCCCGCGAGGCCGCTGCCGTTGACCGATTCCGACACCCGCACCCGGTTCTCGCGCGGGGTGCGGTCGGTGATCATGAAAGGGTGGAGCGAGCCCATCCCCTCTGCGCCCACGAATATGAGCTCGGATTCGATCGTCTCGCCGTCGGGGCGGCGGCGGAGCGAGGCCCGCGGGCCGCCCACCGGCATCCCCAGCGCCGTGAGCCGGTTGCCGATCTTGTGCACGTCGCCGACCGAGACCGACCAGGCGCAGATGCCGCTGTTGGTCGCAATGTGATGCTGCCACACCGGAGCCTGCTGCCCGGGCTGGCGCACCGAGATGAGCTCGAGATAGGACCCGTCGCCGAACCCGAGGGTGGCCATGTGGGTCGCGCCGTTGGTGTGGATGCCGCCGTAGTCGGTGGTGAGGCCCACCGCTGCGAATGCGCCGGCCAACGCCTCCAGATGGGCCCAGGCGAGCACCACACGATCAATCTGGAATGCCACTTCGCTCCCGAATCCCGGCTGTCACCGGCGTTCCAAGGGTTCCTGAAACCGTGGCCATCATAACCGAAGCATCGACCGCGTTCGTGCTCCGACAGCGCTCCGGATCGATGTCTTCGCGCGGGACGGCCGCCCGGCGGGAGACGGTCATGCCCCGTCTCCCGTCCGCGCACGAAGCGTTTCGTCCGGAGTCCGGCGAGGACCGCGAGCGAGCAGCCCCGATCCACCACCCACCGTCGCCGGCGAGGCCCACTGGACCGGCAAACGAAACGCATCCGTGAAAAGGGCCGGGCACGATGCCGAGGACCTCCCCGGCTTGCCCAACCAATCGAACCGGGAGGAGCCGCAGATTCGTTTTCCGGTCTCTTGATATCGACGATGCACGCCCCTATCTCGGCGGGACCCGCAGAGCGGCCGAAGGGGACCGTGAGCATGCCGATCTACGAATACGAATGCCGAGGGTGCGGCGGGCATCATGAGTTCATCCAGAAGTTCAGCGACAGCCCGAAGCGCAAGTGTCCGTCCTGCGGAAAGCTCAGGCTCAAGAAGCTGATCAGCGCCGCCGCATTCCATCTCAAGGGCGATGGGTGGTACGTCACCGACTTCCGCGACAAGGGCAAGAGCAAGGACAAGGCGAAGTCGGATTCCGCCGAACGCACGGGCGATTCGAAATCCGACACGAAATCCTCCGAATCGAAGCCTGCCGATTCCAAGTCCACCGACTCGAAGAGCAGTGAATCGAAGAGCGCCGGCAGCTCCGGGGATTCATCGCGGGCCGCCTGAGAGGACGTGGCCCGGCGCAACGGCGCTCAAAGCAGGGCGTGCTTCTTCAACAACCTTCTGAGCTGGTGGTACCCCAGCCCCAGCGCGTGTGCGGTATCGCTCTGATTGTGCCGGGCTTCGTTGAGCGCACGTTCGAGCAGGCCGCGCTCGAATCGTGCAACCTCGGCCATGAAGTCGCCCGGAACCGCGGCGGGTGGAGCGGGCGGCCCGGCGGACGTGGAGGGGTCCGGGGCTCCCGCCCGGCCCGCGGGTACCGGGTGATCGGCGCCGGTCGGGTCGGGAAGCGGGCGCCACGGGTTGTCGAAGGGATCGATGACCACCGTGTCGATCGGTGCATCGGATGACGCCGCACGATAGACCGCCCTCTCGACCACGTTCTTCAGCTCCCGCACGTTTCCGGGCCACGAGTACGCGCACAGCAGCTCCTCCGCCCGCGGGCCGAATCCGGGGAAGACGTCCTTGCCCAGAGCGCCGGTGATCTCCAGGGCGAACGCATTCGCGAGGGTCATGACGTCCGCCGGCCGGGCGCGAAGCGGCGGTATCGTCACCACCTCGAATGCCAGCCGGTCGAGCAGGTCGGCCCGAAACGCCCCGCTACGGGCGAGCGACGGCAGATCGACGTTCGCCGCGCCGATCACCCGCACGTCGAGCCGAATGGTCCGCCGTCCACCGACCCTCTCCATCTCGCCGTACTCGATGACCCGGAGCACCTTTTCCTGCACCGCGGCCGACGCACTCGCGATTTCGTCCAGCAGCAGGGTTCCGCGGTCCGCACGCTCGAAGCGGCCCACATGCTGGCGCTGCGCGCCGGTGAACGCCCCCGCCTCGTGGCCGAAGAGCTCCGTGTCGAGCAACGACTCGGCAAGCGCGGCGCAGTTGACTTTGACGAGAGGCCCGTCCCAGCGAGGTGAGAGGTAGTGCAGGCGGGTCGCGAGCAGCTCCTTCCCGGTACCCCGCTCGCCGATCACGAGGCACGGCCTGTCGATGGCCGCCAGACGGGAGATCTGCTCCTCGACCTCCAGGAAGGCAGGATCTTCACCGAGGATGGATGGGGGGGTGGCCATCGTCCGATCATAGTGAAATTCGCCTGTTTGTGGCGTTATTGACGCTCCCGATTCGCCAATTCCCAGTCCAATTCCCTCGTCTTCATGAGTAAACATGTGAACAATCAATGAGTTGAGAGTTGGCACGCGATTCGCATTCGACGCCTCCGCAGTTCCCATTCCGACAACCGGGAGACCGAAGACCATGACCATTTTTTCGCGCATCACCGACATCATCAACGCGAACATCAACGCTCTGCTCGAACGTGCCGAGGATCCGGAGAAGATGATCCGGCTCATGATCCAGGAGATGGAAGACACCCTGGTGGAGGTGCGCTCCCAGTCGGTACGGGCCATCGCCGACAAGCGCGAGATCGAGCGCAAGATCGAACGTCTGGAGACCAACGGGCAGGAGTGGGAGGACAAGGCGGCGTTCGCACTCGGCAAGGGCCGGGAGGATCTCGCCAGGAGCGCACTCGTGGTCAAGCGCAAGCTCGAGGACCAGGCCGCGCTGCTGCGTGAGGAGCTCACCCTCATCCAGGACAGCCTGGCGCGACATAACGCGGACCTCGTCAAGCTGCAAGCGAAGATCGACGAAGCCAAGGCTCGCAAGTCATCCATCGAGCTGCGGATGAAGACCGCGAAGGGTCGCGTCCGTGTGAGACGTGCATTGCACGATGACCGTGTGGAGGACGCCCTGAAGCGGTACGGCTCCCTGGAGCGCAGGATCGACGAGCTGGAAGCCGGCGCCGAGGTCTACGACATGGGCAAGGCGAAGACGCTGGAGCAGGAGTTCGCCGAGCTGGAGTCCGAGGCCGACGTCGCCGAGGACCTCGCCCGCCTCAAGGCCCGGGTCGCGGCGGAGGGTCGTGACCGGTGCGTGACGTGACCTTCACGCGAACCATCGTCGACATGCGGAGATCACAGTGGACATGACCGTTCCGTGGGCGCTGGCGGTGCCCGGCATCATCTTCCTCGTCATCGTTGTCCCGCTCTGGATCATCTGTCACTACGTCACGGTGTGGGTGCGGATGCGCGCCGGCCCCGGCAGGGTGGTCGTCGAGGGGGCGGAGCTGGATCGGATGCGCGCCCTCGCCGGGAAGCTCGAGCGGCGGATCGAATCCCTGGAGACGATCCTCGACGCGGAAGCGCCGGAGTGGAGAGAACGATGAGCCGCTCCCGTTCCCAAGGCCGAAGGCCCGGCCGCCGCCGGGGCCCGATCAAGCGCGTGACCCGGGGGCTCGCCGACGCCTTCGGCATCCCGCGCGGGGTGGTCATCGCCGGATTCGTACTCGGATTCGTCTCTGCCCCCCTCCTGACCCTCCTGGTCTTCCTCGCCGCGTTGTACTGGGTGGACGACCCCGAGCGCACGCGCCGTCACGTGGATGCGGCGCACGGTTCTCTCAAGCGGGCGGCGGACCGGCTCCGGCGCGGCGCGCGGGGGCCGAGGCAACGAGGGAGCGACGACGATCCGGGCCGCGAACCACCGCGTCCGGCCATCGACCCCGCCGCCCTCGTCCGGCGGTTCGAGAGGATCGAGCGGCGGGCCCGCATCATCGAGGAATTCGTCGCCTCGGAGGAGTTCCGTCTCAACCGGGAGTTCCGGCGGATGGAGCGCGAGTAGCCCTCGGATTCCTTCCACGGCCCGCAGCAACCCCCCTTCCCGGCCCCGGGAAGGGGGAATCGTCCCATCGGACCAATGGCGTCACGGCGCTCGGGCGAGCGCCACCACGTCCGCGACCGTCTTCCCGGGCTCCGGACGGCGGGTGTAGTCCACGTCGATGTCGGTCGCCCGAACGATCCCGGTTCGATCGACGACGATTCTGGCCGGCACCGGCAACGTCCAGTCCGGAGACCCGCTCGACTCCTCGAGATCGATCCCGAGGCTCAGATAGACCTCCTTCAGCTCGACCGGAAGCTGGAAACGCAGCCCGAGCCGGGCGGCGTACTCGTTGCCCGGATCGGACAGCATCTCGAAGCCGAGCCGGTGCCGTTCGATCATCAGGAGGTTCTTCCCGGCCTTCTGCGGCGTGAGCGCGACAAGGCGCGCGCCGTGCTCCTCCAGCTCCGCTACCGCTTCCTGCAAAGCGTACAGCTCTGCATTGCAGTAGGGTCACCAGTGGCCCCGGAACACGGTGAGGACCACCGCGCCTCGATCGAGCAGATCCGCCGAACGCACCACTCGACCCTGGGCGTTCCGCAACACGAACCCGGGGAGCGGATCGCCCACCTTGATGAAGCCGTCCGCGATGCCCGAGTCACGCAACGCCCGCGTGGACGCGCCCATCACTGCACGCTTCTCCGCCGGAATCCGCTTTCCCCCCGCTTCGCGGATGGCGTCGAGCTTTCGAGCCAGGCTCATTCCAATGTCCTCCGAGATCGAGTCGAAATCCGGCGACAGAATATCATCCCCGGCTTCGCGAAAGACTTCAGTACGGCCCGGGGACGATCGGACTCCCGTCGATGAAGCGCCCGAAGCGGAAACGGGTCAAGTCGTGTCCCGGAGGGCGGTCCAGCACGAGATCCGCGAGGACCCGGCCGACGCCCGGCCCGATCCCGAAGCCGTGGCCGCTCATGCCGGTGCCGATGAACAGGCCGGCGGGGGCGGGCGCCTCGCAGAGATACGGCACCGCGTCCGGCGTCACGTCGATCATGCCGGCCCAGATCTCCGCGATGCCCGCTTCGTTCAGCCACGGCGCCCGCCGCGGCAGCCGCTCGGCGAGCCGCCGGCGGACCAGCTTCGAGGGCGGCGGGTCGAGCACCCGCATCCGCTCGAACGGCGTGACCTCGTCACCGGACCAGCGCGACTTCGAGCCCCACGCCCCCGGATAGCCCGGCGGGAGCTTGAGCTTGATCCGGACGTCCCGGCCCGAGAGCTTCAACAGCGGGAGGAACTTCATGAAGTATCGGAACGAGCGCGGACACAGGTAGTGCTCCGCGAGATCGCCGGTGGACACGGTATAGCCGCCGTCCTCGCGCCGGCGCATCGTGAGCCCCGGCGCGGAGACGTTCGGAAGGATCCGATCCGGCGCGGCGCGGGTGCGGGCCACGGTGGAGCGGACGACGAGCTGGGGCAGATCCAGCCCCAGGTTCCCGGCGAAGTACGTGGACCACGCGCCGCCGGCGAGCACCACGCGATCGGCTCTCACCGGCCCGAGCTCGGTACGAACGCCGGTGACCCGCCCCCCCTCCGTCTCGACGGTGCGGACTGCACAGTCCTCCGTGACCGAGACCCCCTGCCCGCGCGCCGCGCGGGCGAGCGCGGGCACCGCGACGAAGGGCTCGGCGCGCCCGTCGCCCGGAGTCACCATCCCCCCGACCCACCTGCCCTCGATGCCGGGAGCCGCTTCCCGCGCCTCCGCCTCCGAAAGCATCCGGGTATCGAGCTGATGCTGTTTCGCCAGCTCGCACCATGCCTCGAATCCGGCGAGCTGCCGCTCGTCCTCCGCGAGGTACACACAGCCGGAGGGGGTGAACGTGAGGTCCTTCTCCCCGGTCTTCCGCGCAAGCTCCCGCCAGATGCGGTTCGACTCCATCATGATCGGCAGCTCGTCCCGATCGCGTCCCTGCTGGCGCACCCAGCCCCAGTTGCGGCTCGACTGCTCGCCCGCGATGCGGCCCTTCTCGCACAGCGCGACGCTCACCCCGCGCTGCGCGAGGAACCAGGCCGTCGAGGTGCCGACGACCCCTGCACCGACGACCACGACGTCGACGGCATCCGGGAGAGGGCCGGAGAACGCGACCGGGGTGGAATCCGAGATCATCGGCATGGGCATGTCTCCGCATTCGGGGGGCAGGGTGCGCTCCGTCGCGAAGCATCGCAGAGTTCGAGTCGACTACGATAGATTGGCAAGGCTCCATCCACCTCGCGGGCATCGCCATGGACTTCGCAGCGACCGGGCCGACGGCGAACCTGGCCGACGCCGTGCCCGGCCCCCTCGCGGGGATGCGGGTCGTCGATCTCACGACCATCCTCCTCGGCCCCGTCGCCACCCAGATGCTCGGCGATCTGGGCGCGGACGTCATCAAGGTCGAGTCTCCCGGCGGCGACGCGGTGCGCGGCGCCGGGCCGCCGCCGGTCGGGGATCGGATGGGCGCGATCTTCCTCACCAACAACCGCAACAAGCGCGGCATCGTGCTCGATCTCAAGGATCCGCGCGGCCTGGAGGCGATGATGCGGCTCGTGGAGAGCGCGGATGCGTTCGTGCACAACATGCGCCCGCAGGCGATCGACAAGCTCGGGCTCGACTATCCCTCGGTGAGCGCGCGCAACGCATCGATCGTCTACTGCGGGGCCTGGGGCTTCCGCCGCTCGGGCCCGTACGGGCACAAGCCCGCCTACGACGACATGATCCAGGCGGTCTCGGGGCTGGCGGCGTTGCAGGCGACGGACGGCGAGCCGCGCTACGTCAACTCCGTGGTCGCCGACAAGGTGACGGGCATGCACGTCGCGGTCGCGGTGCTCGCGGCACTGGTGCACCGCGTGCGGACCGGCGAAGGCCAATGCATCGAGGTGCCGATGTTCGAGACCCTCGTCGGATTCAACATGTTCGAGCACCTCTACGGAAAAGCGTACGAGCCCCCGCGGGGCTCGATGGGCTACCCGCGCGCGCTCTCCCCCGGCCGGCGCCCGTACCGCACCCGGGACGGCTGGATCGGCGTCCTCCCCTACACCGACCGGCAGTGGACGACGCTGTTCGAGATCGCGAATCGACCGGATCTGGCGGAGGATCCTCGGTTCAGGACCCTGCCGAGCCGCCTCGCCCACATCGACGAGGTCTACGCGACCCTCGCAACGCTGCTCGCCGAGCGCACCACCGCCGAATGGCTCGGCGCACTCGACGCCGCGAACATTCCGTCGATGCCGGTCAACCAGCCGGACGATCTCGTCGACGATCCCCACCTCGCCGCCACCGGCTTCTGGCAGACGGTGGAGCACCCGGATCTCGGAACCCTGCGCTTCCCGGACGTTCCCGCCCGGTTCTCCGCAACCCCCGGCACAATCCGACGCGCGCCACCGAAGCTCGGCGAGCACAGTGTCGAGATCCTGACCGAGATCGGTTATGGCCGGGACGAGGTCGGCGCGCTCATCGAGGCCGGGGTCACCGTCGACGGCGGGCGGCCAAGCTGAACGCGCCGTACACTCCGCACGCGAATACCGCGCGGCCGACGACCCCTCCCACGGCAGGCGGCCCGACCGAGCGTCCCGTACACTCCACGCCCGAACACCGCGGATGCGGCAATCCACCCTGGACATCCGGCTTCCCGAGAGCGGCGAACAACCGAGGAATGAGCACGCGATGGCCATCACCTACGACTCGATGATGAATTACGCGGTTCCCGAGGTCGCCCAGATCCTGACCGACACCGACTGCATCCTCTATGCGCTCGGGGTGGGCTTCGGCACGGAGCCGGTGCACCCCGGCCATCTGCGCTACGTCTACGAGGACGGGCTTCAGGTGCTCCCGATGATGGCGAACGTCACCGCTTATCCGGGATTCTGGCTCAAGCATCCGGTGACCGGCGTCGATTGGAAGCGTGTGCTGCACGGCGAGCAGGTGTTCACCATTCATCGCCCGCTTCCTCTCGGGGTGAAGCTCATCGGCAGAACCCGGATCGTCGGAATCGACGACAAGGGCCCGGCGTTCGGCGCATTCATGTACGCGCGCCGGGACGTCGTGGAGGAGGCGACGGGTTCGGCGATCTGCACGCTGGAGCAGACCACGTTGCTGCGCGGTGACGGCGGCTGCGGAGGAAGCGACGCACGGCCGAGACCCATCCATCGACTCCCGAAGCGCGAGCCCGATCTCCACCACGATCTCGCGGTCGCCCCCCAGGCGGCGCTCGTCTACCGCCTCAGCGGCGACCGCAACCCGCTGCACGTGGACCCGGCGGTGGCGAAGGCGGCAGGCTTCGAACGCCCCATTCTCCACGGCATGTGCACGATGGGCCATGCGGGGCACGCGGTGATGGCCGCGGTGTGCGGCTACGACGGTGGCCGGATCCGCACCATGCAGGTGCGGTTCACCGCCCCGGCCTATCCCGGCGAGACGTTGCGCACCGAGATGTGGATCGACGGCGACGTCGTCTCGTTCCGCACCCGCGCCCTGGAGCGCGACACCCCGGTGCTCGGCAACGGGCGGGTCGAGCTCCACTGAGCAGTGCGGACGGGATTGCACCACACACACCGGCAGGAACGGCGGTACCGTGGCGACGATCGGAGCGGCGGCGTGAACGCTTCCACGCTCATGCGCCGGCGGCTGAATGCAGGTCGGCGTTCCCGGGGCCGGACCTGTCGGGGTCGGATCTGTCGGGGCCGGACCTGTCGGGGTCGGATCGGGCCTCGGGCAGGGCATCGGAATATACTCCCCCGCACGCCGGATGCGGGTAGAGGCTGCGGCCGATGAGCTACCGGTTCATCCCCCCCGAAGGACGCGACTCCCAGACCTTGCACCAGGTCCTTGCCCGCCGCGCGGGGAGTCGCGGCGATGCGCCGTGGATCGCCGGCGAGGGACGAAGCTGGACGTATCGCGACCTCGATCGGATGTCGAACCGCATCGCGAACGGCCTCGCCGCGCGCGGCGTCGCCAGGGGCGAGACCGTGCTCGTGATGCTGCCGGACTGCATCGAGTTCATCGCCGCGTGGTGCGGGCTCGCGAAGCTCGGGGCGGTGCAGGTGCCGATCAACACCCATCTGCGCGGCAACGGGCTGTCGCACGTGGTGGGCGACTCGCGGGCGCGGACGATGATCGTGCATGCGCGATTCCTGGATCGAATCACCGACGTCGGGATCGGGAGCGTCGAATCGCTCATCGTGCTGGGCGAGATGCCGGGCGAGGCATCGAGCGAGGAGCCGGACGGGTGGCCGGATGCGCTCGCGCGTCTGGCGCACTCCCCGTTCAGCGCGCTGCTCGCAGCACCCGATACCTCCGTGACGGACGGCCCCGCGGCGACGGACCTCGTCGCGGTGCTCTACACCTCCGGCACCACCGGACCTTCCAAGGGGGTGATGATCTCTCACATCCAGGCCTACGAGTACGCGCGCTCGGTGGTCGAGCTCCTCGAGCTGGTCCCGGACGACGTCTACTACGCGCCGCTGCCCCTGTTCCACATCGCGGGACAGTGGGGGGTGGCCTACGCGGCCTGCCTGGCCGGCGCGCAAGCGGTGCTCGCGCGGCCGTTCAGCGCGAGCGCCTACTGGCCGGACGTGCGCCGCCACCGCGCCACCGCGACCTTTCTTCTCGGGGCGATGGCGAACTTCCTCTTCCAGCAGCCGGAAGCCGGAGACGACGCCGACAATCCGCTGGAGCGTGCGCTCGTGGTGCCCCTGCTGCCGGAGATCGAGGCGTTCAAGCGCCGCTTCGGCTGCCTCGTCTCCACCACCTGGGGCGCGACGGAGTTCAACGTGCCGACCCGCTCCACGTTCCACCTCGCGAACAACCGCACCTGCGGACGGGTCGCCGAGGATCGCTACGAAGTGCGGATCGTCGACGAGCTCGACCGCGAGGTCCCGCCCGGCGTGCCCGGCGAAGCGGTGGTCCGCCCCCGCGAGCCGTGGCTGACGATGGCCGGCTACTGGGGCCGTCCCGACTGGACGGCGGCGGCGTGGCGCAACCTGTGGCTGCATACCGGCGACATGCTGATGCGCGACGAGGAAGGCAACCTCTACTTCGTCGATCGCACGAAGGACGCGATCCGGCGCCGGGGAGAGAACGTCTCCTCGATGGAGGTGGAGCAGGAGATCGTCGCGCACCCCGACGTCGTCGAATGCGCGGTGATCCCGGTCGCCTCCGAGCACACCGAGCAGGAGGTCATGGCGGTGGTGGTGCCGCGGCCCGGTGCAGTGCTCGACCCCGTCGCGCTCATCGAATTCCTCGTCCCGCGCATGGCGTACTTCATGATCCCGCGCTACGTGGAGGTCACGGACGCGCTGCCGAAGACCCGGACCGGGAAGATCCGCAAGTACACGTTGCGCGAGCGCGGGCTCACGCTGGAGACGTGGGATCGGGAAGCGGCCGGGATGGGGAGCGGCAGAGCCGCGGGGATGGCACGGGGCTCCGCTTGCTCTTCTCATGGAGGACGACGATGAGCGACCGATTCATTCTCGACCGGCAGGGCCACGTCATGTGGCTCAAGTTCAATCGCCCGCAACGCCTGAACGCGATGACCATCGAGAGCTGGGGAGAATTCAACGAGCACCTCGCTGCGGTCGACGCGGACCGCGACGTGCGCTGCCTGGTGCTGGCCGGTGAGGGCCGCGCATTTCTCGCGGGGCACGACGTAGGCGAGATCCGCGAGCACAACGAGGACATCGCCTCCGGCAAGCTCACCCCGGCCCAGCTCCGGGAGTGGCAGAAGAACCTCCAGAACAGCACGCGCCGCATCCGCCAGGCGCGGTGCCCGGTCATCGCCTGCGTGCACGGCTACGCGGTCGGGGGCGGATGCGAGGTGGTGTTCGCATGCGATCTGGTGGTTGCCGCGGAGTCGGCCCGGTTCGGCTTTCCCGAGGTGAACATCGGCGTGACCATCACCAACGGCGGCACGTACTTCATCCCCCGCAGGATCGGGCTCGCCAAGGCGCGCGAGCTGGCCTACACCGGCGAGCTCATCGACGCGGCGGAGGCCCACCGCATCGGGCTGGTCAACCGCATCGCGCCCGACGGGACCGAGCGGGAGGCCGCGGGCGCCCTCGCCGAGCGCATCGCGAGCCGGGCCCCGGTCGCGGTGCAGCTCCACAAGGCGATGATCGACGCGGCGCTCGAAGGATCGCTCGAAGGCGCGCTCCACTTCGAGACCGAGGCCCTGGTGCAGACCGCGATGACCCGGGACAACCTCGAGGGGACCCGCGCGTTCTTCGAGAAGCGCGAGCCGAGGTTCACCGGTGGGTGAGCTCGATGTCGCCGCGCTGCAACGCGCGCTCCGGCGCTTCGCCGATGCGCGCGACTGGGAGCAGTTCCATGCCCCGAAGAACCTCGCCGCCGCGCTGTCGGTGGAGGCGGCGGAGCTGCTGGAGATCTTCCAGTGGCTGGACGAGGCGCAGTCGCGCGCGATCGGCCCGGGCCACCCGCTCCACGAACGGGTGGCCGAGGAGATCGCCGACGTCCAGATCTACCTCCTGCGCCTCGCCGACAAGGTCGGCGTCGATCTCGATACCGCGGTCCGGCGCAAGATCGCCCGCAACGAGGAGAAGTATCCGCCCGAGAAGGCCCGCGGCAACGCGACGAAGTACGACCGGCTCTGATGGTCCGAGCCCATGCTCTACCTCACGATGTTCTCTTCGGCATTCCTCGCCGCGACCGTGGTGCCGTTCGCATCCGAGATCACCCTGATCGCGGCGCTGGCGGCCGGTGGCGCCGTCCACTGGCTGCTCGCTGTTGCAACCTTGGGCAACACCCTCGGCGCGCTGGTCAACTGGGCGCTCGGCCGGCTCATGGAGCGTTTCCGCGACCGACGATGGTTCCCCGTCGATGCGAAGCAGCTCGAACGCGCGCAGGCATGGTTCCGGCGCTACGGGGTGTGGTCGCTGCTGCTCGCCTGGGCGCCCCTCATCGGCGAGCCGCTGACCGTCGTCGCCGGCGCGATGCGGGTGCACGTCGTGCCCTTCCTGGTCCTCGTGGCGGCCGGAAAGGCGGTGCGCTACGCCGTGCTCGTGTTCGTGCTGGACGATGCGGTTGCGGTCTAGACCGCGCACATACGGAGGGTCAGTTCAGCAGCCCCGCCCCACGCATCGCGCTCTCCACCTTCTGCTTCGTGGCGGGGGCGGGCTCGACCAGCGGCAGCCGCACCTCCGGGGAGCACTTGCCGAGCACGCTCGCGGCGTACTTCACCGGAGCGGGACTGGTCTCGGCGAACAGCGCCTCGTGCAGCGGCATCAGGCGCTGTTGCGCGGCCAGGGTCGCCTTGGCGTCACCGTCCATCCAGCTCGTGTGCATCTCCGAGCAGATACGGGGCGCGACGTTCGCGGTGACCGAGATGCAGCCGTGGCCGCCCTCGACGAGCAGGGCGAGCACCGCCGCATCCTCGCCGGAGAGCTGCACGAAGTCCTCGCCGCAGGCGATGCGGGTCTCCAGCGGGCGGGTCGAGCTGTTCGAGGCGTCCTTCACTCCGACGACGTTCGGGAGCTTCGCGCAACGCGCCATCGTCTCCACCGTCATGTCCACCACCGAGCGGCCCGGGATGTTGTAGATGAGGATGGGGATGTCCACCGCGTCGTTGACGGCCTTGTAGTGCCGGTAGAGCCCTTCCTGGGTCGGCTTGTTGTAGTAGGGCGTGACCACCAGGGCGGCGTCCGCGCCGCATTCCCTTGCGTGGCGGGTCAGGCTGATCGCCTCCTCGGTGGAGTTCGATCCGGTTCCGGCGACCACCGGCACCCGGCCGTTCGTGATCTCGACGCAGATCTCGGTCACCCGCCGGTGCTCGGGATGGCTCAGTGTGGGCGATTCGCCGGTGGTGCCGCAGGGCACCAGTCCCTGCGTGCCCTCCGAAATCTGCCATTCGACGAAATCGCCGAACGCGCGCTCGTCGATCCCGCCGCCCCCGAACGGCGTGATCAGCGCGACGTAGGAACCCTGGAACATGGCCTCTCCTCCTCTGGCAGCGGTGACGGAGGCGGCATCTTAGCAACTCAAGTTTCGGGATTCGCCGACCGAAATGGATTCCCGCTTTCGCGGGAATGACGGCCAGCCTGAAAACAACGCGTCTCGCTGAAATGACGTCATTCCCGCGAAAGCGGGAATCCATCGCCTGTTTCAGGCATTTTGAATCCCGAAACTTGAGTTAGCAAGCCGGGCATCCGCGGCGCAGCGATTTCCGCTAAGGGTCCGGATATCCGGTGAGCCGGCAGAGCCCTCGGGCGCCGAGTGCGAGGGACAACACCTCCCCTCCGGCCTTGGGCCGGATGCAACGGGCGGCGATGTCGATTCCCTGAAGCGGCAAGGCGGTTGCGAGCGCGACGCGGCCCGGCGCCGAGCCTACGACGTGTCGTGCGCCACCGGCACCGGCGCATGGTGTCCGAAGGCCAACGCCCGGTACAACGTCTCCCAATCCGGGAGCCGGTAGCTCATGAACAGCGCGCGCAAGTCCTCCCAGAAGTACTTCGCCCGCTTCTTCCTCGCCAGCGCCGCCCGGAACAGCGCACAGCACATCTTCTGAACCTGGTCGATGGCGAACGCCAGCATCATCAGCGCCGCAAACACCGTCGCCAGGTTCTTCTTGCCGTGGCCGAAGTTGTGCTCGAACTCGTAGCCTTGATTCTTCAGGGTGTTGAACGTCTCGTTCTCGATGCGCCAGCGCGCCCGCCCGGCGCGCATCAGCTTCATCGCATTGCACGGCTCGACCCGCAGGTCCGTGACCCACGAGAAACGCCTCTCCTTGCCATTGCGCCTCCTCTCCCGGTAGTCAAGGAAGTTCACCTCCAAATCAAAGTGCGTGTCGTTGAGCGGCACACCGTTGAGCCACCGAAAGCAGTGCGTCGTGCCGTCGCCGTCCACCGTCTCCCAACCCACCACCCGCCTCGCCGGGTCCGCCGGCGGATGCGCCTCCAACTGCTCCACCCACTCGAACAGCGCCTTGTGGTCGCCCGGCTTCGCCCCCAGCACGAACCGCATGTCCAACTCCTTCAACAGCCGGATATGCGGCCCGTTCGACGCCAATCCGTCCTCTACCACCACCAGCGCCAAGTGCGGGTGCTCACGCCGCAGCTCCGTCAACAGACGCTTCGCCGCTCTCCTCTCGCAGTCGTTCTTCTTCCGCCCATCCGACTTCACTATCGCCTCCGGCGCCACCACCGGCACCACCTCCCGGCGCTGCGGATGGACCAGCACCGCGCACAGCGATTGATGGTAATACGTCGTCGTCCCGTCCTTGTGACGCCTCTCGCAGCAGTTCGCGCAATGCACCTTCGACGACGAGAAGTGCCCCGTCCCGTCCACCGACAGCAAGTACCGACCCTCCAGCCACTCGAACCCCGCCAGCGCTCCGCCGCGCTGCGCCCGCGCAAACAGCCGCTTGAACGGCGCACGCAGCTCCCTCGGGTCCACCTCATCCAGACGCTCGCGCAGCCGCACGTCCGACGGCGCCCGCTCCACCCCGAACAGACTGCGCAGGTTCTCCCGCCGCGGCTCGTGCGCCGACTCCCCCAGACCCCGGGCGTCCTGCTCGAATTGCAGCAGCGACGGGTACTTCAACGAGAATATCGCCAACCCCGACATCAGACAGTCCGCCAAGCTCAGCCCACGGCCCGCCACCTCGTCCTCGACCCCCTCGAAGCAGCGCCGCATCTGCGCCAGCAGCCCCGGCATCGACAGCGTCTTGCGAAACTTCGCCTCGCGTCCCATCATTGGAGCTCCATCTGTGGAATCGCTCCAATTATGGCCTCCAATGCTCTGAAAGTCTGCGAGAAACTATTTTTCGATGCCCCGCAAATCCCCCTCACATGCAGCTTCGGGAGTTAGCGGAAATCGCTGTCCGCGGCGGGATCGTCAATACGAATACGGCTCGATGATCGTCGCCTGCATGGTGTATCCAGCGTCGCCGACCTCGTTCGGATGCGCGTCGGTGCGGATCTCGCCGGTGACCCACACCGGGTCGAACAGCTCCTTCAGCGGATAGCCCGCGACCGTCTTCACGTAGACGATCTGGTTCGAGGGCGGCGGGGGCACGTGGATGCACGCGCCGAAGTACGGGACGAGCAGGAACTCCGAGGTCTCCGTGTCCTCGAAGTCGAGCGGCACCACGAATCCCGGGAGGCGGACCCGCTGTCCGTCGAGCGTGCCGACCACCGGCGCCGAACGGACCGCCTCCCGGTAGGCGTTCATCAGCCGGTCGGCCTGTGCGCTGCCGTCGGCGAGACCCTGGACGTCGTCCCCCATCAAGGCTTCGAGCCCGGTGAACGGGTCCCAGTCCTCGGGCATGAGCTCTTCCCATGCCAGCTCGCGCACGTCGCCCTGCGCCGCAAGCGGCGGACCGGCCGCGCCCAGGGCCATTGCGAGGGTGGCGGCCAACGCGAAGCGCGCGGCCGGCGCTGCCGCACCGCCGAATCCGTGTCCCATCCGTACGGTCATCGCCGGATCCTCATCGAAAGTCCGTCGGCGAGCGAGAGACGGCAGGCGCGCAACGCCGGAACCCCGCCGGCCGCCGCACCGCCGAATCCGTGTCCCATCCGTACGGTCATCGCCGGATCCTCATCGAAAGTCCGTCGGCGAGCGAGAGACGGCAGGCGCGCAGCGCCGGAACCCCGCCGGCGCTGCCGCGCCGCCGAACCCGTGTCCCATGTGTACGGTCATCGTCAGATCCTCATCGAAAGTCCGTCGGCGAGCGAGAGCCGGTAGGCGCGCAGCGCCGGAACCCCGCCGGCCGCGAAGCCCGCCAGCACCACCGCGGCGAGGATCCGCCAGTCCGCCGGCGCCAGCATCCCGATCGGCAGGTGCAGGCCGAACTCCCGCGCCACGATCGGCTGCCCGACCACCAGCGCGAGGTAGAGGAGCGCGACCCCGGCCGCCGCCCCGAGCAGGGCGAGCACCCCGGCCTCGCTCATGAACAGGGCGAAGACGTGCAGCGGGCGCGCGCCGACGGAACGGAGCACCGCCATCTCCCGCCGGCGGGCCTCCAGGCTGGAGAGGATGACGGTGAGCATCCCCAGCAGTCCGGTGGCCACCACCATCAGGGAGACCACCCGCAGCACGTTCTCCGCAACGCTCATGAGGTCCCACAGCTCCTGCAGCGCGACCCCGGGGATGATCGCGAGCAGGGGCTCCTCGCGGTACTCGTTGATCCGCCGCTGCACGCCGAAGATGGCGATCTTCGAATCGAGGCCCGCCAGGAAGGCGGTGACGGTCTTCGGGGTGAGGTCCATCGCGCGCGCCTCGTCGGCCGTGATCTTCAATCCACGCACCGGCACGCCCGCCTGCCAGTCCACGTGCATCGCGGTGAAGCCCTCGACGCTGACGTGGACGGTGCGGTCCACCGGCGTGCCGGTGGGCGCGAGGATCCCGGCCACGCGGAAGGGCTTGTCGTCGTGGTCGAAGAAGCTCACCTCGCCGACGCCGTGGGAGACGATGAGCGAATCGCCGAGCGCGTACCCGAGCCGTTCGGCGACCGCCGCCCCGAGCACGGCGTCGAAGATGTCGTCGAAGGGTCCGCCGGAGGCGAACGCGAGCGATTCGGTGCGCGCGTAGCGGTAGTGCTCGAAGTACCCGCGGGTGGTGCCCATCACCCGGAAGCCGCGGTGCGAGTCCCCGAGCATGATCGGCACCGTCCAGCGCACCCGGGGAAGCTCCGCGAGCTGCCGGTAGCTCTCCCAGGAGATGTTGCTGGTGGCGTTGCCGATGCGGAAGACGGTGTAGAGCAGGAGCTGGATCGCCCCGCTGCGCGCCCCGACGATGAGGTCGGTGCCGGAGATCGTGTTCGCGAACGCGCCGCGCGCATCGCGCCGCACCTTCTCCACCCCGAGCAGCATCGCGATGCTGAGCGCGATCGCGAACAGGGTCAGCCCCGCCGTGGCCCGGCGGTTCAGCACGCTCAGCAACGCCAGTCGAACGATGGCCATGGCCGCGTCTTCGGCTCCTTCGACGTTGAACCCCGGCTCGGGGATCGGATGGACGTCACCTTTGAATCCGATACTTCCCCGATGTTCCCTCCCGGAGACGAGCTCCGGCCCCGGAGTTCATCTCCGGCCCGGAGCTCGTCTCCGGCGCCCGCAGGGCGGATCATGCGGATCACGCGCTACGGCAGGAAGCACCGCGGTTCAATCGTGCGAGGGACACCCGGCGATCGAACAAGGCGCCGAGCCGCGTGTCGTGGCTCGCGAACAGCAGCGACGTGCCCGCCTCGTTGCACTGTGCGGACAACAGGTCGAGGAAGCGCTCCCGCGTCCCTTCGTCGAGGGCGGAGGTCGGCTCGTCGGCGATGACGAGCTCCGGCGCTCCGATGAGCGCCCGCGCGACGGCGACGCGCTGCTGCTGGCCGATGCTGAGCTCGGTGACCGTCCGCGCGAAGAGCTCCTCCCGGTCCAGTCCGAGACGGGCGAGCAGGTGGCATGCCTCCGCTTCGGGCGTTCCCGACCGCGACCCGGCGCGCTCCCGCCGCCGGCGCGAGAACCGGCACGGCAGGGTGACGTTGTCGATCATCGACAGGTAGGGCACCAGGTTGAACATCTGGAAGACGAAGCCTAAGTGGTCGGCGCGAAAGCGGTCGCGGCGCCGCGCCGGCATCGACGAGAGCTCGGTCCCGAGGATCCGGATCGTCCCCTCCCGCGGGCTCGCCACCCCGCCGAGCAGGCCGAGCAGGGTGCTCTTGCCGCTGCCGCTCGGTCCTTCGATGAACACCCGCTCCCCGGCCGCGACCTCGAAGCGCGCGACGTCGAGCACGTCGCGTTCGCCGGCTTTCCAGGCGAACCGGATCCCGTCGACCTCGACGGTGGCCGGCCCGGCCGTGGCCGCCTCCTTCGCTACGGCGGCGCCGGGCGCAGCCGTCTCCCCGGCCGCGGCGGGGCCGGGCGCGGGCACTTCCCCGGCCGCGTCCGTCCCAGCCGTAGCCACCTCCTCCATCCCGGCGGGGCCGGGGACAGCCGCTCCTTTCACCACGGCGGTATCGGGCATGGCTGCCTCATCGCCGACACGGTATCGACCGCGGCTCCCTTCATCCCGCCAACCGCCGCCATATCGCCCTCCGATCTCTCCGGGCTGCGCTACCGTGGCCGCTCCTCCATCCCGCCAGCCGCCTCCATCCTCGCCACGACGCCTTGGCCGTCAGCCCGCCCGGTGCGCACGTACCCGTTCTTTCCGTCGATCCGCATCCCACCGTCGCCGCGCCGGCCGTCAGCGCGAGAGATCGACGACCGTGTCGCCAGGGTGCAGCTCGGTCGCCTTCTGCAGGGCCGGCGTCACCACCCGTACCTCGATCTCCTCGGCATCGCGCAGAAGCTCGAACACGCGTACCTGGAGCCGATCGAGCCGCTCCGGCGCGTGGCAGTGGAAATGGTACGTCGCATGCAGCTCCGAATGCGCTTCCGCGCCGGACTCCCCGGATTCGTGCTCGTCGTCACGATGCTCGTCGTGGTCGTGGTCGTGGTCCTCATCCTCGTCCTTTTCCCGGGCGGATCCGTCTTCTCCATGCTCGTGCTCGTGTTCGTGCCCGTCTTCTTCGTGCTGCTCATGGGAGCCTTCATGATCCATGCCCCGGAAGTCGGCTTCCGCCCGCTCGGGCTCGCACTCCGCATCCGGCGGGGGGACGACCACCGCGGTCGGATCCGCGAACCGTGCGATCGCCTGCCGCACCGCCTCCCGTTCCGCATCGGTGCCCGGCGCGTGCTCGAAGCCGACTACGTTCACGGCGGGGATCCGGAACTCGACCACCAGCTCCTCGCCTTCGACGGCGATGTCGAGCGCTCCGTGTCCATGCTCATGCGCCTCATGCTCCCGGTGCTCGCCCTCCGAGGCCGCGAACGTGGCGCTCGCCACGAGGACGGGAACGACGACGAGCGCGGGCCGGATCCAGCGTGCAGCATCCAGTCTCCAAATGAATTCCACGGGATGTTCTCCTCTCCAACAGGCCGGACGAGGCCGGCGGACTGATTCGGAAATGTTATGTTATATCTCCTACATGCAGTCTTCCACCACCATCGTCCATCCCGGCCGATGGATCGTTTCTCGCTACGGGATCGGTTTGCGCATGCACCCGCGGTTCAGCCGGATCGGGGCGATGGACGCCCTGGGAGCGACGCGTCCTGACGGACGCGGGCATCCCGCCCGCATCAATCGGCTGTTGCGGGCCTGCGATCCGCCTGCGGGTGAGGCGTACACGCTCCCGGGAGACGCCGATCCTTCGCCCGGCGTGTCCGATTTCCGGCCGGCGCTCGGCCGGCGCGAAATGCCCTGCCCCTGCCGCGGACACGGTATCCTCGTTCCGCCGTCTCCTCACGGCCGGATCCGGTCGCACCGCCTCTCGCCGCACCCGCCCATCCATGACCACGACCACGCACGAGAGCTTCGCCGTCGCCGAGCTCTCAGCGCTCCGGAAGGCGTTCATTCTGGTGACGGTGTCGACCTGCACCATGCTGTACGCGGCCACCGTGACGATCGTCAACGTCGCCCTCCCGCAGCTCCAGGGAGCGCTCTCGGCGACCCCGGACCAGATCGCATGGGTGGTCACCCTGAACGTCGTGGCGACCGCGGTGGCCACGCCGATGACGGGCTGGCTGGTGGCCAGGCTCGGACAGCGCCGGCTGATGCTCGGCGCGGTGGCGGGGTTCGCGGTCACCTCGCTGCTCTGCGCGGTCGCCACCACGCTGGAATCCCTACTCGTCTGGCGGGTGGGCCAGGGCATCTTCGGCGCCCCCATCGTGCCCCTGTCGCAAGCGATACTGCTCGCCGCATACCCCGGCCGCGACCGCGCGATGGCGCAGGGCCTGTTCGGGATGGCGGTGGTGATCGGCCCCGCCGTCGCGCCCGCCCTCGGCGGCTACCTCGCCGAGGCCTACGATTGGCGATGGATCTTCTACCTCATCATTCCACTGTGCTTCGCGGCGTTCTTCCTCTCCCTCGCCTTCGTGCGCGAGGGCGGGAGGGACGAGTCGGTGCGCCTGGACTGGACCGGCTTCCTCACCCTGTCGATCGCGATCGTCTGCCTGCAGCTCATCGTCGACCGCGGCGAGCGGCTCGGCTGGCTGGAATCCGGGGAACTCGTCCTCTACGTCTGCGTGGCGGCGCTCTCCTTCTACGTGTTCGCCGCCCACACCGCGACCGCCAGGGCGCCGTTCCTCAACGTTGCGCTGTTCACCGACCGCAACTACGTCCTCGGGCTGGTGCTGGTGCTGGTGTACGGCATGTTGAACTTCACCCCGATCACCCTGCTGCCGCCGATGCTGCAGGGCCTGAAGGGGTATCCAGATTCACTGATCGGGACGCTGCTCGGGATGCGGGGGGTCGGGATGGTGGTCGGGTTCTTCCTCGCGAGCCGGATGGGCGGCATCGACCCGAGGATCAGCCTGGGCATCGGCATCGTGCTCACCGGCGCCAGCGGGGCGATGATGGCCACGTTCGAGTTCAACGTACCGCCGTCGCAGATCGCGATCGCCGGCGTCGTCCAGGGGATCGGGAGCGGAATGATGTGGGTGCCGCTCACCATCGTCGCCTTCGCCACCCTGCCCTCCAGGTGGCTTCCCGACGGCGCCTCGATCTTCCATCTCCTGCGGAACTTCGGGTCGAGCATCTTCATCTCGGTGAGCTTCATGGTCGTGGTCCGCACCGCGAAGATCAGCTACGCGGGGCTGGTCGAGCCGCTCACTCCGTTCAACGAGATGCTCCGGTTCCCGTTCGTCACCGGCGCCTGGACGCTCGACGGCCCCCTCGGGATGGCCAGGCTCGCCTCCGAGGCCGACCGGCAGGCGTTGATGGTCGGATACGGGAACGCCTTCCTGCTGTACGCGGCGGTATGCTTCGCGACGCTGCCGCTGTTGCTCCTGGTGCAGGTGCGGGCGAAGCGCGGCTGACCGGTGGAACCGAAGGCGCGTGGGCGGTCGAGCCGAATCCGTCAATACCGATTGTGTCATGATGTTTCGAACGGGAAGCGAACCCGGAGCTGCTTCGCACGAGGCCTGCTCATGACGAACCACGACATCGAGGACCCACGCTTCGACGCCCCCCTGTTCAAGGACGTCGGCACGTTCATGGGCGTACCTGCCTCACGCGACCTCTCCCATGCGAAGGCCGCGGTCCTCGGAATTCCGTTCGACTGCGGACTGCATCCGGTCCGCCTCGGCGCCCGCCTCGGTCCGGCCGAGATCCGGCGCCAGTCGTCGCTGGTGCGGCCCTACCAGCCGCCGCTGTGGCAGGTGAACCTGCTCGAAGAGCTCGGAGTGGTCGACTGCGGCGACGTGAACGTGGTGCTCGGCGACGTCGTCGAGAGCTATCGCCGCATCGAGGCGGCACTCGACGCGCTCTTCGACGCCGGCGCCGTTCCGATCACCTTCGGCGGCGACGGCGCGGTGACCCTGCCGCAGCTTCGCGCCGCGCACCGACGGCATCCGGAGCTGGTGGTGCTGCACTTCGACGCGCACACCGACACCTACGCCGACGGCCCCGCCGGGGCCACGGCCGGATCGAACTACAAGGACTACAACCCCTCCACCACCTTTACCCGGGCCGCGGAGGAAGGGCTCGTCGACGCCGCCCGCTCGCTGCACGTCGGGCCGCGCGGCACCGTGACCGACGGCACGGTGTTCGAGCACACCCGCGACAAGGGCTTCGGGCTCGTCACCGGCGCCGAGATCGACCGCATGGGCGTCGATCGGCTGTTGGCGCACGTCCATGACCGCCTCGCCGGCCGCCCGGTGTACCTGTGCTGGGACATGGACTTCTTCGACCCCTCGTGCGCCCCCGGCGTCTTCACCCCGACCTGGGGCGGGGTGTCGGCGCGCGAGGGCCTCTCGCTGCTGCAGGGGCTCGCGGGGCTCGACGTCGTGGTCACCGACGTCAACACCCTGAGCCCGTTGCACGACACCTCCGGCATGAGCGGATTCCTCGCCGCAACGTGCGTGCTGGAGTGCATCCATCTGGTGTACCGCGGGCTCGAAGCGCG
Organism: Gammaproteobacteria bacterium; assembly: GCA_965204915.1. Lineage (GTDB taxonomy): Bacteria > Pseudomonadota > Gammaproteobacteria > HK1 > HK1 > HK1. The sequence continues at coordinate 3,824,533 of OZ242023.1, read as the reverse complement.
GGAGAAGGGTTGACGGGGAATGCAGTGCATTCGCCGGACCCGCCCGAGCATCGAAGGTATGCGTTTACATGCAGGCGTTCAAGACGAACAAGGAGGCGCCTACTTCGCAGAAGATACGAGGAGGCTACTATACACCCCGCACCTCATATATCCCCTCATTTCAAATTTCATATTACAGAGAATACCTCTCTATAAACGCGCTGCTCCATCAACACTTGTGCAAACCTCTCCATCAGAGGACGCAAACGATACTCCGGCCAGTTCGGAATGTGCTCATACAGCATCAACCCCTGCCGGAACAACGAATGCGTGCGGTACTTCACCGTGTTCGCCCGCAACCACCGGTCATAACCCAAGCTCTCCCCTGCCGCGCCCAGCAAGGTCAACAACCCAATCGCCAACGCACTGAGCAGCAGCATCCGGTCCCGACGTTGCGGACTCGATACCCGCATCGCCGACATCCCCATCCCGAAACGCATGTCCTTGATGTCGCGAAAGCTCGTCTCAATCCCCCAGCGCTTGGCGTAGTAGCGAATCAGCGTGCGCGGGCCAATCTTGCGCTCACTGGCCACCAGGCACCAGGGCTGCTTCATCTCACGGTCCTGCACGCAGACCACCGTGCCCACTTCCACCCCCTTGCCTCCCCTCACACGAGCCCCCCGCAACGTGCGCGAACGGCCACCCTTTCCGACCCACTGCGACGCCCGCCGACGCTCCCCCTTCGCGTCCGTGACAAGGATGTTGCCCTGGATCCGGATCATGTACTCGAAGCTCAACTCCTGCACCAAGTACTGAAACAACGCACAATCCCCAAACCCACGATCCGCCACCACCGTCACCTTCACCCCTTCAGGCACCACTTCTCGCAGCCGATGCAGCAACTCGTTCTCATGGCGCTTCTGATGGCCCTTGAGCTGCGATGCACGCACCGTCTTCCACAACAGCGGTGTCGCCCGCCCATGTCCCGTCAGCATCGACAGCACGATGGTTTCATGCCCATCACGTGCGAAACTCGTCCAATCCAGCGCCACCACGACTTCCGACCGGGCTGCGATGACATGGCCAACCCAATGACCGAAGAACGTCCCGACATCGATCCCTTCGTTGCTCAGTAGCCGATCGACCTGCTTAATCCCATGCTTGCTCAGCGTGCCCATCGCCTGGGCCAATCCCTGGCCAATCGCATGCACCGCCAGCGACGCACTGGCAAGCACTCCCAGTGTCGCATTGGCCAGCGACAGAGCTCGCTTGGCGTGCAGGTTTCCGTTATACAAGCCTGCAACAAATTTCATTATCTCGTCATGCCCCACCATCTGTTTCAGTTTCATCGTGCGCCTCCGGGCGATTCGGAGACCCGATTCTGATCCCGAAATTAGCGTTTTACAAATTCATCTTGTGTGAAATAGACAGATAAACATAAGATCAATATATTAAAGATGATTCTTTATGTAAAACATGAGGGGATCTCTAAGGTCGATAGGAGGATCACCTCCCCGGACGGTCCGTGAACGTCTTGAGCACACCGATACGCTGGGCGCGGCTCAGGCGGGCCAGTGGTGTGTCGACGACGAAGGGAAAGGTCCTGCCGCTGACCTTCGTGATCGCCGTAATCAATGCCTGGGTAAAGACCTGGCTTGCGCCGGCCGATTTGTCGATCCGGTGAAGGTCGGAGCCGTCGGCGGTGAGCATTCTCACCTCGCACTCCGGCGTGATGTCGATACGCTCCACACGATCCGACATATGGGCCATCGCCTTCCACGCACTGGTCATTTCATCGGCGACCTCGCGGACCTCGTGCGGAACCACATCATCAAGGAGATCGCCGATCAATTTGATGTAAGCGTCGGCCCTCGCCGCATAGGTGAGAGCAGGGGAATGCGTATCAAGACGAGAGACGTATCGGGCCAATTCAGCCCGTCGATCGCCGAGCTCCGCCGTAGCGGCGTCGATCTCGCGCTGCGCCGCGTCTCGCTGCTCCTTGCATCGTCCGGATTGTTCCATCAACCCCCTGAGCCGTCGGCCTGTTCGTCGATCTCCGGTGCGACCCGTTCGAGTTCGAGGCGTTCCCGTTTCTTTGCCTCCGCCGTCGCAACTGCCGCATTGAAACGATCGACATACCCGGAAACTTCCGACGCCGAGTGGCGTCCGACTGCTTCGAGACGATCGATGACTCCGGCACGTGTCGTACCGGTCAAGGCCGGGTGGAGATAGCCATCGGCGCAGCCGTCGGGCGGAGGATGCCACAGTGCCGCCCAAGCTTCCTTCGCCGCCGCGACCACTGCATCGCGGCGACTCTCGTGCAACGGGGGCTCCAACCCGTCTATCCTTGCGGACAGATCGGCGGTGAAACGGTCGAGATTCCTGTTCCCCTCGTTCCGGCCGGTCTCCCAGCCTTGATGTGGCCGATGACCAGCGGGCTCTCGATGAGCGTATCGTTGGCGACGATATGGACGGTGCGGGTGCGGTCGCTGCGCGGAATCGAAAGCAGGTGTTCCACCACGAGATGCGCCACCAACGTGCTGTCCTTGCCGCCCGAGAAGCCGACAATCCAGGGCTTGTCGTGCGGCTGCGCATACTCTTCGGCGATCTCCTTCCGAATTGCGTCGAACATGTCCCCTCCTCCGCGTCTTTCCCGCGCCGCCGCCGGGCTTTTCAGACGTCAATCGGCCGAGCGCAACGCCGCTTACTCCGCTTCAGATTCGGCATGACGCGACGCCGCTCACCCCCCCTTCAGGTTCGGCATGAAGCGCACGGCGTCCCCATCGGAAACGGTGCGGGTAGCGTGCTGGCTGCGCGGCACGACGACGCCGTTGAGCGATATGAGCGGGGCGGCGTTCTCGGGGATGCCGGCTTCACGCATCACGGTGAGCAGGGTCGGTGCAGAGGATGTGTCGGGCATGTCGGGGATATCCACATCCATCTCGCCGTCCGAGTCCGCCGGGAGGTATTCCTCCAGCAGCCCCGCTGCGGTAACGCGCACCTTCACTGTGGCCTCCCCATCCCGGCAGGGCCGGAGGCCGGCCGGCGAACGACCCTCCGCCGTCGTGTCGAAGGCTTCACGGACGAGGGAGCGTGCGTGACGGCTGACGGCGTGCACGCCGAGCCGGACACCTTCATTGCGCATCCCCCAAGGTACATCCCCTTTCGAGTACGTTCCGGACAGCCGGCCCGCCCTTTCACTGCACGCTCCCCTGGGTGCATTCCAGGTAGGCGTTCATCACCAGGGTGGGGTCGGCGCGCAGCTTCTCCGCCCATGCCCCGAGGCGCACCCGGGTCTGGATCAGGCCGCGCAGCACCCCGACGTGCTGCGTCAGTCCGAGGGCGAGGGCGCCGACGATGCGGTCTTCCTCGAACTCCAGCCTGAGGTAGCGCGAGCGCGCTTCGTCGGCGGCGACGGAGCGCTCGCCCCCCTCGACCCCCATCCACAAGCCGAAAGAGCTGGACACGAGGCCGAGGGTGTTCAGCACGTTCATCGACAGGCTGCCGCGGAAGGGCGTCTCGGCCCCGGCCATGTTGAGGGCGGCGATGCGCCCGTGCTCGACCGCGGTGGGCTGGATGGCGTGCACCTCCTGCCGGCCCGTGGAGAAGTCCGGGCCTTGGGCCACGTCGCCCGCTGCGTAGACGTCCCTCACGCTGGTGCGGAGCCGGTGATCGACGAGAATGCCCGCATCGCACTCGATGCCGACGCCAGCGGCACCGCCGGCGCTGTCGAGGAAGTCGACGTTCGGCGCGACCCCGGTGGCGCATACGACGAGGTCGGCATCGATCGGATCGCCCGAATCGGTCGCCAGCGCCAGGCTGCCGTTGCGGCGCGCGATGCCGGCCACCCGCGTCGCGGTGCGCACGGAGACCCCCTTCGACTCGCACCAGCGCGCAATCATCGCGCCCCCGGTCTCGTCCATCATGCGCGGCAGCATCCGATCCGCCATCTCCACCACCACGAGATCGACCCCGCGTGCGGCCAGCGCTTCCAGCACGATGCAGCCGATGAAGCCCGCGCCCATCAGCACGACGCGGCTGCCCGGCCTCGCGCCGGCGAGGATCCGGCGCGCATCGGCCAGCGTCCAGCAGTTCTCGACGCCTTCCGAATCCATCCCCTCGACCGGCGGCTTGACCGCATGGGCGCCGGTGGCGATCAGCAGCCGGTCGTAGGCGATCTCGTGGCCGTTGTTCAGTATTGCGATCCGGTTCGCGGGATCGACGCGGCGCACCCGGTCCTGCCGCAGGTCGATCGCGAGCTGCTCGAAGTGCGCCTCGCCGTGGCGCAGGTGCGTCCCGGACTCTCCGACGTTCCCGGCGAGGAGGTAGGGGATCGCCATGCGCGAGTACGGCGGCTCCGGCTCGTCGCCGAGCATGAAGATGTCGCTCGAAGGATCGACCCGGCGCAGCGTCTCCGCCGCCACGACGCCGGCCGGTCCCGCACCGATGATGACGTGTCTCATGGTTCCGTCCGTCTCGAATGGCGGCCCGAATCAAGGGTTGCCGTCAGGAGGGTTGCCGTTGGTGTGGCGGTGTGGCGCCGATGTCGGCGGACCACACGGCCTGTGCGTACGTGCCGCGCCTTGCGGGGAATTATGCAGCATAAATCCGCAAACGGGATCGGCGCCGCCTCCGTGGCGCCGGTGCGGAACGTGGCGGGTGGCCCGGCCCGGAAGTGGAGACTCGCGCGGTTGGTCGAGCAGGTCAACGCCTTGCGAGCGCGCCCGGGGACGGGGGAGGACTTCGAAGAGACGGAGCGCGATTGGGCCGCCCGAACCGGATGACTGAAGCATCTCTTCGTGCAACGACCATCTGCCGGGGCCATCTGCCGGATCCACGCCACTCTTTCGTTCCGCGGCCATCGGGGATCTCCGTACCGAAAGGACGTTCAATCAGCGGCAGGACCTCCGGCAACCGCCGCCAGCCAGTCGAGCAGCGCATCGGCGTCCGGCACCCGGCAGGCCGCCCGGCTCTCGCCTGCGCCTACCTTGACGCTGATGCCGCCGAGGCGGTTCACGGCATCGAACCCGTCTTCGTCGGTGACGTCGTCGCCCGCGAAGACCGGCCGGCGTCCGGCGAAGGGCGGCGTCTCCAGGTAACGCGCGATGGCGTCGCCCTTGTTGGCGTGCGCGGGCTTGACCTCGACCACCATCTTCCCGTGCAGGACCTCGTATCCATCATGGCGTGGCGCCGCGTCCGCGACGAGCGCGCGCATCGCCCGCTCGCGCTCCGGCGCGCGGCGAAAGTGCAACGCGAGGGAGGACTCCTTGTCTTCGAGGAGCAGCCGCCCATCCTCGAGCACGAGCGCTTCGAGCCGGGCGCGAAGCCCGGGGAGTCCCGGGCCGCGATGGGCGGCGTGCTCGACGGTTCCGTCCGGCAGGCGCCGTTCGAGCCCGTGCAGGCCGGCGGCGGGTAGCCTCAGCGGATCGAGCAGGGCGTCGAGCGCCGCGATCGGCCGGCCGCTCACGAGCGCAACCGCGCCGCCGAACGCTCCGGCGCACGCGGCGAGCACCGGACGCAGCCGGGACGGGACCACCACCGTGTCCGGAGTGGCTGCGAGATCGATCAGCGTGCCGTCGAAGTCGAGGAAGAGCGCCCACGCGGCGGGACCGGGGCACGCCGGCGGCGCGGAGAGCGCGGAGCCCGATGACGATCGGTCGGTGGCGGCGTTCACGTTCGGGGGCGCGGGCCGTGGAGCGGCGGTACTCCGCGTTGGGATGGAGCGTTGTCCAACGAAGACGGCCCGCCGGACCAATGAACCGCCCCGGGAATCCCGGAGGGTGATTGGCTCGAGTCAGGCGGCCATCGCCTTTGCGGCGCTCAGGGTGCGGGCAGTCCCAGATTCACGGTCACGCTCTTCTTCTGGGTGAAGCCGTCGAGCATGCCCTCCAGGGAGAACTCGCGCCCGATCCCGCTCTGCTTGACGCCTCCGTAGGACTGGCCGAGCACCTGGCCCGCGCCCTGGTTGATCTGCACCCAGCCGGCCTCCACCCGGTGCGCGGTGCGCAACGCCTGTCCGACGTCGCGGGACCATACGAACGCCGCGAGCCCGTAGTGGCTGTCGTTCGCCATGCGGATTGCGTCATCGACGTCCTCCCAGCGGATGGCCACCAGCACGGGGCCGAAGATCTCCTCGCGGGCGAGGCGCCAGTCGTTCGAGGCGTCGGCGAAGATGGTGGGGAGGGCGAAGAACCCTTCGCTCAGCGGACCGGTCCCGGGCGGCAGTCCGCCCATGGCGAGACGCGCATCCGGGCGCCCGAGCCCTTCCTCCACGTAGCCGCACACCTTCGTGAACTGCTTCTCGTTGATAATGGCGCCCATGTCGGTGGATTCGTCCAGCGGATCGCCGAGCCTGAGCTTCGAGGTGCGGGCGACGAGCTTGTCCAGGAACTCGTCGAAGATGCCGGCGTGCAGGAAGAGGCGCGAGCCGGCGGTACACGACTGGCTCTGCCGGGTGAAGCGCATCGCCGCGATGATGCCCTCGACCGCCCAGTCCTCGTTCGCGTCCGGGAACACGATCGACGGGCTCTTGCCCCCGAGCTCCAGCGACACCGGCACGATGCGCCGGGCCGCCTGCTCCATGATGAGCTTCCCGACCTCGGTGGAGCCGGTGAAGGACAGCTTGCGTACCCCGGGGTGGGCGCCGAGCGCGGCGCCGCAGTCTTCACCGTAGCCGGTCAGGACGTTGAGCACCGACGGCGGCAGATGCTCCTGGCACATTCCGGCGAGCATGAGCACCCCCAGCGGCGCGTCCTCCGCCGCCTTCAGCACCACCGTGTTGCCGGTGCACAGGGCCGGGGCGATCTTGAGCGCCGCGAGCAGCACCGGAGCATTCCACGGAATGATCGCCCCGACCACCCCGATGGGCTCGCGCCTCGTATAGCTCAGCAGATGCTCGCCGAGCGGCAGGGTCTCGCCCTTGAGTTCGCTCGCGAGGCCGCCGAAGTAGCGGAAGACGTCGGCCGTCAATCCCGCCTCCGGCCGCGCCTGGGTGCGCAATGCGTTGCCGGTCTCGGTGGCGACGATGCGCGCGAGATCCTCGGTCTTCGCCTCGACGGAATCCGCGATCCGGAGCAGCATCCGGCCGCGTTCGCGCGGAGGCGCGTCGCGCCAGCTCGCGAACGCCTCGGCCGCGGCCTTCACCGCCCGATCCACGTCCTCGGCGCCGGCGCGCGGCACATGGGCGAAGATGCTCCGGTTCGCGGGGTTCAGGACGGGGATGGTCTCGCCGGAGGCGCTGTCGACCCGCCCGCCGCCGAGCAGCATCCGGTGGGCGTCGGAAACGGCACGTGCCTGCATGGGTGCGGTACTCCCGGTTTCGGGGATGGTGAGAGCGTGCACCGGCGACGGCGAGGGATCAACCGCCGGACGATTGATTGATCGATGCCGGCCCGGTGGAGGGTCTTGCGGTCGAGCCGGAGACCGGACCACCCCGGACGCCCATTCGCATGACCGAAGGGCGCAGCCGTACTTGATCACCCGCACGCACGGAGTGCGGGTCCCTTCGACAGCCGGACCGTCGGAAACGATGACGGGATGGCGGCCAGAGGCTGAATCGAACCACCGACACGCGGATCCAGGCCGCACCATGACTGCGATAACTCCATGAAGAGTTGATGATTTTCGGAGTGCCGACGGAGCATCATCCCGTCGATCACCCTTCGCGTCCCGGACTATGCTGCACGTCCCCGGACGATGTAAGCTATCGCGCGATGCGGGCTTCCGTCCGTATCCGGCTGTATGCGATGCGGGTGTCTCTCGACCCGCTGACGGAGGGCGCCATGAGGGCCGGCACACTCGGACTCACCTTCCTGACCGTTGCGCTTTGCGCCGCGTCCGTCGCGGTCGCGGCCGACGAAGACCTCGCCTATTGGGAAACGCCGGCGTGGGCCGTCTCGGCGACGAGCACGCGGTGGCTGTTCCCGTTGATGCCCGAGGCGCGGCACGAGACGGCCGGGTTCCGGGCGCTGCTGCGGATCACCAACGACTCGGACCGCGAGGGCCACGTCCGGATCACGGGGTGGGACGACGCCGGCAAGGAGCACGGCCCCCGCACGCTGTTTCTTCAGCCGCGCCAGTCGGTGAACCTGACCGCCTCGGAGCTCGAAACCGGCGACGGCGATGCGTTCCCCGTCGGGCTGGGCGATGGGGAAGGATGGTGGCGCTTGGCGCTCGACTCGGCGCTCGACTTCCGGGCCGGGGTGTGGAGCCGGATCGGCGAGTCCCTGGCGAGCTTGGGCACCGGCATCCAGACCCTCACGAACACGCCGCTGCCCGCCGAACGGGCATCGGCTTGTACTGCCCCGGGCACCTGGGGCGCAATCGCCTACGGCTTCCGCGACCAGAGTTGCAGCACCGAATCGGTCGCCTGGTTCTTCGCAGTGGACGAGCCGGAGTCCGTCACCGCCTACAACCGCGCTCTGGCGCAGTGTCTGGGAGAGGGCACCCTCGACTGTGCGGCCGGTCAGCTCATCCACCAGTGCGGAGCACTCGCCTACGGCGGATCGGACACCGAACCGGAGTGCTTCCTCACCGCCGCTCTGGGCGCGACCCGCGAAGAAGCCGAAGCCGCGGCGGTAGAGAGTTGCAACATCGCGACCGACCGCCCGACCACGGGCCGCCGCTGCGAGATCCCCGAGCGCGTTGCTTCCTCCGCCGCCAGCCCACCCTGGGAAGTGCCGCGGCTCGATGCGCCCGACGTCCCGCCCTCGGCGGCGCACCGGTGAGCCTCAGCCGTCACCTGTCCGGCGGCACGAGGGGGCAATGCCGCTCCTTCCCGTGGCGTCGGTCATTGCTCGGGGTGGGCGATGCCCGGACGCGGTTGGTACCAGACACTCGAAGGCGAGCCCGAGAGCCGGCGCGGCGCCGGAAGCCTTGACCTTCGCCACGGCAGATTGGACGGGAAAGGCTGGAAAAGCCAAGGGGTCTGGCCAGGGAATCCGGCTCAGGGAATCCGGATGGTGGCCAGGGGCGGAATCGAACCACCGACACGCGGATTTTCAGTCCGCTGCTCTACCAACTGAGCTACCTGGCCGGTTGCGGGAGCCGGGCGAGAACCTCCGGGGGCGGCGTATTAAATCGGCCACGGGCCGAAGGGTCAAGCAACGACGGGCAGCGCGAGCAGGCCGCCCCCCGGCGCCGGTTGGGCCGTCATGGCCGTGCGCGTCGCTCCGGGTCCTCCACGGCGATTGCCGCGCACACACCCGATACGCATCGCAGGCGGCAAGCGGTCCGGGTGGATCGTCGATTCGACCGGCGAGGATGGCCGGTCAGCGTGAGAGGTCGTCCATGAGGCCGCGCAGGAAGCGTTCGCACTGCTCGATCTGGTCGAGCTCGATGTACTCGTTCGGCTGGTGGGCCTGGTCGATGGAGCCCGGGCCGCAGATGACGGTCGAGAAGCCCGCCTGCTGGAACTGTCCCGCCTCCGCCGCGTAGGCCGCGGCGTGGACGGCGTTGTCGCCGGTGATCGCGCGGGCGATCCGCTCGGCTTCTCCGGCCTCCTCGGGTCCCAGGGCGGGCGCCTCGTTGAGCATCCGGGTTTCGATGCTCGCCTGCGGCGCGACGCTCCGCATCTCGGGGAGCACCTCGGATTCGCACCAGGCGTTGAAGCGACCCACGTGGATCATCGGATCGTCTTCGGGGATGTGCCGGACGTCCCAGACGAAACGGCACCGGCGGCTGATGATGTTCGCAGCGGTGCCGCCCTCGATGACCCCGACGTGGATGGTGGTGAACGGCGGCTCGAAAGGCAGCGTCGAGCGGTTGGCGGACTCGGCCCGCGCCATCTCGTCGAGCTTCGAGACGAGCCGCGCCGCGGCCATCACCGCGCTCACCCCTCGATGGGTCTGGCTCGAATGCGCCTCGTAGCCGGTGACCACGGTCTCCATCACCGTGATGCCCTTGTGCGCGGTCATCACCTTCATCGACGTGGGCTCGCCCACGATGACCGCGGCCGGCCGCGGCACCTCGGCCGCGATCCTCGCGATCATCGCGGGTGCACCGAGGCAGCCCACCTCCTCGTCGTAGGAGAGGGCGAGGTGGATCGGGCGCTTCAGACCGCGCGCAAGCATGTCGGGGACCAGAGCCAGCGCGATCGCGGAAAAGCTCTTCATGTCCGCGGTGCCCCGCCCGTAGAGGCGGCCGTTGCGCTCGACGACCTCGAAGGGGTCGGTGTCCCACGGCTGCCCGTCGATGGGCACCACGTCGGTGTGCCCGGAGAGCACGACCCCGCCCTCGGCGCACGGTCCGACGGTGGCGTAGAGGTTCGCCTTGGTGGCGTCCTCGTTCGGTACCAGGCGCGATTCCACGCCACACCCGGCGAGGTGGTCGCGCACGAAGTGGATCAGATCGAGGTTGGAATCGCGCGAGACGGTGGGAAAGCCGACCAGGGTCTCGATCATCTCTCGGGGCGAACGGTTCACTTGGCCGGGCTCCTCGGGCGGGGCGGCGGCTCGTCCCGGCCGCGGCTCCACCGCCCCGTCGGGAACGCTCCGGCACCTGTTCTTCGGCGCGATTGTCGGGAGTCGGCGAGGAGGCGTCAATGCGAGCGGCGACCGCCGGCGCGGACGCCTGGCGATTCCGTATGAGGTCGTCCGGCACCGCGGCTCCCGCCTCGGCCCGGCGACGGTCGAGCCGAAGCCGCCACACTGCGCGCCTCATCGCGCGGCGCATGGCGACACCCGGCTCGTCAGCGAGCCGGCCGGCGGATCCTCCACTCCAGTTCGGACCCCTCGGCCGTGTGCCTCCGGCTGCCTTCGAGGCACACGACTCCCATCAACTGCATGAGTCGGCGATGGCCGCCTGACCCAAGCCAATCACCCTCCGGGATTCCCGGGGCGGTTCACTCGTGGTCCACGTCGAGCGCGGGGAGCGCGAGCTCCAGCCCGACCGGGAAATCGACGCCGGTGAGCCCGCCGCCCCATGAGGATTCCGGATCGGGCTACACGTCCCCCATCAGCCAGCGGAACGCCTCTTCCGCGTTCTCGACCCGCGGCCCGGTCTCCGGGTCGGGCCGCTTGATCATGATCACCGGGATCCGCAGCTCACGTGCGGCGACCAGCTTCGGATAGGTGGCGGCGCCGCCGCTGTTCCTGCTGACCAGCAGCTCGACGCCGCGGTCGAGAAACAGGGTCCGCTCCGAGCCGGCCGCGAAGGGTCCGCGGCCAACGACCAGCTCGAACCTCGCCAGCGGCAGGGGCGTTTGCGGCGCCTCGACCAGTCGAACCAGAAACCTGATCGCCCGCAGGTGGCCGAAGACGTGAAGACTTCCGGCGCCCGTGGAGAGAAAGACGCAGCCTGCCTCCGACACCGGCGCGTTCGCGACCGCCTCGGCGGCTGCGCCGAGACTGGCCGCCTCGACCCACCGATCGCCATCGACCGGGGTCCAGGCGGGCCTTCGGAGCTGGACCCGCCGGACGCCGAGCACGTCGCACGCCCGGGCCGCGTGACGCGAGATGTTCGCGGCGTAGGGATGGGTCGCATCGACGACCGCGTCCACCCCTTCGGCATCGAGGTAGGTGCGCAGTCCCTCGGCTCCGCCGAAGCCGCCGGTGCGCACCCGGCCCGCAACCGCCGCGGGGCGGCGGGTTCGGCCGGCCAGCGAGGTGACCACCTCGAACTCCGCCCGGTGCTCCAGCCGCCGCGCGAGATCCGCGGCCTCGCCGGTGCCGCCGAGTATGAGGACCCTGAGCCTCAAAACCCTTCCGACCGTCCCGCCAATCCACCCTGCCGATCGAAGACGACGACCTCCACCCGGGTCTCGCCGTCCAGCATCGAAAGCGCCCGGGACCGGGCTTCCTGCGCCACCCTGGCGGCCAGCGGCAGGCCGGCTTCGCCCGCAATCTGCAAGACCTGGTGCGCCGTATTGGCGGCTTCCACCTTGCCCGCGAGAGCCGGCGTGCCGCCGAGGCTGCGCGCCCATGCGGCCAGTTGCGCCATGTCCACCCGGCTGCGTCCGGAGTGGAGGTCCATGTGGCCCATCGCGAGCTTCGAGAGCTTGCCGAAGCCGCCGCCGATGGTCAGCCGCGGCACCGGGCGGCGACGCAGGTACTTGAGCAGGCCGCCGGCAAAGTCTCCCATGTCGAGCATCGCGGTCTCGGGCAGGTCGTACAGCCTTTGGACCGCGTGCTCGGAGGTGGAGCCGGTACAGCCCGCAACGTGCGGGTAGCCGGCGGCGACGGCAACGTCGATGCCGCGATGAATGGAGTGGATCCAGGCCGAGCATGAATAGGGGACCACGATGCCGGTGGTGCCGAGGATCGAGATCCCCCCGACGATGCCCAGCCTCGGGTTCCAGGTCTTCTGCGCCAGCCGATCGCCGTCCGCAACCGAGATCTCGACGACCACGTCGGGGGCGGTTCCGGCCGTGGCCGCCACCTCCTCGACCACCGCCCGCATCATCCGTCTCGGGACCGGGTTGATGGCGGGCTCGCCCACCGCCACCGGCAACCCCGGCAGGGTTACGGTCCCGACCCCGGCGCCGGCCCGAAAGACCACCCCCTCGCCCGCGCCGGCGCGGCGGACCGTGGCGCAGATCAACGCCCGGTGGGTCACGTCGGGATCGTCACCCGCGTCCTTGACGATCCCGGCCAGCGCCGCGTCCCGGTCGAGCCTCTCGGTGGCCAGCGCGAACGAGGGCCGTTGTCCCTTCGGCAACGTCACCCTCACCGGATCGGGAAACTCTCCCGTCAGCAGTGCGGTGAAGGCCGCCTTGGTCGCCGCGGTCGCGCAGGCGCCGGTGGTCCAGCCTCGGCGAAGCGGAGCGTCCGGTTTGCGAGCCATCGGGCATTGTAGACAGAATGCCCGGCCATGAGCCGCGCAGTGATCATCGCCGCGCCCGGCTCGGGGAGCGGCAAGACGACCCTGACCCTCGCGTTGTTGCGGGGCTTGCGCGATGCGGGGGTGGCGGTCGCCTCCGCCAAGGTGGGGCCGGACTACATCGATCCGGCCTACCACGCCGCGGCCAGCGGACGCGCCTGCCACAACCTCGATACCTGGGCGATGTCGGACGGGACCCTGTCGGCGCTGATCGCGGACTTGCAGCGCAATGCCTCCTCCATCGTGGTGGAAGGGGTGATGGGCCTGTTCGACGGAGCGCCGGACGGCCGCGGCTCCGCCGCCGATCTGTCGCGGCGCACCGGCTGGCCGGTGGTGCTGGTGGTCGATGCCTCGGGCATGGCGGCGTCGGTGGCGGCGCTTGCACACGGCTTCGTGAGCTACGACCCGGGGGTCGAGGTCGCCGGGGTGATCTTCAACCGCACCGGAAGCCGTCGGCACGGAGAGCTGCTGCGCCGCGCCATGCAGCCCTTGGGGATCCCGGTCTTCGGCTGTATTACCCGTAGCGGCTCCCTGGAGTTGCCGAGCCGCCATCTCGGTCTGGTGCAGGCGCGGGAGCACCCGGACCTGGAGGGTTTTCTCGCCCGGGCGGCCGGGCAGGTCGGCCGGGAGGTCGACGCCGAGGCCCTGCTGGCGGCGGCGAGGCCGGCCCGGTTCGAGCCGGTGGAGGAGGGGGGCGGTCTGCCGGTGCTCGGCCGGCGCATCGCGGTCGCGCGCGACGATGCGTTCGCATTCTGCTATCCGTGGGTGCTCGACGCCTGGCGCCGGGCCGGCTGCGAGATCGGCTTCTTCTCGCCACTCGACGACGAGCCGCCGAACACGGATGCGGACGCGGTGTACCTCCCCGGCGGGTATCCGGAGCTGCACGCCGGCAGGCTGGCCGCCGCGGAGCGGTTCAGGACGGCGCTCGGGCGTTGCGCCGTGCGTGGGGTCGTCATCTACGGTGAATGCGGTGGCTACATGGTGCTGGGCGAGCGCCTGATCGACGGCGACGGCGTCTCGCACCGGATGGCGGGGCTGCTGCCGGTGCGGACGTCGTTCGCCTCACCGCGCCTGAACCTCGGCTACCGCGAGGTGGCCTTGGCAGGAGACGGTGTGCTCGGGCGCAAGGGCGCACGGTTTCGGGGCCACGAGTTCCACTTCGCGTCCGTGGTGGCACAGTCCCCCGCCGAGCCCCTGTTCCGGGCCGTCGATGCCGAGCGGAAGCCGCTGGGCGACATGGGCCTTCGAGCCGGCAGCGTGATGGGATCGTTCGTCCATCTGATGGACCGGTGCGGGGGTTGAAGTCACTGCGAAGCGCCGGCTTCGGCGCAGAGGCAACCCGATACCCCCCCCCGGCCACCGATGCAGGTAGACTTCGCGGCATCATGCGTCCGTTCATCCTCGCCCTCACCATCCTGACCCTGGGTGGCTGTGTCGAGTACCGCGAATCGTTCGTGCTCGAACGCGATGAATCCGGCACGGTGGTGATGGCGATCGGGGTGGAGGAAGCGTTGCTGCGCGCAGCCGAGGTCACCGAATCCGCAACGTACGATCCCGCCTCCGCGCTCGACGCATTGCAGGCGCAGCAGGGCTTGCAGATTATCGAGAGACGCACCGAGACCCGGGAAGGCATGCGCTGGCTGCGCCTCGTGCTCACGTTCGAGTCACTCGCGGCTCTGAACGGGATCGACCGGATCGAGCAGTACCGGGGGCTGTTCGGAACGGTTGTGCTGTCCGAGAACGCCGCGGGTCAGCGAGTGCTTACCCGCACGATCCGCGCCCGTCTCCCGGAGCGGATCGGGAAGTCCTTCCTGCCGTCGCTCATCGCACGGGTGCTTGCCGACTATTCGTGGAGCTACGAGGTGCGATTCCCGGCGAAGGTGCTGGAGTCGAACGGGGAGCCCACCGGCCGTGAGGGCGACGCGAAGCTCGTCCGCTGGCGGTTCAATCTGGGAGATCTCGTCGCCGAGCCACGGGTGATGCGCGCCACCTTCGCCCGCACCGGGGTGGGGCCGGCAGGCATCGCAGTGGGCGGCGCGCTGATGGTGGCCGGCATCGTGGCGGTGCGGATCCTGCAAAGGCGCCGCGAGCGCACCGAGGCCTCCCGAGTGCGGCACGGGAGCCGCCGGCGGTCGTGCCGCCCGGGGCAATCGTGAGCAGGAGGCCGTCGTCGCCGCCGTTTATCGCGCCCCATGGACCGAGATCGAAGACCGCCACCCGCTTCGCGGCCGCGATTCGGGGCGCCGCGATGCCGATCCTTCCGCTCGCGTGTATCGTGTCCCGCGGATCCTCGACGAGCACACGCAGCCCGAGGGTGTCGAACCGGGTGACGGGCTCGGCTACGCGGCGCAGCACCGGATGACCCGTTCCGATGACGGTCCGCACGACCATGGCGCTCTCCATGATGATGGTAGAATCCGGCTCTGGCCCGACGCAGCGCACCGCCCCATGGCCGGCCATTCGAAGTGGGCGAACATCCAGCACCGCAAGAAGGCCCAGGATGCCAAGCGGGGCAAGCTGTTCACCAAGCTCATCCGCGAGATCACCATCGCCGCGCGCGAAGGCGGCGGCGACCCCGACGCCAACGCCCGGCTCCGGCTCGCGATGGAGAAGGCGTTCGCGGGCAACGTGCCCAAGGACACCGTGGATCGGGCAATCAAGCGCGCGACGGGCGAAGCCGGCGCCGGCAGCCTCGAAGAGGTGCGTTACGAGGGATACGGGCCGGGCGGTACCGCGGTGATGGTGGACTGCGTGACGGACAATCGCAACCGGACGGTTGCGGAGCTCCGCTACGCATTCACGAAATACGGGGGCAACCTCGGCACCGGCGGCTCGGTCGCGTATCTGTTCTCCAAGGTCGGCCAAATCTCCTTCCCTCCCGGCACCGACGAGGATCGGCTGATGGAAGCCGCGCT
This sequence comes from Gammaproteobacteria bacterium, assembly GCA_965204915.1. Classification (GTDB taxonomy): domain Bacteria; phylum Pseudomonadota; class Gammaproteobacteria; order HK1; family HK1; genus HK1. The sequence continues at coordinate 3,808,823 of OZ242023.1, read as the reverse complement.
CGAAGCCGGCGCCGAGGACGTGGTCGCGAACGAAGACGGCTCGATCGAGGTGATCACCGATCCGGAGGAGTTCGCCGGCGTCCGCGCCGGCATCGTGGCCGAGGGGCTCGAGCCGGAGCAGGCGGAAGTGACGATGCGCCCGTCCACGAACGTCTCCCTCGACGCCGAGCACGCCCAGCGGATCGTCAGGTTGCTGGACATGCTCGACGACCTCGACGACGTGCAGCAGGTGTACTCCAACGCGGAGATCTCGAACGAGATCCTGGCCGGGCTCGAATGAGTCCGCGGGGGCTCGGTTGAACGCGGTACGCATCATCGGTGTCGATCCGGGGTCGCGGTCCACCGGGTACGGCGTCATCGATGCCGGGGGGGCGCGCATCGTCCATGTCGCGAGCGGGTTCGTACGCGCCGTCGAAGGCGGCTGGGCCGAGCGGCTGCGCCGGATCTTCGAAGGGGTGGGGGCGGTCATCGACGCGCACGCCGCGCATGAGTTCGTGATCGAGAAGGTGTTCGTGCACCGGAACGCCTCGTCCGCCCTGAAGCTCGGGCAGGCCCGGGGCGTCGCGATCCTCGCCGGCGCCATGCGCTCGCTGCCGGTGCACGAATACTCGCCGAACGAGGTGAAGCAGGCGGTCACCGGCAAGGGCCATGCTTCGAAGGAGCAGATCCAGTACATGACCAGGGTGCTGCTCGGGTTGCGGGAGCCGCCCCAGACGGACCAGGCGGACGCGCTGGCGGTGGCCATCTGCCACGCGCACATGCGGACGGCGCCGGCGCGGCGCGTGCTCGCGAGCGTCGCCGCCGACGCCCGGTAACCTTCCCCGGTAATCTTCCGATGATCGGCTGGATCCACGGCGTCCTTCGCGAGAAGCACCCTCCCGTGCTGCTCGTGGACACCGGCGGTGTCGGCTACGAGATGGAAGCGCCGATGACGACCTTCTACGACCTTCCCGCCACCGGTGAGCCGGTGACCCTTCACGTGCACCACCTCGTGCGGGAGGATGCGCAACAGCTCTATGCATTCGCGCGCCGCGCCGAGCGGGACGTCTTCCGCCGGCTGCTGCGCGTGAGCGGCGTCGGCGCGAAGCTCGGACTGGCCATCCTCTCCGGGATGGATGCCCGCGAATTCGCACGCTGCGTGCTCGAAGGCGACACCGTGAGCCTCTCCCGAATGCCCGGCATCGGCAAGAAGACGGCGCAACGGCTCGTCATGGAGATGCGCGACACGCTCGATGCCGGGATCTCCGGGGTGGCCGGCGCGCGCGCCGGGACCGGGGCCGGGCCGGCGCCGCGCGGAGACGATCCGGTCGCGGAGGCGATACACGCCCTGGTCGCGCTCGGTCTCAAGCCTCCGGAGGCGAGCCGGCGGGTACACTCGGTCGGCACCGCCGACCTTGCCTGCGAGGAGATCGTGCGGCGCGCACTCCAGTCGATGGTGCGATGAGCTCCTGCCCTCGTCGCGGCCCGCTTCGGTCTTCTGGTGGCGCGACACTCGGAACGGTAGGATGGAAGCGATGACGTGACCGGAAGCGTCGAGACCGGGAACGGCGGTGATTCAATCGATCCGCAAGCCTGCTCCGGCGGTCGGGGCGCCGGGTCCGGGCGCCTTGCCGAGCGCCGCCACGCCGGCAGGACCGACGGAAGAGGAGCGTCTCGTCACCGGGCTGGCGAAAGCCGAGGATCAGGCGTTCGATCGGGCCATTCGCCCCAAGCGGCTCGCGGATTTCGTGGGCCAGCCGGCGGTGCTCGAACAGATGGAGATCTTCGTCGAGGCGGCTCGCCGGCGGGGGGAAGCCCTCGACCACCTCCTCATCTTCGGACCGCCGGGCCTCGGCAAGACCACCCTGGCCCACATCGTCGCAAACGAGATGCAGGCCGGTCTGCGCCAGACCGCGGGGCCGGTGCTGGAGCGCTCGGGCGATCTCGCGGCGCTGCTCACCAACCTGGAGCCGCGCGACGTGCTCTTCATCGACGAGATGCACCGGCTGAACCCCGCCGTGGAGGAGATCCTGTATCCGGCGATGGAGGACTACCAGCTCGACATCGTCATCGGCGAAGGTCCGGCCGCACGGTCGATCAAGCTCGACCTTCCACCCTTCACCCTCGTCGGCGCGACGACGCGCGCCGGGATGCTGACGTCGCCGTTGCGCGACCGGTTCGGGATCGTGCAGCGGCTGGAGTTCTACCGCATCCCCGATCTCGCGCGCATCGTCGCGCGCTCGGCCGCGATCCTGGGCATCGAGGCCACCGGGGACGGCGCCGGCGAGATCGCCTCCCGCTCGCGCGGAACGCCCCGCATCGCGAATCGCCTGCTGCGAAGGGTCCGCGACTACGCGGAGGTGAAGGGGGACGGGCGGGTCACCGGGACCACCGCGAGCCGTGCCCTCGACCTGCTCGACGTCGATGTGCACGGGTTCGACCTGATGGATCGCAAGCTGCTGCTCGCGATCATCGAGAAGTTCGACGGCGGGCCGGTGGGCATCGACAACCTCGCCGCCGCGATCGGGGAGGAGCGGGACACCATCGAGGACGTGCTGGAGCCCTATCTCATCCAGCAGGGATTCCTCATGCGCACGCCGAGGGGCCGGGTGGCGACCCGAACCGCCTGGACGCATTTCGGTCTGAAGCCGCCACCGGGCCACTCGCCGGCCGAGCCCGACCTGTTCGAAGGCTCCATCTGAGCCGGGATGCCTGCAATGACCGCCGCCTCGCCCGTTCGACAGCCGGATGATGCGTTCGTCTGGCCGGTGCGCGTGTACTGGGAGGACACCGATGCGGGCGGTATCGTGTACTACGCGAACTATCTGAAGTTCATGGAACGGGCGCGCACCGAGTGGCTGCGCGCGCTCGGCTGCGACCAGGCCCGCCTGCGGGTTCGCCACGGTCTCCAGTTCGTCGTCGCCCGGGCGAACGTCGAGTTCCGGCGCCCCGCCCGATTCGACGAGCGGCTCGACGTCGACGTCCGGGTGCTGGGGTTGCGCCGAGCTTCGGTCGAGCTGGCGCAGGACGTGCGAAGCGTGAGCCGCGAGCTGCTCTGCCATGCCAGGATCAGGGTCGGCTGCGTCGATATGGAGACGTTCCGGCCTCGCGGCATCCCCTCTTCATTGCAGCAGGAGCTGGAACTTGAGCACTGATCTCTCCCTTTTCGCCCTGGTGCTGAACGCGAGCCTCGTGGTTCAGCTCGTCATGGCCCTCCTGGGTCTGGCCTCCCTCATCGCGTGGACGATGATCTTCCGCAAGTACTTCGTGCTGGGCCGCGCCACGCGCGCCGCCAATGCGTTCGAGGACCAGTTCTGGTCGGGAGTCGATCTTGTCGAGGTCTTCAACCGGATCGACTTGCGAAGAACCGGAGCGGCCGGGATGGAACGTATCTTCCATGCGGGGTTCAAAGAATTCGCGCGGCTGCGCGGACAGAAGGCGGCCGAGGCCCGGGACGTATTGAGCGGAACGGAGCGGGCGATGCGGATCGCATTGGGCCGGGAGATCGAATACCTGGAGCTGAACCTCTCGTTTCTCGCCACCGTCGGCTCGACGAGTCCGTACATCGGGCTGTTCGGGACGGTGTGGGGGATCATGAATTCGTTCCGGGCGCTGGGGAACGTGCAGCAGGCCACCATCGCGATGGTGGCGCCGGGCATCGCCGAAGCCCTGATCGCGACCGCGATGGGGCTGTTCGCGGCCATCCCCGCGGTCATCGCCTACAACCGCTTCGCGCACGACGTCGAGCGGCTTCACAACCGGTACGACGCATTCGTCGACGAGTTCTCCACCATTCTCCAGCGCCAGGCCCATCAATGAGCGAAGCCTGCCTCCGAACCTGCCGCCCCATCGGAACGTCGAGCCGCGGGACGTCCGCGAGCCGCCGCGAGGGGCCGCGTCATGGCTAGGCACAGGGTACGAAGACGCCCGATGTCCGAGATCAACGTCGTCCCCTACATCGACGTGATGCTGGTGCTCCTGGTGATCTTCGTGATCACCGCGCCGTTGCTGACCCAGGGCGTCAAGGTCGATCTGCCCCAGGCCGATGCGGATCCGCTCGACGTCGAGACCCAGGAGCCCCTCGTGGTCACCATCGACGCCGCCGGCAGCTACTACCTGAACTACGGTGAGAACCAGGGGGCGCCGATCGAGCCGCGGGTTCTCGCCGCCAGGGTCGGGGCGCTGCTGCGCCATCGGCCGGGACTGGCGATCGTGGTGCGCGGCGACGAGAACGTGCCGTACGGAGACGTCGTTCTCCTGATGACGATCCTGCAGCGGGCTGGAGCGCCCGGCGTCGGGCTGATGACCGAGGCGCCGCAGGAGATGCGGCAATGAGCAGGGAGTCGCTGCACGATCGGATGCTGCCGGTCGTGTACGCGGTGGCGCTTCATGTCGTGGTCGTGTCGGTGCTCGTCTTGAGACTCGGAAACGCGCCGATGCCGGCGGCGGCCAGCCCTCGGGTCGAGCCTGTCGAGGCCGTGGTCGTCGACGAGCAGCAGATCACCGAGGAGCTCGAGCGTCTGCGCGACCAGGATGAGCAGCGGCGCAGGAAGGAACGCGAGCGAATCGAGCAGCTCGAGCAGGAAGCGGAATCCGCACGCCGCCGCCGGACCGAGGAGGAGCAACGGCTCCGCGAGCTCGAACGATTGCAGCGCGAGCGCCAGCAGGAATACATCGCCACCGAGCGCGAGCGGGAGCGCAAGGAGGCGGAGCGCCTCGCCGAGCTCAAGCAGCAGCGCGAAGCGGAGGCGAAGCGGATCGAGGAGCTGGAGAAGCAGAAGAAGGCGCTGGCGACGCGGCAGGCCGAAGAGCAGGAGCGGCTCGCGCGGATCGAGGCGGAGAAGAAGAAGGCCGAGGCGGAGCGCAAGCGCATCGAGGCGGAGAAGAAGAAGGCCGAGGCGGAGCGCAAGCGCATCGAGGCGGAGAAGAAGAAGGCCGAAGCGGAACGCAAGCGCATCGAGGCGGAGAAGAAGAAGGCCGAAGCGGAACGCAAGCGGGCCGAGGAGGCACGCCGCAAGAAGGAGGCGGAGCGCCGGGCGCTTCAGGAGGCAATCGCCCGGGAAGACCAGCGGCTCGAGGAGGAGCGTCTCGCGTTGCTCAACGCCGGACGCTTGGAATATATTGCACAGATCAAGGACAAGATCGAACGCAACTGGGTACGCCCCCCGGGCACTGCGGCTGGACTCGAATGCGAGGTCCGCGTGGAGCAGATCCCGGGAGGGGAGGTCGTGAACGTGAAGATCCGCACCAGCAGCGGCAACGTCGCATTCGACCGATCGGTGGAGGAGGCGGTGCTGCGCTCTTCCCCGCTTCCATTGCCCAAGGACCCGTCGCTGTTCGATCGTTACATCGTGATCGCATTCGAGCCCGAGGGATAGACGTTGATTCGGCGCATCATCATGGCGGTGTTCGTCGCGATCTTCATCGCGGATGCCGCGCACGCGGTCATCAAGATCAGGATTACCAGGAGCACCGAGGCGAAGGTGCCGATCGCGATCGTCCCCTTCGGATGGCAGCACGGCGGCCAACCCTTGCCCGCCGACGTCGCGGCAATCGTCGCCGACGACCTCACCCGCTCAGGACTGTTCGAACCGATTCCTTTCGAGAGCCTGCCGGGCCGGCCGGTGCGGCACGACCAGATCGTTTTCAAGGACTGGCGGCTGCTCGGTACCGGCAGCCTGGTCATCGGCAACGTCACCCCCTCTCTCGATGGAGGGTACGTGGTCGAGTTCCAGCTCTACGACGTGCTGCGGAGCAAGCAGGTCGTGGGCTTCCAATTGACGGCGAGCGAGCAGGCGTTGCGCAGAGCCGCGCATCAGATCGCGGATCGGATCTACGAGCATCTCACCGGCGTCCGCGGCGTGTTCGACACCAGGGTTGCGTACGTCACCGAGGTGGCCGGCACCGACGGTGAGACACGTTATGCGCTGGCCGTCGCCGATGCGGACGGACACCACGAACACGTCATTCTCAATTCGGCGCAGCCCATCATGTCGCCGTCGTGGTCACCGGACGGAAAGAAGCTCGCATACGTCTCGTTCGAATCCGACCAGCCGCGCATCTTCATCCAGGATATCGCGACCGGCGACCGCGAGGGCATCACGTCCTTCCCCGGCATCAACGGCGCCCCGGCGTTCTCCCCCGATGGGCGCCATCTTGCGATGACCCTCTCCAAGGACGGCAATCCCGAGATCTACGTCATGGACCTCGGGACCAGGCGCCTTCGCAGAATCACGCAGAGCCCATCGATCGATACCGAGCCGTCATGGTCGCCGGATGGGCGATTCCTGGCGTTCACGTCGGATCGCGGCGGCAGGCCGCAGATCTACCGCATCGTGGCGGAGGGAGGACGCCCGGAGCGCCTGACGTTCGAGGGAAGCTACAACGCTCGTCCCGTCTACTCACCCGATGGCGCGAAGCTCGCTCTCGTGCACCGCGACGACGGCCGATACCGCATCGGGCTTCTCGATCTCGAGAACGGCGCATTGCAGATACTGACCGAGTCGGAGCTCGACGAGTCTCCCAGCTTCGCCCCGAACGGCCGCATGATCCTGTATGCTACGGTCGATGGTGCCGGCTCGGCGCTTGCCGCCGTGTCTCCGGACGGACGGATGCAGCAACGTCTGGCGGTTCAGACGGGAGGGGTCCGCGAGCCTGCCTGGTCGCCGTTCCGAAACTGACACCTGTCCATGCCGCTTCTTTCCCACGATGGCCCACCGGGGTTTCGCGCGCCGGATTCGATGACCACGGCAACGGCCGCCCGGACGTTTTCAGGAGACCAACCTATGCAACTTCGTCCATTCGGGCTTGCGATCGTGCTTGCCGGCGCAGTGGTGCTCGTCGCCTGCGAAGGTACCGTGGGTACCGTGGAAGACGATGCCGGGGCCGGCTCGCAGACGTCGAGCGGCCCGTCCACGACCGGCACCGGCGACGATTCGGTATCGAGCACCGGCGCGACCGCCGGCGACGCCACCGGCGCCGGTGCGACCGGGGCCGATGCGTCCGGCAGCTTCCAGGGACATCCGCTCGACGATCCGGCGAGCCCGCTGGCGGCCCGCACCATCTACTTCGAGTTCGATTCCAGTGAGATCCCGGAGTCGGAACGCATCACCATCGAAGCACACGCGCGTTACCTGTCGGAGCGTCCCGGCGCATCGATCTCGTTGGAGGGACACGCCGACGAACGCGGTTCGCGCGAGTACAACGTCGCATTGGGCGAACGGCGCGCGGACGCGGTCCGCCAGCTCATGGCCTTGCTCGGCGCGAGCGCTCCCCAGATCCGCACCATCAGCTACGGGGAAGAGCGTCCCGTGGCCGCCGGACACGATGAGTCGGCGTGGCGGCTCAATCGTCGGGTCGAGGTCATTTACCGGGTCCGTGAATGAACACGCGGCGCACAACGGCGGTTCTTGCGCTTGGAGCGTGCCTGCTGCACGCCATCGGTGCATCCGCACAACAGGCCGTCGATATCCGGAGCATCGACGAACGCCTGAAGCGGCTGGAGAGGCTGCTCGGCTCGGAGAGCCTGCTCAAGCTCTTCGATGAAGTGGAATCGCTGGGGATCGAGGTCCGGGAGCTCCGTGGCCAACTCGAAGAGCAGGCACACGCGATCACCCAACTCAGACAGAGTCAGCGCGAGCTCTATCAAGACACCGACCAGCGGCTTCAGCGCATCGAGTCCGCCTCACCGGTCCAGGCCGCGGGTCCTTCGTCACCACCGGTCACGCCCTCCGCCGCTCCGGCCGCATCCGCCGCAGCGGGTACGAACCAGCCAGCTCCCGCGCCGGCGGCGACGCCGTCGACCCAGGCGTCCGCCGCCGGTGTCGATCCGTTCGCGGAGCAGCAGGCGTATCAGACCGCCTTCGAGCTCCTGAAGTCCGGGCGCTACGAGGACGCGGCGGTCGCCTTCAAGCAGTTCATCGCAGCGTTCCCGGCGGGAAGCTACGCGGACAACGCACAGTACTGGCTTGGAGAGACCTACTACATCACGCGCCAATTCGAACCGGCGTTGCAGGAGTTCCAGCGCCTCGTTTCCACACATCCGAGCAGCCAGAAGCTTACGCATGCCCTGTTGAAGATGGGATACGCCCATGACGAGCTCGGCAACAAGGCGGAAGCCGAGCGGGTACTGGGCGATCTCATCGAACGCTATCCGCAGTCCGCTGCGGCCGGCTTGGCGCGCAAGCGGCTCAGCATCCGCGAGTAGCCGGCGCCCACGGCGAAGAGGCGCCGCGCGGGCGGTAGATGGCGCCGCGAGGCCGTGAGCGTCGAATCGACGCCCTATCGATCCATGGCCAACGCGATCAGCGCCTGGTTCGAGCGTCATTTCTCCGACCCCCAGGTGATCGGGCTCGCCGCCGTGCTCATCGGCGGCTTCGCGATCATCTATCTGGCCGGGGAGATGCTGACCCCGGTGATCGCGAGCATCGTCATCGCGTACCTGCTCGAGGGGCTGATCGGGCTGCTGGAGCGCAAGCGCATCCCGCGGATGGCGGCGGTGCTCGTGGTCTTCGTCGCGTTCATGACGGCCCTCTTCTTCGTGATGTTCGGGTTGTTGCCGCTGCTCTCGCGCCAGGCGACGCAGCTCCTGCAGCAGCTTCCGACGATGCTCGGCCGCGGGCAGGAGCTTCTGCTCGCGCTGCCGCACAAGTACCCGGATCTCTTCTCCGAGCAGCAGGTCGTCGACCTCATCAACCAGATCCGCGCCGAGGCGGTCACCATCGGCCAGAACGTGGTCCAGGCGTCGCTGTCCTCGGTGCTGGGGATCCTCACCCTGCTCGTCTACCTGATCCTCATGCCCCTGATGGTGTTCTTCTTTCTCAAGGACAAGACCACCATCGTCGCGTGGGTGAAGCACTTCCTGCCGGAAGATCGGCACTTGGCGAACCAGGTCTGGGCGGACGTCGACGTGCAGATCGGGAACTACGTCCGCGGGAAGTTCATCGAGATCGTGATCGTGTGGATCGTCACCTACGTGACGTTCGCGCTGATGGGGCTCCAGTTCTCGATGCTGCTCGGCGTGCTGGTGGGGCTGTCGGTGGTCATTCCCTACGTCGGGGCGGTGACGGTCACGTTTCCGGTGGCCGTCATCGCCTACTTCCAGTGGGGCTTCACGAGCGACTTCGCGTACATCATGATCGCCTACGCCATCGTCCAGGCCCTCGACGGCAACGTGCTGGTGCCGCTGCTGTTCTCCGAGGTGGTGAACCTGCACCCGATCGCGATTATCACCGCGGTGCTCGTGTTCGGTGGACTGTGGGGATTCTGGGGGGTCTTCTTCGCCATTCCCCTCGCGACCCTCGTGCAGGCGGTGTTGAAGGCGTGGCCGCCGGCGACCCCGGCCGTGTCCCGGCCGGAATAGCCGGCATCGAACCCGCCGCGCGATGCCGGCAGGCGTCTTGCGGCCCTGCCCGCACGTCGCCGATCCGGCCGATCAGCCCACGAGCACCGCCGCGTACTCCTGCTCGTTGAAACCGACCAGCAACGTCCTCCCCGAACGCACCGCCGGCGCGCGCAGGTTGCCGGTCGGGCCCAGCATCGCGTTCACCATCTCATCGTCCGGATTCCCGGACAGGTCGAAGGTCGCGACCTTCCTCCCCCTGGCGACGATCAGGGTGTCGCATTGCCTTGCGAGCGCGACCGCGTCGTCACGCCCGAGCTTCTTCGATGCAAGCACGACATCGTCCGGCACGAGACGATGGGCATCCATGAAATCGGATGCCTTCTTGCAGCTTGTTCACCCCTTGCGAAAGTAGTACCAGTCGATCCGTCCGTTCATGATCCGCTCCTCGTGGTCGTCCGCGCGCCGGTTCGGCGCACGGGGTCGTCGGCTCGACGACTCCGGATGATGCGCCCGGCCGCCCCGGCCGCTCAAGCCCCCGGATCGTTCAGCCGCATCTCGCGCAGGCTGTCCTCGATGGCGCTGCCGAGGTCGTCGATCTCCTGGTCGGTGTTCGCGGTGGAGATCGCCGCGAGGCCGCCCGAGCCGACGATGAAGCCCCGGTTCAACAGCGCCTTGTGCAGGGCGGAGACGCGCCGGGACTCCCCCCCGTCGGGATGCACGTCCCGGTAGTTGACGAGCTTCCGGCGGTTGAAGTGGATCATCACCAGGGAGCCCGCGCCGGTCGCCTGACCGGCGACTCCGGCGGCCTCGAACGCCGCGTCGATACGCTCCCGGGCGCGGTCGCCGCGCGCGTTGAGCGTCTCGACGGCCTCCTCGGTCAGGAGCCGCATCGACGCCGCTCCCGCCGCCATCGTCGCCGGATTCGCGTTGAAGGTTCCACCGTGCGACGCACGAGGCTTGCCCTTCGACGCATCGAACACCGCCATCACCTCGCGCCGCCCGCCCACCGCGCCGACCGGCAGGCCGCCGCCGATGATCTTTCCGAACGTCGTGAGGTCCGGTGTCACCCCGACCATCGATTGCGCGCCGCGATAGCGCACCCGGAACGAGGCGACCTCGTCGAAGACGAGCACGATACCGTGCCGGGTCGCGACCTCGCGCACCATTTCCGCATACCCCCGGCGCATCGGCACGCAACCGACCCTGGTCGGCACCGGATCGACCACGATGGCCGCGAGACGGTCCGCGTGCCGCTCGATCAATCTCCGGCTCGCCTCCACCTCGTTGTAGGGCAGGACCACGACGTCTTCCATGACCTTTTCGGGCAGGCCGACGGTATACGGCACCCTCGCCGGCTCGTCCGGATCGCCCCAGCTCTCCGGCGAGGAGCCGAGGCTGACCTCGACCGGATCGTAGCAGCCGTGATAGGCGCCTTCGCACTTGGCAACCATCGGCCGGCCGGTGTACGCGCGTGCGGCCTTGATCGCGACGAGCACCGCCTCGCTCCCGGAGTTGCAGAAGCGCATCGTCTCCACCGACTCGATCCGTTCGGAGAGGATCTCGGCGAGCTCGATCTCGCGCTCGGTGGGCATCGCGAAACAGCTTCCGCGACGGATCTGCTCGACGGCCGCCCCGACGACCTCGGGATGGGCGTGCCCGTGGATGAGGGTCATGTAGTTGTTGAGGCAGTCGACCCGCTCCACCCCGTCCGCGTCCGTGACCCTGCTCCCGCTTCCGGACACCGCGTAGACCGGATACGGGGAGAAGAACGTCGTGAGCCGGGTGCTTCCGCCGGCGAGCACCCGGCTCGCGCGCCGGTAGAGCGCGGCGGAGCGGGAATCCTGATCGGGGTAGGTCGTGGTCACGGTCATGAGGGAATATCCTCTGCGGGCTTCGGTCGAAGCGCTTCGGACCGGACTATCGATCACACCGGCGGCAAGCGCAACGGAGCAGGGCGCGAACCGGGCCGGTCACCGTCGTTCCGTCTCCGGGTCGCAGCCGGTTCCCGGCCCCCGTTCCCGTCCGGAGGGCAGGGCTCCTCGAACCACAACGGATCGCAGGGCTCCAGGCGCCGGGCGAGGCGGATGGCCGACGAGGTTGGTCATCTGCCCGTGGGTACCGACCAGGATGTCGGCGCGGCCTCCCACCGCTTCGCGAAGATGATCCGGAAGGACCCGCCGATGCCGTCGGGCGGAACGGTCACACAGGTATCGACGTCCTGGGTCTTCATGTCTTTCCCCGAACGTGGAGCGGGAGCGGCATGCCGCGTCCCGGCGAGGGTCGATCGTTTCCAACGGCATCTCCGCTGCCCTGCCATCCTGTGCTACGGCCGTGCGCCCCCGCCGCGGGCGGAACGTCCGTGCTCCCGGGACGTGCCTCGGGCTACTCCGGCATCGGTCCCACGAGCAGAGCCGGATCGAGGCGCCGGTCGAAGAGGTTGATCCGCCAGTCGAGATGCGGTCCGGTGGAGCGTCCGGTCGATCCCACCTCCGCGATCGGCTGTCCCTGCACCACCCGCTCGCCCTTCTCGACCAGGATGCGTGACAGGTGCAGGAACGCCGACGACAGGCCGTGGCCGTGGTCGACGATCAGGGTGCCGCCGGAGAAGAACATGTCCGGGTGCACGAGGGTGACCACGCCGTCCGCCGGAGTGACGACCCTGGTGCCGGCCGGCGCCGCGATGTCGATGCCGTAATGCGGCCGCCGGGGCTCGCCGTTGAGGATGCGTTGCGAGCCGTAGACGCCGCTGATCCGGCCCGTGGCCGGCCACCGGAAGCCGCTGAGGAAATCGGTGCGGGGATCGTCGATCGACCGGGCCTGCCCGGCCATCCGGACCTCCGCCCGGATCCGCGCGAGATCCTCCTCGCTACGGGGCGTCACCTTGCCGGGAGGCAGCCCGTCGATGCGCTGGATGCGGTACTCGCGCCGCTTCACCTGGAGGACCTGCCGCTCGCGTCGCCCGTCCGGGAAAGCCACCACGAGATCCGCTTCCGGCGGCGCGTCCCGCCCGAAGCCGACCAGGAACCAGCCGTCCCCGGACACCCGCACCGGCTCGCCCTCGAACTCGACGGCTGAGCCGGACGGCACACGCCCGCGCAGGAGACCGCCCTGGATGCGCGGGCCGTCGAGGCGAATCCCGGTCTCGGCCGTTGCCGGCGTCAGGCCGAAAGGCAGCAGCGCGAGGAGCACCAAACCGCAGGGAACGGTCCGCACGGTCCGGATCGGGGCATTCACGACGTTCCCGCGCCGAGGCTCGCGGCTCGCGCTGGCCCGGCGGAAGACCCTCGAGAGAAGAACGTTCCGCCGGGGCGGCGAGGAGGAACATCTGCCATGCCCGCCGGCGCCGTGGCGGCCCCTCGGGACGACGCCGGACGGAGCGAAGCCGGTGGCGGGTGGTCCGCGCCGAATCGAAGCCGGCGGGCCGTGATCGAAACATCCCTCGTTCATCCCATGGTTCATGTGCCTGCTCCGTTCCTCCATCGGCAAATCCGCCATCGGCGTATAGCATGTTTCCGGGGTATGTTTCCGGGGTCCCTGCCCATCACCGTCGACCCGGCCCGTCTCGGGACCGGGGCTTCGGATCTTCTCTTCACGTGATTCGCCGTCGAGGATACGAGCTTCACGAGACGGGACGTAACCGGCCCGGCCTCCGGTCACCGGCGGCGCGGCGTGGGTGTCGCCATCGCCACCGCCGCCGCAAGCAGCGAGAGTGCCGCGAACGTCGTCAATCCGCTCGCGTAGCTGCCGGTCAGGTCGTGGAGCGCGCCGGCCAGGAGCGGTCCACCCGCCTGCCCCACCACCTGCGCGGGGAGGGCCATCCCGCGGATCGCGCCGAAGTGGGCGCGGCCGAAGTAGCTCGCCAGCGCGACCGGGGGCATCGTGAGGATGCCGCCCACCCCCGCACCGAACAGCACCGAGGCCGCATAGCCGAGGGGCGGCCCGGAGGCCGCGCCCATGGCCATCGCGCCGAGCGCCATGAGCGCCGCGCTCGCCGCGAGCGTCGCGCGCACCGGCACGCGGTCGCCGGCATAGCCGAATACGATGCTCGAGAACGCGATGGCGAGGGAGAACGCGCCCACGATCGTCGCCGTGATCGTCGGGGAGATGCCGCGCTCCACGAGATGCGGCGCCCAGTGCAGGCTCACGCCCGCCTGGATCGAGAAGACGATCAGGGTGTACGCCATCACCAGCCAGAGCGCCGGAGTGCGCGCCGCCTGCGCCCGGGTGAAGGCGATCTCGCCCGCGGCGTCAGCCGCGCCGACATCGGCCGCGCGGGCGCCACCCGCGCCGGCCGCCGCTCGCGGAGTGGCCTCGTCTCCATCGGGCCGCAGCCCCAGGTCCTCCGGCGCACGCACGAGCAGGAACCACTGCGGGACCACCCCGAACACGACGACGATGACCGCGAGCACCAGCCATCCGGTGCGCCAGCCGCCGGCGGCGATCGCGAGCGCGACGGCGAGCGGGAGGATGGTCAGCCCGATCCCGATGGAGGTCGTGAGCAGCGACATCGCGAGGGCGCGGCGGCGTACGAACCACTTCGCGGCCACCGACGACGTCCCGAGATCGAAGGGCGTGGAGAAGATCATGCGCGAGACGCCGAATGCGACGTAGAACCAGAGCAGGCCCGGGGTGCCGGCGAGCGCGACGCAACATGCGCTCATCGCCAGAGCGCTCGCGATCAGCAGCGCCCGCGAGCCGTGGCGGTCGAAGAGTGGCCCGATGAACGGCGCGGACAGCGCCCCGAGCAACGCACCCACCGACACCGCGCCGGAGACCCCGGTGCGCGACCAGCCGAACTCGACCGTCATCGGCACGATGAAGATGGAGAGCGTGGTCACCGAGGCGGCCTGGCGCACGGCGTTCGAGCTCATCGCGCAGCCCACGACGACCCAGCCGTAGAAGAAGGGGAGGCGTCGGACGAGGGCGTGAATCATCGAACCGGAACGAATGCCGAGGCTCGCGTGAACGGAACGGGATCGTATCCTTGACGCTGTTCCCGAACACCCATTACGTTGCGCCGTCGGCAGTTCCCGCCCACTCTTCGACACCCGGTGCCACGACGCGACATCGCGCCGATTTCGATGGCGAGGGCGCCCGATCGTGACGGATCTCCGGTCTGTCGCCGCGCTTGGCGGGAATCGCCGTTGCGCGGTCCATGATCGGACCCGACCACCGTACCCAGCGAGGAGCTTCGCATTGAAAACCAAGTTGCGCGATACCTGGAATGCCGGCCGGGGCGCCGTCAACGCCTGGCTGGTCACGCCGAACCCCGCCATCGCCGAAGTGACCGGCAAGGCCGGGTTCGACTCCGTCACCATCGATCTGCAACACGGCCTGAACGACTACCAGGTGGCGCTGTCCATGCTCCAGGCCCTTGCGGCCAGCGACTCGACCCCGATGGCGCGGGTGCCGTGGCTGGAGCCGGGCATCGTCATGAAGCTGCTCGACGCGGGAGCGCTCGGGATCGTCTGCCCGATGATCAACACCCGGGCCGATGCGGAACGTCTGGTCCATTATGCGAACTATGCGCCGACCGGCACGCGGAGCTTCGGCCCGACCCGTGCGATCGTCGTCCATGGCCCGGACTACGCCTCGAAGGCGAACGACACCGTGGCCACCCTGGCGATGGTCGAGACCACCGAAGCGCTGGACAACGTGGAGGCGATCGCGAGAACCCCGGGCCTGACCGGCGTCTACATCGGCCCGAGCGACCTGGCTCTTTCGATGGGTCATACACCGAAGCTCGACCCGGAGGAGCCGGCGGTGGTCGAGGCGATCGGATACATCCTCGAGGCGTGCAAGGCGGCGGGCATTCGTTGCTGCATCCACTGCCTGGCCCCGTCGTATGCGAAACGGATGCTCGGCATGGGCTTCGATCTCGTGAGCCTGGGTAGCGACCTCCGGCTCTACACCGCCGCGTGTGCGGGCGCGATCGCCGAGGTGCGGGCATGAGCGCCACGGTCCGCCGCGCGGACGGGCAGGTATACGTCGATGCGCAGGCGATGGAACGCCTCGTCGGCGCGGTCTTCGAGCGCGCCGGATGCGATGCCGAGGAAGCCCATCGCATCGCATGGCGGCTCACCGGCGCGAACCTTCGCGGACACGATTCGCACGGCGTGCTCCGCACCCGCCGCTATGTCGAGTGGATGGAGGAGGGCAAGGTCTTCCCGGGCCGGCGCATCGAGGTCGAGCGCGAGACCGAAGTGCTCGCGGTCATCGACGGCGACTACGGCTTCGGGCAGACGGTCGGGGAGCAGGCCGTGGACCTCGGGGTCCGGAAGGCGAGCCGGCACGGGGTGGCGGTGACCGCGCTCAAGAACGCCGGCCACCTCGGCCGCATCGGGGATTGGGCGGAGCGCGCCGCGGAATCCGGTTGCGCATCCATCCACATGGTGAACGTGCGCGGCAGTCTCCTCGTCGCACCCTACGGAGCGATCGAACGCCGTGGCAGCACGTCGCCGTTCTGCGCCGGGGTGCCGCTCCCCGGCGCCCCGCCGATCATCCACGACTTCGCCACCTCGGTGGTCGCGGAAGGCAAGGCGATGGTCGCGTTGCTCGGCGGCAAGCCCCTGCCCGGGGATGCACTCGTCGATGCGGACGGAAACCCCACTTCGGACCCGCGCCCCCTCTACGGCGAGACGTCGCCGGGCCGCACCCACGATCCGCACGCCGGCCCGGGCGCCCTCAATGCATTCGGGCTGCACAAGGGGTCCGGGCTCAACTTCTTCATGGAGATGTTCGCCGGCGCGCTGACCGGCTCCGGCACCGCGGCGGCCCTCGGTGACACCGGGAAGCGCCGCTTCTGCAACGGCATGCTGTCGATCTACATGCAGGTGGATGCGTTCCACGCCGACGACTGGTTCGCGCGCGAGGTGGGCGCCTACGTCGAGTACTGGAAGGCCGCACGGCCGTCACGCCCCGGAGGCGAAGTGCTCGTGCCGGGCGAGAAGGAGCGCCGGACCATGGTCGAGCGCCGCGAGAGCGGCCTCCCGCTCTCGGAAGGGGCATGGGAGGATATTCTCGCCGCGGCGGAGAAGGTGGGTATGAGCGATGGGGAGAGGGACGACGCGCTACGATGAAATCCGTGGCAGCCGCCGGAGCTTCGTCAGGGATCCAGCCGTTCGCGGAACACGAATCGGCTCGGCACGAAAAAGTCGTCGATTTGCTCGTGGTATCGATACCGGTTTCGCCAGTGCGCATTCCGGGTCAGGCGGGGGGGAGCGCCGGTCCGGTCCCTGGTCCGATGGCAAGCTGGTACTGCGTCAGCACCTCTTCGATCGGCCCGATGGCCAGAACCCGTCCCGCCTCGACGAGCACGCCTTTGGTGCAGACACGTTTGAGCAAATCCAGGTTGTGGGAAGCGAGCACCAGGATCCCGGCGCGGTTCGTGAACTCGTCGAGCCGCCGCCTGATCTTGTCGACGAACGCGGCATCCCCGGCGCTGATCCATTCATCCATCAGCAGGATCTCCGGATCACCACAGGTGGATGCGGCAAATGCGAGTCTGAGCCTCATACCCGCCGAATAGGTGTGGACCGGCATCGCCAGATAATCGCCGAGCTCCGTGAAGGCTTCGATCTCTCCGATACGCTCCCGCATTTGCCCGGGCTTGAGGCCAAGGAAGAGGCCGCGCGTCATGATGTTTTCATAGCCGGTCGCCTCGGGGTCGATGCCCAGGGACAGCTCCAGCAGCGAAGCGGTCCGGCCCTGCCGCCACACTTGGCCCGTGGTCGGTTCGTACGCGCCGGCGAGCACGCGCAGCAGCGTCGTCTTGCCGGCGCCGTTGCCGCCGACGAGACCGACGCGATCATTCTGTTCGATCTCCAGGGTCACTCCATCGAGGGCCCGCACGCAGGGGCGATTGGCGGCGTCGCGGGCAAAGTTGCCGCCGCTGCTCCTGTGCAACAGGGTGTTCTTCAGGGATCGGGCGCCCAGGCTGTAGATGGGGAAGTCGACGGTGACGGCATCGAGCCGGAGTCTGACGGACATGTCTCAGCTCGCTTCGCGGCGCCCGCGCCGCCGGCAACCCGTCCATCCGGCATGGCCACGGTGCATGGGGCTCACACCCAGTAGGCGATCCGGCGCCGGTAACGGACGTACATGAGGAAGGTCAACAGGCTGCCGCCGACGGTGATCCCGAGAACCATCAGCCAGGAACGCAGCGCCGGTGGTTGACCCAGCAACGGCGCCCGCACCACTTCCAGAAAGTGGAAGAACGGATTCCAGTCCAGCAGCGCAATGCGTTCCGGCAGGAATTCGGGCATCCAGATGACCGGCGTGATGAAGAACAGGATGCGAAGGATGCTATCCACAATCGGCGGCACGTCGCGAAAACGGGCCGAAGCCAGACCGAGCAGCAACCCCGTCCAGATGCCGTTCATATACAGCAGTACCAGGCCTGGAGCCGCCAGGAGGCCCGTCCAGCTCGGCGGGGGCGCCAGGAGAACGGCAACGACCGGGAAGATCAGGGCATTGTGGCCGAGGATGATGAAGTTGCGCCATACCACCCGGTACACGTGCACCGACAGGGGCAGATTCGTCTGCGTGATGATGCTCTGGGCGTTGATGAACACTCGGCTGGCATCCGCAATGACGCCCGAGATGAAGGTCCAGACGATGAAGCCGAGAGCCAGGAACGGCGTATAGCGCACGACGTCGACCTTGAACATGACCCCGTACAGGGCGCTCAGCATACCCACGAGCAATCCCATGCTGATGGTCAGCCAGAACGGCCCCAGTATGGAGCGGCGATAGTGCAACCGGATGTCCTGCCAACCCAGGGATCTCCATATATGGGCGGCGCACGCGCCCCGCACGACGTCGTGGGCCGCCCGCCGCAGTTGGGATGCAGTGGGCGGCAGCGGCGCATCCGACCGCATCGAGACCACGGCGTCGGTCCCGAAGCTCATGATCGATACTCGTGGGGCGCCCAGGGCCCCCACTTCTCTTCGTAGAGCGCCCGATTGCGCTCGAAGAGGGCTTGCCTCCGTCCCTCGTCGATCAGGTCGAAGGAGGCCGACAGGTGATGATGGACGAATACGTCTTCCGCGACCGCAATCCTGAACCCCGCCTGGCGGATTCGCCGGCAGTAGTCGTCGTCTTCGAAGAAGCCGAGGCCGAAGCGTTCGTCCAGCCCGCCCACTTTGGCATAGGCGGTGCGGGGGATGGCGACGCAGAAGAACGCCACCGTGGGAATCTCGAGCTCTTCGCCGGCGTGGCGCGACGTGTACGCCCACGCGGCCTTCTGCATCTCCGACATGTCGGTGTAGTGGATGTCGATCTTCGCCTCGTTCCCGATGTTGTTGGTCACCGGTCCCACCAGGCCCAGGCTCGGATCGTTCCGCAAATGGCGAACCAGGCCGACCAGCCAGCCGGGCGTGGCGTAGGTGTCGTTGTTCAAAATCACGAGATATTCACCTTCGGCCACCGTCAGCCCCTGGTTGTTGCCGGCGGCGAACCCCAGGTTTTCCTCGTTCTGTACCAGCCGTGCGCGGGGATTGTGGCTGACGTAGTCGGCGAGAAATTCCCGGGTTCCATCGGTGGAAGCGTTGTCCACTAGGATCAGCTCCCAGTCCAGGCAATGGGTGTTGGCCTCCAGGCTGCGCAGGCAGGCCTGGGTAAAAGCCAGATTATTGTAGGTCAGGACGATCACCGACACCCTTGGAAACATTCCCCGCACGGCGTCTTCCAACTGTTCGGCGCGGATCTTCCAGTCGTGCCCGCGCGCCCACCCGGTGCGCCGCACGGCCAGCTCCGGGACCTCGCGCTCCGCCATCGCAGTGCCGAGCAACTCGATGAAATGCGCATGGTTCTCGGCCACATGGACCACCTCCGCCATCAACTTCATTTCCGGCAGGGCGGTCGCCACCACCGGCTTGCCGGCGGCCAGGTACTCGTATGCCTTCACCGGATTGGTGCACAGGGTCAGCTCGGTCAGCTTGAACGGGATGAGAGCCACGTCGAAGCTGTGCAGCCAGCCGGCCGCGCTCTCATACGGCACTTCGCCGATCAGCTTGACGTTGCCGAGCTCTTCGATCCGGGCCGTGTCGCAGGTATCCGTGCTGCCGACGAGCACGAAATCCCAGTCCGCGAATCGCCGGGCGGCGGCGGCAACCAGGTCGACGTCGAACCACTCCGCGACGGCCCCCAGGTAGCCGGCCACCGGCCTTCCGGATTCGTAGGCAAGGTGTTTCGGGGCCCTGCTGAAGTATTCGACGTCCCCGGCGTTGCGGATCAGCAGGTTCTCGGCGACCCGTCCCACGGTTTCCGACAGCCGGGCGGAGGTGGTCACGACCAGGTCGGCACGCCTGAGCAGCCGCTCCTCTTCCTGGAGCATGTCGGGACCGTTGGAGGAAAAGCCGGCGTGGTGGTCCATGCAGTCGTACACGACCGGACAACCGGGCAGGGCTTCCGCGAGCGGGCGCCAGAACGGCAGGTTGGCCAGCACGATCAAGCGGGACAGGCTGCCGGCGAAGATCAGCTCGCCCACCGCGGCCACCAGATGCTCCACGGTCTGGTCACGAGCCGGATCCTGGTAGATGAGCGGCGGCTGGCCGGGAAAGCAGAGGCGAATGAGGAAGATATTGGATCCCGGCGACTCCAGCACTTCGAATCCCGGCACGTCGGCCGTATCGAAGGTGGTGGAAAGGTAGAAGATCCGGTGCCCGCGTCCGGCCAGTTGCCTGGCCAACTGCTGTGGTCTCTGGAGCCGGAAGTGCCAATCGATCACCGGGCAGACGAGTATGTCGTGACGTCCCGGCGATGGCTCCCCCAAGTCCACCGCCGGTCCAGGGCCAACGGCGGCGGAACGTCCGACTTCCAGTGCCGGTGCCAGGAGCCTCGGCAGAAAGCGCCGCTTCCAGTGCTGCAGGCGCCGTATCATCGGCGCGGGTAGCCGCATGGCTGCCGCGACTGCGAAACGATAAGCCCGTCGCAGCAACGGCTTGAGCACCGTGTACCTTTCCTCGTCGAGCAGCTCGATCAGGGCGGTCATGCTCGTTTCGGTCCGCTGTGCCCTGGATCGCACCTCCTCGAACTGCGCCTGCAAGCTCTCCTGCACTTCGAGCAGACGCCGCCCCATGTCCTCCGATTGCTGCCGCTGCGTCGCCGAGAGCTGCGCCTGCACTTCGAGCAGACGCCGCTCCACGTCCTCCGACTGCTGCCGCTGCGTCTCGGCCAAGCCGCTTGCCGTTCGTTCGACGAGCGTTGTCGAGTCCACTCGGAGCGCAATGTCCGAGAAGGCCGCCGCTTCACGGCCGACTTCACGCCATTCGGCCAGAAACTCCGGTGCGCCCAGGGAGCTGGCGCCGGCTGCCACTTCCAGGAGTGCTCGATAGGCCCGGTTCGCCGTCGATTCCGCGCCTGCTCCGGGCGGCGCTTCGCCGGCGGTGCCGAAGTGCCGCAAATCCGGATCCAGAAATCCGCCGATGAATTCTTCGACCACTCGGCCAGGTGGCGGCTGCAACGCCAGGGCGCCGGCCATGCGTTCCAGCTCCGGCATCGGGCGCTCCAGCAGCCGGTCGTAGTCGATCACCACATGCGGGTTGGCGGCGACGTCCGCAAAGGGCGCCAGATTGTGGTTCAGCCAAAGCAGGTGTGATTGCAGAGAGCTGAATCCGTTGCGGCGGGCCAAGGACTGCGCCACTGCCCAGGGACGCCGGACCACCCAGACGAAACCCGGTCGAAGCTCGTCGTCTTCCAGCAATACCCGACGCCAGAAGGGCCACAGCCGGGCGGTTCTCGGATCCTTGAACGCCCAGACGGAGCTCTCGGCGACCCTGGCCCGCACCAGGGTCCGGGCCCGTTCCACCAGGGGCTGCAAGGCGGTCGCCTCCATGAGCGCTCCATCGTCCGCGCCAATCAGATCCCAACGCAATGCCAGGGTGTCGAGCAGCTCTCCGTTGAGCCGCACGATGTCCTGATCCTCCCAATGTCCCTTGGCGTTGTCCGGCGACGGCCGGGTGGACAGGTTGCTCCCCAGTCCCGCCCCCAAAGCCTGCAAGGCGCGGACCACCAGGCTGGTGCCGGACCGGTGCATGCCGATGACCGCGATCACGCGCGCCGATTCGGAGCGCCGGTGCGGGTTCCCTCCCGGCGACTTCTGCTGCGGATCGGGTCTGCGGCCGACTTCAGTCATCTTCCGTTGCGGTCCATTTGCGGAAAAAGCGCGATCGCCCGAACCTCGACCGCCATGAGTTCTCTGCCCGGAAGCGTTCGAGAGCGCCGGCGGAAAGGCGCGGACCGGCCTTGATGTTTTTAAGGACGGCGCGAAAATCCGCGCCTCCGGCGATCAGGTGAACGTCCGGCTGTCCTCTGCGGCGGCGCATTTCGCCGAACTCGGTGGCGATCACCGGCAGACCGGCGGCGCGGTACTCGTAGTACTTGATGGGGTCGATTGCCGCCGTAAGCCGATTGAGCTTGAAGGGTATGAGTCCGGCGATGAAGCTCCGCAGCCGGCCGAACACCTCGTGTTCGGCACATTCGCCGGCGCGATGCACGTTGGCGGGAAGCCGCGTCTTCGGCGCCGCCATTTCCGGGCCTGTGATCTCGAAGCGCGCCTCGGGCAGCGAGAGGGCCATCTCGACGACGAGAGGCCAGTCGAACCAATCGCCGATTGTACCGACGTAGCCGAGGACGAGTTCGTCCCGGGCATCGCCAGGCTCCGGTTCCAGTGCTTTCGGACAAGTCCGGAGCCCGTTGGGCAGCAGCTCCGCCGCAAGGCCCCGGTGGCCGAACTTGTCCTGGAGTGCGGTGGAAGACGCCAGTATGTCGTCAACGCCGTGGGCGATCTCGTCTTCGATGCGACGGCTCAGCGCGCGTGCCAGCCCGCTGTAGAACTCGGGAAAGTCATCCATGGCGTCGTAGCAGGTCGGCCGCGGCCCGGTCCTGCGAAGCAGGTGCAGGGCGAGGCGACTGGGCCGCCCGATGACCAGCAACCAATCGGCGCCCTCGGTGAATGCCTCCACCCGCTCGAGCACCGGCTTCCAGACGAGCCGCCGGATGGAGGGCAGCGCCATGGCCGGGTCCGCCGCCCAGATCGGTGGCGACACCACTTCCAACGCTTCCTCGACGTGCGGACAGGTCCGGGGGCGCGTCCGCTCGAGGTCGGCGAGCCGCGGCAACCGGCCCGGATAGGGATCGATCCAGAGGGTGCGCCCCCGGGTATGCCGGTTGAAGAACGCGACGAAGCGATGAGGGCGTTGAGCGAAGCTGGAATATGGCACCGGCGCGACGTAGACGAGCCTCATTGCAGTGCGCCGAAGTCCGCCAGGTGCCGCACGATGCGCTCGGCCGCGGCGCCGTCTCCGTAGGGTGAGCTACCCTTGGCCATCCGCCGGTAGGCGTCTTCATCGTCGAGCAGGGCCGACACCCGGTCGACGATGTCATGCCGCCTCGTTCCCACCAGCTCCACCACCCCTTCCCGCACCGCTTCCGGACGCTCCGTCGCGTCCCGCAGCACCAGCACCGGCTTGCCGAGTGCCGGGGCTTCCTCCTGGACACCGCCCGAGTCGGTCAGTATCAGCCACGACCGCTTCATGGCGGCCACGAACGGACCGTAATCGAGCGGTTCGCACAGCGTCACCCGAGGCAGGGCGCCCAGCTCCTGCTGCACGACTCGGCGAACGTCGGGATTGGGGTGTACGGGAAACAGGAAGTGCAGCTCGCCATACTTCTGCGCCAGCTCGTTGACCGCCGCGCATACCGCGGCCATCGGCGAACCGAGGTTCTCTCGCCGATGAGCCGTCACCAGGATCAATCGCCGCCCCGGAGGCAGGTCGAAGCCGAGCGGAAAATCCCTTTCCGCCATCATGTGCAGCGCGTCGATCACGGTGTTCCCCGTGACGTGGATGCGCCCGGCGGGCACGCCTTCACGCAGCAGATTGTCCCTTGCGGTCGCAGTTGGAGCGAAGTTGAGGACGGCCAGCCGTCCGGCTACCGTCCGGTTCATCTCCTCCGGCCAGGGACGATCGAAGTCGTGCGTCCGCAGCCCGGCTTCGACGTGGCCGAAAGGAATCTTCCGGTAGAAGCTCGCCAGCGCGGCGGCCATCACCGTGGTGGTGTCTCCCTGCGCCAGAACCAGGCTGGGACGATACCGGGCGAGGCAGGCATCCAGGCCCGTCAACAGCCGCGCCGTCAGGGCCGCAAGGGTCTGGTTGGGCCGCATGGCGTCGAGATCCAGATCGGGGACGATGCCGAACATCCGCAGCATCTGGTCCAGCATCTCCCGGTGCTGCGCCGTGGCCAGCACCCTGACGTCCCTCTGGCCGACGCGGCGCAGGGCGAGCACCACCGGAGCCATCTTGATCACCTCGGGCCGGGTACCGACGATGCAAAGAACGCTCATGGGCAGGGTCGATGCGCTCGGCCGGGGAGGAGGAGGAGGACGGTGGTTGCCGCGCACGCTCCGGGGAAAGGTGCGCCGGCGCGGAGGCGATCGACATGGTGGCCGGTCGAAGGCCCCTACATCCAGCCTTCGCCGCGCGCATGCTCCAGCATGTCGTCGAGCGCCAGCGCCCAGCGGTCGAAGAGCTTGTCGATCTCGGGCTCCTCGATGATCAGCGGCGGGCAGAACGCGATGCGGATGCCGCCTCCGGTGCAGGCGCGCAGGAGCACCCCGCGCCGGGTGCAGGCATCGGTCACCCACGGAGCGAAGGACAGGTCGAAGCTCTCCTTCGTCTCCTTGTCCTTGACGAGCTCGACCGAGCCGATGAGCCCCACCCCGGAGGCATCGCCGACGATCGGATGATCCCCGAGCCCGGCGAGCCGCTCCTGGGCGTGCTTCGAGACCTTGCGCACATGGGCGCCGATGTCCATCTCGTCGTAGATCTTCAGCGTCTCCAGCGCCACCGCGGCAGGCACCGGATGGCCCGAATAGGTGAAGCCGGTGCCCAGGA
This sequence comes from Gammaproteobacteria bacterium, assembly GCA_965204915.1. Lineage (GTDB taxonomy): Bacteria > Pseudomonadota > Gammaproteobacteria > HK1 > HK1 > HK1. Next base: position 3,784,607 of record OZ242023.1, on the reverse strand, counting down.
TGCCGTTCTTGCCGGAGAGCTCCCGGATCGGCCCGTAGACCTTCTCGTTCAGGATCACCGCCGAGATCGGCAGGTACGCCGAGGAGAGCTGCTTGGCGATGACCAGGAGGTCGGGCCGGATCCCGAACGTCTCGCACGCGAAGCGGTTGCCGGTGCGGAAGAAGCCGGTGATGACCTCGTCGGCGACCATCAGCACGTCGTACTTCGCGAGCACCGCCTGGATCTTCTCGAAGTAGGTCTTCGGCGGGATGACCGCGCCGCCCGCGCCCATGACCGGCTCGGCGACGAAGGCGGCCACGGTGTCCGGACCCTCCGCGAGGATGAGCTGCTCCAGCTCCTCCGCGCGCCGGCTCGCGAACGCTTCCTCGCTCTCGCCGGGATGGGCGTCGCGGTAGTAGTGCTGGCTGCCGGTGTGGAGGATGTTCGGGATCGGCAGATCGAAGCCCTTGTGCATCGCGGGCAGGCCGGTGAGCGAACCCGAGGACACCGCGATGCCGTGGTAGCCGTGCTCGCGGGCGATGATCTTCTTCTTCTCCGGCTTGCCGCGGGCGTTGTTGTAGTACCAGACGAACTTGACCATGTGGTCGTTCGCCTCGGAGCCCGAGTTCGCGAACCACACCCGCGCCATCGGCACCGGAGCGCTCGCGAGCAGCCGCTCCGCGAGATCGATGGCGGGCATGGTCGAGCGCTGGAAGAACGTGTGGTAGGTCGGCAGCTTCCGCATCTGCGCGACCGCGGCCTGGATCAGGCGTTCGTTGTCGAACCCGAGCGCCGTGCACCACAGGCCCGCCATGCCCTCGACGTACTCGTTGCCCTCCAGGTCCTTGACGTACACCCCGTACCCTTCGTCGAGGATGAGCGGTCCTTCCTTCTCGTGGCGGACGAGGTTGGTCATCCCGTGCATGAGCGATGCGACGTCGCGGGCATGGGGAGAGTTCGGCAACGGGGGGGTGAGTACCGCGGACATGGGCGGGATCTCCTTTGAAAGTCTTCACGTAGCGCAGGAAGGCTGCGGCTTGCGGACGGGCCGGCTCGTGGGGCATTTCCGGCGAGCGGGCCGGGCGGCAAAGTCTAAAGCCGCGCCGGGGAATGCGCCAGCCTGCATCTTCCACCGGCGCGCGCCGGCGGTGCGTCCTTTCGGAACGCGACGTGTCCTTTCAGAACTTCGTCAGGTACCGGTCGATCTCCCACTGCGAGACGTCGTTGTGGTAGTCCCACCACTCCCGGGTCTTGAGATCGACGTAGGCGTCGAACAGGTCCTCTCCCATCACCTGCCGGCCGAGCGGGTCGGCCGCGAACGCCTCGATCGCCTCCAGCAGGGTGCGCGGCAGCAGTCCGACCCCCTTGCGTTCGAGCTGTGCGTCGCTCAGCAGGTACATGTTCTCGTCGATCGGGTCCCCGGGGTCGAGGTCGTTCTCGATGCCGTCGAGGCCCGCGGCGAGCATCATCGCCGCTCCCAGGTAGGGGTTCATCGAGGGATCCACGGCGCGGCACTCCCAGCGCGCGGCCGAGAGGTACGGTCCATGCCCTTGCGTGCCGCTCCCCTCGATATGCGGCCTGAGCCTGGGCACGCGCAGCATGTGGGTGCGGTTGTTGCCCCCGTAGGAGATGAAGACCGGCGCCCACGTGAAGCCGGTCATCGAGCCGGTCTTGATCAGGCGCTTGTAGGAGTTCACGGTCGGGCAGGTGGTGGCCACGATCGCCGCGGCGTGCTTCTTGACGCCGCCGAGGAACCGGTAGGCCAGCCGGGACAGCCCGCATCCGCGCGGGTCGCCCGCGTCTGCGCACAGGTTCCTGCCGGTCTCGACGTCCGCCAGCGACATGTTGAAGTGCGCGCCGCTGCCGGTGCGGTCGGAGTAGGGCTTCGGCATGCAGGTGGCTTCCCAGCCGTAGCGGCGCGTGATCTCCTTCATCATCAGCCGCCACAGCACGAAGCGATCGGCCATGGTGAGGACGTCGGCGTAGGCGAAGTCGAACTCGAACTGGCCGTTGGCGTCCTCGTGGTCGAAGGAGTGCACGTCCCAGCCGAGCGTGTTCATCGCGCTCACGATCTCGTCCAGGAACCGGTAGTTGAGCAGCGTCCCCGCGAAGTCGTAGGCGGCCTTGGCGAGATCGTCCCGGTCCTGGTTGGGCACGATGCCCCTGCCCTCCCGGCGCACGACGTAGACCTCGCACTCGATGCCGAGGTCGAACCTCAGCCCGAGCTTCGCCGCGCGCTCCACCTGCCGGCAGAGGATGGTGCGCGAGCACATCGGCCAGGGCTCTTCGTGGTACTTGAGATTGCCCGGACACCACGCGACCTCCGGCTCCCAGGGGAGCTGGGCGATGGCGGCAGGGTCGGGGTAGACCGCCAGCTCGTCGTCGTGCGGGCCCTGGCCGAGGCCGTCGAGGGCCGCGCCGGTGAACAGCTCCGAGCCGCGCATCATGCGCTCGAAGTGCTCGATCGGCACGGTCTTGCCCTTGGGCACGCCGTGCACGTCGACGTAGGCCGAGAAGCAGTACTTGACGCCCTTCGCGCGCAACTCCTCCTCGATGCCGCTCAACCGGGTCGCGTGCGCACCGGCCGCCGGTGACGCCTTCTTCCTGGTCGCCGCCATGCTTTCGTCCTCCGTCGATCCCGCGAGCCTCGCGCGTGCGGGCCGCCCTCCGCGCACGATCCGGCGAAGGGCACCCTGCGCCGAATTTCGCGGGCTTCCCTGTCCCCGCGCGTCGTTGCGGATCGCCGCCCTACGCCGCCGCGCTCTCGGCCGGCGCGGTCCGGAACGCCGGCATCACTTCCGCCGCGAACCGCTCCAGTTGCTCCAGCATCACCGATTCCGGCGTGCCCATGCTCGACTGCACGTTCACGGTTTCGAGCCCCGGGAACTGTTCCTGGAGTTCTTGCAGATACGCGATCATCTCCTCGGCGGTGCCGCAGAACCACGAGCGGGACTGCATCTGCCGGTCGATGGTCGGGAAGTCGACGTCGGCCCAGCCACCGCGTTGCGCGACCGCCGCGGTCTGCGCGTCGGTCAGTCCGCGGAAGAATCCCAGCGGCGCGAACATCTTCGCGTGCTCCTCGTAGTAGGGCGTCGCCTCGCGCACCGCCTGCTCCCGGCTGTCGGCGAGATGGAAGTTGACGCCCACGCAGATCCCCTCGCCGAGCTCCGCCTCGATGCCGGCGCGGGCCAGCGCATCGCGGTAGCCGACCACCGGCCCCTCGCCGAGCAGGGCCGAACCGCCCCCGACGATGCCCCTGATGCCGTGCTTGACCATGAAGTCGAGCCCGCGCGGATTCGCGCTGACGATGGGCTGCCAGCATTCCACCGGCAGGTGCTTCGGGCGCGGCACCAGGGTGATCTCCTCCAGCTCGTAGCCGCGGTAGGGGAGCTTCGGGGGGATGGTGTAGTGCCTGCCGCGGTGCGAGAAGCTCTCGTGGTTGAATGCCTTGAAGATGACGTCGACCTGCTCCTCGAACATCTCGCGGTTCAGATCCTGGTCCATCATGATGCCGCCGAGGCTCTCGACCTCGCGGGTGTGGTAGCCGCGCCCGACCCCGAAGACCACCCGGCCGCCGGTGAGGACGTCGGCGGTGGCGTAGTCCTCGGCCAGGCGCAGCGGATGCCACATCGGGCAGATGTTGAAGCCGCAGCCGATCCGCAGGCGCCCGGTCACGTGCGCGAGATGCACCCCCACCATCAGGATGTTCGGGATGCACTCGTAGCCTTCGTGCTGGAAGTGGTGCTCGGCGAGCCAGAGCGTGTCGAAGCCGAGCCGGTCCATGCACTTCGCGAGCGCCTCGGTCTTGGAGAACACCGTCACGAGGTGCTCGTTCGGGTAGCGGCGCCGGTTCGCGGGAGTCGCATCCTGGCCCATGTCGCCCAGATCGACGTGGCCCGCGTAGAGTGACGAGAACTTGGTGATCATCGATATCCTCCCCGGATTCCGAGCGTCGCGACGGCCATCGGCATGGCCGCTCCCTTCGGCCCGGAACCTATAGCCCCAGGATCCTGTTCATGGTGCGCAACCCCTGCGCGGTGTGCGAGGGCATCTGCCGGTCCCTGCGCCAGCGGATCCGCCTGAACTTGCCGGTGGAGGTAGGCGGAGAATCGCTCGAAACGGCCGCGGCGAGGCACGTCGCGGCCTGCTTCGCGTTATCCGCGGACGTTCCCCGCCCTGACGGGCGCTCCCGTCACCCGCTCAGCGGGATGTTCTTCTTCCGGCTCTTGACCAGGAACACCACCGACAGCAGGGTGAGTATCCAGAAGAACCAGCAGATGCCGCTACGCATCAGGATCCCGAGACTGCCCTCCGAAAGGATCATGGACTGGCGGAAGTTGTCCTCCAGCAGCGGCCCCAGGATGAAGGCGATCAGGAACGGCGGGGCGGGGAAGCGGAGCACCATCATCAGGTAGCCGACGCAGCCCATCAGCACCATCACCAGCACGTCGAACATGCTGTTGTTGATGGCGAACGAGCCGAACAGGCAGAACACCAGCACCACCGGGTACAGGATGCGGTTCGGGATCTCCGAGATCCGGCTGATGGCCTTGATGGAGAACTTGCCGATCATGAACAGGTAGGCGCTGCTCAGCATGATGCCGATGAACAGCGCGTAGATCATCGGCAAGTTGTCCACGAACATCACCGGCCCCGGCCGCAGGCCGTGGATCATGAAGGCGCCGAGGATCACCGCGGTGATCACGTCTCCCGGCACGCCGAGGGCCAGCAGCGGGATCATGGTCGCGCCGGCGACGCCGTTGTTGCCGGCCTCCGCGGCGGCCACGCCTTCCATCTCCCCCTTGCCGAAGTTCGCCGAGCGCTTCGACGTGCGCTTGGCCTCGCTGTAGGACAGGAACGCCGCCGGTGCGCCGCCGATCCCGGGGATCGCCCCCAGTCCCACCCCGATCAGGCTCCCGCGCAGGATCGACTTGAAGCAGCGCTTGAAGTCCGCAAAGCCGGCGCCGGCGCCGACCATGCTCGCGGCCTCCAGGCTGTCGCGCAGCCTCAGCGTGAAGTAGTGGATGATCTCCGGCAGCGCGAACAGCCCGATCAGCACCGGGATGAAGCTCAGGCCGCCCATCAGGTTCCAGTTGTCGAAGATGAAGCGGTTGGTGCCGTACACCATGTCCAGGCCGATGGTGGCGAACAGCAGCCCGAGCGCGGCGGACGCCACGCCCTTGACCAGGTTCTCCCCCGAGACCCCGGCGATGATGGTCAGCGAGAACACGATCAGGGTGAAGAACTCCGGCGGGCCGAACTTGAGCGCGAACCCGGCCAGCAGCCCGGCCAGCAGGATCAGCGAGAGGTTGGAGATGAAGTCCGCGAAGCAGGAGGCGTACAGCGCGATGTCCAGGGCCTTGCGGGCCTCGCCCTTCCGGGTCATCGGATAGCCGTCCAGCACCGTGCACGAGGCCGCCGGGGTGCCCGGCGCCTTGATCAGGATGGCGGTGATGGAGCCGCCGTACAGGCCGCCCTTGTAGATCCCCAGCAGCAGCAGGATGCCGGTGACCGGGTGCATGGTGAAGGTGAAGGGCAGCGCCAGGGCGACCCCCATGGGCGTGGTCATGCCCGGGATCGCGCCGATGACCACCCCGACGAGCACCCCGACGAACAGGATGGCGACGTTCTGGAACGTGAGGAACAGCGAGACGGCTTCGGCGAGGTTCTCGTACAACATGCCGGCCCCCTGTCAGAGCAGGCCCTCGAACACGCCGAGGGGGATCGGGACGCTCGCGACGTGGACGAAGAAGACGTAGAGCAGGATCGGCACGCAGAGGGCGATGGCGAGGCCCAGGGGCCAGCGGCGCTCGCCGGCGTAGACCATCAGGCCGAGGATCACCGCGATGCCGGGCGCCACCATGCCCAGGTACGGGATCAGGAAGTAGAACGCGAACAGGGTGCCGAGGGCCACCGCCAGCCCCGGCAGGCGGTGCGTCCATCCGCCGGCCGCCTCGGCTCCGCCGGCCGCCTCGGCGGCAGCCTCGCCGCCCTCCTCCCCACCGTCGGCTCCGCGCGCCTCGCCCTCCTCCTTCGCGGCCGGACCGACGGCCAGGAACAGCCCCATCACCATGATGATCCCGGCGATGATCCTGGGCCAGAAGTCCGGCGCCAGCGCGGTGTGCTCGACGCTGCCCGGCCGATCGACGCCGGCGGGGATGAGCACGAAGAAGATCAGGAGGCCGAGGACCAGCACCCCGATGCCGGTAAGACGCTCGCGGATCACGACGGCTCGTCCCCGAGGGAGCCGTCATCGAGGGGATGGCCCCCAAGGATGGAACGTGGCCCGGCGGCGGTTGCGAACGGAACGACGCTTCGTGACGGCACTTGCATCGGTACACGTCTCCGGGGTATCCGCCTCCGGCCACGCCGCCCCGGACGGCCACCGGAACGGGAAGGGCTGGCGATTCGGTTTCGACAGCCTGTTGCGCACTTCTCCATGCTGAAGACCGCCAGCGTCCGGCAATTCGTGCAAATCCGCACAAATAGCCTGTTGCGCACTGCAAATGAGCATGATTAGATGCCGTCGCCGTGTCAAGCACGGCCCCGCGGTTTTTTCCAACCGGTTTTTTTCCAATCTCGATGGGGGACAAGGCCATGAAACGGGCAAGCAACCTGATGCGCACGGCGGCCGGCGTCGTGTGCCTCGCGATGACCGCCGCGGCGTCGGCGGAGTATCCCACCAAGCCGATCACCATGGTCTCGCCGTACGGTCCCGGCGGCGCCGCGGACCTCGCCGCCCGCACCCTCGCGGGCACCGCCCCCGCATACCTGGGCCAGGCCGTGCTGGTGGTCAACCGGACCGGCGCCGCCGGGGTCACCGGCTCCACCACCGTGGCGAAGGGCAGGAAGGACGGCTACACCGTGCTGCTGGCGCGGGTCGGGTCGCAGGCGGCGGTTCCCGCCATCAACCGCAAGATCCCGTACAAGTGGGACGAGTTCACCTTTCTCGGGCTCATCGAGCTGAACCCGTTCGTCCTGGTGGTCAACGCGGAGTCTTCCATCCGGACCCTGGACGACCTCAAGGCGGCGCTGGAGGGCGGGGAGAAGCTCAGCTACTCCTCGGCCGGCGTGGGCACCCTGCTGCACGTGGCCATGAACATGGTCCTGGACCAGTTCGGGATGGGGCCGGACGCCATGAAGCACGTGCCCTACAAGGGCGGCGGCAAGGCCGCGGCGGCGGTCGTGGGCGGACACGTGGACATGATGTTCCAGAACCTCTCCGGGGTCATCAGCAACATCCAGGCCGGCAAGCTCCGGGCGGTCGCGGTCTCCACGCCGGAGCGCGTCGGCTCCCTCCCCGACGTCCCCACGGTCGCGGAAGCGGGCTACCCGGCGCTGGAAACGGTGGTCGGCTGGAGCGGGGTGTGGGGTCCGCCCGGCATGGACCAGGAGGCTGCCGACAAGTGGGTCGAAGCGCTCGGCAAGCTGAAGGAGGACAAGGCATGGATCAAGCTCACCGAGGGGCTCGGCTCCATTCCCTATATCCAGGGCCCGGACGACACCAGGGCGTTCGTCGAGAAGCAGTACAACGCCTTCAAGTCCCTGACCGAGAAGCTGGGGATGACCATCCAGTAGCGGGCCGGCAGGGTCCGGACCGGCGCCGGCAACCCCCGGCGCCGGCCTCGGGGCCTCGACGCCGGCAGGGCGGGACATGTGAATGGTCCGATTCAGGCTACCCGCACCCGCTTCCACGGGCACGTGCTTCCGCGAGCACATGCATCCACAGGCACATGCCGTCATTCCCGCGAAAGCGGGAATCCGGAGGTTTCCTGGTTGAAGTGGATTCCCACTTTCTCCCCGCTTTCGCGGGGATGACGGGGAATGACGGGTTTTCACGGACGAGGGACCAATGACCACCAAGGCGCCCAACCTCCTCGTCGTCCAGGCGGACCAGATGACCGCGCTGGCGCTCTCCCTCTACGGCCACGCGCAGGTCAGGACGCCGCATCTCGAACGGCTGGCCGGGAGCGGGACGGTCTTCGAGAACGCCTACTGCAACTTCCCGCTCTGCGTGCCGTCGCGCATGTCGATGCTGGCGGGCCGTTACGCCAACGCCATCGCGATGTGGGACAACGCCATCGAGATGCCCGCCTCGGTCCCGACCCTCGCCCACTACCTGCGGAACCAGGGCTACCACACCGTGCTGTGCGGCAAGATGCACTTCATCGGCCCCGACCAGGTGCACGGGTTCGACGAACGCATCACCACCGACATCTACCCTGCCAACTTCGCATGGACGCCGGACTGGATCGCCGGCGAGCGCTACCGCCCCACCGGCATCAACCTGCGGGCGGTGGTGGATGCGGGCCTCTGCGTGCGCGGCTTGCAGATCGACTACGACGAGGAAGTGGAGTTCGCCGGGGTGCAGAAGCTCTACGACCTGGCCCGGTTCAACAGGGACAAGCCCTTCCTGCTGTGGGTCTCCTTCACCCATCCCCATTCGCCGTTCATCACCACCCGGCGCTACTGGGACCTCTACGACCACGACGCGGTGGACATGCCCGCGGTCCCCGCCTTCGACGTCGAGGAGATGGACGTCATGAGCCGCTGGCTCTACTACGCGCACGGCGGGGACCTGCACGACGTGACCGGGGAGCACGTCCGCAACGCCCGGCACGCCTACTACGGCATGTGCTCCTACATCGACGACAAGCTGGGGCGCCTGCTGGACACCCTGGAGGCGCTGGGGATCGAAGACGAGACGGCCGTGGTGTTCACCTCCGATCACGGCGAGATGCTGGGCGAGCGCGGCCAGTGGTTCAAGCAGTCGTTCCACGAATGGTCGGCGCGGGTCCCGCTGATCGCGCGGATCCCGGGCCTGCCATCCGTCCCGCGCGTTTCGGAGCTGGTCTCCCTGGTGGACCTGCTGCCGACGTTCCTGGACGTCGCCGCGCAGGACGGCGACGTTCCCGAGCCGGTCACCCCGGTGGACGGCCGCTCCCTGCTGCCGCTGATGCGCGGACAGGCGGCGGACCGGCGCAACCAGGTGGTGTCCGAGTACACGGGGGAGGGCGTGTGCGCGCCGTGCCGCATGGTGCGCCGCGACCACGTGAAGTTCATCTACACCCACGGCCATCCGGACCTCATGTACGACCTCGCGGCCGATCCGCTGGAGCTCGACAACCTGATCGGGCGGCCGGAGTACGCCGGCATCGAACGCGAGCTGCGCGCGGAGATCCTGCGCGACTGGGACCCGGAGCGGATTCACCACGCCTGCATCCGGAGCCAGAAGGAACGCCTGTTCATCCACCAATCGACCGGAGGCGAGCCCGGCTGGGCCTACGAGTACCGATCGGGAGACGGGCAGCGCTACGTGCGCAACGCCAGCGCCGTCGGCGCCAAGGCCAAGGCCCGGTATCCGTTCGTGGAGCCCACGCCCTTCGTTCGATGATCTTGATGATCTCGCCCGAATCATCGCCGGATGCGGGCGCCCGGGTGCCGATCCCGGATTGGGATCATGGCGCCGCCCACTGAACCCCGCTGGACCCCGTTGAACCCGGACCACCAGCCGGGGTGAAGCGTCGGCGGGCGCCGATGAATCGTTTGCGGAGAAGACGGCGCCTCAAGGATTCCAGGGGACCGGCCGGCCGTCGGTTCCGTCGTATGGAACCCCCAGGAAATCGAGAATGGTGGGCGCGACGTCCACCGCGCTCGTCGGCGCCTCGATGCGCCGCGCATCGCCGGAGCCGTCGTCGATGATCAGCACCGGGTTGGTCTCGTATCGGCCGAGTCCGCCATGCTGGCCGCGTCCGGGCGCGTCGGTACTCGAAAACCGGCATCCCGCGACATGGGCGATTCCGGGGATGCCGAACCGGTTCGGCGCGTCGCGTCCGGCCATCGCGAATGCGACGGCCGGCCCCCCGTCCTCTCGTTGCCCCACCTCGGCGAGCGCGGCGCCCGCGAACACCGGACCGCACCACGGCTGGCGCCCGAGCCACTCGGCGACGTCGTCGCGCCGCGACCGCGCCGCGCTCGACAGGTAGACGAGCGCGCCCATGCCGCTGGATGCGAAGACCACGTCGCTCGATCCGGCATCGGCCTTGAGCCCGGCCTCGATCATCAGCGCCTCGACCGGGACGACCCGGTCGGTCGTCTCGTGCCCGTGGTCGGAGCACACCACCAGCAATACCTCCTCGCCCCGGTCGCGCATCCTCCCGACCGCCGCGACGACGTCCGCCACGTTCGCATCCGCCGCCCTCACCAGCGCGCGATGCTCGCCGGAGCCGAGCTCCATGACGTGCTGGGAGTGGTCGGGCTCGCAGAGCCAGAGGGTATGCAGGGCGTATCCGGCCGGCGCCTCCAGCGCCGCGCAGAGCCGGCGGGTGGTCTCGCGGTCGCCGGCAGCGTCGTACGTGACGTCGAGATGCTCCGGCCCGTGTACCGGCTCGAACCCCGGCCGGTGGGACCCGCTACGGTGCAGCAGCAGTCCGTACCCGTCCGGGTCCTGCATGTGGGCGGCGCCGGCCGAGGAGTTGAGCCAGCCTCCCGCCCCGCCGTGCCCGCGCAGCCGCTCGCTCAGGGTGGGCCGGTGCAGGGTGCGCCCCGTCGCCCGGCGCAGCCTCTCGCGAAACTCCGGCGGCCCCACCGGCACCGGGACGAGACCGTCTCCTTCGTCGAGGGCGATGACGTTGCCGTGCAGCCCATGGGAGGCGGGGAAACATCCGGTGGCCAGCGAGGCGGAGTTCACCCGGGTCGCGGAGGGGAAGACCGATCGGTGGTCGGGGTACCACCGCGCGCTCGTCGCAAGCCGGTACAGGCTCGGGGTGAACGCATCGCCCACCAGGTCGCCGCGCAATCCGTCGACGACGACGAGGACCGCGCGACGCTCAGACGGCATGGGCTGCCGTCCCGTCACGGGCGACTCGGACGGAGCCGGTGCTCACCGGCGGTCCCCCGGTCGGCGAGACTTGTCAGATCCAGAGATCGTCAAGTGAGATTGACACGCCGGGCATCATCGACAGGGCGACGGATTCGGAGTTCTCCGGGCGGAGCAGCTCTCGATACCCCCTTCTCGTCGGGTGGCGATGGATTTCAACGTTCCGGGCGCTCAGATCGACCAGCCAGACCTCCGGGATGCCGTGCCGCGCGTACAGGGGTATCTTGACATCCCGATCGTAGCCCGGAGAGGTATCGGCGATTTCTACGAGCAGAAGAACGTCCTTCGGCACCGGGTGGGAGTTCCTGTAGAAGTCGGCTCTGTTTCGCAATACGGCAACATCCGGTTGTGGTTCGGATTGCTCTGCCAGCAGGATGGGGTTCTGGAGGGACAGAATTGCACGCCCTCCCAGTGCGTGATTGAACAAGCCGGTCAAACGCATGACCGTGCCGGCATGCAGACTTCCGATCGGAGCCATGTCGATCAGCTCTCCTTCTATCAGTTCGATACGGTCGTCTTCGGAAAAAATCCCCGCCTCTCCCATCCTGTGGAAGTCATGGATCGTGAGGTGATGCCGAGTGGGTTCCCGGATCGGTTGAATCGCCATCGGAGCACTCCCTCGTATGGGTCGAAATTCGACGTCCCGTGCGCGTCGGCTCCACCGCGGCCATACTGACGAATGCGGGTTGTCCTGTCCAATCGGCCATGCTGTCCGCCGGCTCACCGTGTCGACGGAACAGCGTCCACGGAACTCTGCAACCCCGTCACCCTTGAAGCCCGCTCAGAAGAAGCGCGACAGGGTGAGCTGTACGTAGTCGTCGCGGTGGAGCGGGAACATCGGGTCGCCGTCTTCGACTCCAATCCAGGCCCGCGCCTCCAGCTCGACCTTCCAGCGCTCGCCGATGCGCCGCGACGCTTCGAGGCTGAGGGTCGTCGCGTCGCCTTCGACGTCGGCGATGACGCCTGCGAGGAAATCGGTGCCGGCCTCGTCGTTGAGCGCAAGGCGCACGCCCGCGAAGAGGTCGTTCTCGAACGGCTGCGGGGCATTGCCGCCCCGTCCGTCGAACAGGTGCTCGGCGAGCAGGCCCAGGTCCACCGCGCTCTCGTCGATGCCGAACCACGTGTACTCGAAGCCCGCGACCCATGCGATCCAGGCGTCCCCCTGCCCCGATTCATGCAGCGCTTCGAGCTTCCACAGCATGGCGTCGCGGGTGGCTTGCAGATCCAGCGAGGTGCGATGCACGACCTCGTAACGGGGCGCAAGCACCGCCCCGACCGGAGGGCATCCGGATGCGGGCGCCGGCCTGCCGTCGGCGCAAACCGCCAAGGGCCGGAGCCGCGGCTCCCGGCTCGTGCCGTGGAAATGCGCCACGCCGACGTCGAAATCCCCGATCGCATGAGACCACCGCACCGCGTAGTCGATACGCCGCCGCCCTGCCCCCGACTCGTAGGTGGCCCGATCCGTATCGACGAAGGGCTCGGAGCGCAGGCGCCCCTCCCGCCCCGGAAAGGTCCGCTCGCGGAACCCCGGCAGCACGAAGAGATCCAGGGCGCCCCAGTCGCGGATGAGGGTGAGGTTGACGAGGGGCTGCCCGAGCTTGTCGTCGCGATCGACGTTCTCCACCAGATCCGTCTGGTTGACGACGTCGACGAGATGGTAGGACTCGGTGACCCCCCAGAACACGCGGCCGATGCCGGCGCGGAGCTCCGCGGAGTCGAACACCCGCTGGTAGAGCAGCTCCCGCACGTCGAAGTGCGTGCGCTCCTCGTCCGCGGTATCGACCCGCAGGAAGGGGGTGAACAGCAGGCTCTGCCGGCCGTCGCCGAAAGCGTGGTAGATCTCGGGCTGCACCGCGAGCGACAGGCCGTGGCGGCGCTGTCCGGAATGCGCGGGAGACTGCGTGAAGCCGCGCGCTTCGATCTCGAAACGGCCGCTCAGTTCGACCGCGCCGAGCGGGGCCGGAAGTCCGAGGAGCGAAACCGCCAGGAGAACGGCCCGGCCGCCTCCCACCCTGCCTGGTCCCGGTCTCATCGTGGTTCCCCCGCGTGCCGCAACCGCCAACGCCAAGCCGCATCACTCATGGCACTCATGGCACTCATGGCGGGCTGGACAGCCGAGCCGGTCGCCGGCGACACCGGGAGCCGGGCCGCCCGCTTCCTGCCGTGCGCAAGTCTCTTGGGCCGGCCATGCCATGCCCTGCCCCGACCGGAGGCGCCCACGACCGTTCGCGGGTTCTCCCGCGCCCGATCTCACCGCACCCACCTCACCGCGCCCACCTCACCGCACCCACCTCACCGCACCGACCTCACCGCGCCCGCTTGAGCGCATTCCGGTCGAAGTCGCGCTCGCCGAGCCCGGCGCCGAAGCGGTAGCCGCTCCACCGGAGCTCGGTGCTCTTGCCGGTCTGGTGGTTCACCATGTGCATCCGGCCGGGACGCCAGTACCGGCCGGCATACTGCCGGTAGTCCTCCATCGTGAGCGTCTTGAGCAGGGCGTCCTTGCGGTCGTGGAACTCGATCCTGACGGGCTGCCACATCTCGCCGTCGATCCAGGCGATCTGGCGCGTGTACCCGGAATGTTCGTACTCGGGATAGCGCTCGACGACCATCGTCTTCCGGCCGTCCAGCACCTCGTCGCGCAGCCACTTGTAGCGGTACTTCCCGACCTCCTGGGACGCGAGATCCTCGTAGGCGAACTCGCTGCCCATGAACGGCCCCGACTTGTTCGCCGACGAGATCCGCTTGACCCGCTTCAGCGCCGGCAGGTAGAGCCACTGGTCGTCGGGCTTCGTGGCATGGGTGTGGCTCAGGAACGCGGAGCCCTTCACGTCCCGCGGGCTGTCGAACACGGTGAGGCTCTTGTCGCCGTCGCCCTCGACCTCCAGGGTGCTGACGCGGATCGCCCGGCGGCTCTCCTGCCCCCGCCGGTTGCGCAGGATCATGGCCAGATCCGCGCTCTGGTCCCCCCAGCCACGGTCGCGGCGGTCCATCTCCTCGGCGATCGCAAGGCCCTTCTCCTCGGGCGACTGCGCGCCGGCTTCAGGCGGGAGCGCGACCGCCAGCAGCGCGATCAGCGGCAGTGCCTTCATCGACCTCTTCATCGGCATCTCCTTCATCGTCGTGTCCCTCGACCTTCATGAGCAGGGGAGGCAGGAGGAAGAAATCGGCCACGAGCGCCAGGGCGATGACCAGCGCGGTGAGCAGCCCCATCCCGGCGTTGAGCTCGAAGCTCGACAGGCTCAGCACGAGGAACCCCGCCACCAGCACCAGCGAGGTCGTGAGCAGGGCGCGGCCCACGGTCACGAACGCATAGCGCACCGCATCCGGCGGCGAGCGGCCGAGCTCGCTCCTCGCGCGCCGGTACTTGGTGAGGAAGTGCACCGTGTCGTCCACCACGATGCCCAGGGTCATGCTCGTGACCACCGACAACGACAGCCCGACCTCGCCCACCGCCAGCCCCCAGATCCCGAAGCCCATCGCGCCGGGCACGAGGTTCGGGACGAGGCTCGCGAGCCCCAGCCGCCACGAGCGCAGGGCGACGATGAGGACCAGGGAGATCCCGACCAGCGCCACCGTGGTCCCGAGGAGCATCGCGCGGATGTTGCGCCGGCCGAGGTACGCGAACATCAGGCTGGTGCCGGCCTCCTCGGCGCGGGCGACGCCCGGCGCATTCTCCGCCAGCCACTGCCGTGCGCGCCGGTCGAGGGCCAGCAGCTCGTTCGACGAGAGCGTCTTCGTGGCCACCGTCATCCGGGTCGAGGACTTGTCGACGTCGAGCTGGTTGTTCAGATCGAGGCCGTAGGGCAGCGACATCTCGTAGAGCAGCAGGTATTGCGCGGCGAGGTCGCGGCTCCCGGGCAGGCGGTACGCGGCCGGATCGTCGCCGTGCATGTTCATGTTGAGCCGGCGGAAGGTGTCGGTGATGACGTTGACGTGGATCGTCTCCGGCTGCGCCCGGTACCACTCGGCGAACGCCTCCACGCCGGCGAGGAAGGCGGGGTCGCCGATCCCCCCCGATCCGCCGGACACCAGCGAGTACTCCATCGTGTACAGGCCGGTGAGGTGCTCGACCGTGAAGTCCGCATCGCGCCGGAACTCGACGCTGTCGTCGAAGTACTCCACGAACACGTCGTTCAGCTCGTTGCGCGGTATCGAGGCCACGAGCCCCGCGACGACCAGCGCGGACCCCCACAGCAGCGGCGTGCGCCGGCGCACCACGAATTCGGCGAGCTTCGCCATCACCGGATCGTCGCGATGCCCGGTGGCGCGCACCCGCACCGGCAGGAGCGAGAGCAGGGCCGGCAGGAAGGTGATCGAGAGCACAAAGGCCGCGCCCACCCCGAACGCGACGAAGGTGCCGAGATGGCGGAACGGCGGCACGTCGGAGAAGTTCATGCTCAGGAAGCCGAGCGCGGTGGTCAGGCTCGCCAGGAAGACCGGCTGGAGGTTGACCCGCAACGATTCGACGATCGCGGCCCGCTTCAGCTCGCCCGTCCGCGTGCGCCGGACGAGGGCGCCGCTGCCCCGTTCGGCGAGGGTGCGGGAGGCCTCGGCCTGCATGACGTGGAGCAGGGTCACGAGGACGTGGACGCAGTTGGCGATCGCCACCGTCAGCACGATGGTCGGCGCGGCGGCCGAGGGCGGGGTGAACGGGAAGCCGGCCCAGCCGCCGAGGCCCATCGCGACCAGGATCGACAGCGCGACGACGAGCAGCGTCGCGAACGTCCCGCCGAGCCCGCGGGTCAGCAGCGCGAGCATCAGCGCCATCACCGCGAAGCTCACCGGCATGAGCGTCTTCATGTCGAGCAGCGACGATTCGGTGAAGGCGTAGTTCATCATCACCATCCCGGTGAGGCGGACCTCGATGCCGGGGAAGCGCTCCCGGACCTCCGCCGCGAGATCGCGCACGAACTCGACCACCTGGGGGACTTCCAGCGTCTCGTCCTCGCCCGGCATCTGCACGGTGACGTTGACGCCGCCGACCGCGCCGTCGGTGGCGATGAGGCGTGCCACGAGACGCGGCTCGGCGAGGGCGACGGCGCGGATCCGGGAGCGTTCGGCGGGGTCTGCGCGGACCGCCTCGTCCACCAGATCCCGCACCACCAGATCGTCCCCGTCGGCGGTGGTGTGCTGGAAGTTGGCGAGGGAGTCGACGCGGGTCGAGTACGGCGTCTGCCAGGCGCGCTCGGTGAGCCAGGCGACGGCTTCGAGCGCGCGGGCCGAGGTGGCGTCGCGATCGTCCGGGACGACGGCGAAGAGGACGTTGTCGTTCCTGGTGTAGGTGTTCTCCAGCGCCTCGAACGCGAGGAGCTGCGGATTGTCCTCGCTGAAGAACACGCGGTAGTTCGACGAGAATTCGAGGAACCGCCCGCCGCTCGCGGCAATCGCGACCAGGATCAGGGTGGCGGCGATGATCGGCCACCGCGCCGCGATGACCCACTCCCCGAGCAGTGCTTCGATCTCGCGCACCGTCTCCATCCCTCGCTCAGGTTCCGGGTCGGCGAATGGCGGAGGTCCCCGCGATTCCGCCGCGCGGAATCGTCAGGCGACCGCGCCGGCGGTCGCCGTTTACCAGCGGTTTCTCAGCTCGCGCAGCTTGAGGAAGACGGTCTTCGGATCCAGCGGCTCGGGAAGATCGGGGAAGGCGTCGCGCAGCTTCGCGACGACGCTCGGGCTGGTGAGGCGGAAGAAGGCGTTGATCTCCTTTTCCATCCCCAGGGTCGAGACCAGGGCGTCGTCCGGGTCGCGCGCGCCCACCTCGCGCAGCAGCTCCGCCGCCTTCGCGTTGTCGGGCTCGCGGTCGAGGGTGAAGCCGAGGTTGTTCTCCCAGTAGTCGTGGCCGGGGTAGATCCGCGTCTCGTCGGGCAGCTTCGCGAGCTGTTCGACGAACGTGCGGTAGAGCTCGTGCGGATGCCCGCCGTTGTGGCAGTTGCCGGCGCCGGCGTTGAACAGCGTGTCGCCGCAGAACAGGGCCGGGGTCCCGGTGTGCGAGAGCAGGCAGACGTGGCTCATCGTATGGCCGGGGGTGTCGAGCGCTTCGAGCTCGACGGTGCGGCCCACCTTGACCACGTCCCCGGCCTGGAGTCCTTCATCCATGCCGGGGATGCGCGAGCCGGCGTTCGCGTGGGCGAGGATCTTCGCGCCCGTGGCCTCGACCATCGGGCCGTTGCCGCCGATATGGTCCCCGTGCTCGTGGGTATTGAGGATCCGCGTGATCTCGAACCCGCGCGCCTTCGCCGCCGCGAGGCACTTGCGGTGATCGAGCGGATCCACGGCCAGCGCCTCCCCGGTCTCGGGGCATGCGATCAGGTAGTTGAAGTTGCGCCAGGCGTTGGCGGTCCAGATCTGGTCGACGATCACGGCACGGCTCCGGGGGAGGTTCGAGGGTGCGGCATGGTACCGCGTCCCCGCGAGTGCATGGAGGGGAAGCCGGGACCCGGAGCGGAGCCTCATCCGGCCGAGCCGCTGATGACCCCCACCCCGATCACCACGAGGGCGACCCCCGCGAGCACCTTCCCGGTGATCCGCTCGTCGCGCAGCGCCGCCGCCACGAGCAGGGTGAACACCGGAAACGAGGCGACGATCGGCGCGACCACGGTCACCGTACCCACCAGCAGGGCCGGGCAGACCGGCGGGACGCGAACGGGAGCACCGACTCCCGGGAACGCGCGCGTCCCGCCCGCCTTCGTCATTCCCGCGCAAGCATGTCGCGGGATCAGAGATGGTTCCTGAGCCCGAGGTCGTCGGGATACGGCTCCAGGTAGTGCTGCATCTCGACGTAGCGGTCCGGGGAGCGCCGGAAGTGGTGGCGGAGGAACCGGATCGGCACCACCAACGGGACCGCCCCGCTACGGTACTCCTCGATGATCCCGGCGAGCGCGCGCCGGTCGCCCTCGTCGAGGGTGCGCTTGAGGTAACCGGCGAGATGTTGCAGGACGTTGGTGTGGCGGCGGCGGGTGGCGCGGCGCCGCATCCCCTCCATGAACGTCGCGAGGTACTCCCGCGCGAGCTGCCCCCGGTCCCGGTCGCGCCGGCCGGCCTCCGCCACGAGCCGGCCCGCGGCCTGGTAGTGGATCTCGCTGTGCGACAACAGCAGGAGCTTGTGCCGGGTGTGGAACGCGACGAGCCGGCCCGGCCTGAATCCTTCCGCCATCGTCCGCAGCCACCGATCGTATGCAAAGACGCGCTCGACGAAGCTCTCGCGCAACGGCGCGTCGTTCAGCCGGCCTTCTTCCTCGCAGGGGAGCAGGGGATATGCCTGCATGACTGCGCGCGCGAACAGGCCCCGGCCCATGCGGGGGGATTTCCCCGGCGTGCCGTACACCTTGACCCGCTCCATGCCGCAGCTCGGCGAGCCGCGTTTGAAGACGTACCCGCGCAGCGCTCCCATTTCCGGCGTTGCGCGGCGTGCGGCGGCAAGCAGCGCGTCGGTGACGTCGACCGAGGCGTCGGCCACCCGCACCGCGCGGGGCGCACCGGGATCGCCGGCGAGGCGGATGGGAGGGCGGGGGACGCCGAGTCCCGCCAGTGCTTCGGGACACCAGGCGACGTACTCGAAGTAGCGTCCGAGCACCCCGGTGAGGTAGCGGTCGTGCTTGTGTCCGCCGTCGTAGCGGACCGCCTGGCCGAGCAGGCAGCTACTCACCCCGACCGGGATGCGCGCGGGGATCCCGGAACAGCCGATGGATTCGGTGGATTCGAGCGCGGGACCCACCCGGGCGGCTGCCGGAATTCAATCGGGCCGGCGCGCGATGAAGTCGATCTCGACCCGCGCGTTGCGCGCCAGCGCGGTCACCCCGATGCAGGTCCTCGCCGGCAGCCGGTCCGGCGGAAAGTACGACAGGTACACCGCGTTCATCCGCGTGTAGTCCTCCTCGAAACGGGTGAGGAAGACGCGGGCGGCCACCACGTCCCCGAGCCCGAGCCCGACGCCTTCGAGGACGACGACGAGGTTGTCCATGACGCGCCGCGTCTGGTCTTCGACGTCCGGCGCGAACGGCCGTGCGTCGTCTTCGGGATGGTTCGGGATCTGGCCGGTGAGGAAGACCCAGCCATCCGCCTCGACCGCGTGGCTGTACGGCGCCACCGGCCGGGCGCCGCCGGAGATCATGTGGAAGAGTGGTGTCGTCATCGTCGCAAGGTGGGGTTCCGGGGGCCTGTCGGCGAGTATATCCGGCGATGTGGCGTGGCGCCGATCAGCGGATGACGATGAGCAACTGTCCGTTGTCGCGCACGATGTTGAGCGCCAGTACGCGGCCGGTATGCTCGAACGCGGCCTCCAGCTCTTCGGTGTTGCGCACCCGGCGCCGATTCACCGTGACGATGACGTCGCCCGGCCGGATGCCGTTGCGCGCGGCCGGGGAGCCGGGCTCGACCTCCGCGGCGATGACGCCCTCGACGCGGCCGTAGGCCGGATCGCCCTGCCGCAGATCGCGAAGCGCCGCCCCCCGCAGCGCGGGCGGACCCTCCACCGCTCCGAGGCGGATGCCGACATCCGGGACGCCGACCGGAACGTTGAGCCGGAGACGGCGCTGCTCGCGCTGCACGTCGACCTCGACCTCCTCGCCAACCCGAACCATCCCGATGGCGTTTCTGAGATCCCGCGGGCCTTCCACCTCCGCCCCGTTCACCGCGACGATGACGTCACCAGCCCGGAGCCCCGCCTCCTCCGCCGGGGAGTCCGACTCGACGCGGGTGATGAGCGCGCCGCGTTCGATGCCGAGGTCGAGCGCTTCGGCCAGATCCGGGGTGAGATTCTGGATCATGACCCCGATCCGCCCGCGCTGCATCCCGCCGTGCTCCTCGAGCTGGCGCATCACCGCGGCGGCGATGCGGGTGGGCACCGCGAAGCCGATGCCCACGTTGCCGCCCGACGGCCCGATGATCGCGGTGTTGATGCCGACCAGCTCGCCGTGCAGGTTCACGAGGGCGCCGCCCGAGTTGCCCGGATTGATGGAGGCGTCGGTCTGGATGAAGTCCTCGTACCCATCGACGTTGATCCCGGTGCGGCCGAGGGCGCTCACGATCCCCGAGGTGACGGTCTGCCCGAGCCCGAAGGGGTTGCCGATGGCGATGACGAAGTCGCCGACTTCGAGCGCGTCGCTGTCCCCGAGCGGGAGCGCGGTGAGCCCTTCCGCCTCGATCTTCAGCAGGGCGACGTCGGTGCCCGGGTCACTGCCGAGGACCTCGGCCTCGAAGCGGCGCCGGTTCTTGAGGGTGATCGTCACCTCGTCGGCCTTGTCCACGACGTGGTGGTTGGACAGGATCAGGCCCTCTTCGGCATCGACGATGACGCCGGAGCCGGCGCTCCGGCGCCGTCTTGCCGGCGCGTCCTCCGGCAGATCGAAGAAGCGGCGGAAGAAGGGGTCCCGGAACAGCGGGTTGTGGCGCTCGGGAGCAGCCACCGCGACCGAGATGTTGACCACCGCGGGGGTGATCTGCTCGAGCATCGGCGCGAGGGTGGGGACGCCGTCGCGCGTGGGCAGAGGCGGGGTCACCGCGTGCGCGGCGCCGCCCGCCGCCAGGGTGCATCCCGCGGCGAGCGTCGCGGCCGCCGCGACCGCCGCCCATCGGCGCATCCCGCCCGCCCGCGGGACCCGCGGCGCCGGCGCTCCTTCCCGGCGGTGCTCGTGGGCGCCGCGCACATGGCGCGGGCGTCGATCGGCGGGCAATGGCGTTCTCGTCACGGGCGGCGCGACGGCCGTCCGGTGGCACGAAGGTGATTTCGCTCGACCATTCATGAAGCTCGCTCCGAAGACCCTCCGAACGTCGTCGAAATATAAGGCTCCGGCCGGTCGATTCAAATCCCCGGAGCGGCAAGGGTTGAAATGCGTCCGGGCATCCCCATTGATGCACCCTCGATCGGGCATCCGGCCGGCGACCGGTGGGACGCACCATGCCACGCGGGATCGGAGCCGGGTGGACGGAGCGGCCGGAGGCATGGTGTTCCGATCACCGTGATGCCGTGGATGGTGGATGGTGGATGGCGGACGGCAAATGGATGGATGGAAAGACGGTCTCGCGGCTCTTGGGATTGCGTCCCGGCGTCTCCGGCGTTCCGGGGGGCCGTGCCTTGGCGGCTGCAACGAGGCTTGAGGAGTCGTACCGCGCATGATCGAGATCAGGAACCTCACGAAGCGCTTCGGATCGCTCACCGCGGTCGATGACGTCTCGTTCGACGTGGACCGCGGCGAAGTCCTCGGCTTTCTCGGGCCGAACGGGGCGGGAAAGTCGACCACCATGAAGATGGTGACGGGCTTCCTCGCGCCGGACGGCGGCACGATCCGCATCGGCGGCGTGGACGTCGCGGCGGACCCCGTGACCGTCAAGCGGCAGATCGGCTACCTGCCCGAGGGGGCGCCGCTCTACGGCGAGATGACCACCCGCGCGTTCCTGCGCTTCATCGCCGAGATCCGCGGGCTCCGGGGGGCGGAGGCCCGGCGACGGATCGAATCCGTCATCGATCGGATCAGCCTCGGCTCCGTGCTCGAGATGCCGATCGACACGCTCTCCAAGGGCTTCAAGCGGCGCGTCGGGCTTGCCCAGGCCATCGTGCACGACCCCCACGTCCTGATCCTCGACGAGCCCACCGACGGTCTCGATCCGAACCAGAAGCACGAGGTGCGCACCCTCATCCGCGGCATGTCGGCAGAGAAGGTGATCGTGCTCTCGACCCACATCCTCGAAGAGGTGGAGGCGGTCTGCACGCGGGCGACGATCATCGCCCGCGGCCGGCTCGTGAGCGACGGGACTCCCGAAGATCTGCTGCGCCGCTCGCGGATGCACAACGCGCTCCGGCTGGGCCTGCTGATCGGAGAGGCGAGCGGCGAGAGCGTGGTCGAGACGCTCGAGGCCGTCCCCGGCGTGGCGTGGGTCGAGGTGGGCGCGCAATCCGGCGGCGCGCTGGAGGTGACGCTGTTCCCGGCCGGTGGGATCCCTCTGGCCGGTCCGGCCGGGGAGGCGGCACGGGCGAACGGATGGCAGGTGACCGAGATGCACGTCGAGCGGGGCCGTCTGGACGACGTGTTTCGGGAGATCACGGTCGGAGAGGGAGGCGGGAGCCATGCGTGAGACCCCGGCCCGCCGGGACGATCGGGTGCACGGAGACGCCCGGACTCCCTGGAACGCTCCGGCCCGCGGGAGCGCCCGGGTCCACCGCCCGGCGGACGCCCGCCGGAGAAGGATCGATGATGCCGCAGGAGGCCGTTGAGAGCCATGGCCAACGTCTGGATCATCTACAAGCGCGAGCTGTCCGCGTACTTCGGGACGCCGATCGCCTACGTCTTCCTCGCCATCTTCGTGTTCCTGGGCGGCATCTTCGCGTTCTACATCGGCAACTTCTTCGAGCGCGAGCAGGCGGATCTGCAATCCTTCTTCCAGTTCCACCCCTGGCTCTACCTGTTCCTCATCCCCGCGCTCTCGATGCGGCTGTGGGCGGAGGAGCGGCGCGCGGGCACCATCGAGCTCCTGTTCACGCTGCCGGTCACCATGACCGAAGTCGTGCTCGGAAAGTTTCTCGCGGCCTGGAAGTTCACCGCGATCGCCCTGTCCCTCACGTTCCCGCTCTGGCTCACCGTCAACTACCTCGGCGATCCCGACAACGGGGTCATCCTCGCCGGCTATCTCGGCAGCCTGCTGATGGCCGGGGCCTTCCTCGCCATCGGCTCGTGCATGTCGGCCCTGACCCGCAACCAGGTCATCGCCTTCGTGGTGAGCGGGGTGGTCTGCCTCGGCTTCGTCCTGAGCGGCTTCCCGCTGGTGCTCGACTTCGTGGGTGCGGTCGCGCCGGCGATCGTCGTGGACGCGGTCCGCTCCTTCAGCTTCCTCACCCACTTCCAGGCGATCGGCAAGGGGGTGCTCGACGCGGGGGACGTCATCTACTTCTTCTCCCTCATCGTGTTCTGGCTCTTCGTCAACGCGGTGGTGATCGAGTGGCGCAAGGTTGGATGAAGCGGGCGCGGCCCGGGTGGCGATACCGGCGGATCCGGGTCGACGGATCCGGGCCGGCGGATGCGGCGAGGGAAGCAAGGCGGAACACGGGGCCGGATGGAGTGAAGGACCGGGGGGCGAGGTGAAAGGACCGGGTACCGGATCGGGGCGGGAGGAACGGAAGGGGAGCGCAAGGAGGGTGATGCAATGGCCAGCCGTCTGATGACCACCACCGGAGTCGTGCTCGCCCTCGTGCTGCTGTTCGCGGTGAACATCCTCGCGGGCCGGATCCTGGGCTCGGCGCGCATCGACCTGACCGAGAACCGTCTCTTCACCCTCTCCGAGGGCACGCGCAACGTCCTCGCGGGCCTCGCGGAGCCCGTGACCCTGCGCTTCTACCTCTCGCAACGCGAGCTGGAGCGGGCGCCGGGCATCGGCGGCTACGCCGACCGCGTGCGGGCGCTGCTCGAAGAGTACCGGCGGCTCGCCGGCGGAAAGCTGACCCTGCACGTCATCGACCCCGAGCCCTTCTCCGAGGAGGAGGACCGGGCCGTCGGATACGGCTTGCGCGGGGTGCCGCTGGGGCTCGACGAAGGGATCTTCTACTTCGGCCTCGCGGGGACGAACTCCGTCGACGACGAGGAGGTCATCCCGTTCTTCGCATCGGAGCGCGAGCAGTCCCTCGAATACGACCTGACCAAGCTCGTGTACAACCTCACGAGTCCGGAGCAGAGGGTCGTGGGCCTGCTGAGCTCGCTGCCGCTCGAAGGCCAGGGGCCGCCGATGCAGGCCGCCGCGCTCGGAGGCATGGGGGCGCCGCCGTGGATGGTGATCGAGCAGATGCGCCAGCTCTTCGAAGTTCGCTCGCTGCCGCCGGGGCTCGACGAGATCCCCGACGACGTCGACGTCCTGATGCTGGCCCACCCGCAGACCCTGCCGGCCGGGACGCTCTACGCCATCGACCAGTACGTACTGCGCGGCGGGCGGGTGGTGGCGTTCGTCGATCCGTACTCCGAGACGCAGCAGGCGGGGATGGCCGGCGGCTTCATGCCCCCGGCCGGCTCGCGCCGTTCCGAGGTCGACGATCTGCTCGCTGCCTGGGGGGTGGTCCTGGGGGAGGACGTGGTCGCGGATCTCGACCTCGCGCTGAAGGTGCGGATGGACCAGGGCGGGCGCGTGCTGACCTTCGACTACCCGGTGTGGATGAACGTGCTCCCGGACACCTTCGACGCGGACGACGTGGTCACCGGCAACCTCGGCAACCTCGGGTTCGGCACTCCGGGGTATCTGGAGCCCGCGGAAGGAGCGGCGACCGTGTTCACGCCTCTCGTGAGCACGACGCCGCGGGCGGCGCAGTTCACGACCGGGCAGATCGCCGCGGTGACCACCGACCCCCGCGATCTTCTCGACACGTATACGCCGCAGGACCGCCCCTACACATTGGCCGCACGGATCTCCGGAAAGGTCCGCACCGCCTTCCCCGACGGGCGCCCGCTTCCGGAATCGACCGATGAGGCGGGTGGAGAGGAAGGCAACGGCTCGGCCGGGGCGGCCGAAGAGAGCGGAGCCGGGGGGGGGCCGAAAGCGGAGCACCTCTCCGAATCGGCCGAGGACGCCCAGATCATCCTGGTGGCGGACGCCGACATGCTCGCGGACCGGTTCTGGGTGGTGGTGGAGGAGTTCCTCGGCAACCGGATCGCGTTGCCGAGCGCCGCGAACGGCACCTTCGTCATCAACGCCCTCGACAACCTCACCGGATCGGGCGATCTCATCAGCGTACGCAACCGCGGCACGTTCACCCGGCCTTTCACTCGGATCGTCGCGCTCAGGCAGCAGGCCGAGCGCGCCTTTCGCGTGAAGGAGCAGGAGCTGATCGCGCAGCTCGAAGAGACCGAGCGCCGGCTGGTGGAGCTGGAGGAGAGCAACCAGGGCAACGACAGCCTGATCCTCACCGACGCCCAGCGCGACGAGCTGGTCCGCTTCCGCCAGGAGCGGGTGAGGATCCGCAAGGAGCTTCGCGAGGTGCGGAGGCAGCTTCGCGCCGACATCGAGGCGCTGGAGTCCTGGCTCAAGTTCGCGAACATCGGACTCGTCCCGATCCTCATCGGGCTCGGCGGACTGGCGGCGGGACTCACGCAGATCCGGCGCCGGCGGACCGCGGGCGCGGTGGGGTAGGCGCGCAGGACAAGGAGGACCCGATCCATGCGCAGTGCTCGTTCGATACTGATCCTCTCCGCCGTGACCCTTGCCGCGGTCGGCGGGGTGTTCTTCGTCGAGCGGGAGCCGGGCACGGTGGAGCCCGGCGGCGAGACCGTCTTTCCGGCGTTGCTCGAACAGGTGAACTCGGTGGTGCGGGTGCGGGTGACGGGGAACGAAGGCACGTTCACCCTCGCGCGGGACGGCGACACGTGGGTCGTCGAGGAGAAGGAGCGGTACGCGGCGGACCCGGACCGGGTTCACAGGTTGCTCCTCGGCGCGGCGGGGATGAAGCGGGTCGAGCCGAAGACCGGCAACCCGGAGCTCTATCCGAAGCTCTGGCTCGAAGATCCGTCCGGCGAGGATGCGAAGTCGGTACGGTTCGTACTGGAGGACGCATCGGGGGTCGAGCTTGCGGGCTGGGTGCTCGGTGACCGCCGGCCCTCGAAGTCCGACGCCAGCCGCACCGAGCTCTACATCCGCGTCGCCGGCGATCCGACGGCG
Organism: Gammaproteobacteria bacterium; assembly: GCA_965204915.1. Taxonomy (GTDB): domain Bacteria; phylum Pseudomonadota; class Gammaproteobacteria; order HK1; family HK1; genus HK1. Next base: position 3,759,121 of record OZ242023.1, on the reverse strand, counting down.
TGGCTCGTCGAAGGCTCGGTTCCCGGTGGGCCGACGATCATCGACTGGCTGGATCGGCGCGTCGCGCGCATCGACCGCGAGCGCCTGCGCGCGGTCGGGGTCGTCCACGCGGACGGCACGGTCGTGGCGGTGGGCAAATCGGCTCCCGAGGACACCGATTTCACGCTGCAAGACGTTCCCGCCGGCCGCGAGGTCGATTCCACGTACCGCATCAACGACATCGGGCGCTTCCTCGAAGATCTGCGCTTCGAGGACGTCGCGGTGGTGGCGTCACTGGATTTTTCCGGCTCCGTGGACAAGCGCCTGCAGGCCACCACGTTCGACGGCCTGCGCATCCGCCTGGAGACCGTGATGCGCGACGGGGAAGCGTGGGCGCAGTTGCGGGCCGAGGTCGACGAGGGGTTGATCGATGCGCCCGGAGGCGATGCCGCTACGCCCGGAGGCGACGCTCCCGTGTCCGAAGACGAAGCCGGCACGGAGCCGAAGGACGCGGCAGGAGCGCTTCGACCGCTCGACGAGGTCCGGGCGGAAGCCGAGCGGCTGAATGCACGGTGGCAGGGCTGGGCCTACGAGCTGCCGTCGTTCAAGCGCGACTACATCGCCAAACGCATGGACGAACTCACGCGCGCCCTCGAAGAGACGAACGACGGGCAGGACGGCGGCGATTCCTGAACGGCCCGCGGTACGGCCCCGGCACGGATTTCCGGGACGCGCACGGCGACCTCCTCGGTCACCCGAATCAGCGCCCCGACCAGATTCTCATCGACGTCGATGGCGCCTTCGTACTCGGCGATGTTCCGCTTGCGATGCGCTTGATCCAGCACACGCCATCGAGGCTCCCCATGAGAACGATATGCCGGCTTCCGAGCACCCGCCTCGGAAACCCGGCCTTGGCCGCCGCGCGCCGGCGCTGGAACTCGCCGGATGTGTAGATTGTCGGGCTGTTGCCTTGCCGGGGACATCGACGTAAGGTTGGACGCATGGTTTCACCGACCCCCGAGTTCATCGCGATCCTCGCGTCGGCGTGGCGCTCGCCGGTCTCGTCCTCCGGCAAGGTGCGCGGCTCGCCGGGCCCCGACAGGGCAGGGCGTGATCGAGGTGGAAAGCCGGTCAACCGGAGGGACGAACGATGAAGGCGAGACCGAACGATGTGCTGTGGGGACTGCTGCTGTGGCTGGTGCTGCTGTTCGTGCCGGGCCCGGCATGGGGGGCGCCGGAGCCGGAACCTGACACCCCGGAGCCGGAGGCGTGCCCGGCTGAGCCGGCGTGTGACCATATCGCCATCGTGCCGTCGATGCCGCGCGCCATGAGCGGGAACGAAGATGCGCCGGACCATTGGCTACGCATCACGAATCCGCACGGCGAGAGCATCACGGTGAGCGTGACGGGGCGGGACGAACGCGGAACGGAGTCCGGCACGTACCGCCGTGAGCTGCCCGCCTACCGGAGCGTGAAGGTCAAGATGCGCGACATTGAAGCGGCGTTCGATGCTACCGAGCCGGAAGGCTGGTGGACGCTGACGGTGACGGCAAGCGGGACGGTGCACGTGGTTCCGATGATGCGCCACGGCGACACGCGCATCGTGCTGCCCGTGGCGCGTCCTGGGAGCTGTCCGGGGTCTGGCGAAGCCGGTGCCCTGGGGCAGGGCTCGTACGGATCGGGATCGTTCGCTATACGATCACTTTATTGTTTCGATGGTCGTGTCACCGCAGATATCACGCGAAGCCCGGACACTTGGCCCGTGCGAGGCGTGTTCGCCAAACGGAGTGGAGGGAAGTGGATGCAATTGCGCTCATCTTACTTCGACTTCACGTGGCAGGTAGGACCCAGACTGGAGCCGGACCTGGCCGGGGCGGAGAGTGGGACGACCTACCGCTTGACCGCGTGGGACGGCACCACCGAGTTCGTGGACACCTCCGTGCACCCCTCCGGGACCATCCTCAGGAAGGAATGCACTACGCCTAGGGCACCGGAGCCGGAGCCGCCGTCACCACCGCCGGAGCCGGAGCCGCCGTCACCACCGCCGGAGCCGGAGCCGCCGTCACCACCGCCGGAGCCGGAGCCGCCGTCACCACCGCCGGAGCCGGAGCCGCCGTCACCACCGCCGGAGCCGGAGCCGCCGTCACCACCGCCGGAGCCGGAGCCGCCGTCACCACCGCCGGAGCCGGAACCGCCGTCACCACCGCCGGAGCCGGAGCCTGAAACCCCGGAGCCGGAGGCGTGCCCGGCTGAGCCGGCGTGTGACCATATCGCCATCGTACCGTCGATGCCGCGCACCATGAGCGGGAACGAAGATGGGCCGGACCATTGGCTACGCATCACGAATCCGCACGGCGAGAGCATCACGGTGAGCGTGACGGGGCGGGACGAACGCGGAACGAAGTCCAGCACGTACCGCCGTGAGCTGCCCGCCTACCGGAGCGTGAAGGTCAAGATGCGCGACATTGAAGCGGCGTTCGATGCTACCGAGCCGGAAGGCTGGTGGACGCTGACGGTGACGGCAGGCGGGACGGTGCACGTGGTTCCGATGATGCGCCACGGCGCCACGGCGCCACGCGCTTCGTGCTGCCCGTGGCGCGTCCTGGGAGCTGTCCGGGGTCTGGGGGCGTCACCCGGAGCCGCTGAAGCCGGTTGACTTCGGCGCGTAGCTGGCCGCACTCCCCGGACTTCCGGGCGAGTGCGGCGCGCGCTTCGCCGCGTTGCCCGGTGAGCAACGCGGCATGTTCTTCCTGCTCAGCCCTGGCGACGAACGACGGGCAGGACGGCGGCGATTCCCGAACGGCCCGCGGTTACGGCCCCGGCCCCGATCCGCCACGCGATGCGCCTGCGAGGGGGAACGACCACCACGTTGCCGGAGACGACGACGGCTCGGCGGCCGGTGCCGGAGATCGGCCGAGGGATCGGATCGTCGCTCGGGATGCGTGGACGGCATCCGCTCCCGTTCCGTGTACGGAGATGACGTGGCCATCGTGCTCGAACTTCGGACGAAGCGCCGGAGACGTCCGATCGGGATCGGCGCCGTGATGCCGCTCGTGCCGGCTCGGCTGTTTTGGACCTCAAGTTTCGGGATTCAAAATGCCTGAAACAGGCGATGGATTCCCGCTTTCGCGGGAATGACGTTATTTCAGCGAGACGCGTTGTTTTCAGGCTGGCCGTCATTCCCGCGAAAGCGGGAATCCATTTCGGTCAGCGAATCCCGAAACTTGAGTTGGACGAAGCGCCGGAGAGATCCGGTCGGCAACGGCGCCTTCAACGCCCCTTGAAGTCCGCGGGACGACGCTCCGAGGTTGCCGCCACCCCCTCACGATGGTCATCCGTCTGCCGGAGCCGGCTTTGCTCGGCCAGCTCATGATCGGTGGCCTCGCGCACCGCCTCGGCCAATCCACGGCGCAGGGTTGCCCGGATCGACCGCACCGCGAGGGGCGCGGATCGTGCGATCTCGGTCGCGAGGTCGTGCGCGCGGCCCCGCACTTCGGTGAAGTCCACGAGTTCGTCGGCGAGCCCCATCCCGACCGCCTCGGCGCCCTTGATCCGCCGCCCGGTGTAGAGCATCAGGGCCGCCCGGCCATGCCCGACGAGCCGCGGGAGGGTCACGCTGAGCCCGAACCCCTGGTGGATCCCCAGCCGCGCGAAGTTCGCGACGAAGCGCGATTCCTCGCAGGCGATGCGGAAATCCGCCGAGAGCGCGAGCCCGAGCCCGCCCCCCACCGCCGCCCCCTGCACCGCCGCGACCACCGGTTTGGTGCAGGAGAACACCCGCACCGCCTCGACGTAGAGCCGGCTCGCCTGTTCATCGAGCCGTTCCCGGCTCCACTTCTCGCGCGCGCTGAAATCCGCGCCGGCACAGAAGTGGCGGCCTTCGGAGCAGAGCACGATGGCGCGGCATTCCGGGTCGGCGTCGAGCCGTTCGCAGGCGTTCGCGATCGCGTGGATCAGCTCGTAGTCGAAGAAGTTGTTCGGCGGGCGGCGGATCTCGACGGTGGCGACGTGGTCTTCGAGATCGACCGCAAGATCCGGAACGGGCGCCGTACCGGTCTTCGGGCCTGCCGCCGGACCGCCGCCAGCCCCGGTCTCCATGCCGCTCCCGGCGCCACTCCCGACACCGCTGCCCACGTTGCCGTCCGCACTGCTCCCCGTGCCGGTCATGACAGGCATCGTCCCGCCCGTCACCGGTCAGGACTTCCGGGCCAATCATCCCCGCCGAACACGGCTCCGGCACGGATTCCCGAGACGCGCACAGCGACCTCCTCGGTCACCCGAATCAGCGCCCCAACCAGATTCTCATCGATATCGATGGCGTCTTCGTACTCGGCGACGTTCCGCATGCGATGCGCTTGATCCAGCACACGCCATTTCTGGTTCGGAAAATCCAGCGTATGTCCAAGGCATTGGAACACCAGATAACGATTTTTGGCGCGATAACCGGCGATCCGTAATGCTGCCAAGGACAAGGCGTGCGCGGCGTTGCAGGCCGGATCGAATCGGGAGTCGAGGCTGAGATCGCCGTTTTTCGCGTCCGCAAGCCGTGCGGCTCCAGAGCGGATCGGTCCGGAGACTTCCTCGTCCGTCGCCGTCTCCACCTTGAGCCCGCCCGCTCTCTCCAGGTTGTCGAGGTGTTCACACGCCATCGAGGCTCCCCATGAGAACGATATGCCGGCTTCCGAGCACTCGCGTCAGAAACCCGGCCTTGGCCGCGCGCCGGCGCTGGAACTCGCCGGATGTATAGATTGTAGGGCTCACGTGGCGACCGAGCAGTGTTTCGACCGGCGCCAAGGCGGCGTAGACCGTCTCCAGCGTCAATTCGTCGGAAACGAGCAGGAGATCGACGTCGCTCGCCGCCGTGTCCATCCGCCGGGCAATCGATCCGTAGAGCAAGGCCAGGACGAGACTGCCCGCCAGCGGCTCGAGCGCGTCGCGAATGGACTCTTCCACGCCGACGGTCTTGCGTACGATGCCACGAATCTCATCGAAGAGTGGCGAGTCGCGGTTCGCCCGGTAGTACTTGCGGTTGCCGATCCGGGACACGACCGCGAGACCGCTCCCGGCGAGCCGGGCGAGCTCGCGCTGCACCGCCCCGCGCCCCGAACCCGCCAGGGTGATGATCTCGGTCACGAAGAAATCCCTGTCCGGCTGCCCGAACAGCAGGGCAAGCACACGCTGCTGCGTCGAAGTGAACAGCGCGTCGGCAAGAGCCGAAACGCCGGGGCTGCCGTTTCGGCGCGGTACGACTGCGGCGGGGGTCGATTGTTCGATACCCATATCGGGGAATATAGTACCCGAAAAGGGTATCCCAAGTCTGTCGCTGCGTTTACACCGGACAGACTACGTGCTCCTGACAGGGATGGCCAGTGAACCGCCCCGAACATGTCGCATCTGTCCTGTGGTGGCATTGGAGCCGTGCACGAACGGCGGCGTGTCCCGGCAGGCCACCCGGACACGCCGCCGCCGAAGGGTTCGATCCCGCCGGAGCGCCGGCCCCCGAACTCAGCCCCCAACCGCTGCCGCGACCGCGCGCCTCGCCATCACGCCCACCAGGTGGGCGCGGTACTCGGCGCTGGCGTGGATGTCCTCGTTGAGGCCGTCCGACGGTACCGCAACGTCCCGGATGGCCTCGGGGGTGAAGCTCGCGCCGAGGGCCGACTCCATCGCCCCGGCCCGGAACACGCAGCCGCCCGCGCCGGTCACCGCGACCCGGACCCCGCCCCCGGTCTCCGCCACCATCACCCCGACGATGGCGTAGCGCGAGGCCGGATTGGGGAGCTTCACGTAGGCGGCCCGCCGCGGCACGGGGAAGCGCACGGAGACGACGATCTCACCCTCGGCAAGGGCGGTCTCGAACAGCCCCGTGAAGAAGTCGTCCCCGGCAATCGTCCGCCGGTCGGTGGTCACGGCGGCGCCCAGCCCGACCACCGCCGCGGGTAGTCGGCGGCCGGGCCGGCGCCGACGGCGCCGGCCTTCATGGGCGTGCCCGCCCGTCCGCAGTCCTTGCCCGCCGGTTCCGGGCGCCCTCCATCGGGGGCGCCGCGCGGCGTTCAGGCGAAGGTGTCGTGAAGGGCCTGTATCGTCCGCCACGGATCCGCCGCCCGGGGGCGCATTGTTGACGAAGAGGGGATCGAACGCAGGTTACGGCGCCACTCGACCTGCCCGTTCCGACCTCGTGCAGGACGCTGCCGCACGCCCCTTGGGCGTCGGTGCCGTTCGCAGCCCTGGACATCGCCGCGCCACGTCGACCCGGGTTCGTTCGATCACCTTGACGATGTGAGTGCTCGGTCGTCCCGGCTCCGCCGGGTCGGGGGAGAGCGCGCAGCCCCGCACCGTCGAGCGCTCCCCCATCGCCTCGCCCTGATGGCCAGCCCTGCTGGCCGCATGGCCCGATGGCGCAATTTTCGGCACTATCCGCGTACCCGACCGCGGAACCGCGATCCCTGTCCAACTCATGGGGTCCACCTCTCGGTGAACGTTCGCGCGGTCATGGAGCAAGGCAACGGTCATCGGGAGGATCGACATGCACAAGTACTTCATATTCGGTGCGGTGGGAACGATGGCGCTCGCCGCCATAGGCGTCGGCGCGGTCATGGCGAACACCTCGGGACTCGATACGTGGAAATCCGGGAAAAACCACAACCGGGTCATCCGGGTGCAGAACGAAGGTGGGGTGCAGGCCGACAGCGGCAAGGTCGGCATCGCCTATTTCTCCAATTCGGCGTTTCAGGTGACGTCGCCGAGGGGGATCACGATCATGGTCGATCCGTGGCGCAACGACCCCTCCGGCGCCTGGGGCCTGTGGTACCGGATGGAGTTTCCCGGTGCGGAGGTCGATATCGGAATGTCGACCCACGCGCACTTCGACCACGACGCCCTCGGTCGGCTGGAGGCCAACATGCTGCTGGACCGCATGGCCGGCACGTTCGAGCTGGGGGACGTCAGGATCACCGGCATCGCGGACAAGCACCAGTGCGTCGCGCCCGGGATCGTGGCGTGGACGGACGCGGTGAAGCAGTTCGAGGGCCGGGACGACGTCTGCCCGCCGACCAATGCCCGGCACTTCGACAACAACCTGTACGTCATCGAAACCGGGGGCATGAGGCTGCTGATGTGGGGTGACAACCGCCCGAACCCGCCGCAGGAGGTCTGGGACAGGATCGGCAAGGTGGACGTGATCTTCGTTCCCGTCGACGGCTCGCGCCATATCCTGGACTACGGGCAGGCGGATTCCGTGGTCGCCAGATCCGGCGCGAAGATCGCCATTCCGCACCATTACCTGGTGCCGGAGACCACCTTCGTGACCTCGACCCTCATGCCGGCGGCGGAGTGGGCGCAGACCCACGAGCACACCATGCTCGACAAGCCCTCGATCGAGATCTCGAAGGCCGATCTCGAAGGGAAGTCCGGCCACGTCTATTACTTCGGCTCCCACAACATGGCCACGGAGATGGCGAAAGAGGGTTGAGCCGGACGACGAAACGTGGGCCGGCCGAAGGAATGACGGCCGGGGCACGGACCTTGCCGGCGCCGGGGCGGGACGTCGCACCCCCCGCCCTTCTTTTCGCGCTGGCCGCCCTGCCGGTCGTGGCGCTCGTCTCCCTGGGCGACGCGGCCTCGGCCCATTTCCTTCTCAACGTCAACATCCGGATCTTCCACGTCGTCCACGAGCCGGATCGGATCCGGCTGCTGGCCCGGCTGCCCCTGCCCTGGCTCGTCGCCGACAAGCTCGGCCCGGAAACCGCCGCCGGCACACGCGCCCCGGCACCCTATACGACCAACCGGATCGAAGACGGCGCGCTGGTCCATTACCTCGACGCCGATGCGCTTCGGCGCTCGCCCGAAGGGCTTGCCGGAATCCTCGCCGATCGACTGGTCCTGGAAGTCGGCGATGAGGCGTTGCAGGCGGACGTTGGGCGCGTGCGCGCCTGGCCGGCCCGGGAGCAGGCGCCGTTCGCGCGCCGGGACGAAGCCGAAGCCGCACTCTCCGGACCGGTCTACCCGGAGGAGTTCGAAGCGACCTACGCCGGCGACACGGTCGTGGACGTCGAGCTGCTCTACCCGATCCGGGGGCCGGTCACCGGATACACGCTTCGAAGCACCCTGAACCCCGGCCTTCCGGATCAGGACGAGACCGCCAATCTGCTCCTGGACCACGCGACGGATCCGCCTCTCGTCTTCCGCGTCCGCGGCCTGATGGCGGAGCCGGCGGAGGTGTCGCGTTCCGTCCTGAAGGCCGCCCGGACTTTCCTCGGTGAGGGTGTACGCCACATCCTCGAAGGAACGGACCACGTGCTGTTCATCCTCTGCCTGGTGCTGGGGGCGACCGCGGCAGGCGCTCTGGCGTGGCGGATCACCGGGTTCACCATCGGCCACAGCGTCACCCTCTCCCTCGGATTCTTCGGCCATGTCCCGGAGGGCGCATGGTTCATCCCGTTGGTCGAAACGTGCATCGCCCTGTCGATCCTCTACGCCGCCGCCGTCGCACTGGCAGCGGCCGGGCACTACATGACGACCGTGACGACCGCAATGCTCGGATTGCTCCACGGACTCGGCTTTGCCTTCGTCTTGAGGGAAATACTGAAGCTCGACGCCCCGAATCTGTGGCAGAGCCTGCTTGCCTTCAATCTGGGCATCGAGCTCGGCCAGCTCCTGATCGCTCTCGTGCTCTGGCCGATCCTGGCGTTCATCGCGAAGAAGCTGCCGGAACGGATCGCCCTCGTACGCTGGGCGGTGGCGCTACCCTGCATCTTCATCGCCACGGTATGGACCGGCGAGCGGGCCATGCAGTTCTTCTCCAGCCTGTAGCGCCGTGCGGCCGGGCGCGTCGTCCGTCGCGTCGGCGCCGTTCGCAGCCCCGGACATCGCCCCGCCACGTCGGCCCGGGTCTGTTCGATTCCCTTTCCCGCGTGCCTTGCGTGTTCCGGTGGGATTTCGTTCGAGCCGCTTGATTCAATTCGCAAGCACCATGTACTGGCGATTCGCGGTTTCCCAGGTACGCATGTCCGCCCACAACTTCGTCGCTTGCAGATCGCCCGGAGTCATCGCCAGCCGAAGCGCTTTTCCGATTTCCTTGACGCCAACACTGGCCGGAATGTCCCCGAGGGCGTAACGAAGCCCTGTCCGAAGGATTTCGACCATGTCGCGCCCATGTACGACATACCAGGGGTCAGCCTCCGGCAGTTCGCCAATACGACGTGTCAACGCAAGGGCGTCATCGGGCGAATCCGGCAACGCCGCACGGAGCAATTCCTCGTAGTCCACAGCCCATGTATTCTCATCCACAAACCGACGCACTCTGAATTCCCTCAAGCGAATCATGGGGTCGGAGCGTACCGCCGCCCATCTCAGACGCCCGAAAGCCAGTGCGCGTTCCAGCAGGCCGATGCGTACGTCGGTGCCTGCTTCATTCTCGAACCGTTCGATTTTCGGGCGACTTCCGTATTCGGCAAGAACCTTGTCCAGTGCGGACGAACGGCAGAGAAGACATTCCAGATCATGGGCATCCGTAAGCAGCAGATTTTCGGATTCGATACTGATGCCGTTCAAGGTATCGTAGTCACTGTCCACGATCCCCAAGACGCCGGGGAAACTCGCAGCATCGAGCCGTTGAATTCCCCCGACAACGTTCGGTTTGCTCTCGCCGTCGACCAGCTCGCAGATCGCGTGGCGTCTTGATGTCCAAAACCGCTCGTCGTCTTTGCCTTCGACGATCAGGAACGATCCGTCGTGAGACATGCGGTGCATCCTGATTTCGGCCACCAGTGTGTCCGGCGTCTTGTGCCCTGTCGGCATGGTCTCTGGCGCCTTCTAGTCCGAGTCGCCCAGACCAACCATCAAGTCATCCCTGCCGCCGATGATGTAAGGCGAGTGAGTGGCAATAACCGTATCGAAGTTCGATATCCGGACGATCTCCATGAGATCGGAGAGGAAATTCTTCTGCCATGCGACATGAAGAGAGATCTCCGGTTCATCGATCAATACGATCGTGTTAGGCCGAGTCTTGAACAGCAGGTCGTAATGCATAACAAGTTCGTGCTGCTCCCCCGACGACAGGGAGTGTAGCGGTAGCTTCTGATCTCCCTTCCCTTTTGCCACCAAACCTTTCTCCTGGTCCAGGCGAAAGTATTTATGGCGAAATTTGCTGTTTATACTGTCCAGAAGATGACGTGTCCGGTTCGCCAAGTCATCTAGTACTTCCAGCTTGCGCTCGGTGTCGTCAACGTACAGATTCAGGGCACTGACTCGTGTACCATCCAAGGCGCTCAGGGTGCTTATGTCGAAAGTGTGTCCGGTCGTCTCATCGAGGATACCGATAGCCTTGTAGTTATCGGTCTTCTCCGCCAGTTTTGTCATGCGCGTCTGAATATTGTGGATACGAGCTTTATCCGAAGCCGTTGTCGATACCGTCATCAGACGTTGCGGGTAGGTCTGATCCAATGCCTGCGCCTGTCTCCCATATTCGGCCATCCTGAAGTCGAGCCGATTCTTGAAATCCTGGCTGCATTCGGCAACTCTGGACATCAGCATGGGACCACGATAAGCTCGGTGACGATACCAGAGAGGGAATTCATCCCGTGAAGCCGCATCGAGCGGTGTCCGCACCAACCGCTGCGCCTCGATCAAGTACGTATTCACGTTTTGAAGGAATTCATCCAGCCATGAAGGATTTCGTTGACGTGAGTATTCACGCCCTGCCTCACCATATCTGGAAAGAACTTCCATTTCGGTGAGCACTTCTCCGTCCCGGACATCGATCCAGGTATTCTCGATGCTACTAAAGGGTTCAAGGTGATCGGTCCGCGCGGCTAGTAACATCGCTTCCCCGGATCGTAGTTCTACGGTGCCGCGTTGCTTTTCTCCGCTCTCCGTTGTCAATGTGAGAGTGGCTTCATCGTTCCCGGTATTCGAATCGACAGGCGTCAGTTCGAGCCTACTGTCGTCATGAAAGATCAAGAGAAAGCGCGTGAATGGAATCCGGCTGAAATATGCAACATCGCCACACAGAAGGGCATTGATCATCCGCAGTACGGTCGTCTTTCCTACACCGTTCTGACCGTGCAGAAGCGTGACCCGATCGTTCAGGTAGAGGTCGATACGGTGGTTGTAAATCCCGAACAGCCCATCGACCTCGACACGCTGGAGCCGGAAAAGCTGATCCTGGTCCTGTCGATCCATTGCCATGTATCCCCTATGCTCACTTTCACGATATTTTCCGGGTACCCGGCGGCGTTTACGACACCCCCATGCCTCGAAGGATCTGAGGGACGGAATCAGATTTCCTCCGGCTCCTCCGTGTACTCGTCGATTACCGAGTCCCGCATATGCTGAAGGTTGGGAAGTGCGGTCAGTTCGTCAAGGCCCTCGTACGACAAGTAGGTGCAGAGATCGGCGAGCGGTCCCCGTTCCAGGAGTGAGAATACGGGGCGCCGCAGTTCCTCGAACACTTTCTCCCGTCGTTCCGGCGGGGCTACGATGTGCAGTCGGATTTCCATGTTCGGCTGCAGCGCAAGCAGATCCGCCATGCGCAGGATCCCGGAGTAGATCGCGGTCGTGTGCTCCACCTCGAAGGCCCTGACGATGCTGCGGCGCCTCAGCCACAGTACGTCGATGTTCTCGATCGTGCGCAACGTCGTTTCGTCATAGTTCAGCGGGAGCCGCTCGAGGAACCGGACATCGTCGCTGCGCCCGAGCGCCGCCAGTACTCGCTCACGGTCGTTCCGCGGTGTCCACACGTCCAGCCCCAGATCGGCGCCGAGTCGCGCAAGGGCCGCCTGCACCTGATGGGATGTCCGGGCATCGCCGCCGTCGTCCTGTGTGTCGTCGGCAGGCGGTTCGATGTCCGGCTCCGGCACCGAGACGGGGACGGGGACGTCAGCGTCCGCGCGCCGCACGCGGAGGCTGGTCATCTTCTTCCTGTCTTCGTCGGTGAGGTGATGTGTCCGCCGTTCTCGGTCTTGGCGCCGCAGAAGGCGGCCGAGAAGATCGCCGTCCGCGCCGTCAAGTGGGACGAGACTTCCACGTAGCTTGCCCGTCCATCTATTACTCCCCGGCCCTTCATCCCGAGTGAACGAAAGTACCTCCCAGATCTCTGGATTGCGAATCGGCAGGCCGTACTCGATGTCTTCCAGCAACACCAGCGGTTTCACTCGCAGCCGCACGGGAAACGGATCTTCCTGGGGGTCGTGGTACGGCTGTCCGCCCACGACTTCCAGCAGTCCGCACCAGCGCGATACCTTCGTCATGTAGCAGACGAGTACATCGCCCGGCTGAATTCGCTCGGCGGCCTGCTGTTGTCGTTTTCGGACGCCCGTATTACTGCGATCCGTCTGCAGAAATGCCCTGTATGTGTCGGGCGAGAAGAGGTATGTGTACCAATTGATGGTCATTTACTTCACCCCTGAGATCGAGATGCAACCGTGCCTGCACGATCGAAGACATGCAGCCCCACTTCGCACCCGCCGCACTCGTGACGTGGCACGGCATCAGTCTCGCTCTGATTCACGGCCATGCCTCCATTCAGCGTGAACGACGCACGCCGAGAGCCGAATCCTTCGCACGGTGATCTTCGCGTCGGAGCGATCGACCGCGACATGGGCGACGGTCTCGCCGTCCATCCGACATGCGATCACGGGAGCGTCCCGCTCGAAATCCCGAAGGGATGACTCGTGAATGGAGTCGAACAACCGAACGGGGATTTCGACGAGTTGGTAGCGTTGCGGTGGTGCGCCGGCGTCCTTGCGGAAGGCGCGCAGCATCAGGATGGCGCTGACTGCTTCGCGGTATTGCCGAAACAAGTCCAACATGGCGTTCCGTCTGGCGCTCGGTGTGCGGGCATCCTGAATCCACGCTGCCTCCGTCAGCTTCGAGATGTGCAACGTGCTCTCGGAGAGATCACGGGCCGCGGTGGACTTCAACGAGAGCTTCCGTGTTTCTCCGGGGGCGTCCACGGTGACGTCCACGAACCGCCGGGTGAGCGGTCCGGGCTCGTCCACCGGCCATCGCACGTATCCACAAGCGTTCCTGAACGCCGTCTCGAAGGCGGTCAGCGCCAGTGGCTCAGGCGTTGCGCCGTGGTGGACCGAGAGCGAGAGGCCGAAATACTCGACCCAGTCCGGCGATGCCGTAATCCACGTCTCGCTGCCGATGTCGACCTGCTGGGGCCGGGACAATGAATCGACCATACGGGAGACGAATTCCACCTTGACCGGGGAGAATTCATCGAGTCTGGCTTTGAGCTCGTCGAGCGTCACCTGTCAGTTGCATAAGGTGTCGGCCCATACGCACGTTCACTGCGCAAAATACGGGGTTTTCTGGCCGAAACAGGGTGTGGCTCAAATTCACTGCCAGTGAGGATAAGCCACACGCGCTAACGGCCGTCTTCAGACCGTCATTCCCGCGAAAGCGGGAATCCATTTCAATCACGCAAGTCTCTGGATTCCCGCTTTCGCGGGAATGACGGATTTTCTCGGAGCCCGCTCCTGGTCTGATCGGGGTGATAGCGAATCCTTCGATTTATGCAACAATCGGGGTCACTCGCCACGCAACCGGCGCTCGATCAGATCGACGAACGCCCGGTTGATCTCGATGCCCACCCATCGCCTGCCAAGCTCGTGTGCGGCCAGCAACGTCGTTCCGGCTCCCGCGTAAGGGTCCAGCACGATGCCGCCCTCGCGACTGGTGATGGCCACACATTGCCGAGCCAGCGTCAGGGGCATCATGGCCGGATGGTCGTCGGCCTGCCCGTTCAGGCGCTTGAGCGGCTCCGTCGCAATCTCCCATACGGTGCGCAGCCTGCGTCCGCGGGGGCCGCGTACCGCTTCGACGTCGTAGTAGTAGTCCTGGCTCCTGGAAAACAGGAAGACGGTTTCGTGTGCCTTCGTGGGGCGATCCTGCACGGATTCCGGGTGCGCGTTCGGTTTGCTCCAGATGACCTCCGAGCGTAGCCACCAACCTGCCTCCTGGAGCGCGAACGCGAGTCGCCAGGGTACGCCGATCAGGTCCTTCGGCTTCAGGCCGCGCGGGGTCGGGGGACGCACCGTCATCGCCCGTGCACGGTTCTTCCGATCCGGGGCGCGATAGCGCCGGTTCCCGGACGTGAAGGCATCCCCTACGTTGAGCCAGACCGTGCCGTCGTCCCGGAGCACGCGCCGGACCTCGTCGAAGGCGGCCACGATGCTTCCGATGTAGTCGGACAGGGTGTCGTCCCTCCCGATCTGGCTCTCGACGGCGTAGTCGCGCAGTGACCAGTAGGGAGGCGAAGTCACCACGGTCTGCACGCAAGCATCCGGGAGGAGTCGCAACGTACGGCAGGCATCCCCGCACACCAGCGCCGACTGATGAAGCGTCAATGCGGCGGCTTCCGCCTCATCGACCCGGACGTGTCCGGTGGTGGCGGGAGGACTGAAAAGAGTGCGTTGTCGATCGAGTCCGGGAGGATTGACCGCCCCGGACATGTCATCTCTGTCCTGTGGTGGCATTGGAGCCGTCCACGGACGGCGGCGTGTCCCGGCATCACCACCCGGACACGCCGCCGCCGAAGGGTTCGACCCCGCCGAACCCGGACTCAGCCCCCGACCGCCGCCGCGACCGCGCGCCGGGCCATCACGCCCACCAAGTGGGCGCGGTACTCGGCGCTGGCGTGGATGTCCTCGTTGAGGCCGTCCGACGGTACCGCAACGTCCCGGATGGCCTCGGGGGTGAAGCTCGCGCCGAGGGCCGACTCCATCGCCCCGGCCCGGAATACGCAGCCGCCCGCGCCGGTCACCGCGACCCGGACCCCGCCCCCGGTCTCCGCCACCATCACCCCGACGATGGCGTAGCGCGAGGCCGGGTTGGGGAACTTCATGTAGGCGGCCCGGCGCGGCACGGGGAAGCGCACGGAGACGACGATCTCGCCCTCGGCAAGGGCGGTCTCGAACAGCCCGGTGAAGAAGTCGTCCCCGGCAATCGTCCGCCGGTCGGTGGTCACGGCACCGCCCAGCCCGACCACCGCCGCCGGGTAGTCGGCGGCCGGGTCGGCGTTGGCGATCGAGCCGCCGAGGGTGCCGGCGTTGCGGACCTGTGGGTCCCCGATGCCGTCCGCGAGCGCGGCCAGGGCCGGGATCGCATTCCGCACTTCAGCGGAGGCCGCGACCTCCGCATGGCGGGTCATCGCCCCGACCACGATCGCATCGCCCTCGCGTCGCACGCCCCCGAGCCCCGCGACACCCCCCAGATCGACGACGTCGGAGGGGCTCGCGAGCCGTTGCTTCAGTGTCGGGATGAGGGTCTGGCCGCCGGCCAGCACCTGCCCGTCCGAGGCGGCCGCGAGCGCCGCGGCCGCCGCTTCCAGCGTCTCGGGACGGTGGTAGTTGAATTCGTACATGTCCTCGCTCCTCCTCGCTCAGGCCCGGGCCCGGCTCTGGCTGCCGAGCGCCCGCCACACCGCTTGCGGCGTGGCCGGCATGTCGATGGCGCTCGTGCCGAGCGCATGGATGACCGCGTTCATGACCGCGGCCGGCGCGGCGATCGCGCCCGCCTCCCCGCATCCCTTGACCCCCAGCGGGTTGTGGGGGCAGGGGGTGCAGGTGGTGTCCACCGTCATGTCGGGCAGGTCGTCCGCCCGCGGCATCGTGTAGTCCATGAACGAGCCGGTGAGCAACTGCCCCCCGGCGTCGTAGGCGCAGCCCTCCAGCAGGGCCTGCCCGACCCCGTGGGCCACCCCGCCGTGGACCTGGCCTTCCACGATCATCGGGTTGACGACGTTGCCGAAGTCGTCCACCGCCACCCACTTCACGATCTCCGTGACCCCGGTTTCCGGGTCCACCTCGACCTCGCAGACGTGGGTGCCGGCCGGGAAGGTGAAGTTCGCGGGGTCGTAGAACCCCGTCTCCTCCAGGCCCGGCTCCAGCTCGTCGAGCGGATAGTTGTGGGGGACGTAGGCGGAGAAGGCGACCTCGGCGATGTTCATGCGCTTGTCCGTCCCCGCCACCGTGAAGTCGCCGCCGCTGAACTCGATGTCCTGCTCGGACGCTTCGAGCGAGTGCGCCGCGATCTTGCGCCCCTTGGCGATGACCTTGTCCATCGCCTTGACCAGGGCCGAGCCGCCCACCGCCAGCGAGCGCGAGCCGTAGGTGCCCATGCCGAACGGGGTCTTCTCGGTGTCGCCGTGCACCACCTCGACGTTCTCGAACGGCACCCCGAGATAGTCGGAGACGAGCTGCGCGAACGTCGTCTCGTGCCCCTGGCCGTGGCTGTGGGAGCCGGTGTAGACGAGCACGTTGCCGGTGGGGTTGAAGCGGATGCCGCCCGACTCCCACAGGCCCACGCCCGCCCCGAGCGAGCCGACCACCTGGGAGGGGGCGATGCCGCAGGCCTCGATGTAGGCGCTGAGGCCGATCCCCCGCAGCTTGCCGCGCGCCCCGGCCTCCGCGCGGCGGGCGTCGAAGCCCGTGTAGTCCGCGAGCGCCAGCGCCCGGTCGAGCGCGAGGGCGTAGTTCCCGGAGTCGTACTCCAGGGCGACCTGGGTGGGATAGGGGAAGGCGTCGCTGGGGATGAAGTTGCGGCGCCGCAGCTCCGCCGGGTCGAGCCCCAGGTCGCGCGCCGCCTGGTCGACGATGCGCTCGACCACGTAGGTCGCCTCCGGGCGGCCCGCGCCGCGCAGTGCGTCCACCGGGGTGGTGTTGGTGAACACCGCCTTGACCTCGCAGTAGATGGCCCCGGTGGTGTACTGGCCCTGCAGCAGGGTGCCGTAGAGGTAGGAGGGCACGCAGCTCGCGAACGTGGAGAGGTAGGCGCCCATGTTGGCCAGGGTCGAGACCCGCAGGCCGAGGAACCGCCCGTCCGCGTCGAGGGCCAGCTCCACGTGGCTCTCGTGGTCGCGCCCGTGCGCGTCCGCGACGAACGACTCGGAGCGGTCCGCGGTCCACTTCACCGGCCGTCCGATCCTGCCCGCCGCCCACAGCACGGCGGTCTCCTCCTGGTAGATGAAGATCTTGGAGCCGAACCCGCCGCCCACGTCCGGGGCGATGACGTGCAGCTTGTGCTCGGGCGCGATCTGCACGAACGCGGCCAGCACCAGCCGGTGGACGTGGGGGTTCTGGCTGGTCAGGCGCAGGGTGTAGTCGCCGGTGGCGGGGTTGTAGTCCCCGATCGCGGCGCGCGGCTCCATCGCGTTGGGGATGAGCCGGTTGTTCACCAGATCGAGCCGGGCCACGTGGTGGGCGCGGGCGAAGGCCTCGTCGGTGGCCGCGCGGTCCCCGATCTCCCAGTCGTAGCAGAGGTTGCCGGGGGCCTCGGGGTGGATCTGCGGCGCCCCCTCCGCGAGCGCCTCCCGCAGGGACGCCACGGCCGGCAGCGGGGTGTAGTCCACCTCCACCTGCTCCGCCGCGTCGCGCGCCGCGCGCGCGCTCTCCGCCACCACGATCGCCATCGCGTCCCCGACGTGGCGCACCGTGTCCGCCGCGAGCACCGGATGGGGCGGCGCCTTGTGCGGCTGCCCGTCCTTGCCGGTCACCGCCCAGCCGCAGATGAGCGAGCCCTTCCCGTCCGCCGCGAAGTCCGCCCCGGTGAGCACCGCCACCACCCCGGGCGCGGCGGACGCGGCCGAGGTGTCGAGGGTGAACGTGGCGTGGGGATGGGTCGAGCGCACGAACGCGGCATACGTCTGGCGGGGAAGGTTCGTGTCGTCGGTGTAATCGCCGGTCCCGGTGAGGAACCGGTGGTCTTCGGTGCGGGGCACCGCCGCCCCGATGCCGGTGCCGTTCTCAGCCATGTCAGCTCCCTCCGCGCATTGCGCTTGCGCCGGCGAGGATGGACTTCACGATGTTGTGGTAGCCCGTGCACCGGCAAAGGTTTCCTTCCAGCCACTCGCGGACTTCGGCCCCGCTGGGATCCGGATTGCGGGCCACGAGGTCGAGCGCGCTCATGACCATCCCGGGGGTGCAGAAGCCGCATTGCAGCCCGTGGTTCTGGCGGAACGCCTCCTGCATGGGATGGAGCTTGCCGCCTTCCGCCAGCCCTTCGATGGTGGTGACGTCGGCGCCCTGCGCCTGCCTCGCGAGCATCGTGCACGCCTTGACCGATCGGCCGTCGACGTGCACCACGCAGGCTCCGCACTGGCTGGTGTCGCAGCCCACGTGGGTTCCGGTGAGCCGCAGGTTCTCGCGCAGCAGCTCCACCAGGAGGGTGCGGTCCTCGACTTGCGCAGAGACCGCCTTGCCGTTCACGTTCATGGAGACATTCATCGTCATGCCCTCTCACTCCTCGGATGCCCGTTCCTGTCCGTCCCCCCCGGCGGGGGCGGCGGGGTGATCGCTTCCGCAAAGCGGAAGAAGAAGTCCGTTCCGAACTTCCGGATCGTGGTGCCGCCGGGGGCACCGGCCGAGGATCTCGGGGTCGTTGAAGACCTTGAGTACCTGCTCGCGGGGGAGGGGAAGACGGTGCGCACCGGTAGCCTCTTCATGTGGAGCACCTCCCGTGGTCCGGTCCGGTTCGGAGGTCCGAGTATAGCGGTTGTGAAATGGAGCGAACCACCATCCGCGGCACGGGATCCGCGTCCGATTCGTCCTCGACCGTTCGCGATGGCTGCAAATCGGGGCAACGCATGGATCCGACGGCTGATTCCATGATGGTGGCCGCTTCCGGATGACGACCTTCCCACCCAACCGGCCAAGTGCCCACCGCCCAAGCCGGAGCCGTACTCGTCGCGCTTCGGCGAACCCGCACCCTCTCTTGACGCAGATCGCCAAGACCGATCACGGTTTTCGTATTCCGGAAATCATCTTCGCCAATCGAAAGATGGCCCCTTATCCGTGAAGTTTTCGACAAAACGACGAAGATTTGTCCGCCGTCCGCCGACCGGCGATTGACTTCCGTGATGCCGGATCCCCGGGAGCGGCGCGTCCTGGGAGCGGCGCGTCCGGCGGACGCGGGCGTCCCACCCGCATGGACAATCAATCGGGCCTCCGGTCCGTTGCGGGCGGGACGCCCGTGTCCCGGAGGGACACGCCGCTCCCAGGTTCATGACCGGTGCCTGGTTCCGGCTACACCGGGTTAGGATACGTCCGGCTCAATGGCCAAGGATTGATCATGCCGGGCGGATGGCGGGTGGGGGTCGACGTCGGCGGCACGTTTACGGACGTGGTGGCCGTGCACCGGACGCGCCGCGAGACGCGGGTCGCCAAGGTGCCGTCCCGATCCGGCGACCACGTGGGCGGCCTGCTGGCCGCGCTCCGGGCGGTGGATCTCGCCTGGCCGGACGTGGACGACCTCATCCACGGCACCACCCTGGTGACCAACGCCATCGTCGAGGACGATCTCGCCGAGGTCGCTCTGGTCTCCACCCGGGGCTTCTCCGACACCCTGGCCATCGGGCGCCAGAACCGGCGCCACCTCTACCGCCTCGATCTTCCGCCCAAGCCCGCTCCCCAGGTGCCGGCCGCGCGCCGTTTCGAGGTGGGGGAGCGGCTCGACCATGAAGGGCGGGTGTTGGAGCCGATGGATCCGCGCACGGTCGAGGAGGCGATCCGGGGGATCGGGGAGAGCGGCGCGGCGGCGGTCGCGGTGTCGCTGCTGCATTCCTACGCCAATCCCGCCCACGAGGAGGCCTTGGGTGAACGGCTGCGCGAGCGGTTTCCCTTCGTCGCGCTCTCGAACCGGGTCAACCCGGAGGCGCGGGAGTACGAGCGCACCGCGACGACGGCGCTGAGCGCCGGCTTGATGCCCCTGGCCGCGCGCCACCTCGACCGGCTCGAAGCGGCCCGGCCGGCGGATTCGAGGCTGCACCTGTTCCACTCCGCCGGAGGGATGGCCTCGCCGGGGGCGTTGCGCGAGCTGCCGCTCGGGCTTGCCGCCTCGGGTCCCGCGGCCGGGGTGGCCGCGGCCGGGCGCATCGCCCGCGACCTCGGCATCGATCACGCCATCAGCTTCGACATGGGCGGCACCACCACCGACGTCTGCCTGATCTTCGACGGCGAGGCGCGGATATCGAGCGATCGCACGCTGGGCGGCCGGCCCCTGCGCCAGCCCATGGTCGCGGTGGAGTCCATCGGCGCCGGCGGGGGCTCCATCGCCCGGCTCGACCACGGCGCCCTGGTGGTCGGTCCGGAGAGCGCCGGCGCCGACCCGGGGCCGGCCTGCTACGCCCGCGGCGGCAGTCGGCCGACGGTGAGCGACGCCAACCTGGTGCTGGGATACATGGCTGCGGATCGGATCATCGGCGGGGACATCCGGGTGGATCCGGCCGCGGCCCGGGCGGCCGTCGCGCCGCTCGCATCGGCCATGGGCATGAGCGTGGAGGCCGCGGCGCTGGGCGTGGTCCGAGTCGCCGATTCGACCATGCTGCGGGCGCTTCGCCGGGTCACGGTGGAGCGCGGCGTGGACGGCCGCCGGTGCACGCTCCTCGCCTTCGGCGGCGCCGGCCCCATGCACGCGGTCGCGCTGGCCCGCGCCTTCTCCATCGCCAAGGTAATCGTGCCCGCCCATTCCAGCGTGTTCTCCGCCCTCGGGTGCGCCGGCGCGCGGATGCGCTATGCGCAGCAGCGCACCCTGCGCATGGCGGTGGGCGACTGGGACGTACAGCGCCTGGAGCAGGCGCGCGAGGACCTGAAGTCCCGGCTCGCCGCTCCCCTGGCGGCGGCGGGTTACGGTGAAGGCGAGATGGCGGTGGAGGAGGTCGCGGCCGTCCGCTACCGGGGCCAGAGCTACGCCATCGAGATCCCGGATGCCGCCCTTGACGATCCGGCGCGGCTCACGCGCGATTTCCTGGACCGCCACCGGGCGCTGTACGGGTTTGCGACCGAGGAGCCGTGGGAGCTGGTCTCGATTCGGCTCCGCGTCTCGGCGCCGCCGGCCGGCGGGGCGCTCCAGCCGGCGGCGGTCGTATCCGGCGAATCCACGGATCCCGCGGCGGTGGAGGCAGCGCTCGGACCGGCGCCCGCCGTGTCGGCCGAATCCTCGCGGGCCGGAATGCCGGCATCGCCCGTTGCGTCGGCCGGGTCCCCGCCGACCGGATCGCCGTCAGCCGGAATGTTGCCGGCCAGGACGCTGCCATGCACCTTCGATGCCGGCGCGACGGCCGCGACGCCGCGCTACGATCGCGCCTCTCTGGCTCCCGGCCGCGCGCTGCCCGGACCGGCCGTCGTCGAGGATGCGTGGTCGACGGTGGTGGTCCCGCCGGGCGCCACCCTCGTCGCCGACGAGGCCGGCCACCTTCACATCGACACCGGAATCGAGACATGACGACCTCCATCGGCCCCGTGACCTTCATCGGCTCCGTGATCACCGTCGGCCTTTCGCCCACCGCGATAGCAGCCTCACCGTCGCCGCCGTGACCGCCTCCGCCGACTCGATGCTCCCCGTGGACCTCGTGACCTCCATCGGCCCCGTGACCTTCATCGGCTCCGTGATCACCGTCGGCCTTTCGCCCACCGCGATGGCAGCCTCACCGTCGCCGCCATGACCGCCTCTGCCGACTCGATGCTCCCCGTCGACCCCGTGACCCTGGAGGTCATCCGCAACGCCCTGAGCGCGACGGCGGAGGAGATGTCCCTGGTGGTCATGCGCTCGGCCCGGTCGCCGCTGCTGCGCGAGGCCGGCGATCTCTCCTCGGCGCTGACCGACGCGGACGGCCACCTGATCGCCCAGGGCCGCGACATCCCCATGCACCTGGGGGTAATGAGCTTCACGGTGCGCGAGTTCCTGAAACGGGTGCCGAAGTCGCGGCTCGCGCCGGGCGACGTCTGGTTCCTCAACCTGCCGGAGATCGGCGGCAACCACCTGCCGGACGTGAAGGCGATCCGGCCGGTGTTCGTCGACGGCGCGGTGGTCGCGTTCGCGGTCAGCCTCGCCCATTGGGCCGACGTCGGGGGCGCGGTGCCTGGAAGCTACGTCGCCGGGGCCACCGACGCCTGGCAGGAAGGGCTGCGCATCCCGCCGTTCCGCCTGTTCACCGCCGCCGGCCCGCATCGCGAGAACCTGGACGTGGTGCTGGCCAACGTGCGCGGGGCGGAGGAGCGCGAGGGCGACGTGCTCGCGCAGATGGCGGCGACCCGGGACGCGGAGGAGCACCTCCACCGCCTCTTCGCCGAGCACGGAACGGATACCGTGCTCGCCGCCGTCGCCGCCATCCACGATCGGACCGAGGCCCGGATGCGCGAGGCCCTGGCCGCCGTCCCCGACGGCGTCTACCACGGCGAGGACTGGCTCGACGACGATGCCGCGGGAGACGAGCCAGTCGCGGTGCGGGTGCGGGTGACCATCGCCGGCGACCGCGCCACCTTCGACTTCTCCGAGACCGCCGACGCGGCCCGCGGGCCGGTGAACACCACGCCGTTCATCGCCGCCGCCTCCGTCTTCTACGTGGTCAAGACGCTGTTCGGGCCCGACGTCCAGCCCAGCGGCGGCGGCTACCGCCCGCTGGAGATCGTCACCCGCCCCGGCTCGCTGCTCGACCCCGGACCCGATCGTCCGGTGGTGGGCGGCAACCACGAGACCTCGCAGCGCGTCGCCGACGCGGTGTTCCGGGCGCTGGAGCCGACCGGACCGAAACGGCTCTCCGCCGGCGGGCCGACGACGTCCGGCCTGGTGCTGTTCGGCGGGCGGCGCGCGGACGGGGCCTGGACCACCTTCTACGAGACCCACGGCGGCGGGGAGGGGGCCCGGCACGACCGCGACGGCGCACCGGTGGTCCGGGTCCACATGTCGAACGTGATGAACACCCCGGCCGAGGTGGTGGAGGCGGAGTACCCGATCCGGGTCGAATGCCAGCGCCTGCGCCGCGGCTCGGGCGGGGCAGGGCGCCACCGCGGCGGCGACGGTCTGCACCGGGAGTACCGGATACTGTGCGACGACATGTCGGTCACCACGATGTTCGAGCGCCGGGTGGTACCTCCCTACGGGCTGCAGGGAGGAGCACCGGGAGCGCCGTTCCGGGTGACCGTTGCCGATGCGGACGGCCGCCGTCGCGAGCTGCCCGGAAAGGCCAACGTCCGTCTCGGCCGGGACGACGTGGTGGTGGTCGAGAGCTGCGGCGGCGGCGGGTACGGAGCGCCGGAGGCGGCGGATTCCGCGCATCCGCACGAAATCCGCCGGTGATCCTGCGGGAGCACCGTCCATAGCGGAACAATGGATCGACGACTTGCACAGCTTGCCGCCGACACACTCCATCGGCGCGTTGATCGGGAAACGGTGAGGCGGACACGGAGGGCAAAACGGTTGAACTTGAAAACGGGAGGCGGAATGGCAGAAGGAAAACCGGTACTCGACCGTGCTTCCGGGCGCCTGGTCAGCGCCGGCCCCGAAGAGGTGGATGCCACGCAACCGCTACTCGACATACTTGTCGACGAATGCGGATGGGATCGAAGCCAGATTGTGTCGAGGCCGCAATGGTGGGTGCCCGGGAGTCTGTCGGACAAACGGCGCTGGCCGGTCGACGTCGCGATCTTCGACAGTCCTGCGCACTGCCGCAAGGAGGAGCATGTACGAATCCTCTGCGAATGCAAACGCCCGGACGAGAAGAGCGGGCTGCAACAGCTCAAGATGTACCTCGACCGCGAGCCGCACGCCAGGATGGGGATCTGGTTCAACGGGATCGACTACACGATTGTCTACAAGACGAAGGTAGGGTACGAACAAGCGCCGGCAGGCGCCCGCATCCCCGGACCGAACGACCCGCTGGAACCGGACGGCACGCCGGCGACGATGACGTACGCTCGCTTGGGCAAAGCCCCGTCCTTGGTGCCCGTAGTCCGCAGAATCCGAGATCGACTCGTGGCGCAGGACACGAATGTGAACCGGGACGAAGAGATTCTGCCCGATCTGTCGAGCCTGCTGCTGTTGAAGATTCTGGACGAGCAGGCGCACAGGCTGCGGCCGGGTGAAGCACTGGAGTTCCGGAGGCAGGAGGGAAAGAGAGAGGAGACCGCGAAGCACGTCAAGACGATGCTCCAGCGCGAAGCGAGGAAGCATGCGGGGATCTTCGGGCATTCGAACGTGTACCTCGCGATTGACGACGAAAGCATCGGGTACGCGGTGGAGCAGCTACAGAGCTATCGATTGCTCGGAAACGACGCGAATGCGATCTCGACGGCGTTCCAGGTGTTGCGCGGACGGGCCTACAAAGGGGAAGAAGGGCAATACTTCACGCCGCCGTCCGTGGTGAACATCGCCGTCGCGGCGGTCGCGCCGGAGCACGGGGATCGGATCATCGACCCGGCCTGTGGGAGCGGGAGCTTCCTCGCCGAGGCACTCAACGCCGTATCGGAGCGGCTGGAATCGGTTGCCGGCGAAGGATCGACGGAACACACCGTAGGGATGCGCGACTGGAGTACGCAAAAGCTGTACGCCATCGACAAGGATACGGTCTCGGTGCGACTGTCGAAGGCGTACCTGTCACTACTCGGCGGCGGTAGCACCCACGTCTTCAAGGCCGACGCGTTGCGCAAATCCCACTGGCCCAGGCACTTGGCGGAGACGGTGCAGGACGGAAGATTCTCCGTGGTGCTCACCAACCCCCCCTTTGGAACGCGGCTCCAGATCGATGCCGCCGACGGGCGGGCAGAGGGTTATGACGTGTGCCGGCAGTGGGCGCGTGACACGTCCACCGGATCGTACGGCAGCGAGGAGGGCAGGTGGGTCAACCGGGAGGTCGGCGTGGTGTTTCTCGAGCGTTGTTACGATCTTCTGGAACCCGGCGGGCGCCTCGCGATCGTCCTCCCGGATACGTACTTGTTCTCACCGAGCTACCGATGGTTCGTTGAATGGATTTGCACGAAGTTCACGGTGACCCATAGCATCAACGTGCCAATCGAAGCATTCGAGCCATACTGCCGAGCGAAGACCTCCATTCTGGCTCTGAAGAAGGCGAAACCAGGGAAGGGGCACCGAATCATCGGGATGCTGACCGAGAGCTACGGGCAGGACAAAAAGGGAAAACCACTGTTTCGCCTGGATGCCGATGGGAATCGCACGGAGGTGCTCGAGGATGAGATGGCCGAGGCGACGGCACTGCTCCGATCGCGTTCGAGGCGCGAAAGCAAGCTTCGCTTCACATTCGAGCAACGGAGGGCGTGCAAGGCGGGGGTGCTGACGGCATCGTACTACTGGCGCAGACCCTACCTCGAGGCGCTGGACGTGTTCGCGCAAGAGAACCAATGCGTTTTGGTGAGCATCGGCGAATTGATCGAGAACGGAGAGCTCACGTGCACGATGGGCCACGGGAGTCCGCACGGACAATTCAAGGGCAAGGGGGATGTGCCTTACGTGAAGGTATCGGACATCAAGAACTGGCGCATCAACGAAAATCCCAAGTATTTCATCCCGGAAGAAACAGCCGAGAGACTACGCCGGGATCGAAACCTGGAGGCATTCGACATCGTAATCCCGACGCGGGCGAGCAAGAACATAGGGCTGGGCGCAGCGGTGATGCCGTGGCAGACCCAGGTAGTACTGACCAAGGAGATCGCGGTACTGCGATGCACGAGCGGGGGCCGCGTGTCGCCGTGGCTGCTTCTGGTGATGCTGTCGTTGCGCGTGGTGAACGATCAATTCCGGTTCCTCGTGCAGATGCAGACCAACCGCGAGGATCTGGGCAGGCGACTGCTTGAGTTGAAAATTCCCGTGCCCGTAGATGACGCGGCGCGCAAACGGTGGGAGCAACCGGCGGAAGACTACTTCCGGGCGCAGGTCGGAGCGAGGGAAAGTTACAGGACCCTGATCGACAACCTGGGTGCTTCGCACTTCGTGGATCGGCCGTGACGAGATCGCACCTTGTATCAAGGCTCAGGGCAACCAGCGGGTTGCAATCACAGCGAACGTCGGATGATGAAAATCCGTGGGAATTCTGCCCCGATATGAAAAGGAATACCGTCCAAACGGGTCAAATTCCCGTCGATGAACACGGAACCGCGGATTCACGAAAACCAGGAGGAACGATGCAATGAAGCTCGAAGGCAGGAAGGCGATCGTCACCGGCGCCGCGAAGGGGATGGGGGCGGCGATTACCACCACTCTGGCCCGGGAGGGCGCGGACGTGGTGCTGACCGCCCGCGACGTCGCGCCGTTGAAGGAGGTCGCGGCCGAGGTGCAGGCCCTGGGGCGCGAGGGCTGGGTGATCGCCTGCGACGTCACCGACGACGGCGAGGTCGGGGAGATGGTGGACAAGGCCCTGGAGGTCTTCGGGGGCCGCATCGACGTCCTGGTCAACGTGGCCGGGACCACCGGCCCGATCGAGACCCCGGTACAGGACATCGAGGTCGCGGACTTCGACCACGTGGTCACCACCAACGAGCGCGGCACCTTCCTGCCGATCAAGTACGTGGCGCCGGCCATGATCGCCCGCAGGGCGGGAAAGATCGTCAACATCGGCGGCACCTCGGGGCTGCGCGGCTACCCCATGCGCACCGCGTACAGCGCGTCGAAGTGGGCGGTGCGCGGCATCACCCGCACCGTGGCGCTGGAGCTCGGCAAGTACAACATCAACGTCAACGCGGTCTGTCCGGGCATCGTGGACGGTCCGCGCATGAAGAAGCTCTGCGAGGAGAAGGCGATGGTGCGGGGCTGGACGGAGGAGGAGATCTACGACGAGTACGTGCAGGACATGGCCCTGAAGCGCGTGACCACCGCCCAGGACGTCGCCAACGCGGTGCTGTTCCTGGCCAGCGACGACGCCCGCCAGATCACCGGCCAGCACATCGCCGTGGACGGCGGCTGGGACGTATGATCGATATCCGGCTTGACGATTCGTCAGGGCCATTTCACGCTCACCGAGCCGGGCACGGATCCGCCGGATGATGGAGTGGCGTCTCTCCCAGGGCAGAGGACCTCTCCCAGGGTAGAGGGCCTCTCCCAAGGTAGAGGAAGGAGAACGAGCGGCCATGAGCGAAATGCTCGACCGGGCGGAGGCGCAGGCCGGACGACTTCCAGCGGATCGGCAGGACGCCATCGCCGCGCTTGTACTGGATGCCATGGAGGATGAACGGCGTCGGGATGCAGCGTTTGCGAGCTCTCCCGAGATACTTGAACGACTCGCGACCCAGGCCGGGGAGGTAGGTCGCCAAGGGCTGGCCGAAGGGCTCGATCCGGAGGCCGTCCGTGCCCTGGACGAACTCATGGCAGAACACGAGATCCCTCTACGGGATTCCATCGATACCGCCGCGGCCCGTCGTCGATTGCCCTTGCCGGAGCCCGACGGTCGCAACGGGACACCACCATGACCGAATTCGAGATCGCCACCCTCGCCTATCAGCAATCCAGCCTCGCGCTTCGCGAGTCCGCCCTGTGGGTTGCCGTCGCCCAGGTCGCCGCCTCCCTCGCGATCGGCATCGGCCAGATCGCCGTCGTCTGGTACGGCATCCGCGCCATGCAGCGCGCCGGGACGCAACGCGCCTACGAACAGGATCAGCGCCACGCCGAAGCGATGGCACGCCTGGACCAGCAGGGCCGCGCCCTCGAAGCGCTCGTCGACGGCCAGCGCAAGCAGGGCGAAGCCCTCGCCAGGCAGGGCGAAGCCCTCACCAGGCAGGGCGAAGCCCTCGCCAGGCAGGGCGCCGCCCTCGAAATCCTCATCGAGCGCACCGCCACCCACTGACACCACACCGGAGAGACGCCACCAAGCCATGACCACCCGGACCGGCAGTGCCGTCGCAAACCTGCCCGAGTCCGCCCGCCGGCTCGCCGCCGCCGGCCTCGCGCCGAACACCGCCCGCGTGGACTCCCCGCGCCCTCGCCCGGACTGATCCCCACCTCTTCGACCTCCGGATCTCTTCGCTGCACAATTCCGGGATGCTGGCGTCTCGACTCCACTTGCCCAAGCGCAACACCGGTTGGGCGGGAGAAGTGCGAAGATCACCCATTCCGACGGTCCGGCTTGGGAGCAGCCTCATGGCCCGCCGGCCGCCGCGAGATCCCCACCAATCGCCATGACCGCCCCCACATCCCCGCCCGACAACGCCGTCCCCCGCGCCGACGCGGTACTCATGCACCTAGGAGCCTGCGCCGTAGAAAGGTAGTTCAAGCTATGAGAACGGATGGACGGTCCGGAATTCGATGCGGGGATGGACACGAGGGCCGGGACACCGCAAAGGCGCAATGGCAGGCAGGGCACGCGCGAGGGTCCCAGACGTCCGGCAAGACCCCCGATAGGGAGATTCCGACCGTATCCCACTGGCGAGCAGGCGCCCTCACACCGCCAGAAGCGGTTGCAACCGCTTGAGGTTCAGCGCCAGGCACACCAAGTCCCATTCCCCCCGCGCCTTGGCCAGACCCCGCACGCTGAACCGCCGGAATCCAAGAACCTTCTTGATCCAGCCATTGGGCGCCTCGGACAGCCATTTGCGCTGCGCATACCGTTCCCGGCCCGTGGGCGTGGCCAGCTTCTCGACCATCCGGTGCGTCGCCGGGTGCCTCTTCGCGTCCTTGTCCGCCACCCGCTTGCCCTCGCGTCCCGGCGCCACGTACCCGTCGATACCCCGCGCCTCCAGCTCCGACAAGTCCCGCTCGTTGCAGTACCCGGCATCGGCAAGCACCGTCTCGGGCTGCGCGTCGAACCGGTCCTTGACCTCATCGAGCAGCCCCATCATCGCCCCCTGGTCGCTCGCGTTCGAGGTCAGCTCCGTCGCCACTATCAACTGCCGCTCACCGTCCACCGCCACCTGCGCGTTGTAGCACTGCTGGAACCCCTCCGCGCTGGTCTTCATGATGGCGCTGTCAGGGTCGGTGAAGTGGCTCTGCGCCTTCTCATCAGGCTCCCCGTAGGCGCGCTTGTACGGCTGCCCACCCTTGGGATTGCGCTCCCATCCGGGCCGGCGCCCGCGCGCATCGTCCGCCTCGCGCTGCGCCGCCTCCAAACGCCCCTTCGCCGCTCGAATCGCCGCCAACCGGTCCTCTCGACGGCGCAGCTCCTCCGGCAGCTCATCGCCTCGCAACGACTCCCCAAAACGCGCATCCTCCTCCGCATCGGTCTCGCGAGCCCGGTTCAACAGTGCCTCGACCTCCGCCTCCAACTCCCGCTCCTTCTCGCCCATCCGACCGTAGCTCATCGCCTTGCGCTTGCTCGCATTCGCACGCACCTTCGTCCCGTCTATCGACACCTTCCCGAAACGCGCCAATCCCATCTCGCGCGCCACCCGCACCACCCCCACGAACAGCCCCTTGAAGTCCTCCAAGTGCCGGCGGCGAAACTCGCACAACGTGCGGTGGCTCGGAAAGTTCCCCGCCCCCAACACCCGAAACGCCACATCCTCCTCCAGCTTCCTCGCCATCGCCCGCGACGAGAACACCCCCGTCGCATACCCATACAGCAGCACCTTGACCATCATCCGAGGCTCATACGGCGCGTTGCGCCGACCATCGCCTTCATAGGGTGCGTAGAACGCCGTCAAGTCCAGTCCGTCGACCAGGTCGCTGACGTGATGCGCAAAGTGCCCTTCGGGCAGCCACTCGCGTACATCCGGCGCCAGCAGCAGCATCTGGTCCGGCTCGTAGGGGCGGAATGTCGTCGCCATCCGGCTCTCTCCTTCGGCTCAGTCTGCCTATTGTCGCATCGTTTCTACGGCGCAGACTCCTAGCGGGTCGCTTCCCACGTATCCAGTGGATCGCATCGTCACCGGCCAGCGGGGATCGATGCGCCGGGCCCCCTGGCGAGCGGAGGCCGCCCTCGGAGCCGCCTCTCCGGCGCAGTAGATGTTGACCGTGACGTTTCCTCGGCATTCCGGCCCTGCGCGGGGGTCGCCGCCGCCTCCGGCTCCGTTTTTTCCTCCGTGTCCTTCCTTTGGACGCGCCGGCGGGATTCGAACCCGAGTCCCCGGATTTGCAATCCGCTGCCCCTCCACTTGGCTACGGCGCGCAATCACCTTCCTCGTTTCCGCTCTCCCGCCTTCCACGTGTCCGCTGCCGCGTCACACGGCTTCCGAGCGCCGTCCCCTTCTCGGCTCCCTCTTCCTTCTTCCCTTTTTTCGCCGGGGCCCTGCCCTCGTCCCCGACAGCCTTCGCGACCGCGCCCACGTCGCCGCCAGGCGCACCACGTCCGGCTGAGCCACCCCGCGGCCGGGCACCCCGGCCGCCTACCACGCCGCCCCTCACCGACGTGGATTGGATACGGACAGGGAAGAGGCGGCACGATGCATCCAGGCACGAAGACGATCCGCTTTCTTGTCCCTCCGAACGGCGAGAGCCGTTGACCCGCACCCCGTGAACGTCCGCCCCCGCCCGTGCCCATCGTTCGGAGACCACCACCTTGAACGATATCGCCCTCGCCGGCACCGCCCGGCCGCCGACCCTGATCGAACGCCTCACAGCCGCCCTCGCCCCGGCAGGTTCCCGGCGGGACGGCTCCCCCGCGAGTCGTGTCCGAAGACTCAAGGCGTGAGCGTCCGGGCAACACGGAACCCGAAGTAGCCGTTCCGGTCGTCGGTGGTGCTCCCGATGCGCGTGGTCGAGACGAGGGCCCCGGGACTGCTGAACCAGGAGCCGCCGCGCAGCACCCGCCGGCTACAATCCCCCGACTCCCATGCGCTCCCGTTCGACGGCGCCCCGTTGTAGCTGTCGTTCCAGCAGTCCTCCACCCACTCCCATACGTTCCCGTGCACGTCGTGCAGCCCGAACGCATTCGCCGGATAGCTCCCGACCGGAACCGTTTCTCTCCGATCCCCCCCGTAGTTCGCCTGCGACGACGACAGGCTCGAACCAAAATGATACGGCCCGGTCGTCCCCGCACGCGCCACGTACTCCCACTCCGACTCGCTCAGCAGCCGGTACGCCTCCCCCGTCTTCCTCGACAGCCAACGCACATACCCCTGCGCATCCTCCCAACCCACATTGATGACCGGGTGGACGCCCCGGCCCCCGACGGTGCTTCTCTGCCGGTACCCGCCACATTCCCCATCCGACACGCACACATCCCACTCCTCCCAAGTCACCTCGTACACACCCACCGCGAACGGACGCGCTATCGTCACCTCATGCACCGGGCGTTCATCGTCATCCCCTGAGGTCGAGCCCATCATGAAAGAGCCTTCAGGCACCGCCACCATCTCCGGGCACTCCGGGCAGTCCCGGAATTTCGTCCCCGGCGCATGTGAACGCGCCCTCTGCGCCTCAGCCTCGCGCGCTTTGCGTTCGACCACAGCGCCTTCTTCGACCGTCCCATCGGCATAGCGCAGCACCCAGTGACCCAGCTTCTCGCCGGCGACATAGGGGACTTCCTGCCCCCCGCCGTTGGGGAGGCGGACTACCCACAGGCCCCTCTTTTTGCCGCTGCCCCAGCACTCCCGATGCTTCGAGTACTCGCCGCTCGCCTCTTGCGTGCACTCGACGGAGGACCTCTGTGTGGCACCGCCTTCCGGCAACATAGCGAGCAGAAGGCTGGCGATTGCGCACAGTCCCCTTCGGTACGTCACGGTCAGATCTCCCGGGCCGCAGGGCGGCGTATCGCCGCGCAACGCTACCCAAAACGGCGGTCCGGGTACAACGCCGGCCAGGGCGGGACCCGTGCCGGCATCGAGCACGCCGGGGCAGCGCACGAGGGCTCTCGCGACGCCCTGCCGCCCGGTGGCCGATGAACCGCTCTACGTCGCTCGGCAGCACGACGAACACGCCGGCGCGCGTCCTTCCAGTCCCCGCCGCGCTCGGCGCGCGACCGGGCCGGAAAGCCCGGCTACGCCACCAAACGCGACGCCGGCCGGCCCGCCGGCGTGCGGCGAACCGGAGGTGTCCTGCGGTGGACCGGACGAGTCCGGGCCGTGCGGCTCTCCGTGCGCGGGCGCCGGGCTCGATCCATGCCGCCGTCGTCTCGGCGGCGGGTCTATACTCGACGCCGGCGAACGACGGGAGAAGGAGAGGAGAGATCCGATGGCGCTTCAACCGGCGGTACGGCAATCCGGGTTGATGGAGGAAGTCACGGCGCTCGTTCGCGAGCGGGTGGGCAGCGAAGACCTCGATCTCGTCCTCGCCTTCGTCACCGGGTACTACGCGGGCGCCTCGCCCGACGACCTCGCCGAGCGCAAGGCGGCCGACCTCTACGGCGCCGCGGCGGCCCATCTCAACCTCGCCCGGCGGCGCACGCCGGGGACGCCGAAGATCCGGGTCTACAACCCCCGGATCGAGCAGCACGGCTGGCAGTCGACCCATACCATCGTCGAGATCGTCACCGACGACATGCCCTTCCTGGTCGATTCGGTACGGATGGTCCTGAACCGCCGCGGGTACACGAGCCACCTCGTCGTCCACCCCGTGATGCGGTTCCGCCGCGCGGAAGACGGCCGCATCGACGCAGTCCTCCCCGTCGACGAGGCAGGCGAAGAAACCCTCGTCGAGGCGGTGATCCACATCGAGGCCGATCGCCAGACCGAGCCGGAGGTGCTCGATGCGATGGCGGCGGAGGTGCGTTCCGCGCTCGACGACGTCCGGGCCGCGGTCGAGGACTGGGGCCGTATGCGCGAGCAGCTTCGCCGGAGCATCGAGGATCTGCGATCGTCGCCGCCGCCGGTCGAACGCGAGGAGATGGAGGAGGCGCACGCCTTCCTCGAATGGATCGGGAACAACCATTTCACGTTCCTCGGGTTCGGCGCGTATCGCGTCGAGCGTACCGGAGGCCGCGACCGGTTCGTGCCCGAGCCGGGGACCGGGCTCGGGTTGCTGCGCGACGAAGGCGGACGGGCGTCCGGGGCGTTCTCCAATCTGCCGCCTCCCCGCCGGCGCGGCGGACAAGGCCCGGAGCTGCTGCTGCTCACCGGCGCCGATGCGCGGTCCACCGTGCACCGGCCGAGCCATCTCGACTCCATCGGCATCCGCCGGTTCGACGCCGCGGGAAAGGTGTGCGGGGAACACCGGTTCCTTGGCCTCTATACCTCTGCCGCGTACAACCGCGTGCCGCGCGACATCCCCCTGCTGCGGCGCAAGGCGTCCGAGGTGCTCCGCCGCGCCGGCTACCCGCGCAACAGCCACGCCGCCAAGGCGCTGCAGAACATCATCGACACCTTTCCGCGGGAGCTGCTCTTCCAGATCCCCGCGACGGAGCTGTTCGAGACGTCGCTCGGCATCCTGCACCTGCAGGAGCGCCAGCGGCTCCGGCTGTTCGTGCACCCGGACCGGTTCGGGCGCTTCTACTCGTGCATCGTGTTCGTACCGAGGGATCGGTACACCACCCGGAGCCGCCGGGTCGTCCAGGGGATTCTCGAAGAAGCGTTCGGCGGCACGGATACCGAGTTCACGGTGCGTCTGTCGGAATCGGTCCTGGCCCGGATCTACTTCGTCATCCGCGCCGGCGCGAAGCGTGCTCCGAGCTACGACGTCGCGGAGCTGGAGGAGCGGCTGCGGGTGGTGAGCCGGACGTGGGCCGACGATCTGCACGACGCCCTGCTCGAATCCTTCGGCGAGGAGCACGGCACACGCCTGTTCCGGCGCTACGGTGAGGCGTTCCGCGCCGACTATCGCGAGACCTACTCCGCGAGGGTCGCGGTGCTCGACGTGGAGAAGATGGAGCACATCGAAGAATCCGGTATCGAGATGAGCCTCTACCGCCCGCTCGAAGCCGGGGAGGGGCGGCTGCGCTTCAAGCTGTTCCAGGCCGGACACCCGGTCTCGCTCTCCGATGCGCTCCCCATGCTGGAGAACATGGGGCTCAGGGTGGAGGACGAGCACCCGAGCAAGATCAAGCGCACCGGTACCTCGCGGGTGTGGCTGCACGACTTCGGGATGCTCCACGGCGAAGGCCCCGAGTTCGAGCCGGACCGCATCGACGAGACGTTCCGCGAAGCGTTCGCCCGCGTGTGGTCGGGGGAGGTCGAGAACGACGGATTCAACCGGCTGGTGCTGCGGGCGGGGATCGGGTGGCGCGAGATCGTGATCCTGCGCGCGTACTGCAAGTACCTGCGCCAGGCCGGGGTCACGTTCAGCGAGACGTACATGCAGGACGCCCTGGCCGCGAACCCCCGGATCGCCGCGATGCTGGTGGAGCTGTTCCACGCCCGCCTCGACCCCGCCCGGCAGCGTGCGGAGCCGGACGCGAAGGATGCGGCCATGGAGCAGATCGACTCCGAGCTGAAGGTCATGATCCGCATCGAGGCGTCCCTCGACGAGGTGGCCAACCTCGACGAGGATCGGATCCTGCGCAGCTACATCGGCGTCATCCGCGCCACGTTGCGCACGAACTACTACCAGCCCGGCGCCGGCGGCTCGCCGAAGCCCTACCTTTCGTTCAAGCTCGACCCCCACCGGATCCCCGAGCTTCCCGAGCCGCGGCCGAAGTACGAGATCTTCGTCTACTCCCCGCGGGTGGAGGGCGTACATCTGCGCGGCGGCCTCGTCGCGCGCGGGGGGATCCGCTGGTCGGATCGGCGCGAGGACTTCCGCACCGAGGTGCTGGGGCTTGCGAAGGCGCAGATGGTGAAGAACGCGGTGATCGTGCCGGTGGGGTCGAAAGGAGGCTTCGTGCCGAAGAAGCTGCCGGTGGAGGGCGGGCGCGAAGCAGTCCAGGCGGAGGGGATCGCCTGCTACCGGATCTTCATCCGGGGCCTGCTCGACGTGACCGACAACCTGGTCGGGGGGAAGGTGGCTCCGCCTTCGGGCGTCGTGCGCCACGACGGAGACGACCCCTACCTGGTGGTCGCGGCCGACAAGGGGACCGCGACGTTCTCCGACATCGCCAACGCGCTCGCCCACGAGTACGACTTCTGGCTCGGCGACGCCTTCGCCTCCGGCGGCTCCCACGGCTACGACCACAAGGGGATGGCGATCACCGCGCGCGGGGGGTGGGAATCGGTCAGGCGCCACTTCCGCGAGCTCGGGATCGATACGCAGACCACCGACTTCACGGTCATCGGCATCGGCGACATGTCCGGGGACGTCTTCGGGAACGCGATGCTGCTCTCCCGCCACATCCGGCTCGTGGGCGCGTTCAACCACCTGCACGTGTTCATCGACCCGGACCCGGATCCGGAGGCGGCGTTTGCGGAGCGCGAGCGCCTCTTCGCGCTGCCGCGCTCGACCTGGGACGACTTCGACCGCTCGGTGCTGTCCGCGGGCGGCGGGGTCTACCCGAGGAGCGCGAAGTCGATCCCGCTCGGTCCCGAGGCCCGCCGGGCGCTCGGCATCGAGGCCGGGTCCCTCACCCCGAACGAGCTGATCGCGGCGATGCTCAAGGCGCCCGTCGATCTTCTCTGGAACGGCGGGATCGGCACTTACGTCAAGGCGAAGCGCGAATCCCACGCCGAGGTCGGGGACCGGGCCAACG
Source organism: Gammaproteobacteria bacterium (assembly GCA_965204915.1). Lineage (GTDB taxonomy): Bacteria > Pseudomonadota > Gammaproteobacteria > HK1 > HK1 > HK1. The sequence goes on along the minus strand of OZ242023.1, from coordinate 3,723,930 downwards.
ACGTGGTGCGGGTCAACGGGGACGAGCTGCGGTGCCGGATCGTCGGCGAAGGCGGCAACCTCGGCCTCACCCAGCTCGGGCGCATCGAGTTCGCGGCCAGCGGCGGGCGCGTGAACACCGACGCCATCGACAACTCCGGCGGCGTGGACTGCTCGGACCACGAGGTGAACATCAAGATCCTGCTGAACGAGGTGGTGGCCGCCGGCGACCTGACCGGGAAGCAGCGCAACCGGCTGCTTTCGGAGATGGGCGGGGAGGTCGCGGCGCTGGTGCTGCGCAACAACTACCTCCAGACCCAGGCGTTGAGCATCGCCGCGAGCCAGTCGGCGGCGATGCTGGAGGTCCACTCCCGACTCATCCGCCGGCTCGAGCGTGACGGGGAGCTCGACCGGGAGATCGAGTTCCTGCCCGGGGCGGAGGAGATCGCCGAACGCCTGGCGGCCGAGGGCAGGCTCTTCCGGCCGGAGCTGGCGGTGCTGGTCGCCTACGTGAAGATCGGCCTGTTCCAGCGCTTGCTCGCGGCCACCCTGCCGGACGAGCCGTTCGTGGTGAACGAGCTCCGCGCGTACTTCCCGTCCGCGCTGCGCGAACGCTACGCCGGGCGGATCCCGGCCCACCGGCTCGCGCGCGAGATCGTCGGTACCGCGGTCGCGAACGAGATGGTGAACCGGTGCGGGATCACCTTCGCCTTCCGGCTCGGGGAGGAGACCGGCGCGGACGACGCGGACATCGCCCGGGCGTACCTCGTCGCGCGCGAGGTGTACGGCATGCGCGGGACGTGGGAGGCGATCGAGGCGCTGGACAACGTGGTCGGCGCGGACGTCCAGGTGACGATGCTTCTGGAGACGCGCAAGCTCGTGGAGCGCGGTGCGCGATGGCTGCTCAGAAACCGGCCGCGGCCCCTCGACGTCGAACGCGACATCGGGCACTTCGCGGACGGGACGGCGGTGCTTCGCCGCGGCCTGAGGGATCTCGTCGCCGGCGCGAGCCGTACCGCGATCGATTCGGCGACGGGCCGCCTCGTCGAACGGGGCGTTCCCGAAGCGCTCGCGCTGGAGGTCGCGAGCGGCAACGATCTCCTCTCCGCGCTGGACGTGGTGGAGGTCGCATCGAGTGCGGCCATCCCGGTCGAGGCGGCGGCGGCGGTGTACTTCGCGCTCGGCGAGCGGCTCGACCTGCACTGGCTGCGGGACCGGATCGCGGCGCTTCCCCGCGACAACCGCTGGCAGGCGCTGTCGCGCGCCGCGTTGCGCGACGATCTGTTCGCGCAATCGAGCGCGCTGACCCTGGATGCGTTGCGGCTTGAAATGGGCGAGGCGTCCCCGGCCGAGAGGGTGGAGGCATGGCTTGAGCAGAACCGGATCCCGGTGGCTCGATGCCGGCAGATCCTCGGCGATCTGGCAAGCGCCGGGCAGACGGATTTCACGATGCTCTCGGTCGCCATGGGAGAGATCCGCGCCCTGCGCCAGACGGAGTGATCGGCGCGAAACGCAGTGGCCGGCGGTTGCGCCGGAGTACGGGGCGCCTTGCAGGGACGGCGCCCCGAAGCCGGCGGCGCGAGCCGTGGCCACGGGGTGGTGCGGGCGGGGTGGCGCGGGCGTTGTGAGACGACAAGTATCGACGTAGCATGAGGCTCCGAGATCACTTCCTGCGGAAACGTCCTGGCCGAGGTCGACATGGTGGCGGTCAAAATGCCGGCACGGCGCCGAAACGCACGCGGCGCGATGGTCGGCTCATTTCTCGTTGCCGGAGCCGTACTCGCCGGCGGCTGTTCCGGAACCCTCGAGGACGTGTTGCCCGATCGGCAACCGTCCTACAAGTCCAGCCGGAGCGCTCCGCCGCTCGAGCTCCCCCCCGATCTCTCCGGTTCCACGATCCGGGATTCGCTGCCGGTCCCCGGTGTCGACGCCACGTACTCGCAGTACGCGAGTGATGCGGGAAGCGCCGGGGTGCGGCCCGAACCCGCGGTGCTGCCCGAGATCGCGGATGCCCGGATCGAACGCAGCGGAGACCAGCGCTGGCTGGTCGTCGCGATGGCGCCGGAGGACGTCTGGCCCAGGCTTCGCGACTTCTGGATCGATCAGGGGTTCTCCCTCAATACCGCGGAGCCGGACGTCGGGGTCATGGAGACGAACTGGGCGGAAAGGCATGAGCCGCTTCCTGCGGGGGCCATCAAGCGCATGCTCAACCGGCTCACCGACGCCCTCTACGGCGTGGCGTTCCGTGACCGGTACCGGACCCGTATCGAGCGCGGAAGCGAGCCCGGCGCCACCGAGATCCACATCTCGCACCGTGGCGCCGAGCAGGAGGTCGTCGGTGACGAGACTCAGTACGCGCAGCGTGAGGGCCTGGGCGAGAGGGTGTGGCAGCCGCGTCCTTCCGATCCCGGGCTGGAGGCCGAGATGCTGACCCGGATGATGGTCTTCTTCGGGACGGACGAGGAGCGCGCGGAGACCCTGGTGGCCGGGAGCACCGTCCGCGAACCCCGCGCGCGTCTCGTGATCGAGGAGGGCCGCGCGACGGCGCTCGCGATCGACGACGGCTTCTCGAGCGCCTGGCGGCGCACCGGCCTGGCCCTCGACCGCGCCGGATTTGCCGTCGAGGATCGGGATCGTTCGCGGGGACTGTTCTTCGTGCGGTACGCCGGCGCCGCGGAGGACCGCGAGCCGGGCGAGAGCGGGGGGTGGCTCTCCCGCCTGAAGTTCTGGGGGAACGATGACGACGAAGTGCCCGGCGGGGATGCATACCTCGTTCGCGTCGTCGGGGAGACACCGGCGGCCACCCGGGTCATCGTGCTCGACCGGGACGGGGAGCCCCGGGAGGGCCCGGTCGCGTCTCGCATCCTCACCGTGCTTCACGAACAACTGGAGTAGCTCGTCCCACTTCTCCTCATGCCCGCCGGCGGCGGCGCGCGACATGGCGCAGCAGGCGTTCCCGCCGCCGGCGCTGGCGGGGGGTGAGCGTGTTGCGTATGCCCTTGAACGGATTCTCCCCGGTGCGGAACTCGATACGCAGCGGGGTTCCGACCAGGGCGAACGCGGAGCGGAAGCGTCCCGCGAGGTAGCGCCGGTAGGAGGCCGGGACGAGCTCCGTCCGGTTGCCGTGCACCACGATGACGGGAGGATTCGAACCTCCCTGATGCGCGTAGCGCAGCTTGATCCGGCGGCCTCGCACCAGCGGTGGGGGGGTGTGCTCGGCCGCGCGCTCCAGCTCGCGGGTGAGTCCGGACGCGGTGAGCTTGGCAAACGCCGAGCGATGGCAGGCGTCGACACGGCGCATGAGCTCGCCGAGGCCGGCGCCGCGCAAAGCGGAGACGCGGCACACCGGACAGTAGGGCGCGAACGCGAGCCTGCGCCGGACGTCGGCGCTCAACGCGGCGCGGGCCTCGCCCGCCGGCAGATCCCATTTGTTGACGGCGACCACCGGAGCGCGTCCGCCGTCGAGGACGAGCCCCAGCAGCGACGCATCCTGGTCGCTCATTCCGGCGCCCGCGTCGAGCAGGACGATCGCGACGTCGGCGTTCGCGATCGCTTCGAGCGACTTGACGACGCTGAACTTCTCGACCGTTTCCGAGACCCGCGAACGCCGCCGGATCCCCGCGGTGTCGATCAGGACGTAACGCCGCCCACCGTGCTCGAAGGGCACCTCCACGCTGTCGCGGGTGGTGCCCGGCGCATCGTGGGCAAGCACCCTGGCTTCGCCGGCGAGCCGATTGACCAGGGTGGATTTGCCGGTGTTGGGCCGCCCGACGATGCAGACTCGAATGCCGCCGTCGCGACGCGCGGCCGGCGGGGCTTCGTCTCGGGAGGACACTGGAGGGAGCATCGGAGCCAGCGCGGCGGTCAAGCGGCCGATACCCCGGCGGTGCAGCGCCGCGATCGGGATGGGCTCCCCGAGGCCGAGCGCGTAAAAGTCGGCGGCGGCGACGATCTCGTCGAGCCCATCGACCTTGTTGGCCGCGAGGACCACCGGCTTGCCGTGGCGTCTGAGCCGATCCGCGATGCGCTGGTCCGCGGCGGTCAGGCCGTCTCGCGCATCGAGCACCAGCACCACCACACCGGACTCCTCGATCGCGAGCGCGGCCTGATCGGAGATGAGCCTGGAGATCGGATCTCCGTCGCCGGTCAGGCCGCCGGTATCGACCACGACGGCATCGCGCCCCTGGATCCGCACGTAGCCGTACCGCCGGTCCCGGGTCAGTCCCGGCAGATCCGCGACCAGAGCGTCCCGGGTACGGGTCAGGGCGTTGAACAGGGTGGACTTGCCGGCGTTCGGGCGGCCGACGAGCGCAATCGTGGACAGCATGCCGCAGGGCCCGACGCTGGCTGGAATCTCTCGCCGGCGATCAGAAGGGGGTGAGGGCGGTCAGCCTGCCGCTCTCGCCGAGGACGTACACGGCGGTCTCGCCGGTGACGGCAGGGGTGTGCACGGCGCTGCTGCCGGCGCGGGTGCGGGCGGCGAAACGGCCGTCGTCGATGCCCAGCCAGTGGACGTAGCCTTCCAGGTCCGTAACGACGACGTAGTCCCCGAACTCTACCGGCCGGGTCACCTGCCGCCGCTCCAGCCCGTCCTGCCGCCACAGTGACGAGCCGTTGCCGCGATCGAAGGCCCACACATGATCCTGCTCATCGGTCACGTAGACCAGACGCCGGCCGATCCCGATGCCCGCGTGCGACGACAGGTCGCGTTCCCACAGCCGCCGGCCGGTGTCCACGTCGAAGGCGGCGATGCGTCCCTGGAACGTGACCGCGTAGACGATGCCGTCCGCAACGACCGGGTCCGCATCCACGTCCGCCAGGCGCTCCAGCTCGGTGCGCCCGGTGGGCGTGGTGATGCGGGATTCCCACAGAAGCCGGCCGTCTGCGAGCGACACCGCCGCCAGGTGGCCGCTGTCGAAGCCCGCGACCACGACGTCGCCGGCGATCACGGGAGCGCTGGTCCCGCGCAGGGTCAGAACCGGCACGGTACGATCGTAGACCCAGCTCTGTGCCCCGGTCGCGGTATCGAGCCCGAAGAGCTTTCCGTCGATGGTGCGTACGACGGCGATCCTCTTGCCGATCGCCGGTGGCGAGAGCACCTCGCTCGATACCCGCGCGCGCCACGCGAGCGCGCCGTCCGCGGCGTCGAGCGCGACCACGTCGCCGGCGCTGCTCCCGACCACCACGAGGCCGGATCCTGCGCCGGGACCGCCGGAGATGGGGACGCCGGTGTCGGCCTCCCAGAGCGGCTTGCCGTTGAACGGATCGTACGCTGCGACGTCACCGTCGTGGCCGGCGGCGAACACCCGGCCTCCGGCCACCGCGGCGCGAAGCCCCGGATGCCGGCCGCCGGCGCCGGAGGTGGCCTGGCGGCTCCAGAGGGTCTCGATCCCGGTGGCCGGGCGGAAGTCTTCGAGCTTCGCGGGCTCCGGCACGTGCTCGTCGTCCCCGAAGAGCCCGGTGACGGCGCCGCAGCCCGGCAGCGCCAGTACCGCGAAGAGCGCAATGCACCGCACGATTCCCGGGTGGCGGATCACGTCGTGGACCTCGTGCGTATCGCGCATTGGAGACCGTTCGTCAGCTCGATGGTGGAAACGCGAGCTCGCCGAGGTCGTCGAGCTTCATCCGCACCCGGGCGCGGGTCGAGGCCGACAGCTCCGCACCGGCGAGCACCTCTTCGTAGGAATCACGGGCCGCGGCGCGGTCGCCGCGGGCGCGATGGACGTCGCCTTGCAGCTCCCCGACCCCGCCGTGGAACGATGCGGCGTCGATCCCGTCGAGCTCCGCCGTCGCGCCGTCGTAATCCCGGGCATCGAGCTTCAGGCGGGCCAGCCGCAGCTTGGCGATGGGAACGAGCTCGGGGAACGGCGTGTGCTCCACGACCCATTGCAGATGCCGTTTCGCCCGGTCGGGATCGTCGGCCTGCACCGCGGCGCGGGCAGCGACCAGAGAGGCGAGCGAAGCATAGGCGGAGTCCGGAAACTCGCCGGCCAGCGCTTCGGCCTGCGCCTGCGCCTCATCGTGCCTCTCCGCGGCGGCGTCGCCGACGATCTGTTCGTAACGCACCGACGCGAACTCGGCCTGGTTGCGTTGCCAGCTCTGCCAGGACGACCACCCGAGGACCGCGGCCAAGCCGAGCCCGACACCGGCGAGCACACCCTTGCCGTTCTCCGACCACCACTTCTTCAGTGCTTCGACCTGTTCCTCTTCGCCCGCCACCGCGGTCCTCCTCTCAGGGCCTGGCCCCTACCCGGCGAAGACGTTCCGGGCGACGTGGCCGGCCAGATCGTCGATCGACACCACCGATTGCGATCCGCGCGCCCGGAGATCCTTCACCGCAATCCGGCCGCTGCCCGCCTCTTCCTCTCCGAGCACGAGCGCGATGCGCGCGCCGGAGCGGTCCGCGCGCCTGATCTTCGCCTTGAAGCTTCCGTGCCCCGCATCGACGGTGAGGCGCAGCTCCGGCACCGCGTCACGGAGCCCCTCCGCCACCGCATGAGCGAGGATCGAAGCCCGCGTTCCGGCCGCCGCGAGGTAGGCGTGCGGCGTTGCGGCGGGGATCTCGACCGACTGGACCCCGAGAAGGGCGACGAGGCGTTCGAGCCCGATCGCGAACCCGATCGCGGGGCTCGCCGGCCCGCCGATCTCGGCCACGAGGTTGTCGTAGCGCCCGCCACCGCATACCGCGTCCTGAGCGCCGAGCGCGCCGGTCGTCCATTCGAACACGGTTCCGGTGTAGTAGTCGAGGCCGCGTACGATGCGGGGGTTCACCCGATACTCGACGCCCGCTTCGTCGAGCATCGCGAGCAACCGGTCGAAGTGGGCGCGTGCATCGTCGTCGTGCTCGTCCACGATCCGGGGCGCCTCCTCGATCAGCGCCTGCATCGAGGGGTTCTTCGAATCGAGGATCCGGAGCGGATTGGTCTCCAGCCGCCGCACGCTGTCTTCGTCGAGCGCCCGCGCATGCGCGGAGAAGTACTCGACGAGGCGGGCGCGGTAGCGTGCCTGGACGTCGCGGCTGCCGAGCGAGTTCAGCTCCAGCGCGAGCCCGGAGATGCCGAGCGCCTTCCACAGGCGCCGGGTCATCAGGATCAGCTCCGCCTCCGCGCTCGGCTCCGCGATGCCGAAGATCTCGACGTCGATCTGGTGGAACTGGCGGTAGCGGCCCTTCTGGGGCCGCTCGTAGCGGAACATCGGCCCCATCGCCCACACCCTGCGTCCCGGTGTGCGCAGGAGCCCGTGCTCGACGGCGGCGCGGACGACGCTCGCGGTGCATTCGGGACGCAGCGTCAGGCTCTCGCCGTTGCGATCGTCGAAGGTGTACATCTCCTTCTCGACGATGTCCGTCACCTCCCCGATCGAGCGCCGGAAGAGCTCGGTGCGCTCGACGATGGGCGGCCGAATCTCGTCGTATCCATACGCCGCGAGCAGGGCGCGGGCGTGACGCTCGACGTGCTGCCACGCACGGACGTCGTCCGGGAGGACGTCGTTCATCCCGCGAATGGCCTGGATGGTGTTCATCGGTTCGGTTCGGATCGGCGAGGCTCGAAGCCGGCTCCGGCACGCGGCGCGAGGTCGTGCCGTGGCCCCGCCGGCGGGGAAGGGAATTCTAGCCGGTCCGTCTCACCGGTTCATAGGCCGCGATCCTCCGGCAGCGGGGGCTCCTCCCGCGAGCCGGCGGCATCCTGTGCGGTGGGGTCCGGTGGCTCGGCCGCGGTTGCCTCCGAATCGACGTCGCCGGCCGGAGCCGAGCCGACGCTGAACCGGGCGACCCCGAAATTGATGTACGGCGTGTGGTCGAACGCCTCTCCATCGATCACCACCCGGACGTCCTCGCCGTATCCGAGAAGGACGTCGAAGGGCTGGGCGGCTTCGAAATGGAGCACCCGGCCAGGTTGCGCGAGGCCGAAGAACAGGCGGGTGCGTTCGCGATCGTAGACCTCTACCCATGATTCGTGCGTGAACGCGAGGACGAGTCCGGATCGCGCCGATTCCAGGAGGTCGGTCACGCCGGCGCCGGGGTCCGGGGGTACGGGCGCTGTTTCGGAGGGGGACGCCTCGGGGATGGAGGGCGGGGTCACCGCGGCCTCGATCGCCACACCTTCCGGTCCGGCCGTCGGATCCGCGGGACGGGCTCCGGGTGGTGCCGGCGCTTCGGGGCGACCCACGTCGCCGGAGCCGGCCTCGGCGGCGGAATCGGTTTCGGCCACGAGCTCGGGCCGTGCCCCCGTCGCGGAATCTTCCCGCGCCATCATGGCTCCGGGTCCCGTGGCATCGGCCTGGTCCGATCCGGCCCCGGTGATGCCGATGGATACGGAACCTTCGTCGGAAGAAGACGCTTGGAGCACCTCGTCCGGCGACGACTCGCCGGCCCGATCCGGATCCGTCGCGACCGTCCGGCTGTCCGCATCGCTGCCGGCCGGGGCCGGGGCGTCCGCGGGGATGCCGGATGCGGTGTTATCGCCGGGAGAAGGCGCCGGCGACCCGCCGCTTTGCAATGCTTCGTCCCCCCGACCCGGCGCCGCCGCGACGAGCGGGCCGCCCGCATCGCTGCCGGCCGGGGCCGGGGCGTCCGCGTCGCTGCCGGCCGGGGCCGGGGCGTCCGCGTCGCTGCCGGCCGGGGCCGGGGCGTCCGCGGGGATGCCGGATGCGGTGTCTTCACCGGGAGAAGGCGCCGGCGACCCGCCGCTTTGCAATGCTTCGCCCCCCCGACCCGGCGCCGCCGCGACGACGAGTGGGCCGCCCGCGTCGCTGCCGGCCGGGGCCGGGGCGTCCGCGGGGATGCCGGATGCGGTGTCTTCGCCGGGAGAAGGCGCCGGCGACCCGCCGCTTTGCAATGCTTCGCCCCCCCGACCCGGCGCCGCCGCGACGACGAGTGGGCCGCCCGCATCGCTGCCGGCCGGGGCCGGGGCGTCCGCGGGGATGCCGGATGCGGTGTCTTCGCCGGGAGAAGGCGCCGGCGACCCGCCGCTTTGCAATGCTTCGCCCCCCCGGCCCGGCGCCGTCGCAATGGAATCGTCCCCCGCCTCCTCGCCGTCCGGCGCCGGCCGGGGCGCCCCGGCGCTCGGGAGCGAAGTCTCCGGGACAGGATCGGGCCACCGCCCGAGCAGGTCGGCGCCGATGTCGAATCCCACGCCCTCCTGGCTCTGCCACCACAGCCCCACGAGCAACACCAGCACCCCCCCGACGGCGTAGCTGACGAGACGGACCGGGATGTCGAAGGTATGCGCCTGCTTCATCGTGTCCACGGCGTCCGAGTCCAGAGGCGGCGGATCGAACCCCTGACGGTCGTACATCTCCAGAATCGGTTCGGACGGAAGCCCCAGCACCCGGGCATAGCCGCGCAGATATCCACGGACGAAGGCCGGGGCGGCAAAGCGGTCGAACGCGTCGGCCTCCAGTGCTTCGATCTTCTGCGGATCGAGAAAGAGCGCGGCCGCTATCTGGCCGACGCTCATGTGCGCCGCTTCCCGGGCCTGGCGAAGGCGCGCACCCAGACTGCGTTCCTCGGAGGGATCGTTCAGCTTGGGGTCCGTCCGCATGGCCATCGCCTCAACCTCCGTGCCGCGCCGGCGCCACTTGCAGACCACGCCGTTCCGCGACCCGCCGGCTCCGGGGCACCACGCGACCCGCGAGCTGCCCGCAGGCGGCGTCGATGTCGTCGCCGCGGGTCTTGCGGGTGATGGTCATCACTCCGGCGGCCATGAGTACGTCCCGGAAGCGGTCGATCGCCGCGGCGGTCGAGCGCCGGTACCGCGTGTCGGGGAAGGCGTTGAACGGGATGAGGTTGACTTTCGCCGGAACGTCGCCCAGCCGGCGGGCGAGGCGGCGTGCATGCTCCGGCGTGTCGTTGACGGCATCGAGCATGACGTACTCGAACGTGATCTTCTGCCGGGGCAGGGTGTGCGCGAACTCGCGGCAGGCCGCCAGCAGCACGTCGATGGGGTACTTCCGGTTGATCGGCACCAGGACGTCGCGCAACGCATCGTCGGGTGCATGCAACGACACCGCGAGGCTCACGGGGCAGCGGCGGGCCAGCGCCCGGATCCCCGGCGCGACCCCGGCGGTGCTCAGCGTCACCCGCTTGCGTGCGAGGCCGAACCCCAGATCGTCCAGCATCAGATCCAGGGCGGGGACGACGTTGTCGAGGTTCAGCAGCGGCTCGCCCATCCCCATGAGCACCACGTTGGTGATGTCCGGGCCGGGGTGGCCGGAGTCCGCGAGGATGCGGCCCGCGGCCCAGAGCTGTCCGACGATCTCCGCCGCATCCAGGTTCCGGTTGAAGCCCTGCCGGGCGGTGGCGCAGAACGTGCAGTTCAGCGCGCAGCCGACCTGGGAGGAGACGCACAGGGTGCCGCGGTGGCCGTCCGGGATGTACACCGTCTCCACGCAGTTGCCGCCGCCGACCCTGAACAGCCACTTGCAGGTTCCGTCCGCCGAGACCCGATTGGAGATCATCTCCGGCGCACGCACCTCCGCGACCGCGTCGAGCCGGGATCGCAGCGCCTTGCCGAGATCGGTCATCGCTCCGAAGCTCGCCGTATGCCGGTGGTGGATCCACTTCAGCACCTGGGCCGCGCGGAACGGCTTCTCGCCGAGGGATGCGAAGAACTCCCGCATTCCTTCGCGCGGCAGGCCCAGGAGATTGGTGGGTCCAGGGCTCACCCGAAGCTCCATCCCGATCGTGGCGCGGCCGTCAGCGGGTTCGCGGGCAGACGTCGCCGGCGCCGAAGAAGAACCCGATCTCGCTCTTCGCGGTCTCGGGGCCGTCCGAGCCGTGCACCGCGTTCTCGGTGACCTCCACCGCGAAGTCCGCGCGGATGGTGCCGGGAGCCGCCTCGGCCGGATTCGTCGCTCCCATCACTTCGCGATTCTTCGCGATGGCGTCCTCGCCTTCCAGGACCTGGACCAGGCACGGGCCGGAGGTCATGAACTCGACGAGCTCGGGGAAGAACGGCCGGTCCCTGTGCACAGCGTAGAACGCCTCGGCGCGCGCGCGGGAGAGGTGCACCATGCGCGCCGCCACGATCCGCAGGCCCGCGGCTTCGAGCCGCGCGCAGATCTGCCCGATGACGTTCCCGGCGACCGCATCGGGCTTGATGATCGAGAGGGTTCGTTCCATCGTCATGAAGACTGCTCCTCGGGTCGTCACGTCCTCCTGGACGGGTTGAAGGGAGCCCGGTGACGGCCGGGTCCGGGGAGGCTGCAAGGCCGGGGAATCCGGCTCCTGCCGGGGCCGGTGATGCACGGGCCCATCCGTGGGGCACGGCCATGGACGGCGGCGAACGGCGCGCTTCCGGCCGCGCGGATGCACGGCCCCGGCCTTTCGGGAGAAGGGACGGAAGCGGTGCGCGGGACAGGGCGCTCGAGTGAAGCCTCGGGGTCATGGAGCATGTCTGCGAGCACGCTTCCAGGGTCGCGGCGCGGCCGCGGATCGGCGGCTGCCTCCCGCGCCGTCAGACGCCGAAGCTTTCGCCGCAGCCGCACAGGTTCTTCACGTTGGGGTTGTCGTAGGTGAACGTCTCGTTCAACCCCTCGCGCGCGAAGTCGATGTGGGTGCCGTCGACCATGGGCAGGGTGCCGGGATCGACGATGACCGAGACGCCGTTGGACTCGAACACCCGGTCCCCTTCGCCGATCTCGTCTTCCAGGTCCACCACGTAGGCAAAGCCGGAGCAGCCGGTCTTCTTCACCGCGAGCCGGAGCCCCAGGCCGTGGCCGCGCGCATCGAGGAAGCGCCGGACCCGATCGGCCGCGGTATCGCTCAAGGTAATGGACATCGCGTTCTCCGTGATCGTTCAGCCGGGATCAATGCGGCCCGGGCGAGCTTCGAGCCCTCGGTCCGCCTCGTTCGACCTGGACCGCGACCTGGCGCTGTCGCCGCGCCACCTCCCGCACCCGCTGCCGTTCGACGAGCTGGGCGAGATCGATGCCGCTCAGAAACTCCTGGATGTGGCGGCTCAAGTCCGTCCACAGATCGTGCGTGAGGCAGCGCTCGTCGTCCTGGCAGTTCTCCTTTCCGTGGCACCGGGTGCTGTCGGTGTTCTCGTCGACCGCCCCGATGACGTCGGACACCACGATCGAGCCGGGCTCCAGGACCAGGCGGTAGCCGCCTCCGGGGCCGCGGGTGCTGTCGACCAGCCCTCGCCTGCGCAACTGCGAGAAGAGCTGCTCCAGGTACGAGAGGGAGATCCCCTGGCGAATCGCGATGTCGGTGAGGGCGACCGGCCCCTGGTCATGATGCAGGGCCAGGTCGAGCATTGCCGTGACCGCGTAGCGTCCCTTGGCGGTGAGCCGCATTCGATCATCCGCATACTTTCCTGTCGGGTCGAAGCCTACATAGCTGAGTAAAACAGTCAAGTATTCGCGCGGGTCGGAGCAGGGCCGCGAGGTTACAGCGAGCGAAGCATCGCGAGCTGCGACTCCAGCCTGGCGACCGACGCCTCGAGCTCCGCGGCCCGCCGGCGTTCCTTCTCCACCACGTCGGCCGGGGCCCGCTCGCGGAACGACGGGTTCCCGAGCTTGGCGCGCGAACGGCCCAGGTCCTTGCCGAGCCTGGCCGTCTGGCGTTCGAGCCGGCCGATCTCGGCATCCTTGTCGATGAGCCCTTCCAGCGGCACCAGGACCTCCAGTCCGCCGAGGAGCGCGGTGGCGGCCTTCGGAACCGGCGTTCCGGCTTCCAGCACGTCGATCGTCTTCGCCCGGGCCAGCGCCCGGACATGGGACGCGGCGCCTTCGAGACGGCGGCGCCCGGTGTCGTCGGGGCCTGCGAGGAGCACCGGTATCTGCCGGCCCGGCGGCAGATCGAGCTCGCCGCGCACCCGGCGGATCGCGAGAACGAGATCCTTCACCCACGTCATGTGCTCGACCGCCGCGGGGGCATCGAGGCCGTCCGGCAGTGCGGGGTAGGGCTCCAGCATGATCGACGGCGTGCACTTCCGGCCCGAGAGCGGTGCGGCGCGCTGCCAGATCTCCTCGGTGACGAACGGCATCATCGGATGGATGAGCCGGAGCACCGTCTCCAGTACCTGCACCAGGGTCAGGCGGGTGCCGCGCAGCCGCGCGGGGTGCGCATCGGGGGCCGAGAGGACGGCTTTCGAAAACTCCAGGTACCAGTCGCAGTACTCGTTCCAGGTGAAGTCGTAGACGGCCTGCGCCGCGAGATCGAGCCGGTACCGCTCCATCGCGGCCCGGGTCCTGGCCTGCGTGCGCAGCAGCGCCGACCATATCCACTGCTCGGGCAGTCCGAGGACGACGGATCGATCGCCGTCGCTGCGCACGGCGACCGGTTCCGGGCCATCGGGAAGGGGGGCGAGGGCGGACAGGATCCTTTCCGCTTCCGCTCCGACTACGGTCCGCCCTGCGCCTTTCACGACCGGCAAGGACGGTATCCACCACCTATCGGGCGCGGTCTCGCCGCCGTCGAGGCCGCAATCCTCGCCCTCGGTGTGAAGCAGCACGAAGCGGGCCGCGTTCCAGAGCTTGTTGCAGAAGTTGCCGTAGCCTTCGATGCGCCCGAGGTCGAAGCGGATGTCGCGCCCCTGCGTTGCCAATGAGCAAAAGGTGAAACGCAGCGCATCGGTGCCGTAGGCGGGGATCCCCTCGGGGAACTGTCGCCGGGTGGCGGAGATGATCTGCGGCGCAAGCTGCGGCTGCATCAGGCCGGTGGTGCGCTTGGCGATGAGCTCGTCGAGGCCGATGCCGTCGATGAGGTCGATGGGGTCGAGGATGTTGCCCTTCGACTTCGACATCTTGTTGCCGTCGCCGTCGCGCACCAGCCCGTGGATGTACACCTCGCGGAACGGGACGTCGCCCATGAACTTCAGCCCGAACATGATCATGCGGGCGACCCAGAAGAAGATGATGTCGAAGCCGGTGACGAGGACGGTGGTCGGGTAGAAGGTCTCGAGGCGATCGGTGGGCTCCGGCCAGCCGAGGGTGGAGAAGGGCCACAGCGCCGAGGAGTACCAGGTGTCGAGCACGTCGGGGTCCTGCTCCAGGGCGAGCGAGGGGGGAAGCGCGAACTTCTCGCGGACCTCTTCTTCGCTCCGGCCCACGTAGACGCTGCCGTCGCGGTCGTACCAGGCGGGGATCCGATGTCCCCACCAGATCTGGCGGCTGATGCACCAGTCCTCGATGTTGCGCATCCACTCGAAGAAGGTCTTCGCCCAGTGATCGGGGACGAAGCGGATGTCGCCGTTCTCCACCGCGCGGATCGAGGGCTCGGCCAGCGGTCCCGTCTTCACGAACCACTGATCGGTGAGCCAGGGCTCGATGGCCGCCTGCGAGCGGTCGCCCCGGGGCACCGTCATCCGGTGCGGCTCGGTGCGGGCGAGCAGGCCGCGGGCCTCCAGATCCTCGACGATCTTCGCCCGTGCCTCGAAGCGGTCGAGCCCCCGGTACCGCGCCGGCGCGTTGTCGTTGATCCGCGCGTCGCGGGTGAGGATGTTGATCCGCTCCAGCGCGTGGCGCTCTCCGACCTGGTAGTCGTTGAAGTCGTGGGCCGGGGTGATCTTCACGCATCCGGTGCCGAACTCCGGGTTGACCATCTCGTCGGCGACCACCGGGATGCGGCGCTCGGTGAGCGGAAGCTCGACCGTCGAGCCGACGAGGTCGCGGTAGCGGCCGTCGGCGGGATGGACCGCCACCGCGGTGTCGCCGAGCATCGTCTCCGGCCGCGTGGTCGCCACCTCCACGTGGCCGGCGCCGTCGGCCCGCGGATAGCGGATGTGCCACAGAAAGCCGTCCTCCTCCGCCGAGACCACCTCCAGATCCGATACCGCGGTCTGCAGGACCGGGTCCCAGTTGACGAGGCGCTTGCCGCGGTAGATCAGACCCTCCTCGTAGAGCCGGACGAAGGTCTCCCGCACCGCCGCCGACAGCCCTTCGTCCATGGTGAAGCGTTCGTGGGCCCAGTCCACGGACGCCCCCATCCGCCGCATCTGGCTGGTGATGGTGTTGCCCGAGTGCTCCTTCCAGCGCCAGATGCGTTCCACGAAGGCGTCCCGGCCGAGATCCTGGCGGGTCAGTCCTTCCGCGTTGATCTGGCGCTCCACCACCATCTGGGTCGCGATCCCCGCGTGGTCGGTGCCCGGCTGCCAGAGGGTGCGGCGGCCGTTCATGCGGTGGTAGCGGATCAGCGCGTCCATGATGGTGTCCTGGAACGCGTGGCCCATGTGCAGGGTGCCGGTCACGTTGGGGGGCGGGATCATGATGCAGTAGGGCTCGCCGCCGGCGCCGGTGGCGCCCGCGTCGCCGATGGCGCCGGGGACGAAGTATCCTTCGCGCTCCCAGCGCTCGTACCAGTGCTTCTCTACCTGATGCGGGTCGTAGGTCTTGTCCATGGCCTCGGGGTTTCGGGGGGCTGGGGGTCTGGATCCGATGATCGGCTGGAGGTCCGGGCGCCGGCGCCCGGTGCCCGGGGGTCGGCGCTCGAGGCCGGACGTTCAAGGCCGAACGTCCGGGGCACGGTGTCCGAAGCCCGGCGTGCGGGATTCGGGATTCGATGCCCGGATCCCGAGCTCATCGATGGGTCCTGATCTCGAATCCGCGATCGCGGTACTCGCGAAAGCGCCGCCTTCCCGCGTCGCGTCCGGCTCCGCCGGCCGGAACGATCTCGGCGATGCGTGCGGCGCGGGCGGCCTCCGCGGGCACCGACGGGGTGAGGTTGAGCAGCACGTCGAGCGCGCCTTCCCATGCCCCGGGGGTGCCGACGATCACCGGCTCGTCCGCCGGCTCGTTCGCCGCGGATCCCCCGGCGCCGAGCCTTCGATGCGGGACGAAGCTCTCGTCCCGGAAGGTCCAGAGCAGGTCGTCGAGCCGTCGCGCCGCGGTATCGGACGGGGCGAGGACGAGCACCCGGTGGCCGCGCTGCCACACCGTCTCGGCGAGCCGGCAGGCGAAGCGTTCGAGCGCATCGGGGCTCGCATCGGGCCGCACGTAGAAATCGACCTGTGCGGGCATCGGCGCGGTGTGGGACCTGGGGGGCCAAGCGGGAGATCAGGCGGCCGGCGCGCGGGCGCGGTCGAGCAGGTACTGGCAGAGCAGGCCCACCGGGCGGCCGGTGGCGCCCTTCTCCTTGCCGCTGCGCCACGCGGTGCCGGCGACGTCGAGATGCGCCCAGCGTTGCTCCGAGGCGAACTTCGCGAGGAAGCTCGCGGCGGTCACCGCCCCGGCCTCGCGCCCGCCGACGTTCGCCAGGTCCGCGAAGTTGCTCTTGAGCTGCTCCGCGTACTCCTCGAAGAGCGGCATCTGCCACGCGCGGTCGCCGGCGTGCTCGCCGGCCGCAAGCAGGGCGTCCGCGAGCGGCTGGTGGTTCGAGAACAGGCCGCTGGCGTGGGCGCCGAGGGCGATGACGCACGCTCCGGTCAAGGTCGCCACGTCGATGACCACGTCCGGCTTGTAGCGCTCGGCGTAGGTGAGGGCGTCGCACAGGATCAGGCGTCCCTCCGCGTCGGTGTTGAGGATCTCGACCGTCTTCCCGGCCATGGTGCGGACGACGTCCCCCGGCTTGCTCGCGTTGCCGTCGGGGAGGTTCTCGCAGGCGGGGGCCAGCGCGACGACGTTCAACGCAAGCGCGAGGGTCGCGCATGCCTCCATCGCGCCGATGACGCTCGCCGCCCCGCACATGTCGAACTTCATCTCGTCCATCGTCGCTGCGGGCTTGATCGATATCCCCCCCGAGTCGAACGTGATGCCCTTCCCGACGAGCACGATCGGGGCCTGCGAGCGCGGAGCGCCCCGGTATTCGAGGACGATGAGCCGGGGCGGCTCGCGGCTTCCGCGCGTCACCGAGAGCAGCGAGCCCATGCCGAGACGCTTCATCCGGGACTCGTCGAGGGCCTTGAACGTCATCTTCGGGTGCCGCTTGGCCAGAGCCCTGGCTTCGTCCGCCAGATAGGTCGGCGTGCAGACGTTGCCGGGGAGGTTTCCGAGATTGCGGGCGAGGGAGACGCCCGCGGCGATCGCCTGTCCGGTCGCGATCCCGGTGGTGACGGCCTCACGGTCACGGCGCGCGGCGGTGAGCGACGCGCGTTCGGGCGGCGGGGTGCGGTCCTTGCCGGGATCGCTGCGCATCGCGTCGAAGCGGTAGGCCGCCTCGCTCAGACGTTCCACCGCGATCCGCGACTTCCATTCGAGATCCCGTCCGTCGACGTCGATCTCGCCGAGCGACCAGGCCGCACGCCGGGCGCCGGCGCCGATCGCCGCCCGTGCCGCGCCGCCCGCGATCTTGAGATACCGCGCCGGGGTCATCGCCTCCTTGCTCGGGCCGCACCCGACGATGAGCACGCTGTCCGCGGCTACCCCGTCGAGCGCGTGGACCCGGAGGTGCTTGCCGGTGTCGCCGCGGAACCGTGCCTTGCGCGCAACGGCATCGAGCTTGCCGCCGCTCGCGGCGTCGAGCGAACGGTACGCCGGGGTCGGATCTCGTCCTTCGAATACTCCGGCGACGAGACAGCCGGTGCGGATGCGGGGTGCATCGGTGGCGGTGGCGTTGAACTCCATGGGTTCGGATCCTCGTGGGGTCTGTCCTCGGGGCCTGCTCCACCCGGCGAGCATCGCGGCAGGTCGGGCGGCCACCGCGGAAGTGATGGCCGGGCAGGGGGTTTGATACCATCGCCCCTCGCGCCGGTCGATGCTCCGCTCCCGCGGACATGGTCGTCCGGCGTGACCCGACCGCCCTCTCGTGAAGGGCCGAGCGTGCCGGAATCCTTCGTCGGCAGTGTAGTGAGAGCGCGGGGAAGCTGTCCATCCGTGCCCGCCCTGCATCGAACCATGCCCGACCGAACCTCGCTGCCGGCGTCTCCGGCCTCCTCGCTCGATCGACCGCGGCCCCGGCCGATGGCGCCGGATCGCCTCGATCCCGGATCGCCTTGATCATCGAGCGCTACCTCTCCCGTGAAGTGCTGCGGACCTGCGTCGCGGTGCTCGCGGTGCTCGTACTGGTCTACGGGGCGGATCGATTCACGCGCTTCCTCTCCGATCCGGCGGCCGGGGCCGTCTCCCCGGTGCTCATCGTCCAGATGCTCGCCCTGAAGCTCGTGGAGAAGCTTCCGGTGTTTCTCCCGCTCGCACTCTACATCGCGGTACTCATCGGCTTGGGGCGTCTCTACCGGGACAGCGAGATCGTCGCGTTCAGAGCGGGCGGGATCGGGCTGTGGCGGCTCTCGCGCGGTGTCTTCCTGGTGGTGGCGGGGTGCTCGCTGGTGGGAGCGGCGGTGTCGCTGTTCGTCTCTCCGGGCGCCGCTTCGATGCGGTGGGCGCTGCTCGAAGAGGCGAGGCGGCAGGCCGAGAGCCAAGTGCTCGTGCCGGGCAGGTTCAAGGAGTTCGGCGGCGGAGACCAGGTCATCTACGTCGAGGCGGCAGGTCCGCAGAGCGGCCGGACGTCGAACGTGTTCGTGCGGGTCCGAAAGCCTCACCGGCAGTACGTGCTGGTATCCCGTGCGGGTTACCAGATCGAACGCCCTTATGGCGACGCGCGGTACATGGTGCTCGAAAACGGCTATCGCTATGCGGGCCTGCCGGGAGAAGCGGCGTTCTCGGTGACCCGGTTCGAGCAGCACGCGGTTCGCATCGACGTACAGCCGAGGGGAATCCTCACGGGCGGGGGCAAGACACTCTCGACGACGGCCCTGATCGAGTCCGGCGCTCCCCACCACCTGGCGGAGCTCCAGCGCCGCATTTCGGCCGCGGTCTCGATCGTGGTGCTCGGCATGCTCGCAGTGCCGCTGGCGCGGACCTCGCCTCGCGAGGGACGTTTCGGGAAGCTGTTCGTGGCCATCGTCGTGTACTTCATCTACAGCAACGCGATCAGCATCCTCGAGCATCTGGTCGACCGCGGGGTGCTGCCGGGCCCGATCGGGGTGTGGCCGGCGCACCTGGCGATGCTCCTGGCGGCCCTCGCACTCCTCTCCAACCAGACCACGGGCGGCCGGCGGTTCGGCGCGAGGCTGCGCTCGGCGCGGCGGCTGCGCAGCGGAGGCGGATCGCCATGAGGATCCTCGACGTCTACATCGCCCGCCACGTCGTGGGCGGCACGCTGCTCGCGCTTGCGGTGCTCCTCGCGCTGACCGCCGTCGTGACCTTCGTCGACGAGCTCGACGCGGTCGGCCGGGGACGCTACGGCGTCGGCGGTGCGATCGAGTTCGTGCTCCTGACGCTGCCGAGACACGCCTTCGTCCTGTTTCCGCTCGCCGCGGTGATCGGGGCCCTCATCGGGCTCGGGACCCTGGCCGTCTCGTCGGAGCTCTCCGTGATCCGCGCCGCCGGTGTGTCGGCGGGGCGGATCGCCGGCTCGGCGCTGGGAGGCGCGCTGGCGCTCGTGGTCGTCGCGGTGCTGCTCGGAGAAGTCGTCGCTCCCTGGTGCGAACGTCTCGCCCAGTCCCGGCGCGACGTTGCGCTCGGGGAGCTGCGGGGAGGTGCGGCAGGATCCTGGATCCGCGACGGCCGGCGCTTCGTCAACATGGCCCGCGTCCGGCCCGACGGCCGGGTCGAGGACATGTACATCTACGAGATCGACCCCCAGGGTGCCCTGCGGACGGTGACGCACGCCGAGTACGCGCAATACCGCAGCTCTGCGTGGGTTCTGGAGCTGGTGCGCCGGAGCGACGTCTCGACGGCCGGGGTCGTGACCCGGTTCTCCCCGGAGACGGTGTGGGAGACCCGGTTCGGGCCCGGCCTCGTCCAGCTCGCCTCCGCCCGCCTGGAGAGCTCGTCCTGGCTCGCACTCGCGCGATACATCGACTACCTCCGGGACAACCGGCTCGACACCGCCGCGTACGAGCTCGCGTTGTGGATGAAGATCGTCTATCCGTTCGCGATCGGGGTGATGATCGTCCTCGCAGTGCCGCTGGTGCTGGGACGCCTCGCGGAAGCCGGGATCGGGCATCGGATCCTGGCGGGCTGCCTGATCGCGGTGACGTTCCACATCGTCAACCAGGCCTCCGGCAAGATGGGCATCGTCTACGGCCTGAGTCCGCCGTTCAGCGCGTTCGCCCCGACACTGGTGTTTCTGGCGGTGGGCGTGTGGCTGTTGCGCCGGGTGCGCTGAGCCGGCCGGCAACCTCTGGCGCGGTTGCCTGGCGATTCCGCCATGCGGAATCGCAGGGGCCTCCAACGAGCACCGACATGCCCCGCGGATCAGGACTCCGGCGGGACCATCTCCAGGACGGTGCCGGAGAGGCGGTCATGCAGGCTCATCCGATCCCGATCGACCGCGACCCACAGCAGGCCGGCCCCCGCGGCGCCGATCGAGAGCAGGGCGGCGGCAAACCGGGCGAGCGCACGGCGCCACCCCAGCCGCGTGCCCTCGCGCGTGCGCACCCGCATCCTCCACGCCCGCATCCCCAGCGTCTGTCCGCTCCGCGTCCAGCACCAGCCGAACCAGACGTAGCTCACCCCGAGCAGGTAGGCGGTGAACACCAGGTCGTTCGGACCGACGGCCCGGCCGCCGGTGAGGAGCAGCACCGGCACGGTGGCCGCGAAGAGCATCGCGAACAGGAGCAGGGCGTCGTAGACCAGCGCGGCGAGCCGGCGGATCAAGCCCGGACGCGCCGCTGCCGCGACTTCATGCGGGGAGCGGGCGGAGGGCACGGGTCACGCCTTCGGCAGGGTGACGCCCCGCTGCTTCATGTACTTCCCCGCACGGTCGCGGTAGGAGATCTCGCATTCATCGTCGGACTCGAAGAAGAGCACCTGGGCGACCCCTTCGTTGGCGTAGACCTTGGCCGGCAGCGGCGTGGTGTTGGAGAACTCCAGGGTGACGTGCCCTTCCCATTCCGGTTCCAGCGGCGTCACGTTGACGATGATGCCGCAGCGGGCATACGTCGATTTCCCGAGGCAGACGGTGAGGACGTTGCGCGGGATGCGGAAGTACTCGACGGTGCGGGCCAGTGCGAAGGAGTTCGGGGGGATGATGCATACGTCGGCGCGGAGATCGACGAAGCTCGAAGCGTCGAAGTTCTTCGGGTCCACGACGGCGGAGTTGATGTTGGTGAAGATCTTGAATTCGTCGGCGCAGCGGATGTCGTAGCCGTAGCTCGAGGTGCCGAAGGAGATGACCCGCTCGCCGTCGCGCTCGCGGACCTGCTCCGGCACGAAGGGCTCGATCATGCCGTGCGAGCGCGCCATGGCGTGGATCCAGCGGTCGGATTTGATGCTCATGCCCGATGGGGAACGAGGCGCCGCCCGCGCGTCGTGCCGGTGGGAGCCGTACCGTGCCGCCCGCCGCCTTACTGGATGACGATCTTCGGGAACGCCTGGCTGTAGTCCTTCGCCTTCAGCGACAGCTTCGCCGCCACCCGGCGGGCGATCTCCCGGTAGCGGCGGCCGACCGGGCCGTCGGGGTCCTTGATGACGGTGGGCTGCCCGCCGTCGGCGTCCTCGCGGATCGCCCGGGCGAGCGGGATGTCGCCGAGCAGGGTCACCCCGTGCTCCTCCGCCATCCGGCGCCCGCCGCCCTCCCCGAAGATGTGGTCCTCGTGCCCGCACTCGCTGCACACGTGGGTGCTCATGTTCTCGATGACGCCGAGCACCGGCACCTTGACCTTCTCGAACATCGCAAGCCCCTTGCGCGCGTCGAGCAATGCGATGTCCTGGGGCGTGGTGACGATGACCGCGCCGCTGACCGGGATGCGCTGGGCGAGGGTGAGCTGGATGTCGCCGGTGCCGGGGGGCAGGTCCACCACGAGATAGTCGAGGTCGCGCCAGTTGGTATCCCGCAGGAGCTGCTCCAGCGCCTGGGTGACCATGGGGCCGCGCCAGATCATCGGGGTGTCTTCCTCGATGAGGTAGCCGATCGACATTGACTGGATGCGGTAGCTGGTCATGGGTTCCAGCGACTTGCCGTCGCGCGAGTCGGGCTGGCCCTGGGCGCCGAGCATCCGCGGCTGGCTCGGCCCATAGATGTCGGCGTCGAGCACCCCTGCCTTCGCGCCTTCGGCGGAGAGCGCAAGGGCGAGGTTGGCGGCGATGGTGGACTTGCCGACCCCCCCCTTGCCGGAGGCCACGGCAACGATGTTGCGGACGTTCTTCAGCGCTTCCAGCCCTTGCTGGACGGCGTGGGAGGCGATCTTCCAGCCGATCTCGACCTCTACGGCCTCGACGCCGTCGACGGCCCGGATGCGTTCGTCCAGCGCGGCGGCGAGCGCGGTACGATGACCCGCGGCCGGGAAGCCGAGGGTGACGCCGACCTTGACCCGCCCCCCTTCGACGTCCAGCGACTTGAGCGCCTTCGCGCTCCCGAGATCGGTCTCCACGTACGGGTCGCGGTACGACGCGATGGCCTGCTCGATCCGGTCGCGTTGCGGCTCGGGCATCTTCGGGAACTCCGTCGAGGGGTCGGGAACCGGGCCGGGATTCTACATCAGTCCCCGGGAACGAGGGCGCCCCGGCTGCACGGACCCCGACCGAATCCGGTCAAGCCGGCCGGAGGGCAACGCCGACCGCGGCGGGACGCGGTGCGCTGCCTTGTGCGGCCGGTCTCGTTGTCACGAAAACGTCATCCCGGGAATATGAAATGCCCACGTGCACGGTGATCGACAGGGAGGCGGCGGTGGGCAAGCGCATTCTTCTCGTCGAGGACGAGGCGGCCATCCGGGAAATGGTGGAGCACGCACTGTCGCGGGCCGGCTTCGAGACTCGTACGGTGGCCGATGCGGCCCATGCGGACCGCGAGATCTCGCACTCGCGGCCGGACCTCATCCTCCTCGACTGGATGCTGCCCGGCGTGAGCGGCCTGGAGCTCGCACGCAGGCTTCGCCGCAACGACCCCACCCGCAACATTCCCATCATCATGCTGACCGCGAAGGGCGAGGAACGCGACAAGCTGAGCGGATTCGAGGCGGGCGCCGACGACTTCGTGGTCAAGCCGTTCTCGGTGAAGGAGCTGGTGGCCCGGATCGGCGCGGTGCTGAAGCGGACCACCCCGGCCGGCGACGGCCAACCGATCGAGATCGATGGGTTGCGGCTCGACCCCGCGAGCCATCGCGTCACCGGCCACGGGGAGATGATCCGCACCGGGCCGACGGAGTTCCGCATGCTCCACTTCTTCATGGGCCACCCCGACCGTGTATTCACCCGAGGCCAGCTCCTCGACCGCGTCTGGGGCCGCGACGTCTACATCGAGGAACGCACCGTCGACGTCCACATCCGCCGCCTGCGCAAGGCGCTCGCCAAGCACGGTTTCGACCGGTTCGTGCAGACGGTGCACGGGACCGGCTACCGGTTCTCGCGGCATCCGGCATGAGCCGTGCGCGGTGTCGCGTGCCGAGGGGTTCGCGGGAGCCGGGGACCCGCTCGCAGGCGGAACGCGGTCCGGCATAATGCGCCGGACCGTGGTATACGGCCCGCAGCCGCGACCCTCGGACCGATCCGATGACCCTGTCGAGCGCCCGCACCCGGGAATGGCGCCGCCTCGTCGCGGGGGCGGCGGTGCTCGCGGTTGCGGACCATCTGCTCGGGCTCACCCCCTGGCTGCTACTCGCCGGCGCCTGCGCGTACGTCGCATGGCACGTCTACCACGTGCATCTGCTCGCCCGCTGGCTGGCGGGCGGCGGCCGCGAGCCCGAGCCGGACACCCGCGGGATCTGGGCGCAGGTCTTCGAATCCCTGGGCCGTATCCATCGCCAGAACCGCAAGCGGAAGAAGCGCCTGCGCAAGGTCGTGGTTCGATTCCAGCAGGCGGCCGAAGCGATGCCGGACGGTGCGATCGTCCTCGACGGCGACGGCACGATCCTGTGGGTGAACCAAGCGTCGAACCGGTTGCTGGGCCTCCAGCGTTCGCGCGACGTCGGCCAGCCGATCGCCAACCTCATCCGCCATCCGGCCTTCGCC
This sequence comes from Gammaproteobacteria bacterium, assembly GCA_965204915.1. Lineage (GTDB taxonomy): Bacteria > Pseudomonadota > Gammaproteobacteria > HK1 > HK1 > HK1. The sequence goes on along the minus strand of OZ242023.1, from coordinate 3,700,120 downwards.
GACGCACTCGGCGCCGAGGCGTTCGACGAGCCCCTGCACATGGCCTCCCCGCAGCGCGAGGAGCTGCATCTTCTCATCCGGATCGTCCCCTACGGCGGCAGCCGGCGGCTGATGCTCGTGCGCGACGTGACCCGGATCCACAACCTGGAGCAGATGCGCAAGGACTTCGTGGCCAACGTGTCGCACGAGCTGAGAAGCCCGCTGACGGTGATCGCCGGGTACCTGGAGGCGATCGAGGATGACGCGCTGCTTCCCGCCGAGCTCCGGCGGCCGGTGCTGCGGATGTCGCAGCAGGCGTCCCGCATGGGCCGGATCGTGGACGATCTGCTGCGGCTCTCGCGGCTCGACGCGACCCCGGGGGCCGCATCCGGCGAGCCGGTGGCGGTGGCCGAGATGCTCGACATGATCGCCAGGGACGCGCGCACCCTCAGCGAGGGCGCGCATCGCGTCCACTGCGGGACGGATCCGGGGCTCTCCCTCCTCGGCGACTGGAACGAACTCTACAGCGCGTTCTCGAACGTCGCGTTCAACGCGGTGCAGCATACCCCGGCCGGCGGGACGATCCGGCTGCAGTGGGCGCCGGACGGGGAAGGCGCCCGGCTGGACGTGACCGATACCGGTGAGGGCATCGAAGCGCACCACGTCGCGCGCCTCACCGAAAGGTTCTACCGCGTGGACAAGGCGCGATCGCGCGACATGGGAGGCACCGGGCTGGGGCTCGCGATCGTGAAGCACGTCCTCGTCCGCCACGATGCGCAGCTCGAGATCGAGAGCCTGCCCGGTGAAGGCAGCCGGTTCTCGTGCCGGTTCCCGGGCCATCGGGCCATATACGCGGAGGCGCGTACCGGCCAGGAGCGGGCGGCGGTTGGATGACGCGGTGAACGGTACGTCCCGCGTGCAGGCGCCGTCGGTGGCGCCAGCGCTGCCGAGGGCGTCACCCCCGATGGGGAATGCCGGCTGCCCGGGCTCTCCGCCCCCGATGGCGTCACCCCCGATGGCGTCACCCACGGCATCGGCGCCGCGGATGGCGTCGGCGTCGACCGTGGCGTCAGCGCCGTCGACGGCGCCGGAGCCACCGCCGGCGGCGCCCGCGGTTCCCGAACACCTCGCCGCGATCGATCTCGGCTCGAACAGCTTCCATCTGATCATCGGCAGGTTCGCCGGCGGCCACCTCGACGTCGTGGACCGCCTGCGCGAGCCGGTGCGCCTGGCGGCCGGGCTCGACGACCGCAAGCGGCTGCGCCGCGACGCCGTCGAGCGCGCGCTCGCCTGTCTTCGCCGCTTCGGACAGCGGTTGCGCGGCATGCCCGGGCACGCGGTGCGCGCGGTCGGCACCAATACGTTGCGCAGCGCCCGCAACGGCGAGGCGTTCCGCCGCGAGGCGCAACGGGTGCTCGGCCATCCCATCGAGGTCATCGCGGGCCGCGAGGAGGCCCGGCTCATCTACCTCGGCGTCGCCCACGCGCTGGCCGGCGACGGCGGACGGCGCCTCGTCATCGACATCGGCGGCGGCAGCACCGAATGCATCGTCGGCAGCGGCTTCACCCCCGTGTACAGGGAGAGCCTGTACGTGGGCTGCGTGAGCTCCAGCCGGCGGTTCTTTCCCGAAGGCCGGATCGACAAGCAGGCGATGAAGCGCGCGGTGCTCGCGGCGCGCGTCGAGTTCGAGCCCATCGAACGGCAGTACCGCGATGCCGGCTGGGGCTCCGCGGTCGGCTCCTCGGGCACGATCAAGGCCATCGCGGCCATCGTACGCGCGGCCGGCTGGTGCGGGCACGGGATCGATCGGGACGCGCTGCGCCGCCTGCGGCGCGAGCTGGTGCGAGCCGGGCACGTCGATGCGCTCAGGCTCCGGGAGCTGAGGGACGACCGCCGTCCCGTGCTTCCGGGCGGGGTGGCGGTGCTCTCGGCGGCCCTCGACGCACTTGGCGTCGCGCACCTCGAAGTCTCCGAGATGGCCCTTCGCGAAGGGCTCCTGTTCGATCTCATCGGCCGCATCCGCCACGAGGACGTCCGTGACACCACCGTGCAGCGCCGGATCGAGCGGTACCGGATCGACGCCGCGCAGGGGGAGCGGGTCTCGCGGACCGCGCTCGCGTTGCACCGCCAGGTGGCGGCGGGGTGGGGAATCGACACCGGGGACGCGGAGCAGCTCCTCGGCTGGGCCGCGCGCCTCCACGAGGCGGGGCTGTTCGTCTCCCACAGCCAGTACCACAAGCACGGCGCGTATCTTCTCGCCAACGGCGACATGTCCGGGTTCTCGCGCCAGGCCCAGTCGATGTTGTCCTCCCTGGTGCGCGGACACCGGCGGAAGTTTCCGATCCCGGTCTTCGAGCAGCTCACCTCCGGGGAGGCGCGTCGCGCGCGCAGGCTCTGCGTGCTTCTCCGCCTCTCGGTGGTGTTGAACCGCGCGCGCGAAGGTGACCTCCTGCCCGCAATGGAAGCGACGGCGGAGGGCGAGGCGTTGACGTTGCGGTTTCCGGCCGGGTGGCTGGATGCGCACCCGCTCACCCGGGCCGATCTGGAGCAGGAGCAGGCGTATCTCGCCGCCGCGGGGATCGGGCTGCGCTTCGCCTGAGCCGGCGTGGGAGGAGACCTTCAACCGGTTCCGGATGATGCGTGCGTCGTTTGCGCCGGCATCGGACAGGGCAGGCCAACGGCTCGTCCGGCGCCGGCCCGTTCTCGTCAGGCGTAGCGGACCCCCGGGCCCCGGAGGCCGGGCCGCGACCCCCGCCGGGCCTCGACCCCGGTGCCGCCATGACCGCAATAGCCGAAGGGATTCCTGGCCAGGTACTGCTGGTGGTAGCCCTCGGCGTAGTAGAACGGGCCGGCGTCCAGGATCTCGGTGGTGATGCGGCCGTATCCCGCGGCCGAGAGGGCCTCCTGGTACGCATCGCGCGACGCCGCCGCCTGCCCGGCCTGCGCCTCGGAGTACGGGTAGACGCCCGAACGGTACTGCGTGCCCACGTCGTTGCCCTGACGCATCCCCTGGGTGGGGTCGTGGGCCTCCCAGAAGGCGTCGAGGAGTGCGTCGTAGCCGATGCGTTCCGGATCGAAGACCACGAGGACGACCTCGTTGTGGCCGGTACGCCCGCTGCATACCTCCTCGTAGGTCGGGTTGGGGGTCGCGCCGGCCGCATAGCCGACCGCGGTGACGTGTACCCCCGGCAGGCTCCAGAACGCCTTCTCCCCGCCCCAGAAGCAGCCGAGGCCGAATTGCGCGAGCGCCATGCCCTCGGGGAAGGGTGGCTTGATGCGGTGGCCGTTGATGAAGTTGACGTTCGGGGTCGGGATCGGGTCCGGCCGCCCCGGCAGCGCCTCGCCGGCGCTCGGGATCTTCGTCATCCTGCGGAACGGGTGCATGGGATTCGTCTCGCGGGGAAAGGGGGAGAATCATACACTTGGAATCGCCTGCTCCAGGGCGATTCGCGCCGTGCCGGACACTCCCCGTCGAGCGGCCTCACACCGCCTCCCCTCCTCGACTTGCGCTTACTTCCGCTCCACGGACGCGCCTACGTCCTCGCCCCAGCGCCTGGTGATCCCCGCGTCGATACCGAACAGATCGAGGGCGCGACCCAGTGTCTGGTCGACCATCTCGTCGATGCTGCGCAGATCCGCGTAGAAGGCGGGAACCGGCGGCATCACGATCCCCCCCGCCTCGGACAGGGCGAGCATCGTGCGCAGATGCCCGGTGTGCAACGGGGTCTCCCGAAGGAGCAGCACGAGCCGGCGCCGCTCCTTCAGCACCACGTCCGCGGCCCGGGTCAGGAGGCTGGCGGTCACCCCGGTGGCGATCTCCGACATCGTGCGCACAGAGCAGGGTGCGATGATCATGCCCGAGGTCCGAAACGAGCCGCTGCTGATCGACGCTCCGACGTCGCTGGCCGGATGAGCCACCGTCGCCAGTCGCCTGACCTCGGCCGGCTTGCGGTCGGTCTCGTAGGCGATGGTCATCTCCGCCGCCTTCGACATGACCAGATGGGTCTCGACCGGCAGCTCGCGCAGCAGCTCCAGCAGGCGGATCCCGTAGATCACCCCCGAGGCTCCGGAGATGCCGACGACGAGGCGCTGGGTGTCGCTCAAGGCAAGGATCCTTCGCGAACGCGACGATGGTCCGGGGGCTGGTGGGAAATCCGGGTAGCTGGTGCGAAAGGGGGGACTCGAACCCCCACGGGTTGCCCCACTGGCATCTAAAGCCAGCGCGTCTGCCAGTTCCGCCACTTTCGCGCACGACGGCCGGGCCGAACTATCGGGCCGAAGTATATCGTGTGACCGATCGGAGACGCTCGGGGGCGTCCGCGCCCCGCTCAAGCCTCGGGGATCACATGGTCCGGGACGATTCCGGCGCGTGCGGCCCTCGCTTCCCAGTCCAGTCCCCTGAGCAATCCGTGGTCCGTGACCAGGATCGTCCCCAACCCTGCCGCGAGCCCTCCCAGGATGTCCGTGTGCAAGCCGTCGCCCACCATCGCCACCCGCTCGCGCCCCGCCGCCGCACGGCCCAGCCGGGAGAGGGCGAGCTCGAAGGCGGGGCTGAACGGCTTGCCGAACCGCTCGCACCGAACGCCGGTCTCCGCTTCGATACGGAGCGCCCAATACCCCGGCTCGGCGGACAGGCGCCGGTCGGGATAGGGAGCGCTCACGTCGGGGTTGGCAACGAGCACGGGTCGGGGTGACTCGCACAGCGCGTCGGCAAGAAGCCGGTGCCGGGCCGTGCTCCATCCTTCGGAACGGATGAAGATGAACCCGGCGGCGTGCCGGTAGGGCGCCTCGTCGTCTTCGAGAAGCACGGTCTCGACCGGAAGGGTCTGGAGCTCGGAGTCGGGCTGCGCCATCACCCCCCACGACCCTGCGCGAGGGTGTGCCGCGAGGGAGGCTTCGAGCGCGTCGCGGCTCGTCACGACGAGCCGCCCCGGAATATCGAGGCCCCACCTCTCGTAACGCCGCGCGGTTTGCCGGGACGGCCGCCCCGCTCCGTTGGTGAGGACCATCACGTCCCGGCCGGCGGTGCGCAGGGCGCGAATCGTATCCCCGATACCCGGTATCGGCTCCGCCCCGACGTTGATCACGCCATAGCCGTCGAGGATGAAGGCGTCGTAACGGTCGATCAGGGCAAGGAGGTTCGCAGCCGGCTCCGCCCGTCCCGTCCGCGGCGGGGCAGGCAGGCGGGCCAGCTCGTAACAGTCGATCACGGACTCCGCATCGAGCGACTCCGGGTCCGGGATGGACGCCGCGCTCGACGACGGCTCGTCCTGCGCGGCAGGGGAGCCGGGTCCCCCATGTCCCCGCCGGGCGTCCGCATCTGGAATCGGATCGGAGCCCGTGCCCCGGTGGAGACGCGGATCCCCGTCCGGCTCCGCGCCCGTTGCCCGTCGCATGTATTCACGGTGCTCCATCCACCCCTCCTCCGCAGGAACCACCCAAGCCCCGTCCCGCCGCATTATCCACCATGACGGCGACCGGACGTGACAGGATCGGTCCACGCCCGCTCGGGTCCCGCCGGTGTCACATCCGGCCTCCAAGCTGTACCATCCAGCACCGCAACGCCGGCAAGTCATCAAGTCACACGGAGGCTTTCCCATGAAGCTCAACATCATCCCGACCATCGTTGGCGCGACGGTCGCCCTCTCGTCCGCCGGGCTCGTCCAGGCCGCCACCGAAGTCCAGTGGTGGCACGCCATGGGCGGCAAGCTGGGCGAGAAGGTCGTGGAAATCGCCGACGGCTTCAACGCATCCCAGTCCGGCTACAAGGTGATGCCGGTCTACAAGGGCAACTACACCGAGACCATGACCGCGGCCATCGCGGCGTTCCGGGCGAAGCAGCAGCCCCACGTCGTGCAGGTGTTCGAGGTCGGCACGGCCAGCATGATGGCGGCGAAGGGCGCCATCTATCCCGTGTACCGATTGATGGCGGATGCGGAAGAGGCGTTCGACCCGGCCGGCTACCTGGCCTCGGTGACCGGCTACTACACGGACACCGACGGCAACATGCTCTCGATGCCGTTCAACAGCTCGACGCCGGTCCTCTACTACAACCGGACCGCGTTCGCCAAGGCCGGGATCTCCGAGGCGCCGAAGACCTGGCCGGAGCTGGAGGCGGCGGCCACGAAAGCCCAGGCGGCGGGATACCCCTGCGGCTTCACCACCGGCTGGCAGTCCTGGGTCCAGATCGAGAACTTCTCGGCCTGGCACGATCAGCCCATCGGCACCAGGGCCAACGGCTTCGCCGGCATGGACACCGAGTTCATCTTCAACGGCCCGATGCACGTGAAACACATCGGCCGGCTCGCGGAGTGGCAGAAGTCCAAGATCTTCGACTACGGCGGCCGGCGCTCCGACAGCGCACCCAAGTTCTACAACCAGGAGTGCGTGATGTACATGAACTCCTCGGCGGCCTATGCCGGGGTGAAGGCCAACGCCAAGGACTTCGAGTTCGGCGTCTCCACCCTGCCCTACTGGCCGGACGTCGCGGGCGCCCCGCAGAACACCATCATCGGCGGCGCCACGCTGTGGGTGCTGAGGGGGCATGACGCGGAGGAGTACAAGGGGGTGGCGAAGTTCTTCAGCTACCTCTCGTCGGCCGAGGTGCAGGCGGACTGGCACCAGTTCACGGGCTACCTGCCGATCACCACCGCCGCCTACGAGCTCACCCGGTCGCAGGGCTTCTACGACGCGAACCCCGGTACGGACGTGGCCATCGTGCAGATGACCGGCAAGGCGCCGACCGAAAACTCGAAGGGCCTGCGGTTCGGCAGCTTCGTCCAGATCCGGGACGTCATCAACGAGGAGCTCGAATCGATCTGGGCCGGCGACAAATCGGCGCAGGAGGGCCTCGATGCCGCCGTCGCGCGCGGCAACGAGCTGCTGCGCAAGTTCGAAGCGGCGAACTGAGGCGGGGGCGACCCTCCTCGATCCGCTCCGACCCGGCCGGGCCGGCGGCTCCGGGAACCTCTCCAGAGCCGCCGGCCCGACCGTCGCATACCGCCGGTTCATTGGAAAAGCGCGTCACATTTTCCAGGCGGGGGCTGGCCTTGCTGCTGGTCGCCCCCCAGATCGCCATCACCCTGGTGTTCTTCATCTGGCCGGCGAGCCAGGCCCTCTACCAGTCGGTACTGCTCGAAGACCCCTTCGGGCTCAGCCGCAAGCTCGTCTGGCTCGACAACTTCACCGGCCTGTTCTCCGACCCCATCTATCTGGAGAGCTTCGGCCGCACCCTGGGGTTCTCGGTCGCGACCACGTCCCTGTCCCTCGGCACAGCCCTTCTCCTGGCGGCCATGGCCGACCGGATCATCAAGGGGACGACCGCCTACCGGACGCTGGTCATCTGGCCCTACGCCATCGCTCCGGCGGTGGCCGGCGTGCTCTGGTTCTTCATGTTCAACCCGTCCATCGGGATCCTCGCCTACTGCCTGAAGGCCGTCGGCTACGACTGGAACCACTACCTGGACGGCGCCGACGCCATGGTCCTGATCATCCTGGCCGCCTCGTGGAAGCAGGTCAGCTACAACTTCCTGTTCTTCCTCGCCGGATTGCAGGCGATCCCGCGCTCGCTCATCGAGGCGGCGGCCATCGACGGCGCCGGCCCGTTCAAGCGGTTCCGCACCATCGTCTTCCCCCTGCTGTCCCCGACCACCTTCTTCCTCCTGGTGGTCAACATCGTCTACGCCTTCTTCGACACCTTCGGCATCGTGCACGCGACGACCACCGGCGGCCCGGCGCAGGCCACCACCATCCTCGTCTACAAGGTGTTCAGCGACGGCTTCATCGGGTTGGACCTGGGGGGCTCCGCCGCCCAGTCGGTGGTCCTCATGGCCATCGTCATCGGGCTCACCGTGATCCAGTTCCGCTACATCGAGCGGAAAGTGGCCTACTGAGGGAGCGGCGCGCATGGTCGAGAACCGTCCCTGGCTCACGGTGCTGTCCCACGTGGTGCTGTCGATCGGGGTGCTGGTGACCGCCTTCCCGATCTGGATCACGTTCGTCGCCTCGACCCATCCGGTGGAGGCCCTGATGTCCGGGCGGACGCCGCTGTGGCCCGGAGGCCATTTCCTCGAGAACTACACCACCGTGCTCGGCTCCGGCATGGAGGCGGCCGGCAGCGTGCCGGTGGGCATGATGATGTGGAACTCGCTGGTCATGGCGTTGATGATCGCGGTGGGGAAGATCGCGATCTCCATCATCGCCGCCTACGCCGTCGTCTACTTCCGCTTTCCCTTGCGCATGACGTGCTTCTGGATCATCTTCATCACCCTCATGCTGCCGGTGGAGGTGCGCATCCTGCCGACCTTCGGGGTGGTGGCGGACCTCGGCATGCTGAACAGCTACTGGGGGCTCTCGGTGCCCCTGATCGCCAGCGCGACGGCGACCTTCCTGTTCCGCCAGTTCTTCCTCACGGTGCCGGAGGAGCTGGCCGAGGCGGCGCGCATCGACGGGGCGGGGCCGCTCAAGTTCTTCCGCGACGTCCTGCTGCCCCTGTCGCGGACCAACATCGCGGCGCTCTTCGTGATCCTCTTCATCTACGGTTGGAACCAGTACCTGTGGCCGCTCCTGGTCACCACCGACGAGAGCTACTACACCATCGTCATGGGCATCCAGCGCATGGTCGCGGTGCCGGACTCGGAGCCGGTGTGGCACGAGATCATGGCGACGTCGATACTCGCGATGCTGCCGCCGGTGCTGGTGGTGGTCTTCATGCAGCGCCTGTTCGTGAAGGGATTGATCGAGCAGGAGAAGTAGCAGGCGGCGCGAGCGGAAGGGACGGAAGGAGCCGAAGGGACGGAAGGAATCGCAGGAACGGAAGGAATCGACCGGGCCGAAGGAGTCGAGGGCATGGCCGGAGTGGAATTCATCGGTGTGCGCAAGACCTACCCCAATGGATTCAAGGCGATCCACGGGGTCGAGACCTCCGTCGCGGACGGGGCGTTCATCGTCATCGTCGGTCCTTCGGGCTGCGGCAAGTCGACGCTGCTGCGCATGGTGGCGGGCCTGGAGACGGTCACCGAGGGCGAGATCCGGATCGGCGGGCGGCGGGTCAACGAGCTGGAGCCCGCGGATCGGAACATCGCCATGGTGTTCCAGAACTACGCGCTCTACCCCCACATGAGCGTGTTCGACAACATGGCCTACGGGCTGCGCAACCGCCGCACCGCCAAGGAGGAGATCGAGCGCCGGGTGGCCGACGCGGCGCGGATCCTCCAGTTGGACGGCATGCTCGGCCGGCGTCCCAACCAGCTCTCCGGCGGCCAGCGGCAGCGGGTGGCGATGGGCCGCGCCATCGTGCGCGAGCCCGAGGTCTTCCTCTTCGACGAGCCCCTCTCGAACCTCGATGCGAAGCTGCGGGTGCAGATGCGGCTGGAGATCAAGCGGCTGCAACGCGACCTGGGGACCACCAGCCTCTACGTGACCCACGACCAGGTCGAGGCGATGACCCTGGCCGATCGGCTCATCGTGATGAACGCGGGGGTCGTGGAGCAGATCGGCCTGCCGCTCGACGTGTATGCGGCGCCGGCGACCGCATTCGTGGCCGGATTCATCGGCTCGCCGGCGATGAACTTCCTGCCGGGAACGGCCACGGCGGACCGGCGGGGGGTGAAGCTCGACGGCTCGGCCCAGGTCCTGCCGTTCTCGCCGCCCGCGCCTGCCGCCCCCGACAAGGTCACCGTCGGCATCCGCCCCGAGCATCTGGAGCCGGTCCCTCGCGACGCCGCGACCCTGGAGCTGGCCGTCGACGTCGTGGAGGCGCTGGGAGCGGACAGCCTGGTGCACGGGCAGCTTGCCGGCGGCGGCCGGGACCGCCACCACGGACGCGACGGTCCGCACGGCGCGGGCAGCCTGGTGCATGGACCACCGGCGGGCGGCGACCGGGGACCCGCGGTGACCGCCCGGGTCGACGGCGCCCTGCGGGTCGCGGCCGGGGAGACGCTTCCTCTGGCGCTGGCGCCGGAGCACGTCCACTTCTTCGACGCCGGGAACGGCCGCCGCCTTGTCTGAGGCCGTCCGGGCATGCGCGGCGGGCTCTGCGGGTCGAGCGGTCGTGGGACGCGATGTATGCCGTCCGAGGTCACCGGGTATGCGTGGCGGGCTCTGCGAGACGTTGCATTCATGGTCGTGCTCGGAGGCTTCGGATCGATGACGGCCCAGGCCATCGAGATCCAGGGGCATCGCGGCGCCCGGGGGCTGCTTCCCGAGAACACCGTTCCCGCGTTCGAGCGCGCCATCGAGCTCGGCGCCGACGTCCTGGAGCTCGACCTCGGCCTGACCCGGGACGAAGTGCCCGTCGTGCACCACGACCGGGCGCTCAATCCCGAGCGGACCCGGGACCCGGCCGGCGCGTGGTTGTCGGAGCCGGGACCGCTCATCGGCACGCTCGATCTGGCGGAGCTGTCCGCATTCGACGTCGGCCGGGCGGCTCCCGGCAGCCGGACCGCGGAGCAGTTCCCCGGGCAGGCGCCTCGCGACGGGACCCGTATTCCGACCCTGGCGGAGGTGCTGGCGCTGGGAAGACGGCCCGGGGCCGGCGGGGTCCGCTTCAACCTCGAGACCAAGCTGACGCCCCTGGCCCCGGAAGAGACAGCGGGGCCGGAAGCATTCGCGCGGGCGGTGGTGGCGGTACTGCGCGCAGAAGGGATGCTCGACCGGGCCAACGTCCAGTCCTTCGACTGGCGCGTCCTGTTCGAGATCCGCCGGCTGGCCCCGGAGCTCCCGACGGTATGCCTGACCGCCGAGCAGCGGTGGCTCGACAACATCCGGCGCGACCGGCCCGGCCCCTCGCCGTGGACCGCCGGGCTGGACGTCGACGACGCCGGCGGCTCGGTCCCGCGCCTGGTGGAAGCCGCCGGATGCCGGGGGTGGTCGCCGTACCACCGTGACCTGACCGCGGAGGCGCTGGCCGAGGCCCACGCGCTCGGCCTCAAGGTGGTGGTGTGGACCGTCAACGAGGTGGACGAGATGCTGGCACTGGCCCGCATGGGGGTGGACGGGATCATCACCGACTATCCGGATCGGGCGATCGAGGCGCTGGCGCCCTGGCGGTCCCGCCAGCGACGCGGGTCGAGCCACGCGAATCGCGGATGGTGAGGCGGGGTCGATGATCAGGGGCGCAGGGCTTCGACTTCCGGGCATTGATGGGCGGCCTCCTGCGGCGCATCTCCCTCCTGACGTACTTCTTCGGCGAAACCCCGCTGGAAACGAACTTCGCCGGTCTGCTCCGGCACGCCGAATCGATCCCCATCGCCAAGCGCGCGCTCCACTGGCGGGAGTGGACCCGCTATTCGTCGCGCCAGAACGAGAAGCTCCAAATGGGCGGACTGGTCGGCAGCTTCGCGCTGGCGGGCGCGGCGCTCGACCGGTTCTGACCGCTGCTGTGGCTCGGCCAGTGGACGCACGCGGGAAAAGGCTGCTCGATGGGGCTCGGCCGGTACGTCCTCGAGCCGGTGGGCGCAGAGGGCGTCGTTTCCGGGCCGAGCGGCGAGCCGTGGCCGACGGACGCCGAGCCGGCTTTGAATCCGGAGCGACCGGGCGGCACGAACGCCGACTCCGTACGCCCGCATCCGGGCAAACGTGGGACACCGGCCTATTTCGTATCCGGGCACGAAGTGCGGGCGATTGCGGTGCCGTCGATGTTCCCGTGCAGGTGAGGCCGGCGCATCCGTACACGAGGCGGCGTTGAGTGCCTTGTCCGTGAAGCCTTCGACAAAACGGCGAAGATTCGTTCGCCGATCGGCGTTTGGTTCCGGCTATGCCGGGTTGGGATCCGGGGCGCCGTTCCAGGGATTCATGGAGCCAAGGAACCTGGACTCCGGGAACCAGGAAGGGCAGGGAGTCGAAGCTCGGGATTCGGCGCTTCAGGACACGTCGTCCGATCCGGCGCCTTCACCACCAGGCGCAGAGCTTTCGCCTCCGTACTCCGCCTCCTTGCCACCGTGTCCGGCATCATCGTCCCCGTAGCCAGCCTCTTTGCCGCCGTGTTCCGCGCCTTCGCCTCCGTCTCCCGTGTGATAGCTCACTCGGGGCTCCCGAACGCCATCGCTTGCGCTCGGCTCCGGCTCAGCGGGCAGCACGGTGAAGCGCTGCGATTGATACGTCCGTTCGACGATTCCTTGCAGCCTGCCGACGTCCTCGCGGAGATTGGCGATCTGCTCCCCGTGCGCGTCGAACTTGCCCTCCATCTTCCTTTCCAGGCGAAGGCGGTCTTCACGGGCCTGCTCGAACCCGCGCTGCATCTCGGCCCTGAGCCCGGCGAACTGCCGCTGGGTGTCTTCTCTGGCCTCTGCGAACTGCCGTTGCACCCCCTCGAACTGCTGTTGCACTCCCTCGAACTGCCGCTGCACCCCGTCGAACTGCCGCTGCACCCCATCGAACTGCCGTTGAGTGTCGGCCTTGGCTTCGGCGAATCGCCGATCCATGTGCCGGAGCATCCAGGCCGCGAAAGCGCCAAGGGAGGCGATGATGCTGATCACCGCGGTGACGACACTGACCACTATCGTGATCACTTCAGCCGACAGCGTCATCTACTCCGCCCTCCCTGCACCGGTGTCCGTGGTCATGGCATCTCCCGACCGGGTTGCCGGCTCCGCACCCTCGATCCTGCCACCGGCCGCCGGGAAGTCCGGCCTCGTTCGGGCGAACACTATCGCAACCGAAGGGAGGGGGACAGGCCGGGAAGTCCCGTCCGACGTCAGCCCGCGGCTACGCGGCTGTACACCTGGAGGCAGTACACCCGGAGATCGTTCACGGGCACGCGGGCGCGCTACGCTGCTTTGCACGACGCGACCGTACTTGCAGGAGCCATTCCTGGGAACGGCGTGTCCCTCCGGGCCACGGGCGTCCCGCCTACTCTGGTCATTCCCCCTCGCTTCCGCGGGAGCAGGCTCCGCGCAAGCATGTCCTCATGGAAGCGGGGGCGGGAATCTGCGCCCTGGAAACGGCGCGTCCCTCCGGAACGTGGGCGTCCCGCCCGCGGTTGCTACCCAGTCGTTCGTGCCCGCGGGTGCCGGTAACCGCTCACGCCTCTGCCGGACGAATGGCAACTGCCGGACGGGCAGGTTCGGCCGGAAGACATGTATGACCTTGGCTTCGGCAAAGGCGGACGAGATACGGGGGTGCCTGCCGCCCCCGGCAGGCAACCTTGCCGGACGGATCGACCGGGGGAGATCAGCTACATTTGCCGCCATATCGAGGGGCGGGGACACGGGCGGACCTGTCCACCCCGTGGAACACACCCAGCCGCCGGCGTTCGGCGCCCCGGAATCCGGCGCACGGAATACGAGGGATCGACACCGCCATGAAACAGCCGCAAGACCATCCCCGCCGCCTTCTGCTCGCCGTCACCGGCCTGTCCCCGCAGATCGTCACCGAGACCCTGTACGCGCTCGCGGTCGAGCAGAAACCGCCGTTCGTCCCCACCGCGGTCCGGATCATCACCACCGAAGAAGGCGCCGAACGCGCGAAGCTCTCGCTCCTGCATCCGGAGAGTGGCTGGTTCCACCGGCTGCAAGCGGATTACGGGGATTACGGGCTGTCGCCCATCGCGTTCGGGCCGGAACACATCCATGTGCTGAAGGATGCTGCCGGCCGGCCGCTCGGCGACATCCGTAGTCCGGAGGACAACGAGTGCGCCGCCGACACCATCACCGACGTGGTGCGCGATCTGACCCGGGACGACGACTGTGCGCTGCACGTCTCGATCGCCGGAGGGCGCAAGACCATGGGGTTCTACCTCGGCTACGCCCTGTCCCTGTACGGGCGCGAACAGGACCGACTCTCGCACGTGCTGGTGAATGCGCCGTACGAGTCGCACCGTGACTTCTTCTATCCGACGCCCGGGAGCGTGCTGATCCACACCCGCGAACCCGACAGCCGGCCTTATGACACAAAGGACGCCAAGGTGACCCTGGCGAATATCCCCTTCGTGCGCTTGCGCGAGGGTCTGGATCCCGATCTGATGGAGGGTACGGCGACCTTCTCCGCGGTGGTGGCCGACGCGCAACGGTCTCTCCCGCCCCTTGCGCTGAAGCTGGACCCGGCCAGTTGCATGGTGACCGCGGGCGGCGAGTCCTTTGAATTGAAGCCTGCCTGGTTCGCCTTCTACTGGATGCTGGTGGAGAGAGCGCGCCGCGGCCATTCCGGCGCGCACTGGAGCGATGAGGGTATCGGAAAGGAGCTTCTGGGTTACTACGGGCAGGTCGTGAATCCGGCTTCCGGTCGTTACGAGAAGACGGAAGATGCGTATTCACGCGGAGTCTCTGCGGAGAACTTCAATCCCGCCAAAGCGCATATCAAGCAGGAACTGGAGCGGCGCTTGGGCCGAAGGCGCGCCGAACCGTATCTGATCATGGCGCAGGAGGTTATTCCGGGTACGCGCTACCGTCGTGTCGGCTTGACCCTGCCGCCGGAGGCGATCCGGATCGCGGGCGGCAAGGTTGCAGAACCGGAAGATCCCGGTAGGAATCGGGATGATCGCCGTCAGAGGTCATCGTGATGCAGCGAATGAAGTATCGGATCAGGTTCCTGACGCCGGCGTTCCTCGGCAACGCCGAGCAGAGCGGCCAATGGCGGACGCCGCCGTTCAAGGCACTCTTGCGGCAGTGGTGGCGGGTGGTCTGGGCGGCGCGTCACGGGTTCCCGGAAGACTTCGCGCAGATGCGACTTGAGGAAGGGCGGTTGTTCGGCAATGCGTGGATCGAGGGCGATTTCCGCAAGAGCGCCGTTCGGATGCGGTTGAGCAAATGGGCAACCGGATCATTGACCAAGAGCCAATGGGGATCCCAGGAGCTCGATGGGAGGATCCGGCATCCGGAAGTAAACCAACCTGTCGGGCCATTGCTGTACCTTGGGTACGGCCCGCTCAAGGTCGAGGCGATCAGGAAATCCGGAGGGCGCAAGGAGTACGCCACCGTCCTGAAAGGCAACGCCGCCATTCAGGCGGGAGAAGCGGCCGAACTGTCGATCGCGGCACCGGAATCGGACGTTGCCGATATCCGAAGCGCGCTGTCGTTGATGAACGCCTACGGGACGGTCGGCGGTCGAAGCCGTAACGGATGGGGATCGTTCATGATCCAACCGCTTGATGATTCACCGGGCCTGGATGCAAGCGATGACGCCTCGGTGCAGGGCAAAGGTGAACTCGATCGCAGTTTTCTCCGGCCTTGGCGGGACGCGCTGGCGCTGGACTGGCCGCACGCGATCGGTGCGGATGACACCGGGCCACTCGTTTGGCGGACGTCGGAGTCCTACGACGACTGGAAGGCGCTGATGCGGGATCTCGCGATCCTGAAGATCGGACTTCGCACCATGTTCGTCTTTCCGAACGCCAAACCGCCTCATGACCGGCATTGGCTGTCGTATCCGATCACCAAACATAATTTCCCAACATGGGGGAATCTGCGTCTGCCCAACAGCCTCCGGTTCAAGGTCCGCTCCGGTCCCGGCGACCCGAAGCGGCTGCGCGGCGTCGTGTTCCACGTCCCCTGCCTTCCGCCGGTGGAGTTCAGGCTGGACATTCGTGCTATCGAGAAGGTGTGGAGCACCGCCCATGAGCTCCTCGATGCGCTGACACACCCGAACGGGCAACGCCTCTACTTGATGATCGAAGACGGCGCGAGAAGGGACGCATTGAAGCCAAGTCTGGACAAGCTCACCCTCCAACGCAGCCCGGAGTGACGACGATGGCCGACGACACGCTCTGGCAGGCCAAGCTGCACGCCCGGCTGCACGATCCGGCCGAGAAGGCGTTGGTGCTCCTGCGCGACCCGGCCGGCCACGAGGGAGGCACGTCGCGGGCGCTGCATCGATTGCTCGGATTCGAGAGCATCCCGGAGTCGGGGCAAATGGCGCCGGACAGCGAAGATGCCCTCGACACCGTGCTCTCCAAGGACGGCATCCGCGTCGACATGTACCGGACCGTCCAGCGGGCGGACTGGTGGGCGTCGGCCGCCGACCGTCCGCAGTGGCCGATGGAAGAGGCCACCGTTACGACTCGGGACGGGCGGCCGAGGACCCTCGCGATCGCCGAATGGGCGCAGGTGCGCTGGACCAAGCAACCCACCCTGATCCACCCGCTGAACGGCAAGAAGTTCCACTTGGGCTCCCTTGCCGATACGGACATCCGAGACATCAAGGACCGGAGCCGCACGCACTTCGAACGGCTCGTCGTCAGGGAAGGCGAGGTGATCGACTGGCGGCGCACGCTGCTCGCCTTCTGGCGCTTCGGCCCCGAGCTTCGCGAGGAAGCAGACAACGGCACGCTGGGCCAACTCTGGCCGCTGCTCCCGGCCGATACCCGCATCCCCGACCATTCCATCTGGGATCACCTCGACCTGGTCTCGGCGTTCGCCGGCGCCTTCACGGCGGACCCCGACGGGGACGCCGCGTTGCTCGCGCTCTCCATTGGGCCGGTGCAGAGCTTCATCGCGGCGGCGCGCAGCACCTCGGATCTGTGGGCCGGCTCGCACCTGCTGGCGCGCTTGTCGTGGGAGGCGGCGAAGGTGGTGTGCGAGCGCCTCGGACCCGACGCCGTCCTCTTTCCGCGCTTGCGCGGCATCCCGCAGGTGGACGTGTGGTTGCGCGACGAATGCGGTCTGCCGCGAGAGTGGTTCGCAGAATGCGACTGGACCGAAAGAGAGACCGACGCCAACCCGTTGTTCTCGGCGGCGCTGCCGAACCGCTTCGTCGCCGTCGTCCCCGCGGGTGAGGCGAGAGAGGTCGCCGGGGAGGTCGAGGCGCGGGCGCGAAGCTGGCTGAAGTCGCTCGGCGACGACGTCGTTGATCGGCTGTTGTCGGAGGCGTCACTTCGGCGCTCGGGCGACCCCCGCGACGAGACGGTATACGCCTATCGGCAGATGCGCGAACAGCTCGACGGCTTTCCCGAAGTGCATTGGGCGGCCGTGCCGTTCTCGCTGATCCGGCCGCGGGACGGCCGGCGGCAGACCGACCTCGACACTTCGATGCTGTCGGAGGCGATGGCCCCGTTCTTCAAAGCACCGCGGTGCGATGCTCCAGCCCCTTCCGCTTCCCCCGTGCCCGGGGCGGGTGCTGACGAACCAATCGGATTCCTCGACTCCCCCGCGTGGAGGGTCTTGCAGGAGGACCGGACATGGAGCGACGGGACGAGGTTCTTCGCCCCGAACCCCGGTGTCCTGTATCCGGCGGTCTACGACCTTGCCGAGCGCGTGCTCGCCGCGGCCAAGGCGGTGCGACCCTTCGCGCAGATGAAACAGCGCGGCTGGCGCTGCTCGCTGACGGGCGAGACCGAGTGGCTGACCACCGACGAAGCGCAGCTCGATCGGTCGTACCGCGGGCAGGAAGGGACGCTCTGGGCGAAGCTCGCGAAGGCCAGACCGGCCTGGGCCAAGGCCGGCGAACATCTCGGCGCCCTGCCGGCCGTCAAGCGGCTCTGGCCGACGCTGTTCGCCGAAGAGGTTGCAGGTGTCGTCGGAATGGACTCCCGTGCCGCCGGCCGTTTCGTCGTATCGACGCATACGATGGCGCTGGCCAAGCAGATCGAAGCGCGTGTCCAGCGAGCGAAGGCCGGCGAGCCGCTTGCCGAAGATCTCCGGGCCGAACTCGGGAACATGGTTTCGGAACTGGGAACGGACCCCGTCGCATTGCCCCGGAAGCTGATGCGCGAGATACGCAAGATCGGTGGTGACCCCGATGCGTCATGGTGGGCGAAGCGCCTGCCCGGCCTGCTGGACGCTGCCGCCGACAGTGGCGACGAGGACAAGCAGCGTCTCGCTGAACACCTGGTCAAGTGCGTGCTCCGCCGGGACGAAGACAGAGACGGCATCGAAGCCTGTTACGCGCTGCTCCTGATGGACGGTGACCACATGGGTCGCATCCTCTCCGGTGACGAGGACGAGGACTCCGATGGCCCGGGATGCGCGATCTCCTACCTGGACAGCTTCCACCCGCAGGTGCGCGACGGATTCGAGGCCCGCGCCCGCGAGAACCCGGCGCTCAAGGAGTACGGCGGGCAGACCCGCGCGATCTCGCCCAACCGCCACCTGGCAATCTCCGGCGCGCTCAACGACTTCGCGTTGCACGTCGTCCCCGAGGTGATCGAACACGAATACCTGGGCCGCGTGCTGTACGCGGGCGGCGACGACGTGATGGCGATGCTGCCCGTCGCCGATCTGCTGCCGGCGATGCGGCGGCTGCGCTACGCCTACAGCGGCCATGATCCACGTGATGCGTCGATCGATTGGAAAACGGCGCGCGCCAGCCGCGAGCTCGTCTGCAAGGACGGCTTCGCCCTCCTCCCTCCGCGGTCAGGCCGGAAGCCGGGGAGCGGTAGCCGCCGCGGGCATCTGATGCGCATGATGGGCGGCGCCACCGCGAGCTGCGGCGCGGTCGTCGCCCACCACCAGGCGCCGCTCACCGCGGTCATGCGCGAGCTTCGCGAGGCGGAGCAGCGCGCCAAGAACGAGGGCGGTCGCAATGCCTTCAGCCTCACGGTGGTCAAGCGGTCCGGCGGCGTGCTCCATCTCACCGCCAAGTGGGATGAGCCGCTGGAACTCCTCCTGATGACGCGCGACTTTCTCGCCGATCCTTCCGTGTCCCGTCGCGCGGTCTACAACAGTCTCGTCTGGCTCAAGGATCTGCCGGAGGACGCGAGCGCCGACATGCTCGGCAGCCTGCTCGGGTACCAGTTCAATCGACAGATGAGCGCCCGGGCGAAAGACGAGGCCAAGGCCAAGTGGAAACGAGAGGACGTTCTCGGTCTCGCTTGCCGGGTCGCCGGCCTCGCGGCGGCCCGCCCCGCCAGCGAGCGAAGGGACTGGCTCGAACGGTTCCTGGGGGTTGCCGAATTCCTCTCGCGCGAGACCCGGCTTGGTTCGGCGGAGGCCACCGGCAGCGATGGTGAGCCAGATGGTGAGCCAGACGATGAGCCATCGGAACCGGCCGCCCGGTCGGCGGCAGGGGGTTGAGGATCCCGCGCATGGAGATCACGCATCTCTTCATCGATCCGATCGACACGCTCTTCCTGCGTGGCAACCGGCTGTTCGGCGATCCGGGCAGCTTCGGCGACGCCCTGGTGCCGCCGTGGCCGTCGGTTACCGCCGGCGCATTGCGGTCGGCGTTGCTCGTGCACCGCGGACACGATCCGGCGCGCTTCGCTCGCGGCGAGATCGCCGACGACCCCGAGCTCGGCACACCGGCGTGTCCGGGATCGTTCCTGATCACCCGTTTCCAGATGGCACGCCGGGGAGCGGACGGGATCGTGGAGCCACTCCACGGACTCCCCGCCGACCTGTCGGTCACCCGCCGTGCCACGGAAAACGACCGGGACGAAGGCCGCGAAGGCCGCCGCATCCGGCCGCACTCGCCGCCGAAGGGGGTACGGGCGTCGGCCGCCACCCGGTCGTTCGCGGTGCTCGCGGAGCCACGGCGCAGCAAGCCGCTCTCCGGGTACTGGCTGACCTCCGAGGGATGGCGACGGTATCTCGACGGCCACCAAGAAATCGATCAGAGGCATCTTGTTCCAAGCGGCGACCTTTGGCGCCTGGACACGCGCATCGGCATCGCCCTGGACCCGCTGAAGCGGCGGGCGTCGGACGGTGCGCTGTTCACCTCCCAAGGCATCGTCTTCCGCAAACGGGGGCATGGCCGGAACGACGGCGCACCCGACACGGGAGCCGGCCACGACGTCGGCTTCCTCGTCGGCGTATCGGGTGCGACGCTGCCCGATGCGCTCACGCTCCGCTTCGGCGGCGACGGCCGCGCCGTCGAAGCGACGCGGGTCGACGTACACACTCCCGAGGCCGACTACGACGGGATCGCGGCAGCGCGCCGCTGCCGTCTGATCCTGACCGCGCCGGGCCTGTTCGAGGACGGATGGAGGCCCGCCGGGGTAACCGGCGACGGGCGCGACCTGCGCTTCGACCTGCACGGGGTACGGGCGCGGGTCGTCTGCGCGGCGGTGCCGAGGTCCGAGGTGATCTCCGGCTTCGACCTCGCCGAACGGCGTCCCAAGCCGGCGCAGCGCGCCGCGCCGGCCGGCAGCGTCTACTGGCTGGACGAGCTGGACGCCACGGCCGACGCGCTACGCAACCTTGCCGCCCGGGGATTGTGGCCGGATCGGGGAGAGAATGCCGCGAGGCGGGCCGAGGGATTCAACCGCTTCACGTTCGGCGCGTATTGACACGAAGGGAAGATCCAATGTTCCAGAACAAGGCCGTCATGTTCCTGTACGCGGTGAGCCCGGTGCACATGGGCGCCGGGTCCGCAACCGGAATCATCGACAACCCCATCCAGCGCGAGCGCCACACCCACCATCCCTGCTTCGCCGGCTCCGGCATCAAGGGCGCGGTGCGGCACGGTTTCGAGACCATCGGCGGCGACCCCGGACTCATCAAGCTCCTGTTCGGGCCGGAGCCGAAAGCCGGAGAGGAGTTGCACGCCGGGGCGGTGAGCTTCGGCGACGGGCAGTTGGTCGCCTTCCCGGTGCGCTGCCTGAAGAACGGCTACGTCTACGCCACCTGCCCGCAGGCGCTGGCGCGTACGCAACGTCTGCTGTCGCTGGTGGGCGCCGGCGGGGGATGGGAGATTCCGGCGGTGCCGGAAGGCCGTTGCGCCGTGGGGAACCCCGCCCTCCTGTCGCCGGGAAAGAAGCTGCACCTCGAGGCATTCGAGTACGAGGCCGGCGGCACCGACGACAGCGCCGCCGGGAAGCTGGGCGCACTGGCCAAGGACCTCGCAGACCGTGCGCTTCCGCAGGAGGACGGCTACGCCTTCTTCCGCAACAAGCTCAAGACGGATCTGGTCGTCCTCTCCGACACCGACTTCGCCTACTTCGTGGAACACGCGACGCTGGTCGAACCGCACGTCCGCATCAACGACGCGACCGGCACGGCCGACGACGGCGGCCTGTTCTACACGGAGAACCTGCCGCCGGAATCGCTGCTGATCGCGCCTCTCTTCGCCAGCGGGACGAGGGCCGGCACGCAGAACGGTGACGAGATGAAGGCCGCCGAAGTCATGCTGAAAATCCGAAGCGCGATCGACGGCAAGACGCTCCAGATCGGCGGCGACGCCACGATCGGGCGCGGTCTGGTCGTCGCGCGGATCGTTCCTCCCTTACCCATGAAGTCATGAGCAAAGTGACGGAAGAATGACTCGCCAATCGGCTTTTGTTCCGGTGGCGCAGGATCCCCTGGGAGCGCGGGCGTCTCGCCCGCAAGCGGGCCGAAGGTCCGCCGCCGCATGGCACCGTGGGTGGGAGTCCGTTTCCATGAGGAACACCGTTCCCGGGTTCGCAACGGGTGTTTGATTCCGGTTGCGCCGAATCGAGAGGGCGACGTGATGGCCAGACAAACATTGGAGCAGAAACGCGCCCGGCATGCCTGGGAGCGATGCGCGGGTTGTGACGATGGATACGCGAACCTCGCCAAGGCGCTCCCGGCGCTCATCATGAACAGCGGCCTGATGCAGGTGATGGCGTTCCTCCACGAGAAGGGTGGTACGCACGAAACGCTGGCCGGTCACCTGCGAGACTGGCTGCATTGCAGATTCGGCGACCTCCCGTCCGGCTTCACGGAGTTCATGGAAGACCTGCTGAAGGCCGATCCCCGCAGATACCAGGCGGTAACGATCGAAGCCTTCGCCTGGCTAAAGTGGCTGCGTCAGATGGCCGCGGCACGACAGGGGGGCGAGTGAGATGCCGGTCGCCGCGGTACCCGAGTATCTGGGAAGCGACTTCAGCGGCGCGTCGCCGGCGCTGCGCTTCGGGATGTACTTGAAACTGTGGGGTATCGACTCCCGGTCGAAACAGAATCTGTGGACGACACAGGACATCAATTACCGCGAGACAGGAAAAGACCAGAGGGAGCGCCAGTTCAAGGACGAGAACAAGACCTCGGCACTGGACGCCGCGACTCCCCTCAGCGAGATCGACCGCAAGTCGATCGCCGCCCATGCCCAACGGCAACGCGCAATCTTCGATGCAGTGGCAGGAGAAGGTGGCTTGGAGCTGATGGCGCAGTCGGTCGCCCCATTCACGACCGGCCTCGGCAACGAGCATCCGCTCGAAAACGGCTTCGCGTTCCTGAATCCTTACGGTCTGCCCTACCTGCCGGGCAGCGGCGTCAAGGGCGTCGTCCGCCGCGCGGCGGAGGAACTGGCGCATCGCGATTTCTTCGAGAACGAAAGCGGCTGGACGCTGCCGGCGATCTGGCATCTGTTCGGCTTCGAGCCGTGGCTGGTGTCGAAAGCCAGAGAGTCGGAGGCGGAATGGAAGGAGTGGATCGGCGGGTTCTCCGTGATCAAGACGGAAATCGAGGAATACTTGAACGCGGTGCTTGACGAACACTCCGATGCACACAAGAAACTGAAGAACCGTATTCTCGACACCGCCCATCCCGACGCCGACCCAATGCGTGCGCTGTTCGCGCTGTTGCGGGAGAAACACCTGCACGTCCGCGGCGCGCTGGAGTTCTGGGATGTCGTTCCGCAGATCAAGGGCAAGAAGCTCGCGGTCGAGATCATGACGCCGCATCAGTCCCATTACTACCAGGACAAAACCGGCCGCACGTCGCCCCATGACTCCGGCAGCCCGAACCCGATCAGCTTCCTGACGGTGCCGCCGGATTCGGACTTCGTCTTCCACGTGCGCAGTGACCATCGGCGCCTGTCCCGGTGCGTCCCGGAGCTCGCCAAGGACGGCCGCTGGCGTGCGCTGCTGAAAGCGGCGTTCGAGCATGCGTTCGAATGGCTCGGCTTCGGCGCGAAGACGGCAGTCGGCTACGGAGCGATGGAACCCGACCCACGAATCGAGGAGGCGGCAAGGAGAAAGGCGGAAGAAGAAGCCGCGATCCGTGCTCGACAAGAAGAAGAACGTCAGCGGCTCGAAGCCGAGAGAGCGGCAGCCGAACAGCGACGGGCAGAACAAGCGGCCTTCGATGCCCTCCCCCGGAGTCGCAGGCGGCTCATCGAGGCCGAACGAGCGCTCAAGGTGTTGCAGAAGAGTAGCCGGTTCGACAAAGCCACCTTGAATGAAGTGAAAAACCAGGGCAATCGACTGGCCGAAGAGGCTCCCGAGTGGCCAGATGCCGCCGAACGGGAGGAGGCTGCCAAGTTCCTGGAACAACTATACGAAACCATTGGTTGGCACGATCCGGGAATGAGAACGAAACAAAAGAAGAAGCAGGAGAAGAAAAGACGTGAAGCGATAGCCCGCATTCGTGGCGAGGCCTGAGATGCACCCGCTGCTCGAAATCAATCGCGCCAAGATCCTCGCCCTTGCCGATCGTCACGGCGTCCGCAACGTGCGGGTATTCGGCTCCATGGCCCGGGGCGACGCGGACGATACAAGCGACGTCGACCTGCTGGTATCGCTTCGGCCCGACAAGACGGGGCTGGCCCTCGGCGGGTTGCTGATGGACGTGCAGGATCTGCTGCAACGCCGGGTGGAGGTGGTCACTGAAGGTGGCCTGCATCCCGCATTACGCGACCGGGTGTTGAGAGAGGCGCGGCCGCTATGAAACCAAGCGGTGAGGCCGACCGGGTATTGCTTGATCACATTCGAGAATGTATCGGGAGAATCGAGGAATACACGGGCGGGGAACGGTCCATTTTCTTCGAATCCCATCTTGTGCAGGATGCGGTGGTGCGAAACCTGCAAGCCCTCGCGGAATCGACGCAGCGTCTCAGCCGGACCCTCTAGGACACCGAACAAAGCGTGCCCTGGAGGGCTATTGCAGGGTTTCGCAACGTACTGGTGCACGGCTACCTTGGTATCGACTTGGAAGCAGTATGGAGCGTGGTAGAAAAGGATCTGCCGGAGTTGTCTTCGGCGTTCGAACGCATGGCGCGATCCGTCAGCTCCCCGGAATGCGGTACGGGTTCGACATCCACAGACCGCGCTCGATGAGCGGGCGAACATCGGCCCGCGCCAGTCAAGTACCCGTCAAGTAGAAAATCAAATTATTTTCAATATATTACGGAGATTATGAGGTCATTTGCCAGTCGCCGGGCAAGTACCCGCCAACGACGGCGAATGATGCGCGTCTCGCCGGTCGGCGCGCAACTCGGGCCGTCGGGGGACTGCTTCTCGAACCCGTGATCCCGGATAGCGCGGCCTTCGGCAAAGCCGTTCGCCTTCAGGCGGTGATGTGCATCCCACCCGATGCACAGCCCCTTCTGCACCCGGTCGAGAGGTATGACCTGATCGAGATCCGGGTCGGTTCGCTCCCTGCTATCGAATTACGCACCTCTCCACGGAGAGGAACGGCAACCTTGCCGGACGGATCGGCTGGGAGAGATGGGTTACATTTGCCACCATATCGAGGGGCGGGAACGCGGATGGACCTGTCCACTCCAATGGAATACGGCCTGCCGCGCAAGGCGAAGACACCGGAGATCGAACGGGCATCGTGATGGAGCCTCTGAACGACGGCCGAGGGCGGGCGCTGCTCGATGCGACCTCGCGTGTGGCGCTGGCCGGCCTGCTGCACGATCTCGGCAAGTTGGCGGAGCGCGCCGACATGCGCGTGCAGGACCGGGAGCTTCTGGAAGTCAACAAGCAGATCTACTGCCCCAATCCCAAGCCGCACCCGAACGCTCCGGGCTGGTTCTCGCACGTGCACGCCGCGTACACCGCCCTCGCTCTCGACGCAATCGAACCCTGCCTGCCGCCGATCAAGGGCCGGGACACGAGCCCTTTCCAGGAGTGGGGTGAAGCGCGCGCCGGCGGCGCCGACGACTCGCTCATCAACGCGGCGGCGAAGCACCACAAACCGGACACCTTTCTGCAATGGATCGTGGCGACCGCCGACCGCGCCGCATCCGGGCTGGACCGCGAAACCTTCGACCTCTACAACGAAGCCCGGGACGGTGATCCGACCTTCCGCAAGGATCACTACACCGCACGCCAAGTCACCTTGTTCGAGCAGATCGACATCGAAACCACGCAGGGAAGCGGAAGAACGAAACCGGCCTGGACGTACCGGTATCCCCTCCAGCCTCTCTCGCCCGAGAGCATCTTCCCCGTGCGGGCCGAAGATTGCGAACCGAAGGATCGGAGCACGGCGCGCGCCGAGTACCACGATCTCTGGACGGCATTCCTGGAAGGGCTGGACGCGATTCCGTCCTCGCATCGGCAAAGCCTGGCGCTGTGGCTCGATCACTTCGACACCCTGTGGTTGACGTATGCGCACGCCGTTCCGGCCGCCACCGCGTTCCGCACGGTCCCCGACGTGTCGCTGTACGACCATTCCCGCGTCGTGGCCGCACTCGCCGCCGCCCTCTGGCGTTACCACCAGGAACGAGGCGACGACCGGGACGAAGTCCGGAAGCGGCTGTCCGGGCGCGAGGACTGGGACGAAGACAAGCTGCTGTTCGTCCAGGGCGACCTCTTCGGGATCCAGGACTTCATCTTCGCGTCGGGGGGCGCGGCCACCAAGCGGGCGGCGAAGCTGCTCCGCGGACGTTCCTTCTTCGTCGCCCTGCTCACGGAATGCGCCGCCCTGCGGGTGCTCGATGCGCTCTCCCTGCCTCCCACGAGCCAGATCGTCAACGCCGCGGGCAAGTTCCAGATCATCGCGCCCAACACCGGGGAGACGAGCGGGAAGCTCGACGAGGTGCGAAAGGAGCTGGACGAGTGGTTCCTGCGCCATACCTTCGGGCAATCCGGGATCGGCATCGCATGGACGCCGGCCGCCTGCAACGATCTGCAGGAAGGCAGCCGGCAGGGCAGCCCTTACCGGTGCCTCGTCAAGGACCTGTTCGATGCGCTGGAAGACACCAAGCTCCGCAGGTTCGGCCTGTGCGACGAATCCGCTCCCGCCCCGACCTTCGGCGACTACCTCGATCGCGTCGGCGAGCACGGCCTCTGCGCGGTGGACGACCGCTCGCCGGCGGATGGCGGGGCGCTGGACGGCGACGTCGAGACGAAGGTGGGCCGCTTGGCGCGCGACCAGATCCGGATCGGCGATCTGCTGGCGAAGGAACACCGCAAGCGCCTGCTCGTGACCCGGCGCCCCTTGCAGGGCGGCAACGTCGATCCGCTGGACACCGACCTCTTCGGATTCCATATCGGCTTCACCGGCGACGAGGAGGCTTCGGGCCGGTTCGGCGATGACGCGGCGTCCGGCAATTTCCTCCGGGCATGGGATTTCTCGTTGCCCGAAGACCGGGAAACCCCCTTGTTCCACGGCTATGCGAGGCGCGGAGTCAACGCCTGGGTGCCCTGGTTCAGCGAGGAGGATTTGGAAGACGGATCGCGATCGCGCTACGAGGGATGCGGACTCGACGAATCGGAATACTCGGAAGTCGGGGCTCTCAAGACGTTCAACGCGCTGGCCTGCGAAGCGAGGGAGTGTCGCCGGACGGGCGCCGGAGCAGACGATCCCGAAGGATGGGTCGGCGTATCCGCCCTCATGACGCTGAAAGGGGACGTCGACAACCTGGGCGCCATTTTCCAGCGCGGGCTGGAGGCGCCCAGCCTCTCGCGCATGGCCGCGACATCACGACAGATGAACGCGTTCTTCACGGTGCACCTGCCGTACCTTTGCCGCACGGAGTTCGGGAACACCTACACCGTGTTCGCGGGCGGCGACGACTTCTTCCTCATCGGTCCCTGGACGGATCAGATGGCGCTCGCCGCGCGACTGCGGGCCGACTTCCACCGCTACGTTTCGGAGAACATCCAGATCACCTTCTCGGCCGGTCTTGCGATGACGAAGCCGGGGCTGCCGGTGCGCCAGCTCGAAGCGATGGCGGAACACTCGCTCGATAAGGCCAAGAGAAAGACCGGCGGCGCCAAGAACGCCGTGGCCTGCTTCGACCGGACCATCGACTGGTCCAACTATCGGAAGTTGCTCGGGGTGCGCGAACGCTTGCAGGAGCTGGCCACGGGCATGAGCCACGGCTACGTCTACGGGCTTCTGCACCTCGTCGAGCTCGCCGAGAACGTGGATTCCCGTCCCGAGAACGCGCTCTGGCGCTCCCGGTTCTACTACCGCACGTCGCGGGCGCTGGAGGCTATCCGAGGGCTCGACAGGGGCGAACGCCGACGGCGACTGGAAGAGTTGGCCTCGGAGATCGTACAGGGCGGGATCGTGCGCTTTCGCGGCGACTACCGAATCGCATTGTTCGGCCACCTGTATCGAAACAGGCGATAGGAGGCAAGACGGTGAACCCACCAAGACACGACCCGAGACGGCAGGACCGCCAAGGACGCCGTTCCAGGCCCGACCACCGGCGCCAGGACACCGGACGCAACAGCTTCGAGATGGACGAGCTATGCCGCAAAATCGTGCTCGTTCCGTCCGAAGGACAACCGCTCGCTCCGGACCTGTTCGACGGGATTGCCGAAGAGGCGGCGAAGGTCGTCGCGAAGGACAGGCCCAAGACCAATGCCAAGACCAATACCAAGACCAATACTTCCCACCAGCTCCGAAGGTTCTACGACGAACTGCTGCGTTGGGAAGCGAAAGTCAACGACGGCGATCCGGAAGGTGCGAAAGACCGGCTGCGCGAGCACCTTCCGTTCATCCGGATGATGAACGCCAAGGCAGCATACGCCAAAGGCCGGAATCTGGTCGGAACGTCCTTCGTGGCGCTGCTTGGAAGATGCCTCGAACAAGTGAACGACGACCCGGACGCCTTGCGGAACAGCAAGCTCTTCTTCGAGGCGTTCATGGGGTTCTACAAGCTTCACGATCCGAAAGGCTGAGGTCGCGAATCATGCAATTGACGAAAATCTGCCTGATCGAAGGCGGCATCGAGCTGGTGACCGGGCTGCATATCGGGGCCGGCAGCGAGGAGATGCACATCGGCGGCACCGATAACCCGGTGGTCAAGAACCCGGTGGACCGCCGGCCCTACATCCCCGGATCCAGCCTCAAGGGCAAGATGAGAAGCCTGCTGGAGTGGCAGGCGGGGACCGTGGGAGAGACGGACGGCAAGCCGATCGGCTTCGGCTACGCCAGCGGAATCGAGGACGAGAAGAAGCGCACCCGAGCCGAGAACATCCTCAAGCTCTTCGGCGGGGCGCCGGAGAGTGATCGTGACGATGCGTTCGTCCGCCGCATCGGCCCGACCCGCCTCGCGTTCTGGGACTGCCCCATCGATGAGGACTGGATCAAGCAGATGGATGACCGAAGCGTTTCATACACCGAGGTCAAGATGGAGAACGTCATCGACCGGATCGGCGGCGCCGCCCGGGACCCTCGAAGCAACGAGCGCGTGCCGGCCGGCGCCCGCTTCGACTTCCGGCTGACCATGCGCGTACACGACGACGAGGAGCTGTTCCCCGAGGTGCTGCGCGGGCTGCGCCTCGTCGAGCTCACCGGCCTCGGCGCATCCGGCTCGCGGGGGTACGGCAAGGTCCGGTTCCTCGATCTCACCCGCGACGGCGAATCCATCCAACCGGAGTACAAGGCCGTCCGGTTCGACTCGTGACCGGATCGGGTGTGTCGATGCACATGCAACACCTCCCGCTCTCCATCGAGCCGCGTTCCGCGTTCGCGACCCCGCTGAAGGGCGATACGCTCTTCGGGCAGCTCTGCTGGGCGTTGCGGGACCGTTTCGGGGAATCCCACCTCCGGGAGCTGCTGCAAGGCTATACGGAAGGAAGGCCCTTCGCGGTCGTCTCCGACGCCCTGCCCGAGCGCTGCTGGCCGCGTCCCCTGGTTCCCTCGGCGACGTTCGGCGACATCGATCCGACGGAGCGAAAGGTGATGAAGAAGCGGACGTGGCTCCGCCACGGCGACTTCGTCCGCCCGGTGGGTGAGTGGCTGCATTGCATGGTGGAAGATCCTCACGAGGCGGGAGACGCCACGGCTTCGGCCGATCCCTCCACCGCCGAACGGTATCCAATGGTCAAGCACGAAACACGGTTCCGAAACTCGATCGACCGCCGCATCGGAACGACGACGGACGAAAGCTTCGCGCCTTACGGGACACCGCAATTCCATTATCGAGAGGGGACGCGCCTCGACTGCTACGTCGTGTACGACGCCGAGCGCATCGACGACGACGCACTGTTGCAGGCCATGCGCGACATCGGTGGGTTCGGCTTCGGGCGCGACGCCACCGTGGGTCTCGGGCGTTTCACGGCAGGGAAGTGTGCGCCCGGAAGCGGTGCCGCTCTCCCCCTCTCCCAAGACGGCGCGACCTCGTGGCTGACCCTGGCGCCCGTCGCTCCGCAAGGCATGGCGTGGAAACCCGAACGGTGCTGGTATCACCCGTTTACGCGCTTCGGGCGGCACGGCAACGCGGCCGTCCATTCCGGCCATCCCTTCAAGACCCCGATATTGCTCGCGGATACGGGCGCCGTCCTGACGCCCCGGAACCACCACGACGCGCGCCTGTTCGTGGGCCAGGGGCTCGGCGGTGTGCAACGGCCGCTGTCGCGCACCATTCCGGAGACGGTGCATCAGGGGTATGCGCCCGTGATCGGCATCCGTATACCGGAACACGCCAGCGGGGAGGAGGCGCCGGCATGACGCCCGACTTCCTGTCTTGCTGCCGGCTGGACCTCACGCCGCTCTCCCCGATCCACATCGGCAGCGGCGAAGACATGGACCCGACAGGCTACGTGCTGGATGGCGATGCGCTCCACGAGTTCTCCCCGAGCGCCCTTGCGGCGCTTCTCGACGAAGCCGACCGCAACCGGTTGCTCGGATTGGTCGACGGCGCGCAGGGCGAACGGGCGCTGACCGCGCTTCGACAGTTCCTCTTCGAGCGGCGCGATGGGCTCGTCGCGCAGGCCTCGCGCGCGGTGCGGGCGGCGCCCGGTGTGCGCGCTCTGTACGAATCCCGGATCGGGAGTGTTGCGCAGGCGGAGACGAGGGCGATCAATCAGCTCGAGATCGAACGGACCTTCTCCCATCCCGATACGCGCGCCCCCATCCTGCCGGGGTCCAGCCTCAAGGGCGCGATCCGCACCGCACTCCTGGACCGGAAGAACGACGGCCGGGACCTCGAACGCAAGGAAAAGTCGCTTGAGCCGCGGCAACGTTCGCCTGGGCTACAGAAGCGACTGTTCGCCTACGGTGGATTCGAGACCGATCCCATGCGCCTCGTACACGTCGAGGACGCCATGGGCTCCGGCGGCCCTGCAAGGGACGATCTCGCCGCGGATACGGCCGTCGCGTTCGCGGTCAACCGCAAGAAACGAAAGATCACCAGCAAGGACGGCCGGGAGGTCCGATCCCAGGCCGAGCAGAAAGGGCTGTACCAGACCCTCGAAGTCGTGCCCGCCCTGCGCTGGCGCGCATTCCGGGGCGGGTTGAGGTTGCACCGCACGGATCTGCACAACGGGCGGATGCCGAGGGCCGACCTCCGCTGGACGGCAACGGATATTGCCGATGCCTGCAACCGCTTCTATCGCCGTCACTTCGCACGCGAGACGGAGGCGTTGCGCGAACGCGGCCTCCTCGACGAGCGGTGGTACGACGCCGTACAGAGGCTCATGGAGGAAGGGTTGGCCGAGCGGCTGGATTCCAACCGCGCCTTTCTGCTGCGGGTGGGCCGCCACAGCGGGGCGGAGTCCGTCACCCTGGACGGGGTGCGCAACATCCGGATCATGACGCCGCAGGGTCAACCGCCGCGATTCGAGGAAGAAGCCACCACTTGGTGGCTGGCCTCCGACCGCATCGAGGCTTCATCCGGTTTGTTCCCTTTCGGCTGGGTGCTGGTGGAGATGAGTGAAGGTGACTGCGAGCCCGCATCATGTCCCGGCATCGCCGAAGTGCTCGACTCGTTTCATGCCGACTCCGGTGAGCGGCAGTGGCAGGACGAAGTCATGCAACGCCGGGCCGCGCTCCGGCAGGAACGGGAAGCCCAAGCTGTCAAACGAGCCGACGCCGAGCGGCGCCGGCGCGAGCAGGAAGCGGCCGAGTGTGAGCGGGAGGCAAGGTGGGCCGCGATGACGGACGAAGAGCGGGAGCTCGACGAATTGCGACGCCGGTTGGATTCAGCCCGGAAGGAAGGGATCTCCAGGCACCGCCAAGGCGGCGAGCTGGCTGGCCATGCTGTCAAAGTCCTCAAGGACGCGAGAGAGTGGCCGGACGAAACGAGACTCCAGGCCGCCGATCTGGTAGAAAACATCTTCGAATGGCTCGGTTTCCCCAAGAGCCGGAAGGGACGCGAACGGAAACAACAGATATCGGATCTCCGGGAAGGTACGCAATAGCCACACACCTTCCGGGACAAAACCACGGACGAACAAGAAGACTCGATTATGTGTCCTTCGGAGACAAGACCGCATCCACGAGATGGCGGGGGGAAATCACGGAGACACCGGCTGGAGGATTTTCGAGAAGAAGACGGTCACCTGTGACAAGCTGGCTCTGCGGATGGCTGACGAGCAGAGCCCACAGGTGGTCGTCCCCAGGGTCGGGAGCATCGCCGCTCGCGGAAGGCTCACGCCACAATGCGTTGGCAACCAAGTCTCCAAGCAACTTGTCTATTTCATCGTCCGGGCGTCCGTGCAGCCCGGCGAGATTCGGGCGGCGTAGTACGGACGAATACTCACTGAGCAGGGCATCGGACATGAAATATGGAATGTCACCGTCAATCATTGCGTCCAGTATCCGGGCCGGAGGACTGTTCGAGTCCGTGCCGATCAAACCCGAAACGATGACGTTGGTATCGATAATGCAGACTTTCGGCGGCATCGGCTTACGTTCGCACTTCCGGCTGCGGATGGCCGCGGACGCAGAACGATGCTACCGCCCCATGCGAAAACGTCTCGTTTCCTCGACCGCCAGAGCCATTGCCTCTTCAGCGCCCATACCGGAATTCGCGCGCGCCTTTGCGGCAATCTCTTTGGCGGTGCCAGAAGGCTGGATGCCTCTCAGCACCAGGCTCTCTTCAATGATGGAATCCATGGAACGCTTCTGCCGTGCCGCGGCTTCCTCGAGTGCCTGATGGGTCCGGTCATCCAGATTGATGGTCAGACGGGCCATGATGTTGCGCTCCGATTCACCTGTACCTGTTCAACGACTGATGCACCGTACCACCAGCGCACCATACCGGCAATCTGCCTTCCCGGTAGAGAACGTCCATGAACGACCCGATCCTCCTTTGCACCGTCGGCGGCGCCCATCAGCCCATTCTCAAGGCGATCGAGTCCACGTCGCCTCGCTATGTCTGCTTCTTCTGCACCGACCGGGACCCCGGGACCGGCAGGCCGGGCTCCATCGTCCAGATCACCGGCAAGGGCAGCGTCGTCAAGGCCAATCCGCACGACGGCAAGCCGACCCTGCCGAACATCCCCACCCAGGCGGGGCTCGACGCCGAGCGCTTCGAGGCGCGGATGGTCCCGGCCGATGATCTCGACGGCGCCTTCTTCACCATGCGCGCTGTCGCCGCCGATCTGGCCGGACGTTTCCCCGGCGCGCGCTTCGTCGCCGACTACACGGGCGGCACCAAGACGATGACCGCGGCGCTGGTATGCGCGGCCCTGGAGCGCGACGACGTCGAGCTTCAACTCGTCGCGGGCGCCCGCCCCAATCTCGTCCGCGTGGAGGACGGCACCGAACAGGCGATGACGGCCAGCGTGGCCCGCCTGCGTCTCGACCGTGCGATGGCGCCCTGGCTCGGGGCTTGGCGCCGCTTTGCGTATCGCGAAGCTGCCGAAGGGCTGGACGGCATCCGCATCGCCGCCGGCAACCCCGACCGCGAGCGGCTCGGACTCGCAACCTCACTGAGTCGTGCCCTCGCCCGTTGGGACGACTTCGACCATGGCGGCGCGCTCGCACTGATCGACACCTATGCGGGCCGGATTGCCCCGTGCTTTCCGCAGATGCTGCCCACGTTGCGATTACTGGCAACGGCGAACGAGAACGACGCGAGACGCGAACCCGCACGCCTCTTCGATCTCTGGCTGAACGCGGAACGCCGCGCGGCCCAGGGCAGGTTCGACGATGCGGTGGCGCGTTGGTACCGACTGATGGAGTGGACGGCCCAGTGGCAGTTACGGACGGTGCTCGATGCCGACACCGCGGATTTCCCCCGGGATCTGCTGCCGCCGGACGCCGAGGTCATCCCGGGCCGCGACGGCAAGATCAAGCTCGGGCTTTGGCAGTCATGGCTGGTTGTGGAACAGCGCCTGTCGGGACCCGCCCAAGTGTTCATCGCCGAACACGGACGGGAGCTCCGCGACCTGCTCGACCTGCGCAACGGCTCGATACTGGCGCACGGGTATCGCCCGGTGGGCGCCGCGGACTGGCGGCGAGTGGGTTCATGGACGCGGGAACGCTTCCTGCCCGTTCTGTGGGCTCAGGCGGCCGACGCCGGCCTGAAACACGAGCCATCGCAACTTCCGACGGTGCTGCCGGAGACTGTCCGGGAGGCTGGGTAAATGGCAACACCTGGAGTTCACGTCTGCCTGCTATCCGATCAGTTGCTGCCGAATCTCATTCCGGTCCTCATGGAGCGGCCGGCGCGGGTCTATCTCGTCGCAACCGCCGAGATGGTTGCAAGGGGTCGCGACAAACGGATGAGGCGATTGCTGCGCCGCGAGAACATCGACACACGCATCCGCGGTGGCGCACCGAGCACCCGCATCGAGGAAATTCGTCGTTTCGCCGACAGGCTGGCGCAAGAAATGAAGAAGAACGAGGCCGGCGGAACGATCGTGTTGAACGCGACAGGTGGAACGAAGCTGCTCTCCATGGGCTTCGTGGAGGTATTCCGCGAACGTCTGGAGGGCTACCCGTTGCGAGTCGTCTATACGGATACGGAACATCAGGTGATCGAGACCATCGTACCTCGCGAACGAGGGGCCGTGCCCATGGCGGGTGTGCTCGGGACAGACAGCTATCTGGCCGCTCAGGGGATGGTGCTCGTTTCGGCGGAGTCCGATGACAAAGAATGGCAAGCCGCCGTCCGGGCACGGGACGCACTCACCAACTACTTGGCGAGCCACTGTGAAATTCTCGGTTCGTTTTTCGGGGTACTGAACGGACTCGTGCACGGCACGCCCGGGCGGCCCGGCGCATTGGCGTCGAACGGGGTTGACGTGGTTCATCCGGACCAGGAGTTCGACAGACGGCCGCGGGGAGCTTGGCAGGAGGCGCTGACGCGCATCGCCGATGCTGAAATGCTCCGGTGGGACGGCAACCGAAAGGTTCGTTTCGACGATGTCGGCGCCGCACGTTATCTCGGTGGCCATTGGCTGGAGGAGTACGCTTGGCTGGTTGCCGGAGCCGCGGGTCTGGACGACGTTCACTGCTCGGCGAAGGTGCGCTGGGAATCCGAGAGCGGGTCTGCCGCGCCGACCAACGAATTCGATCTTCTGGCAGTGCATGACAACAGACTCCTGCTCATGGAGTGCAAGACGGGCAGACAGGCGGCCGGCGAACAGGCCGTCGCGACGCGGTTGGAGAGTCTGGGCCGGCACACCGGAGGGCTGTTCGGCTCAAGCCTCCTCCTGTCCACGAGGGAGCTTCCGACGACGATGAAAAGCCGCTGCCGAAATCTTGGAATACATCTCCTTGAACAAGGCGCCATCGACAGGCTCACCGAGTACGTCGGTCACTGGCGGGACAAGGGCACCTTCCCGCCACCGTGAATAGCGCTGT
Organism: Gammaproteobacteria bacterium; assembly: GCA_965204915.1. Classification (GTDB taxonomy): domain Bacteria; phylum Pseudomonadota; class Gammaproteobacteria; order HK1; family HK1; genus HK1. Next base: position 3,665,594 of record OZ242023.1, on the reverse strand, counting down.
CGCCGCCTCGCCATATCCCCGCCCGGAGCCTGCCGAAGCCGTAGTCTGTCACCGCAACCTTGCCGCTCCCCCGAGCGGGCAACGTCCGTGCTGTACTCCCGCTCCGCAATCGGAAGCCGGAGCCCGCCATGACCAAGCGCGCCCTCTACGTCGTGGCGTATGACGTTGCGAAACCCTCCCGGCTGCGCAAGGTCCACCGGACGGTCAAGCGGTTCGCGACCGGTGGCCAGAAGTCCGTATTCGAATGCTTTCTCACGCCTTCGGAGCGGGAAGAGCTGCTGGCAGAGGCAGGGGCGATCATCGACGAAGACGAGGACCGACTGATGCTCTTCCGGGTCGAGGAGCGGGCGCGGCCGGTGTTGCTCGGGACCGCGAAACCGGTGGCCGATCCGGATTTCGTCTATGTCGGGTAGGGCCGGAAATGATCATAAGCGCCTCGTTCTCTATCGCCGCATTCATAGGAAATATCTTCATGTTCAATTCACTAAAAAGAGAAATCGAAGGACGGCTCGGAAAAGCAAAGAAAGTAGCGACTCGTTGCTTTGCCGTCTTCCTCGTGCTCATCATCATCGGCCTCGGACTGTCCGCCATCAACCTCAAAGTCAATAACGACATCCGCGATGAGGTTCGCTCCGGACACGAATCATGGCAATCCGAGATGCAGGCGCTTTCCGATGCGAACGATGAAGATCGCGCTGAGCGCGAAGCATTGCAGTCCGAGATGCACGGGCATCTGGTCGAGATGGGCGATGAGGTTCGCTCCGGAAACGAAGCATTGCAGTCCGAGATACAAGTGCTTGCCTATGCGAACGATGAAGATCGCGCCGAACACGAGGCATGGCAATCCGAGATGCGAAAGTTCTTTTGGATGATGTATGGGTTGATGGCTGTCTGCACCGCAGCAATCGTCACCGTCGTCGCTTTCGGTGTCACACATATCCGCAAGATGGAGCACCGGATTTCCGGACTGGAACAGAAGCAGGGCAAGATCACTAAAAATGTATTGACATCAACAAGTTTTGTGATCTAATGGCGTCTTCATCAAGGAGATGGAGATGGCAAGAAATGAACACGACAGCCCCTGCAAGTTTGATCGAGCATTTCTCAAAGCTGGAGGATCCGCGAGTCGATAGAAACAAGAAGCATGAGTTGATTGATGTCATCGTCCTGTGCGTGTGTGCGGTGGTCAGTGGCGCGGAGGGATGGAGTGACATCGAAGAATTTGGGCGCACGAAGCTGGAGTGGCTTCGCCGCTATGTTCCGCTGGCCAATGGGGTCCCGGTGGACGACACGATTGCACGAATCATCTCGGCGCTGTCGATGAGGGGTTTTCAGGACTGCTTCATGAGCTGGATGGAAGATGTCGTGAAGTTGAGTGATGGTGAGATTATTGCAGTGGACGGGAAGACGCAGAGGCGTTCCCACGACCGCAAACGGGGTATGAAGGCGTTGCATATGGTGAGTGCCTGGGCGTGTAGCAATGCAGTGGTGCTTGGGCAGGTGAAGACGGAGGAGAAGTCGAACGAGATCACGGCGGTGCCGGAGCTGCTGGATAAGCTGGAATTGTCGGGGTGTATCGTGACGCTGGATGCGATGGGATGCCAACGAGCGATAGCGAAGCAGGTCAAGGAAGGGGGAGGGGATTACGTGTTGGCGGTGAAGGGGAACCAGAAGCAATTGAACAGGGAAGTTCGGAGGTATTTTGATGCGGCACGGGAGAGGGATTTCGAGTGTGAGGGGATTGAGAACGACGAGACGGCGGAGGATGGTCACGGACGGGTAGAGTCCAGGAGCTATTATTTGTCCACCGACCTGGGTGCGTTGTCTTGTGTGAAGAAGTGGAATGGGTTGAGAGCGGTCGGGATGGTGGAGTCGGAGCGCTGGAGTGATGGGCGTGTGAGTATTGAGCAACGGTACTACATTACGTCGCTGGAAGATGTGGAGACATTTGGGCGAGCGGTGCGTTCACACTGGGGAATCGAGAATGAGCTGCACTGGAGATTGGATGTGACGTTTCGGGAAGACGAGAGTCGGATTCGTCGGGGTAATGCACCGCACAATATGGGAGTGATTCGGCATGTGGCGGTCAATCTTCTGAAGCGTGAGTCGGCGAAGATCAGCGTCAGGAAGAAGCGTATCCGGGCGGCATTGAACGATGGCTTCCGAGATAAGGTATTGATGGGACAGTGATTTTATATGCGGTTGCCCTGGGAACAGAAGCCCGACGATCCGTTGCTTACATCCGGAAAGAGGGTCCATCATCTCCGTATCCTGTCGGACTCGGATTCCCAGGCGGTGCGACGAACCGAAGGAAGGCCACCGGCGCATCAGGAGAAAGCCCGATGAAGCACGAAATCTACTGCAGAAGCCTTGGGATCAGCTTTCTTGAGCAAGGCGGCATAAGCAGGCCCACCGACTACGTCAGCCACTGGCAAGACAAGGGTGTTCCCCCGCCGAAGTGAACGGAATGGCCACTGCCGCGTTGAAGCGACGCTTGCCGCGCTCGAAACGGCAACCTTGCCGATGATATGTACGGATTGTTTTTCGGGCAGGATGCGTCCAACTGAAGAAACGCATCCGTCAATGGCGGATTGGGACGTGCCTTCGAATCGATCATTCCGGTCGCACCGGTTGATGAATCGTAGCCACTGATGGAGGATTGAGATATGCCTTTGTTCGTTCCCGTCATTATCGGAATTTCCGCTCTCCTTGCCATTGGTGGAGTTGCCTACGGATGCGACCAGGAGAACAAGCGCAAGGAGGAGCAGAAGCGCGCGCGCACCGAGATCGCCAAGCTGAAGAACCGGATCTCCAAGCTTGAGCGGAAGCATGATCGACTGCTGCCTGTGCTCGGGAAGAGGAACGATCAGGTCCGCGTCCTGGCGGGCGAGATTGTCAGGCTGCGTGGCGAGTTGGCGTTCGCCCGCCGACGCGCTGGCTGAAAGTCCGGTAGCTGAAAGCCCGGTAAGGAATGAATTGCAGCAGGATTGAAGGCGCCTTCGACGACGGTGAAGGAATCGAGTCATGCCATCCAATCGATCATTTCGGAGTCTGGTCACGGAGCTGTCGATGAACATTCGCAAGAACACGCGCTGGAAGAGGTTGAAGGAGGCGAATGCCGCCGCGGCGGCAAGCTCGGCTGCGGGTATCGTGTCGCCGACCAGTGTCGCGGCCAAGCCGGTCACCGACTCGAACGTTCTGGACCAGGGCCGGCTGTTCCATGAGGCCCTCCGCCAGACCCGGCCCATTGCCCCTCCCGGTACGCGGGATGCGGGACAGGCTGCGAAGGCCATCCAGGAAGGCACTGCACGCCCTCGCGGTCTGCGCCCGGAGACCTGCCGGCGGCTCGTGACCGAGGGTACGGATCTCGAAAGGCTCTTGTCCGGGCCGAATCCCGAAGGAAAAGCCGCCGAGGTGGTGGCGGCGTTGGATTACCGCGACCTGCACGACGGCCGAGACCCGGGCATGGTCAATCCACCCAAACGGCCTGCGCGGCACTGTGCCGATGTCCGTCTGAATCCGGACAACGCGGGTCGCAAGGACCTGCTGTTCCGGTTTCGCAGCAAAGACGGGATGTTGATTTCGGTGCCCAACGGCCAAGTGAAAACGGGTGCCGCCCAATATGTCGCGGACGACTTGGTGAGGATGGCCGGGACCCCGGATGCCGGAAAAACCGGCTATGTCGATTCGCGGTTCGTGAACCCGGACGGCGCCCCGCGGGTGGCGCCGGACGCCTTCACCGAGTCGCAGGCGCGTCGCCTCCGGGAAGCCGGGGTGCAGCTCCGCGGCATTCGCAGACTCGACGAACGAGCCGGGGAGTTGCACAAGAACATCGAACGCCACCGCAAGGATGGTCTCGACCCCGTCGATTGGCGCCAGATCGAAGGACTCCGTAAAGACATCGCCCGCGCCTATCAATGGGAGGGAATGGCCGCGCGCATGGCCGGTGGCGCGGCGGTGGCAGCGGCCGGCGCGGCGGTCGTGGCCCTGGTCGTCCAGGCTGCGTCCGATGGCGAGGTGGACGTCAAGGCCGTGGGCGAAGCGGCCGGCAAGGCGGCATGGTTCGGAGCAGGCGGCACTCTGGGGGATGCGGGCCTCTACCACGTCGGCACACGGTACTTCGACATGACGCCCGAGGCGGCGAAGGCATTTGCTCAAAACGGTGTGGCCGCGGGCTTCTGTCTGCTCGCGGTAGGGACCGATCTGTTCTCGGAAGTGAACGCCGCCCGCACAGGGGAGCGCTCTGTGACCGATGCAGTGGCGGGCAGCTCGGTGAAAGCCGCCCTCGACATCCTTCCCGTCGTATTTGCGCCACTGGGTTTCGCGGGCGTGCCGGTGCTGATCGGTGCGCAGCTCGCGGGGCGATGGGTGATTACGAAGGTGCGGGAGGCCGATCGGAACATCGAATCGGCAATCGAAGAGGATCTGTTTCAAGTGGCCCGCCTCCACGCCAAGCTGGACCGGCCGGATGCCGGGTTCGAGCAGGCAAGAATCGATTGTGAGGACACCGATCGGCTCTTCGAGTCGGTCATGTCGGAGCACGCCGGCACTGTACGGACGTCCGAACCGCTCATGCTGGGGTATGACGATGCTGGACGGCTTTTCGAGCCGGCCATGTTGGAATGTGCAGACACCGATCGGATCTTCGATTCGATCATGCCGAAGCGTCGCCGGGGCCTTCGCCTCGTGAAGAGTCGAGTAAAGAGGCGCGGGTCTCCGTGATTCCTTTCTTTCCGCCGCCGGATGCCGGAGCCTGTCATTCAAAAGCGAGCCCTCACGGCTCACGGCGTCGCATACGACATGAGGTAGCGCATCTGCGCACGAATCGAGTGGAGCAATGAAGCGATGACGACACTCTACATCGACCGCAAGGACGTCGAGCTTCGGGTCTCCGGCGGCGCCCTGGAGTTCCATGAGCCGGCCGGGCGCCGGGGCTCGGTGCCCCTGTCGCGCATCGAGCGCGTGGTTCTGCGCGGGCGGGTGCAGCTCTCGACCTCGGTGCTCGGCGCGTTGACCGAGGCGGGCGCCGGTGTGTTGTCGCTGAGCGGGCGGCAAAGCCGCTATCTCTCCACCTGTGTCGGCCGGCCGCACAACGACGTCGTCCGGCGGCTCGGGCAGTTCGACGCCTATCGTGACCCGGAGGCCAGGGCGCAATGGTCCCGGCGGCTGATCGAGGCGAAGACGAAAGGGCAGCTTCGCCTGCTTCGCCGGGCGCTGGAGCGTCGGCTCGACAAGCGCAGGCCGATCACCCGCGCCATCACCCAGCTCGAAGCCTTGTCGAACCGGATTGCGGACGAGGCGCAGCCCCCGGACATCGCCAGCCTGCTCGGTATCGAGGGGGCGGGGGCGGCCGCATATTTCGCGGGATATCGCACCCTGTTCCCCGACTCGCTTCGATTCGAGGGCCGCAACCGCCGCCCGCCCCGTGATCCGGTCAACGCCTGCCTCTCGCTCGGGTACACCCTCGTGCACTTCGAGGCGGTGGTCGCCTGCCACGCCGTGGGCCTGGACCCATTGCTCGGCCTGTACCATGAGCCGGCATTCGGCCGGGAATCCCTCGCCGCCGACGTCATCGAGCCGCTTCGGCCCCATGTCGATGAATGGGTCTGGACGGTGTTTCGCGAGCGTACCCTCACCGCCAAGAGCTTCCGGGAGGCCAACGGGGCCGTCCTGCTCGGCAAGGCCGCCCGGCAACACTTCTACGCCGGCTTCCACCCTCTGTGCACCGCGCTGCGCCGCTTGCTTCGCCGGCAGATGCGCACCGTGGCGCGGGAGTTCGAGGACAGGGGACACCGTATTCCATCCTCTGCACCTGCCGGCGGAAGCCGACCCTGATGCCCGCCAACAGGCGTACCCCGTGGCTCATCTGCTACGATATTGCCGTTTCGCGCCGCATCCAGCGCGTTTATCGTGTACTATGCCGCCACGCGACTCCGGTGCAGTACTCGGTGTTCCATGCCGTCGCAACACGTCACGAGATACTCGCCATGCTCCACGACATCGAGGAACACATCGATCCACGCTTGGACGATGTCCGCGCATATCCACTGATGACAACGGTGAGGTCGGTGTCTCTTGGCCGTGGCCGTCTTGCCAGCGGAATCATGATCTGTGATTCGGCGACCCCCGACCTTGCCGACGCCGATACCTTGCACGTCCGGAGTCAGCTCGGCCGTGCGAATCGAAATGGCTCAACACCTGTTCCAAGACACTGTTTCAACGCAGAAAACAGAGACATGCCATTCCAACCGCAGACCTGATGAAGAAGGGATTAAGACCTGCTCTCCACCTTCTTCCTCCTCCTCGCGCTGCATTCCAACCGCAGACCTGATGAAGAAGGGATTAAGACCGGGCGCTCCTGCATCCTCGCCTCCGTGGAGCCATTCCAACCGCAGACCTGATGAAGAAGGGATTAAGACGCTGCAGGCGCGGCGCCACTACCGCGCAATCGACATTCCAACCGCAGACCTGATGAAGAAGGGATTAAGACTCAACCTCCAGGGTATCAAAGTGGGCGCGATGTTCATTCCAACCGCAGACCTGATGAAGAAGGGATTAAGACCGGGGAGCCCTTGTGCTGCGCCTGGACCTTCGATTCCAACCGCAGACCTGATGAAGAAGGGATTAAGACGTATCGGGTGAGCAGGACGAGGAGTCCGGTGAATTCCAACCGCAGACCTGATGAAGAAGGGATTAAGACCACCGGCTCCGGCCGCCACCACGGCGCCATCCATTCCAACCGCAGACCTGATGAAGAAGGGATTAAGACGGATCGTGGTCCGGGTGCCGGCCGCGAACGTGGATTCCAACCGCAGACCTGATGAAGAAGGGATTAAGACGGATCGTGGTCCGGGTGCCGGCCGCGAACGTGGATTCCAACCGCAGACCTGATGAAGAAGGGATTAAGACGACTATGGATGTTCTCGTGCTGGCGCTCGAGCATTCCAACCGCAGACCTGATGAAGAAGGGATTAAGACCTCGATACCCTACCTCGCAGTCATGACCCTGGGAATTCCAACCGCAGACCTGATGAAGAAGGGATTAAGACCACCGGCTCCGGCCGCCACCACGGCGCCATCCATTCCAACCGCAGACCTGATGAAGAAGGGATTAAGACACCCGCTGCCGCAACTTCTTCGCGATGGGTCTGATTCCAACCGCAGACCTGATGAAGAAGGGATTAAGACTCCCGTGCCTGCCCATCGTCGCCGCGATGGCGATTCCAACCGCAGACCTGATGAAGAAGGGATTAAGACGCAACTTCTCCGCCATCCCGATCCGGGAGGGAGAATTCCAACCGCAGACCTGATGAAGAAGGGATTAAGACACATGCGCACGACCAGGGGGCTGCGCCGAGTGGAATTCCAACCGCAGACCTGATGAAGAAGGGATTAAGACATGTTTCGTCCGTGGGGATGCCGGCAGATTCCATTCCAACCGCAGACCTGATGAAGAAGGGATTAAGACTCCTGTTCCCATACTCCCCGCACCAGATGCTGTAGATTCCAACCGCAGACCTGATGAAGAAGGGATTAACCCATCTTTACCACCCTGTCACACAATACCACGTTACATCAGATAGTTACGATGCTCAGAATCGTCGAGTGGCACTACAACTGCACACTCAAGGGCCGTTTAGACGACGGTCTTGCGGATCCCTCCCGGAGCGGGGTCGATGCCCAAAGCCTCGTAGATGGCCTGTTGGGGTGGTTCGGCACGGGTCGCTTTGCGCACGTGCAAGGTGCGCCCGTCGGCGCGGCGGAAGGTGGCGGTGATGCGCTGCTGGCCTTCGAGGATTCGCCGGAGCGTGGTCCAACTGGCGCACTGGCCGGTTTGGCGCAGGCGCCGGCGAATCACCTGGACGAGCTGGTAGGCGATGACGGAGAGGAACAGATGGCCTTCGGCGCGGAGGGGCTTGTGGTGGTAGATGGGGCGCAAGCCGAGCTCGGACTTCAACGAGCGGAACACTGCTTCGATGTCGGTGAGTGTGAAGTAGGTGCGCCACAGGGTGGCTTCGTCCCATTCGGTGTGATTGCTGCGCAGGCAGTACACGCCGGGGTGGGTCAGCAGGGAGCCGGTCAGTGGCTGGCGGGTGAAGCGCACGGCGGTGGCGCGTTGTCCGGTCTCGTCGGTGTCGAGGGTGATGTCGTAGTGTTGGGCGACGCCGCGGCTGCTCTGTTTGAGCCGTCCGATGCGTTGCCAGACCTGGTCGATGCGTTTGTGGGTGCGGGGTTTGGACAACCCATTGGAGAGCTGGGTCAGTGCGGCCTCGAAGCGAGAGGCGAAGCGCTCGACGATGGCGCGTTCCTTGGCGGCGCGTTGCTCGGAGAAGCAATACAGGCGCACCTCCTGGCCGTCGTCGCTCACGACCTTGTGCAGATGCACGCGGTGGTGGGAGGCGGTCTCAAGGGACAGCGCCGCCTCGGCGTCGAAGTGGCGGGTGCGTTCGCGGCTGACCACCAGGTAGCGATAGCGGTGCTTGCGCAGCCAGCGCACGCGCTCAGAGGTGGCGATGCCGCGGTCCATCACCACCAGGGCGCTGCGCGGGGCGTGGAGGGCATTGAGCATCTGGGCCAGCGTGTGGGGCTCGCGCACGTTGCCGGCGAAGACCTGCGAGCGGCGTACGAAGCCGCTGGCGTCGAGCACCAGTCCCAGGGTCAGGAGCGGGCGGTCGGTGCGCTTGTCCTTGGAGTGTCCGCGCCGAGTTTTCGGTTGCAGACCCGCCTCGCCCTCGAAGCAGGTATTGGTCAGGTCGTAGAGGGTGACCGTCGGGTGCAGGTCGAACAGGTCCATCGCGCGGTCGAAGAGATGGCGTTCGATGGCCTCGCGGTGGGCCATCAGGGCATCGGAGGCGCGGTACAGGCGCATCGGCCCCATGCTCTCGAAGTCCACGCCCAGGAGCTCGCCCAAGGCGCTGCGTTCGCGCAGCCAGCGCCGGGTGGCGCGCTCGGAGCCGGGCCGGGCCATGCGCGCGATGACCGAGCCGAGGGCGGCGGCGCGTAGCGACGCACCGATGCCCAAGTGTTCGAGCACGGCAGGCAGTGCGAGCTGGTTCATGGCCCACAGCCCGACGTGCTCCACACCGACCGAGCGGGGGCGGAGCAGCTCCAGGGAGTCGACGTCGACGTGTTGGAGGTCGTGGCGCTGGCCTGTCGGCGAGGAGGCGGCGCCGATGCGTTCCCTGGCGAGCAGCGTGGCGGTGATGCGCTGGGCGTGCGCCCAGCGCCGGGGGACAATCGGGGGGCAAGGGCAGTTGACCGGCGAGGAGCTCGTCGATGCGCCGGCACAGCGCCGGCCAATCGCATGGTGCGACGTCGAAGTGTCGTCCCAGGTTGAGCAGGGTGCGTTGTCGCACCTTCGAGCCGGAGCGCTCGGAGCGCACGAGGCGGAAGGTGAAGTAGTGCTCGCCGCTGCGGCGGGTGGAGGTGCGTCGGATGAACATGGACGCAGGGTAGCGGTGGGCGGTGTGTGGTGCAACAGGACAAATTCATTTTATGGCACTACATCGGCCTTCCCGACGACACATCAATCAGTTACGCGCGAAAATCGGCGAAATCGGGACGAATTCCTGCTCGATCGCAGCTCATAGTGGTAAAGATGGGTTAAGTACCAACCTATGTGCATTGCTACACGCCCAGGCACTCACCATATGCAACGCCTTCATACCCCGCTTGCGGTCGTGGGAACGCCTCTGCGTCTTCCCGTCCACTGCAATAATCTCACCATCACTCAACTTCACGACATCTTCCATCCAGCTCATGAAGCAGTCCTGAAAACCCCTCATCGACAGCGCCGAGATGATTCGTGCAATCGTGTCGTCCACCGGGACCCCATTGGCCAGCGGAACATAGCGGCGAAGCCACTCCAGCTTCGTGCGCCCAAATTCTTCGATGTCACTCCATCCCTCCGCGCCACTGACCACCGCACACACGCACAGGACGATGACATCAATCAACTCATGCTTCTTGTTTCTATCGACTCGCGGATCCTCCAGCTTTGAGAAATGCTCGATCAAACTTGCAGGGGCTGTCGTGTTCATTTCTTGCCATCTCCATCTCCTTGATGAAGACGCCATTAGGTCACAAAACTTGTTGATGTCAATACATTTTTAGTGATCTTGCCCTGGCCCGCGTGACGCCGTTCTCCCCTCGGGACAGCAATCCCATCTTCTCCAGCGCCAGCTCGGGGTCGGCGGCGCCCTCGGCGCTCAGCAAAGGTTTCCAGAGCGATTCATCCAGCGTGCGGAAGCCCGTTTCCGGGACCGCCTGCTTGTCGAACCACAGGAAGCGCGCCTGTCCCCGCCGTTGTGCCAGACGCAATCGCTCGTCGCTCGTCATCCTGCGCTTCGAGCTCCCCACCCGGTGAAAGCTCCCGCCCGGGCTGTCGTGTCGGGCGTGGCCCTGCGGCACTTCGACGACCAGGAAGGGTTTGCCTTCCTCCAGCTCCCGGCGAAGTATGACGGGCCGGACCGGAGGCTTGATCGTGTCCGTGCAGACTTCCACCAGAAGCGGCTCCAACTCGTCCATCTGGCCACGGGACATGCCCTGCACGTCGCCCGTGTCGGTCACCCCGCAGAGCAGCACGCCGCCGTCCGCGTTGGCGAAGGCGGCGATCTCGTCGGCCAGGTCGCTACGGCCGGGGCTGACCGGGCGATTCCCTTTGAACTCGATCTGCTTGAATTCCTAGGCGCCGTCTTCTCCCAACCGAAGCTGGCGCTGAATGTCCGCGTCGCTGAAACGCATTGCGTTCTCCGCCGACGTCATTCCCCGTACATTTCGGTGATGAGGTGCCGAAGGTGGGCCGCGTGCTCCGCCGGCAAGCGGTCGAGCCGGCGCCGCAGTCGTTGCATGCCGATCGTTTGGATCCGCGTAGCCGCCCTGCATCCCCGCCGCTCCGCTGGGGACGACAGGGGCCGACGATGCGGGTGCGGCGAGCGCGCCGCCGCTTCGTTCAAGGCTTCCGCCATTCGCAACGCGCCTGGCTGACCACCCGGTCGCCCGACAGGTACGCGGCGGTGTACGTGCAGGCGCCGTTCAGGCCGGCGTACTTCCCGGTGCCGCCCATGAGCTCCTGCCGGCCCTCTCCCCCACCGCCGACCTGGATGTCGCCCGCCTTCCGGATCGCCATGAGGAACCACCGCTCGCCCGAGGCATCGGTGTTCGTGCAGGGGGTTTCCAGGTCCATCCCGGCCTCCGACTTCCGGGAGTAGACGAGGCACGCTGCGACGCCGTGCTGCCCCTCCACGAAGGGGCCGCCGCTGCTCTCGGTCACGGTGACCGTCCCGTGCAGCGGACCGCCTGTGAAGGTCTGCCCCGCGTGCTCCAGGGTGGTGTAGTCGTGGACGAGGCTGGCGACGTAGCTGAAGCTACCGCTCTCGCCCGCCGCAACGGCTTGCGCCGCGCACAGAACGCCCGATGCGACGATCATCGAGGCCGTACATCGCTTTGTGATGGCCATCTTCTTCTCCTGGGTGTGGTGAGCCTGGGGTGGTGAAGGATTCGATACGATGTTCGGGGCGGCGCCCGTGCAATCCGGGCAGGATCGTTCCGATCCGCACATCCCCGTAACGCAGGCAAGGTGTAATCACCGGCCAGGGTCCGGCCTTGGCGACGCACATACCGAGCCGGTCAGCAGCCCGGCATTGCGCGCGCCGGAATACACCTTGCCCCTCGGCCGGTCGATGAAATTCTTGTTCCTGAAATCCAAGATGAGGTTCCTGTCTCCCGTGTAGAGGAGACGCACGCCGGCGGCCCTCGCCAATGCGAGTACGTGCGGATCGTCGGAGCGGAGGTCCGCGCGGGCTTCCAGGGAGCGCTCATCGTCGGCGAACCGGCTCTCGGGGACGAGCTTCGCCCTGCCGGCCCGAACGTAATCGGCCAGCTTGGCCCTGACCCGGCCTCGAATCTCCTGTGCGAACCTGCCGCCCGTCGAATACACGAGGCTCCCCGCGCCCCGATCCAGCCACCTGCGTATCGGCCTGGAATCTTCGTCGGCCGGATCGGCGAGAAAGGCCCCGAGCTTGTTGGCGTCCACGATGATGCACATCCGCGGTGGCCCTCTCAGTCTGCGAATCCGAGTAGCTTGTCGGTTTCCTTCACGAAGAAGTCACGGTATCCCCTCGGCGCGTCCAGGAGGTTGCCATGCTCGTCCAGGGTCATGTCGTGGATCGCGACGGCGCTGCCCTTCGGCTCGAAGTAGAGAACGGACACGTCGTCAGGCTTCAGGAGCCCTTTCCTGACCGAAATGCGCACGCGGTCGACGATGTAGTCGCTGTGGGTCTCGATCAGGAACCGGTTTCCGCTCTGCCTGAACGCCTGGACGAAGAGGCTGGCAAGCTCCGCCTGGCCCCGGGGGTGCAGGTGGACCTCCGGTTGCTGGAGCAGAAACGCACACTCTCGCCCGCGGCGGCGCTCGGAGCGTTCCAGCACGTCGACGAGAATCGGCAGGCTCTGGCTGACGCCGTAACCGACGTCCATGAGGTTCGCATGGGATCCGGATCGGACCTTGACCTGTAGCTGAAAGGGGTCGTTCATCTGCTTGCCGTGACGCTTCACCCTGATGTCCGCGAACAGTCCGGCGTCCCGGCCGAACCTGACGAGATCGTCATGGAGCGACTTCCAGTGGGGCGTGTCGGTACGATCGAGCCGCATCATCAGCATCGGGACGTGTTCGCCTTCCGGAGAAGCGGTCTCGCGGATCGGATCGTAGGTGCGCTTGGGCTTCGAGCGGAGGGGCGCGACCGGAATCAGCTCGGGCAGATTCGGAAGCCCGACGATGACACGAGGAGGAATTCCAGGCCGGCGGCTTCTTTTCGTGGCTCCCCGGCGGGGGAACAGGCCGCGGAGATAGTCGGCGATCGGTTTCAGGTTCGGCAATCCGGGAAAATGCTGTGTCCAGTCCGGGGTACCAATCTGGAAGTTCAGTATGGACATTGCATGAGCAAACTGAAAACCGTGGATCTCCTCGGCATGGTCCGGGATCCGCACGATGGTTCCATCCTCGCCCGATCTCAGCTCCAGAAAGGCATCGGAATCGAATTGAAAACGCAAGGACGAGGCGACGGGCTCCGAACCTTTTTCGCGAAAAGCGACCGACAATTCATACGGCGACATGGCGCCGTCCGGTGTCGGATCGATCCGGAGCCCGATCCTGAATTCGTCGATGCGGCCGCTCGGGCCGCGTCGCGACCGGACGATGTCGCGGAATGAGCCCATGGCGAAAGGCTCCTCGTTGAAGTCCAGGAATTCAGCCATCCATAGCTCGGAAAACGTCCGATGCAACACCCGGTAGCAGCCCAGGAAGGTGGTCTTGCCGGTGCTGTTCTCGCCCACGAGCAGCGTGATGGGCCGCAAGCGGCCCCGCTGTTCGTCCTGAAAGCAGCGCACGTCCTGCAAGATCAGCTCTCTTGCATTGTCCACGACAAGATCCTCCTTCGCGTGTTCCGCGTGCCGGTCGTCCGCCCTTCGAGCCGATCACGGACGCGATCAAGGCGAACCTGACGGGCGGTACACCACCAGCGACATCCCCCCGGTGACGGCGGCGATGGCCGTGTCCAGCCGCCTGCTTCCGTCGGCGTCCGTGAAGCGGAGCCCTTCGGACGTCATTCCCCATACATTTCGGTGATGATGCGCCGGAGCTGGGCCGCGTGCTCCGTAGACAGGCGATCGAGCCTGCGTCGCAGCCGTTGTTTGCCGATCGTGCGGATCCGGTCCACGGCGATTTCCGCAGCCTTGCCCGCACAGGGCACTTGGAGCCGGCTCCGCCACTGCGGGTGCAACGTGGAGGTGAGGGGGCAGACGACGACCGTGTCGAGAAACCGGTTCCTCTCGTTCTGACTGACCACCACGACCGGCCGCACCTTCCGAAGCTCCCCACCGACGGTCGGATTCAGGTCGGCGAAGTAGATACCGTAGCGCCGGGGGAAGGCCGCCATCAATCCAGGCCATCGGCGACCGTCTCGTCGAGGTCACTCCAGTCTTCACCATCCGTGGCCATGGCCCGGTAAGTGTCCATCCACGACAGCTTGTTCTTCTGCTTGCCGTACAGAAAAACCCCTTCATCCATTTCCTGCAGGACGAGGGAGTCGCTCCAGCCGTATTTCCGGAGCAGGACCTTGGGAAGACGGATGCCCCTGGAGTTGCCGATGGCGATCAGCTTCACGTCCGTGGTGGCGGTGACCTTTCCCATGTCGGAAGCTCCTTGTGCATCAGACCGGTGCGCACAGTAATTACTCCGCAGGAAACGTTCAAGACGGCGTTTCGCCCTCCGTATCGTCCCGCCGGCCGAACCCGAGGCGCTTCAGGTTCTCCGCGATGGCCGCGTCCAGCCGCGCGCCCTCGGCCTGCTGCGCCCGCAGCTCCGCGACGAGCCGCGTCATCTTCGTCTCGAAGGGCTCGCCGTCGTCCTCCCGCGGCTCCGCGCCCACGTAGCGGCCGGGGGTCAGCACGTGGCCGTGCCGGCGCACCTCGTCGAGCGGCGCGCTCCGGCAGAAGCCGGGAACGTCCGCATACCCGCCGCCTGCCTCCTCGCCGCTCGCCGCCTCCCGCCGCCACGCATGGTAGACGCCGGCGATGCGGGCCACGTCCTCGTCCGTCAGCTCGCGATGGGTGCGGTCCACCATCCGGCCCAGCTTGCGGGCGTCGATGAACAGGATCTCGCCGCGCCGGTCGCGGAACCGGCCGCCGCCATCGCCACCACCACTCCCATCACCGCCACTGCCGCTACCGTCACTGCTGCCGCCACCACCTCCGCTACGGTCACCATCCCCGCCACCCACAGCCCCGCCGCTCCCGCCGCTTCCGAGACCGCCGCCCCGCCGGTCCTGGAACCATCCACCCTGCTTCCGGTCGCGCGCGAGAAACCACAGGCAGGCGGGGATCTGCGTCGAATAGAAGAGCTGCCCCGGCAACGCCACCATGCAGTCCACCAGATCCGCCTCGATCAGGTTCTTGCGGATTGCGCCCTCGCCCGACTGGCTCGACGACATGGAGCCGTTGGCGAGCACGAAGCCCGCGACCCCGGCCGGCGCCAGATGGTGGACGATGTGTTGCACCCAGGCGAAGTTGGCGTTGCCCTTCGGCGGTGGGCCGTGGCGCCAGCGCCGGTCCTCGGCCAGCCGCTCGCCGCCCCAGTCCGAGACGTTGAAGGGCGGGTTGGCGAGGATGAAGTCGGCCTTGAGGTCCGGGTGGCGGTCGTCGTGGAAGCTGTCGCCGTGGGCGATCCGCCCCTCGATGCCGCGGATGGCGAGGTTCATCTTCGCCAGCCGCCAAGTCGTGTAATTCGATTCCTGGCCGTAGATGGAAATGTCGGCGCGCGTCCGGCTGCCGTTGCCGCTCGCAAGGAACGGGGCCGTTCCTCGCTCGTCGCCGTCGCCGCGCAGGCCGGGGACGCCGGCGGTCCCGCGCGGCGGGAATCGCCAGGCGTGCGCGCGGATGAACTCGATGGACTGCACGAACATCCCCGAGGAGCCGCAGCACGGGTCGTAGACCCGCCCCCGCCAGGGCTCCAGCATCTCCACCAGGAGCTTGACCACGCAGCGCGGGGTGTAGAACTCGCCGCCCTTCTTGCCCTCCGCGCTCGCGAAGCGCGAGAGGAAGTACTCGTAGACCCGGCCGAGCACGTCCCGCGAGCGGGCGTCCTCGTTGCCCACCCGGATGTTGCTGATGAGGTCGATCAACTGGCCGAGCCGCTGCTTGTCGAGGTCGGGGCGGGCGTAGTCGCGGGGCAGCACGTCCTTGAGCGTCGGGTTGTCGCGCTCGATCGCGGCCATCGCGTCATCGACGAGCCGGCCGACGGCCGCCTGCCTCGCCCGTGCCTTCAAGTGCGCCCAGCGCGCCTCCGGCGGCACCCAGAAGATGTTCTCGGCGATGTACTCGTCACGGTCCTCGGCCGCTTCCCCACCCCATTCGGCAAGCACCGCGGCGTGGCGCTCCTCGAAGGCGTCGGAGATGTACTTCAGGAAGATGAGGCCGAGCACGACGTGCTTGTACTCGGCGGCGTCCATCGAGCCGCGGAGCGCATCGGCCATGGCCCAGAGCTCGGCCTCGTAGCCGGTGGTGGCGCCGTTGCCGGCCACCGGACCCGCATCGCCGCCTTTTCTTCCTTGCTTCTTCTTCCGCGCCATGCGCTTGCCTCTCCTGTTCTCCCCATTTCTCCCGTGCCCGTCATACCGCTCGATCGGCGTCGGCACGCAGGTGCGCCCGGCGCGCTCACCACCGCTACAAGCTCAAACCGCCCATCCCGCGGACAGCGCCTCCGCCTGCTCCAGCACCGTGCGGGTCGCCGATTCCTGCCTGTCCGGCGGGTAGCCGTGCCGGCGCAGCACGCGCCGCACCAGCCGGCGCAGATGGGCGCGCACGTTCTCGCGCAGCGTCCAGTCGATGGTCACGTTGGCCCGCACGGTCTCCACCAGTTCGCGGGCGATGCCGCGCAACGTCTCGTCGCCCAGCACCCGCACCGCGCTGTCGTTGACCCCGAGCGCGTCGTAGAAGGCGAGCTCGTCCTCCGACAGCCCCAGGGCCTCGCCGCGGGCGTTCGCCGCGCGCATCTCCCGGGCCAGGCCGATCAGCTCCTCGATCACCTGCGCGGCCTCGACGGCGCGGCTCCGGTAGCGGCGAATGGTCTGTTCCAGCATCCCGGCGAACGAACGGGCCTGGACGACGTTCTTCCGCCGGCGGGCCGCGAGCTCGCCCTTCAGCAGCTTGCGCAGCAGCTCGACCGCGAGGTTGCGTTGCGGCATGTCCCGCACCTCGGCCAGGAACTCGTCGGAGAGGATCGAGAGGTCCGGCTTCGCCAGCCCGGCCGCGGCGAAGACATCCATCACCCCGTCCGGGGCCACCGCGCGCGAGACGATCCGGCGCACGGCGTGGTCGAGCGCTTCCTCCGAGCGCGCCTCGGCGCCGGCGCGCTTGGCCAGCGCCGCCCGCACCGCCTGGAAGAACGACACCTCGTCGCGGATGCGGAGCGCCTCCTCGTGCGGCACGGCCAGCGCGAAGGCCCGGGAGAGGTCCCGCACCGCCAGCAGGCAGCGTTCCTTGCCGTCCTCCTGGGCAAGAACGTGCTCCTGCGCGGCGGGCAGCAGGCCGAGCCGCTGCGCCGGCGTGCCGTCGCTCCATGCGCTCCGGTCGAAGCCGTGGAACAGGCCGCAGCAGATCTCGTACTTCTCCCGCATCGCGGCCACCGCCTCCCCCTGGTCGAGCGCGGCCCGCCCCGTGCCGCCGCTCCCGGTGTAGGTCGCCAGCGCCCGCTTCAGTTCGTGGGCGAGACCCAGGTAATCGACCACGAGGCCGCCGGGCTTGTCCCCGAACACCCGGTTGACCCGCGCGATGGCCTGCATCAGCCCGTGGCCGCGCATCGGCTTGTCCACGTACATGGTGTGCAGGCTCGGCGCGTCGAAGCCGGTGAGCCACATGTCGCGCACCAGGACGACGCGCAAGGGATCCGCGGGGTCGCGAAACCGCTTCGCCAGCGCTTCGCGCCGCGCCTTGTTGCGGATGTGCGGCTGCCAGTCGGGCGGGTCGGAGGCGGCCCCGGTCATCACCACCTTGCACGCGCCGGCGTCGTCGCCGTCCCCGTGCCACTCCGGGCGCAGGCGCACGAGCTCGCGGTAGAGGTCGATGCAGATGCGCCGGCTCATGCACACCACCATCGCCTTGCCGTGCATGGCTTCCAGGCGTTTCTCGAAGTGGTCCACGACGTCGCGGGCCACGAGCGCCAGCCGTTTCGAGGCGCCCACGACGGCTTCGAGCTGCGCCCACCGGGTCTTGAGCCTTTCGCGGCGCTCGATCTCCTCGCCCTCGGTGGCCTCCTCGAAGCCGGGGTCGATGTTCGGCCGCTCGCGCTCGTCGAGGGTGAGCCGGGCGAGGCGGCTCTCGTAGTAGATGGGCACCGTCGCCCCGTCCTCGACCGCGCGCCGGACGTCGTAGACGCTGATGTGGTCGCCGAACACGGCGCGGGTGCTGGCGTCTTCGAGTTCGATCGGGGTGCCGGTGAAGCCGATGAACGAGGCGTTGGGCAGGGCGTCGCGCATGTGGCGGGCGTAGCCGTCGATGAAGTCGTACTGGCTGCGGTGCGCCTCGTCGGCGATCACCACGACGTTGCGCCGGGCGGAGAGCGGCGATCGCTGGCGCGGTTGCTCGGCGATTCCGCTATGCGGAAGCGCGGGTGCTCCGGCCAGCGGCGCAGACGGGCGAGGAACGGGCTTGTTGCGCGCAAGCGGCGACCGCTGGCGCGGTTGCTTGGCGATTCCGCTGCGCGGAAGCGCGGGTGCTCCGGCCAGCGGATGCCGATCATCCTTTTCCTCCGGGAAGAACTTCTGGATGGTGGTGAACACCACGCCGCCGGACTCCACCGCGAGCCGGGCGCGCAGGTCCGCCCGGCTCGCCGCCTGCACCGGGGGCTGGCGCAGCAGGTCGGCGCAGCGCGCGAAGGTGGCGAAGAGCTGGTCGTCGAGGTCGTTGCGGTCGGTGAGCACGACGACGGTGGGGTTCTCCATCGCCGGCTCGCGCACGATGCGCCCGGCGTAGAAGGCCATGGTCAGGCTCTTGCCCGAGCCCTGGGTATGCCAGACCACACCGATGCGCCGGTCGCCCGGTACGCCGCCGGGGTTGCGGCCGGACTCGTAGCGGCCCGTCTCCTCGGCAACCTCCCGCGCCGCCCGTTGCCGTTGCAGCTTCGCCGCGCGCAGGGTCTCGGCCACCGCCGTCTCGACCGCGTGGAACTGGTGGTAGCCGGCCATCTTCTTGGCCAGTCCGGCGGTGCTGCCTTCGTTGCCGCCGCGGCTTGCTCCACTGTCGCTACCGCCGCTGCTGCCGTCACTGCTGTCGCTTGCTTCACTGTCGCTACCGCCGCTTCCGTCATTGCCTCCGCCTGCTACGCCACCGCTACCGCCGTCACTGCTGCCGCTTGCTTCACTGTCGCTACCGCCGCTGCTGCCGTCACTGCCACTGCTTCCGCCACCGCCGCTACCGTCATTGCCGCCGCTGCCGCCGTCACTGCCGCGGCCGTCCTCGAACACGATGAAGTCGCGGACGAGAGCCAGGAAGCGTCGCGGCGCGCAAACGCCTTCGAGCATCACCTGTAGCTGCGGGAGGTGCGGGTCGGCCAGCGCCTCGCCGGTGATCGTGCGCCAGGGCTTGAACCACTCCCGCCCGGCGGTCAGCGTGCCGATCCGGGCTTCGAGCCCGTCCGATACGATGAGCGCGGCGTTGAAGGCGAACAGTGAGGGGATCTCCGCCTTGCAGGTCTGCAACTGCCGATGCGCCGACCAGAGGGTGGCGCTCTCGTCGGCCGGGTTCTTGAGTTCGATGACGGCCAGCGGCAGGCCGTTGACGAACAGCACCACGTCGGGACGGCGCTCGCGCCGGTTCTCCACGACGGTGAACTGGTTGATCGCGAGCCAGTCGTTGACCTGCCCGTCATCGGATTGCCGGTCGTTGGTCTGCCGGTGGTCGGGTTGACGACCATTGGCCTGCCGGTCGTCGGCCTGCTGGCCGTTGGCCGGCCGGTTACTGGACCGCCGACCGTTGGCCTGCCGGTCATCGGACTGCCGATCGCCAGCCTGCCGGTCGTCGAAGTCGATCACGCGGACCTGCCCGCCCCCGGCGTCATTCGTTGTACGCTCATCCCGGATCCCGGCGCTTCCCGCCCCGCCACGGCACTTCGAGGAATACATCCATGACCTTCGACTGGCGAAACCTGCCCGACGTCGTCGTCGAGCGGCACTTCAACCCCCGCAACACCGTGCCCGATCCGCAAGCCCTCCTGGACGAATACGCGCGCAAATCCGCAGAGACGCGCAACGAGATCCGCGGCCGTTACGACCTGCGCTACGGCAAGGGGGAGAAGGAAACGCTCGATCTCCATCTTCCTTACGGCGCCCCGAACGGCACGCTCGTCGTCTTCATCCACGGCGGCTACTGGCGTGGACTCGACAAGTCCGACCACAGCTTCGTCGTGCCCACCTTCACCGAAGCCGGCGCGGTGCTGGCCAACGTCAACTACGATCTCTGCCCGAGCGTGACCCTCGACACGATGGTCGAGGAGATCGAGCGCGCGGTGCTGTACTGCCACGGCAACGCGCGCGAATGGGGCGCGGACCCCGCGCGCCTCTTCCTGGTCGGCCATTCGGCCGGCGCCCACCTCGCCGCCTCGATGCTGATCAACGACTGGTCGAGGCACGATCTGCCGGCCGGCCCGATCCGCGGCCTGGTCGGGCTGACCGGGATCTACGAGCCGGAGGTGATCCTGCGGGTCAGCGTCAACGAGGAAGCACGGATCGCGCCGGAGGTTGCAGCACGCCACGATTGCCTCGCCCGCCCGCCCCGCGGCAATGCGCGGGCGCTGGTCGCGGCCGGCGGCGGCGAGCCGCAGGGGTGGATCGATCAGACCCGCGCCTACGCCGCGGTGTGCGCGTCGGCCGGGCTCGACGCCGAGTGCGTCATCGTCGAGGGCGTCAACCACTTCTCCCTGCTCGAACGCGCGGTGACCGCCGGCACGCCCCTCAACCGGTCGATCCACGCGCTGATCCGCGGCTGAGAAGCGCGCACGTTCAACGCTCGTAATACTTCGGCCTCCCGAGGGCCGGCCCCATGTCGGCAATCGCCTGCCGCACGTCCTCCGGGTTCACGTCGCCCACGCCGCCGATCACCCGCGTCGAATGCCCGCGTCCGGCGAGTCCCTCGCCTGCCTTGCCCGCACGGTCTCGAAGATCTCCCGGGCGAGGACGGGGAACGCCGAGCCCTGGAACTCCCTGTCCGACAGGTAGCGCGTCACGATCCGGTCGTTCTCCCCCATGCGTTCGATCATGAGGTCCTCGATGAGGCCGCGAACGCCCATCTCGAACCGGTCGAGGGGGTTGGCGAGCGCGGTGCGCACCACGGCATCGCTGTTGCAGGCTCTTTCCTTGATCTGGTCGAAGAAGAGCCGGTCTTCCTCCGTGAACTGCGTGCCGAAGCGCTCGTTCAGGGTCTCGATGATCTCCGAGAGGGGCGCCCGCTCGTCCTGCGCCTTCCGGGTGCCGGTTTCGGTCGGGGGCTTGACGTATTGCGGCTCGCCGTCAGCTACACCGATGGCGCCCGTGTGCACGCGATCCAGCCGGTAGTATTGGAGCGCCACCTCGTCGCGTATCCCGACCATCGTGTCGTCGCGGTCGAGCGGCAGGTGGGGCAGGAGGAAGCGCCCGAAGCTGTAGAGCATCTCCTGTTCGTGGTCGGTATAGGGAAGGATCTGGCTCAGGTAGGCGTACATCCCCACGTAGCCGGAGAGCTTCTCCCGGAACTTCTCGCGCTCGTCGTCTTCCTCGACGTCCGCGAAGCGATCCACCGCCGGCTGGAGACGGCGTTGCAGGTGCGCGTGATCCGCGGTGCGCTGGCGCTCGGGAGGCTTGTAGAACACCCGGGCGAACGCCTCGACCTCGCTCCAATGGTAGATCCGGGTCTGGTCGAGCGCGTGCTTCAACGCCTCCAGGATCTCGGGCTTCGACGCCTCCGCCATCTCCGTCTTGTCGTAGTAGGGCTTGAAGGCCCGCCGGACGTCCTCCGCGTCGTTCACGAAGTCGAGCACGAACGGCGCCTCCTTGCCGGGGGCCGTCCGGTTCAGCCGCGAGAGCGTCTGCACCGCCTGCACCCCGTCCAGCCGCTTGTCCACGTACATCGCGCACAGGAGCGGCTGGTCGAAGCCGGTCTGGTACTTGTTGGCGACCAGCAGCACCTGGTAATCCGGTGAATCGAAACGATCGGACAGCGCCCCTTCGCCGATGGGCCGGCCGGTCACGACGTCCTTGTTCATGCCGGGCTCCGTGTATTCGATGCCGGTGTCGGGGTCGCGCACGGTGCCGCTGAACGCGACCAGCGGGCGAACGTCCGTATAGCCGTTCCCGGCCAGGTAGCGTTCGAAGGAGAGCTTGTAGCGCACCGCGTGCAGCCGCGAAGGGGTGACCACCATCGCCTTGGCGCGTCCGCCGATCCGGTGCATCACGTTGCGGCGGAAGTGCTCGACGATCACCTCGGTCTTCTGCTCGACGTTGTGCGGATGCAGGCTCGCGAACTTCGCCAGCGCCCGCGCGGCCTTCTTCCTGGGTAGCCGCGGGTCGTCCTCGACGTTCTTGAGCAGGCCGTAGTAGGCGGCATAGGTGGTGTAATTCGCCAATACGTCGAGGATGAAGCCTTCCTCGATCGCCTGCCTCATGCTGTAGAGATGGAACGCTTCCGGCGTGCTTCGCTCATCGGAGCGTCGCTCGACGGGGCGGCGCTCGACGGGACGTTGCTCGACGGGGCGACGTTCGTCGGGGCGGCGCTCGTCGGAGCGGCGCTCGTCGGAGCGGCTGCGGCCGTCGGAACGGCCGAACAACTCCAGCGTCTTGCCCTTGGGGGTGGCGGTGAAGGCGAAGAAGGACAGGTTCGGCTGCCGGCCGCGCGAGGCCATGATCTGGTTCAGGCGATCCTCCCAGTCCTGTCCGTCTTCGGCGTTCTCGCCGGCGTCCGGATCCGTGCCCGGATCTGCGCTCGGGTCCGCGCCCCCATCCGGGTGCGCGTCCGAATCTGCGCTCGGGTCCGCGCCCCCGTCCCCGTCCGGGTGCGCGCCCGGAACCATGCTCGCGTCCGTGCCCGTGCCCGTGCTCGTGTCCGTGCCCGCGCTCGCGCCCAGGTTTGCGCCTTCGTCAGTACCCGGGTCCGCGCCTTCGTCCGCGCCCGGATCCACGCTCGCGTTCGTACCCGCGCCCGCGACTGGATTTGCGCTTTCATCGGCACCCGGGTTCGGATTCGCGTTCGAGTCCGTTCCCGCGCCCGCGCCGAGGATGGCCTTGAACTCGCGCGCCGTCTCCCCGCTCTGGCTGGAATGCGCCTCGTCCACGATCACGGCGTACCGGCGCTTCGCGATCTCCGCCTCCCATGCCTTCGCCCGCGCCGTCTCATCGGCCGTCGCCGTCTCCTGCGATTCCGCCCCCGCCGCGTGCAGCAGCCCGCGCAGCACGAACGGGAACTTCTGCAACGTGGTGACGACGATCCGGGTGCCGTCGATCAGTGCGGCGGCGAGCTGCCGGCTGTCCCGGTCGATAGCCTTGACCACGCCCTGGGCGTGCTCAATCTGGTAGATGGCGTCCTGGAGCTGCCGGTCCAGCACGCGGCGGTCGGTGACGACCACGACGCAGTCGAAGACCTTGCGGTCCTCGTGGTCGTGGAGGCTCGCGAGCCGGTGCGACAGCCAGGAGATGCTGTTGGTCTTGCCGCTACCCGCGGAGTGCTGGATCAGGTAGCTCCGGCCGGCGCCCTCTGCGCGCGCCGCGGCGACGAGCTTCCGCACCGCGTCGAGCTGGTGGTAGCGGGGGAAGATCAGGGTCTCCTTGGCGATCCGCCGCGCTCTGCCCTTGCCGTCGTCCACCTTCTCGTCCTTCGTCTCGACGAACATGAAGTGGCCGAGGACGTCGAGGAAGCGTTCGCGTTCCAGCACCTCCTCCCAGAAATAGCCGGTGCGGTATCCGGAAGGGTGCTGCGGATTGCCGGCGCCGCAGCGCACCTCGCCCGGATGGCTGCCGCGGTTGAAGGGCAGGAAGCGCGTCTGCGCTCCGGCGATTCGGGTGCTCATGTGCACCTCGTCCGGGTCCGCGGCGAAGTGCACCAGCGCCCGGGTCTTGAAACGGAACAGCGGCGCGCGCGGGTCGCGGTCCTCCCGGTACTGGCGCACCGCGTGGCGCCAGCTCTGGCCGGTGCCGGGGTTCTTGAGCTCGCAAGTCGCCACCGGCAGCCCGTTCAGCGCGAACAGCAGATCCACCGTGTCGCGTCTCTTCGGATGGCAGGGCGCCTGCCGCGTGATCGTCAGCTCGTTCTTTCCGTACAGCGCCAGCACTTCTTCGTTCAGCGCATGGGCGGGCTCGAACCACGCCATCCGGAAGGTCTTGCCGTAGAACTTGAAGCCGTGCCGCAGCACGTGCAGCGTACCCTTGAGGTCGAGCTCCCTGGCCAGCGCGTCCACCAGCAGGCTTTCGAGCCCGGCGGCGTGCAGCGCCCGCATCTGCGCCCACAACTTCGGCTGTGTCGCTTCGAGGAAGGCGCAGATCCGTGCCGGGAACAGGGCGCGTTCGGCGTCCCACCCGGCGTTGGGGATGCGCCGCCAGCCGCCTTGCCGGAGGAGGGTTTCCTCCACATGGCTCTCGAAGGCGTGTTCGGTGGCGGAGTTCATCTCGGGGATCCGTGGTGTTCGTGTGCGGGGATGCAAGTCCGGTGCTCGGAGGCAGGTTCAGTCGCGGCGCTCATGGCGCCGGCCGCAGCTCCATATCATGAATGTTCTTCACCGGCCCGCTGTTAGCAACAAATAGAACTGTCCGGTTTTGTAGCACATGAGTTGTCCGCTTTGGTGAGGCAGGTCAGTGGGCTGACCGTGCCCCGCTTGGCTCCCCTGCCGAATAAGCTAATATCGGTACGTCACAATAAGCTAACGGGAGCCACGGGATGACGGCGCCTTCGGAGAAACTGGCCCGTTCCCTGAACGCCCTGCACTTGCTCCAGGAGCGTGGCGTCATCGCCATCCGCGCCGCCGACCTGCCGCGCACGCACCGTGAGCGGCTCGTCAGGCACGGCTTCCTGCAACCGGTCATGAAGGGATGGTACGTCACCGTCTCGCCGGATCGGAGCACCGGCGACGGCACCGCGTGGTACGCCTCGTTCCGGAGCTTCTGCGCCGCGTACCTGCGCAGCCGCTTCGGTGCGCGATGGTGCCTGTCGCCGGAACAGTCCCTCGCGCTTCACGCGGGCAACCGCACCGTTCCGAGCCAGCTTCTCGTGCGCGCGCCCAAGGGACGCAACCGGGTCACCGCCTTGCTCCACGGGACCTCCCTGCTCGAAGTTCGCGCCGCACTGCCCGATGCCGAGGACGTCGTGGAGCTGGACGGGATGCGAGCATTCAGCCTGTCCGCCGCGCCGGATACCGCGACACCCCCGTCTACGTCCAGCGTTCGATGCATGTGCCGCCGAGTCCGCCCGCGGTCCGTGACGCGATGCCGGCGTTCTTCGACCTTCTGCGCGAGGAGCCGGAGCCTTCCGTTCGTGTCGTGCTCGGGCACTTCCTGTTCGTCTACGTCCATCCTTACCCGGACGGCAACGGCCGCATCGGCCGGTTCCTGATGAACGTGATGCTGGCGGCGGCCGGCTGGCCGTGGACCGTCATCCCGGTCGAGCGGCGCGACGAATACATGGCGGCTCTCGAAGCTGCGAGCGTGCGCCAGGAGATCGACCCATTCGCCGATTTCCTCGGCGGGCTGGTGGGCGGGAAGGGGCCGGGAGCGGGGGCCGGAGGCTGAAACGAGGCGGTGAGGGAGAGGGCGAGCGGTTTCATCACAAACCATGCAGCCATGGCATCAAGCTCCCTCGAAAGGGAAGCTATCAAATATCGCCTCTGCGAGTGTGTAAATATCATGATAATCGTATTGTCTGAATTTTGGCACCCAGTATCTGCCATGTGCCAACCAGTAACGGTATTTGAAGGCGCCTTTCAACTGCGAAATGACACTTGAAGGTACTGATGATTTCTGCTTCCATACCTGGAAAATATCCTCCTCCAGAGAGACGTATATGCCTTCCGAAGCATACAATTTCCTGAATTCACGCGAAACAGGATCTTTCCCTTTCTTGTAGCAGCGCTGCAAGAAATCCACTCGAAAGGCCGCTTCCAGCGCCGCAAGCAGATTCATGGATGCAGCACGATCCTGCTCCTCAAGTAGGGAGTTCATTTCTTGTTGAATTTCCTCCGATGTGTAACCGGCAAAACGCGCCGCTGAACGAATATTGCCGAAAACGAAGTAACTTCTTATCGATGCCTCGACGTCCAGGTGGTGTCGGCCGATTTCATCCAGCTCAAGATGTTGTCTGGAGAAACCGACCCGCTTGCGCTTAGACATTCAAGACTTCCATTATTGCATCCTTGAAAGACTCCTCCTGGAGCTCCACGTACTTGATGTTCGGAGGACGTGTTGCTATCTTCCAGTCCCACTGCGCAATCGGATCAACATGCTCTTCCGGTGGTGGATCTTCCATTTCCGACCATATCTTCACGCTGATCTTCGGATCGGAAGAATCTCGAGGGACAAGGACGAATTTGACGGTTCCATAGTTTCCGGTCATATCCACTCGTCCCTTGGCTCCGATCAGAAACGTCCCGACAGGATTGAAATCAATCTCGTTGTGACCGATCTTCAGAACGAGAGATCTTGCTTGATAGCTGCCGAGGAGTCGTTCGTGCAACTGTTTCTTGCCGTAATGGCACTGCACCTTTCCTTCCTTTATGTAGGAATACAGAAAACTTTCTACCATCTGGTAGAACCGGTTCAATTGCTGTTCCCATTCCTTGATCTCCTTGTTTCGATCGATTCCCGGTTCGTCGGATTTGGCCGTTTGCTCGGCTATGAATTCATCGAATGTCGTGTGTATCATGGTGTCCTCCAAGGTTCCACGTTACGGTTCGGCAGCGTGAGATGTTGGCGTTGCAGCTCCCTTGCTACGAACGGCGCCTGTTGCATCAGGTGGTCGAACGGAAACACTCCGTTCCAATATCTCTCTGCGTACTCCTCGCGAACCCCGCAGCAGGCGAAGTCGTTGAGTCGCAGACGTTCGATGGTGTTCGCCACTGCTCCGGTGACCTCATCGGACAGTCCGTCGCCGGGTAGTACCTGGAAACCGACCAACTCCAGTGCGAACCAGCCTTCCTCGATTTCAAAGGGATCCAGAACATCGGCGACGGCCCCCTTCCGGGCATTCATACACGAGCACGCCAACCGGTAGTTGCTCCATTCGTAGACTTGATCCCATCTCATGGATTTGGGGATCGCATGATCAACGCTGGGCGCCCCCGTGACGCGATTGATATGAATACACAGGTACGCGCAGATCTGGTGGTAGCTCTCCATCAAGTCGTCCAGCACCTCACGCCAGTACGGAGGGAACTTGCCGGCAGGAATCTCGCCTCTCGACGCCGCGACCGCAGCATAAGGTTGGCCGGCGGTGCGCGGCGGGTCCGGTTGCTTCCCGGCGAGTTCGGCGATGGCGCGCAAGCCGGGCTGTCTTACCTTCCTGTCGAAAGCCGGGGGTTCCGGCGCCGGGGTGACGGGAATCATGGAGTTCCCCCGCGGCGCTCCACGAATGCGTTCCATCGCACCCAGAACCGATCGACGTCCGGCAGCACCGCGCGAAGTGCTTCGTGGGCCTGCATCACCTCGTCGAGTGGCGAATCGGGCTCTCGGAGAAGCGCCCTTGCGCGCAAGACCGCCCGCTCCGCTTCGACGCTGCCCCGATCCGTCGCCAAGTCGAACGCCTCGCTCGTCAGCCAGGCGCCGGCAGTGCCGCGCGGCGTGTATGGCCGCCGGTGCAACCGCGCCTGTGGAGGATCGCCTTCGAGATCGAGGTCGAACCATGCGTCCAGCTCCGGATCGAACCACGCTTCGGCGGATGCCAGGACCAACGGGGAGTGGGTGGTGACGACAAGCTGAAGCTCCATGTCATCCTGAAGTTCGTTGCCGATATTCAGCAGGGCCGTGAGGATCGATCTTTGCCATCGAGGATGTAGATGGCTCTCCACCTCGTCGAACAACATAATGATCCGTCGAGAAGTTTCCTCTCCGAGCAGTTCGGCCGCAATCCGATGCTCGCTCCAGGTCCAGACAAGCATATATGCGAGTGTACACACGCGGCGAACACCGGATGAAGCGTGCAGAATCGGCACCAATCCAGCATAACTCGTATTGATAGACGGTATGTCGCGGGCGTCGTTGATCGATAAACGCATGAGTCGCCCTGGATCGATAATTTCACCCCTGTCCTGTCCTGGTGACAGTGCCCTCAATGCTGAAGCCATAATTTTCGCATTTGCGTCGTCTCTCGCTCGGAGCCACGCGGACCAGTCGTACAATAACCCATTACAAACAGGAATCGCTCGGTCGTCCACCTGATCTCGAAGACCATCCCATACTTCAGATTCAGTAAATACGTATGCAGATTCTTTCTCCTGAATTATCATACTCCCCCATGCTCTACGATGATTTCTGGCAGGATCCCAGACGGAAAATGAACCATCCGCGTGCGCATAGATGACGAGGCTGTGAGGCGAGGGCCGATGCGACATATCATGCCATGATTCATCGGCGCGTATGTACTCTGCTTGCCACCGAATAGATTGATTCTTCGAGTAAAATTGCAAATCGATAGTCGCGAGTTTATCTCGATCACGAGGGCGGGCCGGAAAGCCACAAGTCATGAGTCTGTTGACTTCCCATGGCCAACGCCCGGTTAATGCCCACCACGCCACATCCAGAAGAAAACTCTTTCCGAGCCCGTTGTCTCCGGTGAGGAGATTCATCCGGGGCGCGAGCTCGAGTTCCATACTGGACGCAGGCCCTACGTTATCAAGTTTCAGGAATTCAAGCATGACTTCCTCCAGATTTACGCGCGACATCGACTCCTATGGAATCAGCGGCCGTACACTGATCGACTTCCCGTCGATAACGTCTTGTCAATACCCATCCCATCCATCTCCGGAAGACAAATCAGATCCTATATTCATGTGTCAAATTCTCAACGTGGATTGATATGGATACGTTTGAACCACACACCATCCAGATGATCGAAATCCGTGTCCGTAGTCATAAGTATTGCGTCACTCGCATGCGCCGTGGCGGCGATCCAGAGATCGTTTTTACCCATTGATCTGGCCGGTTTCGGCGGAAGGGCGTTCCGGGGAGAGGTGACAGGTTTTCCGTGAGTCCAGGCATCAATCAGGGCATAGGCTTTCAGGATCGGCGGTTTGTTGATGTCGAGCGTTGGCACCCCGTTCAGGGTTTTCGCCAGCTTGGTCCGATTTTCCTCTCCCCAGCCTCTCTTTTCCGAGAGCGCGAGTAGTTCGCCTTGGCAGATGACG
Organism: Gammaproteobacteria bacterium; assembly: GCA_965204915.1. Lineage (GTDB taxonomy): Bacteria > Pseudomonadota > Gammaproteobacteria > HK1 > HK1 > HK1. Next base: position 3,636,694 of record OZ242023.1, on the reverse strand, counting down.
GACGTCATGGCTATTGTTTCCGGATTCCCGAGGTCGTGCTCTGCATGAACCGTGATGGCCCAGGGTGCTCCCCGGACAAAACCGAGCATCACCCCTGTATCCAGGAGGAAGAGTTTCATCATTTGGCGTATCAATCGAGATCGGCCAGGAGTTCCTCGATGGATTCATCGCCCGGCCAAGTGCCCCACAGCTCCATCGGATCGAAGGATCGGACTTGTTTTTCGTGATCCAGGGTCATGCCTCGCGATCCGGGAATCTCTGCTACCGGCATTTCCTCGAAGATGGCATCTTTTGCGGCGTGGCTGTTGATTCGCCGAGCCTCGATCAGACGTGGCTGACCATTCGCCTTGAAGTGCACCATGCCCTCGACGGTGGTCTGCCTGCCCCACAAGGGGCGCAGAGCTTCCACGTCGAGCGAGTCGGGGTCCAATCGTCCAAGAAGCGATGAATCCTGATTCACCAGGAGGCGAAATCGTCCGGCGTCGTGTTCGATCTTGTCGAGTCTGCCGCTCACGATGAAGGCTCTCGGGGTCGGAATCTCCTTCAATCGAGCCTCGATCCGCGCGCATGAAGAATCGTCCAGCACAAAATTCCCATGCTCCGAGTCCTGGGAGATCAGTTCGTAGCAGATGCCGGAATTTCCAGTGATTTTTCTAAAATCGAGAATGGCTTCGAGAACGGAGCTATCGAAACGGTCGCCCGGAGGCTCATTCTCTTGTGCCTCCCGGATTGCCAGAGAGACGAGGTCGAGCGGGGTATCGTCGAGCGATGCTCGATTACTCGCCGTCTGCCCGGGCCGGAATTCTTGAAGGCTGAACACTTCGCAAGCGGTCTCCCGGAGCGTGGGAGCCTCTATGTCGAGAATTGTGGAGCCCGGTTTCAACCCGATGATCGTGAAGTCGGTGGCATTCTTGAGCCAGCGGGGTTTCTGTCCTCTTCCGCTTCCTTTTCCGGTAGCCAACAGACGGGTCGCTCGCTCCGTCGCCTTGAGGAGGGCATCGACGATGCGCTGGAGGCTCGTTGCCTTGATCTGTCCTTCGGCCTCTCGAAGGCCGCTGAGGCGGAAGTGATAGTGTTTCGTGATCACGTCAATCCCTCCGTCGAGAGGTGGCGTTTATTGGCAACTTTTTTTCCGAAGAGCCAATTGGTCGCAAGTTGACCTTACCGGTTACGGCAGCGGTAATGAGAGCAGCGCGGTATTCCTGTAGGCACTCGGTGGCAGTCTCTATCTTGGTGATCAAGCTGTCGAGCTTCTTCGTTTCTCGATCGAGAAAATCGGAGATGGCGTGCTGTTCGGAGACCTTGGGTAATGTAATTGGCAGCATTCCAATTTCGGATGCGTTTATGGCAGGGTAGCTTACGCCGACGGATCGAGCCATGATTGCTTCGATGAATCCTGATTCGTGCAAGGCGTAGGACATGAATGGGGCACAAATGGAGCGCGGACGTACAACCGCAAAACCCGTGGAAACAACGGTGTTCGGGATCGGCTTTTGGATTGCGGCAATCGCCCGAAGATATGTCCGCACGGTGGATACGATCGTGTCTCCATCACGAACGATTCGCCGTGCTCTGCTCGGGGCGTCCTCGAACGACACTTTTGTTGTGGAGGAAATTCCTTTCACCGCATTCACGCTGCTGATGTCCACATACGTCATTTCCAGATCGGGGTCGGTGGTTTCAGGTAATGCTTCGTCATTGATAGAAGCGGAATACTTGAGTCGCCGCCCTTCCCAGTGCTCCGGCACGTCTCCGAGCCACTCGATACCGGAAGACCTGTATCTCGGATAGGGTGGCAGATTCACAGACGCGACCTCACCAAGAAGCTCCGTAATCTCGGCCCCCAGCGCCTTGATGTCCGCTTCGATTGCCTCCAACGGCCGTGGCGGCTCATACCGGTAGAAGTGGCGGTTGAAGGGGATCTCGTAGCCGATCCTGGTCTTGCCCTCGTCGATCCAGGCGTCGGGGACATGGGGCAGCACTTCGCGGCGGAAGTATTCGCCGACGTCCTCCTTGAGCGGGACGCTCTCGGTATCGCGCAATTCGGGGTCGGGCTCCGGGTCGCCGTGCCGGTCGCGGCATACCTCGGCGTTTTCGTCACGTTCGCCGAGCGCTGCCAGCACCGCCTTGCGCTCGGAGGCGTCGAGGCGGACGCCGGCGGCGTGGCCGAGCTCGCGCAGGGCGGTCAGGAACGCCTCGCGGTCGTTCCAGGTCACCGCGCCGTACACGTCCACGAAGTCCGCCAGCAGCCCGCGGATCGCCTCCTGCCGGCGCTTGCCGGCCTCGATCTCGGCGAGCCGCGCCTTCTCGTTCTTCCTGCCGCTGGCCGCGAGGTTCACGAATCCCCGCTGGACCTCCAGGCGGGCGAGCCGCCCCGGGGTCGCCGCGAAGTCGAGGCGCAACGGGCGCTCGATGGTGATCTTGCGGAAGCCGAAGTCGGCGTTGTCGAACACCTTGCCGACCACGCGCTCCCGCTCGACCGGCTCCCCGGTGATCGGATCGTCCTCGGTGAAGGTCCGGGTCTCGCCGTCCCTGAAGCGGCCGAAGATGCGGGTGAGGTCCCCGATCTGGTCGGGCTCGCCCCGCCGGTCCGCGGGGTCGCCGAGCTTGTTGCGCTTGTTGCCGAGGCTCTTCGGCATCTTCACGAAGAAGCGGCGGGCGTCGATGAGCTGGACCTTGCCCTTGCGCCGGTGCTGCTTGCGGTTGGTGAGCACCCACACATAGGTCGCGATGCCGGTGTTGTAGAAGAGCTGGTCGGGCAGCGCGACGACGGCCTCCAGCCAGTCGTTCTCGATGATCCACCGGCGGATGTCGCTCTCGCCGCTGCCCGCGTCGCCGGTGAACAGCGGCGAGCCGTTGAACACGACGGCGATGCGGCTGCCGCCGTCCTTCGGCGCGCGCATCTTCGAGAGCATGTGCTGGAGGAAGAGCAGCGAGCCGTCGTTGATGCGCGGCAGGCCGGCGCCGAAACGGCCGCTGTCGCCGAGCGTTTCGGCCTCCCGTTGGACGTGGCCGCGCTGCTGCCTCCACTCCACGCCGAAGGGGGGATTGGCGAGCATGTAGTCGAAGGTCCACTTCCCGCCCCGGTCGTCGTACTCGAAGGCGTCCCGCGTGAAGGTGTCCCCGAGGCGGATGTTGTCGTCGTCCTCGCCCTTGATGAGCATGTCGGACTTGCACACCGCCCATGCCTCGTCGTTCCAGTCCTGCCCGAAGAGGTGGAGGTTCGCTTCCGCGTTGAGGGTGTGGATGTACTTCTCGGCCACCGACAGCATGCCGCCGGTGCCGCAGGCCGGATCGTAGAGGGTCTTGACGACGTGGCTCTTGCGCAGGTCCCGTTCGGGCGCCAGCAGCAGGTTGACCATCAGCTTGATCACCTCGCGCGGCGTGAAGTGCTCCCCGGCCTCCTCGTTGGACTGCTCCGCCCCGATGCGGATGAGCTCCTCGAAGACGTAGCCCATCTGGGCGTTGTCCACCCGCTCCGGCGAGAGGTCGACCCCGGCGAAGCGCTTCACCACCTCGTAGAGCAGGTTCTTCTCCGCCATGCGCGCGATCTGCCGGTCGAAGGCGAAGCGCTCCATGATCTCGCGCACGTTGGGGGAGAATCCGTTGACCCAGGCGTTGAGGTTGGGGGCGAGCCGGTTCGGGTCGTCCAGGAGCCTGGGCAGGTCGAGCTTCGAGAGGTTGTAGAAGGGGCGCCCGGTGACCTTGCGCAGCACGCTCCGGACGACGGTCTCCGGCTTCGATTCGATCTTCGCGTGCCGCGCGAGCACCCGCGCCCTGGTGGGGGCGAGCAGGCAGTCGAAGCGCCGCAGCACCGTCATCGGCAGGATGACCTTGCGGTACTCGTTGCGCTTGTACGGCCCGCGGAGCAGGTTGCAGATGCTCCAGATGAAGCCGGCGAGCCGGGAGTGGGTTTCGGGGCTCAATGCGGATCCTCGGCGGTCCCTCCGTCTCCTTCCGATTGTGCCGGTCCCGGCGGGTTGCTTTCCACCGGTCACACACTTCCCGACTCCGCCTGCCGCTCCTTCTCCCTCTCTCCTTCAGGTTCATCCTCGTATTGGAAAATACTGACCTGCCGGGCGCCCAACAGGGCCACCACCGGTGCCTCCGAAGGCCCCTCGTTGACCGCCGCCGGCAGAGATGCTCCAGATGAAGCTGGCGAGCCGGGCGTGGGTGTCGGGGCTCGTCGTCGATTTCCGGTATCACTCTTGTCCATCCTCAGCCCCCGAGCGGAGTTCCGTCCACCGGGCCGACGTCGTCCATGCCGGGGCCGAACGTCTCCCGCCCGCCCACGAAGGTCCGCTCGACGCGGATCTCCTTGAGCCGGTCTTCCTCGCAGGTGAGCGGGTCGGTGTCGAGCACCACCAGGTCCGCAAACTTGCCGGGCTCCAGCGTTCCCTTGCGATCCTCCTCGAACGTGATCAGCGGGCCGGTGCGGGTGATCAGCCGGAGCGCCTCCTCCCGTCCGAGCCGGCTCTCGCCCAGCCTCCGCCCGCTGTCCGCGTCCCAGCGTGCCAGCGCCTCCCACATCGTCCACAGCATCGAATAGGGAACGTTGTCCGACGACAGCGACACCGGAACCCCCGCGTCGAGCAGCCGGCGGATCGGCATCGCCCGCTCGCCGATCTCCTGGAGGTTGAAGCGATCGCTCGCCATGTACATGAAGTTGGGCGTCACCGTGGCGACGACCCCGAGCCGCTTCATACGCGCGATCTGGTCGTCGCCGGCCTCGATGACGTGGACCATCACCCAGCGCCGGTCGTGGATCGGCACCACCGCGTGGATGGCCTCGTAGGCCCGCAGCACCCGTTCGAGGTCGTAGCAGATGAGGCAACTGAAGCGGATGCCGAGCCGCGCCGCGTGGAGGCCGATCCTCACGAAGCGCTCATGGGTGAGCGAATGGTAGAAATGCCCCGCCCACGCCTCGTAGGGATAGTCCTCGCCGATGATCGCGGCAGTCTTCTCGTTGGCCACGTCGACGCAGATCCCCTCGAACCGGAGCATGTCGTCGCCGCTCCCGCCGTGGCCGAGGCGCGTGGCCCATTCGTCGACCACTTGGGCGAGGCGGCGGTCGTCCACCGACGCACCGGGCACGCTCAGCGGGAGATGCGCGCGGACCCGGAGGTCGCCGTCTTCGTGGACGCGCCGGTAGGCGTCGAGGATCGCGGGCGTGAGGCCGTGCCCCTCGTAGATGCTGGTGGTGCCCGCCGCCGCGTACGCCGCCGCGCCGAGCCGGCATCCCGCCACCCGGTCCTCGTAGGTGATGCGCGGGACGCAGCGAAACAGGGTGTACTCGACGACGGGCGCGTAGGAGCGGTCGAGGAACACCCCGGTGGGCTCGCCGTTGCCCTCGCGCAGGATCTCGACGTTGTAGGGCGCCTTCGTGTCCGGCCCGATGCCGGCGAGTTCCAGGGCCCGGGAGTTGGCGACGCAGACGAAGGGCTTGTGCACCCACCAGCCCCAGGGCACGCGGATGTAGACCGGGTGGTCGGGGGAGACCGCGTCGAGGTCGTGGCGGGTGGGGAAGCGCCCCTCCGCGAGCTGGTCGGGCCGGCTGACGTAGTCGAGCTTCGGCGTGCCCATGGGCATGAACACCGCCCACTCTCCGGGCGGGGTCCGCTCGACCCCGAGGCGCACCCCCTCGACGACGTCCCTGACCGAATGGCGTCCGGCGAGGGAGAATCCGCCGCGGGCCTTCAGCCCCTCGCGGTCCATGTGCGCGTGCGAATCGTAGAAGCCCGGGCACACCGTCGCGCCTTCGAGGTCGATGATCCGCGTCGAATGCCCGCGCCCGGCAAGCACCTCGGAGGAAGAGCCGAGGGCGGAGACGGCGCCCGCGGTGACCCCGATCGCCTCCGCCGTCCGGGAGGCGTCGTCGAGGGTCAGGACGTGGCCGTTGTGGAGGATGAGATCGTGCTCGCGCATGGCTGCCGGCTTCCTTCCACGGGTTCGCGAGCCGTGACCATACCAGAGGGCCGCTCCGCTCGGCGCACGATCACCCGGGTCGAATGCCCGCGTCCGGCGAGGACCTCGCCCGCCTTGCCCGCACGGTCTCGAAGATCTCCCGGGCGAGGACGGAGAACGCCGAGCCCTGGAATTCCGGGTCTTTCGGGACAGAGCTCGAGGGTGTGTCCGGTGGCGGTCTTCACGGCGCCGGCCGCAGATCGAGGTCGTGGATGTTCTTCAGCGGCAGGGCGGTGACGGTGTCGGTGAGCGGATACTCCCGATCCCCGGGATACAGGACCCACAAGTGCGAAAGCCCCAGATCCTCGATGACCACGTGCATGGACCTGGTGGTGCGCGGGGCGTCGGTGCATTTGAACTCGAAGCCCCAGCGCCTTCCCCGCCGCAACAGCATCAGGTCCAGCTCGGCGCCGCGCTGCGTGGCCATCGAAAGCACCGCTCTCATGCAACGAAGACTCGGGTTGCGGGCTGCGCTGGCTTTCCGGCGCAGAACGTTCGTCAGAGCGGGTAGCCGAGACGTTCCAGTCCGGGGCGGCATCCCTCGGTCAGCAGCGCCTGTTCTTCGGTCCCCAGTTGCTTGAAACGGGACGGCACGGGCCGCGGGATCCGGGCCGCTTCGCGCAGCCAGGCCTCGTCTTCGAGATCGGGGGAGATGAACCGGACGATGCGCCTCGTCCAGGCTTCCGGATCGGCCAGTACGTCTTCGAAGCGCACGCTCAGCAGGCGCTCGGGCGGGAAGTGGCCGAACATCCGGTGGGCCCGCTCGATCAGCGCGCACCAGAACGCGGCGAAGTCCGACAGGGCGAGCTCGTCGTAGGGCAGCCGGTCGGGGTTGGAGAACCGGCTGGTCAGCGCCTCCAGCCACAGGCCGGCGTTGTCCCAGCGCCTGCCCCGGGCCATCGAGCCGTTGACGTCGATGCCCCAGCGCCGGAGCGCCAGGATGGTGGCCACCACGGTGCGGAAGACGTAATGGCGGCTCATGGAGAGGGCCGTATCCCGCCCGTCGCGGTAGATGTGGATGATCCGCGCGTCGGGAAACTCATCGACCAGCCGGTAGCCGAACATCAGCGACCCCCCGGAGCGTTCGACCCAGACGCTTCGGTCCAGGCGCCGGCACAGCCACTCGAACAGGTGCCGGAAGTGGGCGGCAGGCGGCTGCCGGGGCTGGCCCAGGACCACCGGCTCCAGCTCGTCGAACAACGCCTCGGCCCGTTGGCCGAGATGCGGCAGCGCAACCCCCATGATGGGCGGCACGTCACGCCGGCCGAAGCGGGCGCGGGGGTCGTCCAGCGGGTAGAGCACCTCGTCGGAATCCCCGCGCAGGAGCAGCCGGCTTCGGGCGGACTGCCGGCTGTACGAATCCCACATCCGGCGGCCGGTGACGCGGCGGAAGCGGAAGGCCCCCATCCCGACGGAGCTGAAGAGCTCGGACAGGCTGAGGACGCGCGGATGGCGGTTCAGGATGTCCGACAGCATCGTCGAGCCGCACCGTCCGGTGTTCAGCACGATCACCGGTGGGATGGATGCGGACGAGGCCGCCGGGTTCAACATGGTGAACTCAACATGGCGCCACCCTTTCCGACACCGGGCGGGCACGGTGGCGCGGGCCGTTCAGCATGGTTCCGATGACGGTATGGCGCACGCCGTACCGGTACGCCACCAGCAGGAAGGCGGGGACGCCCAGGCAGATCAGCGGATACTTCAGATGCGCGCTGACGGGCCAGTCCGCGATCAGCCACTGCCCGGCGATGACCAGGGGGACGTGCCACAGGTAGATCCAGTAGGAGGCGTCGGACAGGTAGCGCATCCAGGCCCGCTCCTGCGACACGACCCAGCGGAACAGCCCCATCAGGCCGAAGCACATCAGCCAGGAAAAAGCGACCTGCAACAGCGAGGATACGCCGTTCACCCATGCCGCCGCCGCATCCAGGCCGAAGGATTCGGGGTAGGCGAAGGCCAGGCCCGGCGGGAAGATCAGCAAGGCCGGCAGCAGGGCGGCGGTCCACCGCCGGCGCACCGGAACGTTGCGCCGGTAGAAGAAGACGCCGAACAGGAAGAAGGTGCCGTAGTACCCGAACACGGAAGGATCGGGCAGCACGCCGAAGGGTGTGTCGGCGCCGAAGATGTCCCGCATGAAGTACTGGGGCGCCAGGGTCAGCGGAACGAGCAGCCACCACAGGGCATGGCGGAACTGCAAGCCCAGCCCGGCGATGGCGGTGAACGCCGCCGCCATCAGCAGCAGGTACCAGAGAAACCAGAGGTGGTAGAACCCGCCCATCCAGTCCGGCAGAGGCCCGGTGGCCCCGGTGCACCAGCCGGAGAGCTCCTTCCCGGTATGCTCGGCGGCGAAGGTGTACATCCAGTGGGTGGCCGGGATGACGGTGAACATGCACACCAGCAGGGGCAGGCCGACCCGCCGGAGGCGGTGCCCGCCCAACGCCTTCAGCCCCCGCCGCTGCCACAGCATTGCGGTGAAGAAGCCGCTGAGCATGAAGAACACCGGCATCCGGAACCCGTGAATGAACAGCAGGACGTAGACGTAAGGATTGGCGGCGACGTCGGTGGTGTCCGCGTATCCGATCTGTACCGGCCAGCACTTCGAGGGCATCAGGAACAGGGCGCCATGCAGCAGTACGCCCAGAAACATGGCAAAGGCCCGCAACACGTCCAGGTCATGGAATCTGGTCATGGAGCGTGGATCCCGTCTCCGGGAAACGATTTCCCCAATCGTTGCATGAATCGAGGACGGCCTGGAGACTGCCGGACCTCGGCCCGGCCTCACCAGGGGGTCGCCGTATCGGCGTCGATCCGATCGGGCAGGCGGTAGCTGATGCCCATGTCGTCGAGGAGGGAGCGTTCCAGCAGGGTGGTGAAGTTCCTGGCGTGACGGGCATGGGCGCGACCCGGCGCCAGCCGGTCCTGGAGCTTCCGGAGCCGGCGCTGCCATCGCATCAGGGGCAGGAGGCCGGCGGTCCATTGCCGGGGAAACCTGAACCGGTCGGCCAGCTCGTCGCCGATGAGGGCGCGGGAGACGCGGTAGACGAAGTTCACGAAAGCCCGCCGCGCCGGACCTTCGGCGCCGACGATCAGGGGCGCGGAGTTGATCAGGCCGTTCGCCATGATGATGGATTCCTCGGCGGGCGGCGGCTCGCAGACGAACGCCGTCCGGCACAGCTCCATCGCCTCGTCGTAATCGCGGAACAGCATCGTCTCCGGGACGCCGAAGAGCCATGCCGTATAACGCCAGATACCGATGAAGCCGTCCCGTGCCGCCTCGTCCGGACGCACCCCCAGCATCTCGGCCTTCTGCAGCAGCAGGGCGGAAAAAGCCGCCGAAGCGAAGGCCATCTGCGCCGCGCTGAGCGGCATCCCCCAAACGTCCTCTTCCCAGTCCTCCGAGCTGCGGAGCAGGCGGCGTACCTGTGCATGTATCAAGCGGATGCGGACCGACAGCTTCCAGGCTCCGGGACATGACCCGCCCGATGGGCGCGGGGCACGGATAGCCGAGCGCGCGCAACGCGCCGGTCCGGACCCCTCGAGGGGCGATTCGTCATTCGGCCAGCCACGCATCGAAACGCGCCTTGATGCGGTCATGGAGACTCGCATACCACTCGGTGTCCTTCAGGACCGCGGTCTTGAAGTTCGCCGGCCAGGTCGGCATGTGGGGGCGCATGTCCACACCCGTCCGCGCGTGGACGGAGATGAGCTTCATCGATGATTTTCGGGCCGGACCGTACGCGATGTATCGCGCTTGATCCGCAAGCGGCCGGGTCCCCGTCGCGAACCGGATGAACCGCAGGGCTTCATCGAGGCGCGGGGCTCCCCTGGGAACCCCCCAGACGCCGAGCTCGTAGATCTGTGCATCCCAGATGATCTCGATGGGATGGCCCCGGACCACCGCCGCGTCGAACAGGCGCCCGTTGTAGTGGGATGCGAGCACCACCTCTCCCGAGACCAGCCAATCCACCGGCTGTGCCGTATCCGTCCACCAGACGAGGTGGTCCCTGATGCCGTCCAGCCTCTCGAACGCCAGCCGCAGCCCCCGTTCCGTGCTGAGCAGCGGGTAGAGGTCCTGGCGCGGCACGCCGTAGGACATCAACGCCCACTCGAGATTCGCCTCGGGGCTCTTCTGCAGCGCCCTCCTGCCGGGAAACCGCCGGACGTCGAAGAAGTCCGCCATGCGCTCCGGACGCTCTCCGGGAAACGCATCGCGGTTGTAGTACCTCTGCACAGTGGTTTTGACCGGTTCAGGCAGCATGGGCATGGTTGCACCGAACTCTGATGGAGTGTCCCGTCTTGTGCTGACCGGCCAAATCCAATCGATCAAAACCACTGTGCAGAGGTACTAGGAGTCTGCGCCGTAGAAACGATGCGACAATAGGCAGACTGAGCCGAAGGAGAGAGCCGGATGGCGACGACATTCCGCCCCTACGAGCCGGACCAGATGCTGCTGCTGGCGCCGGACATGCGCGAGTGGCTGCCCGAAGGGCACTTTGCGCATCACGTCAGCGACCTGGTCGACGGACTGGACTTGACGGCGTTCTACGCACCGTATGAAGGCGATGGCCGGCGCAACGCGCCGTATGAGCCTCGGATGATGGTCAAGGTGCTGCTCTATGGGTATGCGACGGGGGTGTTCTCGTCGCGGGCGATGGCGAGGAAGCTGGAGGAGGACGTGGCGTTTCGGGTGTTGGGGGCGGGGAACTTTCCGAGCCACCGCACGTTGTGCGAGTTTCGCCGCCGGCACTTGGAGGACTTCAAGGGGCTGTTCGTGGGGGTGGTGCGAGTGGCGCGCGAGATGGGATTGGCGCGTTTCGGGAAGGTGTCGATAGACGGGACGAAGGTGCGGGCGAATGCGAGCAAGCGCAAGGCGATGAGCTATGGTCGGATGCGCGAGAAGGAGCGGGCATTGGAGGCGGAGGTCGAGGCGTTGCTGAGCCGGGCTCGCGACACCGATGCGCAGGAGGACGCGCGCTTTGGGGAGTCGCTACGAGGCGACGAGCTGCCCGAGGAGTTGCGCCGTCGCGAGGACCGGTTGGCGGCGATTCGAGCGGCGAAGGGGCGTTTGGAGGCGGCGCAGCGCGAGGCGGACGATGCGCGCGGGCGCCGGCCCGGATGGGAGCGCAATCCCAAGGGTGGGCAGCCGTACAAGCGCGCCTACGGGGAGCCTGATGAGAAGGCGCAGAGCCACTTCACCGACCCTGACAGCGCCATCATGAAGACCAGCGCGGAGGGGTTCCAGCAGTGCTACAACGCGCAGGTGGCGGTGGACGGTGAGCAGCAGTTGATAGTGGCGACGGAGCTGACCTCGAACGCGAGCGACCAGGGGGCGATGATGGGGCTGCTCGATGAGGTCAAGGACCGGTTCGACGCGCAGCCCGAGACGGTGCTTGCCGCGATGCCGGGTACTGCAACGAGCGGGACTTGTCGGAGCTGGAGGCGCGGGGTATCGACGGGTACGTGGCGCCGGGGCGCGAGGGCAAGCGGGTAGCGGACAAGGACGCGAAGAGGCACCCGGCGACGCACCGGATGGTCGAGAAGCTGGCCACGCCCACGGGCCGGGAACGGTATGCGCAGCGCAAATGGCTGTCCGAAGCGCCCAATGGTTGGATCAAAGAGGTCCTGGGATTCCGGCGGTTCAGCGTACGAGGCTTGGCCAAGACGCGGGGGGAATGGGACTTGGTGTGCCTGGCGCTGAACCTCAAGCGGTTGCAACCGCTTCTGGCGGTGTGAGGGCGTCTGCTCGCCAGTGGGACAGGGCCAAAATCATCCCTATCGGGGGGCTCGCCGGACTTTGTGGACCCTCTCGCGTGCCCTGCCTGCCATTGCGTCCTTGCGGTGTCCCGGCCCTCGTGTCCATCCCCGCATCGAATTCCGGACCGTCCATCCGTTCTCGTAGCTTGAACTACCTTTCTACGGCGCAGACTCCTAGTACCTCTGCACAGTGGTTTTGATCGATTGGATTTGGCCGGTCAGCGCAAGACGGGACACTCCATCAGAGTTCGGTGCAACCATGCCCATGCTGCCTGAACCGGTCAAAACCACTGTGCAGAGGTAGTAGGCGATCACCATTGCATAGACGATCTGGGCGGTGCCGCACCCGGTGAGCGCGCCGTCGATGAAGTCCCGCTCGGCCGGCGTTCCGTCCGCCGCCGGCGGCAGCAGGGTGTGATCCATGGGCTCGAGCAATCCCTGCTTGCAGGCGGCACGGTTGTCGGCCATGGTCATGTCCACCAGATCCCAGCCGACGGAGCCTTCGGCCGCCTGCCGGCGGAGCTCGACGAGTCCGCCGTTGTATCTTTCGACGTCGATCCGGATGCCGGTCTTCGCCGTGAACGGCTCGAAGTAGGCTTTTACCTGGCTTCTTTCGTACGGGCCGCCCCACGACACCACCGTGAGGGAGCCGTCCGCCGCGGCATTCGTCCCGAGACCCCCCGACGCGAGGGCGAGGATGCCGGCGGCGACGCATCCCGCCGTCGTTCCCGAGCACCGGCGCCCTCGGCCCGGGGACGCTTCCGAGGTCATCGCCCCGTCCCCGGTTCCGATGAACGTTCGCCGGCCTGCAAGAACCCGGCCTGCAAGAACGATGTCTTTCTCATGGTTCATCCCGGGACGACGACGGACGAAAAAGGCTCCGCTCCCCGCCCGCCCGGCACGACCACCGGCGACGGCGAGCCGTCACGCCGCCGCATTCTCCTCCCGGCGGACGTCATGTGTCGTATCCAGGTACGCCTTGATCACGCTCGCTTCGAACACCACGCCCAGCATGCGCTCGTCGCCGGCGCCGCCGAGCACGGGGATGCTCTCGCCGACGAAGTCGCCCATCTGCTCCATCGCCGCCCAGACGGAGGTCTGCGCGGTGAATATGACCTGCCCGCGCCTTGCAACTTGGCCGACCTTCGCCTGCGAGGCAGGGTCGTCGCGCTCCCGGGCCATGATCTCCTCCAGCCTGACCGAGCCCACGTAGATCCCGTCGCCGTCGAGCACGTAGCCCTCATGGCGATGCGATGCGAGCAGGCGGGATTTCGCCTCGGCGAGCGGCATCTCCGGGGTCAGCGCGGTGAAGTCGCGGGTGACGTAGCCCTCGATCGGCCGGTGGTCGAGCAGCACCTTGTCCCGGCCCAGGGAGAGGTCGAAGCCCCGCGCCGCGAGCTGGACGTCGAACAGGGAGCGGCCGAAGATCCTGTAGGAGATCAGGTTGGAGAAGACGACGCTGACCATCGCCGCCGTCGTCAGATCATAGTTGCGGGTGAGCTCGAACACGATCAGGATCGTGGTCAGCGGCGCTCCGATCACGGCGCTGGTCACCGCCACCATACCGCAGACCGCATAGATTGCGACGTCCGATCGCAGCCCGCCCAGCAGCAGCTCGGCGCCGTTGCCGGCCAGCGCCCCGAACAGGATGCCGACGAGCAGGGCGGGACTGAACACCCCGCCCGCGAACCCGAATCCGATGCACAGCGCGGTGGCCGCGATCTTGGCGGCGAGCAGGAGCGCCAGCTCGCCCGGCTCGAACGCCTGATCGATGATCGCGAAGCGCAACGTCTCCTTGCCGATGCCCAGGACGTCGGGGATCCAGATCGCGACCGTGCCGAGGACCGCCCCCGCCAGCATGGGCTTCAGGTGGTCCGGGATGGTCAGCTTTCCCGCGATCCGGCCCGCGAGAAGAATGGCGCGCATGTAGACGACCGCGACGAGGGCGCCGGCGGCCCCGATCAGGACGAACCCCAGGAATTCGGGTGCGTACGCCACGCTCGCGTCTTCCACCCGGAACAGGGGGCGGCGCTCGAAGCCGACGACGGCGATGACGTAACCGACCGTCGAGGCGACGGTGATCGGTGCGAACGCGCGTAGCGAGTAATGTCGCAGGATCACTTCGTGCGCGAAGATGATGCCGGCGACGGGGGCGGTGAACGCGGTCGATATCGCGGCCGCCACCCCGCATCCCGTTCCCACGGTGACCATCCACCGGCCCTGCCGGCCGATCCGGGAGGCCAGGGAGCCCAGGGTCGCCCCCAGGTGGACGAGCGGGCCGTACTGCCCCACGGATGCGCCGGCGCCGAGGGAGACGAGGCTCGACAGGGCGGACAGGAACCCGGAGCGCGGCGCGATCCGGTCCTCCATTCCCTGGGCCGCGCGAATGACGTCGGGCGGACCGTGGGGGCGGCGCTCGGGGATGCAGCGATGCAGGAGCCCCACCACGAGCCCGCCCGCCGCCGGCACGCAAACGGTGGCGAGCAGCACCCAACGGGCATCGTCCACCATGATCCGGCTGCGCGGAGAGATCAGCAGCCAGTCGTTCAGGGTGATGACCAGATCCACGAACAGGACCGCGGCCAGTGACGCCAGCGCGCCGACCACCATCCCGAGAACGGCGATCGATACGATTCGCATCAACGGATTCGGCTCGGGTCGCACGCGGTCCCCACTCCAATCCGCCCGCCTCCGCGGATCGTGGACAGCAGGAGGGCCGGCGGGCGCGTCATGGGAGTCGTCCCGGGGCGGGCCGGCTCACTCTGCATCGTAGCCCGAATGCCGCCCGCCGTGTCCATGCGGCAGGCTTGCGCCGGAGCGCGTAAGGAGTCCGCCTGAAATTGTCTGCGCCATCCTGCGCCGCGACCGGCTGAACCCCCTCACCGCCGACGAGGCGTTGCGGATGCAGTCCGATGCCTTGGCGGCCGGACGCACCACGCGCCTGATGGCGAACCCGCGCTCGGGCCAAGCCGCGCTCGTGGTGCCCGCGCCCGCGCGGATGCTCGACGACGGCGGGGTCGAGCACCGGGTGAGGCTCGTGCGCCCGGCCGTGCGCGACACGATGGCCGGCAAGGGGCTGGCGGCCTCCAACTGGCAGGAGGGGGAACCTTCGCACTGGCGCGCGCTCTGGGAGGCGGAGCTGAAGGCGCTGCCCACGCACACCGAGTCGTGGTTGTGGCTCGTCTCCGGGCTCCTGCTCCCCCTCTGGGACCGGCTGCCCCACCGACAGCGTGCAGCGTGTGAACCCTCGCCACCGACGCGGGCGAGCGCATCATCGGACTGATGCTCGGGGCCGCACAGGCCCGGATGCTGCGCATCGCCTGGGGCTCGGCGGGGATGTCGGCCTCACCGCGGAGGAGGTCTACGAGGCCGTCCTCGACCGCGGCACGGCCTTCGCGCTCGCCAACGGCTGGTGGTTTGCGCGCCGGCGCGGGATGGGCGCGGATCGCATTGAGGTCGAGGGGCCGGCCGACACCGACCTGCCGGCCTTGAAGCGCCTCGGGTGCACCACCGAAATCGTCTCGTGGCGTACCCGCGTGTTCGTGCCCCGTGCGGCGGTGCTCGAACGCCTGCTCGAACGCTGGCCGCTCGGCGAGGCCGCGCACGCGGCCTGAGAAGTCTCAGCGCTATCCGGGACCGGCCCAGGGTTGTCGAACCAGCAGTGGCGTCGATGCGCTGCATTCCTGCCTGGAACGTCTACCTGCAATGCCCTGCTTCGTAAACGGTCGCAGGAAGTCCCAACAAAGGGCAGAACCCCCGCCGACTGTCAGGCGCCGGGCTGCCGCGCTTCCCATACTACACTTCAGGCTGGATTCGGCCAAAGACGATTGATAATGTCCCGCAAGCATTCCTCTTGGCAACCGGTAAGACTATCCCAACGGTGAATGGACGGATAGGGGGGGTTACAGATATTTGGCATAGTAATAGCAGGTTCCCTATTAATAGCTTTTCCGTAAAATGCCTGAGCTACTTCTCCACAACTGACTAACAGCACATCAGGATTGTTTCCACGAAGGCACTCCAAACGTCCTCTCAAATCTTCGGCAATTGCATCATCTAAAGATTTACAATTTGTACAATCTCGACTATTCGGATCAGGACCTTCCTTGATAGTATTCATGTGCCTTTTATAGTCATCCCAGTGATCAGAGTTTCGGCAATCGTTCGCACCTTGCACAGGAAGGCAATCATATGCATCACTCTGAAAAGGCAACTGACTGACGTTCATGATTCCTAGCCGAAGGAAATCAAGATAACCGTCATAAACCGACCTTCCTATTGGTTCATTTGGGAACAATCTGCCTGCCTTTTTACCGAGAACATCCCTGACGTATATTCCAGCGTCCCCCGCAAGTGGATAATGGTAACAGACTTCATGGATATGGGGAGATTCAACCAGCAGGACTACTTCCAGCCCACCTCGATTTGTACCTCCATCCGGTACAAGGAAGCGTGCCAGGCTATTCGATAAATTCTGGTCGAAAATACCACCTATTCTTTCAAGCAACATCGCAGACGTCTCCTCTGTATCCATCCGTATACCCGACGAACTCGACCGAGCCCCACCCGTCTCTACGCCCGGATACGGTGCGGCTCCCGCTTGAAACGCGCGCGAGCACCGCTGCTCTCCTCGCCTCTGGCAGGCTCCAAGCGCACTCCTCGGCGCTTCCGATGCCAAGGGGATGCTCGCAACGCTCCGGCTGCCGACGCCGGGCAGGTCTTCATGTATCGACTTCCGCCATTAAAGTCAAGCTGCCCGAAGGCCGGTCGGTCCGACCGCCCCGCCGCATCGGCTTCGGCAGACGGCTCCGTCTCCGCCGTCGGAGCCAACCGCCCTTGCCGTCTCCGCAATCAAGGACGCTTGGCGAGGCCGCACACGCGGCGTAAGCGTTTTTCGTCCGCACCTCCGGTCCGCGGCGCCGTCACGCCGCCGGCCGGTTCCCGTCGCTCCACACCGCCGCCCGCCTCAAGGGACGGCGCCCTTCGTGCCGTCCACCTCAAGGAGACCGCCATGACCGACCTGACGATGACGCCCTGCCCCGGCCCGTGCGCCGCCGTGCGCTCCGAGGACCCCGCCGTGTACGGCGCCGGGGCCGCCCCGGAGTCCAGCGAGGCCGAACGCCTCGGCCGCCTTGACCGCGGCGGTCCCGACGCGCTCTCGGCCGGCAGCCTCGCCGCCTTCGTCACGCCCCCCACCTCCTCATCGCCACCGACCGCGACACCACGGGCTGACGCGCCGCGGCCACGCTCGGAGCCCGGGCGCTCGCCCAGAGCATCGCCGCGACCGCCCCTCTCCCGAGTGCGGCGACTTCAACGACGACCTCGCCGCCCTCGGACCGCAGGCGCTGGCCGCGCGGCTCGGCCACGGCACGATGTAAAGTACGCCGACGGAACCGCCCGGACATGCCGGGGCGGGCCACGAAACCGCCATTTGTGAGAGCCTGCGCCGTGAACCCGCACGACCTGGTACAGACCGCCCGCCGCCTGGCGGAGTCCGGCGCACCGCAGCCCACACAAGCCGACCTGCGCCGCGCGGTCAGCACGGCGTACTACGCACTGTTCCACTGCCTGGCCGGCACCGCCGCGGACCTGCTCACCGGCGCCAGCCGCGGCAAGGAGTGGCATCAGGTGTACCGTGCCCTCGAGCACGGAAAGGCCCGGAGCGCATGTCGGCAGCAAGGGGTGATACGGACGTTTCCAATGGAGATTTACAGCTTCGCTGAGGCGCTCGTCGACTTGCAGGATGCGCGGCACCAAGCGGACTACTCGCTTGAAGGCCGGTATTCCAGGCAAGAGGTTCTTGTGATAATCGACGTAGCCGAGCACGCCATCGACCGGTTCGAGCAGGCCGACGCCCGGCATCGGCGCGCGTTCGCCGTTCATGTGCTGTTCAAGCGGCGCCGGCCACAGGAGGTTTCGAGATGAACGAGCAGCAGGTACGCGAGGTCGCCGAGGCGGCCTTCAAGCGTTACTTCGGCGACGTCGGGATCGTCCGAATCGACATCCGGCAGAGGCTCGACTTCGAGGACGATCCCGCCGTGGACGTGAACATCATCTACGACGACGAATCCGGGCAAGTGACCGGCCGCGGCTTCCTGGGTGTCCTGTCGGAAGTCGTCGACAAGACATGGCGTGAGGGAAAGGACGACCTCGGCTACCCCTACCTCCGCCTCATCGCCAAATCCGACGTCGGCCAGCGCGACCCGGCCACGGTCTGACGACTTGGGTGTAAACGGTTGACCGTTTGTTGACGCACGACTACGTGGCCATCGAAAGCGCCGCTCTCATGCAACGACGACTCGGGTTGCGGGCTGCGCTGGCTTTCCGGCGCAGAACGTTCGTCAGAGCGGGTAGCCGAGACGTTCCAGTCCGGGGCGGCATCCCTCGGTCAGCAGCGCCTGTTCTTCGGCCCCCAGTTGCTTGAAACGGGACGGCACGGGCCGCGGGATCCGGGCCGCTTCGCGCAGCCAGGCCTCGTCTTCGAGATCGGGGGAGATGAACCGGACGATGCGCCTCGTCCAGGCTTCCGGATCGGCCAGTACGTCTTCGAAGCGCACGTTCAGCAGGCGCTCGGGCGGGAAGTGGCCGAACATCCGGTGGGCCCGCTCGATCAGCGCGCACCAGAACGCGGCGAAGTCCGACAGGGCGAGCTCGTCGTAGGGCAGCCGGTCGGGGTTGGAGAACCGGCTGGTCAGCGCCTCCAGCCACAGGCCGGCGTTGTCCCAACGCCTGCCCCGGGCCATCGAGCCGTTGACGTCGATGCCCCAGCGCCGGAGCGCCAGGATGGTGGCCACCACGGTGCGGAAGACGTAGTGGCGGCTCATGGAGAGGGCTGTATCCCGCCCGTCGCGGTAGATGTGGATGATCCGCGCGTCGGGAAACTCATCGACCAGCCGGTAGCCGAACATCAGCGACCCCCCGGAGCGTTCGACCCAGACGCTTCGGTCCAGGCGCCGGCACAACCACTCGAACAGGTGCCGGAAGTGGGCGGCAGGCGGCTGCCGGGGCTGGCCCAGGACCACCGGCTCCAGCTCGTCGAACAACGCCTCGGCCCGTTGGCCGAGATGCGGCAGCGCAACCCCCATGATGGGCGGCACGTCACGCCGGCCGAAGCGGGCGCGGGGGTCGTCCAGCGGGTAGAGCACCTCGTCGGAATCCCCGCGCAGGAGCAGCCGGCTTCGGGCGGACTGCCGGCTGTACGAATCCCACATCCGGCGGCCGGTGACGCGGCGGAAGCGGAAGGCCCCCATCCCGACGGAGCTGAAGAGCTCGGACAGGCTGAGGACGCGCGGATGGCGGTTCAGGATGTCCGACAGCATCGTCGAGCCGCACCGTCCGGTGTTCAGCACGATCACCGGTGGGATGGATGCGGACGAGGCCGCCGGGTTCAACATGGCGAATTCAACATGGTGAATTCAACATGGCGCCACCCTTTCCGCCGCCGGGCGGGCACGGTGGCGCGGGCCGTTCAGCATGGTTCCGATGACGGTATGGCGCACGCCGTACCGGTACACCACCAGCAGGAAGGCGGGGACGCCCAGGCAGATCAGCGGATACTTCAGATGCGCGCTGACGGGCCAGTCCGCGATCAGCCACTGCCCGGCGATGACCAGGGGGACGTGCCACAGGTAGATCCAGTAGGAGGCGTCGGACAGGTAGCGCATCCAGGCCCGCTCCTGCGACACGACCCAGCGGAACAGCCCCATCAGGCCGAAGCACATCAGCCAGGAAAAAGCGACCTGCAACAGCGAGGATACGCCGTTCACCCATGCCGCCGCCGCATCCAGGCCGAAGGATTCGGGGTAGGCGAAGGCCAGGCCCGGCGGGAAGATCAGCAAGGCCGGCAGCAGGGCGGCGGTCCACCGCCGGCGCACCGGAACGTTGCGCCGGTAGAAGAAGACGCCGAACAGGAAGAAGGTGCCGTAGTACCCGAACACGGAAGGATCGGGCAGCACGCCGAAGGGTGTGTCGGCGCCGAAGATGTCCCGCATGAAGTACTGGGGCGCCAGGGTCAGCGGAACGAGCAGCCACCACAGGGCATGGCGGAACTGCAAGCCCAGCCCGGCGATGGCGGTGAACGCCGCCGCCATCAGCAGCAGGTACCAGAGAAACCAGAGGTGGTAGAACCCGCCCATCCAGTCCGGCAGAGGCCCGGTGGCCCCGGTGCACCAGCCGGAGAGCTCCTTCCCGGTATGCTCGGCGGCGAAGGTGTACATCCAGTGGGTGGCCGGGATGACGGTGAACATGCACACCAGCAGGGGCAGGCCGACCCGCCGGAGGCGGTGCCCGCCCAACGCCTTCAGCCCCCGCCGCTGCCACAGCATTGCGGTGAAGAAGCCGCTGAGCATGAAGAACACCGGCATCCGGAACCCGTGAATGAACAGCAGGACGTAGACGTAAGGATTGGCGGCGACGTCGGTGGTGTCCGCGTATCCGATCTGTACCGGCCAGCACTTCGAGGGCATCAGGAACAGGGCGCCATGCAGCAGTACGCCCAGAAACATGGCAAAGGCCCGCAACACGTCCAGGTCATGGAATCTGGTCATGGAGCGTGGATCCCGTCTCCGGGAAACGATTTCCCCAATCGTTGCATGAATCGAGGACGGCCTGGAGACTGCCGGACCTCGGCCCGGCCTCACCAGGGGGTCGCCGTATCGGCGTCGATCCGATCGGGCAGGCGGTAGCTGATGCCCATGTCGTCGAGGAGGGAGCGTTCCAGCAGGGTGGTGAAGTTCCTGGCGTGACGGGCATGGGCGCGGCCCGGCGCCAGCCGGTCCTGGAGCTTCCGGAGCCGGCGCTGCCATCGCATCAGGGGCAGGAGGCCGGCGGTCCATTGCCGGGGAAACCTGAACCGGTCGGCCAGCTCGTCGCCGATGAGGGCGCGGGAGACGCGGTAGACGAAGTTCACGAAAGCCCGCCGCGCCGGACCTTCGGCGCCGACGATCAGGGGCGCGGAGTTGATCAGGCCGTTCGCCATGATGATGGATTCCTCGGCGGGCGGCGGCTCGCAGACGAACGCCGTCCGGCACAGCTCCATCGCCTCGTCGTAATCGCGGAACAGCATCGTCTCCGGGACGCCGAAGAGCCACGCCGTATAGCGCCAGATGCCGATGAAGCCGTCCCGTGCCGCCTTGTCCGGACGCACCCCCAGCATCTCGGCCTTCTGCAGCAGCAGGGCGGAAAAAGCCGCCGAAGCGAAGGCCATCTGCGCCGCGCTGAGCGGCATCCCCCAAACGTCCTCGTCCCAGTCCTCCGAGTTGCGGAGCAGGCGGCGTACCTGTGCATGTATCAAGCGGATGCGGACCGACAGCTTCCAGCCGTCCCCGTGTCGTTCCAGGCCGCCGGGCATGCAGATCTCGATGAGGTGCCGGTTGTTCTGCTGAAGCCGCCGGACGCCGTAATCGGTCAGCCTTCCCGTCATGAAGAAGGGCCTGCTGATGGTCGTGGCAAAGCCCTCGACGAGCACCCCGGCAACGTGGGCGGCGATGAACAGGTCGGAATCCCGGTGGTAGGCCAACATGCCGGGAAGCAGCTTCGCCGGCTCGAACCAGGGGGGCGGAACGGAGATGCGATCGAAGAACTCCGAAAGGGCCGGGGGCGCCTCCCGCAGGATGTCCTCCTGCCGCTCCATTGCGGCGTGGATGAACCGATGCACCTGCATCTGGTCATGCGAGGCCAATGCTTCGACCACGGCATCCGCGGCCGGATCGCCGACGAGGGTATGCTCGACGTAGTTGGCCGCCACCTCCGGATGATCGACCCGGGCCTTTTCGTACCCGGCTCGATAGACGGCCGGTATCCGGTTGCTCAGTTCGTCCGGCATGGGAGTTTGATCGGTCGAAGCCGCAGGAAGCGATGATACGTCACCGAGGGCGGGAAGTAAGGACCTCCGGCTCGAACGGATTCCGAGACGATGGATCGGTTCTCGTTCAGCCGCACCGCGCCCGGCCCACCAGCACCACCGGCTCCGGGGCGTCGCTCCGGGCCATGACGCGCCCGATGGGCGCGGCGCACGGGTAGCCGAGCGCGTGCAGCTCCTCGACACACGCCTCGGCCTCGCCCCCGGCCACGGAGGCGAGCAGGCCGCCCGCGGTCTGCGGGTCGAAGAGCAGCGGCCAGCGCGGGTCCCCCGCGGCCTTCTCGTGGTCGCGCACCGCGCGGCGGAGGCGCAGGTTCTGCGGCTGGAGCGAGCTGGTGATGCCCGCGGCGACGGTGTCGAGGGCGCCGGCCAGGAAGGGGATCGCGCCCAGGTCGATCTCCACGTCCACCTCGGAGGCGCGGATCATCTCCACCAGGTGGCCGAGCAGCCCGAATCCGGTCACGTCGGTGCACGCGCTCGCCCCGTGCCGGAGCAGGCAGTGCGCGCCGGCGCGGTTCGACTGCTGCATCACGTCGAGCGCGGCGGCAATCCACGCGCCACGCGCCCGGCGCCGCATGTCCGCGGCGAAGAGGGCGCCGGTGCCCAGCGGCTTGGTGAGGATGAGCCGGTCGCCCGGACGCATCCCGCCCTTGCACAGGATCTTCCCGCGCTCGACGAGCCCGCTCACCGCGAAGCCCAGCGCGAGCTCCGCGCCCTCGCTGGTATGCCCGCCCACGAGGGCGGCGCCGGCCTCGCGCAGCACCTCCGTCGCGCCGGTCATCATCTGCGCCAGCGTGTCCTCGACCTTCGACTCGATGCCGTAGGGCAGGGTGGCGATGGCCAGCGCGGTCTGCGGCTCGGCCCCCATCGCGAAGACGTCGCCCAGGCTGTGGTTCGCGGCGATGCGGCCGAAGAGGTAGGGGTCGTCGATCATCGCGCGAAAGGAATCGACGGTGTGCACCAGGACCTTGCCGGGAGGCGTCTCCACCACCGCCGCGTCGTCGGGGTCGGCGAGCCCGATGAGCACGTCGTCGCGCGCCACCGGCTCGATCCGGTTCATCACCCGCGCGAGCACCGTCGCGCCGACCTTCGCCCCGCACCCGCCGCAACGCATGGCGACGGCCGAGAGCTCCCGGATCGTGTCGCCCTCGGCGAGGCCGCGCGGCAGGTCGAGCTTCGCGTCGTCGGCCATGTCGGGGAGATCGGCGAACCTGCGCATGAAGCGCCGGTCGATCCGGTCCTTCCACCGCCACACCCAATCGCCCTCGAACACCAGCGCTCCGCCACGGGTGGCCACGGCGTGCTTGCCGCCGGTGCCGATGAGGCTCAGGTACCGGCGCTGCGGGGTGAACGGCCGCGGCGGGAGCCCGCGCAGCGCGCGCCGCAGGTTCGTAGCGAGCACCGGACCCTGCCTGACCGCGAAGACCCCGGCCTTCTCGCGGGGATGTGCGAGCACCGCGGCGCAGTCCCCGGCCGCGAAGACGCCGGGGTGGGACGTGGATTCGAGGGTGGGATGCACCGCGACGAAGCCGTCCTCGTCGGTGGCGAGCCCCGATTCGGCGAGCCATGGCTGCGCCGCGGCGGCGGTGACCCAGAGCACCTCGTCGAGCTCGTGCAGGGCGCCGCCGGCGGTGTGCAGCACGCATGGAAATCCGGTCTCGCATACGGCTCCATCCCCGACGCCGAGCTCCGCTCCCCCGGTGAGGTCGGCGGCGTGCAGCGCACCCGGTGTGACGCGATCGATCCACGCATCGAGATGAACTCGCACGCCGCACTCGGCGAGCACGCGGGCGAACGTGGCGCGGACCCGGGGCGGATTGCGCGGCAGCACTTCGGCCCCGCCGGTGAACAGGTCGAAGCTCAGCCGATCGGGATTGCCTCCCGCCTCGCGCAACCGGGTGCGCAGCCCGTGGCGCATCGCCAGCACCATCTCCACGCCGCCGACGCCCGCCCCCACGACGCCGATCCGAACCGGCCCCCCGGTGGCCAGTACACGCTCGACGAGCGCGTTCCAGCGGGCGACGAAATTGCCGATCGGCTTGACCGGCACGACCGCCCCATCGGCTCCCGGCACGTCGTGCACCCGCGGCGCCGAGCCGATGTCGATCGAGAGCACGTCATAGGGCACCGGGGGACGGTTGCGGCAGATCACCGTGCGCGTGGCCGGATCGAGCCCGACGATCTCGTCGTGGTAGAAGCGCGCGTCCGCGAATCGGGTCAGGGGTCCGAGATCGATGTGGATCTCGTCACGGGTATAGTGGCCGGCCACGTGGCCGGGGAGCATCCCGGAGTACGGCGTCTCCACGTCCCGGCAGACGAGGGTGATCCGGACCCCCGGTATCGGCTTCATCCCGAAACGTTCGAGCACGATGACGTGGCTGTGTCCGCCGCCGGCAAGCACCAGATCCTTGACGATCGGCGTAGAGCCGGCGTTCACGGCATCCTCCTCCCCGCTCCCGCGAACGGCAGGATCGCCCGCCGCTCCCGGCCGCGGGTGGCGCCGCGCCGGCGGCCGGCTCCAGGCGCCTCGACGAACGGAGGAGTCACTCGCAATCGCGCACGAGGGTGGGGCGGGGAGGTATCGGCTCGGGAGTCGAGCCGGACCGGGCTCGCGAGCGGTATCGCCGCACGTTCGAATCGAATCTCCGCATGCCCCATCGGTGAATTCAAGTTTCGGGATTCAAAATACCTTGAATCTGGCGATGGATTCCCGCTTTCGCGGGAATGACGTCATTTCAGCGAGACACGTTACTTTTACGCTGGCCGTGGCCGTCTGGCCGTCATTCCCGCGAAAGCGGGAATCCATTTCGGTCAGCGAATCCCGAAGCTCGAGGGTGAAGAAACCGCCCGCGAGTCTTTCAAGCATACCGGAGATCGCCGTAAGGTAACGGTACGGAGGAGGCGGCCTGCCGGAGCGGGAGGCGCCCGCCGGCATGAAGCGATCCTGGCATCCGGCCGGCGAGAGGCATGGATGCCGCCGAACCGAAGAGGGAATCCATGAGCTACGAGTTCATCGAGGTATCGACGACCGATCACGTCACCACCGTGACCATGAACCGCCCGCAGGTGATGAACGCACTGCATCCGCACGCGGTCCGGGAGATGGAAGAGGCGTTCGACACGTTCCAGCAGGACGAGACCCAATGGGTGGCGATCCTGACCGGCGCCGGGGATCGGGCCTTCTGCGCGGGCAACGACCTGAAGTTCCAGGCCGAACACGGCCCCGAGCGGGTGCGCGAGCTGCGCCGCGGGCTCAAGGGCGGTTTCGGCGGGCTCACCCGCCGCGCGGGCTGCTACAAGCCGATCATCGCGGCGGTGAACGGGTTCGCGCTCGGCGGCGGGTTCGAGCTGGTGCTCGCCTGCGACCTCATCGTCGCGGCCGAGCACGCATCGTTCGGGCTGCCCGAGCCGCGGGTGGGGTTGATGGCGGCGGCCGGCGGCGCGCACCGGCTCCCGCGCTACATCCCCTACCACACCGCGATGGCGGTGCTGCTCGCCGGCAAGCGGCTCTCCGCCGCCGAGGCGCACGCCTGCGGGCTCGTCAACGAGGTGGTTGCCGGCGATGCGCTGATGGAGGCGGCCCGGCGCTGGGCCGGCGAGATCCTCGAGGGCGCCCCCCTCTCGGTGCGGGCGACGAAGGAAGCGACCATCCTCGGCATGGGCATGCCGCTGGAATGGGCGCTCGACTCGATCTTTCCCATCATGCAGCACATGTATGAATCGGAGGATCTGGTCGAGGGTCCGCGGGCGTTCGCCGAGAAGCGCCCGCCACGCTGGAAGGGCCGGTGAGCGGCGACGGCTGGCGCAGTCGCGAGGAGGGCTGGTACGGGATCGGGGTGAGCGACCTCCTCGCGAGTCGAAGGGCCGGAGGCGGCGCGCAGGACCCGGAGCGGCCGCGTCCCGGCCGATTGACGATCCGAACCCTCGTGTGCAAGTGTCGAATAGATGGTGTCGGCGCCGGATCCACCCGATGACGGTGTGCGCCAGGGTGTAACGAAAAATTCCCAGGCGGACTCTGAAACGCCACACGACCGACGAAGGCGGCAGCGACGGCAAATGGCCATCTTTCCGATAGTGGCCAAGGACGCCCATGAGGTATTGGGGAGGGAACCGAAACGATGGCCAGACTGACCGACTACCGGGTCCTCACGTTCGACTGCTACGGCACCCTGATCGACTGGGAGAGCGGGATCTGGGATGCGTTGCAACCCCTGATCATGCAGAGCGGGCGCTCGGACGTGACCCGCGAAGCCGGGCTCCTCGCCTTCGCGCGATGCGAGCACCGGCACGAGCGCGACAACCCCGATCTCCGCTATCCGGATCTGCTCGCCCGCGTACACCGGAGCATCGCGGAGAGCTTCGGCATCGAGACCAGCGACGCCCTCGACGAGGCGTTCGGCGCCTCCGTGCCGCTGTGGCCGGCGTTCCCCGACACCGCGGACGCCCTGCGCGTCCTCAAGCGGCACTACAAGCTCGTGATCCTGTCGAACGTGCATCGCGACGGCTTCGCCGCCTCCAACCGGAAGCTCGGGGTGGAGTTCGATGCGGTCTGCACCGCCGAGGACGTCGGGTCCTACAAGCCGGCCGATGCGAACTTCGAGTACATGCTCGCGCACCTGAAGTCGGATCTCGGACTGGACAGGGCCGACGTCCTGCACACCGCGCAAAGCCTGCACCACGACCATGTGCCGGCGAAGCGCTTCGGGCTCGCCAACGCCTGGATCGACCGGCAACGGCTCTCGGAAGGTGGAAGCTGGGGGGCGACGGAGAAGGTCGAGGCGATGCCGGCCACCGACTTCGTGTTCTTCTCGATGGGCGAGATGGCCGAGGCGGTCGAGGCGGAGGCGGATTGACCCGCCAGCGTCCGGCTCGACCATCGCCGCCGGAGCCGAGGCCGGCAGCCCGGAGAAGGGACCCGGCAGGGCTGGCGAGCCCTCGGCGGAGCCAATGAACCGGAGACCACGCACCCCATGAGCGACGCAAGGAAAGTCGTGCTCGCCTACTCCGGCGGCCTCGACACCTCCATCATCCTGAAGTGGCTGCAAGAGCGCTACGGATGCGAGGTCGTCACCTTCACCGCCGACCTCGGGCAGGGCGAGGAGCTGGAGCCCGCACGGCGCAAGGCCGAGGCGCTGGGGGTGAAGGAGATATTCATCGAGGACGTGCGCGAGGAGTTCGCCCGCGACTTCGTGTTCCCGATGTTCCGCGCCAACGCCCTCTACGAAGGCGAGTACCTGCTGGGGACCTCCATCGCCCGCCCCCTCATCGCCAAGCACCTCGTGGAGGTCGCCGCGCGCACCGGCGCCGACGCCATCGCCCACGGCGCGACCGGCAAGGGCAACGACCAAGTGCGCTTCGAGCTTGGCGCCTACGCGCTCAACCCGGACATCCGCATCATCGCGCCGTGGCGCGAATGGGACCTCCACTCCCGCGAGCAGCTTCTGGCCTACGCCGCGGAGCACGGCATCCCCATCGAGCGCAAGAGCAGCAACGCATCGCCCTATTCGATGGACGCCAACCTGCTGCATATCTCGTTCGAGGGCAACGAGCTGGAAGTCCCCGCGACCGAGCCGGACGAGGCGATGTGGCGGTGGACCCGCTCCCCGGAGGCCGCCCCCGACACCCCGCGCTACGTCGAGCTCGCCTACCGGCGCGGCGACGTGGTCGCCATCGACGGGGAGGCGGTGAGTCCCGCCGCCGCGATCGAGCGCCTGAACGCCATCGGCGGCGAGCACGGCGTCGGCCGCATCGACATCGTCGAGAACCGCTACGTGGGGATGAAGTCCCGCGGCTGCTACGAGACCCCCGGCGGCACCATCATGCTGCGCGCCCACCGCGCCATCGAATCGATCACCCTCGACCGCGAGGCCGCCCACCTGAAGGACGAGCTGATGCCCCGCTACGCGCACACCATCTACAACGGCTACTGGTGGAGCCCGGAGCGGCTGATGCTGCAAGCGCTGATCGACGAATCCCAGCGCCACGTCAACGGGACGGTCCGGCTCAAGCTCTACAAGGGCAACGTGCTGGTGGTCGGGCGGCGCTCCGATTCCGACGATCTGTTCGACCCCGCCATCGCCACGTTCGAGGACGACCGGGGCGCCTACGATCAGCGCGACGCCGAGGGCTTCATCCGGCTCAACGCCCTGCGTCTGCGCACCGCGGCGCGAAGGGGGCGAGGGTTCGGCGGCCCTCGTGGATAGGTGTCCGAGCTTTGCAGCGACCCCACGGTTCGGAGGCCGGATTGGCGGACGCCGCCCTGCTCCGTGTCGGATCCGGCGAGCGTGCAGGCGAAGTGGACAGCGTTGCTCCCGGGAATGCCCTGCCATACTCTTGTCCCCGTTGCCGACGAACGAGGAACGGCGTCCCGTTCTTCGTGGCAGTCGAACATGAATTGTCAGGATCGAACCGGGCAAACGCGGTGGGAAGCTCTGCATCCGCGGGATGAAGATCACCATGTACGACGTGTCGGACTACCTCGCCTCGGGCATGTCGGAGCAGGAAATCCTGGACGATTTCCCCGATTCGACACGGTATGACATTTGCGCCTGCCCGGCGTTTGCCGCCGACCGGGAGCGGCGGCTCGTATCATTGTGCCCGTGAACGAGCACTACGCCAGTCGCCTCAAGAACGTCGGACAGATTGCGCGGTTGATCAATTGCGGCAGCGATCTCGATACCATTCTCGACCATGTGATTCACGGCGTCTGCCGCTATTCGGTCTGGACCATGAGCGGAATCATGAGCGTCGACCTGAACGGAGGTTTTTCCCGGCAGGTCAAGCGCTTCGATCCCTTCGTCTCGCCCGGCGCCGACCTGCCCACCCGATGGGACCTCGCCACCAGCCCGGCGGCGGAGATCATCGAGAGCGGCCGGCCGCTGATCATCACCGATGCTCAAACGCAGGATCGCTACCCGGGCTACGGCGACGATGCCCGGCGGCGAGGCTACCATACGGTGGTGGTGGTACCGCTTGGCATAAAGGACGACCGACAACAGGATCTTCTGCTCTCCGTGACGTCGATGGAGCGCCTCGAAGTGAACGAGGCCGAACTTGCGTTTCTGGATGCCGTGGCGAACCTCTCCGCGATCGCAGTGGAGAAGACCCAACGGCTTCAGTCGGAACGAGCCACGGCGGAGCGAATGGGACATGCCGTCGATGTCTACTCCGATCTCATGCCGCGCGTGTTGAGCGGGGAATCCCTCCAGCCGATTCTCGATCGGCTTTTTCAGCAGCCGTGGCTCGTCGTCGACTTGACCATCAACAGGATCCACGCAAGCCTGTCGCCGATCCCCGACTCGCTGCCCGATGCGTGCTGGCGCCGGTTTGCCCAAGGCCCTGGACGAGGAGCGCTGATCGATGCGGCACGCCACGCCGAAGGCGGCCAGTTTCGGGACGTTTCCAGGCTTCGGCTCGACGGTCCCAAGGGCCCGATCGAGCTGGACGCCCTTGTTGAACTTCTCCAGGTGGACGACGAACGGGTCGGGGCGCTGATCCTGTTCCCCGACGGCGACGTCCTTGACAGCGTCGACACGTTGCTGGTCGAGGCGGTACGTTTTGCCCTGAGCGTTCAACTGCTGCGCCACGTAGTGCGGTTCCGTAGCGAGTCGGCAACCTGGGGCGACTTGTTCGAGCGGCTGTTCGAAGGGAATTGGCGGGATGAGAGCGAGATACTGAGCCGGGCTTCCCGCCTCGACTTCGACCCCGCCCGCTCGACCAGGCTGATTGCCGTCTCCACTTGCCGGGACCGGGATGCCGGAGGAGGCACCGGGCCGTCTCTCGACGTCCATCAGGCAACGGCGCGCCTGGGCGAGCGCGTGCTCGGATCCATAGCGGTGGTCGTGCACCGGGATGACATGATCGTCGTCGTACCCCGGGAGCATGGCCCCAAGAGTGGAAATCTGAACCAGTTCGTCAGGGAGCTCCGGTGGCTCCTGCACCGGCCACCTGTCTTGACCGTGAGTGACCCTTGCACGCGCCTCGACGACTACCCGACGGCCCGGCGCCAATGCGAGCGCCTGCTGCGTCTCGCGGAGACCCTGGGCGTCACGGGTGTGGTTTCGGAACGGGACTTCGGCCCCCTGGCCGCGCTCATCTCGACCGCGGAGAAGAAGGCCATCCGAAAGTTCCTCGACGCTCAAGTCGGGCCGATCCTCGATCACGACCGCCGGCACAGGATGAGCCTGCTGGAGACGCTCAAGACCTTCGTCGAGCACGAGGGCCGCTACCAGGCATCGGCGGATTCACTGGGCATCCACGTGACCACGTTGCGCTACCGCCTGCAGCGCCTGGACGAGCTGGCCGGGATCGACCTGACCGATCGCGCTCGGCGATTCGACATGCACCTGGCGGTCAGACTTCATGAGCTGATCGAAGCGGCCGAGTGACTACTCCTGCCGGATTTCCTCTGCTTCATAGGAAAATCTCATGGAATCTCTTCGACCGATTCAGGGATGCAGTCGACGTATCCATCGTTATAGTCGGAATCCGAGCCGGAATTGGCCGTCACCGTGGGCTCCGACGCTTGGGAACGACGACCGTGACAGCGACGGACACGGAACACGACAGGCACGAGTTGCGAAAGGCGCTGGGCACTTTCGTCACGGGAGTTACCGTGGCCACGACCACCGACGCCGAGGGCCGGCCCCGGGGCCTCACCGCCAACTCCTTTACATCCGTATCGCTCGCCCCCCCTCTGGTGCTGGTGTGTGTCGGCAGCTCGGCCTCCAGCCACTCGGCCTTTCACGGCGGCAGGCGCTTCGCCGTCAACGTCCTGGGCGAGGACCAGCAAGAGACCTCGATGCTGTTCGCCTCGAAGGCTCCCGACAAGTTTCAGCGAGTGTCGTGGCGGCCCGGCGCCGGGGCCGGGGGCGCGCCGATCCTGGACGATGCCCTGGGATGGTTCGATTGCCGAACCCATGACCGTATCGTCGCGGGCGATCACACGATCCTGATCGGCAAGGTCGAGGCTTTTGGCCACAGGCCCGATCGGCCACTCGGGTTTTTCCAGGGCAGCTACGTTTCCTTCGGCCTCGAAGAGGCGGCGATTGCCAAGTCGAGGGGGCATGGCGCCTCCGTGGGCTGCATCGCCGATGATGGCGAGCGTATTCTCCTCTGCCGCCAGGACCCGAGCCATGGCTGGACCGTGCCCTTGAGCGGAATGTCGGCCGCGGGTGGCGTCGACAAGAGGGCCCTGGAGCAGTTCCTGGCCTCCATCGACGTCGTTGTCGACCTGGCCTTCCTCTACTCGGTGTTCGAGGTGTCGGGTTGGGAATCCCCGTGTATCGTCTACCGGGGCCACGCACGGGGTCGTCTGGCCCCGAAGGGTGGTGACGGCGTCGAGGCCCGGCTCTTCGCGCCGGCGGAGATCCCGTGGCGGGACATTCGGTTGAGGCCGTTCCGGAGCATGTTGCAACGCTACCTTCACGAACGGGCTTCGGCGCGTTTCGGTGTCTACGTCGATGGCGCCGATGACGGAGGCCATGTGGCGATGCTGGCGGGCCGACCGGAGCCCTGGGCCAGCTACCAGGGAGCCGGGTGGTCCGACTGACGCGACCCCGAGCCATGGACCAGCGATTCGACACGGCTGCAAGTATCGAGGGTGCGAGCCTCCCTGTCTTCATCGGCGGCGAGTACCGGCAGGCCCGCTCGCCGAAGAGCCTGGAGAGCTTCGATCCGAGTATCGGGCGGGCTTGGTACCGGGCGGCCGACGGCGGCGAGGACGACGTGGACGACGCGGTTCGGGCGGCCACCAGGGTGCTGGACGATCCCGCATGGCGGGATCCGACCCAGAGCGATCGCGGCCGCCTGCTCTATCGTCTGGCCGACCTGATCCACGCCCACGGGGAGACGCTGGCGGAGATCGAGACCCACGACAACGGCAAGCTGCTGCGCGAGATGCGCGCGCAACTCGCCTACCTGCCGGAGTATTACCGCTATTTCGCCGGCATGGCGGACAAGATCCAAGGCGACGTCATCCCGATCGACAAGCCGCAGACGCTGAACTTCACCCTTCGCGAGCCCCTCGGCGTCGTCGGCATCATCGTGCCGTGGAACTCACCGCTTTATATGATGAGCTGCGCGCTGGCGCCCTGTCTGGCGGCCGGCAACACCGTCGTGGTCAAGCCGTCGGAGCACACCTCGGCTTCGGCCATCGCCTTCGCCCGGCTGGTCACGGAAGCGGGCTTTCCGGGTGGCGTCGTCAACGTCGTCACCGGCCATGGCCACACTGCGGGCGATGCCCTGACCCGCCACCCGGGTGTCGCCAAGATCGCCTTTACCGGCGGTACGGAGACCGGGCGCAAGGTGGCCGTCAACGCGGGCCGGCGCCTCGCGCCCTGCAATCTGGAGCTGGGCGGCAAGTCGCCCCACGTGGTGTTCGCCGATGCCGACCTCGATCGTGCGGTCAACGGCATCGTCGCCGGCGTCTTCGCGGCGGCCGGACAGACCTGTATTGCCGGGTCACGCTGCTTCGTTCAGCAAAGCATCCATGACGAGGTGCTCGATCGACTGCGGGCCAGGACCGAAAGGATCAGAATCGGCCACCCGCGTGACGACGCGACGCAGATCGGGCCCCTGGCCCTGAAGGCCCAGCTCGAGAAAACCGCTCGCTACGTCTCCTTCGGCCTGGAGGACGGCGCAAGGCTGATCACCGGCGGCCGGCAGCCGGCGAGCCCCGAGCTCGACGGCGGATGGTATTTCGAGCCGACGATCTTCGCCGGCGTCACCAACGACATGCGAATCGCCCGGGACGAAATTTTCGGTCCCGTCGCGGGCGTGCTCGGGTTCAGGGACGAAGAGGAGCTGATCGGCCTTGCCAACGACACGTCCTATGGCTTGGCCTCGGGCATCTGGACCAGGGACATAGACCGCGCGCTCCGCTTCGCCCGCCGGGTCGACGCGGGAACGGTCTGGGTCAACACCTACCGCTCTCCTTCCATGATGTCTCCGGCCGGCGGCTTCAAGGAAAGCGGCTACGGCAAGCACAACGGCTTCGAGGCAATCCGCGAGTACACCCGCCTCAAGAGCGTGATCATCGACCATTCCGGCACGACGCAGGACTCCTTGGTGATGCGCCTCGGCGACGCCGCCGACGGCTCGGACAACTGAAAGGGCTATCCCATGAAGTTCTCGATCGTCGCCAACATGGACCGCTTCGACCCCGCCACCGACATGCGCGAAGTGGCCGGCCGTTGCCTGGAGCTGGTCCGGCTTGCCGACCAGGGGGGGTTCGAGATCGCCTGGACCGCCGAGCATCACGCGATCGAGGTCACGATTGCGCCCAATCCTTTCATGTTGTTGACCTGCTGGGGACAGCACACGCGGCGCATCCGCCTGGGCACGGCGGTGGTCTCGGCGCCCTACTGGCACCCGATCCGGCTGGCGGGCGAGGCGGGGCTCGCCGACGTCCTGCTCGACGGCCGCCTGGAGATCGGATTCGGCCGCGGGTCCTACCAGTATGAATTCGACCGCTTGGCCGGCGGCATGCCCCAAGGTGAGGGCGGCAGATACCTGCGCGAGATCATTCCCGTGGTCAAGGAGCTGTGGAAGGGCGACTACGCCCACGACGGCGAGCTCTGGCAGTTCCCCGCGGTTACGTCGGTGCCGAAGCCGTTGCAGAAGCCCCATCCCAGGCTATGGGTCGCGGCGCGCGACCCCAACACCTTCGACTTCGCCGTCAGGAACGGCTGCCACGTCATGTCGACACCGCTGCAGCGGCCCCATGAGGAGGTCATCGCCCTGTGCGACCGTTTCGAGCAGACGGTCCGCAACAACCCGCAAGTACCGCGTCCCGAACACTCGATGCTGCGCCGGGTCTGTGTCTACGACGATCCGGACGATTGGGAGATCCCGATTCGCGCCGCGATCGACTTCGGGCGCCATTTCGAGAACCTGTTTCGGAACCTGGGGTCCGTGAAGAACGGGTTCCCCGAACCGGTCGACTACGAGATCGTCGCCGACAAGGGGGACTACGCGCCGGAAGCGCTGCATGAGAACATGGTCTTCGGTACGCCCGACGAGGTGATCGAGAAGCTTGAGCGTTATGAAGCCGCCGGAGTCGACCATTTTCTCTACGGCGCCTGTTTCGGCCTTCCGCACAACGTGGCGGTTCGCTCGCTGGAGCTGTTCAACGAGACGGTCCTGCCGCATTTCAAGAGCCGGGAACGAACCGGGATCGGCGCCTGACCGTCGCTGGTGACCGGTTCGATCAAGCTGTCGATACTGCAACCCACAGGAGGTATGCCAGATGACCAGGAATACGAAAGACGTTGCCGCTCGGCTTGCCGACGTCCGCGGAACGGACGGGAAATCGAGCCGCCGCACGTTCCTGAAGGCCGCCGGTGCGCTCGGTGCCCTGGGTGCGACCGGAAGCCTGACCATGCCAAGCCGCGCCGCGAGCCTGGAAGGCAAGGAGCTGGTCTTCGCCAGTTGGGGAGGATCCTACCAGGACGCCCAGAAGGTCGCCTATTGCGACCCCTTCTCGAAGGCGACCGGCGCCACGGTCATCCAGGACGGCCCGATGAGCGGCGCCAAGCTCCGCGCCATGGTGGAGGGTGGCCAGCCCGTCTGGGACGTGGTCGACGTCACCGACATCTTTCTCTATGCCAATGCTTCAAAGGGGTTGTTCGAGAAGATCGACACCTCGATCGTCGACACGAGCCGCGTCGACCCGAAGTTCGTCCATGAGTACGGGATCGGTTGCATCGTCTGGTCCTACAACGTGGGTTACAACACCGACGCCTTCCCGGGCGACGACCACCCGCGCAACTGGGCGGACGTCTTCGACCTCGGGAAGTACCCGGGCACCCGGGCCTTGCGCGACCGCGTCTACCCGACCCTGGAGCAAGCCCTGCTTGCGGACGGGGTCGGACCGGACGAACTCTATCCGCTGGACGTGGATCGGGCCTTCGCCAAGCTCGACACGATCAAGGACGACGTGATCTGGTGGACCAGCAACTCCCAATCCCAGCAACTGTTCACGGACGGGGCCGTCAGTTGTGGCTTGATCCTCAACGGCCGGGCTTTCGACGTGGTCAAGAAGGGCGGTCCGGTGAACATCTCCTGGGACCAGAACATCCAGTCGGTCGACTATTTCTCGATCCCCAAGGGCGCGAAGAACGCCGGCGTGGCCCAGGAGTTCATGAACTACATGACGCTCGCCGAGAACCAGGCCAGGATGGCGAACGTAATCGCCTACTCGCCGGTCAACCCGGAGGCGTTCCCGTTGGTTGACGAGTCGGTGTCGCCGTGGCTGTCCACCAACCCGGTCAATGCCGAGAAGGGCTTCGTCATCGACTCCGGCTATTGGCGGGACCATCTGGACGGGTTGACCGAGCGCTGGAACGAATGGAAGCTGTCCTGACGCGGCTGCTTCACTTCGGCCTCTCCGGCCGGTAGAACCGGCCGGATTGGAGGATGGGCGGAGACGGCGGGAGCGCCATCCCATGATCGCAAGACTGGCGAGAGATCGATATGCGCCGTTGCTGGTGCCGGCGGGGGTGCTCATCCTGGCCGTCTTCGCCTATCCCGTCTTCTGGCTGCTGATCAGGAGCTTCTCGGATCCGTCCTGGGGGTTCCAGAACTACCAGACGGTGTTTGCGAAGACCATCTACCTCAAGGTCATCTGGAACACCGTCGCGATCGCCGGGGCGACGACGATCGGCGCTCTGCTCCTCGGCTATCCGATGGCCTACTCGATGGTCAATTCACCGCCGCTGATCCGCAAGCTGCTGATCTTCGTCGTGCTGATCCCCTTCTGGACCTCGATCCTGGTGCGCACCTTCGCCTGGATGGTGCTGCTGCAACCGAACGGCCTCCTGAACGACATGCTGATCGGCGTCGGCCTGATCGAGACGCCGGTCAGGTTCATGTTCAACCGCGCGGGCGTCCTGATCGGGATGATCCAGATCATGCTGCCCTTCATGGTGTTTCCGCTCTATTCGGTCATGTCGCGGATCGACCATGCCTACCTGCAGGCCGCCGCCAACCTCGGCGCCAGGCCGATCAAGAGCTTTTTCAGGGTCTATCTGCCCCTGAGCACGCCGGGTGTGGTCACCGGTTCGATGCTCGTCTTCATCATATCGCTGGGCTATTTCATCACCCCCGCGCTACTCGGTGGCCGCAAGGACGTGATGATCGCCCAGTTGATCCAGCAACAGATCGCCGACTTCGGCAACTGGGCGCTTTCTTCCGCCCTGGCGGTCATCCTCCTGATCGGGACCGGGCTGATCTTCGCCGTCGTGTACAAGGTCTTCAAAGTGGGCCCGGACGCAAGGCCGTAGGGCGGACAGGGGAGCCGGAAGCCATGGAACGCTTGACGCTCTGGGCGATCCTGCGGGGGTTCGTCTGCTGCCTGGTCGTGATCTACATGATCGTGCCGCTGGTCATCATTCTCGTCATCTCGTTCAGCTCGGCAGCGTTTCTTTCCTTCCCGCCGCCGGGCTTTTCCATGCAGTGGTACGACAAGTTCTTTACCGATCCGGCCTGGGTCCGGGCGCTCACGGTCAGCTTTCAAGTCATGGTTCCGACCGCGATCCTGGCGACCCTGGCCGGGACGGCGGCGGCGCTGGCGCTGGCTCGGGCCAGCATCCCCGGCGCCGCCTTCGTCCAGGGGCTGCTGATGGCGCCGCTCGTCGTACCGGTGATCATCACGGCGGCCGCGATCTTCGGGGTGTTCCGGATCTGGGGCCTCTACGGCACGGTGCCGGGGCTCGTCCTCGCCCATACGGTGCTGACCATTCCCTACGTCCTGTCGACGGTCGTGACCGCCCTGGGCCTGGTCGACCGCCGCCTGGAGGACGCCGCGGAGAACCTCGGGGCCAGGCCGCTGACGGTGTTCCGGCGTATCACCCTGCCGCTCATCATGCCGGCCGTGCTCTCCGGGCTGCTGTTCGCCATGGTGATCTCCTTCGACGAGCTCGTGGTGTCGCTGTTCATTTCGACGCCGACGGTCCGCCCGGTCACGGTTCAGATGTGGTCCAACATCCGTGGCGCCACCGACCCCACGATCGCCGCGATCGCCACGTTGCTGTTCCTCTTCTCACTCACGGCCCTCCTGCTGGAGGGCCTGGCCCGGCGCAAGAGCAGGCAGCCCGGAGCCATTTAGACACCCGAGGCCTGGTCCAGGGGAGGCTGGCGAGACATGGCGGAAACGATCCTGGAGCTGCAGGCCGTGTGCAAATCCTTCGGCAAGGTTCTCGCGGTGGATGACGTCACCCTGTCGATCGGCACCGGCGAGTTTCTCACCTTCCTGGGACCCTCGGGGTCGGGCAAGACCACGACCCTCATGATGGTGGCCGGCTTCCAGAAGGTCACCGGCGGCGCGATGATGCTCGACGGCAGGCCGCTCGATCCCCTGCCCGCGTACAAGCGCGACATCGGCATGGTGTTTCAGCACTATGCCCTCTTCCCGCACATGACGGTGGCCCGGAACGTCTCTTTTCCCCTGGAAGTACGCAAGGTCGCCAAGAACGAGATCAGGCGGCGGGTGGACGACGTACTTGAGCTGGTCGGCCTGCCGGAACATGGCGCCCGCTATCCCGGACAGCTATCCGGCGGCCAGCAGCAACGGATCGCCCTGGCCCGGGCCATGGTGTTCGAGCCGCGCCTGCTGTTGATGGACGAGCCTCTGGGAGCCCTGGACAAGAAGCTGCGCGAACATATGCAGATCGAGATCATGCGCCTGCACCGCGATCTGGGCATCACCGTTCTCTACGTCACCCACGACCAGGAGGAAGCTCTGGTCATGAGCGATCGTATCGCCGTGTTCAACGAGGGCCGGATCGAGCAGATCGGGACCCCGGACGACCTCTACGAGAATCCGGCGACCCGCTTCGTCGCCGACTTCATCGGCGAATCCAACTTTCTCGAAGGTCGCGTCACCGGGCACGAAAACGGAGAAGCCCGGATCGAAGGGCTGCAGTCCTTCCGGGGCCGGGCCGCCGACAGCCTGGCCGATCATGTCGAGGCGGTCATGACGGTCCGGCCGGAGCGGCTGCGTATCGGCCCGCCGGGCCATGAAGGCGCGAACGACGCCAATCACGTGGCGGGCCGTGTCACCGACGTCGTCTACCTGGGCCAGTCACGTAAGTTCATCGTCCGCCTGGCCGACGGCAGCGAGATGACGGCGCTGGTCCAGGCCAACGTCCAGGGGCTCGAGACGGTTGCGGCAGGCAGCGAGGTCTCGCTGTCCTGGCGGGCGGAGGACTGCAAGATCCTCCCCGACGCATGAACCCGGAGAGCGCCATGCCGGCCGGGAACGGGACGCCGGGAACCATCCACGCCGCCCGTCTGCCCGGGATCGCCGTTCCCACGCTGGTGATGACGGGGGAGCACGACGCCGGCTCTACACCGCGCATGGCCAGGCTCATCGCCGAGCGGATCCCCGACTGCCGTCTTCACATCCTGCACGGACTCAAGCACTCCGTGCTGATCGAAGCGCCAGACCGGACAGGCCGGGTCATGACGGACTTCCTGGCCGAGTGACTTGTACGGATCGCGCCTGTTTCCTCACGTCTCCAGGACCAGCCGCTCCCCGCGCAACACGAGGCGGGGAAGGTGGCGCCGGCTGTTCGGGTCGAAGTCGAAGGTCGCCTTGTGCAGGGCGCAAAGGTTGTCCCGGATCAGCACGTCGCCCGGGCCGCCACTCGTGGCAACGGCTACTGGTGGAGCCCGGAGCGGCCCCATCTCCCCTCGCCCGAGGCGCTGCGCGCGGCGGCGCAAGACCCATACCCCGGTCACGCTCTGCCAGCTACGCCCGTTGGCGAGGATGAAGAAACGTTCATGTCGTGGCCACCGATCGGCAATCCGGCCGTCTCCATCCTGCCCTTCCGCTGAACCCCGATCCATTTTCCGAGAACACCCAGGAGGGCACTCCCATGCCGCACGACCATTCCGCACGGACGACGACCCGGTCTCCGTTCCGGACGAAGACCCGACCCCCGTCCCAGGCGGGGACCTCGTCCAACCGGACCTCGAAGCTGCACGACCATTGCGCAGGGCCGAAGACCCGTTCCGCACGGGCGAAGACCCGGACCCGGCGCTCCCTCGTCGCGGTAGCAGTATCGGCCGCGATCATCGGCGCCGTCGCGGTCGGCGAGCCCTGGAGCCCGGCGAACGCCGCGGCGGGGGCTTCGGCCGGCGCCGGAGCGAACGCCGTCGCCGGCGTCCCCATGGCCGCGATGCACGGCGGCTTCGCCGATCTCGTGAGCGCGGTACGGCCCGCCGTCGTCAACGTCGAAGTCACCCGCGCCATCCGGCCCGCCGCCCAGTCGCAGGCATGGCGACGGCCGCCGGGAACGGAGATCCCGGAGCTCTTCCGGCGTTTCCTGCCGATGCCCTGGAACGGGGCGCCCGGCGCACCGAGGGCCGAGGGCGTCGGCTCCGGATTCATCATCGACGCCTCGGGGCTCGTCGTCACCAGCCACCACGTGGTGCAGGGGGCGGATACGGTGACGGTGACGCTGCACGACGGGCGGGAGCTCGAAGCGCGTATCGCGGGCGCGGACCCGAAGACCGACCTCGCGCTCCTCCAGATCGACGCCGGCGAAGCGCTGCCGACGGTCGAGTTCGGGGACTCCGACGCCACGCGGGTCGGCGACTGGGTGGTCGCGGTGGGGAGCCCCTTCGGGCTCGGCGGCACCGTCACCGCGGGCATCGTCTCCGCGCGGGGCCGCGACATCGGTTCAGGCCCCTACGACGACTACCTCCAGCTCGACGCCCCGATCAACCGCGGCAGCTCCGGCGGCCCGCTGTTCGACCGCGGCGGGCGCGTGGTCGGTGTGAACTCCGCGATCTTCAGCCCCACCGGCGGGAACGTCGGTATCGGCTTCGCGGTTCCCGCGAACGTCGCCATGCCGGTCGTCGAGTCACTACGCAACGACGGCAGGGTCGATCGCGGCTGGCTGGGGGTATCCGTCCAGCGGATCGACGAGACCCTGGCCGAGGCGCTCGGCCTCGACGAGGCGAAGGGCGCGCTGGTCGCATCGGTGATGGCGGACGGTCCCGCCGCCCGGGCGGGTCTGCGCCCCGGCGACGTCATCACCGCGTTCGCCGGCGAGCCGCTCGACACGATGAGGGATCTGCCCCGCATCGTCGCCGGAATCGACTCGGGGGCCGAGGTCGAGATCGAGATCTCGCGTGACGGCCACCGCAGGATCCTGGCCGCGACCATCGGCACGCAGGCGCAGGACGTGCGGGCCACGGCCTCGACCATGGTCGGCGAGGACGTGAAGCTCGGAGTGATGCTCGCGCCGCGCGGCGAGCCGGGCAAGGCAGGGGTCGCGATCGCCGAGGTCGTCCCCGGCAGCTCGGCCGCACGCAACGGGCTCCGGTCCGGCGACGTCATCCTCCGCGCCGGGAGCAAGGTGGTGAACCGTCCCGGCGAGGTCGCCGATGCGATCCGTGCGGCGGCCTCCGGCGGCAAGCCGGTGCTGCTGCTCGTCGCGCGCGGGGATCACCGGCGCTACGTCGCGATCGACCTCCCCCGCGGCTGAGCCCCGGGAGGCGGGCGGGGCGAGGAAGTGGTAGGCCATTTCCGCCTCGCCCGCCCGCGGAGGATCATCGAAGGTCCGTCGGACGTTGTCCCTCGACCACCCTCCGGGGCTTCATGGTGCGGATGTTCGGCGTATGGCACTCGAACATCGTGCCTCCGCGATCGTGGGCCGGCCTGGAGAGCGTGGCCGCGCATCCTGCGCGCGTCATCCGGCCCGCCTGAACCGCAACCGGACCAGGAGTCCGGGGGCGTTGTCCTCCAGTGCCAGCACCGCCTCGTGGAGCTGGGCGACGGCCGCGACGAGGCTCAGGCCCAGCCCGCTTCCGGGGGTGCCGCGTGCGGGCTCCAGGCGGTAGAACCGGCGCAGCACCGCCTCGCGCTCCCCGGCCGGCACGCCCGGTCCGCTGTCGGCGACGACGACGCTTGCGCTGTCTTCGTCGGAGGTGGCCTGCAACGTCACCGTTCCTCCATCCGGGGTGTACTTGATCGCGTTGTCCAGCAGGTTCGCGAGAGACTGGAAGAGCAGGTCGGCGTCCGCCTCGACCGGCGCCTCGATGCCGGAATGGCGGAACGTGATGCCGCGCGCCTCGGCGAGGGGCGCGTAGAGTTCGGCGACGTCGTTGCCGATGGCCGCGAGGTCCACCCGCCGGAAGGCATGCCTTCGCCGCCCGGTCTCGATGCGCGCGATGCGCAGCAGCGCGTTGAAGGTCGCGAGCATCCGGTCGGCTTCCCCGAGCGCGGCCTCCGCCAGCGCCGCCGATGCGCCGTCGCCGCCCGCGTCACGGAGCTGCTCCAGCCGCGTGCGCAGGCGGCCGAGCGGGGTGCGCAGATCGTGCGCGACGTTGTCCGAGACCCGGCGCACGTCGTTCATCAGGGTCTCGATGCGTTCGAGCATCGCGTTCAGGTTCGCGACCAGATCGTCGAACTCGTCGCCGCTGCCGTGGCTCTCGATGCGCTCGGACAGCTCGCCCTCCATGATGCGGCGCGACGTGCGATTGATCGATTCGACACGCGCCGCCACGCTCCTTCGCATCCGCCACGCGCCCGCGCCCGCCAGCACCACGGTGACCCCGACGCCCCACGCCACCGCGCGGACGACGGCCGAGCGCATCTCGTCCAGATCCCGCAGGTTGCGTCCCACGAGCAGGTGGTATCCGCGGGGAAGCTCGAAGTGCCGGGCGCGGGCGCGATGCCACTCGGGAGCGGCGGGATCGTCGCCCGCGGCGTGAAGACGGAACTCCACCCAGCGTTCGGTGCTCCGTGCGGCCTCGGGCCATCCGGTGAGGTTGCCCGCGATCACCCGGAACCCCGGGTCGGCGAGCAGGTAGATCGACGAGCTGGCGGGGTTGCGCGCAAGCCGCCCGGCGACCAGATCGCGCAGCCCCCGCAGCCCCGCGATGCGATAGCGCTCCGCCAGCCCCTGCACCTCGGCCTCGATCACCGCCTCCATCTGCCGGGTCATGTAGCCCGCGGCGGACCAGTAGACGAGCATGAGCAGCGCGAGCATCGAGAGCCCGAACAACGCCCCGTAGCCGATGGCGATGCGCCACGCGACGCTGCGGGTGACGGCGATCATGGGGTGCGGGAGGCGCGGGCCGCACTGCGCCCGGCATGGGTGGGCGGAAGGCCGGCCCCGCATCCGGCAATGCACCACGCGACGGCGCGGGCAACGGCAGCCATGACCCGCGGGCCGTGCCGCGCACGGTGCGGATGAACGAGGCATTCGGAATTGCGCTCGACGGCGTGCCGCGCGCCGCTGCGGATGGTGGTGTTCACGGTTCGCGGATCACATAGCCCGCGCCGCGCACGGTATGGAGGAGCGGGGGGTCGAAGCCGCGGTCGATCTTGCGCCGCAGACGGCTCACGTGGACGTCGATGACGTTGGTCTGGGGGTCGAAGTGGTAGTCCCATACCGCTTCGAGCAGCATGGTGCGCGTGACCACCTGCCCGGCGTGGCGCATCAGGTGTTCGAGCAGGCGGAACTCGCGGGGCTGGAGCTCGATGCCGCGCCCGGCGCGCTTCACGGTGCGGGCGAGGAGATCCATCTCCAGATCCGCGACCACGAGCCGGGTGACCGGCGCCTCGCCGCCGTCGCCGCGCCGCCGCGCGAGCGCTTCGAGCCGGGCCGAGAGCTCGGCGAACGCGAACGGCTTGACGAGATAGTCGTCACCCCCCGCCCGCAGACCCTCGACCCGATCATCGACCTCGCCGAGTGCACTCAGCACGAGCACCGGGGTCGTCCGGTCCGCGGCCCGCAGGGAACGCACGATCGAGAGGCCGTCGAGCCCGGGGAGCATCCGATCGACGACGATGACGTCGGGCTCGGCGTCGAACGCGAGCAACAGTCCCTCCTTCCCGTCACCGGCGTGGTCGACGACGTGCCCCGCCTCTTCGAGTCCCTTGCGGACGAAGCGGGCGGTCTCCGGGTCGTCTTCGATGAGGAGGATGCGCATCGGCCCGATTGTGCATCCGGCCCGGCGGGCGGTCGAGAGAGGCAGGTCGCCCCTCGTCGAATTCGACGAGCCCGCGGCCTGCGCCGTGTATGCGGGCCATACGATACAGATTGACCACAACGCTCCGGGAGCTTCTGTCGATGCGCGCCATCCACTGGTTCAGAAGCGATCTCCGCATCGGGGACAACACCGCGCTCGCCGCCTGCCGGCGGGCCGAAGCGCTGGCGCCCGTGTTCATTCTGGACGACTCCCTGCTCAGGCTGCACCGCGGCGCCCATCCATGTCTCCGGTTCCTGTATGCGTGTCTCGACGACCTCGCCGCCGCACTCGAAGACG
This sequence comes from Gammaproteobacteria bacterium, assembly GCA_965204915.1. GTDB lineage: Bacteria > Pseudomonadota > Gammaproteobacteria > HK1 > HK1 > HK1. The sequence continues at coordinate 3,593,835 of OZ242023.1, read as the reverse complement.
CGAGCTCCAGGCTGATCGTGATGCGCGGCGCCCCCCGGCGCTGCCTGCCGGCCCTTGGCGCTGGTGGTGGAGGAGGACGGATTGGCGTCGAACGGGCTGCGCATTCGGCAGTCGAAGGGACCCGCACTCCGTGCGCGCGGGTGATCAAGTACGGCTGTGCCCTTCGGTCATGCGAATGGGCGTCCGGGGTGGTCCGGTCTCCGGCTCGACCGCAAGACCCTCCACCGGGCTCGGCATCGATCGATCAATCGTCCGGCGGTTGATCCCTCGCCGTCGCCGGTGCACGCTCTCGCCATCCCCGAAATCATGAGCACCGCACCCATGCAGGCACGTGCCGTTTCCGACGCCCACCGGATGCTGCTCGGCGGCGGGCGGGTCGACAGCGCCTCCGGCGAGACCATCCCCGTCCTGAACCCCGCGAACCGGAGCATCTTCGCCCATGTGCCGCGCGCCGGCGCCGAGGACGTGGATCGGGCGGTGAAGGCCGCGGCCGAGGCGTTCGCGAGCCGGCGCGACCTCCGTCTCTTTGATGAACTCGAGTTTCGGGATTCAAAATGCCTGAAACAGGCGATGGATTCCCGCTTTCGCGGGAATGACGTCATTTCAGCGAGACGCGTTGTTTTCAGGCCGGCCGTCATTCCCGCGAAAGCGGGAATCCATTTCGGTCAGCGAATCCCGAAACTTGAGTTTGATGAAGACGCCATTGGATCACAATACTTGTTGACGTCAATACACTTTTAGTGATCTTGCCCTGCCCCGATGCCTGCCTCTCGTGCCCTCATCCCCGCCCTTGTCTGGGGGCTGGCTATTTTCTCTCTATTTATGCTCTGGATGCAGGGCGTATATGTCCCGCTTTGGGGTGACGATTACATTTTTCTGCTCAATGCGGAGCAATCTCGATTGGCAGGAGAGCCGTGGTTCCAAAGTATATGGCCGGATCGAAAGGATCAATTCTGGCGTCCGCTCGGCGAGGATATTTACTGGCGTTTCATTGAAGGTGTATTGGGTGGCGATTCCGTTTCGGCCCACGTCAGCAACCTGCTTTTACTTGTATGCATGTTCTTTTCCGTAAGCTGGTTTGCGAATGCATTTGCAGGGCAGGAGCAGGAGGGGCAAGGTTCCATTGGAGGATTGGCCGCCGGATTCTTTTTCACTGTACACGCCTCCCATTTTCTGCCCATAGCCCATGTCAGTGCAGCCAACAGTTCGATTGTGACGACGCTGGTGGCGTTGTCGATGGGGTGCTGGTTCAAGAGCTTCAGTTGCACGGGCATCGATCGGATGATCTTTTTGGGTGGTTGCATACTCACCTGCACGTTGGCCCTTCTGAGCAAAGAGATCGCCACGGCATTGCCTCTGATCATGGTCGTTCTGAGTCTGGCGCATCGGCCCTTGTTGCGGTTCGGGCACGTTCACTGGATCACACTTGCCATGATCAGCGGGCTGGTATTCGCATGGCTGGTGCTGCGACACCACCTTACCGAGGAAGTAATGCCGCAATATACATTCGAATTCAGCCAGAACATATTGCGCAATGCGGCCTCACTGCTGGCCTTCTTTCTGAACGTGCCACGTGAAGCGCTTCGTTTCGTCGTCGAGCAACAGTCCCTTGCCGCAGTGCTTTGGGGTCTCTCGTGTCTATTACTGCAGGGGGCTGCCGTATGGAATCTGTACCAGGGGGCGAAATTGCGAATGGATCGCCTCCGTCTCTTGCTTCTTTGCCTATTTTTTGCGATCTCGTGCAGCCCGTACTTCTTGTTTGCCTGGAATTGCTACGCATACTATATTTCGATCGGCCTGCTTGCCTTTGCGATTCCGTGTGCGCTGGCGATCGGCGACCGAAGTCGTCTGATCAAGGCCGCCCTGCTGGCATTTGCATCATCGGCGTTGTCCACCATCGGCAATCACACTTTGGATTACCCATCTCTGCTGGGGCGCGCAAAGTGGAGCGAAAGACAATTGGGAATATTGGAAGAGCAACGTAGTCGTTTGCAGGTATCAGGAAAGCAGACGTTGTATGTTGTCGTAGACAATGAACACCTGTTTTCCGGTATCGGTCCGGCGGGGCTGGCCTATCGCCTCGGCATTCCGATCTCACGGATTGCCGTCAAGGACTCGTGTGCCGACCTGCAAGGCAGACGAGTACTGCGGGTGCGAATCGAAGGTGACATGGAGATCGCGACCTGCCCTGCAATGACGTCCGGGACCGAGCCTGACGTCGAATACACCGGACCGGAGCCGAACGAATACACCGAGGGGCGACTACTGCGGCAAGTAGAGGAAATCGCATCCGTAGTGGTTGCTCGGCTTCGCCTCCCGGTCGATGGGAGACTCGGTAACCGGACATGACCGCCCTCTCCGTCGACATGAGCAAGGTCGCATGGTTGCGCAGCTCCCGCGAGGGAGCCGGAACGCGCCGCGGTGGAGGCGAGGCGAATGCCCGTGGCGGATCGGAGTCCGTCCGCGATTCCGCGCACCGGAGGCGTCACCGAACCAATCCGGGCGGGTCACGGTCTTGAAGGTGACACCCGATCCGCCGGAGCCCCCGATGCCTGCCACCCGCTCTCTCGTCCCCGTCGTCCTCTGCCTCCTCCTGCTCGCCGCCACGCCGCCCCTGCGGGCCGAGATCTCCGATCGCGCCGCCACCCGCGCCTTCCTCACCCTCGTCGCCGGGGAGGAAGACGACGTCGCGCACGCCGTCGATCTGATCGAATCGACCTGGGAGCCGTCCTACCTGCCGATGGCGCTGGAGGTCCTGCGGCTGTCCCGCAAGCCGACGGTTTCCACGGCCCTGATCCGGGTGCTCGCGAGCCGGGCCGGCGGCGGCCACGGCTACGATCTCGGAGCGTGGCAGCGGGCGATGTGGAACGTGCCCGAGGCGCGTCACCCGCGCTACGCCGCCTTCAAGGCCGCGCTCTACAGCTACGTCGACCCGCGGTTCTCGGCGTACTTCGACGAGGTGGGCGAGCCGCTGATCCGGCTCGACGAGATCGTATGGGGCGGCGTGGTGCAGGACGGCATCCCGCCGCTACGCGGCCCGGAGATGATCGCCGCGGACGAGGCCGGGTACCTCGAAGACGACCACATCGTGTTCGGCGTCTCGGTCAACGGCGACGCCCGCGCCTACCCGAAGCGGATCCTCGCCTGGCACGAGATGTTCGTGGACGTGGTCGGCGGGGTGCCGGTCGCGGGCGTGTACTGCACGCTCTGCGGCACCGTGATCCTCTTCCACACCGGGCACGACGGGGTGAACCACGCGCTCGGCACGAGCGGCTTCCTCTACCGCTCGAACAAGCTCATGTACGACTGGGCCACCCAGTCGATGTGGAGCACGATGCGGGGCCTGCCGGTGGTCGGTCCGCTGGCCGGGCAGGGGATCGTGCTCGACCGCGGCAGCGTGGTGACCACCACCTGGGGCGAGTGGCGGCGGCGCCATCCCGATACCGCGGTGCTCTCCCTCGACACCGGCCACCGGCGCAACTACGACGAGGGCGCCGCCTACCGCGACTACTTCGCCACCGACGATCTCATGTTCACGGTGCCGGCGCTCGACGGCCGGCTGAAGAACAAGGACGAGGTGTTCACCCTGCTGCTCGCCGGCCATCCCGGCAAGCCACTCGCGATCGCGGCCGGATTCCTGGCCGCCAATCCCGTGCACCACGACGCGATCGAGGGCACCGCGCTGGTGGTGCTCACCGATCCGTCGGGCGCGAACCGCGCGTTCGCGAGCGAGGACGTGACCTTCACCGGGTACGACGGCGACCGGAGCGTGCAGGACGGCACCGGCATGACCTGGACCATGGACGAGCACGCCCTCACCGCCGAAGACGGGCGCGTACTCCACCGCATCCCCGCCCAGCGCGCGTTCTGGTTCGGCTGGTACGCCGCGTTTCCGCACACGCGCCTGGTGCAGTAGTATCGGGCGAGGTTTTCGGGGACCGGCCATGACCGCGCTCTCGGTCAACGTCAACAAGATCGCATGGCTGCGCAACTCCCGCGAGGGGCACCGGCCGAGCGTCCTCGAAGCGGCGCGGACCATCATCGCCGCCGGCGCGCAGGGCATCACCGTGCACCCGCGCCCCGATCAACGGCACATCCGGCCCGATGACGTCCAGGCGCTGGCGCGGCTCCTGGCCTCCGAATCCCCGCACGTCGAATTCAACGTCGAAGGCAACCCCGCCGCGGGACCGCGCGACGACGGCTATCCGGGGTTCGACCACCTCATCGACACCGCCCGCCCGCACCAGGCGACGCTGGTCCCCGACGCCGACGCCCAGCTCACCTCCGACCACGGCTGGGACCTGTCCGACCCCGCCGAAGCCGGGCGCGTGGCGGAGACCATCGCCCGCTACCAGGGCCGGGGCGTGCGCGTGAGCCTCTTCATGGATCCGGTCGAGGAGCAGATCGCGCGCGCGAAAGAATGCGGTGCGGATCGTATCGAGCTCTATACCGGTCCCTACGCCGATCTCGTCGAGCGCCACGGACTCGGACACCCGGACACCCGCACCTGCCGCCGGTCCTATCTCGACGCCATGCGCTGCGCGGTCAAGCTCGGTCTTGGCGTCAACGCGGGACACGATCTGAACCTGGACAACCTCACGGCATTCATCGCCATCGGCGACGTCGCGGAGGTCTCCATCGGCCATGCGCTGATCGCCGACGCGCTGGAATTCGGCCTCTCCGCGACGGTGCGGAAGTATCTCGACGCCATCGCCCGCGGCAACCGGCAGCAGCCCGGACGAACCTGAGGACTCAAGTTTCGGGATTCGCTGACCGAAATGGATTCCCGCTTTCGCGGGAATGACGGCCAGCGTAAAAGTAACGTGTCTCGCTGAAATGACGTCATTCCCGCGAAAGCGGGAATCCATCGCCTGATTCAAGGTATTTTGAATCCCGAAACTTGAGCTGAGGAAAGGGATGCGGTGCGCCGCCATGGCCGCGGCGGGCATGTTCACGGCGCGGCGGCATCGAGGAGACAGCGTATTTCCCGTCCTTGCAAAGCATCCGATCGGCGCCGCCTGCTTCGCGCGATCGCCGCCCTGCCGCTCGTCTGGGCCGGATCGGCGGCGGCGGACTACACCGAGTCGCGCCGCGGCATGCTGGAGGCGATCGCCCGTCTCGCCTCGCTGACCGCCGAGAGCACGGGAGTCGAGGCCATCGATCCCGCGGTGATGGCCGCGATCGAGCGGGCGCCGCGGCATGAGTTCGTCCCCGAGGCGGAGCGCTCCTCCGCCTACGCCAACCGTCCCCTCCCCATCGGCCACGGCCAGACCATCTCCCAGCCCTACATCGTCGCCCTGATGACCCACCTGCTCGGGGTCCGGCCCGGTGAACGGGTTCTGGAGATCGGCACCGGCTCCGGATACCAGGCGGCGGTTGCCGCGGAGCTGGGTGCACACGTCCACACCATCGAGATCGTGGAGCCGCTGGCCCGGGAGGCGAGCCGCCGGCTCGCACGGCTGGGCTACCACGACGTGCGGACGCGCCTCGGCGACGGCTACTACGGCTGGCCCGAGGCCGCGCCGTTCGATGCGATCATCGTGACCGCGGCAGCCTCGCACGTGCCGCCGCCCCTGGTCGGGCAGCTTGCTCCGGGCGGCGTGCTGGTCATCCCGGTGGGCGAGCCTTTCGCGGTGCAGATGCTGCTGCTCGTACGCAAGCAGGAGAGCGGCGAGGTGGGCGTGCGGCAGATCCTCCCGGTGCGTTTCGTGCCGCTGACCGGCGGGCACTGAGCCCGGGCTCCGCCCCGATGCGCCGGCGGAGCCCACGTCGCCGAGAGGATTCCTCCGGACGCCGGGCGGGGATCGGCCTCCCGGTGCTGGCCGCGGTGGCGGTGCTCTCCGCCGCCGCCCTCGGCTACGAGATCCTGCTCACCCGGCTGTTTTCGATCGTGCAGTGGCACCACCTCGCCTTCCTGGTGATCAGCGTGGCCCTGCTCGGCTTCGGAGCGAGCGGCACGTTCCTGCTGCTGGCGGGCGATCGGATCCGGGCCGGTATCGAGCCCTTCCTCGCGCTCACCGCGCTCGGGTTCGGACTGGCCGCCCCCGTGAGCTTCGTCATCGCCGAGCGCGTGCCGTTCAACGTGCTCGACGCGCCCTGGTCCCCCGGCTCGCTCGGCTGGCTGCTGCTCATCGAGCTGCTGCTGGCGATCCCCTTCTTCTTCGCCGCCACCGGCATCGGGCGCGTCCTGGTGGTGTCCGGGCATCGCCTCTCGCGGGTCTACGCGGCGGATCTGGCGGGGGCCGGCGCCGGGGCCGCGGCGGCGGTGGGGGCTCTGTACCTGGTCCCCGCGGAACGGGCGCTCGATCTCGTGTGTGCGCTCGGCGCGCTCGCGGGCGCGCTTGCCGTCCGGGACGGACGAAGCCCGGGACGGCGCCGGCTGCTTCTGCTCTGCGGCGTGGTCCTCGTGCTCGCGGGCTTCGGGGTGATCGGCGAGCTGCGGATCTCGCCCTTCAAGCCCCTGCCCCAGGCGCTCAGGGTCACCGGTGCGGAGCTCGTCGAGACCCGCTCCGGTCCGCTCGGCATGGTGAGCGCGGTCGAGAACCGCGAGGTGCCGTTTCGCCTTGCACCCGGCCTGAGCCTCATGGCCCGGGCGCCCGTCCCGGAGCAGGCGGCCCTGTTCGTCGACGCGGACGGTCCGCTGGCGGTCGTGCGCCACGATGCGTCCTCTCCGCCGCCCGCGTATCTCGGGGACCTGACGTCCGCCCTGCCCTATCGGCTGGTGGAGAAGCCCCGCGCGCTGGTGCTCGGCGCCGGAGGTGGCGCCGCGGTCTTGCAGGCGCTCGGGGCCGGGGCGCGGTCGGTGGATGCGGTGGAGATCCAGCCGCACGTGGTGGAGATGGTCCGCGGCCGGTACCGCGACTTCTCGGGCGGGATCTACGAGCATCCGGCGGTCGACGTCCACGTCGCCGACCCGCGGGCGTTCATCGAGGCGTCCGGCGACGAATACGACCTCATCCAGATCGTCGCGCTCGGGACCGGCGCCGCCGGGCTGCACGCGCTCAGGGCCGATCGGCTGCTGACGGTGGAGTCGGTGCGTGCGATGTTCTCCCGGCTGTCCGCCGCCGGTGTCGCCGCGTTCACGGTCCCGAGCCGGCTCCCCCCGCGCAACGGGCTCCGCCTGCTCGCGACGGTGCGCGCCGCGCTGGAGGCCGGGTCGATCCGATCCCCTGGCGACCACATCGCGTGGATCAGAAGCTGGAGCGCCACCACCCTGGTGGCGAGCCGATCCCCGCTGTCCGGCGTGCAGGTCGACGCGGTACGGACGTTCGCCCGCACCCGCGCCTTCGATCCGATCCACGTCCCCGGTATCGCACCCGGCGAGGTCAACCGCTTCAACGTGCTCGACCGCCCGTACTTCCACGAGGCGGCGCAACGCCTGCTCGGCGGAGAGCGCGAGGGCTACGTGCGCGACTACAAGTTCGACGTCCGCCCCGCCACCGACGATCGGCCCTATTTCGCAAGCTTCTTCAAATGGGCGCACGCGCCCGAGATCCTGGCGCTGAGCCGCAAGGGCGGGATCGGGCTGCTCGACCTGGGTTACCTCGCCTTGCCGGCCGCGCTGGTCCAGGCGGTGGCGGCCAGCGCCGCGCTCATCCTGCTGCCGCTGCTCGCCCTGCGAAAGGGGCAGGGCCGGGCACGCCGGTGGCCGGCCCTGGCCGGCTTCTTCTGCATCGGCCTCGCCTTCCTGCTGATCGAGATCGCGTTCATCGGCCGCTTTACCATCATCTTCGGCCATCCCCTGCATGCGCTGGCGGTGGTGCTCGCGGCGTTTCTGGTCTTCGCCGGAGCCGGCAGCTACCTGAGCGCCCGCCGCGACGCCGGCGCCTCGATCATCCGCCCCGTCATCGGGATCGCGGGCATCGCCACGGCCTACGCGCTGCTGTCGCCGTACTCGACCTCAATCCTGATCGGGGCACCCGCGGCGGTGAAGGTCGCGGCCGCCTTCGTCCTGATCGCCCCGCTCGCGACGTTGATGGGGATGCCGTTTCCCCGCGCGCTGGCCCGGCTGAACGCCATCGACCCGCCGCTGCTTCCCTGGGCCTGGGGCATCAACGGCTGCGCATCGGTCATCGGGGCGGTGCTCGCGACCCTGCTCGCCGTGCACCACGGGCATACGGTGGTGATCCTGGCGGGCGTCGCCCTGTATGCGGGGGCTGCGGTCTTCGCGGGCCGGATGATGCGCCGGTAGCGGCCGGTGCAGGATCGATCGTCTGGTGCACCATAGCTCGACGTCCTCGGGATCGAGCTGCATCCGGGCGCGATTTCGATACGATGCAATGAGCCATTATCCTGCGGTCCCCATTATCCTGCGGTCCCCATTATCCTGTGGTCCCCATCATCCTGTGATCCATGGAGTCCCGTCATGTCCCACCATCTCGTCGTCGCCGCCGCCCAGCTCGGCCCCATCCACCGCGCGGACTCGCGCGAGAGCGTCGTCAGGCGGCTCGTCGAGCTGCTGCGGCAGGCCGCGGGCCGCGGATGCCGGCTCGTGGTCTTTCCCGAGCTCGCGCTCACCACCTTCTTCCCGCGCTGGCTCTACGACTCACAAGACGAGATCGACGCATGGTTCGAGCGCGAGATGCCGAACGCGGCGACCCGTCCGCTCTTCGAGGAGGCGAAGCGGCTCGGCGTCGGCTTCCATCTCGGCTACGCGGAGCTCTGCGAGGAAGGCGGCACGCTGCACCGCTACAACACCGCGGTCCTGGTTGGACCCGACGGCGACCTCATCGGCAAGTACCGCAAGATCCACCTGCCGGGGACCGCGGAGCCGGTGCCGGATGCGCCCTTCCAGCATCTGGAGAAACGTTACTTCGAGGTAGGCAACCTCGGCTTCCCGGTGTGGCGTGCACACGGTGCGATCATCGGCATGTGCATCTGCAACGACCGCCGCTGGCCGGAGACCTTCCGGGTGATGGGGCTCAAGGGGGCGGAGATGGTGGTGCTCGGCTACAACACCCCGGACTTCAACATTCACACCGACGAGCCGAAGCACCTGCGCATGTTCCACAACCACGTCACCATGCAGGCGAACGCCTACCAGAACGGCTGCTGGGTGGTCGCCTCCGCCAAGGCCGGACGCGAGGACGGGTTCGGACTCATCGGCGGCTCGTGCATCATCGCTCCGACCGGAGAGATCGCGGCACTGGCGATGAGCGAGGACGACGAGCTGATCACCTGTGACGTGGATTTCTCGCTCGGCGAGTACATCCGGCGCACCGTATTCGACTTCGACAAGCACCGCCGCATCGAGCACTACGGGATCATCACCGGGCAGACCGGGGTGGTCGTGAGCCCGGAGAACGGGTGACGAAAATTTCCGCCAAGCCCGAAAATGACCGTCGAATCACCACGGCCAGGCGCTCGGACGGCAGGGAAAGCCGCGAAGTTCCGGGTATACCACCATGCCCGGGACGTTGACGGGAATTGCCGATGGGATTGATTGTTGTTGAAAATGTAGTAACCTTTCAGATATCGGCGGATTTGTGGCCGGTGAAAATGCTCAGCCGCGCAGGCACCGATTATCCGAACCATCGCCAAGCTTGGCGCCTGAGCAGCGTTGTTTCCCCCGGTGCAAAGTCGATATTCAACCAGCAACCACCAAGGAGCAGGCTCATCCAATGGCAACTCTCGTGAATGTCTTGAAGGAGGAGATTGTCCGACTCGCGCGGAAGGAAATTCGCAAGCATGCTGCGGAAGCCGCCAAGTTGACAACCCAGGTCGAACGCGACGTCACCGCGTTGAAGCGTCAAGTTCAAGATCTCCAACGCAAGCTCTCGGCACCGCAGACGCAGGATGGACCCAAGCAGACGACGAGCAAGAAAACCGGGAGCAAGAAAACCGGGAGCAAGAAGACGGCGGCAAAATCCCGGACCGGGAAAGCCGCCGGTGCGGCATCTACGCCCGCCGCCCAGCAGTCGGCGCGCACGCCCTTCTCGTCAGCGGGCTTGAAGGCGAGCCGGGAACGTGTGGGGCTGTCCGCCGACAACTACGGCAAGCTCATCGGAGTCTCGGGACTGTCAATCTACAACTGGGAATCAGGAAAGGCGCGTCCCCGTGAGAGCAATATCGCGGCATTGATGACGATAAAGGGGATCGGCAAGCGCGAAGCCGCCAAGCGGCTGGAAGCTCTCGCGAAGCCGGAGGCGAGCGAAGGCGAGGCCGCCGGTGGGAGCTGACCGATCGAGGGCGATTCCCGCCTGAGCGCAAGGATATCCGAAGCTCCACCACGACCGGGCGCTCGGTTTATCGGAATCGGGGCGACACCGCGCGGTGACGTCGCGTATCGGGTCGTCAACGGGAGCTGTTGGCCGATCGATGTCGTGCGTCCGTTCCCACGAAGTGCGGCGCACGAGCCGGATGTCGTGCCTTTCCTTCGCGCTCGAGCGAAACCGCCACGGGCTCACGCCCAAGGCGGTTTCGCGTTCCAGCAATTCCAGCTCGTGGTCTCCGATGTCGGAAATCTCTTCGTCGGTCCGAAGCGTCCCCTTGGATATCCCAGTGGAATGCAGCAATGAAAGCCCACATCCTGGGGAATCTCGAACATCGCGTACACACGCTCCATGACCTGTGGATGCAGTGTCGTCAACACCGATCCAATCCCGAGCGCACGTGCCGCGAGCAGAAGATTCTGTACCGAAGGATAGACTGAATGCGCTACCTGCGCCCCGCCAACCGATAGCGCAAGGATGATCACCGGAGCATCCCCGATTTCGTCGGCGAGCCGTGACGGCATTTCATAGACGGAGCCGGGTGGGATGTCGTCCTTGCTCGTCCAGCCATACTCGTCCCGGCGCTTTGCCCACCAAGCCTCGTGGTAAAGCTTCCCGAACTCCCTGATTCGATGCCCGTCCCGGATGACGAGAAATCGTGCGGGTTGAGTGTTGCCGCCGCTCGGAGCCTTGGAGGCCGCGTCGAGAACGATCCTCAAATGCGCATCGGAAATCGGCCGACCGGAATCGAGCCGACGGATGGCGCGCTGGGTGAACATTGCCTCGCCGATCGGCATGTCGAGCTCGGACGGGGCCTCCATACGCATCATTTCCACGGAGCAAATCCTCAGGTGGGGGGTACGGGAGATTGGCGCGTCCCCGCATGACGAAGACGCAACCGGAAAACGGAGGGCTCGAATGGGTCCGGAGTCCTCGACGGGCACGCGCCGGATGGTGAACGATGTTCACGATTCGATCCACGCAAAAACCGCGGGGACACGCATCCGTACCCCTTGCTCATCCAGCCGGCCCCTCCACCAGCCGTTTCGATTGTTACCGGCCGCAGTCGCAAAGTGCTCGCCCGGCGGTTGTCCGATACCTGAATGGCGACTTCCGCGTCGAGGCGGTCGAGGACGCGCTCGCACACTTTGGGAGTCCGGAGATCTTCGATACCGACCAGGGGCACGGTTCACCGGCTCGGCGTCCATCGACGTGCTCGAAAGGGCAGGAGCGGCTCCAGGCTGACTGCCTGCCGGGGCAGGCTCCGCCTCTCACCCTCTTCAGGCCGCCTGGCCGAGGACGCCCATCCCCGGATAGATCGGGAAGCGCCGGCAGAGCGCTTCCGCGCGGCGGAGCGCCCCGGTCTCGGCCGCCGTGTTGTCGTCGGGGTGTTGCGCCAGTCCCTCCAGGACCCCGGCGATCAGCTCGCCGACCTCCCTGAACTCCGCGACGCCGAAGCCCCGGGTGGTGGCGGCGGGGCTGCCGAGGCGGACCCCCGAGGTGATGGTGGGCTTCTGCGTGTCGAAGGGGACGCCGTTCTTGTTGCAGGTGACGCCGGCCCGATCGAGGCTTTCCTCCGCCGCCTTGCCGGTGAGGCCCTTGGGGCGCAGGTCCACCAGCATGAGGTGGGTGTCGGTGCCCCCGGAGACGATGCCGAAGCCGTGGCCGAGCAGCGTCTCGGCGAGCGCGCGGGCATTGTCCACGACCCGGCGCGCATACTCCTTGTACGCCGGCTTCAGCGCTTCGCCGAAGGCCGCCGCCTTGCCGGCGATCACGTGCATCAGCGGGCCGCCCTGCAGGCCGGGGAACGCGGCGGAGTTGATCTTCCTGCCCAGGGATTCGTCGTTGCCGAGGATCAGCCCGCCGCGAGGGCCGCGCAGGGTCTTGTGGGTGGTGGAGGTGACCACGTGGGCGTGCGGCAAGGGGCTCGGGTGGACGCCCGCGGCGACCAGTCCCGCGAAATGCGCCATGTCCACGTGCAGCCATGCCCCCACCTCGTCGGCGATGGCGCGGAAGCGCTCGAAGTCGATGATCCGGGGATAGGCCGAGCCGCCCGCGATGATCAGCTTCGGCCGGTGCTCGCGCGCCAGCGCCTCGACCTCGTCGTAATCGATCCGGCCGTCTTCGCGCCGGACCCCGTACTGCACGGCGTTGAACCACTTGCCGGAGAGGTTCGGCGCCGCGCCGTGGGTCAGGTGCCCGCCCGCGGCCAGGGACATGCCGAGGATGGTGTCCCCCGGTTCGAGCAGGGCGAGCATCACGCACTGGTTGGCCTGGGCGCCGGAATGGGGCTGCACGTTGGCGAACGCGCAGTCGAAGAGCTCCCTGGCGCGTGCGATCGCCAGGCTCTCGGCGACGTCGACATACTCGCAGCCGCCGTAGTAGCGCCGCGCGGGATAGCCCTCCGCGTACTTGTTGGTGAGCACCGAGCCCTGGGCTTCCAGCACCGCGCGGGAGACGATGTTCTCGGAGGCGATCAGCTCGATCCGATGCTGCTGGCGGTGCAGCTCGTCCTGGATGCTCCGCGCGAGCTCGTGATCGGTCTCCGCCAGCGTGGCGCCGAAGAATGTTCCGGGATTGGCCGAATCGTGGAAGTCCATGAGTGTTCTCCGTTGGCAGGAGTCAAGGTCGATCCCGAGACAGTCCGTCGCCGGTGCCTGTCCGGGCCCGGTCGGGCATCACCGCCGGGCGGCTACGGATCGTGCGAAGAACGCACGGTGATTGTCCAGCATCTGCGGTTCCGGGACGATTCGGGCACCACCGAACCTCTCGATGATCGACCCGCCGGTCGATTCTTCCTGCAAGAGGATGATCGGCTCGACCCCGCCGATTGTCCGCACCGGGCGCTTGGCATATCGTACCCTCCGAAAATTGCCGCCGTCTCTCCCCCATACCACGAATGGACATCCACGAGTACCAGGCCAAGCAGCTCCTGCGTCCCTACGGGCTGGCCTCGCCGCCCGGTGAGTGTGCGTTCACTGCGGAGGAGGCGGAGCTGGCCGCCCGCCGGATCGGCGGGTCGCGCTGGGTGGTCAAGGCCCAGATCCTCGCCGGCGACCGCGGCCTTGCCGGGGGCGTGAAGATGGTGGCCTCCGAGCCCGACGTCCGGGAGACCGCACGCGCGATGCTCGGATCGAGGCTGGTCACGCCCCAGACCGGCAGCGAAGGCGAGTACGTGCGCCGGGTGTACGTGGAAGCCGTCTGCCGGGCCGCGAGCGAGCACTACCTCGCCCTCGGGCTCGACCGCACCGCATCGCGCGTCACCCTGGTCGGCTCCGACGCCGGCGGGACGTCCATCGAGTCGGTGGCCGGGCAACAGCCGGAGCGGATCTCACAAGTCGCCATCGATCCGGTGGACGGGCTGAACCCCGCCGACGCCCGGCGTCTCGCCGCGGACATCGGCCTCGGGGAACGTCATGCGGCCGAAGCCGAACGCCTGATGATCGGGCTCTACGACGCCTTCCTCGCCTACGACGCCTCGCTCATCGAGATCAATCCCCTCGCACTCACCCGGGAGGGCGCGCTGCTCGCCCTCGACGCGAAGATGGGCATCGACGACAACTCCCTGTTCCGCCACCGCGACATCGAGGATCTGCGCGAGCGCGAGCACGAAGGCAGGCTCGACCGGGCGCGTCACGGGTTCAACTACATCGCCCTCGACGGCGACGTCGGCTGCGTGGTGAACGGCGCCGGTCTCGCGATGGCCACCATGGACATCCTCAAGCTCCACGGCGGGGCGCCCGCGAACTTCCTCGACGTCCCGCCGGCCGCCGGGCGCGACCGGATCACCGCCGCCTGCCGCCTCGTCCTCGAGAACCCCCGGGTCAAGGTGATGCTCGTCAACGTCGTGGGGGGCGGGATCACCCGCTGCGACGTGGTCGCCGAGGCGCTTGCATCGGCGTGCCGTGCCGCCGGCCGGAGCGTGCCCGTCATCGCCCGCTTCGAGGGCGTGAACCGCGAGCTCGCGCGCAAGGTGCTGCGTGATACCGGGGTCGATGCGGTGCATGCGGAGTCGTTCGGCGACGCCGCCGCCCGCGCGGTGCGGGCCGCGGCGGGAGAGCGCTGATGGCCATCCTCGTCGACACCGGCACGCGGGTCATCGGCCAGGGCATCACCGGGAGGCAGGGGACGTTCCATGCGGAGCAGTCCATCGCCTACGGCACCCGGCTCGTCGCGGGCGTGACCCCGGGCAAGGGCGGCAGCCGGCACCTGTACCTTCCGGTCTACGATCGGGTCGCGGACGCGGTGGAGGCGACCGGGGCGGACGCCTCGGTCGTCTTCGTTCCGCCGGAACGCGCGGCCGATGCGATGCTGGAAGCGATCCATGCCGGCGTGAAGCTGGTGGTATGCGTGACCGAGGGGGTCCCGGTGCTCGACATGGTGCGCGTCAAGCGTGCGCTCGAAGGGACCTCCACGACGCTCCTCGGCCCGAACACCCCCGGCATCATCACCCCCGGCGCGTGCCGAATCGGCATCATGCCCGGACTCATCCACCGCCGGGGACGGATCGGCATCGTCTCGCGCTCCAGCACCCTCACCTACGAAGCCGCGGCCCAGTGCACCGCGCTCGGGCTGGGACAGAGCACGGTGGTGGGGATCGGCGGCGACCCGGTGCACGGCATCGGCTTCGTCGACTGCCTGAAGCTGTTCCTCGCCGACGACGAGACGGACGGGATCATCCTCATCGGAGAGATCGGGGGCGTCGAGGAGGAGGAGGCGGCCGAGTTCCTCCGCGAGGCGCGTCCGTCGAAGCCGGTGGCAGGGTACGTCGCGGGGACGACGGCGCCGGCCGGCCGCCGCATGGGGCACGCGGGCGCGATCATCGCGGGCGGCCGCGGCAGCGCGCGGGAGAAGCTCGATGCGCTGCGCGGGGCCGGGGTGCTCGTTCCGGAATCTCCGGCCGAAATCGCGCGAACGATGGCGCGGGCATTGCGGAGAGCCTGACCCGCTGGCGACGCGCTGTCGCCGGCGGTTGCTCCGATGCGTGCTTTATTGATGATGGCATCATCGAATTGACATGACGAAAATGATTCGGCAATGTCGTCGAGATGTTGCGCCGCCACTTGACCGACACGCTACAGGCCGCCGTTGCGGCCTATCCGGTAGTTACGCTTACGGGTCCCCGGCAGTCGGGAAAGACGACGCTGGTTCGGGCACTCTTCGCCGACTACCGCTACCTCTCCCTCGAGGCCCCGGATCTGCGTTCGCGCGCGGTGGAGGATCCACGGAGCTTTCTCACGCAGGCGAACCACCTGATCCTCGACGAGATCCAGCGCGCGCCCGAATTGCTCTCCTACGTTCAGGTGCTGGTCGATGCGGACGATCGCCCCGGGCGCTTCATCCTCACCGGTTCACAGAATCTTCTCCTGATGGAATCGGTGTCCCAGACGCTCGCGGGACGCACGGCGTTTCTCCGGTTGTATCCGCTGTCACTCTCGGAGCTGTATGAAGGGCCGCCGCTCGACCCTCTGAATCTCGACCGTCCCGATACCGCGCGGGCGGCCGGGCCAGAGAGCCGACCACCGCGCAAGGGGCTCTGGGATACGCTTCTCGACGGCTTCTATCCGCGCATCCACGACCGGGGGATACCGGCCGGAGAGTGGCTGGCAGACTATCTCCGTACCTATGTCGAACGTGACCTCCGCGAAGTCATGCAGATCTCCGATCCGCGGAGCTTCGAGCGTTTCGTACGGCTGGCTGCCGCGCACACGGCCCGGGAGCTCAACCTCACCACGCTCGCCGGCGATATCGGGATCACGCAGCAGACCGCGAAGCGTTGGCTCACGGCCCTGGAGATCGGCTTTCTGGCCACGACGCTCCCACCCCACCATGCGAATTATCGCAAGCGCCTGCGCAAGCGCCCGCGCCTGCACTTCCTCGACACCGGGCTCATCTGCTACCTGCTCGACATCCGGGACGCCGGGACACTGGAGCGGCACCCGTTGCGCGGCGCCATATTCGAATCGTTCGTCGTCTCCGAGCTGGTCAAGAGCTTCGCCGCGATCCGTCGCGATCCGCCGCTGTATTTCTGGAGAGACGCGTCCGGGCACGAGATCGACGTCCTGATCGACGCCGGGGAGCGGCTCGTCCCGGTCGAGGTGAAGTCGGGCCAGACCGTGGCCGGCGACGCCGTCGATACCCTCGCCTGGTGGACGTCCCTCTCCTCCAATCCGAACCGGGGAGGTGTCCTGGTCCACGGCGGGGTCGAGAGCTTCGACTTCAAGGGTTTCCGTGTCCTGCCCTGGTTTCTGCGCTGAGAACCGCGGCTCGTGCCGCCTCGTCATGCAAGACCATCGCTCCTGTCTCCGTCGTTTTCATGGCAACATTCCCATGGGGCCATCCCCGATCTTCCCGAGCCGGCCGCCACCGGAAACCGAATGTCCACGCATACTGAAACGAACACCAATACGCACCCCCGACCCCCGAAGCGCCGCCACCCCGGCTCCGGCCGGGGCGAGGCCCGCCGCCGGCCGAAGGGGCGGCAGGTCGATCCGGTCGCTCTCGACGAGGTCCGCGCCCTGCTCGGCGACCGCCCGCGCAACCGCGACCTGCTCATCGAGCACCTGCACCTGATCCAGGATGCCCGCGGCTGTCTCTCCGCCCCCCATCTCGCCGCCCTCGCGCACGAGATGCGCCTGCCGATGGCCGAGGTCTACGAGGTCGCCACGTTCTACGCGCACTTCGACGTGCTCGCCGAGGGCGCGGCGCCCCCGCCGCCGATCACCGTGCGCGTCTGCGACAGCGTCTCCTGCGAGCTGGCCGGCGCCCTCTCGCTACTCGAATCCCTCCCCCAAGCGCTCGGGGAGGGCGTGCGCGTGGTCCGCGCCCCCTGCATGGGCCGTTGCGACACCGCCCCGGTGGCCGAGGTCGGGCATCGCCACGTCGATCATGCCGACGAGCCGGCGATCCGCGCGGCCGTCGAGGCCGGCGACTTCCATCCCGCCATTCCCGAATACCGCGCGCTGGACATCTACGAACGCGATGGCGGCTACGCGCTGCTGCGCGCCTGCCTCCGGGGCGAGCACACGTTCGAGGACCTCGCCGCCAAGCTCGATGCCGCCGGGCTGCGCGGCCTGGGAGGGGCCGGCTTCCCCACCGGACGCAAGTGGCGCATCGTGCGCGGCTATGAAGGCCCCCGGCTCATGGCGGTGAACGCGGACGAGGGCGAGCCCGGCACGTTCAAGGACCGCTACTACCTGGAGCGCGACCCCCACCGTTTCCTCGAAGGCGTGCTCGTCGCCGCCTGGGCGGTGGAGGCGCAAGCCGTCTACGTCTATCTCCGCGACGAGTACCCGTTCATCCGCGAGATCCTGCTCGCCGAGATCGCGAAGCTCGGGCCGGCCGGGCTCACGCCCCATACGGAGATCCACCTCCGCCGCGGGGCCGGGGCCTACATCTGCGGCGAGGAGTCCTCGATGATCGAATCGATCGAGGGCAAGCGCGGGCTGCCGCGCCACCGCCCGCCCTACGTCGCGGAGGTCGGCCTGTTCGGGCGCCCGACCCTGGTGCAGAACGTGGAGACGATGTACTGGGTGCGCGACGTCGTGGAGAAGGGGCCGGAGTGGTTCGCGAGCCAGGGCCGCCACGGGGGCAAGGGGCTGCGCAGCTACTCGGTGTCGGGGCGGGTGAAGTCGCCGGGGGTCAAGCTCGCCCCGGCCGGCATCACCCTGCGCGAGCTCATCGACGAGTTCTGCGGCGGCATGGCGGAGGGCCATGCGCTGCGCGGCTACCTGCCGGGCGGCGCCTCCGGCGGGATCCTGCCGGCTTCGATGGCGGATCTGCCGCTGGAGTTCGGCAAGCTGGAAGCGCACGGCTGCTTCGTGGGCTCGCACGCGGTGGTGGTGCTCTCGGACCGGGACGACATGAAGGCGGTGGCCCTCAACCTCATGCGTTTCTTCGAGGACGAGAGCTGCGGCCAGTGCACCCCGTGCCGGGTGGGCACGGAGAAGGCGGTGAAGCTCATGGCGCGCGGTGCGTGGGACGAGCCGTTGCTCGTGGAACTCGGACGCACGATGAGCGACGCCTCCATCTGCGGCTTGGGCCAGGCTGCGGCCAACCCCCTGAACTCGGTGCTGCGCCACTTCCGGGAGGACGTGGGGCTGGGGGAGGTGTGAGGATACGTGGGGCGGTCCGACCACGAGACCGGCCACATGGGCTTTCCCGCCGTTTGTCTCGACGGCGCCGCGTTCCGCTTCATGCCTTGGCGTCCGCTTCCAGGCCGGCAACGAAATCGGCGTGCGCGGGGCTTTCGATGCCGCGGCGCAGCTCGGCCAGCACGGCGGCGAGATCATCCGCCAGCATGGCCGCCACCGCCAGACGCAAGCCGGGGAAGGCACGGCTCTCCACAACGCCTTCCATATTCGGGCCTTCCATATTCGGGCCTTCCACATTCGGGATTCGGCGCCGGTACTCGCCGTCGGCGAGCACGAACCAGTCGATGGCGCCGTCGAACGTGCGCCAGACGATGTACTCCCGCACACCATTGCGCCGGTAGGCGTTCAGCTTGTCGTGGAGGTCGTAGGCCGCACTGCTGGCCGCCACCTCGACGATCAGTTCCGGCGGCCCTTCGACGTAGTCGTCGCCGCTCAGGTACGACCGGCCTCCGGCCTCGGCATCGATGCGCAACAGGGCGTCGGGCTGGGGTTCGTTGTCCAGGTCCAGACGCACGGTGGCGTTGTCGAGCATCGAAACCCGCGGCGTGAAGGCGCTGTAGGTTCCAAGCCAAGTCACGACGGCACCGGTCGGTCTGGCGTGGCCGATGGCTCTGACGGGCGAAGCCATGTGAACGACTCCTTCGATCAGTTCGGCCTTTTTGACGTCCGGTCTCGCCGCGTAACGCCGCTCGAATTCGCAACGGGCCAGCCGATCGCCGTTCTCCAGCGGCGGCGGTCGGCTGCCGAGCCCGGGGGTACGGACAGGTGAAGCAACTGGGTCATGCAGGGTCATGGTGAGACTTTAACCAGCGAACGGAATCCTCGGCAACCTCCGGGGAGCCCGGGGGCAGCTCCCGTGCGAAACGTCACCTTGCCTGGCCGGTTGTCGGCGACGAATGGAACCGGCCGGTTTTGCAGTATGGCGCCGGCTCAATAGAATGCGGCCCGTGTGGCTTGCGTACGCGAGGGGATGATCGCCGGCGCGTGTCCCGGCGAAGTCGAGGGTCATCCCGGTGCTTCCGGATGAGCGCTCGCGGGGACGATCTCGAAGCCCTGTCGTGCGAAATCCTCGTCGAACGCAAAGATATGCGCTATCCCGCGCTCCCGCATGAGCGTGATGCTCGACCAGTCCGTGAGGCTGACTCCTCGCTTCGACGCCCCCAGCAGTGCGGCCATCGCGCGGTGAAGGTGCTCCTCACCGACCCACGCCACGGTGAGGAGCGGAAGCACGTCACGATAGAAAATCCGCACCGCCGCAATCCCGGCTCGCGCCTGTAGCAGCGTCACGGTCTCAAGAACGACGAACGATGACGTCACGAGGCGGGCGTCGCGATCCCGAAACGACGATGCCGCCGTGCGCGCCGCCCGGTGGTTGTCATCGGTTTCGACCAGCAGCGCATACAGCGCCGAGGTATCCACGAACACCTCATTCATCGGCAAAGGCATCGGCGAGATACGTGTCATGACGCGCGGAGACGTCGGTGGCGTCGCCGGTGGTGCGGCATGAGCCCGCGGCGGCGAGAAAGCGGTTCCACGCCTCTTCACGCTGCTCGGCGGCGAGCACCTGATCGATTCCTTCGCGGACGAGTTGCGCGATGGATTTGGACCGGCGTGCCGCCAGCGCCTTGAGAAGCTCGTACTGGCCTGTTTCGAGTTGGATCTGGGTGCGGATCATGATGGCATATCGGCCCTTGAGGCCATGAACGGCAAGTTCCCGGGTTCCGACCTCGCTTCCCCGGCGGCGTCGATCGCCTCGCGGCGGAGAAGTGGCAAGGACAAGCGTAGCCGGTAAAGCCTTCAGGGGGAGGAGTATAAGGTAGCGCAGGAAGGACCGCTTTTGTCGTCGACTGACCTGACCGCTCGCTAAATCATCCGGTACAGCAGGCTCGGATCCGCTTCCTCACCGCGGTATATCGCGAGCACCTCGCCCGCTATCCCTCCAAGCTGCTTCATTCTCGCCTTGTCCCAAATCCCTTGCGCCTCGCACTGTTCGAGCGTTCCCGTGATCCCCCGCGTGACCGGGGTCCCTTCTTCCAGTGCGAGGTTCCCCATGCGCTTCACCCGCGCCAAGCCGCCAAGCAGGAGCAGAGCGTAGCGCACCGGCCCTTGTCCGCTCGCGGGCTCCAGCCCTTCGTACCAACGCCTCTGCGGTTCTTCCCGCTGCCGTATCCGGCGGAGCTCGCTCGTTCTCGTTCCGCGTGGTGTCAATCTCACCTGCTCTCCCTTGGCGTGACCGCATCCGCCCGCGCGACCGCGAGCGCGGTCATGTTCACGATGCCGCGCACCGTGATCGTCTGCGTGACCACGTGCGCGGAGCGCGCCGCGCCGATCACGATCGGACCGATGGAGACCCCGCCGCCGAGCGCGCGCAGCAGGTTGTGGGCGATGTTCGCCGCCTCCACGTTCGGCATCACCAGCAGGTTCGCCTGACCCTTGAGCCGGCTGCCGGGGAGCAACCGGGACCGGAGCGGCTCCGAGAGCGCCGCGTCCGCATGCATCTCGCCGTCCACCTCCAGCTCGGGCGCGGCCTCGTGGAGCATCCTCGTGGCGCGACGCATGCGCTCGGCGGTCGGCGAGTCGTGCGTGCCGAAGTTCGAGCGCGACAGCAGCGCCACCTTCGGCTCGACCCCGAACCCCCGGATCTCGGCGCAGGCAAGCATCGTCATCTCCACGATCTCCTCGGCTCCGGGCTCGGGAGTGATGTGGGTGTCGCAGATGAAGAACGTGCCGCTCGGCAGGATGTGGGCCGATATCGTGGACAGGTCCCGCACCCCCTCGCGGGTCCCGATCAGGTCGCGCACGTAGCGCAGGTGATCGCTGAACGCCCCGACGGTCCCGCACAGCATCGCATCGGCGTCGCCGAGCCGCAGCGCGAGCGCCGCCACCGCCGTTCCCCGCGAGCGCACGACGCTCTTCGCTTCGTCCGGCGAGACCCCCTTGCGGCCCATCACCCGGTGGTACTCCCTCCAGTAGGTGCGGAACCTCGCATCCCGCAGGATGTTGACGAGGTCGAAATCGCGTTCCGGCGCAAGGTTCAGGCCCAGGGACTCGATGCGCGACAGGATCACCTCCGGTCGCCCCACGAGGATCGGCCGGGCCAGCCTCTGGGCGGCCACCTGCTGCACCGCCTGGAGCACCCGCCGCTCCTCCCCTTCCCCATAGACGACTCGCTTCGGCGCGGCGCGCGCGCGCTCGAACACCGGCTTCATCACCAGCCCGGAACGGAACACGAACCCGCTCAGGCGCTCCCGGTAGGCGTCGAAGTCCTCGATGGGGCGGGTGGCCACCCCCGAATCCATCGCCGCGCGCGCCACCGCGGGTGCGATCTCGGTGAGCAGACGGGGATCGAAGGGCCGCGGGATCAGCTTCTCGGGGCCGAAGCGCACCCGCTCGCCGCCATACGCCGCGGCCACCAGATCGGAAGGCTCCCGGCGGGCGAGCCCGGCCAGCGCATCCACGCAGGCGAGCTTCATCGGCTCGTTGATGTCCGTCGCCCCGGCGTCCAGCGCCCCGCGGAAGATGAACGGGAAGCACAGGACGTTGTTGACCTGGTTCGGGTAGTCGGAGCGGCCGGTGGCGACGATGGCGTCGCGCCGCGCCTCGCGCGCGGCCTCGGGGAGGATCTCCGGCACCGGATTCGCCAGCGCGAGGATGAGAGGGCTCTCCGCCATCCGGCTGACGTGCTCCGGCTCCAGCACCCCGGGGGCGGACAGGCCGAGGAAGACGTCCGCCCCGCCGATGACCTCGGCGAGGGTGCGCGCATCGGTCTCCACCGCGTAGCGCGCCTTCCACCGATCCATCAGCTCCTCACGGCCGGCGTGGACCACCCCCGCCACGTCGGTGACCACGACGTTCTCGCGCTTCAGGCCCATGCCCAGCAGCAGGTCGAGGCAGGCGAGCGCGGCCGCCCCCGCCCCCGAGGCGACCAGCCGCACCTCCCCGATGGGCTTGCCGACCAGCTCCAGGGCGTTGCGTACCGCCGCCCCCACGATGATCGCGGTGCCGTGCTGGTCGTCGTGGAACACCGGGATGTTCATGCGTTCGCGAAGCCGCGATTCGATCTCGAAGCATTCGGGCGCCTTGATGTCTTCGAGGTTGATCCCCCCGAAGGTGGGTTCGAGGCTCGCGACCACGTCGCAGAAGCTCTCCGGGTCCTGCTCGTCGATCTCGACGTCGAACACGTCGATGCCGGAGAACTTCTTGAACAGCACCGCCTTGCCTTCCATGACGGGCTTGGCCGCGAGCGGCCCGATCGAGCCGAGGCCGAGCACCGCGGTGCCGTTCGTCACCACCGCGACGAGGTTCGAGCGGGCGGTGAGGTTCGCCGCCTCGGCGGGGTCGGCGGCGATCGCGTCGCAGGCCGCGGCCACGCCCGGGGAGTAGGCGAGCGAGAGGTCGTGCTGGCTCGCCAGCGGCTTGGTGGCGCTGATCGCGAGCTTGCCCGGCACCGGGAAGCGGTGGTAGGCAAGGGCGTCGCTGGAGAGTCGGTCGGGCATCGGCCTGTTGCGGGCGGCGGTGGCGCGATGCGGCGATTGTAGACGTGTCGCGGACGCTCCACACGTCGCACGAGCCGAGGCGCCGGCCAAGCCGGCATCCGTGGCTGCGGTCCGGAGGCTCGCCGTAGCGGCTCCGATCTGCAAATCCGGCGCGGATCGGCGCCTGCCGGAACCGGATGCTATGATTGTCTGCCGCTCGAAACCGCCCGCCGGATGACCGGAGACCGCAGCCAATCGGGAAGAGAACGGGTATTCCGATGGTGGACAAGAAGACTGTGTATGTCGAGACCTCGGTGGTATCGTATTTGACCGCCAGACCGTCGAATGACTTGTTGGTGGCCGCGTGGCAAAAAGTGACCGTCGATTGGTGGGATGTTCAAAGAAACAGATTCGATCTGTATACATCCGGGATTACGATCGACGAGGCTGGAAGAGGCAACTCCGAGGCGGCGTCACGGCGCCTTGAAACATTATCCGACATTTCCATACTTCCGGTCACGGAGGTCGTTGCGGAACTATCCAGGGCGTTTCTCGACAAGAAGGCTGTTCCAGCCAGGGCCCTGAATGATCCCCTGTACATTGCAGTGTCCGCCGTGCATGGTATCGACTACCTGTTGACGTGGAATTTCCGGCACATCGACAACGCCGAGATCAAACCCGTCATTCGGCGTATCTGCATCATGTATGGGCACACCAGCCCTGAAATATGCACTCCTCAAGAGCTCATGGGAGGCTTCAAGGATGCCTGACGAACTCATCGAAGAGCTGTGGCGGATCAAGGACAACATCGCACGAGAGCATGGATACGACATCGATGCGCTCGTTGCCCATCTCCGGACCCGGGAAAGGGCGGAAAGCCGGCGGGTGGTGGATCTGCGCGCTGCAAGAGAGGCCGCAAAACACGGTGCCTCGGGGAAACGGGCGGAACCCGCTCCGGGGAGCCACGACACCGGGGAGCCGGTGGCCACTGCACCGGCACGGTAGGGATCACGGCCCCCGGGAGCCCGCGGGTGGCTGAGCGCCGCTCAATCCCGTGTCACCGCCTGACGCCTGCCGCACGGGCAGGCGCGCTGACGATGGCGTGTACCAGTGTCTTGTCTGTTTTGGCGCTTACGGCGCCGATGCGGGAGAGATCTGGAAAGGTGGCGCAGGAAGGACCACTTTTGTCGCTAATTGACCTGACCGCTCGCTAAATCATCCGGTACAGCAGGTTCGGATCCGCTTCCTCACCACGGTATATCGCGAGCACCTCGCCCGCTATCCCTCCAAGCTGCTTCATTCTCCCCTTGTCCCAAGTCCCTTGCGCTTCGCATAGTTCAAGCGTTCCCGTGATCCCCCGTGTGACCGGGGTCCCTTCTTCCAGTGCGATGCTCCCCATGTGCTTCACCCGCGCCAAGCCGCCCAGCAGGAGCAAGGCGTAGCGCATCTGCAGGTGTGGCTGCATTTTCCAACTATCCGGCATTCTCGGGTTGCTTGCCATTGCTCGCATTTTGCCGCAGGCCCTTTCCGCGAGCTGCTCGATCCATTCCGTACGGCGGTTCACGATTTCGCCGGCCGTTCGACGGCGGGCCAGCAGGTGGCTGAGACATGCAAGCGCGTCGCAATCGAATGGCCCGTCCTCGTCCGCGAGCGCGCCGCGGATCGCTCGCCGCATCCTTTCTTCATCCCTCACCGTCCGCCCCAGCCCTTGCAGGATTGCCCTGTGTGCTCCGTCTGCCGTGTACCGTACCGTCCCCCGAGCTCTCTGTTCGCCCTCCACCGCGTCCAGCAGCAGGTCGAGGATCTGGTTCGGACATCTCGCGAACGTCCAGCTCGCTACCGTGTGTAGTTGATTCAGGGCCTGCAGCCGGATGTTTCCGTCACTTCCCACCTTGTACCGATCCAACAGCGTGTCGCCCCCCGCCATGATGACCTCGTCCAAATCCCATTCCGTCCGCATCCGCCGCTCGGCCGTCCATCCCGTCACATCGTTCGGCGGCGGGAGCCCCCCATCCGTTCCTACGGTGTAGCGCTGGTCTACCGGAGGATCTCCACGCGGTTTGCTCAACCACTTGTACAGCATGTTCCGCTCCGCCGGTTTCACTGCGTTGAATCCGCTCTGCCTGCACCGCTGTGCAAGCATTTCCAGCATTCGCGCCTCGGATGTCGGTTTCCCATTTTCCCACCATGCTTCTTCCGCACCGTTGAAGCGCACCAGATGGGGGACGATCTGCATCCCATCCATCGGATCCGGGCGAAACACCACTTTCTTCGGCTCCTCGCTCCATGGCCCGTAAGTTGGGGAACCGATCTCGATCCTCGCATACCCGGTCGCCGGCTGCTGAACCGCGACGATCACTACGTCGTGATCGCGGGCGGTCGTTTCGATTTCGACACGTTCTCTCCCGCTCATCTGTCCCTTTTGCAATGGGATCACGAGCTCCGACTTCCCTTTCTCCAATTTGATCCCTTCGCTCATCTTCTTCGCCTCTGTCGGCGGCGTCCGGTACGGCTCTCCTGCCCGTACTACTTCATCTTCACGAATGAGCGGTAGTTTCTCTCTTGTTCTTTTCGGACCCTGGATGATTGTCAGCCAGAACCCATCCAGGTGGTCGAACCAGGGAGTCTCGCGCCGTTCGATTGCTTTTGCCGCGAGTAGCGCGCCTCGGCTTGCCGCGCAGGCCGGTGCAGTCAGTACCTTTCGTCCTGCCTTCGTCAGGCTCGCCGCGATGGCGTCCGTGACTCTTTCTCCGACGGGGCTCCATGCGATCACGGCTCCCCGGTCTTCCAGACCGGCCGCCGCATCCGGCACTGTCCCCGCCGGGGTCGCGTTCCCAGGCGCTACGATCCTGTTCCACCCGCCTGTCTCATTGCGGATCCAGGCGTCCTGCGTTATTCCACATGCCCAATACTCGATCGCCCGCGTTTGCCGTTCCACCTTCTCCGCATCGCGCCACGGTGTTATCTGGACCCGCATCATCTCACGCATATGGTTCCAACCAGCCGGCCAGGTGCGGGGATCCTGGGGACCTTTTCGTACTGGCAGGGTGCGCCCGGTTCTCCCGTCTTTCCTCAGTCGGAACTCGTGTGTCCGGAGGTCGCTTCCGTAGCTGACGACGATCCAGATGCTCTCTTCTTCCGCCAGTTCCGGCGTTTCGTCGAGCATCGCAAGCGCCACGGCTACCGAATCCCATACCAGGTGGACGTCAGTTCCTCCGAGCGCTCTCCTGCCAAGCGCCTCCAGAACTTTTGCCTGTAAGGTTTCGGTCGTCTCCAGGTCATCCGGAATGCAAAAACCCGCGTTCTTCGTGAGGGCTCCCTCCCGCCAGCCGATCACGCTTCGGGCACCGGCAAGCAGCACTTCCCCGGCTTTGATCTCCCACTCACAATCGTTCCCGACATCCCTTGCCAGCAGATTGTCCGACCCGTTCGTACCCTCCGCCTTGTTCGTCCCCTTGAGCTCCCGCCAAGCGTCCGCCGTTTCCCGCCTCCTGGCGGGATCGCCCTTCCCTCCGAACTCCAGCCCTCGGCCGTAGATCATGGAAACCGCGTCCAGCCCACCGATCAGCGCGGTTCCTCCTCCTTTCGCCCTGTCCGCGCGTACCACTACGCTCCGAGGCCCCTCGTCCCGTTCGTGGCGTCGTAGCTCTCCTTCTTTCGCCTCGCTTTCCGTCGCGACGTGGTCCCATACGCCGTTCAGGTCCATTCCGACGATTTCCCGGTTCATCGTCTTTCCGCCTCGGTCTGGAGGCGGCGTATTGCCTGTTGGATCGCCTCCATGACCGTTCCCAGACTGTTCTCCGGCCTCATCTGCACCGCGAAGACACGGCATTCGTGCCTCTTCCCATCCGTCGTCCTCGCGGGCGGGTTCTCCTGCGGCGTCCTTTCCTGAGTGGTCAGTACCCCCACGTCGTACGGGATCGCCTCGCGGTCCTTCCTGTCCGCCAGCGCCTCCATCCGGTCGATGTGCCGTATCTCTCCTTCCATCGGCCCCAAGCTGTAGAGGACGAGTTTCGCCTTCTTGCCGGCTCCTTGCCGTGTCGTCCCCAGCGTGAACGCGCAGCAGGCGCCGGGCGGGACCTCGTTCCCGGGAATTCTTCCTCCCGCACGCACCTCCATCCACCATCCAGTATCGGGTTCGATGAGCACGCAGAACGGCTCTTGTTCCAGCGCCAGCCAGCGCCCCTTCTCCTGTCCGACGCGGAGGGCCACCGTCGGCTTCACCACGGGTATCCAGCCTTCGAGGTTCATCGTCGCGACGCTCGCAACGAGCAGCCCGAGCTCGTTCCATCCTTCCGCTTGCCAAGCCCAGAGCTCGTCTTCCAGATCCGTCTGGCGGACAAGTTCTTCCCTGGCTTTCCAGATCCGCCGGTAGCCGGGGTTTATCCTCAGAACCTGATTGGGTTTCGCGCCCGGCTCCAGCTTCCCGACGCCCCTTTCCCGTAGCGCCGCCGCAACGTTCGCACATTCCCGACCCCACTGGACGAGCTGCATGTCTACGCTCGGTTCCTGCGGGATCCGCCGGATCTCGCGTGCGGTCATCTCCGCGAAATCGCGGACCACCCGGTTCTCACGGGTGTTGGGGTCCGTCATCCGCACTTCGGTCAGTACCCCCCGTCTGGCGCGTTCCTCCATCGTCCGGCCGGGTCTCCCGGCCAGCCACTTCATGCTTCTTCGACTCGTGTGCTCCACGCGCTCCGGGAGCACGATCCTTTCCTCGCGAGCGAGCACCGTCTTCGGGCGTTGAGCAATTCTCCCCAGAACCGGCGGCAGCTCCCGGGCGTGGCGTTTCAGCGCCTCCGTCCTTGGCTCGTACCCATCCGTCAGCTTGCACTCGAACAGTACCCTGGCCCGTTCCCACCATCTGTCCGTTCCCCAGACTCTCGTCTCTTCGATCTGGCGGATCCGCGCCGCCACGTCGTTGTGAGCTCCTCCTTCGCGGGCTTCAGGGTCGAGGTCGTCTTCGGTCCACTCAATCTCCCTGAAGGAACCGTTCACGATCACCCGCTGTGTGCTTGGCGTTCTCGGCTGTGGCAGCGGAACCCGCCATGCCCTTCGTTCTTCGTCCTCGCTCGTGGCGATCCACTCGGGTTGCAGTGCCCGGTATCCACTCAACATCGGCTCTGCGTCCTTGGGCGCGACCACGAACATCGCACTGCGATTCGTCCTTCTCGCCCCCTCGATCACCGTTTCCGGGCACGTGTCGGCTTCCCCTCCCGCCAGCGCCCGCGCGAGGTTCCGAAATCCAACCGCGATTTGGAGGTCTTGCCGCACCTACCCGATTTGGCGTCCGCTCCAGGCGAACGTTCCGACATTGTGCATGATGTCCGTGGCGCCGGTGACCGCCTTTGCCAGCTCCTCGTCTTCCAGGTCTTCGGCGCAGATTCTTCTCAGCCTGTCCAAAGCGCCTGCCGCTCCGTCGTTGGCCCCGTCAAGTCCGGTGAGCTTCGGCAACACCCGCATCTCCACTTGGTCCGCGAGGGCATTCCTCCATTCCCCCGATGGGTAGCGCTCGACGTATCGCGCCATCGCCTGCCCCATCCGATGCCCGAAGGGTCGGCCGACCCTTTCCATCACTTCCTCGTTGACCGTCGCGATCGTCCAGCGAGCCTCGTCCGGCATCTTCCGTCCTTCGCACCACTGCCGCCACTGCCTGGCCGTCAGGGCCTTTTGCAGCATCTCTTGCCCGCTCCCGTCTCGTCCCTTCGCCCTGGCCGTGAACGCGATCTCCTCCGGCCGGGGGAAGCGGATGACGTTCGAGCGGTCGATCACCTTGTCCGAGAGTGTCTGCGTGCTTTCGTCCTCGTTCATCGTGCCGACCCACACGATCCGCTCCGACGGATAGATCCTCTCCGGTTCCTCACCCTCCCCATGCGGTATGTCGAGTTCGATCATCGCTTCGGGGCTCGGTTCGCCTGCCCGGCGCAGCTCCAGTCGGCTGAGGAAATCCGAGAAGTAATACTCCGTGCGCGCGAGGTTCATCTCGTCGAGCAGCACCATCGCCATTCGGTCGTCCCCGTAAGGATTCCTCCGCTCCCGGTCGAAGTTCCACAGGAGCCGTGCGAGCTCGGTGGCCTGATACCGTCCGTGCAGGTAGTCGTACGAGCCCACCAGATCCATCGGGCTGTCCCACCGCGGTTGAACGGGCACGACCAGCAGGTACATTCCCATCGCTTCGGCGTAGGCCCGCGGAAGCTGTGTCTTGCCGGTGCCGCTGATCCCGGCGAGCACAGTCAGCGGTGAGACCTCCGCGACCTTCAGCGACGTGTGCAACCGCCACACCATCCGCTGGTGGAACTTGAGCCCCTGTCCGCGAATGAGGCTCAGCGCCTCCTTCAATGCTTCATCTTCCTCCTCACGTGGCTTGCCTGTTCTCTCACCCCTCACACATCCGGGCGGGCTGGCGAGGTTGCCGAGGCGCCCTCGATCACGCCTGTTACCGGGCCGTTCTCCTCCCGATTCCCCTGTTCTCTTTTCCAGCTTCTCCACCTCCCTTTGGAGTATTTCCTTCTTCATCCCCAGGGATCGGACTTCTTCTTCCGCTTTCTTCGCTCTCTTCTCCGCTTCCTCCACGGCCATGGATGCTCGCATCCTGCTTTCGCGCTCCCGTGCTTCGAGATCTTCGAGATCTTTCTTCTTCTTCGCGATTTCGGCTTCGGTGTTCGCCGTCTCGACGGCCCTCCGTTCCAGCTCTTCGAGTTGCCTGCCTTTCGCTTCGATCTGCTCCTGCAACGCCTTGTTCTCTCTTTCGAGCTCGTCCGTCTCGACCCGGATTTGCTCCCGCTTCTCTCGCGCCTGCTCCCCCTCGCGCGCGATCTCCCGGACCTTCGCTTCCTCCTCCGACGCGAATTTGTCGAGCGCCTCACGCGCTTCGTCCAGGCCCGCGGACTCCCTTCGAAGGTCCGCCATCTCCCTGCGAAGATCATCGCACCGGCGGGCGAGCTTTTCGCTCTCCTCCGCCTTGCCGCGAACCTCTTCGTATCTGGATTCGGCTTCCCTGGCGCGCACCTCCGCACGCTCGTACCGTTCCTTCATCGACGAGCCGTCCTTGCCCCGCTTGTGGAAGGTGAGCCACGCAATGGTCCAGCCGCCGGCCAGTGCCGCACCCACCGCGCTCGCGGCGGTCCAGGGGATCTCCTCGATCATGGGTTCGTCCTCCCGTCTTGCTCCCTCCTTTGCGCGTCTTCCAGGCGTTTCAGTATCAGGTCGAGGTCCGTCTTCGCCCGAGCCAGCCGGCTCATTACATCCCCGTACTCACGCTCCAGGCGTTCGATGTCGTCCTTCAGCGCTTGGCCGGTTCCTTTTACGCGGCTCAGACCAGCCTCGGTCTCTCGCTTCGCTGCTTCGAGCCGCCCAAGCTCTTCCTGGATAGCCTGCAACTCACCTTTCGTGCTGCCGAGGTCTGTTTTCGTCGTGCTCAGCTTCGCTTCGGCTTCTTGTAGCTCCTTCCGTGTCGCTTCCGTGCGGTCCCGTAGTCGGCTCAACTCCGCCTCCGCCACACGTTTGGCGGTCTCGATCTCCCGCTTGTTGATTTCCAGTATCGACACCTGCTCGCGGGTCGCACTCAACTCCCCTTTCGCGTCCGCCAGATTCTTCTGCTCAGCGTCGAGACCGGCCTCGGCCCGTTGCCGCTGCATCCTGGCCATGTCCGCGCCTTTACGTGCGTTCTCCTCATCCTCACGCAACACCAGGAGGCTCTTCGTGAGTCTTTCCGCCTCTTCCACCCTCGTCCGCAGCTCCGTGATCCGGTTTTCCAGATCGTCTCGCGCCTCCCGCTTCTGTTCGATCTCCCGATCGAGCGTGCCCAGATCCGTCCTCGCTCGCTGGTTCCGTTCCGCGAGTCGTTCCTGTTCCGTTCTCAGGCGTTTGACCTCTATTTCGACCGCCTGCATTTCCTGCTCGGCGTTCTCTTTCCGTACTCGCGATTGTTCTTCGCGTGTCTCCAAGCTCTCTATGCTTGTTCTCAGCTTGCCTTCCATTTCCGTTAGATCGTCCACCGTGTCCGTGAGACGGATCATCTCTGCGCGGTGTGCCTCCGCCGTGCCCTTGAGACGGATTGTCTCTCCGCCAAGCGCCTCCGCCTCGGCGATCGTCTTGCGCGCCACTTCGGCTTCCTGCCGTAGCGGAGGCAGATCTTCTTCAAGACTTCTCTGCTCTGCCTCAAGCCCCTCTACCCGGGTCCGCAGCTCCTCGCGTTGGTTCTTCAACACCTCAATCGCCGACTCGATCGCCTTACGTTCCTCAGCAGCTTCAATGCTTCCAGCCGCGACGATGGTCGCGGTCACGCCCACGAGCAACAGCCCGACCGTGACCACCATTCCCGTCATCACCCGCGCCCGCCGTGCGTCCTGATCGACTCGCTCGAAAATGTCTGCTTCACTCATCGAGTGCCTCCCTGATCTTCAATACGCACCCCGTGGGGTCACTTTCGATCTCGTGGTCCCAGAAACGCAACGTCTTCCATCCTGCGGCTTGCAGGCAGGCGTCGCGCCAGAGGTCCCGATCCACCCGCTCGCCTTCTTCGTTCGTATGCCACCGCCATCCGTCGGCTTCGACGCAGAGCTGGCGTTCTCCCTTCCTCAGCGCAAAGTCGAGCCGGTAGCGTCCAACCCGCACCTGCCGCTCAGCTTCGAGTCCCACCTCTTCCATGGCTTCGCCGAGTCTGTCTTCCAACCCTGACTCCGACTCCGAGGCCGGTCCGGCTCCCCCCTTGAGCGCATCCAGGAACGCGCGGCATCGCCCGTCCACCGGCCTTTCGAGGAGGCGTGTGCTCCCCACGCAGACGAGGGCGTGTGTCGTCGCCCGTCTCGCCTCCCACATGCACCGGGCGAACTCGCGGTGGTTCGCGATCCTCTCCGGGAGGACAACATAACGGACACCGACGACGTTCCGCGTCGATTCTTCTCCGACGGTCCCACGATAGCCTGCCCACGCCCTCTGGCGGCTGTCACGCGCTCCGTCGTGTTCCGCCCGGTTGATGAAATAGAGGAGAGGTCTGCGGGCGGTCGGGGCTGCTCTTACCGCCCTCCACCCTTCGTTCCGCCGCCAGCGTCCGGTCGGACCGTAGCGCACCGGACCTTGCCCGCCCGCGGGCTCCAGCCCTTCGTACCAACGCCTCTGCGGTTCTTCCCGCTGCCGTATCCGGCGGAGCTCGCTCGTTCTCGTTCCGCGTGGTGTCAGTCTCACCTGCTCTCCCTTGGCGTGACCGCATCCGCCCGCGCGACCGCGAGCGCGGTCATGTTCACGATGCCGCGCACCGTGATCGTCTGCGTGACCACGTCGCAGAAGCGCTCCGGGTCCTGCTCGTCGATCTCGACGTCGAACACGTCGATGCCGGAGAACTTCTTGAACAGCACCGCCTTGCCTTCCATGACGGGCTTCGCCGCGAGCGGCCCGATCGAGCCGAGGCCCAGCACCGCGGTGCCGTTGGTCACCACCGCGACGAGGTTCGAGCGGGCGGTGAGGTTCGCCGCCTCGGCGGGGTCGGCGGCGATCGCGTCGCAGGCCGCGGCCACGCCCGGAGAGTAGGCGAGCGAGAGGTCGTGCTGGCTCGCCAGCGGCTTGGTGGCGCTGATCGCGAGCTTGCCCGGCACCGGGAAGCGGTGGTAGGCGAGGGCGTCGCTGGAGAGTCGGTCGGGCATCGGCCTGTTGCGGGCGGCGGTGGCGCGATGTGGCGATTGTAGACGTGTCGCGGACGCTCCACACATTGCGCGAGCCGGGGCGCCGGCCAGGCCGGCATCGGCGATGGCCATCGCGCCTCGCGAAGATCAACCCGAATATGCTGCAAGCTGTTCGTCGAACGTGAGGATTTCGACCGTCCGGCTCTTTCCTTGAAGCGTGGCCGCGAGATCGATGATCGAGATGTCGGCGAAGGAGTAGTTCTCTCCCGACGCTTGCAAAAACCGGTCGGCCAACCGGATGAGATCCTCCGACCGCAGCAGGACGTCCTTGCCGGTGGCGATGATCGTCCATGGGCCGAACCCGTCGATGGACTGTTTGACGTCGTCGCGGAATCGTTCATTCAGCCGGCGGCGGCGACGCCCGTCCCGGACATGGGTGACGTGGTTGGCGACCTCGAACAACACGGGGACGGTGACGAGCAATTCTCCACGGGCGTTGATGATGTCGCCGGTTTTCTTCTGGACGCGAGGGAACCGGGATCCTGTGCAGTAGCCCGGCACTCGATACAATTCGAGCAACCATGAAGTATCGAGAATCGCAATACCGCTCAAGACAGGGATTCCAGCCACTCGCGGGTCGTCCGGGCGCGCTTTTCGGCGAAATCCGGCGCGAGATGCCTGTCGAGTGCGCCGCTGGTGACGAAATCGCCCAGACCGCCGCGTAACGCCAAAGTGCCGGCGACGTCCAGATCCTCCAGCCTGGTCACGAGCGACGCGCCCCTGGACTCGTCGCGGTGGCACAGCAAGGCGTTGTTCATCTGCGATTCGTCCAGCGCGTCCATGAATGCCGGGTTGTGCGTCGTGACGAGCACGTTCAACCGGCGCCGCTTCGCGGCTTCATCGAGCTTCTGTACGAGCAGCCTCGCGCGGCTCGGATGCAGGCCGTTGTCGAACTCCTCGATGATGATGCGTGAACCCGTGGGGACCGTCTCCAGCGCGGTGACCACGGCGAGCATTCGCAGGGTGCCGTCGGACAACAGCCGCGCATCGACCAGAACCCCGCCGTTCGTCCCTTCACCGTTTTCGGGGACGAATCCCGCCATCACGTCACCGAGAGAAGTTTCGACGAAGTCGATTGCCGAGAACGGTTCCTCCGGAATCTGCCGGATGGTCTCCGTGATGCGTTGCAACTTTGCGTGTTGTTCCGGATCGTCTTCTTGTTGCAGCGCGAACAAGACCGCGGAAAGATTGGCGCCGTTGCGTAGTAATCGAGATTGGAGATCGACACGCTCGTAGGCCCGCATCAACTTCGGTTGCGGATCGAAAATATAGGAGCTGCGCAGATAATCCCGCACACCTCTGACCGTAGCCGGAGATTTCTGCCGTTTCGCGTTTCGTGCTTGGCTGCTACCGATGATTTCCTCATAACGAGAAAGAACGGAGCGCGCCGCGGATACTTGGCAGGATGGGTTTCTGCCGCGTGAGAAATTATCGTATCCGACGTCGAGTATTTCGCCACCGGAACCATTCGCATCGAAAAAGACACGACTCCCGATTTTCAGTTTCTCCGACGACAACCGGATTTCGTGCTTTCCATGAAGGGCGATCTCGATCGAATAATCGATGGCTTGATTCTTTTCACCGTCGAAGGTGACGGGAGCCCGGTTGAATCGCAGGCGAAAACTTTGCGTGCCGAAACGCGGGCACGAACGCAAGCCGCCGCGTACTTCGAACGTACCGCCGCGGCCGATGTCGGTGATTTCGTTGAATGGAGTACCGCCCGCCAGGGCGGCGAGGAGTTCGACGCCCTCGATCAGATTGGTCTTGCCCGAGCCGTTCCTGCCGAGCAGGATGGTCAGCGGCTCGAACAGATTGATCTCCGCGCGCGCGAAATTCTTGAAATCGATCAGGGAATGCATGACGGCTTCCGCGTGCTATCCGATGCCGTGTTCCCACCGAAACACCGGCTCTCCGAGCCCTTGGCGACGCTCCGATCCTGCCATACCCGCCTGCCCGCCACCCTCCCTTGAACTCGGAGGGTATGTCAATACATCACATCGGACACACCGGAGGGGGCGGGGACGGTCCAGGGGGCCGACCCGGAAGACGCGCGCGACAGGAACGGCCGGTTAGCTGACGGGCGGGAAGGAACGAAGCATGGGAGGCTGCGCGGAAGCCGTCGTGCAGGCCATCAGCTTGTTCCGCCCGCACCGCCAGGGTTGCGCGTCATGCGCAGTGCGGCAAGGAACCCTGGCTCGTCCTTGCAGACCGACGCCGCCTCGAACACCGCGTCCACCGACGAGGCGGCGAACACCGGGTCCGCCGGAAACTCCGGCGAAACCTCGACTCCCCGCGAGCGCAGCATCCGGTACGCCATCTTCGCCAGAGTCGCCGCCTGACCCTTGCGCTCGCCCTCCGCCAAGCCTTTGCGCTCGCCCTCTACCAAGCCTTCCATCCTGCCCAACACCTTGCCCACTATCTCGCCTTCCTCACGGCTCTGGACGCGCAGCGAACGCAGCATCGGATCGTCGTCCGGCCCCGTCCCCTCACCCGCACCCAACGCCCTGCCCACCCGCTCCAGCACCGCGCACGTCTCCGCCGAACGCACCCGCTCGTTGAACGACACGTGCGCCTCCTCCGCACTCCAACCCGGAAACGCCCGACTCTCCGCCGACTCCCGGTATACGCCCCCTTCCAGCACGTGGATCGTCAGCCCCGCACGACGGCGCTTCGGCCGGCTCACCGCACGGTAGTTCGGCACCTCCACCCACACCTCCGGGAACCCCCACGCCTCGTACAAACGCAGCTTCCCCCGGTACACGTCCGTCGTGTGGTCCACCTCCAGCACCACGTCCGGGAAATCATGCTCCCCCCACTCCATCGCCACCGCCCCCGGCAGCCGCGCCCGCCCGGGGTGCAGGTACACCGACTGGTCCGCCTGCAGGATGCGCCACGGCCTGCCCAGCTCGTTGCGCACCATCAGATCCATCGAGCCGTAGCAGGTGATGGGCGAGCCCCGCACCTGGGCGATGCGTTCCACCAGGCCCGGCAACGCGCCCCCAGGCTTCTCGTGGTAGGGGCTGTTCGGCTCGCAGACCCAGGCGGTTTCGGTGGCCCCGTCCCAGAACTCCAGCCGCCCGTCGTAGAGTTCGAGCTTCTCGCGCGGAAGGTGGATGGGCTTGCAGCCGGGGAACGCCAGCTCGGAGGACGGCGGATGGTCCAACAGCGGGTTGCGCCGGCACGGGTGCTGCGGCGTGCCGGCGGCCCCGGCTTTGGTGAGGTCGGTGCTGGCCATGAGGTCCTCCCGTGGCGGTGGAGAGAGCCGAAGGATCGGACTTCGCAGGATCCCGGTCAACCCTTCGCCTCATGGCGCCTCTCAGCGACTCGGAGGCGTGGTGAACCCGCCGAAGAACCGGGGCGGATCAAGGACGGCGGTGTGTCTGCGGCACTACGCGAGAGCGCCCCTGGAAAGCCGATCGGGCGCTCGGTTTCGCCCGCGGCATCCGGCTTCGCCGGCGGCGGTTGCAGACGTATCGCGGACGCTCAACACATCGCACGTCCCGGGGCGCCGGCCAGGCCAGCCTCCCCGGACTTCACCGACGACGGCGGCGTGGCGGCGACGCGGAGGCTGGCCGCGGTGGCTCCGATCCGCCGATCCGGCGCGGACCGGCCCTTGCCGGAGCGGGTGCTATGATTGCCTGCCGCCTGAAGCCGCACGCCCGGATGACCGGCCACCGATGACCGGAGACCGCAACAAGCTTCCGACGCGGTCGACTTCGGCCGAGGTCGATGCGTTCCTGCGCAACGTGACGGCGGTCACGCCGGCCAAGCGGACGAAGACCCGGGGCCGCCTGCTGTTCGCGATGGACGCGACCGCGAGCCGCGAGCCGGCCTGGGATCGCGCCTGCCGGATCCAGAGCGAGATGTTCACCGAGGCGGCGCAGGCCGGTGGGCTGTCGG
This sequence comes from Gammaproteobacteria bacterium, assembly GCA_965204915.1. Classification (GTDB taxonomy): domain Bacteria; phylum Pseudomonadota; class Gammaproteobacteria; order HK1; family HK1; genus HK1. Next base: position 3,557,416 of record OZ242023.1, on the reverse strand, counting down.
TGCAGCTTTGCCACTACGGCGGCTTCATGGGCTTCGAGGCGACGCCCTGGCTCACGAATTCGGACTCGCTCCTGCGCCACATGAGCGCGGTGCGTTGCGCCGCGGGCATCACCCAGATCGAGCGCGTGCTGCGCCATGCGAAGGCCGAGGCCGAGCGCGCGCGAGTGAACGCGGTGGTCTTCGTCGGCGACTGCGTCGAGGAGGACGTCGATCGGCTGTGCGCGGCGGCCGGTCCCCTGCGCCTGCTGGCCGTCCCGGTGTTCGTGTTCCAGGAAGGCCACGACCCCGTGGCCGGACGTGCCTTCCGGGAGATCGCCACCCTGACCGGGGGGGCGTATTGCCGCTTCGATGCATCCAGCGCGGCGGAGCTGCGCGACCTCCTGCGCGCCGTCGCGGTCTACGCGGCGGGAGGCCGCGAGGCGCTGGAGGATCTCGGCCGGCGCGAAGGCGGTACGATCAAGCGTCTCACGCATTCGCTCGGCCGGCGCGGATAGCCGGACATGTGCCCACTCCCGCCGTTCGCCGCCCCGGCCGCGGCGCCGTTCTTCATCAGCCGGTACGAGCGCGTCCCCAAGGCGAAATAGCGACTCATGCACCCGCTCCTGCTGCTCGCCGCCCTGATCGCGGTGCTGTTCTTCATAAGCTGGTACAAGCGCGTCCCCAAGGCGAAGCAGAAGCGGGTCCGCAACCGCGCGCTGCTGATCGGGGGCGGAATCCTCCTGTTCTTCGCGCTGATCACCGGCAAGCTGCATCCCCTGTTCGCCGGTCTGGCCGCCTTGGTGCCTCTTGCGTACCGCGCGGTCGGGCTGTTCCAGACCTTCAACACCATCCGGGCGTTCACCAGCCGCATGAAGGCCGGCGCTTCCCCGGGTCCCACCCCGGGCCGGACCTCGGAGGTCGAGACCGCATTCCTGCATATGCGGCTCGACCACGACACCGGGGAGATGGACGGCGCCGTGCTCCGGGGCAGGTACGAGGGGTGCGCGCTTCGCGAGCTCGGCCTCGAAGACCTCCTCGCCCTGCTCGACGAGTGCCGGACCGACCGCCAATCCGTCGCGGTGCTGGAGGCGTACCTCGACCGCATCCACGAGGATTGGCGGGAGAGCCGCGGTCCACCGCCCGGCGCGTCTTCGGGCGAGATGAGCGAGAGCGAAGCGCGGGCGGTGCTGGGGCTCGGGCCGGAGGCGACGCGGGAGGAGATCGTCGAGGCGCACCGGCGCCTCATCCAGCGGCTGCATCCCGACCGCGGCGGCTCGGACTATCTCGCGGCGAAGCTCAACGCGGCGAAGGATCTGCTGCTCGGGGGCTGATCCGGGGCTGCAAGGGGGGGCCAAGCTCGCCCGGATTCGCCGCCCGTTCCATCACAACGAATTTGCAAATGCGGGAATTTGCAAATGCGGATTGCAAGGGCGGCCCGGCTCGTCCGGGCGGGGCTTCCGGTCGCGGCGTGAAACGAGCGCAAGCCGGGCGACGTCCACGCGGCCCCGCACGCCCTTCGACCGCGGCGGGCCGTTCCGGGAGATCGGCTCCGAGACGGCCCGGCCTGGTGAAGGGGCTGAGGTGTACACGCCCGGCCGGGCCGACCTGCTCGCCCCGGCCGAGGTCACGGGTCAGGCGTCAGCCGTCGAAGGCGACGTTCACCCGGCGGTTCTGCCGGCCTTTCTTCTCGATCTTCGTCACCCGCACCCGCCCGATCTCGCCGGTCGAGGCCACGTGGGTGCCGCCACAGGGCTGCAAATCCACGCCCTCGATCTCGAGCACCCGCACCCGACCCCGGCCGCGGGGCGGCGCGACCGACATCGTGCGCACCAGCGAGGGGTTCGCATCGAGCTCTTCCTCGGTGATCCAGCGCGGACTCACGGGATGATCCTCGGCCACGAGCCGATTGAGCCGCACGGTGAGGTCTTCCTTGTCCAGTGTGCTCTCGGGAAGGTCGAAGTCGAGACGGCCGCTCCCGTCCCGAATGGAGCCGCCGGTCACCGGGGCGGAGATGAGCGAGCACAGAAGATGCATGCACGTATGGATCCGCATCAGCCGGTGCCGCCGGTCCCAGTCGATGCGGGCCGTCACCTGCGAGCCGGCCACCCCCGGATCGGCCGGAGTCTCCGGAACGTGCACGATCTCGCCTGCGGCCTCGCCCTTGCGGGTATCGACGATCCGGATGGCGGTTCCGTCGCCGAAGACCAGCTCGCCGCGGTCTCCCGGCTGCCCGCCTCCGAGCGGGTAGAAGACGGTCCGGTCGAGACGGACTCCCGCGTCATCCACCGCAATGACGCGGGCTTCGCAAGATTGGGCGTATGCATCCTGCCTGAACACTTCCTCGGTCATCGTCGTCGGCTCCGTGTCGATTGCCGCGCGCTTGTCCGCGCACCGCGCTGACCGTCCCGTCACCCCTCGACCCGGCGCATCCGCTCCGCACCGGGCGTGCGTCCGGTTGCGAAACGCCGTCCGGCGGCGGCAAGGAGGGGAACGACCCCACGGCCACCCGGTGATCCGCGGGGCCTTCGAGCACACGCCGCCATCGCCGGAACGGCGCGTGCGATCGCTCAGGCGTGCGATCGCCGGTACTGCTCGATCATCGCGGCCATCTTGTCCTTGGCGAGGAGCTTCTCCTTCTTCATCGTGCCGAGGCTCACGTCGTCGAGCGGCAATACTCCGATCTCGGCGTCGCGCACCTTCGCCTTGAGCTCGTTGTGCTGCTTGTAGAGTGCCTGGAACCGCTCGTTGTCGCCGAGAAGGATCTCGACGATGTCCTGATCGTACTCGAACATTGAATCTCCCGAGGGGGTCGTTGTGGGACGTGAACTCTCCTTCCGCGAGCACCTCGCACCGGCGGGGCGCATCGGGCGTACCCTAGCCCATGTCCGGGGTTCTCTCAACGGAGGATGATCGTATCGCCGGTCTGCCCCCGCGCGCCCGTGTCGTTTACACTCGCGGACCGCACCGCGGCACGCGGAAATCATCATTTCGAGCACGTGACCCCATGAACAGGATGCCGACCGGGAAGTACCAGCCGTTCCAGCCGATCGACCTGCCGGACCGGCGGTGGCCGAGCCGCGCCATCACCCGCGCCCCGGTGTGGTGCAGCGTCGATCTCCGCGACGGCAACCAGGCGCTCATCGACCCGATGGACGGCCGGCGCAAGCTGCACATGTTCGAAACCCTCGCCGGCATGGGCTTCAAGGAGATCGAGGTCGGCTTCCCGGCAGCCTCGATGACCGACTTCGACTTCGTGCGCAAGCTCATCGAAGAGGACCGCATCCCCGAGGACGTGACCATCCAGGTGCTCACCCAGGCCCGGGAGCCCCTGATCCGGCGCACCTTCGAGAGCCTCGCGGGCTGCCGGCGCGCGATCCTCCACCTCTACAACTCGACCTCCACCTTGCAGCGCCGGGTGGTGTTCGGCCTCGACCGGAACGGCATCACCGACATCGCGGTCAGCGGCGCCCGCCTCGTGCGCGAGCTCGCCGAGGGCATGAACGACTCCGAGATCGTGTACCAGTACTCGCCGGAGAGCTTCACCGGCACCGAGCTCGACTTCGCGGTCTCGGTCTGCGAGGCGGTCTGCGACGTATGGGAGCCGACGCCGGAGAAGAAGGCGATCATCAACCTCCCCGCGACGGTGGAGATGGCGACCCCCAACGTGTATGCGGACCAGATCGAGTGGTTCATCCGCAACTTCCGGTACCGCGAGCGCTGCGTCATCAGCCTCCATCCCCACAACGACCGGGGCACCGGGGTGGCGGCGGCGGAGCTGGCGGTGATGGCCGGAGCGGATCGGGTGGAGGGCACGCTGTTCGGCAACGGCGAGCGCACCGGCAACGTGGACGTGGTCAACCTCGCGATGAACCTGTTCACCCAGGGGATCGATCCCCGGCTCGACCTCTCCGACATCGACCGCCTGAAGGGCGTAGCGGAGTTCTGCAACCAGCTTCCGGTCCACCCCCGGCACCCGTGGGCGGGCGAGCTCGTCTACACCGCGTTCTCGGGGTCGCACCAGGATGCGATCAAGAAGGGCATGAACGCGATGGAGCGAAGCAACTCCGGCCTCTGGGAAGTCCCCTACCTGCCGGTCGACCCGCAGGACGTGGGGCGCGACTACGAGGCGATCATCCGGGTCAACAGCCAGTCCGGGAAGGGCGGGGTCGCCTATCTCCTCAAGGCCGACCACGGCATCGACCTGCCGCGCAGCCTCCAGATCGAGTTCAGCCGCCTCGTGCAGGACGTCACCGACCAGAGCGGCACCGAGATCAGCTCCGAGGACATCTGGAAGCTCTTCGAATCGGAGTACCTGCGCGAGGACGGCCCCTACCGGTTCGTCGAGCACTGGTCGGTGCCGGACACCCATGCATCGGAACGCCGGAAGCTCACCGCGACCATCCGCCGCCACGACGAGGAGCTCACCATCGTGGGCAGGGGCAACGGACCCATCGCCGCCTTCGTGGACGCGCTCGAATCCGACTGCGGGGTGAAGATATCGGTCAAGGACTACCACGAGCACGCGCTCGGGCGCGGCGCCGACGCGACGGCCATCGCCTACATCGAGATCGCCGGAGAGTCCGGTGACACGCTGTTCGGGGTGGGGGTGCATCCCAACATCACGAACGCGTCGTTGCGCGCGCTCCTGTGCGCGGTGAACCGCCACCTTGCCAGGGACGGTCCCGACCGGGGCCGGTGACATGGCCGGCCCATTGAAGCTGTGGGAAGGCGAGGTGCTCGCGGGATGGGTCGATGCCAACCGGCACATGAACGACGGCTACTATGCAGTGGCGTTCGGCGAGGCGAGCTGGCGGGTGCAGGATCACCTCGGCATGGATCCGCGGTACCGGGCCCGCACCGGCGGCACCCTCTACTCGGTGGAAGCCCATCTCACGTGGACGCGGGAGCTCACCCTGGGGCAGCGACTGCACGTCGAGAGCCTCGTCCTCGGCGTCGACGCCAAGCGGTTGCGGGTCTTCCACCGCCTGTTCGCCAGCGACGAAGACTACTCCGCGGCCACCATGGACGTGATGATGCTGCACGTCGTCCAGGGCGAGGACGGGGCGCGCACCCGCCCGTTCCCCGGCGACCTTGCCCACCGTCTCGCGCAGGTCGCGGCGGAGCATGCGGCGCTCGGCGTTCCGGAGGAGGCAGGCCGCTCGGTGCGTGACGTCGGGGTTCGAGGACCTTGACCCGAGCCTTCGGAGCCGCCTGCCCCGGACCCGTGGCGGGGCCGGGGCGGCTCCCTTGGCTCGGATATGAACGCACGTTGACTCCACGACCGCACGCTGCCAAGCTTGCCCTCATGCGTGCGCAACGTCTCTCGAATCGCTGGTGGTGGCCCGGCTGATCGGGCGGCCATCGTTTCGCGCGCGCATTTCGCATCGAGGGCCGCCGCCGGAAGGTGGACGGCCCTTTTCTTCGTCTGGTGTCCTGCTCCACCCCGGCCCCGGCATCGAAACGTCCAGGCATCCACATCGGGGGCGAGAGCAATGAACGACGGCGACGGCAACGAAACCGGCGACACCAACGGCAGCCAGGCGAAGACGTACCTCACCGCCGGGGGGATCGCGGTCACCCGCACCGCCCGGCCCGAGACCCGCGACGACGCGATCCCGTCGCTCGCCGGAGCGCTCGACGAGCGGCTCGGGGTGCTGCTCACTTCCTCGTTCGAATATCCGGGACGCTACACCCGCTGGGACATCGGCTTCTGCGATCCTGCGCTCTCGTTCACGGGCCGGCAGCGCGGCTTCGAGATCCGGGCGTGCAACGCGCGCGGCGCGGTGCTCCTCCCCGCCGTCGCGGCGGCGCTCGAAGGTTGCGACGCGGTCGCGGCCCTCGAAGCGGGCGAGGGCGCGGTCACCGGGACGGTGCGGACCTCCACGGAGTGGTTCCCCGAGGAGCTGCGCAGCAAGCAGCCCACCCTGTTCTCGGTGCTGCGCGCGCTCGCCGATCTCTTCCACAGCCCCGAGGACGACCACCTCGGCTTCTACGGCGCGTTCGGCTACGAGCTGGCATTCCAGTTCGACCCGATCCGGCTCGCCATCCCGCGCGACGGGGACGAACGCAACCTCGTGCTCTTCCTGCCCGACGACGTCCTCGTCGTGGACCACCGGCGCGAGACCGCGACGCGCTACCGCTACGAATTCGAGGCGGACGGGAGATGCACCGCCGGCCTCGCCCGCACCGGTTCCCGGATGCCGTACGTGCCGGCAGGCGCGGTCGGGCGGAACTGCGACCACGCCCCGGGGGAGTATGCGGCGACGGTCCGCGAGGCGATCGAGGCGTTCCGGCGCGGCGACCTCTTCGAGGTGGTGCCCGGCCAGACCTTCTTCGAGCCCTGCGCCGCCCCGCCCTCGGTGCTCTACCGGCGGCTGAAGGAGCGCAACCCCGCCCCCTACGGCGCGCTGATGCACCTCGGGGAGCAGGAGTACCTCGTGGCCGCCTCGCCGGAGATGTACGTACGGGTCGAGGGCCGGCGCATCGAGACCTGCCCGATCTCGGGCACCATCGCGCGCGGCGCCAACGCGATCGGCGACGCGCGCCAGATCCGCGCCCTGCTGAACTCGGAGAAGGAGGAGTCCGAGCTCACGATGTGCACCGACGTGGACCGCAACGACAAGTCGCGGGTCTGCGAGGCGGGCAGCGTGCGGGTGATCGGGCGGCGCCAGATCGAGATGTACTCGCGGCTGATCCATACCGTCGATCACGTCGAGGGGCGCCTGCGCGAGGGCTACGACGCCCTCGACGGCTTCCTCGCCCATACCTGGGCGGTCACCGTCACCGGGGCGCCGAAGCGGCACGCCATCCAGTTCATCGAAGACCACGAGCGCTCGCCGCGGCGCTGGTACGGCGGGGCGATCGGCTTCATCGGGTTCAGCGGGAACATGAACACCGGGCTCACCCTGCGCACGGTGCGGGTCAAGGAGGGGGTGGCGGAGGTGCGGGCCGGGGCGACACTGCTCTTCGGCTCGGACCCCGAGGGCGAGGAGGCGGAGACGCGGCTGAAGGCGTCGGCGTTGCTCGACGCGATCCGGCGCGGCGACCGTGCGCCGCCCCGGACCGGGACCGCGCCCCGGACCGAGGCTGCGTCTCGGATCGAGGCAGCGCCTCGGATCGAGGCGGGCGAAGATCGGCCCGGCGCGGGGCGGCGGGTGATGATGGTCGATCACGAGGATTCGTTCGTGCACACCTTGGCCGGCTACTTCCGGCGCACCGGCGCCGAGGTGGCCACCTACCGCGCGGGCTTCCCGCGCCACCGCATCGCCGAAGAGCGGCCGGATCTGGTGCTGCTCTCCCCCGGCCCCGGGCGGCCGGAGGATTTCGGCGTCGGCGAGACGATCGAGGCCACGCTCTCGGCCGGCATCGCGCTCTTCGGGGTCTGCCTCGGGCTGCAAGGAATCGTCGAGTACCACGGCGGCCGGCTCTCGGTGCTGCCGGCGCCGATGCACGGCAAGCCCTCGATGATCAACGTGCGCGGGGGCCGGTTGTTCGATGGCCTGCCGGGACGCTTCGAGGGCGGGCGCTACCATTCGCTCTACGCCGATCGGGGCACGTTCCCCGATGCGTTGCAGGTGACCGCCGAGAGCGACGAGGGCATCGTGATGGCGGTCGAGCATCCGGAGCTTCCGGTCGCGGCGGTGCAGTTCCATCCCGAATCGATCCTCACCCTCGAAGGCGACGCGGGGTTCACGGTGGTGGCGAACGTGATGCGGGGGTTGGCATGAATGAACGTGGTGGTATTGCATGGAAGCGAGCGATCGAGTTGACTGCACGCCCGCGCTGCGGTGGCGAGATCGGCGGGAAGGAAAGGCTGGCGTGTGAACGCCGGTTCGGTCTGGGAATGGAGCATGGAAGGAGGCCCCGATTGTTGCATAAATCGAAAGCTCCGAATATCACTCCGATCAAACCGGGAACGGGCTCCGAGAAAATCCGTCGTTCCCGCGAAAGCGGGGATCCAGAGAATTGCGTGATTGAAATGGATTCCCGCTTTCGCGAGAATTGGACCCGATTGTTGCATAAACTCTTATGTATTGGTGCGCGAAACGCCTCTGTATAAGGGGAATTTCGCCACTGGCCGGTCCGGCTCATGTTCACTCCCAGTGAAGATAATCTACACCGGCGCGACATGCGTTTCGCCCTGCTATTGCAGCACGAATTGCCATTTTCGATAGTTTTTTATGCTACTGGCAGGTGGACTTACCCCGTTTTCGTGGACAGTTGATGGCTTTCGCCAGTGTGTTGATGATAGGCGAGAGCCGGTAAGAGTGGACTGTGTTCAAACCCGAGGGTAGGGGGTCTGCTCCGAGGGTGATTCGCGGCCTCGGCCCGCGAGCTCGCGGCGCGCGGCCGTCGGCGCGCGGCGCAAGGGGGTCACCCAGGGCAAGATCACTAAAAATGTATTGACATCAACAAGTTTTGTGATCTAATGGCGTCTTCATCAAGGAGATGGAGATGACAAGAAATGAACACGACAGCCCCTGCAAGTTTGATCGAGCATTTCTCAAAGCTGGAGGATCCGCGAGTCGATAGAAACAAGAAGCATGAGTTGATTGATGTCATCGTCTTGTGCGTGTGTGCGGTGGTCAGTGGCGCGGAGGGATGGAGTGACATCGAAGAATTTGGGCGCACGAAGCTGGAGTGGCTTCGCCGCTATGTTCCGCTGGCCAATGGGGTCCCGGTGGACGACACGATTGCACGAATCATCTCGGCGCTGTCGATGAGGGGTTTTCAGGACTGCTTCATGAGCTGGATGGAAGATGTCGTGAAGTTGAGTGATGGTGAGATTATTGCAGTGGACGGGAAGACGCAGAGGCGTTCCCACGACCGCAAGCGGGGTATGAAGGCGATGCATATGGTGAGTGCCTGGGCGTGTAGCAATGCAGTGGTGCTTGGGCAGGTGAAGACGGAGGAGAAGTCGAACGAGATCACGGCGGTGCCGGAGCTGCTGGATAAGCTGGAATTGTCGGGGTGTATCGTGACGCTGGATGCGATGGGATGCCAACGAGCGATAGCGAAGCAGGTCAAGGAAGGGGGAGGGGATTACGTGTTGGCGGTGAAGGGGAATCAGAAGCAATTGAACAGGGAGGTTCGGAGGTATTTTGATGCGGCACGGGAGAGGGATTTCGAGTGTGAGGGGATTGAGAACGACGAGACGGCGGAGGATGGTCACGGACGGGTAGAGTCCAGGAGCTATTATTTGTCCACCGACCTGGGTGCGTTGTCTTGTGCGAAGAAGTGGAATGGGTTGAGAGCGGTCGGGATGGTGGAGTCGGAGCGCTGGAATGATGGGCGTGTGAGTATTGAGCAACGGTACTACATTACGTCGCTGGAAGATGTGGAGACATTTGGGCGAGCGGTGCGTTCACACTGGGGAATCGAGAATGAGCTGCACTGGAGATTGGATGTGACGTTTCGGGAAGACAAGAGTCGGATTCGTCGGGGTAATGCACCGCACAATATGGGAGTGATTCGGCATGTGGCGGTCAATCTTCTGAAGCGTGAGTCGGCGAAGATCAGCGTCAGGAAGAAGCGTATCCGGGCGGCATTGAACGATGGCTTCCGAGATAAAGTATTGATGGGACAGTGATTTTATATGCGGTTGCCCTGGGGATGACCGCGACACGTCTCCTCTCGTGGAACATCGCACAGCGCGACGCATGCTGGGAGGCGCTGCTCGGCATGGATGTCGATGTCGCCTTGCTCCAGGAGGCCCGTCCGCCGCCCGTGGGCTTGCTCTCCCCTTCCATCAAGGTGGACCCCGGACCCTGGCGCACGGCGGGGGCAACCTGCGACCGTCACTGGAAGGCCGCGGTGGTCGGTCTGTCGAACCGCGTCGGTGTCGAGTGGGTCCCGACGGCGTCGGTCTCCGACGCCCGCGCGGACCAGCTCGCGGTGTCGCGCCCGGGGACGTTGGCCGCCGCCCGCGTCGTTCCGCGCGAAGGCGACCCCTTCACCGTCGTCTCCGTCTACGCCGCCTGGGAGGACTCGGTGCCGCCGCGACCAGGGTGGAGTTGGGCCGATGTCTCGTCACACCGGCTCATCTCCGACCTCTCTCTGCTCCTCCCCCATCCGTCCCGCCACCGGGTCGTAGTGGCCGGGGACTGGAACATCCTCCGCGGCTACGGGGAGTACGGAAATACGTACGCGGCGGCGCGCTACGCGACCGTGTTCGACCGCATGGATGCCTTGGGTCTTCCCCTCGTGGGCCCCGACCGCAGAGCCGGCCGGCAGGCCGACCCCTGGCCCGAGGAGCTCCCCGCGCGGAGTTCGAACGTTCCGACGTTCCGCCACAGCAGGCAGACGCCGACGACGGCGACCCGGCAGCTCGACTTCGTCTTCGCCTCCCGCGCGATGCGTGAGTCGGTCGCCGTCCGCGCGCGGAACGTTCCGGAGGAGTGGGGGCCCAGCGACCACTGTCGGGTCGAGATCGAGGTGGCGAAGCGGATCGTCAAAGCGGCCAGAGCGGCGGCGGGTGCGCCGAGCCAGGCGAGGATGCCGGTGAAGCCCGCCTCCATTAGCCCGAAGTTCCCTGGGATTTGGGGGGTTGAATTGAGAGTAATTGTTTGATTTGTAAACAAAAAGGGGTACGGGAGACGCTGGATGTTGTTCCCATGTAAATGACGATATAGAGCTTGACATTGAGAAGATGACGGGATATCTTCGTTCCCATGTATATCGAAGCCGTCCCCAACCGCAACTCCCGCCCCGCGATCCTGCTGCGAGAAGGCTGGCGCGAGGGCGCGAGAGTGCGCAAGAAGACCTTGGCCAACCTCACCGACTGGCCCGCGGAGAAGGTCGATTCCCTGCGCCGAGTGCTCAAGGGCCAGCGTCTGGTCTCCCCCGAAGCGGCCTTCATCATCGAACGCTCGGCGCCCCACGGCCATGTCGAGCTGCTCTTGACCCTGGTCCGGCGCTTGGGGCTCGACCGGCTCATCGCCCCGAAGCGCTCCCCCGAGCGCGACCGGGTCGTGGCGATGGTCGTGGAACGTCTGCTCCATCCGGCCTCGAAGCTCGCCACCACCCGGTTGTGGCATACCACGACGTTGGCCGAAGAGCTCGACCTGGGCGATGCCGACGAGGACGCGCTGTACGCGGCGATGGATTGGCTGCTCGCGCGTCAGGGGCGCATCGAGCGCCGGCTCGCCCGGCGCCATCTGCGCGAAGGCGAGCCGGTGTTCGCCGACGTGAGCGGGAGCGACTACGAGGGGCGCACCTGCCCGCTGATGCGCTTTGGCTACAGCCGCGACGGCAAGCGCGGTCGGCCCCAAGTGGTGTATGCCGTGTTGACCGCCCCGGGGGGATGCCCGGTGGCGGTCCAGGCCTATCCGGGCCACACCGCCGACCCGAACACCGTGGCCGACCAAGTGCTCAAGCTGCGCGAGCACTTCGGGCTCGAACGGGTGGTGCTGGTCGGGGATCGGGGCCTGCTCACGCAGGTGCGCATCGAACACCTCAAGCGCCATCGCGGATTGGGCTGGGTGAGCGCGTTGCGCGCGCCGCAGGTGCGCTCGCTGGTCGAGAGCGAGGCATTGCAGCTATCGCTGTTCGATGAGCAGAACCTGGCCGAGTTCGTCAGCCCGCACTATCCCGGCGAGCGTCTGGTGGGGTGCTACAACCCGTTGCTGGCCGAGGAACGCGCGCGCAAGCGCGAGGCGCTGCTCGCGGCCACCGAGGCGGGACTCGAACGGGTCGCGCGCGAGGCCGCCCGGCGCACCCGCACGCCGCTCGATGCGGCACACATCGGGCACAAGGTGGGCCGGATCATCGCCCGGCACAAGATGGCCAAGCACTTGCGGTGGGAAGTGCGCGAGGGGCGCTTGGTCTACGAACGAGACCACGAGCGGATCGATGCCGAGGCGCGGCTCGACGGGCTGTACGTGCTTCGCACCAGCGAGCCCGCGCAGCGACTCTCGCCCGAAGACACGGTGCGCACCTACAAGGGGCTGGCCGACGTGGAGCGCTGGTTCCGCACTCTCAAGGGGCGCGACATCCGGGTGCGTCCCATCCACCACCGCGAGGAACGCCGGGTACGCGCGCACCTGTTCCTTTGCCTGTTGGCCGGCTACCTGGAGTGGCATCTTCGCCGTGCTTGGGCGCCGCTGCTGTTCGACGACGAGACCCTGGTCGAAGCTCGGCGCACCCGCGACCCCGTCGCCCCGGCCCAACCCACCGACCGCGCCCGGCACAAGAAGGCCTGCCGGCGCACCGACGACGACGCGCCCCTTCATAGCCTCGATACCCTGCTCGCAGAGCTTGCGACCCGCTGCCGCAACACCTGCCGGGTCCCGGCCGACCCTGCCACACCGCCCTTGTCCCTGCTCACCGAGCCGACCCTGACTCAACGCCGCGCCGCGCACCTCATCGAAATGTTCCCAGTACCGGGAGCTCCAAGAATCTGAAAATCCCTCCTTCAATCAATCAGTTGAACCTTGTCACGCCCGGGGAACTTCGGTTTAGACGACGGTCTTGCGGATCCCTCCCGGAGCGGGGTCGATGCCCAAAGCCTCGTAGATGGCCTGTTGGGGTGGTTCGGCACGGGTCGCTTTGCGCACGTGTGCGTATTCCGGTCGAAAGTGATCACCGAATCCGGTCCAAAGTGATCAGTGATTCCGGTGGAAAGTGATCACCGAATCCGGCGCAAAGTGATCAGTGATTCCGGTGGAAAGTGATCAGCGATTCCGGCGCAAAGTGATCAGCGATTCCGGTGGGAAGATGATCACTTTTGCGGGATGCACCGGACAGGTGCAAGGGGTCTGACCCCTGGAGTTGAGCGACGCGGGACAACCGGTTGCCGTCGGACCCTCCGAGGCTTTGGAGGAGGGTGCGACGGTGGCGAACAGGAGGTTGTCCATGCGTAAGGTTCGAGAGGTCCTGCGGCTGCACTACGCCACGGGGATGAGTCTGCGGGCGATCGCCCGCAGCCTGAAGGTGTCGCCGGCGACGGTGGGGAGGTGCATCCGCCGCGCCGAGGCGCAGGGTCTGGGCTGGCCGCTGCCGGACTCGCTGGATGATGCGGGGCTGGAGCGTCGGCTGTTTCCGGCGCCGGCGCCGAGGGGGAAGCCGCGTCCGGTGCCGCGGTGGAGTGAGGTGCACCGCGAGCTGCGCGCCAAGGGGGTGACGCTGGCGCTGCTGTGGGAGGAGTACAAGGCGGTCCATCCCGAGGGGCTGCAATATAGTTGGTTCTGCGAGCAGTACCGGGCGTGGGCGTCGAAGCTCGACGTGGTGATGCGCCAGGAGCACCGCGCGGGTGAGAAGCTGTTCGTGGACTCCGCCGGGCACACGGTGGGGGTGGTGGACCGGCGCACCGGGGAGCTACGTCAGGCACAGGTCTTCGTCGCGGTGCTGGGGGCGTCGAGCTCCACCTATGCCGAGGCGACGTGGACGCAGGGCCTGGCGGACTGGGTCGGTTCGCACGTGCGCGCGTTCGAGTTCTTCGGGGGCTGTCCCGAGCTGGTCGTTCCCGACAATCTGCGCGCGGCGGTGAGCCGGGCGCATCGCTACGAGCCCGACACCAATCCGACCTACCACGACCTGGCCCGCCACTACGGGGTTGCGGTGCTGCCGGCGCGGGTGCGACGCCCGCGCGACAAGGCCAAGGTCGAAGTGGGCGTGCAGGTGGTCGAGCGCTGGATACTGGCTGCGCTTCGTCATCGCACGTGCTTCTCGCTGGCCGAGCTCAACGCGGCCATCGCCGAGCTCCTTCAGCGGCTCAACGCGCGCGCGTTGCGCAAGCTCCCGGGGTCGCGGCGTTCGCTGTTCGACCAACTCGACCGTCCCGCGCTTCGCCCGCTGCCCACCGAGCGCTACGTGTTCGCCGAGTGGAAGAAGGTCCGGGTCAACATCGACTCCCACGTCGAGGTCGCCGGGCACTACTACTCCGTCCCCCACGCCCTGGCCCGGCGCCCGCTCGACGTGCGCCTCACCGCCCACACCGTGGAGTGCCTGTACCGCGGCCAGCGCGTGGCCAGCCACGTGCGCTCTTCGCTCAAAGGCCGCCACACCACCGCCGACGAGCACATGCCCGAGAGGCACCGCCGGATGGGGCAGTGGACGCCCGAGCGCTTCATCCGCTGGGCCGAGAAGACCGGCCCGCACACCGCCACCCTCAACAGGCGTTCCGCTCCTGCCTGGGGATTCTGCGTCTGGCGAAGAGCTACGGCGAGGCCCGCCTCGAAGCAGCCGCACGGCGCGCGCTGGCCATCGGCAGCCACAGCTACCGCAGCGTCGAGTCCATCCCCCGATTCAGACGCTCGGGGGCAGGCCTCGCCCATCGCCTCGACGGGACTGCCTCCGAGCCGGTCGAACCCGCCGCCCCGCTCGTGCACCACAACATCCGCGGCGCCGGCTACTACTCCTGAGAGGACACCCACATGTTGACCCATCCCACCGTGGACAAGCTCCACCCGCTCCGATGCGCCGGCATGGCCAAGGCGCTGGCCGAACAGCTCGCCTCACACGAGGTCCGGAACCTGACGTTCGAGGAGCGCCTCGGACTGCTCGTCGACCGCGAGCTCACCGAGCGACACTCCCGACAGCTCACCAACCGGCTGCGCCGCGCCAAGCTCCGCCACGCAGCGTGCATCGAGGACATCGACTTCCGACAGCCCCGGAGACTCGACAAGGCCCTCGTCCTGTCACTGGCCGACGGGCGCTGGGTGCGTGAACACCTCAACGTCCTCATCACCGGACCGGCCGGCATCGGCAAGTCGTGGATGGCCTGTGCACTCGCCCACAGCGCCTGCCGACACGGCCACAGCGCCTCGTACCGCCGCCTGCCGCGCCTGCTCGGCGAGCTGGCCATCGCACGCGCCGACGGCAGCTATCCCAGGCGCCTCGCCTCGCTCGCCAAGACCGAGGTCCTCGTCATCGACGACTTCGGCCTCGCCAAGCTCACCGCCGAGAACCGCCGCGACCTGCTCGAAATCATCGAGGACCGCTATGGCATCCGCTCGACCGTGCTCACCAGCCAGCTCCCCGTCGAGAAGTGGCACCACGCCATCGCCGACCCGACTCTGGCTGACGCCATCCTCGACCGGCTCGTACACAGCGCCTACCAACTCAACCTGAAGGGAGAATCCATGCGAAAAAGACATCGACCATTGACCCAAACCGGCCACCGCGACTCATAATCCAACTCCCGCGTCGCTTCGCTCCGACCGGTGATCACTTTGACCGGATTCGCTGATCACTTTCCCACCGGAATCGGTGATCACTTTCACCGGAATGCGCAGGCAGGCGGCAGCCGCTCGAATATCCTCTTGATGTCCGCTCGAATCTCGGCCATGAAATCCCGGATCGTCACCCGATCCGAATCAATGTCCTTGCGCAGCGCAGACCTGTCCGCATCCAGCCGCCCCTTCCATTGGCCGATGCTGAAGATCGCCCCAATCACCACGGCCGCCGCGCTCAAGACCCCAATCCACAGCAAGGGATTGGTGTACCAGTCACTCATGACGTGATGCCCCCGTTCATGCCCCACTGGACATGGGGACAATCGTATCCCGAAAACGCGGCGGGCGGACACGCTTTCGCCTATCGTGTCCGCCCGCGCGGGGTATACAGGCGCGCATGACTGGCGCCGTCTCCCTCACCGCCGCCCCGACCGACGTCGGCGCAGCCGCGTCCTGGACCGCCGGGACCGAGTACACCGTCGAGCCCCAGGGCGGGGAGATCGTCCTGGTGGAGACGGGCTCCGCCGCCGCGCCGGTTCCCCCGCACACGCGGGGATAGACCCGCGATCCGGAGCGCCGGATACGTGCAGACGGAGAATCTGGGCGATCCGCGGTACGTCCTGCTGACCGGGCGGGTGGAGTAAAGAGGGGGGTGACCACCGGGACGGGACGCCAAAACCCGATGCAGTACGCTGGCCGGCCAGAGGCCGGCAAACCATCTACCAGAAGGGCGCGGTAGCACGTGTGTGCCGGTTATCTGGCCTACCCGGCGGCCGGGCGACAACATAAGGTGCGGTGGTAGCGCTTTCCGGTAGACGACTCTCAGTGGGTTGAAGGAGAAAACGGTGACGGGAGTGAAGGCGACAAAGGCAGGAAGCGGAGGGCTCGCTTTGGGCCTGGTTGCGGTGCTGGCAGGATGCACCGACGCGGAGATAGCTTCGCGGAACCTCTCGAAGGCGAGCGACCAGTTCGAGGTGGACCGGCGCATCGTATTCTACAACGGTATCACCGGGGGCTACATGCTCACTATCGAAGGGCGGTGCAGTATCAAGGCCGACGCGATGGACGGGCAGCTCGAGGTGACGTGCAAGACCGGGGAAGATGCGTTCAAGAAGCACTTCCTGGGCTTGTCCGACAACGTCACCTACATCGTCGAGCAGGTGGAGCCCAAGGACGTCTCGGCCGCGCATTACCGGGTCGTGTTCAAGCCGCAGACAATCCTGCCGGACCTCGACATACGGGCCGAGGAGCCGGTCCCTGGGCCGACCCTGAATCGGTAGGCGGCGGTACCACATCGACAAACCCACCCAACCCGGCTCGGATGATCGCCGGGGGCGAGGCGCTTCCGCTACGGGTTGCGCGCCGCCGCGGCCGGGCGCGCGACACCGGTGACGATGCCGGCATCGGCCACGGTCACCCCCTGCCCGCGGGGATGGACGATCACCGGGTTCAGGTCGAGCGCCTCCAGCGCACCGCCCGCCGCCGCCGCGAACTCCGACACCGCGACAAGCAGTGCGACGAGCGCGTCCGTATCGGCCGGCGGGGCGCCACGCACGCCGTCGAGCAGCCGCCGCCCGCGCAGTCCGCGCAACATCTCGCGGGCCTCCGCGGCATCGACGGGGACCGGCGACAGAACGGCGTCGTCGAGCACCTCCACGAACACCCCGCCGGTCCCGACCGCGAGCATCGGGCCGAAGTCGGGGTCGCGGCTCACGCCGACGATCATCTCGACCCCCGCGCCGGCCATGCGCTCCACCCGCACGCCCTTGAGGGTTGCGTCCGGCGCATACGCGCGGGCGCTCTCCATGATCCGCCCGAACGCCTCGCGTACCGCGGCTTCCCCTGCCACGCCCAGGGCGACGCCGCCGGATTCGGTCTTGTGGGGGAGATCCTCCGACTGCACCTTCATCGCCACCGGCCCGCCGAGCGCGGACGCGATGCGCGCCGCTTCGCCGGCGTCGGCAGCGAGACCGCCGGCTGGAACTTCGATGCCGTGCGCCGAGAGCAGCCTCTTCGCATCGTGCTCGCACATCACCGGGGCGGCCTCGCGCAACGACCGCGCGAGGGATCCGTCGGCGGGCGCCGGAAGCGGACGCGCGCCGCTTGCGACCGGGAACCCGGCTTCCTCTCCGTCCTCGCGGGTGCGGGCCAGCCGCGGATGCGCGCCGCCGGTGCCCGGCAGCGCCGCCGTTTCCCCGCTGTCGCCGTCGCGTGCGGGCCGAGGGCGTATACCGCCGGCGATCGGCAGCTTGCCCTCATCCCCACCCTCATCCCCACCGTCATCGGCACCGACCGGCCACCGTCCTGCGCTCCCCACCCGTTCGAGGAATTCACGGTATTCGTGCATCGCGCGGATCGTCTTCGCCGCGTTCGCCATGCTCGTCGTGCAGGGGAACCCCGCCCGCGCGAGAAGCGCCACCGCGTGCGGGTCGGCGCGGGTGTAGCCGCAGAAGATCACCGGCTTGTCCACGCTCGCGCCGATCCGGATCAGGTTCTCCATGTCCCGCTCGATGTACCGGGCATGGGAGAGCGAGCCCGCGACCAGCACCGCGTCGATGCCCGGCGCGCGCGCCATCAGTTCCAGCGCGGGGGCGTACCCGAGGGTGAAGATCACCTGCGCGGTCACGTCCACCGGATTGCGGGACGCCCCGTAGGCCGGAAGCATCCGGTCGAGGGCGGCGCGGGTCCCGGCGTCGAGCGGCGGCGCCGTGAGCCCGTGCAGCGCGCAGACGTCGGCCAGCCACGCCCCGGCGCCCCCGGACGGAGTCAGGATCCCGACCCGTGTCCCCCTCGGCAGGCGCCCGGAGAAGAAGGCGAACCCGGCCGCGACGTCCACCATGTGGTCCTGGTCCTCGCCGGGCAGGATGCCGTAGCGGCGGAACACCGCGTCGTACGCGCGCGCCGACCCGGCCAGCGACGCGGTATGCGAGGCCGCCGCCGCGGCTGCCGCCTCCGAGCGCCCCACCTTGGCGACGACGAGCGGCTTGCCCAGCCCGGCGGCGCGCGTAGCCACCCGAAGGAGCTTCTCCGGCGCGCGGACGCCTTCGAGGAAGGCGAGGACCACCGCGGTCTCCTCGTCCTCGACCAGGTAGCCGGCGACGTCCATCGCGTCGAGCCCCGCTTCGTTCCCCATGCTCACGACGAAGCTGAAGTCCAGCGCCTTGGGCCGGCCGCGGTGGAAGAAGGAGAAGCCGACCCCGCCGCTCTGGGAGACGACGGCGATCCCCCGCGCGCGGCTCGCCTCGGGCCGGAGCCCGTTCTCCACGTGGACCACGGCCGGGCTGAACGTCGCCGCGAGCGGCATCCGGGCGTTCAGGAACCCCTCCGCGTTGGGGCCGAGGACCGCCATGTCGAACTCCCGCGCGATGCCGGCGACCTCGCGCTGGCGCTCCGCCCCGGCCTCGCCCCGCTCCTCGCCGAACCCGGAGCTGATCACGACCGCCGCTTTCACCCCGATCCTCCCGCACGCCCGCAACGACGCGGCGACGTGCTCGGCGGGGATGGTGACGATCGCGAGATCCACCGGCCCGGGCAGCGTCTCGATGCTGCGGTAGCAGGGGATGCCGCGGATCTCCCCGTGGCTGCGGCTCACCGCGTACAGCGGTCCGTCGAAGCCGTACAGGGCCACCGCCTCGACGATCCGCCCGCGGATGATGGTGTTGTCCGGTGAGGCGCCGACGAGGGCGATGGAGCGGGGCCGGAAGAGGGCGTCGAGGTTCGGCATGGTCCCAGGCAGCGGGGGCACGAGGATCGGCGGGCGATTGTCACGAAAGCGGTGTGCCGATCCAAGCGCGGGCGCGTGACCTCAGCGCCGTCATTCCCCCGCTTGCACCCCTGCTTCCGCGGGAGCAGGTTCCACGGGGGGAGGCTCCGCGCTGGCATGTGCTCGCGGGCTTGTCCCGGCGCTCAGCGCAACCCCAGGCCCCGCGCCACGATGCCGCGCAGGATCTCGCGCGTTCCGCCCTGGATGGTGAGCTTGGGGGCGATGAGGGTCGCGTAGCGCAGCACCTCCTCGAAGTCGATCCGGTTGCCGGGATCGACGTATGCGCGCGGGGCGAGGTCGCGGGCGCGGGCCGGGAGCGCCTGCTCCCAGTTCGTGCCCTGCTCCTTCACCACCGCCGCCTCCACGTCCGGCAGCTTCCCCGCTTCGAGCATCCCGGCCACCGAAATCGACATGTTGCGCAGGGTGGACAGCTCGGCGACGAGGCGTCCGAGCCCCTCCGCCATCCGGTCGTCCGGGGTCTCGCCGGCGGCGCGCGCCAGCTCGTAGAGCACGAAGATGGTCTCGAGGAAGCGCTCCGGCCCGCTGCGCTCGTAGGCGAGCTCGCTCGCGGCCTGCTTCCACGCGCCATCGACCTCGCCGATCAGGTGCGCCTCGGGCACGAAGACGTCGTCGAACACGACCTCGTTGAAATCCGAGTCGCCGGTCAGGTTGCGGATCGGGCGGACCTCGATGCCCGGCGAATCCATCGCGACGAGGAACTGGGTGAGGCCGTGGCGGCGGTTCCCGGCGGCCGGCGGGGAGGTGCGCAGCAGCGCGATCATGTAGTGCGAGCGGTGCGCGTTGCTCGTCCAGATCTTGCGTCCGTCGACCTTCCACCCTCCGTGCACGGGCTCGGCCCGGCATTTGGCGGAGTAGAGGTCGGAGCCCGAGTCCGGCTCGCTCATCCCGATGCAGAAACAGCACTCGCCGGCGACGATGCGCGGCAGGATCGCGTCGCGCACCTCCTCTCTTCCGTAGCGCATGAGCATCGGGCCGCTCTGGCGGTCGGCGACCCAGTGCGCCCATACCGGCGCCCCCGCCGCCAGCATCTCCTCGGTCACCACGTAACGTTCGAGAAAGCTCCGCTCGCCCCCGCCGTAGCGCGCGGGCCAGGTCATGCCGATGAACCCCTCCTCCCCGCAGCGCCGGCTGAACTCCGGCGAATGGCGGTTGATCCCCGGGCCGAGACCCGCCGCGAAGGTCCCGGCATCGAGCTCGCGCGCGAGGAACTCGCGCACCCGCACCCGTAACGGCTCGACCGATTCGGGCAGCGGGGAGAACTCGAAACGGATGCTCTCGGTCACGGCGGCGGGCTGGCGCCTCGGCAGCGAATGGCGGATGGAGGGACGGGATGGCGGTGACGGAATCCCGAACCGCGGGCGATTGTCACGAATGCGGCTCGCCGATCCAAGCACGGATCGTGCGCGACGTACTCGGAGGACGGTTCACGACGATGTTGAATGAGGTCCCGTGACGCAACGGTCGTCGAATGGGGTCGTCGAATGGCCCGAACAGGACGATGGCCACCCGGAAGCTGCCGGGGCCGGTTGATTGCCGAGGAGCCGAAGGATGGGCCGATCGCCGATCCCGGTCATCGTGCCCTGCAAAGGATTCCGCCCTCCGGCGCCTGGCCCATGGCCGCTGCCGGTGGGCTCCCGCGGCTGATGCCGGAGACGCAGGGTGCGGGCGGACCGTTCACCACAGCATCCGCCGCAACGTGCCGTCCCGATCCAGGAGCTGGTGCTTGAGCGCGGCGGCGGCGTGCCCGACCGCGAGGACGCCCGTTCCGTATGCACACCAGTAGTGCACCTCGATCGCGAGATCCCGCATCCCCTCCCCCGCGACGACCACGGCGGGCACCGTGAACCACCCCCACAGGTCGATCCCCTCGCCTTCCGAGGTCGAGACGAGGTAGCCGGTGAGCGGGATCAGCACCATCATCACGTAGAAGAGGTGATGGACGGCGGTGGCCGCGGCCCGCTCCCACCGTCCCAGCGATTCGACGTAGGCCGGAGGCCGCGAATGCACCGTCCAGGCGATCTTCACCGCCCCCAGGACGAGCGCGACGATTCCCAATGCCTTGTGCCATGCGAGCGAGTCGTTGTACCAGGCGTCGTAATAGGTCAGATCGACCATGTACCACCCGAGCCAGACGAGCCCGAGGATCAGGACCGCGACCGACCAGTGCAGCAGCTTGGTCGTGAGCCCGTAGCGGTTCCCGGTGTTTCTCCACATGGCGACGGACCCCGGGCGGGCGGATGGGCGTGAGTGTCGCACAGCAGCACCGTGCCTTCGTGCCTCAACGGGCCTGTCGCCCTGAAGGCTGCGCGGGCGTGTTTCGCATCGCCTTCCGGACACCGGAGGCCATGCAACGCAGCCGGCAAAAGCGTCCGCGCCGGTCGCCGATCAGGTCGCCCAGATGCGAGGCGGGCGCGGCTCCGCCCCCAGCAGCGGCGGGCGCAGCTCCGCCCACAGGCCGTGGAGCCACCGCCTCAGTCCGGAGATGCCGGGCGCCTGCGCCCGGACCACCAGCAGGTCGTCCACCACGGTGGCCCCGGCCCTCCCGGGGGTGGGGGCGCCCCGCCGGTTGAAGTCTCGTGCAAGATCGAGGAGGCCCCCGCCGGGGTAGGCGACGGCCACCGCCGCCGCCGCGAATCCAGCGAGTCCCCAGGGGGCGTCGAGCGCTTCGCCTCCGCCGGCCAGATGCAGGCGCTCGACCAGGGCCGGGCGTTGCGCGACGAAGACTTCGAGCGTCTGGTGGAGCGTCCCGCGGTCGAACCGCTCCCGGCAGGCGGGCCGGCCGGCGCACCAGCTCTCCCAGCCGATGAAGCGCGCCGCGGGGTCCAGCTCGATCCGGGTTCGGACGCCGGCGCGGGCGCCCGCGAAGTACAGGTTCTCCTGGGGCAGCCACTCGACGGCGGCGCCGGGGGCGACGCGCACCGTCTGCGCCTGCCGCGCCCAGGGGCCGCCGGTGCGGTAGAACTTCGTTGCGGCGGGCGTGGTGAGGAGCGCCCGCGCCGACCTGCCCGCCTGCACGTCGAGGGTGAGCCGGTCTCCGCCCACGAGCCCGCCCGGCGGATGCAGGACGTAGACGTGGCAGGCGCCGTCTCCGGGATCGAACGGGGACTGCACCAGAATCGGCCCGTGGTGGCGGTTGCGGGCCAGGACGGTACGGGCGCCGCGCCGCTCGAATGCGAGCGACAGCGAGCCTTGCCACGGCTTCACGCCGGCTCGTCCGTCTCCAGCACCGGGGGCGGAGCGTCCAGATGGTCGATCCACGCGGCCATGGCGAGGAGGGGTTCGTCGCCGGTGCGCATGGCGTGGCCCTGATCGCTCGTGTGGAAGAACCATTCGCCGGGAAGGCGCCGCCGCCAGGACTCGCCGTCCCGCCGCCATTCCGCGACCCCCGAGATGACGTGGTAGATCTCCCGCGCCTTGTGCCGGTGCAAGGGATAGAAGAGGCCGGGGGCCTGGAGGGTGAACGTGACGAGCACGTCCGGATTCACGAAAGGCATCTGGTAGCCGGGACGGGGCGGTCTGCCCGTACCCACCAGCATGGTCACCGCGTAGCCCGCGGCCAGTGCATCCGCCCCGTCGCCGGGCCGATACGGCGCGATCCACCGCAGCGACGGCGATGCTGCGAGCAGGGCATCGGCCAGCGTGCGTTCGCGGGGTGTGGCCGCGGCCTGCACCGCCGCCTCCAGCCAGTCCGGGACCACCGGGACCTGCGCCGGCTCGACCGCCCTCGGGGCGAGCGGCCGGCTCAGCAGGCGGTCCAGGACGGTGATCCCGGGACAGGCTGCGGCTCGGGCGGCGTCCCGAACCGCGTCACGGGTGACGGACAACAGAGGATCGAACATGGAATTCATGGGATTGGCGGTTCGGCTCCATGCCGCTCCCCGCGAGCGTGAGGCCGGCGGAGATGATAGCGCAGGTTGCCGGGGAGAGAGGCGTCACGGCGCTCCGCAACCTCTCCTTCGGATCCACCCGGAGCATGATGGAGGGGATACTCCCTTACCCGTGAACTCAAGTTTCGGGATTCAAAATGCCTGAATCAGGCGATGGATTCCCGCTTTCGCGGGAATGACGTCATTTCAGCGAGACGCGTTGTTTTCAGGCTGGCCGTCATTCCCGCGAAAGCGGGAATCCATTTCGGTCGGCGAATCCCGAAACTTGAGCCGTGAAGTCTTCGACAAAACGACGAAGAATTGTCCGCCGCCCGGCTGCCGGTTCCCCGATGCCGGATCCCCGGGAGCGGCGCGTCCTGGGAGCGCGGGCGTCCTGCCCGCCCTGGTCGTTCCCCGCCAACGTCGGCGCGGATGCGCCCGTGCGCCGCCGCGACTATGCTACCCGCCCCGTCACCTGCGACCGCCCCGCCTCCCCCGACCGCGGATGAACCCGCCGCTCTACCGCACCCTGCTCAACCCGCATCTGGTGGATCTGGAGGAGTACGCGCCCATCGAGCCCTTCGAGGTGCTGAGCGCCCGGCTCGGGATCCCCGCCGAGCGCATCGTCAAGCTCGACGCGAACGAGAACCCCTACGGCCCGCTCCCGGCGGCGGTCGAGGCGCTTGCACGCTATCCGTACTTCCATGTCTATCCGGACCCCCGGCAGTCCATGCTGCGCGATGCGCTCGGCGCGTTCATCGGCGTCCCCGCCGCCCACGTCCTTCCGGGGCAGGGGGCCGACGAGCTGCTCGACTCTCTCTGCCGGCTCTTCCTCGCGCCCGGGGATGCCGTGATCAACGCGCCGCCGACGTTCGGGATGTACGGCTTCGATGCCCGGCTCGCGGGCGCGAAGGTCGTCGACGTCCCCCGGTTCGAGGATTTCACCCCGAACGTCGAGGCGATTGCCGCCGCGGCAGAAACGCACCGCGCGAAGCTCCTGTTCCTCGCCTCCCCGAACAATCCCTCCGGCGGCTGGCTCGACGACGATGCGCTCGACCGGTTCCTCGCGCTGCCGCTGGTCGTGGTGCTCGACGAGGCATACGTCGAGTTCGCGGACCATGCGAGCCGCGCTCCGCGGGTGCCCGACCACGACAACCTCGTGGTGCTGCGCACGTTCAGCAAGGCGGCGGGCATCGCGGGGCTCAGGCTCGGCTACGGGATCTTCCCGGAATGGCTGATGCGGGAGCTGTGGAAGTTCAAGCAGCCCTACAACGTCAACGTCGCGGCGAGCGTTGCGGGGATCGCGAGCCTGCGCCATGCCGATCGGATCCAAGCGGTGGTCGAAAAGCTCAAGGCGGAGCGGTCGCGGCTGTACTCGCTGCTCGCGCCGGTCGAGGGTATCGAGGCGGTCCCCGGCTCGCAGGCGAACTTCATCCTGTGCCGGGTCGTGCGGCGCAACGTGCGCGACCTCAAGCTCGCGCTCGAACGCCGGGGGATCCTCGTGCGCCACTACGACAAGCCCGGGCTCGACCACTGCATCCGCATCTCGGTCGGCCGCCCGGAGCATACCGACGCGCTCATCGACGCCCTGCGGGCGGAGATCGGATCATGAGCGGCGCACCGGGCGGAACCGCCGGCAAGGACGGCACGGCGGCCGCCCGGAGCACATCGATGCGCTCGTCAACGCGCTACGGGCGGAGATCGGATCATGAGCGGCGCACCGGGCGGAGCCGCCGGCAAGGACGGCACGGCGGCCGGCGAAAGGACGGCGTCCGGTCGCGGTGATCCGGGTGCGGGTGAACGGTTCGGCTCGTCGGGTCGAGCCCCGGCAACGGCTCGCCGAGTCCATTCTCCATACCCCGGGGGCGCGTCCGTCGGACGGTGCCCCGGGCACGAACCCGCGGGCATCGCCCGTCCCCGCTGTTCACCACCTGCACCCGGTCTTCCGGATCCGGGGGACCGGTGGCTCAGTACTGGAGCTCCGGTCGCACCCGGTTCCTGAGCGGCTTGCCCGCGAGGTGGCGCTCGATGTTCTCGAGCACGAGATCCAGGGTTCGCGGCGTGTAGTAGTCGGCGTCGTCGGAGGAGCAGTGGGGGGTGATGATGACGTTCGGCGCCTTCCACAGCGGCGAGCGCGACGGCAGCGGCTCCGGGTCGAACACGTCGAGCACCGCGCTCAGCTCGTCACGCTCCAGCTTCGCGATCAGCGCCTCGTAATCGACGCAGCTCGCGCGGCTGTAGCTCACCAGCCCCGCCCCCTTCTTCAGCAGCGCAAGCTCCTTCGCGCCGATCAGGTGGTGGCTCTCGTCCGTATGCGGCGCGCTCACCAGGACGAAGTCCGCGCGCGGCAGGAGGGCCGCGAGCCGGTCCGGGGTGTGCATCTCGTCGGTGTAGCGATGCCGCCTGCCGCTGCGGCGCACCCCGAGGACGTGCATGTCCATTCCCTTCGCCCACTTCGCGACCGCGCCGCCGATGTGGCCGACGCCGACGATCAGCAGGGTCTTGCCGCCGATGTTGCTGTTGAAGCACTGCCGCCACCGGCCCTTGCGCTGGTTGGTGACCATCTCGGGCACGCGGTTGTTGAGCATGAGGAGGGCCATTGCCGCATACTCCGTGGCGCGGCGGCCGTGGATTCCCCGGCTGTTGGTGAGCGCCGCGCCGGGCGGCAGCCAGTCGAGCGGCATCAGGTGGTTCACCCCGGCCCCGTGCGCGTGCATCCACTTGAGCCGCGGCGCACGCCGCGCGAGGTCGTGGCGCGGGACGTCCCACGCGAAGACCACGTCCGCCGTCTTCAGGCGCTCCTCGAGCACGTCGCCGTCGTAGCCGATGGAGGTCCGCACCTTGCCGCGCAGCGCGGGGCGGCGCGCGAACGCCTCGCGCACGCGCTTTCGATCGGCTTCGAACACCCGACCGAGCTGGCCGAGGTTCTCGACGTGGAGATGCATTCCGGATCGAGGCACGACTCCTCCCGCCACCCCGCGCGCGTCCGCACGGTCGAGCAGCCGGTCGCTCACGGGAATATGCCGCATTCCCCGCCACCCCGCGCGACCGCACCCCGCTCTGCTTGCCGCCGCCGGCCGCAGCGTCCCGGACGCGACGGGCTCGGGCAGCGTGTCCACCGGCTCGCTCGGCGCCTGCCGGCAGCGCCTCCGGAGGCCGACCCCGCCGACGGCGGCATTGTCGATCGAACGATACCGTGGAGGAAGGCTTCGTCCGCGGGGGGCGAGTGTCCGCCGGGCCGTGGCGTGGACAGGGCGGCGCCAGCGACGGCGCGAACAACGGTGTGTGCTGCGACGATTGGCCAATGCCGAGTGCGTGGATTGTAAAGCGCGCATAATCCAAGGCGGTGCGGGAGCCGGGGCACGAACGGAACACGAGGCGGCCGGTGTTGCGCCGCCGGGCTGCGCAGATCGCCTCGATACGTCTGAAAGGGTCGCGATGGTGGCCGGGGGATCGGCAAGCTGGGCCGGTCGATCTCCGAACGGTTGACGCAGCAGGGATGCAGGGTTGCGGCACTATTCGGATCAACGCCCAGTGGAGGATCTGCTTCCGCTGGACCGAGGAAGGGCCGTGCGACGTGGAGATCGTGTTACCACCGAGAGGGGGCGACGATGAACGCGGGGAACGGGATGAGGCCGGTGCATCCGGGTGAGATCTTGCGCGAGGAGATCGAGACGATCGGGCTTTCGGCCAATGCGTTGTCGAAAGCGCTGGGCGTGCCGGTGAACCGGATCACGATGATCCTGAACGGCCAGCGTGGGGTGAGCGCGGATACGGCGCTCCGGCTGGCGCGATATTTCGGGACGACGCCACAGCTTTGGCTGAACCTGCAAAAGACCTGGGAGCTTCTCCGGGCGGAGATCGAGAAGGGTTGCGAGATCGCCGAACGGGTGAGACTTCGGCCGTCGGCGGCATAGCTACGTGAGGAACGCACGTTCACCCGCGAGTCCACGCTGACGAGCAGCGAAGTGCTGCGCAGCATGCAGGTGGCGCGGGACGTCGGATACCGGGTGATTCTCGTAAAGCAGCCTGAAACCTCGGAGGATCTCGTTTTGGAGAGGCATACGACGGACGACCGATGCGGATATCCTTCTTACTTTCGGATCATGAAAGGATGCTCCTGCATATCCTCGAAGTCTATTATCGATTCGTTCATACAATCTCTCGGATCGGGGAAACGTCTTCGCAGGAGTCTTTCCAGCTCGGAACGGAATGCATCGAGGAAGGAGTCGCGATCCACCACCGCGGCCACTGCATCTGTTTCTTCGTCCCAAGGCTCGATCACACGGACGAAGAGTCGAGCAGGGCCGGAAGCATGAGCGATCATTGTCGTCACAAGACCCTCATCGTCCAATTCGATCGCGATGGGGAGCTCTCCCCTTGAGACCGTTTGCAGCCATTCGAGCAACGCCGGAAGCTGGTGTTGGCCGTCTTCGGAAAAGGGAATATCGACGGTGCGGTTTCCGAAAGAAACGTACCAACATTCCATGCGCCCCTCGTCTCGTCCCATACGCACTTCGACAGCAGAGCAAACGTCGGTGGGGTACGGTGCGCCGGCAGGCGCCGGATAGTCGTCAGGACGAAACAGGCTCTTCCGCGCCAGCCTCCATGCGCTTTCGACCCAGCCTTCTTCCGGAGCCTCGACCGTTGGAGGCTCGACGCGCTCAAGCAGCAGCCCATACCAGTGCCGGAGCCTCGGGTAAGGGGCGGGCACGAATACCCGAACGGTGAGCCCCTCCAACCTCTGGACGCGCCCGATGTCCCCGTTCTCCAAACGTACCCAGTCCCCGCGACGCAAGTTCAGGAAACGCTTGGCTACGACGTCCTCCACGACATGCCCTATTCCGTGTAATGCATCGATGAATCGATGTTTTCTGGAAATGCTCTCCTCAAGTAACGTTCTATCCACGATGGGCCGATAGCCGGTGAGGGCGGGGAGCTCCACTTCCCGAACCGCTTGTTCGGCCGCTTCGGCCTCCTCCCACGCCGTCACCATGAGATCGGACTTGGGTGCGCGCTGGAACGCTTCCAGACGCTCTCGCACGACGTTCCGGGCGAGGTAGCGTTCCAGGGGCGGAAGCTCGACCCCTGCTTCGTTCAGCCAGAGCCACGCTTCCGCGAATCGGGCCTTCGCCTGCACGGCAGACCAGATCCCCCGCTCGACTTTGCAGAAATCCAGCTTGCGCTCTGCGCTGTTGATGTGCCCGTCCGCCTTGCGCAGCCGCTCCATCACGACCTCGGGCAGAGTCACGAGCGACGGTGAAGCTCTCCCGTCCGTCCTGACCGACATTCCTGTCGAGACCCGGCCAACTTTACGGATGGCGCCTTTGTCGGTGACGACCACAGCCGGTCCTCCCTCGAGCTCATGGGACGGACCGACGTATACCACTCTTTTCGGCGGCACGCCCTCCGCCGGATGGTCCGTGAACCACACGCCGCCCCTGCCGTCCCTTTCCTCTCCCTTCCGGAGTCAGCCGCAGCACCAATCGCCACAAGTGCGCACCATGGACATCGCCATGCACGCGACGCAGGCGGCAGTGTGCCACGCGCTCAGGCGGCCGGCCGGGCTCCGGACGGGTGAGGCTCAAAGCAGCTTGGCGGCAACGATGGCAAAGGTGGCGCGGACGATCCGATCCGTGAACGTGGTGTGACCGCTCACCCGGCGATTCGCGAGATTCACCCTGAAGTGTGTGTCTGGTCGCTCACCGGCGCTGCCACCGCGGGCCTTCGCCGTGCCGCGCCGGGCGGATAGCCGGGGGGAGACCCCATCCGACCCGGGTGAACCGTTCATGCGCCCCGCCACGGATCGATCACGTCAACGCCGGTTCCGCAGAAATCGCGGACGTTCCGTGTCGCCACCGCCATCCCGCGCGAAACCGCGATCGCCGCAATCTGGCAGTCCGACTGCGAGATCGGACGCCCGGCGGCGCGGCGCGCGGCTGCGATGTCCGCAAACGCACGCGCCGCGCCGCTGTCGAACGGCAGAACCCGGCCCGCGAACAAACCATCCAGGGTTCGTTCGGCGGCGTCTGCAAGCACCCGGCGGCGTGCGCCCTCGGGCAAGACAGCGATGCCGGTGCGGACCTCCGCCTCCGTCACCGCGGACACGAACAACTGCCGGGCCGGCAGATCGTCCATCCAGGCGAGAACCTCCGCGCTCGGGGCGGCGAGCATCAGTTCAGATACCACGTTCGTATCGAGCAACACCATCGCCAGGCGCCACTTCAATCGAAGCGGAGCGGTTCGCGCATCGGCTCGCGTGGCGGCAACTCCAGCTCGACGCCGCCGAGTGGCTTGAACAGCTCGTGGATCGCCGTGCCCAAGCCTTTCTCCGGTACGCTCTCCCGGCTGACGGCCTCGCGCATGATCAGCCGCGCTTCCTCTTCCATGGAACGGCCGTTGCCCGCCGCACGCACGCGCAACCGGACCTTCACGTCGTCGTCGAGATTACGGATGGTGATGCTCGCCATGTTCACGCCCTCCGATGGTCCGGGAATCCAACCTACTCGACGATTGCGATGCAATCAAGTCACCTCGCGCACGGCTCGCATACGTCGCTTTTCGCACTCCACCCATGCCTTGATCGAGTCCCCGATCCGGCTGGGAATCATGCGTAACCAGGCCGAGCGCAGCGCAATGGTCCCGGCCCTCCAAGGCCGCCGTCTCCCGGAACAGCGCGGACGGACGGACCCTGGAAGATGGCGCAAGGCGCTGGAGGCGGGACGGCGTCCGCCGCTTCCCGAGCCGTGGCAAGATCATCGTCTTCGCGACGAGGACGGCAGGGTCGTGCGCACGGAGGCGCACGAGGCCCGGGCGGCGGAGCTCGGATTGCACGTCGAGGCATGTGCAGCGCCCAGGCGTTCGACGCCGAGCAGACGCGCTGGGCCGGCCTCACCGGCAACCACGTCCGGGCGGACGCGATCAGGAACCAGCAATCGGTGAAGGCCCGACGATGCCCCTGACCCCCGATCTGCGCCGCGGCATCGACCGCATCCGCGACCATCTCTACGGCGGCGGCTACCCCAACCCGGCCCAGAACGCCGAGCAGCTCAGCTTCCTCATCTTCTTCTACATGTTCGAGGCGGCCGACGCCGCGCGCGTCCGCGCCGCCCGCCGCCCGAAGGCGGCTCCCTGTGCGAGCGTCTTCGAGGGGCGATGGCGCCTGCGCAACCCGCGCAACGCCTTCCGCCCGAACGCGAAGACGGTCCCGGGCGAGCGGCTGCGCTGGTCTTCCTGGGCGAACGCCCTGAACGGCGAGCGGCTGGTCTCCTGGGTGCGCGAGGAGGTCTTCCCGTTCTACGCCGGTCTCGCCGCCGGGGGCGTCACCGACTTCATGGACGGCGCCCGCCTGGTCATCGACGAGCCCACCGTGCTCTCGCAGGTCGTCTCGCAGATCGACGACCTGCATCTCGAACGGGTGGACGCCGACACCAAGGGCGACCTGTTCGAACACGTGCTGCGCCAGATCCGGCAGGCGGGCGAGCTGGGGCAGTTCCGCACCCCGCGCCACGTCATCCGGGCCATGGTCCGGCTCGTGGACCCCCGCCTGGGCGAGACCGTCTACGACCCGGCGGCGGGCACGGCGGGGTTCCTGGTCGGCGCCTACGACCACATCCGGCTCGCGAACTCGTCGCCGGACGGCATCGAGGAGGTCGAGGCGGACGCCCAGACCATCCGCCGCGGCCTCGGCGACCTGCTCGGCCGCGATGCGGTGCGCCAGCTTCACGAGGCGACCTTCTTCGGCAACGACGTGGACCCGCAGATGGTCCGCCTCGCCACCATGAACCTGACCCTGCGCGGCCTGGACCGGGTGCGCATCGCGCGCCGCGACGCCCTGACCCGCACCCTCGACCGCGCGGCGAAGGCGGAGCTGGGCCTGCCGCCGGAGGGGTTCGACGTCATCCTCGCCAACCCGCCCTTCTCCGGCCGGCTCGACCGGGACCGCATCGTCGAGGAGGTGAAGGTCGGCCGGACCGCGCAGACGGAGCTGCTGTTCCTGCAATACATGCTGAACCACCTGAAGGACGGCGGGCGCTGCGGCGTCGTCCTGCCCGAGGGCGTGCTGTTCGGCTCCACCGGCGCACACCGCGAGCTGCGCCGCAAGCTGGTAGAGAACCACAGCGTCGAGGCTGTGCTGTCCCTGCCGGGCGGCGTGTTCAACCCCTACTCCGGGGTCAAGACCTCCGTGCTGGTCTTCCGCAAGGGCGGCGCGACCGGGCAGGTGTTGTTCCTGCACGCCGACCACGACGGATTCAAGCTCGACGCCAACCACGACCAGCCGATCGAGGCGGACGACCTGCCGGCCCTCGTCGCGGCGTTCAAGGATCGGGCGGCGTTGTGGGCCACCTGGAAGAAGCGCGACCCGGACGCCGAGTGGACCGGGAAGTGGTGGTTCGCCGACGCGGAGGCGATCCGTGCCGCCGACTTCAACCTGAGCGCGGGGCGTTACCGCCCGCAGAGCCGCGCGCGGGTGGAGCACCGCGACCCGCTGGAGCTCCTCGACGAGCTCAGGGCCGTGGAGCGGGAGATCCTGGAGGAGATCGACCAGCTTGCCGATGCCGTGCGGGGGGTGGTGGGGGGATGAATATTTATCCTCGGGTTCCTCTCGGAGAGATATGCACTATCAATCCGCGCATCAGGAAATCCGAAATTCCAGAAGAAGACATGCTCGTGAGTTTCGTCCCGATGGCTGCCGTGGATGAGCGGCTCGGGATGATCACGGCTCACGAAGATCGGCGTCTCGTGGATGTTTCAAAGGGCTTCACGGCATTCGAAGATGGCGATGTGCTTTTCGCAAAAATCACCCCGTGCATGGAAAACGGCAAGGCGGCCTTGGCCCGCAACCTGACCAATGGTACCGGTCGTGGCTCAACGGAATTCTACGTCCTCCGACCCGGCGACAAGGTTCTCGGTGAATACGTTTATCACTTCGTTCGCCAGTTACGATTCAGAGAGAAAGCGAAACGGTATTTCACTGGCACGGCAGGCCAACAACGCGTTCCCAAGTCGTTCATGGAAAACACTCCAATTCCCCTCCCTGCACTCGACGAGCAACGGTGGATCGCCGACATTCTGAATCGGGCGGTGCGTGTCGAATGCCTGCACCTTCAGGCTGCCGAAGCTGCCTCAAGTGTTACTGCCTCTCTCATGGCTCTGCTATTGGACGGCGGAGAATAATCGAAGCCAGATTCTGAGGTTCAAATCAGGTAAGGTATTCTCATGACTACTCTGTATAAATTCATTTCCGAACCTGAGCATGTTAAATTCTTGCTGCAAGGTTCCGTGAAATTCACGCCAATATCAGAGCTTAATGATCCATCTGAACTCAGCCCTGTTGTAGTACGAGATAATATACAGGAATCGCTTGTTCACCTGCGTCGAGAGGGATACAACGATCAAGAATTTTCGGATCTTCAAAAACAGGGACATTTGCTAGAACGTCTGGCTCCTGAGTACCTGGGAACTCCAGTACCTTCTTCACCAGAGGAGGCGACCGAGCGTATCTGTTCGAGCCAATACGATGATATATCTAGATTGGAACGTACGATATACGATAATGCGCAGAAAATATCATCGAGAGTTGGGATCTTCTGTCTCTCGAAACGTCACGACTCTCTTCCCATGTGGGCTCATTACGCGAACAATGCCAAAGGACTGGCTGTTGGGTTTCAAGATTTGGACAAAATCTTCCCGGGGGACAACACTGGAGTTCTTCGGCAGCCTATTGCTGTTTCTTATGAAGAAGACGGAGTAGATATTACCTTCGAGCCTCGATCGCATAAATCACTATTTTTCTGTAAATTTCCAGACTGGAAATACGAACAAGAAGTCCGAATTATACTTCCGCTCGATGAATGCTGTCAGGATAATCTAAATGATAAAATCTATACTTACAATATACCTTCTATCCATGTTGTCCGCGTAGTTTTGGGTTGGAAGATGGAACCAGAGATGGTCTGCAAAGTGAAGAACTATGTGCATAAAATGAATCCCAAGGTCAGTATTGTGCAAACACACATCAGCCGCGGCCGTATTAAATTCGATCCAATCGAATAGTACAAAATGCAGAGACGTACACAGAAATCGTAGCCGTCCAGATACGCCTCTTCCTGATGCTGCTCTCCGTTGGCATGCGTTTCAGAAGATTGAGCGCCACATGTCGAACCACTCCCGTATTATGCAGTGCGTTGCGCACGCTCTCCCTCTTCTTGGATCGATGGGTCTGTATTGCTTCTTTCCTCGTGCCTGATCTCGTCTGCTTCGCTTGCCGGCTGCCCTATCCCCGGAGATTCTCCGAAGTATTTCGGTCCGCCTGTCGCCTTCTCCAAAGCATCAGCGATCCGGTGCAGCGGGTGTGTCGCACGCCCTCCTGTATTTCGCAGTTTCTGTACTTCGCAGGTATACGTCCGCATCCCCATGTCCTCTCCGGCCATGTTCCGAAATCGAACCTCGACGTCGAATGGCTTCATCGGCGTCTCCGTTTTTACGTGCGGGTACAGCCTCCTGTCAGGCACTACCAGGCTTGGTCCTCCCATCGTCATCTCGAACTTTTCTCCCGGCATCAGCACATCGATTGACGGCGCTGTCTCCGGTCCATCAGGCCAGATCATCATGATTTCACGCACCTTCCAATCTTCTCGATCAACGTTCTGAAACCACCATCTCACATCCCTCGCGACTCCTGTGCCGACGTTGCCGACTACGATGTTCAACAGAGGGATTGTTCCGCCGAATTCCGGTTTCAGCCACACGACGACATCGGGTGTCTTTCTCGCCTCTTCTTCCCGCTCCGCGATCTTTGCCAATTGTTTCGTTCCCCGAGCCGTGCTCCGCGCCGCGGCGACGATGGCCACTGTTGCCATCAGCGTCAACATCGCACTGATCGCCATGGCCACGGTACTGCCCGCTACCGTCGCGTCGGCGTGCTGTTCCAGGATGTTTATCACTTGTATTACTTTGTCCATTCTTTTTCTCTTCCTCGTTTGTGCATCGGCTCTCACAGCCAGTTCTCCACGGGCAAGTGCGGAACTTTCCGGAAATGTCTGACATTTCCAGTAACCACGATCAGGTTTCGGGCAAATGCAATCGCGGCTATTCTGACGTCGGCATCTCCGATCGGAGTCCCTTGACGCTCAAGATCGGCCCGGATCTCGCCGTATCGTCTGGCTGCATCCGCATCGAACGGAAGTATCGGCAGCTTCGCCGCGACACGTTCTTCGATCTTCTCCATCAGGCTCCCCGATCCCCTCCTTCGTGCTCCGTACACCAGCTCTCCCAACGTAATACTGGAGGTGAACTGGTCCCCGACCGGCACCGAACCCATCCTCTTCAGCAGATCATGGGAAGGCGATTGCTTCATCAGGTTGCTGAGAACATCGGTATCGAAAAGGTACATCAGTCTTCGAGCTCCACAGGGCGGCCGGTGTCGTGTCGTCGAGCCGCGTAAATCGTCTCGATCAGCGCGTCTACCTCATGATCGTCGATCGGCCCCCATCCACCCCGCAGACCGAGAGCACCCTCCGAACCGAGCCATCCCCCGACCGCGGCGTTGATCTCGTCGGCCAATGCCGTCCGGTTCCCGGCAGCGCCACTGTCGTCGAGATGTTCGGCCTTCGGCAACGGCAGGACGGCGACCGGCTTGGCTACGTTCCGAAGCCGGTCCAGAAACGTCCCGAGGGCGGAGGCATGATCCGGGTACCGCGTCCACAGCAGCATCAGATAGGGATCGACCGGCTTGATCACGTCCTCCAGGAGACTGCCGATCACCGCGAAATCCCCGGTGGGGTCGGACATGGCGCCACCGAGGAGGCGAAGGTCCGAGAAGATGGCCCGCACGTGTGGACATGCGGGAACGTCCAGCCCCTCACCGGTAAAGTGGATCCGGAGCAGATTCGTATCGTGTCCGCCCAGCCCTTCGATCAAGCTGTCGAGGTGCCTGGGATCGTCGTCGATCGCTATGACCCTCACGGAACTGGACATTACCGAGCCTCCTTGAAAACCAGGGCGACGGCCGCGCCGTCGAGCCCGTCGGGGATCTCGACCTCTCCCGGTTGGGGGAACGCGAGTTGGCCGCCGTTCAGCTCCATCGCCAAGTTCGCATAGTACAGGCCAAGACCCATGCCTTCCGGCTTGCGCGTGAAAAAAGGCCGAACGAGATGTCCGGGGTCGTCTCCCTGAAAGCCGGGGCCATTGTCCGCAACCACGATGGCCGGCCCTGCCTCGAAGTCATGCGAGAGATCGATGTAGAGCTTTCGTTCCGGGCCGCCTCCCTGCATGGAAACGTCCGGCCATCTGACCCGAAGCCAGTAGAAGGCATTGTCCGCGAGATTGGTCAGCGCTCCCAGGACGAGACCGAACGAAAACCTGGAATAGAAGCCTGGCTCGTCTTCCTCAAGCAACGGACAGACGAACTTGACGTGATGATGCCGGAGACGGAGCATGATGTTTCGATGCGCAGCGCCCACTAGTTCCCGCCCGCTATGATTCTTCTTGCTGCCCCGCCTGAGCAGTGCCATGAAGCCTTCGAGCAACTGAAGGAGATCCTGCGCTTGCCGGGCTGCGCCCTTCATATCCACGCGTTTGGAGATGGCATGGTGGAGTGCCCGCACGCCCCGCTCCACTTCATGGAACGCGACGGCCAAGTTCAGACCAGACAGGCCCGCGGACAGGAGCGTGTCCTGCATGTTCTGGTAATGATCTTCGATCCTAGCCAGATAAGCGTCGAATTTCTCTCGGCCACCTTGCCGTTCGATCTCGCGCCTCAACTCCCGGATCGGAGCCTCGATTCGGGTGGCCGTCGGGTCATCGGATTTTCCGGCCAGCCTCCGGATGCGTTCCTTGTCGATTTGACGCTCCGCTTCCAGGGTGCCCAGAGCGCCGAGGACGATACGGCGCAGTCGAAGGCAGGATTCGTTCTCCACGAACCCTTCCCGGTTGGTCTTCTCGACCAAGCCGGTCGATTCCTTCAGGGAGAGGTGGACCGCCCCCAGAATGATGTTGCGGCTGATCCGGCGCGTCGGCACGTTCACGCGGCGAAGATCGAGGCCGAGCCAGTCGTCGCCGAACTCGCCGTAGTTGTACACCCGGATGCCGTCCCGATAGACCCGCACGCCTCCCGTCTCGTCGAGGTAGCTTTCCAGCAGCCGGATGTTCGGCATCCGCTGGCGAACCTCCCGATCCCGGTCGTACACGTAGAATTCCCCGGTGACGGGTCCGATGCCATCGAAATGGCTCTCGTCGGCCACGACTTTCTTTTCCATCCGATCGTCGCCGGATCGCGAGGGGAGCTTCAGGCGATCTCCGGATTTCTCGACCTTTCGACCGTCGA
The DNA here is from genome assembly GCA_965204915.1 of Gammaproteobacteria bacterium. GTDB lineage: Bacteria > Pseudomonadota > Gammaproteobacteria > HK1 > HK1 > HK1. The sequence continues at coordinate 3,521,287 of OZ242023.1, read as the reverse complement.
GCTTGAACCCCGGAACCTGGCGGAACTCATAAGTCCAGTCGAACCTGCCGTTGTCGATACGGAACGAGAACTTCCAGATGGCGCGGTCGAGGATCTCGGACACGTCCGGGAGGTCTTCGATCCAGTGCTCGCGGCCGGGGACGCGCAACGTGGCCTGGAATCCGCTCGGCTCTTCGAACGGCGAGCAGATGGACGTGATCTGGTTGTGCAGCCGCCGAACCTCACCCCGCGACCAGTCGGTCGTGCGCAACTGCCGGATCCTGATCCGGGTCCCGGTCTTCTCCCCATCGAACACCCGGGGGCGGCGAACCCTGATCGTGACAGGAGCTTCGTCGAGATATGGCTTGGCGATCAGTTCGTTCCAGTCGATCTTGACGACGCACTCGTCCGAGTCCCGAGCGCGTGTCACGAGGGTGATGAGATTCCCGAGCTTGTGGACGGCAAAGCGGCCAAGTCCCTTTTCCCCGAGCGGAAGACGCCGATGCCTGGGGGTCCTTCGATCCGACAGCCGCTGCCTCTGGCGATGATCATCCCCCGGCACCAGCCACACCGACCGGAGTACGTCCAGCGTCATGCCCTCGCCGTCGTCGGTCACGGTGATGGAGGGCTCTCGCGCCGAGGCGAGACCGAGTCGGACGACGACTTCGTTCGCGTCCGCATCGTACGCGTTCTTGACCAGCTCGAAGACGGCCAGCCGGGCACTGCCGATCAGCTCGTCACCGAGAAGCTGCAGCACTCTGGCCCTCGGCCGGAACGGCTGGCTCGTTTCCCTCAGGATGCCGTTGCCCAAGGGGCTGTCCTCCGTGTACCGCTGGCCGGGATGGTGCGGAAAACGCACGATAAGCGATGTTGCCCGCCTGTGTCGTGTTTCATCTGCCTTGTTTCACTCTGCATTTTCTCCTTCACGGGGTGGCTGGCAAGGTGGAACCAATGGTTTACAAACAGCTATTATGAATAAACAACTGGAAATTCTGTATCAAGCGGAGATGGTGGATGATCGGACAACGACTGAAGATTGCCCGCGCCGCAGCCGGGTTGTCACTCAGGGGGTTGGAGGCCGCGATTGGAAATCGCGTCACGGCACAGGCGATCGGCAAGTACGAGCGAGGCGAGTCGATGCCGGGCTCCGGGGTGCTGATCGCGCTGGCCGACGCGCTCGGCGTTTCCGTGGATTACCTGGTCGGCGATCGGGAAATGGTGCTGGAGGACGTCGACTTCAGGAAAAAGACGGTCGCGAGCAAGCGGGAGGTGGCCCAGGTCGAAGCGCAGGTGCTGCGCATGCTGGAAGGCTATCTCATGGTCGAGGAGCTGCTCTGCCTGCCCAGCGTGGAGTGGGACAAGCCCCGCGAGGCGCCCTTTCCGGTCGTCAACGACGTTGCGGAAGCGGACCGGGGAGCCCGCGCGCTACGGAGCCATTGGGGCCTGGGGATCGATCCGATCCCCGATCTGGTGGAAATCCTGGAAGGGCGCGGGGTGAAGGTGCTGTCCGTCACCCTCGCTGAGAGCATTGACGGCCTGACGGCGCGGGTCCGCCGTGCGCGCGGAAACGCCGTACCCGTCATCGTCGTGAACGGCGCCCACTGGGGTGAGCGGCAGCGCTTCACGATAGCGCATGAGCTCGGCCACATGGTTCTGGACGCCATCGGCAGGAAAGTGGACGGCGAGAAGGCGGCGCATCGTTTCGCCGGCGCGTTTCTCATGCCGGCCGAGGCGCTTTGGTCCGAGGTCGGCAAGCGCCGCACGTCGGTCGGATGGGACGAGCTCTTCAAGCTCAAGCTGTTGTTCGGGGTCAGTGTGCAAGCCCTCACCTGGCGCTGCAAGGATCTGGGCATATTCAGCCAGCCCCTCTTCCGGCGCTTGTTCGACGAATTCAAGCGCCGCGGTTGGCGTGACCCGCCCTGTGAGGAACCTCTCGCGATCCGGGAGGGTGAGAAGCCCCGGCGATTCGAGCGGCTGTGTCTGCGCGCCCTGGCGGAGGGGGCAATCTCCGAGCCGAAGGCTGCCGAGTTGCTGGGGATCCCGGTTCGAGAGCTGGACCGCCGGATGCGGGAGCCACCAGAGAGCGGCCCTGCCTGAGACCGGATGCCGGGACGCCATGATGGAGGCTGATGCAGCGCGCGTTTTGTAACGGCGTCTGGGCGGCGGCCACCGCGGCCGGAGGTCCCGAGCGCAAAGGCTGATTCGGCCTGCCGCGTACACCCCCGCCCATGCCGGTAATTTGGCGTTTGCGTTCGGGTGACCATGCGAGACAATGCGAGTCACATGAACATCGATCTGAACGAATACGATATCGACGTGGGCGGCGACGAGGCGCTACGGGAAGCGGTGTCCGTAGCCATCGCGCTTGAGGCGTGGGGCGAGCGGTTCCGGGCGGAGAAGTTCGCACGGGGCGAAGCGGTGGTCGTCGGGCGCGATGGGAAGGCGTTCCTGGAAGGCCCCGAAGGCCACTTCCGCCCGGTCCCGAAAGGCCGGCCGCTGACGTGGGAAGACCTCAAGTTCCGCGGTTAGCGGCTGGCGCCACCCTGGCAGCTCATCATCCTCGTCGGACCGAAAGGAGCGGGCAGATCCAGCGCCCGTGCCGAGTCTGACGGCCCGGTATGGACACCCGGATAATGCACGACGGACGCCTGAAACCCTCCCGTCAAAGATCGGACCCGGACGTAGCCGACCGATGACCACCGGCCCCACCGAGGCATTCTCCCGCGTCAGGATCGACACCCTGCTCGCGGACGCCGGATGGGATCTGACCGACGGCGTGGGCGTTCTGTTCGAACATGCGCTGCCGGACGGCTCGCGCGCCGACTACGTGCTTTGCAGCCGCGCCGGGCGGCCCATGGCCGTCGTCGAGGCCAAGCGCGCGAGCGCCCGGCCGCTCGCCGCGCAGGACCAGGGCATCCACTACGCGGCCCTGCTCGACGTCCCCTTCGTCTTCCTCTCGAACGGCGAGGAGGTGCGCTTCCTGGACCGCGACCGGGACGCCCACGCCCGCGAGATCGCGACCTTCTATTCCCAGGACGATCTGGAACGCCGGATCGCCGCGCGAGCGGTACGGCGCGAGCCGGCCGACGTCCCGATCGACCGCAGGATCGCGGACCGCGGCTACCAGATCGACTGCATCGAAGCGCTCTCGGCGCAGGTGGCGCGGGGGCGGCGCAAGCTCCTGGTGGAGATGGCGACGGGGACCGGCAAGACCCGCACCGCGGCGGCCTTCGTCAAGCGCCTGTTCGAGGCCGGTGCGGTCACCCGCGTCCTCTTCCTGGTGGACCGGATCGCGCTGGCCGCCCAGGCCGAGGACGCCTTCACCGACCATCTCCGCGACTACCCCTGCCACGTGCTGCGCCCGGGCCGCGGCTTCGACCGCGCCAAGCGCATCACCATCGCCACCTTGCAGACCATGATCGCCGAGTACCGCGCGCTCTCCTCCGGCTATTTCGACCTGGTGATCACCGACGAATGCCACCGCTCGATCTACGGCAAATGGAGCGGCGTGTTGCGGCATTTCGACGGCATCCAGTTGGGCCTGACCGCGACGCCCTGCACCGCGGGCGCCGGCGAGCCGCCCGACCCCGAGGACGGGCGCTTCGTGCGCGACACGCTGCGCTTCTTCGAGCTCGACGCACCGACCTTCCGCTACGGGTTGCCGCAGGCGATCGCCGAAGGCTGGCTGGCGCCCTACCGCATCTACCGGGCGATGACCGTGAAGACCGCGGCCGAGGGCGGCTTCGAGGTCGGGCGCGACGAGCTCGACTGGTCTTCGATGGACGAAGCCACGCGGACGGAGCTCGATGAGCTGTTCGGGGCGGCCGGCCGCATCGTCGTGGACCCCAGGGCGCTGGAGCGGAGATTCACGATCCCGGAGCGCAACCGCGCCGTCGTGCGCGAATTCCGCGAGGTGCTCGACAGCGGCTTCACCGGCCGGGACTGCGTCCGCCGCTTCCCGAGCCGCGGCAAGACCATCGTCTTCGCGGTGACCCGCCGCCATGCCGAGACGCTGGCGACGATGTTCGACGACCATTTCGCGGACCTGAAGCCGCATCCTGCGACGCGCTACGCCGATTTCGTCGTCAGCGACGTGGGCGGCGGCCCCTCCCCGGACGCCAGCGCCGTCATCAGGCGCTTCAAGGAGGAGGAGCTCCCGCAGATCCTGGTCAGCGTGAACATGCTCGACACCGGCTTCGACTGCCCGGAGGTCGTCAACCTGGTGATGGCGCGCTTCACCGAAAGCGCCATCCTCTACCGGCAGATGCGCGGGCGTGGCACGCGCAAGGCGCCGCACATCCGCAAGACCGGGTTCACGATCTTCGACTTCGTGGGGGTGAGCGATTTCCACGGGGACGACGACGGGGAGATCACCGGCGGGGTCGTCGCGGAGCCGCGACGTCCGCCCTACGGACCCGCCACGCCGCGCACGTTGCTGACCCTGGACGTGGACGACCACATCGACCCGGCGAGCCGCGACTGGGTGACCCTCGACGAGGACGGCAGGATCGTGCGCACGGAGGCGCACGAGGCCCGGGCGGCGGAGCTCGGATTGCACGTCGAGGCCTGGCGCGGCGCACAGGCGTTCGACGCCGAGCAGGCGCGCTGGGCCGGCCTCATCGGCAACCGCATCCGGGCGGACGCGATGACGATGGACCGCTTCGAGGACTACGACTTCGACGCCCACCCCTTCGCCGGTCTCGGCGGCTACGACCAGGCCGCCCGGGTGTTCGGCGGCCCGGCGGCGCTGGAGCGCCTGATCGCGAGCGTCAACGCGGCGGTGTTCAGCGGTCGGGAAGGCGCCGGGCCTTGGCGGCACGAGGGCGGTTCCGACGTGGCGTCCGGCCGGGCAGGCGCCGGGCCTCGGCGTCGCGAAGGCGGTTCCGACGTGGCGGCCGGCCGGGCAGGCGCCGGCCACGGAAGGTCCTCTTTCCCGCCGGCCCGGCCGGCCCGGCCCGCGCCATGCTGCTCGAACCCGGATTCCTGATCGTCCAGACCCTGAACGGGCTGCAGCTCTCGATGCTGCTGTTCCTGCTCTCGATCGGGCTGTCCGTGGTGTTCGGGATGATGAACTTCATCAACCTCGCGCATGGGACGCTCTACATGGTGGGCGCCTACCTCGCGCTGTCCACGGTGCGGTGGTTCGATTCGTTCTGGGTCGCGCTCGCGCTCGCCCCGCTGGGGGTGGCGCTCGTCGGCGCGGTGTTCTACGCGGTGCTGCTCCGGCACATGCAGCGCCAGAGCCCGATGCGCCAGGTGCTGGTGACCTTCGGGCTCATCTTCGTCGGCTTCGACGCGGTTCGCATGATCTGGGGCGTGCTGCCCCACACCATCCCGATCCCGGAGGCGCTGGCGGGCCGCGTGCACGTCCTCGGCGAGGTCTATCCGGCGTACCGGCTGTTCATCATCGGGATCGGCCTCGCGGTGCTCGCCGCCCTCTACGTCGGGCTGGAGCGCACCCGGCTCGGGGCCGTCGTCCGGGCCGGGGTGGACGACCGGACCATGGTCGCGGCGTTGGGCATCGACGTCGAGCGCGCGTTCTTCCTCGTGTTCTGCCTCGGGTGCTGGCTCGCGGGGCTCGCGGGGGTGGTGTCGGCGCCGGTGTTCTCGATCTTTCCGGGGATGGACATGTCCATCCTCATCCTCACCCTGATCGTGGTGGTGGTCGGTGGCCCCGGGAGCCTGAAGGGGGCGGTGATCGGCTCGCTGGTCATCGGCATGGTCGACACCTACGGCCAGGTCGTCGCCCCGGAGCTCGCCCGGGTCACGATCTACGCGCTGATGGCCGTGGTCCTGCTGGTGCGGCCGCACGGGCTGTTCCCGGTGCGCCGGACCCACTGATCCGGCCGTTCCGATGCTCGGCCGCGACCCCCTGCACCTGCCCGCCGCCGCCGCGCTGGCCGTCGCGGCCGGCGTCGCCTGGTACGGCGGCGACTTCTTCCGCCACGAGGTGCTGGCCGAGATCGCGATCTTCGCGATCCTCGCGATGAGCCTCGACCTGCTGGTCGGCTACGCGGGCCTGGTCTCCCTCGGGCACGCGGCGTTCTTCGCCACCGGCGCCTACGCCACCGCGTCGTTCACGGTGTTCCTGGGCTGGCCGGTCCCGGCCGCCACCGTCGCGGCGGTGGGGTGCGCCGCCGCCCTCGCCGCGGTGGCCGGGGTGTTCGCGATCCGGGTCGGCGGGGTGTTCTTCATCATGATCACCCTGGCGCTGGGCCAGATGGTCTACGCCTACTTCTTCAAGGCGCGCGAGTTCGGCGCCGACGACGGCATGGCCGGCATCCCCCGCCCCGATCTCTCGGCCCTGGGGCTCGACGCGGCCGAGCCCCAGGTGTTCTCCGCCTTCGTGCTGGTCGCCGCGGTACTGGTGTGGGCGCTGCTGCGCGTGGTGGTGCGTTCGCCCTTCGGCGCGATGCTCGTCGCCATCCACCGCAACGAGAGCCGGGTCCGCGCGCTGGGCTGCCCCGTGCAACGCTACAAGCTCGCCGCCTTCGTGCTGGCCGGCGCGCTCGGCGGGTTCGCGGGCTCGCTCATCGCGCAGCACACCGGCTTCGTCTCCCCGGACCTGGGATTCTGGACCGTCTCCGGCGAGGTGCTGATCATGGTCATCGTGGGCGGCATGGGCAGCCTGGTCGGCGCGGCGGCCGGCGCGGCGGTGCTGGTCCTGCTCCGCCACGAGCTCTCGGACGGCGCGTTCTGGGAGGCCATCGGGCTCTCCGCGGATCTGGCGAGCTACTGGCAGTTCGTGATGGGGCTGTTCTTCATCGCGGTGGTGCTGCTCGCCGGCGACGGGCTCTACGGCCGGCTCTCGGCGATCCTGCGGCGGGGGCGGCGGGGATGAACGCGATGGAAGCCCCGATCCTCCGGGCCGAGGCGATCACCCATGCGCAGGGACGGCAGCAACTGCTGGAACTGGAACACGAACCCTCTTCCATTCACGACTCGGCCGAACACCGGGCGCCACGCTCTCACCTCCGAAGCGGCGCGGGCTGCTTCGGACCCTCCCGCGCCGTCCGGGCGTCAACCAGCTTCGCGAAATCGGCATCGAGCCGTTGCGGGTCCCGGCAGACGAGGAAGGCCCATTCGCCGAGCCGGCCCCAGTGGTTGACCGCGGCCACCCAGCGTCTCGCCGCTTGGTGCTTCACATCCGTGTCGTCGTGCGATCGTCCCTTGATTTCCAGTACGACGTTGAGGCCGTCGGCAAGCTGCACGATGAAATCGGGCTCGTAGGCGCGCGGGGTGCCGTAGAGCTCGAAGGGGATGTTGAACTCCAGATGGTCGTTGCGCGCGTAGCAGCGGACGACGCCGTCCTTCGCCAGCGTTTCGAGCCGGAACGTCGCGGCCTGCTCCCAGGCGCCGGTGTCGCAGGCCACGTGGTTCAGATGGCTGGCGACGGTCGCCTGGACGGGCTTCACCGTCTTGAAGTGGACGCTGCCGGTGCTCCCGATGGGCCGGTAGCGGTTCAACCTCGGCAGCAACGGCGCTTCGTCCTTCGAGTCGTCGGGCAGGATCGCGGCGACCAGCAGGTCCACGATGCGCCGGGCGTAGGTCTGCAACCCGACGTCGCAGGGATGCAGGCCGTTCAGGTCCACGCGCTCGCGGAGATAGCCCGAGACGATGTGCAGCACTTGCGGAAACAGGGTCCGGCGGCTCTCGCATCGCAGCCGCTCCTTGCCCGGGTGGGCGGCTTGCGTGAGCACCCGCACGATCTCGACGGCGATGGCGAACGCGATCGTCTGCGGATGCACCGATTCGTAGTACTGACCGCGGTCCACCTCCTCGAACCCGAATCCGCCGTATGCGCCCGGATGGCCGATCTGGTATCCGACCTGCGGGCGCACGAAGGCGGCGGTCGGCGTGGCCCATGGATCCAGCGAGGTCCGCTCCACCGCGTCGAGGTCGCAGGTGACGCGGTTCTTCTTCAGCGACACGACGTAGCCTTCGACGATCGGAAACCGGATCTCGAACGCCTTGCGCTCCGGCAGCGCCTTGACTTCATGCCTGGGATGGTCTTCCGGCGGCGGTCCGCCCCCCGGCTGGCGGCCCTTGAAGGGAATGAGCGAGAACGGCACCCCGAAGACGTCGACGTACTCGGCGGTCAGGAGCCCCGTTTCCGGGTCGGGCGTGTAATCCATCCTGCGCAGCCCCCGCCCGACCACCTGCTCGCATAGAAGCTGGCTGTGGAATGCGCGCAGCCCCAGGACGTGGGTGACGTTGTTGGCGTCCCAGCCTTCGCTCAGCATGTTGACGCTCACCACGCAACGGATGTGCTCCCCCGGCTCGCCCGGGGCGCCTACCGTCGAAACGATCTTCCGCAGCTCCTCCGCGGCGTGCTTCCGGGTGGCGTTCGGGTCCTCGCTCTCCGCCGCCGCGAGCAGCTTCGAGTCGATGCGCAACGTGACCTCGGCGCCGTCCCGGTTCCACAGCTCGGGAAACCCCGGCAGCCCCGCGCCGTAGCGCTTGACCGCCTTCGCCTTCTTCTTTCGCCGGCCTTCGGGCGACCCGCCCTCGCCATCGTCGCCGTTGCCACTGTCGTCACCGTGGTCACCGTTGCCGCCGTTCTCGTCTTCGTCCTCGTCGGCCGTCCCGGCCGCGGCCGTCCCGCTCCCGCCCGCCCCGGCCGCCTCCACCCGCTCTTCGCCCGAGATCATCCGGTGGAAGTGCTCCGCGAGGTCGGTGTTGTCGCAGACCGCGATCATCACCGGCGGGGTCCGGTCCTGCCCCGGGGTCGACGCCTGCAACTGGTCGAAGCGTTCCTTCCACTCCCCCGCGAGGGTGAGCAGCGCGGCTTCCGCCTCGCGGTACGCGGCCTCGGGCTTCGGCTTGCCTCCCGGCAGGCGGTCCCCCGGCTTGAGGCGTCTCGTCACGTGCTCCCACAGCTTGAAGTACACGGGGTCGGGACGGCCCGTGCTGTCGATGGCCGGGAGGCGGGGGATCTTGGTGATGCCCGATTCGATGGCGTCCACCAGGCTGAAGTCGCTGACGATCCAGGGGAAGGGGGAGCCCTCGGGATAGCCGCTTCCGTGGAGGTAGAAGGGCGTCGCCGAAAGGTCAACGCAGAGCCGGATCCCGCAGGCGGCGTGGATCCGGTCCAGGCCGCTCACCCAGACCGTGGCTTGTTCGCGGTCCGCCTTCTCCTCGGAAGACAGCCTCGCCTTCCCGCCGACCGGGGCGGGGCGGTACGCATGGTGTCCCTCGTCGTTCAGCACCATCAGCGGCTCGTCGTCCCAGAGGTCGCCGAGGCGGGTGCGGGCGAACGCCTCCGGCGTCTCGTCCCCCAGCCTGCCGACCGGCACCCCGCCCACCGGGATGACGTCGGGCTCCGGACTCAGGACGTGCCAGTTCGTGACCCGCACCTTGCCCTTCGCCAGCTCGGGGCGCAGCGAGGAGGGCACGAGGTCGAACCTCTCGTAGTAGTTGCCCGGAGCGCCGGGGCGCAGCACGCCCAGGCGCTCCCTGATGGTCAGGTTCGGGCAGACCACCAGCACGCGGCGGGGATAGCGCGGGTCGCCGGGCTTCGTCCCGCGGTTGCAGAACGCCCAGGCGATGAGCATGGACATGACCACCGTCTTGCCGGCGCCCGTGGCCATCTTGCAGGCATGGCGCGGAATGGGCGCCGCCCCGGCCTCGTTGGGAACGTCGGCGAGCTTGGGATGCTGCGCAACCTTCGCCACCCATTCGCCCGGCCTGGGATTGCGCCCCGCTTCCAGCATCCTGAACTCGTCCGGGGAGAGCCGCGGCTTCCAGCGTGGCTTCCGGCCCGCGGCCAGGATCTCCCGGAGGTAGAGGATCGTCTCGGCGGCTTCGAGCTGGCAGAAGAACAGGCGCCGCGTCCGATCCTCGCGCCACCAGTGGCGGAGCAGCTTCTTCGTCGTCTCCGAAGCGTTCTGCCAACCGGACCTCCGCCAGCGCCGCACGTCCTCCCGGAGCGCGTTGACCAGGGGCAGATCGTCGCGTTCCTCCTCGGTGAGCAGGGACCGTTGCGCGCTGCCGGTGCGCTCGCTCTTGTACCAGTAGCTCGCCTCCCTGCGCGCCGGAACCTTCGAGGGCGTGCCCGTCTTCGTGTCGTAGAGCCAATGCAGGCCGGGCTCCTCGTAGGGGGAGCAGAGGATGGGATCCTCGACCGGCTGGATGGGGATGTGGATTTCGGGCATGGCTCAGGGCGCCTGGAAGTGGATGGCTGCCTTGCCGAAAATTTCCTGGCAGGCGATCTACAGCCGCCGCCAGGCATCGATCTGCTCTTCCAGTTGCACCAGCAATTCAGCGATTCCTTCCCCACGCCTTTCCGTCTCATGCTTCCCGACGATCCTGCCGATCTCCGAAGCGGAACGGCCGACCTCGGAAGCGAACGCCTCCAGATTGTCCTCGGCGGGGTGCCGTCGTCGTATCGCACCTTCCAGCATCCGGGCGATCTCCTGCATCTGTCTTTCCATGTCCGAGGAGGCCAGCCCCAGCAATGCCGCGTAATCCTGCGCATTCCGTTGCAGGACTTCCCAAATCCAACCTTCCGGCGGGGTCGTTCCGGGAAGGAACAACGGCTGTACGTCGTGTCCGAATCCTCCAGCAATGCGCTTGATGGATGCCTCCATGTCCCGGGAGTCACCGTCCAGTACGAAGACGAAGTCCTTCAGCTTTCCGAACTTGCCGAGCGTCCGGACGTGAGAAGGGAACTCGTTCCGACCCGTGTTCCTGCCGATGACGAAATCCTCGTGGCGAAGCCCCAATCGAGGCTGCAGAACGTCCAGCACGCCAAGGAGCACGCCTTCGGCGACTCCATCCTCGCACAGTATCGAAAGCTGGTCTCGGGACTGCCCGTAGAGGGATTTCTGGAAGATGTCCCGGTACGCGGGCATCAACCGGACTTCCGCGGTCTGTTCGTCACGGTCGAGGAATATACGGCCTTCGAGGGGCACGCTGTCCAGTATCACCGGGCTGTGCGAGGCAACGATGATCTGCAATCTCTGCCGCAGGGCGATCCGCTGCAACTCCAGCATGAGTTGCTGTTGGGTGTATGGATGCAGGCCCGTATCCACTTCGTCGATCAGGATGAGAGCGTCTTCGAGAAGGGAGATGTCCTTGGAAATACGCAAGATCGTGCGCTCGCCGGAGGACATGTGAAACTCCGAGTATCGAACGTCTCCACTTCCTTCGACCTCCGCGAACAGCAGATCGCGAGCCTGGGCGCTGATCACCGACAGCCTTTGGTAGCGCTGGCGCAGTATCCGATGGGCGAAGATGAGCAGTTCGGAAGTGAGAGGTTTGGCCTGATACTGCTTCCGCCCGATCTGCAGGACGCCTCGAACCTCGGAAGGATTGGTGAGATTTGCAAGCGTGCGAAGATAGAGACCCCGCCTCGGCTGCCTGCCTCCCGTGCGACCCCTGAAGCTGCGATTCCAGGACCTGCTCCGCCGCCGCCAAGCCATCGAGAGGCGTTCCCCTCCGTGCAGGTAGTCGTACTCCAGTTCCATTCTTTCGTCGGTGTCGGACAACGTTCCTTGCATCCGATCCGTGAATTTGGGAAAGAGAACACCCGGTGCGAACCGCCTTGATCCGTGGCTCGGAACCCGATAAGCACAGGCGCAGGCGAACAGCACGGTGGACTTGCCGCAGCCGTTGGGACCCGCCAGTACGCAGACGGGGTAGTCGAAGGGCACGCGCAGGTCCTTGATGCCCCGGAGATTCCTGATACGGATTTCCTGGAGGATGTGACGGCGTTGAATATTGCTTGCCCGAAGCGCATTCCACACTTCCTCGAGCTGCCTTGTGATCAGAGACATGTCGCCCGCTCCCTTCCTGATCTTCCGTCGTTCTTGATCTCCTTTTGCTCAATCCGCATTGGAATCCACCCTCATGCGGCCCGCTGGAGGAGCTTGCGGCCGAGATCGGCGCTCGATTCCAGGGAGGAGACCATCTCTCCGCCGACATCCGACAGCCGGGCCAGGTCGAGCCGCGGGATCTCCGACTGATCCTCGAACACCAGCATGGATTCGAATCTGAGGCCGTGTCGGTGGAAGTACGACAACATGATCGTGGCAAGCCGGGCCTTGTCCCGGTTCGGCACCCCGTACAGGAACAGCGGGATGCCGGATTTCCCCTCTATCCTGTAGTCCACCGGGTAGGCTTCGGGGTTCGGCACTTCTTCGGGCACATAATCGGCTCGTATCTTGTCCTCGTCGACCAGGCTTTTCAGAAGGTCGGCGAGATCGTCGTAGAACGTGGACTGGACCCGGGACCGGGACAGAAGCGTCAGGTCGTAGATCCTCGTCAGTGCCTGGCCGAAGCGGAAGATCGCCTCGGGGAGTTTCTCGACGGGGGTATCGAGGCGGAATGCGCCGCCGTCTCGTTCGATACCGCTCTCATCCGTAATCCGTTCCAGCAGTTGCCCGCGCGTTCCCGCCAGGAACGAATCGATGTCGTGGTCGTAGCTGACGTGCATCAGCGTGTGGCCTCGATCGGACAGGCGCACGCCGCCAGTCCCCGCTTCCGAAACGTGGATGGGGAAACGGTCGCCGTCGGGGAATTCGAAATGGGTGCGCAGCATCAGCGCCCCATCGGGACGTTCCGTGAGCCGCACGTCCTCGCACAACCTCTCGCAGAGAAGCTGTCGTAGCGCTTCGGTATCGAGATTCACAAGGGCAACCTCGGGTGGTCGTGCTCCGCCCGCATCCGATGGGCGCACTGCTCCCGGACGTTCCGGTGTCCATCGCCCAAATCCGGCGGGGCCGGCCGCCGAAAATCCGTTCATGGACGTCTTCCGCATCATGCGCGGGATTCAATCGCCGTGGGGTACGGTCAACACCCGCAGCCCTTCGTTGCCGCGGGGGTCGATGACCTTGACCGCCACCCGCCATGCCTGTCCCTGACCCAACCGGGACGGTCTCGGGAAGGGAAGGCTCGTGAGGCCGCCGAGCGCGTCGAATGCGCCCCGCTCCACCGCGCCGACATCGTCGAGCGCCTTGGCCAGCCGGTCCCACTTGCTCCTGTCGGGGAAGAACGCCTGGCAGATGCAGAAGGTCCGGCCGTCGTAGTCCGTGTCGAGAAACCATGCCGCGATGCGCTGCCGGTCGGTCGGGAAGAGCATGTTGCTCACCGGGTCGTAGACGTCCATGCCCTCGACCTCGACGACGTACTCCCCGTCTTCCCGGCGTATCGGACCCTTCACGCGGGGTGCGCTGAAGACGGTGAAGAGCTGGCTGCCCGGCTGCGTCTTCAGCAGGTCGTCCATGGCCACGTCCGGGCGGATCAGCGCCATGTGCAGACGCAGCTTCGGATGGCTGGCGCTCTCGATGGCGTCCTGGGCCGCCGCGTCGAACCCGAATCCGGCGAACACCACGTCGTCGTACCCTGCCCGGTTGGCGCTCCGGATCGCATCCTCCACCTGCATCGCGGCCACGTTGCCGACCTCCGGGCCGATGCTGACGGCGACCCTTCGTTCTTCCCCCGTGCCGTTCAGCCACTCGCCTTCCGCGTGGATCAGGGCCGCACCGCTCAGCGGCTCGATGCGGCTGAACTTCATGTTCCGGTTGCCCGGGAAGTCCACCCCCGCCGCCTTGAGCAGCCGGATGACCTTGTCGAGGTGCGCCTCGGCATTGGCTACGGCCACGTCTCCCGCGTCGTCCGCCTCGAAGACCTCCGGCTCACCGTCGGGAGCTCCGCCGATGGGAGAGGGCGGGTCGCCGTGCGGTCCGGGATCGTCAAACAATCCGGAACCCTCAAGCGGTCCGGGACCGGCGAGAGGTCCGGGGCCGTCCGGACGGTCCGGACCTTCCTCCACCGCGATCACGCCCTCCATCGTGAACGGCCCGGAAACGCGCACCGTGCCCTTGACGATCTCCGGCTTGTCCACCAACTCTTCCGAGGCCGCGTTGGCGGCGATGCACTCGTCGACTTCGTCCATCTTCGTCCGCCACGCGGCGCGGTAGTCGGTCAGCGCCTCCCGCAAGGGTTCCGGCCAGTCGGGGTCGGTGTCGAAGGGTGTCTCCCATTCCCGCCACTCCCCGCGCGGGATCTTCTCACGGTACTTCTCGGCCTGTCTGGCCGTGAGGCCCTTGAGCGGCTTGCGGGCGGAGGCGGCCTTGAGTGATTCGGTAGGCGCATCCGGCAGGAGCCAGCGGCGCAGGTCGGCGTCCGTGACCGCTGCCGCTCCCTCCTCGCGGTGCTTGCCGACGAGCTTGGCGACCAGCGCCGATTTCAGGTTGGCGCCGACCCTGGCGACTTCGCGGTTCAACGCGGCGAGCTTCCCGGCGAGGATCGGCTCGTGCCGGGCGAAGATGGGGTCGAGCGAGGTGTTGCGGGCGATGCTGCGCAGCGTGACGTGCGGGACGGTCCGGCAGTGGAAATAGAACTGCACCGCCTTCGCGTAGTCCTGCTGCGGGTCGGCGAAGAGGTCCCGGTGGACGTCCTCCCGCGCCAGCACCCGCAGGACGGCCTGGGTGGAGACCCGCTCGTGCATGTGCAGGGCCACCGGATCGACCTCGAACCACGGTCTCTCCCGCTTGCCGCTCCATTCCAGCCACGGCTCGTAGCGCTCCAGCGCCGCGGCCAGGATCCCCGCCTCCTCCCCGGACAGCGCACGCTGCCGGGCGGTGGCCAGGAGCTCCTGCAACCTGTCGGTCGCCGCGGGGTCGGGTGATGAGCGCAGCACCGGCGGCAGGTGCGGATCGTGCCGGTGGTAGACCGCCGCCTCCTCGCGCACGAAGCCTTGCGCTTCGAGTCCTGCCAGAGGGATGTTCTTCCGGGTCGCCGGATACTTGATGGACGTGACGGCCTCGCTGCTCGCGCTTTCCGGGGCCGTCGAGGTCTTCTTGCGGCGCGGCATGAACGGCTCCATATCGTCCGGGCGCCCGATTCTGAACAAGCCGGCGCCGTAGCACAATGCGCGGGCGAAAAGCGAGGTGTCCGTGCCCGTCACGGGCGGGGCGGGCGGGGCGGGCGGGGCGGGAAGGCCGGGGGCCGGGCGGACGCCCTCCGCCGCATCTCGGCTGACGGATGTGTACTACGCGCACGCCTGGATGGTGCCCCATCCCACGGTTGCGCATCCCCGGATGACCGTCGCGCAGGTGTGTAGCGCGCTCCTGGCAGGAGGGTTCGGCGCCCTTCCCATCCAGTGGAATGGGGCTTGGTGCCTTGTGCACGACATCGACGTGGTGGCGTACCTGCGGCAGGCCCTGGAAGACAACGGACAGACACAGGAATGGGAGCGGAAACGGCTACAGGACGTGGCAGGCACGAAAGACCAAAAGTTACCTCTGCATCCGCCTCCGCTCGTCATCCGCCGCCTGGAAGACGATGTGCGAAAGCTGGATTTGTCCCTCTTGCGCGGCGGATTGTCCGCCTTGGTGGTCTGTGGAAGTTCCGATAGCGGCCCCGACGGCTGCCCCGATCCCGACGGGTCTCCCCGGCGCGCTCGAAGCTCCCGGTGGACGGCCGACGACGATGCAGATGAGGACGGGCGAAGCCGCGGCGGATGGAGGAGGCGTCCTTGCATGGAGCGGTCCTCATCCCCGATCCGGGTGCTGGCGCAGCGTCAGGGTCCGGCCCCGCTGCACGAGATCGAGATGGCGCAGGAAGCTCATGCCCAGCAGCACCTCGCCTCCGGGCATGTGGGGGTTCACGTGCGCCCGCACGCGGCGCCGGACGATGCCGCCGATGGCGACGCGATCCAGCACCACGGCATAGGTCGTGACGATGCCGCTGGCGGTCCGCACCTGCCTCGGCGTGCCGCCCCGCAGACCCAGGCGGCGCGCGACCCCGAGCGGCACGGAGATGTCGGTCGCGCCGGTGTCGAGCAGGAAGACGACGCGCGTGCCGTCGATCTCCCCGGTTGCGAGGTAGTGTCCCGCCCGGTTCTGTTCGAGCACCACCTCGCGCACCCCGCCGCCGTCCACCTCCGTGGCCACCCGGCGGTTGGGGTTCTCGCGCCCGGCCAGCCAGTCGCCGAACACGAGGGTTGCGATCGCAAGGATCGCGATCCAGGCGCCGGCGGTCATCCACACGCCGAACCGGCGTGCCGTCTCCGGCGGCGGCGAACGTCCCGGATTCACCGGAGCACGCTCATGACCGCGCGCGCATCGACCACGTGGACACCGGCTCCGGCCCGCGGAGCGGCGCCCGCCGGGACGAACAGCACGCGGCACACTTCGGCGTCCGTGGCGCGGGCCAGGTTCCCGACGTCGCCAAGGGCCAAGTCCCCCATGTCGCCACGGATCGGGTTCCCGACTTCGCTGCGGGTCGGGCTCCCGACTTCGCCAAGAGCCAGGTCCCCCATGTCGCCCCGGATCGGGTTCCCGACTTCGCCCGGGCCCGGACTCCCGACCTCGTTCCGGGCAACGGCCCCGGAGGCGGCGGACGGCTTCATCGACCACTCGACCTCGCCGACCAGCAGCCGCCGGCCGTCGACCGAGCGCGCGACGACGTCCAGCTCCGGCGCGTCGCCCCGCCAGTATCGTTGCGCGGGCTCCCACGGGCCGAGCCCCGCCAGCGTCGTATCCGAGCGGTGCAGCAGGGGCACGGCCATCCGGCACAGCTCCTCCCAGGCCAGGGATTCGAGCCCTGGCCGATGCCGCCGCCAGTAGCGCAGCCGCGTCTCGCGCGGCGCGGCGGCAAGGGCCGCCCGATGCGGGGCGACCACCCGGAACCACAGCCGCAGAAAGGGATCGTCGATCCGGTAGAGGCTGCGCTTGCCCGATCTCGGATCGCTCCCGAACGGCGTCTCCCGGCGCACGAGCCCCATCTCCACCAGGGACGCCAGCGGCTTCGACAGGCCGGAGGCGGGCTTGCCCAGACGGCCCGCGATCTCGCTGATCCGGTGTGCGCCGTTGCCGATGACGTCCAGGATGGGCCGCAATGCGGTCGCCGGGGGGGTCTCCTCGCGCAGCAGCCGATCGGGCTCCCCGTGCAACGGCCCCGCGGGATCGAGGACCAGGGCGTCCACCGCAGTCTCGAGATCGCCCCCGAACGCTTCGGCCAGCTCCCAGTAGCGAGGCATCCCGCCCCACAGCGCATGGACGGCGACCGGATCGCCGGGGCCGCCGAACGGGAAGACCTCTGCGAGATGCCCGGGCGGCAAGGGGCGCACCGCAAAGGCTTCGGTGGCCCGGCCGTACAGGGGAGCGCCGGCGTCGAGGATCGCGCCGTGCATCATGTGCCGGCTCGACCCGCAGACGGCCAGCGTCAGCCGTCGCTCCGGGCGGTCCAGCCAGCTCTGCAGGACACCGGCCAGGGTGGGATCCGCGGCGAGGAGGTAAGGCAGCTCGTCGAGCACGAACGGCCCCGGCCAGCCGGTCCGCCCGGCCTCCGCGGACAGCCGCGCCAGAAACGAGCGCCAGTCCGGATACTCGACGTCGGCGAAGCCGGGGAAGCGCTCGGCGACCGCCCCGGCCAGATAGCGCCGCTGCACCGGCGGCGCGGACTGGTCGGCCACGGCGTAGAGGCCGTCGTGACGCCGCGACCACTCGATGAGCAGGCGTGACTTGCCGACCCGGCGGCGTCCCCAGATGACCGCGAACGCACCGGGCCGCGAGAGCGCGCCGTCCAGCCGGCGCATTTCGTCGCTGCGATCGAGGAATTGCATCTGAAGATTATGCGCGAGGGCATTATGTTTGTCAGAATAATTTGTAGATCCGATCTTCAGGATGGCAACGTACCCCTTCCCGGAGCCGGCCGCATCGGCCCATCGGCCCGGGAGACCGCCTCCAACCTCCCTTCCGCCCCGTTCATGAGCATCGCGCGACGCCTCCGCGACATTGGGAAGCCCGGCTGCCGCAAGGGGTTGCCGCCCGAGCGACGAGCGGGCGCAAGGCAGCTCAAGTTTCGGGATTCAAAATGCCTGAATCAGGCGATGGATTCCCGCTTGCGCGGGAATGACGTCATTTCAGCGAGACGCGTTGCTTTCAGGCTGGCCGTCATTCCCGCGCAAGCGGGAATCCATTTCGGTCAGCGAATCCCGAAACTTGAGAAGGCAGAATTCCCGGAACAGGCGGCAGGGTGGCGGTCCCACCGGCCCGGTCCGCCGTCCGCTACGATAGATCTCCACGACCGGCCGTCGGAGGCAAGATGACCCGCGATACCAGACGTGACCCCCGCTACGACGTCCTCTTCGAGCCGGTCGCCATCGGTCCGGTGACCGCGAAGAACCGTTTCTACCAGGTCCCGCACTGCAACGGCATGGGCTACCGCGACCCCACCGCGCTCGCCTGGATGCGCGGGGTCAAGGCGGAAGGCGGCTGGGCGGTGGTGTGCACCGAGCAGGTCGAGCTCCACCACACCTCGGACATCACCCCCTTCATCGAGCTGCGGCTGTGGGACGACCGCGACGTCCCGATGCTGGCGCGGATGGCGGACCGGGTCCACGAGTTCGGGGCGCTGGCGGGCATCGAGCTCGCCTACAACGGGGTGAACGGCCCCAACCTCCACACGCGGGAGGTGCCGATGGCCCCGACGGGCCTGCCGGTGGCCTCCTTCACCTACGACCCGGTGCAGGCCCGCACCATGGACAAGCAGGACATCCGCAACCTGCGCCGATGGCACCGGGCGGCGGCGCTCCGGGCGCGCAAGGCCGGGTTCGACCTCGTCTACGTCTACGCGGGACACGCCCTGACCGTCCTGCACCACTTCCTCTCCAAGCGCTACAACCACCGGAGCGACGAGTACGGCGGCTCGCTGGAGAACCGCGTGCGCCTGCTCGGGGAGGTCCTGATCGACACCCGGGAGGCGGTCGGCGACGCCTGCGCGGTGCCGTGCCGGCTCTCCATCGACGAGATGCTCGGCCCGGACGGCCTCGAGAAGGCCGAGGCCGAGGACGCGATCGGGCTCCTCGCCGAGCTCCCGGATCTCTGGGACCTGGCCCTGGCGCCCTGGGAGAACGACTCCCAGACCTCGCGCTTCGGCCCCGAGGGCCGGCAGGAGCCCTTCATCGAGGGGGTGAAGAAGCTGACCACGAAGCCGGTGGTCGGGGTCGGGCGCTACACCTCGCCCGACCGGATGGTGTCGGCGGTCACCAAGGGCCTCGTCGACCTCATCGGCTGCGCCCGCCCGTCGATCGCCGACCCCTTCCTCCCGAAGAAGATCGAGGAAGGGCGGCTCGATGACGTCCGCGAGTGCATCGGCTGCAACATCTGCGTCTCGGGCGACTTCACCATGTCGCCGCTGCGCTGCACCCAGAACCCCACGATGGGCGAGGAGTGGCGCAAGGGCTGGCATCCGGAGCGCATCCGCCCGAAGGAGTCCGACAAGCCGGTGCTCGTCGTCGGGGCCGGTCCGGCGGGGCTGGAAGCGGCGCAGGCGCTGGGCAAGCGCGGCTACGAGGTGACGCTGGCGGAGAAGGGCACGGTGCTCGGGGGCCGGGTCACCCGGGAATGCCGGCTGCCCGGGCTCTCGGCCTGGGGGCGGGTGCGGGACTACCGCGAGCAGCAGCTCCACAAGCTCGCGAACGTGCAGGTGTACTTCGATTCGGGGCTGGACGCCGATGCCGTGATGGGGTTCGGCTTTCCGCGCATCGTCGTCGCCACCGGCGCGCGCTGGCGCCGGGACGGGGTCGGGCACCACTGGACCCGGCCGATGCCGATCGCGGACGGGGTGCGGGTGCTGACCCCGGACGACGTGATGGACGGGACCCTGCCCGAGGGCGGTTGCGTCATCGTCTGGGACGACGACCACTACTACATGGGCGGCCTGATGGCCGAGGTGCTCGCGGAGAAGGGCTGCGAGACGCACTACCTGACGCCGGCCTCGGAGGCGTCCACGTGGACCCGCAACACCATGGAGCAGCACTTCATCCAGGCGCGGCTGCTGGAGAAGGGGGTGAAGATCCACGCCTTCGCCAACCTGGACGCGGTCACGGAAGGCGGGGTCCGAGCGTCATGCGTCTTCACCGGACGCGCGGAAGAGGTCGAGGCGGATGCGGTGGTGCTGGTCACCTCCCGCGCGCCGGAGGACCGCCTTGCGCGCGAGCTGGCGGCGCGGGCCGCCGACTGGCCGGATGCGGGGATCGAATCGGTGGTGGCGATCGGCGACGCCTTGGCCCCGGCGACCATCGCCCACGCGGTGTACGCGGGGCGCCGCTACGCCGAGGAGCTCGACGGCCCGCCGGATACGGGCGACGAAGTGCCCTTCAAGCGCGAGCTCGCGGAGCTGTCTGGCGAGGGCTGATCCGGTCCGCGTGCCCGCCCGGGCCCGCTGCCGTGCGAGCGCCGCCGAAGACGGAGGGAGGCCGATCCGGACCGCCGCCTTCCGGCCCCGGCACGGGGCCTGTGGCATGCCTGCCGCTTCCCGGCTCCCTACCCATTCGACGAACGGCTCGGGTAGAGGCGCGTTCATGCCCCGCCCGGAACGTCGTGGCTGGGAGCAGCGGACGGATCCGGAGCGCGGTCGACGTCATCGGGCACGCCGGTCCGGCGATGGCGGTTGTCGCGACGGCGCTCGGGCTCAGCCGTCGCGAGCGACGAACTTCATCGCCTGGTAGACGTTGCGCCGGACCTGCTTGCGCTTCAGGCGCGCGTGCAGGAAGCGGTTGAGTCCGGCCGCGATCAGGTCGGCGATTTCGGCTGGAGGGCCGGCGCGCAGCTCCTCCCTCGCCGCCATCACCGTCTTCAGCCGATGCACCGACACGATGAACTCGTCGATGCCGTGATCGAAGAGCCCTTCGACCGCTTCATCGAGAAATGCCTCGGGATCCTCGACCCGCCATGCCTCGACGTCCATCCCGCCGTCGGTGTAGGGCGTGTTGCGACCGCTGAAGCAAGCCATTTGCAGCAGGGCGGCCGGCCACAGCTCCGGGAATCTGGCGCACTGCACGCGCACCGCGTTCGCGAACGTGATGCCGTGGGTGAAGTCGAGCCAGCCGACGTTGTCGTCGATGGAGATGCGGATCCGGTCCTGCTGTCCGGCGTCGAAGGTGAGGAGGTTGCGGGCATTCGCGCCGAGCAGGGCGTGGAAGAGGCGCATCGGCGGCGCCGCGCTCAGGGAAGCGGCGCGGGCGAGCGCCTTCCCGATGCCGAGCTTGCGCCAGTCGGCGGACGCCGGGTCGCCCCCGTTCTTCGCCTTGCCCCAGCGGGCGAGGGCCTTCGCGTAGGGCCGGAATTCGGGGATCAGATCCTCGCGGGTCGCGAACACGATCCTGCGCGCGAGCGAGAGGAGGAGCGGTTCGGCCACCCCGGGGCCGAGGCGCTCGATGAGGCGCCCCGCCTTGGCCACGTAGATCAGCGAATGGCCGAAGTCGTTGTAGTGGGCGAGGGCGGCACGGCTCAGGCCCCGCTCGAAATCGGCGAACCCGAGTCCCGCTTCGAGGCCGCCCCGCAGCATCGCCACCGCGGCGCCTTCGTCCTCCCGCTCGATTGCGGCGATGAACGCCTCTTCCTCGTAGTCCCGGGCGGCGTCGGGGAAGGGGTGGCGCGGCTCGCGCAGCACGTCGTCGGCGACGTGCGCGACGCTTTCCAGCACGCAGGCGAGGCGCGTCTCGTCGTCGCCTTCGTTCTCGTCGTAGAGCGTGAGCCAGTCCGCGAGCCCGGCGTAGGCATGGGTCCAGCCGAACTCCATGCGCTCCCAGGACCAGTCGATGGCGTCGCGCAGCGCATCGAGGGGATCGGCGCCGAGCCGGTGCAGGCGCGCGATCTCGCGCGCCATGCGATCGTAGGCGTTGTCCTCCCCGGCCTCGCGCAGGCTGGCGAGGATCCTGGCGCGGCGCTCGGCGAAGGGCGGGTCCGCGAGGTCGATCCACACCTCGCCGCCGCGGATCTCGACCGGGTAGGTGCGCAGCCCTTCGCCGCCGTAGAGGTTCCTGCCGCTTTGCAGGTCGAACTTCCAGTTATGCCAGTTGCAAGTGAGGATGCACCGGTCGTCGAGCTTGCCTTCGCGCAGGGGGTAGCCCTCGTGGGGGCAACGGTTGTTGCAGGCGAGCACGCCGCCCGGCGTGTCGAACAGCGCGATCTGGCGTCCCGCCTTGCGAAACACCAGCCGGCCCTTGTCCTCGAGGGCGTCGAGGGGCGCCGCCCTGATCCAGGCGCTCCCGGTCATTGGCGAGCCTTCCGGTTTGGTCGGTGATGGATCGACTTGGCGGAGAGGGAGGGATTCGAACCCTCGGTACGCTATCAACGTACACACACTTTCCAGGCGTGCTCCTTAAACCGCTCGGACACCTCTCCCGGCGGCGGGGAGGGTAAGTGAGACGCTCCGGGTGTGCAATCCGCTTTCTACGGGCCTCTTTCCACGGGCCGGACTTCTGCGATCTCCCATGCCCCGTCGGCGTAGACCTCATCGGGCCGCTTCCACTCGATATTTTGCCGTCCACGTTCCTGGCCACGTCACCGGCACGCGGTGGTGTGGGGTTTGACATGTGAAAAACATGAAACCATCATCTTCGCATGTCGAAGATGCTCCAGATCCGAAACGTTCCGGACGACCTGCATGCTCGCCTGAAGGCGAGGGCGGCGTACGCCGCCATGTCCATGTCGGACTACGTCCTGCGTGAAATCCGGCAGTCTCTGGACCGGCCGACACGCGAAGAAGTGTTCGCCCGGATTGCCGAACTGCCGCCGATCCATCTCGACCCCCCGCCTGCCGACATCCTGCGAGAAGACCGGAACGAGCGGTGAATTCGACGTGATCGTGGTGCTGGACGCCTCCGCGGTCGTCGAACTGGTGCTCGTCACCGCACCCGGCGTGAGGATCCGCCGGCGCCTGTCCGATCCGGGGATCTCCATGCATGGCCCCGAGCTGATCGATCTCGAAGTCATCAACGTGCTCCGACGCTACGTGAACGCGAAGCTCGTCACGATGGATCGCGCGACGCAGGCCGTCGGGATACTGGAGGATCTCGATCTCCGACGCCATCGCCACGGACCCATGTTGCGCCGCATCTGGTCGTGGCGCTCCAACCTCACGGCGTACGACGCCGCGTACGTCGCGCTGGCGGAAGTTCTGAACGGCCCCCTCCTGACCACGGATGCTCGTCTGGCGCGCGCACCGAACCTCCCGGTCCCGGTCGAGATCTTCGCCGACGACGGCGAAACGCTCGATCGCCCGGGTCCCCGACCGCCGCCTGAAGACCCCACGGACGAAGAACGGATGCCCGGCGTCCGGCGGCGATGCGCTACCATCTCCACGAACCTGGAGCTACCGGGTGGAAGGCGATGACCAGGATGATCGGGTCGAGCACGGCGGTGAAGATCGACTACGGCCCCCACGAGGCGGCGATGCGGGCGTACCTGCGCGAGGGTGAGGAGCGGGCGATGGCGCTCGGCAACCGCGGCCCGATCCGGTTCGACGCCGACGGCTCGCTGGACCCCGCCATCCTCGACGCCTTCTCGCGTTGCGGCTTCTACGTCTTCGAGGGCGTCCTCGGTGCGGACGAGCTGGCCGACGTCGAGGCGGACCTCCACGACGTCCTGGAACGCCTCCCGGTCGAGAAGGGCTCGCCGGTGGATGCAAGGGGCCGACCCGCGCTGGGAGCCGACTGCAAGGCGCCCGCCCTGTTCTGGTCCAGGCCGCTCGGCGATCCCTTCGGGGGCACGGATCGGGCGAACCACCGGCACCCGGTGAAGATGGTCGAGCCCTCCCCCGCTCCCGATGCTCCGGCGGAGGTGGTCTACCTGATCCTCGGCTCGCTCCGGTTCTCCGACGCCTGCCTGCGCGTCTACGGCCATCCGCAGCTTCTGGCCGTCGCCGCCGCGGTCAACGGGCAGGATTTCGTGCCGTTCAACGAGGCGCTGTTCATCAAGGAGCCCGGGCGGGGCGCCTCGGTCGCCTGGCACCAGGACGGCACCACGCACTGGGACAGCCCCACGTGGGACGAAGGCAGCCACGGCTTCAACTTCATGGCGCAGCTCTACGGCAGCACCGCCGCCAACGGAGTCTGGATCGTCCCCGGCACGCACCGGCAGGGGAAGGTGGACATCGCGGCGATGGTGGCCGAGGCGGGCTCGGAGCGGCTGCCCGATGCGGCGCCCATCGTCTGCAAGCCCGGGGACGTCGCGATGACGAACCGGCAGGTGCTGCACGGCTCGTTCGCGAACACGAGCCCCGACTGGCGGGTGACGGTCAACTTCGGGTTCCACCGCCGCGCTTCGGTGCTCGGGGTGGCCGGGGGCGGCCTTCACAATGCGCCGGCCGTCTACGACGAGGAGCGCATCCGCAAGCGGTCGCGCCTGATCGGCTACGCCATCGACGCGAGGCGCCAGCGGTTCCCCGACGAAGCCCCTTTCGTCTACCAGCCCTTCCTGGCCTCGGGAGAGCGCTACCGCTGGAACGAGGAAGCGAAGGCGGATCTGCAGGACTACAACCTGCTCGACCTGAGCATCTGAGACGCCTCGCTACCCCCCGGCCGGCTGAACGGAGGCGCGTTCCACGACGGCCGGGGGGCATCGGGACGGCTCCACAGCCATCGTCGGCCCGATCTCGACGGCCCGGGGGCAGCGTGGCGCCGATACCACCGGCCATGACAAACGGAGGTATGTTCCGAAATGAAACGGCTGCATCGAGAGGATCTCTTCGGCTGGAGCGTCTTCGACGAATCCCGCAACATCGATTTCCACGGTGTCGCATGGGTCCGCGACGACGGCAACGTGCTCGTGGACCCGGTGCCGATGTCCGCGCACGACGAGGCGCACCTGCGCGAGCTCGGCGGTGTCGCGACCATCGTGATCACGAACTCCGATCACGTGCGCGACGCCCCGGCCCTTGCGGAGAGGTTCGGCGCGAAGGTCCTCGGGCCGCGCAGCGAACGGGATCGGTTCCCAATCCGGTGCGACGCATGGCTGGGCCAGGACGATCCCGTCGTGCCGGGCCTGACGGCCCATGAGGTGTCGGGCTCGAAGACCCCCGGCGAGCTCGCGCTGACCCTCGACGGGACGACTCTGATCACCGGCGACCTCATCCGCGCCCACGAGGGCGGACGGCTCTGCCTGCTGCCCGATGCGAAGCTGTCCGACCCCGGCACGGCCCGGGCCTCGGCACGGCGCCTCGCGGCCCTGCCGGGTATCGAGGCGGTGCTCGTCGGCGACGGCTGGCCGGTGTTTCGCCACGGCGGGGAGGCGTTGCGCGAGCTGGTCGATTCGCTGGACGCCGGCTGACGGGGCGCTCCGTCGCCACGGATAGGTGAGGCGGTGCTCGTCGGCGACGGCTGGTCGGTGTTTCGCCACGGCGGGGAGGCGCTGCGCGATCTGGCCGATTCGCTGGACGCCGGCCGAGGGAGCGCTCCGTCGCCGCAAGGACACGTCTGACAACCGCGGATCCCCGCCTCTGCGGGGAATGGCCGTCCTTGCCGATGTCACGATCCCCGCGGAAACGGGATTCCGCATCGGCGGCGGCCGCTACCGCGCCGGAGGGAGCCGGACCCTCGTGCCGCTCCGGCCGGACTCGTCGATCGCGTAGATGATCCGCTCGACGTCGAGGGCGGCGGCGAAGTCGGGATGGATCGGGGTGTCCCCGGCGATGCCCGCGAGCAGATGCCGGACTTCGATGACCTTCTGGTCGTTGAACCCCAGCCCGTGGCCGGGCGCGGGCACGAATTCGCCATAGGGCGGATGGGCGGCGCCGGTCAGGATCGTCTTGAAGCCCGCCTCCGCGGCCGGCCCGCCGGCCTGGTAGAGGCGCAGTTCGTTCATCCGCTCCTGGTCGAAGACCAGCATCCCTTGCCGGCCGTGGATCTCCCATGCGAGCCGGTTCTTCCGCCCCCAGGCCGAGCGCGACATGGACAGCGATCCGTCGCATCCGCTCTCGAAGCGCACCAGGGCGGTGGCGACGTCTTCGTTCTCGATCGGCTCGGACCCGGAATCGTCCGGGCCGGTGGAGCCGCCCCGACCGCCCGCGCCGCCTGGGCCACCCGAGTGGTCCGAAACATCCGGACCACCGGGACTGCCCGGATTGCTCCGCGCACCGGCGTCGCCTGCAACGCCCGGGCCATCCGCTTTCCCCGGGCTGCCCGAAGCGTCCGGGACGTCCGAGCCGCCGGACCCTCCCCGTCCTGCCGAGCCGCCCGAGCCGTTCGGAACTCCGGCGCCGCCCTCATCCCCGTAGTGCCGGGAGTAGACGATCCGGGTGTCGGCGAGCACGCTCTCGATCGGCCCCGCGAGGTGCAGCGCGGCGGCCACCAAGTGGCAGCCCATGTCGCCGAGCACCCCCAGCCCCGCTTCCCGTCTCAGGGAGCGCCACGTTCCGGGCAGGGACGGTTCGGCCATGTAGTCCTCGTCGAAGATCCCCCGGAAGTGGATGGGGCGGCCGATCGCGCCGCGGTCGAGCAGCGCCCGCGCGTGGAGGACGGCCGGGTTCTTGAGGTAGTTGTATCCCACCAGGGTGCGCACCCGGGAGCGCGCCGCCGCGTCCGCCATCTCCTCGGCCTGGCCGAGGGTCACCCCCATGGGCTTCTCGCAGTAGACGTGCTTGCCGGCCGCGATGGCGGCAAGGGCCATCTCGCAGTGGAGGGCGTTCGGAGTGGTGATGGAGACCAGATCGACCTTCGGGTCCTCGACGAGAGCGCGCCAGTCGTCCGTCGCCCGCGCAAAGCCGAACCGCGCCGCCGCATCCTGGGCCTTCGCGAGGGTGACGTCGCAGAGCACCTCCAGCCTCGGGCGCGGCACGTCGCCGAACACCGCCTTCACCGCGCCGAAGGCGAGGGCGTGGCACTTGCCCATGAAGCCCGCGCCGATCAATCCGATACCGATGCCGTCCATTCACAAGCTCCACGAGCGACGCTCGTCCCGCGTGGCGCGCGCCATATTCACGCGCTCCGCATTCACGCGCTCCGCGTGTGCGCCGTCATTCCCGCGGAAGCGGGAATCCACACGTCGCGCACCATACCATCGTCATCTTGCAGGACACTTCACGGACAAGGGTTCAACTCGTGGGGGATCGATTCGTGGGGGATCAATCCGCGGGCCCGATGAGGACGTTCAGGTACTCGTCGACCTCTCCGACATGCCCGGGGTGGACGAGGGTCGTCGTATCCGCCTGGGTGACGATGGCCGGTCCGCGCACGACGTGGCCCGAACGCAGTCGGGCGCGATCGTAGACCGGCGCCGGTACGAAATCGCGGCCGAAGTACACGCGGGTCTCGCCGGCCAGTGCTTCGCTGGGATCGGTCCCGCCCCGCTCGAAGCGGGGGAAGCCGATCTTCACCACGCCCGCGGCGCCGACCGCGCGCAGGTTGACCAGCTCCACCGGATGATCGAGGCGAAAGCCGTAGAGCCGTTCGTGTCGCTCACCGAACCGCTCGTGCAGCTTCTCCCGGCCACCGTCGGCCAAGGGGTCCGGGGTCACGTCGAGGGAGAGCTCGTACCCCTGCCGGAGGTAGCGCACGTCCGCCTCGAAGCGCACCGCCTGATCGGCCTCGGACACACCCTCGTCGCGAAGCCAGGCCCGCGCCTGCTCCCCGAGGATCGCCAGCACCGCGCTCACGTCGGCCGGATCGGCCTCGTCGATGGTGCGGATGTACGTGCGCGCGAACTCGTTCCTGGCGTCCGAGCACAAGAATCCGAGCGCCGAGAGCACCCCCGGGGTCGGCGGGACGATGACCGGGAAGCATCCGGCAAGGATGCCGAGGGCGTTGCCGTGCAAGGGGCCGGCGCCGCCGAACGCGACCAGGGCGAAGTCGCGCGGGTCGAGGCCCTTCTGCACCGTGACGAGGCGGAGCGCGCCGAACATGTTCTCGTTGACGATGTCGAGGATCCCCTGCGCGGCCTGGTGGACGTCCAGGCCGAGGGCGCGGGCGATCTTGCCGACCGCGGCCGACGAGGCGTCGGCGTCCAGCGCCATCTCCCCGCCGAGCAGGCTCGGCGGGAGGCGGCCGAGCACCACGTTCGCGTCGGTCACCGTCGGCTCCTCCCCACCCTTGCCGTAGCAGGCCGGCCCCGGCGCCGCCCCCGCGCTCTGCGGCCCGACCCGCAGCGCCCCGGTCATGGGCACGTGCGCGATCGAGCCGCCCCCGGCGCCGACGCTGTGGACCTCCACCGACGGCACCTTGATCGGGTAGTAGCCCAGCGTGGTCTGGCGCGAGATCGTGGGTACGCCGTCGCGGACCAGCGAGACGTCGGTCGAGGTGCCCCCCATGTCGAACCCCAGCGCGTTGCGGTGCCCGGCGAGCCCGGCCACGAACGCGGCGCCGGACACCCCGCCGGCCGGGCCGGAGAGCATGGTATGGGCCGGGGAATCGCTGGCCCTGGCGATGCTCATCAGCCCGCCGTCGGAGCGCACGATGTGCACGCTGGAATTCAGGTCGGCGGCGCGGAGCTTGTCGCCGAGGCGTTGCAGGTAGTGCCTCATGCGCGGGCGCACGTAGGCGTTCATCACCGTCACCAGGGTGCGCTCGTACTCGCGGAACTCCGGCAGGATCTCGGAGGAGAGCGAGACCGGCACGTCGGCGCCGGTCTCGGCGACCAGCGCCTTGAGCCTTTGCTCGTGCGCGTCGTTGGCGTAGGAATGCAGCAGCGAGACCGTGATCGACTCCACCCCGGCATCGAGCAGCTCGCGGATCGCCGCGCGGGCCTTCGCCTCGTCGAGGGGGCGCAGGACCCGGCCGCGGGCATCGATCCGCTCCGGGACCCCCCGCGTATGCTCCAGATCCGCGAGGGGGTCCGGCTTCTCCATGATCATCCAGCCGGCGAGCGGCCCCGGGGTCTGCGAGCGCGC
This sequence comes from Gammaproteobacteria bacterium, assembly GCA_965204915.1. Lineage (GTDB taxonomy): Bacteria > Pseudomonadota > Gammaproteobacteria > HK1 > HK1 > HK1. The sequence continues at coordinate 3,492,691 of OZ242023.1, read as the reverse complement.
CAGATGAAGCACCTGCTCGAAGTTCTCGGTGACCAGCAGCCCCACCTTCGCGCCCTTCTCTTCGAGCACGATGTTGGTCGAGACGGTGGTTCCGTGCAGGACGGTGCGGACCTCGCCCGGGCGCACGTCGGCGCGGGCCAGCAAGGCGGTGGTTCCGTCGATGATCCCGATGGACTGGTCCTCGGGGGTCGAGGGCGTCTTCAGGAGCCGGATCCCGCCGTCGCGCTCGTCGAGGAGCAGGAGGTCGGTGAACGTCCCGCCGACGTCGATGCCGAGCCGTGCGCTCATCGGCCGGCGCTCACCGACAGGCCCTCATCGAGCCGTCTCCACGGAATCCCGCGTCCGGCATGGGAGATTCGTCCGGCATCGCATCCGTGTGCATGTGGTTCTCGTGGCGCGATGCGCCGATCTCGTACAGGAATGGAAGATATACGGGGCAGCAAGACGACACGCCTCGGGTCTTCACATGACGCCGGTGACGGACCTGTCGTCGATCGTCCGCGCAGGGCCGGGCGCGGTGTGGAGTGTCCGGAGCCGGCCGCCGGAGGGGAATCCCTGCTCCATCGCGACCTCCGGTTCGGGCCCCGGGCCGGAAAGATTGGCGAGGTTCCCGGCCGGACCCTGCAACAGGCTCATCACCCGGATCGCCCGGTCGGCGGAGACGGTCAGCCGCCACTTGCCCGCCCCGTCCCCGATGTGGCCGTCGAAATCGGCGCCACCCTGTTCGAGCTGCTCCGCGGTCAGCCAGCGCGCCGCTCCGGCCGCCAGCGTGAGACGCACGCCGCTTCCAGGCGACCCGCCGGCGTCGTCCCGTCCGGTAATCGTGATCCTGGCGTCGTCGTTGCCGGGGTTGATCAGGCGCAGCCGGCTCTGCTTGATGCGATTGCTCGCGGGGTTGAAGATCGGCACGCGGTAGCGCATCGATCCCGCTTCCTCTTCCTCGGCCGACTCGTGGACGCTGGTGATGACGCCGTCCGCGGTTCGAACGTAGGCCAGAGCGTCGAGGTCCAGATCGGTGTTCAACTCCAGCCGCCAGTGGCCGGCGCCGCTGCCCACGCCGCCGGACAGCCTTTTCGCTGCATTCCCTCTTTCCAGGTCCCGGGAGTCGAGATGGACCGCCGCCTTCGCGTCCAGCGACAGCGAAACCGGCCCGGCTCGCCGGCCGGCGTCGTCGGTGGCGTGGATGGTGACGACGCCGGCGCGGTCGGAGCGGTTGACGACCCGGACGAGCCCCTTCCGGACGGAGTTGGAATCCGACAGGACCAGCGGGAGGACCCAGGAGCGGGCAACGGGCGGTGGAGGCGGGTCATCTCCCAGGTTCATGCCGGACGTCAGGAGTTGCAGCGCCCGGCCGTTTCCGATGGCCGCGCAATGGTCGGAGTCCGGGGTGGTGTTCCAGCGCTTTTCATGGCCGGCCGCCGACGTGATGCGGTTGAACACCCGCATGGCGTCGCCCATCGCCCACCTCCTGTCGCCGTCGCTCCCCCAGAGGTCCATCTGGAAGTCGATCGGGTGGTCGAAATCCCAATCGCCGGCGGTGAACGCGAAGCCGCTCTCGTCGAAGGGCGCATGGATGCCCGTGCCGCCGTCGGCCGCCGAGACGTCGCAGGCCCGGGTGGCGTGAACGTGGTTGACCACCTGCTCGTACAACCAGGCGAGCGGTATCGGGCCGAGGATGGTGCAGCGGCTTCTTGCGGAGAGACGGGCGCAGTGCGCGTTGCCGCTGCAGGCCCGGCTCGCGTCCAGGTCGCAATACCCCGAGGGGTAGATGCGCCGGCCGCAGCCCGAGTTGATGTCCCAAAGGCCGGGACCGCCGACCATGAGCTGGTAGTCCACCACCGGATCCACGTCGTGCCAGTACACGGCGCCGAGGGTGGCCTGGGTGCCCATGCTGCAGCCCACGGTGCCGAAATCCGCAGGGCCGGCGAGGTTTTCATGCACCCAGGCGATCATGCCGGCCACCCGCCGCGTCAGGTCCGGCACCCGGACCGCCGGCGCGGACGTGCGCGTGAACCAGCCCCAGCCCGAGAAGCCGTATTCCCAGCGCACCATCACCACCTTCGCGTCCGCGGCGGCCTCGATCTGGCCGGACAGGCTCTGCATGTAGTTGGTGCCGCCGGCGCCGGTGTGCAGCAGCACGGTTTTGCCGCCGCCCTGCCGGGTGGTGTAGGCGAGGTGCCCGCCCATGCCGTCCACCACGAAGGCCACCGCCTGTTTGGGCGTGTCACCCTCCATCAGCGCCCTGCCGTTGCGGGTGTAAGCCGGCACCTGGCACTGCCGCCAGTCCGCGCAGTCCTCCCGGCAACGGTAGGCCATCCAATAGTCGCCGTTCGCATCCGTTGCAGACCGGGAGACGTCGAAAGCCGATGACGGGCTCTGCGGGTCCGGCACCGTGCAGAATTGCAGGCTGTCGGCAAGCTGGCGGATCCGGTGGGTATCGGCCGACGCCTCGCCGCTGCCGATCAGCGCCGGCAGGACGGCTGCGGCGAGAGCGAGGCGATGCAATCGACGTGCGTTCGATTCGAGCATGGCCGACCTCCTTGCGACTGCCCCGATCATACCGGCGCAGGCGGGAGAGGTGGTTGCGCCGCGCGACGTCGGCATGGGCGTTCCGGGCGGCACGGTGGCCGCCGTCATCGGCGCCGACGGCGCCGGGAAGAGCACGCTGTTGCCGCGCTCCGGACGGCTACTCCCAATCGACGGTGGCCGGCGCCTCCGTGCGCCGTCCCGCGTTCCGCGTCCGGCGCAGGTACTGCACGATGGTGCTGGTGAGACCTTCCGGACCACCCGACGGTCCGGGCCGCCGGGCCGCTTCCTGCCAGGCGCCGGGGTCGATGTCCGGCATCCAGGTGTCCGCCGCCACCTCGGTGTCCACCACCGTCAGGTCGATACCGTCCGCCAGTCCCGTCAACCGCCGGTAGGTGGCGGCGCCTCCGGCGATCCAGATCCGTTCGCCCGGAGCGTCCTCGGCCGCTTCCAGCGCATCGAGCACTGCGCTGTCCATGGTCCCGCCTCCCACCTGCACCGGCTTTCCTGCCCGGCCCAGGACGATCACCGTGCGGCCGTCCAGCGGGCGGTCGAGCCCGTCGAAAGTGCGTTGCCCGACGATGACCGGGCACCCCATCGTGAGCCGCCGGAACCGCCTCATGTCCCCCGGCAGATCCCAGGGCACGCGGCCTTCGTAGCCGATGGCGCGGTTGCGCGCCATCGCGGCGATGACGGTGACGGGCTTGCCGAACATCGTTTCCTTCGATCCTCGTCCCGAATGATCCGGACGTGCCCTGGGCGAAACAGGACTCACGAACACCCTTGCCTCGAAGGCCGAGCTTGCCGCCCTCGAAACGCGGACCACCAACCGGCTATCGGCACCTCCGATGGTCCGGCTTGCTCGCCTCCATGCGACCCGCGCCTATCGTTCTTCCTCAAGTTTCGGGATTCAAAATACCTTGAATCAGGCGATGGATTCCCGCTTTCGCGGGAATGACGTCATTTCAGCGAGACACGTTGCTTTTACGCTGGCCGTGGCCGTCTGGCCGTCATTCCCGCGAAAGCGGGAATCCATTTCGGTCAGCGAATCCCGAAACTCGAGGTTCTTCCACAACAGGTCTCGGGGATCGGTCCGGTATGAGATGCAACCCGGGGCTCGATGTCCCGGGTGGAGACTCCGCCATGCCGTGCAGCGCCTGCGGTTCGGCCCGAGCCGCCCCCGCGGCGCCCTGGTTGCAGAACGACACGTTGCCCTGCTCCCAGGTGGAGAGACTGCACTGGGAATACCCGTCCACCCGGCAGTCCGCCAGGGCATCCTCCTCTGCCGTGGCCCTCGTAGCCCCGGCGCCGCCGAACAACCCGCGACCCTCTCCCGGTGTGATTCCATAGGCCAGGGCACCGCACAGCGGGAACGCCACCCACGACCGGCAGTCCTGCCCTCCGGCCCTTCGGCACCCGTACTCCGCCGCTGATACGGCTGCAGCCTGGCCGCAGAAATCCCAAGCAGCACCCCAGCCGTGGTCCCCATCGCAGCATGGTCCCGTCCAACCGGCCGCTATCGCGCCCCAATAGCCGAGCGGTTGCCCAACCGTGACGGCGTCGGACGAGGAGCAGTTGTTCCGGCTGTCGGACTCCCCGGCCACGGCATCGACACACGCTCCGTAGTAGTACGTACCGTCGCTCGCCGGGGCCGTCAGATCGATGGATTCGGTGCTGGTCCCGGAAGCGGAGAGGCTGCCGACCGCGGCCGTGCCGACGGGCGTATCCGACCTTGAGATCGTCGTGTCCGACGAGCGGTAATACCGCAACGTCGTCGCGGCAGACGCTGCGTCGCCCTGGTTGCGGACCTCCGCGCTCAGGATGAACGCTTCTCCTGCCTCCAGGCTGCAGTTGTCGACCACCGGCAGCCCGACCACCAGGTCCGGGCCGGCCTCCGGCGGGGGTGGTGGTGGCGGCGGCGGTGGTGCACTGCCCTGCGCCCCTTGCGCGATGGCCGAGAGGTTGGCCAAGTGCCCGGTCTGCACCGCATGCAGCAGGCTCATCACCACCACCGGCCGGTCCGCCGTCACCGTCAGCCGCCACTTGCCCGCGCCGTCGCCCAGACGGCCCGTGAATCCGCTTCCCCCGTTCTCCAGCGCCTGCGCCGTGAGCGTCGCCGCGCCCTGCGCGGGCAGCGTGACCCCCACCGTCCCCTCCGGCGCCTCCCGGCCCCGGTCGTCGCGCCCCGCGACGACCACTTGGGCTTCTTGGTCGGTGGGGTTTGCCAAGCGCAGCCGGCTCACCTTCGAGGTGTTGCTCCCCGGGTTGAAGAACCCCACGTCGTAGCGCCAGCTCCCCCCATCTTCCTCCCCGGCCACCGGAGCCGAGAGTTCTGCCATGAACCGGTCCGCGGTGCGGTAGTACATGCCGGCGCGGAAGGGACGCTCGCCTTCGAGCTCCAGGCGCCACCAGCCGGCCCCGTCGCCGAGGCCCGCGAACCCGGACCTTCCCGACTCCAGGTCGGTGGTGGTGAGCGTGGTCGCCTCGTGTGCGCCCAGCGACAGCCGCTCCGGGCCGAAGCGCCGTCCGGTGTCGTCGTAGCCCGTCACCTGCACCGTGTTCGGCTGCGCCGAGTCGTTGAGCACCCGCACCAGGGAGGGGTGGAGCCCGCCGCCGGCCGGGGCGACGTAGGGCAGGGTGGCCTGGAGGCTGTTCGGCGGGGGCGGGGGCGGGGGCGGCTCCTCCGTCTTCGACTGCCGGAAGTTGGCGACACGCCGCGCCGTCTCCAGCAGCACCCGGCGGTTGTCGCGCCGGGCCGCGTCCCCGGTGGGAGTGCCGCGGAAAGTGACGGCGGGGCTCGAGAACCGGGCCGCGGACTGCACGCACAGTCCGTCCAGGGTCGATTGGTAGGCCATCACCGTGCGCCATCCCTGCTCGGTGTTGCAGCGTCCGAAGCGCCAAGGGAAGTTCTCGCCATCGAAGCACACGTCCGGGTCTTCCCAACACCCCGCGTTGTACGGGTCGTGCATCGCTCCCTGGTTGTGGCCCAGCTCGTGCGCGAAGACGCGGTAGTTGGTGGACTCGCAGTGCCTGCCGGTCACGGAGAACGCCCACGTGTCGAAGTTGTCCGTCGGGTACTTGTTGTAGTCCGGTACCCATGCGACGCCGCAGAGACCGAGACCGCCTGCGGGTCCCGCCACCAACAGCGCGACGAGGTCCGCTCCGTAGCGGTCGCGCAGGCCGTGGACCTCGTCCATGCAGCCGTCATCGGGACTATCCAGGCAGAGGAGGTCATTCCCCATGTTTTCGTGCTGGGTGTAGTCCACCTGCGCCTTGTGCACGAGCCGGAGCCGGAACTCGATGTTGCTGTTCCGGTAGGCCTCGTGGGTGTTGTTCAGCGCGAACTGGATGAACGCATCGATGTTGCCCAGCGCGGCCGCCGCCGGCGTGTAGACCACCATCAGGTCGATGACGTCGCCCGTGTCCGTTCCTTCGACCGAGGCCCCCGCGTCATCCATCGGCCTCGGCTCGGGCGCGAGCAGCTTCTGGCGCATTCCCCATCCCGGCGGGTCCATCCGAAGGCCCGACGTGTCGTAGCGGTAGACCGCGGTCAGGCCCCCGCCCAGCGGGGCCACCCGCCAGGTCCCGTCCCCGTGCTCGATCGACCCCAGGACGTCGGCCCCCTGCACCACCAGCGAGACCGACGTGTCGTTTGCGATATCGCGCGCGGACAGGCTCACCATGCCTTCGGCGTTGTGCACCACATTCACGCCGGTGAAGGCGAATGCGCCCCGTGCGCTCCCCGGGACGGGGATGGACAGCGCCCGTGCGACCGGCACCGCCGCCAGCGCGGCGGCTTCGCTGCGGCCGACGTGGAGCTCGGAGACCAGTGGGTCGGTCCGGATGGCTTCCAGGGTGGCGGCCTGCTCGTGCGTCAGGCCCGGAGCGCTTGCACCGACATCGGGGCTGCGCTCCTGCCCGAACACGATGAGGGGAGGCACGGTCGCGACGCCGGTGGCTTGGGCACCGGCGACCGGGGGCAGGGCGAAGAGGCTTGCGGCGAGGACGCCGGTGATCAGCGCCATCGTCATGCGGCGCGATCGGTCGAGTTCCGACCGCACGATGGGCGTGGTGCGGGGCGCTGTCACGGCGGTTCTCGCAGGGTGAGGGCGGCGATGGTTTCCTGGCCGAGCTTGCACAGGGCGCGGCCCCTTCGGGAAAAGTGTAGCGCACCCTGCTCGTGCATTGGGAAGTATGGAACTGTCCAATGCCATGTGAGCTGTCAGGAGCTTGTAGTCTGTCCGGTGTAGCAGCACGTCGATTGTCCGGTTTCATGGGGTCTCCCGATGAGGAGGTGCCCCATGAGACGGACGGAGCCGCTGCCTGGGCATTCGCATTGCAATACGAAGCGCTACGGCCGGAGGAGGTATCGACGGGGGCTCTGCACTGCGAGTACCCCGCCACAGACAGCTCGAAAGGGCATTGGGTCCTTGGTGCCTACTGCGCGTGCACGGCGGCTTGCTCTTGGGCTTGGAGTCGGGCGCGCTCCGCTTCGAATGCCCGCCGCAGTGCCTGCGGATTGGACACCTGTGCGTCTCGTGCAATCACACCCGTTTCCGCCTTGCTTTGCCCCGTGTTGCCGGACGCTGTGATCGTGCCCGACAGGCAGTTGTTTCCGGTGTTTCGTTCGTTGGGGACGGCATCGACACAGAAGGTCACACTGTCCCCGCGTTGGGGCAGGTTTGTCGTGAACGCCCCCCATGCGAACCCGAAGATTGATCTTGGTGAGAGCGCATGGAGCGAGTCCGTATCCAGTGTCCGTCCCCGGGACCTGACACGCGCCGTCGTTTCCGGGCTTCGCGCGCGCCCGAGGTTGTGTACGTCCATGCTCCAGACCGCCCGCGAGATGGTTGGGAATATATCGAGGGTGGCGTCCACGACGCTGAGGTCCGGCACATTCACCGTCGTACTCACCCTCGTACGCACTGCGCTCGAGCAGTTGTTCCCGGTGGCGGATTCATCCGCCACGCTATCCACGCAGGCACCCCAATAGTACGTGCCCCCGGTCGTCGGCGCGGTCAGGGTAATGGACTCGGGGCTTGTTCCGGACGCGGAGAGGCTGCCGACCACGTCCGTGCCGACGATCGTATCCGACCTCGAGATCGTCGCGTCCGACGAGCGGTAGTAGCGCAACGTCGTCGCGGCAGACGGTCCGCCGCCCCGGTTGCGGACCTCCGCGCTCAGCGTGAACCTCGCCCCTGGATTCAGGCTGCCGTCGCTGACCGATGGCGACTGGACCACCAGGTCCGGGGCGATCTCCGGCGGCGGCGGCGGTGGCGGCGGCGCGCTTCCCTGCGCCCCTTGCGCAATGGCCGAGAGGTTGGCCAGGTGCCCGGTCTGCACCGCGTGCAGCAGGCTCATCACCTGCACCGGACGGTCCGCCGTCACCGTCAGCCGCCACTTGCCCGCGCCGTCGCCCAGACGGCCCGTGAATCCGCTCCCGCCGTTCTCGAGCGCCCGCGCCGTGAGCGTCGTCGCGCCCTGCGCGGGCAGCGTGACCCTCACCGTCCCCCTCGGCGCCTCCCGGCCCCGGTCGTCACGCCCCGCGACGACCACCTGGGCCGCCTGGTCGTTGGGGTTCGCCAAGCGCAGCCGGCTCACCTTCGAGGTGTTGCTCCCCGGGTTGAAGAACCCCACGTCGTAAGCCCACTGTCCCGAGCCGTCCTGCTCCCCGGCAATCGGAGCCGTAAGCTCCGCCATGAACCCATCCGCGGTGCGGTAGTACATGCCCGCGCGGAAGGGGCGCTCGCCGCTGAGCTCCAGGCGCCACCAGCCGGCCCCGTCGCCGAGGCCCGCGAACCCGGACCCTCCCGACTCCAGGGCGGCGGAGGTGAGCGTCGCGGCCTCGCGCGCGGCGATGGACAGCGGCACCGGACCGAAGCGCCGCCCGGTGTCGTCGTAGCCCGTCACCTGCACCGTGTTCGGCTGCGCCGAGTCGTTGAGCACCCGCACCAGGGAGGGGTGGAGCCCGCCGCCGGCCGGGGCGACGTAGGGCAGGGTGGCCTGGAGGCTGTTCGGCGGGGGTGGTGGCGGGGGTGGTGGCGGGGGCGGCTCCGTCTTCGACTGCCGGAAGTTGGCGACGCGCCGCGCCGTCTCCAGCAGCACCCGGCGGTTGTCGCGCCGGGCCGCGTCCCCGGTGGGAGTGCCGCGGAAAGTGACGGCGGGGCTTGAGAACCGGACCGTGGACTGCATGCACCGTCCGTTCGGGGTCGATTGGTAGGCCATCACCGTGCGCCATCCCTGCTCGGTGTTGCAGCGTCCGTAGCGCCAGGGGAAGTTCCCCTGCCCGTCGCAGGAATCCGGCCCCGTCGGGCAGTCCCCCGGCGAGTTGTACGGATCGTGCCGCGCTCCCTGGTTGTGGCCTACCTCGTGCGCGAATACTCGCCCGCTCGTTGTTTCGCAGCTTCGGGCGTTGACGGAGAACCCCAGGGATTCGAAGTCTTCCGTCGGGAACCTGCCGAATGGCGGTATCCATGCGACGCCGCAAACACGGCTTGCGGGCCGGGCCACGAACAGCGCGACGAGGTCCGCCCCGTAGCGGTCGCGCAGGTCGTGGACCTCGTCCATGTATCCGTCATTCGCCCCCCGCCTCCCGGACCGGTTCAGGTCCGAGAGCCGGCGGAGGTCCTGCACCATGTCGCTGGGGTGTTGCGTGTAGTCCACCTGCGCCTTGTGCACGAGCCGGAGCCGGAACCCGATGTTGCTTTTCTCGTAGCTGTCGTGCGTGTTGTCGAGCGCGCTCCGGATGAACAGGTCGATGTTGCCCATTGCGGCGGCTGCGGGGGTGTAGACCACCATCAGGTCGATGGTGTCGCCGGTGTCGGCGCCCTCGACGGAGGCGCCCGCGTCGTCCATCGGCGTCGGCTCCGGCGCGTAGAGCCTCTGCCGCATCCCCCAGCCAGGCGGGTCCATGAGCAGGTTCGAGGTGTCGTAGCGGTAGACCGCGGTCAATCCGCCGCCAAGCGGGTCCACGCGCCAAGTCTCCCCGTCGTGCTGGAAGGAGCCCAGGACGTCGGCGCCCTGCACGACGAAGGAGGCGCTGTTGCCGAACTCGGCGCTCCCGGCGCGCAGGCTCACCATGCCCTCGTCGTGGTGCTCGACGCGGACTGCGGTGAACGAAAGCGCCTCCCCGCCCTGCGGCACGGGCAGGGAGAGCGCGCGCGCCGCCACCGTGGCCGCCAGCGCCTCGGGGGTGCTGCGCGCGAGCCGAAGCTCCGACACCAGCGGGTCGCTGCGAAGCCTCTCCAGCGCGGCGGCCTGCTCGTGCGTCAGGCCCGGAGCGCTTCCACCGGCATCGGGGCTGCGTTCCTGCCCGAACACGATGAGGGGAGGCACGGCCGCGACGCCGGTGGCTTGAGCGCCGGCGACCGGGGGCAGGGCGAAGAGGCTTGCGGCAAGGACGCCGGCGATCAGCGCCGTCGTCATGGGGCGCGGTCCCCGGGACCGCGGGGACTCGTCGTGACGTTCCACCGGGATGTTCATGAACCGGGCTCCGGGAGCGGGCGAAGCGGGATGGTGTGCGGATGGGCGATTCGCCATGGGCTGCCTCGTTGAAGGGGTTGCCGCCGGCGGTGGCCTCGCCGGAGCCTCGCACGAGAAGCGGAGATCGTGCCTGACGCGAGAGATTCGTCTACGATTACGCCGTCCGAACCGGGTCGAACCACGGGGCGGGGAGCCGCCGCAGGGCGTCTTTCCGGCAACCTACCATGACCGACGACCAGACCAGGCACCGCAGACCTCGATTCTGGATCATTCTCGTCGCGATCGCCGTCGCGCTGATCTTTCTGTACTTCTACCAGCCGTTCCAGGACTACCTGGCCGCCGCGATCCCCAACGTCCATTTCAGCAACGTCCTGTTCTGGTTCGCCTCCCTGGTCGGGGTGGTCGCATACGCGGTCGCCCACTGGCAGTCCTTCCGGCAGAACATGTTCCGTGCGGTCACGGAGCTGGACGTGGAGGGGCTAGTCTACGATACCCTCCAGATCGCGGTTCTCACCGGCGTCATCTTCGTGGCCGGGGCCACGTTGCAGTCGGTCGAGATGCTGGGCGAGCACCTGATGAGCGGCGGGCCGGTGCTCGATGCCGGATTCGGCCGGCGCCTGGCGTCCATCGTGCTGCTCGTCATCCTGATCATCCTGTTCTATCTCCTGCACCAGCTCATCCGCGCCTTCCGCCGGGGATGGCGGCCCCGGCGGCCGGGGGTGGCGTCGGGGAGCAGTCCGAGGTAGCCGACCGACTTGCGAAGCGGGCCGTGGTGCCGTGCATCGAGCCGGCGATGGTCCCGCCTGCGTCCCGGATTGCGAGCGGCGACCGCCGGCGCGGTCGCCTGGCGATCCCGCTATGCGGAATCGCGGGCGGCGCCTGCCCGCGTCGGCGCCGGATTCGCGATCGCGTTGAATGCCTGGAGGGAGCGCTCGATCGCCTCGCGGCCGAGGCCGGTCGAGATCACCACCACCCGCGAGCGCCGATCCTCGTCCGGCCACCGATCCAGGTGGGTGGGAGGATGGACGAGGTGCTGGACGCCGTTCACGAGCACCGGGCCCGGGACCCCCGCCACGTTCAGCAGCCCCTTCATCCGCAGCACCCGGTCGCCGTGGCGGTGCAGCAGCATCGACATCCACACGCCGAACGCGGTCCAGTCGAGCGCCGCGTCGAAGGTGAAGCAGAAGGCGGCGATGCCCGTCGGATGCGGACCATGGACGCCTCCTGCCGGGCCGCCGTCCGCGGCCATGGCCTCCCGGGTCGAGCGCATCCAGCGCTCCACCTCGCGGCCCTTCGACCGCCGGTGGTAGACGTCGGTGACGAGAAGATCGACCGGATCGAGATCGGGCGAGTTCGCGGCCAGGATCGGGGCGGTGGGGTTGAGCGCCGCAAGCCGCGGGCGCAACGCCTCCAGGGCGGCAGGGCCGGCGAGGTCGAGCTTGCTGGCCACCAGCCGATCCGCCAGCGCCACCTGCCGGACCGCCTCCTCGAACCGGTCGAGCTGGGCCGGGGCATTGACCGTGTCGACGACGGTGACCACGTTGCCGAGGCGATAGTGGTGATGCAGCACCGGCTCGGCCAGCAGGGTATAGGCGATGGGAACCGGATCGGCGATCCCCGTGGTCTCCACCACGATGCGCTCGTAGCGCGGGATTTCGCCGCGGGCGCGGCGCGAGTGCAGGTCCTTCAGCGCGGCCTTCAGGTCGTCGCGCATCGCACAGCACAGGCAGCCGTTCTCCAGCAGCAACGTACTCTCCGAGGCGTGCTCGACCAGGTGGTGGTCGATCCCGATCTCGCCCAGCTCGTTGACGAGCACCATCGTGCCGGCCAGGCGCGGGGCGCGCAGCAACGCCTTGAGCAGCGTGGTCTTGCCGCTGCCGAGGGCGCCGGTGAGGACGTTGACGGGAATGAGGTCGGAGTAGGCGCTCACTTATCCCAACTCGAGTTTCGGGATTCAAAATGCCTGCATCAGGCGATGGATTCCCGCTTTCGCGGGAATGACGGCCAGACGGCCGCGGCCAGACGGCCGCGGCCAGCGTAAAAGTAACGCGTCTCGCTGAAATGACGTCATTCCCGCGAAAGCGGGAATCCATTTCGGTCAGCGATTTCCGAAACTTGAGATCCCAACCTGGCGGAGCCGGGCGGTGCGAGGGCCGCCAGCAGCGCCGGATCGAGGGGATCGAGGGGGCGTCCGGCCAGCCGTTCCGCCGCCGGCCACAATTCACCGACGTTCTCCACCAGCGCGCTGCGTCCGGTGGCGCTCCTCAGCACCGACCGGCCGGCCGTCCAGTCCGAGAGGGACAACCCGTAGTGGCGGAGGACGACGTTCAGGATGCGGGTGCGGTGCTGGCGCTCGCGTCCCGGCGTGTGTGCTTCGGCGCGGCCGGCGAAGACTTCGGGGCTCGACGCGCTCTCGGTCCAGTGCCCGCGCCCCCCGAGAATGCCGCACAGGCTGCACATCGGCCCACCTCCGGGCGCTCCCGCCGGCCCGCGCCCGCCAGCGCCTACCGCGCCGTCCCGGAGGACGCCACGACGCGCCCGTCGGGTCCGATGGACGAGCCGGGCGGACACCGCCGCCGGAAGTCGTCGGCGATCTCGTCGAAGGTGCAGAACCGCACCCCGGCGTGGGAGGAGACGTACTCGTAGATGCGCTCCAGCATCAGCAGCACCTGCGGCCGGCCGGAGACGTCGGGATGGATGGTGAAGGTGAACACCGCGTAGTCGTACTCGCGGTAGACCCAGTCGAACTGGTCGCGCCACAGCTCCTCGACGTCGCGGGGCTTGACGAAGCCGAAGCTGTTGGGTGCCGCCTTGATGAACATCATCGGCGGCAGGTCGTCGAGGTACCAGTTGCCCGGGATGTCGATGAGCTCCGTCTCCCGTCCCCGCACCAGCGGCTTCATCCACTCGCGGGCGTCCTTGCCGTAGTCGATCTTCGTCCAGGAATCGCCCACCCGGACGTAGAAGGGATGGAAGTCGTTGTTCATCAGGCTGTGGTCGTACTTGATGCCCCGCTCCAGCAGCAGCTCGTTGGTGACGGGGCTGAACTCCCACCACGGGGCGACGTAGCCGGTCGGCCGGCGTCCGCCCAGCTTCTCGATGAGATCGATGCACTTGTCGAGCACCGCGGTCTCCTGCTCGCGGGTCATCGCGATGGGGTTCTCGTGCGAGTAGCCGTGCACCCCGATCTCGTGGCCGGCGTCGGCCACCATGCGGCACTGGTCGGGGAAGGTCTCGGCGGAGTGGCCGGGGATGAACCAGGTGGTGCGGATGCCAAAGCGCCGGAACAGCTCCACCAGCCGCGGCACCCCCACCTCGCCGGAGAACAGGCCGCGCGAGACGTCGCAGGGAGAGTCCTCGCCCCCGTAGGAGCCGAGCCACCCGGCCACCGCATCCACGTCGATCCCGAATGCGCAGAAGATCTCCTTCCGCCCGCCTCCCCGGCGGCCCCGGGACAGGCCGCTCCCGCTCGACACGGAGGAGGAGACCAGAGGCTTGGGGCGGTAGCGGCGGCCGGCGGCGCTCGCGGATGCCGAGGCAGGGGGCGGCGGTCTGCGCCCATGCAGCCGGTATTGCGTTCGCAGCCGTGGGTCCACGGGTACGTCGACGATGGAGGGCAAGGGCCGGGTCGGCGCGGGTGCGGGCATCGGAGTCTCCCGAGGGTGCGAGGTCAGGCGGATCCGGTGTTCCGCAATCCGGCCGGACCCGGGCGTGCCGGCCGGTCCCTTGCGGCGGGGCGGAAGCCGGGAAACGTGGAATCGAGGTTACCAGCTATGCCGCCGGGCAGAAATATCGGAGCCGTACCCGGTCACGCTGCGCCCCGCGGGACGCCGCCCGCGCTGTCCGGACCCCGGCCGACCAGCATGCGCCTCGGGGTGCGGGTGAGGCGTTCGCCGCCGTCGTCCGTGACCAGCACCGTTTCGCTGATCCCGATTCCTTCCGCGGAGGCGTACACGTGAAACACCATGCCGGCCTCCAGCGGCCAGTCGCTGGTGGGCAGCAGGACGTGGGAGAAGTCGCTCGCGCGAGGCGTGCGCCCGTAGATCCCCAGCATGTAGCCGGTCACGTTCTCGTAGCGCTCCCGTATCCCTTCGCCCAGCAGCCCCTCGCGCAGCACCGCGTCCGCGTCGGACGCCTTCGCGCCGGCGGTCATCGCCGCGATCTGGCGGTCCTGGTGGAACACGAGCCTTTCGGTCAGGGCCTCGGGATCGGGCGGGACCTCGGCGATGGCGATGGGACGCATGATGCGGGCGCTGTAGCGGTTCACCCGGGGCACGAGCTCGGCGTGCAGGACCTCGCCGGTCTCCAGCGGGTGATCGTCGAGCTCGGCGTGGAGGAAGCCGGTGGCTCCGGCGCCCAGGCAGATCCTCCCCACCTGGCCGTCGTCGGCGCCGTACTCGAGATAGCTCGATGCCGCCAGCGCCCCGGCCCGGCGCACGGTCACTCCGGGGCCGACACCGGCGCAAAGACGTTCCATGGAGCGGTCGGCGATGTGCGCCGCCCGGCGCAGCAAGGCAATTTCGGAGCCGTCCTTGACCGCGCGCAAGCGGTCGCTCACCCCGGGCCGATGGATGAAGGTGATGCCCGGCAGCTCCGCCCGGAGCCGGGACTCCGCGTGCACCGTGAACGAGTACGAAGCGCTGTCCACCGCGACGCGGGCCGATGCGAAGCCCCGGTCGCGAATGGAGGCCGCCACGGCTGCAAAAGGGTCGTCCCAGTCGTTGAAGCCTGCCACGTCCGCGAGCCAGCCCTGCCGGCCCACCTGGGGCGCGTCGAGCTCCCTCAGCACCATCCACAACGCTTCCTCCCGCCCGACGAGCACCGCCCGGTACATGGTCTCGGAGACGGTGTAGCCGGTGATCCAGGCCATGAGCTCGCCGTGGTCGGCCAGGAACAGATCGGCGTCGAGCTCTGCCAGCAACGTGCGCAGGCGCGCGACCCGCTGTTCGAAGGGTTCGGGGATCGTCACGGCATCCTCCGTTGTCGGAAAGGCCCGGGAAGCTTCACGGGCGTCTCGTCCATCGATCGAAAGGTTCGGGGAGCTTCGGGAACGCCGTCCCCCGCCCAGGGTCCGAAAGATCCGGGGACCTTCACGGACGGCGCGGCCCGTTGCCCGAAAGGCCCGGGGCGCTTCACGGCGCCGGCCCCACCGGACCGCAGACGTCGATGACGAGCATGAGGTAGAGCCGCACCGCGTCGAGGTAGTCGCGCAGCTCCACCCGCTCGTCGGGCATGGTGTTGTACCTGCCCCCGGGGCCGCAGACGATACCTTCCATCCCCGCCAGGTGCTGGAGATGGGCGGCGTCGGTGCCGTAGAAGCATGGCGGCGGGAGCGCGCCGATCGGCTGATCCTCGCCCCGCAACCGCCGGTAGGCGGCGGTGGTGGCGGTCACGATGCGGGAGTCGTGGCCCACCTCGAACGGGCGCATGGCCGGGCGCCCGGTCTCCGTATGCTCCGCCCGCACCGTCGCCTTCAGGCCGGGGAATTCGGACTCCAGGGCATCGAGCTGGGCGCGGAGGTCGGCGAGCACCCCCTCCTGGTCCTGGGAAGGCGCATAGCGGACGGTGCCGGTCAGGCGCGCGAAGTCCGCGACCTGCGGCGGGCGCCAGTCGTGGAACTCCCGCGAGAGCGCGCCCCGGATGGTGCCGACGTTGGCCCGGTTGACCGAGCGATGGACGTCGTTCGCCGCATTGGAAAAGGTCATGGCGTTCAGGCGCGGCACCAGTGCCGCGGCCGCCGCCACCGCATCCACCGCCTCCTCGCGCTTGGAGACGTGGCGGGTGGTTCCTTCGAGCTCGATCACGAAGTTGAACGCGCCCGCGTGCAGGGTCAGCGCCGCGAGATCGGTGGGCTCGCCGTTCACGAAGTAGTCGGCGCGCGCGCCCTGCTCGATCGCGCGCACCGTGCCGATGCCGCCCTGGAGCTCGCCCACCACGTAGGTGAGGAACACGTCTCCCGCGGGCCGGAGGCCGGAGCCGGCCAGGGTGCGCACCGCGCAGAAGAAGGCCGCGTCTCCGGCCTTCATGTTGGAGACGCCGATCCCGTGGATGCAGCCGTCGTCCACCACCGCGCCCCAGGGATCGACGGTCCAGCCTCCGGTGGCCGGGTTGGTGTCCAGATGCCCGTTGAACAGCAGGCTCTTGCCGCCGCCGCTCCCGGCGAGCCGTCCGACGGCGTTGACCCGCTTTCCGGCCACCGGCTGGAGCTCCGCCTCCAGGCCGATCTCGCGCATCGCCCGCTGCATGAACAGCGCGAGCTCGCGCTCGCCCTCGGTCTCGCTGTAGCTCTTGTGGCGGACCATCTCCGCGAGAAAGTCGATGCACGCCTGCTCGTCCACGCGCTTCAGGAGCATTCGTTCCAGGCTCATGTCGATCCTTCTCCTCCGTCTTTTCCCGCTTCCGCCGATCCTCCGTCACGAGGATGGGAAACGGAAGCCCTGCCCTGCCCCTGCGCTTCCCCTGCCCATGGGAAGGGGGAGGAAGCCCCGCCCTTCACCTGCCAGATGGGCGGCACGCGCCCGAGGGCGGCGGCGTCCAGATGGCACGCGACGAGGTGGCGGTCGCCGAGGCGGGTCTCGGGGGGCGGCGCTTGCCGGCAGATCGCCCCCACGCGGCGCGGGCAGCGCGATTCGAAAGGACAACCTTCGAGCCGCCCGATCCGGCTGGGAACGGCGCCCGAGAGCCGCACCCGGCGCACCTCGATTCCGGCTTCCAGCGCGGGCGCGGAGCTGAGCAGCGCTTCGGTGTACGGGTGGTAGGGCGGCTCGGCGAGGCCGGCGGCGTCGCGCACCTCCACGATGCGCCCCAGGTACATCACCGCCACCCGATCCGCGACGTAACGCAGCAGGTTGAGATCGTGGGTGATGAACAGCAGCGAGACGCCGGTGGCGGCCCGGATGTCCCGCAGCAGGTTCACCACCGCGGCCTGCACCGATGCATCGAGGCCGCTGGTGATCTCGTCGCAGACGATGACGTCGGGCTCCGCACCCAGCGCGCGGGCGATGGCCACGCGCTGCTTCTCGCCTCCGGAGAGCTCGTGGGGATAGCGTTCCGAGAAATGCGCGGGGAGCTGCACGCGCGCGAGAAGGTCGGCGACGCGGTCCCGCAGTGCCGAGCCCGGGACGCCCCGGTAGAGCCGCAACGGCCGAGCGAGGATCGTTCCGATGGTGTGCCGGGGGTTGAGCGAGTGGTCGGGATTCTGGAACACCACCTGCACCCGGCGTCGATACCCCCGGTCCATGTCCGCCGGCGAACGTGCGGTCCTCTCGCCGACCCGGATCTCTCCTTCGAAATCGCGCAGCCCGGTCAACGCCCGGGCAAGCGACGACTTGCCGCACCCGGATTCCCCGACCAGCCCGAGGACCTCCCCGGCGTGCAGGACCAGATCGATGCGGTTGACGGCATGGACCGCTTCGGGGGGGCGGCCGAGCAGCCGGGCCAGCAGGTCGAATCGCTCGATGCGCACGGTCAGCGCACTCACGGACAAACGCGCCGGCCGTGCAGGGACGGCCCTGCCGGTCGCCACGGCCAAGGACGCGGTTGCCGCCGGGTCACCCGCCGCGGGCTCGCCTTGGCGCAGGCAGGCGACCAGACGCCCGTCGCGGCCCTCCAATGGAACCGTCCCCTTCCGGCACGCTTCGCCGGCCAGGGCGCACCGATCGGCGAAGTGGCATCCCGCGATCGGCCGGGTGCGGTCCGGCAGGGCGCCGGGGATCGCGCGGAGCCCCCGGCCGGCCAGGGAAGGCCGGGGCAGGCTTTCGAGCAGGGCGCGCGTATAGGGATGGCGCGGCTCGGAAAAGAGATCGGCGACCGGTGCGACCTCCACGATGCGCCCGGCGTAGATTACGGCGACCCGGTGGGCGATCTCGCCCACCACGCCGAGGTCGTGGGAGATGAACAGTGCCGCGACCCCGGTCTTGCGCTGGAGGTCGCGGAACAGATCCAGGACGTTGGCCGCGGTGGTCGCGTCCAGCGCCGAGGTCGGCTCGTCGAACAGGATGAGCTCCGGCTCGCAGGCGAAGGCGAGCGCGATGACCGCGCGCTGGTTCTCGCCGCCCGACACCTCGTGCGGATACTTCCGGGCCGTCAGCGATGGATCGGGCAGGCCCACCATCGCGAGCAGGCGTTCGGTCTCGCCCGCCACGTCGGCCGGGGCGATGGTCCGGTGGCGAACGAGAACCTGGCGGAAGTGCTCGCCGAGGGTGAGGGTGGGGTTGAGGGACGCCCCGGGGTGCTGGAACACCATCGCGACCCGGTTGCCGCGGATCGCGGACAGGCGGTTCTCGTCGAGGCCGCGAAGCGCGACCCCGCCGAGCAGGATGTCCCCGGACTCCGCCGCGACCGGCGCGCGCAGGGTGCGCATCACCGCGTAGGCGAGGGTGCTCTTGCCCGAGCCGGACTCGCCCACCAGGCCGAGCACTTCGCCGGGCCCGATGCCGAGGCTCACGCCTTCCAGCACCTGGAGCGGCCCCCGGCCGGTGGCATAGGCCACACCGTAGTCCCTTGTCGCAAGGATCTCGCCGTTCATCCCACTCTCGCGGTCCGGGGTCGGGGTGTCTGCGCCGGCGCCGTACCGGAGCTCACGCCTTCCGGCGCCCGGAGCGGCCCCCGGCCGGTGGCACAGGCCACACCGTAGTCCCTTGTCGCAAGGATCTCGCGCTCATCCCGCTCTCGCGGCCCGGGGGTTCAGGGCGTCGCGCAGGGCGTCCCCGAGCAGGTTGAAGGTGACCGCGACCATGGCGATGGCGAGTCCCGGCCAGAAGATCGTCCAGGCGCTACGGAACATGAACCCGCGGGCGTCGGAGATCATCAGCCCCCATTCCGGCGCCGGCGGCTGGGAGCCGAGGCCCAGGAAGCTCAGGGTCGCGAGCAGCATGATCGCGAAGGCCACCCGGATCGTCGCCTCGACGATGACCGGGGCGAGCACGTTGGGAAGCACCTCCCGCGCCATGATCCAGCCGGCCGATTCGCCGCGGGCGACGGCCGCGGCCACGTAGTCGCTGGTGCGTACCGAGAGGGTCACACTGCGCGCCACCCGGGCGATGCCCGGGGCGAATGCGATGCCGATGGCGATCACCGCGTTGACGCCGCTCGGCCCGAGCACGGTGACGATGAGCAGTGCGAACAGCAGGCTCGGGATGGCCATCATCGCGTCCACGAACCGCATCAGGAGCTCGTCGGCCCAGCCCCCGGCGTAGCCGGAAAGGATCCCGAGCGCGCTGCCCGCCAGAGCGCCGATGGCGGTGGCCAGCAGGCTGAGCAGCACCGTGGTCCGCGCGCCCCAGAGGAGCCGGCTGAAGATGTCGCGGCCGAAGTGGTCCGTGCCGAGCCAGAACGCCTCGTTCGGGCCGATGAGCCGGCTGGACGGGTGGAAGCTCTCGGGATCGTAGGGCGCCAGCACCGGGCCGAAGGCGACGGCGGCGGCGAGCACCGCCAGCAGCACGCTCCCGACCGCGCCCTGGGGCTGGGACACGAGCCGCCGGACCACGTTACCCATACTGGATCCGCCGGTCGAGACAGACGTAGGCCAGATCCGCCGCCAGATTGGCCAGGGTGTAGGTGAACGCCATCACCAGGGCGCCGGCCTGGATCATCGGCAGGTCGCGCTCCTGCACGGCGACGATCAGCAGCCGCCCTACCCCGGGGAACGCGAAGATCTCCTCGACCACGATGATGCCCCCGATGAGGTAGCCCACGTCCAGGGCCAGCACCGTGATGGTCGGCAGCAGGGAGTTCCGGAGCGCGTGGCGCATCAGCACGGTGCCCCGGGACAGCCCGCGCAGGCGGGCGGCGAGCACGAAATCCGCGTGCAGGGTGTCCACCATCTCCGAGCGCACCATCCGCATCACGTGCGCGGTCAGGACGATGGCCAGGGTGATGGCCGGGAGCGCCAGATGCCACAGGGCGCGCAACGGATCCTCGGTGATGGGCACGTAGCCGCTGGCCGGGAACAGGCCGATCCCGGGCCGGGTCAGCCAGACCAGCAGCATGGTGGCCAGCACGAATTCGGGCAGGGAGATCCCGGCGTAGGAGCCGAGGCTCACCCCGAGGTCGGTGAAGCCGCCGCGCCTGGTCGCGGCCAGGACCCCGAGGGGGATCGCGATGATCACCACCCCGGCCAAGGCCAGCGCGGCCAGCACCAGGGACCGGCCCAGTGCCTCGAACACCGTCGGCGCGACCGGCAGATCGGTGCGCAGCGAGGTGCCGAGGTCTCCGCCGAGGACCCCGCCCATCCAGTCGAGGTACTGGACCCAGGCCGGCCGGTCGAGCCCGAGCTTCGCTTCGAGGGCCGCGAGGCTCTCCGGAGTCGCGAACTCCCCGAGCAGCATGGTGGCGGCGTTGGCGGGCAGGATCTGCGTGATCCCGAACACCAGCACCGACACCACCAGCGCCGTCACCAGCAGGTGGACGAGGCGCCTTGCAAGATAGAGGGGTGACATCGCCGGCGGTCGCCGGTCCGGTGGCGCCGGCCGAGGCGGAGGGCCGTGGGGGCCGCCCGCCTCGGGCGCGGCGCCGCTTCGGCGGCGCGCTCAGCGTGCCGGTGCGCCGGGGCCGAGCGAGACCTTCTCCAGGCTGAAGGTCGCCCCTCGCGGATGCAGGCGATACCCCTGCACGTAGTCCCGGTGGGCGGCCAGCAGGTCGAAGAACACCGGCACGAGGACGGGAAGCTCCTCGCGCATCAGGCTCTGCGCGTCCGCGTAGAGCCTGGCGCGCTGCCCGGGATCGGTCGTGGTCCGCGCGGCCTCGACCAGCTCGTCGAACCCGGCGTGGTTCCAGCGCGTCTCGTTCCAGGCCGCGTCCGACGTGAACAGCAGCTTGAACAGGGCGTCCTCGGTCGGCTGCATGTTGTAGAAGCCGACGTAGAAATCGCCCTTCTTCCAGACCTGCTTCAGATAGGTGGCGTGGGCCATGGTCTCCACCTCGATGCGGAACCCTGCCGCCTTGGCCATCTCCCGGATGGTGACGGCCAGGGTCTTGCGGTAATCGGGCTTCACGGAGGCGACCATGGTCAGATCGATGCCGTCGGGGTATCCGGCCTCCGCGAGCAGCGCCCTGGCCCGGGCGACGTCGGGCATCTTCTGGGGCGCTTCGGCGTAATAGCGGTACGCGGAGTTGATCGGCGTGTCGTTGCCGGGGGTCCCGTATCCGTCGGCCACCAGATCGATCATGGCCTGGCGGTCCAGGGTGAGGGAGAGCGCCTCGCGCACCCTGGGATCGCTGAAGGGCTTGCGGTCGTTGGCCATGACCACGTCGATGAAGCGTCCGGACGGGGTCCGCAGCGCGGTGACGCCGGCGGTCGCGCCGACCCGCTTGAAGTCCGCCGGCGGAACTTCGAGCGCGATGTCGATCTCGCCGGCGACGAGGGCCGCCATCTCCGCCGCGGAGTCCGGAAACACCATGACCTCCACCCGGTCGAGATGCGGCAGTCCTTCGATGAAGTAGTCCGGGTTCTTCTCCACCACGATGAGGCGGTCCGGCTCGTAGCCCACCAGCTTGAAAGGACCCGAGCCGATGGCTTCCCGGCTGAGGCGGCCGAGATCGTTCCTCACGACGTCGGCCGGAGCGATCTTCGCGGTGGAGTAGGCGAGCGCGCTGGGCAGGTCGCCGTAGCCCACCGAGGTTCTGATCGACACCGTATCGCTCGATGCGGCGGCGACGCTTTCGATGGGGCCGAGGTTGCGCCGGCCCGGCGAGCCGGTGTTCTTGTCCAGCACCGCGGTCAGCGAAGCGGCCACGTCGTCCGCGGTCACCGGCTGCCCGTCGTGGAAGCGCGCACCCGCGCGGAGCTTGAAGCTCCATTCCGTGAGGGCGTCGTCGGCGGTCCAGCTCTCGGCCAGATCGGGCACGATCTCCATGCCCGAGCCGAGCCGGGTGAGTCCGCTGTACATGAGCTCGCCGAGCAGGTACTCGGAATTCAGCCGATGCAGCAGCGGGTTGAGCTTGCCGGGAGCCCGGTTGACGCTGACGCGCAACGTCCCTCCCATGCTCTCGGCGGAAGCGCCGAAGCTCCAGGTGGCGGTGGCCGCCCCGGCCGCGGACAGGGCCGCGAGGGTGGCGAGGAATTCCCGGCGTTGCATGTCGAATGGAATCTGCTTCACTTCTTCCTCCTCCGTCTTCTGAAGACTTCATGGTGTCGAACGTGCGGGACGGCCGATCGGCCGTCCCCGCTCCCGCGCCACGCGGGCGGTCACGATATCCGGGCGGCCGATGCGCCCCGCCGGCATCGTCGTGGCCGACCCGCCGACGGGGAGCTTCGGCACGGCCGCCGTCGGCGGGCTCGCGCGCGGACCGTTTGTCCGCGCCGGTCCGGGCGTCACCGGCCGGTCCGGCGCAGGTTCAGGCCCGGAAGCCGTCCGGCCGATGGCGATCGTCCGTGCATGGTACTCCTGGTATGAATCGACCCGTCAAGTTGCCGTATCGTCTCTCGAACTCAAGTTTCGGGATTCAAAATACCTTGAATCAGGCGATGGATTCCCGCTTTCGCGGGAATGACGTCATTTCAGCGAGACACGTTACTTTTACGCTGGCCGTCATTCCCGCGAAAGCGGGAATCCATTTCGGTCAGCGAATCCCGAAACTTGAGTCTCGAAGTCGCCTCCCTCAATGGGTTGGGGTCAGGGCGCGGCCGGCATGATTCGCGACGGTGGGTCCCTCTGAATGAAGCAGAAACCATCCGGGGCAGAAACGATTCGGGGTGCGGTTGCCGCTGCCGTTCGCGAGCCTCCACGCTTGAAGATCAGAGGGCTTGAAGACCGGAGAGCTTGAAGACCGGAGGACGCCGGTTGTCCGGGGCGCTCCGGGCGCCGTCGCCGCAGCGCGCGCCCACAGGGCCGCCCAGTGGCGCGATCGTGGATCGCGGCCAGCACCACGTCACGATGACCGAGGCCAGCACCACGCCTGCGATGCAGAAGACGGCCTGCTGAAGCCCCGGCCGAAGGAGAGTGCGGGCGAAGGCATGGCCACCGTGTCCAAGGGCCGGCCTTCCGCCTCGTGTCGGCCGCAGGAACACGGTCGCTGCTCAAGTGACCGGGCTCTCCGGCGCCTCGAACTCCGCTCCGGTGTCGAGGGACTCGATCTGCTCGATCCGCTTCTCGATCATGCGTTTGACGAAATCCAGCGCCAGCACCGCGAAGCTCCGGGCGCGCTCGGGGTCGTCGAACCGGTAGCAGCCGTCGATGCAGCCGTGCAGCCGGTGGTTGCGGGCGAGCTCGGAGGTGACTTCGAGGTTCGACCCGGGGACGTGCGCATCCGGTGTGCGCGGCGCACGGCGGATCGCCTGCACCGCGTTGTGGCGCACGACCACTTCGAAGATGGTGTCGCCCCGGTTCATGCGCACGCCGGCTCGATCGGGCGTGGCGGCGCCGGGTGTATCACCGATCCTTCGCCCGGGCCGCGTGGCCGGTGCAGTTGCCGAAGCAGTAGGGCTTGTTGTCCGAGCCCTTGCAACCGCACATGTAGAACTCGGCCGAGATCGGGGCGACGAACTCGATCGGCTCGAAGCCGGTGCCCGCGTGCGAGTCGTCGCACCAGGGCTGGTCCGCGCTGAGCCCGCAGCTACACCAGCGGTACGCGCGTCCCTCCTCGACCATCACCGGGTACGGTCCGCGCTGCGGGGAATGCGGGCGGTCCACTTTGCGCCCGTGGCTCATTCAATCCGTCCTGGAGCCGGCGTCGCACAGGTGCAGGCGGGGCGTTGCGGTCCCGGCGTCCGCGAGCCCGACCGCCCGGCCGCTTTCGAGCAGGTACCAGCGCTCGACGCCCGCTTCCGGTCCGGGCCAGGGTGCGAACATCGCGCCGTGGCCGGCGCAGGGAGCGCCGGTCGCGAGCTTGATCGCGGCCACCCGCTCATCGCGAAGGGCGAATACGCCGGCATCGGTCGCGCGGAAGCGCTCCTCCCCGATCTCCGATCGCATGACCTGGCCGAGGGTCGGCACGTCAGGTCCTTGCCGTGGCGGATGGCCGGGGCCGCCCAGGGCTTGAGCCATCGGCAGAGCGCGTCCGTTCCCCCACCCTCTCACCCCGCCACCGCGAGCTTGGATGCCTTGAATCCCCCGAAGCCGTCCTCGACGATGTCGTAGGTCACCGTCTGCCCGGCTTCGAGCGATGCGATGCCGGCGTCCGCCACCGCGGACTTGTGCACGTAGAGATCCCTGCCGCTCGTGTCGTCGGTGATGTAGCCGCCGAAGGGCGGGCGTTGCGGGGTGTACGAGCGGATGACGCCGCGCGAGGGGCCGGGCCGGATGCCGCGGCTGGCGCCCTTGTCCATCTCCGCCCGGGCGACGGAGAGGGCGACCCCGGTCTCGCTCTGGAACGCCGCGAGTATTTCGGCCGCGCACTCCCCGGGGGGCTTGTCGCTGGTGTCGATGACGAGCGCGGGCTCGACGCCGCCCGCCGCCGCGCCGTAAAGCCGCTCGCGCAGCGCCGCGTCGTCGGCGTCGCGCTGCGCGACGCTGTCGCCGATCTGGCGCGAGCGTCCGCCCATCTCCTCCCTGCGCTTGTGCCAGCGCACCTCCCGCGCGTCCTCGCGGGCATGGAGCGCGACCCAGAACACGTCGTCCCTGGGCCCGAGCACGGCATCGAGCATCCCGCTCTCGACGATCCACAGCTCGCCGAGGCCGGAGAGCGCATCCACCGCCTTCACCGTGTCCCCGTCCACGGCGCGATGCCATTCGTCCGCCACGTCCTTGCCGGTGGCGAGGCCGGCCATCCGCGCGCGCGTCGTGACCATCTCGCCGGGATGCTTGACCTTGTTGCCGGTCAGGCGCGAGAGCTCGCGCGCCACGTCGGATTTGCCGCTGCAGGTCTTTCCGAAAATTGCGATGACGTTGGTGGCCATGGTCGTCACGTCCCTCGTCGATCATCCCTCCCGCCGCGGGAAGACGGGGGCTCACCCAACCACCTTCCCGGCCTGTTCCGCTCGACGGCGTCCGGCTTCTTCGCCCCGCCGCAAGAAAACG
Source organism: Gammaproteobacteria bacterium (assembly GCA_965204915.1). GTDB lineage: Bacteria > Pseudomonadota > Gammaproteobacteria > HK1 > HK1 > HK1. The sequence goes on along the minus strand of OZ242023.1, from coordinate 3,467,726 downwards.
GGAGCTCCCGCGCCCATCCTCCCGGTTCTGCTCCGCATGGCGGTCGTACGGCTCCTTCGTGCCGCCGCACGAAGGCGGGCCGCTTCCTCGCCCATCCTTCCTGCGCCGCGAGCCGGGGAGGGTACCAGCCTCGAACGTCTACCCCTTCCCCTCCGGAACATCGGGGACGCCGCCTTCGTTCCGGAACGTCATGTGCGCCGCGCCATCAGGCCGGCGAGCACCGCGTTCTTCTTCGCCGCGAGCAGCTCGCGTTGCGAGTGCATGAGCCGCCCCATCGGGGTCGCGCACGAGTGCACCAGCCGGTGCGCCGGCACGTAGGCGATGAACGCGCACGAGCCGAGGACGTGCACCAGCCACAGCCCGTCGTAGAGCGCCGACCCCGGCCCGGCGGCGCCCGGGACGAGGTGCGCGAAGACGCTGCCGGCGAAGGAGACCGCGTGCAGCGGGTCGGGGTCGGCGGCGATGCGCATCCCCTCGACCACGAAGCCGCTCAGCACCACCAGGAACAGGAACACCGCGGTGGGCGTATCGGTGAACTTCTGCTCCTCCGTCCCGTGGACCTTGATGCGCCAGCCGATCGCCAGGGCGCAGCCCGTGAGCACCATCAGCCCGGTGAAGTCGTAGACGAAGTCGAACGCGAGCCGCACCGGATGCGACCGGATCTCCCACAGGTCGGTCCAGCCGAACGCGGGGAATCCCTCGCGCACCACCACCGCGAGCAGCTCGGTCGCGAACATGAGCGCGAAGCCCCAGAAGATGAGGGTGTGCTTGAGCCACCGGAAGCCGCTCACCGAGAGCAGCGTGCGGTGGAGCAGCACGTCGTCGACGAGGGTCCGGCGCATCGCCCCCGGGTTCGCCAGCTCGCGGCGGATCACCCCGCGGTAGCGGCTCCACGCCGGCAGGTTCCTGCCCACGAGCACCCGGTAGAGCCCCACGTCCAGCACCACCAGGGCGGCCAGCACCGCGGGGCCGAACAGGATCCAGCGCAACTCCATCCGCCCGGCGATCGCCTCGTGGGTGTAGTGGCCGGCCAGCGCGGCGACGGCCCAGGCGTAGGCCCACACGCCCATCAGCCCCAGCCAGGTCGCGCTGCCGCGGAGCGTGGCGGTGTCGAATGCGCGGGTCAGGGCCAGGAGCGCGAGCGCGGCGGCCGCACCGGCCAGCAGCAGCACCGATGCGAAGAACAGCCCGTACCCCCAGCCGGCGCCGGTGATCCCGGCCAGGCCGAGCACAAGCCAGACCCCCGCGACCGAGGCGGGCGCGAGAACAGCGGGCGGCAGTCGGGTGGCGGGCATGTCGGGGGTCAATCCTCGTCGAAATCCCGTGCCTCGGGGGGCGCGTCACGGGCAGGTTCAGCCCGCCCCCGCCGCGGCGGCCTGCTGCTCGAACTTCGCCGCCTCGCGCTCGGCGTCCATCGCCAGCATCGCCGCGTGCAGGGCGGGGTCGCCGCCCTTCCAGGAGACGAACTCGTTCATGCACGCCCGCGCCTTGTCCACCGCGATCAGGGCGTCCGCGGCGTAGGCGTCGGCCCCGATCTTGTCGCACCACGCCTGGCTGATCGGGGCGCCGCCGACGAACACCTTCACGTCCTCGCGCAACCCCTCCGCCTTGATGAGCTTCAGGGTCTCCCACTGCATGTTCATCGTGGTGGTGAGCAGGGCGGAGAAGCCGACGATCTGGGGCCGGTGCTCGCGGATGGCGGCGATGAAGTCCTCCGGCGGCACCGTGACCCCGAGGTCGATCACCGTGAAGCCCGCCGCTTCGAGCATCATCGCCACGATCTTCTTGCCGATGTCGTGCAGATCGCCCTGCACCGTGCCCACGACGACGGTGCCGATCTCCTCGGTCTTCTCCGCGACGATGAGCGGCTTCAGGACCGCGAGCGCGGCGTGCATGCACTTCGCCGACATCATCACCTCGGGCAGGAAGTACTCGTCCATCTTGAAGCGGCGTCCGACCTCGGCGATGCCGGTGGCCATCGGGCCGGCGATCAGGGTCCGGGCGGTGACCTCCGCGTCGAGCGCCGGATGGATGAGGCCGACGGTGTCCTCGTGCTCGCCGTCGATGATGTTCCACTCGATCTCGTGGAACAGCTCCTTGATCTCCGGCGGCGCATCGTTCCACCGGTCGGTCTCGCGGGAGTCTTCGATGTCGTACTGCAAATCCTCGATGTCGAAGTCCTGCTCGGTGTCGATGATGAGAGGCATGTCTCCTTCCTCGATCCTCAAGTTTCGGGATTCAAAATACCTTGAATCAGGCGATGGATTCCCGCTTTCGCGGGAATGACGTCATTTCAGCGAGACACGTTACTTTTACGCCGGCCGTGGCCGTCTGGCCGTCATTCCCGCGAAAGCGGGAATCCATTTCGGTCGGCGAATCCCGAAACTCGAGCTCGATCCTTGTCGATCAGCTCTCCACGGCCTCCGGCTTCGGGCGGCGCTTGCGCCTCTTCTTCCGGTCCCCGGTCCAGGGCTCGTAGCCCTCGCCGGTGTCCGCCCCGGGCGGCGGCTCCGCGGGCAGCGGATAGACCCCGTACTCCCTGCACTCCTCGATCATCGCCAGGGTGTTCTCGATCGGGACGTCGTGCTCCAGCCGGTGCGAGGAGCTGAGCAGGTAGCCGCCGCCGTGGCCCATCTCCCAGATGCGCTGGCGCACCTCGTTCCGCACGTCCTCCACCGAGCCCCAGGGCAGGGTCTCCTGCACGTCGATGCCGCCGTAGAAGAACATCTCCCGGCCGAGCTGGCGCTTCTTCGCGGCCGGGTTCGAATGCCGCGCCACCTTCGGGGGCAGGCTGTCGTAGCCGTCGATGCAGGAATCGACGAGCCCGCGCATGAAGGGCTCCGGGATCGCGCCGCAGGAGTGGAACTGGAGCTTCCCGTTCGGGTTCTTCTTCAGGAAGTGCGCCTTGATCTCGCTGAAGCAGCGCTTGTAGTGCGGGAGGAGCTGGCGCTCGAACATCGGCAGGGAGAGGAATGCGGTCTTCTCGCTCGCCAGATCCTCGGGGCTCAGCCGGATCCAGTCGAAGTACTCGCCGCACTCGTCGATGACCGCCTTGTTGAAGCCGACCTCGATGTCGACCAGCTTGTGCAGCATCGCATCGAGAAACTCCGGCGATTCGATGAAGTCGGAGAAGATCTTGGCGTAGCCCACCATGTACTTCGCCTGCTCGAACAGGCCCCCGCGCCCGCCCTGGCCCATCAGCGCGAACGGCGTCTCCTCGCGGATGAACTTGCAGTACTCGCGCAGGGTCATCCCCGGGATCGGGGCGTCGTCGAACACGGACGTGTCGTAGGGGTCGGGCCAGGGATACGCCTCCAGCTCGCGCAGGCCCTCTTCGAGCGGCGCGCTGGTGGCGTGGAAGAGCGGGTAGCCGATCATCTCGTAGTAGCCGCCCTGCTCATGCGGGGTCCACTTGCGGATGACCCCCCATTCATCGACGTTGATCTCGACGTCCGGGGGCGGAATTCCCATGTCGAAGGGCACTTCCTCGAACTTGATGGGGCGGAAGCCCGGCGAGCCGCCGGGGGCGCCGGCCGAGATCCGGACGAAGTCGAGGTCCAGCCTGGTGGCGAGGTCGAGCTCGAAGCTCACGTCGGTGGTCCAGGTGGTGGAGCCGGTCCGGTAGTCCTTCGGATCGGCCTTGTAGTCCATGCCGATCCCGCGCCGGAGGTTCTGGTAGCCCTCGATGGTGCCCCACAGCCCGACCGGCACCCGGTCCGGCTCACGAAGCGCGAGCGCATCGAGCACCCGCTGCCGTTGCGGCGGAACCGCCTTGCCGATGATTGCTGCCACTGTCCACCTCCTGCCGTTGGCGGCGGTTGAGTGACGTGGTTCTCCCGTCCGGCCGTCCCGAGGCCGAAGGAGCCATGGTCCCGAAGCTTGCCGGGAGTGGACAGGGCTGTCGAGTCCCCCATAATGCAGAGATGGCAGGCACCGACTACATGGGCTGCATGGCGGGAGTCTGTGATCGCCTGCACGACTCGGGCTCCGGATGTCGTTCCAGAGCCGCCGGATAGGCTACACTTCAGGTTCGGAGGAAACAGCATGTCGATCTTCGCTGTGCTTGTCACCGGACCTGACGGCCGACCGGTTGCGGACAATATCCGTTCCCTGTACCCGGATCGACATTTCCCGTTGGCCGAGGATCAGTGGCTGGTTTCGACTGATGGCCTGACTGCCCAGGCACTGTCGGAGAAGCTGGCGGTGACGCCGGGTGGTATCTCAAGCGTCGTGGTGTTCCGTATTTCATCGTACTTCGGCATGCAGTCGGTGGACGTATGGGATTGGATCCAAACCCATTGGGAAAGCGGTAATGGCGGTTGACGACAGGCCAGGCCGGCGGAGTGAGGACAAGGATCCGCCGAGGGAATTCCCCCAGACGCCCCCGCCGCCGCTCACCGACTGGAGCTGGTCGCTCCAGATGCTCATGGAGCTCCAGAAAACGGTCGGCAGCCTGTCGCAGTCCGTCGAGATGCTGACCAAGCAGAATAAAGAGCACGAGAAGAAACTGGACCGGATCAGCCATAGAATTTACGCGGCGGTCGTCGTGCTGACCGTTGTCGGAGCGGTGTTGCTGTGGGTCCTGAATGCCGTGAGCGACGAAATCGTCACCGTCGTGAAAGAGGCGTTGCTCCGATCCGCCGAGTAGGATTTGCCGAAATCTGCTCCGGGCGTCCCCTTCATCCACCTTCGGCACGCCGTCGATGTATCGGTCCCGGATGTCGGGATCGGACACTCGCCGATTACGGCTCAATCGACCTCGAACCCCTCGCCGTCCTCCCGCATCTCGAACCGTCCGTCCACCACCGCCTGCGCCCACCGGGCCGATTTCTTCGACACTGGGTGACGACGTACAGGGAGGCGCCGATCCATTCGGCGAATACGTTCTTCCACGCCGGCGCCGCGCGCCTGCAAAGGTCGGGACCAATCCACCGTGCCATTGCCGGTCCCTGCCGGTGTACACTGTCTTCAATCGTCGGCCTGCTCCGAACGACGCCCGGATCGCCTCCCGGTCCGGGTCGTCATGCATCGTCGAGAGTCGTCCCGCAGGAGGAGACTGGTGGACCTCCACACCCGCTCCGCAACCGAATCGACTCCGGCCGCATCCGGGTCGATTCCGCTGCAAGCCTCGTTGTGGCGGGGAGAAACACCGCGTTACGCCTTCTCCGGCCATCAGACCTTCCCCTTCCGCTACGCCTGGCTGCCCAAGGGCGTCGGAGCGGTACGCGAGGACCCCGAAGCGTTCCTGCAACCGGATGCCCTGGTGCGGCTGGGCGTCGGGAAGAACATGGTCGCCTCGATCCGCTTCTGGTGCGAGGCGCTTGGACTGCTCGAGATGCGCGGCCGGCGCGGTGTGCTCACTCCGCTCGGCGAATTCCTTTTCGGCGCTGCGTCTCCTGCCGTGTCTCCTGCCGTGTCTCCTGCCGCCTCGGGGCGGACGTCACGCCGCGTCCACGAAGGGGCGGACCCCTACCTGGAAGATCCGGGCACCCTCTGGCTGCTCCACTGGCAGCTCGCTTCCCGGCCGTACCCCGCCTCCACGTGGCACTTGGCGTTCACGCGCTGGGGCGAGAGCGTCTTCACGCGCGACGACCTCGCGCGCTGGCTGTTGCGTTGTGCGCACGAAAGCCGCACGAACCGCAGCTCGATCCAGTCGATCAGGCGTGACGTGGACGTCTTTTTGCGCACCTACCTGCCGGCGCGCGACGACCGCCGCCGGCCGCTCGAAGACAGCTTCGATTGCCCGCTGGCCGAGCTCGGCCTGATCCGACGCGCCGGTACGGGACGCTACGCCTTCGAGCGAGGGCCGCGGCACAGCCTGCCCGACGCAGTGCTGGCGTTCGCACTGGCCGACTTCTGGCGGCGCAGTGCGCCCGATCAGGAGACCCTGGCCCTGGAGCGCATACTGTTCGATCCGGGCAGCCCGGGAGCCGCCTTCAAGCTCGGAGACCGGGACTTGGTCGAAATTCTGGAGCGCCTGCCCGCCGATGGCGGGCTGCGCTACGACGAGACCGCCGGACAGCGGCTCGTCTTGCGTGACGTTGAACGTAATCCATTGGAATTTCTCACAAAATACTACGAGATGGCTCGGGCATGAATCGGGGCAAACCGCGGGCGGCGGCGCCGCTGGCCCAATTCGTGCGGGTCCGCGGGCGCTTCCACCGATCGGTGCATCTGCCGCACGATTGGAGCGCGCCGCACGACCCTGGCGACTACCTCGCGACCCCGGCCCTGCTGGGGATCGCCGGTCAGATCCTGGGGGGAGATCGAACGGCCCGGCGGTACGCGCGCCTGGACGCTGACCGGCCCGTACGGAACCGGCAAGTCCGCCTTCGCCCTGTTTCTGACCGACATGCTCGCCACCACGCAGCCCGGGCACCCGCAGGCCCGCGAGCTGCGGGAACGCCACCTGCACGGAACGATGCCGTTGCGCCCGTTGCTGGTGCAGGCCGAGCGCGCGCCGCTCCTGCCGGCGGTCCTGAACGCGCTGCTCGACAGCGGCGTGGCGGATCGCACCCTCGCCGGGCGGGCACGCCGGTTGCTCAAGGCTCCCGCCGCCGGAGGAACCGCCGCCGGTGTCGAACTGCTCGCCAAGGCTGCCGCTGGCTCTCCGGGCGGTCTCGTGCTGATCGTGGACGAGCTCGGGAAGTACCTCGAACATGCGGCCCGGGAGCCCGGCGAGGATGTCTTCCTGTTGCAACAGATCGCCGAAGCGGCGGCGCGTAGCGAGAAGCCGTTCCTGTTCATCGGGGTGCTGCACTCGGGCTTCGGAGACTACGTTGCCGAGGGCGCCGGAGCGCGACGCGCCGCTGCACCGGCGGCTGCTGCGGGCCGGCCGACCGCGCCCCCTGGTCGCACGCGCGCACTACGTCAAGACCGGCACGCTGCGCTTCTTCGAGCCGCGGTTGGCGGCGACCGATGCGGGCTCGATCGATCGTGCGTTGCATGAATCGACCCATGCCGATGGGTTCGTGCTCTTTCTGGTGGACGTATCGCTCGACGAGAAGGCGCGGGACAAGCGGGCGCGTGAGATCAGCCGGGCGCTGAAGACCGCCAAGCCGGTTCTGGTGGCGGCGCCGCACGCCGCCGCGCCGCTCGGCGAAGCGCTCGACGAACTCGAATGCTGGGAGTGGGTGAGCGAGAACCTGCCCGAGCTGGAAGGCGATCCGGTGGCGCGGCAGGAGGTCGTGGCGCGCATCGCCGATGCACGCGGCCGTTTCGAGCGCACCGCCGGCCACACCCTCGGGCTGCTTGGCCACGTGCTCGACCCGGGCGCTTCGTCCTGGTTCTTCCAGGGGCGAAGGTGCACCCCCCATCCGAAGCGCCCCCGCGAGTTGCAGGCCCTTCTTTCAATGGTGTGCGACGGGATGTACGCGAAGGCACCACCGCTGCGGAACGAGCTCCTGAACCGGGCGGTTCTGTCGACTTCCGCCGCGCGGGCACGCCGCAACCTCCTGGAACGGATGGTCTTCGACGGCCACCAGAAGCGCCTCGGCATCAAGGGCTTCCCGCCCGAGTACAGCATGTACCAGGCGTTGCTCGTCCAAGGCGGTTTCTACTGCATCGCGGCGAAACACCAGGATCGTTTCAGTCACAGATACTCTTCGTGGGATTTGAACACCTCGCTGCGATGCCAGCGGAGGTATTTGGCCGCCGGCCAGTGCTCCCGGCGAGAAGGAGTCCTCATGAATTTCCCATCGAATTTCCCCAGCGATTCCGGGAAACCGTGACCCCCTGCGTTTCGGAGCACACGGATCTCGAGATTGTCCAGCATCGTAAAGACGCCATAATCGAAAAGCCTGTGGTGAAGCGCGCAAAGAGCGAGTCCGTTGGGAATCTCGGGAGGCCCTGCGGCTCGATGCCACTTGATGTGGGCGGCATCGAGCGCTACCGGCGTGTCTTCGACGCGAACCGCAAACTCGCACACTGCGCACTGGCTGTCGTAGGCATCGAGTACCGCCTTGCTGAACGTGGAGTCGCGCCTGCGGCGGCGGTATTCCACGAAGGCATCGCTCTCCCTTACTTGATCGGGGAAGTGGCGCGGTTCCGAATCGCTATGGTCGAGGGCGCCGATTTCGATGCCCACCGATCGAAAGATGTCGTCGTGAAGCGTACCGGGAAAGTGTGCTTCTGCAAGTGATTTGGCGACGCGCCACGCCAATTCGGGATCATTCCTCAGCATTTCGTAGTCGGCTTCCAACAGACCGCCGTGAATGTCGTGCTTCATCAGGCTGGATTTGTGCGCGTCTCCTTTTGACGTGGTGTTCACGAGATGCGGACGTTCGACCTCCCACACGTCGTCGTTGCTCATTCGCCAGAACGGAAACTCCGTGTGGATCACTTTGCGATGTGGGCCGAAACGTCGTAGCAGCCGGGTGAGCTCGCGGTCTACGAGCTCGAAGTGTGCCAGTCGAGGTTCGTTCCTGAGACAGCGTCCGATGGCCCATAAAGCCAGCAACGGCTTGTGCGGAGCGCGGCGGTGTTTGTCTGTCCAGACCCTGAGCCTCTGGAAACGCTGCCACGGATCGCCGGAGTTCATACCCGTGTCATTGCCGAATCGACCGGCTGGATACTTTTCTGTCCGGCCGAGCACCGACCCGGATCCCCGCCGTCCGCGAACGAATCGGAGCAGCCGGCTTCGTTGGCCTGCGCCGGGAGAAGGGTGGAGACATGGAGCCGTCCTGATGCAGCGGAACCGGACGGCTCCTTCGCGCGGGATCGTGCGTTGGCGGTGAATGACAAGATATTCCCGTTCGGAAGAACGGCCTGAGTCTTTGTCCGCTAGCGCACAAGGGGATGGTTTCGCGCGGGTGGATAGCTTGTGCGTGCAGGACGGCGGTATTGACCATCTGGCACCGGAAAGCCGTCGGAGCCTGCCCCCGTAGGAGCGGGAGGAGGTCTCGCCTCCGGCATGGTGGATGCTTCTTCCCCGCAGTGTCAAGTGTGTCCACGAAGTCGGGTCAACTCCAACGCTGGCCCATGCCGCGGGCAGGGATGTCGAACCTCGGCCTGCTGGAACCCGGAGCGGGCGAGCGCCGGGCCGTGGTCGCCTGCTCCGGTGAGGCATGCACGCCCGTGGCGAGTCTGACACGGAAGTTGCAACGGGCGGCGCAACGCAGTGGGCTGGATTCCGCGTTCACAGTGGATGGTCTTGGCCCTGGCGGCGTGTGACCTGTTGCCGGACAATAGCGGAACCGGAGCCGGCGAGATGCAGGAGGGAAGGGATGAACGCAAACGCCACGCGCCATGTCGTCATGCTCTCGGGCGGCAAGGACAGCACCGCGCTGGCCCTCTACCTGCGCCACCGCCATCCCGAGCGTCGCTTCGAGTACGTCTTCTGCGATACCCACAAGGAGCTGCCCGAAACCTACGAATATCTGGCCCGCATCGAAGCCTGTCTGGAGCAGCCCATAGAGCGGCTTTCCTCGCGTCATGGCGAGCGAGGCTTCGACCACTACCTGAAGCTCTACGGGGGATTCCTGCCCTCGCCGAAGCAACGCTGGTGTACGCGCCAATTGAAGATCGAGCCGTTCGAGCGTCATGTCGGCGATGACCCCACGTTGCTCTATGTCGGTCTGCGCGCCGACGAGCGGCGTAGCGGCTACGTCTCGACCAAGGAGAACATCCGCGCCGTCTTCCCGTTCAAGGAGGACGGTATCGACAAGGCCGCGGTGATGCGCATCCTGGATGAGAGCGGCGTGGGCCTGCCGAGCTACTACGAGTGGCGTTCCCGCTCGGGTTGCTACTTCTGCTCCTTCCAGCAGAAAGGCGAGTGGGTGCGGCTGCGTGAGCGCCATCCGGACCTCTTCGAGCTCGCCAAGGGGTACGAGAAGGTGGAACAGGGCTACACTTGGGCACAGAGCGAGAGCCTGGTCGATCTCGAAAGGCCCGAGCGGCGCGAGCGCGAGCGCATCGAACGGCTGGCGGCGCGGCGGCGACCCCGCAACCTCGCCCAGGCGTTCGGATTCGCGGAGCCGGACGACGACGGAGAAGACGGATGCTTGATCTGTCACCTGTGATCGACGCCCCTGTCGTGCCCAACGAGCGGACCACCAGCAGCCCGCAAGACGCGCCGACGCCATCGGCGCGGGTCTATCTTGATCACGGAGCCTCGACCCCATGCGACCCCGCCGTCATCGCCCTGATGCAACGAGTGATGGCACATGACTTCGCCAACCCGTCGAGCTCCCACCAAGCCGGGCGATGCGCTGCCCGTTACGTCGAAGAGGCACGCGAGCAGGTCGCCGACGCGATCGGCGCATTGCCCGAGGAGATCGTCTTCACGAGCGGCGCCACCGAGAGCAACAATCTGGCCATCCTGGGCGTCGCCGCGGCGGCCGAGGAGCGCGGCGAGTCGCGCCGGCGCATCGTCACGCTCGGGATCGAGCACCCCTCCGTACTCGAACCGTGCCGGCATCTGGGGAAACGCGGATTCAAGCTCGCCATCGCTCCGGTGCAGCGGGACGGCATGGTCGATCTGGATGCGCTTGCAACGACCCTTGGGGACGATACGTTGCTGTTCTCCATCCAGGCCGCCAACAACGAGACCGGCACCGTCCAGCCGCTTGCCGCCGCGGTCCGCCTCGCCCATGAGCACGGCGCACTGGTGCACAGCGACGCAACCCAGGCGTTCGGGAAGATTCCGTTCGACGTTGAAGCTCTTGGGCTCGACTTTGCTTCGTTCAACGCCCACAAGTGCTACAGCCCCAAGGGTGTCGGCGCCCTGTGGGTATGCGGCGGTCCCGCACGCGCCCCCATCGCTCCGCTCTACTTCGGCGGCGGCCATGAACGCGGCCTGCGTCCGGGCACGTCCAACACCGCCGCCATTGCCGGCTTCGGAGAGGCCGCCCGCATCGCCGCGGAACGTCTGCCCGACGACGCCTCGCGGCTCGCCGCCCTGCGCGACCGGTTCGAGTTCCTGCTACGGAACCGGGTTGAAGGGGTCACCGTGAACGGCGCGCTCGACAGCCGCTTGCCCGGCGCCAGCTCCTTGACCTTCGACGGAATTGACGCCGATGCTCTGATCGCCCGCCTGCCCGACTTCGATCTTTCTGCCGCTTCGGCATGCCATTCCGGCACCCCTGAGTCTTCGTACGTTCTGCGAGCCATCGGGATGAGCGATGAACAGGCTTACGCCACCCTGCGTATCGCCCTCGGCCGTGCCACTACCTGCGCCGACGTGGAATACGCCACACACGGAATAAGTGAGACTGTCCGTACACTCAAGATGTTCTCAAGCAGGACGGTTTCATGAACCCGTCCACCCGATCCCTGAATACAGGATGGTCACCTGAGAGAAGGCTATGGGATGAACTGAGAAATGTAGGGAAGGAGTTGTCCTGGAGGAAAATTGAGTTCGATCCGAACCAATCGCATCTTCTGCCTGAAAGCGCTCGCGGTGTATACTTGATATGCGCCTCTCCTCCCAAGGATGCGATCAACGCTCTGAATGATTATACGATCCTATACGCTGGTCAAGTGAAGAGCAGGTGTCGCAGTTTGCGAAATCGTTTTCTTGAACATATCAGTCATCCCAAGCCAAAATTGAAATTATTTGTGGATTGTTATTATCCTGACATACATTTCTGGTTTGCCGTTGCACATGAATCATCCAGGATAGATGCATTGGAGATCCTGCTGATTGGGATCTTCAATCCGCCTTGCAACAGTATCAGTGCCCCGGGAACCAAAGTCACACTTGCGCGCATCGGAGCCGGAAGGTCCATCGGCGCAAACGGCAGAAATCGATCTACGTAGGAGAGAGCTATGAAAATATACCCTGCAATTCGAGCACAGATGGGAAGCTGGCAGTATTACATTGTGCGAATGAAGATGCGCGAAATAGCGAACAAAGTTAAACCTGCCTATGACATCTACACGGACAAGACTTTGAGCCACGCCATCCAGAGGACATTTGGCGAAAAACGGGTAAAGACTGAGATTGTCGGGTATCTGGCACGTCAGCCCGATCGGCTCTTTTCTTCGATCGTGGTGGCTGCCATGGAAGGTGAGCCAATGTGGCATCCTGTGGAAATGGACGACACTGCCGTTCCGAAGATGTTTACAAGCAGCAGTTCCCTGCGAGACAGCTTCGGGGTGCTTTCCTTTGGAGACGAGCCTAGATATTACGCCCTGGATGGACAACATCGTGTAGCTGCAATCAAACTGCTTGTCAATGGAGAAGCAGATGTGCAAGCTCCCCAGGGCTTCGATGATGATCTGCTTTCGGTGATCGTTGTCTTGCGGGAAGAACACGACACTCCGGAAGGAGAATGGATGCGGCGCTATCGGAGACTGTTCTCCAGCTTGAACCGGTACGCGAAACCTACGGATCGAGACACCAACATCATCATGGACGAGGATGATCTCTTTGCCATCGTTACTCGCCGCCTGATCACCGAACATGAATTCTTCCAGGCTCCGGGCCCGGAACGAGAATCTTTCAAGGTTCTGACCAAAGGAAAGAATGTCAAGACGGGAATGAGGCATTTTACCACTCTCCAGACACTATACGCTGTCAACGAAATACTGCTGACGACGCGGGAACGAGAGATCCGAGACGGATGGTCTCGCAATGAGAAACGTTTGATCAAACAATCCCGGCCCGAGGAAGATGATCTGGATGGATATTATGTTGAATTGGAGGGTTACTGGAATGCTATTCTTGAGTCTCTGCCCGCTCTGAAGGAACAGCCGGACAAGATGCGTACTCACGACATCCCGGAACCCAACACGGAGAGTTACCAGGATCATCTCTTGTTCTGGCCTATTGGACAAGAATATCTTCTCGCGAGACTCGTGCGTAACGTCCTGGATGATGCATTCCCGAATGGAGGTTCTGGCGATACAGAAGACATGATCGAGCAATTGCAGAGGATCGCACAGATTCCGTGGGAATTGCACGAAACACCGTGGCGGCATTTGTTACTTGTACCAAAGCCGGAAGAGGAATCCTGGCGCATGCGCAGTGAGGAGCGCAAAGAGGTATTGAATCATGCATATCATCTGCTCAGATGGATCATCGGACTGGATCCTCTCGGTGAGGACGGAATAGAGAAGTTACGTGAAGAATGGCGGAGCTTGCTTGTCCGATCTCCGGATGATGATCGAACCCAGGACATGTGGCGGGAAATAGAAGAAATCCGCGCAAGAATCGTCACCGACGAATGAACCATACAGCCGGATAGTGATGTTGGATTTTGTAGTCAAGTGCTCTGTACGATCCGAGGGCACGGGAGACGTCGAATCCGGCGATCTGGTTCTTAACCTTCCCCTGAATATGAAGTGCGGCGCCGAAACCTGCACAGCCGCTGGCAGGATGGCACGCGCAGCCCAATGGGTTCTGGATCTGGATGCTCAGTATCGCGATCTGGTCCGAGAGGGGCGTAGTCCGCAGATCACAGTATTTGAAACGCGAAGGACGGCCGCTGGACGTGTCGATCGCGAAACGCCAGCCGATTATCGAAGACTCCAACTTGGAATCGGCGAACTGATCCGCCCTCTGCTTCTGGATCCGCCAGAGTTGAAGGAGCTGTACCCGTTCCAGCGTCAAGGCGTGGAGTGGCTGACAGAACAGAGCGGCGGGATACTCGCCGACGACATGGGTTTGGGAAAGACTGTGCAGGTGATTGCGGCGGTGCGCCTTCTGTTCAACCGTGCGCAGCTCCGATCCGTTCTTGTCGTTTGTCCAAAGAGCCTGATTGCAACATGGGAGCGGGAGTTCGAGCGTTGGGCTCCCGAGCTTGGTGTGGCGGTCCTCACTCCACCGGCGCGGATTCGAGAAGACGCCTGGAAGGTCGTGGCCGGACGTTGCCACGTGTTGCTGACCAACTACGAACAGCTCCGTGATCCGCCCGAGATCCTGAAAAGAACAGCTCTCGACCTGATCGTTGCGGATGAGGCACACCGGCTTCGCAACCGTAGTGCACGGATCACGTCCGGCAGCTTTCAACTGCAACCCAAACGATTCTGGGCGCTTACCGGCACCCCTCTGGAACGGGATCTCGAGGATCTGGCGACACTGCTGTCCCTGATCGCTCCGAAGATCTTTGCACCCACCGATGCAAAGCTGCACCCGTCGTCGTTACGCAGTCGGGCACGACCTTACGTGTTGCGGCGGCGCAAGCAGGAAGTTCTGGAAGAACTGCCGCCCGTACTCGATACCACCGAGACGTTGGAACTGTCCGGGGCACAGGAACGAGCTTATCGGACGGCGGTGAAGCAATATCGCCGATCGGGTGAGAAAGGAGATGAACTGGCGCTCCTCACCCGGCTGCAAACGTTGTGCGACATCGACCCCGAGAGCCGGGAGAGCTGCAAGGTCGAGCGAATTCTTTATCTGCTCGGCCGCATTCGTGAGCAACGGGAAAAGGCCGTCGTCTTTTCGCATCGGCTTGAACCGCTACGGGAGCTGAGAATCCGGATCGCCGAGCGTTGGGGTCCGGAAGCGGCGGCTTTGTTGGTTGGTGAGATGAACAGCGATGAGCGGGAACGTGCCGTGGCCCGCTTTCGTGGTGACGAGGGGGCACTCGCATTGCTCGCCTCGACCCGAATCGGTGGCGAAGGATTTACGCTGGTGGAGGCCAACCATGTCTTCCTGTTCAATCAGTGGTGGAATCCATCGGCCAACGATCAGGCGCGAGACCGGGTAGTACGGATCGGCCAGCGCCGCAATGTGCGGGTATACCGTTTCTGTTGCCGCGGGACGATCGAGGAGGCATTGGAACGAATCCTGAAATCCAAACGGAAGCTCTTCGACGACGCCGTAGAACGGCTGGCGCAGGGTGAGAACGTTGCGTGGACCCGTGTACTGCGCGAAATCGGGATTAACCGCCTGCTGTCGGAAACAGCCTCTTCCGATCGTCATCCCTGACCCCCGGCTTGCAGACAGACCCACCTGACCGCTCAGGCTGTCCTTGATTCAGCGGAGTAGAACGCCCCCTCCTCGCGGACGCGCGCGATGCGTTGCCGACGCCGGCGAATGACGCGAGCCATGGCTTCGATGCGCTCACTCTTGGTCCGTCCGAATCTGGCCTGTTCCACGGCCTCTTTCACGTCATCGGGCTCAAGACCCTCAAGGACCTCCGAGGCGTCCAGCCGGCGAGGCGGAGTGTCTCGGCGCAACGCGAGGAACTCGGCTTCGAGCTCCCGCGAGCCCTTCCGCCCGTGCAGCCGCCATAGCTCCCTGACACCCATGTCCGCGTAGCGCTCCGCCTTGCCTCGGTCGGCGTTCGTCACCTCCACTTCCACCACGAGGTCGGGAGCGGTGTACTCCAGGAAGGCGTCGGCGGCGGCTTCTCCCTCGCGCAACGCCGCGCTGTACGCATCCGCGCGTTCCCCGACGTAGAACGCGCAGTCGGGCTCCATTCCGGTGTCCGGGGGGTCGCCGCTGCCGCGCAGACGGGTGGAGCCGATGCCTCTCCCCGCTCCGCTCAGGATCTCCGCCGCGACATCCACGACGTCGCCGAACATCGTGGTCAGGTCCTCGTGCAGGCGGGAGGGAGACGTCAGGGTGATGAGGCCGCGCGCCGGGTCTAGGCAGACGCGCCGGAAGTGCCGGTTCCAGTCGACGGCGGCGAGCGCGGCGACGGTATCGGCGTCGGCTTGCAGCACGTGAACGGTGGAGCCGAGGGGACCGGTCAAGGAGGTCGGGTCAGGGTTCACGATTCGGATCTCCCTCCGTTCCGGCCCCCGGCCGGCTGTCGCAAGGTATTCGCGGGGAGTATACGTCACCGATTGCGAGGACTCGGTCCACGACCGGGTCGAGGTTCCGTCGCCTCGGGGACTCGCATCCGCCGCCGATGACGAGCACCGTGTGGCCAAGGGTCATGGCGCGTCCGGCTCACACCGTCCGACCATCCTCTTCGGAGCGGCGGAAAAGGTTGCCGCAGACCTGATCCTGATGGCCGTCGGCCCGAACCTCGGCGCTCTCAACCGGGCGGTGCTGGTCAGCGCGGACCACGTCGTCGTACCGCTGGCGGCCGACCTCTACTCCCTACGGGGCCTCCACAACCTCGGGCCGACCCTGCGCCGGTGGCGGCAGGAGTGGTCGGAGCGCCGGGAGCGCAACGAGGCAACCCGGTGCCGGCTCTGGACGTGCCGCGCGGGGACATGCAGCCGATCGGGTACGTGGTGCTCCAGCATGCGGTGCGGCTGAGCCGCCCGGCCATGGCGTATGAACGCTGGATGGAGCGCATACCCGGCGCGTAACCATCGCGACGAGGTTCGAGAAGGAATGGAAGCTCGAAGCCGTCCGCCAGCCCGGTCCCGCCGCTCTCCTCTCCAGCGGGTGATGCGGTGTCATCGTGGTATGATTCGGCAGCGTGCCCGAGGCAACCGAACAGACCGGGGATCGCTGTTGCCGTTTCCCTGCTGCCCGGCCCACGATCCCGTACTACTCGGAATCTCATAAAGTGCCAGGGAGATTCATGACCAGAGTCCCAGCTCCGGTTCTGCCGGATCATGAGTCCGGGAAACACGATTCCATCGGGAAGTCGATTCGGGAATCCCGAACAGGTCGAAGATGAAGGAGATGATCCGTTGACCGGATTGACGAGGATTCTTGTACGGAACTACCGCGCTCTCGCCGACGTCGATCTCGACGTCGGCCCCATCAACGTCGTCTTTGGTCCGAACGGCGCCGGCAAGTCCACGTTGCTCGATACCCTTTATTTTTTCAGAGACTGCGCAATCCGCGGGGTTGAAGTCGCATCCTCCGAACGCAGCCACGGCATCGGCATTCTCTGGGATGGTGCGGATGACGATGAGGGTATCTCGATCGAGCTGGCAACCGACAGCATCGCATACGGCCTCACCTTTTCACTTTCGGCAGGGAGGCTCGAAGCATTCGCAGGCGAGAGGTTGTGGTCGTCTTCCCGTGCGCAGACCCTCATCGACCGAAGATCGGGATCGGACAAGGCGTCCCTGTACGACACGAAGCTGCATCAGGCCGTACCGGTGAATTTGCGCGAGCCGCAAAAGCTCAGCTTGGGGCTCTTCCTGGACTTCAACCGCGGGGACAGGGAGGCCGGGTATCTCGATCAGCTTCTCCATTTTGTTCGTCTGTATCATTCAAGATCCTTTTTCCTGTACCGCCTCAAACGGCAAGGTTCGGAAAGCAGCCATGAGACAAGACTCTGGGATCTCGGCAACAACGCCTGGTCCGTGCTCAGAAACCTTCAAGATAAACGTAACGTCGACGACCGCTACGATACGATCATGCAGTACATGGCCGAAGCGTTCCCGATCTTCGACGGTATCGTGCTGGAACAGACGGGACCGACCTCCGTGTATGCCAGCTTTATGGAAAAGGAGCGCCGGCGCGGGATCCTGGCATCCGGGGTCTCCGATGGATTCCTGCAATTGCTGCTTCTTCTGACCGCCCTGTTTTCGGAAGGAGAGCGCCCGTCGGTCCTGCTTTTCGACGAACCGGAAGTATCCCTGCATCCATGGGCGCTTGCCGTCTTCGCGAACGCCGTCAAGGTCGCCGCCGAGCGATGGAACAAGCAGATCTTTCTCGCCACCCACTCGCCCGTGCTCATCAGCCAGTTCGAGCCGCAGGATATTCTGGTTGCCGGCATCGAAGACGGCCGCGCGCGATTCGACCGGCTGCACGAAATCGAAGAGATCCGTGATCTGCTCGAGGACTACGCGGCCGGTTCTCTGTACATGTCCGAAGCCGTCGCGCCGCAAGGCCCGAGTACATCTCGCGGGGAGGAAGGGTGACCTTGAATGTCTCGACGGATGGCCAAGGCTGGCGTTTCTATCACTTCGGCTTGATTGTCACTGGAGAGACCGAAGAGAAATGTTTACCGAAACTTTTTCGGTCGCTCTCGGCAACCGGAAGGTGTTCTTTCAAGGTCATAAGACGAATTGGTCAACGATCGCCGATCGAATCGCAAAAACGCAAGCTCAAGATGGTCGGAAGCGGAAAGACGATTCCCGACAAGGATGCGAAAGATATAGGCTTTCCGGCACGTGCGTTCCTCTCGTCCGAGGCTCACTTCGTGGTTCTGGTCGATGATCTCGAAGCAGGAAGATCCGGAGAAATTCGAGAGATCTTCGACCGGTATCGCCTCGCACTGGACACGATTCTTCGGCCGGATCAGTTCCGCCGCGCCTCTGTCCATTTTCTCGCGAACATGCTGGAAGCCTACTATTTCGCAGACGCCCGAGCCGTGAACGAGGTGCTCGGCACCGATATCGAGGATTGCGAGGATGATGTGGAAACGATTCGGAACCCCAAAGACGAATTGAAGAATTTATATCGAAGATTCAATGAGATAGAGCACGGATGCCGGATCCTCGACACGCTCAGGGTGTGCCATGTGCTTTCCCGAAAGGAGACGTGTTCCTCCTTGCGGACGATGTTTGCCTGGATTTGCAAGATCATCGGAGAACCCGAGGGTGAGGCGTATCAGCTTCCGGAGGGTCGCTACAGCGATGTGACCCGGGATCAACTTCGTACCTTGGCGCCGTAGGCTCCGGGAACGTGGCGTCACGGGAACCCGCGGGTGGTTGATGCGCCGCGCATCCCGTGCCACCGCCTGACTCCTGCCGCACGGGCAGGCGCGCTGACGATGAGATGTACCAGGGTCTTGTCTGTCTTGGCGCTTACGCCACCAATGCGGGAGAGATCCTGAAAGGTGGCGCTGGAAGAACCCCACATCGGCGATCGGCGATGCGCGACGATAGTTCGAGATTCGAGATCGTGCCGGCACGGTGAGCCGATTCGGACAAGCACGCTCGATCAGGCAAGCTCAATCAAGCGCGGCATCGACCTCGAACCCCTCGCCATCCGCCCGCATCTCGAACCGTCCGTCCACCACCGCCTGCGCCCACCGGGCCGATTTCTTCAACCCCCCGAGGGGGTAGAGGTGGACCCCGCGGATGCCGCATCCGGGGTCGGTGGCGCGGTAGGTCGCGAGCGCGGTCACCAGGCGGTCGGGGGCGGAGACCGTGAGCAGCTTCGCGACGTTGCGGGCCTGGCGGGTCAGATAGCGCATCGAAGGGCCGACGCCGCAGGCCCTGGCGTGGCCGATGAGGGCCTTCAGCGTCGCGAGGCCGGGGAGGCCGACGTGGACGGGAAGGCGGTTGCCCTCGGCCTGGATGCGCTTGTCCCACGCGATCACCGGGGCGGCCTCGAAGCAGAATTGGGTGACGACGTACAGGGAGGCGCCGGTACGTTCGGCGAATGCGTTCTTCCACGCCAGCGCCGCGCGGATCTGCGCGTCCGCGATGTCGGGGCTGCCCTCCGGGTGGCCGGCGACGCCGAGGCGCGCGATCCCGTACTTGTCGAACAGTCCGGTGTCGAGGAGCTGCATGGTGTCGGAGAACTCGCCGAGGGGCCGATCGAGGCCGCCGCCGATGAGCAGCGCCTGGTCGACGCCCGCGTCGCCCACGAGCCGGGCGAGGCTCTCCTCGAGGAACGCACGGCTCGGAATGCTCCGCGCCGCCAGATGCGGGACGGGGTTGAACCCCTCGCGGCGCAGCCGGACCGCGACCGCGACGGTGTCGGCGAAGTCGGAGCCGGGGAGGAAGGTGACCGAGACGGTGGCGCCGGGCCGCAGATGGGCGCGGTAATCCGCGATCTTCCCGGCCGCGCCGGGGGTGGTCTCGGTGGTGAACCCCGACAGGAGATCGATGATCCACTGCCGGACGGGAGGCCCGGCCCCGGCGTGAGGGACGGGGTGCGTCACCACGGGGCGTCTTCCGTTGAACCGGGCCGGTGTCCGTTCGGGCTACGCGCCGCCCCACTCGAAGGAGACGACCGCGGCGTGGAAGTCGCCGCTTTCGTCGTCGTCGCACGACAGCACGCGGAAGCCGCTCCCCGACGCCCCTGTCCACCCGTTGTCGATGATGGTCCGGTTGGCGACCCAGTGGTCGGAGTAGCGGTGCGCGAGCACGACGTACATCGCGGCGGCGGGCGCCGCGGTCCCGTCCGCCGGCCCGAGCCGGGTGTTCATCGGGCGCGGGGTCTTCCAGTCGGCGAGGAGCCGGGCCGGCGGCCCGTCCGCCCCGGGCGCCGCCGCCATGCGCTGGATCTTCCAGGCATACGAGCGGCCCGTCACCCTCGCCCCCGCCGCCGGCGTCACGCACAGGAGCGCGTGGCGGTGCTCTCCCCGGATCGAGAGCGCATCGAGGAACGCATCGCTCGCGGCGACCGGGTATGCGCCGCACGCGGACTCGTCGCCATCCCCGGCCGCTTCGACGATCCGCGCCGCCTCGGCGAGGTCCAGCAGCTCGGGAGGCGTCCAGGCGAGGCCCTTCAGCTCGTTGTGGTCGAATTCGGGGATCGGGAATCGTTTGGCCATCCGGATCGTCCTCTGCATGGTGGCGGGGTGCCGCCGGTTGCGTGGTTTGCCTCGGGTCGTCGCCAAGCGCCGGAACGGGACGGTGCAGCGGCCGCCGTTGCCGGCGTCGGCCATCGCTGCCGGCATCGGCCGCTGCTGCCGCAACGGGGTGTGCCGCATCGATCTCCGGCATCCGCCCGGACGGCAGGCGGATAGTAGCAACGGATCGAGGGCTCGCAAGCATCGGAGACGAGGCCGGGGGGCCGGCGCCGGCTCGCCGTGCCGGTGATCGTGCGGCAGCCGCGCACCTCTGCAAGCACCGGAAACGAGATCGGGCGCCCGCACGCATCCGGCAACGGCGATTGCTCCGGCGGCCGAGCCGAGCGGGCTTCTTCAGCCCGTCATTACCCCGCTTCCGCGGGGACAGATCCCGCGAAGCCCGTGTCCGCGGCAGATGCGGGAATCCACTTCTGCGGCACATGCTTGCGCGGGAACGACGGCCTGTGTCCGCGGAGCCTGCCCCCGCGGGTACAGACGGGGACATGACGGGCACGGCTCTTCACCCATGAAGATCGAAGAAGTATATTCACGATATACATTGCAGCGGCGTCCGTGCAGGCGCCGCCATCGAACCCGAAGCCCGGAGACTTCCCGGCAGGAGCGCACGATGGCCAAGGTCACCATTCTCTACTGGCAGGAGATCCCCTCCGTGGTCGAGGCCAGGGATCGGAGCGGCCGGCACAAGATCGAGCTGAGCCAGCGGTTCCAGGAGCTGATCGACCTCGTCGCCATGAAGAAGAAGCTGGCGGGCACCGATGAATACCTGGTGCAGTGGCGCAAGGGCCGGCCGGAGGAGCACGAAGGGGAGGCCGAGGCCGTGGCCAAGACCGTCGCCGAGGGGCTCGAATCACGCTACGAGGCGATCAGGGCCGAGGAA
This sequence comes from Gammaproteobacteria bacterium, assembly GCA_965204915.1. Classification (GTDB taxonomy): domain Bacteria; phylum Pseudomonadota; class Gammaproteobacteria; order HK1; family HK1; genus HK1. The sequence continues at coordinate 3,446,498 of OZ242023.1, read as the reverse complement.
ATCGCGAAGTGCGGCGCCGGATGAGCCCCGATATTCCGGTTGTGTGCATGGAATATATTTGTGATATTCAGGCGCTATGGCTCAGGTAACCGAATCCCCGCTCCTGCCGGCGCTCACCGGAACGGGGCGGTTCCACGCCGGGCCGGTGGACGTGCGAACCGACCGCATCCTGCGTATCCAGGGCTACCGGGACATGGAGCGGGTGCGCAGGCCGATCCGCCGGGCGGCGGACAAGGCGGCAGAGATCGCCCGCGGGATCGTCGAGGGCGAGGTGGGGTATCGGCGGGTCGCGATCGCGGCGTGCAACGGGTCGAGCCTGGCGCTCGAAGGCGGCGAGCGTTTCGAGTGCGGCGCGTTCGAGCGCTTTCTCGCGGGCTGCGAATCCGTCCTCGTGTTCGCGATGACCGCGGGGGCGGCCATCGACCGGCGGATCGACGAGCTGATGGCTGCCGACGAGCCGGTGGTGGCGCTGCTGCTCGATACCGCCGGCTGGCTCGCGGTGGAATCGATCACGCGCCAGTTCTCCGAACGGCTCAAGGCGGAGTGCGAGCCGGCGGGGCTGCGGTTCACCCGGAGGATGGGGCCGGGCTACACGTACCGGGTGGGCCGGGAGATGGCGCCGTGGGGGTTGGAGGAGCAGGCGGGCCTGTTCAGGGTGCTGGGCGAGGACGCCTCCCCGGTCACCGTGCTCGAAAGCGGCGCGATGCTCCCGAAGATGTCGCGCTCGGGGCTGTACGGGCTGCGTGCCGCCGGGGGTTGAGGGGTGAGCCGGAAACCACATGGTTCGGGAACGATGCTCCTGGGAGCGGCGCGTCTCGAGACGGCGCGTCTCAAGACGGCGCGTCTCAAGACGCGGGTGTCCCGCCCACCTTGGTCGTTCCCCCGATCTCCGCGCCGTCATTCCCGCGCAAGCGGGAATCCATACATCCTGGGAGCGCGGGCGTCCCGCCCGCAACACGCCGAAGGCGTGGGTCGTCCGGGCATCACGTTCCCAGGAGACGCCGGCAGCCCCGGGAATACGGCGGAGCCACCACCCATCGTCACCCGGTTCCGGCCGTGCCGGATCGGGGCAAGGGAATGCGCATGACGCACCGGACCCGCGGCCTGCCGGACGACCGCATCATCATCATCGGCGAGAACTTCAACGCCACGCGCAAGATCAAGGCGACCAGCCCGCGCGTGCAGGAGGTGGACGGCCGCACGGGCATCGCCTACACCGACCTCGACGGCGCCCGCAAGCTCCTCGACTGCACCGATGTCGTCCCCGAAGACCCGGCGCAGCGCAACAGCTTCATGATCCCGCACATCGCGCAGGCGCTGCGCAGCCGGGACCTCGACTACATCACCTACGCGATCAAGGCCCAGGAGCGGGCCGGCGCGCACATCATCGATCTCTGCGTGGACGAGATGTCGGTCTACCCGGAGGAGCGCTACGAGTGGATCCGGTTCCTGGTGAAGACCGCGCAGTCGATCACCGACTCCATCATCGCGATCGACTCCTCGGATTCGAAGACCATCTACGAAGGGCTCGAAGCCCATGACGGCTCCAGGAGCCGGCCCGCCATCAACTCGTTCAACCTGGAGAACGGCCGCCAGGAGCTCGTGGGGATCGCCAAGGAGCGGGACGCGATCCTGTTCGCGAACGCGAGCGGCAACCGCGGGATGCCGCAGAATGCCGCGGAGCGGGTGGAGAACCTCGTCCGGTGCATGGAGATGATGGACGACGGCGGCATCCCGCCGGAGGACCGCTTCCTCGATGCGCTGGTCTTTCCCGTGGGCGCCGGCCCGGAGTTCGGCGGGCATTACCTGGACGCGGTGCGCGCGCTCCGCAAGCAGTACCCCGACGTGCACCTCTTCGGCGGGCACAGCAACGTCTCGTTCGGGCTGCCCAACCGCAAGCTCCTGAACCAGACCTTCGTCACCCTCTCGATCCAGGCCGGCTGCGACGCCGCCATGCTGGACCCGCTGATGAACCCGCCGGCGGAGCTCGACGGATTCCGCTTCGCCGCCGACGCCCTGACCGGCGCCGACGAGTTTTCCGTCAAGTACCTGAAGTACCAGCGCAGTCTGCGCAAGCGCAAGCAGAGGAAGTGAAGGGCGGCGCGGCCCGCGCAGGCAGAGGACGTGAAGCAGCAGACGTGAAGCAGAAGACCGGAAGCGAAAGCCGTGCCCCGAAAGACGGCCGCGCCCCGAAAACGATGGAGGACACGCACCGATGAAGGAACTGAAGCCCCGCGAACGATTCACCCGCGCGCTCCGCCACGAGCCGGTGGACCGCGTGCCGCTGCTCTACCGGATGAAGCACGAGGCGAAGGAGAAGCTGGCGCGCGTGTACGGCATCGCCGACGCCGCCACCGGCCGCAAGCACAACCCCGCGCTGGAGCTCAGGCTCGGCAACGACGCCATCATCTACCAGATCGGGATCAACGCCGACTTCTCGCACCGCCCCATCGCCATCGGCGAGACTTGGTTCAACCACTTCGGGGTCGGCTACGGAAAGAGCGGCCTCAAGGGCCGGACCCCGGAGGAGCAGGAGGAGTTCGCCAAGACCCAGGAGTTCTGGGGGCCGGCCAAGGTGGTGCCGGAGAACTTCCCCAAGCACCATCCCATCACCTCCCCGGAGGAGCTGAAGAGCTACGAGTGGCCGGACCCCGCGGACGAGGAGATCCTCGGTCCCATCCGGGACATCTGCGATCGATACCAGGACGACTACTTCATCATCGTCGATCTGTCCTCGACCCTGATCGAGGCCGCCTACGCGCACCTGGTCGGCACCCAGAACTTCTTCCTCTACATGTTCGACCAGCCCGAGATGATCGAGGAGGTGCTCGACGGGCTCACCCAGTACTACACCGAGCTCGGCCTGAACGCGATCCGGATGGGGGCGGACATGATCCGGGTCGGTGACGACGTCGGCGCGCAGCAGTCGATGATGGTCTCGCCGAAGCAGTGGCGCGAGCTGGCCAGGCCGCGCTTCGAGTCGATGTTCAATGCGTTCCGGAAGGAGAACCCGGACGTCTTCATCAAGCTCCACTCCTGCGGGGACTACTCGCCGATCCTCGGCGACGAGGTCGAGCTCGGCGTGGACCTCTCCGGGCTGATGCAGCCCACCGGCGGCCTGAAGGACCAGGTGGAGATCAAGCGCAGGCACGGCGCGGACATCGCGCTGTGCGGCGGCTTCGACGTGCAGCGCCTGCTGCCGCGCGGGCAGGTCGAGGCGGTCCGCCAGGGGGTGTGCGACGTGATGAAGAACCTCGCGACGGGCGGCGGGTACATCTTCTCGCCCTCGCACTACATCCTTGCCGACGTGCCGGTCCAGAACATCTTCACGATGCTGGAGGCGCAACGGGACTTCGGCGTGTACGGGAAGTATCCGTTGAATTGAAGTCGGCGGCGTCACGGGCGGGCGATCGGCTCTCCGGAAGTTTCCAACGAGGAAGGTGACTCATGACCGAGCCGGTGCTTCAGATCCCCGAGGGCTGGGAGGCGCGCGCGCCCGCGGGCTGGGAGTGGCAGACCCTGTGGGAGGCGGTCGAGGAGGGGGACCACCACTACGCGCACGAGCGCGTGGAGCAGGCCATCGAGGCGGACATCGATCCGCGGACCATCCTCGACGACGGGCTGTTCCCCGGCTTCAACCTCCAGGGGGATCGCTTCAGCGAGCAGATCATCTTCATCCCCGAGATGCTCATCACCGCCCGCGCCATGAAGACCGGGCTCGCCCTCATCCGCCCATTGCTGGCGGCGCAGGCCGAGAAGCCGGTCGGCACCTTCGTGATGGGGACGGTGCTCGGCGACATGCACGACATCGGCCAGTCCATCGTGACCATCATGCTGGAGAACGCCGGCTTCAACGTCATCAACCTGGGCACCGACGTGCACCCGGACCGGTTCATCGAGACCGCGCGGGCGGAGCAGGCGGATCTGGTGGGCTTCTCGGCGCTGCTGTCCACCACCGTGTATTACCAGAAGGTGACGATCGAGGAGTTCGTGAAGGCCGGGCACCGTGGCAAGGTGAAGATCCTGGTCGGCGGTGCGCCGACCACCCAGGAGTGGGCCGACGAATGCGGCGCCGACGGCTGGGGCCGCGACGCGGTGCAGGCGGTGAAGCTCGCGCTGGCGCTGGTGAAGGAGCCGCGGGAAGCGTGGGGGTGAGCGAGGACGCCGCCTCGGGGTGAGGCGCCGCCTCGGCGAGGCGCCAGCTCGGATTGGCGAGGTGCCACCTCGAATCGGCGAGGCGCCGCCCGGACCGGTGAGGCGTCGCCCGGACCGGTGAGGCGTCGCCCGGATCGGTGAGGTGCCGCCTCGGATCGGTAAGGCGCCGGTCCGGACCGGCGCGGTATGAGCGGAGCCGAAGGCCGAGTATCCTGGGAGGCACGCTCCCGACGGACACGGACGTCTCGCGTACCTCGGCCATTCCCGCGACCTCGGCACCGTCATTCCCGCGAAAGCGGGAATCCAGGTGTACCGGGAACGCGGACGTTCCGCCTGACCCATTGAATGGGTCGTATATTGAAAGAGGCCCAATCAGCTCCATGTCGCGGCAGCGCAATGAGCTCCCAAGGTTGACCATCTGCCCGTGCTGACCTGAATCCGCGCTCGAAGGCTCGGCCCCGCCAGCGGCGCCGCGTGATGGATGCGGATGCAGCAGGCAGGGCGTTGCCTCCCAAAATCTTTCGCCGGGGGTGCCTGCAACTCGATGGATGCTGGGGAAATCGATCCGTGACATCCGAGGGGGCAGGCACCCGTGAAGGCGGATCGACTCCCGATCCGAACCTGAAGCGGCCCTTCACCGCGGACGGCCGGCTGTTCCGGCTGGCCGCGGAGGCCGAGCGCATCCGGCTCGCCCCTCTCTTCGACCCCTGTGTCGCGGTCCACGCCTCCCGCATCGAGCCGCTGCCGCACCAGATCACCGCCGTCTACGGCGAGATGCTGCCGCGCCAGCCGCTACGCTTCCTGCTCGCCGACGACCCCGGCGCGGGCAAGACCATCATGGCCGGCCTGCTCATCCGGGAGCTGATGCTCCGGGGCGATCTGGAGCGCTGCCTCGTCGTCGCCCCCGGCAGCCTGGTGGAGCAATGGCAGGACGAGCTTGAATCGAAGTTCGATCTCGCCTTCGACCTCCTGACCCGAGAGCGGATCGAGGCGGCGGGCGCCGGCGGCAATCCCTTCACCGAATCCAGCCACCTGATCGCCCGGCTCGACGTGCTGAGCCGGAGCGAAGACCTCCGGCGCCGCCTCGAAGCGGCGAAGGAATGGGATCTGGTGGTCTGCGACGAGGCGCACCGGATGGCGGCGAGCTACTTCGGCACGGAGGTCCGGTACACGAAGCGCTATCGGCTGGGCCGGCTCCTCGGCGCCCGCTGCCGCCACTTCCTGCTCATGACCGCGACCCCGCACAACGGCAAGGAGGAAGACTTCCAGCTTTTCATGGCCCTGCTCGACCCCGACCGCTTCGAGGGCCGGCTCCGCGGCGGCGCATCCCGGAGCCGCGGCGCGTCCCGGGGCGACGGCATATCGCGGAGCGGCGGTGCGCACCGGGGCGCCGGCGTGTCGTGGAGCGGCGGTGTGCGCCGGGATGACGGCACGTCCCGGAATGACGTGGGAGACCTGCTGCGGCGGCTCACCAAGGAGGAGCTGCTCCGCTTCGACGGCCGCCCGCTGTTCCCGGAACGACGAGCCCATACAGTGCACTACGCGCTGAGCGGCGGTGAAGCCGCCCTCTACGCCGCGGTCTCCGACTACGTGCGCAAGGAGATGGACCGGGCGGAGCGCTTCGCGGCGCGCGACGAGAAGCGGCGGCGCAACGTCGGCTTCGCCCTCCAGATCCTCCAGCGCCGGCTCGCCTCCTCGCCGGCCGCGATCCACGAGAGCCTGCGCCGCCGCCGCGAGAAGCTGGAGGCCCGGCTCGCCCACCTCCTCGCGGGCGCCGGGCGGGACCCGGTGCGCACCGGCCGGGACCCACACGACCTTCCGCGCGCCACGGCGCTCGCAGGCTCCTCCGCCCTCGCACCCCCCGCCGCCGACTTCGATCCCGACGATCTCGAAGAGGCGGCCCAGGAAGACGTCGATGCGATCGAAGCCCGCGTGCTGGACCACGCCACGACGGCGGAGACCCTCGCTGAATTCGAGGCCGAGATCGATTCGCTGAGGCGCCTGGAAGACCGCGCGCGGGCGCTGAGGCGCGAGGGCACGGACACCAAATGGCTCCAGCTCGCGAGCCTCCTCGACCATCCGCTCATGACCGGCGCCGATGGGCGGCGGCGAAAGCTCATCGTCTTCACCGAGCCGCGCGACACCCTCGAATACCTCGCGGGCAGGATCCGCACCCGTCTCGGCTGGGACGAGGCGGTGGTGGTGATCCACGGCGGGGTCGGGCGCGCGGACCGGCGCAAGGTCGTGGAGGCGTTCATGCACGACCCGCAAGTCGTGGTGATGGTCGCGAACGATGCGGCGGGCGAGGGCGTCAACCTCCAGCGCGCCCACCTGATGGTCAACTACGACCTGCCCTGGAACCCGAACCGCCTGGAGCAGCGCTTCGGGCGCATCCACCGCATCGGCCAGACCGAGGTCTGCCATCTGTGGAACCTCGTCGCGAAGGACACGCGCGAGGGGGAGGTCTACGGCCGGCTGCTCGAAAAGCTGGAAGCCGCCCGCTCCGCCCTGGGCGGGCGGGTCTACGACGTGCTCGGCCGCCTCTTCGAGGGCGCCGGGATGCGCGACCTGCTGATGGACGCCATCCGCTACGGCGAGCGGCCCGAGGTCAAGGCCCGGCTCTTCGAGCGCGTGGACGGTGCAGCGGACCGGGAACGCCTGCTGGCGTTGCTGGAAGACCGGGCGCTGGCGCGCGACCGTCTCGGCGCCGCCGAGGTCGGCCGCATCCGCGAGGAGATGGAGCGCGCGGAAGCCCGCCGCCTGCAACCGCACTACATCGAGAGCTTCTTCCTCCAGGCGTTCCGCCATCTGGGCGGCAGCGTCCACCGGCGCGAGGCCGGGCGCTACGAGATCACCCGGGTCCCCGGCCCGATCCGGAGACGCGAGCCGCGAGCCGGCTGCGTCGGGCCGGTGCTGGAACGCTACGAACGCATCTGCTTCGAGAAGTCGAAGATCGCCGGTGGCGACGCCACCGGCCCCGGCATGGATTCCGATCCCGGTCTTGGCTCTGGCATGGGCTCCAACCCCGGCTCCCGTCCCGACATGGGCGTCAGCCCGGACTCCAGTTCGAATCCCAACCTCGGCCCCAGTGCCGACCCCGATCCCGACCCCGGCGCCAGCCCTGGCCCGCCGGCGGCGGTCTGCCTCTCTCCCGGCCACCCTCTGCTCGACGCGACCGTCGACCTCGTCCTCGAACGCTACCGCGGCGTGCTTGCGGAAGGCGCGGTGCTGGTGGACGAGAGCGACGAGGGCGGCGAGAGCGAGGCGATCCGGGCGCTGTTCCATTTCGAGATCGCGGTACGGGACGGACATGAGCGCCGGCCCGGCCATCCGCGGATCGTCTCCCGGCAGCTCCGATTCGTGGAGGTCGATGCCGACACCGATGTCGATACCACCGCCGCTCCCGGAGCCAATGTCGATCCCGACGTCGATACCAATACCGATACCGAAGCCGATGTCGATACCGAAGCCGACGTCAACGCCGACGCCGGACACGCCGACGCTGGATCGGGCACCCGGAGCGTCCGGGACGCCGGCCCCGCCCCCTATCTCGACTACCGTCCGATCGAGGACGACGAGCGCGCGGCGATCGCCGCGCGGCTCGAAGCGGCCCGGCCGGGCCAGCCAGATCAGTTGGGTCAGCCGGTCCGGCCGGGTCAGCCAGATCAGTCGGGTCAACCAGTCAGGTCGGATCGACCGGATCAGCCAAGTCGGCCGGACCGGGACCTTGAAGACGTGGCCATGGCCTACGCCCGCACGCATCTGGCGTCGGACCAGATCGGGGAGGTCCGCGCGCGCCGCCTCCCGGAGATCGACCGGGTGGAGGCGGAGGTGACCGCCCGGCTCAAGCGCGAGATCGTGTTCTGGGACAACCACGCGCTCCGGCTGCGCGACGACGAGCGGGCGGGGAAGGCCGCGGGGCCGGTGAGCGCCGCCCGTGCCGTTGCGCGGGCGGACGAATTGGCGGATCGTCTCGCGCGCCGGCGCGCGGATCTGGCCCGGGAGCGCGACCTCGTGCCGCTGCCTCCGGTCGTCCGGGGCCGTGCGCTCGTGGTTCCGATCGGCCTCCTGCGGCGGGCCGTCGCCCCCGAGAAGGCACGGCTCGGGGTTCGTGAGACGGCGCCCAATGGGCGGCCCGCGGGACGGGCCGAAGTCGAGCGGCTGGCCATGGAAGCGGTGATGGCGGCGGAGCGCGCGCTCGGCCACGAGCCCCGCGACGTGAGCGCCGCCAAGGTGGGCTACGACATCGAGAGCCGCGAGGCGAAGACCGGACGCCTGCGCTTCATCGAGGTCAAGGGCCGCGCCGGCGACGCGGACACGGTGACCGTCACCCACCAGGAGATCCGCACCGCGCTGAACAAGCCCGACGCCTTCATCCTCGCGATCGTCCGCGTCCGGGACGGCTACGTGAGCGGGCCGCACTACCTGCGCCGGCCGTTTCGGGCGGAGCCGGACTTCGACGCGGTGAGCGTGACGTACAATCTGCGCGAACTGCTCGCGCGAGCGGAGGCGCCGCGATGAAGCCCGCTCCCATGAACGCGGAGGGCCGCATGACCGTTCCAGCAACCGCCCCATACCCGCGCATCCCCTACGGCGAGATGTCGTTCCGGCGCATCCGCGTGAACGGCTGGCTGTACGTGGACAAGACCCGATACCTGCGCCCTCTGGAAGACGAGCGCTACGCCTTCTTCATCCGTCCCCGGCGCTTCGGCAAGTCCTGCTGGCTGGCGCTCTTGGAGTGCTACTACGGGCGCCACTGGGCGCACGAGTTCGAGGGTCTGTTCGGGGACACCGACGTCGGGCGCGCGCCCACCGCCGAGCGCGGACGCTACGTCATCGTGCGCTTCGACTTCTCCGCCTTCAACGACAAGCTGGAGACCCTGGAGGAGCGCTTCGAGGGCTACTGCTTCATCGTGCTGCGCCACGCGCTGGAACGGCATCCGGACCTGTTCCCCGAGGCGGCGCTTCAACGCATCCTCGCTCCACCCTCCATCGACGGCAGGCTCACCGCGCTGTTCGCATACGCCGGCGAGCACGGCATCCCGCTCTACATGCTCATCGACGAGTACGACAACTTCGCCAACACGGTGCTGGTGCACCGGGGGCGGGAGGCCTACGAGTCCCTCACCCACGGCGGGGGCTTCTACCGCAACTTCTTCGCCACCCTGAAGGCCGGGACCAGCGAGGCGGGCGGCGGCCTCGAACGGCTGTTCATCACCGGGGTCTCGCCCATCACCATGGACGACGTCACCAGCGGCTTCAACATCGGGCGCAACGTCACCCTGGAGCCGGAGTTCAACGGGATGCTCGGCTTCACCGAGCCGGAGGTGCGCGGCCTGCTGGAGCTCTACCGGGAGCGCGGTGCGTTCAGCCAGGACGTGGACGCGGCCCTGGATGTGATGCGCGAGTGGTACAACGGCTACCGCTTTGCCAAGACCGCCACCGGCGACCTCTACAACACCGACATGGTGCTCCACTACCTGAAGAGCTCCCTCCCGAACAAGCCGATGCCGGACGACCTCATCGACCCCAACATTCGCATCGACTACACGAAGCTGCGCCACCTGCTGCTGGTGAATCAACGGGTCAGCGCGGGCGCGAGGCGGCTCAACGGCAACTTCGACCTGCTGCGCCATCTCATCGGAGAAGGGGAGGCGGAGGCCGACATCAATCTGAGCTTTCCGCTGGATGAGCTCGACGAGCCGGAGAACTTCCTGTCGCTGCTGTACTACTTCGGCCTGCTGGGCATCCGCGGGGTGTCGGGGGGGACGACCCGGCTGGGGATCCCGAACCAGACGGTGCGGCGGCTGATGTACGGGTACCTGCGCAGGGCGTACCGGGACGTGGGGGTGTTCTCGGTGAGCCACCACCACTTCTCGGGGCTGGTCAGGAGAATGGCCTACAAGGGCGAATGGCGCCCGGCAGTCGAGCACATCGCGACGGCCATCGCGGAGCAGACGGGGATCCGGGACTACCTCGACGGGGAGAAGGTGGTGCAGGCGTTCCTGGCCGCGCACTTCAGCGTGGTGGGGCAGTTCGTCATCCACACCGAGCGTGAGCTGAACAAGGGCTACGCGGACCTGTACCTGGAGCCGTTCGTGGCGCAGTACCCGGACATCGGGTACGGGTACGTCGTCGAGGTGAAGTACCTGAAGCGGAGCGAGCGGGTGGACCAGTCGGTGGTGGGGGAGAAGCTGAGCGAGGCGCGGGAGCAGCTTGCGGGCTACCTGGCGGACGAGGGGCTGCGGCGGCGTGCCCCGTCCGTGCGGTACGTGGGCTTGGCGGTGGTGTTCCACGGGTGGGAGCTCGCGGCCTGCGAGGCGGTGGAGCCGGGAACGTCCGACACGGTGCACTCCGAGGGGGCGTAGTGAGCTCGCCGCAAACCGAAAGCCACGGCCTCACCGTGACGCGGATCGAAGCCCTTGGATTCCGCACCCTCCGCTACGTATCGCAACGGCTCGGCCCCTTCCACGTGCTGGTCGGGCCGAACGCCAGCGGGAAGTCGGCGTTCCTCGACGTGCTGGCCTTCCTCGCCGACCTGCACCGCATGGACCTCGAACACGCGATCATGGGCTACGAGCCTTTCGGCATCCCTGTCCGCGCGACCGACCCCCGGCACCTGACGTGGATGCGGCGCGGCAAGACGTTCGAGCTGGCCGTGGAGGCAGCCGTTCCCGATGCCCTTCGCGAGCGCTTGCGGAGCGGATCGGCCGGCACATGCCGCTACGAGATCGCGGTGGACGTATCGGAACCTTACCGAATCCTGCGGGAGACCCTTTGGCTGAAGCCGGAGGAGGAAGCCGCCGGCATCGAACGCGAACGGCCGCGGTTCCCGAGCCCGTCCGAACCGCCCGATGGCATTGCCGCCGCTCCGCAGAAACGCGCCCCCGCGCACTGGAGAAGGGTGGTTGTCCGGGAGAGCGATCCCGAGCACGTCGCCTTCCGCTCCGAGGTCTCCGGACGGTCGTTTCGATTTCGTATTCCAACCGGCAAGTCCGCGCTGGCGAGTCTGCCGGCGGACGATTTCCCGGTTGCCGCGCGGTTCCGGCACATGCTGGCGGAGGGTGTGCAACGCATCGCCCTCTCCGGCGCAGCCATGCGGCGTCTCAGCCCGCCCGCCCGATCCGACGCCTGGCTCTCCGACGGGTCCAACCTGCCCCACATTGTGAACAACGCGCAGAGCGAACGCCCCGATCGCTACGCGGACTGGATAATGCACGTCCGCGAGGCACTTCCCGACGTCGAGCGCATTACGGAAAGAATCCGACCGTCGGACGGGCATCGTTACCTGAACGTCCACTACCGGAACGGCCTGGAAGCGCCTTCCTGGCTCGTCTCGGAAGGCACCCTTCGGCTCCTGGCCCTGACGCTTCTCGCCTATCTGCCCGACCCCACCGGCCCCTACCTGATCGAGGAGCCCGAGAACGGCATCCATCCCGGAAACGTAGAGACGGTTTTTGAATCGCTTTCATCCATGTATGAGACCCAGGTTCTGTTGACCACGCATTCCCCTGCCATTGCTCGCCTTGTCAGTGCCGATCAATTGTTGTGCTTCGCCCGTGATGACGAGAGCGGCACTGATGTCGTCACTGGCTCCGAACATCCGATTCTCGGGAGCTGGCCGCGCCCCATGGATCTGGGTACGTTGCTCGCGAGTGGGGTTCTCGGATAATGGATCTTGTATGCCTCGTTGCCGACAAGCAAATGAAGGCGGCCGTATCCACGCTGCTGGACAGGCACAATGAGCTTGGCATCCGCCTGATCACGAAAGCAGTCCTACAACATCCGCATCACGATCCGGGTTGCTACCACAATCCGACAGAAATCCTGCGAGGCTATCGCCAGCGAGCCGAACACGCGCTGATCATTCTCGATCTCGATTGGGACGGGGTTCCTGCGGCGTCCGGCGCCGAGCTCGAATCCTTGATTGAAGACAAGCTCGACTGTGCAGGCATGAAGGGCTGGGCGGTCCCCGTGGTGATCGAGCCGGAGCTGGAAGCGTGGGTGTTCAACGCCTCTCCCGAAGTCGAGCGAGTGCTTGGTTGGAAGGGCCAGCGCGCTGCCTTGCGCGAAGCTCTGGAAAAACAGGGACTCTGGACACCCGGTACTCCCAAGCCAATCGATCCGAAAACGGCACTCGAATGGCTTCTCGGAAAGACCGGGAAAAGTCGATCTTCATCTCTTTTCCGTGAACTTGCGCGGAAAGTAAACACTAAGGGGTGCCGGGATCGGGGGTTTCGGCGGATGAAACAGTTGCTACGTGGCTGGTTTCCGCCCAATTCTTCAGCCCGAAATATGGTCCGAAATGATATACCGTCCGGAGATGGGGTTTACATCGTGGGACACCGTGTGAAGACCAGAAAGAAGCTCATCGAAGTCGCCCTGCCGCTGGACGCGATCAACGCCGCCAGCGTGCGCGAGAAGTCCATCCGGCACGGCCATCCGAGCACCCTGCATCTGTGGTGGGCGCGGCGGCCTTTGGCGGCGGCGCGGGCGGTGATCTTCTCGCAGATGGTGGACGACCCCTCGGCGCACCCGGACCGGTTCCCGACGGAGAAGGCGCAAGCGCGGGAGCGCGAGCGGCTGTTCGGGCTCATCGAGAAGCTCGTCAAGTGGGAGAACACTAACGACGACAAGGTGTTGGCGCAGGCGCGGGAGGAGATCCGGGAGAGCTGGCTCCGAACCTGCATCGACAACGCGGACCATCCGCGGGCGGCGGCGCTGTTCGACCCGGACCGCCTCCCCGCCTTCCACGACCCCTTCGCGGGCGGCGGCGCGCTGCCCCTGGAGGCGCAGCGGCTCGGGCTGGAGGCCCATGCCTCGGACCTCAACCCGGTGGCGGTGCTCATCAACAAGGCGATGATCGAGATCCCGCCCCGGTTCGCGGGACGCGCCCCGGTGAACCCGGACGCCCAGGCCGAGTTCGCACGAGGCGCCCGGTGGAACGGCAAGGGCGCGCAGGGGTTGGCGGAGGATGTGCGCTACTACGGCCGGTGGATGCGGGACGAAGCCGAGAAGCGGATCGGGCATCTGTACCCGAAGATCGAAGTGACCGAGGCGATGGCGGCGGAGCGTCCCGACCTCAAGGGGTACGTGGGGCGGAAGCTCACGGTGATCGCGTGGCTATGGGCGCGCACGGTGAAGAGCCCGAACCCGGCGTTCGCGCAGGTGGACGTGCCGTTGGCCTCGACCTTCATGCTGTCCACGAAGAAGGGGAAGGAGGCATGGGTCGAGCCGGTGATCGAGGCGGGCGGCTACCGCTTCACGGTGAAGACCGGTGCCCCGGGAGCCAGGGTTCCCGAGGCCGGGGCTTCCGAAGCCGGGATTCCCGAAGCCGGGGTCCCTGGAAATGGCGTCCCTGAAACCGAAGCCGATATCCTCAAAGACAGCGCCTCTGGGAATGCGGGCGTCTCGCCCGCACAAGGGACGAAGCTGGGCCGTGGCGCGAACTTCCGCTGCCTGATGTCGGACGCGCCGATTCCCGGCGACTACATCAAGGCCGAAGGCAGGGCGGGCCGCATGGGCGCGCGGCTGATGGCGATCGTCGCCGAGGGAGATCGGAGCCGGGTGTATCTGGCGCCGACCCCGGAACAGGAGGCGGCGGCACGGAAGGCGGCGCCGGAATGGAAGCCGGATGTCGAGTTCTTCCAGCAGGCGCTCGGCTTCCGCATCGGCAACTACGGCATGACGAAGTGGAGCGACCTGTTCACCCCCCGCCAGCTTGTCGCACTGACCACCTTCTCCGACTTGGTGCAGGAAGCCATCGCGCGTATCAAGCAGGATGCCCTGGGAGTGCGGGCGTCCCGCCCGCTCAAAGAAAGTGCGGGCGGAACGCCCGCGCACCTGGACGACGATACGCCGCTGGTCGAAAGCGGATCTGGCGTGCGAGCCTACGCCGAAGCGGGTGTTCTGGGAACACGGGCCGCCAGCCCTCTGGAACACAATGCGAACGGGACGCCCGTGTCCCGGAGGGACACGCCGTTCCCAGGGGGCGAACCCGCCCTGCGCGATGGCGGTGCCGGTGTGACAGCATATGCCGAAGCAATCGCCCTGTATCTGGCGTTTGCCGTCAGTAAAGCATCCAACCGCGCAAGCACCATATGTACTTTCCAAATGTCCGTCGAGTGTCCCGGACATACATTTGGGAGACAGGCGGTTCCGATGTCATGGGACTACGCGGAGGCGAACACCCTGAGCGGACCGAGCGGTTCTTTTGGCAGCATGGTCAGGAATGTAGTGGCTGGTCTTTTGTCGAACGGAGCGAGTCGAGATTCGTTCGGGGCAGCAAGTCAAGCCGATGCAGCTTTTCAGACGGTCGGCTCGAATAAGATCATCTCCACCGATCCACCCTACTACGACAATATCGGCTACGCCGATCTTTCGGATTTCTTCTACATCTGGCTCCGCCGCTCTCTGAAGCCCGTGTTCCCGGAGCTGCTTGTGACGCTGGCGGTGCCGAAGACCGAAGAGCTGGTCGCTACGCCTTACCGCCACGGGAGCAAGGACGAGGCGGAGACCTTCTTCCTGGACGGCATGACTTCGGCGATTCGCCAGCTCTCGGAGCAGACCCATCCGGTATATCCGGTCACAATCTACTACGCTTTCAAGCAATCGGAGACGAAAGCGGCCGCCGGAACGGCCAGCACGGGTTGGGAGACATTTTTGGACGCAGTCATACGCTCAGGCTTCGCGATCACCGGTACTTGGCCCGTGCGCACCGAGCGCGAGAATCGAAAGCGTAATCAGGGATCCAACGCCCTCGCATCCAGCATCGTCCTCGTCTGCCGGCGTCGCCCTCCTGATACCCCGGCGACCTCCCGCCGCGACTTCCTCGCCGCCCTCCGCTCGGAGCTTCCCCCGGCCCTCGCCGATCTCCAGAAGAGCAACATCGCCCCGGTGGACTTCGCCCAGGCCGCCATCGGCCCCGGCATGGCCATCTTCACCCGCTCCGCTCGCGTGCTGGAGGCCGACGGCTCCCCAATGCCGGTGCGGTCCGCGCTCGTCGAGGTCAACCGCACGCTGGACGAGACCCTGGCACGGCAGGAAGGCGACCTGGATCCGGACACCCGCTTCTGCGTCGCCTGGTACGAACAATACGGCACCGGCGAGCGCCCCTACGGGGAAGCCGAAGTGCTGTTCAGCGCCAAGAACACGTCGTTCGAGGGCTTGCAGCGCGCCGGAGTGGTCGTGGGCGGGAAGGGCAAGGTCCGGCTCCGGCGCCGCGATGAGCTGGATCCGGACTGGAACCCGGCGACGGACCGGCGCATCACCGATTGGGAGGGCGCACAGCACCTGACCCGCTCCCTGACCGCGGAGCGGGGCGGCGGCGTAGCCGAAGCGGCCCGCCTCGTCCTCGGCATGGGCGCCGAACGGGCGGACAAGGCCCGCGCCCTCGCGTATCGGTTATACTCGCTGGCCGAGCGCAAGCGGTGGACGGACGAAGCACATGCCTACAACATCCTCGTCACGTCCTGGCCCCAGATCCGGACGGAGGCCGCCCGCCTCGCCGCCGGCGTGCCGGAGCAGACGGGCTTCGGGTTCTCCGGGGGAGAAGCCCCTTGACGGAGACCGTTCGGCTTGTCAAGGAGTTCGGGTTCTACCCACATCCGCTGCGGATCGAGGCAGGGCCGGTCACGATCGGTACACATCCGGATCTCGAACGGATCGCCAGTGGCGTACTTGCTTCCGGTGGCATAGAAAAGGACTGGATCTATGCGCCACTTCAACGAATCAGGAATCTCATGAATGGCCAAGTTCGAGAGTGCCCATACACGACTCGCGTATTTGGGTTGCCAAAGACACATTCGATCGAACACGTAGCAGCCACGAGCGAGGATCACATCGAGTTCCACATCTGGGCGTTGTCTTTCTTCGTCGGCATGAGGTTGACCGCAACCGAGGCGGGGTTTCTTGACGCCACTCCGCTCAAGCCTTACAGATTTGTCGATTTCACTCCGGTTGGTTCAAGTCTTACCCGTGCAGTTGAGTTGGCCGAGAATTTCTGGATGACGAACCGCGATAACCCGCGCCGTGCGAAATGCTTTGAAGCGGCAGTTCACGCACTATTCCTGAGTCAGTATCCACAGAGTCTCCAGTTCGAGCAGTTCATATTACTCTATATGGCAGTTGACGCTTGCTTCAAGCTTACCCGTGCGCTGCACAAACCGCCGAAGCATCTAAATCATGCTGACCGGATCGCATGGATGTGCGATCAGTTCGGAATTGAATGTCCTGGTTGGGCCGATCCGGAAAATCCTGATGGATCAGAAGTAGCCAGTATCCGGAACGACACACTGCATGAAGCGCTTTTCATGGACGCTCCTCTGGGCTTCGCGGTGCACGGAGTCAGTACCAACCAGAGCCATACACTTGAGCAGAACCTTCCGCTTGAGATGCGAGCGCTTGTCTGCCGATTGCTGGTGGCGCTGATCGGAGGGAACGATGCAGCCTACATCCGATCACCTGTGAATAATCGGCAAAGGATCGGCCTCCATCTGGACTAGAATAAAGTCTCTCTCGCAACGATTACTGCATACATCCCCCCAACCCGGCATAGCCGGAACCAAATGCCGGTTGACGGAAAAATCTTCGTCGTTTTGTCGAAGACTTCACGGGTAAGAGACTATCAGCTACCGATCCAATACTCCCGTCATCACGGGAGACTTTCGTTCGTAATAGCTGCTTCTACAACTCCCCCAAACCCGCCGGGGGGTGTTTCCATTCAATTGGGCTATCCTTGATGGACTGATTGGGATTTCTGCGCTCAAGAAATTTCGACATCTCCGTAGTGTCAATGTCCAGAAACGCGATGGATGCCTGCGGTTGGCCGTGCATGTGGAATATCCGTCTCTTGTGAATATCGGCGCTCGGCCAGTAGGCGTTGCTTCCACCGTACTTACCGTTGTTGACCAATACGACAAGTTGAAACATATGGTAATGCAAGGCAAGTGTCATTTGATCGAACGTCTTGACATCCTTATTGAGTGCCGGGATGGCAAATACATCGGATTTGTCCCGGAGATCGGCAGCCAACCCCAAATCGGTCGCGTCATAACAGACCGACGCGGAAAGCCGAAGAGATCGTTGATCCTTGGACCATGGATAGCTGATCAGCCATTGACAGGGGCGAAACCCCTGGACGTTGAGTTCACGTTCATTCGGAGCAAGGTGGTACTTTCCCTGACGTCGGACTCGTATCTGAAGGCCATGATCCTTGGTCCATTCGGGCATGATCCAAAGAGCAGAATTGATCGCTGGCTTTCCGCATAAGACCTCCTGGTAGGTCAATCCTGTCAATATCAGCGTCTTGTAGGCCCGTGCAAATGGTACAAGATGACTCCGCACGTCGCTGGGGTGGACCGCCAACTCCGGCAAAATCAACCAGTCTAAGCGTCCATCGCATTCTTCATGCGTATCGCGCAGGTCCAGCATCCCACGAACGGCCTGAAGTGCGGACGAAATGTGATTACGGTGCATGCGCCGATTGTGCTGTTCGGAGAGCGTGAGATCCGTGCCGTCGAAGGTATCCGGCACGACGGTTTGCACCACACACGCTCTCAGTGGGCGGGATGTGGAATCTGGAGTGGGGGGACGAATCTCCATTGGAAGCATGAGAAGTCCTGTCGCGACTCCCCGCTTGCCTTTGAGGTACTCGATGCGTTCCTGGATTTTCGATCGTGTCTTCGCAATTCCTCCTTCAGCCCAGCCGAATTCGCCCGGCGTCCGGCAACCTGGCCAGCACAGCAACGCCAACAGGAATTGCTCCATCCAATCGGTGATCGGCACCCAATCGTCACCGAACGACTGCTGCGCATTGAATAATCCGTAGAGGCGCTGATACCAATGACTTTTCACAGGTTGATATGCCTTCGGACGTCTTCTGAAGTTCTCCGGAAACACATTGGCGGTGAAGTCCGGCTGCCTTGACAGAATAAATCGCAGCAGGAAACCGAGTTGAAATCTCCAGCGATCGCAGGGCCTGCACCAGCGCGGCACCGTGTAGAGAGAATCCGTGGCAAAGTCCGGAATCAGCGATATATCCAGATCAAGCACTTCGCCGACATCTGATTCGCAGTTTATATGTAACCGAATCTGTCCCGGTGAAATACATTCTGATTCCGCGATCTCCCGATCCCGAATTTTGTCCAGGAATTTGACTGAAAACAAAAGTACAGATAACTCATTTCTGAGGGGGAATTTGGCATCCTCACCTAGCACGACATCGACCAAATTCTGCTTTCCTGGTACCTTGAAATCCGTGTCGACGCATAAGTCACGTCGAATATGTGCGGGCAGGCTATCGAAGAAGTGGATGTCATTCTCTCCGAATTCCCGGGCTATCAAAGGATCTCTTATTGCGATTTCGATTTTCTGTGCGGTAGTCAAGGCACTGGATATCAAGGAATCATGTGATTGAGAAAAAGGAAAGGCGCGGTGCGACAGTATGATCAAGGTTGCAAACTCAGAGTCGGTGAACCGGGATCGTCGGCCACAAAGAAACAGGATCAATTTGTGATAGCGAGCCAATTCAGCACTCCGGCTTCCGCCAACAGTGGGAGCACCTGTGAGATCGTATGATGCGAGAAAAAGAAAGATCTGCTGTCGAAGGTACCAAGGGACAGTCCTGGCAGGAAGCTTTGCCAGCCTCACCGCTTCACTGCGGAGTACTTTTCGATATTCCTCGATACATGTGTCCGTCGGCAGACATTCATCGTCTTCCACGAAGCCGGTTTCCGTGGCACCTGCCCGAAAAAGCTCACTCAGGCAATACCAAGCAACCCGTCTTGCCGCTCCACGCTTGCCGCCCGTTTGAGCGAATGGTCTCAGCAGTTCGAGGACAGATTTCAGGACTTCTGCATCCGGACAAATGTCGAACCCTACACGAAGAAGCCGAACGTTCGATGGATCGGTAATCCATCTTCCAATCAGATTAAGGGAAAAACTTCGAGCATCATCATCAAGTTCCTGCCTAGTCCGTGTTCGTGGCATGGCTCCCTCTAAGCTGGCGGATTCAATGTCTTTCTCCTTTGCGTCCTCTGCTCTGCGTCCTTCTTCCAGTAGTGGCCTGATTGACCGGTATGTAGTACGAAAACGGCTGGCCGAGAATCTTGCAACGGTCTCGTCGCGTACGTCTGGAAGAGGAGTGAATTCCCAGTCATTCGCCCCTATATCTCGGCTAAATGCCTCCTGTGATCGGATCAGCCCTTGCACGGCATCCAGGATCTCGGCACCGGCAATTGCATTGAACCCGCCGGAAGCAGCAGACTGTATTCGGTCCATTCGACGGCTCTGTTGAACAAGGGGACGATGTGACCCGCCAAATTCCGTTATTTTCGTCTTGTCTTCTGAAAGTCGACACCCTGATGTCTCGTCATCCAACAAGCGTTGAAGCCATTTGGTGACTTCACCCTGCACTTTATCCGATGGCAGATTTTTCGATACCACGACGATACGCAGGTCGTCTACGTATCGACAACCATCTTCGAGCCGAATATCTTCTGAAATATTTTTGCCAATATTGTTTCGCAACTTTTCATCGAGCGAAATGAGCACGACATTTGCGAAGAAACTAGCGGAAACCAAGCCTTGTGGAAGCGCTACCCGGGAAAATTCGTCCAGATTGGCGTCCTGGGCATATCTCGCTACATCGTTCTTATCATTAGCATCCCATTCCCAATCAAATACTCTTGCGGCGAAATCAAAGAAATCGGAGGCGCCGCCATCACACAGCATCTTCCGGAGCGCGTCCATCAACTGTCTTGGGCGAATTCGATCATAGAATTGTCTCAGATCGGATTCGATAATATAGATACGCTGACCGTCCTTTCGGTCAATCGATTCGGCTACTACTGTTGGCCGAGCTAAAAATGATCTGTAGTCTTGAAAATACGAGCGATATAGCTTCGACGAACCCCATCGATGACGTAGTTTGTTGTCGATTTCATCGCAGAACAGACGATTTCCATAGGAATTGATCTTTCCACGTGATTCCGCATTATCGTAAGAGTTTCGCGGATCTCCTTGCCTGGATTCGACTTGGTCCGCGAGGCATAGCATCAATGCCGTTGCCACTACTTGATCCCGCATACTCACATAGGCAAGCGGACGTAGGCGAGACCAGGATCCTCGTGTTTCCTTTGTCGGCTTCCAAGAACCCGAGCCTGAGATATACCAACGTTGGCTCTTTGGCGCTGGAACCAGACGAAGCGGCTCGCTCTCCCATTGGTCGGGAATTTCGAGGCTTTCTGTGATCTGGGAGATGAATTCCGGAAGATTTATCGTGGTCCAGTCAAGATCGAGTGTGTCGGCGTACCAATTGTGGTATCGGATATAGTTCGACGTTTTCTTCCAGGCTTGGACAAGTACGAATTCCTGGCGCAGTAGGTCAAGACACGGATGCAGGGCGTCGGGAGCCATGTCCATTACTTGCTCGAAATTGGGCAGTTTTTTGTCGGGAGGGCGAGACAGCAGGCAGTGCCGGTGTCGCTACGTGTGTTCGTGTCGGCCTCCATGTTTTCAGCGCTGCCCAGCCGCGGGATGTCCAGTGACCGTTTCACGCTGACCAGTACCCGGGGATGCCGACCTCGCGTAGTCCATGCGCTTGTCGATGAGGTCTCGGTCGGCACTGTCGGGGCTCATCACCTCCACGACCAGACCCGCGCCAACCCGATGGTCGTTCCGGCAGCGATGACCCTTCGCGTCGGTCACGAGTAGCAGATCCGGTTCACGGAACTTTCCGCCGATGTCTCGAACGAAGAAGTAGAGCGCCAGGAACAGGAACAGTGAAATGGCCTGATGCTGCCGGGCAGGTACGGACAGAACCCCTGAAGCGCGGTGGAGTCGGCCACCGTGCAGCCGTCGGGGGTGACCACACACAGCCCGTTGGATTGGGGGGAGGCGACCGTCATATCCCTGCCTGCCTCTGTATAACTGCGTGTCACGCAGTGTCGGCGCGTCGGATTCGCCCGTCAATCCCCTCGGCAGGGGAGCGGGGCCAAGCGGACGAGGGCGACTACCGCCGGCGTGTGCGTGACCGAAAGACGACGAAGGGATGAACCCGTCGTCAGCCTGCCTTGAGGCGCCTTCCGCGAGGGCCGATAATCGGCGCGTGCAGTCGGTCACCGTGGCGGGTTCGAGAGCGGGGGGAAGCTGAGACGAGCCGTCGCCGACGCTCGGGGCCGGCCCGTCCATCGCTCCGCACGGGACCCGGAGAGGAATCCGCTTGCCGAAGAAGCTAACCCTGCCTATCCGGGACATGGCGCAGCGCCATACCGGGCTGACCAAGCCGCTCGCCGACTCGTACGCGGAAGCCGCGGGCGTCTGCCTGGACCGGCATCACCGGTCCCCGACGGATTTCGACCTGGACAGAGGCGGGACGCGGTCGGGGGCGGTGGTCGCATGGCAGCCGCCCGACGCGCGAACGCGTGGCGCATGGGCGAATGAGACGGATGCGACGGAAGCCGGCGCCTCGGCTTGTGCGCTCGCGGCGGTCGAGCTGACCGACGGGCTCGTCGCCGTGCGGCGGGCGGAGACCGGAACCGGGGCGGATTACTACGTCGCGCCGCCCGGTGCCTCGCCAGACGATCTCGAAGACTGCCTGCGTCTGGAGGTGTCCGGTGTGGACCGAGGGACGGAGCCGGTCGTCAGACAGCGGCTCAACGCCAAGTTGCGGCAGGCTGCGGCGGGCAACAGTAATCTGCCCGCGCTGGCCGGCGTCGTCGGCTTCAAGGCGCGTCTGATCGCGGTGGCCGAGCTCGAAGGTTGACTGCGTTCGGGAAGGCAAGGCGTCCTCATGTCCTGGATTGAGCACCACGAGCGCAGCGAACGGCTCGCCTCGCAGGCGCAGGTCGCCGCGCGAGAGGGTCGGCGGGACGAAGCGCAAGCACTCTACGCCCGCGCGGCCGATGCCGAAGAGAACGCCGTCGCGGACCTGGATCCATCGAAGGCGCGCACCCTCGGGATCTCCGCGGTGAGCGCCGTATCGCTCCATTACAAGGCGAATCAACTCGCGCGCGCCGAGTCGGTTGCGGTTCGCTGGCTGGGATTCGAGACGCTTCCGGCCTTCGCCAGGGATCAACTGCGGCTCCTGCTGCAATCGATCTGGAGCGAGCAGGTCCGGGACGATGCGCGCGCCCGGTTCGCACCGGGTCAGGTACTGGTCTCCGTGCAGGGCGGCGAAATCGTTGCCGGCGGTGCGCCGCTCGACCTGATCGCCGACAAGGTGAAGACCGTCCAGTCGATCTTCTACCGAACCGCCGAATTCATCGGCGACCTCGAACATCGCAGACGCGGCGCTCCGAGCCGGGAGATCCAGGACAGTTGCCGCCCGTGGTTGTTCCAGACGGCGCCCGGCAGCTATCAATTCGCGGTCGCCATTCAGGAAGAGTACCAGCCGGACATGTTTGGACCCGGGTTGCCGTCACCGAGAGACGTGGCGGACTGGTTCCTGCGGATCCTGCGTGTCGGAATCGAAGATCCGGAGGAGGGTCTTGCGGAGATCGTTCCCCCTTCGGACTACAGGCGCACCTTCCTGAAGCTGACCCGGAATCTGGCTCCCGACGGAAAGAGCTGCGACAGGCTGGACATTCGTTCCCCGGCCGAATCCCAGGCAGTCAGTCTCGATCCGGACGTGCGCCGGAATCTCGGACGCATCATCAGGAAAGCCGGGCAGGAGCAGGAAGCGCAAGCGCAACGGCGGGAGGAGTCGTTGCATGGAGTACTCCGCGCGCTTCATCTCGATCAGGACTGGATCGAACTGACGGTCGGAGACGAACATCTCCGCATCATTTCCGTGGGCGAAGAAGCAGATGACGTGCTCGGGCCGCTGGTCAACAAGCCCGTGGTCGTGTACGTGTCCATTGCCGGGGAGAAACGAAAGTTCCTGGACATCGAATCCGACAGCCAGCCCCCAGGCGCCGCCGGCGCGGGTTCGCAACCCGGGTAAAGTCGCCGCCCGCGTCCCCGCAAGGTCGCCTGCCGCCCGCCTTGCGGCTCGCGAGTGGGAGTGGGCGGGGTCCAGTCCGCCACCCCGATGGAACCGGACGGCAATCATCGGCTACCGTGGCGGCGAACGGCAGTCACCGGCGGCGGCCGACAAGCGCCCCGCCCCCATCGCGCCAGCCAGCCCCGGCCCCTGCCCCACAGCCACGCCACGTGCAGGGACGGCCGGCGGCCGTTCCGGCGAAGGAGACAGCGAATGATCGAGAAGCGGCAGTTCGGCCGGACCGGACACATGAGCACGGTGACCATATTCAGCGCCGCGGCGCTCAAGAACGTGAGTCAGGGCGAGGCGGACCGCGCCCTCGAACTCCTGCTCGAATACGGGGTGAACCACATCGACACCGCGCCCCGCTACGGGGACGCGGAGCTCCGCATCGGGCCGTGGATGCGCGCGCATCGCCAGGATTTCTTCCTTGCGACGAAGACCGGGCAGCGCACCCGCGCGAGGGAATTCGGGTGACGTTCTGCGGTTGGTGGCGAGGTCACGGCACCCGCCGGCGCCGCCCTCCCGATACCCCGGCGACCTCCCGCCGCGACTTCCTCGCCGCCCTGCGCTCCGAGCTTCCCCCGGCCCTCGCCGATCTCCGGAACAGCAACATCGCCCCCGTGGATTTCGCCCAGGCCGCCATCGGCCCCGGCATGGCCATCTTCACCCGCTCCGCCCGCGTGCTGGAGGCCGACGGCTCACCGATGTCCGTGCGCTCGGCCCTCGTCGAGATCAACAGCACCCTGGACGAGACCCTGGCCCGGCAGGAAGGCGACCTGGACCCGGACACCCGTTTCTGCGTGCGCTTGGTACGAGCAATACGGTGCCGGCGAGCGCGCCTACGGCGAAGCCGAAGTGCTGTTCAGCGCCAAGAACACGTCGTTCGAGGGCTTGCAGCGCGCCGGGGTGGTCGTGGGCGGGAAGGGCAAGGTCCGGCTCCGGCGCCGCGACGAGCTGGACCCGGAGTGGAACCCCGCGACGGACCGGCGCATCACCGATTGGGAGGTCGCGCAGACCTGACCCGCTCCCTGACCGCCGAGCGGGGCGGCGGCGTGGCCGAGGCGGCCCGCCTCGTGCTCGGCATGGGCGCCGAACGGGCGGACAAGGCCCGCGCCCTCGCCTACCGGCTGTACTCGCTGGCCGAGCGCAAGCGGTGGACGGACGAAGCACATGCCTACAACATCCTCGTCACGTCCTGGCCCCAGATCCGGACGGAGGCCGCCCGGCTCGCCGTCGGCGTGCCGGAGCAAGCCGGCCTCGAACTCTCCGGCGGAGAAGCGTCGTGACGACAGGCCGAGGGCCTTGCCACAGAACAGGGCAAATTGGCTCTCAGCCCTCCGTGATGGTCGCGGGTTGGAGTCATCCGCAGTTCAGAAAACCGTTTCCATGATGGTGGTCAAGCTCCGTCGCCATTTTCCTGAGAAATATAACCGATTGAATTAATTGAGAATTTATAGAGAGTCGATCAGTTCCGGGCTGTGGCGACGCAGCAGACTCCCGGGGTTGACTATCTGCTCGTGATGACCTAGATTCGCGCTCGGAGGCTCGGCCCCGCCAGCGGCCCGGCGTGTCAGATGCGGATGCAGCAGGCAGGGCGTTGCCTCCTTTTTTATGGCCCTGCCCTTGCCTCGTAGGGATCGGGAACGTAGACGATGCCGTAGGTGTCGAATACGCGGCCGTCCCTGTATCCCTGCCCACGGAATTGAAGTGCGGCAATCGCATTTCCGAACATGCTCGCGATCTCGTCGCGACGTTCAGCGTCCATCCCTCGCGCGGGCAGTCGAAATCCCCAATTGATGCAGTATATGCAGAGGTCTGCGGCCTGGATGGCGTAGGTCATGTCGGAGGAAACAAAGAATGGGGTGGGCACGATCCAGGCGGTGCGATGCCGACCGATGTCCGTCTTCGTGAAGTACCTCTCCATTTTGACGGCCAACCTCCGATCCTCATGCTTTTCGGTTTCGTCCATGACCAATATGCCATGTTCACGTTTCCCCTCCAGAAAATAGAAAAATCTCTCCAGAAAGAAAATAACGTCCTTCCTCAGATAGTTATCGAGCTTGTAGTTTGTTGGTTTGACGACATCACGAGGAATGGCGGAGGCAAACAACACCGCTTTATGTGTTCGCAGGAGATCGAACAATTTCTGCGCCATTCGGATGCAGGCCTGTCCGTAAGCGGTAAATTCATTTCGGTTCGGCCGATCATGCCGGCGGCCCTTTTCGAGAAAGGACTGACAGAGCCTGCGTCTGTATTCATCCGGTAAATTCTCCTTCTGTCTGGCGAATTTGTAGCGTTTTCTGTCAATCAATGTCGAACCTTTGATCTCCTTTCCAAAATCATGTAATCGGCATCCGAAACAGTCAAGCTCCAGACTCTGCACATCCTGCACGAACGGCCAGAGATGTTCGACGTGGAGAGCGATTCCTCCACGAACCTCATACGGCATGGCCTTGTGATCATGTCCGCTTTCGTCGATAAAGAAATGCCATGTCATGCTTTGAGCTCCTGTTCTGTAGTTCTTGGAGAACGTAGCATAGCGCTCCGACCTACTTCAACATCTGTTCGTTGCACGGAAACATTCATTCTGTGCTTCCAGTGAATGCGCACTCAAGGATGGCCTTCAACAACTCTGTCCATGGCATACAAGCTGGATGGTTGGCTGCCTGTTCGAGGGCTTGCCAGCGCGCCGGGGGGGTCGTGGGCGGGAAGGGCAAGGTCCGGCTCCGGCGCCGCGACGAGCTGGACCCGGACTGGAGCCCGGCGACGGAAGAGCCGATCAACCGATATCGGACCAGAGTTCCGCCGGGACGAAACGAGACAGGTGCCTTGCGTTCGTCGTCGCAACGATCACATCCACCCGGCCCAGGGTTGCAGCCTGCGCGGCCAGGATGACGTCGCCGTCAAGCGCGGGGTCGGCTGCGGTGGTGGATCGGCCCTGTTGACGAGCCTCGGCCCAGAACGTCGCCGCTTGGCGCATCGCCGATGTCGTGATCGCCAGATACTCGACCTGGGTGATGAGTGCATCGAGCCGCGCGATACCCGCGGTCCGGCGGGCTCGGAGCAGCTCTCGCCGGACCTCGTAATCGGCGATTTCGGGAACCATCACCATCGCGCCACCGGTCGCCGCGTTCAGAAGCCACCGGCCACAGGCGGCAGCCTCCTTCGATCCGCCGGGGTTCGTGGCCAAGCCGAGCGGACCGCTGTCGAGCACGATGATCCGGCTCACCAGATCTTGCCCTTCAACTACCCCGGAAAGAGCTTGCGATCCGACAAGCGGCCTTCGTCCAGGGCATGGACGAGATATTCGATCGTTTCCCGCTGCTCCCCGGCGCCCTCTTCGTCCATCCAGGATCGGATCAGGGCACCGAGGCCCTCCGCCCGGTCTTCCGGCGACCCGCCTTCGTGCGCGATCTCTGCGAGCTCCCGATTGGTGAGGTAAAGCCCGTTCTTCGCACACAGCAGCCAGATGGCGTTGTCCACGAGTACAACACGCTTGTCCGCAGCCTCCGCGATCTCCTGCACGGCGGCCATGACGGTCAGCAACCGCTTCTTCGAGGTCGAAACAGGCGGCGCTCTGCCGTTTCTCCCATCTCTTGCCTCGGTCCAGCGGCTGAAATGCACCAGCCCGAAGGACCCCATCGCCCGCATGACATGGCGATCGGGTTTTGCCACGTCGAAGCCGAGATTCTTCAACGCCTCCGCCGCGAGGGACACCCCGAGCGACGGAAGCTTGTACCCGCCCCTACGACCAAGACGCAACGCGGCCCGCTTGGGGTCTCCGCCGCATCGAACGAGGAGCGACGTAAAGTAGCCGTCCGCCGTTCCATGGGTTCTGCTGTACTTCAAGAGTATCCGGGCGGCGCCGATGAGATTGGCGAGGCCCCTTTCGAGGGTCATCGAGCCCGCCTTCCGATCCTTGAACCAAGGCAGGAACCGATCGCGGATCTCGGTATCCGAACGCTCTGCATACCAATCGAGGCGGAACCCGGAGAACAGGTCCGCCAGCTCTGCTTGGACTCCCTCGATCTTCGACCAGTCCATGTTGGCCGACAGCACCGCCATCAACAATCCTTTGAAGACTTCATCGTCGCTCCAGGTTCGACCTGCAAACCTGTCCTCGACGGCCGCCAACTGGCCGAATCCGCCAGCCCGTTCCCGCCATCGCGGGAGCGACGAATCGAGGCGGGACTCGATGTTGTGCCAAAGAGTGGGCCTGTTCATTGCACCGTGCCTCATGACGGTTTCCGGCCCTCGCCCAACACCGGCAGATCGGTCCCTGACGGCATTGGAGAACAAGAGCGGCTTACCGGGTACGCCCGGTCGGCCCCGGCGCTCTCCGGCCAGCCCGGCACACACACAGGATCCGGCTCACGGAACTTGCCCTCGCGGATGCGGAGGCGCAAGGGGGCGTAGAACACGTTGCCGCCGATGCCCTGGACGAAAGAGTAGAGCACCAGGAACAGGAACCGTGAAATAGCCCGATGCTCTTGGGTAGGCATGGGCAGAACCTCGATGCGCCCGTCCGTACACTCGATCGGGCGGTTGCTCCAATTCGTCAAAATTCGTCAACTTGATGTACTGCGCCTGGGTCCGGAATCCCTGGAGCGCGGTCGAGTCGGCCACATCGCTTTTCCCATCCCTCGTCCAAGCGTCACCGTCCGTCCGGGCTGCCGGCGATCAGGCCGCCGGGTCGATGATCGGAATTCCCATCGCGTGTGCCGCATCCGCCATCCGGCGGTCATACGTGGCGAGCTCGACCGTCTGCCCCCCCCGACGCAGGAAATCGATTGACGCCAAGTGCAGTGCATCGAGTGTGCGAACGGCAATGGGAAAGCCCGTCAGCGCGCGCGTGAGCACGATGGGGGACAATTCCAGCAATGCGATCCGTCCGATGATCGCCCGGGCGGCTGCCCCGTGGGATTCTGCGAGGTCGCGGGCATGGAGTCTGGTCCAGGTCTCGTATTCGACCAGACGGCTGGCCGTCAGCGCGCTCTCCCAGAGGGTGTCCGCCGGCCGGCGGTCTTCAACCAGCAGATACGCCAGCACGATGGACGTATCGATGTAGATCACCGATCGCGTCTATCCTCGCTCAGGTCCCGAAGAAGCTGGTCCAGCGACATGATCGGCGGTGGGGCCGGAGGAGGTCCCGAACCGGGCGCCGTCGGTGGCATCGGCCAGCCCTCTCGTGCCGCGGTGGTCAGCTTGGGGTCGTCCGGAACAGGGTCCCGCTCCACCCTCGGCGGGACGATTTCCGCAACGACCCGGTCGTGGTCCGTCACCAGCACCGTCTCGCCTGCGGCGGCCAGCCACACGTATTCGCTCGGATTGTCGTTGAGTGTCTTCAGGCCGACGGATCTCATGATCGCAACGTAGCCCCCGGTAGCCGCTGCGTCAAGGACGACGCCCGCCCGGCCCGCCGCGGTGTCGGTGTGCGGCGCGGTGCAGCCCCGTGCGGCGGCGTGAACGGGACCCTCCCGCCACCCCGATGGAACCGGGCGGCAATCATCGGCTACCGTAGCGGCGAACGGCAGTCACCGGCGGCGGCCGACAAGCGCCCCCGCCCCCATCGCGCCAGCCAGCCCCGGCCCCTGCCCCGCAGCCACGCCACGTGCAGGGACGGCCGGCGGCCGTTCCGGCGAAGGAGACAGCGAATGATCGAGAAGCGGCGGTTCGGCCGGACCGGGCACATGAGCACGGTGACCATATTCGGCGCCGCGGCGCTCAAGAACGTGAGCCAGGGCGAGGCGGACCGTGCCCTCGAACTCCTGCTCGAATATGGGGTGAACCACATCGACACCGCGCCCCGCTACGGTGACGCGGAGCTTCGGATCGGGCCGTGGATGCGCGCGCATCGCCGCGACTTCTTCCTTGCGACGAAGACCGGGCAGCGCACCCGCGCCGCCGCGCGTGACGAGATCCGGCGCTCCCTGGACCGGCTGCGGGTGGA
This sequence comes from Gammaproteobacteria bacterium, assembly GCA_965204915.1. Lineage (GTDB taxonomy): Bacteria > Pseudomonadota > Gammaproteobacteria > HK1 > HK1 > HK1. The sequence goes on along the minus strand of OZ242023.1, from coordinate 3,417,408 downwards.
CTCGGTGGACCTGCTCCAGCTCCACTCGCTGGCCCATCCGGACGATTGGGAGACGGCGATGGGACCGGGCGGCGCCCTGGAGGCGGCGGTCGAGGCCCGCGCCGAGGGCCTGACCCGGTTCATCGGGGTGACCGGACACGGATGGACCATCGCGTCGATGCACCGCCGGAGCCTCGAACGCTTCGACTTCGATAGCGTCCTGATGCCGTGGAACCTCGTCATGTCCGAGAGCGAGCGCTACCGCGCGGACTTCGATGCGGTATGCGCGCTCTGCGAGGAGCGGGACGTCGCGGTGCAGACGATCAAGTCGGTTGCCCGCGGCCCCTGGGCCACCACGGAGCCGAACCGGAACACCTGGTACCAGCCCTTCGAGGACTTGGCGGACGTCGAACCGGCCGTCCATTGGGTGCTGGCCCGCCCGCGGATCTTCCTCAACACGGTCGGCGATCTGGACCTGTTGCCGCTGGTGCTCGATGCGGCGAGCCGGTTCGAGGCCTCTCCCGGTGACGATGCGATGCGCGCGGTCGTGGAAGCGCGCCGCGCCACGTCGCTGTTCGGGATCGCGACCTGAGCGCCGGCTCGACGCCATATCGGAGCCCATCGGCGAGGACGCTGGCATCGCGGGTGGCGGGGGAGGCGGAGGAATCGGGCGTTGTGGTAATTGTCATTCTTTATCAGTCAGTTACCGTCGATATGGTCTGTTTCTGCCCCTTCGTTCGACATCCGGCTACCGGATAGCGGTCAGCTTGCAGACGGTATTTTCACGATTGAAGCCGAATATGTAACCCATTTCGGGATACATGTTGACATACCCGATTGGTTCAAATACGATTGCCCGCCTGCTGAGAACAACTCAGTGACTTTCAACACAGAGAGGAGGAGACAAATGATGAACATTGATCACACAGGAGGATTTTCCCATGAGGATTTTGGGGAGACCAAGAATCGAAGACTCGATGAGGACACATCCTGATCTGAGAAGCGCCCTGCAAGCGTGGACCGCGGAGGTCGAGAGAGCCGAATGGCAATCGCCGCATGAAATCCTGGAATGCTATCCGCGGGCTTCGCCCATAGAGAGACGGAGGGTTGTGTTCAGACTCAGAGGAAACCGTTATCGCCTCATCGCGGTCGTCCAATACGTCTCGGCGTCCGCTCCCGGCGAGGAATCTGCATCCGGAATCGTCACCGTCAAATGGATCGGCACACACGCCGAGTATGATCGAATCGACGCCGGGACCATCTGATACCGGGACTGCCCGGAACGCAATGGAGTCGATCTCATGATGATCAGACCGATCCGGTCCGACGCCGATTACCGATCGGCCATGGGCAGAGTCGAATCGCTCATGGATCTCGACAATCCGACTCGGGACCAGAAGGACGAGATCGAGGTTCTCTCCCTGGTCATCGAAGCTTATGAGCGCCAGACTACCTCGATCGCAGCGCCCAGCCCGATAGAGGCAATCAAGTTCCGCATGGAGCAGCTCGGGCTCACCGCCGCCGACGTGGCCCCCTGTTTCGGAGGGCGGACGCGCGTCTACGAAGTCCTGAAGGGTCGTCGCGACTTGAGCACGGGCATGATGCGCGCGCTCAACGAGCATCTCGGTATTCCGGCCGACGTCCTGCTCGGCCGTTCGAGCACGCACCTGCCCGAGCCGTCGAGCTACGATTGGACTCAATTTCCCATTCGAGAAATGATGAAGCTGGGTTGGATCTCCCACATTGATGACATAGCGGACAACGGTGAAGAGCTGATCGAAGAGTTCATTGCCGGCGCTCTCGGCAAATCTTCCGCGGTTACCGCGCCTTCGTTCCGCCTTGGATCGCGCCAGAACGCGAAGGCCGATCCATACGCCTTGATGGCGTGGTGCTGCCAGGCGATGAAATTGGCGGCAGAGGACGATCCCGTGCCGAAGGCGTTCGACCCGAACAGCGTCGATCCGGCAAGCTTTCTGGAGGAGATCGCGCGTCTGAGCCGGAAACGGGAAGGCCCGCGACTCGCCGTCACTCGGATGCGGGAGGAGGGTATCCGCTTCGTCGTACTGACCCACCTCAGGAGGAGCTATCTGGATGGCGCCGCGATGCGGGGACCGGACGGAACCTCTCTGGTCGCCCTGACGCTCCGGTACGATCGTCTCGATCATTTCTGGTTCTGTCTGATGCACGAGCTCGCGCACGTCCTGGTCCATCTCGACGACGAGGAATGCCAGGGGCGATGCGTGTTCATCGACGACATGTCGCTACGGGGCAGCACCGGTGGTTCCGGCAAGGCTCCGCGCGAGCACGAAGCCGACGCCCTGGCCGAGCGGGCATTGATCGACCGCGATATATGGGATCGATTCGGTTTCCCGGAGGCTGCCACGGAGCTGCGGATCGCCGAACTGGCGATGGAAGCGAACGTGCATCCGTCGGTAGTGGCCGGGCGGGTGCGGTTCGAGACCCGGAACTATCGCAGGTTCGGGGGACTGGTCGGGAACGGTGAGGTGCGGAAGCTCTTCCCACGAGAGGGAGTCTGCACAGGTGCAATGTGAGCTGCGGCGGCAAACCGTCAATCCGTCAATCCGAACCACTCCCCAACCCGCGCCTTCGGCACCGCTTCGGTCTCCACGGGCGGCCGGTCTCCACCATCCATCCGCGCGCTATTCGGCGGCCTCCTGCCACGCCGCGTGCCGCCCAGCCACACCGTGACTGCCCACTCGGCGTCGGGCGGCTCCGCTCGGATCCCGCAATCCTGCAAGGCCGACCGGTCGAAGCCTGTAGAATACGGCTGTGGAACAGGGGTCGGACTGCGGGGGATGGAAGGCGGCCCGTGCTGCCAATACCGACCTCGGGAGGCGAACCATGAGCGGTGAACCCGCTGAGCAACCGCGCGGCAGGCGGCAGACCGTATCGCTTGCACGCCTCTACCTGGATCCGAACAACTACCGGATCGTGGACAGCCCGGAGTACCGCCCTGTCGCGCCTGCGGTCATCTTCAATCCGGACGTGCAGCGGCGCACGACCCGATTCGTTCTCGGGCGCTCCCAGGAGAACGTTCGGGACCTGATTGCCAGCATCAAGGAGAACGGCTGGCTGGACATCGACCCGATCCTCGTCGAACGGCGGGACGGCGGCCGATACCTGGTCATCGAGGGCAATCGGCGGGTGGCCACGCTCAAGCACTTGGAAAGCAGGTACAAGGAGGACTCCATCGATCTGGGCAAGCTGGACCCCGCGTTGTTCTCCAAGGTGCCGGTGGTCTTCCACGATCTCGCCGACGAACGGCAGCGCATGGTGATGATGGGGCTCCATCACATCACCGGCAAGAGACGCTGGCCGGCCGTCAACCGCGCCATGGCGATGAAGCGCCTGCATGAGCATTTCAATGGCGATGCGGATGCCGTATGCAATGCGCTCGGCATCAGCAGGCGCGAGTTCAACCTGTCCGTCAGGACACTTGCCCTGGTGGAAACTTACAAGGAGAGTGATTACGGCGACCAGTTTCGGTCCGACCAGTACAACCTGTTCCGCGAGGTTCTCAAAAGTCCCTCGATGCGCGATTGGCTTGGCTGGGACCACGCAACGTGCACGGTTGCCAGACAGGCCAATCTGGATCGACTCTTTCAATTGATGTCGCCGGAGCTCGAAGACGAAACGGGAGAAGAAGATGGGGATGGTGGCGTACCAGCGGAGTCCAGCCCCGTAATCACCACGCAGGGCCACGTTCGCGATCTTGCAAAGATCATCAACGATCCGGAGTCCGTCAAGTGGCTGGTCGAGACGCGCAGCCTGCAAGAGGCAACGCTGTCGAGCAGCCTCCTGGTGAAGAGTGAAATCGACCGTGCGTTCGGGTCATGCGACAACGGCATCCAGAGGCTGAGCAGCCGGGTCGGGGAGCTCGCGTCCGAAGATCTGGATCGCGTCGATCAGCTCATCGGCAAGCTGCAGTGGCTCGCTCTGGCGCACAAGCGGCGACCGTTCATGTCCGGCGGCCGGCTGCCCTGGCAACCGTTCAACGAATTGACGCAATCGCAGTTCTCCGACCTCCATGTCCAGCGTTACCGGGGTCTCGACGGCCTTGCCCTCGACGGCCTGAAGCGCGTCAATCTCATCGCCGGTGTCAACAATGCCGGCAAGACCTCCCTGCTCGAAGCGATCTACCTTCTTACCCGCCAGAACGACGAGGCAGGGTTGCTGGACGTCATTCGCTGGCGAGGACGACTCGAAAGTGAGCCCGACCCGTTGTGGCTGGTCGAGCAGATGCCGCCCGCCATCCGCATCGAAGGACACTTCGACGAAGTGAACGACAATTCCACAAGCCTTGACGTGCAGCACGTGAATGACCCTGACGAGGACATCGAAGATCAGACGACCTTCCTCGCAAGATTCGCCATCGAGTCCAGCTACGCCGGCCATGTCCAGAGCACGGATGTGGCGCTGTTTTCGGACCGTCCCCGACGCACGAGCTTCCAGGGCCGGCATTGGCTGTGCCGCTCCGCGCTCACCAGCCCGTTCTGGGTCAATCGCGCGGATGCGCTTGCCGAATCCAACAAGGCAGCGCTGGAGGCGGGCACGAAGGCGAAGGTGATCGACTTCATCAAGAAGCATCTCGACCGTCGGATGACGAACATCGAGTTGGCGGACAGGTTCAACCGGTTCCTGGTGAGTCACCAGGACTTCGACCGGGCGCCGGATTTGTCCTCGTTCGGCGACGGCCTGCGGCGGATATTCGAGATCGGGCTGCTGTTCGCCGGTGTTCGGGGCGGCGTACTGCTCATCGACGAGTTCGAGAACGCGATCCACACGGCGCTGCTCGGCCCCTTCACCCGCATGGTTCAGGAGCTTGCCGTGGAACATGGCGTGCAGGTCTTCCTGACCACCCACAGCAAGGAGGCGCTCGATGCCTTCATAGGGAACGGATACAGGACCGAGGACATTGCCGGCTATGCGATCTTCCGCGGTGGCGACGGTATCGGCGTTCGACGCTTCGACGGCTGCCAGCTACAGCGCCTGCACAAAGCTCTCGATTTCGATCTCAGGGGAATTCGGTGAAGGCCGTCCTGGTCCTCTGCGAAGGCCGACACGAGGTCGTGTTCGTGCAGCGAAGCCTGGGGGCTGTTGCCGGTTGCCGGTGGGTGGATAAACCCATGAAGGATCTGCCCTCGCCGTTCGGCGCCATTCCAGGGATTTCGGAGGGGTTGATTGCGGAGCATGTCAAGAAAGATACCGACAAACTGACGCTTCGTAGCGCAGCATATCCACCGCCGCCGCCTCAGTACGAGTCCGCCGTGTTTGATGAAGGTGCAGACACCATCTTTCTCCTCGTTCGTGCGAACGGTAAGAACCAAGCCGAAGCCGTCATCGGTCTGCTCGAAGATGTTGACATATCGATGGGCCTTGCCGGCATAGACATCTCAAAGTATGCCGTGGCATTCCTGTTCGACGCGGACACGGTGGGGCTGACGGCAACACTGGAAACGTTTCGCGTGGACTACAGCGGCCATTTCGGTAACTTGTCGAATGCCGGGCACGCGAAGTGGGTGGCCACGGCCGCCTGTCCGGTCGGCGTGTTCGTCTTCCACAGGACGGAGGCGGACGAGACGGGAACGCTTGAAGATCACTTGGCGCCGATGGCCAAGTCTGCCTGGCCCGACAGATACGCCAGCGCATGCGGCTTCATCGACGACAACAGGCGGCCCGGCGATAAAGTGTCACGAAGCGATGCGACGCGGCTGAAGGCCATCATTACATCGGCAGGACAGTTCGATCATCCCGGATCTCCCTTGTCGACCATGATCGCCCGACACGGTATTCCCCAAGAGCAATTTGCAGAGTCTCCGATGAGCCGAGCGCTGGTCGCCTTCCTTCAGGGAGTTCCGTGGCGCAATCATCAATCTTCGACATATGCCACCTGACGAGGAGCGCCATGGCCCGAAGACCCGATGCGAGGCGAAGCGTTGTGCTTCCGGGAAGTCTGTCATCGGGGCGTGAGAAGCTCCCGCGCGTCGGGGCGGTCCGGCAGCCCGCCGGGGAACGTTTCGTCCGACGCACCCGCAAGGTGGCCAGTGGCCAATCCGCCCGGCGAAACGCCGAGCCCGCCCGTCCCATGATTCGGAGTCTGCGATGAACCCCAACCACCGGCGGGTCACCGATGGGCTGCACGTGCTCACCGGGGTGCTTGCGCCCTACGTCGCGCGGGAGCTGCGCGCGAAGCTGGCGGACGAGTGGTGGCCCCGCGGGGTCTTCGACGTGCTCTACGAGAGCCAGCGGCGCGACCTGCCGGCGGGGGGCGAGGACGACGCGCTGATCGCCCGGCTCGACCCCGCCCGCTGCCTGCTGCTGATGGACCTGCACTGGAACGACCTCTTCCGGCGCAAGCTCAGCCGCGAGCACCGCACTTGGATCAAGGAGCTGATGGCGACGCGGAACAAGTGGGCGCACGCGGGGCTGGTGGACATGGCGGACGAGGATGCGTGGCGTGCCCTGGACACCATGACGCGGCTCGTGGAGCAGATGGACGCGGAGGCGACGGAGCGTCTGCGGGCGCTGGCGCGCACGGTGCGCTACGGCACGGAGGGTCCGTCGACATCGGCGGGTCTGGCAGGCTCGGCAGGCTCCGCGGACTCGACGGCGGCAGGCTCGGGGGATTCGGCGGGCTTGGTGGGCTCGGTGGGCTCGGTGGGCTCGGTGGATTCGGTGGGTTCGGTGGGTTCGGTGGGTTCGGCTGGCCCCGCAGGCTCGACGGCGGCGGGTTCGGCGGATTCGGCAAGTTCGGCGGGCTTGGCGGACTCGACAGGACCGACAGACCCGGCAAGCTCCGTGGGCTCCGTGGACCCTACGACCCCCACGACCCCCGCGTTCCCCGCGACCCCGGAAGGCTTGGCGGACCCGACAGACGCCGCGGGCGCGGTGGCCGCATCGTCGAGTCGCCCCGATGCCGCATCGTCGAGTCGCCCCGACGACGTATCGTCGAGGAGGCGCCCCGATGCCGCATCGTCCCGGCATCCCGGCGTTGCGACGAGGCGGGGCAGGCCCCCGGCCGGCGTGCTCGCGGCCGTTCCCCGGCAGGGCCTGCGGCCGTGGCGCGAAGTGGCGATACCGCATCCCGACGTCGCCGCCGGCCGCTACCGGCAGGCGGAGTTCGCGGCGGACCTCTCGCAGGTCGCGCGCGGCCGGGCCGAGGCCGAGTACCAGGACCCGATCGAGTTCTTCGCCCGCACCTACCTCACCGAGGGGATGCGCGGGCTGATGGTCCAGGCGCTACGACGGATCGGCGGCCGGGGAGGCGAGCCGGTCATCCAGCTCAAGACCGCGTTCGGCGGCGGCAAGACCCATTCGCTGCTCGCGCTCTACCACCTGCTGCGCGGGCGGGTGCCTCTCGCGAGCCTGCGGGGGGCGCCGGAGCTGCTGGCGGAGGCGGGCATCGGACTCGGGCCGCCGCCCGAGCCGCCGCCGGCCGCGCGGGTCGCGGTGGTGGTGGGCACCGCCGTCAACCCCACCCGGGAGCGCCGCCCGCCGAACCTGCCCGGCATCACCATCCGCACCATGTGGGGGGAGATCGCCGCCCAGCTCGCGGAGCAGGCCGGGGACCCAGTGCTCTACGACCGGGTGCGCACCGCCGACCGCCGGGGGGTGCCGCCCGGCTCGGACGCCTTGCGCGAGCTGTTCGACGCCTGCGGCCCCTGCCTCCTCCTCATCGACGAGCTGGTCGCCTACGCACGCAAGATCCACGGCGTCCAGGGGCTGCCGGCCGGCAGCTTCGACGCGGTGCAGACCTTCATCCAGGAGCTGACCGAGGCGGTGCGGGCGAGCCGCGACAGCGTGCTGGTGGCGACCATCCCGGAATCCGACATCGAGATCGGCGGGGAGGCGGGCCGGGAGACCCTCGCCCGCATCGAGCACACCTTCGGGCGCATGGAGGCGATCTGGAAGCCGGTCGGCTCCGAGGAAGGGTTCGAGGTCGTGCGCCGGCGGCTGTTCCTGCCCATCGCGGACGCCGAGCCGGCCCGCGACGATACGTGCCGTGCGTTCGGCGCGCTGTACCGGGAGACCCTCGGCGACTTCCCGCCCGAGTGCCGGGAGGCGCGCTACGCGGAGCGGCTGAAGGCGTGCTATCCGATCCATCCCGAGGTGTTCGAGCGGCTGTACAACGACTGGGCGACGCTCGAACGCTTCCAGCGCACGCGCGGGGTGCTGCGCCTGATGGCGGCGGTGATCCACGATCTGTGGTCGCGCAACGATGCGAGCCTGCTGATCCTGCCGGGCTCGGTGGGCCTGGACGCCCCGGCGGTGCGCGACGAGCTCACCCGCTACCTGCCCGAGGGCTGGACCCCGGTGCTCGAAGGAGACGTGGACGGGCGCAACTCCGGGCCGTTTCGCATCGACGCGGAGAGCCCGCGCTTCGGCCAGATGGTGGCGGCCCGCCGGGTGGCCCGCGCGATCTTCCTCGGCAGCGCGCCGCACGTGGTGCAACAGCAGGTGCGGGGGGTGGAGGACGTGCGCATCCGCCTGGGGGCGGTGCAGCCGGGGGAGCAGGTGGCGGTGTTCAACGACGCGCTGTCACAGCTCTCCGACCGGCTGACCTACCTCTACCGCCAGGACCGCCGCTACTGGTACGACACCCGCCCGAACCTGCGCCGCACCGTGTCGGAGCGGGCGCAGCAGCTTGCCGAGGACGAGGTGGAGCGGGAGGTCGAGCGGCGGCTGCGCGAGGCGACCCGGCGCGGCGATCGGGGTGGGTTCCGGGGGGTGCATCCCTGCCCGGCGGCGTCGTCCGACGTGCCGGACGAGGCGGCGGTGCGGCTCGTGCTCCTGGCCCCCGGCGCGGCGCACGCGGACGGGGACACCGGCAGCGCGGCGCTGACCGCGGCCCGCGACCTGCTTGCCGATCGGGGGAGCAGCCCGCGCCGGCGCCAGAACATGCTGGCGTTCCTCGCGCCGGATCGGGAGGCGATGGAGGGGCTGGTCCAGGAGGCGCGGCGCTTCCTCGCCTGGAAGTCGGTGGTGCGCGACCGCGAGGCGCTGAACCTGGACACGCACCAGCGCCGGGAGGCGGCCGGGGGCGAGAAGGCGAGCGACGGCACGGTGCGCTTGCGGCTGAACGAGGCGTGGCGCTGGCTGCTGGTGCCGGTCCAGCACGTGTTGCCGGACGGGGTGGGCGGTCTCGTCTGGGAGGCGATGCCGTTGGCCGGGGGCGCAGACGCCCTCGCCGTGCGGGCCTGGGAGCGGATGCGGTCGAGCGAGCACGTCATCCCGGAATGGTCGCCGGCCCTGCTCGCGATGGAGATGGAGCGGTGGTTCTGGCGGGGCCGGCCGCACGTCCCGGTGAAGCAGGTCTGGGACGCGATGTGCGCCTACTGCTACCTGCCGAGATTGCGTGACGAATCGGTGTTCACGGCCTCGATCCGGGCGGGTGTGGCGAGCGGCGACTTCTTCGGGTATGCGGCGAGCGTATCGGCGCAAGGCCGCTACGAGGGGTTGATCTTCGGCGTGCCGGCCGTCGCTGCCGCCGCGGTCTGCGTCGATGCGGAGAGCGTGCTGGTTCGGCCGGAGGCGGCGCGGGCGCAGATCGAAGAGGAACGGAGGCGGTCGGCGGCGGCGGGCATGGAAGCCGGAGCGGGGGCCGCCACACTGGCCGGGACGCCGGCGGGAGGAGCCGAAGGGGAGTCCGGCCAGCCGCCGCGGGCAAATGGGACCCGAAGCGGAATCGGGGCGGACGCCGGATCGGGCGCCGGCGCCGGACCCGGCGGCGCCAAGCTCGACACCGGGATCGCCGAGCCGCGTCCCCCGCGGCGCTTCTTCGGCACCGTCCGGCTCGATCCGGACCGCGCCGGTCGCGACATGGGCACGGTGGCGGAGGAGGTCCTGCAGCACCTGACCACCCTGCCGGGGGCGGAGGTGGAAGTATCGGTGGAGATCTCGGCCAAGGTCCCGGACGGGGTGAGCCGGACCGTCCGGCGCATCGTGGAGGAGAACTGCCGGACGTTGCGGTTCCGCTCCCATGGGTTCGAGGAGGAGTAAACGCAACCTCGCCCGCTTTCTCTTGGCGACACCCTCGTCTGCGATGATGCCGGCGGGTGGAAGCCGAGCCCTCCCAACTGTGCGGGCGTGTGTCCTCGGCTTCGAGTCGTATCCGCCGGAGCATGTCCCCGATGCGCAATGCGGGGCTTTGAACGTTTCCGAACCGGATCGGGGAGCGTAGGCGTATGCCCGCATTTCTCACCGGCGCGCGATGCGAGGGCGCGGAGATGGAGCGAGCGTCGCGGGACGCGGCGTGAAGGCAAGCAGGAAACTCATCGAAGTCGTCCTGCCGCTCGACGCGATCGATGCCGCCAGCGTGCGCGAGAAGTCGATCCGGCACGGGCATCCGAGCACCCTGCATCTGTGGTGGGCGCGACGGCCTTTGGAGGCGTCGCGGGCGGTCATCTTCTCGCAGATGGTAGACGACCCTCGGCGCATCCGGATCGGTTCCTCACGGATCGAGACGGCGACGGGCAAAGGGCGCCGGCGCACAGGAGAGCGAATCGTGACCCACCGCCGCGAGCACGTGTCGAGTGGATCGGACTCCGTGACCCGCCGACGGCTCGGGCCTCCCCGAGGCCGGACGACGGCACGGGCGGGCGGCTCGCCACCCGGGAGCCTCCAACGAGGAAGGTGATTCATGACCGAGCCGGTGCTTCGGATCCCCGAGGGCTGGGAGGCGCGCCCGCGGGCTGGGAGTGGCAGACCCTGTGGGAGGCGGTCGAGGAGGGGGACCACCACTACGCGCACGAGCGCGTCGAGCAGGCCATCGAGGCGGACATCGATCCGCGGACCATCCTCGACGACGGGCTGTTCCCCGGCTTCAACCTCCAGGGGGATCGCTTCAGCGAGCAGATCATCTTCATCCCGGAGATGCTCATCACCGCCCGCGCCATGAAGACCGGGCTCGCCCTCATCCGCCCGCTGCTGGCGGCGCAGGCCGAGAAGCCGGTCGGCACCTTCGTGATGGGGACGGTGCTCGGCGACATGCACGACATCGGCCAGTCCATCGTGACGATCATGCTGGAGAACGCCGGCTTCAACGTCATCAACCTGGGCACCGACGTGCACCCGGACCGGTTCATCGAGACCGCGCGGGCGGAGCAGGCGGATCTGGTGGGCTTCTCGGCGCTGCTGTCCACCACCGTGTATTACCAGAAGGTGACGATCGAGGAGTTCGTGAAGGCGGGGCACCGTGGCAAGGTGAAGATCCTGGTCGGCGGCGCCCCGACCACCCAGGAGTGGGCGGACGAATGCGGCGCCGACGGTTGGGGCCGCGACGCGGTGCAGGCGGTGAAGCTCGCGCTGGCGCTGGTGAGGGAGCCGCGGGAAGCGTGGGCCTGAGCGAGGACGCCGCCTCGGGGTGAGGCGTCGCCTGGATCGGCGAGGCGCCGCCTCGGACCGGCGCGGTATGAGTGGAGCCGAAGGCCGAGTATCCTGGGAGGCACGCTCCCGACGGACACGGATGTCTCGCGTACCTCGGCCATTCCCGCGACCTCGGCACCGTCATTCCCGCGAAAGCGGGAATCCAGGTGTACCGGGATCGCAGCACAGCTCGTCCACCGAGCACACCGCGTCGATCGGGATCTCGGCGTTCACCGCGTTCGCGATCCGGCGCTGCACCCGCACATAGAGATCCGGGCGCTGGCTCACCAGGGCGATCCCCGGGCAGCGCCGCCGCGTCTCGTCCACGCCGGTTCCGGTTACCCGCATCACTCCGCTTTCTGCGCCACCTTCCATCTTGATTCCGACTTCGGTTCTGGCCTCTCGTGGGACCTCAATGGTCCAACTGGCGCACTGACCGGCTTGGCGCCGGCGCCGGCGAATCACCTGGACGAGCTGGTAGGCGATGACGGTGATGAACAGGTGGCCTTCGGCGCGGATGGGCGGAGCGTTGAACCGCCGGGAGCCGGCGACCGTGGATTTCCGGGGGAATGGAGGGGGTGAGGATGGGCGGACCGTTGAACCGCAAGAGGCAGGCGACGCGGTCGGCCTGACGTCCCCGGTTGCGGATCGTCGGCGACGAGCACCCGAACCGTCAACCTTCGGCGGAAACCTGTCCCAAAATCACCATCCGGGATCATGGACCATCCAAGCATGATGGCAACCCATTGATTTTCATGACGCCCAAGTTCCGTCCGGTCAGGCAGATGCAGTGAAATCCAATTTTGAGATAGATTCATGTCGACACCGGATACGGAGCGGAGTCGGATGATGCGGGACAAGGTGGTCGTGATCACCGGCGCGGCACGTGGCTTCGGGCGAGCCATCGCCGAGCGGATGGGAAGGGATGGGTGCCGCATCGTCGCGTGGGACGTCGCTCCGGATACGGACCAGCCGGCCGCGCACGTCGAGCGAATGGACGTGAGCGATCCGGACGCGGTGGAGACGGCGGCCCGGAACACCCTCGCGGCCATGGGCGGCATCGACGTCCTCGTGAACAACGCTGGCGTGAACGGCCCCACGGTACCGAGCTGGGAGTACCCGATCGAGGATTGGCGGCGGGTGATCGCGGTCGACCTGACCGGCGTGTTCCTGTGCTGCCGTGCGGTCGTTCCCCACATGCGGGATCGGGGCGAAGGCCGTATCGTGAACATCGCCTCGGTCGCCGGCAAGGAAGGCAACGCGAATGCGGGTCCGTACTCGGCTGCCAAGGCAGGGGTGATCGCGCTCACGAAGTCTCTGGGCAAGGAGCTCGCCAGGAGCGGAGTGCTCGTGAACTGCATCACCCCGGCGATGGCCGACACCGATCTGCTGCGGGAGATGGCCCCGGATTACATCGAGGCCGTCAAGGCGAAGATCCCGATGGGGAGGCTGTGCCGGGTCGAAGAGGTCGCGGAGATGGTCGTGTTCCTGAGCGGCCCCGGCTGCACGTTCACCACCGGTGCGGTGTTCGATCTGACCGGCGGCCGTTCGGTGTACTGACCCGCGGTCGGGATCCGTGCCGGCCGCAATGGACCGGCACCGGGAGACGCGATCCGGAACGGCCGGTTCCACGCGGAAATCGACAAGGGTGGGGAGCCGGCCCCTCCCGAAGCGCGGTGCGAAATCAAGGGCCGGGAGCCGGCGCCACGGCCCTTCCAGCCCGGCCGTTCACGCGCGCCGCCGTCTCGCTCGCAAAGCGCGCTCGCGTACCGTCGCCACATGGACCGGATGGCCGCAATACACGTCGTGATCGATGGCCGCCACCGCGGCGCTGCGTGCGATCGCTTCGGCGTCGCGCTCCGATTCGTACAGGGCATGGGCTGCGCCGATCGCGACGGGTGCGCCGGAGCCGATCGCGAAGTAGCGCTCGTAGCGCAGCACGGAGAGATCGGAAGCGATGCCGAAGATCCCCTGGGCGCATACCACGAGGAACGTGCTGTCGAGGCTTCCGAACGGCGAATCGGCGTCGTCCGCCTGATCCTTGACGAAGTTGTAGCGCTCGTGAAGCTCCTCCCAGAGCCGCGTGAAGAACTTGAAGATGTCCGCTTCGCCGTCGAGCCGGGGTACTGCGCGCCGGCGTCCGAGCACGTCCGCGAGGATGTTCGAGTAGAGCGTCCATCCGGTCGCGGCCAGGTGGGCGTCTCCGATCTGCATGAACTTCGGTCCCGACAGGTTCGCCGCCGGCACCCGCTCGGAGCCCAGGTTGGTCTGGCTGTCCGTGGCCAGCACGATCCGGGCCTCCTTGCGTACCGCGACCGCAATCGACATGGCGTTCTCCTTGGAAGATTCTCGCGGTGATGGTTTCCCGACCGCCTGCCTGCCCGCGCCTCCGGCCGCGCGGCGGTGGGCCGTCGGCACACCGGCGGGCTCGAATGTCCGTGGGGTTGCCGGCAAGGGGCCGGACGATTCCCGTGCAGCGGTTCAGAGCAGCGCCTGGTACGTCAGTACCCGGAGCTCGCGGCGGATCGGGTAGGCCGATGACGGCATGAGCTGGGTGAGCAACAGCACCATCAGGTCTTCGGCCGGATCGATCCAGAACGTGGTGCTGGCCATGCCTCCCCATGCGTATTCGCCCGGCGAGCCCAGGATCCGGGCCTTGGCCGGGTCCAGCAGCACCGACACCCCGAGCCCGAATCCGACCCCCGCGAAGGGCATCTCCGCGAACCGCGGCCGGCCCATGTCCACGAGGTCGCCGGGCAGGTGGTTCATGGTCATGAGATCGACGCTCTTGCGTCCGAGCACGCGGGCGCCTTCGAGGACCCCGCGACCGCGGAGCATCCGCATGAATCGGAGGTAGTCCGCCGCGGTGGAGACGAGTCCACCGCCGCCCGACAGGGTGGCCGCGGGTTCGAGGAAGCGGCTGTCGCCGCCGGGGTCGGCCAGCGCCAATCCGTCGCCGTCGGTCCTCCGTACGTAGTTCGATGCGAGCCGGTGGCCCTGCCCTTCCGGCACCTGGAAGCCGGTGTCGCGCATACCGAGGAGGCCGAAGATGCGGTCGGCGAAGAAGGCGTCGAGCGGGACCCCGGACCAGATCTCGACGAGCCGACCGAGCACGTCGGTCGATACGCTGTAGTTCCAGCGTGTGCCGGGCTGAAAGACCAGGGGCTGGGCGGCGGCGGACTCCGCCAGGTCCGCGAGCGGTCCGACGTTGGCGTTGAACTCGATGCGGCGCTTGCGATAGAGGGCATCGACGGCGTGCTCGTGCTGGAACCCGTAGGTGAGGCCGGACGTATGGATCATCAGGTCGTGCACGGTGATGGGGCGCTCGAGCGGCACCGTCGTGAACGTTTCGGCGTCGCCGCTTGCGAACACCCTCGTGTCGGCGAATGCGGGGATGAAGTCCGCAACCGGATCGTCGAGCTGGAAGCGGCCTTCTTCGTAGAGCATCAACGCCGCGACGGTGGTGATCGGCTTCGTCATCGAGTAGATGCGGTAGATGGTGTCCGGCTCCACCGCCCGTCCGTTCTCGACGTCGCGGTACCCGTGGGTCTCGAACCAGGCGAGACGATCGTCGCGCACCACCGCCACCAGCAGCCCGGGCAGCCTTCCCGAGTCCACCCAGTGCCGCATCCACCGGGTGATCCGGCCGAGGTGCGGGGTCGAGAGCCCGACGTCCTCGGGCCGTGCGTCGATCTGCATCATCGGGCGGGCCGGGCGGCGGCAAGTCGCGGCACGGGGCCGGTGGCGGACGCGCCGGGCGCAAGCTTCCTGGGACAGGTCATGAGGCACATTCGATCATTCTCGGTGGCGATCATTCTCGGTGGTCATCGTTCCCGGTGGCGCTCCCGGCCCCGCGGTCGTCCGCTCGCCACCGTGGAAGGATCGCGCTCCGGCGGTCCGCACCGGAAGACACATAGGGTCGAGGATAACGTACCTTGCAAGGTCTCTCACCTGCACGGCCGATTTCGACTGCCGGAAGCCGTCCCCGGCGGCGAGCTCCCCGCCGGGTCAGTCGAAGGCGCCGTTGTTGACCAGGACGTCGCGGATCCGGGACGGTTCGTGCGCCGCCCGGATCGAGGAGCGTACCCGTTCATCGGAGAGGACGCGGGCGATCGAGGCCAGGATCTCCAGATGCTCGTCCGTCGACTCCTCGGGTACGAGCAACCCGAAGACGAGGTCCACGGGCTCGTGATCGGGTGAGTCGAAATCCACGCCTTTGCCGAGCAGCAGGAAAGCCGCGAGGGTGCGGCGGAGGCGGGGCACGCGGGCATGGGGCAGGGCGCAGCCTTCTCCAAGCCCCGTCGAGCCGAGACGCTCGCGCTCGACCAGCCGATCGAAGACGGACTGTGCGGAGAGAGCCGGGTCGGCGTCGGCGAAAATCTCTCCCAGCGTCTGCAAGGTACGTTTCCGGCTCCCCGCCGGCACGTCGCTGCGTATGCGCCGGGGATCGAGGATCCGATCGAGGGTTACCATCCCATTCCGCTCCCTGGCCGTGGCCGGATCATCGCCGGGCATCCGCGCGGGGCGATGCGTCTGGCGTAGTGATGGCGATCGCCCGCGCATCCTTCCCTCCGTTTGCCGCGGTTCTTCCTTCGCGCAGGTTCGCTCGATGCGGCGCCGCTCCGGGAGAACGCTGCCCGTGGAATGCCGGACCGGCGGAGAGGGGGATCGGCGCCCGGCCGCGGTCAGTCGAACTGCGTCTTGATTCCGCCTTCGGCACGATGGTGGTCGGTAAGCTTTTCCTTGTGCCGCCTCACCTGTCCGTCGATACGGTCGGCGAGAATATCGATCGCGGCGTACATGTCGTGATGTGTGGCGTTGGCGAACAGGTCGGCGCCGGCGACGTGCAGGGCCGCCTCCGCCTTGTTGGACTGCTTCTCGACGGTCAGAACGACCCGCGCGCTGGTGACGTGATCGAAATGGCGAGCGACGCGCCCCAGCTTCCTGGTGACGTACTCCCTCAACTTCGGGGTGACTTCGACGTGATGTCCCGTCAGGCTGATCTGCATGGAAGTCTCCTTGCCGGACGACTGGGTGTGCCGGCGGTGGCGGGCGGTCGGCGTCCATCGCTTCGCGGCGGAAATCGGAGAGGAACGAAGGTCAAGGCACTTTCCGCTGCGGCGAGGAAGGGATGGCCATCTCTTCGCGGTACTTGGCGACGGTGCGTCGAGCGATCCGGATCCCCTGATCGGAGAGGATGTCCTTGAGTTTCCGATCGCTCAAGGGTCTGGCCGGGTTCTCGGAAGCAATCAGCTTCCTGAGCACCGCGCGGACCGCGGTCGAGGACGCTTCCGAGCCGTTGGCGGTATGGACGTGGCTCGAGAAGAAGTACTTGAGCTCGAAGAGCCCGCGCGGCGTGTGCATGTACTTGCACGTGGTGGCACGGGATACCGTCGACTCGTGCATGCCGATGATCCGGGCGACGTCGGCGAGCACCATGGGCTTCATGGCCTCTTCGCCGTGCTCGAGAAATCCCTTCTGGCGCTCGACGATGCACGTTGCCGTCTTCAGCAGCGTCTCGCCCCGATTGAGGAGGCTCTTGATGAACCAGCGCGCCTCCTGCAGGTGGCTCTTCAGGGTGTGGTTGTCCGCGCCGCCGTCCGCGCGCCGGATGAGGTTCGCGTACTGGGAGTTGATGCGCAGCCTCGGGATTGCGTCCGGGTTCATCTCCACCTTCCACGCACCGTTCTCCTTGCGTACGAAGAGGTCGGGGATCACGTACTCCGGCGCGGAAGACGGGATCGCGGCGCCGGGCCGGGGGGAGAGGGAGCGGATGAGGTCGATGACGCATTGGAGCTCGCGCCTCCCGAGCCCGAGCCCCGCCATGAGCTGCGCGTAGCTCTTCGAGGCAAGCGCCTGGAGATGTCCGGTCACGAGGGTGAGCGCGGCATCGCGCCACTCGGTATCGGACGGAAGCTGCCGCAACTGGATCGCGAGGCATTCCGCCGGGCTGCGCGCCGCAACGCCCGGCGGATCGAGGTTCTGGATCTGCCGGAGCACCGCCTCGATCCGATCGAGGGCCACGTCCTGGCGCAAGGCGTCGAGACTTTGCCGGATCTCTTCGAGGGTCAGCATGAGATAGCCGTCTTCGTCCACCGCATCAATGAGCGCAGCCGCGATGATCCGGTCGGGGTCGCTGAGCCGTACCAGGGACATCTGCCACTCGAGGCGATCCTTGAGGGATTCGGTCTGCGCGCGATGGGCAACGAGGTCGGTACCGCTGAGCTCCGCGGCCGGTGCGCCGCTGGTGACGGGGGCGGAGTCGTAGATGTCCTCCCATGCGGTGTCGACCGGAAGCTCGCGCGGAATGTCGGCCGGGACGACTTCGATTTCGCCGCCGGCACCGGGTGCGTCGTCTTCGTCCACCTCCAGCATGAGGTTGGAGTCGAGCGCCTCCTGGACCTCGGTGTGCAGCTCCACGGTCGAGAGCTGAAGCAGCCGGATGGCCTGCTGGAGCCGAGGCGTCATCGCCAGATGCTGGCTCAGCCGGAGCTGCAGGGTTTGCTTCATCGATCGGGCAGGGATCGGGCAGGATGGAACGGCTCGGGCATTGTACCAGCCTCGGCGGGGCTCACGGGTCGGGCCGATCCTGGAAGCATGGCGTGCGCGGCGGCTCGGCGGGCGACGATGAGCGAGGGGGGATGGGACGGCGGCACGCCCTCTCCCGGCCCGCCATGCGCCATGTCCGCTCAGAGCCTGAAATGCCGGCCCAGGTACACCTCCCGGACCCGCTCGTCGCCGAGCACGTCCTCCGGGGTGCCTTCGGCGATGATGATCCCCTCGTTGACGATGTATGCCCGATCGCAGATGCCGAGGGTGTCCCGCACGTTGTGATCGGTGATCAGGATCCCGATCCCGCGTTGGCTCAAGTAGGTGATGATCTGCTGGAGGTCCAGGATCGAGATCGGATCGACACCCGCGAACGGCTCGTCCAGGAGCATGAATCGTGGCTCCATGGCCAGCGAGCGCGCGATTTCCACCCGGCGGCGCTCGCCCCCGGACAGGCTGTCGCCACGCTGGGCGGCCAGGTGGGAGATGTGGAACTCACCCAGCAGCGTTTCGAGGTAGTGCTCGCGATCGGCCTTGCCCAGATCCCGTCGCGTCTCCAGGATCGCCATGATGTTCTCCCGCACCGAGAGGTGGCGGAAGATGGAAGGTTCCTGCGGCAGATAGCCGAGACCGGCCCGGGCGCGGAGGTGCATCGGACGGTCCGTGAGATCCTCCTCGTCGAGAAGCACGGTGCCTGCGTCACCCGCGACGATGCCGATGATCATGTAGAAGCTCGTCGTCTTGCCCGCTCCGTTCGGCCCGAGCAGGCCGACGATTTCTCCGCTTCGTACGGTGATGCTCACGTCGTCGACGACGAGACGGCTCCGGTAGCGTTTCGCGAGTCGGTGCGCGGTGAGAGTGGACATCGGAGATCCGTACGCGGCGTTCGCGCCCGGCGCTTGCGCCACCGTCTTCGCCGCCGCGTCGTATGCCGGACGTCTACCGCGTCACGGCCTTCTTCGCCTTGATCTTGATCCTGACACGTCCAGGCTTCCCGCCGGTTGCCCGATCGCCACTGCCCGCATCCCCCGCCGAGCTTGCGGGGCTCCTGTCGTCCGCCAGCGCCTTGAAACGCGCGTTGAGCAGGTCGTATACGAGCCGATCCGCCTGCACGCGGCTTCCGTCCTCCTTCTCGTAGCGCGCCTCCCCGAGCAGCACGATGAGGTCCTGCTCGGGAAAGTACTCCATCCGCTCTGCCCAAGCCTTGCGATGGCTGGTGTCCCCGTCGGGTAGCTGCCGGAAATGGGCCGGCACGCCGACCGCGGTGATCTTCGCCACCTCGTCTTCTCCGTCGAAACGGATGGTCACGGTGTCACCGAGGATATGAAGGCTGCCATGATCGATGACCACGCCCCCATGATAGATCGTGGTGCGGGCGGCATCGTCGTGCTCGGCCCGGTCCGCCTGGATGGTGATGGGCTGGTCGCTGTCGGTCGACAGCGCGTGGACGTGCGCGGCGCTTGCCAGCAGCACCCCGGCGAGGAGCCGGCTCGCGGCCCGGCGTGCGTGCTCACTGCCGGGGACGGCGTTCGTACACATGGGTTCGTACCCGTGAGAGAAGCTCGAATCGGGTCTCGTCGAGGTAAGCGCGCATGCCCGTCCCGGTCGTAGTGCCGGCCTGTGTGCGGATCGTCACCGGCTGCGCGGTTTCTCCGTACTCGGAATCGGGCAGCACCGTCAGGTGCTCGGTTCGAATGTCGAGGTGGCGGGCGCCCGAGCCGTCATTGCGCCAGATGTCCACTCGGCCCAGCAACTGCACGACGTTCCCGTCCGCGGATACCTTGCCGCGCTCCGAGCGCACGTTCCACGGCTCGCCCTCGGCTCGATACAGCACGTAGTGCGGGCGCGTCAGATCGATCGTCGCGTCGGCGTTGTATGCCATGTAGCTTGCCTCGATCCGCCTCTTCGGCCTGCCCGCGCCGTCCATCTCGACGGTGACGAAGTTCTCCATGTAGGCCTCCGGTGCATCCGGCAGCCCCTGGGCGGCCGTTGCCGGCGTATCGAAATCGAGGTCGTACAGAATCCATCCACTCGCGCCCGCAACGGCAAGCAGTGCGGCGGAAACGACCCATGGCCGGAGGTTGGTCCGGATCGCCGTCAGCGCGGGGCTCACATGACCCCCGCGCGGAGCAGATCGTGCACGTTCAGCGCCCCCACCAGACGCATGGCCCCGTCCACCACCGGCAGCGCGTTGATCGCACGTTCCTGCATGACGTGTACCGCTTCCGCCGCGAGTGTCTCCGGGGCGACGGTGACGCAGTCCCGGGTCATCACCTCGTCGATGCGGGTGTGCTTCATGTCGACGTCGCTCTCGAGGGCCCGCCGGAGATCGCCGTCGGTGAACACCCCGAGCACGCGGCCCTCACCATCGACGACCGCGGTCATGCCGAGCCGCGATCGGGTCATCTCCACCAGTGCGTTCGACACGGTCTCGCCGCTACGTATCCGCGGCACGTCGGCTCCGGTGTGCATCACGTCTGCGATGCGGAGCAGCAGCCGGCGGCCGAGCCGGCCGCCGGGATGCGAGCGGGCGAAGTCTTCGGCGCCGAACCCCCGCGCCTCCAGCAGCGCGATGGCGAGCGCGTCGCCCATCGCCAGCGCGGCGGTGGTGCTCGCGGTCGGGGCAAGGCCCAGCGGGCAGGCTTCCTGCTCGACGCTCACGTCGATGTGCACGTCCGCTTCGCTCGCGAGGCGCGAATGGTCGTTGCCGGTCAGGGTCACCAGAGGGATGCCGAGGCGCTTGATGATCGGGAGGATCGTGAGGATCTCGTGGGTTTCACCGGAGTTCGACAGCGCAACGACCATGTCGGCCCCGGTGATCATCCCCAGATCGCCGTGGCTCGCCTCCCCCGGATGGACGAAGAACGCCGGGGTGCCGGCACTCGCCAGGGTCGCGGCGATCTTGCGGGCGACGTGGCCCGATTTCCCCATTCCGGTGACCACCACCCGCCCGCGGCACGCGAGCATGAGCCGGCACGCGGCGGCGAACCTGCCGTCCACCCGCCCCGTGAGGGCGGAGAGCGCCCTCGCCTCGGTCTCGATGACCGAGACGCCCGAGGCCTGAAGCGCGGAATCGCTCAACAGGGGTTCGGGGGTCGGCGGGGCGGACACGGGGGTATCGGACGAGGCAGGGGCCGGATTCGCCAGGAGGCGGAGGGCGGGCGTATCCGGTCACCGCGGACGCCCGGTTGGCGAGTTTGAACGCAACCCGTTGCCGATCGCAATCTCGCATGTCCCGCCGGACAAGACCCGCGGTTGCCTGAAGCCGCTCGCGCGCCGTATTCTCGTTTCCCTCTCGCCTTTCCAACCTCGGCGAGCCTTTCCGGACCCTGGCCGGGAAACACTCCATCGCCGGATCCCTCGGGGAGAATCATGGAGTTGAAAGCTGCCCTGGAGCGCAAGCTCGGGCTGAAGGGGGTCGACTTCAAGTACAACCTGCCCAAGCCCCGGCTCTTCGAGGAGGCCGTTGCCAACGATCGCGGCCGTATCCGCCACGGTGGCCCCGACACCGATCGGAAGTGCTTTCCTACCCGGCTCGGCGTCGACGGTCCGCTCGTGTTCTACACCGATCCCACCTGCACGGGGCGGCCCGTGGCCGACACGTTCGCGGTCGCCTGGCCCGAGGTCGAAGACAGGATCTGGTGGAAGGACAATCTCAAGCCCTACGATCCGGAGCGATACGAAGGGTTGCTGGGCCGGGTCGCCGGGCACGTCAATGCGCGCGGAAGGAGCCTCTACGTGCAGGACGTGTACGCGGGCGCCGATCCGGCGTATTCCGTCCCCTACCGGTTCGTGGGCGAGTACGCGGTCCACGCGATGTTCGCGCACAACATGTTCCCGAAGCACGTGGAGGGGATGGAGGACGCGGAAGGCAAGCGCTGGACGATGCTCAACGTGCAGTCCTTCCGGTGCGAGCCGGAGCGTGACGGCAGCCGTTCCGACCGCGCCGCGATCATCGATTTCCGCAACCGGATCTGCCTCGTGGCCGGACGGGCGGACTACTGCGGACTGGTGAAGAAGACGATCTTCACGGTGATGAACTTCCTCCTCCCCGACCACGGGTTCCTCTCCATGCACTGCTCGGCGAACGCCGGCGAACGCGGCGACGCCGCGATCCTGTTCGGCCTCTCGGGCACCGGCAAGACGACGCTGTCGGCCGATCCCGGCCGCCGGCTCATCAGCGACGACGAGACGGGCTGGACGGATGCCGGCATCTCGAACCTCGAGGACGGCTGTTACGCGAAGCTCATCGACCTCGACAAGGAAGCGGAGCCGGTGATCGCGGCGGCGCTGTCGGAGCCGGGGACCATCATCGAGAACGTGCCGCCCCTGCCCGGAAAGCGGATCGAGGAGACGGACCCGCGGGAGCTCGACCTCACCGACCGCTCGATCACCGAGAACACCCGCTTCTCGTACCCGCTGTCCTGCAACCCGAACGTCGCCGACGGCGCGCGCGGCTCGCACCCCGAGACCATCGTGCTGCTGACCGCCGACGCCTTCGGGGTGCTCCCGCCGGTGTCCCTCCTCGATGGCAGGGAGGTGATGTACCACTTCGTGCAGGGCTTCACCGCGAAGCTCGCCGGCACCGAGGTCGGGCTCACCGGACCCGAGGCGACCTTCAGCGCATGCTTCGGCGCACCGTTCATGTCGCATCGCCCGAACGTCTACGCCCGGCTGCTCGCGGAGAAGATGCAGGCCCACGAGGCGCGCTGCGTCCTGCTCAACACGGGATGGAGTGGCAGTCCCGCCGGCGAGGCGGGCCGCATCGCGATCAGGGATACGCGGGCGCTGCTCGATGCGGCGCTCGCCGGCCGTCTGGACGGCGTGGAAACCACCGTGCATCCGATCTTCGGGCTGCGCGTTCCGAGGTCATGTCCGGGGGTGGACGCCGCATTCCTCGACCCGCGCACGGTGTGGAGCGACCGGGACGCCTGCGACGCGGCTGCCGTCCGGCTGCGCGAGATGTTCCGGGAGAACTTCGCCAGGCAGGGGTTCGATGCATACGGCATCGAGGCGGTGATGTAGCGCCGGCCGGCGCCGCGCCGCTCAACCGCCGAAGCTTCGCGGCCGGAGCCCGGCCTGGAACCAGCATACGAAGCTGTAGAAGTCGAATACCGGGAGCCCGGTCGCGCGTGACACGTCGGCCGCATAGGGCGGCATGTTCGTGCATTCGAGGACGATCGCACCGACGTCATGGTTGCGCTCGACGAGCCGGCGGGCGGCAGCGACCACGTCGTCGCGCGCACGGTCCACGTCGAGCTCCAGCTCGTCGCCGAGCAGCACTTTCGTCAGCTCCGTGCCGCCCTCGGTTCCTTCCACCGGAGTGTCCGGCCGCGCCCCCGCGCATTCGAGGTGCCGCGGCGTGAGGCTCGCCGCTTCCACCGTCACCACCCCGACCCTCCGGCGCGGCGGCAGCAGCCGTTCGACCCACGGCACTTGCAGCAGCGACGAGGCGGCCACCGGCACCCCGCAGGCGCTCGCGAGCCGGTCCTGGTACAGCACCAGGAACCCGCAGTTCGTGGTGATGCCGTCGGCCCCGATCGCAACCAGCTCGCGGGCCGCAGACGCGAAGTCCTCGACGATCCCGCCACGGTCGCGCACCACCCTGTCCGGGGTCGCGCCGGCGACCACGCGGTAGAGCATCGGAAAGGGCCAGGTTCCGGCGTGGCCGCCGTCGCCCGGGACGCGCGGAAAGCGGGTATCGAGCAGCAGGATGCCTACGCTCGCCCCATGGACCGCCTTGCCCCCCTGCACCACGTGCGCCCCGGTCATCGATCCGTCGCTCCTGTCTCGCCGACGCTCGCTTCGATCCGCACCACCCCTTCGCTCGGGAAGACCCTGACCGTCTCCCCGGTGTGCAGGCTCCGGGTGACGTCCACCTCGAACCGGTCGATGAAGGGCAATCCGGCGAACGCCGCGCCCTGCACCATGACGGGATTGGCGCGGTTGAGCAGCAGGGCCGCAGGGGCCATGCCGCGCGAGCACATCTCGCGCAGCATCCACGCGGTGGCGACCCCGCCCTTGGCGGTATCGAGCACCAGGACCCGGCCGACGTAGCTCTCGCCGTACAGCGCATGGGCGGGGCGGGAGAAGATCCCCCGGATGCGGTCCAGATCGTAGCGGGCGCTGAAGTCGTCACAGGCGACCAGCGCCGTTCCCGACACCGTCTCGCCGATCCCCGGGTGGCCGCGGAGCTCCCGGCCCACGCGATCGTCCGTGCCCATCAGTACCGCCTCCTGGTATCGACCTTACTCAAGTTTCGGGATTCAAAATGCCTGAATCAGGCGATGGATTCCCGCTTTCGCGGGAATGACGTCATTTCAGCGAGACGCGTTGCTTTCAGGCTGGCCGTCATTCCCGCGAAAGCGGGAATCCATTTCGGTCAGCGAATCCCGAAACTCGAGGACCTTAGTACCGTCCCCGTACCGCCGCGTCCACGCATGCCTCCATGGAGGCGATGGCCGGATCGTATCCGTATCCCTGGATGATGTTGACCAGCTTGGCGGAGTTCGTCAGCAGGCGCCGCCAGCCGTTGGCTTCGCCCATCTCCCGCGCCCGCATCTGGTAGAAGCACACCCCCCGGAGCAGGAGCGCTCCGGCATCCTCGAAGACGCCGGTGAAGCCCATGCGGTCGCAGGCCGCCTTGTTCTCGGGGGAGGTGGCGATCAGCATCGCGGTGTCCGGATGCACCCGCCGCCCGCGGAGAAGGTCGGCAAGCCGTTGCAGCTCGGCCAGCGAGAGCTGCGGGGCCGCGAAGACCACCACGTCGACACCGTCCTCGTGGCGGCCGAAGGACCGGTGGAAGTCGTCCAGATCGGCCCGGCCGATGCGGCGGACGTGCTCCGGCGGCGCGTCGAAGACGCTGTCGGGGTCGAGCGCTTCCGGCGTGACCCCGATCATGTGGAACATCGGCACCGAGCCGTAGCTCGCCAGCGCGGCACCGAAGTGCTTGAGCTCGTCGGAGGTGGGGGCGCCGTCGATCCCGGCGATCACCGGCACGTGCCAGTAGGAGTTGACCGCCCGCCCGACGATCGCGCCGAGGGCGCCCCAGTCGTTCAGCGTCTGCGGCCGCGTCCCCGCCTCGAACAGGTGGGTGCCCCGGCGGTGGCGGTCGAGGTGGCAGCCGTAGCGCGGCGTGCGCCCGGTCAGCCCGGCGCTGACGGCGGCCGGTCCGCCCTCGAAGTTGCTGCGCGCGCCGCATACGCTGTTCGAGTAGATGACCACCCCGGTGTCGCCGAAGGCGGCGTGCTCGCCGAACACCGGCGGGGAGACGGTCTGGTAGTTGATGCAGGTATCGGTCATGAGGATGCCCAGCGCGCGCATGGCGTCGATGGCGCGTTGCTCGAGAGCGGCCCACTCGTCCTTCTGCCCGAGCCGCCGCCAGGCGCAGAAGTCGATGCCGCGGGGGTCGGTAATGGTAGGAACGCGCACTCGCCTTTCCGCCTCGTCGTGGCTCGCCAGCGACTCCAGGTACTCGACCCCCGCCTCACCGAGGGATTCCGTATCCGCCATGACGTGGGCCTGGCGGACCTCGACGAAATCGGGCGCGTCGAACACGCGGCCGATCCGCACCTGCAGCTCCAGCGCCCGACGCCTCGGCTCACCGTACTCTCCGGCGAGCATGGCCCGCTCTTCGTCGTTCAGGTGCATCTTCGTTCATTCCCCTGTGGCGTGATTCCCCTGATTTTGCGGCATGGGAAGGTCTTGCTTGCAGGTACGGACATGGTGTACTGATCGAATGGCAGAACCGGATGGTATATGGCATTTTGTATCCCACGGGACGTTCCGGGCGGATGACGATTGTACCGGTGCGTATCCCCCTGGAGCCGGGAGACCGGCTCGCCACCCAAAGAGGAGAGGAAACCCATGTTTCAACCCAGGAAGACGATTGCGGCCGGCCTCGCCGGTGCGCTTGCCCTCGGCGGCTCGCTGGCGGCCTCGAACGCGGCCATGGCTTGGGAGCCGAAGAAGCCGGTCGAGTTCATCATCATGGCCGGCACCGGCGGCGGCGCCGACCAGATCGCGCGGCTGCTGCAGGGCCTGATCGAGAAGAAGGACCTGTCGCCGCGGCCGTTCATCCCGATCAACAAGCCCGGCGGCTCCGGCGCCGAAGCGTTGCGCTACCTGCAGGACAAGGCCGGCGACGAACACACCGTCCTGGTCACGCTGAACAGCTTCTACACGACCCCGATCATCCAGCCGGACCTCGGCGTCGACGTGAGCAAGTTCACCCCGATCGGCCGCATGGCGCTCGACACGTTCCTGCTGTGGGTGCATACCGACCGCGGCGACATCACCGATCTCGACAGCTACGTCGCCGCAGTCAAGACGGCCGGCAAGAGCTGGAAGGTCGGCGGCACCGGCAGCGGCCAGGAGGACTCCATCCTGACGGCGATGATGGAGGCCGCGTTCGACTACAAAGTGACCTACATCCCGTTCCCGGGCGGCGGCACGGTGGCGAAGAACCTCGTCGGCAAGCACATCGACTCCACCGTCAACAATCCGGCGGAGCAGAACGAGTTCTACCGCGCCGGCAACACCAAGCCGCTCGTGCAGTTCACCGGCGAGCGCATGGCCGCCTATCCGGACATCCCGACCGCGAAGGAGCTCGGCGTGGACATCGAGTACTACATGCAGCGCTCGATCAACGGCCCCCCGGGCATGTCGGCCGAGGCGCAGCAGTGGTACATCAACCTGTTCGACACCCTCTACAAGTCCGACGAATGGCAGAAGTTCTGCGTCGAGGACGGTCTCGATTGCACCGAGTGGGTCGCGGGCGACGATCTCGGCGCCTTCCACGCGGAGCAGATCGTGCGGCACAAGGAGTTGATCGAAAAGGTCGGAGCCGCCGCCATCACCGGCGAGTAATCCGGCCTCGGGGTCGATCTCGCGGCGGGGCGGGACGGACGAACCGGGCCGTCCCGCCCCGCCGCCCCGGACCGCATCGCGCATTACGGCGCCCCGGCGATCGGGCCTCGTACAAGACGCCGGGGAATTCATGAACGGGCCCTTCCGGCTCAGGCTCTTCCGGCCCGGTGGATCCGGGAAGCAAGGGCCGGCCTGTCAAGAGCCGACCATTCCGGAGCAGGCGTCGCAATGACCGTCCGTACCGCCGAGCTCGCGATGGCCGTGGTGACCATCCTGTGCTCCATCGGCCTGATGGCCAAGAGCGCCGAGCTCAACATCGGCTGGATCGAGGGTCGCGGTCCGGGCTCCGGGGCATGGCCTTTCTGGCTGTCCTTCGGCATGTTGCTGGCCTCGGTGGTGACGCTGATCCGCTGGTTCCTGCGCGCGACGCCGGAGTCGCGCTCGGACTCGCCGTACATGACGAAGGACAACGCGATCGTCGTCGGCGTCTCCGTCGCCGCCATCCTGTTCCTGCTGCTCGCCACCCACGTCGTCGGGCTGTACGCCGCGCTGATCCTGTTCCTGCTGTTCTACCTGAAGTTCGTCGGCCGGCACTCGTGGCCGCTCACCGGCATCCTGACCGTGTCGATCCCCGTGTTCATCTTCTGCCTGTTCGAGTGGGCGTTGAAGATTCCGCTGCCCAAGGAGATCACGGAGCCGCTGTTCTATCCGATCTACGACCTGATGTACTCCTGACCGGGGAAGCGCGCCGATGGATACGGTACTCGTATTGCTGGGGGCCGGGCTGCTCGAGGCGATGCAGCCGGTCAACCTGATGATGATCTTCCTCGGCTGCTCCATCGGCCTGCTGATCGGGGCGATGCCGGGCCTCGGCTCGGTCAACGGCGTGGCGATCCTGCTGCCGATCACCTTTCTCGTGCCGCCGACCGCGGCGATCATCTTCCTCGCCGCGATCTATTACGGCGCGATGTACGGCGGCGCCATCAGCTCGATCACCCTCGGCATCCCCGGCGCCTCGACCGCGGTGGCCACCGTGTTCGACGGGCGGCCGCTGGCGCAGGCGGGCAAGGCGGACCGGGCGCTGACCGCGGCGGCGGTGGCCTCGTTCATCGGCGGCACGATCTCCGTCGTCCTGTTCACGCTGTTCGCGCCGCCCCTGGCCGAGTTCGCGCTCAAGTTCGGGCCGCCCGAGGAGTTCGCGCTCATGGTGCTCGCGTTCGCGACCTTCATCGGTCTCGGGGGCGACGACATTCCGAAGACGATCTTCTCCATCCTGATCGGCCTCGTCCTGGCGACGGTGGGCCTCGACATCATTTCCGGCAAGCCGCGCCTGATCTTCGGCGACGTCTCGGGCTTTCTCCACGGCATCAACTTCCTCGTGCTCGCGATCGGCATCTACGGCATCGGGGAGATGCTGTGGACGCTGGAGGAGACCAAGGGCAAGGTCACGGTGCACAAGGTCAGGATGTCGTTCTCCAGGCTGCTCCGGAACCTGCGGGACGTGAAGCAGTACATCGGCACGACCTCGCTCGGCTCGGCCATCGGGTACTTCGTCGGGACGCTGCCGGCGGCCGGCGCGACGCCCGCCTCGCTGATGTCCTACGGCTTGGCGAAGACGTTCTCCCGCGATCCGGACTCCTTCGGCAAGGGCAACATCGCCGGCGTCGCCGCCCCCGAGGCCGGCAACAACGCGGCCTCGACCGGGTCGATGCTGCCGATGATCACCCTCGGCATTCCGGGCTCGCCGACCACCGCGATCCTGCTCGGCGGCATGATCATCTGGGGGCTGCGCCCCGGCCCGCTGCTGTTCTCCGAGCATCCGGATTTCGTGTGGGGGCTGATCGGCTCCCTCTACATCGCCAATCTCGTGACCCTGCTGATCAACCTGGCGTTCATCCCGGTGTTCGTCAAAGTGCTGACGATGCCGTTCACGATCCTGGCCCCGGTGATCTTCGTGCTCTGCGTCGTCGGCGGGTACGCGCCGACGCAGACGATGCACGACGTGTGGCTGATGTTCCTGTTCGGTATCGCCGGCTACCTGCTCCGCAAGCTGAACTATCCGGTGGCCCCCGCGGTGCTCGCCATCGTGCTCGGGCCGCTGGCGGAGCGCTCGTTGCGGCAGTCGCTGCTGGCTTCGCAAGGCGATCCGCTGATCTTCATCGAACGGCCGCTGTCGGCCACCTGCATCGCCATCGCGGTGCTGCTGGCCTGTTATCCGTTGTTCCGGAAGCTCAGGCGTCCTCGCGGCAAGTCCTGACGTCCGCGGTGCGCGACGGAGCGTTCTGGCAGGTGGGATGGATGCCCGGTATTCTGTATTCCGTATACCAGATACCGGAAGACAACCGATGAAGATTTTCCGATGGCCGTCGCACACCTCTCCCTGAAGCCGGTCGACAACCCCGCCGCGCTCAAGGACCGCATCTACGAGGCGCTCAGGACCGCCATCACCTCGATGAACGTCTACGCCGACGCCGAGGAGCACCGCCTCGACGAGCGCCAGCTCTCCGAGGATCTGGGGGTGAGCCGCACCCCCGTTCGCGAGGCCCTGTGCCGGCTCGAGAACGAAGGCTTCGTGCGCACCATCCCGCGGCGCGGGGCGTTCGTCGCCCGCAAGACGAAGAAGGAGGTGCTGGAGATGGTCACGGTGTGGGCGGCGCTGGAGAGCATGGCGGCACGCCTCATCACCGAGAACGCCACCGATGCGGAGATCGCCACCTTGCGCGAGATGTTCTCGACCTTCGGCGAGGACGGCGCGGTGCAGGCCCACATCGACGAGTACTCCGACACCAACATCGCGTTCCACCAGGCGCTGTTCCGCCTGAGCCGCTGCGACCTCCTCTCCGGCATCACCGAGAACCTCTTTCTCCACATGCGCTCGATCCGGATGCGCACCATCGCCGAGAAGGATCGCGCGTCCCGCTCGATCATCGACCACATGCACATCATCGAGGCGCTGGAGGCGCGGGACACCGGGCTTGCCGAAAGGCTCGTGCGCCGGCACACCCTCGACCTGGGCCGGCACATCGAGGAATACGTCGACTGGCTCGACTGATCCGACAGGCGGGCGCATGTACACAGGCACGCTGGTCCCTGATCCGTGAACTCTTCGAGAAGACGACGAGGATTTGTCCGCCGACCGGCTATCCCTTGGCCGCACGTCCCCTACGGCGAGACGTCGTTCCCGCGCATTTCGACCCGGACCGGCTCCCCGCCTTCCATGATCCCTTCGCGGGCGATGGCGCGGAAGGCAGCGCCGGGTCCGGTCAGCACGTCACTACTTGCGGGAGCTGCCGGAAATGCCGATCGGAAGTGCATAGAACCAAGTCGTGCTGGACGACGAGGGACGCGATCCAGAGATCGTTCGTCGGAATGGGCGAGCCCCGCCCGCGGAGCTGAAGATGGAGCTGGGCATAGTGGTGCGCCGTCTGTTCATCGGGCAGGAGGACGGCAACCCTGGGACTGCTCAGGAACCGCTGCAGGTTGGCGGCATTGGTCGATTTCCGACCTCCGGCCGCAAAGCCGGCACGAAGCTCGCCCAATACGATGAGTGGGACGAAAATGGAACGAGCGGCGCGGACGACTTCGACCCGCCAGGGGTTGCCGCGCATGAAATCGCTGTATGCGTTGGTGTCGAGGGCGACGTTCACTTCCACGCCTCGTCATCGACGTGCTCGAAATCGGCGACCGCGCGGTCGAACTCCGGGTCTTCCTGCCAGGAACCGATCAGGTGGTCGAGGTCCGTGTGCCGGACGGGTTCGGCCTCCAGCTCCAGGCCGCGGGCGAGCGCTTCGACGACGACCGCATTGAGGCTCTTCGCTTCGCGCCTGGCCCGTTGCCGGAGGGCTCGGTCCACCTCCGCCGGCACCGCCCGGATCGTATATTGCGTGCTCATGATGCAGGCATCGTAAGCTGAGAGTGCAGGCAAGACAAGCGACGGTCCGGGTTCGGTCCCCGGACGGCGACCCGATTCGGCCGTCGTGGGACGACTCCCCGATTCGGAGCCGGTGAATCGACGGTTCGCCGCCATTGCCTGATGTCGGATGCGCCGATTCCCGGCGACTACATCAAGGCCGAAGGCAAGGCGGGCCGCATGGGCGCGCGGCTGATGGCGACCGTCGCCGAGGGAGACCGTGGGCGTGTGTATCTGGTGTGAATGGCGAATTCCGTGGTTCGGTTATGCAGGCAGACGCCGGGATACAAGAGCTGTCGGCCGACAAGATCGTTTCCATCGACCCGCCCTGCTACGACAACGTTGGCTACGCCGACCTGTCCGATTTCTTTTACGTCTGGCTGCGCCGGGCGCTACGTCCTGGACGAGACCCTGGCCCGGAAGGAAGGCGATCTGGACCCGGACACCCGCTTCTGCGTCGCCTGGTACGAGCAATACGGCACCGGCGAGCGCGCCTACGGTGAAGCCGAAGTGCTGTTCAGCGCCAAGAACGCCTCGTTCGAGGGATTGCAGCGGGCCGGGTTGGTCGTGGGCGTGAAGGGCAAGGTCCGACTTACACGCCGCGACGAGCTGGATCCGGACTGGAACCCGGCGACGGATCGGCGCATCACCGATTGGGAGAGCGCGCCGCGGAATCCGGCTCAATCATCCTCCGGCGGATCCAGGCGGAAGCCGACCCTCACGAATCTACTCCGCTCGTCGTGCACCAGCTCGGGCTCGACGCCGTTGAACTCGCGCATGATCCGGCGCATCAGAGGCCAACCCCTGCCCCGCTGTTCCATGAAGCCCATGGCGAGCATGAAGTTCGCCAGCGATTCGTTTCGCGAGCGGGGATGGGCGCCCGCGCGCACGCTCTCCACCCTCATGTGGTTGGGCAGGGTACCGGGGCTGGTCACGTCGACGCGCCGTGGGAAGACCTCGAAGAGCACCTTCGAGCCGGTGATCGCATAGTCCCGGTGGACGACGGCGTTGACCAGGGCTTCCCGGATCGCCGGCTGCGGCAGCAGCGGACGATCTTCACGCATCAGGCCCCGGTACGATTCGAAGCGCCCCAGACCCGCGAACCACCCGGCGGCCCGCTGGACCTGCTCATCAAGGCATCCCGCGGCATCGGCCACCTGCAGCACCCGGGAGGCCCGGTCGTCGCCTTCATACGCCACGCACTCCACCCGGAAGCTCCGTGTCTGCGGGTAGCGCTGGGGCTCCTTGCCGAACGCCAGCACCCCGTAGAGCGTAGGGTGCAGCGCGCCTCCGAGCTCCGTCAGGACGCCGCGGTTGCGGAGATCGTCTTCCTCGTCGGGCTGGGGCTCCTCCTCGGTATCGAGTCCAAGGGCATGGAGATAGGAACGGAATCTTTGCAGGTCGATGTGCGCCGGAGCGCCGGCCTGTATCGAGCGCTCCTCGGTGAGGACGTATCCGAAGGCGTTGTAGAGCTCCTGCAGCTCCACCGGCGACGGCTCGACGCTGCTGCGTTCACGGCGGACCCACACCCGTCCGTCGTAGCGCAACGGCTCGAATCCGCGTTGCCGGGGAATCTCGATCCAGTGCACCCACCCGTTCGGGTCTTGGTGCCGTCCGCCGCGCCGCGGAGACGGGGGCGCTGCAACCGGTCTGGAGGAATCCCGTCAACCGCTCCTGCACCCGCTCGGCGTCCTCCCGGACGCCCGCGATCGTCCGGGCGTCGTCGACCCCCAGGACGACGACACCTCCCTCGGTGTTCGCGAAGGCGCAGATTGCCTCGCCGATCGCAGACAAATCGCCGAGCCCGCGCTTGAACTCCGTGGTCCGGCCCTCTCCCGCCTCGATGCGTCCGAGTACGTCAAGCCATTCCATCGGAAGTCACCCCATCGGAACGCTCAGAATCCGTACTTCAACCGCCGGAGGCGGAACGCTTCGTCGCCGCCGTCCACCGTGCGAACGATGGCGTCTCGAACCGCCGGCTCCTCGATGGCGCCGGCGCAGGCGACCCGTCCCCGGTTCGCGGTAGCCTCGAGCTGGATCACCTGGTCCGCGTCGCCGTTCACGACGATGTTGGGGTTGTGGGTGGCGACGATGATCTGCCGCCGTCCCTTGAGCCGCTTGAGCGCGGGAAGCATCGTCTCGAACAGGAACCGGTTGTCCAGCTCGTCCTCCGGCTGGTCGATGACCAGGGGGCGATCGTCGTTCGTTTCCAGCAGCAGCGAGAGCAGCACGCTCACCCGCTGGCCGCCGGAGAGGTCGTCCAGCCGCCGATAGCTGCCGTCGTCCATCCCCAGCTCGATCAGGTAGCGGTCGCGGCAGCGGACAGCTCCCGCCGCCTCGACACGGACAGGCATTCGCGAAACGCAGCCTGCACCGCGTCGCTCATCCCGATCCGCGCCAATAGGCCGGCCTCCAATGTTTCGAGCAACCGGGCCGGTGAGGGTCGGCGGTCATCCGGCAGGTCGTTCCACCACCGCGTGATACCCTTCTGTTTCAATTCCCTGAGAAAGCGTTCCAGAGGTTCACGGTTCCCATCGTCGATCCGGCGAGCCGAAATCCGTCCGTCGAACTGCCCTCTTACCGTCTCGATCACGGGGTCAAAAGCCAATCGCTGCTGGTACACCATGTCTCGCCGGTTTGCGAGCAAGGTCTGGAATGCGCCTTCTGCATCGGCAAGCTTGCCGCGTACCTGATCGAGGTTCGCCGCATAGCTTGCGAGCAAAGCCGCTTGACGATTCAATGCCTGGAACTCCCTGATCCTCGCACCGTCCAACCCACGAGCAGCAAGCTTGCGATCGACCTCCTCGCGAACGCCGCCCTCGTGCGCAACCAAGGCAGTCACCACCGAGCCGACGGCAGCGGCGGCGAAATCGTTCCCGGCGGTGCGCCGTTCGACCTGATCGCCGACAAGGTGAAGACCGTCCGTCCGGGCTGCCGGCGATCAGGCCGCCGGGTCGATGATCGGAATTCCCATCGCGTGTGCCGCATCCGCCATCCGGCGGTCATACGTGGCCAGCTCGACCGTCTGCCCCCGCCGACGCAGGAAATCGATTGACGCCAAGTGCAGTGCATCGAGTGTGCGAACGGCAATGGGAAAGCCCGTCAGCGCGCGCGTGAGCACGATGGGGGACAATTCCAGCAATGCGATCCGTCCGATGATCGCCCGGGCGGCTGCCCCGTGAGATTCTGCGAGATCGCGGGCATGGAGTCTGGTCCAGATCTCGTATTCGACCAGACGGCTGGCCGTCAGCGCGCTCTCCCAGAGGGTGTCCGCCGGCCGGCGGTCTTCAACCAGCAGATACGCCAGCACGATGGACGTGTCGATGTAGATCACCGATCGCGTCTATCCTCGTCCAGATCCCGAAGAAGCTGGTCCAGCGACATGATCGGCGGCGGGGCCGGAGGAGGTCCCGAACCGGGCGCCGTCGGCGGCATCGGCCAGCCCTCTCGTGCCGCGGTGGTCAGCTTGGGATCGTCCGGAACGGGGTCCCGCTCCACCCTCGGCGGGACGATTTCCGCAACGACCCGGTCGTGGTCCGTCACCAGCACCGTCTCGCCTGCGGCGGCCAGCCACACGTATTCGCTCGGATTGTCGTTGAGTGTCTTCAGGCCGACGGATCTCATGGTCGCAACGTAGCCCCCGGTAGCCGCTGCGTCAAGGACGACGCCCGTCCGGCCCGCCGCGGTGTCGGTGTGCGGCGCGTGCAGCCCCGTGCGGCGGCGTGAACGGGACCCTCCCGCCACCCCGATGGAACCGGGCGGCAATCATCGGCTACCGTAGCGGCGAGCGGCAGTCACCGGCGGCGGCCGACAAGCGCCCCCGCCCCCATCGCGCCAGCCAGCCCCGGCCCCTGTCCCGCAGCCACGCCACGTGCAGGGACGGCCGGCGGCCGTTCCGGCGAAGGAGACAGCGAATGATCGAGAAGCGGCGGTTCGGCCGGACCGGACACATGAGCACGGTGACGATATTCGGCGCCGCGGCGCTCAAGAACGGGAGCCAGGGCGAGGCGGACCGCGCCCTCGAACTCCTGCTCGAATACGGGGTGAACCACATCGACACCGCGCCCCGCTACGGGGACGCGGAGCTTCGGATCGGGCCGTGGATGCGCGCGCACCGCCAGGACTTCTTCCTTGCGACGAAGACCGGGCAGCGCACCCGCGCGGCGGCGCGTGACGAGATCCGGCGCTCCCTGGACCGGCTGCGGGTGGACTCGGTGGACCTGCTCCAGCTCCATTCGCTGGCCCATCCGGGGGATTGGGAGACGGCGATGGGACCCGGCGGCGCCCTGGAGGCGGCGGTCGAGGCCCGCGCCGAGGGCCTGACCCGGTTTATCGGGGTGACCGGGCACGGATGGACCATCGCGTCGATGCACCGCCTGAGCCTCGAACGCTTCGACTTCGATTCTGTCCTGATGCCGTGGAACCTCGTCATGTCCGAGAGCGAGCGCTACCGCGCGGACTTCGATGCGGTATGCGCGCTCTGCGAGGAGCGGGACGTCGCGGTGCAGACGATCAAGTCGGTTGCCCGCGGCCCCTGGGCCACCACGGAGCCGAACCGCAACACCTGGTACCAGCCCTTCGAGGACCCGGCGGACGTCGAACCGGCCGTCCATTGGGTGCTGGCCAGACCGCGGATCTTCCTCAACACGGTCGGTGATCTGGATCTGTTGCCGCTGGTGCTCGATGCGGCGAGCCGGTTCGAAGCCTCCCCCGGTGACGATGCGATGCGCGCGGTCGTGGAAGCGCGCCGCGCCACGTCGCTGTTCGGGATCGCGACCTGAGCGTACTGCCTGACCGAGACACGGGCGCCATGCCGGGAGGGATGGGTAGCCCATGAAGCGGCGTCGGCCACGTCCCTTCGTCGCTGGCCGGTGCGGGATTGGCCAGCGAGGAGCACGAATTCGGATGTGCCCGGCTTGCCGACCACCCGATCGGACTTTCCCGAATGCCCGGTTTCGTGCTTCGCGCCGATGGTGCGCGGGCGGGAGCTCAAGCGCTTCCGCACTCTGTCCGGCAGTTCGGCAGGGAGCCTGCGCGGACTATTCGGCGGCTTCCTCCCGCGTGCCGCCCAGCCACGCCGTGACCGCCCACTCGGCGTCGGGCGGCTCCGCTCGGAGCTCAAGCACCTGGAGCGCAGGTACGAGGAGGACTCCATCGATCTGGGCAGGCTGGCCCCCGCGTTGTTCTCCGAGGTGCCGGTGGTCTTCCACGAGCTCGTCGACGAGCGGCAGCGCATGATGATGATGGGGCTCCATCACATCACCGGCAAGCGCTGCAAACGGATACCCGTCATTATGCGCCTTCAAGCGCACTGCGAACGCACCGCCGTGCGAGGGAATGGAACACACACGCTGTCTACCCGTTCGTCTCCGTCGCCCATTATGCACGGCAGCCCTGCCACGGCGGTTACGGGGTACGTGGAACCCGCCGGGAGACGAAGGCGCTCGCGGAGGAAGGGGAGCCTGAAGGGGCCGCAAGCGCCCTGCTCGACGAGCCGCCTGCCGATCACGATCAGGGACGACAGGGCGCCCCGGGTGGTGCAAGAGTGGCTTCATCGTTCAACGAATGATGTCGGGCGCCGCCGCCCTGTCCTTGCGGAACAGGAACACCCCGGAGTCGAAGGCGATCTCTTCCGCCGGGACCGGCTCGCCGAACCACGTCCGGCCGTAGCCGCCGTCCGGCTGCCGGCCGGAGGCGGGGCCGAAGTCGCCCCCCGGCCCACGAACTCGGCGATCTTCGCGCGAAGCGTGGTGTCCGGGTCCAGCAGCCGGATGAGCGAACCGTTCAGGAAGCTCTGCCGGAGGCTTGCCAGCGGCCATGCGCCGGAGGCCGCGAGCGCCGGCGGCCAGTTGCGCTCGACGTACCCCGCCCCCACCGAATCGTTGAGGAGCGCGTGGGACTTGAGCGCGGTCACGACGCGCGCGCACAACGAATCGGTTGCGCAAGCTCCCTCGGGTGTCCGCGTCCAGGGCGCGGGCGTGGGCCTGCGCTCCAGCGACGTCGGCGTCGATGGCCGCGACGGGCCGGGACTCGCCGAGCTGGCCGAGCACCGCGCTGTGGCGGTGGTGGCGACGGTGAGGTTCTGGATGAAGGCGTGGAAGGGCTCGGCCATCGCGCGGTGCCGGTTGAGGAAGTTCAGGATCTCGTCGAAGAGGAGCAGGACCGGGGCGCCGGTCGCCTCGAAGACGCGGCCGATCGCGTCGGTGCCGGGGGGCGGGGTCTTCGCGGCGGGGCGTGACGGTCTTGTACCAGGGGTCCACGATGAAGTTCGGTTTCACTCGAACTCGAGGAGCGGCTGATCCACCGCGAGGCTGTCGCCGGGCGACGCGAGCACCGCCCTGATCCTGGCCTCGTTCTCTGCCCGCAGCACGTTCTCCATCTTCATCGCCTCGATCACCGCGAGCTCCTGCCCGGCCTTGACCGCGTCCCCCTCGCCCACCGACAGGCTCATGAGCAGGCCCGGCATCGGCGAGCGCAGGAAGCGCGACAGATCCGGGACGGCTTGCGCGGGCATCAGCGCGTGCAGCTCCGCCTGCCGGGGGGTGAGCACCAGCGCATCGACCCGCGTTGGGCCGTGGAGGAGACGGTATCCGACGCCGCGGCGTTCGACCTGCACGCAGACCGGCTCGCCGTCGATGGTCCCCCGGAACAGCGGCTCCCCGAGCTGCCAGTCGCTACGGACCACGCGGGTCTTCGCATCGAATTCGACCTCCTGGCCGCCCTCGACGGAGACCGCGCGGCAGGGATGCCCCCGCCCGTCGATGATCACGATCCAGCGCTCGGAGATCGCCGGCGCATACCCCGGCGCCTGCCCGGAAATGCTCGTGGCGCGCTCGCGATACCGGCGCTGCACCGCCGCCGCGACCACGACGAACGTGGCCGGGTCTTCAAGCGGGACGCCGCCCGCCCCGAATCCATCCGGGAACTCCTCTTCGATGAACTGCGTGGTCAGCTCCCCCGCCCTGAAGCGCGGATGCGAGAACAGCGCGGACAGGAAGAGGAGGTTGCTGTCCACGCCCCGGATGCAGTAGGCGTCGAGGGCGTCGCGCATCCGGCGGATCGCTTCGTCCCGGGTGTCGCCCTTGGTGACGAGCTTGGCGATCATCGGATCGTAGTGGATCGGGATCTCGCCGCCTTCGCACACCCCGGTATCGACCCGGACGTCGGGGCCGGGCGCCGGCGGCGCGTAGCGCACGAGCCGCCCGGTGGAGGGCAGGAATCCGCGGGCGGGGCTCTCCGCGTAGACGCGGGCTTCCATCGCCCAGCCCTTCAGCGTCACCTCGTCCTGCCCGAAGCCGAGCGGCTCGCCCGCCGCGATCCGGATCATGCACTCGACGAGGTCGAGGCCGGTCACCATCTCCGTAATCGGATGCTCGACCTGCAAGCGCGTGTTCATCTCCAGGAAGTAGAACCGCCGCTCCCGGTCCACGATGAACTCCACCGTACCGGCCGACTCGTACCCGACCGCGCGTGCGAGCGCCACCGCCTGCCCGCCCATCGCGCGGCGGGTGTCCTGGTCGATGAACGGCGACGGCGCCTCCTCGATGACCTTCTGGTGCCGGCGCTGGATCGAGCACTCGCGCTCGCCGAGATGGACGACGTTCCCGTGCCGGTCCGCCAGCACCTGGATCTCGATGTGGCGCGGCTCCTCGATGAAGCGCTCGATGAGGATGCGGTCGTCGCCGAAGCTCGACCGCGCCTCGCTCGACGCGCGCTCGAATCCTTCGCGGCATTCGGCGTCGTCGCGCGCGATCCGCATCCCCTTGCCGCCGCCCCCGGCGCTCGCCTTGAGCATCACCGGGTAGCCGACCTCGCGGGCGATGCGAACCGCCTCGTCCGCATCGGGCACCACCCCCGCGTGGCCCGGGATGGTGCCGACCCCGGCCTCGGCCGCGATGCGCTTGGAGGTGATCTTGTCCCCCATCGCCTCGATGGCGCCCGGCGGCGGGCCGATGAACGTGACCCCGGCCCCCGCGAGCGCCTCGCAGAACGCCCGGTTCTCGGAGAGGAAGCCGTAGCCCGGATGCACCGCCCGCGCGCCGCTCGCGCGGCAGGCGTCCACGATCGCGCCGACGTTCAGGTAGCTCTCGGACGGCGC
Source organism: Gammaproteobacteria bacterium (assembly GCA_965204915.1). GTDB lineage: Bacteria > Pseudomonadota > Gammaproteobacteria > HK1 > HK1 > HK1. The sequence continues at coordinate 3,378,619 of OZ242023.1, read as the reverse complement.
GGCGGCCCCGATGCATACCGCCTCGTCCGCCTGCTCGACGTGCAGTGCGCCACGATCCGCCTCCGAGTACACCGCCACCGTGGCGATCCCCATCCGCCGCGCGGTACGCATGATGCGGCACGCGATCTCGCCCCGGTTGGCGACGAGGATCTTGTCGAAGGGCGTGTTCGTATGGATCACGGCCGTTCCCCGCCGCCCTGCCGGGCCGCGTCGCACTTCGCTTCCGGGGCTCGAACGATCTCCTGCATGGTGGCGCCTCCTTCGACGGTCGTAGCGTACGGCAGCCGTGCAGGGCGAAGGCCGCGGCGAGCTGCGGTCACAACGTTCGTCTACGGCCAATCGTTAAAGGTTTGCAGCCTGGTTGTGATTATCGCCGGGTTGCCCGCATTCTCTCCCGCTCTCGAAGGAACCTCGGTTCGTCGGGCAGCAGCTCGATCGCCCGGCGCCAGGCGTCTTCGACCTCCCGGACCGGCGCCCGCAGCCAATCGAGGGTGCGGGCCAGCTCCCGCCACGCCCAGGCATGGCGGGCCGGGGAGGCGTCGAGCTGGATGACTCGTTCCAGCAGCGCCCGGGCCTCGGTGAGAAACCGGCGGTTCGAGTCTCGCTGCCGTTGCCGATGGGCTTCGTTCGCCAGCCAGAGCTTGGTCTGTGCGAACTCGAGAAGCGCCCGGGGGTCGGCGTACACCGCGTCTCCGGCGCGCTCGAAGTTGCGGTGCGCGGTGCGGGGGTCCCGGACGCGGCGGGCGAGGATGGCCGCATCGATGGCGTCTTCCCCGAACAGCGCGGGACGGCTCTGCCGGAGCAGCTTGCGCGCCTTGCTCTCTTCACCGGCTTCCAACAATCCATCGATCAGCGTATTGGCGACATGGGAGACCGCGCTCTCCGGTCCGTGCGCCTCGAACGTCTCCAGCACTTCTTCGCCGCGCTCGCTCTCGCCGCTCTTCGCGTATGCCCGGATCATCTCCGAAGCGAGCACCGCCGAAGCCGGATTGGACACCCATGCGGATTCGATCCGGCGGAGTGCCTCCCGGTGCTCTCCCAACGTCCGCAGATGGGCCGCGTCCCGCAACGCGGACAACGCCGCATATTCCGGATGCGCCGGCAACGTCGCCTGGAAGTACGTCCGCTGCTCGTCGAAGTCGAACCGCGGGGGCTGCGATCCGTTGGCTTCCATCGCCTGGAACACCTTCCGCAGCCCGGAGAGCCGCCCTTCGGCGAGCCCCAGCTCTTTCAGGAACTCGCCGATGCGGCGATTGCGGGCGGGCACGGGCCTGATCTCCGCGCCGGGGAGCAGGTGCCCGGGTTCGATTCCCGGCACCGGTCCGGGATAGCTGGCGATCTCGACCCGGCCCGGAAAGAGGTAGACCTTGGTGGGCTCGGGCTGGTCGACGTCGTAGCCGCGGTGATAGACGGCGTTGACGAGGGTCTCGCGAAGCGCCGGCATCGGATAGCCGACCCAGCCCCGGACCCGGCTCCGGTCGTGCTGCTTCTGCAAGTGGTACGTCGAGAGGTTCTCGAGATAGCTCAGGCAGTCGCGAAGCTGGTCGGCGAGCGCGCCGCGGAAGGTGCGCTCCTCCTGCACGTCCCCGGCCCGGTCCGCGGCGAAGTGGACGACCTCGATCTTCGCCCCCCGGAACCACTCCGCCGGGTCCCTCGCGAAGAAGAGGAGACCCGCGTTCCGGGGCGCTTCGTGGTCGTTGACCCGCGTCGTGAGCCGCATCCGCCGGTAGACGCTCCTCTCGTCCGGCTCGTCGAGGAGCCCGCTCTCCACGTCACGGAGGTACTCCCGGACCTTCGTTTCCCGCAGATCCCCGACTTGGGCGTCCTGCGCCCGGCGGTCGTCCCAGGGCACGCGGGCCGTCTGCTGGACAAGCCCCCGGAGCAGGTCGCCGCGCCGCTCGGCATCGACGGTCTCCGAGCCGAGGCGCACCCAGTACCGCCCCGGCCCCTTGGCGTCGGCATGGGGGGCGCGATGGGGTTTGACCTCGCTGGCCGGCGCCCAGACAACCAGGATGAGCCGGCCCTCGACGGTTTCGGGAGACAGAATGGGCTGATAGGACGGATCGAGCCGGTTGCAGTTGCCGCGGATCCACTTCTGCGCCGCTTCGACCTCCTCCGCGACCAGTCCGGACGGAGGCAGGGCGGCCCGCCCGTTCCGCTCCCCGACACCGATGACGACGTAGCCGCCGTTCAGGTTGTGGTAGTCGTTCGCGAACGCGCAGATCGTCCGCAGCACCTGGGAGCCGGTGGGATGCGGGTCCCAGGACTGCTTGAACTCCACCCGTTCCGATTCCACGCCGCGGCAGTAGAGGAGGCTGTCGAGGTTGACGGGGAGGATCGTGCTCATGGATGGAGCATCGCTTTCCGGCGGTCGCCGCTCACAGCGGCATGTTCCCGTGCTTCTTCCACGGATTATCGAGCCGCTTGCCGCGCAGCATCGACAGCGCCCGGCACACCCGCGGGCGCGTCGCGTGCGGCATGATCACGTCGTCGATGTACCCCCGGCGCGCGGCCACGAAGGGGTTGGAGAAGGCGGCGGCGTAGGCCTCGGCGTGCGCCGCCAGCCGCCCGGCGTCGCCCGCGTCCTTGCGGTAGAGGATCTCCACCGCCCCCTTCGCCCCCATCACCGCGATCTCCGCGCTCGGCCACGCCACGTTCACGTCCCCGCGCAGGTGCTTGGAGCTCATCACGTCGTAGGCCCCACCGTAGGCCTTGCGGGTGATGACGGTGATCTTCGGCACCGTGGCCTCGGCGAAGGCGTACAGCAGCTTCGCGCCGTGCTTGATGATGCCGCCGTACTCCTGCGCGGTCCCCGGCATGAATCCGGGCACGTCGACGAAGGTGAGGATGGGGATGCCGAAGCAGTCGCAGAAGCGCACGAAGCGCGCCGCCTTGATCGAGGACGCGATGTCCAGGCAGCCCGCCAGCACCATCGGCTGGTTGGCGACGACGCCCACCGGATGCCCCTCCATCCGCGCGAAGCCGATGACGACGTTGCCCGCGTACTCCGGTTGCAGCTCGAAGAACTCGGCGTCGTCCGCAACCTTGAGGATGACCTCCTGCATGTCGTAGGGCCGGTTCGGGTTGTCCGGCACCAACGTATCGAGGGAAGGCTCGACCCGCGAGCCGGGGTCCGGGGTGGGCCGGTACGGCGGCGGCTCCCGGTTGCTCGCGGGCAGGAACCCCATGAACCGGCGCAGCATCAGCAACGCTTCCACGTCGTTCTCGAACGCCCGGTCGCATACCCCCGAGCGGGTGGAGTGGGTCGCCGCCCCTCCGAGCTCCTCGTGGGTGACCTCCTCGTGGGTCACCGTCTTCACCACCTCCGGACCGGTCACGTACATGTAGGAGCTGTTCTTCACCATGAAGATGAAGTCGGTCATCGCCGGGGAGTAGACCGCGCCGCCCGCGCACGGCCCCATGATCAGCGAGATCTGGGGGACGACCCCCGAGGCGAGCACGTTGCGCTGGAACACCTCCGCGTACCCGCCCAGCGAGGCCACGCCCTCCTGGATCCGCGCCCCGCCCGAATCGTTCAGGCCGATGACCGGGGCGCCCGTCTTCACCGCGTGATCCATGACCTTGCAGATCTTCTCGGCGTGCGGCTCCGACAGCGAGCCGCCGAACACCGTGAAGTCCTGGCTGAACACGAACACCAGCCGGCCGTTGACGGCGCCGTAGCCGGTGACCACGCCGTCGCCGGGCACGCGGCGTTCGGCCATGCCGAAGTCGGTGCAGCGGTGCTCGACGAACATGTCCCATTCCTCGAACGAGCCGTCGTCGAGCAGCAGCTCGATGCGCTCGCGCGCGGTCAGGCGCCCCTTCGCGTGCTGCGCGGCGATGCGCGCCGCCCCGCCCCCCTGCCGGGCCGCGTCGCGCTTCGCTTCCAGGGCTCGAACGATCTCCTGCATGGTGGCGCCTCCTTCGGCGATGGTAGCGGCTCCTCACCGCGCGAAATGACAGGCTACCCGGTGGCCGGGACGCAGCTCCCGCCACTCGGGCTCGTGCCGCGAGCATTCCGGAGCCGCCATCGGGCAGCGGGTGCTGAAGCGGCAGCCGGGAGGCGGCTTGGCCGGGCTCGGTACGTCACCGCTCAGGATGATGCGCTCACGGCGCGCTTCACGCTCGGGATCGTGGACAGGAACCGCCGAGAGCAGCGCCCGGGTGTAGGGATGCAGCGGCTCGCGGTAGAGGGCGCCGCTCGGCGCGAACTCGACGATCTTGCCGAGGTACATCACCGCCACCCGATCCGCGATGTGCCGGACCATGCCGAGATCGTGCGAGATGAAGAGGTAGGTGAGCCCGAGGCGCTCCTGGAGATCCTCCAGCAGGTTCACCACCTGGGCCTGGATGGACACGTCGAGGGCGGCGATCGGCTCGTCGCAGACGATGAACTCCGGGTTGAGGGCGAGAGCGCGCGCCACCCCGATGCGCTGGCGCTGGCCGCCGGAGAACTCGTGCGGATAGCGGTTCGCGAAGCCGGGGTCGAGCCCCACCGCATCGAGCAGCGCCTCGACCCGCTCCCGCAGCTTCTCCCCCTTCGCGGCCCCGTGCTCGATCAGAGGCTCGCCGATGATGCTGCCCACCGTCATGCGCGGATTCAGGCTGTCCTGGGGGTCCTGGAAGATCATCTGCATGCGTGGGCGAAGCTGTCGCAGGGCCTCGCCTTCGAGGGCGGTGACGTCGGTTCCGCGGAACACGATGCGCCCTGCCGTGGCATCGTACAGGCGCAGGATGACCCGGCCCGCGGTCGACTTGCCGCAGCCGCTCTCGCCGACCAGTCCCAGCGTCTCGCGCTCACGGATCTCGAAGTCGAGGCCGTCCACCGCCTTGACCGTGCCGACCTGGCGGCGGAACACGCCACGCATGATCGGGAAGTGTTTGGTGAGGTTCTCGACCCGGAGGAGGGGTTCGGGGTCGGTACGCATGGCGGGGTTCATGGAAGGGAAGGCTCGCGGAGAGGGCCGAGGGGGTGCCGAAAGCCCGTCTCGCCGCTCGGCTCACGGAAGGGAAGCCTCCGGGGGAGGATCCCGCCGCCGGCGCTCGCCGGTTGGGCGCCGGGTTCGCGGAAGGGGGGGGTCACGGGGGCGGTTCCGCGACGGGATCGAGCCAGCAGGCCACCTCATGTCCCTCCGCCACCGCGCGTAGCGCCGGGTTCTCCTCCCGGCAGCGATCGAAGACGTGCCGGCAGCGCGGCGCGAAGGGACAGGCGGTGGGCATCCGGATCAGGTTCGGCGGTTGTCCCGCGATGCTCTCCAGGCGCTCGGCGCGGGCGCCGTCGAGCTTCGGGAGGGTGCTCAGAAGGCCCTGGGTGTAAGGGTGCCGGGGGTGCTTGTAGAGGCTCCTGACGCCGGCCTGCTCGACCACTAGCCCGCCGTACATCACCATCACCCGATCCGCGAGGCCCGCGACCACCCCGAGGTCGTGGGTGATCCAGATGATCCCCATGCCGAGCTCGTGCCGGAGCCGCTTCACCAGATCCAGGATCTGGGCCTGGATGGTGACGTCCAGGGCGGTGGTCGGCTCGTCCGCGATCAGCACCTTGGGGTTGCAGGCCAGCGCGATGGCGATCATCACCCGCTGGCGCATCCCCCCCGAGAACTGGTGCGGGAAGTCGCCCAGGCGGCCCGCCGCGGCCGGGATGCCGACCCGTTCCAGCAGCTCCACCGCCCGCTCCCGCGCCGCGCGCCGGCTCATGCCGAGATGCGCCCGGAGCGGCTCGGTGATCTGGTAGCCGACGCTGAGCACCGGGTTCAGGGAGGTCATCGGGTCCTGGAAGATGAACCCGACGCGGGCGCCGCGCACATGCCTCAATTCCTTGAGATCGAGCCCGATCAGGTCTTGCCCGTCGAGCCGCGCCCGGCCGGAGACGATCTCCGCCGGCGGCATCGGCAGGAGCTTGAGCAGCGACATCATGGTCACGCTCTTGCCCGAACCGCTCTCGCCCACGACCCCGAGCAACTCTCCTTGGCGGAGGTCGAAGCTCACGCCGTTGACCGCGTGGACGATGCCGTCCCGGGTGTGGAAGCGGGTGCGGACGTCCTCGACTTCCAGGACTTTCCGGCGCGCGGGCGCCTCGGCCGTCGTGCTCATCGTGCGTTCATGCGGCGGAACCACTCGGCCGGATCATGTTCTCCGGCGCCACCACCTCGTCGAAGCGTTCGGCGCTCATCAATCCCTTCTCGACGACGACCTCGCGCAGGGTCTTGCCCTGGGCATGGGCGGTCTTGGCGACGTCGGCCGCGGCGTCGTAGCCGATGTGCGGGTTCAGCGCGGTCACCAGCATCAGGGAGCGGCGCAGGTTCTCCTCGATCCGCTCGCGGTTGGGCTCGATGCCGGCCGCGCAGTGCTCGTCGAACGAATCGGTGGCGGCGGCGAGCAGATCCACCGATTGCAGCACCGTGTACCCGATCACCGGCAGGTAGGCGTTGAGCTCGAAGTTGCCGGCCCCGCCCGCCACCGTCACCGTCACGTCGTTGCCGACGACCTGCGCCGCCACCATGGTCAGCGCCTCGGACTGGGTGGGGTTGACCTTGCCGGGCATGATGGAGGAGCCCGGCTCGTTGGCGGGGATCAGGATCTCGCCGATGCCGCAACGCGGGCCGCTGGCGAGCCAGCGCACGTCGTTGGCGATCTTGTTGAGCGCGCCGGCCGCGGTCTTGAGTGCGCCCGAGACCGCCACCAGCCCCTCCTTGCCGGCCATCGAGGCGAAGCGGTTCGGGGCCTCGGTGAACGCGAGCCCGGTGCGCTCGGCCAGCGCCGCCGCCATCTTCCGCGCGTAGCCGGCCCGGGTGTTCAGCCCGGTGCCTACCGCGGTGCCCCCGATCGGCAGCTCCAGGATCAGCGGCAGGACGGCGCGGATCGCGTCCTCCCCGATACGGAGCTGGTCCGCGTAGCCGGAGAACTCCTGGCCGAGGGTGAGCGGGGTGGCGTCCTGGAGGTGGGTGCGCCCGATCTTGACGATGCCGTCGAACGCCCGCGCCTTCGCCTCCAGGGTGGCGCGCAGCCGGGCCAGCGCGGGCAGCAGCCGTTCGCCCGCCTCCACCGCGACCGCCACGTGGATGGCGGTCGGGAAGACGTCGTTGGTGGACTGCGAACGGTTGACGTGGTCGTTGGGATGCACGCTGCGGTTGGCGCCGAGGGCATCCCCCATCCGCTCCGCCGCCCGGTTGGCGATCACCTCGTTGGCGTTCATGTTGCTCTGGGTGCCGCTGCCGGTCTGCCACACCACCAGCGGGAAGTGGTCGTCCAGGCGCCCGTCGATGACCTCCTGCGCGGCTTCCCGGATCGCCTCGGAGACGTCGTCCGGGAGATCGCCCGCCTCCCGGTTGACCACCGCCGCGCATTGCTTGACGAGGGCCAGCGCCCGGATCAGCGGGCGCGGCAGGCGCTCCGTGCCGATCCTGAAGTTCTCCAGGGAGCGCTGGGTCTGCGCGCCCCAGTACCGATCCGCCGGTACCTCGATCCCGCCCATGCTGTCCCGCTCGATGCGCGTGCCCATTGCCTGACGCTCCCTCCGGCCACGGGGATGCCGTATGGTAAGCGTTCGGAGCAGGCGCCGGACAGGGATGCGGGGAAGGAGATCCCCGCGTTGGCGAATACCGGCAATCGGAGGCATCGCATGATATGGATCATTCGCGCCGGCGGGGCCGTGATCGGGCGGGGGCGAGCAGGCTCGCGGCGAATATCGCGCACGCGACCATCGCGATCGCCGGTCCGGCCGGCACGTCCCATTCGAGCGATCCGAACAGGCCGGCGGCGACCGAGGCGGCGCCGATCCCTGCCGCGGCGACCACCATCTGTTCGGGCGTCGCGGCGAAACGGCGCGCGGCGGCGGCGGGGATGATCACCAGCGACAGCACCAGCAGCATGCCGACGATCTTCATTCCCGTCGCGATCACCACCGCGAACAGGATCACCAGCAGCATCCGCACCCGCCCTACCGGCACCCCCTCCACCGCCGCCAGATCCTCGTCGACGGTCACGGAGAGGAGGTTGCGCCATTGCCAGGCAAGCACCACGAGGGATCCGGCGGCAATCGCGAAGATGAACCGGAGGTCGGCGGCGCTCACCGAGAGGATGTCGCCGAAGAGGTAGCCCATCAGATCGACGCGCACCCGCTCCATGAAGGCGATGACGATGACGCCCGCCGCGAACACCCCGTGGGCCAGCACCCCGAGCAGGGTGTCGAGGGGAACGAGGCGCTGGCGCTCCAGCAGGGTCAGGGTGCCCGCGAGCAGGAGGCAGATCGCGAGGATGGCGAGGGTCGGTTCGATCTCCAGCAGAAAGCCGAGCGCGACGCCGAGGAGCACCGCATGGGCGAGGGCCGCACCGAAGTAGGCCATGCGTCGCCACACCACGAAACAGCCGACCGGACCGGCCGCCAGCGCCACCCCGATACCGCCGGCAAGGGCGCGCAGGAAGAAGTCTTCGGTCATCGGTGTCCTCCTGGAATCCTCGAGGCGCCGTTCCTCGCCATCGAGTCGAGTTTCGTGGCGGGGCGCCCCTGCCCGTGGTCCCGTGGCCTCGCTCATACCTTGCCGGCCTGGGGCGCAGCCTCTTCAGCCCATGCGGCCGGCATTGCGGAGCCGATCGGCCCCGGCTCGGCGAGGGCGTCGTGGCGGTGGTCGTGGGAATGCTCGTAGATCGCGAGGGTGTTCGCCACGTGGTGGCCGAACAGGGAGACGAACGCCGGATCGCGCGTGATCGCCCGTGGATGGCCGGTGCAGCACACGTGGCGGTTGATGCACACCACGGTGTCCGTCGCGGCCATGACCAGGTGCAGGTCATGCGAGACGAGCAGCACCCCGCAGCCGTACCGGTCCCGGATCGCGGCGATCAGGCGGTAGAGCTCGCTCTGGCTCGTCACGTCGACTCCCGCGAGCGGCTCGTCCAGCACGAGCAGCCCGGGCTCGCGCAAGAGCGCCCTGGCCAGCAGCACGCGGTGAAGCTCCCCCCCCGAGATCCCGGATACGGGGTGGTCGAGGATCGCACCCGCGCCGACCTCGGCAAGCAGTGTCTCGAGCCGCCGGCGGGTCGCCGGCGCACCTACGGTCAGAAAGCGCTGCACCGTCATCGGCAGAACCGGATCGCGATGCACGTGCTGGGGCGCATAACCGATGCGCAGGCCGGGGACGCGCACGACCTCGCCGCGGCTCGGCCGGATGATGCCGAGCAGCACCCGGACCAGCGTCGACTTGCCCGCGCCGTTGAGTCCGATCAAGGTCACGATCTCCCCGGCATGGACCGCCAGACCCACGTCGTCCAGCACGCTCCGGCCCCCGAGGCTGACACTCACCCCGCGCGCTTCGACGAGGGGCGCGGCCGGGGGAACGACGGCCGGTGGTCGGGACATGATGTGTTTCTCCTGTGCCGGCAATTCCCACCAGGCCGGAAAGCGTCCGTTGACTCCCTCCCACCGGATCCCCGGACGGTGGAGAAGGCTGTGAAATCCCGATGGCGCGTCCGTGTCCGGGACGTTGGGGGAATTGCTGCTCCAGTGTTTCTTCGGGGGTTGCGAGCTACCTGGAAGATGATACATTATAACACTTCAGATCTCCCACCCCCCTTCGACACGAGGTGAAGATGATGAGTCCGACATCCGGTACGGCGGAGCGCTGCTGCGGCCGGTCCGTCCCTTGCGGGAGGGCGGCATGCCGTTCGGGTCGCGCCCGGGCAGGACGGTTCCGCATGGCGCTCTTCGTCTCCGCGCTCGCCGTCCTGCATTTGGCGCCCGGGGCGTACGCCGCGCCGGAGGTCGTGGTCAGTATCAAGCCGATCCACGCGCTCGTCGCCGGCGTGATGGACGGGATCGGCACGCCACGGCTGATCATCAAGGGAGGCGCCTCTCCCCACACCTACCAGATGCGCCCGTCCGAAGCAGAGGCGTTGCAAGCCGCGGATCTCGTCGTCTGGGTCGATGAGACCCTGGAGGCGTTTCTCGAACGTCCCATTGCAAGCCTCGGAGCCGGAGCGGAGATCGTCACCCTGCATCGAGCGGCCGGGATGCGGCTGCTGCGCAATCGTGAGGGAGGCATCTGGGATTCGAGCTCCACGCAGCTCCATGATGACGAGAACGCCGATACCCATGATCCCGATACCCATGACTCCGAGGCTCATGACTCCGATACCCATGACTCCGAGGCCCTTGACCCCGATACCCATGACTCGGAGGACCATGGCCACGGCCATGACCATGCCCATGGCGAGCTCGACGCACACATCTGGCTCGATCCGCGCAACGCGGTCCGGGTCGTGGAGGTCGTCGCCGAGGCGCTCACCCGTATCCACCCCGAGGAGGCCGCGGCGTACCGGCGCAATGCCGCCTCGATGCGGGCCCGCATCAAGGCACTGGAAGCGTCGCTACGGAAGCAGCTTGCACCGGTGCGCCGACATGCGTTCGTCGTCTTCCACGACGGATACCAGTATTTCGAGCACGCATTCGAGCTCAACAGCGTCGGCTCGGTGACTTTGGACCCGACTCGACTGCCCAGCGCGAAACGGCTCGCGTCCCTGCGTCGCGCCCTCACCGAACGTGACGTCCAGTGTCTGTTCACGGAGCCGCAGTTCGAGCCGCGCCTCGCCTGGACCGTGATCGAGGGCACCGAGGTTCGGACCGCGGTCATCGACCTCCTGGGCGCGGACGTTGCAGCGGGCCCGGATGCCTGGTTCGGCATCATGCGCAGCCTCGGCGACTCCATTGCGGGATGCCTTGGCGGCGCATGACCGCCCCGCACCGGCCAAGGCCCGTCGACCCGGGCCGATCAACCCGTCGAGGACGGCACCACCGGCGCCGAAGACTTCACCTCCGCGTTCTGTCCCCGATGCCTCATGAAATGGTCCATCAGCACGATGGCGACCATCGCCTCGGCGATCGGCGTAGCCCGGATCCCGACACATGGATCGTGCCGGCCGTGGGTGACCACCTCGACCGGGTTTCCGGCGACGTCGATACCGCGACCGGGTAGCCGCAGACTCGAGGTCGGCTTGAGCGCGATACTCGCGCGGATGTCCTGCCCGGAGGAGATTCCCCCCAGGACCCCGCCCGCGTTGTTGCTCAGAAACCCCTCGGGGGTGATCTCGTCGCGGTTCTCGGTGCCGCGCATCCCCACCACCCGGAAGCCCGCGCCGATCTCCACCCCCTTGACCGCGTTGATGCTCATCAGGGCATGGGCGAGATCCGCGTCGAGGCGGTCGAACACCGGCTCGCCGAGCCCCGGCGGCACTCCGTCCGCGACCACGTCGACCCGCGCGCCGATGGAATCGCCGGACTTCCTGAGCGAGTCCATGAACCGCGCCATTTCCCCGGCAACCTCGGGGTCGGGGCAGAAGAAGGGGTTGCGCTCGACCTCGGACCAGTCGAACGTCGCGGGACGAATGGGGCCGAGCTGCGCGAGGTAGCCGCGTACCACGATGCCCGCGCGTTCCCGCAGGTACTTCCTGGCGACCGCCCCGGCCGCGACCCGCATCGCGGTCTCGCGCGCCGACGAACGCCCGCCGCCCCGGTAGTCGCGGACCCCGTACTTGTGGTGGTAGGTGTAGTCCGCGTGTGAGGGGCGGAACCTGTCCTTGATCCGGGTGTAGTCCCTGGGACGTTGATCGACGTTCTCGATCATCAGGTGGATCGGGGTACCGGTGGTGACGCCTTCGAAGGTACCGGAGAGGATCCGCACCGCGTCGGTCTCCCGGCGCTGGGTGGTGTGGCGGGACTTCCCCGGACGACGCCGTTCGAGATCGGGCTGAATGTCGTCCTCGTCGAGCGGGAGGCCGGGCGGACAGCCGTCGATCACGCAGCCGATCGCGGCTCCATGGCTCTCACCGTAGGTGGTGACGCGGAACGACTTGCCGATGGTGTTTCCGGGCATGGCGCGATTCTACGGCACTGCGCCGCGTGCGACGATTCCGTCCACGTCCGGGCAGCTTCTCGACGGATCGTCAAACGATCCGTTCGTCGTGCGGATCGTCCACGTCCAGCCGCCTCGGCGAATGCGGCAGGATGTCTTCACGGCGGGCAGGCGCAAGGGCCGGGCAAGAACGACACGATCGGGGTCAACGGGGATCGAGGCGGGGGACTTCCCGAACCTGCGCCTCGGTCAGCAGGAAGACGCCCTCGCCACCCCGTTCGAGTTCCAGCCAGGTGAATGCGGTTTCGGGACAGGTTCGCTCCAGCACGGCACGGGATGCGCCCACCTCGCAGACCAGCACCCCGCCGGGACGCAGACGTTTGCCCGCCCCGGCCAGGATCCGGCGTACGCAGTCGAGGCCGTCGGCGCCCGCCTCCAACCCGATCCGGGGCTCGTGGCGGTACTCCGGATCGAGCGAGGCCATCGTCGCGGCGTCGACGTAGGGCGGGTTGCCGACGATCAGGTCGTAACGCCCGCGTACTTCGGAGTAGACGTCCGAGCGCGAGAGCCGCACCCGGTCCGCGACGCCGTGCGCGGCGCAGTTCTCGTGCGCCAGAGCGAGGGCGGTGTGGCTCACGTCAACCGCGTCGATGGTCGCACCGGGGAACGCCATTGCGCAGGCGATGGCGATGGCCCCGCCGCCGGTGCCGATCTCCAGCACCCGTTCCACGGAATCCGGGTCGAGCCAGGGCTCGAAGCCACGCTCGATCCACTCCGCGATCGGGGAACGCGGCACCAGCGCACGCGCATCGCATACGAGCTCCAGGCCCGCGAACCATGCCCGGCCGGTCAGGTAGGGGGCGGGGATACGCTCGCGGATCCGGCGCACAACCAGATCGATCGCCGCACGGCGCTCCCGTCTGGTGAGGCGGGAGGCGAACAGGGGCTCCGGCGGCTCCGGGCGGAGGCCGGCCGCGTGCAGTACGAGGACCATCGCCTCGTCCACCGCATTGTCGGCGCCGTGGCCGAGCACGACGCCGGCGTCGTCCAGCCGGGCCGCCCCCCAGCGTATGAGGTCGGTGACGGTGCGCAGCTCGTCGAGCGCCTCGAGGGCGAGGGTGTCGAGATCGTCAGGGGGCGGAGGCGAGGGCATGGCAGGGGGCCGATCCATCCGCACTCCCGTAGCGCATTCGGCTCAGCAGTCTGCTTCGCCGCCCGCTCCCCGGTCTTCCCCTTCTTCGCGGCCTGCTTCGGGCCCTGTTTCCGCGATCTCCTCCGCGGCCGCCTCTTCCTCGCGTCCACGCGCCGGGCCGGGTGCGCCGCCCTGCGCGAGGGTGACGATCAACTCGTTCATCCGCCGCACGAAGGTGGCGGGATCTTCGAGCCTGCCGCCTTCGCTGAGGAGCGCCTGCTCGAAGATCAGGCTCGCCCAGTCCTTGCACCGGTCCGGGTCGAGCTCCGCCGCGAGCCTGTCAACCATCGGGTGATCGGGGTTGATCTCCAGGATGGGCTTCGCCCCGTCGAGCTTCTGTCCCGCCGCGCCGAGGATGCGTTCGAGATGGCGGCTCATCTCGTACTCCTCGCTGACGAGGCAGGCCGGCGAGGTCGAGAGCCGGCGGGTGGCGCGCACGTCCTTGACGCGCTCTCCGAGCGCCTCCCGGAACTTCTCCAGCACCGGCGCATGATCGCCGCCGTCCGCCTCGTCCTCCGATGCCTCGTCCTCCGATGCGTCGTCCTCCCCGGCGACGTCGCCGAGGTCGAGTTCGCCCTTCATCACCGACACGAGCGGCTTTCCTTCGTATTCGGTGAGGTGCATGGCAAGCCATTCGTCGATCGGGTCGGCGAGCAGCAGCACTTCGAGGCCGTGCTTGTCGAATACTTCGAGGTGGGGGCTGTTGCGCGCGGTGCGGTACCCGTCGGCGGTGACGTAGTAGATGCCCTTCTGTCCCTCCTTCATCCGGCCGACGTAGTCGTCGAGGGAGACGGTCTGCGCATCGTCCGCATCGTGGGTCGAGGCGAAGCGCAGGAGCTTCGCGATCTGCTCCCGGTTCTTGTCGTCTTCGACGATCCCTTCCTTCAGCACGCGGCCGAACTGCTCCCAGAACGTCGCGTACTTGTCCGGCTCGTCCTTGGCGAGCCCGGCCAGGAGATCGAGCACCCGTTTCACCGAGCCGGCGCGGATCGACCGGATCTGCCGGTTCTCCTGAAGGATCTCGCGGGAGATGTTGAGGGGGAGGTCCGCCGAATCGATCACCCCGCGCACGAAGCGCAGGTACGCCGGCATGAGGTGTTCGGCGTCGTCCATGATGAACACCCGGCGGACGTAGAGCTTCACCTCGCGCCGGACGTTGCGGTCCCAGAGATCGAAGGGCGTGCGCGTCGGGATGAACAGCAGCACGCTGTATTCGAGAGTCCCTTCCACCCGGCTGTGGACCCAGGCGAGCGGGTCTTCGAAATCGTGGGAGACGTGCTTGTAGAAGCCCTTGTAGTCGTCGTCGCCGATCTCGCTCTTGTTCCGCGTCCACAGCGCGGTGGCGGCGTTGATCGTCTCCTCGTCCCGGCCCTTGTCCTCATCCTTGCTCTCGTCGTCCCTGCCCTCGTCGTCCTTGTCCGCGTCCTCGGCCTCGGCCTTGCCTTCGCCCGGCATCAGGATCGGGATCGAGACGTGGTCGGAGTACTTGCGCACGATGCTTCGCAGGCGGTACCGGTCGAGAAACTCGTCCTCCTCCTCGCGGAGATGGAGCACGACTTCGGTGCCCCGCGCCTCGACCTCGACGGTCTCGACGGTGAACTCGCCTTCCCCGCCCGACTCCCAGCGCACGCCCTCCGACGCGGGCCGGCCGGCGCGGCGCGAGGTGACGGTGACGCGATCGGAGACGATGAAGCAGGAGTAGAACCCCACGCCGAACTGGCCGATGAGCTGCGCGTCCTTCGCGCTGTCGCCGGTCAGGGATTCGAAGAACCGGCGGGTGCCGGAGCGGGCGATGGTCCCGAGGTTGGCGGCGGTCTCCTCGCGGGTCATGCCGATGCCGTTGTCCCGCACGGTGATCGTGCGTGCATCGCGGTCGAACGAGACGCGGACCTTCAGCTCGCCGTCGCCCTCGTAGAGGGTGTCGTCGGACAGTGCCTCGAACCGGAGCTTGTCTGCCGCATCGGAGGCATTGGAGATCAGCTCCCGTAGAAAGATTTCCTTGTTGCTGTAGAGCGAGTGGATCATGAGATCCAGCAGCTTGCGGACCTCGGTCTGGAATCCATGGGTTTCCTTCGTCTGCGCCTCGGCCATCACACACTCTCCTCCAGGCGTCGTTCGCGGATTTTCCGATGGGCGGATATGGGGCCGCCGCACGCGGCTTGCAAGCCCGGGCAGATCGTCGGTCGAGGGCATGGTGGGGCCGGTGCGCGATTCCGGCCGAGCGCTCGGGAGTTCCGGCAGCACGCGGGAGACGCCCTTCCGTGTCGCGGAAGAAGACGGGAAGGAGATGCTCGTGTTGCAGCGGTCGTACTTCGTCACCCTCCTCGCCGGCGCACCATCGTGCACAACATCGACAGCAGGAAGCAGCCGCCCCAGCTCAGATGCATCGTCGCCAGCACGAGCGGGACCAGGAGCGCTTCCGGCGCCCGCCGCCGAATCCCGACCACCACGGTCCCCGTTGCCAGGACCGATATCCAGGCAACCAGGAGCACTGCTCCCGTGGCGAGCGCCCCGGGGACGCCGAACGTGGCCAGCAGCAAGGACACCGCCAGACCGAGCACCAGCAGCGGCGCGGCGAGATGCCGTAGCCGCCACGACGATGGATGTCGTCGCAGCATCGCGAGCTTCCACCACCCGTACTGGGCGTACTGCCGGGCGAGTTGCAGCAGGTTGTGGCGCGGCCGATAGTCCACCACGAGATCGGGATCGAACCACACCGTCTCGCCGCGCGCCCGCAACCGCCAGTTGAGCTCATAGTCCTGGTTGCGCACGAAGGCGGGGTCGAAGCCCCCCGCCGCGTCGAGCGCGTCACGCCGGAATACGCCCAGATACACGGTATCGACCGCTCCTCCTTCACCCCCCAGCCGATACTTGGCGCCGCCTGCCCCGAGCCACGTGGTCATCGCCAGCGCGACCGCCCGCTCGAAGAACGTGATTCCGACCGGATGCTGCCGGCCTCCGACGTTCGCGGCTCCCGTCTTCGACAGCGTCTCGACCGCACGACGCAGATATCCGGGCGGAAGAACGGCATGGGCGTCACACCGTGCGATGATCTCGCCCCGCGCCACTCGAAGCGCCGCATTGAGGCCGCTCGGCGTGGAGCCGTTGCGGTTGACGACGAGGCGCACCCGCGAACCCAACCGTTTCACGGTATCGGACGTGGTCCGGGAGTCCGATCCGTCGGCCACGATCACTTCGATTGGACCCGCGTAGTCCTGGCACAGGATCGAGTCGAGACATGCACCGATCGTCGTTTCGGCGTTTCGCGCCGGAACGATCACGGAGACCATTGGAGCGTCGGCGATTTCCCTGTACCTCTTGCGTGACCACCACCCGTGACCCTTCCGGTGCGCGTCCCCGATTGCGCGAATCCGTTCCGCCGGATTGCGCCGGGACGCTTCCCTCGCTGCCGGGAGCATCGATCGATCTTGCGGCCGCAGCGACCGCCGCCGGCCGGTTCGGCCCCTGTCGAGTCCGTCTATCGAGAGGGCTCCTCGTTCGGTCTAATGTATCGCCACCAACTGCAATCGAACAATCGACCGGAATCCGGGGCCATGTCCGCCGCGGAGCTTCGCCAGACCCCATCCTCCGTTCCGGGAGGATGGCTCATCTACCGATCGATGCGAGGAAAATCGCGCTTCCTGAACACCGCTCGAACCGGGCATCCGTACTTGCGGGCCAGCGTCTCGCAGCCGCCGGACTCCCGGTCCACGAGGGCCACGATCCCGACGATGTCATATCCGGCCGCGAGAAACGCATCGCAGGCCGTCTCGGTCGATGCGCCGGTGGTGACGACGTCGTCGACGACCATGATCGACGTGCCGGCCGGAAGCTCGTTCTCGATCCTGTTTCCGGCTCCGTGTGCTTTCCGTTCCTTGCGAACGACGGAGCCCGACACCATGGATTTGCCGGTTTCGAAAGCGCGCTGGATGACCCCGGCGACGATGAAGTCCGCGCCCATCGTGAGCCCGCCGATGGCCTCCGGGAAGCGAGGCAGCTTGCCGGCCTCTTCGAGGAAGGCGTCGGCGATGAGACCGAGGCATTTCCCGTTCAGCATGGCCTTCTTGCAGTCGAAATAGAATCCGGTCCGGCGCCCCGTGGTGAGTGTGTACGAGCGCCCGACGGTCAGGCATTTCTCATCCACCAAGGACCGCAACTCCTCGCGCGCAATGTTCATCGTGTCCTCCTCCTGCGGTCGACCCAAGGCGCACCGTGTTTCCATGGGGCTCCGGATGGGGACGATTGTAGCGACGGGGACCAATGGACGCCCCGGAGCCGGTATGCGATCGTAGCTTCGAGCGGAGCCGGGAGCCCGCGGGCGCGAACCCATCCATGAACATCGCGGCCTTCATGCGTCACGCGGCGATCGCGGAGCCCGATCGCGAGGGCATCTGCGTCGGTGACACGTGCTGGGCCACCTACGGCCGGCTCGGGGCGCGTACCGCGTCGGTGGCGGCGGCGTTGCGGGCGCGGGGCTGTGCGCCCGGAGCGCGCGTCGCGATCGCGACATCCAACTGCCCGCAGTTCTTCGAGGTCCTGTTCGGCGCGTGGCACGCGGGCCTGGTCGCGGTCCCGATCAACGCGAAGCTCCATCCGAACGAGCTCGCCTGGATCCTCGACCACTGCGGGGCGCGGCTCTGCTTCGTGACCCCGGACCTGGCCGAGGACGTCGCCGGGCTCACCGGCGACCTCGACACCCTCGACGCCGTCGTGAGCGTGGACGATCCCGCCTACGAGGCGATGGCCACCGGCCCGGGCATGGACATGGCGCACGCCGAGCCCGCCGACCCCGCATGGCTGTTCTACACCAGCGGCACCACCGGCCGGCCGAAAGGCGCGATCCTGACCCACCGCGTGCTCATGGCCATGACCATGGCCTACTTCGCGGACATCGACCACGTCGCACCCGGCGACACCCTCGTCCATGCGGCGCCGCTCTCCCACGGCTCGGGGCTGTATTCGCTGTCGCATATCGCGAAAGCGGCGTGCAACGTCATTCCGGAGAGCGGGCACTTCGCACCGGACGAGATCGCCTCGATCGTGGACGCGCGCGAGGGGGTGAGCTTCTTCGCCGCGCCGACGATGCTCACGCGCCTGATGAACGCCCCCGTGGCCGGGGACATGAACCCGGCGCACTTGAAGACCATCACCTACGGCGGCGGTCCGATGTACGTCGCGGATCTGCGCCGCGCGCTGGAGACGTGGGGTCCGCGGCTCTACCAGCTCTTCGCCCAGGGCGAGGCGCCGATGACCGTCACCGGGCTCTCGCAGAGGCACCATGCGATGGCCGATCACCCGCGTTACGAGGACTGGCTGGCCTCGGTCGGCTTTCCGCGCACCGGGGTCGAGGTGCGGGTGGTGGACGGGAACGACGAAGACCTGCCCCCCGGAGAGCCGGGCGAGATCCTCGCCCGCGGCGACGTGGTCATGGCCGGATACTGGCGGGACCCCGAAGCGACGGCCGAGACCTTGCGCGGCGGCTGGCTCCACATGGGCGACGCCGGCGCCCTCGACGCCACCGGGTTCGTCACGCTGAAGGACCGTATCCGGGACATGATCGTCAGCGGCGGCAGCAACGTCTACCCGCGCGAGATCGAGGAGGTGCTGCTCCGCCACGAGGCGGTGCTGGAGGCGTCGGTGGTCGGCCGCCCCCATCCCGAGTGGGGCGAGGAGGTCGTGGCGTTCGTCGTCGAGCGCGAGGGCCTGCACGTCGAGGACGCCGCCCTCGATCGTCTCTGCCTCGGCCACGTCGCCCGGTTCAAGCGGCCCCGGTGCTACGTGCGCATCGATTCCCTGCCCAAGAACCACTACGGAAAGGTGCTCAAGACGGCGTTGCGCGATCGGCTGGCCGCGTTGCCGCGCCCTGGATAAGCCGATTCGTCATCACGGATCTCCCATGAACGACGACATCCTCTACGAAGCGCACGGTGCGGTACGCCTCGTCACCCTGAACCGGCCGGCGAAGATGAACTCGCTGGACTTCGCGGCGAACGACGCCCTGGTCGAGCGGTGGAGGGAGTTCGACGCCGACCCGGAAGCCAGGGTGGCGGTCGTCACCGGGGCGGGGGACAAGGCGTTCTGCGCGGGCGCGGATCTGAAGACCTATACGATGGCCTTCGCCCAAACCCCGGCCCCCGAATTCCAACGCAAGTACACCAACGGCCCCGGCTTCGGCGGCATCACCCGCACCCTCGACGTGTTCAAGCCCGTCGTCGCCGCGGTGAACGGCTATGCGGTCTCCGGCGGCCTGGAGCTGGCTCTGGCCTGCGACATCCGCTTCTGCTCCCCGAACGCGGAGTTCGGGTTGCAGGACGTGCAGTGGGGATTCCACGCCTGCGACGGCGGCCTGGTCAGGCTCAAGGAGATCGTGGGTCTCGGCCACGCGATGGAAATGGTGCTCTCCGGCGATCTGTTCGACGCCGAACACGCCCACCGGATCGGGCTCGTCAACCGCATCGTGGCGCAGGAGCGGTTGCTCGAAGAGACCCTCGCCTATGCCGAACGGCTCGCCTCGCGCGCGCCGCTCGCGCAGCGGCTCGCCAAGGAGGTCGTGCACCGCGTCCACGGAATGCCGATGGACGAGGCGCTCAGGCTCGAATCGGCTTCGTTCCGCAACCTCGCGCGCACCGAGGATCTGGCGGAGGGGAACGCGGCGTTCCGGGAGCGCAGGCCGGCCCGGTTCAAGTCGCGCTGAAGACCTCGCCAGGGCTGGGACGTGGAACGGGCGGCTCGGGGCCGCCGGATCCTTGTGCACACCGAGGATCCGGTGGAGGGGAGCACGGCGTTCCGGAAGCGCAGGCCGGCCCGGCCCGCGTGGGTGGTTCCCGCCGGGGCAGAGATGCGAACCGGGCTGGCCCGGACGGCCCGCCGGGGCAGGGACGCAGAGCCGGGCAGCTCTCAGGCGGCCTCCCGCCGTTGCGAATCGAGCACCCGCACCTGCTGCGGCGCGTCGATGGTGCGCACGATGTCGAGACCGTTGTACGACTGCACGTCGAAGAACTGGAGCACGTAGGCGAGCGCCTTCTCGGGGTCGAAATCCTTGCAGGAATACGCGTCGAAGGAGAAGAAGTTCTCCTCCGTCCAGGTATGGATGGCGGCGTGCGATTCGAGCCACACCGTCACCCCGGAGATGCCGGCTTCCTCGTTCTGCCGCTTCGCCAGTTGGTGTTCCATCGCGTTGATGGCGTTCGCCTGGATCCCCTCGGCTCTCAGCGACTCGACGAAGCGGTTCAGCTCGCTGCCCGCGAACGGGAACCGGGCCACGAGCGGCGGATAGACCAGGGTCATGTCGAGCGCCACCGAAAGACCCTCCAGCAGGTGGTAGACGGTGGTGGTCTCGCTGATACCGCGCGGGGTCGAGGTCTGGACGTCGAGGAGGATGTGCCGGCCGACGAAGCCCTCGGTGCGGGTGAGGTCCTGGACCGTGTTGACGACTTCGATGCCCATCGGACGTCTCCGCACCAGATCGCTGCCGGCATGTATCGAAAGGTCCGCGAGGCCGGGCCGGGCGCGCGGGCGAATGCTCTCCGGCACGGCGGCTCCGGTGCCTCCCGGCGCTGTCTCCCCTGAAGGGAAAGAGCCTCCGGCCCGATCACCGAGGCCACATCGTTCGGGGCCGCGATTCTCGTGATTCGCGCGGAACGAGTCTACCCCGGCGCCTCCGCCGGGCACGCGGTCGCGCCTGCCGTCTCTCGCGGGCGTGTTGGCAACAAATAGAACTGTCCGGTTTTGTAGCACATGAGTCGTCCGCTTTGGGGAGCGGGTCAGTGGGCTGACCGTGCCCCGCTCGGTGCGGGCCGGCAGGGCCCTCGTGGCCCGGCGCACGCCCGGCCGGGTCACGTCCGAGCCTCGTGCCTCCCCGCGGAAGGACGGGCAGCGCACCCCTCCTGACGCCGCTTCGAGGGACGGGGTCCGCAGGGACCCTCGTGCAGCGTCAGGAAACCCGTCCGTCCTTCGAAAGGACCGTCGGTGCCGGCCCCGGACCGGCGGACACCGCCACGGCCGATGCCGGCCGCAAACACCGCTCCCGCACACGCCGACCCTCGCCGGACGGCTCCTGCCCGTCCAGAGCAGTGGCATGCACGGAGCGAGGCCACCCGCCGTGCGGTACGATCGCGCACGCACCGCCCCCGGCGACCGGGAAGGCGGAACGGCGCGACGGACACACGAGAGAGACTCGATGACCAAGGGAAGGACGAAGACGACGGGGGCGCTCCTTGCGCTGGCGGTGGTGGTGGCCGCACCGCATGCGTGGGGGGCGGGGGGGATGTACTACATCGGCGACTCGAGCAACAACGTGCTGGGAGGCACGACGGAGAGCGACGTGATGAAGGGCCGCGGCGGTGCGGACTCGCTGTCGGGGGCGGACGGCTCGGACCGCATCGACGGGGGGCCGGGCAGCGACACGAAGCTCGCGGGCGAAGGAGGCGCCGACCTGCTGTTCGGGGGCCAGGGGACGGACACGCTCGAGGGGGGCACCGGCGACGACGTGCTCCACGGCGGCCCCGGGGGCGACACGCTGCAGGGCGGTGCAGGCACGGACACCGCGAGCTACGCCTACTCGGAGGGTGCCGTCGACGTGACGGTCAACGGGGCGGCGGCGGTCAACACCGGCGGGGATGCGGCGGGCGACACGCTGAGCGGCATCAAGAACCTGAGGGGAAGCGACTTCGGCGACGTGCTCATCGGAAACCAGGACGCGAACGTCCTCGACGGCGGCCCCGGCGACGACGTCCTCAAGCCGGGCGGCGGCACGGACCGCCTCATCGGCGGCCCCGGGACCGACCGGGTGGACTACACGGGGTCGGCGTCGGTCACCGTGGACCTCGGGGGCGTCGGAATGCGCGGCGACGCCGAAGGCGACACCTACACGGGCGTGGAGGCCGTGACCGGCACGGCGGGGAACGACTTCCTGACCGGCGATGCGGCGGCGAACACCCTCACGGGGGGCGACGGTGCCGACACCCTCGAAGGGCTCGGCGGGGCCGACGTACTCCAAGGGGGCTCGGGAGCGGACATGGTGTCCTACGAGAAGTCCCCCAGCGGCGTGGAGGTGGACCTCTCGGGGCGGAAGCTCGCCGCGGGGGTCGGCGGCGATGCCGCCGGCGACACGATGCGCAACGTCGAGGGGCTCACCGGGAGCGCCTTCGTCGACAACCTCATCGGAGGGACGCAGGCGGATACCCTCATCGGCGGGGGCGGCGACGACCTCCTCGAGGGCCGCGAGGGGACGGATCGCCTCGAGGGGGGCCCCGGCACGGACACCGCAGCCTACGTGGACTCGAACAGGGGCGTGACCGTCAGCCTCGCCGGCGGCGTGCCGAGCGGCGGCGACGCCGCCGGCGACTCGCTCACGGACATCGAGAACCTCGTGGGCTCGAGCCACGCCGACCGCCTCACCGGCGACGGAGGCGACAACGTCCTCGAGGGCCTCGCGGGCCCCGACGCCCTCGAGGGGGGTGACGGGCGCGACACCGCCTCCTACGAATACTCCGACGCCGGCGTCAGCGTCCGGCTGGACCGGAGCGGGCCTCAAGGCGGCGCAGGCCACGCCACGGGCGACGTCCTCTCGAACATCGAGAACCTGATCGGCTCGAAGTACGACGACGCCCTCTACGGCAACGACTCCAACAACATCTTCATCGGCGGGGCCGGGGCCGACACCCTCGAGGGCAAGTCGGGATGGAACACGGCCTCCTACGTGGGCTCGAATGCCGGCGTGACGGTGAGCCTCGCGCGCACGACGCCCCAGGGCGGGGCAGGGCACGGAACCGGGGACGTGCTGCGCACCATCAACAGCCTCGTCGGCTCCGCGCACGACGACCGCCTGACCGGGAACAGCGGACACAACGACCTCGACGGAGGGGCGGGCGCCGACGTCCTCGACGGAGGCGGCGGGGAAGACACGGCGATCTACAGCGACTCCCCCCTCCCGGTCACCGTCGACCTCACGAGGACGGGGCCGCAGATCTCGCACGGCCACGCGGACGGCGACACCCTCACCAACATCGAGAACCTCGTCGGCTCCGACCACGCCGACCGGCTCACCGGGACCGCGCAGGGAAGCCACCTCGTCGGCGGCCCCGGCGACGACACGCTGCACGGCGGGGCAGGAGCGGACTCCTTCATCCCGGGGCCCGGCGCCGACACGGTCCACGGAGGCGGCGGGATCGACGCACTCGACCTCAGGCGCTCCGATGCGGGGGTCGTCGTACGCCTCGACCTCGCGACGGGGAGCGGCTTCGGCGGGCACGCCGAGGGCGACACCTACGTCGGCATCGAGACCGTCTACGGGTCGGGGTTCAACGACGTCATCGTCGCACCGCGCGCCAACCACGGCGGGTGGCCCGTCCACCTCGAGGGCTGGGCGGGCGACGACGTCATCGTGGTGGGGCCGAACTCCGAGATCGTGAGCGGCGGCCCCGGGGCCGACATCCTCCACGGAGGCCCCGGCAAGGCCGACCGGATACTCTACGTGAGGTCGCCGTCCGCCGTCAGGGTGAACCTCGTGGACAACACCGCCTCCGGAGGCGACGCCGAAGGCGACGTGGTCTCGGGGTTCGAGCAGATCGTGGGGTCGAGCTACGACGACCACCTCACGCTCTCGGGCAGCGGGAAGATCGAGGGGCGGGGCGGGGCCGACACCCTCGTGCAGGTGCGCAGCGAGGGGGGCGAGTGGGTGATCCTGAGCTACAACGGCTCCACAGCGGGCGTCACCGTCGATCTCTCGAGCACGGGGCCGCAGAGTGGCGGCCACGCCCAGGGCGACCGCCTGGTGGGCGGGTTCACCAGCGTGCAGGGATCGTGGTACGGAGACACGCTCAGCGGAACCGCGCAGGCGGACGTCATCGTCGGGCACGAGGGCGACGACACCCTGAACGGGCGCGATGGAAACGACGTCCTGCGCGGCGGCCCCGGGGCGGACACCCTGAACTGCGGGGCGGGCGACGACGCCGTGAGCTACGACTGGTCGGATGTGGGCGTCACCATCGACCTCGAAGCGAACACCTTCTCCGGAGGGGAGGCCCAGGGCGACACCGCAACGAACTGCGAGTCGATCCACGGCTCGAACGGCAACGACACGCTCGCAGGCCACGCGACCGGCGGGGCAAAGCTGTACGGGGGAGGCGGAAACGACACGATCAAGAGCGCGGCGGGGTCCGACCGGCTGTACGGCGGGCCCGGCAGCGACCACTTCGTCTTCAGCCCCGGGGCGGGCACCGACACGGTGGTGGACTTCCGGGACGGGGCCGACCGGATCGACGTCTCCGCCCTGGGGGTGGCGGGCTATGCCGCAATCCGGAGCCGCATCACCGAGGAGCCGTGGCAAGGCGAGACGTCGACGAAGATCGACCTCGGCACGAGCGGCGGAGGCATCGTCATGCTCTACGACGTACGGCGCAGCAGCATCGACGCCTCGGACTTCGTCTTCGCGGAATGAACGGCGGCTTCCCGCGGGCATCCGTGCCCGCCGGGCACAAGGCCGTCAAAGGGGCCGGCGGGTCACAGGGCATCCGTGCCCGCCGGGCACAAGGCCGTCGAAGGGGCCGGCGGGTCACAGGGCATCCGTGCTCCGGGCATCGCAGGGGCGTGATGTAAGCGGCAGCACACCAGACTCTGACTCTGGCGGTGGAGGTTCGACTCCTCCCACCGCGGCGACGAACTGCTCGAGCGATGCCGTCTCTCGAGCGAGGCGTGATGCCCTGCGGAGGACGGATCCGGGTCGTTTGACGGCCATTCCTCTCCCGGGCGCGGAGGCATCCACGTCATGATCGAGCCGGGAACCCGTCCTCTCGTCCTCCCGCCGGAGGGCGGCGATTGCGCACGGCGGCCCGTTCACGGGATGAGCGCCGTTCGGCGAGGGAGGTTCATCACATCGGCCCACCCGCGGGGCGCGTGCCGGGACTCATGGCCGACCTGCTGGGATGGCTGGACAGCACCCATGAACATCCGCTGATCGCCAGCTCGGTGTTCCACTACGAATTCGAGTTCATCCACCCTTTCGAGGACGGCAATGGAAGGGTAGGACGACTCTGGCAGACCCTGATTCTGACCCGCTGGAAGGCGCTGTTCGCCCACATCCCCGTGGAGAGCCTGATCCATGCCCGCCAAGGAGATTACTACGACGCCATCAGGCGGAGCTCGGCAACGGGCGAGAGCACGCCGTTCATCGTGTTTATGCTGGAAGTCATGCTCGAGGCGCTTCGGATCCCCGTAGCGAGCGACCAGGCAGGCGACCAGGTAAGCGACCAGGTAGCGAGGCTGCTCGCCGCCCTGCGAACAGGGCCGAAGACCACTGCCGATCTCATGGCGGACCTGGGACTGTCGCATCGCCCCACGTTCCGCAAGAACTACCTGCACCCGGCGATGTCCGCGGGGCTGGTGGAGATGACACGGCCGGGGTCGCCGTCGGCGAAGAACCAGAAGTACCGGCTGACGGCGCGGGGGCGGCGGATGAAGCAGAAAGTGCGGTGAGGCTCGTCCGCGTGCTGGTGTGCCTGGAGCCGCTACCAAAGCGCACCGAGGACGGCATCGACGTGCTGCCGGCCGGGGACTTCACGGCGCAGCTTTGGCGGGGCGAGTTCGGCTTCGGTTGAATCCGCGGGCTCGGCCGAATCCGCCGGCGCCGCCTGTTGCACCGGCCATGGTGCGGAGGTCCGCCGCGCCGGAGACGCCGCCCGCGCCGATTCGTCTTCGGCTTCTTCCTGGACGAACTCCGGAAGCCGTAGGAGAGAAGGACATGAAAGCAGCAAGCGAAACGAACAAGACGGAAATGGGACGGTGGGAAGACATCAACAGACGTTCCGTATGTGCCAGCCGGGCTCGCCGGACGCACCGGCGGCTTCCAGGTTGAAGTCCTCGGCGAGATGCGCGATGCCGTCATCCTGCCCGAGCCGCCTTTCGATCCCGCCGGCTCACGGATGAGGAGCTGACAGCATCCCGGTGGCCGGCATCGGCAACCTGCGCTATCTCAATGACAGGCGTTGCTACCTTCAGGCCCGTCAGACCGAAACCGCGAAGCGCTCAGAAGCGGGCCTCGCAAGACCGGGCGATACGCGCGAGAGCGGCGCCGTAATCCAGCTCTGTCGCCCTTTCGTCAATCCACGAGAACCGGTACGGCGGTTCGTTGGTCGCCTCGAAGCGCAGGATGAGGAGTTCATCGAATGCGGCAGCGGCGCCGTTCCGCAAGCGCTCCATTGCATCCGCGGCCTCGTCGATCGGATGTTTGTATTTCCTTCCGTCGAAAGGGCCGCTCTCCTTCGTAGGTGGTGCAATGCGCCGCATGGTTGACACCTGCGATGCCCACCCGGATCGGATTGCCGTTCCGCAGACCGAATTCCCGTGACTGTCCTTTCAGATCGCATATCACCCGATCTATCTGCTTGATCATGGCCTTCATCATGATCTTGACCTCGATACCGATCTCGATGGTGGCGATCTGTCCGCGCCGGACCACGAAGCCGTCGTCACTGAGGGATTCGGAATTCGGCACGATTCCGCCGAAGGTGCCGTCGCCACGGCGTGCCCGTATTCCGCGGCGGAGGTTCTGGGCATTCAGCACCGAGCGTCTGGTATCGACGCGAACCTTGTACTTGTTCGAGAGGCGCACTTCGTAGAGGTCCTCGAAGAGTTGAAGCGCGACAAGATCCCCGAGGTTGGACCTCCTGTGAAGATAGGGTTGCCCGTCGAACAACCCCTCGAATGCGTCGAGCAGCCGGTAGCTCACCGTCCACCTCGAACGTGTCTCGGTTGCGTTTCGTCGGAGTACTCGATCTCCGCGTGGACGGCGCCGGCAGCGCGGCGCAGCCTGGCCGCCTTGCGGATGTTGTCTCCGGCCATACGGACATAGC
The DNA here is from genome assembly GCA_965204915.1 of Gammaproteobacteria bacterium. GTDB lineage: Bacteria > Pseudomonadota > Gammaproteobacteria > HK1 > HK1 > HK1. The sequence goes on along the minus strand of OZ242023.1, from coordinate 3,351,734 downwards.
CGGGATCGATCTCGACACTGACCGAATGGCGTCCCGCGGCGATGGCGGCGACGGCGGTGCTGCCCGTCCCCGCGAACGGATCCAGCACGGTGTCTCCAGCGAACGAGAACATCCGGATCAGCCGCTCCGCGAGCTTCGTCGGATAGGGCGCGGGGTGGCCGCGGCGCGTCGAGGTGCCACGAATATCCGCCCAGATCGACCGCCACCACTTCCGGAGCTCTTCCCCGGTGAGCATCGACAGCGCCTTCTGGAGGGAGGTCACCTTTCTGTACCGTCCTCCCTTGCGCAGAAACAGGATGTACTCGATGTCGTTCTTCACGATCGCACCGGGCTGATAGGGCTTGCCGTAGAAGCCGGCGCCGTTTCCCTGGGCCTCGGTGACGCCGTTCGCAATCTTATGCCAGACGATCGGCGTCAGCACGTCGAGGCCGAGGCCGCGGGCCCTTTCTCCTACTACGAGCGCCCCGGCGTCCTGTTCAGCGAAGAGGAGCGGATCGGCTTCTATGGCCGTGCGGGGTGAGGCGGGAGCATCGTCGCCGGCTTGCCGCCAAGCCCGCGTTTGCCGCGCCGCCGGGCGGGCCCGGGGGAGACGCCGCCATGCCGGATACGAAACCCGACCGAGGTGCGCCGGCGCCATCCCCCTTCCTCCTTCCCCGGCTTTCCCGGTATTTGCGTGCCGGGCGGGCCGTCCGAGCGGGATACACAATGTGGATGCGCTGGGGGGATGCGCTGGGGGATGCCCGGAGGGATGCCCGGAGGGATGCGTCGGTGACCCCTGCACCGGGATCGCTATATCCTTGACGCTTCTTCGGCCCGGCCCCTCGGCCCGGGTCCTCACCATCGGAGATCCAATCCATGAAATCCCCGGTCCGGGTGGCGGTCATCGGCGGCGGCGTGGTCGGGTGCAGCGTCCTCTACCACCTCGTCAAGCACGGCTGGAAGGACGTGGCCCTGATCGAGCGCTCGGAGCTCACCGCCGGCTCCACCTGGCACGCGGCCGGGGGGATGCACACGTTCAACTCCGACCCCAACGTCGCCAAGCTCCAGGACTACACCCTCAAGGTCTACCAGGAGATCGAGGAGGCGTCCGGACAGTCCTGCGGCATCCATCTCACCGGCGGACTGATGCTCGCCGATACGAAGGACCGGCTCGACTACCTCGCCACCGCCCGCGGTCGCGGCCGCTACCTCGGCCTGGACACCGAGTTCGTCGACCTGGAGGAAGCGGCGCGCATGTTGCCGATCATGAATCCCGAGCACTACGTCGGCGCGCTCTTCGATCCGAACGAAGGCCACATCGACCCCTCGGGCGTGACCCACGCCTACGCCGGGGCGGCGCGGGCCGGGGGGGCGGTGGTCTACCGGCAGAACCGGGTGACGGACTTGAGCCAGCGCCCCGACGGCACCTGGGACGTGGTGACCGAGCAGGGCACCCTGCACGCGGAGCACGTGGTGAACGCGGCGGGGCTGTGGGCGCGGGAGGTCGGGCGGATGGCCGGCGTGGTCCATCCCTTCACGCCGATGGAGCACCAGTACATCGTCACCGACGAGGTCCCCGAGATTGCGGGGTCCGAGGGCGAGATGCTGCACGCCATCGACTTCGGCGGCGAGCTCTACATGCGCCAGGAGGGGAAGGGGGTGCTGGTCGGCACCTACGAGAAGCACGGGCGGCCCTGGTCCGAGCACACGACCCCCTGGGAGTTCGGGCAGGACCTCCTGCCCGACGACCTCGACCGGATCGGGGACAACCTCATGCGCGCCTTCGAGCGCTTCCCGGCGCTGGAGAAGGCGGGGATCAAGCGGGTCGTCAACGGCCCGTTCACCTTCACGCCGGACGGCAACCCGCTGGTGGGGCCGGTGCCGGGGGTGAGGAACTACTGGGCCGCGTGCGGGGTGCTGGCGGGGTTCAGCCAGGGCGGGGGCGTCGGGCTCGCGCTCGCCCACTGGATGATCGACGGCGACCCGGGCATGGACACCTGGGCGATGGACGTGGCGCGCTTCGGCGACTACGCCGGACCGGCCTACGCGCGGGCGATGGCCCGCCAGACCTACGCCACCCGCTTCCTGGTGCCCTTCCCCAACGAGGAGCGTCCGGCCGGGCGGCCCCTGCGCCGCACCCCGATCCATGACCGCCTGAAGGCGAAGGGGGCGGTGTTCGGCGCCGCGTTCGGGCTGGAGCAGGCGCTGTGGTACGCGCCGCCCGGCGCGGAGCCGGTCGAGACCCTGACCTTCCGCCGCTCGAACGCGCACGGCCCGGTGGGCGAGGAGTGCCGCGCGGTGCGCGAGGGGGTGGGTATCACCGAGACCTCGGGCTTCGCCAAGTACGAGATCACCGGTCCCGGCGCGGGGCCGTGGCTCGGCCGGCTGCTGGCCAACCGGCTCCCCGCCGAGGGCAGGATGGTGCTCACGCCCATGCTCAACCCCCGCGGCACCCTGATCGGCGATTTCACCCTCGCGAAGCTCGGCCCCGAGCGCTTCATGATCTTCGGCTCGGGTCCCGCCGAGGCGTACCACCTGCGCTGGTTCCGCCGGCACCTGCCGGATGAAGGGGTGGATCTGCGCAGCCTGCGGAGCGGACTCATGGGCCTGAGCATCGCGGGGCCGAAGGCGCGCGCGCTGCTCTCGCGGGTGGCCGGCGCGGACGTGGGCAACGAGGCGTTCCGGTTCATGGCGATCCGGGAGATGGAGATCGGGCTCTCGCCCGCCCTGGTCGGGCGCGTCACCTTCACCGGCGACCTCGGCTACGAGCTGTGGATGCCGCCCGACCACCAGCTCGCGGTCTACGACGCCCTCGTCGAGGCGGGCGAGGATCTGGGGCTGCGCCACTTCGGGTCTCGCGCGCTCAACTCGCTGCGCCTGGAGAAGGGCTTCGGCAGCTTCACCCGGGAGTACACGCCGGACTACAGCCCGCTGGAGGCGGGGCTGGAGCGCTTCGTGGACTTTCGCAAGAACGACTTCATCGGGCGCGAGGCGCTGGTCGAGGAGCGCCGCACCGGCCCGAAGCGCAGGCGGGTGATCTTCCGGGTGGACGCGCACGGCGCGGACGCTCTGGCCAACGAGCCGGTGCTGTGCGACGGCGAGACGGTGGGCTGGGTGACCTCCGGCGGCTACTGCCACCACCTCGGCGCGAGCATCGCGCTGGGCTACGTGCCGGCCGGGCTCGCCGAACGCACCGGCGGCTTCCAGGTCGAGATCCTCGGCGAGATGCGCGACGCGGTCATCCTGCCCGAGCCGCCTTTCGATCCGGCCGGCGCCCGGATGCGGGGCTGACGAAGCCTTGACGGACGTCGCTGCCTTCGAGCCCCTCGGACCGAAACCGCAAAGCGCTCGGCGGATACCGCGCCGCCGCCGGTATTGTAGTATGCACGCTCCCATGGAGAGCCAAGGGGCCGGTCGAGTGGCGACAGTGAGCAAGTTGGACGCGAATCGCCGGGAAGTGCATATGGGCAGCCGAGAGAGCTCCGAGGTCACGATAGTGGTCCACATGAGCCGAGCGATGGCCGAGCAAATCGCCACCCGAGAGACGGAGCGGCTCAAGGAATTCAACCGTGACCGAGATGACGTCCAGCCCGAAAGCGCAGGATCGGCGGTCTTGAACGTACTCGGCCTGTACGCGACGACGGGACGGATCCGACCATGGCCGAGTCGGCAATCGAGACCATTGTTTATGAATTTCAGGTGCCGGGTGGTTGGACTGAAGAGTTCACCCCGGCGCCCCGGCGCGCGCCAGCGACCGGTCAAGTGGTGAAGCTGCGTGGAGTGAACAAGAAGCGCCCGTCATTTGCCGCCCACGAGATTGAAACTATGCTGTGGACTTACCCCGTTTTCGTGGACCCTTTCGGGCTTGGCGGGAATTGCCGATGCCGGACCGAGCCTGGCGCGGGGCGGGCGGACTCGTGGTACCCTCGACGACGTTCGCGGCGGTAGCGGCCGCCGCGCATCGTCCGGTCGATGGCGGTCCGCATCGGTCCCCTCGCATCGCCAGGTCGTGAACCCCGTCAGGCCCGGAAGGGAGCAGCGGCAGCGGCGGACGCGGGTGCCGGGGTGTGGCTGGTGCGGGCCGCCCCCCTTCGACTCCGGCCCCGCAGGGGCGAAACGGCTCGGCCCGGCTCGTCGATGTTCGTGCGGTCGCGCCGCCACCCGGTACGGTCCAGGTGAACGCTGCCGCGAGCGGGGAATTGCGGCGGATCCGGCCTCTGCACCGGCGGCGGCACGCACTGGAGTCCAAGCACGCCCCGATCCGCGGGATCCGCGATGCGATCCGGATGATCCCGTGTATAGTCGGCGCGGCCCGAACCCAGGAACGTCGAGCGTGCGGTACTCGATCTTCAGTCTCGCCAGGAACGCGCTGAGCCACCACCGGCGGTGGCCGCGGGCGTGGCGCAGCCCGGAGCCGAAGCCCGAGTACGACGTCGTGATCATCGGCGGCGGCGGCCACGGTCTCGCGGCGGCGTACTACCTCGCCAAGCTGCACGGCATCACCCGCGTGGCGGTGGTGGAGAAAGGCTGGCTCGGGGGTGGGAACACCGGGCGCAACACCACCATCGTGCGCTCGAACTACCTGCTGGAGCCCAACGCGCACTTCTACGAGCATTCCCTGAAGCTGTGGGAGGGGCTGTCGCGCGATCTGAACTACAACGTCATGTTCAGCCAGCGCGGGGTGGTCAACCTCACCCATACCGACGCCCAGATCGACGCGGCCCGCCGCCGCGGCAACGCCATGCGGCTGAACGGCATCGACGCGGAGTGGCTGTCGGCCGACGAGGTGCAGGCGATGATCCCCCTGCTCGACTGCTCGCCGAACGCACGCTTCCCGATCAACGGCGGCCTCGTCCAGCGCCGGGGAGGAAGCGCGCGGCACGATGCGGTGGCGTGGGGGTTCGCGCGCGCCGCGGATGCCTGCGGGGTGGACGTCATCCAGAGCTGCGAGGTGACCGGCATCCGCCGCGACGGCGCCCGGGTGGCCGGGGTGGAGACGACCCGTGGCTACATCGCGGCGAAGAAGGTCGGGATCGCGGTGGCCGGCAACAGCTCGCGGATCGCGGCGATGGCCGGGATCCGGCTCCCAATCGAATCCCACGTGCTCCAGGCGGCGGTGACCGAGCCGCTCAAGCCGGCGATCCACACGGTGGTGACCTCGGGCGCGGCCCACGTCTACATCAGCCAGACCGACAAGGGCGAGATCCTGATGGGCGGCAGCCTGGACTTCTACAACTCCTACGCGCAACGCGGCAACCTGCCGGCCCTGGAGCACGTGATCCAGGGGGCGATCTCGCTCTTTCCCTTCCTGAGCCGGCTGCGGCTCATGCGGACCTGGGGCGGGGTGATGGACATGACGATGGACGGCAGCCCGATCCTCGGAAAGCTCCCCGTCGAGGGCCTGTACATCGACGGCGGCTGGTGCTACGGCGGCTTCAAGGCGACGCCGGGCGCGGGCTGGTGCCATGCCTGGACCATCGCCAACGACGAGCCGCATCCGCTCAACGCGGCGTTTCGGCTCGACCGCTTCCATCGCGGCGAGATCCTCGACGAGAGGGGCGCGGGAGCGAGCCCGCAGGCGCACTGAGCGGGAGCGGGCAGGCGATGATCATGGGGGACGCCCGGGCGTCGGGGAGCAGACGATGCTGCTGATCACCTGTCCGTGGTGCGGGCCGCGCGCCCACGTCGAGTTCACCTACGGGGGCGATGCGACGGTGGCGCGTCCCGCGGACCCCGATGCGGTGACCGCCGAGGCATGGCTCGACCATGTCTACCTGCGCGACAACCCCCGCGGACCGCACAACGAGTGGTGGCAGCATACGTCCGGCTGCCGGGCCTGGATCAAGGTCAGGCGCGACACGTGGACCCACCGCGTGCACGGGAGCGGGCCGCCCGGTACGGACCTCGGCGAGGACGAGCACCGATGAACCGGCAGACCCGGCGGGTGGAGCGGGGAGGGCGCATCGATCGTTCCGCGCCGCTCGCGTTCACCTTCGACGGCGTGCGCTACGAGGGCTACCGGGGCGACACGCTCGCCTCCGCGCTGCTTGCGAACGGGGTGCGCATCGTCGGCCGCAGCTTCAAGTACCACCGCCCGCGCGGCATCTTCGCAGCCGGGGCGGAAGAGCCCAACGCGCTCGTCCGCGTCGGCGAGGGCGCGAGGGCCGAGCCGAACCTCAAGGCGACCCAGGTCGAGCTCTACGACGGGCTCGTCGCCAGCAGCCAGAACCGCTGGCCTTCGCTGGAGCTCGACGTGGGCGGGCTGGGCAACGTCGTCTCGTGGCTGCTTCCGGCCGGCTTCTACTACAAGACCTTCATGTGGCCGGGCTCGTGGTGGCGGCTCTACGAGCATTTCATCCGCAAGGCGGCGGGGCTCGGCCGCGCCCCGGTCGAGCCCGACCCCGACCGTTACGATCGCCGCTACGCCTTCTGCGACGTGCTCGTGGTGGGGGGCGGGCCGGCCGGACTGATGGCCGCGTTCACCGCGGCCCGCTCGGGCGCCCGCGTCATCGTCGCCGACGACGCCCCCGCCCTCGGCGGCAGCCTCCTCGCGTCCGCCGCTTCGATCGACAGTGGTTCCGCGCACGAGTTCGCGGCCCGCGCCGCCGCAGAGCTCGCCTCGTGCCCGAACGTCCGGGTGCTGGGCCGCACCACCGCGTTCGGGTACTACGACGACAACATGATCGTCGCGGCGGAGCGGCGTGCCGACCACGTTCCGGCGCCTCCGGCGCACTGCCCGCGGCAGCGGGCGTGGTGGATCCGGGCCGGGGAGGTGGTGCTCGCCACCGGCGCCATCGAGCGTCCCCTCGCGTTCGAGCAGAACGACCTGCCCGGGGTCATGCTGGCCTCCGCCGCCCGGACCTACGCACTCCAGTACGGTGTCGGACTGGTGGGCCGCGCGGTGGTGTTCGCCAACAACGATTCGGCTTACGAGGCGATCGAGCCGGTGCTGGGCGCCGGGACGGAGATCGTCGCGGTGGTGGATGCACGCGAGGGCGGACCGGGAGGCGACGCGCTCGCCGTGGTGCAACGCTTCGATCTCGATCTCGTCCCCGGCAGCGTGGTGATGCGCGCCATCGGCCGCCGGACCGTCGAGGGGGTCGAAATACGTTCGCTCTCGCCCGACGGGGCGTCGGTCGGAGACGCCTACCGGCGCCTGCCCTGCGACTTCGTCTTCGTCTCCGGCGGCTGGAGCCCCACCGTCCATCTGTTCTCGCAATCGCAGGGCCGGCTGCGCTTCGACGAGGAACGCGCGGCGTTCGTGCCGGAGGAGGGGGCGCCGCACGAACGCGGCGGACGCAAGCGCGGCGGGCAGCGCGAACGCTCGGCGGGCGCCGCGCGCGGGCTCTCCCGCCTGTCCGAATGCCTCGCCGACGGCATCGCGGCCGGCGCCGATGCGGCTCGCGCGGCGGGCTTCGAGGCGGGCGCGGAGCCCTCCTGTCCGGCCGTTCGGGAGTGGGAGGACTGCGCTCCGATCCGGCCGCTCTGGGCGGTGCCGCTGCCGTCCTGGCGGCACGGCAAGCGCTTCGTCGATCTCCAGAACGACGTGACGGTGGCCGACGTCGAGCTCGCGGTGCGCGAGGGGTACGCCTCGGTCGAGCACCTCAAGCGCTACACCACGCTGGGCATGGGCACCGATCAGGGCCGGACCAGCAACGTCAACGGGCTCGCGGTGCTCGCCGCGACCCTGGGCACCGGGATCCCCGCGGTCGGAACCACGACCTTTCGGCCACCGTACTCGCCGGTCACCCTGGGCGCGGTCGCGGGCCGCGAGGTCGGCGTCGACCAGACCCCGATCCGGCGCACCCCGATGCACGACTGGCATGAGGCGCAGGGCGCGGCCTTCGTCACCGTCGGGCCGTGGATGCGCGCGCAGTACTACCCCCGCCCCGGCGAGTCGATGACGGAGGCGATCGACCGCGAGGCGCTGCACGTCCGCCGCGCGGTGGGGATCGTCGACGTCTCCACCCTGGGCAAGATCGAGGTGCGCGGCCGTGACGCGGGGGAGTTCCTCCACCGCGTGTACATCAACCGCATCCGCAACCTCCGGGTCGGGCGCTGCCGCTATGCGTTCATGCTGCGCGAGGACGGCTTCGTCCTCGACGACGGCACCGTCACCCGCATCCGCGACGACGAGTACTACCTCACCACCGGCACCGGCCACGCCGCGGTGGTGATGGCGCACCTCGAACGCTACGCGCAGACCGTATGGCCGGACCTCGACGTGCACCTCACGTCGGTCACCGACCAGTGGGCCGGGGCCGCGGTGGCCGGGCCGCGCTCGCGCGACCTGCTCGCGGCGGCCTGCGACGGCGCGGACCTCTCCGATGCGGCGCTGCCGTTCATGGGCTGCAAGGACGCGACGGTCGCCGGCGCACCGGTGCGGATCATCCGCATGACGTTCTCCGGGGAGCGGGCCTTCGAGGTGCACTGTCCGGCCGACTACGGCGTCCACGTATGGGAGGCGCTGCTCGCGGCCGGCGAGCCCTTCGACGTCATGCCCTACGGCACCGAGGCGCTGGGGGTGCTGCGCATCGAGAAGGGGCACGTGGTCCCGAACGAGCTGGACGGGCGGACCATCCCGGCCGATTTCGGCTTCGATCGGATGGAGAAGGAGGAGGACTTCATCGGCCGCCGCTCGCTCGAACGGTTCCGCGAGGGCGAACGGAAGCGGAAGACGTTCGTGGGGCTCGTCTCCGAGAACGGCAAGGCGGTCCCGCGCGGGGGGCATCTGGTGTGGAACCCGACCGCGCCGCGCCCGATGCCGATGTTCGGCCACGTGACGTCGAGCTGCTACAGCCCTTCGCTCCAGCGCCACATCGCTCTCGCCCTGATCGAGGACGCGGCCGACTGGAAGGGCAGGGTGCTCTGTGCCGCGTCGCCGCTCACCGCGAGCTTCGTCCCGGTCCGGATCACCGATCCCGTGTTCATCGACCCGGAGAACCAGCGGCCGAAGGGGTGATCGAGAGCCGCGCCGGCTCGGAGTCGCCGCGACGCCCGGCTCTCTCCGGGCAGGGTCGGAAAGGAAGCCCCGGAAAGGAGACGACGTGAGCGAACCAGCGAGACGGAGCGCACTCGAAGGCCACTACCGGATCGGACGGTTCGGCGCGCGATCGGAGGATGCCCCCGGCGTCGTGCTCGCGGAGCGCCGGCCGCGCTCGATGGCGCAGTTGAACGGCGCTCCCGAGCCCGGAACGCTTGCGGAGGCGCTCGGCGCACCGCGTGCGGACGTGGCCCCCAACCGGGCGTTCCATGCCGGGGCGGTGAGGTACGCCTGGAACGGTCCGGGCCGGTGGCTCGCCGAGAGCGCCGAGCACCATCCGGGCGAGCTGATCGAGCGGATCGAGGCGGCGCTGCGGCCCCACGGGGCGAGCACCACCGATCTGAGCCATGCCAGAACCGTCCTGCGGGTGTCGGGTACGGCGGCGGCGGACCTGCTGGCGAAGCTCTGCCCGATCGACGTCGAGGCCATGCGCACCGGCGACAGCGCCGTGACCCTGGCCGGCCCCTTCAACGTCCAGGTCGTGAAGACGGGGGACGAGGCGTTCCGGCTCTACGTCTTCCGCAGCTTCGGACTCGCGACGTGGGAGATGCTCCGGGACGAAGCGGCGGAGTTCGGCGCGGAGATCGTCCCCGTGGGGTGATCGGAGCGGGACGGAATCGCGAGGGACGTTCCCCGACCTCGATGCGCCGGCGGTGGGGGAGGGCGGTCAGCCCGCGCGCGGCACCGTCACCCCGATGAGGCTGTCGCGGGTGACGAGCCCGGCCAGCGCCTCCTCGCTCATGTCCTCCGTGCCGGCCGGGCGCATCGGCAGGATCATGTACCGCATGTCGGCGGTGCTGTCGTGGACGCGGATCCGCACATCCGGGTCGATCCCGGTCCCGAACTCGGCCAGCACCCGGCGCGGCTCGCGCACCGCGCGGCTGCGGTAGCTGCGCGACTTGTACCAGTCGGGCGGCAGGCCGAGCAGGAAGCGGGGATAGCACGAGCACAGGGTGCACACCACGAGGTTGTGGGTCCCGGGGGTGTTCTCCATCACCAGGATCGGGACCGGTCCGAGGTCGATGCCGAGCTCCGCCGCCGCGGCCTTCGAATCCGCCAGCAGCCGCTCGCGAAAGCCGCCGTCCACCCAGGCCCGCGCCACGAGCCGCGCCCCGCGGGCCGGGGTGAGGGCATCCATGTGCTCGATCCGGGCGCGCATGTCGTCCGCGCCGAAGACGCCCTTCTCGATGAGAAGCGACACGACCGCCATCTGCATGACCTGGTGGTAGGCGAGGGGGGTGTCTTCCAGGTCCGGCTGGAGAGGGTGGCGATGGGTCGGGTCCACGCCGTATCCGCCGTGCCCGTGGGCATGGCCGTGCTCGTCCACCGGTCCGCCGAGGGGTTCGCGCCCGCTCATGTCGTGTCTCCCGGCGCCGGCTCCAGCCAGTGCTCGTAGATTTCGATCTCCACGCGGTCGGTCCCGCTTCCGTCGTAGTCCGGCCATAGCGAGCGGCTCGCGAAGCCGACCCGGTACAGGAACTCGTGGGCCGCGTCCCGGTTGCCGTAGGCGAGCTGCTCGGGGTTGCGGAACCGCCCGCAGATCCGTTCGATCTCGCCGATCCGGCCGCGGCAGTACCAGGGGGTGCGCACGTGGCCGGGCGGGAACCGCTCGCGTACCCGGACGCGCTCGCCCGGGGCGAACATTCCGGTCGGGCCGGTCATCGGAGCTCGTCCCTGCGGCCGGCCTCGATGTCCGCCATGCGCGCACCGAGCTCGCCGACCTCGATGATCTTCTTCTCCAGCAGGAGGTTGGTGATGGACGCCATCCACCGCTCGTAGTAGCCGTAGCGGTCGTAGGCGTCGGCCCCCAGCTCTTCGATGCCCCGGCGCAGCTCGTCCACGCTGACGATCCTGCGTTGCCCGAGGAGCACCATGAGGGCGTCCACGCGCTTCTCCCACGGCGCCTTGGCGTGCTCGTCCCGGTCGATGGGGCCGGCCTCCAGGCCGCCCATGTCGTGGTGGCGGCGGGCTTCGTCCACGGTGCGTTCCTCCTCGATCCTTCGCGGCTCAGTACCGGTAGTACTCCGGCTTGAACGGTCCCGCCGGATCGACGCCGATGTATCGCGCCTGCTTCTCGTTCAGCTTCGTGAGCCGGACCCCCAGCTTGTCGAGATGCAGCGCCGCGACCTTCTCGTCGAGCTGCTTCGGCAACACGTACACCTTTCTCCCGTAGCGCTCGGGGTGCCGCCACAGCTCGATCTGGGCGAGCACCTGGTTGGTGAACGATGCGCTCATCACGAAGCTCGGGTGCCCGGTCGCGCAGCCGAGGTTGACCAGCCTTCCCTCGGCCAGAACGATGAGCCGCCGCCCGTCCGGAAGCTCGACCTCGTCGACCTGCGGCTTCACGTTGTGCCACCGGTAGTTGCGCAGCGCCTCGATCTGGATCTCGGAATCGAAGTGGCCGATGTTGCACACGATGGCGCGATCCTTCATCCGCCGCAGGTGGTCGATGGTGATCACGTCGACGTTGCCGGTCGCGGTCACGAAGACGTCCCCGAGCGGCGCCGCCTCGTCCATGGTGCGGACCTCGTATCCCTGCATCGCCGCCTGGAGGGCGCAGATCGGGTCGATCTCGGTGACCACGACCCGCGCGCCCTGGCTTCTCAGGCTCTCCGCCGAGCCCTTGCCGACGTCGCCGAATCCGCACACCACCGCGATCTTCCCGGCAATCATGACGTCGGTGGCCCGCTTGATGCCGTCCACCAGGCTCTCGCGGCATCCGTAGAGGTTGTCGAACTTCGACTTCGTGACCGAGTCGTTGACGTTGATGGCCGGAGCCCGGAGGGTGCCGGCCTTCTCCATCTCGTAGAGGCGCTGCACGCCGGTGGTGGTCTCCTCGGACAGGCCGCGCACTCCGTCCATCAGCGCCGGGTACTTCTCGTGCATGACCGCGGTCAGGTCGCCGCCGTCGTCGAGGATCAGGTTCGGCCGCCAGCCCTCCGGGCCTTCGATGGAGCGGTCGATGCACCACCAGAACTCGTCCTCGGTCTCGTTCTTCCACGCGAAGACGGGGACGCCGGCGGCGGCCACCGCCGCCGCGGCCTGGTCCTGGGTGGAGAAGATGTTGCACGAGCTCCAGCGGACCTCGGCGCCGAGCGCGGCCAGGGTCTCGATGAGCACCGCGGTCTGGATCGTCATGTGCAGGCATCCGGCGATCCGCGCCCCGGCCAGTGGCTGCTCCGCGCCGTATTCGTCGCGCAACGCCATCAGGCCGGGCATCTCCGTCTCGGCGATGGCGATCTCCTTCCGTCCCCACTCGGCGAGGGCCAGGTCCCTGACCTTGAAATCGTGGTTGGTGGTCATCTCTCGTTTCTCTGATGGATCAATGGTCCGGCGCAGGGTCCGGCGGACTCGTCCGGTGTGCGATTCCGGGGCGCCGGAGCCCCGGGGCGGCACGTCCCCGGAGCGCGCCGCTGCCAGGTTCACGGCAGGCGTCCGGTTTTCCCGCTATCCGTGATCGGGCCTTGTCCGTATCGCTCCCTGACTCGGTTCAGGCCCCGAACGCACTCTTCAGGTCGGGAACCAGATCGGTGCGCTCCCAGGAGAACCCCCCGTCGGCGTCCGGCTCGCGGCCGAAGTGACCGTAGGCGGCGGTGCGGCCGTAGATCGGCCGGCTGAGGCCGAGCCGCTCGCGGATGCCGCGTGGCGACAGATCGACCAGCTCCTGCAGGACGTCCGAGAGCTTCGATTCGTCGGCCCGTCCCGTGCCGCCGGTATCGACGTAGACGGAGAGCGGCTTCGACACCCCGATGGCGTAGGCGACCTGGATCGTGCAGCGCTCGGCCAGACCGGCCGCGACGACGTTCTTCGCGAGGTAGCGGGCGGCATAGGTGGCCGAGCGATCGACCTTGGTGGGATCCTTGCCGGAGAATGCGCCGCCGCCGTGGGGGGCCGAGCCGCCGTAGGTGTCGACGATGATCTTGCGTCCGGTGAGCCCGCAGTCGCCGTCGGGGCCGCCGACGACGAACCGGCCGGTGGGGTTGACGTAGAACTCGTCCTCCGGGCACATCCACCCGTCCGGCAACACCTCCTCGACGAAGGGACGGACGAGCTCCCGCACCTCGTCCTGTCCGAGCGACGCATCGTGCTGGGTCGAGACTACGACGGAAGTCGCCGTAACGGGATTGCCGTCTTCGTAGCGCAACGTGACCTGGCTCTTCGAATCCGGGCCGAGCCCCGGGGTCGAGCCCGCATGCCGCGCGTCGGCCATCCGCTTGAGGATCCGGTGGGAGAAATGAATGGGGGCCGGCATCAGCGCCGGCGTCTCGCGGCAGGCGTATCCGAACATCAGGCCCTGGTCGCCGGCCCCCTCGTCCTTGTTCCCGGAGGCGTCGACGCCCTGGGCGATGTCCGCGGACTGCGCGTGGAGGTGGATCCGGATCTCGGAGTCCCTCCAGTGGAACCCCTGTTGCTCGTAGCCGATCTCGCGGATCGCTTCGCGCGCCCGGCGTTCGATTTCGTCCTTTCCGATGAACTTGCCGCATCTCACCTCGCCCGCGATCACGACGAGGTTCGTCGTGCACAGCGTCTCGCACCCGACGCGCGCCCCGGCGTCGGCGTCGAGATACAGGTCGACGACGGTGTCGGAGATGCGGTCGCAGACCTTGTCCGGATGGCCCTCCGAGACCGACTCGCTCGTGAATAGATGGCTTGCCATGATTCGGTGTCCTGATGACGTGAAAGGGAAGGGAAGTGCTCCGGCCGCAGCGGCGAGCCGGAAGGCTATGGCGTGGACCCGTGCGTCGTCTTCCGGTGCTCAGCGCACCCCGGCTGCTTCGAGGATCCCGGGCACCTTGTCCTCCCACCCGATCGCCATCACGTGCACGCCCCGGCACATCGGGCGGATCGCCTCGATGATCGAGGCCGAGAGCTCGCTGCTCGTCGCGGCACGGTCGCTCGCATCCGCGAGCTTGCGGATCAATGCCTCCGGAACGTCGATGCCCGGCACGTTCTTGTTCATGTAGGCGGCCATCTTCGGGGACTTCACCGGGAGGATTCCGGCCAGCAGGGGTACCTCGAGCGAATCGACCTTGTTCACGAACCGTTCGAACGCGCCCGGGTCGTAGACCGCCTGGGTCTGGAAGAACGTCGCGCCCGCCTCGCGCTTCTCGGCCATCCGGTCGATCTCCTTGTCGAGATCCTTCGCTCCCGGATTGACGACCGCGCCGATGCAGAACTCCGGCGATCCGTCCAGGGCGTTGCCGGCCATGTCCGTTCCGTTGCGCATGCCCGCGGCGGCGCGGATGATCGCAGCGGATACGACGTCGAAGACGCCCTTCGCGTCGGGGTGGTCTCCGTTCTTCGGAGGATCGCCCCCCATGAAGGCGATGTTCCGTACCCCCAGGGCCCAGGCGCCGAGCAGATCCGCCTGGATCGCGATCCGGTTCCGGTCGCGGCCCGTGATCTGCATGATCGGCTCCAATCCGTGGTCGAGCAGAAGGTGGGAGACGGCCATCGGCGCCATCGCCATCCGTGCGGCGTGGGAGTCGGTGACGTTGAAGGCATCCACGTGACGACGCAATGCCCGTGCGCGCTCCAGGAGTGGATCCAGCGACGTACCCTTCGGCGGCGTCAGCTCGCTCGTGACGACGAACCCCTCGCCGTCCAGTGCGGTTCCGAGATGACTCACGACTTGCTCCGAGTGTCCGGCGCGCTCCGCGAGGGCGTGTCGAGAAGATGCCGGGAGCCGGCGCGGCCGGCCTGGCGCAGGCCGCCGGCCGTTCGCGGCGACGGCGCGCGAGCATACGGCATCCTCCTCGCATCCCACAATCCGATCCGCCGGGCAAGGGCTTCCCGACCATCCGCAAGGCGGGCAAGCTGCCGGTCGAGGTCGAATCGGCGAGCCTCGCGAACCCTGCCGGCCGTGCCCTGGGCCTGGAGATCTCGAGTTTCGGGATTCGCTGACCGAAATGGATTCCCGCTACCCGCTTTCGCGGGCACAAGCTTCGCGGGAATGACGTCATTTCAGCGAGACGCTTTGCTTTCAGGCTGGCCGTCATTCCCGCGAAAGCGGGAATCCATCGCCTGATTCAGGCATTTTGAATCCCGAAACTCGAGCTGGAGATGCGTGCGCCGCCATTGAGGGAGGCGCAGGCGCACGGGACATGCGGCCGAATCCGACACGAGGCGAGCCCGGGAGGACTTGGCGGCAGGGCGTCATCGGATGATGATCGTGGTGCTCCGGGCTTCCGGACCGAACCGCGGCCCACCGGTGCGTACTTCCCCGGAGCGTGCGGGCGCCCGTATCCTTCACCGTCCCGCGGCCCGGCCGGCAGAGGCAATCGTTCGACGATGCGATACTCGATCTTCTCCCTCGCCCGCAATGCGCTCAGCCACCATGAGCGCTGGCCGGCCGCGTGGCGCAGCCCCGAGCCCAAGCAGTCCTACGAGGTGGTCATCGTGGGCGGCGGGGGCCACGGGCTGGCGACCGCGTACTACCTCGCGGCCCTGCACGGGATCAGGGACGTCGCGGTGCTCGAGAAGGGCTGGCTGGGGGGCGGGAACACCGGCCGCAACACCACCATCATCCGCTCGAACTACCTCTGGGACGAGAGCGCCCACCTCTACGAGCATTCGCTGAAGCTCTACGAAGGACTCGGCCGGGAGCTCAACTTCAACGTCATGCTGAGCCAGCGCGGGGTGCTGAACCTCGCGCACAACCTCCACGATCTCCGCGAGCTGTCGCGGCGGGTCAACGCGATCCGGCTGAACGGCATCGACTCGGAGGTGCTCACGCCGGCGCAGATCAAGGCCATGGTGCCCATCCTCGACACCTCGCCGGACGTCCGCTACCCGGTGCTCGGCGCCTCGCTCCAGCGCCGCGGCGGGGTCGCGCGCCACGATGCCGTCGCGTGGGGATTCGCCCGCGGCGCCGACGCCCGCGGCGTCGACGTCATCCAGAACTGCGAGGTGACCGGGATCCGGCAGCGCAACGGCACGGTGGAGGGGGTCGAGACCTCGCGGGGCTACATCAGGGCCGGGAAGGTCGGGGTCGTCGTGGCCGGGCACGCCAGCGTCCTCGCGGCCATGGCCGGGTTCAGGCTTCCGATCGAGAGCCATCCGCTGCAGGCGCTGGTGTCGGAGCCGATCAAGCCCATCCACCACTCGGTGGTCATGTCCAACGCGGTGCACGTCTACGTCAGCCAGTCCGACAAGGGCGAGCTGGTGATCGGGGCGGGGATCGACGGGTACGGCTCCTACGCGCAGCGCGGCAGCTTCCCGGTCATCGAGGATCAGATGGGCGCCCTGGTCGAGCTGTTCCCGATCTTCTCCCGCCTGAAGATGCTCCGCCACTGGGCGGGGATCGTGGACGTCTGCCCGGACGCGAGCCCGATCATCTCGAAGACGCCGGTGAAGCACCTCTACTTCAACTGCGGGTGGGGCACCGGGGGGTTCAAGGCAACGCCCGGCTCCGGGTGGGTCTTCGCGCATACCATCGCCCACGATGCGCCGCATGCGCTCAACGCCCCGTTCACCCTGGACCGCTTCGCGAGCGGCGCGCTCATCGACGAGCACGGCGCCGCCGCGGTTGCGCACTGAGAGGGAGAGGGCTGCGATGCTCCGGATCGGCGCGCAGGCGGTGTTCGCGGTGGCGGACGTCGCCGTCCCCGAGCGGAAGGAACGCCGCCGGTGCTGCTGATCCACTGTCCCTGGTGCGGGCCGCGCGAGGAGAGCGAGTTCCGTTGCGGGGGCGAGGCGCACATCGTCCGCCCGGAGCGCCCCGAGGCGCTCTCGGACGCCGAGTGGGCGGACTACCTGTTCATGCGCACCAATCCGAAGGGCCCGCACCGTGAACGATGGGTGCACGAGGCCGGCTGCCGGCGGTGGTTCAACGTGGAGCGTGACACCGTGACCCATGAGATCACCGCCGTGTACCGCATGGGCGAGGAGCCCCCGGAGGCATCCGCGACGTCCGGCGTGACGCCCGGAAGGAAGCGATGACGGACGCGCCCTTCAGGCTCCCTTCCGGCGGGCGCATCGACCGCGAGAGGCCCGTGGGCTTCTCGTTCGACGGCCAGCGCTACACCGGCTACGCCGGGGACACCCTCGCCTCCGCGCTGCTCGCCCACGGCGTGCGCCTGGTCGGGCGCAGCTTCAAGTACCACCGCCCGCGCGGGGTGGTGACCGATGGCGCCGAGGAGCCCAACGCGCTGGTTCAGCTCGGTATCGGCGCGTCCGGCGAGCCGAACGTACGGGCCACCCAGATCGAGATCCACGAGGGCCTGAGCGCCACGAGCCAGAACTGCTGGCCGAGCCTGCGCTTCGACGCCGGCGCGGTCAACGGGCTGATCAGCCCCCTGATCCCGGCCGGCTTCTACTACAAGACCTTCATGTGGCCGGGGAAGTGGTGGATGAAGTACGAGTACTTCATCCGGCGGGCGGCGGGGCTCGGACGCGCCCCCACCGGACCGGATCCGGATACCTACGACAAGTCGCACGCGCACTGCGACGTCCTGGTGGTCGGCGCCGGGCCGAGCGGGCTGGCGGCGGCCCACGCCGCGGGCCGGACCGGCGCGCGGGTGCTTCTGGTCGACGAGCGGCCCGAGCCCGGTGGCCATCTGTCCGGTACCCGTCAATCGATCGACGATGCGCCGGCCGAGGAGTGGATCTCGGCCATGGTGTCCGATCTCGCGGGGATGGAAGAGGTGCGGATGCTGTCGAGGGCCACCGCCCTCGGGTACTACGACCACAACTACCTCACCGTCCTGGAGCGCCGTACCGATCATCTGCCGTATCGCGAGCGTCGCGGCCGTGTCCGCCAGCGCCTGTGGAAGGTGCGCGCGAAGCAGGTGGTGCTCGCCACCGGGGCGCACGAGCGCCCGCTGGTGTTCCGGAACAACGACCGCCCGGGGGTGATGCTCGCATCGGCGGCCCGGAGCTACGTCAACCGGTACGCGGTGCGCCCCGGCTCCAATGCGGTGGTGTTCACCAACAACGACACCGCCTACGACCCGGCGCTCGATCTGGCCGACGCCGGCTTGCGGGTGACGGTGGTCGACGTCCGGACGGAGCTGTCGGACGCCCGGCGCGCGCAGTTGCGGCGTCGAGGTGTCGAGCTGCTGGCGGGGCACGCGGTCACCGACGTCCGGGGAGCGAGGGCGGTGGCCGGGGTCTCGGTCGCGGCGCTGAACGCCGCCGCATCCGCGTACACCGGCGGACACCGGAAGATCCGATGCGATCTGGTGTGCATGTCCGGGGGCTGGAATCCGGCGGTGCACCTCTTCTCCCAGTCGGGCGGCCGGCTCGCCTTCGACGAGACGAAGGGCGCCTTCGTGCCCGGCGAAGCGCGCCAGGCGCAGCTCTCGGTCGGGGGCTGCAACGGGACCGGTGCGCTCGCATTCGCCCTGTCCGAGGGACGCGAGGCAGGGAAGGCGGCTGCCGCGGCGTGCGGGTTCCGCAAGCGCGGCGGCACCTCGCTGCCGAAGGTGGACGTCGTCGACGAGGCGCCGATCCGGCTGCTCTGGACCGTGCCCCCGCGCCACTCCGGCCGCCGGCTCGACAAGCACTTCGTCGATTTCCAGAACGACGTCACCGCCACGGACGTAGCGCTTGCGGCGCGGGAGGGCTACCGCTCGGTCGAGCATCTGAAGCGTTACACCACGGCCGGGATGGGCACGGACCAGGGCAAGACGAGCAACGTGAACGCGCTGGCGATCCTCTCCGAGACCCTGGGCACGGACATCGCCGCCACCGGCACCACCACCTTCCGTCCCCCCTATGCACCGGTGACGTTCGGCGCGCTCGCCGGCCGCGACGTCGGCGACCTCTCCGATCCGGTGCGCACCACGCCCATGCACCAGTGGCACGTGGAGCGAGGCGCGGCCTTCGAGGACGTCGGGCAGTGGAAGCGGCCGTGGTACTACCCCCGCGACGGCGAGTCGATGCGCGAAGCCGTCGATCGGGAGTGTCTCGCCGCGCGCAACGCGGTCGGCCTCCTGGATGCATCGACGCTGGGGAAGATCGACGTCCAGGGATCGGATGCGGCCGAATTTCTCGAACGGATCTACACGAACGGGTGGAAACGGCTCCCGGTCGGGCGGTGCCGGTACGGCCTGATGTGCACCGAGGACGGGATGGTCTTCGACGACGGCGTCACCCTGCGGCTCGGCGAGCATCGCTTCCTCGTGCACACCACCAGCGGCAACGCGGCCCGCGTCCTCGCCTGGATGGAGGAGTGGCTGCAAACGGAGTGGCCCGACCTCGACGTGTACTGCAGCTCGGTGACCGAGCAGCTCGCGACCGCCTCGGTCTCGGGGCCGCTCGCCCGCCGGCTTCTCACGGGGCTGACCACCGGCATCGATCTCGGCAAGGACGCCTTCCCGTTCATGAACTGGCGCGAGGGGCGCGTGGCGGGGCTGCCGGCGCGGGTCGCCCGGGTCTCGTTCACCGGCGAATCGGCCTTCGAGGTGAGCGTGCCGTCGGGCTACGGCCTCTCGCTGTGGACGGCGCTGGTGCAGAGCGGCCAGCCCTACGGGATCACCCCCTACGGCACGGAGGCGATGCACGTCCTGCGCGCCGAGAGGGGGTTCATCATCGCCGGCCAGGACACCGACGGCACGGTGACCCCGATCGATCTGGGCATGGGGTGGATCGTCAGCCGGAGCAAGGACTTCATCGGCAAGCGCTCGCTCGACCGCGCCGACACCGCGCGGACGGACCGCAAGCAGCTCGTGGGGTTGTTGACCGACAGCCCCGGGGAGGTGCTTCCCGAGGGCGCCCAGATCGTGGACACCGTGACCCAGCCTCCGATGCGCATGATCGGCCACGTCACGTCGAGCTACTTCAGCGCCAATCTCGGGCGATCCATCGCGCTGGCGCTCGTTCAGGGCGGTCGCGACCGCCACGGGGAAACGGTCATGGCGCCGTTGGAGCGGACCGTCCTGTCCGCGCGGATCACCGAGCCGCGCTTCTTCGACCCCGAGGGGAAGCGGGCGCATGGTTGAACGACACGGGACCGAGCGGCACGGGGCCGAGCGATACCGGCGCCGGAGCGCGCTCGCCCATCTGGGGCTCGAAGCGAGGGCGTCGGCTTCCCCCCCCGACCCCGGCGCGGGCATCGTGCTGGCCGAATGCCGTCCGCGCGGCCTGCTGCTCCTGCGCGGGGACCGCGGGAATGTGGATTTCCGGCGGTCGGTCTCCGCCGCGCTCGGGATCGAGCCCGTGGCCGAGTCCCTGACGGAGGTGCGGCGACGCGACGTGGCCATGCTCCGGCTCGGTCCGGATGAATGGCTCGTGGTCGTCCCCGACCGCCGCGCCGAGCGCATCGCACGAGATCTGCGTGGCGCGCTCGAAGGGCAGCGTGCGGCGCTGAGCGACGTCTCCCACGGCCACACCATCCTCGCCCTTTCCGGTCCCGATGCGCGCGCGTTGCTCGCGAAAGGGTGCCCGCTCGACCTCCACCCCCGCGTCTTCACCCCGGGGCGTTGCGCGCAGTCGAGGCTTGCCAGGTGCCAGGTGATGATCCACCAGGTGGGTGAGGCGCCGGCGTTCGAGATCCACGTTCCCCGCAGCTTCGCGCAGTACGCCTGGACGTGGATCATGGACGCGGGACAGGAGTTCGGCATCCGGATCGCATCGGCGGAATAGGCGGGATCGGCCTGGACGGGCGTGCTGCCGTTCCCGGGAACGGCGTGTCCCTCCGGGCCCCGGGCGTCCCATCCGCCTTCGTCATTCCCGCGCTCTCGGCGCCGTCATTCCCTGCCGTCCCCGCGAAGGCGGGGAGCAAGCGGGGATCCAACGCGGTCGTCCCGGGCCTCGCCTCCATCGCATACAGGTACGCCATCGAAGGATCCGGCGGATCAGCGTGCGCAAATGCGCCCGATCCCCGGAGCTTCATCGTGGAGTGGTGCTTCATCGTACTCAAGTTTCGGGATTCGCTGACCGAAATGGATTCCCGCTACCCGCTTTCGCGGGCACAAGCTTCGCGGGAATGACGTCATTTCAGCGAGACGCGCTGCTTTCAGGCTGGTCGTCATTCCCGCGAAAGCGGGAATCCATCGCCTGATTCAGGCATTTTGAATCCCGAAACTCGAGATCGTACAGTCCGGAGCAGCCGGCGAGCGGCCCCCGCCGCGTACATCGATCCGGTCACGCAGACCGTTCCGTCGCTGCCGGCGATGCGAACTGCCGCGCGAATCGCATCGGCCGGGGGGTCGATGCCGGTCACTGCCGCGCACGGGCCGGACGCCCCGAGGAGGCTTGCGAGCTCCGCCGAGGGGAGCGAACGCGAGGGCTCGGCGGTGGTCGCGATCACCGTCTCCGCACGCCGCACCAGCGGTGACAACACGCGGGCCGCATCCTTCCCGCGGGTGACCGAGACCACCGCGACGAGCCCGGCCGTCCCGGCAGTGGTCCGGGTGTCGAGAACCTCGATCAGGGCCTCGATCGACGCGCGGGTATGCGCGCCGTCGGCGATGACCAGCGGGGCTTCGCACAGCACCTCCGCCCGTCCGGGCAGCACCGCGGCTTCAAGTGCGGCTCCCGCCGCCGCGTCGTCGAGCCGATCCAGCGCACCGGCTTCGTTGGCCAGCGCCAGCGCGAGCGCCGCGTTTTCGAGCATGTGCGGTCCCGGCTGGCGCAGGGTGACCGGGACGGTTCGCCCGGCGACGGCGACCTCGGCGGAGTCGGCGCCGGCGAACGATCCCGTGAGCGCGGGGTCTCCGCAACTCGTGCGGCTCCCGGCCTCGCTCCCGCCGGGCGCTCCGTGAAGGCTCGACGTGCCGCGATACGAGTCGATACGTGGCGTATCGCTCGGGCGGAAGCCGGCGCCGCGCCGGATCGCGATCTCGCGACCCAGGCGCAGGAGCGGGGCGCCGGTGCGCGCGGCCTCGCGCTCCACCACCGCCCGCGCCGCCTCCGGCATCGAGCCGATGACGAGGGGAACGCCCGGGCGCGCGACCGCCGCCTTCTCGCGGGCGACGTCCTCGATTGTCGGTCCGAGCCGGTCCGCGTGCTCCAGCTCGACACCGGTCACGCAGGTGGCGACAGCCCGGCATACGCGGGTCGGATCGAGCCGCGCGCCGATCCCGGCCTCGACCACCGCCATGTCCACCGGCGCGTCGGCGAAGACGGAGAACGCGGCGGCGACCAGCGCATCGAAGAAGGCGGGAGCGGCATCCGCATCGGATTCGTGCAGTGCGGTGACAGCCGGCCGAGCTCTCTCCAGCGCTTCGACGAACCCGGCCTCGTCGATCGGCATCCCGCCGATCCGGATCCGCTCGGTCCATTCTTCGAGATGGGGAGACGTGAACGCACCGGAGCGGAGCTTGGCCGCGGAGAGCAGGGCTTCGGTATAGAGCGCGGTCGATCCCTTGCCCTTCGAGCCGGTGATATGGATCGCCGGGAACCCGTGGTGCGGATTGCCGATGCGACCGAGCAGCGACGAGATCGGCGCGAGCCCCAGCCGCTCACGCTCGCATCGTGTGCGGGGCGGCGTGCGGACGAGGGATTCGAGCCAGCACACCGCATCGCGATACGCCGGTGGCCGGCCGTCACCCGGGTCTCTGTCCGGACTCGTCTTCACCCTTGCCCTCGAATACCACCCGGAGCCCGGTTGAGGATCCACTCCTCTGCGGTTTCGTCCCGCTCGGGCTCATCCGCCCGGATGCGATGGTGCACCGATCCGGGCAGATTCACGGTGACCTCGTGCATCCCGCCGCGGGGTCTCCGTGTGGGCCATCCCGGCTACGCCAATGCTTCAATCTCAAGTTTCGGGATTCAAAATACCTTGAATCAGGCGATGGATTCCCGCTTTCGCGGGAATGACGTCATTTCAGCGAGACACGTTACATTTACGCTGGCCGTGGCCGTCTGGCCGTCATTCCCGCGAAAGCGGGAATCCATTTCGGTCAGCGAATCCCGAAACTCGAGCTCAATGAGATCGGCCTCAATGAGATCGGCGCCGATGGGGGGTGCTGCGTCGGCGGCTCGGGTGCGTTCCCGGAGCGGTGGTCCGCCGCGGGGCGCTATTCCTCCTTCGTCGCCTCCCGGATGAGGCGCAGCAGGTCGAGGGCCGCTTCGGGAGAGTCACGGTAGTAGTCGGCCAGCGCCGGGTTCTCCGCGAGGAGGCCGTCCTGCGCGCCGTCCGGGGCCTCGGTGCGGCTTGGCGCCCGCGGGCTGCGCCGAAGCGACGGGCCCGGCGCCCGGAGCCGGTCGAGGATCTCGCCAAGCGCCTCCGGGCGCTCCCGGGCGATGCGTTCGAGGACGGGATTCGCCTCGATCAGCACCTGTACCGGGGCGTCGCGCCCGACCAGATCGGCCGGCGCGGCATGGGAGACGAGCGCCGCGAGCAGCCCCGCCGGCACACTCCACCGGCGCCCGCTCATGCCGGCTCCCCCTGCCTCTCCATCCCGGCGCCTTCCACAGCCACCCCGGCACTCTCCACAGCCGCCCCGGCGCCCTCCCCGGCCGCCTTGGCGCCTGTCCCGCACCGGCCGCGCCCCGGCCCGGCGCCCGTGCTTCCCGCCACGGGGGAGGCGTCCTCCGCGAGGGCGGTGCGCACGTGGCGCAGGCCGCGGGCGAAGATGCGCTCCAGCGCCCCCGTCGAGCGCACCAGGACCGACTGGTACGGCGAGCGCCGCCGCTCCAGGTATCCGGCCTCGGTGAGGGTCACCGCGGTCTTGCGGCTGGTCTCCGGGGACATCACTTCGATGAGGAACCGCGACAGGTCGGACTGGTCGATGGCCGCGTCCCCGGTGCGGTAGTTCTCGATCAGCTTCGGAACGCTCGCCGGCGAGAACCGCCCCCTGCGTACCCGGGTGGGGCTCAGGCCGAGGCGGCGCATCTTGGCGCGGTCCTCCTGCAACGCCTCGAGGTGGCGGTTGTGGAGCGCGACGTAGCGGCGGATCTTCTCCTCGCCGTCGAGGCGGAACGCCCGGAGCAGGTAGAAGAACTCCGCCATCTGGTAGGTGGGCTCCTGGCGGAGCTGTGCGACGAAGTGGGGGTCCTTGACCACGGAGCCTTCCACCAGCGCGTTGTGGAAGTCGGCCCGGGCCTCGTGCAGGACCTCGCAGGTCCGAACGTCGCGCATCGTTTCCTCTCCGCCCGCAAACGGATCCGGCCCGGTGTCGGGGGACTGCGGAGCCGTTCCCACGTCGAATCATCCTCCCCGGATGCGCTGCCGGAGCGCAAGATATACCGCCGCCCGGTCGGGCCACAACCACACGGGAGGGCTGCCGCCAGGCGGTGGGGCGCCCACCCGCTTGCGCTTGCCACGCCAATCGCCGGTGCCTACGCTGTATCGGCGATTCGCCGATGCGACGCTCAACCGGATACAGGGAGAAGAGCCGATGAACGCCGAATGCCAGACCATCGCACCATCCGACGTTGCACGATCCGCCGATGACGCTTCCACCTTCCGCCGGTGGCGGCGGAGCGAGATCCTGCGTATCGGCATACTCGCCGCGACCGTCGCGCTCGCCGGCTGCGCGGGCATGCCGGGCGCCATGTCCCCAACGTCCGGATCACCCCCGAACGCCCCGGCCCCGGCGGCGGCCGCATCCCAGGCGGCCGTCGCCCAGAACCCCGCCGCGCCCTTCTCCGCCGGCGTGTCCCCGATCGGATCCACCCCGCTCCGACTCGGAGATCCGGTCTCCTTCCTCCTGTCCACGAGCACGGCGGGCCACGGGCACCTCTACATGCTCAACGCCTCCGGCAAGGTGGTGGCGCTGGCGGAGAACCTGCCGGTGGCGCCCGGCGCACATATCCTGTTCCCGGCGCCCGACGCGGGCTTCACCATCCGCGCCCGCCCGCCGGCGGGGACCGATCGGGTGCTGTTCCTGGTCACGCGGCAGCCCTTCCAAGGGTTCGGCGGCGCGGGCGCGTCGAATGCGCCGGTGACGCTCACCATGCCGGGAGATGCATTCATCGCGAACCTGAACGCGGCCACCGCCCGGCTTCCGGGGAACGGCTGGGCCCTGGCGGAGACCCGTGTCGAGGTCGTGGCGGCAGGCGGTTGAGGCCGGCGCACGGTGCGCCTCCTCGGGACCGGCGAAGACACACGCGCCGGGGGACGCCCCTGCCCGCATCGGCGACGTGCTCCCTGGGGCCGTCCGCCGCTGGCCTGGCGGCGGGCTTTCGGAATCGAGGGACATCGCCCGGGACCGCCGCCTGCGTCCCGCGGTGCTCTCAACGCCGTCCTCGGATGCGCCCTGCGCCTACGAGCTTCGGCCTCTGCGTCCGATGGCGAATCCCCCGCGGGCTGCCATGCTCCGCCCATGGACGCCCTCGACAAGCTCGCCTTCTCCTTCCCCTCCATGGTCCGCGCACTCCTGCGCCTGCTCCCCGAAGCACTCACCGCCGAGCTCGACTCCCACACCCTGCATCGCCTCCCCGCCGCCCACGTCGGCCCAGGACTCCGCCGGCGCCGGGCCGACATGCCCTGGCGCATCGCCTGCCGGCCCACCGCCGGACGCCCGCCCCGGCCCCCCGTGCTTCTCGCCATCGAATTCCAGGCCACCGTGGACCGCTACATGGCCCTGCGCATGGAGGCATACACCACCCTGCTGCGACAGGACCTGCTCCGCGAAGGCCACTTGGCGGGACCGAACCGGGAGCTGCCCCGGGTCCTGCCGGTGGTGGTGCACACCGGGCGCGAGCGCTGGCGCGCGCCGCTCGGCGTGCGGGCGTTGACCGCGCCGGGACCGGAAGCCCTCGCGCCCCTGCAACCGGACGCTGCCTACGTGCTGCTTGACGGTCCGGCCCTGACGGATGACGATGTTCGCCGCAACCTGGCCGCGGCGCTGATTGCGGTGCAGAGCTGTGCCGAGGCGTCGCGGATGCCGGAGCGGGTGGCGGGGCTGCTGGGGTTGCTGCGCCGCTCGGGGGACGAGTCGTTGGGGGAGGCGTTGCGCGAGGGGCTGGGGAGGATGTTGGAGGAGCGTTTCGGCGGCGAGTGGCCGCGTCGATGGATGGAGGAGCCGACGATGTTGGAGCACCGGATGGACGAGTGGGAGCAGGAGTGGTTCCGGCAAGGGCGCGAAGCGGGCCGGGCGGAAGTACGGGCGTTGCTGGCGCGGCAGCTTGGCGCGGACGTGGAGGAGCCGACGATGCTGGAGCACCGGATGGACGAGTGGGAGCAGGAGTGGTTCCGGCAAGG
Organism: Gammaproteobacteria bacterium; assembly: GCA_965204915.1. Classification (GTDB taxonomy): domain Bacteria; phylum Pseudomonadota; class Gammaproteobacteria; order HK1; family HK1; genus HK1. The sequence continues at coordinate 3,325,617 of OZ242023.1, read as the reverse complement.
GCGTGAGGAGGGACGCGAGGAAGGCCGTGAGGAAGGCGTCCGGCGGGGCCGAGAGGAAGGCCGTGCCGAAGAACGGGCCTTGCTGCGGCGGCTGACCGCGCGGCGGTTCGGCGCGGAGACGGCCGAGGCCCTGGGCAGGCTGCTCGAAGGGGTGGACGATGCGGACCGTCTCGCCGAGGTCGGCGAGATGATTGTGGATTGCGGGACCGGAGGCGAGCTGCTCGACCGTGCCGGGCGCACGCGCCTGATAAATGGGTGTTGATTCCCGGTGCAAGTCCTGATACAACTTCCCGCCGTCATGGAGACGGCTTCGAGGCGGATTGTGTGTCCTGACCAAAAATGCTTTGTAAATCAATAAGTTACCCCCCCCCCCCCCCCCCGATTCGGACGCCTCTCGGGTAGCCGTTTCGTACGTACCGGGGCGTCAGGCCGCATCGCCCCGTCCAGATAGGACCCGTCGCCGCTCCTCGCACCCCGTCCCGGGCTGCGAGTTCCTCTTTCTGCCGGAACCGCGCACGGCGCACCCCGTTGCGGACGGGACGCTTGCGCCCCCGAACCGGTTCTCGCCGCTTCACGGCCTGACCGAACGCCTGCTCCGTGCAGGAATCCCCGGCGCGCGCATCGGCCGCGCCCCTGCTTGCGATTTCCCATCGGCGGGGCCGGCCCCCTGCCGAAGTACTGGCACGGACCGAGTGCAGGACGTGCCCACGCCCGTCCGGCTCGACCTCCGGCGGACGCCCTTGCGGCTTCCCACCCCACCACCCTCCGCAGACTGTCGCTATCCCGGACGGTTCGCCACGGCGGTGGGGCAGGGTCGAGCCGCAAGGTCCTTCTCGAACTTCCTTATCGCGGGACAGGGATGACCTGTCCGTGACCCAAATCTGCACATGACGACCACGTCCAAGGAGCATGAAAGTGAATCATTTCCACCTGCAGAGCCTCTGGCGCACGCAAAGCCTCTGGAATGCCGTCGGTGACGAGAGCAGCGTCACGTCGATTCAACCCCCGAAACCGAGGAGAAACATCATGAAGAAGCTGACCCACATCGGCTGCCCCGTCATTGTGACGGCCTTGCTTTCCGCGTGTGCCGTACCAGGACCCGAGCAGATGATGCAGGAGGCGTCCTTGTACCTGGACTTGCAGCAGGCGCTGGAAAATCCGGGTCCGGGCGGCCTGCAGCCGGCGACGGTGCAGCAGGCGTTGGATGAGAATCCGGCGCCGGGCACCAACTTGTACTTGGACGTGCAGCAGGCGTTGGAAAATCCGGGTCCGGGCGGCCTGCAGCAGGCGGTGCAGCAGGCGTTGGATGAGAATCCGGCGCCGGGCAACCTCTCTGAGGCGGTGCAGCACTTGACGCAGGGGGCGTCGCAGGAGGCTGTGAATGCAGCGGTGCAGCAAGCATTGGCACAGCAGTTGGCGTCGCAGACGACAGGGAAGGAGGGCGAGGACACCCTCTACCAGGAGTTGGCATTCGAATTCAGTAACTTGGTATTACAGGAACCAGGGCGGAGGGAGTTTTTGGCTCGCCTGGACGAGTTCTTCGACTGTCATAAGTCTGGACGTAAGTCTGGAGATCTTTGCAAGGATATAGAACCAGGAGATGATCGTCAGGTTCATCGGACTCCGAGGGGTAAGGGAGATGTCACCCGCTTCGACAGCGGAGTCACTTTTACTCTGAGGGATCCATGGGGCATCAAAGTCTCCGAAAAGCGAGCGACAGAACGTTACATCGTCGAGGCGGCTGAAAAGGCAAGGGTAGTGTGGTCGGGTTCCGAAACCAAAGGGGTCCCCTTTACTCGGAAGCCTACGCTCAAACCTGTAAGCTTCAGCAATGCGAAGCTGGAATATCGTTCCGCTCTTGCACACAGTGAGATTGGTTTGAAGTCAGTACAATGCTACATGGCTTTCGAGATCAAGGTTGCAACAAAGCTACCGGAAGGCCAAAGCGATATCGATGTATGGGTCTATGATGCAGATGCTGAACCGGCACCTGCAGAGGCGGTAGAGGCCAAGCAAGGAGTCTTTACGCCACAACTCAAGGGTGAAGTAGTCAATGCCGAGACCAACGCCAAGACCAACGAATGTAAAATAACCCCCGGGCGCAAATGGTTCGTCATGGCGTACACGACAGATGATCCAGTGGTTGCTGAATACCACACGGTCTGGGTTGATGAGGACGAGACGGGGACCGAACCGGGTAGTGTCCTGATCAAGAGTAAGAGAATCGAGGGCAAGGTCACAGATGAGAAACCGGCTTGTCCTCCCAAAGATTGGAAGGGAGTGGCGAAGGCGGCACTTGAGAAGAGGTTGCCGGGAACAGAGGGTGAGAGCAGGTGTGTACCTCTGTAGGAGACCAGCAATCCTCAAACGGTACCGAACCCGACAGCACTACAGCCCAGCTCCGAATCAGCCCGGGGCTGGGTTGTTTGTAGATCAAGGCATTCAGAAGTGTCCAAATTCTCGTATCTACGCCTGTCAGACCGGGTAGCCACGGGCGTTTACCCGCCCGCGATTGCCCATCGTGGAGAAACACTTCGATGAAATGTACGGCGCGGTGTTGAATCGGCATCGGTTCGGTGAGCAGTGACAGGGCCGGAACCGTGGGATCGGCAGGGACCCGATAGATGTTGCGGCAGCGCATTGCGAGTTCGGCAATCAAAGTATCGGGGCTGTAAGCTGTAAAGAAGCAAACCGTCGTCACTAAGCTGAAGTGCCATTTTGTGCTGGTGCGCTCACTCGGCTTGGTCGGGGCAACAGGCGACAGGGCCACACGAGCGTTGGCTGGTGTTCGGTCAACGTCTCGTCATTGAACAGTAGCGGCGTTCCGGCATGGTGCAGGTGCCATTCCACACGGACGGCTAACAAGACAGAGGAACAGAAGCGCGCGCATTCGGCGCTCCTCACGATGGCGAATGGGACGCCCCCGGATGTCCAGACCTTCAAGGAGCGATGAAGATCGGGCTTTCGGTATGTGCTTCGGGTGGAGGAGTAGAACCATGACACGAGCAGGAGATGGAAGGAAGCATTCGCCATCTGTGGTCCTGGTCGGGTTGGCTCTGGTGCTGTGGTCGGCCTTGTATGCGGCGTCGGCGGAAGCTCGCCGCATAGCGTTGGTCATCGGCAACGGCGACTACGCCAGATCCGGGGATTTGCGCAACCCCGCGAACGATGCCAGAGCGATAGCGGACAAGCTGGAGTCGCTCGATTTCACGCTGGTCGGGGGCCAAGCCCACGTGGACGTGAACCGGAGGGACATGGATACGCTGTTCAGGACTCTCGAAGCCCAACTGAAGCGTACTTCGGGGGTGGAGGCGGCACTGGTCTACTACTCGGGACACGGGGTGGCGGAAGCTGGGCAGAACTGGCTGGTGCCGGTAGACGATGGAGCTATCGAGTATCGCGATCACGTGCCGGTCTATGCCATTGGGGCAAACGACGTGATGGAGCGTCTGGAGAGAGGCGGCGGGAGGCTGCACATCCTGATTCTCGATGCCTGCCGTAACAATGAACTTCCAAGCCGTCAGCAGACGAAGGGGGGAGCGCCAAAGGGTCTGTTACCGATGCCGACGATCGGCAAGACGACGGATCAGATGATTGTGTACGCGGCGGCAGATGGGGCGGTGGCGTATGACGGGCAGGTGGGGGAGGAGTTGAGTCCGTTTGCCAAAGCGTTGGTCGATGAGATGGACGAGCCGGGGCGTCGCTTGATGGATGTGGTAGGGGTGGTGAAAGGCAAATTGAGGCGCCAGACGGCCGGGTACAAGTTCGGTACGCAAGTACCTTGGGTGTACTCTTCTATAGAGAGGCCATTCTACTTCAAGCAATGTTCGCCTGATTCTGATTGTCCTGGCCAAATTGTCATTATCGACAAAATCGACCCCATCGACCATTGGAAGGACTTTGAACAAAGGAAGGAGTGTGACGACTGTCCGTTGATGGTGGCGGTGCCGGCTGGAAAGTTCAAGATGGGCAGCGGCAAATACAAAACTGAGCTCCCGGTCCGTTCGGTGAACATCGGGAGGCTTGCAGTGGGAGTCTACGAGGTGACGTTCTCGCAATGGGATGCTTGCTATGAAGCAGGTGGATGTTCGTCGTATGAACCCTTTGACAACAACTGGGGTCGTGGGAACCGCCCGGTCATCCACGTGAGCTGGAAGGACGCCCAAGACTATGTGCGCTGGCTTTCGGAGGTGACCGGGAAGAGCTACCGGCTGCTGAGTGAAGCGGAGTGGGAGTACGTGGCGCGGGCGGGGACGACGGGGCCGTTTCACACCGGATCGACGATATCGAGGGATCACGCGAACTACGGAGGGAGCGGCACGCTCGAAGTGGGCAGCAGATTGGAGTCCAACCCGTTCGGCCTGCATGACGTGCATGGCAACGTATGGGAGTGGGTGGAGGACTGCTGGCACGGAAACTATTTGGAAGCGCCGCAGGACGGCAGGGCGTGGACTAAAGGTGGGGACTGCGGAAAGCGCGTGTTCCGTGGCGGTTCGTGGGAAAACCCTCAGGAATTCGTGAGCTCTTCATACCGCTGGGGAGGAGATGACAGAACGCGCGCGACGAGTCTCGGATTCCGAGTCGCCAGGGAGCTGAACTGAACCTCCGCGAATCGGGGAATCTGCCGATAGTTGCATCGATCGAAGACCTGCCGTTGCCCCGATCGTGGCGGAGTCTGTCTGTGCTTGACCGGAGGGCAGGCTCCGCGAAAGCCTGTCATTCCCGTAGATGCCAGCGTGGTGACCCATATTACATACATCTCCTCCACCCTCCTCGCCGTCGGGTGTCTTGCCCTGCTGTCGGACACACACCGGAGGCGTGGCAGGGGTCGATTGCCCGGAGGTATTGGTCAACGACGTGGGTGACGCGGCGGCGTCCTGCGTCCTCATCTCCGAGGGGACGCTCGTGTCCACGCTCGGTCACGCAGTCCTCCTGGGCGGCAGGGCTCCCGCTGATGTTGCACTGCCTCGCCTCGTGCTCGATACGGCGCGCTACGTCCCACTACCAGCGCGAATACCCGATGAATGACCAATATGCGCACGGATACATCGGGATCGACCCGCCTCGACCTCGATACACACCCGCAGGACGCCCTCCCATCCGGTGGGATGGCCGCCATCGGATGCACGGCCCTTCCAGCCGATTGTTGTTGAGTCTTTCAGACCTATTGAACAGGCTTGTCAACGGGCAGCGTTGCGATGAGCTGCATCGAACCGCGTTCCGGCACGAAGGTCGGGACATTTGCAAAAGGAGCCAGCCATGCCAGAAGCCATCCACAACCGGACGGCGCCCCGCCGCCGACGGCCGGGCGCCGCGTTCGCATCCGCCGTCCTCCTGGCCGCCGGGGGCCTCGCCCTGGCGCTGCCCGCGCAGGCCGCGGGCGACGGGGCGCGCGACCTTACCGTCGAGCAGACCGCCGTCCACGCCGTCCAGGCCCCGGCGCCCGCGGCCGGAGGGGCGGACCGGCTCGGCGTCACCGCCTGGGTCGACCGCACCAACAACACCTACGCGGTGGGCGAGCAGGTGCGCCTGTTCGTGAAGCCGAGCAAGGACGCCTGGATCACGGTGCTCAACGTCGGCCCCTCGGGGCGGACCACGATGCTGTTCCCGAACGCCCACCAGAAGGACAACAAGGTCTCGGGAAACCGGACCGTCGAGATCCCGTCCCCGGCGTCGGGCACGAGCATCAAGGTGGGCGCTCCCGTGGGCCGCGAGCTCATCAAGGTGGTCGCGTCCACGAGCCCGACCCCGCTCTTCCCCGCGGTGAAGATGACGAGGGCGGCTCCCTTCCCGACGCTCGGCGCCGGGGCGCGGGCGGTCGCGCGGGACCTCCAGGTCACGATGGACACGCAGGCGAACCAGGAGTGGGACGACTACAACAAGGTCATCACCACCGTTACCAGCCACTGAGAGGAGCCAGTCATGTTCGAAGCCATTCGCAATCGTGCGGCGCATCCGCCGCTCCGGGCGGCGGACCGCCGCCCCCGGGCGCCGGCGGCCGGCGCCGCCTTCGCACCCTCCGCCCTCCTGGCCGCCGGGTGCCTTGTCCTGGCGCCGGCCGTGCAGGCCGCGGACGAAGACCCCGCCGCGCGCGACCTCAGCGTGGAGCAGACCGCGGTCTACACCGTCCAGGCCCCGGCGCCCGCCGCCGCGGCGCCGGACCCCCTCGGCGTCGTCGCCTGGGTCGACCACGCCGACAACACCTACGCGGTGGGCGAGCAGGTGCGCCTGTTCGTGAAGGCGAGCAAGGACGCCTACCTCACCGTGCTCAACGTCGGCGCCTCGGGCCGGACTACGGTCCTGTTCCCGAACGCGCACCAGCCCGAGACCCGGGTGGCGGCGAACCGGGTCGTGGAGGTCCCGCCCCCGGACTCGGGCACGCGCATCCGGGTGAGCGGCCCGACGGGCCGGGAGCTCATCAAGGTCATCGCCACGACGCACCCGAACCCGCTCTTCGCCGCGGCGAAGACGCCGGGGGCCGGCCCCTTCACCGCCCTCGACACCGACACGCGGTCCGTGGCGCGGGACCTGCAGGTCGTGATGGACACGAACGCGGGCCAGGAGTGGGACCAGTACGACAAGATCATCACCACCATCGCGAGCCGCCCGGGCGGGCTCGTGCCGATGGCCCCGGCCCCGGCCGGCACCGACTGGCCCGCGTCGCCCTTCGGCCTGCGGGTCGCCACCGGCAAGCCGGTGTACCGGATGGGCGAGCCGGTCTCGCTCTACGCGAGCGCCGACGTCCCCTGCTACCTCACGCTGGTCAACGTCGGCTCCTCGGGGCAGGTGCGGGTGCTGCTGCCGAACGCCGCGCAGCCGCAGAACCTGCTGCCGGCGGGCCGGACCGTGGTCTTCCCCGTCGCCGCGTCGAACCTGCAGCTCACCCCCATGGGTCCCACGGGCGTGGAGACGGTGGTGGCGGTGTGCAGCACCGACAACCAGCCGGTGTTCCCGGCCGGGTTGTCCTACGGCCAGGGCGGCTACGCCGCGCTCGACGGCCGGGAGGCGGTATCGCGCGATCTCGCGGTGGTGGCGGCGGCCCCCGCCCCGAACCGCCGGGTCGGGCAGGCCACCGTGGGCTTCGTGGTCACGCGGTAGCCACGTGCTCGTGAAGTCTTCGATCCGGGAACGCGAATGTCCCGCCTTTTGTGGACATATCGTCCATGAGTGAATCACGCGCTACCCGTTTGGCGGGCCGCGCGCGGTGCGCTTGGCATGAAGCTCGGAGTCATACCCGCGGAGAATCAACGATGAGACGAGCCAAGGGAGTGGATCGCGCCCTGACGTGCGCTGTGTTCGTCCTGATGGCGAGCGCTGCACACGCCCCGTCGGTGGCAGCAGACGTGACGCAAGCGGGGACGAAGCTCCGGGACTGCCCGGAGTGTCCCGAGATGGTGGCGGTGCCGGTGGGGAGCTTCATGATGGGTTCGCCGGGGGAGGCGGGCCGCGATGACGATGAAGGCCCGGTGCACCGTGTAGCGATAGGGTATCCGATTGCGGTGGGGGTGAACGAGGTGACGCGGGGGGAGTTCGCCCGGTTCGTGGAGGCGACGGGGCGTTCGACGGGGAATGCCTGCCGGACGTATGAGGGCGGGGAGTTCGAGGAGCGTTTCGACCGCCATTGGAGGAATCCCGGATTCAGCCAGACGGATGAGCACCCGGTGGTGTGTGTGAATTGGAATGACGCGCAGGCGTATGTGCGGTGGCTGTCGAGGGAGACGGGGGAGGAGTACCGGCTGTTGAGCGAATCGGAGTGGGAGTACGTGGCGCGTGCGGGGACGGGGACGGCGCGGTACTGGGGGGAGGGAGAGGAAGGCCAGTGCCGGTATGCGAACGGGGCGGACAGGGAGGCGAAGCGGCACAACAGTGAATGGACGACGGTGGATTGCGACGACGGGCATTACTGGACGTCGCCGGTGGGGAGCTACGAGGCGAACGGGTTCGGGTTGCGGGATGTGCTGGGGAACGTATGGGAGTGGGTGGAGGACTGCGGGAGCGGGAGTTACGACGGAGCGCCGGCGGATGGGAGCGCGTGGGAGTCGGGGGATTGCAGCGCACGGGTGCTGCGCGGCGGCTCCTGGAGCGACCCACCGGGGGGCCTTCGCTCCGCCTTCCGTAACAGGGGCTCCGCCGGCCTCCGGGACGACGAGAGCGGGTTCCGTGTTGCCCGGCGGATAGCCGAGCTCGAGGAGCGTGCACGAGCGCCGGGGACGAGATTCCGGGATTGTCCTGAATGTCCGGAGATGGTGGTGGTGCCGGCGGGGAGCTTCATGATGGGTTCGCCGGGGGAGGCGGGCCGCGATGACGATGAAGGCCCGGTGCACCGTGTGGCGATAGGGTATCCGATTGCGGTGGGGGTGAACGAGGTGACGCGGGGGGAGTTCGCCCGGTTCGTGGAGGCGACGGGGCGTTCGACGGGGAATGCCTGCCGGACGTATGAGGGCGGGGAGTTCGAGGAGCGTTTCGACCGCCATTGGAGGAATCCCGGATTCAGCCAGACGGATGAGCACCCGGTGGTGTGTGTGAATTGGAATGACGCGCAGGCGTATGTGCGGTGGCTGTCGAGGGAGACGGGGGAGGAGTACCGGCTGTTGAGCGAATCGGAGTGGGAGTACGTGGCGCGTGCGGGGACGGGGACGGCGCGGTACTGGGGGGAGGGAGAGGAAGACCAGTGCCGGTATGCGAACGGGGCGGACAGGGAGGCGAAGCGGCACAACAGTGAATGGACGACGGTGGATTGCGACGATGGGCATTACTGGACGTCGCCGGTGGGGAGCTACGAGGCGAACGGGTTCGGGTTGCGGGATGTGCTGGGGAACGTATGGGAGTGGGTGGAGGACTGCGGGAGCGGGAGTTACGACGGAGCGCCGGCGGATGGGAGCGCGTGGGAGTCGGGGGATTGCAGCGGCCGGGTGCTGCGCGGCGGCTCCTGGGCCGGCACTCCCGGGAACCTCCGCTCCGCCTACCGCTACAGGACCTCCGCCGGCTACCGGGAGGTCGACAACGGCTTCCGGGTTGCCCGGACGCTCACGCCATGAGCCATTCCCTCCTTGCCTCCGGGGGATCAGAAGGCGGAGCCCCCTGGTCGATGTTCCCGGCGCGTTTCTCGCCGCGGGGGGCAGGTGGCCCGCTTCACCACCCGCGGCCCCGCACCGCCCCGGTATGAACAACTGAGGAGCGTGTAGCCATGAACGATCCCGGACGATTGCCGCTGTCCGCTTCCGGCCCCCTGACCGGCCGGCTGCTGGTGTGCGCGGCGCTGGCCGTCCCGCTGGCGGGCGGACCCTTCCAGGAAGTCCGCGCGGACTGCCGGGAGGTCGCCGAACCACTGCAACAAGCGCTGGCGGTGCGTGACCTCGACGCCGCGCGGCGCCACTACGACGCCGTGGAGAACGAGGTCGGCTGCGACAGCGCCTACCGGAGGAAGGTGAAGCGCGCACTGTCGAACCTGCACGCGCAGGTGGCGCAGGAGCGCTTGGCGGGCGGGGCGAGCCTCGCATCGCAACGCGCCCTGCTGGAGCGGGGCCGCGCGTACGCGGGGACCTGGCTCACCCTCTACATGCTCGGCGATGTCGCCCACGACGCGCGGGAGTACGACCGCGCGGCGGCGCTGTACCAGGAGGCGCTGGTGGCGATCAACAACAAGACGGCCACCCCGAAGCCGCCGCCCGATTCCGTCATCGACCGGATCCATCGTCTCGCCGGGCAGGACCGGCTGCTCGCCAGACATTATGTCGAGACCCCGACGAATCGGGCAGGTGAGCCGGACGGACTTGCCGCACCGGGCTATCGGGGCTTCAAGCCCCGAAAAGCGTTGCTTCCCATTACCTTCGAGTACGGGCTGGCGGAGTTCGACGCGCTGGGGCGCCGGTACGCCGAGGACATGGTGAAGGCCGTGATGCAGCAGAACCCTGCACGGATCGTCCTCTCCGCCCACACCGACAGGCGCGGCGGCGATGCCTACAACCTCGAATTGTCGCGTCTCCGGGGCGAGGCCCTGCGCGACTTCCTGCAAGGGCGGGGCGTCGAGCAGCCGATCGAGGTGATCGCGAAGGGCAGACGCGAGCCGCTCGATCTGGCCGACCCGGAGCACTACGGGCAAGAGGAGGTCTGGCGGATGAACCGGCGCGTGGAGTGGATGCGGTAGCCGGGACGGCACCGCGCGGGACGGGCCGGAAAACCGTTTCGATCGGCTCGTTGGACGTGGAGCCGGGACGGCCCGGCCCTGCGCGGGGCGGGGTGTTGACGGCGACGCGGATCCGATTGCTGCGCGAAGCAAAGGTCCGTCATTCCCGCGGAAGCGGGAATCCATCAGCCGCGTGGAGATGGAACATGACCAGACAACGAATCCACCGGGGATCGCACCGGACGGCCCGCAAGGCTCGGCGATCCCCTCGTCCTGCGCATCTCGATCCGCGGGGCTCATTTCCACCCCCCGACGCCTCGCGCACCCTCCGGCGGACGCTGGCCGCAGCCGCGACGACCGCCGGGCTGTGCGGGCTCGTGACCGCCCCGCAGGCCGCCGAGGTAAAGGGGCTCGCCCCCGTACCACCCACCGCCGGAGCACAGACGGTGCGGGGGCTCGTGATCGGCATCGACGACTACATGCCGCATCCCCCCGGTCCCGGGAAGCTCGCGGGGGCGGTGAACGACGCGCGGGACATCCACGAAGCGCTCACCGGGATCGGTGTCGAGGATCTCACGGTCCTGCTCGACGGGGACGCGACCCGGGAGCGCATCGTGACCGAATGGCGGGGCCTCCTGGAACGTGCCGCGCCGGGCGATACGCTGGTGCTGACCTATGCCGGACACGGCTCGCAGGAGGAGCCCGAGCGCGTGCCCGGGACGGAGCGCGACGGGAAGGACGAAGTACTGATCCTGGGCGGTTTCCGGAGTACGGGGTACGGGACCCGCGAGCGGATCATCGACGACGAGCTCAACCAGTGGTTCCTGGACGCGGGCCGGAAGGCGCTGAAGGTGGTCTTCGTCGCCGACGCCTGCCATTCCGGGACCCTGACGCGCGCCGTCGATCCGCGCGCGTCCGCCTTGACGTACAGGTACACCCGGTACCCGCCGATCACGGACGACATGCTGGCGCTCGACCTGCCGGAAGAGGCGGCCGACACCGGCGAGGCGGGGGAGGACGAGCTCGCCCACGTGAGCTTTCTCGCCGCCTCCCAGGAGGACGAGCAGGTCCCCGAGATCCCGGTACGGGACGAGGCGGGCGCCTCCCGGATGCGCGGTGCGCTCAGCTACATGTTCGCGCGGGCCTTGCGGGGCGAGGCGGACGTCGACGGGGACGGTGCGTTGCGCCGCGACGAGCTGTGGAGCTTCGTGCGCCGGAACGTCCGCATGATGGGAGAGGGGCGCCAGACGCCCAACCTGCTGCCGAACCGCCGGGGCGAGGAGATCGTCCTGCGGCTGGCTCCGCCTTCCTCCCCCGGCCCGGAGCCTTCTCCCTCCCCCGCTTTGCCCGACCACGGGGTACGGCTTGCCGTGCTTCATGCCGGCGCCGGAGCCGGCGTCCTCGCCAGGGTGCGCGAGACGCTTGCCGGCGTGCGGATCGTGCCGAAAGAGGAGTCCCCCGACCTCATCTGGGACGCCGGCGCGCGGGAGGTGGTGACCGGGATGGGGGATGTGGCCGCGCACGACGTGGGCCTCGAAGCCCTGCCCGGCGTGATCGAAAAGTGGAAGGCGGTGCCTGCCGTCCGGGCGCTCAGCGCGCGCAACGGCCTCAGGATGGGGATCCACCCGCACGACGGCACGCACCGGCTCGACGCCCGGATCGCGGTGCGGATCGAGGGGCTGGCGCATCCCCGGCTCACCGTGTTCAGCCTGTCCGGGAACGGGCGCGTCCACTATCTCTATCCGCAGCCCGACCATCCCGCGGAAGTCGCCACCGGCCGGCCCTTCGAGCTGAAGGCCATAGTCGCCAAGCCCTTCGGCGCGGACCACGTGGTGGCGGTGTCGGCGGGCAGTTCGCTGGATGCGCTCAACGCCGCGCTCAAGCGCCTGGACGGGCGGGAGGCCGCGGGCCGTGCGGTGGCGCTGCTGGCCGAAGCCAAGGCCGGGGCGAGCGGTTGGTCGTCCGGGATCCAGGGGCTGTACACCGCTCCGTGAATGGATTGTGGCCGCTCCCGGAATTCATTTGCCCGTGCCTTCGACCGTGAACGGGAATCCCGTCTTGCTCGACGGTTTGCCCGGACCGGGCTCGAACATGGAGAAAGGAGCAATGAAGAACGCCGAAACACCGGCCCTCCCGGCCTCCATCATCCGTTCCCTGCCGGTCTGGGCGCTGCTGGCCTGCGGGGCGCCGGCGCCGGCGGACGAGGCCACCGGCCGCGCCGCCTCGGAGCAGCACACGCGGATCGTCGGCGGCGTGGAGGCCGATTCTGGAGAGTGGCCGTGGCAGGTGGCGCTCGTGCTGCCGCGGGGGTCCGGCTTCCGGCAGTTCTGCGGCGGCTCCCTGGTCCATCCCCGCTGGGTGCTCACCGCCGCGCATTGCGTGGACGACATGGACGCGGGCGACGTCCAGGTGCTGGCCGGCACCCACGACCTCGACAAAGGGGGGCGGCGGATCGACGTCCAGGCCATCCGGATGCACCGGGGCTATCGGGACCCCGTCGGATCCGGAAACGACGTCGCCTTGCTGAAGCTCGCCGGCTCGGCCGGCGTCGACGAGGTCGTCGCGCTGCCGGACGCGGAGCGGTCCGCGGAGATCGCGGAGCCGGGCGTCACGGCCACCACGATCGGCTGGGGACTGCTGCGCCCGATCCGGTGTGAGCGCGGCTCGAAGACGGGTGCCCACCCATGCCGTCCGCGCGGCGGGGGAGCCGGCCACTTCGTGGACGATCTGACCGACCGGCCCGTGGATTCGTCCGACGTCTTCACCTCCAGCCTGATGCAGGTGGAGCTGCCGCTGGTCGGCGAGGAGACCTGCCGCAAAGCCTACCCCCCCGGTGCGGCGATCGACGGCCGCACGCTCTGCGCCGGTCTTCGCAAGGGGGGCAAGGATTCCTGCCAGGGGGACAGCGGCGGGCCGCTGGTGGTGAGGGACGGGGACGAGTGGGTACAGGTCGGCGTCGTGAGCTGGGGGGCGAGCTGCGCGAAGCCCGGCAAGTACGGGGTGTACACCCGCACCGGGGCCTTCGCGGATTGGGTGAACGAGACGACCGGGCTGACGCTCGTGGCCTCCGGCGACGATCCCGGCCCGGGGTCTTCCTCCGACGATGATCTCTACCCGGGGCCTTCCTCCGAGTCGCCGCGGGGCGATCGGGCCCTGCTGATCGGCATCAACCGCCATGCCGACCCCCGGTTCGATCTCAAGGGCGCGGTGAACGACGCCCGCAACATGCGCGGCCTGCTGTCCGGCTACCTCGGGTTCGACCCCGGCCAGATCCGGCTGCTGACCGACGCGCAGGCGACCCGCCAGGGCATTCTGGCCGGTATCGAGGACTGGCTGGTGGCGGGCACCCGTCCGGGCGCGCGCGCCTTGCTCTACTACGCGGGCCACGGCTACTACCAGCCGGACCAGGACGGCGACGAGCCGGACGGGCAGGACGAGGCGCTGGTGCCCTACGACGCGCGGCTCGTATCCGCCGCCGAAAATCCCCAGCGATTCGAAAACCTCATCCTCGACGACGAGATCCGGGCGCTGTTCGCCAAGCTGGCGGATCGGCAGGCATACCTGATCGTCGACTCCTGCCACTCGGGCACCATCACCCGTACGGCGCTGGCGGCGCCCGACCCGGGCGTCGTGCGCACCATCGATCTCCGGCTCGGAGCGGAACGGGGGGCGACCGGAACCCGGACCGCCACCCGGAACTCGGGTCCGGACGGCAGCGACCGGCAGGGCTTCATCGAAGGAGAAGGCAACCTCATCGCGTGGACCGCGGTCGCGTCGAACCAGTTGGCGCTGGAAGACGTCGAGGCGCCGCAACGGCAAGGCGTCTTCACCGGCCGCTTCGTCCGCGGCATCACCGAAAGGCTCGCCGACGGCAACCATGACGGGCGCATCGTCCACTCGGAGCTGCTCGACTACGTGCGTTCGGAGTCCGAGGAGTACTGCCGGCGTCATCGCGGGGATTGCGAAAAAGGCCTGACCCCGCTTCTGGAAGGACCGCCGGGCTATCTGGCGCGCGATCTGGTGGTGGTGGGCGCGGAGCCGGCCGGCGGGGGCGTTGCAGAGGTGGCGGAGGTCGCGCTCGGCCACGACAACACCGCCGGCGTGCGGCTGGAGATGCTGCCGTCGCGGCGGGTGCGGCTGGGCGAGAACATCAAGCTCCGGGTGTACAGCGAGCGTTCCGGCCATCTCCTGCTCGTGGACGTGGCGGCCAACAGCGAAGTGACCCAGCTCTTCCCCAACCCGTACTCCGAGCGGGCCGGGGCGGGCGCCGGGATCCGGGCCGGGCGCACCGTCGAGATCCCGAACCCCTACTACGGCTTCAGCCTCCCGGCCGAAGAGCCGACCGGACCGGGGATCCTGTTCGCGATCGTGACCGAGGATCCGGTCTCGCCGCCGCTCGCCGATCTGATGTCCCCCACACGGGGGTTCGTACCGGACCCGGATGCCCCGCGCTGGCTGCTCGCGATCGGCGAGCGGTTGCGCGACCCCCTGATGGACAAGGATGGAGCCTGGACGCGCACGCGGCGCTGGTCCTATGCGCGGCTCGATTACGAGATCGTGCGGTGACGAGGCCCGGCTTCACCCTCGGACGCTCCGCCGGGGCGGATACGCCACCGGCGACGGGCAGCCGGGCCGCGCTTTCCTCGGGCCGCACTTTCCCTTCGAGGCAGCGCCCCCGCGCAGACGCGGCCCTTCGGTCACGTCCCCGTCGTCGACCGGGTCCTGCACCGGCGCCCCCGCGCAGACGTGGCCCTTCATCACGAAACACCCGGCCCGGCGCCGGCGGAACCCAATCCCCGTCCACGAACGTCCTCGACGGTCTTGCATGAGGCTCGATCGCCGGGGGACCAAGGAGGATCGACATCGTGGGAACACCATTGCATCTCGCCGCGGCCGGTCTCGCCGTCGGTGTCGCCGCCGCAAGCGGCACGGCCACGGCCGCCCCTCTCCATTCCCCGCCGTCCTGCGAGCCGGCGGTGGAGGTCTCGTCCGGTGCGTTCGGCGTCGGGCTGCTCACCGCGGCCTCCGAGGCCGGCACGCGCAACGCCCTGGTCTCGCCGCTGGGCATCGGCGCCGTGCTGGAGATGTTGGCGCCGGGGGCGAGGGCGCCCGTCCGCCGTTCGATCCGGGAGATGTTCGAGGTGGACGGCGGCAGCCCGGGCCGGACCGGGGCCGGGCCGGACGAAACGGAGGGAACGGAGGAAACGGAGGAAACGGCTTCCGCCGGAAGCGGCACGTCTGTCCCCGGCTCGGACGACGCCGGGCCGCCCGATGGTTCGGACGCCGGCGGATCGAGTACCGGCGGCTCGGACACCGGCGGCTCCGCCGCGGGCGCGTCGAGCGGCAACGGCCCGGACGGAAACGGGCCGCCCCGCGGGCTGTCCTGCCAGCTCGCCTGGGTGCTCTACGACGCCCTCGGCGACGGGGTGGCGGTGCAGGCCGCCCACGCGGCGTTCGCGGATCGGCGCCTGGACCTGTTCCCCGCCTACTCCGAGATGCTTCGGGCCGTGTTCGAGGCCCGCGTCGAGCGGCTGGACTTCACCGACGAGCGCTCGGTGGACCGCGTCAACGCCTGGGTCGAGGAGGCCACCGGCGGCGCCATCCCCGAGCTGGTGGCGCGGCTCGACCCCGACGACCGCCTGGTGCTGGCGAACGCGATGCACTTCGAGGGCGAGTGGGCGCAGCCCTTCGACCCGGAACGGACCGTCCCCGCCCCCTTCCACCTCCGCTCCGGCGCGGTCCCGGAGGTCCCCACCATGCACGCGGACGACCTGCCGGCCCGGTACCGGGAGGACGGGGACTTCCAGGCCGTCGCCCTCCCTTACGGCGGCGGACGCTTCGAGCTCGTGGCGGTGCTGCCGCGCGCCGGGGTCGAAGCCTCCGAGGCGTTGCGCCGGCTGGCGGCGGACCCCTCGTGGCTGGGCAGGCGGGGCTTTCACAAAGCCCGCGGCGCGCTGGCGCTGCCGCGTCTGGCCCTGGACGTGGAAGCCTCCCTGCTCCCGGCCCTGCGCGCGCTCGGGCTCGGGGCCGCGCTCGACGATCCGCAGGCGTTCGCGGGCATCGCCGCGCCGGCGCCGAAGCTGAGCCGGGTGCTCCACCGCACGATGCTCGTGCTCGACGAGGAGGGAACGGAGGCCGCCGCCGCGACCGCGGCGATCATGACGACACGCACCGCCGTGGTCGAGGAGGAGGCCCGCTTCGAGATGCGCGTGGACCGGCCCTTCGCGCTCGCGGTGCGCCACCGCGGCACCGGCGCCGTCCTGTTCACGGCCTGGGTCGATGATCCCGCTGCCGGGGAGCGCTGAACGCCTCGCGCGGCCGGGGGCTCGGGAATGGAGTCGCCGCCGGTCCATGACAAGGAGAGCCTGAATGGACCTCCTGCCCATGCCGAGGGCATTGGAACACTCTCGCCAAACGGAGAACCAGGCAATGACCATCCTTTCGGAATCCAGGGGTGCTGAAAAGGCCGATTCGAAGGCCTTCCCCTTCCGCACGAGGCGACGGGGCGGCGCCCGGTACAGGGGGGCGTTGGCTGCCGTCGCCGCCGCCGCTCTCGTCGGCTACGCGGGCGTTGCTGTGGAGGCGGCCCTTCAATCCATCGAACCAGGGCGGTACGAAGAGCATGTATCCCGATACCCCCCGGTGGAGGCGGCCTTCGAACCCGTCGGACCGGAGCGGGTTGCGCTGGTGATCGGCAACGGTGATTACGTGGGAATAGACAGCGACTCCAGCGCGCTCACCGACGCGGCGGGGGTCGGTGCCGCGCTCGAACGTCTCGGCTTCGGGGTGAGGTATCTTGAAGACGCCGGCTACGTGGACATGCTCCAGAGCCTTCTGGAGTTCTCGCGGGCGGCGCAGTCTGCACGGGCCGCCGTGGTGTTCTATGCCGGTCATGGACACGTGGTAGACGGCCGCAACTTCCTGATCCCGGTGGATGCGAGTCATGCGGTTCTCAATGCGGTGTTTGAAGGCGATCTCGACTCCGACCTCTATGTGACGGAAGGGAGTCTCGGATGGATCCCGGTGACATGGCTGATCCGCTCGGTGGCGGGTGCATCGCACCTCCGCCTGGTGGTTCTGGATGCGGACGTCACCGCCCCCTTGGGGCCGGTCGGAGAGACGACCGTGGCGCAGGCTGCGGTGGTGGGCACGATGGCGTGGGCTGGTGATGCAGACGCACACAGCCCGTACACCGAAGCGCTGCTGCGGTATCTGGAGGAGCCGGAGCTCGAGCTGGGGATGCTGTTCCGCAAGGTGCGCGACGACGTGATGCAGGCGACGGGCGGCAACCAGGAGCCGGTCGTGTACGGCTTGCCGGGATGGGGCGTGTTTCTTGGCTCCCTGTCGGGCCAGCCTCCCGTATTGGATCCGGACCTGGATCCGCCACCCCCGGATCCCGCCGGAGAAGCACAGCGTGTGGATCCGCCGGGGACGACGTTCCGGGACTGTGGGGAGTGTCCTGAGATGGTGGTGGTGCCTGAAGGCTCTTTCATGATGGGCTCGACAGCAGGGGATGACGCTGAACGCCCGGTGCACCGGGTGACGTTCGCGCGTCCGTTTGCGGTGGGGGTGTACGAGGTGACGTTTGCGGAGTGGGATGCGTGCGTGTCGGATGGGGGATGTGGCGGGTACCGGCCGGACGATGCGGGCTGGGGCCATGGGCGCCGCCCGGTCATCCACGTGAGTTGGGAGAATGCGAAGGCGTATGTGCGTTGGCTGTCGGGGAAGACGGGGGAGGCGTACCGGCTGTTGAGCGAGTCGGAGTGGGAGTACGTGGCGCGGGCGGGGACGGGGACGGAGTATTGGTGGGGAGACGAGATTGGCCGGAACCGTGCGAATTGCGATGGATGCGGGAGCCGTTGGGACGCCGAGCGGACGGCGCCGGGTTCGTTCTCCCCGAATGCGTTCGGCTTGCAGGACGTGCACGGGAACGTATGGGAGTGGGTGGAGGACTGCTGGAACGACAGTTACAACGGGGCGCCGTCGGACGGGAGCGCATGGGAGTCGGGGGAATGGGAATGCGGCGTGCGGGTGCTGCGCGGCGGCTCCTGGGACAGCATTCCCAGGGACCTCCGCTCCGCCAACCGCGGCTGGAACCCTCCCGACGGCCGGGTCGCCGACCGCGGGTTCCGGGTTGCCCGGACGCTCACGCCTTGAGTCCTTGCCCCTTTACCTCCGGGGGACCAGGGGGCGGAGCCCCTGGTCGACGCGTCCGGCGCGTTCCAGGGGGTCCCACGAAGCTCGGAGCAACCCCCAAGGAGAATCCAAGATGAGACAGGCCACGGAAGCGGGCCGCGCCCTGGCGGGCGCCGTGCTCGTCCTGACGGCGGGCGCTGCGGGGGCGCAGCCTGCCGGGACGACGTTCCGGGACTGCCCGGGGTGCCCGGAGATGGTGGTGGTGCCGGCGGGGAGCTTCCTGATGAACTCGTCATCAGGGGGGAGCGTTATGGACCCGTCATCAGGGGAGTTCGTTGGACGCTGGGTGTCTCGTCGGGTGACGGTGCCCCGTCCGTTTGCGGTGGGGGTGTACGAGGTCACGCGGGGGCAGTTCGCCCGCTTCGTGTCGGCGACGGGGCGCTCGATGGGGGATACCTGCCATACGTATGAGGGCTACGCCGGGTTCAGGAAGCGCTCCGGCCGTCATTGGAGGAATCCCGGATTCAGATTCAGCCAGACGGACGAGCATCCGGTGGTGTGCGTGAGCTGGAGTGACGCGAAAGCGTATGTGGAGTGGCTGTCGAGGGTGACGGGGGAGGGGTACCGGCTGCTGAGCGATTTGGAGTGGGAGTACGTGGCTCGAGGGGGGACGGAGGCATCGTGGTTCTGGGGGTGGTCGTCGGAGTCGACGACACAGCGGTGCCGGTATGTGCGGTATGTGAACGGGGCGGATGGCATGGTGGATTGCTACGAGCACTATGAGCAGTGGGTTCG
Organism: Gammaproteobacteria bacterium; assembly: GCA_965204915.1. Taxonomy (GTDB): domain Bacteria; phylum Pseudomonadota; class Gammaproteobacteria; order HK1; family HK1; genus HK1. Next base: position 3,306,560 of record OZ242023.1, on the reverse strand, counting down.
CTGGACGGAGCCGGTAGGGAGCGATTCGGCGAACGGATTCGGGCTGTATGACATGCACAGGAACGTGATGGAGTGGAGGGATTGGAGCGAGGGGAGGCCACACGGCGGCTCCTGGAGAGACCTGCCCAGGGGCGGCCTCGGCGTCTACCGCGGCGGATTCCTCACCAAGGACCGGAACAGCAACGTCGGCTTCCGGGTTGCCCGGACGCTCACGCCTTGAGCCCATGCCTCCTGGACATCGTCAGGTCCGCGCGGGGCCGGCCGCAATGAAGCCGCCTGCGCACTCGCCTGCGCAGGCCGAAGCGGCCCCGGTGACACGACGGGGAGGCGGCATGAGGGCGCGCGCTTGCAGGCAGGCCGGGATCTTCATCCTCGTCCTGTGGCTCACCGCCTGCGGCGGCGGGGACGCGTCGCATGAAGGGCCGGCTCCCGGAGCCGTCCAGCCGCCGCCGGGGACGACGTTCCGGGACTGCCCGAGGTGCCCGGAGATGGTGGTGGTGCCGTCGGGGCGCTTCCGGATGGGCTCGCCGAAGTCGGAGGCGGGCCGGTTCGACGATGAAGGTCCGGTGCGCCAGGTGACGATGGCCCGTCCGTTTGCGGTGGGGGTGAACGAGGTGACGCGGGGGGAGCTTGCCCGTTTCGTGTCGGCGACGGGGCGCTCGATGGGGGATGGATGCTGGACATATGAGAGCGGGGAGGGGGAGTGGCGTTCCGGCCGTCATTGGAGGAGCCCCGGATTCAGCCAGACGGATGGGCATCCGGTGGTGTGTGTGGGTTGGAACGATGCGAAGGCGTATGTGCGGTGGCTGTCGGGGAGGACGGGGAAGAGGTACCGGCTGCTGAGTAGTGCCGAGTGGGAGTACGTGGCTCGTGCGGGGACGAGGACGGCACGGTACTGGGGGGAGGGCGGGCCGGGCCAGTGTCGGTACGCGAACGGGGCGGACGCGAGCACGGGCTTTGATTGGCGCACGGGATGCAATGACGGCCATGCGAGGACGTCGCCGGTTGGGAGCTACGAGGCGAACGGATACGGGCTGCACGATGTGCTGGGGAACGTATGGGAGTGGGTGGAGGACTGCTGGAACGGGAGCTATGCGGGAGCACCGCGTGACGGGAGTGCGTGGACGTCGGGGGAGTGCGGCCGGCGGGTGCTGCGCGGCGGCTCCTGGCTCCACGAGCCCAGGCTCCTCCGCTCCGCCGGCCGCGACTGGGGCACCTCCGACGACCGGAGCGGCAACATCGGCTTCCGCGTTGCCCGGACGCTCACGCCATGAGTCTTTACCTCATGGGGTCCAGGATGCGGAGCCCCCGGGTCGATGCTCCTGGCGCGTCTCGCGCCGCGGGGGCAGGCGGCCCGCTTCGAAGCCGCACGAGCCCGGGAGGCGGCCGTGTCCGCTCGCGCCGGGGCGCCGCCGCCATGACGCGGTTCGGGCACGGCGCCTTCCGGCTGGCGCCGGCCCTGCTCCTGGCGGCGGCCTGCGCCGCTTCGCCCGGGGCCGCCGGCGGCGATGCGGCGGGCCCCTTGGTGGTCGACCCCGGGACCTTCGTCGACATGCCTGCCGGGAGGTCTCCCATGAAGGCGTCGCGCGGGATAGGCGACTTCATGGGGCCACGCATCGCGCTGCTGTCGCCCGGCCATGATGCGGTCCTCCGGGCCGGCGATCTCGTGGCGCTGTATGCCGAATTCCTCCCCGCCGCCGACGGGACCGCGCCGGCCATGGAGACGGTGGGCGTCAGGGTACGAAAAGGGCTGCGCGGCAAGGACCTCACCGAGTGGATGAAGCCCTATGTCGCAGGGACCGCCCTTCGCGTGCCGGCGGTGGATTTCCTGGGCCATGCCGGCGAGTTCTGGTTCGAGCTGGACGTCCTGGACGAGCAGGGTCGCATGGGGGAGGTGGCGTTCCGCGTGACGTTCAGGATCGAGCTCCGGGATGCGCTGCGGCGCGACGGCGGGATGTAGGGGGGCTCATTCACACAGAGGAGGCGTCGTCATGATGCGATACAGGCGTGGCGTGCTCCGGCTGGCCCTGGCCATCGGCCTGGCGGCGGCCGGAGCCGCTTCATCCCAGACCGGCGGCGGTGCGGCGGCGCACCGCCTGGTGATCGACCCCGGGGCCTTCGTCGAGGTGCCCGCCGCGACGCCGCTCAAGCGCGCGGCGACGCGCAGCCTCGGGGCGCCCGTGGGGCCGCGGATCGAGCTGCGGCGTCCCGGCGATGCCTCGGTCTTCCGGGAGGACGAGCCCGTGTCGGTGCACGTCGAGTTCCTGCCCGCCGCCGACGGAGTCGCCCCGGATATGGAAACGTTGCAGGTCAAGGTGCGCAAGGGGTGGTTCGGCACGGACATCACCGACGAGGTGGAGCCGTACGTCGAGGGGGCCGCCATCCAGGTCCCGGAGGTGGACTTCTCGGGCCATACCGGCGACTTCCGGTTCGAGATCCATATCAGGGACGCGCGGGGCCGGCCGGGGGAGGCGCAGTTCCGGGTGACGATCCGCTCCTGACGGGCGGCGCTCCGGGGCCGCGTCACTGTGCACCGGGGGCAGGCCGTGCCCTTTGTAGAATTGGAGGCGCTTCAGCAGCCGCGAGCCGAGCTCCAGGGATCGGCTTCCGAACGACGTGGCTTGAGACCAGTTCAGGGGGATTCAGTTCATGGGGAATACAAGGGTGTGGGCGGCGGCGTTATGGGTGGTTCATGTTGCCGTTGCGGCACTCGCGGTCGTATTGGTCGTCTTCCTGGAGGATGCCGTCAGAGGAGTCAGAGGAGAAGAAGCCCGGTTTCCGATGATGGTTCCATTATCTTTGATATTCGCAACCTTCGTTTGGATGGTGCTGGCGGGGGCTCTGGTCGCTCTTTCTTTCATTGACCCGCGCCGGAAGAATATGACCTTCACACTGACTGGGGCTGCGTCGTCGGCGTTCTGGGTGGTTCATGTTGCCGTTGCGGCACTCCCGATCGTATTTGTCGTCTTGGTGAAGGATATTCCCGGACCGGGGGGCCTGGGGCGCCTATTCTCTTGGGGATACGTGGCCCTCGTTTGGACGGTGCTGTCGGGGACTCTGGTGGCGCTTTTTTTCATTGACCGGCGCCGGAAGAATATGACCTTCACACTGATTGGGGCTGCGTCGTCGGCGTTTGTCTTCGTGGGCGCGGTGGTCTGCGCGCCGTCCCTGTATGGCTGGGATCTGAGACCGTTGGGCTGGTATGCCTTGCTGGCGACCTCCGTTCCGCTCCTGATGTTCGCCGGCATATTGCTTCGGGACGCGCCCTTCTCTTCCAGGCTACCCTATCTTCGACATGGGCTGGTAGCTGGGGCGTTCCTGGCTCTTGCTGCAGGCATAGCCTTGCAGATGAAGGTCGCCGCGTCTGAGAGCGGATTCGGGCGGGAGCTGGGGGCGTCTATCGACACTGGGGTGACCGAGATCCACTTTTCGGAAATCACGGATTTCGAATGGGATTTGGTGGAAATATATGGAGCCTATACAATGCAACGCGCGCTTTCGGAGGCTGTGCGGGAGGGCGTTGACGCACTCACCTTGTCGCATTTCGGGATAGGCGATTTCAGCCTCGTGGTATTTATAGACGAAGACAGGGTCGTGTATTACGAGATTGTTCCTGATACCGTCGCTCACATCTACGATTCCGATAACCAGAATCCCACTGTCCGGAGATATGGAGAAGCGAGGGCTCGCGTGGAGCCTCCGGAAGAAGGGTGGCCGTTCCCGCGGCTGCGGTTCGAGTGAGTCGTGGGGTCGGCGTACAGGTGTACGTTATGCGGAGGTACGGTGGGGGACCTGTCGTTGTTGATGGCCGCCGCGATGGCTTCGGCCTTGCGGCGCTCGAAGCCGGCCGCTTCAAGGTCGCGGGCGCCGTGGTGGCCGCTCCGGTGAGGGAGGGGGATTGATGGACACGCTGCTTCGTTCGGCCTTTGCGGCCGGGGCCGGCGCACTGCGCCTCGCGGCGGGCGCCGGCATGGCGCTGCTGCCCGTGGCCGTGGCCCTGGGCGGGGAATGCCCGCCCGAGGAGGGGTACGGGTACGGCAAATTGTGGTGGAGATCTGCGGGTGCGGAGGCGGTCGTGGCCTGCTTTACCGACGAGGCCGCGGTCAACCCGCCACCGGGGGAGTCCGGGGACGCCCCCGCCGCCCCGCTGTTCCAGGCGGCCCGGTTCAGCCGCGACCCCGCGGTGGTCGCGGCGTTGCTGACCGCCGGGGCGCGACTGGTGGGAGGGGGCCGTACGGCCCTGCACGTCGCGGCGCGCTACAACGAGAACCCCGCCGTCGTGGCCGAGCTCGCCCGGGCCGGGGCGGGCTTCCTGGACCAGTGGTACGAGGAAGGGAACCTCCCGCTGCACGTCGCGGCAGCCTTCAACCCCAACCCGGCGGTGGTGGGCGTCCTGCTCGAGGCAGGCGCTTCGGTGGATGCGGAGGACCTTCCCGACTGGAACACGCCGCTGCACCACGCGCTGCGGTCGAACCGCAGCCCGGCGGTCGCGCTGCGGCTCATCGAGGCGGGGGCGGACGTGAACGCGGGGAACATCGACGGCCACGGCGGCGATACCCCGATGCACTACGCGGCGCGGTACAGCGTGTTTCCCGCTATCGTCGCGGCGCTCGCCGAGGCCGGCGCCGACGTGAACACGAGGAACCGGCGCGGCTCTGAACCGGTGGATTGGTATAGGTACTCTGACGACGACGCGCGGCTGGCCGCCACGGGCGAAACGCCCCTGTACCATGCGGCGGGGTACAACGCGAACCCGGCGCTCGTCGACGCGCTCGTCGCGGTCGGCGCCGACGTCGGCGCGACGGGCGGGGATCTGCTCGATACGCCGCTGCACTACGCCGCGCAGCACAACCCGAATCCGGCGGTGGTCGAAGCGCTCGTCGAGGCCGGCGCCGACGTGAACGCGAGGAACCGGGCGGTCAACCCGACCTGGATTATCCAGGACCACCTGAACGGGGTGACGCCCCTGCATCGTGCGGCGGCCGCGAACCCGAACCCGGCGGTGGTCGAAGCGCTCCTGCGCGCCGGGGCCGAGGTGGACGCGCGGGATGCCGAGGGCGCGACGCCCCTGCATTTCGCGGCGGGACGGAGCGCGAACCCGGACGTGGTGAGGGTGCTCGTTGCGGCGGGCGCCGCCGTGGATGCGGAGGTGGTCGTCCCGGGCGAGGTCCTGGAGGATCTTCCCTTGGATTACGGCAGCACGCCGCTGGAAATCGCGATCGGGATCAACACGTCGCTGGAAATCGCGATCGGGATCAACAGGAACCCGGCGGTCGCCGAGGCGCTGGTCGACGCGGGCGCCGCCCTGGACGCCGAGGCCGTGCGCTTGGCGGAGCAGGAAGGGCGCGCGGCGGTGGCCGCTTGGCTCCGGGCCGCCGGGGCCGAACGCCGCCTGGGGTTGGACCGCGATGCGCGCCGTCTGGTGCGGTCGGGCCTGGTGGCGGCGGGGTGGGTGGAGGACTGCTGGAACGGCAGCTACCGGGGAGCGCCGTCGGACGGGAGTGCATGGGAGTCGGGGGAGTGCAGCCAGCGGGTGCTGCGCGGCAGCTCCTGGATCAACCGGTTCCCCCGCTCCGCCGCACGCGCCTTGTCCCCCGCCGTGAACCGGGACGGCCTCATCGGGTTTCGGGTTGCCCGGACGCTCACGCCATGAGCCTTTGCCTCCTTGCCTCTGGGGTCCAGGGGGCTCTGCGTGACGGGAGCGCGTGGGGGTCGGGGGATTGCAGCCGGCGTGTGCTGCGCGGCGGCTCCTGACTCAGCCAACCGTGGCGCCTCCGCCCCGCCGACGTATCCGCCCCGGCCGGGTCATGGGGCAGGCAGCTCCGGTCCGGGATGCGGGGCGCGCATCCGGACGCCTCAGCGCGCCGGGGTCTCCGCCTCCCCCATGTGCATCAACGGCAGCGGCATGGGGCTCGATCCATCCATGAAGTAGAGCTTCGAGGCGGGGTCCTTGGAGATCGCGCGTAGCGCTTCGAGGGCCTGCAGGCGCACGTAGCTGGGGTTGTCGCCGATGGCCTGGTTGATGCGCTCGATCTCGTAGGCCTGGGCGTCCGCCAGCACGCGGCGGCGCTCGGCCTCTTCCTCGGCGGCCTCCCTTTCGGCCTTGGCGGCGGCGATCTTCTGCTGCTGCTCGGTCCGGAAACGTTCGAGCTCCGCCTTCTGCTTCTCCACTTCCTGCTCGCGCTCCTTCTTCGCCTCGATGGCCTTGGTGATGAAGGGAGGCAGCGAGATGTCGCGGATCAGCACCGCTTCCACCTCCACGCCCTTCGGGCGCAGATACTCACGCAGCCCTTCGAGGATGCTCGTCTGCAATGCCTCCTGGGTGGTTTCCAGGAAGAAGTCCTCGGCACGCCGGATGGTCTTGCCCTGCTCGCGCAGGAGCGAGCGGAGCTTCGGGATCAGGTGCACCGCGAGCACGTCGGAGGCCGTTCCCGTCCCTTGCAGGATGCGAGGCGCATCCTCCTGCACCAGCCGGTACTGGGCGCTCACCTCGACGCTGGTCTGGAGCTGGTCCTGGGACGGGACGTTGGCGGTCTCCTTGTGGCTCTTCTGCCGGACGTCGTACAGGTGCCAGTCGTAGAGCGGATTCACGGGGACGTGCAGGCCCTGCTCGTAGGGCTCGGGCCGCACGTCGCCGAACAGGGTGGCGACCGAGGCATGGCCCGCGGGCACGCTGACGTAGAGCCGCGAGCCGAGCAGGAGCAGCACGACCACGGCCGCGATGAGGATCGAGAGGATACGGGGGTATTTCATGTCGTGGACGCTCCATGGAAGCTGGCGAGGCATGATGCCATCGCTTCGATGATTCGGGGGACTCCGGCCGTGGCGGGGCAGGGCGGGTCCCCGTGCAGGACGCGGTGTTTGCGGCGCCTCCGGATGGACGAGTGCGGTATCGGCCCGGCCGCCGCGTGCGGAAGCCGCTCAGCCTTCCGAAACCTCGACCCCGTGCCGGCGGCAGGCGGCCAGCACGGTGTTGTGCAGCAGGCAGGCGATGGTCATCGGTCCCACGCCGCCCGGCACCGGCGTGATGCCCGCCGCGACCGGGAGCGCGCTCTCGAAGTCCACGTCGCCGGTGAGCTTCGCCTTGCCGTTTCCCGTCTCGACCCGGTTGATGCCGACGTCGATGACCGTCGCGCCCGGCTTGATCCAGTCACCGGGGACCATCCGGGGCCGGCCGACCGCCGCGACGAGGATGTCCGCCCGCCGGCATTCTTCTGCGAGGTCGCGGGTGCGCGAGTGGGCGACGGTCACCGTGCAGCTCTCCCGGATGAGCAACCGGGCCATCGGCTTGCCCACGATGTTCGAGCGTCCGAGCACGAGCGCACGGGCGCCGGCGAGATCGCCGAGGCGATCCTTCAGCAGCATCAGGCAGCCGAGCGGCGTGCACGGGACCATGCCCTCGCCGCCGACCGCGAGCAGGCCGGCGTTGGTGGGATGGAAGCCGTCGACGTCCTTTGCCGGGTCGATGGCGGCGATCACCGCATCGGCGCCGATCGGCTCCGGGAGCGGAAGCTGCACCAGGATCCCGCTCACCCGCGGATCCTGGTTGAGCCGGCGCACCAGGGCCAGGAGATCGTTCTGCGTCGTCGCCGCCGGCAGCCGGTGAGCGAACGAGTGCATGCCCGCCTCGCGGGTCTGCCGGATCTTGTTGCGCACGTAGACCTGGCTGGCCGGATCCTCGCCTGCGAGCACCACCGCCAGCCCCGGCTCGATGCCGTGGCGATTCTTCAGCGCCGCGACCCGGGCCGCGGCCTTTGCGCGCAGTCCGGCCGCGAACGCCTTGCCGTCGATGATCTTCGTGCCCATTGCGGTGTCGTTCATGCGTATCTCTCCCTCCGGGTTCGTAGCGGCCGATGCGGCGGCGGCTCCACTTCGGGTTAGAATATAGTGCGTTTACGCCGGTCGGTCGCGGCCGGCATCCCGTACGGTGTCAATGAGCACTCGCCCCCTCGCCGTCGTCTCCGACTTCGCCGCGGCCGGTGACCAGCCCGGCGCGATCGACCGGCTCGTCGAGGGGGTCGGAGCCGGGCTCGCCCACCAGACGCTGCTCGGGGTCACCGGCTCCGGAAAGACCTTCACGATGGCGAAGGTCATCGAGAAGGTGGGCCGGCCGGCGCTGGTGCTCGCCCCCAACAAGACCCTGGCCGCGCAGCTCTACGGGGAGATGCGCGAGTTCTTCCCGCACAACGCCGTCGAGTACTTCGTCTCCTACTACGACTACTACCAGCCGGAAGCCTACGTCCCCTCGACCGACACCTACATCGAGAAGGACGCCTCGATCAACGACCACATCGAACAGATGCGGCTCTCGGCGACGAAGGCGCTGCTGGAGCACGGCGACTGCATCATCGTCGCCACCGTGTCCTCGATCTACGGCCTCGGGGACCCGGTCTCGTACCACGGGATGGTCCTGCACCTGGTCCGGGGCGAGATCGTCGATCAGCGCTTCATCCTCCGGCGCCTCGCCGAGATGCAGTACACGCGGAACGAGGTCGAGCTGCACCGAGGAACGTACCGGGTGCGCGGCGAAGTCATCGACGTGTATCCGGCGGAGTCGGAGAAGGACGCGGTACGCATCGAGCTCTTCGACGACGAGATCGAGAGCCTGAGCCATTTCGATCCCCTGACCGGGGAGGTGGTGCGCCGCGTGCCCAGGCTCACGATCTATCCCAAGAGCCATTACGTCACGCCGCGCGAGCGGGTCCTCGAAGCCATCGAAGCCATCAAGGAAGAGCTGGTCGAGCACCTCGCGGCGCTTCGCGCGGCGAACAAGCTCGTCGAGGCGCAACGTCTGGAGCAGCGCACCCGGTTCGACCTGGAGATGATGACCGAGATCGGCCACTGCAAGGGGATCGAGAACTACTCGCGCTTCCTCTCGGGCCGCCGCCCCGGCGAGCCGCCGCCGACCCTGTTCGACTACCTTCCGTCCGACGCGCTCCTGTTCATCGACGAGAGCCACGTCACCGTGCCGCAGCTCGGGGGCATGTACCGCGGCGACCGCTCGCGCAAGGAAACGCTGGTCGAGTACGGATTCCGTCTCCCGTCGGCGCTCGACAACCGGCCGTTGCGCTTCGACGAGTTCGAACGCCTCGCCCCCCAGGCGGTCTTCGTGTCCGCGACGCCGGGACCCTACGAGGAGAGGCACGCGGGAGAGGTGGTGGAGCAGCTCGTTCGTCCCACGGGGCTCGTCGACCCCCACGTCGAGGTGCGTCCCGCATCGACCCAGGTGGACGACCTCCTCTCCGAGATCCACCGCCGCACCGACGCCGGCGAGCGGGTGCTGGTGACGACGCTGACGAAGCGGATGGCCGAGGACCTCACTGACTACCTCGCCGAGCACGGGGTGCGGGTGCGGTACCTGCACTCCGACATCGACACCGTGGAGCGGGTCGAGATCATCCGTGACCTGCGGCTGGGCAAATTCGACGTGCTGGTCGGGATCAACCTGCTGCGCGAGGGCCTGGACATGCCGGAGGTGTCCCTGGTCGCGGTGCTGGACGCCGACAAGGAAGGATTCCTGCGCTCCGACCGCTCCCTGATCCAGACGATTGGAAGGGCGGCCCGCAACCTCAACGGCGCCGCGATCCTCTACGCGGACACCGTCACCGGCTCGATGCAGCGCGCGATCGACGAGACGAACCGGCGCCGGAGGAAGCAGATCGAGTTCAACCGGGCGCACGGGATCACCCCCAAGGGGATCCGCAAGGCGGTGGCGGACATCATGGAAGGCGCACGCACCGGAGCGCCCGGAGCGGCGCGGCGCTTTGCGAAGGTCGCCGAACCGCCCGGCGAGTACGCGGCGATGACGCCTTCCATGCTCGCCGCACGCCTGCGCAAGCTGGAGCAGCAGATGTACAGGCACGCCGGGAACCTCGAGTTCGAGGAGGCGGCCCGCGTACGCGACCGGATGCGCGAGCTGCGGGAGAGGGAGCTCGCGGCAGCCGCCGGCGACGGCTGATGCGATGCCGGCGACAGTGGGCGATTCCCGTATGGCAGATCGTCCGAAGCGCCGCCACGATCGGGCCCTTCGGATCGTCGGCATCGGTGCGGCACCTCGTCGTGGCACCGGGCATCGGGGCGTTCGCGGGAGCTGCCGGTCATCGGAGCTGCCGGTCGTCGATACGACGCTTGCGGGTGCCGAAACGACTCGGTATCGTCCGTGGTGCTCGACAGGCGCGTAGCTCAGTGGTAGAGCACCACGTTGACATCGTGGGGGTCGGTGGTTCAATCCCACTCGCGCCTACCATCACCTCGTGACGCGCTCCTGACGGAGCGCTTGAGTCTCCCCTGTACCGTCAGTAAGATCACCCGATTCGTCCCCGATGGAAGGGGGCGAGTCCCCGCAGGGATCGAGCCTCCGCTCGACGCCGGCGGGGAGGCAGGAGGCGGGTCCGAGCAAACGGTTGGCGGCCTTCTTTCCGAACGTCCACGCAATTTCGGGAGACGCAAGCGATCGCTGCGGAAAAACGAAACCGGATCAACGCCGAGATCGTCGCCGAGACGATGCGTCTCATATCGGAGAGTGGGGAGCAGATCGGCATCGTCGGCCGCGCCGAGGCGCTGGGCATCGCCGAAGAGGCCGGGCTCGATCTCGTCGAGATCTCACCGAACACGGAGCCGCCGGTATGCCGGCTGATGGATTTCGGGAAGTTCCTCTTCCAGCAGAACAAACGCCGGGCTGCCGCGAGGAAGAAGCAGGCACAGGTGCAGGTCAAGGAGATCAAGTTCCGCCCCGGAACGGAAGAAGCCGACTACCAGACGAAGCTCCGTAACCTGAAGCGGTTCCTGGCCCACGGTGACAAGACGAAGGTGACGTTGTGGTTCAGGGGCCGGGAGATGCGCCACCAGGATCTCGGCGCCAAGCTCCTGAAGCGGGTCGAGGCCGACCTGCAGGAGCTGGCGAAGGTCGAGCAGCATCCGAGAATGGAAGGCCGGCGGTTGTCGATGGTGCTGACGCCCAGGAAATGACACCCAGGAAATGGCGCACCGGGACGCGACGGCAGCCCGGTCGCGAGGAGTCGATCGGGACATGCCGAAGATCAAGACGAGTCGAGCCGCGGCGAAGCGTTTCAGGCGCGCTCCCAGTGGACGCATCAAGCGCAACCAGTCGCATCGCAGCCACATCCTGACGAAGAAGAGCACCAAGCGAAAGCGGCAGCTTCGGCCGCACGAGACCGTGGCGGCGGCCGATGCGCCCGGCGTCGAGCGAATGTTGCCTTACGGTTGAGGAGGAATTCGATGCCACGTGTCAAACGTGGGGTGACGGCCCACGCCCGCCACAAGAAGATCATCGCCCAGGCCAAGGGCTACCGGGGCCGCCGAAAGAACGTGTTCCGGATCGCGAAGCAGGCCGTGATCCGCGCGGGGCAGATGGCGTACCGGGATCGGCGGCAACGCAAGCGGCAATTCCGCGCGCTGTGGATCGTTCGCATCAACGCGGAAGCCCGTGAGAACGGGCTCTCCTACAGCCGGCTCATGAGCGGTCTGGGCAAGGCGGGGATCGGAATCGACCGCAAGCTCCTCGCCGACCTCGCGGTGTCCGACAAGGCTGCATTCGCCCGGCTCGCCGAGCAGGCCAGGGCCAGCCTCTGAGACCCATTCGCTTCAGTTGCCGGAAGACGATGAAGGGGGGAAGGCCGGGCGTCCTTTCCCCTTTTTTCATGTGAGGCCCTTCGTTCGAGGGTTGCCGGAATGGATGACCGAGTCGCTGACATCGTCCGGAATGCGGAGGCGGCGATTGCCGCAGCCGGGACCCTCGGGGAGCTCGACGCAGTCCGGGTACGGTTCCTGGGGCGGCAGGGCCGGATCACCGCGGAGTCGAGAGCCGTCGGGGCGCTGGCGCCGGAGCTGCGTCCGGAGGCCGGGAAGAGGCTCAACCACGGCAAGCGCGCCATTCTGGCCGCGCTCGATGCGCGCAAGGCCGTGCTTGCCGCACAGGCCCTCCGGACGAAGCTCGCATCCGAACGGCTCGACGTATCGCTGCCGGGGCGCGGCCAGTCGAGCGGTGGCCTGCACCCGGTGACCCGCACCCTCGATCGCATCGCGTCGCTGTTCGGAACCATCGGGTTCGAGGTGGTGGAAGGTCCCGAGCTCGAGGACGACTACCACAACTTCGAGGCGCTCAACATCCCCGCCCACCATCCCGCTCGCGCCATGCAGGACACCTTCTACTTCCCGGACGGGCGGTTGCTCCGCACCCACACGTCACCGGTGCAGATACGGGTCATGCAGTCCCGCCGGCCCCCTCTTCGGATCATCGCGCCCGGCCGCGTCTACCGGTGCGACTCCGATCAGACCCATACCCCGATGTTCCATCAGGTCGAGGGATTGATGGTCGGCGAGGACGTGAGCTTCGCCCATCTCAAGGGGGTCCTGCACGACTTCCTGCGGCGGTTCTTCGAAGCCGACGCCCTGGAGGTGCGGTTTCGTCCGTCGTACTTCCCGTTCACCGAGCCGTCGGCCGAGGTCGACATCCGGGGGGAGCACGGCTGGCTGGAGGTCCTCGGCTCCGGGATGGTCCATCCGAAGGTGCTGGAGAACTGCGGCATCGACGGCGAGCGCTACACCGGATTCGCGTTCGGCATGGGGGTCGAGCGCCTGGCCATGCTGCGTTACGGGGTCGACGATCTGAGGTCGTTCTTCGAGAACGATCTCAGGTTCCTGAAACAGTTCGGGTAGCTTGCGGAGACGTCGGCCATGAAGTTCAGTGAGCGGTGGGTCCGGGAATGGGTCGATCCGCCGATCGATACGGAAGAGCTGGCCGCGCGGCTGACCGCGATCGGTCTCGAGGTCGAATCGGCCACTCCCGTCGCCGGCTCGATCAGGCAGGTGACGGTTGCCGAGATCGTCGGCGTCGCGCCGCACCCCGGCGCCGACAAGCTGCGGCTCTGCGAGGTGGCCGACGGAGGCGGCGACGTGTACCGCGTGGTATGTGGCGCCCCCAACGTCCGTCCCGGCATGCGCGCGGCCTTTGCACGCCCGGGCGCACGGCTCCCCGACGGATCGAAGATTCGCAAGAGCCGGATTCGGGGAGAGGTCTCGCAGGGCATGCTGTGCTCCGCACGGGAGCTGGAGCTCGGGGACGAGGCGGACGGGATCCTCGATCTCGGCGCCGGCGCACCGCTCGGTGCGGATCTGGCCGAATGGCTGGCGCTCGATGACGTCGTCATCGAAGTAGGGCTCACTCCGAATCGCGGCGACTGCCTCTGCATCGCCGGAGTCGCACGCGAGATCGCGGCCGCAAGCCGTATCGCGACGCGGCGACGCGAACGGACGCCGGCGGTGCCGCCTCGCATCGACGACGTCCTGCCGATCGCGCTCGATGCACCGCGCCGCTGCCCCCGCTATGTCGGCCGTGTCGTCCGCGGCATCGATCCGGGCGCTGCAAGCCCCCTGTGGATGACGGAGCGCTTGCGGCGTTGCGGGGTGCGTCCGCTGTCCGCGGTCGTCGACGTCACCAACTACGTCATGCTGGAGCTCGGGCAGCCGATGCATGCATTCGATCTCGGAAGGCTCGATTCCGGGATCCGGGTCCGGAACGGCCGCAAGGATGAATCACTCACCCTTCTGGACGGATCGGTCGTCGAGCTGGACGGCGACGCCCTGGTCATCGCCGACGAATCGCGGCCGGTGGCGCTCGCCGGAATCATGGGGGGGCTGGAGAGCGGAGTCACCGGTACGACGCGGGACGTATTTCTCGAGAGCGCGTGGTTCGAGCCGCGGACCATTGCGCTGGAGGCCCGGCGCCGTGGAATGCACACCGACGCTTCACACCGCTTCGAACGCACCGTCGCACCGGATCTGCAGCGCGAGGCGATGGAGCGGGCGACGAAGCTGCTCGTCGACGTCGCCGGTGGCGAGCCGGGCCCGGTCGTCGAAGCCGCCGACGGCGGGAACGGCCCGCGCGCCGAGCCCGTCCCCCTTCGCCGCGCCCGCATCCGGCGCGTGCTCGGCACCGAGATCCCGGCCCATGAGGTGCATGACGTCCTCGTCCGGCTCGGGATGCGGGTAGAGGAGACGGAGGCCGGCTGGATCGTGACCCCCCCGCCTTACCGTCCGGACATCGGCATCGAGGAGGATCTCATCGAGGAGGTCGCGAGAATCGCCGGCTTCGAGAACCTGCCGGAGACGGCGCCGGCCGCCGGTCTGAGCGTCGCCGCGCGGGCGGAGGGCGACGTCGACGTGGCGCGCATCCGCGGCCGGCTCGTCGAGCGCGGATACCACGAGGCGGTGACCTACAGCTTCGTGGACGCCGCGCTGCAAGCGCGCATCGCCCCTGCCCTCGATGGGGTCGTGCTCGCCAATCCGATCGCGTCGGACATGGGCGTCATGCGTACGACCCTGTGGCCCGGCCTGATCGGAGCGGCGATCCACAACGTGAATCGGCAGCAGCCACGGGTCCGGCTGTTCGAGACCGGTCTCGTCTTCATCTCCGACGGCGACCGGATCCGTCAGCCGCAGATGATCGGAGCGATCGCGGTGGGGCCGGTGGTGCCCGAGCAGTGGACTCATGAGCCCCGAGCCGTCGATTTCTACGACGTGAAGGGCGACGTCGAAGCGTTGCTCGCCCTGTCGGGGCGGGCAGCCGGGTTCGTCGCGGATGCACACCCCGCGCTGCATCCGGGACAGGCCGCGGCCATCGTGCAGTGCGGCGAGCGTATCGGGATCATCGGTACGCTCCATCCGGCGCTCGCGTCCGAGCTCAAGCTCCCCGGCGCAGTGCTGTTCGAGCTTCGTCTCGACTCCATCCGCACCGGCACGGTGCCGAAGTTCAGGGCGCTGTCGCGATTCCCGGCGGTGCGGCGGGATCTCTCGCTCGTGGTGCCGGAAGCAGTTCCGGCTTCCGAGGTCCGTGAATGCATCGAACGGGCCGGCGCCGGGGTGCTGGAAGATCTGAAGCCGTTCGACGTGTATCTCGGGGAAGGTATTGATTCGGGAATGAAAAGCATCTCTCTGGCCTTGATCTTCCAGTCCCGATCCCGCACGCTTGACGATACGGAGGTCAACGCTGCTCTGTCCGTGATCCTGGACTCCCTTGCCGGGGAGCTAGGGGCTGCATTGAGGGAGTCACATGGCGCTCACGAAGGCGGACCTGGCGGAGAACCTGCATGAGGAGTTCGGCTTGAACAAACGGGAAGCCAAGGAGCTCGTCGAGATGTTCTTCGAAGAGATATGCGCTACCCTGGGGGCAGGTGTTCAGGTCAAGCTCTCGGGGTTCGGCAACTTCGACCTGAGGAACAAGAACGAACGGCCGGGACGGAACCCCAAGACGGGGGAAGACATCCCGATCACCGCCCGCCGGGTCGTCACGTTCCGTTCCGGACAGAAGCTGAAGTCCCGCGTGGAAGCCTATGCTGGAACCGGCGACAGATAAGGATCTCCCGGCCATTCCGGGAAAGCGCTACTTCACCATCGGTGAGGTGAGCGACCTGTGCAGCGTGAAGCCGCATGTCCTGCGTTACTGGGAGCAGGAGTTTCCGCAGCTCGCGCCACTGAAACGCCGGGGCAACCGCCGTTACTACCAGCGGCAGGACGTGATGCTCATCCGGCAGATCAGAAGCCTCCTCTACGAGTACGGGTTCACGATCGGAGGCGCCCGCCAGCGTCTGTCCGGCGAGGAGGCCAAGTACGACGTGAGCCAGAGCCGTCAGATCATCCATCAGCTCCGCATGGAGCTCGAAGAAGTCCTCGTCCTCCTCAAACGGTGAATTGAACGGCTATTCGACGCCATCGGGGCGTAGCGCAGCCTGGTAGCGCACCTGAATGGGGTTCAGGTGGTCGGAGGTTCGAATCCTCTCGCCCCGACCAGTGCAGGCCCGGCCCATCCGGGAGGCGCCGGGAACGGATCCGAATCGATCATGCGCGGAACGGACTGCTCCTCCCGATATGGAGAATGCAGCGATCGTCGGCTTCGTTCATCTTCGCATGGCTGGAGATCGGCCCACCTGTCCCGCCCCGATACACGCCGGTCGCTCGATTGATCCGCGCATTGCACCGGGATGACGACCCACGGTGAATCGCGGCTTCGCGGCTTCCTTCCTGGCCGGTCTCGCGGGCTTTGCGAGGACCATCGCCGCCTTGCTCCCCGTCCTCGTGCCGATGCACGCCGGCGCCGGTGATTTCGACATGGCGGTTCAGGCGGCCGAAGCGGGAGATTTCGAAACCGCCGTCCGTGAGTTCGAGGCGCTCGCCGGAAGCGGGGACCCGCGCGGCGAGAATGGACTCGGGGTGCTGTATCTGCGTGGGCACGGCGTGGAGCACGATCTCGACCGTGCGGTTGCGCTGTTCCGATCCGCAGCGGGGAAGGGGCTGCGCGCTGCGGAGAAGAATCTCGGAGAGCTCTATGCGGAGGGTGTCGGCGTACCCCGTGACGACGCGGCGGCGGTGCACTGGTTCGGTCTCGCGGCGGCTCGGGGCGATGCCGGGGCGCAGCTCAGCCTCGGCGTGATGTACGCGGAGGGCAGGGGAGTGGCGCAGGACTACGCCCGGGCCATGGACTGGTTCCGCAGGTCCGTGGAGCAGGGCAACGCGGAGGCGCAGGCGAACATCGGACATCTGTACCGGGCGGGGTATGGTGTCGAGAGGGATTACGTGCTCGCGTATGCCTGGTACGGCGTGGCGGCGGCGAGCGGATTCGAGATGGGTCCCGAGCTGCGGGAGTCGGTGGCCGAGCTGCTCACCCCGTCCCAGCTCGAGCAGGGGCGGGCGGTCGCCCGCGGGATCTGGAAGACGCTCGGAGCCGGAGGCTGACGCCGGTGGGAAGCGCGTGAGCGACGGCGCGGCACATACGGATCGAGCATGGTGCGGCCGGGGGCCGAACCTCGATCCGGCCGGCGAGTGGTTCGACGGCGCCCGCCGTGTCGCGTCACCGAATCGCGATGCCCGGCCGCCCGGCAGCGGCATCGATCTGATCATCGTCCATGGGATCAGCCTGCCGCCCGGTGAGTTCGGGGGGCCGCACATCGAGCGGCTCTTCTGCAACCGGCTCGATCCGGACGCTCACGACTGCTTCCGCACCATCGCCGCTCTGAGGGTATCCGCCCATCTCCTGATCCGGCGCGACGGCTCGCTCGTCCAGTTCGTCGCCTTCTCCGATCGAGCCTGGCACGCGGGCGAATCCCGCTTCGAAGACCGCGTCCGCTGCAACGACTTCTCCATCGGGATCGAGCTGGAGGGTACGGATTGCACGCCGTACGAGACCGTCCAGTACGAACGTCTGAGTGAGGCGTGCCGCGCTCTCATGGACCGCTGGCCGGCCATTACCGAGGATCGGATCGTCGGACACAGCGACGTCGCGCCGCATCGCAAGACCGATCCCGGACCGGCGTTCGACTGGCCGCGGCTGAGGAACCTGCTTGCCGCGCCGCGGTCCGGCGCTCCTTGTCGCTGCTCCTGATTCGAGGGGTTCCATGATGCAGGGAATACCATGATGCAGGGATTGGTCGTGCTCGCGATCGTGGGGATGATCGGCTTGGCGCGGTTGGCCGCCGGCGCCACCTGCCCCGAGATCCCGGACGCCGCGGGCCGCTCCGCGTTCATCGAAGCGGAGCGTTCTCCTCCGAAGAGCCGTGGCGCATGGGAACGGCTGCGGAGCGAGCTCGGTGGCCACCCGTTGTTCCCGTACGTCGAGCTCGCACGGCTTCGGGCCGGCATGCCGGGCGTTGCGGCGTCCGAGATCGAGGCGTTCCTGAGACGCTACGACGGGGAGCCGGTGACGTTCCGGCTCCAGAGGCGGTGGCTGCGCCAGCTCGCCGGCCGGCGTGAATGGCGCAAGTTCGCGGAGTGGTATCCCGGGGGCGACTCGGTCGATCTGCAATGCCACCATGCCCGGGCATTGCTGGAGACGGGAGACGAATCCGCCGCGCTGTCGGCGGCCGGAAGCCTGTGGATGTCGGGCGAGTCCCGCCCGAAGGCATGCGATCCGGTGTTCGCGGTGTGGCTCGAATCGGATCGGTTCTCCCCCTCGCTGGCGTGGGAGCGGATCGGCTTGGCCATGAGCCGCGGCAGCGTCCGCCTCGCCCGCTATCTCGAGCGCTTTCTCGATCCGGCCGATCGGCGGTTGGCGGCGGCGTGGCGCGCGGTCCACAAGGATCCGCGGAGCGTCGGCACGCTCAGGCTCGACGGTGAGCCGTCGAAGGTGGAGGCGGTCCTCGTGCATGGGCTCGAACGGCTGGCACGCCGCGACCCGGCGGCTGCGGTCGAGGCACTCGCGGAGGTGGAGAAGCGGACCGGGCTGGGCGCCACGGCGCGCGCCAGGGTCGTACGGCGTATCGGGTTGTCGTTCGCGACCGATCATGAGCCGCGGGCGATCGATTGGCTGTGGCGGGTCGATGCCGCCCACGCCGACGACCTGGCGCTGCGATGGCGCATCGCGGCCGCGTTGCTCCACTCCCGGTGGAGCAAGGTCCTCGAAGGCATCGCCTCCCTGCCCGCGGAGGAACACGGCCGGGAACGTTGGAGATACTGGCGCGCGCGGGCGCTGGAGGCGACCGGCAAGGGGGACGAGGCGCGTGCGGACTACGAATCCCTCGCACTCGAGAGGGACTACTATGGATTTCTCGCCGCGGACCGATTGGGGATGGAATACCGTTTCAACCATCGTCCGCTCGCGGTTCCGGCGGAGGTCGCCGATCGGGTCGCAGCCATGCCGGCCGTGCGGCGTGCGCTGGAGCTTCTCGCGCTCGGGCGCCGGGTCGAGGCCCGAAGGGAATGGCATGCACTCGTCCGCAAGATCGATGAGGACGAGATCAAGGCCGCGTCATGGATCGCCGGGTGCCGGGACTGGCACGGACGTGCGATCCTCACCATCGCCGGCACGCCGGAGCGCGACGATCTGGAGCTCCGGTTTCCGATCCTCTACCGCGGTGTCGTCGAATCCGCGTCCGACCGCCGCGGCCTGTCGCCGGCGACCGTCTATGCCCTCATTCGCCAGGAGAGCGCGTTCGTCGCCGACGCCCGATCGTCGGCCGGCGCGCTTGGGCTGATGCAGATCATGCCGCGGACCGGACGCGCGTTGATGAAGCGCATCGGCCGGAAATGGCGCAGCCGGAGCCAGCTTCTGGCGCCCGACCTCAACGTGGAGCTCGGAACGCATTACATCCGATCGCTCCTTTCCAGGACGGGGGGACACCATGCCCTGGCCACGGCTTCCTACAACGCCGGTCCTCATCGGGTCAGAAGCTGGCTTCCGGCCGAAGGCGAGATCGAAGCCGCGGTGTGGATCGACAACATCCCGTTCACCGAGACGCGCCGCTACGTCAGGCGGTTCTTCGCCTACCGCGCCATCTACGAACATCGGCTCGGACTGCGGCCGACCCGGCTGAGCGAGCGGATGCCCCCGGTGCCGTCCCGCGCCGATCTCTGAACCCGAGGGACGCTTCCGCGACGCCTGGATCCAAGGGCTCCCGTCAATCGGGGGGCCGATGCAGGCAGGGGGAGGGGTTCAGCGCCGCGGCCGGCGGGAACCCGTCATGCGCGGGGGTAATCCCGGGGATGAAGATATGCCCCTGGAACGTGCAGAACCTGAGCCATTTCAAGAGGAAACGATTCATCCGCCATTTGCGGTCGATCTCGGGCATGCGGCCTGGAGTCCAGAGGCGGATCGCGTGGCTCTTGCGCCGGCGGCAGTGGGAGACGACTTCCGCCGCCCGGACGTCATGGTAGACGTTGATCCGGGCGTTCGGCTCGAACACGCAGCTACCGCGGTCGGTGAACCGATACGTCAGCACCAGCGACGTCGTGTACGGCTGGCGCTCGATGATCTCGAGATGGAGGTCCAGGGCTCCCGCGACCCGCGAGATCATCGGCCGATCACATCCCGGCAGATCGGGAACCAGCTTCGCGAGGCGCACGTAGCTCGCTTCGTAGATCCGGATCAGGCCCGCGATGTCCCGCGTCCCGTATCGTGCTCGTCCTCCTTCGTCGATCAGTGCTGTCATCGAGGTTCCGTCCGGCCGGATCGAGCCGTCCCCCCGCGGCGAAGGACGCCGGGGGCGACCCGTGAAGGTCGATGCCGCTCCGTATGAGGTTCGAGCGCTGAAAGCTACTGGATGGACGGGATTAGTCAAGCCTCCCATCCGCTGCGGGGCGGGCCTTAGAGCGGTCTGATCAGCGCCAGTACCCCGAACAGTGGATGGTCGAAGTAGTGCAGCTCGCCGGAGCGCATCCGGCGTTCCGATACGAGGCGGAACCTGGCCGGAACCGCGTTCGGCGTGGCGGTTTCGTCGTTTCCGGGCCGGCTGTACACCAGGTCGAGAGCGACGTGGAGGTAGCGTGCCAGGGATACCTTCACGGTGCCGTCCACCGCCGGGCGCTCGCCGCCTTCAGGTCCCGGGCCGCCGGTCCTGCGCACGCCGAGATGCGGGCCGACGTGCACCGGCCGCGCCGCGCCATGCGAGAGTCCCGGCTGGCGCCACCCCACGTGCAGGAAAGGACGATAACGCGCCGAGCGCCGGAGCGAGTCCCAGACGCCGCTCAATGCGAAACCGGAGCGGCCCACGAGCCGGTACGCGCGAGCGGCTTGCTCCGATCCGCCCTCGCGTGAATGCACGAGCTCGACCGCGTCCTGGAGGGGCGGCTTCCCCGGGTCCGCGGACCAGTGTTCGGCGTGAAGACCATCGCCGCTCGGATCGTCGAACACGATGATCTCGACCACGAACGCCCGCGCGGATGCACCGGTGGGTATCGCGAGCACCGCCGTGAACGTGATGGCGAGCGCAAGCATCGCCAGAGGGTGCGCGCCGGCCGGTGCCGACCGGCGTGGCGCCGGCCGGTGCGGTGCACCGGCTGCCATGGCTGACCGCCGTTTGGACGTGCAGGCCGGGTTCATCGCGTCGGGTGTCCGGTGTCCAGGGTGGCGAGAGAGTGTATTACACCATCACCCGGCGCAGCCGGAACCGGGCGCGGTCGGCGAATCATCTTCGCCACCTTGTCGAAGATTCCGGGCCGGAGACCGTGGAGGCGCTCATGCAGCCGCCCGGTGATCGAGTGAGTCGAGCAGCCGCCGCACCGCCTCCACCCGGCTCGCCGCGTCCGGAAAGTCACCCGCGAAACGCAGTCGATCGGCGCCGTCGAGCCGGAACCGGCCGGGCTCACCCTGGACGAGTCGGATCACGCTGCCCGGGTCGACGTCCGGCTCGGGGTGGAACACGATGCGACCGCCGGTGGCCCCCGCTTCGATCTTCCGCACCCCGAGCGGCGTGGCCCGGAGCTTGAGCCGGGCGAGGTCGAAGAGCAGTCGCGCGGGCGGGGGGACGGGTCCGAACCGGTCGATCGTCTCCACCATGATCTCCTCCAGCGCCTCCTCGCTCGGCGCACCCGCGATCCGCTTGTACATGATGAGGCGGGTATGCACGTCGGGCAGGTAGTCCTCGGGGATCAGGGCCGGCTCGCGCACGTCGATCTCGGCCCCGGTGTCGAGCGGGCGATCCAGCACCGGGGCCCTGCCGGCGCGCAACGCCGCCACCGCGCGTTCGAGCAGGCGGGTGTAGAGGGAATAGCCGACCTCCTGGATCTGCCCGCTCTGCTCGTCGCCGAGGAGCTCCCCGGCGCCGCGGATCTCCAGGTCGTGGGTGGCGAGGTTGAAGCCCACCCCGAGATCCCCCAACGATTCGATCGCTTCGAGCCGCTTGATGGCGTCGGCGGTCATCGCCCGCCGATCCGGCACGACGAGGTAGGCGTAGGCGCGATGGTGCGACCGGCCCACCCGCCCCCGTAGCTGGTGCAACTGGGCCAGTCCGAACCGGTCGGCGCGGTTGACCACGATGGTGTTGGCGTTCGGAATGTCGATCCCGGTCTCGATGATGGTGGTGCACACGAGCACCTGGAACCGGCGGTGGTAGAAGTCGAGCATCGTGCGCTCCAGGTCGCGCTCGCGCATCTGCCCGTGCGCGACCCTCGCCTCGGCCTCGGGGGCGAGCTTGCGCACGTCGCCGGCGATGCGCTCGATGTCCTCGACCCGGTTGTGCACGAAGAAGATCTGCCCCCCGCGGCGGATCTCGCGCTGCAGCGCCTCGCGGAGCAGGCCCGGATCCCACCTGCGCACGAAGGTCTGGATCGACAGCCGCTTCGCGGGCGGGGTGGCGATCAGCGAGAGGTCGCGCAGCCCGGAGAGCGCCATGTCGAGGGTGCGGGGGATCGGCGTCGCGGTCAGGGTCAGGACGTCGACCTCGGCCCGCAGCGCCTTGAACCGCTCCTTCTGGCGCACCCCGAAACGATGCTCCTCGTCGATGACCACCAGCCCCAGGCGCTTGAACCGGACGCCGCCGTCGAGCAGCTTGTGGGTGCCGATGACGACGTCGACCGCGCCGCTCGCGAGGCCGCGCACGACCTCGCCCTGGGCGTCGCGGGTGCGAAAGCGCGAGAGCTGCTCGATCCGTACCGGCCAGTCCGCGAACCGGTCGCCGAAGGTCTGGTGGTGCTGCTGCGCCAGCAGGGTGGTGGGGACGAGCACCGCGACCTGCTTGCCGGACTGCACCGCGATGAACGCGGCCCGCATCGCGACCTCGGTCTTGCCGAAGCCGACGTCGCCGCATACCAGGCGGTCCATCGGCGCCGCCTTGCGCATGTCGGCGACGACCCGCTCGATCGCGCCGGCCTGGTCCGGCGTCTCCTCGAACGGGAAGGCCGCCTCGAAGCCGCGGAGGTACTCGGGCTCGACCTCGAACGCGACCCCGGGCCGGCTCGCCCGCCGCGCCTGCACCTCCAGCAGCTCCGCCGCCACGTCGGCCACCCGCTCGGCCGCACGCCGCCGGGCGCGTTGCCATTGGCGGCTGCCGAGCTTGTGCAGTGGCGCGGCCTCCGGGTCGACCCCGGTGTAGCGGGAAACGAGTTGCAGCGAGCCCACCGGCACGTACAGCTTGTCGCCGTCCGCGTAGTCGATCCGGAGAAACTCCCCGTTCACGCCGCCGATGGTCAGGACTTCCAGGCCCGCGTAGCGCCCGACGCCATGCGCTTCGTGCACCACCGGCGCACCGGTCCGGAGCTCGTTCAGGTCGCGCACCAGCCCTTCCGGGTCGCGTCCGCCCCCGCGCCGCCGCCGGCGTTGGGCGGCGCGCGCCCCGAAGAGCTGGGATTCCGTGACCACCGCGACCGGCGGGGTATCGATGCAGGCGCCGTCTTCGAGCTCGGCGACGGTCATGGCGAGCCTGGCGCCGCCCTCGACGAACGCGCTCCAGGACCCGACGAGCTCCGGCTTCAGTCCGTGCGCGCCCAGGGTCTCCAGCAGGATCTCCCGCCGCCCCGGCGTCTCGGCCACGAGGAGGCATTGGCCGTCGTGCGCGGTGAGGAAGTCCTGCAGAAAGCCGATTGGCCGGGACGCCCGCCCGTCGATCGGCAAGGCCGGCGGCGTTTGCGTGGCGAACGTGACGGTGGCGCCGCCCCCGTGTCCGTCGCTGCGGTGCAGGCGTGCCTGGGGATGCGGCGCCAGCGCCGAGAATAGCTCCTCGACCGGGACGAAGAGCTCGCCCGGAGGGAGCACCGGGCGTTCGCGGTCGTGGCGCCGGTTCTCGTACCGATCCCGGGTGTCCGCCCAGAACGCCTTCGCCGCATCGTGGACGTCTTCGGTGAGGACGACGACGGCGCCGGACGGGAGATAGTCCATCAGGGTTGCGGTCTCCTCGAAGAACAGGGGCAGGTAGTACTCGATGCCCGCCGGCCACCCCCCCTGGCTGACCTCGCGATACATCGGGCATCGCGAGGCGTCTCCCTCGAAACGTCGCCGCCATGCGCGCCTGAACCCCGCCACCGCATCCGGGGAGGTCGGGAACTCGCGGGCCGGGAGCAGGTCGATGCGCTCGACACGGCTCGTGGAGCGCTGGTTCTCGGGGTCGAAGGCGCGGAGGCTCTCGATCTCGTCGTCGAACAGATCGATGCGAAGCGGTGCGCCGGCGCCCATCGGGAAGAGATCGAGCAGCGAGCCGCGCACCGCGTACTCGCCATGCTCCATCACCTGGCTCACGCAGGCGTACCCGGCCCGGTCCAGGCGCCGGCGGAACGTATCGACGTCGAGGCGGTCGCCGCGCTGGATCCGGAACCGATGGCCATCGACGAAGCCGGGGGGCGCGATCCGCCCCATCGCGGTGGTGACCGCGGTCACCAGCACCCCGGACGCGAGGGACGGCAGCCTGGCGACGGTGTCCAGCCGCTCCGAGACGATGTCCTGGTGGGGGGAGAACAGGTCGTAGGGCAGGGTCTCCCGGTCCGGGAACCGCAGGAGCCCGGTTGCGCCGTCCAGGTAGAACTCGAGCTCGGCTTCGAGGCGGTGTGCGGTCCGGCTGTCCGCGGTGACGACCACCACCGGCGCGCGCGCCTGCCGCGCGAGGCTCGCGACGGCGAGGCCGCGGGCGCTGCCGTGAAGCGACGTCCACCGGTCCCGCGAGCCCGGACGGGGCAAGCGGGGAGCGAGCGGGGAGACGGATGGCGTGGCGGTACGGGCTTCAGCGGGACGTTCGCGGCAAGGTCTGGTCATGGTTCACCGGAATCGATGGTGCGTCCCTCGGTCACGACGCCGGGCCGGAGGCCGGCCGAGCCGCCGCTCCTCGCGGGGCGGGACGCCGTAGCGGTCGCGATGGCATTTGCTGAACTCGAGTTTCGGGATTCGCTGACCGATATGGATTCCCGCCACCCGCTTTCGCGGGAATGACGGCCGGACGGCCACGGCCAGTGTAGAAGTAACGTGTCTCGCTGAAATGACGTCATCCCCGCGAAAGCGGGAATCCATCGCCTGATTCAAGGTGTTTTTCATACTCGATGCATAGCGGCGCGGGCATCTTGCGCTCGGGTCAGCCAGTGCAGGATCGGCATGAGTCACGGCCGGTCGGGGTTCGGGGGATTATATCTTCCGATCCGCCTTGCCTTCCGTCGGGATGACTCCCGACAAAAGGGTTCGTCTCCCATGACCAGCGCGCCTGCAAGGCCGACTCGATCCCGGCAGCGCAGCTCGCTCGGGCCGGCGCATGGAACGAGCTTCCGGCGCCCCTCCGCCAAGGCGGTCTCCTTGGCGTCCCTCTACTCGATCCGTAGCCGGCTCCCGATACGCTGCGGAATGCGCATGTGAACCGCTGAACCGCCCCCGTGTCCGCCAGTGCGTTCACCGTCACGGACGGCCCGGTGCCCGCGTCCACATCGCCCCTGCACATCGCGCCGAAATACTACGAACGACGGGGCGAGCGCCCATTCGGCGAACGTTGGTCCTCGTCCATCGTGCGCCCCTGCAATCCGGTTTGGGGCGTCCCCATGAGCATGGTACCGTTGCCCGTCGTCCGCGCTCCGAGGATACCGCCCCGCCCCCGCGAGGGCCGCATCCGGGGAACGCCGCCCCACCGTCACGAGGGGACCGCCCATGCGCCGACCCGCCCCGTCCGCCTTCCCCCCCGCCGTTCCTTCCGCCCTCTCGCGCGCCGGGGTCGAGTACCCGAGCTCAGACGGCAGGCCCTTGGCCGAGAATGACGCCCAGCTCGCCGCCATCCTGTACGGGATCGGCGCGTTGCGGGTGCGCTACGCCGGGCGCCGGGACGTGTACGTCTCCGGGGACCTGCTCATCTACTACGAGGAGGGGAACCCGCGGGCGTCGGTGGCGCCGGACGTGTTCGTGGTGCTCGGGGTGCCGGATCGGATGCGGATGAGCTACAAGGTGTGGGAGGAGGGCAAGGGGCCGGACTTCGTGCTGGAGGTGGCGTCGCCGGGCACGTGGCGGGAGGACGTGGGGCCGAAGCGGAGGGTGTATGCGGGGTTGGGGGTGGGTGAGTACTGGCTGTACGACCCGATGGGGGAGCACCTGAAGCCGGCGTTGCAGGGGTATCGGCTGGTGGATGGGGAGTATGAGCGCCAGCCGCTGGTGGAGTCGTTGGACGGGGCGCTGTTCCTGTCCAGCGAGACGCTGGGCCTGGACCTGTGGGCGAAGGGCGGGAAGATGCGTTTCCGTGACCCGGAGACGGGCCTGGATCTCCTCGGCCACGACGAGGACCACGCACGGGCCGAACGGGAGGCCGCCGCCCGTCAACGGGAGGTCGCCTTGCGACAAGCGGCGGAAGCGCGGGTTGCGGAGCTGGAGGCGCTCATCGGCGGGAAACGCGGTTGAACGGCCGTTCATGAGCCCGGGAGCCGGAAGCGTGCCCGGCGGAGCCGCGTTGTGACCATATCGCCATCGTGCCGGCGATGCCGAAGGCACTGGCAGGCGACGAAGATACTGCCGACCATTGGCTACGCATCGCCAATCCGGGGGCCGCGAGCATCACCTTCACGGTGACGGGGCGGAACGATGCGGGGACGAAGGGCGGGACGTACCGGCGTGAATTGCCGGCGTACCGGAGCGTCAAGGTGAAGATGCGCGACGGGGAGGGACGGGAGGTCCTGCCGGTCGAGTAACCGTTCAGGAGGCGATAAAGATTGGGGAGTGCGCATGAGCATGGGGTACGGCCGATGACGAAGGTGGCGCTCGCAATTACGGAGGCTCCGACTCTCCGCGCGACCACAACATCATCCTCGCTCACTGTCACCATTGGCGAGGTCGCGGGGGCAACGGGCTACGAGATCAACTGGAGCGGCAGTGATGAATGGTTGCTCATCACGGAGCGCGTCTTCACCCATTCCTCGCTCGCGCCCGGCTCACAGTACACCCTCCGCGCGCGAGCCCGGAACAGCGCGGGGACGGGGTTGCCCTCCGGTTACATGAGCTGGTGGACGTCCACCACGCCCCCGACCGGGCAGGCCTACGAAGACACCACCTTCCGTTCCGTCCGGCGCGTCTTCGCGGGATGGAGAAGGAAAGACTCGTTCGATGCCGCTACGTTGGGAGACTACGACAGCGACAAGGTAGCTGGATATTATGAAATCTACCGCCGCTTTCTGGAGCCTCTGAGATGGAAGCGGATATATCTCATGGAGATTGGAATACATCGAGGCGGATCCCTTGCATTCTGGAGGGACTACCTGCCTTTGGCGAAGATTGCCGGTGTCGATGTTCAAATTCCAGAAGAGACGGCCAGGCAATTCCCGGGTGAGGACGGAGTACGCTGCTTCGAGGGGAATCAAACGGATTGCCGGTTCCTGTCCCGCGTTGCGGAGGAGACGGCAAAGAACGGCTTTGACGTCGTCATAGACGATGCGTGCCATTTCGGGGTCGAATCGAAAGTATCGTTCTGGCACCTGTTCGACCATCATCTGAAGCCGGGAGGGCTGTACTTCATCGAAGATTGGGGGACGGGGTATTGGGACGATTGGTCTGACGGCAAGAGCATGGACCTTGAGGAGCACACCCGTACACCCTCTTCGTTGGCATCCCATACTCACGGGATGGTGGGATTCATCAAGCAACTCATCGACGAACAGGGCGCCAAAGACGCCACTCGCAAGCATTTACACGGCGCTCCGGAGAGAAAATCGAAATTCCGAAGCACCTCGATTTTCCCGGGTATGGTTGTAATCGAGAAAGCCTGAAGCCGCCACTACAAAGCCGCTGTCACCGTCCCGTAGCTGCGCCACGCGCTCCAGACGGAGTCCGATGCGCGGCGCACGCGCGCCCGGGTCCTCGGCCTGTCGCCCTCCGTCCAGTCGAACGGGTAGGCAATGCGCTCGTCACTGGCGGCGCTCGGGCCGGGGGCGCGTCCGCGGTCGGTGGTGTCGGTGGTCATTCGGCGAGATACGGGGCGAGTACGCCGGCGCCATTGGTCACGGTGGTTCGCCCGGCGCCCCGAGGGACGATATGATCGAGCCCCGAGCCACCCACGCGGATCCAGCGCACCGAGGGGTACGCGGGGATCGACGCATGTACGGAGGCCGGGGATCCGGGGTGCCCGATCGAGAAGACGACCTCGGGATCGTGCCGTGCGAGCGCCCCGCCGACGCCTTGCGCATGAGACTGGGCGCCTGCCGCACCACCACCGCGAGAATACCCTCATGCCGGACATCTCCCACCGATTCGCCGACCCACGCCCGATCATTCTCGACGGCGCGACCAGCACCGAGCTGGAGCGCCGGGGGGTGCCGATGGACAACGAGGCCTGGAGCGGCCTGGCCGCCCTCTCCCACCCCGATCACCTCCGCGATCTGCACGCCGAGTACCTGCGCGCCGGGGCCGAGGTGATCATCGCCAACACCTACGCCGCCGCGCCCCATCATCTCGCGGCGGCGGGATTCGGCGAGCGCGCGCGGGAGATCAACCTCCGCTCGGTGGAGCTTGCGCTGGAAGCGCGCGACGCGGCGGCGGACGGGCCTGCCTGGGTCGCGGGCTCGCTCTCCCTGATGGCGCCCGGATTCCACTCGGCGAATCGTCTCGCGCCGGCCGAGCACGGGGAGCGGCTTCGCGTGCAGGCGTCGTGGCTCGCCGAGGCCGGCGCCGATCTCCTGGCGCTGGAGATGCTCCGTGACGTCGAATGGAGCACCGCTGCACTGGAGGCGGCCCTTTCGGTGGGGCTGCCGGTGTGGGCCGGGTTCAGTTGCGCCGTCGGCGACGCCGGCGCGCTCTTGTCCCAAGGGGCGGTGGCCGAGCCGATGCCGTTCGAGGAGATCTTGCGCGCGGTGACCGGCCGGGGGGAGGCGCTCGTCGGCATCATGCATTCGGAGATCGAGGACACCGACCCCGGGCTCGAATGTGCGCGGCGCGTATGCGAGGCGCCGCTCGGAGCATGGCCGAACAGCGGGCACTTCAAGCCGCCACACTGGCAGTTCCATGACGTGGCGACGCCCGATGCGTTCGCCGCGACGGCGGCGCGGTGGGTGGAGGAAGGGGTGAGGGTGGTCGGCGGGTGTTGCGGGCTCGGGCCGGAACACATTCGCGCGATGGTCGAGCGTCTCCGCGGCTGATCGGCTCCGCCGGTTGGAGAGGAAGGCGGGTTGGGGGTTGCGCGGGGAGCCGATTCCCGGGGTCCGCGCGGATCAATCCATCCGTGCCGGCTCCCCGGCCATGCAGGGAGCCGGCGAGCCGCCGGCAACGTCAGGCCACGACGTGCATCAGCACGACGAACGCGGCAAGCGACACGGCATAGGCGAACCCGACCCGGGTAGCTGCTTCTACGAACATGGCGTCGATCTCCTGATTCAAGGCGCCGGGAAATCCGGGGCTGTCTCGGAGTGTTATTGTCCAGCCCCGAAAACATAAATTAATTTACAATTTCATATCATATTCATTAGTATTATTTAATCATTATCGGCTCCGCGGATGCCGTGCCATGAACCTCGTCCAGCTTCGCGCCTTCGACGCGGTTGCCCGCTCCGGCAGCATCACCGAGGCGGCCCGCCGGCTCTACGTCACCCAGCCGGCGGTGACGAGCCACATCAAGGCCCTGGAACACACCTACGACGTCGCCCTCCTGCGCCGGCGAGGCCGGGGGGTCGAGCCGACCGAGATCGGACACTCGCTTGCCGCGATTTCCCGGGAGCTGTTCGCGCTCGAGGACCGCGCGGTGGAGCTGCTTCGCGCCCACGAACGGCTGACCCGGGGCATGTTGCGCATCGCCGCCGACGGGCCCTACATCGCGGTGCCGCTGGTGGCGGAGTTCCGGCGCCGGTTTCCGGGGGTGCGGGTGTCGATGGAGATCGCGAGCACTGCGCAGGTGCAGGCACGCCTCGTCGCGGAGCATTGCGACGTCTCGATCCAGGGGAGCCTCGTCGAGGACGGCGCGCTGCACGTGGTCGATCTGGGCGGGTTCGACATCATCGCATTCGTCAACCTCGACCACCCCTGGGCCCGTGGCCGCCGCCAGACGGTGCCGTTCGAGGAGATGGACGGGCGCCCGGTCATCGCCCGCGAAGCGGGCTCCACGATGCGGCGGCGTTTCGATGCAGCCTGCGACGAGGCGGGCATCGAGCCCGAGTACTTCATCGAAACCACCAGTCGAGAGACGGTCAAGGAGGCGGTCGCGGCAGGGCTCGGCATCGGGCTCATCTCCGAGGCGGAGCTGCGGCCCGATCCGCGCCTGTGGCCGGTGCGGCTCACCGGCACGGACCTGCGCTACACCGAGCGCGTGGTATGCCTCCAGCGGCGCCGCACCCTGGCCGTGATCCGGGAGTTCCTGCGCGTCGCCGAAGAGACGGGATAGTCCCTTACTCATGAACTCAAGTTTCGGGATTCAAAATGCCTGAATCAGGCGATGGATTCCCGCTTTCGCGGGAATGACGGCCAGGCTGAAAGCAGCGCGTCTCGCTGAAATGACGTCATTCCCGCGAAAGCGGGAATCCATTTCGGTCAGCAATCCCGAAACTTGAGTCATGAAATCTTCGACAAAACGACGAAGAACCATCCGCCGCCCGACTTCCGACCATCCGATGCCGGATTCCCTGGAGCGGTGCGTCCTGGGATCGGCGTGTCCCTTTGGGACCCGGGCGGGACGCCCGCTGGATGGCAAAACGGGCGGGACGCCCGCGTCCGTCAGGACGCGCCGACCCCAGGTTCATGACCGGCGCTTGGTTCCGGCTGTGCCGGGTTGGGGAGGTGCGTACCCGCTGAAGTCCCCCGGTTCGGGGGACGCCATCCGCGGGAAACGCATCCGATCGATGGAGCGAAACCACGTGTACCGGAGCGGTCACGACCGATTTCACGGCCCGCGGGACGACCCGCCGCCGGTTGCCCCAACCCGGTGAAGTGCGGTAGTTAGGCGGGGAGAAGCGACCCGCCACGAGCGCCGGAGCCCCGCCACGAGTGCCGGGGGGCGCGGGCCGTCCCGCCGGGCAGCTCGCCGCCGCATCGGAAGCAGCAGGAAAGAGGCCGCATGATCGCGAATCTCATCGTCCGTCGCATCGCGCTGGGAATCGTCACCATCTGGGTGATGTCGGTGCTCGTCTTCTTCGGGATCGAGATCCTTCCGGGCGACGTGGCCGACGCGATCCTCGGGCAGGGCGCCACCGAGGAGACCCTGCACGCCATCCGCGAGGAGCTCGGGCTGTACCGGCCCGCGTACGTGCGCTATCTCGACTGGCTCGGCGGCCTGTTGCGGGGCGAGGTGGGCGAGGCGCTGGGCACGGGCCGTTCGATCGCCGAGATGATCAGCATCCGCCTGCCGACCACCCTCACCCTCGGCGGCCTGACCGCGGCCATCGCGGTGCCGCTGGCGCTCGGCCTCGGGCTGATCGCCGCGATGTACCCCGGATCGCTCTTCGACCGCGCGGTGACCATCGGCACCCTGATGGTGATCTCCGGCCCCGAGTTCCTCATCGCCACCCTGCTCGTGATGCTCTTCGCGATCGAGCTGCGCTGGGTGCCGGCGGTGTCGTACCTCTCGATGGATCCGACCTTCCAGCAGATCGCGCGGGCGATGTTCCTGCCGGTGATGACCCTGGTGTTCGCGGTGCTCGCGCCCATGACCCGCATGACCCGCAGCGCGGTGCTCAACGTCATGACCTCGCCGGCGATCGAGATGGCGATCCTCAAGGGGGTGCCGCGGATGCGGATCGTGCTGTGGCATGCATTGCCCAACGCATTCGCGCCGATCGTCAACGTCATCGCGATCAACCTCGCCTACCTCATCACCGGGGTGGTGGTGGTGGAGGTGATCTTCTCGTTCCCGGGCGTGGCCAAGCTGATGGTCGACGGCGTGCAGAGCCGCGACATCCCGGTGGTGCAGGCCTGCGCCATGCTGTTCTGTGCGATCTACATCGGGTTCTACATCCTCGCCGACGTCATCTCCATCTTGAGCAACCCCCGGCTGAGGCATCCCAAATGAGGCGCACCGGGCCGTTCCCCGAGGCGACGTTCCGAGACGTCGAATGGAGGCGTTCCGGATGAACGTGAACACCGAAGCCGCGGCGCCGGCCCCGATCCGGCGAGGATTCCGGTTCCCGCCGCTGGGGGTCTACGGCTACGTCTGCATCGCGGTCCTGCTGTTCTGGCTCTTCGTCGCCCTCTTCGCCCCCTACATCGCGCCGCATACGGAGAGCGCGATCGTGACCGGGACCTCGTTCGCCCCGATCGGGGACGAGGGGCTGCTGCTCGGCTCGGACTACCTCGGGCGGGATCTGGCGTCCAGGCTCGTCTACGGTGCGCGGACCACCCTCTCGCTCGCCCTGGTGGCCACCATCCTCGCCTTCCTCCTCGGCGTGGTGACCGGGTTCATCGCGGGCATCGCGGGCGGCTGGACCGACTCGGTCATCAGCCGCATCGTCGATGCGTTCATCTCGTTCCCGACCATCATGCTGGCGCTGCTCATCGTGTCGATCTTCGGCACCTCGCTCACCGCGCTGGTCTGCGCGATCGGCTTCATCGAGGCGACGCGGGTGTTCCGCATCTCCCGCGCGCTGGCCGCGACCACCATGACCCAGGACTTCGTGGAGGTCGCCCGCGCGCGCGGGGAGAGCCTGTGGTGGATCCTGTGGAACGAAGTCCTGCCCAACGCGTTCGTGCCCCTCTCGACCGACTTCGGCCTGCGCTACACGTTCTCGATCCTGCTGCTGAGCGCGCTCTCCTTTCTCGGGCTCGGGGTGCAGCCCCCCTACGCCGACTGGGGATCGATGGTGAAGGACAACATGACCGGCATCTTCGTCGGCGCCGCCGCGGTCCTCCTGCCGGCGCTGGCCATCTTCACGGTGACCCTGTCGATCAACTTCCTGGTGGACTGGAACCTCGCCCGCGCGCAGAAGGACATCTCGGACGAGCTGGTGAAATGAGCGCTCTGCTCCGGATCGGGGATCTCCACATGGAGGGCCGGCGTCCCACCGGCGAGTGGATGCCCATCGTCAAGGGCGTCTCGCTGGAGGTCCACCGGGGCGAGGTGCTCGCGCTCATCGGCGAGTCGGGCGCCGGCAAGTCGACCATCGCGCTGTCCTCGCTCGCCTACGCGCGGCCCGGCTGCCGTTTCACCGGCGGCGAGGTGTCGTTCGACGGGAGCCCGGTGCTCTCCCTCTCGCTCGACCAGAAGCGCGCCATGCGCGGCCGGCGCATCGCCTACATTGCGCAGTCGGCCGCCGCCGCGTTCAACGTCGCCCACACCCTCGGCGCCCAGATCGCGGAGGGCCCGCTGGTCCACGGCACGATGCCGCAGGACGAGGCCGAGATCCGGATGGTCGATCTGGCCGGCCGGATGCGGCTCCCGGAGCCGGAACGCATCGGCCGCAAGTACCCGCACCAAGTGAGCGGGGGGCAGCTCCAGCGCCTGCTCGCGGTGATGGCGATGTCGTGCGGTCCGGACCTGCTGGTGTTCGACGAGCCCACCACCGCGATCGACGTCACCACGCAAGTCGAGGTGCTGGCCGCGTTCAAGGACGTGATCCGGGATTCCGGCGCCGCCGCGCTCTACGTCACCCACGATCTGGCGGTGGTCGCGCAGATGGCGGATCGCATCATCGTGCTCTACGGCGGCGAGATCATGGAGCAGGGGGACACCGACCAGATCCTCCATGCGCCGGAGCACGAGTACACCCGGCAGCTCATGGCGGCGGTGCGCCCGCCGCCGCGCGCGAACGGGCCCGGGGCCGACCTCGAGTCGAGCGGGCAGCCGCCGGTGCTGTCGCTGCACGGCGTCAATGCAGGGTACGGAGGCGTCAGGGGCGGCAGGCCCGGCGTGCAGATCCTCTTCGACGTCGACGTCGACGTCCCCCGCGGGCAGGCGGTCGGGGTCATCGGGGAGTCCGGCTGCGGCAAGTCCACGATGGCGCGGGTCATCTCCGGCCTCACCCCCTCGTTCGAGGGCGAGGTGCGGCTCGACGGCAAGGTCCTCCCCCCCGACGTGAAGCAGCGCGACAAGAAGGACCTGCAACGTGTCCAGCTCGTGCTGCAGATGCCGGACGTCTCGTTCAACCCGAAGAAGCTGGTGGCGCAGGCGCTCGGCCGGCCGCTGGAGTTCTACCTCGGGATGACCGGCGCGGAACGCGACCGGAGGGTCGGGGAGCTGCTGAACATGGTGGAGCTGCCGGCGGACTATGCCGGACGCTTCCCGCACGAGCTCTCCGGCGGGGAGAAGCAGCGCGTCAACCTCGCCCGCGCACTGGCGGCGGAGCCGGACGTCATCCTCTGCGACGAGGTGACCTCGGCGCTCGACACCGTGGTCGGCGCCGCCGTCATCAAGCTGCTCGAATCGTTGCAGGAGCGGCTCGACACCGCCTTCGTGTTCATCAGCCACGACCTCTCGACGGTGGCCTCGTTCGCGAACCGCATCGTGGTGCTCTACGCGGGCCGCGTCGCCGAGCAGGGTCCGACCCGCCGCATCCTCTCGCCGCCGCACCACCCCTACACGCGGCTGCTGCTGAGCTCCGTGCCGGAGATGCGCACCGGCTGGCTCGAAGACCACCGCGCAACCCGCGAAGCCGAGCAGGCCATGGCCGACGTGGTGAACATCGGCCTCACCGGCTGCCCGTTCCATACCCGCTGTCCCCTCATGATTCCGGGCACCTGCGACGTGGAGGAACCCCCGGTGCACCGCCTGGAGCAGGATCACCGGATTGCCTGCCACCGCGAAGTGGACGAGCTCCTGGAGGCGCCGGCGGGCCATGCCTGAGTCCGCCGGCGGTCCGTGACACCCGCCGGCAAGGTTGTTAGTCTCGGGACGTCAGGCCAGCGTCCGGGGCCGTTGACACCCCCCGGTTCCAGCTTCGGAGCCGCTGCAACGAGGGCGTCGTCGGGCGCCCCGGCGATGATTCACCACCTCTGATCGGCCTGATGAAAACTCCTCGGACAAGGAAGGAGGGATTCCAACAATGAACCAGTACATCCAGTACTACCGGAAGGAGTACGAGGCCCGCCGGATCTCCCGCCGCGAATTCGCGGGACGACTGGGCGCGGTCGGGGTCGCGGCGACCGCCGCCACCTCCCTGCTTGCCGCGTCGGATTCGGTGCTGGCCGACACCCCGGTCAAGGGAGGCCGGATGCGGGTCGGCTGGTACACCCACAGCGCGAACGACACCCTGAACCCGAACCGGGTGACCACCTCGCTCGACTTCATGCGGGCGTACCAGATCTGCAGCCCCATCATCCGCTACTCGACGAAGCTCACGGCGGAGCCGGACCTCGCTACCGAGTGGAACGCATCGGACGACCTGAAGACGTGGCGGTTCAAGATCCGCAAGGGGGTCGAGTTCCACAACGGCAAACCGCTGACCGTCCAGGACTGCATCTACACCCTGAACCGCCATCGCGGCGACAAGTCCGACTCGATCATCAAGGCGTGGTTGAACGTCATCACGGACATGAAGGCGGACGGCGACTGGCTCGTCATCGACCTGGAGGCGCCGAACGCCGACTTCCCGATGTACCTCGGCGACATGCACGCGGTGGTGGTGCCGGACGGCTTCGAGGACTTCGACAACCTCGTCGGCACCGGCCCGTTCGTCCTCGACAGCTTCCGGCCCGGGGTCGGGATGCTCGCGAAGAAGAACCCGAACTACCACCACGAGGGCTATCCCCACGTGGACGAGGTGGAGAGCTTCGGCATCGGGGACACCGCGGCGCGGGTCAACGCGCTCCTCGCCGGCGACATCCACATCACGGTGCGCGTCGATCCGAAGTCGATCCCGATCATCGAGGGGGCGCCGGGCACCACGATGGCGAACTCCCCGTCGAGCCGCCACCTGACGTTCGCGATGAACTCGGAGCGGGCGCCTACCAGCAACCGCGACTTCCGCCAGGCGATGCGCCTGCTGATCGACCGCCAGGCGGTGCTGGACAACATCCAGAAGGGCTATGGGCTGATGGGCAACGACACCCCCATCTCCGAGCTGGACCCGTACCACTGCCCCGAGATCCCGCAGCGCGACGTCGACCTCGACAAGGCGAAGTTCCACCTGAAGAAGGCGGGGATGGACGGCGGCGCCGTCAACTTCCACACCTCCGAGGCCGCGGGCGGCGTGCAGTCGATCGACATGGCGCTCATGATGAAGGAGAACGCCGCGAAGATCGGCTTCGACCTCAACTTCATCCGCGAGCCGGTGGACGGCTACTGGTCGAACATCTGGCTGAAGCCCGACTACCCCATCGTCGGATCGAACTGGATGCCGCGCCCCACCGCGGACCTGCGTTTCTCGCTGGCCTACCTCTCCCAGGCGAAGTGGAACGAGGCGTTCTGGAGAAACGAGAGGTTCGACAAGCTCATCGAGATGGCGAGGGGCACCAAGGACGGGCCGGAGCGCAGGGAGATCTACTGCGAGGCGCAGCAGCTCATGTGGGACGAAGGCGGCTCCATCATCCCGCTGTTCACCCACTGGCTCGATGCGAGGTCCATGAAGCTCGGCGGCCACCGCAAGCATCCGGTCGGCGAGGGCGACGGCTTCCGCATCCACGAGTGGGGATACCTGATGTCCTGAGCCGCGACCGGATCGCCGTTCCAGCGAGGGCCGCCGCGCGTGCGGCGGCCCTTTTCCGGTCATGCGGGACTGCGCGGCGCCGCCGGACCAGGGGTATGCGGCGGCGCCCCCGGCACGACGGGGGCGGGCGCTGTCGGGTTGCGCCTCCGCCCATCCGCAGAGGGAGGCTGAAGCTGAGACACTGCCGGTTCCCGGTGTTTCGGGTGTCCGCCGTGCTCCTGCTGGCGGGGACGCTGGCCGCGTCAACGGCAGGGGCGGGCGTGTATCGCGTCACCTGCAAGGGCATCCACAAGCTGTCCTCCGCCACCACCGGCGATTCCTGCGCCGAGAGCGCCATGCTCGACGACGCGAACGGTCGATTCCTGCCCAGCTTCTCCGAGGCACGGGCGGACCTCGGGCGCGGCATCCTCGCCGCCACGGCGGGCGGCGGGGCGATCCGCGACGTGGGCTACGGTGGGCGCGACTCCACCTCCGTGATCATCGAACAACTTCGATTGGGCGGCGCGTGGCGGGGGAAGATGCCGGTCGAGATCACCATGAGGCTCCGCTACCGTTTCGGGGGTGAAGGCGAGTCCCGGCTCATCGTGTTGCTCAGAGGCTCGGCCCCCCGCGCGGGCCGGAGCGGACATCAGGCCGCGTTGCGGATGCGCTACACCGGGCTCGGTGGCGCGGTGGTGATTGCGGGGGAGACGAGGGGCCGCTTCGAGCAGCCCGCCGAGGGAAGGGTGGCGGACCTCGCCACGGTCGAGCTCAAGGTCACCCGGATGGTCGCCGCGGCCGACCCCGAGATCGAGATACGTGCCGATCTTGCGGCCCATGCACTGCCCAACCTGGGGTCGTTCGAGGAATCCCTCAGCTCCCTGGTGTACGCGCAAGGAGTGATCGTGCTCGCCGCGCCCTGTCCGTTCCGGATCGAAGCGCCCCTGCACGCGAGCACCTGGGGGACGGAGACCGCGGGGGCGGAACCCGTGGATACGGAGACCACGAGTGCGGAGATCGTGAACCTGGAGGGCGCGGAGGCGGGCGGCGGGGAACCGGAGTATCGATGCTGACGGCCATGCGGAAGAGGCAGGCCGGACGGGTGACCCCCCTGCGGCAGCGGCGGCGTGGCAGCCGGTGCGGCAGGCTTCGGGGTACTGCACGCTCCCCCGAGGAGCGCTGCGCGGCCGGGTGGCGAGCGCCACCAGCGGCGGCCACCGGACGAAGACCGGAGCCGAAACGATGAACGAACGAACCACCGTGGTCATCCAGGGGGTCGAATCCGCCGGCGAAGTGCCCGGCCTGGAAGCGCTCGATGCCGCGGCCTCCTTCCGTTGCGCGAACGACCTCGACGCGCTCCGTGACACGCTGCCGGGCGCCGAGGTGCTGCTTGGATGGCAATTCGCCGCCAGCGACGTCAGGCACGCCTTCGAATGCGCGGACCGTCTCCGGTGGATCCAGTGGTGTGGCGCCGGGGTGGATGCGGCCCTGTTCCCGGCCCTCGTCGAGAGCGACGTCACCCTGACCAACCTCCGCGGCGTGTTCGACCAGCCGATGGCGGAGTACACGCTCGGCATGATCCTCGCGTTCGCCAAGGACTTCCGCCGCACCGGAGCGTTGCAGCGCGAGCGGACGTGGTCGCACCGGCTCACCGGGAAGATCGAGGGTACGCGGGCGCTGGTGGTGGGCGCCGGCAGCATCGGACGCGCGATCGGGCGCACCCTGCGGGCGGCCGGCATCGAGGTCGAGATCGTCGGACGCAGCGCGCGCGACGGAGACCCCGAATTCGGCCGGGTGCACGGCAACGAGGATCTGGACCGGCGGCTCGGATCCGCGGACTGGGTGGTGCTGATCACCCCGCTGACCGCGCAGACCCGCAGCATGTTCGGAGCGGCCCGGTTCGCGGCGATGAAGCCCACCGCGCGCTTCTTCAACCTCGGTCGCGGCGCGCTGGTCGACGAGCCGGCGATGATCGAGGCGCTCGGGAACGGGGTCATCGCCGGCGCGGGCCTCGACGTCTTCGCCGAGGAGCCGCTGCCGGCCGCGAGCCCCCTCTGGGAGATGGAGAACGTGATCGTCTCGCCGCACATGTCCGGCGATACCTGGGACTGCAAGACGGACATGGCGGAGGTGTTCATCGAGAATTTCCGCCGCTACCGCGCCGGCGAGCCGCTGGTGAACGTGGTCGACAAGCGGCTCGGCTTCGTCCCCGGGTGAGGTTCGTGTCGGTATCGTTTTCCTCACCCAGGGAGCCCGGCGGGTAACCGCCACAGCTACCTTGGGCAGCGCAATCGTCACCACCGCCCGGACCGCCGGCCTCGCTCAAAGCTCGGCCGTGAACTCCAGCACCTCCCGCGCGAGGGCGTCCTTGTCCGTGTCGCTCCGCATCAGGGTCGGGGCTGCGCGCACCGGCCGGCCGAATCCGGCCGCGTCCGCCGCATCCGCCGAATCGATGATCCAGGCGTCGACGAGGTCTCCGTAATGCCGCTCGATGGCGCGGTTCGAGACGTCGAGGCCGAGCTCGCGCATCATCTTTGCGGTGGGCCCCTTCACCGCGCGGCCCCCGACGATCGGTGAGATCCCGATCACCGGCGCTCCGGCGGCGCGGACCGCATCGCGCATCCCCGGCACCGCGAGGATCGGGTCGATGCTGATGAAGGGGTTGGACGGACACACGACCACGCATCGCAACGAGGGATCGGCCAGCGCTTCGAGCGCCGCCCCGCACGGGCGCGCGTCTCCGGCGCCCTCGAAGTCGAAGCCGGTGACCGCCGGCTCGCACCGGTCGCGCACGAAGTAGTGCTGGAACGGCAGCCGCCCGTCCGGCGTGCGCACGAGGGTGCGCACCATCGCATCGCAGGCGGGCACGATCCGCGCGCGCACACCCAGACGTCGGGCCACGTCCCCGATGACGTGCGACAGCGGCTCGCCGGCCGCGAGGCGGCGGGTGCGTTCGACATGTAGCGCAAGATCGCCGTCGCCGAGCTGGAACCAGATCTCCCCGCCGAGCTCGGCCAGGGTCCGCATGAAGGTCCAGGTCTCGCCCGCCCGTCCCCACCCGGTCTCGGGATTGGCGATCCCGGCCAGCGTGTAGAGGACGGTGTCGATATCGGGACAGATGCGCAGCCCAAGGTGGTCGAAGTCGTCGCCCGGGTTGCAGATCACAGTGAGCGAATCGGGGGGCAGCACGCGGTACAGGCCGAGCGCGAGCTTCGCGCCGCCGATGCCGCCGGACAGCGCCACCACCGGGCCGGGGTTCATCGACGGTCCCGGGCGTTCCGGAGCAGCGGTCACGCGGACACTTCGGGTGGGGCCGAGTGTTGCACGTCGATGCCTCATGCGCCCTCTCGAGGGCGGGGGCGATGATGGTCGTTCAGGAACACGTTCGAACGGGGATCCCCATTTTCCTCCACATCTCAAGTTTCGGGATTCAAAATACCTTGGATCAGGCGATGGATTCCCGCTTTCGCGGGAATGACGTCATTTCAGCGAGACACGTTACTTTTACACTGGCCGTCATTCCCGCGAAGCTTGTGCCCGCGAAAGCGGGTAGCGGGAATCCATTTCGGTCAGCGAATCCCGAAACTTGAGCTCCACATGAAGGTGTAGCGGCACGACGTCCGATCGGGCTCCGGGCCGGACGTTCACCGGAAGAGATCGTGCTCGCGTTCGCGGACGAGCGCGCGGGCGGGGGCGGGGGCGTCGTTCCATGAGAGGCCGCGCACATGGACCGCCGGAACCCCCTCGTCGGCCTCGCCGGCGACGAGGTTCGCGGCCGAAGCGATCTGGTCGGCGAAGCCGGTCAGCGTCACCTTCAGCGGCTCGCCGAAGAGGTCCGGGGCGCCACGCAGGTCGGTGAGCGAGGGCAGCCCCGCCGCGCCGATCGCGATACCGGTCACCCCGTGCCGCCACGCCCGGCCCACGCTGTCGCCGACCACCACCGCGAGGCGGCATCCGAAGCGCGCTTCGAGGGCGCGATGGAGCGCCGCCGCGCTCGCGTCCGGATCGCGCGGCAGCAGGAGCACGGTTTCGCCGGCGGGCGCCTCCCCGGCAACCGCCTCCTCGACGGCCGCTTCGTCGTCGATCTCCACGTCGTTTCCCGGTTCATCGACACCCGAACCCCCGACGTTCGACCGGTCCACGCCGGCGTTGGCCATGACGTGGCCGCTGCGATGTTCGGTGATCAACACACCGTGGCCGCAGGCGACGACCTCGCTCGACTCTCCGAGCACGACCTCCACCATGCGCGGATCCTTGCCGAGGGAGGCGGCCAGCTCGACCGCGCGCGGCGAGGGCGCCACGTCCGCGAGCCGCACGCGGCGCCCTTCCGCCTTGGAGACGATCTTCTGGGTCACGACGACGACGTCGAAGTCGGCCGGGACGATGCCGGCGGCGTCGATCGCGTCGCCGACGAGGCCCGCGACGTCGTCCCCCTCGCGGACGATGGGGATGCCCGCGAGCGGCGTCAGGGTGAGGGGGCGGGGGGACGGATTCAAGGAAGGTCCTCGAAGCGGCGCTGAATCGTCGGACCTCGAGTTTCGGGATTCGCTGACCGAAATGGATTCCCGCTACCCGCTTTCGCGGGCACAAGCTTCGCGGGAATGACGGCCAGCCTGAAAGCAACGCGTCTCGCTGAAATGACGTCATTCCCGCGAAAGCGGGAATCCATCGCCTGATTCAGGCATTTTGAATCCCGAAACTCGAGGTCGGACGAGGCCGTACCCGGCCTCCTCACCGACCATCACGAGCGTTTCGTGCATCGTGGGATCCGACAACGCACGGTGAAAGACGGGATTGGCGGGGAAAGAGCTCCGACATGCTCCCACGATACCGAACGCCGCCACTCGACCGCAGGATTCCATCGCGCCAACAGCCTCGACTCCAACGCCTTCGCTCCCTGGCTCCGGCCATGTCGAGCCGGAGCTCCGGCGTGAGGCATCGGCCGTTCGGCCGCCTGATGTGTGAGTGCACACTTGCACGGGAAGCGGCTTGCGGCATCAGAGCGGCGGGCGGCGGGCCGCGAAATCGGCGACGCCCTCGTAGGCATGGGCAAGCTGGAGCGCCTCGAAGTCGCACTTCGGCGGCGCGACGATCTGGATCCCGATCGGAAGCCCGTCCGGGGTGAAGCCGGCCGGCACCGAGATCGACGGGCAGCCGGTCACCGTGATCGCGTAGCACGCCGCCATCCAGTCGATGTAGGTTTCGAGCTTCACGCCGCCGATCTCCCGTACCCACTCGGTGTCGATGGAGAACGGCGGCACCTGGGTGGTGGGGCAGACGAGGTAGTCGAAGCGGTCGAAGAACCCCACCACCCGGTCGAGCAGCGCGGCCCGCTTCACCTCCGCGTGCACGACGTCCATGCCGCCCAGGGCGAGGCCCCTCTCGGTGTCCCGGATGACGGTGTCCTTCAACGCCTCGCGATGGTTCCGGACGTGCTCCTCATGGGCCATGGCGAAGGAGAACGCCCGCAGGGTCCGGAAGATCCCGTCGGCATCGCGGAGATCGGGGTCCGCCTCCTCGACCTCGCATCCGAGCTCACCGAAGCGGGCCGCCGCCGCCGCACAGACGTCCAACACCACCGGCTCCACCGGGTAGCCGCCGAGGGTCGGGCTCCAGGCCACGCGCGTCCCCGTGAAGTCGCGGTCGAGCGGCTCGCGGAACCGGCTCCCCGGCGTCTCGATGGAGAGCGGCGCCCGCCGGTCGGGACCGGCCATCGCGGAGAGGAGCAATGCCGCGTCGGCCACGTGGCGGGCGATGGGACCGGCCACCCCGAGCGGGTTGTAGAGCATCTTGCGCGGCCATACCGGAACCCTCCCGGGCGACGTGCGGAAGCCGACCACGTTGGACCACGAGGCGGGGTTGCGGAGCGATCCGCCCATGTCCGTCCCGTCCGCCAGCGGCAGCATCCCGCAGGCGACCGAGACCGCGGCGCCCCCGCTGCTGCCCCCGCAGGTGCGGGTGGTCGCATAGGGGTTCCTGGTCGCGCCGAACACCTGGTTGAAGGTCTGGGAGCCGGCCCCGAACTCCGGGGTATTGGTCTTGCCGATGACGATCGCGCCGGCCGCCTTGAGACGTTCGACGTAGAGCTCGTCTTCCTCGGGTACGAAGTCGCGGTGGATCGGCGAGCCGAACGTGGTGCGGATGCCGCGGGTCAGGGTGAGGTCCTTGACCGCGATCGGCAGCCCGTGGAGCGGTCCCGTCGGCTCGCCTCGGGCCAGGGCGGCGTCCGCCGCCCGCGCCCCGTCGAGGGCGGCTTCGGGCAGCAGGGTGACGATCGCGTTGACGGTGGGATTCACCGCCTCGATACGTGCAAGGAACCGGTGCATGAGCTCTTCGGCGCCCAGCCTGCGTTCGGCGATCCAGCGCGCCAGATCGCGCGCCGGGGCGAAGACGATCCCGGAGTCCGGGGGCATGTCGTCACGCATGGCGTTCATGGCCTCATGTCGGTTCAAGGCAGGCGAGGACGTCGTGGTCCGGGACGTGCATGTGATCGTGACCGGTCTACTTCTCCAAATCGGCGGGATGGTACCGGATGATGAGGCCCGGACACCTCGAAGATCCGTTCGCGGAGGGACGCGGCCGGATACCCGCAAGGCATGGACAGCGACCCGACGAGCAGATGGGCCAGGGTGTGGAGCAGCACGTAGTCCCTTCCACACAAGCGCGATATTTTCTGCGGCGCAGGCTCCGAGCTCGTACGCTCGACGATGCGGGGAAGCTCACAGGTGCCGGTAGTCGCCGATTCCTGCGGAGCGGTGGCGGTGGGAACAGCCGCAATGGCGACGGGGGGGCGATATCCGGGACCCGGGCGGTCACGACGGCCCTCGCTCCGGGTCAACCGCCGGGACGGTTGCGGCGTCCGCCGATCCGGCCTCCGACTCCGGGTTCGGAAACACCCGTCCGCCGACCACCGTGCCCCAGACCGCGACCTCCTTGAGCGCCGCCGGGTCCATCGCGAGGGGGTCGTCTTCGAGGATGGCGAAGTCCGCCCGCTTTCCGGTCTCGATGGACCCGATCTCGGTGTCGAGCTTCAGGGTGAACGCCGCCCCGAGGGTGATCGCGTGCAGCGCGTCGGCCACCGTCAGCCGCTCCGCCTCGCCCAGCACCCGCCCGCTCGCGGTGGTCCGGTTCACCGCGCACCACGCG
Organism: Gammaproteobacteria bacterium; assembly: GCA_965204915.1. GTDB lineage: Bacteria > Pseudomonadota > Gammaproteobacteria > HK1 > HK1 > HK1. The sequence continues at coordinate 3,263,213 of OZ242023.1, read as the reverse complement.
GTGAACAGGGGCGCCAAGTGCGTCACCGGCGCATCGGAGTGGATCGAGAACGGCACACCGAGCCGCTTCGCGCTCCCCGCCGCGTCCATGCGCCCGGCCCGCTCCGGGCCCATCGTCAGCGCATGGTGCTGGTCGCCCCAGTAGTAGAGGTGGTTCGCGAAGAGGTTGGCGCAGATCCCGAGCCGCGCCATGCGCCGGAAATGCGCGTCGTGGGCCATCTGGCAGTGCTGGAGGGTGAAACGCGCGTCGGCGTCGGGATGCCCGCGCAGGACCGCTTCGATCGCGTCGATGGCGGCCTCCGTCGCCTCGTCGCCGTTCGTATGGATGTGCACCTGGATCCCGGCCCGGTGGAAGGTCCCGAGGATGCGCGGCAGCTCCTCGTTCGGCTCGACGTACCAGAGCCCGTTCTCGTGGCCGTTGTAGTACCCCGGCCACTTCAGCCGCGCGGTGAAGCCCTGGATGGAGCCGTCCACCACGAGCTTGACGAGCCCGTAGCGCAGCCGCTCGTGGCTTCGCGGAATCAGCGACTTCACCCATGCCACGCCCTCGTCCGCCGGCCGGGCGGCGGCGAAGAAGGCGGGGACGATGCGAAGCGGGAAGTCCTCGTTCGCGGTGGCCGCGATCTGGCTCGCGACCGTCTCCTCCGGCAGCTCGTTCGCCAGATCCGTGGCGGTGGTCACGCCCGCGCGCCGGGCGCTCGCGGCGAAGCGCCACAGGGAGTCGCCCCGGCCCATGTCGAGGAAGCGATCCCTGCCGGCGGCGCGGTAGACGATGGACCGCAGCGCCGGACCCTGGAGCTCGCCGGTCGGCGCCCCGGCCGCGTCCCGGACCAGGCCCTGTACCTGCGTGTCGCGGGTGATGCCGGCCCGGCGCAACGCCTCGGAGTTCACGTTGACGATGTGCCCGCTCTGGTGCATCACGATCACCGGGCGCGTCGCCGACACCCGGTCGAGATCCGCCGCGACCATGCGCCGGCCGCCGAAGAAGATGGGATCGAACCCCCAGCCCATCACCGCCTCGCCGGACCGGCCGGGTTCGCCGGAGGGGTCGGGGGCGCTGGGGACGCCGGGGGCGCCCGCTCTGCCACCGGAGCCGTTGGGTCCACCGGCTTCACCGGCTCCGCCGAGGCCGGCTGAACCACCGGCTCCGCCAGAGCCGCCGGGGACACCGGGGCCGCCGGGGCCGCCGGAGCGGGACTTCCCGGCTCCGTGTGCGAGTCCGGGTCCGGTCTCGGCCGCGGCATCCGCCACGGCCGATGCCGCAGCGGCCCGGAACCGCTCCACGACTTCGTCGATGCTCTTCAGCCCGGAGTGGAGGACGCCGTCCGGCGCGGTCCGGTCGAAGAAGCCGAGGTAGGTGTCCTCCCAGGCGCTGCCCTCCCAGCTATGGCAGTGCCCTTCGACGAACCCCGGCATGAGGACCTTGCCGGCGAAGCGCTCGTCGAGCTCGTACTCGCCCCAGCCGGCGAGCTCGTCCAGCGCGCCGGCCCCGAGGACGTGGCCGTCCCGCACCGCGACGTGGGTCGCCACGGGGCGGCGGGGGTTCATGGTGAGGATCCGGCGCGCGGAGTAGATGGTCGTGGTCACGGTGGGCTCCCGGAGTGAAGGGCGTGCATTCCAAGATATACGCTCGTCGAGACGGGAAGCCGCCCGAAGTACCGTACCGGTCACGGACTCTCGAACATCGTCTTCTGGCGCGCGACGTAACGCACAGGACTGGTCTGCTTCTCCACGGCGCCTTCCTCGACGAGCCGCCTGATCCATGATTTGGCGGTTCCATCCGTTACCCCTGTTTCCTCGGCGACAGCCTTCGTGTTCTTCGGCTCGGCGAGAACCCGGAGCATGATGGGCCGCGCTGCCCGATACATCTCTTCGGCGTGGTTGGTGGCCGATTCGCGGTTCGGTTGAGGTGAATCGCCGATCCGGGCCGCCGGCTCCACGTCGCTGGTCCGGATCTCCGGTTCCATGGCCGCGGGAGGGCCGGCGCCGCCGGACTCGGACTGCGCGGAAGGGAACAATCCGGTTTGGCATGACCGGGGAGCCTCCGCGTGAAACGGAGCATCGAGTGCTTCCGCCATCCCGTCCTCGTCGTCCGGATTCGGCCACGGCCTGGCGCCTTCGCGTTGCAAGGCCTCGATACCGTCGGACCTCTCGCCCGTCGAGCGCACGTAGACCGGTACTGCCCGGTACTTCTGCAACTGCTCGATTGCGCCGGCCCACGTCCCGCCCTTGTTCGCGGTCGCGTCCACCACCAGAGCGGCGTCCGCCAGAGCGTAGATCGCCTTGTTCCGCTGCATCGCGTGTCCCACGTTGAACCGCGCGCGCGGGTCGCAGGACGAGAGAAGCACGAGCCTTCCCTCCAGCAGCAGGTTCCGATGCTCCCGGTGCATCGTCGTCCGTTCGAGGTCGCCCGCGAGTACTCCGGCGACCCTCCCGCCGGCTTCGAGCGCTCCGTTCATGGCCGCTCGATCGACCCCGCGCGCCCCGCCGGACACCACGGCTCGGCCCGCTCGGGCGGCGAGGGCCGCGACCCCGTGCGTGTACCGGATCAGTGGCTCATCCGCGTCGCGCGAGCCCACGATGGCCAGCGCTCCGCCGTCCACGATCCCGATCTCTCCGCAGCCGTAGAGGAGGATCGGTGCGTCCCGCCTGAGCCGTTCCTTGAGCTTCCGGGGATAGGGACCGTCGGCGCGGCTGACCACCCAGATCGCCCGTGCGCGCCAGTGATCGACGGCGTCGCCCAGCAGGAGTCCCCGGCCGAGCAGGGCCGCGAGGCGGGCCTTGTCGACCACGGCGCTGCACTGGTCCATCAAGGAATCCGCACCCGGCTGCAGCAGATCGGCCGGCTCCGCCTGAATGGAATGCAGACGAGCGGCGAGAGCCCGGTACTCCCCGGCGGTGAGCAGCGCCGCCTCCCGCCCGCGTCCGCCGGCGATCAGGGGCGCGGTCAGCAGCAGGATCGCCCGGGTGTTCGGAGAGGGCGCTTCGTTCATGAACCGCCACCCGCCACCGCGAGAGCGAGCGGCCATACCTTGCCGGCGCCCCTTCGACGAAGCTCCCAGGCAACGACCGTGAAGGTCCAGCCGGAGTCCACCATGTCATCCACCAGCAACACCGGTCCCGGGAGTATTGCACCTTCGTCGATGGTCAGCGAGCCGAGTACGTTGCGCGCCTGCTTGTCGCTGTTCTCCATCGTCTTCTGCTCGGGCCGCGGTTCTTTCTTCGCCAGGGCTTCACGGAACGGCAGTCGGAGCGCGTGCGCGAGACGCCGCGCGAAGTCCGGGACCAGCTCGGGGCGTCGCGATGAGGGAACGGCGGCGACCCACTGCGGAAAAGGGTCCGGCCGCCATTCCCGCACCAGGACGGCGCAAGCGCCTGCCAGCTCGTCGGAAAAGCGGTTGTCTCGATACTTGCCCTGGCGCACCAGGCTCCCCCAACCGGAGTCTCCCCATACGCAGAGCGCCCTGCCGTGCTCCGCCCGGTGTTCGGGGTCGATCACTTTGCCGGGGGGCCACCGCCGCCGCGGCTCGATCGGCAGGCTCGAACCGCGCAGAAAGGCAACCGCCTCGCGGACGCACGCCGGATCGGTCGAGGCGGGCAGGGCCGGCGCGTCCGGTGGCGGGAAGTGACCCGGCTCGCCGTCCAGCGCCCGGATCAGGAACCCCATGTGGCCGGAAGACAGCCCCACGTACTCCTGCATCTGCGCCTGCTCCTCCCGCCGCAGCTCCGTGAGACGGCGTGCCCGCTCCCAGAAGGCATCGCCCAGGGTCGCGGCCGTCAACTGCCATTTCGCACCCTGTTTCGCGATGGGGGCAGGCGACTCCAGGGACAGAAGCTGGAGGGTCTTCAGGATGCGGCCGTGGCTGACGTTGACCACCGCTTCGATGCCGCGAACCGACAGGCCCTCGGGCGCCGCCTCCAGCGCCGCGAGGACGGCCTCGACGTCGCGCCGGGCCGGGAAGGCGCTCTCGATGAAGTAATCCGTGATCCCGGTGTCTTCCCGGCCGCTCAACAGCACGCCGTAAGCCGCGTCGAGGGCCCGCCCCGCGCGCCCCACCTGCTGGTAGTAGGCCACCACGGAGCCGGGGGTCTGGTAGTGGATGACGAAGGCGAGATCCGGTTTGTCGAAGCCCATCCCCAGGGCCGTGGTCGCCACCAGCGCCTTCAGCCTGTTGTCGAGCAAGGCCTGCTCCAGCTCGCCCCGGCGAGATCCCGTCTCGCCCGTGTAGGACTCGACCTCGAGCCCGCGAGACCGGAGCCACGCCGCCACCGTGCCGGCGTCGCGAACGGTCAACGTGTAGACGATGCCGCTCCCCGGCAGCGCCGGCAGCCGTTCCGCCAGCCAGGCGAGCCGCTCGGCCTGGCTCGGAAGCCGGATGGTCTGCAACGCCAGCGAAGGCCGGGCCAGACCGCCGCGGGAAATCGCGAGGTCGGGCCCGAGGATTTCCGCCAGATCGTCCATGACGCGATGGTTCGCGGTCGCGGTCGTCGCCAGCAGGCGCAGGTTGGGCGGCAGGTTGTCGACGATGCGTTCGATGAGCCGGTAGTGGGGCCGGAAGTCGTGGCCCCAATCCGAGATGCAATGCGCTTCGTCGATCACGAGGAGCGATATCCGGTCCGCGACCTCCGCCAGCACCTCGTTGCGGAAGCGCTCGTTCGCGAACCGCTCCGGGGAGACGAGCAGGACGTCCACCTGGTCGCGGCGAACGGCGCCTTCGACCTCGCGCCAATCATCCCGATTATCGGAATGGATCGTCGCCGCCCGCACACCCATCCGATCCGCCGCCGCGATCTGGTTCCGCATCAGCGCCAGCAACGGACTCACGAGCAGGGCGGGTCCCATGCCCGACTCGCGCAGCAGCTTCGTCGCGATGAAATAGACGAAGCTCTTGCCCCATCCGGTCTTCTGCACCACGAGCAGGCGTCCCGTCCCGCCCACCACGCGAGCGACGGCTTCGAGCTGGCCGGCTCGGAACTCCGCGTCCGGGTTGCCGACCCCTCTTCGCAGGAGCGCCAAGGCGTGGTCGGGATCGAAACGAAGGCTCACCGGACCGGCGCCCTCCCGTCATCTCCGGTGGTGCAGTGCATCGGCCGCCTGTCCTCCCCACGCCGGCGCCTGCCCGATCCGCCGGCACGATCTCGAAACGGACCGGGGCGGTGCTCCTTGTCATCCACCGGCCGGCGAGCGCCGCGCAACGCCGCCCCGCGGATCGCGAAATCCGTCCCGAACCGCGGTCACCGCCATTTTCGCCTTGAACGACGGTGAGTGGCTCCCGCGCTTCCGCCTCATCTTCCGATTCTTCCGGTCCTCTGTGCCGGCTTCCATGATCATGACGGAACACACCCGGCACAATCGCATCGGTATCATCGCATCCCTGTCCAACTCGGGATCCGCCTCCGGGAGGACGTGGCCGGGTGGACACCGCCCCGGGCGGGACGCCTGACGGAGAGGAGGGAGAGCGACATGCCGATGGCCGTGGTGATTCACGAGAAGGGGGCGCCCGACGTGCTCCGCTGGGAGCCGGTCGAGGTTCCGGCGCCCGGTCCCGGCGAGGTGCGGCTGCGCAACGAAGCGGTCGGCGTCAACTTCGTAGACACCTACCACCGCCGGGGCATTCCGCACCCCTGGCCGGTGCCCGCCCTGCCGGTGGTGCTCGGCTTCGAGGGCGCCGGCCGCGTCGAGGAGACCGGCCCCGGCGTCACCGGATTCGCGCCCGGCGACCGGGTGGCCTACGCCCTGCCGCCGCACGGCGCCTACAGCCAGGTGCGCGTCTATCCGGCCGCGCAGCTCCTCAAGGTGCCTGCCTCGCTCGACCATCTCGACGACCGGGTGCTCGCCGCGTCGATGCTGAAGGGCCTGACCGTGCAGTATCTGGTGCGGCGGACCTGCCGCGTGGCGTCCGGCGACGTGGTGCTCGTACACGCCGCCGCGGGCGCCACCGGTCTCCTCCTCTGCCAATGGGCGAAGCACCTCGGGGCGACCGTGATCGGCACCGTGGGCTCGGCGGCGAAGGCGGAGCAGGCGCGCGCGGCCGGCGCCCACCACGTCGTCATCCACGGGGAGGAGGACTTCGTCGCCACCGTGCGCGAGGTGACGAACGGCGAAGGCTGCGCCGTCGTCTACGAATCCATCGGGAAGGACACGTTCCGCCGATCGCTCGACTGCCTGCGCCCGCTCGGCATGATGGCGAGCTACGGGCACGCCTCCGGCCCGCCCGATCCGGTGGACGTAATCGAGCTCGGCGCGCGCGGGTCGCTCTTCCTCACCCGTCCCGCGATCATGCACTACTTGGCGAAGCGCGAAGATCTGGAGCGCGGAGCGGAAGAGCTGTTCGACGTGCTCGCACGGGGCGCGGTGCGGCCGGCCGTCAACCACGTCCATCCGCTCGCGCGGGCCGCGGAAGCCCATCGGGCGCTCGAGGCGCGGGAGACCACCGGCGCGACCGTACTCCTGCCCTGGGCGTGATTGCGCCAATGATCGCATCTCATTGGTGCAGCCTCGCCACAGGACCCTCTCGCTCTCCGGGTCGATGAGGATCGCCCGTTGCACGTCGAACAGCACCTCGATGGTCTCGCCCGGGCGCTCCACGTCGTGGGCCTGCAGCATTTCGACGAGCGGCTCCTCGAGCTCGGCCTCCACCGCACGCTGGCGTTGCGTCTCTTCGAGAAGCGCCATCTGACCCTCGTCCAGGCCGCCAGGCTCGCCGGGCTGAGCGCGAAGGGGTTCGTGGTTCTTCTGGGCGAGACGGGCATCCCTGCCGCCGACCATCCGGCCGATGAGTTGGACGAGGAGGCCGGTACCGCCTCGTGACCCGGGCGATCGTCTCCGATACGGGATCCCCTCATCGCCTTGGCGAGGGTCGGGCAACTCGACCTGCTCCGGCGTCTCTACGGGCAGGTCGTCGTTCCATCCGCCGTTCACGCCGCGTAACAACGGCTTTTGAATGTCTGCCGTTCTTGTCGCGGCAATCCGGACGACGAATGGGGCGGCGCCGTTCCCCGCAACGCCGGCCCCGGCCGGCGCTCAGCGCCGGTATCGGATCGCGCGGACCGGCGTGGGTCCCGCTCCGGTCGCGGGGTTCAGCGCCTCCGGGCAGTTCGAGATGACCACGAGGACGTCCATCTCCGCGCGCAGGGTCACGTGGTCGCCGGGCTTCGACCAGCCGTCCTCGATCCCGGCGCTCCCGTCGGCCTGCACCGGCACCCGCATGAAGAAGTTGACGTTGGGCACCACGGCGGTCGCGTCGAGCCCGTGGCGGGCCAGCTCGGATTCGAAGTTCTGCTGGCAGGCGCGGGGGTTGCGCCGGCCGTAGCGCACGTCGTCGAGCTCGAACGAGCAGCAGCCGAAGATAGTGTCGTGCCCGCCGCAGGTGTCCTCGACGAGGGTCATCATCTTGCGGGCGCGCACCGACCACAGCACCGAACCCGGCCCAAGGTAGATGTTGCCCTGGAGCTTGACGGTGTTGGGCGCGTGGTAGCGCTCCTGGGGGTCGTGGGCGTTGTAGCAGAGGAAGTCGATGGCCTGCTGCCCTTCGAGGTCGACGAGCACCAGGAGTTCGCCCCGGTCGATTCGGCCGCTCCACGGCAGTCCCGCCCCGACGACGCTGTCTTCGAGGACGGTGGCGTCTGCGGGTACGTAGCGGTGGGAAGTGGTCATGGCATTGGCTCCGGCGGCTTGGTCAGGTGGGGATTACGGATCGCCTGTTCAGGCGACGAGCGGCAGCGGCCGGGAAAGCATCGAACGATCCGTTCAGCCACGGGCCGAACCCCGAACGTTGCCATCCACGGGAGACCTCGGCATCATCAGCGGCGCCTCGACCTTCAACGGGCTCGCTCTAGCCGTCGCTTGATGAAAGCATAGGTGGTGATGAAGGGGAACCTGCCCGATCGGCTATCGGCGCGAGCACTTGTACCGGTTGGGGACGATCACGCGCCCGCATCGATTGGACGACGGCCAACTGCGTGAAGCCCGTAACCTGCACCTGCTCGCGCTACGAGAAGCGTCCGGCCGCGAGGATTTCGGCGAGTTTTTCGAGGGGCGGACATGAGTGACTCATGGTTCGAGGCTTTCCGCCGCGATCCCGATAGGGCCGTCGCCGACCTCTTCAGTGGGCGTGCGGGTGCCGGCTCGGACCTTCGCCTGGACGTGCCGGAGTTGCTGTACCAGCAGTTCCCGCCGAGCTTGGCCGACGAACGCGCGCGGCTTGACGACGCGCTCGGGTCCTGGCTTTCCGACATGCGCGAGGGTTATGCCTCCCAGGTGCAGCGCCTCGGTTTTTCCGTCTATGGCAAGCGGGTCGGCGATGCATTGGTCGCTTTGCAGCTACTCGATCTGCCGCAGACCAGGGATCGGATCCGTACGGACACGGACGCTTGGTTGCACTGGTTGTCGCCATTGAGGCTGGCTCCGGAACGTGATCCTGCGCTGGAGTGTTTACGGCTGTTGATCCGAGGCCAGCCTGACACCCGCCACACGGCCCTGTGGTTACGCCTCGCCGCGGATCCCCGGCCGGAGTACCTGACCGTGGCGCTGGCGGGGCTGCGGTTGTTGCCGAACCAGGACGATGCGCGGAAGAACCAGACCGAGCAAGGGCCAAACCACTGAGCCCGAGCTGTGCCAAAACGCCAAGCACACAGAAGATAGGAGGAGGCATGTTCGCACCACTGCATCGAGACCACGCTATCGAGACGGTGATCCTCCGACTCACAGGGAGTGGCGAGATGGCGGAGCACGAGCGGCCGAATCTCGACAGAGGGTACGAGAAGTACTGGAAGGTCGTTCTTCCAATGGTGAAACAGGCTCAAATGATGGAGATCGCAATGGGGCCCATGCCTATCGTGGAGGGAGCCCCGAAACCATTGGCGCCGACGCAGTACATCGAGTTCATGCGCACAGGCAAGGCCGCGTGGTGGATGGAGATCGCAGGACCAACAGTGACCGTTGGATGTGCACAATACAGCGGCTGGAAGAGCGCAAGGAGAAAAGCCTGTGAGCTTTTCAACAACGTAGGAGCGACCCTAGGAAAAGGACACCCACTAGGGCAACTCCGCAGCGCAGAGCTGACCTACCAGGACCTGCTCCTCTGGGACGGAGCCGATGATGAGTACGACGCGAAACTGGCGATCCAGGAGAGCCGGATCCCTCCACAAGCAAGGCGATCGAAGGAATGGCACGTTGAGCAGGGATGGGTCGTGGATCCGGAGGGAGAACGGATCCTGGAACGATTCCAAGTCGGGGCAGTACTCAGGAAGAATGGAAACGAGGTCAAACCAGCCATCCAGGTAGTGACAACCGTGATCTGGGGATTCGGGGGAAACGAGGTTCGGATGCATCTCGACAGGGCGTTCGGAAACGTTCAGTCGGTCGATGGAAGTGACAGGGACGGCAGGGTCATGTATGACAGCCTGCACAGCCGGACCCATGCGCTGTTCAGAACGCTGATCACAAAGGAGATCGCTCAACGTATCGGATTGGAAGAGGCAAGGGAGCAATCATGAACACGACGGCGAGTACGGGAAGCACGGGGCATGCGCTCATCGCACGACCGGCTGTCGAGTATGGAGGGATCGCACCAAGGAAAGGATCGGATTGGGCCCCGGAATCAACGAGGGAACGAAGACACGGGGAGCAGGAGCAACGAGTAAACGGAACGGCACTACGGGCGGAGCAAGTGGGCCTGGGATGGAGCATCGCCACGGGTGGGAGTGGAGGAGAGACGAAGACGACGCGGGAAATATTGGACACAATTGATGCAGACACACTGCGGGCAGCACGAATCAGGGGCGGAGCAAGGGCGCAAATCGGGGTGAACAGGGAGCGGATCGGCGCCCTGCTGGAACTACGGGAAGAGTGGAAACAACCGGACGAGGTGTACGCGGACGAGGCATGGGAGATCTCCATCATCTGGCGAAGCGAGTACGGTCGGGTGGAGATAGGCACAGAAGAGGACGGCAGGATCGGATACTACATCAGTCGAACCCTGCGAGAGGAGAGCGAGGAAGGAATCTTCGAAGATCGGACGAGGGAGGAGCTGGACCGGGTCATGTCATGGTTGGATCGTGTACGCCAGGAGATCTGACCGATGGCCAAACGTGGGGAAAAGTTTCCGGAGGAGAAGCGGAAGCACGGATCCGAGTCACCGGGGCCCGTCCAGGACGACGAGGAACTGGAACGCAGGCTGCCGCCCGGAGAACAAGAGACGGAGGGCAAGGGGATCCCCGACACCGCGTTTCAGCGCAGGGAGCTGCAATGGACAGAAGAAGAGGGCGGCGCGTCCGTGGATCGAAGCCGGTACGCACAAGGTGGGGTCGCAGGACGCCGCGGAGCGCGAAGCACAATCAAAACCACGGCAAGAATCATCCGAGACCAGACAGACGAGAGCGGAGACAGACTCTGGAGCATCACTGATCGACCCGTTCCGGGGAACCCGGCACACGCAGAGATACGACGCGAGCCTCGGGGAAAAATGCCATCGAAAGCAGAGCGCAGGCAACTGATGGAAGCTTGGCGAGGAGCAATTACGTTGCTGAGAGAACTGAGGAAGAAAGATCCAGCAGGAAAACCGGAAGTCCATCTGGCGCCCGGAACAGGATTGAAGCTGCAATGGCGTTCGGGGCAGGACAATCGCTTGAAAGGCGTGGTACGGGTGGAATCGGTCGCTGAAGCGGTACGGGCGTACGTGGGTGCAGGCATCTTGACGGAAGCTGAAGCGGCGCGAGAGCAACGGAGATTGGAGCGCGAGCTGGAGGTAGGGACAGAGGTTGAACGGGATCCGTACGGCAGAATGGAGCTGGAGTAGAAACGAAGGTGGAGACACGGCAACGAAAGCATCCCGATTGGTGCATAAACCTCCGTGTGTACGTCAAGCGGCGGCGTTCAGTATTGCGAGAACATATCAGAGTTCTCTTCCGAGATTTTCATTGTAGTTCATGCGATTTCCCAGAAGGATTCCCGGGGCGATTCAGGCCGTCATTCCCGCAAAAGCGGGAATCCACTTCAATCATGAAAATCTCTGGATCCCCGCTTTTGCGGGAATGACGTGTCGGGGTACAGGAAGACCGGAACAGGATCGCCATGCGTGCATTGGAGGTCAGCGACAGCGCGGATCAGCGCCAGCACAACTACCACATGGAGGGTCTCGCCGCCGAGGAGCGGCAGAAAGAGAAATCCCGCAGCTTGGCGCGACTCGTGATCATGATCGGGGGCGGTTCCGTCCTGGCGCTCGCCGCGCTCGTCACAGGCATGGCGTTCTTCGGGGATGAGGCTCAGTCTCGCATCGCTCTGACGATGGCCAGAGAGGCCGCCAAGGCGCTCGGTGGGGCAGGCTTCATTTTCCTTGTCGCCGCCGCTGTGAGGAAACTCGTCCGGTAAACTTTCCCCGCATACCCACCTTGGCCAGCAGATGGAGGGAGCCGTGGCCTTCATGACGAGTTTCGACACCAAACATCTCCAGGGTGCAACCTGAATGCCGTATCGCGCAGTTCCCACGATGCGGAATAGAGGGTCAGGTGGTCTCCGGGCTTCGACCAGCCGTCATCGATTGCGGCGCTCTCGTTGTTCTCCATAGTGGCTTTTCTGTTGCTGGCGGATAGAAAAGAACCGCTTAAGGTTGTCGTGTAGATTTCTTTTTCCTAATTACGGTAACTATCTCTACATAGAGATACAAATGAAACGTCGCTCGTTATATTTTCAACGATTTCATTTACAGCGTATTCAGAATAGTAATGATATTCTGGATTCTTGCTCATATAGTGCTGTCTATTGTTTGCATTCTTCCATTTCAATTTGTGAACTATAGCCTGAAAATCATGACTGTTGATGTGGGTCTGTCCACTTTCATTTAGACGTTTGTTTATTTCGCAAATGGCTGTTTTCTGTCTATATGGGTGTGTTTTCTCTCTATCTACGGGTTTTTCGACCACAATCGCATTTCTCAATCCTTCCATGCCATCATCTGCCTGAGACAGTATTATATCACCTTCTTCATTGTTTTTGGCGAAAACAAGACGTACGTTTATAGGAATCGCAAAACTAACATCATCATATTTTGACGACTCAATGGTAAGCTCATTTATGATGTGAGAGATCTCTCTGCCGATCTGGTTGCCATATCGATTTCTGAGAATTGCGTTATCTGGATCCTTCAAATCACCGACCAAGCTCAATAGTCCAGCATGCGATGAGGAAAGAAATTTGTGCATCGAGAAATGTTCAAATTCTCGAATGTAGTTCATGATACCCGACTGGAAAAATCTGGAAATTTGACCCTGGATTTCAGGCATCAGCAAGTGCACAGCTTGATCTCTGTAGCGAGTGATCAATTCTATATTTTTCCTGACAAGATCATCTTTTTGATATAGCCTATCCAAGCATACCCTTAGAGAAATGGTTTCTCGAAACTTATTCTTTTTGTATTTATTTTTAAATATGGAATTTTCTCCATTTTTCTCGATCAATATGGCCTTCAACAATTGTTCCCAAGCAACACAGAAGCAAAGAACGAAACTGTCCAATCGATTATCCAGTGAAGGTCGATTGTATAATTCTATAGCCAGCAGCATATTATCTCTTGATTTTCTGAGAAGTGCCTTAGCGAGACGAGATTTGCAAATGTGTCCGATCTCTTGGCGATGTGTGCTCTGAGACAATAATCGCGAAAATTCATCTTCCGTCAATCCGGAAACATTTAGTGGGGTGTAAACACCTGATCCGATTTCATTCAGAAATTCGTTCAACCTTCCCTTGTTCCAATATGTATAAAAGGTACTTTTCTTCCATCCTGTATATTCCAGGATCTCATCAAGAGTGACAGATTTCCCTGCATTCTCTTTCTCTTTGAGAAGCATTAATAATTCTTGCTGTGATTTACTTGTTGCCATGTCATTTCCTGAAAAATATTTATCTTATAGTGCGACGTAATGAAGAGCAGCATCAACATAAGATCTCTGTGCCGCACCCCGATGCTTTTTCGTCTCTTCCAGTCGATTGAGCAAATCCACGAGTTCATCGACCTTTGCGACGATTCGTTGTTGCTCTGCCGTAGGAGGCAAAGCAAAAGCCAGATTCAACATGATTCTTTGATTGAGGTTCCTCATCGTGGAACCGACAGAGTCACCAGACAGTCGATCAACGGTCGAAGGACTGCGAAGAAACATCGCTACAAAGGGTGGATAAATGCCTTCCGCAGGTCGAAGAACCATACTTCCGGTTCCACATAGCCAACCGGATTCCATCGTACCAACGACCGCACATCTACCCATTTCCCCACGTCTCGCGACTACGAGATCATTCCTTGCAACTCGAAAACCAGCGAGTCGTTCCAGAGTTGTTGACCCAACAGCCATCTCCGGAGAAGGAACAATACAGCCTGATTTGAGATTCTGTGGGTTGATGACAGGAGTGCCGTTTCTGATGTATTCCGATTTCTTGAGTGAAGTACCAAATGGACCGGTAAATACCTCAAGAAAGAGATCTCCAAATCTTACAATTTCCCATCCTTTTGGCACCTCCGCCAAAATTTCGTTTCTGGTGATCCTGAGCAACGTCTTTGGTTTACTGATCTTCTTGCCCTTGACCAATATGCTCCTCTTCTCCGTGATGCGCTCCAGTAGAATGGCAGCCGATTCATCTTTCGGGTTTTGAGAGACAAGATAACCCTGTACTGCAATCTGTAGTACAAGATCACGCAGAGGGATTACGTCATAAGGAGTAACAAGAAATTCATTCATCCGAGCGGAGATTCGCATCCAAGCGGCCCTGATCTCATCGGCTGTGCCGGCAGCGCGAAGGGCTGCGAGCGCTGAATCACGGCTCCCGGTACGCATGGTTTCTCGACAGCGCCGTGTTTCTTCCAATCGGTCGAGCAAATCCATGAGTTCATCGGCTTTTGCGACGATACGATGTTGCTCGGCGAGGGGCGGAATCGGGATCGGAATGAGTGCAACCTCCTTGCCGGACACTTCCTTGAAGGTCGTACCGGTAGCTTGCTCGTTAATCCCCGGACCAGCCTGTTTGAGAAACAGGTACAGATATTCCGACATGTCCGCGATGTAGGGCACGCACGATTTGAAGCCCTGATTGGTGCTGAGCGGATTTGCCGCGATCCCGACATGCCCGATAGGTGCCCGGCTCGAAAACAGGACCGATCTTGCCGGTAGCAACTGCGCAGAGGAACGTTCGAGTCCTTCCGAAGTAATGTCACGATTGCCGCGGGAGAGGTAACGGGAGTCCTGGGAACGCATGTCCGCGGGGGTCAGCCAAGGAACACCGTCTCCGTCTGCCCAAAATGAACGTTCACCGCTTTTCGGAGTACCGCCTCCGACGATGGCGCCCACGTCACCCAGGCGAAGCCATGTCCATGTTGCAGGAATCTCGAAGGGGTCCTGCACGACACGCACCCCACACGGATACCGGGGCTTCGCGATGGCTCCTTCCTCCAGGAGTCGCTTCTTCCCCGTTTTCAACTGGCGAAGCAGGTGCTCTACCGGTTCAACTTCGGGGATCTGCGGAACAAGCCTGCCCCGCACCGCAAGCCGCAACACGAACTCCCGCAGCCGCGCAATACCGTTCGGCGCCTCCGCGATGGTGTCGAAGTGCGCGATGAAGTCGCGGGGCGTCATGTCGTGCGTTCCAGCGCTTCCGCCAGCGCCTGCCGAAGCTGCTCCCGCAAGGCCGCCGCCGCATCCCGTTCCTTCTCGAAGCGCGCCAGCAACTCGTCGGGATCTTCGTGGGCGTGTCCCGGCGCGTTCGGGTTCGAGAGGTCCAGGTTGAAGCCGCGCTCCCGGACCCGGTCGATGCCGACCTTCCACGCGAATTCGTTCTCCACGCGGTGGTGCCACCACGCCTTCTCGGGCTCGAATTCCTCGATCCGCATCGGCTTGGTCTTGGAGTAGGACTTGTAGCCCTCGGGGTAGGGGTGCTCGTAGTACCAGATCTCCGACGTCGGCCGGCCCTTCTCGAAGAACAGCACGTTGGTCCGGATGCCGGTGTAGGGCGCGAACACGCCGTTGGGCAGGCGCACGATGGTGTGCAGGTCGCATTCGGCCAGCAGCCGTTCCTTCAGCCGGGTCTTCACCCCCTCGCCGAACAGGGTGCCGTCCGGCAGGACCACCGCCGCCCGGCCGCCGGGCTTCAGGAGCTCGACGATCAGGACCAGGAAGAGGTCCGCGGTCTCCCGGGTGCGGAATTCGGCCGGGAAGTTGTTCTCGATGCCGTCCTCCTCCATGCCGCCGAAGGGCGGATTCGTGAGCACCACGTCCACGCGATCCCGCATGGTGAGGTCCCGGAGGGGGCGCGACAGGGTGTTGCCGTGGACGATCCCGGCCGGCACGTCGATGCCGTGCACGATCATGTTGGTCGCGCACAGCAGGTGCGGCAGGGGCTTCTTCTCCACCCCCCGGATGCTGGCCTGAAGCTGCGCCTCCTGCCCGGGGGTCTTCACGTCCCGGCGGCGGACGTGCTCGATGGCACAGGCGAGGAAGCCGCCCGTGCCGCAGGCCGGATCGAGGACGGACTCCCCGAGGCGGGGGTCGACCATGTCCACCGCAAACTGCGTGACGGCCCGGGGCGTGTAGTACTCCCCGGCGTTTCCGGCTCCCTGGAGGTCCTTGAGGATCTGCTCGTAGAGGTCTCCGAACAGGTGCCGGCCGGTGGCGTCGTTGAAGTCGACGCCGGTCTGGATCTTGTTGACGACCTGCCGCAACAGGGTGCCCGATTTCATGTACTGGTAGGCGTCCTCGAAGACGCCCTTCACGAGCCGGCGGCGACGGTGCAGGGCCTGCGCGGCCTTTCTCGCCCGCGTGCTCTTCCCGCCCGGCGGAGGGCCGACCTCCAGGCCCTTGAGGGCGGGGAACAGGGTGTGGTCGGTGAAGTCGAGCAGCCGGTCGCCGGTGACGCCTTCGGGGTCGGCGGCCCAGGCGCTCCAGCGCAGGTCCGCGGCGCTGCGCTTCTCTCCGCCCTCGGTCCAGGAGACGTTGACGAGCGGCGACGCGAAGTCGTCTTCCAGAAGCGCCAGCTCCTGCTCGCGATCGTCCCAGATCTTCAGGAACAGCAGCCAGACGAGCTGGCCGATGCGCTGGGCGTCGCCATCGACGCCGACGTCCTTGCGCATGATGTCCTGGATGGACTTGATGGTGGTGGACATGGACATGGAACGGGTCTCGCGTGCCGTTGCCGTGCGCTACGCGGCGGTGTCGTACAGGGCGGCTTCGAGCGCGCGGACGGCGGCGACGTACTCCTTCTTGCCGCCGAAGCGCCCGACCAGCTCGACGGGGGTGCCGAGGCCGGAGAGCGGTTGCACGCGAAGGACGCCAAGGTCCTCGGCCGGGGTCAGCCCTTCATCGGCGTACTTGTCGAGCAGGGCGTCGAGCACGGCGCGGGCCTGTGCGCCGTACCTGGCGAACACGTCCCGCTTCTTCACGTTCTCGGCCCGTTCGCGGCGGGTGAGCGGGGGCCGGCCGTAGACCACGTGGCAGATGAGGTCGAAGGCGTCGAGGTCCTTCCCGACCCTTTCGTGCAGCTCCTCGAACATCACCCCTTGCTCGCGGAGCTCGTCGACCACCGCCGCCTTCCGCTCGCTCCCGGTCCATCGCCGCAGGAAATCCGCAAGCGTGGCGTACTTCCCCCTGACCGCCTCCCGGGTGTAGTCGGTGAGCGATTCGGTGATGAGCCGGCCGTCGTTGCCGTAGTACTGCACCCGTTCGGCGACGACCAGGACGGGGACGCCGCTGATGACGTACCTGACAGCGCCTCCCGGCGGCGGGTCGTCGGGGTCGTCGATCCAGCCCCCGTCGCCCATGCTGTCCCCGCCCTCGCCCGTTCCATCCTCCGCATCGTCGGGCGGAACGGGCACTTCGTCGCCGCCGGGCTCGTAGACGACGACCGGCTCCCCGTCGAAGGCCGGATCGGCGAAGCGCTCGGTGGCCTTCCTGAAGTCCATGACGGTGAACCAGAGCTTGCCCGCGTCTTCGTGGATGCGGGTGCCGCGCCCCACGATCTGCTTGAACTCGATCATCGACTCGATGCGCTGGTCGAGCACGATGAGCTTGCAGGTCCTGGCGTCCACGCCGGTCGTCAGCAGCTTCGAGGTGGTGGCGATGACCGGGTAGCGCCGCTCGGGATGGATGAAGTCGTCGAGCGCCCGCTTGCCCTCGTCGTTGTCCCCCGTGATGCGGACGACGCACTTCGAGGGGTCGCCGGCCTCTGCCGGCAGGCGGTTGCCGATCTGCGCCGGCAGGCGGCTGCCGATCCGCGTCGGCATACGGCTGCCGATCCGTGCCGGCAGGCACCTCGCCATCTCGTTGACGAGCGCCGAGCGCATTCGCTCCGCATGGTCGACGTTCTCGCAGAAGACGATGGTCTTGCCCCAGGGGTCGGTTCCCGAGAGGTATTCGACGATCTTCCCGGCCACCCTCCTGGTGCGCTCGTTCAGCACCAGCGCCCGGTCCATGTCCCGCTGGTTGTAGACGCGGTCCTCGATCTCCCGGCCGAGGTCGTCGATCATGCCCGCCGGTGGCCGCCAGCCCTGCAAGTCCTTGTCGAGGTCGATGCGCACGACCTTCCAGGGCGCGAGGAATCCGTCCTCGACCCCCTGCCTGAGGGAGTACGTGTAGACCGGCTCGCCGAAGTAGGTGAGGGTGCTGACCTCGGTGGTCTCCTTCGGGGTGGCGGTCAGGCCGAGCTGGATGGCGGGCTCGAAGTAGTCGAGGATCTCCCGCCATGCGCTGTCCTCGCGGGCGCTGCCCCGGTGGCATTCGTCGATGACCACCAGATCGAAGAAGCCGCGGCTGAACTGCCGGTAGACGTTCTTCTCTTCCTCGCTTCCGCTCACCGCCTGGTAGAGCGCCAGGTAGACCTCGTAGCTCGGGTCCATATGGCGGTCCCGAACCTTGGTCATCACCGGGCCGAAGGGCTTGAAGTCGTTGGTCACGGTCTGGTCGGCGAGGATGTTGCGGTCCACGAGGAACAGCACCCGCCGGACCTTCCCCGCCTTCCGCAGCCGCCAGATGATCTGGAAGACGGTGAGGGTCTTCCCCGTGCCGGTGGCCATGACCAGCAGCACCCGGCGCCGGCCCCGGGCGACCGCCTCCACCGCCCGCTGGACGGCCGCGCGCTGGTAGTAGCGGAGCTCCTTGCCGCCGGGGTCCTCGTAGCAAGGTTGGAGGGCGAGCCGGCCGGATTCGTCGTCGAGCCCCTTCCAGGCCCGGTAGCGCCGCCACAGGTCCTCCGGGGAGGGAAACTCGTCCAGGCTGATCTGCCGCTCGACCGGGGAGGACCGTCCGGTGCGGTCGTGGAACAGGAAGGCGTCGCCGTTCGACGAGAACACGAAGGGCACGTCGAGGGCCTCCGCGTAGCCGATGGCCTGCGGCAACCCGCCGCCGACCGGGTGGCGGTTGTCCTTGGCCTCCACCACCGCCAGCGGAAGGTTCGGCCGGTAGAGCAGGAGGTAGTCGGCCCGCTTCCTCTCCCCGCGCACGGCCACCTTGCCCCGGACCATGACCCGGCCGGCCGTGAAGCCGTACTCGCGGCGGATCTGCGTATGGGCGTCCCATCCCGCGCCGGTGATTGCCGGGGTGACGTAGCTGTCGCAGATCCCGGCTTCGTTCAGGGCCTTCTTGTTCATCCCTTGTGGTCGCGTAGCGTCCCGGTTTCCCGAACGAAGCGGACTACGGCTGAAATCGTGACGATTCTACCCGGAACCCTTCGCTATCATCGGACCTCACCGCCACTGGGCTGGTCTCGGACGACTGGTCTGTCGGAGTCACGCCATGACGAGTGCGATGACTTGCAAGGATTGCTCGGAGTTACGCCATGATGAATACGATGACATACAGGGGTTACTCGGCCCGTATCGGCTATGACGACGAAGACGAGATTTTCGTTGGCCGGATCGCGGGCATCCGCGACGGTGTCGGCTTTCACGCGGACAACGTGCAGGCCCTCCAGGAAGCTTTCCATGATGCGGTGGAAGACTACCTCCATACCTGCGCCAGGGGTGGCAAGAAGCCCCGGAAGCCCTATTCGGGCCGAATGATGTTTCGCGTCAACCCTGAAGTGCACCGCAAAGCCGCACTCGCGGCGGAGCTTTCCGGGAAGAGCCTGAACCAGTGGGCCGAAGAGGTGCTGGAGCGTGCCGCACGGTGACGCATGACGGACGGATCACGATGACCGGAGCAGAGAAGCCGATGGCCTGCTGCAACCCGCTGCGGACGGGGTGGCGGCTGTCCTTGCCTCCACCACCGCCAATGGGATGAACACCCGCCACACCCCACGACCGGGCGGGGATGGCTGGCTGGCCGTCACCGCATCGAACCTCCTGGAGCGCCTCGATCTCGAGCAGCCCGATCTCACGAAACGGCCGAACCCCAGGATGCCGTCGGCGGCCGACTCCAAACGCCGTGCGGCTCTGGGTCAATTCTTCACCCCGATCGGTGTTGCCCGTTTCATGGCGTCCATGCTCCAGGTGCGCGAGCCGCCCGAGACACTGCGGGTCCTCGACCCCGGCGGCGGCAGCGGCATCCTGACGGCTGCGGCGGTGGCCGAGCTTTGCAGCCGGCCCAAGCGCGGCAGACCCGCCGCCCTGCACGCGAGCGTCTGGGAGCTCGACGAACGGCTCGCCGGCGATCTGGACCGCACCTTCGAGCACTGCCGCGCGGTATGCGCGAAGGCCGGGGTCGCCTTCCGCAGCGAACATCACCGGGGGAACTTCGTCCTCGACGCGGCCGCCTGGGCCGATGACCAGAACCTCCTCGAACCCGAACGCCGTCCGGGATTCCACGTGGCGATCATGAACCCCCCGTACCGCAAGCTCGGGAGCGACAGCGCGGAGCGCTCGCGCCTGAGCGCCGCGGGTGTCGAGACCAGCAACCTCTACTCGGCCTTCGTCTGGCTCGCGCTCAAGCTCCTTGCCGGCGGCGGCGAGCTCGTGGCGATCACGCCGCGCAGCTTCATGAACGGGTCCTACTTCCGGCCGTTCCGGCAAGCCCTGTCTCGGGAGCTGGCTTTTCGCCGGATCCACGTCTATGACGCCCGCGACGCCGCCTTTGCCGAGGACGGCGTGCTGCAGGAGAACGTGATCTTTCACGGGGTCCGGGGCGCCGACCCGAGCCCGGTCAGGATCACTACTTCACCGGGACCGGCCGACGACGGGCTCCTGGAACGCACCATCGAGCCGGACGAGCTGATCCTTCCACACGATCCGGAACGTGTCCTGCACGTGGTGCCGGACGAGGCCGACGCGAAGATCGCGGCGAACATGCGGAGCCTGCCCCATACGCTCGCCGAACTCGGCGTGTTCGTCTCGACGGGGCGCGTGGTCGGATTCCGGGCGAAGGAGCGCCTGCGCGCCGACGCGGGGCCGGGAGATGCGCCCCTGATCCTCCCCGGACACTGCGCCCGCGGGTTCGTGGCCTGGCCCAGGGCATCGGGAACGAAGCCGAACGCCCTGGCCGTCGCCGGCCCCGACGACGACCTCCTGCTTCCCGCCGGCTGGTACGTCCTGGTCAACCGCTTCAGTGCGAAGGAAGACCGGCGCCGCGTGGTCGCCGCGCTCTACGATCCGGCGCGCATCGGCGCGGAAAGCGTGGCATTCGACAACAAGCTGAACGTTCTGCACTGCGGAGCCCGCCCCCGGCTCGACCGGGGGAACGCCGGGCTTCCCGAATCCCTGGCCAAGGGGCTCGCGGTATTCCTCAACAGCACGGCGGTCGATGCGTACTTCCGCCAGTTCAGCGGCCACACCCAGGTCAACGCCGGCGACCTCCGATCCTTGCGCTTTCCATCTGCCGGCGTACTCGACCGGTTGGGCCGGCAGGTGGATGGGATCCTGCCTCCGCAGGAGGAGATCAACCGCTTGGTCAGGCAGGAGGTGTTCAAGATGGGCGAAGGAGACGATCCGATACAAGTGAAAGAGAGGGTCGACGCGGCCAGGGCCGTTCTGAAGGCCATCAAGGCGCCGAAGGGGCAACGCAACGACCGTTCGGCGCTCACCCTTCTCGGCTTGCTCGACCTCGGCCCCGCAACCCCTTGGCGCGAGGCCGGCGCACCGCTACGCGGGGTCACCGAGCTCATGGACTGGATGGCATCGAGCTACGGGAAGCGGTATGCCCCCAACACGCGAGAGACCATCCGGCGCTTCACCCTGCACCAGTTCGTGCAGATGGGGCTCGTCCTCCTCAACCCGGACGACCCTTCCCGGCCGACCAACAGCCCGAAGAACGTCTACCGGATCGAGCCCGGCACCCTCGCGCTTCTCCGGCGTTACGGGACGGACGAATGGGACGGGGCGCTCGCAACGTATCTTGCATCCGTCGAGGGGAGCAATCGGCTCGCGGAGCAGGCGCGCGCCATGCAGCGCATACCGGTCATCCTTCCGGACGGACGGCGATTCGAACTCACACCGGGCGGACAGAACGTGCTCGTCAAGGAGATCGTCCAGGAGTTCGCACCGCGCTTCACGCCGGGCGGTTACGCGGTCTACGTCGGGGATGCGGGCAGGAAGCATTTGGTGTATGACGAGCGGTACATGAAGAAGCTCGGCGTCGAGATCGATCCCCACGGCAGGATGCCGGACGTGGTCATTCACCATGTCGAGCGCAACTGGCTGGTCCTGATCGAAGCCGTCACGTCGCACGGCCCGGTCAACGTGTTGCGCCACAACCAGCTCGAGGATCTTTTCGCGGGCTCGACCGCGGGCCTGGTCTTCGTGACCGCGTTTCTCGATCGTGCGGCCATGCGCGGATACCTGCCGGAGATCGCGTGGGAAACCGAGGTCTGGATTGCCGACGCGCCCGAGCACCTCATCCATTTCAACGGCGAGCGTTTTCTCGGTCCGTACGAGAGAGGCCGATAGCGAAAGTGCCGAGGTGGTGCATCGGGGCCGGAGCACTCGGTGTTGGTGGAATGATCGGCCCGACCCGCGGGGCGCTGCCGAAGCCGCCGGCGGCATGGCCGGCACACGTCACCGCCACGCCTCCCCTGCATGGGACAGCGCCTGCCTCGCGGTACTGCGGCAGGCCGCTGCCCTCTCCGTCACGCGGTCGCGCAATCGTTCGATGACGGGATGTTGCAGACCCTGCGATGCCGTCTCCCCATACACGGCCGCCGCGTGATCCGGCATCTGCTCGGTGAGACACTCTATCCGGTGCAGAACGGCATCCGGGTCGAGCCGCACGTCGCCGGCAAAGCGCCGCCACTCCCGCCCTCCGATATCCCGCAGGCGGTAGCTTTGGCCAATCCTCATCGCGAGCCGGAGCTTCTGGAAGTCCATGTAGTCGTAGGGCAGGGCGCTGGCGAGGTCGTAGAGTGGGGCCAGCCGGACGCGACCTCTCGTGCCGATCAGGAAGGAGTAGTTCTTTGCATGGGCGTCGGTGCCCGCGATCAGCCAATTGAAGATGAGCGCATCGACGAAGGTGGAGACGTCCTCCTCGCGACTGCCGGAGTACGCGCGCAGCAGCTCGATGATCTTGCGCGCGCCCGGGCCGCCCTCGTTCTCGTACCTCCGGGTAGGAGGCGTCCCCGTCGCCTGGCAGACGTCTTCCTGGTGGACGCGGACGAGCCCCCGTTCCGTCCGGCGCCGGTCGTACCGCTCGATGACGATCGCGGCTTCGTCCTCGAAGTGCATGACCCGCGACGCCGCCGCCGGCAAGCCGAGACGCCGGGCAAGCATCAGGCAGAAGTGCTCGTTCTCGGCATGGCCGTCGAACTCACCCGTCGGCGGCTTGCGGCAAGAGGCATCGAAATCGACAGCGGGAGCGCATGGCGTGCGTTTCGCCAATCCTCGTCATAGAGGAAGGAGAGTCGCCCTCGCCGGTCGCGACGCACCCGTCCGGCTTGCCCGTCTCCGAACAGCGCGACCAGATCCGCGGCCATCACCCCTTGCCTCGCGCGCCGTCCACGATTTCGTCGACGTCGATCCCCCCGGTGTCGAGGCCGCCGTCTTCGTCGTGCGTCCGGTCGTCGCGGTCCAGCCACAGGGTGACGCCCAAGGCGTCGAGCGCCCGCAGCGCGAGCCCGATCTCGGTTCGAGCCTTCCCCTTCTCGACCTCGTTCACCCACTGGCGGCTGGCGCCGACCTTCTCCGCGAGTTCCCGCTGGCTCCAGCCGTGCCGCCGCCGACGGTCGCGGATGGCGGCTCCCAGATCGAGGGGCGTTCGGATGAGCATGCGGCGTCTCTCCAGGCGGAGGGCGGGGCCGTACGTTCGTACCGCCTGTACGGTTTGTCGTCGTTCGATGACATTGTGCATATGTCGGCGAATGGCGACAAGGGGCGAATATCGGATATGCGACAAGGGCTGGCATGGTCCGCTCCGTCATGATCGGGAGCCGTGGTCGCCAGGGAGCAGCGGATTGGTGGCGGAGTATCGGCGTGGTACGGTCGGGCCGTCCGGTTCGGCGGAGCAACGAGCGCGGGTGCGCTCCCTCGTGCCGCACACCCGGAAGCTCGCGCCGGCGGCCCGATACATCCTGGTTCATCTCGCCGAGGGACGAAACGTGATCACCCTCGCTCGCAAAATCGGGAAACGCCTCGTCGCGGTGGCGCTCGCCGTTTCAGGCGCCTTCGGCCCGCTCCTCGGCCTGTCGCCTTCGGGCCGGCACAAGGCGGTGGGCGAGGAGGTCCGGGATCGGAGCTTTTCCGGTGCGCCTTGCGACCCGCTCGGCTGGACCGAAGCGGGCGATGCCGGCGCGACGTACCTGCCGCACCTCGTCCGCGACTGGTATGTGCGGGCCGTTTTCGACCACTACCTGAAAGGCGACGGGGAAGCGCACCGGCGGTTGCAAGGTCCCGATCCGTTCGGGGATCTGACTTTCGTGCGCCGGGAGATCGAATAGCCGTGGCCTTTCCGGGGGCATTCCGGCCGAAGCTTCGGCGCCGTGTGTCCCGCGGCGGCTGTCGCTCGTGACGGCGGCCGGGACCGACAGGAGAAATCCAGGGTGGGCGCCCAGGTTCTCTCGCAAGTCAGGGCGCAGCGCGGCGACGTATTGCGTTGCAAGGGCTGGAAGCAGGAAACCCTCCTGCGCATGCTCGAAAACAATCTGGAGAACGCCCAGGACCCTTCCCGGCTCATCGTGTACGGCGGCATCGCGAAGGCGGCCCGCAACTGGGAGAGCTACCACGCCATCGTCGATGCACTGAAGTCGCTCGCGAACGACGAAACCCTGGTGGTGCAGGCGGGCATGCCGGTGGCGGTGTTCAGGACCGGCCGGCTGGCGCCCCGCGTGGTCATGGGGCTGTCCAACGTGATCGGCGCCACCTGGCCGGGGTTCTACGAATTGATGGACAGGAACCTCACGACGTTCTCCTCCTACACCGCCGGCCCCTGGGAGTACATCGGCAGCCAGGGCATCGTCGAAGGGACGTTCGAGACCCTCGCCTGCATCGCCGAGGAACGGTTCGGCGGCGATCTGCGGGGCCGGATCTTCTTCACCGCCGGCCTGGGCGGCATGGGACGCTCCCAGCCGAAGTCCATGACCATGCACGGCGGCGTCTCCGTCATCGTCGAGGCGCGCAGGAGCGTCGTCGACGATCGCCTGGAGCATGGGTGGGCCGACGTCGAAGCCGGCGACCTGGACGAAGCCGTCGTGCTGGCGGCCGGGGCCTGCGAGGCCGGGAAGCCGTTGTCGATCGTGGTCTGCGCCAACATGGTCGACGTCTGCGAGGAAGCGCTGGAGAAGGGGTGGGTGCCGGACGTCGTGACGGAGATGTGCCCGTTCCACGATCCCTTCGCGGTGATCCCCTCGGGGTATTCCCCCGAAGAGGCCGATGCGTTGCGCAAGCGCTCGATGGATGGATACCTGGCCGAATCCCGCAAGACCATCGTGCGCATGGTCAGGGCGATGAACCGCTTCCTCGACGCCGGGGCGGAGGTGTTCGAGTACGGCACGTTCGTGCGCAAGGAGGCGGTGGACGCCGGCATGTCGAGGGAAGAGGCGTTCCGTTATCCCGGGTTCGTGGCGCGGTACTGGCGGCCGAAGCTGTTCGAGCTGGGCCGCGGTCCGTTCCGGTGGACCTGTGTGTCCGGGGACGAAGCGGATCGGGATCGCCTGGACGACCTTGCGCTGGAGCTGTTCCCGGACTGCGCGGTCACCCGGCGCTGGATCCCGCTGGCGCGGAAGCACCTTCCGACCGAAGGCCTGCCGGCGCGGGTGTGCTTCCTCGGCTTCGGCCAGCGCCGGGCATTCGGCCTTGCCGTGAACGAGCTCGTTCGCAGCGGGGAGGTCAGGGGTCCCGTGGCCTTCTCGCGGGACAACCTCGACAGCGGCTCCATCGCCAATCCGGTCATGGAAACCGAAGACATGAAGGACGGTTCGGACGCGATCGCGGACTGGCCGTTCATCAACGCCCTGCTGAACGCCGCGGCCATGGCCGACCTCGTCTCCATCCAGTCCAACGGCACCATGGGGGTGTCGCACCACACCGGCTGCACGATCATCGCGGACGGCACGGAGGAGGCGGCCTTGCGGATGGACGCCTCGCTGACCACCGACGTGGGGATCGGCATCGTCCGGTACGCCCAGTCCGGGTACGAGACCGCCCGGGCGGTGGCGGAGGGACGCGGGGGGTTGACCTCCGACCGCATCGAGGTCCCCCTCTGGTGGTCGCCGAACGCGACCTTCGGACCCGGATCCGGCGGATAGAGGCCCCGGGTCCAGGCGCTACACGGTGCCCCCGAGGGAGGACTCCAGCTCCGCCAGCTCCTGCCCGCCCGCCATCAGGTCCTGCAGCTCGTCGGGCGAGATCTCGCCCTTCACCGCGGTGCCCAGGGTCCGGCCCCGGTTGAGCACCGTGAAGCGGTCCCCCACCGCCATCGCGTGGCGCACGTTGTGGGTGATGAACACCACCCCGATCCCCTTCCTGCGCACCGCGTCCGTCGTGGCCAGCACGTTCGCGGTCTGCCGGACCCCGAGCGCCGAGGTCGGCTCGTCGAGGATCAGCACCTTCGCGCCGAAGTAGACGGCGCGGGCGATCGCGACGGTCTGGCGCTCCCCGCCGGACAGCGTGCCCACCGCCTGGTCGGGACCGCGGAGGTGGATCCCCATCCGGGCCATCTCCTCCATGGTCACCCGGTTGGCGGTCTCGAAGTCGATGAGCCGCAGCGGGCCGACGTTCCTGCGGGGCTCGCGGCCCATCCAGAAGTTGCGGGTGACCGACATCAGCGGAATCATCGCGAGATGCTGGTACACGGTGGCGATCCCCGCCTCCATCGCCTCGCGCGGGCTCCGGAAGTCCACCGGGGCGCCCTCCATGTACATCTGCCCCCGGGTCGGCTCGTGCACCCCGGCCATGGTCTTGATGAAGGTGGACTTGCCCGCCCCGTTGTCGCCGAGCAGGCAGTGGACCTCGCCCGCGTCCACGGTGATGGACACCCCGGCCAGGGCGATCACCGAGCCGAAGTGCTTCTCGATGTCGCGCATCTCGATCAGTGGTGCGCCCATCTCAGCGTTCCCCCGTGATCATGCGCCGCACGTAGGTGTTCAGGATCACCGCCACCAGCAGGATGATCCCCAGGAAGACCCGGAACAGGGAGCTCTCGACCCCGGTGAAGAACAGCCCCTGCTGGACCACGCCGAAGATCAGCGCCCCCAGCGCCGCGCCCACCACCGAGCCGTAGCCGCCGGTGAGCAGCGCTCCGCCGATGACTACGCAGATGATCGCCTCGAACTCCTTGAGGAGCCCCCGATCCGCCGCCGCTGAGCCGAACTCCATCACCTGGCAGGTGGCGAACACCGTCGCGCAGAACGCGGTGAACATGAACATCCGGATCTTCACCCGGTCCACCGGGACGCCCACGTAGCGGGCCGCCTCCGCGTCCCCGCCGGCCGCGAAGATCCAGTTGCCGAAGCGGGTGCGGGTCAGCACGAAGTGGCCGGCGACGATCAGCACCACCGCCCACACCATGATCATCGGGATGCCGTCCACCACCGGCTGGCCGATCCGCTTCCCGCGCTCGAAGACGTCGATCCAGCCCTGGTCGCCCATCCATTGGAACAGCCCGGTGAGGATCGTTCCGCCGAAGAGCGTGGCCAGCCAGTCGCCCTCGGCCGCGTCCTTGACCCCGCCGATGATGGTCTTTCGCGTGGTGGCGATGGAGAGGTAGATGGTCAGGCCCCGCAGGATGTAGAGAAAGGCCAGGGTGACGATGAAGCTCGGCAGGCCGGTTCTGATCACCAGCCATCCGTTGACCGCGCCGAGGGCCATCGCGACGGCGAAGGCGCACAGGATGGCGATCCACATCGGCCAGCCCCACTGCACCGAGAGGATCGCGATCACGATCCCCGCGAAGCCGATCATCGAGCCGACGGAGAGGTCGAACTCGCCGGCGATCATCAGCAGGCAGGCGCCCACCGCGATGATCGCGAACTGGGCGGACACCACGCCCCAGTTCATCGCGCCCTCGGCCGAGAACATCCCGGTGTCGGACGCGACCAGCAGGAAGAAGACGAAGACGAGGACGGCGCCGCAGATGGACCCGAGCTCGGGACGCACCAGCACCTTGCGCAGCGGAGACATCTCCTTGACGCGCTCGTCCCCGCCGCCCGGACCGGACGTGCTTTGCGGGGACTGGTGGGAAGTCGATTCGGACATTGCACTGCACCTCCGTCGAGAGGGCGCGAGAGACCGCATCCCGCCGGGCCTCCGGACCGGGGAAGGGGGGCGGAGGCCGCAACGGCCCCCGCCCCGTCACGACCGGACCGGCCCGCCGCCGGCTCGGCCCGCCCCGGTCCGGCCGGCTCAGCGGTACTCGCCGGCGTACTTCTCGACCTGCTCGATGTTCGTCTTGGTCACGAAGCCCGGCCCGGAGTTGATGTGCCCGGACGGGAGGACGCCGAAGCGCGCGAGGTTGGTCAGGATGACCACCGGCAGGTATCCCTGGAGGTAGGGCTGCTGGTCGATGGCGAAGGCGATCACGTCGTCCTTGATCGCATCCGCGATCTCACCGGAGAGGTCGAAGGTCCCGAAGTAGATCTCGCCGTCGAGCCCGGCGTCGTCGAGCGCGGCCAGCGTCGGATGGGCCGAGGTGGGGCCGAGGGTGAGGACCGCATCCGCATCGGGATTGGCGTTCAGCCAGGCGAGCACCTTGTTCTTGATCTCGGCCGGGTCCTGGCCGCTGTCGATCATCTGGTTGCCGAGATCCACCCCGAGCGCGTCGGCATACCCCTGGCAGCGCTCCACCGAGACCGGGTTGGTCATGAAGTGGTTCACGCAGAGGAACTTCTTCACGCCCTCGGATTTGCTGCGCTTCCCGGCGCCGAATCCGGCGTCGTACTCGGGCTGCCCGACGTGCAGCAGGGCGCCGAGCGCCTCCGACTGCTCGTGCGTGCCGGAGTTGATGGTGACGACCGGGATCCCCTTGTCCACCGCATTGGTGATGGGGCCTTCGAGGACGTCGAAGTCCGCGATGGTCACGATGATGCCCTCGGGGTTCGACGCCGCGGCCTGCTCCACGATCCGCGCCATGTCGGCGAGGTCCCCGGTGGGCGGGTTGCGGTACTCGACCTCCACGTCCATCTGGTCGCCGGCGACCCGGATCGCGTTCTTGATGGTGTTCCACCAGCTATCCGAATCCGGCGCATGGCTGATCAGGACGAAGCGTTCGCCCTGCGCCTGCGCGACGGAGGCGGCGGCGACGAGGACGGCGGTGGCGACTGCTCTCAGTACGGTCTTCATCATGGTCTCTCTCTCCTGTGGGTGGCTTCCATCCGGCTTGCGGATTCGCGGCGTCCGGCCGGCTCGATAAACATAGAATATCCGCCGCATTCGTGGAAGTGCGATGCTCCGGCGTATCCTCGTGAACCGGTACGAATCGAAACGTCCATCGAGTCGAGGTGCTCCATGAAGACCGTGCAGCTCACCGCGTCGCAGGCCCTGGTCCGCTATCTCGCGGCGCAGGAGATCGAGCCGGGGATCCCCTTCATCGCCGGCGTATGGGCCATCTTCGGCCACGGCAACGTGGCCGGCCTCGGCGAGGCGCTGGCCACCGCCGGCGACCGTCTGCCGACGTGGCGCGGCCACAACGAGCAGGGCATGGCCCACGCCGCCATCGCCTTCGCCAAGGCGTCGAACCGGCGCCGCGCGATGGCCGTGACCACCTCCATCGGCCCCGGCGCCACCAACCTGGTGACCGCCGCCGCCACCGCGCACGTGAACCGGCTCCCGCTCCTGCTGCTGCCGGGCGACGTGTTCGCGAGCCGCGCCCCCGACCCGGTGCTCCAGCAGATCGAGGACTTCCGGGACGGCACGGTGAGCGCCAACGACTGCTTCCGGCCGGTGAGCCGCTACTTCGACCGCATCACCCGCCCCGAGCAGATCCTCACCGCCCTGCCCCGCGCCTTCGCCACGATGACCGATCCGGCCGAATGCGGGCCGGCCACCCTCTCGCTCTGCCAGGACGTGCAGGCGCAGGCCCACGACTGGCCGGAGCGCTTCTTCGAGCCCCGCCTCCGGCGCCCGCGCCGGCCGCGGCCCGACACCGCGGAGCTACGTACCGCGCTCGACGCAATCCGCGGCGCAAGAAGGCCCCTGCTCGTCGCGGGCGGCGGCGTGCACTACGCGCAGGCCACGGAGACGTTGCGGGAGTTCGTCGAAGCCCACGGCCTGCCGGTGGCGGAGACCCAGGCCGGCAAGTCCGCGCTCGCCTGGGACCATCCCCTGAACCTCGGCCCGCTCGGGGTCACCGGGTCGAGCGCGGCCAATGCGGCGGCGGCGGATGCGGATCTGATCATCGCCGTGGGCACGCGCCTGACGGACTTCACCACCGGCTCGTGGTCGCTGTTCGCGCACCCGGAGCGCCGCATCCTGCAAGTCAACGCCGCGGCCTACGACGCGGCCAAGCACGCCGCCATCCCCCTGGTCTGCGACGCCAGGGCCGGGCTTGAAGCGCTCACCGAGGGGCTGGGCGATTGGCGTGCCCCGGAGCCGGACGGCGCCGGCGGCGCGCGCACGTCCGCCAGGTCCGCATGGAACGCGGCGGTGGACGCGGCCACCGCTCCGCCCGGCGGCAACAGCCTCCCGAGCGACGCGCAGGTGATCGGCGCCGTGCAGCGCGGCACCGGCCCGGACACGGTGCTGGTCTGCGCCGCCGGCGGGCTGCCCGGCGAGCTGCACAAGCTCTGGCGGGCCACCCGCCCCAACGGATACCACCTCGAATACGGCTACTCCTGCATGGGCTACGAGATCGCCGGCGGGCTCGGCGTGAAGATGGCCCTGCCCGAGCGGGAGGTGGTGGTGATGGTCGGGGACGGCAGCTACCTGATGATGAACTCGGAGCTGGCGACCTCGGTGATGCTCGGCGTGAAGATCATCGTGGTGGTGCTCGACAACCGGGGCTTCGGCTGCATCCACCGCCTCCAGGCGGCGGTGGGAGGCGCGCGCTTCAACAACCTCCTCGACGACACGAGCCTTGGTACGCCGCCGCGCGTCGATTTCGTGGCCCACGCCCGCGCGCTGGGCGCGGTCGCGGAGAAGGCCGATTCCATCGAGGCGCTGGAGCAGGCCCTGGCGCGGGCACGAGACCGCGACCGCTCCTGCTGCATCGTGATCGACACCGATCCGGCCGCGGCCACGGAGGCGGGCGGCCACTGGTGGGACGTGCCGGTGCCCGAGGTCTCCGAGCGCGAGGCGGTGCGGGCCGCGCGCGCGGGCTACGAGGAGGCGATCGCCCGGCAGCGCGCGGGGGATTGAGGGGCAATTGCCACGGCGGCGGCGTCCGGCGGAAGCCGGGATTGCCGATGACCGGTCGCTTGACGTGCGGGGGTGCGGGACGGACGATTTGCCGGTGCGCAATCCGGTCTCGGCGCGGAAGTTCGACGCCGACACGGCCGAACGGCTCTCGGGGGGTACCGAACGGTCTTGCGGACCCGGAGCGGCTGGCCGATGACCCCGGTATGCGGGCAGACAGCGCCGTTCTTCCGAGCCACGATGCGATCCGATCCACTCGCCGCTTCCCGACTTCTTCCGGCGTCGCCCTGGCGGATCGCCGTCGACGTCGGGGGCACCTTCACCGACATGGTGCTGGTGGATGCCGGCGGCCGCTTCCACGTCTTCAAGGTGTCCTCGGTGCCCGCCGATCCGAGCCGCGGGGTGCTCGACGCACTGGAGCACGCCGCCCGATCCTTCGGGGCGCGCATCGAAGACCTGCTGGCGGGTTGCGCACTGTTCCTGCACGGCTCCACCGTCGCCACCAACACCGTGCTGGAGGGCAGCGGGGCGCGGGTCGGGATGCTCGTCACCCGCGGCTTCCGGGACTTCCTGGAGGTCCGGCGCGGCTTCCGGGCGGACCCCTTCGACCACCGCCCCCCGTACCCGCCGGTGCTGGTGCCGCGCTACCTGCGCCTGCCGGTCGGCGGACGCATCGACGCCC
This sequence comes from Gammaproteobacteria bacterium, assembly GCA_965204915.1. Lineage (GTDB taxonomy): Bacteria > Pseudomonadota > Gammaproteobacteria > HK1 > HK1 > HK1. Next base: position 3,231,858 of record OZ242023.1, on the reverse strand, counting down.
GCGGCGTGGAGGTCGAGCCGCTCGACGAGGCCGACCTCGACGCCGCGATCGAGACGTTCCGGGCCGAGGGAGTGGAGTCGATCGCGGTCTGCCTGCTGCACAGCTTCGAGAACGGCGCCCACGAGCGCCGCTGCGCCGAGGTGCTGCGCGGGCGGGGCGGTCCCCGATCCCGTCACTCGGGGGCGGGCCCCCGATTCAAGCATTCGGGGACAGGCCCCCCATTCAAGCATTCGGGGACAAGCTTCGAGTGGGTGTCGCTCTCCCACGAGGTGGTGCCGGTCATCGGCGAGTACGAGCGCGGATCCACCACCGTGGTCAACGCCTACATCGGCCCCAAGGTGGTGCGCTACCTGCACGCCCTCGACGAACGGCTGCGCGCGCTGGGCCTCGGGCCGGAGCTGCTGGTGCTGCAATCGAACGGACGGGCGATCTCGGTCCGGCAGGTGGCGGTGCGTCCGGTGAACCTCGTGCTGTCGGGGCCGGCGGGCGGGGTGGGCGCCCTCGACTCCCTCGCCTCCGCCACCGGGATCGACGATCTGATCACGATGGAGATCGGCGGCACGTCCTGCGACGTGATGCTGCGCGCGGGCAGGCGGGTGGCGATCACCGACCGGCTGGAGGTCGGCGGCTACGATCTCGTGTCGGCGTCGGTGGACATCAACACCGTCGGGGCCGGCGGCGGCACCATCGCCGGCGCGGATGCGGCGGGACTGCTGTTCGCGGGACCGCGCGGAGCGGGCGCGGTTCCCGGACCCGCCGCCTACGGGCGCGGCGGCGAGGAGCCCACGGTGACCGATGCGCAGCTCGTGCTCGGGCGGCTGGCGCCGGGACCGTATGCGGGTGGCGCGGTCTCGCTCGACCTCGAACGGGCCAGGGCCGCGCTGCGTACGCGGGTGGGCGACCCTCTCGGGCTCGGCGTGGAGGAGGCGGCGGTCGGCGTGATCCGCCTGGTCGAGCAGAACCTGTTGCAGGCGGTGGAGCGGATCAGCACCGAGCGCGGGCGCGACCCGGCCCGCTTCGTGCTCGTGGCCGGCGGCGGCGCGGGGCCGATGCACGGGGCGGCGGTGGGGCGCCGGCTCGGGGCGCGGGGGGTGCTGGCGCCGAGGCTCGCGGGGGTGTTCTGCGCGCTGGGGATGCTCAACGCGGACGTCGGCCAGGACTTCGCCCGGGTGTTCATCGTACCGCTCGACGCGGATGCGGCGGGCGAGGCGCAAGAGGTGTACGCGGCGCTGGAGGCCGAGGCCCGGACATGGCTGCGGGACGGCGGGTTCGGCTCCGAGGCGATGCGCTTCGAGCGCGAAGCCGATCTGCGCTACGCGGGCCAGCAGTGGGACGTCCGGATATCAGAGATACCCGCGGGCGTGGAAGCGGAGGCGCTCCGCGCCGCGTTCGAGCGCGAGTACGAGCGGCGGTTCGGCCACGTCCAGCCCGACAGCACGGTCGAGATCACCAAGCTGCGCGTCGTCGGCATCGGGACGCTGCCGCGGCTGGAGCCGCTTCGGGCCGAACCCTGCGACACCGCCCCCGAGCCGGCATCCGTGCGCGACGTATACGCCTTCGGCCCGCGCGGCGAGCCGCGGGGCTTCGTGCCCACCCCCGTCTACCGCGGCTCCGATCTCCGTCCCGGCCACCGGCTCGAAGGTCCGTTGCTCGTCGAGGAGCGGACCACGACGGTGGTGGCCGGACCGGGGGACCGGCTCGAAGTGCTCCCCTCGGGCGACCTGCTCATACGCTTCGATACTCAAGTTTCGGGATTCGCTGACCGAAATGGATTCCCGCTTTCGCGGGAATGACGGCCAGACAGCCACGGCCAGCGTAAATGTAACGTGTCTCGCTGAAATGACGTCATTCCCGCGAAAGCGGGAATCCATCGCCTGATTCAAGGTATTTTGAATCCCGAAACTTGAGTTCGATGGTCCCGAAGATTCCGACGACTCCGACAGCGTGAACGGTGTTGCCGTACGTTCTGCAGTATGATCATCCGCTCCGTCCGCCACAGGGGATTGCGCCGGCTGATAGAGGACGACGACCCCCGGTTCCTGCAGCCCGGCCTGATCGACAGGGTGCGCAAGATCCTGACCGCCCTGATCCTGGCCCGGGAACCGGACCGCTTCGTTGCGATGCGCCTCGCGGCTGGCGCGTCTACCGGCTCTCGGGCGATCGCCGGAACGAATGGAGCGTTTCGGTATCCGGCCATTGGCGGATCACGTTCGAGGAAGAGGACGGCTGCATCGACCGCTTGAACCTGGAGGACTACCACTGATGGCTGTCAACGGCGTCAAGGTGGGCATGACCCCTTCGCATCCGGGAGACTTCATTCGCACGGAGATCGTCGAGGAGTTGGGGCTGAACGTGACGAAAGCAGCCGGGATTCTGGGAGTTCGCCGGGCGACGCTTTCGACCCTGCTGAACGGCAAGGCCGCCCTGTCGCCGGAGATGGCGTTGCGCATCGAGAAGGCATTCGGCGTAAGCATGGACGTGCTGCTGCGAATGCAGGCTTGGCACGATGCCTCCCGGATGCGTGCCCGCGCCGGTGAAGTCGACGTCCAACGCTACGAACCGGCAAGCTGATGGCCGCTCCTCCTTCGACCTCCGGCGACCCGGCCGCCCTCGACCCGGTCCAGCTCGCCCTCACCCAGAACCGCCTGGACTACGTCACCCGGCAGATGGGCGACGTGATGGTGCGCACCGCGCGCAGCCCCATCTTCAGCCAGGCCCACGACTTCACCTGCTTCGTGTGCGGAGCGGACGGCTGGCTGGTCTCCCAGGCGGACGGGATCCCCATCCATTCCGGCGGCGGCGGCTTCGCGGTGCGCGCGGTGCTGCGCGACTTCGCGGGCGAGATCGAGCCCGGCGACGTCTTCGTGCTCAACGACCCGTGGCAGGCCGGCGGCAACCACCTGCCGGACTGGGTGATCGCCCGTCCCGTGTTCGCCGGCGGGCGGCTGGTCGCCTTCGTCTGCAACCGGGCGCACCAGTCCGACATCGGCGGCGGCGCCCCCGGCACCTACAACCCGCTCGCGCGCGACACCTGGCAGGAAGGGGTGCGGCTCCCCGCCATGAAGCTCGTCGCCCGCGGCGAGGTCCGCCGCGACCTGTGGCGGCTGCTGCTCGCCAACTCGCGCACCCCGGAGCTCCAGGACGGCGACTTGCGCGCCATGCTCGGCGCGACCCGGATCGGCGCCGAGCGCGTGGCGGAGTTCGCGGAAGAGGTGTCCGTCGATGGGGCGCTGGCCCTCTTCGACGGCATCCTCGACCACGCCGAGCGGCGGATGCGCGCGGCCCTCGCGGCCCTGCCGGACGGGGTCTACGAGGGCGCCGACCACTCCGACAACGACTGCTTCGAGTCCTGCGACGTCGCGGTGCGGGCGCGCATCACCATCGCGGGCGACCGCGCCCGGGTGGACCTGGGCGGATCCAGCCCCCAGATCCGCGGCTTCAAGAACAGCACCTGGGCCAACACCTGCTCCAGCGTCTACACCGCGTTCGCGTCGTTCTTCGAGCCCGACGTCCCGCGCAACGAGGGCACCTTCCGCGCCCTGGAGCTGATCGCCCCCGAGGGCAGCATCGTCAACGCCACCGAGGGCGCGGCCACCACCATGTGCACCGTGTTCATCGCCCACGAGATCATCCACGCCTGCTGGAAGGCGCTGGGCGCGGCCAGCCCCGAGCGCGCCTGCGCGGGCTGGGCGAAGAACGTCTTCGGCATCACCACCGGGCGGCACGGGGACGGGCGGCGCTACGTGCTCTACCACGGCCTCGCGGCGGCCGGGGCCGGGGCGGTGGACGGAAGGGACGGCTTCAACCAGATCGGCCACCTGTGCACCCTGGGCGGCCTGGTGATGCCGAGCCTGGAGGTCTACGAGCAGCTCTACCCGGTGCGCTACCGGCGTTGCGAGTTCCGGTGCGACGGGGGAGGGCCGGGAGCCTGGCGCGGGGGCACCGGCGCCGAGTACGAGATCGACGTCCACACCGAGGGCACGTGGTCGTTCCGGGGCGAGGGGCTGCGCTACCGCAGCGGCTACGGGGCCGCGTCGGGGCGGGACGGGGAAGGCGGCGAGATGCACGTGTATCCGGAGGACGGGCCGGATTTCGAGGCCCCGAAGTTCGGACTGCGCGAGCTCGGGCCGGCGCGGCTGGTGGTCTCGTCGCCGGGAGGCGGCGGGTTCGGAGACCCGCTCGACCGCGATCCCGAACGGGTGCTGCGCGACGTGCGCGACGGCGTGGTGTCCGCGGAAGCTGCGCGCGAGCACTACGGCGTGGTGCTGGTCCCCGGCGGCCGGCAGGTGGATGCGGAGGCGACGGTTCGCTTGCGGGCACGGCGGCAGACGGGGGCGGCGGACTGAGGCAGCGCAGGGACAAGGCGCCCGCACACCGGAGCAAGACCCGCAACCGCCGGAGCCACATGACCGATCCCCCCGAGGGCCGGAACACCGGCCCCGTTGCCGAGACCGCGCGCATCGACGCGATCGACGTCCTGCGCGGCGTCGCGCTGCTCGGCATCCTCCTCATGAACGTCCAGTCGTTCTCGATGCCCCAGGCGGCGTACTTCAATCCGACCGCCTACGGCGACCTCGAAGGGGCGAACCTCTACGTCTGGGTGGCGGGCCGGATGCTGGCCGACCAGAAGTTCATGACGATCTTCTCGATGCTCTTCGGCGCGGGCATCGTCCTGATGGCGGGACGGGCCGAGGCGCGCGGCGACGCCCGCCGGGTGCACTACCGCCGGATGGGATGGCTGCTGGTCATCGGTCTGCTCCATGCCCACCTCCTCTGGCCCGGCGACGTCCTCTTCCTCTACGCCGTCTGCGGGATGCTGGTCTACCCGTTGCGCCGGCAGCCGCCGGGGCGGCTGTTGGTGCTGGGAGCGGGACTGCTCGCGGTGGGGTCGGCGTATTCCGTCGCCTCCGGCGTGTCGTTTCCGTACTGGCCGGAGGCCGAGCGCGTGGAGTTCACGGCCGGCACGTGGCAGCCGCCGCCGGCGAGGATCGAGGAGGAGCTCGCCGCCTGGCGCGGCGGCTGGCTCGACCAGCAGCCCGTCCGGTCGGCGGGGGCGCTCGAGTTCGAGACGTACATCCTGGCGGCGTGGGGGGTATGGCGTGCCGGGGGGCTCATGCTGATCGGGATGGCGCTCTTCCGGTACGGCGTGTTCGGCGCGCAACGTCCGGCGCGCTTCTACGCGGCGCTGATCGCGGCGGGGGTCGCGGTCGGCCTTCCGCTCCAGGCCTGGGGCATCGCCCTCGATTTCGCGTACGGATGGCCGGTCTGGTCGTTCTTCGTGGGTGCGCAGCTCCTCTACTGGCCAAGCATCGCGGTCGGCCTCGCCCATGTCGGCGTGGTCATGCTGGCCTGCCGGACGGCGGCGCTTTGCGGCCTGACCCGTCCGTTGGCGGCCGTGGGCCGGACGGCGCTGACCAACTACCTGCTGCAAACGGTCCTCTGCACCACGATCTTCTACGGCCATGGCCTCGGCTGGTTCGGGTCCGTGGATCGCGTCGGGCAGACCGGCGTGGTGGCCGCGGTGTGGGCGGTGCAGCTCGTCGCCTCGCCGCTCTGGCTGCGCCGCTTCCGCTTCGGACCGGCCGAGTGGGCCTGGCGATGGCTCACCTATGGCGTGCGTCCGCCGTTGCGGAGAACGCCGGCGCCCGGACCGTCCACGTGAGCCGGCGGTCGCACCCCGCCGATGCCCGGGCCGTCCACGTATGCTGGCAGCGATTCATGACCGAAGGCAGCGTGAAGCGGGGAACCACAGGGGGCGGAGGGGCACGTATCTGCCTGTCCAATCATCGGGGTCCACTTCCGGTATTCCCGCCACGACGTCCGCCACGCAATCGAAGGGTATGGCGCCAAAACCCGGGTTCCCGATCAGCCTGCATGAAATCAACGAGTTATGTACACTTCGTTCGGCATTCCCCGACCCGCCACGAACAAGACGGGTTCACCGTCCATCCGCGATTCCGCACAGCGGAATCGCCAAGCGATCGCGCCAGCGGTCGCCCCCTCGGAGCAGGAGGTTCCCTGCTGTTCATTTGCACCGCGCTGGTGTATGACGTGAATCGTCCTGCTCGGCGACCCACGCTCGGGGAGGGTCGACGATACGGCGCCGAGCCGCCGGTACATTCGAAGGAGCACCGACGATGGCCGCACAGCCGGAGATTCGATACAGCGCCTGCCCCCACGACTGCCCGTCCACCTGCGCGCTCGAAGTCGAGCGGCTCGGCGACCGGCTCATCGGCAAGGTGCGCGGGGCGCGGGACAACACCTATACCGCCGGCGTCGTGTGCAGCAAGGTCGCGCGCTACGCCGAGCGCATCCACCACCCCGATCGCCTGACCACCCCGTTGCGCCGCACCGGCGGGAAGGGCTCCGCCGACGGCTTCGCGCCGGTGTCGTGGGACGATGCGCTGGACCTCGTGGCCGAGTCGCTGCTCAAGGCCGAGCAGCGCCACGGCCCGGAGGCGGTGTGGCCCTACTACTACGCCGGGACCATGGGCCTGGTGATGCGCGACGGGATCAACCGCCTGCGCCACGTCAAGCGCTACTCCGGGCAGTACTCGACCATCTGCGTCACCCTGGCCTGGAACGGGTTCATCGCCGGCACCGGAAGGCTCGCGGGCAGCGACCCGCGCGAGATGGCGCAATCCGATCTGGTGGTCGTCTGGGGCACCAACGCGGCGGCCACCCAGGTCAACGTGATGACCCACGCGCTGGAGGCGCGGCGCACGCGCAAGGCGCCGATCGTGGTGATCGACACCTACCGCAACGCCACCGCGAAGCAGGCGGACCTGTTCGTCTGCGTGCGCCCCGGCACCGACGGCGCGCTCGCCTGCGCGGTGATGCACGTCCTCTTCCGCGACGGGCACGCGGACCGCGACTACCTCGCGCGCTACACCGACTGCCCCGAGGCGCTGGAGCGCCACCTCGCGGACCGCTCGCCCGAATGGGCGGCGCGCATCACCGGGGCGCCGGCGGACACCATCGAGACCCTGGCCCGGATGATCGGGACCACCCCGCGCACCTACCTCCGCCTCGGCTACGGCTTCTGCCGGCAGCGCAACGGCGCGGTGAACATGCATGCGGCGCTCTCCATCGCGGCGGTGACCGGCGCGTGGCGGCACGAGGGCGGCGGCGCGTTCCACAGCAACGGCGCGATCTACCACTGGGACAAGTCGATGATCGAAGGGCACGACGCGATCGACCCTTCCATCCGGATCTTCGACCAGTCGCGCATCGGCCCGATCCTCGACGGCGACCCGCGCGACCTCGGCGGCGGCCCGCCGGTGACCGCGCTGTTCATCCAGAACACGAACCCGATGGTGGTCGCGCCGGAGTTCGCGCGGGTGCACCGGGGGTTCGCCCGTGAAGACCTGTTCGTCTGCGTGCACGAGCAGTTCATGACCGAGACGGCGGCGGTGGCGGACGTGGTGCTGCCGGCCACGATGTTCCTGGAGCACGACGACGTGTACCAGTCCGGCGGCCACCAGCACATCATCCTCGGCCCGAAGATCGTGGAGCCGCCCGGCGAATGCCGCTCCAACCACGAGGTGGTCTGCGCGCTGGCCGAGCGGCTGGGGGCCGAGCACCCGGGGTTCGGGATGACCCCGCGCGAGCTCATCGACCACACCCTGCGCGCCTCGGGCTGGGACGGGCTGGACCGGCTCGAAGCGGAGCGCTGGTTCGACTGCCAGCCGGACTTCGACGATTCGCACTACCTCGGCGGCTTCGCCCATCCGGACGGCAGGTTCCGCTTCGCCCCCGACTGGAAGGCGCTCGCCCCGCGCGGCTTCGTCGGCGACGCGCTGCTCGCGGCCATGCCGCGGCTCCCCGATCATTGGAAGGTCATCGAGGAGGCGACGGAGGAGATGCCCTTCCGCCTGGTGACCGCGCCCGCCCGGCACTACCTCAACTCGTCGTTCACCGAGACCCCGACCTCGATCCGCCGCGAGGGCCGCCCCGGCGTGATGATGCACCCGGAGGACATGATGGCGCTGGGGGTGCGCGACGGAGACCGCGTGCGCCTCGGCAACGACCGGGGCGACCTCGTCATCCACGCCGAGCGTTTCGGCGGAACGCAGCGCGGGGTGGTGATCGTGGAGAGCATCTGGCCCAACCATGCGTTCGAGGAGGGCAGGGGCGTCAACGTGCTCACCGGCGCGGACGCGGTGGCCCCGGTGGGCGGCTGCGCGTTCCACGACAACCGGATCTGGATCCGGGCCGCGTAGCGGCCCGGTCCGGCTGTGCAGCGATCGCGGGAATGACGGCCAGCCTGAAAGCAATGCGTCTCGCTGAAATGACGTCATTCCCGCGAAAGCGGGAATCCATTTCGGTCAGAGAATCCCGAAACTTGAGCTCGAGAGACCGATGGAGGGAACGATGGATACGGAACAGGCGAAGGACGCGGCTCGAATTTTCCTCGGATGCCGGGTCACCGGCATGGCCATGCGGGACACGCTGCCGGACTGGTGCCTGCCGCAGTCCCTGGCCGACGGCTACGCGGTGCAGAGCGCGATGGTCGAGATGAGCAAGGACCGGGTCGTCGGCTGGAAGATCGCGGCCACCAGCGAGGCGGGCCAGCGCCATATCCGCGTCAGGACCCCCATTGCAGGCAGGTTGTTCGAAAGCCGCGTGCACCGGAGCCCCGCCGGGATGGCGCTGGGGAAGAACCGCATGGCGGTCGCGGAAGCGGAGTTCGCATTCGTGATGAGCAGCGATCTGCCGGCCCGCGAAGAGCCCTGGCCGATGGACGAGGTGCTCGCGGCCGTCGACACCCTGCATCCGGCCATCGAGCTTCCGGACTCCCGGTTCACGGAGTACACCCGCGCGGGGAGCTGGCAGATCGTGGCGGACAACGCCTGCGCCCACGAGTTCGTCCTCGGTCCCGCGACCGATGCGGACTGGCGCGCGGTCGATCTCGCCGCCCACCCCGTCACGCTGTGGATAGACGGCCAGGAAGCGACCACCGGCACGGGCGCCGATGCCCTCGGAGACCCCCGCGCGGCGCTCGCGTGGATCGCGAACAACCACGCGGTGCAGGGCGCGGCGCTACGGGCCGGAGACATCGTGACCACCGGGGTCTGCGGCAGGCCGAGCGCCATCGTGGCGGGCAACCGCGTCGTCGCGGATTTCGGTGCGATCGGGACCGCGGAGGCGACGTTGACCTGATCTTCACCGCGCCCCCGCGCGACGGCGATCCCCTCGACGATCCGGAGTTTCCGCTGGTGTGGCCGGTGACCGGGCGAGTCGCGGCGGGCGAGTGAAGCGCGCCGTCGGAAGAAGCAGGAAGGACGACGGCGACGCCGGCCAGATACATTCGGAGTGGACGCAATCCACGAAGAGCCGTCCCATACTCGAGAGCATGGAGCACCACGACGGAATCAACGTGTCCGTTTTCGTGGGAGCGTCCGTCAACGCTGCCGATTTCCCCGGGTGTTGATACACGCCTTCCGCGGCCCGACCGATGTGTCGCCCTGAAAGGACGCACCAAGGATCACCGTTCGGCGCGCGTCGTATCGGTCAACGTATGTCGCGGCGGATGATGTGTCCACATGGGTGACGACACGGACGGTGCGCTGGCTCGCCGGGCCGCCGCGGGAGATCGGGATGCGTTCGCTGCGCTGCTCGAGCGTCACTACGATCGCGTGTACCGGGTCGGCGCCCGGGTGCTCGGAGACGCCGATGCAGCGGCGGATCTGGCGCAGGACGTCTGCGTCGGCCTGCCTGCCAAGCTGTCTTCCTACCGCGGTGGGAGCCGGTTCACCACATGGCTCTATCGAGTGGTGGTCAACGCCGCTCGCGATGCGCTGCGGCGCAGTGCGGTGCGGCAGCGTCATGAACGGATGTACGCCGACGTCGAGGCACTGGCGCGGGCCGGGAACGCCGCGCGCGAGTGCGAGGCGTCCTGGTTGCGGGAGGCAATGGGGCGGTTGCCGGACGAGCTGCGGGCGACGGTGGTCCTCGTGCTCGAAGAGGGCTTGCGGCACGCGGAAGCGGGCGAGGCGCTCGGCGTATCCGAGTCGACCGTGTCATGGCGGATGCACGAGGTACGGAAGCGGCTGCGCGCCCTGGCCGACGGCGAGGAGGGGGTACGGTGACTGACGATCTCGCGAGGCTGGAATCGGCGCTGCGCGCCACTTCGCCGCGGGCGCCGGCAGGCGCACGCGAGCGGGCGATCTCGGAGGCGACGGCGGCTTTCGATCGCCATCACCAAGGAACGAGCGACGAGGCGCGTCAGAAGGGACAGGTGCCGAAACGCGGCACGTCCTGGATACGGAGACTCGTCATGCCCACGTCACGCCCCTCTCTCGCATTCGCCGGCGGTGCTGCCGTGCTGGTCGTCGCCGGAGTCGTTTCCCATCAGGTCCTGATGACGCCCCGGTCGCCGTCCATGGAGCTTGCGAGGCCCGCGAGCCCCAAGCCGACCGAAGACGTTACCGCCGGCGATCCTTACGCCGTCGTACCGCCGCAGCCGGAAGCGGTGCGGGGAACCTCTACTCGACGATCGCGCCGCTCGCACGCCGTCGTACTGCCGCAGCCGGAGGCGGAACGGGTGGAAGTAGAGTCGCCGCCTCTCGCACTCGAAGAGCCCGAAGAGCTCGAAGTCCTTTACATCCGTGAACCGCCGCAGCCGGAGGTGGAACGGGTGGTGGAAGTAGAGTCGCTGCCTCTCGCACTCGAAGAGCCCGAAATCCTTTTCAGCCATTACACGTTGCTCCCGGACGTGGTGCCGCCCCACATGATCGCCGCCTACCAACCCGACCTCGAACGTTCGGGCCACGACCGCGAACGCGATCGCTTCCCCGACCTCGACCCCAATCCCGTGAAGATCACCGCCGAGATGCCGGTATCGACCTTCTCGATCGACGTCGACACCGCCGCCTACGGCTACATGCGCGCCTCGCTGAACGAGGGCAGGCTGCCGGAGAAGGACGCGGTGCGCATCGAGGAGTTGATCAACTACTTTCCCTATGACTACACCCCGCCCCCGACCCCGGATACGCCGTTCGCCGCCCAGGTCTCACTGATGCCCGCGCCGTGGAACGACGCGACCCGGCTGATGCACATCGGCATCGAGGGCTATGCGATCGAGGGCTATGCGCCGGATCGCAGCACCACGCCGCGCGCGAACCTCGTGTTCCTGATCGACACGTCGGGCTCCATGGATGCGCCGAACAAGCTGCCGCTGCTGATCAACTCGTTCAAGCTCCTGCTGGGCGCGCTGGCGCCGGAGGACCGGGTCGCGATCGTGGCCTACGCGGGCTCGGCCGGCGTGGTGCTCCCACCCACCGAGGTGGCCGAGCGGGCCACGATCCTGGCCAGCCTCGAACACCTTCATGCGGGCGGATCGACGGCCGGCGCGGAGGGGATCCGTCAAGCCTACCGGCTGGCCGAGCAGCATCGGGTGGAGGACGGCGTCAACCGGGTCATCCTCGCCACCGACGGGGATTTCAACGTCGGGATCACCGATCCGGCCGAATTGGAACACTATATCGCCCGCAAGCGCGCGGGCGGGGTGTTTCTCTCGGTGCTCGGCTTCGGCATGGGCAACTACGACGATGCGTTGATGCAGCGCCTCGCCCAGAACGGCAACGGCAACGCGGCCTACATCGACACCTTGTCGGAAGCGCGCAAGGTGCTGGTCGAGGAAGGCACTTCGACGCTGTTCCCCATCGCGAAGGACGTCAAGATCCAGGTGGAATTCAATCCGGCGGCCATCAGCGAGTACCGGCTGATCGGTTACGAAACCCGAATGCTCGCGCGCGAGGACTTTCGCAACGACAAGGTCGACGCGGGCGAGATCGGCGCCGGCCATACGGTGACCGCCATCTACGAGGTGACGCCGGCGGGCTCGGGAGCCGAGCGCGTCGCGCCGCTTCGCTACCGGCGCGAGGAAGCCGCGGAGGCGGGCGCCGATTTCAACGGAGAGCTCGCCTTCCTGAAGATCCGCTACAAGCTGCCCGACGCCGGCGCCAGCACCTTGATCACCCGGCCGGTGACCCGAGCCGACGGTTTCGAGAGCATCCACGCCGCCCCGCGCGACGTGCGTTTCGCCGCGGCGGTGGCCGGATTCGGGCAGCTTCTGCGCGGCGGGCGCTACACCGGCGACTACGACTACGACGACGTGATCGCGCTCGCGCAGGGCGCGCGCGGCGAGGATCCGTTCGGCTATCGGGCCGAGTTCGTCGATCTCGTCCGCCTGGCCCGTTCCCTGGCCGTCTTGGAGCGATAGCCCCCGGAGGCAGCGACCCGCAGCGGCGGTCGCGGTCCACGCGGCCGCCTCCGACCGGCCGTATCGCCACGCCTCCGGCGCCGGCGGGATACACTTTCCATCTCCACTGCTCCGCCTCGGCAAGGCAGGGGGGTAGGGAATGACGGTGCCGAAGAGGACGGGCGGACAACGGGGATCGGGATGGACAAGGGCGGACCGGCAAGGACAGGCGCGGACGAGGGCGGAGGACGATGATCGCGACGGTACGATTCGTGGGCTCCGGCGATTCCTTCGGGAGCGGCGGGCGCTTCCAGACCTGCATCCTGGTCGATGCCGGCGGGACGCGGTTCACGATGGATTTCGGGACTTCCTCCCTGATCGCCCTGCGGCAGCAGGGCATCGACCCGAACTCCATCGACACGATCCTCCTCACCCATCTGCACGGGGACCACTGCGGCGGGGTGCCGTTCCTGCTGGTGGACGCGATGCTGGGCGCCAAGCGCGAACGGCCGCTCACCGTCGCCGGCCCCCGGGATCTGCGCTACCGCATGTTCATGATCGCGGAGGCGCTGTTTCCGGGCATGCACGTGATGAAGCCGAAGTTCGAGCTGCGCTGGGTCGAGCTCGAACCCGGCGTACCGACCTGGGTGGGGGACGTCCTGGTCACGGCCCGTTCGGTAAAACATACGTGGCAGACCAACCCCACCGCGTTGCGTGCGGAGATCGGCGGCAAGGTGGTCTGCTACACCGGGGACGGGGAGTTCGGCGAGGAGATGGCGCGGGCGGCGCGGGGCGCCGATCTGCTGGTGGCGGAGTGCTACTTCTACGGCAAGCCGGTGCGCTGGCACCTGAACTATCCGGACGTGGTCGCGCACAAGGCGGACTTCGGCGCCAAGCGCATCATCCTCACCCACATGAGCCGGGAGATGCTCGCCCACGCGGACGAAGTGCCCGAGGAATGCGCCCACGACGGGATGGTGGTGGAGATCTGAGGGAGGAGAGCGGTCGTCCCGGCGCTCCCGGCATCGCGCGGCCCCCGGTCGTGGAGACGCAGGAGCGCATGGACCCCACGCCCGGTCCACCCGGCTCGATCGTCACATGTTCGGCGAGGGGTCCCGAAGCAGCTCGACCAGTGCGTCGATGTCGTCCTCGTTGTTGTAGAGGTGGGGGGAGAGCCGGAGGCGGCCCCGGCGCACCGACACCGCGATGTTGCGTTCCGCGCACGCCTCCGCGAGCGCGTCCACGTCCGCCGCCGGCTTGATCATGAGGATGCCGGCCCGGTGTTCGGGCGCCGGCGACACCTCGCACCCGATCGCTTCGAGCGCATTCGCGGCGCGGTCGAGAAGCCCCGTGATGTGGGACGCGACGTCGGCGACGCCCGCGTCGAGCAGCATCTCCACCGCCGCCCCCAGTCCGTAGACCAGCGGAAAGGACGGCGCCGCCTCCTCCAGCCGGGAGGCGTCGGAGCGGAGATCGAAGCGGGTGCCGTCGAAGGCGAAGGGATCCTCCACGCTGTGCCAGCCGACCAGGACCGGGCGCAGGTGCGCAAGCAGGTCGCGGTCCACGTAGAGGAAGCCGATCCCGAGCAGGCCCAGCATCCACTTGTGCGAGCATGCGGCCATGGCGTGGATGCCGCTCGCCTTGACGTCGATGGGGAATGCGCCGGCCTGCTGGATCGCGTCGACCACGAACAGCACGTCCCGATCCCGGCAGAGCCGCCCGATGGCGTCCACGTCGGTGCGGTGGCCGCTCGCGAACTGCACCGAACTCACCGCCACCAGCCGGGTCCGCGGGCCGATGGCATCTTCGACCGCCTCGGGCGTCACCGCCCCGTCCACCGCCCGGATCTCGCGCAGCCGGACGCCGCGATCCGCGAGATGCTTCCAGGCGTAGACGTTGGACGGATATTCGATGGCGCTGGCCACCGCCACTTCGTCCCCGGAGCGCCAGTCCAGCCCTTCCGCCACCATCGCCAGACCGTGGGACGTGCTCCTGACGAACGCGACCTCCTCGGGGGAGGCGCCGATGAGCGCCGCGGTCCGCGCCCGGGCCTCCGCGGCGCGCGTCCACCACTGCCCGGAGGCCATGTTGCCCTGGGCGACGTGGTCGTCGAGCCAGGCGTTGATCGCCGCACGCACGCGGGTCGAGCCCGGCGCCACCGCGGCGCAGTTGAGATAGGTACGGCCTTCGCAGGCCGGGAATGCATCACGGTACCCGAGGCTCAGGGACGGCATGACGGCTCCTCGCGGGGAACGCCGCCGACGGCGCGTCGACGGGGCCGCACAGTGTACGGGGTGGTGCGCGCGGGTGCGAAGGACGCGGCCGGCCCGGCGCGCATTCCCGGCGTGCAGCGATCGATCGTGGCCGGTGGACGCGGCGGGCTCGTCCCCGCGCCGGGAAGCCTCTATAATCACGTTTCCCCGTGCGCCCGTAGCTCAGTTGGATAGAGTACCTGGCTACGAACCAGGGGGTCGGGAGTTCGAATCTCTCCGGGCGCGCCAATTCAGTGACTCCCCGGGTTCGGCGAGGCAGGGTCCCGCCCGGTGCCCCACGTTCCATCAGCCCGATCCGGCGCCCGCGACGGCCGAGCGCCACGGCGCCGAATGGACGCTGGAGGGCCGGCAGGCGGAGCAGCGCGAGACCCTGGGCGACATGGCGCTGGGCGCGATGCTCGCGCTCGCGCCGATCTACCTGGCGCCGGCCCTCGCCTCGTCAGCCCGCGTCCGCTCCGGCGCGCTCGCCGGATGTCTCGCCACCCGCCGGCACGCGATACCTCGACATGCCCGGCGGCACTTCGAGGAGGCCGGTACGTGAGGCCGTGACTTCGTGGCACACTCCGTTGCGCCGCGCCGTGCGGCGACGATCGGGAGCGAACGCGATGGCCTACTACCTGCTTCGCGCGAAGTACGCCCAGGATTCGATGAACGCCCTGGTGCAGCGTCCGGAGGACCGGATGCTCACCACCACCCGGCTGCTCAAGGAGGTCGGCGGACGCCTGCACTACTACTTCTTCTGCTTCGGCGAGTACGACATCGTGCTGTTGTTCGAGCTGCCGGACAACGTGGCCGCCGCCTCGCTCGCGATGACCCTGAGCGCGGCCGGGACCGTCACCGCGACCGAGACCATACCGCTGCTCACGATGGAGGAGGCGATCGAGGCGATGAACCAGGCGCGCGAGGCGAGCGGGATCTACGTGCCTCCGGGCCGGGGACCGGAGGGCCGGGGAGGGCGCGGCAAGTCGAAGATCGGGATGGCGGAGGGCAGGAGGGCGAAGGAGGTCCCGTGATGGCCGGCGCTCTCCGCTTCGAGGTGCTCGTCGCCCCCAACACGCCCTGGGAGACGGTGCTGGATCGCTTCCGGTGCATCGAGGCGTTGGGGTTCGACCTCGGCGGGCTCGCCGACCACTTCGTCGACTGGACGCATCCGCCCAATCCCTGGTTCGACCTCTGGACGACGCTCGGCGCCGTGGCCCAGGCCACGGCCACGTTGCGGCTTCGCCCCTGCGTGGCCCAGATCCCGTTGCGCGATCCGGCGACGTTCGCGCGCCAGGCGCTGAGCCTCGACCACATCTCCGGCGGACGCATCGAGCTGGGACTCGGCATCGGACTGACCATCGACCCCTCCTACGAGATGATGGGGATCGCCAACTGGTCGCCGGGGGAGCGGGTGGCGCGGCTGAAGGAGTATCTGGAGATCGTCGATCGGATGCTGACCAATGAAGTCACGTCGTACTCGGGGGAGTTCTACACCATCGAGGGCGCGGTGATGAACCCGCGCCCGGTGCAGTCGCCGCGCCCGCCGATCATGCTCGCGGCGATGGGGCCGGTGATGCTGAAGCGCGCGGCCCGTTACGCGGATACGTGGAACAGCCTGAGCTTCCTGGAAGACTTCGATGCGCAGCTCGCCGAGACGCGGGAGCGCGCGGCGCGGATCGACGAGCACTGCGCGGCGATCGGCCGCGACCCCGAGAGCCTCGCCCGCTCGTACACGATGTTCGACGCGGCCGGACGCAAGCGCGGCGGCGCAATCGCATACTACGAGTCCGAGGATGCGTTCACCGACATGGTGGGCCGGGTGCTGGAGCTCGGCATCACGGAGATCGGCCTCTACTGGCCGGCCCGGCCCGAGCAGCGGCCGATGTTCGAGAGGATCGCGACCGGGGTCATTCCGAAGATCAGGGCCGCCCACGCATCGAATCGGGACTGACCGGTCCTCTCCATGCTCGACGGATACCCGACCGATGCCCGATACCCGCCCGGCACCCGACCACGCCTACTTCTCCAACCTGATCTGGCAGATCGCGGATCTGCTGCGCGGCCCCTACCGCCCGCCGCAGTACGAGCGGGTGATGCTGCCGATGACCGTGCTGCGCCGTTTCGACTGCGTGCTCGCGCCCACCAAGGCCAGGGTGCTGGCCGAGTACGAGCGGCGCAAGGGCGGCAGGCTCCGGGGCGAGGCCCTGGACAGCGTCCTCAACCAGGCCGCCGGCCAGCGCTTCCACAACCGCTCGTCCTTCGACTTCGAGAGGCTCCAGGGCGACCCCGACCATATCGACCAGCACCTGGTGAGCTACATCCAGGGCTTCTCGGCCGACGTGCGCCGCATCTTCGTCGAGTACTTCGAATTCGAGGCCGAGATCGAGAAGATGCGCGAATCGCACATCCTCTACATGATCGTCTCGCAGTTCCGCAGCGTCGACCTCCGCCCGGACAGGGTGCCGAACGAGCAGATGGGGCTCATCTTCGAGAACCTGATCCGCCGCTTCAACGAGCTTGCCAACGAGACCGCGGGCGACCACTTCACCCCGCGCGAGGTCATCCGGCTGATGGTGAGCCTCCTGTTCATCGACGACGACGCCCTGCTCGCCACCCCCGGCGTGGTGCGCACCCTCCTCGACCCCGCCTGCGGCACCGGCGGGATGCTGGCGGAGGCGCAGAGCTACCTGCGCGACCACCACCGGGAGGCCCGGCTCTACGTCTACGGCCAGGACTACAACAAGCGCGCCTACGCCACCGCCGCCTCCGACACGCTGATAAAGCAGGTGGACCACAACGGTGGCGGCGGCAGCCGCGGCGACAACGTGCGCCTCGGCGACAGCCTCATCGAGGATCGCTTCGCGGGCAACACCTTCGACTACTTCCTCGCCAACCCGCCCTTCGGCGTGGACTGGAGGCGGCAGCAGGGCGAGGTCCGGCGCGAGCACGAGCGGCAGGGCTTCGCGGGCCGCTTCGGGGCCGGGCTGCCGAGGGTGGCCGACGGCTCGCTCCTCTTTCTCCAGCACATGATCGCCAAGTTCGAGCCGGTGCGCCCGAAGGAGCACAAGCATGGCTCGCGGCTCGCCATCGTGTTCTCCGGCTCCCCGCTGTTCACCGGCGGCGCGGGCTCGGGCGAGAGCAACATCCGCCGCTGGATCATCGAGAACGACCGGCTCGAAGCGATCGTCGCCCTGCCCGAGCAGATGTTCTACAACACCGGCATCGGCACCTACGTCTGGATCGTCACCAACCGCAAGGAGAAGCGCCGGCGGGGGAAGATCCAGCTCCTCGACGCGCGCGACCTCTGGACCCCCGGCGGCAGCGCGGAGAGCCGGCGCAGCCTGGGCGACAAGCGCCGGTATCTCTCGGCCGGGCAGATCGACGAGATCGTGCGCCTCTACGGCCGCTTCCGGAACGGCGGGCGCTCGAAGATCTTCGGTAACGCCGACTTCGGCTACACCCGCGTCACCGTGGAGCGGCCGTTGCGGCTCCGCTACCGGATGGCCATCGACGACAAGGTCCGCTTCCTCGACGCCTGCCCCTTCCTGCTGGACGACGTCCAGGCCATCGACAAGGTCCTGGGCCGCAAGCCGATGCGTGACTGGAACGCGGTGTGGGAACGCATCGCCGACCTGCTACACAAACGCGGCTCGCGCTGGAGGAAGGTGGAGCAGAAGCTGTTCCGCGACGTGTTTACCCACAAGGACCCGGAAGCCGAGCCCGTGACGAAGGGCGGGCGGGAGCAGGGCTTCGAGCCCGACCCCGGGCTCCGCGATTTCGAGAACGTTCCCCTCACCGACGACATCGACGACTACTTCGAGCGCGAGGTCCGCCCCTACGTCCCCGACGCCTGGATGGACCGAAGCAAGGACCGGGTGGGCTACGAGATCAACTTCAACCGGTACTTCTACGAGTACACACCGCCGAGATCGCTGGAGGAGATCGATGCGGATCTGAAGAAGGCGGAGGCGGAGATCGTGCGGTTGTTGCGGGAGGTGATGGGGTGAACGCTGTCACCGAGCAGACGTGGCCCACGAGGCGTATGCGTTTTCTTGTGCGCCGCGAACTTTCGGATGAGCAACGACAGGTACTCGCTGGCGTAACCCAAGCCACGTTCCTGCCGATGGAAAATATCGGAGAACAGGGAGAGCTCGATTGTTCGATCATCCGAGACATCGACGATGTTCGGAGCGGCTACACCCGGTTTTTCGATGGTGACGTCGTGGTAGCCAAGATCACCCCGTGCTTCGAAAACGGCAAGGGTGCTCTGATACGCGGAACCCTGAACGGCATCGGCTTCGGAACTACCGAACTCCATGTGTTGAGCCCCGGCAGCGAGATCGATGCACAGTACCTGTACTACATCACGGCGAGTGATCGCTTCCGCAGGTTTGGCGAAGCCGCCATGTTCGGGGCCGCCGGCCAAAAGCGCGTTCCCGAAGACTTCGTTCGGGATTACTGCGTTCCAGTTCCTCCTCTTGCGCAGCAACGCGCCATCGCCGACTATCTCGACCGTGAAACAGCGCATCTGGACGCCCTGTTAGGGGAGAAGGAACGCCTCCTGAAGCTGCTGACCGAGAAGCGTCAAGCGCTCATCACCCATGCAATTACGCAGGGTCCGATCCCAATGATCCTCTCTTCGGCCCCCACCTCTCCATCGGAGCAGAACGAAGAAAAAACCCGCGACAAACAGGTTTCAAGGTGCCGACTCAAGTATCTGTCTACAATCAACGATGAATCTCTTGACGAAGATACGGATGCAAACTTGGAAATACAGTATATCGACATAGGTAATGTCGACCCATTTGGTAATACGGAAGAACCTGCATTGTACCGCTTCGGAAGTGCACCGAGTCGCGCCCGTAGATGCGTCCGGGACGGAGATGTGATTGTATCGACTGTAAGGACGTATCTTAAAGCGATTACGCAAATTCATGATGCTCCCGATAATCTTGTAGTTTCAACCGGCTTTGCAGTGATACGACCTATTGAAGAAGAATTCCATGCTGACTACTGCAAGTATGCAGTGCGGGAATCGACCTTTCTGGCAGAAGTGGAGAAGCGCTCCGTAGGCGTAAGCTACCCTTCGATCAACACCACGGATCTTGCAAATATCCCAGTTTCCGTATATCCTCTGTCGCAACAGCGCATTATCGCGGAACATCTCGACAGGGAAACGACTCGGTTGGACACCCTCATGGCCAAAGTACGAGAGACCATTGCTTTGCTCGGCGAGCGCCGCGCCGCTCTCATCACCGCCGCCATGACCGGACGGATCGAAGTGGAGTACGAAAAATGAAGGTAACCCATCTCAAGCTGACGAATGTTCGTGTGATAGAGTCGGCCGAGTTCCACTTCCATCGGGGCTTCAACCTCGTCGTCGGTGTCAATGGTGTTGGTAAAACCACGGTCACCGAGGCATTGGCCGTTAGCCTTTCCCAGATAATCAAGCGCATCAACAAATCTCGGATGCGAATGAAGTCATTCGACGTAGATGCCATCCGTATCGGTGCCGAGTCCATGGACATCGAATGTGGATTCCGAATCGGTAAGATGCAGGACAGCTATCGGATTCATAAGACGCGCGAAAGTAGCGTGCCACAAAGAGAGACAGGCAAGCCTCGCGAACAAGTCCATACGACACCAGACAAGACGGAATTCGTTGGAGATTCACAAAATAGCCCTCATATGACCAGGCAATTGATAATTAGAGACGGGATCTCAATTGACGATGGACTCTCAATCGAAACTGGGAATACAGTTTCAGTCCGAGATGACAGAGCCGACCCGGTAGTAGATGATGTCCTAATAGGGCGGCCGATCGCGATATTGTTCTCTACGAATCGCGCCGTACCCTCCGAACGAAGACCTTCAAAAGTGTCTGCGGTTGGCGATTTGGCCACCGCATTGGCAGACGCATTTTCGCACCGCGAACTTCGTCTCGCGGAATTCGCTGATTGGATGCGGGTGCAGCAGGCCCTTGCCAAAGAATATCCATTTGCGAAGCGCATATTAGCGATCTTGAGGGATACTGTAACGCTGTTCCTTCCCGAGTACAAGCATCTTCGTTTGGGCGGACAGGATGACCGCATACTCTTGATCGATCGGAACGAGACGACGCTGCCGGTGCGGCAGCTTTCGGATGGAGAACGAGGTCTCCTGGCTCTGGTGCTGGATCTCACGCGCCGACTCTCGCAGGCCAACCCCGAGATGGAGTATCCAGCCAGGGAGGCCGAGGCGGTTGTGTTGATCGACGAGATCGATCTTCATCTACACCCGAAATGGCAGAGACAGATTGTGCACAATCTGACAAGGGCATTTCCCAACTGTCAGTTCATAGCGACAACACATTCGCCCCAGGTTATCGGAGAAGTCAAGTCCGATCGCATTCACATGATCGTCGACGGTCAGGTTTATTCACCGACACACTCCTACGGTGTCGATTCCAGTCGTGTGCTGGAGGAGATCATGGAGGTGGATCCAAGAACACAGGAAGCTCATGAATTACTCGCCAGAATCGGTCATGAGATTGACGGGGACAAATTCGAACAAGCCCGACACTCGCTGTTATCCTTGGTTGAAATTCTCGGAGAGAACGATCCGGAAGTGATACGGCTTCACACTCTCCTCGATTTCATGGAGGGAAACGAGTGAGAACAATCATCAAGGGAACGGAGCCGGCGAGTCTTACGCAGCACCGGCGAACGCCGCACAGCGATTACGACAATTACACGGACAAGAATGAGCTTCGAGTCGCCCTCGTAACTGAGCAACAAGGTCTCTGTTGCTACTGTATGGGCAGTATCCAAAACGAATCCGACAAGATGAAGATCGAGCACTGGCACTGCCAAGCACACTATCCAGATGAACAGCTTGACTATCGAAATCTGTTGGGTGCCTGTCTTGGAGGAAAAGGGCAGCCACCCAAGCTTCAACATTGTGACACCAGGAAGGGGGATTCGGACTTACTCTGGAATCCGGCTGATCAGGCTCATAATGTCCAAGCCTGGATCATCTATGGAACAGACGGAACTATCAAGTCGAACAACTGCGAATTTGATCAGCAGTTAAATGAAGTGCTGAATCTGAATCTCTCTCTGCTCAAGAACAGACGAAAGGGAGTTCTTGATGGTATATCAGAATGGTGGCGAAGAGTACGGCGACCTGTTCCTAGATCGCGATTAGTACAGGAAATTGATGTGCGATCCACACCACACGGAGATCTCACTCCATACAGCCAAGTTGCTATCTGGTGGCTGAACAAAAAGCTCGCAGGGATACCACAATAAATACATGGGGAACGATCATCCTCGACATTCTGGCAACCGACAGGGAGTCGGACAACATCATGAGAAGCTACTCGTCGATCAGCCGGGGGGCAGCCGGATGACGTAATATTACGCCGCAGAGTTGGCGAAGGGGTTCAGTAAATGAAGCTGTCAAAACTTACCGTCAAGAACTATCGCAGTCTGCGAGAGGAAAGCATCGGGTTGAGCGATCTCAACCTGCTCATCGGTGCAAATGCATCGGGCAAGAGCACGATAATCGACGCGCTTCGCTTTCTGCACGAAGGGGTCCGGGTACGTGATTTCCGGGAGCCGGTATTTCATCGGGGCGGAGCCATCCATCTGGCCTGGAAAGGGGGAGAAGCAGATCGGATTGAGCTCATGGTAAATCTGGAGGGTGAAGACCGGACCTACGAATGGCTGGCTCGACTCGTCAAGGAAGGCAGACATGGGTTCTACGTCGAGGAAGAGGTCAGCACGATGCGCCCACAGGAGTTCCCGGTCAAGCTACTCGATTCCAGTCGAGGCGCTGGCTGGTGGTGGTCGGGAGAGAAAGGCCGGCGAGTCACGCTGAAACAGAATGGGACGGCGTGCGCCCTGGCTGCCGCGTCGGCGGACGCGGCGTTCCCGGCTCGCGACGTTGCAGAGTTCGTCGACGGATGGGGGTTCTTCGATCCCAACCCGTTCCTGCTCCGCCATGATTGGACCGGCACAGAATCGGGAAGACTCGATCCGTACGGCCGAAATCTGGGCGAAACGCTGTATGAGCTTGGCCAATCGTCACCGGAAGTTCTGGAGAAGATCGTTGCGGCAACACGAGCGGTCCTCGGGCTTCCCTTCGAGATTGAAACCCGAGGATCGGAGGGGCGCTTCTATTTCATGCAAAATGAACCGGGGCTTCGCTACCTCGTGCACCAGATGGGCGTGTCCAGCGGGACGTTGCGTATGCTGGCATTGATGACGGCGCTTCTTGCGGAGCCCGAAGCGAACCTGATCGGGATCGAAGAGCCCGAGAACTACATTCATCCTACGGCTCTGTCCACTTTCGTACAATACCTGCTGGGCGCACGAGGGCGCGTCCAGTTTATGGTAACCACTCATTCCCCCCTCTTGCTCGATTATCTGAACGAACCGGGAGCCGTCCGGGTCGTGCAATGCCATGAAGACAGGGGAACGGTTGTTCTGCCGCAGGAGAATCCGGACGGAGTGCGAAGGGCTCTGGAAGCCTCGGAATTCGGCCTCGGGCAGTTTTACGAGACGAAGGGCTTTGGAGCCCGTTGAAACGGCCGAAAGGAAAACCGATGGACGGAACGCTCGAAGTGCGACTGCTGGGGACCCCGCTGATGCGAATCGCGAACGGGCAAGGGCCGGCATTGCAGGAGGGTCGCGTCGAGCACATCGGGGACGTCTCCCTGCTTTCGGCCGGGTGGAGGGAGAGGAAGCCGGATGCGGAGGCGGTGCGGGAGTGGCTGGAGCACCTCATCCCCGAAGGGGAGGCGAGCACCGTATACCGCGAGCGGGCACAGCATTTCCTGAAGATGCACGGCGAAGCGAACGTACGGGAACCGGACGTGGCTGCAAGGATCTGGGGAAACGCGGACCGTGAATACGCGGGCGGCGTGTCGTTCCGGGCACTGGACGGGGACGGGGGGGAAATCGAATGGGACGTCCCGGCGCTGGAAGCCTACCGCGGCTGGAAGTACCTCGCGGACGCGCTGCGCCGGGCCGACTACGAAGTCACGAACGGCAGGAGGCACCTGGACTGGGATCCGAAGCTCGGGCAGACGTCTCTGAGCGGAATGAAAGGGAAGCTCGGTGTCCATATAGAAGGGGACATGGAGGGAGGGGTTTGGCGACCGCCGCGGCCGGCGGACGGCCTGCTGAGCACGCACATCGTGAAGGTGGAGGACGACCAGAGGAATCCCGGCGAGGCGGCGATGGAAAGCCTCGTCCAGACCACGCTGAAGCTCGCGGACGTCCGCGCTGCCCCGACATGGGCGCGCGTCATCGACGGACTGCAAGTCGTGGTCAGCGAACGGAGCGATCGGATCCGGACACCGGTGCAAGGACGAATCGGCCGCAGGCACCAGGAGGAATGGGCGCAGGCCGCCGGAGTGGGCCGGCGGGAGAAGTTCGCATTCGAGCGGCCGGATCCGGGGCTCGACGATCTGCTGGCGCTGCTGGACCGCGAGGGAGCCGCGGGGGAAGTGGAGAACGGGATGGAAGCCATCGGGGCGTGTATTCTGCTTGGGCACACCGACATGCACCGCAAGAATCTGGGGATACGGCACCCGCGCCTGCGCGGACCGGTCCGGCTCGCGCCGCTCTACGACGCGTCGAGTTCGAGCGGTCGAGCGCAGTGGATTACCAGGCGGCTTGCGCTGCCGGCAGGAGGCGCGGAGACGCCGGATGCGTTCGGGGCCGAAGCGGTCGGTACACTTGCCGGCAAGACGACGCTCGGGGCCGAAGAAGCGGTGCGGATCGTGAAGGGAGTGGCGGGCAGGCTCCAGGATGCGCTGAGCGACGCCGTCCGCGAGTGCAAGGACAAGGACGAGATCGGAAAGGTGCACGGCGAGGCATACGAGGCAAGGGTCGATGCCCTGGAAACGGATCTCGCAAGACGCTGCCTGGGGCTGAAGCTCTCGGACGCCGCCTGATGGAGCCCCGTGCCGGGAGACATCGAGGAATAGACATGTTGTTTCACAAGCTGAAATTCTCGGGTCTTCTGTCTTTCGGACCGGCGGGGATCGACTTGCCGATGGAGCCGCTGACCGTGTTGATCGGCCCGAACGGTTCTGGGAAATCGAACCTGCTGGAGGCGATCTCGCTGTTCCAGGCCGCGCCGCGCGGTATCTCCGAGCCGATCTCGCGCAGGGGCGGTGTTCGGGAGTGGTTGTGGAAAGGGGAGGAAGCGCCTGATTCGATGACCGTCGACGTCAAGGTCAGCTTTTTGCCGGGACCGATGAGCCGTGCGCCGAGCACGATTTTCCGTGAACACATTTTCCTTGGACACAAGGTGCGATCCATGGCCGACGTCCCTCCCGGAGGAATGCTGCGGCACTGCTTGACACTGGCGGACCGAGACGGAAAACCCGCCGTGGCCGAGGAGCGGGTCGAACCTTTGGAAACACGACCCGAAACGCACGACGAGACGGCTTATTATCGACCTCCAAAGGACGAGAAGGCCGCGGCGGCGTTGAATGCCGCCGTCCAGGAGGAGCTAAAATCCGGGGGTGCGCCAAGCGACCCCTTCCCTGCGTTCCTTCACGGTCGTGATGGCGCCCTGGAGTTCGCCGGTTCGTACAAACCCGACGAGTCCCTGCTCTCTTTCTTCGCCAGTCCGGGATTTCCAGCATTATGGTGTCTGAAGGAGCAGTACGGAAGTATTCGTCTCTACCGCGACTGGTCGTTCGGGCCGAATGCGAGGTTGCGCCAGCCGTGCAGCGCGCATGCGCGGAGCGATTTTCTCGACGAGGGTGGAGAGAACCTGCCGCTCGTGCTGTCGCATCTGCACGGCGCGCACAAGCAGAGGCTCCTGGAAGCCCTGCGCAAACTGTTCGACGGCATCGTGGACCTGCAATGCCCCGTGACGGGCGGCACGGTGGGACTGTTCCTGGAGGAAGCCGGGAACCGCTCGATCCCGGCGACCCGCCTCTCGGACGGGACGTTACGTTACCTTTGCCTGCTGGCGGTCCTGCTGCATCCCGAACCGCCCCCCTTGATCTGCATCGAGGAACCGGAATTGGGTCTGCACCCGGATCTGCTCCCCACGTTGAGCGACTTGATGCGGGAGGCGTCCGAGCGTACCCAGCTCATCGTGACGACCCACTCGGACATACTTGTCGACACGCTGACGGATCGGCCGGAAAGCGTCGTCGTCTGTGAGAAACACGACGGACAGACGGAGATGCGGCGTCTCGGCAAGGACGATCTGGCGAAGTGGTTGAAGGACTACAGGCTTGGCGATCTCTGGACGTCGGGCGAGTTGGGCGGCAACCGATGGTGACGGCAACGCTGTACATCGAGGGCGGTGGAGAGGGCAAGGATCTTCGCACCCGTTTTCGCGAAGGGTGGAAGAAATTCTTTGACTCCGCCGGCGTCGGCGGCAGGACGAAGATCGTCCGGGGCGCCGGGCGTCGGCAGGCCTTCGACCGTTTCGCCACTGCGGTTTCGGACAGCGCTCCCGGTACGGTCCCGTTCCTGCTCGTGGACAGCGAGGGTCCGGTTGCGCCGGAACATTCGACTTGGCAGCACTTGCACGCCCGTGACGGTTGGACCCCGCCCGTCGGCGCGGGCGACGATCAAGCGTTCCTGATGGTCCAGATCATGGAAACCTGGTTCCTGGTGGACCGCGAGGCGTTGCGGAGCTACTTCGGAACGGGGTTCGGAGAGAACGCCCTCAAGACATGGCCCAATCTGGAAGACGTGCCCAAATCGGTGGTCCTCGAAGAACTCAGACATGCGACCGCCTCGTGTCGCCCACGCTATACCAAAGGCAAGGTCTCATTCGAGTTGCTGGCGCAAATCGATCCTGCCCGCGTCGAAGCCGCCTGTCCGCACGCCAGAGCGCTCCTGAACGAGTTGAGAGCGTTGTGACGGAAGGAATGTGAAGTGAGACTGCTCTACTACGTCGAGATCCGGAACTTCAAGCACTTCGGCGACGGGCAGCGGATCGAGCTCGATCATCCGGCCGTGCTCATCGGCCCGAACAACTGCGGGAAGACCACGGCAATCCAGGCGATCGCGCTCTGGTCGCAGGCGGTCAGGACGTGGTTCGAAGCAAAAGGAAAATCGACGCCCAGGGAGCGGACGGCCACGTCGCTCAACCGACTGAACATCGTTTCGGTCCCCGTCCGACGCACCCGCTATTTCTGGCACAACGCGGCGGTACGTCGCGGCAATCGCGACGTTCCTCTCCTGATCACCGTGGGCATCCTGCACCGGAACAAGGTCGAACCGGTGACGATGCGCTTTCGGAACCAGGGAGACGAGCTGGTCTACTGCACGCCCGACGACGCGACCCTCGGGAAGCTGGAGGCCGTCGAGACCGCGGCGGGGTTGAACGTGGCGCTGCTCTACCCGATGTCGGGCCTCGAGACCGAGGAAGCGATCCTCCAGCCCGGTCGCATCGACGTCCTGTTGGGGCAAGGGCAGACCGCCCAAGTGCTTCGCAACCTCTGTCTCCTGGTGCTCAAGGATGCGCCGGAAGACTGGCGGCACATCACCGCGTTGATGTCACGACTGTTCTCGGTCGAGCTGGGCGATCCGACCGAAACCGGGCGCGGCAGCATCGATCTCTTCTACCGGCAGGCGAACGTGCGGGAGCCGCTGGACGTCTCCCTCGCAGGGCGCGGGTTCCAGCAGATGCTCCTGATTTTCGCCTACCTTTATTCGCATCGCCGGAGCGTGCTGCTGATCGACGAGCCGGACGCACATCTGGAGATCCTCCGACAGAAGCAGGTCTACGTGCTCTTGCGGGAGATCGCGGCCCGGAACGAGTCGCAGGTAGTGCTGGTGACCCATTCGGAAGTCATCCTCGACGAAGCACTGGATCACCATCTCACGCTGCTTTTGAGGGGGCGGGCCGACAATCTGGCCGCCAGGACCGACATCCGCAATGCGCTCAAGCACTATGGCGCCGAGCACTACGTCAGGGCGCTCGAACGGGGTTACGTCCTGTATGTCGAGGGCGGGACGGACCTCGCCGTCCTGCAAGCCCTGGCCGAACGCTTGGGCCATCGGGTGGCGAAGGTGTGGGATCAACGGATCAACGCCTTCTACGTACAGGACAATTACCCGGACCCCGATGATCCGGACGCTGAATTGGAGCGGGTGGAAGGAGGGTTCGGGGTGACGCCCCGGAAGCATTTCTTCGCCCTGCGCGAGATGATTCCCGGGCTGCGGGGACTGGCGATCCTGGACAGCGACGGCGGGGCACGCTCGGATTCGGACGAAGGCGGGCTCAACATCGTCTATTGGAAGCGCTACGAAGTTGAAAACTACTTCGTCACTCCCGAGGTGCTGCGCAAGCAGGTCGCTGAACACTACAAGGACTTGCCGCTGTTTTTCGGCGAAATTCGCGATGCGTCCGAAGAGTTGCTCGATGCGTTGATCCTGGAACGGGTGTTCGACGGCCGCAAGCAGGATTTCGACACTTGGAAGAGCGCGGGAGCCGACGCGGCGCGTCTGCTGTGGGAAGCGAGGACGGAACGTGTGAAGCTCAGCGACTTCGCCGAAGAGTTCTTTCGCCGTCTCGCGGAAAGGCTCGGAGAGGCGATGCTGCTCCGGAAAGGCGAGCTTCACCGCCTGGTCCGATTCGTCGATCCTTCCTCCGTTCCGGCAGAGGTGGGCGAGAAACTCGATCTGCTGGGTGAGATCTTCGATCACGCCAATCCGGGCGAAGAACAACCGGTATCGTCGTGAAGGATGGTTTGCGCGTGAGCCGAATCGACGAGAAGCAGGCAGGTCCGGCGGCGGGAATGACATGAGCCTGTCTCAAAATCGGATCATGAATCGAACCGGCGAAGGCGCCTTCGAGACCGTCATCGAATCCCATCTCCTGGGCAACGGGTACGTCTCCGTCCCCGGCCACGGCTTCGATCGCGAGCGCGCCGTCTTTCCCGAGACCGCGCTCGGGTTCATCCGCGAGACCCAGCCGGAGGAATGGTCCAGGCTGGAGGCGCTTCTCGGCGATCGGACCGGCGAGCAGGTCCTCGCCGATCTGTGCAAGTGGATGGACCGCAACGGCGCTCTGGCGACGCTACGCCACGGCTTCAAGTGCTACGGCCGGACGCTGCGCATCGCCTTCTTCAAGGCGGCCCATGCGCTGAACCCGGAGCTCGAAGCGCGTTACGCCGCGAACCGCGTCGGGCTCACCCGCCAGCTTCGCTTCTCGCCGCGCTCGGAGCAGTCCCTCGACCTCACCCTGAGCCTGAACGGAGTCCCGGTCTCGACCCTGGAATTGAAGAACCCGCTCACCGGGCAGAGCGTCGAGGATGCGCGCGGGCAGTACCGGCGGGACCGCGACCCGCGCGAGCCGATCTTCGAGTTCAAGCGGCGCACCCTCGTGCACTTCGCCGTGGATACCGAGTCCGTGCTCATGACCACCCGGCTCGCCGGCGCCGCGACCCACTTCCTGCCCTTCGACAAGGGCTGCGACGGGGGCGCGGGCAACCCGCCCGACCCGCGGGGCCGCGGCTACCGCACCTCGTACCTGTGGGAGGAAGTCCTCGCGCGCGACAGCCTGCTCGACCTGCTGGCGCGCTTCGTCCACCTCCGGACCGGCGAGAAACGCGACGACAAGGGGCGCAAGGTGAAGGTCGAAACGATGATCTTCCCCCGCTACCACCAGCTCGAAGCGGTGCGCCGGCTCGTGGATGCGGCGCGGCGCGAGGGCGCCGGGCACAATGCGCTGGTCGAGCATTCTGCGGGCAGCGGCAAGAGCAACACCATCGCCTGGCTCGCGCACCGTCTGGCCTCGCTGCACGATGCCGGAAACGCCCGCGTCTTCGACAGCGTGATCGTGGTCACGGATCGCGTCGTGCTCGACAGCCAGCTCCAGGACACCGTCTACCAGTTCGAGCACAAGCGCGGGGTGGTGCAAAAGATCGACGAAAGCTCGCACCAGCTTGCCGAGGCGCTGGAGAGCGCGGTTCCGATCGTCGTCACCACGTTGCAGAAGTTCCCCTTCGTCTCCCGCCATCTGCTCAGGATGGCCGAGGAGCGCGAAGCGGAGGCCGGGTCCGGGACGGGGGCGGACTCCGGGGACGGGCCGGGGGTCAGGCCGGAAACCGGGCTCGGGACCGGGACCGGGATGGGGTGGCCCGGAGCCGTGGCCGGCGCCCTTCCGACCCGCCGCTACGCGGTGGTCATCGACGAGGCGCACAGCTCCCAGGGCGGTGAGACCGCCACCGCGCTCAAGGAAGTGCTGGGCGGCGAGGCGCTGCGCGAAAAGGCGAAGCGGCAGGCGGCGGAAGAGGGCCTGGAAGGTGAAGACATGGAAGCGCTCTTCCTCGCCATGGCCAAGCGGGGCCGGCAGGCGAACCTGAGCTTCTTCGCCTTCACCGCGACGCCGAAGCACAAGACCCTCAAGGTCTTCGGGCGCGGCGGCGAGCCCGCCCACCGCTACACCATGCGCCAGGCGATCGAGGAAGGCTTCATCCTCGACGTGCTGAAGCATTACACCTCGTACTCCACCTACTACAAGCTCCTCAAGGCCTGCGAGGACGATCCGAACGTGGAGCGCAAGCGGGCCGCCCGCGCCCTGGCCCGCTTCGTGCGGCTGCACCCGCACAACGTCGCGCAGAAGACGGAGGTGATGGTCGAGCACTTCCACTCGGCTACCCGCCACCGGATCGGCGGACGCGCCAAGGCGATGGTGGTCACCGGCTCCCGCCTCGAAGCGGTGCGCTACAAGCAGAGCTTCGATCGCTACATCGGGAGCAAGGGCTATCCGATCAAGTCGCTGGTGGCCTTCTCCGGCGCCGTCGAAGACGACCAGGCGCCCGGCGTCGTCTACACCGAGGAGAAGATGAACCAGGGCGTCCGGGAGAAGGAGCTGCCGGAGCACTTCGCGACCGGGGAATACCAGGTGCTGCTCGTCGCGGAGAAGTACCAGACGGGCTTCGACCAGCCCCTGCTGCATACGATGTACGTGGACAAGCGCCTGGCCGGCATCCAGGCCGTGCAGACCCTCTCCCGGCTGAACCGCATCCACCCCTTCAAGGAGGACACCTTCGTCCTCGACTTCGTGAACGAGCGCGACGGGATCCGGGAGGCGTTCAAGACGTACTACGAGGGGGCGGAGATGGGGGAGGAAGCCGATCCGGCCCGGATGTACGCGATCCGGGAAGAGCTCGATGCTTCCGGCATCTACCTCGGCGAGGAAGTCGAGCGTTTCTGCGAGATCTTCTTCAAGCCCCGGCAGCGCCAGAGCCCGCGGGACCACCAGGCGATGAACGCGGCGCTGGACCCGGCGGTGTCGCGCTTTGCCGCGTTGCACGGGGAGAGGGAAGACGAAGCCGAGCTGTGGCGCGGCAAGGTGCAGGCCTTCCGCAACCTCTACGGCTTCCTGAGCCAGGTGATCCCCTACCAGGACTCGGACCTCGAACGCCTCTACACCTTTCTTCGCCACCTGGCGGCGAAGCTCCCGCGCCGGGGTTCCGGGTCCGCGTACCGGTTCGACGACGACGTGCGCCTTCAGTACTACCGCCTCCAGAAGATCAGCGAAGGCTCGATCCCGCTCGCAGAGGGCGACGCGCGCGCCCTCGACGGCCCCACCGAGGTGGGCAGCGGGGCCGCCCGCGAGACGCCGGAGCCTCTGTCGAGGCTGATCGACGTCGTCAACGAACGCTTCGGCACGGACTTCAACGACGCCGATCAGCTCTTCTTCGATCAGATCGTGGAGGCCGCGCTCGCCGACGACACGCTGCGCGAGAGCGCCGCGGTCAATCCCGAGGACAAGTTCGAGCTGGTGTTCGGCAACCTGATCGAGCGCCTGTTCACCGAACGCATGGACCAGAACGAAGAGATCTTCATCCGCTACATGAACGACGAGCCCTTCCACCGGGTGGTCAGCCGCTGGATGGCCACCGAGGCGTACCGGCGTCTGCGGCCAAGCGAGTTGGCCGGGCCAGGCGAGCTGGCCGGGCCGGGTGGGATGGCCGATTCAAGGGAACCGGCCGAGCCGGCCGGGCAGTTCGCCGCGGATGAATTGGCGGGGCTGGCGGAGCCGGACGGTATCGTGCCCGAGCCTGCCGATGGGCTTTCCTTGCCCGCCGGGCATCGATCGGCTCGACCGGAGGGTATCGAGGCGGAACGCACCGATGGTTCCTCCCCGCCCCCCGGGCTTCCGCCGGCGCGGCCCGATGAGGTGGGCCGGGAGGCGGAGGTTCCGCGGTCCGGCGGTCTCCGTATCGTCGAAGGGCGGCCGGAGGAGCGTTACGTCACCTGCGTCCCCCTCGTCCCGCTGTCCATCGCGGCCGGGGCCTTCGGCGATCCCCGGAGCGTCGAGGCGGAGGAGGACTGGAAGTGGGTCGAGGTGCGCTCCGGGCGGCGCGTGAGGCCGGGGATGTTCGTCGCGCGGATCGCCGGCAGGTCGATGGAGCCCGCGATCCCCGACGGCGCGTATGGCCTGTTCCGCGCGCCGGTGCGGGGCACGCGGCAGGGGAAGACGGTGCTCGTCCGGCTTCGTGACGCCACCGATCCGGAGACGGGGGCACGGTACACGGTGAAGCGCTACGAGAGCGAAAAGACCGCGGACGGTGGCTCCTGGCGACACGCGAGGATCACGCTCAGGCCGAACAACCCCGAGTTCGAACCCATCGTCCTGACCGGCGCGGACGAGAGTGAGATCGCGGTGGTGGCGGAGCTGGTGGAGGTGGTCGCGGTATCGTCCGACGGCGAGGAACATGGCGCAGCAGGCGCAACGCCAGGCGAAGGCGGAGCTGGCGGAGGTGATCCCGGTATCGTCCGACGGCTTGGAACCCTGGCAATCCCGTAAGCGGATCGAGAGCGCGCAACGCTCGATGCGCGCGCCCTCGGCTCCGACGGCGACCCCACGCTCCCGCGCTCTCGCACCTGTCCGGATCCGTTTTCGCGGTGGAACAATCAACGTAGCGGGAACGGCCCATCGGGCGCCGTTGCCGAGGCCATGCGGCTCGACCCGGCCGGCCGCATCGAGCCTCTCGCGGAGACCGCCATGCTCGGACCGCAGTATGGAGAGTGGTGGAACGAGCGCCCGGTGCGCTCCCGGATCCGATGGGCCGTCGTGCTCGTCCCCCTGGCGCTGGTGCTGGCCTGGGGGGTCCATGCCGGGCTCTCCGGCCCGCGTCTCAACGCCGATCTCCTGGAGGCCGCCCGGCGCGGCGACGCCGGCGCGGTGCGCGGTCTGCTCTCCCGCGGCGGATCGGCGTCCGCCCAGCACGCCGACGGCACCACCCTGCTGCACTGGGCGCAGGAGTACGGACACCGCGACCTCGCGATGCTTCTCCTCCGCGAGGGCGCGGACGTCAACGCGGCCGATCGCAACGAGCTCACCTCCCTGCATCGCGCCGCGGGCATGGGCGATTCGGATCTGGTCCGGCAGCTTCTGCGCAAGGGAGCCGATCCGGGGGCCGCGAGCCGGCGTCACGGCGCCCCGTTGCACTGGGCTGCGCATGCCGGAAGCACCGGCGCCACCCGCGCCCTTCTGGATGCGGGCGCACCGATCGATCCGCCCGACGAGCTGTTGCGGACGCCGCTGCACGTGGCGGTGATGCGCGCGCATCGGGACGTCGCCGAGCTGCTGCGCGCGCGCGGCGCGGACCCCGACGCGAGGCTCCCGCGAGGCCGGACGTTGCTGCACTGGGCCGCGGCCACGCGCCGGCGCGACGTCGCCGCCTGGATGGTCTCCCTCGGTGCGGACGTCGGCGCCACGGACGGCAAGGGCAACACTGCGCTGCACCATGCGGCGCTGCGGGGGGACACCGGGCTCGCGGCGTTCCTCATCGAGCACGGTGCGGCGGTCGACACGCCCACCCCGGAGCTTCTCGTCACGCCGCTGCACTACGCGGCGCGCGAGGGGCACGTCGAGATCGCCCGGCTGCTGCTCGCGCACGGCGCGGATCCCGACGCCCGCAGCCGGTTCTACGGAACGCCCTTGCACTGGGCCGCGGATCGCGGCCGGCGCGAGGCGGTGGCGCTGCTGGTCGCGCATGGCGCCGTTGCCGGGGCGCTCGACGACCATCGCCTGACTTCGCTGGAGCGCGCGTGGCGGCGCGGACACACCGGGACCGCGGCGCTCCTGGCCGCGATCACACCTGCCGTCCATCGGAGGGAGGTCAATCCCGGGGCTCCCGGCTCGCCGGGGGCCGATGCGTTCGGGGGCGATCCGCACGGGATCGGCGCTCCGCAGACAGGTGTTCGGGCCGGAGCCCCGGCGGAACCCCCGGCGACGAGTCTGACGTCGGAAGCTCTGCCAACGGCCGGTCGGCGCGGGAGGCGGGCGCCTCCGGATCCGGTCGAGGACACCGGCTGCGTGCTGCCGAGGCACATGCACCGGGCGAGCCGCACCTTTCTCGACGACTACCTCGAAGGCGATCTCCCGGTCGGCGAGTTCCGCCGGCTGTTCTCGCTGCCCAACTCCGACTACCTGGGTCTCGGAAGCTGCCTCGTCGCGCTATACGAGTAGCGCGTACCGGTGGGCTGGTCGGCCGCGCCCGAGCCGCGCGGCGCGGGCGTTTCCGCCGCCTCCATACACCGCGCCGATCTCCTCCGCCGTTGGCCGGACAGGCGCCCCCGTCACCACCGACGCGGCCGGCATGGGCCGCGGACGATGCGAGGGCGCGTCCTGGCAAGGTTCATTCCGTCGAGCCGCCGGCGCGAAGCCCGCCGCCGATGCGGGCGCGGAAGTCCCGCTCGCTGTCGCAGCCGAGCGCCGCCGCCACGGCCGCCTCCTCGGACGCTTCGGCGAACCCGGGCACGTCGGCCGGGAATCCCGCCGAGACCTCGACGCCTCGCGCCAGCACGAACTGGCGAATCGTCTTCGCCCGGCCCTCGTCCCGGCCCTCGATCCGGCCCTCGTCCCGAAAGGAGCGCAGGAAGGGATGGTCGTCCGGGCCGGTCCCGTCACGCTCGCCCAACCGCCGGCCCACCCCCTTCAACCTCGCATGCGTCCACCCCGTCGGCCCCGCCTCGTTCAGCGCATCGTGGATCGACGGCGACCACCAGCCGGGAAACGCAAGGCTCTCCTTCGATTCCCGATACCGGCCCCCCTCCAGCACGTGGATCGCCAACCCCGACCGCCGCCTCCGCGACCGGCTCCGCGACCGCCGCCGCGGCACCTCCACCCACACCTCCGGAAACCCCCACGACTCGTACATCCCCAGCTTCCAGCGCCGAACGTCCGTGGTGTGATCCACCTCCAGCACCACGTCCGGAAGGTCGTGCTCCCCGACCACGATCCCCCCGTCCTCCGGCAGCCGGGCCCGCTCCGGATACAGGTACACGCATTGGTCGGCCTGGAGGATCTTCTGCCGCTTTCCGTGCTCGTCACGCAGCTCCAGGTCCGTCGAGCCGATGCACTCGATGGGCGCCCCGCGCGCCGCCGCGATGAGCGAGCACAATCCCGCGAGGCGCATCGACGGCTGCTCGTGGCCGAGGCCGGTGGGCTCGCACACCCAGGCGGTTTCGGTGTCCCCGTCCCAGTACTCGAACCGGCCGTCCCAGGTGTCGAGGTCGCGGCGCGGGAGGGAGATCGGCCGGCAGCCGGGGAGGTCGGGCTCGGACGGCGGTGGGTACGACGGACGGACCACCGGCTTCCGGCGCCGCTCCGGCAATCCGCCGGTCTCCGATCCAACCGTCCCTCGTAGCGTGGTCATCGTTTCTGCCCCCGGTTCGGCCATGCTGCATTGTAGTCCGCCCGGCAAAAGCGGCGCCACGGATCGGAGCCCGCGTGTGGGGAGCCCGCGGGTTCAGGCGGCCGGGAACGTCCGGGATGGCTTCGTGGCCGCCGAAGCCTCAGCCCGTTTCGACACCCGTCCGGCGATGATTGCCATCCGTTCCCGCGAGCGCGGGACTCCATCGGGTGGGTCGCTTTCCGCTCCCGCGGGTGCGGGGCTCCATCGGCCGGTGTTCAGGCGTCTGGAATCCCGAAACCCGAGTCCATCGATTCAGCCCGTTCGTACCCCCGTCCCCGGCGGCTCCCGCCGTTCGCCGGATCGGGCCGCTCTCCATGCCGCGAGCAGGGCCGCGACCGCCATGCTCGCCGCCGCGACAGCAAGGATGATGACCCGATCGTAGCCGCCCGAGGTCCATACCAGAGCCGATACCGACGGAGCGATGGCGTAGCCCCCCATGTGCATGAGGCCGATCAGCCCCGACACCACTCCGAAGTTCCTTCTGCCGAGCAGCTCCGCGGTCACCACCGGGCGCATCACGCTCGCGATGCCGATCCCCGCGCCTTGCAGCACCACGAATCCGATGACGAGCGCCGGCGCCGAGGTTGCGCCGAGAAGACATACGCCCGCGACCGCCATCATCGCGAAGCAGGCGGTGGATGCGACGAGGGTGGTGGCGAGCCGGTCCGCCGCCATGAGCACGAGGCGGCCCGCGACCTGCATCGGGCCGATGAGCGAGGCGGCGATGACCGCGAGGCCGGCGTCGATGCCGCGGTCGTCCAGGATCGGCAGCACGTGGGAGATCAGCATCCCGTGGTCGAGGGCGGCGAGGAAGATCGCGGTGGCGAGCAGCCAGAACGCGGGGATCCTCGTGACCGCGAGCGCCTGGGCCGCGCTCGCGCTCGGGTCCGGCGCGTGCATCGGGGCCTGCGCTTCGGCGCGGCGGCAGGCGCTCCGGATGAGCGGCACCGCGACGAGGCATACGGCCGCGGCGAACGCCAGCACCGCGCCGCGCCAGCCGAACGCTGCGGACAGCAGGTGTGCGCTGGGAAACGACACCGTACCCGCGAGCCCCGCGACGATGGAGACGATGGTGATCGCCCGCCTCGCCCGATCGCCGGTCGAACGCACCAGCACCGCGAAGCAGGCTTCGTAGAGGGTGCCCGACATCGCGACGCCGAGCCCGATCCAGATGCAGTAGAACTGCCACAGCTCCGTGACGGCGGAGAGCAGCGCGAGCAGCGCCGCCCCGAGTACCGCGCCGCCGGTGAAGATCGTGCGCGCGAGGCCGCGGTCGATCAGGCGCCCGGCCACCGGGACGAGCGATGCCGACACCAGGAGCGAGAGGGTGAAGGCGACCGAGAGCTCGGTCCTGGACCAGCCGAGGTCCCGCTCCCACTCCGGCAGCAGGGCCGGGAAGGCGTAGTACATGGCCGCCCAGACGATCGTCTCCGCGACCGCGAGGGGCCAGACGATCGAGTGGAACCGAGTGGGAGCGGCCGGGGAGGGTGCCGTCGTCATGGAGAGGCGATGATAGCCGCGGGAGTCGCCGGAAGCGCGTGGCGGGCAGCATGACGGCGGGACGGAATTACCGATAAATGCTTATGCGCGCGGTTGCCGCCCTCACCCGGAGGTTTTCATCTGCCTTTCGGACGGTTAGCCTAGCAGGTGACGTTCTGCCGCCGTCACGGAGGTTCCGCCATGTCGATTGCGCCGGGTGACGGTAGCCGCTCGGTTCTCGATCGTCCCCGGCTGCTTTCGCTGCCCAACGGCGAGAAGCTGACCCCGACCTTTTCGCGCGAGGAAATGGATCGAAGGCTCTCGAAGTTGCGCGGCTGGATGCAGGAGACGTCGGTCGACGCCTGCCTCTTCACGTCGATCCACAACGTCAACTATTTTGCCGACTACGTGTACTGCGGTTTCGGTCGCCACTACGGGCTCGTCGTCACCCACGACGCACATACGATCATCGGCGCCAACCTCGACTACGGCCGACCGTGGCGGCGGAGCTTCGCGGACAGCCTCGCCTATACCGACTGGCACCGCGACAACTTCTTCGTTGCGGTGCGGACCCTGTGTCCGGACCGCGGCCGGATCGGCATCGAATTCGACCACGTCACCTGCGCCGCACGAGCGAAGCTCGAGGCGGCGTTGCCGGGGGTGGAGTTCGTCGACGGAGGCGACGCGACGATGCGCATGCGGATGATCAAATCCGCCGAGGAGCAGGCGCTGATCCGCGACGGCGCAGCCATCGCGGATATCGGCGGCTTCGCGTGCGTCGAGGCAATCGCCGAGCAAGCGTCCGAGCACGAAATCGCGCTGCACGCGACCCGGGCGATGGTGCGCGAAATTGCACGCCGCTACCCGCATACGGAGCTGGCGGATACCTGGGCCTGGTTCCAGTCCGGACTCAACACCGACGGTGCGCACAACCCGGTGACCACGCGCAGGATTGCTCCCGGCGACATCTTGATCCTCAACTGCTTTCCGATGATTTCGGGTTACTACCACGCGCTCGAACGCACCTTGTTCTTCGATCACGTCCCGGACGATGCGCTCGCGCTGTGGGAGGTGAATTGCGAGGTGCACCGCCGGGGCATCGAGCTCGTTCGCCCCGGTGTACGCTGCATGGATGTTGCCGGCGAACTGAACGCCCTGTACGCCGAGCACGGCCTGCTGGACCGAAGGACGTTCGGATACGGCCATTCGTTCGGGACGCTGTGCCACTACTACGGGCGCGAAGCAGGGCTCGAACTGCGCGAAGACGTCGAGACGGTGCTCGTGCCGGGGATGGTGGTGTCGATGGAGCCGATGATCACGGTGCCGGAAGGATCGCCCGGGTCCGGTGGATACCGCGAGCACGACATGCTGATCGTCACCGGGGACGGGGCCGAGAACTTGACCCGCTTTCCGTTCGGCCCCGAACATAACGTCGTCGGAGCCTGAGCCGCATTCGCCGCGAACCGGGAAGCCGGCACGCTTCCCCGGTGCCCGAATGACGCAACACCGCTATCCGCCGTCCGCGATGGTCTCGGACTCCCTGGTGTCCGGGGCCGGGCTCGCCCTGTCGTTGCCGCCTCTGGTGATGTTCGAGCTGCCGGCCGTCACCGTCGGGATCCTCGGGGTGATGAGCCTTGCCTTCGCCGTCCATGGGCTCGGGGTGGTGCGCCGGCGGCGGATCCGGGTGGAGACCGATGAGAACGGGCTGTGGTTCTCGCCGCCGCGCCGGCGGATCGCCTGGAACGAGGTCACCCGGTTCGGACTTGCCTGGTTCTCGACCCGGCGCGACGGTGCGCGCGGCTGGATGGAGCTGAAGATCGCAAGCCCCGGCGCGACCCTGCGCGTCGATTCGAGGCTGGACCGGTTCCCCGAGCTGGTCGGCCGAGCCTGGAACGCCGCGTCCCGCCGGGGGCTGGAGCCCGATCCGGCGACCCGCGCCAACCTCGAAGCCTTGGGGATGACGGCCGGGACGCCGGGCGCAGGCGGCCCGTGATGAGCGCCAACGTCCTCGAAGTCTCCGATCTGCGGGTGGAGTTCCGGCTCCACGGCCAGGGGGTGCTGCGCGCCGTGGACGGGGTGTCGTTCCGCGTCCCGCACGGGAAGACGGTGGCCCTGGTCGGCGAATCGGGGTCCGGGAAGTCGGTGATCTCGCAGTCGGTGATGGGGATCCTGCCTTCCGTGGCCCGGATCGCCGGGGGCGAGATCCGCTTCCGGGCGGAGGCCGGGGCGGGGGAGGGGGTGGACATCGCGGCCCTCGACCCCGACGGCCGGACGATGCGGGAGATCCGCGGCGGGCGGATCTCGATGATCTTCCAGGAGCCGATGACCTCGCTCTCGCCGCTGCACACGGTGGGGGACCAGATCGGCGAGGCGGTACGGCTGCATCGGGACGTCACCACCGCCGCGGCGCGCACCCTCGCGCAGGAGATGCTCGACATGGTCGGGTTTCCCGATCCCGCCAAGGCCCTCGACACCTACCCGTTCGAGCTCTCCGGCGGGCTGCGCCAGCGCGCGATGATCGCGATGGCGCTGGTCTGCCGTCCGGCGCTGCTGATCGCCGACGAGCCCACCACCGCGCTCGACGTGACGATACAGGCCCAGGTGCTCAAGCTCATTCGCGACCTGCAATCCGAGCTGCGCATGGCGGTGCTCCTCATCACCCACGATCTCGGGGTGGTGGCGAACATGGCCGACGAGGTGGTGGTGGTCTACCACGGACGGCTCATGGAGCGCGGCGCGCTGGAGGACCTCTACTCGGACCCGCGCCATCCCTACCTGAAGGCGCTGATGCGGGCGGTGCCGAGGATCGGCCTGGATCGGGGCGAGCGCCTGACCCCCATTCGCGAGGTGGAGCGCTCCTCGCAAGGGTACGTGCGCACCGGGCGGGACGGCGCCCGGGCGGTCGCGCCCGGCGAGCCGCTGCTGACGGTGCGCGATCTCTCGAAGACCTACGGGAGTCGGAGACCGGGCCGGACGTCGAGCCGGAAATGGAGGTGGTTCGGCTCGGAGGCGGAGGCCCCGATCCGCGCCCTCGACGGGGTGAGCTTCGAGGTGCGCCGCGGCGAATGCCTGGGGCTCGTCGGCGAGAGCGGATGCGGCAAGACCACGGTGAGCAAGATCCTGATGCGGGTGGTCGAGCCGGACGCGGGCGAGGCGACGTACCACGAGGCCGGCGGCGGCTTCTCGCTGTTCGGCCTCGAAGGCGACGCCCTCACCGCGTTCCGCCGCAAGGCGCAGTACGTGTTCCAGGACCCGGTGAGCTCGCTCAACCCGCGCATGACGGTGTTCGACATCATCAGCGAGCCGCTGGTGATCCACCGCATCGGCGACCGCGCGGAGCGCGCCGCCATCGTGCAGGAGCTGATGGGCCACGTCGGCCTCGATCCGCGCTACCTCTCGCGCTATCCGCACAGCTTCTCGGGGGGGCAGCGGCAGAGGATCGGCATCGCCCGCGCGCTCGCCCTCAACCCCGAGCTGATCATCTGCGACGAGCCCGTCTCCGCCCTCGACGTCTCGGTGCAGGCGCAGGTGCTGAACCTGCTCAAGGACCTCCAGGCGGAGCTGGGGCTGACCTACCTGTTCATCTCCCACAATTTGGCGGTGGTGGACTACATGGCGGACCGCATCGCGGTGATGTGCGCGGGCCGCCTGGTGGAGGTCGCGCCGCGCGAGCGGCTGTTCGAGAACCCGGTGCACCCGTACACCCGGGCGCTGCTCGCGGCCGTGCCCCGTACCGACCCCTCGGCCCGCCTCGATCTCGGCGCGCTGATGGAGGGCAAGGTCTCGAACCCGGCCGAGTGGCCGGAGCCGTTCACCGAGCGCCCCGGCCGGCGGCCCGGGCTCGTCGAGATCGCGGATGGGCATTCGGTCCGCACCGCGGGGGAGCCGCCGGCATGATGCGCCGCGCACGGCAGGGCCGGAGGGAGGGGAGGGCGTCCCGGGCGCGGGACCCGGGAGCCCGGGCTTCCGGAGATCGTTCGATGGCCGGGGCGACCGGCCTGCTCTCCCGCGGGACGGTTGCCGGTCTGGCCGCCGCGGCCCTCATTGCCGCGTTCACGGGCGTGGAGGCGGCCGGAAGCCCGTACATCGAGACCCCGTCCCTCGCCGAAGAAGTCGCGGCGGGACGGCTGCCCCCGGTCGAACGCCGCCTGCCCGCGGCCCCGAGCGTCGTCGCCCTCGCCGGGAACGGGCTCGCGCCGGGGCGGCACGGGGGGGAATTGCGGCTGCTGATGGGCCGTGCGAAGGACGTGCGCCTGATGGTCGTCTACGGCTACGCGCGGCTCGTCGGCTACGATCCGGGCTACCGGCTCGTCCCCGACCTCCTGGAGGACATGGAGGTCGAGGAAGGGCGCATCTTCACCCTGCGGCTCCGCCCCGGCCACCGCTGGTCGGACGGGCATCCCTTCACCAGCGAGGACTTCCGCTACTACTGGGAGGACGTCGCCACCAACGAATCCCTCGCCCCCTTCGGCCCGCCCCGCCCCTATCTCGCCGGGGGCGGTCCGCCGCGCTTCGAGGTGCTCGACGGCCGCACCGTGCGCTATACGTGGCCGCGGCCCAACCCGTTCTTCCTGCCGGCGCTGGCCGGCGCGCGGCCCGAACCGCTGTACGCCCCCGCGCACTACCTCGAGGCCTTCCACGCCCGCTACACCGGCGAAGACGCGCTGGAGAAGCTGGCGCGGAAAGAGGGCAAGCGCAACTGGGCCGCCGTCCACACCAGCCGCTTCCGGCCCTACAAGAACACCAACCCCGACCTCCCGACCCTCCAGCCCTGGGTCAACACCACGGCCCCTCCCTCCCAGCGCTACGTATTCGTCCGCAACCCCTGGTTCCACCGGGTGGACACGAACGGCCGGCAGCTTCCGTACCTCGATCGAGTGGTCGTGAACGTCGCCGACGGCAAGCTCATCCCCGCGAAGACCGGGGCGGGGGAGTCGGATCTCCAGGCCCGCCACCTGAGCTTCAACGACTACACGTTCCTGAAGCAGAGCGAGAAACGCAATGCGAAGCAGGTGCGGCTGTGGGAGACCACCCGAGGGGCGCACGTCGCGCTCTACCCCAACCTCAACGTCGAGGATCCGGGCTGGCGGGCGCTCCTGCACGACGTGCGCTTCCGCCGCGCGCTCTCCCTCGCCATCGATCGCCACGAGATCAACCAGGTGGTCTACTTCGGGCTCGCCACGGAGGGGAACGACACCGTGCACGCGAAGGGCCCGCTGTACGAGGAGGCGTACCGCAAGCGCTGGGCGGAGTTCGACCCCGACGCCGCCAACGCGCTTCTCGACGAGATCGGGCTCGTACACCGCAACGGCGAAGGCATCCGGCTCATGCCGGACGGCAGGGCGCTGGAGATCATCGTCGAGACCGCGGGCGAGGACACCGAGCAGACCGACGTGCTGGAGCTCGTCGGCTGGACCTGGAAGGAGGCGGGGATCAAGCTGTTCTCGAAGCCCTTGCAGCGCGAGGTGTTCAGGAACCGCATCGCCTCCGGACAGACCGTGGTCTCGGTGTGGAGCGGGCTCGAGAACGGGCTGCCGGTGCCCGGCATGAGCCCGCGGGAGCTCGCCCCGACCAGCCAGGACCAGTACCAGTGGCCGCGCTGGGGACGGTACTACGAGACCGCGGGCGCCTCGGGCGAGGCTCCGGCGCTTGCGCCGGCGCGCGAGCTCGCCGCGCTGAGCCGCGGCTGGCTCTCGGCGCCGGATACCGCCGCCCGGCGCGCGATCTGGAAGCGGATGCTCGAGATCCGCGCCGACAACGTGTTCAGCATCGGCATCGTCTCCGGGGTGCCGCAGCCGGTGGTGGTGGATGCGCGGCTGCGCAACGTCCCGGAGAAGGGGATCTACAACTGGGACCCCGGCGCCCACTTCGGCATCTACCGTCCCGACACGTTCTGGTTCGAGGACTGACGGCCGTGCCCATGCTTCGAACCGCCGTCCCGTGCGCCTTCGCGGTTCCGGTCTCCGGGAAGGCGGTCCGCCACCGGGACCCCGGCGCCCGGTCCGGCCACGTCCGGTCCGGACGCCGCCGCCCCGGCACGTTCCGGTTCGAGGACTGAGCCGCCCGGGGATCGAATCGACCGGAGACCGAATCGACCATGCTGCAATACACCGTCCGGCGCCTCTTCGTGATGATCCCCACCCTGGTGGTCATCAGCGCGCTGGTGTTCACCATCATCCAGCTTCCGGAAGGCGACTACCTCACCTCGTACATCGCCGAGCTGGAGGCGACCGGGGAGAAGGTGTCGCAGGAGAAGGTCGAGTTCCTGCGCCGGCAGTACGGCCTGGACCGCCCGGTGGCGGAGCAGTACGCGGCCTG
Source organism: Gammaproteobacteria bacterium (assembly GCA_965204915.1). Classification (GTDB taxonomy): domain Bacteria; phylum Pseudomonadota; class Gammaproteobacteria; order HK1; family HK1; genus HK1. Next base: position 3,188,918 of record OZ242023.1, on the reverse strand, counting down.
GGTGCTGGGGATGCTGCAAGGGGATTTCGGCTACTCGTTCGAGCACGATCTTCCGGTCAGCGAGGTGGTGGGGGATCGGCTGTTCCTGACCTTCCTGCTCTCGTTCTCGACCATCGTGTTCACCTGGGTCGTCTCGTTCCCGATCGGCATCTACTCCGCCACCCACCAGTACGGCTGGGGGGACCACGGCCTGACCCTGATCGGCTTCCTCGGGCTGGCGACGCCGAACTTCCTCCTCGCCCTGGTGCTGCTGTACTTCGCGAACGTGGTGTTCGGCACCTCGATCGGAGGGTTGATGGACCCCGAGTACATCGACCGGCCGATGAGCTGGGCGAAGTTCCTGTCGGTGCTGGAGCACCTGTGGATCCCGGTGGTGGTCATCGGCACCTCCGGGACCGCGGCGATGATCCGGCGCCTGCGCGCCAACCTGCTCGACGAGCTGCAGAAGCAGTACGTGGTCACCGGGCGCGCGAAGGGGCTGCCGCCGTTCCGGCTGCTGGTGAAGTACCCGTTGCGGATGTCGCTCAACCCCTTCATCGCGGACATCGGCAACCTGCTGCCGCAGATCGTCTCCGGCGCCGCCATCGTCTCCGTGGTGCTCTCGCTGCCGACCACCGGCCCGATGCTGGTGCGGGCGCTGCAGAGCCAGGACATGTACCTCGCCGGGTCGTTCCTGATGTTCCTCGCGGTGCTCACGGTGGTCGGGATGTTCCTGTCCGACCTCGCGCTGGCCGCGCTCGACCCGCGGATCCGGCTCGAAGGAGGGGCGAGGCGATGAGCGGCACGGACGCGGCAGCCGGCGACCGCCTCGAGCACTACGTCTCGACGGCCCCCTTCGATCCGCATTCGATCGAGGCCCTGACCCCGGAGCAGGAGCGGTTCTTCCTCGCCTCGCAGTGGCGGATGATGTGGTGGCGGTTCAAGCGCCACCACCTCGCGGTGGCCTCCGGGGCGGTGCTCGCGCTGCTGTACCTCTCGGTGCTGGTGAGCGAGGTCATCGCGCCCTACGACCTGCATTCGCGTGACAGCGACCACATCTACGCCCCGCCGCAGACGGTGCGGCTGTTCCACGAGGGCGAATTCGTCGGCCCCTTCGTCTACGGCCTGAGCTACCGGCTCGACATGGAGAACCTCAGGCGCGAGTACCGGGAGGACCCCGAGCGGCGCTACCGGCTGCGCTTCCTGTGCTCCGGGGATCCTTACCGGTTCTGGGGGCTGTGGGAGGCGTCCTTCCACCTGGTATGCGTGGAGGAGGGGGGCACCCTGTTCCTCCTCGGCACCGACCGGCTCGGGCGCGACGTGCTCTCCCGCATGGTCCACGGGTCGCGGGTCTCGCTCACCATCGGGCTGGTGGGGATCGCGGTGAGCTTCGCCGTCGGCCTCGTGCTCGGCGGGCTCGCCGGCTACTACGGCGGGTGGGTGGACAGCCTCGTGCAGCGGCTCATCGAGATCATCCGCTCGTTTCCGGAGCTGCCGCTGTGGATGGCGCTCTCCGCCGCGCTGCCGGTGACCTGGAGCCCGATCGGGGTGTTCTTCGGCATCACCATCATCCTCGGCCTCATCGACTGGACGGGGCTCGCCCGGGCGGTGCGCTCGAAGCTGCTCGCGCTGCGCGAGGAGGACTTCACGACCGCCGCGGTGCTGATGGGCGCCCGCCCGGGCCGGGTGATCGCGCGCCACCTCCTCCCGAACTTCATGAGCCACCTCATCGCCTCGGCGACGCTGTCGATCCCGGCCATGATCCTCGGCGAGACGGCCTTGAGCTTCCTCGGGCTGGGGCTGCGTCCGCCGGTGACGAGCTGGGGGGTCCTGCTCACCGAGGCGCAGAACGTCAACGCCGTCGCCCTCTACCCCTGGCTCATGTTCCCGGTGGTCCCGGTGGTGATCACGGTCCTCGCCTTCAACTTCCTCGGCGACGGGTTGCGGGATGCGGCGGATCCTTACAAGGCGGATTGAATCGGGCATTCGCGTGGCCCCAGGACTACCGAGCCTCTCGGCCACACGATCCCCGCTTCAGATTCCCTCCATCGCGATGAAGCCCGGAAGGGCGCGGATGCGGTCGATCCACGCGCGAATCGCCGGGTGGTCGTCGAGGGGGATGCCGCCCATGTGGGAGAGCGCGGCGTAGGGCATGCAGGCGACGTCGGCGATGGTGGGCTTGCCGGCGGCGAGCCAGTCGTTGCCGGCGAGATGCTGCTCGAGCACCTTCAGGCCGGCCCGGCCGTATGCCTGGCATGAGGGCAGATCGAAGTCGCGGCCGAAGTGCAGGACCGCTCGGGCCCGCGCGAGGCCGAACAGCAGTTCGTTCTCCGAGACCGCGAGCCACTGCATCACCTCCGCCATTGCCACGGGATCGGCCGGCAGCCACGCCTCGCCGTAGCGCCGTGCGAGATAGACGAGGATTGCCTGGGAATCCCAGACGGTGGCTTCGCCGTCCACCAGCACCGGGACCTGCCCGCGGGGGTTCAGCGCGAGGAACGACTCGGTCCGGTTCTCCCCGGACATGAGGTTGACGTCGATCTCTTCGAATTCGAGCCCGAGCAGGCTGAGCAGCAACCTCGCCTTGTAGGCGTTGCCCGAGACCGGCGTGCCGTAGAGCGTGATCATTTCCGGCTCCTTCCTTTCCTGGTTACAGGACCTTGCAGACATGGACGTCGCGCGACACGAGGATGTCCGCGTAGCGTTCGCGGGTGCGGGCGAGGATCGGCGATGCCTTGTGGACCTCGAACGCGGCGGCGTCGGCGTACATTTCATAGAGGAAGACGCGGTCTTCGCCTTCGAGCGGGTCGCATACCTCGAACTGGAGGCAACCTTCCTCGTCCGCGAGCGTCTGCGCCGCGTGCTCCCCGATGATCTCCAGGAACTGCGCCTTCGTTCCCGGCTCGACCTTGAACTCCACCACGAGACAGATCCTGCTCATTGGCCGGCATCCTCCTGACAATGGGGGCGGAAGTGTAGCCCGATTCGCGCGGGCGCCGGGTGTTCGCGTACGTCCATGGGGAGAGCCGCCGTCTCGCTCGCCTTGGACTGTGGGAGCGCAGCGGAATCCTGCCGGCGAGACGCCCGTGTCCCGGAGGGACACGCCGCTCCCGGAGCATCGTCGCTCCGATCCGCCCGGATCGGGGCTGCGTGCGCAAGTCGATTCCATGAGGATTGATCATCCCGGAGGAGCGGATGGGGCGCGAAGGGAAATGGGAGGTTTCGGCCCCATCGAAGCGAAGCAGAGGAACCCGCCATGTCCCCCGAGCTCCTCGCCATCATCGTCGTCGGGTTGTCCAACGTCGCCGGGTCGGCCTTCCTGCGGGGCCTGCATCGCGCCGTCGCCGACTTGCGCGAACGCATGGCGCGACTGGAAGGGTGGTTCGAGGGGTTCACCCGCTACGAACCGGCCGCACCGGGCACGGCGTCGCCGGCCTGAGTGACCGGCAGATCGACGGTCGACTGCTTCTACCGCCCCAACCCGGCATAGCCGGAACCAAACGCCGGTCATGAACCTGGGATCGGCGCGTCCTGACGGACGCCCGCATCCCGAAGGGATGCGCCGCTCCCAGGAGGCCAGCCGGGGAGCGGGATGCGCGGCCACTCCATGCGCAGCGCCCCGGCGTTGGCCTCGCGGTAGGCGGGGTCGTGCAGCACGGCGAGTACGTGGTGGAACAGGTTTTCGACGCTCAAGCCGAGGGACTCCAGGTAACGCCGGGCGGCGCTCGACAGGTTGGGACGGCGCCGCGGGTCGGCGTCGTCACTTCCGATGCGATGCGCGGCGTGATCGGGCGGCCATGCTCGCGGGTGATGGAGGCCGTCGTCATCGTTCCCGATCTGCCCTTCGCAAAGCCGGAGAGGGAAGAAGCTCGACAGCCCGTTGCCGAAGTTGTCCGCAAGGTGTCGGACCACGGTTCCGCGCGAGAAATCTTTCTTGGCTTCCCGCTCGCGTGCTTCGAGCCACCCACAGCAAGCGGGTGTGCGCCTTGCGCGCCAGCCGCCGCTATGGGCGCACGTGCACCTGGCCCGCACCCGGCACGCGCAACCCTAATCCCGCACGCCGGCAGGCCTGATGCGTGATTCGTTCGACATGCCTTGTGCCTTCGGCACGGAAAGCGCGATGAAGGTTCGCTTCGCGCGAAAGGGCGTTCGGCAGGGTTGGCCAGGCGCCGCCCCTGCCGACGTCGCCAAGAGTCCGACAAGTGGAGATGTCGGACCGGGCGCTTCGCCCCTGGGACCCGGCTTACCCTCCGGTCCGCGTCTCCGACCCGCTCGTGCACGTCGCCGGGGTTCGCACCGGAACGAACCGGCGCTCGCCGTGGTTCAACATCGTCGCGCTCGCGTACAACGGCCCGCTCCCCGTCACCGTCAGCGTCCACCACCCTTCCGCCTCGACGTCGAACGCCGCCTCGACGTCGCGCATCACCACCTTGACGCTCCGGTGCGCCGGCAGCTCGCGCCGGTACGTCCCGCCCTTCGTCCCCGCATCGTTCCGCCCCGTCACCGTGAAGGTGATGCTCGCGGCGCCCGGGTTCGAGATCCGAAGCCAATGGTCGCCAGCATCCTCGCCGCCAGGCAGCGCCTTCGGCATCGCCGGGATGATGGCGAGATGGTCACAGCGCGGCTCCGCCGGGCACGCTTCCGGCTCCGGGGTTTCCGGCTCCGGCGGTTCCGGCTCCGGTGGCTCCGGCGGCCCAGGCGGCTCCGGCGGCTCCGTTGTCTCGACACGCAACGTGTAGGCACCCGTCGAGTTGTAGTTGAATCCTCTCACTTCGACGTACCAGGTGCCGGCTCGCGCATCCGCCGTGATGCGGAAGTTATTGCCAGAACCGCCATCGTCGTCTTCCCCTTCGGGGGTACTGCTATTGCCCCGGAACAGTCTCCCAAAGGTATCGGTTCTTCCCGTAGTCTGCACAATCAAACGGCCTGCACCCGGAAGCTCGAAACGGAACCAATCCCGATCGCCGGCTTCTTCGAGATTCCCCGCCGTGGTGGATGACGCCTGAACAACCGTGGCCGTAGCCCGCGTGTCGCCGTGATCGTCTTGCGCCGGCGCTGCCAACGGCCAGCTCGTCAGGACCGCCACACACGGCACGGCCGCCGCCTTCATCCATGCCTTCATCGCTCACCCTCCCCTCGTGATTCGTCCGCCACCGTGACGAACGTGGAGCCATCCTCGCCGGCATCGAGCACGCCAAGCGCCCCGTTGGCCGCCTTATCCCGCCGACATCGCGCGCTACCAGTTGGCGGGGTTCAGGTCGGGATTCGACACGTGCAGGTCGATGGTGCCGATGCCTCCGGTAACGGCGTCGAGGTCACGCTCGCCCAGCTTGGAGCTGGGCGGCAGGACCAGATGGACGGTCCCCGCGCCTTGCTCATGGACGTTGAGCGTCATGCCTTCAGGAAGGCTGACGCTCAGCTCCTCCTGCACCGCCCCTCTCGGATCGCTCAGCAGCCGGGCGCGGAAATCCGCATCCTGTGCAGCCCTGTCCGCAATCTGCGCCCGCATCTCGTTCGCTGTTCTCATCGTTGGCGCCTCCGTAGTGTCGGTATGGCCCTTGCGTTGTGCAGGCCAACGGCGATCCAACCAGCCCGGCATTCGTGGATAAACCCTAATTTCCGGTGCACCCCGGTCCGGGGAGTGGGGGCGCGTGCCAGTTTGAAACCGACCCACTACCGGCTCGCGCCTCAGGTCGCCTGGGCCGGTCCATCCCCGCCAGGGCGGGGAACGTGGCGCCCGGCTGGCCGGGCTTCCCGGACCGCGGGCGCAGGGTGCCCCTGGCGGACGCACGCGGTAGCCGCATCCGCCCCTTTCCGGTAGCATCCAGGTACATCGTATCGCGCGGTCGGGGTGGGGTACGGAGGTGGGGGACGGCAAGCCGGAGTGTTGATTCGAGCCGCCGGAGGCCCCATGCTGAAGCGCAGGTCGCAGGCGGGAGACGAGAGACATGTCGAACCCCGATTTCGCATCCGCGGTCGCCTTCTCGGAGAAGGCGGCACACAAGGTGGGTGAACTCGTTCTCCGCCAGGGCCGCACCAACCCGCTGCTTCGCGTCTACATCGAAGGGGGCGGATGCTCGGGATTCCAGTACGGATTCAACTTCGAGGATATGGCCGGCGAGGAAGACGTCGTGATCGAGCGCGAGGGGGCGAAGCTGCTCGTGGATCCGATGAGCTTCCAGTACCTGATGGGCTCGGAGATCGACTACAAGGAAGACCTGCAAGGGTCCCGGTTCGTGATCAGCAACCCGAACGCGGCGACCACCTGCGGCTGCGGGATGTCCTTCTCGATCTGAGGCGAACCGATCGACGAAGCAAGGCCCCGCCCGCACGAGGGGAAGTTCTCCGCGCCGGGGACGACCGCCGGGACGACACGGCCCCGCCCGCGCAAGGGGGATTCCGCTCCCGACCGCCTTCCGGACCCGATGTACCGCCTTCCGGACCCGCACCCGGCCGCGATGTGCGCCGTCCTCGATCCGATGCAGTCCCCGTTGCCGAAGATCATGCTCGGGCGGGGTAGATCCCCCCCAGAACCGTCTCCCTGGCCGCGCCGGTGACCGAGGGCGCGTTGCCGGACTCCCCGGCGAGGGTGCGCATCGCGAGCCAGGCGAACGCGGCGGCCTCCACCCAGTCCGGATGGAGGCCGAGCTTGGCCGTGGTATCCACGCCGACCGGCGCCGCCCGCTCCGCGAGCCGCGAGGCGATGAGCGGATTGCGGGCGCCGCCTCCGCACAGATAGAGCTCCCGGGTGTGCGGCGCGAACCGCTCCACCGCCGCCGCCGCCGTCTCCACCGTCAGCTCGCACAACGTCCGCAGCACGTCCTTCGGCGCCGCCTCCGCATGGGCGGCGAGGCGGGCATCGAGCCATGCCGCGTTGAACAGCTCCCGCCCGGTGCTCTTCGGCGGCTCGCGGCCGAAGTACGGATCGGCCAGCAACCCGGCGAGCAGGGAGGGGATCACCTCACCCTCGCCCGCCAGAGCCGCATCGCGATCCATGTCGGCGCCGAACCGGGTGCGCACGAAGGCATCGAGGAGGGTGTTTCCGGGGCCGGTGTCGAAGCCGAGCGGCGGCCGGTCCGGATCCGCGGGGAGCACCGACAGGTTCGCGATGCCCCCCAGGTTGAGAATGCCGCGCTCGACCCCCGGGGCGGAGAACGCCGCCCGGTGGAACGCGGGGGCCAGCGGCGCCCCTTCGCCGCCGGCCGCGACGTCGCGCCGCCTGAAGTCGGCCACCGTGGTGATGCCGGTGCGCTCGGCGATGATGCTCGGATCGCCGAGCTGCACCGTGAGCGGCGGGGCCGCGCCCGGTGCGTGGTACACCGTCTGGCCGTGGCTGCCGATCGCGGCCACCCGGCGGGGGTCCACGGCGGCGACGTCGAGAAGCTCCAGCGCGGCGCCCGCGAAGACCGAGCCGAGGCGCGCATCCGCGTTCCAGAAGCGGACCGCGGCGCCCGTCGGGTCCTGCGCCAGGGCATGGAGCTCGCCCTTCAGATCGCCGGGGATCGACGCCGAATGGGTGGCGACGGTGGTGGTGCCGTCGCGCTCGAACGCCACCAGCGCGGCATCCACGGCATCCATGCTCGTCCCGGAGATCAGGCCGATGAACAGCGCCATGTCACGGTCCGCCTTACGTCATGACGGGAAACTGCCGCCCATTGCCCGCCGGATCGTGCGGTGAGCTGCCGGCGCCGTGCGAGGCCGGGCATGGGAGGCATTGCGGGCAAGGAGGGCCGCGCTACCCCTCGACGTTCGTTCCGCCCACCGTCAGCCCGTCGACGCGAAGCGTCGGCTGCCCGACCCCCACCGGGACGCTCTGGCCGTCCTTCCCGCACACTCCCACGCCCCAGTCGAGCTCCAGATCGTTGCCGACCATGCTCACGCGGGTGAGCACGTCGGGTCCGTTGCCGATGAGGGTCGCGCCCTTGACCGGCCGAGTGACCTTGCCGTTCTCGACGAGGTACGCCTCGCTCGCGGAGAAGACGAACTTCCCGGAGGTGATGTCCACCTGCCCGCCCCCGAAGCTCACCGCGTACAGCCCCCTGTCCACCGACGCGATGATCTCGTCGCGCTCGTACCTGCCGGGGAGCATGTAGGTGTTGGTCATGCGGGGCATCGGGAGGTGGGCGTAGGATTCGCGCCGCCCGTTGCCGGTGGGCGCCGTCCCCATGAGGCGGGCGTTCAGCTTGTCCTGCATGTAGCCCTTCAGGATGCCGCCCTCGATGAGGGTCGTGCACCGGGTCGGGGTGCCTTCGTCGTCGATGGTGAGCGATCCGCGGCGGTGTTCCAGGGTGCCGTCGTCTACCACGGTGCATTGATCGCTCGCCACCCGTTCGCCGATGCGGCCGGCGAACACCGAGCTGCCCTTGCGGTTGAAGTCCCCTTCGAGTCCGTGCCCGATCGCCTCGTGCAGCAGCACCCCGGGCCAGCCCGGCCCGAGCACCACGGTCATCGTGCCCGCCGGCGCGTGCTCCGCGTCGAGATTGACCAGCGCCTGGCGCACCGCCTCGCGCGCGTAGGCGCAGGCGCGGTCTTCGTCATCGGTGAAGTAGCGGTAGTCGTAGCGTCCGCCCCCGCCGGCCGACGCCTGCTCGCGCCGCCCGTCGCGTTCGACGATGACGCTCACGTTCATCCGCACCAGCGGGCGCACGTCGCCGGCGAAGGTGCCGTCGCTGGAGGCGACGAGGATCCGGCTGTACTCGCCGGCGAGGCTGACGATGACCTGTTGGACGTGCGGATCGATCCGGCGGGCCTCCGCGTCGGTGCGCTCCAGCAGCGCGATGCGGGTGTGCTCGTCGAAGGATTCGATCGGATCGACGGGGGCGTAGAGTGCGGGCGCCCGCGAGCCGTGCCACGCCCGGATGCGGCCGTCGCCGCCCCCGCGGGCGATGCTGCGCGCGGCCGACGCCGCGTGCGCGAGGGCTTCCGGGGCGACCTCGTCGGAGTACGCGAATCCGCTCTTCTCGCCGCTCATCGCCCGCACCCCGACGCCCTGCTCGATGTTGTGGCTGCCCTGCTTCACGATGCCGTCTTCGAGCACCCACGCCTCGGACCGCGTCGATTCGAAATAGAGATCCGCCTCGTCGACGGAGTGCTCGCGCAGCCGGCCCAGGGTGGATTCGAGGTCGCCCTCGGAGAGCCCGCCGGAGGCGAGGATGTGGTTGCGGGCGATGTCGAGTGCCTGGCTCATGGGTGGGTCCGCCGGTGCCGCAGGAAGGTTGCGAGCATAGCATCGCGGGCGGGGTGGCGGCTCGGTGCGCCGATGGCGCGAACGGCGGGCGATTGCGTTACGCTGTGGAGAGACGACTACGCCAGGCGGGCGCACCCGATGCGGAGCGTTGCCGGGGAATCGAGCCTCCATGCCGTACGGGAAACGTCATGAGCCCGGAAGAGCCGCGGCCCCGCCGGGAAAGGGCGGGCAGACCGCCGACCGGAACCTGAACGACATCGCCTACGCGAAGATCAAGGACGACGTCATCTCCTGCTCCTTGCAGCCCGGGGAAGACATATCCGAGGGCGCGCTCGCGTCGCGCTATCGCATGGGCAAGGCGCCGATCCGCAATGCGTTGATGCGCCTGCGCCAGGAAGGGTTGATCGTTTCGCGCGGGCGCCAGGGGAACGCGGTCTCCGCGATCACGCTGCGCGACGTCCAGGAGATATTCCAGCTTCGCCTCGTACTCGACGTGACCGCGGTCCGGCTCGCCGCGGGCAAGGTGGATGCGCGGCGGCTGCGCGAGCTGAACGAAGCTGCGCATGCCTCCTATGCGCCGGGCGGCAAGGCCGGTGGATCGGCATATCTGAAGGCCAACCGGGAGTTCCACCGATACGTCGCGGAGACCGCCGGCAACCAGCGCCTGGCTGCCCTGGTCGTCAGCCTCATGGAACAGCATGAACGCATCGTGCACATGGGCCTGGCCCTGCAGAAGCGCGAGCATGAGTTCCACCACTTCCACGATGATCTGGTGGCCGCGCTGATCGAGGGCGATGGAGAACGGGCCGCGCGGTTGACCGAATCGGCGCTTCGTGGCGGCCAGAAGAAGGTGGTGGAGGCCCTCGCGGATTTTCCCGGGCAGGCCTGGTTGGGAACCCTGGACCTCGGTCCTTAGCGAGGGCGCCGTGTCGCGGCGCAGGCCTGCATGGCCGTACCGTTGCCGCGGCTGGCCGCCAGCCAAGCCTGCTTGGGAAAGCTCGAGTAGCCGACCACACGATGCCGGACGTCGAGGCGGAAATCCATCTCGGGCCTGGGTGCGAGATCCCAATCCCATTCACGGCCCCCCTCCGGTAGCGCGACGCCCCACAACGATCCCTCACGGCCGACCAATCTTCCGTGGTCGTAGTGCAGGCGCTCGAGGTCTGCGACCAGGCACGCAATGCCCGGAAAGGAGCATATCCAGTCCAGGTGGTTCTTCACGAGCGCGCGCGAGAAATCCGCGATCTGCACGTCGGTCAGGGACCGGATCCGGCGTGACAGGTACCCGTTCGGCAGCACCGGCAACTGCGACAGGACGTTGACCGAGGCCACCAGATCGAATGCTTCTCCGAGAAGGCAATCGACCGGACGTTGCGGAAGAGGCGCCCGCACCCGCCGGCGGGCCAGCGCGTAACACTGTTCGACCACGCCGGTGACGTCGAGCGGCAGCAGGCGGACGTTGGAGAAGCGGCCGGCCTGCCGGTGCACGGACCACGAGTGCACGAGGTCCACCAGCACGACGCGGTCGAACCGCCCGCTCAGCTCCGCCAGCGGGACGTCGAACAGCAAGCCCGAGCCGACGATGAGTGCATTGCGGCGCTGCCCGCACCGGGTCGCCGCTTCCAGGATCAACGCCCGCGTGCACTCCAGGTGAGGCCGCCAGGCGGCACTGCAACGGTTCCGCCGCGCACGCAGGGCCTTCATCTCCCGGACGTACCCCATACGCCGAAGGTGGTATGGCGCCGGGTTCGTCAAGGAGTCGATCCAGCCAGGAATCGAGTGGATGGGCATCGATTCGGGCGGTGATCCGCACACTGTCGCCGGAAACGATTGTCCTGACATGTCGTTTGACATGTCAAGCGACATGTCAAATACTCGCCCCATGTCGTCCACGGCCAAGGCATCGTTGCCGGCAATCCTTCTCGCCTCGTCACTTGCGGCGACGGGCGCATGCGCCAATCCCGACGTATGGGTCGACACCGGGATGATCTTCGAGTTCGAGGATCACCGGGTGGCCGGACTCACGTTCGTCTGGCGGTTCGACGACTACTACAGCTCCCGCGCCATGCGGATCTACGACCGTGACCGGAACGGTGTGCTCGAACCGGCGGAAGCAGGGAGGCTGCGCACCGAATCGTTCGACCCGCTCGCACGATTCGACTACTACGTTCACGTGTGGGTGGCAGGTGGGAAGCTCGAAGGCCACGAAGTCGACCGCTTCACGGCGAGGATCGAGGACAAACGGCTCGTGTACGAATTTTCCGTGCCGCTGACGCCGCCCGCCGACCCGGGCGACGGTCCCGTGACCGCCAGCCTGTTCGACGGGGAAACGGTGGTGGACTTCCGGTTCTCCGAATCGGACTTCCTGCTGGTCAGAGGCGCGATGAAGGCAGGTTGCAAGTTCCGGGTCAAGCGCGGAACGGGCGCGCAATCCGGCCACCCTCGACCCGTAACGCTGACGTGCGGAGGATGAACCGTGGGTATGCGCCGGTCGCGTAGAAGTCGAAACCTCTTTCCGATCCTGTTGCCGGCGCTGGTGGGCGTCGGATTGCCGGCGGCCCTGCTCGCCGCTCCAGGAGTGACGTCGCAGACGACGGTCCAGGCCCCGGAGGTCGAGATCGTCGAAGAGGATGGCGGAGCATTCGTGAGGTTCAGCGAGCTCGCCATCGACTTCCAGCGCCGCGCGAACGCTGAAATCGCCGTTCACATGAACGCCGTCGAGCGCGGTGACGACCTCGGGGCATTCTTCCTCGGCCTCGCCATCGCGTTCGCCTACGGCATCGTCCACGCGTTCGGGCCGGGGCACGGGAAATTCGTCATCGTCTCGTATTTCCTGGGCCGGGAAGCGCGGGTCATGCGCGGCGTGGCCATGGCCGTCCAGATTGCGATCGTCCACGTCATCGCGGCCGTCGTCATCGTCTGGCTGGCGGACAGCGTCCTGCGGGCCGGCTTCGGAATCGGGCTCTCCGAGGTGCCGGGGGTGCGCGCTGCGAGCTTTCTCATCATCGTCGGCATCGGCGTGTACATGCTGTACCAGGCCGTGCGAACGTCGATGGCTCCGGCCCCGGACGGCGGCCACGGGCACGGGCACGGGCACGGCCACGGGCACGGGCACAGCCACGGGCACAGCCACAGCCACGGGCATGGCCACGGCCACGGTGGCAGCGTCGAAGGCGGCATCCTGGCCCTGGCGGCGGGCATGGTTCCCTGCCCGGGAGCTGTCCTGATCATGCTGTATGCGGTGGCCAACGACATGATCTACCCGGGCTTCCTGCTCGTGGGAGCGATGTCGCTGGGCATCGGTTCGAGCATCTGCGTGCTGGGGGTCGGCGCGATTCTCGTCCGGCAGGCCGCCATGCAGGTCATGGAGCGGTCGGGCGGCAGCCAGGGCGTCGCCGCGTTGCGCAATGCAATGAACTACGCCGGGGCGGCCTTCGTGATCCTCGTCGGGCTGGTGTCGTTCGTCGCGTTTCTCGACGTACCCTTGAGCTGACGAGAGGCCGGAACGTCAGGGATCGGATGCATTTGGATGTGTTACATTATATCATTACCAATCACTGACGAAACCACCGTCGGAACCATTGCAACCGGGAACAACTCTGCGGAGGAAGCCATGGATCACAAGCCTGCCGGGGACCGCAAGCCTGCCGGAATCGCCCACAACGCCGGGGTCGGATTGCTCATGCTGTTTGCCGCATCTTTCGATTCCGCGCTGGCGGCGGGCGGAAGGATCGTCATCGCGGATCCGTTCGGACCCACCGCCGGTTGGGCGCTGGAAACCGACGATGCGTTCGTGCTGACCAAGGTCGGATGCCTCGAGGCGCTGGCGCGTGTCGACTTCGACGGAAACCTCGTGCCGGCACTGGCCGAGAGCTGGCAGCAGGTCTCTCCGACCGAGTGGGACGTCACGATACGCGGCGGGGTGGCGTTCCAGAACGGTGAAGATCTCACCGCGGCCGCCGTCGCCGGCGCGCTGAACCACGTGCTCGGGGCGGATGCGCCGGCGCGCGCGTTCTCCCCCAAGGTCGTCGCATCCGTCGTCGCGACCGGAGACATGACGGTGCGCATCACGACGCCGAAGCCGAGCGTCCTGCTGCCCCACCGGCTGGCGGCGCCCAACACCGGGATTCTCGCACCCGCGGCGTACTCGGGTGAACGGATCGATCCGGTCGGAACGTGCACCGGGCCGTTCAGGATCGCAGAGCACATCCCGCAGCAGGCGGTGCGGCTTGAGCGCAATGCCGACTACTGGGGTGGCGACGTGCGGCTGGAAGGGGCGGAAGTGAGGTTCATTCCCGACGGCGGCGTGCGGGCGACACAGGTCCGGACCGGAGAGGCCCACGTCTCGCGCATCGTGCCCGTATCGACGCTGGAAAAGCTGGGAACCGTCCCGGGCGTGAACGTGCTCGCCATCGAGACGCCGCGCACGAACGGGCTGTACTTCAACAACGGGAAGCCACCCTTCGACGACGTGAATACGCGCCGGGCGGTCCGGAGCGCCATCGACGCCTCGATGATCGCGGCCACGATCTACGAGGGATCCGCAAGGCCCGCGGTCGGCCCGTTCGCGCCGGACGAGCCCTGGGCGCCGGCCGGCGCGTCCCCCGCGACGTACGATCCCGAACGCACGAAGAGCCTGCTCGGCGAGGCGGGCATCGACGCCGGCCAGCTCGACCTCAGCCTGCTCGCCTACACCGAACGCGCCGAGCTGCCGGATCTTGCGGCGGTGGTTCAGGGCCAGTTGCGGCGGATCGGGATCGAGGTCGAGATCCGGGCAAGCAACTACGCGGGAATCGAGCCCGACCTGACGTCCGGCAACTTCGACATGTTCGTGCTGTCCCGGAACCATCTCACGGACGTCGCCGATCCGATCGGCTTTCTGACCGCGGATTACACCTGCGACGGCGGCTACAACCTGTCGAGGTTCTGCGATCCGGCGGTCGACGCGGCGCTGGAGGAAGCCCGGAACACCGCCGATCCCGTGGCGCGGAATGCGCTGTATGCGAAAATTGCCGCACAGCTCCAGGATGAAGCGGTCACCGCCTTTCTGGTGCACGTCCAGCACAACGAAGCGGTCGCCGAGCAGGTGGAAAACTACCGGATCCATCCCCTTGGGCACTATGTGCTCGTCCCCGAGCTGGCCCTGTCCGAATGACGGCTACGCAGGCGACGCCCATGACCCGGAAGGTTGACCGCGGAGCACTATCCGCTGGTGATCCTGTCGAACGCGGCGGACAGCCAGATCCGCCACAACGTGGACAAGCTGGGGGCCCCGTTCCATGCGGTGTTCACGGCCGAGCAGGCGCGCGCGTACAAGCCGAGGTTCCGGGCATTCGAATACATGCTGGAGAAGCTCGGCTGCCGGCGCGATGAAGTGCTGCACGTCTCTTCGAGCCTGCGTTACGATCTCATCCCCGCGCACGATCTGCGCATTCCGCACAAGGTGTACGTCAATCGCGGCCATGAGCCGTCCGTTCCCTGGTACCGGTATCACGAGATGTCCGACCTGTCCGGGTTGCCGTCCCTGCTCGGCCTGTAGATACGGGTCCCGTGGGGGATCCGCGAGACGGCGGATGCGAATGAACGTGCCTCCGACGCTCGGCGTATCGCCTCGTCCTCCAGGGGACGGCCGCAGCGGACGCATCCGCGCGCGCTCATGAAGTTCGTACCCTGCTGGCTGGATACGGTGCCGCCGTTCACCGGGGATCGCGAGGGCCCGGTTCCGGCGCGTGCGGATGCCGCAGTCGTTGGCGGAGGCCTGAACGGTGTGTCGGCCGCGCTCGGCCGGGGACTGCCCCTGGTCGGCGCCTGCTGCCGGTTGCAGGGCATCCTGCGCTGAAGGGTCATGGTCCGGTTCGTCGTCCGCCGATTCATCGTCCTGCTGCTGACGTTGCTGGTGGTGTCCGCGTTCTGCTTCCTGCTGCCCTACCTGAGCGAAGGAGATCCGGTTCGATCGATCCTGCGGGCCCGCGTTGCCGATCTCGCCCTCGATCCGGATTCGGTCGACGCGCTCAAGATGAAGTACGGCCTCGATCGACCGCTGCCCGTGCAGTACGCGAGCTGGATCGGGAGCGTTGCGCGGGGGGATTTCGGGTACTCGTTCACGAACCGCCTGCCGGTCGGCGACCAGATCGGAAGCGCCCTGCGGGTGTCGGCGACCCTGGCCTCGACGGCGTTGGCGATTGCCGTTGCCGTGGCGTTTCCACTCGGCGTCGTCGCCGCGCTCCGCCCCGGACGGTTCGCGGACAACGTCGTGACGTTCGTCACCCAGGGTCTCGTCGCGTTGCCGGAGTACTGGCTGGGACCGCTCGCGATCCTGGCCTTCGCGCTCCATCTCGGCTGGCTGCCGTCGGCCGGCTGGCAGGAGCCGTCACACGTCGTCATGCCCGCCTGCGTCCTGGCGCTTCGGCCGCTGGCGTACTTCACCCGCGTGACCCGCGCATCGATGCTCGACGTGCTGAACGCCCCCTACATCACGGCGGCGCGAAGCCGCGGCCTCAGCGTGGCTCGAACGGTCATGGCCCACGGATTGCGCAACGGAACCCCGCCGGTGATGACGCTCTTCGCGATCTGGCTGGCCGGACTGATCGGCGGGGCGGTCGTGGTCGAAGTCATCTTCGCGGTCCCCGGGATGGGGCGGCTCGTCTACGGCGCCGTCGTGAACCACGACCTGCCGCTGTTGCAGGCCGGGGTCGTCAGCATCGTGGCGCTCGCGGTCGCGATCAACACCGTGGCGGATCTGCTGTACCTGGTCCTCAATCCGGCGCTGAGGGTGTCGCACCATGCCCCCTGAGTCCCCGCCGGCGACGAACGGGTACGGTGCGATGCCGCATCCGGCGGCAACCGGCCAGCCGCGGGACCGCGAGCAACAGGACGGATCCCGCGCGGCGCCGCATGCGGCGGCCTCCGTGGCCCGGCGAATCCGCACCGCCTTCGCCGCCCGGCATTGGTGGTTCACCCTCGGACTGTCCGTTTTCGCGG
Organism: Gammaproteobacteria bacterium; assembly: GCA_965204915.1. Lineage (GTDB taxonomy): Bacteria > Pseudomonadota > Gammaproteobacteria > HK1 > HK1 > HK1. Next base: position 3,172,771 of record OZ242023.1, on the reverse strand, counting down.
TCATCGCGGGCGCCCTGATGCTCACCCCGTGGATCTCGCCGCACGATCCGGCCGCCCTCGACCTGCACCTGCGCATGGCGCCGCCAAGCCCGGAACACTGGCTCGGTACCGATCATCTGGGGCGGGACGTGCTGAGCCGGCTACTCGAAGGCGGCCGGTTCTCGGTGTCGATCGCGCTGGTGACGCTGCTGCTGTCGGTCACCGTCGGGACCGTACTCGGTGCGGCCAGCGCCCGGATCGGCGGCCTGTTCGACGAAGCGCTCATGCGCGCCGTGGACCTGCTGCTCTCGTTCCCGGAAGTCATCGTGGCGCTGTTCCTGATCGCCGTCCTCGGCCCCGGCTACACCACCCTGATCCTGGCCCTGACCCTGACGGGCTGGACACCGTTCGCCCGCATGAGCCGCGGCCTCGCCCTGGAGGTGAACGCCCGGGACTACGTCGCGGCGGCCGAGGTGCTGGGCTGCCGAAGGCGGTTCATCGTGCTGCGCCACGTCATTCCCAACCTGATCCGGCCGATCGCCGCGATCGGTTTCCTGCGGTTCGGGCACAAGCTGATCACGGTCGGCGGCCTCTCGTTCCTGGGCCTTGGCGTCCAGCCCCCCGGCTCGGACTGGGGGGCGATGCTGGCCGACGCGCGGCCGTACATGGAACGCCTGCCGCTCCTCGCGATTGCGCCGGGCCTGGCCATCTTCGCCACCGCGCTGAGCGTGACGATGATCGGGCAGGGACTGGAGATCGCCGTCGATCGGCGGATGGCGACCGGTGCGGCGGGAGGCCCGCCGGGGGCCCTGAAGAGCCTGTCCGGCCAGCGCCTCGGCCGAGCCGGCCCGCCGGCGCCCCGGCCGCTACTCGAATAGACGTCCGGCAAGCAACTCATGGTTCCTGCCCCACGACCGGATACGCCACGAGCGACACAGCCCGCACTGGTCGCGGAGCGTCTCCGTGTGGGCCACCGATCGCTGGGCACGTTCATCGACGACGTGTCGCTGGACGTCGCCCCCGGGGAGGTGCTCGCCCTCGTCGGCGAGTCCGGTTGCGGGAAGAGCCTGACCGCGCTGTCCCTGATGCGGCTGCTGCCGCGGAGCTTCGAGGTCACCGGCGGTGCGATCCGGCTCGGCGCCGACGACGTGCTGGCGAAGTCCGAACGCGAGATGAACGCGATCCGGGGCAGGCGCATCGCGATGCTCTTCCAGCAGCCCCAGGTCATGCTCGATCCGACTGCGACCGTGGGAGCGCAGATCGCCGAGCCGCTCCGGCTGCATCTCGGGATGGGCAAGCGCCACGCGAGGCAACGGGTGGTCGAGTTGCTTCGGGAGGTCGGGATACCGGAGCCGGAGTATCGCGCGGGCAACTACGCGTTCCAGCTCTCGGGCGGGATGGCGCAGCGCGTGATGATCGCCGCCGCGCTCGGCGGCAACCCGGACGTGCTGATCGCCGACGAGCCGACCACGGCGCTGGACGTGACGATCCAGATCCAGATCCTGAGGCTGCTGCACCGCGAACGGTGCGAGCGCGGCCTTGCGATACTGCTGATCACACACGACCTGAGCGTCGTCGCCGCTCTGGCGGACCGCGTCGCGGTCATGTACGCGGGGCGGATCGTGGAGCAGGGAGCGATGCGGCAGATCCTCCGCCAGCCGGGACACCCCTGCACGCGGGAGCTGGTCGAGAGCTCCCTGCTGCGCGGACGCCCGGCCGGCGCGCTGCATTCGTCGCCGGAGCCCGTGCGGAACGCCTTGCGGACGACCCGGCAAACGACCCACGGATGCCGCTACTTCGCCCGCTGCCCGGCGGCGACGCGAGGCAGGGTGCAGGCCAAATGCCTGGATCGGGAGCCCGCGCTCGAAGTCGGTGCGGACGGCAGCGGCATCCGGTGCTGGGCGGCCATCCCGCCCGGCCGGGGGCGGCCGTGACGCGCAACGGCGCCGGGCAGTGCAGCTTCCCGGGCGTTCGCCGCCGGCCGGGGGAGGCCGTGACCGCGAAGGTCGGGGCGGCCGTCCGCTGCACGGGTGGTTGCCCCGCCGGCCGGGGACGGCCGTGACGAGCGTGGAGCATCGGGCGTCCGGCGACGCTGCCGGGGCTCGGCCGGACTTCGTCGTCGCGGACCGGATCGTGAAGCACTTTCCGGTGCGTCCCGGGGTATGGCGAAGAGGGAGCGTGCGCTCGCTCGACGGCGTCAGCTTCGGGATCCGCCAGGGCGAGGTCATGGGCCTGGTCGGGGAGTCCGGCTGCGGCAAGACCACGCTGGCCAGGGTGCTGCTTCGCCTGCTTGCGCCGGACAGCGGCTCCGTGACCATCGCGGGCCGCGACCTGTCGTCGCTGCGCGGTGAAGAGCTGCGCCGATTCCGTACCTCGATCCAGCTCGTCTTCCAGAATCCCCATGCCGCGCTCGATCCACGCATGCGGATCGGCACGAGCCTGGAAGCGCCTCTCGAACAGCACGGAATGGGAACGCGCCGGCAACGGCGCCGCCACGCGGTGGACATGCTGCACGAGGTCGGACTCGACGACTCCTTCGTCGAACGCTTGCCGAGCCAGTGCTCGGGCGGAGAGCTTCAACGCATCGTCATCGCGCGTGCGCTGCTGCTCAAGCCCCGCTTCCTGGTGTGCGACGAGCCGACTTCGGCGCTCGATGCGTCACTGCGCGCGCAGATCATCCATCTCCTCATCGATCTCAGGCAGCGCTTCGACCTCACGCTGCTGGTCATCTCGCACGATCTGCGGGTCGTGCGGTACTTGAGCGATCGGGTCGCCGTGATGTACCTCGGCAGGATCGTCGAGATCGGGGATCGCGACGCGGTGTTCGACAACCCGTTGCACCCTTATACGCGGGTGCTGATCGCGGCCTCCCTGCTGGAAGAGAACGGCCTGTCCGCCGGAGAAGGCGTTCGTGGCGAACCGCCGAGTCCACTGGAACCCCCGAGCGGCTGCCGCTTCCATCCGCGATGCGCAATGGCGCGGCCTCGCTGCACGGCCGCCGAGCCGCATCCGGCCGGTAGGCAAGGCGGCCACCAGGCCGCCTGCTTCTTTCCGGGCGCCGGCACATCCCCCGGCGCGTCCCCCGGAACGTTCCGTTGAACACCGGTGGCGGACGCGCGGCGTTCCATTCAGGACGTTCGTAGTGCAACCATGACAGCGGACGGGATCTTCCACACCCGGTATCCGGCGGGTGACAATGGACGTCCCCGGCCCCGCCGTGAAGACGCCATGCTGCATTCGTCGGGACGGCCGGGTGTCCGCGGTCCGCACGACGAAGCCCGGACGGCGACGGCGCGGCCTCGCGTCCGCCGAGGAAACGTCGCGGCACCCTGCCACTGTGGCCTGCAAGGACCTCTCCATGATGGGCGCCCTCACCTGCCACCATGACGAACCGACGCCGGGCCTTCACGAACGGCTCGGGCAACGGAGATCGCGCGAATGACCCCGGTCCGGATCGGCGTGCTCGGCCTCGGAACGGTCGGCGGCGGCACCGTCAACGTGCTGAGGCGCAACGGCGAGGAGGTCGCGCGCCGGGCGGGACGTGACGTGGTGGTCGCGCGGGCGGCGGCACGGTCGCTCGGCAAGGAGCGGATCCGCGCGACCGCCGGGATCCCCCTGACCACCGATCCCGGCGAGATCGTCCGGGACCCGGACATCGACGTGGTGGTCGAGCTGATCGGCGGCATCGATCCCGCCCGCCGGCTCGTCCTCGAAGCCATCGAACGCGGCAAGCACGTGGTCACCGCGAACAAGGCGCTGATCGCGATGCACGGCAACGCGATCTTCGAGGCCGCGCACCGGCACGGGGTGATGGTGGCCTTCGAGGCCGCGGTGGCCGGCGGGATCCCGATCATCAAGGCGTTGCGCGAAGGGCTGGCCGGGAACCGGATCGAGTGGCTCGCGGGCATCATCAACGGCACCAGCAACTTCATCCTGACCGAGATGCGCGAGCGCGGCGCCGCGTTCGCCGACGTCCTCGGCGAGGCCCAGCGGCTCGGCTACGCGGAGGCGGATCCCACATTCGACGTCGAGGGGACCGACGCCGCGCACAAGCTCGCCATCCTCGCCGCCATCGCGTTCGGCATGCCGCTCGACTTCGAGCGCGTGCATACGGAGGGCATCACCCGGGTGACGCCGGAAGACGTCGGCTACGCCGAGCAGCTCGGCTACCGCATCAAGCACCTCGGGATCGCGAGGCGCACCGGAGCCGGGGTGGAGATGCGGGTTCATCCGACGCTGGTCCCGGAACGCGAGCTCATCGCGAACGTCAACGGGGTCATGAACGCGGTGCTGGTCAAGGGCGACGCGGTGGGCCGCACCCTCTACAACGGCCCCGGGGCCGGCGCCGAGCCGACCGCCTCCGCGGTGGTCGCGGATCTCGTGGACGTGGTGCGCACCCTGACCACGGATCCGACCAATCGCGTGCCCCACCTCGCGTTCCAGCCCGACGCCCTGGCGACGGTGCCGGTGGTGTCCATCGAAGAGGCGGAGACCGCGTTCTACCTGAAGATGCTGGCCTCGGACCGGCCCGGCGTCCTCGCCGAGATCGCGACCATCTTCGGCGAAGCGGGGATCAGCATCGAGGCGGTGGTGCAGCCGGAGCCGCCGCGCGGCGCCGCCCAGGCGAAGCTGGTGATGCTGACCCATCGCGTGCGCGAGCGGCAGATGAACGAGGCGGTCGCCCGGATCGAGGCGTTGTCCGTCGTCGAGGGCCGCGTGACGCGCATCCGGATGGAACATCTCGACGGGTGAAGGGCAGCGTGGCTGTCGCGGTATCGAACCGCTGAACCATGCGAGCCAGGCCGGCGATCAGCGTCACCATGCTGATACCGGGATTGCTCGGTCCCGGTGGCGTCGGCTCCAATGATCCGAATACGGCGCGTGCGCTCGTCGATGGACTCGATCTCCGCGCCCTCGACCGGCTGCTTGCGCGCGCCGACCATGTCGTGGAACCGGCCGCGGACGGTTCGATCGAAGCACTCGCCTTCCGGGTATTCGGTTACGAGGCTCGTCCCGCCGCTGGCGATGGACCGGACGTTCCGCGCGCCGGGACCACTTCCCACCCGGCCGCCGCCGGCGGACCGGCCGCCGGCGACGCTCCCTGCATCCCCCGCGCCGACTGGCCGGTCGCCGCAATCACCGCCCTCGTCGATTGCGATGCGTCCATCGGCAGGGCAGGGCCGTGGCTGCGTGCGGACCCCGTGCACCTGCGTCCCGACATGGCCGATCTCGTCCTGTTCGACGCCGTGGACGCCGGTGTTTCGAGCGAAGAGGCCCGTGCGCTCGCGGAGATCGTGAACGGGGCGCTCCGGCCCGGCGGACCGGTGATCGACGCCGCGCATCCGCATCGCTGGTACGTCGCGCTCGAAGCACCGGCGCGGATGGCCACGACGCCACTCTCGCTCGCGGCCGGCGCCGGTATCTCCACGGCGATGCCACTCGGCCCGGATGCGCCGCGATGGCGCCGGTGGATGAACGAGGTGCAGATGGCGCTGCACGACTGTCCGGTCAACGCCGAGCGCGAGCGCCGCGGGGCGGCGCCGATCAACAGCGTCTGGCCCTGGGGTGGGGGGAGCCTGCCGCCGGTGTCCGGAGCACCGGCGCCGTTCGTGCGGGCATGGAGCGATGATGCGCTGGTGCGCGGACTTGCCCGCCATGCAGGCGTCGAGTGCGGGGCGCTGCCCGGCGATGGCGCATCGCTGGGCGATGCGGGCACGTGGCTGGGTTCCGCCCCGCGGCCGGGTGCGCACCTGGTCACCTTCGACGCGCTGTACCGCGCCGCGCGCCGCTCGGACCTCGACGGCTGGCGTGCCGGGCTCGCGCGCTTCAGCGCCTCGTGGGCGAAGCCGCTGCTCGACGCCCTGGACCGCGGCCGCGTCGCTCGGGTATCGATCCACGATGAGCGCGGCCATCGCTTCGTCGCGACCCGGTGGGGGCGCTTCCGGTGGCGGCGGCGAGGCGGGCTCGCGGCGGGGATTGCCCGCGCGGCTCGGGGGACGATGGGTTGAAGCGAGCGTTCACCGATTGGGTGTGGAGAGGCTGGCCGGGCATTTCGAGCCGGGCGACCTCATCCTTGCCCGGCCTGCCGGGCACGGCTCCCTGCCGCCCCTCGCGCCAACCTTCCAGGCTCGGACAACCCGGCCCTTCGAGAACGTTCCCCCTGATCGGGCCGGTGCTCAGTTCACGAACGTGCCGATGACCCGCGCGATGCTGTGCGCGATCTCGCTCTCGAGCGGGAAGGACAGCATGCCCATCACCGAGTACCCGAGCAGCCACGGCATCAGGTAGAAGCGGATCATGAAGAAGAACCACGCGACGAACAGCGGCACCAGCGGCTGGATGAGGAACCCCGGAGTCACCGGCGCGAAGAGCCTGAGCAGCGGATTCGTCGCGCGCACGAAGAACCGCATGAAGAAGAAGCTGCTGTCCTCGGGCAGGAAGAGTCCCATCCCGAACCGGCCGATCAGGGTCCACATGACCGCGCCGAGCACGTAGTCGGCGGCCAGCACCCAGATCGGAAACGCCTCGTACATCGGCCGGCGGGATCAGCCAACCCGTCGCAAACGAACGGAGTGTCGAATCGGCCATCCTCCCGATGCGCCGCAAGCGGCCGGGAGTGTACCTCCTGGGGCATTCGGCGGCGAAAGCCGCGGAACGGATCGGACGGTGCTGGACCGGCGGATACGGCGGCCAGGATGGGGACGGGCCGCGACAGGGACGAAAAATGCCGGGGCGGGCAGCCCCGCCCCGGCGTACACCTCGACCTGCAACCTCAGTGCGAAGAGGCGAGTACCGACTCGCCCTTCGGGATCCGGGTCGCGTCGACCATGTCCTGGGTCTCCTTGTCCGGCTCCGCGGTCATGAGGCTGACCGCCACCATCGCGATCAGGCTCACCGGCATGCCGATGATCCCGAAGCGCAGGTGGTCGATGCCGATCCACGGCTCCATGCCGGCGAAGCGCACCATGTAGAGGTACCACGTCCCGGCGATGAGCCCCGCGAGCATCCCGGCGATCGCGCCCTGCCGGTTCGCGCGCTTCCACCACACGCCGAGGACGAGCGGGAAGAAGAGGCCGGAGCAGGCGAAGTCGAACGCCCAGGCCACCGCCCCGAGGATGCTCGTGAGCTTCAGGCTCGCGATGAAGGCGCCCGCCGCGCCGATCACGATGAGGAGCACCCGGGCCACCACGAGCCGCGTCTTCGTCTCCGCCTTCGGGTCGATGATCTTGTAGTACAGATCATGCGAGAGGGCGTTGGCGATGGCGAGGAGCAGACCGTCCGCGGTGGACATTGCGGCGGCCATGCCGCCGGCCGCGACGAGACCCGAGATGACGTAGGGCAGGCCCGCGATCTCCGGGGTCGCCAGCACGACGATGTCGCCGCGCATGAAGAACTCGTTGATCTGCAGGATGCCGTCGCCGTTCGAATCGACCACCTTCAGGAAGCCGACCTCGCTCCAGTTCCTGATCCAGTCGAGCGCGGTCACCTCCGCGATGCTCTTGCCGATGATGCCCGTCGCGAGGTTCGGATCGAGCACCTGGAGCTTGGTGAACGTCGCCAGCGCCGGAGCGGTGAAGTAGAGCAGGAAGATGAACAGCAGCGACCACGCCACGGACTGGCGCGCGGCCTTCACCGAAGGCGTGGTGAAGTAGCGCATCAGGATGTGCGGCAGCGACGCGGTCCCCGCCATCATGCACAGCGTCAGGGTGATGAACCGCCAGCTATCGAGCGCGGTCGTCCCGGCCGCGGCGTGCGGCACGGTGAGCGCCTTCAGCCCCGGCACCGCCTCGGCCGGCTTCAGCACGCCGACCTGGTGCAGGGTCTCCAGCTCGCCCAGCCGCGCCACCGCATCGCCGTAGACGAGCTGCGGGAAGACGCCGAAACCCTGCTTGTTCGACATCCAGATCACCGGGACGAGGTAGGCGATGATGAGCACGATGTACTGCGCCACCTGGGTCCAGGTCACCGCCCTCATGCCGCCGAGCATCGAGCAGAGCAGGATGCCGAGCAGGCCGAACCAGACCCCGACCTCGAAGGGGATGTGCAGCGCCCGCGAGGCGATGGTGCCCGTCGCGTTGATCTGCGCCGTCACGTAGGTGAACGAGGCGATCACCAGCACCAGCACCGCGCAGAAGCGCGCGAGGTTGCCGCCGTAGCGCGTGCCGATGAAGTCGGGCACGGTGTAGCAGCCGAACTTGCGGAGGTAAGGCGCCATGAGGGACGCCACCAGCACGTACCCGCCGGTCCAGCCGACGACGAACGCGAGGTAGGCGTGGCCGCCCATGTAGATGCCGCCGGCCATCGCCACGAACGACGCGCCGGACATCCAGTCCGCCGCCGTCGCCATGCCGTTGAACACCGGCGGGACGGTTCTTCCCGCGACGTAGTAGGCATCGACCTGCATCGTGCGCGACAGCCACCCGATGGCGGCGTAGATGACGACGGTGAACGCGACGAACAGGATGCCGATGGTGTCGGCGCCCACCCCCATCTGCTCGAGGATGGCCATGATGCCGATGAAGACGATGAACCCGCCCGTGTACATCCCGTAGACCTTGGGCAGGTTGTCGACGAAGCTGCCTTTCATTGCCATGATTTCGTCCCTCCCTGTCATTCGTCTTCGGCCATGCCGCATTCGCGGTCGATCCTGTCCTGGGTCCTTGCGAACCAGAAGATCAACACCACGAACACGACCAGGGACCCTTGCGCGGCCATGTAGAAGCCGAGCGGGAACCCGAGAAAGGACGCGCCGTTGAGTGCATCGGCGAACCAATGCACGAGGAACGAGAACACGAACCAGATGGCGAGCGTCACCCACATGAGGTTGCGGGTACGCCGCCAGTGCGTGGCTTGGTCACTGTTCATCTACTGTCCTCCTGTGTGATGGCGCTGCCATGTGACGACACCGCCGGTATCGCTGCACGCGGGCCTTTTCCGTTATCGCCCGTCGAGCGGGCACCGGTCAAGCGGGATCGGCTGCACACCAAGCGCCCGCGGATGGCGGGCATCGTCCCCTTCCCGGCCCGGCAGGACCGAAGTCAGGGGTCTGTCCATGGATCCCCCTGATACTCTGCACGAAATTGGAGCAGTAAGGAACCATCAGGACGTTCTCGCAGGTGTTCCCGCTGACAGGTTCAGAATTATCCTTATACATCAGTGAATTACATGAATAATGGAGCAAAAGGTTCACGAACGATAAAAATATAACTAATTGATGTTACTCATGTTTATTCCCCAGCGGGAATTGCTGACGTTCTCGGGATGGTGCCGACCGTTTCGCGGGCGGAATTCGTCGCCTCTGCCGAGGCAAACGGACGGCGTTCGACATCGGAGCCCCGTACCCGTCCAAAGACTGTGCGGTATCGTTTGTCGAGGCGTTCGGCTTCCTGTGCGCAGGCCAAGCCGGCACTCCGGCTTCCCTCGGCAACGAGGCGATCGCTGCCTCAGTGGCCCGCGGATCCTGCCTCCGACGAGAACACCGGCGCCGCCATGCCGTCGATCTCCACGTTCAGGCAGGCCGGACGACCGCTTGCGAGCGCACGGGCGAGGGCCGCATCGAGCCCGCTCGGGTCCGTGACGTGCTCGCCGTGGCATCCGAGTCCGGCCGCGGCCAGATCGTAACGGGCGGTCGGCGCGAGATCGCAGCCGATCAGGCGGTTCGGGCCGTAGTCCCGAAGCTGGATCTGATGCTCGGCGTTCCAGCGGAAGTCGTTGCCGACGACGGTCACGAACGCCGCTCCTTCGCGGACCGCGGTATCGAGTTCGGCGAGATGAAATCCGGCCGTCCCGTCCCCCATCATCGCGATGACCGTGGCTCGTGGCCGGGCGAGCTTCGCGGCCAGCGCATGGCAGAGCCCCCCGCCGATGGCGCCGGACAGGCCGTTGACGATGCGCACCGGAGCGGTGCACGACGCCTGCGCCCATTGCCCGAACTCGCCCCCGTCGCAGATGAGGATCGCCTCGTCGGCGGCATCCAGGACCCGCTGCACCGCCTCGCAGAGAAGCCGGGGATGGAAGCGGACTGCGGGCTCGACGGCGTTGGACTCGACGGCGACGCTGCGGTTCGCGATCGCATCGGCGACCTCGGCGCACCAGGCGGGGGCCGATGCCCCGGACCCCGCGGCAACGATCGCGGGCGCCGCGGAGACGAGGGCATCCGCCGCGATGTCCGGGTCCGCGCAGGCGGACACCACCACCCGGCGGCCCGCGATCCGGTATGCACGGTCGATCATGCGATGGTCGGGGTCGATGACCACCAGCTCGGCCGCGGGGTCCAGGGCCGGGGGTCGTGCGAACCCCACCGAGAAATCCACCGCCTTGCCGAGCAGCACCACGAGGTCGGATGCCGCCAGCAGGTCGGCGAACGTACCGAGGGCCGGATCGCGCAGCCCTCGCGGACTCTCCATCGCGACCACCGGGACGTGAAGCGCGGTCTCGATCGCCGCAATCCGGGCGCCGGCCCGGCTTCGATTCAGGCTGGGACCGGTGAGGACGATGGGCCGCTTCGCCCGGGCCAGCCTCCCCGCAACGTCATCGGCGACCGGACCCGGAAGCGCACGGGGGCGGCGTGCGAGCTCCGCCGCCCTCACCCGGCACCCTTCGCCGGCCGGGGCACCGAGCACGTCGAACGGCAGTGCGACGTGCACCGGCCCGGGCCGCCCGGAGCGAGCGCAGGCGATGGCGGCGGCGACGTCGTGTCCGATCCGCCCTGCGCGGCCGGGACGCCGCGCGGTCTTGACGAGAGGGCGCACGAGGTCGATTTGCGGCATCTCCTGGAACGCGCCGGCGCCGTCGGCCGCGACCGGGGAGTCGCCGCTCAGCAGCAGGACCGGGCTCTCGGAGTGCCGGGCGGAGAAGAGCGCGGAGAGGGCGTTGGCGAATCCGGGTCCGGCGGTGACCAGCGCGACGCCGATCTCGCCGGTGATCTGGCCCCAGGCGTCGGCCATGTGCACCGCCGCGCTTTCATGGCGGACGTGGACGATGGAGAGGTCGACGTCGATGCACGCATCGTAGACCGGCATGATCTGGTTGCCGGACAGGCTGAAGATGCGCCGCACCCCGGCGCGCACGAGGGTGTCGACCAGCAGCCCGGCGCCGTTCATTGCCCAACCGGTCCCATATCCATCTCAAGTTTCGGGATTCGCCGACCGAAGTGGATTCCCGCTACCTGCTTTCTCGGGCACGAGCTTCGCGGGAATGACGGCCAGCCTGAAAGCAAAGCGTCTCACTGAAATGACGTCATTCCCGCGAAAGCGGGAATCCATCGACTGATTCAGGCATTTTGAATCCCGATACTTGAGATCCATGAATGAAGCCTTGCACAGGATGGCGGAGAAGGGTGGCGGCTCGTGGGTTTCCGCCTCCCGTTTTAGCCGAAGCAGGCGCCGCCTGGGCGCCCGCTCCCCGAAGCGGCGGCAGGTCCCGCGGTCAGCGAAGCGCCCGCAATACGTCGCCGAGCACCTCCAGGCTCTCGGTCGTGTTCGGATGCGGCCATACCGTGACGTGCTCGACCCCGAGCGCCTCGAACTCCAGAAGCTGCTCCGCGATCCGTGCCGGCGGACCGGACAGCGGCTTGAAGTCCTCCGACACCGGCTGCCCGCCCGGCGGACAGACCCGTACCGTGACGTTCAGCTCCAGGGTCGCGGGATCCCGCCCGTGCTTCTCGCAGCCCGCGAGCATCGCATTACGGATCTCGACGTAGGCCCGGGCGTGGCTGTCGCCGGAGGCGAGCCAGCAGTTCCACTGGTCCGCGTGCTGCGCCACCAGGCGCTTCATCCGGGGACCGCGCCCGAGCACGCCGATCATGATCGGCGGCCCCGACGCCCGCGGACCCTTGGGGAGGTTCTCTGCTTCGTGCGCAGAGTAGAACTCGCCCTCGAAGGTCACCTTCTCCCCGCGCAGCAGCGGGCGGATGATCTGCAACGCCTCCTCGAAGCGGCCGACCCGCCGTTCCCACGGATAGCCGAACGCCACGTGCTCGGACTCGAAGTCCCCGGCCCCGAGTCCCAGGATGAGCCGTCCCCCGCTCAGCTCGTCGATGGTGTCCGCCATGCGCGCCAGCAACGCGGGGTTGCGGTACCCCGTGTTCACCACCAGGGTGCCGATCTCCACCCGGCGGGTCTCGCGGGCCAGCGCCGCGGCGGTGGTCATGCACTCCCATGCCCCGTAGGTGCGGCCGACCAGCTCCGGCGGGGCGCTCGCCCCGGACGCCTCCAGCTCCCCCGCCGCGGAGTAGCAGAAATGGTCGACCAGCCACAGCGAGTCGAACCCGGCTTCCTCGGCCCGGCGGGCGAGCCGCATGACGTCCGCGCCGCTCGCGGTGTCCCCGCCCATCGCGTCGGTCTCGTGCGGCAGGCAGAATCCGATCTTCATCTCATCGGTCTCCTTCACGATCTCCTGCCGCCGCGCTCAGCACGGGGCGCGATCCATCAGCAACTGCGCGTTCACCTGCTTCGCGATCGACGCGAGGATCAAGAGGCGGTCCTCGTTCGGATCGATGACGATGACCTCGTCGCACATCGCCTCGAAATGCCCGCGGGCCACGTTCGCGCCGGCGGTGGCGATACCGAGGAGGCGCTTGCCGCGGGCGCGGGCGTAGCCGCACTCGAACCCGGTCCATGCTTCATGCTCGATGCCGTCGAGAAGCACCACGACCGCGTCCGCATCGTCCACCACCTTTTCGTACGCCGCCTGCAGCTCGCGGGGCGTGTGCGCGGAGGGATCGAGGTCGAGATCCTCCTGGGGGATCAGCATCTCGATGTAGGGATTGTCGTCGGTGACGGCCTGGCGCAGATCCTGGTTCCACCAGCGCACGGCCGGAGAGAGGCTGTAGGAGGCCAGATAGACCTTCACCGGGTGCTGGATGCCGTGCACCGAGACCGAGGTCTCCACCTCCGGCTCGGGGCTGGTCTCCCGTTGCGCGGCGACGGCGAGCGCCTCTTGCAGGCTGAAGCGCTCGTTGATCAACGCCTCGCCGATGATGACCCCGTGGATGTCCGGCAGGTAGCGCAGCCGGGCCATGTCGTCGAGGCTGTGCACGGTGCCGCTCGAATACACCGGGATGACCACGTCCTGCTTCATCTCCATGGTCAGCGCGAGCGAGGTCGAGGCATCGCCCTGGAACCGGTTGATGTCGAAGTGGATGATGCCGGCGACCCCCGCCATCTGGAGGTCGTAGACGATGTCGCGGGGCCGGTAGGCGGTCTGCGTCCGCCAGCCGTCGATCATCACGTAGCCGTCCTTGGTCGCGATGTTGGCGAGGATCGCGGCCGGGTATCGGGCGCAGGCCTCGGCCAGCAACTGCTGGTTGGTGATGGCGAGCGTGCCGAGGACCACGTGGGCCGCGCCCGCCTCGAACCATGATTCGATGTGGTGCAGCGTCCTCATGCCGCCGGCCACCTGCACCGGAATGCTCGTCGAGGCGATGATCTCGCGGATGAGGGCGTCGTTCACGGCGTCTTCGCCGAGGGCGGCGTCCACGTCGAGGATGTGCAGCCGCTCCGCGCCCTGGGCCTCGAACCTGCGGACCGCATCGAGCGGCGCGACCGGATGCACGACGTTCTCGGCCGCAGGCGCATGGCGGGTGACCACCCGGCCCCCGGAGATCTGGATTTCGGGGAAGATCAGCATGGCGGCGATACCCGTCCCTATCCTCCGTACATGACGCCCGGCAGCCACAGGACGATCTGCGGGAACAGCATGATCAGGATCAGGCCGATGAGCTGGATGACCATGAACTGCATCATGCCGAGGTAGATGTCCTTCAAGTCCCAATCGGGCACCACGCCCTTGAGGAAGTAGGCCGACAGGGCGACCGGGGGCGAGAGCCAGGCGGTCTGGAGGTTCACCGCCACCAGGATGCCGAACCAGGTCAGGTTGATGCCCATCTTGTCCAGCAGCGGGATCAGGATGGGCACGATGATCAGGACGATCGGGACCCACTCCAGCGGCCAGCCGAGGATGAAGATCAGGGCCATGACGATGATCAGGACCTCGATCTGGGACAGATCGAACGCCAGCAGGGCGTTGGTCAGCATGGTGGGCGTGCCCAGCCGCGAGAACACCGCCCCGAAGAAGTTGGACGCCGCGACCAGGAACAGGATCAGCACCGAGATCTCCAGGGTCTTGACCAGGGCGTCCTGGAACTTCGCGGGCGTCATCTTCCGGTAGCCGAGGGTCATCAGCAGCGCGCCGAACGCGCCGCAGGCCGCGCCCTCGGTCGGCGTCGCCCAGCCGAGCAGGATCGAGCCCAGGGCGAACGCCACCAGCAGGGCGGGAGGCACCAGGCCCAGGTAGAACTCGGTCCAGACCTCGCTGACGTAGAACCCGCCCGGGCGGTTCGCCTCGAGCCAGCGGTGGGCCGCGACCATGGCGCGGGCGAGCGCCGCGTACGCCACGAGATAGGCCGCCAGCCCCAGCATCCGGGACAACAGCCCCTCTCCGGGAATCGCCGGCGCGACGAACGTGTGCACGGCGACGGTCACGCCGATGAAGAGCGCCACCGGAACGACGATGGCGGCGACGAATTCCAGCCACATCGACCCGGAGGTCTCCGGGCGCTCGTCCTCCGGCAGCGGCGGGCCGAGCGCGGGGTTCAGCCAGCACCGGATCAGGGAATAGGCGGTGTACAGGCAGGCCAGCAGGATGCCGGGGACGATGGCGGCGGCGAAGAGATCGGTGACCGGCACCTCCAGCACCGGCCCCATGACCACCAGCATGATGGACGGCGGGATGAGGATCCCCAGGGTGCCGCCGGCGGTGATGGTGCCGGCGGCCAGCTTCACGTCGTAGCCGGAGCGGTTCATGGTCTTGGCCGCCATGATGCCCAGGATGGTCACCGAGGCGCCGACGATGCCGGTGGCGGCGGCGAAGATGGTGGAGACGAACAGCACCGCGATGTAGAGCGCGCCGCGGGTGCTCGAAAGCACCAACTGCACGGCGCGGAACAGCCGCTCCATCAGCCCCGCCTGCTCCATCAGGATCCCCATGAAGATGAACAGGGGGACCGCCGCCAGCGTCTGCTCCAGCATGACGTTGTTGAATTGCAGGGTCATCAGGTAGACGACGAGCTTCGGCCCGAACCCCCAGGCCCCGAACGCCAGCCCGAGGAAGATGAGGGTGAAGGAGATCGGGAACCCGACGAAGATCGCCAGCAGCATGACCGCGATCATGATGAAGCCGATGGTCTCGGGGCTCATGTCACGGCCACCGGTTCTTCCGCATCGCGTAGAGGCACTTCGGCGATACCGACGTCTTCCGGGCAATCGGGAAGCGCGCGACCGCGATCATGACCGGACCGATGGTCTCGGAGCCCATGTCACGGCCACCGGTTCTTCTGCATCGCGTAGATGCATTTCAGCAGCTCCGAGATGCCTTGGATGATGAGGAAGAGCGCGCCGAGGGGCATGGCGGTGCGCACCGGCGCGACCGGCGCCATCCAGGCGGTGTCCATGCTCAGCTCCCAGCGCAGCCATGCCTTTTCGGCGTAGCCGTAGGAGATCAGCAGGAAGAAGACCATCGCCGGGAAGAACAGGGCCAGGTACAGGACGGCGTCGACCGCCGCCTGCCGGCGCGGCGCCCAGTTCCGGTAGATGAAGTCGGCGCGGATGTGCACGCCCCGCATCAGGGCGTAGCCGGCGCCGACCAGGAACAGCCCGCCGCTCAGCATCCGGCTCACGTCGTAGGCCCACATCGTCGGGGCGACGAAGAGCTTGCGCGCGACCACCTCCCACACCATGGCCATCATGAGCGGGACGAGCATCCAGCAGAAGATACGGCCGCACCACAGGCTGAAGGTATCGATCCAGGTGATGGCGGAGCGCATCCAGCCCGCCATGTCGGGCGGCAGATCGCCCGGAGCGCCGCCTCGCCGTTCGGCGATCAGCTCATCCGTGACGTCCAGGTCCTGGGGGGCTTCAGACACGGCTGCGTTCATCTCCCAGCGGCCGGAGCCGGGACGGCCCGCACCGCCGCTGTTCGCGCCATCCCAGTTCCGAAGCCGCCCTTGGGTTCCGGCCATGCCGGGTCGGGGGGAAGGTCATGATGGTCCGGGCCGGACGCCGCGCGGCGAAGGCCATGCTCCGCCACGCGGCGTCCCGCGCCGTTTTGCCGGTATCCGGTGACCCGGCTCTACTGCAACGACTTGGCGAACGCCTGGCCCAGATTGGCGTTCGAGGTCTGCGCGCCGGCCCAGAACGGCACGGCGATTTCCGCGAAGGTCCTCTGCGAATCCCAGACCTCCTTGAAGAAGGCGTTCTCCGCCGCGTTCTTCTCCAGCGAGGCCTTGGCCGCGTTCATGTAGGCGCTGAAGTAGTCGGTGGGCGTGTCGTGGAGCTGCACCCCGTGGTTCTCGGTCAGATCCTTGAGCGCCTTGCCGTTCTCGTAGATGCGGTAGGCCAGGGCCTTGGTCAGGGAGGCGTTCGCCGCCACTTCGATCGCCTTCTTCTGGTGGTCGGTCAGGCTCTCGTAGACGTCGCCGTTGATGTAGATGTCCGCGTTGACGACGACCTGGTGCAGGCCCTGGAGGTAGTAGTGCTTCAGCACCTTCTGGAACCCGAACACGCTGTCGGGCTTCGGGCAGCACCACTCGGCGGCGTCGATGGTGCCCTTTTCAAGCGCCGGCAGGATGTCCCCGCCGCCCATGGCCACCGAGGCCACCCCGATGTCCTTGTAGGTCTGGCCGGGGATGCCGGGGGGGGTGCGGAAGCGGTACTTGCGGAAGTCGTCCATCGAATTGATCGGCTCCTTGAACCAGCCCAGCGCCTCCGGGCCGACCGGCTGCAGCATGAAGCCCTTGACGTTGACGCCCATCTCCTTCCAGAGCTGGTCGTAGAGCTCCTTGCCGCCGCCGTACAGGAACCACGACATGAACGCGATGTTGTCGATCCCGACCCCGGCGCCGGCGACCGGCGATCCGAACAGCATGGCCGCGGGGTGCTTGCCGGACCAGTAGTGGGTCCAGGCGAAGCCGCCCTCGACCAAGCCGGCGTCGACCGCGTCCAGGGTCTCCTTCACGCCGACCACGGCGCCGGCCGGCAGGACTTCGATCTTGACCTCGCCGTTGGTCAGGTCGCTCACGTCCTTGGCGAACTCGTTGAGCATGTGCACTTCGTCGGCTTTGGCCGGAATCACCGACTGCACCCGGATCTTCACTTCGGCGAGCGCGGTGGAGGTGGCGAGCATCGCCGTGGCCGCAAGGCCCGCGAGACCCGCGGACCGTCTGTTTGCCTTGAGCATGGGAACGTCCCTCTGATTGACAGGTTGACTGGGAGACCGGTTGGCGCGGGCGCCGGAAGCGTCCGCGGAACCGGATCGCTTGCCGGAGCCTCACGGCAACCGAACGGTACGCGGGGAGGCCGGCCCCGGCAAGGTCTGTCCGCGGATCCTCCTGAAACACCGTGAGCCGGCGGCGCCTCTGCGGCACCCCCCGGCGACTCTGCTGCGCACTCCCGCGGACGCGACTCGTTGTACTCCTCGGCCGGCCGAGCGTCAAATTACCCTCGATGGACCCTCGAATCGCCTGGAAAGGGCGCCACGCGCCGATTGCCGGCCGTCCCGGCGGCGTATTCGGCCGTAATTTCCGTTCCCGCCCGGCGCGTGAGCGTCGGAAGATGCGCCGAACGAGCGCTCCGGTCGTCGGAGCCGGCGCGATACCGCGTCACGGGACCGCGCGTCGTGGCGTTGGCGGGAGCGGCCGCGGCCGTGGCGTCCTGCTCTTTACCGCGTCCCGGCTCTGGTGTACTTTCCGCCGAACGTTGTCGAGTCACCGTGCGCCCGCCCGACAGGGCGGCATCGGCCACGTTCGAACGGTCAGGTTCAAACGCCATGGCGTGGCTCGCGCCGGCGGGCGGCGCGGCCGGACAGGCCAGGAAGCGCAGGGCACGCTGACTCTCCCGCGACCCGGACCACCCGGAACCGGGTCCGTTCGGGGCGGCCACCGGTACACGCCGGCGGTCCCTCGGCACAGCCGGAGCCGTATGCCGCACAGGCAGAGGAGGACCGGAATCATGCAAGAGAAACCCCCGATACAGGTGGCGGAGACGGGCGTCTGGAAGGGACTCAACCCCGCCATGGGACTCGCCTCGAAGGGCATGGTCGCCGCCTTCGTGGTCTTCACCGCCCTGAACGTCGAGTTCGCCAACTCCATCTACTCGGCCGTGCGTAGCTGGGTCGAATCGGCGCTGAACTGGTACTACATCAGCGCCCTCGTGGTGATGGTCTTCGTCTGCATCTACCTGATGTGCAGCCGCCACGGCGCGGTCAAGCTCGGCGACGACGACAGCAAGCCCGAGTTCAGCAACTTCTCCTGGTTCGCCATGCTGTTCTCGGCCGGGGTGGGCATCGGGCTGCTCTTCTTCGGTATCGCCGAGCCGATGTTCTACTTCGACAACACCGAGCCCTGGGGCTATCCGAACAACCCCTTCGCGGACCGGGAGCTCGTCACCGAGATGAACGAGGAGCGCGCGGCCCTCGCCATGCGGGTGACGTACTTCCACTGGGGATTCCACGGCTGGGCGGTGTACGTGATGATCGGGCTCTGCCTCGCCTACTTCGGCTTCCGCAAGAAGCTGCCGCTGACCCTGCGCTCGTCGCTCTATCCGGTCATCGGCGACCGGATCTACGGCCCCATCGGCCACGCGGTGGACCTGCTGGCGGTGTTCGGCACGGTGTTCGGGGTCGCCACCTCCCTCGGCCTCGGGGTCAGCCAGATGGCCACCGGGCTCAACTTCCTGTTCGGCGTGGATCCCGGGACCACCACCCAGGTCATCCTGATCGCGGTCATCTCCCTGGTGGCGACGCTGTCCGCCGTCTCCGGGGTCGGCAACGGCATCCGCATCATCTCGGAGTGGAACATCTGGCTGAGCGTGGTCCTGCTCGCCTACTTCCTGTTCGGGGGGCCGTTCCAGTGGCTGATGGGATTCTTCGTCACCACCGTCGGCGACTACCTCTGGAACGTCATCCCCATGGGCTTCCAGACCTTCAACGAGGAAGGGGCTTCCGCCTGGCAGGGGGGCTGGACGATCTTCTACTGGGGCTGGTGGATCTCGTGGGCGCCCTTCGTCGGGATGTTCATCGCCCGGATCAGCCGCGGCCGGACCATCCGGGAGTTCATGCTGGGGGTGATGTTCGTCCCCACCACCATCGCCTTCTTCTGGCTCTGCATCTTCGGCGGCAACGCGATGTACCTGGAGCTGACCGCGGAAGGCGGGGTGGGCACCGCGGGGATCGCGCAGTTGATCCGGGACTGGAACCTGCCCGCGGCCCTGTACGGCACCATCGAGCGGATGACGGACGTGCACTGGCTGAACTGGGCGATGGCGGCGCTGGCGACCTTCCTGCTCGCCACCTGGTTCATCACCTCGTCGGACTCGGGAACGCTCGTCATCACCACCATGCTCAGCATGGGCGACGACAACCCCCCGCAGAGGTTCCGGATCGTCTGGGGGGTCGGCGAGGGATTCGTGGCGGCGGCCCTGCTGCTCGCCGGCGGCCTGAAGGCGCTTCAGACCGCCTCCATCGCGGCGGCGCTGCCGGTCAGCGTGATCATGCTCCTGATGACCTACGGGATCGTCAAATCCCTGAACGAGGACTCGAGCGCGGTGCCCGCGCCGGGCACGACGAGGGCACCGGACGGCACCAGCCTGAGGGGAGAGCTGCGTGCCTGAACGGTCGAGCGGGGACGGGCGGGAACCGCCTGCCCGTTTCCGATGCCCTCGACACCGGCGGATTCCGGGGAGAGGAGCCGGAGGGAGCGGGCCGGCGCGAGACCCGGCCATCGAGTCCCGCCGCCGCGGGGGTCCCGCGGACATCCGCGGGGGTCGTCCCGCGAACGTCACGGGCGCTCCGCGGGCACTGCGGGTGTCCCGCTGAAGCGGGTAGCCAAGCACCGATACAGGGGAGGTCAAGGCAATGCACACACCGTTTCGCCTTGGAGCCGTCGCTCTGGCCGCCGTCCTCGTCCAGGCGGGCGGCGCGGCTGCGCAGACGGCGCCGCACAAGGATCTGACCATCGTCTCGTGGGGCGGCAGCTACACCAGGAGCCAGATGCTGGCCTACGTGAAGCCGTACCGCCGCCGGATCGGCGAGTGGGTGGCGATGGAGACCTACAACGGCGGCCTCGATGAAATCCGCGAGCAGGTCGCGACCGAGAACGTGGTCTGGGACGTGGTGGACTTCGAGCTGTCCGATCTCATCCGGGGATGCCGGGAAGGGCTGCTCGAGACCATCGACCACGGGAAGCTGGCGGCCGGCAGCGACGGCACGCCGGCCGCGCAGGACTTCATCCCCGGCGCGCTCACCGACTGCGGCGTCGGCCAGATGGTCTGGGCCACCGTCGTCGCCTACGACGGCAGCAAATTCCAGGGCGACCGGCCGGCCGGGCTCGCGGACTTCTTCGACGTGGAGAAGTTTCCCGGCAAGCGGGGCTTGAGGCGCGACCCGAGGGTGGTCATGGAATGGGCGCTGATGGCGGACGGCGTCCCCCCGGCCGAGGTCTACGCCACGCTGGAGACCGAGGAGGGCCGGGAACGCGCGTTCGATATGCTGGACAGGATCAGAACGAGCCTCGTGTGGTGGACGTCGGGAGCCGAGCCGGTTCAACTCCTGGACGCGGGCGAGGTCGCCATGACCTCCGTCTGGAACGGCCGCATGCACCGCCCGATGGTGGAGGAAGGCAAGGACTACGCCATCGTGTGGGACGGGCAGATCTGGGACATCGACTCCTGGGGGATCCCCAAGGGCGCCGACAACCTCGCCAAGGCGATGGACTTCATCCGCTTCGCCACGAGCTCCGAGCCGCTCGCGGAGCAGACGAAGCACATCACCTACGGGCCGGCGCGGGTCTCGGCGATGGCCTTGGTGGATGACGGCACGAAGGCGATGCTGCCCACCGCGGAGGCGAACATGGCCAACGCCCTGCAAATGGACGCCGCATGGTGGGCGACCCACCTCGCGGATCTCTCGGCAAGGATGGAGCAGTGGCTGGCGAAAGGGGGCCGCGGCCTGTCGGGGTCCGCCCGCTGAAAGCCGGGACGCCTCCCTCGGGGACTTCCGGCGAGGACGGACGTCTCCGCATGATCCGGCAGGATCCCGGCATCAGGCGCGAGCCCGCACGGCATCGACAGCGTACAGATCGTCAAGTGAATACCAGCCGCTGACCTT
The DNA here is from genome assembly GCA_965204915.1 of Gammaproteobacteria bacterium. Taxonomy (GTDB): domain Bacteria; phylum Pseudomonadota; class Gammaproteobacteria; order HK1; family HK1; genus HK1. Next base: position 3,151,633 of record OZ242023.1, on the reverse strand, counting down.
CTCTTTCTCCGCGGGCTTGCGGCGGACGAAGTAGCGGTATGCCAACGTGGCGCCGCGGCGGTTGGGGAATGCCTTCGCCTTGCGGTCCAGCTCGGCCTCCAGCGCCCGCGACGAGCGCACCGCGCCCCACTTGCACTCGCCGAGGTCCGTCCAGTTGTCGTCGCGCACGCCGACCACGTCGATCTGCACCGCCGGACTCCAGTACTCGCCGACCTCGAATCCGGCGCCGACGCCTTCGCTCGCGTAGACGAGCGGCAACGCCTCCCGGCACAGGCGCTCGAAGCAGCTCCCGAACCAGGCGTCGAGGGAAGGTGCGATACGGTTTCTGAAAGTGTGTGCAGGGCCGGCGCCGCGGACCGCGCTCATGTTGGGGAACACGAAGCGGAACCAGAACCGGAGCAGCGGGTCGTCGATGCCGAAGCGCACCTGCTTCGCATTCCGGCGCCGGCGATCCAGCGGGTACCGGCGCTGCAGGTAGCCGAGGTTCACGAGCTGCTGGAGGTAGTAGGGCAGATTCCGATCGGGCAGTGAGGTAGCGGCAGCGATGTCGCGGGCGGCGCCGTGGCCGGAAGCGACGGCGAACAGGATCGCGTGGTAGGGCGCGATCTCGCGGAGCTCCTCGCGGAGGAGAAACGTCGGCTCGTGAAACAGCGGCGCGAATTCGTCGAGGAGGTGCTGCCGGACGTTTTGGGCGATGGATCTGGTGTCGTCGAGGCAGAGCAGGTATTGGGGCAGGCCGCCGACGAGGAAGTACGCCTTCGCACGGTCTGCCGGCGACCAGCGCGGATGGAATCGGGCGGCCTCCAGATATCCGAAGGGCTGCAGATGGATCTGTGCGGTGCGCCGCCCGAACAGGGGGCTCGCCTTGCCGAGCACCTCCCGTTCCATGAATCCCAGATACGAACCACACAGCAGCAGCACGACGTTGCCGGCGCCTTTCCAGTGCCGGTCCCAACAATGCTGCAACGTCGAAAGAAGATCCGGACTCGAGGCCGCGATCCACTGGAATTCGTCGAGGGCCAGGACGAGCTTCGAGCCGGGGTTGGCCCTCGTCCATTGTTCGACCACGGTAAGCAGCGCCCGTTGCCAGTGGTCGGCACGAAGCTCCGCGAGCAGCGGCATATCGAGTGCGCCGGCGGCTTCTTCCAGGAATCCATGCACTTGCAACGCTGCTGAAGACTGCTGCCCCAGATAGTAGACCCCGGGCCTGTCCGTCATGAACCTCAGGATGAGCTCGCTCTTGCCGACCCGGCGCCTGCCGTAAATCGGAATGCATTCCGAGTGCGGCGACTCGAACGCCTTTGCCAACAGGCCCAACTCTGCCGTGCGGCCAATGAAATCTCCCATGGCCATGCAGTGTGCGGCGGGTCCGCGAGATCGTCAAGTCGTGTTTTGACAAGCCGTGTTTCGACAAGTCGTGTTTCGACAAACATGCAGACCGCCGGGCGGCGTCCGTCCTCGCGCCCCTGCAGCGTCCGTGGCGCCCGCTCCGAATCCGGCGTGTCGCACCACCCATGCGCAGGGTTCCGCTGTTCCGGGAGCGCCGGCACCGCGCGATCGAGCTGCGGACGTCGAGCTCCGCGATCGGGAAGCGGCCGTGGGAGTCGTGCAATCATGTACCCATGCCGATACCGCGAGCCGGTTCGTACCGAGGACAAACGCATGAAAGTCGGATTCATCGGGCTTGGGAACGTCGGAGGCAAGCTCGCCGGCTCGTTGCTGCGCAACGGGCTCGACCTGACGGTGCGGGATCTCGACCGCGACGCCGCGCAGCCGTTCCTGGCCGCGGGCGCGCGCTGGGGCGAATGCCCCGCGCGGATGATGGAAGCCGCGGATGCGGTCATCACCTGCCTGCCCACGCCCGCCGCCTCGGCCGCGGTGCTGGAAGCCGGGGACGGAATGCTCACGGCGATGGGCCGGGGAAAGATCTGGATGGAGATGTCCACCACCGACGAGGCCGAGGTGCGCCGGCTCGGGGAGAAGGTGCTCGCGCTCGGCGGGGAGCCGGTCGACTGTCCGGTCTCCGGCGGCTGCCACCGCGCGGACACCGGCAACATCTCGATCTTCGCCGGCTGCGAGCGCCGGACGTTCGAGCGCGTCCTTCCGCTGCTGACGGCCATGGGCCGCCGGATCCTCCATACCGGCCCTCTGGGGTCGGCCTCGATCCTCAAGGTGGTGACCAACTACCTCGCCACCGCCAACCTGATCTCCTGCTGCGAGGCGCTGGTCACCGCCAAGGCGGCGGGCATGGATCTGAACACCACCTGGGAGGCGATCCGGATTTCCTCCGGCAACTCCTTCGTCCACGAGACCGAAAGCCAGGTGATCCTGAACGGCTCGCGCGACATCTCGTTCACCATGGACCTGGTGGGCAAGGACATCGGGCTGTTCCAGGCGATCGCGGATCGGCACGAGGTTCCGGTCGAGCTCAACCCGGTGATGATCGACGTCTTCAGGGACGGCGCGGCTCGGTACGGCTCGCGCGAATGGTCGCCCAACATCGTCCGCCGCCTCGAGGACGCGACCGGGCTGTCGATCCTCGCCCCCGGCTTTCCCGCGAAAATGATCGACGACGAGCCGGAGGAACCCGGCTACGAGGTCGTTCCGAAAGGCCGGGATTGACCCTCGATGGTCCTGTCCGGACAGGGCTCCGCGGAAAGGGAGGGTGGCTGGCGATCCCGTCGTTCGACGAGCATGGGCACTTCATGCGTCACGGCCGGCAAGCGCTCGCTGCGGAAAACCCGTCCACTACCGGACCCGCGGCGACCCGGCGAACCGTCCGCCGGCCCCTCGGCGGCGACCGCGAGCTCAGGTCACCGCCCGCCTTTCCCGGTACCGCGGCTGCGCCCACAGCCGCCCGGCCACGATCTCGGCCAGGATCTCCGCCGCCCGTACCATGTCCTCCGCGTCGAGATAGAGCGGCGCGATGCCGAAGCGCATGACGTCCGGGGCGCGGAAGTCCCCGATGACGCCCCTGTCGATGAGCGCCTGCATGGCCGGCCAGGCGTGCTCGAACCGGAAACACACCTGCGAGCCGCGCGCCTCCGCCGCGCGGGGACTGGCGAGCACGAGATCCGGGCAGTCCCTCTCCACCTCCGCGATGAACCGCTCGCCGAGTTCGATAGAGCGGGCGCGCACGTCGTCGATCGCCACGTCGTCCCAGACGTCGAGCGCCGCATCGAGCGCCGCAAGGGCGATGATCGGCGGGGTCCCCACCCTCATGCGTCCGATGCCCGGGCCGGAACGGTAGTCGAGGTCGAAGGCGAAGGGCGCCTCGTGGCCCAGCCAGCCGGAGAGCGCCGGACGGACGTGCTCGACGTGCTCGGGCGCGACGTAGATGAAGGCCGGCGCCCCCGGTCCGGCATTGAGAAACTTGTAGGTGCAGCCAGCCGCGAAGTCGGCTCCGGCGGCGGCGAGGTCGATCGGCAGTGCGCCGGCCGAATGGGCCAGATCCCATACCGTCAATGCGCCGGTGGCGTGGGCGGCCTCGGTCAGGCGGGCCATGTCGTGCAGTCGGCCGGTCCGGTAATCGACCTCGGTCAACATCAGGACCGCGACGCTGTCGTCGAGCGCATCGGCGACCTCTTCCGGGGCGACCAGCCGGATCTCGTGGCCCCGGCCGAGGGAACGAACCAGTCCGTCCGCCATGTAGAGGTCCGACGGGAAGTTGCCGTGGTCCGAGAGGATGACGCGCCTCTCCGGGCGCAGCTCCAGGGCGGCGGCCAGCGCCTGGTACACTTTGATGGACAATGTATCGCCCATCACCACGGTGCCGGCCGGGGCTCCGACCAGCCGGCCGATGCGCTCGCCGAGCCGCCGCGGCTCATCCATCCAGCCCGCGTCGTTCCAACCGCGGATCAGCATCTCGCCCCATTCCTCGCGCAGCAGGCGGGCGACGCGCTCGCGCGCCGCCAGCGGCAGGGGGCCGAGCGAGTTGCCGTCCAGGTAGATCACTCCTTCCGGCAGATGGAACAATCCCTTGGTCCTGGTGAAATCGGTCATCGATCTCCCGCTGTCGTTTCGTCGGTCCCCAATCCGTGAAATCTTCGACGAGGCGACGAAGATTCGTTCACCGGCCGGCCTCCGGTTCCGGCCGTGTCCGTGCCGGGCCAGGAGGGGATCGTGGACGTGCTTCGGCCGTTCAACGCCGCCGCCGCGTCAAGTCCCGTCGTGCATCGTGGTCTCGAACGCGCCCGGGAGCGACACTTCGAGCAGCTCCAGATCCGCGGAGCACCGCTCGTAGGCGGTCCTGGTCCGTGGCGGGACCACGAAGGCATCCCCGGCCCGGAGCTCCTGGGCCTCCCGGCCCGAGGCTCGCAGCCGCAGGCCCCCCTCCAGCACGAAGGTGAAGAGGATGTCCGCGTCGTGGCTCGCGGCCACGCTCGCGGCGCCGTCGATCGGCCTGGCCACCTCGGCGTTGGCGATGCCGCCGGTCGCCTCGTCGATACCGGTGCGGCGCACCTCGAAGCCCGGCAGCCGCCACGGCTGCCAGACGGCATCGCGCCGCCGGTGGCGGCAGAAGCGCTGCCCGCTGAAGTCGCGCTCCGGGTTCAGCGTGCCGGTGGGCAGGTCGAGCTCATGGTCGATGGTGGTCACGTGCTCGGCGGGTACGCCCAGCTCGATCACCTCCGCGTTGTCCGAGGACTCCAGCACCCGGTGACGGATCTGCGAGGGTTGGATCACGCAATCTCCCGCTTCCAGGCGGAACGGGGGTCCCTGATCCTCGTAGACCAGATGGAACCAGCCGCGGTAGCAGTAGATGAGCTGAAAAGTGACGGTGTGGTAATGCACCATGTCCGGCACCGGCCCGCCGTCCGGAATGCGGATGTGGGAGGCGATCACGGCGCCGCCCAGGCGTCCCGGGATCAGGTCGCGATAGTGCATGCCGGCGCGACCGATCTTCCACGAGCCGCCTTCGTCCAGCCGCCGCACCACCAGGGCATGTCGGGTCGGGGGCCGCGCGAACGCAGGATTGGCCGGGCGGATCTCGACCCGGGTCCCGTTGGGAGCCCGCAGCTCGGTCTTCCCATTGGCGAACCGGTCCGGGTGCTCGCACCGCAGGCGGATGGCGCCGGGCGCCTCGTCCGCGCCCCGCTCCAGCCTGATCCGCAGCCCGTGGCCGGCCATGACCGCCACCGCCGGATCGTCGGCGGGAAAGATCGTCTCCAGGCGGAAGCCCAGCGTATCGCCGAAGAACGACAGGTCCGCATGCAGGTCCCGGCTCGGCAACCGCACCTCGGCCCGCGTGGCGCCGCCGCATGGGCCGCCCTTCCTGCCGCGTTCGTTCATGGTGCGCGCCGTTCTCCTGCAATCCCGATGGCGCCCGCAGCGCCGTCCCGGCTGCATCCGGTTCGATGCGTCCTCGTCACGAGGATTGCGGGACGACGGCCGCCTCGATCTTGTGCCCATCCGGATCGCGCAGAAAGCATCCGTAGTATTCGGGGCCGTAGTGGGGCCTCGGCCCCGGCGCACCCTCGTCCACCCCACCGGCTTCGAGACCCGCCGCGTGGAATGCGTCCACCGCTTCACGAGACGGCGCGATGAAGCATACATGGGTGCCGTTTCCGGCCGCCGCCGACCCCTGATCGAGCGGCTTCCCTATCCAGAACTCCGGAAACCGCTTCCCGTACGCGACCGCGAACGGGAAGCTCATCATCCGGCGCGCGCCGAGGGGCTTCATCACCGAGTCGTAGAATGCGCCGGAACGTTCGAGGTCGTCGATGCCTACGGAGACGTGGTGCAAAATGCTCGGGACAGCGTCCGTCATGCCGGTACCCTCCAGATTGGCCGGTACGCAATGATACCTTCGGGATATGCAACGTTTCCGGTATTCGAGGAAAATCGTGCGGGATCGGGAAGACCTTCGGCCTTGGGCCACGATTCGAGGCCGACTCCGTCAAGGCGGCAGATACCGTCGAGGGTGATGGCGACCACAGCACGACCAACCGACCCGCCGCCCGCGCCCATTCTCGCCGTCGAGCGGCTCACCCGGCGCTTCGGGGGGCTCACCGCGGTGGACCGGTGCTCGTTCCGCGTCGACGCGAGCCGCATCACCGGGATCATCGGGCCGAACGGGGCGGGCAAGAGCACCATCTTCAACATGGTGGCCGGTGCGCTGCCGCCCACCGCCGGAAGAATCCTCTTCGACGGCGAGGACGTGACCGGCCTCCCGGCCCACGCCCTGTTCCACCGCGGCATCGTCCGCACGTTCCAGATCCCGCACGAGTTCGGACGGCTGACGGTGCTCGAGAACCTGATGGCGGTGCCGGCCGATCAGCCGGGAGAGCGTCTGTGGCCGGTGTGGCTGGCGCCGCGGGCGGTGGTCCGGCGCGAGCGCGAGGTGCGCGAGCGCGCCGAGGAGACCCTGGGCTTCCTCACCCTCTGGGCGCTTCGGGACGAGCTCGCGATGAACCTTTCGGGAGGCCAGAAGAAGCTGCTCGAGCTTGGCCGGGCGATGATGGCGGAGCCCCGCCTGGTGCTGCTCGACGAACCGGGGGCAGGGGTGAACCCGACCCTGCTCGTGAAGCTCGGGGAGATGATCCGGCGGCTCAACCGCGAGCGCGGCTACACGATCGTCATCATCGAGCACGACATGGACTTCATCGCTTCGCTGTGCGAGCGGATCATCGTGCTCGCCGAAGGGTCGGTGCTGACCGAAGGCACCATGGCCGCCGTGCGCCGCGACCCTCGCGTAATCGACGCCTACCTCGGAGGGGGCGAGGAAGACGCCTCGACGCATGGCGACGTCTGACTCATCGATCATCGAGCTCGACCGGGTGACCGGCGGCTACGGTGGGGCCGAGATCGTCCACGCGGTATCGGTACGGGTGGCCCCGGCCGAGATCGTGGTGCTCATCGGGCCGAACGGCGCGGGAAAGTCGAGCGTGATGAACGCGGTGCTCGGGCGGCTGCGGATCGACGGCGGCCGGGTCCGGCTCGCGGGCCGCGACGTCACCGGCGTCCCGCCCGAGCAGGTCGTACGCCGGGGGGTCAGCTACGTGCCCCAGACCGGAAACGTGTTCCCCAACCTGAGCGTGGACGAGAATCTGGAGATGGGGGCATACATCCGCACCGACGACTTCCGGCCGCGGATCGAGGAGATGTACGAGCTGTTCCCGCCGCTGGCGGAACGCCGGCAGGCCCCCGCCGGCACCCTGTCAGGAGGCCAGCGCCAGATGGTGGCGATCGCGAAGGCTCTCATGGTCGATCCGGTCATCCTGTTGCTCGACGAGCCCACCGCGGGCCTCTCGCCGCGTTTCCGCGGCGACATCTTCCAGGTGGTGCGCGAGATCAACGCGCGCGGCACGCCGATCCTCATGGTGGAGCAGAACGCGCGGCAGGCGCTCGGCATCGCGGACCGGGGCTACGTGCTGGTCGACGGCCGGAACCGGCTGGAGGGCACCGGTCCCGGCCTCCTCGCCGACCCCGACGTCGGCGCGATGTTTCTCGGAGGGGGCGGCCCGAACCCCGGAGCCCGGCTTCGTGGCGACGGCGCCGGCGGCAGCGCCACGGACGGCGGCAATCACCGGGACGCGAACCCGGGCGCCGGAACTCCGGCCCGGAATCCACGCGCCGGCGAGCGCGGCCGTGCCGGGACCATGGATCCGGAGGCGCGGACGTCGGCTCCGGATTCATCGACTCCGGGTCGAGGCGGGAGCCGGCGGTGATCGAGTTCGTCAACTTTCACCTGATCCCCGGCCTGGTGCTCGGCAGCATCTACGCCCTCGGCGCGATCGGGGTGACCCTCACGTTCGGGAACCTGCGTTTCGCGAACTTCGCACACGGCGAGACGATGACCCTGGGCGCCTACTTCACCCTGACCCTGACCACGCTCACCGGCCTGCACCCGCTCCTGTTCCTCCCCGTCGCCATGGCCCTGACCGCCGCCGCGGTCCTCGGGATGGATCGCCTGTTCTTCCGGCCACTGCGCCACGGACCGACGATCATCCTCGTCATCGCGTCGTTCGGGCTGATGCTGATGGTGCGTTCCTTCGTGCAGATGGTCTGGGGCGTGAAGCTCCAGTCGTTCAGCAAGGGCATCGATCTGCCGTGGGTGCTGTTCGATACGCTTCGCATCTTCCCCAAGCACGTCGTCATCGTCTGCGCCGCCCTGGCGCTGATGCTGGCGGTGCACCTGCTGCTCACCCGCACCAGGGCCGGCAAGGCGATGCGGGCCATGGCCGACTCGCCCGACCTCGCCCGCCTGACCGGCATCGACACCGAGCGCGTGATCCGCACGACCTGGATCGTCGGCGCCGGACTCGCCGCCGCGGCCGGGGTGTTCCTCGCCTACGACACCCACGTGGAGACGCAGATGGGCTTCAAGATGCTGCTGCCGATCTTCGCCTCCGCCCTGCTCGGCGGGATCGGCCGGCCCTATGGAGCGATGGCGGGGGGACTGGTGATCGGGATGGCCGAGGAGCTGTCGACCTACCCGTGGATCGGCTCGGAGCCGTTGCTGCCGCCCGGCTACAAGGCGGGCGTGGCGTTCGCGATCATGATCGCGATCCTCATCTGGCGCCCGAGCGGACTCTTCCGCGGCCGGGTGTTCTGAAGGACGTGGCGACGAAGGCATGGGGAAGCGGACCCGCGGACGGCACGGTTTCGGGCAACCGGGCCGGCGGACGGTGACACGACGCTGATGGAACAGATCTACGGCATCTTCCTGTACACCGTGTTTCTGCTCACGATGGGCGGGATCTATGCGGTGCTCGCCCTCGGCCTCAACATCCAGTGGGGCTTCACCGGACTGTTCAACGCCGGGGTGGCAGGGTTCTTCGCGATCGGCGCCTACATGAGCGCCATCCTGACCACCGCCGCATCGGGCCGCCATCTCGGCGGATTCGATCTCGGCATCCCGGCCGGCATCTGTGCCGCGATGGCCGTGAGTGCGATCGTCGCCTGGGGGGTCGGACGAATCTGCATGCGGCTGCGTAGCGACTATCTCGCGATCGCGACCCTGGGGATCGCCGAGATTTTCCGTCTCGTTCTCAAGAATGAAACATGGGCGACCAACGGGGCTCGCGGCATCTCCCGGATCCCGAAGCCGTTCGAGCATCTCCCGGAGCCGTGGAACCAGATCGGGATGCTGCTGGTGGTGTTCGCGATCGTGCTCGTGCTCTACGTTCTGCTCGAACGGGCCCGCCGCTCCCCGTGGGGACGGGTCATGGCCGCCATCCGGGAGAACGAGGAGGCGGCGCGCGCCGCCGGCAAGGACGTGGAGAAGCTTCGGGTCGAAGCCTTCATCCTCGGGGCCGCCCTGATGGGGCTCGGGGGGGCGTTGGCGGCCCATCACATCAAGTTCATCGAGCCCAATGCGGCCGAACCGGTATCCGCTACGTTCCTGGTCTGGGTTATGCTTGTCATCGGCGGGAGCGGCAACAACCGTGGCGCGATCCTGGGGGCGGTCCTGGTATGGGCGATCTGGTCGGCAACGGAAATACTGACCACCCGGCTCACGTCGGAATGGGCGGCCAAATCGGCGTACTTGCGGATCTTCCTCGTCGGACTCGCGCTACAGTTCATCTTGCAGAAGTATCCGCAAGGGATCTTCCGCGAGCGCCGCTTCCGGAGTTCTCCATCGTCCTCCAACAGAGGGTATCCACCATGAAGAGAATCGTGATTGCATTCGTGGGCGTCGTGATGTCCCTGCACGGCGCCGGGACCGTGGCGGCCGACGTCAAGGTCGGCTCCGCGGGCGGTATCACCGGGCCGATCGCGGAGCTGGTCGTGGCCATTATGGCGGGGCGCGATCTCGCCGCGAGCCATGTGAACGAGCAGGGGGGACTGCTCGGCGGCGACACCTATCGACTGGTGCCGGGCGACGCGCAGTGCGATCCGAAGGCCGCGGTCGACGCAGGCGCCAAGCTCGTCAACGTCGAGCAGGTGGTGGCGGTCATCGGTCCGAGCTGCTCGGGCGCCACGAACGGCATGGCCCAGTCGGTCACCATCCCCGCCGGCGTGGTGATGCTGTCCGACACCGCGACCGCACCGGGGATCTCGGAGCTCGAGGACAACGATCTCGTGTTCCGGGTCGCGGCCTCCGATGCCTACCAGGGACGCTCGCTCGCCGAGCGCGCCTGGGAGCAGGGTTACCGCGCGCTCGCCGTCACCTATGCCAACGACGACTACAACGCGGGCCTCGCCAAGGTGTTCGAGACCGCGTTCAAGGAGCTCGGAGGCACCGTCACCGCAAGCCAGATGCACGAGCCGGACAAGGCGTCGTACCGGTCCGAGCTCTCCACCCTGGCCGGAGCCGGGGGCGAGGGGCTCGCGCTGTTCGCCTACTATGGCTCCAGCGGCATCACCATCTTGCGCAACAGCCTGGAGAACGACCTGTTCGGGAAGTTCCTGGGAGCGGACGGCATGATGGACAGCTCGGTCATCGAGCAGATCGGAGCCGATACCCTGCGCGGCAACATCCTGCTCTCGCAGCCTGCCTCGGATACCGAGGGAGCGTCCTACAAGGCGTTCGCCGAAGCCTTCACCGCCGCCGGCCACGACCCGAGCGCGCCCTTCGTGGCGCACGGCTACGACGTGGCGTTCCTCGCCGCCCTCGCGATCGAGAAGGCCGGCGCCGCCGATCGAAGCAGGATCCCGGCCGCCCTGCGCGAAGTCGCCAACGCACCCGGGACGATCATCCGCCCCGGTGAATGGGAGAAGGCCAGGAAGGCCATCGCGGCCGGAGAGGACGTCAACTACGAGGGCGCGTCCGGCGCCATCGAGTTCGATGACAACGGCGACGTGGCCGGCACCTACTCCCTCAACGGGGTCGGCGACGACGGGACCTGGATGCCGGTGATGTAGTGCGCCGGTGAAGCAGCCCGATTGATGCAGGGGCGAAGTGCGCCGCCCGGCGCGCTTCGTCCCGGGTCGTCGATACCGTAGCAGGACATCACCCGGGCGTCTCCGCACACCGCCCGCCACCGGCTGCTTCGAGGTCACGGACGACGCGAAGGGTGTCGAAGGCGGCGGCACTCATGGTGTGCTCCGCATCAGGCCCTGTTGACGGGAGCGTATCAATCTCCGGCTCTGCGGATCATGGCGGGGGAGCCCGGTTCATGTCCCGCGGACGGCGAGGCGCGACTTGAAGTCGGCTCGACCCATGGCCGTGTTTCGAGTTCCGGCTCTTGCCGTATTTCCGCTCTTCACACGGCCTGTACTCCATTCGCCCTTTGCCGGCCCCGGATCGTCCGTCATGGCGGAGGCGCGTTCCCCGCACCAGCAAACGAAGTCGTGCTACGCTCCCGCGAGCCCGAGCGCCGGGAGCGGTGGGTACGCCGCGATGGCCGCAATGAACGAGAGCACCGGCCGGGAAATCCCTCCCCGGCGGTCCCGCCGCCGGCGGGACAGCGCACCCCGCAACGATGCGCCCCCGGCAGTCTGGCCCGGTGTGTCGGGCGGGCGCTACCGGCCGCTTCGCGACGGGGATGCCGCCGGCATCCACGACGCCGCCCTGTCGCTGCTCGCCGAGGTCGGGCTCTCGCAGGCGATTCCGCCGATGGTCGAGCGGGTCACCGCCCGGGGCGGGCGGTACACCGGCGACGGCCGCCTGACCTTTCCCCGCGGCCTGGTCGAGGACGTCATCGCCGGGGCCAGGCGCGACTTCATCCTGCACGGCCAGATTCCGGGACATGAAGTCGATCCTTCGGGAGCGAAGGTCCACGTCGGCTCCGGCGGCGCGTCGCCGAGCATCCTCGACCTGGACACCGGCCGGTATCGCGAGTCGCGGGCCCGCGACATCTACGACGCCGCCCGCCTGGTGGACGCCCTCGACAACATCCACCTGTTCAGCCGGCCCCTGGTGGCGCGCGACGCCCGCGACCCCCGGCATCTCGACGTCAACACCACCTACGCCTGCCTGTCCGGCACCTCGAAACACGTCTGCGTCAGCGCCTCGGCGCCGGAGAACGTCGAGGCCGTCGCCGACGTCTGCGCCGGGCTGGCGGGAAGCTGGGAGCGGTTCGAGGACCGCCCCTTCCTGACCCTCATGATCTGCCACGTCGTGCCCCCGATGCGCTTCGCCGAAGAAGCCTGCCGGACCATCGAGAACGCGGTCTCGCGCGGATTCCCCATCCAGGTGATCTCCGCCGGCCAGGCAGGGGCCACCAGCCCCGCGACCATCGCGGGCTCCCTGGCGCAGGCGGTGGCCGAGACCCTCGCGGGGCTGGTCTTCGCATACCTCGTCAATCCGGGGGCGAAGGTGGTCTTCGCCCCGAAGCCGCTGGTGGCGGATCTGCGCACCGGGGCCATGTGCGGCGGCGGCGGCGAGCAGGCGGTGCTGATGGCGGCGGCGGCCCAGATGGGGCGGTTCTACGACCTGCCGACCAGCTCGATCGCCGGCATCACGGATTCCAAGGTCCCGGATGCCCAGCACGGCTACGAGAAATGCCTTGCCGTCTCGCTGGCCGCGCACGCGGGCGCCAACATCATCACCCAGGCCTGCGGCATGCAGGCCAGCCTGCTGGGGACCTCGTTCGAGAGCTACGTCGCCGACAACGACATGCTGGGCGCCATCCTGCGCTCGGTGCGCGGGGTCGAGATGGACGCGGAGGCGGTCGGGGTGGACGTGATCGCCGAGGTCGCCCGCGGCGAGGGCCATTACCTCGGCCATTCCCAGACGCTGGCGAGCATGAAACGGGACTACGTCTATCCGGAGGTGGCCGACCGGCGCACGCCGGACGAGTGGGAGGAGCAGGGCGGCAAGGACATGAGGACGCGGGCCCGGGAGCGGGCCCGGCGGATCCTCTCGGAGCATTTTCCCGGCCACGTCGCCCCCGCGACCGACGACGCGCTTCGCGCCCGCTACGACATCCTCGTTCCCCGCAGCGCGATGCGTCCTGCATGAGGATGGACCGGCCGCACTACCACGGGCACCGCCAACGGCTCCGCGAACGTTTCCTCAAGAGCGGCTTGGCGGGATTCGCGGAGCACGAGGCCATCGAGCTGCTGCTGACCCTGGCCATCCCCCGCTCGGACGTGAAGCAGCCCGCCAAGGCGCTGCTCGCGCGCTTCGGCAGCCTGCGGGGGGTACTGGACGCCCCGCTGTCCGATCTGCGCTCGGTGGCCGGCGTGGGCGAGGTCGCCGCGGTCGCCCTGCACGTCGTCCGCGAATCGGCGACCCTCTACTTGCAGCAGGCGTCGGAGGGAGCGGAGGTGCTTCGCGACCCGCAACGCCTCGCCGACTTCTGGCGCATGAGGATCGGCGCCCTCGGGCACGAGGTGTTCGCGGTGGCGTACCTGGACTCCGCGTACCGCTTGCTCCGCAACGGCGTCGAGACGTTGCAGGAGGGCACGATCGACCGTGCCGCGGTGTATCCCCGCCGCGTGGTGGAGGCCGCGCTCCGGCGGCAGGCGGCGGCCCTGGTGCTCGCGCACAACCACCCGAGCGGCAACGTCGCGCCGAGCGAGCACGACAAGGTGATCACGCGGGCCATCGTGCTGGCGGCCGAGACCATCGGCCTGCGGGTGGTCGACCACCTGATCGTGTCGCCGGAGGAGACCTTCAGCTTCAGGAAGGCGGGGCTGTTGTGAGCGGCGGTCTGCCGGGAATGCGATCCGCGGGCGTTGTGCCGGGCCGGGGGTATCATCCGCGGGATCGGCGACATCGGCGAATCGGAGGCGCTGGCGGCATGACCCCTGCCGACCTTGAAATCCTCGTCCAGCAGGGCGAGGGCACCACCCTGGAGTTCAAGGAGAGCCTGTCCTCGTCGTTCGCGCGGGAGGTCGTGGCCCTGGCCAACACCGTCGGCGGGAGGATCCTCCTGGGCGTGCGTGACGACGGCGACGTCATCGGGGTCAGGGACAGCAACGCCCTGCGCGCCCGCGTCCAGGACGTCGCCCGCAACTGCGATCCGGCGGTGAAGGTGCTGGTGGAGCCGGTGGACGGGGTGCTCGCGGTCCACGTCCGGGAGAGCGACGCCAAGCCGGTGCAGTGCAGCGACGGCTTCTTCTGGCGTCAGGGCGCGGTGACCCAGAAGATGAGCCGTGACGACATCCGCGACTTCTTCCGCACCGAGGGCGTGATCCGGTTCGACCTCTCCCCCTGCTCCCGCTTCAGCTACCCGGAGGATTTCGACCGCGGGAAGTTCAACGCCTGGCTCGCCCTGTCCGGCATCACCGGAAACCCGCCGGTCGAGGACGTGCTGGTCAACATCGAGGTCGCCGAGCGAACGGGCGACGGACTGCTCTTCCGCAACGCGGGGGTGCTCTTCTTCGCCAGGAACGTGCGCCGTTTCTTCCCGGAGGCGTACATCACCTGCCTGCTGGGGCGGGGTACCGACAAGGTGCACATCCTGGACCGCAAGGACTTCGACGGCGGCATCGTGGCCGACGTCGAGGACGCCATGCGCTTCGTCGAGCGCAACACCCGCACCGCCTACCGCATCGAGGGCCTGCGGCGGCAGAACATCCCGGAGTACCCGATGGAGGCGGTGCGCGAGGCGATCACCAACGCGGTCATGCACCGCGACTGGTTCTTCGACGGCGCCAACGTCTTCGTCGAGGTCTACGCGGACCGGATCGAGGTGATCAGCCCCGGCGGCCTGCCCAAGGGTCTGACCCTGGCCGATCTCGGGCACATGAGCATCCGTCGGAACCCGCTCATCGCCGACCTGCTCCACCGCATCGACTTCATCGAGAAGGCGGGCACCGGGATCCGGCGCATCCGGGACGGCGCGAAGGCTGTGGACTGCCCGGAACCGGAGTTCGGGGCCGATCGCTTCGTCACCGTCACCTTCCGTCCGAACCCGGAGGTCCGGGAGGTGTCGGGGGATGATCGGGTTACCGGGGAAGTCACCGGGCAAGTCACCGGGCAAGTCACCGGGCAAGTCACCGGGCAAGTGACCGATCAAGTCACCGATCAAGTCACCGATCAAGTCACCGATCAAGTCACCGATCAAGTCACCGATCAAGTCACCGATCAAGTCACCGATCAAGTCACCGATCAAGTCACCGATCAAATCGGCCCCGAAGTTCGACTGCTGCGGGTGATGCTGGGGGAAATGACCAGGCAACAGATTCAGGAGGCTCTTTGTCTAAAGCACCGGGTCCACTTCAAGAAAGCCTATCTGCTCCCCGCCCTGCAAGCCGGCCTCATCGAAATGACCATCCCGGACAAGCCGCGCAGCAGCCGGCAGCGTTACCGCCTGACGCCCGCGGGAAGCGAATACCTGAAACGAACCGGAGATGCAGGCGATCCGCCTGCTGGTGCGGTATGATGGCCTTCACTGCGGGAAGCGAGTACTTGAAACGAATCGGAGACGCTCGGTAATGCCGAAGATCGACGTCACGAAGACCGAGCTGGTATGGCCCGGCAAGTACGAGGAAGACGGGACTCTCAAGGAAGTTCCGCGGGTCAGCCTGCCGTTCCAGGTCATCGAGACCGTCAACGAGAGCCGCGCCACGCGGGAGGCGAAGAAAGGTGGCGTGCAGACGTCGTTGTTCGACGTTTACGAGGGCAACGAGGGTGACACCTTCGAGGAGGGATGGAAGAACAAGCTCATCTGGGGCGACAACCTGTTGGTGATGGGATCGCTGCTGGAGAAATTCGCCGGGAAAATCGACCTGATCTATATCGATCCGCCGTTTGCGACGGGAGCGGATTTTTCGTTTACGACCGAGATCGGTGACGGAGACATTCGACTCGACAAGGAGGCATCGGTAGTAGAGGAGAAGGCATATCGCGACACTTGGGGTCGTGGATTCATCAGTTACACGCAGATGATGAAGGAGCGTCTGACGTTGATCCGATCGCTCATATCCCAGGAAGGCCACCTTGTCGTTCATGTCGCTCCCAACGTGAGTCCGTACCTCAGATTGATATTGGACGAAGTATTCGGCATCGAGAACTTCAGAAATGAAATAGTGGTTCATAGACCGATAACGAAAAATCTGCAACGACAGTTCAAGGTAATCACGGCTCTTCCGCAAGGTCACGATGTACTGCTCTGGTACTCCATGCAATCAAGTACGAGGGTTTCGAATTTACTGGTGCCATACGAAACATCCTCACCTGAAGGCTACTGGCACCGTTTCTGGAGTGGCGCCGATCGGCCAAGTATGCGATACGAATTGCTCTCTGAAACACCAACTCACGGTCAGTGGAAGTGGGAAAAGGGACGAGCATTGCGGGCAGTTGAGAATTACAATGAATTTCGTGCGGAAGGAGGCGGACGTTCATTGGTGGAATACTGGCGAGATACGGGCAAGAAGTTCGAGTTCATCCGGAAATCATCGACCGGGACCGTGGAAAACTGGTTTTCGCCTAATGACGACAAGATCGGCGACACCGTATGGGATGACGTCAAGACTTACGAAAACCGCAAAGATTACGCTACCCAGAAACATGAACAACTTTTGACACGTGTCATTGAATGGCTCAGCGGGCCAAACGATCTTGTCGCAGATTTCTTCTGTGGCTCCGGTACTACCCTTGCCGTCGCCGAAAAACTTGGCAGGCGCTGGATCGGATGCGATCTCGGTCGATGGGGTATCCATATTACCCGCAAACGCCTTCTCGGCATCGAGAACTGCAAGCCGTTCGATGTTCTGAACCTTGGCAGGTATGAACGCCAGTACTGGCAGGGCGTGACCTTCGGAAAGAAGGACAAGCCGGTCACGGAACAGGCGCTCTATGAATATCTTGCCTTCATTCTGAAACTCCATGGCTCCCGGCCCGTGACCGGCCTGATCCATCTGCACGGCAAGAAAGGCAAAGCGATGGTTCACGTAGGTGCAGTGGACGCTCCGGTCACCATCGGGGAAATCGAGTCCGCGGTGGGAGAATGTCTCAAGCTGAAGCAGAAGGAGCTGCATGTCCTCGGCTGGGAATGGGAGATGGGCCTTCAGAACCTCGTGGTTCAGGAGGCAAAGCATCAGGGCATCAAGCTCCTGCTATTGCAGATCCCGCGCGAAGTGATGGAGCAGCAGGCCGCCGACAAGGGTGACGTTCGTTTCTTCGAGCTGGCCTACCTGGACGCCGCGATCGAGAAGCCGAAGAAGCTCACCGCGCAGGTGACCCTCAAGGATTTCGTGATCCCCAACGCCGAGCTCATCCCGGACGAGGTGCGGAGCAAAGTCACGAAGTGGTCGGACTACATCGACTACTGGGCCGTGGATTGGGACTTCCGGAACGACACCTTCATGCAGGGCTGGGTGGCCTACCGCACCCGCAAGGAGCGGATGCTTCCACTTATTTCCGATCCGTACGCCTACGGGAAGCCCGGCAATTACCGCGTGCTGGTCAAGGTCATCGACATCTTCGGCAACGACACGTCGCAAGGCTACGACGTCGAGGTGTAGAACGATGCTGACGCTTCATCCCGAAGAACAAACCTGGCTGGACGAGTATCGAAAGGTGCTCAGCGAACGGCACCCCGGCACGGTCTTGCGCATGATCATATACGGATCGAAGGCGCGCGGCGACGCCCGGGAAGACAGCGACCTGGATGTCCTTCTCGTGGTCAGAAACGATGCGACCACTTTCAAACGTCCTCTCCGGTGTATCGGCTACGACCTAGCTGCGGAGTCATACGCTGTACCCTCCATCATGGCGTATACGCAGGCCGAATGGGACCAGCTCAAGGCCCTGCGATCGGCTTACCGGGAGTCGATCGAGCGCGACGGGATAACGGTGCTGTGAACCGGGAGATGGCGGGGGCGGAGTGGCGGCGTGCGGTGAAATCACTGGGCGCTGCTGAAGTCCTGATGCACTCCAGCTATCCGGAGGATGCCGTGTCCCGGTGCTACTACGCGGTTCTGCATGCCGCCAAATCGGCGCTGTTCGTGCACGATGTCGCTACTGCGAGTCATGCCGCGGTGCGCAGGATGTTCGGCCTCCATCTGGTGCGTTCGGGCGAGATCGAACGGCAATGGGCGAGTGTGTTCACCGAGACGATGGACGACCGTTTGATGGCCGACTATAGCGTGCATGTGCACTTCTCCAATGAGGAAACCCGGCGCGAGTACGAAAGCTCCAAGGCGTTTCTCGATCGAATACGGCAATACCTGATAGCCAAGGGCCTGACCGATCGGGAGCTCGATCAGGAACATGGCGGCGGCTGAGACGGCCATCGTCTTCGACGGGGAGGCAAGGTAGCTCATGGCCAAGGCCGTCATCCGCTACGACAGGGACCTGCCGGAGATTCGAGGCCGCCGCCCGTGGGAACGGCCCGTTTCCCACTTGGTCAAGGATGACGACGCGCCGACCGGTTGGCGCGAGGACGACTCCGGCCGCCGGCCGAGCCGGCTCCTGCTGGCGCCGAAGATCCGCGATGCGGTGGATTCCTGGCGAGACGGCGGCTATCCGGACGCCTCCGAGGTGACCCGTCGCCTGTTCGAATACTGGTTCGAGGAGGATCACGAGGTCCCCGGCTTCGACGTGCCGTTCCGCTACTACTTCTGCCAGCGCGAGGCAATCGAAACCCTGGCCTGGCTGGTCGAAGTCGCCGGCCAGCGCGACACCAAGGCGCTCATCGAGAGCCACGGAACGATTGTCCCGAGGGATCTGGTCTCGGAGAACATCGTATTCCAGACCACGATGGACGGAAAGCGCCAGCTTCGCCGCTACGTCCCGGAGCTGGAAGCGGAAGGTGTGCAGGACCTGCCGCCCGAGAACCTGCGTCGCTTCGCCTTCAAGATGGCGACCGGCTCGGGCAAGACTTGGGCGATGGCGATGGTCATGGTCTGGTCCCGTTTCCACAGGCAGCGCGTGTCCGGCTCCGACCTTTCGACCAACTTCCTCGTCGTGGCGCCCAACGTGATCGTCTACCAGCGATTGGAGAAGGACTTCGCAAGCAACCGGATATTCCATGATCTGCCCTTGATTCCGCCCGAATGGAAGGGCGGTTTCTCGCAGAAGGTGATCCTTCGCGGGGAGGCCGCCGAGCCGGACCCGTCGGGCAACCTCCTCCTCACCAACATCCAGCAACTCTACGAATCTCGCGACCGGGGGTGGACGCCGGGAAACGCCGTCGAGGCGATCCTCGGCAAGAAGCCGTCGCAGGATCTCGCATCGTCCGGTCAACGCTCCATGCTGGAGCGGGTGAAGTCGCTCGAGGACCTCGTCGTGCTGAACGACGAAGCACACCACGTCCACAACGAGGAGCTCGTCTGGACCCAATCCCTGCTCGCCATCCACGAGGCGCTGCCGCGCGGCCTCGGCGCCTGGCTCGATTTCTCGGCCACGCCGAAGGATCAGAACGGCATGTACTTCCCCTGGACGGTGGTGGACTACCCGCTGGCGCAGGCGGTGGAGGATCGGATCGTCAAGGCCCCCATCATCGTCACCGGGGAAGCCGACCGGAACCGGCCGATCGAAGACCCCGACGGAGTGACCAGGGACAACGTGGCGGAGAAGTACGGCTACTGGCTACAGGCCGCGGTCCGGCGCTGGAAGCAGCACCGGAAGGTGTACAAGAGGCTGGGCATCCGGCCGGTGCTCTTCATCATGGCGGAGAAGAACGTCTACGCCGACGCATTGGGTGAATCTCTCTGGAAGACCAAGGGGTTCGGGTTCAGGAAGTCCGAGGTGCTCGTCATCCATACCGACACCACGGGCGAGATCAGGAAAGGAGACCTCGAAAAGGCCCGCCAGGCGGCGCGGGACATCGACCAGGCCGAGAGCGGGATCAAGGCCATCGTCAGCGTGATGATGCTCCGCGAGGGATGGGACGTGCGCAACGTGACGGTCGTGCTGGGGCTGCGGCCGTTCACCGCGAAAGCCGAAATCCTCCCGGAGCAGGTGATCGGCCGCGGGCTGCGCCTGATGACCCAGGTAAGTCCCGACCGGACGCAGACCCTGGAAGTGCTCGGCACCCGCAATCTCCTCAACGTTCTGCGCGAGCAACTGGAAGCGGAAGGGGTTGGCGTAGCGAGCACCGCCACCAATCCGCCACCGCCCGTCGTCATCAAGCCGGTGCGGGAACGGCTGGAGTACGATGTCGCCATTCCCATCACCAAGCCGAGCCTGAGACACGACCACCGCAAGCTGTCGGAGCTGGACGTCCGATCCCTCGAACCGATCTTCGATCGGGAGGAGCTTGATGAGCGGTTCCGGATCAGGCTGAAGCTGGAATTCGCCACCACCGAAACCGAAGTGCATCAGGACGACCTCTCCGGCGGCCTGCTGCCCATTCAGGAGCTTCTGGCCGACCTCACCCACCGGGTAGCCGGCAAGGCGGGTCTGACCAATCGCTTTGCGGGGTTGTACCCGGTGGTCCGGGACTACATCGGGAGCCGGTGTTTCGGCCGGGAGATCGAATTGGACGATGACGCCCTGCGCTCCCATCTGGCCCGATTGGAGATCAGGGAGGGCATCGCCAGATACCTGGTCCGCAAGATCGCCGATCTCACCGTCGAACGCCGCGAGATCGAATTCGAGAGGGAGGACTTCCGCCTGTCCGAAACCAGGCCCTTTGCCTGGCGTCGGAACCTTCCACCACTGGAAGCGGAGAAGACGGTGTTCAACTTCGTGGCCACCTACAACGACTTCGAGCGCCGTTTCGCGGAGTTCCTGGACAACGCCGGTGACGTTCTGCGCTTCGCCGCGCTGGGCACGACCGAACAGGGAGCTTCCGGCACGTCGTTCCGCGTCGATTACCTGAAGCCGAGCGGCGCCATCGGGTTCTACTACCCGGATTGGGTAGCCGTTCAGCGCGAGCTGGACGGCCGGATCATCCACTGGATCGTCGAGACCAAGGGCCGCGTCTGGGAAGGCACTGCCGAGAAGGACGCCGCCATGCGGGAATGGTGCCGGCGCGTTACCGAGGCAACGGGCGATGCCTGGAAGTACATCCGCGTGAACCAGGCGGACTTCCACCAGGACATCGCCACTCTTCGTCAGCTTGTGGTCACCCTCACGGGAAAAGCCATGTCCCGCGAACGCGACGAGAGCGGCGCCACCATGTCGCACGAGGAGTTTGTTGAATGGCGGGATGAGGGGCGCCGCGAATGGCTATTGTGATCGATGCCACCATCGCCATCGCCAAGCGCCTGCGGGACCGTGACGGAACGCCCTTCGCTGACGCTGTCGTTGAACGAATCGGGACCGAGGAGACACTCGTGCCGGACCTGTTCTGGCATGAAGTGCGTAGCGTCCTGCTCGTCGCGGAACGGATCGGACGCATTGAAGTGAATGCAACCGAATATCACATGCAAGCCATCCGTTTGCTGCCGCTCTCGACGGACGGCGATCAGAACGACGGCCAGATCGCCGCGCTGGCCCGCCGCCACCGCCTCAGCGGCTACGACGCGGCGTACCTGGAGACCGCGATGCGCCGCGGCGCGAAGCTCGCCACCCTCGACCGGAAGCTCGCGCGCGCGGCGGCCAGCGAAGGCGCCTCCATCGACGTCGATTGATCGCGGTAAGTGCCTTGTTCCCCAGGGCAACCGCATATAAACCTGTTGTGTTATCAATATGTTAGCGAGATCACGAAAATTCAGAGCAATTCGACGCGTCAGGTCATCACGTTGACGAGTAGTCATGGATCGAGTAAACATCGAGAATGCATGAAGTTCACTATCAGAAACATGCCGCTCGTCTGCTTCTTCGTATACCGCGCAACGTCGCACAACGGATCCGCACTGGAATCGAGACGATCGCGGCCAACCCCTACGGGAGCCACCCGAATGCGACACGGCTGCGGGGCCGGGATGGCGGTTTCCGGCTTCGGACAGGTGATTGGCGCGTGATCTATTTCCTCGACAATGAGCGGAAGGTGCTTCTGGTGGTGAAGATCGACCGGAGAGGAAGGGTGTACCGATGAACGAACGGGACGTGCAGATGATCGAGAAGGATGGCATGCCCGAATATGCCGTCCTTCCGATCGAGGAATATCGCCGCATGGTCGCCTCGCTGGAGGAGGCCGAGGATTGTGCCGCCATCGACCGGGCGTTGGGTGAATACGAGGCTGGAGAGACCGTCTCAGGCGAGGTCGTCCATGCGATCCTGGAGGGGGTTCCGCCCCTGCGTGCATGGCGACGGCACCGCGGGTTGACGCTGGATGCGCTGGCGGAACGGACCGGCGTCTCGAAGGGCTATCTGTCCCAGATCGAAAATGGCCGGAAGCCGGGGACGCTCGATCTGTTCCGCCGGCTTGCCCTCGTGCTGGAGGTGACGATTGATGATCTGGTCGGTTGAACCGCCCCGGGAATCCCGGAGACTCCACTCGTCGAGTCTTCAGAAGGACAGGGCAGGTCGATTCATGATGTCTCACGATCATCGAGTCTCTGAAAGGCACCACGCTGGGACTCGTCGAGCCGGGCAGCACGTCGGGCAACCTCATGCCGCGCGTCGCTTTCGGCGATGGGTTCGCCCGTGACCGGATGATGAAGATGGAAGTGACGGCCGCCGCGTGGGACGCCGGCGGCCATTTCCAGTGTTTCCATCGGAACCGGCGAGCCACCGAGGAATATCCGATTTTGATCACGGTGGAACGGTTGCTATCGTGCGCGGGACGAGCATGGCTGTATGGGACGGCGATTCCCGCGGACGCAACGGCCCCCGCACGGGGAGGCGAGAGGGAGACGGACCACGATCTGAGCGGGCTCAAGGGCCTGCGGCTCCGCACCCACGGCAGCCTCCACGAGGCCGACGTGCCGATCATCCTCAGCCGTCCGGTCAGCGACGAGTACGCGCGCCGCGCCGAGGGTGCGCGGCTGCATAGCTACGAGGCGTTCGACTACGCGTTCAACGGCACCGTCGATTGACTCGGGGGCCAATCGACACGCAAGAACCCTCCTGAACGTGGTGGGGCTCGGCGGGTTCGAGGAACCGTCAGGCGCTCCGAGCGCGTATCCGCACCATTCGGGGTCGTTCGCGGGCGGTCACGCACACTCCATCCGCGTCGATGACCATCCATCGACGGCCCCCGCGCAGGCCGCACGGCTCCACATCGCTCGCATCGAGGTCGATCCCGGCGCCGGACTTCAACCGATAGACGGTGATGCGGGTGAGGACGAGCCCATCCATCACTGCGTACCGGCCGACCATTGCGTTTTCAGCGACGGGTAGTGGCGTGCGATCCACTGGAGCGCGATGATCGTCTTGGCGTTGACGATCCTGCCCGCGTCGAGCAACGCCACCGCCTCCGGTACCGGCACCACGGTGACCCGGATGTCCTCGCCCTCTTCGGCCAGCCCGTGCAGCCCGCCGACGCCTTCGCTGTCGACCCGCCCGCAGAACAGGCGCACCGTCTCGGTGCTCGCGCCGGGACTCGTGAGGAACGTCGCGATGGGGACGAGATCGGTGATGACGCAGCCCGCTTCCTCCAGCGCTTCGCGGCGGGCCAGCGCCTCCGGGGTCTCTCCGGGTTCCATGACTCCGGCCACGCACTCCAGGAGCCACGGGTCCCGGTCCGCCGCCCACGCGCCGGGACGGAACTGCTCGATCAGCACGACGCGGTCCCGCGCGGGGTCCACCGGAAGCACCGCGGCGACCCTGCCGCGCTCCAGGATCTCGCGCGTGACCACCGGCCCGAGGCCGCCGGCGAACTGCCGGTGGCGCAAGCGGTAGCGATCGAGACGGAAATAGCCGTCATGGACGACCTCCGCGCCGATCAACTCCACGTCTTCACCGGCCACCCCGCTGCCTCCCCTCCCACCGGCGCCCCTGACCGGCGGCATTGTACGTGCAGGGATCGGATCTACCCGGACTGACGCTGCAAGGCGTTCCACAGGAGCCGTTGAATCCGGTACGCCGCATCCGGGTCGATGCTTTCCACCGCCAGCACCAGCTCGTTCGCGGCGCGAAGCTCACCGGCGCGGACGAGCTGGGTCGCTGCGCCTTCGAACGCATAGGCGGCCTCGGACCAGCGCCGCATCGTCCACAGCACGTTGCCCATCTCGCCCCAGACGACGTACAGATCCGGCTGGATACGTGCCGCGGCCTGGTAATGCGCGAGGGCATCGGGGAGCCGTCCTTCCCACGCCGCCCGGCGGGCCGCGTTGATCTGGCTCGCAACGGCGTTGCCCTCCGCCGCCGCATTGCCCGATCGGGGCGGCACCGGGGGGCGCGAGAGCGGATGCTCGAACCATGCGTGCGGCGGTCGCGGCGGCATGACGGGGGTACCGGCCATGCCTTCCTGGACGCCGGCCGTTCCGGGTACGGGCGGGGGAGGCGAGCTGCCGGCGGCCGGTCCCGCGGGGGTGCCGGCGGTCTCGGGGGCGACCGGGAACAAGGAGGCGGTGGGTGCGGTGGTCTCACTACCCGCGGGCGCCGCCGCGATGGGTACACCGTCGCCGGCCATGACAGGGTCGGGCGCCGGGACCGCCCCGGTTCCGTCCGCCGAGCCAATCCGAACCGATACACCCTCGACCGCCGTCCCAGGATCCGGCGACGTGGCCGACGTCCGGTTCGCGGCCACCGAAGGAGCGGATGCGACCGGGGGCTCGCCGCCAGCGGATTCGCCCGCACCGGCCCCGGGCTCGGCCGTCCTGCCGGCGGAGCCCGGCGCCGCCGCCGTTTCCGTCGCTGCCGGCGTTTCCGTGGGGGCCGGATCCGGGGCGCCGAGGAGCCACACCGCAACCGCCCACAGCACGATGCCCAGGGCGAGCACCTTGATTCCGGAAAATCGAGTCATGGCGTCGTCGTTCGCGGCCGGTCCGGGTCCCGGGCGTCATGATAGCCCGATTGGCGGGAGTTGCATCCGCGAATGTATCCGGAGGAATCGGTCAGCCGCCCCTGCGGATGCCGTCGACCGTGTCACCGATCCAGCGCTCGGCGGTGCGGTTGACCTCCGCAGCCTTTCGGCCGGTGGTCTCGATCGGCTCGCCGATCACCACGTGGATGGTTCCGGGATACTTGAAGAAGCTGTTTCGCGGCCAGCAGTCCCCGGCGTTGTGCGCGACCGGCACCACCGGGCGGCCGGTGTGGACGGCGAGGCGGGCGCCCCCCTGCTTGAACCGCCCTCTCACGCCGGGAGGAACACGGGTGCCTTCGGGGAAGACCACGACCCAGCATCCGCTTGCGAGCCGCTCTTCACCCTGTTCGATCATCTGCCTGAAGGCGTCCAGGGCGGTGTTTCGATCAATCGCGATGGGGCGCATCGTCGCGAGCCCCCATCCGAAGAAGGGGATGCGGAGCAGCTCCCGTTTCAGCACCCACACCTGCGGCGCGAAGTAGCGTTGCAGCGCGAGCGTCTCCCAGGCGGATTCGTGCTTCGAGAGGACGACGGTGGGCTCGGCAGGGACGTTCTCGAGGCCCTCGATCTCGCAACGCACGCCGCACGTCACCGAGAGCCAGTACACGTTGAAGCGACTCCATTGCGTGACCGCCCGCCATCGCAACCGGTAGGGCAGCAGGGTCGAAGCCAGTGCGACCGGCGTGAACACCAGGGTCGAGCACACCAGACCGAGAGCGAACAGGGAGGAGCCGATGAACACGCGGGGCGTCACCACCCGTCCGGCGGAGGCGTTGCCCGTGCCGTTCCCGGTCGTCGGCTTGCCCGCGTACCGCCCGTGGTCATCGGCGCCCGTGGTCATCGGCGAATGTCCCGATTCGGCATCGCCGGAGCGGATGCCTGCGGATTTCCGGTTCCGGGAAGATGACGGACGCACCGGGCGCCCATCCGCGTCATTCTCCCTGAAGCGGAGGCCCGGGAACCACGCCCGCCGCATCGATGATCCGCCATGTCAACGGCCGGCCGGCGGATCGAGGTGGCGGGCGGTCTCGAACACGCGCGGGGAGAGGCGGGCGCCATGCCTGCCCACGGTGCGCTTGAGCACGAAGTCGAACAGGAGGGGGTTATGGTCCTGGATCGCTTCGAGCACCGGCACCGCATCCGCCGCCAGGAAGCCGTGCTCGGCCATGCGTTCGAGATCGTACAGGGCAGGAACGCCGGGCAGGGGATAGTCCGAGCCGTTGAGCAACCGATCGTGCCACTCCGTGCGTTCCAGGATCGTCCCGAGCGCGCGGGGAAAACGGTTCGCCTGGGTCAGGGCGGAGACGTCGCCCATCAGGAGGTGCTCGTAGCGCGGGTCGTCCATCAGCCTCGCGAAGAGGTCGAGGTTCGGTACGGAAGGGCCGCCGGGGCGGGCGTCGAGGTCGACACCGGCGCCGAGCGATGCGCAGTGCGCGACGATCACCCGCACCCCGTGGTCCAGGGCCCGCCGCAGCCTGAGCGGGTTCCCGAAGCCGTGCGCGCCGGCGCCGCGCACCGCGCGTTCTTCCCCGCCGTGCGTGAGCAGGGGGAGGCGATGCCGGGCCAGCGCCTCGTAGAAGCGATCGCATCCCGGCGACGCGGGGTCGATCCCCATCGCGTTCGGCAGCCACTTCACCGCCCGCGCGCCGCCCGCCACCGCCGCATCCAGCGCCGGCACCGCGTCCGCGCGGTACGGGTGCACGGAGGCGGCCCATTCGATCTCGTCCGGGTAGCGCGCGGCGACCGCGCGGGCATAGGCGTTGGGGACGTGGAACGCGCTCGTCTCCGGGCGGGCCTGCCCGCCGACGTCGTGGACTTGGTCGAAGGCGAGCAGCATCAGGCGGAATCCGGGCGCGGTGGCGCGATGGCATGAGAGGAGGCGGTCGAGGAACGCGGCGCTGGGATCTTCATCGTCGCGGCGGACGCAGCTCGCGTTGAGAAAGATGCGGTAGCGCACGTACTGGAGCGGGTTGCGCAGCGGCGATCGCATCTGCTCGCCGATCCAGGGACCGTTCTCGCCGTCGTCGTCCATGCCGGCATCGCCGCTCGTCCCATTGCCGGCGACGGTCCCACCCGTCTCACCGCCGGTCCTCCCCACCCTGCCCTCGGCCCCGTCCGCCCCGCGGTCGTCACCGAGCAGGTGTACGTGGGCGTCGATGACCTTCGTGGGGTCGATGCCGTCGAACGCGCGCGCAACGATCTCGTGCGATGCGAGGGTTTCGGGAAGCGCGGCGTCGAGGCATGGGTTGAGGAGCCGGAACCCACCCGCTTGGACCCCGCGGGCACTCACCGGACCGAGCATCACCGGGGTCGCCAGTATTCCGAGCATCCGCCGGCGCGGAATGCGGCGGAAGCAGGTGTTCATTCGTTCGCAGGTCGGTCAGAGCGGGCTGAATACCCGGAGACCGATGGCGAACACGAAGACCGCCGCAGGCCGATGGCCCACCGGATGGTCGCGAGTTCGGCTTGCACGCCGGAAATACCTGCTTGTACGGCGGAAATGCCTCCCTTCGCTCTCATTGACGGCCGGCCCGCAGTGAAAGAGGGTCACTTTCATCCGTCGTTACCTTCCGGCCGGAGAGCTGTGCCGGTGCTTCGCGAGAAACACCGGCAGACGGGCACGACTGCAACCGATATACGGATCGAATCGGCCCGTCAAGCCCACGTTTGCCGGCGGTGCGCCGGGTCCCCACCGTCGCGGCACGGGCGAATCATGGCAGGGTGGGCAGCCCCTGACGCCAGAGGACACCTTTGTGGCTGCACTGAGTCTTCTTGCCGGCCAGATCGACGTACCGCCGATGACCACCGCGGCCGAGCGGGGCCGGCGCCTGCTACATCTCCCAGATCGCCGTCGACGCCCGCGGCGAGCCGATCGTCTTCTACGACAAGCTGCACGTTGCGCACGCCGAGCGAGGTTTTGCATGGCCGGGTTCACGTTGCAGGTCGATTTTTTCGATCACGCCCTTGCTGTCTTTACCGATTGAATGAAAGTAAAGAACGCAGTAAGGTGCTCGGCGTCTTCGGATATGCGGACGGGCGGTTCCATGCCAAAGGTCAGCGCCAAACGACAGATCACCCTCCCTGTCGATCAATGCAGCGAAGTGGGGATCGGGCCGGGGGACGAGTATCGGAGCTTCGTCGCCGATGGCCGCATCACGATCGTGCGCAAGGTTCCGGGAGCGGCCGGGGGTTGCCTCCGGGACGTGCGCGGCGATCCGGCCATCAGCGATGACGAGTCCCTCCAAAGCGCCCTCGATCCGGTCGAGCCTTGATCTGCATCGATACGAACGTCCTGCTCCGGTACCTGTTGTGGGACGACGAGGCGCAGGCGGTCCGGGCGGATTCTGTCGTCAACGGCGATGAAACGGTGCTGATCACGGACGTGGTGCTGGTGGAGGCGGTGTGGACGCTTGCCGGCAGCAAATATCGTCTGGGCAAGCCGGACGTCGTAGCCGCGATTGAAAGGCTGTTCGGCGAGCCGAACGTCCGCTTCGAGGATGATCAGGTCGTATGGCGCGCACTACAGGCGTTCCGGAACACCGCTCCCGTCAGGGTCGGCAAGCGCGACAGGGCAGCGGATTTCGCCGACGCCCTGATCGTGTACAAGGCGTTGCATACCGCGTCTGCCGCCAACGATGCGTTGAACGCCGTCTACACCTTCGACGTGGCCGCTTGGCAGTCGCCGCATACCGGGCCGCCATAGGCCCGGGCCGCCATAGGCGTCTGGCATGGGGCGCCGGCGGTCGTCGCCCGTCCCGCATTGTTCGGACACGGCCCGGACGCATTTCCAAAGGGTGTGGGAGTGCTCATTCGCTCGCCGGTTGCAGCAGCGAGATGTCCGCCGTCTCCATGAACAGGGCGCCGATCCGGGCCAGCAACGCGAGCCGGTTGCCGCGCAGGGTCTCGTCGTCGTCCATCACCTTCACGGTGTCGAAGAAGGCGTCGACGCCGTCGCGCAGATCCGCGAGGCAGGCGAGCGCCGCGGTGTATTCGCCCGCGTCGAGCATCCCGCGGGCCTGCGGCTCGATTTCGGCCAGCCTTGCCGCGAGGCTCCGCTCCGCGTCTTCGCGAAAGAGCGAGGCGTCTGCGTCGCCGGGGACGCCGCCGACGGCGCTGCCGGCAGCGATGCCGAAGATGCCGGCGGTGCCTGCCCCTCCCCGCGAGAGCGGGGGCCCGACCGGGGGAGTGTCGATCCCCGCCTGCTCCGCCTGGCGCAGGATGTTGCGGATGCGCTTGTTGGCCGCGGCGAGGCTCGCCGCTTCGGGGAGCGCACGGAACGCCTCGACGGCCTGCACCCGGTGCGCGAAGTCGAGCGGACGCGCCGGCTGCTTCGCGAGCACCGCGTTGAAGACATCGGTGGGGATCGAGCGGTCCGCGAAGTAAACGCGCAGCCGCTCCATCATGAACCGGCGCAGATCCGCTACGGTGTCGGGGAGGTGCATGGCGGCCGGGAGCGTCGTGCCGCCGGAACGATCCTTCCGCGCCGCACTGTCTTGCGTATCCGGGGCCGGTCCGCCGGCAGGCGCCGCGGCCCCCGTTCCGGTCCCCGCCATGTTGCTCGGCGCCCCGAAAGCCTGTCCGGCGGTCGCACCGATGCCACGTCCGGTGTCCCGTACCGCGCCGCCGTGTGTTCCGGGGTCTTGCCCGGCGTAGCCCTCGAACGCGGCTTCGATCATCTCGTCGAGGTCGAGGTCGAGCCCGGCTTCGATGATGATGCGCAGCACCCCGAGGGCGGCGCGGCGCAGGGCGTAGGGGTCCTTGTCCCCGCTCGGCGCCTGCCCGAGGCCGAAGATGCCGGCGAGGGTGTCGAGCTTGTCGGCGACCGCCACCGCGCGTCCGGCCGGGGTTGCGGGGATGGCGTCGTCCGCGAAGCGCGGCATGTAGACCTCGCCGATCGCGGCGGCCACCGCCTCCGGCTCGCCGTCGCGGCGCGCGTACTCGCAGCCCATCCGGCCTTGCAGCTCCGGGAACTCGCCGACCATCTCGGTGAGGAGGTCGCACTTCGAGAGCAGGCCGGCCCGCTGGGCGTGCGCCACCGCCTCCGGATCACCGGTGGACCGGCCACTCCGGAGCCGGTGTTCCTCTCCGATGGTTCCGGCAACGGCAGGGAGGGGGCTGGCAGGGGCCGGCGGGGCGGCAGGGGTTGGGGTAGCGAGCGCCGGGGCATCGGCTGTCGCGCCACCGGATCGGCCTGCCGCTTCCCCCACGTTGCCGGGCCTGCCCATCGCCTCCGCCACGCGCCCGGCCAGCGCCGACACCCGTTGCGCCTTGGCGTGCAACGTGCCGAGCTCGCGCTGGAAGACGACGCCCTTCAGTCCTTCGAGGCGCGATTCGAGGCTCTGCCTCCGGTCGGCATCGAAGAAGTACGCGGCGTCGCTCAGCCGGGGCCGGATGACCCGCTCGTTGCCCGTGCGCACCGTCTCCACGTCGCGGCTCTCGATGTTGCTCACCGCGATGAAGTGCGGCATCAGCGCGCCGGCGTGCCCCTCCGGCGCACCGTCACCCCCCTCTTCGTCCCCGCCATCCACTTTCGCGGGGCCTGCCCCCGCAGGCGGACGGCCGGGGGCAGGCATTTCGCGGGGATGGCGGTGGGCGACGGGGAAGTAGCGCTGGTGCCCCTGCATCGTCGCGACGAGCACCGCGCCGGGCAGCGCGAGGAAGGCCGCGTCGAAGTGGCCGGCGACCGCCACCGGCCATTCGACGAGCGCGGTGTTCTCTGCAAGCAGTTCGGGATCGATGAGCGCTTGTGCGCCGAGTGCGCGCGCTTCACGTTCGACCTGCTCGCGGATGCTCTCCATGCGCGCCTCGAACCCGGCCACGACGCGGCCTTCCTCGCGGAGCGCCGCCTCGTACCTTCCCGCGTGTTCGAGCGCGATGCCCCCCGTCCGGCGGAAGTCGTGGTGGAAGCGGTGCCCGCGGGTGGTGCGCCCGGAGCGGACCCCCAGGATCTCCACCTCGATGATCTCCCCGCCGTGCATCAGCACCACCCAGTGCACGGGGCGCACGAACTCGGTGTCGCGATCCGCCCACCTCATGCGCCGCGGCGCCGGCAGGCGTTCGAGCGCGCGTTCCAGCATCCCGGGCAGCAGAGAGGCCAGCGTCGCGCCGGTCTCGGTGAAGCGATGGGCGAGCCATGCGCCCGCCTTGGTTTCGAGCCGCACGAGCCGGTCCACCTCGACTCCGACCGACTTCGCGAAGCCGAGGGCGGCCCGCGTCGGCTCGCCGTGCTCGTCGAAGGCCTGCGCGAGCGGCGGCCCGCGCCGTTCGACCTCGCGGTCGGGCTGGGTGCCGGGCACGCCGGGAACGAGGACCGCGAGCCGCCGCGGGGTGGCATACGGGGTCGGGGCGCCGCGGGCGAGCCCCGCCGCGTCGAGCTCCGCCGCAATCCCGGCCGCGAACGCCTCGGAGAGCCCGCGCAACGCCTTCGGCGGCAGCTCTTCCGTGCCGATCTCCACCAGCAGGTCGTTGGCATCGGTCATGGTGCGATCTCGTTTCCGTTTCCGGGAGAGGCCCGGATCCCTCGATGTTCATCCCCCATCATCTGTCGTCCCTTGGCTCCGGCTGTGCCGAGTCGAGGCGTGATGGTACAGATTGGCGTGGGCGGTGTGGGACAGCGCCCGCCAGCTTGGTCACGCCACCTTCGCGCGAGCGGAGGCTTGGCGATTGTGGCGCCGGCAGGTGTCTTGTCTTTCGTACTGAAAGGTACGATGCCGAGTCCATGAACGGGACCGACTTCATCAGGCGTGCCCGACGCCACGCCAGGAGAGTCGGGAAGATCTTTCGTTTCGATCCACGTCACGGGAAGGGTAGCCATGGAGTGCTCTACGTCGGCGAGCGCCGCACGACCGTCGAACGCGGCGAGCTGAAGCCCGGCGCCTTTCGAGGCATGCTGAAGCAATTGGACATCCCGAAGGAGGATTTCCGATGCGATACGCCTACCCCTGCGTGCTGACCCCCGAGGAAGACGGCGGCGGATTCTCCGTCTCCTTTCCGGACGTGCCCGAAGCCCTCACCTGCGGCGACGATCGTGCCGAAGCGCTGGCCATGGCCGAAGATGCCCTGACGGCTGCCCTGAGCGCCTGCGTCCAATGTGGCGAGGACGTCCCGGCTCCAAGCTCCGTCGCCGACGGTCAGGAGCTCGTCGCCGTTCCATCGATCGTCGCGGCCAAGCTGGCCCTGTATTCGGCGGTACGCGCCCAAGGCATCACCAAGGTCGCTCTCGCCGCTCGCCTGGGCGTGAGCGAAGGCGCCATACGCAAGCTTCTGAACCCCGACCACCGCTCCCATATCCACCAGGTCGAGAAAGCCCTGCGATCCGTCGGACGCGGCCTGGTGCTCGAAGACAGGGCGGCGTAGCTCCGATTTGTGGAATGGGTGTCCGTTGCTTGGCAGCCTTCATCCATCCTTGGCGTCACCCTGTCCCTTTCACGACCAGCGGAAAGCCCAGCGCCTCGCGCGAGGCGTAGTAGCACCCGGCGACGGCGCGGGCCAACGCTCGTACCCGCAGGATGTAGCGCTGGCGCTCGGTCACCGAGATCGCGTGGCGCGCATCAAGGAGGTTGAAGGTATGCGACGCCCTGAGCACCTGCTCGTAGGCCGGAAAGCTCAAGCCCTCCCCGGCGAGCTTGTCGCACTCGCGCTCGCAGACCTCGAACTGCGCGAAGAGCGCGTCCACGTCCGCGTGCTCGAAGTTGTAGGCGGACAGCTCGCGTTCGCTCTGGTGGAAGACGTCGCGGTACGTGACCCGGCCGAGCGGGCCGTCGGTCCAGGTCAGGTCGAACAGGTTGTCCACGCCTTGCAGGTACATCGCGATGCGTTCGAGCCCGTAGGCCATCTCCGCGGTGACCGGCCGGCATTCGAGGCCGCCGACCTGCTGGAAGTACGTGAACTGGGTGATCTCCATCCCGTTCAGCCAGACCTCCCAGCCGAGGCCCCAGGCTCCGAGGGTGGGGGACTCCCAGTTGTCCTCGACGAAGCGGACATCGTGCTCCACGGGGTCGAACCCCAGCATCGCGAGCGAGCCGAGGTACGTCTCCTGCACGTCGAGCGGGGACGGTTTGATGACCACCTGGTACTGGTAGTAGTGCTGGAGCCGGTTCGGGTTCTCGCCGTAGCGCCCGTCGGTGGGGCGGCGCGAGGGCTGCACGTAGGCGGCGCTCCACGGCTCCGGCCCGATCGCGCGCAGGAACGTCGCGGGATGGAACGTGCCCGCCCCGACCTCCATGTCGAAGGGCTGCTGCAGGACGCAGCCCTGGCCGGCCCAATAGTCCTCCAGGGCGAGGATCAGGCCCTGGAAGGTCTGAAGATCGAAGTCGCGTCCGGCCACCGTCCCGTTCTCCATCGCGAGCGAGCGCGGGAGTATAGCGATTCACCGTCGAGCGGCAGCGGCGGGAACGTAGCCGGCTCCGGCATTTTCGCCGGTTCTTCGACGTCTTCGAATCGACGATGGGATTTACGTGATAATCTCGGCAAATCGTGCCGAATACCGCTGACAAAGAGGAAGACGATGCTCATCGAGTTCTCCGTGGCGAACTTCAGGTCGATCAAGGACGAGGTACGTCTCAGCCTCGTCGCCGGCCCCGGGAAGGAGCTTCGCGAAACCCACGTCGTGACGCCGCCACTGAACGAGGGCGTCCGTTCAATCCCGCTGCTGCGATCCGCCGCGGTCTATGGCGCCAACGCCGCCGGCAAGACCAACCTCCTCCGGGCGCTCCGGACCATGCGGCACATGGTGGCCCGCTCCAACCAGGACCTCGGCGAGCTTCCGGTGACACCGTTCCGTTTCGACCCGGATTGTGAAGCCCGCCCGACGACGTTCGAGGCGATGTGCTTCGCGAAGGACGTTCGCTACCAGTACGGCTTTTCTGCAACCCGTGGCGCGGTGACGAGGGAATGGCTCTACGCTTGGCCACGGGGCAGGGTCCAGCTCTGGTTTGAACGAGACGGCGGCGATGTCTTCAAATTCGGCGACCGGCTCTCGGGGGACAAGGAAGTCTGGCGTCGTGCGACGCGACCCGATGCCTTGTTCCTGTCCACGGCCGTCTCACTCAACAGCAGCCAGTTGCGGCCCGTGTTCGATTGGTTCACCGGCAACCTTCATGTCGCCGGGGTCGGGGGATGGGCCAACGTGTTCTCGCTGGAATATTGCAGAGACGGCCGCAAGGCCGCACTCCTCGAATTTCTGCGCACGGCGGATTTGGCCATTTCCGGCCTCCGCGTCGTCGAGCAGGAGTTTTCTCCGGAAACGCTCCCGGATGACATGCCTCCTGCGGTGAAAGAAGACATCGGGAAGAAGCTCGCCGGAGCCAAGGTGGTGAACCTGCGGCTGCGGCACGACACGCAAGACGACCGACCCGTGGAGCTGGATCTGGACGAAGAATCCGACGGCACCCAGAAGATCTTCGCCCTCGCCGGTCCATGGCTCGATACACTCGAAAACGGCCACGTCATCGTATTCGACGAATTGCACGACAACTTGCATCCGTCACTGGTCAGGTTCCTGGTGGAACGGTTCCATGACCCGGGTGTCAACGCAAAGGGCGCGCAGCTCATCTTTTCCACCCACGACACGTCCATCCTCAGCCAGGACGTCTTTCGGCGCGACCAGATCTGGTTTTGCGAACGCAACGCCCGGCAGGAGACCGGGCTGTTCCCGTTGACCGACTTCCGCCCTCGCAAGGGGATCGAGAACCTGGAGCGTTCGTACCTTGCCGGGCGATATGGCGCCGTTCCCCACTTTCCACGTTTTCGACGTGCGGGGATCGACACGGGCCGTTGAACATGCCTCGCCGCAAACCACGCAATAGTCCGGGAAGACCCAGTGCGAAGCGCGAGCCGTACGATCGGGTGCTCATCGTCTGCGAAGGCAAGCGAACGGAGCCGTTGTATTTTGGCGAACTCGCAGACCACTACAGACTTTCTACGGCGAACATCAAGGTCGTCGGATCCGGTTCGGACCCGCACACGGTAGTCCGGGAAGCAAAGGAACTTCAGAGACGGGAAAGGCGGCAAGGAGAGCGATACGACGAGGTATACTGCGTATTCGACCACGATGAGCATCCGGCCTTCGACAACGCCTCCAGCGAGGCCGCAACCAGCGGTTTGAAGCTGGCTCGATCATGGCCGTGTTTCGAGTTCTGGCTCTTGCTGCATTTCGTCTATTCACGCAGCCCGTATACGAACGAAGGAGGTCGAAGCCCTTGCGGCAACTGCATCCGCGATCTGCGCACACATCTGCCCGGATACGAAAAGACGACTCCGGGATTGTTCCGGAAACTTGAATATCGACTGGAGGACGCCAAGCGCAACGCCGGGCACGCCATCACCGACGCAGAAAGAACCAGTGAGCCCAACCCCTCTACCGAGGTTCACGAGCTCGTCGGCTATTTGCAGTCGATCAAAAGCGGATCAGGCGATGACGGGGGTTGAACGAAGTCGTGCTACGCCCCCGCGGGCCCGGGCGCCGGGTGAGGTGGACCCTATCGGTTGGACAGGAATGCAATGGACCCGCGATACCCGGTGGTCTTCGGCGCCTGCGTGACGCAGTTCACGATCGTGGGCCTGCTGTTCTCGATCGGACTGTTCTTCAACGTCCTCGAAGACGAGTTCGGCTGGTCGCGAACGCTGTTGTCGGGCAGCACCTCTCTGGCCGTTCTGGTCATGGGAATGCTGGCGTTCTTCGGCGGGCGCCTGAGCGACCGGTACGGACCGACCGCGGTGCTCGGCACGACAGGGTTGCTGTACGGAATCGGCTTCGGTCTCATCTCGGTGATCGGCGAGCCCTGGCAGCTCGTCGCGCTGTTCGGGATCTTCATCGGACTGGGCCTGAGCACCCATGACGTGGTGACGCTCTCGACCATCGCACGCTGGTTCGAGCGCAGGCGCGGAACGATGACGGGGGTGGTGAAGGTCGGCACCGCGACGGGCCAGATGGTGCTGCCGCCGCTGACCGCGCTCCTGATGGTGGGTCTGGGATGGCGCAACGCGGTGCTGGTGCTGGGCGTCGCGGCGGCCGTGCTGCTGTTGGCCGCCGCCCTGTCGATGAAGCACCCACCCGAAAGCCGATCTCCCGACAGACGTTCGCCCAGGCTGCGCTCCGGCGCCGGCGCCCCGGAGCTTGCCGAGGTCCGCCGCAGCCGCGCGTTCTGGACCCTGTGCGCCACCCAGTTCCTGTTCTTCCCGTCCCTGGTGACGGTGCCGCTGCACGTTGCGGTGCACGGCATGGATCTGGGCATGACCCATACGACGGCGGCGACGCTGCTGACGGTGATCGGGGGGGCGAGCATCGTCGGCCGGCTGACGATCGGCACCTCCGTCGACCGGATCGGCGGAAGGAACGCCTACGTGCTCTGCTTCGTGCCGCTGCTGATCGGCCTGCTCGCCCTGCTGGCGGTCGAGACGCCCGGACTGCTGTTCCCGGCCGTCGCCGTGTACGGCTTCGCCCACGGCGGGTTCTTCACCGTGGTCTCGCCGACCGTGGCCGAGCTGTTCGGCACCCGCGCGCATGGCGCGATCTTCGGGGGCATCCTGTTCTTCGGTACGCTCGGCGCCGCGACCGGTCCGATCGTGGCGGGCCGGATCTTCGACGTGACCGGCAGCTATGCCTGGGCCTTCACCGGCTTGGCCGCGATGGGGGCGCTCGGACTGGTCCTGGCGACCTCGCTGCCGCCTCGGCGGACGGGGACGCCTGCGCATCCTTGATGCGGGTCTTGCGGAACGTCGATGTGGCCACCACCCGACGCGCCGGAGCGCTCGGCGGCCGATGTGAGCGGGCCGGCGGGGATGCCGGCCGACACGTTCTCGTATCACTCGCCGCTGTGCCGACGGCACCCGCGCCTGCACGACAGCGGCATCGTGCTGCGCGATTCTGCGCTACCATTCCCGCCCGGTGCCCGGCATCCCCCGAACCCTGCCCACGGGATTCCCGGACGATGCCTGCGCCGGCTACCATTTCGTCCCCCGTGCTCCGGCGCCACCCTGAACGGTCCACCTCCATGCGCTACCCCCGCACATTCGACGTGATCGTCGTCGGTGGCGGCCATGCCGGCACCGAGGCGGCGCTTGCCGCGGCGCGGGCCGGGGCGCAGACGCTGCTGCTTACCCAGAGCATCGAGACGCTGGGGCAGATGAGCTGCAACCCGGCCATCGGCGGGATCGGCAAGGGGCATCTGGTCAAGGAGATCGACGCCCTCGGCGGGGCGATGGCGGTGGCCGCGGACCACTGCGGGATCCACTTCCGCACCCTGAATGCGCGCAAGGGTCCCGCGGTGCGGGCGACCCGCGCCCAGATCGACCGCTCGCTGTATCGCCGCCACATGCGCGGGGTGCTCGAACGCGCGCCCCGGCTCACACTGCTCCAGCAGACCGTCTCCGATCTCCTCGTGGACGGGGACGCGGTGCGCGGGGTGGTGACCGGGATCGGGGTGCGCATCGAGGCCGCGTGCGTGGTGATGACCGTCGGCACCTTCCTCGGCGGGCGCATCCACGTGGGGCTCCGGAACCACGAGGGGGGCCGCGCCGGGGACCCGCCCTCGAACGCGCTGGCGCAAAGGCTGCGCGAGCGCGGGTTCGCGGTCGGGCGGCTGAAGACCGGCACGCCGCCGCGCATCGACGGGCGCAGCATCGACTTCTCCCGCCTCAAGCCCCAGCCCGGCGACGACCCCCGGCCGGTGTTCTCGTACCTCGGCAGCCGGGAGCGGCATCCCGCACAAGTGCCGTGCCACATCACCCACACCAACGCACGCACCCACGCGCTCATTCTCGATGCGCTCGACCGCTCGCCGATGTACACCGGGGTGATCGACGGC
Source organism: Gammaproteobacteria bacterium (assembly GCA_965204915.1). Classification (GTDB taxonomy): domain Bacteria; phylum Pseudomonadota; class Gammaproteobacteria; order HK1; family HK1; genus HK1. Next base: position 3,114,189 of record OZ242023.1, on the reverse strand, counting down.
GCGGGGCCACGCTACTGCCCCTCGGTGGAGGACAAGGTGGTGCGCTTCGCGGAGAAGGACGCGCACCAGATCTTCGTCGAGCCGGAGGGGCTGGACACCTCCGAGGTCTATCCGAACGGGATCTCGACCAGCCTCCCCTTCGACGTGCAGATCGAGTTCGTGCGCACCATCGCGGGCTTCGAGCGCGCGCACGTCACCCGCCCGGGCTACGCCATCGAGTACGACTACTTCGACCCGCGGGAGCTGCGGCCGTGGCTGGAGACCCGCCGGGTGGAGAGCCTGTTCTTCGCGGGCCAGATCAACGGCACCACCGGCTACGAGGAGGCCGCCGCGCAAGGGCTGGTCGCCGGGGTGAACGCGGCGCTCCGCGCCCGCGGGGGCGAGCCGTGGTACCCGCGCCGCCACGAGGCGTACATCGGCGTGCTCGTCGACGACCTGGTGACCCGCGGCACGAGCGAGCCCTACCGCATGTTCACGAGCCGCGCGGAGTACCGCCTGATGCTGCGCGAGGACAACGCGGACCTGCGGCTGACCGAAACCGGGCGCCGCCTGGGGCTGGTGGATGATGCCCGCTGGGACGCCTTCACCACCAAGCGGGAGCGGATCGAGGGCGAGCGCGCGCGCCTCGAAGCTCTGCGGGTGGGGCCGTCCTCGCGGTGCGCGGAGGCGCTGGCCGGGGTGCTCGGGGCGCCGCTCTCGCGCGACTGCGCGGTCTTCGATCTGCTCAAGCGCCCGGAGACGTCGTACCGCGCACTGGTCGGGGTGGAGGGGCTCGGACCCGGCGTCGAAGACGAGGCGGTGGCGCAGCAGATGGAGATCCAGGCGCGCTACGACGGGTACATCCAGCGCCAGCGCGACGAGATCGAGCGCGCCCGGCAGCACGAGGACGCGGCGTTGCCCGAGGATCTGGACTACGCGGCGGTGCGCGGACTGTCCGCGGAAGTGCGCGAGAAGCTCGAACGGCACCGCCCGGCCTCGGTGGGCCAGGCGGCGCGGATCGCCGGGGTGACCCCGGCCGCCGTCTCCCTGCTGCTGGTGCATCTGAAGAAGCGCGCGCTGTCCGCCCGGACTACGCTCGCACCCGTATCCGCGCCCGAGCCGCCGCCGTCCGGGGATGCGCGGCGTATCGCGTGAAGGTCGAGGACCCGCGCGACAAGGATGGTGGAGACCCATCGCCGGAGCGCGGGCCAGCTTCCCGCCGGGCAACGAGGCATGGAACGGACGTTCGACGGACGCCGGAACCCCCGGCCTCGCCGGTACCGGGCGCCGAAGCCCGGTCCGTACCCGGGCCGAACGGAACCTGTCTCGAAATCGCCGTCCAGGATCATGGATCTCAAGTTTCGGGATTCAAAATACCTTGGATCAGGCGATGGATTCCCGCTTTCGCGGGAATGACGTCATGTCAGCGAGACACGTTGCTTTCAGGCTGGCCGTCATTCCCGCGAAAGCGGGAATCCATTTCGGTCAGCGAATCCCGAAACTTGAGCATGGATCACTCAAGCATGATGGCAACCTGTTGATTTTCATGGCGTCCCAATTCCGTCCGATCACGCAGATGCAGTGAAATCCAATGTCGAGACAGGTTCCGGTCGAACCCGGACCGCGTTCACGCCGGCCACGTCCTGGCCGGACGCCGGTGCGATCGAATCCCGCCTCGACTCGGCCCTCGGCGAGGCGTTCGGTCGATCGCAGGGCTGCGTCACCGCGGCGCAGCGTCGTGCGCTTGCGGAATACGTCGTGCTGCTTGCGCAGTGGAACCGGGCCTGCAACCTCACCGCGGTCCGGGACCCGTTCGCGATGATCGACCGGCACGTGCTCGACTCCCTCACCGCCCTCGACTTCCTGATCGGCAACCGATTGCTCGATGCCGGCACCGGGGCGGGGCTGCCCGGGCTCGTGCTCGCCATCGTGCGCCCGGACGTGCGCTGCACGCTGCTCGACTCGGTGCGCAAGAAGACCCGTTTCTGCGCCCATGCCGCGATGACCCTCGGGCTCGACAACGTCGAGGTCGTCCCGGAGCGGCTGGATGCGCACCGCCCGCCACACCGCTACTCGACGGTGGTGAGCCGCGCCGCCTTCTCCATCGTGGATCTCGTGACCGGTGCGCGACCTCTCCTCGATACCCCGGGCCGCATCGTCGCGATGAAGGGGCCGCGCCCCGAGGCCGATCTCGACGCGCTCGACCGCGCAGGGCTCAGGGTTCGGGTCGAGCCGGCCGGCGCCGGATCGTCCGCCTCGACCCTCGTCGTCATCGAACCCGCGAGCCGCGCCGATGGCGTTTCGGCACCGGGGAATGTCACAATCGCTTAGCTTTCGCCATTCGCGGTCGACCTTTCGATGCTCGACGACCCACGGCTTGCCGATGCCATCGCCTCCCGGAGCGACGGGAACCCTCGGCAGATGCGAGGCTCGCCGGGAGACGAGCGCGGGGAGGATCGGGGCCGGGCCGGCGCCGGCCCGGGGCAGTCCATGGCCAAGGTCATCGCGATAGCCAACCAGAAGGGCGGGGTCGGCAAGACGACCACCAGCATCAACCTCGCGGTGTCTCTTGCCGCGGCGAGGCGCCGCGTGCTGCTGGTCGACCTCGATCCGCAGGGCAACTCGACGATGGGCAGCGGGGTCGACAAGTCGTCGCTCGCCCTGTCGAACTACGAGGTCCTGATGGAAGAGGCGACGCTCGACGCGGTCTCGGTCTACGTCGAGCACAGCCGTTACACACTCGCCCCGGCCAACTCCGACCTCACCGGCGCGGAAGTGGGGCTGCTCAAGCAGATCGGGCGCGAGCTTCGCCTGCGCCACGCGCTCGGGGCGGTGCGTGAGCGTTACGACTACGCCATCATCGACTGTCCTCCGGCGCTGAACATGCTCACGGTGAACGCGCTGGCCGGCGCCGATTCCGTCATGATCCCGGTCCAGTGCGAGTACTATGCGCTGGAAGGGCTGTCCGCGCTCCTCGAAACGATCGAGAAGATCCGCCGGCTGATGAACCCCGATCTGCAGCTCGACGGGTTGCTGCGGACCATGCACGACTCCCGCAACAACCTCTCCGGCCAGGTGTCGCAGGAGCTCATGAAGCATTTCGGGGAGAAGGTCTACAGCACCGTCATCCCGCGCAACGTCCGCCTTGCCGAGGCGCCGAGCCACGGCCTGCCCGCACTGCTCTACGACAAGAACTCGAGTGGCGCCCTCGCCTACCTCGCGCTCGCGGGCGAGGTGCTCCGGCGCGACGGAAAGCACGTCCGGACCGCGAACCAGTGAGCATACGCAGATGGTGAAGAAGCGCGGGCTCGGCCGCGGTCTCGACACCCTCCTCGGCGATATTCCGGATGCCGCGGCCACGAGGGACGCCGGGCCGGCTTCGACCGCCGCAGACGCGGACGGCAGCTTCCGCCGGCTGCCGGTGGACGTCATCCGCCGCGGCAAGCACCAGCCGCGCCGGGTAGTGGAGGAGTCCGCCCTCGAAGAGCTCGCCCATTCGGTGCGGACACGCGGCATCGTCCAGCCGATCGTCGTGCGCCCGGCCGGGTCCGGAAGCTTCGAGATCGTCGCCGGGGAGCGGCGCTGGAGGGCCGCGCTGATGGCGGGGCTCGACGAGGTGCCGGCCGTCGTGCGCGAGTGCTCGGATCGGGAGGCCGCCGCGGTCGCCCTCATCGAGAACATCCAGCGCGAAGATCTGAATCCGATCGAGGAGGCGGAGGGCTACCGCACCCTTGCCGACGAGTTCGGATTGACGCACCAGGAGCTCGCCGACGCGGTGGGGCGCTCGCGCTCCTCGGTGTCGAACGCGCTGCGCCTCCTGGATCTGAACGACGACGTGCGCGCGCTGGTCGAGCGGGGCGAGCTCGACATGGGGCATGCCCGGGCCCTGCTCGCGCTCTCCGGCGCCGCGCAGAGCGAGGCGGCGGCGGTGGTGGTGAAGCGGGACCTTTCCGCTCGCGAGACGGAGAGGCTGGTGCGCTCGAAGGTGGAGCGGGAATCGCCCCAGGCCCGGGATCCGGCAACCCGCGATCCGGACGTGGTGAGGCTCGAAACCGAGCTGGGGGAGCGTCTGGGCGCGAAGGTGCGGATCGACCACAAGGCGAAGAAGGGAGCCGGCTCGGTCACCATCCACTACAGCTCGCTCGACGCCCTCGACGGCATCCTCGAACGCATCCGCTGAAGGCGCGGGACTTCCGGTAGCGTCACGATCATCCTCCGATGATCCCGGACCCCGCGCTACGGGCTCACCTCTCGTTGGATGCACCTCCTCCCTTCAGGCTGACGTCTCATTGGACCTCGAATTTCGGGATTCGCTGACCGAAATGGATTCCCGCTTTCGCGGGAATGACGTCCTTCCAGCGAAAGCGTGGATCCATCGCCTGATGCAGGCATTTTGAATCCCGACACTCGAGATTGGACAAGACCCCCGATTGACCACGCCCGATCCCGCCCGGATACTCGATTGCCCCAACCATCGGAAACGGGAGGAGGAACCATGTCGAACGAATTCGTCGTCGCCAACTTCAAACACGTCGCGGACGGCTTGCAGGCAGGCCAGTTCTCGGTCGGCGAGCGCAAGGACGCCGCGAGCCTCGACGATCTCGACCCGATCTACCGCGATCTGCTCGACCGTCCGATCACGGTGACGATGGCGGTCATCGGACCCGACGGACGCCCCGGCCTGACCCCGATGTGGTTCGACCACGAGAACGACAGGATCCTCGTCAACACCGCCTCCCACCGCCCGAAGTGCGGGTGGATCCGCAAGAACCCCCGGATCACCGTCCTCGTCGTCAACCCGGACAACCCCTACCACTGGGTCAGCATCAAGTGCACGGTGGAGAACGAGGTCCACGAGGACGGCCCGGACGGCGCCCGGGTCACCGCGCAGCTCAACCGGATCTGGCGCAAGTACACCGGGGACGAAGGCGACTACGGGCTGCGCGACCCCGCCATCGACGAGAAGCGTGTGCTCTTCGAGTGCCGGATCGACCGGATCGCGACGTTCGGAAAGCCGTAGGCGCCGCCGATCCGGCCGTCGAGTTCGCCCGTTCGCTCCGCCATTCCGGGACGGAGCAGCGGGTGGCCCGGGCTCCATGGGCGGCCTCGGCCGGCCGCTCCCTCCCGCTCACCGCCCCGGCCCGTAGAGCCCGAGACGCAACGACGGATCGCCGGGGACCCAGCTCCGGTGGAACTGCGAACGATCGCCCATGTCGCGGGTGCGTTCGAGAAGCTGCCGGCCGAGCGTGAGCTGACCCGGCTCCCAGCGCGCGAGCGCGGCCACCGGATCGCCGTTCGCGTCGCGTAGCGCATCGCGCAGGGCCCAGGCATCGGCACACGCCTTCGCGGTTCCGGCCGCGGCGTGGGGACGGACCGCGAAGGCGGCATCACCGATGAGGGCGACCCGCCCGAACGCCATCCTCGCCACGTCGATGTCGTAGATCACCTGTACGAACGGCTCCCGGCACTTGTGCACGATCTCCGCGACGGGGGGCGCCATGTGGGCGGCGGCGAACTCCCGCGCCCAGGCCATGTGCCCGGCGCGCACCGTTCCCGGCGGAAGGGACAGGGCCTGGCGCCGCCCGGAGCGATCGGTCATCAGATCGTCGAGCGCATCGCCCTCCTCGTAGTTGTGGTACCAGACGAGGTTCGCGAGCCGCCGGCCGGGTTCGAGGACGCCGTCGAGGCCGGGGATGGGATAGACGAGGACGTGTCCGGAAGGCAGCAGGTTGTAGGTGATGGAGTCGCATAGCGCGTCGAAGCTCGCCGGGGTGAGCCCGGATTCGGGGACCGTGGCCCGCCACGCGACATAGCCCGCGTAACGCGCCTCGGCGTGGGGCAGCAGCTTCGCGCGGGCGCCCGACGAGATTCCGTCCGCGCACACCAGCAGGTCGAGCGCATGGGTCGAGCCGCCCTTCAGACGGACGTCCACCCCGCGGGCGTCCTGGCTGAAGTCGACGACCTCGGAGCCGAGGTGGTAGCGGCGCTCGTCGAAGCAGCGCACGAGCCCGCGGTAGATGGTGTTCCAGGACGAGAACCGGTAGTTCATCCGCTCGCGGTGGATCCGCTCCCCGCTCCCGGAGAGGAACTGCAACCACGGCAGCTCGATCTCGACCCTGCCGACGTCGAGCTCGCTCGACTCGTCGAAGTAGCGGGTGGTTGCCGGATGCAGCCCGATGCCGGCTCCGCGCGCTTCCAGCGCAGCCCCGGAGCGTTCGAACACGTCGACCTCGCAGCCCAGGTCGCGCAGCACGAGCGCGGCGGTGAGCCCTCCGATCGATCCGCCGACGACCCCGACGCGGGGCATCGCGTTCATCCGGGAGCGTTGCGCCCGGCCGTCCGGACGTCCTCTTCCTCGTGCGCCGTTCGATGTGGTGGGTCTCGTCGCCGACGGTTCATTTCGGCCTCATCGAGGACACGAAGGGTCAGCCCGCGGGTGTCGCGTCCAGGCCGAAGTACTCCCCGATCGTGATGCGCCGCGGTCCCCCGCCGGTGTCGAGGACCAGTGCGCCCCGTTCGTCGACGTCGTCCACCTGCCCGCGGATCGATCCGCCGATCAGCCGGATCTCCGATTGCGTATCCAGCCCGTCGGCCCGGATGCGCCACGCGCGGCGCAGCGGCCCGAACCCCTCCTCGGCCCAGCGGCTGGACCAGGCGAGGAAATGGCTCGCGTATGCCTCCAGGACGTCGACGACGGTGACGTCGGCCGCATTGCTCGCGTGGATCGAGTTGTACTCCTCCGGCTCGGGCTGCGGCGGGTGTGCCGCGACGTTGACGCTCGCTCCCAGCACCAGCGCGGGATAGGGGTCGCGGGCCGGATCGGTGGCCGCGACGTCCAGCCGCGCCGCGAGCAGGTCGTTGATGAGCAGACGGTTGGGCCATGCGAAGCGCAGGCCGGTCATCGGCGAGACCATCTCCGCGATCGCGCTGCCTGCCGCCAGGGCGTTGACGTAGACGAGCTGCCAGGACTCTTCGTTCGGATAGTCGGGCTCGATGATCAGCGCGCAGTGCAGGTTGCCGGCATATCCGATCCACACGTTGCCCCGCCGGGTGCGTGCGTTCGTTTGCTCGCGGGCCCAGATCAGGGTGCCTTCGCCGGCGCCGTCCGCGGCCCTCCCCAGCGCGGCTTCCATGACGCTGCCGGTGCGTTCCAGGGCTTCGACCTCGAACTGCGGCGGAAGGCGCGGCGGTTTCTCGGCGCGGGACATGGTGACTGGTGTTGGGTGACTGGTGTCGAAGGAGCGTCGGATGCGTGTCGGAGACGGTGAAAGCGGGCCGCCCCACGTGTGGATTCTAGCCAGTATGTCTTTCCAACTCACGGCCGGCGGACGTCAGCGCAAGAGACACGATCCCGTGGCCATCGGGCCGTTGTCCCGGTCGAGGGGCGGGCTCCCGCAAGCGCCGGGGTCGGCGGGTGTCGGTGCGGCTCCTCCCATGCTCCGGAGAGACCGTCCGCCATTCACCGGCGCCGGGGGGTACCATCCGGATTTCCGTGCTCGAATTTCGGGATTCGAAATGCCTGAATCAGGCGATGGATTCCTGCTTGCGCGGGAATGACGGCCGGCCTGAAAGCAACGCGTCTCGCTGAAATGACGTCATTCCCGCGCAAGCGGGAATCCATTTCGGTCCGCGAATCCCGAAACTCGAGTTCTGTGAATACGGGGTGGCCCGCTCATGCGACCTGACGCACGCACCGCCGTGGCCTGCGCCCTGATCCTGGCCGTCCAGCTCGCGGCCGTCTTCCCGGCCGCGGCGAGGTCGGAGGATGGGCCGGTGTCGTCCGGCGCCGCTTCGGGTCCCGCACCGATGACGCTCCCGGAGCGGGTTCGGGCAGCCGTCTCCGCGGTATGCCGCGCCCACGATCCGGAGCCTGCCGCGCTCACGCTCCCGCTGGGTGGGGCAGTGGAGCTTTCGCGGGAGCCGCTACGCATCCGGGACCGCGTCATGGGCACCCGCCATTCGCTGATGCTCCCCGACGGCGCGCGCATCCGGCTCGACCGCATCGAGTCGAACGGCATCCTGCGCCGGGTCGTGGCGAGCTACGCCGAACCGGCCCGGTCCGGGCGCCGCCCGGCGCTTCTGGCGGTGGCGGACGCCGCGTGCAACGTGATGGCGGGCCGAAGGCTGACCTACTACGAAGACGGGATGGCGCGCTCGATCGAGTACCTCGAAAGCAGCCTGGAGCGGGCTGTCCGGGTCGAGCCGTTGAATCCCCCGGTGCCCGTCCCGGCGATCGGCGAAGTCGAGCGCGCCGGCGTCCGGGTCGCGCTCGTCGATTCAGGGGTGAACTACCTGCTGCCGGAGATCGCGGCCCGGCTCGCCCGCGATGCGGACGGCGCGCTGGCCGGCTTCGACTTCTGGGATCTCGATACGCGCCCGTTCGACGCCAACCCCGCCCGCAGCGCGTTCCATCCCCGGCGCCACGGGACCCGCACCGCGTCGCTGCTCCTGGAGGAAGCGCCGGTGGCGGCGCTCGTGCCCTACCGCTATCCGCGCCATGCAATGGAGAGGATGCCGGACCTGGTGGAACATGCGGCGGCGGCCGGGGCACGCATCGTGAACGTCTCGATGGGCAGCCGCCGCCTCTCGGACTGGACCGATTTCGAGACCGCGGCGCGGGCGCATCCGGAGATGCTGTTCGTCGTCTCCGCCGGCAACGACGACGCCGACATCGACGAGGCGCCGGTCTACCCCGCGTCCCTCCCCCTCGCCAACCTGCTCACGGTCACCTCCGCGGACCACTCCGGGTTGCCCGCGCGCGGCTCGAACCGGGGGCGCGAGAGTGTCGATCTCGCGGTGCCGGCGGAGGAGGTCCTGGTCACCGGCTTCAACGGCCGGGTGCGCAAGGTGTCCGGATCGAGCTACGCGGCGGCGCGGGTCTCCGCCCTCGCGGCCTGCCTGCTCGCCGCCCATCCCGAATGGACCGCGCTCGATCTGAAATCCGCCATCCTGGCCCGCGCCGAAAAGCCGGTGAGCCCCATGCTCGCCTACGTGGGCGCGGGGACGTTGCGCGACCCCACCGGGGTCGACCGCGGCGCCTGCGATGCGCAACCCGGCGACGTGGCCGAGATTCCGCTCGGCGCCTGGACGCCCGAACATCTCCATCCGGAAGGAACGGAGTCTTCCCATACCCACACCATCGCCCTCGACGTCGTCATCCTGGGCGGAGCGGGCTGGCGCATCCCGGAGATCCATCGTGCGGTCGGTCGCGCCGCGGAGATCCTGGGCCAGTGCGAGGTCTCGGTCGTTCGGACCCGGGTGCGCATGGTCGAGGCGCCCCGCCGGTTCCGGTATCTCGACGACATCTGGAGCCGCCGGCTCGTGAAGCGGCTCGAGCCGGCCCGCCCCGCGGTGTTCTTCGTCGAGGAGACGTTGCGCCAGCCGGCCTTCGAGGCCGAGGCGTTCGGCCAGGGCAACACCCGGCGGATGCGCGCGATGCGCGACACGGTGTGGATCACGCGGGCGGCGAAGGAGGCCGCCGGGGTGGTGCTCGCGCACGAGCTGTTCCACGTCCTCGCGGATCTCGGCCGGCACGAGACCGATCCCGGCAACCTGATGCACGAACGCACGGACGGCCGCAACACCCGGCTCCACGACTGGCAGTGCGAGCGGCTGCGCAAGGTGGCGACGGCGTTCGGGCTGGCGGAACCGGTGCGATAGTCCCTTACCCGTGAAGTCTTCGACAAAACGGTGTTGATTTCTCCGCCGCCCGGCTTCCGGCTCCCTGATGCCGGATTCCCGGGAGCGGCGCTTGGTTCCGGCTATGCCGGGTTGGGTGGAGGCCGGTTCAGCGATCCGGAGGGATTGGCAGGGGGCGACCATCCGAATGACGTCAATATGTGAATTCATGTCATAAATTACGAAACTGGAGGGATCTTCGGAAAAACATTGTAATTCACCGGCGATTCGCTATATTGCCCGAACCGCCAGATCCGGGCTCGTGATCCGTGCAAGACCTCGGCGCCGCGTTCGGCGATGCGTTCCGGCTGCTCGTCGCGCTCGATCCCGACCTCGTCGAGATCGTGGCGCTCTCCCTGCAGGTCAGCCTCGGCGCGGTGCTGATCGCCGCACTCGCCGGCCTGCCTCTCGGGGCCGCGGTCGCCGTGCGCCGCTTTCGCGGGCGCGGCGCGGTCATCGTGGTCCTGAACGCGCTGATGGGGCTGCCCCCCGTCGTGGTCGGGCTCTTCGTCTACCTGCTGCTCTCTCGCGCCGGCCCCCTCGGCCCGCTCGGCCTGCTCTACACCCCGACCGCGATGGTGATCGCCCAGGCGGTGCTGGTTGCTCCGATCATCGCGGCGGTGTCGCGCCAGATCATCGAGGACCTGAAGGAGGAGTACGACGAGCAGCTTCGCGTGCTCGGCATCGGCCCGGGACGCATGACGGCAACGTTGCTGTGGGATGCGCGCTTCAGCCTGCTGACCGCCTTGCTCGCCGGCTACGGGCGGGCGGTGGCGGAGGTCGGCGCGGTCATCATCGTCGGCGGCAACATCAACCACGCCACCCGGGTGATGACCACGACCATCGCGCTCGAGACGTCGAAGGGGAACCTCTCGCTGGCCCTCGGGCTCGGCATCATCCTCGTCGCGATCACGGTGGCGGTGAACGCGCTGGCGATGGGGCTGCGCGCGACCGCGTTCCGCTCCGCCCATGCCTGATGCGGCAAGACCTGGATGGAGGCGGCGAGGGACGTGCGCCACGGCGTCCGCGTCCGCGGTGCTGCCGATCACGGCCCGCGGGGTCGCGGTCACGCGAGCCGGCAGACGCCTCATCGACGGTATCGACCTCACCCTCTCGGGCGGCGGCGTCACCGCCATCCTCGGTCCGAACGGGGCGGGCAAGAGCCTGCTGCTGCGGGTCCTGGCCAATCTCGTGGCGCCGGACCGGGGGGGCGTCGAGTGGGCCGGGCGCCGCCCGGACCGGGCGCGCGCTCCATGCATCGGCTTCGTGTTCCAGAAGCCGGTGCTGCTGCGGCGATCGGCGCGCGCGAACGTCGAGTACGCCCTCGCCGCCGCCGGCATGGGTGGCGCGGCCCGGCGCGCGCGCGCCGGGCAGGTGCTGGAGGCCGCCTCGCTCCATCCGCTCGCCGAGCGGCCGGCCCGTCTGCTCTCGGGCGGAGAGCAACAGCGTCTCGCCCTTGCGCGCGCGCTTTCGACGAAGCCGCAGGCGCTGTTCCTGGACGAGCCGACTTCGAGCCTCGATCCGGCGGCGACGCTGGCGATCGAGATCCTCATCGAGGCGGCGCGCGCGGATGGCGTGACCATCGCCCTCGTGACCCACGACGTCGCCCAGGCGAAGCGCCTGGCCGGCGAGGTCGCATTCGTGCACCACGGGCGCATCACCGAGCGCACCCCGGCCGGTGATTTCTTCACGGGTCCCCGCAGCGAGCCCGCCTGCGCCTATCTGGAAGGGAGGATCATGGTGTGATTCGAACGGTTCGCGCGCCCGGGACGTGCGCGGCGGTGCTCGACGTTGCGAGGCCCGCCGCACTGCTGGCGGCCTTCGGCCTGTGCGCAGCGGCGATCCCGGCCCCGGCGGCGGAGTTCATCGTCGTGCAGTCGACGACCTCGACCCGGAACTCGGGCCTGCTCGACCACCTGTTGCCGGTGTTCACCGCCGGCTCGGGCATCGAGGTGAGGGTGGTCGCGGTCGGCACCGGGCAGGCGATCCGCAACGCGCGCAACGGCGACGCGGACGTGCTGCTCGTGCACGCGAAGCCGGCCGAGGAGGCGTTCGTCGCGGACGGGTTCGGCGTCGAGCGCTTCGATCTCATGTACAACGACTTCGTGATCGTCGGTCCCGCCGCGGATCCGGCCGGCGTCGCCGGCATGGGCGACGCGGTATCGAGCCTGGGGAGGATCGCCCGTGCCCGTGCCGCGTTCGCGTCGCGCGGCGACGATTCGGGTACGCACAGGAAGGAGCGGGCGCTCTGGAGAGAGGCCGGGCTCGACCCCGCTTCCGCGAGCGGCGGCTGGTACCGGGAGACCGGTTCGGGGATGGGCGCGACGTTGAACACCGCGGTGGGAATGAACGCCTACGCCCTCACGGACCGGGCGACGTGGATCGCGTTCGGGAACAAGGGGGATTTCACGATCCACGTCGAGGGCGACGCGAGGCTGTTCAATCAATACGGCCTCATCCTCGTCAACCCGAAGAAGCACCCGCACGTGAAGGCGCGGGCCGGGCGGGCGTTCATCGACTGGATGCTCGGTCCTGAAGGCCAGAGCGCGATCGCCTCGTTCGAGATCGCCGGGCAGCGGCTCTTCTTCCCGAACGCGCCCCGGGGAGGGTCTTTTCCAGTACGAAGATGAGCCGGAAGAGCGGAACGTGATACGTTCGGCAACGGATACCACGAACGGCAACGGGAGAGCGTGACATGACGCGGATCCTCCTCCTCGCAGCGGGCGCGGCCGTGCTGTGGCCGGTGTGGAGCAGCGACGTCGCCGCGGCAGGGCAGTGCCGGGTGCAGCTTCCGTACGTCGCCCCCGCCTCGAGCGGCTTCGACCGCACGCTGGTGCGGGTGTCCAGCGACGTAGCGCATGAGGTGAGGGTGCAGGTCACGGGCTACGACGACACCGGCCGGCGCTTTGGCCCGAAGCCGCTGTCCGTGGCCCCGCGCGGGGTCGTCACGCTCACCTCCGCCACCTTGGAGGAGGGATTCCCCGGCTTCGACGGCCTGGGCGACGGGGCAGGCTGGTGGCGGCTGGTGCTCAGCGCGGGGCAGCCCTTCCGGGCCGGCACGTACTACCGCACCGCCGATCGGTTCATGTCCGAGCTCACGGCGCCGGTGATCGCGACGCAGAACCCCGCGGGGCGCTACCGCTCCGACGTCGAGTTCTTCAACCCCGGGAGCAACACCGAGAAGGTGAGCCTGCTGCGCCTGGCGAACACCGCCGACTCGGCGGCCGAGGTGACCATCGCGGGCCGCGACGACTCGGGCCGGGCGGCGCCGGGGGGGACGGTGGGCCTGCGCCTCCCCGCCAGGGCCGCGGTGACGCTCAGCGCTCGGGAGCTGGAGAGCGGGGCCGGCCGGCTCACCGGCCGCCTGGGCGACGGAGTGGGCAAGTGGCGGCTCACGGTGACCGCGGATCGGCCGCTGCTGGTGATGAGCCTGCTCCACGCCACGCAGACCGGGCATCTCGCCAACCTTTCGACCGTCGCGTCGGCCGAGCTGACGCGCACCCCACCGTCCCCGGGGACGGCCCCCGATCTCCGTGTGGCCGTGTCGTCGCCCAGCCGGCCCCTCGGACCCGGGGAGAATTTCCCTCTGGACGCGACGGTGCTCAACTCGGGCGGCGCGGCGTCTGCCGCGACCACCCTGCGCTGGTACCTGTCCACGGACAGCACGATCTCGACGACGGATGCGGCCATCGGCGCCGCCGCGATCGCCCGCATCGAGGCGGGCGGGTCCAGGAACGCACCACAGCTACGCCGCGCGGCTCCGTTCACCCGCGGCATCTATCACTACGGCGCCTGTGTGGATCCGGTCTGTGGGGAGTCGGACACGACGAACAACTGCTCGCCGCCGGCGACGGCGACGGTGACGGTGCAGACCGGGCCGGACCTTGAGATCGGGTACGCGGAGGTCGACGTCGACAGAGACGCCGGTTTGGTGACCTGGGTCGCCCTCGTGCGGAACGTCGGGGATGTCCCGAGCCGCGGCCAATGGACCACGCTGCGGATCATCGCGGGAGGGAAGACTTGGGACACGGACGGCGGCACGCTCGTCCCACTCGACCCACTCGACCCGCCCAATCCACTCGACCCACCCGTCATCGAGGCCGGATGCTTTGACAGTCTATACGCCCCCTTCCGGCTCCCGGCGCGCGGCGGGACCGGGCAGATCTGCGTCGACCCCGCGCACGGCGAACGGAACACGGCGAACAACTGCATCGGGTACACCGTCCAGGAGGGAGGCCGGGTGATATGTCCCCTGCCCTGAGCGTTCGGTTCCGGGTGCAGGTCCCATACCGGCGACCCGTGTTGCGCAGCGGGCCAGGGGGATCCCGTCGAGCGGCTGCATGTCCTCCGCCCCCGACGCGGCTGCGCCGGGCCTCGCGCGGAATCGCCGTGCCCGCGGCATCGGCGTCCAGCACGTGCTGCGCCCGCCTGCGCCGAGCCTCTACCCAGCGTCCCTGTCCCGTGAGCGCCCAACCCGCCGCAGGGCGGCGGCAGGCCGATCAGCCGCCGTTGTAGCGCACGGCGCCGTGCCCCGAGAGATCGTAGCCGCCGATCTCCGCGGCGCGGCGCCGGAACCCCGCGCCCGCGCAGAACGCGAGCAGGCGCTGCATCGGCGGCTCGAAGTACTCGCGGCGCCACACCAGCAGGTCGTAGCGCTCGCGAAAGAGGGGAACGAAGTCGAGCCGGCACATCCGGGCCGCCGTCTCCACCGCGAGACCGGCATCGGCCCGCCCTTCGAGAACGTGCAGCGCGACGTCGGCTTCGCTGCGGGCGGGGGGATCGAGCATCTCCACCGCCTCCGTCCCGAGCCCCGCCTCGGCGAGCAGGTGGCGAAGCAGCAGGTAGCTTCCGGCCTCGGGCTGGCGCGGGATGAACCGGATCCCGGCGAGGTCCGCGGCGCTCGCGAGGCCCAGCGGATTGCCGGTCGCCACCACCAGGCCCTGGATGCGCCATGCCCACTGGATCACCACCAGGGGCTGGCCCGCGAGATCCCCGGTCACGAGGGCCAGATTGAACTCCTCCGTCTCCGGATCGAATACGTGCATCCCCGCCGCGAACGCCTTGCGGGCCGTCATCCGCGTGAGTCCGTCGAGGCTGCCGCCGAAGAACGTCGGGATCTCCGAGCCCGACTCGCGGATCGCCCATTCGAGCAACGGATCGTGGCTCCCCGCGAGCACCGGCGGCGGTGGCGCGAGAGCCGCCGCACCGCCGGAGCACTCGACCCGCCGCCGCACCCACGCCTCGACGAGGTCGCGCGGAAACAGCATCTTCCCCGTCACCCGGCTGACGGGGATCGCCCGTGCGGCCACGAGCTCGTAGATCTTGCGCTCCTTGACCCGGAGGAGATCGGCGACCTCCCTGGTGGTGAGGAACGGGTTCACGGGGCCCGTCGAGAGGCCGCGCCGCGCGGCGCCATGCGGCGGCGGGGCCGGGGGCGCACCGAGCCGGACCTCGGGGAGCCGGACGTCGGGGAGATGGGCATCGGGGAGCCGGACGTCGGGGAGATGGGCATCGGCCGATCATAGCCGACGCCTTCGGATCGACGCTCCCGGATTGGCGCTGCCGGCGTCCGCACGGAGACGAGGCCGCGGGCCGTGCAGTAGCATCGACCGCGCATCGCCACCGTGACCGGGGATCTCCATGCCGCAACGAATCATCCATTACGCCGACCACACCATGGACCGGGCCGCGATACGGCGCGAGGATCCGGACTGGCTCGACGAGCGGCTTCGAGCCCCGACCACGCGCTTCGTCGCCGTGGCATCGGGCCGGCATCCGATCTCCGAAGACGGCGCCGGGGCACGGCGGCCCTGCTACCTCGGCGCGCGCGACGTCGAAGGCCGGCTCCCGGGCGAAGCGATCCTGCTGGGGGTGCGGGAGGATGCCGCATACTTCGCAATCGACGTGACCGACGCACCGCCGCCGCTTCCTGCCCGGGCCTCCCTGTGCACGCTCCGCGACGTCGTCACGGACCTCGGCCATGCGGAGGCCGCGGTCCTCGCGTATGCGGGTGCGCTGGTGCACTGGCACCGTACGCACCGGTTCTGCGGCGCCTGCGGCGAACCGGCGACGCCGGTGCGCGGCGGCCACGTGCGCCGCTGCACCGGTGCGGCCTGCCGGCGGGAACATTTCCCCCGGACCGATCCGGCGGTGATCACCCTGGTCGTCGACGGCGGCCGTTGCCTGCTCGCGCGCCGGCGGGACTGGGCGCCGGGCCGGCGTTCGACGGTGGCGGGATTCGTCGAGCCCGGGGAGACCCTGGAGCACGCGGTCGCGCGCGAGGTGCGGGAGGAAGTGGGGGTGCAGGCAGGCGAGGTGCGCTACCGCGGCTCACAGCCGTGGCCGTTTCCCCAATCGCTGATGCTGGGCTTCCGGGCGGTGGCCGAGAGCACCGACATCGACGTCGACGGCGACGAGATCGCGGAGGCCGACTGGTATACCCCCGAACGCATCCGGGCCGACACCGCCTCCGGGGCGCTCGTTCTGCCTCCCTTCGACTCGATCAGCCGCCGGCTCGTCGATGACTGGCTCGCCGAGCGCGGATGAATCCGGAGCGCGGATGAATCCGGAGCGCGGATGAATCCGGAGCGCGCCCGGCGGGATCCCCGCGGGCGGCGATGGCTTCCGTCCCGCCGGCCGGCCCGGCAGCAGGACGACGAACGCCTCCCGGCGCTACCCGGCGGCGTTCTTCGCCGCGGCGAGCGCGGCGCGCAACAACGCAACCCTGCGATCCGGAGCCTCGCTGCGCGCCGGCGGCCCCGACCCGCGGCTGAACTGCGCGGCGGCCCGCTCCCCACATGCGGTCAGGGTGAGCTCGAACCCGAGCTCGATCATCCGATCGAGGACCTGCATGTTCTGGGCGTCGTTGCGGTCGGGCTGCCACGAAAACACGGTCATGACCGGATCGCCGTCCGCGGTATGCCATACCGGCTCGATCCCGTCATACGCCCAGGGAACGTCGGCCGCCCTCCAGCCCATGACGAGCCGCGCGGCCTCGGCGCACGCGGTTTCCGGATCGCTCCCGCTCATCGGCTCACCCTCCGGCTCCGTGCCTCGCCGGTGGTTCGTGACCGCACGGGGCCTGCCGCGCCGGATGCCCGGCAGGGCCGTCGTGCCCGCCCGGCAGGCTCACGTAGCGCCCGTGGCAGAAGGCGAGCGGGCGGCCCGGCGAACGTTCGAACGTGAGCACCCGCCCGATGAGGATCATGTGATCGCCGGCCTCGATGCGATGCCAGGGCGCACACTCCAGGGAGGCGATGCAGTCTTCGAGGATCGGCGTGCCGTACGCACCCTCCCGCCAGCGCACGCCGGCGAACCGGTCCGGGAGATCCGTCGCGAACGTCTCGGAGATGGCCTGCTGCGAATCCGCGAGCACGTTGACCGCGAATCCCCCGCATTCGCGGTAGACCTCCAGATCCTCCACCGCGTGTCCTACGCAGACCAGCACGAGCGGGGGATCGAGCGAGACCGAGGCGAACGAGTTCGCCGTGAAGCCGTGCGGCCCGCCGCCGGCGTCGCGCGCCGTCACCACCGTCACCCCGGTGACGAAACAGCCCAGGGCCCGCCGCAGCGCGGCGGCGTCCGGGCCCCGGCCCGCCGCGGCGGCGTTCACGGGCAACGTCTCCGTCGATCGGCGGCGCGGGCTCCGCGGCGGTCGATCCGCGGGTCCTCGACCTGCGGGGCGTGGCCGGCGCCCGGTGGCCGGTCCGGGCGGTGGCCGAGCCGCCTCAATGCCGGGCCAGCGCCGCCGCGGCCGCCTCGAACGCCCCGATCGCGTGGTCGACGTCCTCCTGGGTGAGGGCCACCGACACGTAGAACTTGCCCTTGCCCCTGAGCACCCCATGCTCGAGCAGCACTTCGTCGAAGCGCGCGGCCTTGGCCTTGTCCCCGTTCTCCACCGACCAGTAATCCACGATCGGCTGTCCGGTGAACACGACGTCGAACAGGCAGGGCTCTCCGCAGATCTGCGCTTCCACGCCGGCGTTGCGCATCGCGCTCGCGAGCCCGTCCATGAGCTGGCGTCCATTGTCGAAGAGCCGCGTATAGGCGTCGTCCTCGCGCAGCACCTCCAGCGTCGTCAGTCCCGCGGTGGCCGCCACCGGATTCCCGCTCAACGTCCCTATCTGGGGCAGGAAGCCGTCCTCGCCCGCCGCGTCGCGATCGAACTGCGCCATGATCTCCTCCCGGCCGGCCAGTCCCGCCAGGGGAAACCCCCCGCCGACGACCTTGCCGACGGTGCACAGATCCGGCACCACTCCGTAGTACTCCTGCGCTCCTCCGTAGGCGAACCGGAATCCGGTGACGACCTCGTCGAACGCCAGGGGAAGGCCATGACGCTCGGTCAGGGCCCGAAGCCCTTCGAGGAACCCGGGCCGCGGCGGGATCACTCGCTGGAACGCTTCGACGATCACCCCGGCGAGCGCATCGTGGTGCTCCTCGACGATTGCGGTGACCGCGTCCAGATCGTTGTAGGGCGCGACCAGCATCTGGTCCCGGATCGCCTCCGGGATCCCCGGGGAGTCCGGAATGGGCTCGGTGCCGTTGCTGCGCCGCCGGGGCGCGAGACTCATGAGGGCGTAGTCGTTCATGCCGTGGTAGCCGCCCTCGAACTTCAGGATCTTCGGGCGCCCGCGGAACGCGCGCATCGCCCGCATCGCGAAGAGCGTCGCCTCCGAGCCGCTGCTCGTGAAGCGGACCTTGTCCGCACAGGGCATCGCCTCGCAGATCGCTTCCGCCAGCAGGATGCCGGGTTCGCTGTTGGCGAAGAAGGTGGTGCCGTGCTCGAGCTGCTTGCGCACCGCCTCGATGACCCGCGGGTGCCGGTGTCCGAGGAGCATCGGACCGGAGCCGATCAGGAAGTCGACGTACTCCTTGCCCGACGCGTCGCGCACCCGGGCGCCGGAGCCATCGGTGATCACGAGGTCGGCGCCGGCGTTCCCGAAGCTTCCCCCGGGCAGGAAGCTGCGGGCCTTCTCGCGCAACGCGGTGTCCGAACGAATCTGCGGTTCCATACGCATTCTCCCCTGTGAGCGCAACGAGAAGCCTTCGACGGCCTCTCCCAGGATGAACCGCCGCCATTATTTCACCTGGCGCGGGCCGAATGATAGTGGTGGACTTGCCCCGATCCCGTGGACAGTCGATGGTTTTCGCCCCTGTGGGGGATGATGGGGGAGAGCCGGTAAGGGTAGATTACGTTCGATTCCGGGGGCCTGCCCCGGGGGTAGTTCGGGACGTCGGCCTGCGCGGTCGTGGCGCGGCGGCGGGGTGTGTCGGGGGCGGGGTGCTGCACTCGCCTGCCCCTGGCGCTCGGCTTGGCGGCGCGAGGCGAGGGTGAGGCCGGACCGCTGCCCGGCGGACCGTTCGATGCGCCGGGCGGCGGTGGGGCGGCGCCGATCGCGAGTTGGGAGGATGCGCCGGCGGTGGCGGATTGAAGCCGCGGCGAACCAGTTGCGGATCGGTCGCGACGCGGTGAACCGCGTGTACCTGATGGAGAGCATCCCCGCCGTTCGGCAGGTCAAGAGGTTTGGGCGCCATGCGATTGCATTCCCTTTCGATATACACCGCGGCCATGGTCGCCGGCACCGCGTTCTTCTTCTTCTTGCACCACGTCGGCAACCAGCTCCCCTACGAGGTGGCGAAGCAGAGACTTCAAGCCGAGCTCGACACGACACAACGGGACGCAGGGTACTCTCACGGATTCAAGATTACCCTCGAGTACTGCGAGCTGTCGGCCGCGGTCATGGCAGGTGCCCGGGGGGAAGGCTCTCCCTTGAGAGACGCCCTGCTGGTGCGGGCGCTCGTGCATCGGCATCGCCATTGTGGTGCTCTGCGGGAGGCGTTGGGCGGCGGGGAGCCGCGCAGCAGACCCCTCATAACCCGCTACTGGTGGGGCAGCAAGGCGCTCTACGCCATCGCCTTGCGCTCCCTCTCCGTGTACGAGCTCAGCGAGCTGACCAAGACCGCCACCCGCCTGGCGTACGCCCTGCTGGCCGTCGCGGTGCTGCTGCTGTCCCCCAGGGCTCTCGTGGTCATCTCTCCGCTGATCTTCCTCGGCGCCTTCCATTCCGGGGTCGATTCCTTCGGGGACGTGGCCAACGGCATGCCCTATGCCTGGGCGGTTCTGTCGGCGGCCGTTCTGGCGTTCCTGATGCGCTTCCGGGCGCCGGGCGCGGCGCCGTGGGGAAGGGCGCGCTTCTTCTCCTTCGTCGCGGGAATGGTGTCGTCGTACCTGTGGCTGGGGGATGGGCACACGTTTCTCGCCGTCACCCTGATTGGATTGATTGCGTACTTCGGGCACGAGCGTGCGGCGGTGCGCGAGAGGGTCGAGCAGGCGGTCCGGTGCATCGGGCTCTACCTGGCCGGCTTTCTGATCTGCTACGGCCTCGGCCTGCTGGTCAAGACCGCCGCCTGGGGCGGCATCGACCCCCTTGCCCACTTCCTGGCTCGGACCATCTACACATTCGAGAGGACCGACAGCGAGTTGGCGAGTGGCGGCACGGACTTCTCTCGATACCTCGATCTCTTCCACGATTTCGGATGGACCGGAAGCACCGTTCGATTGGGAGAGGTTCTGACCGCTCTTGCCCTGTGCGCACTGGTCGCGGCCTTGCTGGTTTCGGCCTGGGAGGCGTATCGAGCCCGGCCCCACCTGCTTCCGGGCATCCTCTGGATCGTGGCCCTGATGCTGGTCAACGTGCCGAACTTCATCGTCTATGACGACCACGACCTCAGAACCGCCAGGTTCCTGTTCGTGATGCACGGACTCTGCTTTTCCTGTCTCCTCCTGGCCATCCTGAAGATGAAGGGGATGATTCGTGCCTCCTTGCTGGCGGCCGGCGCCTACCTTTCCACCTGGATTTGGGTGGAATACGCCGACCTCCGGGTGCTCGAGCTGATCGAAGACACCGAACCCGTCATCCGCTCCCGTTTCGACGTCTACTACGCGGACAATCGACTGATCTACACGAAGGAGCGACTGATCTACACGAAGGAGCGGTGTACCGAAGAAGACGTCACCCCCAGGTTCTTCCTGCACATGATCCCGGCGGATCCCGACGATCTCGAGAAACCCTCCTTCAACAACCTGGACTTCGATTTCACCTACAGCCACTTCCGCGGTGGGCTCGACGATGGACGATGCATCTCCATCCGCCACCTTCCGTACTATGCCATCGAGCGAATCAGGACCGGTCAGTTCTTTCCCTACAAGGAACCGTTATGGAAGGGTGAAGTGAGCCTCGTCGACCGATCCGGTCGGGCATCGCCGTACGCCGACCCCCGGGTACTCGACCTGATCGAAGACGCCCAACCCGTCATCCGCTCCCGTTTCGACGTCTACTACGCGGACAACCAACTGATCTACACGAAGGAGCAGTGTACCGAAGAGGACGTCACCCCCAGGTTCTTCCTGCACGTGATCCCGGTGGATCCCGCCGATCTCGAGAAACCCTCCTTCAACAACCGGGACTTCGACTTCATCCCCGGCGTCTTCCGCGATGGGCTCGACGATGGACGATGCGTCACCATCCGCCCCCTTCCGGACTATGCCGTCGAGCGAATCCGGACCGGCCAGTTCTTCTCCGGCGAGGAGCCGCTCTGGAAGGGTGAAGCGAACCTCGTCTCCGTCTTCCGCAAAGACGCCGAGCCATGAGGGCCTGGTTCAGGCCTCTCTCGACATCCCCTTCCGGACCATGCCGTCGAGCGGATCAGAACCGGCCGGTTCTTCTCCGGCGAGGAGCCGCTCCGGAAGGGTGAAGCGAGCCTCGCAGGGCGGCGTGGCGGAGGGCACTTCCCCGCGTCCCGCCCCGAAACGGCGGTCGGAAGGCGAGGATTCGGCCATATCGGGCAAGTCCACGGAAACCATTATCCGGGCATAAGCAATTCCTGGGAGATTGCCTTGCCGAGTTGAACGACAATCGGAGTTCGCCCACAATCCCGGCGCAACGAACCACCGCGCTCCGGAGAATCCCGTCCATGTTCACCAGCAATCCCTTCGCCGAGCTCCCGGCGTCCATCCCGCCCGCGGCCATGCAGGCATACGTCGTCGTGATGGTGGTCCTGGTGGTGGCCGGCACCCTGTTCGACGTCCTCCACAAGAGGAGCGCCAGGTACTTCTTCGACGATTGGCGCCGGGCGCAGCGCAGGGGGGCGAAGCAGGTCGGCGGCGGGGAGATGGCGTCCCTGGCCATCCGCACCCTCTGCGTGGAGGTGCTCACGTCCGCGGAGTTCTGCACCGTGCGGCGGAGGATCGCCCACCTCCTGACGATGTACGGCTTTCTCGCCTACGTCGCCGCCACCGCCGTCATGGTGATCGGCTACCCGACCCCGGCCACCCCCGCGCCCGCCATCCTGCCGTCCCTGTGGCACCTCGGGGCGCTGATGGTCTGCATCGGCGGGTACTGGTTCTGGTTCTTCATCCGCGCCGACGTCTCGGCCGAGGGGAATTCGCCGTTTCGCGTCATGCACGCGGACCTGTTCATCCTCTCGCTTCTCGCGAGCGTGACCCTGGGCCTGGTCTGGTCGTTCCTGCAGAGCGGGGGCGCATCGTGGGGGTCGAACGTGTTCTTCGCCCTGTACGTCGCCGCCACCACCGTGCTGTTCGGATCGGTCCCTTGGTCGAAGTTCGCGCACATGTTCTTCAAGCCCGCGGCGGCCCTCCAGAAACGGGTGGCGGAAGCGGACGGATCGAGGAGCAGGCTGCCGCCCCCGGCCGACAAGCCGGAGGTCTTCGGCAGCGCGCGCCGGCTGCCCCAGAACTACTGATCGCCCCCCATCCATCCATTCAACCGACTGGCGGAATCGCGATGCCGACATTCGTCTACATGACGCGCTGCGACGGTTGCGGACACTGCGTCGATGTCTGTCCCTCGGACATCATGCACATCGACAAGACCTATCGCCGCGCCTACAACATCGAGCCCAACATGTGCTGGGAGTGCTACTCCTGCGTCAAGGCCTGCCCGCAGAACGCGATCGACGCGCGCGGCTACGCCGACTTCGCCCCGCTCGGACACAGCGTCCGGGCGTTGCGGGAGGAAGCGAAGGGCACGATCTCCTGGCGGATCGAGTTCCGGGACGGGCGGGTCAAGAACTTCGTCTCCCCGATCCGGACCACGCCCTGGGGCTCCATCCCGTCACCGGCCGATCTGGCCCCCCCGAGCGCCGAAGCCATGCAGTCGCAGGAGCTCGCCCACGAGCCGGATGCCCTCAACATCGCAAGCCTGCCGGTGTTGACGCCGGACCGGCTCAAGCAAGGAGTGGTCTAGTGGGACTCTTCAACCGGCGGAAGACGGTCTTCGTGGATGCGGACGTCCTCGTGGTCGGCGGGGGCATGGCCGGCTGCGGCGCCACCTACGAATCCCGGTACTGGGGGCGCGATCTCAAGATCGTCTGCGTCGAGAAGGCGAACATCGAGCGTAGCGGCGCGGTCGCCCAGGGCCTGTACGCGATCAACTGCTACATGGGCATGCAGTGGGACGAGAACCAGCCCGAAGACCACGTCCGCTACGCACGGAACGACCTCATGGGGCTCGTGCGCGAGGACCTCGGTTACGACATCGCGCGCCACGTCGACGCCACGGTGCACAAGTTCGAGGAGTGGGGCCTGCCCATCATGCGGGACCCGGAGACCGGACGCTACCAGCGCGAAGGCAAGTGGCAGATCATGATCCACGGCGAGAGCTACAAGCCGATCGTCGCCGAGGCCGCCCGCAAGGCCGCCACCCAGGTCTACAACCGGATCATCGTGACCCACCTGCTGATGGACGAGTCCCGGCCCAACCGGGTGGGCGGGGCGGTCGGCTTCAACGTGCGCACCGGCGATTTCCACGTCTTCCGGGCCAAGGCGGTCATCGTCTGCGCCGGCGGCGCGTCGCACATCTACAAGCCCCGCGCCGTCGGCGAGGGCATGGGCAGGACGTGGTACGCCCCGTGGAGCAGCGCCTCGGCCTATGCGCTGCCGATCCTCGCCGGCGCCAAGATGACCCAGATGGAGAACCGGATCGTCCTCACCCGGTTCAAGGACGGCTACGGCCCGGTCGGCGCCTACTTCCTCCACCTCAAGACGTACACCGAGAATGCGTACGGACAGGAGTACGAATCCAGGTGGTACGACCACACGAAGGCGCTGGTGGGGGATTACGTCGACCGCCATCCGGTGCCGACCTGCCTGCGCAACCATGCCTTTCTGGAGGAGGTGAAGGCGGGCAACGGACCGATCCGCATGGTGACGAAGGAGGCGTTCCAGGACCCGCACAAGGAGACCGTGGGCTGGGAGAACTTCCTCGGCATGACCATCGGGCAGGCGGTGGTGTGGGCCTCGCAGAACATCGATCCCAAGTACGTCAATCCCGAATTGACGACCTCCGAGCCCTACGTCATGGGCTCGCACGCCACGTGCTCGGGCGCCTGGGCGAGCGGGCCGTCGGACTACGCGCCCGACGAGTACCAGTGGGGCTACAACCGGATGATGACCGTCGAGGGGCTGTTCGGCGGTGGCGACACGATCGGCGGCACCGCCCACAAGTTCTCGTCGGGGTCTTTCACGGAGGGCCGGATCGCGGCCAAGGCGGCCGTCAACTACGTGAACGATCTGCGCAACGAGCAGCCCCGGATCAGCGAGCGGCAGTACGAGGATCTCGAGAAGAAGATCTTCCAGCCCCTGGAGAACTACCAGGTCGGGCGCAACGAGATCGTCGCGGGGACCGTCTCACCGAGCTACATCCTGCCGCTCAACGGCCTCCAGCGGCTCGAGAAGATCATGGACGAGTACGTCGGCGGCATCAGCGCCCACTACACCACCAACGAGCCCTTGCTCACCCGGGGGCTCGAATTGCTGGACATGCTGAAGGAAGACCTGGACCATCTCGCGGCCGAGGATCTCCACCAGCTCCAGCGGGCGTGGGAGCTCCACCACCGGGTCCTGGCCTCGGAGGCGGTGGCGCAGCACACGATGTTCCGCACCGAGACCCGGTGGCCGGGGTACTACTACCGGGCCGACCATCCGAAGCTGGACGACCGCGACTGGCATTGCTTCACCCTCTCCCGCTACGACCGCCACTCCGGGGAGTGGGAGATGGAGAAGGCCCCGGTGTACCACATCGTCGATTGATCGGCCGGCGGGCTCCGCGAAAGCCCGTCATGTCCCCGTTCGAGGCGGGGGCAGGTTCCGTGAAAGTCCGCCCGAAGGTCCGCCCGAGTCCGCGGAAGCGAGCGGGCTGGAGAAGGTCATTGCAGGCCGGCGGCGCTCAGGCGCCGGAATGGCCCTTCAGCTCCACCTTGACGTTCTCCTCCGCCGACAGGCCCCCGTAGTACTCCCGCAGGACGTCGAGGACCTCGGGGCGGCTGAAGGTGTCCGGCACCTCCTCGCCCTCGGAGAGCATCTTGCGCAGCTTCGTCCCCGAGAGCAGCAGCCGGTCTTCCGGCTCGTGCGGGCAGGTGCGCATGGACGCCATCTGCGCGCACCGTGCGCACCAGAAGGTCCAGTCGATCCTGATCGGCTTCGTCTCCAGCGCATCGGCGTCGATCTCGTCGAAGACGCGGTGCGCGTCGAACGGGCCGTAGTAGTCCCCGACCCCCGCGTGGTCGCGGCCGACGAGCAGGTGCGAGCAGCCGTAGTTCTGGCGGAACAGCGCGTGCAGCAGCGCTTCCCGGGGTCCGGCGTAGCGCATGTCGAGCGGATAGCCGGCGTGCAGGACGGTGTTGGCGACGAAGTAGCTCTCGATGAGGGTGTCGATGGCGCGGGCGCGCACCGAGGCCGGCACGTCACCGGGCTTGAGGTTGCCCAGCAGCGAATGGACGAGCACCCCGTCGCAGATCTCGATCGCGATCTTGGCCAGGTACTCGTGCGACCGGTGCATCGGGTTGCGGGTCTGGAACGCGGCGACGGTGCTCCAGCCGTTCGCCTCGAAGCGCGCCCGGGTCTCGGCCGGGGTCAGGAACAGCCCGCCGAACTCCTCGGGGAAGGTTCCGGCCGAGAGCACCGTCAGGTGTCCGGCTAGGTTCACCTCGCCCTGCTCCATCACCATCCTCACCCCGGGGTGCTCGACGTCCGTGGTGCGGAAGACCGAAAGGCACTCATGGGCCTTGTCGATGGCGTACTTCTCCGTGACCGCGAGGATCGCCATCGGGGCCGAGGCGCCGGGAGCGACGAGCGCGACCTCGCCGCCCGTTTCGATCCCGCCGGCGGTGCCGGCATCCACCGACAGGGTGATCGGGATCGGCCAGAACAGGCCGTCCGCGGTACGCATCTCGTCGCAGACGCCGCGCCAGTCCGCCTCGCCCATGAAGCCTTCGAGCGGCGTGAACCCGCCGATGCCGAGCATCACGACGTCGCCGGCTTCGCGCGAGGACGTCCGCACCGCGGGCAGGCGCGCGGCCCGCCCGCGGGCGTCGGCCAGGGTCTCGCCCTCGGGTATCAGGGGCCGCAGGGAGGTGCCGCCATGCGGGAGGACCAGATGTGCCATCGAATCTCCTCCTGACCGCGGTTGTGCGGTCCGTGGTGCGTGCCGGACCCGTTCATCGGCTCCGTGACGAGGATCACGAACGGCGCCGGGATTCGGTGATCGGCAGGGACGCTTGGAGTACGCGGCTCGTTCGCACTGGATTGAACCGCCCCGGGAAACCCGGGGCGGTTCATTGCGTCTCGCCCGGCGGCAGCGTCAGCACCTCGACCCCGGATGCGGTCACCGCCACGGTGTGCTCCCACTGGGCGGACAGGCTTCGGTCCTTGGTCACCACCGTCCAGCCGTCCTTCAGGAGCTTCACCTGGCGCCGGCCCGCGTTCACCATCGGCTCGATCGTGAACGTCCACCCCTCCTGGAGCACCTCGCCGGTTCCCGGCGTTCCGTAGTGCAGCACCTGGGGCTCCTCGTGGAAGCTGCGTCCTATGCCGTGCCCGCAGTACTCGCGCACCACGGAGTAGCCGTGCCTTTCGGCGTGGCGCTGGATGGCATGGCCGACGTCTCCGAGACGGACTCCGGGACGCACCATCTCGATGCCGACCCACATCGCCTCCCGGGTGACGCGGCACAGGCGGCGGGCGGCGACGGACGGCTCCCCGACGAGCATCATGCGGCTCGTATCGCCGTGGAATCCGTTCTTGATGACGGTGACGTCCACGTTGACGATGTCACCGTTCTTCAGATGCTTCTCGCTGGGGATGCCGTGGCAGACCTGATGGTTCACCGAGGTGCAGATCGACTTGGGGAAGCCGTGATAGTCGAGCGGGGCCGGAACCGCCCGTTGGGCGTCGACGATGTGGTCATGGCAGAGCCGGTCGAGCTCCGCGGTCGTCATGCCGGGCCTGACGTGCCTGCTTGCCAGATCGAGGACCTCGGCCGCGAGGCGGCCCGCGATCCGCATCTTCTCGATGTCCTCCGGCGATTTCGGGATGACCTTGCCCGCCGGCTCGCGATGGCCCGGCGCCGCCCGTCCCGCCCGATTCGCGAGGCGGCCGCGCGCGGCCGGGGGGATGCCGAATCCGTCGAATCTCATGTCCGATGGCTGTCGCCGTGAAAATTGTCGCGGTAAGTCGCTTATGATATAAAGCGCGCCCCCCGGGAAGCAATGCGGCTCGGGGCCATTCCACATGCGCCGACCTGCGTCCGGTTGCCGTGAACGCGAGTTCGGGGTAGAAGACACGGGGCGCAGGGACTCAACCCGCCGCAAAGGTAAGCACCATGGCAGCAGTGTCGATGCGCGACATGCTGGAGGCCGGCGTTCACTTCGGCCACCAGACGCGTTTCTGGAACCCGAAGATGGGTCCCTACATCTTCGGTGAACGCAACAAGATCCACATTATCAACCTCGAAAAAACCCTGCCCCTCTACAGCGACGCCCTGAACTTTCTCGGCCGCATGGCGGCGAGTGGCGGAACCATCCTGTTCGTGGGCACCAAGCGGGCGGCCCAGGAGTGCATCGCCGCCGAGGCGCACAGGTGCGGGATGCCCTACGTCAACCGGCGCTGGCTCGGCGGGATGCTGACCAACTACCGCACCGTCAAGCAGTCGATCAAGCGATTGAAGGACCTCGAAGCGTCGATCGAGGAAGGCGGCCTGGATCGGGTGGGCAAGAAGGAGGGGCTCTCGATCCAGCGCGAGCTCGCAAAGCTCGAACGCGGACTGGGGGGCATCAAGGACATGGACGGCATCCCCGACGCGCTGTTCATCATCGACGTCGGCCACGAGAAGATCGCGGTGGCCGAGGCGGTGACGTTGGGCATCCCGGTCGTCGCGGTCGTCGATACGAACAATCCTCCCGAAGGCGTCGACTACGTCATTCCGGGCAATGACGACGCAATCCGCTCCATCGAGCTCTACGTCTCCGGCGCCGCCACCGCCATTCTGGAAGGCCGGGAGTCGGCGCAACTGGAGGTCGCGGCGGCGGTCGGCTCCAGCGCCGGGACCGACGGGGAGTCGGCCGGCGCAAGCAGGACGACGAGAAAGAAGAAGACCGCCGGCAAGAAGGCGAAGGTGATGACGAAGAAGAGTGCCTTGAGCCGGCGGCCGGCGGCGGAGCCGGCTGCCCCGGCCGATGGCGCCGGTGAAGCCGCGGCGGCCGATGTTGCGGCAGCCGGCGACGGTGAAGCCGCGGCGGCCGATGCCGCGGCAGCCGGTGACGGGGAAGCCGCGGCGGCCGATGCTGCGGCAGCCGGCGCCGGTGAAGCCGCGGCGGCCGATGCTGCGGCAGCCGGCGATGGGGAATCCGCGGCAGCCGATGCTGCGGCAGCCGGCGACGGGAAATCCGCGCAGGGTTGAGCGCAAGCCTGCCTCCGGTCGAAAAGGACGTTGGATCGATGCAGATAACGGCGGCGATGGTGAAGGAGCTCCGGGAGCGCACCGGGGCGGGCATGATGGACTGCAAGAGGGCGCTCGCCGAAGCGGAAGGCGACCTGGACAGGGCCATCGGCATCATGCGCCTGTCCGGCCAGGCGAAGGCGGACAAGAAGGCGGGCAGGATCACGGCCGAGGGCGTGGTCGCGATCGAGCTGGACGACTCGGCGTGCCGCGCGGCGATGGTCGAGGTCAACTGCGAGACCGATTTCGTGGCGAAGGAGGCCGAGTTTCGCGGCTTCGCGGACGCCGTCTGCGCCCGGGTGCTTGCGATGGATCCGGCCGACGCCGAGGCGCTCGGGCGGATGCCCCTCGATGCCGAAGGAGGGACGAGCATCGAGGAGGCGCGGCGTGGGCTCGTCGCGAAGGTCGGCGAGAACATCAGCGTCCGGCGGTTCGCCGCGATCGATTCGCGAGGGGGGCGGCTCGGCGCCTACCTCCATGGCACGCGGATCGGTGTCGTCGTCGATCTGGAGGGCGCCGACGACACCGTTGCGCGAGACGTCGCGATGCACGTCGCGGCGAGCCGGCCCGTGGCGATCGAGGAGTCGGACGTGCCGGAGGAGATGCTCGGAAGGGAACGGGAGATCCTCGAGGCACAGGTCGTCGGCAGCGGCAAGCCTCCGGCGATCCAGGAAAAGATGCTGGCCGGCCGGATCGCGAAGTTCCTCGGGGAAGTGACGCTGCTCGGCCAGCCCTTCGTCAAGGACCCCAAGCGCTCGGTCGGGAAGCATCTGCGTGAGGCCGGAGCCACGGTGCTCCGCTTCGAGCGGTTCGAGGTCGGTGAAGGCATCGAGAAGAAGGCCGACGATTTTGCCGAAGAGGTGATGGCCCAGGCGCGCGGCCGCTGATGACCGCATCCGGTGAAGCCTCGAGCGCCACGGCGGCCGGTGTCGTCTACCGGCGCGTGTTGCTCAAGCTCAGCGGCGAGGCGTTGTCGGGCGCGTCGCGTTTCGGTATCGATCCGGAGTCGTTGCAGACCGTGGCTCGCGGTGTCGGCGAGCTTCGGGCGCTGGGGGTCGAGGTCGCCCTCGTGATCGGAGCGGGAAACATCTTCCGGGGCGCCGAGCTGGTCGAAGGCGGCATGGAGCGGGTGACCGCCGATCACATCGGCATGCTCGCGACGGTGGTCAATGCACTGGCGTTGCAGGACACGCTCGAGCGCAACGGGCTCATCGCAAGGGTGATGTCCGCGATCCGGGTCAACGAGCTGTGCGAGCCGTACCTGCGCCGCCGTGCAATGCGGCACCTGGAGAAGGGCAGGGTCGTGATGTTCGCAGCCGGCACCGGAAACCCGTTCTTCACCACCGACACCGCCGCGAGCCTCCGGGCCGTGGAGGTCGAGGCGGACCTGATGATCAAGGCGACGAAGGTGGACGGCGTCTATTCGGCCGATCCGCTGTCCGATCCCGCGGCTCGCCGGTTCGACCGCCTCAGCTTCGATCAGGTGCTGCATCGGAAGCTGTCGGTGATGGATGCGACGGCGATCGTCATGTGCCGGGACAACGACATGCCGTTGCGGGTGGTCGACATGGACAAGCCCGGCGCGCTCGTGCGCTCCGTGATGGGGGAGGACGAGGG
Source organism: Gammaproteobacteria bacterium (assembly GCA_965204915.1). Classification (GTDB taxonomy): domain Bacteria; phylum Pseudomonadota; class Gammaproteobacteria; order HK1; family HK1; genus HK1. The sequence goes on along the minus strand of OZ242023.1, from coordinate 3,084,121 downwards.
CACGCTGGTCGAGAACGTAGGGGAGGACCGGGCTTCGGGTGTATAGTGCGCCGCCACCCGACGATTCCGTGAACGGTGATGATCGACGACATCAGGAAGGACGCGGAAGCCCGCATGGCGAAGAGTGTCGAGGCGTTTCGGCACGAATTGGGGAAGATACGGACCGGACGCGCCCACGCCCGCTTGCTGGATCACGTCACGGTGAGCTACTACGGAAGCGACGTTCCCCTGAACCAGGTCGCGAGCATCACGGTGTCCGATCCCCGGACCCTCGCGGTCTCACCGTGGGAGAAGAAGATGATCCCGGAAATCGAGAAGGCGATCGTGCGCTCGGATCTGGGACTCAATCCGGTCACCGGCAGCGACGTGATCCGGGTGCCTTTGCCCCCCCTCACCGAGGAGCGCCGCAAGGAGATGACGCGCGTCGTCCGGCACGAGGCCGAGCAGGCGCGGATCGCGGTGCGCAACGTCCGCCGCAGCGCCAACCAGCACCTCAAGGCGCTGATCAAGGACGAGCATCTTCCGGAGGATGCGGAGAAGCGGGCGGAAGCCGAAGTCCAGAAGCTGACGGATCGCCACGTCGCCCGGATCGATTCAGTGCTCGAGGAGAAGGAGCACGAGCTGATGGAAGTCTGAACGCCGCATGAACCCGTCTTCCCTCCCGAACCTCGACACCACCAGGGAGCTCCCGGAGCGCGGCCCGCAACGCGGCGGCTCCCGGAGCGGGAATCTGCCGCGTCACGTCGCGATCATCATGGACGGGAGCGGCCGGTGGGCGAGACGCCGCCGGTTGCCGCGGGTGGCAGGGCATCGTGCCGGGGTCGGCGCCGTCAGGGAGGTGGTCCGGGCGTGCGGCAAGAAAGGGATCGAGGTCCTGACCCTCTTCGCCTTCTCGAGTGAGAACTGGCAACGCCCCCCGGAGGAGGTGGAGAGGCTCATGGGGCTGTTCATGACCGCCCTGGAGCAGGAGGCCCGCAAGCTCCACGAGCACAACGTCCGCCTGGAGGTCGTCGGCGAGCGCCGGGCGTTCACCGACGTGCTGCGCAAGCGGATCGCGCAGGCGGAGGAGCTGACGAGAGCGAATACGGGCTTGCGGCTGATCATCGCCGCGAACTACGGCGGGCGCTGGGACATGACCCGGGCATGCCGCACGATCGCCACCCGGGTCCGTGACGGCGAGCTCGATCCGGAATCGATCACCCCCGAGGTCGTGGAAGCGTTCCTGTCGCTGTCCGGGCTGCCTGCCCCCGACCTGTTCATCCGCACCGGCGGAGAGGTGCGCATCAGCAACTTCCTCATCTGGCACCTTGCCTATACCGAGCTCTACTTCACCCATACCCTGTGGCCGGATTTCGACCGCCGGTCGTTCCAGACGGCGCTGGACGACTACGCGAGCCGCCAACGTCGATTCGGCCGCATCTCCGAGCAGGTCATGCAGGCGCAAGCGGGCTGAGCCGGTGCCGGTCGTCGAGAGTCGGCCCCGAGGCGCTCGTCTCGCGAGAAGGGGACGGCCGAGGCGCACGAGACGGGGCCGCCGCGCGCCGATTCGGATCGGGATGCTTCCGCGGAGCAGCAGGCCGGCGCCCGCATCTGGCTCCGGCGGCATCGCCGTTGCTGCGGTGAAGGCGCCGCCCATGGCTGCCGCGCGGGGGGCGCCGGCCTGTGCCGATTGAGATGGCGGCGTCTGCGGGTGGGGATTCGCTGCCCCGGCGAGCCGCCACCGCGATCGTTGCGATTCCGATCGTGATTGCCCTGGTTCTCGCCCTTCCCACGGGGAGCGCGGCGCTGGCTCTGGCGATCGTCGCGGTCGGGGCGAGTCTCGAGTGGACTCGTATCGCGACGCCGCACCGCACCCGGGGGTACGTCTTCGCGCTGGTGGTCGCCGGATCGGTGCTGTTGTCGTGGCTTGCCGCATCGCAGTGGCTCGGCTGGCTTCGAATCCTCTGCGTGGCGTCGCTGGCCTGGTGGTGCGTCGCGCTCGTCTGGGTCGTCCGGTTCGAGAAGGGCCGGGACGTGGCGATGCTCGACGGGGCGGTGGCGCGGGGCATCGTCGGGTGGATGGTCATCGTGCCAGCCTGGGCGGGGCTCGTATACGTGCACGCCTCCGGGGAGGACGGCCCTTCGCGGGTGCTGCTCATCCTTCTCGTCGTGTGGGCCGCGGATGCCGGCGCCTACTTCTCGGGGCGGCGCTTCGGTACCCGCAGGCTCGCACCCCTCACCAGCCCCGGCAAATCCGTCGAAGGTGCGGCCGGCGGCATGGCGGCGGTCGGGGTGCTCGGGATCGCCGCGGGGCTGTGGCTCGACCTTCCGCCGAGCCTCGTCGTCCCGCTTGCCCTGCTGTGCCTGGCCGCCGGAGCGCTGTCGGTGCTCGGCGATCTGATGGAGAGCCTCGTCAAGCGGAGATCCGGGGTGAAGGACAGTGGCGGCCTGCTGCCGGGACACGGTGGTATCCTGGACCGAATCGACAGCCTGACCGCGGCGGCGCCCGCGTTCGCGGTCGGTTTCGACGTTCTCGGAATCCTGCGATGAAACGGCTGGCGGTGTGCGGATCGACCGGCTCCATCGGGATCAGCACCCTCGACGTGGTGTCGCGCAACCGCTCGCGCTACGAAATCCTTGCCCTGACCGCACATTCGAACGTCGACAAGCTGGCCGCGCAGTGCCGGCAGTGGCGGCCTCGTTTCGCGGTCATGTCGGACGAGTCCGCCGCGAAGCGGCTCGCTGCGGTACTCTCCACGGAGGCGGCGCAGACCAGGGTCCTCGCCGGCGTCTCGGGGCTCGTGCAGGTGGCCATGCATCCGGACGTCGACTCCGTGATGGCGGCGATCGTGGGCGGGGCCGGCCTGATGCCGTCATTGGCGGCGGCGCGGTCGGGCAAGCGGGTCCTGCTCGCGAACAAGGAGGCGTTGGTGATGTCGGGCCGGCTGTTCATGGACGCGGTGCGCGAGGGCGCAGCGGAGCTCCTGCCCATCGACAGCGAGCACAATGCCATCTTCCAGTGCATGTCGGCCGGGGACTCGGGCTGCACCGGGCGGGGGGTGCGCCGCATCCTGTTGACGGGCTCCGGGGGACCGTTTCGTACGAGAAAGCTCGAATCACTGCATGACGTCACCCCGGACGAGGCGTGCGCCCATCCGAACTGGCCGATGGGGCGCAAGATCTCGGTCGATTCGGCGACGATGATGAACAAGGGGCTGGAGGTGATCGAGGCGTGCCGGCTCTTCGGCGCCGATCCCGACACGGTGGAAGTCGTCGTCCATCCGCAGAGCGTGATCCACTCGATGGTGGAGTACGAGGACGGCTCCATGCTGGCACAGCTCGGCAACCCGGACATGAGGACTCCGATCGCCCACGCCCTCGCATGGCCCGAGCGGATCGCCTCCGGCGTTGCGCCGCTCGATCTCGTGAGCACGTCGCGCCTCGATTTCGAGGCCCCCGATTTCGAACGGTTTCCGTGTCTCCGGCTCGGTTTCGAGGCGGCCCGGGCCGGTGGAGCGGCGCCGGCGGCGCTCAATGCCGCAAACGAGGTCGCGGTCGGCGCATTCCTCGAAGGGCGCCTGCGGTTCACCCGCATCGCCTCCGTCGTCGAGGCGACGGTCGCGGCGTGCGTTGGTCCGGAGCCGGGGGATCTCGATGCGGTGCTCGACGTCGACGAGCGGGCGCGGGCGCGGGCGGCGGAGCTCGTCGCGGCGGCTCCACTCGTTGCGCCGGCCGCATCCGTCGCGTCGACGTCGTCCGCGGCGCCGGGATTGCAATGAGCCGGCGGCGCGGCTCCGGCGTCTGAGCGGATATGGACGTCCTCTACTCGGTCATCGCGTTCGTCGTGGCGATCGGCGTACTGGTGACGGTCCACGAGTTCGGCCACTTCTGGGTGGCGCGGCGGCTCGGGGTCAAGGTGCTCAAGTTCTCGGTCGGCTTCGGGCGCGCGCTGTGGTCGCATCGGCACGGCGAAGACGGGACCGAGTACGTCCTCGCGGCGATCCCGCTCGGCGGCTACGTGAAGATGCTCGACGAGTCGGAAGGCGAGGTGGCGGAGCACGAGCGCCATCGGGCGTTCAACCGCCAGCCGCTTTCGACCCGGGTCGCGGTCGTCGTCGCCGGCCCCGCGTTCAACTTCCTGTTCGCGATCGTCGCGTACTGGTGCATGTACATGATCGGGGTCGAAGGATTGCGCCCGATGGTGGCCGACGTGACCCCGGGCTCCATCGCCGGGCAGGCCGGGTTCCAGGCCGGCGACGAGGTGCGGTCGGTGCAAGGGAGCGAGGTCGTCACGTGGCAATCGGCGATGCAGTCCATCCTTGCCGCCTCGCTCGACGGTGGGCGAATTCCGGTCGAGGTCGTCGATGCGTCCGGCCGCCGGCGCGAGCGTGTCGTCGATCTCGGGACGGTCGCGGTCGATGACCTGACCCGCGGCCGGTTCTTCGATCGACTCGGCCTCGAGCCGGACCGGCCGGTGGTTCCGGCCGTGATCGGGTGGGTCGAGCCCGGACGTCCGGCGGAGCGGGACGGCCTTCTACAGGACGATCGAGTGGTCCGGGCCGGTGGCGAAACCGTCGCGAGCTGGTCGGACTGGGTGCGTATCGTACGCGGGCGCCCGGGGGAGACGTTCCCCGTGGTGGTCGAACGTGGCGGCGCCGAGCTGACGATTCGACTGACCCCGGACGTCGAGCAGGCAGCCGGCGGCTCCCGGTTCGGCCGGATCGGGGCTGGAGCGCGCGCGCCGGAAGATGGCCTGATCGAGCGGTTCTACGTCACCGAGCGCCACGGTCCCTGGTCCGCCTTGGCCATGGGGATCGGGAAAACCGGCGAGATCTCCTGGCTGACCCTGCGCATGCTCTGGAAGATGTTGCTCCTGGAGGTGTCGGTCGAGAACCTGAGCGGCCCGATCGGTATCGCCGAGTACGCCGGTGCGTCCGCGCAGTTCGGACTCTCGCGCTTTCTCGAATTCCTGGGAATCGTCAGCGTGAGCCTCGGGATCCTCAACCTGCTGCCCATCCCGTTGCTCGACGGCGGACACCTGCTGTATTACGCGGTAGAATTCGTCCGTGGCCGTCCGGTGTCGGAAGCATCCCGATTCGCCGCGCAGCGGCTGGGAATCGCCCTGCTCGTCGGCCTGATGGGACTGGCGCTCTACAATGACCTCGCACGCCTGCTGGGATAGGCTCCGGTGAGACGGTGCCGGACGACGATCGACCACTGGTGGTGATATTGGCCCACTTGCGCAATGCCCTCCGTGTGTTCCTGCTCTGTGCCATGGTGCGGGCCGGCGCCGCGGACGACGCGTTCATCGTCGAGGACATCCGCCTGGAGGGTCTCCAGCGGATCACCGCCGGCACCGTATTCAACTACCTCCCGATCCAGGTCGGCGATACCGTCGACGACGCGCGCACCGCCGGAGCCGTTCGCGCGCTGTTCAAGACCGGCTTCTTCCGCGACGTACGGCTCGGACGCGACGGCGATACGCTCGTGGTGTCGGTGGTCGAACGGCCTTCCATCGGCAGCATCGAGTTTTCCGGGAACGAAGATCTCAAGACCGAGGATCTCATGTCCGCCCTCGAGCAGTCGGGATTCGCGCAAGGGCGGGTCTTCAACCGGTCGGTTTTCGACCAGGTGAAGCAGGAGCTGCAACGCACGTATTTTGCGACGGGAAAGTACGGTGCGCAGGTCACGGGCACGGTGGCCCCGCTCGAACGCAACCGGGTCGCGGTCCGGTTCGAGATCTCCGAGGGCGCGGCAGCGAGGATCCGGCAGATCAACATCGTGGGGAATGCGGCGTTCGACACCGATACCCTCCTGGATGAGCTCGAGCTCGAAACGACGGGTTTCTTCTCTTTCCTCTCGCGTGCGGACCGATATTCCAGGCCGAAGCTCGCCGCCGACCTCGAGACGCTGCGTTCGTTCTATCTGGACAAGGGCTTCATCCAATTCAACGTCGATTCCACCCAGGTCTCGATCACGCCCGACAAGCAGGACGTCTACATCACCATCAACATCACCGAGGGAGGCCGCTACCTCCTGCGCGACGTCCATCTTCAAGGCGCCCTGATCGTTCCCGAAGAAGAGCTCTTCGACCTCGTCACCGTCGTCCAGGGGGACGTCTTCTCCCGCAAGCACATCACCGAGACCGTCCGCCACATCACCGATCGACTCGGAAGCGAAGGCTACTCCTTCGCCAACGTCAACGCGGTGCCGGAGATCGACGACGACGAGAAGATGGTCGACTTGACGTTCTACATCGATCCCGGGCGGCGGGTGTACGTGCACCGTATCAATTTCAAGGGCAACATCAAGACGCGCGACGAAGTGCTGCGCCGCGAAATGCGGCAGATGGAGAGCGGATGGATCTCCACCGAAGCGATCGAGCGATCGCGGATACGCCTGAATCGTCTCGGCTTCTTCGAGTCGGTGACGGTCGAAACACCCGCCGTGCCGGGTACCTCCGACCAGGTCGACGTCGACTTCACGGTGGTCGAGAGGCCATCGGGAAACCTGTTGATCGGCGCCGGGTACTCCGATTCGCAAGGGGCGGTGTTCGACATCAGCGTGACGGAAGAGAACGTCCTCGGAACCGGCAATCGTCTCAGCGCGTCGTTCGATACCAGCAGGGTCAGTCGGGACATCTCCCTTTCCTGGCTCAACCCCTACTGGACCGTGGACGGCGTCAGCCGCAGCATCGACGTCTATAACCGCCGTACGGATGCCAGCGACGCGAATCTCGCCGACTACGATCTCGACCGGATCGGGGCCGGCATGACCTTCGGGATCCCGGTTTCGGAATTCACCCGCGTCAACGTGGGCTTCAACGTCGAGCAGACCGATTTTCTGGCCGGCCCGTCGGCCTCCGAGGAAGTCCGGGAGTTTCATCAAGAGAACGACGGCCGGTTCGTCACCGTGCTCATGACCGGTGCCTGGGCGAAAGACAGCCGGAACAGTCGATTCCTGCCGACCAGGGGCAGCTTGAGCCGGTTGAGCGGGGAGGCCGCGATGCCGGGCAGCGATCTGAAGTATTACAAGCTGTTCGCCCGGCACCAGAGATTGTTCCCGCTTTCGGAGGATTTCGTGTTCGTCCTGGACGGCGAGCTCGGTTACGGAGATGGTTATGGCAGCACCCGCGAGCTTCCCCTGACCGAGAACTTCTTCGCCGGCGGTCTTCGCTCGGTCCGCGGCTTCGAGGCGAATACGCTCGGTCCGCGAGACAGCCTGGATCGGCCGCTCGGTGGTGACCTGAAGGTCGCCGGGACCGCCGAAGTCATCCTCCCGGTGCCGTTCGCGAGGGAATCGAATACGTTCCGGATCACCGGTTTTCTCGACGCTGGAAACGTGTACGGTCCGAAGGAGGACTTCGACTTCGATACGCTTCGGTACTCCACCGGAATCGCAGGTGTCTGGCTGTCTCCCGTCGGTCCCTTGACCATGAGCTTCGCAGTACCGCTCAAGACCCAGGCAGGTGACGAGACCCAGGGGTTCCAGTTCACGTTCGGTACGAGCTTCTAGTCATGCCTGCAAACCATCGGATTCGGCGATTCGTGGCTCGTATCGCTCTGTCGGGCTCTTGCTTGCCTACGGCGTTCCGGCGCATGCCGCGGATTTCAAGGTCGGGTTCGTCAACGTCGCGATAGTGCTCGATCAGGCCCCGCAAGCGGCCCAGGCGCGAGCCCGCATCGAGCGGGAATTCGCACCGAGAGACCGCGAGATTCTCAATCGGCAGCAGCAGATCAGAACACTCGATGACAAGCTCAAGAAGAACGCCGCAGTGCTTTCGGCCAGCGAGCGGGAACGCCAGGAGGCCGAGTTCCGGCAGCTCAAGCGCGAGCTGCGACGTTCCCAGGAAGAGTTCCGGGAGGACCTGAACCTGCGGCGAAGCCAGGAGCTCAGCGCACTCCAGCGCATGGTGACCGAGGTCATCCAGGACATGGCGCGGGGCGAGGGCTATGACCTGATCATGACCGACGGGGTCGTCTTCGCGGGGGACAAGGTCAACATCACCCAGCGCGTCATCGAACGCCTGAAGTCCGATTTCAAGGAATCGGATGGCTGATCACCGAGCTGCGGAAGCCGCGTCTTGAGCTATCGTCTCGGAGAGATCGCCGAACACATCGGAGCCGGACTGCTCGGCGACCCGGACGTCATCGTCGATCGGGTGGCCGCTCTGGACGTGGCGGGGCCGAATGCCGTGACGTTCCTCTCCAACCGCCGCTACCGGCCATACCTGGAGCGCACGCGAGCCGGCGCGGTGATCCTGGCGCCGGAGTTCGCGGACGCCTGCCCGGTGCCGGCGCTGGTGCTCGGGGACCCGTATCTCGGCTATGCGCGCGCCGCCACGCTGCTGTCCCCGCCGGTCGTGGCGACGCCCTGCATCGCGGCCAGTGCCGTCATCGACCCCGGCGCGAGCATCGCGCCGGATGCATCGGTCGGCCACCATTGTGTGGTTGAAGCCGGTGCGAGCGTCGGGGCCGGCACCTCGCTTGGAGCGGGCTCGTACCTCGGCCGGGATTCATCGATCGGTCCGCGTGGGCGCATCGCGGCCCGGGTCGTGGTGTGCCAGGGCGTGCACATCGGCGCACGGGCCATCATTCATCCCGGTGTCGTCGTCGGCGCCGACGGCTTCGGCATCGCCAACGACGACGGGGTCTGGGTGAAGATCCCCCAGTTCGGCGGGGTGCGGATCGGCGACGACGTGGAGATTGGCGCGAACACCACGATCGATCGCGGGGCTCTCGGGGATACCGTCATCGAGAATGGCGTGAAGCTGGACAACCTCATCCAGATCGGCCACAACGTGCACATCGGCGCCCACACCGCCATTGCGGCCTGCGTCGCGGTCGGTGGAAGCGCTCATATCGGAAGGCGCTGCCGGATCCACGGCGCCGTATCGATCGCCGGACATCTGGAGATCGCGGACGACGTCCATCTCACCGCGACTTCGGCGGTGCCGAACACGATCCGCGAGGCCGGCGTCTATTCGTCGGGAATGCCGATCCAGGAGAATCGGGTATGGCGGCGCAACATCACCAGATTGCGGCACCTCGACGACCTGGCGCGGCGGCTGCGGGCGGTCGAACGCAAGCTCGACGACCGGGCCTGAGGGCAATGCCCATCGTCGGGGCGGTGCGGGCCGCGGAGGAAGAGTGATGGCGGACATGCCGATCGGCGAGGTGCTGAAGCATCTGCCGCATCGTTACCCCTTCCTGCTCGTCGATCGTGTGCTCGAATGCATCCCCGGGAGGTCGCTCGTCGCATTGAAGAACGTGACGATCAACGAGCCCTTCTTCCCGGGCCACTTCCCGCGCCGGCCGGTGATGCCCGCGGTGCTGATCCTGGAAGCGATGGCCCAGGCGACGGGCATCCTCGCGCTACGCTCGCTGGATCGGCTGCCTTCGCCGACCGAGATGTACTACTTCGCCGGCGTCGACAAGGCTCGATTCCGGCATCCGGTGGAGCCGGGCGACCAACTCGTCATCGAGATCGATCTCCTCCGCGCCACGCGCGGCATCTGGAAGGTCACGGGGCGCGGCAAGGTCGGCGACAGGATCGTGGCCACCGCCGATCTGCTGGGAGCCTTGCGGGACGAAGGGAGATGATCCATCCGAGCGCCGTCGTGGATCGTGGCGCCGCTCTCCATCCCGACGTTGAAGTGGGTCCGTTCAGCGTGATTGGCCCCGACGTCGTCGTCGGCGCGGGGACGCGGATCGGCTCCCACGTCGTCATCGAAGGGCCGGCCCGTATCGGCGAACGCAACCGGATCCATTCGTTCAGCACCCTCGGCGGTGCGCCGCAGGACAAGAAGTACCGCGGCGAGTCGTCGGCCCTGGAGATCGGGGACGGCAACGTCATCCGCGAGTACTGCACGTTCAATCGCGGGACGGAGGGCGGCGGGATGGTGACCCGCGTGGGCGACGGGAACTGGATCATGGCGTACGTGCACATCGCCCATGACTGCAAGGTAGGCAGCGACAACGTCCTGGCCAACGGAACGACGCTTGCCGGCCACGTGGAAGTGGAAGACTGCGCCACCTTCGGGGCGTTCACCGTCGTGCACCAGTTCTGCCGGATCGGCGCGCACGCCTTTTCGGCCATGGGCACGGTGGTCCTGAAGGACGTTCCGCCCTTCGTGACCGTGGCGGGAAGCTCGGCGAGCCCGCATGGACTCAACACCGAAGGTCTCAGGCGGCGGGGGTTTCCGGCGCAGACGGTGCAGGCCCTCAAGTCCGCGTACAAGACCGTGTACAAGCGCGGCCTCACGCTCGAAGCAGCGATCGAGCAGCTCGCCGGTCCGGCGAAGGAGTCCGCGGAGGTGGGCCGCTTTCGTGAATTCGTGAGGTCTTCCGGGCGCGGGATCGTGCGATGAGCAGCGGCGGCGCTGGTGATGCGCCTTGAGATTCGCCATCGTCGCGGGCGAGCCGTCCGGGGACATGCTCGCAAGCGGGCTCATCGAAGCGATCCGGACCCGCGTTCCCGAAGCGCGTTTCGAGGGCATCGCGGGGCCGCGCATGGCGGCGCTCGGCTGCGAGACCCTGTACCCGATGGAACGCCTGTCGGTGATGGGGCTGTTCGAGGTCGTCGGCCGCTACCTGGAGCTGGTCCCCGTCCGGCGGCGTCTGGCCCGGCGGTTCACCGGCAATCCACCCGATGCGTTCATCGGCGTGGACGCCCCGGATTTCAACCTCCCGCTGGAGCTCGCGCTGCGCCGCGCCGGGATCAGGACCGTTCATTTCGTCAGCCCCTCCGTCTGGGCCTGGCGGCGGTACCGGCTCAAGAAGATCGCACGGGCCGTGGACATGATGCTCGCGTTGTTTCCGTTCGAGCCGCCGTTCTATGATGCACACTCGATTCCGGTGCGGTTCGTGGGGCATCCGCTCGCCGACGAGATCCCGATGCGGACCTGCCGGAGCGCGGCCCGCACGCGGCTCGGCCTGGACCCGGAAGCACGGATCGTCGCATTGCTCCCCGGCAGCCGGATGGGCGAGCTCCGGCGCCTGGCCGGACCGTTGGCGCGCACCGCGCGCTGGGTGCATCGGCGGCGGCCCGGAGTGCGGTTCGTGGCGCCTCTGGTCGATCGGCCGACCCGTGAGCTCTTCTCGCGGGCTTTGACGGAACATGCCCCCGGCATCCGGTGCGATCTGTTCCAGGGTGTGTCGCGTGAAGCGATGGCCGCGAGCGACGTGGTCCTGCTCGCTTCCGGGACCGCGACCCTGGAAGCAATGCTGCTCAAGCGGCCGATGGTGATCACCTACCGGACCATGCGTCTCACGTGGCTGTTGGGCCGGGCCATGCTGCACGTCGACCATGTCGGGCTGCCGAACCTGCTGGCGGGGCGGCGGCTGGTGCCCGAGCTGCTGCAGGACGATGCGACCCCGGAGCGGCTTGGGCCTGCGCTGCTCGACCGGCTCGATGACCCCGAGCGGCAGCGCCCGGTCCTGGAAGAGTTCGATCGGATCCACCGGGTATTGCGAAACGATGCATTTTCGAAGGCAGCGGAAGCGGTGCTGGAAGTGGCCGGGGCATGAATGCGAGCATCGGCGCAGGTGGTACGGGGAGCGGTGGGGCGGAAAGGCTCGTCGCAGGCGTCGATGAAGCGGGGCGCGGGCCGCTGGCCGGCCCGGTGGTGGCGGCCGCGGTGATTCTCGATCCGGCGGTCCGGATCGTGGGCCTCGACGATTCGAAGCGCCTTTCTCCCCAGCGCCGGGCGGAGCTGGAGCTCGAGATCCGGGAGCGGGCGGCAGGCTATGCGGTCGCGCGGGCCGATGTCGACGTCATCGATGCGATCGACATCCTCCAGGCCACGATGCAGGCGATGCGCGAAGCGGTCGCCCGGCTCGACCCGGCGCCGGATCTGGTCCTCGTGGACGGGAATCGTTGCCCGGACGTGCCCTGTCCGGTGCGGGCGGTGGTGGGAGGCGACGCCACCGTCGCGGCGATCGGCGCCGCGTCGATTCTCGCCAAGGTGGCCCGGGACCGGGAGATGATCGAGATGGATCGCCGCTATCCCGAGTACGGATTCGCGCGCCACAAGGGCTATGGAACGCGGGTGCACCGAGACGCCCTGCTCCGGCTCGGCCCTTCGCCGATCCACCGTCTCAGCTTCGCGCCCGTGAAGTCGGCGCTCATGCGACATGCTCCAGGGCGGGGGGCGCCATGAGTCCCGGCTTCGTGCATCTGAACCTGCATTCCGAGTTCTCGCTCGTGGACGGCGTGGTGCGGATCGGCCCCCTCATCGAGCGGGCGAAGGCGCTGGGCATGCCCGCGGTCGCAGTCACCGACCACACGAACCTGTTCTGCATGGTGCGCTTCTACCGTGCCGCGGTCGCCGGCGGCATCAAGCCGATCATCGGCGTCGATCTGCCGCTCGAACGGGAATCGAACGACGATCCCGCCGGCCTGCTGACCCTGCTCGCCATGGACGGTTCGGGATACCGCGAGCTCACCCGGCTGCTGACCCGGTGCTACATGGCCGAGCGCAGCACCGGGACCCCCGCCGCCGCCCGCGCCTGGGTGAGGGAGTGTGGAGCCGGGCTCATCGCCATCTCGCCCGGACCCGGCGGCGACGTCGGCCAGGCGCTCCTGCACGGGCGGGCCGGAGAGGCGGAGCGACGCGCCGAGGGTTGGGCGTCCGCCTTTCCGGGACGGTTCTACCTCGGCGTCCAGCGCACCGGCCGCGCCGCCGATGCGCCGTGTCTCGATTCCACCGTCGATCTGGCTCTGGCGATGGGGCTCCCGGTCGTCGCCGGCAACGACGTCCGCTTTCTGGAACGCGACGACTTCGAGGCGCACGAGGCGCGGGTCTGCATCCACGAGGGCCGGATCCTCGCCGATCCACGGCGTCCGAGACAGTACAGCGAAGAGCAGTACCTGAAGTCTCCACGGGAGATGGCCGCGCTGTTCGAGGACCTCCCCGAGGCGCTGGAGAACACGGTCGAGATCGCCCGCCGGTGCAGTCTGGAGGTCCCCCTCGGCGGCGGCTTCCTCCCCGAGTTCCCGGTGCCGGAGGGCCGCAGTCTCGACGAATGGCTCGCCGAGCGCTCGCATGAGGGATTGGAACGGCGTCTCTGCGCGCCCCGGCACGGCGCCCGGCCGGTCGAAGGCGACGACGAGAAGGCGGCCTACACGCAACGGCTCGACATGGAGCTCGGGATCATCGGCCGCATGGGGTATCCGGGGTATTTCCTCATCGTGGCCGATTTCATCGAATGGGCGAGGAAGCATCGGATACCGGTCGGACCGGGGCGCGGCTCCGGCGCCGGATCGCTGGTCGCCTACGCGCTCGGGATCACCGATCTCGATCCGATCCGGCACGGCTTGCTGTTCGAGCGCTTCCTGAATCCCGAGCGCGTGTCGCTGCCGGATTTCGACGTGGACTTCTGCATGGAAGGCCGGGACCGGGTCATCGACTACGTGGTCGATCGGTACTCCGCGGACCATGTGGCCCAGATCATCACCTTCGGCACCATGGCCGCCAAGGCGGTGGTCCGCGACGTAGGGCGGGTGCTCGGCCACCCCTACGGATTCGTCGACCAGATCGCGAAGCTCATCCCCTTCGAGCTCGGGATCACCCTGGACCGCGCGCTCGCCGAGGAGGGTCTGAAGGAGCGGTACGAGGCGGACGACGAGGTCCGCACGATCATCGATCTGGCGCGCAAGCTCGAAGGGCTGGCCCGCAACGCGGGACGCCATGCCGGGGGCGTGGTGATCGCCCCGAAGCGTCTCACCGAATACACCCCGCTCTACCGGGAGCCCGGCGCGGCCGGGGCGGTCACCCAGTTCGACAAGGACGACGTCGAGGCGATCGGACTCGTGAAGTTCGACTTCCTCGGCCTGCGCACCCTCACCATCATCGACTGGGCCCTGTCCACCATCAACGAGCAGCGCCGGGCGGCCGGAGAGCGTGCGCTCGATCTCGACACCCTGCCCACCGGCGATCCGGCCACCTACGAGCTCATCCGGAGCGGCGCGACCACCGCCGTGTTCCAGCTCGAATCGCGCGGGATGAAGGACCTCATCCGGCGCCTGCAACCCGACTGCTTCGACGACGTCGTCGCCCTCGTGGCCCTGTTCAGGCCCGGTCCGCTCCAGTCCGGGATGGTCGACGACTTCATCGCCCGCAAGCATGGGCAGGCGGAGGTCGAGTACCTGCATCCGGCGCTCGAATCCATCCTGAAGCCCACCTACGGGGTCATCCTCTACCAGGAGCAGGTGATGCAGATCGCCCAGGCGCTCGCCGGGTACACCCCGGGAGAGGCCGACCTGCTGCGCAGCGCCATGGGCAAGAAGAAGCCCGAGGAGATGGCCAAGCAGCGCGACGTCTTCGTGGGCGGCGCGACGAGCCGCGGGGTGGACGAGCGGCGGGCCACGTTCATCTTCGACCTGATGGAGAAGTTCGCGGGGTACGGGTTCAACAAGTCGCACTCCGCCGCGTATGCGCTGCTGTCGTACCACACCGCGTGGCTGAAGACGCACCATCCCGCCGCGTTCATGGCGGCGGTGCTGTCGGCCGACATGGACAGCACCGACAAGGTCGTCAACTTCGTCGAGGAGAGCCGGGCCAGCGGCCTGGCGATACTGCCGCCGCACGTCAACGAGTGCGTCCGCCGGTTCAGCGCCGCCGGCGAACGGAGCGTCCGGTACGGGCTCGGCGCGATCAAGGGGGTGGGCGAAGCGGCGATCGAGGGCATCATCGAGGAGCGCGAGCGGAGCGGACCCTACACCGACCTCTTCGACTTCGCCCGCCGCGTCGACTCCAGGCGCGTGAACCGGCGGGTCGTCGAGTCCCTCGTCCGGGCCGGTGCGCTCGACGAACTGGGACCCTCCCGCTCGTCGATGATGCTGAGCCTCACCGACGCCCTGCTCGCGGCCGAGCAGCTTGCCCGCGATACGTCCACCGGCCAGAACGACATGTTCGGCAACGTGCTCGGCGGCGGTGGTGGGGCCGAGTCGCGGTTCGAGACGGGAAGCGAGTGGTCGGACGAGGAGCGGCTCGCGGGAGAGAAGGAGACCCTGGGCCTCTACCTGACCGGACATCCGATTGCCCGGTTCGAATCCGAGCTGGAGAAGATCGCGAGCACGAGGCTTTCCGAGTTGCGCCCGACCCCTGGGCAGACGCGGACCATCGCAGGGCTGGTGGCGGGGCTGCGGACCATCAACACCCGTGGCGGCCGGATGGCGATCGTGACCCTCGACGATCGGACCGCGCGCGTCGAGGTGCGGGTCTACGCCAAGCTGTTCTCCGTCTGCCGCGAGAAGCTGGCCAAGGACCGCCTGCTCGTCGTCGAAGGCGAGATCGAAGACGACGAGTTCTCGGGGGGATGCTCGGTGGTTGCGAGCGCGATCGACGATCTGGAGGCGGCGCGCGAACGGCGCGCGCAGCACATCCTGATCGAGCTCGACGGCAATTCCGTGGATGACGGCGTGGCCCGCTCCCTGCGCGAGGCAATCGAGTCGTACCGGACCGGTACGACCCCGGTCTGCATCGACTACCGCCGGCAGGACGCTCGGGCGAGGTTCGCGCTCGGGGACGCCTGGGCGGTGCGGCCCGCCGACGATCTCCTCTCCCGGCTCCGCAACCTCGCGGGGGCGGAGCACGTCCGCATCGAATATTGAAGCAGCGCTTCGGGCCACCGCGGCTCCATGCGCCGATTCGGGGCCGGCGATTCGGAGGCACGTTGTCACCAGCCATCCGCAGGGGTATCGTTTGCCGTCGTGAGCACCCCCGCGGGAAGCTTCGAATCGTCCACGCATCCGGAGATGAGTGTGAATTCCCTCGACTTCGAACGTCCGATCGCCGATCTCGAAGAAAAGATCGAGGAGCTTCGCCACGTCGACAGCGATCCGGGCGTCAACATCGGCGAGGAGATCGACCGGCTCCGCTCGAAGAGCGAGGCGCTGACACGCTCGATCTTCGCCAAGCTCTCGCCCTGGCAGATCGCACGGCTCGCGCGCCATCCGCGACGGCCCTACACCCTCGACTACCTGGGCCGTGCGTTCACGGAGTTCACCGAGCTGCACGGCGATCGGCATTTCGCCGAAGACGGGGCCATCGTCGGCGGGGTAGCCCGTCTCGATGGACATCCGGTGGTGGTCGTCGGACACCAGAAGGGACGGACGACGAAGGAGAACATCGACCGGAGCTTCGGCATGCCGCGCCCGGAGGGGTACCGCAAGGCACTCCGGTTGTTCGAGCTGGCCGAGCGGTTCCGGATGCCGCTCATCACCTTCATCGACACCCCCGGCGCCTGGCCGGGGGTCGGCGCCGAGGAGCGGGGACAGGCCGAAGCGATCGCGCGCAACCTGCACGTCCTGTCGACGCTGGACGTCCCCATCCTGTGCACCGTCATCGGGGAGGGCGGCTCCGGCGGCGCGCTCGCGATCGGAGTCGCCGATTGCCTGGTGATGCTCCAGTACAGCACCTACTCCGTGATCTCCCCCGAGGGTTGCGCCTCGATCCTGTGGAAGAGCGCGGAGCGGGCGTCGGACGCCGCGCAGGCGATGGGCATTACTTCAGGCCGGCTCCGGGAGCTCGGGCTGGTCGACCGGATCGTGGACGAGCCGCTCGGAGGCGCGCACCGCGACCCCGACGCGATGGCCGATTCGCTCAAGGCGGTGCTCGTCGAGGAGCTGGAGAAGATCGCCTCGATGGACGTCGAGCGTCTCAAACACCGGCGCTACCAGCGGCTCATGAGCTGCGGACGGTTCAAGGAGCAGGGCGGGCGGAGCTGATCGCCCCCGCCGCAGGCGGGACACCCGCCCGCAGGCGGGACACCCGCCCGCAGGCGGGACACCCGCCCGCAGAGGCGGGCCATGCCCTCGACCCAGTTCCCCCCGGCCTTCCTCAAGCAGTTCCGTCGCATTGCCACGCGCTATGAGAAGCTCAGCCGAACCTTCATGGCGTTCATTCATATCGCATCGACATGGATCATGTTGCGATAATTCATCAATACGGCCTGGTACCTCTGCACAGTGGTTTTGATCGATTGGTTCTGGCCGGTCAGCGCAGGGCGGGACACTCCATCAGAGTTCGGTGCAACCATGCCCATGCTGCCTGAACCGGTCATAATCTCTGTGCAGAGGTACTAGTACCTCTGCACAGTGGTTTTGATCGATTGGTTCTGGCCGGTCAGCGCAGGACGGGACACTCCATCAGAGTTCGGTGCAACCATGCCCATGCTGCCTGAACCGGTCATAATCTCTGTGCAGAGGTACTAGCCGTGCGCGTGCGGCCCGAGCAGCTCGAACGTCGTCTCGCTCGCGGTCTCGCGAGTGTGTATGTCGTCCACGGTGACGAACCCCTGCAGCGCGAGGAATCCCTCGATGCGATCCGCGCCGCGGCTCGGGCGGCCGGATTTGCGGAACGCATCGTGCTGCACGCCGAGTCCGACTTCGACTGGAGCGAGCTACGCACCCACGCCGCGAGCCTCTCCCTCTTCGCCGAACGGCGACTCATCGATCTGAGAGTCCCGGGCGGCTCGCCGGGCAAGGACGGCGGGCCGGCCCTCGCGCAATACGCATCGAATCCGCCGCCGGACATGGTGCTGCTGCTGTCCTGCGGGCGGCTCGACCGCCGTTCGACGGCCACCAAATGGTTCAAGTCCCTCGAAGGCGCGGGTGACGTGGTCGAGGTCTACCCGGTGCGGGCCCATGAGCTCCCACGCTGGATCGCCGCCCGGAGCGCGGCGCGCGGCTTGGCCGTCGAACGCGACGCGGCCGAAGCGCTCGCGGAACGCAACGAAGGGAACCTCCTCGCGTGCGCGCAGGAGATCGACAAGCTCCGCCTCCTCTGCGAAGGGCGGACGATCACCGTGGACGACGTCATGCGCACCGTGGCGGACAGCGCGCGGTTCGGGACCTTCGACCTCATCGATCCGGCCCTTGAAGGCAACGGCGCGCGCGCCCTGAGGATCCTGCAGGTGCTGCGCGAAGAGGGGGTCGAGCCCTTCCACGTCCTCGGCTCCCTCACTTGGGCGATCCGCGGCGTATGCGCCATTGCGGCCGGCCTCGAAGGCGGCGCCCGCTTCGACGATGCGCTACGGATGGCCTCCGGCGGATGGTGGAGCAGGAAGCCCGCCCTCCAGCGCGCCCTCGGACGCATGCCCCGCCGCGGCTGGATCGGGTTGCTGGACGTCGCCGAAGGCGTCGACCGGTGCCTGAAGGGTGCGCCGGCGCGCTCCGGGGCTTTCGTGCGCTGGTCCCGCGCCGACGCCTGGGAGGGTCTCGAACGGCTGGTGCTGGCGATGAGTGGGGTGAAACTGCCGCGGGCCGCCCCCTATAATTGACGGCGGGCGCTCGCCATCGAAGCCCTCGCCGATTGGAGTCTTGGAGAACGTTCGAGCCAGGAGAGCTAGACCCATGGCAGCGACAGAGGCAATGAGCGTCGGCGCGGCCCCGCATCGCGATGCCCCGCGGGCCGTCCAATCCCTGCAATCCCCGCAAGCACCGCCATCCACGGGATCTCCGTCCGAAGATCTGGACGCCTACATGTTCGATCTCGGCGTCCGCGCCCGCGCCGCCTCCCGGTCGCTTGCGCGCGCGCCGACCGAAGCCAAGAACGCCGCCCTCCTCGCCATCGCGGATTCGATCGCCGATCGGATGCAGGCCATCCGGTCGGCAAACCGCCAGGACCTCGACCGGGGACGATCGAGCGGCCTCGCCGCACCGCTGCTCGACCGCCTGGAGCTCACCGATGCGCGCATCCGTTCGATGGCCGAGGGACTGCGCCAGATCGCGGCGCTGCCGGACCCCGTGGGCGAGATCGGCGAGATGCGGATGCGGCCCTCGGGCCTTCAGGTCGGGCGGATGCGCGTGCCGCTGGGGGTCATCGGCATCATCTACGAGTCGCGGCCCAACGTCACCGCGGACGCGGCAGGGCTGTGCCTGAAGTCCGGCAACGCGGCCATCCTGCGCGGCGGCTCCGAGGCCCTGGCCTCGAACCTCGCGGTTGCCGGGTGCATCCACGAAGGGCTGGCGGCGGCGGGACTGCCCCGCGACGCGGTGCAGGTGGTGGAGACGAGCGACCGCGCCGCGGTGGGGATGCTCATCGCCATGGACGCGCACGTGGACGTCATCGTCCCCAGGGGCGGCCGAGGGCTCATCGAGCGTCTGGGCCGCGAAGCCCGCGTCCCGATCATCAAGCACCTGGACGGCAACTGCCACGTCTTCATCGACGACCGCGCCGACCCCGACATGGCCCTCACCGTCGCGGTCAACGCCAAGACCTACCGCTACGGGATCTGCGGGGCGATGGAGACGCTGCTGGTCGCGCGCGGCATCGCCCCCCGGGTGCTCCCGGCCCTGGCGAAGCGGCTCGCGGACGCGGGGGTGGAGATCCGCGGCTGCGAGGAGACCCGGGCGCTGGCGCCGGATGCGGCGCCGGCCACGGAGGAGGATTGGGGGACGGAGTACCTCGCGGCCATCCTCGCGGTGCGGGTGGTCGGCGACGTCGACGAGGCGATCGCCCATATCGGGCGCTACGGCTCCGGCCACACCGACGCCATCGTGACCGGCGATCTCGCCCGCGCGCGCCGGTTCATGGCCGAGGTGGATTCGAGCTCGGTGATGGTGAACGCCCCGACCTGCTTCGCCGACGGCTTCGAGTACGGGCTCGGGGCGGAGATCGGGATCAGCACCGACAAGCTGCACGCCCGCGGCCCGGTCGGCCTCGAAGGGCTCACCACCCGGAAGTTCATCGTGCTCGGCAACGGACAGGTACGCGGCTGATCGACGTTCGCATCGACAAACGCAGCCTTCGCGGCCACGACGGCCGCGCGGCGCGGCTCGGCCCGGGGCCGTAGCGCGGGACGGTGACCGCGGGCCTCTCCGAACCGCCGGCCGAGTCCGTGCCGCGCCACGAATCCCCACCTGCCCGGGCCGTCGGGGTCATGGGCGGAACGTTCGATCCGGTGCACTGCGCCCATCTCAGGCTCGCCCTGGAAGTGCGCGCGGCCCTGCGTCTCGACTCGGTCCGCCTGATGCCCGCCCCCGATCCGCGGCTGCGCGAGCCGCCCGTGGCGAGCCCCGAAATGCGCCTGCGCCTGCTCGAAGCGGCGCTCTCCGAGGTCGAGGGACTCGAAGCCGACGGACGGGAGCTCCTGCGTCCCGGGCCGACGGTGACCGCCGACACGTTGCAGGAGCTGCGCGAGGAGCTCCCCGACGTTTCGCTCTGCCTGATCCTGGGGATGGACGCGATCTCCCGGCTCGACGCCTGGATCGACTTCGAGCGCATACCCGCGCTCGCCCATCTCGTCGTCACCGAGCGTCCCGGCGCCACCGTGCCGCCGCGCGACGGTGCGGTGGCGCGCTTCCTGCGCGCACGGCGGCGCGACGACCCCGGCGCGATCCGCAGCGCCCCCGCGGGGTTCGTCGTCTTCGTGCGCGACCTTCCCTTCCTGGACGTCTCCGCCACCCGCGTGCGATCGCTGTGCGCGCGCGGAGAATCGATCCGGTTCCTCGTGCCCGACCGGGTGCACGACATCATCACCAGAGAGGATCTCTATGCCCACCGATGCTGAAGCTCCGGCCCGCCTCGCCGCCCCATCCAAGAGGCGCCTCATGCCCGTCGATGCCGATGCCCTGGCCCGCCTCGTCACCGGCGCCCTCGAAGATCGCAAGGCACAGCGCATCACCGTGCTGGACGTCCACGCGCTGACCGACGTCACCGACGTGATGGTCATCGCCTGCGGGCGGTCCACCCGCCAGGTCAGGGCCACCGCCGAGCACGTCATCGAGCGGTCGAAAGCCGCGGGCTGCCGGCCGCTCGGCGTCGAGGGGCTGCGCGAGGGCGAGTGGGTGCTCGTCGATCTCTGCGACCTCGTGCTGCACCTCATGACCCCGGAGACCCGCGAGACCTACCAGCTCGAGAAGCTGTGGGGCGGCGCGGGCCGCCGGCAGCCATCGCTGAACACCAGGCACGCTTGAAGAATCGATGCCGGATGCAAGGTGTGGCCTTCGATCCGCTTGTCCGGGCGGCCAGCCACCCTCTCCCCGAGCGGCCAATCGCATGCACACGGCAGCACGAGGCCGGTGATCGGCGTACCGTCCGCTTCGGGTGCATCCGCCCTGATCGCACGGCCACGCACATTCTGGGATGCCAATGCGAATCCACCTCGTCGCGGTTGGTCACCGCCGCACGGAATGGGAGCGGGACGGCTACCGGGAGTATGCGCGACGCATGCCGCCGGAGCTTTCTGTCGAGCTTCATGAAATCCCGCCGTCGAAGCACACCGGCCGGGGCTCGACCGGGCGTCGCGTCGAGGACGAGGGCAGGCGGCTCCTCGCGGCGACCCCGGACGGCGCCCGCGTCGTCGCGCTCGACGAACGTGGTGCGGCATGGACGACTGCCGCGTTCGCGGATCGGATCGGGCGCTGGATGCACGAGGGCCGGGGCCTCGCCCTGCTCGTCGGCGGGGCGGACGGTCTCGCCCCGGCGTGCATCGCGGCGGCCGAGCATCGCTGGTCCCTGTCCCCGCTCACACTGCCGCACGGACTGGTGCGGATCGTCGTCGCGGAACAGCTTTATCGAGCGTGGACGATCCTCCGCCGCCATCCCTACCACCGCGGGTAACCGGGCGGCGACGGTGCGCTCTCCGGGAATGGGGACTTCGTGGCCGTGGTGACGATCCGATTGTTCCGGTCCAGGCCCGGGATGGTCTCCGGACACCCGGGAATGACGGCTTGGCGGCCGTGGCGATGATCCACCTCGCCTCCCAATCCCCGCGCCGGCGCGTGCTGCTCGATCGGATCGGTGTGGATTACGCGATCGTCGATGCCCCAATCGACGAGACCCGGAGAGCCGGCGAGCCTCCCCGGCGATTCGTGGAGCGGATGGCGTGCGAGAAGGCGCGGGCCGGACTCGCGGCGCTCGGTGACGCTCGAATCGCGCCGGTGCTCGCCGCCGACACCGTGGTGGTGCTCGAAGACCGGGTGCTGGGGAAGCCCCGCGACGAGGCGCATGCGATGACGATGCTTCGGACGTTGTCGGGGCGGATGCACCACGTCATCAGTGCGGTCGCCCTTGCCGGCGTCCACGCCGGAGACGCGCCGCGGGTCGTGACCAGCATCAGCCGGGTGTGGTTTCGTGAGATCCCGGACGACGAATGCCGGGCGTACTGCGCGGGCGGCGAGCCGCTGGACAAGGCCGGCGCCTACGCGATCCAGGGACACGCCGCGATCTTCGTCACCCGCCTCGACGGGAGCTGTTCCGGGGTGATGGGGCTGCCGCTGTTCGAGACCGCGTTGCTGTTGCGCGAAGCCGGCATCCACGTCTGAATACAACGGCGGACGGGGATCCGGGGCGCCCGGTTTCGGCCACACCGGGCCGGGACCTTCCCTGACGATCCGCCTATCGAGTAGCATCTTGCCGCCATTCCCACCCTGAACGGCGGTTCCCTCGCCCAAGGCGGGCTCATGAAGATCGGCTGTTTCTGCAACCCCTGGAGCATCGGCTGCAAGATCATGTGGCGTCCGCCGGTCGAAGCCTTGCGGGAGCGATGCCGCCCCTACCGGGAGAGCACCGGGAGCGCCGGAATCGATCTGCCCTGCGTGCCGTTGTTCTTCGCCATCGAGTGCGGCGCAATTCGCAACAATGTCCATGGTTTCGAGTGGATCCTGGATCGGATCCCGCGTTTCCGGGAGCCGTGGAAGTCGAATCGACGGCCGCGGAGAGCGCGATGACCACGGCGACGTTCGACGTCCACCCCGACATGGACGAGCTGATCGCGGCCAAGCGGGCGGTCGCGCAGACGAACGACCCGGAGGAGATGCGCGCGGCCTGGAACGGGTACGGGGCGCGGCTTGCGCGGGATCGCCCCGATGGAATGGCGGTGCGGGACACCGCCGTTCCACGACCGGGGCCGCAGGGAGGCGAGATCCCGATACGCATCTACCGCCCGGAGGGCGCGGAAACGCCCGGCCCTTGCGTCGTGTACCTGCACGGCGGCGCGTTCGTCAAGGGAAGCCTCGACAGCGGCGACACCATCGCCTGGGGCGTCGCCGAGGAGTCCGGCGTGGTGGTGGTGAGCGTGGACTACCGGCTCGCTCCACGGCATCCGTTTCCCGCCGCACCGGAGGACTGCTACGCGGTCGTGAGCCACCTCTCCGAACGGGGCGGGACGTTCGGAGTGCAAGGCGACCGGATCGCGCTCTGGGGAGACAGTGCGGGCGGCAACCTGGCGGCGGCGACCTGTCTCATGGCGCGCGACCGGGGCGGCCCGCACATCATGGCGCAGGCCCTCAACTATCCCTGCCTCACCGACGAGCTGACCTCGGACTCCTACCGGCGCTACGCGGAATCACCGGGGCTTCGCACCGCCGACATGGACGGTGGCTGGAGCCGTTACCTCGGGAACCGGCGGCCGACCGCCGACCCGTACGCGGCGCCGTTGAAAGCCGGGGACCTCTCCTGCCTCCCGCCCGCCCACGTCCACTACGCGGAGATCGACCCCCTCGCAGACGACGCCGTTCGATATGCCGGGCGGCTCGCGGCCGCGGGCAACGAGGTCGTGGCGCGTTGCGCGCAACGCATGATCCACGGATTCCTGCGCGCCCGGTTCTCGGGTGCGGAGGCCGCGGCCGAGTTCGCCCGCCCCTGCCGGTTCCTGCGCGACAGGCTCGCCGAATGAGCCGGAGCCGGGCGGACGGCAACGTGACGAGGCGTCGGTGTTCCCCGGAATGCGCCTCGGGCGCGGGTAGCCGTGGGCCGCGTCCGCAGCCGGGGGGGTTGGTGGGAAACGCGGGCCAGGATGCGGAGGATGCGGACACCGCTCAAAGCTTGTCGCGTAGCGCGTAATAGAGCATGCCGAGGACGAGCAGCGGATGGCGCAGCCACCTGCCGCCCGGAAACGCCCGGTGCCGCAGCCCCGCCAGCACGTCGAAGCGTTCGGCGGTTCCCGCCACCGCCTCCGCGACGAGCTTCCCGGCAATCTGGGTGAGGGCCACGCCGTGGCCCGAGAATCCCTGGGCGAAGAAGCCGTTCGGGGCGAGCCGCCCGACGTGCGGCAGCCGGTTCATGGTGATCGCCAGCCGCCCGCTCCACGCATGGTCGATCCGCACGTCCGCGAGCTGGGGGAACACCCGCAGCATGTACCGGCGCACGAATGCCCGCGGATCGTCGAGCGGCCGGTCGGAGTAGGTCTCGCCGCCGCCGAACAGGAGCCGGTGGTCGGCCGTGCAGCGATAGTAGTCGACGACGAATCGGGTCGAGTGCACGCACGCGCCGCTGCGTATGAGGGAGCGGGCGCGGCGTTCCCCGAGGGGCTCGGTCGCGAGCACGTGGTTGACGATCGGCATGATCCTCGACTCGATCCTCGGCTCCAGGCGGCCGAGGTAGGCGTTGCCGGCGAGGACGACGTACTCCGCTTCGACGGCGCCGTGTGCGGTGGACACCTGCGCCGGGCTCCCCCACCGGATCCGCTCGACCCGGGAGCTCTCGAAGACCCGGGCGCCGGCCCGTACCGCGGCCTCCGCCATCCCGAGCACGAAGCGCAAGGGGTGCAGGTGTCCGCCGCCCTCGTCCATCCGCCCCCCGACGTAGCAGGCGCTGGCGACCTCTTCACGCATCTCCGCCCGCGACAGCATCCGGTATCCGCGATAGCCGAACCGCCGACGGCAGAACTCCGCCTCGCGCTCGATCCATCCCATGTAGCGCTCGCGCGTGGACGCGAGAAGGTTGCCCGGCCGCCAATCGCATTGAATGCCGTGGCGGTCGATGCGCTCGGCGATGATCCCCTTCGCCTCTTCGCACAGCGCCCAGAGCGTGTCGGCGCGCAAGGAACCGAGGGAGCGTTCGAGCGTGCTCATCGACTCGCGCAGGCCGCTGCCGACCTGCCCGCCGTTGCGCCCGCTCGCTCCCCATCCGATCCGTGCCGCCTCCAGCACGACGACCGAGTACCCCCGCTCGGCGAGATGCAGGGCGGCGGAGATCCCGGTGAATCCGGCGCCGACGATGCAGACGTCGGCCGTCTCGCGGCCCGCGAGTGCGCGATGGCGATCGACGGCCGGGGCGGTGGCGGCATACCAGGTATCGGGCCGCCCGGATCGACCGGCATTGAGACATGGCATGACCATCGCTAGACTTCGGCGCCTTTCATGAACAAGTCGTGTGTGCGGCGGCGGCCCGCGCGAAGACCCGATCGCCGCCTCTCGATTCCCGGGCTCGATTCTCAGGGAGGATACCCATGAGCGGTAACGCTCTCGTACCGGCCGTATTCGGCATCATCGGCCTTGCCGCCGCCTGGTTCATCTACCACCAAGTCAGGAAATACCCCGCCGGGGAAGACAAGGTCGCCGAAATCGCCGAAGCGATCCACCGTGGCGCCATGGTGTTCATGCGGCGCGAGTACAAGATGCTCGCGCTGTTCTGCGTGGTGCTCCTCGTCCTGTTGTGGTTCACGCTGGGCACCGGCACCGCGTTCGCGTTCCTCGTCGGCGCACTGTGCTCGGCCGGCGCCGGCTACATCGGCATGAGCACCGCGACCCGCGCGAACGTGCGCACCACCACCGCCGCACACACCGCCAGCGCCGCCGACGCGCTCACCGTGGCGTTCTTCGGCGGCTCGATCATGGGCCTTGCCGTGGCCTCCCTCGGCCTGTTCGGCCTCGGCATCCTGTACCTGATCTTCGGCGGGGACCCGGAAACCGCGCATACCATCCACGGCTTCGGGATGGGCGCATCCAGCGTCGCGCTGTTCTCGCGCGTGGGCGGCGGCATCTACACCAAGAGCGCGGACGTGGGGGCGGATCTGGTCGGCAAGGTCGAGGCGGGGATCCCCGAGGACGATCCGCGCAACCCCGGGGTCATCGCGGACAACGTGGGCGACAACGTCGGCGACGTGGCGGGCATGGGCTCGGACATCTTCGAGTCCTACTGCGGCGCGATGATCGCCACCATCGCCATGGCCTCCACCATGTCGCTCGACGTCATCGGCAGCCTCGGCGCCCGCGAGTCCCTGATGTTCCTGCCGCTCGGACTCGCCTCCCTCGGGTTGCTGTGCTCCATCGCCGGCATCATGGTCGTGCGCCACTTCTCCGGCAACAAGCCGGAGGTGGCGCTGCGCACCGGGACCATCGGGGCCACCGTCCTGTTCATCCTCCTGTCGTTCTACGTCATCACCGAGATGATCGGCGTCGACTGGCGGGTCTGGTGGGCGGTGGTCGCGGGTGCGATCGGCGGCATCGTGATCGGGTTGGTGACCGAGTACTTCACGTCCGGCCGCCCGGTACAGGAGATCGCGCGGGCGGGTGAGACCGGTCCGGCGACCGTCATCATCTCGGGCCTCTCGGTCGGCATGCGTTCGGTGGCGATCCCCCTGCTGACCATCTGCGCAATCATCGCGGTCTCCAGCGAGCTGGTCGGCCTCTACGGCGTCGGGGTGGCCGCGGTGGGCATGCTCGCGACGGTGGGGATCACGATGGCGATCGACGCATACGGCCCGGTCGCGGACAACGCCGGAGGCATCGCGGAGATGAGCGGCCTCGGCAAGGAGACCCGCGCGATCACCGATTCGCTCGACGAGCTCGGCAACACCACCGCCGCGATCGGCAAGGGCTTCGCGATCGGCGCCGCCGCTCTGGCCGCGCTCGCGATCATCACCGCGTTCATCGAGACCGTCTCCGCCGGCAATCCCGGCTTCCGGCTGGAGCTCAACAACCCGCACGTGCTCATCGGCATCTTCATCGGCGGGGTGATCCCGTTCTACCTCGGGGCGCTGACCATGGACGCGGTGGGGAAGGCCGCGTTCGAGATGATCAACGAGATCCGCCGCCAGTTCCGCGAGATCCCCGGCCTTCTGGAGGGCAAGGCGCAGCCCGACACCGAGCGTTGCGTGGACATCGCCACCGGCGCGGCGTTGCGCAAGATGATCCTCCCCGGCGTGATCGCGATCAGCGCGCCCTGGGTGGTCGGCCTCGGCATCAGCGCCGAGGCCCTGGGCGGAATGCTCGGGGGTGCGCTCCTCGGCTGCGTGCTGCTCGCGCTCACCATGGCCAACGCCGGCGGGGCGTGGGACAACGCCAAGAAGTACGTCGAGAAAGGACACCACGGGGGCAAGGGCTCGGAGACGCATCACGCAACGGTGGTGGGCGACACCGTCGGCGATCCCTTCAAGGACACGTCGGGCCCCTCGATGAACATCCTGATCAACGTGATGGCCATCGTGAGCCTGGTGATCGCGCCGTTGTTGAGCTGAGGCGGCGGCCGCGGTACGGGCTCGTTCCGTCTGCCTCCGAACACCGGTCGGGGCGCAAAGACCGCGGTCACTCGCGCGCGAGGAGAAACCCGTCAAGATGCTCCTTGCCGACTGACGCAACCCACCCGCCGGAGGCTGCAAATTTCCTGGCGGGCCGCTCCCGGAGCGCGTCTCGATCCTCGACCCGCATCCGGCATGAAGCCTCGTGCCGGGTGCTCACGGCGTTGCGGTGCCTGCTGACGGAGCCGAAGTCCCGGGAACGAAAGGGACAGGGCCATGAAGCTGGCATCCGTAGAGATTGAGAACTTCCGCGCGATCGAGAAGCTCACCCTGGCGCTCGACCCCCGGCTCACGGTCCTGCACGGTCCCAACGCACACGGCAAGACGAGCGTTCTGGGCGCCATTGCAGCCGGGCTCGGCGCCATGACCGTTCTGTTTCCCGGCGCCACCGAGAGAGGGCTTCTCGATACCGACCTGCGCGTGGGCGGCATCGGGCGGTGTGTTCGTCTACCTCACCACGGTAGACGACATTTCCTGGTCTGCAACGATCACCAGAGGACGACCGGCACGGGGATACACCAGCGCCCTGAAGGACAAGGTGGACGAAATCCAAAGTGACCACAATGGGGAGCGGCCAGCCGAGTTTCCGATCGTTGCCTTCTACGATACCGACCGGGTCATCTTCGACCGGACGGAGCAGTGGTCCAACTTCAAGAAGGAATTCACTCGATACGACGCTTTCGAAGGGGCGCTGTCTGACCTCACCGCCGCCACCGCCGCGTTCGAGGAATCCACCGCCCTCAAGCGCCGTTTGCCCAACGCCACGGGTGAGGCATGAGCCGGTCATTCGACAAGCTGGTCGCGTTGCTGAAAGAGCTGTTCCAGCTCGACCGGCCGGATCTGGACTTCGGGTTCTATCGCATCATGCACGCGAAGAGCGCCGAGGTGACGCAGTTTCTGGAACGGGACCTGTTGCCGCAGGTGCAGGCGGCTTTGTCGCAGTACCAATCGGCGGACAAGGCGGCCATCGAAAAGGAGCTCGACGAAACCATCAGGCGGATACGGTCCGATGGAGCGGACCCGGACACTTCCCCCAAGGTTCGGGATCTGCGCGCGAGGCTTGCCGAAGACGCCGTGGATCTGGATGCGCTGAAAGCCGAGGTCTACGACCATCTGTACGGATTTTTCCGGCGTTACTACTCCGAGGGAGACTTCCTCGGCAAGCGCGTGTACAAGCCCGGCGCGTATACGCGATTCCCTACGAGGGCGAGGAGGTCAGGCTCCACCGGACCAACGCGGACCAGTACTACATCAAGACCGGCGAGTACCTGCGCCATTACACCTTCCGATCGCAGACCTCCGGGCGGGAGGGCCTCGTCCTCGACTGTTTCGCCGGCTCCGGGACCACCGGCCACGCCGTCATCCACCTGAACCGCGGGGACGGCGGAAGGCGCAAGTTCATCCTCGTCGAGATGGGCGACTACTTCGACACCGTTCTTCTCCCCCGCATCAAGAAGGTCACGTTCGCCCCGGAGTGGAAGGACGGCAAGCCGAAGCGCCCCGCCACCCCCGAGGAAGCCGAACGCTCCCCGCGGATCGTCAAGGTGGTGCGCCTCGAATCCTACGAAGACACCCTCAACAACCTGGAGCCTCGCCGCACCGATGAACAGCAATTCGCGCTCGACACGTCGCGGAGCCAGGGCCAGGACGCTTTCCGGGAGCAGTACCTCCTTCGCTACATGCTCGACGTGGAGACCCGCGGCAGCCCCTCGCTGCTGAACGTCGCCGCCTTCACCGATCCGACCTCCTACCGGCTCAGGGTCAAGCGCCCCGGCTCGGACGAGAGCCGCGAAGTCGACGTCGATCTGGCGGAGACGTTCCACTGGCTGATCGGCCTCGCCGTGCAGCGCATCGCCGCGCCGCGGACCTTCGGCGCCGACTTCAGGCGCGACGGCGAAGGCCGCCTGCGGCTGAAGGGGCGGCTCAGGCAGAAGAAGGCGGGCGGGGCTTGGTGGTTCCGCACCGTTACCGGGACCCTGCCCGACGGCCGCAAGGCGCTGGTGGTCTGGCGCAAGCGCCCCGGCGGCGAGACGCCCGAGGGGATCGAGCGGGACAACCTCGTCCTCGACGAGTGGTTCACCGGGCACAGCGGGTTCGCGGACGAAGACGGCGGGTACGATCTGGTCTACGTCAACGGCGACAACCACCTCGAGAACCTCAAGGCCCCGGCCGACACCTGGACGGTGCGCCTCATCGAGGAAGCCTTCCATCGGCTGATGTTCGAGCCGGAGAGGCGGTGACGGCTCCGGTATCGGCCGCCCGCTACCGCCGCCCCGTCGGCCTCGGCCCCCCGGGGCGGCGCGCATCGCCTTCGTCCGGCCGCTACGATCCTTGATCGGCTTGCACCGGACCGAGGTCGCCCAGATCGACATACCCGGATTCGATCCACCGTGCTCGCGCAATCTGCTCACACGCGGCGCGGCGTTGCTCCGGTCTGGTCTTCGAGACGAGCACCCGGCTGGTGGGCAGTTCGCCAGCCAGCGCCGCGCCGTAAGCGAGCGCCGGACAGGTCTCGGCCAGCACGATGCGCCGGTCGCGCAGCAGTTCGTTCAACCCACCCTCGAAAGGTCTGCATTCATGGTACCCGGCACGCGAGTACGAGGGTTCGCGGAGATCGATCCGGTGCAGGTTTCCTCGGTGGCGCTGCGAGACGTCGAGTTCGATGAATTGACATCGCACCATGCAGGCATGAAGATTGATGGCATTGAAGACATACTTTTGAAGGCGATGCCAATGGCTCAATTGACGGTCCGCAAGCTGAGCATGCAGGTGGTCGATGCCCTCAAGCGGCGGGCGGCCGCTCACGGCCGATCCGCGGAAGCGGAGCATCGGGAGATCCTGCGCAAGACGTTGCTCGCCGATGATGGAAATTTCGCGGATCGTGCGCGGATCATGAGGCAACGCCTTCAATCATCGGTTGACAGCACTGAAACGATCCGGGCCGACCGGGACCGGGACGGAGCGACGTGAGAGGCTACGTCGTCGACGCGAGCGTCGCCGTCAAGTGGCTCGTGGCAGAGAGTCTGTCGGATGAAGCGTCGAGCCTGCTCGATGCGGGGTTGACGTTGCTGGCCCCCGCGCTGCTCTTTGCCGAGGCCGCCAATGCGTTATGGGCCATGCACCGACGCGGCGACATCGACCGGGACGGGCTTGCCGGCGCCGTGGATCTGCTCCGCACCGCTCCCGTCGCCACACCGCGGTCGATGCGCCAACTTGCGGCCTCCGCGACGCGGCTGGCTGTCGACCTCGACCATCCGGTCTACGACTGCTTCTATCTCGCTCTGGCGGTTCACGAGCAGCACCCCGTGGTCACCGCCGACACTCGATTCCGGGAGAAAACGCGGGACCATCCGTACCTGTTCGACCGGGTCGTGCACTTGGCGGATATCGGGAAAACCCGACCGCGCTTCGTCGGATGAGGAAAACGACATGAAACCCGTAGCCGTGCGCAACATCGAGCGTGCCGACGGCGCGGCCATCGACGAGTTCGGCACGCTCGAGGTCGCGACCGTGCACGAGGCCCGGGGCCGCCGCGACCTGCTCAAGCCGTACATCCGCCCGAGCCACCCGGGCGCAGGCCGCCGGCAGCGCCGTCACCATGCAAAGCGGGCAGGACACCCGCGTCCGCCAGGACGCGCCGCTCCCAGGAGACCCGGCCCGCGGACGCTGCCCATCATGGCCCGTTGGCCTGACGCGAAGCCCGGCTGGATTTCAGGGGAAGGCTGATGGCGGCAGTCCACTACCACGAAGGACGCTTCCCGCCCGAAAAGCGTCTCGACTGGCCGGCGCTCATCCCGCTGATCGGCCCGGCGGTCGCGGCGGTGGCGCGCTACGACGGGGCGCTCGCCGCCATTCCCAACCCCCGCGTCCTGCTCTCGCCCATGACGACACAGGAAGCGGTGCTCTCCTCGCGCATCGAGGGCACCCAGGCCACCATGGGCGAGGTCCTGGAGTTCGAGGCCGGGAAGGAAGCGGAATCCCCCGAGCGCCGGGCCGACATCCACGAGGTGCTCAACTACCGCGCCGCGATGCGGGAGGCGGAGCGGATGCTGGAGACGCTGCCCATCTGCCAGCGGGTCGTCCGGGAGGCGCACCGGGTGCTGCTCTCCGGGGTGCGCGGCGAGGGCAAGTCCCCCGGCGACTACCGGCGCATCCCCAACTGGATCGGCCCGCCCGGCTGCACCGTGGAGGAGGCGACCTTCGTGCCCGTCGGGGCGGAGAAGCTTCCCGAGGCCATGAGCGCATGGGAGCGGTACGTGCACCACGAGGCCCCCGATCGGCTGGTGCAGCTCGCCATCCTGCACGCGGAGTTCGAGGCCCTGCACCCGTTCCTGGACGGCAACGGCCGCCTGGGCCGGATGCTGGTCCCCCTGTTCCTCTGGCAGTGCGGCCTCATCGGCCAGCCCATGTTCTACGTCAGCGCCTATTTCGAGGCCCGTCGCGACGCCTACTACGAGGGGCTGCTCGCCGTCTCCCGCGACGACGACTGGACCGGGTGGTGCCGGTTCTTCCTGAAGGCGGTCCGAGCGCAGGCCGAGGAGAACCTGACGAAGGCCCGGGGGATCCTTGATCTCTACGAGGACATGAAGGGGCGGGTGGCGGACGTGACCCGCTCCCGCTACGCCATCCACACCCTGGACTGGATCTTCGAGCACCAGATCTTCAACAGCGGCAGCTTCGCAGCCAACGCCGGGATCCCGGACCGCACGGCGCGGCGGCTTCTGGCCGCACTCTGCGACCACGACATCCTGCAAGTGATGAGGCCCGGGAACGGCCGCCGGGGAACCATCCTCGTGTTCCCGGACCTCCTGAACATCGCCGAGGGGAGGGATGTGTTTTGACGGCCATCCGTGTCCGGCAAATCGTCTTTCCGGTCATTTTCCGACAAATATGACCGACAACGAGATTTGGCGGTCACCGATGTCCGGCAAGCGGCGGCGGAATCCCGATCGGCAGGAGGAAGGGCAGGGAGGAACGTGTTTTGACGGCCATCCGTGTCCGGCAAATCGTTTTGTCGGCCATTTTTCGATAATCATGGCCGACAATGAGATTTGCCGGTCACCGGTGTCCGGCAAGCGGCATCGGACTCCCGGCTACTCCTACCGGATTGACCACATGGTCACTGACTACGCGGCCCGGTGACCGGCAAGCAGCGCCGGACTCCCGGCTACCCGTTCGTGGTTTTCGCCCGCAGGGCATCACTCGCCAGATGGTCGGAATGAGCCGGCAATATGGCCGTCGGCCCGGATATGGTGATCGACACCCTGCCGGCCGGCGCGACGGCGCCTGCGGTCAACGTGGCGGAAGTCGCCTCCCGCCCCGAAATGGAAGGCTCATCCGCACCTACTGCCGGCCCGCGGTCTCGCTGCCTCCCGCTTCCCGGCGCTGTGCTTCCATCCCGCGCTCGCGTACCAGGACGAGTCGGGCCGGCGGCGCCGCTTCCCCGCTCTGGTCGCCGCTGTCCCCGCACTGCCGGCCGCCGCCGCGCTCTCGGCCGGCAGCCTTGCCGCCTTCATCCCACCCCCCGGCGCCGCCCGCCTCCTCATCGCCGCCAACCGCGACGCCACGGGCCGACGCGCCGCGGCCACACTCGAAGCCCGGGCGCTCGCCCAAGGCATCGCCGCCACCGTCCTCTCCCCCAAGGGCGGCGACTTCAACGACGACCTCGCCGCCCTCGGGCCGCAGGCGCTGGCCGCGCGGCTCGGCCACGGCACGATGTAAAGTACGCTGACGGAACCGCCCGGACATGCCGGGGCGGGCCACGAAACCGCCACTTGTGAGAGCCTGCACCGTGAACCCGCACGACCTGGTACAGACCGCCCGCCGCCTGGCGGAGTCCGGCGCACCGCAGCCCACACAAGCCGACCTGCGCCGCGCGTCAGCACGGCGTACTACGCACTGTTCCACTGCCTGGCCGGCACCGCCGCGGACCTGCTCACAGGCGCCAGCCGCGGCAAGGAATGGCATCAGATGTACCGTGCCCTCGAGCACGGAAAGGCCCGGAGCGCATGTCGGCAGCAAGGGGTGATACGGACGTTTCCAATGGAGATTTACAGCTTCGCCGAGGCGCTCGTCGACTTGCAGGATGCGCGGCACCAAGCGGACTACTCGCTTGAAGGCCGGTATTCCAGGCAAGAGGTTCTTGTGATAATCGACGTAGCCGAGAACGCCATCGACCGGTTCGAGCAGGCCGACGCCCGGCATCGGCGCGCGTTCGCCGTTCATGTGCTGTTCAAGCGGCGCCGGCCACAGGAGGTTTCGAGATGAACGAGCAGCAGGTACGCGAGGTCGCCGAGGCGGCCTTCAAGCGCCACTTCGGCGACGTCGGGATCGTCCGAATCAACATCCGGCAGAGGCTCGACTTCGAGGACGATCCCGCCGTGGACGTGAACATCATCTACGACGACGAATCCGGGCAAGTGACCGGCCGCGGCTTCCTGGGTGTCCTGTCGGAAGTCGTCGACAAGACATGGCGTGAGGGAAAGGACGACCTCGGCTACCCCTACCTCCGCCTCATCGCCAAGTCCGACATCGGCCAGCGCGACCCGGCCACGGTCTGACGACTTGCATGAAAAGAGAGGGGTGGGAAGTTGTAAAAGCCATCGTGGAAGATGGATCGGATGCTGGAGCAGAGGAGATACGGCACCATGCGATTTGGAACACGAAACACCCTGACCGCCTCGGTAGCAATTGCATCACAGAGTTGGACATGGAACAGGTGGGGGGGAAGCTCCCGAGCGTCAGCGCTGCCAGCCCGGAGCGGGCGTAGTCGTCGGCGATGAGTCTGTCGAGAAGACCCGCACCCCGGGGCCTCTATGGCGGCCAATCCGCTACGCGGCACGTCGAGCAACCCGGCGCGTGTGTCGTCCCGGGAGACGCCATAATGATGCTGAACGGCGATGTAGGCTTCACCGACGACTTGGTTCGAGACGAGGATTTCGGCGCCTTCCTTCTCGATCAGGGATCTCAGCTTGCGCACACAAAGGGCGAAGTCCGCCTCGGGCTCTCCCGTGAGCAATCGCACCAGCACGGAAGTATCAATCCCGAAGCGCCGGGTCATGATGCTGCTCACGGAAGGATGCGAGATCGAAGCTGCCGCGTCCGTGTCGGAGCTTGCCGCGCAATGGCGCGAGACGGGCGGGATCGATGGTTTGCGGGCGCAACACGAAGCCGTCGGGGCCTTCTTCCAGCCTGAGTCGGTCGCCGGGCCGCACGCCCATCGCCTCCAGGACCCGCGCGGGGAAGGTGACCTGACGCTTCGACGTGACCTTGACGAGCATGGCGGTGGTACATCCGGATGATTACCTTACCGGAACTCTATTTCGGTAAGGCGAAGGCGTCAAACCGACGGGAACAAACCCGTGGAGATGGAGGCAGACATTGTGGAGGCAGGTCCGTGCCCGCCCCCACGTGCTTGACGGCCATCCATGTCCGGCGAGCTGCGTTGTCGGCCACTTCCACCGTGTCGCGTTCCAGGAGGAAGACCAGGGTTCATACGTCGGTGCGATACTGCGCGGCATCGGAAGCGGACGGGTCGTGAGGAGCGGGCGCTAATGGCGATGTACTCCGATGCCGAGCTGGAGGCTCTGATGTCGGATCCGGAGTCCGATTTGGTGGAGCGCAAGGAATCGGCCGCCGACGGAAAGAAGATCCGGCGCAACGTCTGCGCCTTCGCCAACGATCTGCCGGAAAACGGCAAGCCGGGCGTGGTGCTGGTCGGGGTGCGGGACGACGGCTCCTGCGCCTCGCTGCCGATCGACGACGCCCTGTTGACAGGACTGGCGAACATCCGCGGTGAGGGCGCCATCCTGCCGCTGCCTTCGATGACGGTACAAAAACGGATGTTGAGGGGCTGTGAAGTCGCCGTCGTGTCCGTGGAGCCGTCGGCCGATACGCCCGTGCGTTACCAGGGCCGCGTATGGGTCCGGGTCGGTCCGTCCGTCCGTGAAGGCTCCGTGGAAGACGAACGCCTGCTCACAGAGCGCCGGCGGGCTGCCGACCTGCCCTTCGACTTGAGGCCAGTGAACGGAGCGCACCTCGGCGATCTCGATCAGGACTTCGTGCGCAACCATTACCTGCCGAACGCGACCGCGCCCGAAGTGCTGGAACGGAACACCCGACCCATCGAACATCAATTGCGTTCCCTCCGGCTGGTTCAGGGAGAAAAGCCGACGTGGGGTGCGGTGATTGCATTCGGACTGGAGCCGCAGGCATTCGTGCCCGGCGCCTACGTGCAATTCCTTCGCATCGACGGCACGGAGATTACCGATCCGATTCGAGACCGGAAGCAGCTCACCGGAGGACTGGCCGACGTGGTTCGCCGGCTCGACGAGCTCCTCGACCTGAACGTCTCGGTTCGCACCCAGGTCGCGGGCGTAGCGCGGGAGAGGCAACGGCCCGACTACCCCGCCGATGCCTTGCGGCAGCTCGCACACAACGCCGTCATGCACCGCAGCTACGAAGGAACCCACACCCCGGTACGGATCCACTGGTTCTCCGACCGGGTCGAGATCGCGAGCCCCGGCGGGTTGTATGGAAGGATCACGCGCGACAACTTCGGCACGGGGGACACCGACTACCGCAATCCGCTTCTGGCCGAGATCATGGCCAATCTGGGCTTCGCCCAACGCTTCGGCCTCGGCCTGCCGCTCGCCCGCCAAGCCCTGGAAGCGAACGGCAACCCGGCGCCTGAATTCGGTCTTGAGCGGACCCTCGTCGTCGCCACGGTGAGGGCCGCACCGTGAGAAGCATCGCCGTGTTCAACAACAAGGGCGGCGTCGGAAAGACCTCCCTCGTCTACCATCTTGCCTGGATGTACGAGAGGCTCGACGTCAACGTCCTGGTGGCGGATCTCGACCCACAGGCGAACCTGACCAGCATGTTCCTGAACGACGAGGAGCTGGAGAACCTGTGGGCGGACGATCGCGCCGATGGGACGATCTACACCTCCCTGCAACCGCTCCTGGAAGGGACCGGAGACGTCACGACCCCCCATGTGACGGAGCCGGCGCCCGGTATCGGGCTGGTCGCGGGCGACGTGCTGCTTTCCGGGGCGGAGGACGAATTGACGAGCCAATGGCCGGCCTGCCTCGACCGGAAGCCCCGTGCGTTCCGCGTGCTTTCGGCCATCTCGCGCGCCCTGCACGGGGCGGCGGAAAAGGTTGCGGCGGATTTGATCCTGATGGACGTCGGCCCGAACCTCGGCGCTCTCAACCGGGCGGTGCTGGTCAGCGCGGACCATGTCGTCGTCCCGCTGGCGGCCGACCTCTATTCCCTACGGGGCCTCCACAACCTCGGGCCGACCCTGCGCCGGTGGCGGCGGGAGTGGTCGGAGCGCCGGGAGCGCAACCCGGTGGCGGGTCTGGACGTGCCGCGCGGGGACATGCAGCCGATCGGGTACGTGGTGCTGCAACACGCGGTGCGGCTGAGCCGTCCGGTCATGGCGTATGAGCGCTGGATGGAGCGTATACCCGGCGCGTACCGTGATTTCGTGGTCGGCGAGCGTGCACGGTCCGCCCTTTCCATGGACGAGGATGAGCACTGCCTCGCCACCCTCAAGCATTATCGAAGCCTGATGCCGCTGGCGCAGGAGGCACGCAAGCCGATGTTCGCCCTCAAGCCGGCGGACGGCGTCATCGGCAGCCAAGTCAATGCCGTGCAGGCGTGCTACCGGGATTTTCGAGCACTCGCCCGGATCGTGGCTGAACAATCCGGCGTGACGGCTGCCTGACGTTCCACCGGGAGCGGCGGCGCTGGCGCTTGGACGTGATCTCGACGAGCATGGCAGGGCATCCGGGCGTTTGCCTTGGACGCCGTGCGCGCTCACGGATGCCCTGTGTATCGATCCCCTCCGCCCCGATCCCCCACCACCGCCCGGAGAGCGCCTGATGCCCCGGCCCCGCTCCCACTCCCGCCCGCCGTAACGCCCCGCCTCCGCTGCCCTTCTCGCGGAAGCTGGTGCTGCACCAGTATCTGCTCGGCCTGTTCGGCGTCGAGCGCTTCGACCGGCTTGCCGAGCACCTGCGGGACGAATCGCTCGAAGGGCTGGACGCGGACAACGTCCACCGCTTCCATCATGCCCTGTGCCTGCACCTGCCCGAGGAATAAGGGCTTCTCCTTCGAGTACTCGGCGACCTTCGGGCAGGCGGTCAAGGGCAACCCCGCCCTCGGCGACCTCTATGCCCGGGGCACGCTCTTCGACTACTCCTACCGCTGGTTCCACGGCGACGGCTTCGGCAAGGACTACCGGATCCTGAACCTCGACGACGGTGACGGCGACGGCAACGGCGGCGCGGGGTGGATGGCGATCTGGCTCACCGCCTGCCTTCTCGCGTTCTTCCAGCAGCAACGGCTCTACCGCGAGCACGAAGCGGCGCTCCGGCCCTTCCACCTGGAACGCCCGCTCTGGATCTTCGTCGGCGGCCGGGTCACCGCCACCCTTGCGAAGCGCGACGCCTCGGACATCGTCGAGATCCTGCGCTTCCTGGCCGGCTACGTGTCGGACCGCGCCGGCAGCGTCGCGCGCATCCGGGAGATCCTGACCCAGGGGCTCGTCTCCGCGGCCGGGGAGAACCTCTTTGCCGGGCGCTTCGTCCATCTCGACACCAGCGGGCTGTCGCCCGAACAGGTGTTCGACGAGACCCTGGACCTGCTCTTCAACGCGCCGCGCGGCGGCGCGCTGCACGTCGAGAACCTGAAGGGGGCGGCGGGCGAGGTGGCGTTGCGGGTGGGGGAGAACGAGCCTTTCGGCGTCATCAACGTCGGCGACGACACGAAGCTCATGCAGATTTGCGAGCGGGAAGGATTCAACGTGGCCGAACGGGAGTTCGCGGGCTCCCTCTTCCACGAGCTCGCCGCGCCCCGCTCGACCGTCAACGTGCTCATCGGCTCCCGGAAGTTCACCGAGGGCTGGAATAGCTGGCGCGTCGGCACCATGGGGCTGATGAACGTCGGGCGCGGCGA
Source organism: Gammaproteobacteria bacterium (assembly GCA_965204915.1). Lineage (GTDB taxonomy): Bacteria > Pseudomonadota > Gammaproteobacteria > HK1 > HK1 > HK1. Next base: position 3,045,932 of record OZ242023.1, on the reverse strand, counting down.
GGGGGCGCAGATCATCCAGCTCTTCGGGCGCGGCGTGCGGTTGAAGGGTTGCGGGATGAGCCTCAAGCGGAGCACGAGGGCGGAGCTTCCGCGGGGCCTGGAACGGCCGGAGTACGTCGAACCCCTCGAAACGCTCCATGTCTTCGGCATCCGCGCCAACTACATGGCCCAGTTCCGGGACTTTCTCGAAGAAGAGGGCCTGCCCCCCGACGACGGACGGATCGAATTCCACCTGCCGATCATCAGGAACCTCGGCAGGCAGCCGCTCAAGACCATCCGGCTCAGGAAGACCATCCACTGCGTCAGCACCGCATCCGGCGATGCCTTCCGCCGTAACGTCGGCGTGGACGATCCGAAGATCCGCTTCTTCGAGACCATCAAGGAGATCGAGCGGCGCCTCGGCGACCCGAAGGTGGCGCTGGATTCCTTCATCGTCTCCAGCACGCCCTCACACGTGATGAAGAAGCTCTGGGGCATCGGCAAGCCCGACATGGCGGCGCGGCACATCGCATTCCAGGAGGAAGACCGGGGTTCGTACATCGGTGCGATGCTGCGCGGCATCGGGGGCGGACGAGCCGCGGGGAGCGGGCGGTAGTGGCGAGGTACTCCGACGACGGCAAGGCCGTCATCATCGGGGATCTGCCGTTCCGGCCCCTCGCTTCGGTTTCGCGACCGGGCCGGCGTGGCATCCGGTCTTCGCTCAGGTTTACTCCGACCCCGCCCCAACCGCGGCCCGCCATTGGGCACGCAACGTCTCCTCGCTGTCCGGCTCGGCCTGGAAGCAGAAGTCGCGTTCCAGCACCGGCGCCATCCAGGGCTGCGCGCGTTTCGTCCACAGGTGGCAGGTGGGGACGATGCCGGAGGTGTCGTCGAGGGTGCCGGCCTTCATGCTGAGCGTCGTGTCGCCATCGGCGCGGGTTCCGCCGCCTGCATGGTAGAGCCGCGTGCCGCACTCGCCGCAGAACGCGCAGAGCTTGGGCCGGCCCGAGCCGCCGCGGGTGCGATAGATGCGCGGCTCGGCGCCGGTGAACTCGATCGCGTCGCGCTCCACCCACATCGACAGCCCGAACGCGCTCGACGACTGCTTCTGGCAGTCCCGGCAGTGGCAGGCGTAGAGCGCCGCCGGCGCGCGCAACAGCCGGTAGCGGATCGCGCCGCACTGGCAGCCGCCCTCCTGGCCCGATACGACGGTCATGGTCGTTTCCTCCGGTCGATCGACGTGACGATGATGCGGGTACGGCGCTCCTTTCGCCTTGTTCCCTCCCGGACGAGATCAAGCCTCGAACCGGCGAGGCGTGGGGATCGGGCCGGTCTCCTGGGAGCATGGGTGTCTCGCCCGAAGACAATGGTGGGCCTGCGGCCCGCGACGGGCGAGACGCTCGCGCTCCCAGGGTGCATTGCGCAGAGCTCGATCCAACCGCAAAGATGGTGGTGTCTCGAGGATGCCGGTCCGCCGGCTCGGCTCAGCCGAGCACCGAGAAGCTGCTCTCGCTGTTGATCTCGCGCTTGCGGGAGTAGAAGCCCACGTTCACGGTCCGGCCGACGTGATCGAGACGGAACGCGAGGGGCCGCACGTCGTGGTCGTTGCTTCGTTCGCAGTAGTCGATGAGGGCGGCCATCATCTTCCCCGCCACCGGCGCGTTCTTGAACTGGTTCCCGGAGGTGCCGATCGCCATGTAGAAGCCCGGCACCCGGCTCTTGTCGTAGATCGGGATCCAGTCGTCGGAGGCGTCGTAGAGGTCGACCATCCCGCGCAGGCTGGACGGGATGCCGAGGGTGGGGACGCGCTGCCCGTACCGATAGGCCTGCATGGTCGCCTGCTCGGTGAAGTGGCGCACGTAGTGGTCGGGATCGACGAACTCGCGCAGGTCGCACTCCGGGTCCTCGCTGCCGACGAGGATGTGGTTGCCGGTCTCCGGGCGGACGTAGCAGCCGATGTCGCTGTCGGAGACGACGATACCGAGCGATTCGAAGTCGAAGCCCTCGGGAGCGGGGAGGTGGACGACCTCCTGGCGCAACGGCCTGGTCTCGATGGTCATGTCGTCGATGGCGCCGGCCATGCGGTTGACGATGGCGGAATGGGGGCCGGCGACGTTGACCACCACGGGAGCCGCGATCTGCGTGCCGTCGTTGAGCTTCACGCCGCGGATACGGCCATCGCCCGCACCGTACCTCCCCCCGCGGTCCTTGAAGACCGCCACCACCTCGCGCCCGAACCGGAACTCCGATCCTTTCGCTTCCGCCGCCCGTTGCAGATTGTGGGTCGCGAGCTGCGGGTCGGAGACGTAGCCCGCGGTCGGCCAGAACACGCCGCCCGCGAGCTCTCCTCCGCTCGGCTCCCCGAAGCCCTCGTCGCTCATCAGGCGGGGGGGTCCGTACCGGCGCAGGTCGTAGATCGGGAGCCTTTCGCGGATCTTCGCGGCATCCCATACCTCGAACGGGATCCCCAGCTCGTTCGACAGGTCGACGTGTTTCTCCAGATGGCCGTTGAGCTCGGTCTTCATCACCAGGCAACCGCATTCGACGAACTGCGCGAGGCCGCGTTCGTCCCCGATTTCGAGGTATCTGGCCCATTCGTGCCAGTAGTGGTAGCCTTCCCACGCCAGCGCGATGCCGTCGAAGGTGGAATAGTGCACCCGGATGATCGCGCACGAGCTTGAGGTCGGCCCGTAACCGGCGGCCGGCAGCCTGTCCACGTTCAGGGTGCGGTAGCCGAGCTTCGCGAGCTCGAAGGCGGTGGCGGCGCCGATGATGCCGGCCCCGATGATGACGGCGTCGTACTGGTCAGGCATGGTTCCTCTCCCGGTCCGGAGCGCGCATGGTAAGGGAAGTGCCGCCCGTGGATCAGCAGGGGCCGGGGGGAATTCACCGCTCCGGGGCCGGTATCGTGACGATCGTCCCGGAATCGTGATCGGATATTTGCGGGAGCAGGGCGCCGCCGTCGCGCCGGCCGCCGGGTGGGTCTCTTGCCCGTGAAGTCTTCGAGAAGACGACGAAGAATCGCCCGCCGCCCGGCTTCCGATCCCTCATGCGGGATTCCCGGGACGCGCCGTCCCCAGGTCCGCAACCGGCGTCCGGTTCCAGCCATGACGGGTCGGGAACCCGGTTGCGGTGCGGGTCGATGTCGAACGAAGCGCGACCGCCAGGTCCGGCCGCCGGGGTGAACCGGAGTGAGCAAACCGCGAATCGTCAAGAAGTATCCCAATCGGCGGCTGTACGACACGGAGATCAGCAGCTACGTCACTCTCGAAGACGTCCGCGCCCTCGTGCTGCAGGAGGTTCCGTTCCAGATCCGCGACGCCCGCACCAACGAGGACCTCACCCGCAGCATCCTGTTGCAGATCATCATGGAGCAGGAGGCGGACGGGAAGCCGATGTTCAGCGAGCAGGTACTCGCGAAGATCATCCGGTCCTACGGCGATTCGCTTCAGGGGATGATGGCGAGCTACCTCGAGCGGAGCCTGAACCTGTTCGTGGAGCAGCAGGCGAGGGTTCAGGACCAGATGAAGACGATGATGGGCAGCGATCCCCTCTCGATGATGCGGGAGATTACGGAACGGAACCTCTCGATCTGGCAGGAGATGCAGGAAAGGATCATCCATGCCGCTACCACTGCGCCGCCCGACGCGGCCGGGACGGCCCGCCGCAAACCATCGGCGTCCAGCCGGTCCGGGGCGGCTCGCCGTGACCCTTTGGCGTCCGGCGACGAGGACTGACGCGGCGGCGCGCTGATCCGGATCACCCGCCCCCTGGCCGCGGTGGCGACCCTCCCGGTCCCGCACGCTCCCATACCGGACCGGTTCGGACCCACCTTCTTCGAGCTTCCGTGGTTCGACGGGATCCGGCGGCAGTGGAGCGGCTATGCGCTTCTCGGGTTCAGCGGTGCAGGACCCGCGGCCGGCCGGCTCATGAAGGCCCGGACGCGGATGTCCGGCGCACCATCGCCGGCAGCTTGGCCTTGGGGGGATCCGGACCTTGTAGTGGCAGCGCTCCGCCCCCTGGGCTACGCCCGCGGTTCGTACCGCAGGATGGCGAGGCTGCCCCGGTTCGTCCCCTGATCGGGAGTGACGACAAGGTGGGGCCGATCTTCTTCGCGTAACGCTTCATGAACGAGTCCCGGACGCGGGGATCCCGAGCGTTGACATTCGTCGCTCGCGCTTTCTAGTATCCCGGCATTGTTGCGGCGCAACACGGCGGACGAGGCCGGTATCGCAGGGCCGCCCGGGGGAACGGAGCGGTCTCGTGCAGGGGCAGGACGTCCGGCGGCGCCGACATTCACGGAGGGCTCCGGATGTCCGGAAGGATCGCGATGGTGACCGGGGGGATCGGCGAGCTGGGCCGGTCGATCTGCGAACGACTGACGCAGCAGGGATGCAGGGTCGCGGCGCTCGACATCGCGCTGACGACGAACGGAGAGGATGGAAAGGGCTGGCAGGCGAGGCTCGCGAGGGAAGGGCGCAACGTCGCGTTGATCGCGGGAGACGTGACGGACTTCGATTCGTGTGCGCAGGCCGTGGTTGATGCCGAGTCCGAGCTGGGGCCGGTGGACATCCTCGTCAATTGCGCGGGGATCACCCGGGACGCATCCCTCCGAAAGCTCGACAAGGACGAGTGGGATGCGGTGCTGGCCACGAACCTCGACAGCGTCTTCAACGTGACCAAGCACGTCATCGACGGAATGACCCGGCGCGGGTTCGGCCGGATCGTGAACATCTCCTCACTCAACGGCGTCAAGGGCCAGTTCGGCCAGACCAACTACTCCGCCGCCAAGGCGGGGATGCACGGATTCACGATGGCGCTCGCGCGCGAGGTCGCCCGCAAGGGGGTGACCGTGAACACCGTGTCGCCCGGGTACATGAACACGAGGATGGTCGAGGCGGTGCCGCGCGAGATCCTCGACCGCATCGTGGAGGAGATCCCGGTCGGCCGTCTGGGCGATACCCGGGAGATCGCGGCGCTCGTCGGGTTCCTCTGCTCCGAGGACGCCGCGTTCATCACCGGTGCGAACTACAGCATCAACGGCGGGCACCACATGCATTGACGGCCCGCGGCGGGCACCCGCCACGGGTATCCGCGACCCGCGCCGGTGATCGGCCCGTGCCGGGTATCGGCGCTCCGCAGACCGGAGATGCGCGAGGTGCGCGCGAACGCCGCCACGGCCGACGAGCCACGGTGGCACACCACCATCGCCGCGGCCACCGTGCGGGCGGCGGCCATCGGAGGCAGCACAATGAAGATCAACGTCACCATGGAGACGTCCCCGGCCGAGCTCCGGGAATTCCTCGGCCTGCCCGAGGTGCAGTCGTTACAGGCGGAGATGATCGAGAAGGTCCGCGAGCAGATGAAGGCCGGCGCGGAAGGGTTCGATCCGGCCGGCATGATGCGCCCGTTCATCACCCCCGACCTTCAGGGCATGGAGGCGATGCAGCGCGCGTTCTGGAACGGCGTCTCGGCGGTGGCCACCGCGGCCGGAGGTCCCGAGCGCAAGGGCTGATGCGATCGGCCACGCATCCGGTTCGGCGGCTCTGCCCGGTCAGGACGCCGGAGCGTGCCCGATCAGCCAAGCGGCGACGTCGGGCAGGAATTCGGTGTGCGCCCGGTGGCTGGCGAAGAGGTCGAAGTGTCCGCCGGGGTGCTCCCGGCGGGAGCAGTTCGTAGCCCCCACCAGCGCCTCCAGGCGTGACGAAGCGCCGGGTGGAACGATGCCGTCGTCGCGCGCGTACACGTTCAGCAGGGATAGCGTGAGGCTGGCCGGATCGTAGCGGTAATCGTCGAGCATCGCGCCGCCCTCGGCGAACGGGTCGGCACGATGGAACGTCCGGTAGAGCTGGCGGAACGTTTCCCCGGGGAATGCGGGCGGGAAGCGGCGGGCCCGCTCGAACCGCGCGGCGGCGTCCGCAGGATGCGCGCCGCCGAGCAGCGCGAAGACCCCCCCGCCGCACCACTGCATCGGGGACGCCGCCGCCAGCAGGGCCGCGACGAGCGCGCCCGGGACGTTGCCGAAGACCTCGGCGAGCCGTTCGCCGCCGCAGGCCCGAAGCCAGTCCCCGAAGGGGTCCTGTCCCGGCGCGAATCCGGCCGGGGTAGAGATGGTGACCAGCACGCCGGCCTTGCCGGGATAGCGGATGCAGTAGAGCAGGGCGAGCAATCCGCCGTGGAAATGGCCTGCGAGCGCAACCGGCCGGCGGGCCGCCGCCGCACCGTCCGCCGCCGCCCGAGCCGCGTCGAGCGCCCGGTCGATCCGCCGGAGCTGGTCCGCCACGGTGCGCCGCCGGTCGATTTCATCCGGCCGGCCCCAGTCGAGCAGGAAGGTCTCGACGCCGCGGTCCGCGAGGACGCCCGCGAACGAGCATCGCGGGTCGAAGTCGAAGAGGCGCGCTCCGGTGGTGAAGCCGGGCACCACGAGCATGGAGGCGCGAGCCGCCTGCCTGGCCGGGTAACGCAGGAGGACCGCGCTGCCGTCGCGCATGATGATCTCGCCCTCCGTTGGAGCCGGTCCGGCGCCTTGCGAGGCCATGTCGTCGTGCTGCCGTTCCGGGCCTGCCGCTCCCGCCGTGAATGCGCGGGCGATGCTCGACGCCGCGGCGCGGTCGTGCTCCAGCCAGTCGAGGAGGGCGGTGGCGGCGCGGCTCCGGGCGTGATCGAACTCGGGGCTCGACGAAAATTCCCGGAACGATTCGTCGATCCGTGCCGCGAGGTGGGCGTAGCGCTCGTATGCGCCGGCGAAACCGTCTCCCGCATCTCCGCCGGTGGCCTCCGTTCCCTGGCCGCCGGCTTCCATATCCTCGCCGATGGCCTTCACATCCCGGCGGCCAGCCTCCGCGTCTTCGCCGGCGGCGCCTCCATGGGCCGGACGATCCGGCGGCCCGGCGCTCGCGCGGCCGGTCTCCGTCCCGGCGGGCGGGAGCGCCGTTTCACGGCGTGCCGCTTCGCGGCGTACTGTTTCACGGTGTACCGCTTCGTGGGCGAACGTGCCGACGAGACGAGCCACATCGGCCATCGCGCGGGCAGCGGCCCGGGATCGGGGGGTCGGCTCCAGCCCGTGCATCACCGCGGCGAAGGGTTCGAGCCAAGAACCGAAGGCCGCCGCGAGCGCAGGGCCGAGATCGCCGAACCGCTCCCGCGTCTGGGTATCGCGGACGACCCCGCCCGCCGCGGCGAGAAGCACCTGCACCGGCGGTGCCACGGTGGTTTCCGCATCGCGGTTCGGGTTGCCGGTCGATGCATTCAACGTGAGGGGGCCGGGTTCCTCATGCACGGAACGGTCCGCCGGTCCTGATCGTCGCCAACGCCGCTCGCGGCAAAACGATCCACCGCATCCAGCCCCCTCCGGCGATCCTTGAGCGGCGGGTTTTCCATCTATCCCTCCCGAGCCGCGAACCGCTCGCGTTCGGCGACGGGACAGCCCGCCGTTCGCAGAGGCAGCGTTCCGTCCTCGCGGCGGATGACTTCCAGCCATTCCTCGACGATCCGGCACAATTCCCGGTATACCTCCACTTCGTCGTCGCCGTGGCAGCACGGCCCGATGACACCGGGGCAGGAGCCGACGAAACACTGGTCTTCGTCGGACCACTCGACCAGTTTGACGTATCTCGCGCTGTCGTTCATCGCCTGGATTCCTCGATCTTCCGCCTTACCTCACGTCCCTGATAAACCTTGGCATCGTCACCCAGCTTCCCGGAGACCGTCACGCGCATCCCCCTGGGGTGGCGGTAGTTCCTGTGGCTGCCCTTGCCGCCGCGGAAGACGAACCCGGCTCGCTCCAGGTCTCTCACCAATGCTGCGATTTTACGCGGCACGGTTCCGGTGCTCCCGGCCACCGGGTCCGTGCCGGCGATGCCGCCACGTCTCGCGCGCCGGCTCAGCGATTGAGCCGGTTCTCGATGATGTCGTCCACGACGGCGGGCTCGGCCAGCGTCGAGGTGTCCCCGAGGTCGGCGATCTCGTTCGCGGCCACCTTGCGCAGGATGCGGCGCATGATCTTGCCCGAGCGGGTCTTCGGCAGCCCCGGTGCGAACTGGATGGCGTCGGGCGAGGCGATGGGGCCGATCTCCTTGCGGACGAGGCCGACGAGCTCCTTCTTCAGCGCGTCGCCGCCCTCCGTGCCGGCGTTCAGGGTGACGTAGGCGTAGATCCCCTGGCCCTTGATCTCGTGCGGACAGCCGACCACCGCCGCCTCCGAGACCGTCGGATGCAGCACCAGCGCGCTCTCCACCTCCGCGGTGCCCATCCGGTGGCCGGAGACGTTGATCACGTCGTCCACCCGCCCGGTGATCCAGTAGTAGCCGTCCTCGTCGCGGCGCGCGCCGTCGCCGGTCATGTACAGGCCCTCGAACGTCGAGAAGTAGGTTTGGACGAAGCGCTCGTGGTCGCCGAACACGGTGCGCATCTGCCCGGCCAGCTCCGCTTGACGCAGAGGGCGCCCTCCGCCGCGCCCTCCAGCTCGTTGCCCTCGGGATCCACCAGGACCGGCTCGACGCCGAAGAAGGGGCGCGTCGCGGAGCCCGGCTTCAGGCGGGTGCAGCCCGGCAGCGGGGTGATCAGGATGCCGCCGGTCTCGGTCTGCCACCAGGTGTCGACGATCGGGCAGCGGGCGTCGCCGACCACGTGGTAGTACCACTCCCACGCCTCCGGGTTGATGGGCTCGCCCACCGTGCCCAGCACCCGGATGCTCCTGCGCCCGGAACGCTTCACGAAGTGGTCGCCCTGTCCCATCAGCGCCCGGATCGCGGTCGGCGCGGTGTAGAAGACGTTGACCCCGAGCTTGTCGCAGATCTCCCAGAACCGGCCGAAGTCGGGGTGGTTCGGGACCCCCTCGAACATCACGGTGGTGGCGCCGTTGGAGAGCGGCGAGTACACCACGTAGGAGTGTCCCGTGACCCAGCCGACGTCGGCGGTGCACCAGAAGACGTCGCCTTCGTGGTAGTCGAAGATGTACTTGAAGGTGAGGGTGGTGTAGAGCAGGTATCCCGCCTGGCTGTGCTGGACGCCTTTCGGCCTGCCGGTCGAGCCCGAGGTGTAGAGGATGAACAGCGGGTCCTCGGCGTCCAGCGCCTCCGCCGGGCAGTCGGGCGAGGCGTCCGCCATCGCCTCGTGGTACCAGAGGTCGCGGCCCTCGCGCCACGGCACCTCGTTGCCGGTGCGGCGCACGACGATGCAGGTATGGGTGTCCGGGCAGGACTCCAGGGCCTGGTGGGTGTTGCCCTTGAGCGGCACGTTGCGCCCGCCGCGCGGGCCTTCGTCCGCGGTGACCACCACCCGGCAGTCGGAGTCGAGGATGCGGTCGCGCAACGCATCGGGCGAGAACCCGCCGAACACCACGGAGTGCACCGCCCCGATCCGGGCGCAGGCGAGCATCGCCACCGCCGCCTCGGGCACCATCGGCATGTAGACGCACACCCGGTCGCCCTTGCGCACCCCTCTGGACTTGAGCACGTTGGCGAACCTGCACACCTCGGCGTGCAGCTCCCGGAACGTGATCCGCCGCTCCTCGCCCGGCGCGTCGCCTTCCCACAGGATGGCCGGCTTGTCCCCACGCTCGTCGAGGTGCCGGTCGAGGCAGTTGTACGAGACGTTCACCCTGGCGCCGTCGAACCAGCGGATGCCGACGTCGCCGTCGAAGCGCCAGTCCGCGACCTTGTCCCATTTCCTGAACCAGTGGACGTGCTCGTTCGCCATGTCCGCCCAGAATCCTTCCGGATCCGCGAGCGAGCGCTTGTACATGGCCTGGTACGCCGCTTCGTCGATGAGCGCCCGCTGCGCCGCGTGCGGCAGAACGTCGTAGACCTTGGAATCGGACATGCCTCCTCTCCTGGAACATTTGCCTTCGAGCGATGGTAACACCCGGCAGGTCGATGCTACTTCGAGGCGGAGAGGTAGGTGATCCAGCCGGCGTCCGCCTCACCGTGCTCGGCCGGGGTGAACACGCCGTTGCCTTCGCCGGTCTCCTCGTCGGTCCCCTGCCAGTACACCGTGACGTCACGGAAGCCTGCCTCTTCGAGGAGCTCGCGGATCTCGGGCAGCGTCCACAGCCGCCACTCGTACACGAACGCATCCCTGATCCGGGAGCCGTCTGGAAACCGGAAGTGGATGTGGCAGCGCTGCCGGCCGGTGATCGGGTCGTACCACGCCTGGTCCCAGACGTAGGTGAAGCCGTCGTTTTCGGTCGTCTCCTTCATCTCGCGGAACGCATCGTAGCCGCCGCAGGCGTCGAGGAAGAAGACGCCGTCCCCGGCCAGCGCATCGCGCACCTTCTCGAAGTAGCGGCGCATCCCGGCCCGGGTATGCAGCACCCAGTAGCTGAAGTTCATCGCGAGCACGACGTCCATGCCGCCGCGGTCCACGTCGAGCACGTCGGCGTGGACCAGCTCGATGCGCCAGGCGGATCTTCCGAGGGGCTCGACGTTGTGCCGCCGCCCCCACTCCAGGACGCCGGCGTCGACGTCCACGGCCACCGCCCGGTTCGTCCGGCGGCGCCGGACCCACTCGCAGGCCGCGGCCGCGGTGCCGCAGAAGTCCTCGCGAAGTCGTCTCGCCTTGCGCCGCCGCAGCCTCGTGAACGCCTGGTCGACGAAGTCGATCTCCGCCTCGACGCATTGCACCGCCTGCTGGTAGAGCGCGTGGACGTCGGCCTTCGAGGCCATCGTCTCCTGGCGCGGTCGTCGGGCGCGCTTTCGGATCATGCCGGGGCTCGTGTCGGGACGGCGGACTGCCCGCGGGCGACGGACCATGCCCACCGCCCCGCAACCGGTCAAGCCGGTCGGGCTTGCGCCGCGGGCCGTCCCCCGGCGGTGCGCCGGGGGATGTCTCCCGCCCCCGTGGCCACAAGCCGGCCGGCACGGCTTTCCGCGCCGCCGGGCAGGCCGGAGGGAGTCGGCCGGGGACACGACCGGGGGTTCCGGTGCGGATGCGGATAGCGCGGGGAACCCTATCGTGGGATGCTCTCGCATCTGCCGCTTCCCGATCGTTTCCCTCTGCCGACGTCGTCCATGACCGCTGCCGCCCCGCACAGGAACCCTCCGGTCATCGCGCAGTATCTGCGCATCAAGGCGGATCATCCCGAGACCCTGCTCTTCTACCGGATGGGGGATTTCTACGAGCTGTTCTTCGACGACGCCCGCCGCGCCTCGAAGCTGCTCGACATCGCGCTCACCGCCCGCGGGCAGTCGGGTGGGCGCCCGATCCCGATGGCCGGGGTGCCGGCGCATTCGGTCGAATCGTACCTCGCGAAGCTCGTGCGCCGGGGGGAATCGGCCGCGATCTGCGAGCAGATCGGCGATCCGGCGACCTCGCGCGGGCCGGTCGAACGGCAGGTCACCCGTATCGTCACCCCGGGGACGCTGACCGACGAGCACCTGCTCGACGACCGCCGCGACAACCTCCTTGCCGCGGTCCACAGTGTCGCGGGGCGCTGGGGCATCGCGGGGCTGGAGCTTTCGAGCGGCAGGTTCACCTGCACCGAGGCCGAGGACGCCGAGAGCGCCGCGGCCGAGATCGAGCGACTCGGCCCGGCCGAGATCCTGCTCTGCGAGAACGCGCCGGCGCTGGCCTCGCTCCGCGAGCATCCGGCGCTGCGGCGGTTCCCGCCCTGGCATTTCGAGCCGGAATCGGCCCGGCGGATCCTGATTGAACAGTTCGCGACCCGTGACCTCACTCCCTTCGAGCTGGAAGACCGCCCGCTCGCGGCCGGCGCGGCCGGTGCGCTGATCGTCTACGCCCGCGACACGCAGCGCGGTTCGCTCCCGCACGTGGGTGCGGTGCGCTTCGAGCGGCACGACGACGCACTGGTCCTCGATGCGGTGACGCGCCGCAACCTGGAGATCACGCACGCGCTCTCGGGTGACGATTCGGCCACGCTGGCCGGGGTCATGGACCGGGCGGCGACCCCGATGGGCAGCCGGCTGCTGCGCCGCTGGCTCACCCGCCCCATCCGCGACCGGGAGGCGCTGGCGAAGCGCCTGCACGCGATCGGCCTGTTGATCGAGCTTGGCGCATACGAGCCCGTCCACGCGCTGCTCGCCGACGTCGGTGACCTCGAACGCATCCTCTCGCGCATCGGCCTCGCCACCGCCCGCCCGCGCGATCTGGCGCAGCTTCGCAGCGCCCTGCACACCGTCCCGCGGCTGCGCGAAGCAGTGGCCGGCGCCGACAGCCCCCGCATCCGGACGCTCACCGGCGAGAGCCGCGAGTTCCCCGGGATCGCCGCGTTGCTCGACCGCGCCATCGTCGAGACCCCGCCGGTGCTCATCCGCGACGGCGGGGTGCTCGCCGCCGGCTACGACACCGAGCTCGACGAGCTGCGGCGCCTGTCCACCGACGCGGACGCCTTCCTCGAAGCACTCGAAGCGCGCGAGCGCGAGCGCACCGGGGTCCCGACCCTCAAGGTCGGCTACAACCGGGTGCACGGTTACTTCATCGAGCTCTCGAAGGCCCAGAGCGAGCGGGCGCCGATCGACTACATCCGGCGCCAGACCCTGAAGGGCGCCGAGCGCTACGTCACCCCCGAGCTCAAGCGCTTCGAAGATCGCGTGCTCGGGGCGCGCGAGCGTGCCCTCGCGCGCGAGAAGGCGCTCTACGAGGCGCTCGTGGCGCAGCTCGCCGAGGATCTCGCCGGCCTCCAGCGATGCGCCCGGGCGCTGGCCGAGCTCGACGTGCTCTGCAACTTCGCCGAGCGCGCCGAATCCCTCGACTACCGCGCGCCGAGGCTCGACGAGGCGCCCGGCATCCACATCGAGGAGGGGCGCCACCCGGTAGTCGAGGGCACCTCGGATCAGCCCTTCATCCCCAACGACGTGGTTCTCGGCGAGTCGCGGCGCATGCTCGTGGTGACGGGGCCCAACATGGGCGGGAAGTCCACCCTGATGCGCCAGACCGCGCTCATCGTGCTGCTCGCGTACGCGGGGAGCTTCGTGCCCGCCGCGTCGGCGCGGATCGGCCCCATCGACCGGATCTTCACCCGCATCGGGGCCGGCGACGACCTTGCCGGGGGCCGCTCCACCTTCATGGTGGAGATGACGGAGATGGCGCGGATCCTCAACAACGCCACCCCGGAGAGCCTGGTGCTGGTGGACGAGATCGGCCGCGGCACGAGCACCTACGACGGCCTCGCCCTGGCCTGGGCCTGCGCGCGCGAGCTCGCCCACCGGACCCGCTCGTTCACGCTGTTCGCGACCCACTACTTCGAGCTGACGGAGCTGGCGCAGCACGCCGGGGGCGTCGCCAACGTCCACCTCGACGCCGTCGAGCACGGCGAGCGGATCGTCTTCATGCACCGGGTGAAGGAGGGTCCGGCGGACCGCAGCTACGGCATCGCGGTGGCGGCGCTGGCGGGAATTCCGGACGGGGTCATCACCCGGGCGCGGGCGATCCTCGATACGCTGGAAGGCAACCCCCGCGCGAGCCTCACCGAGCCCCCGTCCCCGCAGCTCGCGCTGTTCGGCCCGGAACCTTCTCTTCCTCCCCCTCCCGCGCCGCACGAGGCGAAAATCATGAAGGCATTGGATGCCATCGACCCCGACGTATTGTCCCCGCGGGAGGCGCTCGAAGCACTGTACCGGCTCAAATCGCTCGAACGTTCATGATCGGAGAAGGCCGGTCCGGCCGTCTTGCCGTCGTGCGGCGGTGGTCCTGAATGCGCCGCGGCGCGATCGAGGTCGCGGCCGATCGCGCTTTTCTTCATGGTGGAGCAATCCTTTCAGGTCGAACCGTGGTTCCGCGGGGGCAAGGGGCAGGCCATCCTCCATGCGTTTCCTCGCGGTGTCGCCTCCGGCAGTCCCGCCCTCGAAAATCGGGCAGTCGCGGCGTATCATCCGCGCCCCGGTTGACCCACGGATCGAGGAACGAGAACCCATGACTTTCGTCGTCATCGACAAGTGCATCAAGTGCAAGTACACGGACTGCGTCGAAGTATGTCCGGTCGATTGCTTTCACGAAGGCCCCAACATGCTCGTCATCGATCCGGAGGAGTGCATCGATTGCACGCTGTGCGAGCCCGAGTGTCCGGTCGAGGCGATCCTCTCCGAGGACGATCTCACCGAGGATCAGCAGGAGTGGCTGGCGCTCAATACCGAGCTCTCGCAGGAGTGGCCGGTGATCACGGAGATGAAGGCCGCCCCGGAAGACGCCGGGGAGTGGGAGAACGTCGAGGGGAAGATCCAGTACCTGGAACGCTGACCCGCCGGCGCCGGAATCCTTGAAACGCGGTCATCTCCACGGAAGACCCGGCCTGTGGCCCCCGCTCATGCCTCACCGGTCCGGGACGGTCCGCTGCCGGTCGATCACCCTCCCCGGGCCGCGCGCCCGCCGTCGCTCGATGCCTGTCCGGACATGGGCCGCGGGGTGGCGGCTCGGACCTCTCCCCAGAACGCCCTGATGGCGGCGACGCCCTGGCCGCCGCTTCTCCGGGCGGCGGCGACGTCGCCGTCTCCCAAGCCACCGATCGCGAACACCGGCATCCCCGCGCCGCGCGCCAGTTGCCCGAATCCGTCCCATTGAAGCACCGGGGCGCCCGGATGGGTCGGAGTCGCCCGTACCGGTCCCAGCACCGCGAAGTCGCAGCCTGCCGCCCGCGCCCGTTCGAGATCCCCCGCGTCGTGACACGAGGCGCCGGCCGGAAAGCGCCTTCCTCTCGGCACGTCGAGGAGGCCGCGGCCGGTTCCGGATCCCCGGTCCGCCGTCGCGGCGGAAAGGCCGGCCAGCCGCCGGCTCGTGAGATGGACGCCATCGGCGCCGCAACGCCGTGCGACCTCGGGGTCCGCGTTCACGAGCAGCGTCGCACCGCCGCGCCGGCAGACCTCCGCCGCCCGGCGGCCGAGCTCCACCAGGGCCGATGTCTCGAGCGACTTCGCGCGGAGCTGCACCAGATCGAATCCCTGGTCCACCCTGGCCGCGAGCCGATCGAGGAATGCGCTCCAGTCGCGGCCCGGCTCGGGGGTGACGAGATAGCGCCGGGGCAACTGCAAGGCGGTGAGCACAGGCGCATCGGCAGGTGGAAAATCCGCCGCATCGAGACTCCGGACGTCCCGCCACTCCACCGGCTGGCCTTCGCGGCCGTGCGGCTCGCCGGAGTACGACTCCACGCTCCACACGTCGAGCACGACGTCGCGGTCCGGGTAGCGGTGTTCGATCCGGATGAGGGGACAGGCGGACAGCACCCTGATCCCCAGCTCCTCGGCGAGCTCGCGTGCGAGCCCGGCTTCCCGGGACTCCCCCGGCACGAGCTTCCCGCCGGGGAACTCCCACCGGCCCGCGAGGTGCGTCCCCCCGGGACGTCGCGCCACCAGCACCCGGCCCGAGGCATCGAACAGCACGCCGGCGACGACGTGGATCCGTGGAGCGGACATGCCTCACCCGGGCCCCGCGACCGGCGACCTCACCCTCGAGATCCTCCCGCCACGACGAACGGACGGAAGCAGCGGCCCGGATCGCGCGCCGGCGGCAGCGGGAGAGCGTGCGGGAGACGGCGTATCCCGTAACATTCCGGACGACCCTGGCGACGTTCGGCTCCGGACTTCGTTCGTCCATGTCCGACAACAACCCGACAAGGGGTACATTCCGGATGATCCTGGCGGCGTTCGGCTCCGGTGGATGTCCGGCTGCCGCCTCAGGTCCGGTACTCGGCGTTGATGGTGACGTACCGGTGCGAGAGGTCGCAGGTCCACACCCGGTCCTCGGCCTGGCCGCGGCCGAGCGCGATGCGGATCACGATCTCGTCGCGGGAGACCGCCTCGGCGCCGGCGGCTTCGGTATAGGCGGGGTCGCGTCCGCCGCCGCTCACGATACACGTCCCGTTGAGCCAGATCCGGATCCGGGCCACGTCGAGTCCGGCCACGCCGGCACGACCCACCGCGGCGAGAATGCGTCCCCAGTTCGCATCGCCGGCGTAGAGCGCGGTCTTGACGAGCGGCGAATGGGCGACGGTCCAGGCGACGGCAAGGCATTCGGAGCGATCTCCGCCTTCGGCCACCTCGACGGTGATGAATTTCGTCGCGCCTTCCCCGTCCCGCACGATGGCCTGGGCCAGCCGGCGCATCACGTCCTTGACCGCCTCGGCCAGCGCGAGGAACGCCGGTGTACCCGCCTCGACGGGCGGATTGCCCAGCGCTCCGGTCGCGGCGAGCACGCAAGCATCGTTGGTCGACGTGTCGCCGTCGACGGTGATCTGGTTGAAGCTCGCCTCCACCGCGTCGCGCGTCATCGAGCGCAGCGCATCCGGCGCCACGGCGGCATCGGTGGCGACGAACGCCAGCATCGTGGCCATGTCCGGGCGGATCATGCCGGAGCCCTTGGCGATGCCGGTCACCACCGCCCGACGGCCGCCGACGTCGACGGATCGGGAGACGCCCTTGGGAACGACGTCGGTGGTCGCGATGGCCGCCGCTGCGTCCAGCCAGCCGTCTTCGCCCAACCGCCGGGCGGCAATCGGAACCGCGCGCTCGAACCGTTCGACCGGCAACGGCTCGCCGATGACCCCGGTGGAGAACGGCAGCACGCTCTCGGCCGGCGCCCCCGTGGCCTCGGCGACGAGGGCGCAGCACCGTTTCGCGTCTTCGATCCCGTGCGCGCCGGTCCCGGCGTTCGCGTTCCCGGCGTTGACCAGCAGATAACGGGGGGGGATCCGAGCCAAGTGCTCGCGGGCCACGGTGACCGGGGCTGCACGGAATGCGTTGCGGGTGAAGGTCGCCGCGCACGCCGTACCGGCTGCGAGCTCGAACAGGGTCAGGTCGTCGCGCGGCCTGGCGCGGCCACCGAGCGCCGCGGTGGCGATTCGCACGCCGGGCACCGCGGCGAGCGACGCGGGTGCCTTCAACCCGACAGGCATCGGAGAGCGCTCCTCACTTCAACCGGCCATGACACTGCTTGTACTTCTTCCCCGAGCCGCATGGACAGGGCTCGTTGCGGCCGACCTTGCGCCCGCCGCGAACATATGGAGAGCGGCTGTCGGGCCCGGATCGATGTGCCCCGGCGACGGCTGCGCCTGGCCGGTGAGGATGTCCCGGAGCCGGTCCGGCCTGCACGGCGGACCGGTGCGCCACCCCTCCACCGGCGGCCCGCAACGGCTCCGTCGCCACGTCGGACTCCAGCTCGGGGTTCGCCCGCAACGGCGTTGCCGGCATGTCGCCGATCGGCCCGGGGGGAGAGGCGTGGACGGCCTGGACCGGTGCGTTCCGGCGGCGACGCGCCTCGACCGCCTCCACGTCTTCCTCGGCACGCACCTGGACCTTCGACAGCAGACCGACGATCTCCGACTTGATCCGGCCGGTCAGCGCCTGGAACATCTCGAACGCTTCGCGCTTGTACTCCTGCTTCGGGTTCTT
Organism: Gammaproteobacteria bacterium; assembly: GCA_965204915.1. Classification (GTDB taxonomy): domain Bacteria; phylum Pseudomonadota; class Gammaproteobacteria; order HK1; family HK1; genus HK1. Next base: position 3,028,617 of record OZ242023.1, on the reverse strand, counting down.
CTGGGCGTAGCCTCGCAGTCCGACGCTCTGGCGCAGGTAGTCCATCGACGCGAGGTGCTCCTTCCAGCACTTGTCGAGGATCTGGAGGGTGACGGCCTTCTCGAAGTGCCGCATCACCTCGGGGCCTGCGACCGTCTCCTTGGCCTCGTACTGCTCGACGATCGCATCGAGGATGCGGGTCCGCAACGGCTCCTCGTGCAGCTCGTCCTCCTCCTCCAACCACCGGTTCACCGGGAGCTTCGCCGCGAACTCGTTCTCCAGGGCCGCTTCGAGTCCGGGGACGTCCCACAGTTCGTCGAGGCTCTCGGGCGGGATGAAGGCGTCGATGACTTCGTTCACGGTATCCGCGCGCAAAGCCTCGATCCGGGCGGAGACGTCGTCGGTCTCCATCAGCTCGTTGCGCAACGTGTAGATCTCGCGGCGCTGGTCGTTGGCGACGTCGTCGTACTCCAGGAGCTGCTTGCGGATGTCGAAGTTGTAGGCTTCGACCTTGCGTTGCGCGTTCTCGATCGCCTTCGTCACCCAGCGGTGCTCGATCGCCTCGCCGCGCTCCATGCCGAGCTTCTGCATGATGCCGCCGACGCGATCGGATGCGAACCGCCGCATCAGATCGTCCTTCAACGAGAGGTAGAAGCGGCTCGACCCCGGATCGCCCTGCCGCCCGGAACGTCCGCGAAGCTGGTTGTCGATGCGCCGCGACTCGTGGCGCTCGGTGCCGACGATGTGAAGCCCGCCGGCCGCGACCACCGCTTCATGGCGCCCGCCCCACGCCACCCGCGCCGCCGTGAGCTCCGCCTCGCCCGTGCCTTGCTGCGAGAGCTCTTCGAGCTCGGCCGCGAGGTTGCCGCCGAGCACGATGTCCGTGCCGCGGCCGGCCATGTTGGTCGCGATGGTCACCGCCCCGGGGCGTCCCGCCTGCGCGACGATCGCCGCCTCCCGTGCGTGCTGCTTCGCGTTCAGCACCTCGTGCGCGACGTCCGCGTCCCGGAGCTTGCGCGAGAGCAGCTCCGAGGTCTCGATCGACGTGGTGCCGACCAGAACCGGCTGCTTCCGCTGCGTGCAATCCCGGATGTCCTCCAGGACCGCCTCGAACTTCTCCTCCTGGGTGAGGAAGACGAGATCGGCCATGTCGTCGCGGATCATCTCCAGATGGGTGGGGACGACGACGACCTCGAGGCCGTAGATCTGCTGGAACTCCGCCGCCTCGGTATCCGCGGTGCCGGTCATGCCGGCGAGCTTCTCGTACAGCCGGAAGTAGTTCTGGAAGGTGATCGATGCGAGGGTCTGGTTCTCGTTCTGGATCGGCACCCCTTCCTTGGCTTCGATCGCCTGGTGCAGGCCCTCCGACCAGCGCCGGCCCGGCATCGTGCGTCCGGTGAACTCGTCCACGATCACGATCTGCCCGTCGCGCACGATGTACTCCACGTTTCGCTGGAACAGGGCATGCGCGCGCAGCGCGGCGTTGAGGTGGTGCACCAGGATGATGTTGGTCGGATCGTAGAGGCTCTGGCCTTCGGTAAGGATGCCGGCTTCGGCGAGGACCGCCTCGACCTTCTCGTGGCCGTCCTCGGTCAGGTGGACCTGCTTCGCCTTCTCGTCGACCGAGTAGTCCCCCGGCCCGTCTTCTTCGAGCTGGCGCTCCAGCCTGGGGATGACGCGATTGATGCGGACGTAGAGCTCGGAGCTCTCGTCCGTCGGCCCGGAGATGATGAGCGGGGTCCGGGCCTCGTCGATGAGGATCGAATCGACCTCGTCGACGATCGCGAAGGCGAGCCCGCGTTGCATCTTGTCGGCGTTGCTGAACGCCATGTTGTCGCGCAGGTAGTCGAAGCCGAGCTCGTTGTTCGTCGCATAGATGACGTCCGCGGTATAGGCGTTGCGTTTGTCCGCCGGATTCATCCCCGGAACGACGACCCCGGTCCTCATGCCGAGAAGCTCGTAGATCGCGCCCATCCACTGCGCATCGCGCCTCGCCAGGTAATCGTTCACGGTGACGATGTGCACGCTGCGGCCGGTGAGTGCGTTCAGGTAGGCGGGGAGGGTGGCGACGAGGGTCTTGCCCTCCCCGGTGCGCATCTCCGCGATCCGGCCCTCATGGAGGGTGATGCCGCCGAGCAACTGGACGTCGAAGTGGCGCATTTCCAGGGAGCGCCGTCCGGCCTCGCGCACGACCGCGAACGCTTCGGGGAGCACCGAGTCGAGTGGCTCCCCGTTGCCGACCCGGGTGCGAAGAGTCTCCGTCTGCGCACGAAGCTCGTCCCTGGAGAGCGCGGAGAGCCCCGGTTCCAGCGCGTTGATACGCTCGACGGATCTGCGCATCCGGCGTAGCTGCCGGTCGTTGCGGGTGCCGACGACCTTGCTGAACAGGTTCTTGATCATGATGCGCGGGGATGCCCGTGCGGCGACTTTGCGATGAGAGGGGTTTCCATCTACCGTATGCAGACCCTGTTCGACCGACCGCGCCGTGTCCCGTTCCGAACGCTCCCGTCCATGGAAGACCATCCGCTCCGTGGTTGCCGGCGACGAATCCGTCCTCGGAACACTGGTCAGGCGCGCGGACGATCTGAGGCGTTGCGAAGAATCCCTCAAAGGCTACCTTGACGTGTCCGGGGCGGGAAGCCTCCGGGTCGCGGCAATCGAGGACGGCGCCATCGTCGTCGTGGTCGATTCCGCCGCCCGCGGGGCCCGTCTGCGCTTTCTGGCGCCGCGGATCGTCGCCCGCGCCGCTCGTTTGCTCGGTCGTACGGATCTCGATCGGATGGAGATCCGGGTCCGTCCGGCAGGTTGACCGCCCGGGTCGACCGCCGGGGCGGCGCCGGCGGGGTGCGTTCCATCCATCCGCCGATCGTGGCCGATTCCTTGCGCCGTGCCGCGGGGTCGATCCGTGATCCGGGATCGAGAGGGGCGCCACCGAGCATGGCCCGAAGCTCGATCGACGGCGCGCGGCGAGGAAGGCGCTCGCTCCCCGCATGACGCGCAGGCCGGTATCTCCCCTCCTTCGAAGAGCCGCCGCGGTGGCGGCGGGGTCGCGGATCGTTTCGCCGGACTACCCCGCGGTGACCGGTTGCATGTAGATGATGGGCACGTCGACCTGATCGTCGAAGGTGGCGAGCTCCCATGCGCTCTCGTCGGTGACCAGGGTCTTCAACAGCTTGTTGTTGAGCTTGTGGCCGGACTTGTGGCCGTTGAAGGACCCGATGAGGCTGTGGCCCAGCAGGTACAGATCGCCGATGGCGTCCAGCACCTTGTGCTTCACGAACTCGTCCTCGTATCGCAGCCCGTCCTCGTTGAGTACGCGGTAGTCGTCGACGATGACGGCGTTGTCGAGGGTGCCGCCGAGGGCGAGGTTGTTCTCGCGCAGCCACTCGAGATCGCGCATGAATCCGAAGGTGCGGGCCCGGCTGACTTCCTTCACGAACGAGGTCGTCGAGAAATCCACCGTCGCCTTGCTCACGCTCCGGTGGAAGACGGGGTGATCGAACTCGATCGAGAACGAGACCTTGAATCCCTCGAAGGGCTCGAAGCGCGCCCACTTGCCCTCCTCTTCGACCGCGACCGGCTTCCTGATCCGGATGAACTGCTTCGGAGAGTTCTGCTGCTCGATGCCGGCCGACTGGATGAGGAAGACGAACGGGCCTGCACTGCCGTCCATGATCGGCACTTCCGGCGCGCTCACGTCCACGTACGCGTTGTCGATGCCGAGTCCCGCCATCGCCGAGAGCAGGTGCTCGACGGTCGATACGCGGACATCGCCGCGGCTCAGCGTGGTGGAGAGCGTGGTGTCCCCGACGTTCTCGGGACATGCCTTGATCTCGACCACCTCGGCCAGATCGATTCTCCGGAAGACGATCCCGGTATTCGGCGGAGCGGGTCTGAGGGAGAGGGAGATCTTTCGGCCGCTGTGGAGTCCCACGCCCGATGCCCGGATGACGTTCTTCAACGTGCACTGCCTGATCATCGCGTCTGCTTCCCCCGTCGATTCGTCTCTCGAGTACCCGCCGTACACGCCACTGCGTCATCCGGTATCCGCCGGTGCGCACGACCGGGAAATCCGCAACGGAAATCCCTCCCGCGCAGTGCGTGACGCTAGCATAAAACTCCGTCCGGCACGACACCGGAGCCTCTTGAACGCCCCGGCATCGTGCTTCCGTACCGCGCGGCACAGGAGCCCTCAGTCCTTCTGCCTCAGCAGGAATTTCGGGATCCTGTCGTATTCTTTATCCACGAAGCTCGGGATCCTGCCGTCATTTTCGAACATCTGGATGGGCTCCGCCCGATCCGGTTGCTTGCGAATGATGGTCGGCACCTCGTACCGGCGGTAGTCGCTTCCCGATGTGCCGCTGTCGGTCGATGCACTCTCCGAATCCGGCTCCGGGGGCGGCTCCGGGCTGACGAGCCGTACCTTCTGCTTGGCCGCCGGCTGCTCGGACTCACTGAGGCCGGTCGCGACGACGGTGACCCGGACCTCGTCACCGACCGATTCGTCGAAGGCGGTGCCGATCACCACCAGGGCCTCCTCCGATGCGAACTCGCCGATGGAATCCCCGACCGCCTGAAACTCGTGCATCCCCAGATCCGAGTTGGCGGTGATGTTGACCAGGATTCCGCGCGCGCCGTCCAGGTTGACTTCTTCGAGAAGGGGGCAGCAGATGGCGGCCTCGGCCGCGAGCCTGGCGCCGTCCTCGCCCGATCCCCGGCCCGCCCCCATCATCGCCCGGCCTTTCTGCGTCATCACGGTACGGACGTCCGCGAAGTCGACGTTGATCAGGCCCGGCCGGGTGATGAGCTCGGCGATCCCCTGCACCGCGCCGAGCAGCACGTCGTTCGCCGCGGCGAACGCCTCGGTCAGCTTGGACCGGGGCCCGAGCACGCTCAGCAGCTTCTCGTTGGGGACGGTGATGAGGGAATCCACGTGCTCGCCCAACTCGGTGATCCCCTCCTGCGCGGCCTTCATCCGCTGTTTGAGCTCGAACGGGAACGGCTTGGTGACGACGGCGACGGTCAGGATCCCCATCTCGCGCGCGATCTGTGCGATGACCGGAGATGCACCGGTGCCGGTGCCCCCGCCCATGCCGGCGGTGATGAACACCATGTCGGCTCCGTCGAGAAGATCGGACAGACGCTCTCGATCCTCCAATGCCGCCTGGCGGCCGATCTCGGGATTGGCTCCGGCCCCGAGCCCTTTGGTGACGTTGGTGCCCAACTGGAGGAGGGTGCGGGCGTCGCTCTTGCCCAGTGCCTGGGCATCGGTATTGACGCAGACGAACTCGACCCCCTCGACGTCGCTCGCCAACATGTGGTTGACGGCATTGCCGCCGCCGCCGCCGACGCCGATGACGCGAATCACCGCGTTCGTGGAGTTTTCGACCAGCTCGAACATCGGAATGTCCTCCTTCGCAGGGACGATGATTGAACATGCACGGAGAGGGCGTCGATTCCGGCGGGCCCGCCGCCGGTGTCCGGCGCTCCCCTCACCCTAGAAATTGCCCTCGAACCAGCTCTTCATCCGCTTCATGACCGCCTTGGCCCCCCCGTCCTCGGAATCCGCCGGCAGGCGGTGCACGCCGCGCTTGTGGCCGAACTGGAGCAGGCCCACGCCGGTGGAGTGGATGGGGTTGCGAATCATGTCGGTCAGGCCGGCAACCGCATGAGGGACGCCGAGCCGGACCGGCACGTGCAGGATCTCCTCGGCCAGCCCGATCAGGCCCTCCATCTTCGAGCTGCCGCCGGTCAGCACCATGCCCGCCGCGATCAGGTCCTCGAATCCGCTACGGCGAAGCTCCGCCTGGACGAGCACGAGCAGCTCCTCGTAACGCGGCTCGACGACCTCGCCCAGGATCTGCCGGGCAAGTCGGCGTGGAGGCCGTTCGCCCACGCTCGGCACCTCGATGGTCTCGTCGGGCGCCGCCAGCTTCGCGAGCGCGCAGGCATGCCTGATCTTGATCTCCTCGGCGTATTGGGTCGGCGTGCGCAACGCCACCGCGATGTCGTTGGTGACGTGATCCCCGGCGATCGGGATGACCGCGGTATGCCGGATCGCGCCGTCGACGAATACCGCGAGGTCGGTGGTGCCGCCGCCGATGTCGACGAGACAGACGCCGAGCTCCTTTTCGTCGTCGAGCAGCACCGCCTCGCTCGACGCCAGTTGCTCGAGGACGATGTCGTCGACCTCGAGACCGCAGTGGCGCACGCACTTGGTGACGTTCTGCGCCGCGCTCACCGAGCCGGTCACCATGTGGACCTTCGACTCCAGACGCACCCCCGACATGCCGGTCGGCTCCCGGATCCCTTCCTGGCCGTCGATGATGTATTCCTGCGGAATGGTGTGGAGGATCTGCTGATCGGACGGGATCGCGACGGCCCTCGCGGCATCGATGACCCGGTTCACGTCGCCGGGGGTCACTTCCTTGTCCCGGATCGGCACCACGCCCTGGGAGTTGAGGCTGCGGATATGGCTGCCCGCGATTCCGGTGAACACCGAATGGATCTGGCACCCCGACATCAGCTCCGCCTCTTCCACCGCACGCCGAATCGACTGCACGGTGGATTCGATGTTCACCACCACCCCCTTCTTCAGTCCGCGCGATGGATGGATCCCCATCCCGATGACCTCGATTCCGTCGCCGTCCACGATCTCGCCGACGATGGCGGACACCTTCGACGTACCGATGTCGAGACCCACGACGAGGTTCTTGTCCGCTCGCTTCATGCCTGGTCCTTCCCGCCGGAAGTGCCGGTCTTCATGCGGACCGCGAACCCGGTCGGGTAGCGGAGATCCACACGCTCGATCTCATGGAGACGGCCCGCCAGCGCTTCCGCCAGCGCGCGGGCGTGGATCTCGACCTCGCGGTCCACTGCATCGGGCCGCATGACCAGACGCGGGCCGCCCCGCAACGTCGCGTGCAGCACGCCGCGCGGATCGAGCTCGGTGGCCGCGATGGGCATGCCGAGCGGCGCGAGCACCCGTTCGAGCGTGACGTGCAGATCGAGCACGCGCCGTTGCGAGCCCGCGGGTCCCGTCAGCACCGGCAGCGAATCGGCCACCCGGCGGCCCGGCGTGAAATGCGTGCCGTCGCTCCCCAGGTAGCCGCCGTCCGCCCAGCGCGCGACCGCCACGTGCTCGACCACCAGGATCTCGAGGCGATCCGGCCAGACCCGCCGCACCGTCGCTTCACGCACCCCGGGCACCGCGAGCGCGGCCCGCCGGAGCGCGTCCACGTCGATGCGGACCAGCCTCGATGAGAGCAGCGGCGCCACCGCGCGCTCGATGTCCGCCTTCGGTACCCGGATGAACTCCCCGCTGATGCGCACCGAATGCACGGGCAAGGTGGCCACGCCGGCGGCGATCGGCAGGGCAACGCCGAGCGCGATCGAGGTGGCGAGCAGGGCGCCCCCCCTCCGGTGCGGGCGTCGACCGGAACGAGGCCGCACGGGTTCTTCGAGCACGCGCTTCCCGAGCGCGCGCTCGCCGAAGTCGAGGTCGAGCGTCTGCGCGCTCATGCGAGGCTGGTCTCCAGGATCCGCCAGACGAGATCGTCGAAATCGATCCCGATTGCCTGCGCCGCCATCGGCACGAGGGAGTGGCCGGTCATCCCGGGGGCGGTGTTCACGTCGATGAAGTACGGGTTCCCGGCGTCGTCGCAGACGAAGTCCACCCGCCCCCATCCCGATGCCCCGAGCACGTCGAACGCGGTTCGGGCAAGCCGTTCGAACGTCGTCTCGGTGGCCTCGTCGAGGCCGCACGGACAGTGGTACCGGGTGCCGGCCCCGTCGGCGTACTTCGCTTCGTAGTCGTAGAGCTCGTTCGGCGTTTCGAGCCGGATCAGCGGGAGCCCGGCGCCGCCCAGGACGGCCGCCGTGTACTCGGGACCGGCCAGAAACGGCTCGGCGATGATCTCGTCGTCGAAGCGCAGCGCCTCGAACCAGGCGCGATGCAGCGACTCGTCGTCGTGGACCTTGGAGACGCCGATGGTCGATCCCTCGTGCACCGGCTTCACCACCAGCGGGTAGCCGAGGGCCTTCCCGGCATCGGGCAGCCGGCGTTCCGACTCGAGCATGACGAAGTCCGGGGTCGGGACCCCGCACGCGCGCCACACGAGCTTCGAACGATGCTTGTCCATGGCCAGCGCGGAGCCGAGCACGCCGCTGCCCGTGTAGGGGAGCCCCAGGGTGTCGAGCGCACCCTGGATCGTGCCGTCCTCGCCGCCGCGGCCGTGCAGGATGATGAACACCCGGTCGAACCCGCCGGGCACGAGCCGATCGGCCACGTCCTCGCCGCGATCGATGCCGTGCGCGTCCACCCCGCGGCGCGCGAGCGCGGCGAGCACCGCCGCGCCGCTGACCAGCGACACCTCGCGCTCGGCCGAGATCCCGCCGTACAGCACCGCCACCCGCCCGAACTCCGACGGCCGCGTGACGCGCGGCGGAGGAACGTTCCGGTGAGGTCCGGCGCTCATCGTCCCGCCCCCTCGACCGGCGTCTCGCCGACGATGCGCACCTCCGGCTCCAGGCGAACCCCCTGGCGTCTCTCCACCTCCGCGACGATCGTCCCGATCAGGGCCTCCACGTCGGCCGCCCGCGCGCCCGCGTCGTTGATGATGAAGTTGGCGTGTTTGGCCGAGACCACCGCGCCGCCGGTGCGACGGCCCTTCAGTCCGCTGGCCTCGATGAGGCGTCCGGCGAAGTCGCCCGGTGGATTGCGGAACACCGATCCACAGCTTCGCGCGCCGGTCGGCTGCGTCGCCGCGCGTCGGGTGAGAAGCTGGCGGATGCGTGCTCCGGCCCGGCCCTCCGGATCGGGCCGGAGCACGAGGCGGCAGGCCACGAACCACTCTCCGCGCGGCCCGTCCACGGTCCTGTATCCATGCCGGTAGTCGGACGCGGGACGCCATCGCCGCCCGCCGCGGGCGTCGACCGTCTCGACCTCGCGGACCACCGGCCAGGTCTCGGCGCCGAAGGCGCCGGCATTCATCGCCAGTGCGCCGCCGATCGACCCGGGGATGCCGGCGAGGAACTCGCACCCGGCGAACCCATGACGCGCCGCGAGCCTGGCGACGCGCGGGCAGGCCGCCCCGGCTTCGGCGTGGAGCGTCTCCGGCCCGAGCCGTTCCACGGTACGCAGGCGGGCCGTGGAGACGACGGTGCCGCGCACCCCGCCGTCGCGCACCAGCAGGTTGCTGCCGAGCCCGATCCACAGCAGCGGCTCGCCCTCGGGAAGATCGGCGAGAAACGCCGCGAGCTCCTCGATGCCGGCCGGCTCGAAGTACCGGTCGGCGAAACCTCCGATCCCCCACACCGTATGCCGGGCCAGAGGCTCGCGATGGCGCAGCACACCGATGCCGGTCTTCCCCGGAGGCGTCGACGCGCCGCCGCCTCCGCCGGAAACGACGCCGGCACGTCGCGAATCCGCGCCCGCGCGGCTCGCGTTCGCCGGGGACGCCATCGAGCGTTCCGCACCGGCGCCCCGCGGGCCTGCGCCGGCGTGACCGACGGTTGCCGCCGGGATCATGGCGCCACCTCCGCCGGGAGCGACGCCAGCGTCCTGCCGATCGCAGCCGGTGCGGCGCCGATGTCGCCGGCGCCGAGGGTGAGGACCACGTCGCCGGGGCGCACCAGGTCGAGGGCGAGGGTTTCGAGGTCGGAGATCTTCTCGGCGAATACGGGATCGACCTTTCCCCGGGCCCGGATCGCGCGGCACAGCGCCCGGCCGTCGGCGAAGCCGATCGGCGCCTCGCCGGCCGGATACACCTCCAGGATCACGAGCACCTCCAGGGTGCACAACACCACCGCGAAGTCGTCGATGAGATCTCGGGTCCTCGTGTATCGGTGGGGTTGGAAGAACACCACCAGCCGGCGCCGCGGCCAGCCGGCCCGCACCGCTTCGAGCGTGGCCTCGATCTCGCGCGGGTGGTGGGCGTAGTCGTCGATGACGGTGATCGGCCGTCCTGCGACCTCCAGGGCTGCGATCACCTGGATGCGCCGGCCGATCCCCTCGAAGGACTCGAAGGTGCGGGCAATGTCCGCTTCGGAGACCCCGAGCTCCCGCGCCACGGCCATCGCGGCCAGCGCATTGAGCACGTTGTGGCGGCCGGGGAGGTTCAGGGTCAGCTCCGTGGACGCTGCGGAGCCGGACCGGACGACCGAGAACCGGGTGCGGGGACCGTCCGCGACGATGCCGGTCGCGACCAGGTTCGCGCCGGTCTCGATCCCATAGGTGACGACCGGCGTCGTCACCCGGGGCAGCGCCGCGCGGATATGCGGATCGTCGGCGCACAGCACCGCCAGCCCGTAGAACGGAAGCCGATGGAGGAATTCGAGGTACGTGCGGCGCAGCCGGTCGAAATCCCCTCCGTAGGTCGGCAGGTGGTCGGCGTCGATGTTGGTGACCACCGCGAAGACGGGATGCAGCAGGAGGAACGAGGCGTCGCTCTCGTCGGCTTCCGCCACCAGGTACTCGCCCACCCCCAGCCTCGCGTTGGTGCCGGCGCCGAGGAGGCGTCCTCCGACGACGAACGTGGGATCGAGCCCGCCTTCGGCGAGCAGGCTGGCGATGAGGCTCGTGGTGGTGGTCTTCCCGTGGGCGCCCGCCACCGCGATGCCGTGGCGGAACCGCATGAGCTCCGCGAGCATCTGCGCGCGCGGCACCACCGGGAGATGCCGTCGCCTCGCCTCCAGCACCTCCGGGTTGTCTTCCCCGATCGCCGCCGACACCACCACCGCCTCCGCGCGCGCGACGTGGGCCCGATCGTGGCCGACGTGCACCCGCACCCCGAACGAGCGCAGCCGCGTGGTCATCGCGCCGGTGGCGACGTCGGAGCCGGTGACCTCGAAGCCGAGGGTATGCAGCACCTCCGCGATGCCGCCCATGCCCGCCCCGCCGATACCGACGAAGTGCACGCGACGCACGCGGCGCATGCCGGAGTAGGGGTCGGCGAGATCCGCCCGGCGTGGGGCCGCTTCAGCCACGGGCCACCTCCAGGCACTGGGCCGCCACCCGCTGCGCCGCATCGCGTACCGCGGCGTCGTATGCGGCCCGCGACATCGACTCGACCCGGCCCCGATCCCCGTGCAGCGCACCGAGGGCCGCGGCCAGCGCGCCGGCATCGAGGCGGTCTTCCGCGAGCAGGAGCGCCGCGCCGCGGTCGGCGAGAAAGCGGGCATTGCAGCTTTGATGGTCGTCGGTGGCGTAGGGGAACGGGACGAGGATGGATGCGACCCCGACCGCCGCGAGCTCGGCCACGGTCATCGCGCCGGCGCGGCAGACCGCGACGTCGGCCCACGCGTACGCGGCGCCCATGTCCTCGACGTATCCGGTGACCTCCGCCTCGACCTCCAGGCCGGCATAGGCGTCGCGGGTCGCCTCGACGTGCGCCGGGCCGCACTGGTGCCGCACCGTGACCCTGGCGCCGAGCGCATCGATCGCGAGGGCGCGGGGAACCACTTCGTTGAGCGCGCGCGCGCCCTGGCTGCCGCCGATCACCAGCACCCTGAGACGGCCGCCGTGGTGTGCCAGCCGCGTCTCCGGCGCGGGACCGCCGGCGAGCGCCTCGCGCACCGGATTGCCGGTGTGGATCGCATGCCGCCGGAGCGCGAAGCTCGCGGGAAACGCCTCCAGGATCCGGGTCGCGAACCGGGAGAGGATCCGGTTGGTCAGGCCCGGCACCGCATTCTGTTCGTGGATGACGAGAGGGATCCCGAGCGCTCGCGCCACCAGCCCCCCGGGACCGGCGCCGTAGCCGCCCATGCCGAGCACCACGTGGGGGCGCACCCGCGCCAGCACCGCCGTCGAACGCAAGGCCGAACGCAGGAGCTGGAGGGGTGCGGCCAGCCACCGGGCGAGCCCCTTGCCGCGCAACCCCGCCACCTTCGCCACGTGGAGCGGGAACCCCGCCGCGGGCACGAGGCGGGATTCGATACCCGCCGCAGTGCCGAGCCAGGAGACGTCCACTCCCATCGAGCGAAGCCGCTCCGCGACCGCCAGCGCCGGATAGACGTGTCCGCCGGTGCCTGCAGCCACCACGAGCAGCCTCGTCATGACGGAGCCCGCCGTCGCATCGTCCTTCGCTCGTGATCGATCCGAAGCAGGATGCCGATGCTCGTGCCGCTCACCACGAGGTTCGATCCGCCGTAGCTCATCAGCGGCAGGGTGAGCCCCTTGGTCGGCAGCAGCCCGATGTTCACCCCGATGTTGACGAACGCATGCAGTCCGATCAGCAGGCCGATGCCGTAGGCGACGTACGCGGCGAACCGCGACTCCTCGGCGGCCCCCGCCTGCCGGCCGATCGACAGTGCGCGAAGGACGATGAACGTGTAGAGGCCGACGATCGCCAGCATGCCGACGAGGCCGAGCTCCTCCGCCAGCACCGAGAACAGGAAGTCGGTATGCGCCTCCGGCAGGTAGAACAGCTTCTGCACGCCTTCGCCCAGCCCCACGCCGAGCCAGCCGCCCCGTCCGATCGCGATGAGCGCCTGGGTGAGCTGGTAGCCGCTGGCGTAGGGATCCGCCCAGGGGTCGAGAAACGAGATCAGCCGCTGGACGATGTACGGCTTGGTGAGCGCGACCGCCGCCATCAGCGCGCCGCCGCCGCCCGCCCACAGCGCGAACCTCGCGACGGGGACGCCGGCGAGGAAGAGCATCCCGAGCGCGGTGGCGCACAGCACCACGGTCGCGCCGTGGTCCGGTTCGAGGAGCAGCAGCAGGGAGACCACGACGAGCACCGCGAGCGGCTTGAGGAACCCCGACCGCTTGATGCGGACCTCTTCCGCCCGGCGCACGAGATAGCCCGCGAGATAGAGGACGACGGACAGCTTCGCGAGCTCGGAGGGCTGCACGTTGAACGCGCCGAAGCCGATCCAGCGCGTGCTGCCGTTGACCTCGCGCCCGATGCCGGGGATCAGCACCAGCACGAGCAGCGCCACCGCGGCGAGCATGAGGACGGGGCCGGTGCGTTCCCAGAGCTTCACCGGGATCCGTGCGGCGACCGCCATCGCGCCGGCCGCGATGGCGAGGTACGCCGACTGGCGCCAGAAGTAGGCGAGGGGGTCGCCGTACAACCGCGCCGCGATCGACGTCGACGCCGACGCGACCATCACCAGGCCGAGCGCAAGCACCGCCGCCACCGCGAGCAGGAACGGGACGTCGTAGCGGTGTTCGATCGCCCCGGGATCGATCGCCCCGGGATTGATCGCCCTGGGGTCGATCGCCGCCACCCGTGGCAGGGCGTGGGCTCCGCCCGGCGCGGTCACCGTCCGGTCCTCGCGAGCACGAGCCGCCGGAAGGCGTCGCCCCGCGCCTCGAAGCTCGTGAACATGTCGAAGCTCGCGCACACGGGGGAGAACAGCACGCTGTCCCCGGCGCATGCGGTTTCCGCCGCGATCTCGACGGCGGCGGCCAGATCCGGGGCGTGGCGGATCTCGATGCACCGGCCCAGCGCCGCGGCGAGGCGGGGGGCGTCGCGTCCGATGAGCACCGCGCACCTCACGTGGCGGCGCGCGGGCGCAAGCAGCGGCGAGAAGTCCGCTCCCTTGGCGAGTCCGCCGGCAATCAGCACGATCGGTCCCTGCGCGCCGATGCCGTCGATGGCGGCCACCGTCGCCCCGACGTTCGTACCCTTGGAATCGTTGATCCAGCGCACGCCGTTCCGGCAGGCTACCGTCTCGCAACGGTGCGGCAGCCCGGCGTATGCCTCGACCGCCGCGGCCATGGCGCCGGCGTCCAGCCCCACCGCGTCGCCGAGCGCGAGGGCGGCGAGCACGTTGGATACGTTGTGGGTCCCCGCGAGGGGGATCCGGCCGACCGCCATGACCGGGGCGCCGCACCGCACGATCCGCGCCTCGTTCGAGGCGCCCTCGCTTCCGCTCCCCTCGACGTACCACCGGGCGTCCGGGTGCGCTCGGGTGCTGAACCCGATGGTCGGGCATCGATCGCCGCCGAGCCGTGAAGCCAGGGGATCGTCGAGATTCGCGACCACCACCGTATCGCCGCTGAACACGCGACGTTTCGCCGCGACGTATTCGTCGAAGCTCTCGTACCGGTCGAGGTGGTCCGCGCTGACGTTCAACACGGTGGCCGCGGCCGGGCGCAGTGCGCTGGTCGTCTCGAGCTGGAAGCTGGACAGCTCCAGCACGTAGAGCTCGTAGCCCCGGCCGAGCAGCGACAGCGCCGGCGGCCCCAGGTTGCCGCCGCTTCCGGCCCGCACCCCGCTGCGCCTGGCCATGGCCGATACGAGCGACGTGACGGTGCTCTTCCCGTTCGATCCGGTGATCGCGACCACCGGCGCATCGGCCGCACGGGCGAAGAGCTCGACGTCGCCGACGATCCGCACCCCGCGCGCCGCCGCCGCCTGCAACGCCGGCTCTCGAACCGACACCCCCGGGCTCACGACGATCTCCGCCGCGGCGTCGAACATCGGCGTATCGAAGCCGCCGCAACGGACCTCGACCCCCGGGAACTCCGACTCGACCGCCGCGAGGCAGGGAGGGCGCTTGCGCGAGTCCACCGCGACGACCTTTCTGTGCAAGCCGGCAAGGTGGCGCACGCACGAGAGCCCCGTCTCGCCCAGGCCGACGACGAGGGCGTGGCCGGACGATGCGGGCGGGCGCTTGTCGCCCATGGAGCCGGCGTTGGCCGTGTGGCGCGCATTCATGGCCCGATCACCGGATCTTGAGGGTCGTCAGCCCGACCAGGACCAGCACCACGGTGATGACCCAGAAGCGGATGATCACCCGCGGCTCCGGCCAGCCCTTGAGCTCGAAGTGGTGGTGCAGCGGCGCCATCCGGAACATCCTCTTGCCGGTCAGTTTGAACGACGCGACCTGCAGGATGACGGACACCGTCTCCATCACGAACACCCCGCCCATGATCAGCAGCACGAGCTCCTGGCGGACGAGAACGGCGATGAGTCCGAGCGCGGCGCCGAGCGCCAGCGCGCCCACGTCGCCCATGAAGACCTGCGCGGGGTAGGTGTTGTACCAGAGGAACCCCAGCCCCGCTCCCACGATCGAGCCGCACAGGACGACGATCTCGCCGACCCCGGCGATGTACGGAAAGCCGAGGTAGTCCGAGAAATTGAGGTGCCCGGTGACGTAGGCGAAGATTCCGAGCGCCCCCGCGACCATCACCGCCGGGAGGATCGCGAGGCCGTCGAGACCGTCGGTGAGGTTCACCGCGTTGCTGGACCCGACGATGACGAAGTACGTGAGCACCACGTATCCCCAGCCGAGATCGACCATGAAGTTCTTGAAGAAGGGGACGATGAGCCGGGTTTCGGCGGGAAGCTGCGCCGTGTGGTAGAGGAAGACGGCGCATCCGAGACCGACGGCCGATTGCCAGAAGTACTTCTGCCTCGCCGGCAGGCCCTTCGCATCGCCGCGGACGAGCTTGCGGTAGTCGTCCGTCCAGCCGATCGCTCCGAACAGCAGGGTGACGAGGAGCACCACCCACACGAACCGGTTCCCCAGGTCGGCCCACAGGAGGGTGCTGACGGAGACGGCGACGAGGATGAGCGCGCCGCCCATCGTCGGCGTGCCCGTCTTGGAGAGATGCGATTGCGGGCCGTCGTCGCGCACCGTCTGGCCGATCCGCGACCGGCTGAGGCCGCGAATCATGTACGGTCCGATGATGAGCGAGATCGCGAGGGCGGTCAGCACCCCGAGGATGGCGCGCAGGGTGAGGTACCGGAAGACGCTGAATCCACCGTATTCCGCGGTCAGCCATTCGGACAGGGCGAGCAGCATCAGTGCGCCCTCTCCGCAATGGCGTCCACCACCCGTTCCATCGCCATCGACCGGGACCCCTTGACGAGTACCGTCGCACCGTCCGGCAGCTCCTCGCGGAGCCGTTCGACCAGGGCGGCGCGGTCCTCGAAGTGGGTCGCACCGCCGCCGAACGCACGCGCCGCCTCGACCCCGAGCTCTCCCACCACGAGCAACCGCTCCACCCCGTGACGTCTCGCACGACGGCCTGCTTCGGCATGGAGGCTCGCGCCGTCGACCCCGAGCTCGGCCATGTCTCCGAGCACGAGCCAGCGCGGCGCGGGCTTCGCTGCGAGCACCTGGAGTCCGGCCTGGAGCGAGGCGGGATTGGCGTTGTAGGTGTCGTCGATGATCTCGGCGCCCCGCGGGCCGCGCTTCGATTCCAGGCGCCCCTTCGCGGGCCGCACCGCGGCGAGACCTTCCCGGACCGTATCGAGGCTCGCGCCCGCGGCGATCGCCGCCGCCGCCGCCGCGCCGGCGTTGAGCGCGTTGTGCGCACCGGGAAGCGCAAGCTCGATCGCCACTTCCCCTGCCGGCGTATCGAGCGAGACGCGCCTTCCCGTCGCGCAGGATTCCGATCGCACCCGCACGTCGGCATCGGCGCCGGTGCCGAACGACATGCAACGGCGGTCCCGGGCCAGCTTCCGCCACAACCCCGCGTACGGGTCGTCGGCGTTGATGACCGCCACCGCATCGCCAGGCAGGTGCTCGATCAGCTCCCCTTTCGCGCGGGCCACCCCTTCGATGCTCCCGAACCCTTCGAGATGCGCCGGCGCGCATTGGGTGACGACCCCCACCGAAGGCCGGGCCAGAGTGGTGAGCGCCGCGATCTCGCCCCGATGGTTCGCTCCGAGCTCGACCACCGCCGCGTGATCCCCGGCGTCGAGATCGCACAACGTAAGGGGGACGCCGATCTCGTTGTTGAGATTGCCGCGGGTCGCGCAGACCGGACCCGAGATCCGGAGGATGGCGGCGGTCATTTCCTTGACCGTGGTCTTGCCGTTGCTTCCGGTGATCCCGACCAGGAGGAGATCCCGGAAGCGGCTCCTCCACGCCGCCGCGAGCTCGCCGAGCGCCCGCACCGAATCGCGCGCGAGGACGAACGGCATCGAGCCGCCCGGTGCACGTTCGACCAGGCACGCCGCCGCGCCGCGCCGGCGGGCGTCGCCGATGAAGTCGTGCCCGTCGAACTTCGGCCCGCGCACCGCGACGAACAACGCGCCCCTGGAGGCGGTACGCGAGTCGGTACCGACCCCGTGGAATACCACGTCCTCCCCGGCCGCCCGGAGGCCGAGCGCCGCGGCCGCTTCCCCGAGGCGCATCCGGATCACCGCCATGCCTCCAGCGCACGGCGTGCCGCCGCGGTATCGCTGAACGGCAGCCTGGCGCCGTTGCACTCCTGGCTGACCTCGTGCCCCTTGCCCGCGATCAGCACCACGTCGGCCGCACCCGCCCCGGTGATCGCACGGTGGATCGCCCGCCCGCGGTCACGTTCGACGTGTACGGCGCCGGGTTCGGTGAATCCTTCGACGACGTCGGCGACGATCGCGTCGCCGTCCTCGCCGCGGGGATTGTCGTCGGTGACGATGATCCGGTCGGCGCCCGCCTGCGCCGCTTCCGCCATCAGCGGCCGTTTGCCGCGGTCCCGCTCCCCGCCGCAGCCGAACACGCACCAGAGGGCCCCCTCGCACAGCGGCCGGAGCGCGGCCAGCGCGTTGCGCAAGGCATCGGGGGTATGGGAGTAGTCCACGACCACGAGGGGCCGCGCTCCGCCGCCCATCTTCTGCATCCGGCCCACGATCGGCTCGGTGCCCTGCAGCCGCTGGAGCACCGCGTCGAGCCGATGTCCGTGAAGGCAGGCGACCGTGACCGCCGCCAGCAGGTTGTACGCGTTGAACCGGCCGAGGAGACGGGTCTCCAGTGTCCCGCTCCCCCAGGGCGATGCGATTTCGAGCGACAACCCCTGCCCTTCCCCGATCACGCGGCCCCATACCGTCGGCGGGGAGGCGGTCGGGAGGCGCCGGTCACCGAGGGTCAGCGCGATGGACTCGATACCGGGCGACGTCGAGCCGATCAGATCGCGGCCGAACGGATCGTCGATGTTGATCACCGCATGCGAGAGGCCCGGTACCTTGAACAAGGACGCCTTGGCGCGCGCATAGGCTTCCATGTCCGGGTGGTAGTCGAGGTGGTCGCGGCTGAGGTTGGTGAGCACCGCGGTATCGATGCGGACCGCCTCGATCCGGCGCTGATCGAGAGCGTGCGACGAGACCTCCATGACGAGCATGCCGATCCCGCCGTCCCGCAGCTCCGCGAGTCGGCGATGAATCTCGATCGGCCCCGGGGTGGTGAGGGCCGCCGTCTCCGGCATCTCCGGCGGGCCGGCGCCCAGGGTGCCCATCACCGCACATCGATCGCCACAGCTTCGTGCCGACAGATGCGTGACGCTCGTCTTCCCGTTCGTTCCGGTCACCGCGGCAATCGACAGATGCGCCGACGGATCGCCGTGGAAGCGCGATGCCGCGTGTCCGACCGCGCCCGCAACGTCGGGGATTCTGACCACCACCGCCCCGGCGTCGAGCCGCACCGACGCAGGGGCGCCTTCGATGACGACCGCCGCGGCGCCGGATGCGATTGCGCAACCCGCGAACCGGCTCGCATCGACCCGCCGTCCCCGGCGTGCGAAGAACAACGCTCCGGGCGCCACCGCGCGGCTGTCGTCGCATACCGCGGTCATCACCCGGTCGAGCCGGGCGGGAATCGACGCGTATCCCTCGAGGAGCATCCCCAGGCTCGGGGAGGTCGAGGCGTCGCAGGCCGGCACCGGCAGGCTCATGGGGTCTTCTCCGACGACGGGGCCGGTGACGCCGCGGCGACGCTGATCACGGGGCTTCGCATCATTTCCG
Source organism: Gammaproteobacteria bacterium (assembly GCA_965204915.1). Taxonomy (GTDB): domain Bacteria; phylum Pseudomonadota; class Gammaproteobacteria; order HK1; family HK1; genus HK1. Next base: position 3,009,958 of record OZ242023.1, on the reverse strand, counting down.
GATCGTCGGGGGCGATTCCCAGCACGCGCAACGAACCCTCCACGACGTCCGAGAACACCGGAGCCGCGACCGCGCCCCCGTAATAGGCGTCGCCTCCGGGCTCGTCGATGACCACCACCACCGAGAGCCTCGGGTCGCTCATCGGCGCCAGACCGGCGAATGCCGAGTGGTACCGGTCCTGGCTGTAGCCGCCGGCTTCCGACTTCCTGGTGGTGCCCGTCTTCCCGCCGACACGATAGCCGTCCACCCGCGCGAGGGGGGCCGTCCCCCCCGGCTCGACCACCTCCTCGAGCATCGCGAGCACCTGGGCGGCCACGGAGGCCGGCATCGCCTGCGATGCGGACGGTATGCCGCCGGTCTTGACGAAGCTGATCTCGGGGAGCGCCCCGCCGTTCCCGAACGCGGCATAGGCGCGGGCGATCTGCAGCGGGGTGGCGGCCAGTCCGTATCCGTACGACAGGGTGACGCGATGGATGTTGCCCCAGCCGGCGGAGTCGGTCAGCGTGCCCTGCGCCTCGCCGGGGAACCGGCTTCCGGTCGAGGTCCCGAAGCCGGCCCGGTGGAACGTCTTCCAGAGGTCGGCGGGAGGCAGCTCCAGGGCGAGCTTGCCGGCCCCCACGTTGCTCGATTTCTTGATGACCTTCCGGACGTCGATGACACCATAGTTCCGGACGTCGAAGATCGTATGCCGGCCGACCTTCATGAAACCCGGCCGTGTATCCAGGATCGAGTCCGGGCGGACGATCCCCGCCTCGAGCGCGGCCGCGACCGTGAACGGCTTGACGGTGGACCCCGGCTCCACCAGATCCGTGACCGCACGGTTGCGGAAGCTCCGGCTCGATCGATCCCCCCGATCGTTCGGGTTGAAGGAAGGCTGGTTGGCGATGGCAAGCACTTCTCCGGTACGCACGTCGAGAACCACCGCGGAGCCGGCGCGGGCACGGTGGCGTTGTACGCCCTGCAGCAGCGCCCGGTAGGTCAGGGACTGGATCCGCCGATCGATGCTCAGGACGATGTTGCGTCCCGGATACGCGGGACGGATCCTCTCCAGGTTCTCCACGATCCGTCCCAGCCGGTCCTTGATGACCCGCTTCGCCCCGGTCTCGCCGGACAGCTCGTCGTCGAACGCCAGCTCCAGCCCTTCCTGGCCGGCGTCGTCGATGCCGGTGAACCCGAGGATGTGGCTGGCCGCCGCGCCCATCGGATAATACCGGCGGTACTCGGGCTTCAGATGCACCCCTTCCATGTCCAGCGCACCGACCGCTTCGGCGACGGAGGGATCGACATGGCGGCGTACGTAGGCGAATCCGCGGTTGCCCCGCCCCGCGATCGTCTTCTCGATCGAACCCGGAGCCAGGGCGAGCGCGCTCTCCAGCTCCGGCCACCTCGGACGCGAATCCACGAGCTTCTTCGGATTCACCCAAACGGATGCGAGCGGCGTGCTCACCGCGAGCGGCTCGCCGTTGCGATCGAGGAGCATCCCGCGATGGGCGGGAATCTTCTCGATGCGCAGATGGCGGGCATCGCCTTCTTCTTTCAGGAATGCGTTGTGGTTGAGCTGCAAATCGACCACGCGCCATATCAGTCCGGCGGCGAGCACGACGACGGACGCGGCGACGAGATGCCATCGGGGAAGGAAGGATCTGGTGGGCATGTGGCCGTCCATCGGTCAATCCGCCGGTTCCACGGGGACCAGTACGGTTGCACCGGCCCGCGAGAGGTGGAGGTGCAGCTCCTCCGCTGCGATTCGTTCGATCCGATCGTTCGCGGCCCAGGTGCTCTGCTCGATCTGGAGCTTCCCCCACTCGACCTGGAGCCGATCGCGCCGTTCGTCGGCTGCATCGAGCTCGACGAACAGGTTCCGGCGCTCGTGCTGCGTCCGCACCACCAGCACCGCGCTCGCGACGACCGCGAGCAGGAGGATGGAGGTGGCGACCGCGGTCCGCATCACCGGCTCCGTTCCGCCACCCGCAGCACCGCACTGCGGGCCCGCGGGTTCGCCGCGACCTCGCCTTCACGCGGGCGCCGGGCGGACGCCACCGGGATCATGGCGCCGGTGGAGCGGGGCCCGTCGGCGAGGGGCAGGTGGCGCGGGGGTGCGGGGCCCGCGCCGTCGCCCCGCATGAAGCGTTTGACGATGCGGTCTTCGAGGGAGTGGAAGCTCAGCACCACCAGCCTTCCGCCCGGAGCGAGCAGGTGCGGCGTCGCCGCCAGCCCCCGCGCGAGCTCTCCAAGCTCGTCGTTGACGTGCATCCGGATGGCCTGGAAGGTGCGGGTCGCGGGATGCGCGCGGGTACGGTCACGGCGGGAGCCGCCTCCCTTCGACACGGCGCCTGCGACAAGGGCCGCAAGCTGCCGGGTGGACGCGATCGGCCCGGCCCGCTCCCGTGCGGCCACGATGGCGCGGGCGATGCGCCGTGCGGCCCGCTCTTCGCCGAGCTCGCGCAACACCCGTCCGATCGCCTGCTCGGATGCGCCTGCCAGCCACTCGGCCGCGGATACGCCGGCGCCCGGATCCATCCGCATGTCGAGCGGTCCGTCGCGGAGAAAGCTGAATCCGCGCCGGGTGTCGTCGAGCTGCGGTGAAGACACGCCGAGATCCATCAGCACCGCGTCGACACGTCCGGCGAGGCCGGCGGACCTCACCCTGTCACCGGCCTCGCCGAAACACGCGTGATGCACCGAGAGTCGCGGATCGGAACGGGCGAGGGTGCGCGCGGCCTGCACCGCCTGCGGATCGCGATCCATGGCCAGCACCCGGCCGGCCGGCCCGATTCGATCGAGCAACGCCCGGGTGTGGCCACCGCGCCCGAACGTGCAATCGACGTAACAACCGCCGGGGCGCGGAGCGAGCGCCTCGACGACCTCGTCGAGCATGACGGGGACGTGCGAGGGTGCATCACCGGCGATGCCTCGCGGGGTCGGCCCGGATCCGTCTCCGGGGTACGGTGGCGCATGCCGGCCCGTGGGTCCGGCAACGGAACCCTGGCGTACCCGGACACGCGCACATCCCGCGGCTGCCGGCATCACTGGGACCTCCTTGGGCGACTCGGTACGGACTCCGGTCAGATGTTGGTCAGTGAACGCATCTCTACCGACGGCTGGTCCATGAGCTCACCGCCGACCTGCGCGAGCAGCTCTTCGCGGTGGCGGATCCACGCCGATTCGTCCCACAGCTCGAACTTCTGGATCTGCCCCACCATCTGCACCTGCTTGTCGAGGCCGGCCCACTCGCGCAACCCCGGCGAGATGAGGATGCGTCCGTGGGAATCCATGTCGCAGTCGCTGCCGTTGCCGACGAGCAGGCGGCGGATTTTCTGTGCATTCGGATCCATCGCCGGCAGCCGGCGCACCTCGTCCTCCAGGGCCTCCCAGTCGGGAGCCGGGTATACTGAAAGACAAGGCTGGTCCAGGCTGATGGTGGCCGTCATCCGCCCTTCGCACTTGTCGATGAGCGGCTTGTGGAACCGGGCCGGCACCGAGAGCCGGCCCTTGGCATCCATCTTGAGCGGATGGCTTCCGCGAAACACTCGCCCGCCTCCTCGATTTCCCACAGAATCCCACTTCGATCCACTTCATCCCACCGACGGGGCGACTATCGCAAACCAGCCGACAGGCGTCAACCTCAATGTCGACGACGGCGGCGATCGGGGAGGGGACCGGGGGAGGCGGTGGGCAGAGAAGGACCAGAGTTGAAGTAATTGATTGATATTAAATGGATTATTTTTGTCCTGAAACGATGGTGGGGGTAGTGGGGACGCTCGGAGGGGGGCCGCTCATCGGCTTCGGCGGCGAACGATACGTGACGGCGGGCCGGCTTCGAGGCCGGTCATGAGCCGGGCATCTTCCCACCGGACCTGCCGCCGATGGGTGCGGGGGGCCGGATGACGGGAGGCATGGGGCGGCGGAGGCGGGTCCGCCGGAGAAGGCCCGCGAGCGGGAGGAAGCGGGAGCCGGCCTGTAAGCCGGGTTCTGTCGAAGGCAGCCATCCATCTGCGACGCACGTCACCGTACGCCTGTAGCGACCTACCCGGGAGCAGCGCGGGCCACGCCTCGTCGCCGGCTGGCGATCCGCTCCCCTATTTGGTCTTGCTCCGGGTGGGGTTTGCCCTGCCACCGGTGTTGCCACCGGCGCGGTGCGCTCTTACCGCACCTTTTCACCCTTGCCGCGTGCCCATCGGGACACGAGGCGGTCTGTTTTCTGTGGCACTGTCCGTGGGCTCGCGCCCCCCAGGCGTTACCTGGCACCCTGCCCTGCGGAGCCCGGACTTTCCTCTACCCCGAAGCTCGGAGCAGCGGCTGCCCGGCCGACTCCCGCTCCGCACAGTGTGACATGGGAGCGCCGGAGCGGCCAGGAGGAGTCTTGTCCAACGAGACATGAGCCTGAAGGGAGGACGTGAATCCAACGAGAAGTGAGCCTGTAGCGCGGGGTCCGGGATCATCGGAGGATGATCGTGACGCTACAGACCGAAAGGGTCCGGACGCTGGACCAGGTGCGCGCCTTCGTCGAGGGCAGCGAGGCGGTGGACTTCACGGGGGCCGACCGGGGGTCGGTCTACGAGTTCGTGCGCCGGGCGCTGGTGCGGTTGGACTACGGGCAGGTCGGCAAGTCGGACAAGGGGCTGGTCCGGCGCTACCTGGCGAAGGTGACGGGGCTGTCGAGGGCGCAACTGACCCGGCTGATCGGCCAGCATCGGGAGACCGGGCGCATCGAGGACCGGCGCGGTGGTGCGCCGGCGCATCCCTTCGAGCGGCGCTACACGCGGGCCGACATTCGGCTGCTGGCGGTGGTGGACGCGGCGATGGGCCAGATGTCGGGGCCGGCGACGCGGGCGCTGATGCGGCGCCAGTACGAGATGTTCGGCGATGGGCGGTTCGAGCGGTTGGCGAGGCTGTCGAACGGTCACTTGTACAACCTGCGCCGCTCGGTGACCTATCGGCGCCGGCGCACGGTGGTGGGCAAGACCCAGGCGACCCACAACGCCATCGGGCAGCGGCGCAAGCCCCAGCCGGGCGGCCAGCCCGGCTATGTGCGTGTCGATACCGTGCACCAGGGCGACCACGACGGGGCCAAGGGCGTCTACCACATCAACATGGTCGATGATGTGACCCAGTTCCAGTTCGTGGGGACCGTGCAGGCCATCTCCGAGCGCTTCCTGCTGCCGGTGCTCGAAGGGCTTATCGAGGCGTTCCCCTTCGTGGTTCAGGGCATTCACGCCGACAACGGCTCCGAGTACATCAACCACCGTGTCGCCGCCCTGCTCAACAAGCTGCGCATCGGGGAGCTCACCAAGTCCCGTCCCCGCCACTGCAACGACAACGCTCTCGCCGAGAGCAAGAACGCGAGCGTGGTGCGCAAGCACCTCGGCCACGGCCATCTCCCGCGCCGCTTCGCGCCTGTGGTCAACGAGTTCACCCAGCGCGTGCTCTCCCCCTTCCTCAACTACCACCGCCCCTGCCTGTTCCCCACCGATACGCTCGACGCCAAGGGCCGGGTCACGAAGCGCTACCGCGACCGCGACGTGATGACCCCCTACGACAAGCTCAAGTCCCTCGACCACGCCGAGCGCTTCCTCAAATCCGGCGTCACCTTCGACCAGCTCGACGCCATCGCTCACGCCGTCAGCGACCTCGACGCCGCCCACGCGCTCAACGACGCCCGCGACGCACTGTTCCGCACCATCGGGCGCACCTGGAGCGCTGCGGCCTGACCTCCCATCCCACCCGCGCAACCCCACCGCCCGACCATGCCCGGGCGGTGGACCTCCCTGGGGCGATCCCCTTCCCACCGCTCCGACCGCTCGTCTGTCCTATCGCCGCCGCCTCAACCTTCGGATTCCGGACCGATCAGGGCTTGCACAGGTCCTTCGTGCACTTCAACATCGCCCTTCCATTCACTCACTTCCCAACTCCGACTACGGCTCCTTCTACCTCCCACCTTCAGGCTCATCTTCGTATTGGAAAAGACTGGAGGAGAACTGTCCAATGCTATGTGAGCATGAACGGAAGGGCTGAATCCAACGAGAAGCGAGCCTGTAGCGCGAGGTCCGGGATCATCGGAGGACGATCGTGACGCTACGGATCGAACGGGTCCGGACGCTGGACCGGGTGCGTGCCTCGAATGCGGGCGGGAGACGCCGGCCGGCAGGGGAGGGAGCCGCGGTCCCGGCGACGGTCAGGGTCCATCCCGCTCGCGGGCCGCCGCGAGCTCCAGCGCGCGGCGGTACAGGACGTTGCGGGATCGTCCGGTCAGCCGCGCCGCGGCCGCCGCCGTCTTCTTCACCGCAACCCCTTCGTCGAGCATCGCCCGAAGCACCGCGTCCGTCGCCTCGTCGTCGGCCGGCGCGGGCGAGCTCCCGCGCACCATCAGCACCATCTCGCCGCGGGCGGGGAGCCGGCCGCATCGGGCCTGGGCCAGCAGATGGCCGAGCCGTCCCGCGTAGACCGATTCGAAACGCTTGGTGATCTCGCGGGCGACCACCGCTTCGCGATCGTTTCCGAACACCGCAAGGAGATCGGCCAGCACCTCCACGATTCGATGCGGGGCCTCATAGAACACCATCGTCCGAGCTTCCCTCTCGAGCATCTCCAATACACGAACCCTTCGCGATGGGCGTGCCGGCAGGAACCCCTCGAACGTGAATCGGCCGGTGGGGAGCCCGGAGATGCTGAGCGCCGCGATGACCGCGCTCGGCCCCGGCACGCAATGCACCGGTACGTCATGCGAGCGTGCTTCGCGCACCAGCACGTATCCCGGATCGCTGACCAGAGGCGTTCCGGCATCGCTGACCAGAGCGAAGCGCTTCCCCTCCAGAAGCTGGGCGAGGATCCCCGGGGTCCGCTCGCGTTCGTTGTGCTCGTGGAAGGCCCGGGTCGGGGTCGAGATTGCGTATCGCTCGAACAACGTCCTCGTACGCCGTGTATCCTCGGCGAGCACCGTATCGACCTCGCGCAACACCGTGCACGCGCGCCCCGAGAGATCGTCGAGATTCCCGATAGGGGTCGCCACCACGTACAGCAGGCCATGTGCCTCATGCTCCGCCAAGTCCGGAGTCTCCACCATGATCGAGCCCGGGCGCAGTGTAGCCGCAGCCGGCAACGTGTAGCGGACGGGCACGGCATCGACCGGGGAGGTGGAGCAGAGGACGTCACGCCGGCGTCCTCCGCCCGGCGAAGGGCGGGTTGGCCCCATGGAGGCGAATGCTTCAGAATCACCGCCGCATGTCCGTAGCGCGCGGGCCGGGTGCGGCAGCGCCGGGGTGGCGGCGCAAGCGGGATCCCGTCGAAACGGATTGCCGTCCGTCCGGAGGTTCCACCGGTCCGCGACGCGAGGACGCAGATGAGCCGAACGGTCCAATGAGAGCGATTCCCGTCGCCGTGATGCTGGCCGCCGTGCTTGCAGGGTGCCAGGGCCCGGACGTGCGCGGACCGGTCGAGGCCGATCCGGAGACGACGGCACTCGAGCTCGTCGCGAATGGCCGCTACGTGGAGGCCGCGAACGAATACGCTGCCCGGTCACGCGATGCACGGGGAGCGGCGGCCCAGGATCTGATGTTGAAAGCCGTCGCGCTGCTTCTCGACGTCGGACGGCCGGACCATGCCGCCGGGCTGATGGATGAGCTTGCCGGACAGACCCTCGCCGAGGAGCTGACGCCGAGACGCGATCTGCTGTCGGCGGACCTTGCGTTGCGGCAGGGTGCGCCGGAGCGGACGATCGAGCTGCTCTCGAACGTTCCGGTGGGCCGTTTCGGTCCGGAGTCCGCCACGAAGCTCCATCTGCTCCGGGCCCGCGCCTACGAAGATACCGGTCGTTTCATGGAGGCGGCGCAGGAGCGGGTCGCGCTCGACGCGGTGCTCGCCGACGACACCCTCCGGGCCGCGAACCACAGCGCGCTGTGGGATGCACTCACCCGCGCCGGTCGCGGCCGGCGGGAGCGGGCGCTGCCGTTCGCGACCGGCGCGTTGGCCGGCTGGCTTCGCCTCGCAGCCGTCTCCGAAGAGCATCGATCCTCTTCCACCGCCCTCGAACGCGCGTTGACGCGGTGGCAAGCCACGTTCCCCGCCCATCCCGCCAACGGAGAAATCGTCCCCATGATGCTCGGCGCAGTGCGCGAATCGGTGCGCCAACCGACGCGTATCGCGTTGCTGCTGCCCTTTCACGGAGATTTCGCCGAGGCGGCGGAAGCGATCAGGGACGGGTTTCTGGCTGCGTGGTATGCGGATACGGCGAACGCACAGCGTCCGGCCGTCGAGGTCCACGACACCACGTTCGAAGCGGTCGACGTCGTCTATGCGCGTGCGGTCGAAGCCGGCGCGGACTTCGTGGTCGGTCCGCTTCGCCGTGGCCCGGTCACCGTCCTTGCGTGTGGCGACATGTCGCTCGTCACCACCCTGGCCTTGAACGAGACCGACGAGACCGCGCCCCTGGGCGCAGGGAACGTGCCCGAGTGCGGACCGGAACGGACCGTGCCGGGCCTCTACCACTTCACCCTCGCGCCCGAGGCGGAAGCGCGGCAGGCCGCCGAGCAGGCGTGGATCGGCGGATTCACGAAGGCCATCGCGTTCACTCGCGAGGGCGCATGGGGTGAACGGGTCTACCGGGCCTTCGCCGGCGAATGGGAGCGGCTCGGCGGCATCCTGCTCGATCGTCGCGTCCTGCCTCCGGACGCGGCCGAGGTCGGAGAGCCGATCGCGGCGGTCCTCGGCATCTCGCGCAGCCACCAGAGCGCGCGGGACCTGATGGGCGTCATCGGACGCAGGGTGGGGCACGAGCCGCGCCGCCGGCAGGATATGGACCTCATCTTCATGGCCGCCTTTCCCGCCGGCGCCCGCCAGTTCATGCCCCAGCTCGCCTTCCACCACGGTGGGGAGCTGCCGGTCTACGCCACCTCCCGTGTCTGGTCCGGCGTGCCCGATCCGACCAACGACCGCGACCTCGACGGAGTCGTGTTCGGCGACATGCCGTGGATGGTGGCGCCGTCGGGACCGGATCGGCTCCTGCGCGAGCGGATCGTCGCCGCGCTCGGGAAGCGGGGCTCGAGGCTCCCGCGGCTCCACGCCTTCGGGGCCGACGCCTACCGGCTCGCGATCGGCCTGCGGCGCATCACCGGGGATCGGCTCGCAAGCCTCGACGGACACACCGGAAGGTTGTCCGCGGGCGATGATCACCGAATCGTGCGGCGGCTGACGTGGACCCGTTTCGCGGGAGGAGTTCCCGCGCCCCATGAACCGGACGGCACCGTCGTTGAACCATCGGAATCATCGGCGGTCCGGTAGGCCGGGGGCGGCCGGGCGCGACGCCGAGGCGCGCGCGGAGTGCTTTCTCGCCCGGCGCGGTCTCATGCTCGTCAGCCGCAACTACCGGTGCCGGCGCGGAGAGATCGACCTCGTGATGCGTGACGCGGACACCCTCGTGTTCGTCGAGGTGCGCCGGCGCACGAGCCGCGCGTTCGGGGGCGGGCTGGACAGCGTCGATGCGCGCAAGCGGGCACGTCTCGTCGCGGCGGCCGAGCACTTTCTCATGGTGCATCGAATCGGCGACGACCGTCCGTGCAGGTTCGACGTGGTGGCCATCGACGGGCCGGCCCGGAGCGCGACGATCGAGTGGGTTCGCAGCGCCTTCGATGCGTAGCCGCTCGGGCGTATCGTGGCCGGTACGTGCGGCGGGCCGTCGCAGGCGGGGTCGAAGAGGGCCGGATCGTTCGGAGGACCGACAACATGAAAGTCCGCAAGACATTGGGCATCGCGCTCTGCCTGCTCGGCGTTCCGGTGCTCCAGGGTTGCGCCGCTACGCTCCTGCCCGGATCGGCAACCGGCGCGATCGGTGCGGTGAGCGCGGTAGCCACCCAGGAACGACGTACCACCGGCACCGTGATCGACGACGAGCTCATCGAGCTCAAGGTGCTCGCGGCGATCAGCGAGGACGAGGGCCTGTCGAGCCAGACGCACGTCAACGCGACGAGCTTCAACGGCCTCGTGCTGCTGACCGGTGAAGCGCCCGGTGCATCGTTGCGCACCCGCATCATCGAGATCGCGCGCAACATCGCCAGAGTCCGAGGCGTGCAGAACGAGATCGCGCTCAAGGCGCCCAGCACCCTCCTGGCGCGGGCGGGCGATGCCGTGGTGACCGGCAAGGTCAAGGCCGCACTGTTCGGGGACAGGGAGATCAACGCGGGGCAGGTCAAGGTGGTCACCGAGGCGGGGGTCGTCTACCTCATGGGGCTGCTCAGGCAAGAGGAGGCCGATCGGGCAACGGAGGTCGCACGGCGCGTGACCGGCGTCCGGCGCGTCGTGAAGGTCATGGAGTACATCGAGTGATCGGGGAGTGATCGGGGAGTGATCGGGGATGCCGGATGCGGTGGGCCGGCGGGCATCGCCTCCATCTACCGCCTCCGCCGACGGGTTACTTCACTACTCTGAGGCTGGGCCGGCTCCTCGGTACCGGAGGTGGCCGATCACCGTCGCCCGAATCGGGAAACGACATCCCCGTACCATTCTCGCGAGCCATGATCGCGAGCACTGCACGGATCGGGACCACCACGTCGAAGGGAGTCCCGCCGAAGCGGGCACTGAACTCCACCCGTTCATTGCCGAGACGGAGTCCGCGGACCGCGGTGGGGGAGATGTTGAGCACGATTCTTCCTTCACGAACATAGGCGCACGGCACCTCGACGTGCTCCTGTTGCGCATCGACGACGATCTGCGGGGTCAGGTGGTTGTCGGCGATCCACTCGTAGACCGCCCGCAGCAGATACGGGCGACTCGACGTCATCTCGGATACGCCGGTGCTCACGGCACGGTCTGCCCGCCGCCGGAGCGACGTATCGTTCCAATCCGGGACGTCGTCGGAATCCGGGCCGATGACGAGTCCGCTTCCCGCCGGCGCGACGGCGGCGCCTGCGCCGGCCGCGGACCCCCCGCCGGGAAAGGGAGCGGGGTCGCGCCCGCCTTGCCGCATGTGTCCCGCGCCGGCACGGATCGAAGTCGTATCACACCCGGTCGCTGCGAAGCTCGTACTCCGCCTCGGTCAGGCTCTGCGTGAATGCCTCACGCTCGAAGATTCTTTCGGCGAACGTCTGCAGAGCCTTCGCGTGCGCCGGGAGGCGCACGCCATAGGCGGGCAGGCGCCACAGGATCGGAGCGAGAAAGCAGTCGACGAGCGAGTAGTCGTCGGACATGAAGTACGTCTTCTGCGCGAAGATCGGCGCGAGGGTCGACAGATGATCGCGCAAGCTCTTCTTCGCGGCGTTCGAGACCGCCTTCCCGCCGTGCTCCAGATCGTGGAGCAGCGTATAGAAGTCGCGCTGGAGACGGTACCGGTACAGCCTGTTGTTGGCGCGCGCCACCGGATCGACGGGCATCAGGGGCGGGTGCGGAAAACGTTCGTCGAGATACTCCATGATGATCTGCGGCTCGTACAGGACGAGATCGCGATCGACGAGGGTCAGTATGTCGTTGTACGGATTCAGGTGGTTCAGATCCTCCGGCTTGTCGTCCATCGTCACATGGTGGATGTCGACGTTGATCGCCTTCTCGGCGAGCACGAAGCGCACCGCATGGCTCGCGGGATCCGTCGGGTCGGAGTACAGCGACATGACGGAGCGGCGATTTGCGAGCAGAGCGGAATCAAGATCGTTCATGGATCATCAGCTTGACGTCCCGCTACCGGTGCGCCCGGACCGGAGCCGTGCACCGGTCCACGCCGTCAATGGACATCCTTCCAGTACTCCTTGTAAAGGGCTCTCAGGAGCAGCGCAAGCACGATCAGGAACAGAACCACCCAGAATCCGAGAGCTTGGCGCTCGATCCGGGAAGGCTCGCCGGCGTAGACCAGGAAGTTCACGAGATCCCGCATCGCCCGGCGATACTCACGGGGGGCCATCTCGCCGGGCTCGGTCACCGTCAACCGGTCCACCACCGCCACGTGGCTCCCGTCGGGCATCGTCGCGCTCTTGCGGACGAGGACGTCGTCACCGTCCACGGCGAGGCCGAGCGCATGCATCTCCTTCGCGTCCGCCGGCGCTTCTCCCCGGACGTACTCCTGCCGGCCATGCAATGGGGCCAGGACGTGTGGCATGCCGACGTCCGCGAACACCACGTTGTTGACGCCGAAGGGCCGCGAGGGGTTCGAGTCCGAGTAGAACGTCACGAGGTACGAGTAGAGCCAGTCGGGGCCGCGTGCGCGCGAGATGACGGACAGGTCCGGCGGCGCGACACCGAACCACCTCCGGGCCGCCTCCGGACGCATCGCGATCGTCATGGGGGCGGTGACCTTGTCCGCCGCGTACAACAGGTTCCCGCCCACCTGCTCGTCGGTCAGGCCGAGGTCGCGTCCCATGCGGTCGTAGCGCATGAAGGAGAGCGCGTGGCAGCCGAGGCAGTAGTTCACGTAGAGCCCGGCGCCGCGCTGCAGCGAAGCGACGTCTTCAAGGTCGGTTCTCGCGGTCAGGAGACCGAGGCTGCCGCCGGCGCTCCATCCCGCCGCCGCCCAGGCCGAGAGCAGGAGGGCGATCACGATCCGCTTCACGACGTCACCCTCTCCGGCACCGTGCGCGATTCGTCGAGGCGCGTATGCACGGGTAGCAGGAGGAACACCACGTAGTACCCGAGGGGCAGCAGCGCACTCCACATCATCAGGGTTTTCTTTGCCTCGTCGTAACGGATGGAGTCGAAGATCAGCAGCAGCACGACGACCCCGGCGAACAGCCCGTAGCGGAACCGGGCGGTACGCTCCCTGGAGTAGACCCAGAGCATGAGGAAGAACGAGAAGTACAGCTCGCCCAGCCGCAGGCCGAGTTCGGACTTTCCGGGCGTGGGCGGCTCGGTGCCGAGCCAGCCGAGGACGATGAAGGTCACCGCGAACAGGATCAGCAGCAGGTTGAACAGCTTCGAACGGTATCGAGCCGACTTCACCGGATGGCGGTCGAGCCACGGGATGACGAAGAAGATCAGCGTCGCCGCGAACATCGCGACGACCCCCGTGAGCTTGTCCGGGATGGCCCGCAGGATCGCGTAGTACGGCGTGAAGTACCACACCGGGAGGATGTGCTCGGGGGTCTGCAACGGGTCCGCCGGCACGAAGTTCGCGCTTTCGAGGAACCACCCGCCGAACTCCGGCGCGTAGAAGACCACGATGGCGAAGAGCACCAGGAAAACCCCCACCCCCCACAGATCCTTGACCGTGTAGTAGGGATGGAACGGGATCCCGTCCATCGGAACGCCGTTCGCGTCCTTGTCCTTCTTGATCTCCACCCCGTCGGGATTGTTCGAGCCGACCTCGTGCAGCGCGATGATGTGGGCGACGATCAGGCCGAGGAGCACGAGCGGGATGCCGACGACGTGCAACGAGTAGAACCGGCTCAGCGTCGCATCCGATACGACGTAGTCGCCCCGGATCCACAGCGCCAGCGCCTCGCCGATGCCGAAAGGCAATGCTCCGAACAGCGAGATGATCACCTGCGCTCCCCAGTACGACATCTGTCCCCACGGCAGCAGGTATCCGAAGAACGCCTCCGCCATGAGGCAGAGGTAGATGAGCATGCCGAAGATCCAGATGAGCTCCCTCGGCGCCTTGTACGAGCCGTAGAGCAGGGCCCGGAACATGTGCAGGTAGACGACGATGAAGAATGCGGAGGCGCCCGTCGAATGCATGTATCGAATGAGCCATCCCCATTCGACGTCGCGCATGATGTACTCGACGGACTCGAAGGCCAGGCTCGCATCCGGCTTGTAGAACATCGCGAGCCAGATGCCGGTGACGATCTGGATGGCGAGCACCAGCATGGCCAGCGAGCCGAAGAAGTACCAGAAGTTGAAGTTCTTCGGCGCGTAGTAGCGCGCGAGGTGCTCGTTCCAGAGCCTGGAGGCCGGGAACCGGGCGTCCGTCCACTCGAGGAGGCAGGCCAGCAGGGAGCTCATCACGCCGTCCCTTCGTCCTCGCCGATGACGATCCGGCTGTCGCTCAGGTACATGTGGGGCGGCACCTCGAGGTTCAGCGGGGCCGGCACCCCCTGGTAGACCCTGCCCGCGTAGTCGAACCGGGAGCCATGGCAGGGACAGAAGAATCCACCCTTCCAGTCCGCGCCGAGGTTGCCTTCACCCTCCCTGACGTAGGACGGCGCACAGCCGAGATGCGTGCACAGCCCGACCAGCACGAGGATTTCGGGCTTGATCGAGCGGTGGGGATTGCGGGCGTAGGCGGGCTGCTGCGGCTCGTCGGATGCCGGATCGCGCACCGTCCCGTCCAGCGCGGGCAAGGAGTCGAGCGCCTCCGTGGTGCGCCGGACGATCCACACCGGCTTGCCGCGCCACTTCACCGTCAACCGGGCGCCCGGTTCGAGCTTGCCGACGTCGACCTCGACCGGCGCCCCGATCGCCTTGGCGCGTTCACTCGGCTGCCATGCGGAGGCGAACGGCCATGCCGCGCCAACCGTTCCGGCTCCCCCGACCACGGTCGCCGCCCCGGTGAGGAAGCGGCGCCTTGCGGTGTCTGGCCCATTGCTCATGCGTCCTGCTGCTCCTGCTGGCCGGGGCCGCTCTCCGCAAGAGCATGGCCCGTTGCGAATACCGCCCCCCGCGCCATGCCGTGAGGCAGGGCGCCGCGCGGTGGACAATCCGGCTGGAGAAAGCCCGTCGGCGAAGAGGGGAAAGAATCCTACAGGCGCCAACCAAGGTCAAGCGAACCGCCCCGGGATTCCCGGGGCGGTGCAACCGGTCCTGCGAACGGCCTTCCGCGAGCTCGCAAGGAATCGCGGCACGGCTGCCCTCACACCGCCAGATGCGCCTCCACCAGATCGCCGGTGAGCACGTCGGGTCCGCCGTCGGCGACGACCGCGCCCTTGGTCATGATCGAGACACGGCTGGCGACCCGGCGCACGAAGGGCAGCTTCTGCTCCACCAGCAGCACCGTCATGCCGAGCTCCCGGTTGAGCCGCAGGATGACGTCGCCGATCTCGTGCACCAGGTTCGGCTGCACCCCTTCGGTGGGCTCGTCGAGGATCAGGAGGGTCGGAGCCGTGGCCAGCGCCCGCGCGATCGCGAGCTGTTGCTGCTGGCCGCCGGAAAGGTCGCCGCCGCGGCGGTGGCCCATCTCCTTCAGAACCGGGAAGAGCGTGAAGACGAGATCGGGGATCGAGCGCCTCCTCCTCGGCAGGACGCCGAGGCCGACCCGCAGGTTCTCCTCCACCGTGAGCAACGGGAAGATCATCCGCCCCTGGGGCACGTAGCCGATACCGAGCGCGGCCCGCCGCTCCGCCGGCTCGCGCAGCAGGTCGACCCCGCCCCGGACGATCGAGCCCGAGTCCGGCGGCAGCAGCCCCATCAGGCATTTCAGCAGGGTGGTCTTGCCGGCGCCGTTGCGTCCCACCAGGCCGGCGCAGGTGCCTTCCGGCACTTCCAGGTGTACGTCCCGGAGGGTGTGGCTCCCACCGTAGGACTGGTTGAGCGAGGTGATTTCCAGCATCACACGCCGAGGTAGACCTCTCTCACCCGGGCGTCCTCCTGCACCGTCTCGAACGGTCCTTGCGCCAGCATCCGGCCTTCATGCAGCACGACGACGCGGCGCGCGATGGAGCGCACGAAGTCCATATCGTGCTCCACGACGACGATCGAGTGGTCGCCGGCCAGGCGGATCAGAAGCTCCGCGGTCATCTCGGACTCGCGGCGGGTCATGCCCGCCACGGGTTCGTCGACCAGCAGCACCAGGGGATCCTGCACCAGGAGCATGCCGATCTCCAGCCACTGCTTCCGTCCATGGGAGAGGGCGCCGGCACGATCGCCCGCATGGTCGCCCAGATCCACGGTGTGGAGCACCGACTCGATCCGATCGCGCTGCTCGCCGTCCAGGCGCGCGGCCAGAGTGGGCCAGACCCGCTTGTCGGCGGGCATGGCGAGCTCCAGGTTCTCGAACACGGTGTGGTTCTCGAACACCGTCGGTTGCTGGAACTTGCGGCCGATGCCGGCCGCGGCGATCTCGGGCTCCGAGAGCCGCGTGAGATCGAAGCGCCGAGCGTAGAGCGCGCTGCCGGTGTCCGGGCGCGTCCTGCCGGTGACGACGTCCATCATCGTCGTCTTGCCCGCGCCGTTGGGGCCGATGATGCAGAGCAGCTCTCCGGTCTCGACGTGCATCGACAAGCCGTCGAGGGCCTTGAAGCCGTCGAAGCACACGGTGAGGTCCTCGAGGAGGAGGATGGGGCCGGAGGCGGTGCCGATCGGCTCCTCGCGTACCCGATCTCCGAGCCGGAAATCGAGCCAGCCCCGGCGCGCGGGCTCTCCGTGGCGTTCCCGTTCCCGGGCGGGGGATTCAGCCATCCTGCCGCGCCTCCCGCGCGGGCGCCGGCGTCGGGCCGGAAGCGTCCGGGCCCGGCGCCGGGCCGGCGGCGTCCGGCTTCGGCCCCCGCCCCGAACCGCGCCCTCCCGCCCCCGCGGTCCGAAGGCCCCTCCACAGGCCCGCCATGCCCCGCGGCAGCGCCAGCGTCACCAGGATGAACAGCGCGCCGAGGACGAACGGCCACAGCTCCGGCAGCGCCGCGGTAAGCGTGGTCTTGGCGTAGCTCACCACCACCGCACCCAGGGCCGCGCCGTAGAGCGTCCCGCGCCCGCCCACCGCCACCCACACCACCACCTCGATGGAGCTCAGCGGGTGGAACTCGCTCGGGTTGACGATGCCGACCTGCGGGACGTAGAGCGCTCCGGCGATGCCGGCCAGTACCGCGGATGCGGTGAAGACCGCCAGCTTGAAGCGCTCCACCCGGTAGCCGAGGAACCGGGCGCGGTCCTCGGCGTCGCGTATGGCGGTCATCACCCGGCCGAGCCTGGACCTGACCACGAAGCGGCAGGCGAGGCAGGCCAGCGCCAGCGCGGCGGCGGAGGCGGCGAAGAGGCCGGCGCGCGTGGCGTCGGCCTGCAGGCTGGCGCCCAGGAGATCCTTGAAGCCGGTGAGGCCGTTGTCGCCGCCGAAGCCCGTCTCGTTGCGGAAGAAGACCAGCATCAGGGCATAGGTCAGGGCCTGGGTCATGATCGCGAGGTAGACACCGCTCACCCGGGAGCGGAACGTCAGGCAGCCGAACACGAAGGCGAGGGCGCCGGGGACCAGCGCGACCATGAGCATCGCGAACCAGAACCGGTCGAAGCCGAGCCAGTACCAGGGCAGGGCGTCCCAGTTCAGGAACACCATGAAGTCGGGGAGCTCCGGATGGCCGTACACCCCGCGGTCGCCGATCCGGCGCGTCAGGTGCATGCCCATCGCGTAGCCGCCGAGCGCGAAGAAGGCGCCGTGGCCCAGGCTCAGGATGCCGCAGTACCCCCAGACGAGATCGAGGGAGACCGCCAGCATCGCGTAGCAGAGGTACTTCCCGAGCAGGGTGACGGTGTAGGTCGGGACGTGGAAGACGGACTCTTCCGGCACCAGGAGGTTGGCGGCCGGAACGGCCACCGCGGCCACCGCCAGCGTGCCGAGCAGGATCAGGCCGCCGCGCTCGTGGCCGAGCAGATGCCGCAACAGCATCGATCCCGCCTCCCCTGGTACCTCTGCACAGAGATTATGACCGGTTCAGGCGGCGCCTGGGCATGGTCGCACCGAACTCCGGTGGAGTGTCCCGCCTGCGCCGACCGACCAAATCCAATCGATCAAGACCACTGTCACTGTGCAGAGATAGAGGAGCCTGGCGGAGATAGAGGAGCCTGTGCCGCAGAAGGCCCACGGAAGAAAACGCCCCCGTTTTCAGCCGGTTTTCACGCGCGCGAGCGCACTGAAATGAGAAATCACGCGGAAAATCTTGTTTCAGGCAACGTACAGGCGTGTTGTGCCACCGCGATATTTTTACGGCCCAGGCTCCTGGAGGGTCAACCGGACCGAGGTTCGGGAGCTCCGCCATGCGACGCCGTCTTGCCGTTCCGTCCCGCGCCCTTCGGGGATGTTGTCCGTGCCGGTCCGAGCTCGAACAGGGTGGAGTGACCGGTACGCGCAACGACGCTGCCGTTCGAGCTGCCGGGGTCTACACTTTGCCGGTGGCGATCGTCTCGGCGTCGTGCGGGGTCGAGCCGGGCCGGGTGGTGGAGTACAAGCCGCTGCTCCACGTCGAGCGAAGCGCGGGCGGGAGGCGCCGGCCGAGACCCCTTTCGTGGCCGCCGTCGAGACCAATGAGGAGGGGCATCATTCCGAGGCTTGTCCATGTGGCGCTTCGGACTCCACCGATGCCGGAACGGCTACTCGAGTTGCGCTTGGCTCGAGTGGTGATCAGGAAACGTTTTGCGCAGAGCTACATGCTCACGCCCGGATCGGGGGCCGCCCCGCCGACGCTCACCGGTCGCGAGCCGGAGCAGGCGATGCGGATTCGGAAACCAAGTGGCCGACGGCGCTCCACGCATGAACTTCAACACGACCAACAACACGTTCCGACAGCTCATGGGCAATGGGCTGAGCTACCGGGTGCCGTCGTTCCAGCGCGACTATTCCTGGGGCGCCGACGAGTGGGACGATCTGTGGCAGGACGTCGTCGGGCTGTTCGGGGAGGATCCGGAGCCGGCCCATTACATGGGCTACCTCGTACTCCAGTCGGCGGACAACAGGGAGTTCGACGTCATCGACGGGCAGCAGCGCATGACGACGCTGAGCCTGTTGATGCTGGCGGCGATCTCGCATTTGACGGATCTGGCGGCGCCGGAAGACCCCGAGGATCCGCAGCTCCTGCGCGCCCGGCAGTTGCGCGCGAACTACATCGGTTACCTGGACCCGGTGAGCCTGGTGCTGCGCTCCAAGCTCACGTTGAACCGGCACGACGACGGCTTTTACCAGAACTACCTCGTGCCCCTCGAACGGCTGCCGCAGCGGGGCTTGAAGGCGTCGGAGCATCTGTTGCGCAGAGCCTTTGCCTGGTTCCGGGATCGAATCGGGAAACGCTGCGGCAATGACGGCGAGGCGGTGGCGCGCTTCGTCGACACCGCGGTGGACAAGCTGTTCTTTACCGTGATCACGGTGACCGACGAGCTGAATGCGTTCACGGTGTTCGAGACCCTGAATGCACGCGGCGTACGCCTGTCCGCGACGGATCTGCTGAAGAACTACCTGTTTTCCCTGATCTCCAGGGAAGGAGCGCACGAATCGGAGATCAGGACCCTGGAGAACCGCTGGGAGGACGTCATCGGGTTCCTCGGAAGCGAGAGCTTCCCTGAATTTCTTCGCGTATTCTGGAACTCCCGTCACAGGCTCGTGCGGAAGCTCGAGCTGTTCAAGACCATCCGCGGTCAGGTCCGGGACAAGGCCGGGGCGTTCGCGTTGATCCGCGACATGGACCGGCGCGCGCGGGTATATGCGGCGTTGCGCAGCCCGGAGGACGGCCTCTGGACACCACGGGAACGCGACGGTCTGGCGCAGTTGCAGATGTTCAACGTGCGCCAGCCGCTCGCCGTGTTGCTGGCGGCGTTCGATCGCTTCGAGCAGGAGGACCGACCCGGGTTCGAACGCTTCCTTCGGGCGATAGCGGTGGTGTCTTTCCGCTACAACGTGATATGCGGCCGTCAAAGCAACGAGCAGGAGATGCTGTACAACGGCATCGCCCGCGGCCTGTCCGCGGGTCGTATCGCCGGCGTGGCCGATGCGATCGGGGCGTTGCGTCCGGTGTACCCGTCGGATGGGGAATTCAGGACCGCGTTTGCAGACAAGACGTTGCGAACGACCAGCAACCGCAACAGGAAGGTCGTGCGTTTCATCCTGTTCCGGATCGAGGAGCATCTGTCCGGCGGCAGTCTGGATTTCGAGAGCGCGAGGTACGGCATCGAGCACGTATTGCCGGAGAATCCAGGGGCCGGCTGGGAGCAGTTCGACGATCGGCAACGGGACGCATTCACGTACCGTTTGGGCAACCTCGCGTTGTTGGGAACGGCGCCGAATCGTGACTTGGGCAACGCGGGTTTCGACGAGAAGCGGCCCGTGTTCCAGGCGAGCGACTTCCTGGCCACCCGCAAGTTGGCGCAGGACTATGCCGTCTGGACCGTGGACACGATTCGTGAGCGCCAGAGCTGGATGGCCAGGCAGGCCACGGGTATCTGGCAGATTCAGTTCTGAGGGCGCCTTCTTCGGGACATGGCAGCCCGGACGCGCGCTCGGTCCACTCCACCCGCGCTGACAGGCCCGGTTCCGAGGACACCTCTTCGGGACAGGCCGGCGCCGTCCACGCACATCGTCCCCTTCGCTTCGCATCCCGTCCGGGCCGGGGGAGCCGGCCTGTCCGTGATCTGCGCATGGCCCCCGGCGCGGGGTGGCCTGTTGCGCCGCGACGGCGCGGGCTACCATCGAGCCCACGTCCGCGGAGTCGAGAAGGGGGATAGCCGAATGCCGAGCCGATACGCCGAAGTGCACGCGCGCGCTCTCTCGGACCCGGAATCGTTCTGGGCCGAGGCGGCGCGTGCTGGCCGCCCACAAGCCCCGCGCCTGCGTCATCCTCCAGCGCGACCGCGTGTCCGGGCGAGATGCCGGGCCTGCCGGCGGATATCGACGGATCGGTCGTCCCGGTGATGTCCTGATGCAAGGACCTGCGACCCGATTCCGTTCGAGGAGTAGGCGTCCTGCCGAGCGATGCGAATGCTGGTCGCTTTCGGATCAGACAACCGTTACTTTGACTTCATGAAAACGACAATCGATATTCCGGACGACGAGCTTTCGGATGCCATGCGCTTCACCCGCGCAAAGACCAAACGGGAAGCCGTGGTGATGGCCGTCACCGATTTCAATCGGCGCCGCCGCATGATGGATCTCGTGAAGCACGCCGGCACCTGCACGGATCTGATGACGGTGGAGGAGCTACAGACGCAGCGTCGACAGGAGTGACGGTGCGTTGATCCCGATCGATACATCATCATGGATCCATCTGCTGCGTCCGGACGGTGATCCGACCGCCCGTGGCCGTGTCGAAGCGGCGCTGAAGGCCGGAACCGCCTGCTGGTGCCCGATCGTTCAACTGGAGTTGTGGAACGGTGCGCGCGGCGAAAAGGTGCGAAGCGTGCGGATGGGCGATCGAAGAAGATGAGGTGGATGTCTGGGGATCGAGCTTCGAGCTTCATCACCTTACGCCGATCCACGATATCGAAGAGCGGATTGATCGAGACGATTGAACGTGATGGCTGGATGCAGGTAAGGACACGAGGCAGCCGCCTGGACAAGAAGGAACGCGAACGACAGGCAAAGCTCGCCAAACAGAGGCGAAGGCGGGAAGCTGTCCAGGCCGAAGTGCATAGGGCAGGATAATTCAAGCGGCAACGGCGAGCCGCGAGTGGAGTTGCACCGATGCGCATAGACAACCTCCATATCGAGAATTTCCGGTGCTTCGAAGACCGGACGTTCTTCTTCGACGAACGATTCACGTTGCTGATTGGCGCGAACGCGACCGGAAAGACGGCGGTCCTCGACGCGATGGCAATCGCACTAGGCGCCGCATCAAGCTCGGTTCCAAATGCGCCGAGCAGATTCATCCAGCGCCAGGAGGTGCGTCGTACGTACCGGCAGGCCGGTGAGATCGGATATATCGAGGAGCACTACCCGACCCGTATCACGGCAAGCGGCTCGATCGAGGAAGTCGATCTGGAGTGGACACGCGAACTGAGATCCGGCAAATCCCGGACGACGCGCATAGGGACGAGAGCCGTCCGCGATGCAATGGACAGTCTCGTCCGCCGGAACAGGAACGACGAAGGCGTCGTGCTTCCCTTCATCGGATACTACGGCACCAGCCGGTTATGGGTCGAGCAGCGACTGAGGGCCGGAGGAAAGCTGGAGCCGGCCAGACAGGGTTCACGCTATGCGGGTTACCAGAATTGCCTGACCCCGACGTCTTCCGCACGGCATTTGGTTGCCTGGACCAAACGCCTCGCTCTCATCCAGGCTCAACGGGGTAGCCGCCTGGAGACACTCGACGCCGTTTACAGGGCGATCGCCAAGTGCGTCGAAGGCGCCGTAGCGGCCAGCTTCGATTTCGAAGAGGACGACATCGTCGTCGAATTCCACGACAACATCCGCTTTCCGTTCCGGCTTCTGAGCGATGGGCAACGAAGCATGGCGGCCACCGCCGCCGACATTGCAAGGCGTTGCTCCCAGCTCAATCCGCATCTGAATGGACAGGCGCCCGTCGAAACACCCGGCATCGTGCTGATCGACGAGCTCGATCTGCACCTCCACCCGAGATGGCAGCGCGGGGTAGTACGGGATTTGAGCGAAACGTTCCCACGACTGCAATTCGTCGCTACCAGCCATTCTCCCTTTATCGTCCAATCGATGAACCTGGGTGGCGTGATCAATCTGGACAGGGAAGAATACCAACCCGAGAGACCGGCTGAGCAGAGTATCGAGGACGTCGCGGAAGAGATCATGGGCGTCGAGCAGCCTCAACGCAGCAGGCGTTTCCAGGAAATGGTAGACGCAGCGCAGAGATATTACGGTGCCATCGAGAACGCCGGTGAGGCAGGAGGTTCGGAAACGGCCAGGGAGCTTCGCGAAGAGCTCGATCGGCTTGAGGAGCCTTTTGCGGATAACCCGGCGTATGTCGCATTCCTGCGCCTGCATCGGACGGCAAACGGCCTGTAACGATCCTGTGACGGAGAACGGTGGAAGCTCTCGCTATTGGACCGAACCATGCGCCGGGTTGATCGAGGTCCGTGGCCTCTGGATGATGCCGAAAATCCCAAGAGGTTTCACCCGTACGGCAAGGCAAAGGCTGATCTGTCAAGGAGGCTCGGCGAGTATTGCAGTTATTGCGAACGCCCGGGAGATCTTCATGTCGAACACGTCGTTCCCAGGAGCCATCGGCCCGATTTGGAAGATGAATGGTCCAATTTTCTGCTTGGGTGCAGGAATTGCAATTCGATAAAGAAGGATCGGAACACGTCACGGGACGGGCACATCTGGCCGGATCGTGACGATACCCAGGCGGCCTTCGAGTATTTTCCCGATGGAATCGTCAAGGTAAGGACCGATCCTCCCGGGTCGGTTCGGACAAAGGCGGCAAATCTGTTCGATCTTGTCGGGCTCGGTCGTCTCCCGATAGACGATCAAGGCGCGAAGGATCCGAGATGGCGCAAGCGCCGATCAGCATGGGGCCAAGCCGAGTTCGCGCGGAAGAAGCTCGAAGAAGGTGCTGACATTGACTTGGTGATCAGGCTCGCGCGGGCGGTTGGCTTCTGGTCGGTGTGGATGACGGTGTTTGCCAATCATCCGCAGGTATGCGATCGCCTGCAGCGGTGCTTTCCCGGCACGAGATGAATTGGTGACGCTCTCTGCCCGTTTCGCGAACGTCGTCATCGGTCGGTCAGCCGATCCATGATTTCGCGGACACTTTTACCGGGCTCCACGACGCCGAACGGTAAGCAGAACAGCTCCAGCTTCTGGCCGTCCACCTTGTCGTTGAACTCGTACCGCAGAGGCGAATGGAATTTGGCCGTTCGTGGGTATATCAAAGCCACCGTGGCACAGCCGAACTTCCTGCCGTAGCTGTATAGAGGTCCGCGTACTCCGCCTCGTCGAGATCCGACAGCCGTTCGTGTTCCCTGAAGACCGGCATGTCAATCGGAGGCTTCGGCTTGTTCGCCAGCGTAGATTTGCCGGTAACTGTCGGTGTCCTTCCATTGGTCGTCGTCTTGCGGAAGCAGCTCGAACACGGGCCGTTCCGGGGCATCCTGAATCAAGGCGCCGACCTCGTGCTCGCGTATGAACGGGTTTCCGTTCAGCACGCTCTGGATCTTCGCCCAATCGTCGTAGAAGTACTCCTGAAGCAGCGGCAGGATGCGGCGTTGGAAGGCTTCTGCGAGACGATCGATCGTCGTTACGCCGATGAGGTAGGTATGGCCGATTTGGTGCTCGCGATCCAGGCAGACCGTGATCCGCTCGTTCATGGCCTCCAGCATGGCTTGGCCGTCAACCCCTCCGATGTCCTCTTCGACGTGGCGCACGTCCGGCATCTTCTCGATGAAGTCGAAACGCCGCCGCAGGGCCGTATCCAGGAGCGCGATGCCCCGATCCGCGGTGTTCATCGTCCCGACGAGGTACAGGTTGCCCGGAACGCCGAATGGCTCCTGAGAATAAGGGAGCGTCACCACCGCCGCATCTTCGGCGCCCGACCGTTTGGACGGCTCGATCAGGGTGATGAGCTCCCCGAATATCTTGGCGATGTTGCCCCGGTTGATCTCGTCGATGATGAGAACGTGCCGTTCGTCCGGATGCTCGCAGGCGCGCGAGGCGATCCGTTTGAAGACGCCGTCGCGTAGCTCATAACGGAGATCTTCAGTTTTCAGAATCGGCCCGATGCCCAGGGCAAGATCACTAAAAATGTATTGACATCAACAAGTTTTGTGATCTAATGGCGTCTTCATCAAGGAGATGGAGATGGCAAGAAATGAACACGACAGCCCCTGCAAGTTTGATCGAGCATTTCTCAAAGCTGGAGGATCCGCGAGTCGATAGAAACAAGAAGCATGAGTTGATTGATGTCATCGTCCTGTGCGTGTGTGCGGTGGTCAGTGGCGCGGAGGGATGGAGTGACATCGAAGAATTTGGGCGCACGAAGCTGGAGTGGCTTCGCCGCTATGTTCCGCTGGCCAATGGGGTCCCGGTGGACGACACGATTGCACGAATCATCTCGGCGCTGTCGATGAGGGGTTTTCAGGACTGCTTCATGAGCTGGATGGAAGATGTCGTGAAGTTGAGTGATGGTGAGATTATTGCAGTGGACGGGAAGACGCAGAGGCGTTCCCACGACCGCAAACGGGGTATGAAGGCGTTGCATATGGTGAGTGCCTGGGCGTGTAGCAATGCAGTGGTGCTTGGGCAGGTGAAGACGGAGGAGAAGTCGAACGAGATCACGGCGGTGCCGGAGCTGCTGGATAAGCTGGAATTGTCGGGGTGTATCGTGACGCTGGATGCGATGGGATGCCAACGAGCGATAGCGAAGCAGGTCAAGGAAGGGGGAGGGGATTACGTGTTGGCGGTGAAGGGGAACCAGAAGCAATTGAACAGGGAAGTTCGGAGGTATTTTGATGCGGCACGGGAGAGGGATTTCGAGTGTGAGGGGATTGAGAACGACGAGACGGCGGAGGATGGTCACGGACGGGTAGAGTCCAGGAGCTATTATTTGTCCACCGACCTGGGTGCGTTGTCTTGTGTGAAGAAGTGGAATGGGTTGAGAGCGGTCGGGATGGTGGAGTCGGAGCGCTGGAGTGATGGGCGTGTGAGTATTGAGCAACGGTACTACATTACGTCGCTGGAAGATGTGGAGACATTTGGGCGAGCGGTGCGTTCACACTGGGGAATCGAGAATGAGCTGCACTGGAGATTGGATGTGACGTTTCGGGAAGACGAGAGTCGGATTCGTCGGGGTAATGCACCGCACAATATGGGAGTGATTCGGCATGTGGCGGTCAATCTTCTGAAGCGTGAGTCGGCGAAGATCAGCGTCAGGAAGAAGCGTATCCGGGCGGCATTGAACGATGGCTTCCGAGATAAGGTATTGATGGGACAGTGATTTTATATGCGGTTGCCCTGCGTCAGGCGACCGATCTGTCGAAGCGTGCAGGGGTTGCGCTCGAACGTGCTTGTGCTTCGGTCGGAAGCGGCGACCATCCCGGTGCCGCATCTGGATTGAATCAATCCTCATGGGCGCGGACCGTCCCGGACAGCGGGGATGCGGGGTCGCTCAAGTGCTCCCGGAGCGCAGCGGGAGAGAGGATGGGAATCGGAAATGCCAGAGCGAGCGCCAGAAGGTCTCCATCGCCGGTCACCAGTGCGTCTGCCCGGCCTGCCGAGGCCAGCGCCAGGAAGGCGTGGTCATGGCGGGTCCCGGCAGTCCGGAACGGCGGACACATCGCGAACCACGACGGTCTCGCACCAAGGCAGGTAGTCGGCCAGCAGATCGTCGCGTTCGTCCTTGCCCAGCCGGAATTTCGGGTACGCCAGTACGCGGATGAGCTCGGTGGTGGTCTCGTGGCTTGCGAGCGGCCGGACGGTCCCCGACTGCCATGCGGCGCGAAGCCAGGACGTCGAGCCGGTGGGGAACACCAGTGCCGAGACCAGCACGTTGGTGTCCAGGACGAGGCGCGGGCGGGTCATCCAGCCCGGCGGGCCCAGGCGACCGCCTCGGCCACGTCGGCCTCGGTCAGGCCGAGGTCGGCCAGCTTGGCGCGGACGGCGTTGGCCCGGGTGACACGCACCGGGGCCAGCACGATGCGGCCGTTCTCCTCGGTCACGTCGAAATACTCTGCCTCGGGAAACGCGGCCAGCACCGCCTTCGGCAAGGTCAGTTGGTTCTTGGTCGTCAGCTTGGCGAGCATGGCGAGATCCCTGAGAGAATGTAAGGAAACAGTAGTCCCTTGCCATTGCTGCCTCAATGCCCCGGCGAACCAGCCGGCGCCATGACGCTTGCGTCACGGATCGGGCGCCGTGGGGCAGTCCGGCTCCGGTGCGGGGCGGTCTGTTGCGCCGCGGCGGCGCGGGCTACCATCGAGCCCACGTCCGCGGAGTCGAGAAGGGGATAGCCGAATGTCAAGCCGATACGCCGAAGTGCACGCGCGCTCGCTCTCGGACCCGGAATCGTTCTGGGCCGAGGCGGCCGAGGCCGTCCACTGGACGAAGCGCTGGGAGCGCGTGCTGGACGACTCGAACCCTCCGAGCTACCGGTGGTTCACCGGCGGGGAGCTCAACACCTGCTACAACGCGCTCGACCTCCACGTCGAGAACGGCCGGGGCGATCGGGCGGCCCTCATCTACGACAGCCCCGTCACCGACACCAGACGCCGCTACACCTACGCCGGGCTGCGCGACGAGGTGGCGCGTTTCGCCGGTGTGCTGGCCGGGCTCGGGGTGGGCAGGGGCGACCGGGTGATCGTCTACATGCCCATGGTCCCCGAGGCGATCATCGCGATGCTGGCGTGCGCGCGGCTCGGGGCGGTGCACTCGGTGGTGTTCGGCGGCTTCGCCTCGAACGAGCTGGCGGTGCGCATCGACGATGCGACGCCGGTGGCGATCGTCTCGGCGTCGTGCGGGGTCGAGCCGGGCCGGGTGGTGGAGTACAAGCCGTTGCTCGACGGCGCGATCGCGCTGGCCGCCCACAAGCCCCGCGCCTGCGTCATCCTCCAGCGGGAAGGGCGGCTGCCGGCACGGTCGCCTGGCGGTTCCGCTACGCGGGACCGCGGGCGGGAGGAAGGCAGGCTGGCTCCATGCGAGCTGGTCGAAGGGCGCGACGTGGACTGGGCCGAGGCCATGCGCGGCGCCGAGCCGCACGCTTGCGTGCCGGTGGCCGCCACCGATCCCCTCTACATCCTCTACACCTCCGGCACCACCGGCCAGCCCAAGGGCGTGGTCCGCGACAACGGCGGGCACGCCGTGGCGCTGAAGTGGTCGATGAAGCACATCTACGGCGTCGAGCCGGGGGAGGTGTACTGGGCGGCGTCCGATGTGGGCTGGGTGGTCGGGCACTCGTACATCTGCTACGCGCCGCTGCTCAACGGCAACACCACCATCGTCTACGAGGGCAAGCCGGTCGGCACCCCGGACGCGGGCGCGTTCTGGCGGGTGCTCTCGGAGTACGGCGTGTCGGTGCTGTTCACCGCCCCCACCGCGTTCCGCGCGATCAAGCAGCAGGACCCGGAGGGGGCGCTGATCGGGCGCTACGACCTCGGGCGCTTCCGCACCCTGTTCCTCGCCGGGGAGCGGCTCGACCCCGACACCCTCCGGTGGGCGCAATCGAAGCTCGGCGTCCCGGTCATCGACCACTGGTGGCAGACGGAGACCGGGTGGTCGATCTGCGCGAACTGCATCGGCATCGAGGCGTTGCCGGTCAAGGAGGGCTCGCCCGCGATGCCCGCGCCGGGGATGGACGTGCAAGCCGTGGACGAGCGCTGCGCGCCGGTGCCGGCCGGCGAGATCGGCGCCCTGGTGGTGAAGCTGCCGCTGCCCCCGGGCACCCTGCCCACCCTGTGGAATGCGGAGCAGCGCTTCCGCGAGGCGTATATGGCGGAGTTTCCCGGCTACTACAAGACCGGCGACGCCGGCTTCATCGACGAGGACGGCTACGTCTTCGTGATGACCCGCACCGACGACGTCATCAACGTGGCCGGGCACCGGCTCTCGACCGGCGCGATGGAGGAGGTGCTCGCCTCCCACCCCGACGTGGCGGAATGCGCGGTGATCGGGGTCGCGGACGCCCTGAAGGGACAGCTCCCGCTCGGCTTCCTGGTGCTGAACGCGGGCTGCGGGCGTGCGCCGGAAGAGATCTGCCGCGAGGTCGTGCAGCTCGTGCGCGAGAAGATCGGTCCGGTCGCGGCGTTCAAGACCGCGACGGTGGTGCAGCGGCTCCCCAAGACCCGCTCGGGCAAGATCCTGCGCGGGACGATGCAGAAGATCGCGGACGGGGAGGAGTGGAAGACGCCGGCGACCATCGACGACCCCGAGATCCTCGACGAGATCACCGGGGCGTTGCGCGGGGCCGGTTATGCGGGTGGGGGGTACGAGGCAAGGGTGACCCGATAGTTGCGTCGATTGTCGCGTGTGTACGTCAAGCGGCGGCGTTCGGTGTTGCAAGAGCGTGTCGGAGCTCTCTTTCGCGATTGTCGTTGCCGTTCATGGACCGGAAGGTCTCGCCCACGAGCCGGGTATGGCCGATGAAGCGGCAGGCTCCACCGGCCGGCCAACCGGGGTGGCCGGGGATTACTTCAGTACCGCCGCTCTCCAGGCCGTCTCCTGCTCCCTGGCCTGCATCACCCCGAGCTCGCCCTGTCGCCTGGCCCGGTGTGCGAGCTCGACCGCCCTTGCGTACTCGCCCTTCTTGGCGAGGCTCCTGGTCTGGCGGAGGAGCTTCTTGGTATCGCGCCACTCGAAGCCGGCGTCCTCGGCCGCTCTGCGGGCCGCCAATGCGGCCTCGAATGCCGCCTTGAACGTCGCCTCGTCGCTCGCCAAGGCGTGCGGCGTACCGGCCGCAAGGGCGACGGCCGCGGCTCCGGCGGCGAGAAAGCGTCGCCAGCCGTTCCCGGCCCCCCACCTCGTGCCCGCCATCAGTGCCGGCCCCCGGGTCCGTTGAGCGGGATCCCGTTGCTCATGTAGGTGTGGAAGAACTCCAGGTGGCGATAGGTCCGGCTCTGCGGCTTGAACGCCGCGGCGCGCAACTGCCGGTTGCATGATGCGTAGCTGCGGTGCAGCGTCGTGATCTCTCCCCAGGTCTTGCGGAAGACCGGAAAGTGGCTGACCTGGCCGAGGGCGGGGCCGAGGAGCTCGGCCCGCAGGAGCTTGCCGACGGCGGTCACGTGGCACGACGCGCAGGAGAAGTTGAGCTGTCCGCGTCTGGAGTAGTAGAACCTCTTGCCGTCCTCGTAGGCGGCGAGCGCACGCGGATCGTCGGCGGGCACCTTCACGTCGATGACGTTGCCGCGTGACAGGAACGACAGGTAGGCGGAGATCCGGGCAAGCGGACCCCGGTAGTACTTGAGCGGCTTCTCCCCGTGGCGTTCACGGCACAGGTTGATCGCCCACTCCATCGTGACGACCTCCCCGAGCTCCCGATCCCAGTACGGATAGTTCTGCCGGATGCCGGATTCGTAGTCCGGGAAGCAGTCCGCGAGGCCCTTGCCGTTGGCGAAGGGCTCGTGAAACAGCTCCTCCCCGGCGTCGACGTCGAACTCGTACTGCGGGAACTCCTCCATCTGCTCCCACTCCTCCCGGCGGCTCTCGTCGATGGAGTAGATCCCGTTCGCGAAATCCTCGAACGGCGTGTCGGGGAAGCGCTGCTCGTAGAAGCTCCGGAACGCCCTCAAGTCGTCCTCCGGCGCCGTCCGGGCGCCGTCGGGGCCAAGGACGAAAATCGAGCCGAGCAACGCGACGGCCGCGGCTCGCGTCCTGCCGGCTCTGCGCTTTCCGCGCTTCGTTTCACGCATTCCGGTTCGCCTCCCGGCCCGGGTGTCGCGAAGAATCGCGGGGCCTACTTGATCACCGCATCCGCGCTCGCCTGCTCGCCCACGTTGTCGGCCCAGGCCACGGTGACGGTGTCGCCCTTGCTCGCGCCCATGACCTCGGTGGAGAGGTAGGGGTCCGTCGATACCCCCGGCCCGAGGTATGCGGTCATGACCTCCGATCCGTTGAGCGAGACGGTCACGTCGCGGATGAAGTGCGCCGGGATCTTCTCCCCGGTCTTCCGATCCTTGCGCAGTCCGGTCTCCATCGGGTGCTTCATCAGGAACTTGACGGTCGCCACGCCGTTCTTCTCCCTCGCGCGAATCTTGATCTTGCGTGCCATCGTTCAATCCCTCTCGTTGACCTCGTGGGTACGCCGGCTCAGCCGCCGCAACCGCCGATCGTGACCTTGACCTCCTTGCCGGCGCGGTAGAGCTGGCCATCGGCCTGGACGACCGCGTGCACGGGAGACGTCTTCGCCATCTTGATCCGGGTCGAAACCAGTCCGCCGGAGCTCCCGGACAGCTTGAACGACGCGGCGAGGGGGGCAGGGTTGTGCTCCACGAAGATGCTGACGGATTCGGCGTTCGCGACGTCGAACTTCACGGTGATGGGGACGACGGCGCCGTTCTCGGCGATGTCGGGGGCCTTGATCCGGATCTTCCCCGACTCGGTGGTGGCGGACGTACCGTAGAGCTCGGCCAGGGCGTCGTCCGTGGACGTCGATTCGAATGCCGAGTCCGGCCGCGCCGCGAGCGCCCGCAGCGGGAGCAGAAGGAATCCGGCCGCGGCGCCCAGGCATCGAACGAAGAATCTGCGATCCATGGTCATGGTTGCGTACCTCCTGCCCTGTGATCGCCGGTCCGTCGGCGGCTCAGAGCGAATGGACATACTCGACGACCTTGTCGATCTCGTCCTCGGTGAGGATCTCGTGCCGCCCGAAAGGCGGCATGAGCGACTGCGGGTTGATCTGCGTCGAATCCCGGATCTGGGCGCGCAGCTTCGTCTTGTCGGGGAAACGCGCCTTCATCCCGATGAGGGGGGGTCCGACGGTGCCCGCCAGCGTGGCCCCGGCCATGATGTGGCACGCCATGCAGTTGCCCTTGCGGCGGTCGAACGCGATCTTCTTCCCTTCCTCGATCGCCGACGCCGCGACCGCGGCCGGTGCGGCGCCCAATCCTCCGCCAAGGGCCGCTACGAGTGCGGCGGCCAGCACCGTTCCTGTGGGTCCGCCCCCCGGGATTCCATCCCTGGGGAGCCTGTCTCCTGGGAGCTTGCCCATGATGAGATCGTCTCCGCGGCTCATTGGCCGGGGCCGCATCCGCAACGAGGCGCGAACGCCGCCGAGCCGACCGGCCGCTCCGTCCGATACCCGCCGGATGCCTCGGCGCAGCACCCGCCGGCGCGTCCCGGGCAGGGCGGATCATCGCAGGCCATGAATGCCGTCACAATCTTCCGAACGGCGGGTTCCTCTCGTGTCCGGCAAGATTGACTCCGATTGTTGCATAAAAAAGCCCGTCATTGCCTCGATCGAGCCGGGGGCAGGTTCCGCGAAAGCGGGAGTCCACTTCAATCATGAAGTCCCTGGATTCCCGCTTTCGCGGGAATGACGGGGAATCACAAGGGATGACGGCCTGAAGACGACCATGAGCGCGTGTGGTTCATCCTCTCCGCCATTGCTCGAACCCCTCCGTTTCCCCACTCTCACCGGCCGCGTACCCGGCCTCGTAGGCTTCGGTGATACGCTGCTCCTCGCGTTTGGGGTTCCCCATGAACCCGCCGACCCATCCCTGGACGTACTCCGGGTCGACGTTCGCCTTCTGCATGCGATGCACCGCGTCGTAGTAGAGCTTGTGGTCCACTCCATCCTCCGGCCAAC
The DNA here is from genome assembly GCA_965204915.1 of Gammaproteobacteria bacterium. Taxonomy (GTDB): domain Bacteria; phylum Pseudomonadota; class Gammaproteobacteria; order HK1; family HK1; genus HK1. The sequence goes on along the minus strand of OZ242023.1, from coordinate 2,978,162 downwards.
GGAATTCCAGTCTTCGGCAACGTCGGCGCTTCGGCGGCGAAGACGCTCCCGCCGTGCGGCAAGTCCCGTGTGGCAAGTCTAGGAGTCGGGTGCAGCGCCCGGCAATATTCCCATTCGGATAAGGTCCGGTTCGGGAGGTGATCGGCAGCCCCAGGACCGAGCAGGCATCCGGCAATACTCCCATTCGGATGAGGTCCGGGCCGGGCCGGACCGAACCGGACGGGAATCGCGTGACCGGGCCTTCCCCGGCCGGGGCCGGCCGCAGCCCCGAGCCGGCCGGGAAAGATCTTCTCCTTCAATGCCGGGACGGCGCGGGCGATGCGTTTGAACTCAAGTTTCGGGATTCGCTGACCGAAATGGATTCCCGCTTTCGCGGGAATGACGTCATTTCAGCGAGACGCGTTGCTTTCAGGCTGGCCGTCATTCCCGCGAAAGCGGGAATCCATCGCCTGATACAGGCATTTTGAATCCCGAAACTCGAGGTTTGAAGTCCGCGTGGTGGTGCGGCGAAGATCGGCCCGCCTGGCGTCACGCGGCGCGGTCCGGCGACGAGGCCACTTCCGAATGTCCTTCACCGTCGAGCTGCATCCCTCGGGACACCGGTTCGAGGCCGAGCCGGGGGAGACCGTCCTCGAAGCCGCGTTGCGGGCGGGGCGATCGCCGGCGTTCGGGTGCGCCAACGGAAGCTGCGGGGAGTGCCGGGCGCGGATCGTCGCCGGCGAGGTCGAGCGGATCCGTTTCCACGATTACGTCATCCCCGAGGCCGGGAAGCGGGCCGGGTACGCGCTGCTCTGCTCGGTGGCTCCGCGCAGCGCCCTCGTGGTGGAGTCGACCGAGGCGGCGGGAGTCGACGACATCGCACCGCAGCGCGTACGGGCGAGGGTGGTGCGGGTCGAGCCCGCTTCGGACGATCACGTGGTCGTGCACTTCAGGATCCGGCGCGCACGGGTGCTGCGCTACCTCGCCGGCCAACGGGTGAAGGTGCGGTTCGAGAACGGGCCGTCCCGCGAATCGTGGCTCGCGAGCTGTCCCTGCGACGCCGTGAACCTGCGCATCCACGTTCGCCGCGACCCCGGCGAGCCCTTCGCCGAGCTCGTATTCGGGGCGCTCCGGCACGGCGCCGGCGCGGTCGTCGAAGGGCCGGGCGGGCGCTTCGTGCTCGACGACGGCTCCTCGCGGGCACTGCTCTTCCTCGCCTGCGACACCGGATTCGCGCCCGTCGAGAGCCTGATCGAGCACGCGATCAATCTCGAGCTCGACGTGCCCATCCGTCTCGTCCGGGCGGTCCTGGGACGCGGCCTCCCGTATCGCCACAACTACTGCCGCGCCTGGGCCGACGCTCTCGACGACTTCCGTTATCGATTCGTCGATACGCCGGATGGCGGGGAGCCGTGGCGCACGCTGGCGGCGCGGGTGATCCGGGCGGCCTCCGATCCTGCTCCGCTCCCGGGCGGCGCGGATGCGCCGGACGTCTACATCGCGGGACCCGACGGGTTCACCGATGCCTGCCGGCGCCTGCTGCTCGAACGCGGGTTGCCCGAGGGGCGGGTGAAGACCGATTCGCTCGGCTGATCCGGCGTCCCGGTCCCACCGGGGTGGAGGCTCGCGCCGGAGGTTGTCGAGCGACACCGTGCTCCGGCGGCAATTCCTGCCAAGAGCGAAAATGCCCAATCCGGATCAGGCCATCTCCTGCGGATCGACGTCGACGGACCACCGGACCTTGCGCGCCGAGGGCAGGGCCTCCACTTCCGCGATCCATCCCGGCAGGAAGCGCTGGAGCGCGGCTCGCGAGGCGGCGTCCACGAGAAGCTGCGCGCGGTAGCGTCCGGCCCGGCGCTCCATGGGGGACGGCACCGGTCCGAGCACCGAGACGCCGGGATGTGGGCGCTCGCTCACGCAGGCCCCGGCGTCGCGGAGGAACGACAACGGTGCGTCGCGTTGCAATGCTTCGGCCCGCACGAGGGCGAGGCTGGCGAACGGCGGCAGGCAGGCACTACGGCGCTCTTCGAGCGCCTCCTCGCAGAACTTCCGGTATCCCTGGAGCACGAGCACCCGCAACAGGGGATGATCCGGGTGGTGGGTCTGGAGCAGCACCCGGCCGGCGCGGTCGCCGCGGCCGGCGCGTCCCGCGACTTGCAGCAGCAACTGGGCCATGCGCTCGGAGGCGCGAAAGTCGATGCCGAACAGCCCGCCGTCGGCGTCGAGGATCGCCACCAGGGTGACGTTCGGGAAGTGGTGTCCTTTCGCGAGCATCTGGGTGCCGACGACGACGTCGACGTCGCCGGCATGCACGCGATCGAGCAGCGCTTCCAGCGCACCGCGGCGGCGCGTTGCATCGCGGTCCATCCGGGCGACGCGCAGGCCGTCGATCCTCGACTCCAGGGCGCGCGCGACGCGCTCGGTGCCGAACCCGAGACGGCGCACGTCCTTCGAGCCGCACCCGGGGCATTCGGTGATCGGCGAGCGCACCGACGCGCAGTGGTGGCAGCGCAGCCGCCCGTCCTCGCGATGGAACACCAGATGCGCATCGCACCGCTCGCAATCCGCGATCCAGCCGCACGCATGGCATATCAGCCGGGGCGCGTACCCACGCCGGTTGATGAACAGGAGCGCCTGCTCCGATCGGGCCTTCGTCTGCTCGATCGCTTCGATGAGCACGTCGCACAGGCCGCTGTCGAACGGCCGGGACCGCAGATCGACCACGTCGACGCGCGGCGGCGAGGCCCCGCCGGCGCGATGCGGCAGCGTGAGAAGGCGGTAACGCCCGCGCCGTACGTTGTCGATTGCTTCGAGCGAGGGGGTCGCGCTGCCGAGAACCACCGGCGTTCCCGCGTCCCGGGCACGCACCACCGCGAGATCGCGCGCGGAGTACCGAAACCCGTCCTGCTGCTTGAACGAGAGATCGTGCTCTTCGTCGACGATGAAGAGCCCCGGACGCGCCAGCGGGGCGAACACCGCGGAGCGCGTCCCCACCAGCACGTCCGCGGTGCCGTTGCGCGCATGCGTCCACGCCGAGAGCCGTTCGCGGTCGGAGAGTCGGGAGTGCAGCGCCTCCACGCGGCAGGACAGCCGCGCATGGAAGCGGGCGAGCAATTGCGGGGTGAGGCCGATCTCCGGAATGAGCACCAGCGCCTGGCGCCCCAGCGCGACGACCGTCTCGATCACCCGCAGGTACACTTCCGTCTTGCCGCTGCCGGTCACGCCTTCGAGCACGAAGGGGCGGAACGTCCCGAGGGCCTCCCGCAGCGCGACGACCGCGCGCCGCTGGTCGGCGTTGAGCTCGGGCCGGCCGGCGCCGCCGGCCCGCGGCGGGTCTTCGCGCACCTCGGCCAGGCCCTTCGCAACCAGTGCGCGCAACGGCCGGCGCCAGTCCCGGTGCTCGGCCGCGAGGGCCGTCTCCGGGACGCTGCCGGCGGCGAGCATGAGGCCGAGGAGGCGGGCCTGGACCGGCGCCCTGGCGATTCCCTCGGCGAACGCCCGCGTACCGGCGGCGGTGGCCGCATAGCGCACGCTACGCCCGGTCTCCGGCGCATGTCCGAGCCGCAGGAGCCTGGGCAACGTACCGGTGACGACCTCGCCGATCGGATGCTGGAAGTAGCCGCTGGCCCAGACGAGCAGCTTCAGCATCGCCGGATCGAGCAGCGGCTCGGCGTCGATGACGTCGCGCACCCGTTTGAGCCGCGCCGCATCCACCGTGCTCGTCGGGGCGACGCCGACCACCACCCCGATGACGGTGGTGCGCCCGAAAGGCACCTGCACGCGCACGCCGGGGCGCACCGGCGGCGTCCATCCCGGTCGCGGGGGCAGGTAGTCGAACCGGCGCCGGACCGGCGCCGGCACCGCCACCTGGAGGACGGGCTCTACCACCGCGGGACGCCGCCGTCAGAACAGCTTCTCGGCCACCGCCGTGGCTTCCGATTCCCCCCCGGATGCGCGTTCCGCGAGTCTCGACGGCACCCGCTCCTTTCGAAAGCTCTCGAACACCGCCCCCTCGTGCGATGCACCGGCCAGATCCCCGGTGGCCGGATCGATCCGCACCGTCAAGATGCCCTCGGGCGGCGGGACGCTTCTCTCCTGCGTACCCTCGAGAGCTTCCCTCATGTACGCGATCCACATCGGCAGCGCGGCGCTTGCGCCCGTCTCGCGCCGTCCGAGCGGGCGGAACTCGTCGAATCCGATCCAGGCGGTGGCGACGAGGTCGGGGCTGAACCCGGAGAACCACGCATCGTACTGATCGTTCGTGGTGCCCGTCTTGCCGGCGAGATCGCCGCGTTCGAGCACGCGGGCCTTGCGTCCGGTGCCGCGGCGGATGACGTCGCGCATCAGCGAGTACATCAGCCACGCATTGCGCGCATCGATCGCGCGCGGCGCACGGCGCGGGGCGCGGGGCGGCCCAGAGCCGGCCCTGATGCCGGCCGTGGCGCCGGGCTCGGCCGGTGGCGCCGGGATTGCGTCCGCGGCGCCGGCCGGCGCGGTGGTCGCGGAAGCGCTCGCCACTTCTTCATCGCCGCAGTCGCGGCACACGACGAGCGGGTCCGCCGTGAACAGGTTCGTGCCGTCCCCGTCGAGCACGCGCTCGATGAAGTACGGCTCGACCGCGTATCCGCCGTTGGCGAGCACGCTGTATCCGGCTGCGACCTCAAGCGGTGTCAGCTCCCCGCTGCCGAGCGCGAGCGACAAGCCTCGCGGCAGACGCTCCACGTCGAGCCCGAACCTGGCGATATGCCCGAAGGCGAAGTCGATGCCGATGTCGCGCAGGAGCCGGATCGAGACGAGATTGCGCGACTGGTACAGCGCGGTTCGAAGACTGGTCGGACCCAGGAACTTGCCGCCGTAGTTCTCCGGCCGCCACGCGCTCTCGAGGCTTGGATCCTCGAAGACCACCGGCGCGTCGTTGATGATGCTGGCGGCGGTGTAGCCGTGCTCGAGCGCGGCGGAGTAGATGAACGGCTTGAAGCTCGACCCCGGCTGGCGTTCGGCCTGCGTCACGCGGTTGAACTTGCTGCGGTAGAAATCGAAGCCGCCGGTGAGCGCCACGATCGCGCCGTCGTTCGGATCGAGCGACACCAGCGCCCCCTCGACGTCGGGGATCTGGGAGAAGCTCCAGCCGTCTTCGGTGAGCCGCGTGCGGATGACGTCGCCGGCCTGCACCACCGCGGCGGCCGATTTCGGCTTCTTGCCCCGGCGGTCCGTGCCGACGTAGGGGCGGGCCCATTCCATGCTCTCGAACGGGATCTCGATCGGGCCGACCCCCCGGGCGTAGGCGGTGACCCCGTCCCGGTCCGCCGACGTCACGAGCGCCGGCAGCAGCCCCCCGAGGGTGGGAACGCCGGCGAGCGCTCCCTCCGGAGACCCTGCGTCCTCGCCCGGAGCGGCGCGATGCTCCGGCCCGCGGTAGCCGTGGCGGACGTCGTACTCCATCAGCCCCTGGCGCAACGCCGCGTTGGCGGCGTGCTGGAGCCTGCCGTCGATGGTCGTGTAGACCTCGTATCCCGCGGTGTAGGCATCGTCACCGTATGCCTCTTCCATGTACGTCCGCGCCATCTCCGCAACGTAGGGCGCCTCCACCTCGACGGTGAGCCCGTGCAGCGTCGCGCTCACCGGCGCGTCGTGGGCTTCGTCGTGCTCGGCCTTCCCGACGTAGCCGAGCTCGAGCATGCGCCGGAGCACGTAGTTGCGGCGCACCATCGCGCGTTCCGGATTGGTGACGGGGTTGAACTTGGACGGCGCCTTCGGCAGACCCGCGATCATCGCGAACTGGGCGAGCGTGAGCTCGGAGATGGGACGTCCGTAGTACACCTGCGCCGCGGCGCCGACCCCGTAGGCGCGATGGCCGAGGAAGATCTTGTTGACGTAGAGCTCCAGGATCTCGTCCTTGGTGAACCCGCTCTCGATCTTCAGCGCGAGCAGGATCTCCTTGAGCTTGCGGGTGTAGGTCTTCTCCCGGCCGAGGAAGAAGTTCCTGGCCACCTGCATGGTGATGGTGCTGCCCCCCGGCCCCTTCTCCCCGGTGAGGATCAGGTGCAGCGCCGCGCGGAGGAGGCCCTCCCAGTCGACTCCGGGATGCTCGTAGAAGCGGTCGTCCTCACCCGCGATGAACGCCTGGATCATCCGCTCGGGGACCTGATCGAACTCCAGCGGCGTGCGGAGCTGCTCGCCGAACTCGGCGATGACCCTGCCGTCGCGGGTCAGGACCCGTAGCGGCACCTGCAGCCGCACCTCGCGAAGGGTCTCGGCGGAAGGAAGCGTCGGGGTCAGGTGCAGGTAGGCGCCGCCGGCGCCGAGCACGGCGGCGAGCGCCCCGATCAGCACGAGGATGACGAGTGCCTTGACTGCGCCGGCGAATCGAATCATGGCCTGTGCTCAACGCATCTTCGCAGCCGGCCGGCCGCGGATGCACACTACTCGGGGTTTCGACCGTCAGCGGCGGGATTATACGCTCCCGATCCGCCGATCCGATGATGGGGATTCCGGCGCGGCGGCAATCCCCGCCAAACGGGAGGGCGCAGGAAGGCGCATTGCGATCGGACCGGCCCTCCGGCCGCCGGAATCGGCAGGATCCGGCGTGCGGCCGATCCGGGGGTGGTCCCGGTGGCGGGACGATCGGGAAGAGCGGGGTGAATGGACTACCATCCGTTCACCGGATGGCGGAGGTCGGCCGCGAGACGGGGACACCGCGCGAGGGCGGCGGCGATGGACGTTCCTTCCAACATCTTCCTGGTGGGCCCGATGGGAGCGGGCAAGAGCACCATCGGCCGGCGGCTCGCGGCCGCGCTGGACAAGGAGTTCGTCGACGCCGACCAGGCCCTCGAGGAGCGGACCGGGGTCGACATCCCGCTCATCTTCGAGATCGAGGGAGAAGCCGGGTTCCGCAAGCGCGAGAGCGATCTGCTCGCCACGCTCGTGATGCGCGAGGGCATCGTCCTCGCCACCGGGGGCGGTGTGGTGCTGTCGGCGCAGAACCGGGCGCATCTCGCGCGGCGCGGGCTCGTGATCTATCTCGACGCGCCCATCGACCTGCTGGTGGCACGGGTGGCGCGGGACCGTCATCGCCCGTTGATGCAGACCGCCGATCCGAACGCGACGATGCGCGAGATCATGCGCATCCGCGATCCCCTGTATCGTGGGAGCGCCGACATCGTCGTAAGATCGACGCATCGGTCGAGCCGTTTCGCACTCAGAGAGATCCTCCGGCGCATCGAGGCACTGTGATCCGCACCGTCGAGATCGACTTGGGGGCCCGGCGCTACCCGATCCACGTCGGGGCGGGGATCATCGGCGAGCGAGGGCTGTTCGCTCCGCACGTCGGCGATCGGCACGTCTTCGTGATCACCAGCGAGACCGTCGCTCCCCTCTATCTCGACCGGCTGCGCCCCGCCCTCGCGGATGCCTCCGCCGTCGATGCGCACGTCATTCCCGATGGCGAGCAACACAAGACCCTGGACACCTTCGCGCAGATCCAGGGCGCCCTGGCCACGCGGCGGGTCGCACGCGACGGGGTCGTCGTCGCGCTCGGCGGAGGGGTCGTCGGCGACGTTGCCGGGTTCGCCGCCGCCTGCTACCAGCGGGGCGTCGATTACCTGCAAGTGCCGACCACGCTGCTCGCCCAGGTGGACTCCTCCGTGGGCGGCAAGACCGGGGTCAACCTTCCCGGCGGCAAGAATCTCGTCGGCGCCTTCCACCAGCCCCGGTGCGTGATCGGCGACACCGCGACGCTTGCGACCCTCGATCCCCGCGAAGTCCGGGCGGGCTTCGCCGAGATCGTGAAGTACGGGCTCATCGACGACCCCGGTTTCTTCGACTGGCTCGAAGCCAACGCGGCGGCCCTGCTCGGCCTCGACGCCGATGCATTGCGCTTCGCGGTGGTGAGGGCGTGCGAGCGCAAGGCCGCGCTGGTGGTGGCCGACGAGCGCGAATCCGGCGCCCGGGCCCTGCTCAACCTCGGACACACGTTCGGGCACGCGATCGAGGCGGGCGCCGGCTACGGAGCCTGGCTGCACGGCGAGGCGGTGGCGGCGGGCATCGTCCTTGCTGCGCGGACGTCGCACCGGATGGGCTGGCTCGCCGGCCAGGACTGCGAGCGGATCGAACGCCTGCTCACCCGGGCCGGCCTCCCCACGCGGGCGCCGGCGGCGCTTCCACCGGAACGCCTGCTGGACCTGATGGCGACGGACAAGAAGGTCCGGCGCGGCCGGCTCCGGCTCATCCTGCTGCGCGGGATCGGCGACGCGGTGATGACGAGCGAGTTCGATCCCGAGCTGCTTCGCGAGACGTTGGAAGCAGGTCGCGAAGGGGCATGAACCCGCTCGCGTCCCATGCCGTCGGCGAGGCCGGTTCGCGCGGGCGGGCCTACGACGAGGAGGAGCCTGCCTACCGCAGCGCGTTCCAGCGCGACCGCGACCGGATCATCCACAGCGCCGCCTTCCGCCGCCTCGAATACAAGACCCAGGTCTTCGTCAACCACGAAGGCGACATGTTCCGGACGCGCCTCACGCATTCGATCGAGGTCGCCCAGATCTCGCGCACCATCGCCCGCGCGCTGGGCTTGAACGAGGATCTCGTCGAGGCGATCGCCCTCGCCCACGACCTCGGCCACACCCCCTTCGGCCACGCCGGGCAGGACGCCCTCAACGCCTGCATGCGCGACCACGGCGGCTTCGAGCACAACCTGCAATCGCTGCGGGTGGTGGACGTGCTGGAGGAGCGCTACGCGGGCTTTCCGGGCCTGAACCTCACCTACGAGACCCGGGAGGGGATCCTCAAGCACTGCTCGCGCGCGAACGCCCGCCGGCTCGGTCCGCTGGGCGAACGCTTCCTCGACGGCGGCCAGCCCTCCCTGGAAGCGCAGGTCGCGAACCTCGCCGACGAGATCGCGTACAACAACCATGACGTCGACGACGGCCTGCGCGCCGGACTCCTCGACGTCGAGACCCTGTCGGCGGCGGCCTTCTTCCGCGAGCAGCACCAGGCGGTGCTCGACCGCTGGCCGGATCTCTCGGGACGCACGCTCATCCACGAGACGATCCGGGCGATGATCAACCGCCAGGCGACGGACCTGCTCGAGACGAGCCGCGCCGCCATCGAAGCCGCGCGTCCGGGCAGCGCCGACGACGTTCGCGCGCGCCGCGAGCCCCTGATCCGTTTCAGCGCCCCCGTGTCGGAGCAGCACCTGGAGCTCAAGCGGCTCCTGCGGCACGGGCTCTACCACCACTACCGGGTGCATCGAATGTCGATGAAGGCGCAACGGATCGTCAGGGCCCTGTTCGGGGTCTTCTTCGACGACCCCCGCTCCCTGCCGCACGACGTCCAGCGGCGGATCGAGGGGCAGGACGGAGGTGAGCCCGAACGCGCCCGTGTCGTCGCCGACTACGTGGCCGGCATGACGGACCGCTTCGCGATCGCGGAGTACCGGAGGCTCTTCGCGGTGGATGCGTTGACGTGACGGGCGGGCGGGGGCGCCGACGTCGGCAGTCCGCGCAGATTCGTTCCGCCCGGACGTTCGGGGTCGAATGCGCGATTCCACAAGATTGCGGCGACGGCGGAGATCAATCGGTTCGCCGTCCGGTGGAGCAGGGGCGGTCGATGCGTCGGGACCTCCGGCGGGCGGAGGCCGCCCTCGGCGCCGGCGGGTGGGCGCGGCGGCCCGTCCGGTCCGGAACGGGGGAGCCGTCGACACCCGAACGCCCGCCCTCGGTCTTGAGCGGCGGGCGGATGCTCCGGTACATTGACGCGCCGGCGGCGGGGATGAACACGATGGCATACCGGAGCCTCGAGCAGGCTGGCCATGGTCGGCCCATCCATCCCCAACCCGGCGTAGCCGGAACCAAACGCCGGTCGGCGGAAAAATCCTCGTCGTTTTGTCGAAGACTTCACGGGTAGGAGACCAAGGCGATGCTGGCGCGGCTCGCGGCGGGCAGGGCGGCGTCTCGACGGCCGATACCGTGAGCCGCGGATCCTCCGGAGCGCCGGCGGAGTCCGCATTGCCTTTGCTGCACCGGCTGGCCGTCGTCTACCTGATGCTGCCGGTGGTGGTGTGGCTGGTGGGCTGGTTCGAGTGGTGGCTCGGGCTCCCGGCCGCCGCGCTGCTGGTGGGCGCGCTCCGCCGCCCCCTCTCCGGACCCTGGCGGCTGCGCGCGCCGACCCCCGCCGAGGCGGCGGTCCTCGCGGTGGCCGCCCTCTGGGTGCTGGCGACCGCCGCCGGCGGCGAGTTCGACCCGCGCAACCTCGACTTCATCTCGTACCAGGTGATGCTGCTCGATCTGGGCCGCCATCCCTGGCCCACGTACCTGCCCGACCCGCTGGCCGCCTGGCGGCCCGCGCCCGCCGAAGGCCCGCCGGCCACGCCGCCGCTGCTGCGCTACTACCTCGGATGGCACATGGTTCCGGGGTTGGCCGCCCACTGGCTCGGCCCGGCGGCGCTGAGCTGGGCGGTTCCCCTGTGGACCTGGGCCGGGGTGGCCCTCGTCGCGCTGCTGTTCACCCGTGGGCGGCGGGGGCGGGCGCTGGCCATCGCCCTCGCCGTTCTCGTCTTCTTCAGCGGGATGACCATCGCATACCTGCCGGCTACCAAGGGATGGGAGTGGATCGTCGACAGGATCATCGAACATCGGAACTGGTTTGACTTCCTGACCCACGAGCCGGCGTTCCTGCGGACCTGGTCCCTGACGCACATCCTGAAGATGGCGCCCCACCACTTCCTGACCGCCGGACTGTATACCCTGCTCTGCCTGCATCTCTGCCGCCAGCCCCGGTTCCTGGCCGTGCTCGGGGTGCTGCTGGCGGCGGCCCCGTTCTGGTCCGCGTTCGTCGCCGTGTGGCTGCTGCCCCTGCTCGCGGCGGTGCTGTGGATGAACGGGGTGCGCCCGTTCCTGCGCTGGCCCAACCTGTGCCTGGCGGGGCCGCTGTTCGGGGTGGTGGTGCTGTACCTGACCGCCGGGGCGATGGACTTTCCGCAGGGCTGGCTATGGCAGAAGGAGGGATACGACTGGCCGCGGCTGATGCGCCGGCTGCCCTTGTTCTACCTGAGCGAGTTCCTGCTGCTGGCGGTGCTGCTGGCGGTGGTCCGCCCGGCGGTGCGCCGGGAGCCCTTCTTCATCGCCGCGGTGGCGGCCCTGCTGCTCCTGCCCGTGTACTGGTACGGGCAATGGAACGAGCTCCTGTATCGTGGGTCGCTGCCGGCGCTGCTCGTGCTGGGCTGGCTCTGCGCCGGGGCGGTGGCGCGGGGCGGGGGGGCGCTCGTGCGCCGGGGCGGGCTCCGCCGCCGGGCCGCGTTCGCGGGGCTGGTGCTGGTACTCGGCCTGGGGGCGCTCACCCCGGCGGCGCATCTGGTGCTGTCCTTCCAGGTCTACGGCTCGTTCCGGTATGAGCACGCCGGGTACACCACCCTGGTGGACCTGCCCCCCGAGCAGCGGCGCCTGAGGATCGCGCGCGACCCGCCGGACCTGCTCCGGCGGCTGCTGCGAGAGCCCGCGCCCTTCCCCGAGCGCCGCATCCCCGACGAGCCCGTCATCCAATCGGGATTCGACGTGTACCTCGACCACGGCACGCTCATCTACGTCAAGGATCGATGCACGCCCGAAGAGGTGGAGGAGTTCATCTTCGCGAAGGTGGCCCCCGTGAGCCCGGAGGATCTGTCGGCGGACCGCCGACGGCAAGGGCTCCGATACGATCGACTGTACCGCATTGGCCTGGAGAGGTTCGGCGCCCGGTGCCTGGCCAGCAGGTCGCTTCCCACGTATCCGGTGGAACGCATCGTCACCGGCCAGCGGGGACCGATGCGCCGGGCCTCCTGGCGAGCGGAGGCCGCCCTCGGAGCCGGCGGATGAGCGCGACGGCCCGCCCGGGCCGAAACAGGGGAGCCGCTACGATGCCGGCGCCGCGGCCCGGAGCTCCGGGGATGCCGCTCGAACGACGTGGCCGGTCATCGTCGCGCCCGCCGGTCTCCGCATCCCTGACGGCGGGGCGGCGGCCGGCGGCGGAGTCCGCATTGCCTTTGCTGCACCGGCTGGCCGTCGTCTACCTGATGCTGCCGGTGGTGGTGTGGCTGGTGGGCTGGTTCGAGTGGTGGCTCGGCCTCCCGGCCGCCGCGCTGCTGGTGGGCGCGCTCCGCCGCCCCCTCTCCGGACCCTGGCGGCTGCGCGCGCCGACCCCCGCCGAGGCGGCGGTCCTCGCGGTGGCCGCCCTCTGGGTGCTGGCGACCTCCGTCTCCGTCAACAGCATGTTCGTCCCGCCCAACCTCGACTTCTTCGAGCAACGGGTGACCCTGCTCGATCTGGGCCGTCACCCCTGGCCCACGTACCTGCCCGACCCGCTGGCCGCCTGGCGGCCCGCGCCCGCCGAAGGCCCGCCGGCCACGCCGCCGCTGCTGCGCTACTACCTCGGATGGCACATGGTCCCGGGGCTGGCCGCCCACTGGCTCGGCCCGGCGGCGCTGAGCTGGGCGGTTCCCCTGTGGACCTGGGCCGGGGTCGCCCTCGTCGCGCTGCTGTTCACCCGCGGGCGGCGCGGATGGGCGCTGGCCGTCGCCCTCGCCGTTCTCGTCTTCTTCAGCGGGGTGACCTTCGCAGGCCTGCCGGCAACCAAGGGATGGGAGTGGATCGTCGACAGGATCATCGAACATCGGAACTGGTTCGGCTTCCTGATCTACGACCCGGCGTTTTTGCGGACCTGGTCCCCAACGGCCACCCTGAAGTCGGCGCCCCACCACTTCCTGGCCGCCGGACTGTACGCCCTGCTCTGCCTGCATCTGCGCCGCCAGCCCCGGTTCCTGGCCGTGCTCGGGGTGCTGCTGGCGGCGGCCCCGTTCTGGTCCGCGTTCGTGGCCGTGTGGCTGCTCCCCCTGCTCGCGGCGGTGCTGTGGATGAACGGGGTGCGCCCGTTCCTGCGCTGGCCCAACCTGTGCCTGGCGGGGCCGCTGTTCGGGGTGGTGGTGCTGTACCTGACCTCCGGGGCGATGGACTTCCCGCAGGGCTGGCTATGGCAGAGGGAGGGATACGACTGGCCACGGGTGATGCGCCGGCTGCCCTTGTTCTACCTGACCGAGTTCCTGTTGCTGGCGGTGCTGCTGGCGGTGGTCCGCCCGGCGGTGCGCCGGGAGCCCTTCTTCATCGCCGCGGTGGCGACCCTGCTGCTCCTGCCCCTGTACTGGTACGGGAGTGTGAACGAACTCCTGTATCGTGGGTCGCTGCCGGCGCTGCTCGTGCTGGGCTGGCTCTGCGCCGGGGCGGTGGCGCGGGGCGGAGGGGCGCTCGTACGCCGGGGCGGGCTCCGCCGCCGGGCCGCGTTCGCGGGGCTGGTGCTGGTGCTCGGCCTGGGGGCGCTCAGCCCGGCGGCGCATCTGGTGTGGTCCTTCCAGGACTACGGCCCGTTCCGGTATGAGCACGCCGGGGACACCACCCTGGTGGACCTGCCTCCCGAGCAGCGGCGCCTGAGGGTCGCGCGCGACCCGCCGGACCTGCTCCGGCGGCTGCTGCGCGAGCCCGCGCCCTTCCCCGAGCGCCGCATCCCCGACGAGCCCATCATCCAATCGGGATTCGACGTGTACCTCGACCACGGCACGCTCATCTACGTCAAGGATCGATGCACGCCCGAGGATGCAGAGGGGTTCATCTTCGCGAAGGTGGCCCCCGTGAGCCCGGAGGATCTGCCGGCGGACCGCCGACGGCAAGGGCTCCGATACGATCAACTGTACCGCATTGGCCTGGAGAGGTTCGGCGACCGGTGCCTGGCCGGCGGGTCGCTTCCCACGTATCCGGTGGACCACGTCGTCACCGGGCAGCGGGGATCGATGCGCCGGGCCCCCTGGCGAGCGGAAGCCGCCCTCGGCGCCGGCGGGTGAGCGCGGCGGCCCGCCCGGTCCGGAACGGGGGAGCCGCTACGATGCCGGCACCGCAGTCCGGAGCTCCGGGGATGCCGCTCGAACGACGTGGCCGGTCATCGTCGCGCCCGCCGGTCTCCGCATCCCTGACGGCGGGGCGGCGGGACGCGGCGGCGGAGCCCGCGCTGCCGATACTGCACCGGCTGGCCGTCGTCTACCTGATGCTGCCGGTCGTGGTGTGGCTGGTGGGCTGGTTCGAGTGGTGGCTCGGCCTCCCGGCCGCCGCGCTGCTGGCGGGCGCGCTCCGCCGCCCCCTCTCGGGGCGGTGGCGGCTGCGCGCGCCGACCCCCGCCGAGGCGGCAGTCCTTGCGGTGGCCGCCCTCTGGGTGCTGGCGACCGCCGCCGGCGGCGTGTTCGACCCGCGCAACCTCGACTTCTTCGAGCACCGGGTGACCCTGCTCGATCTGGGCCGCCATCCCTGGCCCACGTACCTGCCCGACCCGCTGGCCGCCTGGCGGCCCGCGTCCGCCGAAGGCCCGCCGGCCACGCCGCCGCTGCTGCGCTACTACCTCGGATGGCACATGGTTCCGGGGCTGGCCGCCCACTGGCTCGGACCGGCGGTGCTGAGCTGGGCGGCCGCCGTGTGGACCTGGGCCGGGGTGGCCCTCGTCGCGCTGCTGTTCACCCGTGGGCGGCGGGGGCGGGAGCTGGTCATCGCCCTCGCCGTTCTCGTCTTCTTCAGCGGGGTGAGCTTCGCAGGCCTGCCGGCATTCAAGGGATGGGAGTGGGTCGACAGGATTGTCGAACATCGGGACTGGTACATCTTCCTGGTCTACGAGCCGGTGTTCCTGCGGGCCTGGTCCCCGACGGCCACCCTGAAGTCGGCGCCCCACCACTTCCTGGCCGCCGGACTGTACGCCCTGCTCTGCCTGCATCTCTGCCGCCAGCCCCGGTTCCTGGCCGTGCTCGGGGTGCTGCTGGCGGCGGCCCCGTTCTGGTCCGCGTTCGTCGCCGTGGGCCTGCTCCCCCTGCTCGCGGCGGTGCTGTGGATGAACGGGGTGCGCCCGTTCCTGCGCTGGCCCAACCTGTGCCTGGCGGGGCCGCTGTTCGGGGTGGTGGTGCTGTACCTGACCTCCGGGGCGATGGACTTTCCGCAGGGCTGGCTATGGCAGAAGGAGGGATACGACTGGCCGCGGCTGCTGCGCCGGCTGCTCTTCTTTTACCTGAGCGAGTTCCTGCTGCTGGCGGTGCTGCTGGCGACGGTCCGCCCGGCGGTGCGCCGGGAGCCCTTCTTCATCGCCGCGGTGGCGACCCTGCTGCTCCTGCCCGCGTACTGGTACGGGGATGCGAACACGAACGACCTCCTGCTGCGCGGGTCGCTGCCGGCGCTGCTCGTGCTGAGCTGGCTCTGCGCCGGGGCGGTGGCGCGCGGTGGGGGGGCGCTCGTGCGCCGGGGCGGGCTCCGCCGCCGGGCCGCGTTCGCGGGGCTGGTGCTGGTGCTCGGCATGGGGGCGCTCGGCCCGGCGGCGGATCTGGTGTGGTCCCTCCGAGGGTACAGCTTGTTCCGGTATGAACACGCCGGGGACACCACCCTGGTGGATCTGCCCCCCGAGTGGCAGCGCCAGAACGTCGCGCGCGACCCGCCGGATCTGCTCCGGCGGCTGCTGCGCGAGCCCGCGCCCTTCCCCGAGCGCCGCATCCCCGACGAGCCCGTCATCCAATCCGGCTTCGACGTGTACCTCGACCACGGCACGCTCATCTACGTCAAGGATCGATGCACGCCCGAGGAGGTGGCGAGGTTCATCTTCGTGAGGGTGGCCCCCGTGAGCCCGGAGGATCTGCCGGCGGACCGCCGCCGGCAAGGGTTCCGATACGAGTCATTGTACGGCGTTTTCCCCGCTCCGGAGAGGTTCGGCGATCGGTGCCTGGCCGGCAGGTCGCTTCCCACGTATCCGGTGGACCGCATCGTCACCGGCCAGCGGGCACGGCGGTGGGAGCGGGGGCGGTGGTCATACCGGGAGCTCTGGCGAGCGGAGGCCGCCCTCGGCGCCGGCGGGTGAGCGCGGCGGCCCGTCCGGGCCGGAACGGGGGAGCCGTCAACATCCGAACGCCCGCCCTCGGTCTTGAGCGGCGGGCGGATGCTCCGGTACATTGACGCGCCGGCGGCGGGGATGAACACGACGGCATACCGGAGCCTCGAGCAGGCCGGCCATGGTCGGCCCATCC
The DNA here is from genome assembly GCA_965204915.1 of Gammaproteobacteria bacterium. Classification (GTDB taxonomy): domain Bacteria; phylum Pseudomonadota; class Gammaproteobacteria; order HK1; family HK1; genus HK1. The sequence goes on along the minus strand of OZ242023.1, from coordinate 2,962,120 downwards.
ATCCCCAACCCGGCGTAGCCGGAACCAAACGCCGGTTGGCGGAAAAATCCTCGTCGTTTTGTCGAAGACTTCACGGGTAGGAGACCAAGGCGATGCTGGCGCGGCTCGCGGCGGGCAGGGCGGCGTCTCGACGGCCGATACCGTGAGCCGCGGATCCCCCGGAGCGCCGGCGGAGTTCGCATTGCCTTTGCTGCACCGGCTGGCCGTCGTCTACCTGATGCTGCCGGTGGTGGTGTGGCTGGTGGGCTGGTTCGAGTGGTGGCTCGGCCTCCCGACCGCCGCGCTGCTGGCGGGCGCGCTCCGGCGTCCCCTCTCCGGGCCGTGGCGGCTGCGCGCGCCGACCCCCGCCGAGGCGGCGGTCCTCGCGGTGGCCGCCCTCTGGGTGCTGGCGACCGCCGCCGGTGGTGTATTCGTCCCGCGCAACTTCGACTTCTTCGGGCACCGGGCGGCCCTGCTCGATCTGGGCCGCCACCCCTGGCCCACGTACCTGCCCGACCCGCTGGCCGCCTGGCGGCCCGCGCCCGCCGAAGGCCCGCCGGCCACGCCGCCGCTGCTGCGCTACTACCTCGGGTGGTTCATGGTCCCGGGGCTGGCCGCCCACTGGCTCGGACCGGTGGCGCTGAGCTGGGCGGTTCCCCTGTGGACCTGGGCCGGGGTGGCCCTCGTCGCGCTGCTGTTCACCCACGGGCGGCGGGGGCGGGCGCTGGCCGTCGCCCTCGCCGTTCTCGTCTTCTTCAGCGGGGCGACCTTCGCAGGCTCGCTGGCAACCAAGGGATGGGAGTGGGTCGACAGGGCCATCGAACATCGGGACTGGTACACCTTCCTGGTCTACGAGCCGGTGTTCCTGCGGACCTGGTCCCTGACGGCCACCCTGAAGTCGTCGCCCCACCACTTCCTGGCCGCCGGACTGTATGCCCTGCTCTGCCTGCACCTCTGCCGCCAGCCCCGGTTCCTGGCCGTGCTCGGGGTGCTGCTGGCGGCGGCCCCGTTCTGGTCCGCGTTCGTGGCCGTGTGGCTGCTGCCCCTGCTCGCGGCGGTGCTGTGGATGAACGGGGTGCGCCCGTTCCTGCGCTGGCCCAACCTGTGCCTGGCGGGGCCGCTGTTCGGGGTGGTGGTGCTGTACCTGACCTCCGGGGCGATGGACCTCCCCCACGGCTGGCTGTGGCAGAGGGAGGGATACGACTGGCCGCGGCTGATGCGCCGGCTGCCCTTGTTCTACCTGACCGAGTTCCTGCTGCTGGCGGTGCTGCTGGCGGTGGTCCGGCCGGCGGTGCGCCGGGAGCCCTTCTTCATCGCCGCGGTGGCGGCCCTGCTGCTCCTGCCCCTGTACTGGTACGGGAAATGGAACGAGTTCCTGTATCGTGGGTCGCTGCCGGCGCTGCTCGTGCTGGGCTGGCTCTGCGCCGGGGCGGTGGCGCGGGGCGGGGGGGCGCTCGTGCGCCGGGGCGGGCTCCGCCGCCGGGCCGCGTTCGCGGGACTGGTGCTGGTGCTCGTCCTGGGGGCGCTCACCCCGGCGGCGCAACTGGTGCTGTCCTTCCAGGACTACGGCCCGTACCGGTACGAGCACGCCGAAGGATACACCACCCTGGTGGACCTGCCCCCCGAGGTGCGGCGCCTGAAGATCGCGCGCGACCCGCCGGGCCTGCTCCGGCGGCTGCTGCGCGAGCCCGCGCCCTTCCCCGAGCGCCGCATCCCCGACGAGCCCGTCATCCAATCCGGCTTCGACGTGTACCTCGACCACGGCACGCTGATCTACGTCAAGGATCGATGCACACCCGAGGATGCGGAGGGGTTCATCTTCGCGAAGGTGGCCCCCGTGAGCCCGGAGGATCTGCCGGCGGACCGCCGACGGCAAGGGTTCCGATACGATCGACTGTACCGCGCCGGCCTGGAGAGGCTCGGCGATCGGTGCTTGGCCGGCGGGTCGCTTCCCACGTATCCGGTGGACCACGTCGTCACCGGGCAGCGGGCACGGCGGTGGGAGCGGGGGCGGTGGTTGCACCGGGAGCTCTGGCGAGCGGAAGCCACCCTCGGAGCCGGCGGATGAGCGCGGCGGCCCGCCCGGTCCGGAACGGGGGAGCCGCTACGATGCCGGCGCCGCAGTCCGGAGCTCCGGGGATGCCGCTCGAACGACGTGGCCGTTCATCGTCGCGCCCGCCGGTCTCCGCGTCCCTGACGGCGGGGCGGCGGGACGCGCCGGCGGAACCGGAGCTGCCGATGCTGCACCGGCTGGCCGTCGTCTACCTGATGCTGCCGGTGGTGGTGTGGCTGGTGGGCTGGTTCGAGTGGTGGTTCGGCCTCCCGGCCGCCGCGCTGCTGGTGGGCGCGCTCCGCCGCCCCCTCTCCGGGCGGTGGCGGCTGCGCGCGCCGACCCCCGCCGAGGCGGCGGTCCTCGCCGTGGCCGCCCTCTGGGTGCTGGCAACCGCCGCCGGCGGCGTGTTCGACCCGCGCAACCCCGACTTCTTCGATTACCGGGTGACCCTGCTCGATCTGGGCCGCCACCCCTGGCCCACGTACCTGCCCGACCCGCTGGCCGCCTGGCGGCCAGCGCCCGCCGAAGGCCCGCCGGCCACGCCGCCGCTGCTGCGCTACTACCTCGGATGGCACATGGTTCCGGGGCTGGCCGCCCACTGGCTCGGCCCGGCGGCGCTGAGCTGGGCGGTTCCCCTGTGGACCTGGGCCGGGGTCGCCCTCGTCGCGCTGCTGTTCACCCGCGGGCGGCGGGGGCGGGCGCTGGCCATCGCCCTCGCCGTTCTCGTCTTCTTCAGCGGGGTGACCTTCGCAGGCTCGCTGGCAATCAAGGGATGGGAGTGGGTCGACTGGATGATCGAAAATCGGGACTGGTACGGCTTCCTGACCTACGAGCCGGCGTTCCTGCGGACGATTTCCACAACCGCCACCCTGAGGATGGCGGCCCACCACTTCCTGCCCGCCGGACTGTATGCCCTGCTCTGCCTGCACCTCTGCCGCCAGCCCCGGTTCCTGGCCGTGCTCGGGGTGCTGCTGGCGGCGGCCCCGTTCTGGTCCGCGTTCGTCGCCGTGGGCCTGCTGCCCCTGCTCGCGGCGGTGCTGTGGATGAACGGGGTGCGCCCGTTCCTGCGCTGGCCCAACCTGTGCCTGGCGGGGCCGCTGTTCGGGGTGGTGGTGCTGTACCTGACCGCCGGGGCGATGGACTTCCCCCACGGCTGGATGTGGCAGCGGGAGGGATACGACTGGCCGCGGCTGATGCGCCGGCTGCCCTTCTTCTACCTGAGCGAGTTCCTGCTGCTGGCGGTGCTGCTGGCGGTGGTCCGCCCGGCGGTGCGCCGGGAGCCCTTCTTCATCGCCGCGGTGGCGGCCCTGCTGCTCCTGCCCGCGTACTGGTACGGACAATGGAACGACCTCCTGCTGCGCGGGTCGCTGCCGGCGCTGTTCGTGCTGGGCTGGCTCTGCGCCGGGGCGGTGGCGCGGGGCGGGGGGGCGCTCGTGCGCCGGGGCGGGCTCCGCCGCCGGGCCGCGTTCGCGGGGCTGGTGCTGATGCTCGGCCTGGGGGCGCCCGATCCGGCGGCGCATCTGGTGCAGTCCTTCCAGGACTACGGCCCGTACCGGTACGAGCACGCCGAAGGATACACCACCTTGGTGGACCTGCCCCCCGAGTGGCGGCGCCAGAACATCGCGCGCGACCCGCCGGACCTGCTCCGGCGGCTGCTGCGCGAGCCCACGCCCTTCCCCGAGCGCCGCATCCCCGACGAGCCCGTCATCCAATCCGGCCTCGACGTGTACCTCGACCACGGCACGCTCATCTACGTCAAGGATCGATGCACACCCGAGGATGCGGAGGGGCTCATCTTCGCGAAGGTGGCCCCCGTGAGCCCGGAGGATCTGCCGGCGGACCGCCGACGGCAAGGGTTCCGATACGATCGACTGTACCGCACCGGCCTGGAGAGGTTCGGCGACCGGTGCCTGGCCGGCAGGTCGCTTCCTACGTATCCGGTGGACCACGTCGTCACCGGCCAGTGGGGATCGATGCGCCGGGCCCCTTGGCGAGCGGAGGCCGCCCTCGGAACGGGCGGATGAGCGCGACGGCCCGCCCGGTCCGAAACAGGGGAGCCGCTACGATGCCGGCGCCGCGGTCCGGAGCTCCGGGGATGCCGCTCGAACGACGTGGCCGGTCATCGTCGCGCCCGCCGGTCTCCGCATCCCTGACGGCGGGGCGGCGGCCGGCGGCGGAGCCCGCGCTGCCGATGCTGCACCGGCTGGCCGTCGTCTACCTGATGCTGCCGGTGGTGGTGTGGCTGGTGGGCTGGTTCGAGTGGTGGCTCGGGCTCCCGGCCGCCGCGCTGCTGGTGGGCGCGCTCCGCCGCCCCCTCTCCGGACCCTGGCGGCTGCGCGCGCCGACCCCCGCCGAGGCGGCGGTCCTCGCGGTGGCCGCCCTCTGGGTGCTGGCGACCGCCGCCGGCGGCGTGTTCGACCCGCGCAACCTCGACTTCTTCGAGCACCGGGTGACCCTGCTCGATCTGGGCCGCCACCCCTGGCCCACGTACCTGCCCGACCCGCTGGCCGCCTGGCGGCCAGCGCCCGCCGAAGGCCCGCCGGCCACGCCGCCGCTGCTGCGCTACTACCTCGGATGGTTCATGGTCCCGGGGCTGGCGGCCCGCTGGCTCGGCCCGGCGGCGCTGAGCTGGGCGGTCGCCGTGTGGACCTGGGCCGGGGTCGCCCTCGTCGCGCTGCTGTTCACCCACCGCCGCCACGGCGGCGGCCGTCGCAGGCGGGAGCTGGTCGTCGCCCTCGCCGTTCTCGTCTTCTTCAGCGGGGTGGCCTTCGCAGGCCTGCCGGCAATCGAGAGATGGGAGCGGGTCGACTGGATGATCGAACATCGGGACTGGTACGGCTTCCTGACCTATGAGCCGGCGTTCCTGCGGGCGATTTCCGCAACCGTCTCCCTGAAGATGGTGCCCCACCACTTCCTGGCCGCCGGACTGTACGCCCTGCTCTGCCTGCATCTGCGCCGCCAGCCCCGGTTCCTGGCCGTGCTCGGGGTGCTGCTGGCGGCGGCCCCGTTCTGGTCCGCGTTCGTCGCCGTGGGCCTGCTGCCCCTGCTCGCGGCGGTGCTGTGGATGAACGGGGTGCGCCCGTTCCTGCGCTGGCCCAACCTGTGCCTGGCGGGGCCGCTGTTCGGGGTGGTGGTGCTGTACCTGACCGCCGGGGCGATGGACTTCCCGCAGGGCTGGATGTGGCAGAGGGAGGGATACGACTGGCCGCGGCTGATGCGCCGGCTGCCCTTGTTCTACCTGAGCGAGTTCCTGCTGCTGGCGGTGCTGCTGGCGGTGGTCCGGCCGGCGGTGCGCCGGGAGCCCTTCTTCATCGCCGCGGTGGCGACCCTGCTGCTCCTGCCCCTGTACTGGTACGGGAAATGGAACGACCTCCTGCTGCGCGGTTCGCTGCCGGCGCTGTTTGTGCTGGGCTGGCTCTGCGCCGGGGCGGTGGCGCGGGGCGGGGGGGCGCTCGTGCGCCGGGGCGGGCTCCGCCGCCGGGCCGCGTTCGCGGGGCTGGTGCTGGTGCTCGGCCTGGGGGCGCTCAACCCGGCGGCGCATCTGGTGCAGTCCTTCCAGGACTACGGCCCGTTCCGGTATGAGCACGCCGGGCACACCACCCTGGTGGATCTGCCCCCCGAGTGGCGGCGCCAGAACGTCGCGCGCGACCCGCCGGGCCTGCTCCGGCGGCTGCTGCGCGAGCCCGCGCCCTTCCCCGAGCGCCGCATCCCCGACGAGCCCGTCATCCAGTCGGGCTTCGACGTGTACCTCGACCACGGCACGCTCATCTACGTCAAGGATCGATGCACGCCCGAGGATGCGGAGGGGTTCATCTTCACGAAGGTGGCCCCCGTGAACCCGGAGGATCTGCCGGCGGATCGCCGGCGGCAAGGGTTCCGATACGATCAACTGTACCGCACCGGCCTGGAGAGGTTCGGCGACCGGTGCCTGGCCGGCAGGTCGCTTCCCACGTATCCGGTGGACCACGTCGTCACCGGCCGGCGGACACACACGGCGGTGGGAGCGGGGGCGGTGGTCATACCGGGACCTCTGGCAACGGAAGCCGCCCTCGGAGCCGGCGGGTGAGCGCGGCGGCCCGCCCGGTCCGAAACAGGGGAGCCGCTACGATGCCGGCGCCGCGGTCCGGAGCTCCGGGGATGCCGCTCGAACGACATGGCCGGTCATCGTCGCGCCCGCCGGTCTCCGCGTCCCTGACGGCGGAGCGGCGGGACGCGGCGGCGGAACCGGAGCTGCCGATGCTGCACCGGCTGGCCGTCGTCTACCTGATGCTGCCGGTGGTGGTGTGGCTGGTGGGCTGGTTCGAGTGGTGGCTCGGGCTCCCGGCCGCCGCGCTGCTGGCGGGCGCGCTCCGCCGCCCCCTCTCCGGACCTTGGCGGCTGCGCGCGCCGACCCCCGCCGAGGCGGCGGTCCTCGCGGTGGCCGCCCTCTGGGTGCTGGCGATCCCCGCCGGCGGCGTGTTCGACCCGCGCAACCTCGACTTCTTCTCGTACCAGGTGATCCTGCTCGACCTGGGCCGCCACCCCTGGCCCACGTACCTGCCCGACCCGCTGGCCGCCTGGCGGCCCGCGCCCGCCGAAGGCCCGCCGGCCACGCCGCCGCTGCTGCGCTACTACCTCGGATGGCACATGGTCCCGGGGCTGGCCGCCCACTGGCTCGGCCCGGCGGCGCTGAGCTGGGCGGTCGCCCTGTGGACCTGGGCCGGGGTCGCCCTCGTCGCGCTGCTGTTCACCCGCGGACGACGCGGATGGGCGCTGGTCATCGCCCTCGCCGTTCTCGTCTTCTTCAGCGGGGTGAGCTTCGCAAGCCTGCCGGCGATCATGAGCTTCGCAGGCCTGCCGGCAATCAAGGGATGGGAGTGGGTCGACTGGATTGTCGAACATGGGGACTGGTACACCTTCCTGGTCTACGAGCCGAAGTTCCTGCGGATCTGGTCCCTGACGGCCACCCTGAAGTCGTCGCCCCACCACTTCCTGGCCGCCGGACTGTACACCCTGCTCTGCCTGCATCTCTGCCGCCAGCCCCGGTTCCTGACCGTGCTCGGGGTGCTGCTGGCGGCGGCCCCGTTCTGGTCCGCGTTCGTCGCCGTGGGCCTGCTGCCCCTGCTCGCGGCGGTACTGTGGATGAACGGGGTGCGCCCGTTCCTGCGCTGGCCCAACCTGTGCCTGGCGGGGCCGCTGTTCGGGGTGGTGGTGCTGTACCTGACCTCCGGGGCGATGGACTTCCCGCAGGGCTGGCTATGGCAGAAGGAGGGATACGACTGGCCGCGGCTGATGCGCCGGCTGCTCTTCTTCTATCTGAGCGAGTTCCTGCTGCTGGCGGTGCTGCTGGCGGCGGTCCGCCCGGCGGTGTGCCGGGAGCCCTTCTTCATCGCGGCGGTGGCGACCCTCCTGCTCCTGCCCCTGTACTGGTACGGGAGTGTGAACGAGCTCCTGTATCGTGGGTCGCTGCCGGCGCTGCTCGTGCTGGGCTGGCTCTGCGCCGGGGCGGTGGCGCGGGGCGGGGGGGCGCTCGTGCGCCGGGGCGGGCTCCGCCGCCGGGCCGCGTTCGCGGGGCTGGTGCTGGTGCTCGGCCTGGGGGCGCTCGGCCCGGCGGCGGATCTGGTGTGGTCCCTCCGAGGGTACAGCCCGTTCCGGTATGAACACGTCGGGGACACCATCCTGGTGGATCTGCCCCCCGAGTGGCGGCACCAGAGGATCGCGCGCGACCCGCCGGACCTGCTCCGGCGGCTGCTGCGCGAGCCCGCGCCCTTCCCCGAGCGCCGCATCCCCGACGAGCCCGTCATCCAATCGGGCCTCGACGTGTACCTCGACCACGGCACGCTCATCTACGTCAAGGATCGATGCAGGCCCGAGGATGCGGAGGGGTTCATCTTCGCGAAGGTGGCCCCCGTGAGCCCGGAGGATCTGCCGGCGGACCGCCGACGGCAAGGGCTCCGATACGATCAACTGTACCGCACCGGCCTGGAGAGGTTCGGCGACCGGTGCCTGGCCGGCAGGTCGCTTCCCACGTATCCGGTCGACCACGTCGTCACCGGGCAGCGGGCACGGCGGTGGGAGCGGGGGCGGTGGCTAAACCGGGAGCTCTGGCGAGCGGAGGCCGCCCTCGGCGCCGGCGGGTGAGCGCGGCGGCCCGCCCGGTCCGAAACACATTTCGCCGGGCGGAGCGGCGTCGCTGCTCCTCATCATCGAAGACGCCGGCTCCACGTTTCTCCGGAGGGCGCCGGCCACCTGCCGTGCCACCTGGAAGCTCCCCCTGGAAAGCCGGCGCCGGACCTGGGTACAGGGACTCCAAGGCAACCGGGAGGACTCAACGGGCACGCCGGATGAGCAGGTTTCCGTGCGCCGAGACCTCGCAGAGGTACTCCGGCGGCACGAGGATCGTCGAGTTGTGCTGGAGGAGGACGGCCGGCCCCGCGACGCGATGCCCGGCCTTGAGCCGCAAGCGGTCGTAGCGCGGGGTGTCCACGGTGCGGCCGTCGTCGAAGGTGGTCTGGCGGGAGTAGAGGAAGGCGTGGTCGATGCCGGCGCCGTTCGCGGCTTCGATCCGGGCCACCTCCAGCGGCTTCACCTTCTCGGTGCCGATGACCCGCACCGTGATCAGCTCCACCTCGCCGTCGTCGAACGCATAGCCGTAGTCCAGCCGGTGCTGGGCGTGGAAGCTCTCGACGATCCGCTTCACCCCCGCCGCGGTGACCTCGCCCTCCGGGACGTCCGCCCGCAGCTCGAAGCCCTGGCCGTGGTAGCGGCACTCCGCGAAGCGCTGGAACCCCTGCCGCCCGGGCGGCACCCCGTCGTTCTCCAGGTCGCGGCGGCATTCCGCCACCAGCTCCGAGACGAGCGTGTCGATGCGGTGCACGGTGTCCGCATCGACGTGGGTGAGGGAGGTGATGAGGGAGCGCGCGTGCTCGTACTGCATGTCGGTCTCGAGCAGGCCCATGGCCGCGGTGATCCCCGGCGCCACCGGCACGATGACGTCCCTGGCGGACACGGCTTCCGCGAGCGCCACCCCGTGCAGCGGCCCCGCGCCGCCGAAGGGCACCAGGGAGAACTCGCGCGGATCGACCCCGCGGGCCACCGAGCTCGAGCGGATGGCCAGCGCCATGTTGGAGTTGATCACCCGGATGATGCCGAGCGCCGCTTCCTTGACCGGGAGGTCCAGCTTCTTCGCGACCTTCGCCTCGATGGCGCGCTCGGCAAGCGAAGGATCCACGGGCAGGTCCCCGCCCAGCAGCTTGTCCGCGTCGAGCCGGCCCAGCGCGACCTGGGCGTCGGTCACCGTCGGCTCCTCGCCCCCCTTGCCGTAGCAGGCCGGCCCCGGGTCCGCCCCGGCCGAGCGCGGCCCGACGTGGAAGCCCCCGGCGGAGTCGATGTGCGCGATCGAGCCGCCCCCGGCGCCGATGGTGACCAGATCGATCATCGGGACCAGGATCGGGTGGCCGCCCACGTACGAGTCGCGCGGGTTCATGATCTTGATCCGCCCGTCGGGAATGGTGCTGATGTCGGCCGAGGTGCCCCCGATGTCCACCGTGATGAGGTTCCGGCTCCCGCACAGCAGCCCCTCCGAGCGTCCGCCGATGACCCCGCCGGCCGGACCCGACATGAGGATGCTGACCGCGCGCTTCGAGCACGCCTCCACCGTCGAGATCCCGCCGTTCGACTGGATGAGGCGCAGGTTCGCCCGGAACCCGTTGCCGGCGAGCTTGCTCCGGAGGCTCTCCAGGTACGTCGAGGTGCGCGGGCCGATGAAGGCGTTCATCGCCGCGGTCGAGAAGCGCTCGAACTCGCGGAGGACGTTGGCGACCTCCGAGGAACAGCAGACGTAGGCGCCGGGCATCTCGCGCTCCACGACGGCCTTCGCCCGGCGCTCGTGGGCGTCGTTGATGAAGGAGAACAGGAACCCGATCACCACCGACTCGATGCCCCGGCGCTTGAACACCTCGATCGCGGCGAGCACTTCGTCCTCGTCCAGCGGGGTCTCCACCCGGCCGTCGGGGGGCAGGATGCGCTCGGTGACGGGGATGCGGTTGCGGCGCTTGACCAGCGGCCGGTTCTGCCACGGGACCTCGAAGTGGAGGGAGAAGTTGTAGGGTCGCTTGTGGCGGCCGATGTGCAGGATGTCGCGGAAGTTGCGGGTGGTGAGCATCCCCACCTCGGCGCCGTCGTGCTCGATGGTGATGTTGGTGGCGACGGTGGTGCCGTGGACGATGAGGTCGACGTCGCCCGGCCGGATCCCGGCCATCCCGCACAGCTCGTTCAGGCCCCGCAGCACCCCTTCGGACTGGTCGTGCGGGGTGCTCTGCACCTTGTGGACATGGATCCCGCGCCCGGATTCGAGCACCAGATCCGTGTTGGTGCCTCCGACGTCGACTCCGACTCGCGCCATGGCGCCGTGCTCCGCGTCTTCAGGGATGGCCGACGTTCAACGCCCGGCCTGCCCGTCTATTCGCCTGCCGGGTGAAATACAGCTCCCACGTCACCAGTCGAGGTCCCTTTCGCACCCTCCGAGATCCGATTCCATACCTTCGCGTATGGAATCGCGCATCCCGGGAATGGACACCAGGTACAGGGTCTCGTTGATTGCATTCCAGTCTTCTTCGGCCAGCAGGACCGCGTTTCCGCTCCTTCCCGCAATCATGATCGGCCGATGGGTTTGCGCCGTTTCGTCAATCAGGCTGTGCAGCCTGGAACGAGCTTCCGCCGCGTCGAGCACGGTCATGGACGATCTCCGTCGGTTGAAACCAGATCGTGGGGAGTCGTGAGCCTCGCAAGTGTCTGCATGGCAAGCCTCCGGACAACGGACGGTGGCTCAGATTGGCAGGAACCGAAGGGCGGTCAGGATGGCGACGATACCGGCGCCCTGAAGCCAGAGGGCGCGGTACATGCGCCCTTCGAGGCCGGCGAGGTCGGCGCGAAGCTCCGATCGGAGGTTGTCGAGGTCGGCCTTCGTGGCGAATTCGTCCCGATCGGCGGTGGCGGCCTGGCGCAAGGCTTCGGCGTGTGCTTCGGCCTGGCGGCGCTCGATTCCCGCGGCTTCGAGGGCGCGGGCGGCGGCGAGCGGGTTGAAGGTACTCGCGGTCATGGTGGTGTCTCCGGGTGGGCTCTGCCGGGTGCGGGGACCCGCATTCTAATCGCACGTCAAAGCAGCCGCGCGCAGGCGGCCAGCGCCGATTCCACGGCTTGGCGCTCGGCCTCCCGTTCGCTCCGGGCCGAATTGTTCGCCCCCACTCCAGCTCCCGTTCCCACCCTGGCGCCCAGGGTGAAGCTCACGTTCCCCGCTTTTCCTCTCATCCCCGATGCGCCGCGTCCGAAGTTTGACGCGCCGCGTCCGGCTCCGGACACCGGGGCGGACCCGTACCAAGTGCGGCTCACGCCGCGTGCCGGCGCCGTGACCCTGCATCGCACCACCAGATCGCCGCCCTCGCGGGTGCGTTCCAGGATCTCGTATCGCCAGTCCGCACCTAGCTTCATGTCCAGCGCGCGCTCCGCAGGGGAGCGAGAGGCGGCCGGTGACGACGCAGAGGCGCCACCCGCCGATACGTTCCGGTCGGCCGCGGAAGGGCGGCTCCCGGGCGGCTTGGAGGACGTTCGGGGAGGCGTTGGGAGGGAAGTCCGGGAGGACACCTGAGAGGCCGTCCGGGGAGTCGGCGAGAGGGCCGGCGCGTCCGAGCCGCCCGACAGTGCGTCCAGCTCGTGGCGGCTGCGTTCAAGCATCTCGTCGAACGCGGAGGAGAAGCCGGTCAATCGGTCGGAAGGCATGGCAGCGGTCTCCCGTTACGCCCGGGCGCCGCTCCACCAGCGCCGGAACTCGTCGTCCGCGGTGGCCCCGAGCCCGCCGCTCTCGCCGAGTCCGCGCAGATAGCCGAGGACCTCGCCGGACGATACGACGTCGCCGTACTTCGCGTCGATGTCGAACAGGTTGACCTCGTGCGGCGTCTGCGCCCGATCGCCGACCGCGTCGCGGACCACCACGGTGCGGAAGCCGTGCTGCATCGCATCGACGGCGGAGGCGCGGATGCAGCCGCTCGTGGTGCACCCGGCCATGACCACGGTGTCGACCCCGAGGCCCCGGAACTCCATGTCCAGCCGGGTGTCGAAGAACGCGCTCGCGTACTTCTTCGACACCACCGGCTCGGAAGGCCGCGGGCGGATGCGATCGTCCACCTTCACCCAGTCGCTTCCCCTGATCAGGATCGAGAGCGCCGGGACCTTCGCGACGAACTGCCCGGCGTCGCGCAAATGCGGCTCGTAGGCGACGGTGGTGAAGAAGACCGGGAGCGCGCGCGACCGGAACTCACCGAGCAGCTTCGCGGTGACCGCCAGCTCCGCGCCGTAGTCGCCGCCGAGCCCGGTGCCCGGATCGGTGAAGCCCTGGATGAAATCGACGATCAGGAGGGCGGGCCGCGTTCCGTAGCCCGAACGGGCCGAGAACCCCTTGCGCTCGTATTCGGCGCCGGTCGCGGATTGCCAGTCGTCCGCCAAACCCGGCCGCGTTGCGGGCGCCGATGCGGATCGATGCGGAGATCGGACCGCCGCCGTCCCCGCAAGTACGGGCAGCACCGATCGCCCGTAGGCGTCGAGGGTCTCGTCTTCCGCATCGTGCATCAGGTAGATGGCGAAGTGGTCGGCCCCCAGGTCCCGTAGCGTGGTGAGCTTCGCGACGTGGTCCTCGACCCTACCGAGCACGCAGAAACGGTCGACGACATCGTCCGGCACGAAGTCGGTCGAGGGGTGGCCGGCCCGGCCGTGGTGGGCGTAGTCGTAGTCCGCGCGGTCCCGGATGTAGTCGGTGAGCGCCTTCGGCACGTCCGGGGAGTGTTCGCCGTAGCGCTTGACCAGATCGGCGACGTGGTTGCCGACCATGCCGCCGAACCAGCGAAGCTGCTCGCGCTGGTGCGCGACGTTGTCGCCGACACAGGCCGGCGCGGCCACGCAGGTGGCGACCGAGCCCGGCGCCCGTCCTTGCGCCGCGGCGGCGTCCATGACCGCGCTCCGGGTCCACTCCAGGATCCGGGGATCGGCGAGCTGCAGGATGAAGCCGTCGGCGTGGCGCCCGATGCGGTCGAGCGCGCGCGGTCCGTACCCGGCGCCCCACATGAGAAGGTTCCAACCCTGCTCCACCCAGGGGAAGCGCAGCCCGGTCCCGTGGTAGTCCACCGTCTCGCCGGCCACCAGGCCCTTGACGACCCGCATGGCCTCCACCATCTCGGCGAGGGTGCGGGGCTTGCGCCCGATGACCCGCAACGCCGAGTCGCCTCGCCCGATGCCGCAGATCGTCCGCGGGCCGTAGGCGTCGTTCAGCGTCGCGAAGGTCGAAGCGAGCACCGTCCAGTCGCGCGAGCCCGGGTTGGTGACCATCGGGCCGACCACGACCCGCTCGGTCTCGGCCAGGATGCGGGCGAGGATGACGAAGGGCTCCTGCCACAGCACCGGCGAATCGAACACCCATACGTGGGTGAAGCCGTTCGCCTCGGCCCGCCGGGCGAGCTCGACCACACGGCTGGCCGGAGGATCGGTCTGCAAGACGACGCCGAAGTCCATGAGTGCCTTCCTTCCGTCCACCGCGTTGGGCCGACACCTGGTTCCCGGATGCCGGACGACGCCGGTTCCGAGCGGACGGCCAGCGTATCAGGGCACGATGCCAGCCTCTACCGCCGGGTATCGCACCTGCCGCATCCATCGCAGATACAGCCCGGCGCACGAGGGCGCGGCCATTCAGCCACGGCCGTCCCAGGCCAGGAAGTTGGAGAGCAGCGCAAGGCCGGCGCGCTGGCTCTTCTCGGGGTGGAACTGCACGGCGAAGAGTTGCTCGGCGGAGACGGCGGCGGCGAACTCCACACCGTACTCGCTCGTGCCCGCGATGCTCGCATGGAACGAACCTGTTCCCTGCCTGTCCGCGGCGCTGGCCGGGGGGCGGTCGCGCCGGCGGTCGTCGTTCGCATCGTCGCCGGGGCAGGCGTAGTAGCTGTGCACGAAGTAGAAGCGCTCGGCGTCGTCGATGCCGCGCCACAGCGGGTGGCCGGCCCGTTGGCGCACCCGGTTCCATCCCATGTGGGGGACCTTGAGGCGCCGGCCCTGCCCATCGGCGGCATCGGACGGAAAGCGGATCGAGCGTCCCGCGAGCCATCCGAAGCCAAGGGTGTCCGGGTCCTCTTCGCTCGACTCGAACAGAACCTGGAGACCCATGCAGATCCCCAGCACCGGCTTGACCCCGAGACAGGCCCGCACCGACCCCACGAGTCCGCGGGCGGCGAGCTCCGCCATGCAGTCGCGCATCGCGCCCTGGCCCGGGAAGACGACCCGATCGGCGTTCCCGATCTCGCGGGCGTCGTCCGTGACCAGGACTTCGACACGGCTTCCGGCGACGTGCTCGACCGCCTTCGACACCGAGCGGAGGTTGCCCATGCCGTAGTCGACCACGGCCACCCTTTCCATGCTCATCGTGTGCTCCGGGGCACGGCCGCTCCGCCCGGCGGCCTCCGTCCCGCGACACGCTCTCGACCGTCAGCCACTCCGGCCGATGCATCCGATGATCTTCGTCCCACGACACGCTCTTCGCGGCGCCGCATCATCGACGGCATCGCATCGCCACCACCGGCAGGGCGGGCAGGGCGATCAATCTCACAACACGCCCTTCGTCGACGGCACCGCATCGCCCAGCCGCTCGTCCCGGGCCACCGCCATGCGCAATGCGCGGCCGAACGCCTTGAACATCGTCTCCGCGACGTGGTGGGCGTTGACGCCCTGGAGAGAGTCGACGTGCACGGTGGCCGCCGCCGCGTTCGCGAAGCCCTGGAAGAATTCGCGGATCAGATCGACGTCGAATGCCCCGATCCGCGCGCGGGGCCAGTCCACCCGGTAGAACAGCCCGGGGCGGCCGGAGAAGTCGATGACGACCCTCGAGAGCGCCTCGTCGAGCGGAACGTAGGCGTGTCCGTAGCGCGCGATGCCGCGCTTGTCGCCGAGCGCCTCGGCCACGGCCTGCCCGAGCACGATGCCGGTGTCCTCGACGGTGTGGTGGTCGTCGATCGCGACGTCCCCGGCGGCGCGCACGTCGAGGTCGATCGCCCCATGGCGGGCCACCTGCTCCAGCATGTGCTCGAAGAAGGGGATTCCCGTGTCGAGGCGCGCGGCGCCGGCGCCGTCGAGGGCGACGGTGACGGCGATGCGGGTCTCGCGCGTGTCGCGCTCGACGGCGGCGGTGCGGGAAGACATGGGGTGGCTCCATGCGGAGGGTGTACGGACGGCATCATAGCAAGCGCAAATCACTCGCAAACGTCCTGGTTCCGCTTCAGGTATTCCAGCAGGGCTTCCGCGGCCCACCGGTGGCCGGTGGGGGACCAATGGGCATCATGCGCCCAGCGCGCGTCCGCGATGTCGCCGTCCTGGCGGACGATCCAATCCCGCTGGTCGACGACGGGAACGTCGCGCGCCTCGGCCATCGCGTTCAGTCTGTGAAGTACACCCTCGCCATGATCCGCCGCAGTGTGGCCCGCCAGGATGACCAGAGAGGCGCCGTCACGCTCCGTGCGCTCCTTGAATCGATCCAGGGCGAACGCCGTGTACTCCCAGGCTTCCTCGAAGGCCGGCGGCAGCTCCGCTTCGGCGAACGTCCCGAGCAACCGATCCTGCGTGGTGGGCCGCCAGCCGTCGAGCAGGGATGCGTAGCGGGGGCGTTCGGCGAGAAACTCCGCCCAGGCGACAAGGGCCGGGTCGAGGTCGGGGGCGACGTGGAGGGTCCGGAGCAGACTTCGCATCCTGGCGCGGAGCCGGCCCGCGAACCAGGACGTCTGGTACACCCGACGCCGAATCTTCCTGGCCCAAACCTCCGGTGGGGAGCGAAGAAGGGACGGCGGCAGACGATACTCCCGATAGCCGGGATCGGGCGGACGCAGGTAGATCGCGCCGCTCGCGTCCTTCGCCGCAGAGACGAAGTGATGACGGTCAGGATCCCCTTCTTTTCTCCACAACGCGAGCAACCCCGGTGAATTCCTGACGATCTCGTGGGCCCCGGAAAAGAACCACACGACCAGCTTGGGGCGCAGAGGCCGGGCGTACTCGTCGTAGAAGGCCAACTGGTTGATCTGGCCGGTGCCCCCGCGCCCGAACGCCGACGTGGTGACGTCCAGGTGGGGCAGCTCCCGGGCGGCCATCTCTTCGAGCCGGACGTGGAGCTTCACCGGGACGGGCACCTGCATGGCATCGATGAAGGAAGCGCCGATCACGGCGACGTGGCAGCTCTCGGCGGCCCGCTCCGGACTCGGCGGCTCGCGGTCCAGGAACCCCAGGCGGTTGGTGCGCGAGACGGTCCAGTAGTCGAGCTCGTTCGTCGAGCGGATCTCCGTGCCGGGAGGCAGCATGGCGCCCACGCCGGGAACGAAGACCATTGGCGGATGGGTTTTTCTGAACGGAACCGTCGAACGCAGCCACGCTTCTCCGACGAGCCCGATCAGGGCCAGCCCGGCCATGAGCAGCAACGCATTCCAGCCGACCGTGCGCAGGGCACGGCGGAGCTTCGAGGACGGCTTCAGGTCGTGCATCCCGGCCCGGTATCCAGGATCCGGCGGACCTCGTCGGACAAGACCATCATTCGCAAACGTCCTGGTTCCGCTTCAGGTACTCCAGCAGGGCTTGCGCGGCCCACCGATGGCCGGCGGCGTTCCAGTGCCCGTCGTGGGCGAAGTGGGCGTCCTCGATGCTGCCGCCCTGACGGCGGATGAAGCCACCCTGGTCGATGACGGGGATGTCCCGCGCCTTCGCCAGAGCGTTCAGTCCATGGAGTAGACGATCGCCACGTTGCTTCATGGTGTGGGACGCCAGGATGACCAGCGAGGCGCCGTCACGCTCCGCGCGCTCCTTGAACCGATCCAGGGCGAACGCCGTGAACTCCAGGGACTCCTTGAAGACGGGGGGCGGATCCTCCTTCCCGAACTCGTCGTTGATGCGCGTCAGCACGCCGGAGCGCAATCCGTCGAGAAGCGTCTCGGTCTCGTAGCCGGGCCGCGGGCTCGATCTCTCCAGCCATGCGATCGGTTCGGGGTCGGCTCCGGCGGGAGACAGGATGCTCATCTTGGCATCCAGCCAGTCCGCCAGGTAGGACCTTTCGGTCACCCACTCCACGACGCGGGACGTCCGGGTCGTCGCCGGATGCGGCTGGGGCAGTCGAGACGCCCAATCCGGATCGGGTGGCCGCAGCGCGATCTTTCCATCCCTCCGTTCCGCGTAGACGAAGGGGAGATGTTTCGGATCCAGCCTCCGCCTGAAGGAAAACACGTCCAGGAACGCCGAGTTGTCCATGAAGTCGTTGTCGACGAACACGAGTACCAGCAACTTGGGACGCAGACGCCGGATATATTCGTCATGGAACGGGAGCTGGTTGATCTGGCCGGTGGTCCCGCGCCCGAACGCCGACGTGGTGACGTCCAGGTGGGGCAGCTCCCGGGCGGCCATCTCTTCGAGCCGGACGTGGAACTTCTCCGGGATGGGCACCTGCTTCGCCTCGACGAAGGAATCGCCGATCATGGCGATGTGGCAGCTCTCGGCGGCCCGCTCCGGGCTCGGCGGCTCGCGGTCAAGGAATCCCAGGCGGTTGGTGCGCGAGACGGTCCAGAAGTCGAGCCGGTTCGTCCAGCGGATCTCCGTGTCGGGAGGCAGCATGACGCCCACGCCGGGAACGAAGACGGTTGGCAGATATGCCCCTCTGAACGGGATCGTCGAACGCAGCCACGCTTCTCCGGCCAGCGCCACCAGCGCCAGGGCGGCCATGAGCAGCAACGCATTCCAGCCCGCCAGACGCAGGGCGCGGCAGATCCTTCGGGGGGGGGGGGGGGGGGGGGGGGGGGGGGGAGCATTGCCCGGACACCGGACCTTCGTCCAGAAGTGGATGGACCGCGTACGTTACCCATCCACATGACCCTCGTCCATCGGCCCGCCTCGAAGGAACGCCAGGAGCCGTTCATCCTGCATCCGGCATCTTCTGCGGAAGTGCCCGGAGCTGGAAATCGATGCGCCGGCGGCGCTACTTTCGGGCGGCGCTTTCCACCGGCTCGGATAGAATCGGGCGGCAACCCACGGCCGAGGCGCCATCGTGCCCGACAGAATCCGGCAGTCTCCCGACGACCCGACCAGCCACCCGCGGGTCGGGCTGTTCGTCACCTGCCTCGTCGATCTCTTCCGTCCCGCGGTCGGGTTCGCGGCGGTCAGGCTGCTCGAAGACGCGGGCTGCGTCGTGGAGGCGCCCGCCGTGCAGACCTGCTGCGGCCAGCCAGCGTACAACGGCGGCGATTCCGCCACCGCGCGGGCCATCGCGAAGCGCACCGTCGAGGCGTTCGAGCCCTTCGACTACGTCGTCGCGCCGTCCGGGTCCTGCGCCGGGATGCTGCGCGAGCACTACCCCCGGCTGTTCCCCACCGGCGCCGACTGGCACGGGCGGGCGCAGGCGCTGGCCGAACGCACGCACGAGCTCGCGGGCTTCCTCGTCGACGTCCTCGGCGTGCGCGAGGTCGCCGCGCGCTTCGAGGCGGACGCGACCTACCACGACTCCTGCTCGGGCCTGCGCGAGATGGGGGTCCGCGGCCAGCCGCGCCGCCTGCTCGCATCGGTGGGCGGGCTGAGGGTGGCGGAGATGCGCGATTCGGACGCCTGCTGCGGCTTCGGCGGGACGTTCTGCGTGAAGTACCCGGAGATCTCCACCCGCCTCGTCGACGAGAAATGCGCCAATGTCCTCGCCACCGGCGCCGGGGTGCTGCTGGGCGGCGATCTGGGCTGCCTGATGAACATCGCGGGCAGGCTCGCGCGCGAATCGCATCCGGTGCGGGTGTTCCACGTGGCGGAGGTGCTCGCCGGCATGGCCGAACGTGGAATCGGGGAGCGGGGGCGATGATGTCCGCTTCGCACGCTCTTCCGGGCCACGCCGGGAACGCGCCGCGAGACAGTAAACCCGCGACGAGGGTATACCCGGCGTACCCGGCGAGTACGCGCCCCATGGCGAAGGCGCCCACCGGCACGGGCGCCAGGAGCAGGACCGGGGAGCGCGAACTCGGGAAATGCGGACTCGGGGAGCGCGGGCGATGAAGTCCGCCGCACACGACTTCCCGGCCCGGGCCCGGGCCGGGCTGCGGAACCCCGATCTCGCGCGGGCGATGGCGCGGGCGCGGACGGGGTTCATCGACAAGCGCCGCGCCGCCGTCGAAGCACTGCCCGAGTACCCGGAGCTGCGCCGCATCGCGCGCGAGATCAAGGAGCATACCCTCCAGCACCTCGACCACTACCTCGAACGCTTCGAAGCGCGGGTGCACGAGCACGGAGGGCACGTGCACTGGGCGAGCACCCCGGCCGAGGCGCGGGCGATCGTCCTCGACGTCTGCCGCGCGGCGGGCGCGAAGCGGGTCACCAAGGGGAAGTCCATGGTGGGCGAGGAGATCGCGCTCAACGAGGCCCTGGAAGCCGCGGGCTTCGAGCCGGTCGAGACCGATCTCGGGGAGTACATCATCCAGCTCGCGAACGAGCCGCCGAGCCACATCATCGCCCCGGCCATCCACAAGACCCGGGACCAGATCGCCGACCTCTTCCACGCGCACCACGCGAAGTACGGGCTCACCGAGCGCCGGACCGAGCCGACCGCGCTGGTCGGCGAGGCGCGCACGGTGCTGCGCGAGAAGTTCCAGAGCGCGGACGTGGGGATCACCGGCGCGAACTTCCTGGTCGCGGAGACCGGGTCGAGCGTCATCGTCACCAACGAGGGCAACGGCGACCTGACCGGCACCCTGCCGCGCGTGCACGTGGTGACCGCGGGGATCGAGAAGGTGATCCCCACCCTCGAGGACATGAGCACCCTCCTGCGGGTGCTGGCGAGAAGCGCGACCGGGCAGGAGGCGTCGGCCTACACGACGCTGTCGAGCGGGCCGCGCCGCGCGGGCGACCTCGACGGCCCCGGCGAGTACCACGTGGTGCTGCTCGACAACGGCCGCTCGCAGATGCTCGGCAACGAGTTCCACGAGATGCTGCGGTGCATCCGCTGCGGCGCGTGCATGAACCACTGTCCGGTCTACCACGCGGTGGGCGGGCATGCCTACGGCTGGGTGTACGTGGGTCCGATGGGCTCGGTGCTGACCCCGCTGATGGTCGGGCTGGACGAGGCCCGCGACCTCCCCAACGCCTGCACCCTCAACGGGCGGTGCAAGGAGGTGTGCCCGGTGGAGATCCCGCTCCCGGACATGATCCGCCGGCTGCGCGAGCGCGAGTTCGACGAACGCCTCACGCCGCCGCGCACCCGGTTGGGGTTGCGGATATGGGCCTTCGCCGCCCGCCGCCCGGCGCTCTACCGCCTGGTGGCGTCGCTCGCGATGCGCATCCTCGGCCTGCTCGGACGCTTCCGTGGCCGCTTCCGCCGGCTGCCGCTGGCCGGAGGCTGGACCGCGACCCGCGACCTGCCCGCGCCCGCGGGCGAGACGTTCATGGCGGCCTGGGCGAAGCGGCGGAAGGAACGAGCAGCGGGCGGAACGGGATGAGCATCGCCAGGGAACGCATCCTGGCCTCGGTGCGGCGCGAGTCGCGGATCGTCCTGCACCTCGAAGACGCCTGGGCCTTGCTCCGCAAGGAGCGCGCCACGATGCCGCGCACCGTCAACCTCATCTGCGGCCCCTCGAAGACCGGCGACGGCGAGCTCGTGATCCTCGAAGGCGCGCACGGCCCGCGGCGGCTGCACGTCGTCGTGGTGCGGGAATGACCGGCCCGCTGTCCGGCGAGACCGTACCGCGATTTCGTCGGCCGAGCGCAACCCGGAAACCAGCGCGGCAGGTGTCATAATCGGCCCATGCGCTTCTTCAACACGGCAGGGCCGGTGCGTCCGGACGACCACTACGCCATTCCGTCTCTGGACCGGATGGACGTGGAAGAGCTGCTGGGGCTGATTCGGGCCAAGCAGTACTTCGTGCTGCACGCGCCGCGCCAGACCGGCAAGACCTCCGCCCTGATCGCCCTGCGCGACCTCCTGAACAGCGGCGAAGCGGGCAACTTCCGTTGCGTGCATACCAACGTGGAGGTCGGCCAGGTGGCGCGCGACGACGTAGCGCGCGGCATGCGCGCCATCCTCAGCCGGCTGGCCATGCGGGCGCGGCTGTCGGGCGACAGCTTTCCGCACGAATCGTGGCGCACCGTGCTGGAAGCATCGGGGCCGGACGATGCGCTGGGCGATCTGCTGTCCAACTGGTGCCTGGCGAACCCGGTGCCGCTGGTGCTGCTGGTCGACGAGATCGACTCCCTGGTCGGCGACACCCTCCTCTCGGTGCTGCGCCAGCTTCGCGCCGGCTACGAGCAACGCCCCGAAGCCTTCCCGCAGAGCGTGGTGCTGTGCGGGGTGCGCGACATCCGCGACTACCGCATCCGGTCCAGTGCCGGCGAGGTCATCGCCGGCGGCAGCCCCTTCAACGTCGCCGCGAAGTCGCTACGCATGGGCGATTTCACCGAGGCGGAGACGCGGGCGCTGATGGCGCAGCACACCGAGGAGACCGGACAGCGGTTCACGGCGGCGGCGTTGGAGGCGGTGTGGACGCAGACCCAAGGCCAGCCGTGGCTGGTGAACGCGCTGTGCGCGGGGGCGTGCTTCGACAACAAGGCCGGGCGGGACCGCTCGCGTTCCATCGAGGTGGACGACGTCTACGCGGCGCGGGAGGAGTTGATTCTCTCGCGGCGCACGCATCTGGACCAGTTGGCGCACAAGCTGGAAGAAGAGCGGGTGCGGCGGGTCATCGAGCCGCTGCTGAGCGATGCGGAGGAGCCGGGCGGCGGGGTGTCGGACATCGGCTTCCAGCGCGACGTCGACTACGTACGCGACCTGGGGCTGATCGCTCCGGGCCGGGGCATCCGCATGGCGAACCCAATCTACGCGGAGGTGGTGCCGCGCGAGCTGACGGCGGCGGCGCAGGAGCGTCTGGTCAACGTCCAGGCGACGTGGTACGTGGACGGCGATGGCCGACTGGACATGACGAAGCTGCTGAGGGCGTTCCGCACCTTCTTCGGGGAGCACGCGGAGCACTGGATGGGCCGCTTCGACTACCGTGAGGCGGGGCCGCAGCTCCTGTTGCAGACGTACTTGCAGCGGGTGGTGAACGGCGGCGGTCGCATCGAGCGGGAGTACGGGTTGGGGCGGGGGCGGACGGACCTGCTGGTGCTGTGGCCACGGGAGGCGGGGCAGCCCTCG
Source organism: Gammaproteobacteria bacterium (assembly GCA_965204915.1). Lineage (GTDB taxonomy): Bacteria > Pseudomonadota > Gammaproteobacteria > HK1 > HK1 > HK1. The sequence goes on along the minus strand of OZ242023.1, from coordinate 2,939,891 downwards.
GACCTGTGGGAGCGTTTCGTGGTGGAGTGCAAGGTGCTGCGCGATACGGACCGCAAGAGCCTCGCGTGGACCATTGAGCGCGGGGTGGAGCAGACGTTGGGGTATATGGTGCAGTGCGGATCGGAGGAAGGGCATCTGGTGGTGTTCGACCGCCGAACCGGGAAACGTCGGCGGAGGGGTGAGGGCACGGAGGAGCGCGGGAGCGAGGCGGGCGGAAGCGGTCATCGGCAGGACGGTCGCAAGGTGGCCGTCTGGATGCTGTAGCGTATCGGGGTCGGGACGATCGCGCTGACGCCGGCCATTCCGGCAGGCATCGAGCGCGAAGATCCGGGAAAGACGAACTGAATGGGAAGATCAACGAGATGAGCGATAACCAAGTTGAGGATCTTCAGCGCATCCTCGACAGGAGGAAAAATCCTTGACGACAGGCGGTTGGGCCAACGGCGCCCTGGCGACGATCGTGACGAAGTGCCGATCTGGTGGGCCGCGCCCCTCGACCGGCTGGTTGAACCGGGCAAGTTCTGGGCCTTCTTCCCGACACATACCCCGAGCCTCGTCGCCGGCATCCTGAACGCACCCTGGAAGACCAACGAGGACCGCCAGAATCTGTTGCCGGGTCCGTACAACACGGAGCTGATCGAAGCCGCCGCGGCGATGATCGCCGAGGCGCTTCCGGAGCTCTCGACGCAAGACGACCCTGCCCGCCACCTGGATGCGTTGCCGCGCCGGCGCGAAGGGGGCGACCCTGGACAGGCCGTTCTGCTCCGCAACCGGCTGTTCTCCCATCTTCACGAATGCGAGGTGGTCCCCGATCAAGATGGAAGCCTGCGTGCCCGTCAGGACCTCTCGTATCCTCCGGAAGATCTGGTCCGGGGTGGACAGATTGATACAGCGCCTTTCGAACGGTGGGCAGCATATCCAGGCCGGCCATCGAACTGGCTCCATCACAAGGCCCTCAGACGCAATCGGCTCGCCGCCATCGACCGATTGTTTCACCCCGGCGGTGAGCCGCCCAAATGGTCGCCATCGGGAGCGCCCAAGGCCACCATCGCCACGTGGCTGGAAGCGCTCGTGAAAGCCGGGGAGCCGAGCGACGTAGTCGAAGCTTCCAAGGCGGCGGTGCAAGTCGCCGCGCTCATCCCGGATGGGGTGCGAAAGAACGCCGATCCGGGCGAGATCGTGCTGACCTCGGCCGGCACCTTGAGGGAGCCCGATCCCCAGTCCGTCTTCCTGCCGGAGGAGGAGGCACTGAGCGGGAATGGTCACGGCGATGGTCCGAAGTCGGAATTGTACGTCCATCCGGCCCTGGTGTCGGACCGCGACACGCTTTCGGCACTGAAGAAGTTGGAACTCAAGCCGCCGTCACCCGAGAGCAGCTTCAGGAGTGCTGCACAGCGTGTCCTGAACGGTGGGAGCAGCCCGGAGGCAGACGACGCCCTCCACGAAAAGTTCTGGGTGTTGTCCCGCAAGCTGGAGGTGGAAGACGCGCTCTCCGTCATCCAGGAATTCAAAGACTGGAAAGGACGCAAGATCTGGCCAACGGCACTTCGAGTCCGGACGCTGGCCGGCAACTGGCGATTTCTTCACTCCGTGTTGTTGCCGGGTGACATCGTGCCCGGCGACGGGAGCCGGGATGACAGCGCCACCGTGGATACCCACTTCCACGAACCCGACGATGAGTTGCTGTGCGAACTCGGGGTGACGGAGGCGCCGCATGAGAACCGCGACCTGTCGATGGAGCCACGGTTCGATTCTTACCGCCACTCGTGCCGAGGCAGATTTCGCGAACAGGACGGTCTGCCTCGCACCCCGGATCGGCGTTACCTGGACTTCGAGTCATCCAGGGGCGCCGGTCCGCTGGAAGTGCTCGCCTCCCTCTCCGACGAGGGCAGAGCGCTCCATACGGATGCGCTGTTGAACCTCGATACCTGTTGCGAGTCGTGGACGATGCGGCATACGGGCACGAATCGGGGGGCCTACCCAAGGATGCCGTGCGAATCGTTCACGATTCACATGCTTCGAGAACATGGGCGAATTCGGACTTCCGGCGGCATCGTACCGCTGTCGGATGCACTCGGGCCGGACCCCAAGAGCCCGGACGCCCTGCATGCGCTGCTCACCCATTCCAAGGCCGACAAGCTCAAGGCGGCATTCGACTTGGCGGAACCGACGCCGGAGTTCTTCGGCGAAGGGGATCCGATTCCTCTGACCGACGTCTGGCCCGGTCTGAAGCAGTACCTCCAGTACCTCCCGAAGTATCGAAGAACCTGCCGCCTTGTCCGCTGTGAGCGAATCCTCGTCGTTGGTCAATCGCGGAAGTGCATTTTTCACGCTCCCGACATCTATCTCGCCGACGCCGTTGGCGATGACGAGCAACATGAGCTGCGTCTCGTCACGGACGAATTGGAGCTTGACCTGAACCATCGTCAGTTCATTGAGATATTGCAACGCAGGACTCCGCAGGAGATCGAGGAGCGGCGCGCTGCTGTACGGCAACGTTCGACCGATGCCGAGCGCCTTCTGGAAGCGATCGGCGAACAAGCGTTGCGCAGGGACCTTCCCGATTCCCTCCTGGCCGTACTCGAAAGTGACGGTGCTGCACTGACGGGCCTCGACCTCGCGGAGGCGGCCATCGCCACTTGGCACACCGACGCGCTCAAGCAATACAAATGGGCATTGGAGCATCTCGATCCACCATCGCGATGGGCCGGTTCGGAGAGGGCCGTCAGATTCGTTCGCTCCCTCGGGTTCTCCGCCGAATGGGCGGGGGAGCGAGGCAGGCAGCGTGATCCCTTTCTGGAAATCGAAGGCCCGTACTCTCTCCCGGAACTTCACCGCTACCAGTGGATCATCGTCGAGAACGTCCGGAAACTGCTGCGCGGCGAGGACGGGGCCGAACGGCGCGGGATCATCAGCATGCCGACCGGCTCCGGCAAGACCCGCGTTGCCGTGCAGGCGATCGTCGAGGCCATGCGCGATGACGGCCTCCGCGGCGGCGTGCTCTGGGTCGCGGACCGTGACGAACTGTGCGAGCAGGCCGTGGAGGCATGGCGGCAGGTGTGGTCGAGCAAAGGCTCCCAGGCGTCGCGGCTCCGCATTTCCAGGATGTGGGCCGGGCAACCGAGACCGCTACCGACGAACGAACTTCATGTCGTCGTCGCGACCATCCAGACGCTCAACGCGAAGCTCTCGAACCAGCCCCGCGAGTACGAGTTTCTGGGAGATTTCAAGCTCGTCGTGTTCGATGAAGCGCATCGGTCCATCGCCCCGACCTTCACTTCGGTCATGCAGGACATCGGCCTGACGCGCTTCCAAAGGTCGGATGAGCCATTCCTGCTCGGCCTTACCGCCACGCCCTACCGAGGACAGGACGAAGAGGAGACGGCCAGACTCGTCCGCCGCTACGGCGGCAAGCGGCTCGATTCAGGGGCGTTCCCGAATGACGACCCCCAGGACGTCATCCGGGAGTTGCAGCGCATGGGCGTGCTCGCCCAGGCCGACCACGAGACCATCGAGGGCGAGACGTTCTCATCCGATGTGTTCCCGCCCGACGAGTGGGAGCGGATATTGGAAGAACTGAAGCAGGCGGTGTCATTGCCCTGGCTCCCGCAGGGTGTGGAGGATCGCATCGCCCGAAGCTCCAAGAGAACCAAGCGCATCATCGAAGCATACGAAAAACATGTTCAACCGGACTGGCCGACCCTCATCTTCGCGACTTCGGTCGAGCATGCGCAGACCGTAGCGGCGCTCCTCAACCGGAAGGGGGTCCGGGCACGCGCGGTCAGCGGAACGACAGAGACGGCGACCCGTCGCCGGGTGGTCGAGGAGTTCCGTTGCGGCAAGCTGATGGCGCTCGTGAACCACGGCGTGTTCCGCGAGGGCTTCGACGCGCCCCGGACCCGCGCCATCATCGTGGCCCGGCCGGTGTACAGCCCGAACCTCTACTTCCAGATGATCGGCAGAGGCTTGCGCGGCCCGAAGAACGGCGGCGGAGAACGCTGCCTCATCCTCGACGTCCGGGACAATATCGAAAACTTCGGCCGAGAGCTCGCGTTCTCCAAGCTGGACGGGCTCTGGGCCTGATGCCCTCGGCTCGGGGCTCACAGGTCCATTCCCGCGATGCCCCCGCGAAGGCGATACGTTCAATCGCCGAGCCGACTCGCACGACCGCCTGCTTCGGCCGGCGGATGGGCTCCCTGGATCGGTTACGGACGAAAATCGGCGGAACCGGGATGAATCTCCACCCAATCGCAGCTCCCGGCTCCGCGTCCGGGGGCCGGTGGGAAATACGGGTTGGCCAAGTACCCGGACGATACGGTCACGGACAGCCGCACGTGTCCTATGCCGCATCCAGCTCGCGCCGCGCCCGCGCCAGATCGTAGGCGGCCTGGATTCGCATCCAGTGATCGGCACTGCTCCAACCGGCGCGCTCCAGGGCCAAGGCCATTTTGGGCGAAATGCCGATACGGCCATGCAGAAGCCGCGACAGCGTATTGCGCGCCACACCCAGGCGATGGGCGCATTCCGTCACCGTCCAGCCGACTTCCTCGTCTTCCAGGATGTCGCGGATCATCTCGCCGGGATGCGGCGGGTCGTACATGGGCATCGATTCAACCCCCCTGATGATAATCGAGCAGGTCCACGTCCAGCGCCTCGCCATCGACGAAACGAAAGACGATTCGCCAGTTTCCCGATACGCGCACGCTCCACTGCCCTTGTCGATTGCCTGCCAGCGGATGCAGCCGGTAGCCGGGCTGATCGAGGTCATGCGGGTCGCGCGCTACGTCGAGATCGGCCAGTACGCGACGGATGCGCCGGACGTGGCCGGGATTCAGCCGTCGGGCGTCGCCTCGATCGTGGAGCCTCCGCAATCCCGCGTGCTTGATCTTCATCCGGGCATTTTCGTGCGATACATACCATGTTGCAATCCCGAGCATCCCGCCAACGAAAGCATTTCATTCTGCGCCCGGGCCGGGCTGCGGAACCCCGACCTCGCACGGGCGATGGCACGGGCCCGGACGGGGTTCATCGACAAGCGCCGCGCCGCCGTCGAAGCACTGCCCGAGTACCCGGAGCTGCGCCGCGTCGCGCGCGAGATCAAGGAGCACACCCTCCAGCACCTCGACCACTACCTCGAACGCTTCGAAGCGCGGGTGCACGAGCACGGCGGGCACGTGCACTGGGCGGGCACCCCGGCCGAGGCGCGGGCGATCGTCCTCGACGTCTGCCGCACGGCGGGCGCGAAGCGGGTCACCAAGGGGAAGTCCATGGTGGGCGAGGAGATCGCGCTCATGGCGGCCTGGGCGAAACGGCGGAAAGAACGAGCAGCGGGCGGAACGGGATGAGCATCGCAAGGGAACGCATCCTGGCTTCGGTGCGGCGCGAATCGCGGATCGTCCCGCACCTCGAAGACGCCTGGGCCATGCTCCGCAAGGAGCGCGCCACGATGCCGCGCACCGTCAACCTCATCTGCGGCCCCTCGAAGACCGGCGACGTCGAGCTGGTGATCCTCGAAGGCGCGCACGGTCCGCGGCGGCTGCACGTCGTCGTGGTGCGGGAATGACCGGCCCGCCGCCCGGCGAGACCGTACCGCGATTTCGTCGGCCGAGCGCAACCCGGAAACCAGCGCGGCAGGTGTCATAATCGGCCCATGCGCTTCTTCAACACGGCAGGGCCGGTGCGCCCGGACAAGCACTACGCCATCGCGCCGCTGGACCGTGTGGACATCGATGAACTTCTGGACCTGATCCGCACCAAGCGCTACTTCGTGCTGCACGCGCCGCGCCAGACCGGCAAGACCTCCGCCCTGATCGCCCTGCGCGACCTCCTGAACAGCGGCGAAGCGGGCAATTTCCGTTGCGTGCATACCAACGTGGAGGTCGGCCAGGTGGCGCGCGACGACGTGGCGCGCGGCATGCGCGCCATCCTCAGCCGGCTGGCCATGCGGGCGCGGCTGTCGGGCGACAGCTTTCCGCACGAATCGTGGCGCGCTGTGCTGGAAGCATCGGGGCCGGACGATGCGCTGGGCGATCTGCTGTCCAACTGGTGCTTGGCGAACCCCACACCTCTGGTGCTGCTGGTCGACGAGATCGACTCGCTGGTCGGCGACACCCTGCTCTCGGTGCTGCGCCAGCTCCGCGCCGGCTACGAGCAGCGCCCCGAAGCCTTCCCGCAGAGCGTGGTGCTGTGCGGGGTGCGCGACATCCGCGACTACCGCATCCGGTCCAGTGCCGGCGAGGTCATCGCCGGCGGCAGCCCCTTCAACGTGGCGGCGAAGTCGTTGCGCATGGGCGACTTCACGGAAGCGGAGACGCGGGCGCTGATGGCGCAGCACACCGAGGAGACCGGCCAGCGGTTCTCGCCGGCCGCGCTGGATTCGGTATGGACGCAGACCCAGGGCCAGCCGTGGCTGGTGAACGCGCTGTGCGCGGGGGCGTGCTTCGACAACAAGGCCGGAAGGGACCGCTCGCGTTCCATCGAAGTGGACGACGTGTACGCGGCGCGGGAGGAGTTGATTCTCTCGCGGCGCACGCACCTGGACCAGCTAACGCACAAGCTGGAAGAAGAGCGGGTGCGGCGGGTCATCGAGCCGCTGCTGAGCGATGCGGAGGAGCCGGGCTGCGGGGTGTCGGACATCGGCTTCCAGCGCGATGTCGACTACGTGCGCGACCTGGGGCTGATCGCTCCGGGCCGGGGCATCCGCATGGCGAACCCGATCTACGCGGAGGTGGTGCCGCGCGAGCTGACGGCGGCGGCGCAGGAGCGTCTGGCGCATGTCCAGGCGACGTGGTACGTGGACGGCGCCGGCCGTCTGGACATGACGAAGCTGCTGAGGGCGTTTCGCACCTTCTTCGGCGAACATGCGGAGCACTGGATGGGCCGCTTCGACTACCGTGAGGCGGGGCCGCAGCTCCTGTTGCAGACGTACTTGCAGCGGGTGGTGAACGGGGGCGGTCGCATCGAGCGGGAGTACGGGTTGGGGCGGGGGCGGACGGACCTGCTGGTGCTGTGGCCGCGGGAGGCGGGGCAGCCCTCGGACCTGTGGGAGCGATTCGTGGTGGAGTGCAAGGTGTTGCGGGACTCGGCCCGCAAGAGCCTCGCGTGGACCATTGAGCGCGGGGTGGAGCAGACGTTGGGGTACATGGCGCAGTGCGGATCGGAGGAAGGGCATCTGGTGGTGTTCGACCGCCGAACCGGGAAACGTCGGCGGAGTAAGGGCACGGAGGATCGCGGGAGCGAGGCGGGCGGAAGCGGTCGCCGGCAGGACGGTCGCAAGGTGGCCGTCTGGACGCTGTAGCGTATCGGGGTCGAGGCGACCGCGCCGATGCCGGCCATTCCGGCAGGGATCGAACGCGAAGATCCGGGAAAGACGACCGGACGCAGAACACTGTCCGGTCCTTCGTCTGCCCGAACCGATCGATCCCGCCGTGCAGACGTGCTGTAGCCAGCCGGCGTACAACGGCGGCGATGCAGGTTTCGCGCGTGTTGCGCTCGACGGTGGCGGCGCTCGGCATTGTAGAACCGGAAGGAGCGGCCCAGTCCTGCGCGAGCCGCCGCCCGGCGCTCTACCGCTTGGCGACGTCGCTCGCGATGCGCGTCCTCGGCCTGCTCGGACGCTTCCGTGGCCGCTTCCGCCGGCTGCCACTGGCCGGAGGCTGGACCGCGACCCGCGCCCTGCCGGCCCAAGCGAGCGAGCTCTTCATGGCGACCAGACTCAAGGGAAGGTGGCGGACAGGACCCGCGAGGCGAAGGTGGTGAGCGCCGCCCGGGAACGCATCCTGGCCTCGGTGCGGCGCTCGCTGCGCCGGGCCGGGCCGTTGCCCGAGAGCGTGCGCGACGTGCTCGACCGCCGCCTCGCCGCCCCGGCGCCGAATCTCAGGCCGGCCCTCGGCGACGATCCGGTCGATCTCTTCGTGCGCAAGGCGGATGCGGTCCATGCCCGGATCTCCAGGGTCTCCACCCTCGCCGAGGTCTCCGGGGTCGTGCTGCGCCACGTCGAGGAGCACGGCCTCGGCGAATCGATCGTGGTGGCTCCGGGGCTCGAAAGCGTGCAGTGGTCGAACCGTCTCGCCGTCGAGCGGCGCGCGGCCCGTGGCTCGGACCGGCTCAGCGTGACCGGCGCGTTCGCCGGCATCGCGGAGACCGGGAGCGTGATGCTGCTCTCCGGGCCGGAGCACCCGACGACCCTGAACTTCCTGCCCGAGGACCACGTCGTGGTGCTGCGCGAGTCGCGGATCGTCCCGCACCTCGAAGACGCCTGGGCCTTGCTCCGCAAGGAGCGCGCCACGATGCCGCGCACCGTCAACCTCATCTGCGGCCCCTCGAAGACCGGCGACGTCGAGCTCGTGATCCTCGAAGGCGCGCACGGCCCGCGGCGGCTGCACGTCGTCGTGGTGCGGGAATGACCGGCCCGCCGCCCGGCGAGACCGTACCGCGATTTCGTCGGCCGAGTGCAACCCGGAAACCAGCGCGGCAGGTGTCATAATCGGCCCATGCGCTTCTTCAACACCGAAGGGCCGGTGCGTCCGGACGACCACTACGCCATTCCGTCTCTGGACCGGATGGACGTGGAAGAGCTGCTGGGGCTGATTCGGGCCCAGCGCTACTTCGTGCTGCACGCGCCGCGCCAGACGGGCAAGACCTCCGCGCTCATCGCCCTGCGCGACCTCCTGAACAGCGGTGAAGTGGGCGACTTCCGCTGCGTGAACGTGAACGTCGAGGTCGCCCAGGTGGCGCGCGACGACGTGGCCGAGGGCATCCGCGCCATCCTGAGCATGATGGCATCGCGGGCGCTGCTGCTGGGTGACGACTACCCGGACAGGGTCTGGCCGGACATGCTGGCCAAGGTGGGTCCCAACGACGCCTTGCGGCACGTGCTGATGCACTGGTGCGTGGCGAACCCGGTGCCGCTGGTGCTGCTGGTCGACGAGATCGACTCCCTGGTCGGCGACACCCTGCTCTCGGTGCTGCGCCAGCTCCGCGCCGGCTACGAGCAACGCCCCGAGGGCTTCCCGCAGAGCGTGGTGCTGTGCGGGGTGCGCGACATCCGCGACTACCGCATCCGGTCCAGTGCCGGCGAGGTCATCGCCGGGGGCAGTCCCTTCAACGTCGCGGCGAAGTCGCTACGCATGGGCGACTTCACGGAAGCGGAGACGCGGGCGCTGATGGCGCAGCACACCGAGGAGACCGGGCAGCGCTTCTCCCCGGCGGCGGTGGAGGCGGTATGGACGCAGACGCAAGGCCAGCCGTGGCTGGTGAACGCGCTGTGCGCGGGGGCGTGCTTCGACAACAAGGCCGGAAGGGACCGCTCGCGTTCCATCGAGGTGGACGATATCTACGCGGCGCGGGAGGAGCTCATCCTCTCGCGGCGCACGCACCTGGACCAGCTAACGCACAAGCTGGAAGAAGAGCGGGTGCGGCGCGTCATCGAGCCGCTGCTGAGCGATGCGGAGGAGCCGGGCTGCGGAGTGTCGGACATTAGCTTCCAGCGCGACGTCGACTACGTACGCGACCTGGGGCTGATCGCGCCGGGCCGGGGCATCCGCATGGCGAACCCGATCTACGCGGAGGTGGTGCCGCGCGAGCTGACGGCGGCGGCGCAGGAGCGTCTGGCGCACGTCCAGGCGACGTGGTACGTGGACGGCGATGGCCGACTGGACATGACGAAGCTGCTGAGGGCGTTCCGCACCTTCTTCGGCGAGCACGCGGAGCACTGGATGGGCCGCTTCGACTACCGTGAGGCGGGGCCGCAGCTCCTGTTGCAGACGTACTTGCAGCGGGTGGTGAACGGGGGCGGTCGCATCGAGCGGGAATACGGGTTGGGGCGGGGCCGGACGGACCTGCTGGTGCTGTGGCCGCGGGAGGCGGGGCAGCCCTCGGACCTGTGGGAGCGTTTCGTGGTGGAGTGCAAGGTGTTGCGGGACTCGGCCCGCAAGAGTCTCGCGTGGACCGTCGAGCGTGGGGTGGAGCAGACGTTGGGGTATATGGTGCAGTGCGGATCGGAGGAAGGGCATCTGGTGGTGTTCGACCGCCGAACCGGGAAGCGTCGGCGGAGTAAGGGCACGGAGGAGCGCGGGAGCGAAGCGGGTGGAAGCGGTCGCCGGCAGGACGGTCGCAAGGTGGCCGTCTGGACGCTGTAGCGCATCAGGGTCGGGACGACCGCGCCGACGCCGGCCATTCCGGCAGGCATCGAACGCGAAGATCCGGGAAAGACGACCGGACGCAGAACACTGTCCGGTCCTTCGTCTGCCCGAACCGATCAATCCCGCCGTGTGCCGGACCGGGACGAAGTTCTGCACGAACTCATGCATTGAGATCGGCCAGTACGCGACGGGCGCCGGACGTGGCCGGGATTCAGCCGTCGGGCGTCGCCTCGATCATGGAGCCTCCGCAATCCCGCGTGCTTGATCTTCATTCGGGCACTTTCGTGCGATACACACCATGTTGCAATCCCGAGCATCCCGCCAACGAAAGCATTTCATTCCGCATCCGGCACGTGCCGCGCCACCGCTCCGGCATGTGCTCGAAGAAGGGGATCCCGGTCACGAGACGCGTGGCGCCGTCGAAGGCGACGGGGCTGGCAATGCGAGTCTCGCGCGACCGGGCAGGAGCACCCGACGACGCTGAACTTCCTGCCCGAAGACCATGTCGTGGTGCTGCGCGAGTCGCGAATCGTCGCCCATCTCGAAGACGCTTGGGCTTGAAGCTCCAATTCTTCGTGTCGGGCTGCGTGTGCCCTCACCATGATCTCCGGATCAATCGAAGATATCGGCAGGCAACTGGAATATCCGAATGAGATCCTTTTGCATTCCAGGTGCTATCGACGTCTTGGACCCATGGTATGGGAGTGGGTAGTGGCGTTTGCCGCCCTCCACATCCGGATGGAAAACCATACGGTGGCCACCCTTCCCCGCCGGGTGTGAATCTCGAACCGGTTGTCGTAATTGCGCAATGCCGCGACGATGTAACGGTACTCCTGCCACTCCATGGCGGTTCAAGCCACGGCGGGGGTGAACCGCGCCGCCGTGGGCGCAGGCAGCGGAATATCTCCCACGCGATAGTCCGGCAACCCAAGTTGAGAGCGATTGAGCAACTTGCGCTTCAACGCCTCCCGCTTCATGTCCGCGTACAGCTTGAAGTAGTGGGGCTCGGCCGGGATGAAGATTTGATCGAAACTGTCCTGCTGCACGGCAAATGAAACCTGCGCTTCGATTGCCCCACGGAGTTCATCGAGAGCCGCTTCGAACGTCCTGCCATAGCCGCGCAGACTCATTTCCAATGCGATTGCGCACCATGCGCCATTTTCGCACACACCCAGTACGTTGATGGTCGGTTCCAAGACCTCCTCTTTTCCGGCGATACTGGTTCCGTCCTCCTGTTGGGCTTCTTCCGGGCGTCCCACTGCCTTCTCCTCGTCCGAAGTTTCCAGTACGCCGATCTCTTCCCTTTCAGTCGGAATCAGGACCAACCCATCCAGCCCGCGAGGTCGGATCACGAGGCTGGCGATCGCAACCCCGATGGCGAAGATCGGGATCGATTCGGGAAGCTTCCCTCTTCCATTGTGCACGACACTACGCCGGCAAGCCTGCAAAGGCAATGACGCCGGCGATGGCTTGAGCGCATTCAATGTCGGACCGGGACGAGCGCATCGCGGAGACCGGGAGCGTGATGCTGCTCTCCGGGCCGGAGCATCCGACGACGCTGAACTTCCTGCCCGAGGATCACATCGTGGTGCTGCGCGAGTCGTGGGTCGTCCCGCACCTCGAAGACGCCCGGGCCTTGCTCCGCAAGGAGCGCGACTCGGATACCGCGCACCGTCAACCCCATCTGCGGCCTCTCGAAGACCGGCGACGTCGAACTCGTGATCCTCGAAGGCGCGCACGGGCCGCGGCGGCTGCACGTCGTCGTGGTGTGGGAATGACCGGCTCGCCGCTGTCATAATCGGCCCATGCGCTTCTTCAACACGGTAGGGCCGGTGCGCCCGGACGACCACTACGCTATTCCGTCGCTGGACCGGATGGACGTGGAAGAGCTGCCCACACCGGGCCGGGCCGATGGCGCTGACGCCGGGCTTTCCGTGGCAAGCGTCGAAGTCGGGCGGAGGATGCGATGATCGACCAGGACCTGTTCCGCCGTATCCGCCTCGGCGAGGACTCGACACTGGAGCTCAAGAGCGTTCTCGTGTCCGGCGGCAGCGTCAAGGGTCTCCGGCGCGATGCCTTCGCGGACGAGTTGGCCGCCTTCGCCAACAGCCGGGGCGGCACGGTGATCCTCGGAGTGGACGACGAGACCTGCCAAGTGCAAGGCATTCCGCTCGACGATCTGGACGCCGTCGAGACCTGGACTCGGCAAATCTGCAACGATTCGATACAGCCCGCGCTCGACGCCGACATCCTCAAGATGGAGCTGGAAAATGCGGCCGGCCGGCTTGTCCCGGTGCTGCGCATCGACGTCGCGCGCAGCCTGTTCGTGCACAAGAGCCCGGGGGGATACTTCCGCCGGATCGGCAGCTCGAAGCGCGAGATGGCCCCGGAGGTCCTCGCGCGGCTGTTCCAGGAGCGCAGCCAGAGCCGGATCGTCCGTTTCGACGAATCCGCCGTGCCCGGCACCGCACCGTCCGACCTGCACTACTCTCTCACGCGGCGTTTCCTGCAAGGAGACGTCGCCGATGCACCATCGGCTTCCTCGCCCGAAGACCCCCCCGAGGCGTCCGAAGACATGTTGTGCAAGCTCCGCATCGTCACCGGCGACGCGGATGGGAGGGCACGACTGACGCTGGCCGGCGTCCTCCTCTGCACGGACGAACCGCAGCGATGGCTTCCTCATGCGTACATCCAGGCGGTCAGCTATGCGGGTGAGCGGAGCGACACCGACTACCAGACCGATGCGCGTGACGTCGGAGGGCCGCTCGACCGGCAGGTCGCGGAGGCGCTGCACTTCGTGCGGCGGAACATGCTGGTGCGGGCGGCCAAGCATACCGCGCGCTCGGAGCGCCCCCAGTTCAGCGAGCGGGCCGTGTGCGAGGCCCTGGTGAACGCGGTGGCCCACCGGGATTACTCGATCGAACCGGAACGAGCTCATCGTCTCCCTGTTGGCGCGCTGTGCCGTGCCTTCCGGCGTCGGGCGCACGCGGTTGATGGATCGGCGCGGCGACGGAGTGCCGATCATTCGCCGGGAATGCCGGGAGTTGTCGGGGCGGCTTCCGGAGTACCGCCTGATCGACGAGAGTGAATTGCGGCTGGTGATCCCGGCCGCGGGGTAGGGAGGGCGGCCCGTGACCGAAAGCAGGCGGATCGCCAGCCTCGGGGAGCCGCACGAAGGCGCCTGCTACAAGCTCATCGCCGCGATCATCGAATGCGGGTAACGGCAGCGGCCGGGAGGCGGACGTGACGAAGCATCCGATCTTCACCATCGGCCATTCCAACCACTCCCTGGAAGATTTCCTGGCGTTGCTGTCGAAGCACCACGTCACCGCCGTGGCCGACGTGCGCTCGGCGCCCTGGAGCCGCTTCAACCCCCACTTCAGCCGCAACGCGCTCTCCGCCGCACTCAAGGCCCAGGGCATCCGGTACGTATATCTCGGGCGAGAGCTCGGGGGGCGCCCGGACGATCCCGCCCTGTACGACGAAGGCGGCCATGTCCGTTATGAACGGGTCGCGCGAACGAGCGGTTTCCGGGACGGTATCGCGCGCGTCGGCGGCGGGGCCGCGAACCATCGCATTGCGCTCATGTGTGCGGAGAAGGAGCCGCTGGACTGCCACCGGACGCATCTCGTCGCGCGGGCGCTCGACGCCGAAGGGGTCGAGGTGGTGCACATCCTCGCCGATGGCGGGATCGAGCGTCATGCGGAGACGATGGGTCGGTTGGCGGCGGATGCGGGCAGGAAGCCGGACGGGGATCTGTTCCCCGACGAGCTGATCGAGGAGACGACGAAGGAGCGTTCCGGACGCGGCGCTGGAAGTCGCGTTGCATCGTACACTTGGTGACCTGCCCGAACCGGAACTCACCCACGGATTCTGCTGACGAGGCCGATGATCATGACCCGGCGCACCAATGAGCGGGTGGCGTATCACAACGGCGAGATCAAGCCCGAGAGCCGGGTGCTCGTCTCGTTCCGCGATCGCGGGTTCAAGTTCGGGGAGGCGGTCTTCGATACCGCCCGCACGGTCCGGCATCAACCCTTCAAGCTCGTGGAGCACGTCGATCGGCTGTACCGCTCGATGCGCTACCTCCGAATCGGCGCCGGCCTGAGCCGGGACGAGATGGTGTCGATCTCCGAGGAGGTGCTGGAACGCAACCTCCACCTCATCGCCCCGGACGAGGACTACTGGCTGTTCCAGCGGGTGACGCCGGGCTCCGCGGATTCCTTCCTCGGCGAGGCAGCGGCCGAGCCCACCGTGATCGTCGAATGCACCCCACTGCCTCTGAAGGCCCGCGCCCCGCTCTTCCGCGACGGCGTTCGCGTGCAGGTCCCGGCGATCCGGCGCACCCCCCCGGATGCGGTGAGCCCGCGGGCCAAGACCCAGAACTACATCAACCTGCAGCTCGCCGATCAGGAGGTACGCACCCAGGATCCCGGCGCCTGGGCGGTTCTGCTCGACCACGACGGGAACATCGCGGAGGGGCTGGGCAGCAACGTCTTCTTCGTGCGCGACAGCGCACTGCTCACCCCGCGCGAGCGCTTCGTGCTGCCCGGCATCAGCCGCGAGACGGTGATCGATCTTGCAGGAGAGGAAGGCATCGACGTGCATGAGACCGACCTCGATCTCTTCGATGCCTTCACCTGTGACGAGTGCTTCCTCACCTCGACGAGCCTGTGCATGGTGCCGGTTTCAACGATCAACGGCCGCCCGATCGGCGGCGGTGTGCCGGGGCCGATCACCGCTCGGCTCATCGAAGCCTACAAGCGCCTGCTCGATTTCGACTTCGTGGCGCAGTACACGGACAAGCTTTGAGTCCTGGCCCGGCGGGGCCGAAGCACCCTTGCCGGCGGGACCGCCCGCGTTCCCGGAGCCGCGGGCGGGCGTCGCACGGCGGGTTGCGAGGTGTCTCGCGGCCCCCCCTTGACACTGCCCGCGGATGCTACAGCGCGTTGCAGGGCCGGCGCAGGGTGCGCCACATGTGCGAGGCGGGGGTGTTGTCGTTGCCCAAGCCTTCGGGCGGCTGCCGAAAGTGGCGGCCGACGACGTCCTCGAACTGCTCCAGCTCGACCTCCACGTCGGGGTCGAAGGAGTACGGATCGTTCACGCAGATCATGCGCGCCGACATGTACCACCGATGCTTCCGTGCCCGCTCGTAGTCGGCCACGATGTAGGGCTCGGGCCGGTAGTCCTCGCCGAACATGGCCCGGTAGAGCGCGGGGTACTCGTAGCCGGCCGATTCGTCGGGGAAGAACCGCAGCGCCTGGTGCATCCGGATTGCCCAGCTCACCTCTTCGTCCACGTAGGGCTCGATGAGCTGTGCGCCCCAGTAGCCGTGATCGGCGCGGATGAACCCGACCACGGCGACGTCGTGGAGCAGGCAGGCCAGCACCATCTTCTCCGGCAGACCGTTCTTCTGTGCAAGGTTGGCGCTCTGGAGCAGATGGGCTTGGGCGGGTGCGAAGCGCAGACGGAAGAAGTCGAGCAGGGTCGGCTTCTCCGGCATGGGCGGCAGGCGAGGGTCCTCGCCCATGAGCACGGGGGCGGCAGTCGGGCGGTCGCGGCCGAGGGTGCGTTCTCCGTCGGCCAGGTGGTAGAGGAGGGACTTGGCGATGAGGCGTCCGCCGAGCTCCTGCATCTGCTGGTGCTCCAGCGCGTCAGCGCGCTCGGAGGGTGAGGGTGCGGTACTCATTTCGGCTCCTCCGTTACGAAAGATTGCGGCCGGCCAGGGCGCCGCGGCCGGCGGGAACGCGGTGAACGACCGGTACCGGGTGATACGGGCAGTTCATGAGCTCCGGACGGCTACACACAAGCCACGAGCCGCCGTGCCCGGGCCGGCCGGCCGATCCGCCTGTCCGGCATCCGCCGGCGCCGTTGGTGGCAGGTTGGCAATGAGAAACCGAGCCATTCTATCCGAGGACGCGCGCGGGCCTCCTGCCGAAAGCGATGGACGCGAAGGGGAACGAGGGCGCTTCCGGCTGAAATGCCCGTAACTCGCTGAATTCATTGGTGGGCCGTGCAGGAATCGAACCTGCGACCACCTGATTAAAAGTCAGATGCTCTACCAACTGAGCTAACGGCCCAAGGCAGGACGGGGGATCATACCCGGCCCGAGCGGAGACCGCAGCCACACGGCTGCACTTGCGCGAGATGGCGTCGGTATTCGGATGGTGGGGCGATCGGCTGGGAAACAAGGGGCCGGAGTGTGTTGCGGCCCCCGGATCGTGCCGCCTGGGCATCGTTCCATGCAGCTCGAACCCATGGCCGCCCACGGATGCGCGAGATGGCGGCTCCGCCGGCGCTCCGGGCCTCGAACCGGGGGGACGGTCCGGCCGATCGTGCCGGAGTGCGCGTCCGTTCCACCGTGGCGTGCCGGGGGTATGATCGAAGCGGAACAGGGCCCGGGAGGAACGCCGGTCGCGGGCGGGGCGGCCGGCACCGGGCAGCCCCCGGCGTGGAGGCGGCGGCATTCGGAGGATGGGACATGGCGACAGGGCGAGCCACCGAGTACGACACGGTCCTGAAAGGGGGTACCGTCATCGATCCGGCGACGGGACGTCACGGCGAATTCGACGTCGGGATCCGGGCGGGCCGTATCGATGCGATGGAGCCCGATCTCGCAGCCGGCGTCGGGACGGAGGTGATCGGCGTGACGGGCAAGCTCGTGATCGCCGGGATGATCGACACCCACGCCCACGTCTACGAGCACGTCACGGGAAAGTTCGGGCTGAACCCGGACATGGTCGGGGTACGCTCGGCGACGACCACCCTGATCGATCAGGGCGGGCCGAGCTGCATGACCATCCGGGGCTTCCGGCACTTCGTCGCCGAGCCGGCGTCGAGCCGCGTGTTCGCCTTCATCTCCAACTACCTCGTCGGGGGCCTCGAAGGGCACCTCTATCCCGAGCTCTACGGCCCCGGCGGGGTCGACGTCGATCATACGGTGCGCGCCATCGGGGAGAACCGCGACATCGTGAAGGGGGTGAAGTCGCATGCGGAGATCGGCGGCGCGTCACGCTGGGGGCTGGAGGTCGTCAAGCTGGGCCGGCGGATCGCGCGCGAAGCGGACGTCCCGCTCTACATCCACCTCGGCCAGCTCTGGCCTGCCGCCGCCGGCACCGCCGTCGACGCCGACGCCTATGTCCGCGAGCTCGTCCCCTTGCTCGGCGAGGGGGACGTGCTCGCCCATCCGTTCACGCGCCACCCCGGCGGCTTCGTCAGCGGGGAGACCGGCGAGGTGCACCCGGTGATCCGGGAGGCGATCGATCGCGGCGTGGTGGTGGACGTCGGGCACGGCTCGCACTTCAGCTTCGACATGGCGCGTCGCGCCCTCGATGCGGGGATCCGTCCGTTCACCCTCGGCGCCGACATGCACGGCTACAACGTCCGCGTGCCCCAGCCCGGCATGAGCGAGGACGAGCGCGCGGCCAACCCCTTCGCCGGGGTCGCGCCGTTCAACCTCACCGTCGCGATGACCGAGCTGCTCGCACTGGGGCTCGATCTCGACGAGGTCGTGGCCACGGTCACCGCCAACGCGGCCAGGCTCCTGCGCATGGAAGACACCCTGGGCAGGCTGAGCGTGGGACGCGAGGCGGACGTTTCGGTGCTCGATGTGCTGAAGGGCCGCTTCCTCCTCTCCGACAACAGCGGGGCGGAGGTCGTCACCGACGTCCTGATCCGTCCGGCCTTCTGCCTGCGCGGCGGCGTGCGGTTCGACGCGGACTCTCCACTCGTGCCCCCGGCGATCGAGGCGGCGGCCTGAGCGGGGGCTCCGGGGCCTTTCGGGAGGGCGCGAGCAAGGAAATGGAGGACGAGATACGCGGGGTGGAGCCGTTCACGGCGCTCGACCCACGCCAGCTCCGGTTGATCGTCGGCGGCTCCCGGGAGATTCGTCTGGATCCCGGCGAGCGGCTGTTCGACCACGGACAGCCGGCCCGGTGGTTCTTCCACCTGCGCTCGGGCCAGCTCAAGCTGTTTCGCAGCTCGCCGAGCGGCGGCGAGAAGATCATCGAGATCATCCAGCCGGGGGAGACGTTCGCGCAGGCGGTGATGTTCATGGATCCTGCCGACGGCTATCCGGTGAGTGCCGAGGCGATCGATCCGAGCGTGCTGTTGGGATTCGACAACGAGACGATGCGCGCCGTGCTGTACGAGTCGGTGGACACCTGCTTCCGGATGCTCGCGAGCCTGAGCCGCCGGCTCCGCCAGCAGGTGGACGAGATCGAGAAGCTGACCCTCCACCCCGCGGTCTCCCGCCTCGCCGGCTACCTGGTCGAGCAGCTTCCCCAAGGCGTGCACGTCTCCGCCGGGGTCCATCTCTCCGCGCCGAAGAACATCATCGCCTCGCGTCTCGGCATCCAGCCCGAGACGTTGTCGCGGACCGCCGCCCGCCTGATGAAGGACGGTCTGATTCGCGTGCAGGGACAGGACATCGTGCTGCTCGACGTCGAGGGGCTGCGCGCCCGCGCCGACGCCTGACGGAAGGTCCCGCTCGTGCCGGCGCCCGGCCGTGCCGGCCAGGCGGCTCTCCTCGCGACGCGGTATCCGTCCGCACCGCATCCCGGGCTCACCCGGGAGATGCCGGTGGAGGAGGGATGCGGGCTCTCGCGGCCACGCATCCGGGCCTCGGCGCCCTCTCCGCCCCCGCACCTTCAGTAGATGTCGCCGACCGTGTTGCGGATGTTGAACTTGCCGGTCGGGGTGACGATCCTCGGGTCCTTGATGACTGCCTTGAGGGTGCGGGTGCGGTCGTCCACCACGACCACGGCGGAGTTCTGCTCCTTGCCGTTCCAGACCGAGAACCAGACCTCGGTGCCGTCGGCGTTGTACTCGGGCTGCACCACGCGCTTCGGGCCTTCGCCCAGATCCGCCCACTCGGCGATGGGCAGGCTCCGGTAGCCGGCGTCGAGATCGCCGATGTCGAAGACCGCCACGCTCTGCGAGACCTTCTCGTCGGGGTGGAGCGGGGTATCGACCCACAGGTTGCTCGATTCGGGATGGGTCTTGACGAAGAGGGAGCCGCCGCCCTGGCCTTCGAGCACCCGGACCACCTTCCACGCCTGCTCGGGATGGCCCTCCGGATCGGTGCCGATGAAGGTCACGTTGGCGTTGCCGAGCGCGCTCGTCACCCACACCGGGCCGAACTGCGGATCCACGAAGTTCGCGCCGCGGCCGGGGTGCGGGATCTCCTCGACGTCGACCAGCGCCTCGAGCCGGCGTTCCCGGGAGTCGATCACCGCGACCTTGTTGGACTTGTTGGCGGCGGTGAGGAAGTAGCGCTGGGTGGAGTCCCATCCGCCGTCGTGGAGGAAGCGGGCGGCGTCGATGGTGGTGACCGAGAGGTTGTCGAGATCCTCGTAGTTGGCGAGCAGGATCTTGCCGGTCTCCTTGACGTTGATGATGAACTCGGGGTGCTGGTGGGAAGCGACGATCGCGGCCACCCGCGGCTCCGGGTGGTACTCCTGGGTGTCCACCGTCATGCCCCGGGTCGAGACCACCTTCAGCGGTTCGAGCGTGGTCCCGTCCATGAACACGTACTGCGGCGGCCAGTAGGCGCCGGCCACCGCGTAGCGATCCTCGAAGCCGCGGTACTTCGAGGTCTCCACCGAACGCGCCTCCAGCCCGATCTTCAGCTCCGCCACCTTGGCGGGAGGATTCGCCCACAGGTCGATCATGTCGACCTTGGCATCCCGCCCGATGGTGTAGACGTAGCGCCCCGATGCGGACGGACGCGAGATGTGCACCGCGTAGCCGGTCTTGACGACGCTCACGATCTCCTTGGTCTCGCCGTCGATGATCGCGACCTCGCCGGTGTCGCGCAGGGTCACCGCGAAGAAGCCCTCGACGTTGCGCCCGTGCTGCGGGGACGCCGGCCGCTCCTCGGGGGGCGTCAGCACGTTCCAGCTCGCGCGCATCTCGGGCAATCCGAACTCCGGGGGCTCGGGCGGCGGGTGCTGCAGGTAGCGCGCGAGCACGTCGATCTGCGCGGTGGTGAGATCCCCGGAGGTTCCCCAGTTGGGCATGCCGGCCGGCGAGCCGTAGGTGATCATCGTCTTCAGGTAGTCGGTGCCCTTCTCGCGGGTGAGGTCGATGGTGAGCGGCTTGCCGGTGGCGCCCTTGCGCAGCACGCCGTGGCAGCCGGCGCAGCGCTGGAAGTAGATCTCCTTCGCCCGATCGAATTCGGCCACCTCCATCGGCGGTCCGTCCGATTCGATCATGTCGCGGGTCTCGTCGATCGGGACGGCGCTCGGGGTGCCTTCGTAGGCATGTTGCTCCTCGCTCCCCACCGGATGCCTGGCGAGGTCCCCGGCGCGCACCGAAGCGACCTGCTCGATCGTGACGCTACCCCCACCGTTCCATTCTTCGAGCACGAAGGTCAGGACCGACGCCACCTCCTCGTCGCTCAGGTAGGCCATCGGTGGCATCGCGGTGTCGTACTCCACCCCGTTCACCACGATCGGCCCGCTGAGGCCGTTGATGACGGAGCTGATGGCGCGGTCGAGGTCCGCGCGCAGGTAGTCGGAGTCGCGGAGCGGCGGGAATACGTTGCCGACCCCCTGGCCGTCGGCCTGGTGGCAGGCCGCGCAGACCCGCTCGAAGACCTTGGCGCCGCTCTCGACCAGGGCCTTGTCGGCGGCGGCTCCGGCGGGCGGGGGGAGCATGAGGGTTGCGGCTGCGGCAGCCAGCGTGAGAAGTCGCTTGGACGGATACATGGCCATCACTCCGTTCGAGGAACCGGCGGATTTCAATCTACGGCCCGCGTCGGGACACTTGCCTTGACTTCGATCAAGCAGCCCGGGAGCCGGGAGCGGGCTTCCGGTGCGGCGGGACCACGACCCGGATGCGCCGCGCTTGCGAGCCCGCGGTCAATGGCTCGTGCCGCGGGAGCGGGTGATCCTGTTGTAGACGTTGTACTTGCCCGAGGGCTTGCTCATCGGGATACGCCTGACCTCTTCGAGGGTGTCCGCGTCGTAGACCACCACCGCGCCTCGGACGTCCCGGATGCTGAGCAGCGCGTGGCGCCCGTCGCGGGTGAACTCGACGTGGGCCGCGGTCTTTCCCGGTTCGGGGCGCAGGGTCGCGACGATCTCCAGGCTCGACTTGTCGATCACGTGCACCGCGTCGTGGTGCGGGCCGAAGAAGACGTCCACCCATGCATGGCGCGAGCGTTCGTGGCTGCGCATGAAGAAGCCGGGACCGAGGGTGTCGATGCGCTTGACGGTGCGCCAGGTCCCCATGTCGATGACGCTGACCGCGCCTTCCTTCAGGTTCGGCGTCGCCAGCACGGTGCGCCCGCCGACCTCCCAGGTGATGCCGGAGCCCAGGTGCGGGAGCCCCGGCAGGTCGATCTCCGCGATCCTGCGCCCCGAGTCGAGCGCCACGACCTGGCCGAAGCCCTCGCGGGAGGCGCCGATCAGGTGCGCGTAGGCCGGGTCGAAGAAGAAATCGTCGAGGATGCCGCCGAGCGGGAGCTTGCGGATCGCGGGTCCGCCCGAACCGGAAGCCGCGGATTCCGGTGATCGATCGGCCGGCGTTTCCGGTGTGGACCCGTCCTCGTGAAGAGCCGTGGATTCCGGGATCCGGCCGGCAAGCGCATCCGATGCCGCCCCGCCCGTGCCGGGCCCGGTCCTCGTGATCGATGCGGGCGCGAGATCCCGGCAGGGGATCTCCCACACCTCCGGCAGATCCTTCAGCGCGGCCACGAAGCTGCCGCGCGGCGGGGCCGCGTACACCGCGCTCACCCGCGAGGTCTCCCCGCGATCGTTCCCGACCGGGATCACCGCAAGCGGCACGAGCTCCCGGGCGTCGAGCAGCACCAGGGTGTGCGGCAGGTAGTTCGCGACCATCACGTACCGGCCTTCGCAGGACACCGCGAGGTTGCGGGTGTTGATGCCGGCGCGGATCTCGGCGACCGGGGTGAGGTTGTAGAGGTCGTACTGGGTGATCCATCCATCGCGCGAGGCGAGGTAGACGAAGCGCCCGTCCGGAGAGAACTTGGGTCCGCCGTGCAGCGCGTAACGGGTGGGAAAGCGGTGCAGCGGCTCGAAGCGGTCGCCGTCGAGTACGGTGGCGTGGTGGTCGCCTTGCTCCACGACGATGAACAGGGACAGGGGATCGGCCGCGAACACCGGCTCGCCGTCCAGGGTGTCCAGCCGCCGATGCACGACGCGGCTGCGCTCGATCTCCGCCATGCCGAAGCGGGGTACGGCTTCGGGCGGCGTATGGATGAAGTCGACCAGCGCCTCGACGGCATGCGGTCCGAGCACGCCGGAGAAGCCCGGCATCTGGGTGGCGGGGCGGCCTTCGGCGATCACCTTGGCCGCCGCGGCGCGGCGCAGCCGCCTGAGGTTGCCCGGCAGCAGAGCCGGACCGATGCCGCCGAGGCGTTCGGCGCCGTGGCAGACCGCGCAATGTCTGGCGAAGAGCGCCTTGGCGCTCGATGCCCCGGCACTCGTCCGGGCATCCGCCGCGGGTGTCGTCGATGCCGGATGCGCCGCCCATGCCGCGGGCGCCGGCGCTCCGGGGGGTGCCGATGCGCCGGGCGCCGCCGGTGCCGCCGGCGGCGCAAGCAGCATGAGCGCAGCAGCCGTGCACAGGGTCCGCCAGGCCGGCCGGAAGCGGTGCAAGGGGGTCGGGGAAGGCGGGCCCCCGGCTCGCGGCGGGTGGTACCTCCGCATCCCGGAGGGACCCGCCGTTTCGGGGGAGCTCGCGCCGGGCTCGGGGTCATCGGGACGGCCGCGCCGATGCCGTCCGGGCCGGGGCGCTTCGGAAAGGAACGTCCGGATGGCCTTACGCCTCCCGTCTTGCGGACCGGCGCAGATCGAGCTCCTGGTCGAAGAGGTAGCAGGCGGGGTCCTCGGCCCAGGGGTCGCCGGTGGTCCGATGGGCGCGTACCCGGGTGTTGCCGCCGCATACGTCGAGATAACCGCACGCCCCGCAACGTCCCTTCACCGGCCGCGGCTGCTGCCTGAGCCCGGACATCAGGGCATCGCGGGGGTCGCGCCAGATCTCGGAGAAGGGCCGCTCGCGCACGTTGCCGAGCGGGTAGTGCCACCAGAACGTGTCGGGGTGCACCACGCCCAGGTTGTCGATGTTGGCGACGTTCACACCGGAGGAATTGCCGCCCCATTGGGCGAGCTTGGCGCGCAGGTGGGCGACGCGCGCGGGAAAGCGCCGCGCCGTCCAGTGCAGGAGGTAGACCCCGTCCGCGTCGTTGTTGCCGGTGACGTACTCGCGGTCGGGAGCGCCGCCGGCCGCGTCGCGCCAGGCGGCCTCGAACAGGCGATCCATCGCCTCGCGCGTGGTGCGGTGCACGGCGTCGGACCTGCGGTTGCGGTTCCCGCGCCCCGCGTAGTTGAGGTGGGAGAGGTAGAACTTGTCGATCTCCTCGTCCGCCATGAGGGCGAGCAGGTCGGGCAGCTCCGCCGCGTTGTCGCGGGTCAGGGTGAAGCGCAGGCCCACCTTGATGCCGTGCTCGCGGCAGAGCCGGATGCCGCGCAGCGAGGCGTCGAAGGCTCCCTGCCGGCGGCGGAAGCGGTCGTGGGTCTCGCGCATGCCGTCGATGCTGATGCCGACGTAGTCGTAGCCGAGCGCCGCGATCGCGCCGATGTTGTGCGCGTCGATCAGGGTGCCGTTCGAGGAGAGCCCGACGTAGAAGCCGAGCGCCTTCGCGCGCCTCGAGATCTCGAAGACGTCCGGCCGCAGAAGCGGCTCGCCGCCCGAGAGGATCAGCACCGGCACCCCGAACGCCTTCAGATCGTCCATGACCGCGAAGACCTCCTCGGTGGACAGCTCGCCCGGGAAGTCGCGGTCCGCGGAGATGGAGTAGCAGTGCTTGCAGGTCAGGTTGCAGCGCCGGATCAGGTTCCAGATCACCACCGGCCCCGGCGGTTTCCGCACCGGTCCGATGGGCGTCGGCTCGATCAGCTCGTGCATGTACCGGGAGATCCTGAACATTGGTCAATCCTCGGGGTCAATCCTCGGGGTCAATCCCTGGAAGTGTCCGCCTTGCCTTCCCCGGGAACGCGGACACCCCACCCGCCTGGAGTCCCGGGTCTCGAACCGGGCGCATCCGGCCTGTCCCGCGCTTGCACCGCCCGCAGCCTGAGCCCGGTCTTCTTCAGGATCCGGCGGCTGTACAGAACGTCGTGAGCGTGGGAGCGCCCGCCCAGCACCGCCGCGATTCCGGCGACCTGCCTCTCGACCTCCGCGCGGGTGCGGCCGTGGACCATCGCGAACAGGTTGTACGGCCAGAGCGGGGGATGTCTCGGGCGCCGGTAGCAGTGGCTGACGAAGGGCAGGTCGCCGATCGCGCGGCCGGCCTCGCTTGCCTCCGCGTCGGCGACGTTCCACACCGACATCCCGTTGGCCCGGTAGCCGAGGGCATAGTGGTTCGGCACCGCTGCGATGCGCCGGACGGCGCCGGTGTCGAGCATGCGTTGCAGGCGCTGCATGATCTGCGCCGGATCGAGACCGATCCTCTCGGCGATCGCGTGGCAGGGCCGCGGGACCAGCGGCAGCCCTTCCTGGGTGGCGGCGACGATGGCGCGGTCCACCGGGTCGATCCCCCGGGATGCGAGCCGCCGTACGGCGCTCCCGCGGCTCGCCGTGGCGGGAGCGTGGGCGCCCATCGTCCCGGCTGCTCCGGCGCCCCCTCTCCCCCTGCCCGAGGCCCGATCCCGATGCGATCCTCCCCCGGCATCGGTACGTCGGAGATCGGACGTCCGGCCCCCGGCGGGGTCGTCTCGCGAGCGTACGCTCCCCGGCTTCTCCGGCGCCTCGCCCTCCCCGGTGCGGAACCTGAGCCCGACGTAGTACTCCTCCAGCTTCGGCATGTCGTAGACCGGATATCCGGTTCGCGCCGCGATTGCTTCGATGACCGGCGGGATCGCCTCGGGCGTCTCGGTGGCGAGCACGAACCACAGGTTCAGCGCATGTTCGCGCTCGTAGTTGTGCGCCACCTCGTCGAAGCCGTTGACCTGCGCCGCGACCGCATCGAGCCTTGCAGGGGGGACGGACATGGCGGCGAGGGTCACCGCTCCGCCGAGGCGCTCGGCGTCGAACATCGGCCCGAAGCGGGTGAGCACCCCGTCCGCGAGCAGGCGGCGCAGCCGCCCGATGAGAGCAGTCTCCCCGATCCCCAGCGATTGGGCCGCGGTCGCGAACGGGCGCTCGCACACCGCGACGCCGTCTTGCAGCGCATCGACGATGGCGTGGTCGAGATCATCCATGAGCCGCGGCCTCCACCTCCGTGGACGTGCAGTCCGCGGCATAGCGCGCGCCGCGCTGGCGGAACCGGCGGCGGCTGAACAGCACCGCGCGATCGAGATCGCCGACCGCCTCCGGCAGCAGCTCGTCCATCCAGCCTCTCACCTCGGATCGGTCCCGCCCGTGCAGCATGCAGTACAGGTTGTAGGGCCAGGCCGGCCGGCGCCGGGTACGCCGGTAGCACAGGGTGACCGGTGCGAGCCGGGCGAGACGCTCGCCGAGGGCATCCGCCCGATCGTCCGGGGCGTCGAAGACGACCATCGCGTTCGCCCGGTAGCCGAGCTCGTGGTGGCGCACGACCACTCCCATGCGCTTGATGACGCCATCGCACAGGAGGCGCCCGATCCTGCGCATCACCTGCGTCTCGGAGAGGCCGATGCGTTCCGCCACCGCCGCGTAAGGACGGGCGGTGAGCGGCAGACCGTCCTGGATGGCGCCCACGAGGCGCAGGTCGAGCGTATCCGGCGCCGCCGTCGCCGGTGAGCCCGCCGCGGCCGCCCGGATGGTCGAGGCCGCCGGGACCGCCGAGGTCACCGGAGGGGCCGGAGCCGCTGCTCCCGGCGTGTCCGCGGCCTCCTCCGAGGGACCGCCTCCGGCCGACGTCCGGCGCCACAGAGGGAACCCGAGGTCGATGTGGTAGGCCCGTTCGAGGCGCAGGTCGAGCACCTCCAGGCCGGTGCGTCGCCGGATCCCGGCCAGGGCCTCGTGGAGCGTCTCCGCGCACGACGTGGTGAGCACGAACCAGAGGTTGAGGGCGTGCTCGCGCTCGTAGTTGTGGTTGACCGCGGGACAGCGGTTCACGCATTCGGCGACCGACTCGAGCCGCGCCGGCGGAACCGCCATCGCCGCCAGCGTGCTCGCTCCGATGCGGCCCGGCGCGAACACCGGGCCGACGCGGCTCACCAACCCGCGGCGTTCGAGCACGGCCAGGCGCCGGAGCACCTCTCCCGCTTCGCAGCCGAGGCGATCCGCGATCTCCGCAAAGGGGGCCTCGCAGACGGGGAAGCCGCGCTGGTACTCGTCGAGCAGCCGCCGGTCCAGGGCGTCGAGGGCCACTGCGCCGGGAGACGTGAAGCTGACGACCGTCATGGGTCTACGAGGCGGGCCGAGGGGCAGGGACGCCCGGAACGGGACGGAGGAACGACCACGGCCGCTTCCGCTTCACCGGATGGTGGCTACAGGCCGATGCGGTGGGCACGGGCGGAGAAGAAGATGCCGCTCGGGCGCTCGGCCGCGATCTCGGCGAGCTTCTCGTAGCTTCGGGTGTCGTAGACGTCCACGCGGTCCTCGTCCCGCACCGAGATCCACACCTGCTCCCCGCGCGGCGTGAACTCCATGTGCAACGCGGCCTTGCCGGGCTGCAGCGATCGGGTGACGGTACCGGTCTCGGCATCGATCACTTCGACCCGGTCGTTGTCGGGCAGGGTGAAGCTCACCCACACCTCGCGGCCGTCCGGCCTCGCCACCACGAAGATCGGCTGGCCGGGCATCGGCACCCGCTTCAGCTCGGTCCAGGTGCGGCGGTCGAGCACCAGCACCTCGTGGCGGCCCACCGCGGGCACGAAGAGCTTCCCGCCGGCGACCGCCCATCCTTCGAGATGCGGCATCTTGTAGACCGGGAGCGGCGCTTCGCCCCGCCCGTAGCCCGGCAGGATGCGGCGAAGGCCCCGCTCCGGACGCCACAGATCGAGGAGCACGAGCCCGTCCTCACCGAACAGGCCCGCGACGTAATGACGGCCGTCGGGGGTGATCAGCGCGTCGTAGGGCTGACGGCCGGCCTCCGGGAATCGAACGAGCCGCACCTCGCCGGATGCATCCACGTCGGCCACCCAGATCGCGCCGGCCTCGTGGAGGGTGAATACGAAACGCCGGCCCGGCGCATCGACCAGCCCGACCACCTTCGAGCGCCGGCCGCCGGCCAGGGCGGGGATGTCCGCGACCGGCGCGAGGGTCGCCGCATCGAAGATCCTGACCCCGCCCGGCTCGTAGTTGGAGACCGCCACCAGCGAGCCGTCCTGCGAGATCGCACCCCCGATGCTGTTGCCGGCCTGGACGATCCGGCGGTCGATGCGCAGCGCCAGCAGGTCGAGCTTGCTGAGCCCGCCGTCCCGGCCGAACACGTAGGCGTAGCGGCCGTCGCGCGAGTAGACCGCCGAGGCATGGGACAGATCGCCGAGCCCCCCGATGCGGCCCAGCGCGCTCCGGCCGGTGGTCTCGACCACCACCACCCGCCCCGCGGCGCGTTCGATCACGATCCCGAGGTCCCCGGTGCCGCGCAGATCGCCCGCTTCATGAGCGCCGGTCGCCGCAACCCATCCGCCCAGCAACGCGAGACCGCAAGCCGTCCGGGCCCGGAACGCACGCCGGCGGATCACTCGCCTGCCCTTCCGGTCTGCATCGCCCGGACCATCCAGCGCACCTCGCCCGGGCCGAGCAGCGCCTTCCACGGGGGCATCGGCGTGCCCGGCCGTCCCTCCAGGATGATCCGCGCGAGCGCCGCCGGTGCGGCCCCGGCAAGCGCCTCGGCGGTGAGCGGCGGGCCGAGGCCGCCGTCGAGCCGCAGGCCGTGGCAGGCGCCGCAATCGTGCCGCAGCATGTTCAGCAACTCGGCTTGACGCACATCGGGCGGCTCGCCGCTCGATGCGCCGAGCGGCCACAGCATGAGCGCGACGGCCGCTCCTCGCTTCGGGAAGCGGGCCGCCCGTTCCGCGCGGCAGGCGCCGGACCGCCCGCCGGCGGGCGTGGAGGGGACGTCCGGCGGCGCTTGGGGGTGGGTGGCCCGGGAGACGGGCCGGTTGCGGCTCGTCTCCGCCGTCTCCGGCCACCGCCGCGCTTTCAGCGCAAGCAACCCCAGATCACCGGAACCGGCCCCGGCCAGAAACCTCCGTCCCTCGCTGCCGGCCATCCGGACTCCCATCGTCGAGGCTTGCGTCGAAGAGAAGCTTCGATGAACTCTAGGGACGGCATGAGCGATCGGCCTTGATCTGCGTCAAGGGCGCCGGGACGGCGCCGGCGCCCGATCGTGGAGGACGGCGCGACGGGGGCCGCGCCGGAGCAGTGTGGACGGATCCGCGAACCTTTCCGTATCGCCCGGCCGAACCGCGGAATCACCGGTCGCCGGGTATGCCCAGCCTCTCCTTCGGAGGCACGGTGTCGCAGGCGAGGTCGCGGATGATGCGCTTGTTCGCAAGGGGTTCCAGCACCGTCTCGCCCGGCTTCAGCCTTTCGGTGCACGCATACCCGTTCTTCCCGTCGATCCGCATCACGCATTCCTTGCACACGTTCGCGTTGATGCACGCGAAGCGGAACGCGAGGCTCGGGTCGGCGTGCTCGCGGATCCACATCAGCCCGTCGAGGATCGACTGGCCCGGGGAGTAGGGGACCTCGAAGACGTCGAATCGTACCGGGTCCCCGGGATCCCCCGAGCGCCCGGGTCCGCCGCGGGCGATCCTGAGCACCGCGACCGCGTTCATGCCGCGACGCCCTCCGGGGTGGCGGGGATGAACGTGGAAGTGAGCGTGCCTCCTCGTTCGAGGATCTGCTGATTGGACCGGAACCGCTCCGACGTCTCCGGGAAGTCGTCCCGCTGATGCGCGCCGCGGCTCTCCTCGCGGGCGAGCGCCGCGACCGCCACCGCCTCGGCCACGAGCAGCGCCGAGCGCAGCTCGTGCCATTCGGTGAGTTCGACGGCGAAGGCGGCGGCGCGCGGAACGGGGATCCGCGGGAGATCGACGGCCCGCATCGCACGAATGCGGTCGAGGGCTGCCGACAGCCTCGTGCGATCGCGAAACGGCCCGACCTGCACCCACATGAGCCGGCGCAGCTCGCCCATCAGCGCCACCGCGCTCGTGCCGGCCGTTTCATTGCTCCCGTCCGCCGCGGGACGAGAAGCCGACGTCGTGCGCAACCCCGACCCCGCGGCGTTCCGGAGGATCTCCGCGGCGCGTGCGCCCCGTCCGCCGGCGTGGCTCCCGGCGTATCGCGCCGCCTCGCGCCCGGCGGTTTCGCCGTACACGAGCGCCTCGCTGATCGCGTTGCCCGAGAGCCGGTTCGCCCCGGCCGCGCCGCCCACCGCCTCGCCCGCCGCGTAGAGGCCGGCGACGGTGCTCCTCATGCGGGCGTCCACCTTCAACCCGCCCATGTGGTAGTGCGCGATCGGTGCGACCTCGACGGGCCCGCGGGCAAGATCGATGCCGTTCCTCAGCAGCCGGTCGATCACCGGCCCGAAGGCGGCGCGCAGCTCCGCCTCGGGCAGGTGGGTGAACGACAGCCAGGCTCCTCCCGACGGCGAGCCGCGGCCCGCCTCGACCTCGCGGCAGATGGCATACGTGGCGAGATCCCGGGTGGCGGTGTACTTGCCGTCGTCCTCGCCGCCGTAGCGGTCGATGAACTCCTCCATCGCGCCGTTGAGCAGTCGTCCGCCGAGCTTGTAGCGGAAGGGGTCCCACATGATGGGGTCCATTCCCACCAGACGCGGAGCCAGATGGCCGATCGGGAAGAACTGCACGAACTCCATGTCCACCAGCGCCGCACCCGCCCGGAGCGCCAGGGCATGGCCTTCACCCGCCATGTTGTTCGAGGCGCTGGTGCGGGCGTAGAGCCTGGTGAGTCCGCCGGTGGCGATCACCGTCGCCCCGGCGGCGATGCCGATCTCCGCGCCGTCGGCGAGGGAGAGTGCGAGCGCCCCGCGCACCGAGCCCTCCTTCACCACGAGATCGGTGATCGCGACGTTGCTCAACGCACGGATGCCGGCGGTCCTGCCTACCCGCTTGCGCAACGTCCCGGCCACCGCCGGTCCGGTGTTCAGGAAATCGACGTAGCAGCAGCGCCGGCGGCCATGGCCCGGCGCCATGACCTGGCGGATGTGGCCGGGGTGACCGGCCGGGCCATCCGCTCGGGCCCAGCCGACCCCCCAACCCTCCATCTCGCGTATCCGATCGGGCGCGGCCCGGCACAGCACCTCGGCGAGGGCCTCGTTGCAGAGCCCGCGGCCGGCCGCGAGGGTATCGGCAAGGTGGTCTTCCCAGGTATCCGGCTCCTCCTCGGACAGTGCGGCAGCGACGGTCATCTGCGCCATGATCGTCGCTCCTCCGCGTCCGATCATGTTCTTGTCGGCAAGAATGACGCGGGCGCCGGCGCGTGCCGCGGCGATGGCGGCGTACATGCCGGCGCCGCCGGCGCCGATGACGAGGACGTCGGTGGAGAGGTGCATTGCGTCGTGTTCCGGTTGGATTCTCCCGATGCGCGAGGGGCCACGGCGGCGGCCCGGTACGTGCCGGAGCCGCGAGGATGCGCACGGGTGGCTTCCGGCAAGCCGTCGATACGGGCGGGAGGCCCGCGTCCATCGGGACGCGCCGTTCCCCGGCGGCACCGGTATGCGAGCGGCCTTCGGCGCCTATACTACCCCGGCGCCTGTATTATCCTGACGCCTGTATTGTCGATGTCTCGGAGGCCGTGCTCAATCGGGAGGTTGGAGCGATGACACCTGAAGCAGTGCTGTCCCATCCCGGACGGGTCCTCACGCAGGAGCAACGCGAGTCCTACTTCGCCGACGGCTACCTCGCGGTCGAGTCGTTGTTCAGCGCCGACGAGGTCGCGCGCATTCGTGCGGTGGTGGACGAATTCGTCGAGAAGAGCCGGGGCGAGGCCCGCTCCGGAGACGTCTTCGATTTGGCGCCCGGGCATTCGCCGCAAGCACCGCGGATCCGCCGGCTCCGGCGCCCCCACGAGCGGCACCCGCTGTTCTGGGAGGTCGCGACCGGTGTGCTCGCCGACGTAGTGGCGGATCTGGTCGGCCCCGACGTGGTGTTCCATCACTCGAAGCTCAACTTCAAATGGAACGACGGCCACGACCAAGTGGACTGGCATCAGGACATCCAGTTCTACCCCCACACCAACTACAGCCCGCTGACCGTCGGACTGATGCTCCAGGACACTGCCTTTGGGGACGGCGCGGTCGGTTTCCTCCCCGGCAGCCATACCGGCGAGCTCTTCGACCAGTACAACGACGACGGACAGTGGATCGGGTGCCTGAACGCACGCGACGTCGAAAAGCTCGACGTCCGGAGCGCCGTGTACGTCGAGGCGCCGGCCGGGTCCATCACCGTGCACAACTGCCGCACCGTGCACGGCTCGCCGCCGAGCACCAGGGCCGACGGGCGTCCGCTGCTGCTGAACGCCTACGCATCGGCGGATGCGTTTCCCTACACCGCGCATCCCGAACCCACACCGCAAATGGGGCAGGTGATCCGGGGCAGGCCCGCCCGCTGGGCGCACCACGATCCGCGGCCGTGCCTCATTCCGCCGGACTGGTCGGGCGGCTACACCTCGATCTTCGCGGCCCAGGCCGGTGAGGAGGGTTCCGGCGCCGCCCCCGGCGCCGGTATGGGCTGAAGGCGGTATGGCGCACTGGTGACCTGACCAATCCCGAGCCCGGGTGATGCCGGCCGCAAGTCGCGCCGGTTCGCGTCGCGCTGCAATCCCTGGATTTCCGACGGGCCGGGGGGAATGCGGCATCCGTCGTTTCCGCTACCCGCTACCTGCGGGAGCGGGCGCGTCCGCGTCTCCGCCGGGTTGCGTCCGCAACCAGCCGTTGACCGTGAACCGTCCGTCCCCGAAGTCGTCCCCGACTCCGTGCACGGGGGTGATCTGGTGGTAGCAGTCGCTCGGGAAGAAGACGATGCTGTTGTGCAGCGGAGCGATGCGCGTGAAGGTGCCGGTGGCGTAGCCCCCCGTTTCGCGATCGGTGTCGTGGAGCAGCAGGTCTCCACCGGAGAACCGGCGGGGTTCGCGGTAGAAGTACCAGGCGTAGCTGATCCGCCGATGGGAGAAGGGTTCCTCGCCCCAGTCTCTATGCACCTTGTAGAAGTGTCCGTTCGGATGCGCCGTCACGTCCAGCTCCACGCGATACGCGCCGAGGTCGTGCACCGGGGGCAGCCGCGCCAGCACCGCCTCCACCGCGCCGCGGAGCCTGGGGACGAACCACGCCCGTACCTCCCGACGAAATCCGGGGGGCGCGATGAGGGCGTGCCGCTCATCGGGCGCCAGCCTTCCGCAGCCGACCTTCGCCGGTACGAACCGCTCCCGCTCCGCCACCACGCGGGCCAGCAGATCGTCGCACCGTTCGTGCGGCAGGAAGTCCGTCATCCGCACGAACGGCACGGCTGACGTACCCTCGGGCGCGGCCACGTCCGGCAGCGCGGCGCCGCCCAGCACCGCGCTCAGCCAGGAGGCTTCCGGATGCCCGGGGCACAGCCCGGTGACGCGCCGGTACGTTTCGAGCGCGGCGGCAAGGTCGCCCTTCCCCCGCAGGACCGCGCCGAGCCTGGCCAGCGTCGGCACGTCGTGCGGACGGAGCGCGAGCGCCCGCCGCAAGGCGGTCTCGGCCTGGTCGAGAAGCCCGCTCGGGCGCAGTAGCGCTTCATCCAGTCTATTCATGGATCCACGTCCCCGGTTGCCGGCGGTTAGCTGCCTCGCGTTGCACTCCTTGGGAATTATTGCGCTCCCCCTTGATTGTCAGTCCATGAGGGCGGAGGCCATCCACCCGTCTGCTGTCCCATCGCCGATAACAAGCTGCCGAATGATTCGACGAGCTTGCGGAAAGACCGGGATCTCCGAAATGCCTGGGACAAGCAGAACATATCGCTGAACGCAGGTTGATGGATCGTCTCCTTGTAGTCTCCGCGCTTCATCCGCCGCCCCAATTCACGCTTTGCCCCGCGGGGTTCGTCGGGCGATGGATGCGGCGTCGCGTCGGCCCGGATAGTGCGGTGTCCGCGAAGCGAGTCCGCCGTCGCCAGAAACCAGGCCTCGTACTCCCGATGGGCGATGCAGACCTCACATGGAACGCCACCAGCCGCTTCGGACGCCCAGCCCTGCACCTCAGGCCCCAGCATCGCCGGACAGTCATCGTCGCCGTCGAACAGTACGAGAATGGCACGGCAACCGTCCTGCACACGCGCCAGCTCAACGGCCCTCATCACGCCATCCTGCGTAGCCAGACGATCGCGATGCCACCGGATTGGCCTGCCCACGCACACCTCCCACGCTTGCGCCCGTTCCAATAGACGGCGGAGCAGTATCCGAAAAGCCGCAACCTCCGCGTGACCCTCGACAATCGGTTGGATCATCACGGCCGTTCATCACCGTGCAGCGCATTCGACCGAAGCAGTTCACCGGCACTGAACAAATGATCCACCATCGCGCTCCTCACCGATGGTGAAACGTGCTCTATATATGTCTTGCCATTTTCCCAACTCACAATGCGCAAATTGCGATCTCCAATCCATTTCGCATTGAGGACATCGGGGCTGTGCGTCGTGACTACGATCTGAGATCGGCGGCGGGCGTGCCGCAATACATCCAGGAGGACGCCAAGCGCACCCGGATGTACCGACGCTTCCGGCTCCTCAATCACCAACAGCGAAGGCGCCGGGTGTTGGTAAGCCGCGATCAGCAACCCCAATACACGCAACGTGCCGTCCGACATGTCAGATGCACGAAACCTCAGCTTACCACGACTCAAGCGTTGGACAAATTCGATATCAAGTTCATCACCTCTTATTCTAGGCCGTGCGCTGATAATCTCCGGGACGACGTGACCAAGAAATTCACATATATCCTCCCAGTCGTCTTGTGACTGTCTTCTTATTTGGTGCAGAACCCTGGCCGCATTGCTTCCATTGCCATTCAGTCTTGTACCTCCGTACAATTCCTGATCCCGACGCATCGCCACCGGATCAATTTGATACGTGCGCATATTCGCCAGGAAGTCGAATACTGGCGTGAAACGAGTGTCGCCAATCAATGGCAACGCCAGAATGGCAGGGCCAAGATTTGGGGAACCTGTATCGCCCTGCCAATGAATCCGTCCGTGACCTCCACGAGGCGATCGACGGTAGAATTTGGCGGTTTTCCCATTGGTTCTTTGGACAATGCAGCGTTCATGTGCAACATATAATGTATAGTCGTCTCGAATTCGCAAATCCAGATGGTATTCCGCCCACGTCGTACGGTCATTCAGGGCTTCCAACTTCAGCTTGAAATGAATAGGGGAACGTCTCCTCTTAGATGTTCTGTGGACCACGGTTTCAAATCCTCCTCGACGGCGAAAGACAGCGAGTAATGACGATTCCATCGCTTCTGCAATAAACGAAAACACATCTACGAAGTTACTCTTGCCCGTCCCGTTTTGGCCTACCAAGAACGTGAGATTGTCCAGGTTTACGCTCTCGGAAGAGAAGCTGCGATAGTGATCCAATGACAGATTGCGCAACATAGCCTTGATCATCTCGTCATTGTCTATATTTCGGAAGCGATCAGCATCGCATCCAGGAGTCGTTTTTCTGCACTGGCTGCCGGATAGAGTGCAGCCAAGGCAGTCGCAAGCTGAAGAAATTTGGTGCCGCTTTCCCGTTCAATCCGAATGCAGTCAACCAGAAGGTCGTTGTACCCCTCAGCTTGGAGCAGCATACCTGCATGCACACGATCCAGCACGGAGTGCGTGTTTCTACTCACGCCATCCTGAATCCATGCGGCAATCGTGGCGGATGCGCCGCCTGCGCCGAAAAGTGCTGGCGCACGCTCGGCCACAGGCAGCAGTCGAAACGTACTTCGATCTTCATCGATGATCCGACCCCTATGGCAATCGAGTTTGATACCCATCGCCTTGGTGAATCGCTGCACAAATTCGGTTGGAAGCTTGAGCCCCTTGGCAGCAGCCAAAACTGCCGCCTCCTCAGTCATCTGTCTGTTGTCATCACAATTGGGAATTCGAGTAAGTTGGAGATTCCACAGGAACAGAATGACCAACAGGGAATTTTCTCCAAAAACATCCTGTAATTCATCTCGTCCTTGCGTTCCCGAAGGATCCAGGATCTGTTCGAGCGCAGTCCAGCCGACGGCAGCCCAAACCCCATCCAGGAATTTCGGCAGAGTGACTTGACGGCTATCGGACATCTGCACCGCACGATGACGACTGAATATCTCAAGCGCAGGGCCGATACAAGAGAACGCCAAGTCTGCGCCACGGAGTCCACTTCCATGCAAGCACTTCATCCATTGAGCAATTTTCGTAGACAATTCGTGCTGGATGTCCACCCAGCAACCAATGGATGCGGTCTCCGGACGTGGCCGGCAAATCAGATGGATGTCGGTGGCACGTGCAACAGGGTCTCCAAGTAAATGTGATGATGCGGCCGCAGTATTGATCGGCCAGGAACCGGTAATGACCATGCCGCCGTCAACCAAGCCTGAGAAGAGAGCGTCCCATCCTGCCGTAGTGCGGTGGGCGAAAACGACCGTGCCCACGCCATTCTCGCGTAACAGGCGGCGACCTTCTGTGAAGGCTTTGGTCATGGCCTGTTCAAAGAAATGCCGATCCTTTCCCTGTCTGTCGTCTCGCCTCTCCTCATCTTGCACGATCTCAAGAGATTTGTAGGCCTGGACATCGGCAGACCGAAGAGTATTGCGAAACAACGGATGGTCGGGCAACATCCGTTTCAGCCAGACGAGAAAAAAATCCGACAAGTCTGAATAAGGTATTGCGTCGTAATATGGCGGATCGGTAAACCAGATATCAACCGAATCGTCCGGCAAGGAATGATTGGCAGCATCCGCTGGCCGAACTCGTCCGACGTTGAGCATCGGGTACACTTGAATGGCTCTTGCAAATTGATTCAATTCGTAGCTGAAGCTACCTGTAAAGCAACTGAGCGGATTTATCTCGGCGAAATTCCAGGAGAGCGAAAGCGTGTGTCTGGAAAGCGCTCCTTCTACAATTTCTCGTCGCGAGTTCCAGGCAGCCATGTGGTTGAGTTGCTTCGCACAACGATCTACGATGAGCGCCATACATTCGCGACTGGCATCGCCGGCAGAATTTCTTACCAATCTTGCGAAACACGTCAGGGCCGCTTTCTGTCGCATCGTGAACAGATCGCTCCATCGCTCCATACCGTACCGGCCTACGCCGAATCCCACCTTACCCGCATTCGACAGTTGTTCATCCGGAATCAGAGAGGGAGTGGGCTGACCAACCCTTTTCCATTCTTCCATGTATGCCGCAAGAAATCTCCAGGATCTATGGACTGCTTCGTAATCCGCACCAGTGGGCACCCGATAGTGTCGTTGAGCCTGCCCGGTGCCCAAGGTCACTACAGCTACCAGACGCGCGCCGCCTATTCGCCCCCTGTGTTCATGGAACAGAGGATCCGAGCCGCCATGTTGGACAATGATCTGCGCCCGAACCTCGTGCGGAGACAGAACGGCATTGCAGCAGAGGCAAGTGGCCTTGCCGCGTACCATGGTGCCGGCCTCCACCTCCCAATCGCCCTCCGGTTCGAATATATCCAATTCGACCTGTGGGGGCATATCCGGAGGTCGATGGATCCTGCACTTCAGCGCCGTCTTCTGGTTGGGTTTCCTGCACAGCCAGAACGACCGCATCAATGGAATCTCTGCGCCGCAGTTCGGCGCCTCGCAGCGCACCGTACGCGCCCATAAATATGCGATGGGTGTCGCACCGTCCGGGTCCTTGGGGTAGAGGCCGACGAGCTCTTCCGCTGCCGTTTTCTTTATCCCCCGTCCCTCATGGCACAACTCGTCTGCCAACTTCGAACCGTGACGCGGGATGTCTTCCAGCATTACCTTGAGGATCAGGCAGGCCACCGGGTTCAGGTCGCTGGCGAATGCCTCGCAGCCCACGCGTAGCGCTTCCAGCGGAATCGAGCCGCCGCCAGCAAATGGATCCATTACCAAAGGCGACTCTCCGCCATGCGCTGCTTTCACTAAAGCGCGACTCGCCTTCAGATAGGCGGGGGTGGCGGCCAAGTCCCAGTTGGCGAAATCCGAGATGAACTTGAGTAGAATGCGCCGTAATCCTTCGTCCGGCTCAATGGCGTCCGCCCATCCCCGTGGCCGTCTGTCCATGCCGAGCAGAATGCGTCGCGCCTCGTCCTTGAACGTCGCCGGACAGTGCGCGTCGCATGGATCCGGCAGCAAGAGCGCCATCAGCACCGCCCGCGAGGACGCCAACGGGCGTCGTGCCCACCACGGATGTAGCGTCGAGGGATGTCCATGCCGAATCGGTTTCTCTCGCGCCGCGTGCTGCGATACCTCGGCGATGGGGAAGTCCACCTCGGCCAAACGCTTACAGGACTTGGGAATCACGTTGCTTGATCTCGCTACTACCGGGTACGGTGACGGCCTCGCCGAGAGGTCGCACCGTAGGACAGAATGGTGTCTTGCACCAGCCGCACAGTCGCGATGGAGGCGATCACCTTGGGGCGCACGGTCCCGCCGCCGGGGGGAAGAACAGCAGGTCGACGACGTCGCGCTCGGGATGCGTGGGCTCGGCGATGCCGCGCAGGTTCATCAGGATGCAGGCAAGCTGGAACGGACGCCACGCCGGTGCCGCAACGTCCGTCCTCCGGCCGCTTCCCTTTCTCCAGCGCCCGCCGGTGGCGCGCGGCGGCGGCCATCGCCCGGTTGGCGATGCGGAAGGCTTCGAGCACGTCCGCTTCGCCCAGTAGCGCGATGCCGGCCTGGATGCGATCCGCCACCCGGCCCGCTCGCCGTACCAGCTCCTCGGCGACCTCCCGGCGGCGGCCGGTGAACGCCGCCGCGTCCTGTCGTTGCGCCGCGATCCAGTCGCGGTACTGCTCGACCAGCGGTTCGAGGCACGTCTTCGCGGCTGGCGCTCCATCGAGGCCGCCGAGCGCCTCCATGCCGAACTCCACGGTGCCGATCGCCGACGGCTCGACCCGCGGCACTCCTGCCTGCAGCATCCACTCGGTCCGGACCCGGCGGCAGTCGCCGCCGTCGAGGTCGGCGCGGGTGGAGACGTTGTGGCCGACCGCGTACTCCGCCACGTCGCGATAGTGCAGATCGGCGAGGCGTTCGTCCCAATCCGCGCTGTCCAGGCCGTTCAGGTTCACGCGGGGGATCAGCGGCCGGTCCGCCTCGACGTGCATTTCCACCTGGAACGTGAACGCGGCGTCCTGCCCGTCGCCGTCGGGCGCCGGCGGCCGGCGGTTCACCGTGAACAGCGACACCGCCCGGGCCGCGCGAGATCCGCCAAGGGCCTGCACGCGAGTGGGCCGGCGCACCCAGGGCGCGAAGCGGCGTGTCCGCCGGCTGTCTTCGGAAGGGTTTTCGTCTTCCGGCAGATTCTCATCTTCCGGCGGGTCGTCGCCTTCCCGGGCGGCGGACGCGCCGGGCTTGTCCAGGGCATCCTGCGCGCCGCCGCCGCTTGCGGGGCTGCCGGCGGCATCGGGACCGCCGGCGGCATCGGGGGCGTAATCGCCCCACGACACGGCAACGTCGAGGCGCTTCGTCTCCTCGTCCACGAGCAGGCTGAGGCCCATCGACGAGGGCAGGAAGAGGCGTTTGTGGCTGCCCCGATCCGGCGTGCCCGAATCGTCGCTGCCATGCAGCGGCTCGGCCGGCTCGTCGGGCGCCTCCTCGTCGTCCTGCGCCAGTTGCTCTTCGGGGGCGTCGCCGGGGGCCAGAAAACCGGTCAGGTACCAGAGCGACGGCGCCTGCGGCAGGCGTTCGTGCTGCAACGCCGCATCCTCCGGCAGCGGGCCGACGAGATCGATCCGCAAGGCGTCGCAGAGGTAGCGGCGCACGGAGACGCTGTCGGTCGGGGGGGTCGCGGAGAGATGGGTCATGGGTATATGGGCCAACTTCCTTCGATGGACGGAGACCACTTCCGACACGGTTTTCGGTCGTAGTCGAGGTCGGGTGTCATGAGGATGGAGGCCATCCATCCGCCTGTTCTCCCATCGCCGACGGCAAGCTGCCGAAGGATTCTACGCGACCGCGCCAGCGGCAGGGACACCGACCATTGACCCAGGCCGAGCCGCGCGGCCCATAATCACGTCCCCGGGCCGCTTTGCTCCGACGGGTGACCGGCTTGGCCGGAATCTGCCTCGTGAACGAGACGGGAGCAAGCAAGAAGCAGTGGCTTGACGCCCTCGGGAAAAACCGGAAGAAACCAATGGCAAGAGGGAACATCATCGTCCCGATTTGCCCCTCTCGTACGGGCCGAGAAAGCGCTCCCCGTTGAAATGGATGAGGTGCTCGGGCGCGTCGGCAATCCAGACCTCGGTTTCCCATGCGATCTCCGGCAGGTATCCACGCATGGCCGCTCGATGGAGAAATGCGGTCACGAAAACCAGGCCCGCGGTAGCGCCCGCGAAGAGATCCTCGAGCTGGTTGTGGCGCAACACGTTGACCGGGCCGTGCGACGTGACGGCTTCGATCAGGACCAGCCAGTTGTGCTCGACATGGTGGATGACCACGTCCGGCATCTTGCCGTGAGGATCGATCTCGACGCCGAGCTTCTTCATGTACCGTTCGTCGTGGACCAGATGCTTCCTGCCCGCGTCTCCGACGTAGACCACGTAGCCGCCCGGCGTGAAACGCGGCGCGAATTCCTCGACGATCTCCTTAGACGAGCACGTTCTGCCCGCCCGGTGTGAGCTCGAATCGCCGTCCGTCCGGAAGGGTGACCGGAATGCGCTGCATGGAGCGCGCCTGCTCCGCGAGCCGGTTGCTCCCCTCGACGGATGCAAGGTACGTTGCGAGCGCCCCATCCCATTCGTCGGTACCGTAACGCCGTAGAATCGCGAGGGCGCCGGGCTCGATCCGGTAGACGTTCTTCGGGCTGTTGGTCGGCCGGGAAGGGTCGTCCGGGTTGAGGAGGACGAGCCCCATCTGCACGAACTGGTGCAGGGTGAAGCGCCGGATGGTCTCCCGCGTGTTGGGGGCATACTTCTTCCCGTAACTCGACGCCATCCAATCCATGAGTTCGGTGACGCCACGTAGCGGTGCGCTCGCCTCGCGCCAAGGGGCCGAGGGGCCGAGGTCGAGCATCCCAAGCAGGGTGAGCGCCGATCGGTCGTTGCGCTGCGCCTTCGGCGCCTTGAGGGCCTTCAGGACGGCCCGGGCCGCATCGACCCTCTCCTTCACCACGATCGGATCGTCCCCTTCGTCCATCTCGAACACCTCCTGCCTGACCAGGCGGTTGATCTCTTCCTGCACGGGCATGATCCCGTCGACCCGCCGGCCCAGCCGGTCGAGTACGCCGGCAGATGGAAAACGCAACGACCGGAGATCCCCGGCGTTGACCTGGGTGTGGCCGCTGAACTGGCGGAAGTACGCATCGACCGCCGTGCTGTTGAGGAACACCGCGAGCCCCTTGGCGAGGTGTTCGGGAAGCCCGGCGTTCCCCCGGTGCAGGACGTTCAGCTTGTTGTCGAATGCGACGCAGCCCGCGTCGATACGCACCGGGTCGTAGAGCGCGGCGACCACGCGGCGCCGGTCCTCCTTCGCACTGAAGCGGTTGACCAGGACGTACCAGCCGGCGGGAAGCAGGAGGTCGTCGTCGGGGCCGGCGACGGCCAGGGCGTTCGGCTTCGTTCCCGATGCCTTGGGCCAGGCCACGAACCCGGGGGCGCAGTGTCCGGGAAGGATCAGGGGCGCATCTCCCGGCCCCGCGTCGGCGCGCAGGCGCTCCTTCGCCCGGAACCCGACCACGCGGCCCGTCGAAACGAAGACGCCGAGCTCGGCAAGCGTATGGGGCAACCCCCTCATGCTCGCCGCGATCTTCGCGTCGGCCTCGTCCGGCACGACGTGCAGGACATGGTCCGGATCGTGCGGAAGAATCAGCTCGTCCGGTTCGACGGTGCGTTCCAGGAGCCCGTCGTCGGCCGGCCCGAGCGAGGTGGTGATCCTGATCGCCTCCGAGCCGGCGCCCTGGATCCCGTGAAAGATCACGTTCTCCTGCAGCACGCCGTCATCGGCAAAGGCGGCGTCCCGGGCGTCGTAGACGTGGATCCGGCGAAAGGCCAGCTCTTGCGAGAGGGCCTGCCGGAAGGGCCGGAAGTAGGACCCGTTCATGAAGCTGCGCGGCGTGATCGCCACGAGCTCGCCGCCGCCGGCAAGGAGCTTGAGCGCGAGCCAGACGAAGGCCGAGTAGAGGTTGCTGGTTTCGATCCCCGCGGTGCTCAGGCGCGAGCGCTCCGCGCTGTCGCTCCCGAGCTTGCGGTACGGAGGGTTCATGATCGCCACGTGGAATCGCGGATGGCGTTCGGGTTCGAGGAGATCCTGGTCGTCGGCCCAAGCGGCTGCGTCGAGGACGAAGTTCCCCCGGCGGTGCTCGCCGCGGAAGGTGACCCCGGCCTTCGCGCATACCGCGCGGCAGTGCTCGAAGGTGCGGTCCAGATCGTCGGCGAGCCGGGCGTCGAGCTCCCAGACGGTGGCATGCAGGGCGGCGGGTCTGCTGCGCTCGGGCCGGCTGCAAAGCTCGGCCACCGCCGCGGCCGTCAGGATGCCGCAGCCGCCACCGGGATCGAGGATCCTGAAATTCGCGGGCGGCTCGCGCACCTGGAGCATGGAGGCCATGAAACGGGCGACGCCGATCGGGGTGAAGAACTGCCCCAGCTCCGCACGGCGCCCGGAATCGGCCGCCGGCCGTTTCGGGAAGTCGGATCGATCGAGATCGAGGCACTCCAGGAGGTTCGATGCGGTGACGGGCGGGCGGCGGTCGCCGCCCGGCCGTGGCGTGTGGCGTGCGTTCATCATCGGCCGCACCGTATTCTGGACGCCTTCGCTCATCTCCGATGGTATTGCGTCCCGACCTTCCAGCGTCACCGCGTCCGTTGGAGCGATGCCGGCTCTTTCAAGCCTTCCCGACCGTCCAGCGGCATCTTGCCGACGTCGGGCGCCGGCGGGGCCGGGCCTGCGCTGTCCGGTATCCGATCCATCATGCTCCCAAGTGGCGGGATCATCGTGTATTCCCAAGTGGCGGGATCATCGTGTATTCCCAAGTGGCGGAAGCCGCGCCTCCTTCGCCCGGACCAGCCACGCGCCGAGCGCCGGCAGCAGCACCACCGCGCCCACCATGTTGACCAGGAACATGAAGGTCAGCACCGTGCCCATGTCGGCCTGGAACTTCAGCGGGGCGACGATCCACGTCGCCACCCCCGCGGCCAGGGTGAGGCCGGTGAGCACCACGCCGGCGCCGGTGGTGGCCAGGGTGCGTTCATAGGCCGCCGCGAAGTCGAGCCCCTGCGCGAGATGGGCGCGCAGCCGCCCGTAGATGTAGATCCCGTAGTCCACCCCGATCCCCACCCCCAGCGCCACCACCGGCAACGTGGAGATCTTGAGTCCGATCTCCAGCAGCGCCATGAGCGCGTAGGCCAGCAGGGAGACCACCGCCAGCGGCACGATGATGCACACCGTGGCCGCCACCGAGCGGAAGGAGATGAGGCAGAGCACGATCACCGCGGCGTACACGTAGCCGAGGATCGGGAACTGGGACGCCTCCACCTCCTCGTTGGTGGCCGCCATCACCCCGACGTTGCCGGCCGCGAGCCGGAAGGCGATGCGTTCGTTGGTGTTCGCGGCCTGGAACGCCTTGACCGCCTCGACGATGCGCTCGATGGTCTCGGCCTTGTGGTCGGCGGTGTAGATCTGCACCGGCATCACGCTGCAATCGGTGTTCAGCAAGCCGCTGGTGGTCGGCACGGGCGAGACCGCCTGCACCAGCAGGTGGTGGTTGCGCGGCAGCGCCCGCCACTTGAGGCTGCCCTCGTTCCAGCCCGCGTTGATCCCGCGTGCCACCCCGGCGAGCCCCAGCACCGACTGCACCCCTTCGACG
The DNA here is from genome assembly GCA_965204915.1 of Gammaproteobacteria bacterium. Lineage (GTDB taxonomy): Bacteria > Pseudomonadota > Gammaproteobacteria > HK1 > HK1 > HK1. The sequence goes on along the minus strand of OZ242023.1, from coordinate 2,896,823 downwards.
TTGCGCAGCCGCCATTCGAAGTCGTCGAGGGTGCGCATCACCTCGTAGTCGATGCAGCCCTCGGCCACCGTCTCCGCGATCACCGTGAGCACGTCCACCCCGATCTCGAAGCGCTCGGCAATGGCGGCGGTGTCGAGGTTGTACACGGAGTCCGGGCGCAGCTCCGGCACCCCGCGCTGCTCGTCGCCCACCCGGACCTGGGTCGCATGGCGGGCTCCGATCGCGGCCAGCGCCACGGCCGTGACGATCACCGCCAGGGCCGGGCCGCGCCGCGCCACCCGCGCGACGCGCGACCACAGCGGCCGGAGCCGGCGGTCGAGATCGCCCGCGGCCCGGCGCTCCTCATCGCCGACCTCCAGGTACGAGAGCAGCACCGGCAGCAGCGCCAGGTTGGTGAGGATGATCGCGGCCACCCCCACGCTTGCGGTGATCGCGATCTCCTGGATGACCCGCACCTCGATCAGCGAGATGGTGATGAAGCCCACGGAGTCGGAGACCAGCGCCACCGAGCCCGGCAGCAGCAGGCGGCGGAAGCTCGCCCGCGCCGCGTCCGGGGCGCTCGCCCCGCCGATGACCTCCGCGCGCACCGCGCTCACCATCTGCACCCCGTGGCTGACCCCGATCGCGAACACCAGGAAGGGCACCAGGATGGACATCGGGTCGATGCCGAAGCCGAGGCCGGTGACCGCGCCGAGCTGCCACACCACCGCGACCAGGGAGCAGGCCAGCGGGACCACGGTGAAGCGCAGCGAGCGGGTGTAGGCGTAGACGAAGAGGGCGGTGACGAGGAAGGCGATCCCGAAGAACGCCATCACCCGGGCCGCCCCCGCCGCGACGTCCCCCATCACCTTGGCGAAGCCGATGACGTGCATGTCCACCAGCACGTCCACCTCGGCCCGCGCCTTCGCCCCGTGGCGAATACGTTCCAGCTCGTCCGCGACCTCCAGGTAGTCGAGCCGCTCGCCGGTGTTGGGATGGAACTCCTGGAGCTTGGCGCTGACGATGGCGCCGCTGAAGTCGCTGGCCACCAAGCGGCCGACGAGGCGGGCCTTGATGATGTTCTCGCGCACCCGGGCGAGGCCGGCGGGGGTCGGCTCGAAGTCCGCCGGCACCACGTTGCCGGCGGTGATGCCGTCCTCCACCACCTCGATGAAGCGCACGTTCGGGGTGAGCACGGAGTAGACCTGGGTGCGGTCCACGCCGGGCAGGAAGAACACCTGGTCGGTCACCTCGCGCAAGATGGCGAAGAACTCCGGCGTGAACATGTCCCCGTCCTTCGCCACCAGCGCGATCACCACCCGGTCCGCGCCGCCGAACTCGTCGCGATGCGCAAGGAAGGTCTCCATGTACTCGTGCCCCAGCGGCACCTGCTTGGTGAAGCCGGCGTCCACCTTCAGCCCCGCGGCGAGCCACGCCATCGCCAGGGTGACGAGGGCGAACGCCGCGAGCACGAGGCGGCGGCGGGCGAACAGCGCCCGCTCGACACGGGCGGTGAGCGAGGTCGGCGGGAGGGTTGGGGAGGCGGCGGGGGGCATCGGGGTCATCCGGTTTCGGCCGGCGCGCATCCGTTGCGCGAGGCGGCGGCCGTGGCGCAGGACGTGGCAGGCGCCATCGCGAGCCAAGGCTTCGAGGAACTGCCGATCACGGTCGAAGATGCAGAGCGCGCCGGAAGGCTTCCGGGTCCGCATGGCGACCCCTTCGACCGTATGCTCATCGCCCAAGCCGTGGCGCGAGGGCTGGCGCTGGTGTCGATCGACCGGGTGTTCGACAAGTACGGGGTGCGGCGTGTCTGGTGACCCATTGGTGGCGGGCGTCCGGGAGCTACTCGGTCTCGGGCAGGCGCCGGACGCCGAACTCCCCGAGCAGCAGCACGCCGCCGTCGGCGAGCGCGAGCGCGGCCGAGATCCCCTGGCGGGATGCGAGCTGCCCGGTCGACACGCTACGTCCGCCGTCCTGGCTGGTGAGGAAAATCCCTTCGAGACCGGTGATCAGCACCCGATCCGGACTCACCCGGACGGCGCCGGTCAGGGTCGCGTTGGTGCCGGTAGGGATCCGCATCCAGGTGTCGCCTGCATTCAGGGAGTGGAACAGGTGGCCCCGGAGCCCCATCAGCAGCACCCGATTCCCATTGAGCGCAAGCCCGCCGAACCACGAGCCGGCATAGGGGGAGGGCAGCTCGCGCCAAGTCTCGCCGCCGTCGTCGGAACGGTACGCGACCCCCGCCTCCGCCGCGATGTACAGTCGTTCCGATCCGGGCTGCCGCCCGCCCGCGGGGACCAGCGCGTTCAGGTGGAAGTCGTCCTCGCCGATGGTCCGCGAGGTCCAGGTGTCCCCGCCGTCCTCCGTGGCCAGGAAGTACCCGTAGGCTCCCACCGCGAAGCCGGTGCGCTCGTCGCGGAACCACACGTCGAGCAGGGGCCGCTCCTCCTCCGGTGCGTAATGCACCAGCTTCCACGTCTCGGCGCCGTCCGTGGTGCGCAGGATCACCGCGTCGTGCCCGACCGCCCAGCCGGTGCGCTCGTCGTGCAGGTGCACCGCGGTCAGGTGGGCGCGGGTGGGCGCGGGGGCCTGCTTCCAGCTCGCGCCGTTGTCGATGGAGACGAGGATATGCCCGCGCTCTCCGACCACCACCAGCCGTGACCCGGCCACCGCCCCGTCGAGCAGGAGGGATTCGATCGCCAGCGGCGCCTCCACCGCGGGCAGCGGCCCGGCCGCGCCCGTGCCGCCGGACGCGGGCAGGAGGAACCCCAGCCAGAGGAGGAATGTGAGGGGCGACCGCCGGCGGGGCCGCTTCACGGTTCCACTACACGCTGTCTCGGGTGTGTCCACGAGTGTGCACCGGTTCCCGGTACGTCCCCCTCGCGGTCACGCTCCCCGCCAGCTCCGAGGGGCGCCTTCGTAGCGAGACGCACCCTTAACGACAGTGTCGCAGTCGCAGGTTGAAATCCAGTGTTGCATCCCCTCGGGATTACCATTACTCATCAGGATCATTCTCATCCCTGCCGACACGAGGGTGCCATTCGTTGCCTCCACATTCGTTGCAGTAGCGGGCGTCGGATCTCCACGGCAAAAACTCGCGTCCGCATCTGTCACATTCTCTTGGCGGATACTCGGGCATGTCGGTTCTCCTTGCGACTCGTCAGGGATCGTTCAGCCGGGGTGCCGGACTTCAGACCCAGGCGCTATCCGCATCAACGCCGGCCCTCGCGGCGCAGGGCGGCCGGGGTGAAGTCGCGGGACTTGAGCTCGACGTCCCAGGAGCACATGTCGAACTCGTTGTCGAGCCCGAGGGCGAGGTAGCGGCCCGCCTGCAAGTCGGTATGCACCTCGAGGGTCGGCCACACCAGCGGCTTCTCGTAGTAGTTGATGACGTGGCCTTCCGACACCCGCCAGAGCTGGTCGCGGTTGTCGTAGACGTCGACGAGCAGGATCTGCCAGGAGTCCTCGTCCAGGTAGAAGGTGCGCCGCTTGTAGAGGTGGCGCGCGTCCTCCTTCAGCGTCGCCTCCACCACCCACACCCGGTGCAGCTCGTAGCGCAGGTGCTCCGGGTTGACGTGCAGGGGGGTGAGGACGTCGTCGAAGGCGAGCTCGTTGCTGTGCAGCCGGTAGGCGTTGTAGGGCACGATCATCTCGCGCTTGCCGGCGAGCCGCCAGTCGTAGCGGTCCACCGCGCCGTTGAACATGTCGAACTGGTCCGCGGTGCGCAGTCCGTCCGAGGTGGTGCCGGGGTTGTCGTAGGCGACGTTGGGCGCGCGCCGCACCCGGCGCTGGCCGGGGTTGTAGGTCCACGCATTGCGCGGCTCGCGGACCTGGTTCATGGTCTCGTGCACCAGCAGGAGGTCGCCGGCGAGCCGGGCCGGGGCCAGCACCTTCTGCTTGAACAGCACCATCGTGTTGCCGAGCCGTTCCACGGTCATGCCCGGCAGCGAGTAGCGCACCTCGATCTCCAGGCCGTACTTGACCATCGTGTACGCCCCGCCGCGGGTCACCGCGGCCTGGCCGATGACGCACTCCACGGTCTCGCCCCGGTAGCGCAGCAGGTGGTTCCAGATGGCTTCCAGGCCGTTCTCCGGGATCGGGAAGGGGATGCCCACCGTGGCGCCGCCCACGCCGTTGCCGTCGTCCACGAGCTTCGCGGTGGCGGCGATGCGCCGGGTGGCGTCGTAGATCCGCTGCGGCACGGAGGCGCTGCGCCGGGTCGGGTAGACCGGCAGCCGGAAGGTCGGATAGGTCTCCAGCATGCGCTGGTGCCCCACCGAGAGCTTGTCGCGGTGCTCGTCGAGGTTGGCGGCGTCGATGACGAACAGGGGTTCGTCGTCGGGGTAGGGATCGCGATGGTGCTCGCCGTGCCGGTAGCCGGCCGGCGGCTCGGTGATGCCGCCGGTCCATTCCGGGATGGTGCCCTCGGCGTTGCCGGCCCGCTCCCCCCCGAGGGGGGTGAGGTCGCGGCCGAGCCGCTCGATCTGGTCGGCGGGGAGTTCCGCGGCGGCGGGAAGTGCGAGGGCGCACCCGAGGACGAGGGCGGCGCACCCGAGGGCGGGGGCGGCTGTGCGCCTGAAGGCAGGCGCGGGTGCGCGCCCGAAGGCGGACGCGGCGGCGGATCGAAGGAGGGAGGTTTTCGTGGTCATGGCCCTGGTGCTCAGAACGAATAGCTGAGGGAGGCGGCGACGAAATCGCGGTCGCTCAACTGGTTGTTGCCGCCGGCGTGCATGGTGTAGCCCACGTTCGCCCGCCAGCGTTCGAGGTAGCTCATTCCTACGCCGAGGGTCAGCACCGTGCGGCCGTCTACGAAGGGTCCGCTCGGGCCGGGGCTGCTGCCGTTCACGTCGTGCTGCCACTGCACGTACGGAGAGAGCCGCGCGGCGCCGATCGCGTTGTTGTAGTCGAGCCGCGCCGCGGCGCGGTAGCCGAAGGAGGTGGCGTCGGCGATCTCGGCGCCGATGCCGCCGGTGTCGAGGGGCGTCGTCTCGTCCGGCATGTCGTGCACGTGCATCACCGCCGCCTCGGTGATGAACGCCCCGCTGTCCGACCCGGCGGCGGGGCCGAACACCTTGGTCGCGGTGACCTGGAGCTGGCTCACGTCGCGCTCGACGTAGCCCTGGAGGCGGGTCGCGAGCTTGGCCAGCAGCTCCGGCGAGGGCGGCCTCCCCTGCAGCGCCTCCGTCAAGGGCAGAAGCCCTTCCGCGAAGAGGGATGCTTCGGTTCTCTGCAACGGCGCGTCCGGGTGGAACGAATACTCCCCTTGCAGCGCCCAGCCCGACGCCCCGAGCAGGGTGTTGAAGCTGACGCCGAAGACCTGGAGGTCTTCCGGATACTCGATGTGGTAGCTCGCGGTCTTGCCGTAGCGGTCGACCGCGAGGGCGGAAGCGGCCCCGTCGATCGACGCCAGGATCTCGGCTGCCCCGGGGACGGTCAGCGTGTGGGTGGGGTCACGCCTGCGGGCGTTGATGTCCCGGGTGATCGCCGCGATCACCAAGTCACGGTTCGGTGTCCCCGCGGGGATTGCCTGGTCGATGATCGCGCGGGCGGTGTTGGAGTCCGGCACCGCGAGCGCCTGCGCCGCTGCGACCCCCGCTCTGAAGCCCGCCAACGTGCCGTAGGTCGCGCTGACCAGCGGCAGGCGGCTGTGATGTTTGACGAAGTAGAAGCCGAACTCGGTGTCGTTCAGGTTCTCGGCGAGGTAGCGGAGCGCGATCCCCCACTGGCCCGAATCTTCGGGGTTGCGGTCCGGGCTGCGCGTTACGCTGAGAAAACCGGGGTCTCTGTCGAGTCGTTGGCAATCCGATCCGGCAAAAGTGGGGGTGGGGCTCGTGGGTCGGCAGTCCATTCCCGCCGCGATGAAGTCCAGGTTCATGGCTGCCGCGAGTGGGCCGAACCCGCCGCCCTCGTCGTCGGGGAGGATGGCTCTGAATCTGGGATCGTCGAAAAAGGCCCGATCCCCGCCCGCCCCGACGTAGTCGTTGGTCGAGAAGTAGGTGCCTCTCGGATCGATCTCGGTCTTCTTCCAGTCGAGCTGCCAGAAGCCTTCCACCGACAGCGCGGAGGTCGGCGCCACCGAGGCCGAGACCAGCGGCACCGGCTCCAGCGCGTCGCGCAGCTCCGCCCCCGGCGTGCGCAGCTTGGTCACGTCGAAGGGGTTGACGACGTTGACGCCGTTCTGGATGAAGGTGCTCTCGCCCCAGTTGAGCACGTGGTTGCCGAGGCGCACGTCGACCGCCGCGTCGCCGGCCTCGAACGCGCCGGTCACGTAGAGGTCGAGCACTTCGAGGTCCTTGCCGGCGAGGTCCTTCGCCTCCTCGCTCAGCGGGCGGTGCTCGCGCTCGCCGTTCTCGTTCTCGAAGTCGACGAACCCGTTGACGCGGGCGAAGGCGCCGAAGTTCCGGTAGTCGAGCTCCAGCTCGCCGGTGACCTTGGAGGTGTTGCTGACGACGCCGCGGTCGTAGTTGCGCCCGCCGTCGTCGGAGTTGAGGCCGGTCAAGGCGTCGTTACGCTTGCCGACGCGCCAAGTCACCCCGTGCGACAGGGTGGTGTCGAAGCTCCCCTGGAGCTCGCCGGAGCTGAACTCGACCGCCTGCACCGGCAGTGCGTGCAGGAGCCCGCCGGCGGCCAGCGCGCAGGCCGACAGGCGGAGCGCTCCGCGGCACCCGCGCATGGATTCGGAGAGCATTCCCGGTGCAGGCGGCGGTACATGGGGGGCCGGCCGGCACGTGTGTTCCGGGCAGGGTGGCCTGGCCGTGCTGTGTTCATGAACGTTCCGCATGATTCACCCCTGTCGTGGCATTTGTGGCGGGCAAGTATGGGAAGCCTTTTCCAATACGAAGATGAGCCTGAAGGTGGAAAGGCGCATGACGGCCGGCGGATCCGGAGCTTCTTCGCCGATCCCGTCCACGGGCGTCTTCCGGATCATCCGTCTTCCCGAGCCTCCTTGTAACCCATTTCGAGCATCGGATCCAAGAACGTGCGCAAGGTGGATCGGAATCGAAAACCGGCGGCGACCCTTGCGCCCGAAGACTCCGGAGCCGCCCCTGCGCGATCCGGCGCGGGCCTCCGCGGGAAATCCCTGCCGCGGGCCTTCACCGGCGCGTCAGCCCTTTCCCTTCCACGGGATCAACCGGGCCTCCAGCTTGCGCATGAGGATGTCGATGCCGTAGCCGACGATGCCGATGATGATGACCCCCATCACCACGATGTCGGTGGACAGGAACGTGCTGGCGACCATGATCATGAATCCGACGCCGGATTCCGCGGCGACGAGCTCCGCCGCCACCACCGTCCCCCAGCACACGCCCATGGCGACCCGCATGCCGGTGAAGATCTCCGGCAGGGCGTTGGGGAGGATGACGCGGAAGAGAAGCTGGCGGCGGTTGACGCCGAGGGTGTAGGCGGCGTGGATCTTGGAGAGCTTGACGCTGGACACGCCCGCGCGGGCGGCGATGGCCATGATCCACAGGGCGGCGAGGAACAGCAGCAGGATCTTGGAACGTTCGCCGATCCCCGACCAGATGATGACCAGGGGAATGAACGCGAGCGGCGGAATGGGACGGAAGAACTCCACGATCGGATCGAACATCCCGCGCATGATCCGGGACAGGCCCATCGCGAAGCCGAGCGGGATCCCGACCAGGCAACCGAATCCGAAGCCCATCAGGATGCGGTACAGGCTCCAGCCGATGTGCTCCCACAGGGTGAAGTTGCGGTAGCCCTCGGAGGAGATCGTGACGAGCTGGTCCCACACCGCGCCGGGTGCGGGCCAGAAGATCGGGTTCACCCACTCGTAGGCGCTCGACAACACCCACAGGACGGCGAGGACCGCGACGGACAGGATGCTCCAGATGCGCCCTCCGCTCGCGGCGGACGGATCGCCGAAGGTCACCGTCTTGCGCGCGGTCTCCCCGGTGCGGGACAGGCCGGCTTTCGCGAGCAGCGCGCGGATGAATCCGCCCGGCTCCGGCTTGCCGGAGGTTCGGGATCGGGGGCTCGGATCGTCGGGCATCGTCTTTCCCGTCAGAGCTGCGCTCTCCGCCGGAGCTTCGTACCGGGCCGGCCCGGATCAGGCCGATTCGCGCCGGCCCATGATCTCTTCCTCCATCTCCCAGATCATGGCGAGGATCTCGTCGCGTTTATCGGCGAACTCCGGCGTCGCCTTGATGTCGCGCAGGCTTTCCCCGAGGCCGCGCGCGGCGAACGGCAGGCGGTACTCCCGTTCGATGCGTCCGGGGCGCGGGGCCATGACGAACAGGCGCTCGCCGAGGAACAGCGCTTCTTCCACGCTGTGGGTGATGAGGATGATCGTCTTGCCGGTCTCGCGCCACAATTCGAGGATCAGGGACTGCATCTTCTCCCGGGTCAGCGCGTCCAGCGCCCCCAGCGGCTCGTCCATCAGGATGAGCCGCGGGTCGTTGGCGAGGCAGCGGGCCAGGGCGACGCGCTGCTGCATCCCGCCCGACAGCTCGTAGACCGCCTTGTCCCCGAACCCTTGCAGGCCGACGGTCTCGAGCAGGTGTTCCACCCTGGCCGCAACCTCACCGGCCGGCACGCCGCGCATCTTCGGGCCGAAGCCGATGTTCTCGCCGACGTTCAGCCACTCGAACAGGGCGCCCTGCTGGAACACCATCCCGCGCTCGGGAGCGGGAGCGAAGATCTCGTGGGCACCGAACACCGCCTGCCCGCCGGTGGGGGCGAGGAAGCCGGCGAGGATGTTGAGAAGGGTGGTCTTGCCGCATCCCGACGGCCCGAGCACCGTCAGGATGCCGCCCGGGTCGAGTTGAAACGAAACGTCCCGCAGGGCTTCCACGCGGCCGCCCTGCGGGAGCTCGTAGACCATGGAGACACGCTCCACGGAAAGGCCGGCTTCGTTCACGATCTTCCTCTGCAACCCTCCGCCGGCCGGATTATCGCACGCTTGTTCCTGCCGCGCCCGGCGTTGTTTCGCCTGTGTTGTTTCACCTGTGTTATTTCACTTGGCGCATGAACGAGTCGTCGATGGTCGGACCGTAGTCGTCCAGGGCCTCGGGCAGCGATCCTTCCTTCACGTAGAAGTTCGCGACCTCGTTGACGAACTCCTCCACCGTGCCGCCCATCCACGCCTGCGACAACTGCTCGTCGCGGGTCGGGAACTCGAACAGCCCCACCATGCTCCGGGCGTCCTCCAGGGATTGCCCCGCCTGCTTCGCAAGGACCGGCAACATCTTCTCCGGATCACCCCGGAACATGTTGTTGGCGTCCTCGGTGAGCTGCAGGAACTTGACCACCAGATCCGGATGCTGCCCGGCGAAATCGTTCGTCACCGACACGACGTCGAACACGCGGATGCCGATGGCCTCCTGCTCCTTGGCGGTCATCAGCGGTTCGCCGAAGTTCATCATCCTCTGCAGCGCGCCGCCGAACCCGCACGCCATCGCCACGTCGCCGCGCGCCAGGGCCGCCGCGCCTTCCGGCGGGTTCATCTGCAAGAGGTTGATCTTGCCCGCGTCCACGCCCAGGTGCTGCAACGTGCGCAACATCTTGTAATGCGTCACGTTGCCCACGGGGCTCGCCACCTTCCTGCCCTCCAGGTCCTTCGCGTTGGCCTGGGTGATGCCCGCGTCCTTGTGGACGATGCAGTTGTCGTTCTCCGCGTAGGACACCGCCGCGCTGACCAGCTTCAGCGGGGCGCCCTTGGTCACCCCCACCACGAAGGGCGTCAGCCCCTGGGAGTAGGCGATCTGCACGTCGCCCGACACCATCGCGGCGGTCATCTCGTTGCCGTTGCCGAACGAACGCCAGTTGACCTTGGCGCCCATCTCCTTGTCGAAGGAGCCGTCGGCCTTGAACGCCAGGTTCGGCGACGGCCACTCCAGGAAGTACGCCACCGTGATCTCGTCGCCATGTCCGGCCGTTGCTCCGGGGGCGGCCGCCACCATGCACAGGGCCGCCAGGGCGCCTGCCATGCGCGGAAGCCTGCGGGATGTCTCTTCTGCTTTCATCGTCGGTCTCCTGTCGTCGGTGTTGACGGATTTCCACCCTGCGCCCCCGATGGGGCGCGCTTTGCCTGCGTCCCGGCGTCACGTACTCGCTGCATGGGGGAGGATAGGCCCGTTCGCACGCGGAATCCAGGCAATCATCCCCTGCCGCGGGGGGATCGCCTCGAACCGGATGCGGGAGAATCGGCGCTGTCCGCTGCATCGATTCATTCCGCGGGTGCGAGGCCGTATGATGAGCGATGCCGGCCGCCGGTGCATCGAGCGGAAGCCACCGGTGCGGATCGTGCCGAAGGGCCCCCATGCCGACGACCGCAGACGGCATGACGGCCTTCACCGCGGCGCCCCGACCGGATTGCACTTGCGAAGCAAGGGGGGTGTGACCCATCGAACCACCGCGCACCGACGCCGATGCGAACCGGCCTCCCGCGAACGACGACCCGGCGCCCGATGGCGCGTCGGCACGGCGTCCCCCGCAGGGCCGGGTGTTGAACGCCCCCGTCGCCGGTGATCCGGACCTCGAGCGGCTGCGTGTGCTCATGGAAGGCGCCCGGCGAGCCGTGGTGTTCACCGGCGCGGGCATCAGCACCGAATCGGGCATTCCGGATTTCCGCAGCCCGGGCGGCATGTGGTCGCGGCGTCGTCCGGTCGATTTTCGTGACTTCGTCGCGTCGGAGGCGGCGCGGCGCGAAGCGTGGAGCCAGCGGGTGGAAAGTCACCGCACGATGGCATGTGCGGAGCCGAACCACGGCCACCGGGCCGTCGCTTCGCTTGTCCACCGCGGTATCGTGACGACGGTGATCACGCAGAACATCGACGGGTTGCACCAGCGTTCCGGCGTGCCCCCGGAGCGAGTGGTCGAGCTGCACGGAAACTCGACGTATGCGAAGTGCATCGAGTGCGGCTCTCCATACCCGATCGAGCCCATCCTCGACGCCTTCGAGCACGCCGGCACGCTGCCGGTATGCGAGCGTTGCGGCGGACACGTGAAGACCGCAACCATCTCGTTCGGCCAGGCGATGCCGGAGGCCGCGATGCGGCGCGCAGAGGCCGCGACGGCGGAGTGCGATCTCTTTCTCGCCATCGGCTCGTCGCTGGTCGTCCATCCTGCGGCGGGGTTCCCGATTCGGGCGAAGCGGTCCGGTGCGATCCTGGTGATTCTCAACCGGGAGCCGACGGAGCTCGACTCGCTGGCGGACCTCGTGCTCAACCGGGAGATCGGCGCGGCGCTGGCGGCCATCACCGGGATCGACCGAAGGACGTGGAGTGGTCCTCGCATGGGTCCCAGTGCATGAATCCGGGTGCATGAATCCGGGTGCATGAATCAATCCATGCCTCGGGAGGACGACGACCCATGAGCGATACGCTGTCGAGCCTCATCCAGGCAAGGTTCGGCGAAGGCATCGACGTACCCGAGCGGCTGGAGCGCAATCCGGAGCTGGCGGGTCTCGCCGCGCATCGCAGCCACCGTGCGTTCACTTCCGAGCCGGTGCCGCCGGCGGTGCTGCGGACCCTCCTGGCGAGCGCCTTCTCTGCGCCCACGAAGTCGGATCTCCAGCAGTCGTGCGTCGTGCAGGTGAACGATCACGCGGTTCAGGCGCGGATCGCCTCCCTGATCCCGTCGATGCCGTGGATCGCGGATGCTCCGGTGCTGCTCGTGTTCTGCGGGGACAACCGCCGGATCCGGCGCATCTGCGAGCTGCGCGGCACGCGGTTCGCCAACGACCACCTCGACAGCTTCCTGAACGCGGCGGTGGATACCGGGTTGGTCATGGCGGGATTCATCCGCGCCGCGCAGGCCGCGGGGCTCGGCTGCTGCCCGTTGAGCGCGGTTCGCAACCACGCGGCCGAGGTCTCGCGGATGCTCGGGCTGCCCGACTACGTGTTTCCCGTCGCCGGGATGGTCGCGGGCCACCCGGCGAAGGAATGGAAGATCACGCCCCGGTTGCCCCTCGATGCTTTCGTGCACGACGGCCGCTACGATGACCGCAGCCTGGAGCAATGGATCGCCGGCTACGACTCGCGCCGCCACGCCGCGCTTCCGCTGAACCCTGATCGCCAGCGCGACCCCGGCCGGTTCGGGCGCGCGGACTTCTACGGATGGTCCGAGGACAAGGCACGCCAGGTCGCGGTGAGCGAGCGGGGCGGCTTCGGGGCGTTCGTGCGCTCCAAGCGGTTCCGGCTCGATTGAACCGCGCCGTCCCGCCTTGCCGGCGCAACGCATGCTCCGATCGCAAGTGCTAGACTGGCCCGGTGGTTCCGCCACTCATCCGCATTCATCGGATCCAGTGGATCCGTTCAGATTCGGGAGACTCCCATGCAATCGTCGACTCGATGGATCGTCGTCCTTCTCGGCCTTTCTCTCGCGCTTTCCGCATCCGCCGCCCAGGATCCGAACGAGCACGATCACGCAGATCACCACGGGGATGTCGATGCAATCAAGTCGCGCCGCGCCGTGATGACGCTGCAAAGCTGGTACGCCGGCCCCCTGTTCCAGATGGCCAAGGGGGATCTGGCATACGACGCGGAGACGGCCAGGCTCTACGCCGCCAACCTGGACACGATGGCGAACGTCGAGGCCGGTGCGATGTGGCCCGAGGGGACCGACAACGAGTCCTACGCCGGCAAGACCCGCGCGCTTCCCGAGCTCTGGACGACGTGGCCGGAAGCGGGCAGGAAGGCCGAGGCGTTGTCGGAGGCCGCTGCGGCCCTCTCCGAGGTGGCAGGAGACGGGCTCGACGCCCTGCGCTCGAAGATCGGTGCGGTCGGCAAGGCATGCAAGGGCTGCCACGACGATTTCCGCGCCGAGCGGATGTAGGGACGCCCCCGAAGCGCCGGCGACGCCTGGGAAGCCCCGGCGATCGGGGCTGAAGAAGGAGATGGAAGGCTATCGCCGCGAAGCGGTCTGGGATCCGGTCACCCGCGCGTGGCACTGGCTGCTGGCCGCCTCGGTGATCACCGGCTGGATCCTGGGGGAGTTCCGCACCTTCTCCATCATGCAGTGGCACATCTACCTCGGTTACCTGACCGGGGCGCTGCTGCTCTTCCGCTACGCATGGGGCTGGGCCGGCCCCCCGCCGGTTCGCCACCGCACCCTCTTCGCCTCGTTGCGCGACGCACCGGACTACGTCCACGGGATCGGGCGCCGGCAGCCGAGCGGCGTGGCCGGACACAACCCCATCGGCGCCCTGTCCGTCATCGCGATGGTGCTCGCACTGACCGCCCAGGTGGTGACGGGCCTCTTCTCGGAGGACGATGCGCTCTTCTTTTCCGGTCCGCTGGCATCGGAGGTTTCGTCCGACGTCGTGGGCATGATGACGGGCTACCACCACCTCTTCGCCACGGTGGTGCTGGTGCTCGTCGCCCTGCACGTGGCCGCGGTCCTCTTCTACCTCTTGTGGAAGCGGGAGAACCTCGTCACCCCCATGCTGAACGGCCGGAAGTGGGTGAAGGACCGCGCGGAGACACGCGAATAGCCGGATCTCCGATGCCGTCCGCCGAGCGGGCTGGAGTCCGCCGGCATCCCATCCCGGTGCGATCACGGCTTGCGCAGCGCCGGCAGCAGCTCGTCGGAGATGAGCCGCATGCTCGACAGGGCGATGGGCAGCGGCATTCCTGCCCAGTGGGTCCGGACGATGAGGTGGTTGACCCCGAGCTCTTCGACGTAGGGCCGGAGCTGCTCGTGGCAATCCTCGGGCGAGCCGAGGATGAAGCGGTCCCGCAGCAGGTCGTCGAACCCCTGGTCGAACGATTCATCGTCGGGCATCGCGGCGTCCTGGCCCCAGGAGGCGTAGTCCCGGTACTTCGCGAGGAGGTACGGCCCCGCGGTCTCGATCGCGGTCTTCCGATCCTTCGCGCAGAACACCTCCTTGATGCACGGCAGCTCGGCCGGGAACGCCTTGCCCTCGGCCTCGAGCGCCTCGCGGTAGAGGGTGAGCTGGCGGCGGATGGTGGCGGTCGTGGAGTGCGGGTTGACCATCCAGGTGTCGCCGATGCGCGCGGCGCGGCGGATGGCGGCGTCGTTGTTCGCGGCGACCCACACCGGCGGCGAGGGCCGCTGCACCGGACGGATGTTCATGCGCACCGCGTCGAGCCGGCAGGTGTCGCCATGGTAGGTCACCGAGTCCTCGGTCCACAGCCGGCGTACGAGGTCGAGGCATTCCACCATGCGCGCGACCCGCTTGCCCCTGGGCACGTCGAAGGCATCGAACTCGACCTCCCGGTAGCCGAGGCCGATGCCGAAGACGAAGTTGCCCTTCGCGATGACGTCGAGGGTGGCGACGGTCTCCGCGACGTACACCGGGTTGTGGAGGTTGAGCAGCATGATGCCGAGACCGGTGGTCATCTCGCCCGCCTCCGGGATCAACCGGGCGAGGAAGGGCACGATCTGGAGCTGCTTGTTGTTGCCCTCGTTCAGGTAGTGCTGCCCCGAGAACAGGGAGTCCCAGCCACGGTCGCGGGCATGGTGCACCATGGCGATCTGGTCCCCGAGCGCGCTCACCATGTCGGTGTCGAGGTGTTGCTGGTTGGTGAGGAACAGCCCGATCTTCATCGTCGTCTCCCGTGCCTGCGCTCGTCGCGCGGTCGTGGTGTCGCGGAGCGCCGCGGCCTCGCCCGGTGCCTCGCGCACGATGCGGCTCGATCGCAAGGATGGTGGTCCGGGGATTCTACCCACGGCGGTTCGTGAAGAGCCGTTCGAAGTCCCCTGCACCGAGCTGGTCCGCGGCCCAGTCGAAGCGGCCCTCACGCTTCATCTGCGCGGCGGCGCGCTCGGCGAGGGCGAACGTCGCGCGCATCAGCGACCCCCCGATGCTCACCCGCCGGATCCCCAGCTCCCCCAGCTCCCCCAGGGTGTAGTCCGCCATGCCCTTGCCCACGACGAAGTTCATCGGGCCGTCGATCTCGCGCACGAGCGCCGCGACCTCGGCGCGGTCCCGTACTCCGGGGGTATAGAGGCAGTCCGCGCCGGCCTCGCGGTAGAGGTTCGAGCGGGCGACGGATTCCGCGAAGGCGCCGGGTACGCGGTAGAGATGGCATTCCGCCCGCGCAGTCAGCACGAAGGGTACCCCCGAGGCGTCCGCCGCCTCGCGTGCGGCGCGGATGCGCTCGACGGCCAGGGTGCGCTCGTAGAGCGGGTGGGCGGGGTCCTGGGTGTAGTCCTCGATGCCTGCGCCGACCGCGCCGGCGTGGATGCACCGGCGGATGCACTCCGCGACCGCCTCCGGATCGTCACCGTAGCCGTTCTCCGCATCGACGTTGACCGGAACGGAGACCGCGCCGGCGATGCGCGCGGTCTCGTCCAGCGCCTCGTCGATGGCCAGTGCGCCGGTGGCGTCGGCCTTCCCGAGCGAGTAGGCGATGCCCGCGCTGGTGGTGCCGAGGGCTTCGAAGCCGGCCGTCTCCAGCAGCAGGGCGCTGCCCGTGTCCCAGGCGTTGGGCATGAGGAAGGTGCCGTCCTCGTGCAGCCGACGAAAGCGCCGGCCCAGCTCGATCTGGAAATCGCGGTTCATGGTCTCTCCTCGTCCGGCGCTGCGCGCCGGGGTTGAACGGCATGGTCGCCGCCGGCGCCGGCGGAGGGATCGACGGCGGCAATCCCGCGACGGAACGGATCCGCCGCCCGCGCCGGCCACGATCAGTCCGCGGTCACCGTGGCCCACAGGGCGTCGCCGCCCCGCTTCGCGACGTGGCGGCCCAATGCGATCGCCCACACCGTCTCGGGGTCGAATTCGTCGCGCCACGCCCACAACCGCCGGGTACGCTGCTGGAGGCTGTACTCGCGGGTGAAGCCCATTGCACCGTGCACCTGGTGGGCGATGGCGGCGCCCGCTCCCGCCGCCTGGCCGCACCGGATCTTCGCGGCGGCGACGGCGAGGAATGCGCGGTCGTCTTCGATGCCGTGGCGGGTGATGGCGGAGACTGCGGCATCGGCCGACGTGGTGGCTGCCGCCACCTCCCCCGCGAGCACCGCCAGATTGTGCTGCACCGCCTGGAACTTCGCGATCGGCCGGCCGAACTGGCGCCGGACCGCGGCGTATTGGAGGGACTGCTCCAGGCAGCGTTCGAGGGCGCCGGCCATCTGCCCGGCGCGCATGGCCGCCCCCATCCGCCGCAGCCTTTCGGCATGATCGACACCCGTCGGCGCCGACCACGACGTCGGGGCCACCCCGTCGAAGATGACGGTGTCGTTCGACTCCCCGGCGAGCGACGTTCCCGGTTCCAGGAAGCAAGCCGCGCGATCGACGAGCGCCACGCCCTGGGCCCTGTCTCCGGATCCGCCGTTTCCGAACACCACCACGAGATGTCCGCAGGCGCTCGCGAAAGGCACTCGTGGGGCTGTGCCGGACAGCGTACCGCCCTGGAGGGTGATGGAAGAGGCGGCATCGACGGGCGCCACGGTCAGAGGACCTTCGGGGACTTCGAGGCCGGCTTCCGATGCGAGCCAGCCGGCGAGCAGGGTCTCCGCGAGCGGGGCCGGTATGGCGTACGTTCCGGCGACGCGAGCCACCGCAAAACCGTCCTCGATGCTCGTTCCAGGCCCCCCGAACGCTTCGGGGATCCATGCGCGGGTGAGCGCAGACTCCTCCAGCGCCTCCCACAATGCCTGCGGCCAACGGCCGTCCTCGGCCGCGGCCACCGCTTCCGGCGGGCAGAGCCCCTCGAACATGCGGGTGGCCGTCTCGACGATGAGAGGATCGGCGTTCACGAACGTACCTCGATTTCGATGATCCGAAGCGCACGTTCGGCCGTGGTGTGCATCATCTCTCCACACAGGATCTCCCCACACAGGGCGGCATCGCGTCCGCCGGGGGTTCCCGGAGATGCGCCGGCTCCGTTCGGAGGGTACCGCGCATCCTTCGATCGCGGCATCCTCTCGTACGGATGGCGAGGGGGCGGCATCGGGACGGGAGATCCCCGTCGTCGACGTGCATGAGTCTGTCCGGTGACGGGACCGACTCGCCGGAGAGCCGGAAGACGGCGAGCGTGGTCGTGTGCCGTCGGCGGAGGATGGCGATCCCGGCTCCGCTGAACCACCGGACCGGCGTGGGGTCGAAAGAGAAGTCCCGGAGGTCCGCGCCGGATGCCGGTACGAGAGCGGCCTGCGGCGATGCACGGACGTACCGGGCAGCAGGTTTCGAACAACGGCCAGGGTGATCGACGGGAACGTACGGAGGTGCTTTCGCGGTGAAACGGCCCGAAGCTCTCGCTCGTTTTCTGCACACCGCCCGGGAGACCCTCTCGATGCGCATGGAGGACGGAGCCCCGTCCGGCGTTGTCGCCACCCGCATCTTCGACGCCCTCGCGAGCTCCGTCGGCGTCCTCGCCCCGAAAACGCGCGTTCCAATCCCCGCGTACCGGCATTTTTCCTCTGCGCTCGAACGCGCGCTGGCGGCGCCCGGGATCTCCTCCCTCGCGGAGGCGTTCGCGGCGTTGGAGCCCGAGCTGCGGTGGCGCCGGCGCCCCGGCTCGGAAGCGCACGGCAAGACGTTCCACGACGGTCACGCCAACGCGGACATCGTCGGACCGATGGGGCTGGAACAGCGTGGCGACGTACTGGCCGGCGCGAGCCTGGTGGCGCCCGGCGTGCGCTACGTCGATCATCGGCATCCGCCGGAAGAGATCTACATCGTGATGAGCGAAGGCGAGTGGTACCGCGAAGACCGTGGCTGGCACACCCCCGGCGTCGGTGGGATCGTCCACAACCCCCCGGACGTCGTGCACGCAATGCGCGCGGGCCCCGAGGGGCTGCTGGCGCTCTGGTTCCTGTGGGCAGGTTGACCGGACGGGCCATGATTCGATCCGGTGCCCGCCCGATGGACGGTCGAATGACGCCGCTTTCCGGGGAGGTGGACGCAGAGCCGGGGGCTTCGTGCCGGAGCGGCGTCTCCGCACCCCGGGGCGAATCGTGGACGAAGTGGCCGGCCGGTCGTTATCCTTCGCGGATGAATCCTTCGCCGGCAACGAGTCCTCCACCTGCATCGCGTCCAGGCGCGCGCGCGCCGAGGCGAACGGCGAGGCGGCTGGCCGCTTCATGGTGCTTCTCGGCCGCCATGCTGGCGGTGGTCCCGGCCGCCGCTGCCGTGGCCGGGACATGGCCAACGGATGCGAACGAATCGGTGGTGGGCCGCAACCAGGTCTACATCGCGCGATACGAGGACACGCTGCTCGACATAGCACGGCGTTTCGGAATGGGGCTCGCGGAGCTCCGGCTCGCCAATCCCGGCGTCGACATCTGGCTTCCGGGCGAAGGAACCGCCATCCGGCTGCCGTCCCGGTTCATACTCCCCGCCGCTCCGCGTTCCGGCCTGGTGATCAACGTTGCCGAGATGCGGGTCTACTACTACCCGAAAGGGGAGTCGGTGGTGCGCACGTGGCCCGTCAGCATCGGAAGGGTCGGCTGGGAGACTCCACTCGGGAAGACCAGCATCGTCAGGAAGAAGGCACGTCCCACGTGGTTTCCTCCCGAGTCGATTCGCGAGGAACATGCGCAACGGGGCGAGACGTTGCCCCGGGTGGTAGGTCCGGGGCCGGACAACCCGCTCGGATCGCATGCGCTGTATCTCGGCTTTCCGCAGTACCTGATCCACGGCACCAACAAGCCTTACAGCATCGGCATGCGGGTCAGCCATGGATGTGTCCGGATGTACCCCGAGCACATCGCGGAGCTGTTCGAGATGGTGGACCCCGGAACGCCCGTCACCCTCGTCAGCCAGAGGGTCAAGGCAGGATGGGCGGGAGACGTGCTGTACATCGAGGTGCATCCCACTACCGAGGTCCCGGACGAGGAGGCGCGTCCGCACATGGCCGAGGTGGTGTCGTCGCTGATAGCGGCGACCCCAGGACAAGGACCGCCGCTGATCCTGGACTGGGAGCGGGTCGAGAAGACGCTCGCCACCGCGAACGGAATCCCCGTTGCGGTGGCGAGCCGATCGGCGGTGCTCGCAGCCGGCCCGAGCGATTTCGCCGATTGACCGGTCGCGACGGCCGGTGGCTACTTCATCATCAGCTTCTTGAACATGCGATCGATCTTCTCGGCGTTGGCGGCACCGCCGGCCTGTGCTTCATTCGCCGTGGCCATGGCATTGCCTGCGGCGCTGGCGGCGTCACCGGCTGCGGCGCGGGCTGCCTCCGCTTCTGCCTGGGCGCCCGCCGCTGCGCCCTGGGCCGTCGCCAGCTCGCCCTTGAGCATGTCGACTTCGGCCTGGAGCGATTCCACGTCCTGGATACGAGCGCACCCGGTACTGAGCATCAGTACCGCAACGGCACCGGCGGCGGTCGCCCACTTGGCAGTTCTGTGTTTCATGGGAGTCACCTCTTGGGTCCTTGGTGGAGTGAAAGGCATCTGTTGCCCAGCTTGTCCGGCTGCTGCGATCGGTTTCAAGCGGGCGCATAGTACCATCCACAATCGCACGTGGACACGCAAGAAAGGGGACCGACGGCCAGGAAAAGGGAGGGGGTCGCCACGGACGGGTTCCGGACGGGGCTTGAAGCGCCGGCAATGCCGTCGGGAGAAGCGGGCGTGACCGGGGCGGTGGCGGCGCGGAGATCCGGATACGCCGATTTTCCGGGCGCAGTGACGGGGAGGGCGCGACGCTTCGGCGGATGCGGCACGCCGGTTCGCTCGTCGCCGAAGGACGTGCACGAACCGGAAGGGGAGGCTCCGTCACCGAACCGGAAGCCCCGCGGGCGGTCCGAACCGGCGCCATGAATGGGCTGGGGAAGCTTCTTTTCCTACTGATCATCCTGCTGATCGGCCCGGTGCTCGCCCTGGCCGGTGGTACGGTGCGACTTGGGCAGGACTGGCGGACCGCGGATCGGTCGAGCGCCGGCATCGCCCCGGCGCCGGCCGAAACGCCGGAGGCGATCGTCTCGGTGTGGGCGGCGCGCGCATTCAACTGGCGAGGCCTGTTTGCGGTCCACACCTGGGTCGCGACCAAGCCCGAGAATGCGTCCCGCTACATGGTCCATCAGGTGATCGGCTGGCGGGGATGGAACGGTGGCAACGTGGTCGTGTCCTCACCCGATCTCCCGGACCGCTCGTGGTACGGCCATCCGCCGCAGCTCGTAAAGGAGCTGCGCGGCCCCGCCGCGGCGAGCGCGATCCCGAAGATCCTGGAGGCGGTGGAGGCGTACCCCTATACGCACCACTACCGGCTGTGGCCGGGTCCCAACAGCAACACGTTCACCAGCTTCGTCGTGCGCCGGGTGTCCGGGCTCGACGTCGACCTTCCCGTCACCGCCATCGGCAAGGACTACCTCGAGAACGGGCGAATCTTCGCCACCTCGCCCGGCGGGCGGGGATTCCAGATCTCGCTGTTCGGGCTCGCCGGGATGCTCGCCGGCGTCGACGAAGGCATCGAGATCAACGTGCTCGGCCTGGTCTTCGGCGTCGACCCGCTCGGGCCGGCGATCAAGCTTCCGGGGATCGGGCGGATCGGATTCGGCGGGCCACCGGCGTGAGGGGCCGATCCCCTCCTCGGACGGCCCCTCCCTCCGTCTTGCTCCGGACCGTTTCCCCGCTACCGGCAGGCCGCGATCGGCCGTCGATGATCTGCCCGCACCACGGCTGCCGCGGATCACGGATGGCGAGGCGATCGGTGGCGCCGCCGCCCGATCCGGGTCGGCGGCGCGTCGAAATCGGATTTGTTGCGCCGCACAAGTCCCGTCTACAATGATCCTCCCTTCCCATCGACGACGAAACACGTTTTCGAAGGAGCCATTCCCATGAACGAAGTCGTCATCGCCGCTGCCGCCCGCACGCCCGTCGGGGCGTTCGGCGGGGGTCTCTCTTCGGTGCCCGCGCACTATCTCGGCCAGGTCGCGATCGAGGAGGCGATGCGCCGCGCTTCGGTCGATCCCGAAGAGGTGGACGAGGTGGTCATGGGCCAGATCCTCGCCGCCGGCGCAGGACAGAACCCGGCCCGGCAGGCCGCGGTGAACGCCGGGATCCCGGTCGAGCGCACCGCCTACGGGGTCAACCAGCTCTGCGGGTCGGGGCTGCGCACCGTGGCGCTGGGCTACCAGGCGATCCGGGTCGGGGACAGTGACGTGGTGGTCGCGGGCGGGCACGAGAGCATGAGCCGGGCGCCGCACTGCGTGCACATGCGCAACGGCACGAAGATGGGCGCGACCGAGCTCGTCGACACCATGCTGCGCGACGGGCTGTTCGACGCCTTCAACGGCTACCACATGGGGAACACGGCGGAGAACGTCGCCGAGCGGTGGCAGATCACCCGCGATCGGCAGGATGCCTTCGCCGCCGCCTCCCAGAACAAGGCCGAGAGCGCGCAGAAGGCGGGCAGGTTCGCCGAGGAGATCGCGCCGGTCACCATCAAGACCCGCAAGGGCGAATCCGTCGTCGACACCGACGAGCATCCGAAGCACGGCACCACCGTCGAGACGCTGGCCAGGCTTCGGCCCGCCTTCGCCAGGGACGGAACGGTGACCGCCGGCAACGCCTCCGGGATCAACGACGGCGCCGCGGCGGTGGTGCTCATGACCCGCGAGAACGCCGGGAAGCGCGGGATCGAGCCGCTGGCCCGGATCGTCTCCTGGGCCACCGCGGGGGTGGATCCCGCGATCATGGGGACCGGGCCGATCCCGGCCAGCCGCCGCGCGCTGGAGAAGGCAGGGTGGAGCCCGGACGATCTCGATCTCGTGGAGGCCAACGAGGCGTTCGCCGCGCAGGCGTGCGCGGTGAACAAGGACCTCGGCTGGGACGTCGAGAAGGTCAACGTGAACGGCGGCGCGATCGCGCTGGGGCATCCGATAGGCGCTTCGGGCGCGCGGGTGCTGACGACGCTGCTCCACGAGATGCGCCGGCGTGACGCGAAGAAGGGCCTGGCCACGCTCTGCATCGGCGGCGGGATGGGCATCGCGATGTGCGTGCAGCGCGATTGACCGGAGGAGACCGGAGGGAGGGCCACCATGGGACACGTAGCGATCGTCACCGGCGGCACGCGCGGCATTGGTGAAGCGATCTCGATCGCGCTGCGGGACGCGGGACACACCGTCGCCGCGACGTACGCCGGCAACGATGAAGCGGCGAAGCGCTTCGGCGTGCGTACCGGCGTCCGTACCTATAAATTCGACGTCTCGGATTTCGAGGCGTGCCGGGACGCGGTGGACCGGATCGCCAAGGACCTCGGCCCGGTCGGGATCCTGGTGAACAACGCCGGCATCACCAAGGACGGAACGATGCACCGCATGTCGTTCGACCAGTGGAACGCGGTGCTCCAGACCAACCTCTCCTCGTGCTTCAACATGTCACGTTGCGTGATCGAGGGGATGCGCGAACGGGGCTTCGGGCGCATCGTGAACATCGGCTCGATCAACGGGCAGGCCGGCCAGTACGGGCAGGTCAACTACGCAGCGGCGAAATCCGGCATCCACGGCTTCACCAAGGCGCTGGCGCAGGAAGGCGCAAGCAAGGGAGTCACGGTGAACGCGATCGCCCCGGGCTACATCGACACCGACATGGTCCGTGCGGTGCCGGAGAAGGTGCTGGAGAAGATCATCGCCACCATCCCCGTCGGCCGGCTCGGGCACGCCAGCGAGATCGCCAAGGGGGTGCTGTTCCTCGTCGACGACGACATGGGCTTCATGACCGGCTCGACACTGTCGATCAACGGCGGGCAGCACATGTACTGAATCACGGAGCGGATGAACGGACCGCTCCGTTCCTGCCCGGAAGTCCGCGAGTATCGGGATGTTGCGCCTTGTGCGTTTCGGGAATGCGGGCGTGTCCCACTCGTGCTCCCGGATCATTCCCAGCGCGCCGCGGCCTCGTCGTCGCTCGCGCGGGCTTCCACCCAGCGCTCGCCGCCCCCGGTGCGCTCCTTCTTCCAGAACGGTGCGCGGGTCTTGAGGAAGTCCATGATGAACTCGCACGCTTCGAACGCATCCTTGCGATGCCCGCTTGCGACCACCACGATGACGATGGGATCGGTGGGCCGCAGTGTCCCTACCCGGTGTACCACGCAGGCGTCGAGCACCTCCCATCGTTCGGCCGCGTCGCGGCAGATCCGCTCGATCGCCCGGTCGGTCATCCCGGGGTAGTGCTCCAGCGTCATCTCGGAGACGTCGCTGCCCTCGTTCACGTCGCGCACGAGCCCGATGAACGCCGCCACCGCCCCTGCCTTCGGATTGGCGCAATGCGTCTCCGCGATGAGGGCGCCCGCGTCGAAAGGCGCTGCCTGGATTCGAATCACCGGCGTCATTCGAGCAGATCTCCGAACGAGTAGTATCGGACGCGATCGCCGGGGGTGACCGTCGTCCCCTCGGCGATCTCGACGAGCCCCGTGGCCCACGTCGCCGCCGAGAGCACGTCGGAGCCCTGCTTCGCGTGGATCTCGGCTCCGGCCTCGCCGTCCTCGGCCGCGACGAGCCGGGCCCGCGGGAACTCGCGGCGTCCCCCGGGCTTCGGCCATTCGAAGCGGGCGGTGACGCGCACCGGTGCGGGGACGGCGTCGGCGGAGCCGAGTCGGCGCAGGATGAACGGGCGCACGAACAGGCAGAACGTCACCAGGGCGGAGACCGGGTTGCCGGGCAGACCGAGAAGATCGCACGCTCCGATGCGGCCGTAGACGATCGGCTTCCCCGGCTTGACCCGGACCTTCCACATCTCCAGCTCGCCGACTGCCTCGAGTGCGCGCCGGACGTGATCCTCTTCGCCCACGGAGACGCCCCCCGTGGTGATCAGCAATTCGGCACGTCCCGCGCCGTCGAGCAGCGCATTGCGCGTGGCCGCGAACGTATCGGCGACGAGACCGAGGTCCACCACCTCGCAACCGAGCCGCTGGAGTGCTCCGAGAAGCGTGAGCCGGTTCGAGTTGTAGATTTGTCCGGGACCGAGCGGCTCGCCGGGCCGGCGCAGCTCGTCGCCGCTGGAAACGATGGCCACGCGCGGCCGGCGGCGTACCTCGACCTCGGCGATGCCCACCGATGCGGCGACGCCCATCTCCTGCGGCCGGATCCGGGTACCCGCCGCCAGCACCACCGCTCCGGACCGGACGTCGTTCCCCCGGGAACGGACGAACGTCCCCGCCGCAAGCGGACCGGGCACCACCACCGACGTGCCGTCGAGGCGGCAATCTTCCTGGATCGCGATGGCGTCCGCGCCGGCCGGAACCGGTGCGCCGGTGAAGATCCGCGCCGCTTCCCCCGCCGCGACCGCCGAACCGACCTCGCCGGCAGCGATCCGCTGGGTGATCCGCAACGTCACCTCACCCTCGTCGGGGACGTCGGCGGCCCGCACCGCGTAGCCGTCCATCGCGCTGTTCGCGTGGCCCGGCACGTCGATCGGCGCCACCACGTCCGCCGCGACGATCCGGCCGAGCGCATCCTCGACTGCGACCCGCTCGTTCTCCTCGATGGGGCGGGCGCGGTCGAGCAGATAGGCGCGCGCCTCCTCGACCGAGAGCATGGCGGGCGGGTGGGGCGGCACGGGTTCGGATCCGGCGTTGCTCATGATTCGATCGTCGGGATTCCAGCTCGCACGATCAAGCCCAGCCCGTACGATCAAGCCCAGCTCGTACGATCGAGCCCGGTTCGCACGATCAAGCCCGGTTCGTACGATCGAGTATTGCGCGCCGAGCGCGTCGGGGGGTTGATGCCCAAGGGTGAAAGCACGTATCGGGACCTCGCCAAGGGTCCACGGAGAATGCCACGGTCGCGCGTGCCCTGCCGGCGGCGCACGATTCGGCGGCGTTGTGACGAGTCCGCGATTCACCTAATCTCCCGGCACCCCGGCCGACCCGGATCGCGAAGCGAGGCGTGTCCCGAGCCGGAACATCACTCCCGAACACGGTCCGACATCGATGCTTTCCGCTCTAGAACTCGAACTCGTCCCGAGGAGCCGGCGCGAGGAGGTCGACTTCGACGACCTCGGCTTCGGCAACGTCTTCAGCGATCACATGTTCAGCATGGAATGGGAGGACGGCGCGTGGCGCCGGCCCCGGATCGTTCCCTACGGCCCGATCGCCATGGAGCCGGCCAACGCCACCCTGCACTACGGGCAGGCGGTGTTCGAGGGCCTGAAGGCGTTCCGGGGCGGCGACGGCCGGATCCGCATCTTCCGCCCGGACATGAACGCGCGCCGGCTCGAAGCGTCCTGCGACCGGCTGTGCGTGCCCCGGGTCCCCCCCGAGGTCTTCATCGGCGCGGTGGAGCGGCTCGTCGCCGTCGATCGGGCGTGGGTCCCGGCGCGGCGCGGCGAATCGCTCTACATCCGCCCCATCATCTTCGGCAACGAGGCGCACATGGAGGTCCGCCCCTCGCGCGCGTTCCGGATGCTGGTGATCACCTGCCCGGTGCGCTCGTACTTCGACGAGGCCATGCCGGCGGTGACCCTGAAGGTGGAGGACACCTGCACCCGCGCCGCCCCCGGCGGGACCGGCGCGGCCAAGACCGCCGGCAACTACGCGGGCAGCCTGTATCCCGCCGAGCTGGCCCGCCGGGAGGGGTACATGCAGGTGCTGTGGCTCGACGGGGTCGAGCATCGCTACGTCGAGGAAGTCGGGGCGATGAACATCTTCTTCCGCATCGACGGCCACATCGTCACCCCCGAGCTGCGCGGCACCATCCTCCCCGGCGTCACCCGCGATGCGGCGATCACCCTGCTGCGCGAGAACGGCCATGACGTGATCGAGCGCCGGATCACCATCGACGAGATCGTCGAGGCGTCGAAGGGCGGGGCGCTGGAGGAGGCGTTCGGGGCGGGGACCGCGGCGGTGATCTCCCCGGTCGGCACCATGGCGTACCGGGGGGAGGAGATCCGCGTCAACGCCAACGCCTCCGGCCCGGTGACCCAGTGGCTCTACGACCGGATCACCGGCATCCAGCTCGGCGAGCACGACGACCCCCACGGCTGGTGCCGGGTGCTGCCGGAGTGAAGCCGTCGCCGCCGGTCCGCGTGCGGCCGGGGTTCACACCACCCCGGCACCGCGCAGGCGGCGGATCTCCGCGGCGTCGCAGCCGATCCCGGAGCGGGCGCGATCCGGCCGGATAACGGCGCAGGGAAGGGCAAAGCGGAAACCATGACCATCCCGACGATCTTCGAGACCTCGCGTCCGCGCGACGACGTCCTCCGGGGAGCGATCGCGGAGGCCGACTTCGCGGCGGACTTGGCGCAGGTCGTCTCGGGCCGGGGCGGCGCGGAATACCTGGACCCCGCGCGCTTCTTCGCCCATACCTACCCGACCCGGGGACTCGGGAACCTGCTCGCCAACGTGGGCAGGCGCCTCACCGGCGCAGGCGGCGAGGCCGCCGCGATCTTCCGCCTCGACACCTCCTACGGCGGCGGCAAGACCCACGGGCTGATCGCGCTGGTGCACGCGGCGCGCGGGATGCAGGGCGTCGCGGACGCCGCCGAGTTCGTCGAGCCGGCGCTGATACCGGCCGGACCCGTGCGCATCGCGGCCTTCGACGGGGAGAACGCCGATCCGGCCAACGGACGGGCGATGGGCGAAGGCGTGCTGGCTCATACGCCCTGGGGCGAAATGGCATACGCCCTCGCCGGGCGGGAAGGCTACGAACGGGTGCGCGCGAGCGACGAGCGCCAGGTGGCGCCCGGCGCCGGGACCCTGCGGGAGCTCTTCGGAGGCGAGCCGGCCCTCGTCCTGCTCGACGAGCTCTCGGTGTACCTGCGCAAGGTACGCCGCTTCGACGGCGCCCGCGACCAGCTCACCGCCTTCCTGACCTCGCTGTTCAAGGCGGTGGAGAGCGCGCCGAATGCGGCGCTGGTCTATACGCTGGCGATCGGCAAGGACGGCCGGGCCGCCGATGCCTACGGCGAGGAGAGCCAGTTCATCGCCGACCGGATGGCGGAGGCGGAGAGCGTGTCGGCGCGCAAGGCGACCCTGCTCAATCCGACCGAGGAGGACGAGACGATCCAGGTCCTGCGCCGGCGCCTGTTCGAGGAGATCGACCAGACGAAGGCCCCGGCCGTGGTCGACGCCTACCGGCGCCTGTGGACGGCGCACGGGGCATCGCTCTCCGCCGAGGCCGCCCGCCCCGAGACCGCGGAGGCGTTCCTCGCGAGCTATCCCCTGCATCCGGAGGTGCTGGAGACGCTGACCGGCAAGACCGCGACGCTTGCCAACTTCCAGCGCGTGCGCGGCATGTTGCGGCTTCTCGCGCGCACCGTCTCGCACCTGTGGGCGCAACGGCCCGCGGACGCCACCGCGATCCATCTCCACCACGTCGACCCGGGCCACGAGCCGATCCGCCAGGAGATCGTGACGCGCCTGCAACAGTCCGCCTTCACCCCGGCGATCACCCGCGACGTGGCGGCCGGGCCGCAGGACAAGCGTGCGCTCGCGCAGGAGATCGACGCGGTAGACCACCGCGGGATGCCGCCCTGTGCGGGATACGTCGCGCGGACGATCCTGATGCACACCTTCGCGTTCAACGACCCGCTGAAGGGACTCTCGCCGGAGCAGCTCCGCTACTCGGTCCTGGGTCCGGCCGTGGACGTGAGCTTCGTCGAGGAAGCGCGCCGGAAGTTCATCGCGGAGTCCGCCTATCTCGACGATCGGCCGGGCGCCCCGATGCGCTTTCTCGCCGAGGCCAACCTGAGCCAGATCGTCCGGCGCGCGGAACGGCACGTGGACGCGGGCGAGGTCCGGGCGCATCTGAACGACCGCATCCGCGAGATCTTCGGCGGCGGCGTGTTCGAGATGGCGGCCTTCCCCGGGGGACCCTTCGACGTGCCGGACGAGGTCGGGGACGGGCGGCCGAAGCTCGTCGTGCCGTCCTATGACGCCGTCGCCATCGGCGCGGCGGTGGAGTCCGTCCCCGAGCTGGTCGAGCGCATCTACTCGCGCAAGGGCTCGGAAGGATCGGCCCTGCGGGCGTTGCGCAACCACCTGGTGTTCGTGGTCGCGGAGGATGCGAAGACGGAGGACATGCGCGGACGCACGCGCCGGCGACTCGCCCTGGGGGAGCTGAAGAAGCCCGAGCATCTGGCCGGGCTGGCCGAGCACCAGCAGGCCAAGGTGCGCGAGCTCGAAGCCCGTTCGGAGCAGGAGCTCGCGATCGCCGTGCAGCAGTGCTACCGGCACGTCTTCTACCCCTCTCGCCACCGGACCGGCGCGAGCGGTGTGGACTTGGCGCACTCGGCGATCGACGTGCATTCCACGTCGGACCGCCCCGGCGTGGGACAACAGCAGGTCGTGCGGGCGCTGCGCGAGCTCGGCAAGCTGCGGCTCCCCGAGGACGAGCCCGACTCGCCGGCCTACGTGCGCGACCGCACGCCGTTGAAGAAGGGGCAGATCGCGACCCGTGCGTTGCGCGACGAGTTCCGGCGCGATCCGGCATTGCCCATCGTCGGCGACGACGTCTTCATCCGGGGCGTCCGGCGCGGCATCGAGCAGGGCGAGTACGTCTACCGGCGCGGCGATCTTCTGTTCGGCCCCGGGGACCCGCCGGCGGAGATCGCGATCGACGAGCAGTCCGTGGTCTTCACCATGGCCTACGCGAAGAACAAGGACGTCTGGCCGCGGCCGAAGCCGACGGAGCCCACACTCCCGGTGCCGGACAGTAAAGGTGATGAGCCTTCGGGTGGAGCGCCGGGGGTGACCCCTACACCGGAGCCGGAGGGCGGCTCGCTATCGGGACCGGGACGCGCATCCTTCACCGCCGAAGGCTTGCTCAAGGAGGCGCTGATCCGGCTCTGGGAGCAGGCCCGCGCCGGGGGCGTGGACCGGATCGGGGTGCTGACGGTCCGCATGTTCGAGGCGGGGGACGCCTTCCGCCTCCTGGGCGCGGTGGGGGCGGTCCCCGGAGCGGACAAGACGGTGACCTTCGAGGGCGGATACGAGACCCGCAACGGCGGATCGTTCGAGCTCGCATTCCGGGGGCCGGTGGCGGACGCACAGCCCGTGCGGGAATTCATCGAGCCGCAGTTGCGCGACGCGAGCGCCCGGACCTTGCAGGCGGGGTTCGATCTCGTCTTCGCCGAGGGCTTGGCGATGCAGGGCGACGCGGCCGAGAAGCTGACCGAGCGCTTGTGCAGGTTCGCGAGTGGCGCCGCCTACGTGTCGGCGAGCGCAGAAGCCAAAGAGGAGTGACATGGTGACGCGAGTGAAGCGGATGGCCCTGGTCGGGACGCCGGAATCGGCGCCGCGCTACGAGCTGCGGGTGCGCGGCCACCGGCCGGGCGACATCGAATACGAGATCTGGCAGATGCCCTCGGCCGCGACGCCGCAGATCACCGCGGCGACGCGCATCGCTGGGCTGCGGGGCCGCAACCTGGAGCTGGTCGAACACCGGGTGCTGAAGCGGCTCGGCAGCGCGGGCGTCAAGCTGGGTCCGAGCCGGCGCCGGGAAAGACACGGCTACGCCCTGACGGAAGATCTGGCGCTGACCCTGGGCCTGCTGTTCCGGGTGCTCGCGCCGATGCGCAGCCGCGACAACATGCGGGCGGTGGCCGAAGGCATCGAGGCGATGGGGCGCGAGGAGGCGGCCTACTGGCTCGGCATGGCCATGCACCGCAAGCACCCGCGCCGGGTGCTGACGGCGCTGCGCTTCCTGCTGACGGAGCCGAAGCGGTGAGTGGCGTACTAACGGCGATTCGCCCATTGCGCTGGCGGGCATCCCGGGCAGGCATCGTCATGAACTTCTGTCGCCCTGCCGTGACGTGAGCGTTTCCGGATGAGTCGTCGGAGGACCACCAGGGTTGCCGTCGGCGAACCGCTGGACCTGCCGTTCAGGCCGCGCGCGCGCATCCTCCAACTCCTCGGCGACGAGCTCATCGGCTCGCCCCGGCTCGCCGTCTTCGAGCTGGTGAAGAACGCCTACGATGCGGACGCCGGGATGGTCAGAGTCGCCCTGAGAAATATCGGGCGCCCGGATGCGTCGATCGTCGTCGAAGACGATGGCGATGGAATGACGCTGGAAACCATCCGGGACATCTGGCTCGTACCGGGGCACGACCATCGCGCGCGGCAGCGGACGGCCTTGCAGCGGACACGGCGGGGCCGGCTTCCGCTCGGCGAGAAGGGACTCGGCAGGTTCGCGGCCCACAAGCTGGGAAACCGCATCGACGTGGTCACTCGATTCGACGCACACCCGGAGTGCCTCGTGTCGATAGACTGGGAAGTTCTGATCCGGCAGGAGAATCTGTCCGATGCCACGGTTCGGGTAAGTACCCGAGACCCGTCCCTCTTCCGTGGAGACAGCACCGGCACCCGCATCACGATCTCCGATCTCCGGGAAAGAAACTGGACCCGTGGGGAGGTGCGCCGCCTGCAACGTCAAGTCACCTCCATCTCCTCGCCGTTCGAAGGAGGCTCCGACGAATTTTATCCGTGGTTGGAGGTCCCCGGCCACGAGGATTGGGTGACCGGCGTCCCGGACGTGACCGCCTTGATGGAACGGGCGCCATGGAAGTTCCAGTTCCGATTCGAAGACGGCCGCTTCGACTGGAAATATCGTTTCCGCGGGGTGACCGGCATAAAACTCGAATCCCGGGCCACCGAGGAGACCGAACAGCCACTGCTGATCCAAGCCGAGCGCGACATGGATGAATTCGACGTGGATCAGGGTCCGCGCAAGGCTCGTCCGCGGCCCGTCCGCGCCGATGCTTCACTGGCGGAAGGGATCGGTCCGGTCCAAGGCGAGTTCTACGTCTTCGATCGGGATCGAATCGTCCTGAGCCGGCTGGGTGAAAGCCGACTCATCGAGAGCTACCTGGACGAGAACGGCGGCGTCCGGGTCTACCGCGACGGAATCCGGGTCTACAACTACGGAGAGCCCGACGACGACTGGCTGGGACTCGATCTCCGCCGGATCAACACACCAGCTCGCAAGATCAGCCGGAACATCGTTGTGGGCGCGATCAATCTATCGCTGGAGAGCAGTCAGGGTCTGAAGGAAAAGACGAACCGCGAAGGCTTCGTGGAAAACCCGGCTTTCGGGCGACTGAAACAGATCGTTCTCGGAGCATTGACCCCCCTGGAGGTCGAACGGGAGAAGGACAAGAACAACATCCGCAAGATCACGAGCGGAGGTCGGGACCCCGAGACGAAACGCATCAGGCAACCGCTCCAGCAACTCCGCGCTGCGGCCCGCAGACGCAGGGTGGACGACGAGCTCGAACCGCTCATCGACAAGGTGGAACGCGACTACAGTGATCTGCGTGACTCCATGCTGCGCGCCGGTCTCTCCGGCGTGGGTCTGGCGATCGTCTTCCATGAGGTGGAACATGGGGTCCGCGCACTATGCGAGCTGATCGAGGCAGGTGGAGAATACGAGGCCATCCGCACCAGAGCCCGGGAGCTGGCCGGTATTCTCGAAGGCTTCGCCGATTTGCTGCGCAAGGGCAAGCGTCGTCCCAACAGTCTGAAGAGCTTGGTTCGCCGCGTTCGCGACATCAATCGGGTACGGTTTCGCAAACACGGTGTCCGTCTGGTGTGTCCGGCGCTGGAAGATGGCGCCCCGGACATCAGGTCCAGCTTCGTCTTCGGCCTCGCTCTCGGAGCGCTGAACAACCTGCTCGACAACGCCTTCTACTGGCTTCGGGTGCGGTGGCCGGAGGAAAATGCCGATCCGCCGGGTCGGGCGATCTACCTGAGCATCAACCTGGATCTCGCCGATGGCCCGGCCATCGTAGTCGCCGACACCGGGTCCGGGCTGTTGGACACTCCGGACGAATTGATACGCCCGTTCTTCAGCCGCCGCCCGGAAGGAATGGGACTCGGCCTCTACTACGCCAATCTCGTGATGGAGCTCGGTGACGGCCGCTTGGCGTTCCCGGATGCGGGAGAAGCCGACGTACAGGAAGAATTCAACGGAGCGGTGCTGGCCTTGATCTTTCCGCAGGAGAATGAGAACTGATGTTCACACCCCCTCGATTCGTCGTAGTGGACGACAAACCCGATCACCTCACCGCCGTTCTGGACGTGTTCCAGGAGCTCGGCACACCGTGTCTGGGCATTACCTACGATCCCGAACGAGGTCTCGACAAGCGAAAATTCGAGGGTGTACGAGCCCTGTTTCTGGATCTCCACCTGACCGACCTCGCGGCGACCACGGACAAACGCCGGCACTTCGCGATCATCGCGGGGCTGCTGGAAGACAACGTCAGCCCGGCCGGCGGACCGTTCATTCTGGTGGTCTGGACGGAGCACGAGGTCGAGGTCAAGGAGCTCAGGGCTTATCTGGACGATGCCGACACGATCGACTCCGAGAAGCCCCATGCCCGGCCGCTTGCGATCGTCGGCCTTCCGAAGGGTCGATTCATCAACGTCAACACCGGCAAGCCTCTTGCAGGCAAAGCGGATGCTCTACGCGATGCGGTCGAAGCCGCGGTAGGAGAGAAACCCCAACTCGCGGCCCTCCTTTCCTGGGAAGCCGACGTGCAGGCGGCAGCCGGCGCGACTCTCGCAACCCTGATGGAGCTCGTTCCCGACGAGGAGCGGAACAGTGCCTCCTTCGCGGAAGGACTCGATGAAATCCTGAGCCGGCTGGCACGCGAAGCGGTCGGCCAGCCTCACGTTGTGACCGATCCGCGAGCGGCGATCACGTCCGCCCTCGCTCCGATTCTCGCCGACAGGATCGTCAACCAGCAAGCGTCGGAGGCGGCCTCGGAAGTGTGGGGCAAGGCGCTGACCTGGAATGGCCGGGGAAGGCTGGATCCAACAGCATCCGGGAAGGTCAACCGCATGCTTCACGTGGCGGTTCCGTCATCGGAGACGATTCGTCCCACCGATTGGGGCGCGGTCGTGAAGTTCCCCGATGTTTGGTGGAGAGACGACGAGTTGCGGAACCGCTTCGGCGTGACACCGGATCGGCTCCTTGAGGATGAATACAAGCTCGAACCCGGGGATCGGGAAAAATGCCGCCGCAGGCTGATCCGCATCGCCGCCGCCTGCGACTACGCCCAGAATCGACCCGGCCCGATCACCTGTCTGTTCGGGCTCGAAATTCCCGTAACGGTAAAGCGTCGCCAGAAGCCTCCCGCGTCCGAGTGGCCTTCCCCGACCCTGGTCGTCGAACCGGACGACGGACCGTTCGTCCTCGCCGTCAACGCTCGCTATCCACTCAACGCGGTCCCGGCCGCCGCCAAGGCATGGCAGCCCGTCTACCGGCTCCGCGAGCGGTTGCTGATGCACCTGATTTCACATGCCGGCAGCTACTTGGCGCGTCCCGGAATCGTGCAGTTGTAGAGAGGCGATCGGGCCGCCCCCGGCAGGCACTCAAGCCACCATCTTCAGCGGCACGTCTTCCCGCGCGGCATCGGAATCCGGTCGAGACCGCCCGGAACCATCGCCAGACCCCGCCTCCGCATCTCCACCCCCCGATGCCCGTCCCGGCGCTCCGCTGCCGGGGGAGCCGGCATCGGAGTCCAGCGCCTCTCTTCCGACCAGAGCCCTGACCACGGCCTCCATGACCGGCGGGCACACCGCGTTGCCGAGAAGCATGACCCGGTTGCGGCGCGAGCCCCGGCGGAGGATCGGACCGTCCTGGAACCCCATGGCGCGCGCGAGTTCGGGAACCTGGAGCATCCTCAGCGTCGCCCCGTCCCGGGACGGTTCACAGAGTCCGAACCGGTCGAGCGTGGTCACCGTGCGCAGGGGTACGGTCAACGGCTGCCAGCCGCCGGCGCCGTCGTTGCCGTAGTACACGATGAGGAACGGTGAATCGGTTCCTAACGCGGCGACGGCTCGCCGGGCGCGAGCCAAGGTGGCAGGTGCGCGACGTCCGTTGTCGAGGGATGACCGGCGCCAGACACCGGGCCGGTCCAGGACACGGGCCGCGGAAGGCTTCGGCCCACGTCTTCTCGGGATGCGGGAAGGCGGTTCGGCCTCGCGGTCGCAGAGCAGGAAGAGTCGCCGGCGTCTTTGCGGAACGCCGTAATCGGCCGCGTCCAGCACATGCTCCGCAAGCCGGTATCCCGCACCGCCGATAGCAGCCAGGAGCTCCCGGTAGCGGGGCCAGGACCGCATCTGGATCACGTTCTCGACCACGATCCACCGGGGCGCGATGGCGCGGGCGTACCGCACGACCTCGAATGCGAGATCGCGGCTCCTGTCCGAGCGCGGGCGCGCTCCGCGGGCGCAACTGTGGTTCGTGCACTCCGGCGATGCCAGGAGAAGGTCGATCCGGCCCACCTGCTCGACGATTCGGCGCGGCTCCTGCTTCTCGACGGGCGCCGTACTGACCTGGGCCGAGGGGAAGTTGTCGGCGAAGACCTGGACGGCCAGATCCCAGGCATCGATGCCGCCCACGATCGTCGCGCCGGCCGCTGCCGCACCGTAGCTGCTTCCGCCCAGCCCGCTGAAGATGTCGTAGGTCCGGATCATCGCCCTTCTCGCCCCTCCGGCTGGCGGGAAGTTACCCGGTTCCGGACGGTGCGGCCAGGTTTTCCGTCAGACCCGCTCCGACGTGCGCGGGGGGCCGAGGAAGACGACTAGGCGATCCAGGAGCGTATCGTCCGCCTCGATCTCGCACTCCCAGGCGACGAAGATCCGCCATCCATCGCGCGCGAGCCGTTCCTGAGCGCGCTTGTCCCTGGCGACGTTGGCGGCGAACTTCGTCTGCCAGAACTGCTTGCGGGACTTGGGGGCATAGGTCTTCCCGCAGCCGTGCCTGTGCCAGAAGCACCCGTGTACGAAGACCGCCTTGCGCCGCCTCGGAAAAACGATGTCGGGCCTGCCCGGAAGGCTGCGGACGTGGACGCGAAACCGATAGCCCAGGGCATGAAGCGCCCGCCGCACGAAGAGCTCCGGCTTCGTATCCTCGCCCCGGATGCGTCCCATGAGAACGCTTCGCTCCAACGGTGTCAGAATGTCGGTCATCGAAGCCCTCCTTCTGCACATTCGAGTGACGCCGATTCGACACGGACGAGGCACAATCCAGGAACCACGAGTGTATGACGGCTTTGCGAACGGCGCCGCAAAAGACACGGTCATGCACTGACGGAAGAGCCGGCGCTGCCCTCGGGTCTGCCCGCTCGCGCCCATGTGCAGCCGCGACAACGTGCAGGCGGTGGTTGAAAGCATCCAGGCGACGGCACGAGAGGAGTCGGAGGAGTCGGTTGTCAACCGTTTTGTTGACGACGATTCTGTTGACCGGGTGCTCGGGCTCCCGGGTTCGTCCGGGCCGGACCCTATGGGCACGCACCGTCTGCGGAATGAGTCCTGGCCCGGATGGAGTGGCCTTCTTGAGCGGCGTCAGGCTGGTCGAGGAGGTCGCCCGGGGCATCGGCAGGATGCGGCGATACCGGCGGGTTCGGCGGCAGGGCGGTTGCCCGGTACACTGGCGGGCGACGACGGAACCCGCCCCTTCCCGGATTGAGGTCGCGGAGACCGGCACGAGGATGATTTGGGAACGGCGCGTCCTGACGGACGCTTGTATTCCGCTCGCATCGGCCTGTTGCGGACCTGCTGCGGTCCGTTTTCGGGTGAGACACAAGTGTTCCCGGAAGCGCCGTACGGGTACCCGGGGGAGGCGGCCTCGTCGGGCTCGAATCCCACGTTGATGCGGTAGCAGGTCGAGCCCCGCCCGGACCCCTGCCCGCGCCCTGCTATTCAGGGTGAAGCTGTCCTTTCGGGGACTCGCGGCGCTATGCTTCCTGCCGACCGGGCCGCGGACGCGGAGGAGGGGCGAGCGATGAAGCTCGAACGGGTGGAGATCGAGAACTACCGCGCCATCGAGAAGCTCGACCTGCCGCTCGATCCCGTCCTGACCGTGCTCCACGGCGGCAACGGGCACGGCAAGACCAGCGTCCTGACCGCCATCGCCACGGGGCTCGGCAGCATTCCGATGCTGTTGCCCGACGTTTCCAGCATCGGCTTCCGAGATACGGACGGGCGCGGGCAGCGGCCCTTGCGGGTGATGCTGCGGACCTGCGACGGGATCGAATGGGACCGGCGCAGGCTCTGGCCGCGGGGGAAAGCCAGCCGTCGGACATCGACCAGCCGCCGGATGTTGAAGGAGAAGATGGAAGCCATCGTCGCGGCGGATCGGGAGGAAGCGGAACCGCTCGACCTCCCCATCGTCGCCTTCTACGACACGGACCGCGCGGTCTTCGACGTGCCGCATCGACGCCGGAACTTCAAAACGGAATTCCCGCGCTACGCGGCGCTGGAAGGAGCGCTCTCCCCCCGCCCCAACTTCAGGGAGTTCTTCAAGTGGTTCTACGCCCTGGAGAACGAGGAGCTGCGGGAGAAAAAGGAGCAGCGGGACTGGGATTACCAGCTATCGGAACTGAAGGCCGTCCGCAAGGCGATCGAGCGTATGGCGCACGGTGTCTCCGATCCCCGGATCAAGCTCCGGCCCCTGCGCTTCGCCGTGTCCGTGGAGTCGGAAGCGGGCAAGCCGGAGGAGATCGCGCTCGACCAGCTAAGCGGCGGCTACCGGATCGTCCTGGCGCTCGCGGCCGACCTTGCCCGGCGCATGGCGCAGGGGAATCCGCATCTCGCCGACCCGCTCGAATCGGAAGCGGTGGTGCTGATCGACGAGGTCGACTTGCACCTGCACCCCAAATGGCAGCAGCGGATCCTGGTCGATCTGCGCCGGACCTTCCGGAACACGCAATTCATCGTCTCCACCCACAGCCCGCAGGTGCTGACGACGGTTCGGCCCGAGCATATCGTCGAATTGCGCCGCGAAGATGGCCGCATCGTTGCCGGAAGACCCTCCGCTCCGACTTTCGGGGCGGAAGCCGGCGACGTCCTCTTTACCGTGATGAAGGTCGATGAGCGACCGGACAACGAGTTCAAGACCACGCTGGATGACTACATGCGCTTCGTCGAGGATGGACAGGGCGAATGCGAGGAAGCGGTATCCCTCCGATCCCGCTTGGTGGAGCTGTCGCCGGATGCGCCCGAGATTCACGAGGCGGATATCGAGATCGAGCGCCGCAAACTGCTGAAAGCGATGGCGGAATCTCGGTGAAGCGTATCCGCAGGTTCGCCGGTCCGGCCCCCGGGCTCAACGAGTCTCTTGCACATGCCGGAGCCGGTGCGGGCTGGCGGAGATACCGGCGCGGTGCGCGTTACCAGCAGCTCGCCGAAACCCTGTCGAGCCTCCAACATGGGCTATGCGGCTATTGCGAAAACGACATTCGGGGCGGTGACCGGCAGGTCGAACACGTGGTACCTCGGAGTCATCCCCAGTACGGACGAGCGTGCACTTTCGATGCCGCCAACATGATCGCTTGCTGCCAAGGCGGGTCGTCGAACGATGCGTCGATTCGGACCGACAAGGAACGATTCCCAGGCGTCAGTTGCGGCCAGGCAAAGGGCGATGACACGGATCCGGATTTCATCGATCCGAGATCGCTCCCTGCTCTTCCGTCGCTCCTGCGTGTGCGCCTCAATGGTCGAATCGAGGCGGACGACAGAGCTTGCCAGCAAGTCGGGGTGATGGCGGATCAGGTAAAGCGAACCATCGAAATCCTGGGCTTGAACGTCGAACGATTGCAGAGGGCGCGGGAAAGACACACACGCCGGCTCGATGAGGGCTGGCAGGACTTCGCGGATGATGGCGCGGCCGCGGAACGATGGGTACGCCAGATTCTGTTCCCGGATAGGGACGGAAATCTGAATCGGTTTTTCACTACCAGTCGATCGTATTTCGGAGAATTGGGCGAGAGTGTTCTGGCAGAAGAACCCCGTGACTGGATTTGAGCCGGTGCCCGACGTCCGGCTGATCGAGCGGTGGTTGCCGGTCGCGGAGATCGGCGACAGATGCTTGGGGAACGGCGCGTCTTGCGGACGCGGGCGTCTTGCCCGTCCCGGTCATTCCCGCGCAAGCGGGAATCCATGCATTCGGAGAGCGCGGGCGTCCCGCCCGCAGGGGTGGAGGCAAGGCAGAGGGGGTCGAAGCTGGCGAGACGCCCGCTTTGCCTGGTGGCGAGCCCTCGGCCCCGCACCTTCGGTTCGATGCGGGCGGGACGCCCGCGTTCCCAGGAGCGCTGTGCGTATGCCCGGGGGCGCCGGGCGGGCGAATCGCATGACCGACACGCGGCTGATCGAGCAGGGGATGCCGGTCGCGGAGACCGGCGTCGAGAGCACGCGCGAGCGGACGCCGATGACGCCGTTCCCGGCGCCGAACCGGCTGCACGTCTGGTGGGCGCGGTGTCCGCTGGTGGTGTCGCGGGCGGCGGTGCCGGCCTCCCTTGCCGAAGGAAACGCGAACCGATGACGTCGAGTGGGGGGAAGGGAGCGCGCCCTGTGGCCGTGCGGCCGGAGCGGCGGGATGGCTGACACCCGGCTGATCGAGCGTTGGTTGCCGATCGCGGAGATCGGTGTCGAGAGCACGCGCGAGCGGACGCCGATGACGCCTTTCCCCGCGCCGAATCGGCTGCACGTCTGGTGGGCGCGGCGTCCGCTGGTGGCGTCGCGGGCGGCGGTGCTGGCGTCCTTGCTGCCGGCGGACGCGGATCGGGATCGCTTCCTGCACGTGCTCGGGATCCACGGCGATCCGGTGGCCGCGAAGAAGCGGATAGCCGCCGCCAATCGCACAGGCGAACGGCTCGGGGCCGACGCATATGGCTACTCGCGGGCGTTCGGATATACGCCGGAGGATACGGACAGGGACTGGTTGGCGGAAAACCTGGCGAGCGGCGCCATCGTTCTTGATCCGACCGCGGGCGGCGGGAGTATTCCGTTCGAGTCCATCCGGGTCGGGCTGCACACCGTAGCGAACGATCTGAATCCCGTCGCCGCCTTGCTCGAACGCGCAACGGTCGAGTGGCCGTCGAAATTCGGCGGCTTCCTGAAGGCCGTCGTTGAAGAGCTTGGCGACAGACTGACCGGCACGGTGCGGGAGCGGCTTGCCGGCGTGTTCCCGGAAGAACCCGGGGACCATACCCGCCCGGACGGCTACCTCTGGGCGCGCACCGTGACCTGCCCGTACTGCGACGGGCTCGTTCCGCTGTCGCCGAACTGGCGTCTCGCGCCGGACGGCACCGGCGTCAGGCTGAAGCCTCGCGTCGATGCCGGGGCAGGGGGGGAAGGCGGGAAACCCGCACGGGCCGCTGCCGGTCGAGCGGGCGGAGACAGCGGCCTCCGGCCGCGAGATGATGACGATGATGCGGGCCGGAGGCCCGCGCATCCAGGGACAGCGGCGCCACCGGGGACGCCCGCGCACCGGGGGCGGGTGTGCGGATTCGAGATCGTCGGGTCGGCCGGCGAGCAGTCGCCCGGCACGGTGGCGCGCGGCGACGGGACCTGCCCGTTTCCCGATTGCGGGCGCGTCATCGACGGGGACGTGATCAAGGAACAGGCGCGAGCGGGGAGGATGGGGGAGCAGCTTTATGCCGTCGTCTACAAGGAGCGGGTCGAGGTCCGGACGAAGACGGGGCGGATTCGCGAGAAGTGGGTACGCGGCTACCGGGCGCCGCGGCCGGAGGACGACAACGGCGCCGCAATCCGGGCGCGGCTTGCCGAGAAGCTGCCGGAGTGGGAAGCCTTCGACCTCGTGCCGAGCGAGCGGGTCCCGGACGGCAACAAGACGACCGAGCCACAGCGATACGGTATGAACCGGTGGCTCGATCTGTTCTCGCCCCGCCAGCTTCTC
This sequence comes from Gammaproteobacteria bacterium, assembly GCA_965204915.1. Taxonomy (GTDB): domain Bacteria; phylum Pseudomonadota; class Gammaproteobacteria; order HK1; family HK1; genus HK1. The sequence goes on along the minus strand of OZ242023.1, from coordinate 2,857,338 downwards.
TGCCACGGCACGAGCGTGGAGGTCTTCCGGGAGATGCTGGAGGCCGACCGGGCCGCGGGTCGGCTGGACGAGGCCCGGAAGGCGGCCTACGGGTATCTCGCGCTGTCGTTCGACAAGCTGCGCGATTACAACTCCCGCATGACCCGGTGGCACGTGAACCGGGAGGTCATGGTCAACACGTTCGACCGGCATGACTTCTCCTTCAAGTGGTCCTACGCGGAGATGGCTCCCCTGGTCACCGGGCTCGGCTACGACTGGGCCATCGGGCAGACCGCGAAGTGCATCGGCGAGCTCGTCGCTCTCGTCCGTTCCGACGCTCCGGCGGCCGGCAACGGCGACCTGTTCGACGGGGCCGCCGACGCCAGCCAAGCGGACCACATCGACCCCGCCGGTGAAGAAGAAACCTCCCGCGCCCCGCCCCCGATCACCATTACCTGCAAGCCGGGCGACAGCCTGGACCATCTCGGGGACGCCTCCATCGACGTCGTCGTGATGGACCCGCCCTACTACGACAACGTGATGTACGCGGAGCTGTCGGACTTCTTCTACGTGTGGCTGAAGCGCACTGCCGGACACGTCTTCCCGGAGCTGTTCCACCGCCAGCTCACGGACAAGGAGAACGAGGCGGTCGCCAACCCGGCCAAGTTCCGGGGCGAGAAGGGCGCGCGGGCGCTCGCCGGGCAGGACTACCAGGAGCGGATGGCGGCCATCTTCGCCGAATGCCGCCGGGTGCTGAAGCCGGACGGGATTCTGACGCTGATGTTCACCCACAAGGCGACCGGCGCCTGGGACGCGCTCACCAAGGGGCTGATCGAGCAGGGCTTCGTCATCACCGCGTCGTGGCCCATCAACACCGAGGCGGAAGGCAGCCTGCACATCAAGGACAAGGCGGCGGCCAACAGCACCATCTTCCTGGTCTGCCGCCCGCGCGCCGATAGCCGCTCCGGCTCCGCCGGTCCCGGCGAGCCAAGCGATGCCGGCCAGAAGGACGCCGACCGCCTTCTGGAACGGATTGCTCTGTCCCATACCCCTCTCGACAGTGTCGACCGAGGCGGATACGAGCAGAGCCAGGACGCCGCCCCCACGCCCCTCCAGGTGCAGGAAGCGCCGGGCGTCTACACGTCGACGCCGCAGGACACGCCCGATCTCTATTGGGAGGACGTGGAGCCGCGGGTCGCGCGCGCCGTGCGGGCGCGGGTCGGCGAGTTCCAGGACGCGGGCATCGCGGGGGTCGATCTCTATCTCGCCTCCTTCGGGCCGGCGCTCGAAGAGTTCTCCCGCCATTGGCCGCTCAAGCGGGGTACGCCGCGCGAGCCGTCGGCGGAGCGCCGTCGCCGACGACAACAGGTGTTGCTTGATGACGAAGCATGGGACCCCTACGCGACCACGCCCGAAGACGCCCTCGACGCCGCCCGGCGCGAGGTGAAGCGCTGGATTCTGGAACAACTGACCCATCTCAAGGCCGACGCCGACCTCGATCCCTCGACATCTTTCTTCGTCCTCGCGTGGCACGCCTTCCGTGCACCCGTATTCCCTTACGACGAAGCGCTCAAACTCGCCCGCGCCGTCGGCGTCGATCTGGACGGTGACGTCGTCGACCGGCTTGCGAAGAAGAAAGGCAATAATCTGCATCTCTGGGACAGCGCCCAGCGCGCGGCCAAAGGGACGCTCGGACCGGCCGATGGGTCTCAAGGCATGATCGGCGCCATCCACCGCGCGGCCCATACGGCGCGGACCCGCTCCCTCCAGGCCGCCCGCGAGCGGCTCGCCGAGGCGCGGGCGGATCGGGACCCGCGCTTCTTCGCGGCGCTCGAAGCCGTCCTGGAGGTGCTGCCGGTCTCCAGGGCGTTCACGGGCATCGACGTCCAGGGCGAGGCCGCGGCGGCAGGCGACGACTTCGAAGCGCTCTACAACCTCGCGCGGCTCGCCTACCGGGACGAGATCGGCGAGCCCGAACAGCTCAAGCTGTGGCGCGACGGCGGGGGCTGATCCCATGCTCGCCGACCGCGCCTGGAAGCGCAAATACACCCCCGACGACGGCGATCTCGTCGCGCTCTTCTACGTCCCGGTGCTCGAAGACGCCGAGCGCTACGACCGGCTGACCGGGTACTTCAACGCCGGGGCGCTCGCGCTCGCCGCGCGCGGCATCGAAGGGCTGGTGCGCAACGCCGGACGGATGCGCCTCGTGGTGGGCTGCACCCTGGAGCCGTCCGAGATCGAGGCCATCGAACGGGGCGAGGCGCTACGCGATCGGGTCGAGCGGCGCTTGGCGAGCCTCCCCCTGGCCCCGCCCGACCCGGCCTCGTCCGAAGCGCTGGAGCTCCTCGCCTGGATGATCGCGCGCGGCCATCTGGACGTGAAGGTCGCCGTCCCCTGCGACCCCGACGGCCACCCGATCCCGTCCGACGGCATCTTCCACGAGAAGGCCGGCATCGTCGCCGATCGCACCGGCGACCGGCTCGCCTGGAACGGCAGCCTCAACGAGACCGCCGCCGGGTGGCAGCGCAACTGGGAGAGCATCAACGTCTACACGAGCTGGGGGCCGGAGCCGGGCCGGGTCGACGACGAGGAGGCCAACTTCGCGCGCATCTGGGCGAACCGATCGAAGCGCGTGATCGTGCTCGACGTGCCCGACGCGGCACGGCGGGACCTGATGCGCTTCATGCCGGACAGCGATACGCCGGCCCGCCTGAAGGCGTCCGGGCCGTCGCCCGCCTTGGCCGCCCCGGAACACGCGACGCTCCCTCCGGGGGCGCTCCCTCCAACGGGGCTCCCTCCAACAGCGCTCCCTCCGAACGATCCGGATCCGTCGCCCACGAAGGCGCCGTCCGCGGAGACTCCGCCCGCGGAGACGCCGGCCGACGATCCGAGGAGCCGCGTCTGGGCCTTCATCGCCCGCGCGCCCTCCCTGCCCGGGGGCGGCATCCGGGTCGGCGAGGCGACCGCCGCGGTCACGCCCTGGCCGCACCAGATCAAGGCGTTCGAGCGCCTCTACCGCCACTGGCCGCCCCGGCTGCTGATCGCCGACGAGGTGGGGCTCGGCAAGACCATCCAGGCCGGGCTGCTGCTGCGGCAGGCGTGGCTGTCGGGACGCGCGCAACGCATCCTCGTCCTGGCGCCCAAGGCGGTCCTCGGGCAGTGGCAGATCGAGCTTCGCGAGAAGTTCAACCTCCACTGGCCCATCTACGACGGCCGCCACCTCGTCCGGTATCCCTCGCCGGCGTGGCGCGGGCGGCATCGGACCGAGGCGGACCGGAACCGCTGGCACGAGGAGCCGGCGGTGATCGCGTCGAGCCATCTGATGCGGCGGCGCGACCGCGCGAAGGGGCTGCTGGAAGACGCCGCCCCCTGGGACTTGGTGATCCTCGACGAGGCGCACCATGCACGCCGGCGCGCGGCGGGCGCTGCGCAGGAGGGCGGGCCGAACGCCCTGCTCCGGCTCATGCGGGGGCTCGCCGGCCGCGCGCGAGGCCTGGTGCTGCTGACCGCGACGCCCATGCAGGTGCACCCCGTCGAGGTCTGGGACCTGCTCCATCTCCTCGGCCTCCCGCCCGAATGGAGCGCGGACGCCTTCCTCCGCTTCTTCGAGGACCTGGAGCAGCCGAGCCCCTCCTCCCAGGCGCTCGACCGGATGGCGGGGCTGTTCCGGGCCGTCGAACGATCCTGGGGCGAGGTCGCGACGGAGGACGCGCAACGTCTCACGGCGCTCTCCCGCTTCAAGGCGAACAAGGTCCTGCGGGCGCTTCGCGACCCCGCGAGCATCCCGCGCCGGCAGCTCGAGACCGAAGAACGCCGCGCGGCGCTTCGCATCGTGCAGGCGCATACCCCGATCCGGCGGCTGGTCTCGCGGCATACGCGGGCGCTGTTGCGCCGCTACTTCAAGGCCGGGACGCTGACCACCCCGATCGCCGAGCGCTCGGTGGACGATCGCTTCATCGACATGAGCGGCGAGGAGCGGGCGCTCTACGACGCGGTCGAGGAGTACATCGCAAGCACCTGGAACCAGGCGGGCGCCGCCGAACGCACGGCGGTGGGCTTCGTGATGACGATCTACCGCCGCCGGCTGGCGAGCAGCTTCCATGCCCTGCGCGCCACCCTGCGCAAGCATCTCGACGCCATCGCGGAGGAGGGTCGGGGACGGCCGGCCGGACCGGGCCCCCAATCCGATGGCCGTGATGCCGATGCCATCGGCATCGCCGGGGACGACCGGGGCCGCCTGGCCGGCTCGGAAGAGGACGCCCCCGACGACGAAACCATGGACGATATGCCGGACGCCGACGAGATCGCCGCGCTGGAGCGGCGGGCGCTGGCCGCCGAAGAAGCGCAGGACGTCGAGCGCCTGCTCGACGGCATCGGCCGCCTGCCGCCCGACAGCAAGCTCGACTGCCTGAAGCACGTGCTCGGCGAGCTGAACGAAGCCGGCTTCGCGCAGACGATGGTGTTCACCCAATTCACCGACACCATGGATTTTCTGCGGGAGGCGCTACGCGGGGAGGCCGCGCAGACGCCATGCGGCGAGACCGGGCCGCAAGCGCCACTTGGCGGGACCGGTTCGCAAGCGCTGCGCGGCGAGACCAAGCCGCAAACGTTGCGTGGCGGGGCCGGCCCCCGCCTGATGTGCTTCTCGGGGCGCGGGGGAGAGATCCCCGCCCCCGGCGGGGGCTGGCGGCGGATCGGCCGCGACGAGGCGAAGCGCCGCTTCCGCGAGGGGGAAGCCGATGTCCTGCTCTGCACGGACGCCGCCGCCGAGGGCCTGAACTTCCAGTTCTGCGGCGCGCTCGTGAACTACGACATGCCGTGGAACCCGATGCGGGTCGAGCAGCGCATCGGCCGCATCGACCGCCTGGGCCAGGCGCATCCGGTCATCCGCATCGTCAACCTGCACTACGAGGGCACGGTCGAGACCGATGTGTACCGCGCGCTCCGCAGCCGCATCGGCCTGTTCGAGTCGGTGGTCGGGCGCCTCCAGCCGATCCTGGCGCAGCTTCCGCGGACCATCGCCGGCGCGGTCGTCTCGGGCGCCGGCCGGGAACGGCTGGAACGGGCCGGCGTGACCGATGCGATCGAACGACAGGCGCGGGAGGCCGAAGCCGGCGGGTTCGACCTCGACGCGGCCCTGGACGCCGACCTCACCCTGCCGGATCGGCCGCCTTCGCCGGTGACCCTGGACGATCTGGACCGGGTGATCCGGTCACCCGACCTGATGCCGCCCGGCACCGACGTCCGGCCGCTCGCCCCGCGGGAGTACGGGCTGCTGGCGCCGGGAATGCGCGAACGCCTGCGGGTCACGACCGACCCGGCCTGGTACGAGGAGCACGCGGAGAGCGTGGAGCTCTGGTCGCCGGGCAATCCGCTGTTCCAGGCGCCGGAGCTCTTGACCGCCACCGAAGAGATGCCGGAGAAGAAGGTATTGGCCGATTTCCTGGAGCGGTGATCGGTCTGGCGACGTGCTTGTTTGAAAGACGTGCTTTTGCCAAAGCGGCAAGGGTGGGCCGGCGGACACCTCTCCGGCGCCTTGCCACCTTCGGAACGAACGATCGCAAAGGCTTCATCCGCGCCCGGCCACATGGCTCGTCCCGACCGGGTTCACACCACCCCGGCGCCGCGCAGGCGGCGGATCTCCCCGGCGTCGCAGCCGATCTCCGCGAGCAGGGCATCGGTGTGCTCGCCGAGGGCCGGCGCCGCCCGGTTCGGCGCGGGCTCGCCGGCTCTGACCGGCGGGGCGACGAGGCGGACGTCTCCCCGGACCGGATGTTCGAGGTGCTGGATGCGGTCGTGCCCGGTGACGAAAGGGTTGTCGAGCGCTTGCGCGACGTCGTTGACGGGGGCGGCGGGCACCACGCCCGCGAAATGATCGAGCCACTCCGCGGTGGTGCGTGACGAGAGGGCTTCATCCAGGATCTCCGTGATGGTGTCCCGGTTCGCCAGACGCTCCCCGAACGTCACGAAGCGCGGGTCGGCGACCCACTCGGGCCGGTCGAGCTTTCCGCACAGCGCCGGCCAGAACTTCTCCTTGTTGCACATGACGTAGATCCAGCCGTCGGCGGTGCGGTAGAGCTGGCAGGGGGTGAGCGAGGGATGCGCGGAGCGGGGGAGGCGCTCCACCACGTGGCCTTCGTTCAGGTACCACGCGGCGGGGTAGCTGAGGTTGTGCAGGGCCATGTCGAAGAGGCTCACGTCGAGGTCGCGGCCCTCGCCGCTCGCGCGGGCGCTGACGATGCCCGCCAGCACCGCGTAGCCCAGGCCGAGGCCGGTCATCAGATCCACCACGGACAGTCCGAACCGGGCCGGCGGCCCGCCGGGCTCCCCGGTCATCGAGAACCAGCCGGCCTCCGCCTGCATCAGGTAGTCGAAGCCGGGCCAGCCCGCACGCGGTCCGGTCCGGCCGTAGGCGCTCAGGTGCGCGCAGACGATGCGCGGGTTGTGCGCCCGGAGGTGGGCGCAGGTGAGGCCCAGCTTCTCCGGCACGTCGCCGCGCAGGTTCGAGGCGAGCGCATCCGCGGTGCCGACCAGGGCATGGAGGATCGCCTGGCCCTCGGGGTGCCGGAGGTCCAGGGTCATGCTCTTCTTGTTGCGGTTGAAGGCGTGGAAGAACACGCTGTCGTGCCCGGCGAAGTAGAAGGGTCCGACGTCGCGGGCGAAGTCGCCACCGTCGGGCGGCTCGATCTTGATGACCTCCGCGCCCTGGTCGGCCAGGAACATCGTGCCGAAGGGGCCCGCGCCGTACTGCTCGACGGCGAGCACGCGCACGCCCGCGAGGGGGAGGGTCATCGCGTCTCAGGCCGGATTCCGCTTCACGAGCTGCTTCGCGATGATGAGCCGTTGCAGCTCGTTGGTGCCTTCTCCGATCGCGAGCAGCGGCGCGTCGCGGTAGTAGCGCTCGATGTTGAACTCCTTGGAGTAGCCGTAGGCGCCGTGGATGCGCATCGCCTCGGTGGCGTTGAACAGCGCGGTCTCGGTGGCGAAGAGCTTGGCCATGCCCGCCTCCATGTCGCAGCGTTCGCCGGTGTCCCAGGCGCGCGCCGCGGATTCGGTGAGGAGGCGGGAGGCCTCCAGCCGGGTGGCCATCTCCGCGAGCTTGATCTGGATCGACTGGTGCTCGCAGATCGGCTTGCCGAAGGTCTTGCGGACCTGCGCGTAGGCCACGCTCTCCTCCAGGGCGGCGCGGGCGATGCCGCATCCGCGCGCGGCGACGTTGATCCGGCCGAGCTCCAGGCCGCCCAGGATCTGTTGCAGCCCGCGGCCCTCCCCGGTCCCCACGAGGTTCTCCCGCGGGACCTCGCAGTCCTCGAACACGAGCTCGCCGGTGTCGATCCCCTTGTATCCGATCTTCTTCAGCTTGCGCACGACCCTGAAGCCGGGGAAGTCCTTCTCCACGATGAGCAGGCTCATGCCCCGGTGCGGGGGCGATGCCCGCGGATCGGTCTTCACCAGCGCGGCGAGGATGTTCCCCTCGACGCTGTTGGTGATCCACATCTTGGCGCCGTTGACCACGTAGCGGCCGTCGCGAAGCTGCGCCCGGGTGCGGATCCCCTGCAGGTCCGTGCCGCAGTCGGGCTCGGTGAGGGCGATCGCGCCGCGCAGCTCCCCGCTCGCGCAGCGCGGGAGGTAGCGCCGCTTCTGCGCCTCGGTGCCGAAGCGCTCGATGGCGGCGGCCATGATGAGGTGGGAGTTGAAGATCCCCGACACCGACATCCACACCGCCGAGACGTGCTCGACGATCCGCGAATAGGTGGAGGCGGACAGCCCGAGGCCGCCGTACTCCTCGCCGATGGTCGCGCCGAAGAGCCCGAGCTCCTTCATCTTCCCGACGATCTCCTCCGGCCAGACGTCGTTCTCTTCGAGCTCGCGCACGTGGGGCCGCACGTCGCGTTCGAGGAAGCGGTCGACGGAGTCGAGGATCAGGGTTTCGTCGTAGTTGGGGATGGATGGTTCGGGCGTCGCCATCGTCGCGTCTCCGGGGTGTGCCGATGCCGTGGGGGTGTACCGACGTCGCATGGGCGCTGCCGGCTCACCGGTCCGTCGGGCCATGCGGAGCTCGCTCAATCATCGACGAGATCGTCCACCGCGTGGCCGGTCTTGGGGATCAGGAACGTCCGTTCGTAGGACATGAACACCGTGCCGTCCGCCTTCTTTCCGGTGGTGCGCGCGGTCACGATGCCCTGGGTGGGGCGGGACTTCGACTCCCGCTTGGCGAGGACCTCGCTCTCCGCGTAGATGGTGTCGCCCACGAAGACCGGGGCGGAGAGCTTGATCCTGTCCCAGCCGAGGTTCGCGATCGTCTTCTGGGAGAGGTCGCTCACGCTCATGCCCGCCACCATCGACAGGGTCAGGCAGGAGTTGACCAGGGGCCGGCCGAACTCGCTCTTCGCCGCGTACTCCTTGTCGAAGTGCAGCGGGTGCTGGTTCATCGTGAGCAGGGTGAACCAGGTGTTGTCGCTCTCGGTGATGGTGCGCCCGGGGCGGTGCTCGTAGACGTCGCCGACCTCGAAGTCCTCGAAGTACCGGCCGAACGATTCCCGGTACCGGCGCTCGCCCACTGCCTTGCGTACGACCGACATGCGTACCTCCTCAGTCGTTGCCGGCGAGGGCGCCGACACCCGATCCGGTGTTACCGGAGCCAAGCGCTTCCTGGGAACGCGGGCGTCCCGCCCGCAAGCGCCAGACCGAAGGCCCGCCACCCGGCAAGGCGGGGGGACGTTCGTGCCCCTGCGGGACCGCCGTTCCAAAGGGATCCGGTGTCGCCGATGCTGCGAGAAGCATTCGCTGCCTCTCCGGCCGGTCCGCTCGGACGCCTCATGCGGGGAGCTCCTGCCACGTCGCCGGCTCGACCGGGCGCGTCATGCGAAGAATCTCCGCGACGTCCTCGGCCTCGTCGATGGCGAGCAGCGCCTCGGCCAGCGCGTCGCGCCGGTTCGCGCCCATGCAGGGCGCCGCGAGCCCGTCGAACTTCGCCTTCAGCTCCTCGCGCGTGAGGAAGTTCTCCGGCTCGCCCTTGGGTGTCTTCACGTACCGCTCGTACGCGCCGCCCCCTTTGGTCGTGATCCTGGCGATGCCGGCCATGCCGGGGAAGTCCGCCTCGGCCCGGTCGTCCACGGCGGTGCGCACGCGCCGGCACAGCCCGAGGGTGTCCGCGTCGCCGAGGTGGGTGTCGTAGGAGTCCCAGGTGAGCGCGCCGTCGCGCAGCGCCACCGCCGCGCAGAAGGGCATCGAGAACTGTCCGTCCACGTAGGTCTCCGGGCGCTGCTTCTCCTCTTCCGGGTCCCCGATGATGTCCCAGCCGGTGCGCGAGAGCCCGATCTCCACCGATTCCACGTCGCGCCAGTCGATGCCGTGCTCGCCGCGCAACGCGATCAGCGCATCCACCGGGGCGTGGCTGTACCGGCAGGAGGGATAGGGCTTGATCGCGATGCGCAACGTCTCCCACCGCTCGCCCAGATCCGCCGCGGCGAGCTCGGGGCTCGCATTCGGGGCGTAGGCATGGAGGAAGCCGGCCCGGCCCTCGATCGCCTCGCGCGCCCCGCGGAACCCCTCGCGCGCCATGCAGGCCGCCACCAGCCCGTTCATCGCGGCATAGCCGGTATGGAAGGGCTTGTTCCATGCGCCGTCGACGAGGAACTGCATCGAGCCGGCGGCGAGGCTGCCGCACAGTCCGAAGGCGTCCTCCATCCGCGCCGCGTCCAGCCCGAGGACCCGGCCCGCGGCCGAAGCCGCGCCGAACACGCCGCAGGTCGGGGTGGGATGGAATCCCTGGCGGTAGTGGTCGGAGGGGCCGAGGGCGAGGCTCAGGCGGATCTGCACCTCGTACCCGGCGACGACCGCGGCCACGACGGTGCGGCCGTCCGCTCCGGCCATCTCCGCCGCGGCCAGTGCGGCCGGGACGATGGGGGCGCTCGGGTGGATCGAGCCGGCCGCATGGGTGTCGTCGAAATCGAGCGAGTGGCCGAGGTTGCCGTTGAACAGCGCGGCGGCGGGCGGAGAGTACGCGGCCGCGTCACCGATGACGCTGGCCCCGGCGGTATCGACGCCACCGGCGCCGCCGGCGAGGCCGAGGCGGCGCAGGGCTGCGGCCATCGAGGCGCTCAGCCCGGCGTCGTTGCGTCCCCGGATCGAGATGCCGATCTGGTCCAGGAGCAGCATCCGGGCGCGCTCGACGACGGCAGGATCGAGCGAGGGGTACTGGATTCCGGCGGCGAACTCCGCGAGGCGGCGGGTGGTTCCGGTCATGGCGGGTCTCCTTTTGCGGACGCCGCGGGATGTTAGCCGAATCGGGGCAGCCAGTGGCATCCGGAAGATCGCTTGCGGGGCGTTCCTGCTCTGCGTTGACGTGATCCCGGGATGTGTGGACATCCCGAAGACGACGGCGCAGACTCGAATGCGGGCGATCGGCGGCGAACGCGCGGCGCCTTGCCACCGGAGACAGGTCCGCCATGAACGATTCCGCCACCATGCACACCGGGCCCCTCGGCTCGACCATCCACGTCCTGCACGCCGATGCCGGCACCATCGCCGAGCTCGCCGCCATCGACTGGAACCGCCGTTTCCGCCGGATCTGCCTCGACCCGGTGCGCGGGATCATCACCCTGATGGCCCCCTCGCGTCTCCACGAGGATCTGACCGGACTCCTCGACCACATCGTGGACGTCGCGGGGAGCGCCCTCGCCGGCGCCGCGAAAGGGCTCCGCCACACCCGTCTTCGCGGGCGGGACGAGCCACCCGGCACGGGAATGGAGCCCGACTGCGCGTTCTACGTCGGCGAGCGCGCCAGAGGCTATGTCGCGGCCCTCGTCGAAGGGGAGGCGGCGGCCGACGCTTACGTCGAACGCACCGCGCCCGATCTGGTGGTGGAGGTCGAGATCACGAGCTCCGACAGGGGCAAGGTCGAGCGCTACGGCGAGATGGGGGTGCGGGAGCTGTGGCGGCTGCACGGGCGCAAGGGCACGAGGGAGCTGCGGGCCGATTTCCTCGCACTGTTCCCTGAAGCGGCGCCGCGCAAGCTCGACGCATCGGAAGTCCTCGACGGATTCACGCCGGAAGACATGTGCGAGGCGGTGGAGGGGGTGCGGTTCAGCCTGAGCCCCACCGAGCGGATCGAGGCGGTGGCCCGGATCGTGCAGCGGCGGCAACGGAAGAGCGTGCGGGTGCGGGAGGAAGAGGCGTCGTACTCCATGGCGTCTCCGTCGTAGTGCCGCAGCATCCGGTCGAACGCACGGTCAAGCATCCGGTCCGGCGAATCAAGGCCGTTCTTTTTTGCTGCATGAAAGCATACTCCTCGGCAGGCTTTCATTCATGCGAACGACTTACGCGGCGCCCAGTTGGGCCGCCAGGTCGAGGAAGTCGCGGGCGATGAAGTCGAAGTCGTGCTCGGCCTCGAAGTCCCGGCTCTGGTGCGGTCCGTACTCGGTGGGGCGGGCGACGAAGGCGGTGCGCATTCCGTGGGAGGCGGCGTGCACGAGGTCGTCGTTGTGGGCCGCCACCATCACCACGCGCTCCGGGGGCAGATCGAGGTACGCGCAGGTCCCGAGGTACGCCTCCGGTAGCGGCTTGTAGGCGCGGCAGGGCTCGGCGCCGAGGATCGCGTCCCACGGGAGGCCCGCCCGCTTCGCCATGTTCACCATCATCGCGACGTTGCCGTTCGAGCAGGTGCCGAGGATGTAGCGCCGGCGCATCGCGGTGAGCCCTTCGACGCAGTCCGGCCAGGGATCGAGGCGGTGCCAGGCGCGGTTGAAGTGGTCGATGCCGGCCTCGTCCAGCCCCCGGATGCCGAACGATTCGATGAGCGTGCACAGGCTCTCGCGGTGCAGGTCGTCGAGCCGGGTCCAGGGGCGTTCGCCGCTTCGCACCCGCTCCATCGCGGGCTGGTACATCCCGCGCCAGGCGTCCGCGAACGCCTCCCAGTCGGCCTCGACCCCGAGGCGCCGGCCGAGCGCGCGGCCTTCGCGGATGATGCTCGTGCGCCAGTCCACGACGGTGCCGAACACGTCGAAGACGAGTGCCTGGATCTGCGCGGGATCGATTGCCATGACGAGGATTCCCCCGGATCGGTCATGCCCGCAGCGCGAGCAGGTGGTTGTCCCAGTGCGAGCCGTCCGAACGGGCAAGGATCGTCGATTTCCCCGTGCGGGCGTCGATGCTCGCGATCCGCCCGTCGGCGCCGGTGGCGATGAACGAGCCGGCGCCCGCGCCGGGCGCGATCCCGCATACGTCGTCGAGCGCGGCCACCGCGAGCAGCCGCGCGGAGCGGACAGCCCACAGGCTCACGATGCCGGCCTGGGGGTGCGAGGCCGCGGCGTAGTCGCCGGAGCCGTCGAACGACACCGAGCCCGCGTACCCGCGCATCCGGCGGATCATACCGGCCGGGGCGGGCGTCGGCGCGAGCCGCCCGCCCCGCTCGAAGGCGACCAGGGGGACGGGGTCCGTCCGGGCGCCCTGATGCTGCATGGCGGCGACGATCCGCCCGTCGCGATCGGTGTCGAGGTGCCGGATCGACAGCCGGTGCAGCCGCGGGCCGAGGGACGCCGAGCGCACCAGCCGGCCGTCGGCGGTGTCCACGATCGCGAGCGACGGCGCCATGGTGTCGAGGTTGAGCTTCGCGCGGCCGGTGTCGGGATGGGTGCGGATCCCGCCGTTGGCCACCGCGAGCATCGTGCCTTGCTCGGACATGCGAATGGGGTGTATCGGGAGATTGTCGAGACGGGGCACCGAGGTGGTGGCGCCGAACCTGATCCCGCGCCGTTCGGGGGAGCGGGTGAAGACGGACCGGCGCGATGCGCTGATGCTGGCGCGGCTGCGCCGGGCGGGGGAGTTGAGGGCGGTGTGGGTGCCGGACGAGGAGCAGGAGGCGATGCGCGATCTGAACGCGGGCGCGCGAGGATCTGAAGGGGATCGAGCTGAAGGCGCGTCAGCGCTTGGGAGCGTTCTTGCTGCGTTACGGACGGGTGTACCGGGAAGGCAAGAGCCGGTGGACGGCGAAGCACTTTCGGTGGCTGGAGGAGCAGAAGTTTGCCCATCCGGTGCAGCAGGTGGTGTTTCAGGAGTCCGTGGACACGGTGTTGGAGGCACGGCGCCGGGTGGCGGGGCTGGAGGAGCAGATGCGGGCGAGTGTGCCGCAGTGGTCGTTGCGCCTGGTGGTGGAGGGGTTGATGGCGTTGCGCGGGGTGGAGTTGGTCACGGCGATGACGGTGCTGGCCGAGGTGGGGGGACCTGACGCGCTTTGACTCGCCGCGGGAGTTGATGAGCTTTCTGGGGCTGGTGCCGAGCGAGCACTCCTCGGGCTGACGCCGGCGCCGAGGAGGCATCACCAAAACGGGCAATGGGCATGTGCGCCGGGTGCTGGTGGAGGCGGCGTGGAGCTATCGGTTCCCCGCGCGCAAGACCGCGCATCCGAGGCGCAAGGCGCAAGCAGCAGCGCCGGCGGTGCAGGCCATCGCCTGGGCGGCGCAGAAGCGGCTGCGCAGAAGCGGCTGTGCACCCGGTACTGGCACCTGTACCATGTGGGCAAGGTGAAGTGCCAAGTCACGACCGCGGTGGCCCGCGAGCTGGTGGGATTCCTCTGGGCCATCGCCTGTGGGGTGATGGGCCGGCCTCATACGACCCGGGCGGTGAGCTGAGCGATGAGCCGGAGCTCTCCACGCCTTGCCCACCGCTCCGCGTGCCCGCAACACGGGCGGAGCGGTGGGCAAGGCGTGGAGAGCTCCGCCCCGCCGAGCGCCGGGGCATCGTTGCACCGTGGGTTCGCAGAGCTTCAGGGGCCGCAAGTGCAGTGTGTTGGAGTCAGGGCGTGGCAGGCCGGTGAGGAGAATCCTCGAAGACTACGAGAGGTCCGCTCCAAGCAGACCGACCCACGCGAATAGACCGAGGCCGCTCCGCGACGAAGTGAAGTCAGGTGGTAGCCAACCCACGGATATCAGAGGGACCCACCGTCGCGAATCATGCCGGCCGCGCCCTGACCCCAGCCCATTGAGGGAGGCGACTTCGAGAGACGGTACGGCAACTTGACGGGTCAATTCATATCAGCGGACTGGGTTCATGGCCGGACAGGGCGGGGAGGCGAAGCCCAGGGGAAGGGCCGCGGGAAGCGCCGAGCGCTGACGACGGTGGGAACGGAGGTGGCGCGAAGGCGCGCGGGAGACGAAAGGAGCCAACACGAAGGACGGTAGGACGAGTCGGGACTCGGGACCACTCACGATGTCGCAGGATGTCCTCCCGCCCGCGACCAGACGGGACGAACGGACGAGCAGGAGCGGACACAGGGAAAATGGCGAGTGCTACTGAGGTGCGTCGCCTTCGGAGAGGCCGACCGTGGTACGCTCCCGCAACGGCCAAATCCTTACTGGACGGGAACCGTTGTCCGGGCGAGCGTCCGGGCAACGGCATCAGACCCGAGACGTGAGGCGGAAGACCGGCCTAACGGTTCATGCGCGACATGTAATAGGGGAGAATTCGTTTGAGTTCAGTCAGTTAGTGTGAGAAACGAATGGGAAACGCTGCCAATTGTACGCATCAGGGGGCCGGAAGTGGCGCAGTTTCGCGCGAGAAATAGAATTTTTTCGAGCCGTTTGCGAAGGAAAAAATGCCCCAAAAGGTCGAAAATGGCGTGTCCAGGGGGTTGACAAACGTAACATAAAGCGACAATTTGACCGGAAATCGGAACACGGCTAGGGCGGTGTCCTGGCCGAAACGGCGGATTTTCACGAATGCAGGGCATACGAGACGTGCCCATGCACAGAGCATCTGGAAGGAGTGCCATGTCTGCGGTGATGGCCGCTCACCTATCGGACGTGAGCGCAGATGCCTTGAGGATAGCCGAAAGCACCAGAAGAATCGTGTCCTGGTACCAGAAGGCAACCAGCATGCTCCTGAGGTGTCTCATCCTGATACACAGAAACTGGAAAATCGGCAGCCAAGTGGACCACCTGCGAGGGCTCATCTCGCAACTGACTGTTGAAGACCGTGACGATCGCAGAAAGCTGATCGACCCCGCTAAGCGGCTGGGAGAAAGCTCCAGAGTGTGGGAAGAGATGCACAGGGAGTGGGTCTCAAGGATCATGCCTCAACTCCCAGGACACGTCCCGTTGATCGAGCTGTTCGGGGCAAAGATCGCAAGCCAGCTTGAGGAATACGCTGGGATGACCGAGGACTGGGCGGAGAGCTGGCCTTAGCCGCGAGTGAGCCATTTGCAGAGCGGGTCAGGCAGGAGCTGGACACTGAGCATCTGGCATCGGCTCGGAGCCACAAAACGTTGTCGTCGTAGACCGTGATTAGCCGAGGGCTACACGTGGAATTGCGGAGGCACAGACAAGGTTTCGCGCGCATCTCAAAGAAACGGTCAAGAAAGCCCTAGGAGCCTGTGCCGCAGAAGATTCATAGAAGAAAATGTCCTGTTTTCAGCCAATTTTCGCGCACGAGAGTGCCCTGAAATGAGAGATCACGCGGAAAATCTTGTTTCAGGCAACGTACAGGCGTGTTGTGCCGCCGCGATATTTTCTGCGGCGCAGACTCCTAGGGCTGGAAGTCAGCGTCGCCGAGAGCCCTGAAGATATGAATATGCGCGTCTGGCACAGATCGAGGCACACCACTACCGCATGAGTCGGCAATGCTGATCTGAAGCAAACCAACCGGCCCTCCGAGATTCCCATAAGGTAAATAGCTACGAGGAATGGGAGAGGAAGAGTTGTCCAACTGACCTAACTGGAGGAGACAGCCCAATGAAGATACTCGGAACAATCATGTTCGAAGGGGTGCTCATCTGATGATCACCTGTTTCCTGGAATGGCAAGGGGCAACACCCCTTGCCATTCTATTTTCCACGATCACCGCAGTCGTAGCGATTTGGTATGCACGGAAGAACGCGAGGCAACAGAAAACGGTTGAGTTCCTCTTTTCACTACAACAGATACCTGATTTCTGGGATAGCCTTGCTAAGCTACGGGCACTGCACGCCAATGTGACGCCAGAGGAACTCCAAAAAATAGGAATGTTAATCGGCGAACCACGAGGAATTAAGGACGAAGAATGCAAAGAAAGATTGTCGAACGTCAAAACATTCCGTTACATTCTGAACATCTTCGAAAATATAAGCATTGGAATTTTACATGGAATCTATGATGAGAAAATAATAAAGGAAATGTTTGTTTCGTCTTTTATATCTACATGGACCTACGCAAAACCCGTCGCCATGAAAGTTCGAGAGGTACGAAAAAAAGAATCATACTACGAAGCATACGAAAAGATCGCTGAAAGATGGACTAACAACGGCGGGTAATAGAACCGAACTGTCAACGCTGGCAAGTCGTGGAACTGTGGGGCACGTTCCAAGAAACGACAAACGCCGCCGGTACAATGCTGGTAGTATTATCAACGAGTCGAGAGGTGGAGGTCCGGGCGGGACTCGAACTCGCGTATGAAGGATTACAAGGCCTCCGACCTGACCACTCGGTCACCGGACCACTGTCTCTGACAGCCGGCGGAGGGCTGCCCTCCGCCGGCACCATCCACTGACACGGTCAGTATCGGGCCAGTCAGTGGTACTTTCCCGAAACTCATGATGGCCCCCTCCCCTCGGTCTCTTGCAGGCCGAGGGATGGCTCGGGTCGTGACACGGTCCCGATCAGCCCCTCGATCGCTCGGTATACGTCCTGCCAGTGTTAGGCGCCGAACGCATGCTGATGGCATATGTCGCTGACCGCCACCGAAGTCAACCCTCGGGCGGGAACGGATCGTTGCCGTGACTGTCGCTGCCAGCGATCCGGCCGTCTCTCAAGCGGGTGTGCGCCTTGCGCGCCAGCCGCCGCTATGGGCGCTACGTGCGCCTGACCTGCACCGGGCGCGCACTCATCGACGCCAGCGCGGCCAAGGCCGCCCGAGCGCCTTAACGGGAAGTTCGTCGTGCACAGCAACGACGACACCTTGAGTGCTTTCGTCGTTTCGTCGATGACTTCACGGGTAAGAG
Source organism: Gammaproteobacteria bacterium (assembly GCA_965204915.1). Classification (GTDB taxonomy): domain Bacteria; phylum Pseudomonadota; class Gammaproteobacteria; order HK1; family HK1; genus HK1. Next base: position 2,840,387 of record OZ242023.1, on the reverse strand, counting down.
GCTACAGCGACTTCAGGAACGCCAGCAGGGCGTCCCGCTCCGCCTTCGGCATCGTCCGGAAGGCGTCGCGGGAGGCTTGCGCCTCGCCGCCGTGCCAGAGGATGGCCTCGGTGAGGTTGCGCGCGCGGCCGTCGTGCAGGAACCGGGTATGCCCGTTCACGATCTCGGTGAGCCCGATGCCCCAGAGCGGCGCGGTGCGCCATTCGCGGCCGGACGCGCCGCCTCCCGAGCCGCTCTTCGCATCGCTCCCCGCACCACCCTCCACATGCCCTCCCGTACCACCTTCGGGGCGGCCGTCCGCCAGGCCCTCGCCCATGTCGTGCACGAGGAGGTCGGTGTACGGCCAGATGAGCTGTCCGGCCAGCGGCTCGACCGGCCAGTCGGCGCGGGTGGCGTGCTTCGGGGTATGGCATCCGATGCAGCCCGATCGATAGAAGAGCGCCTTGCCCCGGAGCACCGCCGGATCGTTCTCTCCGCGCCGGGCCGGCACCGCGAGGTTCCGGCTGTAGAAGACGATCGCGTCCATGACCGCCGCCGGCGCCTCGAACTTGTCCGAGCCCGAATCCGATTCCGAACCCGCTCTCAGGCCCGAGCCCGAATCCGAACCCGCTCCCGAGCCCGTTCCCGAGTCGGCGTCCGAATCGGCGTCCGAATCGGCGCCTGAGTCCGGCCCCGACTCCGAATCCGCGCCCGCGCCCGCGCCCGGGTCCGCGCCGTGCGGTCCGGCCCGGCAGGCCCGCTGCCTTTCGGTGCACTCACCTCAGGGCGCCGGGGCGAGCGGGTTGGAGACCCCGATGTCGCCGGACATCGCCGCCGCGCTCTGATCGACGATGGTGGCGGCGCCCGCCTTCCATCCGAAACGGCCGAGCATCATCCGTCCATTCGACGGGCTCCACACCCGCCGCGCCCGGCCCGAGATCCCGTCGCCGTCCGCGTCGCCGGGGTCGGCCCGCGCCATGACGTCGGATTCCGCGATGGCTTCGAGGAGCCCCAGCCCGATCATCGGCGGCGCGACCCGCGGGCTGGTCATGACCCGCGGGTCCAGCGGCCCGTAGCCGGGATCGGCGATCGCATAGTGCGGCTCCTCCAGGGTGACCGTCGCACCCCCCGCGAGGGCCACCTCGCGCGGGACGCGGGTGATCCGGATCCTTCCTTCCGCCACGAGGCCCGGAACCGCGACGTCCTGGAGCTGCGTCCCGTAGGTGGGCTCGGGGATGACCGCTTCGCGGCCCGAGGCGAGCCGGGCGCGCTCCGCCTCGGTGCGGGGCGGCACCGAGAGCCGGATCAGCATCGACACCGTACTGTCCTGCGCGTTCTCCGGGGGATGGCCGCGCCCGTCCTTGAGATGGCAGCGCTGGCACGCACGGGCGTTGTAGAGCGGCCCGAGGCCGTCGGCGCTGCGGGTGGAGCTCGGCGCCGTCACCCACAGCCGGCGGAACAGGGCGTTGCCGATCGCGAACTCGGCGCGCGCTTCGAACGAGATGTTGGCCGAGGGCTGGGAGAAGGCGTCCCGGTCGAACCGCCGCCGGTTCGTCGCGCTGCCGCCCGACAGGCGCTCCCATCGTTCGGCGGCATCGAACCGGCTCGCGGGGGCGAGGATCGCGGCCCGTTCGTCCGGGTCCGGCGCGGCGTGCGCCGTCGCCGCCGCCGTCGCGATCAGTCCCGCTACGGCGAGGGCGTTCGCCCTCGGTGATCGCCACCGTGGCCATGGACTGCCGCGAAGGCCGGTCCCCGAGAGGCCCGTGCAGGACCACCGGCGTTCAGCGCGCGGCGGATGCGGCGTCCGCGCACCCGGGGCGCTTGCCTTCGAGACCATGGGTGCATTCATGGTGAGGGTATAAATGTAAATCATTCCTATTTGCAATAGGAGATTTCATCTCCTGCTGCGCAGAGGCTCCTGCGTAGTAGGGACCCCTGCCCGGCAGGGCGCCGCCGGATGCAGGGCCTCCCTGCATCGGCCGTGGATGTCCTCTCCAGTGGAACTGCGCTTGCAAACGCGAACAAGAATGATTTGTATTTGCGATTACCATCGAGATATGCGATAACCCGCCCATGCGCCCGTTCGTGACGATCTTCCTTCGCGCCCGCCCGTATCGCTCGAACGCCGGTCGGGGCGGATGGCGGCCGGCGGCCCCGGCGGCCGGGAGGCGGCGGGCGAACGGGCACCCGGGAACGGTCGACCCGAATCCGGGGTTCCGGACGGTCATCGAAGGGGTGGAAACATGCTCATCCGGCGAAACGTCGATCCGAAAGTGTTGATGGAGCTGCTTCTCACGGCCTCCCGGACCTACCGGAAGATGGCGCCTGCGATCCGGCCGCGGGCGCCGGACGAAGCCGGGTGCATCGGAAAGAGCCCGGACGACCGCTCCGGGTATCGGCCGCACCACGGAGGCGAGGGACGTCATGTGCGAAATCCCCACCGGTTGCGCCGAAAGGCGGTTCCCGGAACCGGCGGTCGCAACCGGCGAAGTCATGGCAGCGAGGGACGTCATGTGTGACGTCCCCACCGGTCGCGCCGAAAGGCGGTTCCCGGAGCTGGCGGCCGCGATCGGCGAAGTCATGGCGCCGAGGGACGCCGTGCATGAAATCCCCACCGGTTGCACGGAAAGGCGGCTCCCGGAGCCGGCGGTCGCCACCGGCGGAGCCGCCGCCGGGCTCCACGACCACGGGGGCCGGCGCCGGCTGTGGGAGATCTGGTCCGGCTACCACTGCTCGATCTGCGGGACGTGCCTCAGCCTCGCGGAGCTTCGCAAGATCGCCGGCAAGGCCGGCCTCCGCCTTTCCCCCGAGGCGGCCGAATACGAGGTCCACGGCTACTTCGTGAAGCTCGCGGCGGAGCCCGGGCGCGTGGCGAAGTCGATGCAGAAGCTGCTGGATCGGAAGTACCGCACCGCGGTCGCGGCCTGCCGCCGGCTCGAATCCGAGGAGGAGCTGCGCGCGTTCTGGACGGCGTCCCTCGCCAAGGGCGACGTGCCGGGGCCGTACTGGGCGTTGATGACCCACCCGCTGGCCACCGAAGCCCTCACCATGCAGGCATTCGGTGACGTGCACATGCTCTCGCACCTGGTCGGCGCCTCCAACCGGGGAGATATCCGCAGACTGAACGCGCTGGAGGGCGAGCGTGAGGCATTGTCCGAGGATCTGGCCGCGGCCAGGAAGCGGTTGTCGGAGCACGAAGCCGAGACCCGGCGGATGGTCGAACGGCATGCCACCGAGGTTCGGAGGCTGGAATCCCGGGCACAAACTGCGCACGTGGCCGAACAGCGTCTGGCCGAGGCCGAGGCTCGCATCCGCGAGCTCGAGCAGGGCGCAGCGCATCGGAGATTGCAGGCCCGGAACGAGGCGCTGACGGCGGAGCTGGAAGAGGCCGGCCGGGCCAATCGAACCGAAGTGCAGCGGTGCCTGGACGCCGAGCGCGAGCTCGCGAAGCTGCGACTCGCCCACGACGACATGGCTTCCACGGTCCGGGAGCTCGGCGCGGAGTGCAAGGCGCTGGAGGGCATGTTGCACTCGGACCTCCACGGGACGGATGGCGGTGGAAGCGGCGATTCCCGGGCGTCCATCGATCTGCACGGACGCCGGATCGCCTACGTGGGGGGACGCACCGGGATCATCGGCCACTTCCGCGCACTCGTCGAACGGCTGAACGGCCAGCTCATCCATCACGACGGCGGCATCGACGACAGCGAGAAACGGCTCGCCCGCATCGTCGGCCAGGCCGACGCGGTCCTGTGTCCGGTGGATTGCGTGAGCCACGGCGCCTGCCTGCTCGCCAAGCAGTTCTGCAAGCGCACGGCCAAGCCCTTCGTCCCGCTGCGCAGCGCCGGGCTCTCCTCGTTCATCACCGGGATCCATCGAGTCGCGACCGCCGGATCCGAAGGCGGTCCCTGACGGGGACGGGTTTGCGAATCGAGCCGCACGTTGCCGGCGCTTCACCCCCGGCGCCGGATGCGGCTCCGGGGCGTCTCAGGCCCGGCGTCCGCCTCCTGCGCCCGGGAAGGCAAGAACGGCGTCCTTGCCGCCGATGGGGAGGCGTCGGTACGCCGGGTCGCCGCGCCGGCCCGGCAGGAAGTCGAGCCCGAGCGAGCTCCCTTCGCGATCGGGGAGTATGACCGAGGTCTGTCTCGCGACCGCCTGCTCGACGAGATCGACCGCGAAGTTCCGGCACGAGCCGCATCCGAGGCCCGCGCCGAGCCGGTCGGCGACCCGCTCCGCGAATGCGGACGCACCCTCCGCCCCCGGCTCGAAAGCGAGCTCGGCGGCTGCCTCGACGAGCTGTCGATCGGTCACGCGATTGCACAGGCAGACGTACATGGTCCGGGCCGATTCGAGGAACAGGGCTGGAGTGTAAATGGGAATTATTCGGATTCGCAACAGAAATTTCAGGGCCGGTGCGCCCGGACGTGCCGGCTCCTCGCCACGCGAGCCGGCGGCGGACCGCTGCCTTGGAGCAGCGTTGCCGCATCCGCGCCTTGCCGCACGCCGCCGCGGGTCCTGTCCCGTTCCCGTGCAGGCTCCCTCGCCCCGGCTGTTTCGCGAAGCCTCGGGCGTTCATCGAGGTCGGTGGAGATTCCCGAATTATCGAGAACGGGTCTCATTCCCAATAATGGAATTCATGGTCCATGTGGTGAAAAAACGATGATAATCAGCATATTACAACGAGGAATATTATAAAATGATTCCGCAATCGGCCTTGACATCGGATCGGATGGGGCGAGACGATTCCGGCTCCCCATCCGTGGAGCTCCGCCATGAAGCCGCGCGACCCGAAAATCAACGATCTGCTCAATCAAGTGCTCAAGAACGAGCTGACCGCCATCAACCAGTACTTCCTGCACGCGAAGATGTTCCAGGACTGGGGCCTGTCGGAGCTCGCGAAGCACGAGCGAGCGGAGTCGGTCGACGAGATGCAGCATGCCGAGGCCCTCATCGACCGGATCCTCTTCCTCGATGGCCTCCCCAACCTGCAGGACCTCGGCAAGCTGCTCATCGGACAGGACGTGAAGGAGATGCTCGAATGCGACCTCGCCCTCGAGATGGCGGCGATGCCCGTGCTTCGCGACGCCATCGCCTTCTGCGAGGCGGCCGGCGACTACGTCTCCCGGGATCTGTTCGACGGGATCCTGAAATCCGAGGAGTCCCACGTGGACTGGCTCGAGACGAACCTCGAGCTCATCGGGAAGATGGGCATCGAGAACTACATCCAGTCCCAGACCGGTTGAGCATGGGCGGCTCCGGCCGGCCACCGTCCGCTTGACGCCCGGAAACGCGGGCCCCGCCGGGGCCTGGACAACCGCGGCGGGGCCGGGGGCGGACGGCGGCGCATCCGGGGCGTGCTTCTTCGTGGTGGCTCGTGCAGCCTCGTCGGCGCCTTACTTGCTCAAGTTTCGGGATTCGCTGACCGAAATGGATTCCCGCTTTCGCGGGAATGACGTCATTTCAGCGAGATGCGTTGCTTTCAGGCTGGCCGTCATTCCCGCGAAAGCGGGAACCCATCGCCTGATTCAGGCATTTTGAATCCCGAAACTTGAGTTACTTGAAGACCGCCTCCGGGTCGTCCAGGCTGTCGGAGCCCTCGATCTCCAGGCTCTCGACGCCCAGCGCCACCGCCGCCTGCTCGATGGTCCGGGTCTGGGCCTTGAGCGCGTCGACGGCCTCCTGGACGATGGTGTTCCCCTCGGGATTGGACTCGCCGAGCATCTGGTCGTAGGCCATCGCGCCGGAGTCGGCGGTGTCCTTGAGGCGCTGCATGGCGGCGGCGGTGGCGTCGAGCCTCGTGCGCATCTCGGCGTCCACGTCCGGGGCCGCCGCATGGACCAGAGCGGCAAGGCTCGGACCTTCGACCACGCTGCCGTCGATGCGGGTGTAGCGTCCGTGGTAGACGTTGTAGATGCCCCGGGCGTCGTCGTAGTGCGAGTTGTGGGTGTTGTCGGAGAAGCAGTCGTGCTCTTCCTCGGGGTCGTGGAGCATCAGGCCGAGCTGCATGCGCTCCCCGGCCAGCTCGCCGTAGGAGAGGCTGCCCATCCCGTTCAGCATCACCGCGACCTGCCCGGTGGCCGGCAGTGCATCCAGCGTCGCGCGCCCCTCTCCGCCCGGACCCCACGCGGCCACGATCTCCTCCAGATCCGCGATCAGCAGATCGGTGGCGGCCACGAGGTACGCGCGCCGCCGCTCGCAGTGGCCGCCGGTGCAGTCCGCGCCGGGCATGAAGTCCGTGGCCGGGCGTTGTCCCGCCCCCGGGCCGGTGCCGTTGAGGTCCTGTCCCCAGAGCAGGAACTCGATGGCGTGGTATCCGGTGGCGACGTTCGCCTCGACCTCGTCGACTTCGTGCAGGGAGCGGAGCAGGTCCGCGTCGATGGCGCCGGCGTCGATGGTGCGCCCGGCCACCGTCAGGGCCGGATTCGCGATGACGTTCGCGGCGTAGAAGGTGTTCTCCTCGCTCTCCGAGCCGTAGGCGGCTGCGTCGACGTAGTCGATCAGGCCCTCGTCGAGCGGCCATGCGTTCACCTTGCCTTCCCATTCGTCGACGACGGGGTTGCCGAAGCGGTACACCTCGGTCTGCTGGTAGGGCACGCGGGCCTCGACCCAGGCGTTGCGCGCCTGCTCCAGGGTGTCGGCGGAGGGGGCGTCGAGGAACGCGCCAAGAGCCTGTTGCATCTTGCGCGCGCCGATCAGGGAGTCCTCGTACACCGCGTGCGCGATGTTCACGTAGGTCTGCGTGGCCGGCTCCAGCGCGGCGGTGGCGGAGACGGAGAACGTCGTCGCGGCGAGCGCGAGGGGGAGATGGACGAGTCGGTGTTTCATGGGAATGCTCCTTCGTTGGCGATCGGTGGAATGCATGCCGCAACATGGATGCGGCGGTGACGGCGCCCGGGGATTCCGGGGTTGGCCACGTGGAAATCTAAATCTAAATCATTCCTATTTGCAACCCGTACTCTCCCACAGGGCGCGCGGGAAGGGCGACGGCAGGAGCCGATGTGCGGAAAGTCAACGAGAAGCCGAGGGTCTCCGCCGCGGTCTCCGGCGGGAGGCATGCGATGGTGCGGGCGAGTCCGCACGTACAGGCATCGCGCGGGACTTCGAACCGGAGGCGCGCGACGACGTCGCGCGCGGCATCCGCGCCATTCCGGGCAGCCCGGCCGGGAATGCGCAGGAACCGGGTGACGACTATCCGGCCGGAGTCAGGCTCGACGCGCGAAGTAGCTGGGGGTCCGCGTACAAGAGCCGCGAGCGCGACACCCGGATCGGCCTGGTGGTGCGGGGGCGGAGCCTGCCCTCCGGCTTGCTACCTGCCGAGGGAGGGTCCGTGGGAACGGGGAGCGGTCCTGATTTCGGCATGGGAGAGGCCTCCCCGAAGGATCGAGTGGCCGCGAAATCGAGGCGCCTCCATTTTCGACTACACCGTCATCGAGGTGTCATCTCTGACGATCACCTCCAGGCGCCGCCCGATGGCCCTCAAGGCAGCTTCCATCCGGTCGAGTCGAGAGCGGTGCTGCACGTCCAGTACGCGATCGACCTGCGGCAGATGCCAGCCGAGGCGCCGGGCCAGCTCCGCCTTGCCGATGCCTTGCTCCCTCATGCCCCGGTAGAGAATCACCTTGACCGCAGTGAGGGTCGGCAGCGTGGCGCAGGTGTTGCCCCTGGAGGGTGGCGGGATATCCTGGCCATCGTGGATACGGGCCGCGATTGCCTCCTCCAGCGCCCCGACCGCGCGGACAACCGCTTCGTCCCGATCGTCGCCGAAGGTCGTGAGCTCCGGGAAGTCGGGTGACGTGGCCATCATGGTCCCGTCATCCTCTTCAAGCTTGATTGGATAGGACAGCATCAGTTCAATTCCAGGTCCTTCTTGATCTTCGCAATGAGCTTGGTGCCCAACTGCCTGCGCGAACCGTGCATCGGTAGCTGCGATGTCAAGTGACCGCGCCGAATGGTTTGGTGGCCACTACCGCCCTGATGCGTGTGGAAGGTGCAGCCGTGCTTCTTCAGCCATCGTTTCAACTGACGCGAATTCATGAATTGTTCTCCTTACTTCAAGAGGTTGATCACAAGAGCTGTTCATGAAGGATTTCCCCAATAAAATCAATCTATTATGCAGTAACGACCGTAAGCCCTCGTGGGGAGCCGTTCCCGAGCCGGTCCCGTAGTACCGCGAGAATAGGACGAAACGGATTTCCAGTCAACACATGTGTTGAGTGCCGTCAGGACTCATCGGCTCCCTCGCGGGACAGAATGAAACGACCCTGGGCGAGCAGGCTTGAACGGTGGTTGGCCCTGCCGGCCCCGTGCTACGCTTCCAGCGTCGGCAGCGTAGCGTTCGGCTGCCGCCCTCCGGTGGCACGGAGCCGACATGCCGTCATTGCGCTTCAAGGGCAAGGCGTTGGTGGAGAACTTCCACCTGGCCGCACCGTACCATGCGCTGACGGCGGTGCGGCGCAACGGTTTGAGCAGGAAACCGAGCCTGGACGACAACCTCATCGTCCACGGCGACAACCTCTTGGCGCTGAAGGCTCTGCTGCCTACCTACCACGGGCGGGTGAAATGTGTGTACATCGACCCCCCATACAACATCGGCAACGAAGGCTGGGCGTACAACGACAACGTGAACTCGCCGATGATGCGCGAGTGGCTGGGCAAGGTGGTGGACGCGGACGACCTGACGCGGCACGACAAGTGGTGCTGCATGATGCTGCCGCGGCTGAAGCTCTTGCGCGAACTGCTGCGCGACGACGGCGCGATCTTCGTCTCCATCGACGACAACGAAGTTCACCGGCTGCGCCTGTTGATGGACGAGGTGTTCGGCGAGGAGAACTTCGTCGGATCGTTCGTGTGGGAGGGCACGGGCAAGAACGATGCCCGCTTCATCTCCGTCGGACACGACTACGTGCTCTGCTACGCACGGCGCATGGAGTCGCTACGTGCCAACGGCAATCGCTGGCGGGCGTTCAAGGAGGGCACGGACGAAGTGCGGCGAAAGGCAGGCGAGTTCGTGGCGCAGCGGGATGGCGACTTCGCTGCGGCGTCCGACGATCTCAAGGCGTGGTTCGCGTCGCTGGACAAGAAGCACAAGGCGTGGGCGCACCGCCACTACCACTGGATCGACGCCAAGGGCGTGTACTTCGCCGGCGACGTCTCCTGGCCCGGCGGCGGCGGGCCGACCTACGAGGTGCTTCATCCCCGAACCGGCAAGCCGGTCAAGGTGCCGGCCAGAGGCTGGGTGTTTCCTTCGGCGGATGCCATGCAGAAGGCGATTGCAGACAACCGGATCCACTTCGGCGAAGACGAAACCCGGGTGCCCAACCTCAAGCGCTACCTGCACGAGACGGACCACCAAGTGCTCACCAGCGTCTTCTATCAAGATCGCCGTGCCGCCCATCAAGCGCTGGTGCGCATCCTCCCGAAAGGCGCACAGTTCGAATACCCGAAGGACGAGCGCGTGCTGCGCCGCTTGTTCGAGACGGTCACCTCGGGCGACGACGTCATCCTGGACTCCTTCGCCGGTTCCGGCAGCACGGCGCACGCGGTGCTGGCGTTGAACAGGCAGGATGGCGGCAGCCGACGCTTTCTGTTGATCGAATGCGAAGATTATGCGGAAGACATCACTGCACAGCGCGTGCGACGGGTCATCAAGGGCGTACCTGACGCCAGGGACGAACACTTGAAGCAAGGGCTCGGCGGCACCTTCAGCTACTTCGCCCTTGGCGAGGCGATGCAACGAACCTCCTTGCTTTCCGGCAAGAAGTTGCCGAGCTGGCAAAAGCTCGCCGGTTACGTGTTCTTCACCGCCACGGGTGAGCCGTTCGAGCCGGGCAAGGCGAAGCAGGATCGATGGCTGGCCGGGAAGAGCAGCCGGTTCGATGTGTATCTGCTCTACTCCGAGCGGATCGATGAGCTCCAGGACATGGCGCTCACGAAGAGCTTGGCCAAGAAGCTCTCCCGCGGCCAACGCCGGAAGATCGTATTCGCGCCCACGAAGTACGTGGATGCCGATTTCCTCCGCCAGAATCGCATCGCATTCCAGCAGCTACCGTTCGAGATCTACGAAAGGATCGAGAAGCTGTCGCGATGATTCTCAAGGAGTACCAAAAGCAAACCCTTGCCGAGGTACGCCAATTCCTCGATCAGCTCGCTTCGTGGCGCGACAGGGTCGTGGCCATGGATCCGGCCCAGACGATGGATTGGATAGAGCCGGCCTGGCGGGCGGCCGGCAAGACAAGCTCCTTTTTTCCTCGCCGCAACGGCCTCGGCCATCCATTGCCCTGTTTCTGTTTGAAGATACCCACCGGCGGCGGCAAGACGCTATTGGCAGTGAAGGTGATCGATCTGATCAATCGCCACTTCCGCCGTGGCAATACGGGATTGGTGTTGTGGGTGGTGCCCACCACGCAGATATACAACCAGACGCTAATGGCCCTGAAGGACCGCGACCATCCCTACCGGCAACAACTGGACATGGCATCCGCCAACCGCACGCTGGTGCTGGAAAAGACGGATCGTTTTCGCCCGCAGGATGTAAAGGAAAGCTTGTGCGTGCTGCTGCTGATGCTGCCGTCCGCCGCTCGGAAAACCAAAGAGCAGCTTAGGATGTTCCGCGACAGCGGCGGCTTCGATGCGTTCTTTCCGAACGAAGACGATGGCAAACGCCATGAAGCGCTGCTGGAGGAATTCCCGAACCTGGACGCCTTCGATCCTGTCGATGGCTGGAACCGTCAAGTAAAGACGTCGCTTGGCAACACTCTGCGGATCCTGGCCCCGCTCATCGTTCTGGACGAGGGACACAAGGCATACAGTCACAACGCAAAGTCCACCCTTGAAGGCTTCAATCCTTGCATGATCGTCGAGCTGTCGGCGACGCCGCCCAAGGGCGCCAACGTGCTGGTGGAGATCACCGGCCAAGCCCTGAATCGGGAGGAGATGATCAAGCTCGATCTCAACATCATGAACAAGGCAAGCCCCGGCTGGCAGGACACACTGCTTGCGGCGGTGGAGCATCGCAACGCATTGGAGGCCAGAGCGCGGCGATACGAAGCGGAGACCGGCGATTACATTCGGCCCATCTGCCTCATCCAGGTAGAGCGCACCGGCAAGGATCAGCGCGGCGCCGGCTTCATCCATGCCGACGACGCCCGCGACTATCTGCTGACGCATCCCGGCATCGGTCCGGAGCACGTCGCCATCAAGACCAGCGGGCGTGATGAACTCAAGGAAGTGGACGAAGTGGGCGGCCTGCTCTCCCGCGACTGCCCGATACGCTTCATCATCACCAAGCAAGCCCTGCAGGAAGGATGGGACTGCTCCTTCGCCTATGTGCTGGCCATCCTCACCAATCCGAGCGCCAGGACCGCGCTCACGCAGCTAGTGGGTCGCATTCTTCGTCAGCCCTATGCCAGGAAGACCCACGTTCGGATCCTGGACGAAAGCTATGTGTTCTGCTTCCAGCGCCGGGGACAGGACTTGCTGGCCGACGTGCGGCGCGGCTTCGGCATGGAGGGCTTGCAGGGCCTCGAAGGCAAAATGGTGAGCCAAACGGACGGGGATGGGCAGACCGGCGACCTTGTCGTGACAATGCAGCGCCGCCGTTTCCGCCGATCCACCCGGGACCTTGTGCTGCCGGCGTTCATGGTGAAGGAGGACGGCAACTGGCGCCTGGTTCACTTCGAGGAAGACATCCTCTCCCGCGTGCCTTGGAAGGAAGCGAACGTCGAGGCGCTCCTCGATCTCGAACTGGGCACGATTGGACGCCGGGACCTCGCCTTGCGGGCGGGACTGGATGCGGATGCGCTGTTCGAGGACCCGGACGCCCAAGGGCTGCCCGTTGAAGAAGGCGTCATCGACCATTACTTCGCCGCCAGCCACTTGGGAGATACCGTTCCCAACCCTTGGCGTGCGGCGAAGTTGTCCAGGGATGTTTTCGAAGCCCTCTCGAGGAAGCATCCGGCAGGGCAAGTGGCCGCCAACTACCTCTTCATCCTGGAAGCACTGCGCAGGCACCTGGATACCGAGCGCGATCGGCTCTGCCAGGGCGTGTTTCGGAAACTGCTGGAATCGGGCACCATGCGGTTCATCGTCATCGCGGAAGACATGGGCTTCAACAAGCTGCCGACGAAGATCGAAACGGCAATGACGCGCCGAGCAAACCGCGAGGACGGGACGCCCTACCAGGCAAGCCTGTTCGATCGGATAGACGAGACGGAGCTCAACGGCCTGGAGAACAAGGTCGCCACCTGTCTGGACAAGCAGGCACGACTGTTCTTCTGGTACCGCAACCGCGCTCGGCAGGACTATTTCGTACAAGGGTGGAAACCGGGGCGCATCTACGCGGACTTCGTGCTCGCACTCAAACCGGACGACCCCGACACCGGCGACGAGTTCCATCAAGTCTTCGTGATGGAAACGAAGGGCGTTCACCTCGAGCTGTCCAAGGATACGGACTACAAACGGTCCATTTTCGACATCTGCACGGAACACGCTAAGAAGACGGACTGGGCGAAGTTCGTGCCTGCGATGCAGAGCAAGGCGATGCGTTTCGAGATCGTCGACGAAGACGAGTGGGAGCGAAAGCTCAACGAGATGCTGGCCGCCTGACAGGTCGAAGACGAGCGCCTCGATCTACGTGGGATCGATTGCCATGACGAGGTTGTCCCGCCCTGCCGCGGGCGGCGGCGGCCGGGCGGGGGTCAGCGCGAGCGCAGCTTCGGGTCGAGCATGTCCCGCAGCGCGTCGCCGAAGAGGTTGAAGCCGAACACCGCGAGGGTGATCGCGAGCCCCGGGAAGATCGACAGCCACGGCGCGCTCTCCAGGAACTCCTCCGCGCCGCCCTTGAGCATCAGCCCCCAGGCCGGGGTGGGGTCCTGCACGCCCATGCCGAGGTAGGACAGCACCGCTTCGAGCAGGATGGCCTGGCCGACGAAATAGGTCAGCATGATGAGGAAGGGGGCCATCACGTTGGGGGCCATGTGGCGCAGGATGATGCGCGTGTGGCTGTAGCCCAGCGCCCGCGCCGCGTCCACGTAGGGGATCTCGCGGATCGAGAGCGCACTCGACCGCACCACCCGCGCGCACTGCGGAATGAAGGGAACGGTGATCGCGATGATCACGTTCTGGACGCCCGGCCCCAGGGTCGCGACCACCGCCAGCGCCATGATGATGAGCGGGAAGGCGAGGAAGACGTCCACGATGCGCTGGACGATCAGGTCGAACAGCCCCCCGAAGTAGGCGCTCGCGACCCCGAGCACCAGGCCGACGGTCGCGCCGAGGAATGCGGCGACCAGCCCGATGAACAGCGCGGTGCGCGCACCGAAGAGGACGCGGGTCAGGATGTCGCGGCCGAACTCGTCGGTGCCCATGGCGAACTCGGCGTTCGGGGGGGTGAGCATGTCCTCCAGCGAGTTGACCACGGGGTCGTAGGGGGTGAGGACGTCCGCGAACGTGGCGGCGAAGGCCATGACGATCACCACCAGCGCCCCCGCGGTCCCCAGCGGTTGCTTGCGGGCGAGGGTCCACAGCCGTTCGCCCAGCGGCTTCTTCAGCTCGTCGAGCGCGCCGGTGTCGATGAAGGCTTGGGGTGTCGCCACGGGCATCTCCTAGCTGTAACGGATGCGCGGGTCGAGCCACGCGTAGAGGATGTCCACCACCAGGTTCGTCATCACGAAGATCAGCACCACCAGCATCACGAGATGCTGGGTCAGCGCGAAGTCCTGGTTCCCCACCGAGTCCACGAACAGCTTGCCGAGGCCGTTCAGGTTGAAGACCTGCTCGGTGACCACGAGCCCGCCCATGAGGAAGGCGAACTCGATGGCGATGATCGTCACCACCGGCAGCAGGGCGTTCTTGAGCGCGTGCCGGTTGATGACCACGCGCTCGATCAGTCCCTTCGCGCGGGCGGTCCGCACGTAGTCCTCCCGCAGCACTTCGAGCATCGCCGAGCGGGTCATGCGGGTGGCGACCGCGGAGTAGCGGTAGCCGGTGGCGAGGGCCGGCCAGATGAGCTGGGCGAGGTTGCCGAGCGGATCCTCGAAGGGGGAGACGTAGTTGATGGGGGGCATCCAGCCCGCCCCGAACCATGCCTGGGTGACGATCAGCAGCCCCAGGATGATCATGATGCCGAGCCAGAACGAGGGGATGCCGATGCCCGCGATGCTGAACGCCCGCACCGTGTAGTCGATCCAGGTGTCCTGCTTGACCGCCGAGAGGATGCCCAGCGGCAGCGCGATGATCACCGCCACCAGGGTGGACATGATCGCGAGCTGCAAGGAGAGCTTGAAGCGCACCTGGATCTCGTGGACGACCGGCTGGCCGGTCCACATCGACTTTCCGAGGTCGCCGGTGAAGTAGCCGCCGGCGAAGGCGATGAACTGCTTGTGGAGCGGGTCGTCGAGGCCGAGCTCCTTGCGGCAGATGTCGATGTCCTCCTGCGAGGCGAACAGCCCGGTGCCGGCGAGGCGGACCTCGCAGACGTCGCCGGGGAGCAGCCGCAGCAGGAAGAAGACGAGCAACGCCGCCCCGATCAGGGTCGGGATCATGAGGAGCAGGCGCTTGACGACGTATTGGTACATGGTGCCGTGCCGGGGGGGTCACGCCGGCGCCCCCACGGTCGGGGGGCGCCGGCTCCCGAAGGGCGTGCGCCCTACATCAGCGACTTGTCGATCCAGACGTTGTCGAGCTGCTGGTTCAAGTAGTGGCTGGGCGCGATGTTCCACCCCTTCACGTAGGAGCGATGGGGGTTGATCTTGTACCACCACAGGGAGATGCCCATGTGGGCCATCTCGTCCAGCGCCCGCTTCTCGTACTCGCGCATGACGGCGCGCTGCTCGTCCACCGTCGGGGCGCGCGCGAGCCTGGCGTAGATGTCCTCCAGCACCTGGTCTTCATACTGCCCGTAGTTGTTCCCGGAGCTGCCGAGGAACTTGGTCACGTCCGCGATGGGGTTGATGACCGACTGGCAGTTGAAGTCGATGGAGACGTCGTACTCGTGCGACTTGCGCAACGCCGCGTAGAACTGCGGCGTCGGGCGCACGTGCTGCTCGGCCTTGACCCCGATCTTCGCCCACTGGTCGATGAGCCACGTGCCGACGACCTTGTAGGGCTGGTCCACGTCTCGGTTGTTGTAGTCGATCGTGAGATCGGTCGCGCCCGCTTCTTCGAGGAGGCGCCTCGCCTCGGCGCGCGATGCCTCGATGTCGCGGCCGTAGCCGGCGAGCTGCACCAGCTCTTCCTCGCTCGCGGCCAGCGGGTGCCCGGGGAACACCACCCCGCCCACCGTCTTCACGATCGCGATCCGCGAGAGGTACTTCGAGCCGCCCCAGCGGTCCACCGCGAGGGTCAGGGCGCGGCGCACCCGCGGGTCGTCGAAGGGCTTGCGCGCGTGGTTCGAGGTGAAGAGCAGCACGCAGTTCCAGTCGCTCTCCTGCACCCTGAGCTTGTCGCCCAGCGCGTTGACCAGATCGTCGCGCGCCTTCGGCGGGAAGCCCCGGAACTCGATCGCGGCCCGGTTGCCCCGGATCGCCTGGATGCGCACCGACATCTTCTTGGCGATGATCGCCTTGAAGCCGTCGAGGTGCGGCTGCCCCTCGTGGTGGTAGTCGTCGTTGCGCACCCCTTCCACGAACGCCCCCGGCTGGTGCTGGACGAACTTGAACGGTCCGGAGCCGTTCACGTTGTCCTTGTGCCAGTCGTAGCCGTGCGCGTCCAGATCCTTCTTGCTGTAGATCCAGTTGAAGGGCGTGGCCAGCGCCGGCAGGAAGGCGCCGGAGGGGAACTTCAGGTTGAACGTGATGGTGGTGTCGTCGGGGGCCTCGACCGAGTCCACCATGTTGAAGAACGCCTTGCGGGCGCTGGGCACGCCCTCGGGCGGGAAGATGATCCTGTCGTAGGTGGCCTTGACGTCCTGGGCGGTCAGCGGCGTCCCGTCGTGGAACTTCACGCCCTCCTTGATCCGGAAGGTGAACGTCTTGCCGCCGTTGGTGGGCTCCGGGATGCCTCCGACGCAGAGGTCGCAGACGAAGTCCGAGGACTGCGGATTGTCCGGGTTGACCCGGATCAGCAGGCTGTAGAACGGGGCGTAGGGGTGGATGACGGCGTAGGTCGTCTCCCGGTGCCCGTCCTTCGAGGGCGCCTCGCCGGCCACGACGAAGTCCAGGGTTCCGCCCCGCTGGGCGGTGTCCGCGGTTGCGGTCTGGGCGCAGAGACCGACCCCCACGGCGCCGCCGAGCAGCACCGAGGCGAGGGTCCTGGCTCCGAAGCCCCGTATGTAGCGTTTCATTGCTTGCTCCTCCTCATGGGCTGGTTGCAGTTCCGTTGCGTTTCGATGGTGATGCCGCCGATCCGTCGGCGGCACTTTTCAGACCTTCGGTTCACGCCGCCGCCGGGCACGCCGCCCGGTGGCCGGGGCACGACCCGCGCGACACCGGGACCCCGGTGCGCGGCCAGCCTCTCGCCGGCCTGCCGCCGATGCCCCACGGCGGCGTTGTTCGAGACCCGCGTCTCACGACACTTCCGGGCACGCCACCCAGTGGCCCGGGCGCAGCTCGCGCAACGCGGGGACCTCGGTGCGGCAACCCTCGACGGCCATGGCGCAACGCGGGTGGAACACGCAGCCGGAGGGCGGGTTCAGCGGGCTCGGCACCTCGCCCTTGAGCGTCTGGTGCGCGCGTTGCGCCTCGACCCGGGGGTCCGGGATCGGCACCGCGGACAGCAGCGCCCGGGTGTACGGATGCAGCGGATTGTCGAAGAGATCGTCCGATTCGGCCAGCTCGACGATCTTCCCCAGGTACATCACCGCCACCCGGTCGCACAGGTGGTGCACCACGCTCAGGTCGTGCGCGATGAAAAGGTAGGTCAGCTCGAATTCCTCGCGCAGATCCTCGAGCAGGTTGATGACCTGCGCCTGGATGGACACGTCGAGCGCCGACACCGCCTCGTCGCAGATGATGAACTCGGGGTTCAGGCTGAGCGCGCGGGCGATGCCCACCCGCTGGCGCTGGCCGCCGCTCATTTCGTGCGGGTAGCGGTCCGCGAACTTCGCCGGCAGCCCGCAGACGGTGAGGAGCTCGGCGATCCGGCGGTTGCGCCGGTGCGGATCGGGCTCCACGCCGTGGATGCGCATCGGCTCGTCCAGGATCGAGCCGACCTTCATGCGGGGATTGAGCGAGCTGTACGGGTCCTGGAAGATGACCTGGACCTTCTGCCGCCAGGGGGTCAGCTCCTTGTTCGAGAGCCGTTCGAGGTGGACGCCCTCGAACACGATCTCCCCCGAGGTGGGCCGATCGAGCTGGAGCACGCAACGGCCGGTCGTGGTCTTGCCGCAGCCCGATTCCCCCACCAGGCCGAGGGTCTCGCCCTTCCTGATGTCGAAGCTCACCCCGTCGACCGCCTTGACGTTGCCGACGGTCTTCTGGAACACCAGCCCCTCGGTGACCGGGAAGTACTTCCGGAGGTTTCGGACTTCGAGCAGGGTCTCGCCTCTGGCAACCGCGTCGCTTTTGGCGACGGCGCCTTCGGCGACGGCGCCCTTGGCGGCGGGGCCGGAGGCGGCGGGGCCGGAGGCGGCGGACGGCGCGGCGGCGGCTCGATCGTTCACGTTCCGCCCGCCTCCTCCGCATGGAGCTCGCCGCTGCGAAGACAGGCGGCGATCTGGCCGTCCCCGACCGCTTCGAGCGGCGGGATCGACCGCGCGCAGGCATCGGCCGCCCACCGGCAGCGCGGCCGGTACGCGCAGCCGCCGTCGAGCCGCGTCAGATCCGGCGGCTGGCCTTCGATCGGCACCAGGCGCTTGCCTCCCCGGCGCAGGTCCATGCGCGGCACCGAGTTCAGCAGCCCGATGGTATAGGGGTGGCGCGGATTGTGGTAAATCTGGTCCGCGGTCCCCGACTCCACGATCTTGCCCGCGTACATCACGATGACCCGCTCGGCGTAGCGCGCCACCACGCCGAGGTTGTGGGTGATCACGATCAGCGCCACCCCCATCTGCTTGGTGAGGTTGCGCATCAGCTCCAGGATCTGGGCCTGGATGGTGACGTCGAGCGCGGTGGTGGGCTCGTCGGCGATGATGAGCCGGGGGTTGCAGGAGAGGGCCAGCGCGATCATCACCCGCTGGCGCATCCCCCCGCTGAAGTGGTGCGGGTACTGCTTCAGGCGCCGCTCCGGCTCGCCGATGCCGACCATTCCAAGGAGCTCCACGGCACGCCGGTCCGCCTCCGGCTGGCTCAGGCCCAGATGCAGTATCATCGTCTCGGTGAGCTGCAACCCGATGGTCAGCACCGGATTGAGCGAGGTCATCGGCTCCTGGAACACCATGGAGATCCGGCCGCCGCGCACGTGGCGGATCTCCTCGTCGCCCATCGTGAGCAGGTCCTTGCCGCCGAAGAGGATCCTGCTGCCTTCGAGGATCTCGCCGGGCGGATGCGGGATGAGGCGCAGGATCGACATCGCCCCGACCGACTTGCCGCAGCCGGACTCCCCGACGATGGCGACGGTCTCCCCTTCGCTCACGTCGTAGGTGATGCCGTCGACGGCCTTGACGGTGCCCTCGGTGGTGTGGAATCGGGTCCGGAGATTTTCGACTTCGAGCAGCTTGGGCACTGTGGCGGCTTTCCGGTCTGCGGACGGTCGTGTTCTGGTCCCGGAACCCGGCACGCCTCTCCCTCCGGACGCGCAGGAGGGCCAACGGTAGGAGTGAGCGGGTTGAAAGTCAACGGGACGATCGGCGGCGGGCACCGCTCTGCATGGCGCATCTCATGGCGCAGGTCTTCCGGCTCGGTAGAGTCGCGGCCCGGCGCCCGTTCATGATCCGTTCGGCCCCGTTCATGATCCGTTCGGCCCCCTTCATGGTCTGTTCGGCAATGTCGCTTCGAAGCCTGGTTCGATGACGAGCTCGAGGGATCGACGGTCCGAACCCGGCGCCGTGGCGGATGCGGCTGCTTCCGCGTAGCCTCGCATCCCGTCATGGCCTCCATCCATCGCCGCACGTCACGCCCGATCCTCGTCTCGTGCTCGACCACTCATGCGGCCCACGACGGTCTGGCCGAAGCATTGCTCGTGCTCTTGCCGCTGTGGGCGCAGGCGTTCGGACTGTCACTGGCCCAGACCGGTCTGCTGAAGAGTGGGTTCTACGCCGCGATGACGGCAGGGCAGATTCCTGCCGGGCTCCTCTCCGAACGGCTCGGTGAACGCCGCCTGCTCGCACTCGGGACGCTGGGTGTCTCGGTGGGCTGGCTGCTGCTGGCCGAGGCGGACGGGTTCCGGGCCCTGCTCCTCGCACTGCTGGCGGCGGGGCTCGGCTCAAGCGTGCAGCATCCGCTGGCTTCGAGCCTGGTGAGCCGCGCGCATCGAGGCGATCGGGTGCGTTCGGCGCTGGGCGTCTACAACTTCGCCGGCGACGCCGGCAAGGCGATCGTTCCCGCCCTGCTCGCGATCGGAATCGGACTGGTCGGCTGGCGGACGTCGTCGGCATCGTGCGGTATCGCGATGGCGGTCGTCGCTCTCGCGGTGCATCTGTCGTTGCAGCGGTTCGTGTCCGGTGAGACCCCGCCCGCGCCGGCCGCCGTCGCGTCGCCGGCCATCGGTGCGCCGCCGGGCTGGGGCATCTCCAGCCGTCGCGACTTCGCCCTGCTCAGCGTGATCGCGATCATCGACGCGTCGGCGCGTGCCGGCTTCCTGCTGCTGGCCCCCTTCCTGATGGTCGAGAAGGGATTGCCGGTGGAGCGCGTCGGGTTCGCGGTCATGCT
Organism: Gammaproteobacteria bacterium; assembly: GCA_965204915.1. Classification (GTDB taxonomy): domain Bacteria; phylum Pseudomonadota; class Gammaproteobacteria; order HK1; family HK1; genus HK1. The sequence goes on along the minus strand of OZ242023.1, from coordinate 2,820,666 downwards.
GATCTTCGCCGGCGGCGCGGCCGGAAAGCTCGCCTGCGGCTTCATCGCCGAAAGGCTCGGAACGATTCGAACCATCGTCGTCACCGAAGTGGCCACGGCGCTCGGGATCGCCGCGGCCGTCCTCGCGCCGATGGACGTGCTCTGGGTGCTTCTCGCACCGATCGGTCTCGCACTCAACGGGACCTCTTCGGCGTTGTACGCCGCCGCCGGGGAGCACGCGCTCGCGGGACGGCAGGCAAGGGTGTTCGGGCTGTTCTACACGGTGACGACCGCCGCGAGCGCGACTGCGCCGATCGCCGCCGGCGTGCTCGGCGACGCAGTGGGCCTGGCGGTCGGCTCGGCCGTCGTCGCAGCCTGGACGTTGGCCGCGGTCCCGGTTGCGCTCGTGTTGCGCCGGTGCCGGCGTGGCGAGCCGGGAGCCGCGGGGTGAGGCGGGCGGGTGCATCCGATACCGGCCCGCCTTGCGGGATTATGCCTTGCGGGATATTGCGGCTCTTCGGTCGGGCAAGGTACGGTCGAATCCGGTCGGGAAGGATGCGGCAGGGATTCGAGGGGCAACGCATCGGGTTCGACCTGTTCACCGCCGCGTCCGCCGCCGCGGCCAGGAGAGGGACCGCATGGGATGATGGACCACGTTCGAGTCCTGCGGATCGTCGCTGCCGGCCCGGCTCCGGCCCGCGCCGCCTCCGGCCTTCGGACGCGGCGCGAAGCATCGGGGCCGAGCGCTGGAGCCGGCAAGCTCCACCGTCCGGCGGGCAGGCGATGAAGCCGGCGGAGACCCGCTTGCCGCCCGAGTCGTCCGACCCTGGATCGCCCGGCCCAAGGTGGATCGGACATGCACTGGCGGCCGGCTACCGGGCGCTCTTCGGCCGGCAGTGGCCGGCGTGGGTCGGCGGCATCCTGTTCGGAGTCCTCAGCATCCTGCTCTTCGTCTGGGAGAAGCCCTGGAGCGTGGCGGACGGGGTGAGGAACTGGGGCGACTGGCTCCTGAACGCCGTCGACGTCACCGACACCTTCATCATCGAGCCGCACCTCTACTCGACGTCGGTTCTCAACCTCGGAATCATCGGCGGAGCCTGCGCAGCCGCGCTGCTCGCGCGCCAGTTCCAGGTCCGCGGCGCACCGCCGTGGGAGCTCTTCAAGGGCGTGATCGGCGGGAGCCTCATGGGCGTCGGCGCCTCGCTCTCCTTCGGCTGCAACATCGGCGGGTTCTTCAGCGCCACCAGCGCGCTCTCCCTGGCCGGCCCGATGATGATGCTGGGGCTGCTGGCCGGGGCCGTCGCCGGCCTCAAGCTGCTGGTGTGGGAGATCAGCTACCTCGAGCTGCCGGCATGGATGACCCGCCCCGGCCGCCTCGGCGCCGCCGGTCCGTCGGATGCCTGGCGCAGGCTCCAGCCGGTGGCGGGTGCCGGGGTGCTGGCCACGGGCCTGATCCTCGCCCTGGTGTACGACGGCTTCGACTATTCCACCCGCGCGGGACTTCTCGTCTTCGGCCTGGCCATCGGCGTCATCATGCAGCGCACCCGCTTCTGCTTCGTGCGGGCGTTCCGGGAGCCGTTCATGACCGGCCATGCGGATGCGACGAAGGCGGTGGCGCTTGCCGTGGTCATCAGCACCGTCGGCTTCACCTACCTGAAATGGGCGGATTTCAAGGACTGGGAGGTCTTCGTCAGGGACAGCTTCTGGCTGGGCAGCCTGCTCGGAGGCTTCATCTTCGGCATCGGCATGTCGTTGAGCGGCGGATGCGCCTCCGGCTCGCTGTGGCGGGCCGGCGAGGGGCACGTGAAACTCTGGGTGGCGGTGCTCTGCTTCGCGCTCTCCGCCTCGTACTTCAGGGTCTGGCTCACCGAGAGCGGGCAGGCGGAACGTCTGGGCGAAGCCGTCTTCCTGCCCGATTACGTCGGCTGGGCGACGGCCCTGGCCGGCGTGATCGTCCTGATGGGATTGTGGTATCTGTGCATGGGCTGGAACGAGTCCAGGCGGAAGCTCGTGATGGTATGAACGCAGCAATGGGAGCGTACCTGCACCGGAAGCCGGACGAGGGCCGGGATCCGGCGGGGAAGCGCGGTCGCAGCAAGCGGAGGAGCAACAGGGAGGAAGGATCATGAAGGTCAACGGTCGAATCCTGGTGGGCGCGAGCGTGCTCGCGCTGGGCATGGGCGCCGCCGGCGCCGGAGACGTGCAGAAGAAGTTCGGCGCCCCCCACGAGGGGATGAGCATGGAGGAGTACCAGTCGCTGGTCTTTCTCGATCCCCAGAACACGTTGCGCATGGACTGGGACGCGGTGCAGGGGATGGACGGGCTGTTCCTCATCGACAACCAGGGTGAGCCCACCGTCTCCGTGGTCGACTACGACGCGGGAGAGACCATCAAGAAGATCGACATGGGCGAGACCGGGAACCATCACCTCTGGGTGCTCCCGGGCGCGCGCTACGTCTGGTCGTCGCAGCGGTTCGAGTCGGACCAGTTCTGGACCATCGATCTCACGACCCACGAGGTCGTCGACAAGTTCCCCCTGAGCATGGGGGACAAGAAGGTCATCGCCCCGCTGCACGTCGGCTTCGCCTATACCCGGCCGCTGGCGGTGGTGGGCAACATCCTCGACAAGGAGCACGGCTACCTCACCTTGCTGAGCACCGTCACCCGGCGCCCGATCGACATCATCGAGATCGGTTGCCACGGCGCGCGGGACGCGATGTTCACCTTCGACGACTCGAAGATCTTCAGCACCTGCCAGCAGGACCCGAGAGGCGTCTCCATCGTGGACGTCGAAAGCCGCAAGGAGATCGCGATGGTCCCGGTTCCGGGAGGGAGGGCCGGCGCCATGACCCCCGACGGGAAATACTTCCTCGCGGCCGGCAAGGGCGTGGTGGCGGTCTTCGACACCGGCACCACGGAGCTGGTGAAGACGATCGAGGTCCCGGGCGGCGGCGGAAACATCACCTGCCTCGCCGACTCGTCGAAGTGCTACGGGGGGCTGCGCAAGGCCGAGGCGGTCGCGGTCCTCGACATGGCGAGCCTGACCCTGGAGAAGGTGATCGAAACCGGCCCCGACGCCAACCGGCTCTACCTCAACCCCGCCAATCCGCGGTACGGGCTGTTCGCCAACGAGGGCGGCAAGTCGGACTTCGTCACCGTGATCGACACCGAGGAGGACGTCGCGGTGAAGAACATCTTCACCGGACTCGCGCCGCACAACATCGCCTACGACCCCGCGGGGACGCGCGCGGTCGTCTCCACGAAGAAGGAGCCGGTGGCGACGCTGATCGACACCTCCTCGGCAGACCCCATGGATTGGGACACCATCACCACCGACCTCGACGCCGGCATCCAGAACAACGGGGTGCGCTGGGTTCCGAGCCCCGAGGCGTTGAAGACGGCCCTGGCGAACTGAAGGCTCATCGGGCAGGCCGCCGGCCGGCGCTGTCCGTGCCGGCGGCCGGACGGCCCCGCGGGCCGATACGGCAACGAAGGAGTGCGACGATGAACATTGGAGGCAATCCCAGCCGTCGGCGGTTTCTCCGCTACGCGATGGTGGGCGGCGTGGCCGTCCCCATGTATGCGACGACGGTCCTCGGCAACGACGCGCGGGCAAACATCCAGCTACCCGCCGACCCGGACGCCCTGACCGATCTGGAACGGCTGCACATCCCGAAGGTCACGCTGCCGCCGGTGGTCGAGGACGGCGCCCAGGCCCCCATCGTGGTCGAGATGGACCATCCGATGGATGACGACCACTACATCAGGAGCATCCAGATCCTCAACTTCGACGACCCGATCGTGATCAAGGGGAAGTTCTACTTCACGCCGGCGAACGGGGAGGCGTACCTGGGTACGCAGATTCGCCTCAACGGAGGCGAAGGAACGGTCTGGGTCATCGCCGAGTGCAACCAGCACGGACGCTGGGCGACGAGCCGGGGCGTCAAGGTCGCGGCGGGCGGTTGCTGATCCCCGAAGGCCCCGATCCTCGAAGACCCCGAGCATCGAGACCATGGCCGCCCGGCATCGGATCGTGCACCCGTTCGCGCTGTTCGGGCTGCTCCTGCTCACCGTCTCCGCGGCCGGCGCCTCGGAGCCGGTCGAGATCCGCATTCTCGGCACCAACGACGTCCACGCCTACCTCCGGCCCCTCCACTACCGCTATCTCGACGAGATCAAGCCGTGGGGCCGGCAATCCCGCGAGGGCGACTACGTGGCCAAGGCCGCCCTCCAGGGCAAGCTCGGCGGGATGGCGAACGTGGCCGCGGTGATCGAACGCCTGCGCGCGGAGAAGCCCGGACGGACCCTGTTGCTCGATGCCGGGGATACGTGGCACGGGGCGGGGCTGTCGGTGTTCGACAAGGGCGTGTCGATGGTGAAGATCATGAACGCCATCGGCTATGACGTCATGGCGCCCGGCAACTGGGAGTTCATCTACGACAAGGAGCACCTGCTCGATCTCATCGATCTCGCCGAGTTTCCGATCGTCGCGTACAACGTGACCGATCCGGAGTGGGACGAGCCGGCGTTCACGCAGTACGTGATCAGGGAGGTGGGCGGCCTCAGGGTGGCGGTGATCGGCCTCGCCTATCCCTGGACCGCCCTGACCTCCTCCATCCTGGGCTCGGCCGGCGACTGGAAGTTCGGGCTCAAGGAAGAAGAAGCCCGCGCGCTGATCGCCGACATCCGCGCCGAGGAGGATCCGGACCTCGTCGTGGTCGTCTCGCACGGCGGCTTCGGGATGGACCAGAAGTTCGCCCGGCGGGTCGATGGCATCGACGTGCTGCTGAGCGGCCACACCCACGACGAGATCTACGATCCGGTGGTCTGGAACGACACCATCGTCTACCAGGGCGGGGCGCACGGAAAGTTCGTCAGCCGCCTGGACGTGACGGTCCGGGACAAGAAGGTCGTGGGTTACTCGTACGACCTGGTGATGGTCCGGCCGTCGGAGGTGGAGCCCGACCCCGAGGTCCGCCGTCTGGTCGATGAGGCGTACCGGCCGCATGAGGCGCGTCTGAACGAGGTGGTTGGACAGAACTACGCCCTGATCTTCCGGCGTGACTTCTGGCAGAGCCCCATGGGCGCGCTGCTGACCGATGCGCTGCGCGCCATCACCGGAGCGGAGATCGCCTTCTTTCCCGCCTGGCGCTACGGCGCCACCCTGCTGCCGGGGACGATCACGGTGGAAGACGTCTACAACCTCGTTCCCTCCAACGGCCGCATCGCCACTTACGAGATGAGCGGCAGCGCGATACGGCGGTTGATGGAGAACATCCTCGACGGGGTGATCGGCGCCGACCCCTACGCCCGCGTGGGCGGGGACATGATCCAGTTCTCCGGCATGGAGCTGACCTTCGATCCGTACAACCCCAGCGGCGAGCGGGTCGTGTCGCTGCTGGCCGGCGGACGGCCCATCGAGCCGGAGCGGCTGTACTCCGTGGCTTCGGTGCATACACGGTTCCAGAACAACCCGCTGTTCGGCGCCCGGCGAATCGACGAGAACGGGCCGGTGTTCGTCGAAGCGCTCATCGAGTACATCCGCGACCACTCGCCCCTGAGGCCGATCACCGGCCGGAGGATCGGGCCGAGAGGGTCCGGCGCGGATTCCTGAGCGCCTGAAGGCCCGTCGCCTGGAAGACCCGAGGAGAAGATCTCCGAAGAGCCCCGAGGAGAAGACCCTCAAAAGAGAAGACCCCAAGGAGAAGACCCATGGCGGAGAAGATCAAACCACCGAGAATGCGCTTGCCGAGGAAGATCGGGAAGGACGAGGTCTTCAAGGTGAAGGTGCGCTTCGACCATCCTTCCTTCACCGGTCTCGGCCGGGTGGACCCGGACGGCGAGCAGTTCAACCGCGCCACGCCCAGCCGCTTCATCAGGAACATGCTGGTCTACTACGGCGACGAGCTCGTGAGCCGGTTTCGCATGTCGTCGGCGATTGCCGACGACCCGCTGTTCACCTTCAAGCTCAAGGCGGTGAAGGAAGCCCCGATCAAGGTCGTGTTCGTCGACAACGAGGGCGGGCGGTGGGAGTCATCCAAGGACCTGAAGATCAAGGCATAGCGAGGGGCGCCAATGAGGAACGCAGCATCGGCCGTTCTGCCGGCCCTCGGGCTCGGGCTCTGGCTCGCGGCGGGCGGCGACACCCACGCCGCCGCCGTGGCCGAGGAGTTCGAGGTGGAAGGCATGATCTCTCCGGCGAGCCCCAAGGCCCTGACCGCCGCCCTGGAAGGGGAGCTGGCGGTCAAGGTCGTGGGGTACCGGATGCGCGACACCGCGAGCGGCTGGCCGGTGGTGCGGGTCGAGTTCGAGGAAGGCGCGCTGACCCGGGACGAGATCGCCGCGGTCATCGACCGGACCGAGGACCCCACCGGAAGAACGTTCAGGGTACGCACCGGACCACCCATGCCCCGCGCCGCGATGCTGGCGGAGGAGACCGCGGCCGACCGGGTGCTGGGCGATCCGGCAAGCGAGTCGCCGCAGCTCGCCAATCCGGTGGAGGCGACCGGCGATTCGCTGGCGCGGGGCGAGGAGCTCTATGGGCGGATGTGCGCCAAATGCCACGGCGGGGACGGCAACGGCACCGGACCTTCGGTGCACGGCATCGACGCCGACCCGCGCAAGCTCTGGGTCTGGAGCAGCGCCGGTGAGGGGGCGGACGGGTACCTGTTCTCGATCATCTCCAACGGCCGCACGGACATGCCGCCCTGGGGGCTGGTGCTTTCCGAGAACGAGCGCTGGGATCTGGTGAACTACGTCAAGACCTTCGAAGCGCCCCGGTAGCGGCTGGCTCCGCCGGGGCTCCCGATCCCTTCGACCACGGCCGGGGCGCGTGCACCATCAACGCCGGTGAAGACATCGTCACCAGGACCTTCGAGCCCGAGAGCTTCGAGGCGTTGCTCGACGATCTCACGAAGGAGATCGAAGTCCGCAACTACCGGATCACCCGCATCTACGACATCGACAACGTCTTCGAGCAGGCCGAGAGGGAGATCGCCTGGACGATCCCTTTCCGGCGCTACAAGATCGTGGAGTTCTGCAATCTCGGCAGTTGCGTGGAGCTGATATCGAAGGAGCTTCTGGCGGGGGTGTTCATGCCGTTGCGCTTCATCGTGTACCAGAGACCGGACGCGGCCCATGTCTTCATCTCGTTCCTCAGGCCGAGCGCCTTTGCCCGCGGATTCGACTCGCCGCCGCTTGCCGCGGTGGCGGGGGAGCTGGAGAGGGATATGGCGGATGTACTGGATGAGATGTTCTTTTAGCGTTCCCGCGGCGGCGGTGATCGCGGTCCTCCTGCTGGCCGGAACACCACCGGCCGACGCGGATGCGCCGCCCGTGCCGGCCGTGTCCGTGCCGGCCGCGCCCGTACCGGGCGTGTCCGTGCCGGTCGTGCCCGTACCGGGCGGGGGGGAGTTCACCCTCGATTCGGTGCAGGGATCGGTCGATCTCGGCGACCTCCGGGGCAAGGTGGTCATGCTGTTCTTCGGCTACACGTCGTGCCCCGACGTCTGTCCGTTGTCCCTTGCGAAGATCGGCGCCTGCCTCTCGTCCCTGGACGCCGGGCAGGCACGGCAGGTCGAGGCGCTGTTCGTCACCCTGGATCCGGAACGCGACACGGCCGAGCGCATGCACCGGTACGCGAACTTCTTTCACCCCGACATCATCGGCCTGACCGGCGCGAAGAGCACGATCGACGAAGTGACCGCCCGCTACGGCGTCGCCTACGAGCGAAAGCCGTCGCCGGAGTCGGCCCTGGGCTACTCGATCGCCCACCCCGACGCCATCCTTCTGCTCGACGGCGATGGCGCACTGGCGGGCCGGGTCGGGGGCGGGGAAGGGAGGGAGGCGCTTCGCGGAAAGGTCCTGGAACTTCTCGCGCGCCGGTAGCGATGGCCGCCCCGGTCCGTTCCGGCCTCCGTGCGCTGCTCGTTGGAAGCGCCGCCCTGTGGCTGGCCACGGCGATTCCGGCCCTTGCCTACGAGCACGTCGATTCCCGCGTAGACTTCCATGACTATGCCGACGGCGTGATCGAGCGCAACCGGGGAGGGCGGCCGTTCTTCCTGCTGTTCTCGGCCGAGTGGTGCCACTGGTGCCACGAGTTCGCCGAGCGGGCGCTGAGCCGGGAGGAGGTCTACGCCTACCTCAACGAGCACTTCATCAACGTCTTCATCGACGCCGACATCCATCACGCCGCCTACGTGAAGTACCGGGCGGGCGGCCTTCCGTTCATCGCGTTTCTCGAGCCGGACGGCTCCATCCACTTCAGGTACACGGGCACGCTGTACGCGGAGCAGTTCTCCGACGTGCTGCGCGACGTCCGCAAGACCATCGCACAGGGCATGTCGATCCCCGGCCAGGACGTCGCCTTCGAGCCCTACGTGCCGCCGGACACCCTGGCCGTTTCGGATCTCGCCGCCCTTTCGCAGACGTTCACCGAGGGGATCCTGGAGAGCTTCGATCCGGTGGAGCACGGGGTGGGCCGGGGCGAGAAGGCCATCCTGCCCCGCACCTTCCTCTACCTCCTGGAGCATGGCGGCGGCGAGGAGCGCCGGGAGGTCGTCGAGGGCGTGCGCAAGGCGATGGAGCGGGCGATCGAAGCCATCTACGACCCCGTCGAAGGAGGCTTCTTCCGTTACGCCGAGACCCGGGACTGGCAGGTGCCCCACTACGAGAAAATGGCCGATCTGAACGCCGGGGCGGCGGTGGTGCTGTACCGGCTCGACCGGCAGGCGTCCTCACCGGTCCTGGCGCGGGCCGGAGAGCGCACCATCGGATACCTCCGATCGACGCTCTACGAGCCGAAGCAGGGCGCGTTCCTCAGCTTCCAGGAAGCGGATACGCGCTATTTCCGGCTCGCCGCCGGCGCCCGCGCGTCCGCCCGGCCGCCCGGGGTGTCCGGCAAGATCTTCATCGACCGGCTCGCCGGCACCCTGGACCACCTCATCGACCTCCTGCCTCATGCGGCCGACGAAACGCTGGAGCGCCAGGTGGCGCGGTCCCTCGAGTTTCTCGCCTCGACGATCGAGGGTCGGGGACGCCTGCAACGCTACTACCACCTGGCCGGCGGCAGATGGGAGGGCGACGGCCTCCTGCGCGACCATGCGCTGGTGGCGCGGGTGTTCGAGAAAGCATCGCAGCGCTTCTCCGAGCCGCGCTACGCGCACATCGGCCAGGCATTGGTCGAATCGTCCATCGAACGGTTCTACGATGCCGAACGCGGGATATTCGTCGATCCCGTTCTCGCCGGCGACGACGCCATCGAGCACCTGATGGAGACGAACGCCCTGCTCGCGCTCACCATGATGCGCCTGGACGAGAACGGGCGCCAGCAGAGATGGGACGTGGTGGAATCGCTGATGACGTATTTCTCGGGGGCCGGCGCGCTGCTCGACGAACGGTTGTGGGAGTCGAGCGACTGGGAGGTCATGGAAGCCTACGTGCCGTATCTCGAAGCGGCCGACCTCTTCCTCGCGCTCAGGTCCGGCCGCGGGTGACGGGCGGTTCGCACGACGCATGGGCGGGCGCATCCCGCCGCCGGCGCCTGCATCGCGAGGAGCACGCATGAACGACTTCCGGATTGCGCCGTCGATCCTGTCGGCGGATTTCGCCCGCCTCGGCGAGGAGGTCGACGCGGTGCTCGCGGCCGGCGCCGACCTCATCCACGTCGACGTGATGGACAACCACTACGTCCCGAACCTGACCTTCGGCCCGCTGGTCTGTGAAGCGCTCCGCCGTCACGGGGTGGGCGCCGGCATCGACGTGCACCTGATGGTGAAGCCGGTGGACCGCATCATCCCGGAGTTCGCCGCCGCGGGGGCGACCTACGTCACGTTCCATCCCGAGGCGACCGAGCACGTCGATCGCTCGTTGCGGCTCGTGCGCGACCACGGCTGCAAGTGCGGGCTCGTGCTGAACCCCGCAACCCCGGTCGGGGTGCTCGACCCTGTGCTCGACCAGCTCGACATGGTGCTCCTGATGTCGGTGAACCCCGGCTTCGGCGGCCAGTCCTTCATCCCCTACGTCCTGGACAAGGTGCGGGCGGTACGCGCACGGATCGATGCGCTGGACAAGCCGATCCGGCTGGAAGTCGACGGCGGGGTGAACACCGGCAACCTTCGCGCGGTCGCCGCCGCCGGGGCGGACACCTTCGTCGCCGGCTCGGCCATCTTCGGCGCCGCCGACTACGCCGCGGTCATCGCCCGGATGCGCGAGATCCTCGCCACGGTTCGTTGACCGCACCACCGGCCGCATTCCTCGATGACGTGCGGCAACGCCGCCGGCGTGGCCTCCTCGCCGGCGTTCCCGGCGCGGAGGCGGACCAGTGTGGCGTTGTCGGCGGCGTCCTCCAATGCCTCGCGCAATGCATGATACTCAGCCAGCGGAACGATGGCGCATGGCTGCCCGGCGATGGTGATGGTCTGAAGCACGGATTTCATTGGCAAGCACCTCCGCGGGGTTCAGCGGGGTTCAACCCCTTCGATTGTCGAAGTCCTTGCCTTGGCGTCGAGCGAGTCGAATGGAAACCGACCTTTCCCTTGGAATCCGCTCCGCAGTAGTGCGCGGCAAGTGCCATAATCAGCCGATGCGCCGCTTCAACACCGCAGGGCCGGTGCGCCCGGACGACCACTACGCCATTCCGCCGCTGGACCGGGTGGACATGGAGGAGCTGCTGGACCTGATCGGCAGCAAGCAGTACTTCGTGCTGCACGCGCCGCGCCAGACCGGCAAGACCTCCGCCCTGATCGCCCTGCGCGACCTCCTGAACAGAGGCGAGGCCGGCAACCTTCGGTGCGTGGACGTGAACGTCGAGGTCGGGCAGGTGGCGCGCGACGACGTGGCCCGCGGCATTCGCGCCATCCTCAGCAGTCTGGCCACCAGTGCGCGTCTTCTGGGCGACGACTCTCCGGACGGCATTTGGCCCGATGTCCTGACCAGGGTGGGTCCCGAGGATGCTCTCAAGGAGCTGCTTACCCGCTGGTGCCTGGCGAACCCGGTGCCGCTGGTGCTGCTGGTCGACGAGATCGACTCGCTGGTCGGCGACACCCTGCTCTCGGTGCTGCGCCAGCTCCGCGCCGGCTACCCGCAACGCCCCGGAGGCTTCCCGCAGAGCGTGGTGCTGTGCGGGGTGCGCGACATCCGCGACTACCGCATCCGGTCGAGCGCCGGCGAGGTCATCGCCGGCGGCAGCCCCTTCAACGTCGCCGCGAAGTCGCTGCGCATGGGCGACTTCACGGAAGCGGAGACGCGGGCGCTGATGGCGCAGCACACCGAGGAGACGGGCCAGCGTTTCTCCCCGGCGGCGGTGGATTCAGTGTGGACGCAGACGCAAGGCCAGCCGTGGCTGGTGAACGCGCTGTGCGCGGGGGCGTGCTTCGACAACAAGGCGGGACGGGACCGCTCGCGCTCCATCGAGGTGGACGACGTCTACGCCGCGCGGGAGGAGTTGATTCTCTCGCGGCGCACGCACCTGGACCAGTTGGCGCACAAGCTAGAGGAGGAGCGGGTGCGGCAGGTGGTCGAGCCCATCCTGAGCGGCGGGGAGGTGCAGCACGACGGCCGCGACCTGGAGTACGTGCGCGACCTGGGGTTGCTGGCGCCGGACTCGCCGCCGCGCATCGCGAACCCGATCTACCGGGAGGTGGTGCCGCGCGAGCTGGGCTACGTGTTGCAGGACAGCCTGAACATCCAGGCGAGATGGTACGTGCACGACGACGGCCGTCTGAACATGACGAAGCTGCTCACGGCATTCCGCACGTTCTTCGGGGAGCACGCGGAGCACTGGCTCGCCCATCTGGGGGCGTACCGGGAGGCGGCGCCGCAGCTCATCTTGCAGTCGTACCTGCAACGGGTGGTGAACGGGGGCGGACGCATCGAGCGGGAGTACGGGTTGGGGCGGGGCCGGACGGACCTGCTGGTGCTGTGGCCGCGGGAGTCGGGACAGCCCTCGGACCTGTGGGAGCGATTCGTGGTGGAGTGCAAGGTGTTGCGCGATACGGACCGCAAGAGCCTCGCGTGGACGGTGGAGAAGGGCGTGGAGCAGGCGTTGGGGTACATGAAGCAGTGCGGGGCGGAGGAAGGGCATCTGGTGGTGATGGACCGGCGCCGCGAGGCGCGGCGAGGCGGCGAAGATGGGGCGGATGGAAGCGGTCGCCAGCAGGACAGGCGCGGGGTGGTCGTCTGGATCCTGTAACACGGAACAGTTCACAAGTGAACGATCGTTGAAAACTCGCGCCAGACCCGGACGGGGCTTTCGCCGTCCAGTATGCGATCGAAGAGGGCGGCCGGCATGGCCTCCTCGCCGGCGTTCCCGGCGCGGAGGCGGACCAGTGTGGCGTTGTCGGCGGCGTCCTCCAATGCCTCGCGCAACGCATGATACTCAGCCAGCGGAACGATGGCGCGTGGCTGCCCGGCGATGGTGATGGTCTGAAGCACGGATTTCATTGGTAAGCCCCGCGGTTGGAAACCTTGCCGGTTGGGGAGTCGCCGTTCGCCGGATTCGTCTCGACCGGAAGTCACGACGGGGCGCCTGGATCGACGATGGCACGCAGCGCGCCGGTGACCGTATCGGGGCGACCGACGTCGACCACCGCGATGTCCAGGCGGCAGGACGCGCCCTCGCATCCCGGCGCATCCTCCCTCTCCTTCGGGGCCGTGGCTCCAGCGCATCGGTCGGTGGGTTCGGCAACGATCCAGGTGCGCTGAATCCCCTTCCCGCCCAATTCCTCGTGCCGGGGGTAGAGCAGGATGAGGCGCCCGGCGCCATACGCCCGGGCGTAGGCGAGCATCTGGTAGACGTCGGATTGCTCCACACCCATTTTCTCGCAACCGGGTCCGTGCGGCGCCAAGCGTTTCCACTTGGTGTCGAGAACGATGGGAGGACCGGTTGCGCCGGACGGCGTTTCGATCACCGCGTCGGGTTGCAGTTGGAAGAGCGGGTTGCGTTCGCCGTCGACCACGTCGATCAACGCGCTGTACCTGCGGTCCTGGAGGCGGACACGTCCGGACCCGAGGGCGCGTTTCAGGCACTGCCCGATGAACTTCTCGAACAGCTCGTGCATGGGGAACAACAGGGTGAAGCCCGTCGCTTCGCCGCCCGTGGTGCTCTGCCAGTTGCCTTCGAGGAACAGCCGGGCAAGGCGGTGGAGGTCGTGGAAGGCGGTGTTGGTGCGGTCGAGGCGCACCGGCTCCCGGAGCGGGTCCGGCGTGTCGCCCACGAGCTCGAAGCGGGCAGCGAGATCGGCCAGCCGCCGCGCGTTGGCGGCGGTACGGGCCACGCGGGCCAGCCGCGACACGGCCGCCTTGAGGACGCGGTTGAGGGGGGTGTCCTCGGACAGCTCGTCGAAGCGGCAGGCGAGCAGGTCGGGCCGAGCCGCGAGATGCGTGATCTGGCGGATGACGTTGAGCCTTCCTCGCAGCAGCCTGAGATCGTCCTCCTGCCCGATGTAGCGGCGGGGCAGGCCGCGCCGCACCGCGGCGAGCAGCCGGTTCGTGAACAGTCCGATGAGGAGCTCCAGGAGATCGCGCCGTTGCGTGTCCAGGGCCGCGAGCTCTCCGTCGGCCACCCGCAGGCCGTGGGCCACGGCGAGCATGTGGATGAGCGCCCGGCGGACTGTGCCGTCGTCCCCGTCGATCTTGGGCAGGATTTCGAGGGTCTTCCCTGGAACGGCGAGGACGCCGACGACTTGCGCCGCTTTCAGGACGCGGTCGGCGCCGCTGTAGGTGCGGGTCAGAACGGATGGCTTCCTGTGGAGTCGCCGACGGGCACGCTCGGCGAGGACGTATAAACGTTCTTCTTCCTTCTCCGTCAGGTCCTTTCCGGCTCCGACCGTCAGGCTGCCATATTCCCGGCGGGTGAGAGGGGTCACGGCCAAGAGATCGGTCCGTTCCGGTTTCTGCGACGGAGGCTTGCCCCGACCCCGACGGTGGGACGGCCATATTTCCGGCCGGGGAGAATCACGGCAGCGGGGTCAATCCGTTTCGGTTTCTGCGCCGGGGGTTTGCTCCGGATCCTGGGCCTGTTCCGGGTTCCGAGCCTGTTCCGGCTCCTGAGCTTGGCCCGATATGAGGCGGGTATAAGCATCTTCCGCGAACTCGTCCCGTATCGTCCAACGGCGCCGTTCCTCGTCCGTCCTCGTGTCGTCGTCGAGCCCCGGCGGCGGATGGAGCGGTTTTCCATGAACAAAATCATCGGTGCCGCCGAGGACGGCCCGAACCTTCCGCCAGTCATCGTAGAAGTACTCGGCGATGAGCGGAATGATCTTGCGGCGCATGATGCGGTCCACATCCGCTCTGGTACGCGCGCCCATCAGCCAGGCGTGGCCGATCAGGTGGTCGCGGTCGATGAGGTATTCCAGGCGCTCGTTGATGGTGCTGAGCACGGCGGGCAGGTCGATACCCGTCGCCTCGGCGGTGTCTTTCAGAAGATCGGGCTCGGGCACCAGCTCCTCGAACTCGAAGCGGCGGCGCAACGCCGTGTCGAGCAGTGCGATGGATCGGTCGGCGGTGTTCATCGTGCCGAGGACGTACAGGTTCGCCGGCAGCGTGAAACGGTCGCCAGAGTGCGGCAGCGTGACGGCAACCTCGTTCTCCGCGCCCTCCCGCTTGTCCTCCTCCAAGAGCGTGATGATCTCTCCCATCACCTTCGAGACGTTGGCCCGATTGATCTCGTCGATGACGAGGACGTGGGGTAAAAGGCTGCCGGTTGGCCCGGAGGAGCCGCGGGCGCGTTTCGCAATGCGCTTGAGCACGCCGGGGGTCGGAACGAGGCGGAAGCCGCTGCCCGTTTTCTCTCCTTTCCCTGCCGGGCCGGTATCGGGGCGCAGCCCCTCGACGAATTCCTCGTAGCCGTAGGATTGATGGAAGGTCACGAACTCGATCCGACCTTCCTCGACAAGCTCCTTGTAACGGGGTCGAACCTCGGCGTTCTCGTCCGGACAATTCTCCTTCCCATCGCAGATCTCCACGCAACGACGGAAGGTAGCGTACGTCTTTCCCGTACCCGGTGGGCCGTACAGGATCGTGTTGAGGGTCGTTGATGTTTCCGGGTTTTTGTAGGTAAATGATTTCCGTTCAGGCGCTGGTTTATTTTCTAATCCTTCGGCCCATAAACGAACTTCTACTACGTAAAATATACTACCCAGATATTCATTTATATCATCAATTCTTCTTGGAAAAGGTATAAAAATATCAACTGCTCCAAGGCACGAAGCAAATCGCTCCTTTCTTTGCGGATTCCTTCCATCACGTTTTCTTGGTGAGTATGTATACTCTTCTTTTGTTATATACATAATAGCTCTTTTCTTGTCCGAGTATACAGCAATTGTATAATCATTGATTTCTGGCCACTTGACAGCTATGAACCACAGATTTCTTCTTTTTCCGGAAATCATGTGCGCACCGAAGTTGTCGTATTCGGGTTTGAATGAAAAACCACGCACATTTTCTTCACTATGTAGAGATTCGATTCGTGAATAAGGTCTCGATCCTCGATCCAGCCTTTCCAGGAAATCGGATATACGTTGTGCCGTAATCTTGTCCATCATATCCTCCAGTCGTGTTGTATGCTACAGATATGGCGCGGTACATCGAACACGGCTCCGCCATCTTCGCCTCGGCCCGTGTCGAATGCTCATGCACGAGCTGCTTTATGTAATCTCTTACCCATGAAATCTTCGACAAAACGATGAATTTTTTTCTCCCAACCAGCGTTTGGCTCCGGCTATGCCGGGTTGGGGAGTGGGCCAAACCCTACCGCTTAAAGCAGCACCCGTGGCGTCGGAGATGCCGCAGCAGATCCCTTCATCTTCACCCGACCGCTACCGTATCCCGCTCCGCATTGCCGGGAAGGCTGCGAGAGCCGTCTTCCCGGTGGTCCCGGAGATCAGCTCGATCGCGTCCGCCAAGCTCGTTCGGGCCTCCTGTTTCGAGTGGCCCTGACCGTTGGCTCCCGGTACTTCCGGACAGTATACGACGTACCAGTCTCCGTCTCGCTCGAAGGTCGCCGTGGAGGTATTGCCCGTCGTTCGACAGCACATCGGAATTTCCCGTCCATTCGTTGCGACGGGCAGCAACGATGCGAATCCCATGGGGACAGGATCTCCAGACAGATTCGGAAAGCGGCAGGCAGCCGGCGTACCGCGAAGCCGCGCTCCCCACGCGCATGGCATCGAAATACCGAGCGGCGGGGAGGAATCGCGCCCGGCTCGAACGCTTCCTCCGGGAGGTCCGGCCGATGCTCCGCCCGGCTCAGCCGGCGCCCTTGCGGTAGTGTGGCTGATAGAGCTGCGCGCGCACGCCGCCCGGCATCCTGAAATGGATCGTCAGGCCGAACCCGGCATCGACCACTTCGCCGTCGAATTCCACCCCGCGCCCTTCGAGCTCCTCGATCGTGGCCCGGAGGTCCTCGCAGTAGAAGGAGATGTCGTGGGTCCCGGCCGGCTGGCCGTGCTCGCCGCGCTCGTCGGAGGGGTGGACGCCCATGTCCGCCTCCGGCAGGTCGAAGATGAGCCAACCGCCGCCCACGTCGGTATGGGAGGAGAAGCCGAGCCGGTCGCGCAGGAACGCGCGCAACGCCTCCGGCTCCGAGGAGAAGAACATCGTGTGCACACCCTTGATCATCGCATCGACCCTCCGTCATGTCGGGTTGCGACCAGTGGATGCGGCAATGCGAACCGGCACCCGCCCATGCGGTCACGAACGCTTGCCGCGTACATTGCCGATTCGTGCTGCGCGGGCCGTTGCGCCATGGCGCAGCATACTGCACGTCCTGTCACGGACGCTACGGCTACGGCCCGGGGTGCCCGGGCCGGTTGACGTGTCAACCGGTAGCGGCCTCCGGCAGCCGGTCGTCGCTCTCGAGGTGCGTGCCCGCCCGCCGTAGCGCGGATTCGCCGCATCCTGACGACCCTCCAGGACGCACGGGCGCCGAGCGACATGAACTTGCCGGGCTGGCGCCTGCATCCGCTCCGGGGGGAACGAAGCGGGCGATGGAGTGTTCGCGTGTCCGGCAACTGGCGGATCGTCTTCCGCTTCGAGAACCTGGAAGCGGTGGACGTGGATTCCGATCGGCTACCACTGAGTGAGAACCGACCCATGCCCATGCTCGACCCGGTGCATCCCGGTGAGATTGTCCGGGAGTGCATGGAGGCCGAAGGCTGGACGGTGGCGGAATGCGCCGGCCGGCTCCGCGTGAACCGCGTCACGCTTTCGAGGTTGCTGAACGGTCGCGCCGGCGTCTCGCCGACGATGGCGCTGGCGCTGGAGCGCATCGGATGGAGCAATGCAGATCACTGGGTTCGGATGCAGGGAAGCTACGACTTGGCGCAAGCGCGGCTGCGGGAATCGGCGGCGTGATCCACGAGCGTCCCTGGCTTGGACATCGGTGAAGATTCAGGAACCGTTCGCCACGGGAACGCATCGGCATACACGGCTTCGGCCACCAAACGGAACAGCGGTCGGAGTCCGCTTTCCCGGCAGGGCAAGATCACTAAAAATGTATTGACATCAACAAGTTTTGTGATCTAATGGCGTCTTCATCAAGGAGATGGAGATGGCAAGAAATGAACACGACAGCCCCTGCAAGTTTGATCGAGCATTTCTCAAAGCTGGAGGATCCGCGAGTCGATAGAAACAAGAAGCATGAGTTGATTGATGTCATCGTCCTGTGCGTGTGTGCGGTGGTCAGTGGCGCGGAGGGATGGAGTGACATCGAAGAATTTGGGCGCACGAAGCTGGAGTGGCTTCGCCGCTATGTTCCGCTGGCCAATGGGGTCCCGGTGGACGACACGATTGCACGAATCATCTCGGCGCTGTCGATGAGGGGTTTTCAGGACTGCTTCATGAGCTGGATGGAAGATGTCGTGAAGTTGAGTGATGGTGAGATTATTGCAGTGGACGGGAAGACGCAGAGGCGTTCCCACGACCGCAAACGGGGTATGAAGGCGTTGCATATGGTGAGTGCCTGGGCGTGTAGCAATGCAGTGGTGCTTGGGCAGGTGAAGACGCAGGAGAAGTCGAACGAGATCACGGCGGTGCCGGAGCTGCTGGATAAGCTGGAATTGTCGGGGTGTATCGTGACGCTGGATGCGATGGGATGCCAACGAGCGATAGCGAAGCAGGTCAAGGAAGGGGGAGGGGATTACGTGTTGGCGGTGAAGGGGAACCAGAAGCAATTGAACAGGGAGGTTCGGAGGTATTTTGATGCGGCACGGGAGAGGGATTTCGAGTGTGAGGGGATTGAGAACGACGAGACGGCGGAGGATGGTCACGGACGGGTAGAGTCCAGGAGCTATTATTTGTCCACCGACCTGGGTGCGTTGTCTTGTGTGAAGAAGTGGAATGGGTTGAGAGCGGTCGGGATGGTGGAGTCGGAGCGCTGGAGTGATGGGCGTGTGAGTATTGAGCAACGGTACTACATTACGTCGCTGGAAGATGTGGAGACATTTGGGCGAGCGGTGCGTTCACACTGGGGAATCGAGAATGAGCTGCACTGGAGATTGGATGTGACGTTTCGGGAAGACGAGAGTCGGATTCGTCGGGGTAATGCACCGCACAATATGGGAGTGATTCGGCATGTGGCGGTCAATCTTCTGAAGCGTGAGTCGGCGAAGATCAGCGTCAGGAAGAAGCGTATCCGGGCGGCATTGAACGATGGCTTCCGAGATAAGGTATTGATGGGACAGTGATTTTATATGCGGTTGCCCTGGCTTTCCCGGCAGCGCTCCCGTCGCGCCTCGAACACCGCGCCACGGGTGCCTGTCGTTTTCCTGCCCCACCCGTCGGCGCAGGGTCGTGCACATGGACACAGCCACCTTCAGTGTCGTATTTCCGCCGGATACGCACAGGCGGGCGCTGCGGCGCCGCTCTCAGGCCCCTCCGTATTCGTTGGTCGGGTTCCGGTAGATGGAGTGGTAGTGGTCCCCGGTCGCGGAGAACTCGATGATCAGCGTCGGGCCTTGGATCCGGTAGTAGATGGGATCGGACCCGTCCGTCGGGCCGTACCAGGCGAAACGGAGTCGGGATCGTTCCCCTTCGATCTCCGCCAGCCTCCGCTCCGCCGCGGCCTGCGGCATGACCCGTACCCACAGGCCGATCAGCTCCATGAACTGCCGTTGCCGGGCCTCTGTCCAGTCGCCGACGAGGCTTCCCTCCGGAGGTGGGATGACGCCGTCCCGGCCGGCTCCCGCGTGCAGCTCCCGGGGGCGGCTGCCGACCGCGGCGGCTTGCCGCTGGGGGTCCGGCAACGCTTCCACGAGGGCCGCGCCCCGGGCGACGTGGTCGGCGAGCGGCGCCCACTGCGTTCCGTCCGACTCGAAGGTCGCCGGTTCGATGCCGATGAACGACGGGGACATGCTCATGACGCCGTCCCTGACTGCAACGTTGACGGCAAGGTGGTGTCCGCCGAACTGCCAGCTCCAGTCCTGCCCTGCCGCGGGCGTGCCGAAGAAGGCCAGCCAGTAGTCGTCGGGGCTCAAGCCCCATAAAAGCTCCCCAAAGAAACCGGCCAGGACCCTTTCGGCCTCGATCACTCCCCGGACCAGTTCGTGGCCCGCGGTGCTCAACGCCTTCGAGAGAAAGTCGGACAGCGCCGCTCGCTGCCCGGCGCTCAAGTCGCCGACGCGCACGCCGTTGCGCTCGAACCGCGTGTTCTTCGCCGGCAGGTTCGACCAGTTGGCGATGAGCGGACTCCCCGGCGGCAGGATCGCCTTTCCGGCCTGGCCCTCGTCAAGGGTCTTCAGGAACCGCTGGGCCGCGGCGGCCGCGGCCCGGATTTCCTCTTGCGCGGACGCATCGGCCTTCGCGTCGTATCCCATCCACGGAACGGCGCACGCGAGGAGAACCAACATGGTCGCGCGGACGGCGTGGGGTAAATCCCCCCTCGTCTTCGTTTCAAGGCTCTGGCTCTGCCCGCATGTTCCCGTCTGCCGGGTTGCACCCATGCGCATCATCCTCCCTGCCTCTTTTCTTCCACCTTGCGCGTCAAGGCCCCACCACCGCCGCGCACAGCCTCAGCAGCGCCCCCGGATACACCCCCAACGCCAGGATCGCCAGCGCGTTCACGCTCACCACCACACGCATCTCCGCCAGCGACCACACCGGCCCCTTCTCCTCCGGCGCGTCGAAGTACATCAGCCGCACCACCCGAAGGTAGTAGAACAACCCCACCACCGAGAACAGCACCGCCACCACCGCCAGCCACACCAGTCCCGACGCCACCGCCTCGCGCAGCACCGACCACTTCGCCCAGAACCCCACGAACGGCGGCATCCCCGCCATCGACAGCATCAGCACCAGCATCAGGAACGCGAACCACGGGTTGCGCTCGTTCAACCCCCGGAAGTCGTCCAGGCGGTCCGCCTCCTCCCCTCCGCTCCCCAGCCAGATCACCATCGCGAACCCGCCCAATGCCATCAGCGCGTAGGCCAGCACGTAGAACATCGACGCCGCGTACCCCGCCGCCGTCCCCGTCACCACCCCGACGAAGAGGAACCCCACGTGCGCGATCGTCGAGTACGCCAGCATCCGCTTGATGTTGGTCTGGGCCAGCGCGATGACGTTCCCCGCCCCCATCGACAGCACCGCCAGCACCACCAGCATCTGCGTCCAGTCCGCCTGCAACGCCCCCAGCCCCTCCACCAGCGCGCGCATCAGCATTCCGAACGCCGCAATCTTCGGCGCCGTGCCGATGAACAGGGTCACCGGCGTCGGCGCCCCCTCGTACACGTCCGGCACCCACATGTGGAACGGCACCGCGCCCAGCTTGAACGCGACCCCCACCACCACGAACACGAGGCCAAGCACCAGCGTGAGCCGCATCCCTCTCCCGGCAGCCCCGGACATGGCAGCGGTCCCGCCTTCGCTTCCGGCCGCGGCCATGCTTCCGCTTGCGGCTTCGCTTCCACCCGCAACCCCGCCTCCAACCGCAACCCCGCTCCCGGCTTCGGTCGTGGCTGCGGCTTCGCCTCCGCGTCCGTCCCCGGCTCCGCTTCCGACGGCGGTTTCGCCCCCGGCCGCGATCGACTCCGCGACCGCCTCGAACCCCACGCTCCCGGTGCTGCCGTAGATCATCGAGATCCCGTACAGCAGCATCCCCGAGGCCAGCGCTCCGAGCACGAAGTACTTCATCGCCGCCTCCGACGCCAGCCGCGACTCCCGGTCCAGCGCCACCAGCGCGTACAGCGACAGCGAGAGCAGTTCCAGACCCAGGTACAGGGTCAGGAAGCTCCCGGCGGACACCAGCACCAGCATCCCCAACACCGCGAACAGCCCGAGCACGAAGTACTCCCCCCGCATCGAACCGCGCGCCTCCAGATGCACCCGGGAGTAGAACAGCCCCAAGCCGCTGACCCCGAGGATGAACACCTTGAGCACCGCCGCCATCGGGTCGGCCACGAAGCCGCCCTCGAACGTCGTCACCCGCGCCTCGGGGAAGGTCGCGAGCACCAGCAGCGCGGCCCCGGCCAGCGACGCCTGCGAGAGCTGGTAGGTGAGGCGCCGGAACCGCTCCGGCAGGTACACGTCCACCACCAGCACGATGCAGGCCGTGCCGAGGAGGAAGATCTCCGCCACCGCGGGCAGCATCTCGGGGAGGACGAATCCGGGCGGGGTCATGGGGTCTCTCCTCCGCTCACAGCTTCGACCTCGACAGATGCTCCACCAGATGCTCCACGCTCGGCCCCATCACCTCCAGCAGCGGCGCCGGCCATACCCCGAACAGCAGCACCAGCAACCCCAGCACCGCCAGCACCGCGAATTCCCGCCGACCGACATCCTCCAGCGCCCCCACACCCTCGTTCGCCACCGCGCCGTACACCACACGCTTGTACATCCACAGCGTGTACGCCGCCCCCAGCACCAGCGTCGTCGCCGCCAGCACCGCAATCCACGCCCCCGCCTTGAAGCTCGCCAGGATCACCATGAACTCCCCCACGAACCCCGACGTCCCCGGCAGACCCGAGTTCGCCAGCGCGAACAGCATCATCAACGCCGCGAACGCCGGCATCCGATGCGCCACCCCCCCGTAGTCCCCGATCATCCGGCTGTGCAGGCGGTCGTACATCACCCCTACGCACAGGAACAGCGCCCCGGAGATGAACCCGTGCGAGATCATCTGCACCAGCGCGCCCTCGATGCCCAGCGCCGCCGCCGTCGCGTCCCCCGACCCCACCAGCGCGAACACCACGAAGAACCCCAGGGTCACGAACCCCATGTGCGACACCGATGAGTACGCGATCAGCTTCTTCATGTCCGGCTGCACCAGCGCCACGAACCCCACGTACACGATCGCCACCAGCGACAGCACGATCATCAGCGTCGCCAGCTCCGCGCTCGCGTCCGGCGCGATCGGCAGGCTGTAGCGCACGAAGCCGTACCCGCCGAGCTTGAGCATGATCGCGGCGAGGATCACCGAGCCCCCGGTCGGCGCCTCCACGTGCGCGTCCGGCAGCCAGGTGTGCACCGGCCACATCGGCACCTTCACCGCGAACGCGGCCAGGAACGCCACGAACACCAGCTTCTGCGCGGTCAGCCCCAACGGCAGCGCGTGCAGGTCCAGCACCGCGAACGAGCCCGCCTCGGAGTACAGGTACAGCAGCGCCACCAGCATCAGCACCGAGCCGAGGAAGGTGTAGAGGAAGAACTTCACCGTCGCGTAGATGCGCCGCGGCCCGCCCCAGATCCCGATGACCAGGAACATCGGGATGAGCAGCGCCTCCCAGAACACGTAGAACAGGATGGAGTCCAGCGCCGAGAACGCCCCCACCATCAGCCCTTCCTGGATGAGGAAGGCGGCCAGGTACTGCGCCGGGCGATACTGCACGGACTCCCATCCCGCGAGCACCACCAGCACCGTCATCACCGTGGTCAGGAGAATGAGCGGCATCGAGATGCCGTCCACCCCGAGGTGGTAGTGGATGTCGAAGGCGGCGATCCACACCGCGCTCTCGACGAACTGCATCTCGTGGGTGCCGGGGTCGAACCCCGCCCACAGGGGGATGGAGAGCGCGAAGGTCAGCAGCGAGACCGCGAGCGCCACCGCCCGCACCGTGGCGCCGCCGCGCTCGCCGCCCGCGAGCAGCAGCACCCACAGGCCGCCGGCGATGGGCGTCCACACCACGAGGCTCAGGAGCGGGAGGTCGATCATCGCGACGGACGGCCTGCCGGACTCGGCCCGGACCCGGGCACGGCGGTATTCCCAACCCGGCATGGCCGGAACCAGACTCCGGTCGTGAACCTGGGAGCGGTGTGCTCCGGGAACGGCGTGTCCCGGGGAGCCGGTATCACGGAATCAAAAGCCGGTCGGCGAACGAATCTTCGTCGCTTCGTCGAAAGTTCCACGGAAAAAGGACTATGGGCGCCCCGGCGTCCCCCGGCGGCGGCCCCCCCCGCGCCAAGCGCCCTCACAGCCGCACCACCACGAACAGCGACACCAGCAGCAGGAGGCCGATGATCATCGCGAAGGCGTAGTGGTACAGCAGCCCGGTCTGGAGCCGGCGCACCACGCCGGAGAGCCAGCCCACGCCGCGGGCGCTGCCGTTGACCGCGAGCCCGTCGATGAGCCGCACGTCCCCCACCTGCCACAGGCCCCCGCCGACGGCGCGGCCGAGTGCGGCGAGCACGGATTCGTAGAGCTCGTCGAAGTAGTACTTGCGCGCGAGCACCGTGTGGAGGGTGCGGAAGCGCCCGGCGATACGCTCCGGGAGGTCGGGCCGCCGGCACCAGAGATACCAGGCGGTCGCGACCCCCAGCGCCGCGAGCCAGAACGGGGCGGTCACGAAGGCGTGCAGCACCATCGCCCCCGCCCCATGCCAGGACTCCCGCATCTGCCCGAGCACGTCGTGGCCGGCCTCGGCGTCCACGTGGATGCTGGCGCCGTAGTGGGCGCCGTAGAGCATGGGCTCGACGAACAGCCAGCCCGCCACCACCGAGGGGACGGCCAGCAGGATCAGCGGCGCCGTCACCACCGCCGGCGTCTCGTGCAGGTGCTCGCGCGCGTGCGCGTCCATGCGCTCGGCGCCGTGGAACACCAGGAAGTACATGCGGAAGCTGTAGAGCGCGGTGACGAAGACGCCGGCCAGCACGCAGATCCAGGCGAACCCGCTGCCCGGCAGGGTCGAGTGGCGGACCGCCTCGATGATCGACTCCTTGGAGAAGAAGCCCGCGAACCCGGGCGTCCCGATCAGGGCCAGGGTGCCGATGAGGGAGGTGATCCAGGTGATCGGCATGTACTTGCGCAGTCCCCCCATCCTGCGCATGTCCTGCTCGTGGTGCAGCGCGATGATCACCGAGCCCGCGGCGAGGAAGAGCAGGGCCTTGAAGAAGGCGTGGGTGCCGAGGTGGAAGATGCTCGCGGCGTAGGCCGAGGCCCCGAGGCCCACCGTCATGTAGCCGAGCTGGGAGAGGGTCGAGTACGCCACCACCCGCTTGACGTCGTGCTGCACGAGCCCCAGCAGCCCCATGAAGAAGGCGGTGAGCGCGCCCACCACCAGCACCAGGCTCAGCGCGGCCTCCGAGAGCTCGAACAGCGGCGACATGCGCGCCACCATGAAGATGCCGGCGGTGACCATGGTGGCGGCGTGGATGAGGGCGGAGATCGGGGTCGGACCCTCCATCGAATCCGGCAGCCAGACGTGCAGCGGGAACTGCGCGGACTTGCCCATCGCCCCGACGAACAGGCAGATGCAGGCGACGGTGAGCACCTGCCATTCGCCGCCCCAGGGCGCGGCCATCGTCGTGCCGCGCAGCCCCGGCGCGGCGGCGAAGACCGCGTCGTAGTGGAGCGATCCGAAGTACGTGAACAGGCAGGCGATCCCGAGCAGGAATCCGAAGTCCCCCACCCGGTTGACGAGGAACGCCTTGAGGTTCGCCCGGATGGCGGACTCGCGGTCGAACCAGAAGCCGATGAGCAGGTAGGAGACGACGCCCACCGCCTCCCAGCCGAAGAAGAGCTGCATGAAGTTGTTCGACGTCACGAGCATCAGCATCGCAAAGGTGAACAGGGAGATGTAGCTGAAGAAGCGCTGGTAGCCCGGGTCGTCGCGCATGTAGCCGATGGTGTAGACGTGGACCATCAGGGAGACGAAGGTGACCACCACCATCATCGTCACGCTGAGCTCGTCGATGAGGAAGCCGACGGGGATCTCCAGATCGCCGACCACCCCCCACGTGTACACCGTGCCGTCGAATCCGGGGTTGCCGGCCACCACCACGTCGTAGTACGCGAGGGCCGAGAGCACGGTGGAGACCGCCACCGCGGCGATCGTCACCCGGTGCGCGCCCGCGCGCCCGATCACGCGGCCGAACAGCCCCGCGACCAGCGCCCCGATCAGCGGGGCGAGCACGATCCACAGGTAGACCTGGAACATCATCGTCCGCCCTGTCCTACCCCTTGGCCGTATCCAGATCCGCGACGTTGATCGTGCCCCGGTTGCGGAACAGGACGACGAGGATGGCGAGGCCGATCGCCGCCTCCGCCGCCGCCACGGTGAGGATGAAGAAGACGAACACCTGTCCGGCGGTGTCGTCGAGAAAGCGCGAGAACGCCACGAAGTTCAGGTTCACCGAGAGCAGCATCAGCTCGATCGACATGAGCAGGACGATCACGTTCTTCCGGTTGAGGAAGACTCCCGCCATGCTGATGCAGAACAGGATCGCCCCGAGGATGATGAAGTGGGAGAGCGGGATCATCGGTCGGAGCCCCGCTCGCGTTTCTCGGCCGGCATCCGCACGAGGCGCACGCGGTCCGCGCGCCGCACCCGGACCTGCCGGGCCGGGTCCTGGGTCTTGACCCCGCTCCGGCGCCGCATGGTCAGCGCGATGGCCGCGACGATGGCGACGAGCAGGATCGCCCCCGCGATCTCGAAGGGGTAGACGTACACCGTGTAGAGCAGCGCCCCCAGCTCCTTGGTGTTGCTGTACCCGGCTTCGTGGGGGGGCGGGGGCGGCATCGAGCCGAGGTCGAAGCCGGAGGCGCCGATCACCAGCGCGATCTCCACCACCACCACGGCCGCCACCGCCGCCCCGACGGGGAGGTAGCGGATGAACCCTTCGCGTAGCGGCGCGAGGTTCACGTCGAGCATCATCACCACGAACAGGAACAGCACCATCACCGCGCCGACGTAGACCAGCACGAGGACGATGGCGAGGAACTCCGCCTCCAGCAGGAGCCAGATGCCGGCGCTGGTAAAGAAGGCGAGGACGAGGAACAGCGCGGAGTGCACCGGGTTCCGCGCGGTGATCACCGCGACCGCCGAGGCCACGAGCACGGCGCCGAGGACGTAGAAGACGAGTTGGACGAACATCAGTGGCGGTCAGCGGCGGTTGGTGGCAATCGGCGGCAGTCGGCGTCCCCGATCGCCGAGGCCGCGAGGACGGCGCCGAGGGCGTAGAAGACGAGTTGGACGAACATCGGTGGCGGTCTGCGGTGGTCGGCGGCAGTTGTCGATAATGGTCAGTGGTGGCAGGCGATGGTCAGCGTTGGTCGGTCGTAGTCGGCTGTGCTGTGGTCGGCGATGATCAGCGGTAGAGCGCATCCGCGAGGCGGTCCGCCGCGATCTCCTTCTCGCGGGCGTCGCCGATGGCGAGCAGCTTGTCCTTGGTCATGATGTTCTCGCCGCGCTTCTCGAAGTGGTACTCGTGGATCCGCGTCTCCACGATGGAATCCACGGGGCAGGACTCCTCGCAGAACCCGCAGAAGATGCACTTGAAGAGGTCGATGTCGTAGCGCGTGGTGCGCCGCGTCCCGTCCGCGCGCACCTCCGAGTCGATGGTGATGGCCAGCGCCGGGCACACCGCCTCGCAGAGCTTGCAGGCGATGCAGCGCTCCTCCCCGTTCGGGTAGCGGCGCAGCGCGTGCAGCCCGCGGAAGCGCGGCGACATGGGGGTCTTCTGCTCCGGGTACTGCACCGTGAACTTCTCGCTCACGAAGTAGCGCAACGTGAGGCGCAGCCCCTTCAGGAGCTCCAGGAGGAGGAAGCTCCTCAGATAATGGCGGATCCTGTTCATGTCGAGCCTACGGTGGAACGCATGGATTCCCGCTGGCGCGGGAACGGCCTCGGATGGTGGCGGATCCTGTTCATGGCGATCTCACGGCCTCACGCACCGTCGAACCACGGCGGCAGGCCGGCCATGATGGCGATCCCGACCACCACGATCCAGACGATCGTGAGCGGAATGAAGACCTTCCACCCGAGCCGCATGATCTGGTCGTAGCGGTAGCGCGGGAAGGTGGCGCGCAGCCACAGGTACAGGAACATGAAGAACACGAGCTTGGCGACGAACCAGTGTACGCCGGGCTCGAACACCCAGCCCACGTAGGGCGCGTCCGCCCACCCCGGGAAGGGTGAGAGCCAGCCGCCGAGGAACATGATCACGGTCAGCGCGCTGATGAGGATCATGTTCGCGTACTCGGCGAGGAAGAACACCGAGAACGCCATCCCCGAGTACTCCACGTGGAAGCCGGCCACGATCTCGGATTCGCCCTCGGCGACGTCGAAGGGGGCACGGTTGGTCTCCGCGATCCCGGAGATCACATAGACCGCGAACATCGGCAGCAGGGGCAGCCAGAACCACCGGACCAGCCCCCCTTCCTGGGCGAGCACGATCTCGCGCAGGTTGAGGCTGCCCGCGGCCATCAGCACCACGACGAGGGCGAACCCCATCGCGATCTCGTAGGCCACGATCTGGGCGGCGGAGCGCATCGCCCCGAGCAGGGCGTACTTCGAGTTCGACGCCCACCCCGCGATGATCACCCCGTACACCCCGAGCGAGGTCATCGCGAGCACGTAGAGCAGCCCGGCGTTGACGTCGGCGATCACCAGGAAATCGGAGAACGGCACCACCGCCCACGCGGCCAGCGCGGAGGTCAGCGAGATCACCGGCGCCAGCACGAACAGCGCCCGGTTCGCCCCGGCCGGGATCACCAGCTCCTTGAACATGAGCTTCACGGCGTCCGCCACCGGTTGCAGCCACCCCTTCGGCCCCACCCGGTTAGGGCCCAGGCGCACCTGCATGTACCCGATGACCTTGCGCTCGGCGTAGGTGTACCACGCCACCGTGATCAACAGGGGGACGAGCAGGGCCACGACCTTGATCAGCGTCTCGACGAGGAACGCGAGCTCCCAGGGGAGCCATCCGAGGGCGGTGGCGAGGGGTTCAGGCATGGAGCGGGCTCACTCGGCGCGGGTGAGCCATGCCACCTTCGGCAGCGGGGAGAGGAGCAGCGCCACGATCCCGAACAGCGTCTCGACCGGCGGCGCAAGATCGCCGAGGAGCTGTCCCGAAGGCGGTGGCGAGGAGTCGAGGCATGGGCCGGATATCGTGTATCGGGAGGGATGGGCTGCGCTCACCGTGTCAGGATGAATCCGGTGACGAGCAGTGCGGCGGCTGCGACGTTGGCGAGCAGGTTCACCGCCGTGACCCAGTCGGGGATTGCTCCGGTGTCTTTCTCGTACTTCCGCATGACTTCCCGCGACCAGTGTTCGATCACCCCCACCCCGACCGCGACCGGCCACGGCCCTCCGCCTTCCCAGAGCAGCCACGCCGCGAACGCGCTCATGCCCACGCCCAGCAAGCGGAGCTTGAGGCGCTCCCGGTGCCAGGACCATGTCGTCCATGCCGAGAAGATGCTCCGGAATGCGCTTGGCTGTGTCATCGTCGAGTTCCATGCTCTGCGACCGGCGCCGGTGCTCGCGCTCCCGGTGCGTGCAACGTCGCGAATTCCGTCCGTTGGGGTTGATTCGACCCGATTTCGCGGACCCCGGATCTTTCGCAAAGGAGCACGGAGGGCATTCAGCGAGTCGGGCCGTGTGCGAGCGAAGCAGTTGGAATGCGAGGGAGGCCGTCCGGCGGTGCGCAGTATACTTGAGATCCCGCACCCGGTAAGAGTGAGTGAGGAGTGACTTCGGAAGCGGACGTTTCTCCGTAAACGGCCCCGTGCGGATCGGCTCTTCGATGGCGCGACCCGGGGCGTGACCCGTCCATTCCTCCGCATTGCCGCTGCCGCCCGGCTGCCGGCAGCGGGTTTCGGCCACGGCGGTGAGCCGGCCGCCACGGCGGGGGAATCGAACGGCGCATCGGCGTCAATCCCTACCGGTTCGGTGCGGTCGGCGGCAGCGACGGCAAGCTGGGCGCGGGCGCCTTCGATGAAACCCGCTTCTTCAAGCTCAAGTTTCGGGATTCAAAATGCCTGAATCAGGCGATGGATTCCCGCTTTCGCGGGAATGACGTCATTTCAGCGAGACGCTTTGCTTTCAGGCTGGCCGTCATTCCCGCGAAAGCGGGAATCCATTTCGGTCGGCGAATCCCGAAACTTGAGTTCAAGACGCGCCTCGAGCCGCACGAGCGCGGCTCGGCGTACCCGGAGGAACAAGGGCGGCTGGGAAGGCTACCGGACGCCCCCACGTCGCCAGTCACGGCAGCACCGGCCTGACGGGCCTCTGGGCGGAGGAGAACACCCGCGCCGCGCTCTTCCGGGGCCCTCAGCGTCACCGCGAGACGTTCGTCACCTCCGGGCCGCGCCTGCGCGTGCGCTCGGGCTGCTCTGTCCGCTTGCGACGCGGCGGACCGCGCGTCAATCCAGCAGCAGCACGGCGGCTTCCGCCGGCCAGCAGATCGTCTCGCGGTCCCCCATCTCGTAGGAGCGGTCCGAGGCGCTGCGGTGCTGCTCGACGTGGACGAGTACGCCTTCACCGACCTCGAAGACGTCCGTTTCGAGTGAGCCGAGGAATTCGGTCGCGACGTAGCTCCCCTCGACCCGGTTGGCCATGCCGGCGTGGATGCCGGTGTGCACCAGATCCGCGCGTACCGAGAAATGGGCGTGCCGCCCGATCTCGATGGCCCGGTCGTCGTCGTGGTGGGCGCGCACGTAGAACAGGCGCCCGGCGGACTCCACGAAGACGACGGAGCCGCTGCGCGACCGGATGACGCCTTCGAAGACGTTGTTGTTGCCGATGAAGTCGGCGACGAAGCGGGTGCGCGGCGCTTCGTAGATCTCGCGCGACGTGCCGGTCTGCTGGATGACCGCGTCGCTCATCACGATCACCTTGTCGGCCATCGACATGGCCTCCTGCTGGGAGTGCGTGACCATGACGAAGGTGATGCCGAGGTCGCGCTGGATCTTCTTCAGCTCCACCATCATCTGCTGGCGCAGGCTGTAGTCGAGGGCGCCGAGGGGCTCGTCGAGCAGCAGC
This sequence comes from Gammaproteobacteria bacterium, assembly GCA_965204915.1. Classification (GTDB taxonomy): domain Bacteria; phylum Pseudomonadota; class Gammaproteobacteria; order HK1; family HK1; genus HK1. The sequence continues at coordinate 2,790,502 of OZ242023.1, read as the reverse complement.
ACCGTGGGCTTGCTGATCAGGGCGCGCGCGAGCGCGACGCGCTGCTGCTGGCCGCCGCTGAGATCCCGCGGGAAGCGGTCGGCGAGCTCGTCGAGGCTGACCATCCGCAGCATCTCGCGCACCTGCCGGTCGCGCTCGCCGCGCTCGATCCCTTTGACCTTGAGGCTGAACTCGACGTTCTGGTGGACGGTGCGGTGGGGAAAGAGCGCGAAGCTCTGGAACATCATCGAGGTGTCGCGCTGCGACGGCGCCAGATCGGTGACGTCCTGGCCCGCGATGTAGATCTTGCCCTCGGTGACCTCTTCGAGGCCGCCGATCATCCGCAACGTGGTGGTCTTGCCGCAGCCGCTCGGGCCGAGCATGGCGACGAACTCCCCGTGCTCGATCTCCGCGTTGAAGTCGATGACCGCGCGCACGCCGCCGTCGAAGGTCTTGTTGACGTCGACGAGGACGACGTCGGGATCAGGCACCGTCCGGCGTCCTCAGCCGCGGGCTGTCGGACGAAGCGGATCGGGATGCCTCTCCGACACCCGACACCGGCACTCCACACGGTCCATACGCAATTCGCTCCGGCTGGTGACCAATTTGGCCGGGTTCGCTGATCAGGTTCAGATGTCGATTTCCAAAAGCTCATCTTCGGGAACGAAGCAGCCTGGCCTGTACCGACTCCAGCAAGGTGTCGCGCACGAACGCGCTTGCCTCGAGTATCTCGATGCCGATGATCTCTCCCTTGCGGTTGAGCTCCGCCGTAATGTGGGGGCTCAGCTCGGCGCTATCCGCCTCCTCCTCGTCTTTGATCACGAGGTGCAGCACATCCGCTCGCTCGAAGTAATGCAGCCGTGGTCTTGTCATGGCGGTGTGTACCTGCCCGTTCGCAACCGAAAGTCGATCTGCGTCCGCCCTCACTTCGACGATTTCGCCAGCGCCTGCAAGAGGTTCCACGCGGTGGCGAAGGGCACGTCGTCGAAGGTCCCGCCCTCGTTCACCGAGCCCAGCACCGCGAGGGCGCGGGTCGCCTCCTCGTCGCCGCCCGCCGCCTCCCCGAGCCGTTCGAGCGCCGCCGCGAAGGGGGTGTCCAGGGCGTCGCCGAGATGGGCGTCCACCAGGCCCGCGATCCGCTCCACGTGGCCGCTCAGCGGGCCGCCGTCCGGGCGGCGGAAAATCCCGCGGATGCCGTCGCGGGCCAGACGGTCCCGCAGCCCCTCGGGCAGGGACTGGGCCACGCCTTCCAGCGCCTCCCCGATCCCGAACCCCGACGTGAAGAGCTGGCGGATGTTGTCCACGGTGCCGCCGTCGCCGCCGTACATCCGGATGTGGGCGCCGGTCAGGGCGCTGCCCATGGCCTTGGCCTGGTCGATGTGGATGTCGCGCTCGGCCTCGATGTGCAGCTTGGCGAGCTCCAGGAAGGTCGCGGACTCGTTGTACTTCTTGAGGGCGTCGGCCTTGGCCTCGATCCCTACCGCCTCGGCCTGGAAGCGGCGCTGGACGTTCTCCACGCGCAACGCCTCGACGTGCACCTCCGCCCGCCCCACCGCGCCGGCTTCCCGCTCGATGCCCTCCGCCGAGATCTGCTGGGCCTCGCTGGTGGCGCGGGCGCGGGTGAGGGTGGCTTCGGCCTCCCGCTCCGCCGCCAGGCTGCGCGCCTCGGCCTGGGTGAGCATGTGCATGCGCGAGATCTGCGCCTTGTTCTCCTCCTCGATCCGGCGGGTGTCGGCGTTCTTCTCGGCCCGGATGCGGTCGATCTCCTTCTGGCGGGTGGCGTCCGCGACGCGGCGCACGGACTCCGCGTCATGCTCCGCCTGCTCGCGCCGTGCGGTCATCTCCAGGCGGTGGGCCTCCGCCTGCTCCAGCTCGCGGGTCTTCGCGGCCAGGGCGATCTGGCGGTCCCGCTCCTCCTGCTCGCGGGCAAGGAAGCGCTGGATGTCCGTCCGCTCCCGCTCCTGCTCCTTGGCGATGAGGGCGATCTCGCGTTCGCGTTCCTCGACCTCCACCGCCAGCGCCTTCTTCACCCGGGTCCGCTCGACCTCCTCGTCCTTGCCGGTGAGGGCGATCTCGCGCCCGCGCTCCTCGACCTCCACCGCGAGGCGCCGTTGCACCTCGGCCTGCTCCAGCTCGCCGGCCTTCGCGACCAGGGCGATGTCGCGGTCCCGCTCCTCGGTCTCGCGCGCCAGCCCGCGCCGGATCTCGGCCGCCTCGCGCTCGCGGGTCTCCTCGATGATCGCGACGTCCTTCCGGATCCGCGCCGCCTCCAGGGCCTGGGCCTTGGCGATCTCCTCCTGCTCGACCTGCCAGCGCTGCTCCAGGATGAAGCGCTGCTGCTCGCTCAGCACCCGGGCCCGCTCGTTGGCCACCTCCCGCTCCTGCTGCGCTTGGGCGAATGCCTCGTCCTTGTCGATCTCCAGCATCGCGAGGCGGGTCTCCAGGCTGCGCCGGCGGACCGAGAGCGCGGTCGTCTCGGAGGATTGGTGCCGCTCGTCGCGGGCCGCCTCCTCCCGTCCCATCACCGCGGTGGTGCGGTCGATGTCCGCCGTCTCCCGCGCCTGCTCCTTGCCGATGAGCTCGATCTCCTTGTCCTTCTCGGCCCGCTCGCGGGCGAGCGCGCGGCCGATCCCGGCCAGCTCCTCTTCCTCCGCCTTGGCCACCAGCGCGATGCGGCGGTCGTGCTCCGCGCGCTCCTCGGAGAGCTTGCGCCGGATGTTGGCGAGCTGCTCCTCCTCGGTCTTCGCGACCAGCTCGATCTCCCGGTCCCGGCGTGCCTTCTCCAGCTCCAGGGTCTTGCGGATCTCCGCCGCCTCGCGGCGCCGGCTCTCCTCGGTGGCGCTCACGTCGCGCTCCGCCCTCATGCGTTCGAGCGCCTGCTCGTTGTCGATCTCCTTCTGCTCCACCGCCATGCGCTGGTCGAGCACGTACCTCTGCTTGTTGCCGATCTGCTGGGCCTGCTCGTTGGCGACCTCCCGATCCTGGTGGGCGCGCGCGAACGCCTCCTGCTTCTCGATCTCCAGCAGCTCGAGCTGGGTGTCCAGCTCGCGCTGGCGGATGGAGACGGTGGTGCGCTTCTCGGTGTTGTGCACCTGGCGCCGCGCGTCGGAGGTGATCTCGGTGATGACCTTCAGGCCCTCGGCGTCGAACACGTTGTCCTTGTCGAAGAACTCCTTGGCGCTCTGCTCCAGGGTGACGATGGTGACTTCTTCGAGCGTGAGGCCGTTGGCGTGGAAGCTCTCGACCACGCTCCCCTGCACCGCCTTGGCGAAGGCGTCGCGGTTCTCGTGGAGCTCGCTCAGGGTCTTGGTGGCCGCGAAGCTGCGCAGCGCGCTGACGATCTTGGCTTCGAGGAGGTTGCGGACCTTCTCGGTGTCGAAGGTGCGCTCGCCGAGGCTGCGCGCGGCGGCCAGCAGATCCTCTTCGCTCCGGCCGACGTGGGCGTAGAGCTCCGCCACCACGTCGATCCGGATCTTGTCGGAGGTGAGCACCGCCTGATCGCGCGAACGGCTGACGATGAGCTTCAGGGTCTCCAGCGAGACCCAGGTGACCTCGTGGAACACCGGCAGGACGATCGCGCCGCGGCCCAGGCAGACCTTGGTGCCGAGGTAGCCGGTGCGGATGAACCCCATGTTGGCGGGCGCCCGCTTGTAGACCCAGATCGAGATGACGTAGAGGATCGCGATCAGGACGATCACGAGGAAGAGGAGGGTAATCAGGAGTTCCGCGGTCATGGTCGGTCCGTTCCCGTCTGGTGTGTCCGTTCAGTGAGCCGGAGCGTCCCGGCTCCGCTCGCACGCTCCCGGGACGCGCCGTCTCCAAAGGAACCGGCGTCGCCGGAATCGAAAGCCGTCTGGCGAATCATTCCTCGTCGCTTTGCTCGATGTTTCGTAGTCTCTCACCCGCGAAGCCTTCGACAAAACGACGAAGATTCTTCCGTCAACCGGCATTTGGTTCCGGCCATGCCGGGTCGGGCAGAAGGCTAATCGGCCGCCTCCGGCAACGATGACCGCGCCCGCTCGGGCTCGCCGAAATCGTACGTGGGCAGCGGCCCGCGGGAGCGGCGGATGGATTCCCGCTTCGCCTCGGTGGCGGCGGCGTCCGGACCGAGCGCATCGCCCGCCAGCACCACCCCGTAGTCGCGCTCCGCCTTCTGCGCGCTCATCAGCTTGCGGCGCACGTCCGCCCGCACCCGGGCGGGGTCGCGCTCCAGCGGATCGCCCCAGCCGCCGCCACCGGCGGTGCGGAACACGATCCGGTCGCCGGGGGCGACCTTCACGTGGTCCACCTTGGATTCGAGCGGCTCCCGTCTCTCGCTGCCGGCGCGGATCAGCCACTTCTCGGAGACCGCGCCGGGCCTGCCCCCGAGAATACCCCAGGGCCGGGAGCGGTGGCGGTCGTCGTGGATCGAGATCTCGCCGGGCTCCAGCAGGCGGTAGACCTTCTCCACCCCGTTGCCCCCCCGGTGCCGCCCCGCCCCGCCGGTGTCCGGGAGGCTGGCGTAGCCCTCGATGATCATGGGGTAGTAGCTCTCCAGGTACTCGCTGGGGATGTTCTCGAACAGCGGCCACCAGGAGTGCCCGTCCATGCCGTCCCCGATCGGGCGTCCGGGGATGCCGCCGTAGAGGATCTCCATGAGCTGGAAGGGCCGCCCGTCACGGTCCGTGCCGGAGTAGAGGAAGTGGGGGCTGGACCCGTATCCGGCCGCGGTGGCCATCTCCGGCGCGTGCCGGGAGAGCGCCCCGCCGAGGACGTCGAACTGCCGGGCCAGCGCGTGGGTGCGGCAGCCGAGCGCGGCCGGGAAGTCCGGGTGCACCAGCGAGCCCTTGGGCAGGGTGACGTGGATGAGGTCGTAGAAGCCGTCGTTGAACAGGATCTGGGGGTCGAACACCATGATCATGTAGACCCCGATGAACATCTTGAACATGCCTTCGTGCAGGTAGAAGTTGATCGGGCCGGGCGCCTGGGGGTCGGTGCCGGTCCAGTCGAAGTAGGCGTGCTCGCCCTCGCGCCACACCGTGAGCTTCATCCGGAAGGGGCCGTTGCCGACGCCGTCGTCGTCGATCCAGTCCTCGAAGGACTGCGGCTCGGTCGGCAGGTTCTTCACGATGAGGGTGCGCATGGCGCGGTGGGTGCGGTCGAGCAGGGCCTCGCAGGCGCGGCGGTAGGTGTCTGCCCCGAAGCGCTCGCAGATCTCGATGACCCGCTTCTCGCCGGTGCGGCTGCCGGCGATGATGGCCATGAGGTCGCTGTAGTTCATCTCCGGGGTGCGGGTGTTGTTCATCAGGATGGCGAGGGCGGCCTCGTTGGGCCGGCCGCGGGAGTGGATCTTGATCGGCGGGATGCGGATCCCCTCGCCGAAGATGGAGGTCGCGGCGGTGGGCATGCTCCCCGGCACCGGCCCGCCCACGTCCATCATGTGCCCGAACATGGAGCTGAAGCCGACCAGCTCGCCCTGGAAGAAGATCGGGATCAGCACCATCCAGTCGTTGATGTGGCTGATGGCGCCGCCGCATTGGTAGGGGTCGCTTTGCAGGATGACGTCGCCCGGCTCCAGCTCGAACGCCTGCTCGGCCAGCATCTCGGGCACGTAGGAGCCGAACTGCCCGACGATCATCCGCCCCTGCGGGTCGGTGATCATCGGGAACTCGTCGTGCTGCTCGCGGATGACCGGGGACATCGCGGAGCGGAACAGCACCGCGTCCATCTCGTGGCGCGCGTTGCGAAGCGCGTTCTCGATCAGGTCGAGGGTGACCGGATCGAGGGGGGCGGCGGGGGGACGGGCGGCGGCACGCCCGGAACGCGCAGCCTCTTCGTGCGGGGCGGAGGAGAGGACCGCGGAGGCGCGGCCGTCCGGGGACCGGGCGGAACCGGCGGATCGGTGTGCCGTCGGGTGCAGCCCGGCAGGACCGGCAAACCGGCCCGCTGCCGGGTAGGGTTCGCCGGAGCCGGCGGCTCGGTCCGCCGTCGAGCGCGGCCCGGCCGTCGGGACATGCGGTTCGGCGCCCCGGCCGGGCGGGGAAGCGCCTCCGTCCTCGCCGCCCGTCCCGCCCAGGGGATCCGGCGCAGGCGCCACGAACGGCATCCCGGCCGGGTCGAGCCCTTCCGACTCCCGCATCCGGATCTCGAAGATACGGTCGAAACGCGCCTTGTTCGCCTCCAGGAGATCGTCGAGGGAGACGTTCCGGTTCGGGGGGGTGAGCTCAGCCATGTCTCGGCTCCCGGTGGCAAGGTGCGGACGGTGTCACGGCCGTACTCCCGCCCGGAATGGCGGACGCCGGACTGTCCGGCTCCACGCGCCCGCCGGGGTCGGGGACGCGCTTCGAGGAGCCTGCCTCCCGGTCGAGCCGGGGGCAGGTCCCGGCTCGACCGGGGGCGCGGCCATCGGTGCCCGCCGTCCCGATCTTCCCTGATCCAGCGCACGATCCCGGCGGTGGTGACGGGCTGCGCCGCCGGTTCGCTCCGGAGCCGGTCCATCTCGGCGCCGGCGTCCAGCCGGCACCGTTTGCGCGCCCATCCGCACAAAACATATGTCGAAGCATATGTTTCTTTCCGGCCCTGAACAATGCCGCGGGTCGCTTCTTGCGAAAAGTGGTTTGTTCCATGCCGCCGAGGCGGGATTGCCGGGCACGCTGGAAACGCCGCCCGCGCCACCGCCTCCGCGTGATACGCTGGACGGACGTGGCGCCCCCGGAGAGGGCCGTGAACGGTCGTCGAGAGCAGCCCCGAGCGGCGAAGCAGCAGCAGAGGGGCCAAGACGCCGGGGCCGGCGTGCCCCGAGGCATGGTCCGGATCGATGAATACCCCAACCTCGCGTTGCTGTGCTGGAACCTCGAGGCTCCATACGTCGCGCGCAGGGATGCGTTCTCGCTCTACGAGCGGAACTGGCGTCTGGTCGATCGTGACGCCGCGCCCGAGCACGAACGCGCATTCATCGACGATCTCGCAACGGAGTTCGGGCGGGGGCTGATCAATGCGACCCCCTCGCCGATGGCCGCATCCTCCTCGGAAATCCGTTTCCGCCGACCGTGGCACCGTCTGGTCTGGCAGATACTCGAGTCCCTGAACAGCGACCTGCTTTCTTCCGCCAAGTGCTACTTCGGTGGTGGGACACGTATCGCCCTGGCGCTCGGCGAGTTCCGCGAATCGGTCGACGTCGACTTCCTCTGCTCGGACAGGGACGGCTATCGGACGTTGCGGAGCGCCGTCACCTCCAGCTCGCTCGGCGAGATCTGTTCCGGCCGCTACGACCTGATGCGCGAGGTTCGTGCGGACATGTACGGCATCCGGACGTTCCTTCGGATCGACGAACGGCCGGTCAAGTTCGAGATCCTCTCCGAAGGGCGCATTTCGCTGGCCGGGGAAACGGTCGATCCGTTCCCCGTGGAGGTTCTGGATCGCACGTCCTGCATTGCGGAAAAGCTGCTCGCCCATGCGGACCGGGGCGGGGACGAATCGACCCATGCCCGCGACCTCATCGATCTCGCCTTCATGGCCGGAAGCTGGCCGGCGGAGCACTTGCGGGCGGCGCGGGCAATCGCGGAATCGGCTTATGGGTCCGTCGTGATGCGGGAGCTCGGCGAAGGGCTGTCCCGCTTCGAAGACGCCTCCCGCCGCCGGCACTGTATCGAGATGCTGTCGATCGCCGACACGAGTACGCTGGATCGGGGTCTGCTCGCGTTGAAGAAGTCGTAGCGGGAGACGGTTCGCTCTGTCCCGGACCGAAGATGGCCGAGCCACCTCACATGGACCCTCGGAGGGGCGGCAGGAATCCATGTGCTCACCCCCGGCTCATGCTTTCTCCCATGCTCGCTTGATGACGTTCGGTATATGGTCGGCTCATCCATTGCCTGCGGCCATGGCTCGGCGTAACGCTGATCGGCTTTCCGAACGCGGATCGTCATCCACCGGGGCGATACGGTGGCGCCTCCGGCTCAACCCCCCGGTCTGCCGCCGGGCCAGACCGGGTTTTGGGCCAGCTCCGGCCATCCGATCGGGGCACGGCAGCTTCGCGCCGCCTCCGCGGGCTCGGCCGAGGCGTCCCACTGCGCCGCCACGTAGCGATGTCCGGTGTACGCGCCGCCCGCCTCGGAGCAGAGCCACAGGATCGGCGGCGCCATCGCCGACGGCGGGATCAGCGCGCCGCGGTCGAAGCCGGATTCCTCCGGGATCATCGGGGTGTCCGTGGGGCCGCCGGGCACCACCACGTTCACGGTGACTCCGCTGCCTTCGAACTCGGCCGCGTGGCCGGCGGACATGGCTTCGAGCCCGGCCTTGGCCGGCCCGTAGGGGTGGAACCTTCCGCGCAGCATGGAGAAGAAGCTCGTGGTGACGTTCACGATGCGGCCCCAGCGCTGTGCCAGCAGCCCGTCGATCGCGGCCCGGGTCATGTACCAGGCCCCGGAGAAGTTCACGGCGACGAACCGCTGCCACGTCTCGGGGGTGATCTCGTGGATCCCGACCAGATCGGTCATGTGGTCGTTGCGGATCGCGCCCATGCCCACGGCGCCGTTGTTGACGAGGACGTGCAGTCCCCCGAGGGTGTCGCGGACATGCGCCACCGCCTCCTCGCACTGCGCCCAGCTCGAGATGTCGGTACGTGCGGTGAGGAGGCGGCCCGCCCCGGACGCTTCCCCGAACCCGGCCGCCAGCTCGCCGAGCCCCGCCTCGTCGACGTCGAGCGCGGCCACCCTCGCGCCGGCGCCGAGCAGGCCGCGCACGATCTCCCGCCCGATCCCGCCGGCCGCCCCGGTCACGACGGCGACCCTGCCATCGAATCCTTCGTTCGTGCACGCTCTACCTGTCGTCTCCGCCATTTCCGTATCCTCTCGCCACGCAACTCCACGATCCGGACCCTTGCCCGGGAGACGTTCATCGGGATCAGGCTACCGATGACGGTGATCGGGCTCACCGCTCCATCGCTCTCGCCGATGAACGGGAACAGGCGCTCCCCCGGCCTCAGCCGAACCCGTGCTCGCGCCGCAGGCGCGCGAGGGTGTTCAACACCGGCAGCAGCAGGGTATCGCGCTCGCTCGCGATGGAGGCGAATTCGCGCCCGTCGAGCGCCCCGGCGACGGCCGCCTTCAGCCTCCCGCGCACCTCCGGCGTGAGCTCGACCGGCCGCATGTCGTCCATCCAGTGCTGGAGCGCGTCGCCGAAGTGGTCGAGGAAGTTGGAGAACCCCTCCGGCCCGCCCGCGAGGTGGCAGAGCTCGAACGGTCCCATCACCGCGAGGCGCAGGCCGGGGCCGTATTTGAGGGCGGCGTCGACGTCCTCGACGCTCGCGAGCCCGGTGAGCACCGCGTCCATCGCCTCGCGCCACAGCGCGACCTGCAAGCGGTTCACGAGGTGCCCGGGCGCTTCGTGGTTGAGGCGGATCGCCTTCTTCCCGTGCGCGTCGTAGAAGCCGATGGCCCAATCGACGACGCTCGCATCGGTGTCCGCCCCGCCCACCACTTCGACGAGCGGAACGAGGTGCGGCGGATTGAACGGATGCCCCACCACGAAGCGCGCCGCGTTCGGGAACCCCCGCTGGAGCTCCGACATGAGCAGGCCCGACGTCGAGCTGGCCATGACCACGTCGTCCGGCAGGGCGGCGCCGATCTCCGCGTACAGCGCCCGTTTCAGGTCGAGCTTCTCCGGGGCGCTTTCCTGCACGAACCCGACGCCGGCGACGGCCGCGGCGGGATCGGGGTGGAAGCTCAGGCGATCGGGACTCGCGCCGTCCACGACCGCGCCGAGCCCGTCGAGCGCCGGCCAGGCGCCGGCGACGAACGCTCGAAGCGATCCCTCCGCATCGGGCGCCGGGTCCCACGCCTGCACGTCCATCCCGCGCGCGAGAAAGTACGCGGCCCACGATGCCCCGATGGTGCCGGCGCCGATGACGCCGATGCAATGCACGGAGGATGGTTCGGGCAGGTTCACCGGCTGGTCTCCCTGTCGGTCTTCGAGACTCAAGTTTCGGGATTCGCTGACCGAAATGGATTCCCGCTTTCGCGGGAATGACGTCATTTCAGCGAGACGCGTTGCTTTCAGGCTGGCCGTCATTCCCGCGAAAGCGGGAATCCATCGCCTGATTCAGGCATTTTGAATCCCGAAGCTTGAGTTCGAGAATGCGCCCGGCATACCCGCAGCGGCCGGACCGGACGCAGCGCCAAGCGTCGCGACGGTCCCCGATGGATTGATCGAGATGCCGTCTCCGCGGCCACGCGAAGAGCATGGCGCGCTCACAGCATTCCCAGCTCGCCTTCCAGCGCCGCCAGGGCATCGAGGCTGTGCGCCGGTGCGAAGTGGTCGACGTACGCGAGCACCGCGCGCATGGTACGTGTCAACGGCTCGTAACGCGCCCAGCCGAGCATCGGGTTCAGCCATACCACGCGCCGCGCCCGCCGCCGGAGCCGGATCATCTGCTCGACGCAGGCGTCCGGCTCGCCGGTGTCGTAGCCGTCGCTGATCATCACGAACACGCTGCGCGAGTCGAGGGCGCGCTTGGCGTAGCGATCGTTGAACGCGCCCAGGCAGCGGCTCATCCGGGTGCCGCCCCCGAACCCCTCGGCCATCAGCGAGAGGCGGCTCATCGCCAGCAGGGCGTCCTTCTCGCGCAGGACGTCGGTGATGCGCACCAGCCGGGTATGGAACAGGTAGGCGTCGGCCCGGTCCCAGGACTCCACGAGCCCGTGCACGAACTGCAAGAGGCAGCGCGCGTAGGGCTGCATCGAGCCCGAGACGTCGAGCATCAGCACGATGCGCACGGGGCGTTCCGGGCGCCGGCGGCGCACCAGGGTGAGCGGCTCGCCGCCGTGGCCGAGACTGCGCCGGATGGTGCGGCGGAGATCGATCCGTGTGCCCCGCGAGGCGGCGCGGTAGCGGCGTGAAAGCCGGTAGCGCAACGCGCGGGCCAGGCGCCGGGCGATCTCCGCGGCGCGCTTCATTTCTTCCGGATCGACCACGTGGCGCAGGTCCGTACGCCCGATCCGGCACCGTGCGGAGGCGGTGCGGAAAGCCCGTGCGTTCTTGCCCGCCTCACCCTCTCCATCGTCGGCGCCGTCGCCGACGGCCCCCGAGTGAAGCGATCGGTTCGCGGCGGCCTCGCCCGCGCGCTCGCCCCACAGGTTCGACGTGGCCCGCGAGGGCGTTCCGATGGGAACCCGTGCGGCGGATGCCGGGCGCGTACACACCCGTCCCCGGGCGAGCCACCAGGCTTCGAACAGGTCGTCGAAGCGCTCCCATTCGCCGCGGCGCCCGGTGAGCAGGATCTTCAGCCGGCGGCGGGCCTCGCCGAGGGTCGGAGCCGGGCCGCGGGCGAGCACCCGCAACGCCGCGGCAGTCTCCGCCGGCCCGGCCTCGATCCCGTTGAGTCGCAGGTGGGCGATGAATCCGGAGACCCGCGCCGTCAGCGGCATACCGGAAGTCGCAACGCCTGCCGTGTTCACGCCGCGCCTCCGGCCGGATGCCCGAATACGTCGGACGCCACGGAATCGAGAAGGGCGCCGGCCACGCTTGCGTCCGCCGTACACCCGCCACACCTCCGGCCGGATGCCGGAACATCCTCGTCGGGAAGGGCGTCGGACTTCCTCACGCCCACCACACCCTTGCCGCCGGATCCGCTACCGCGGATCCGGGCCGGAAGTCCGAGTGCATCGAGCATCACGGAATCCGGAAGGACACTCGGCGTTGCGCTCACGCCCGCCATGCTCACGCCGCGCGCCCGACCAGGCGGCCAAGCACCTCGGGGGTCACGGACTTGAGATCCGCCTCGGTCTTGAGCAGGCAGATGAGGGTCGCGTGCAGGCGCTTCGAATCCGGCTGGAGCGTTTCGATGCCGAGGCCCAGGAGTGCGCCGGCCCAGTCGAGGGTCTCGGCCACCCCCGGGCGCTTCTCCAGATCCTCCTCGCGCAAGGCCCGCACGAAGCGCGCGATCTGCGCGGCGAGCGCCGGCTCGATCCCGGGCAGGCGTCGGCGCAGGATCGCCAGCTCGCGCTCCAACGACGGGAACTCCACGTAGCAGTACAGGCAGCGCCGGCGCAACGCATCGGACAGCTCGCGCGTGCCGTTGGAGGTCAGGATGACGTGCGGGATGGAGGTGGCGGTGATGGTCCCGATCTCGGGCACGGTGACCTGGAAGTCCGAGAGCACTTCCAGCAGGTAGGCTTCGAACTCCTCGTCGGCGCGGTCGATCTCGTCGATCAGCAGCACGCACGGGCGCGGCTCGCCGATCGCTTCGAGCAGCGGGCGGCGCAGCAGGTAGCGTTCGGAGAAGACGTGCGCCTCGGCTTGCGCCGCGCTCACGTTCTCGCGCTCGCTGGCCTTGATGGCCAGCAACTGGCGCTGGTAGTTCCACTCGTAGATGGCGGTGGTCGCGTCCAGCCCCTCGTAGCACTGCAAGCGGATGAGCCGGGTGTCGAGGGCGGCGGCCAGGGCCTTGGCGACCTCGGTCTTGCCCACGCCGGCCTCGCCCTCGATGAGCAGCGGGCGCCCGAGATCGAGGGCGAGCGAGAGCGCCGTCACGAGGGTCTCGCCAGCGACGTAACGGGCCTCGGCGAGTCGTGCCCCGAGCTCGCCGGGGGGATTGCGCGTCGCGTTCATGGCCGGGGCAAGCGACAGCTTGTCCGCGCGGCCGGCGTCAGTCTCGGATCGTCGGCTGCCAACCAGAGGAACGTACAGGTATCGAGCAGCAGCCTCACGTTGGTCAGCGGGCGCCTTCGAATGCATCGAGCAGGTCATCGGGAAGCGGCTCGAAGAAGGCGGCCGGGATGGCCATCCCACGATCGATACCGATCGGGCGCGGCTCCGTGAGCGGCCTGGACACCGGGCGGATCTCCGCGATCGGCACGTTGTCCCGGCAGATGACCACCATCTCTCCCTTCTCGACGCTGTCGAGGTAGCGCGAAAGGTGGGTCTTGGCGTCAGCCATATCGACTCTGATCATGATTCCATCATAGGTCAGCGATCCGATCAGGTTCAACGACGGGCCTGCTCGCGAGGACCCGCGCCATGCCGCGCGGCCAAGCCCTCTTCTGCGAACCCGCTCATCCATGCAACCCCAGCCGCTCGGCCGTCTCCCACACCCGCCAGTGGTCGTGCGGCATCTGCGCGTGGGTGAGGCCCAGATGCGCGAAGGCGTCGTTCACCGCGTTGGAGAACGCCGACACGCCGCCCACGTTTGGGCTCTCGCCCACCCCCTTCGCGCCGATCGGGTGGTGCGGCGAAGGGGTCGTGGTGAAGTCGGTCTCCCAGGCCGGGGTCTCGACCGCGGTGGGCAGGTAGAAGTCCAGCAGGCTCGCCCCGGAGACGTTGCCCGTCTCGTCGTAGGCGATCTCCTGGCCCATCGCGATGGCCAGCGCCTCGGTCAGGCCGCCGTGCACCTGCCCTTCGATGATCATCGGGTTGATGCGGGTGCCGCAGTCGTCGAGGGCGTAGAAGCGCCGCACCTCCGTCACCCCGGTGTCCACGTCCACGTCCACCACGCAGACGTAGGCCCCGAAGGGGTAGGTCATGTTGGGCGGATCGTAGTAGCTCACCGCTTCGAGGCCCGGCTCGAGGCCCGGAATCGCCTGGTTGTAGGCAGCGAACGCGATCTCGGCCATGGTCTTCACCCGCTCGGGGTTGCCCTTGACCTGGAAGCGGTCCGCGTCCCATTCGAGGTCGTCCTCGTGCACCTCGAGCAGGTAGGCGGCGATCATCTGCGCCTTGGCCCGGATCTTGCGCCCGGCCATCGCGGTGGCGGCGCCGGCCACCGGGGTCGAGCGGGAACCGTAGGTGCCGAGGCCGTAGGGAGCGGTGTCGGTGTCGCCTTCCTCGACGGTGATCCGGTCGGCGGGGATGCCGATCTCGGAGGCGAGGATCTGCGCGAAGGTGGTGGCGTGGCCCTGCCCCTGGCTGATGGTGCCGAGGCGCGCGATGGCCGAGCCGGTGGGGTGGATGCGGATCTCGCAGGAGTCGAACATGCCGAGGCCGAGGATGTCGCAGTTCTTGACCGGCCCCGCGCCGACGATCTCGGTGAAGAACGCCACCCCGATCCCCATCAGGGTGCGGGTCTCGCCGCGCGCGAACGCCTCGCGGGCGGCCTTCTGCTCGGCCCGCAGCCCCGGGTAGTCCACCGCCGCCAGCGCCTTGTCCAGCGCCGCGTGGTAGTCGCCCGAGTCGTACTCCCAGCCGAGCGCCGAGGTGTAGGGGAACTGCTCCTTGGCGATGAAGTTGCGCCTTCGCAGCTCGGCCGGGTCCATGTCGAGCTTGCGCGCGAGCACGTCCACCATGCGCTCGATGAAGTACGACGCCTCCGTGACCCGGAAGGAGCAGCGGTAGGCGACGCCGCCCGGGGCCTTGTTGGTGTAGACGCCGTCCACCTCCACCCAGGCGGTGGGGACGTCGTAGGAGCCGGTGCAGATGTTGAAGAATCCGGCCGGGAATTTGGTGGGATCGGCGCAGGCGTCGAACGCGCCGTGGTCGGCCAGCACGTGGCACCACAGGCCGGTGATCCGGCCGTCGCGGGTCGCCGCGATCTTCCCGGTCATGTGGTAGTCGCGGGCGAACGCGGTGGCGGAGAGGTTCTCCATGCGGTCCTCGATCCACTTCACCGGCCGGCCCAGCACGATGGAGGCCACGGCCGCGCAGAGGTAGCCGGGGTAGACGCCGACCTTGTTGCCGAAGCCCCCGCCGATGTCCGGGGAGACGATGCGGATGTTGTGCTCCGGGATGTGGGTGATGAGGGAAGCCACGGTGCGCACCGCGTGCGGCGCCTGGAAGGTGCCCCACAGCGTGAGCTTGCCGTTGACCTTGTCCATCGAAGCCACGCAGCCGCAGGTCTCCAGCGGGCAGGGATGCACCCGCTGGTAGACGATCCGCTCTTCGGCCACCACCTCCGCGTCCGCAAGGGCCTGCTCGGTCGCGGCGCGGTCGCCGGCCTCCCAGGTGAAGATGTGGTTGGGGTGGCGGCGCGGGCCGTGGGCGCCCTCGGTCTTGTCCGCGACGTCCTCGCGCAGCACCGGCGCCCCCTCGTCCATCGCCCGGTTGGCGTCGGTGAGGGCCGGCAGCGCCTCGTACCCGACCTCCACCAGCTCCACTCCGTCGGCGGCGGCGTAGCGGTCCTCGGCCACCACGAAGGCCACTTCCTGGCCCTGGAACAGCACCTTCCCGTCGGCCAGCACCGCCTGCACGTCGCCGGCCAGCGTCGGCATGTAGTGCAGGTTCAGGGGCTTCAGGTCCTCGGCGGTCAGCACCGCGAGCACCCCGGGCGCCGCCAGCGCCGCGTCCTTGTCGATGCCGGTGATCCGGGCGTGCCCGTAGGGGGAGCGGACGAAGTCGCCGAACACCATCCCCGGCAGCTTGACGTCGTCCACGTAGTTGCCCTTGCCCTGGGTGAAGCGGGCGTCCTCGACGCGCTTGCGCGCGCAGCCGAGACCCTGGAGCTTCTCGATGCGCTCTTCGGTGGTGGCGGCAGCCTGTTCGCTCATTGTTCCGTCTCCCTCGCCGCGTTCATCTCGTCCGCGGCGGCGCGAATCGCCTTCACGATGTTCTGGTACCCGGTGCAGCGGCACAGGTTCCCCGCGATCCCGAAGCGGATCGCTTCCTCGTCCGGGTCCGGGTTCTCCTGGAGCAGCCGCCACGCGCGGACGATCATCCCCGGCGTGCAGTAGCCGCATTGCAGCCCGTGGTGCTCGCGGAACGCCTCCTGCAACGGGTGCAGGGCGCCGTCGGCGCCGGCGACGCCCTCGATGGTGGTGACCTCCGCGCCGTCTACTTGCGCGGCGAAGACCATGCAGGACTTCACCGAGCGCCCGTCGAGGTCCACCGTGCAGGCGCCGCAGTGCCCGGTGTCGCAGCCGATGTGCGGGCCGGTCAGGTCGAGGTGCTCGCGCAGGAGGTGGATGAGGAGGGTCCGGGGCTCGGCAGGCACCTCGACCTCGCCGCCGTTGACCGTCAGCTTGACGTTCATGTCCATGTCTCCTTCAAGGTCCGGTTCAGGCCGCGGTGGCCAGCGCGCGCTCGATGGCGCGGCGCACGATCACCCCGGTCAACCGCGTGCGGAACGCGGCGCTCCCGCGCCCGTCCGACACCGGCTCGGCGATGGCCTGCGCCGCGGCGCAGGCGGCGGCGACGTCCGCTTCGCCGGCCGCGGTGCCGGTGAGCGCCGCCCCGGCCTCGGCTGCGAGCAGGGGCCGATCCGCGACGTTGGTGAGCGCGATCGAAGCATGGGTGCAGGTCCCGCCCGAGCGGACCAGGATCACCGCCGCGGCGGCGGTGGCGTAGTCCCCGACCTTGCGTTTCTGCTTCTCGTAGGCGCAGCCGTGGCCGGCCGGCGGGGACTCGAAACGGATCGCGGTGAGGATCTCCCCGTCATCGCGGGCGGTGGCGAACGCGCCCTCGTAGTACTCGCACGCCGCGACCTCGCGCCGCCCGCCGGCGCCTTCCAGCACGTAGCGCGCGTCGAGCGCCATCAGGACGGCCGGCAGGTCGTTGCCCGGATCGCCGTTGGCGGCGTTGCCCCCGACGGTGCCGAGGTTGCGGACCTGCGGATCGGCGATCTGCAACGCGGCCTCGCGCAGGATCGGGCAGGCATCGGCCAGCGGCCCGGAGGCGATGATTTCGGCCTGGGTGGTCATCGCGCCGAGGGTGACCGTGCCGCCCTCGACGCGCACCCCCCGCAGGGATTCGATCGCGCGGAGGTCGATCAGGTGTCCGGGCTGCGCCATGCGCAGCTTCATCATCGGGATCAGGCTGTGGCCCCCGGCGACCACCAGGGCCTCGTCCCCGTGCTCGGCGAGCAGCCGCACCGCCCCGGAGAGATCGGCCGGACGGTGGTAGTCGAACGCAGCAGGAATCATCCTCCTCTCCTCCCTCGGTTCATTCGGCGCCGGTCGTGGCAGTGCCGAGGGTGGAGACTACTCCCAAGGCAGGCAGGCGGGTAGTGCCGGAGGCTTCCGCTTGGGGTGACTTCGCGAACGACAACATGAGCGCCGCGAATCGCGTGGAGGTCGTCCGCGCCGTTGCGGGTGACTCCGTGCGCGGCATCGAACCGGACGGCTTCGATGATGGCCCGGCCCTCCCAAAGCGCTGCCGAAGCCGCCGGCAGGAACCCTTGAAGGGATGGCCGGCGGAGTGGACACAGCGCAGGACCCGACTTTGACACTTCATACTCAAGTTTCGGGATTCAAAATACCTTGAATCAGGCGATGGATTCCCGCTTTCGCGGGAATGACGTCATTTCAGCGAGACACGTTACATTTACGCTGGCCGTGGCCGTCTGGCCGTCATTCCCGCGAAAGCGGGAATCCATTTCGGTCAGCGAATCCCGAAACTTGAGTTCATAGATACAAGGTTCGGATTTCGCGAGGTAGATCAATCCCTTGCGCAGATGCGCGCGCATCCCCACGTCACCAGGCGCTCAGGCCAGCTTCAGGAGAGTCGGTGGGGCCTTCATCCGTAGAGCCTTCAACCGCTTACGGGCACCTTCGCGCGGCTCCGTCACCTGCCACAGCCTCCCGTTCGGCCCCGACAATTGCACCAGTCGAATCTGCTTCAGATCGTCTCGAATGTTGCGCCACGTGTCCCCGCACGCCCGCTCGGCCATGCGTTCGAGCAACAACCCCATCACCGAGAGCGCGATATGCGCGTGGATGCGGTGCGCCACCCGATGGTACACCGGGCGCAGGCGCAGGCCGCTTTCGAGCTGACGCCATGCCTGCTCGACACGCTGCAACTGCTTATAGCCCAAGGCCATGTCCGCAGCGCTCAAGGTTCGGCGAATATGAGTGTCCAGGGCAATAGGTGCTTGATTTCAGGGCAAGTCGCCTGTGAAATCGCCGAAAGATGTAAGTATCGACAAGTGTCAAGGTCAGGTTCGATAATGTATACGTTTTCCGACAAATGGACCGGATCCATTCACCGGACACCGGGTGTGATTCCGTGAAGCAGGGTGAGATCCAGCAAATGCCGGCGGCGACCAACCGCTGGTGGCGCAATCCGCGCGGCTGGCCGATGGACGATCCGGATCTGAGGGAAGCCGATGCGGTATCCGGCCACATGACTTCCCGCGAGTGGCGACCGCCGGCGCGGTCGCCTGGCGATTCCGTTGCGCGGAATCACGAGCGCCGCGGGCAGGCGGGGAGCAGGTCCGTTCCATACGAGGTTGCCCCGTCGTTCGTGCGCGGCCTGATCGACGTCATCCATGGAGACGCATTCCGGCGCGTGGACGTAGCGGGAATCCAGGAATTTTTTCATGCCGTCATTCCCACGAGGCTTGTGCCCGCGAAAGCGGGTAGCGGGAATCCACTTTCGATCTTGCAAGCAAGCCCAATCGCACTCCGCATGATGGAAGCCGAATCCCGACACGGCATCGGGTAGCTCGTGCCGGCGGCCCTGAATCCCCGGGGAGCTTCGCCGCCGATGGACGACACCGGGCGCCTTCCGTTGCGCTGCCTCTCCCTGGACCTCGAAGTCGGCCGCCGGGACGGCCGCATCCACGCCTTCGCCGCGGTGCGTGCGGATACCGATGAAGCCCGCATCTTTCGCGGTGGCGATCCGATCCCGGCGCTGGCGAAGCTGGACGCCTTCGCAGAGGGCGCGGACTGCCTGCTGGGCCACAACCTGATCGCCTTCGACCTTCCCCACCTGGCCGCGGCAAAGCCCGATCTCCGGCTCTTGCGGCTTCCGGCGGTGGATACGCTGCGGCTCAACCCCCTCGCCTTCCCCCGCAACCCCTACCACCACCTGGTCAAGCATTACCAGGACGGGCAGCTCAAGCGCGGGCGGGTGAACGACCCGGAGCTGGACGCCCGGCTCGCGCTGGAGGTCTTCGGCGATCAGCAAGAGGCGTTGCGCGACGAGGCGCCCGACCTGCTGGCGGCTTGGCACCGGCTGACCGCGACGGCGCCGGAAGGCGCGGGCTTCGATGCCTTCTTCACCGCCGTGCGGGATGCGCCGCGACCCTCCGGCGCCGAGGCGCGCACGGCGATCCGCGGGCGGCTCGCGGGAGCGGCCTGTTCGAGCCGGTGCCGTGAAGTCCTGTCCGATCCGGCGCGGCAGGGCTGGGCGCTGGCTTACGCGCTGGCCTGGCTGTCGGTGGCCGGGTGCAACTCGGTGATGCCGCCCTGGGTGCGGCACCGGTTTCCCGAAGCCGGCGTGCTGGTGCGCCGGTTGCGGGATACCGCCTGCAACGATCCCGCGTGCGCCTGGTGCCGGGAGCGGCACGACGCGCGCAAGGAGCTCGTGCGCTGGTTCGGCTTCGCCGACTTCCGCCCGGAGCCGAAGGACGACGAAGGCCGGCCCATGCAGCGCGCCATCGTCGAGGCGGCGATGGCCGGGGAGAGCGTGCTCGGCATCCTGCCCACGGGGACCGGCAAGTCGCTGTGCTACCAGATCCCGGCCCTCTCCCGCTACGACAAGACCGGCGCCCTGAGCGTGGTGATCTCGCCCCTGGTGGCGCTCATGGCGGATCAGGTGGCGGGCCTCGAAAGGCAGGGCATCGGCTCCTGCGTGACCGTCAACGGACTGCTGTCCATGCCCGAGCGCAAGGAGGCGCTGGACCGGGTGCGCCTGGGCGACGCGGGCATCCTCATCGTCGCGCCCGAGCAGCTCCGCAGCCGGGCCGTGCGCCGGGTCCTGGAGCAGCGGGAGATCGGCGCCTGGGTGCTGGACGAGGCGCACTGCCTCTCGCGCTGGGGCCACGACTTCCGGCCCGACTACCGCTACGTGGCGCGCTTCATCCACGAAAAGGCGGCGGATGCGCCGGTGCTCTGCCTGACCGCGACGGCCAAGCCCGACGTGCGAGAGGACGTCCGCGCCCATTTCCGCGACCGGCTCGGCATCGATCTCCGGGTCTTCGACGGCGGCGCCCGCCGCACCAACCTGGAATTCGTCGTGGTGCGGACGACCCCGGGCGAGAAGTTCGCGCACCTCCACCGGATCCTGGCCGCCGACCTGCCGCCGGAGACCCCGGGCGGCGCCATCGTCTACTGCGCGACCCGCCGGCAAAGCGAGGACGTCGCCCAATTCCTGCGCGACAAGGACGACAAGGACCTCGCCGCGGACCACTTCCATGCCGGCCTCTCGCCGGAGATCAGGAAGAGCGTCCAGCAGCGCTTCATCGAAGGCGGATCGCGGGTGATCGTCGCCACCAACGCCTTCGGCATGGGCATCGACAAGCCGGACGTGCGGCTGGTGGTCCACGCCGACGTCCCCGGCTCCCTGGAGAACTACTTGCAGGAAGCGGGCCGCGCCGGACGCGATCGGGACGCGGCCCGTTGCGTGCTGCTCTACACGCCGGAGGACGTGGAGCGGCAGTTCGGCCTCTCCGCGCGCTCCCGGCTCACCCGGCGCGAGATCCACGGCATCCTGAAGGCGCTGCGCCGCCTCCACCGCAAGAAGCGCGCGGGGGGCGAGGCCGCCGGGACGTCGGGTTCGAGGCCGGGCGGCCGCCGCAGGACGAGCACGGACGGTGAGGTCGTGGCCACCGTCGGCGAGATCCTCGGCGAGGACGAGGAGGGCGCGTTCGGGCGCGACACCGCCACCGACGACACCCGGGTGCGTACCGCCATCTCCTGGCTGGAGGAAGCGCAACTTCTGATCCGCGAGGAGAACCGGGTGCAGGTGTTCCCGTCTTCCCTGCGGGTGGGGTCGGTGGCGGAGGCGCGCGCCCGGCTCGCGCGGAAGGCCGTTCCCCGGGAAGACTACCGCCGCCGACTGCTGGCCATCGCCGAGACCCTGATCGACGCGGACCCGGACGAGGGCATCTCCACCGACGAGCTGATGGGGGTCTCCGGGCTGGGCGCGGAGGACGTGCGCCGCGCCATGTACGACCTGGAGCGCCTGGGCGTCGCCAGCAACGACACCGTGCTCACCGCGTTCGTGCACGCGGGCGTGGTGCGCGCCTCGCGCAAGCGCTTCGAGCAGTCGGCGGCCCTGGAACGCGCCCTGATCGCCGACTTGCGGGAAACGGCTCCGGACATGGACGAGGGCGGCGCCTCGACCCTCCATCTGCGCATCGCCACCCAACGTCTCAAGGACGCCCTCGAAGAGGCCGGCCACGACCCCGCCCACGTCCTGCCGGAGCGCCTGTGGCGCACGCTCCGCGGCATCGCCGGGGACGGCCGCGGCGAGGGGAGCGGCAAGGGCAGCCTGGGGCTGCGCCGGCTGGACCCCGAGACCGTGCGGGTGACCCTCCAGCGTAATTGGAAGGCGCTCGCGGAGACCGCGGAGCGCCGCCGCAACGCCGCGCAGCGCCTGCTCGATCATCTGCTCGGCTGCCTGCCGCCCGGCAGCCGGGGCACGGATCTGCTGGCCGAGACCACGCTCGGCAAGCTGCTGGACGCGCTCCGCTCCGACCTGGAGCTGAAGGCCAGGGTCAAGGACCTCGAGAAGCTCCTGGACCGCGCCCTGCTGTGGCTGCACGAGCAGGAGGTCGTCCGCCTCAACAAGGGGCTGGCGGTGTTCCGCCCCGCCATGTCCATCCATCTGGGCGAGGACCGGCGCGGCTTCGTCAACGCCGACTTCGAGCCGCTGAAGCTCCATTACGAAGACCAGGTGCTGCAGGTCCACGTGATGGCGGAGTTCGCCGAGCGGGGCCTCGAGGCCATGGCGGACGCGCTGCGCCTGGCGATGGATTACTTCACTTCGAGCCAGGAGGACTTCCTGCGCCGCTGGCTGCCGGACAGGGAGAGGGAGCTGTCGCGGCAGACCACCCCGGCGTCCTGGCGGCGCATCGTCGAGAGCCTGAAGAATCCCGTCCAGCAGCGCATCGTGGCCGACGACCGGGAACGGACCAACGTGCTGGTGCTGGCCGGTCCCGGCTCCGGCAAGACCCGGGTGCTGGTGCATCGCATCGCTTGGCTGCTGCGGGTGAGGCGCGAGAACCCCCGCGGCGTCATCGCCCTGGCCTACAACCGGCACGCCGCGGTCGAGATCCGCCGCCGTCTCCGGGAGCTGGTCGGCGACGACGCCCGCGGCGTCACCGTGCTCACCTGCCACGGCCTCGCCATGCGCCTGGTCGGGGCCAGCTTCAGCGGCCGGGCCGGGAGGCTGGATGCGGACACGTTCGACTTCGACGAGGTGCTGCGCCAGGCGACGGCGCTGCTGCGTGGCGAGGGGCTGCCGCCGGACGAGACGGACGGGCACCGGGCGCGCTTGCTCGCCGGCTTCCGCTGGATCCTGGTGGACGAATACCAGGACGTCGATCGGGAGCAGTACGCGCTGATCTCCGCTCTGGCGGGCCGGACCCTGGCCGACGAGGACGACCGGCTCAGCCTGTTCGCGGTGGGCGACGACGACCAGAACGTCTACGCCTTCGCCGGCGCCTCGGTGGAGTTCATCCGGCGTTTCGAGGCGGACTACCGGGCGAGACCCGCGTTCCTGACCGACAACTACCGCTCCACCGCCCACATCGTCGCCGCGGCCAACGCGGCCATCGAGCCGGCCGGCGAGCGCATGAAGGCCGGCCATCCCATCCACGTCGCCCGGGCGCGCACCCAAGCCCCGCCCGGCGGGGACTGGGAGGCACTGGATCCGGTGGCGCGCGGCCGGGTGCAGATCCTGCCCTCGCCACCCGGCCCGATCGCGCAGGCGCAAGCCGCGATGACGGAGCTGCAGCGCCTTGCCGCCCTGGCGCCTGCCTGGGATTGGTCCGCGTGCGCGGTCATCGCCCGCGAGTGGAAGTACCTGGAGCCGGTGCGGGCCTGGTGCGAGGTCCACGGCGTGCCGGTGCAGATGGGCAACGAGGAGATCCCGGGCTTCTGGCATTTGCGGGAGACCCGGGGCCTGCTCGATTGGCTGCACGGGCGCGAGACCGGGGTCGTGAACACCACGGAGCTCCGGGAACGGCTGGCCGGGCCGGGCCTCGCCCCTCGTGGCTTTCCCGTCGGACCTCGGGCGTCGCCTCCCAACCCCTGGATCGAGCTGCTGGGCGAAGCCGTGGAAGAGCACGCCCTGGAGAGCGGCGGCGCGGACACGTCGGTGGGCCATTTCATCGAATGGCTGGCGGAGTGGGGACGGGACGTGCGCCGCCGGCAGCGCGGGTTGCTGCTGCTGTCGGCGCACCGCGCAAAAGGGCTGGAGTTCGACCACGTGGTGGTGCTGGACGGCGGCTGGAACGGCGCCGGCAGGGGCGAAGACGCGGACGCGCCGCGCCGGCTCTACTACGTGGCCATGACCCGCGCCCGGCGGACCCTGGCCCTCATGCGCTTCGAGCCGGGGCCGGATCCGCCGCATCGTCCGGCGCCGCGCCCACCGTTTCGGCCAGAGCCCTGTCCGACGCCGGCCGGAGCGGAGGAGACACGTCGCGCTCCGCCGGGGCTGCTCCCGTGGCACGGCGCCGCGGCGCCGTATCGCGTTCATCCGAGGCCACGCCCGGCGTCCAGTGCCGCAAAGCCGTATCCCCTTCAGCCGGAGTCACGCCCGCCGCCCGGCGCCGCGGTGACGAATCGCGTCGAGGAGCCTCCACCTCCGGCATACCTTCGGAGACCGCATCCGTTGCAGGACGCCTTGCCTGACGGTCCCGCGGTGCTGCATCGCGCGCCGGTGGCGCTGCCGCCGGACACCCCGGCGCTCGAATCCCGCTATCGGCGGCTCGGTCTGCGCGACGTCGATCTCGGCTTCGCGGGGCGGCAGGACGCCCGCCATCCGGTGCACCGCGTCATCGCCGCCCTGTCGCCCGGCGATTCCCTGCAAGTGCGCGTGGCCGCAACACGCCACCCCGGCCGAACCGGACCGCAAGACCGGTCGCCGTCCGACGACCCGCCCGAAGCACACGCAACCCCCGGACGTTGGGAGTTGTTGGACCGGGCCGGCAACGTGGTGGGGCGGCTCGCCGGCGGCTTCGATCCCCCGTCCGGGATGCGGTGCCGATCCGTGGCGGTGCTGGCGGTGGTGGCATGGAGCCGCGATGCCTCGGATCCGAAGTACCACGACGGCATCCGGTGCGAGTCCTGGGAGGTGGTCGTCCCGGAGCTGGTGTTCGGGCCGCAGGGCTGACCCTGGGGAGCCCGAGCACCACGCATTCCGGGGCGGCCTGCACGGCGCGATGTGCTACGTTGCCGGCGAAGTGCCGCGGGGACGGGATCGGGCGGATTGTCTTCGCCGGTCCTTCCCGATTGCTTCGCCGGCCCTTCGCGAAGGCGGCAGCGGATCCCGCAAGGGGGAAACATGCCCTGGGCGATACCGGCACATACCGGAAGCCGGGTCAACGCGGCGGGAGCGGCGTTGATCTCCCCGTCGTCTTCTCCCCAGACGGTGCGGCGGGCACAGGGCATCGTCAACGACCGGCGGGCCTCGCACAGGATCGGATCGGCGCCGTCACCCCATCGAGCGCGGCCTCCTCCTCCGATTTCATCCCCCACACGAAAGATGGCCCGAAGAACGTGAACCGCCCCACGAGGCCCGTCCTGCCATGAACCCGATCAATCCGGACCGCATGGTCGCCGATGACGACTGGAGCGATCTGACCCTCTACCGGGAGATGCCGGACATCGACGTGGAAAGGCTCCACGCCTGGCGCATCGGACGCATCAGAGAGCGCCTGCGCGAGGCGGACGCCTCGATGTGCCTGCTGGTCAATCCGGTCAGCCTGCGCTACGCCGTGGACTACCGGACCTACGCGCTGTTCCAGTCCCATATTCCCACCGCCTACCTGTTCGTGCCGGTCGATGGCCCGACCGTCATGCACGGTGCCTACGGCTCTGCGCACAACGCGGATGAAGCGCGTTCCGGGCGGCGGATGGCGTTCTTCGACGGCGGCCCGGAGCTTCAGGAGAACGCGCGGCGGCTCGCCGGCGACGTCGTCGACTACCTCGCCGAGGTCGGCGCCGGCAACCGCCGGGTGGCGGTGGAGTACGTCAACCCGAGCCTGACCCAGGCGATGATGCAGCGCGGTCTCGAGGTGATCGACGGCGTCGCCGTCTCCGAGATGGCGCGGGCCATCAAGTCGGAGGACGAGATCGCCTGCATCCGCTGGGCCGTGGCCGTCGCCGAACACGGTCTCGACCGGATGAAACGGGCACTGCGCCCCGGCGTGACGGAGACCCGGCTGTGGGCGCTGCTCAACTACACCAACGTCGCCAACGACGGCGACTGGCACGACGGGCGCATGCTGGCCTCCGGGCCGCGCACCAACCCCTGGTGCCAGGAGGCGTCGCCCCGCCGGGTCGAGTCCGGCGACCTGGTGGGCGTGGACACCGACATGGTCGGGCCGTTCGGGTATTTCGCCGACGTCTCGCGCACCTTCCACTGCGGACCGGCCAGGCCGACCAGGCGCCAGAAAGAGCTGTACCGGCTCGCGGTGGAGGAGATCGAGCACAACCTGAAGCTCGTCCGCCCCGGCGTCCCGCTCACTGCGTTCCAGCGCCAGGCCCACCTGCAACCCGAGGAATTCCACGCCAACGCCTATTCATGCCTGATACACGGTGTCGGCATGTGCGACGAGTATCCGCGCGCCACCCCGATCTTCCGCGGCCCCGTCCCTTACGAAGGCGTCATCAAGGCCGGCATGGTGATCTGCGTGGAGAGCTACGTCGGCGCCGCCGGGGAGCGTGACGGGGTCAAGCTGGAGCAGCAGGTCCTGGTCACCCCCGACGGCTGCGAGTCGTTGTCGACGTTCCCCTTGGAGGAAGCGCTCCTGGATTGACGGATCGCTTCCGCCGACGTGCTCCTTGCGCCGCCACCGGTGCTCCGTCTTTCGACGTGTTCGTTGGAAGAATGGGTGAATCGTAGGTTGCTTTGAAAAATGTATGCTTTATTCAAATTCCGCGTTTGATAATGTATACATTTTCCGACGTGAATGGACTGGCTCCATTCACCGGACCTCGGGAGTGGTTCCGTGAAGCAGGGTGAAATCCAGCAGATGCTGGCGGCGACCAACCGCTGGTGGCGCAATCCGCGCGGCTGGCCGATGGACGATCCGGACCTGCGGGAAGCCGGTGAAGCGCCGTTCCGCTACTCCGCCGGCGTGCTCGACGATCTGGCGCCGGGCGGCCTGTACGTGCTACGCGGCCCCCGGAGGGTCGGCAAGTCGGTGGAGATCAAGCGCACCATCGAAGCCTTGATCGGCGGCGGGGTCGAGCCGAGACGGATCCTTCACGCCTCGGTGGACGGCTGGCGCGCAGGCGATCTGGGCGGGCTCGTCAACGCCGCCCGGCAGTTGACGCCGAGCGGCGGTCGGCGGTTCTGGTTCATCGACGAGATCACCGGCATCACGGACGGCTGGCCGGAACGGATCAAGTGGTTGCGCGACAACGATGCGCGGTTCCGTACCGACACCGTGGTGCTCACCGGCTCGTCGGCGGCGGATCTCACGGGATCGGTGAAAGCGCTTGCCGGGCGGCGCGGTCCGGCGGACGATCCCGACCGGGTGCTGCTGCCGATGGGGTTCCGGTCCTTCGCGCGGCTGACGGCGGAAGAGCCGGCGCCGTCGGAGGTCGGCCCGTTTCGAGTCGCCGACCTGAGGCCACGCCGGGTGTCGGAGGCGGCCCATGCGCTGGCGCCCTGGTTGGACCTGCTGGCCGACGCATGGGACACCTACCTGCGGGTGGGCGGCTTTCCCGCCGCGGTCTCCGGCCACCTGACCTCCCGCGGGTGGCGAGCGCCGGCGCGGTCGCCCGGCGATTCCGTTGCGCGGGATCACGAGCGCCGCGGGCAGGCGAGGAGCAGGTCGGCTCCATACGATGTCACCCCGTCGTTCGTGCGTGGCCTGATCGACGTCATCCACGGAGACGCTTTCCGGCGCGCAGACTGGTCACGGGTGCAGACCACCGCCTTCATGCACCGGATGGCCAAGGGGCTCTGCTCCCCCGTCAGCTACGTGGCGCTCGCGGACGATCTCGACGTTTCCCAGCCGACCGCGCGGCGGCGGGTCGACGAGCTGCGTGAAGCGTTCGTCCTCTGGCCCTGCCA
The DNA here is from genome assembly GCA_965204915.1 of Gammaproteobacteria bacterium. Lineage (GTDB taxonomy): Bacteria > Pseudomonadota > Gammaproteobacteria > HK1 > HK1 > HK1. The sequence goes on along the minus strand of OZ242023.1, from coordinate 2,763,649 downwards.
TCGTGAAGACGGGCTGCGGCCCAAGTTGAACGCCCAGGCCAAGATCTATTTCACCGACCCCGTCTACGCGCGCCTCGCCCCCGGCATGCCCGATGCGGGCGGCGACCGCCGGTACGGAGTCGCGGACGCCCTCGATGCGAACGCGCCAGGTACGGGCGCACTCGGTGCGGGCACACCCTCTACGGAGGCACTCTCGGAGCAGCAGCTCGGCATGGCGCTGCTGCGGAGCTTCGAGCGCGATGATCCCGGCAGCACCATGGAGTTCGACCGCGTCCTGCACCACCGGACCCGGACCCGCAAGGAGATCGACTTCGTCGGTCCCGGATTCGGGGGCGTCGCCATCGAGTCGAAGTACGTCGACGGCCGCTGGCGGCGCGACGCGCAGACCCTGGCCGCGTCCGGCTGGCGCGGCATCGTCGCGACCCGCTCGGAGCTGAACCTGGAGGACGCCGACGTCATGGCGATACCGGCGTCCATGCTGGCCTGGATGATCGATGGGTGATGATCGATGCGCGTCCTTGGGACGCTTCTTCGCGTGATGCTCCCGGCTGCTTCGCAACGGCTCGTGAACCATCGAATCCAATAGATTCGCAATGGGCCGGATGGAAATGCGCCGAAGCCGTCACGGAAAACCGCCGAAAGCCGAAAGCGCTCCGATCGCTCGACCACGGGAGAATCGACATGGCCGGCGGGTGGTGGGGCGTTGGGTACGGGGAGTGCCGCGTCCTTCCCCATCCCCGCGATCAGTGCGGCCCGGCCCGGCTTCTGGGGCAACCCGGCCATAGTACGATGCAGGGTACGCCGACACCGACACTCCGAGGCCCCGCGCCGTGCACCCGCGTGACTTGATGGAAGCCGCCCGCGCCCTCGCGGAATCCGACCGGGCACCGCCCACGCAGGCGAGGCTGCGCCGCGCATGTGCTATTCAGGCGACGAGCACCGTAGGAGGTCCGGCATGAACAATCAGCAGGTACGCGAGATCGCGGAGGCGGCCTTCAAGGCCCGCTTCGGCGACATCGACATCGTCAACGTCAAGTCCGGCTTCGACTACTATGACGATCCCTTGGTGGACGTGAGGATCATCTACGACGCTGCCTTCGAGGATTTGAGTGCCGAGGGCACGATGAGCGTGCGCTCGGAGATTTTCTCCAAGGTGTGGTGGGACGCGGAGGACTCCCCCGGCTGGCCCTACGTCCACTTCATCGCCAAGTCCGACATCGAAGAGGAGGACTGAGGATGCAGCGCGGGGAGATCTTCTTTACCTCGTCATTCCCGCGAAAGCGGGAGTGACGGGCTTTCCTGGATCTTGTCTCCGGCTCGACGGGGAGAATGACGGGTCGTTATTTTATGCAACAATCGGGAAACGTGCTGAAATCATCCCGGAAATCGCCAAAGATACACTGATCGCCCAACTACGGGAGAATCGACATGGAGAGGATGGAGTCCGATCCAATCATTCAAGACTGCGATGACGAAACGTGGTTCCGAGAGCGCTTCGGCGAAGCGGACGTGTGGGTCATCAGTCCCGGAGAAGGGGCGAGGCACTGGCCTGCCTTTCAGGAGCAGGGTATCGCGGCAATCGGATTCACCGACATCGCCGACATCGGAGACATCCGTGAATACGGATCAAGAGATGCCGTCCATGAAAAATTGATCGAGAGGATGAAGCCGGGATCGAATCCATACAATACATCCCTGGCTTTATGGGAATTTGCAAAAGAAGTCAAGATCGGAGACGTCTTCGTCTCGAAAAAAGGAAGAAAAGAGATTCTTGGGTGGGGAAAAGTAACGGGTGATTATGTATATGATCCCGATCGTCCAGAGTACCGGCACATGCGAAATATTGAATGGGAGCCATGCCGGAAACCAGTTGACTTGAAGAAACAATGGGCGGCGAGCAAGACTTTTACCCGCGTTTCCAGATACAAGGATTGGGTACGTTTCGTATTTGGACTAATCAATAGGGAAACCAGTGAAGGTGACGGAGGACAGGAATCCCGCAACGCCGGTAGGCAAGAGGCTCCGGAACCCTACGACGTCCATTCGGCGCTTCGGGATCTTTTCGTCAGCCGGAATCAGCTCACACGCATCCTCGACTCCATCGCCCTGCGCAAGAACCTGATCCTCCAGGGGCCGCCCGGCGTCGGAAAGACCTTCATCGCCAGGCGGATCGCGTGGTGCCTGAGCGGGCGCAGGGACTCTTCCCCGATCGAAATGGTGCAGTTCCACCAGTCGTATGCCTACGAGGACTTCGTACAGGGCTGGAGACCGACCGAGACGGGAGGCTTCACGTTGAGGAACGGCGTGTTCTTCGAATTCTGCAAGCGTGCCGGCGAGAGCCCGAGTACGCCCTTCGTCTTCATCATAGACGAGATCAACCGGGGGAACCTGTCCAGGATATTCGGGGAACTCCTCATGCTGATCGAGGCGGACAAACGGGGATCGGAGTACGAGATTCCCCTGACCTACAGCGGCACCGGAGAGCGTTTCTCCGTACCCGACAACGTGCACGTGCTGGGCCTGATGAACACCGCGGACCGATCCCTCGCGATGGTCGACTACGCGCTGCGCCGCCGCTTCGCATTCGAGACCTTGCAACCCGCCTACCGTACCGAGGCGTTCAGGAAGTACCTGATCGAAGCAGGCGTCGATGAATCCCTCGTCAAGCGAATCGACGACAGCATCTCCGCGATCAACGAACGTATCCGGGAAGACAAGGATCTCGGGCCGGGCTTCCGGATCGGGCATAGCTACTTCGTTCCGAGCGGCAATGAAGATTCACCGGACGAACGCTGGTTCCGCATGATCGTCGAGACGCAGATCGAACCGTTGCTGCGCGAGTACTGGTTCGACCGCCCGGAGACCGTCGCCGAGCTGTTGGAGACGCTGCGGCGGTGATCGCCCCCATCACCAATTGTCTCTGTCATCCGCTGCTCGCTTCTCCGATCATCGAGCCCGGCCGGAGGCGGCGGTGACCCGCTCCATCCCCATCGCCAACCTCTACTACCTGCTGTGCTATGCGTGGAGGCACGTCAGGGAGGCGGACGTCGTCCGGCGGGAAGAGCTGGCGGGGCTGGACAGAACCCACCACCTTCTCGGCAAGGTCCTCGCCGAAGGGACGTTCCGCCTGATCCGCCAGGGCATCGATCGTGGCTATCGAGAAATACGGGAAGATCTCGCCGGCATCCGTGGAAAGCTGTCGGTCGGCGAGACGGCGAAACGGGCGTTACGCGCTCGTGGCCGGGCGGCCTGCGAGTTCGAGGAGCTTTCCCACGATGTGCTTCACAACCGCATCCTGCGTTCCACCCTCGCCGCCCTGTTGAAGCTCCCGGACCTCGACGCCGACCAAGTGCGCCCGGAGATCCGGACGGCGTACAGGAAGCTCGAAGGCATCCGCCCCGTGCGGCTGGAACGCCGGCTGTTCCGGCGGGTTCAGCTCGACCGCAACCGCCACCTCTACCGCTTCCTGATGTCGATCTGCGAGCTCATCCACGATTGCCTGATCGTCGAGGAACGATCGGGGCCGGCAAGGTTCCGGGATTTGCGGAAGGACGAATACCGGATGTCGGCGCTGTTCGAGGATTTCGCCATCGAGTTCTACCGCCGCGAACAGGATGAGTATCGCGTGAACCGTAGCGGGCGCGGAATCCGGTGGGATGACGCAGGTACGCGGGAAGACCAGCGCCCGATGATCCCGCGGATGGCGGCGGACCTCATCCTGGAATCGGAGCATCGGCGGATCGTGCTGGACGCCAAGTATTACCGGCAGGCCCTGAGCGACCACCGGGGCGTCAGGAAGCTCCGTTCGGAGCACCTGTACCAGCTTCTGGCCTACCTGCGCAACCGCGAAGCGACCACGGAGCCCGGCCCCCGGCATGAGGGAATCCTGCTCTACCCGGTGGTGGACGAGCCGCTGAAGGTGGACGTCCGCCTGGAAGGGTTCTCCATCCGGGCGCAAGGGATCGATCTCGGCCGGGACTGGCGCAGAATTCATGCCGACATGCTGGCCCTGGTCGGCGATTGATCCGCGCGCCGCCGGTTCATCGGTCCCTTGTCCGTGAAATCTTGCGACAAGGCGACGATGTTCCGTTCGCCAACCGGCGTTTGGCTCCGGCCATGCCGGGATGCGGAGGTGCGATGCGCGTATCCCGGACGTGTGGTTTCTCTGCTGCGCTCGCCGCCCGACGAGACGAACGAGCACCGGGCGTGCTTGCCGACGTGCTCCTTGCGGCGCGTGCGCTCCTGCGCGGGGTTGGATCCGCTGTCCCGGAGGTGCGGCGCATCATCGGGACCGGCCGGTGGTCGAAGGAGTATATTCACGTCGGCCGACGAGGTTTCGCCCCGGATCGGCAAGGCATGCAACCCTCGGCGACGTTGGGCCTGCAACGCCGGAGACGAAACGACCTGCCGAGACTGTGCCGTCCACGGTGATCCGCGATGAACGAAGATGAACTTTGCTTTCAATCCGCCGTCGAGCAGAAGCGCCTGCTGGACGGCGGGGCGGTGGGCGTGCTGGAGCTCGTGGACGCGCATATCGCCCGTATCGAGCGCATCAATCCGGTGCTGAACGCCTTCGTCACCCTGCGCCTCGACGAGGCGCGGGACGAGGCGAGGGCGGCCGACCGGGCGCGTTCCCGGAACGAGGCGAGGGGGGTCCTGCACGGCCTGCCCGTCGGCGTGAAGGACTGCTTCCAGACCAGGGGCGTCAGGACCACGATGGCCTGCCTGGCGCTACGGGACCACGTACCGGATTTCGACCATCTGGTGGTCGAGCGTGAGAAGGCGGCGGGGGCGATCATCCTCGGCAAGCTCAACACCCCCGAGTTCACGATGGCGCGCGACACCTGCAGCAACCCCGTGTTCGGATCCACGCGCAACCCCTGGGACCCGGAGCTGTGCCCGGGCGCGAGCAGCGGGGGCAGCGGCGCCGCGCTGGCCGCCGGTCTCTGTGCGCTCGCGGACGGCTCGGACATCGGCGGGTCCATCCGGCAACCCGCCGGATGGTGCAACGTCGTCGGCCACCGCCCGACCACCTGGATGATCCCGGACGTTCCCAACCCGCGGCTCTGGCAGAACATGAACACCGCGGGCCCGATGGCGAGGACGGTCTCCGACACGGCCCTGTTCCTCTCGGTTCTGGCGGGTCCGGATCTTCGCTGTCCGGTGCCCGTCGCCGCGCCGTTTCCGCCGGGCCTGCCGGACCTGGAGGCGGACCTCTCCGGTCTCGGGGTGGGCTGGAGCACCGACCACGGCTCGCTCGACGTGGACCCGGACGTCGCCCGCAACTTCGAGGACCAGCGTAGCGTGTTCGAGTCGCTCGGCTGCCGCATCGAACCCTGCGATCTCGACCTCGGCGGGTTGGAAGCGGCTTACGACGTCCTGGCCTGGTACCGGGTGACCGGAGACACCGCTCCCGTATACGAGAACGACCGTGACCGGCTGGCGCCTTCACTGCGCGAGAGGCAGGAGTGGTTCGCCGATCTGACCGGCGCGGACATGGCCGCGGCCGAGGAGTACCGTCTGCGGCTCTGGCGCGACGTGGTCGCCGCCTTCGAGTCGCATGACGTGCTCGTATGGCCGACCGACCTCACCGATCCCTACCGCCATGACGATGAAACCACGTCCTTGAGCCACGACTGGAGACTGCTCCTCGTGGCGCCGCTGCTGAACCTGCCGGCGATCTCGGTGCCTTGCGGCTTTTCGGCCGCGGGCACTCCCAGAGGCTTGCAGGTGATCGGACGACCGGGCGCGGACTTGCAGGTGTTGCAGGTCGCTTACGCATACGAACGGGCCACCCGGTACGGGGAGCGCAGGCCCGCCTTGCCGTGACCGGGGCGCGAGCCTGCCGGAACCGAGTCCCGGGACGGCGCGTCCCGGGAGCGGCGCGTCCGGCGGACGTGGGCGTCCCGCCCGCAACACGCCGGAGGCGTGGGTTTTTCGGGCATCACGGCCCTTGGCCATCACAGGGCTTTCGGCTGCCGTGACGGTGATTCGCCCAAGGGCGATGCGTCCGGCGGACGCGAGCGTCCTGCCCGCGGGCCGTTCGCATCTTCGCTTGCGAAGCGGGTGACGCCATGCGAGAGGAGGAGGGCAATCCTGGCGCCGGCGCGGAGCCGGGGCTGTTCGCCGTCCGGCGCCGTCCCGGGGACCTGTTCTTCGCGGCGGTGCTGTTCATCCTCGCCCTGTTCCTGCTGAGCCGGCTTCCGTTCGAGACCCGGTGGTTCGAGCGGATCGCCCTGCCGCTGCAACCCCGTTTCTGGCCCGCGATCGTGCTCGGTACGTTCGCGTTCTTCTCCGGCCTCTACCTGCTGCAAAGCCTGCTCGCATGGAACAAGACCGTTCGTCGCCCGTCTGCGGCGCCGGCTGAGACGCCCGCGATTCCGCATGGTGATAGTGGAATCGCCAGGCGACCGCGCCAGCGGTCACCGCTGGCCGGCGAGCTGCTGCGCTGGCTGCGCCCGCTGGAATTCGCCCTGTACTTCGTCGCCTACGCCGCCTCGATACCGTGGCTCGGGTACCTGCTCTCGACGGCGGTCTTCATGCCGCTGCTGGGGCTGCGGACCGGGATCCGCTCCCTCTCCGGCCTGGGCCTGCTGGCGGGGCTGGGCATCGGGATCGTGCTCGTCTTCAAGACCGGCCTGGAGGTGCGGATGCCGCCCGGGGCGCTCTACGACCTCTTTCCCCCGCAAGTGCGCAATTTCCTGATCCGGAACTTCTGACCGGGACCGCGCCGCCATGCAGGAATCGATGGAGGTCCTCGCCCAGCTTCTTCGGCTCGACGTCGCGCTGGCGATTGCCGTCGGGGCGGTGGGCGGCGTCGTCATCGGGGCCATCCCGGGGGTCGGGCCGGCGGTGGCCATCGCCATCCTCCTGCCCGCGACCTTCCAGTTCGAGCCGCTGGTCGGGATCACCCTGCTGCTCGGCATCTACGGGGCTTCGATGTTCGGCGGGGCGGTGCCCGCCATCCTGATCAACACCCCCGGCACCCCGGTCAACGCGCTGACGACCTACGACGGATACGCGATGACCCGGCGCGGCGAGGCGAGGCGGGCGCTCGCCATCGCCTACAGCGCCTCGTTCACCGGAGGCCTGTTCTCGGTGGCCTGCCTGCTGGCGCTCTCGCCGTTTCTCGCGCGCGTCGCGCCGTACTTCGGCTCGCGCGACGTCTTCATGGCGGCGCTGCTCGGCGTGGTGATGGTCGTGCTCGCGCACCGGCGGCAGACCGTGGCCGCCGCGATGCTGGTCTCGCTCGGCATGTTCCTGAACACCATCGGCCTCGAAGGGGTCCGCTTCAGCCACCGCTTCACCTTCGGGCAGACCTGGCTGAACCCCGGCTTCGACCTGATCACGGTCATCCTGGGGCTGTTCGCGATCTCGCAGGCGTTCAAGCTGCTGGTGGACCGGGAGCCCCCGCCCCGGTTGCCGCGCATGGAGCAGGGACGCGGCGGCGGGTTTCGCGAGATCGCCCGGCATCCGCGGCTCGCCGGCGTCTCGTCCTCGTTCGGCGTGGTCATGGGCATCGTCCCCGGGGTCGGCGAATTCCTCGCGCAGTTCTTCTCGTACACCTTCGCCCAGAAGACTTCCCGCAAGCCCGATTTGATCGGCCGTGGCTCGCCGGAGGGGTTGATCGCCTCGGAGGCGGCCAACAACGCGGTGCCCGCCGCCGCCATGATCCCGCTGCTCGCGCTGGGGATCCCCGGCGAGGCGCTGACCGCCATGATGCTGTCGGTGTTCCACGTGCACGGGGTGATCCCGGGGCCGAAGCTGTTCGAGACCCAGCCCCACTTCCTGCAGAGCCTGTTCGTGGTCCTGCTCGCGGTCAACGTGCTGGTGCTGGCGTTCCTGAAGCTCTCCACCGGATGGCTGGTGCAGGTGGTCCGGGTGCCGTCCCGCTACCTCGGGGTCTCGGTGCTCACCCTGTCGCTGGTGGGGGTCTATTCGCTGCGCGCGAGCCTGGTCGACTGCGCGGTGGCCGCCGCCTTCGGCATGTTCGGCTTCATCCTCCGGCGGCTCGAGCTGCCGCTGGTCCCCATCGTGCTCGGAATGGTGCTCGGCAGGATCATGGACGAGAAGTTCCGCGCGAGCCTCGCGCGGGTGGAGACCCCGCTCGACTTCATCGACCGCCCCATCTCCGCCACGATCTTCGCGATCATCGTGGCGAGCCTCCTGGCCCACGTGGTCGCGCTGATCCGCGAGCGCCGAAGGGCGGAGGCGGGATCCTCCCTCGATCCGGCAGCGCCATGATCAAGAGAGCGGGTCGAGTCGGATACGGTCACGCAATCCCGGCCGGGCTCGACGGCGCCCTCGTCCTCCCCGGAGCCGGCCGCACGGCCGGATGCGAGGATGGCCGCCGTCCGGTTCAGCCCTTCCGGTCAACGTTGCGCCGACGGCGCCCACGCGGTGGTACGGCCACCGATCGTCACGTGCCGGATCGGCTCTCCGCGCGCCGTCTTCGCGTCGCCCCGCTTTCCCCAGCGCCGGTGGAACAGCCAGGTGCGGGGATAGAGTGAATCGTCGGCATTGGCGCCGACCGCGCGCCTGACGATGGAGGCGAGCTTCGCCCGTACGCGCCGCGCCTCCGCGTCCGTCAGCGAAGAGGCCCGGCGGCGGGGATCGATCCCGGCCTGGTACAGCACCTCGTCCGCGATCCAGTTGCCCACCCCGGCCGCGAAGGATTGGTCGAGCAGGAGCGACTTCACGTTGCCCCTCCGCGCCCGCAGCATCTCCGAAAACCGCTGCGGCGGCGGCATCGAGAGCAGTGGATCGAAGCCGAGCCTCGCAACCGGGGACTCGCGCTCGGGATCTTCGCGCAGGAGGATGCGCCCGAGCCGGCGTCCGTCGGTCATCGCGAGCTCGCCGCCGTCGTCGAAGTGCATCCGGATCTTCATGAAGCGTGGCGGCCACGCCGTTGGGTCCTCGCGCGGCCCGGACTCGAGCTGCAGCGGGGCCACCGCCGGAGCCTTGAATCCGCCGGTCATCCCGAAATGGAAGAGCGGATGCGGGGGCGCGTCCAGCTCCCACCAGAGCTGCTTGCCCCAGCGCCGCACCGCTTCGACCCGCCTGCCTTCGAGCGTGCTGCGCCACCGGCGTGGCTTGACCGAATCGAAGACCACCGGGTCTTCGGCGCACCACACGCGCTCGATGCGCCGCCCGGCGGCGACGGCCTCCGTGAGCCTGCGCCCCCGCTCGACCTCTGGTAGCTCCGGCATGTCCTGTCCTCCCCCGCGATCGTGCCGCTGCCGGCGGATTGTCCCGGATACGGATTGTCCCCATCCTTGCCATGACGGTACCGGGACGGCATCCCGATCATTGCATGCACCGCCCCCGCAGGGGCGTGCGAACGTTGCACGACGAATCGTCCGAGCCGTTCGGATTCTTCTGCGTCGTCGATCACGACCGGGACCGGCCCATGGCGCCATGAGCGTCGTCCCGCAGGATCCGCGCGCACGATGCCGCGCATGAGCCGCCTGCGCTTCGACGTGATGAGAAATCGTCATCCGCCGCTTGTACGCGGCCATGAGTTGGGGTGTACTCCCGGCGCGATGGCGGCTCGTGCCCGTGCCGATCCCTGGCCACATCCCATGTCTCTATCCCCGATGGACGCCACGACGATACAGCCGCTCCTCGACGCGCTGGCGAACGGGGAGCGCCTCGACGACGCCCAGGCGCCCGCCTTCGCCGGCATCGGCGACACCGGCGCGCTGATGGAAGCCGCGCGCGCGGTGCGCGACCGCCGCACGGGCGCTCTCGTCACCTACTCCCCCAAGGTCTTCATCCCCCTCACCGAGCTGTGCCGCGACGTATGCCGCTACTGCACCTTCGCGAAGACCCCGGGCGGCGTGCGCGCGCCGTACCTCACGGTGGACGAGGCCATCGGCATCGCGCGCAAAGGGGCCGAGGCCGGCTGCACGGAGGCCCTGTTCACGCTGGGGGACCAGCCCGAGCGGCGGTACCGGGCGGCGCGCGAGGCGCTGGCGGAGATGGGCTTCGAGTCCACCATCGACTACCTGGTCCACGCCGCGCGGCGGGTGCACGAGGAGACCGGCCTCCTGCCCCACGTCAACCCCGGCGTGATGCGGCGCGAGGAGCTTGCGCGGCTTCGCGAGGTCTCGGTGTCCGCCGGGATCATGCTGGAGTCGACGTCCCGGCGGCTGTGCGAAAAGGGGGGGCCGCACTACGGCTCGCCGGACAAGGACCCGGCGGTGAGGCTCGCGACCCTGGAGCGCGCGGGCGCGCTGGCGGTGCCGTTCACCACCGGGATCCTCATCGGGATCGGCGAGACCCGGCGCGAGCGCGTCGAATCGCTGCTCGCCATCCGCGACCTCGCCGACCGGCACGGGCACGTCCAGGAAGTGATCGTGCAGAACTTCCGGGCCAAGCCCGGCACGCCGATGGCGGCGGCGCCCGAGCCGGCGCTGGAGGACCACCTGTGGACCATCGCCGCAGCGCGGCTCCTCCTGGGGCCGGACACCAGCGTCCAGGCGCCGCCGAACCTGCGTCCGGGCGCACTGCCCCGACTCGTCGAGGCGGGCATCGACGACTGGGGCGGGGTGTCGCCGGTGACCCCGGACCACGTGAACCCGGAAGCGCCGTGGCCGCACCTGATCGAGCTGGAGCGCGCCACCGGGTCGGCGGGCAAGTCGCTCGCCCCCCGGCTCCCGCTGTACCCCCGCTACGTGGCCGACCTGGAACAGTGGGTCGATCCGGGGCTCCGCAGCGCGGTGCTCGCCGCGAGCGACGGCCAGGGGCTCGGGCGGGATTCGAGGTGGTATGCGGGAGATGCGGTGCAGGCGCCGGAGCGTCCTGGTGTGGGCGACGATCGGGGGTTCGGATGCGGGCCGGAGCAGGGCCGGCACGCGGGGAACGGAAACGGTGGACACATGCCCGCCGGCGTCGCGGCACTTGAACGACGCACCGTCCCCGGTTCGGGGGAAACCGCTGAAGAGGGTGCTGCGGCTCGGGGCCGGCGACGTCTTGAACGACACACCGCCCCCGGTCCGGGGGAGGCCGTGCTCGTCACGATCGACGGTCGGGACTCGGGGCACGGGCCGGGTGGGCGGAGTACGGCGGACGGAGACGGATCGCCGTCCGCCGATTTCGTCTCGGCCGTCGTCACGTCCCGCACCACCTCTTCCCTCGATCGCATCTTCGACCAGGCAAGCGAGGGGGCGGCGCTCGACGAGGCGCAGATCGTCAGGCTGTTCGAGGCGCGCGGCGGCGAGGCGCGCGCGGTCTGCGAGGCGGCGGACGCACTGCGCCGCGAGCGCAACGGCGACGTCGTCACCTACGTCGTCAACCGCAACGTCAACTACACCAACGTCTGCTACTTCAAGTGCCGGTTCTGCGCGTTCTCCAAGGGGCGCCTGAGCGCGAACCTGCGCGGCCGGCCCTACGATCTCGACCTCGCGGAGATCGCGCGCCGCACCCGCGAGGCATGGGAGCGGGGCGCCACCGAGGTCTGCCTCCAGGGCGGCATCCACCCCGACTACACCGGCGAGACCTACCTCTCGATCTGCCGCGCGGTGAAGGAAGCGGCGCCGGGGATCCACGTCCACGCCTTCTCGCCGCTGGAGGTCTGGCAGGGCGCCCGGACCTTGGGCATCGAGCTCGGCGAGTTCCTCGGGAAACTGCGCGAGGCGGGGCTCGGTTCCCTGCCCGGCACCGCGGCCGAGATCCTCGACGACGAGGTGCGCCGGGTGATCTGTCCGGACAAGATCACCACCGCCGAATGGCTGGAGGTGATGGAATCCGCGCACCGTGTCGGGCTGGGCTCGACCGCCACCATCATGTTCGGCCACGTGGACGGCTACCGGCACTGGGCGCGGCACCTACTGCGGGTGCGCGCCCTGGCCGAGCGCACCGGCGGGTTCACCGAGTTCGTGCCGCTGCCCTTCGTGCACATGGAGTCGCCGATGTACCTGCGCGGCCACGCCCGGCGCGGGCCGACGCTGCGCGAGGCGGTGCTGATGCACGCCGTCGCCCGGCTCGCCCTCGACCCCTGGATCGTGAACGTCCAGGCCTCGTGGGTGAAGATGGGGCCGGACGGGATGCGGCTCGCGCTCGCGGCCGGCGCCAACGACGCCGGCGGGACCCTGATGAACGAGTCCATCACCCGCGCGGCGGGGGCCGGATTCGGGCAGGAGATGCCCCCGGCGCGGCTCGAAGCCGTCATCCGCGAAGCCGGGCGATCGCCCCGGCAACGCACCACCCGCTACACCGATGTACCGGTGGAGCGCCGGAACGCCTCGTTCGGTGCGCCCGCGCTGTCGGAGCCGGTGTACCGCCGCGCGAGACGGTTCGAGCGCGATTCGTCCGTGCCGCTGGTGAGGTCCGGGGCCGGGTGAGTCGAGCAATGCCGCCTCCCCACACCATCAGGCCGTTCGTGTGCATCGAATTCGCTGCTTGATGTGCTGCTGACTTTGGGTCGGCCCGTCATGGACGGCGAAATGTTCGAAAACCTTGGCTCGATTCACCCATCGGCACTCCCGGGCGACGCCCGTCGTCCGCCGACCGTTATCCGCCATCGTAGTGTCTCCATGTACGCATCGTCGAAACGGCCTCCGCCACCTCCGGTCCCGACAGTGCGGATGCCGTCGCGGGCGGAGGGAGGACGATCCTGCCGGCTTCCCGTGGTTCGAGCTTCAGCACGCCGCCGCCGAGCGGATGGCCTTCGAGCTCGCAGCTCAACCGGACGAAAGGGGTGTCCCAATCCCCGACGATGCGGCGGACGGCCTTCCCGTCGCACAGGTGGACGCCGTGCACCGCGTTCGTGCAGGTCGCCGCCGCACGATTCCGGACCAGGTTCGGCGTGTAGTAGGCGCCGGCCTGTTTTTGCGAGAGGCGGGTCATCGGCGGGCTCCTCACCGCATCGGAGCTTCCCATCCATTCGTTGTGACAGGCAATAACGATACCAACCACATAGGACTGGATCTCCAGGCAGATCCGGAGAGCAGCAGGCAGCCGGCGGGGCGCGCTCCGCGAAGCCGCGCTCTCCACGCGCATGGCATCGACACGCCGGGTGGCGGGGAGGAATCGCGCCCGGCTCGGACGCTTCGTCCGGGAGGTCCGGCCGATGCTCCGCCCGGCTCAGGTTGACGTGTCAGCCGGTCGCGGTCTCCGGCGGCCGGTCGTCGCTCTCGAGGTGCGTGCCCGCCCGCCGTTGCTCGGCGATGACGTCGCTGGGCACGAGCTTCATCTCGGCCTCTGCGAAGCGGGTGAGTGCGCGCCGCATCAGCGGCTGGTAGCCAAGGCCGTGCACCTGGCCGAGCAGCTTGAACGATTCGATGAGCGATTTCGGCAGCCGGATGGAAATCGGCTGCATGGCCATCGCATCGTCGATCCGCGACTGGACGTCGCCCTCGAAGACTTTTGCGAACTTCGGGTCGTCACCCAGCTCGCCGGACTCCCACGTTTCATCGGATGCGGGGATTTTCTTGCGCTCGTCCATCGAACGGTCCCTCGTGTCTTGACTTGGGCATCATTTGTTTTTCTTCGATGGTGATGCGACGGCGTCGAACCAGACCCTTGCCTGTCCCGGGGTCGGTGTGAATGCGGTTCGGAGGTAGACGTTGCCGTGTTCGGGACGAATACGACCTTCAGCCGGCGGCCGGTATCGGTCTCTCCGATGAACCACAGTGTCGGGGGATCGGCGGCATGTGCTTCGCGCTCGTCGGTGAGATACGGGCCATCGTGGTTCATGAAACATTGCTCGACCTCCGCCCTTGTGACGTTGTGCTTCGTCTCGAGCTTCTGCCGAATCCTGGGCGGGACGATCAGGCTCATGGACGAGCACTTCGCGGAAGGCGCCTCCGAGCGGCAGGGTGGAGTGTATATACGCCTGCGAGCCGACCGCAAGACTCTTCACGGTGCCGGATGCAGGTGCTCAGTATGCGGTCACGGGCCATGATCATCCGCCGGATCACCATGGCCGACGGGGCCGTGCAGGCTTGACGTGGCAGGTGGCCGCCGCGCTTCACCCGGGATCGTGGAACACCTCGTCGGGGACCGCCTTGCCATGCAGACCTTCAGGATCGTCCCGTCCGGATCGATCGGATCATCGATACGCGCGGAATGGAATGCACCCGAATGCCCGGGGACGACACGTGTTCAACGACAGCGCGGCCCTGCCCGTCGTCACCGCCCGGAGCCCAATCGATGCGCGCGGGCCGCGCGGCCGTTCCCTGCCGATTCGCCTCACGGCACCAGCGTCCGACACCCCGGTCGCCTGCGCGTTCGCCCCCCGGCCAACGCCATGGACGGGCGGGAACCGCTTTGCTCCATGCAAGTCAGCGCTCGCTCACCCGGTCACGAGCACTTGTCTCGCGGATTGCCGAATGGCTATAAGGGCGCCATGGCCATCGCACATCTCATTCGCGAAGCCCGCGAGCGGGCTGGACTCACCCGGGCGGAGCTGGCCCGGCGCGCGGGCGTCGCGGCGTCGACGGTCGGGCGGATAGAGGCAGGAACCCGCGTCCCTTCCACCGACCTCGCGGAGCGTCTCGTCCGGGCGGCCGGCTTCGAGATCCGCGTCGCGCTCGGTGCGCCCGACCCCGCCACCGACGCGCTGTTCGAGCGGACCTTGCGGCGCACCCCCGCCGAACGGCTCGCGGACGCCACCCGGGCGGCCCGATTCGTGCTTCGCGGGCGTCGCGCCCTGACGCATGGAAGCAGACGGAGATTTGTTCGCTGAGCGGCGTTTGGCTCCGGCTCGCCGAAACGGTGGACAGGTTTTCAACGATCGTTCGCCGTGGAACGGGGTGAGCCCGCCCGGTGATCGGCGGGACGTTTCAGGACGTTTGGAGAGTCGAACAGCCCGGAGGTCGGAGGGAAGCTATCGGCCGCTCTCCGGAATCGCGGATTCGACGTCGGTTCGCGGAAAATCCTCACCTTTGAACAGAAGCGGCACCCCCCGTTTGCGAGCCAGCGAATAGGCGAAGACGTCCCCAAGATTGAGACCCGCCGGATGATGGCCCTTGCCGTAGCGGCGACAGGCTTCCGCTGCGATCGCAACCTGGGCCGTGTCGACCGGCTCGACGCGAACAAAGGGTTCGTTCAGAAACATCAGCGCGGCAGCGTACAGATCATCGTCGCGACTCGCGACCGCGGCGAGCTCGACAGCCGTGCCGGCCGAGACGATGGCGCCTCCCGCTTCGCCGATCAGGCCCCGGAACTCCGGGGCCTCGTCTTCCGCCAGGAGGATTGCCAGCACGGCCGACGTGTCGACCGCGATCACTTCGGGAGTCCGCGCTCGTCATAGAGCATTTCTTGCAGGGCCAGCGACAGCGGCGGATCGCCATGAAGACCGTTGCCGGCCATGAGCCGATCACGCCGTCGAGAGCCGGTGTCGATGTAGCGGTCGAGTGCTGCGATGATGGTGCCGCGATCGGGGTGGTCCCGTTCCACTTGCTCTTCAAGGGTGGTCAGTGCCCGCTCGATCACGCCGACTTTCCGGCCCCTGCCCGTCAATCCGAGGCGGGCGGCCAGTCTTTCGACGCGTTCGTCGAGATCCCTGCGGTGGGCGAGGTTGATGGCCATCGGTCGCGATGGTTGCGTCAGTGCCGGGTACGCTTCGGATTGTAGCATCCTTCGTAGTATGGGAAGGCCCGATGCTCCTCTGCGAGCCGGGCTGCCGCCGTATCTGCCGGCCATCAATGCGACTTTGCCGCATGGGGAGATCCTGGACGAAATCGAGTGGACGTCGATCTACTTCACCGATCCGGACGGCAACCTCATCGACGCCGGGAAACGACACGAGCAACGTCCTTTCCCGCGCCTCCAGCCCGGCCGGCCGGGCCAGTCGCATTGCTTGAGCCATCGTCGCCTCCATCATCTTCATCGCCGACGAGTGGCCGCGACAAAGCGGTCACCGCTACCCGGCGGCATGATGCCTCCAGTAGCGCATCGTCGAAACGGCCTCCGCCACCTCCGGTCCCGACAGCACCGATGCCGTCGCGGGCGGAGGGAGGACGATCCTGCCGGCTTCCCGCGGTTCGAGCTTCAGCACGCCGCCGCCGAGCGGATGGCCTTCGAGCTCGCAGCTCAGCCGGACGAAAGGGGTGTCCCAAATCCCCGACGATGCGGCGCACGGCCTTCCCGTCGCGCAGGTGGACGCCGTGCACCGCATTCGTGCAGGTCGCCGCCGCACGGTTCCGGACCAGGTTCGGCGTGCGCCCGGACATGCAGGTCAGGAAGAAATCGGGCACCCGCACGTCGGGAACCGAGTACCAGGGGTTGCGCATCCGGCACTTGTACCCCTTCCGAACCTGCCTGCCCCGATCGCTTTCGAGGTATTCCGAAACGGCGGCCGGCAGGTCGGCGTCCTTCGGGATCCGCAGGAGCATCATGGGCTCGTCGGAACGCCGCCACCGCTCGACGGTCCGCGCGGTCAGGGTCCGGGCCGGCAGCACCCGGCCGTTTCGCACCTTCGGATGGAGAAGCCCCTCCGGGATCCCCCACGCTTCTGCGAGAGGCGGGTCATCGGGGCGCTTCCCTCCGTTCCCTTGGGCATGGAGTACGCCCGCACCGGGACGCGGCTTCGCGAAAGGCCGATGCGCGCCCGGGTACCACGTTCCGCTCAGGCGCCCAGAGGGCGCAGCAGGCCGCGCCCGATGATGTGGCGCTGGATCTCGGAGGTGCCGTCCCAGATGCGCTCGACGCGGGCGTCGCGCCAGAAGCGCGCCAGCGGCAGGTCGCTCATCAGCCCCATGCCGCCGTGGATCTGGATCGCCTCGTCGGTCACCCGCGCCAGCATCTCCGAGGCGTACACCTTCGCCGATGCGATCTCCCGGTCCGCCGGAAGGCCCCGGTCGAGGCGCCACGCCGCGGCCAGGGTCAGCCAGTCCGCCGCGTCGATCTCCGTGATCATGTCCGCGAGCTTGAACGAGACCCCCTGGAACCGGCCGATGGGCTGCCCGAACTGCCGGCGCTCGGCCGCGTGGGCCAGTGCCAGATCGAACACCCGCCGCGCCCGCCCGACGCAGCTCGCGGCCACCGTGATCCGCGTCGCGTAGAGCCACTCGTTCGCCAGCTCGAACCCGCGATGGACCTCGCCGAGGACCTGCCCGTCCGGCAGCCGGCAGTCGTCGAAGGTGAGGATGCAGTTGTGGTAGCCGCGGTGCGAGACCGAGTCGTAGCCCGGCCGGATCTCGAAGCCGGGGGTGCCACGGTCCACGAGGAAGCAGGTGATGCGCTTCTTCGGCCCGCGCGCGGTCTCCTCCTCGCCGGTGGCGACGAACACGATGACGAAATCGGCCAGGTCCGCGTGCGAGATGAAGTGCTTGGTGCCGTTCACCACCCAGTCCCCGCCGTCGCGGCGCGCGAAGCACTGCATCCCGCGCACGTCGGAGCCCGCGCCGGGCTCGGTCATCGCAAGCGCATCGAAGCGTTCGCCGCGCGCGGCCGGCAACAGGTAGCGCTCGCGCTGCTCCCCCTCGCAGCCCATCAGGATGCCGGAGGGCCGACCCCAGAACACGCTGAGGGCCATGGACGCGCGGCCGAGCTCGCGCTCCAGCAGGGTGAAGGTCAGGTGGTCGAGGCCGCCGCCGCCGACCTCCACCGGCAGGTTCGGGGCGTAGAAGCCCAGATCGACGACCTTGCGCTTGATCGCCTCGCCGAGCCCGGGCGGCACCTGCCCGGTGCGCTCGACCTCCTCCTCGTGCGGATAGAGCTCCTTCTCGACGAAGCCCCGCACGGTATCGACCACCATCTGCTGCTCGCCCGTCAGTCCGAAGTCCATCGCTCCATCCCTCCCGGTCCGGCCCGTGAACGTCCGGGAACCGTACGTTTCCATCCTTCAAATGAAAAGGCGCCTGTGCTGCGGAGGCGGGCGATCCGGCACATCGTGAAAGAATCGCTCTGGGACCATCGCGAAGTTACCCGGAGATCACCCCTCCGGATAGTATGGTCCCCTGTCCTCGATCGCGGGGAGGCGCACTCGATTCCCGTGGAGGAGGGTGCGGCGAAAGGCTCGGGCGTTGCACCGGTGAAGTATCGGCTGCATCCCGAGGCGGAAACGGAGCATGTCGATAGGTCGCCTGCCATGAGACCCGAAACGCCGGATTCGGCGCCCTCCCCGCCATGACCCCCCGACGTATTGCTTGACGCGGCTCACGAAGAGGTCCCCGAAACGCCGGATTCGGCGCCCTCCCCGCCATGACCCCCACCGCCGACACCGTCCCCGCCCCCGGCGCCCGCGTCCTGATCCGGGATGCGGAGTGGGTCGTGCGGCGGGCCGACCTGGCCCCGGACGGCGGATACCGGCTCGTCTGCGACGGGGTCTCGGAGCTGGTCCGCGAGCGCGAAGCGGTCTTCCTCACCACCCTGGAGCCGGACCTCCGGGTGCTGGACCCCGCCGAAACCCGGCTCGTCCCCGACCCCTCCCCCGGCTTCGCGGACAGCCGGCTCTGGATGGAGAGCCAGCTTCGCGAGGCCGTCCCGAGCGACGAGCGCATCCATGTGGGCCACGGGGCGGCGATGGACCTGGTGCCCTACCAGCTCGACCCCGCCCGCCAGGCAGGGCAAGATCACTAAAAATGTATTGACATCAACAAGTTTTGTGATCTAATGGCGTCTTCATCAAGGAGATGGAGATGGCAAGAAATGAACACGACAGCCCCTGCAAGTTTGATCGAGCATTTCTCAAAGCTGGAGGATCCGCGAGTCGATAGAAACAAGAAGCATGAGTTGATTGATGTCATCGTCCTGTGCGTGTGTGCGGTGGTCAGTGGCGCGGAGGGATGGAGTGACATCGAAGAATTTGGGCGCACGAAGCTGGAGTGGCTTCGCCGCTATGTTCCGCTGGCCAATGGGGTCCCGGTGGACGACACGATTGCACGAATCATCTCGGCGCTGTCGATGAGGGGTTTTCAGGACTGCTTCATGAGCTGGATGGAAGATGTCGTGAAGTTGAGTGATGGTGAGATTATTGCAGTGGACGGGAAGACGCAGAGGCGTTCCCACGACCGCAAACGGGGTATGAAGGCGATGCATATGGTGAGTGCCTGGGCGTGTAGCAATGCAGTGGTGCTTGGGCAGGTGAAGACGCAGGAGAAGTCGAACGAGATCACGGCGGTGCCGGAGCTGCTGGATAAGCTGGAATTGTCGGGGTGTATCGTGACGCTGGATGCGATGGGATGCCAACGAGCGATAGCGAAGCAGGTCAAGGAAGGGGGAGGGGATTACGTGTTGGCGGTGAAGGGGAACCAGAAGCAATTGAACAGGGAGGTTCGGAGGTATTTTGATGCGGCACGGGAGAGGGATTTCGAGTGTGAGGGGATTGAGAACGACGAGACGGCGGAGGATGGTCACGGACGGGTAGAGTCCAGGAGCTATTATTTGTCCACCGACCTGGGTGCGTTGTCTTGTGTGAAGAAGTGGAATGGGTTGAGAGCGGTCGGGATGGTGGAGTCGGAGCGCTGGAGTGATGGGCGTGTGAGTATTGAGCAACGGTACTACATTACGTCGCTGGAAGATGTGGAGACATTTGGGCGAGCGGTGCGTTCACACTGGGGAATCGAGAATGAGCTGCACTGGAGATTGGATGTGACGTTTCGGGAAGACGAGAGTCGGATTCGTCGGGGTAATGCACCGCACAATATGGGAGTGATTCGGCATGTGGCGGTCAATCTTCTGAAGCGTGAGTCGGCGAAGATCAGCGTCAGGAAGAAGCGTATCCGGGCGGCATTGAACGATGGCTTCCGAGATAAGGTATTGATGGGACAGTGATTTTATATGCGGTTGCCCTGGCCCGCCAGGCGCTTCGCCAGCCGCGCCAGCGCATCCTCATCGCCGACGCGGTGGGGCTCGGCAAGACCCTGGAGGCGGGCATCCTGGTGAGCGAGCTGATCGCGCGCGGCCGGGGCCGCCGGATCCTGGTGCTGGCCGTCAAGAGCATGCTCACGCAGTTCCAGAAGGAGTTCTGGAACCGCTTCACCATCCCGCTGACCCGGCTCGACTCCATCGGCATCCAGCGCGTGCGGAGCCGGATCCCGACCAGCCACAACCCCTTCTACTACTACGACAAGGCGATCATCTCGATCGACACCCTGAAGCAGGACGCCGAGTACCGCACGTACCTGGAACAGGCGTACTGGGACGTCATCGTGATCGACGAGGCCCACAACGTGGCGGACCGCGGCACGGGCTCGCTGCGCAGCCGCCTCGCCCGCCTGCTGGCCCGGCGCTCCGACACCCTCGTCATGCTCTCCGCGACCCCGCACGACGGCCGGGCGCGCAGCTTCGCGAGCCTGATGAACATGCTGGACGCCACCGCCATCGCGGACCCGGACGACTTCTCCCCCGAAGACTTCCGGGACAAGGGGCTGGTGATCCGGCGCTTCAAGAAGGACGTCCAGGCCCAGGTCCGCGAGACCTTCCGCGACCGCGAGATCATCCGCCGCCGGTTCCCGGCCTCGCCGCAGGAGGAGGCCGCCTTCGAGGCCCTGCTGGCGGTGGAGGTGGCAGGGACGGTGACGGCGGCAGACGGAAATGGGGCTTCTCCCATGCATACGGCGTCCGTCCACCCTGACCCGGCGGAGCCGGAACCAAGCGCCGGTTGCGAACCTGGGAGCGCGGGCGTCCCGCCCGCATTGCCGCGCCGGACGGCCGGACCGGCGGAAACGACGAGCGCGGCGCGAACGGCCGCGCCGGCGGCACCGGAGACCGAGGGGACAGCACCGGCAGCGGCATGAGCAACCGCAGCGCAGGAAACCGCGGGGGCAGCGGGGGCGCCGTGAACACCGACGTCACCGCCTCCCGGGAACGGCTTGTCCCTTCGGGAGGGCGTCCCGCCCGCCTTGGCCGTTCCCACGAACCGGGCGCCGTCATTCCCGCGCAAGCGGGAATCCATACGTCTTGGGAACGGAGCATCCCTCCGGAACGCGGGCGTCCCGGTCCCGCCGCCCCCAACCCCCCGCCGGACGCCCCCCGCACCCACCGCGTCCGCCGTCCCGCCGGCGCCGTCTACCACTTCCTCCTGCCCGACCCCGGCATGGCCGCCTACGCCGACAAGGCCGCGAAGGCCCTGATGCCGGAACCCTTCGAGCGCATCGGGGAGTGGCGGAAGAGCTTCTTCAAGCCCTTCACCGACGAGCAGATCGCCGAGCTCGAAGCCCTCTCCGACCGCGTGGACGAGCTGTGGGCGACCCACGCCGAGCAGCTCGCCCGCGACCACCGCGAGACCGAAGACACCCTGCCCGTCTGGGGCCAGCCCGCCCCCGCGCGCGAGCGCCGCACCACCAACACCTGGAAGGACCGCATCCGCGCCCAAGGCATCTTCAGCGAAGGCGCCCGCACCGCCAGCCCCTACCGCCGCCTGAAGCTGGTGATGGACTATTGGTGCGCGCTGTGGTTCTGGCCGATCGAGGCCGCGGACCGCCTGCCGGACCGCGACGACTTCCTGAACGAGATCACCCTGGTGCTGACCGGCTCCGTGTTCCAGCCCGGCCTCGGCCCCAACCAGACCGCCGACCTCTTCGGCCAGGAGTACGCCGAGCACGCCGCCGACCTCGCCAAACGCATCGCCAACGAGATCGGGATGCTGGACCTCGACCGCCTGTTCGAGCAGTTCCCGCGCCTGAAGTTCGTGGACGACCTCGCCAAGCGCCACCGCTTCCACCATTGGGAGCTGGCCTTCGCGGACCTGTTCTACGGCGAGCGGCCCGACGGCCGCATCCGGGGTGGCTTCGACCTGGTGCTCGGCAACCCGCCGTGGGTGAAGGTGGAGTGGGAGGAAGGCGGCGTGCTCGGCGACTACAACCCCTCGTTCGTGCTGCGCCGGCATTCGGCGACCGAGATCACCGCGCTACGCGGCGATGCGTTCGACCGGCGCCCCGGCCTGCGGGCCGACTGGCTGGCCGAGCTCGAACAGGCCGAGGCGACGCAGAACTTTCTGAACGCCCGGCAGAACTACCCCTTGCTCGCGGGCCAGCAGACCAACCTGTACAAGTGCTTCCTGCCGCAGGCGTGGATGCTCGGGAGTGAGGACGGGGTTGCCGGCTTCCTGCACCCGGAAGGCGTGTACGACGACCCGAAGGGCGGCGCCTTCCGGGAAGCGCTGTACCCGAGGCTGCGAGCGCACTTCCAGTTCCAGAACGAGAAGCGGCTCTTTTCGGAGGTCCACCACGGAACGCTGTTCGGTATCAACGTCTACGGTGGCTCCCACCCTTCCCCCGCGTTCGTCCACGTCGCGAATATCTTCGCACCGGCGACCGTCGATGCCTGCCTCGACCACGACGGCCACGGCCCCGTCCCCGGCATCAAGGACGACACGGGAGGCTGGAACACGGCCGGGTACGCCCACCGGGCCATCGAGGTCGATCGGGATGCCCTCAACGACTTCGCGAAGCTCTACGACGAGCCCGGCACCCTGCCCCTCCGGGCGCGGCTGCCGGCCCTGCACGCCAGGACGCTCCTCGCCGTGCTCCGGAGGTTTGCCGCCCACCCGAAGCGTCTCGGCGACCGGAAGGATGAGTTCCACGTCACCGCCCACTGGAACGAGACGATGTCCCAGCGCGAAGGAACCATCCGCCGAGAGACACGGTTCCCCGAGACCCCGGCGGAGCTGGTCCTGTCCGGTCCGCACTTCTTCGTCGGCAATCCGTTCAACAAGACCCCGCGAAGGGAATGTACCCAGAACAGCCACTACGATGTCCTGGACCTCACGACCCTGCCGGAAGACTACCTGCCGCGCACGAACTACGTCCCCGCGTGCAGCCCGGACGAATACGATCGCCGCACCCCCAGGGTGTCGTGGCGGGAGCCGGGCGAAGAAGTGAAGGAGGAGGATGCGAAAGGCGTAGAGACGAAGGCCGAAGGGACGTCCGGGAAGGTGACGGGGTGTCACGTCGCGAACACCGGCGATCGTCCCGTGCAGGCGGAGGGCGAAGAGACGCCCCGGAAGGTGACGGAGTATTACCGGGTCGTGAACCGGAGAATGGTAGGTCCATTGGCGGAACGCACCCTGATTACCGCCCTGATACCCAGGAACGTCGCGCTCATTCACACGAACGTCGCGAGCGCTTTTCGGGACGCTGGCGCCTGCCTGGACTTCGCCGCCCTGTCCATGTCCATCGTCCTCGACTTCTTCGTCAAGAGCACCGGAACCGGCGAAATGAACCTCTCGTGGCTCAACCGCCTGCCGGTGCTGGCCGACACCTGCGATCCCCGCATCCGAAACGCCTTGCGAATCAGGGCGCTACGACTCTGCTGCCTGACCCGCCACTACGCCGACCTGTGGTCCGAAATCTGCACCCGCGAGCTGCCGCCCCCGACCGTCCCGGATCACCCCGGATGCGCTACCATGCCCGGAAACGCCGCCGTCGCCTCCGGTACGCATTCCGGTCGGAACCCCACTCGTGATGCCGGAAACACGGTTGTCACGGACGAACCGCCCGGCAATGTCGCCGCCTCCGACCAGCGCCCCGATGCCCCGGAATCCATGACCGCCATCGCCGCATTCCGCACCGACGCCTGGATCAGGGAAGATCCCCGCCTGCCGGACGACTTCGCCACCCTCACCCCCGAATGGCGATGGGAATACGCCCTCCGCACCGACTACGCCCGCCGCCAAGCCCTCGTCGAGATCGACGTCCTCGCCGCCATGGCCCTCGGCCTGACCCTCGACGAGCTCCTGACCATCTACCGCGTCCAATTCCCCGTCATGCGCCAGTACGAAGCCGACACTTGGTACGACGCCAACGGCCGCATCGTCTTCACCCCCTCCAAGGGCCTCCCCGGGATCGGCCTCCCCCGCAAGGCCGTCAAGGGCGACACCAGCTACACCCTCCGCATCCCGGCCCCGACACCCGGAACGCTCTCCTCCGGGCTCTCCGAGGCGGTTCACGACGCCCGGGAGGCAGATCCCGCGACGACCCACACCGGCATCGCCCTCGGCTGGGAGGACATCCGCGACCTCCCCGAAGGCGCCGTCGTCACCCGCCGCATCACCGACGACACCCTCCCCGGCGGCCCCACCACCCGCGAAGTCGTGTACCATGCCCCCTTCACCCGCACCAACCGGGAACACGACTACATGGTCGCTTGGAATGAGCTTCACTATAGAGCCGAAAGCATCCCATCACGATTCCACAGCACTCAGGCCAATTTAAGTACAACGCCGTTTGGAGAAAATGATGAGAGAATCTGATAGTCCTTTATTGAATATTGCAAGTACGATTGTCGATATGATTGACGGAGGTGCTATTGTCGGTACGGTTGTCGGAGGATTGATACTTGCGCTTATTTTATTTTGGATGCGGGAGAAATTGTATCCACCACCTCCTGTTACAGGTCGGTGGTACTTCAAGATGTGCACTACGGTTACAGACTATAAGCCATATGAAGAAATGATTTTGAAATATTTGGCGATTGTATGGCGAGAAGGTAATAATATAAAAGGCACCACAGAGAAAATACATGAAAAATCGTCTGATGGAGAGAGGAAATATGTAGGAAAACACAGAATCCGTGGATCTATAGAAGGATGCATAGAGAAAAGATATTTTGGCAAAGATCTTGTATTCTTCCATATTGTTGAAGATGGGGAGCTTCGACAATCCACGCATTTTCATCAACTTACTTCTATATCAGAGGATGAAATGGAAGGCAAATTTATTTCAACAGTAGCAAATCAAGAGGGGAAAACTGTATGGAAAAAGAACGATTTCTGAGATGCCTTCTTGTGGCGATATTATCGCCCTTTGTATTATTTGTACGAGTTGTTGAAACCAGAAATTTCTGGGGAATACGATCAGACATCCAGAAATGCTTGGAGGTTATAGATTCTACAAAGATCGAATTTCCATTTCAATTCTTGTTATCTTTGATCGTAGCTGAAGATCACCGAAATTCCTTGCACCCAGGTATAGATCCGATCGCTGTGATTCGAGCCGTATATGCTTGGTTACGATTTGGTCGAATCCAAGGGGCAAGTACGATTGAACAGCAGTTCGTGAGAACGGTATCCGGCCGTTATGAGAAGAAAATATCTCGCAAAATTCGAGAGCAAATTATTGCGGTGGCCGTTTCTCGTCGTAGAAGCAAACTTCAGATTGCAACTGCCTATCTTTCCATCGCCTTTTATGGAACCAAACAAATTGGTATAAAAACTCTTATCAATACCGAAATTGAATTGCCTGTCATCGAATCAGGAAATATTCGAGGTATTATAGCGAGATTGAAGTATCCAGAGCCATCTGAACCTACATGTCAATGGAAAAGAAAGATAAATCATCGTGTACGATACATTGAGAATCGAGAAAATAATCGATCAATCAAAATTTATCATGATCATCTCGAAAAAATAACCTGATTATGTGCAATTCTCAGCCCTGTTGTAGGCCCTGCCGGGAATGGTCGTGGTTCAGCCACCTTGACCCGGGTTTCTATCCGCTGTGCCTCGCAAGCTGAGTTTTGTGCGTGAAGATGACACGGCGGAAGCATCCGGTTCATGTAAATTACTTGAAATATGATACAAAACATATAATTGCATACTTACACTACCAAGCCCGATACCTGCGACCGGTAGGCACCCTCCTCGACGGATGCGAGGGCTCCGCAGGGGATCGACTCGCTGTGACGTGGCCGGGGACAGGCTTGCCTTCGATATTCAGTGTGGATAATGATACTATTTTTCTCATGAAAGATATGACACCAACCCTCAACGCGCTACGCCGCAACCCGAAGGGAGTGAGGTTCCTGGATCTGTGCCGGATATGCGACGAATACTTCGGAGAGCCGCGTCAGAAAGGCACGAGCCATCGGGTGTATCGCACTCCGTGGCTTGGCGATCCCAGGGTGAACATCCAGGACCACAGGGGTATGGCGAAGGCGTATCAGGTGCGCCAGGTCGTCAAGGCGATTGAGAAATTGGAGGCCGGGAATGGTTGATCACTACACCTACCGTATCACTTGGTCGGCGGAGGATGGAGAGCACTTGGGATTGTGCGCCGAGTTTCCGTCGCTGAGCTGGCTGGCCGCGACTCCCGGCGAGGCGTTGTCGGGGATTCGGAAGCTGGTGCGTAGCGTGCTCTCGGACATGCAAGTCAACGGAGAATCCTCGCCGGAACCCCTCGCGGATCGCACCTATAGCGGACGGCTCGTGGTGCAGGTCCCGCCTGAAACGCATCGGGAGCTCGCGATCAGGGCTGCCGAGGAGGGTGTGAGTCTGAGCCGCCTCGTGAGCGCGCGGCTGGCCGGGTGATCCGCTGACGGGCTTCGCTCCGCGATGTCGGGGCAGCGGTCCGGCAGCAGCTACAGGCTGCCGTAGTACTCAGCCGGGTGGTCGGGGGAGAGTCCCCCGGAACGGTCGCGGAAGAAGACCATCGGACGATGCCGAGCCTTCGCCCTGCGCTGTCGGGACGGTGGCCGTATCATGCATCCATCGCCGGGGCCGACCGAGAGACCCCCGACGTGGAGAATGCGCGAACTGCCGGAATGGAAGATGGACGGTGAACATCGGAAGACAGGGGCGGGGGCCACGATGAACCGGCGGACACGCGAAGAAACGGGAAGGGGACCTGCGCTGGGGCCGATCGGCTGGACGGATGTGGAGTGGCCGCCGGGAAATGCGGTAGAAATCCATCATGAGCTGCTGGATGCCGGGGATCGCGAGGGAGCGGCGAAATGGCTGGCCGACGTCTCCGTGGACGTGCTCGCCCAGCAAGACCGGCAACGCGCTCCTGTACCGGCGGGTGGCGAAGGGTTGAACGTCATTCGGAGCGCCCGGCCACCGCCCTCGCGATGGCCTTGTCCATCGCCTCCAGACTGACCGGGAGCTCGGGTTTCGGCGCCATGCCCTTCAATTGCGTGACGGATGCCGTGACGGGAGTACCCCCCAATCTGCCGTCTTCTTCCAGTCTCGGCGGAAGCCCCCCATGCGCTCGGGAGACGGGGGTGGCCCGCAAGCGACCGTTTTCTTTCGGCATGAAGTCGCCTCGCTCGTGGAAACCGCGATCTGCACCGCGACATTAGCGGCTGTTTGTGGCAGATTCCATCCGTAACGTCCGTTATCGGAGGGGAAACGCATGTTGTTGCGCTTCGGTGTGGCCAATCATCGCTCCATCCGCGATTACCAGGAGCTGTTCCTGAGCGCATCCAGGCGCATCAAGCGCGAAGGGCTGGTCATCCCCGTGCCGACGCTGAAGGAGGCCGCGGTGCCCGTCGCCGCGGTCTACGGCCCCAATGCGGCGGGCAAGTCCAACCTCATCGACGCCATTTGCGAGCGAGGCCGTCGATTCGGAATACTGAAAGCTGAAGAGCCTTGTTCGGTTCAAACAGCTTGGGTTTCACGATGGAGGCGGTCAGACGATTCCCTTCCACCGCAAACCTCGCAAGCGAGCCCGCAGCCCTGACCGTCATGGGATTTGGGATTCACGCAATAATCGTTCGAAGCAACAGCTTACGAATTGCGGCAGAGCGCCCGTCCATGGCTCACGGCCATTCAACCGGGCATCGCGGAACAACCCGGCGAATGCAATTTCTCCGGAAGGACAGACACTGACCGTGAGCATTACGTCCTGGGAAACAGTCCAATCGAAATCAACCTCGCCATGTGGTGTGGCGGCAACATCGGGCCGGGCGACATAGCTTGGAAAATGGTCTATCAATTTCTGAGCAACCGACGCGGTTTCGGGGGCGAGCGCGAGAGCACCTTCACCATCCCAATTTTCAGTACCTGCTTCCTCGATCAAATCATAAACCTCTTGTTTCATAGATTCCCTGTCCGTATCCGGAGGATCATCGGTATCCCAGATTGTCAAAACATAAACCGAAGATCTCTCATTCTCCCGAGAAAATCGGGGACGAGCTCCGAGAAGGCTTGTCATTCCCATGAAGAACGGGAATTCAATGGTTTTCCTGACTGAAGTGGATTCCCGCTTCCGCGGGAATGACGGCATGGAGACGATGGTTAGCGAGCTTGGTTTACCCTGGCTTCCCGAATGCCATTCGTGACCATACAATGGATTCCCTGATACACCTGACGGAACTCGACCGACGTTCGCTGATTCTATTGGACCAGTCGGGAGGTCGACATGCGATATTGTATTCGCCCTTGCCATGTCATGTATTCCTGTTGCTTTCAGATATTCTCTGGTGTAACGCCGCAACATAGATCCTGAAGTCGTGAACCCTTTCTAATTTTGTACTCAATTCTTCCGTCGTTGCTACCTCTTGATGTCCATTCACTGCTACGAACAACTTCTCGCCTCTGGAATCGATGTGTGGTTCGATCCGTACATCATAACGCATCGTATCGTGCCTGAAGCGAAACCGGCCAAAAGCTTCAATGGACGATGTTCCAACAAGCTGGTTGATCCGGGGATCGAATAATTGAGAGCAGAAGATGGTACCGTTGACACCGGAAGGTTCCCGGTCAAGAACAGTATCGCAATTCATTCCGAAGCCTGAGACGCGAACGACTTGCCGAACAGGCTCAATGGTGCTGGCGATGGTTCCGGCCGCATCAACGACTTCGTCGGGCACGATGACAGGACCCGTGCATTCCAGGTCGATTCGTTCAGGATGAATCGTGAACTGATATGTTCCTGACGAATAGCTGTACCGGGCAATCCGTCCCATCTTCAGTTGATCGGGGTCCAGATCGCCACTGAACAACGTACGCTCGTCGAACACCGTGATCGGAAACTCACCGCCAACGAAAACCACGGTACTTGTATACTTCAGTGGCATCTGCGGGCGCTCTTGTGGCTCATCCGGCGACGTGTCCGCCAGCTCGTCGGCGAGTATGGGGAGATTCCTCCAGTGCCGTCAAGGGCTGGACCGATAAAGGACGCATGGGCGGGTTCCTGATGAAGGCCATGTCGGAAGCGGTTGACGCTCCGTGGCCCGTGCTCGTGGTCCAACGGCGCAACGCCTGCACAGCGGCCCTCCAACCCGAATTTCTCACCAGAGGTCGAAAAGGAGATGGTGTTCAGCGGCGAATGACCGCGGAGGGGCTGTCGAGGGCGTGGCGGGCGGCAGCGGCCAGGAACTTCGATCGATCGGAGCCGATCTGCTTGGCGGTGGCGTCGATCTCGGCGAGGAGGGACTCGTCAAGGGCGATCTCGACGCGGGACATGCGGCCCTTCAGCGGCTTGATCGGGACCAGATGGAACAAGGCCCCTGCCGATTCCGGATCGGCCATCAGCGCTTCGAGGTTCGACGGAGTGGGCAGCGCCTCGCCATCCTCGCGCATCCCTTGGACGTGTAGCGCCAATGCCTCCTCGGCGAACGCAAGCGCTTCGTCTATCGAGCGGCCCGCCGTGACGCAACCGGGCAGATCCGGAAACACGACGTTCCAGTCGGTGTCCGCTTCCTTGGTAACCAGCACAGGGTACTGCTTCGATGCCGGTAACATGTATGTAATCCTCCTTACCGTAGCGTCCGGGGCTCAAGTCCATTTGAGGCCGGACTGTTTTTCGATGGAGCGCAGGGTCTTGATGTTCATCGTGCGGTTGGGGTGCGGAACCGTTATTCGTCCCGGCACCTCCGGGTGGGCGAATTGTACGTGTGATCCGACTTGGTTGACCTCGATCCAGCCATTTCGCCTCAGATCGCGAATGATCGCTCGACTGGTGATGCTGACCTGCCTCCCTCGCGCCATGACGTCGCCTTGTGGCTGGATCGTTCAACCACTCTGGGGTCCCAAGTGGAGGTACAGCCCCTGATCCTGCCATGCGGTCCGGGACCACGTCAGGACACGGGCACGGAATGTCGTCGTCCCTGCGTTGTGCCGCCTCATGGCAGACCAAGGTAGGGCAGGCACGAAGCCGGATCAAGAACCGGGTGGATGGAGTGGCGACCGTCGCCGGAGCAGTCCCTCGCCCTTCGCGGGCAACCGGGCCGTTCCGGGCCAGCTTCTCGTCAGGGCGCCCAAGGGTCGCAACGGGGTTACCCCGTTACCCCACGGCACGTCCTGCTCGAAGTCCGCGCCGCGCTGCTGCCCGGCGGAGAGGATGTCGTGACGCTGGACGGAATGCGTGCGTTCAGCCTGCCTGCCGCGCTGATCGCGTGCCCTGCCCGGTTCTTCCGGCTGAACCCGGTCGATGCGCGCACCGCGCTCGCCCTCGTGCCCGATCGTCGGCCCTGCTTCGCCGCCTCCTCGACGGCGGTCGTGGCGGCACGGTCGCCGGGTGCCTGGCCGCCGCCTTCCGCTCCATCGGTCGGAAGCGGGTCGCGGACGACATCGCCGAGGCGATGTGCGCGGCCGAACCCCCGTCTACATCCAGCGTGGGCTCGGGTCGGCGGAGCCTCGGGACCGCCGGCGCGGGCGGTTGACCCGGACAATCCGCCGGCGATGCCGAGCCTTCGCCCTGCGCTGTCGGGACGGTGACCGTATCATGCATCCATCGTCGGGGCCGACCGAGACCCCCGACGTGGAGAATGCGCGGACTGCCGGAATGAAGAGGGACGGTGAACACCGGAAGGCGGGGGCGGGAACCACGATGAACCGGCGGACACGCGAAGAAACGGGAAAGGGGCCTGCGCTGGGGCCGATCGGCTGGACGGACGTGGAGTGGCCGCCGGGAAATGCGGTAGAAATCCATCATGAGCTGCTGGATGCCGGGGACCGCGAGGGAGCGGCAAAATGGCTGGCCAACGTCTCCGTGGACGTGCTCGCCCGGCGAGACCGGCAACGCGCTCCTGTACCGGCGGCGGCGAAGGGTTGAACGTCATTCGGGGCGCCCGGCCACCGCCCTCGCGATGGCTTTGTCCATCGCCTCCAGACTGACCGGGAGCTCGGGTTTCGGCGCCATGCCCTTCAATTGCGTGACGGATGCCGTGACGGGAGTACCCCCCAATCTGCCGTCTTCTTCCAGTCTCGGCGGAAGCCCCCCATGCGCTCGGGAGACGGGGGTGGCCCGCAACCGACCGTTTTCTTTCGGCATGAAGTCGCCTCGCTCGTGGAAACTGCGATCTGCACCGCGACATTAGCGGCTGTTTGTGGCAGATTCCATCCGTAACGTCCGTTATCGGAGGGGAAACGCATGTTGTTGCGCTTCGGTGTGGCCAATCATCGCTCCATCCGCGATTACCAGGAGCTGCTCCTGAGCGCATCCAGGCGCATCAAGCGCGAGGGGCTGGTCATCCCCGTGCCGACACTGAAGGAGGCCGCGGTGCCCATCGCCGCGGTCTACGGCCCCAATGCGGCGGGAAAGTCCAACCTCATCGACGCCATGGACGAGATGCGGCGGGGAATCGTCCAGTCCCACAAGTCGCTGGACGCTACCGACCGCATTCGCCGGGCGCCGTTTCGGCTCGACGACGCAAGCGAAGCAAGGCCGACACGCTTCGACTGCACCTTCACCGTGGGCGGACGACCAGCGGAAGGCCAAGGGTCGGATCGGCCCGAGAGCGTATACGAATACGGTTTCGAGTACACGGCAACGGAATTCTGCAAGGAATGGCTGTATCGGATAGTACGCAAGGAAAGACAGAGCACCCGGATACTCTTCGAGCGCGAAACGCGAGACCGGAAGGTTCGCGTAAAAATCGGGAATAAATTGCCGGGGGAAAACCGGACGATCACGAACCTGACGCGCCCGAACAGCCTCTTCCTTTCGGCCGCCGCGCAGAACAACCACCCGTTGCTCACGGAGTTGTACCAGTATTTCGTGGAGAGCTGGGTGTTCGTTCCGGAAGGAGAGGTCATGCACGAAACGAGCATCGTCGATCGTCTCGCCGACTACGAGCATCTCGAACGTCTCGTGGAGTTGGTCAACCAGGCCGACGTCGGCATCGGCAGGATCGACGTCAAGGACGAGGAACACGGCGAGGATGTACTCGGATTTGTCCGGGATGTTGTGCAGATAGCGGCGGAACGCTTCGGTGACCTGGACAAGAATGGCTCCTTGAAGGAATCTTCATTTGGAGAAATGGGATTTCGCAAGCAGCTTCACTTCATCCATTCAACCTCCGAGGGCGATGCTCGAACGTTGGGCTACGGCTCGCAGAGCAAGGGAACCCGGACGCTGATTTCCCTGCTCATTCCAGCGCTGGAGGCGCTGTCGCGAGGCTCGCTGCTCGTGGTCGACGAGCTGGATACCAGTCTTCATCCGAATCTCGCGCGTGCGTTCGTGTCGCTTTTCAACAAGGAAAGCTCCAATCCACACGGCGCGCAGCTCGTCTTCTCCACGCACGACGTCACCCTTCTCGGCGGCGGGGTGGTTCGACAGGACGAAATCTGGATGACGGACAAGAACCGCGAAGGGGCATCCGAATTCACGCCGCTCACGGACTTCAAGCTGCGCTCGCGCGACGACATCGAGAAGGCATACCGTGGCGGACGTCTCGGGGGAGTACCGGCCGCCGACGACTTCCTCGTCGCATTCGATGACGACCGGCTTCCGGCAGCGGAGCAGTGAGCCGCAAGAACCGCAGCGCGAGGCGGATACGCCGTAATGCGCCTGTCCGTAGCCCGGCCCTGCGGATCGTGGTCATGCGGTCCGTGTCCGCGCGTTGGCCGGGATTGCCGATATTCGGGATTTTTGGTGATAGCAGGAGTCACTCCATCCCATGATCCCCTCCGTCGTCGCCTCCGAAGTCGCCGGCGCGCTCCGCGACTTCCTCGCCACCGGCTTCGGGCCGTCCAACCCGGCGCTCGCGGGCGTGGTGGACGACTTCCTGGCCGAGCCCGGGAACCTCGCCAAGGGGCCGTACCTCTCCATCGCCCTGCCTTTCCAGTCGGCCCCGGAGGGCGGCGAGCCCTTCCCGGAAATTCCGCTCGGGTTCACCCCGTACCGGCACCAGCGCATCGCCTTCTCGCGCCTCGCCGCAAGCTCCGGCCCGGGCTCCGAAGCCGCCGCGGGCGCCGGGCGGTCAGCCGTCCGCACGGGCGCCGACAGGGGCGTCGATACGGGAGCCGCCGCGGGCGCCGGGCGCTCGACCGTCATCGCGACCGGCACCGGCTCCGGGAAGACGGAGTGCTTCCTGTTTCCGATCCTGGACTACTGCCGCGCGCAGTCCCCGGCGCCGGGGATCAAGGCCGTCCTCATCTATCCCATGAACGCGCTCGCATCGGATCAGGCGCGGCGCATCGCGCGGACCATCGACCGCACCCCGGCGCTGCGCGGCAAGGTCACGGCGGGGCTCTTCGTCGGGCGCGACAACCGGCCGCAACGCTCCCCGCACACCACGATGGGCCGGGACCACGTCATCACGGACCGCGACACCCTCCGCGACCGGCCGCCCGACGTCCTGCTCACGAACTACAAGATGCTGGACTACCTCCTGGTGCGGCCCTTCGACTTCCGGCTCTGGCGGCACAACGGGCCGGACACCCTGCGCTACCTGGTGGTCGACGAGCTGCATACCTTCGACGGCGCCCAGGGGACGGACCTCGCCTGCCTCATCCGGCGCCTGCGGGTCCGGCTCCGGGTGTCGCCGGGAAAGCTGATCTGCGTCGGGACGTCGGCCACCCTCGGCGGTGCGGGCCATGCACGCGGCGGGGCGACGCGCGCGGCCCGGGCGGCGCAAGCGGTACAGGTGGCGTGGGCAGTGCAGGCGGCGCGAACGGGTCGGGCGCCGCGGACCGGGCGGGCGACGAAGCGGAGCTGCTCGAATACGTCTCCCGCATCTTCGGCCAGCGCTTCGAGCCGGGCGCGATCGTCGGCGAGACCCGCCAGAGCATCGACGCTTTCCTCGGCGATGCGGTGATCAGCCGGTATCTCCATCGGCGCGACGATCTGGCCGCGCACGTGGACCCCGCGCGCTACGCGACGGTCGAGCAATACCTCCGCGCCCAGCACGAGCTGTTCTTCGACGCGCCCATCGAGGGCGCGTTCGGGGCCGCGCAACGGCGGCTCGCGCTTGCGGACCGCCTTCGCGAGCACGCCGCGTTCATGAACCTGCTCCGGGTGCTGGACGGCGGCCCGAAGCCGATGTCCGGGATCGTCGAACGCTTGCGCCGCAGCCTCCCGGTGGCGGAACGACCGCGAGGCGCTCGGCGTGCTGAACGGGCTCTGCGTCCTCGTCTCCGCCGCCACGGTGAGTCCGTCGGTGGAGGACTGGAAGCTGGCCTGCGCCCAGGCCGCAGCGGAGACGACGAAGAAGGCGACAACGGGAAGATGGAGCACCGACGACTTCGGCGAACGCGGAGCCACACTCCTGGATCGTGGCTGTCAGCCCCGATACCACGAGGAGTCAGGCGGCTGTGCACCCTCAGCGAGTGACCGGACCTCCGGCTTGACTCCATGACCGGTCCGGCTCCAGGCCGTACTTCTCCGCCACACCGTCCACGAGATACGCCAGTTCCTGCGTGTCTGCGATGGCCGCCATCAGCCGTTGCCAGCTCACGCGGCGCACCAGTCCCGGGACGCGACATGAGGCGACCACTGCCTTCCACTGCTGTTCGGCCTTGGCTTCACCCCGGAAGCCGGGGTTGCGCGCGTCGTAGACGACGAGCACGTGTCCTCGACCCGGATCGAGCTGGCCGCCCGGTGTGAGGGTCGCGGCCAGCGCGTTCCTTGCCAGTTGGTACGTCTCCCCGAACGGGCACGGCTCATGGTCGCGGTCGTCTGGCCAGTCGAACAAGCGGGGGAGATGGTCCCAATACCGGATCCCGATCTCCGTCAGCGCACAGCGGCTGCGGCGCCGGTGCTGTACTGTGTAGCTTCCGTTGCAATACTGCTCGGGCCAGGTCTCGTCGCCGGGGCGCAGGCGCGGGCGTGAGCAGGTGCCGAACTCCCCCTCGGTGAGCTTGCACTCGACGGCAACCCGCACTCCCGGTCCGCTGGCCAGCACGTCGAGACTCGTTGGTCTGGGCTCTTCCAGGCCGCGCAAGCTGTGCTCGAGGTCGAGCGTCCAGCCGTCGGCACTCTCGTAGAAAGCCGGCCGCCCGCATTCGGCGGGCACGTCCTGGAACAGATCGAGGCGGTCGAACACCTGGATCGCCCCGAACACACTCTGCGTCAGGGCCTGGGAGCTCTTCAGGCTGCGGAACCAGCGATGTCGTTGCCCTTCCCGGATGGCGGCGCGGATGCCATCCGCCTTCGACCTCTGCGATGGGACCAGGACGTTCCTCGATGCGGCCCCCGTTGCCAGAACCGGCGGACCCTTCTCCCGTGGATGACGGCCATCGAGTTCCTCCCGGTGGTGCTTGTCGGCCCAGAGCCACAACGTTCGGACCAGGGCATCTACATAACCGACGTCGTTCGCCATCACGGATACCCCCGGGGCGCCGACCGATTGGTGACGCGCGACCTCCTCCGGGAGGAGGCTGACTCCGGAGACCTGATTCTGGATGAAGCCGGAGACTCCGGATTCGGCCATCCAGGCCGCCGCGTCCACGGCGGTGGCGAACCGACGCCGGTTCCGGTAGGGGACGCCCTCCGCGTTGAAAACCCGGAAAGGCCTCAGAACGACGCGCCGCGTCGGGTGGGGGACATACATCGCGCTGTCGGTGGTCTCGGTGGTCATCGCCAGTCTCTCTGGTTTGGGTGACGAACGGCTTCGTCGCCGCTCGACTTCTCATACAGCAGGGAAGATGCTGTCAAAAAGCGGCCTCGGCAAGGTGGCTCGCCTGGGCAAGAGGAAGCAGGGCAGGAAGGCCGGATACCACGTCTCATGGACAGGCTATCAGCCTGAGCCGCCCGCCGCCCATGCTTTGCCTCGGCGGGGTCCGGATCGACGCGCTGCTCGAAAGCGAGCTCGAAGCGCGCTTCGTCGAAGCGCTGCGCCGCGTCGAGCTCGACGGAGACGGGGACAGGGATGGTGCCGGCGGGGCTGGCGGTGTCGGCAGCACTGCCGGTATCGGTGGGACCGGCGCCGCCGTCCGGATGCGCGCCGACCTCGTGCGCGGCAAGCCGGGCTACGTGCTGACGGTGGGCGGGCAGACGTACTACGTGGAGCCGCAGGCCGAGATCGGCCCATCCGAGGGCGTCGCCGAGCCCAGCCGCCCGCCGCGGCGCAAGGAGCGGCCTCTACCCGGAGTTCGCTCCCGAGACCGGCGGCCCGGCGGCTCCCGGCCCCGAAGCCGAGGCCGGGCTCGCGCCGCCGTCCGGCGAGGACCGGGAAGAAGCCATCGGGCTGGCCGCCCCCGAGCTGCGCCCCTTGCTGGCGACGCTGTTCGAGCGCGGGATGCCCGTGCCGGAAGTCGGATTCGAGCTCGCCGGAGACCGGGGAGCGGTGATCGCCGAGGCCGAGCTGGCCTGGCCGGATCGCAGGATCGCGATCCTGCTCCGGGATCGGGAAGCGCCCGCCGCCGCCTTCGCGGGGGCGGGGTGGCGGGTGTTCGACTCGGATGACGATACTCTTTGCGAAGCGATCGCGGACGTACTCGCCGGAGAGGGCCGATGAACGGAAGGCACGGGATGGCGATGTCCAGCGACTTCCTGGAAGCCTATGCGCGGCTGCCGAGAGCCCAGCAGAAGGGGGTGCGCTCGCTCATCGCAAGATTCAACACCGATCCCACGGCCTCCGGGCTGAACTACGAACGGATCCATACGGCCCGCGACCCCGCCATGCGGTCGTTGCGCATCGATCGGGGCTATCGGGCGATCGTGCTCAAGCCCGAGCGAAGCGACGTCTACATGCTCCTGTGGGCGGACAAGCACGACGAAGCCTACGCATGGGCGGCGCGGCACGAATGCCGCATCAACCCCGAGACCGGCGCCTTGCAGGTGTATGCGCCGATGACGGACTTCCCCGGTGAGGCGCCGGAGCGAGGGCGGGAGACCGCAGCGGGCGGGCCTTCCGGCCGGGAGGACGGGCGGAACGCGGGGGCGGCCGGGCCGCGGATCGGGCCGGACGAGCAACCGCCCGAGCATCCGGGCGAGACGGGCCGGCAACCGGGCAGGACGGAAGGGCGACCGAACGAGGTTCCCGGGCGGTCTGCCGAAACAGGCAGGACACCGGCCGGGACGTCGGGAGAGCCGGCAGATACCCACGGACCACCGGCCGAAGCGACGGCGGCCTCCGACGAGCCGCCCCCCGCCTTCCGGACGCTGAAGGATCGGGAGCTGGCGCGGCTCGGGGTGCCGCCCGCCATGCTGGCCGAGGTGCGCATGGTCCGCGGCGAAGAAGCGCTGGACGCCATGCAGGCCCGCCTGCCCGTGGAGGCCTACGAGGCCCTCTTCCTCTACCTGGCGGGAGAGACCTACGAACAGCTTGTCCTGGAGCGTGAAGCTCCGGCGGAGCCGGTGGACACCGGGGACTTCGCGAAAGCCCTGGAACGGGACGAATCACGTGCGCGCTTCGTCGTGGTCGAGGACGAGATGGAGCTCGAAGCGATGCTCAACGCGCCGCTGGAGCGCTGGCGGGTGTTCCTCCATCCGTCCCAGCGCCGCCTGGTGGAACGGCGCTGGAACGGTCCCGTGCGGGTGCTGGGCGGCGCCGGGACCGGGAAGACGGTGGTCGCCATGCACCGCGCGCGCCGGTTCGCGCGGGATCTGCAACCCGGGCGCATCCTGTTCACCACCTTCACCCGGAACCTCGCCGCGGACATCGAGAACAACCTGCGCGCGATCTGCACGCCGGAGGAGATGGCGCGTATCGAGGTCACCAACCTGGACCGCTGGGTGGCGCACTTCCTGCGCCGCCGGCGCTACCGGTTCCGCATCGTGTACGACCGCGGACGCGACGCCGGGGAGGCCTGGCAGCGGGCGCTGGACCTGAAGCCCCCCGGCCTGGACTTCCCCGACGCCTTCTACGGCGACGAGTGGGAGCAGGTGGTCCAGGCCAACGGCGTCACCACCGCGGACGAGTACCTGCGCGTCCCCCGGACCGGGCGCGGCGTCCGGCTGGGCCGGGCCGCGCGGGCCAGGGTGTGGCCCGTCTTCGAGGAATACCGCGCCCAGCTCGCCGAACGGGGCCTGAAGGAAGTGGACGACGCCTTCCGCGATGCCGCCGCCCTGCTGAAGGAGGACCGGGGCGCGCTGGACTACGCCGCGGTGATCGTGGACGAGGCACAGGACATGGGCGCCCAGTCCTGGCGCCTGATCCGCGCCATCGTCCCCCAGGGGCCGGACGACCTCTTCATCACCGGCGACGGCCACCAGCGGATCTACGGCCGCAACCGGGTGGTGCTCGGGCGCTGCGGCATCGACGTGCGCGGTCGCTCCCGCAAGCTGCGCCTCAACTACCGCACCACGGAGCAGACCCGGCGGTGGGCCGCCCGCTTGCTCGCCGGACGCGCGATCGACGACCTCGACGGCGGCGCGGACGATGGCCGGGGCATCAGGTCGCTGACCCGCGGCCCGGCGCCGATCCGCAAGCACTTCGAGACCCGGGAGGAGCAGACCAGGTACATCTCCGGCTATCTGGAGGGCCTGCGGGACGGGGGAGAGCCGTTGCGCGGGGTGTGCATCGTGGCCCGCACCCGCCGGGAGCGCGACGCCGTCGCCGCCGAGCTGGAAGAGGAGGGCCTGAAGTCCGTGACCCTGGAAGCCGGCGCCATCGACGACGGAGAGGCGGAGGAGGTACGCCTCGCCACCATGCACCGGGTCAAGGGCCTGGAGTTCGACCGCGTGGTCATCGCCTCCATGAACGACGGCCTGGCGCCCCTGCCCGCCGCCCTGGAGGAACGGTGCGATGCGGTGGAGCGGGAGTCGGCGGAGACCGGGGAGCGGGCGCTCGTGCACGTGGCGGCGACGCGGGCGAAGCGGGAAGTGCTGGTGCTGAGCTTCGGCCGGCCGAGCCGGCTCCTCACCGGGCCGGAGGCTTGCGCCTGACGTTCTGGCGCCGATCATTCCGCGAGCTTGAACGAGACCCCCTGGAACCGGCGGCCGGCAACAGGTCGCGCCCGCCCATCGCACGCCGCGTCTCGCGCAGCAGGGCGCCGGCGCCCCAGCCGGATTCGCCGCTACGCTCCAGAGCCTCCATGATCCCGGCGAGGTTGTCGTCCCGGATCCGCTCCAGCTCCCGGATCGAGCGCCCCGCGGCCTGCGCGTCGGACTGCCCGGCGATCCTGTCGATGAGCGCGTCGTCGAGGTCGGGGACGTCGGTGAGCTTCGTCCACGGCCACTGGAGGCACGGCCCGAACTGCGCCATGAAGTGCCTCATGCCCGCCTCGCCTCCGGCCACCCGGTACACCTGGAAGATGCCCATCTGCGCCCAGCGCAGCCCGAAGGAGTAGCGGATGACGTCGTCGATCTCCTCCACCGTGGCGACGCCGTCGTGCACCAGCCACAGCGCCTCGCGCCACAGCGCCTCCTGGAGCCGGTCGCCGATGAACGCATCGATCTCCTTCGCCACCACCACCGGCTTCATGCCCAGCGAGGCGTACACCTCCCGCGCGCGCTCCACCGCGGCGGCGGAGGTGGCCCGCCCGCCCACGATCTCGACCAGCGGCAGCAGGTACACGGGGTTGAAGGGATGCCCGACCAGCAGCCGGCCGGGATGCGTCAGATCGCGCTGCATGTCGCTCGGCAGCAGCCCGGAGGTCGAGGATGCGATGATCGTCTCCGGGGCCGCCGCCGCGTCCGCCTCGGCGAGGATCGCGCGTTTGAGGTCGAGCCGCTCCGGCACGCTCTCCTGGATGAACTCCGCGCCTTCGGCCGCATCTTCGATGCTCCGCGCGATCCGCAACGCGCCGCGCGCCGGGCGGGCGTCGCCGAACAGGCGCGCGAAGACGCGCTCGGCGTTGTCGAGGATCTCGTTCGCCTTGCGTTCGGTCTCCGGGTCCGGGTCGTGGACGGCGACGTCGATCCCGTTCAGGACGAAGCGGGCCGCCCACCCGCCGCCGATGACCCCGCCGCCGATGCATGCGGCGCGCTCGATGCAGGCCATGTGATGCTCCTCTTCCGTCTGCTGTCGCTCGGTGTTTCCCCGGCAGTTCCCGCTCACGCTCCGAGAGCCGGCTTCACGATGCGATCCTGCCGTCATGTGACCGGCCCCGTGAAGTCCTCCGTGTTCCCGATCATTTTCCCACTCGATGGTTTAACCTGCCGCGGACGAACGAGGGCACGAGGGAGGCTGGACCATGACAACAGGGATTCGTGACCGGGTCGCCATCCTGGGGATGGGGTGCTCGAAGTTCGGGGAGCGCTGGAACGACAACGCCGAGGATTTGATGCACGAAGCGTTCGGCGAGGCACTCGCCGACGCCGGAATCGAGAAGGATCGAATCGAGGCGGCGTGGCTGGCCACCGCCATCGAGGAACAGCATGCCGGCAAGTCCGGGCTCCCGCTCGCCATTGCGCTACGTCTTCCCTACATCCCGGTCACGAGGGTGGAGAACTACTGCGCGAGCGGTTCGGAGGCATTCCGCGGCGCGGTCTACGCGGTCGCGTCCGGGGCGTGCGAGGTAGCTCTCGCGCTCGGGGTCGAGAAGCTCAAGGACACCGGCTACGGCGGCCTGCCGCAACGCAGTCGCGGCACGGTGAACGACATGTACTGGGCGAACTTCTCCGCCCCCGGCGCGTTCGCGCAGCTCGCCTCCGCGTACCGGGCGAGGCACGGGCTGCCTGCCGGAGATCTGAAGCGGGCGATGGCCCACGTCTCGGTCAAGAGCCATGACAACGGGTCGAAGAATCCGAAGGCGCACCTGCGCAACCGGATCGACGAGGATCGGGTGTTGAACGCGCCGGTGGTTGCGGAGCCGCTCGGGCTCTTCGACTGCTGCGGCGTGTCGGACGGCTCGGCGTGCGCGATCGTGACCACGCCCGAGATCGCGCGCGCACTCGGCAAGACGGACCTCGTGACCGTGAAGGCGCTGCAGCTCTCGGTCTCGAACGGGACCGAGGCCCAGCACGATTCCTGGGACGGAAGCCATCTCATGACCACCCGCAAGGCGTCGGAGCGGGCGTACAGGGAAGCGGGGATCACCCGTCCGCGCGAGGAGCTGAGTCTCGTCGAGGTCCACGACTGCTTCTCGATCACCGAGTTGATCACGATGGAAGACCTCCACATCTCGCCCGAAGGCGAGGCGGCGAAGGACGTGATGGACGGCTTCTTCGACGCCGACGGCCCGCTGCCGTGCCAGATCGACGGCGGCCTGAAGTGCTTCGGACACCCCATCGGCGCATCGGGGCTTCGCATGATCTACGAGATCTATCTCCAGATGCTCGGCCGCGCCGGCGAACGCCAGCGCGAGAAGGAGCCTGCGATGGGCCTGACCCACAACCTCGGCGGGTTTCCCCACCAGAACGTCTGCTCGGTGGTGATCGTCGGCCGTGAAGCGGTCTGAGGCGTCCGGATCGAGTCATCGGCCGCGGCCGGGGTGAAAGAGGGCCCGGATCGCACTTCGTACTTCCGGTCCCGCGTTACGCTCCCCAGTGTTCCACGAGCTGCCGGACCCGATCGGCGAATGCTTCCTGCCGAAAGGCCGAGAACGCGGACCAGCTACAGAAGGTCCTGGGGTCCGTGACCCGGTGGGGAAACAGGATCCCGTCGAGATGGTCGTTCTCGTGCTGGAAGGTGCCGGCGGAGTATCCGCGTACGTCGAACGAGCGGTAGGTGCCGTCCCGGTCGCGGCCGGCGACCGACACTTCAAGGTGCCTGGTGACCGCACCCCGCAGGTTCGGAACGGAGAGGCAGCCTTCGTAGTTCTCGAACGTCTCCCCCGAGAGGAACGTGACCACGGGATTGATCAGGACGGTGAGAGGGATCGGCGGCTTGTAGGGATAGCGGGGGTTGCCGCCGTGGACCTCCACCGTGAACAGGCGGTAAGGGATACCCACCTGGTTGGCGGCGATCCCCGCGCCGTTGGCGGCGCGCATCGTATCGATCAAATCGTCGATCCACCCCTGTACCTCGGGAGTGCCGATCGTCTCCACTTCCACCTCCCGCGCACGCGCGGCCAATATGGGATGCCCTATCTCCAGGATTTCACGTACCGCCATCTCGATTCCCCTCGATCGTCCGTGGTGCTTGAAGAGCCGGCTCTGCGGCAGTGTCCGGAATCGTACCCCATCTTCCATCCGAATCGACCCCATATGCAAGCCAACCGGTTGTTTTCTGGACCAAACAGGAAATACGGAAGCGCGTTGCCGGGCAGGTTGCGGCCGAGCCCCGGGAAGTCCGACGGCCGGGCGCCGGTGGGCCGAATGATCGGGCCGAACGGCCCGGCATTTCGCGTATCCTTCCCGTCATGTTCCCCGAAGCATCCTCGTGGCTCATGCCCGCGTTGCTGGTCCTCGACGCGGCGGTATTGGCCTGTGTCCTGTATCTTGCGGTGAAGGCGGTGCGGAACGGGCGGGAACCACTCGAGCCGGTGGTGCGCGAGGAGCTTCGCACCGGCCGCGAGGACGCGGCGCGCGCGGCGCGTGAGCTGCGTGAGGAAGTCGCCCGTACGCAGCACGCGGGGGCCGAACGGCTCTCCGGCTCGCTGCACCGCATCGGGCAGGCGCAGAGCGAACGCTTCACGGAGGTCACCCGCCAGCTCGAAGCGCTGACGCGCTCGAACGAGGTCCGCGTCGACAAGCTCCGCGAAGCGGTCGAGCAACGGCTCGACCGCCTCCGGGAGAGCAACGAGGGCAAGCTCGACCAGATGCGCAAGACCGTCGACGAGCAGCTTCAGGGCACCCTCGAGAAGCGTCTGGGGGAATCGTTCAAGCTGGTGAGCGATCGGCTCGAAGCGGTGCACAAGGGCCTCGGCGAGATGCAACAGCTCGCCACCGGGGTCGGCGATCTCAAGCGGGTGCTCACCAATGTCAAGACCCGCGGCACCTGGGGCGAGGTCCAGCTCGGTGCGCTGCTGGAGCAGGTGCTCACCGCGCAACAGTTCGAGCGCAACGTGAAGCCGCGGCCCGGCTCGAACGAGATCGTGGAGTTCGCGATCAGGCTGCCCGGCCCGGACGACGCGCCGGAGAGCGTGGTCTGGCTGCCGATCGACGCGAAGTTCCCGCAGGAGGACTACCATCGGCTGCTCGACGCCTCGGAGTCCGGTGATCCCGAGGCCGTGCAGCGCGCGGTCGCCGCGCTCTCGCGTGCGGTGGAGTCGGCAGCGGCCGGGATCCGCGACAAGTACCTCGCCCCGCCGCATACCACGGACTTCGGGATCCTCTTCCTCCCCACCGAGGGACTCTACGCCGAGGTCGCACGCCAGCCGGATCTCCTCGACCGCCTGCAACGGCGCCATCGCGTGGTGCCGGCGGGCCCGACCACGCTCTCGGCGATCCTGAACAGCCTCCAGATGGGGTTCCGCACCCTGGCCATCGAGAAGCGGTCGAGCGAGGTGTGGAAGGTACTCTCCGCGGTGAAGGCCGAGTTCGGCAAGTTCGGCGACGTGCTCGACAGGGTGAAGAAGCAGCTCGACACCGCATCGAGATCCATCGATCAGACCGGCACCCGCTCGCGGGCCATCGAGAAGCGGCTCCGCTCGGTGGAGGAGCTGCCGCCCGAAGACGACCCGGCCGCGCTGCTCGGCCTCTCCGCGGCCGGAGCGGCCGATGGCGGCGAGGCGCCGGTGGAGCGATCACCCTGACCCTCGTGCTGCTCCGCCATGCCGCCTTCGGCCACCCCTCGGGTCTCGTTCGCGCTCGATGGCGGTCCGGCCGAGGCCGCCCACGGCGTTTCCGGTCGATGGCCGTTAGAATGCCGCGGCACAAGGCAGGCTCACGTTCGTGAGACGTTACAGGATCCCGGGTGCCTCCGCCGAATGACGATCCTCTCCGAATCCTCGTTGCCGGCGGCGCATCGCCGCGGTAGGGATCGGGCGTGATCCGCTACATCATCCGCCGCCTGCTGTTCGCGATCCCCACCCTCATCGCGATCAGCTTCATCGTCTTCGCGCTCCTCGATCTGGCCCCCAACGACCCCACCGGACAGCTTCCGCTCACCATTCCGCCCGAGGTGCGGGCGCAGATCCGCGAATCCCTCGGGCTCGGGCAGCCCTTCCACGTGCGCTACCTGAAGTGGATGGAGCAGTTCTTCGTCAACGAGCCGCTCAATGTGGTCGAGCAGGCGTTCGGGGTGGAGATCGGGGATTCGAGCGAACGCCTGCGGGTACGCTCGTGGGCGACCCGAAGTCCGGTGGTGGACCTCATCGTCGAGCGGATGCCGCAGACGCTGTGGGTGGTGGGGCTGTCCTACATCGTGGGGATCCTCATCGCCATCCCCATCGGCATCGTCTCCGCCTACCGGCAGTACTCGTGGTTCGACCAGGTGGGCACCTTCGTGTCCATGGTCGGATT
This sequence comes from Gammaproteobacteria bacterium, assembly GCA_965204915.1. Taxonomy (GTDB): domain Bacteria; phylum Pseudomonadota; class Gammaproteobacteria; order HK1; family HK1; genus HK1. Next base: position 2,719,583 of record OZ242023.1, on the reverse strand, counting down.
CTCGGTGCCGACCTTCTTCACCGGGCTGCTCGCGATCATCATCTTCAGCGTGATGCTGCAATGGCTGCCGTCCATCTACGACACCACCCACCGGGTGACGGACCTCGCGAGCTTCTGGATGCATCTCAAGCAGCTCGCCATGCCGGTGATGGTGCTGGCGCTGTTCAACGCGGCGCAGCTCAGCCGCTTCATGCGCGCCGCGATGCTCGACAACCTCAACCTCGACTACGTGCGCACCGCCCGCGCCAAGGGCGTGCGCGAACGCGCGGTGCTGCTCGTCCACGTGCTGCGCAACAGCATGATCCCGGTGGTGACCCTGATCGCGCTGGGCGTCCCCACCATCTTCGGCGGCGCCATCATCACCGAGCAGATCTTCCGGGTGAACGGCCTGGGCCAGCTCCTCATCATCGCCATCCAGGGGGCGGACATCCCCCTGGTCCAGACCCTCACCTTCATGTTCGCGGTGCTGATCGTGCTGTTCAATCTGGTGGCCGACGTGCTCTACGGGATCCTCGACCCCCGCATCCGCTACGAGTAGCGACCCACGATGTCCACGCCGCCCGGGAGCCCGAACCCGCTGCACGAAGCGCGAGAGCACCGCTCGCTGTGGATGGACGTATGGCTCGCGTTCCGCAACCACACCGGGGCCCTCGCCGGCGTGGTGGTGTTCTCGGTCGTCGTCCTCGCGGTCACCTTCGGCCCCTTCCTCCACGACGTGGACCCCCAGTACCTCGACATCCGGGCGAAGAACCAGGGTCCCTCCCTCGCCCACCCGATGGGCACCGACAACCTCGGCCGGGACATGTTCGCGCAGGTGCTCGCGGGCGGACGCATCTCGCTCGCGGTGGGCTTCACCGCGATGCTGCTCTCGCTCGTGCTCGGCACCGTGGTGGGCGTGCTCGCCGGCTACTTCAACCGCCTCGACGGGCCGCTGATGCGCACCACCGATCTGTTCCTCGCCCTGCCCCTGCTGCCCCTGCTGCTCGTGATCATCATGCTGTTCCGGGACACCCTGCGCACCGCTTTCGGTCCGGAGACCGGGATCTTCCTGCTCATCGTGTTCGTCATCGGCATCACGAGCTGGATGCAGACCGCGCGCATCGTGCGCGGCGACGTGCTGGCGCTGAAGGAGAGGGAGTTCGTGACCGCGGCGCGCAGCATCGGCACCCGCCGGCGGCGCATCATCACCCGCCACGTCCTGCCCAACGTGCTGAGCCCGATCATGGTGTCGGCGACGCTGGGCATCGCCAACGCCATCATCACCGAGTCGGCGCTGTCCTTCCTCGGCCTCGGCTTTCCGCCGGACTTCCCGACCTGGGGCCGGCTGCTGTTCGACGGGGCGAACTTCATGACCATCACCCCGGCCCGCGTGCTGTGGCCGGGGCTGGCGATCTCGCTCACGGTGCTGAGCGTGAACTACATCGGGGACGGATTGCGCGATGCGCTGGATCCGAGGATGCGGGGGACGTAGCCGAGCCTGGCCATGTACCCGGTTGTTGCATAAATCGGAAGATCCGCCATTACCCCGATCAAACCAGGAGCAGGCTCCGGGAAGGACCGTCATTCCCGCGGAAGCGGGAATCGCCGGGTGGCCGCGGGCGGTTACCCGCCCGCGGCTCCCACAGATCCGGACGTGCCCCATTCGAGCATCCGGCTCCTCGGGCTATGGACTCGCTGACTTCATCGACGGACCGGAACCCCTTGTCGCTCGACACCAGACCGTCGGCCTCCAATCGAACGGCCACCGCCAGAACCACCGAGTCGTTGGTCAGCAGTCCGAATCGTTTCTGGAGGTCGAATGCCGATCGCAGGAGATCATCCTGCGTACAGCTCTCGAAACGGAGACCAAGATCGAGCAGGTCTCGCACCTTCGACTGGTGCAAACTCAGACCGCGGATGATCTCCGGCTTCCCGGCCAGGCGTGCTGCCGGATTGCCGCCCAAGCTCCCGTGCTTCATGGTGGCCTCCGCAAGCATCAACCGGTGGGTAAGCTCCTGCCAGACGGTCTAGGGCAATACGCCCGTAATCTCACCCTTGGAGCAACGCCGCAGAAAGCGCTGAGCCTGGCCGGATACTCCCTTGTTCGGCGTACACCAACACGTTCGTGTCGATGACGCACAGGCTGCCGGCGGGGATGTCATCGAGATTCACATGTCTCAGGCATCCACGTGCAGGATCTCGCGAAGCTGATCGGGTGAGACCTGTATCGGCTGCTCGCAGAACGACCTGTAGGCCGCCTCCCGCCGGTCGGGTGCCGGTATCTTCGTAGTCAGGTACCGGTCCAGGGCATCCTGGATCAAGTCGCTCAACGGCCGTTCCTCGTCAGCGGCCTGACGCCTGGCCCGGCGCAGGACGTCGGCTTCGATGACGGTCCCGATCTTCTGTTTCATGCAGGTTTTCCCGTTTCAGCCTCGATCGGTAAAAAAATTTCCAACGAGATTCGATGGAAGCGAACCCCGATTGCTGGACAGGCCAATACCGTCCTCCGCCCCCAACCCGGCATCGCCGGAACCAGGCGCCTGTCACGAACCTGGGAGCGCGGGCGTCTCGCCCGCAACACGCCGGAGGCGTGGGCACCGGTACCTGACGTTGGTCTACCCGATTGACCGCCACCGCAAGCGGCTGCTGTGGATTGGGCGCAAGCGCAAGGCCGAGACCCTGCATGGCTTCTTCGACGGGCTCGGCGCCGCTCGCAGCGCGGCGTTGCGCTTCGTGTGCTCGGACATGTGGAAGCCGTATCTGAAAGTGGTGGCCGAGCGTGCCGGCCAGGCGGTGCACGTGCTCGACCGCTTCCACATCATGAGCCACTTCTCCAAGGCCATCGACGAGGTGCGCGCGGTGGAGGCCCGCAAGCTCGCCGCCGAGGGCAAGGCGCCGGTGCTCAAGCGCAGCCGCTGGCTGGTGCTCAAACGCCCCGAGAACCTGACCGACGCGCAGTCCGAGCGCTTGGCCGAGCGGGTACGGTGCAATCTGCACACGGTGCGCGCCCACCTGCTCAAGGAGGACTTCCAGGTGCTGTGGGAGGATGTCTCGCCGTACTGGGCGGGGCGTTTCCGCCCGTCATCCCCGCGAAAGCGGGGACCGGTGGTGTACCCGCACGATGCGTTCGCGGCTCGACCCGATGAAGAAGGTCGCGCGCATGGTGGGCTCCCACCGGGGGTTGATCCTGAACTGGTTCCGCGCCCGGGGGCGCTGTCCAACGGCATTGTGGAGGGCTTCGACGGCAAGGCGAGAGTGACCACCAGAAAAGCGTTCGGTCATCGCACCTGCGAGGCGCTGGAAGTCGCGTTGCATCATACACTTGGCGACCTGCCCGAACCGGAACTCACCCACAGATTCTGCTGACGAGGCCGGAAGGATTCCCCCATTGAGCCACCGGACGTGTACCGGCACCTGCCGGCGGCTCGCTCCCCTATTTGGCCTTGCTCCGGGTGGGGTTTGCCCTGCCACCGGCGCGGTGCGCTCTTACCGCACCTTTTCACCCTTGCCGCGTGCCCATCGGGACACGAGGCGGTCTGTTTTCTGTGGCACTGTCCGTGGGCTCGCGCCCCCCCAGGCGTTACCTGGCACCCTGCCCTGCGGAGCCCGGACTTTCCTCCACCCCGGCGGTCGGGGCAACGGCTGCCCGGCCGGCTCCCGCCGCCCACAGTGTGACATGCGGGACGCGCCGGCGCCTACCAGCGCATCCGCGGATCGCTTCATCGTTCGCAATGCCTGATTGATGCCCGATCGGGGATTCTCCTTCCGCCCGACCGGGCATCCGTTTTCTGCCTGACCCGCTACCTTTACGTGCCCGTCCGAGTCACCGGCCCGCTCGGGCACGCCGCCGGACGTTCCACGTGCACGAAGCGCCGTTCGTCGCTCTGGCGCATCGTCGGCGCCACGTACAACGGCCCGGTCCCCGTCACCGTCAGCGTCCACCAGCCTTCCGGCTTCGACACGTCGAACGCCGCCTCGATGTCGCGCATCTTCACCCGCACGCTCCGGTAGGCAGGTAGCTCGCGCCGGTACGTCCCCGCCTTCGTCCCGCCTTCGTCGCGGCCCGTCACCGTGAAGGTGATGCTCGCGGCGCCGGGATTGGCGATGCGTAGCCAATGGTCGGGACTGCCTTCGTCGCCCGTGAGTGCGCGCGGCATCGCCGGCACGATGGCGATATGGTCACAGCGTTCGACCGGGTGGGTGTGGTCCGGCTCCGGTGTCTCAGGCTCCGGTTCCGGTGGTGATGGCGGAGTAGGCGTTTCGGGTTCGGGTGGTGGCGATGGTGGCTCCGGTTCCGGCTCCGTGGGTGACCTATAGCCACAAGGAACGTCGACGTCGCCGATTTTTGTGCTCCTTCCCCATATCCCGTCCTCGTTGAGGACCTCTGACACGTACACGCCCATCCTTCCGCAATGCACGCCTGAGTACCAAGGAAACGCCCACGAGCGCCCGGCCCCTCTCCATCTTCCATACGACTGGGTCCAATGCAGGCCTACTGCGGTGGCCCTCGCCCCCTCCCCCAGGAGCCTCCCTTTGGCGTCGAGCTGTCCAGTCGCTACTACTATTATGCATCCCCTCCCACTGTGGCAGTACGCCGCGTCCGGACGCCCTGTTGCTCTCAATTGGGGCCGCTCTGCTGTCCCAGCACCCACCTCCGCCCGGGTAGGCTGTGTGTAGTGCAGCGTGACGGTCACCGCCCCCCACGCCGGCGCCGCCAGCACCAGACCCACCACGGCAACCGCCGCCGCTCGCATTGTCGCTTTCATCACTGTTTCTCCTTCTGAATCAATAGGATGAATCGGACGACCTAGCTCGCGCCTAGCCATCGGAACCGGACGCTACTCTCTTTCGGGGAACCTCACAAGCCCCGCAGTAATCGCTCAGCGATTTCCGCTAAGGGTCCGGATATCCGGTGAGTCGGCAGAGCCCTCGGGCGCCGAGCGCGAGGGACAACGCCTCCCCTCCGGCCTTGGGCCGGATGCAGCGGGCGGCGATGTCGATTCCCTGAAGCGGCAAGGCGGTTGCGAGCGCGACGCGGCCCGGCGCCGAGCCTACGACGTGTCGTGCGCCACCGGCACCGGCGCATGGTGGCCGAAGGCCAACGCCCGGTACAACGTCTCCCAATCCGGGAGCCGGTAGCTCATGAACAACGCGCGCAAGTCCTCCCAGAAGTACTTCGCCCGCTTCTTCCTCGCCAGCGCCGCCCGGAACAGCGCACAGCACATCTTCTGAACCTGGTCGATGGCGAACGCCAGCATCATCAGCGCCGCAAACACCGTCGCCAGGTTCTTCTTGCCGTGGCCGAAGTTGTGCTCGAACTCGTAGCCTTGGTTCTTCAGGGTGTTGAACGTCTCGTTCTCGATGCGCCAGCGCGCCCTTCCGGCGCGCATCAGCTTCATCGCATTGCACGGCTCGACCCGCAGGTCCGTGACCCACGAGAAACGCCTCTCCTTGCCATTGCGCCTCCTCTCCCGGTAGTCAAGGAAGTTCACCTCCAAATCAAAGTGCGTGTCGTTGAGCGGCACACCGTTGAGCCACCGAAAGCAGTGCGTCGTGCCGTCGCCGTCCACCGTCTCCCAACGCACCACCCGCTTCGCCGGGTCCGCCGGCGGATGCGCCTCCAACTGCTCCACCCACTCGAACAGCGCCTTGTGGTCGCCCGGCTTCGCCCCCAGCACGAACCGCATGTCCAGCTCCTTCAACAGCCGGATATGCGGCCCGTTCGACGCCAATCCGTCCTCTACCACCACCAGCGCCAAATGCGGGTGCTCACGCCGCAGCTCCGTCAACAGACGCTTCGCCGCTCTCCTCTCGCAGTCGTTCTTCTTCCGCCCATCCGACTTCACTATCGCCTCCGGCGCCACCACCGGCACCACCTCCCGGCGCTGCGGATGGACCAGCACCGCGCACAGCGATTGATGGTAATACGTCGTCGTCCCGTCCTTGTGACGCCTCTCGCAGCAGTTCGCGCAATGCACCTTCGACGACGAGAAGTGCCCCGTCCCGTCCACCGACAGCAAGTACCGACCCTCCAGCCACTCGAACCCCGCCAGCGCTCCGCCGCGCTGCGCCCGCGCAAACAGCCGCTTGAACGGCGCACGCAGCTCCCTCGGGTCCACCTCATCCAGACGCTCGCGCAGCCGCACGTCCGACGGCGCCCGCTCCACCCCGAACAGACTGCGCAGGTTCTCCCGCCGCGGCTCGTGCGCCGACTCCCCCAGACCCCGGGCGTCCTGCTCGAATTGCAGCAGCGACGGGTACTTCAACGAGAATATCGCCAACCCCGACATCAGACAGTCCGCCAAGCTCAGCCCACGGCCCGCCACCTCGTCCTCGACCCCCTCGAAGCAGCGCCGCATCTGCGCCAGCAGCCCCGGCATCGACAGCGTCTTGCGAAACTTCGCCTCGCGTCCCATCATTGGAGCTCCATCTGTGGAATCGCTCCCATGATGGCCTCCAATGCTCTGAAAGTCTGCGAGAAACTATTTTTCGATGCCCCGCAAATCCCCATCACACGCCGCTTCGGGAGTTAGCGGAAATCGCTGGTAATCGCTAACAGAAAAATATCCAGGAACCGTTGTGCGGGTGGCTTCCGGGATGGCGAACGCTTCGCCCAAGGTTCTTCACGTTAGTATTCGGTCCTCGACATCACCGATCAACGGGAGCCGGGTGCGCTCGAAGCGGCGATGGTGGAGACGGGGATGAATCCAGCCATCGGGCTCGGCCGTCGTGCCAACGTGAAATGACTTCTGCCGGGGCGTGATCCGAGCCCCTGGTCGAGGCTGCCTGCAACGCCGCGGAGAATCACCGGGAACGACGAGGAATCACGGAGGAGCCATGCGAATCGTGAGCTGGAACGTCAACGGGTTGCGGGCCTGCGCGAAGAAGGGGTTTCTCGATGCGCTCGCGCGCTCGGAGGCGGACATCCTGGGGATCCAGGAGATGAAGGCGTTCGAGTCGCAGCTTCCCGACGAGGTGCGCTCGCCCGAGGGCTGGCATACCCGTTTCGTGGCGGCCGAGCGCGCGGGCTACAGCGGCATCGGGCTGTTCACGAAGACGGCGCCCGACCGGAGCGAGGACTCCCTCGGGGAGCCGCGCTTCGACGCCGAGGGCCGCTACCAGCTCGCACGCTTCGGCAGGACCGTGGTGGTCAACGCCTACTTCCCGAACGGCAGCGGGAAGGAGCGGGACAACAGCCGCGTCCCCTACAAGCTCGACTTCTACCGCGCGGTGTTCGATCGGGTGGAGCGCCTGCGGCGCCGCTACCACGTGTTCGTCATCGGGGACTGGAACACCGCGCATACCGAGATCGACCTCGCCCGGCCCGCGGCGAACCGCAAGACCAGCGGCTTCCTCCCCGAGGAATGCGCGGAGATGGACCGCTGGCTGGCGGCCGGATGGGTCGATACGTTCCGCGAGCGCCATCCCGGCGAGATCGGGCATTACACCTGGTGGGCGCAGAGGAGCGGGGCGCGGGCGAGGAACGTCGGGTGGCGCATCGACTACGTGCTCGCCTCGCCCGGCGCGATGCGGCGGGTGCGGGATGCGTTCATCTGGCCGCAGGTGGCGGGCTCGGACCACTGCCCGATCGGGGTCGACGTCGAGGACTGAGGGTCGGGCCGGGATGGGGACCGGCTCCCGCGGCCGGTCGTCTCGACACCTGCATGGTTTGCCCGACGGCGCCGCGGACGGACAGAGGACGGTTCAGAGCGCCGCGCCGAAGTTCTTCGCCGGATCCATCTCCGGCACCCGGCGCCCGAGGGGGCGGGCGGCCTCCGGGCGTTCGCAGCGCAGGAACGCCCCGCTGCCCCGCTCGACGTGCAGCGCGCCACCGTCGACCACCCGTCGCCCGCGGGAGAGCACGGTCACCGGCCATCCCCTGATGCGCCGCCCTTCGTAAGGGGTGTATCCGACGTTGTCGTGCAGGGCGTCCCACGTCACCGTGACCTCGCGCTCGGGGTCCCAGATCGCCAAGTCCGCGTCGGAGCCGATCGCGATCGTGCCCTTGCGCGGATACAGTCCGTAGAGCCGCGCCGCGTTGGTCGAGGCCAGCGCCACGAAGCGGTTGAGATCCATCCGGCCGCCGCCGACACCCTCGCTGAACAGCAGCGGCAGGCGCAGCTCGATACCCGGCACCCCGTTGGCGATCTTCTTGAACGGGGCATCGGGGCCGCCCGCGAGCTTGCCGGTCTCGTCGAAGCGGTACGGCGCGTGGTCGGAGGAGAACACCTGGAACGTGCCGTTCACGAGCCCGCGCCACACGTGCTCCTGGTTGGCGGCGTCGCGCGGGGGCGGGCTGCAACAGAACTTCGCGCCCTCCATGCCGTCGCGGTCGAGGTCCGCGGCGGTCAGGAAGAGGTATTGGGGACAGGTCTCGCCGTAGATCCGCAGCCCCAGATCCTGCGCGCGGCGGATGGCGGCGGCGGCCTCCGCCCCGGAGACGTGCACGATGAGCATCGGGACGTCGACGAGCCTCGCGAGGTCGATGGCCCGGCTCGTCGCCTCGCTCTCCGCGACCCGCGCATGGCTGACCGCGTGGTACTTCGGCGCCCGGTATCCGCCGTCGAGGAGCCGGTCGGTGAGCCACCGGATCATGTCGTGGTTCTCGGCGTGCACCATGGTCATCGCGCCCTCGCGCCGGGCGAGCGAGAGCACGTCGAGCATCTGGTAGTCGTCGAGCTTGAGCAGGTCGTAGGTCATGTACACCTTGAACGAGGTGTAGCCGTCCTCGATCAGGGCGGGCAGCTCCTGGCCGAGGACCTGCGCGGTGGGGTCGGAGATAATGAGATGGAAGGCGTAGTCGATGACCGCCTTCGGATCGGCGCAGCCGTGGTACGCCTCGACCACTTCGCGCAACGACTGTCCGCGGTGCTGGGCGGCGAAGGGGATGATGGTGGTGGTGCCGCCGAACGCGGCGGAGACCGAACCGCTATAGAAGTCATCGGCACACAGCAGGCCGCTCGCCGACTTCTGTTCGATGTGGCAGTGGCTGTCGATCCCGCCGGGCAGCACGAGCTTGCCGGAGGCGTCGATCTCGTCCCGGCCTCCGTCCAGGCCCTGCGCGAGGGCGGCGATCCTGCCGTCCCGGATCCCGATGTCGGACAGGAACGTGTCGGCGGCGGTGGCGACGGCGCCGCCGCGGATGACGAGGTCGAATCGGTCCATCTGGCCTCTCGGGAACCGGGCGCGAACGCAGTGCGCAACCGGTTGATCTGTCTGGCGGCCGATCTGCCTGGCGGCTGATGTATCTGGCGGCTGACCTGTCTGGCGGGTTCGTGTTCGAGTCATGGTGTATGCGCGTCCTCAAGCGTATCACGGCGCTGACGGAACGCGGCCCGGCTCGAATGAACGGCATGGAATGGGCTTCACACCTCGGGATCGCTCCCCTCCCTCATGCGGCCGGACGGATCACCTTGCCGGTGTCCGGGATCCTTCCGCGCCCGGTGTCGTCGCGCGCCACCTGGCCGACTTCCAAACTCGAATTTCGGGATTCGCTGACCGAAATGGATTCCCGCTTCCGCGGGAATGACGTCATTTCAGCGAGACGCGTTGCTTTCAGGCTGGCCGTCATTCCCGCGAAAGCGGGAATCCATCGCTTGATTCAGGCATTTTGAATCCCGACACTTGAATTCCAAACCCGGCGCACCGATCGCCGCCGGTGGCTGGCGCGGGAGCACGCGACGCGGGTAACGTTCGGGCTGGCCGTGATCGAACGCGAGCCCGATGCCGTCGCGCGGGCGCCCGGCAAGTGTCGTTACCGGCCGATCGAACCTCGGAGGCCGCGAGCATCCCCATGGCAACCCGTTCCCGCCGCAGCGAGCCCGTCCACACCCGCACGCCGATCGAGGCGGAGCGGGGGGTGTGCGCCGGCGGGCATCCGGCGGTGGCCGATGCCGGGGTGCGCATCATGCAGGAGGGCGGGAACGCGATCGACGCCCTGGTGGGCGCGGCGTTCACCGCGTTCGTGGTCGAGCCGGCGATGTGCGGGCTCGGCGGCTACGCCCGTATCTCGGTGTACGCCCCCGGCCACGGCGGATTCCTGAGCTTCGATGCGTACGCGCGCGCCCCGCTCGCGGCGACGCCCGGCATGTTCGAGCCGGACGGCTTGCGCCCCCCGACGTACTACGGCCATCCCCGCACCACGGGCGATCGGGCCGAGCGTGGCGCCCTCTCCATCGCGGTGCCGGGGGCGGTGGCGGGATGCTGCGACGCCCATGCGATGCTCGGCCGCCTGCCGCTCGCGCAGGTGATGGCGCCGGCCGTCGAGGCGGCGCAGCAGGGTATCGAGATGGCGTGGTTCGACCTTCTCCCCCTCGTCGAGATCAGCCACCATCTCGATGCGTTCCCGGACACCCGGGCGGCGTGGATGCCGGGCGGCGCGTTCCCCCGCATCGCGTTCCAGAGGGCGGAGGGAGACCGGATCGACGGCGCCGCGCTGGCCGGCGCCCTGCGGCGCATCGCGGCGCGGGGCAAGCGCGGGTTCTATGCGGGGAAGACGGCGAAGGCGATCGATGGGTACGTACGCTCGCAGGGCGGGATCCTCGCCAGCGCCGACCTCGACGCCTACCGCACCCGCGTGCTGCGCGAATGGCCGCAGCGCTACCGCAACCACGACTACGTCACCTGCTTCGACCCGGTCGGCTACGAGGCGCTGAACCTGCTCGGGCATTTCGATCTGCGCCGCCATGGCGCCGACTCCGGCGCTTTCCGGCACCTCGCCGCGGAGGCGCTCGCGGTCGCGTTCACCGACAGCATCACCCACTACGGGGACCCCGACTTCGAGAACGCGCCGGTGAACGGCCTCGCGCATCCCGGCTTCGCGGCGCGGAGGCGGCGGGCGATGCGCGTCGGCAAGGCGTTGCCGCGCCCGGTGGAAGCCGGCGACCCGTGGCCGTACGAGCGCTTCGTGGACGCCCCGGAGCGCATCGAGACGCGCGCCGGGGCGCCCCGGCTCTCGGGGACGAGCCAGGCCGCCGCCGCGGACCGCGAGGGCAACGTGGCGAGCATCTGCATGAGCATCGGGGGCTCGTTCGGCTCGCTCGTCCACGTGCCGGAGCTCGGCATCGTGCTCAACAACGCGATGCAGAACTTCGATCCGCGCCCGGACCACCCCAACGCGATCAAGCCGGGCAAGATGCCGATCTTCGCGGCCCCGGTGCTGGTCGCGGCACGCCGGGGCGAGGGGCGCTTCGCGGGCGCCGGCTCCGGCGGCTACCGCATCCAGAGCGCGGTGCTCCACGCATTCATGAACGTCGTCGATCACCGGATGCGCATCCAGCGCGCCATCGACCATCCGCGGGTGCATTGCCAGGGACGCGAGACCTGGGTGGACGCCCGCATCCCCCCGGCGGTCCGGCGCCGCCTCGCCCGCGCGGGGCACGAGGTCGTCGTGGTCGAGGAGAATCCGGGCAGCCTCCACTTCGCGCGCGTCTGCGCGGTCACCCGGGAGCCGCGCAGCGGCGTGCTGCGGGCCGGCGCGGGGCCGGTGTGGCGTACCGCGGTGGCGGGGTTCTGAGCGCTCCCTTCGTCAGCGAGGCCGACGTCGAGTCCGCTTCCCCGTGCCCAACCCGGTGGAACCGGAACCAGGCGCCGCTCCCAAGGGATCCGGCATCATGGAATCTCAAGTTTCGGGATTCAAAATGCCTGAATCAGGCGATGGATTCCCGCTTGCGCGGGAATGACGGCCAGCCTGAAAGCAACGCGTCTCGCTGAAATGACGTCATTCCCGCGCAAGCGGGAATCCATTTCGGTCAGCGAATCCCGAAACTTGAGATGGAATCAAGTGCCGGCCGGAGAACGAATCTTCGTCATCCGGTCGAAGATTTCACGGATCGGGGACCCATCCCGGTCCCCGTGGTCGTCGCCCTCGTCCGTCCGGCTGGGTACGACGCCCTCGGTACCGTTCCAGGATGCCGCCCAGATCCGCGATGACGCCGGCATGGTTCGCCGCCGCGCCGCGGTCCACCAGTAGCGCTTTCAGCCCGGCCGCGCGCGCGCCCTCGTAGTCGGCCTCGGGGTCGTCGCCGACGTGCAGCGCCTCCGACGCCTCGACCCCGAGGATCGCGAGCGCATGGGCGAAGATCGCCCCGTCCGGCTTCGCCGCCCCGACTTCCCCCGAACACACCACCGCATCGAAGAACGCCGCGAGTCCCAGCCCGTCGAGCAGCGGGGGCAGGCGCGAATCGAAGTTCGACACCACCGCCAGCGCGACGCCGTGCTCGCGCAGTGAGGCGAGCACGGCGGGAACCTCGGGGTAGACCCGCCAGGCTTGGGCGCTCGCGTAGTGCGCATAGAGGCGATCGAAGCAGGCGTCGAGCTCGGGGACGCCCCCGGCCGCACCGATCACCCGCTCGACCACCGCCCGCCACCAGCCGCGCTCGGCACGGTCGAGATCTGCGCCGCGCTTGCCGGGAAACGCCATCGGCGGGGCGTCGGCGAACGCGCTCCGGAATCCGGCCGTCAGGGTATCGGGGTCGAGGTCGCCGCCGAAGTCCCGTGCGAGCAGCGAGTAGGTCTCGCCGAGCGGGCGGGCGACCTCGATCAACGTCCCCGAGGCGTCGAGCAGCACCGCGCGCGGGTCGGGGCCGGTGCTCCATCGCGTATTCCCGGGCCGCGCCCCCGGAGACCTCTCCGTTTTCCGCGCGGAGTGGCGCCCGCCACCTGCCGACGTCCGGTCCATCCGCCGTCTCTCCCCGGCTCGATACTTGGTGACTCAAGTTTCGGGATTCGCTGACCGAAATGGATTCCCGCTTTCGCGGGAATGACGGCCAGACGGCCACGGCCAGCGTAAAAGTAACGTGTCTCGCTGAAATGATGTCATTCCCGCGAAAGCGGGAATCCATCGCCTGATTCAAGGTATTTTGAATCCCGAAACTTGAGTTGGTGAGCATACTCCGAAACGGCTCGGGAACCCGCTGCCGGGAAAGCCCGGCCTTCCCCGGGAACCTCACCGGGGACGATCTTTGCCGCCATCGGCGAGTCACTTCCAATTCAATGAATTACACTGCATGAGAGGAGCTGCCACGGTCCGTAACCGGGGGGTCGGGCGATGGGATCGGGAGCAAGGGCGGCGCTGGCCGTGGCGTTCGGGATCTGGGCGGGCGCCGCGGGGGCCGGCGAGACGATCTGGGAAGGCGCGGTGCGGGTGGTCGATGCGAAGACCCTCGCCGGAGTGCCGGACGGTCCGGTACTGCCGCTCGGCGGGATCGAGCCCCCGCCGCCGGACGCCCAGTGCGGGCCGGCGGCGGAGAGGCCCGCGTGCAGGGAGCTTGCCGTGCTGGCGTTGCGGGACGTGGTGGCCGGACAGCACCTCGTATGCGAGCGGCGACCGCCGGCGCGGTCGCCCGGCGATTCCGCTACGCGGAATCGCGAGCGACCCGGCAAGCACCGCGGACAGGATCGAGGGAGGATCGCCTGCCGCGCCGGCGGCATCGACGTCGCCGAATGGATGGTGCGGATGGGCTGGGCGCTCGCGGGCAACGGGAAGCTGCGCGAGGCGGAGAGGGAGGCGCGAGCGGCCCGGGAAGGCATGTGGTGGTTCGAGGAAGAGAGTTTTGCGCAGGCGCACGGCGACGCTCCGCCGGTCCGGTACGCCGCCCTTCCCCTGCCCGGCGAAGACGTCGTCCGGGCGTGCATGGAGGCGGGCGGAAACGCCTTCGCACGACGGGAGTACGGCAACCTGATGGCGATCGAAGCCGTCGAATGGCTCATCGAGGAGACGAGGCTGCGCTGGGAGCGCCGGCACGCGATGGAGGAAGACGGCGCGGACGTGGCCCCGGAAGCCCTGGACCCCGAGACCCGCGAGAGCCTGGACGCCGCGCGCAAGCTCTGCGGTCTCCTCGGGGCAGCGTCCGAAGGAAGCGGCGGCGGGGCGGGAGGCACGGCAGGAGCGCGTCGGCCAGGGACACGCGCGGGTCCAGCGTCCGAAGGAAGCGGCGGCGAGACGGGGGACACCTCAGGGGAAGCCATCGAAACCCTCGAAGGCAGGGTGGGCCGGCTCGCGGACAGGGCGCGCGAGACCTGCCGGGAGGCGGCGGCGGAGGCGGCCCGGACGGGACGCATTGAGGATCTCACGAACATGCGGCAGATCGCCCGCCATACGATGCTGCGGACGGAACGGCTGGGCGAGCGCCTGTGGCGGGCGAGGGGACAGGGGGACGACGAGGAGGCACGCCGAACGCTGGCACGGGCATACACGGTGTTCGAGAGCGCGGAGCGGCAATGCCGCGAGCTCGCGGAGGATTGAGGGGCGGGATGGAGTGTTCCCGACCCGGCACGGCCGGAGCCGGACGCCTGCTTCGATGCCGGAAACGGCGCGTCCGGAGGATGTGGACTTTCGGCCCGCTTGCGGGCGAGGTATCCGCGCCCGCAGGACACACTGCTTCCGGAACGGGTCGTTTCCAGCTCGAGTTTCGGGATTCGCTGACCGAAATGGATTCCCGCTACCCGCTTTCGCGGGCACAAGCTTCGCGGGAATGACGGCCAGACGGCCACGGCCAGCGCAAAAGTAACGTGTCTCGCTGAAATGACGTCATTCCCGCGAAAGCGGGAATCCATCGCCTGATTCAAGGTATTTTGAATCCCGAAACTTGAGTTTCCAGGAGCCCGGCGCCCATCGCTCCGGCCGGCGGAGCCGCAACCGGGGGTTCGTTCATGAGACGTCTTCGATGCTTTGCGCGAGGTCCTGTCGCCAAGGGCCGCGCCGGCGGGACCCGGGAGGAGGTACGGACGGAGAACGTCGCCCACGGACACCCGCGGATGACGGTCCTGGCATGGGTCCTGGCCGCCGGCGCGGTGCTGGGCGGGTGCGTGGACCCGGGAATCGACTGCTGGACCCGGGAGCACTACGAGGCCGCGGCGCGAATCCCGGGGGGCCCGATCCACGAGATCCGGGCGGGCACGTATCCGGGTGAGGTGGTGATCGAAGACCCGGAGAACTGGTGGACGGGCGCCCGTTTCACGGGCGAGCCGTGCCGGATAGAGGTCGATCATCGGCCGGAAGGAACGTACACCCGCACGCACTTCCTGGATGCCGCGGTGAGGCTGCGCGCGCGGATGGGTCCGGGGGACGCTCCCTTCTTCTCCGGAGAGACGGCGGGGGGGAAGGCGGTGGTTCTGCAACACCATCTGGGCCGCCCCGTCTCGCTGACGCTGACGCACTACCGGGCGGACGGGACCCTGGACTACGGGGCTTGCGGCAAGCAGGGAGCGCCGTTTCTGGAGTGCCACAGCGGACGCGAATAGAGGGGCGCGCGGGTCGTGCCCGCACCGGTCGGCGGCGGTGCTGCAAGCACCGGTGCGCTCGAGGCGGGCATGGAGAGGGCCGGTCGCCGATGAGCGATGCACCGCTGGCGTCGTATCGAGTCGTGGTCCGCCCCGGGCGGGTCGACTACGACCACCATCTCGACGTCGCGTTCTACGATCGCGCGTTCGACTTCGCGATCGATGCGTTCTTCGATCATGCCGGCCCGTACCTCGACTCCATCGAGCGCACCGGATGCCCCCGCTACGTGCGCGAGATGCACGCCGAGGGAGGGACGCCTCCCGTCAGCTCTCCAGGGTATGCAGCATGATGCGCAGCAAGCGGGCCAGACTGTCCTTTTCCGTTGGCGAGAGATCCCGGGTCACCATCGCCTCGACGTCGTTGAAGCGGGGAAAGATCCTGCGCATGGTGGAGATCCCCTTGCGCGTCGCCTGCACGAATACGCGCCGGCCGTCCATCGCATGGGGCTTGCGGGCGGCGAAGCCCAGGCGTTCGAGGGTCTTCACCACTCCGGTGAGGGTGCTCTTGGAGATGCCCGACTCGTCGGCGAGGGCGTGCGACTCCTTCGGCCCCCATACCCACAGCACCCACAGCACCGTGAATCCCGAGAACGACAGGTTGAACTCGCTCAGCAGGTTGCGCTCGGTGTGGTTGCGCACCGCGTTGGCCACCCGAAAGATGTTCGACACCGCGGCGTAGGCGTCGACGTCGATGCCGAGGGCCTCGACGCGCTCGCGCGCTTCGCGCTCGGCGCGGGTGACCGACGCATCCCTTGCCATCCGGCCGACTCAGATCCCGGCAAGGTTGCTGCGTTCGAGGGTCGTGCCGCTTCGCCACGACATCGCGACCTCGCGCCAGTAGCCCGCAATGGGTTCGAGGGGCCGGAGCCGGGTCAGCTCCTCGACCGGGGAGTCGCCGATCCGGAGGTCGAAGTCGCCGGTGAAGCACCGGCCGATCTCGCTCTCGTACGCGGACGTCGTCACCAGCTCGTCCAGGCTGTCGGCGCCGTCCCCTTCGATGGCCGGCATCCAGCGGTGGTGCAACATCGGCAGGGCGTTGACGAAACCGGCGTGCCCGCTTTCGGCCCTGATCTCGAAGGTCGCATGCAGCAGCCGGCGGTCGTTGGCGGCCAGGCTGGCGCCGAAGCGTCCCCCCGGCGAAAGACGCGGCCCCGCCCGCCCCACCGTGACCGGACGGGTGAGGAAAATCGATCCGAGCTTCTTCGGGTAGCCCTGGAAATGTCCCCGCACCATGGCGTAGTCGGTGTCCACCCAGATCCAGGCGCAACGCGAGTAGTGCCGGCCCCGGTACTTGCAGCGGATGACGACGAACACCTCGCGGTACTGCGCCCGGACCGGATCGAGGAGCTCCTCGAAGGTGTCGGAGCAGCTCTGCCAATCGGCCCAGATCACCGCGACCGCGCCCGGATCCTCGTCCGCCGGCGCGAGCCCGGATGGAAGCAGCTCCGCCACCGCGTCCGGATCGGTCCGGTACTCGAGCGTGAGCATGTGTCCGGAGTAGTGCCACGGTGGTGGCGGCAGCAGGGACGCCCTGCCGCTACGGGAGCGGGGAAACATGAAACCCTGGACGGACATGAGAAGCGCCGTGGTTGCCATGGTTGCTTGCCATTCCTGGCCGGGCATCATATCGTTCGGGGCCTAACGATTTCAAACCGGGCCGGCGCCATGAGGACGGGCGCGATGCGAGGCGGGACCGCTTCGCAACCGCCCCGCAGCTCTGCCGGCGCGGAATCGCAGACGTCCACGCCCAACGCGCCGGCGAACGAGGAGCGGGTTCGTTCCATGCGGGACGCGACCGCTTCGCAGCCGCCCGCGGCTCTGCCGTGCAAAACCGCGGATGCCGGGTGAAGCGTCGCCGGTTGCCGAGGAAGGAGTCGATCCATGCGAGAGTACCGGCGGATCCTGCTCGACGGTTATCCGACCGTCGTCATCCGTGAAGGCGATCTGCTCCGCGCGAGGGACGGGCGGTCGGTCGCGGTGGGGGACGCCGTCCATCTACCTCCCACCGAGCCGCGCAAGATCATCTGCGTGCACCTGAACTACACCAGCCGGGTGGACGAGTTCATGACGAAGCTGCCGGCGACCCCCACCTATTTCCACAAGCCGGTCAGCGCGCTGTGCGGGCACCGCGCCCGGGTGGTGCGCCCCGAGCGCTGCCGGTGGCTGAACTACGAGGGCGAGATCGCCATCGTGATCGGCCGGCACTGCCGCAACGTCGGCCGTGGGGAAGCCGGCGACTACATCGCCGGCTACACCATCGCGAACGACTACGGACTGCACGACTTCCGCGATACCGACGCGGGCTCGATGCTGCGGGTGAAGGGCTCGGACACCCTCTGCCCGGTGGGTCCGGCACTGGTCACCGGCTGGGACTTCCACGGCAAGTCCATCCGGACCTGGGTGAACGGCGAGGTCGTACAGGACGGGAACACCGGCGAGATGGAGTGGGACATGCACTACCTCGTCGCCGACGTCGCCCGCAACATCACCCTGGAGCCGGGCGACCTGCTGCTCTCCGGCACCCCCGCCAACAGCCGGCCCGTCGAGCCGGGCGACGTGGTGGCGGTGGAGGTCGAGGGGCTCGGGAGGCTTGAGAACGAGATTGTCCACGGCCCGATCCCGATCCGGGAGGATGTGGGCGCCCAGCCGACCAGCTCGGAGGAGGTGGTCTCAACCGCACTCGGCGGCGACTGGGAGTTCCGCGGCATCCGGGCCCCGCGCGGTCCCGGCTCGAAGCACTACCGGAGCCGGCTGGACGACTGAGCCGCCTCGGCCGCCGCCTCGGCTGCGCCGGCCGTTGGCCCATCCGGGATCTGCGGTGTATCGAGGTCGCCGGGGAGGTCGAGGACGCAGTCGCCGCGTCCTCCCGATGCCGCGCGCGCGGACTCGGCCCGCCCGCTCCCCGTTCAGGCCCCCTTCAGGCCGTGGACCCTTCCAGGATCTGCAGGGTCTTGAGATCGCTGTGGAAGTCGAGGGCGTAGTCGCCGCCCTCGCGCCCGATGCCGCTGATGCCGCAGCCTCCGAAGGGGGCGGTGAGGTCCCGGATCAGGAAGCAATTGACCCACACCGTGCCCGCGCGCACCGCCCGCCCGATGCGCCCGGCGCGGGCCGCGTCCCCGGTGTAGACGATCCCGGACAGCCCGTAGCGCGTGCCGTTGGCGAGCGCCACCGCCTCCGTTTCATCGTTGAAGGTCTGGAGGGTCAGCACCGGGCCGAAGACCTCGTTCCGGACGATCCCGGAATCGTTGGAGCGCGGCTCGATCAGGGTCGGCTCGTACCACAGCCCGCCTTCCCTCGCCACGCGCCCGCCGCGCAGCACCCGATCCCCCGCGGCCCGCGCCCTCTCCACGAAGCCGTGGATGCGCGCGAGGTGGTCGGGATGGATCACCGGCGAGATCGTGGTCTCCGGCGCCCGGCTGTCCCCGAGCACGTGTTCGTCGGCGCAGGCCAGCATCTTTTCCAGGAACGGGTCCCGAACCGATGCCTCGACCAGCAGGCGCGTCCCCGCCAGGCACACCTGCCCGGCGTCGTCGTACTGGCCGGCGGCCTTGCGGGCGGCGGCGTCGAGGTCCGCGTCGGCGAACACGAGGAAGGGGCTCTTCCCGCCGAGCTCCGCGGTGAAGGGCACGATGTTGCGGGCGGCGGCGGCCCCGATGTGCCGGGCCGTCTCGGGCGAGCCGGTGAAGGAGATCCGCCGCACCCTCGGATCCGCGACCAGCGCCGCGCCCGCCTCCTCGCCGATCCCCTGGACGACGTTGAACACGCCGGGCGGGAACCCCGCTTCATCGGCCAGATCGGCGAGCACCGAGGCCGAGAGCGGCGACCACTCGGCGGGCTTGAGGACGACGCTGTTGCCCGCGGCCAGGGCCGGGGCGCATTTCCAGGTCGCAAGCATGAACGGCGCGTTCCAGGGGGTGATGATCACCGCGGGTCCGGCCGGCATCCGCTGGACGGCGTTGGCGGTGCCGTTGGAAGTCCAGGTCCGCTCCTCGTACCCGCGGGCGAGGT
The DNA here is from genome assembly GCA_965204915.1 of Gammaproteobacteria bacterium. Taxonomy (GTDB): domain Bacteria; phylum Pseudomonadota; class Gammaproteobacteria; order HK1; family HK1; genus HK1. Next base: position 2,700,314 of record OZ242023.1, on the reverse strand, counting down.
CAGCGTAGGCGCGGAAGTTCCGGGCGCCGCGGGGGATCACCCGCAGCTCCAGGTTCTCCCGGAGCATCGCCATGTCCAGGCATTCGAGGCGGGCGAGGTCGGCCGCGCGGGCGTCGATGAGGTCGGCCAGCCGGTACATGCAGGCCGCCCGCTCGGAGATGTCCGCCGACGCCCAGCCCGGAAACGCCTCCGCCGCCGCGTCCACCGCGTCCTCGGCGGCCAGGGCGTCGCCGCGGGCGAAGTCTCCGATCTTCAGCGACCAGTCCAGCGGCGAGCGATCCTCGAAGGTCCGGGCCGAGGCGACCCGCCGCCCGCCGATGTAGTGGTCGGGCGAGACGGCGACGCCTTCGACGTCGATGCGGGTGGTGCTCATGGCGCTCCCCTTGGCGTCGTTTTTCTCGGATGCCCGGTGGATCCTTCCGGCGCGGCGCTTGCCGACCGGATCCGCAGCCCCCGTTCAGGCTTGCGAGCGTGTCCGGGCGCGCGGAACCGGATCAGGCAGGGAGGAAAAGTGCGAAAGAGGTGGAGGCGGCTCGATCTTGCGGGCGTGCGCCATTACGCTGCGTCGGGGTGGCGGGCACGGGCGACGATGGCCTCCCGCAGGCCGTCGAGCAACCCTTCCAGATGCGCCATGCGCTGTTCGAGATTGCCCATGCGTTGCTCGACGGCGCCGATACGTGTCTCCAGCCGGTCTTGAAGCTCGGACATATCTCGGCGCACGCCCTTGATCTCTTCGCCGATCTCGTTGCGCACGTTTTTGATCTCACCGCTGAGATCACTGCGCATGCTGCCGATCTCACCGCTGAGATCACTGCGCACGCTTTTGATCTCACCGCTGAGATCACTGTGTATGCTTTTGATCTCACCGCTGAGATCACTGCGCACGCTGCCGATCTCGCTGCGCAAGTTGTTGATGTCCTGGCGCAACCAGACGAACAGGCCGATGATCAGACCCGCCAGTGCGAGGAAGCCGCCCAGCTCGATGGTCATGCGCTGCTCCGAGTGCGCGGACGCTGGGCCACAGGATATTCGCCGAGCGCGCGGCGGGTCAAACGAAGTCCAGGTAGCGGGACAGCTCCCAATCGGTCGTATGGCCGAGGAAGTCGTCCCATTCCTTGCGCTTGATCCCGATGAAGTTGCCGACCAGCCGCTCGCCGAGCGCGCGGATCAGCGCGTCGTCGCCTTCCAGCGCGTCGAGGGCGGCGCCCAGGTTTTCGGGGACGCAGACGTCGGTATCGACGCTCTCCAGGCCGTCGCCGGTCTCGGCCGCCGGGAGCGCATATCCGTGCTCGACCCCCAGCCAGGCCGCGTGCAGCACCGCCGCGGCAGCGACGTAGGGGTTGGCGGTGCCGTCGCCCAGGCGGTGCTCGAGGCGTGTCGCCGGGCCGCGCTCGCCGGGGATCCGTACCGTGACCCCGCGGTGGTCGTAGCCCCAGTTCGCCCAGTAGCCGGCGAGGCTGGCCGGGCGCAACCGGCGGTAGGAGTTGACGGTGGGGGCGAGCAGCGCGGACATCGAGCGGTGGTGGTGCAGGAGTCCCGCGATGCACTGCCGTGCGAGGTCCGAGAGCCCGTCTTCCCGCGCGGGGTCGGCGAAGGCGTTGCCGCCCGATTCGTCGGCCAGGCTCAGGTTCACGTGCAGGCCGTTCCCGCCCCGGTCGGAGAGCGGCTTGGGCATGAACGTCAGCAGGTATCCGCGCTTCGCAACGACCTCGCGGGCCATCAGCCGGAACAGGAAGGCGTCGTCGATGGCGCCGAGCGCGTCGCGGTAGCGGAGGGTGAGCTCGAATTGCGGCCAGTCGTACTCGGAGTTGACGGCTTCCAGCGGAAAGCCGCAAGTCCGGGCCTCGGCCCAGACGGCGTCGAGCAGGCCCTCGGGATCGACCGCGGTGCCCGTCCCGTACACGTAGGCGCCGGGGGTGTGGTAGGGCGTCCAGCCCCCGGAGGCGTCGCGCTGGAAGACGAACGCCTCCAATTCGATCCCGATCGAGGGGGACAGTCCCTTCTCCCGCCACCGCTCGACGGCCCGCTTCAGCGCTCCCCGCGCGCAGAGATCGAAGGGCCGCCCCTCGCGTTGCAGATCCGCCACCACCACGCCGGTGCCGGGCTCCCAGCCGGGGCGTACTTGATCGAGATCGAACACCGCCTCCATGTCCGGCAGGCCCTCACGCATCCCGGAGCCGGGGGCGTCCAGCAGGGCGCGCGCGTAGTCCACCGCGTAGACCCCGACGCAGTGCCGGGCCGAGCCGGATTCGGCCACGGAGCGGGGCAGGTACTTCCCCCGCGCGAGGTTCAGGTGGTCGCAGAACAGGACCCGGATGCGTTCGTAGTCGCTCATGGGGATGCCCTCTTCATTGGAATTCCCGGGGCGCCGTCATCTTCACGTTCGAGCCGGATTCAGCGCGAGGCGTCCCTGGGAGCGGCGTGTCCCGACGGACACGGGCGTCCCGCCCGCTTGATCGATTGTGGGCCTGCGGCCCGTTGCGGGCGGGACGCCCGCAGTCTCAACCATCCTCTCCGCGCCGACCGGCGCAAGTCCCTGAAAGCACGCCGTTCCCTCTCCATTCCCCTGCCCAATCAGTGAGTTGTCTCGCATGCGGCAATGACGGATGGAAACGTTTGACAACGGTTGACAGCGCTTGGTGAGGTGTCTTCCGTGGGGTAATAAGTGGAGTTGACACCCCGAAACCAACGGAGGCAACGCCATGACCAGCGCCAGACGAGCGAAGTATAGCGCGCGGACCATCAGGGGCTTCTACGGTGGCGTGGCCTACCGCGTCATCGAGCGCACCGGACACGGCTTCAGGCGCACCGTCGCCAGCCCCGGCACCCGCGCGGAAGCGGATACCATCGCCGCGCGCCTGAACGGGGCGCGACAGTGAGCCGCCTCACCGCCGCCGGGGTCAAGGCCGTGCGCCACAGCGGGCGTGAACCGCCCCGGCAACACCGTGGACGTGACCACGGTCGAACAGGTCAAGCGCGACCTGGGAGGGTGGCGATTGAATCGCTGTGTGTTCGTCGGCGATGCGGGGAGGGTCAGCGCCCCGAACCTGCACGCTCTGGCGCGCGGGGGCGGACGCTACATCGTGTGCATGCCGGTGCATCGTGGCGGCGAGGTGGACACCGAGGTGGTGAGCCGCCCCGGCCGCTACCATCCGGTGACCGACACCCTCCAGGCCAAGGAGGTCTGGGTCGGGGACGGAGAGCGGCGCCGGCGCTACGTGGTGTGCTACCACCCCAAGGAGGCGGACCGCCAGCGTCAGCATCGCGCCCAGGTGCTCGAAGAGCTCAAAGGGGAGCTGGCCCGCCTGCGTGAATCCCACGACGCGACCCACGGCAAGCGGGTGTGCGCCTTGCGTGCCAGCCGCCGCTATGGGCGCTACGTGCGCCTGACCCGTACCGGGCGCGCGCTCCTCGACGCCCGCGCGGTGCAGGCCGCCGAGCGCCTGGACGGGAAGTTCGTCGTGCACAGCAACGACGACACCTTGAGCGCTGCGGACATGGCCTTGGGCTATAAGCAGTTGCAGCGTGTCGAGCAGGCATGGCGTCAGCTCGAAAGCGGCCTGCGCCTGCGCCCGGTGTACCATCGGGTGGCGCACCGTATCCACGCGCATATCGCGCTCTCGGTGATGGGGTTGTTGCTCGAACGCATGGCCGAGCGGGCGGGCGGGGACACGTGGCGCAACATTCGAGACGATCTGAAGCAGATTCGACTGGTGCAATTGTCGGGGCCGAACGGGAGGCTGTGGCAGGTGACTGAGCCGCGCGAAGGTGCCCGTAAGCGGTTGAAAGCTCTACGGATGAAGGCCCCACCGACTCTCCTGAAGCTGGCCTGAGCGCCTGGTGACGTGGGGATGCGCGCGCATCTGCGTAAGGGATTGATCTGCCTCGCGAAATCCAAACCTTGTATCTATGAAGTGTCAAAGTCGGGTGTGATGCTGCTGGCCGAAGACGGGAGCCCGAGGCGCGAGAGTCCCTGGGCGGTCCGTGCGCACCGTCTCGCGCAGCGCCTCGACGCGCTGCGCAAGGAGCTGGCCATGACGCCGGCGGCGCGCGCCCGCGCCCCGACCCCGGGGCGTCCCCCGAAGAAGGGGGAGGAGCGGCTGTTCGACGACTGAGCCGGCCCGCTCGACAGGCCGCCGGGGGCTGGATCCAAGCGCAGCCGGAGGAGTGCCGCCGCCGAAGGCGGGGGACGGGGATGACGAAGACCCCGGGGCGGAAGGCGAGGGGGGAAATTAGGGTTCGGGAGAAGGGGACGACCCGGAGGCGTGGGAAGTACACTCCGGCCAAGCCCGGGCCGGCCGGCCGAAGGGCGTCCAGGAAGCAGGAGGCAAGACATGAACACAGTCGAAGAGATGCGGCAGAAGGTGCTGGGCAGGGCCGGGGAGGACCACGCGTTCCGTCAGCGGCTGCTGGCCGAGCCGAAGGCTGCGGTGGAGGAGGAGCTCGGGGTCCGGATCCCGGAGCCCATGTCCATCGTGGTGCACGAGGAAGGGGCGGGCACCGCCCACATCGTGCTGCCGCCGGACAGCAGGCTGGGGGAGGCGGACCTGCGGGTCGCCACGGGTAGCTTCGGAACGGCGCCGGAAGAGATCCAGTTCAAGAACTGGTTCTGACGGGAGACAGGCGGGGCGCCGGCGCCCCGTGGCATGCAAGGGAGGTTGTGGCCCTTATACGATGCCGGCCCCGCGCGGCGGCCACGATGCGGACCGGAATCCGTTTTCGGTTTCGTGGGACGCCAGGCGTCCGTAGGGCGACGATCGGGGTTGGGGCGTGCCGGTGGTGCGGCCGGGGCGCGTCCGTCCCGTGGGCGGCGTGCAGGCGGCGAGGGAGCCGCTGCCCTTGCGCGCATCGCCCGCCGGCGTGCGGGATTAGGGTTGCGCGTGCCGGGTGCCTTCGGTCGAATTCGGAGCCCGGTTCGTGAGAGAACCGGCCAACCGAAACGACGGAGGCCAACCGATGCAAACGGAGAATGAAATGCGGGCGCGGGTCGTCGAGATGGCGGCTGCCGATGACGGCTTCCGCGCGCAGTTGATGGCTGACCCGAAGGCGGCGCTGCAAGGCGCGCTCGGGGTGCGCATCCCGGACGGCTTCCGCGTCGAAGTCCACGAGGACCGCGCGGACGTGGCGCATCTGGTTCTGCCGCCAAGCTCCGGGCTGTCGGAGTCGGAGCTTCAGCAGGCGCAAGGCGGCGTCGGGGATGCCCTCGCGGATGCCTTCCGGGATGTGGGCGAGCGCATCCTGGACTGGTGAGCTACCCGCCGGCGGGACGGGTGCGGACTCGTCCCGCCGGCATCGGCCGCGCTGTTCAGGTTTCGATGCGATGGCTCCATCGCACCTCGGGAAGCCCCGCATCCGCCTGCCGGAGTGTCACGGAGGCGGGTGCCTGCGCGCGGGCGCACGTGCCGACCTGTCATCGTCGCAAGTTGCGCGGCGCAAGCGGGCAGTCCAAGCGGGGGGAGTGATGGGCGATGAGCGCTGCCTGGTCAGTGCATACGGGAGCGCTCTCCCGGAACCCCGGGAAGCTGTTGGCCAGGGCGGACGGCGCGCGCGAAGCGGCTGGGAAGGCGGCGCGGCTGGCGATGGAGCGCGGCGAGGTCGTGCACCTTCGGGCCGGGGGCGCCGGGTGCTACGTGACCGTCCCGCCCGGCATGGATGTCGATGTCCTGGTGGCGGTGGTGAAGCAGCTTAAGCCCGCCCCGTAGGGAGGCGTCCAGGCGGCTTCGCGGGTGGACCGGAGACGTCTCCGGCTTCGTGCTGCCCCTGTCGCCCCGTGGGGCGTCGATCGCGGTCCGGGCCGTGCGGTGTGCACCGGCTCCGTCCCGGCCCGCAGGAAGGCGCCCAGGCGGCGAGGGAGCCGTTGCCCTTGCGCGCATCGCCTTCACGCCGTCGACGTGGGCCGAGCCGCGAGAGCGGTCCGCCCTCCCCTTCGTCCGTCCCTCCCCCCCGAGTCGAGCCCCGGGCTGCTGCGGCCTGCGCGCGCCGTAGGGCGCCGAGCGCATTCCGGCAGGGCCAACGTGCCCGGTGCCGGCCAGTGCCGCCCTGGGTGGCGTAGCCGGGCTCTCCGGCCCGGTCGCGCGCCGAGCGGACAGCGGGGGTCGCGAGCCTTCTTCGATGCGATCCGGCTTGCGCCCGCGCGAGGCCAACGGCAGGCTTGGCGTCGGCGCTCGGAGCGCAAGCCGGAGGAGAAGCCGGCCAACGGGAGGGCGGACGATGCTCGCGGCGAGTACATGGATCTCCGAGAACATCGGCTGGCCGGTGGTCGGCTGGTGGCTGACGGGGTTCGTCCTGGTGGTCGCGGTGGCGGTGGTCGCCTACGAGATCACGGGTGAGGTCCGGCGCAAGCGGCGCATCGAGTGCCGGGAAGCCGCTCAACGGGGAGGGAGGTCGTGATGGCGCTGATTCTGATCGTGCTGCTGCTGACCCTCCTCGCGGGCATGGCCGTGTTGGCGCTGGCGTTCTGGCCGATCGGGCCGGGTTCCAAGGGGCGCAAGCTCGATGATACGGCGCTGGCGGATGCCGGCCATCGGGGAGGGGAACGATGAAGGTGTTGAAGGCGGGAGCGGTTGTGCTGTTGGGGCTGGTGCTGGCGGGGATGGCGGGAGCGGATGAACCGGATCATACGCATCCCGTTGAACGCTGTGACCATATCGCCATCGTGCCGGCGATACCGAGGGCGCTACCCGGTGACGAAGATGCTGCCATCACTGGCTTCGGATCTCGAACCTGGGGGTCGCGAGCATCACCTTCGCAATTACGGGGCTCGACGAGGGCGGTACGGAGGCAGGGACGTACCGGCTTCCCGGATCGTGCGAGTGAAGATGCGTGCCATCGAGGCGGCGTTCGACGTCGAGCCGGAAGGATGGTGGCGCTTGGTCGTGACGGGAAGCGGGCCGCTTGAGGTCGTCGCTACGATGAAGCAGGGGGAAGCGCGCCGTTTCGTGCCTGTCGAGCGGCCGGCGACGTGCGGCACGGGGCCGGTGACGCCACCGGAGCCGGAACCGCCGGAGCCGCCGGCCCCCGAGCCTCCACCGGTTCCTACAGAAGAATGCCCGTCGTCGTCGGTGTTTGGCGCAACGGGAAATACCATCGTGTTTGATAGTAGCGATGGCGGTGATTACAGCTTCCGTTTCTTGGAAGGAGGGCAGCTTATCAACCCCGGCGATACCGTATCCTCGCCTTATACGTATCGAAAGACAGGGCCGGATACTGCGACGTTTGCCTTCACGTACAACGGTGACGGTAGCGGAACACAGTGCGACTATTCTTTGACGTGCGCATTTGTGCTGCCGAAGCGTCCAGGATCGCAGAACATTATGGGGACATTCGAGGCGGATTGTGCCCGTTCGCATTCCGGTACTTGGAGGCTCTGGATGCGTGGCGAGCTCCCGCAAGCAGCGAGATAAGCCGGCCAACGGGAGGATGACATGCTCGCGGCGAGCCAATGGATCTCCGGAAACATCGGCTGGCCGGTGGTGGGATTGGCGCTGTTCGCGATCGTCCTGGGGGTCGCGGTGGCGATGGTCGCCTACGAGATCACGGACGAGGACCGGCGCAAGCGGCGCATCGAGCGGCGGGGCGCCGGTCAACGGGGAGGGTGGACGATGAAGACGTTGAAGGCGGGAGCGGTGGTGCTGTTGGGGCTGGTGCTGGCGGCGCCGGCGTGGGGGCATTCGGTATCGGGAACGGTTGTCCGGTTCATCAACGTTCCGGATCAACCGCGTAAATGCCTCGCACGGGTGGACGTGCCTGATACGATATTAAGCACGGTCAGATATATCGTCATGTCGTTTGGGTATTATACTGGCGTCCAATGGATCGATAATCAGCACAGTCGCCTTTATGCCATCCAAGATTTCCCCGTTAATAATCTGGGGAAAATCGTGCGGTGTGGGGGAAGCTTCAAGGAATGGGATACGCTGTATCGCATCGTTGTTCGCGTTACCTTCAACCGATTTTTGGGAACCAGCGGCCATACTCATACCCATACGGTAACCTATAGGACTCCCGAGGAGCCGGGGACGGAGCCGGAACCCGAAACGCCAACCCCACCGGAGCCTCCGTCCCCACCACCGGAGCCGGAGCCTCCGTCCCCACCACCGGAGCCGGAAACGCCAACCCCACCGGAGCCTGAACCTGAACCAGAGGTGCCGGATCACTCGCATCCCGTCTGTGACCATATCGCCATCGTGCCGGCGATGCCGCGGGCGCTGTCGGGTGACGAAGGCAGTCCCGACCATTGGCTACGGATCTCGAACCTGGGCGCCGCGAGCATCACCTTCGCAATCACGGGGCTCGACGAAGGCGGCACGAAAGCCGGGACGTACCGGCGCGAGCTACCGGCTTCCCGGATCGTGCGGGTGAAGATGCGCGACGTCGAGGCGGCGTTCGACGTCGAGCCGGAAGGATGGTGGCGCCTGGTCGTGACGGGGAGCGGGCCGCTTGAGGTCGTCGCGACGATGCGCCAGGGCGCCGAGCGCCGGTTCGTCCCGGTGCGAACCCCGGCGACGTGCCCGGGCGGGCCGGTGACGCGGACCGGAGGTTGAGCCGGGTCCCAGGGGCGAAACGCCTGGTCCGACAAGGTCTCGTGTCGGCCAGGGGAGCACATGCAACGTAGGGCAGGGTGGTGTCCGACAATGTTGATTGTCGGTAGGGAAACCACAAATGGCGGCGGAGAGCCAGGGACAAGCAGAACCCGCGGGACGAAGAGAAGGGTGCAAAACCACGACGAGCGGGAGGAGAGCATGAGTACAGAATACAAACACGAGACGCAACGGGGACGTCCTCGGGTCAACAGTAGACAGATGCAAGCGAATGGGGAGGAGGGACAAAACTTCGACATTTTGGGGACAGGAACGGAGAATGCCAAGGAAAGGTAGGAAAGACCGCAAACTCGCCGTTAGAAGAGACACGAGAGAAACGGAGGGAAAGCAATGAACGTTATCAACGGAGCGGTGGAGTGCCCAAGATACGGCCGGGCCGAAAGTGCGAGGCTGATAGGGATGCCGAAAGCGACACTGCGCAACTGGTTCGGATACAGGCAACACGTTCCGCTGCTGCCAGACGAAGGAGGGGGAAAGATGAGCTTCACAGCGGTGGCTGAGGCTTTCTTCCTGCGGGTTCTGAGAAGGAAAGACCGGGCACCGATGCAGCGTTGGAAAGCGAGGATGGGAGAAATCCGGGAGCGGACGAGAACCGGATACCCGCTGGCGGAGCGGCGCGTGCGCTACGCGCACAACGAAGGACTGTGGATCATCTCCACAGATAGGCCAGGGGGAGGCAGAGAGGAGGAGTATCTAGATTGGCCAGGAACGGGGGTGCAGCGCGAGCTGTACCTCGAGGCGGAGGACCGATTCGAGTGGGTGCAGAACGGAAAACCACCAATCAGATTCTTCCCAGTGCTGGAAGACAGCCGCCGAGGACTGCGGAAGGATGATATGCGAGTGAGCGTAACGCCTGGACTACTCGGAGGGCGACCGCACTTGGTTGGAAGGCGCATCGACACGCAGAGCCTAGCATGGCGGCTCCGCAGCGGACACGATGGGCAGGAGATCATGGAGGAAGCGCAATGCGAGGCACTGGACCTGCTGGCGGCATGGAAGCTGCATTACACCGGAGCAACGGAAATGCCGCCAGGCCTGCACCAGTTGTTCTGATCGATGAGAACCTGCATATGGGCAGACCTGACAGCCAAGCCAGGAGGGAGCTCGCTGACAAGCTGGGAAAGGAAGGGTTCGTAGTAAGGCACATCGACGGCGAGGACGGCATGGGGCCGGACCGGGGAGATGGCGACGCGGTCGCCGCCAAATGGATGCAGGACCAAATGCCCCCGATCAAGCTGTTGGCAACCCAGGATGCAAGCTGGCACGACAATGCCGGGAAAGCCGGGTGGGCGGTGCAAATCATTGCGCTGCGGTGCGGAGCTCAGAACCAGCTAACGTGCAAAGGCAAGGTGGCATGGTTATGCAAGTACATTCCACGGGCATACAAGAGGCTGGAGGCAGAACGAGACCAGGGCGGTAGACGAATCGCAGTGCTGGAAGCCGGGCCAACGGGACCACTGAGGACGGCCCGGTGGTTCGAGGGAAACGGTAGGCCTGGGGGGCTAGTCCCGCAGAGGAATAGACCAGGTCAAGAGGCGAAGTAACGGATGCTCGAAACCGAGCGACACGGGGAGTACCCGGCCTGACCCGCCCATAGCGGGCTCAAACGGAGCCGATCTGGATCCGCCTGGCGGACGGCCGCCCGCTCAGCCTCGCGGGGCTGTGGGAGGCCTGGGGGGAGGGGGAGTCCCGGATGGAGAGCTTCACGCTCCTGACTTGCCCGGCCGGGGAGGCGCTTGCCGGCGTGCACGCGCGTCAGCCGGTGGTGGTGGCGCCGGAGGGGTACGGTGCCTGGCTGGCAGCGGAGACGCCTGCGGAGCGGGTGCAGGCGCCGCACGCGGGGCCGTTCGAGCTCCGGCGGGTGAGCGCGCTGGTGAACAGCCCGAGGAACGACGTGCCGGAGGTCGTGCGCCCGGTGGACGGGTGAGGGGTACGGCCATGCCGACAGGGACCCAGGACGGCCGGAGGCGCCTGTACCTGGACTTCGACGGGTACTTCGCCGCGGTGGAGGAGCAGGCGGCGCCGGCGCTGCACGGCCGGCCGGTGGCGGTGCTCCCGTACCCGGAGGCGCGCACCTGCGTGATCTCGGCGAACGCGGCGGCGAAGCGTCACGGGGTCGGGACCGGGACCGGGGTGGACGAGGCGCGGCGGCGCTGCCCGGGGATTGCCCTGGTGAGCCAGCGCCCGGATCTCTACGTGCGGGTCCAGCGCCGGATCGCGTATGCGGGGCGTACGCTCGCCGAGGTCCGCGCCGCCCTCCGCGCGGCCGGCGTGGACATGGACGAGGCGGCGGCGAAGGAAGCGCTGGCCCGGGCGTTCAACGACGGCGAAGCCGAGGACATGCCGTTGATGGCCGTGCGGCGCGGTCCCCACGGCCCCGAAGTCGATGCGTTCCGGCTGGAACCCCACCTACATTGAAGGCGACGAGGAGAGAATGATGGCGGAATCACCGAATCGGGAGAGGACGGTCTGGTTTTACCGGGACAACCAGCGCATGAACGGGGCAAACCTCAAACACTCTCACTACCTCGAACACGTACAGTGGACACTGGGCTTTTCGCCGAAGATCACGTTCGGCGGGGAGCCCCTGAACGAAGAGCTCATCAAAGATCGCCCGCCCTGGCCCACCGGCGGCCCCGCGCGTTGGGAGCCGGGATGCCGCGACGTGCTCTTCCTCGACGGGGTGGAGGACTGGCGCTATCTGGTCAAATGCGGCCTGGAAGCTTTGCCGAACCCCAGGATCAACCTCATCCAGGGGTTCCTGGACGTACCGGGTGCATACGAGCCCTCGGAACGCAAACGCTACCTCGCGCAGAAGGCGATCTGGATCTGCGTCAGCCAGGAGCTTGCCGATGAGATCTTCGGCAAAGTTCTGACGAGAGTGCCGATCCAGGCGATCCCGAACGGCACCGACTTTACGTCCAACGAAGCGGCGAAGCTTCGGAACCGGAGCCGCCGGTACACGATAGTCGGCTACAAACGGTGCGCTCTTGCGCTGGATCTGTCCCAGCGCCTGCGCCAAGAACTCAAATGGAGTCCGCCGAAAGTTGAAGTCATCGGAAAAATTCCGCGGTGCCGCTACCTCGCTCGGCTGGCCGAGAGCCGGGTCGCCGTTTGCCTGCCTTTTGAGAAGGAGGGCTTCTATCTGGTTGCGCTCGAAGCGATGGCCGCGGGATGTCTCGTGGTGACCCTGGATTGCATCGGCAACCGAGGATTCTGCAAAGACGGCGAGAACTGCCTGATCGCGAAGCCCAACCCCGATTCCCTGTGGAGCGCCATGAAAACTGCGCTTAACATGTCCGATCCAGAAAGAGAAAGGCTGCTTCAGGGGGCGCAGGAAACCGTGGCCGAGCATTCGCTCGAAGCTGAAAGGAAACAGTTCCAAAAGATCCTGACGGACGTCGATCGGCTTTGGCGTATGGATGGGTAGGGGGGTGAAGGGCGGCACCGCCCGGGCCGGATCATCTCGGCATGGGTCGGCGATTGCGTTCTGTTCAGGCGGGATCTCCGCCTGCACTGAAGGCATTGAGGGAGGCGAACGATTGCGGAGCCACGGAACGCAGAATCGCCCGGAGTGACGTACGATGTGGTGATCTCCGGTACGCCGGCGGACTTGGGCGGTCGGCTGGCGAGGGCGGCCGAAGCGGGCGGACTCGACTCGGCTTCGGAGCTGGCGATCGCGGTGCTGGGATCCACGTTGGCCGATCTGGAAGCGGCGCCGTGAGATACGGCGCTCGGTGAATTTCGCCCTCCCCCTCCGGCCGAGGGGAAGGTGTGGCACGGGACGCGCCTGGCGGCGTCCTGGTGCCGTAGGGGAGCACGGCCGGGGCGCTCTACGCGGTGCTGCTGGCAGCGGCGGCCGGGATGCACGGGGCCGAATCGGCGCAGACGTGGCGGGGCCTGGCCGTCGCCCCCGAGCACCGCTGCACGCCGTACGAGCGCGGCGACTACCCCTATCCCCAATCCATCGAGACGCGCATCGTCACCGGCATGGGCGGGCGGGTGTACGGCCCGTATGCGGGGCGGCACTTCGCCAGCCGGCGGGAGACGGACGTCGAGCATATGGTCGCCACCTCGGAGGCCCACGACAGCGGGCTCTGCGCCGCGGGCACGAGGCGGTGATTCGCCTCCGACCTGCTGAAACTGACGCTGGCGGCGCCCGCGGTGAACCGGCACCGGAAGAGCGGGAAGGACGCCGGGGAGTGGCTGCCGCGGGAGAACCGGTGCTGGTTCGCGGCCCGGGTCGTGGCGGTCAAGCGCAAGTACCGGCTCACCGTGGACGCGCGCGAGGCGAGAGCCCTGGAGGGGGTCTTGTCGCGGTGCGCCTCGACCGCGATGATGGTGACCGGCGGGCGGGAGGCGGCACCGTCGCCGGAGGCGCCCGGCCCGGGCGAGGCCGAGGCGCTGCGGCGCTGGGACACGAACGGGAACGGCCGCATCACCTGCCGCGAGGCGCGCGCACACGGCATCGCCCCGGTGCGGCGCGGTCACCCGGCTTGGCGCTTCATGCGCGACGGCGACGGCGACGGGGACGGGGACGGCGTTGTGTGCGAGTGAAGGCGCGGACAGGCGCGCATGGCAGGCAAGCGGGAGACGGAGGCGGAGGCTCATGGCACTGGCACTCAAGCTACAAGTACCTAGTTCCGATGGAAACTCGAGACTTCTTCCGGTCGATTACGACAATCAATATGTAATTCGCGTTATAAGGAATTCTGGTAGCCCGTACGTTCGGCGGCCTCACAATGATGTAATAGTGAAGGATTTTTTCGGGGACTTAAATAGAGTTCCCGACGACAACAGATACCATATTGGCAACGTGGAATGCTGTGAAAGCCACGACAAAAAGTACCGTATCTGCAACGACAAATATCTCATCCCCCACTGCAATATTCCAGAATCATCGCGACAAATACAACAACAATCCGGCAGTGTTGTGCTGCTTCTGGAGTCCCCGCATGAGTGCGAATACGAATACATATACAGGTGCTTCGTTCGCCCCTTCATTCGCCCCTTCGCTCGCCCCAAGGGGCCGGCCAGAGGCGATTCAGGTAAGAACATTGATCAGTGCCTGTCTACAGTACTCTTGTACATCCAAAGAGAAACGGGACTCATCGTGCCAAATTGCCATATCGTCATCTCAAATCCGATACAATTCCAAACCTCTCTGCATGCCATTCATGGGAAGTCACTCCGGGCGGATGGGGGTAAGTGGGAAACCTTGAGAAACAACGTTTGGCGGACGCTGTGGGATGATGAAGAGGGGCATATTAAGCAGTGCTTCCGAGCAAGACTCGACTGTTACTATCCGAAGGTGATCATCAACGCTTGCACAAGCGATCTGAAACCCCGCGTCAAAACCTTCGTTGAAGGGTGGATCGCCGAGAGGAGGCAAGCCGAGAGGAGGCAAATTGTGCACCTCTACGAGATTTATCATCCTTCGTACTGGCATAATTTACGCCCTGAACGTATCATCCCACAGGCTGAACAATAACGCTGGCAAACCGCAAGGAACAGCATCTTCTCGTCGAGGCGCGACATGGAGCCGCCGTGTCCCCCGTCTCCAGCCGCCGCGCTGTCCAGCGTCTCGTCAGGCCTGAAGTGAACACGCCCCCCGGCTCCGTGAACGTGGCTCCTGCAGGACGCTGAGCGCGCATCAAGTGGCCCTGCCGGCTGTCGTGCGGACCGGGCCGCGTCCTTTGCCGGGCATGGAGCGCTTCGCCACCGTCCGGCCTCCTCGCGTGGACCCCGCGCCCTGCAGGGGCGCTTCGGCTCCTGGCGACCCGCGCGGTTCCTTCCGGCCGAGGCTCGGGGCATCATCGGGGCCTGACGGCGGGACGGGAGATCCCGAAGGGGCGCGGCGGATGTGCGGGCGGTTCACCCAGGTCGTGAAAGCCGTCGAGCTCGCGGCGCTGTACGAGGTCGCGGCTTCAGACGTCGAGCTGCAGCCCCGGTGGAACGGTGCGCCGACTCAAGCCTTCCTCGTCTGCCGTCTCGATGCCGTTGGGCGGCGGGTCCTGTCCCTTCAGCGCTGGGGCCTCGTGCCGTCGTGGGCGCCCGACCGTGCGATCGGGAATCGGCTGATCAACGCGCGGTCGGAGACGGTGGCGGCGAAGCCCGCCTTCCGTGCGGCGTTCCGGCGAAGGCGGTGCCTGGTCCCGGCGAACGGCTGGTTCGAGTGGCGCCGCACGCCGGCGGGGAAGGAGCCGATCTGGATCCGCCTGGCGGACGGCCGCCCGCTCAGCCTCGCGGGGCTGTGGGAGGCCTGGGGGGAGGGCGAGTCCCGGATGGAGAGCTTCACGATCCTGACGTGCCCGGCCGGGGAGGCGCTTGCCGGCGTGCACGCGCGTCAGCCGGTGGTGGTGGCGCCGGAGGGGTACGGTGCCTGGCTGGCGGCGGAGACGCCTGCGGAGCGGGTGCAGGCGCCGCACGCGGGGCCGTTCGAGCTTCGGCGGGTGAGCGCGCTGGTGAACAGCCCGAGGAACGACGTGCCGGAGGTCGTGCGCCCGGTGGACGGGTGAGGGGTACGGTCATGCCGACAGGGACCCAGGACGGACGCAAGCGCCTGTACCTGGACTTCGACGGGTACTTCGCCGCGGTGGAGGAGCAGGCGGCGCCGGCGCTGCACGGCCGGCCGGTGGCGGTGCTCCCGTACCCGGAGGCGCGCACCTGCGTGATCTCGGCGAACGCGGCGGCGAAGCGTCACGGGGTAGGGACCGGGGTGGACGAGGCGCGGCGGCGCTGCCCCGGGATCGCCTTGGTGAGCCAGCGCCCGGATCTCTACGTGCGGGTGCAGCGCCGGATCGCGAACGCGGTGAACGCCGAGATCCCGATCGACGCGGTGTGCTCGGTGGACGAGCTCTGCTGCGCTCCCAGGACACGCCGCTCCCCGGAGATCCATTGTGGTTCCGCTCGTCTCGTCTGTCCGAGGTGAAGCCTCGCCAGGCAATTCCGGGTGACGTCTTCCCCCTCCCCGCACCGGCTACCGGACCACCGCCACCGGCAGGGACTTGATGCCGTTGATGAAGTTCGAGCGGAGCCGGGCCGCGGGGCCGGCCTGCCGGATGGATCGCACCCTTCCGGCGAGCTCCTGCAGCACCACCCGGAGCTCCAGGCGGGCCAGCCACATCCCCAGGCAGGCGTGCGGCCCGCCCCGGCCGAAGGCCATGTGGGGGTTCGGATCGCGGGCGAGATCGACCCGGAAGGGGTCCTCGAACACCCGCTCGTCATGGTTGCCGGAGATGAACCACAGGAGCACCTTGTCCCCCGCCCGGATGGTGCGTCCGTGCATCTCGCAATCCTCCGTCGCGGTGCGGCGGAAGTGCATGGTCGGGGAGCTCGCGCGCAGCAGCTCCTCCACCGCCGTGCTCCACAGCTTCCCGCCGGCCCCGCGAAGCTGCTCGAACAGGGACGGCCGGTTGGCGAGGACGTGGATGGCGGAGGCGATCGCGTAGCGCGTGGTGTCGTTCCCTGCCGAGATCAGCAGGGTGAAGAAGTTCTTGAACTCCAGGTCGCCGAGGGGCTTCCCGTCCTCCAGCGGCTCCAGCAGCAGGCCGATCACGTCGTCTCGCGGCTGCCGGCGCCGGACCGCCGCCTGGCGCTCCGCGTACTCGAAGACCTCCGCCGCGGCCGGGGAGCGGAAGGGCATCAGCCGGAACGCATCGGTGTCGACCCGGTCGACCACGTGGTCGGTGAAGTCCGGATCGCTGTTCCCGATCATCTCGTCGCCCTTGGCGGCCAGCCAGGCGCCGTCCTCCTCGCAGACCCCGAGCACGCTCGCCAGCATCTTCAACGGAAGGGGCTTGGCGATCTCGGCGACGCAGTCGAACTCGTCCTGCACCAGGGCCTTGTCGAGCACCTCGCCCACGAGGTCCCGGACCCGCTTCTCGTAACTCTCGATGAGCGGGCGTGCGAAGCCGCGGTTGGCGAAGCGGCGCAGCCGGGTGTGCTCGGGCGGATCGTGCTCCATCATGGTCAGCCGGGCCGCGCGCTCCTCCTCCGACATCTCCTCCAGCCGGATCCCCTGCCGCGAGCTGAAGCGCCGGTAGTTCCGGTTGGCGGCGACGATGTCCGCGTGACGGGTGAGGGCCCAGAACCCGGAGCCGTCCCGCTCCTCGAACCACGCCACCGGATCCTCGCGCCTCAGCGTCTCGAAGGTCCGGTGGGGGACGCCGGCCACGAACGCATCGTGGGAGGAGAGGTCTGCGAGGTCCCGCGATCCGGGGGATGCGGAGGGGGGCGCGGGGGAGGGGGAGGAAAGCATGGCGCTTTTCGTTCGGTGTTTTCATTCGGTTGCGAATGAACCGGCGGCATGATAGTTTGGGACCGAATGAAATGTCCACCGCCGGCACGAGCCGGGGGAGCCCCACCGGACGCGAAAACGTTTGCGGAGCCGCCGCCGCTCGACGTTCGGACCACCTGGAATACCCCCGCCTGTGAATACCCGTGGAATCGGGCCGGGCGATCGTGCTTCGGGAGGGAGTGGACGTTCCCGGTGAGGCCGGGGGCAGACCCGGCGGCAAGGGCGGCAGCTACCGCTGCCGTGGCAGCCGCGGTTGCCGCAACTCCGGAGGGAGGCCGTTGGGAGACATCGCGGGCGCCGGCCTTCTGTCGCACGTGCCGACCATCATGCTGCCGGAGAAGACCCGGCGCGCGCTGAACGAGGGCAACGAGATCAGCCTCGTGCCCGGCCTCGAACGCCTTCGCCGCGAGGTGCTCGACGCGATCCGGCCCGACACCTTCGTGGTCTTCGACACCCACTGGTTCACCACCGTGGAGTTCGTGGTGACCGCCCACGCGCGCCGCGCCGGGCGCTACACCTCCGAAGAGCTTCCCCGCGTCATCCGCCAACTCCCCTACGATCTCGCCGGGGATCCGGCCCTGGCGAGGCGCATCGCGGCCAGCGTGGGCGAGCGCACCACCGTGCGCTGTACCGCCAACGACGACGACCACCTTCCGATCCACTACCCGACCGTCAACCTCGCGCACTACCTCGACCGCGGCGAGCGGTGGATCTCGGTCAGCATCTGCCAGACCGCGCGGGACGGCGACTTCCTGGCGGTGGGCGCGGCCCTCGGAGAGGCGGTCGTCGAGTCGGACGCGCGGGTGGTCCTGCTCGCGAGCGGGGGGATGAGCCATCGGTTCTGGCCCCTGTCCGAGTTCGAGCGGCACGAGGCGTCCGATCCGGTCCACGTCCGCACCCCGGAGGCGAGGGCCGCCGACGAACAACGGCTGGCCTGGTGGGCGCAGGGCGACCATGCCTCGGTCATCGACTCGATGGACGACTACCGCCCGCACAAGCCCGAGGGGATGTTCGGGCACTACCTGATGATGGTGTCCGCGCTGGGGGGGCGCGGCTGCACCGCGCCCGGAAGGCTGTTCAGCGCCTACGAGAACGCCGCCGGCACCGGCCAGGTGCACGTGTGGTTCGACCGCCCGGCCGAGGGCTGGCGTCGCGCCGGCGATGCCTGCTGATGCCGCCCGGGATTCGAATCCTTCGCTCCGGCGGAGGCTGTTCGATCACTTCAACCACAGGAGGAGAGCAATGAAATACATGACGACACCGGGCGCGACGGCGCGCGCCGCCGCCCTGACCCTGGCCACGGTGCTTGCCACGACCCTGGCCATGACCCTGCCCGGCGCCGCCCGCGCCGAGTACCCCGAAAAGCCGGTGCAGTTCATCGTGCCCTGGCCCCCCGGCGATCTCGAAGACGTGCTGACCCGCATGATCGCGGAGGAGCTCCAGAACGAGACCGGCGTCGCCGCCGCGGTGGTGAACAAGCCGGGCGGGGGAGGGGGGCCGTTCCCGGGCGCGGCCGAGGTCGCGCGTGCGCCGGCCGACGGCTACACCGTGGGCTCGTTCGTCATCGGCGTCCCCACCGTCGGCGCCCTGCTCGGCATCGAAGGCATCGCCCGCGACACCTTCGAGCCGGTGGGCATCTTCCTCACCTATCCCTTCGTGCTGGCCGCCGGCGGGGACGCGCCGTACTCCGACATGGCCGGGCTCGCCGCCCACGCCAAGGACAACAAGGTCGCCCTGGGGCACTTCGGCTACGGCCTGGTGCCGACCCGCGCCTCGATCATCGCCGCGATGGAGCTCGGCTTCGAGTTCGGCAGCGAGGCCGCCTTCGACGCCCTGGACTGCAATACGCTCGCATCCGACGACGCCGACGTCATCAACACCACGCTGCAGCTCGTGCTCCCCTGCCTGGACACGATCAAGCCGCTGGCGTCGGTCACCGAGGAACGCATCGCGCTCCTGCCGGACACCCCGACCCTGTCCGAGCAGGTGCCGGGGCTCGACGTCTCGCTGTGGAACGGGCTGTTCGTCCCCAAGGGCACCCCGCAGGCGGTCAAGGACAAGCTCGCCGCGGTGGCCGAGCGCGTCGTCATGAGCGACGAGGCCCGCAAGCTCTCGAAGGAGACCGGGGCGCTCATCTACTGGCAGGACGCGGACCGGGCCGCGGCCCGCATCGACGCCGACTACGAGAAGATCAAGGAGATGTTCCAGCGCATGGGCGATCTGTAGCCGGCTCCGGCGCCGTCCGGCCCGTGTTCGGGAGCTCGCGCGCCCTCGAAACACCTCGTCCGGCGCGGCGTCCGGGCAGTGGGGATGACGGGACCTTGACCGGCCCCGCTGCCGCGGACCGGCGTTGTTGAAATCTTCGACACTCAAGTTTCGGGATTCGCCGACCGAAATGGATTCCCGCTTTCGCGGGAATGACGGCCAGACGGCCACGGCCAGCGTAAATGTAACGTGTCTCGCTGAAATGACGTCATTCCCGCGAAAGCGGGAATCCATCGCCTGATTCAAGGTATTTTGAATCCCGAAACTTGAGTTCCACGTCGTCCTCTACCGGGGTGCGCATCCGATCGGAGGCGTCGAGACGACCGGCGTCCTCCCCGCCGATGCGAAGCGCAGCGATTGCCGTCACCGGCCGTCGAGCGCGCGGATGCCGGCCACCAGCCGCCGCATCCCCTCCTCCATCGCCGTCGCGTCCGCCGCTCCGTAGCCGACGCGCAGGTAGCATCCGTCGTCCATCCCGAACGCCGCGCCCGGGATCACCGCGATCCGGTGCTCCCGGATCAGGCGCTCGACCAGATCCACCGAATCCCCGCCCCGATGCACCCGGACGAGGAAGTAGAAGGCGCCGTCGGAGCGCGGCACCGTCACCCGGTCCCCCAGGCCCGACAACGCATCGAGCGCGATCCGGCGCACCGCCGCGATGGATTCGAGCCGCTCCTCGACCCATTGCCGCCCGGCGTCGAGCACTCCCACCGCGGCATGCTGCGAGACCGCGGGGGCGCAGATCACGTTGGTGTCGTGGATCTTCTTCACCGCTTCGAGCAGCGGCGGGGGAAACAGCATGTAGCCGACCCGCCAGCTCGCGAAGCCGTACGACTTGCTGAGCGAGTAGATGCACACGGTATGCGCCTCCGCGCCGGCGACGGCTCCGGGGGAGAAGTGGCGCGCACCGTCGAAGAGGAAGTATTCGTAGACCTCGTCGCTCACGTGGAACAGGCCCCGGGCCGCGCACAGCGCGTTCACCGCCCGCAGGTCGGATTCCGGATACACCGCCCCGCTGGGATTGTTGGGCGAGACGGTGACCACGGCGCGGGTGCGCGGTCCGATGGCCGCCTCGATCGCGGCGAGATCGAGCTGGTAGCGCTCGTCCGCCGCCACCACCACCGGCCGGCAGCCGATGATCCGCACCGCCATCTCGTGGTTGAAGAACCAGGGCCTGACCAGCACGACCTCGTCGCCCTGGTCGCAGATCGCGAGCAGCACGGTGAGGAAGGCCATGTTGCCGCCGGCCGTCACCATCAGCGAGAACCGGTCGACGTCGATACGGTTCTCGGCCGCGAGCCGGGCCGCGATGCGTTCGCGCAGCTCCGGGATGCCGAGCTCGTGCTGGTACTTGTGCCGCGCGGGTTCGGCGCAGAACCGGGTGAGCGCTTCGTGGGCGGCGGCGGGCGGCGCATAGTCCACCACGCCCTGCCCCAGGGAGATGGTGCCGGGGGTGCGGCGGATGAGCTCGCCGACCCAGGGGATGATCGGCATCTGCACGTCCTGCATCCGCCGCGAGACCGGACGCTTGGGGCGGTTCACGGTCATTGGCGCTCCAGGCTCGGGGACGCCCGGCGGCGCCCGCATCATGCCGGTGAGGATACGCGAGTCCCGCAAGGGGCGCCTGTCCGGCCCATGCCCTGCCCCCTGCGATGCCGTTCGGGACATGGACCGTGGTACCGTCATCCGATCGACGTCCTCCACCGACGCCGCCTGCGCACCCCGCAATCCCATGACCCCCCATCCTCCGGACACCACCATGCTCGAATCCCACGGACGCTACGACTACTCCCCGATTACCGAACGCCCCGACTACACGTGGCCCGGCGGCAGGCGCCTCGCCGTCTACATCGCGGTGAACGTCGAGGCGTTCCGCTACGGACGCGGCAAGGGCGCAGCCATCGCGCCTCCCGACCAGGCGGCGAGCCACAGCGTCTACTCGTGGCGGGACTATGGAAACCGGGTCGGCATCTGGCGGCTGCTGGCGCTCTTCGATGCGCTCGATCTGCCGATCGAGGCGCAGATGAACACCGCGATCTACGCGCACTGCCCGCAGATCCCCGAGGCGCTTCGCCGCCGCGGCGACGAGATCCTCGGCCACGGGATCACCAACAGCGACGTGCAGGGGACGCTCTCCGAGGACGACGAACGCCGGCTCATCGCCGAGGTCACGGCCACCATCGAGCGCGAGGAGGGTGCGCGCCCCGCCGGGTGGATGAGTCCCTGGCTGTCGAACTCCGAGGTGACCGCGGACCTCCTCGCCGAGGCCGGCTACCGCTACTTCATGGACTGGACCTGCGACGACCAGCCGGTGTGGATGCGCACCCGCCACGGCCGCATCCTGTCCATGCCCTATCCCATCGAGTGCAACGACACCCGCGGCATCGTGTGGTACCGGCATACCTCGGAGGAGTTCGCGGACATGATCGTCGACGCCTTCGACGAGATGCTGGAGCAGAGCGAGCACCAGCCACTCGTATGTCCGATCTCGCTCCATCCCTTCGTGGTCGGCCGCCCCTACCGCATCCGCCGGCTCCGCCGGGCGCTGGAGCACGTCGCCGCCCACCGCCACCGCGTGTGGATCGCCCGCCCGCGCGACATCTGCGCGCACGTCGAGAGCCTGCCCGACGGCGTCGTCTGCGGGAGCCGAGGCCCGTCCGGGTCGTCCTCGCGCAACACGTGATCCGGAGGCCGAAGTCCGCCACCCGGATCCACCTTGCACGTGCATCGTGGATCCGGCACGTATCCGTGGCAGGCCGGCGACCGCTCCATGGCGTGCTCGTCTTCACCACGCAGCGACCCACGCCCGGCGGAATCGTGGAGAGTGGGTGAGGGCGGCGCGCGGCGACCGAGCGACGGTCCTTGCCGAGGCGATGGATCGCCGAGCCTCCGCGAGCGATTCCCGGTCTGCGCGGCGG
Source organism: Gammaproteobacteria bacterium (assembly GCA_965204915.1). GTDB lineage: Bacteria > Pseudomonadota > Gammaproteobacteria > HK1 > HK1 > HK1. The sequence continues at coordinate 2,678,232 of OZ242023.1, read as the reverse complement.
GCCGCAGGGGCTATACTTCCACCGCTCGACTGGAGGCCCGAGATGGACATTACAGGCGAATTCCACATTCCCCTGGCCCGCGAAGCAGTCTTCGAAGCGCTGAACGACCCCGAGGTGCTCGGCCAGTGCATTCCGGGATGCCGGACGCTCGAGCAGGTCGGCGAGCACGAGTTCGACGCAGACGTAGTGGCCAGAATCGGCCCGGTCAAGGCGCGCTTCCGGACCCGGATCGAGGTCTCCAACCTGAACCCGCCCGAGAGCTATACGCTGTCCGGTGAAGGCCGGGGAGGCGCCGCCGGATTCGCCGCGGGAAGCGCGGACGTGAGTCTCGAAGCGACGCCCGACGGCACGGTGCTTCGATACGTCGCACGCATCCGGCCCGGGGGCAAGATCGCCCAGGTGGGCTCGCGGCTGATGGGCGGTACCGCCCGCAAGATCGGAACCGATTTCTTCTCCCGCTTCGCGGAGGTCGTGACGCCGGCTCCGGCAGGGCCGGAAGGCGGACCCGACGGGCGGGAGGAGTAACGGGCATGGCGGTGCACGTGTCGATGAACGCGAAATTCTTCGATGCCGCCCGCCGCAAGCGCCTCGGCGACACGGTGTGGCGGGTGCGTTTCTGCGAGGGAGCGCTTTCGACGAGTCCCGCCGCCGTGTAGCGCGGACGAGCCCGGCTCGAAGATCGGGCGGCAGGGGCTTGATGCCGACGTCCGGGCGGTCGTCGGTCTCCAGCACGAAGACCGCGCACACCGGCAGCGGTTCGGCGCAGACCCGTGGCGTCGGCACCCAGTACTTCTCCAACCCCCGCCCCACCCTCGACTGCGCCCTCCGGCGCCAGCGCATCCTGTCCAGGGTATGCGCCTCCAACCGCTGGCGCGAGAACCCGGGCAGCGCCACGCCGGTCAGGTCGTCGGCGAGCAGGGAGCAGCCGCACTCGACCAGCGCCGCGGCCAGCGAGGAAGCGTGTCCCGATGCTCCTGCCGATGGCAGGGGATGGACGGGGGCGGGCAGGCCACTCTCCTCATGCCGTCCTCACTCGTTCCACATACGACCTGATCCAGCCCTTCGCGACTTCCAACCGGTCGATCGCCTCGATCGTCATGCCGTTCCCGGCAAGGACGGTAGCCTCGTTCACCCGGCGCGGAACTCGAAGGCGATGCAACACGTTGCCCAACACCAATACGTCGTCGCGGAACTTGTCGTCCGGTCGGGCAAACGGGATGACGTGGTAAGCGACCATCTCGGTGGCGGGAAGACGCTGGAACCAGCGTTTGGGAAATACGCTGATATGGGACTTGATGGACTTGTCCTTCCAGTCCTTGCCCGTGGCCACTTGCGCGGCAACCAGGAGAAAGCCGGGAAGGCCGTCTTCTTGCTTGCGCCATGCGAAGATGTCCACCTGATCGTCCTTGGGAGCAGTCGGAGATGCAGGATCGGCCTTGACGCTGCCGTCTTTCAGTACGGTCCAGATTTCCGAGAGTTTCTTGATGAATCCGGTGCCGTCCGGCCGCGGATGGCCGAAGGACCATGCAGGTCCACCGATCTCCGCCGCGATCGCGGCCGTTGCGAAATACTGGAAATGCCGGCGAAGTTCTCGCACCTCAGGATCCGACGGATGCATCGAGGAGCCGTCGAGCAAGGGCGACAGGGCGCGAAGATTGGATAACAGGAGCGACACCAGATAGGCGGCCTGACCGGGATCCGGCCGTTCGGCGGTGAAAACAACCGTATCTCCACGGTCGTCGAGATCGAACGGATAGGCTGCCGAAAGGATACGTTTTCGCGAAGACATGCGGGCGACCGCACCGGCGGCGACCTCTTCACGGTTCCTCATCTCGGCATCGACGTCATCGGACCCGGCCTCGGCCGCAAGCTCCAACGCATCGACGATGTCTGCACTGAAAGATTGCCCGTCTCCGGAGAAGACAGCTCCCAGCTCGAGATAATCGGCGGCAAGATCCAGATCGGGAGGCTCTCTGCCGCCGAATGCGTCCGGCGGGAGGTAGACGGCGGGACTCATTCGTTTTCCCGCGTAGTGTCTCGCACCTTCTTCTTCATCCGATCAAGAATCGTTTGTGCCGTCTCACTGACGTCTTCGGCGATTCCGACCATCGATTCGTCCCGGCCGTCGAATCCACGCAAGCTGTTGGACGCTTCTCGAATCTCCTGCCTCGCTCGAAGCAATGACTCCGAGAATCTCCGATCGGCCGGTCGTATGCTCGCGTGCGCGTCGGAGAGCGAGCCGGTCGCTTTCAGGACCGCCAGTCCCTCGGCACTGGCAAGTACCTCTCCCAGATGCTTGATGTCGGGATTTTGAGACTGAACCACCGGATCGGCGCCGTCTTCCCGCGATCCGTATATCCATCTCAAGACCTCGGACAAACGATCTACACTATCACCAGGGACAGGATCGGGACTCGGATCGTAATGCGCCCAGGCAGTGTCCAGGCCGAGAAACCGCATATAGGGTGCGCGGGACAACGCCGTATAGAGATGGGAGAAGTTGAACCGCGGGTTCACCCGATCGTCGATGCTGAAGACACCCGCGGCCTGCGCCTGCTCCAATACGTAGATCGCGTTGACCATGCGCTTGATCGTGTCGTGCCTGTCGCCGATGCGGTCAGCGACGTCCGCAAGCGAAACACCACCACCACGATACCAGTCGGCGGCGAATCTGGCCTTTGCATAAGACCCCCACTTCGCCGCGCCGTTGATATGCTTGAAACCGATGAATGAGCGTGCGTCCTCGCGTTCGGCCACACGATAGACCGAAACACGATCGAGGGTCCTTCGATACCGGTCCGTGATGTCCGGAAGCCGGATCCTGATTCGCCTTCGCTCGGAAACACGTGCGGCGAGATCCGGTTCACGGAACAGGCGGATGGCCGCCAGACGACGATTGCCTTCGAGCACGACAAGATGCCCATCCTGCTCCAGGACGATGAGAGGCTCGATGTCCATATAGCCGTTGGCCGAGATGGACTGGAGCAACTCGCCAAGGTCTTCCGCGCGGTAGAGCTGTGCGATGATCTCTTCATCGGTGGCATCGCCGTCCACGTTCACCAGGCGCGGATTGCGGCGATCCAGCACCAGCCACTCGACCGGTACGGTGGCGACCGACTCCAGAGGCGTCGTATCCGGCAACGGACGAACACGCGCGTCTTCCGCAGGCGGTGCGGTGTGCCGATCGGACTGCCGGCTTCGACGGGTTGGGGGGAGGGTGGCCATGGCGCGGTCCGTCCCGGGTCGGTGGAGAGCCGGAAGGATCGGGGTTCGCGGTTTCCCGGTCAACTTCCTCGAACGCCCCGCCTCGTTCATCGCCTCGTGAACAGCCTCCGCCATCCAGCCGGGAAACGTCCGGTTCTCCGGCGAAACCCGATACGCACCGCCTTCCAACAGGTGAATCGTCAGCCCCATCTCGCCGGTATCGCGCGCCGATCCTGCCGCAAGCCCGGGACGCACCCCAGAGAACACCGCGGAACCGCGCGATTCCACACTGCTTGCCGCCTCGCAACGTGTGCCGGCGCTCGTGCGGTCGTGCTTGCCGTTACGATCGCCGGGCGGTCCGCCGTATTCGCCATGACCCCGGGAACGCCGGGAGGATGAGGAGATGGAGGATGCCGGCGCCGTCCTCGATACGGGCTGCGGGCGCGCATCGAGCGCTGGTGGCGTCCCGAGCGCGCGCCCGCGGCACGAGCGGCTTCCGACGACGAGTATGCCGAGGAATTCCTGGCTCTCTACATCCGGGCGGTGAAGGACCGCCTGTGCGATGCCCGCGCTGCGGCGGACCCTCGCTGCCCGTGCCGAGCCTCCGTCGCGGGCGTGCTACGTCGACATGCCCCGCCCGCTGGGAGCGTCTGGACACCGGCCGGTTCCGAACGAACCCCTGGTTCCTGTCGAGCTGGAAGACCTTGCAAGCTTCTCGATTTCTGATCGGGGCCGCCGGCGTCGGGCTCCATCCCGCCATACGGAGGCTTCGGGCTGGACGTTGCGCCGGTGGCGGCAGCAGGCATCCGGGGAGACGTGGGACGTCTTCCGGATGCCATCGGGCAAATTCTTCGATGAGATCGTAGAATTTGCAGCATGTGGATTGACCGACAGATAGAGCCCCTTCTCCTGCGAAGGGCCGCGACCCGCCCGGTCGTGGTCCTGACCGGCGCGCGCCAGACCGGGAAGACGAGCCTGGTACGCCGGCTGTTCCCGTACCATGCCTACGTCACGCTGGACCTGCCGAGCGAGGCGGAGCAGGCGGAACGCGATCCCGAATCGTTTCTCGCCCGCCATCCGCCGCCGCTCGTCGTGGACGAAGTGCAGTATGCCCCCGGCCTCTTTCGCCATCTGAAGGCCGCGGTGGATCGGGAGCGCGAGCGCCCGGGCGCCTTCCTGCTGACCGGCTCGCAGCCGCTCGGCCTCATGCGGTCGGTCTCCGATTCGCTGGCGGGGCGTGCCGAGGTCATCGAGCTGGAGCCCCTGTCCTTCGCCGAGGCCAAGGCGGCGCATCCTCGTCTGGGCGTCGAGGAGTTCCTGGTGCGCGGCGGCTTCCCGGAGCTCCACCGGAATCCGGAGATCGAGGCGGAAGGCTTTCTCCGCTCCTACGTGGCGACGTACCTGGAGCGTGACCTCCGGCAGCTCCTGCAAGTATCGAGTCTGCGGGACTACGAGCGTTTCCTGCGCGCCGCGGCGCTACGCTCCGCGCACCTGCTGAACCGGGCCGATCTTGCCCGCGACGTGGGCATCAGCGGCTCGACCGCCGCCGCCTGGCTCTCGGCGCTGGAGGCGACGCATCAGCTCATGGTGCTCGAACCGTGGTTCGCCAACCGGACGAAGACGCTCGTGAAACGGCCGAAGCTGTACCTGCGCGACGCCGGGCTTGCGGCGTTCCTGTGCGGGGTCCATTCCGTGGAAGCTCTGCGCTCTTCGCCTCTGGCGGGAGCGCTGTGGGAAACGCTCGCCTGCGCCGAGATCCGCCGCTCGCAGTCGAACCGGCGGGGCGGCTGGGATCTCCACTTCTGGCGTGACCGGAGCCGCGAGGCCGACTTCCTCCTGCACCGTGCGGGCGCGTTCCATTTGGCGGACGCGAAGTGGACCGGGCACCCGGGTGCGCGCGACGCGGGGGCGCTGCTCAAGATCGCCCGGGATCTGCCGGCCGGCAGCGTCCGGACGATGTCGATCTTCTGCCGGGCGCCCAATCCCTATCCGCTGGGCTCCGGTGGGGTGAACGCCGTTCCGCTCGATGCGCCGGAGGCGCTCGCGGAGTGGGCCTGAGGGGCAGGTTTCACACTGCAGTCGGGTCATCAATCATGCGCCGGTTGCGGCACGCCTCCCTCCGGAGGAGCAACCGGACGCTGATCCCGATGGCCGGTCCATCATCGAGACGAGGGTGCTTTTCGGAACACTCCGGAGCGGCCCACTCTGTGGTCTCGCGGGCGACGCCCTCGTCTTGCGGGCGCATGGCCCCAGGATCCTGCGCAGGTTCCCGGGGTCCTGGTGGCGGCCGGGGGTTCCGCTACCCCGAAGGCCCTGCGGAAGGCCCTGCGCGTTCGAGGCGGCGCAGGAACACCCCCATCTCCTTCGCGGCCTGGCGGTCGCCTTTCGCGGTCGCGGCGGCGATGCCTCGACGATACGCATCGGCAGCGGCCGCGGGGTCGCCCTCCTCGGCACACGCCTTCCCCAGCAGCTTCCACGCCGCGGAGTAGGAAGGGTCCAGCGCGACGGCGCGTTCGAGATGCGATCGGGCCGCGGCGGGGTCGGGGCGTTCGAGGCAGGCCTTGCCGAGGCCGAAACGCACCGCCGGGCCATCCTTGCCGGCCGCGACCAGCGCCTCCAGGTTCGCGATGAAGGTGTCGCGGTTCATCGCCGGGCCGGCCGGAAGTCCGGTGGGAAAGGAAGCACCGTCACCGGCATCGATTCCCCGTGCAACCGTGGCTCGTCACGAACCCTGCCTCCCGGCAGGCGACCGGCGCATCGTCATGCGCACCGGTCCCCTGCACCATCGCCGTCCATCCTTCAACCCCGCCAGAAGGCCGGCGAGAGCAGCACCAGGAGGGTGAAGATCTCCAGCCGCCCGAGCAGCATCGCCAGCGACAGGAGCCACTTGGCGGTGTCGCTGATGCCGGCATAGTGGGAGCCGACCTCGCCGAGGCCCGGGCCGAGGTTGTTCATGCAGGCGGCGACGGCCGAGAACGCGGTCACTTGGTCGAGCCCGGTCGCCATCAGCGCGAGGAGCAGCAGCGAGAACGTGGCCACGTAGGTCGCGAAGAAGCCCCAGACCGCGTCGATCACCCGCGGCGGCATCACCGTGCCGCCGACCTTGATGGGCACCTGGGCGCTGGGATGGACGAGCCGCACGATCTCGCGCATCCCCTGCTTGAACAGCAGCAGGACCCGGATCACCTTCAGGCCGCCGCCGGTCGAGCCGGCGCAGCCGCCGATGAAGCTCGCGAACAGGAGCAGCACCGGGAGGAAGCTCGGCCATACGTGGTAGTCCGCGGTGGTGAAGCCGGTGGTGGTGCTGATGGACACCGCCTGGAACACGCCGATGCGGAGCGCGGTGAACGGGTCGGAGAACGTGCCGGAGACGAACAGGTAGACGGAGGTCACCGCGGCCACCCCGCCGAGGAGCAGCAGGTAACACCTGAGCTCGGAATCCGCGGCGTAGACGCCCAGGCCGCGCGCGCGCCAGGCCGTGAAATGCAGCGCGAAGTTCATGCCCGCGACGGTCATGAACACGACCGCGACCAGCTCGACGAGGGGGGCGTCGAACTGTCCGACGCTCGCGTCGTGGGTCGAGAATCCGCCGATGGCCACGGTGGAGAAGGCGTGGGCCACCGCGTCGAACGGAGTCATTCCCGCCGCCCGGTAGGAGAGGGCGCACAGCACGGTGAGCAGCAGGTAGAGGTACCACAGCGCCTTGGCGGTCTCGGTGATCCGCGGCGTGAGCTTGGAGTCCTTCATCGGCCCCGGCGTCTCCGCGCGGTAGAGCTGCATCCCGCCGATGCCGAGCATCGGGAGGATGGCGACCGCGAGCACGATGATCCCCATGCCCCCGAGCCATTGCAGGAGGTGGCGGTAGAACAGCACCGCCTTGGGGAGCGCGTCGAGCCCGGTGATGACCGTCGCCCCGGTGGTGGTCAGGCCCGAGACGGACTCGAACACCGCATCGGCCAGCGGCAGATCGGGGTGGTCGCTCAGGAGCAGCGGGATGCTGCCGGTGACGCCCAGCGCGAACCAGAACGCGACCACGATGACGAAGCCGTCCCGCAGCCTGAGATCGCCGCGCACGCGCCGCACCGGAAACCAGAGCGCGGCTCCGGCCCCGGCGACCAGCAGCATCGAGACGATGAACGGCGGCGCCGACGGCTCCTCGTAGATCCACGCGATGCCCACGGGAGGCAGCATGGTGAGGCTGAACATCATGAGGAGCAGGCCGAGGATGCGCTGAATGGAGCCGAGCCGCATGGGTGCCTCTTCAAGCCGGGATCTTCGGCCCGCCCGCCGCCGCGGAGGGGCCGGGCCCGCCACCGATGCCGGGCCGGGCGACGTCCGCCTTCATCGTCCCCGGGGCGGGAGGACGCGCCGTTTCAAAGAAACGTGACACCGACCTGGAACAGCTTCTCGACCTCGGCCACCTTCTTCTTGTCGGTGAGGAAGAGGATCACGTGGTCGTCGTTCTCGATCACCGTGTCGTGGTGGGCGATGATCACGTCGTTGCCGCGCACCACCGCATCGATGGTGGTCCCGGCCGGCAGCTTGACGTCCTCCACCGCCCGGCCCACCACCTTCGAGGTGCGCCGGTCTCCATGCGCGATCGCCTCGATCGCCTCCGCCGCGCCGCGCCGCAACGAGTGCACCGCCACCACGTCGCCCCGGCGCACGTGGGCGAGGAGCGCGCTCACCGTGGTCTGCTGCGGCGAGATCGCGATGTCGATGGTGCCGCCCTGGATCAGGTCGACGTAGGCGCCGCGGTTGATCAGCGCCATCACCTTGCGGGCGCCCATGCGCTTGGCGAGCATCCCCGAGAGGATGTTGATCTGGTCGTCGTTGGTGACCGCGCAGAACACGTCCGTCTGCTCGATGCCTTCCTCGCGGAGCAGATCCTCGTCCGCCGCATCGCCTTGCAGGACGACGGTTCCGTCGAGGGTCTCGGACAGCCGTTGCGCCCTCTCCGGCGAGTGCTCGACGAGCTTGACGTGGGCCCGCCGCTCCAGGGCCGCCGCCAGCCGCCGCCCGATGTTGCCGCCGCCCGCCAGGATGATCCTGCGTACGGGCCGGTCGAGCTTGCGCAGCTCCCCCATCACCGCGCGGCTGTGCTCGCTCGCGGCCACGAAGAACACCTCGTCGTCGGCTTCGATCACGGTGTCGCCTTCGGGGATGATGCCCACCCCGCGGCGGAAGACCGCCGCGACCCGGGTGTCGATGGCCGGCATGTGCACCGGCAGCTCGCGCAGGGCGTGGCCGACGAGGGGACCGCCGTAGTACGCCTTCACGCCCACCAGCCGCACCCTTCCCTTGGCGAAGTCGAGCACCTGCAACGCGCCGGGGGTCTCGATGAGCCGCTGGATGTACTCGGTGACGAGCTGTTCGGGGCTGATGGTGAGGTCGACGGGGAGCGCGTCGCGCGCGAAGAGCTCGCGGTGCCTGAGGTACTGGGCGGCGCGCACCCGCGCGATCTTCGTCGGGGTGCGGAACATGGTGTGGGCGACCTGGCACGCGACCATGTTGGTCTCGTCGCTGCTGGTCACCGCCAGCATGAGGTCGGCGTCCTCGGCCCCCGCGTCGGCGAGGACGTCGGGATGGGAGGCATGTCCGCGGACGGTGCGGATGTCGAGGTGGTCCTGGAGCGAACGCAGCCTGCGCCCGTCGACGTCGACCACGGTGATGTCGTTGGCCTCGCTCGCCAGCGTCTCCGCCACGGTGGAGCCGACCTGTCCGGCGCCGAGGATGATGATCTTCACGGGGCCTCGCCGCTCCGCCGGGCCGGTCAGTCACCGCTGCCCACCGCGAGCTTCGGGTCGATCCCGAGCCCGCGCAGCTTGCGGTAGAGGTGGGTGCGCTCGATGCCCGCCGCCGCCGCCACCTTGCTGACGCTGCCGCCCGCCCTGCGCAACCGGTACTCCAGGTAGGCGCGCTCGAACTGCTCCCGGGCTTCCTTCAGGGGAAGCTCGAACTCCGGGACCTCGTCGTCGCGATGCTCGATCTCGGGGACGTCCCCGAGGGCCGCCTCCACCGCCTCGAGCTCGATCACGGAGCCGCTGTCGAGGATGAGCAGGCGTTGCAGCACGTTGATCATCTCGCGGACGTTCCCCGGCCACGGGTGGTTCCGGAGCCGGTTCTGGGCGCCCACGGTCAGGCGCCGGTTGGGCAGGTTCTCGCGGGTGACGAGGACGTTGATGTAGTACGACACGAGCTCGGGGACGTCTTCGCGGTGCTCGCGAAGCGGGGGCACGGCCAGGGGAACGACGTTGAGGAGGTAATAGAGGTCCTCGCGCAACCGCGAAGCGGCGACGGAGCGGCCGACGTCGTTGCGGCTCGCGGTGACGATCCGCACGTTCATCGGCACCGGCGTCGCGCCGCCGGCGCGAAGGAACGTCCTGTCGTGGAGCATCGTGACGAGGCGGGCCTGAAGCTCCGGATCCATGTCCGCGACGTCCTTGAGAAAGAGGGTGCCGCCGTTCGCCTTCTCGATCGCGCCGTAGTGGATCAGCGATCCGTCCTCGGCTCCGAAGAGCTCGGTTCGGCCGGCGTCTCCGGCGAGGCCGGCGACGCGCACGCGCACGAAGGGCCCGGAGGCGCGCGGACTGTGGGCGTGGAGGTAGCGCGCGACCAGATCCTTCCCGCTTCCCGGCTCCCCGGTGATCAGCACCGGCGTGTCGTGCTCGGCGACGCGCTTGATCAGGTCGCGGAGCCTGTTCATGACCGTGCTGCGCCCGATGGGTTCCGGCGCCTGCAACGTCCCGCGCTTGAGCCCGATGTTCTCCCGTCTCAGCTCCGCCGCTTCGAGTGCGCGCCGGATCGCCAGAAGCAGCTTGGCCGTCGACAGGGGCTTCTCGAGAAAGTCGTAGGCGCCGAGCCGCGTGGCCTCCACCGCCGTCTCCATCGTCCCGTGGCCGGACATCATGATGACCGGGGGGACGTCTCCGGTGCTGCTCTCGGACCATTCCCCGAGCAGGGAGATCCCGTCCGAGTCGGGCATCCAGATGTCGAGGAGGATGAGGTCGGGCCGGCGGTTGCGGCGCGACGCGCGTGCGGACTCCGCATCCTGTGCGACGTCCACCTCGTAGCCCTCGTCTTCGAGGATGTCCTTGACGAGGGAGAGGATGCCGGGCTCGTCGTCGACGACGAGGATCCTCGATGGCGCCGGCGTCTGCATTCCCTCGATGCCCCCTTTGCTCAGGCGTTCGGCCGCAATGCGGCGGGGCCGGCGAGCGGGGCCGGTCCGGTGGAGGTGTCGACGGCCGGCAGCAGGACGGTGATCCGCGCGCCGCCGCCGGGTGCGTTGCAGCCCGACACGATGCCTCCGTGCTCTTCGACGATCTTCTTCACGATGGCCAGGCCCAGGCCGGTTCCCTTCGGCTTCGAGGTCACGTAGGGCTCGAAGACGCGATCGACGTCGTCGTCTGCGAAGCCTGCGCCGGAGTCGTGTACGGAGAGCGCCACCAATGCTTCGTCACGGGCGCCGCCGGCCCGGGTCTCCGTTCTCACCCGCGGCGTCTCGCCGTCGCCGCAGGCCTCGACCGCGTTCTTCAGGAGGTTGTGCAGGACCTGCCGGACCCGATCCGGATCGGCATGGACCGCGGGGAGCGGCTGGCCGAGGCGGGCCTCGAACCGTACCGCCGGCGACGCGGTGCGGTACAGCTCCACCACGTCGAGGACCAGCGCATTCAGATCGACCGGCACCGAGCGCAGCGCCGGGGTGCGCGCGTAGTCGGAGAATGCGTTCACCATCTCCTTCATCGACTCCACCTGCTGGACGATGGTGCGGGTCAGGCGATCCATCTGGGCCGCGTCGATGGACTGCACCTTGTGGAGGTACTTGTGCCGGAGGCGCTCCGCGGCGAGCTGGATCGGGGTGAGGGGGTTCTTGATCTCGTGCGCGAGCCGCCGGGCCACCTCGCTCCAGGCCGCGTTGCGCTGCGCCTGGATGAATTCGGTGACGTCGTCGAACACGATGACGTCTCCGTCGCCGCCGGCCAGCGGCGTGGCGCTGCAATGGAGCGTGCGTCTTCCCCGGGGGGTGGCGACGCTCACCTCTTCACGGCCTTCCCGTTCACGGGCTTCCCGTGCGCCCTCGGCGGTGACCCTCAGCCGTTCGAACAGGTTGTGCACCAGGGGAGCGAGCCCGGGGTGCCGATCCACCAGGGTATCGAGCGTGGCGCCGATCATCGCGTCGAGGTCGACGCCGAGGATCTCCGCCGCGGCATGGTTGGCGGTGACGAGGCGGCGGTCGCCGTCGAGCGTGAGCACTCCGGTGGACAGCCGCCGCAGCACCGCTTCGAGGTATGCGCGCTGTGCCTCGACGAGACGCTGGCTCGCGCGCGTCTCGTCATGCGCCCGCTTGAGCTGGCGGGTCATCTCGTTGAACGATGCGACGAGGAATCCGATCTCGTCCCGGGCCGCGCTCGGGAGCTGGGTCTCATAGTCCCCGCCGGCGACCGCCTTGGTGCCCTCGGAGAGATCCTGCAGCGGGACGACCATGCGCCGCGCGGAGCGGAACGCGGCGTACACCGCGGTGAACAGGCTGGCAAGGAGGACGATGGACAGGGTGAGGGTGAAGCTGAGCTTCAGGGGCTTGCGAAGGTACGACAGCTCGCGGTACTTCGCCGACGCCGACTCCACGCTGTCGGCGAGGGCGTCCATCCGCTCGGTCACGGGAAACAGCGCATGCAGCAGCCGCGGCTCGCCGGCCGCCTCGTGCGAGGGGACCGCGGTCACCACCTGCACGTGCAATCCGCGGTCCCCGATGTCGTCCAGCCCGATGTAGTCGCCGGTCCCCCGCGCCTGGAGCAGGATCGCATCGTCGGGGCGGCTCGGGACCACCGCGGTCGGATCGGTGTTGCTCGATCCGACGATGCGCCCGTTCGCGCCGATGAGGGTGAGCTCCGATGCTCCGCTCAGGCGCCGGGCGTCGTCGAGCGCGCCGACCGCCTGCGCGTCGGCGAGTGGCTCGAGGTCCGACGCGATTCGCGCGGTTTGCGCCAGCAGCTCCCGCATGCGTACCCCGAGCGCGGTACGGCTCAGATCCAGCGCATCGCCCAGCGCCTGCTCGATGCGCACGTCGAACCAGCTATCGATCCCGCGATGCAGGAACTGCAGCGAGAAGTAGTAGACGATGGTGACCGGGGTCACGGACAGGATCACGAAGACGATGACCATCCGTACCGTGAGCTTGGCCCCGGGACGCCGTTCCCGCGCCTGGTGGAGCAGGTGGTACAGGTTCCAGGCGATCAGGGCGCCGAGGCCGATCAGGGCCACCGCGTTGATCGCGAGCAGGACCGAGTAGAGCTCGCCGAACCGCGCGGAGTCCTGCGTGGCGTTGCTCATGAGGTACGTCGATCCGAGGAGGAGCAGGCCGAGCGCGACGATCGGCCCGGCACCCTGCCCGAGGCCGCCGGTCATTCGATCCGCCATTCGAACCATCCGCTGTTCAGCCGCCACGCGGGGCTCAGGTAGGCGATGGGACGCAACGGCGACGGCAACGCCTCGATGTCGAGACGCGCCCGGATCCGGGCCGCGTAGAGCGCATCGTCCGCCAGGCGGGCGCGTGCGACGACCGGGACGGACTCCAGGCGGCCGAGCGTCTCGACCACTTTCTCGAGCGAGCGATGGTTGCGCGCGCTCCCGTCGTGGAGGCCGCGGACCCGGTACCGGCCGGTGAGCACGTTCGTCTCGATGCGGTATCGCAGCTCGCGTGCGGCAAGGGTCTCGTCCCACCACTGTCCGCGTTCGCGCCGCACTTCGATTTCCACGATGACCGTCAATGCGACTCCGTTGCGCATCGCCTCGAGGTTGTCTTCACTGAATGCGAAGTCGATGCGGGCGTTCGCGACGTAGATTCCGCCCACCGCGCGAAGGGCCGCGTGCCGGACCACGAAACCCTCCGCGGCGGGCGCTGCGTCGTCGGAGTGGGCGGAGGCCGGAAAGAGCACCGCGAGGGTCAGCGCGAGCCGGAGAAGCTGCCGTGCCGCGCGGATTCGGGGATCGACGCCCAGGGAGCCGGCGCCCAAGGGGTCGGCGCCCAAAGGATCAGCGCCCGAAGGATCAGCGCCCGAAGGATCAGCGCTTTGCCAGAGCGGCATAGAAGAACCCGTCCATCGCGTCTTCGCCGGGCAGGATCTGGCGTCCGGGCCCGGCCGGGCGCCCCCACGCGGCGGCGATTGGGACTACCGCCGCGTCCGCTTGCTCCGCAACGAAGCCCTCGACGATCGATTCGTTCTCGAGGGACAGTACGGAACAGGTAGCGTACAGCAGGCGCCCCCCGCGAGCCAGAAGAGGCCACAGCGCGCAGAGCATGGCGCGCTGCCGGTCCGCCATCGTGTCGAGGTCCTCCGGCCGGCGCAGGACCTTGACGTCGGGATGGCGGCGGATGACCCCGGTTCCCGAGCACGGCGCATCGAGCAGGATGCGGTCGAAGGGCTTCCCGTCCCACCAGGCGTCCGGCTCCGTGGCGTCCCCCGATCGTACGTGTGCGCCCAGCCGCAAGCGTGCCAGGGTGCGTTCGAGATCGGCGACGCGCCGGGGGTCGTCGTCGAGCGCGACCACTTCGACGTCCCCCGCGCCCTGTTCGAGCAGGTGCGCCGTCTTCCCCCCCGGCGCCGCGCAGGCGTCGAGCACCCGGCTCCCGCGCGGCGCGTCGAGGAGTCCCGCGGCAAGCTGGGCCGCTTCGTCCTGGACCGACACCAGCCCTTCGCCGAAGCCCGGAACGGACTCGACGGCCCGCGGAGCATCGAGGGTGACCCCCTGGGCGGAGTGCCGGGTCGGCCAGGCCCGGAGCCCGGCGCTCGACAGGACGTCGAGGTAGCGCCGCCGTGAAGTCCGGCAGGCGTTGATCCTGAGGGTCATCGGCGCCCGCTCCAGGTTGGCGCGGGCGATGGACTCCCCGAGCCCCGGCCGGGAATGCTCGAACGCCTCCAGCAGCCAGGCGGGATGCGCGAGCCGGGCCTCCGCGGAGGGTGCGGCGCGTTCGATGGCGTCGCGCCCGGCGGCGAAGCGTCGCAGGGCCGCGTTCACGAATCCGGCCGCCCATGGCTTGCCGAGGGTCCGGGCCAGCTCGACGGTTGCGTTCACCGCCGCGTGCGGCGGCACGCGGGTGAACGCGAGCTGGTAGAGCCCGAGGAGGGCGAGGGCGCGGACGTCGGTGTCGCGCCGGCGCGGTGGGCGCCGTGCGACGTGCGCCAGCCAGGCGTCCAGGCGCGGGAGGTAGCGCAGGGTGCCGAACGCGAGCTCCCGGGCGAACGCCCGCTCGCGCGGATCGAGGTCCGTATCGGAGCGCCGTCTCCCGTCCGCCCCGAGGGAACGGCCGTCCCGGAGCACACCGACGAGCATGGCGTGGGCGATCTCCCGCGCCGTCCCGCGCAGGGTGTCGGGCCGGGGGTGGCCGCCTGCCTTTGGCCGGCCCCGGACGGAGTACGTTCCGGGGGCTGCATCCTTTCCCCGGGTACGGCCGTTCATGGTGGTGCGGGTCCGGGGCCGGGGCCGGAAGACGTGGCCACCGCCGGGCTTGTCCCGTTGCACCGCAGCGCCATGCACGATGCCCGCGTTTCCGGGCGTCGGCCGCTCATCGCGGTCCGGACCCGAAGCGTATGCCGGGCACGAGGCGCCGCCCCCGGATGAATTCCGCGGCGGTCATGCGGCGACCGCCGGGCGGCTGGATCTCGGTGACGCAGACGGCGCCGGAGGATGCGGCGATCACGAGCCCCCGGTCGTCGCACCGGATGACGGTGCCCGGCGCCTGCGCCGGATCGGCGTCGGCGAGTCCGGCCCGCCAGATCCTGAACGCCGGTCCATCCTCTCCGGCCAGGAACGTATGCGCCACGGGCCACGGATCGAAGGCCCGGATCGCGCGTTCGATCTCGGGTGCGGGGCGCGTCCAGTCGATCGCGGCCTGTGACTTCACGATCCTGGGGGCGACGGTGGCCTGCGCCTCGTCCTGCGGCCGGGGCTCGGCGGAGCCGGCCGCAAGCGCGGGCAGGGTGTCGAGAAGCGTTGCCGCGCCGAGCCCGGCAAGGCGGAGGGTCAGGGAGCCGGTGGTGTCCTCGGGGGAGATGGCGCAGGCCCGCGTGGCGAGGACCGGGCCGGTGTCGAGGCCCGCGTCCATCCGCATGATCGAGACCCCGGTCTTTCGGTCGCCGGCGAGGATCGCATGATGCACCGGGGCCGCGCCCCGCCAGCGCGGAAGGAGCGAAGCGTGGACGTTGATGCAGCCGAGCCGCGGCGCGGCGAGGACCGGCGGTGGCAGCACAAGACCGTAGGCCGCGACGATCAGCGCGTCGAGGTCGAGCGCGGCCAGCGCGCTCGCCGCCTCGGGGGTCCGCATCGTGCGGGGCTGGAAGACCTCGATGCCGGCGGCGGCACGCTGCTTGACCGCGCTCTCCACCACCCGGCGCCCGCGTCCGGCGCGTGCGTCGGGCCGGGTGAGCACCGCTTCAATCGAGTGTTCGGAGCGGAGGATGAGTGCATCCAGGATGAAGGCCGCGAACTCCGGGGTGCCGGCGAATGCGAGCTTCATCCGGGCGGGCTCACGCTTGCCGCAGGGCCTTTTCCGCCTTCTTTCGGATGCGTTGCCGCTTGAGCCGGGAGAGGTGGTCGACGAACAGGCGGCCGTCGAGATGGTCGATCTCGTGCTGGATGCAGGCGGCGAGCAGCCCTTCGGCCTCGATTTCACGGGCTTGCCCGTCCCGGTCGGTGGCGGACACCCGGACCCTTTCCGCGCGTTTCACCATGTCGTAGACGCCGGGTACGGAGAGGCACCCCTCCTCGTACTCCATCTCGCCTTCCGCCCATCGGATCTCGGGATCGACGAGGCAGAGCGGCTCGTTCCTGTCCTTCGAGAGGTCGATGGTGATCACCCGCATCGCGACATCCACCTGGGGCGCAGCGAGTCCGATTCCGGGCGCCTCGTACATCGTCTCGAACATGTCGTCGATCAGCTTCCTGATGCCGTCGTCGACGATGCCGACCGGCTCTGCGCGTCGGCGCAGGCGCGGGTCGGGGAAGTGGAGGATCCGGAGCCGGGCCATGACGGGGAAGCCCTCCGCGGCGAGCGGGCGCTACCGCCGCTGCTCGGAGACATCGGCTCCGAGAGCGCTACCGCTGGGAAATCCCGACACTGCCGTCGTCCTGTACCGTCACTATTGCCACCCGCTCCGCATTCGCATTGTCGCGGCCTGCGCTGGTCAGGCTCCTCTCGTCGAGCGGGCAGCAACCCTCGCGATGACGTACACCGCCCTGACGGCAGGTTCATCGCCGATCCTACCCCCCTGTTCATTGGAATAGAAGTTGTAGAGCACCCGATCAGCGATTTCCGCTAAGGGTCCGGATATCCGGTGAGCCGGCAGAGCCCTCGGGCGCCGAGTGCGAGGGACAACACCTCCCCTCCGGCCTTGGGCCGGATGCAACGGGCGGCGATGTCGATTCCCTGAAGCGGCAAGGCGGTTGCGAGCGCGACGCGGCCCGGCGCCGAGCCTACGACGTGTCGTGCGCCACCGGCACCGGCGCATGGTGTCCGAAGGCCAACGCCCGGTACAACGTCTCCCAATCCGGGAGCCGGTAGCTCATGAACAGCGCGCGCAAGTCCTCCCAGAAGTACTTCGCCCGCTTCTTCCTCGCCAGCGCCGCCCGGAACAGCGCACAGCACATCTTCTGAACCTGGTCGATGGCGAACGCCAGCATCATCAGCGCCGCAAACACCGTCGCCAGGTTCTTCTTGCCGTGGCCGAAGTTGTGCTCGAACTCGTAGCCTTGATTCTTCAGGGTGTTGAACGTCTCGTTCTCGATGCGCCAGCGCGCCCGCCCGGCGCGCATCAGCTTCATCGCATTGCACGGCTCGACCCGCAGGTCCGTGACCCACGAGAAACGCCTCTCCTTGCCATTGCGCCTCCTCTCCCGGTAGTCAAGGAAGTTCACCTCCAAATCAAAGTGCGTGTCGTTGAGCGGCACACCGTTGAGCCACCGAAAGCAGTGCGTCGTGCCGTCGCCGTCCACCGTCTCCCAACCCACCACCCGCCTCGCCGGGTCCGCCGGCGGATGCGCCTCCAACTGCTCCACCCACTCGAACAGCGCCTTGTGGTCGCCCGGCTTCGCCCCCAGCACGAACCGCATGTCCAACTCCTTCAACAGCCGGATATGCGGCCCGTTCGACGCCAATCCGTCCTCTACCACCACCAGCGCCAAGTGCGGGTGCTCACGCCGCAGCTCCGTCAACAGACGCTTCGCCGCTCTCCTCTCGCAGTCGTTCTTCTTCCGCCCATCCGACTTCACTATCGCCTCCGGCGCCACCACCGGCACCACCTCCCGGCGCTGCGGATGGACCAGCACCGCGCACAGCGATTGATGGTAATACGTCGTCGTCCCGTCCTTGTGACGCCTCTCGCAGCAGTTCGCGCAATGCACCTTCGACGACGAGAAGTGCCCCGTCCCGTCCACCGACAGCAAGTACCGACCCTCCAGCCACTCGAACCCCGCCAGCGCTCCGCCGCGCTGCGCCCGCGCAAACAGCCGCTTGAACGGCGCACGCAGCTCCCTCGGGTCCACCTCATCCAGACGCTCGCGCAGCCGCACGTCCGACGGCGCCCGCTCCACCCCGAACAGACTGCGCAGGTTCTCCCGCCGCGGCTCGTGCGCCGACTCCCCCAGACCCCGGGCGTCCTGCTCGAATTGCAGCAGCGACGGGTACTTCAACGAGAATATCGCCAACCCCGACATCAGACAGTCCGCCAAGCTCAGCCCACGGCCCGCCACCTCGTCCTCGACCCCCTCGAAGCAGCGCCGCATCTGCGCCAGCAGCCCCGGCATCGACAGCGTCTTGCGAAACTTCGCCTCGCGTCCCATCATTGGAGCTCCATCTGTGGAATCGCTCCAATTATGGCCTCCAATGCTCTGAAAGTCTGCGAGAAACTATTTTTCGATGCCCCGCAAATCCCCCTCACATGCAGCTTCGGGAGTTAGCGGAAATCGCTGGCACCCGATATTCGCCGACGGGCGCTACGGCCACCTCCCGGATTTCCACTCCGCCGCCGCTCATCCCCTTGGAAGCCGTTCGGCAGTAGTGCGCGGCAAGTGCCATAATCGACCCATGCGCTTCTTCAACACCGCGGGGCCGGTGCGCCCGGACGACCACTACGCCATCCCGCCGCTGGACCGGATGGGCGTGGAAGAGCTGCTGGGGCTGATTCGGGCCAAGCAGTACTTCGTGCTGCATGCGCCGCGCCAGACCGGCAAGACCTCGGCGCTCATCGCGCTCCGCGACCTGCTCAACAGCGGCGAAGTGGGTAGCTTCCGTTGCGTGGACGTGAACGTCGAGGTCGGCCAGGTGGCGCGTGACGACGTGGCGCGCGGCGTGCGCGCCATTCTGGGGATCCTGGCCGAGAATGCACGGGGGCTGGGCGACGACTACTCCGGCGGTATGTGGCAGGACATCCTGGCGTCGATAGGGCCGGAAAGCGCCCTCAACGTGCTGCTCGCCCGCTGGTGCCGGGCCGACCCGGTGCCGCTGGTGCTGCTGGTGGACGAGATCGACTCCCTGGTCGGCGACACCCTGCTCTCGGTGCTGCGCCAGCTCCGCGCCGGCTACCCGCAACGCCCGGAGGGCTTCCCGCAGAGCGTGGTGCTGTGCGGGGTGCGCGACATCCGCGACTACCGCATCCGGTCGAGCACCGGCGAGGTCATCGCCGGCGGCAGTCCCTTCAACGTGGCGGCGAAGTCGCTGCGCATGGGCGACTTCACGGAAGCGGAGACGCGGGCGCTGATGGCGCAGCACACCGAGGAGACCGGTCAGCGGTTCACGGCGGCGGCGCAGGAGGCGGTGTGGACGCAGACCCGAGGCCAGCCGTGGCTGGTGAACGCGCTGTGCGCGGGGGCGTGCTTCGACAACAAGGCAGGACGGGACCGCTCGCGCACCATCGAAGTGGACGACGTCTACGCCGCACGGGAGGAGTTGATCCTCTCGCGGCGCACGCATCTGGACCAGTTGGCGCACAAGCTGGAGGAGGAGCGGGTCCGGCAGGTGGTCGAGCCCATGCTGAGCGGCGGGGAGGTGCAGCACGACGGCCGCGACCTGGAATACGTGCGCGACCTGGGCCTCATCGCCGCCGCCGACCCGCCGCGCATCGCGAACCCGATTTACCGGGAGGTGGTGCCGCGCGAGCTGGGCTACGTCCTGCAAAGCAGCCTGGACATCCAGGCGAGATGGTACGTGGACGACGACGGCGGCTTGAACATGACGAAGCTGCTCACGGCATTCCGCACGTTCTTCGGGGAGCACGCGGAGCACTGGCTGGGCCATCTGGGGGCGTACCGGGAGGCGGCGCCGCAGCTCATCTTGCAGTCGTACCTGCAACGGGTGGTGAACGGGGGCGGGCGCATCGAGCGGGAGTACGGGTTGGGGCGGGGCCGGACGGATCTGCTGGTGCTGTGGCCGCGGGAGGCGGGGCAGCCCTCGGATCTGTGGGAGCGGTTCGTGGTGGAGTGCAAGGTGTTGCGGGACTCGGACCGCAAGAGCCTCGCGTGGACGGTGGAGAAGGGGGTGAAGCAGACGTTGGAGTACATGGCGCAGTGCGGTGCGAAGGAAGGGCATCTGGTGGTGATGGACCGCCGTAGCGAGGAGCGCCGGGGTGGCGAAGGCGCGGAGGACCGCCGGGACGGCGAGGGCGAGGGCGAGGCGGATGGAAGCGAGCGGCGGCGCGGAGGCGAAGAGGCTCGAAGTGAGCGCTTGCACGATGGCCGCAAGGTGGCCGTGTGGACGCTGTAGCGCATCGGCCGGCGAAAACGCTCCAGACCCCACCCAAACGAGGCGGCAAGTTCTGGTCGGACAGCAATTTCACCCCATGCCGGCCAACGTGGTGCGCTCCCGGTCAGCCGCGTAGCTCAGGCAGGCCAGAATGTCCTCTTCGCGCAGGTAAGGAAACTCATCGAGGATTTCCTGATGGGTCATTCCGGAGGCCAGATAATCGAGAACGTCATAGACCGTGATCCTCATCCCCCTGATGCAGGGCTTCCCCGCCCTTTTCCCAGGCTCGATGGTAATCAGCTTTCGGTAGTCCATGCCCTCGCCCCCACAACAGATCGGTTTGGATATGCGGTTTGGGGTACCGCCGGCCCGCTCGCATTGTCTCAACCCGAGGCGCTTCTGAACCCCATCTCCTTGAATTTCTTGCGATATTTCTCCGTCCTGTCCTTCATCATCATGGCATGAGGCTTGTTCTTCTCCATCGAGTCGAGCAAATGAGAGGTCTTGAGGTCGGCTTTGCCGTCAAGGAAAGCCTGCTCGACGGAGTCCTTGACGATGCCTTCCAGATCGGCTCCTGAAAACCCGTCGGTCTTACGCGCCAGTTGTTGCACGTCGATCCGGGAGCCGTCCTTCTTGCGCTTCCGGAGATGCACCTCCAGGATCTCGGCGCGTTCGCTCTGGTTCGGGAAATCGACGTAGAAGATTTCGTCGAAGCGGCCCTTGCGCAGAAGCTCGGGCGGCAGGGCGGACACATCGTTGGCGGTGGCGAGCACGAACACCGGCTTGGTGTTCTCCTGCATCCAGGTCAGGAAGTAGCCGAACAGGCGGCTGGTGATCTCGGAGCCGGCGCCGGTGCTGCCGCCGCCGATGCCGGTGAAGGCTTTCTCCAGCTCGTCCACCCACAGAACGCAAGGGCTGACGGTCTCGGCCAGCCTCAGCGCGCGGCGCATGTTCGCCTCACTGTCGCCGACGTACCTGCCCATCAGCGCGCCGATGTCCAGCCGCAACAGGGGAAGCCCGAACAGCACCGAGGCGGCCTTGGCGGTCAGCGACTTGCCGCAGCCCGGCATGCCGGCGATCATCGCCCCCCGGGGGGTTTCGACGCCGAAGGCGCGGGCTGCGGGGAGGTCTCCCATGATCGCGGCCTTGCGTTCCAACCACGCCTTCAGCGCCTCCAGACCACCGACGGTATCCATCCCGCCGGTCACCGATACCATTTCCAGAATGCCGCTCTTGCGGACGATCTGCTTCTTCTCCTCGATCACCAAAGCGATGTCATCGGCGCCGATGGCGCCGTCCCGCTGGAATCCCCGGTTCAACAAACGAGTGATCTCGTACTCGCTCAAGCCGCGAAGCGCCAGGATCAGCTTGTCGGCCACTTCTTCATCCACGTCATAGCCGTAATCCGAGGCATGGTCGTGGATGAGCCGCGAGATTTCTTCCTCCTCCGGTGGGGTTTGATCGAACACCGTGATGAAGTTCTCGAGCTCCGGAGGCACACAGGACTGCGACGACACCAGGAAGATGGTTGCGACGGTGCCGTCGTCATGAACCATCCTGCGCACCAGCGCCTTCAGCCGGGAGATCGCCAGCGGGGCGTCCCGCAAGGCCAAGTGCGCGTTCCTGATGATCAGGAAATGGTTGTCCAGCTCCTGGTCCAGCCAGTTCTCCAGAGCGGCGGGCAGGTCCATGTAGGTGGGGGTCAGGGGCGCCTTGGTGTCGAAACGCACGCAGCCGCGCGCCATGTTCCATTCCAGGATCTTCCGGCCGTCGGCAAGATCGCCGATCAGGGCGTCCCCTTTCTCTTCCTCGAAGGTGACGAGGTAGAGGATGGGGTAAAAGGACTCCACGCATGAGCGCATGGATTGCCGCAGGTTCGTCATTCGCGTTCACCCCATCGTGGTGTTGGAGTCATGGACGGCGGGCAGAAAGCGCAGCAACCAAGCCGGGGGCGGACCGACGCGGCCTGCCGGTGTCGCTCGGGCTGACCCCGTGGTGGGTATGAGATGTTCGGGGAGAATGCTACCGGAATGCGATTCCCGTCGTCGGCTCGTGGCTTCTTCAAGCTCACGCCCATCCAGGGTCCGGGCGCCGACGAAGCATCGAGCCCCGGTGGCGTTGACGCGGATGCCGGGCGAATGGATCGACATCTCCGGGGCATTGGCTGAATCGCCTTGCCGTCGCCTCCCTCCATTGCCGGAGTACTTCGATGACTGACGCGAAAAACAAGTCGGTGCTTATGGGCTGGCGTCCCCTGCCCCGAGGTAAAGAGGTAAAGATTCAAGGCGTGAGCGTCCGGGCAACCCGAAACCCGAAGCCGCCTCCCCGGCTGCCGGAGGTGTTCCTGTCGCGGTGGGCGGAGCGGAGCTTCCGGGGTTTGTTGTTCCAGGAGCCGCCGCGCAGCACCCGCCAACCTCCCGACTCCCATGCACTCCCGTCCATCGGCGCTCCGTCGTAACTATCGTTCCAGCAATCCTCCACCCACTCCTGCACGTTCCCGTGCACGTCATACAGACCAAACTCATTCGCAGAGAACGAACCCACCGGCGCCGTCCGCTTGTTGTCCCAACGGCTCCCGCATTCATTGCAGTTCGCACGGTTCCGGTCAATCCCGTCCCCCCACCAGTATCGCGTCCTCGTCCCCGCTCGCGCCACGTACTCCCACTCCGACTCGCTTAACAACCGATACCCCTTCCCCGTCTTCCAGGACAGCCACTTCACGTACATTTGCGCGTCTTCCCAACTCACGTTGATGACTGGACGGGTTCCCCGGCCCCAGCCCTTGCCGCCCGGGGCGCCGGCGCTCGCGAGGGACGCCCAGCCTCGGTCGGTTCCCCGGCCCCGGTCCTTGTCACCAGGACGGTACCCGCCACATCCCCCATCCGACACGCACGCATCCCACTCATCAAACGTCACCGCGTACACACCTACCGCCAACGGGTAGTCAATCCTCACATCATGCAATGGGCCTTCATTAATAAACCGGCCTCTTTCCCCAACAGGCGAACCCATCATGAAGCTCCCCGCCGGGACAACCACCAGCTCCGGACATTCGGGGCAGTCCCGGAAGGTGTCGCCGGGATTCCGTGCCCGTTTCTTCGGCATTTGGTCAGGACGTATTCCAGGAACGCCCGTTGCCTCCGCGATGGCCGCCGCTATGGCGTCATCGTCGGCTTCCACCTCGAATATTCGGCACAGCTCCTTCAGAACGGCGGCATCATCGCCCACCGTTAGTGCCTCGACGGCCGCCAGCTCGCGGCTCATGCTTCGGGACCGCAGCCATCTTGCCAGCAACCCGGAACGGAAATGCCCGATGGTCTCGGTGGTAAAGTGATCCCGGAGATCGTCGAGGGTAGCGACCTTCACTCCGTCGATCGGCAGGTCGAACTTGATCATCTTCGCCATCAGAGTTCCCCGTTCTCCCAAGTCAGCAGATTGTCCACGGCGGAATCCGTCACCCTGCCTCCGTCGAGAAATACGTTGGGAATGCCGCCACCGTAGAAGCGGACGTTATCTTTTCCGAACAGGTCACGTGCGGCTTCCAGAGTGCTGCGCGGTGCGTCTCCTTTCTCTATACCCGCCTTCTTCATATCCTCCAGCTTGGCATCCAATTCCGACGGGCCGAACCATTGGGGATTGTTATCCCTCCCGACGACTACGCTGCATCTCACGGGTTTCTTGGGATCGCGACGACGCCGGGCGGCGAAAAAGGCGCGATAGTCCACGTCATCCGGTGGCAGGGTATAGCCCATGAGCACGATGTGGCCGGCCTCCTGAACTGCAATGCGCAAATCACGCTTGATCTCGTCCAGGAATGGAGGCGGTGGACTCTTGAAATTGCTTTGCATTATCATCTGGGTATGATGCGCGTAGGTCAACGTTTCGCAGTGAACGCAGGCGCGAGCGTCTACTTCGCCTTTTTCCCAAGCCTCGCGTTCTGGTTTTTCGCCTTCTTGTTTTTTGTCTCGCGGCCGAAACTCCACATCCTGCACGAATGCCTTGAGCGGCGGCGGCGGAACCAGGGTGGGTGAATCCCACACCCATGTATCACCCATGTAGGATGACAGCTTTCCGCAATTGGGGCATTCACGCCACCACAGGCAGCCATGAGGAAGAAGGAATTTATTGATTCGGATGCGGTCGCTGGAACCATGATCGGGATCGTTCAACCGTAGCGCCGACGATTCGTTCATAGGGTGCCACGGTGTCTTCGTACTCCGACCTTTGTCATCCTCGACACGGGGTCCGGCCACGAAATGGCCGAGATCATGGAAGATTTGCAGCTTGCAGGCGGGACAGCCGACATGTGGCACACTCGGGCTTCTGTTCAGATTGCGATTCGCGACGAATTGGCACCAAAGGGCGATCGGATCCCAGTTAAAACAGGCGAAGCTGACGTCGCCCATATAAAACTCCCGCTCATCGAAGGAGGTATTGCTTCCAGCCAATTCCAGCCCCCGTCGCTGCATACGCCGTCCCAGCGCAATGGCGAAGTCATAGTGGCGTTCCAGATCTTCTCTCTTTGCCTCTCGTCCGTAGTGCCAGTCGATGTAGAACATCGTTTGCAGCAGCATCTTCAGAGCGTTGCGCGCGCCCAACACCCGTTGCGGCGTCAGAAACTCCCCTTCTTTCACGCGGAATCCATGGCCGCTCTGACCATGCATGTCCAGAATGTTGAACAGATCGGAAAGATTGAAGAAATTGTCTTCCTGTTTAGGACAGACTCCGATCACGTCCTTCAGGGCAGGCCAATCATACAATGTGCGCAATTCGACAACTCGAGCCTGAATTTCATCTTCGCAGGCGCTGGAACACCAGTTACGACGCATGGCATCTTTCTGGTTCGCGGTGACGGAGGCGATAGAACCCCCTCCCTTCGCCTCGTCTCCCAGAATGATCAGTAGATCACTGAGCGCCGAAATCCATGGTTCAACGGCACTACTATACAAAGCGTCGCAAACGCGCTGGCGCAAAGATTTCTTCTGAGTATCTTCCTGCACGGACGCGAGTCTACCGAGGAACTTTGGTTGGTCTCCGGTTACTCGCATTCCGAGGCTAGCCGTCGCGCCGGCGCCCCAGAATACGACGGTGCGTCGAGTGTGGGTCATTTGGCAGGTACTGTGATGCTGGTGAGGGTCAAGAACCATTCCCATTTATTTACAGCAGCCTCCACAGCCTTCCCCGCAGCCTCCACATCCTTCCCCGCAGCCTCCACAGCCTTCTCTACAGCCTCCACAGCCTTCCCCGCAGCCTCCACATCCTTCCCCGCAGCCTCCACAGCCTTCTCTACAGCCTCCGCAGCCTCCGCAGCCTCCGCAGTCTTCCTTGCAGCCTCCGCAGTCTTCCTTGCAGCCTCCGCAGTCTTCCCCGCAGCCTCCGCAACTCTTACTCCTTCCTTTAACGTCTCTTTCACCTTCACCTGGATCTGCACTTTCTTCTGATGCGTAGCAGCGTCAGATATGACAGCCATACAATTTATTTCGTCGGCCACATGTATCTCGATCCAATTGTCCTTGTCAGGATTGTATTTCCTGATAATGGCAGGTTTGCAGGGCTGTGATTTGCAATCGCAGGACTGTTTTGGACAGTCGCAGGATTGCGGCACAAAAACAGCATACTTTTCGTTCCTGTGTTTGATGGAATAATCATCCTCAGGAACAAAATAAATCGTCGCTTTACGGCCGCTTTCGTCAGCAGCGTCGATATCACAACGTATTCTTATGGTGCCCTGTGACATGTAGATGCTCATGACACATACTCCCTTTTGATGAATGGATATGACGAATCCGGCCTCTACCACGAGAGCCAATTCCGCGGATTCAATGCTCGCCCCACGTTCTTGACGACCTCCACCGTCCCTTCAAACGCACTCTTCACGACCTTCGCAGCCGTCTTGACGATGGCCTTGCGAACTTCGTACACGGCCTCGCCGATCTTGCTCCCCGCCAAGCCGCCGACTACCCCGCCGACGAACCCGCCAATCATAGCACCGGGCGGTCCGAGCACAAGACCCAATTTCGCGCCCATGACTGTGCCCTTCCCCGCACCCGCGAGGCCGCCGATGGCGCTTGCTCTGCAGTTGCCCATGGCGTCCAGTGCTTCCACGCCGTTCAGCTCGCCCTTGGCGAATTTCCACAATACCTTGGCGTTCTCCATCCCCACATGGACGATACCGGCGATTGTACTTGCCGGGGTGTATTTCAGCAAATTGATCCAGCCGCTCCTGGCGGCGACCAAGACCGCACCGCTGACCGCCGTCTGCGCGCCAATGTGTCCCGCGCTCTTGACCGAGCTCTCGAAGAACTCCCGGAGGTCTTCGCTCGCGGGTGGATTCTCCTTCCCGCGCAGGAAGTTCCATACCCGGCGGCCCAGGATGCGGGCGCCCTGGAAGCCGCAGGCGATGGCCGCGCCCACCAGCGCCTGCTTGCCGATCGACTTGGCGATCTCGATGCGGTTGACCTCGTTCCACTCGTATTGCCGGATCTCCTGCTCCTGTTGGGCCTGCTCTTGCCGCAGCTTCGCCTCATCCTTGGTCAGCGGCTTGGAGTGCACGCCGTCCACTTCAAGTCGGTCGGTCGATCCTGGGACATCGCCTTCCTGGCCGGAAGGAACGAGCCTTTCTTGTTCCTGGTAGTCGCCTTTCTCGAACAGCTTCCGCGTCGCCTCGGCATCCTGTCCGTATTTCGACTGGTACTGGCGGACGATGTTGCCGTCGCCGTCCTTGATGACGACGTCCACGGAGTTCTTGCCCTGGCTCCCGAGGACCTCGGCCCGCAGCGGGCTGCCTTTCGCTGCCGCATCCAGGTTGAAGGTGTCGGCGTGGTGCTGCTCGGCGATGAACCCGTCCAGGTTCGGGATCCTGTTGACGGCGCCGCTCTGGGTCGAGACGGCTTCGAGCATCTGGTCGTTGGCGGTCTTGAGCGCCTTGTCGATACCGGCGGCGTAGTCGCCGACTTTGGCGGCTCCCGCCGCTGCCGCGCCCTGCTCGATCTTCCCGGCGAGCCAGCTCGCCTTGCTCTTTCCCGCGTCCAGGTGGGCGTGGAGGGATGCCTTGTTCGCGTTGGCCTGTTCGACGCCGGCGACGATCTCGTTCGCGGTCGATACGATCTCCTCCTCGCCGGTCCAGAGGTCGGGATACCGCCTGAACTCGTCCGCCAGCCAGACGGCGGGCGTCTTCTCGTGCTTGTGCCGCTCCCAGGACGAGACGAAGCTCGTGATCAGTCCCGCGGTGTTGCGGGCGTTGTCCTCGCTGCCGAAGATGTCTTCCGCGGTCCGGTCGGCCAGCGCCTCGTCACTCGCCGGCGCCGGGTCGGCGCTCCCGCCGCCCGGTTCGTCTTTCACGACCGGCGGGGTCTCGAGGGTATCGAGGGCATCGGCGGCGGGCCGGGGACGTGGCCCGCTGCCGGTGAACGGGGGGAGTGCGGTGGGAACGGCGCCGGGGGCATCGCCAAATGGCGCGGAAGGGTCCGGGGTTGGAGCCGATATGCGGTCCGGCATGGCGACGCTCCTCCTCTGTCGTCTCGCGGGCACGATCCGGCGGCTCCGGGAGGCGGGAACCGCCGGGCCAGGATACAGCAACTTCCGCTCACTCCTGAAGCTGCACGTGAAGGGGATCTACGAGGCTTTGCCCCTCGCACCCGGCGCCCGAGTGCTCCACCGCCCCACCGAATCTCCGAACCCTTGGAGGAAACTCCTGGTCAAGATAGCACGCTCTCCCGGGGTCGAGATCCGGTGGAGACGCGCGCGGTAGTCTCTTGCCCGTGAAGTCTTCGACAAAACGACGAAGATTTTTCCGTCAGCCGGCGTTTGGTTCCGGCTATGCCGGGTTGGGGCGTCGGCAACGGCAACGGGAAGAGCCGGCACCGGCGATGTGCCAACGGCCGGCCCCGACCCTCTCCCTGCCGCGCGGACGGCGGAAAATCACGCCGTACACGGTTACGCCGTCACGGCGTCATGTCGTCACGCCGCGTCGAGCGCCATGAGGACCTTCTTCGCCTTCTTGAGTTCCTGCCGGAGGGCGTCCGGGATTCCGCCGTCCTTGCCCAGGAGCGGCGCCTCGGCCACGTCCCTGGCCGCCTTCGCCAGAGAGGCGGCACGGCCGACCAGCGCCTTCTGCGGGCGGCTGTAGGTGCGGTAGTCGTCATTGGCCGAGACGAGGTCCCGCAGGGCGGTGAGGTCGGCGGCAAGACGACCTTCCTGCAGCCGCGTCAGGGCTTTCCGTACCTCGGTGGCCTTGCGGCCGACGGCGCGGGCGGCGGCCTCCGCATCGAGCAGGTTCGACAGGGCCCGCTCCATCGCCTCCTCGCCGGCCCGCGAGGACAGCATGAATCCGCTCACGAGCAGCACCGGCGCGGCGGCCACGCCGCCGAGGATGACCGTGCTCCCGTCCCCCGGCGGCAAGGCGCCGCCACGGAGCCAAGCCAGGGTGGCGTTGCCGGCTGCCAAGCCGGAAGGCGCGGCGGTGGCCGGG
Organism: Gammaproteobacteria bacterium; assembly: GCA_965204915.1. Taxonomy (GTDB): domain Bacteria; phylum Pseudomonadota; class Gammaproteobacteria; order HK1; family HK1; genus HK1. Next base: position 2,649,823 of record OZ242023.1, on the reverse strand, counting down.
CCGCCGGATGCGGGAGCGGGGGCGTCTGCATCGGAGGGCGCGGCGGCGGATGGGTCGGCAGATACGGAGGCGGGGGCGTCTTCGCCGGAAGGCACGATGGCGGACGGGTCGGCAGATGCGGAGGCGGATGCGTCTGCATCGGAAGGCGCAGTGGCGGCCGAACCGGCGGATGCGGATGCGGATGCGGATGCGGATGCGGATGCCGACCGGCCCGTGGCGAAGAATCCGGAGGCGGCCGGGCGGATGGACGAGGATGGGGGGACGCCCGCGGCGGAAGGCCCGGTGGCGGCGGCGGACGGGCCGCCGGAGGCGGAGACGCATACGCCGGCGCTGCCGCAGGCGGCGAGGGCGGCGAGGGCGTCGGGGCCGAGCGCGTCTACGCCGCCCGCCACGACTTCCGCCATGTGCGCCGTGATCCGGCGGATCTTCGCCGACCCCGGGGCGACCCCCCGGACCACCTCCGCGGGGACCGGTGGGAGGTCCGCATCGCCGAGATCGACATTCCTGATCCGCGAGAACGTCTCCTCGAAGGGGATCAGCGCGCTCTCGAACGTGACCGCCTTCTGCCGGCCCAGCGATTCCAGCTTGCCTTGGGTCTTCTCGCGGCGCGCTTCGAGGAGCCGACGCGCCTTGTAGAACGTCTCCCGGGCGTCTTCGTCCTCGCGGGCGGTCTCGTCGAGGCGCTTGGTGTCGTCATGGGGATGCTCGCACTTCTCGTCCATGGCCATCCTGACGCCCACATACGTGACGAGGGCGGTGATGCCGCTGGCGACGACGACGGGGATTACGGGGAAAGGCATGTCTCAATCCTCCTTGGGTGGGTGTGTTTCATCGTTTGGACGGCTCCTGCTACGTGCGGGAGCCCTTCCCTCGGTATGTAATGGAAATGAAACGGTCGGTGTTTTCGATCATGAGGTCTATGGATTCCCGCTTTCGCGGGAATGACGGACGGTATCGGGCTCTTCTCCGGAAGAGTGGTGCTCCCCTTGGCCGAGACCCTTTTTCTTCTCCAGCTTCTTCAGACGTTTCTTCAGCCGCTTCTTCTCCTTCTTCCTCCGCTTCTTCTCTTCCATTGCCCGCTTCACGCTCTCCATACGCAGGTAGGCCACCATGATCACGGCCGGGACGGTGATGCGGTAGGCTGGGCCGGCGACGTCGGCCAGCAGCCAGGCGGCGGACAGGGTCCAGCCGATCGGTCCGGCGAAGGCCCCCATCAGTCGTGTCAGCGCGGCATTCGCCACGAGGGACAGGCCACGGCCGATCAGGGCCTTTGCCACGGCGTTCGCCACGATGAGGGCGATCTTGTAGGGAAGGAAGCCCCCGAACCGGATCGCCGCTTGCAATGCGATGGTGACCGCTTCGGGCGTGTAGCGCATCGGGCTGAGGTCGAGGTCGTCGCAGACCGCCTCCAGCTCCTCGGAGCTCATCTCCTTCATCGAGTCGGTCAGGACCTTCATCAGAAGGTGGAGCTCGATGGCCTCGACGCTCGATCCGCTGTTGTAGTTCACCTTCATCTTGTCGCAGACGTCGGTCAGCACTTCCCTGTACAACACCCCCTCGCCGCCCCTGAACAGCGTCGCCAGCGTGTTGGCGCCGAAGCACTGGATCTCGGCCGCGATCAAGTCCCAATAGGCATGATGATCCGGGCTGGACTCCTTGTACCTGTCGTGCGCGGTCAGCTCCTCGGTCAGGCGCTCGTCTCCATCCTTGCCCTCGGTCAGGATCCGCACGAGCGCATCGAGATCGGCGCTCGGCACGTTGCCCAGGAATTCCAGGTCGGGGTCCTTGCGGTATGCCATCTTTCCACCTTCCTCTCGTATTCCGTCCGGCTCGTCCTTCACCGGGCGGCGTCGGGAGCCAACGATATGAACGTTCGTCCGACTCGATCAACGGACATTTCCAGACATTTGCATCTTGTGTCCGCTCGGTGGTTGCATGAATCGAAGTTCCGTCATTCCCGCGAAAGCATGTCCTCGCGGAAGCGGGGGCGGGAATCACTTCGATTCCATAAAAGCCTCTGGATTCCCGCTTTCGCGGGAATGACGGCTCAAGCGCGCGGGAATGACGGCTTTCGCGGGAATGACGGCTTGAGCACGCGGGAACGACGGCTTGCAGCGCGCGTGGCCTGGCCTCACCGACGGTGAACGCGACCTACACGCCGTCCCGGCCCGGAAGTCCCGTGTCTTCCGTAGCCGGCGCGGGGCCGTCCTCTCTTCCCCGTCCAGACTCCCCCGCCTTCCATTGCCCGATCGAGCGCGGCCCGACCGGGAGGCCGCGGGCGTTCCTCTCCCGCAGCATGGCCTTCGCTCCGTCGCTCAGGCGGCTTTCGAGCCATTTGGCGCGCTCGCCCTTCGCTGCATCGGAGCGCAGCGCCTCCGGGACGTCGTCCAGGCGCGCGTCGCCGTATTCCAGTGCCCATCGGGCGAGAGGCGAGCCGTTCGTGAGGTGGTCGAGGTACTCCTCGCAGATGCGCCCCTGGGGGCCGCTCCACAGCTCCGTGACCATCGGCTCGGCGACGCCGGGGGGGAGGTCCGCGGCCAGCGCGCGCAGGTACTCCCCGAACGTGCGGTGGAAGTGCTCGGGAAGGGGCTGGTCCTGTCCGGTGGGGATGTCCTTCAGGGCCTCGTCCCGGTGGACGACGGCCTTGATGCGGCTGGAGATCTGCCGGTCGAAGCGTTCCAGTTGCTCGTCCAGGTCCGCGAGCCTCTGCTTCTGCCACCCGATGCAGCGCTCGACCAGCAGCACGAACATGAGCGGCGCCAGCGCGATGACGCGCTGCTCGTCCCAGCCATACCGGTGGCGGATCAGGTCGAAGGCGAGCCGCAGCTCCGGACGGAACGTGCCGCCGACGGGGAAGGTGTCGCCGACCTCCATGGGCCGGGACCCGGACCGGACGTAGTCGGGAAACGGAAGGTCGCCGGTGAGCTCCCCGACCTCGACCCGCAGGCCGTCGGCCAGCGCGTTCACCGTGTTCTGCCGGGGGGTCCCGATCGTTCCCGATTCGATCCGGGCGATCTGGCGTTCCGTGATCCGGTTGCGCCCGCACTCCCGGGCGAGCTGCGCACGGCTCAGATGCCGGCATTCCCGGATGGATCGGAGGCGTTCGGAGATTTCCGTCATTCGTTTCTCTCCGGAAACAATGACGTCAAGCGACGATTGTCAACGTATATCGCTTCAGATCCCGCGGTCAACGGGACATTTTCGGACATTTGTCCGTGGTCCGCACACCCGACCGGCCGAGCCGGCCGATGCGGATACCGGCCGGCGCCGAAGAATCCGGAAGCGGCCGGCGGGTGGACGGGGATGGGGGACGCCTGCGGCGGAAGGGCCGGCGGCGACGGTCACCGGCAGGTTGGAACGGATACGGCAGCCGCCGTTATCATTGCCGGCCCCTGCCCATGCCCGCCGAGCGCCGCCCCATGCCCCGGGACTACGTGACGAAGATCCTGAAAGCGCGCGTCTACGACGTCGCGCGCGAGACGCCGCTGGAGCGCGCCCCGAAGCTCTCCGCGCGGCTCGGCGGGGAGGTGTGGCTCAAGCGCGAGGACCTCCAGCCGGTCTTCTCGTTCAAGCTCCGGGGCGCCTACAACAAGCTCGCCTCGCTCACCGCGGAGGAACGCTCGCGCGGGGTCGTCGCGTCCTCGGCCGGCAACCACGCGCAGGGGGTGGCGCTGGCCGCGCGCCGGCTCGGCGCCCGTGCCCTCATCGTCATGCCGGAGACGGCGCCGCGCATCAAGGTGGAGGCGGTGGAGCGGCTCGGAGCGGAGGTGGTGCTCGAAGGCGAATCCTACGACGGCGCGCGGGTGCGGGCCGAGGCGCTGGCCGCCGAGCACGGGATGGTGCTCATCCCCCCCTTCGACGACGAGCACGTCATCGCCGGCCAGGGCACCGTGGCGATGGAGATCGTGCGCCAGCACGGGGACCCCTTCGACGCGATCTTCGTCGAGGTCGGCGGGGGCGGGCTCATCGCCGGGATCTCCGCCTACGTCAAGGCGCTGTGGCCACGCACGAAAGTCATCGGCGTCGAGCCCTACGACACGCCGACCCTCTACTCCGCGCTAGCGGCCGGGGAGCGGATCACCCTGGAGAGCGTCGGAACCTTCGCCGACGGGGTGGCGGTGAAGCGGATCGGAGCCGAGCCGTTCCGCATCGCGCGCGAATGCGTCGACGACGTCATCCTCGTCACCACCGACGAGATCTGCGCCGCGATCAAGGACATCTTCGAGGACACCCGGTCGATCGCGGAGCCGGCCGGGGCGCTGGCGGTGGCCGGCCTGAAGCGCTACCTGGAGCCCGCCGGCAACGCCCCCGCCGGCGGGAGCGTTGCCGGCGGACGCTACGCCGCGATCGTGAGCGGGGCGAACGTGAACTTCGACCGCCTGCGCCACATCGCGGAGCGGGCCGAGATCGGCGAGCAGCGGGAGAGCCTGTTCGCGGTGACCATCCCCGAGCGCGCCGGGAGCCTGCTGCGGTTCTGCGAGCTGATCGGGACGCGCTCGATCACCGAGTTCAACTACCGCTACGCCGACGACGCGGACGCGCACATCTTCGTGGGCGTGGAGATCCACGATTCCGGCGGCGACAAGCGGGCGCTGGTCGAGACGCTGGAGGGCAACGGCTACCCGGTGCTCGACCTGAGCGACAACGAGATGGCCAAGCTCCACGTGCGCTACATGGTGGGGGGGCACGCCCCGCGGGATCTGGAAGAGGTCCTCTACCGCTTCGACTTCCCGGAGCGCCCCGGCGCCCTGATGCGCTTCCTCACCCTGATGGGGCGCAAGCCCTGGAACATCAGCATGTTCCACTACCGCAACCACGGCGCGGCCTACGGTCGGGTGCTGATCGGCCTCCAGGTGCCGGCCGCCGAGCGCGTCGACTTCCAGTCGTTCCTCGACGAGGTGGGGTACGAGTACCGGGAGGAGACGGGGAACCCGGCGTACCGGCTGTTCCTGCGCTGAGGGGGTGGCGTCCGGTCCCGCCCGGAGCCGTGCCGGACGGTGTCCGATCCCGCCCCGGTCGGCGGCGGCGTTCCGGCCGGCGGCGTCGTTCCGGGGGGCGGCGTCGTTCCGGGGGGCGGCGGCGTTCCGGGGGGCGGCGTCGTCATTCCAGCGACAGGATGTACTCCCACTCCGCCTCGCTCACCGGCATGACCGAGAGCCGGTTGCCGCGGCGCACGAGCGCCATCCCTTCGAGGGCGGCCTGCGCCTTCAGCTCGGCGAGGGGGATGGTGCGCCGGAGCTTGCGTTCGAGCTCGACGTCGACCAGGTACCAGCGCGGGTTCGCGGGGTCGCTCTTCGGATCGTAGTGCTTGTCCTCGGGGTCGAAGGCGGTGGGGTCGGGATAGCCCTCGCGCACGACCCTGGCGGTCCCGACGATGCCGGGCTCCTCGCAGTTCGAGTGGTAGATGAAGACGCGATCCCCCTTCTTCATCTCGTCGCGCATCATGTTGCGCGCCTGGTAGTTGCGCACGCCGTCCCACGGCTCCGTCTTGCGGGGGCGCTTGGCGAGATCGTCGATCCCGAACTCGCTCGGCTCGGTCTTCATCAGCCAGTACCGCATGGGTGTATGCTCCTGGGGTGCATGCTCCTGGGGTGCGTGCTCCTGGGATCCGCGCGAAGGGACGGCGATCGTGCGGTCCCCATGGTCACGCGCGGCAAGCCTGCTCGCGGACGATGACGCCGCGGCCGGGATCCGCGGCGGCGCGGGGCTGCCGGGTTGCGCATTCGGTGACGATCGCGTCGAGGGGGACGTCCCATTCCGCGGCGGGGAGCGAGTCCACCTTCTGGACTTCGTAGGCCACGCCGATCCGCTTCGGTCCCGGCCATGCGGCGCGGTGGCGTGCCGCCTCGAACGTCCGGTCGTAGTATCCGCCGCCCATCCCCAGCCGGTTTCCGGTCCGGTCGAAGGCGACGAGCGGGAACAGCACGAGATCCAGGAACATGGGCCGGATGCGCCGGCGGGCCGGCTCCACCGGCTCGGGGATCGAGAACCGGTTGCGGGCGAAGACGGTTCGCGCGTGGAAGGGGAGGAACCACAGCCTGGGGCCGACGATCCGCGGCAGATACGTTCGTTTACCCGTCGCCCATGCGCGCCCCACGAGCGGCAGGAGGTCGATCTCGGCGTCGTTCGAGAGGTAGACCGCGATGGTCCGGCTGTTGAGGAACCAGCCGGTGCCGGCCAGACGGTTCGCAAGCGCACGGGCCGCGTCCCGGCGCTCCGGGGCGCTCAATGCGCGCCGCCGTCCGCGCATCTCGCGGCGAAGCGCACGACGTCCGGCAGGTGCGCTCATCCTCCGCGCCTCGTCTTGCGGCCGGGTGGAAGCATCAGGCGGGCCGCCGACGTGTCCGATCGCCGCGCCGCAAGACCGTGTCGGCGATCGGGCGGAAGCGCCGGGAAGGCCGCCGCGGTGAGGGTGACGCACCCCGTTGGCGCCGTCGTGCGCGATGACCTCTGAACCACTCGGGTTCAGGGGGGCGCCTGGCGATACGCATCAGGCTTTCCGCTTTCGGCACGGACCTGCACAACAGCGCATCGTTCGGCTCCCGGCAGCATGGAATCAGGCTCGAGAGGTTGCAGGCGCACTCTCGCACACCACGGGGGCGTCACTCAGGAGTCTAGCGACTGGGCGGCCTCGCGTCGACCGATCGCGGCGTCGAGCTTGGTCTCGAGCCGGCGCACCGTTTCCCGCGCCGAATCGAAGGCGCCGAGGTGCGACTTGATCTGCTCGCGTTCGTGGATCAGGTTGAGCGCGGTCATCAGCGCCATGCGCTCGGTCCCGAGTATCCTGGCGTTGCCGCGCATCTCCTGCATCCGCTCGTTCAGCTCGCGGGCCGCCGCGAGCAGACTCTCGCGCTCCTCCGGCCTGCACGAGATCCTGTATTCCTTATCGAGGATCCGCACGGAGAGAACATCACGGTCTTCGCTCAAGAGCCGGTCTCCATTGCCCGCAGGCGCGAGATCGTCGCCTGGACCCGCGATCGCGCCTGCTCCACCTTCTCGACCAGCGCGGCGCGTTCCGACAGCAGGTTGCTCTGCTGGTCGCGCAAGGCGCGGTTCTCGTCCTCGAGCCGGTTGCAGATCCGGATCAGGTGGTCGATCTTCTCTTCGAGCGCCCGTGTGTCGAGTGTTTCCATGGCCACTCCGGCGCGGATCGGTGCAGTGCGAGATTGCGGCGGGCGCACACGCCGCCATCGCCGTTCGTGTGAGGAAACTATAGGGAACGAGAGGATCGACGGTCAACGCCGCCGCCTTCCCGCCGACGATTCCCGCCGATGCTGCGATCCGCGACGTCACGGCGTGACGTCGTTCCCGTTTCGACGGCCGGAGTGCCCGGCCACGGCGTCTCTTCCGGCATTCTCGCATTTGGGGGGAGTTGCCGCCATGCCCGGACCGCGCAATCGGCGGTTTCCGCCAACGTCCCGGGCATGGTGATGCAGCCGGAACGTCATCGCCTTCCCTGCCGTCCGGGCGCCCGATCGTGGTGATTCGACGGACCCGTTCGGGCTTGGCGAGCATGGCTGCGGTGCAGGCGACGGTGCTGCGAATCGCCGGGAGCGCCGGAACCGGGCGGCGAGCGGGCACGGCACGGCGCGAGAACGGGCCGCGCCGCGGTGATACCATCTTGCGGACAAAGTGGCCCGTTCGTCATGGATCCGTCGGTCATGGGCGTTCACCGCACACCACGAGGGTCCCGCGGCACAGGGCGCCCCTTGGCACGGGCGCCTGGTCCCGGACCGGCGGAACGTTCCCGGCGGGCGGGCCGGATGCGCGGCCACGTCTGACTCGGAGCACCATTCGCCATGGATCGACGAGAATTCGCGAAACGCCGGCGGCGGCTAATGGAGATGATGGAGGAGGGGAGCATCGCCATCGTGCCCACGGCGCCGGTGCAGCCTCGCAATCGAGACGTCGAGTTTCCGTTCCGGCCCGACAGCAACTTCTACTATCTCACCGGGTTCGCCGAACCCGAGGCGGTGGCGATCCTCGCGCCCGGGCGCGACCAGGGCGAGTTCGTGCTGTTCTGCCGGGAGCGTGACTCCGAGGCGGAGCAGTGGCACGGCGCCCGGCTCGGACTGGAAGGGGTATGCGAGCGCCACGGCGCCGACGATGCGTTCCCCATCGAAGACATCGACGAGATCCTGCCGGGGCTGATCGAAGACACGTCCCGGGTCTACTACGCGATGGGACACTTCCAGGAGTTCGACCAGCGCATGCTCGGATGGATCGCGCAGGTCCGCGGCGGCAGGCGCTCCGGCGGCGGCCCCGGCGAGTTCGTCATGCTCGATCACCTCGTCCACGAGATGCGGCTGTTCAAGAGCAAGGCGGAGATCGGCGTGATGTCGAAGGCGGCGCGGATCAGCGCCGCCGCCCACGAGCGCGCCATGCGCATCTGCCGTCCGGGGATGAGCGAGTACCAGATCGAGGCGGAGCTGCTCCACGAGTTCACCCGGGCGGGGTGCCGCGCCCCGGCCTATCCCTCCATCGTGGCCGGCGGCGCGAACTCGTGCACGCTGCACTACACCAGCAACACCGACCGGCTGCGGGACCGCGATCTGCTCCTCATCGACGCGGGCGCCGAGCACGAGTTCTACGCCTCCGACATCACCCGCACCTTTCCCGTCAACGGCCGGTTCACCCGCGCGCAACGCGACGTGTACTCGCTGGTGCTCGCGGCGCAGGAAGCGGCCATCGACACGGTGGCGCCCGGCCGAACCGTGGACGACGTGCACGACGCGGCGGTGCAGGTCCTGGCCGAAGGGCTCGTGGATCTCGGCGCGCTCAAGGGCGGGGTGAAGAGCATCATCGGGAATGAGAAGTACAAGCGGTTCTACATGCACCGCACCGGCCACTGGCTCGGCATGGACGTGCACGACGTCGGGGGCTACAGCATCGACGACCAGTCCCGGGTGCTGGAGCCGGGGATGGTCATGACGGTGGAGCCGGGGCTCTACATCGCGCCGGACGACGGGAAGGCGCCCAGGCGTCTGCGCGGCATCGGCATCCGCATCGAGGACGACGTGGCGGTGACGAAATCGGGCCGCGAGGTGCTGACCTCGGCGGCTCCGAAGTCGATCGACGAGATCGAGGCGATTGTCGGCTCGGGCTGACCATGGCCGGCCTCGGCATCCGCGGATCGGCATGAATTGACGAAGAGCCGATCGCCGGTTCAGGCCGCGATCCCGGCCGCCGGCGCCTGCCGCGGCCTCGTCGAGGAGGGCGTTCCAATGACGAGATCGGGCCACGAGGCGCCGGGCGCGGCGCCGCCAAAGCCGGCCGGCGAGGTCGAGTCGATTGCCGGACCGGACTGACACCGCACGGCCCGCCGCCGGCTCCCGGTACGACGTCGCGGTGGCCGGAGGCGGGGCGGTGGGCGCGACGCTGGCCTGCGCGCTCGCCGACTCGGGGTCGAGGGTGCTGCTGGCGGATCCTTCGGCCGGCGCCGCGGAATCGTCCCCGGCGTTCGCGCCGCGCCCGCTTGCGCTCTCCCTTGCCTCGCAGCACGTGCTTGCATCCCTGGGGGTGTGGGAGGCGGTCGATTCCCGGGCGACCCCCATCGAATCGATCCACGTCTCGGAGGCGGGCCGGTTCGGGGCGGTGCGGCTGGAAGCGGCCGAATGCGGGGTCGCGCGCTTCGGCAGCGTCGCCGCCGCCGACGTGCTGGGGACGGCGTTGCGCGATGCGGTGGCACGGCGCGGTGTCCACCGGCAGGCCGGAGCCTTCCACACGGGGCCGGCGGCGCGGCGCGATGCGGTGGCGCAACACGATGCCGATCGGCAGGTCGCGGCCTCTCCCGAGGAGGCTGCGTTGCGCGATGCGGCGGCACGGCGCAACGTCGATCCGCAAGCAGCGACGTCCTCCGGGAGAGCGGCATCGCACGATGCGACGGCGCGGCGCGGCGTGATCCATCGCACCGTCGGGTGCATCGCCGATGCGAGCGTCTCCGCCGATCGGGTCACGTCGCGCGTGGCCGGCGAAGCCGGGGGCGAATCGTTCCCGTTCAGCGCCTCGTTGCTGGTGGTGGCCGACGGGGGGCGCTCGGAGCTGCGCGAAGCGCTCGGCATCGGCGCCACGGTCCGCGACTACCGCCAGCACGCGATCGCGTCGGTGGTGACCGCACGCGCCCCCCACGCATGCACCGCGTTCGAGCGGTTCACGCCCGGCGGCCCGGCGGCCCTGCTGCCGATGGGAGGGACGCACTACGGTCTGGTGTGGTGTCGTGACGAAGACGAGGCGAACCGGCTTGCCGGGCTGCCGGAGCGGGACTTCGCCGAGGCGCTCGACGCGGTGTTCGCGGGACGCCTCGGCGGCTTCGCCTCGACCGGCGAGCGGATGACGTTCCCGTTGAAGCTCGTGCGCGCGCGGCACATCGTCTCCGATCGGACCGTGCTGATCGGCAACGCCGCGAACCATCTGCACCCGGTCGCGGGCCAGGGGTTCAACCTCGGGATGCGCGACGTCGCGTGCCTGACCGAGGCCATCGTGGAGTCGCGCCGCGAAGGGTGCGGGCCCGGCGACGCCTCGACCCTGGAGCGTTACCGGCGGTGGCGCGCTCCGGACCACGCCACGGTCGCGCGGTTCACCGATGCGCTGGTCGGCATCTTCGGTCACCGCTGCTCTCCCCTCGCGCCGTTGCGCGCACCGGCGCTCGCCGCGCTCGACCGGACACCCCCGTTGAAGCGCGCGCTGGCCCGTTATGCGATGGGATTCGCGGGCCGGACACCGAGGCTCGCACTCGGGCAACGTCCATGAGGGACGGGCCGTCCCGGGAGGCGGGCCGTCCTGGAAAACGGGTCGTCCTGGGAGACGGGTTGCCCTGGAACCCGGGCTGTCTCGAGAAGCGGATCATCCGGGACACGGCATGGCCATGAGGCATGACCCGAGATACGACGTGGTCGTCGCGGGGGGCGGACTCGTCGGCGCAACGCTGGCCTTGGCGTTGGGGGAGATGGGCTTGCGCGTCGCGGTGGTCGAGCGATCGAGCGATCGGGCCGCGGCCCCGGGGCCGGAGTACGGGACGCGGGTCAGCGCGTTCACCGTGGCCTCCGAGCGTATCCTGCGGGCGCTGGAGGCGTGGCAGGCGTTGCCGGCGGAGCGCATCGGCCCGATGCGCGAGATGCACGTATGGGAACGCACCGGGGGGGTGCACTTCGACAGTGCGGAGATCGGCGAGCCGGCGCTTGGCCACGTCATCGAGAACGCGGTGGTGCAATGGGCGGTCGAGCGATGCATCGAGGCGCTGCCAAACGTCGAATGGCATCGGGGCGCGGAGCTTGCCTGGCTCACCCTCGACGGCCGCGAGGCGGTGGCCGGACTCTCGTTCGGTGGTGGCGAGGCCGTGGCCGGGCACGGCCTCGACCGCCGCGAGGCGGGGGCCGCGCTCGCGGATCGGCGCCTGCGCGCGTCGCTCGTCGTCGGCGCGGACGGTGCCGGCTCGCGGGTGCGCGAACTCGCGGGGATCGGGATCACCGAGGGTGACTACCACCAGGAGGCGGTGGTGGCCGAGGTGCGCACCGCGATGCCGCACCGGGAGACGGCGTGGCAACGCTTCCTGCCCACCGGCCCGCTCGCATTCCTGCCTCTTGCGAACGGAGCCTCGTCGATCGTGTGGTCGACCACCCCCGGGCACGCCGCGAAACTGTGTGCGCTCGACGCCGATGCCTTCGGCTTCGAGGTGGCCGACGCCTTCGAATGGAAGCTCGGCGCGGTGAGCGCGCCGGGTCCCCGCGTGTCGTTCCCGTTACGCCATCTGCACGCGCGGGACTACGTCCGCGACCGGGTCGCGCTGGCCGGCGACGCTGCCCACGTCGTGCATCCGCTCGCGGGACAGGGCGTGAACCTGGGGCTGCTCGACGCGGCGGCCCTCGCCGAGGTCGTCGGCCGGGCGCGCGGGCTCGGGCGGGACGTCGGGTCGCGGGCGACACTGCGCCGCTACGAGCGCTGGCGGCGCGGCCACAACGCCCTGATGCAGGCGGTGCTGGGCGGCTTCCGGCATCTGTTCTCCAGTCCCTGGACCCCGGTGCGCCGTCTGCGCGAGACCGGGCTCGGCCTGACCGATCGGCTCCCGCCGCTCAAGGCAGGCTTCATGCGGTTCGCATCCGGATTCGACGGCGACCTCCCGGCCCTCGCCCGCGGCGTCTCCTTCGGCCCCGGGCAATCGAATCCCATGCAAGACGTCGAAGACGTGCGTGAGCGGCCCCTTGTTCGCGAACGGACCCCCGGTTCCGGCCATGCCGGGCCGGGCGGCATGGATTCACGCCGCGGTTCGCGGTAGAAGCCACGAGCATGGACGACGACTCCCGATCCTCGCCGTTCCCGCGCAAGCCGTCATTCTCCTGCCTCCGGCTCGACCGGGGGAATGGCGGAGCAGGTCCGGGGCGCCACTCCCCGTCATTCCAGCGCAAGCGGGAATCCACCCCACGACGGCCGTCATTCCCGCGAACGCGTGAATCCGGAACGTTGGGACCCGACTGCATCGGACAGGAGCAATCATGACCGCCATCTTCGAAACCGACGTCCCCGGCCTGGAGCGCATCGGGCGCGGCAAGGTGCGCGACATCTACGCGGCCGGCGACGATCATCTGCTCATCGTGGCCACGGACCGGCTGTCGGCGTTCGACGTGGTGCTCCCGGACCCCATCCCGGGCAAGGGCGCGGTGCTGACGGAGCTGTCGCGCTTCTGGTTCTCGCGCATCGAAGGCATCGTGCGCAACCACTGCGCGCCGGTCGGGATCGAGGACTTCGTGGCGGACGCCGGGGTCCGGGCCTCGATCGCGGACCAGGCCATGGTCGTGCGCCGCCTCGTTCCCCTGCCCATCGAGGCCATCGTCCGCGGCTACCTCATCGGCTCGGGCTGGAAGGACTACCAGCGCACCGGGAAGGTGTGCGGGATCGGCCTGCCGGCCGGCCTGAGGCAGGCCGACAAGCTGCCCGAGACCCTCTTCACCCCCTCGACCAAGGCCGAGGCTGGCGCCCACGACGAGAACATCGACTTCGAGGCGGCGGCGGCGCTCGTGGGCCGCGGGCTGGCCGAAAGGGTCCGGGACACGAGCATCCGCGTGTACCGGGAAGCGGCGGATTTCGCGGCGGCACGCGGCATCATCATCGCCGACACCAAGTTCGAGTTCGCGCTCGACGCCGACGGCGAGCTGGTGCTCATCGACGAGGTGCTGACCCCGGACTCGTCCCGGTTCTGGCCCGCGGATCGGTACGCGCCCGGCGCCAGCCCGCCGAGCTTCGACAAGCAGTTCGTGCGCGACTACCTGGAAACCCTCGACTGGGACAAGACCCCCCCGGCGCCGGCGCTCCCCAGGGAGATCGTCGAACAGACCTCGCGCAAGTACCGGGAGGCTTCCGACCGGATCACGGGCGCGGCGGCCTGAGCGGCATCATTGGGCGGAGATCGCGCCTGCCGCGGGGATTCCGATTCGGATCCCGGGTGCGGCCCGAGCCGCCGCCGGCAGCGGCCTGCGCCGGGGGCCTGCGCCGGGGCCGTCGATCCTGCGTGACCCGCCGCCGGTCCCACGGTGAGGGTCGCCACGGGACCGCGAGGCATTCCATTCCAATGGATTACGGTCCAGCGGATTACGGGTGCGATCCGAGCCTCAGCCACCGGTAGCGGTTTCCGCCGAGGACGTCGATGCTGCGGGACTCGCCGTCTCGTTCCACGGTGAGGGTCACCCGATCGCCGGGTCTGCGGCCATGCCACAGCTTGCGGTAGAAGTCGGCGAGGCCGTGCACCTCGGCATCACCGGCCGAGACGATGACGTCGCCCGGCTCGATGCCCGCGGTCAGGGCAGGTCCTTCGTCGGCGAGGCTCGACACCACGACCTTGCCGTTCTCGCGTTCTTCGGCGTAGACCCCCAGCCACGGCCTCAGAGGGGCCGCCGACCGTCCGGTGACGATGAGGTCCGCGAGCACCGCCTTGAGCCGCGCAACCGGGACGAACATGTTGCCGGGGGCGGGGGCGGGCTCCGGGGCGGCGTCGGGGACGATGAGCGAGCCGACTCCGACGAGTCGACCGCCGGTGGACATCAGCGCTGCGCCCCCGAAGAAGCGGTACGGCGGGTTCGTGAAGATCGCATCCTCGAGCAGGTACTCCCAGTATCCCGCGAAATCGCGCCGGGACACGGTCACCACCGGGAGCAGGGCGCCCGGCCCGCCGTATGACGCGATGACCGCCGGCGTGCCCGCCACGAGCGCATCGGAGTCGCCCAGGGCCATCGGCACCACCTTGTCCAGCGGGGCCTGCGCCCGCAGCAGCCCGAAGCCGGTTTCATGGTCGTAGGCGAGGACGTCGGCCTGGACGCGCTGCCCGCCTCCGGTGCGGACCCATACGTCGGTGGCCTCCAGAATGAGGTAGCCGATGGTGACGACGAGCCCGGCGCCGTCGATGACGACGCCGGTCCCGAGGCGTTCCTCGCCGAGGATCGCCGCGGTGCGGGCGTCGTCCGGAACCAGCGCTTCGACCGCGACCACCGCGCTGAGGATGGACATGAGATCCGGCTCCGCGGCGGACTGCGCGGCGGCAGGCCGCGGCCACGTGCCGATGAGCACGCATGAGAGTGCCAGTACCGCGATCCCGCGTGTGGCCGGTGCAAGGCAGGTTGCCGTACGCGCCATGATCCATCCTCCACGGTTCGAACTCGGCTCCGGGCGTGTCTCCGGGCCTGTCTCCGGGGTCAGACCGGACCGGCGCGGGACAGGTTCCGCCGCCACCGGCGCCCGGCTGCCTCGTCACGCGGACTCGTCATACGATACTCCGGGATGCCCCTGGCAATGCGGGTCAGCCTTCGGCGCGAGCTTCGAGCGCCGCGACCGCGGGGAGGGTCTTTCCTTCGAGGAATTCGAGGAAGGCGCCGCCGCCGGTGGAGACGTACGAGATCCCGCCGCCGGCCCCGACGGCGTCACCGACTCCGAAGGCGTCGACGGCCGCCAGGGTGTCGCCGCCGCCCGCGATGGAGAACGCCGGCGAACGGGCGATGGCGCGGGCGATGGCGCGGGTGCCGGCCGCGAAGGGCGCCATCTCGAAGACCCCCACCGGCCCGTTCCACACCACGGTGCCGGCAGATTCGATGGCTTCACAATACGCACGGGCGGTCTTTGGGCCGACGTCCAGGATCATCTCGCCGGGGCCGACCGCGTCCACCGCCCTGACGGTGGCGGCGGCGGATTCCGAGGGTGTGTCCGCCACCACCACGTCGCTCGGGACAGGGACGTCGCCCCCGCGCCGGCGCATGGCGGCGCGGATGCGGGCCGCCTGCTCGACGAGCTCGGGTTCGTACAACGAAGCGCCCACCTCGTGGCCCGCGGCGGCGATGAAGGTGTTGGCGATGCCTCCGCCGGGGATCAGCCGATCCACCCGCTCCGAGAGCGTTTCCAGCACCCCCAGCTTGGTCGAGACCTTCGATCCGCCGACGATCGCCACGAGCGGGCGCGCGGGCCGCGCGAGCGCCTTGCCGAGCGCTTCGAGCTCGGCCGCGAGGAGCGGACCGGCGCAAGCCGCCGGCGCGAAGCGGGCGACGCCGCAGGTCGAGGCATGGGCGCGATGCGCGGCGCCGAAGGCGTCCATCACGTAGATGTCGCAGAGCGCCGCCATCCGCCGCGCCAGCGCCTCGTCGTCCGCCTTCTCGCCCACGAGGAAGCGCACGTTCTCGCAGAGCACGATCTCGCCGGGCTCGACGTCGATCCCGTCCAGCCAGTCCAGCACGAGCCGGACCTCGCGCCCGAGCAGCTCGCCGAGGCGGCGGGCCACCGGCACGAGGGAGAATTCGAGGGTCGGCTGCCCTTCCTTCGGGCGCCCGAGGTGCGACGTCACCATGACCCGCGCCCCGGCCTGCACGGCCTGCTGCAACGTCGGCAGCGCGGCCCGGATTCGGGCGTCGCTCGCCACCGCGCCGTCCCGGATCGGGACGTTCAGATCCTCGCGGATGAGTACCCGCCGGCCCGCGAGGTCGAAGTCGGCCATGACCGGGATGTTCATTGCTCGAACTCTTCGGCCGGGGCGCTCGCGGTGGCGGCGGGGGAGGGCGGTATCGGGGAGAAGGGGGACGTGGCAGGCAGGCGTGCGCACATTGGACTTACCCCGTTTTCGTGGACAGTTGATGGCTTTCGCCAGTGTGTTGATGATAGGCGAGAGCCGGTAAGAGTGGACTGTGTTCAAACCCGAGGGTAGGGGGTCTGCTCCGAGGGTGATTCGCGGCCTCGGCCCGCGAGCTCGCGGCGCGCGGCCGTCGGCGCGATCTGCCGTAGCTCCACCACAGGGCTTTCGTGCGGTCCGGGGGATCGGGATAATCGCCGAGGCGCGGGGTCCGCGGGTGGAAGGGCGGCGAAGAACGTTCCGGGAAGCTCGCGGAGACTGGGCGACGGAAGCGGTCTGTCCCCGCCCATCGGTGGAAGGGCGACGAAGGGCGTTCCGGGAAGCTCGCAGATCGTCTCCCACACGATCCCGCGACGCTTGACCGGGCGCGACGCGAATGTTCGTGAAGCCCCGGAAACCCGCATCAGCGCAGGAGGCACGCCATGTCCACCGCCCAGGCCATCGACCCCGGCTTCTCGATCCGGCGCCTCTCTCCGGCTCTGGGGGCCGAGATCGTGGGACTCGACGCCTCGAAGCCCTTCGATCCGCATACGATGCAGGTGGTCCGCGACGCATTCCGGGAGCACCACCTGCTCTGCTTCCGCGACCAGCGGATCGAGGACGACGAGATGGTCGCGTTCTCGAAGCAGTTCGGACCTCTCGAGGAATTTCCGGAAAAGGACAAGACCAAGGACAAGGTCGAGGTCTACCACGTGGCCAACGTGTCACGGGAAGGGGAGCACCTTTCCGAGGCCGATGAACGGGTCGTCTACCAGCGCAACAACGCACGCTGGCATACCGACAGCTCGTACCGGTTCATCCCCTCGCTGGCCTCGATCATGTACGGCGTGGAGGTGCTGCCGGAGGATGCGCAAGGCGGAGAGACCGGGTTCTCCAACATGCTCGCCGCCTACGCGGCGCTTCCGGACGAGATGAAGCGCAGGCTCGAACCGCTCCACCAGGTGCACTCGTACGGCGAGATCCGGCGGCTCGAGCCGAGTCTTCCGCCGATGTCGGCCCACGAACGCGACGCCCTGCCCCCGGTCACCCACCCCGTGATCCGCGTCCATCCCGACCGCGGTTGGCAACGCTCCCTCTACTTCACGTCGAACACCAGTCTCGAGATCGGAGGCGGAACGCATGAAGAGGGGGTCGCGCTCCACCGCTGGCTGGTCGACTTCGCCGGCCGTGGCGAGTTCTGCTACTACCACCGCTGGCGCTCCCGCGATCTCGTGATGTGGGACAACCGGGTACTGCTGCACCGCGCCATCGAGTACGACTACGCCGGATACCGCCGCGTGCTCCGCCGCACCACCGTCGCCGGCAGCGAACCGATCATGGGTCCGTTCTGGCCCGAGGCCCGCGCCGCGGGCGGCTGAATGCCGGAGGCGGCCGCGGCGCGGGTGCGTGTCGCCGGCCACCCGTCGAATCGACCCCGCCGCCTTCCTGGAGGCCGGCGTGCGTCATCCGGAAGCCAGAGGACGTGACCCGAACGCCGGCATCGTGGAAGGGCTGTCCGGAGGCAGCCGACCGAAAGGCGGCCCATGCGGTCGGCTTTTCGGGTGCGGCCATCCGTTTCGCGACCAAGGGGTCCGATCGGCCCCGCCAGCCCCATCCCGCGGGGTCGGAGCCCGGCATCGAGCGAAAGCACGCCGAAGCCGTTGCGAAGGCCATCGCCCGTGGCGACGGCTGCCCCCGGCTACGGCCGGGGGAACGCGCCGCGACGAAAGCCGGCCTCGAAGCAGCGGCTGGCGGCCTTCGTGCAAATGGATCGGGCGCGTCCGGGCCACCATCGTGAAGCTCCGGCTCGCGGAAAAAGTCGTTCTGATCGCCGCCGCCGTGATCGCCGTCTGCGCGGCGCTCGTCGGAGCGATGATCTACTCGAAGCCGCCCCCGGTGCGTTTCACCTACCGGGAATCGGCGCCGGCGATGGCCGGGGAGAGGATCTTCAGGCGCGAGGGCTGCCTCTCCTGCCACGAGCTGTTCGGCAACGGGACGGGCTACGGGCCGGCGCTGGACGGCGTGGGCAGCCGGCGGGACGATCTCTGGTTGAAGGAGTATCTGCGATCGCCCCGGCCAGGCGTCGGCGACAGGCCCTACCGGTTGCGCATGCCCGCCTACGACTCGCTGGAGGCCGGCGAGATGGACGCTCTGGTAACCTATCTGGCGGCGTTGCGGGAACTCGATGTCGACGGCCGCATCATCGATCCGCGCTGATGCGGGCCAGGGCCGGCTTGCGGGACGGGAATCGATTCATTGATATTTCTTGTCCTTGTCGTACAGTCCGGTCCCGATGCACGCCCAGGGCACGATCGCCAGAGCGACGACGCCCCCGAGGCCGAAGACGATCAGGGCGATCTTGATGCCGAAGCTGACTGTTTCCATGTTCCTTCCCCTCCAGGAGGTCCGCCGATGCCGGACATGCAGGGATTCATCCGCGAACGTGTGCGCGGGAGTCTAGGCGCCTTGCCGCCGATGTCAATCACGAGGGCAGGGCGCGCAACGCTGCTGGCCATGGCCCTGGGCATCGCGGGCGCCGCCTTGGCCGGGTGCGGCGAGGGGGCCGGGCAGGGCATGCTGCGCGCCAAGGTGGGGGTCGGCGACCTTGCGCCCAGGAGCAGCAACCGTACCGTGGCCGACCCGGCGAGCTGGCATCGGGTATCGACCATGGACACCAGGGTGGACCTGTACCGCTGGAAGATCGCCGACCTGCTCGACCGCGGCAAGCCCTTCCTCGTGGTGTTCGGCACGCCCCAGCACTGCACCATGTGCGTGGACCAGATCGTGCGCGTCCAGATCATGCAGGAGAAGCACGGTGACCGGTTCGCGTTCATCCACGTGGACGGATACAAGGACAACGCGGTCTGGGTCGAGTGGGGCGTGACCGGAGAGCCGTGGACGTTCATGGTGGACGGTGGGGGAAGGGTCACCAGGGTGTTTCCGGGACAGACCGAGATCGCCCTGCTGGAGGGCGAGATGCAGCGGCTGCTGAAGGACGCGGCGTAGCCATGTCCGGGTGTGGGCGGCGACCGCTGCCGCAATCGCTTGGCGATTCCGTTGCGCGGAATCGTGGGTGTCCCGGCCAGCGCCGCAGACGGACGGCGACGAGACGGCCATGCCTGACGTGAACCGTGGACGGTTGCGCGCGGGCCGCCACCGGCCGGCACGTGGCGGTGTCGTCGAGGGTGGGGGAAACCGTGCGCGGTGGCTGGCGCTGCTTTCCCTCCTGCCGGGCGCCGCCGGGTGGTGCCAGGACAACCCCTACGTCTACGTCAAGATGTCCCTGGCGGTACCCTGGACCCTGTACTTCGTGTTTCTCGCAGCGGTGCTGATCCCTTTCCTGGTGATGATCGCCCTCGCTTGGAACGGGCGAGCCGCCTGGCACGAGCGAGCCGCTGGGCGCGGGCGGGCGGAAGACACCCCCGACAACGACCCCCCACCGCGGTGAGGCCGTTCGGGGTTCAGGGATCGAAGGCGGGATACGGGTACGAGCGGGAGCGGAGCCACGGTCGCCATGGATCGTTTCCTGCGTGTCGGTCTGCCTCTGGTGCTGCTGGTGGTCTTCGTGGTCATCGCGCTCTTCGTGCTCAACGCGTTCGAGGCCACCGACCTGATGGAAACCGAGCGGCGTGCCGGCCCCACGCTGCTGAATCGCTGATCGGGAGGGACGGACAGGGGATGCGGATCAACGCAGCCGCTATACGCACATGGGGGCCGCCATCCGCCACGTGGGCGGGCGCTTGCAGGAGCGCGCCCGCGCCCGGAAGCTGATGCTGGTGATCACCGACGGCCGCCCCCACGACCCGACCGACCGCTACGAAGGCCGCTACGTCCTCGAAGACACCCGGCGCGCGCTGCAGGAGAGCCGCGTGCGGGGGGTGCAGTGCTTCGGCCTGACCATCGACCGGCGCGGGCGGGCCTGGCTGCCGCATCTGTTCGGATCCGGGCATTACGCGGTGTTCTCGCACCTCGACGCCCTGCCCACGGTGCTGCCGCGCCAGGATGCGCGGATCACCGTCTGGGGCGGCTGAACGTCCATGTTCGGCACCGCCCATTCACGGAACCGGCCGTGCTCCGGCTTCGGCGCCCGGACCCGCGCGTTCGGGGATCCGCGCGCCTTCGTCGCGCGCGTTCGCATCGTGGCCCCGCGCGCGAAGTCCGAGTCCGGGCCGGCGGGGAGAACGCTGCTCCTGTTGCTCGCGCTCCTGTGGCTCGGATGGCCGCGGCCGGGCGTCCCGGAGCCGAAGCCGGGCGCTGGAACCGTGATCCTGGTCGGCGGGGTGCTGCGCTTCAACCAGCGCGAGGTCTGGAGCCGCATCGCCGGGCAGGCCCCGGAGCTGGTGATCATCGCCGCCGCCGGCGACCGGCCGAAGCTCTACGGCGGCTTCGCGCAGCGTGCGCTGGAGCGTCACGGTGCATTCGCCGAGCTTCTTCCCGTCGCGGTCGATCCCGCCGAGTTCGGGGTCGGGCACCGGCATGCGACCGGCGATCCGGCGCTGGTCGCGAAGGTACGCGAAGCGGCGGGGGTCTTCTTCGTCGGCGGGGCGCCGCAACGCCTCGCCGAGGTGCTCTTTCGGGCCGACGGCTCACCGACCCCGATGGCCGCCGCCGTCGCCGAGATGTACGCGGCGGGCGGCGCCGTCGTCGGAGGCGTCCCGGGAATCAACGGGCTGTTCACCGGGATCGACGCGCTGGAAGCGCTCGCGAAAGCTCGTATCGCTCCCGCGCGGCTCCATCGGGGACTCGGGCTGATGGGGGAGGGATGGCTCGTCGACCAGCACGCCTTCACCGCGGGGCGCTTTGCCGAGATCCTGGTGGCCATGCGCCAGCTCGGGATCGAGCGCGGGCTCGGCGTCGGCGCCGACACCGCCGCCGTGATCGAAGACGGATGGCTGGAGGTCGTCGGTGCGGGAGGTGTCCTGCTGCTCGACCTCTCCGGGAGCCTGAACGGGACCGAGAGCCGGAACGAGGCCGGGCACCGGAACGAGGCCGGGCACCGGAACGAGGCCGAGAGCCGGAACGAGGCCGGGCACCGGAACGAGCCCGAGAGCCGAAGTGGGTCCAAGAGCCGAAGCGGAGCCGAGAGCCGCAGCGGGTCCGAGAGCCGGAGCGAATACGGGAATCAGAGCCTGGAGACGCCCGACCCCGTGCAAGGATTCCATCTGGCGGGCGCACGCTTGAGCTACCTGGAGCACGGGGACCGCCTCGACATGCGGACGCTGGAAGTCCGGCCCGCCGCCGCCAAGCGGGACGGCTTCGAGATCGACCCCGGCGCGGGGGAGCGCCAGCCCTTCGTGCAGGCTCGGCCGGCGGCGGGCGGCCTCTTCGCCAGGGGCCGGCTCCGGCAGCTTCTGCACGAAGCGATCGACGGGCCGGGGCGCGAGGCGTCGGGCTTCGTGTTTCCTGAAGGGGAGGGCGGTGGCGGATGGGGCTTTCGCTTCCGCTTCCACCCCCGGCCGGAGACCCGTGGATGGCTCTCCGCCCTCTCGGGCATCGAGCGGTACACTATCCTGAACCTCGGCCTGGAGATCGCTCCGGTCCGGCGCCGGGACGTGCAGAGCATGGGAAATCCCTGACACATGAAGGATGCCGACTTCGATTTTCTCGCCATCGGCGGCGGCAGCGGCGGGATCGCGTCGGCGATCCGGGCCGCGAGCTACGGGGCGCGTGCCGCGGTGGTCGAGCACGGGCGGCTGGGCGGCACCTGCGTCAACGTCGGCTGCGTCCCGAAGAAGCTGATGTGGTACGCCGCGTCCCTCGGCCACGCTCTGGACGACTATGCGGGCTACGGCTTCCGTATCTCCCGCGAGGAATTCAGTTGGCCGTCGCTCAGGCGTGCCCGTGACGCCTACGTCGCGCGGCTGAACGGGATCTACGCGCGAAACCTGGAGACCGCGGGGGTCTCGCGCTACGAGGGCACGGCCCGTTTCGTCGCGCCGCGCACCGTCGAGGCTGGCGGCGCGCGCCTCACCGCCGACCACGTGGTGATCGCGACCGGAGGCGTACCCTCGGTCCCGCCCACGCCGGGAGCGGAGCTCGGGATCACCTCCGACGGCTTCTTCGAGCTCGACGAGTGCCCGCGCCGGACGGTGGTCACCGGCAGCGGGTACATCGCGGTCGAGCTCGCCGGGATGCTCCGCGCGCTCGGCAGCGAGGTCGTCATGGTGCTGCGCCGTGATCGGGTGCTTCGCGCCTTCGACGAGATGCTGGGCACAGAGCTCATGGCCGCCCTGGCCGCCGATGGAATCGAGATCAGGACCGGGGCCACGCTGGCGCGGATCGAACGCGACGAGCGGCCCGGCGGCGCGCTCACCGTCCGGATCTCCGACGGCTCGTCGCTCGACGGGGTGGACTCGGTGCTGTGGGCCGTCGGGCGCAAACCCAACACCACTACCCTCGATCTCCCCGCCGCCGGGGTGGAGACCGCGCCGGACGGTGCGGTCGTCGTGGACGAGTTCCAGCGCACCGGCGCCGAAGGCGTCTACGCGATCGGCGACGTTACCGGCCGGGCGCCACTGACCCCGGTCGCCATCGCCGCGGGCCGGCGGCTCGCGGACCGCCTGTTCGGCGGACAGGCGGATCGGAGGCTCGGCTACGACTGCATCCCGACCGTGGTCTTCACCCATCCGCCGATCGGCACCGTCGGCCTGACCGAGGCGCAGGCGCGGGCCGGGCACGGCGACGCGGTGCGGGTGTATACGACCCGGTTCAACTCGATGTACCACGCATTCTCCGACCACCCGCGCAAGACCGCGATGAAGCTCGTCACCGTGGGCGAGGACGAGCGCATCGCCGGCTGCCACGTGATCGGGGAAGGCGCCGACGAGATGATGCAGGGCTTCGCGGTGGCGGTGCGGATGGGCGCACGCAAGCGCGACCTCGACGACACGGTGGCGATCCATCCGACGAGCGCGGAAGAGCTGGTGACCATGCGATGATCCGGAGCCCGCCGGAATCGCTGCTGCGGATTCGGAGGCGAATGGGCGTCCAGCCCGGAACGCGGTGTGCCGGCTCTACGCCCCCGGACTGCCCGGGCCGGACGCGGAGCCCGGCTCCACACCTGCCGGAGGAGACGCGGAGTTGATCCGAAGCCGAAGGCGTACGTCCAAGGGCCGGACGGCCGCTTGCGAGGCGGGTCCTCTGCGTGCACTCGTACCCGCCTTGGTGCTGCTGGCCGCTGCGCTCGCCGGACCGCCGGACGCCTCCGCCGATCAGCGGGACCCGCGCCTCCCGGGGCTGTTCGCCGCGCTGGCCGAAGCACCGAACCCGGAGCAGGCCCTCCCGATCGAGGGCGCCATCTGGGGGATCTGGCTCGACGGGGGCGATCGGGCGCTGAACGAGCTCATGGCGCGAGGCGTCGAAGCCATGGGTGCGAACCGGCTCCGCGACGCGGCCGAGCGCTTCACCGATCTGATCCTCGCCGCGCCGGAGTTCGCGGAAGCCTGGAACAAGCGCGCGACCGTCTACTACCTGATGGATCGGTACGAAGACTCGGTGCGCGACATCGAGCGCACCCTCGCGCTGGAGCCGCGCCATTTCGGGGCGATCTCGGGGATGGGGCTGATCTTTCTCGAACGCGGGGACGAGGAGGGCGCGCTCGGGGCGTTCGAGAAGGTGCTGGAAATCCATCCCCGCGCGCGCGGCGCGCGGTTCCACGTCGAACGGTTGCGCGAACGGCTGGAGGGCCGGCGGATCTGACGCCCGTGCCCGCGGAACGGTTGAGCGGATCGATACGCTCGACTGTGCCGAACCCTCGGAATTCCCGCCCGCGGTGGGGCTGCTGCGCCGTCCCCGGAGGAACCACGTCCGTTCCGGTATCGGTCCCTTGAACCGGCCCGCACCTGTGGACCAGGGATGACCGCGCTCGACAGCGTGCCCTCGACCGCACGAAGCGCTCTGCGCCTACGAACGAGTGCCTCCGGAGGCCGTCCGAATCGGGCTGGACGCACGGTATTCGGCCGGCCGCGGGGTTATACTGCCGAGCATCGGGCGGCTGGACGGGTCCGAGCAGGACGTGAGGCTGGGGAAACGAGCATGAACCCCGAAGCATGGACGATTCTCGCCGTGGGCGTGGCCCTGGGGAGCCTTACATGGCGGATGCTGCGGTCGTTGCGCCACGACATGGAGCGGCAGTTCGGCGACGTCGGAAAGAAGTTCGATGACGTCGGAAAGAAGTTCGACGACGTCGGGAGGAAGTTCGACGACATCGGGAAGAATTTCGATGAAGTCAACCGGAAGTTCGACGGGGTCAACCGGAAGTTCGATGAAGTCGCGGAGAATTTCCGTGACATGAGGAGCAGGCTGGATCGCTTGGCCGACGACCACCACGGCCTTGCCCGGGAATTGTCCGAGTTGCGTGGCGAGCTTCGCGGGCGTTTGGAAGAACGAACCCGGCCCCCATCCGGCTGATCCCGGCCCCGGAAGGAAAGGCCACGATCCATGCGCCCGCCGGGATATGATCGGGAGCGTGCGCCGGGACGAATGCCCGGGTCCGGGATCGGGCCGGTCCCGGCAATACCCTCGAACCTCACGGGAGTCGGATCGAAATGAACGAGCCAGTCATTGCGCAACGTGGCCCCTACGGGGCCGAGCTGGAAGCCGGTGAGTATTTCTGGTGCCGATGCGGGAGATCGTCCCGGCAGCCCTTCTGCGACGGCTCGCACAAGGACACCGGGTTCACGCCGATGAAGCTCTCCCTCGCCGAGTCGAAGAAGGTCTGGCTCTGCGGCTGCAAACGCACCGGCGGCGCACCGTTCTGCGACGGGACCCACAATTCGCTTCCCGCGTAAGCATCCGCCGCGTAAGTGTCCGCCGCGTGTCGGGGTACATGTGGTGCTACCGGGCCCGGGACGCGCGCGCAACGCCCAGATCGCCCGAGCCGGGCCGGGCCCTGCCGTATACGCCGGGGCTACTCCTTGAAATCGATGGTGTAGAGCCCCCCGCCCTGACTTGCATACCAGGCGGCCAGATCCTCCTGATCCTGCTTGGACAGCGCTGCCGCGAAAGCGGCCATGACCGGGTCCTGCCGCATCCCTGTCTTGTAGTCCTTGAGCGACTGCACGATGTACTTCGCATGCTGCCCGCCGATCTTCGGGAACTGGGGGGTCGGGCCGTTGCCGTCGAGCCCGTGGCACTGCTGGCACTGTGCGGCCTTCTCCTTGCCGGCCGCCGGATCACCGGCGGCGGTTGCCGCCTGCCAGAACGCAACGCCGGCCGCGGCGGCAAGAACGAGGGGTATGCGGATCATCGGAACCTCCGGGAGACGTGTGGAACGAGTGTGTTTCGGCGCCGGCGTGTCGTCGTTCGAGCGTGCGGTCATTCGCTGGCCGCCGATGCGAAGTATGCCGCGATGTCCCGCATGTCCTGCTCGCTGAGCGATGCGGCCTGGGCCTGCATCGTCTTGTGGTCGCGTTTCCCGGACTTGTACGCCTTGAGTGCGACGACGATGTACTCGGGATGCTGCCCGCCTACCCGCGGCACCGGGTAGTTGGGATAGGCGTTGTGGTAGCCCGGAATCCCGTGGCAGCCCATGCAGGTGATGGCCTTCACCTTCCCCTTCGCGGCGTCTCCCGCTGCATGCAAGGGGGTGGCGAAGGTGAGCGCGATTCCCGTCATCGCCGCGCCGATCAGTGTCTTGCGTTTCATCCGTTCCCTGTCCTGAAGGCATCGAGGCAAGTGTTCATTCGTCCCGGCGCCGCACTTCCCGGCCGGTACATGCCGGAGCGGCGCAAAGCGCGGCGCAGTATAACGGCTTGAAGTCGGCTCACCAACAAGACGTGTCACGTGGTTGACGGTACCGGTACCATGCGCCCGCCTACTGGACCCGGAGCGAGGAATGGCTGAAACGAAGGATTCCCGTGCGGCGGTACGGGCGATGCAGGGCGCCGCACCCGCCAACTTCATCCGCCAGGCGATCGACGCCGACGTCGCGGCGGGCAAGGTCCCGGGAAGCGTCGTGACGCGGTTTCCGCCCGAGCCCAACGGCTACCTGCACGTCGGGCACGCCAAGTCGATCTGCCTGAACTTCGGCATCGCGCGCGACTACCCCGGAGCCGCGTGCTACCTGCGCTTCGACGATACGAACCCGACGAAGGAGCGGGTCGACTTCATGGAGGAGATCCAGGGCGACGTCCGCTGGCTCGGCTTCGACTGGGGCGAACGCCTGCGCCATGCCTCCGACTACTTCGGCTCGCTGTTCGGCTACGCGGTGCGGCTGATCGAATCGGGGCACGCCTACGTATGCAGCCTCGACCCCGAGCAGATCCGCGCTCACCGGGGCACCCTCACCGAGCCGGGCCGCGACAGCCCCTACCGCTCCCGCCCGGCCGCCGAGAGCGTCGATCTCTTCATGCGCATGCGCGACGGCGAGTTCGAGGAGGGTGCCCACGTGCTGCGGGCGAAGATCGACATGGCGTCCCCGAACATGAACCTCCGGGACCCGGTGATCTACCGCATCGTGCACACCCCGCACCCCCTGACCGGCGACGTCTGGCACGTCTATCCGATGTACGACTTCGCGCAGGCGCTGTCGGACGCGATCGAAGGCGTCACCCATTCGCTGTGCACCCTGGAGTTCGAAGATCACCGGCCGCTCTACGAGTGGTTCCTCGAAGTGCTCGAGGTCCCGTCGCCGCCGCGCCAGATCGAGTTCGGCCGGCTGAACCTGACCCATACCGTCATGAGCAAACGTTATCTCACCCTGTTGGTGGAGGGCGGATACGTGAGCGGATGGGACGACCCGCGGATGCCCACCATCGCGGGGATGCGGCGGCGCGGGTTCACCCCGGGGGCGTTGCGTGACTTCTGCGAGCGGATCGGAGTCACCAAGAACGATGGCGCGGTGGAGTTCGAGCAGCTCGAGACCTGCGTGCGGGCCGACCTCGACCCCGTGACGCCGCGGGCGATGGCGGTGCTGCGTCCGCTGAAGCTCGTGATCGAGAATTATCCGGAGGACGCGGCTGAAACCTTCGAGGCTCCGAACCATCCATCGGACCCCTCGCTGGGCGGCCGCGATCTGCCCTTCTCGCGCGAGCTGTTCATCGAGCGCGACGACTTCATGGAGGACCCGCCCCGCAAGTTCTTCCGCTTCGCCCCCGGCCGGGAGGTGCGGCTGCGCTATGCCTGCCTCGTGACCTGTACCGGCGTCGTCAGGGACCCCCGCACCGGGGAGGCGGTCGAGATCCGCGGCCGCTACGACCCCGGATCACGCGGCGGCAGGGCGCCCGACGGCCGCAAGGTCCGGGGCGCCGTCCACTGGGTCTGCGCGCGAGAGGGGGTGCGGGCGACGGTGCGGCTCTACGACCGGCTGTTCCGGGACCCGGCGCCGGATCACGACCTGGAGCGCCTCGCGCAACAGCTCGACCCGGATTCGCTGGAAGTGCTGGAGTCCGCCGTGGTCGAGCCCTCCCTTGCCTTCGCGAGCCCCGGCGCGCGTTTCCAGTTCGAGCGCCTCGGCTATTTCGTGGCCGATTCCAGGGACCACGCGCCGGGGGCGCCGGTGTTCAACCGCACCGTCACGCTACGCGACACTTGGGGGAAGGTGCGGAAGAGGGCGGGTGGATAGTAGCGAGTACCGGTGAGGCAAGCGGGGCCACGGGCCGGATCTCCCGTGAGAGCGGGCGTCTTGCCCGCTACCGCCGAGGGAGTGCCGTGAACCTGTCTCGAAATCACCATCCGGGATCATGGACCATCAAAGCATGATGGCAACCCATTGATTTTCATGACGCCCAAATTCCTTTCGGTCACGCGGATGCAGTGAAATCCAATTTCGAGACAGGTTCGTACATGCTCAAGTTTCGGGATTCAAAATGCCTGAATCAGGCGATGGATTCCCGCTTTCGCGGGAATGACGGCCAGCTAAAAGGCAACGCGTCTCGCTGAAATGACGTCATTCCCGCGAAAGCGGGAATCCATTTCGGTCAGCGAATCCCGAAACTCGAGGTACATGGAATTCGATCGACATGA
Organism: Gammaproteobacteria bacterium; assembly: GCA_965204915.1. Classification (GTDB taxonomy): domain Bacteria; phylum Pseudomonadota; class Gammaproteobacteria; order HK1; family HK1; genus HK1. Next base: position 2,621,784 of record OZ242023.1, on the reverse strand, counting down.
CAATATTGATCTTCAAGACATTTCCAGATGGTGCGGTAAAGATGGATCACCGCAATCATCGCCTCGGCGAGCGCGTCGCCCCAGGGTCACCCGTTCGTTCCCCGCGAGATCGCGGATCGTCTCGACCGCTCCGAGTCCCGCGCCGGAGAGGAGGGCGCGCACCGCCGGCCCCTGGTCGCGGCCGTGCTCCAGCACCAGCCAGCCCCCGTCCACCAGCCGCGCCGGCCCTTGGCGCGCGAGCGTCTCCAGCATGGCCAGCCCCCGCGGACCGGAGACGAGCGCTTCCCGCGGCTCGAAGCGCAGGTCGCCGGCCGTGAGGTGTGCATCGTTCTCGGCGACGTAGGGAGGATTCGACACGACGACGGACCAGCGGTTCGGCGCCAGCGCCGCACAGGCGTCCGCGACGACGAACGAAGCGTTGCCGGCACCGAGCCGGATCGCGTTCGCTCGCGCCACCGCGACCGCCGCCGGGGAACGATCGGTGCCGAGGACGAACGATCGCGGGCGCTCCCGCGCGAGTGCGACCGCGACCGCTCCGGTGCCGGTGCCGACGTCCGCGATGGCCGCGGCGTCGCCGGCCGAAACGACCTCGAGGACGGCTTCGACGAGGTGCTCGGTCTCGGGACGCGGGATGAGGGTGTCGGGGGTCACGGCGAATTCGAGCGACCAGAACTCCCGGCGGCCCGTGACGTAGGCGATCGGCTCGCCGTCGCGCCGGCGTTCCACCAGGGCCTCGAAGCGCCGCACGCGGGCCGGATCGAGGGACGCACCGGGATGGGTGAGAAGCCGGGTGCGGCTCCAACCGAGCACCCGTGCGAGCAGGACCTCCGCATCGAGACGCGCCGTCCCGCTCGTCGCTTCAAGCGCCGTGCGCGCCCGGGCGAGCGCCTGGCCGACGGTGGGAGCCCGACCGACGGCGGCTTGCGCCATCCTCATGGCTCCGGATGCCCGGGAAGCGTCTGGGCGAGGGCAGTGACCCGATCGCAGGCGGCCGGCGCCATCCTCGTGGCTCCGTGTATCCGGGATGGCGTGCGGGCGACGGTGGGGACCCGGTTGCCGGCGGTCGGCGCCGCCCTCATGGCTCCTCGAGGGTCGGGCCGGCCCCGGCCACACGGGTCTGGCGCATCCGGCGGCGCCAGCGGTCGGCGTCGTAGCCCGCCCCGCGATGCAGCAGGCAGCGGTTGTCCCAGATCACCGTGTCGCCGGCCCTCCACTGGTGCGTGTAGACGTCCTCGGGCGCGGTCGCGCGCCGGAGCAGATCGTCGAGGAGCCTGCGGCTCTCGATCCCGGACCAGCCGACGATGGAGCGGGCATGAGAGCCGACGTAATAGCTCTTCAGGCCGTTCCTCGGGTTCGTCCGCACCAGCTTGTGCTCGACAGGCGGCAGGGAGGCGGCGTGGGCGGGGTCCACCGGCGCGACCTGGCTGCGGGAGAAGACGTAGTCGTGGATCGCATGCAGCGGATCGATCGTCGCCTGCATCTCCGCCGGCAGCTTGGCGTAGGCATTGCGCATACTCGCGAAGCAGGTCCCGCCGCCTTCCCCCGGCACCTCGTAGGCGTGGGTGATGGAGACGAAGGAGGGCACCTGCCGGAAGGAGGAATCGGAATGCCACATCTCGTTGCCGCGCTGGTAGCGGGTGCGGGCGTGCGCACTGTCCTGCTTGCTGCCGTCGTCGTCGACGTTGCCGACGGTGCCGAACCAGACCACCTGTCCGGTCTTGCCGAGGGTGACGTGCTCCGCCTCCGGCTCGCCCAGCCGGCGGGTGAACGCGAGATGGGCCTCGTCGGTCATCGGCTGGTCGGGAAAGCAGAGGAAGGAGTACGTGTCGATCGCCTCCCGGACCGCCTCCACGTCTTCATCGGACAGCTCCGCCGTCAGGTCCAGGCCGGTGATCCGGGCGCCGAGCGCGGCGTTCAGCGGTTCGGTGTCGAGGTGGCTCATGCGGTATCTCCCCGTCCGGGTCCGGATATGCGGACATCGACGAAAGACTGTATCGAAGTGGGTTTCCGCTTTCGCGGAGCCTGCCCCCGCGGGTGCAAGCGGGGGAACGACGGATTGTCGCGAAGCCTGCCCCCGGTTCGACCGAGGAAATGACAGGCTTTGATTGAGTGCAACCTTTGATTTAGTGCAACAATCGGGTATATGCGACAGTCCGAGCCTGCACGCTTTCTCCCTCGATCTTCCGTAGAAGCCGATCCGGCTTGTCTTCGTGGATGAACAGCTCCTCGAAATCGAAACACGGCGCCTGCCGGGAAAGGAACGGATGGACCTCTTCCATGCGTTTGCGGATATGCGCCGAGTCGTGGAGCTCGGCGCCTATCCAGTGGCGGTGCAGTCTTTCCGCTGCCTGGTAGGTGGAGCCTCCGCCTCCGAAAGGATCGAAGACGAGGTCTCCCGGACGGGTCGAAATCAGGATGGCCCGTTCGGGTATCACCGGCTTCAATTCGTTCACGCCCGGCCGGACCTTGAATTTCGCGTGGCGATTGGGAGAGGTGTCCGTCCAGAAATCCGTCAGATTCACCCCCGCGGAGTTCATCTTGTCTCGATGGCCTCCATAGTCCCGGATTTCACCGCCGCAGTGCCGGCAGGTCTCGATCGGCAAGCGGAGCTTGTTGAATACGCGAGGCGTGCCGCGGGTATGGTAGAGAAGGGCATAGTGCGCCGGATAGAGCTTCTTCCCGCGTGGCCAAGTGCCTTTCATGGTCAGCGCAATCCAGTGCCTGAAGTCGAGCCGCTCTCCCATGATCGGAGCGAATTGCACTGCAAGCTCCGGCGTGGCGTAGAGAAAGAACGCTCCGCCCGGTTTCAGGATACGGCAGCACTCGAGGATCCACCGGCGGCACCAGGACAGGTATTCGGTCCGTGCAGTTGCGTCGTTGTAGCCGTTCTTGTAGTCCTTGCCGATGTTGAACGGAGGATCGGCGAAGACGGTGTCGATGACCTCCGACTTCATGCGTTCGAGCACCCGGAGGCAGTCGGCATCGTAGAGGACTCCATGGGAGGTGGTCAGGAACGGCTGCATCATCCGGCGTGCCTCTACATTCGCTGTCCGGCGCCCGGGCGCGGTGAAGGGTCCAGGCACGGTACGCCGCCCGGTCCGGCGATTCAAGCTGAACGACGCGCACTGAACGACGCGCGCGTACTCGAAGGACGCCGGCCTGCAAGGTCGGGGCCATGCCGCGGCACGATACGGCACGGCGTCCCGAACGGCCGCATCCACTTCGTTCAGGCCCGCTCGCGCTCCCGGTACAGCATGTAGAGCCCGCTCGCGACGATGACCGCGGCCCCCACGGCCACGTGAAGCCGCGGCACGTCCCCGAACACCAGGTACCCCAGCGCCACCGCCCACAGCAGCTTCGCGTAGTTGAACGGAGCGAGGAACGACGCCTGGGTGAACGCGTAGGCCCGGATCATGCACACGTGGGCGCCGACGCCGAGGCCGCCGATGACCGCGAAGATCGCGATCTCGAAGGCCGATACCGGCGTCCAGAAGAAGGGAACCGCGAGGCTGCTGCACACGAGGGCGCCGATGCCGGTGTAGAGCAGCGTGGTGAACGGCGACTCGGTGGCGGCGAGCACGCGGGTCGCGAGCTGGAAGAGTGCGAAGAAGAGCGCGCTCGCGAGGGCGAGCAAGGCCGCCCAGTCGAACACGCCGGGACCGGGCCGCATCACGATCGCGACCCCGGCGAGCCCGGCCACCACCGCCCCGATACGATGCGCCCCGACCCGTTCCGAGAGCAGGGGCGCCGCCAGCAAGGTGATGAACAGCGGTGCGGCGAACGAGATGGCGATCACGTCGGCGAGCGGCATGTAGGCGAGCGCCACGAACAGCATGGAGATGGTGGCGAACAGCAGCGCGCCGCGGCCGAATTGCAGCAGGGGACGCCGCGTGGCGAACGCGGCGCGAAGCGGCTCCGGCCGGACCGCCGCGTACCCGAGCACGAGCACCGCAATGGCGAACGAGTACCCCCACACGACCTGCACGCCGTGCAGGCTCGGGCTCATGTACTTCGCCGCCGCATCCACGGTGGCGGTCAGCCCGTTGGACATCACGAGGAACAGCGCACCGGTATGCGGATGGCGGATTGGCGTCATCGGGCCGGCATCTCCATCGATTCCGTGATCGCGAAGGTGGTCCCGGACATGGTTCCGGGCCGACCGCCCCGGCCCGCCACCGATGCCGGCCGCTCCGTCGTGCGGTCAGGGGAAGCTCCGGGGGTTGCGTGGATGCCCGGGTCTCCGAGGGACGGGAGGTTCGGCGCTCCGTTGCGCGGGGGCGGCCCGGACGGGTCGAAACGTCCCGCGCGGTGGCCCGGAGCCGGCGCTCAGAACCCCGCCGCGGCCCCGTCGCCGCGCGGATCCGCGGCGCCTTCGATCACCCCCTGCGGATGGTGCACCAGCGCGCCCGCGTGGCCCATCATCTCCTCGAACCGGCCCACCGTCTCGACTTCGTGCCCGCAGAGTCCCAGGGCGGTGGCGATCCCGGGGTCGAAGCGCGACTCCAGCTTGAGGGTCGTGCTCTCCTCGCCCCAGGTGCGGCCGAGCAGCCAGCGCGGGGCGCTGACTGCCTCCTGGAGATCCCGGCCGAAGTATCCGTAGCGGGTCAGCACCGCGGCCTGGGTCTGGGGCTGCCCTTCGCCGCCCATGGTGCCGTAGGGCATCGTGCGGCCGTCGTCGAACAGGAACAGGGCCGGGTTCAGGGTGTGGAAGGGCTTGCGGCCCGGCGCGACGACGTTGAGGGCGCCGTCTTCGAGCCTGAAGCTCGACCCGCGGTTCTGCCACTGGATGCCGGTCTCCTCCAGCACCACGCCGGAGCCGAACTCCCAGTACACGCTCTGGATGAAGCTCACCGCCCGGCCCTCGCCGTCGACGGCGCCCATCCACACCGTGTCGCCGGCGCTCGGGGGCCGCGGCCATTCCATCGCGCAGGCCGGATCGATCGCCGCCGCCGCCGCGTCCAGCGCGTCCGGAGCGAGAAACCGCTCCGGCGGATTGCGCATGTACGCCGGATCGGTGATCTCCCGGTCCCGCACCATGAACGCCAGCTTCGTCGCCTCGACCAGTCCGTGCAGATGCGCGAACCCTTCCGCCTCGGTGACGCCGAGGCGCTCGAAGATGCCGAGGATCATGAGCGACGCCAGACCCTGGGTGGGGGGCGGGAAGTTGTACGCGGCGCCGGGGCGGAGCGCGAGCCGGAGGGGCGCCTTCACCTGCGCGCGGTGGCGCTCCAGATCCCCGGCCCGAACCGGGCTGCCGGCCCGCGCCAGATCCGCGGCGATCGTGCCCGCCAGCGGCCCGCGGTAGAAGGAATCGAGTCCGTCCCGCGCCAGCAGGCGCAGCGTCCGTCCGAGGCGTTCGTTCACGAAGCGGTCGCCCGTGGCGGGAACCGTGCCCCCGGGAAGGAACTGCTCCGCGAACCCCGGAACGGCCTCCAGCTCCGCGCGCTTGCGGAGGGTGTTGGCGTGCTGGCTGGCGGTGACCGGTGCGCCGTGCTCGGCGTAGTGGATGGCGTCGGCCAGCAGCCGATCGAGCGAATGCGCGCCGCCCCAGCGCTTGCCGATCGCGAGCGCCGCCTCCCATCCCGACACCGTGCCCGCCACGGTGTTCGCGGCCAGCGGCCCCCGGGCCGGGATGGCGTCGAGCCCGCGGGAGCGGTACCACTCGGGGGTCGCCCGCGCCGCGGCCCCGCCGCACGCATCGATCGCGACCGGCTCCGCCCCCGGGGTGCGGACGATCCAGAACCCGTCCCCCCCGATGGCGTTCATGTGGGGGTAGACGACGGCGACGGTGGCGGCGGCGGCCACCATCGCCTCGATGGCGTTGCCGCCCTCGCGCAGTACCTGGAGCCCGGTCTGGGCGGCAAGGTGGTGGGGGGCGACGACCATGCCCCTGGTGGCGGTGTGGCTCATGTCCGATGGACCGGGGTATTTGCCGGACAGTCTATCCCGTCCCGGCGGCGCCGGCGGACGTTCGAGGCGGATGCGCGATCGTGCGCGCACGATCGTGCGCGATCGCGCTCGCCGCAACCAGGACCCCGGCGAGCGCGTCGAACCCGGAGTCGTGTCCGTACTTCTCGAGCGCATCGAGGACGGGTCCGGGGGATGCGTTGCCGGCGATCGCCTCGATGGCCGCGTGCACCGGCTCGATCGCCTCCCCGGCGCAGGCCGCGTCGAGATGGGCGGCGCTCAGGCGGCTGGTGCGTTGCGGTGCGTGCCGGGCGACCGCATCCGCCGTCGATGCCGCGACCCCGCGCTCCCCGAGCGCGTGCAGCGCGACGAGGACCCCGACGATGCAGTCGTCACCGGATGGGGTGAGGCCGTGTCCCGCGCCGAGAAGGTCGGCCACCGGCCCGGGGGCCGATGCGTCTCGACCGGCCAGCGCGTCCTCGAGCCACCGCGAGAGGGCCGGCACCGCCCGCGCGAAGTGCGCGTCGATAGGCCCGGTCCGGGATGCGGTCCGGGGCGCCCGGGCCCCCGAGGGTTCGGGGAGCAGGCGGAAGACGTGGGCGAGCACTTCGCCGCGCGGTACGCGCGCCGCGAGTGCGGCCCGCATCGAAGCGAGTCCGGCGAGGAGGGTGGCCGGGCGGAGGGAGGGAGGACGCGGGGGAGACCACTCGTCATGAGCCGGGATCGGGAACGCGCCGAGCCCGTCGATCGCGAGGGTGGCCCCGTCGGCTCGCCAAGCCGCTCCGGACCGTACCGGTGCCCCAGGCTTGAAATCGCGCAGAACCACGTTGAGGGGGCCGCGGGGCGTCGGCGGCGACACCAGGCAGGCGATCCCCGCCGCGCTTTCGAGATACAGCGCGGATGGAAACGAGGCGAGCACCGAGCCGTGTCCGGCCATGAGCGCGCGTTGCGCCGGGCGGCCCATGCATACCGTCACGGGTGCGGTTCGACGACTCGATACATCGAGCGGGCGCATGTCCTCTTCCGTGATGCGGGAGGGTTGAGCGACAAGGCGGGGGACCGGTCGGACCGTGGGAAGGGTGAGCAAGTAGAGGCCCGAACCCTCCGGGCCCGAGCCTCGAAATGCCTGTACGGAACGAAGCCGGTCACCGCGTTCGGTGAGCCCCGGTTCGCCGTGCCCGCCGGCGCCCTGCGGCCGCAAGGGGGGAGGCGATGCGCGACGGGCGAGGCGTGCGGGCCCCGCCGCATCAACCGTTCCACGCACTGCGTTGAAAGTGCGAGCGCATCCGATCCAGCACGTCCACGTCCATCTGCATCAGGAGGTCGAGCATGTCGAGGGGTACCCAGTTCTCCCGGATCAGGCCCTCGTGGAGGAGGTAGAAGTCCATCACCCGCATGGTGACCTCGCGGCCGGTCGGCCCGACCCCGACGAAGTCGCCGCCCTTGTGCACCGCGTAGACGGAGGGCCAGCCGCCGGTCACCGCGTAGGGGCCGTCGCCGACGTGGATGTAGTGGCCGCCCCCGAGCCGCCGTTTCAGCTCGGGGTGGTCGTTCCACTGATCCCCGCCCTGGCGGTTGGGGAAGGCGACGCGGAACGGTAGCTGGTGGAAGTCCACGAACCCCTGCAATCCCCGCGTGGTGCCGATCCCGGCCGGTCCGTACCACATCATCTTCGGGTGCCAGTGGTGCTTCTGGGGCATCGTCAGCAGGCTCGTGCGGTCGAGTACGTCGAGGTCGTCGAAATCGGCGAGGGCGCCGTGCATGGCGAGGATCTTGCGGATGCTCTCGGCGGATTCTTCCGGGTCCTGCTCCGCCAGCACGATGCCGTCGGCGGTGATCGGGCCGGGCCACATCTCCTCGGTCCCGAGGCTCGGGGCGATCGGCCAGAAGCCGGCCTGGCGGATGACGTCCAGCACGTCCCAGAGGCACCACGACCGGGCGATCTTCCCGTCCTCGACGTGGTGCACCTCTCCGTAGCGGATGTAGACGGGCCGCCCCGTCGCCGGGATCCCCAGCCAGCTCTCGCGAAAGGTCCCGCAGTAGTGGCCCATCGCGGCCACCATGTCCCGATCCTCGTACCGGCCTCCGGCGAGGATCAGGTCGCGCCGCTCCAGGTCGGGAAAGGATCGCTTGAGCGGTCGCCACACGGCCTCGTCGATCGCATCCACGCCGTACACGTCGTTGAGCGGATGCGAGCCGCGCCAGACGGCATCGGAGCGGTAGAGCGATGCGAGCCGCTCCCGGAGGTCGTGGGTCCCGGAATCGGCGAGGTGGTACAGAGCGCGGTAGAGTGTGCGCTTGCAGGCGAGGATTCGGGATTGCCCGGCGGATCGAGTGGTCATCGAAACGTTTTCCGTTGGTCTGGAAGGTCCCGTGGGACGGTGCGGCCCGAAAGGCGTCGGGATCGGGGTCGAACCGGCGCCCGGCCGGTGCTGGCCGGCGGCCGGCGGTTTCGGCTGCTACGCCGGCCCGTACGTGGGACCGATGCAGCATCCATTCATCGGTTTGCTACCGGCGTCGCTGCGCCCACCCGCGCGCGCGTTCGCCGAACACTGCACTCGACGTTCCACTCGTGCGCCGCTACGTCGGACCGCGTGCAAGGCCGGCGCGACGGCTCGCCGGCGTGCCCGGCCATCCTGGCTACGTCCACCCGCGCGTCGGACCGGCCGGATCGCCGGTATTGGTGACGCGGTAGAGGCTCGCTTCGCCCGACATCGAGGGAGCGAGCCGCCGCCGCAGCCCGGGCGGCACCGCGCAGGTGTCCCCGGGGTTCAGGACCCTCTCGCCTCCGTCCCACGACAGGCGCCAGTGGCCGCGCATCACCATCAGGACCTCGTGGCGATCCGTCGCAGAGGCCCGGTCCGGAACGGACCCGCGGGTGAGGAGCTGGATTTCGAAGCCGGGACGGTCCCGGATGACGCCCTCCCTGCCGATCACGGTGCACGGCCGGTCTCCGGCGAGCGCCGTCAGGTCCCGGTAACGAGCGACGAAATCGCGGACCACTTCGTTCGGGCCGGGCTCCGGGACCGCCGCCAGCGCCTCGTCGTCCAGCGGCGGCATCGGACCGATGCCCGGCGGCAGGGCCTCGCCCTTGCCGGTGTCGTAGAGCCTGCCGTTCTCTCCCAGGACCAGCCCGTGGGCCCGCGCCTCCTCGAGCACCTGCGGCGCCCAGACCACCCCCCCGCCCGCGTCGTCGCCGCCGAGGATCGCCATGAGCATGCCGTAGTCGGCGCCGACGTTCTCGAAGCCGCGGAAGATGCCGGTCGGGATGTCGAAGACGTCGCCTTCCTCCAGCACGACCTCGCCCGCGGTCCCCCGGCGCCCCCAGAAGAAGCGCCAGCGGCCCTTGAGGACGAAGAAGACCTCGGCGGTGCGGTGCAGGTGCAGGGAGTTCCGGCACCCCGGCGGCTGGCCGGCGGCGCCGACGTTGAACCCGGGCGTCTCCCGTATGTGGACGTGCTGGCCGGCGCTCTCCGCGACGCCGGCTCCGATGATGGTGAAGTTCTCCTTCCGGTCGGAGCCGGGGGTATGGGCGTCGATGAATGCGCTACGGCACGGAACGAGCTCGCCGTAGCGGACGATCCGTCGATCCATTTCCGCGGGCGTCTGCCGAGGCCACCCGGCCGCCCGCTCCTCCAGTGTCATCTTCACTCCCGCCAGCGTCTCCGCCGGCGCCAACTCTACCTCATCCGGCGCCGGACGCCCCGCCAGCCTCCGCACCCGGTCCGCGAACGCGCGCTTCAGCCCGTCGTCGCGCGGGTCCCGCAGCCACTCCAGGAGACGTCGTCACTCCACCTGCTGCGCCGTGCCGGGAGGGCACGCCGCATCAGGAACCGCGCCGGTGTGCAGGAGGATCTGCTTCCAGACCGCGACCTCGTCGTAGAGCACGTACTCCCGGCGCAGGCCCCACTTCCCGAACTCGGCGTGCGACGCGCCCATGAGGTAGACGTCGGCCCCGGTCGGGGCGCCGAATCGTCCCCGGCCGTCGTGGCGGCCCCGCAGGCTCCACCGGAGCGCCGCGCGCGGGGGCATCAGCGGGTCCTCCCGACCGATCCGGTGGTCGATGGTGAACACCGCGGAGGGGAAGCTCGCGCGAAGGCCCATCCAGAACCGGGCGGCGAAGTCGTGGGAGCTTCCACCGGCGCCGGCCGGGTACTCGAGCCGGCACGCGCGGTCGTACTCCGAGGCGATGACCGCCATGTCCGCCTCCATGATGCGGGTCAGGACGTCCTCGTACTTCACACCCCATTCGCTGGCGTTGCCGCGGCCCGTGTAGGGTCCCTTGCGGTCGGCTTCCGGCCGGAACGGCCGAACGCACCGGTGGGGGCCGCCCTCGGATTCGATCAGGTGGCGCGCGTAGTCGGCCGGATCCCATCCGAGCTGGCGCACGATCGCGCCCTGGTCGCGGATGAGCCATTCGTCGTCGATCCGGTTGTCGCGGGCGTGGCAGTCCGCGATGGTGCGGTACCGGAGCTGCTTGCCGCTCGCCCTCCCGTAGGCGCCGTCCCCCGAGTGCGTGGCGGTGGAGAGGATCCGGTGCGAGCTGAGCAGCCCCTCTTCCGGGGAGCCGCTCCAGATGACGTCCTCTCCCAGCAGCACCCGGTCGGGAAGCTCCGCCTGGGTGGCCATGGTGGCCGCGATCACCGCCTCGTTGCCGATGACGAGCGAGGCGGGCGAGCGCACCACGATGTCGGATGCGTAGTAGCCGCGCAGCGCGTTCACGCGCCGCGTCTCCCAGATCTCCCGGGTAATCCCCAGAATGTAGTCGGGAAAATCCGTGTATTTCGGGTCGAAGCCTTTCAAGTGGGCCATCCTCCTCGTGGAATGCGTGCGGAAGCGCGCGGGATCAGCCGGGCGGGGCGGCCGTCCGCGGGGCCGGGGCGGCGGGACGCGGGGGCTCCCGCTCGCCGCGGTCGAACGCCTCCCATCCCTTCCCGCCGAACACGTCCTCGCCGAGCTGGGCCATGACGTGGGCGAAGTCGACCGACACCCAGTTCTCCACGATCTTGCCGTCCTGAACCTTCCAGAAGTCCATGTACCGGATCTCGACCTTCCGGCCGGATGGGGGCAGGCCCATGAACTCGCCGCTGTGCACGGCGTGCTGGGCGCCGAAGCAGGCCGCCCACTCCCCCATGTAGAGGCGTGCCTCGTCGATCGCGACCTTGCCGGAGAACGCCGCCTGGAACGGCCGCTGCCAGTGGTCCTGGAACGCGGCGAGGCCGCGCTTGGTTCCGCAGCCCCAGTTGCCGTGCCAGACGAAGTCCTCGGCGAAGAACTCGCCGATGTCGTCGATGCGGTGGTCGTTGAGCGCGTCCACCATCGCCTCGATGACGCGGCGGGTGTCCTCCGTCCTGCCCGGGTCCGTGTCCCGGGTGAGGAGGGCCTGTTCGGGCCTCTGGCGCTTCATCTCCTCTCCGTCCATCCTCCGTGTCCTCTCTCGTGGGAATCTCCCGCAATCGCCCGCCGGCCCCGTCATGGTCCCTCCATCCCGAACCATCGATGGGTTCCGGAGGATCCCGGCGCCTTGGAGTGGATTTCGAGAGGTTCCCTCGTGTCATCCCTTGACCGCTCCCGCGGTCAGGCCGCTGACGATCTGGCGCTGGAAGACCATGACCAGGAGGAAGAGCGGCGCGGTGATGGAGACCGCGGCGGCGACCGCCTCGACCTGGTCCGTGGTGGTCGTCTCGCGGTTGAAGTAGCCGGCGATGGCCGGGACCATGGTCTGGTTCTGCGCATCGAGCAGCAGCGAGGTCACCAGGAGGTCGTTGTAGGCGAGCAGGAAGCTGAACAGCCCGGTGGTGATCACCCCCGGCCACATGACCGGCATGATCACCCACCGGAACGCCTGGAAGTGGGTGCAGCCGTCGACCCGCGCCGCCTCGTCCAGATCCGCCGGGATGTTCTGGAAGAACGAGCGCAGCATCCAGATGGTGAAGGGCTGGTTGATGGACACCAGCACCGCGATGACCGCGTAGGGCTTCCCGTACAGCGTCGGTGCCGCGTCTCCGAACATCGGGCCGAGGATCTCCGCGGAGTCGATGAACACCGGCAGGTAGCCGGCCGCCAGCACCGAGTGGGGCAGCGCCCGGAACACGAGCGCGATGATCAGGAGCCAGAACGCGAGGTCCGAGTCCGAGCGCGCGAGGCCGTACCCGGCCAGGGTGCCCACGGTCAGGGAGATGGTGACGACGCCGGTGGTGACGATCAGGGAGTTGACGAAGTTCCGGTAGAACTCGTTCTCCACCCAGACCGCGTGGTAATGCTCCGTGGTCAGTCCGAGGATCGGGGTCCCGAGGGGTCCGGTGAAGGAGTTCGCCATCCCGAGGATCGGCGGCAGGACGACGAAGAAGACGAAGATGAACGCCAGCCCGAACAGGAGCGAGCCGGCGATCCAGCCGAGCCAGATCCAGCCTCTCGGCGAGCAGCGCTCCACCGCGGCCGGCAGCTTCCGGACCGCAAGCCGCACGGTGATCCACAGGACGGCGAGGCCGGCGGCGACGTCGAGGATCGACAGCCCCTTGCCGCCGGCGCGGGTCTCCGGCCCGAAGATGACCGCGAGCGGATTCGAGGCGAAGGCGTCCACCGGCTCCTTGAAGCTCATCACCATGATCCAGAAGAGCGGAAAGGAGGCGAGCAGGCACCAGAAGACGAGGAACCCGCCCGAGGCGAGGCGCAGGGAGAGCGGCTGGCGCAGCGCCGCGGGCGTGCTCACGAGCGGGTCCCCCGGTGGTCGCGCCAGGTGCGCCGCAGCAGGGGGATCAGGATGATCACGATGCCGATCATCGTGAGCATCGCGCTCGCCGAGGCGCGCGAGACCGCGCGGTTGCCGGTGTCGTCCGGTGTCAGGAAGTCATAGGTCAGCCACTGCAACGAGATCCGGTGGGCCTGGCTCGAGAAGCCGACGATCTCCTCGAACACCCGGTAGGCGTCCATCAGGTGGATGAGCGACACGAAGACGATGAGCGGCATCAGGTGCGGGACGATGACGTAGCGAAGCCGCTCCCAGCGGCTGGCGCCGTCGATGATCGCGCTCTCCAGGGTGTCCATGTTGACGGTTTGCAGCCCCGCGTAGAACACCACGAAGGTGAACGGGGCCACGTGCCAGACCCGGTAGAACAGCATCAGGATCTCGATCGTCCAGCCCTGCGCGAACATCGCGATGTCGCGTTCGAGCCACCATTCGAGAAACGCGGTCATGATGCCGTCGCCGATGAACAGCCACCGGATGGACAGCGCCCCGATGACCGGGGTGATGATGAACGGCAGCAGGGAGACGAAGATGATCGGACCCCGGATGGAGCGCACCGCGTTGTTCACCGCCAGCGCGATGCCGAGGCCCGTGAGCACGACGAGCGGCAACGTGATCAGGGTGAAGGTCAGCGTGAACCGCAGGGCCTTCCAGAAGTCGATGTTGAGGACGTCCCGCCACCGGCGCTCCGATACCGCCTCCCACAGCCGGTCCGGCTCCAGGACGTTGCGGTAGCTCTGCCAGCCGACGAACGTGGTCTCGGTCACGACCTCGCCGTTCTCGTCGAGCACGGGGCGGGTCTTCTCTTCCGTGACGCAGATCTGCTGGAGGAATCCCGGCGTGCAGGACTCCGTCTCCACCGTCTCGAACACCGGCTGGGTGAGGTGGAAGCTCTGCCAGAGGACCCCCACCAGGGGGGCGGCGATGAAGACCACCATGAGGGCGAGGGACGGACCGACGAAGGCCGCGAAGGTCTTGAACTTCACCGGTCCGTCCCTCGGGTTGCGGATGCGCTGTCCGACACGAACTCCCCGATGCCCCGGGAATCGGCGTTCCCGGAGCGCCTAGATCAAGCCCGCTTCCTTCGCCGCGGTGAGATAGGCGCTCTCGATGTCCGCCAGGGTGGTGGCGGCGTCCTTGGCGCCGGTCAGGAAGTCGGCGAGGCCGTTGCCCAGGGCGGTGTGCATCAGGCCCATCGCGGAGCTGGCCGGATAGGGTACGGCCCCGTTGGCGGCGGTGTCGGAGGCGCCCTTGGAGACCGGCGTCGGCATGAACCCGTCGATCAGCCACACCGCGGCATCGTTGTTCGCCTCCACCATCTCGCGGTCGAGCCCTTCCATCGCGACCCGGAACGCGGCCTCGGCCACCCCGTCCGGCATGTTCTTCGCGAACACCACCCCGTCCCACCACAACGTGGAGGCGGGCCGTCCGCCGGCCACCGCGGCGGGGGCGGAAGCCATCTTCACCAGGCCGACCACCTGGCTCTCGGCCGGATCGTCCATCGCGCCGGCCCGGCTCGCCCACAGGTTGGCGAGGGCGATCTTCCCTTGCTGGAACTGCTGCTGGACGTAGGTGGAGTCCGAGACCAGGTACTCGGGATCCATGTACGCGGTGAGGCGTTGCATCATCTCCAGCGCCGCGAGGCCCTGCTCGTTGTCGATGGTCGGGCGGTTGCCGCCGTCGAGAAACGAGCCGCCCATCCCCACGTGCATGTTCACGAACTCCTCGGCGAGGTTCCATCCCGTCTTGTAGGTCCCGCCGAGGGGGTAGTCGACGACCCCCGCCGCCTTGATCTTCTCCGCCGCCGCCAGCAACTCGTCATAGGTGGCCGGCACCGCGATCCCGAGGTCGTTCAGGACGTCCTCGCGGTACATGAGATGCTGCGCGTTCACCATCATCGCGACCGCCATGGTCTTGCCGTCGATCCGGATGAGCTGGTGCGGCTCGAGGTGCCGGCCGTGCTTCGCGACCAGATCGTCGAGCGGGCGGATGGTGCCCTGGTTCAGCAGCGGGACCATGGTGGAGTTTGCAACGCCGCCGATCTGGTAGAGGGCGGGGTTCGCCGCGAAGGCCGCGGGCTGCTTCTCCCGGAACTCCTGGTCCAGCTCGGCCTGGAAGTTGCCGCACTCGGCCATGGCGGCGGAGACGGCCTTCCAGGCCGCGAATCCGGCCGAGAGCATCTTGAGCGGGGTCTGGTTCTCGAAGGCGCATCCGGCGTAAGCGCCGGTGGCCGACAGCGAGATCACTCCCGCCAGCGCGAGTCTCTTGAGCATTGCGTTCTCCTTTCCTGACTGGGTTGTGGTTGGTACGACTTCAAGCCTCCGGACGGCTTCGATCGTCCGGCTCCCGGCAACGGCCCGTCGCCGGCCGTGGGGGTGGAGTCCGCCGGGAATCCGAGGCGCCATCTTCTCCGATCGAGCCGGGAGACCCGTCGGGATCATGCGCGTCTCGTCGGTCCGATGCGTCGCCTCGCCGGTCATGGGGTCTCGATCCTCGCGCCCGTTTCGGGGTCGAAGAGGTGGCAGGCCGCAGCCGGCACGACGACGGAGACTGCCTGCCCGATCTGGACGCGATGGTCCTTGTGCGCCTTCATGGACACCAGCGCATCGCCGATCCGGATCGTGATCATGGTCGCGTCGCCGAGCAGCTCCACCGTGTAGACGGGTGCGGTGATCCGGCCGGGACCTTCGCCCGACCCTACGGTCGGCTCGCCGACCGGTCTTCCGGCCGGCCCGCCGCCCGGCCCACCGTCCGGCATGGCATCTTCGGCGCGGAATCCGAGGATGACGGGGCCGTCCGGCCCCGAGAGGCCCCCGATCCGAAGGTTGGGCCCGGTGAGCACACCCTTCGAGAGGTGCCCGCCCACCAGGTTCATCGCGGGCGAGCCGATGAACCCCGCCACGAACGTGTTCCCGGGCCGGTCGTAGATCTCCTTGGGCGTCCCCACCTGCTGGATGACGCCCTTGTTCATGACCACGACCCGATCGGCGAGGGTCATCGCTTCGATCTGGTCGTGGGTGACGTAGATCGTAGTCACCTTCAGCTCGTGCTGGAGATTCTTGATCTGGGCGCGGGTCGAGACGCGAAGCTTCGCGTCCAGGTTGGAGAGCGGCTCGTCCATCAGGAAGACGGTGGGCTCGCGGACGATCGCCCGGGCCAGGGCGACGCGCTGGCGCTGGCCTCCGGAGAGCTCCGCCGGCTTGCGATGGAGGAAGTCCGTGAGCTCCACCATCGCCGCGGCGCGGCGCACCCGCTCGTCATGGGTGGCCGGGTCCGCCTTGCGCACCTTCAGCGGGAAGCGGATGTTCTCGTAGGCGTTCATGTTGGGGTAGAGGCCGTAGGACTGGAACACCATGGCCACGTCCCGATCCTTCGGATCGAGGTCGTTGACGACCCTGCCGCCGATCACGACGTCGCCTTCGGTGGCCTCCTCCAGCCCGGCGACCATGCGCATGGTGGTCGTCTTGCCGCATCCCGAGGGGCCGAGGAGCACGAGAAACTCCCGATCCCCGATGGTCAGGTCGAAGTTGTCGACCCCGACGAAGCCTCCCCATCGTTTGGTGACGTTCCGAAGCTGGATTTCAGCCACGCGACTTCCCCGGTGACGGGCGCGTTGCGCATTCGCATACGAATGCGGGCAATGGAATCCCACGGGTCAGGTGCATGTCAACCACCGTCCTCGCGACACTTGAAGCCGGATCCGGCAGTGATCCCTGCGGGGACTACCGGCCGCTGCCGCCATTATTCCCGCAGATGGTCGGCGAGCACCGTCTTGACGAACGGATCAGCTCGAACTGCCTGATGTCCTCCCGTTCCAGCCGGAGCAGGACGGCGGCCAGGTTTCCGCCGTGCGTGCGAAGAAGGTCGTTGTCCTCCACGTCCCGGCGCATCCTGAAGCGGAACGCTTCCTCGGCGGCGGCACCCTGCCGGTGCGCGCGCTGAAGGGGCAGGGCGGGGCGCGGTGAGCCGCGGGCTGCCAGCCGCCGCGCCTCAGTCCGCGGTCCGGCTCTCCAGGAGCACCTCGGCGTACTTCAGGCAGATCACGCGCAGGCACGAGGCGAGGTTCTTGTCGTTCGCGACCAGGCAGTGGTCGTGGATGACCTCGATGATCTATCGCAACACCAAGGCCCTGCTCGTGGCGATGATGATACTGACCGTGGGGTTCACCGGCTTCCTGACCATCGGGGAAGGCAACCCCATGCGCTTCGACGTCGGGCTCAACCAGATCGCCGGGCTGTTCCTGTTCGGGATCGGAATGGTGCTGGCCGGCGCCTGCACCGTCTCCACCTGGGTCAAGTCCGGCGAAGGCAACATGGGGGCGGTCTGGGCGCTCATCTACACCTTCGTGGGCATGTTCGTCTTCTCGCTGGTCTGGTCGCTCATCTACTGGCCTCCCGCTCCGGCGGCGATGTCCGGGGAGCCGTCGCTCGACGGCCTGCAATTGGGGTACGCGAACGCGCTGACGTTGCAGGAGAAGACCGGGATCCCCGCGATCGCCTTCGGGCTGGTGCAGCTCGCCGTGCTGCTGGCGATCTACCGGGCCATCGTGCGCAAGGAGCGTTCCGCCGACGCCGGACGGGCGCCGGGCGCCGCCTGATCGGGCGCGGATCCCCGCCGGACGGAATCGGCATCCCGTTTCGAGCGCGTACCGCATCACGTCACGCCGTCTGCGAGGGAGTCACGGCCATGGGGCTGTTCGGGAGAAGGAAGAAAGAGGCGGACCGGCCGTCGGGTGATCGGGTGGTGCTCGACAATGGCGAGGCCGTCAGCGTGGCCACCGTCGTGGACTGCATCGGCGACTCCTGCCCGCGGCCCCAGCTTCTCACTCGGGGAGCCCTCGGGAAGGCAGGCTCCGGCGACGTCATCAAGGTGATGGTGGACAACCCGACGTCCATGGAAGCCCTCCCGCCGATCATCGAAGGGAACGACGGAACGCATCTCGGCACCCTGCGCCAATCGCGCTGCTGGCACGTGCTGATGAAGAAGAATTGACCCGTCGCGATTCGCGCTCCACCATCGGACTCGATAGTGTCGAAACAGCTCCAGCTCACGGTGTTTTCCGTCCTCGTCGCGGTGGCGTCGGCGGCCTCCGCCATCTACGTGCTCATCCAGCCCGCGGATCGTTTCGCCAAGTCCCGGGAAGGGACGCCGTTCTTCACGCCGCCGGTGATCGACCCCGACACCGGCGAGGCGCTCGATCTGGACGAATTGATCAGGCACTACAAGTCCGGTGGCTGACGTGGATCTCGAAACGATCTTCCAGATCCTCGTCTTCGCCGTGGCCATGTACGCCATGTACATCAGCATGACGTAGGCCGGTTTCCGGAGGGTTCGAGCCCATGCGTCCATCCATCCTCATCTTCTGCATCGCGTCGCTCGCCGGCGTGGTGATCGTCTGCGCCCTCCTGTTTCCCCATGTGTCCATGTCGCGCGCCGAGGCGGAAGCGGCGAGGACACCCGTGCCGATGGAGGAGTTCGACCTCGTCGATCTGGGCAGCGGCTACGGGGAGCTGCCGGTGATCGAGCTGATCGGGTACTACCTGGAGAACCCGCCACCGGCGGCGACGGCCGGCGCGGCGTCGAAGAAGAAGCACTTCGGCGGATGCTGAACGGGACCATGGACCGGTGGCCGGATCGGGTCGATTCATTCCGGGACGTGCCCACCGGAGCCGCCGGGGGGCCGCGCAGGGCCGGGACGAAGCTGTGCCCCCTCGTGCTGATGACGATGGCTCTTCTCTCCCGGACCGCCACGGGCACCATCTCCGCCACGAGCGACTTGAGCGTCGTCGCCGCGCTCGAATCCCCGGTGTTCGCCGACACCCGGAACGTGGATCTCTGTGTCGGGGACAGCATCAGGGGCGCCCTTTGCCTGCCGCCATCGCACTTTCTCCACCCGGACGGGACGCCGGCGAGCTTCCGGGACGTCAACTGGCTGGCCGGCGCGTTCGGCCTGGACCCGGCGGCGACCGTCGTGGTGTTCGGCCGGAGCGAATCCGACACCGCCTTCGTCGCGGGCATGGTCTTCCTTCTGGGGCAATCCCGGGTCGTGATCTGGCGAGGAGACGATCGGATCCTCCTCGGTGCCGGAAGGCGTGGCGCCGGCAGGCTTCCAGGCATGTTGAGAAGCCGGTTCTACACCGCGGCGATGCGTGACGAGCTCATCGCGCTGGACGAGGACGTCTCCCTGTTCTTCGGCGCCGGAGACGCGGCCCGGCTCGAAGACCCGGACCCGGCGGCGGAAGCCGGAGGGGCGTCCGATGCGCGGGACGGCGGCGGCCCGCTGCTGTATCGCCGCGACGACGGCTCCCGGCTGGTCCTCGCCGAGGACACCCGTGAAGCCGTGGCCCATTTCGCCCGGCTCCTGTCCCGGAGCCCGGCGTCTCCCGCCAGGGTCCACCTGGACGGCCTCCGCGGCCGATCCCCTCGAAGTCTCGGCGCCCCGCCGGAGGGGGCCGGGCGGATGGCGCCGCCGGCGGTCGTCGTTTCGTTCGCGGCGCTGGCGCTGGCTGCCGGCGCCGTCCTCATGATCCATCGGAAGAAGAAGGGACGCGCATGAACCTCCTGTTCGTGATCGCCCATCGCGACGCCGGCGGCTGCCTGCGCGGACTGTCCGACGCCTGCCGGAGAAAGGGCGTCGGATTCTCGATCTTCTTTACCGGAGACGGGGTACGGGCCTTGTCCGACGCCGGGGTTGCCGAACGCGCCGGAAGCGCCGTCGAAGCCGTGGTGTGCGAGCATTCATGGTGCCGGACGATGGAGGGGCGGCCCTGTCCGGTCGCCCTCGGCAGCCAGACCGATCACAGTCGGATGCTCGCATTTGCCCGGACGCTCAAGCGGCGATCCTGCCGCCGGCGCCGACCGGTGACGGCGTACCCGGACCAGCGGACCGAAGAGATGGATTCGACGCTCGGGGTCGGCATTCCCGCCCGCCGCCCGCCCGCGAGCCACGCGAACGTCGAAGCCATCGCCATCCGCGCCATGGCCCTTGTCATGCTTCATCGGCGAGCGGACGCGGGCGGCGATGACGGCGTTGGAGCGGGCAAAGCGCCGTCGGCCTACGTCCGGCGAGCCCTCGGGCCCATGCCGCGCACACTCGATCCCCGGACAATCCCGGCTGAGCCCACCGATGCGCCGGGACCCCGTCGATGGCCTGCCGGAGCTTGTCCGACACCCCCGCGAAGCCGATACCCCACGCATCCGCCCCGCCCACTCCGCCCCGGTTTGAGGGCGCGCGCCGGGCCGTGCTACCGTCGTTCGGGACGCCCCGCCCATGACCTCCCCGCCCCGTCCCGGAGGACCCGCCGATGCGAGACCCCCTGCCCGCTCACCCTCTCGTCCCCGTCGAGTACCCCGGCTCGGACGGCAAGCCCATGGGTGAGACCCTCATCCACGGGCGGTGCATCCACGACGTGCTCGACGCCTTGCGCGCGTTCTTCGCCGAGCGCTGCGACGTCCTGGTCGCGGGGGACAACTTCCTCTACTACGAGGAGGGCAATCCGAAGGCGTCGGTGGTGCCGGACGTGTTCGTGGTGTTGGGGGCGGTGAAGGACGAGCACCGGGAGGAGGGATGGAGGGAGGTGTACAAGCTGTGGGAGGAGCCGAAGGGGCCGGACTTCGTGCTGGAGGTGACGTCGCGGGGCACGCGGCGCGAGGACCGGGTGCGGAAGCGGTCGTTGTACGCGAGGTTGGGGGTGGGGGAGTACTTTCTGTTCGACCCGAGGGGGGAGTATCTGGAGCCGCGGCTGCAGGGGATGCGGCTGGTCGACGGGGGGTACGAGCGGCTGTGGCCGGTGCGGGTGCCGGGCGGTGGGGAGGAGGGTGTGTGGAGCGGGGTGCTGGGGTTGTACCTGTACGGTCGGGGTCGTGAGCTGCGGCTGTACGACCCGGTGGTGGGCCGGGAGCTGCGCACGCATGAAGAGGAGGTCGCGGCGTGTCGGGAGGAAGCTGCCGCCCGCCGGGCCGCGGAGGCGCGTCTCGCCGAGCTGGAAGCGCTCTTGTCTTCAAGAGGCGTCGCCGTGCCGCCGGAGAAGCAGTACCCCTGAGACCCAGGCTGCGCCGGCGGGCGAGATCGGCTTCACCGCAATGTACGGGCCCACCCGGCGGCGGTGGAAATCGCTCTTCGCCGATGCCCCGTCCCGTTACGCCCCGACATGACGAGGCTCCTCGCCAGCCCCGGCCGGCGCCGGAGTTCGGCCAGGCTGCGGAGGGCGGGGCGAATGCACGGACACGGACCGGCGCGGGGTCGGGGCAGGAACCGGCCACCCCGCCAGCGGTGGAATCCGGCCCCGGGCATGGGCGGGTGTCGTCCGGCCCGGATGCGCCGAGGGAGCTGATCGACGGGATACGACGACGGGGTCGGCCGAATCCTGCGACAAGCGGCGTTGCGGCAGGGATCGGTCGACGAGAGGAGCCGGAGGTGATGCAAAAGCTGCCCAACCTGCTGCTGATCCAGGCCGACCAGATGAAGCCGCAGATGCTTCCCGGCCATGGTGGCCCGGCCGATGCGCCCCACCTGGAAAGATTGGGCGAAGAGGGCGTCCTGTTCGAGAACGCCTACTGCAACTTTCCGCTGTGTGCCCCTTCGAGGTTCTCGATGCTCGCGGGCCTGCTGCCTTCGCGGATCGGGGCCTACGACAACGGCGCCGAGTACTTCGCCCAGATCCCGACCATCGCGCACTCCCTGCGACTGGCCGGATACCACACCTGCCTCTCCGGCAAGCAGCACTTCGTCGGCCCCGACATGCTGCACGGCTTCCACGAACGCCTGGTGCCCGAGCTCTACCCGACGAACTTCTCCTGGACGCCGAGCTGGAGCGAGGCCCGCATGGAGTCGAACAACGATTCGAGCGGGATCACCAAGGCGGGGGTGTGCGCGAGAAGCGTGCAGATGGACCACGACGAGGCGGTCCTCTACCGGGCGAACGCCAAGCTGCACGACCATGCGCGCGATCGCGGGCAGCCCTTCTTCCTGGCCGTCTCCTTCACCCACCCCCACGAGCCCTACTACTGCCTGCGACGCTTCTGGGATCGCTACCGCCACGAGGACGTGCCGATGCCGGAGACCGGGCTGATGCCGGCCCCGGAACGCGCCCCCCACACGGAACGGATGCTGCGCCACCACTCCCTGCTGGACGGCGGGATCACCGAGGCGCACGTGCGCATCGCCCGCCACGCCTATCTCGCCAACGTGTCGTACGTGGACGAGATGGTCGGGACCCTGCTGGAGACGCTTGAACTCACCGGGCTCGCGGACGACACCGTCATCGTCTTCACCGCGGATCACGGCGACATGCTCGGCGAGCACGGGCTCTGGTTCAAGAAGCACTTCTTCGACCACTGCGCGCGGGTGCCGCTGATCGTACACGCGCCCGCGCGCTTCGCGCCGGGCCGGCGGAGCGAGTGTGTCTCGCTGGTCGATCTGCTGCCGACGCTGTGCGAGCTGGCGGGCTTCGACGCCGGCGCGCGGGCGCCCGAACCGCTCGACGGCGAGAGCCTGGTGCGGCTGTGCCGGGACCCCGCGGCGGCGCGTTCGTCACCGGTGTTCGCGGAGATCACTTCCGAGGGCGTGCCCGCCCCCATGTTCATGGTCAGGGAGGGCCGGTACAAGCTCGTCACCGGCGGCGGGGCGCCGGCGCTGCTCTTCGATCTGGAGGACGATCCGCACGAGCGGCACAGCATCGCCGAGCGGACGGACATGCAGGAGGTCCGCGAGCGGCTGGAAGGGCATGCCGCCGCCACCTGGGACGTGCCCGCCCTGGATACGGCGATCCGGTTGAGCCAGCGCCGCCGGCGGATGGTCGCCGATGCGCATCGCCACGGCCCGGCCCCGGTGTGGGAGCATCCGCCCTCGGACCCGACGGCGCCGTGGGTGCTCCGCGGCGAAGGGCTCTACAACGATTGGGCCTGGCAGGGCATCGAGCCGGCGTGAATACTCCCGACAGCCCTCGTTCGGGCGTCGAAGCGACACGTCCCGCGCGACGATGCCTCGATGCGGGATCCGGAGAGGTGATCGGCCGTCGGGCGGCCGGGCGGTGCTTCCGGCACAGGCGCTCCCGCGGGTCGTGTCCGGTCGCTTCGCCCGGAACGCGCCTTGCGCTCAACCGGTACGACCGTACGATTTCGAGCGGGTGCCGCGATAGCGACATCCATTCCCGCCTGTGTCGGGGCCGCAGGTAGCCGCCGTCGCTGCCGACACGCCACGACCGGAGCCGTTTCCAGGCGCCTCGCACCCGAAGAGCCCCGATCGATGCCCGCGATGCCCGACAGCCTGTGGGCGGCCACCGCGCCCCCCGGCCCCGAGTGTCCGCCCCTCGAATCGAGCGCCGACGCCGATGTGGCCGTGGTCGGCGCCGGCTACACCGGGCTCTCGACCGCGCTGCACCTTGCCCGCGCCGGCCGGCGCGTGACGGTGCTCGACGCCGGCGAGCCGGGCTGGGGATGCTCGGGCCGCAACGGCGGGCAGGTGAACCCCGGCGGCATGAAGATGCTGCCCGACGACGTCGTCGCGACCCTGGGGCCGGTGTGGGGCGAGCGTTTCCTGGAGTTCGGCGATCGAAGCTGCGACCTCGTCTTCGAGCTCATCGAGCGCTACGGAATCGAGTGCGAGGCGCTACGGCCGGGCTACGTCCAGGGCGGATTCGGCGCCAAGGGGCGCCGATTCAACCGGGAATGGGCGCGGCAGTGGGCAGCGCGGGGGCGCGAGGCGCGCTTCCTCGATCGCGACGAGATCGCGGCGCTTCTCGGCACCCGGCGCTACGACTCCGGGATGTACGACGCGCGCGGGGGCAACGTCCAGCCGCTGGCGTATGCGCGGGGACTGGCCCGCGCCGCGATCTCCGAGGGTGCGACCGTTCACGGAGCGAGCGCTGCCACCGCCGTCGTCCGCGACGGCGCCGGATGGTCGGTGCGTACCGAGCGGGCATCGGTCCGTTGCGAATTCGTGGTGCTCGCGACGAACGGCTACACCGATGACCTGTGGCCTGGACTGCGCCGGACGGTGGTGCCGGTCGCGAGCTTCGTCACCGCCACCGCGCCGCTCGGCCACAACGTGCTGTCCACGGTGCTGCCCGGCCGGCACGCGGTGTCGGAGACCGCGCGGATCATCGTCTACTACCGGCTCGACCGGCACGGCCGGTTCATCATCGGCGGGCGTGGCCCGTGGTTCAACGTGACCGACCGCGGGGACGCCCCGCACGTACGCGCGGCGGCGCTGGCGCTCTTCCCGCAGCTCGAAGGCGTGGACTGGGAGTCCCTGTGGGCGGGCTGGCCGGCGATCACCCGCGACCACCTGCCGAGACTGTTCGCGCTCGATCGGGGCGTCTACACGGGCCTCGGCTACAACGGTCGGGGCGTGGCGAGCGCCACCCTGATGGGCCAGCAGCTCGCCGGAGCAATCCTGGGCGATTATGAACCGCTCGTGGAGGTGCGCGCCCCGGACCGCTTCGCATTCCACCGGTTCCGCCAGATCGGCATCAGCTACCACATGCTCACCGGCCGGCTGCTCGATCGCCTCGACCGCCGCGGGGCGGCGCAAGGGCCATGACGTGTCCGGCGGAGATTCCCGGCCGCAGGCGAAGGCGGCGCGATCCTGTGGCCCGCCGCTCGGCGACGACGTTCCGAGCCCCTGACGTTCCGAGCCCCTGTGGATCCGCCACCGAGGTGCGGCTCCCACACCCGCTGCTACGGACGCCTCGACGGCGCGAGCGACACGGCCCCCGTCCCGGGACGTATTCCTCGCCCCAGGTCACCGTACTACCTGCCACTCATGCGGCCAGCCGGCGCGGTAGCCGGATCCCGTCCTCTTTCTTCCTATCCGTCCCCTGCGCCCTGGCGTTCGTCCGCGCCCAGCCGGCGCTCCATCCAGCGCACCCCGGCCGAGACCAGAAGCACCAGCACCAGGTATTCGAGGACCAGGAAGGTATAGATCTCCAGAGGCCGGTACTCGGTCACCGCCAGCTCGTTCGCCCGGCGCACCACCTCGGCCAGACCGATGACCGAGACCAGGGAGGACATCTTCAGCAGGATGACGAACTGGTTGCCCATGGCCGGCAGGCAGCGGCGCAGGGCCTGGGGGAAGATCACGAACACCAGCTTGTCGAAGGTGGACAGCCCGATGCTGTCCGCCGCCTCGAACTGGCCGCGCCCGATCGACTGGACCCCGCCCCGGTAGATCTCGGCCATGAACGCCGCCCCGTAGAGCGAGAGCGCCACCATCCCCGAGAGGAAGGGGTTGAGATCGACGCCGGTGAGCACCGGCAGCCCGTAGTAGACCCAGAGGATGGAGACCAGCGGGGGGATGGATCGGAACAGCTCCACGAGACCCCGGTTCAGGGCGTCGAGGTACCGGTTGTCCGCCACCCGCGGCAGGTAGAGCAGGAATCCCAGGACGACGGAGAGCGCTACGCAGGCCAAGGTGAGCGCCACCGTCCACTGCACTCCGGAGAGCAGGAACTCGGTGTTGATCCGTCCCTGCTTCGTCGTGGGATTGATGACGTACCATCCCCATTTCTCCGAGCTCGCGCATCCGGTCAGGAGCAGAACGGAGCAGGCCGCCAGGCCGGGACGTAGAAGACGTAACGCTTTCATCGGGCATTCCTCCTCTCGGAGCCGTTGAAGATTGCCAGCACGGAGCTCCGCGCCTTCCGGCGGGAGAGAATGCCACCGGAACAGCCTCGGAGCAGGACGGGCCGCGAGGCCGGGCGCAACCGAACACCGAAAGGATCATGGTAGCCTCCCCCGCTCGGAGGATCCCCGGAAAGGGAACGCCTGCGCTCCCGGAAAGAGCGGGGAGAGGTGGGCGGATGCGGGCAGGATGCCCGGAAGCGTGCGAGCAAAGCCTGAACGCCATCACAGATTCGCCGATCATTGCAGGGAGGGGGCCATGATCGACCAGCCGCGGCCCGAGGGCTTTCAGGGCTATCACCAGGTGAAGGATGCCCGGGAAGACGCCGAGCTCACCCACGTCGGTCCGGACACCCCTTGCGGGGAGTATCTTCGCCGCTACTGGCAGCCGGTGGCGATGTCGGAGGAGCTCGGCGCGCTACCCAAGGTGGTGCGGATCCTCGGCGAGGATCTGGTGCTGTTCCGTGACGGCTCCGGGCGTACGGGGCTTCTGCACCGACACTGCGCGCACCGGGGCGCGTCGCTGGAGTACGGGATCGTCGCCGAACGGGGCATCATCTGCTGCTACCACGGCTGGCACTACGACGTCGACGGCACCATCCTCCGGGCCGGGTCGGAGCCTGCCGGCAGCCCCGTCTGCCGCCACGTGGTGCAGGGCGCCTACCCGGTGCACGAGCACCACGGCCTGCTGTTCGCCTGGCTCGGGCCGCCGGAGGAGCGCCCGCCCTTTCCGGTCTTCGACTCCGAGCGGATGCCGGACGCCAGCCGCAAGCCGTTCGCTCTGACCACCCCCTGCAACTGGCTGCAGATCTACGAGAACACCCAGGACCCCATCCACGTGCTCCACCTGCACGCCCGTTCCAGCGGCGTGCAGTTCGGGGCGGCGTCCGGCATCGACCAGGTGATCGAGTACCGGGACACCCCGCTCGGCATGATGAACGTCCAGACCCGGCAGGTGGACGGGCGCGTCTGGGTCCGGACCGTGGATTCGATCCTCCCGAACGCCAACCAGACCGGCGCGATCCGGGAGGAGGCGGAGGAACCGAAGGTGTTCCAGCGTTGCGCCATGCTGCGCTGGATGGTGCCGGTGGACGACACCGCCACCCGCACCGTCGGCTGGCGCTTCTTCAGTCCCCGGCTGGATCCGAGGGGGCAGGACGATCCGGCGCGGGTCGGCCTGGAGTCGATCGACTTCGTCGGCCAGACCGGGGACGAGCGACCCTACGAGGAGCGGCAGCGCCAGCCCGGCGACTACGAGGCGCAGGTCTCGCAACGGCCCATCGCCATCCACGCCCTGGAGCACCGCGCCTCGTCCGACGCGGGCGTTGCGAGGCTGCGCAGGCTCGTGCGCCGGCGCATCCGGGACCTGGCGGCCGGCGAGCCGATCCGCCAGCCCGAGACGTTCGGCCTCGATGCGGTGCCCACCTACTGCCAGGACACGGTATTTCCGTGGACGGGACCGGAGGCACCCGGCGAAGAGGATCTGCGCGCCGCCGGACGGCGGATCGCGGACGCCGTGCTCGGTTCCGACCGGCTTCCCCCGCCGGAGCGGGAAGCACGGGTGCGCGAGGCGGCGGAGACGGTTTTCACCGGACGGTGATCGGCCCCGGCTTCCGGTCGTATGGGTATCGGTCGGCGCTCCCGGTAAGATGCGGGCGGCCGGGAGCGATTCTGGACGAGAGAGCACGACAACCTTCATGAGCAAGGAGCAGACACGATGAAGAAATGGCTGAGCATCCTCGCAGTTGCGGCGTCGATGGCCTGGGGAAGCGCCGGCGCCCAGGATCGATCCATCCTCCACAAGGTGCTCGACAGCGGCACCCTCAAGGTCGGCACCACCGGCGACTTCAATCCGATGTCGTTCAAGGATCCGGAGACCAAGGAGTACCGCGGCCACCAGATCGACGCGGCGAAGCAGCTCGCCGCCGACATGGGGGTGGAGGTGGAGTTCGTGGCCACCGACTGGAAGACCCTGATCAACGGCGTGGTCGCCGGCAAGTACGACGTCGCGATGACCGGCACCTCCATGACCGTGACCCGGGCGAAGGCGGCGGGATACACCATCCCCTGGGGCCGTACCGGCTACCTGCCCCTCACCCGCAAGGAGCTGGCGGACCGGTTCGGTACCTGGGAGGACCTGAACAGCCCGGACGTCACCGTCGGCTACAACCTGGGCACCTCCTTCGCCGATTTCGTCAAGCTGCGCCTGCCGAAGGCCAAGGTGAAGGAAGTCGAGTCGCCGGCCCGGGACTGGCAGGACCTGCTGGCCGGGAGGGTGGACGTCACCATCTCCAGCATCCTGGAGGCGGGCAAGCTGTCCAGTACCCACGAGGCGCTGGTGATCCCCTTCCAGAAGGTGGCCAACAGCCTGCCGCTGTCGTTCATCGTGCCCCAGGGCGACCAGGTGTGGCTCAACTTCATGAACAACTGGATGCGCATGAAGCACGAGGGCGGCTACTTCAAGGCGCTCAACGAGAAGTGGGGGATCCAGGGCCAGGATTGACGCCGGCTCCGGCGCCTGCCGCTACGGGGGGAGGGCGGCGGGCGCCGGCGGATGCTGGAGATCATCCGGCAGAGCCGGCGAAGGAGCTACTCCCCGAATATGCCTCGCAAGCCCTCTTCCAACAGGTTTCCGAGGGAGTTCGATCCCGGTTTCCCGTCCTCCGGCTCGTCCAGCAGGGGAATCGGCAGGGGAACGATGTCCAGGATCGGAGGCACGAGCAGCGAACCCAGCGCTTCTCCCCACTCCAGCTTCGCCTTCGGATGCGCCAGGGAGCCCCTGACGTGGATCGGCAGCTCGATCCCGAGCAATTCCGAGAGGATCTCGCCGCCCACCCCTCCGGTGACGTTCGCGACGGTCGCCAGCATCTCGTAATCGATGGTGTCGGCGTGCAGATCCGCCAGCACGCCCTTGCCCGTCAAATGGAAGAGCAGTGCGTCGGTCTTCAGGTCGTCCAGCCTGACGATGCCGTCCTTCGCCACGAGATTGCCGGTCAGCGTCGAGAATTCGGTCGCTTCCGTGTGCTCGAAGGCAACGGACTTGCTCTTGCCGGCGTGCTGCCACTGCTGCAGGTGCTCTCCCACGTTCATGCCGACGATGGCGCCGTCGCCGAGATTCACGCTCATCCGGCCGTTCAGGCTGCGCTTCATGGCTTCGATGCTTCCGCCCGCGGCGGACAACGCGGCATCGACGTCGCCCGTGCCACGAACCCTCGCTCTACCCGCAAAGTCCCTGAGCAGGGGCTCGACGTGGATTCCCCGCAGGCTCGAATCGACCGTGAGCGCCGGGATTGCGGGGTTCACGTCCAGCGCCGCGTTTCCGGAAAGCCGGCCCTGGTAGAGCTCGGCCGACACGTCGCTGATTTTCACCACGCCGGCTTTCGCGCTCAGATGCAGGCTGACGTTCTCCAGCGCCGCGTTCGAGACGATCAGCTTGCCGGCGTTCAACGTTCCGTCCACGTTCAATCCGCGGATCGCATCGACGGGGACTCCGATGAACCCTGCCACGGCCGCCTGGCCGCCTTCCGTTCCTCCGTCCTTTCCCGCCCGTCGTGCGTTCTGCTTCGCGGGCGGCTCCGTCGATCCGGACGGCGTGTACCGGCCCAGGTCGATCTCGTCCACGTTCAGATCGAATTGCACGGCGGGGTCTTCGAGGGTTCCGGCAGCCCTGAATTCACCGGTCAGCGCGCTGTCGTCCACACGGAGCGCGAGATCGCTCACCTTCAAACCGGTTGCGGATCCGTCGAACCGGCCTGACAGGGCCACCCCGGTCAACGTCTTCGCACCGGCGGTCGCCGGAAGCTTCATGTCGAGCCGCCCCGCGAGCTCCCGCAGATTGAAGGTCCGGACGCCGAGCCGTCCGCTGAAGGCGCTGAAGACCGGCGTGCTCAGTGCGTTGTCCACGTTGACGCTGCCTGCGAGTTCCAGGCCGGGGCCGTGCAGAGCGAGCTGGTTGAGGATCAGAGCTTCCTTGTCCGGATCGAATGTCGCATCGGCGACGTCGAGAACCACCTTCGCCGGGGAATCGGGTATCCCTTCCCCGGCGAATACCGCCTCCAGAGCCAGAGGCGCCAAGGCGATGCCGGAGCGTGTTCCCTGCATCCGGGTTTCCAGCTCCAGCGATTGCAGGGTCCGCGCCAAGCCGGGCCGATCGAAGGCCATGAGCAGTCCGGACATGTCGGCGCCCCTGATCTCGAGGCTTCCACTCACCGTCCCCTTGCCGGTCCGCATATCCTTCGCATCCAGGGCTCCGCTTGCGTTGAATCCGAGGGCGTCGATCGACAGCGCGGGGATGGACACGTTCCCCTTGTTCCAGTCGGCGTCGAAATCCGCCTTCACGTCGAACGCCTTCACCGAACCGTCGGACAGCTTCCTTCCATACTTCGCCAACGCCGAATCCCCGCCCCCCTGCAACTGCCCGGCCACCTGCATCAGGGCCGGCAGATCCGGGCCTCTCGCATCCAGCCGGCCCTGGTAGCCCGGTGTGCCGGAAAGGAGGTCGCGGACCTCGACCTCTCCGGTGACGGTGGCGCCGAGCAGGGCCGCAGACAGCCCGGAGAGGCTTACGCTGCCGTGTTCGAGATCCGCGTCCACGGCCGCACCGGCCTGAAAGCTGCGGTCTTGCAGCCCGGCAAGCCGGGATGCCAGGGGCTCGACCTCGGCCACCTTGAACAACAGCGCCAGATCCGAACCCTTCACGTTCACCGTCGTGCTGATCGAAGGGGAGGGCGATCCGATCCGGCTCGCATCGAGACGCCCCTCGATCGACGTTCCCAGAGCGTCGATTCCGAGGTCGGAAACCGATACCGTCCCGGCGTTCAGGTCGATGCCGACGCCGGCGGACAACGTTGCCGTCGTTTCTCCGCCGGGGACGTTCCCGCTTCCGATCAACGCACTGGCCTCCAGCGGTGAAATACCGAAGTGCCGTTTGTCCGGATCGTAGGCAACGACGCCCTTCATGTTCACCGCCGCATCGATTGCCGGCCGGTTGCTCGTTCCGTGAAAGCTCAGAACCAGATCGATCGGTTCCCCGTACTCGAGCGCGGCCGTCGATACGTCCAGATCGGAGACGTCATAGCGCACTGCGGTCTGCCGGTCGTCCCAGGTGATCCTGGCGTCTTCCACTGCGACACCGCTGAGAGAGATTGCGGGCAGGGGCAGGGCCGGTGCGCCGGCCTCCGGCGCATCCCCGGTCCCCGGTGCGTCTTCGGTCTTCGATGCGTCCCCGCCCACGAGATCGGCCCAGTTCGAAACACCCTGCTCGTCCCTGGCGAGGTTGACGACCGCGCCCCGGACCTGCACCGTGTCCACCTCGTACCGGCTGCGCAGAAGGGGCAGCAGCTTGACCCGCACCTTGGCGTAGTCCACGCGCAGGAATGGCGCATCGCCGAACCCCGGCGCATTGCCGATGCCGGCTTCGTTCACCTCCAGCCCCAGCCAGGGATACAGGGTGACGGCGACGTCGCCGTCGAGGGAGAGGGTCCTGCCGGTCCTTTCATGGAATTTCGACGCCATCCAGCCCTTGTAGCTGTCGGGATCGATCGATACGAGGGCCATGATCCCCCCCGCCACGACGGCGACGGTGAGCGCGGGCGTCCACAGTAGCAGCCTTGTCAGTATTCTCATCCGCCGTCATCCTCATAATGAAACGATCCGCCGATCCGGCGGCCCACCGGGGTCCCGGCCCACCCTTGGGAAGACCCCCACCCCCGGAACCAGGGAGAATCTACCCTTACCGGCGCTCGCCCGTCAGCACGGCAAGGGCGAAAGCCGGCAGCCGTCCACGAGATCGGGGCCGGTCCACGTCGCGATGTTGCATCGTGCGCCCGCCTGCCTTGAAATTGCCGAACCCGTACCCGGATTCGCCGGGCCGCATCGTTGGAGAGTGCCATGCAGACACATGCGAGAGTCGTCGTCATCGGCGGCGGAATGATGGGAGTCGGGCTCCTCTACCACCTGGCCGAGGAAGGATGGACCGACCTCCTGCTCGTGGAGAAGGGCGAGGTCACGTCCGGCTCCACGTGGCACGCGGCGGGGCAGTGCCCGAGCTTCATCGCCGACTACAACATGGCGAAGATCCACGACTACGGGGTCAGGCTCTACCCGAAGCTCGAGGAGAAGACCGGGCAGTACGTGAGCTGGCACGGATGCGGCGGCATCCGCTTCGCGTTCAAGCCGGCCGAGGTGGAGTGGTTCCACCGCGCCGCCAGCGTCGGCAAGCTCATCGGCTTCCACTGCGAGATCATCGATCCGGAGAAGATCAGGCAGCTCAACCCCTTCGTGAGCGTCGAGGGGGTGCTCGCGGGGGCGTGGACCACCGGGGACGGCCACGTGGACCCCGCCGGCTGCTGCAACGCGCTCGCCAAGGGCGCCCGCGACATGGGCGCGGCCATCGCCCGCCGCACCCGGGTGACCGACGTGAAGCAGCGCCCGAACGGTGAATGGGAGGTCGTCACCGACCAGGGCAGCGTCGTCTGCGAGATGGTGGTGAACGCGGCCGGCTGCTACGCCCGGCAGGTCAGCCGGATGGCGGGCACCGACGTGCCGATCACCAACATGGAGCATACCTACCTCGTCACCGAGCCGATCCGGGAGTTCCTGGAGCGCGACGAGGAGATGGTGGTGATGCGCGACCCCTCGGCCTCCGCCTACTACCGCCAGGAGCAGAAGGCGGGGCTCATCGGCATCTACGAGACCGCGGACTCCGCCGAGTGCTGGACCCACCGCGGCGGCTGGCCGGAGTGGGATTCGGAGAACGAGCTGTTCGAGGCGAACCTCGACCGGCTCGGACCCTACGTGGAGAGGGTCCTCGAACGGATGTCGATCTGGCGCGAGGCGGGCATCCGGCGCATCGTCTGCGGCGCGATCCCCCATACCCCCGACGCCAACCCCCTGCTCGGCCCGGCCGCGGGGCTGCGCAACTTCTGGCAGTGCTGCGGGGCGTCCATCGGCATCGCGGCCGGGGCGGGTTGCGGCAAGTACCTCGCGCAGTGGATGGTGCACGGGGACAGCGAGATCAACATGGCGGGCCTCGACCCGCGCCGCTTCGGCGGCTACGCCCCCGGGGGGTACACGAAGGCGAAGTCCCACCAGGACTACGAGCACATGTACGCCCTGCACCTGCCCGGCGAGGAGCGCCCCGCCTCGCGCGGGGAGCGGGTCACGCCGCTGTACGGGAAGCTGGCCGCGAAGGGCTGCGTGTACACCGAGGCCAACGGCTGGGAGCGCCCGAAGTGGTTCTCGCCGGACGGGCGGGAGGAGGCGCCCGGGTTCCGCCACAGCAACGTCTTCGAGGTGGTCGCGGCGGAGTGCCGGGCGGTGCGCGAGCGGGTGGGGGTGCTGGACCTGTCGAGCTTCGCGAAGTACGAGGTGGCCGGGGCTGGGGCCGAGGCGTACCTGAACACGATCACCGCGAACCGCATGTCCCGGCGCCCCGGCGGCATCGTGCTCGCGCACTACCTCTCGGACGAAGGCCGCATCCTCGGCGAATCGACCATCACCCGGCTTGCCGGGGACCGCTTCTACGTGCTCTCCGGCGCGGGCTCGGAGGACCGCGACCTGGACGTCCTCGTCCAGGGACCGCGCGACGGGCTCGACGTGACCGTGGCCAACGTCACGGAGCACTGGGGGGTGCTGGTGCTCGCGGGGCCGCGCTCGCGCGCGGTGCTCGCGAAGCTGACCGATGCGGAGCTCGGCAACGGCCACTTCCGCTGGCTGACCGGGCGGGAGATCGAGGTGGCGGGAATCCCGGTCCGCGCCCTGCGGGTGAGCTACGTCGGGGAGTTGGGCTGGGAGCTGCACTGCCCGATGGAACGCCTCGCCGAGCTGTACGACGCGGTGTGGTCGGCCGGAGAGGAGCACGGCATCGCGGACTTCGGGGCCTACGCGGTCGATTCGCTGCGCATGGAGAAGGCGTACCGGGGCTGGGGGGCGGAGCTCACCAACGAGATCACCCTGGTCGAGGCGGACATGGAGCGCTTCGCGGCGTTCGGCAAGGACGACTTCACCGGCAAGGCGGCGATGCAGCGGGTGAAGCAGGCGGGCATCGCGACGCAGCTCGTCTACGTCGAGGTCGAGCCGGGGAACTGCGACGTGCACGGCGGGGAGCCGGTGCTCGCGAACGGGAAGGCGGTCGGGGTCACGACCTCCGGCGCCTACGGGCACTACACCGGCCGGAGCCTGGGCTTCGCCTACGTGGAGCCCCGCCTCGCCGCGCCGGGCACGACGTTCGCCATCGACCTCCTCGGCGAGCCGCGCGCGGCGACGGTGCTCGCGGAGGCCGTGTACGATCCCGCGAACGAGCGGCTGCGGGCGTGAGCGTGCGATCCATGAGTTGACGGCCACGGCGCCGGGCGAGCGTGAAGGCGCCGGCCCGGACGACGATCCCATGCGGCGTTTGCTCCGGGACCGGAGCCGGGCTGACGGCGAAGCGAAGGGACGTGCCGAGGACTTGGGGGAGGCGGTGCGCGAGTTCCTGCGCTCGCGCGGCAGGTCTCAGGGTGGCGGGAGGCAAGGTCCATGGCAGGTAAGGAGGGGAGTCAGTCAGAGGCGATGCAACTCGGGGCTCGCCGGGAGTCCAAACCGGGTTGGAGACAGCTACTTGGGTGCCGCATACATCAGATCGAACGCCGTGACGATTCCGATCACCCACACGTCTGTGCCTTGTCCCCTTGTTACCAGCACCCCTGGCTCCCCGCTGGAGATTGCTTCCGCCGCCTTGCTGGCGTCATCCCCTTTATCCAACGTCTTTGCCGGTGTCAGTATGTCTGCCTCGCTGCACTTCGCTTGCAGGCTTTGTCCCGCTACCACGCGTTTGGCGATCTCACTGGCGTTCAGCCAGCGGTACTCTCCGCCGAGTCTTACCGGCAACGCCGACAGCTCGTAGCGGAGCATCTTGTTCCTCACCGAACGCAGGGATTCGCTGGGTTCTGCCCAGATGACGTCGGATACCATGTAATAATGCAGGCTTGTGGTCATGGCCGTTCTCACCAATCCCTCTTCAATGACACGAAGCGCCTCGTTGACGTCGTCTGTCAGCCGCTTCGCACCCGTGCCTTCGTGCACTGCCCTGTTCCGGCCCCGCCGAATCCGGTCCAGCAGGCATTCGATCCCCATCCCCTTACCGGCACTTTCCGCCGCCTCCCGGTTCGCGTCCTTCAGCCATGCAGCAATGACCGGAATCGCATGGTGCAGTTTCTTCTTGCCGAGAGTCTCACCGACCGCTTCTATCACTTGTATTCCCGATAGCCACTCCGCCCCTGATTCCCTCCGGAAGCGCCAAAGCATCTCGTGCAGGTGTCCTGCCTGCTCCGCTGTTATTTTCTTCCCCATTCAACTCTCCTGTTCGGCCTCTTTCATTCTCCTTTTCTTGGCTCTCGCGCCCCCTCCTGTGAGCCGTCCGCGCAAGGGTACTACAAGATCAACTCCAGCGTAGCCGGTGGAATAGTTCAAACTGCGACACTGCCCGGGGATGTCACGGAGACGGCTTCCGCATGGGTATCCGAGGAGCCTGTGAGGCGATGCCACCCGTACTGCGCTCCTGGTGCTACCGGCGGCGGATCCGTTGAATCACCGATCCATCACCCATCGGGCGGACTCGACTCAGCTACCATGAGGCTCCGCTCGTCGCCACGACAGGGGCGGATTCCGGTTACCATGAGTCTCGGGTCTCGGGGTTGCCTTGGCGACTTTCCGGGGCGTCAAGAGAAACGGGAGTGACCGGGTGACCATGCGCCGAATCGTCCCAGCCCTGCTGCTACTCGTGGCATCGTCATCAGTGGCAATGGATTTCGCCGCGGGGGTGGAGGCATACGAACGAGGCGACTACGCGACGGCCTTGCGTGAATTCCGCCCGCTGGCCGAGCGGGGAGACGCAGCAGCTCAGCACAATCTGGGAATCATGTACGGCAACGGCGAGGGCGTCCCAGAGGACGCCATTCAAGCCGTGTTCTGGTACCGCCAGGCCGCCGAGCAGGGACACGCGAAAGCCCAGCACAACCTGGGTGTCATGTACGATAACGGCGAGGGTGTCCCAGAGGACGACCGCCAAGCCGCGTTCTGGTTTCGCAAGGCTGCTGAGCAGGGATACGCGGGTGCCCAGTTCAACCTGGGAATCATGTACGGCAACGGCGAGGGCGTTCCCGAGGACGCCATCCAAGCCGTGTTCTGGTACCGCCAGGCCGCCGAGCAAGGATACGCGCCAGCCCAAACCAACCTGGGGGTCATGTACGACATCGGCGAGGGTGTTCCCGAGGACGACATCCAAGCCTATGCCTGGTTCAATCTCGCCGCCGCACAAGGACTCGGAAAGGGAGAACAAGGCCGGACCCACATTCGGCAATACATGACCCCGACCCAGATTGCCGAGGCCCAGAAGCTCAGCCGTGAGCTTGCCGCATGGATCGCGGAGGGCCGCAGTGAGCCGGCGCCCGCCACCATCTCCGGCGACCCCGTTCGCCCTCCCGAGCCCTCCCGCGATACGGTGCGCCAAGTGCAGGCGTACCTTGCCTTGCTCGGTTACGACCCCGGACCGGTGGACGGGCTACCCGGCAGGCGCACGACGGCCGCGGTGCGGCGCTTTCAGCAAGACCTCGGCATGACCCTGACCGGGCGGATCTCCGACGAGCTTCTGGCTTTGCTCAAGGCGGCGGCTGCCGCCCGGCAGAAAGAACCGGCCGAGCCCGTGAGCAGCGGCAGCGGATTCCTGGTCAGCCGGGACGGCGGGGTCGTGACCAACCATCACGTCGTCGATGGCTGCGCCAAGGTGACCGTGAACCACGCGGGCACGTCGCACAACGCTACGGTTCGGGCGGTGGACGCCGGCGACGATCTGGCGTTGCTCGAGGCGCTGCCCGACACCGGCGAGGCAGCCACATTCAGCGAGTCGCCTCGCGCCAGCCTCGGCGAGGCGGTGACGGTGGCGGGATACCCCCTGCACGGGCTCCTGTCGAAGGAGCTCAACGTGACGAGCGGCAACGTCAGCGCCCTCGCCGGCCTCGGCGACGACGCGAAACGGCTCCAGATCACCGCGCCGGTGCAGCCGGGCAACAGCGGCGGCCCGCTGCTCGACGGCGCCGGGAACGTCGTCGGCGTGGTGGTGAGCAAGCTTGACGCCGTCCGCGCCGCCAAGCTGACCGGCGACATCCCGCAGAACGTCAACTTCGCCATCAAGGGCGTGTTGGTGCGCAGCTTCCTCGACATCCACGGTGTCGCCTACCGCCGGCG
Organism: Gammaproteobacteria bacterium; assembly: GCA_965204915.1. Taxonomy (GTDB): domain Bacteria; phylum Pseudomonadota; class Gammaproteobacteria; order HK1; family HK1; genus HK1. The sequence goes on along the minus strand of OZ242023.1, from coordinate 2,585,285 downwards.
CCCGTCGAACACGAAGCTCGCCCCGGAACGACTCGCGGAGCTGGCGCGCGGCTTCACCGTCGCCGTGCATTGCTGGGAGTAGGCGCCGGCGCCTTACAAACAGACTGCATGATGGGTCAGTTTTAGACTTGCACCCATTCGCTAGGAGTCTGCGCCGTAGAAAGGTAGTTCAAGCTACGAGAACGGATGGACGGTCCGGAATTCGATGCGGGGATGGACACGAGGGCCGGGACACCGCAAGGACGCAATGGCAGGCAGGGCACGCGAGAGGGTCCACAAAGTCCGGCGAGCCCCCCGATAGGGATGATTTTGGCCCTGTCCCACTGGCGAGCAGACGCCCTCACACCGCCAGAAGCGGTTGCAACCGCTTGAGGTTCAATGCCAGGCACACCAAGTCCCATTCCCCCCGCGTCTTGGCCAAGCCTCGTACGCTGAACCGCCGGAATCCCAGGACCTCTTTGATCCAACCATTGGGCGCTTCGGACAGCCATTTGCGCTGCGCATACCGTTCCCGGCCCGTGGGCGTGGCCAGCTTCTCGACCATCCGGTGCGTCGCCGGGTGCCTCTTCGCGTCCTTGTCCGCTACCCGCTTGCCCTCGCGCCCCGGCGCCACGTACCCGTCGATACCCCGCGCCTCCAGCTCCGACAAGTCCCGCTCGTTGCAGTACCCGGCATCGGCAAGCACCGTCTCGGGCTGCGCGTCGAACCGGTCCTTGACCTCATCGAGCAGCCCCATCATCGCCCCCTGGTCGCTCGCGTTCGAGGTCAGCTCCGTCGCCACTATCAACTGCTGCTCACCGTCCACCGCCACCTGCGCGTTGTAGCATTGCTGGAACCCCTCCGCGCTGGTCTTCATGATGGCGCTGTCAGGGTCGGTGAAGTTGCTCTGCGCCTTCTCATCAGGCTCCCCGTAGGCGCGCTTGTACGGCTGCCCACCCTTGGGGTTGCGCTCCCATCCGGGCCGGCGCCCGCGCGCATCGTCCGCCTCGCGCTGCGCCGCCTCCAAACGCCCCTTCGCCGCTCGAATCGCCGCCAACCGGTCCTCTCGACGGCGCAACTCCTCGGGCAGCTCATCGCCTCGTAGCGACTCCCCAAAGCGCGCGTCCTCCTGCGCATCGGTGTCGCGAGCCCGGCTCAGCAACGCCTCGACCTCCGCCTCCAATGCCCGCTCCTTCTCGCGCATCCGACCATAGCTCATCGCCTTGCGCTTGCTCGCATTCGCACGCACCTTCGTCCCGTCTATCGACACCTTCCCGAAACGCGCCAATCCCATCTCGCGCGCCACTCGCACCACCCCCACGAACAGCCCCTTGAAGTCCTCCAAGTGCCGGCGGCGAAACTCGCACAACGTGCGGTGGCTCGGAAAGTTCCCCGCCCCCAACACCCGAAACGCCACGTCCTCCTCCAGCTTCCTCGCCATCGCCCGCGACGAGAACACCCCCGTCGCATACCCATAGAGCAGCACCTTGACCATCATCCGAGGCTCATACGGCGCGTTGCGCCGGCCATCGCCTTCATACGGCGCGTAGAACGCCGTCAAGTCCAGTCCGTCGACCAAGTCGCTGACGTGATGCGCAAAGTGCCCTTCGGGCAGCCACTCGCGCACATCCGGCGCCAGCAGCAGCATCTGGTCCGGCTCGTAGGGGCGGAATGTCGTCGCCATCCGGCTCTCTCCTTCGGCTCAGTCTGCCTATTGTCGCATCGTTTCTACGGCGCAGGCTCCTAGTACGAAGGCAGGTGCGGCATAGTGGCCGAATCATTCTGTCTGCGGACAGGCTCCGAAGCGATCTCGCAAGTGCGTGACATCATCTGTAATACGTCGCCCCTGCAATACCTGTCGTCAGGATTCTGATACCACGGCACACACGGCGTTTATTGCAACTACAAGACGCTATTCCGTCATGCACGAGCCTTTTCGCATCGTCACGGTGCAGCCGCAATGGATGCATGATGAAGTCATGGGCACGACATAGGTAGGATCTTATAACTAATTGATTTTCATGGGATTTGATGAACCGTTGAAGTCCCATCCGAAATCTCCGATCATGGAATTGCTGGATCCACATGACAGGAGAAGACTCGGATGGGACGCCGCACTGTTGCTCAATTCGCCCACCAGATCAAGCGCGTGCTGTCGCCCACGGTACTCAATGACCTCGGACGGAGGGTCGGTTTCTGCCACCGGGAACGCCTGATTACTCCATATCGACTGGTCCTGGGCCTGCTGGCAGGCCATGCCACGGGGACGGTCGAGACATTGGCCGATATTCAACGGCAATTCAATGCGTTGTTCGGCACCACGGTGGCGTACAAGCCGTTCCACAACCAGTTGGCGAAGCGTTCCTTCAAGGACTTCATGCGGGCCGTGTTGGACGTGGTCCTTCAGCAATGGGTGGTGAGCGTGCTGCAGCCGACAGCGCGGGGTCCGCTCGGTGAGTTCGGTCGGATTGTGATCCAGGACGGATGCTCGTTCGCGGTCAAGGATGCGCTTGGTGAGCATTACCCGGGACGATTCAAGAAGCAGAACCCTGCTGCGGTGGAGCTGCACGTGACGATGAGTGTGTTGAATGAGTCGGTGGAGCAGGTGACGCTGACGGCGGACACGGCGCCGGAGCGGCCCCATCTGCCCTCGCCCGAGGCGCTGCGCGATGACCTGCTGTTGGCGGACCGTGGGTACGTTGACCTGGAGTATATGGGTGCGGTGGATAGGGCGGGTGGGTATTTCGTGATGCGTGCGAGTGCATCGGTCAATCCGAAGGTGCAGGGTGCGTATACGTGGGAAGGGGAGGCGTTGGGGGAGTGGTCCGGGCAATTGTTGAAGCAGGGGGTTCTGTCGAAGGGCGAGACGGTCGACCTCGATGTGGTTTGGGGGAAGGGAGCGAAGGCGTTGGAGTTGAGGCTGTTGGCGCGATGGAATGGTGATGAGGGGTGTCATACGTTGTTGGTGACGAATCTGGCGCGGAGCCGATTCAGTGCGGAGCAGGTGGGGCAGCTCTATCGGTTGCGGTGGCAGGTTGAGCTGTTGTTCAAGGAGTGGAAGTCGTATGCGAATCTTCATGCGTTCGACACGAGCAATGCGGGGATTGCCGAGGGTCTGATATGGACGGCGATTGCGGCCTCGGTTCTGAAGCGTTACTTGGCTCAGATGACGCAGGCATTGCGAGGGGTCGAGGTCTCGACACGGAAGGTGGCGATGTGTGCGCGTCATGGATTGGGGGATGTGTTCCGTGCGCTTGCTTGTGGAAGGAGACGTGGCTTTCTTCCCGTGTTACGAGACTTGGTGGATTATCTGGCGAGCAATGCGATTCGGTCCCATCCGAAACGAGACCGCAAGAAAGGACGACTCCAATTCGGATTGGAGCCGGTTTTGTGATTTCCTTAAGTACCAACCTATGTGGGCACGAAGTCGAAATTCTGGTACCGGGAACCGAATGTCGAAGGGGAATGGCTGTTCAAGTATGCACAAGAAAACACGGGACAACATTGGGCAGAAAAGATAGCTGCGGAAGTGGCGGACACGCTTCGTACGTATCATGCCCGTGTCGAGTTGGCGGAATTCGAAGGCAGGCGCGGTACGGTGACCGAATCGTTTGCCCGTGAAGGACGGGAGCTGCGGCACGGCAACGAGATCCTGGCCATTACGGTCTCCGACTACGACTCGCGCAAGCGATTCCACCAGTCGAAACACACACTGGACAATATCTGGTCAGCGTTGGACAGAGTGTTCCCGCGACATGAATCCGCTCATCGCGCCAAGCTCCTGTTCGCCGACTATCTGTTGCTGGACGCCTTGATCGGGAATACCGATCGGCATCATGAAAACTGGGGGCTTCTCGTGCGCCGGGTCAAGGATGGATTCCGGGGATTTCTCGCCCCTTCCTTCGATCACGCATCCTCGCTGGGGCGCGAGCTCGTTGACGAACGCCGCAACAGGTTTCTGGCCGAGGATCGCATCGGAGGTTATTCGGAACGGGGACGGGGCGGTATCTACTGGACCGCGGACGAGACACCTGGGCCGAGCCCTGTGGAACTGGTACGACGAGCCGCGGGCCGCTACCCGGAGTTGTTCCACTCGGCGCTGACGAAGATGCAAGCGCTGCGGGAAGACGATCTGGATATGATCGTCGGGCGCGTGCCCGCTGCCTGGATGTCTTCTTCGGCTCGGAAGTTCGCCGTCGGCCTGATGCAATACAACCTCGATCAACTGAGGAGCATTCGCCAATGAGTGCCAGAACTTTCTTCCTCGCGTGGCAGGACAAGGTGGAGACGCGGCAATGGTTCCCCGTGGGCCGGCTGGACGTGGATGTCGAAGCCGAAGATTACCGGTTCCGCTACACTGGAGGCGCCCGCCGGGCGCAGGCAGAGGTCGGTTATCCGTTGGCCGTCGAGTTCCCGGACCTTGAACGTGACTATCGCGCCTCGGCTCTCTTCCCGACGTTCCGGAACAGGGTCATGTCGCCGCGCAGACCCGATTTTGCCGAGCACGTTCGCCGGCTCGGCCTGACCGAGCAGGCCGATCCCTTTGAATTGCTGTCGGTCAATGGTGGACGTCGTGTCACGGACGCCTATGAGGTCTTTCCGAAGCTCGTGAAGAATGCGGATGGAAGGTTCACCTGCCGTTTCTTCCTGCATGGCTGGCGACACACCAGCGCCGCATCCCACAACCGGATCGACGACCTGCAAGCAGACGAGAAGCTGATGATCGCCCTGGAGCTGACCAATCCGACGGGTCATCCGGCGGTGCAGATCCAGACCGCCGACTACTGCATGATCGGATGGGCGCCCCGATATCTCGTTTCCGATCTGGCGGCGGCCATGGCCGAATCGACGGGGAGCTACGCCGCACACGTGGTACACGTCAACCGCCAGCCCGCGCCGCAGAGCCAGCGCGTGCTGATCGAGATGAGCGGCCGTTGGGGAAGGCATGAGCCGATGACCGGCGAGGACTTCCAGCCCCTGGTCGGCCAGGCACATGTCGAGCCGGACAAGCCGCTGTTGCCGCTGCCGGTGGATCCTTCGGGAGCATTGGCCGAGGATCGGGCGGATCGGCTGTGAGGTATCGGGATGTCTCCGCGCTCGTCTTCCGTGGTCGTCGCCGAACCGGACAGCGAATCGGCTCGCACTTGACCGTACGAAGACGACCACATCATCCCCGACATCCCAAGGAGTTCCGGAGCGCGACGAGGAGATGGTGGTGATGCGCGACCCCTCGGCCTCCGCTCTGGCGCGAGGCGGGCATCCGGCGCATCGTCTGCGGCGCGATCCCCCATACCCCCGACGCCAACCCCCTTCTCGGCCCGGCCGCGGGGTTGCGGAACTTCTGGCAGTGCTGCGGGGCGTCCATCGGCATCGCGGCCGGGGCGGGCTGCGGCAAGTACCTCGCGCAGTGGATGGTGCACGGGGACAGCGAGATCAACATGGCGGGCCTCGACCCGCGCCGCTTCGGCGGCTACGCCCCCGGGGAGTACACGAAGGCGAAGTCCCACCAGGACTACGAGCACATGTACGCCCTGCACCTGCCCGGCGAGGAGCGCTCCGCCTCGCGCGGGGAGCGGGTCACGCCGCTCTACGGGAAGCTGGCCGCGAAGGGCTGCGTGTACACGGAGGCGAACGGCTGGGAGCGCCCGAAGTGGTTCTCGCCGGACGGGCGGGAGGAGGCGCCCGGGTTCCGCCACAGCAACGTCTTCGAGGTGGTCGCGGCGGAGTGCCGGGCGGTGCGCGAGCGGGTGGGGGTGCTGGATCTGTCGAGCTTCGCGAAGTACGAGGTGGCCGGGGCCGGGGCCGAGGCGTACCTGAACACGATCACCGCGAACCGCATGTCCCGGCGCCCCGGCGGCATCGTGCTCGCGCACTACCTCTCGGACGAAGGCCGCATCCTCGGCGAATCGACCATCACCCGGCTCGCCGGGGACCGCTTCTACGTGCTCTCCGGCGCGGGCTCGGAGGACCGCGACTACGTGGAGCCGCACCTCGCCGCGCCGGGCACGACGTTCGGCATCGACCTCCTCGGCGAGCCACGCGCGGCGACGGTGCTCGCGGAGGCCGTGTACGACCCTGGGAACGAGCGGCTGCGGGCGTGAGCGTGCGGCCCGTGAGTTGACGGCCACGGCGCCGGGCGAGCGTGAAGCCGCCGGCCCGGGCAACGATCCCATGCTGCGCTCGCTCCGGGACTGGAGCCGGGCGGATGGCGAAGCGAAGGGACGTGGCGGGGTCGTCGGATGAAGACCACGCGCGCGAGGGTACAGGCCTGCCCCCGCGGGTGTAAGCGGGGGGCGAGCGCCCGGATGACCAGGTGAATCGGCAGTTCCAGGTCAGCCGTCCGAATGCGCTGTGGGTGTCGGACCCCCGATTCCACCACTCGGAGCCTGCCCCGGCAGGCAGTAAGCCGGGGGGCAGGCTCTACGACAATGCGCTGGCCGAGTCCATCATCGGGCTGTACAAGACCGAACTCATCCGTCATTCCCGCGAAAGCGGGAACCGGCGCGGCCCGTGGCGTCACTGCGAGGCAGTCGAGCTCGCCACCCTCGAATGGGTACACTGGTATAATCACCGGCGCCTGTTCGGACCCCTCGGCCATGTGCCTCCGGCTGCATTCGAGGCACACTACTCCCATCAACTGCATGAGTCGGCGATGGCCGCCTGACTCAAGCAAATCACCCTCCGGGAAACCCGGGGCGGTTCAGTCCGGCATCAGATTCTCCCAACCCAGCCCTATGCCGGTTTTCCTTGCCGGCCGAGCACGATCACCGTGCGGCCGTCCAGCGGGCGATCGAACCCCGCGTAGGTGCGTTGCCCGACGATGACGGGGCATCCCATCGTGAGCCGCCGGAACCGCCTCGTGTCCGCCGGCAGGTCCCAGGGCACCCTCCCTTCGTAACCGATGGCGTGGTTGCGCGCCATCGCGGCGATGATGGTGACGGGCTTGTCGAACATCGATCCCCCCTGGTCCTTTCCCGGGCTGCCCGGACACGTCTTCCTCCCTTCCACCGGCGTCTGCCCCTGCGTGGTCAGGGCCTCTCGCCGGGGTCGCACGGGACGTACTCGATCTCCTCGTTCAGCTCCTGACCGTACATCCGGACCGTAGCGAGCTTCATCGTAACCCTTTTCCTCTTCTCCTTCTCGTGACGACAAGGGTGGCGCCTGTCTCGAAGCCGTACCCGAGCCGTGGCGTGGACCGGGCCGCTCAGAACCGCTCGATGTCCGCGAACGGCAGCCGGCCGCCGTGCACGTGCATGGCCCCGAACTCGGCGCAGCGCTGCAAGGTGGGCACCGCCTTGCCGGGATTGAGCAGCCCGCGCGGGTCGAACGCGCCCTTCACCGCATGGAACTGCGCCAGCTCGGGCGAGGCGAACTGCACGCACATCTGGTCGATCTTCTCCACCCCCACCCCGTGCTCGCCGGTGATCGTCCCCCCGACCTCGACGCACAGCTCCAGGATCCGCGCCCCGACGCGCTCGGCCGTCTCCAGCTCGCCCGGCGCGTTCGCGTCGTAGAGGATCAGCGGGTGCAGGTTGCCGTCACCGGCGTGGAACACGTTCATGATGCGCAGTCCCGATTCCTCGGAGAGGACCTTCATGCGGTTCAGCACCGCCGGCAGCTCGCGCCGCGGGATGGTGCCGTCCATGCAGAGGTAGTCCGGCGAGAGCCGCCCGGCGGCGGGGAAGGCGGCCTTGCGCCCGGCCCAGAAGCGCGCGCGCTCGGCCTCGTCGCGCGCGACGCGCACCTCCGTCGCCCCGCAACGGTCGAGCACCGCGCGCACCTCCGCGATCCGGTCCTCGACCTCCGCCTCGACGCCGTCGAGCTCGCAGAGCAGGATGGCGGCGGCGCCGGTGGGGTAGCCCGCGCCGCAGAAGTCGTCGGTGGCGCGGATGGCGAAGTTGTCCATCATCTCCAGCCCGGCGGGGAGGACGCCCCCGGCGATGATCGCGCCGACCGCCGCGCCGGCGCTCTCCACGTCGTCGAACGCCGCAAGCAGCACCCGCGCGCAGGCGGGCTTCGGCAGGAGCTTCACCTTGACCTCGACCACCACCCCGAGCAGCCCTTCCGAGCCGGTCATCAGCGCCAGCAGGTCGTAGCCGGGGGCGTCGAGGGCGCCGCTGCCGATGGTGACGCGCTCGCCGTCCACGGTGACCACGGTAAGCTCCAGGACGTTGTGCACGGTGAGGCCGTACTTCAGGCAGTGCAGCCCGCCCGCGTTCTCCGCGACGTTGCCGCCGATGCTGCACGCGATCTGCGAGGAGGGGTCCGGCGCGTAGTAGAGCCCGAGCGGCGCGACGTGCTCGGAGATGGCGAGGTTGCGCACCCCGGGCTGCACCCGCGCCACGCGGTTGACCGTATCCACCTCCAGGATGCGGTTGAGCTTCGCGAGGCTGAGCAGCACCCCGCCGGCCAGCGGCAGGGCGCCGCCCGAGAGCCCCGTACCCGCCCCCCGTGCGACCACCGGCACGCCGATGCGGGAGCAGGCGCGCATCACCTCCTGCACCTGTTCCACCGTCTCGGGGAGCACCGCGACCAGTGGGATCTGCCGGTAGGCGGTGAGTCCGTCGCATTCGTAGGGCTTGAGGGCCTCCTCGGTGTGGAGCACCGAGGCGTCGGGGAGGAAGCGGCGGAACGCATCGAGCAGGGTCCGCCTGCGCGCGTCGTGATCGGCCGATGCCGCATTGCAGTCCGCCGCCGGCACATCGTTCATTGCATTCCCTTCCCGTGATGACGAGGATCGAGGTTGGAAGGATAGCGTGCCGGGGATTGGACGTCTCCGTATCGCGGGAGTGCAGGTCTTTTTCGGACACGCCGTCCCGGGGGACACCGGTTTTCGGCATTTCCCCGGCACCCGCTTCGTCGGTCCGAGGCGGGGCTTCTCTCGACGCCGCTGGATTCGGATTCGCACGGGGAATGCGGATGCGATGCAAAAACGGCGGGGCGCGAGTATAAAGTGGGCTTCAGGCGCCGGTGGACAACCCGGACGTGGATTCGGCATGGAACGCAGGATCTCGAAGAAATTCTCCGCCGCCTTCCGCTCCTCGTCCGGCGTCGGCGACGAGGAGCATCCGCGCGTCCCGGGCTGCGCGGATGCTCCCGACACCCTTGTCCACGTCGATCTCACCCGCCAGCGCCTGGAGCTGCGGGTGCGGGGCGAGATCTGCGGATCCTGGCCGGTCTCCACCGCCGCCAACGGCCCCGGCGAGCGGCAGGGCAGCGAATGCACCCCCCGGGGCCGCCACGTCATCCGCGCCAGGATCGGAGCCGGCGCACCCTCCGGCACCGTCTTCGTGGCCCGCCGCCCCACCGGCGAGCGCTACACCCCGGCGCTCGGCGCCGCGCACCCCGGCCGCGACTGGATCCTCACCCGGGTCCTGTGGCTCTCCGGCACCGAGCCCGGCCGCAACCGCTCAGGCGACGTCGACACCATGCGCCGCTACATCTACATCCATGGCTGTCCCGACGACGCCGACATTACGGTCCCCGGCTCCCACGGCTGCATCCGAATGCGCAACGCGGACGTCATCGACCTCTTCGACCGGGTGGAGGCGGGAACGCCGGTGGTGATCGAAGCGTAGCCGCCGGATACTTCGTCCCGGATACTTCGACCCGGATACATCGTCCATGTACCGGGAGCGTCCCTGCTCCGAGAAGATGGTGAGCGGACGGTGGCGCGTGCGGGCAGGGCAAGATCACTAAAAATGTATTGACATCAACAAGTTTTGTGATCTAATGGCGTCTCCATCAAGGAGATGGAGATGGCAAGAAATGAACACGACAGCCCGTCCCCGCGGAAGCGGGGTAAGTCCACCCTGATCACGCGCGCCACGCAGTTGGGCGACCGGCTGCGGCAGTGGCTTCCGCTTGGCAAGCCCGCCGAGAGAGCCGCCTTCTGGGTTCTGATTCTCGTCGGTGCCGCCGTTCGCCTCGTCTGGCTGGGCGACATACCCCTGAGCTTGCACCAGGACGAGGCGTCCAGCGGCTACGAGGCATGGGCGCTGCTCGAATACGGCGTCAGCAAACACGGCTACCCTTGGCCGGTCCACTTCATTGCTTGGGGGTCGGGCCAGAACGCCCTGTACGCCTATCTGTGCATGCCTTTCATCAAGCTCCTGGGCCTGAACTCGCTGGCGATTCGCCTGCCGCAGGCGCTCCTGGGCGTGGCCGCCCTGTTCGCGATATACGCCGTGGGCCGCCAACTGGTGGACAGGCGCTTTGCCCTCTGCGCCCTGTTCGTACTGGTCGTCTCTCCTTGGCACATCATGCTGAGCCGCTGGGGCAACGAGGGCAACATCCTGCCCGTGTTCGTGCTGTTCGCCTTCGCCCTTCTGCTGCGGGGGCTGGAACGGCCACGCTACGTGGTTGCTGCGTTCGCCGTCCTCGCTCTGGCGCCTTACGCCTACGGAACCGCCTACGTGTTCGTGCCGCTGTTCGTTCTCGGCATCCTGGGGTATGGCTGGCGGCGCCACTTGGCGCATATTCGGCACTGGATCCTCGGCTTGGCGGTGATGGCGGTGGTCGCGCTTCCGATGGGCGTGTTCCTGGTGGTCAATCTGTTCGACCTGCCGGGCATCAAGCTGCCGCTGTTCTCCATCCCGCGGTATACAGGCACGACGAGATTTGTCACGGAGAGCGTGTTCTTCGCAGAGCATCCGTTGAGCGTACTCCTGTACAACGCCAAGGTGGCGTTCCGGATCCTCGTGGTGGATGGCCACACCCCATTCATCCACAACGCACTGCCCGAGTTCGGCTACTTCTACCACCCGGTGGGCCTGTACATCACGCTGGCCGGCGCCGGCCTCATGATGTGGGACTTGGCTTCTAGACGCCGCCCTCGGAACACGTTGGTCGCCCTGTGGCTGGGTGCCGGAATCATTACGGCGATGCTGACGGAGCCGCACCTCAATCGGCTCAACGTGCTGTTCCTGCCGCTGCTTCTTTGCGCGGCCTACGGGCTCTCCGGCAGCATCCCGCACTTGGCACGGCCTGCCGGCGGCGAACCCAGGGCCAATGCAAACAATGCCGCCAGAGGCAGCGTCCTGTGCCTGTGGGCGTGGTGGACCGTGAACATCCTGCGTGTCGCCGCGTTGGCGTATCTGGCGATCTCGTTTGCCGCCTTCACTCGCCACTACTTCGTGGAATACGGTTCCTCGAACTACAGCCTAACCCACCCGTCCTACGGCCAGGCACTCGCCCACGTCGTCGAGAATGTCGAAATCGACGACGTCATCCATGTACCGGAGCACGTCCTCTACACTTTAACCTTGTTCTACGACCCGCCGGACCCGCGCCTGTTCCTGAAGACGGTGCAATTCCGGCGAATGGATGAGAACTTCCAAGAACCTCTACGATTCGGCCGCTATCGCATGGGCATAGACGCCGATGCCGTGGCGAACGGCAACGCCTTCGTTGTGCATGTGACGACTTTGCCGCGGTTCGACACATCGGATTTCACGATTACTACGTTCGATCAGTACAGCGCTGTGATTCGTCGGCGTTGACGAACTTGAGCGCGTTGCGTGTCAAGCCACCTTGTGCGCCCGCAAGGAAAACGTCTGCGGCAACCGGCGCTGGCCCTCGGGATAGCGCCACCCGCCGTCCGCGCCTTGCACTTCCGCTCGCGGCAGGTCAGGGACCGGGCTTCTCCCTGGAGCGGGGACTCCGGGGTGACCGGTTCACGCCGCGCCGGATTGGGGAGACTTCGAGATGTGGATGGGGATCCTGCTGTTGATCGCGATCACGGCGCTCTACGCCGGATACAACCTGCTCGTGAAGGTGTCCAGCAATTACGTACCGGAATCGGCGACGACCACGGTGCTCGCGACCATCTGCCTGCAGCTCGCCGCCCTCGTCGCGTCCGGCACCTTCGCGCTGGCGCTGCTCGCCCGCGGCGGCCACGTGCTGAAGCTGTCCACCACCGCCTGCGCCTGGGCGGCGGCGGCGGGTTTGTGCATCGGGCTTGCGGAGATCGGGTACTTCTACCTGTTTCGCGGGGTCGGCGGAACCGGCCCGGTCGCCGCGAGCGTCGCGGTGCCGGTGATCGTGACCGGCACCGTGGTGCTCACGATGCTGCTCTCGTCCCTTGCGTTGAAGGAGTCGCTCGGCCCCGTCCAGATCGCGGGCACGGTGGTCGTGGTCATCGGCATTGCGATGATCTTCTCCGACCGCTTCCCGTCCTGAATGCTGCGGATCGGTCGCCTCGTAGCGGTCGCGGGCCGGGATTGCGCACCCCGTTCCGGGTGGGTGGATCGGCGATGAGGCGGGGCGACGAGGGGCGCCGCCCCACCGGTCCGCGCACTCCGTTCAGTGGGAGACCGCGATCCGCTTCGGCTGCAACGCGGCGCGCTTCGGGATCACCACCTCCAGCACCCCGTGCCTGCCGTTGGCGGAGATGGCCTCGGCGTCGGCGGTGTCGGGCAAGGTGAACCGGCGGTAGAAGCTGCCGTACACCCGCTCCACCCGGCGGTAGCCGTTGTCGCCCTCGTCCTTGGCCTCGAGCTTGCGCTCGCCCTTGATGGTGAGTACGCCGTTCTCCATCGTCACCTCGATGTCCTTGGGATCGACCCCCGGGACGTCGGCGGTGATCACGAAGCGCTCGGCGTCCTCCTGCACGTCCACCGCCGGCGTCCAGCGGCTGGTCACCACGTTCGAGCCGTCCTCGGCTCCGGCCACCGCGTTGTCGAACACGCGGCTCATCTCGTTCTGGAGGTGGCGCATCGTGCTCCAGGGCTCGTATCGGGTCAGCAACATTTTCCAGTCCTCCGTTGTCGGGTTGAATGGCGGCCCTTCGCCGCTTGCCCATCAGGTTGGATCACCCCGCGATTTTTCAAGCGACCCGCCTCCCGTGCGATACAATCGCCTCCCATGAGGATTCGAGTGCTGGGGGCCGGCGCGGGCGGCGGCTATCCCCAATGGAACTGCAACCACCCGAACAGCCGCCGGACCCGCCGCGGCGATCCGGCCGCGCGGCCGAGGACCCAGTCCTCCATCGCGCTGAGCGCGAACGGCGCCGACTGGGTGCTCTGCAACGCCTCGCCCGATCTCCGCCAGCAGATCGGCGACAACCCCTTCCTGCACCCGCGCGAGGGGCTTCGGCACAGCCCGATCAAGGCGGTGGTGCTCACCAACGCCGACGTCGACCACATCGCCGGCCTGCTCAACCTGCGTGAATCGCAGCCGCTCCGGCTCTATGCGACCGAGCGGGTCCTCTCGGTGCTGGAAGCGAACCCCGTGTTCAACGTGCTCAATCCGGCGTTCGTCTCCCGCGAGCCGATGCGGCTCGACGAGCCGCTGTCCATCCTGACGCCCGACGGCTCGCCGAGCGGAGTGGCGGTGGTGCCCTTCGCGGTGCCCGGCAAGGTCGCGCTGTGGCTCGAGGACGAGAGCAGGGGACCGGACTTCGGCTCGGTCGAGGAAGACACCATCGCGTTGGAGGTGAGGGATGCGGCAGGGGTGGCGAGGCTGTTCTACGTGCCCGCCTGCGCGCGGATGACCGATGCCCTCGCGGCCCGCCTCGCCGGCGCCGGGCTCGTGCTCTTCGACGGCACCCTGTGGACCGACGACGAGATGATCCGCTCCGGGGTCGGGGTGAAGACGGGGCGCCGGATGGGGCACATGAGCATCTCCGGGGACGACGGCACGATGGCGGCGTTCGCGCCGCTGGGGGTCCGGCGCAAGGTCTTCATCCACCTCAACACCACCAACCCGGTGCTGCTCGACGACAGCGAGGAGAGGCGCGCGGTCACTAGGCAGAGCTGGGAGGTCGCCTACGACGGGATGGTGCTCGACGGGTGATGGCGGCGGGGCGCCGCAGCCCGATCCCGGTTTCGGCTCGTTCCCGCGCCGCATCCGGCGTCCCGAGCGTCCGCCCCGGCGATCCCGCGGACGTTTCCGGGTCTGGCGAGGCCTCCCGTCAGGGATGCAGCGCCTTCGAGTTCCGGGGGTTGCGGAACAGCATCGCCGGGATTTCGCCGGCCGTTCCGGCCCCGCCCGCCCCGGGCGCAGCCGTTCCGGCCGCGGCGTTGACGGTCCCTGAATCGAAGACCCCTGAATCGACGGCCCCGGCAGTCCCGCCATTGACCGCCTCGACGACGCGGTCGACGAGACCCCGGTGCGGCGACAGGCCGCAGACCGGATCCGCGGCCTCCGGATCGCCGGTGACCAGCCATGCCTGGCAGCGGCAGCCGCCGAAGTCCTTGTCGCGCTCCGGGCAGCTCCGGCACGGCTCCTTCATCCAGTCCCGGCCCCGGTAGCGGTTGAAGGCCGGGGACTCGTTCCAGATCCAGGCGAGAGGGTGCTCGGTCACCTTCGGAAAGTCGAGGCCGGGCAACATGCGCGCGGCCTGGCAGGGCAGGGCGGTGCCGTCGGGCGCCACGCTGAGGAAGACCTGCCCCCAGCCGTTCATGCAGGGCTTCGGGCGGTCGGCGTAGTAATCGGGGATCACGTAAAGAATCTTCATGCGATCCCCATGCGCCTCCCGGTACCGGTTCGCCACCGCCTCCGAACGCCGGAGCTGATCGCGGGTCGGAAGAAGCTGGTGCCGGTTGTGGAACGCCCAGCCGTAGAACTGGGTGTTGGCGAGCTCGACGTAGTCCGCCCCGAGGTCCAGCGCCAGATCCAGGATTTCTTCCGTGCGGTCGATGTTCTGCCGGTGCAGCACGGCGTTGAAGACCATCGGATAGCCCTCCGCCTTGACCGCGCGCGCCATCTCGACCTTGTGGGCGAAGGCGTCGGTTCCCGCGAGATGGTCGTTGAGGGCCGCGTCGCTCGCCTGGAAGCTGATCTGGATGTGGTCCAGGCCCGCTTCCCTGAGACGCCGCACCCGGGCCGCGTCCATGCCGATGGCCGAGGTGATGAGGTTGGTGTAGTAGCCGAGGCCGCGCGCCTCCGCCACCAGCGCTTCGAGGTCGCGGCGCACGAGCGGTTCGCCGCCGGAGAAGCCGAGCTGCGCGGCTCCGAGCTGCCTGGCTTCACGCAGGGCGCCGATCCATTGCTCCGTGGTCAGCTCGCCCCTGGTCCGGGCGAAATCGAGCGGGTTCGAGCAGTACGGGCATTGCAGCGGGCAGGCGTAGGTCAGCTCCGCGAGCAGCCAGAGGGGGCCGGGGGGAGCGTCGGGCATGGCGGGATCCTCTCCGATGACGGTCGGCCGCGGTGCAAGGTTACAGCGGAACGATGACGGCGGCCACGCAGCAACTCCCGCCAAGCCCGAAACCGTCCATTGAATCGCCACAACCGGACAACCGGACGCCCGGACGGCAGAAAAGGCTGCGAAATCCCGATGACATGACCGTGTCCGGAGTGTCGGCGGGAATTGCCGGCGGCCACGACCGTCTCTTGTCGCCGCCCCGCGGCCGACGTACATTCCATCGTCCTTTGTACGTCTCGACGGTTTCCGACATGCAGACCAAGCTCACTCTGAGGCTCGACGGGCGGCTGGTACGGCACGCCAAGCAGTACGCCGCACGGTCCGGCAAGTCTCTTTCGCAGATGGTGGCCGAATACTTCTCCGCGATCACCTCACCGAAGGGGTCTCCCTCGGATCTGACGCCTGCCGTTTCGAGGCTGAAAGGGGCGATCGAGGGAACGAGCGTGGCGCCCGAGGAGTATGGCGCGTACCTGGAGGAGAAGCATCGTTGAAAGTGGTGTTCGATACCAACGTCATCCTCGACGTTCTTCTGGATCGCCAACCTTTCTCCGAGCCCGCCGCAAGGCTTCTTTCCCGGGCCGAGCGCGGTGAAATCCAGGGCATGACGTGCGCTACGAGCGTCACCACGATCTTCTACCTGGTGCGCAAGGCCGCCGGGGTTCGGAGCGCCCGCCGGCGGGTCGAGGATCTCCTCTCGATCCTCGATGTCGCGCCGGTCAACCGTGCGGTGCTGGCAAGCGCGGCTTCGAGCGGGATCGGTGACTTCGAAGACGCGGTCATCGCCGAATCCGCGCGGCAGGTGGACGCTCAGGCCATTCTGACCCGTAACGAGAAGGACTTCGCGAAGTCCTCGATCCCGGTGCACTCCCCGATATCGTTGCTGGCCCTTCTCGATGCCGCCTCGGCAGGCCGGGGAAACGCCTGACGCCTTTCATGATGGGAGGGGATTCCCGCTACCCGCTTTCGCGGGCACGAGCTTTGCGGAGCCTGCCCCACGGAAGCGGGGGGAATGACGGGCTGAACGGGAGTGACGGACATCCACGGAGCCCGCCTCCGGTTCGACCGGAGGAACGGCGGGCGTTCGCGGAGCCGGTGGATTTCCCGAATGCCGCCGGCTTCGAGACTCCGCGTGGAGAACGGCTCCACCGCGCCGGTCGCGGTGGAGCCCGGGACGCCGGGAGGACCCCGCTACGTCCCATACGACGTCGGCGAGGCTCAGCGGTTGCCGATGTACATCGTGATTTCGAAGCCGAAACGCATCTCGGTGAAATCAGGCTTGGTCCACATGTTTCCTTCCTCCGGAACGATGGTTGTATGGGTCTTTCCCGCCGGTGTCGCTTGTACCGGCAGCTCCCTTCAAGCAATTACCGTGCCATATCGGTCCCGCTTTGTTCCGAAGCCGGCCGCGGCCCGATGATTCAACGGGTTAGCCGCGCCAGAGGCCATCCTCGGCGGTGACCGCCCCGGATGCCTTGCGGTGGAGTCGCTGATATCGACCGATCCGGCTGGTTGAAATGAACCATTCCTGCCGCTTCGGCGCTACACTGCCGGTGCGACACCGGGCAAGGCCAGCCCGCCACGAACGCCGCGGTCACCCAATGCGCCGAATTCTCCCCGACTCGCTCAAGGGTCTGCTGCTGTTCAACGAATCCGCGTTCCTCGTCCTCGTCCTGGTGACGGCGACCCTGACCGGGCTGTGGGCCTGGTTCTGGACCCAATCCTCCCAGGAGGCGACGCGCATCGAGGAGCTGGCCCGTCTGGCCGAAAGGGTGCGGGGCAACACGTACCGCCAGCTTCACGAGGTCACCCACGCCCGGCTGACCGAAAATCCGGCCGCGTTGCAGGTATACCCCGGATACCGGCGGCAGATCGCCGGACACTTCGCGAAGCTCCGGCAACTCGCCCACGGCCAGGACGAGCGCGCCGCCGTGGACTACCTCCACGACGCCTATGGCGTAGTGCTCGACGACATGGAGAAGGTGTTCACCGATCCCAACGAGATCACCGAGGCGGCGCGCATGAAGCTCCTCGACCCCGCTTACGAGCAATGGATGCTCGGCGAGCTGGAGAGCGCCCTGACGGTCCTCGAAGCCATCGCCGCAGCGCGCCGGGAGGCGCTCGACGCGCAACGCTCGCGCTGGACGCGGTGGGCGCCGGTGGTGGTGCCGGTGTCGGTGGTGCTCGCGGTGGCGCTCCTGCTGTTCTCGCGGCGCAGCCTGCAAACGCGCCTCGTCGTCCCGCTCCGCAACCTGGTCGATGGGACGATCGAGATCAGCCGGGGCCATCTCGACCACCGGATCCCGGCCGAAGGCGCCGGGGAGATCCGGCAACTCGCCTCGACCTTCGGCGAGATGACCCGCAAGCTCGCCGAGAGCCAGCGCATTCTGGTCGAGTCGGAACGCCGGGCCGCCCTCGGGGCCCTGGTGCCGGTGGTCGCGCACAACGTCCGCAACCCGCTCGCCAGCATCCGGGCCACCGCCCAGATGATGGACGAAGCGGGGGCAGGCGAGGCCGGGGACCTCGCCGAGAGCCGGCGGGCGATCATCGAGACCGTGGACCGGCTGGAGCGATGGGTGGCCGCGCTGCTGTCGTACCTGGTCCCGCTCGAGCCGCGCCGGCGCGAGTGCCGGCTCGGGGACGTCGTGCGGGGCGCTCTCGCGCCGCTGGGACCGAAGCTGGAACGCAAGGCGTTGCGCGTCGTATACGAGGATTGGGAGGCGGATGCGCCGCTCGAGGTCGATCCCGACCTCCTGGAGCAGGCGATCCACGCGCTTCTCGGCAACGCGGTGGATGCTTCGCCGGCGGGCGCGCGGATACGGCTCGGCCTCGCCGGAAGCGACGGCGCGATCGTGTTGCGGATCGACGACGAAGGCCCCGGCATCTCGTTCGAGCCGGACCCGCACGAGCTTTCGCCCGGACCGAGCACCAAGCGCGGTGGCCACGGACTCGGCATCCCGGTGGCGTACAAGATCTGCCGGGCGCACGGCGGGACGATCGACGTCCGGCGGCGGGAGGAGGGCGGCACCCGCGCCACCGTCACCCTGCCGCTCGCAACGCCGCCGGCCGCCGCCCGCCAGCGGCCGGCCGGGGCCTGAAAGGCGCCGTCCGCGATGTCGAGGAGATCGATCGCGGCGCCGCCGGCCGGGGCCTGCGGGAGGCGGCAGGAATCCCGCCACGCCGGGCAAGCATCCCCGTTGAAGTGGATCCCCGTGGATTCCCGCTTTCGCGGGAATGACGGCGACGGCGCGGACGGACGTGGATCCCCACTTCCGCGGAGCCTGCCCCCGGGCTCGACGACTTGAGAAATGAGCCTCGAATGAAGATGCAGCAATCCGGGCCGAAGCACCCGGAGCCGCCGCGCGGGCCGGGCGGTCCGGGGCCTACCGTCCTCGTGGTCGACGACGAGGAGCTGTTCGCCCGGGCGGTGGGCCGGAAGCTGCGCCAGGGCGGCATGGGGTGCGAGCTGGCCCACGACCTCGCGGAGGCGCGGACCCGCCTCGCCGCCCGGCGGCCCGACCTGGTCCTGCTCGACATGCGCTTGCCCGACGGGTCCGGCCTGGACTTCCTGCGCGAGCTGCGCGCCGGCGACCACACCGATCTGCCGGTGCTGGTGCTGACCGCCTTCGGCGGGCTGGAAGACGCGGTGGCCGCGATGAAGGAGCGCGCCGGCGACTACCTGGCCAAGCCGGTGGATCTCGACGAGCTGATGGTCAAGATCGAGCGCGTCCTGGGGCAGGCGGATCTGTCCCGGCGGCTCGAATACTCGCGCCAGCGCGAGCGGCATGCCCGGAAGGAGGATCCGCTCATCGGGACGAGCGCGGCGATGGACGCGCTCCGCTCGCGGATCGCCCGCATCCGGCGCCTCGCCGGGCAGGCGGGCGCAGCCCCGCCGACGGTGCTGATCCAGGGCGAGACGGGGACCGGCAAGGACCTCGCCGCCCGCGCGCTGCACCTCGGCAGCGGCCGGGCCGGGCGGCCGTTCGTGCACGTCGATTGCGCGGCGCTGCCCAAGGACCTGATCGAGGCGGAGCTGTTCGGGCACGAGAAGGGCGCGTTCACCCATGCCCACACCGCCCGGACCGGGCTGATCGAGGCGGCCGAGGACGGCACCGCCTGTCTGGACGAGATCGGGGAGCTGCCGCTCGATCTGCAGCCGCGCCTGCTTGCGGTGATCGAGCGCCGCGAGGTGCGCCGCATCGGCAGCACCCGGCCGCGCCCCGTCCCGGCGTGGTTCATCGCCGCCACCAACCGGGACCTCGAGGAGATGGTGGCCAGGGGCGCCTTCCGCTCCGACCTCTACTACCGGCTGAAGGTGCTCTCCCTGGACATCCCGCCGCTTCGCGAACGCCTCGACGACCTGCCGCCCCTGTTCGAGCACTTCGCGGCGCTGACCGCGCGGCGCTACGGGGTGCCGCCGCCGACGCTCTCTCCCGAAGCCCTGGAGGCGGCGCGCGGCCATGGCTGGCCGGGGAACGTGCGGGAGCTCGCGCACATGGTCGAGCGCGCGGCCCTGCTCGGCGCCGGCCGGCCGCTCGATGCGCAGGACCTCGGGCTTGCGCCCGCGACGTCCGTACCGGCGGCCCCCGGCCCCGGGAACGCCCCGGACGGGCTCATGCAGGAATCGGCACTCTCGCGCCGGCATGACCCTGGGAGACCTCGATCCACCGGGGACGCCCCGGACGGGCTCACGCTGGAGGCGGCGGAACGCCATCTCATCACGCGCGCCCTGCACGAGACCGGCGGCAACGTCTCGGAGGCGGCGCGGCGCCTCGGCGTCTCCCGGATGGCCCTGCGCTACCGGATCCGGAAGCTCGGCATCGAGCCGCGGCAGCCGAAAGCGGGCTGAGCCGGCCATGACGGCCTCGACGCACTCCATCTCCCGCCACCGCCCGGCAGGGTCGGGCTTCGAGCATCGGGGCCGTACCCCCCTGCCCGCGCTCGACGGCGCGCTCGCGTGCTACGTCCACCTCCCCACCGGGGCCCGCCACCTGCACCTCGATCTGCCCGCCGAGGACTGCGCCTTCCTGATGGCCTTCCTCACGCCCGCCCCGGATTCGAGCGGCCTCACCCACGTCCTTGAGCATCTGGTCATGTGCGGCAGCGAGCGCTACCCCTGCCGGCGGGCGTTCTTCTCGATGCTGGGCCGCACCCTGAGCACGGCGATGAACGCGCTGGCCACGGAGGACTGCACCGCCTGCCACTTCGCCACCCGGAGCCTCGCCGACTACGAGAACCTGCTGTCGGTCTATCTCGACGCGGCCTTCTTCCCGCGCCTCGACCGGCTGGACTTCGAGCAGGAAGGATGCCGCGTCGAGATCGAGGCCGCGGGGGAGGAGGGCGAAACGCCGGTGCGGCGCGGCGTGGTGCTGAGCGAGATGCGCGGTCTCATGCACGATCCCGAACAGCAGCTCCGGCAGGCGCTGAACCGCCGCCTGTTCCCGTCCGGGCCGTACCGCTTCAACGCCGGCGGCGATCCCTGGCGGATCCCGGCCCTCGATTACGAGGCGTTGCGGGCCTACCACCGGCGCCACTACCACCCCGGCAACGCGGTGTTCCTGAGCGCCGGGACCCTGCGGCCGGAGTGGCTGCACGTCAGGCTGGAGGCGCTTGCGCTCGCGCGGTTTCCGCACCACGGAGCGTCCTCCGCGCCGCCGCTTCCCACGTCGCTTGAAGTGCCACCGCTGGAAGCGCCGTCCCGATCCGTGGTGCGCTACCCCACGGTGAGCGTGACGGGCGTGGCGGATCGAGGACGGACGGACGCGGGCGTGGCGCTTGCGTGGCGGCTCGGGGACGCCTCGGATCCGGTGGCGGTGGTCCGCGCGCGGTTTCTCGCGTGCTGCCTGCTGGAGCAGGGGAACGCCCCGCTTCGCCGGGCGCTGGAAGCGCCGGGGAGCCCGGCGGCGGCGCTCGCGTCGAACGGCGCGCAGATGACCCGCCGCCGGATCGTCTTCCAGTGCGGCGTCCACGGATGCGATCCGGACCTCGCCGGGGAGATCGAAACGCGGGTGCTGGCGGCCGTCGCCGACGCCGCCCGCGACGGGCTCGACGCGGCCCAGGTAGACGGCGCGCTTGCCCGGATCGAGCGCGAATTGCGCGAACGCCACGATCCACGCTATCCGTTTCCGCTCGAGCTCCTCACCCGGATCCTCCCCGCCGCCCTGTACGGCGGGGAGCCCGCCGCCGCGCTCGACGTACCCCGGGCACTCGCCGCGTTGCGCGCCGAGACCCGCTCGCGCAAGGACACCGCGGCGCTCGTCCGGCGGTATCTGCGGGACAACCCGGAAAGGGTCACCGTGACGGCGGTCCCGGATCCTGCCGCCGCCCGGCGTCTCGACGCGGAGGATCGTGCTCTTCTCGAACGCGAGTACGGAGGGCCGGCGCGTCGGCAGGCCCGGGATCGGGTGATCGAGCGTGCCCGCGCGTTGCGCCGCCGCCAGCGCTCGCGCGCGGGCGAATCGTCGCTGCCGAAGATCGGCCTCGACGCGGTCGGCCCCCCGCGCGAGCCCCCGGAGCTCCTCATGCTGCCGGCCGGCGGCCCGCCCGCGCGGTCCGCCCACGAAGCCGCCGTGGGGACGGAAGCCGGACCACTCGAAGAAGCCACAGGGGATCCGGCCGCGGGATCCGGCCGCGGCTCCGCCGAAGAGACGACGAACCGGCCGTCATCCCGGATTTCTCACCAGGGCACGAAGGCGAGGGCGCAGCCACTGCTGTCGGAGCCGCGTCCGCAGCCGGGGGCTGGTGGGAACTCCGGGATCGGCGGAGCCGTGAGCGCTCCGCCCGTATGGCTCAGCCGCGGCCCCACCGGCGGGCTGGTCTACGCGCGGCTCGCCATCGACGTGCCCGACTTGAGCCCCGGGCAGCTCGACGACGTGGGATTGCTCTGCGAGATCCTGCCGGAATCGGGTCTCGGCGGCCTCGCGCCCCCCGAGACCCGGGCGCGGATCGCCCGCGTCTGCGACCGCCTTGCGGTGACGCCCTGGCTCCTGGCTCGCGCCGCCCCCGGCTCGGGCGGCGCCGGATCCGGCGCCTCCGGCCCGAATGCATCCGATTCCGGCGGCGCCGGATCCGTCGCCTCCGGTCCGAACCCTTCCGATTCCGGCGCCGCCGGATCCGTCGCCTCCGGCCCGAACCCTTCCGATTCCGGCGCACCCGGCTCGAACCCTTCCGGCATCGCCCCGCCCCGGATGATGGTGGTGCTCTCGGCGCGCGCGCTGGCCGGCGACGAGAATGCGCTTCTCGAAATCCTTGCGGGCGCGCACCTCGAAGCCCGCTTCGACGAGAGCGCGCGCGAGGTTGCGGCGAGAGCGCGCGTCCGCCGTTCACGGGAGCTGGTTCGCAACGGCCACCTGCACGCCGAGCGGGTCGCGGCGGCGCGGTTCGACCGTTCGGCCGCGGTCGCGGAGCGGTGGCAAGGTCCGGGCGCGCTCGCGATCCTGGCGCAGGCGGCCGAGGGCGACGGCGAGGGGATGCGGGACGGCAGGAGCGGACCGGGCATGACGGCGCGGTCCCTCGAAGAGCGGCTGCACCACCTTCATCGCACGCTCGCCGCCGCACCGTACCAACTCCAGATCGTCCGCGACCCCGGCGACGGCGACCGCACCGCGGGCGGCCCGGATCTGCCCCGGTCCGGGCGCCGCACCCCTGAATCCCGGGAGGCGGCTCCCCCCGGGCCGGCGCACACTCGACCGTACCCGCCCCTCGTCGCCCCCGAACCACGCACGACAGTCCGCGACGGACGGGAGCAGGCCGTC
The DNA here is from genome assembly GCA_965204915.1 of Gammaproteobacteria bacterium. Taxonomy (GTDB): domain Bacteria; phylum Pseudomonadota; class Gammaproteobacteria; order HK1; family HK1; genus HK1. The sequence goes on along the minus strand of OZ242023.1, from coordinate 2,562,410 downwards.
TGCCCGCTGCCCCCCCGTGCTTCCGGGCCACGAGCACCGGCGGCCTGCGACGGGCAGGAGCACGGTCACTCGCACGGCCCCGAATCCCGGGCGCCGGCGGCCCGCACCGTGGTGCGGCGCACCCCGGCCACCGGCGCCTGGATCGTGGGCGGACCGGTCAGCTACTGCGCCAGGGTGTATCCCGCGGTCACCGCGGACCACCCGGATGCGGGCCCCCTTGCGGTCCTGGCGGCCTTTCTGGGCGGCGACCTCCTGCAACGGGCGGTGCGGGAACGCGGCGGCGCGTACGGCGCGGGAGCGCGCTACTGCGCCCGGACCTGCACCGTGCGCATGTTCTCGTACCGTGACCCGCGCCTTGCGGAGACGCTTCGGGACTTCGAGCGGGCGATCGAGACGCTGCACCGGCGCCCCCCCGACGGGCACAGGCTCGAGGAGGCCGTCCTGCGGACAGTTCGCGAGATCGACAAACCGAAGGCGTTCCGGATCGCCGCCTTCGAACGGTACCTGGACGAGCTGCAGGGGCAGGGCGCGGAAGGCGCGCGGGCATTGCGGGCCTCGGTGCTCGGCGCCGGGCCCGGGCAGTTGCGCGAAGTGGCCGAACGTTACCTGCGCCCGGAGCAGGGATGCGCCGGGGTGCTCGCGGGCGCCGGGCGGGAGGCGGAGCTGGACCGGATGGAGATGCCCTGGCGGCGGATTTGAGCCGCGGGGTTCGCGATGGGTTGCCCGTATTCCGCTCCCGCGGATTCAGCGCCCGGCCGATGCCCGCCAAGTCCGACGACGGCCGTTGCATCGCCACGACCGGAGGCCCGGACGGCGGCGGAGGTCGCGAAATCCCGATCACCCGCCCGGGTCCGGGACGTTGGCGGGAATCGCCGTTCAGGTCCGGGCGAGCCCGATCCAGCCCTTTTCGAGGGCGATTTTCAGGAATTCCACCACGTCGGCCTCGAGGTCGGCTCCGGGAAACGCCTCGTGGAGGGATTCGAGGATGCCGTCGAGGGTGCGCTCGCCGTCGCAACGGCTCAGGATCGCCCCCGCGCTCTTGCTGAGACGGACCATGCCTTCGGGGTAGAGAAGAACATGCGCGTTCTGCGCGTCTTCCCATTGGAGGCGGAAGCCGGGTGCGATCGCGATCGGTCGATCGCGCGCCATCTCTGCGTTCATGCGCCATCCTTCGCGGCCGGGCACGGCAGCGGCTCGTTCAGGTACAGTGCGCCGCGCCTGCCGGCGCGACCCATCGGAGGGATCGTGAGGATGACCCACGCTTCGACCCGCTCCGCGGACGGCGGGAGACTCGACGATGTGCGGGCCGGCGTCAACCCGCAGCGCCATGAGCCCGGACGCGGCAATCGAGGGTGGCGGGGGATCCTGGGGCTGGTCGCGAGCGTCCTCGCGCTGCTCGCGGGTGTCGCGGCGGCGGCGGAGCTGCTGGTCGGAACGATGCCGGACGGCGACGGCTCGGAGATCGCCTTCCGTCTCGAGGCCGGGAATCGCCGCGCCCTCGTGGGAGGGCGCATTCTCCTCGGAGAGGCCGGGTACGAGATCTCCAGGGTCAGCCGGCACGGCCTGATCGGAGCGCGCCGCTTCGTGGGCGGCGGCGGGCAGGAGCCCTACGCGGAGTTCGTGGTGCTCTCGTCGTCGTTCAGCGCGCAGACCGCGGCCGGCAAACCGTGGCTCGCCGCTCGCGAGTGGCACGGCTGCGAGGAGCAGCCGTACAACACCTACCTCGCCTTCTATCGAGTCGAAGGTGAAGCGGCGGTGAAGGCGCTCGGGCCGGTTCCGTACCCGAAGCTGGCCGAGGAGCTCCCCCGTTCGCAGGAATCCCGAGTGTTCTGCTTCATGGCGCGTCCGCCGGACTGATGCCCGCGTGCCGACCGGATCGGGCTCCACCGAAGGGAGGAGGGCAAAGGGAGGAGGCCGTCCCGCGGCGGCACGCTTCCTCGCATGTTTCCCTTCCCGATGGACGTCAGGAGGAGGGCAAAGGGAGGAGGGCGTTCCGCGGCGGCATGGCCACGCGAAGCGCCCGCTTTCGCCCTGAACGGCAGCGGCGGCCGGCGGCCGGTCGAGACGCAGGGGCTTCATGGCGGATGCGGGCGGGTCACCCGGCATCCTCCTCGCGGGGAACGAACGCTCCGGGCGGGGGAATGCGGGGGGCGACGTAGGCGAAGTGGAGCGCGTCGAGCTGCGCCCACAGGACGTCGGTCTTGAACAGGAGCGCCCGGCAGACCGTCTCGCGCAGCTCCGGGGTGGTGGCGTTGCGCTTCACGTAGTCGAGGGCGAAGTCCGCGTCGCGCGGGGCCTGGGTGAGGCGGGCGCTGAAGTAGGCGAGGGTGTCCTCGTCGATGAAGTCGTAGCGCGCGAGCATCGCGCTGGTGCGCTCGCCGATGATGGCCGGCGCGAACAGCTCGGTGAGGGAGGAGGCGATGGCCTCCAGCAGCGGGCGCTCGCGCACGAAGTGGACGTAGGCGTCGACCGCGAACCGGGTGGCCGGCAGCACGCCTTCTTCGGTGAGGACGCGCTTTCGTTCGAGTCCGAGCCGCTCGCAGAGGTGCAGCCACTTCGCCACTCCGCCCCGGCCCTCGCGGGTGCCGTCGTGATCGACGACCCGTTGCGACCACTCGCGGCGCAGATCCGCATCCACCATCCGGGACATCAGCGCCGAATCCTTGATGGGGATCCGGCTCTGGTAGTAGTAGCGGTTGAGCGCCCAGGCCTGGACCTGCCCGCGCGACAGCGCGCCGTCGCGCATCAGGGCGTGGAAGGGATGCTTGTCGTGGTAGCGCAGGGCCCCGATCTCCCGCAGCCGCGCTTCCAGCGCTTCCGGCGAATCGAGCTTCATGGGGGGCGGGCTTTCCTGTTTCCAGGGGGGTGGAAGATGGAGTCCGTCGTGGTGGCGCTCCGGTACGCCGGGACGGCTGCCGGCAAGCCTGTCCCGCCGCCGGCGCCACGTCAACCCCGCGGCCGAACACCTCGGGCGTCGCTCGACGTGGCCCCGGAACAAGACCGTGGATCCGGCCGGTCACGAGCCTGGACCGCAAGTTTCGGGATTCAAAATACCTTGAATCAGGCGATGGATTCCCGCTTTCGCGGGAATGACGACCAGCGTAAAAGTAACGTGTCTCGCTGAAATGACGTCATTCCCGCGAAAGCGGGAATCCATTTCGGTCAGCGAATCCCGAAACTTGAGCTGGACGTCCGGGCCGGCCTCTTGCCGGTGAGGGCTCGGGCAAGGTGGTGAAGAACCATCCGCCGCTCCTCCCGGAATGCCGCGCCGTGCGACGGTAAGGCGTCGCATGGAGACCGTGCGAAGCGCCGGCTTCGGAGCGGCGCCCTTTGGACGCGGATGGAACGTGGGGCGGCCACCGGACGGCATTTCGGTATGATGCGGGCACGTTGCCGGAACGAGGGATACCGCCATGTCCACCCATCCACCGTCTCGTTTCATATTGCTCGTCGCCGCCGTCCTGATCGTGCTCCCGGCGCAGATCGCAACCGCGTCCGACCACCGCGTCCGGGTCGGTGTCCTCAAGTTCGGGACCGTGAACTGGGAACTCGACGCCATCATGGCCCACCGGCTCGCCGAGCGGGAGGGGATCGACCTCCAGGTCGTGGAGCTCGGCTCGAAGCGGGCGACCTCGGTGGCGCTGCAGGGCGGCGCCGCCGACATCATCGTCACCGACTGGATCTGGGTCTCCCGGCAGCGCGCCGAGGGCCGGGATTATGCATTCGTCCCCTACTCGCTCGCGGTCGGCGGCCTGATGGTGCGGCCCGACGCCCGTCTCGGCGAGCTCGCAGACCTGCGCGGCAGGAAGGTAGGGATCGCCGGCGGCCCGGTGGACAAGAGCTGGCTGCTGCTCCAGGCCTACGCGAAACGGGCGGGACTGGACCTCTCGGGGTCGGTCGAGCCCACCTTCGGCGCCCCGCCGCTGCTCAACGAGCTCATCAAGCGCGGGGAGCTGCCGGCGGTGCTCAACTTCTGGCACTACAACGCGCGGCTCGAGGCGCTGGGGATGCAGGAGCTCGTCACCGTCGGCGAGATCCTGCCCGCGCTCGGCATCGAGCGGCCGATCCCGCTGCTCGGCTGGGTCTTCGACCGCGCCTGGGCGGACGGGCACCGGGAGGCGCTCCATGGATTCCTCCGCGCTTCCTACGCCGCCAAGCACCTGCTGCTCGAATCCGACGAGGAGTGGACGAGGCTCGCGCCCAGGATGAAGGTGTCGGACCCCGCGACCGCGGCGGCGTTGCGCGACGCCTGGCGGGCCGGGGTTCCGCGCAGCTTCGGCGCCGAGGATCGGGAGGCCGCGGCCCGGACCTTCGCGATCCTCGCCCACGAGGGGGGCGCGGAGCTCGTCGGTTCGAGCAACGCCCTCGCGCCGGGAACGTTCTGGACCGGGTTCGACCCCGCGCGGTGGCAGCGGTAGCGAAGAAGCGTCTTCCGCTTCCGCCCCGGCTGGCGTGTCTCCGACCACGATCATGGCCATCCCCGCGCGATGGCGGTAGCGACGAAACACCTCCCGCCCTGGCTGCGCAGTCTCTCGCTCCTCGGCTTCGTGGCGGTCTGGCAGGTCGCCGCCTGGCTCGCGGCGAGCGAACTGCTTCCTGCACCGACGGCGGTGCTGGAGAGCCTGTGGAGCCACGCCGGGAGCGGCGATCTCGGCTACCACCTCCGGGTGACCCTCGCCCGGGTCGCGGTCAGCTTCGCGATCGCGATGGCGGTGGGCACCGCCATCGGCATCGTCATGGGCCGCTCGCACCGGCTCGACGCGGCGCTCGACGGCGTCCTCGTGCTCGGGCTCAACATCCCGGCCCTGGTCACCATCATCCTCTGCTACGTCTGGTTCGGGCTCACCGAGGTCGCGGCGGTGCTCGCGGTGGCGGTGAACAAGATCCCGACGGTGGTGGTCACCGTGCGCGAGGGTGCGAAGGCGGTGGACCGTGGCCTGCTGGAGGTCGCGAGGGTGTACGGGATCGGGCGGCCCGCCACCCTGTTCAAGGTGTACCTGCCGCAGCTCTTTCCCTACCTGATGGCGGCGGCGCGCTCCGGGCTCGCGCTCATCTGGAAGATCGTGCTGGTCGTGGAGCTGCTCGGGCGCAGCAGCGGCGTAGGCTTCCAGCTCGGCACCTACTTCCAGTTCTTCGACATCGAGAGCATCCTCGCCTACACCCTCTCCTTCGCGGCGGTCATCCTGCTCGTGGAGGCGGTGGGGATGCGGCCGCTGGAACGAAAGCTCACCCGCTGGCGGGACTGAGGGCTTCCGTCTCTCGGCAGTATGATTGCGCCCGCGCGACACGTCATCTCCAGGATGGACGCGGTGGGCACGCACGAACAGGCGACGGACGGCGGATTTCGGATCCGGATCGAACGCAAGACGTTCGAGCATCCGCCGACCCTCGCACTCGAAGGGCTGGAATTCGTCGTCGAGCCGGGGGAGTTCGTCGCCATCGTCGGTCCGTCCGGGGCCGGCAAGACCACCCTCCTGAACATCGTGGCCGGGCTCGACCGGGACTTCGAGGGGGAGGTGGCGCGCGGAGCGGATGGGGCAGGGGATCGGCGGATCGGCTACGTGTTCCAGACCCCCCGCCTGATGCCCTGGCTCACCGCGCTGGAGAACGTGCGCCTCGTCCTGCCGCAGGGGGCCGACGGCGTCGAGGCGGCGCGGGAGATCCTCGACGAGGTCGGGTTGCAAGGGTTCGAGGATGCGTACCCCGGCCGGCTCTCGGGCGGAATGCAGCGCCGGGTGGCGCTCGCGCGGGCGTTCGCCGTGGATCCGGGGCTGCTGCTGATGGACGAGCCCTTCGCCTCCCTGGACGAGCCGCTGGCGTGGCGTCTGCGGGGCCGGCTGCACGCGCTGTGGCGCCGCCGGCGCTCGACGGTGCTGTTCGTCACCCACGATCTGACGGAGGCGCTGTCGCTCGCCGATCGGGTGCTGTTCCTGTCCTCGCGTCCCGGCCGCGTCGTATGGGAACAACCGGTGGGGCTGCCCCATCCGCGCGGGCGCGACGACCCGGGGGTGGAGCGCCTGCGCGCCGATCTGGTCGCACGGCACCCGGAGCTTCTCGCCGGGCGTGCCGGCGAGGCCCCGGACGCCGGGAGCATTCCATGCTGAGGAACGGGCGCGGACCTGCCGGTGGGCAGGACCGTTTCACTCTGCTCGATCCCCGGCTCCCGGCACTGACGCCGCAGGCGCCGTCGCCGCAGGCGCTGTCGCCGCGTCCCGGGCCGCACCGCATGGGCAGTCGAACCGCATGGGGCCGTCGAATCCACATGCCTCGATTCGCCCGAGGGTGTCTTCGCGGGCGCATCCGGCACACGTTCCGGATGCACGATGAAATGGCCCTGGCCGGTGGACGGTGGAGGTTGGCATGAGCCGGTCCGGAACGAAGACGCCGGCGCTGGAGGTGCGAGGGCTCGGCAAGTCCTACGGCCCGCTGAAGGCGCTCGACGAGGTGAGCCTCGCCGTCGCGGGCGGGGAGTTCGTCGGGCTGCTCGGGCCGAACGGCGCCGGAAAGACCACCCTGTTCCAGATCCTGAGCGGCCTGTTCGTCCCCGACGCGGGCCGGGTCATGGTGCTCGGCCATGACGTCCGGCACTCGGCGACGGCGGCGCTGGCCGGGATCGGGGTCGTGTTCCAGCAGCCGACCCTGGATCTGGATCTTTCGGTGCGCGCCAACCTGCGCTTCAGCGCGCGATTGCACGGCATGTCCCGCGCCCGGCGCCGCGAGCGGATCGGGGCGGAGCTCGCGCGGCTCGGGCTCTCCGAGCGCGCGGACGCCCCCGCCCGCACCCTGAGCGGCGGCAACCGGCGCCGGGTGGAGCTCGCCCGCGCGCTGGTCCACGAACCGAGCGTGCTGCTCATGGACGAGGCCACGGTCGGGCTCGACCCGGCCTCGCGCCGGCAGCTTCTCGACTACGTGCTGGAGCTGCGCCGCGAGCGCCCGGTGGGGGTGCTCTGGGCCACCCACCTGGTGGACGAGGTCGAGCGCGCCGACCGCGTGATCATCCTGCACCGCGGCCGTGTCCTCGACGCCGGGCCGCCGGCGGAGATCGTCTCCCGCGCCGGGGCGCCGGACATCGGGGAGGCGTTCCTCGCGATGACCGGCAAGCCGCCGGGCTCCGAATGAGAGAAGCTTCGCGGACGGATCGGGTGACGTGCCGGTTTCGCTCGCACCGGTGTCGAACGTGCCGGCGCCGGTGTTGCGACCATGCGATCGCGCCGGTGGTGGTGGGCGCCGTTCAGCCGGCCCCGTTCAGTCGGCGCCGGAGGGCGCAGGCGGAGATCGCCCGGCAATGGCTTCGCGCAAGCCTTCCAGCAGACCTTCGAGCTTCGCCATACGCTCTCGAAGGTCGGCCTGCCCTTGATCGAGCCGGTCAATCCTCTGTTCGAGCCGGTCAATCCTCATGCTCTGGCGGAGGATCAACCCGGCCAGCGCAATCCCGGTGCCGACGATGGCGATGATCTCGGGAGACATGGCGGGCTCCGACGGAGGTCCGGAGCCCGGACCCTACGCCGGCGAATCCGGCGAGGCAACCGGCGGCTGCGCGCCAACGCGACGCGCCAACGGCGCGGGCGACCACCATGCAGCCGTCCATGCACTCAAGTTTTGGGATTCGCTGACCGAAATGGATTTCCGCTACCCGCTTTCGCGGGCCCAAGCTTCGCGGGAATGACGTCATTTCAGCGAGACGCGTTGCTTTCAGGCTGGTCGTCATTCCCGCGAAAGCGGGAATCCATCGCTTGATTCAGGCATTTTGAATCCCGAAACTTGAGTATGCACTCCCTTTCGAGCGATGCGGTGAACCAGTGATTGGCCCTGCTCGTGCGATCCGTGTTCACACACCATGTGACCCGCCTGATTGAACGGTCCGGCGCGTTTCTTGTACCTTTCAGGCGCTCGAATCCATCGGAAGATTCCTGCGCCGCCTGTACGGAACAGGACTGCTCCCCGTCCGTCCGGGGCGCTGGCGGGAGCACCCGCGATTCCGCGCAGCGGAATCGCCGGGCAACCGCGGATAGCGGTCGCCGACCGCAGCAGCGGTCGGCGCTCACCGGGAACACCGAAACCTAAGGGGGATGGGATGAAGACCATCCGAACGACGTTGCAATGGATCGGAGCCGGCGCGCTGCTCGCCGCCTCCGCCCTTTCCACCACCACCTGGGCGGCCGGCACCGGCTACCTGTTCGTCAGCAGCGAGAAGGACCATGCGGTCAGCGTGCTCGACGGCGAGAGCTACGCGCTGGTCAAGCAGATCCGTACCGCGGCCCGCCCCCGCCATCTCCGGTTCACCCCCGATCGCAGCCGGATCTACGTCGCCTGCGGCGACGGGGATGCGATCGACGTCATCGACGTCGCCCGCCTGGAGCTGGTCGATCGCATCGGCCCCATCGGCGACCCCGAGGCGTTCGAGTTCAGCCCCGACGGCGAGACCCTGTACATCTCGCTGGAGGACGACGCGCAGCTCGGGATCCTGAACCTGCGCGCCTACTTCGCGGGGCGGGAGGAGAAGCCGGAGCTCACGGTGGCGGAGGTCACCGAGGGTGGCGACGACGATGACGACGAGGAAGACGAGGAGGGTGGGGAAGAAGACGAGGACGAGGAAGGCGAGGACGACGACAACGGCGCCGAAATCGAAGGCATGAGCACCGTCGAGGTCGGCGAGGAGCCCGAGGGCATCCTGGTGAGCCCCGACGGAAAGACCGTGTTCGTGACCTCCGAGGTCGCCAACGTCGTGCACGTCGTCGATACCGCCTCCGCTTCCATCCGCGCCAACATCGTGGCCGGCAACCGGCCCCGCCGCTTCGCGCTCATCCCCGGCGGCGACTCCCTGTGGGTGACGAACGAGCTCTCCGGCTCGGTGAGCGTGGTCGATCTCGGCGCCATGCAGGTGGCCGATACGATCGAGTTCAAACCGAAGGGCTTCCGCCCCGAGGACGTGACGCCGGTCGGGATCACCATGACCAGGGACGGAAAGACCGCGTTCGTCGCGCTCGGCCGGGCCAACCACGTGGCGGTGGTGGATGTCGCGTCGCGTGCCGTGGAGGACTACATCCTGGTCGGGAGCCGGGCCTGGAACACCACGCTCACCCGGGACGAATCCCGCCTGATCGTGGCGAACGGCCTGAGCGACGACATATCGGTGATCGACACCGCGACCCGCCGGGTCGTCAAGTCGATTCCGGTCGGACGGGTGCCCTATGCGGTCCTCATCGACGACTGAGGCCGGGATGCGCCGTATCCGGCCCATCGTCCGGACCGGGACACGCCCCGCCCGGTCCATCGCCCAGGGCGGGATGGGCCGCGCTCTCGTCCTCGGCCTCGCCCTGGTCTTCACCGCCGCCGCGCCTCCGGCGGGCGCGGCAGCGGAGGAGCTGGTGATCGGCTACCTCGCGCTCAAGAAGGATCCCCGCTACGCCCGCAAGCGGACCTACGCCCGCTTCCTCACCCAGGCGCTGGGGTCCCCCTATCCGGCGGCCAAGGTCGCGGTCGCGGAATCCCGTTTCGCGGGCGCGGCGGCCGGCGCCGAGTTCAAGCTCGAACGCCGCCGGGCGAAGAGCGGGGCGAAGCTCGCGGCGGCGGCGCTCGAGATGGCGGATGCCGGCGTGCACTACCTGCTGGTCGATGCTCCGGCGCCGCTGGTGGACGAGGTGGCGCGCGCCACGCGCGGCCGGGACCTCCTGCTGTTCAACGTCTCCGCGCGTGACGACGTGCTCCGCCAGGCGCAGTGCCGGCCCCATCTGCTGCACGTGATCCCCAGCCACGCGATGCTCACCGATGCGCTGGTCCAGTACCTGGTGTCGAAGAAGTGGCGCAAGACGCTGGTGCTGGCCGGCCCCCGGCCCCAAGACGAAGGGCTCACCGCCGCGTTCGAGCGCTCGGCGAAGCGCTTCGGCATCGAGATCGTCGAACGGCGGCCCTTCGTGCTCGGCAACGACCCGAGGGAGCGCGAGAAGAACAACGTGGCGCTGCTCACCGCGGGCGTCGAGTACGACGTCGTGTTCGTGGCCGATACCGACGGGGAGTTCGCCCGCGACGTCCCCTACCAGACCGTCCGGCCGCGGCCGGTGGTCGGAACGGAGGGGCTCGCCGCCGCGGCCTGGCACTGGGCCTGGGAGCGCCACGGCGCCCCGCAGCTCGAAAAGCGCTTCGAGAAGAGGACCAAGCGCCCCATGCGCGACGTGGACTGGGCAGCCTGGATGGCGGTGAAGGCGGTGGTCGAGGCGGTGCTGCGCACCGGCGGCACGGAGTTCGCGAAGGTGCGGGACTTCCTGCTCGGGGACGAGATCGTGCTGGACGGGTTCAAGGGCAACCGGGTGAACTTCCGCCCGTGGAACCGGCAGCTTCGCCAGCCGATCCTGCTCGTCACCCACAACTGGGTCGTGGATCGGGCGCCGCTCCAGGGCTTTCTGCACCAGACCAACAACCTGGACACCCTGGGCTTCGACGAGCGGGACAGCCGGTGCGAGCTGTAAAGGGCCGAACCCCGACGTCATCGGAGTGGCCGGGAATCGGTCGATGACCACGCGCGCGGCAAGGGCGCGGCGCGGGCGACGGATTCGCTGAAATCGTCCCGATGACCCCCACGCACGCCGTCCGGGCGCTGGTCGCGGTGAGCGGGCGCGAGACGTTCAAGTTCGTGCGCCAGCGCGGGCGCCTGTTCTCCGCCCTGGTCCGCCCGACCCTGTGGCTGGTGGTGTTCGCGGTCGGCTTCCAGAACGTCTTCGGGGTCTCGATCATCCCGCCCTACGAGACCTACATCGAGTACCAGGAGTACATCGTCCCCGGACTCGTCGGCATGGTGCTGCTGTTCAACGGGATGCAGTCCTCGCTGGCGATGGTCTACGACCGGGAGATGGGGATGATGCGCCTGCTCCTCACCGCGCCCCTGCCGCGCTGGTACCTGCTGTTCAGCAAGCTGGTGGCCGGCACGGTGCTCTCGGTGCTCCAGGTCTACGCCTTCCTGATCGTCACCGTGCTGTTCGGAGTGCACGTTCCGCTGCTCGGCTGGCTCTATGCGCTGCCGGCGATCGCGCTCGGGGGGATGATGCTCGGCGCCACCGGGCTGCTGCTCTCGGTCTACGTCAAGCAGCTCGAGAACTTCGCGGGAACGATGAACTTCGTCATCTTCCCGATGTTCTTCATCTCCCCGGCGCTCTACCCGCTGTGGAAGCTGCGTGAGGCCGGCGCGGAAGTGGTCTTCCAGGTCGCGCGCTTCAACCCCTTCACCCACGTGGTGGAGTCGGTGCGCTTCTCGCTCTACGGGCAGCCCAACCTGGGCGCGTTCGGCGTGGTCGCGGCGACGCTGGCGGTGGTCTTCGTGCTCGCGGTGATCGGGTACGATCCGCAACGAGGGCTGCTGAGACGGATGCAGCGCCCCGGCTGAATGATGGCACCCCCTTCCCGCGAACAGGACGGCGAACCCGGCCCGAGCTGCCGTCCGCGCGACTCCCGGGCCTACGGGCTGTGGGTGCGCTCGTCGATCGTCCTGCCCTTCACCCCCGTTCCCGTCCCCCCGGCCGGCGGCCCGCGGACGGGGGCGACCAAGCCTTGCGGCGGGAGGCCGCTCCCCGCCCCTTCAAGAGGAAGATACGGAAGGTGGCCCGATACCTGGTCACCGGCGGACGCGACATCCTCGTCGAGCCCCTCGGCGGCAGCGACCACGAGGTGGGTGCCTTCCTCACCGGTTCGATGTTCGCCGCCCTGCTGCGCCAGCTAACGCCGATTCCCGAATTCGGGCTTTTGTTCGGGGAACGACTTCAAGGGCAAGGGATTATCGACCGCTCGCCAGAGGCAGGGCCACGAGGTGGGCGTCGATGGCCTGCGCCACCCTTTCCGTCACCGGCAGCTCGCGCTTCGCGGCGGGCCATTCATCCCGAAAACGCCCGGCCGTATCGCGCACCGCCGACAGGACCGGATGTTCGGGCAGTCTCGCCTTGCCGGCGAAGTGCGTGAAGGCCGCGATCGTCAGATCGGCGAAGCGCTTCGAGCGCACCAAGTTCAACGCCATCCTCTCGTCGGGAAGATACGCGATGGTCGAGAGCAGATCGTATGCCGGGGCGAGCATCGCGTTTCGTCCGTCGGGGTAGAGCATCGACCAGTTCTTCATGTGCATGTCGGCATTGCCGATCAGCGCGTTGAACCCCAGACGCCGGACGAACTCGACGACACCGGGCTCGCCGGCCTCCGCCCAGACCACCTCCGCGATGCTGCGGTAGTTGCCGCGTGCGTACTTCCTCTCGGGGTAGAGCCCGAAGATCTGCGCGAAGTCCTCCGCGTGAATGCGCACCCCGTCCGGCGCGCGGTCGAAGCGCCGCACGGCAAGCGCCTTCCCCTGCACCGTGCCGATCCCTTCGGGCAGCCCGGTGACCGCGTCGAGGTCCACGAGCCTCACCTCGGGCACGTCGAGCCCCAGGCGGGCCGCGAGGCGCATCATCGAGAATTCGTTCTCCGCGACACCTTCGAACCGTGCCGACGGCAGCTTGACGATCCACGATCCGCCGGCGCCCTGCGCCGGGATGGTGAGCCCGCCGCCCGCCTCCATCACGGCCGACAACTTGAGCTGCACACCGGCGAGCGAAAACCGCAGGGCGTCCCGGGCGTCGTCATGAGAGGAACGGCGTTCGTCATCGTGGCCGCCGTGCGGCGAGGGCGGCGGCCGGGATTCTTCGGCGTCGGGCTCCACGACGACGGCGCCCGGAAGATCCTTTCCCAGAGCTTGCAGCAGGAAGAATTCGCGCATGCCCTTCACGCCGGCGCGCGCGGCCAGGTACTCGCGCAAGTGTCCCTCCGGCAGGAGGTTGGAGAAGAAGGGCGGCACGCGCACCCGGGTCGGCGCCTGTTCGGCCACGATGCCGCCGAACCGGTCCTTGAACGACAGGCTCAGCATCGGGCGTTCCGGATCGTCGAGGTATTCGTCGTCGAAGGCGAACAGGGTCCTGTCGCCGGGCAGCAGGGTCAGCGTCCCAACGGCCCGCCGGCCGAGGCGTACGCGCAGGGTGGTGATCTCGGGCACTCGGGGAGGAACAGGCGGCATTTCATCGTGCCCGTGGGGCGGGACGCATGCGCAGGGCGGCGCTTTCAGGCGCCGCCCGCCTCCTCGTCCTCGTCGTCGCCATCGTCATGGAGCCGGTATGCAGGGCCGGGGCGGTCGCCGGCCCGCTGTCGGAAGGCATGAGCGAGGTCCGTGAGATGCGCGCTCGTCCCGGCGGCAAGATGGTCACCAACTCGTCCGGGGGAGCGGATGATGGCGTCCACCGCCTTGATCTGCCGGCGTGGCACCAGCATGGGCTCCAGGTCGAGCGCCCGCGCGAGCCCCACGAGGCTGGACAGCTTGAGGTCGACCTCGCCCGCCTCGATCCGGGAGATATGCCCCTGCGGCAGGCCGGCCTTCGCGCCCAGCGCCCGCTGGCTGAGCTTCCTGGCGCCGCGCGCCTTCCTGAGCTGCCGGATCATCGGTTCGATTGCGCTCATGATGATACGTCCGAACAGATTGCCGGATACGTTCGATATATCGAAATGTATCAATATGGAGTGGGTTTCACAACGATTCGATGTGGATGTCTCCGTCACAGGGGATCCGAACCGGCGGGTCGTATTCGTCCCGTCTTTGTGCCTCATGGCGCATTCAATACAATTTCCTGGCAAGCAGGCGGCTTCAGCCACTTCGGCCAAACGCCGGTTCCCGAGTTCGGGCTCTGGTACGACGCCTGGATGGACCCGCCGTCCCTCGGCCATCTTCGCGCCGCGAAGCGGTCCCCCCGATGGACGGTCACCGGGTGAGGGGCGGGAGCGGCGGTATCCGGACGATGGTCGAGATCACGATCGGACGGTCCGATAATCTCGATTGGACGGGCTTCCAATCACGATTGGACGCTCTCATAATCACGATTGGACGCTCTCATAGTCATGATTGGACGGTCATCGATTCTCGATTGGACGGACAGGGATCCCCATGCTTCCCCGCTTCGCCGTCAACAACGTCAAGGAGGCGCTTGCCGATACTCCCGTGGTCTTCATCATGGGGCCGCGTCAATCGGGCAAGACGACCCTGATCAGGACCCTGATCGACGAGACCTGGGAGTACGTCACGCTGGACGACCAGGCGCAGCTCGAGATTGCCAGAGCGGATCCCGTGGGGTTCGTGAGGAGCCTGCCTCCGAGGCGGGTCGCGCTCGACGAGGTCCAGCGGGTTCCGGAGCTGTTCGTGTCCATCAAGCAGGTCGTGGACGAACACCGGACGCCGGGCCGCTTCCTGCTCACGGGATCGGCCAATGCGCTGTTGTTGCCGAGGCTGTCGGACTCCTTGGCGGGAAGGATGGAGTCGGTGCAGCTCAAGCCGCTGTCGGAATGCGAGATCCGGGGTCATGAGCCCGCGTTCCTGCGCGATCTGCTGACGGGGAGGGCGCCGTCGGCCCGCCACGTCCGGGTCAGGGATCACCTGTTGGAACGGCTGGTCAAGGGCTGCTTTCCCGAGCCTCTGCAGCGCGCGAGCGAACGGCGCAGCACGGCGTGGTATCGGCAATACGTCGATACGCTGATCCAGCGCGACATCCGGGATCTGGCGCACATCGACCGCCCCGACCGGATGACCGGGTTGTTGAAGCTGGCGGCGTTCCATACCGGGAAGCTCGTCAACGCGGCGGAGCTGGGAAGCAAGCTGGAGATGGATCGGTTGACCGTCAGGAGATACATGGCCCTGCTGGAAGCCCTGTTCCTCATCGAGCGGCTGCCGGCATGGCACACCAACGACTACAAGCGGCTGGTCAAGACCCCCAAGCTGCATTCCGTCGACACGGGACTGATCTGCGCCGTTCGCGGCATGAGCCGCGCGCGGCTGCTGGAGCGGCCCGCCGACTTCGGCCTGCTGCTGGAGTCCTTCGTCTACAACGAGCTGCGCAAGCAGGCGGTCTGGATGGACGAGCCGCTGGGCTTCTACCACTACCGGGACAAGGACAAGGTGGAGGTCGACGTCATCATCGAAAATGCATCGGGCGACTGCTTTGCCGTCGAAGTGAAGGCGGCGGCCACCCTGAACGCCAGGGACTTTTCCGGCCTGAAGCGTTTTCGGGACGTCGCCGGAAGACGATTCAGGTTGGGCGTTCTGCTCTATGACGGCGATCGGACCACCGCATTCGGCGAGCACCTGTTCGCCGTGCCCATCGGCGCCCTGTGGTCGTAAGGGAAAGGCGATGCGCGGCGTGCGAGGCGTGCGAGCCCCACCGCATCGGCCGTTCCAGGAAGTACACCAATGCCGGCATATGGCGGCGTTGATGAACGATCCGCAGGATCACGGGAGCGTCGCCGGCTGCTGCAATCCGTGCGAAGAAAATGACGTGCTTTTCGTAACCGACCGTACGCAGACCGGTGGCGAACAGGCTCCGGTCACGTCCGCGGTCAGGATTGGCCATGATGCCTTCGAAGGCGCGGATCAACCCCCGCGGTAGTACTTCAAACACTGGGCGCGACCCCAAGCCTCGAGCGTATGGCGCCGGATGTCGTCCAAGTCCCGACGCGCCAGGCGCGATAGCCTGATCGTCATGTCCCAGGTCTATGACCGGTAGGCGTCCGGTTCGTAGGCGCGGGGATCGAAGTCGGCAAACGCGCCGGTCTCCGCGTCACGCATGGCGTGCTCCAGGTCTGCCTTCAAGGCGTAGAACCGACGCGCGCCATCCCGTTCCATCAGCAACCGGATCCCTGCGCGCACCACTTCACTGTACGCATACACCGGGCCGAGCAGAACGTCGCCGGCGGTGGTCAACACCCTTCCGAGGTGCGGGCTCCCGCCCAATCCGTCGACGATCACCCTGCACAGCGCGTTGACGCCGATCACCTGCATCGAACCCTCATCCCGTACCACGCGACGCTTCCGCCCGGGGGTCTACAGGCACGCCTCCCCGAGGCGCACCTCCCGGAGGCGCTCCTTCCAGGCCGCCTCGCGTTCCTTCAGTGGGGAGCCGGATTCCGCCTCCCCGATCGCCTCCAGCGCGCCCCGCACCGCCCGGTCCCGGGTCCCGGGCGCCTCGGCCGCGTTCTCGCTCGACACCGCCATCTCGTAGTACTCCACCGCGGCTTCGAGGTCGCGCGGGCCTCCGGCGCCCGTCCGGCAGGCGTCGCCCGCCATCACCGCGCCGCGGGCGTCCCCGTCCCGCGCCGCGCGCTCCACCCACTCGCGCCCCTCCGCCTTCGCCGCCTCGCCGTCTTCTTCGAGGAGCTTCGCGCCGACGGTCGCCTGCGCCCGCGCGTCGCCCGCGTTCGCCGCCCGGCGCAGCTCCTCGCCGTTGCCGTCGCCGTTGCCGCCCGGGCCGGTGTACACCTGCCGCCCCTGCCTCTTCATCCGCCCCAGCCCGTTCGCCTTCCGCTCGACCCTGCTCCCGCGCAGGATCTCGCGGGCGCGCACGATGGCGCTTCTCGTCTGGGCGGTGCTCTTCAGCGCGAAATACTCCGCCAGATCCCGCACGCCCCCGATCCCCTGGTCGCTCGCCTGCATCATGTCCAGGTACGTCGGCTTCTCCGCCGCGGTGATGATCGGCGCGAACTCGTGGTTGCGGGCGAACTCGTAGGCCATCAGCAGCCGGCCGGTGCGCCCGTTCCCGTCCTGGAAGGGATGAATCTGCACGTAGCGGTGGTGCAGCCATGCGGCGCGCACCTCCGTCGGCAGCGGCTTCGCCTTGAACCCCTCGTACAGCTCGAACAGCCGGTCCATCTCCGAGCGCACGTGCTCGGGCGGGCAGTACTCGTGGATGAGCCCGTCCTCGCGGCGCGGGTTGTTGGGCCGGAGCTTGTACTCCCCGCGCAGCAGATCGACCTGCACCCTCCTGCCGTGCCCGTCGACCCCCGCCACACCCGCCTGGTGCCGGGTCAGCAGGTGGTGCATCTCCTTCAGGCTGGCATGTCCGAGCGGCCTCTCGCCGCTGACCAGCGCGAAGGTCATCTCCAGCGCGGCCTCCTGGTCCGCCAGCAGCCCTTGCAGGGTCTCGTCCTCCAGCACGCCTTCGACCGTGTGGGCGCCGCGCACGCACTCCAGCCCTTCCACGATGAGCTGTTCGGTCACCCCCCGGCGCAGGGTGTAGAGCTGCTCGATCTGCCCGTTCTCGATCGCGAAGGCGCGGCGCTGCTCGCGCAGCCACTGCTCCAGGGCGTAGCGGTCGGTGCCGCGGCGCGCGAGCGCCGCCTTCACCTCGCGCCATTCCTCCCTGGCCCGGTCATAGGGCTCGTTGCGCCAGGTGTGGGCGTCGTCGGGCAGTCCTTCGATGGGATGCCACGCCTTGCCCGGGGCCTCCGCGCGCATGGCTTCGCCTCCTCGCCCGGTTCGGGTCGGCCCGAAACCGGCTCGGTTGGGTCGGGTCCGGGCCATTGTACGTCCGCTTGCGGCTCATGGGCTCATGCGGGATGCGCCGTCCCGGCTTGCCGGGACGCTCCCGGCCTGCCGGGACGCCCCCGGCCTGCCGGGACGCCTTCCGGGGGATCGGGTGCAAGACCATCGACCGCCGCGCTCGCGGCCCGGCCGGAGGCTTCCCCGACCGGCAGGAAGGTGACGGCATCGAGCAGCTCGTAGCCGAAGTGGCCGAAGAGGTCCCGATGCTCGCCGAACACGCGGTTGACCGCCGCGACCTGCCCGGCGCCGAGGCGGGCGATCCGGCGCGCGTTCATGTCGGTGAGCATCTCGTCGTACCCTTTCACCGGCAGGCGCCGGCGCAGGTCCGGATCATCGAGCTCCGGTACCAGTGCGCGGACCCTGTCCGCCACCCGCTCCGGCGCCCGAGGCGGCCGGATTCATGACCCGGCGGCATCCGCCCCGCCGGAAGCAGCGGACGGCTCGCGGCGTGCGGGCTTCACCTCGAACGCAAGGGCCAGACAGTCCACCGCCGCGTGCAGCAGGGCCGCATGGGCCAGCTCCGCCTGGCCGTAATTGGCGGTCGGGGTATGGAACGAGAGCGTCGCCGCCAGGCCGCGCAGGCGGTTGCTCGCGGAGAAGGCGGAGAGCGTGACCACTTCCAGCCCCTTGTCGAGCGCCGCCTCGACCGCGCCGACGATGTTGTCGGACATCCCGGAGCTGGACACCGCCACCAGGACGTCCCCTTCCTGCGCGAGGGTGGTCAACGGTCGGGTGAATACGTCCCGGTACCCGTAGTCGTTCGCCATGCAGGTGATCAACGCGGGATCGTTGAACGTCAGGGACCGGACCCCGCACCGGTTGAGCAGATCCTGCGACAGATGCGAGGCCACCGCCGCGCTGCCGCCGTTGCCCATCCAGTACACCCGGGCGCCGTCGGCCCGCCGCCTGGACCAGATTCGGACGAGTGTCTCCAGCCCCGCCTCCAGGGGCACGGGACGGCCGCGATGCTCACAGGTGGTCTTCTCCAGGCAGTCGGCAAGACCGCGCAGCCACGCGAGAGGGTGGAGGCGCGAATGCCTCGCCCCGGAACCGGATGCCGTCATCCTGGGGATCTCCCCCTGTTTTGCGGCGGAAGTATCAAGAGGCAAGCCACGGCCGGGGGTATCTGTGCGCTCATGCGTTCGCCGGCAGTTCCCGATGACGCTTGGATACCCGATTTCATGGATCGATCCCACTGGCAATTCCCGTGGACCGGGCGACCCGTTTGCACCGGCCCCAGGAGTGCCGTCGGGCTTGGCGGGAGCTCCTGTTCGTTCGGGCGGCCGTTCTTTCCCGATCAATCCGGAGGGAACCGACCGCCGGCCCCTTCAGCTATCGATCCCGGGCATCCGCCAGGAGCGGCTGAAGGTCCGGTCCTTGCTGTCCGTCACCTTCACCGACAGCTCGCCGGGCTCCTCCGGCGTGTAGTAGAAGTGGATGCTCGGGTCTTCGCTCATCGAGATGCCGGCGTCCTCGATCGTCAGCACCGGCTCGTCGCCGTAGCGCACCTCGATGTTGTTCACGAAATGCGCGGGCACGTAGTGGTGGGTGATCTGGTCCATCTGCATCCCGGTGTGGTTGGGATGGCTGACCAGGAGCTGGGCAAGGTTCGGTTCGCCCAGCACCAGCGCCTCGGACTGGCGGAGCTTCATCTTGCCGAGCCGGGCCAGCGCCGCATCCGGATCCTTGCCCGCGGGCGCGGAGCATCCGCCCGAGGCTTTCACGAAGCGCTTGGCCATGTACAGCTCGCCGTCGCTGGTCTCGGCAATCGCGCGGATGTGGGTGTAGGCGTTGACCCGCACGCGGGTGCCGAGCGCGGCCCGCCCGCTCGCCGGGGTGAAGTGGAAGCGGCCGGCCATCGGCAGGGGATTCTCGTCGATGACCAGGGTGACGGTCCTGATGTGGCGGTCCCCGGTCTGGGGGAACGCCGGTTCGATGCGGATGGGGACGACCGCGGCGTCATGGGCGCGGTACGGGGCGTCGAGCGTCAGGACCTCGGCGCCGTCGTGGATCGGCCGGTCCTGGAACAGCATCGTGCGCAATGCGTTCCAGCGGCTCTCGTCCTCTCCGGCCGCCCACGCGGGCGCGGCCAGGGAGAGGGCGAGAAGTGCGGCGGGGACGGCGGCGGTTCTCATGGGCTCGATCCTCATGCCTGAAGACGGGTTGGCGATGAATCCTCTCGTTCACTTCTTCCGAAGCACGGCGCCACGGCTCGTTCTCTCGAGCGCTCCCCAGCGGCCCGAGAGCCGAATCGTAGCATTCGTGAGTCCGTCCGTTCACTCCCATTCGAGCTCGGTGAAGCTCGCGGTGACGTTGCGGGGGTGGGCGCGGTCGAATCCGATCCATCGGCCGCGCTCCTCGGGGGCCACCCGTGAAATCGCCGTCTCGATACGCCCGCCGGCGGCGACTTCGCGCCTCACGTCGCGCAGCAGCGCCTCCAGGTAGCGCTCCTGCGCGTCCAGGGCGTCCGGCCAGGGCGCGGAGGCGGGACCGTGCCCCGGCACCACGCGGACCGCCGGCACCTGCCGCAATGCTTCGATGGCGTCGAGCCAGCCCTTCAGGCTGCCGTCGACGACCGGCAGCCGGTCCACGAACACCAGGTCGCCGGCGAACAGGGTCCCGGTGCGCAGGTCCAGGACGGTGAGGTCGGCGTCGGTGTGGGCGGTCGGATACGCGGCCAGCACCAGGACGCGGTCGCCGAGATCGATCCGGGTCTCGCCGGACACTTCGATTCCGGGCGCGATGATCCGGGCGCCCTCGAACCCCTCGCCGACGAGGCGCTCGAACGCATCGAGGTAGAAGGGCGCCCGTACGGCCAAGGCGCGCGCGAGCTTGTGGTGGCCGGCGAAGACGGCGCCGCCGCCGTCGAAGGCGGCGTGGCCGAACACGTGATCGGGATGGGCGTGGGTGCTGACGACGTAGGCGATCGGCAGGTCGGTGAGCGATTCGATGCTCGCGCGCAGGCGCCGGCCGAACGCGGGGCTGCCGCCGGTGTCGATGACCGCGACCGAACGGGCTCCGATCACCACTCCCGCGTTGCCCACCGCGCCGAGGTTCCGGGGGGCCGCCTCCTCGTGCGGACCCGCGTAGACGTGGATCCCCTCGGCGACCTCCTGGAGTCGAAGGGGTTCCGTCGCACCGGCGGCAGCGGCGCCGGCCGCGGCGCAGAACGCGAAGCCGGCGGCGAAGGCGATGCACCGGCGCGAAAAGGCGGGAGGGAAGACCCTCGCGCTCCTGCCTTGTGCTTCGATTCCGCGTTGAATCATGGGTCTGCGCGTGTATGGGGCCGGGTGTCCATGCGGGCGGGACGCCCGCGCTCCCAGGCATGGCTCCGCGCGCATATGGGGCCGGGACCGAAGCTCCAGGAGGCGCTTCACCGGTGTCGCATGGGTCCGCGCGCGTATGGGCCGGGCTCTGCGGTGAGCCGTCGAGCGCCTCCATGGCGGGCGGCGGTGTATGCTTTCGGGCGGGACGTCCCGGCCTCGGGACGCGCCGTTTCCGGGAGCCGCCCTGACCCGGCATGGCCGGAACCAGAAGCCGATCGGCGAGCAACTCGTGGTCTTGTCGAAGGCGTCACGGGTAAGGGACGAAGATCGCATGGTAGCGGAGAACCCTGCTTCCAGGAATCCCGGCCGGCGCCGGCCTCGCCGGAGAGCGAAACGGGTTCCGGCCCTCGTCCTGGCGGTCGGGATGTCGGGATCGCCCGGTGTCCATGTCGCACTCGCGGCCGGTGCGGACTGCGTGCCCGAAGAGCCGTCCGGCTACCGCATGTCCGATTTCCGCGCTCCGGTGCCCTGCACCCTCGCCGGCGGGACGGTGGTCACCACCGAGGCGCTACGACGCCTGATCGAACTCGAAGGCGAGCCGCCCCTGCTCATCGACGTCCTTCCCTCCCCGCGGCGGCCGGCGGGCCTGTCCGAGGATGCGATGTGGTTCCCCCCGGAGCGGCGCAGCATCCCGGGCAGCACGTGGCTGCCCAATACCGGCTTTGGCGAGCTTCCGGTCGAGGAGGAACGCTACCTGCGCGCGAACCTCGACCGCCTGACCGGCGGCGACCGGTCGCGTCCCGTCGTCATCTTCTGCCTGGAGGATTGCTGGATGTCCTGGAATGCGGCGCGGCGGGTGCTCGCCTGGGGCTACACGTCGGTGATCTGGTATCCCGACGGAACCGACGGCTGGGAGGCGGCGGGCCTGCCGCTGGCCGAGGTGTCGCCGGCGCCGAGGGCGGCGGGGCAGTAGTCCCTCCGGACAATGGTTCCGAATGGTTCTGCCGACTCGAAGGGACCTGTCGATTCCGCTGGCATATTCGATCCCGACCGATTCAAGGATCCTCAAGTTTCGGGATTCAAAATACCTTGGATCAGGCGATGGATTCCCGCTTTCGCGGGAATGACGGCCAGCCTGAAAGCTACGCGTCTCGCTGAAATGACGTCATTCCGCGAAAGCGGGAATCCATTTCGGTCAGCGAATCCCGAAACTTGAGAAGGATCCACCGTGCGGAGGTCGGAGTCGGCGGCGCCCGGATCTTCGTCCCGGATCCCCGCGCGCTAACGGCGCCGGGCCAGCCGGTCCACGAGGATGTTGTCCAGCATGTAGATCGTCGCGCGCCGCCAGGAGCGCTCGGTGTTGCCGCGCAGGTCCACGAAGGCGCGGGCGACCGGAGCGCCGCTCTCGACGTCGATCACCAGGACGTTGAGGTTGAGGATCAGGTAGCTGACGAGCTGGATCCAGCCGACCGCCACCCAGTCGGCTCCGAGATCGCGCGCGATGTCGCGCTCGCAGCCGTTGCAGGCGTGCAGGTATTGCCCGGGGTCCGCGGCCCGGATGGCGGCCCTGGTCTGCGCGGCGGGGACGGGGTCGTAGCCCTCCGCGCGCAGCCGGTCCCGGATGAGGTCGGCGATCATGTCGAGGCGCCCGCGCTCTTCGGGCGTGATCCGGTGGGGATCGGGCAGGTAGTCCGCCTTCATGAGCTCGACGTCGAGCACCGCGACCCGTTTCGGCTCCGCGCACTGCGCGGCCTGCCCCGGCAGGGAGAGCAGCGCCGCGGCCAGCAGCGCCGGGCCCGCCCGCCCGAGCATGGCGCCGAACGGGAGCGTGCGGCACCGGATCGCCGGCCCTGGCGTATCCCTCCCCCTGCCTGCCCTCCCTCTGCCCTGACAACCGCGCGAGCGTCCGTTACCATCCATCCTTCGTTCCTCCAGGTGTCCACGTCATGAAGAAGCCGCTGCTTGCGCTGGCGCTCGCCGCATTATCCTGTGGAGGCGGTGCGATGGCGAACGACTTCCCCACCCAGGCCCGTGTCGAGTTCGTGCTTTCCTGCATGGGCGAGCGGGGGGGCCAGAGCTACGACACCCTCTACCCGTGCATCTGCACGGTCGACAGGATCGCGTCCCGGATCGCGTACCGGGACTACACCGCGGCCGAGACCCTGAGCTTCCTCTACGGCACCCCGGGGGAGAGGGGAGGCATGTTCCGCGATGCGGCCCCGCAATCGAGGAAGCGCATCGCGGAATTTCGCACCTTGCGCCGGGAGGCCGAGGCGGAGTGCTTCGTCTCCCGGGTCGCCGGCGCCTCGGGGCAATGATGCCGGCGCCGCCAGCGCCGGGTTGCAATTCCCGCCAAGGGGCAAACACAAGAAATATCAAATGATTATAGCTTTATTTATGATGTATTTTTTGATTTTTTTCACGTAATTTATTGAATTCTGTTGATATTTCAGAATCTGCCGTCAAGAATACCGGTTTGGCCTCTCCTGCCTGTTGGCATTCACCCGTGGCTTGTGTAGGCTCCGTCGTCGAGCCGATCGTCCGATGTGCCGGATCGAGGACAACAGGGCACGGTATCGGATGATTCGTCGGTCGTGGGCTCGACCATCCCGACCGCACGTTCCGGCGTCCGGCCCGCCAGCCATCCAAAACCAGAAACGGAGGAGAGTCATGATCATCAGAAAATTGCTCCCGTTCATCGCTTCCATCGCGTTGGGGGCGGCCGTCGCGACGCCGGGGGTCGTCTCGGCCAACGACGACGTGACGATGCTTTCGAAGAACCCCAACAACTGGGCCATGTGGGGCAGGACCTACGACGGATCCCGCTACAGCCCGCTCGCGCAGATCGACAAGGACAACGTCGGTGACCTGCAGGTCGCGTGGACCTTCTCCACCGGCGTCCTGCGCGGGCACGAGGGCGGACCGCTGGTGATCGGCGACACCATGTTCGTCCACACCCCCTTCCCCAACAAGGTGTTCTCGATCAACCTGGTCGACCAGAGCATCAACTGGAGCTACGTGCCGAAGCAGGACGGGGCCGCCACCATTCCGGTGATGTGCTGCGACACCGTCTACCGCGGTCTGGCCTACGCCGAGGGCAAGATCTTCCTGCAGCAGGCGGACACCACCCTGGTCGCGCTCGACGCGAACACCGGCAAGGTGCTCTGGAAGGCGGTCAACGGCGACCCGGGCAAGGGCGAGACCAACACCAACTCTCCCATCGTGGTCCACGACAAGGTGTACACCGGGATCAGCGGTGGCGAGTTCGGGGTGCGCGGGTTCCTCGCCGCCTACGACATCAACGACGGCAGCCTGGTGTGGAAGGGCTACAGCACCGGTCCCGACGACGAGATGCTGATCGATCCCGAGATGACCACCCATCTGGGCAAGCCGGTGGGCAAGGACTCCAGCCTGAACTCGTGGAAGGGCGATCAATGGAAGATCGGCGGCGGCACCACGTGGGGCTGGTACACCTACGATCCGGAGCTGAACCTCATCTACTACGGCACCGGCAACCCCAGCACCTGGAACCCGGTGGTGCGCCCGGGCGACAACAAGTGGTCGATGACCATCTTCGCGCGCGACGCGGACACCGGCATGGCCCGCTGGGTCTACCAGATGACCCCGCACGACGAATGGGACTACGACGGCGTCAACGAGAACATCCTCGCCGACATCGAGATCGACGGCATGATGCGCAAGGTGCTCGTGCACTTCGACCGCAACGGCTTCGCCTACACCCTGGACCGGGTGACCGGCGAGCTGCTGGTGGCGGAGAAGTACGACCCGGCGGTGAACTGGGCGACCCACGTGGACATGGAGACCGGACGGCCGCAGGTGGTGGCGCAGTACAGCACCGACCAGCAGGGTGAGGACGTCAACACCCAGAACATCTGCCCCGCCGCCCTCGGCAGCAAGGACCAGCAGCCCGCCGCCTACTCGCCGCGCACCGGCCTGTTCTATGTGCCCACCAACCACGTGTGCATGGACTACGAGCCCTTCCTCGTCGAGTACGTCGCCGGACAGCCCTACGTCGGCGCCACGCTCAGCATGTTCCCGGCCGGGCGCGTGATGAACAACGGCACCGACCACCTCGGCAACTTCATCGCGTGGGACGCGGCGAAGGGCGAGATCGTCTGGTCGCTGCCGGAAGCCTTCTCGGTGTGGAGCGGCGCGTTGGCCACCGGTGGCGACGTGGTGTTCTACGGCACCCTGGACGGATACCTCAAGGCGGTGGACGCCAACAGCGGGGCCGAGCTGTACAGCTTCAAGACCCCGTCCGGCATCATCGGCAACGTGAACACCTGGACCTACAACGGCAAGCAGTACGTCGGCGTCCTGTCCGGGATCGGCGGCTGGGCCGGCATCGGCATGGCCGCGGGCCTGGAAGGCGACACCGACGGGCTGGGAGCCGTGGGCGCCTACAGGGGCCTCAGCAAGCATACCCAGCTCGGCGGCGTGCTGACCGTCTTCGCCCTGCCGGGTTGATTGGTTCGACGGGTGGCCGGCGGCTTCCGGGCCGCCGGTTCCCCGGATGACCGGATGCTTCGTTCACCGGCCGCGGCGCCCATACCGCGGCCGGTTTCGTTTCCGGCGTGGGATCGCATGGAACAAACCGTTCTTCGCGTACCGGATGTGGACGCGACGGCGTCAGTGATCGCGCGGACATGACCGTGCCAGCGGTCACGCGGACGTGACTGCGTTAGCGGTCACGCGATTGCCTCGAAGCAACCCCACAACGCTGACAGAGGATCTTCCAAGGTGCACCGGTACTTTCGCGTGAGCTTTGCGAGGCTGGCCGCGGCGGCGGCGATCGGCAGCCTCGCCGGATTCGCGGCGCCCTCCGCCCTGGCCGGGGACCCCCCCTCGTACGAAGGCCACGTCCAGTGCGGGACGGAAGGCGACGCCGGCACCTGCAAGATCGACCTCTGGCTGACCCGCGGCTACCGGGCGTTCAGCCAGTGCCAGGTCTGCCACGGCCTCGACGGGAGCGGCAGCACCATCGGGCCGAGCCTCCTCGACAAGATGCGCGAGATCGACCACGCGCGGTTCATGGAGGTGGTCACCAACGGCTACCAGGGGCAGATCGGGGTGATGCCCCCCTGGAAGGAGAACCCCAACGTCATGAAGTACGTCGATCAGCTCTATGCCTACCTCATGGCCCGCTCCGAGGGAGTGCTCCCGGGGGGCAAGCTGAAGCGCTACGACCGATGAACGGCGACCGGCGGTCGATGAAATCCGGAGTGGGCACGGCCAGCGGCGACCGCTTGCGCGGTCGCCTGGCGATTCCGTTGCGCGGAATCGCAGGCGCCGGGATCATGCTCGCGGCTTCAGCCGCCATTGCCCTGGCCGGCGCCGCTACTGCCGGCGCGGCGGAGCGGACCGCCTTCAAGGTCTGCGCCGACCCCCACTACCTTCCCTGGTCCAACGAGCGCGGGGAGGGGTTCGAGAACGAGATCGCGTCCCTGCTGGCCGGCAAGCTCGGACTCCCGGTCGAATACACCTGGTTCCCGCAGCGGATGGGGTTCATCCGCAACACCCTCCGGGCCCGCGGAGACGACGGCGAATACAAGTGCGACGCGGTGATGGGGCTGCCCGCGGGCTACGAGCTGGCGATCACCACGAAGCCCTACTACCACTCGACCTACGCCCTGGTCTACGTGAACGGACGCGGGCTGGACGACATCCGCTCGGCCGGGGACCTGCTGGCCCTCGACCCGGCCCGGCGCGGCAAGCTCCGCTTCGGCCTCGCCGAGCGCAACCCGGGCACCCTGTGGCTGGCGAAGCATGGGATGCTCGACCGCATCGAGGTCGCCTACGCCTCGCAGCACGGCAACCCCAAGGTGCGCCCCGGCCAGCTCGAGCAGGAGGATCTCCTCGCGGGCAGGATCGACGTGACCGTCATGTGGGGACCGATCGCGGGCCACTTCGTGCGCAGCAACCCCGACGTCCCGATCACGGTGATCCCCATGACCTCGGAGCCGGGCGTACACCTGCACTTCGGGATCTCCGCCGGGGTGCGCTTCGGGCAGAAGGCGCGCAAGGAAGAGCTCCAGAAGCTGCTCGACGAGAACGCGGAGGCGATCGAAGCCATCCTGCGCGAGCACGGGGTCCCGCTCGTGGGCGCGGACGGCAACCTGCTCTGACGGTCCCGAGGCTCCACTCGCCGCCCACTCGTCGCCATGAGCGTTTCCGATGAACAACGGCCACCGCATGTTGCAAGGCGGTCCCGGCCGCCATTCGCGCGAAGGGCTGCGACCCGGCTCGATACTGGATGCACGCCCTCCGCTCGAACTCATGTCCGGTGGGACGAGACCCGGTCTTGAACGGGATTCTTGAATCCAGCATCATCGCACGCCGCGCCCCGGACACGCCGGAACTCGGGAGCCTTCCATGATCCGCCATGCATTGCGTGGCTGCCGGGCAGTCGTTGCTGGAGCAGCCATGCTCGCCGTCGCCGGTTGTGCCACGACGGTCACCAGTGGCGATCCCACCGATCCGTGGGAGCCCGCGAATCGGACCTTCTACGGGTTCAACGACACGCTCGATCAAGCCTTGCTGGAGCCCGTCGCCAATCTCTACTCGAAGCTCCCGGGTGGGCTGCGCAGCGGCATCCACAACTTCCTGGACAACGCGGCGTATCCTGGAACCGTGCTCAACCAGCTTCTCCAGGGCAAGATCGAGCTTGCGATGCAGGATTCCGCCCGGTTCGTGTTCAACACCACCTTGGGCATCGGCGGCTTGTTCGACGTGTCGACCGGATTCGGTCTGGAGCGGCACGAAGAGGATTTCGGCCAGACCCTCGCGGTCTGGGGCATGGGGGAGGGGAACCATGTGCACTATCCCTTGCTCGGGCCGAGTTCGGTCCGGGATACGCCGGGGATCGTCGTCGGAATGCTGACCGACGCCTTGACCTACGTCGCCGCGCTTCCGCTGGCGGTGCTGGAGATCGTCGACCAGCGGGCGAACCTCGCCAGCGCGGCGAAGATACGTGAAGAATCGGCGCTCGATCCATACGTCTTCACCCGTGAAGCCTACCGCCAGCGACGGTCCTTCCTCATCCACGACGGCAATCCCCCGCTCGATGCATTCGACGAGGACGAAGTGAGCTGAAGTGAGCTTTCAAGAGGGTGCCGCGGCGCAATAACGTACGGCGCACGGGACGGGACGGTGGTGGTTCGTGGGCAGGAGGCTCTCTTCTCTCCGCTCGGATGGCGTGTCGGCGCATGGCTGCGTTTTGCCACGCGGGCGTTGGAACCGGGGAGCTGATTCATGGATTCGGCACAGTACGCGCTGGTGTTGGAGACCGCGGACCTCGTGTGGAGCGCGGCCGACGTGGACGCCGCGTACACGAAGCTCGCGCGCGAGATCTCCGGTGTTCTCCGGGCGAGCAGTCCCCTGATCATCCCGGTGATGATGGGCGGCATGGTGCCCGCGTCGAGGATCGTGTCGCAGCTCGAGTTCCCGGTCGAGATCGATTACGTCCACGCGACCCGCTACCGGGGCGACGTGCGGGGCCGGACCCTGGAGTGGATCGCCCATCCGTCGAGCGACTTCAAGGGCCGGAGCGTGCTCGTCGTCGACGACATCCTCGACGAAGGCATCACCCTTGCCGCGATCATCGGACACTGCCGGGAGCTCGGCGCGCGCGAGATCTACTGCGCGGTGCTCGTCGACAAGCAGATCGGGCGGCCCCGGGCATTCGACCGCGCCGACTTCACCGGACTCGAGGTGGACGATCGATACGTGTTCGGCTGCGGGATGGATTACCGGGGCTACTTCCGCAACCTCCCCGCGATCTACGCGCTGAATCAGTAACGGGGATCCGGCGGCCATGAAGGCCCCGTCCGACGTGAAGGATCTGGCGGTCATCGGCGGGACGGGGCTCGCGATGCTCGACGGGATGGAAATCCTGCATCGGGAGCCGGTCCGCACACCGTGGGGCGAACCCTCGGCGCTGCTGAGCCATGGTCGGCTGGAGGGTGTCGAGATCACGTTTCTTGCACGTCACGGCGTGCCCCATGCCATCCCGCCCCATCGCGTGAACTACCGCGCCAACGTCTGGGCGCTGCATCACGCCGGGATACGGCGGATCATCGCCGTCGCGGCGGCCGGGGGCATCCGTCCCGAGCTCGACGAGGGCGCGATCGTGATACCCGATCAGATCGTCGACTACACTTGGTCGAGGGGCCATACGTTCTTCGAGGATGGTCTCGACCACGTGGTGCACGTCGACTTCACTTCACCGTATTGCGAACGTCTGCGGGGGGGGCTGCTCGACGCCGCACGGCGCACCGGCGTCGATGCGGTCGACGGCGGCACGTATGCGGCGACGCAGGGACCGCGGCTCGAATCGGCGGCGGAGATCGACCGTCTGGAGAGCGACGGATGCGACGTGGTCGGAATGACCGGAATGCCCGAGGCGGCGCTGGCGCGCGAGTTCGGCATGAGCTACGCACACTGCGTGGTGGTGTCCAACCGCGCCGCGGGCAGGAGCGCCGGGCCACTGGCCATGGAGACGATCCGGTCGAACCTGGAATCCGGGCTCGCGAAGGTGCGGAGGCTGCTCGCCGGGTTCGTGACCGGCGGCCGACGTCGAGGCATGTCTTGCTGACGGCCCCTTGCAGATGCCTGCCGCCTTCCGGCGCCTTCGAAGGGGAGAGCCGCGCCTTGCACCGGATTGGCTCGATGGCCCGGCCCGGACTGCACGCATGAGCAACATCGACGATCTCATCGGCGTCATGGCGCGGCTGCGCGATCCCGAGCGCGGGTGTCCCTGGGATCGGGTGCAGACCTTCGCCACCGTCGCCCCGTATACGATCGAGGAAGCCTACGAGGTCGCCGACGCGATAGAACGGAGCGATCTCTCCGACCTCGTGGACGAGCTCGGCGACCTGCTCTTCCAGGTCGTGTTCCACGCGCAGATCGCACGCGAGTCCGGTGCCTTCGATTTTGGCGACGTCGTCGATGCGATCACCGGCAAGATGATTCGCCGCCACCCGCACGTGTTCGCCGATGCGGAGGAATCGAGCGTGGCGGAGCAGTCGGCGAGGTGGGAGGAGATGAAGGCGGCGGAGCGCTCCGGAGGTGAAGGGGCCGAGAGCCTTCTCGACGGCGTTCCCGTCGCCCTGCCGGCCCTGATCCGTGCCGTCAAGCTCCAGCGCCGCGCCGCGAGGTGCGGATTCGACTGGCCGAATGCGGACGAGGTGTTCGACAAGATCTCGGAGGAGCTCTGCGAGGTGAGGGAGGCGGTGCGCACCGGCGATCGGCTGGCCATCCACCACGAGCTCGGGGATCTTCTGTTCACCATCGCCAATCTGGCACGCCATCTGGACGCCGATCCCGAATCCTCCGCCCGAGTCGCCAACCGGAAGTTCGAGCGCCGGTTTCGCGAGCTGGAGCGCCGGGCCCGCGCCGACGGCGCTTCGGCAGAGACGCTCGATGTGGCTGCGCTCGACACGATCTGGTCGGAAATCAAGGCGGAGGAGAAGTGACCGCGGTCTTCGGAGAGGCACCGCATCGGGGTCGAAGGCTCGCGGCCGGGAACGAGCTTCGTACGCTGTGGCGGTATCGATACCGGCGGCAAATGCCGCGGATCCCGGTCGTTGTGAGATTCAGCCAGGCGAGGCTTCGCGTTCCCTGTCCCGCTCGATGAGTGCGTAGGCCGAGTGGTTGTGGATCGACTCGAAGTTCTCGGCCTCCACCACGTAGCCGACGATCCGCTCCTCGTCGTTCAGCCGCCGTGCGATGTCGCGCACCATGTCCTCGACGAACTTCGGATTCTCGTAAGCCCTTTCGGTAACGTACTTCTCGTCGGGCCGCTTGAGCAGCCCGAACAGCTCGCAGGACGCCTCGGATTCGACGGCGTCGATCAGCTCCTCGATCCACAGCCAGGCGCGGGTCGCGGCCTTCACCGTGACGTGTGAGCGCTGGTTGTGGGCGCCGTAGTCCGAGATCCGCTTCGAGCAGGGACACAGGCTGGTGACCGGCACCACCACGTGCACCTCGATCCGGGGCGATCCGGACGCGATTCGGCCCACCAGCGTCACCTCGTAGTCCATGAGGCTCGTCACCCCGGTGACGGGAGATGCCTTGCGGACGAAGTACGGGAAGGTCATCTCGATATGCCCGGCGTCGGCTTCGAGCAACGTGGTCATCTCGGTGAGCATGTCACGGAAGGACTGGACGGTGATCTCGTACTCGTGGTTGTTCAGGATCGCCACGAAGCGCGACATGTGGGTCCCCTTGAAGTTGTGGGGAAGCTCCACGTACATGTTGAAGGTCGCGATGGTGTGCTGCTCCCCCTGGGAGCGGTCCCGAACCCGCACCGGGTGGCGGATGCCCTTGATTCCGACCTTGTCGATCGCGATGTTGCGCGTATCGGGGCTCCCCTGAACGTCGGGGATCTCCACCGCCGGCCCGGGAGCATCCATGGCAAGCGCGTTCGTCGTCATTCCCCTCGTGCCTCGTGTCGCCGCGTGTTGCAGGGGCGGGCAGCTTCCGGCCATTTTACTCAGGAATTTCCCGCCGCACCATCAACCGGACCTCCGGTTGCGGACCCCGCGCCGGAACGCGGATCCATGCCGTGGACGGCTCGTGGACGGCGCGGGGGAGGGGCGGGCAACGTGGGGCCGGGCCTTTCGAGTGGCGTCGCCCATGAACTCGAACGGCCGCCGGAGATTCAGTTGACTCGGGTCACGACGTACTCGGAGAGCGCACACAGGAAATCGGCCTCGTGGCCGAATGGCGCCAGCCTCTCCGATGCCCGCTCATGCAGCGCACGCGCGTGCGCCCTGGATGCCTCGATCCCGAGGATCGAGGGGTAGGTCGGTTTGTCGAGCGCAGCGTCCACCCCTTGCTTCTTTCCGAGCGTCCCGGTCTCGCTCTCGACGTCCAGCACGTCGTCACGAATCTGGAAAGCCAGGCCGATGCAGCGCGCATAGTCGTCGAGCCGGGCGAGTATGTCCGGGTCACGGGCTCCGGCGCTCAGCGCACCGAGGCGCACACTCGCCCGGATGAGGGCGCCGGTCTTGTGCAGATGCATGTCCTCGATCTGGTGGAGGGTCAACTTCCGCCCGACCGACTCGAGATCGACGGCCTGCCCGCCGGCCATGCCGTGCGAGCCGCTGGCCTGCGCCAGGGTTCGCACCAGCTCTCCCGCATCGGGCACCGGAGCACGCACCAGCGCCTCGAACGCCAGTGCCTGCAGGGCGTCGCCGGCAAGAATGGCCGTCGCCTCGCCGAATGCCCGGTGGCAGGTCGGAACGCCGCGGCGAAGGTCGTCGTCATCCATCGCCGGCAAGTCGTCGTGCACGAGCGAATAGGCGTGCATGAGTTCGACCGCGCACGCCGGCGGCTCGAGGCGCTCGGGGGCTGCGTGCAACGCCTCCCCCGTGGCCATGACGAGCGTGGCCCGGATACGTTTGCCACCGTTGAGCACCGCGTACCGCATCGCCTCGTGCAGCCGCCGTGGGGGGAGGGAGGCCGGCGGCAGCGTGCGTTCCAGCATCGCCCGGACACGCTTCCGGTAGTCCTCGAGCCGTTCGATGAACGGCGTCGGCTCAGTCATCCGCTGCCGGATCCTCGGCGGCGTCCGTCGCCACCGGGGACTCGGAGTCCGCGTGCGACCGGATGCGCTGCTCGGCTTCGTCGAGCGCCTTCTGGCACCGGCGCGTCAGATCCATTCCGCGCTCGAAGAGCTTCAACGACTCCTCGAGGCTCGGCTCGCCGTCCTCCATCCGCTCGACGATCGTTTCCAGCTCTTCCAGCGCAGCCTCGAAGGAGGGCGGCTCTTTCCTGTGTTCCACGGGGTGGCCTCGTGGCGCATGACGCGGGGGAAGCTACAGCAGCGTCTCGCCGGTGGTCAATTCGACGTGTATCGGGCCGCGCCGCACGGCTCCGGAGCGGGCGATTCCGTGCAACCCCGATTCCGATGGCCGCGGTGCCCGATCGTGCAGGATCTTCGGACAGCCATGCGTTTGGCGGAAATTGCGGTTGAAGCATTCGGTACGTTGACACTCCCGAGACCCGGCGGTAGTCTCCCCACGGCTTTAGAACAAGTCTAAATTCATCACCCAGGACGGAGCCTCGTCCCGCGTATCACCGGAAACCACCAGACACGGAGAACCACTCATGGAACTCAAGGGAAGCCAGACCGAGCAGAGCCTCAAGGATGCATTCGCCGGCGAATCGCAGGCGAACCGGCGCTACCTGTACTTCGCCCAGAAGGCTGACGTCGAGGGTTTCAACGACGTGTCCGCCGTCTTCCGTTCGACCGCCGAAGGGGAGACCGGACATGCCCACGGCCACCTGGAGTACCTCGAGGCGGTCGGCGATCCGGCCACCGGCCTTGCGATCGGCGGCACGTCGGACAACCTCAAGGCGGCGATCGCCGGCGAGACGCACGAGTACACCGACATGTACCCGGGCATGGCGAAGACCGCGCGCGACGAGGGGTTCGACGAGATTGCGGACTGGTTCGAGACCCTCGCGAAGGCCGAGCGCTCGCACGCGAATCGCTTTCAGAAGGCTCTCGACAACCTCGACGCCTGATCGCGCCGTCCCGGGCCACCGGGCTTCAAGGCCGGAAACCGGCCCTTCTTCCACAATGGGGATGGGCGGGGGCCGGGAAGACATGAGCCCGGCCGACCGGGACCCGCACCCGTTCGAGAACGTCTCTCCGCGCCTCGGCCGGCCGCATCGCACGATGCGGCCGGCGTGGTTCCTCTACCGGGCGTCCAGCGCCCAGGGTTCGATCGACGAGGCTCTTCGACAGGCAAGGGCGCTGGCATCCGCAACATGGCCACGAACGACATCGACCGGCAGGAGGGCAGCCTCCGGGCGCCCGAGCGTCATCCGCTCGACTGGAAGAGCCCGGAGTTCCAGGACGAAGACGCCCTGTTCGCGGAGCTGGAGCGGGTGTACGACATCTGCCACGGCTGCCGCCGCTGCTTTAACCTCTGCCATGCCTTCCCCACCCTGTTCGATCTGGTCGACGAGTCCGCGACCATGGAGGTGGACGGGGTCGCGAAGACGGACTACTGGAAGGTCGTCGATCACTGCTACCTGTGCGACATGTGCTTCATGACGAAGTGTCCGTACGTCCCGCCGCACGAGTGGAACGTGGACTTTCCGCACCTGATGCTGCGGGCCAAGTCGGTGAGGCACCGCCGGCAGGGAGCCGGGTTTCGCAACCGGGTGCTGAGCTCGACGGATGCGGTCGGAAGCCTCGCGGCGAAGCCGGTCGTTGCGCCGCTCGTCAACGCCGCGAACGCATCGAAGCCGGCGAGGGCGGCGCTCGAGACGGCGCTCGGCGTGCACCGCGACGCGCGGGTACCGCCGTATGCCTCGCGGACCCTCCGAAACCGGCTGAAGACCAGGGCGCCATCGCGCTGCGAGCCCATCGCAACGCAGGAGACCCGCGGCAGGGTCGCCCTGTTCGCGACCTGCTACGCGAACTACAACGAGCCCGACGTCGGAGAAGACATCGTGCGCGTCTTCGAGCACAACGGGATCCCCGTAAGCATGGCGCCGCGCGAGCGGTGCTGCGGGATGCCCAAGATGGAGCTCGGGGATCTGGACGCGGTCGAGCGCGCGATGGAGGCCAACGTCCCCGAGCTGGCCCGTCTCGTCGACGACGGCTGGGACGTCGTCGCTTCCGTCCCGTCGTGCGTGCTGATGTTCAAGCAGGAGCTGCCGCTCCTGTTTCCGCGGAACCTCGAGGTCGAGAAGGTGCGCGCCGCGTTCTTCGACCCCTTCGAGTACCTCATGCTGCGTCATCGGGCCGGCCGCCTGAACACCGATTTCAAGTCCGGCCTGGGCAGGGTCGCCTACCACGCCGCCTGCCACCAGCGGGTGCAGAACATCGGCATGAAGACCCGTGACGTGCTCGCACTCGTTCCGGGGACCGAGATCACCGTCATCGAGCGGTGCTCGGGCCACGACGGCACCTACGCGGTGAAGCAGGAGTTCCACGAGTTCGCGACCCGGATCGCGCGCCCGGTCGCCCGCAAGGTGGCCGAGTCCAGGGCCGATTACTACACGAGCGACTGCGTCATGGCCGCCCACCACATCGGGAATACGCTCGGCGACGGCTCGACCCCCGTCGCGCCCATGACCCTGCTGCGCAAGGCGTACGGGATCTGATCCATGGACAAGCTCAGCCGCGCCGACCTGTTCGGGCTGGAGAAGTATCACGAGGTCCGGGCGGAGTTCCGCGCCCGCGTGCTCGCCCACAAGCGCGACCGGCAGGTTGCCGTCGGGCCGAACGCGACCCTGTACTTCGAGGATCGGTTGACCATCCGGTACCAGATCCAGGAGATGCTGCGGGTGGAGCGGATCTTCGAAGCCGAAGCCATCGAGGAAGAGCTGGCCGCCTACAATCCGCTCATCCCCGACGGCACCAATCTCAAGGCGACCTTCATGGTCGAGTACGCGGACCCCGGCGAGCGGCGGCGCATGCTCGGCAGGCTGATCGGGATCGAAGACCGCGTGTGGGTGGAGGCCGGCGCCGATCGCATCTTCGCAATCGCCGACGAGGACCTCGACCGGACGACCGGCGACAAGACCTCCGCGGTCCACTTCCTTCGATTCGAGCTGCCGGGCCGGATGCGAAGCGCCCTCGGCAACGGGGCGCCGATGCGTTTCGGCATCGACCATCACGAATATCGCCACCAGTGCACGCTCACCGGGGACCCGCGTGCGGCGCTGATCGCGGATCTCGATCTCGCGTGACCTCCCTCGGATCAGGACCGGATCAGGGCCATCTCACGCTACGGGGGCGACTTGCGCACACGGCCCGGCTCGATCGGGCCGGGACGGTGGATGCTTCGGGAGCGCGGGCGCCTTTGCGCTTGCCGAGCATCCCGATTAGGATCGCAGGCCCGGAGAGATCCTTCGGGTAAACAACAAAAGCACTTCCCGCACGGCGTTCGAACATTTGCCAGACCTTGCTGCCGCGGACGGCAGTGGGTGACGATTGGGTTCGATGCCATTCGCCGACCATTCGGGTGCGTGCGTCCTCCCCGACGCTCGGCACACCATGACCATGCGGTTGGGCACGACGCGGCCCGGCTCCGGTGACGGTGCAGGAGCTCCAGGCCGCCGCTGTCCGGCGCTTCGCCGGATCCGGGTCCGTTTTCCCCGCGACGGCGGGCGCCGGCCGGTGGTCCGATGGCGACCGCAGCCGGACAAGCGCGTCATCCGGCGATGAACGCGACCTACGACGCCGCCTCGATCGAGGTGCTCGCCGGGCTCGATCCGGTGCGCAAGCGGCCGGGCATGTACACCGATACGGCCCGCCCGAACCACCTCGCCCAGGAAGTCATCGACAACAGCGTCGACGAGGCGATCGCCGGACAGGCGGGCCGGCTCTCGGTCGTCGCCCATGAGGACGATTCGCTGACGGTCAGCGACGACGGGCGGGGCATGCCCGTCGACGTCCACCCCGAGGAAGGGATCCCCGGCGTCGAGCTCATCCTCACCCGGCTCCACGCGGGCGGCAAGTTCTCGTCGGGGACCTACCGCTTCTCGGGGGGGCTGCACGGGGTCGGCGTCTCCGTCGTCAACGCCCTCTCGAAGCGCCTCGAAGTCCGCGTGAAGCGCGATGGCAGCGAGTACGCGATGGCGTTCGAAGGCGGCGAGAAGGTGGACGATCTCGCCGTGATCGGTCCGGCCGGGCGCCGGAACACGGGCACGACGATCCGCTTCTGGCCGGACCCCCGGTACTTCGACTCCGCGAAGCTCTCCGTGCCGCGGCTCCTCCATACCCTGCGGGCCAAGGCGGTGCTCTGCCCGGGGCTGCAGGTCTCGTTCGAGGACGAGGCGACCGGCGAGCAGGCCCGGTGGCACTACGAGGACGGCCTGAGCGACTATCTCCGCGACGCCCTCGGAGGCGCCGAGACCATCCCCGGGACCCCCTTCGTCGGGGCCTTCGAAGGCAACACCGAGGCGGTGGACTGGGCGGTGGTCTGGCTCCCCGAAGGGGACGACGGCGCGGGCCAAGGCCCGGCCGAGAGCTACGTCAACCTCATCCCCACGACCCTCGGCGGGACCCACGTCAACGGCTTCCGCGCCGGGCTTCTGGAGGCGGTGCGCGAGTACTGCGAGTTCCGCAGCCTGCTGCCGCGCGGGGTGAAGCTCGCCCCCGAGGACGTCTGGGAGCGCTGCCGCTACGTGCTCTCGGTGAAGATGGGCGAGCCGCAGTTCACGGGGCAGACCAAGGATCGGCTCTCGTCGAGGGAGTGTGCGGCGTTCGTCTCCGGGGTCGTGAAGGATGCGTTCAGCCTGTGGCTCGGGCAGCACCCGGACGCGGGGGACCGCATCGCCGAGATCGCCATCGCCGGCGCCCAGGCCCGGATGCGGGCCTCGAAGCGGGTGGTGCGCAAGAAGGTCACCACCGGCCCCGCGCTGCCCGGCAAGCTCGCCGACTGCACCTCCCAGGACCTCGCGCGCACCGAGCTCTTCCTGGTCGAGGGCGATTCCGCCGGGGGCTCGGCCAAGCAGGCGCGGGACCGCGAGTTCCAGGCGGTCATGCCGCTGCGGGGCAAGATCCTCAACACCTGGGAGGTGGAGCCCGCGCAGGTGCTCTCCTCGCAGGAGGTGCACGACATCGCCATCGCCGTCGGCGTCGATCCCGGCTCCGGCGATCTGGGCGGGCTGCGCTACGGCAAGATCTGCATCCTCGCCGACGCGGACTCGGACGGGGCGCACATCGCGACCCTGCTCTGCGCGCTCTTCCTGCGCCACTTCCGGGCCCTGGTGCTGGACGACCGGGTCCACGTCGCGATGCCGCCGCTGTACCGGATCGACGTGGGCAAGGACGTGTTCTACGCCCTCGACGACGATGAGAAGAAGGGCGTGCTCGACCGCATCGCCGCGGAGAAGCGCAAGGGGAAGATCAACGTGCAGCGCTTCAAGGGACTCGGGGAGATGAACCCGCTGCAGCTCCGCGAGACCACCATCGCCCCCGAGACGCGGCGGCTGGTGCGGCTCACCGTGGCCCCCGGCGACGACACCGAGGAGACGGTCGACATGCTGCTCGCGAAGAAGCGTGCGGCCGACCGCCGCGGCTGGCTGGAGCGCGACGGGAACCTCGCCGACCTCTGATCCCCGAATCTCCGAGCCGCGCCCTCCGTCTCCCGCAACGCATCCGCTTCCCGGCCATCGAGCCCATCGAAGTCCATCGAACAATGCAATCCACCATCCCCTTCGATCTCGGCGACGTCGAGCGGCGCCCGCTCAAGGACTTCGCCGAAAAGGCGTACCTCGACTACTCGATGTACGTGATCCTCGACCGCGCCCTGCCCCACGTCGGGGACGGCCTGAAGCCCGTGCAGCGGCGCATCGTCTACGCGATGTCGGAGCTGGGCCTCGGGGGCGGCGCCAAGTTCAAGAAGTCCGCGCGCACCGTGGGCGACGTGCTCGGCAAGTTCCACCCGCACGGGGAGACCGCCTGCTACGACGCGATGGTGCTGCTCGCGCAGCCCTTCGCCTCGCGCTATCCGCTCATCGACGGCCAGGGCAACTGGGGGACCGCGGACGATCCGAAGTCCTTCGCGGCGATGCGCTACACCGAGGCCCGGCTCACCGCGTTCGCGGAGGTCCTGCTCGGGGAGCTGCGCGACGGCACCGTCGACTGGGTCGCGAACTTCGACGGCACCCTCGACGAGCCGGCACTGCTCCCGGCCCGGCTGCCGCACGTCCTGCTGAACGGGGCGGCGGGGATCGCGGTGGGCATGGCCACCGACGTGCCCCCGCACAACGTGCGCGAGATCGCCGCCGCCTGCGTGCGGCTCCTCGACGATCCCGGCGTATCGGTCGCGGATCTCTGCGAACACGTGCGCGGCCCGGACTTCCCGACCGAGGCCGAGATCGTCACCCCGCGCGAGGAGTTGGTCGCGATGTACGAGAGCGGGGCGGGGAGCGTGCGGATGCGCGCGCGTTTCGAGCGCGAGAACGGCGCGGTGGTGGTGACCGCGCTCCCCTACCAGGTGTCGGGCTCGAAGGTGCTGGAGCAGATCGCGCAGCAGATGCTCGCGAAGAAGCTGCCGATGGTGGAGGACCTCCGCGATGAGTCCGACCACGAGAACCCGACGCGGCTCGTCGTCGTCCCCCGCTCGAACCGGGTCGACGTCGACCGGCTCATGTCGCATCTGTTCGCGACCACGGATCTGGAGCGCACCTACCGGGTCAACATGACGGTGATCGGGCTCGACCACCGTCCCCGGCTCGCGAACCTGAGGTCGATCCTCGGCGAATGGCTCGACTTCCGGATCGACACCGTGCGGCGCCGGCTGGAGCACCGCCTCGATCGCGTGAGCGACCGCCTGCACGTCCTCGACGGTCTTCTCGTCGCGTTCCTCAACATCGACGAGGTCATCGCGATCATCCGCGAGGAGGAGCATCCGAGGCAGGCCCTGATGCGCCGCTTCGGGCTCACCGACGTCCAGGCCGAGGCGATCCTCAACCTGCGGCTGCGCAACCTCGCCCGGCTGGAGGAGATGAAGATCCGGGGCGAGCAGTCGGAGCTCTCGGCCGAACGCGAGGGGCTGGAATGGACCCTCGACGGCCGGGAGCGGATCGCGGCGCTGGTCAAGGAGGAGATCGTCGAGGACGCGGAGCGCTACGGCGACGAGCGCCGCTCGCCCCTGGTCGAGCGCGACGCGGCGCAGGCGCTCGGGGAGACGGACCTCGCCCCGGTCGAGCCGGTCACCGTGGTGCTCTCCGAGCGCGGCTGGGTGCGCGCCGCCAAAGGGCACGAGATCGATCCCCGCAACCTGGGCTACCGCTCCGGCGACGGCTACCGGGCCATGGCCCGGGGCCGCAGCAACCAGCTCGCGGTGTTCCTCGACTCGACCGGCCGCGCGTACTGCATCCCCGCGCACACCCTCGCCTCCGCCCGCGGCCAGGGCGAGCCCCTCGCCGGAAGGATCAACCCCCCCGACGGCGCGACCTTCGAAGGGGTCATGATCGGGGCGGCGGATCGGCTCTACGTGCTCGCCACCGATGCGGGCTACGGGTTCGTCGCGCGTCTCGAGGATCTGTGGTCCCGCAACCGCGCGGGCAAGGCGTGCATCTCCGTGGGCCGGGGAGCGAAGCTGCTCGTGCCGCGTCCGGTGTCCGATCCGCCGGAGGGGCAGCTCGCCGCGGTCTCCAGCGCGGGCCGGCTCCTCGTCCATCCGCTCGCGGAGCTCCCGCGCCTCGCCAAGGGCAAGGGGGTGAAGATCATCCAGATCCCGGCGGCGAAGGCCGAGGCCCGCGAGGAGCTCGTCGTCGACGTCGAGGTCGTGCCCCCCGGCGCCTCGCTCACCGTCCACGCCGGCAAGCGTTCCCTCACCCTCAAGCCGGCCGATCTCGCGCTCTACGCGCTCGGGCGCGGGCGCCGGGGGAGGATGCTGCCGCGGGGATTCCAGCGGGCGGAGCGGCTGGAGATCCGCGGCGGCTGAACCTGTTTCGAGCCGAGCCGCCCGGCGGGCGGCATGTCCGCACCATGACACGCCCTGCCGTTGCGGCCCGGCACCGGCTGTGATGGACTCTCCCGGCTCGGCCCACTGCCGCGACCCATCCGCCTTGGAGACGTCGAATCATGCCGAACGTCAGCACCAACGAGTTCCGATCCGGGTTGAAGCTCATCATCGACGGAGATCCGTGCTCCATCATCGAGAACGAGTTCGTCAAGCCGGGGAAGGGGCAGGCGTTCGTCCGCACCCGGTTCCGGAACCTGAAGAGCGGCAGGGTCATCGAACGGACCTTCAAGTCGGGGGAGTCGGTGGAGGCGGCGGACGTGATGGAAGTGTCCTTGCAGTACCTCTACAGCGACGGCGACATGTTCCACTTCATGGATGGGCAGACCTTCGAGCAGCACGCGGCGGGTCCCGAAGCCGTCGCCGGCGCCGCAGACTGGCTCAAGGAGCAGGACGTCTGCACCATCACGCTGTGGAACGGCACACCGATCGCCGTCACGCCACCGAATTTCGTGACCCTGGAAATCACCGAGACCGAGCCCGGGGTGCGTGGCGATACCGCGAGCGGGGCGACCAAGCCCGCGACGGTCGAGACCGGAGCGGTCATCAAGGTGCCGCTGTTCGTCGAACAGGGCGAGCTCGTCAGGATCGACACCCGCACCGGCGAGTACGTCTCCCGCGCCAAGGAATGAGCGCCCCGCCGCTCCCCCGCCGGGTCGTGACGCGGGTGCATGAACACCCCGCCGGTCCGGTGCCGGGCGCCGCGGATTGCGGCTGGCGCCCGAGCGCGGGCATCGAGGCGTTGCAGCTCCGTGCGCGTCTCCTGCGTGCGGTTCGTGCGTACTTCGACACCCAGGGGGTGATGGAGGTCGAGACCCCGGTCCTGGGATCCACCACCGTCACCGATCCGTCGATCGAGAGCATCGGGGCGAACGACCGGGGAGGGCGCTCCTGGTATCTCCAGACCTCGCCCGAATTCGCCATGAAACGGCTGCTCGCGGCGGGAAGCGGATCGATCTACCAGATCACCCGCGCATTCCGGGACGGCGAGCGCGGCCGGCACCATAATCCGGAGTTCTCGATTCTCGAATGGTACCGGGTCGGGTTCGACCATCACCGCCTCATCGACGACGTCGACGCCCTGCTCGATCGGGTGCTGGTCCCGGCACGGTCCTCGCGCATCACCTTCCAGGAGGCGTTCCTGCATCATCTCGACCTGGATCCGTTCACCACGACGATGGCGGATCTGCACGATGCTTGCGAATCGAGGGGTTTCGCAAGCCGGGAGGCGGCCGCGACCCGCGACGAATGCCTCGACCACCTTCTCGCCGCTGCGGTGCAGCCGGCGCTTGGGCCCGGACGTGTCTACCTGCTCGACTTTCCGGCATCCCAGGCGGCGCTGGCGCGCATTCGCAGCGGGCCGCCGCCGGGCGTGGCCGAGCGGTTCGAGCTGTACATCGACGGGATCGAGGTCGCCAACGGCTATCATGAGCTCCGGGATCCCGTGGAGCTGCAGGGGCGGATGCAGCGCGACGCCGAGACGCGGCTCCGGGGGGCACGTCCGGCGCCGGCGGTGGATGAACGGCTGCTCGCCGCCCACCAGGCGGGGCTGCCGGCCTGCGCGGGGGTGGCGGTCGGCTTCGACCGGCTCGTCATGCTCGCCGGCGGCTACCGGACGTTGCGCGAGGTGCTGGCGTTCCCGGAGGACGCCGCGTGAGTGCGCGAACGAAACTCCGTGCGGGTCACCGTGTCGAACCGACTGGCGGTTCGGCCAAACCACCGGGTGAATGGACGGTATCCGGGTAATGGACAGCCTTTGGCGACGGGCGATATGCGATGGACGGCACGCTGCCGTGGCCGGAGCTTGAGAGTATGATCGTCGCGCGAACCACGCTTTCCTGCGACCGCGAACCGGGCGGATTCGGAGTCCGGCGCCACCCGTCAGGGGCGATTGTCCGGCAATCGACGGGAGACGCCAGTCCGCCAGCCGGGGCGATGTCCGGAGCCATGGATCGGCGTGATGTCCGACAACGTTTCAGACCGCGAGCTCGTCGAGCGGGTGCAACGCGGAGAGCGGAGGGCGTTCGACCTGCTGATGCTCAAGTATCAGCACCGGATCGCCAAGCTCATCGCCCGTTACGTCCAGGATCCATCCGAGGTCCTCGACGTCGCGCAAGAAGCGTTCATGAAGGCGTACCGTGCGATTCCGAGGTTTCGCGGCGACAGCGCGTTCTATACCTGGATGTACCGGATCGCGATCAACACCGCGAAGAACCATCTGGCCGCCCAGGCACGCCGGCCGCGGGAGTCCGGGGTCGACGTGACGGACGTCGAGCAATTCCACGACGTTGCCGAGCTGAAGGAATACGCAACTCCGGAAGGGCTTGCCCTCACCGAGGAAATTCAGCGCACGGTGATCGCCGCCATCGAGGCGCTGCCGCAGGATCTGAAGGTCGCGATCTCGTTGCGGGAGCTGGAAGGGCTGAGCTACGAAGACATCGCGCGCGTCATGGATTGTCCCATCGGTACCGTCCGATCGAGGATCTTCCGCGCCCGCGAGGCCATTGACGCAAGGCTCGATCCGCTGCTCGACTGA
The DNA here is from genome assembly GCA_965204915.1 of Gammaproteobacteria bacterium. Taxonomy (GTDB): domain Bacteria; phylum Pseudomonadota; class Gammaproteobacteria; order HK1; family HK1; genus HK1. The sequence goes on along the minus strand of OZ242023.1, from coordinate 2,519,717 downwards.
GGTCGAACGACCGTGAACGTGTCCGATCCGAACGAACAGATCTCCTCCTTCGTCGACGGCGAGCTCCAGGGCCCGGCGCGAGGCCGCATCGTGCACGCCCTGTACGGAAGCCCGGAGCTTCGGCGCAGGTGGGCGCGCTACCATCTCATTGGAGACGCGGCGCGCAAGATCGGCCCTGTTTCCGGTGCCGATTCCATCGCCGGGAACGTGGGTGCGGCGCTTTCCGGCGAGTCGATGGTTTCTTTCAAGCGGCGCCCGTGGCTCGTCCCGCTTCCCGGGCTGGCGCTTGCCGCGTCGATCGCCGCCGTTGCGATCCTCGGAATCCGTGGTCTCGATGACGGCGGCGCGCAGTCTCCGCCGGTTGCCGGCACACAATCTCCGCCGGTTGCCGGCGCACAGTCTCCGCCGGTTGCCGGCGCATCGCGCCACGAAGCGGCGGCGGAAAGCCCCCTCTCGACCGATCCGGGCTCGACCATCTCGCGTATTGCGTCCGGCGCGGTGCAATCTGCCGGCTCCGAAGCGGTCCGCCGGCCGTGGAGCGACGCCGCGCCGGATGCGGAGGCCCGTCTCAACGTCTATCTGGTCAACCACAACGAATACGCGGGCAACGGGGTGCGCGGCGTGCTGCCGTACGTGCGCATCGTCGGCTACCAGTCCATGGGAGAGTACCGCTGAACGCCGCGATGGCAGCCGGCTTCCATCCGCCGCAGCGGATCCCGCCGGGGGTGATGCGTCTGGCAGGCGCGACCTTGCTCGCGACGCTGGCCGCCGGGGCTCCCGCGCCGCTGGCGGCGGTCGAGGAACCGGAGATTCGCGGCCTGCTCGATCGGATGGTGCGCGCTTCCCGTTCGCTCGACTACATCGGTACGTTCGTGTACCGCAACGGCTCGATGATCCAGTCCATGAAGATCATCCACCGGGCGGATCCGGACGGGAGCCGGGAGCGGCTCGTCGCTCTGTCGGGCGCCGCCCGCGAGGTCATCCGTGACGGGCGGCGCGTCACCTGCATCCTCCCCGACGATCGGACCGTGGTCGTCGCCAGGCGGCGGCCCGGCCACCCGTACCCTTCGTCCGTGTTCGAGCCGGAGATCGCGATTGGCTCGGGCTTCGCCGAGTTCTACTCCCTGTCGAGCGCCGGGGTCGAGCGGGTCGCGGATCGGGAGACGACGGTGATCGACGTCCGGCCGAAGGACCGGTACCGGTACGGATTGCGGTTCGCCGTCGATCGCGAGACGGGGTTGCTGCTGAAGTCGGAGCTGCTCGACGAGGGGATGGCGGCCCTCGAGCAGATCGTCTATACGCATCTGGCTCTGCCCGAGTCGATTCCCGACGAGGTCCTGGAGCCGGGGATCTCCGATGCCGGGTTCACGCGCTACGAGACCGAAGACGTAGCGGACGCCGGAGGCGCCTCGACGGGGCGGACCCAGGAGTGGGCGGTCGGATGGCTGCCCGCGGGCTTCCGGATGGCGGGCGAGTCCCATGATCACATCCAGCCCGGCCGCAACGCCGTGGACCATCGGGTCTACAGCGACGGGCTCGCATCGCTGTCGGTCTTCATCGAGCGGGGGCTCGGCGAGGACGATCGATTCGAAGGGCCTTCCTCGGTCGGGGCGGCCAATGCCTTCAGCCGCATCGTCGACGAGTTTCAGGTCAGCGTGGTCGGCGAGGTGCCCGGGATCACGGTCGAGAAGGTGGCCGCGTCCATCGTGAAACGATGAAACGATGTACCAATTCGAGTGAAGGGAGCACCGGCCGACGATGTATCATTCCACCACCGTGCAGCCACGAATCCACGAGGTCCGGGTGAAGCCGCCGGCAGCGTCCACCTTCTCCGCCGCGGTATCTCTCGCCGTGGTGTCTGCCATGGCGGCATGCCTTGCCGTCGGGCCGGCGCTCGCGCGCTCCCTTCCCGACTTCACCGGGCTCGTGGAGCGCAACCGGGCTGCCGTCGTCAACATCAGCACGACACAGCGCCGGACGGCTCCCACCCGTCCGCCGCGCATGCCCAGGGGCTTCGAGATGCCCGATCTGCCCGAGAACAGCCCGTTCCGGGAGTTCTTCCGGCGATTCTTCGGCGAAGGGGAGATCGAGGAGTTCGATGCACAATCGCTGGGATCGGGATTCATCATCTCGCAGGACGGATACATCATCTCGAACAACCATGTCGTACGGAACGCCGACGAGGTCATCGTGCGGCTGAGCGATCGCCGGGAGTACGAGGCGAAGGTCGTCGGCACCGACGAGTCCAGCGACGTGGCCCTTCTCAAGATCGACGCCGAAGGGCTGCCGGTGGTTCGTCTGGGAACCGACCACGAGCTGAAGGTCGGCGAATGGGTCCTCGCCATCGGCTCTCCTTTCGGATTCGACCACTCCGTCACCGCGGGCATCGTGTCCGCAAAGGGCCGGAGCCTGCCCCGGGAGAACTACGTGCCGTTCATCCAGACCGATGTCGCCATCAATCCGGGAAACTCCGGTGGCCCGCTTTTCAATTTGAAGGGGGAAGTGGTCGGAGTGAACTCCCAGATCTTCAGCCGTACCGGCGGATTCATGGGGCTTTCGTTCGCGATCCCGATCGACGTCGCGATGGACGTCGCGGATCAGCTACGCGACAAGGGGCGTGTGTCCAGAGGATGGCTCGGCGTCCTGATCCAGGACGTGACCCGCGAGCTCGCCGAGTCGTTCGACATGGTCAAGCCCCAGGGCGCGCTGGTCGCCAAGGTGCTCGACGGCAGTCCGGCCGAGCGGGCCGGATTCGAAGTCGGCGACATCCTCCTCTCGTTCGATGCACATTCGATCGAACGCTCATCGGATCTTCCTCCGATCGTCGGACGTACGCGGGTGGGCCGGGAGGTGGCGGTCGAGATCCTGAGAGGCGGGGAGTCGATGACCTTGAAGGTGACGACCGACGAGCTGCCCCCCGACGACGAGATCCAGGTCGCGACCGCGCGTCCGCCGGATGACGTGGAGGCGGATCGGCTCGGGCTCGCAGTGCGCGACCTGAACGACGAGGAGCGGGCGTCGTGGGACATCGCCGATCATGGCGTGCTGGTGAGCAGGGTCATGGATGGTCCGGCCAAGCGAGCCGGGATTCGGGAGGGAGACGTGATCCTCATGCTGAACAACGAGAAGATCGCGAGCAGCACCGATTTGAAGCAGCGTGCGGCCGGTCTGCCGGAAGGCAAGGTGGTCTCCGTGCTGGTTCAGCGAGAGAGCAGCCCGATCTTTCTCGCATTGAAGCCTGAGTAGCGCGCCGGGCCACCGGCCCGGCTCGGAGCTCCGGACCTGCCGGACATGAACCTGTCTCAACGTCACCATCCGGGGACATGGATCACCCAACAGGGCAACCGCATATAAAATCACTGTCCCATCAATACCTTATCTCGGAAGCCATCGTTCAATGCCGCCCGGATACGCTGCTTCCTGACGCTGATCTTCGTCGACTCACGCTTCAGAAGATTGACCGCCACATGCCGAATCACTCCCAGATTGTGCGGTGCATTCCCCCGACGAATCCGACCCCCGCTTCCGCGGGGGCAGGCCTCTCGTCTTCCCGAAACGTCACATCCAATCTCCAGTGCAGCTCATTCTCGATTCCCCAGTGCGAACGCACCGCTCGCCCAAATGACTCCACTGAACCACCCCTGGAATTCCGGGGTGTGGTTTGCTTGAGTCAGGCGGATATTCGACTCAGGCCGCTGCCGGCTCGCCGGTGATTCGCTCGACCTGGATGTGATCGGCCTTCTTCATCGCCTGGGCAAGATCGTAGGCGGCCTGCATTCGGAACCAGGTATCCGCCCCTCCGCCGAATGCCTTGTCGAGGCGGATCGCCATCTCCGGAGAGATGCCGGAGCGGGCGTTCACCAGCTCGGAGAGCTGCTTGCGGCTGACCCCCAGCTTCCTGGCTGCCTCCGTCACGCTCAGTCCCAACGGCTCCAGGCAATCGTAGCGCACGGACAGGCCAGGATGAGGCGGATTCTTCATCATTGTCCACTTCTCCCGTAAGTGAATTTATTGGTGTATTGGCGTATTGATAATTTATTGCTCCATATTCACCTGACGGTTGTGATGAGTTTTTTGTGAGTGATCGTGTCTTTAACCCTGAATTGGCATGACGGGATCGAACATGTGTCCGGCGCCGTATGGCTCGACCTCACTTCGAGTGAGGTCGAGCCACAGGCCGAATCGTATGGATACTTCACGAGATGGAGATTCGAGGCTCACTTGCCCGATGTCTGATGCAACGACCAAGTTCACCTAGTGGTAGTCGACGAGTTCTACTCCGTGGACATTCCCTGTTTCAAAGCGGAAGACGATGCGCCAGTTCCCGGACACCTTCACCGCCCACTGCCCCGACCGATTCCCCTTGAGTGGATGCAGATCAAAGCCGGGCAGATCCATTTGGCCGGGTTGAGTGATCTCATTGAGCCGAGCCAGAATACGGTTGATCTTGTCCGCCTTACCCTGCGGGAGTCCCCGCTGATCGTCATTCTCAGAAGCTTGCCTCAGCACCTTCGAGGCGAAGCTCGCTATCATATGCTTTCCTCCATTACTTGGGAGCACGGACTGTAACCCGTAACCTCTCGGGCAGCAAGTACCGTTTCAGGACCCCGGGCACCGAATACTTCCCGTAGTAAGCGATGCGGGAAGCGGTTTCCGAATATTTTGAAAAAAATGATTATGAATCAGTCAGCTAGATGTATTTGGCCCGCCCGCCCGGCGAACGCCTACTGGAACGTGTAGTACCCGGCCTCCTGCATGACGCCCCTCGTGCGCTTGGCCACCGCGTCCAGGGCTTCCATGACCGTCATCTCGCCGGTCATGGCCTTCGAGAGCGTTTTGCCGAGATCGGAGTTTATCTTCCCCCACACCGGGATGATCGGTGGTGGTGAAGTCGGACGGTTCCATCTGGTTCACGGACCCCCACTACGGGATCCGGACGAACTACGAGGGGTTCAAGTCGGACCAGGAGCTACCCTGCAACGTGTACCGGACCGACCCCGCCACCCTGGAGCCCGCGGGTCCCGGCGAGGTGATTCACGAGCTCCGGATCGCCGAGGACGTGGAGACCCCTCGCCCGTACCGCAATCCGGTGGCTCGGCGCGCGACGACAAGGCGCGGACGATCGAGGTGCACGGGGAGATGGGGCGTGCGTAGCGCCAGGGAGGACAGGCGGAGCCCGGTGACCGGCGCGAGCCGTGGGGCACTCTTCGAGTCCATGGGTCCCGGCTCGTGCAATACGTTGATGCCAATGGATTTCGAGTGACATCGCAGGCACCGGAGTCGCGCCGCCGGTGTTGCATCGCCGGTTGTCGACATCACTGCTTCCGAGTATCATCGCCTCCTTGACGAGCGCAAGGCGCGGCTCGTGGGCTCGGCTGCATGAGGGCGTCATCCAGGCGCCCTTTTTCATGCCGCGCAACGTCCCTTCGCAGTTGCTTCATTGCCGAGCATGACGACAGGAGCATCGGCCTTCACCACCCCCGGCATCGGACCTCATGCCCGACGAACCGGGGCGGAACGGAGGCGACGAGCATTCGATCCGCCGGAGCCCGGCCCCGAGGCGGACCTCGCCATGCGGATTCAACGACACGGCATGGATCGGATCGGGCGCCTCGAAGCTCCACGGGAAGCCTTTCTCGTGCCATCCGGTCGGAGCTGAACGATGAGGTTCGATTTCCCCACCCTCATCGTGCTGCTCGTGTTCGCCACCGGCCTCATCTGGGCACTCGACGCCGCGGTGCTCGCGCGCCGCCGCCGGGCCGCGGCCCGTGCAGGCGAAGGCGGCGCCGCGGAGGGTGTGATTGCCGCGCCGCCATCCCGGATCGTCGAGTATTCGAAATCGTTCTTCCCGGTCTTCCTGATCGTTCTCGTCCTCCGGTCGTTCATCGTGGAACCGTTTCGCATTCCGTCCAATTCGATGATGCCAACGTTGCTGACCGGGGACTTCATCCTCGTCAACAAGTTCGACTACGGCATCCGCCTGCCGGTGATCGACACCAAGGTTCTGGACATAGGCTTGCCGGAGCGCGGTGACGTTGTCGTCTTCCGGTTCCCCGAAGACCCGTCCACGCCGTTCATCAAGCGGGTGGTCGGCATCCCCGGCGACCGGATCGCCTACTATGACAAGGTTCTGTATGTGAACGACGAGCCGATGGAGCAGAGCAGGGCCGGGCGCTACGTCGGGGTCGGGTCCGGAGCGGTGATGAGCGGTGCGAGCCTGCGGGTGGAGCGGTTGGCCGACGGCGAGCACCGGATCCTGATTGAACCGACGCGCATACCGTTCAAGGCACCACCGTCGTGCCCGAAGGCCACTACTTCGTGCTGGGCGACAACCGGGACAACAGCCGGGACAGCCGTTACTGGGGCACGGTGTCCGAGGACCTCCTCATCGGCAGGGCGTTCCGGATCTGGATGAACTGGGACTTCGGGTATGGAATCGACTGGAAGCGGATCGGCAAGCGGATCGACTGAACCACGGCGCCGGGCTCCACCGGCGCACTGGTGGTGACGATGACCCCGGCCCGGCGGCAGCTTGCGGCGCGGATCGGCCATCCCTTCACCGATGCCGGATTGCTCGACCGTGCGCTGACGCATCGCAGCGCGGGAGCCCACAACAACGAACGTCTCGAATTTCTCGGCGATTCGATTCTGACCTTCCTCGTCGCCGAGCATCTCTACAGCACGTACCCGGACACGCCGGAAGGAAAGCTGACACGCCTTCGCGCTCGAATCGTGCGACGCGAGAGTCTCGCCGCGGCGGCGCGCAAGCTGGGCATCGGCGATGCACTGGCGCTCGGCGCCGGTGAGCGGAAGACCGGAGGCCGTGAGCGCGAATCCATCCTCGCCGGCGCCTTCGAGGCGATCGTCGGCGCCCTGTATCTCGACTCGGATCTTGCGACGTGCCGGGACCGCGTGCGGACGCTCCTGGAGGACTGGTTCGAGGCGGCGGCACGTGACGACGGCGGCAAGGACGCGAAGACCCGTCTGCAGGAGCTGTTGCAGTCGCAGGCAAAGCCCTTGCCGACGTACCGGATAGTGGAGATCGAAGGCGCCGCCCACCGCCAATCGTTCATCGTGCGCTGTCATGTCGAAGGCATCGATGAAGACACGATCGGAACCGGTTCGAGTCGAAGGCGCGCGGAGCAGGACGCGGCGGGTCGAGTCATGGCCATCCTCGATGTGCTCGACGACTGAAAACGATTACCGTTCCGGCTTCGTCACCGTCGTCGGGCGGCCGAACGTCGGGAAGTCGACGCTGATCAACCGGATCCTCGGCCGGAAGCTCAGCATCACCTCCAACCGCCCGCAGACCACCCGTCACCGGATTCTGGGAATCGCGACGAGTGCTGCGTCACAGATCGTCTTCGTCGACACCCCGGGGATGCACACTGGACACACCCGCGCCCTCAACCGGTATATGAACCGGGTGGCGTCGAGGGCGCTGACGGGGGTCGACCTCGCGGTCATGGTGGTCGAAGCGTCGGGCTGGATGCCGGACGACGACCACGTCATCGAGAGGATCGCCGCCGAGAGGGTGCCGGTGGCCCTGGTGCTCAACAAGATCGACCGGATCAAACGTCGCGAGGCGATGCTTCCCATGCTCGCCGACGCCTCCCGGCGGTACGAATTCGCGGCCATGGTCCCGGTGTGCGCCCGCACCGGCGAGAATCTGGATCGGCTCCGAGCCGTCGTCGAGATGCGCATGCCGGCCGCTCCGCCGATGTTTCCCGAAGAACAGCTCACCGATCGGAGCGATGCGTTCCTCGTGGCCGAGATTGTCCGGGAGAAGCTCATCCGCAGGCTGGGCCAGGAGCTTCCCCACCGCCTCACCGTGGAGGTCGAGCGATTCGCCCGACAGGAGCGGCACACCCTGGTCAACGTTCTGGTCTGGGTCGAGCGGAAGCAGCACAAGGCAATCGTCATCGGCAAGGGTGGCGAGCGTCTCAAGGATGCGGGGAGCGCGGCACGCCTGGACGTCGGCCGCCTGCTCGGACGGCCGGTCCATCTGGAGATCTGGGTCAAGGTCAGGGAGGGGTGGTCGGACGACGAGCGCGCGCTGCGGGGGCTGGGGTTCTGCGAGTAGCAGGACGGAGATTGGATCGGGTCCGCCATGAGCACGATCGGGCGAATCGACCTGGAGCCGGGGCTCGTGCTCCACGCCCGGCCCTGGCGCGAATCCAGCCTGCTCGTCGAGGCGTTCAGCCGCGGCCACGGCCGCCTCGGTCTGATCGCGCGCGGCGCCCGGCGCCCGAAATCGAGAGTGCGCGGGCTGCTCCAGCCCTTCATCCCGTTGCTGCTGTCATGGCGTGGCAGAGGCGAGCTCGCGACCCTGACCGGCGCCGAAACCGTAGGCCGCTTCCCGCCTTTCACCGGCTCCGCCGCGATCGTCGGGCTCTATCTCAACGAGCTCCTGCTACGCTTTCTCCACCGCCACGATCCGGAGCCGGTGCTGTTCGATCACTATCTTGCCGCGCTCGACGGGATTGCGCGCGAGGACGATCCGGAGCCCATTCTCCGGATCTTCGAGAAACGGCTCCTGGAGGCGGCCGGCTACGCGCTGGAGCTGAAGCGCGAGGTACGTTCCGGCACCGCGATAGAGCCGGAAGGGCGATATCGGTATACGACGGATTCCGGACCGGAACGCTGGTCGAGCGGTACGTCCTCCGGAGTCTGTGTGAGCGGGAGGACCCTGCTCGCCCTCGACCGTGAGGAGATCACCGACCGCCATGCCCTCAGGGAGGCCAAGCATTTGATGCGCTCGATCATCGACGAGCACTGCGGCGGGCGTGTCCTGGCCGCGAGGAGGTTGTGGAGGCGATAGCCCGCGCCCTCTCCGGTCCGGTGGAACGATGCCGAGGGGCTCGGGGCCGCAAGCCGTGCGACCCTCCGCCGGGCGCATGCGATCAACCGTCCGCCGCGCCGGTGCTCGAATCCGTCTCCGCGGAACGCCGCGGGGGCACGCCGGCTCGCCCGGGGGGATCCCACTCGGCCGGCGGGGGAGGATCCTCATCCTGCCGTTCGACACTCGCATCTCGTGGCCGAGGCGTTTTCGGTGTCGTCCGTCCGTCCGGGGCGGGCGATCCGGCCGACGTGGCCGGCACGGCCGGGGCAGTCGGCACGGGGCGGGCAAGGTCAGGTTTCGCGTCCGCCGGTGAGTCGGATGCCGCCGGTGCGACACCGCCACTTCCAGTATCCACCCTGCCTCCATGGCTCCCGGTCACGGACTCGATGCCCGCGCGCCTGCTGCGTGTGTTTCCGCTTCCGCCCGGCGCGGTGGTCTCGGCTTCGGCGTGGTCCCGGAGGTCGTTCGTCGCTTCCGGCGTGGCGGTGGAGGTCGCATCCGCTTCTTCGGCACCGCCTGAAGCGGCCTGTGTGCCTCCACGCCCGGGGTTCCGGTCGCCTCTGCTCCCGGCGGATTCGGCGCCGGTGTGTCTGCGTGCCCGTCCGGCCTTCTCCCGGGCGGTGGTTCCGGTTCCGGCCGGGCCCTGTTGGCGGTCACTCGATCTCCCCGGCGCGTCCGTGGAGGGCGGATCGGCTTCTTCAGTGCCGCCCGGCACGGCGCGCGCGCCGTCACGCCCGCGGTTCCGGCTGCCTCCACGGCGTCCGCGGCGATTCCCGCGCCGGGCGGAACGCGAACGATTCTCTCCGTCCGGATCGGTCGAATTCCCGGATGCGGAAACGCCGCGCCCGGCTGCCGCTTCCGCTTCGGTGGCGTCCGGCGGTGTCCGCGACCCGCGGCGCCGGCGACCATCGCCATGGCTCGGGTGGCTCGTGCCGTCCCGCGGCGCTCCTCCGCGGCGGCGGGGCTCGGCGCTGTCGGCTCCTCGCCGGCGCCCCGTCGAGTCGCGCCGGGCGGCGCCATGACGGCCATGCGACGGCGGCGTCCGTGACTGCGACGGTGATGCGGCCGGCTCCCCGCTACCGCCGAACAGCTTCTTCCAGACCCTGGTGAGCAGCCCGGTGTCTCGTGGCGTCTCGGCCGGTGGCGATGATGGTGCGGGAGGAGGGGCCGGCGGAGGCACGACCTTGACCGCCGGCTCGTCCGCCGGAGCAACCGCCTCCGTTGCGAATGCGGGAGCCGGATCGACCTCCGCGGTCAGCTCGTAGCTCGCTTCGCGGGCGGAGTCATGCCGCTGATCCTCCTCGCGCACCCGCTCCACTTCATAGTTCGGCAACGTCATCGATGGATCGGGCACCAGAATGATCCGCACCCTGGTCTGCTTCTCGATGTTGAAGACCTCTTCGCGTTTCTCGTTGAGGAGGAAGGTGGCGACCTCGATCGGGAGTCGAGCGACGATGCGGCCCGTCATGTCCTTCATCGCTTCCTCTTCGACGATTCGCAGTATCGACAAGGCAAGGGACTCCGGGCCGCGGACGTGGCCGCGGCCGTTGCAGGTCGGACACGTCCGCAAGCTCGATTCCCCGAGCGATGGGCGCAGCCGCTGGCGCGACATCTCGAGGAGCCCGAAGCGCGAGATGCGTCCGAGCTGGACGCGCGCCCGATCCTGCCTGAGCGCCTCGCGCAGCCGGTTCTCGACCTCGCGTTGATTTCGAGCCGGGGTCATGTCGATGAAGTCGATGACGATCAATCCGCCCACGTCGCGCAGCCGCAACTGGCGGGCCACCTCGTCGGCGGCCTCGATGTTCGTGTTGAGCGCGGTCTCCTCGATATCCCCTCCCTTGGTCGCCCGTGCCGAGTTCACGTCGATGCTCACCAGCGCCTCGGTATGATCGATCACGATGCTGCCGCCAGATGGCAGGCGGACCGAGTGGGAGAACGCGGACTCGATCTGGCTCTCGATCTGGAAACGGCTGAACAGAGGAACCCGGCCCTCGTAAAGGCGCACCCGGCCGGCGCTCTCCGGCATCACCTGGGAGATGAAGTCCCGTGCCTGCCGGTACACCGCCTCGTCGTCGATCAGGATCTCGCTCACGTCCTTGCCGAAGTAGTCGCGGATCGCACGGATGATGACGTTGCTCTCCTGGTAGACGAGGAACGGCGCCGGGCGCTCGTTCGCCGCCGTCTCGATCGCGCCCCACAGCTTGAGCAGGTAGTCCAGATCCCACTGCAGCTCCTCCTGCGACTTCCCGACTCCGGCCGTGCGCACGATGAGCCCCATGCCCGCGGGCACCTCCAGGGCGCTCAGCGCCTCGCGCAGCACGGCCCGCTCGTCGCCCTCGATGCGGCGGGAGATCCCGCCCGCCCTGGGATTGTTGGGCATGAGGACGAGGTAGCGCCCGGCCAGGCTCGGGAAGGTGGTGAGCGCGGCCCCCTTCCTGCCGCGCTCCTCCTTCTCCACCTGCACGAGGAGCTCCATCCCTTCCGCAAGAGCGTCCTTGACGGAAACGGGTTCACCCGCCTCCGTCTGCTTCTCGGCGTAGTACTCGCGTGCAACTTCCTTGAACGGCAGGAAGCCGTGCCGCTCCGCTCCGTAGTCCACGAACGCGGCTTCCAGACTGGGCTCGATCCGTGTGATCTTCGCCTTGTAGAGGCTCGCCTTGCGCTGGCTGCGCGCGGCGACCTCGATGTCGAGGTCGTAGAGAAATTGACCGTCCACCATCGCGACCCGGCACTCCTCGGACTGGGTCGCGTTGATCAGCATTCTTTTCATTCGTTTCGTTCCGAGCGCATGCGGCGACGTCGTCGCGGTGTCCGACGCCGGAACCGGGAGAGGGGAGGGTGAAGAAATCCAAAGGCGACACGCACCACCGGTACGGCGACGGTACCGCTGCTGCTACGGGCCGGTCGAGACGACCCGTATCGAATGAAGCGCCGGGCTCATGGCTCGATGCTCGCTCCGCATCCTGCGCGCCGCCGTCCCGGGCTTCCGGCGATTGCCTGCAACCGGCACCGCGGGATCTGCCGTGACGATGCCGCGATCCACGGTGTCGTGCGTGTTGGTTTCTACACCGCTCCGCCTTCGATTGCCGGCGTCGCGTCATTCAATTCGAGTGAGGCGTCAACTGGTCCGCGGCTCGCCTCCGTTCCCGCCGGAGCCCGCCGTCATGCAGCCGTCCGCGGTTGAATGGGGCGCCCCTTCCGGACGCCGTGACTATATCATGACGAGCGCCGGTGCCGCACCGGTCATCCCCAAGGGTGTCGGCACGATCCGCACGGACGACGATCCACACGATGGACCGGGACCATGGGCCGCACCGGGAAGCGGCGTACGAGATCGTCGTGGATGCGCCGGCTTCCGGGCAGCGTATCGACAACTTCCTGGCGGCCTGTCTCAAGGGCGTTCCACGCGCCCGAATCTACCGGTTGCTGCGCCGTGGCGAGGTCCGGGTCAACCGTGGCCGGGTGCGGCAGCATTATCGCCTGGCTCCCGGCGACGTCGTGCGGATCCCCCCGGTACGGGTCGCCGGGCCCCGGCCGCGGAAGACGCCGGCGGAGACGAAGCAGCGGATCATCGAGCAGGCGATTCTCCACGAAGACGACGGATTGATCGTGCTGAACAAGCCGGCCGGATGGGCGGTGCACGGCGGCAGCGGGCTGGATTTCGGAGTCATCGAATGCCTGCGCGCGGCCAGACCGGATACCGGGCGCATCGAGCTGGTCCACCGGATCGATCGCGACACGTCGGGGTGCCTTCTGGTCGCAAAGCGCCGCAGCGTGCTGTCCTCGCTGCACGAGGCATTGCGAAAGGAGCGGGTGCACAAGCGCTATCTCGCCCTCACGCGAGGCAACTTCGGATCCCGGCGGCGCCGCAGCGAAGCACCGCTGCTGCGCGAGCGACGCCGCTCGGGTGAGCGCATCGTGCGGGTCCATGCCGCCGGCAAGCGTTCGGTGACGGACTTCGTTCCTCTCGAAGCCGGAAGCGTCGCGAGCCTGGTCGTTGCGCAACCGCGTACCGGGCGCACCCACCAGATCCGGGTGCATGCGGCGGGTCTCCATGCGCCGCTGGCCGGCGACGAGAAGTACGGCGACCATGGGTTCAACCGGTTGATGCGCTCCCATGGGCTGAAGCGCCTGTTCCTCCATGCCGCGTCGATTGCGATCCGCACCGGAGAAGGGCGGATGGAGTTCGAGGCGCCGCTCGCCCCGGATCTCGCGGAGGTGCTCGGATCCCTTGGATTCGACGCCGATCCGATGCCTTGACCGAATGCATTGCGGCTCCCCGCGGCGGACGGGATGACGGCCGGTGCCGCAGGGTGGGTCGGGGGGATCAGCGCTCCCGCGATCCGTCGTGGGGTGGTGCGCCGGCGGTCGGGTCCGTCGACGCATGGAGCACGTCGAGGCCGGCCGTGCGCAGCATCTCGCACAGCCGGATCATCGGAAGCCCCAGCAATGCGGTGGGATCACCTCCGCGCATGCGCTCGAAGAGCGCGCACCCGAGGCGTTCCGCCCGGAAGCCGCCCGCGCAGTCGTAGGCGCGCTCTCGCGATACATAGGCTTCGACGTCGCTTGCGGTCAGCGACTTGAACCTCACTGCGAACGGGATCACGTCGCTCTGGAGCCGGCCGTTCGCGGCGTCCAGGACTGCAACCCCGGTGCGGAATTCGAGCCATCGCCCGCTGGCCATCGTGAGCTGTGCGACGTTGCCCGCGTGATCCCCGGGCTTGCCGAGCACCGTGTCGTCGAGCACTGCGACCTGGTCCGATCCGATCACCAGCCCGGTTCCGACCCGCGCGCCCACCGCGCGGGCCTTTTGCTCGGACAGGCGGCCGACCAGGGTGTCCGGCGACTCGCCGGCGTACCGGGACTCGTCGATGTCGGGAGGCACGATCGAGAAGGGTATCGAAAGCCGTTCGAGAAGCCTGCGGCGTGACGAAGAGCGGGAGCCGAGGACGAGTCGTGGCATCGGAGTACCAGGGTTCGGTGCGCGAGGGGAGGGCGCTTATAGCCGGTGGAGGCCGCGCTGGCAACGTGCCCGATGCGTCCGGCCCGATTCCCCGGCCGTCGCCCAAGTCGTTTTGACAGGGAAAGCGCCGCCTCTTTACCATTCCCCGCGCCATGCAGCCCGCAATCCCTCGACGGCGCCCGGACGTGGAAGAGCTCGCTTCCCGGCGGGCCGTTCTGGCCGGCTTCGTCGAATCGGCGTCGATGCCGCGGCTCATGGAGGTCGCCGCGAAGCCGCCGCCCGCGGTGGCGTATCGTATCGAATTCACCCGTGACGCCAAGGGGCGGCCGAGGATGATCGGGCGCGTGGAGGGAACGTGGCCGGTCGTCTGCCAGCGGTGCCTCGGCGATCTCGACTGGCGTTTCGATGTGAAGTTCGAGACCCTCGTGCTCGGCGGCGGGGACGGAGAGACGCTCGAACAGGATGCCGTGGTGTGTCCCGGCGGCCGGATCACGCTGGAGCCGGTGATCGAGGATGAGCTACTGCTCGCGCTGCCGAACGCCCCGGTCCACCCTCATGGCTCGTGCCAGGCGCCGCCAATCCGCACCGACGTGGGCCGGACGGGCTCGGAACGGGCCGCGGACGCGGAGCGGCCGGGGGAACGTTCCAACCCGTTCTCGGTTCTCCGGGCCCTGCGCCCGGATTGAAGGGCCGATCGATCCGAATCGATTCGATCGGCGCAACCGGCCCTTGCGTCAGGCGCCCGAGCCGGCGGCCGGCAATCGATCAACAGGGAGAAGCACATGGCGGTCCAGCAAAACAGGAAGTCGCGATCCAAACGGGGAATGCGCCGATCGCATGACGGGTTGCGCGCCCCGGCAACGTCGGTCGAACCGACGACCGGAGAAACCCATCTCCGCCACCACATGACCCCCGACGGGTACTACCGGGGGAGGAGGGTCGTCGAGGGCCGGGAAGACTGACGGCTGCCCCGGGTGGGTTCACGCCACACGATCGCCCTCGATGCGATGGGCGGAGACCACGGGCCGGGGGTCGTGGTTCCGGCCGCGCTCGAAGTCATCGCCGATTTCGACGACGTCGATCTGGTCCTGGTCGGAAACGAGCCCGCGATCGACGCCGCTTGCCGACGCGCCTCCTCGGCCCCGGAGGGACGCCTCTCGGTTCGGCACGCATCGCAGCGCGTGGAGATGGGCGATCCGCCCTCCCAGGTCCTTCGATCGAAGCGGGACTCGTCGATGCGGGTGGCGCTCGATCTCGTCAGGGAGGGCGAGGCCGACGCCTGCGTGAGCGCGGGCAACACCGGCGCGCTGATGGCCACGGCGCGGTTCGTGCTGAAGACCCTGCCCGGGATAGACCGCCCCGCCATCGTCTCCGCGCTCCCCACGACCACCGGCCACACCCACGTCCTGGATCTCGGCGCCAACGTGGAATCGACCTCCCGCCACCTGTTCGAGTTCGCGGTGATGGGCTCGGAGCTCGCCAGTGCGGTGGACGACGTCGAGCGTCCGAGCGTCGGCCTGCTCAACGTCGGCCAGGAGGACATCAAGGGCAGCGAGCCGGTGAAGGAAGCCGCCCGGCTGCTCGCGGAGAGCGATCTCCATTACATCGGATTCGTCGAGGGTGACGACATCTACCGCGGCACCGCGAACGTCGTGGTCTGCGACGGATTCGTCGGGAACGTCGCGCTGAAGTCGAGCGAAGGCGTGGCGCGCATGATCTCCGATCTGATCCGCGGCGAGTTCGAACGCTCCTCCGCCAGCCGTCTGATGGGTCTTCTCGCGCGCCCGGTGCTGAGGAGGGTGGCCGCCCGCCTGGACCCGCGCAGCTACAACGGCGCGAGCTTCCTCGGCCTGCGCGGGATCGTGATCAAGAGCCACGGCAGCGCGGACGTGGTCGCCTTCAAGCGCGCGATCCTGGAGGCCGTGGCCGAGATCCGGAAGAACGTGCCCGAGCGCATCAGCGAGCATATCGCGTCCGTGCTCGTCGAGAAGGAAGCGGTGTGAGCTATCCGAGAATCGCCGGCACCGGATCGAGCCTTCCCGATCGTATCGTCACGAACGCCGAGCTCGCCGGGAGCGTGGAGACCAGCGACGAGTGGATCCGGGAACGCACCGGGATCCGGCGGCGCCACATCGTCGACGAGGCGGAGTCCACCTGCGACCTCGCCGAGCGCGCCGCCCGGAACGCGCTGGACTCGTCCCGGATCGACCCGTCGGCGCTGGACCTCATCGTGGTCGGCACCACGACCCCCGACCGCATCTACCCGTCGACCGCCTGCCGTTTGCAGGCGCGGCTCGGCGCGGGCGGGTGCCCGGCGTTCGACGTGCAGGCGGTCTGCACCGGCTTCATCTACGCGCTCGGGGTCGCCGAGAAGTTCTTTCGCGCGGGCGGGGTGGGCCGGGCCCTGGTGGTCGGCGCCGACACCCATTCGCGACTGCTCGACTGGTCCGACCGGGGCACCTGCGTGCTGTTCGGCGACGGGGCCGGGGCGGTGGTGCTCGAAGCGTCGGATTCCCCGGGGGTGATGTCCACGCACCTCCACGCGGACGGCCGCTACGAGCGCTTGCTCTACGTCGACGGCGGAACCCCGCGCGGAGCCGGGCGCATCGCGGAAGGCGGGGCCTATACGAAGATGCAGGGCAACGAGGTCTTCAAGGTCGCGGTGCGGACGCTCAGCCGGATCGTGGACGAGACGCTGGCCGCGAACCACCTGGAGAAGGCCGACGTCGACTGGCTGGTTCCCCACCAGGCCAACGTCCGCATCATCGAGGCCACCGCGCGCAAGCTCGGCCTGCCGATGGACAGGGTGGTGGTCACCGTGGAGGATCATGGGAATACGTCCGCCGCGTCGGTGCCGCTGGCGCTCGACGCGGCGGTTCGCGACGGCCGGGTGCAACGGGGACAGGTCCTCCTGCTCGAAGCGTTCGGCGGCGGCTTCACTTGGGGGTCGGCGCTGGTGCGCTACTGACGCCGGCCGGAGCCATCTCATGTTTGCAGCGACGTTCCCCGGACAGGGCTCCCAGTCGATCGGGATGCTCGCGGATCTCTCCAAGGCGTGCGGCGAGGTGCGCCGCACCTTCGGCGAAGCGTCGGACGCCCTCGGCTACGACCTGTGGAAGCTCGCACAGGAGGGCCCGCAGAGACGCCTGAACTCGACCGAGCAGACGCAGCCGGCGATGCTCGCGGCGGGCGTCGCGGCATGGCGATGCTGGACCGTGCGGGGAGGACCCCGGCCCGGGGTGGCGGCGGGCCACAGCCTGGGAGAGTACTCGGCGCTGGTGGCGTTCGGCGCGCTGGGCTTCGTGGATGCGGTTCGAGCCGTCTCCGCGCGGGGCCGATTCATGCAGGAAGCGGTTCCCGAGGGGGAGGGGGGCATCGCGGCGATCATCGGCCTCGATGACGACGCCGCCGTCGCATTGTGCGAAGGTGTCCGCGAGGAGGCGGGACTCGGCCACGTGTCCGCGGTCAACTTCAATGCGCCGGGGCAGGTCGCCATCGCGGGAGCATCGCGGGCCATCGACCGGGCGATCGAGGTGGCGCGCGAGGCCGGGGCCAGGCGTGCGGTCCGTCTTCCGATGAGCGTCCCGGTGCACTGCCTGCTGATGGCGCCGGCCACCGGACGACTGGAGGCGGCGCTGGCGGCCGTCCCCGTCGGACCGCCCACCGTACCGATCCTGCACAACGTGGACCTCGCGAGCCGTTCCGACGGCGAGTCGATCCGGGACGCTCTCTCGAGGCAGCTCGCGAGCCCGGTGCGATGGCGTCACACCGTGGTCGCGATGCGCGAGCGGGGGGCGGCGGCGATGGTCGAGTTCGGACCCGGCAGGGTGCTCACGGGCCTCGCCCGGCGGATCGACCGAAGCCTCACGGCGCTGGCGGTGCACGACGCCAGGTCGCTCGACACCGCGCTCGAAGCGATGGCGAAGGGCGCGGAGGGATGATGGACCTGTCGGGAGAGGTCGCCGTCGTCACCGGCGCGAGTCGGGGTATCGGGGCCGCCGTTGCGTGCACGCTCGCCGAGCATGGCGCCATGGTCGTCGGCACCGCCACCACCGGCGACGGCGCGCAGCGGGTGGAGCGGATGCTGAGCGGCGCCCGGTCTCCGGGGAAGGGGCTCGTGCTCGACGTCGCCGACGCCGCTTCGGTCGATGCGGGGTTCTCTTCGCTCGCGGCCGGCGACCTCATGCCGGGGATCCTCGTCAACAATGCAGGGATCGCCCGCGACACGCTGCTGGCCAGGATGAGCGACGAGCAGTGGGACGCGGTCGTCAACACCGATCTCACGTCCCTGTACCGCACCTGCAAGGCATGCGTGCGCCACCTGATGAAGCGCCGCGGGGGGCGGATCGTCAACGTGACCTCGGTCGTCGGCTTCACCGGGAATGCGGGGCAGGCCAACTACGCCGCGGCGAAGGCCGGCGTCGTCGGCTTCACGCGCTCGCTGGCGATGGAGCTTGGCGGACGATCGATCACCGTCAACGCCGTGGCCCCGGGGTTCATCGACACCGACATGACCCGCGAGCTCGGATCCGGGCAACGTGCCCGGCTGCTCGATCGGATACCGCTCGGGCGGCTCGGCGCCCCCGGGGACGTCGCCGCCGCGGTCGCCTTCCTCGCCTCACCGGGCGCCGGATACATCACCGGCGAGACCCTCCACGTCAACGGTGGAATGTACATGGGTTGAGGTTCGGGGTTGAGGTTCGGGGCTGAGGTTCTGGGCTGAGGTTCTGGGCCGAGATTCGGGGTTGAGACTCGGGGCCGAGATTCGGGATTGAGGATCGGGCCGAGGTCCGGGGGTGGGCCTTGCGGGATCCGCGCCGGTATCGCCGTGCGTGCACGGGTTGGGGTTGCCTTGAAACTCGATAGGGTTTGAATACACTAGATTGCCGTTCCGGATGATGTGATTCCGGCGCTCGAATCCGGGTCCCCGTGACCTCCGGGGGGAAGGGACAGGGATGGAGTGTGGGGCACGGAGCGCATGCGGCGCCGCGGGGCAGGGCGCCATGACGACCATACGTTCAGCGTCGGGATCTTCAAGGTCCCTCGCCATTGCAGAGGAACACCCGCAAATGAGCACAGTGGAAGAACGAGTCAGGCACATCGTCGTCGAGCAGCTAGGCGTCAAGGAGGAGGAGGTGAGCCCGGATTCCTCCTTCGTCGATGATCTCGGCGCAGACTCCCTGGATACCGTCGAGCTCGTGATGGCGCTCGAAGAGGAGTTCAATTGCGAGATCCCGGACGAGGAAGCCGAGAAGATCACGACGGTGCAGGAAGCGATCAAATACATCGAGGCTCATAGCGAGTAGTCCGCGGGCGCCGGCGCATCGGATGTTCCGGGAAGGCCGCGAATCCTTCGTGACGAGCGGCCCTTGCTCGTCATCCGCCCGAGGAACTGCCTGATGCGCCGAATCGTCGTCACCGGTCTCGGGCTGGTTACACCGGTCGGACATACCGTTGACGAGACGTGGGAGAACATCGTCGCCGGCCGGAGCGGGGTCACCGCCATCGACACCTTCGACGCCAGCGGCTTCGCGAGCCGCATCGGGGCGACGGTGAGGAACCTCGACCTCTCCCCGTACATGTCGCCGAAGGAAGCCCGCAAGACCGATGCATTCATCCGCTACGGCATCGCCGCGGCGAAGCAGGCGATCTCCGACGCGGGGCTCGAGGTCACCGACGAGAACAGCGAGCGGATCGGCATCGCGATCGGCTCCGGCATCGGGGGCCTGCCGGGGATCGAGAAGGGCCACGACGGCTACCTCGCGGGAGGGCCGCGCAAGATCTCGCCGTTCTTCGTCCCGGCCAACATCATCAACATGATCGCCGGGAACCTGTCGATCGAGCTCGGGATCCGGGGGCCGAACTACGGGATCGTCACCGCGTGCTCGACCGGTACCCACAACATCGGAGACGCCGCCCGCATGATCGAGCGCGGCGACGTCGACGTGATGATCGCCGGGGGCGCCGAGATGGCCACGTCGCCGATGGGGCTCGGCGGCTTCGCCTCCGCCCGCGCCCTCTCCACCCGCAACGACGATCCGGAGGGCGCGAGCCGTCCCTGGGACAAGGGACGCGACGGATTCGTGCTCGGTGACGGCGCCGGCGTCGTGGTGCTGGAATCCCGGGAGCACGCCAACGCGCGCGGGGCCGGGATCTACGCCGAATTCGCGGGATTCGGGATGAGCAGCGACGCGCACCACATCACCCTCCCGCCCGACGACGGGGACGGCGCACACCGCTGCATGAGCCTCGCGCTTCGCGACGCCGGGCTGGATGCGGACAGTGTCGACTACGTCAACGCGCACGGCACCTCGACCCCGTCCGGCGACGTCATCGAGACGCGGGCCGTCAAGCGGACCTTCGGAGCGCATGCGCGCGAGCTGGCGGTGAGCTCGACGAAATCGATGATCGGGCATCTTCTGGGCGCGGCCGGCGGGGTGGAGGCGGTGTTCTCGATCCTCGCGATCCGGGACGGGATCGCCCCGCCGACGATCAACCTGCACGAGCCCGACGACGAATGCGATCTCGACTACGTTCCCCATACCGCGCGCGAGATGACGATCGATGTCGCGATGACCAACTCGTTCGGGTTCGGCGGGACGAACGGCACGCTCATCTTCAAGCGGGCGGAATGAGCCGGCGCCCTCTGGCGCGGAATCGCGGCCCCACCCCGAACGGCAGTTGACGGTTGAAGCTTCTGCGGCGCATCGCGTTCCTGGTACTCGTCCTCGTCGCCGGAGGCGCGGCCGGCGGAGTCTGGCTGGTCCACACGCAGCAGCGGGCGATGGAGCGACCGTTGCGGATCGGGGACGAGCCGTTCGTCTACACGGTACCGAGCGGATCGACGATCGGGCGCATCGCCCGGGATCTGGCGGCGGCGGGGTTGCTGGAATCGGCCCTGCGTCTGGAGCTGCAAGCCCGGTGGAGCGGCGCCGCGAGCCGGATCAAGGCCGGCGAGTATGCCTTCGAGCCCGGCCTGACCCCGATCGGGCTGCTCGATCTGCTCGTCGCGGGCGCCGTCGTCCAGCATCCCTTCACCATCGTCGAAGGATGGACGTTCCGCGAGCTGCGCCACCGCATCGCCGAATCCGGAACGCTCGTCCACACCCTCGGCGGTCTGTCCGGTGAAGAGGTGATGAGGCGGTTGGGGTACGAAGGACTGCATCCCGAAGGACGTTTCTTCCCCGACACCTACCACTTCCCCCGCGGCGCCACGGACGTACAGCTTCTGCGCCGCGCGTTCGACGCGATGTCCGCCTACCTCGAATCGGCCTGGGCACGGCGGGCGGCGGATCTCCCGCTCGCCTCGCCGGACGACATGCTGGTGCTGGCGTCGATCGTCGAGAAGGAGACCGGCGCCGCCGAGGAGCGGGCGCGCATCGCCGGCGTATTCGTCTCCCGGCTGCGCCGGGGCATGAGGCTGGAGACGGATCCGACGGTCATCTACGGTCTCGGGGACGCCTTCGACGGCAACCTGAGGAAGGCCGACCTGAAGCGCGACACCGCCTACAACACCTACCGGCGCAAGGGACTGCCGCCGACGCCGATCGCGCTCCCGGGCGCCGCCGCGATCGACGCGGTGGCCGCGCCGCTCGAAGACGGCGCGCTCTACTTCGTCGCGAAGGGAGACGGCCGGCACGTGTTCTCCACCAACTACGAGGACCACCGCAAGGCGGTCCGCCGCTACCAGCTCCGGCGGCGGCGCCCGGCGCCCGCGGCGGAGGGCAAGGGGGAATGAAGGGTACGCGGGGCTGCTCGAGATCCGGCGGGTGAGCGCCTTGGCGAACAACCCGAGGAACAACGTGCCGGAGATCGTGCGGCCGGTGGACGGGTTTCGCGGCTTCGCATCCTCGGGGCGAAAACGGCGCCCGCGATCGTCAGTGTGATGTCCGGTGCCGTGCGAGGTTCGCTTCACCTTTCCAGAGCGGCTCCTCGCCGAAGAAGAACTGGCCGGTCCTGATCCGCTCGATGGCATAGTCTGGAAGGGGGCGGATGGAGACGCATCGTCCATCGTCGAGCCCATCGCGGAAGACGACGGGGATGAACTCGAAGTCCAGGTTGTTGAAGTAGGGGTTCTCGAGATCGGCGGGATCCGCCGGGATCACGTGCAGGAAGAACCTGGTGGTGACGTCCTCTTCGGTACACTGTTCCTTCGTGTAGATCAGTTGGTTGTCCGCGTAGTAGACGTCGAAACGGGAGCGGATGACGGGCTCGGTGTCTTCGATCAGTTCGAGTACCCGGGGATCGGCGTACGACGATGCCTGCCCGGATCGGTCGACGAGGCTCGCTTCACCCTTCCATAACGGTTCATGGTGGGGGGAGTACTGGCCGGTCCTGATTCGCTCGATGGCATAGTCCGGAAGGGGGCGGATGGAGATGCATCGTCCATCGTCGAGTCCATCGCGGAAGCGGAAGTAGCTGTAGATGAACTTGAAGTCCAGGTTGTTGAAGGTGGAGGAGGGATTCTCGAGATCGGCGGGATCCTTCGGGATCACGTGCAGGAGGAACCTTTTGGGGGCGACGTCCTCTTCGGTACACTGATCCTTCGTGTAGATCAGTTGGTTGTCCGCATAGTAGACGTCGAAACGGGAGCGGATGACGGGTTCGGTGTCTTCGATCAGATCGAGTATCCGGGCGTCGTCGTATTCCGCCCATATATAGGAGGAAAGGTAGATACCGGCCATACCGGCTACCAGCAAGGAGGCACGAATCATCCCCTTCATCTTCAGGATGGCCAGGATCAGGCAGGAAAAGCAGAGTCCGTGCATCACGAACAGGAACCTGGCGGTTCTGTAGGGGATGTCGTCATAGACGATGAAGTTCGGCACGTTGATCAGCATCAGGGCCACGATCCAGAAGACGCCCGGAAGCAGGTGGGGCCGGGCTCGATACGCCTCCCAGGCCGAAATCAGCAAGGCCGCGACCAGTGCGAACAGGGCAAGAGCGGTCAGAACCTCGCCCGATCGAACGGAGCTTCCGCTCCATCCCAACACATGGAAGAACTCGAGGTATCGAGAGACGTCCGTGGCGCCACGCGCCAACTCGCTGTCGGTCTTCTCGAATACGTAGATCACTTTGTTCAGGAGTTTGACAAGGGGATCGATGCCGCCCCAGGCGGCGGTCTTGACCAGCAGGCCGAGGCCGTAGCAGAGCAGAAAGCCGGCCAGGTAGAGCCCGATGCACCGGACCGCCTGCTCGATCCTCTCGCGCACCGCCGCACGCTCGTGCCCGAAGTACGCAATCAGTCCAATCAGGGTGACGGCGAGAAAGGTGTGCCCATCCCCCAGCCACAGGTACGACGACACCATTCCCGTGACGAAGGAGAAGAAGCGCGCCCTTCCCCACGGCGCCGCGCCCGGCGCCCGGAAGCGCATCAGGAACGCCAGAACGGCCGCCGACAGAACCGCCCAGGCATAGGGCATGCCGTTGGCCACGTCCCCGAAGTAATCGATCCCGGAATGGAAGGCGCCGAGGAGGATCAGCGGAGAGATGACCGCGAGAGCCTTCGGGGACAGCAGCAGCACCGCGACGGCCAGCAGGGCGTACGCCAGGCGGGTGGCGGTCTTGGTCAGCTCGCGGAGCTCGTACACGGAGAGTGCGCGCAAGGCGATGGCGTAGAGCGCCTTGCTGCCCCACCAGTAGTGGAGTTTGAGGGGTTTGCTGATCGGCTCCCCGCCGTCCGACGCCACCAGCAGAGCATCACAATAGCCATGCGGTATACTCTTGAATACCGGCACCAGCAGGGCGTCTCTCAAGGGAGAGCCCCCTCCCCGGGCACCTGCCATGACCGCGGACGACAGCTCGCAGTACTCCCAGGCTATCTTGAATCTGAGAGCGTGCCCTGCGTCCGGTTGCGCCGCGTCGAACTCGGCTTGAAATCTCTGCTTCGCCAGGTCGTAGGGGAGCTGGTTGCCGGCATGGTGCAAGAGGAAGAAGAACGCGGTGCCGGCAACCATTGCCGCGGTGTATATGGAAAGTCGAGTTGCCCTGCTCATGGGGATTCCTTCTGCACACGACACACATCGGCTCGCCGCGAGCTGTGAACCTCCCCGGGTTTCCCGGAGGGTGATTGGCTTGGGTCAGGCGGCCATCGCCGACTCATGCGGTTGATGGGAGTCGTGTGCCTCGAATGCAGCCGGAGGCACATGGCCGAGGGGTCCGAACAGGCGCCGGTGGTCGTACCGGCGCACCCAGTGGAGGGTGGCGAGTTCCACCGCCTCGCAGTGACGCCACGGGCGTGCGGCCCATCCGCCCCAACTCCACCATCCGGCGTCGGTACTCCGGCGCGTACGGCGCATGTCTTTCTGCCATCCGGACACCACCTCTGCACTATGATCGGGTGTCCACGAAATCGGGGCAACTCCAGGCCGGGCGCGACGGCCGGAGCGGCTTCGGGGAGGAGATCGGGGAGAATGGAAGGCGCGCGGTCGGGCTGCGGAGGCCGGATGCAACGACCGGCGACCTCGGGGAGTTGACCGGTGAGGAGGCTGGGGGAATGAAGCAGGCGCGGTCCGGGCGGGGCCGGTTCCTGGTGTTCGAGGGTATCGAGGGTGCGGGCAAGTCCACGCAGTTGCCCCTGGTGGAACGCCGGTTGCGCGACGCGGGGGTGAAGACCCTCGCCACCCGCGAGCCCGGCGGTACGCCGCTCGGCGAGTCGTTGCGCGCGGTGCTGCTCGATCCGCGGTTCACGGGCATGTCGCCGGCGGCGGAGCTGCTCGTCATGTTCGCGGCCCGGGCCGAGCATCTCGCGAAGGTCATCGAGCCGGCGCTCGCGGCGGGCACATGGGTGCTGTGCGATCGCTTCACCGACGCGACCTTCGCCTACCAGGGCGGCGGGCGCGGCGTCGATGCGGCGCGGATCGCGGTTCTGGAGGAGACGGTGCAGGGGGGGGTGCGGCCGGATCTGGCGCTGGTGCTCGACGTCCCGGTCGAGGTGGGGCTCGCACGCGCCGGGCGGCGGCGCGCTGGTCAGCGGCGCGCTGGTCAGCGCGGGCAGATGACCATGGGCTTTCCGTCCGCGCCGGTCGGGGCCGGGACCGCGCACGGCGGGGCGGACCGCTTCGAGCGCGAGGACGTCGAGTTCTTCCGGCGCGTGCGCGAGGTCTATCTTGAACGCGCGCGAACGTATCCCGAACGTTACGCGGTCATCGACGCGAGCGCCGATGAGGAAGCCACCACCGGGTGCGTGCTGGCCGCGGTCTCGGAGCGGTTTCCGTGATCCCGGAGCGCCTGCCCTGGCATGACCTGCAGTGGCAGCGGATTGAGCGCGGGATCCGCGCCGGCAAGGTGCCGCACGCGCTGCTGCTGCGCGGGGCCGCGGGGGTCGGGAAGGCGTTGTTCGCGGCCCGTCTCGCGGCGGCGCTGCTATGCCGATCGGAGGACGATCCCCCTTGCGGTGAGTGCGAGGCCTGCCGGCTCTGCGCCGCCGGCAGCCACCCCGACCGGATCGACGTGACGCTCGAGAAGGACCGCCGCGAGATCGTCGTCGACCAGGTACGCGATCTCATCCATACCGTGGGCCTGACCGCCCGCTTCGGCCGCTACAAGGTGGTGATCGTCGATCCGGCGGAGCGGATGAACCGTCATGCGGCGAACACCCTCCTCAAGACGCTGGAGGAGCCGCCGGGAGCGACGGTGTTCCTCCTCGTCTCGTCGAGCCCCGCGCTGCTCCTCGCCACCATCCGCAGCCGCTGCCAGACGATCGACTTCCCCGCCGCGGATCCCGGTGTCGCCCTCGAATGGCTGCGGGGCAGGGTGCCGGACCCGGCCGCGGCGCTGGCGCTGGCGCTGGCCCACGGTGCGCCGGTGCGCGCCGTCGAGCTGTCCGAAGGCGGCCTGATCGAGGTGCGCGAAGGGCTTGAACGCGACGTCGACACCCTCCTCGCGGGCGGCGATCCCATGGCCGTCGCCGCACGCTGGAAGGAGCTCGGACGTGCAACGGTGTCGCTGTGGCTCGGTGACGTCCTCGCGGCGCGATTGCGCGAGAGCGTCCTCGGCGGCGCGGACGCCGGCCGGCCGGGCGCTGCGCCGATGCACTTCTCCCGCCTCCTGCCCATGCTCGACCGCTGCCTGGAAGTGCGGGGCGGCGTGCTGGCGCGCTCGAACGTGAACGAGCAGCTCGCCCTCGAACGCCTCGCCCTCGGGATCGCCGCCGAAGGATCCGGGTATCGGGTACCGGTGGATCGTTGAAATGGACGGCCGGTTCCCGTTCTCGGCCGTTTGCTTGGAACTCAAATTTCGGGATTCGCTGACCGAAATGGATTCCCGCTACCCGCTTTCGCGGGCACAAGCTTCGCGGGAATGACGGCCAGACGGCCACGGCCAGCGTAAAAGTAACGTGTCTCGCTGAAATGACGTCATTCCCGCGAAAGCGGGAATCCATCGCCTGATTCAAGGTATTTTGAATCCCGAAACTTGAGTTGGAATATCGAGCAACACACTGTTCCATTTTTCTCCCCGGCAGCCCTTTGGCACGCCCGGAAACGGTGTCGCGCCGGCAAGGACTTGACAACCGAGACGACGGGTCCGCCGCTCCGGATGCGTGGCGCGGCGAGGCAATCCGGTTCCGGCGGCGTTTCACGCGGATGCGCTACTGCCTTCGGAAGACCTCCGCGTTCCTCCCGTACTCCCGCTGCATCCGTCTCACCTGTTCCTGCGCGCCTCGTCCAGGGGCTCCCACACCACGCCGGCCGGCCCCACGGAGCGGCCGTTGCAGGTGAGCGGTTCGGCCGCATAGTTGATCCAGAAACGGTGGGTGGCGGTGTCGCGCACGCGCAATCCGCACGGAAGGTCGAGCACCGGCAGCCCCTGGCCGGCCGCCGCCCGGCGCACGATCCGGTCCAGCGCCCGCGCGTCGGGCCATCCCGCGAGATAGCCGAGCCGCCCGCCGCCGACCAGCACGGGCCGGCCGTCGCACGTGCGCTCCACGACCTCGGCGCCGGTCTCGACCGCCTCGAACCACCGGATGACGGCGCCTCCCTCCGCCAGCGGGACGTCCGCGAACGGCGGCAGGCTCTCCACGTGTGTCACCGTCGCGGACAGCCCGGACAGATCGGGGCCCAGGGGGACCGGAATCGAGAGCTCGGCCGTCTTCTGGCCGGCGCGGGGGCCGAGGATGATCCGGCCCGCGCACGTGTCCAGCGCGTCCCTGAACCCCGGGGAGAGAGTGAGCAGGCCCGGAGCCATCACCAGGGAATAGGGGCCGAGGTCGCGTCCGTCGGGGGGGAGGACGTCGATCGACAGCCCGGCCCGGCGCATGGCGCAATAGACGTCGAAGCACAGGGCGAAGTAGTCGAAGTCGCGGCCCTGCGGCTGCGCCTCCCAGGCCCAGGCCGAGGGGTAGTCGAAGACGAGCGCGCAGGCCGCCCGGCCCGTGCCGGCCTCCGGCAGCGCCTCGATCTCCCGCGCGACCCCGGCCACCTCGGCCAGGCCGGGCGCCGGCCGGCCGTCGGGGAGCAACAGCCCGGCGTGCATCTGCTCCTGCCCGAAGGGCGCCTGCCGCCAGCGGAAGTAGCAGACGGTCTCCGCGCCGTGCGCGAACGCCTCCCACGTCCAGAGACGGACCATCCCCGGCAACGGCGCCGGATTCCACGCGGCCCAGTTCACCGGCCCCGGCTGCTGCTCCATGACCCAGAAGCGTCCGCCCCCGCAGGTCCGGTAGAGGTCGTGGTGGAAGGCCTGGAAATCCGGATGCCCCTGGCGCAGGAAACGCGCCTTCTCCTCCGGCGACGCCCCCGCGCGGTCCATCAGGAAGCCGAGCGGGTAGCTGTCCCAGGCCGCAAGGTCCAGGTCGGCGGCGAGCGCATGGTGGTCGAAGCCGGTCATGCGCCCCATGAAGTTGTGGAGGATCGGGGCGTCGGAGTGCCGGCGGATCGCGTCGCGCTGGACGCGGTGGAAACGCACCACCCGATCGGAGCTGAACCGGCGGAACGCCAGGACGTGGGCCGGGTTCGGCTCGGTGACGGTGCGGTCGGGCAGCCCGATCCGGTCGAAGCGCTCGTACTCCATGGACCAGAACACGTTCCCCCACGCGCGGTTCAGCGCCTCCACGGAGCGGTAGCGTTTCGCGCACCATGCCCGGAACGCGCCGAGCGCGTTCGGGGAGTAGCTGAGGGCGGTGTCGTGGCAGCCGTACTCGTTGTCGATCTGCCAGGCCACGAGGTGCGGGCTCCGGCCGTAGCGCTCGGCGAGCAGGCCCGCGATGCGGCGGCATTCCTCGCGGTATCCGTCGTGGCTGAAGCAGTAGTGGCGGCGGGAGCCGAACCCCCGCGCTTCCCCCCCGGCGCCGGCCGGAAGCATGTCGGGGTGCCGGTCGAGCATCCAGCGGGGCGGCGTCGCCGTGGGCGTCCCCAGCACCACCTCCAGCCCCGCCGCCCCCAGCGTCTCGATCGCCCGGTCCAGCCAGCCGAACCGGAGCTCCCCGGGACGGGGCTCGATGCGCGACCACGCGAACTCGCCGATGCGCACCCGGCGGATGCCGGCCTGCACCATCCGGGCCGCATCCTGCGCCCGGACCGCCTCCGGCCAGTGCTCCGGGTAGTAGCAGACCCCGAGGGTGCGTTTCACGCGCGCCCTCCGCGCAGGCGCTCCCCTTCGAGCACCCACACGGTCTCCGGGAACGACCACGGGAGGGTGGGTCCGTGGTCCGTCAGCCATGCCCCCGGAGCCTCGATGGCCCGGCGGCCGAGCACGGGGGTGGCGCGGGAGAGCCTCGGGACGTCGGCGGCGTTGACGAGTCGCACGCGGTAGCGGGCGCCGGGGTCCAGCCGGGTGAGCGGCTGCGGGGGCGGGACGATCGGGGCGCCGGTCTCCGTCCTGCCCAGGAAGACCACGAAACGGGACCCGTCCTCCGCGAGGTGCTGCTCGCCGATCACGGCGGGGTCGGCGCCGTCGAGCCGGAGGACGTCGGCGCGATGCAGCCAGCCGCGGTTGCGCTTGTACCAGGCCACCACCTCCGAGAGCACCGCGGCCTCCCTTGCGGTCAGCTCGCGCAGATCCAGCTCCAGCCCCATCTGGCGCTGGGCGGCGACCCAGGCCCGGAACGAGACGTCCAGGTGGCGGCCGGAGGTGTGGCAGCGGCGCGGGCCGACGTGGGAGCCGGTGACCGCGCCGGGAAGGAAGAGCGCGGCGTCGTGCTGGATCCGCAGGCGTTCGAGGGCGTCGTTGCTGTCCGAGAGCCAGACCCGGTGGGTCCGGGCCAGGATGCCGAAGTCGATCCGTCCGCCCCCCGAGGCACAGCTCTCGATCTCGATCGCGGGGAACGCCTCGCGGAGCCGGTCCAGCAGCGCGTAGGTCCCGCGCGCCTGTGCCGCGTCGGGGATGGGCAGCACCCGGTTGTGGTCCAGCTTGACGGAGTCGATCGGATGGGCGGAGAGGATCGCCGCCATGCCCTCGAAGACGAAGTCGCGCACCTCGGGCCGCGCCATGTCGAGCACCATCTGTCCGCGCCCGGGGATCTGGTCCGCGGGGCCGAGCGCCCATTCCGGGTGGGCGCGGTAGAGGCTCGATTCCCGGCTGGCCATCTCCGGCTCGAACCAGAGGCCGAACGTCATCCCGAGGCCCTGCACGTGGTCGATCAGCGGGCCGAGTCCGTCGGGGTACTTGCGGGGATCGACCGTCCAGTCGGACAACGAGGTCGTGTCGTCGTCGCGCCGTCCGAACCAGCCGTCGTCCAGCACGAAGCGTTCGGCCCCCAGCGCGGCGGCGCGCGTGGCGAGGTCCGCGAGGAGCGGGAGGTCGTGGTCGAAGTAGACCGCCTCCCAGCAGTTGTAGTGCACCGGGCGAGGGCGGTCGGGCCGCGGAAACCGCACGATCCGGTCCCGCAGGTGGCGCTGGAACGCCACCGCGCAGCCGTTGAGGCCGGCGCCGGAGCGGACCACGTAGAGCGGGGCGGTCTCGAAGTACGTCGCCGGATCGGCTTCCGTGTCCGCGGCATGGCCGAACTGGATCTGGCGCCGGCCGTCGGGCAGCTCTTCGGCGACCATCCGATGGCCGCCGGACCAGCCGTAATGGAAGCCGCAGGCCGTCCCCCGGGTGTTGGTCGTCCCGCGGCAGGGGACGACGAGTCCGGGGAAGTGCTCGTGTCCGGTTCGGCCGGTGCGGTTCTCGCGAAAGCGCGCTCCGGGCGCCCAGGGCACGACGTTCGCCCGGAACTCGCCGCACCAGCGCCCGGAGAAGTCGATCATCTCGTCGGCGAGCCGGGGAGCCGGCAGCACGGGCGCGGCCAGCCAGGTGAGCCGGACCGGACGTTGCGCCGCGAGCGTCGCTTGCAGGGTCATGAGCCCGGTCCCCGGATCGGTGTCGAACCGCGCCGAATAGGTCAGGCCCTGCGAGGCGTCCGAGAAGACGAGCACCAGGCCCCCGCCGTCGCCCCGGGTCTCTTCCCCCTCGTACCGGAAGCTCGGCAGGAGCAGCGCTCCGCCGAGGTCGCGCACGATCAGACCGGGCTGGCCGGGAAAGCTCCGCGCGGCTTCGGGGCAGATCGAGAGAGGCGGGTTCTCGTCCAGCATTCCGCCCGTCACGTCGATGGCCGCGGCCCGGGCCAGCGCCGCGCAGTCGGCCTCCTCGGGCAGCGGCCCGCCCCAGTAGACGACCTCGGGCAGACGCCGTTCGCGCGCGGCCAGGACCAGGGTCTGCCCGCCGTCGTCCAGTCGCCAGGTTTGCACTACTTCACCGCGCCGAGGGTCAGGCCCGCGATGAAATGGCGCTGCATCATGAAGAACATGGCCACCGGCGGGAGGGCGGCGACGATGGAGCCCGCGCTCATCAGGTGGTAGGCGGCGCGGTACTGGGCGTTGAAGCTGGTGATGCCGGCGGTCACCGGCTGGCTCGCCGCGCCCTGGGTCAGCACCACCGCCCAGAAGTAGTCGTTCCAGATGAAGGTGAAGACGAGGATCGAGAGCGCGGCGATGGCGGGCTTCATCAGCGGCAGCACCACGTACCGGAAGATGCGGAACTCGCCCACCCCCTCGACGCGCGCGGATTCGATCAGGGCGAACGGCAGCGCGCGGATGAAGTTGCGCATGAAGAGCGTGCAGAACCCCGTCTGGAACGCGACGTGGAACAGCACGAGCCCCGTGCGCGTGTTGTAGAGCCCGAGGTCCAGGGTGAGGTCGCGGACGGGCACCATGAGGATCTGGAACGGGACGAAGTTCCCGGCCACGAACATGAAGAACAGCCACAGGTTCGCGCGGAACCGGTATACGCCGAGTGCGAATCCCGTCATGCAGCTCAGGGCCACCGCGCCGATGACCGTGGGCACGGTGATCAGCACCGAGTTCAGGAGGTAGCGGGGCATGTCGCTGTCGAAGAACACCCGGCCGTAGTTGGCGGCCGCGTCGAACGAGGAAGGCAGGCCCCAGTAGTTCCCGCTCGTGAAGTCTTCGGCGGGCTTGATCGAGAAGACGGCGACCGCGACGAGGGGAAGCAGCCACAGGAAGACGGACACCGGCAGCAGCGTCCGGTAGGCGATCCGCCACTGGAGCGATGCGTTGCGGACGGGAGCGGGAAACATCGTTCAGCCCGCCCGTTCTTCCCGGTGCATGGTCCACAGGAACCAGGCGATGAAGCCCAGCATGATCAGGAACAGCACCACCGCGATGGCCGCCCCGTACCCCATGCGGAAGCCGTACTCGGAGAGCGCCTTCTCGAACATGTAGAACGACAGCACCCGCGACGATCCGAACGGGCCGCCGTTCGTCATGATCGAGATGAGGTCGAAGGATCGCAGCGCCCCGATGATCGTCACCACGAAGGCGATGAAGGTCGCGGGGCGGAGCTGGGGGAGGATGACGTACCACAGCATGCGCCAGCCTCGCGCCCCGTCCAGCCGTCCGGCTTCGACCTGCTCGGGATCGACCGCGTTGAGCCCGGTGAGGTAGAGGATCATGCAATAGGCGGTCTGCGGCCAGAGCCCGGCGGCGATGATCCCGTAGGTGACGAGCGACGGATCGCCGAGGACGTTCAGCGGTCCCGTTCCGAGCCGGCCGAGGATGGTGTTCAGCAGCCCGAACGTCGGATCGTAGAACCAGGTGAACACGAGCCCCACGACCACCTGGCTGATGACGAAAGGGAAGAAGAAGAGCGACTTGTACAGCCGGATGCCGGTGACGGTCTGGTTCAGGAAGACGGCGATGAACAGCCCCGCGGGCACCGCCAGGAGGTACAGGACCAGCCATTTGAGGTTGTTCAGGAGGGAGGTCTCGAATGCGCGGTCCCTGAAGAGCTTGTGGTAGTTCTCGAGGCCGACGTACCGGGCCTCCCCCAGGCCGTCCCATTGGTACAACGAGATGTTGAAGCTCTGGACGATCGGGAAGATCACGTAGAAGAGGAAGAACAGGACGCCGGGCGCAAGGAAGAGCCACGGTGCGAGCGTCTGGCGGTTGCGATGAAGCCAGCCTTCCTCCGGGGCGCCCGTCCGTGGCCGGGCAAGGGCGGCGTCGGTCATCGCGGGTCTCCGTCGATCCCGCGGTCTCCGCCGGCGGCGGCCCCGGCGGCGGACCGTTGCGAGGCGGACGAGAGCCGGGGCCGGGCGCCGTTGCGCGCCCGGCCCCGGTGGTCGGGTCAGTAGATGTCCTGGCGCGCGGCTTCGAGCCGCTCCAGGACGTCGTCCAGGTGGTCGGGGAAGACCATGAACTCCTGGAACCCTTCCATGGCCACCGCGGCCATTTCGGCCGGGGCGTCGCGGTCGAAGAACTGGGCGACGCCGCCCGGGGAGTTCCGGGACAGCATCTCGAAGCCCTGGCGCAGGAATTCGTCGTCGTCGATGGCGGCCTGGGCGTTGATGGGCAACTGCCCGAGGTTCTGTCCGTTGTTGATGATGGTCTGGTTCCCGGCCGAGACGACGTAGCGCAGGAACTCGCGCGCGGCCTCCTTGTTCCTGGCGTTCGCCGGGATGTGGAAGGTGTCGGTCGGCGCGTCTTCCGCCTTGGCGACGCCGGGGGTGATCTCGACGAACTGGTAGAAGTCCAGCTTGTCGTCGGTGAGGCCGGCTTCGCGCATCGGCGCGACCGCGAAGTTGCCCATCAGGTAGGCGGCGGCCTCGCCGTTGACGATGAAGGGCAGGGCCTCCTGCCAGCTATAGGTCTGGTGGTTGGCGATGAACGCCCCCATGTCGATGAGCTCCCGCCACTTGGCGAAGACCGCCCGCACGCGGTCGTCGGTCCAGGCCACCTCGCCCTGGGTCAGCGCCATGTGGAAGTCGTAGCCGTTGGTGCGCAGGTTCAGGTAGTCGAACCAGCCGCCCGCGGTCCAGAGGAACTTGGTCCCGATCGTGTAGCAGGCCCGGCCGGACGCGACGATCGCGGCGCAGTTGGCCTTTTCCTCCTCCCAGGTGGAGGGTTCCCTCAGGCCCAGCTCGTTGAAGATGTCCTCGCGGTAGTAGACGCCCCACTGGTAGTAGGTGTAGGGCACGCCCCATTGCCTGCCGTCGATGGTCATCGCGCCCTTGGTAGACGCCAGGTTCTGCGCGATCTCCGGCTCCTGCCAGAGGTCGGACACGTCCTCGAACAGGCCCGCCGACACGTAGGGCCTCATGCGGTTGGCGGCGTACCAGGTGGCCACGTCCGGCGCGTCGGCGGTGAGGAAGTTGCGGATCTGGGTCTTGTAGGCTTCCCGATCGATGATCGTGGTCTCGATGTCGAGCTCCGGATGCAGCGCCCCGAAGCGGGCGATCATGGCCTCCATGGTGGCGCGCGGCGCCGGATTGGAGGTATCGAGAAAGATCTTCAGATCGCCGGTCAACCCGGCGGACGCCGGACCGGACAGGGAAGCGGCCGCGGCGACGGCAGCCGCCGCCTTGAGCATGGAACGCATGGAGTTTCTCCTTCGACGAGGACTTCGTGCGACGTGGGCTTCGTGGCCCGATCTCCGTCCTTCGGGACCCGGCGCCGAAAGTGCGTTGAAACCGTAACGGGGACTGCCTGAACCTGTCAATCGCATCGTGTGCTGCCGGATCTCGATGCGCCCACGCAAATCCGCGATGTCGCGGCGCATCGCGGCGCTCGATAGCCGGCCGCTTCGAGGGTGCGTGCGGCGGCGAGCGGGTTGAAGGTGGTGGTTATGGAGGCGTCTCCGGGGCGGGGGTCAAACGATGCCGAACAGCTTGGCGGCGATGGCGAGGATGAACGCGGACTGGAAGCCGAGGATGGTCAGAATCCATCGGATGTCTGCCTTCGTGGCGAGATCGGCGAGGTCGGCTTTCGTGGCGAGGTCGGCACGGTCGGCGCTCGCGGCGGCATCGGCGGCTTGGCGCATCCCTTCGGCGATGGCTTCGGCCTGGCGGCGCTCGATGCCGGCCGCTTCGAGGGTGCGGGCGGCGGTGAGCGGGTTGAAGGTGGTGGTTATGGAGGTGTCTCCGGGGCGGGGGTCAAACGATGCCGAACAGCTTGGCGGCGATGGCGAGGATGAGCGCGGCTTGGAAGCCGAACATCCAGCGCATTTCGGAGCGCAAGGCGCCGATCTCGCGGTAGAGGTCGGCTTTCGTGGCGAAGCCGGCGAGGTCGGCTTTCGTGGCGAGGTCGCCACGGTCGGCGCCCGCGGCGGCATCGGCGGCTTGGCGCATCCCTTCGGCGATGGCTTCGGCCTGCTCGGCTTCGACACCGGCGGCCTTGAGGTCGCGGGCGGCGGCGAGCGGGTTGAAGGTGGTGGCGGTCATGGCGGTGTCTCCCGTGGTGAGCCCGTGGTCGGTTACGGTAAGTGCCATTGTCGATGCCTGCTTTCGCGGCGAATCGTGTTCCCGGCGCGAGCAGGGATGAACCGCTGACGGTCGGGCGCTAGTGTACCCGCTCCCGTGTTCCCCGCGTGAGCGGGGATGAACCGAACCGTTGTTTTGCATTCGATTCGGGGATTCCTTGTTGTGCTCCCCGCACATGCGGGGATGAACCGCACCGGCACCGCGGCTCGGAAAGAGGTTCGGGAGGCGATTGCCGGGAAGGATTGCGGTCCGGCACTATTCGGCCGAGGCTGCCGTCCCGATCCTGCCCGCCGGGAGAACGTGGATGTCCGGGGTGACGTTCGAGGGAGTCGTCAAGCGCTACGGTGAAACCCAGGTCATCCAGGGGCTCGACCTGGAGATCGAGGACGGCGAGTTCTGTGTCTTCGTCGGACCTTCCGGCTGCGGCAAGTCCACCTTGTTGCGCATGGTGGCCGGGCTCGAAGAGACCACCGGGGGGCGCATCCGCATCGGCGCCCGGGACGTCACGCGCGTCGACCCGGCCCGCCGGGGCGTGGCGATGGTGTTCCAGACCTACGCGCTCTACCCCCATATGACGGTGGAGCAGAACATGGGTTTCGGCCTGAAGATGACCGGCCATCCGTCCGGGGAGATCCGGGCCAGGGTGGCGGAGGCCAGCCGCATCCTCAAGCTGGAGGACCTCCTCGGGCGCAAGCCGAAGGCGCTCTCGGGAGGACAGCGCCAGCGCGTGGCAATCGGGCGGGCGATCGTCCGCGGCCCCGAAGTCTTCCTGTTCGACGAGCCGCTCTCGAACCTCGATGCCGAGCTTCGCGTGGAGATGCGGGTGGAGATCGCGCGCCTTCACCAGGAGATCGGGGCGACGATGATCTACGTCACCCACGATCAGGTCGAGGCGATGACCCTGGCCGACAAGATCGTGGTGTTGCGCGAGGGGCGCATCGAACAGGTCGGCGCTCCGATGGAGCTCTACCGGGAGCCCGACAACCGATTCGTGGCGGGCTTCATCGGATCGCCGGCGATGAACTTCCTCGACGGCGCCGTCGCGGAGGGAGGGGTGGAGGTCCCCGCACTGCGGGCGAGCGTGATGCCCGGCGTGCACCTTCCACCGGCGGGAACCAGGGTCAGCCTCGGGTTGCGGCCTGAGCATCTCTCGATCGATCCCGGAGGCTCGACCCATCGCGTGGAGCTGACCGAGGCGTTGGGCGGCGTGTCCTATGCCCACCTCGTCTCGCCGACCGGCGAGCGCGTCATCGTGGAGGAGCGCGGCGACGAGCGCACAGCGGCAGGGGAGACCGTGGGCCTGATCCACGATACGAAGACCCTGAAGATCTTCGATGCGGAGTCCGGCCTGCGCATCCGCTGAGCCCGCCCCGCCAAGGCGGACGCCCGATGACACGACCATTCGGGACGTCGGCGGGCAACGCCGTGTTTTCTTCCACCGGCTGTTTTCTTCCGCCGGTTTGACGGATCGCCGTCCATGCGCCGATGGTGTCTGCATTGTATGGACGCAAGGCGAGAAGCGCGATGGAGACCCGCATCAGGAAATGGGGCAACAGCCTCGCCCTTCGCATTCCGCAGTCGTTGGCTCGGCAGATCGCGTTGAAGCCCGGCGCCCCGGTCCGTCCGGGACTCCACGGCTCGAACCTGACCATCTCTCCGATCAGGCCCCCCGGTGTACGTCCGGACGACCTGCCGGCCCAAGTGACCGATACCGATCGGCATGGCGAGGTGGACACCGGCGCCGCATGTGGCGGCGAGGCATGGTGGGTTCGGCGGGGCGGGACCCGGATGCGAGAGACCCGGACGCGGGTGAATCTTGTACGTCGCTTCGAGCTGGTGCACGATTGAGGTCCGTTCCGCACCCGAATCCATCCGCTGCCGAGCGGCGCAGCAACTGCCGGAGGGATCCCGATGGCCACCGCCGAAACCGACCTCGCCGCCGAGCTCGCGCGCATCAAGCAGGCGCGGGTCGTCAAGAGCTTCTGCTACACCTGCCCGTGGCAATGCCCCACCGAGGTGTACGTCCGCGACGGCAGGATCGTCTACCACAAGGGGAACTCCCGGGCCCCGAACAATATCGGCTCGCGCTGCGCGAAGGGGATGGCGAGCGGGTGGGTGGTGCAGGACCCGGATCGGTTGAAGTACCCCATGCTGCGCACCAACCCGAAGGGGGAGCCGGGCCGGTTCCGGCGCGCGTCCTGGGACGAAGCATTGGACTTCATCGCCGGCAAGCTGGCCGAGATCAAGGAGCGGTGGGGGCCGGAGGCGGTCGCGTTCACCTGCCACCACGACCCGAACACCGTCTTCTACTGGCACCTGCTGCGGGACCTCTACGGCAGCCCGAACATGTACACGCACACCTCCGGCTGCGAGCAGGACCGGCGCTCGGCCTGCCTCACCCTGTTCGGCCATGTCTTTCCCATGCACGACTTCATCCACTCCCGCTACGTGATCCTGTGGGGGATGAACAACCTGGGGGCCAACCAGGGGCTGTGGGAGAGCCGGGAGCTCATCGAGGCGAAGAAGCGGGGCTGCAAGCTGGTGGTCGTCGACCCCAACTTCACCGAGACCGCGCAGAAGGCCGACGAGTGGCTTCCCATCCGGCCCGGCGCGGACGGCGCCCTGGCCCTTGCGATGTGCCACGTCATCGTCGAGCAGGACCTCTTCGACCGGGACTTCGTCTCCCGCCACTGCGAGGGCTTCGACGGGTTCCGCGAGCACTTGCGCGAGCGCGGCTACACCCCGGAGTGGGCGGAGCCGATCACCGGCATCGAGGCCGGCCGCATCCGGCGCATCGCGCGCGAGTTCGCGACCACCAAGCCGGCGATGTCGGCGATCTTCAAGGGCTCCGGCTACTACACCAACGGCGCGGACGCGGGCCGCGCCTGCTACCTCCTCGACGCCATCTGCGGCGAGGTGGACAAGCCGGGCAACCTGGTGCTCAAGGACTGGGCCCCGCTCGGCGCCCCGGTCGAGATCCCCGACGACGCCAAGGCCGCGCCCTCGAAGGACCCGCTGCACGTGGCGATGGGCTACCCGCTCGCCCCGGATCTCCCCAACTCCCGCCTGCCCGACGCGGTCATCGACGGCAACCCCTATCCCGTCAAGGGGCTGTTCGTGCAGTCGAGCAACCCGGTGATGAGCGATCCGAACCGGGACCGGGTGAAGGAGATGTTCGCCCATCTGGAGCTCGCGGTGACCTGCGAGCTGTTCATGAGCGAGACCGCGCTGGAGAGCGACGTGGTGCTGCCGGAGACCTCGTTCCACGAGCAGGCGGAGATCCGCCAGGGCATGTGGAAGGGCCCGGAGGTGGTGCTGTGCCAGCCGGTGGTCGAGCGCGTGGGGGAGGCGAAGCCGCCCTACGAGATCGTCAAGGCGCTGGCGGAGAAGATGGGGTTCGGCCGGTACTTCCCCTACGAGAAGTGGGAGGATTGGGGCGAGTTGATGATGAAGGACGTCCCGATGTCGCTCGACGCGCTGAAGGAGCAGGGCTTCTGGGCCGGCGAGCTGCGCTACCACCGCGTGCCCGAGGGATTGCCGACCCCGTCGGGGAAGATCGAGATCCGCTCGCAGCAGTACGAGGACGCGGGCTTCGACCCCTATCCGGTGTGGTCGGAGCGCAGCGTGAAGCCCGACGCCGACTTCCCCCTCCAGCTCACCCACTCGAAGCTCAGCATGCACTGCAACATCGTCACCCAGAACAACCCCCTCCTGATGGAGATCTGCGGCGAGAACTGGGTGGAGATCAACCGGACGGACGCCGCGAAGTACGGCATCGAGGACGGCGGCTACGTGATCGTCGAATCCCCGAAGGACAGGATCCGGATCAAGGCGCAAGTCGTGGAAGGTCTGGTGCCCGGATGCGTGAGCGTCCGGCACGGGCACGGCTTCGGGCACTGGGCGATGGGCTCGGTGGCGCGAGGGAAGGGCGCGCATTCGAACAACCTGATGGACACCCATACGAGCCCCGTCACCGGGGCCAACTGCTACAACGAGTGCAAGGTCAGGGTGTACCCGGCGCCGGCGGGGGGCGATTCATGACGGCGCCGGCGGCGGCAATCCGCCGGTGGCATGTCAGGGTGTACCCGGCGTAAGCGGCGGGCCGACCGCGGGCCAGCCGCGAATTACGGCCACGGGCTGAAGCCCGGAGGAGATGCGTCATGCAACACGGTTTCTACTTCGACCACACCCGCTGCGTGAAATGCCACGCCTGCGAGATCGCGTGCAAGAGCTGGAACGAAGTCGAGGTCGGCCCCCGGTGGCGCGAGGTGGTGAAGATCGAGAGCGGGACGTTCCCCGACGTCCAGGCGATGAACGTGTCGATGGCCTGCATGCACTGCGGCGACGCCCCGTGCCGCAGCGCGTGCCCGGTCGGCGCGATCGACAAGCGGGCCGACGACGGGATCGTCGTCGTCGATCCGGACAAGTGCATCGGCTGCGGGTTCTGCACCTGGGCCTGCCCGTTCAACGCCCCGCAGCTCTCCGCCGCGGCGGGGAAGATGGAGAAGTGCAACTTCTGCCAGACCCCGGGACGCGAGCGCCCGCTGCACCTGCCGCGCGCCTGCGAGGAGATCTGCCCGACGGGCGCCATCCGCTCCGGCCCGATGACCGAGCTCGCGAGGCTGGGCCGCGAATCCGCCGCGGCCCGTCTCGGCTCCACGCAGGGGTTGCCGGGACTGATGGTCCAGGCGCACCGGTCGTTCGGCCCGGGGGGCGCCGGCTGACGAGGACCACCCTCCGGTGCAGGCGCGCGTATCGCGGTGGTCCGTGATCCTCTGCCTGAGCAGGTGTGCTCCCCACGGCCCGAAGGGGGAGTGCCGATCCCCGAAAGGGACTCGTCCACCAGTCCACAGGACTGCTTTTCCGATGTTCCCCGGTGACAGAACGGATCATCATTCTTTAGCTTCTGCCCACAAATTCTGCGGAAGACCCAGATCGAGATAGGTCCGAATCTCGTTCGTGCAGAAGATTCCCGACGACGGTTCCATGTGGCCCTCGAGGATCCCCGCATCCATCGGTATGGTGATCTCCACGTTTTCTCCCTTGTCAGCGGACGACAGGCGCAGCACGTCCATCAGGCGGCCGGCGCCGTCTTCATCGGCGTAGAAGTAGTCCGTGCCGGCCCGGCCGTAAGGCGCCAGCCACCGGGCCGCGGAGAACGAGGCAAAGATCGCGCGGCACCTGGCCGCTTCCCCGCCCAACGCATCCCGCACGGCGGCATCCAGCGATCTTCCATGCAGATGCGTGTAGCCGCCCAGACGCCAGCCCGCCGGCCGCCGGTAGCCGTCCCGCCAAGCGTCGAGCAACGCATCCGGATCGAGCAGCGCGGTTCCGCCCACTACCTCACCGGCCCATTCGCGCTCGATCAGCGCCTTTCGGAGGTTGCTGGCATGGCCGAGGCTCACGCCGGCCGTCTCGGCCAGCTCCGCAACGCGCCACGCGCGGGGGGATCGCGCAGCATCGTGAAAAGAACCCGGGCGGCCTTGGGTCCCAGGAGCGATTGGAGAGCGCGCCGTTCCGAAGGCGGCTTGTCCGCAACCGTCCGGTCGATGAACACGCTGTCGAACGCGATGCGGGCGTTCCCCACCAGATCGAGAAAGCCGACTCCGTGCTCCTCGCAGATCGCGCGCGAGGCCGGGGACAGGTAGGGCGCGATCAGGATCGGCACCGCGTCGATACCACCACGCTCGATCCGATCCCGCAACACCAGGGACGCCATGCGCACGAGACGAGGCTGGCCGTTGTTCTCGACCTTGCATAGAAGCGTATGCGGACGGCCGGAGAGCTGGATGTCGGCACGAATCTCGTTGCCCGCGTCAAGTGACGGGGACTGTGATTCCACTACCGTCCCCATCACGATCGCCGGCACTTTTCCCAACGCCTCTCCAAGTGCGGGTACCGCTTGGTGTTCGATCGATTTCACTGAATCAAGTATTTTCACCGTTCGTTGAAAATAGCTTTATTGGTGAAATTCATCAAGCATTCGACTTGCAGACCACTTTCCGGCGGACGCCACGGCGCTGGCGCTCTCACATCGTCGACGACCACATGGTAGTCGCCGCACGGCTCCATCCAGGACCTCATGCCGCCGGGGTTCCGGCGGATCCCCGGCTCGCCAGAAACGCCTCGGCCTCCCGCAGGTAGCCGAGCCGTTCCATGACCGTTCCGTGCGTGTCCACCAGCGCCCGCACCTGCCGCGCCGAGAGGACGCTCCGCCACGACCCCGCCACCCCGGCCCGGAAGAACGAGGGCGCGGTCGGCTGCTTGTCGGCGAACCCGGACTCCTCCTCCTGGGCGCGCAGACGGTGGAACGCCGCGTGCGCGACGGCTCGCGCAAGCCGGGCGCCGTCCCAATCCAGGCCGGCGAAGCGCACGATCGCCCTGAACCCGGCCCGGGGGTCCTCCACCTCTGCCGACGAAATTCCGGCTACATCACCATGTCCGGGACGTTGGCGGAAATTGCTGGGAACACTTGCCTTCAGCTTGCCTTCAGCGGCGCCGCGACGGCCTCCCCCCGCACCAGCTCCCAGCCGTGGAACACCAGCGCCAGACCCGTGAACCGCACCGTGGGATACCCCCGCCCCAGCGTCTCGTCGGACAGGTAGCGGCGGAGCTGCGTCACCGCCTCCTCCGCCGCCTCCCCTATCGCCCGCTCCCGCCTCTCGCCGCGCTTGACGTACTTGAGCTCCACCACGTAGCCGTGGCGCATGTCCGCGTAGCTCGCCAGGTTCGGCGCCAGGCAGATGTCGGCATAGCCCCCGCCGAGCTCGCGCTCGGAGTGGAACACGAAGTGCCCCGTGGTCCCGAGGAAAGCGGCCAGGAACCCTTGCAACACCTTCTCCCCCGCGATGTAGTCGCGCACCCCCGTCTGGCGGGCGACCGCGTCGGCGAGGTGGTCGAACACCGGACGCCAGGCGCCGCGGTAGGCCATCTCGTGGATGCGCTGCTCCAGGGCGTAGAGGTCGGCGGTGAACGCGCCGATGTCCTCGAACGCCTCGCGCAGGTGGCCGAACAGCAGCCGCTTGACGGTCTGGTTGGGAATGCCGAGGCGCGGCCTGCCCTCGACCGTTGCGCGGATGCTGAGCAGCCCGAAGTAGTGCAGCAGGGAGAGGAAGCTCTCGCGCTCGGTCAGCCGCTTCAAGGGGAAGCTGTCCCGGATGTGGACGTCCACCCGCTCCTCGGCGACCACTTCGCGCAGCAGGTCGAAGTTGCCGTTCAGCTCGGCCTCGCCGGTGGGGACGTACTCCGGCGTGCCCATCGGGCGCGCACCTATCTGGCGGTTGACCAGCAGCAGGTGGCGCAGCTTCCCGTAGTCGATGCGAATGTTGCTGTCGATGAGCTCGTCCGGCGGCGTCCCGTTGGCGATGGACTCGCGCAAGTAGTAGAGCACCATGTCGGTGTTGTAGATGT
The DNA here is from genome assembly GCA_965204915.1 of Gammaproteobacteria bacterium. Taxonomy (GTDB): domain Bacteria; phylum Pseudomonadota; class Gammaproteobacteria; order HK1; family HK1; genus HK1. The sequence goes on along the minus strand of OZ242023.1, from coordinate 2,477,810 downwards.
CGCGGGTCACGCCCTTGGCGAAGCGGTAGCCGTCGTACCACTCGCGCATCAGGTCGAGGACGGCATCGGGGTCCTGGTCGATGGCGCCGCGGTCGCGGTACATCCGCAGCATGTCCCGCACCTCGGCCTCGGTGAAGCCGAGCACCTCGTTGAACCCGGGCCGCAGGCTGACGTTGGCGCCGATGTTGAAGCCGCTGGTGACGTCGTCCATGGTGATGGGCGAGACGCCGGTGACGAACAGCCGCTCGATGGCGCCCGACTCCGCCGTGCCGGCCTTCAGGGTGCCGAAGAAGTTGCGGAAGAAGCCCTCGCCGTGGGTGAACGAGTGGTACGCCTCCGCACCCCGGTGGGCGAGGATGGTGTTGGCGAAGTTGTCGTACTCGTCGATCAGGACGTAGAGCGGGATGTCATGGTCGATCGCGTACAGGAACAGCGCCTGGAGCTTGCCGTTGATCGACGGGGGCGCGAGGATGGCGCGCGCCGCGTCTTCGTCGAAGAGGTCGCGGTTGCGGCGCAGCGCGTGGTCGACATGGAGGGTGCAGTGCTCGTCGAAGCTCTCCTCCAGGGTCGGCAACGCCTGCTTGAATGCGGAGAAGTCCAAGTACAGCACCACGTAGCGGCTGCGGTTGCCGGTAGGCTCCCTGCCGATGTCGGTGCCGGCGAAGACGGCGTCGAAGTCCTTGGCCTGGGTGCGGTTGTAGTAGGCGTTCAGCATGGTCAGCCACAGCGTCTTGCCGAAGCGCCGCGGGCGGATGAAGAAGACGAAGCGCTCCTGCTCCAGGATGCGGATGAAGCGGGTCTTGTCCACGTAGAGGCAGCGGTCGAGGCGCACGCTGCGGAAGTTGCCTCGGCCGTAGGGGATCGGCGGGTACCGGACCGGCGTGTCGGACACGGCTCGCTCCATCGCTGCACGGGACCCGGGAGAGTCTGACCGCCAACGCCGGTCGCTGTCCACCGCCCACTGCCCACGAAAACGGATCGACTCCGAAGCCCGACGAGACGGTGCGCCGTCGCCGGCCGGCCACGGCGCCCGATGGGGTTTGCAAGGGACCTCAGCCATCTTCGGCATGTCGGCTCACGGCCCCCTTGTGGCGCCGCCACGCGCTACGGACGTGGCCTCTCGCGAGGCAGCGCAAATAAGTGTCGTACCAGAGTCCGAAGGCGGGCTGCGGCTCGCGTGCGGGATCCCCTTGCAGCCAGTGGAGCATGGCGTCGGTCATCCAGGGTTTGATGCGCAGGTTGAAATGCAGCACCTTGGCGCTCCCGGCGTCGAGGCCCTCCCGCGCGCGGATGGCCCGGGCCGAGCCCAGCAGGTAGTTGTACGTCGAGCTGACGAGCGTCTGGCGGCCGGAGTCATTCGCGGCTTCGCCCTGAAGCGGTCCGCGTCCAGACCGTCCAGCAGGCGCGGCATGTCCACGTAGCACGCCCGTGCCGGTGCGCGGCGGCGGAGCTCCCGCCGGAGTACGGGCAGCGCCTCGGCGAAGGCGTCGTGCGCCGCATCGACCCGAGCGGGGTCGGCCTTGCTCCGATTCCAGCAGATCTCCGGCGGCAGCACCGGGCCGTCGGCCGAAGTACCGGGTGGAGCGCCCCGCGGGGCAGCGCCCAGGGCATGGCGCATCAGCCAGCGGTTCCAGCGGCCGCGCCGGAACTGCTCGGGGGGCAGCCCCAGGGCGAACTCCAGCAGCCGGCGGTCCAGCAGCGGATAGCGGTACTCGATGCCGCGCCGCGCGCCGCTCGCGGCCCAGCCCTCCATGCGTTCGCCCAGATGCCCGGACCGGAGAAGCCGCAATTGCAAGTACCGGACGCTGAATGGCCGAAGGATCGTCTCGGGCAAGGGCTTCGCCCGCCGCGCGAACGCCGGGTCGATGAGCCAGCGCCGGCGGCGCGGGTCCTTGCCCCGCCGCAGCCGGCGGAGGCTGCGGGGCAGGTCCGGATGCACGAGCGGCAGCAGCACCTCCGCCAGGAAGCTGCGCAGCCCCTTGCCGCGTGCGCGGTATTCGGCGCAGAGCCTCGCCCAATGCCCGCGAAGCAGCAGGTCCTCGTAATATCCGCGTCCCTTGCAGGACACGGCCTCGTCCCCGCCCCATCCCGACAGCAGCACGCGCATGCCTCGTTCCGCGGCGCATCGCTGCACGACTTCCTCGTTCATGTGGATGTGCACGCCCGGACGGACGACGTCGTGCCGAAGGACGGCGATCACGTCCTCGGGTCCGGGAGACCGGTGGAAGACCTGCAGCCCTTCCTGCTCGCAGACCGCGTCGACGAGGGCGTATTCCCGCGCATGATCCTCGCGGGGCGGCCGGCCCCCGAGCTCCGGCAGCCAACTGAAGGCGAGCGGCGGCGGACGGCCCTGGCGCCGCAGCTCGCGGGCCGCGAGCACCGCGACGGAGGACGAATCCAGCCCGCCGCTCAGATGGACGCCCACGGGATCCGCGCCTCGCAGACGGTCCTTCACCGCCCGTGAGAAGAGATCCAGAAACGCCTCTGCGTGGACCTGATCCGTGGCCGGCCGGGCCTCCGGCGTCTGCTCCGGGCGCCAGTACCGGTCCAGCCGTGTCGCGCCGCCCTCGATCGTGAGCGCATGGCCGGGGGGCAGCTTGCGCACTGCCCGGAAGAACGTGCGGTCCGGCGACCAGAAGCCGATTCTGGTCAGGAACGCCGCCACCGTCGCCTCGTCGAGCGCGGCGGAGACGTCCGGCGCGGCGAGGACCGCTTCCACCGAGCTGGCGAAGAGGAAGCGGTCCGGCGTCCGGGCGTAGTAGAAGGGCCGCACGCCGACGGGGTCCCGGGCGCAGAACAGCCGGCGGTGGCGCGCGTCCCATACGGCAAAGGCGTAGTCGCCGAGCAGGTGGTTCGGGCAATCCCGTCCCCAGCGGATCCAGGCCCGGAGGATCAGGTCGCCGTCGCGCCGATGGAGCCCGCAGATCGCGTTCATGAAGCGATGGTACCGGAGCGGATGGATCCATCGCCGGGATGCTCTCCGGAAGCTCGGGCCCGGGTGGCGCGCATGGTCGACGACCACATGGTAGTCGTCGCCCGGCTCCATCGAAGACCTCATGCCGCCGGGGCTCCGGCGGATCCCCGGCTCGCCAGAAACGCCTCGTTCACGGATCCTTCAGGCCGGTGAGCGTGCGCTTCATCACCGCCGTCTCGTTGGCGGCATACCCGGTGTGGAGCCGGAGACCTCTCACTCCCGAACGCGCCACCGCCGATGCCGCGTAGCGCTCCTCGCCCGACCGTCGCCGCCGGCCGCCTCCGCCGCATCTCCGTATACTCGCGTGCTTCGAGCCCCGAGCGCGACGGGTTGCCGAGACATACGGGCAGATGCGACCGAACATCATCTTCTTCGTCTGTCAGGACGGTTACGGCTCGTGGGAACCATCTCGAAGCCGTCCTGCCAAGGTCTCCAGACGTGCCATCCAGGCATTGAATCGGCGGCACTCGCAACGGATGGTATCCAGGCCCGTCTCCCCGGCGATCAGGGGGCCGTGTACGACTTTCCTGTATTCCGGCATCGCTCCTGCAATGCGCTTGCTCGGCGCCGTCGCCCGATTGTCGTTGATGTCCTCCGGGCTCGGAAACTGCGAGCGGATGTGCCGCAGCGTTCGTACGGCCTCGTCCGGTACGCCGGGCAACACGGCAAAAGAATCCACGTCCGAAAACAACAGGCTTTCGAATTCGTGCTGCTGGATATAGGGAATCACCCTTCTCGAATCGTACTCCCGGATGGCCCGGCGGAGTGCCTCACCCAAACGATTTTCCAGCTCATCGACCGTCTCCCGATCTTCCCGGCCCCGAAATCCGTAGAAATCGACCAGTGAGGTGACGGCATTGAAGGACCGGTACAAATCCCTCATCTCCGGTGCGAGCCGCTCCACCGAGACGTTGCCGCCACCGGAGACCCCACGAGCTCTGCCAAGCAGGATCGGAACCGGCTCGACTCCATATTCCCGCAGATGGCCGGCGAGCACCGTCTTGACGAATTCTTCTTCCGTTCGGCCTTCCACCGACACGGCCAGACGGATCACGCCCGTCCCCCGAGCAGATTCTTCTGCCAGAGCTCGCCGGGCGTGAAGCTCTCGTCGAGCCAGCTCCGGTACCGGTCCGCATCGAGCTGGCGAGCCTCCGTCCGTCCGTCGAGCAGATCCAGCACGACGATCTCGCCGAGGTCGAATGCATCGACGAGCAGGGGGGACTGCGTAGCCACGATGATCTGCCGTTCGCCGGCGAGGGCCTTGATCATGCCGCCGATCAGGGCGACGGCAGCCGGATGCAGGCCCAGTTCCGGCTCGTCGAGCAGGAGGACGTTCGGCAGCATCTCCGGGGGGAGGTTCAGCAGCGTCACGAGCGCGAAGAACCGTAACGAGCCGTCGGACGTGAGGTGCGCCCCGAAGGTCTTCTCACTGCCCCTCGCTTTCCACCGCAGGTACACCTTGCCGTAGCTCTCGTCGATCTGGAAACGATCGAAGACCGGCAGCATTCGGCCGATGTGCCGGCAGATCAGCTCGAACCGCCTGATGTCTTCCCGTTCCAGCCGGAGCAGGATGGCGGCCAGGTTTCCGCCGTGCGTGCGGAGGGAGTCGTTGTCCTCCACGTCCCAACGCGTCTTGAAGCTGGAGGTGTCGGACGTATCGTGGAACTGATAGACGGAGCAGCCGCGGAGCAGGTGCACGATGAACTTGGCGGTGGTCGGATTGACCCCGCCGGCCCCCGACGACTGCGCGGCTTCGACGATACCCGCTTCCCGATGGCCGGAGCCGACGTGTTGCCAGCGAGCCTCGCCAAAGCGGTTGAAGCGGAACGCTTCGTCGGAAAAGATGAACCGATCGGGATGTGCGTGGGTCAGGGCGAACCGGTAGTCGTTCCGACCACGCTTGGCGTGCAGAGCAATCTCGGCCTCCATGCGTGGCGTGAGGCGGTTGCCGCCGTAGAGCTGATCGTCGGCCCCGCCGTGCTTCTCGACGAACTCGGCGAGCCGGCGGGCCCGCACCATCCAGCCCACCATCTCGAAGAAGCGGATGAAATTGGACTTTCCCGAGCCGTTGGCTCCGATCATCACGGTCGCGCCCCGGAGGCCCGTCAGCTCGACGTCCGCAAGGGATCTGAAGCCGTGGATGCGAACGGCCTCAATCCTCGGATTGGTCACCGGACGGATTCCTCCAGGGCGATGCAGGGGTGGAGCGCCTGTTGGTCGATCGGCGCCTGCCTCTGGGTGCGCCGTCACGCTCCGCGCCATGAATCTACCATAGCCGCCGGGCCTGCCCGGATTCCCCGCGGATTTTCACGAAACCCGGCTCCCGCCGCCGCGGTGTTCGAGGCCGGCACGTGGTAGAAACAGCAGACCTCGTTGACTCTCCGGCCAGCGCCCCCGCATGGCCAGCCACATCACCCGCTCGATGCCCTCCGAGCCGCCTTTACCTCTCGCGGCGCCGCGACGGCCTCCCCCCGCACCAGCTCCCAGCCGTGGAACACCAGCGCCAGACCCGTGAACCGCACCGTGGGATACCCCCGCCCCAGCGTCTCGTCGGACAGGTAGCGGCGGAGCTGCGTCACCGCCTCCTCCGCCGCCTCCCCTATCGCCCGCTCCCGCCGCTCGCCGCGCTTGACGTACTTGAGCTCGACCACGTAGCCGTGGCGCATGTCCACGTAGCTCGCGAGGTTCGGCGCCAGGCAGATGTCGGCATACCCCCCGCCGAGCTCGCGCTCGGAGTGGAACACGAAGTGCCCCGTGGTCCCGAGGAAAGCGGCCAGGAACCCTTGCAGCACCTTCTCCCCCGCGATGTAGTCGCGCACCCCCGTCTGGCGGGCGACCGCGTCGGCGAGGTGGTCGAACACCGGACGCCAGGCGCCGCGGTAGGCCATCTCGTGGATGCGCTGCTCCAGGGCGTAGAGGTCGGCGGTGAACGCGCCCATGTCCTCGAACGCCTCGCGCAGATGGCCGAACAGCAGCCGCTTGACGGTCTGGTTGGGGATGCCGAGGCGCGGCCTGCCCTCGACCATTGCGCGGATGCTGAGCAGCCCGAAGTAGTGCAGCAGGGAGAGGAAGCTCTCGCGCTCGGTCAGCCGCTTCAAGGGGAAGCTGTCCCGGATGTGGACGTCCACCCGCTCCTCGGCGACTACTTGGCGCAGCAGGTCGAAGTTGCCGTTCAGCTCGGCCTCGCCGGTGGGGACGTATGCCGGCACGTCCTCCTGGCCCGCGTCCTTCGGGCGCGCACCTATCTGGCGGTTGACCAGCAGCAGGTGGCGCAGCTTCCCGTAGTCGATGCGGATGTTGCTGTCGATGAGCTCGCGAGGTGGCGTCCCGTTGGCGATGGACTCGCGCAGGTAGTAGAGCACCATGTCGGTGTTGTAGATGTCGGGTCCGGCCTCCTCGGCGAAGCGGTAGCCGTCGTACCACTCGCGCATCAGGTCGAGGACGGCATCGGGGTCCTGGTCGATGGCGCCCCGGTCGCGGTACATCCGCAGCATGTCCCGCACCTCGGCCTCGGTGAAGCCGAGGACCTCGTTGAACCCGGGCCGCAGGCTGACGTTGGCGCCGATGTTGAAGCCGCTGGTCACGTCGTCCATGGTGATGGGCGAGACGCCGGTGACGAACAGCCGCTCGATGGCGCCCGACTCCGCCGTGCCGGCCTTCAGGGTGCCGAAGAAGTTGCGGAAGAAGCCCTCGCCGTGGGTGAACGAGTGGTACGCCTCCGCACCCCGGTGGGCGAGGATGGTGTTGGCGAAGTTGTCGTACTCGTCGATCAGGACGTAGAGCGGGATGTCATGGTCGATCGCGTACAGGAACAGCGCCTGGAGCTTGCCGTTGATCGACGGGGGCGCGAGGATGGTGCGCGCCGCGTCTTCGTCGAACAGGTCCCGGTTGCGGCGCAGCGCGTGGTCGACATGGAGGGTGCAGTGCTCGTCGAAGCTCTCCTCCAGGGTCGGCAACGCCTGCTTGAACGCGGAGAAGTCGAAGTACAGCGTCACGTAGCGGCTGCGGTTGCCCGTGGGCTCCCTGCCGACGTCGGTGCCGGCGAAGACGGCGTCGAAGTCCTCGGCCTGGGTGCGGTCGTAGTAGGCGTTCAGCATGGTGAGCCACAGCGTCTTGCCGAAGCGCCGCGGGCGGATGAAGAAGACGAAGCGCTCCTGCTCCAGGGTGCGGATGAAGCGGGTCTTGTCCACGTAGAGGCAGCGGTCGAGGCGCACGCTGCGGAAATTGCCTCGGCCGTAGGGGATCGGCGGGTACCGGACCGGCGTGTCGGACACGGCTCGCTCCATCGCTGCACGGGACCCGGGAGAGTCTGACCGCCAACGCCGGTCGCTGTCCACCGCCCACTGCCCACGAAAACGGATCGACTCCGAAGCCCGACGAGACGGTGCGCCGTCGCCGGCCGGCCACGGCGCCCGATGGGGTTTGCAAGGGACCTCAGCCATCTTCGGCACGTCGGCTCACGGCCCCCTTGTGGCGCCGCCACGCGCCGACGGGGTCCCGGGCGCAGAACAGCCGGCGGCCGGCTCCGGGCGGGGCTGCGGTTCAGCCGGTCGATGATCGCCCTCTCGCGCGCTGCGTTGCAGGCACGGAACCCCGGTCTCGACGAGTGCGCGGTACGGCTCCTCCGGATCGAGGAGAATTACGGCGCCGCGCTCGCCCGGGACCGATACCCGGGTTCCGGGCGGACGTCCTTTCCGGGACTTGCGAGCGACCGGCGAATGGGCCGCCTCATCCGCCGCCTTGCTTGCGCGCGGCCTCGCGTTCGCGCAGCTCGATCCGGCGCACCTTGCCGGTCGTGGTCATCGGCAGCTCGTCGATGAACTCGATCTCGCGTGGATACTCGTGCGCGGCGAGGCGGGTGCGCACGCTGTCCTGGATGTCCGCGACCAGCGCATCGGATCCGGGATGTCCGGGTGCCGGCACGATGAACGCCTTGATCCGTTGCCCGCGCAGCGCGTCCGGGACGCCGACCACCGCGGCCTGGCGCACGGCAGGGTGCTTCAGCAGGCAGTCCTCGATCTCGCCCGGCCCGACGCGATGTCCCGCGCTGGAGATGACGTCGTCCTTGCGGCCCATGAACCAGTAGTAGCCGTCGGAATCGCGATACCCGAGATCACCGGTGCGGAACCAGTCCCCGGTGAACTTCTCCCGCGTCGCCTCCTCGCGTCCCCAGTAGCCGAGGAACATCACCGGGTCCCCGCGCCGGGGCGCCAGCTCCCCGACGGCGCCGCCGGCAACCGGATGGCCCGCGTCGTCGATGACGCCCACGGTATGCCCCGGATAGGGCTTGCCCATCGAGCCGGGCCGTATCTCCATGATCGCGGAGCAGTTGCCGACGAGGTGGTTGGCCTCCGTCTGTCCCCACATCTCGTTGACCTTCACCCCGAGCGCCTCGTCGGCCCAGTGCACCACTTCCGCGCCGACCTGCTCGCCGGCGGACATGATCGAGCGCATCGACACCGGGTACCGGGCGGTCGCATCCGGCACCTGCATCATGAGCTTGAGGGCGGTGGGGGGGATGAAGCCGTTGCGCACCCGGTACTTCGCGATGAGGGCGAAGGCCCGCTCGGGGTCGAACTTGCCGCCGTCGTAGCCGAGCACCGGCACGCCGTAGCGCAGCGCCGGCACCAGTGCATCGATCAGGCCCCCGGTCCAGGCCCAGTCGGCCGGCGTCCACATCAGATCGCCGTCGTGGGGGAAGAAGTCGTGCGACAACTCGAAGCCGGGGAGGTTGCCGAGGAGGCAGCGGTGGGCGTTCAGCGCACCCTTGGGCGGCCCCGTGGTGCCCGAGGTGTAGATGAGCAGGGCCGGATCGTCGGCGCCGGTGTCGGCCGGAGTGAAGGTGTCGCCGGCGGCGCCGATCAGGTCCCAGAAGCCGCCGGCCTCGCCGTCGCAGGGGATGACGTGGCGCAGATCGTCGAGGTCCGGGCGGATCGATTCAATCAGGTCCCGGCGTCCAGCGTCGGTGACGAGCGCGCGCGCCCCGCTGTCGGCGAGCCGGAACGCGAGCGCGTCGGAGCCGAACAGCACCGAGAGCGGCAGGGCCACCGCCCCGAGCTTGTAGATCGCGATATGGGCCACGACGGTCTCGATGCGCTGGGGAAGGATGATCCCGACCCGGTCCCCGCGCCGGACGCCGATCCCGGCCAGTGCGTTGGCGAACCGATCGCTGAGCCGCTTCAGATCCGCGAACGTGAAGGTCCGCTCCGCGCCTGCCGCGTCCTCGAGGTACAGCGCGACGCGATCGCCGACGTCCGCATGCCGATCGCAGACGTCGACGCCGATGTTGTAGCGCCGGGGGACGTTCCACCGGAACCGTTCCCGGATCCGGTCGAAGGAGAGGTTCGAATCTTCAACAAGCCGCATGCGGTCGATCCTGTGGTGTGGTTCGCCCGCTGTGCAGGACCGGCGATCGGGCGTAGCAGAGCGGCGACCGCCTGCTCCACGAGCACCTGCAAGATGACGGCGCTCCGGTGGCAGGTCAAGACTCCTGACATCGTGACAGGGTTGAGCCGGTGGGGTTGATTTCCGGGGAGCCCTTTGGTACCAATACTTCCGCCGCCGGGGCAGACATTTTTGTTCGCGCCTGAAAAAACAGATAAACCAATGAATCCCCCCCCCCCCCCCCCCCCCCCCCCCCCCCCGGAATCTGACGCCCTTCAGGTAACCGTTTTCGCACCTGCCGGGGCGACGCAAGGCGCGCTCCCTCGCGCGGCACGGCATCGCCGGACTGCTTGCTGCCGCTTTCCTGTTGGCCCTCGCCCTCCCGGCGCACGCAGTGGCGGTGAGGAGCACGCGCTGGCTGCTGCCTCTGGTGCTGCTGGACACCGGCGCTGCCCGAACAGATTCGTCCACATCATCAACCACTCCAGCCGGGCCGGCTCGGTGCGCATCCACGCCATCGACGACTCCGGCCGCCGCTTCGGCCCCGTCTCCCTCTCGCTGGATGCAAGGGAGTCCGTGAACTTCGACTCTCGGGAGCTGGAGCGGAGGGACGAATCGAAGGGCCTCCCCGCTGGCGTCGGCGACGGCGAGGGCCACTGGCGCCTGACGCTCGATACCGCCCTGATCATCGTCCCTCTGGCGTACATCCGCACCGCCGACGGCTTCCTGGCCAGTATGCACGACCTCGTCTCCGAGGCCGATAGATGCCATCACGTTCAGTTCTTCAACCCCGGTCGCGCCACCAACAAGCGGAGTCGGCTGCGCCTGGTCAACCCCGGCGAGAGCGCGGCCGAGATCACGATTCACGGGGCGGGTGAACGATGAAGGCATGGATGAAGACGGCGGCCGTGCTGTGCCTGGCGGTCCTGATCGGCTGGCCGATGGCGGCGCCGGCTCAGACTACCCATACCCTGCCGTTGGTGCGGCCGGCGGACTTCCCCGGGCAGGAAAGCCTCGTGCGCATCGTCAACCGTTCGGCCACGTCCGGGACGGTGCGGATTACCGCGATCGACGATACCGGGCGGCGCTTCGGGCCGGTGACCCTGACGCTCGGCGCCCGACAGGCGTTGAACATCACTTCCGGCGATCTGGAACGCGGCAATGCCGCGAAGGGCTTACCCGTCGGGGTCGGGAACGGGAGTTGGCGCCTTGAGTTGGCGACGGCGCTCACAATCGAGCCTCTGGCCTACATCCGCACTCCTGACGGGTTCCTGACGTCGATGCACGACGAGGCGCCGGTGTCGGAGGAGGGGAGTCATTGGGTTCCGTTCTTCAACCCCGGCTCGAATACATCGAAGGTAAGCCATCTTCGGATCATCAACCCCGGCGCGACGGCGGCGGAGGTCACGGTAACGGGCCGTGACGCGGCGGGTGATGCGGGCTCGGGATCGGTGCGCTTGACGCTACCGGCGGGCGCCGCGCGAACCCTGTCGGCGCAAGATCTCGAACGTGGCGGCGCGGGGTTCGATGGGAGCCTGGGCGACGGTGCGGGGAAGTGGAGGCTGAACGTCAGATCGAGCGGCAGCATTCAAGTCATGAGCCTGCTGTCTACCCGAACGGGGCATCTGGCGAATCTGTCTACGGCGCCGTCGTATGCGGGAGGGGTTGCGCCGCCGCCGCCGCCGCCACCATCGGGCGATGACCACGGCGACACTCGGGCAACGGCCACGGTGGTAGGTGCAAATTCCACTACCGCGGGCCGTCTCGAAGCGGGAGGCGACAAGGATTACTTTCGCTTTGAGCTACCGCAACCGGGCCGCTTGACGGTGCAGACAACGGGCGGCACGGATACCTACGGGAGGCTGTTCCTGGAGGGTGTTCCCGATCCGGCAACGCACGATGACATTTCCACAACAAACCGGAATTTCCGTCTCTTCCTGTCGAGCGCACGGGCCGGCACTTGGTATATCGAAGTGTCGGGCTTTGGCGGAATCGCGACGGGTGACTACTCGTTGCAGGTCGAGTTTTCGGGGGCGCCGCCGCCTTCGGGTTACGTCGGCGCGATAGCGGCCGGTTGGCGGGGAGAGTTCTGTAGCGATGGTTTCGGCTGGAATGCCGCTTGGAATTATCGTGACCGGGATTCAGCCGTATCGGCAGCGGAAGCCGGCTGCCGAAGTCGCGGGCTCCTTGATTGCACGTGGATCGTGACATTTTCCAGTTGTGGCGCTCTGGCCTATGGTGAATCGGGTTCGCGATGCGGGCTGCGTGGCGGCTACGGGCCAACGAGGGCCGCGGCGGAGAGTGATGCACTTTCGGAGTGCCGGGATGACTATTCGCAATGCAGAATCCCGGTCGGCTCCTCCTCCGGCCGCAACGCTTCCTACTGTAATGATGGGGCTCAAGCGGCGCGTAGTGTCGAAGCGCAATCGGGCGGCTACATGGCGGCGCCGCAACCCGGTACGTCGATCTCCGGGTCGCGTCTCATACCGGACCGTTCCCCGAGGCGTGTTGTTGAACCACGATAGGCACGTCTGCGGACGAATCACGAGGGAGAGTGAACGGTGAAGGCAGGGATGAAGGCATGGGCCGCGTTGTGCTTGGCAGTCCTGATCGGCTGGCCGATGGCGGCGCCGGCACAGACTACCCATACCCTGCCTTTGGTGCGTCCGGCGGACTTCGCCGGGCAGGAAAGCCTCGTGCGCATCGTCAACCGTTCGGCCACGTCGGGGACGGTGCGGATTACCGCGATCGACGATACCGGGCGGCGCTTCGGGCCGGTGATCCTTACGCTCGGCGCGTTGCGGGACGCGAACATTACATCCGGCGATCTGGAACGCGGCAATGCCGCGAAGGGCTTACCCGTCGGGGTCGGGAACGGGAGCGGGAGTTGGCGGCTTGAGCTGGAGACGGCGCTCACAATCGAGCCTCTGGCCTACATCCGCACTCCAGACGGGTTCCTGACGTCGATGCACGACGAGGCGCCAGAGTCGGGGGGGAGTCATTGGGTTCCGTTCTTCAACCCTGCTTCAAATACGTCGAAGGTAAGCCGTCTCCGGATCATCAACCCCGGCGCGACGGCGGCGGAGGTCACAGTAACGGGTATCGACGATGGGGGCGAAGCGGGCTCGGGGACGGTGAGCTTGACGCTGTCGGCGGGTGCGGCGCGGGAGCTGACGGCGCAGCAGCTTGAAGCTGGCGGCGCGGGGTTCAGTGGACGCCTGGGCGACGGGGCGGGGAAGTGGAGGCTGAACGTAAGCTCGACCGCCGATATTCAAGTCATGAGCCTGCTGTCTACTCGAACGGGGCATCTGGCGAACCTGTCTACGGCGCGGACGGATGCGGGCGGGGGGACGATTGAAAACGCTGTACCCATTACTCCCGGGGAGACGATCACGGGAAGCCTGAGCTCTCCGTCTGACGTGGACTACTACCGGCTGCCGCTTGCCAGTCCGGGCACGGCTACCTTCTGGGCGACCGGGGAGGCGGATACCGTGATCACGCTGCTAGATGGCGATGGCAACGTCCTGTCGTCGGCGCTGGTGGGCGCGGCGGGCGGCGGCGCCACGGTGGCGAACAACTCCGGCGGGCGGGTGAGCGTGACGACGGGCCTTGCCAACGTGTTTCCACGGGTGAGCGGGCGAGCGGGCGGGAGTACGGGGAGCTACAGACTGCACAATGAGGTTGTGGCGAACCTGGCGCCGCGCATCATCAAGCGCTTCTCAACGGTCACCGTGAAGGCGGGCGGCGCCGCGGCAAGCGTGAATCTCTCCGAATTCTTCACCGATCCCGAGGGCGCCGCGCTTACCTATTCGGCAAGGCTGGTCAACGTCCCGTTCGGGCCGATCAGCCTCGGGGTCATGGTGTCGGGCTCGGTGCTGTCGATCGTCAGTCCGGCTAACCTTCGTCCCGGACCGTTCTCCGTCGAGGTAACCGCGGGCGATCCGTTGGGGCTGGTCGCGGTGCAAGTCCTGGGCGTGACGGTCCAGCCGCCGGACACTCCCGAACCGCCGGGGGGCGGGATTTGCGGCTGTGCCTTCGCATCACCCGTTGTTGGCATAGACCTAGCGGCTTGCGTTGAATACTCGCCTTGTTTGGATGAGCCGCCGAGTCGTCGTTGCATGAGGGTGGCGTCATGTCCGAAAGCGCTGACGCCATATGCCGGGAATAGATCCAGCGCCCGTTTCGTGATCCTGTACTCATGCAAGTACTCTGATAGGACAGTGTACGATTCTCACGTCGACATCGTCATTGGTTCTGAGCGGCGCTCTTGTGAAGAGGATGGGGGCATATTCACTGTGCTTGCATGTGGAAGTGGCGTGTCGCGAGAATATCATCCCTATTGCTCGTAGTGACTATACGGAGGCAACCCTAAAGCGCGATGCGAACAATCATCCGCGGGATACCCTTCGCGCCGGCGACGTGGCCGGGGTGACTCCGTGCCTGGTGGCGCCGGGCGCTACGGCGGCGTTACCGCCCCGGCCTTACCCGTCCGCTTCGTCGCGAGCTCGGCGGTCGGCTTCCCGGACGTGGCCATCGGCCGGCATATCGCGGGGATTGCGGGGGCTGGTGGCCGGACCGGAAACCGTTTCCGGCTTCGCGGGCGCTCTGGCGTCCCGTGGGGCGCCGATCGGGGTCCGGGTGGCGGCGGCCGGGGCGGTCGCGTCCCGTAGGGCGGCGTACAGGCGGCTTCGCGGGCGCGGTAACGTCCCGGTCGCGAGCCGATCGGCGGCATTATGGCCGGGCTGACTTCGTGCCTGGCGCTACCGTGGCGATTGCGCATACCCTTCGGCGACATGGCCGGGCGGGCTGCTTCCGCCAGAGGGTGATTTTCCTGCAACCGAGGGAGGGGGAGCGATGAAACGGATTCTGCCTGTGGCCTTGACGGCGGCTCGGGCGCCGATCACGTCGATTCCCGTGCCGGGTTCCGGCGAGCGCAATACCGTAATCGTCAAGGGGGGTGGGTGATGGGCGCTGAGAAGGCAAGCGCGCGGTGGGGTGATGCCGACTACGAAGGCGAGATCCGCGATGGGAAGCCGCACGGTCGAGGGGTCATGACGCTCTCGGACGGCGTGCGCTACGAGGGCGAGTTTCGCGACGGGAAGGAACACGGGCAAGGCGTTGCCGTGTGGCCGTCCGGGCAGCGCTACGAGGGCGGATTCCGCGACGGGAAGCCGCACGGGCGAGGCGCTCTGACGTGGCCGGACGGGCAGCGCTACGAAGGCGAGTTTCGCGACGGGAAGGAACACGGGCAAGGCGTTGTAACGTGGCCGGACGGGCAGCGCTACAAGGGCGAGTTTCGCCACGGGAATCCGCACGGGCATGGCGTCTATACGTCGCCGGACGGGCGCCGCTCCGGGGGCGAGTGGCGCTACGAGGGCGAGTGGCGCGACGGGTATGCGCCCGTGCAAGGGGTCATGACGTTGCCGGACGGCGGCCGCTACGAGGGGGGGAGCCGGGATGGCCTGCCGCACGGTCGAGGGGTCATGACGCGGGCGGACGGGCTCCGCTACGAGGGCGAGTACCGCGACGGGAAGGAACATGGGCAAGGCGTTGCCGAGTGGCCGGACGGGCAGCGCTACGAGGGCGAGTTTCGCGCCGGGGGTCCGCACGGGCAAGGCGTTGCAACGTGGCCGGACGGGCGGCGCTATGAGGGCGAGTTTCGCGACGGGAATCCGCACGGGCAAGGCGTCATGACGTGGCCGGACGGGCAACGCAACGAGGGGGAGTTTCGCGACGGGAATCCGCACGGGCAAGGCGTTACAACATGGGCGGACGGGCTCCGCTACGAGGGGGAGTTTCGCGCCGGGGAGGGACACGGGCAAGGCGTTCTGACGTGGCCGGACGGGCGCCGCTACGAGGGCGGCTTCCGCGACGGGAATCCGCACGGGCAAGGCGTTCTGACGTGGCCGGACGGGCAGCGCTACGAGGGGGAGTTTCGCGCCGGGGAGGGATGCGGGCAAGGCGTTCTGACGTGGCCGGACGGGCGCCGCCACGAGGGCGGCTTCCGCGACGGGAATCCGCACGGGCAAGGCGTTGTAACGTGGCCGCCCGGGCAGCGCTACGAGGGGGAGTTTCGCGACGGGAATCCGCACGGGCAGGGTGTCTATACGTTGCCGGACGGGCAACGCTACGAGGGGGAGTTTCGCGCCGGGGGTCCGCGTCGGCCCGAACCGTAGGGCGGCGTACAGGCGGCTTCGCGGGCGGGGCCGGATGTCGCGGTTGGCCGGCTTATCTCGTCGATATGTCTCTCGAGGTCCTGGTGCGGCGGGTTCGTCCCGTAGGGCGTCGAGCGGCGGCGCCAGACTGGCGCGCATACCCGTTCCGTGCTTGGCGCCGGCCGCTACGGCGGCGTTACCGTCCCGGCCTTACACGTTCGCGGCGTCGCGAGCTCGGCGAGCGGCTTCCCGGACGTGTCCATCGGCCGGCGTATCGCGGGGATTGCGGGGTCCGGGAGCCGGACCGGAAACCGTTTCCGGCTTCGCGGGCGTCCTGGCGTCCCGTGGGGCGCCGATCGGGGTCCGGGGCGTGCGGTGGTGCGGCCGGGGCGGCCGTCCCGTAGGGCGGCGTACAGGCGGCTTCGCGGCCGGGGTATCTGCCCGGCATCGAGCCGAGCGGCGGCTACTGCTCGGCTTCCTGCTCGTAGAAACGGGCGACGGCGCCGCGGGCGGCGCTCTCGCGGGCGGTGTAGCGGGCTACCGTCGTCTCCGATCGCCAGCCTCCAGCCTGCATGATCGCGGGCATCTCGATACCCTTCGACCGGGCGAGGTCCTGCGCCATCCCGATCCGGCATCCGTGGCTTGAAACCCCTTCCAGTCCGGCCGCCTTCGCGGCGGCTTGGATGGGGCGCTTGATCTGCCCGGTGCTCAAGCCGAATACGGGCGCGGCATCGTCGGCGCCGCGGCGAATCGCGTCGAGCGCGGCGACGGTGATCGGGGCGAGGTATGCGGTGGTGTCGGCATCCGTCTTCGGGCGGCGAAAGGTGATCGTGGCCGATCCGTCCGGGCGGCGCTCGATCTGCTTCCACGTGAAGGCGGCGGCTTCACTGACCCGCGCGAGGGAGTCGCGCATCGTGCGGATGAGGGCGATCTCAAGGTCGGCGCGGGCCTTCGCGGTGCCTGGTGACTCCATACCACGGCCACGGGACGGTACGCGGTGGCTTCAATCCGGGCGTCAATTATTCCCCCGATCGAGCCGGGAGCAGGCTCCGAGAAAGTCCGTCATTCCCCCGCTTACGCCCGCGGAGCAGGCTCCGTGAAAGCGGGAATCCAGGGACTTTCGTGATTGAAGTGGATTCCCGCTTCCGCGGGAATGACGGGCCAAGACGATCGTTGGCGCGTGCGGCTTATCCTCACCGGCAGTGAACTTGAGCCGCACGCTGCTTCGGCCGGAAAACCCCGTGTTTTGCGCAGTGAACGTGCGTATGGGCCGATACGTTATGTAGCTTGCGGGTGGATGCAACCTGGAAAGTGCGCAGGACTGCATTTCGGGCTTCCTGCCGCCGTCCTCGCTTGATCGTCGTCGCTGCCGACGCGCCCCGCGCGAGCCCGATCCGGCTGGAGTGTCCGGTGTAGCATTCCCCACCCGGGGTCCTGTGCGGGCGGTAGCAGCCTTGATGCAACGGAAATTTGCCTGCTCCGGCCGATGGTATAGGATCCGCGGCCCCGGCGGCGTGACGCCTTTTACGAGGAGGAGAAGGACATGGAGCCGTTTCTCGCATACCGCGTGCACGACGAGGACGGGAAGATCGAGGGGCGTCTCGATCGCGTCACCCTCGACGATCTCTCCGAGGGCGACGTCGTCGTCCGCTCCGCCTGGTCCGGCATCAACTACAAGGACGCGCTGGCCGCGACCGGCAAGGGGAAGATCATGCGCCGGTTCCCGATGGTCGGCGGGATCGACGTGGCCGGCGCCGTGCACGCCTCCGGCGACGCCCGGTACGCCGAGGGGGATCCGGTGGTGATCACCGGCTTCGGCCTGAGCGAAGACTTCGACGGCGGCTACTCCGAGTACGTGCGCGCGCCGGGGGACTGGCTGATCCGGCTCCCCGGCGGACTGTCGCTCCGGGACAGCATGGCGATCGGCACCGCGGGGTTCACCGCCGCGCTCGCCGTCGATCGGATGGAGCTCAACGGCCAGCGTCCGGACGGGGGGCCGGTGCTCGTCAACGGCGCCACCGGCGGGGTCGGGAGCTTCGCCATCGACATGCTCGCGGGGCTCGGCTACGAAGTGGCGGCGTTCACCGGCAAGCGCGATCGGGACGAGTACCTGCACGGGCTCGGCGCGAGCCGCATCCTCTATCGCGACGAGGTGGAGATGGGAGCGCGCCCGCTGGAGAAGGCGCTGTGGGCGGGGGCGGTCGACAACGTCGGCGGGGGAGAGCTCGCGTGGCTGACCCGCACCATGCAACCGGAGGGGAACATCGCGTCCATCGGCCTCGCCGGGGGATTCAAGCTTCAGACCACGGTGATGCCCTTCATCCTGCGCGGGGTGAACCTCCTCGGTATCAACAGCGTCCACGTCGGGCGGGACCACCGGGAACGGGTGTGGCAGCGCCTCGCTTCCGACCTGAGGCCGCGCCACCTGGACCGGATCGTGACGGCGGAGATCGCGCTCTCCGACCTGCCCTCCGCGTTCGGCGGCTACATGGCGGGCACGGTCACAGGTCGCGCGGTGGTGCGCATCGCCGGCTGAGCCGGGGCCCGGGGAGGGAGGTCCGGCGCCGGGTGAACGGGGACCCCGGGCCGGGGGCCATGATGCCGGGGGAACGGCCTGCCCTCGGGGCGTCGTTCAGTTCGTTGCGCGTTGCGCCTCGTATTCCCTGTCGGCGAGTGCGCGGGCAATCTCGATCATGTTCTCGTAGCTGCCCGCGAGGCGGCCCGTGATCCGGTACTTGCCGTTGACGATGACCGACGGCGTGCCCCGGATCCCGTAGCGCTGCTGCATCAGGACGGACTTGCGGACCATGGATTCCACCGCGAACGAATCGTAGGTCCGATCGAACTCGGCCCGGTCGACGCCGTGCCGCTCGAAGAACGCACCCAGGGTTTCCCGGGTGTCGGTGGGCCGCTGGTTCGCATGGATCTCGTCGAACAGCGCCCGGTGCGTTTCCTCGGCGACCCCGAGGATCCGGGCGGTGTGGTAGGCGCGGGCGTGGGCGGCCCAGTTCTCGCGAAAGACCGCCGGCAGCCGCCGGACCTCGACGTACTCGGGCTTGTCCCGCTCGAACGCCTCCATGACCGGAAGGAAGCGGTAGCAGGCGGGGCAGCCGTACCAGAACACGTCCACGACCTCGATCCGATCGCCGGTCTCGGTCAGTTGGGGAGGTTGCAGGACTTCGTACCTGCCCTCGACGTCGACTCCCGCGGACTGGGCGCCGGCGTGGGATGCGGCGGCAATCCATGCGATCGCGGCAAGACGGCACAGCCATCGGTTCATCATCGGTGTCTCCGGCTCGGGGTTGGCCCACCCGGGAAAAGAATCGAGTGGCGGGAAAGGTAAGACCCGCCGGCGGGAAAAAGTTCTCCGCGCCTCCTGCGCCACCGGCCGGAGTGGACCGGATGCTCCGCGCGGGGCCGTGCGGGACCGTCCATGCTCGTCGGGGCTCAGTGCAGCCCCGCGATGTACTCGCTGACCGCCTGTATCTCTCCGGGGGTGAGGTAACGCACCGCGTCGGCCATCATCCCGTTCGGGTCGTTCGCCCGGCTCCCGGTGCGCCAGTCATCGAGCTGCTTCGCGGTGTAGGCCGCATGCTGGCCGGCCAGACGGGGAAATCCCGCCGGGTCGTTGCCGGCGCCTCCGGGGCCGTGGCATGCGATGCACGCCGGCACCCCCGATTCCAGGTTGCCGCCCCGGTAGATGCGCTCGCCGAGCGCGTGCAGCGCCTCGCTCACGAACCCGCCGGTGCTCGTCTGGGCCGCGTAGTAGGCCGCGATGTCGTCGATGTCCCGATCGGACAGTCCCGCGATCATCGGCGCCATCAGCGCGTCGCTACGGGTCACGCCGGCCTTGAAGTCGTGGATCTGCTTCGCGGTGTACCCGGCATGCTGGCCGGCGAGCTTCGGCCACTCGGGATTGACGCTGTTGCCGGCCGGTCCGTGGCAGCTCGTGCAGATCGCGGCCTTCGCCTCGCCCGCGGCCGGGTCGCCGGCGAGTACGTTGAACGAGACGGCCGCGCACAGCAGGACCGTGGTCAGACGTTGCTTCAAGACCGGTTCCTCCGGATGATTCCGAAACGGCTCGCCCCGGCGGGCGAACGGGGGGCGGGGTTGCGAAACGAAGCGGGCTTATAGCAACGCGCGAAAACGGGGTCAACTTGCACCACCGGGCCGCCGGGGCCATCCTTCGTCCGCCGTATCGTCCGCAGCAAGATGCGCGCATCGTCCGTACGATGCGCGGCCGCCCCGGATCCCCGCACCACCGCCGGAACGCCTGCATCGATGGTCGACTACCGCCAGGCCCGATTCCTCGCGAGCGTCGCCCGCATCCGCGACCTTCCGCCCGACCGCGGCTGCGAGGTGGCGTTCGCGGGGCGGTCGAACGCCGGGAAGTCGAGCGCGATCAACGCGCTCACCGGCCGGCGCCACCTCGCCCGAACCAGCCGGACCCCCGGCCGCACCCGGCTGATCAATTTCTTCGAGATCGACGAACGGCGCCGGCTCGTGGACCTGCCGGGGTACGGCTACGCCAAGGTGCCCCGCTCGATGAGCCGGGAGTGGGGCGCCCTCGTCGGCCGGTACCTGGAATCGAGGAAATCGCTGGCCGGGGTCGTGGTGCTGATGGACATCCGCCACCCCCTCACCGAGCTGGACACGACCCTGCTCGATGGGTGCCGCGCCGCGCGCCGTCCGGTCCTGGTGGTACTCACCAAGGCCGACAAGCTCGCCCGCGGGCGGCGGGCCGCCGCCGTGGCCGAGGTCCGCGAAAGCCTCGCCGGATGCGGCGCTACGGCGCGTGCGATGACGTTCTCCGCCACGAAGCAGATCGGCCGCCGGGAGCTCGCGGAGGGTCTGGATGCTTGGCTCGGAGGAGACTCGGAGCCCCTGTCGCGGACAGGAAGCGGACGGGAAATCGCTCCGGCGGCCGAAGGGGAGGGGGGGAGCCGGGGCGAATGACGCCCGGCGCGCACCGCCGGGCCGGACCCTGTCCGAGGAGGAGAGCGGGAGCCGTCGGCGGCGCCGGTCCGGGGGAGCACGGCCGGCCCTTGCCGCCGATGCTCCGGCATCATCCGAACCGCGGCGGCTCGAAAAGTCCACCGCTTCCCGTCAATGGGAATCAAATCATGCACATGCGGCCGGGCCGGCGCGCTTCGCCGCCGTCATGGACCGCACAGTTGGCCGAAGATCGTTTTGTTTTTTCTATAACTGATTGATTAATAATAAATTTTTCTGGAATTGGCGATATTTTGGCAAAGTTGTCGAAAGGCCAATCGTGACGCGGGGTTACGTGTCCTGCGAGGTTTTTTTCCACAGATTTATTCACAGAAATTGTGGACAGCTCCGGTTTTCTCCCAAGCACCATGCGGTTAGCGGCATCCAATCAGATCGCGCGTGAAGTACCGCGTCCAAGTGGGACCTGCGGGGTGGAGCAGTGCCCGGCGCAGGTGCACAATTCCCCGCGGTCTCGACGGCGATCCGAGCGCCTGACGTAGTAGAGGACCGGGGGGCGATGATGGACGGACCCCCGTATACCCCATCGCCGCGGTGGGCATTGGCGTGCGGGGGTTGGCCGCAAGCGTCCGGGCGCGGCGCTTCGTTGCGAAGCGGAGGCGGTGCGGTCCATGGAGCCGGCGGAATCGCTCGGGGGCGAGCGCGAAAGAGGGGGCGGGGACGCCCGGGAACGCGCTCAGCTCCGCGCGTACCTGCGCCGGAACTTGTCCACCCGCCCCGTGGTGTCCATGATCTTCTGCGTACCGGTGTAGAAGGGATGGCACTGTGAACAGATGTCGAGCTGAAGCTCTCCCGTCAGGGTCGAGCGGGTCTTGAACGTATTCCCGCAGCTACAGGTCACGGTGACCTCGCCGTACTCGGGATGGATGCCGTCCTTCATGTCGACGCCTCGCGATGGTTCCGCGATCAAGGGCGGCGAAGTCTATCCCGGATCTCGAACCGGGTCGAGACACCGTTTCGCGCGTGTCGGCAACGAATGGAACGGTCCGGTTTTGTAGCACATGAGTGGTCCGCTTTACGGGGATGGGTCGGTGGGCTGGCCGTGCCCCGTTTGGCGCGGGCAGCTTCAAGGGTCGGGGGACCGTCAGCCGTCGATCCCCAGCCTGTCCCAGACCGCGTCGATCCGGGACTTCACCTCCGGGCTCATCGCGATGGGCCGGCCCCAGGTGCGGTCCGTCTCGCCGGGCCACTTCGAGGTGGCGTCGATTCCCATCTTGGAGCCGAGGCCCGCGACCGGGGACGCGAAGTCCAGGTAGTCGATCGGCGAGCGTTCGATGAAGGTGGTGTCGCGCGCGGGATCGACCCGGGTGGAGAGCGCCCAGACGACGTCCTTCCAATCCCGGACGTCGACGTCGTCGTCGGTGACGATCACGAGCTTGGTGTACATGAACTGGCGCAGGAAGGACCATACGCCGAGCATCACCCGCTTCGCGTGGCCCGCGTACTCCTTGCGCATGGCGACGATCGCCACCCGGTACGAGCAGCCCTCCGGCGGCAGGTAGAAGTCCGTGATCTCCGGGAACTGCTTGCGCAGCAGCGGGACGAACACCTCGTTCAGCGCGACCCCGAGCACCGCCGGTTCGTCGGGCGGACGTCCGGTGTAGGTGCTGTGGTAGATCGGCGCCTCGCGATGGTGGAGGCGCTCGATGGTGAACACCGGGAAGCGCTCCACCTCGTTGTAGTAGCCGGTGTGGTCGCCGAAGGGACCCTCCGGCGCCTCGTCCCCGGGCGCGATGTGGCCTTCGAGCACGATCTCGGCGCTGGCCGGCGTCGGCAATCCGTTCAGATCGCTCTCGACGAGATCGGTGCGGGCGCCGCGAAGCAATCCGGCGAACGCGAGCTCGGAGAGCGAGTCCGGCACCGGGGTGACCGCCGCGAGCATCGTCGCGGGGTCGGCGCCGAGCGCGACGGAGACCGGGAAGGGCTCGCCGGGGCGTTCGCGCCGCCATTGCCGGAAGTCGAGGGCGCCGCCGCGGTGGGCGAGCCAGCGCATGATCACCCGGTTCGGCCCGATGACCTGCTGGCGGTAGATCCCCAGGTTGACGCGCTCGCGGGAGGGTCCGCGGGTGATGACCAGCGCCCAGGTGATGAGCGGCCCGGCGTCGTCCGGCCAGCACGTCTGGATGGGAAGGCGGCCGAGATCGACGTCGCCGCCGGCCAGGGTCACCGCGTGCCACGGCGCGGACTTGACGGTGCGCGGCGCCATGTCCAGGACGCGCCTGAAGACCGGCAGCGACTTCCAGGCGTCGCGCATCCCCTTGGGCGGATCGGGCGCCTTGAGGAACGCGAGGAGCTCGCCGATCCCGCGCAGCGCATCGACGGACTCTGCGCCCATTGCGAGCGCGACCCGTTGCGGTGTTCCGAACAGGTTCCCGAGCACCGGGACGTCGTGCCCTTTCGGGCGCTCGAACAGCAACGCCGGCCCCGCCGCACGGAGGGTCCGATCGCAGACCTCGGTCATTTCGAGGTATGGATCGACCGGCTCGGTGATGCGCTTGAGCTCCCCGCGCGCTTCCAGGGCGGCGAGGAACGAGCGCAGATCGGCGTACTTCATCGCGGCTCGTCGCTCCCGCCCGCAACGGGCCGGAGGCGTGGGCTGTTCGGGCATCGCGGCCCTTGCCTGTACAAGGCTTGTGGCTGCCGTGGGGGTGCTTCGTCCAAGGAGGTGTGTCCTGGAAGCGGCGCGTCCCGGAGGGCCGCGGGCGTCCCGCCCGCAACGGGCCGGAGGCGTGGGCTGTTCGGGCATCGCGGCCCTTGCCTGTACAAGGCTCGTGGCTGCCGTGAGGGTGCTTCGCCCAAGGAGGCATGTCCCGGGAGCACGGGGGTCTCGCCCACCTTGGTCATTCCCGCGATTTCAGCACCGTCATTCCCGCGCAAGCGGGAATCCAGGTGTCCTGGGAACGGCGTGTCCCAACGGGACACGCCGTTCCCAGGAGAGACGTTCCGCTCATGCCGGAGGCTCCGCCGTCTTGACCGCCACCGGCTGGCCGGGCCGCAGCCGCTCGCCGCCGCGGGTCACGACGCGGTCGCCGGGGGCGATCCCGTCGACCTCGATGAGCGGCCCTTGCGCGATTCCGGGGGTGACCGCGACGCGCTCCGCCAGGCCGTTCTCATCGACCCGGAAGACGGCCGCCCCGTCCCGGCGCAGCACCAGCGCGTCCCGGGGCACGGCCACGACCTCGCGCGCCTCCGCGGTGGGGACCGCCACCCTCACGTCCTGCCCCACCGGCCAGCGCGCGCCGTCGATCTGCAACCGCAGCTCGTAGAGCCGGGAGCGGTTGTCCCCGACCGGCACGATCGTGCGGATCGTGCCCTCGGTGCGGCTCGGATTGGTCGCAAGGGCCAGCTCGCTGCCCTCGTGCACGAAGGCGAGGGCGGCGATCGGGATCCAGGTCTGGACTTCGAGCGATTCGGCATCGACGATCCGCACCACCGCTTCACCGCTCTTGGCCCATTCGCCGCCATGCCTCACCCTTTCGGTCACGATCCCGCCGAAAGGGGCCTTGATCCGCGTTCGTTCCAGACGCTCTCGCGTCAACGCCACACGGGCGCGGGCCGCACTCAGCTCGCTGCGCGCGACGTCGCGCTCGGCCACCGCTTCTTCGAGGCGGCTGCGGGTGGCGGTGTTCTGGGTGACCAGCTTCTCCAGCCGCTTCACCTGCGCGTCGAGATAGGTGAGCCGGGCGCGTACCCTGGCGACCGCCGCTTCGTCCTCCGCGAGCGACTGCCGGAGCAGCGCGTCGTCGAGCCGGGCCACCACCTCGCCCTCGGCGATCTTGGCGCCGACCTCCGCCACCCATTCGAGCCGGCCTTCCACCTCGGCCGCGACCCGCGCCCGGTTGCGGCTGATCACGGTGCCGGGATACCAGGTGACGGGGGCGAGCATCCGGCTCTCGGCCACCGCCACCACGACCGGGGCGGGCGGCGGACCCTTCCCGCCATCCTGCGCGAACGCCGGCCCGGCGGGAAGCGCCGCAAGGAGCGTCGCAAGCCACACCGCAAGCCGCACGGACGGGGCTCGGTATCCGGGCAAGAGGAAGTTCGGCATTGGCACGCCTGTGGGTGCACGGTCGGGGGAGGGCTGCCGGCCATTGTGCCGACGGCACGTGCTTTGCGCACGTGCGAATGTCGCAATCGGACCACGGACAGGCCGACAGGGTTCACGGACCCGCACCCCGGGCGCAATCATCGAGGCGCCGCCATCCTGGCGATCGAGCCGGATTCCGGGCGAGGCGTTCCCGGGGACGTCCCGTGCCGCCTGCCTCGCCGGTCCGGGCGGCCGCCTCGTCAGCCGGTGAGCCCGAGGTTCTCCCGCAGGGTCGCACCCGCATAGTCCCGGTGGTAGATGCCGCGGCGCTGGAGCTCGGGGACCACGAGGCGCACGAAGTCCTCGTAGGCTCCGGGGACGTGGGTGGCGGCGAGGACGAAGCCGTCGCAGGCGGGGCGCTCGAACCACTCCTGCATCCGGTCCGCGACCATCGCGGCGGTGCCGACGAAGTGGGGCATCTCGCGCACCGTGCCCCGGTTGGAGAAGCGCACGAAGTCGTCCCGGGTCGGGTTGGGGTTGCCGCTCAGGCGGACCACGCGATCCCGGATCGCCTGCAACCCGCTGATCGAGCGCAGCTCCTCGTCGGTGAAGGGATCGTCGGGGGCCTTGGTCGCGAAATCGAAGTTGAGCGCCTCGGACAGCAGGGCGAGGGTGTCGACGGGCCGGGAGAGCCGGTCGATGAACGCGGCCTTGTCTTCGGCCATGGCCTGCGTCTCGCCCACCGTGGTGTAGACGGCGGGCGCGATCCGGAATCCGTCGGGATCGCGCCCCGCCGACTCCGCGAGGGCGCGGGTCTCCGCATAGGCGCGCGCCCCGAACTCCAGGTTGGGGTAGATCGCGAAGACGACCTCGGCCCAGCGCACCGCGAACGCCCGCCCGCGCCCGCTCTGCCCGGCCTGGATGACCACCGGACGGCCCTGTGGCGACGGGGGCACGGTGAACGGTCCGCGGGAGCGGAAGTACCGGCCGCGATGGTCGAGGCGGCGCACCTTCGAGGGGTCCGCGAACACCCCGCCCGCCCTGTCGAGCACGATGGCGTCCGGCTCCCACGCCTTCCAGTGCGCGAGCACCACCTCCACGAACTCGTCGGCGCGGTCGTAGCGCGCGTCGTGGTCGGCGACCCCGTCCGCCCCGAAGTTCGCGGCCTCGGAGTCGTTGAGCGAGGTCACCACGTTCCAGCCGGCCCGGCCCCCGGTCATGTGGTCGAGGGTCGCGAACAGGCGCGCGACGTGGAAGGGCTCGTAGTACGTGGTCGAGCAGGTGGCGCCGAGCCCGAGCCGGCTCGTCGCCGCGCCCATCACCGAGAGGATGGGGATCGGGTCCATCTTCACCACCCGCACGCCGTGGCGCACCGACTCGGTGAAGTCGTCGCCGAAGCGATCCGGCATCGCGAGGCGGTCGTCGAAGAACGCCAGATGGAACTTGCCGTCCTCCAGGGTGCGGGCGATCCGGCGGTAGTACTCAGGGGTCATGAAGTCGCCCGCGGATTCGGGGTGACGCCACGACGCGGGGAGGTTCGAGCAGTTCTGCGCCTGCAGAAAGCCGACCATGGCGATTCGGCGGTCCGACATCCGGCTCCTCCTCCGCTGGCTCTTCGGCGGACGGGACTATACCGGACCATTGCAGACCCCAACCCGGCATAGCCGGAACCAAGCGCCGGTTGGCGGAAAAATCTTCGTCGTTCTGTCGAAGACTTCACGGGCAAAAGACTACCGGACCCCCGGCGGCGGCAAGACGGCCCCAGGGATCGAGCAAGCCGATGCGGAAGCGAAGCAGCGCCGGTGGAGGCTGCCGGCCGCGCCGCTCCCGTTCGCCGTTCGCCGATCGCCGATCGCTTCGACCGCCCCGATGGCGGGTGACGTGCCGCTTGTCCGCCACTTCTGCGAGAATGCGCGCCGTCCGGCGATCGGTTTCCGGCGATGATCTCGACCCTGTCCACCTTCTACGAACGGCTCGTGCTCGCGCATCCCGCGCGCGTTCTCGTGGTGATGATCGCGGTGCTCGGGTTCTTCGCCTGGCAGGCCCGCCACTTCGAGCTGGACGCCTCGGCCGATTCCCTGCTGCTCGAAGCGGACCGCGACCTGCAGGTCTTCCGGGCGCTGCAGGCGCGCTATGCTTCGAAGGATCTGCTTATCGTCACCTTCGAGCCGGGGACCGACGTCTTCGACGAGTCCTCCCTGGCCCGGCTTCGGGCGCTGCGCGACCGGCTGCGCGCCGCCCCCGGGGTCGAATCGGTCACCAGCATCCTCGACGTCCCCCTGCTCGACAACGTCGAAGGCGCCTCACTTGCAGGCATCGCCGGCAACGTCCGCACCCTGGACGATCCGGAGACGGACCGCATCCGCGCCCGGCAGGAGCTGATCGCGAGCCCGGTGTTCGGGGAGGTCATCGTGAGCGCCGATGCGCGCACCACCGCGCTCCTGCTCACGATGCGTGGTGACGAGGCATACCGCGCCCTGCTCGTCAAGCGGAACCGGCTGCTGGCCAGACGCGCCACGGAGGGCCTCGACGCCGCCGGCCGCGCCGAGCTCGACCGCATCGAGCCCTTCTACGACGCGGCGAAGCGCCGCGTCGCGGCGGACCGGCGGGCCGGGATCTCGGGTGTCCGCGGCGTGCTCTCCGAGCTCGCCGATGCCGGCACGCTGCATCTGGGCGGGGTGCCGATGGTCGCCGACGACATGATCACCTTCGTGCGCAACGACCTCGTCGTCTTCGGGATCGGGGTGGCGGTCTTCCTCGTGATCGTGCTCGGCGCGATCTTCCGCGAAGCCCGGTGGGTGGTGCTCCCGCTCGCCGGCTGCTTCTACGCCGGCCTGCTGATGATCGGCGTGCTCGGGCTCGTGGGGTGGAAGGTCACGGTGATCTCGTCGAACTTCCTGGCCCTGATGCTCATCCTCACCATCTCGATGAACATCCATCTCACGGTGCGCTACCGCCAGCTCCACCGCGACTTTCCCGCCCTCACCCACCACGAGCTCGTCGCCACCACGGTACGGCGGATGGTGTGGCCCTGCCTGTACACCGCGCTCACCACCATCATCGGGTTCGGCTCGCTGGTGTTCAGCGGCATCAAGCCGGTCATCGACTTCGGCTGGATGATGAGCATCGGGCTCGGGGTCACGTTCGCCACCGCGTTCACCCTGTTTCCCGCCGTGGTGCTGCTGCTCGGACGCGGAGGCGGACGTGGCGGTCCCGAGTCGCGTCGCGAGGGGAAGGGGGGGGATCGCCGGTCCGCCCGCGGGTGGGCCGACAGCGTCACCGGCGGGCTCGCGCTCCTCACCGAAAGACAGGGTGCGGCGGTGCTCGCCGCCGCGGGGGTGCTGCTCGCGGTGTGCGCGCTCGGCGTATCCCGGCTCACCGTCGAGAACAGCTTCGTCGACTACTTCAGCGAGGACACCGAGATCTACCGGGGGCTCTCGCTCATCGACCGCGAGCTCGGCGGCACCACGCCCCTGGAGGTCATCCTGGATCTCGACGAGGACCGTATCTTCGACGACGAGCCCTCACCGAAGCCCCCGAGGGACGGCACCGCATACGACCCGGAAGCCGAGCGCGAGAAGGCCGGATACTGGTTCACCGAGTTCAAGATCGAGCGCATTGAGGAGGTCCACGACTGGCTCGACGGCCAGCCGGAGGTGGGCAAGGTGCTCTCGCTCGCCTCCCTGGTCCGGGTGGGAGAGGCGCTGAACGACGGCGAGCCGCTCGACAGCCTCCAGCTCGCGCTCGTCTACCGGCGCGCGCCGGAGGATCTGAAGCGGAGGCTGATCCGGCCCTACGTCGACGTCCTGCAAGACGAAGCGCGGATCGTGCTCCGCATCCGCGACACCCTGCCCGGCCTGGAGCGCAAGGCACTGCTCGATCGGATCCGCAACGGCCTGCGCGACGAGCTGGGCCTGGGGCCGGACGACGTCACCGTCAGCGGGCTGCTCGTGCTCTACAACAACATGCTCCAGAGCCTGTTCACGTCGCAGATCTCGACCCTCGGGGCGGTCATCGCCGGTGTGGGCGTCATGCTCCTGCTGCTCTTCCGCTCGCTCACCCTCGCGGTGCTCGGCGTGGTGCCGAACCTGCTGGCGGCCGGTGCGGTGCTCGGCATGATGGGCCTGGCGGGGATCCCGCTCGACCTGATGACCATCACCGTCGCCGCGGTCACCATCGGCATCGCCGTGGACAACGCCATCCACTACGTCTACCGGTTCCGCGAAGAGCTGGCCCGTTGCGGCGACTACACCGAGACCCTGCACGTATGCCACGCGAACGTCGGCAAGGCGGTGCTCTACACCTCCGCCACCATCGTCTTCGGCTTCTCCATCCTGGTGCTGTCGAACTTCCTGCCCACCATCTACTTCGGCCTGCTCACGGGGCTGGCGATGTCCATCGCCCTGCTCGCGGCGCTCACCCTGCTGCCGAAGCTCATCCTCCTCACCAGACCCTTCGGCGCGGGGGCTTCCGGCGCGGGCTGAACCGCGCGTGCATTCCGTCGCGTCCCGCGGCGGCGGATGCCGCCGGATACCTGCATGGCAAGCGGCAGGTCCCGCCAACGTCCCGGACATGGTCGGTGACCGGGGGTCGTGCAACCGGGGTCGTGCAACCGGGGTCGTGCAACCGGGGATTTCGCGGCCTTCCCCTCCGTCCGAGCGTCCGCTCGCGGTGATTCGATGGGCGTTTTCGGGCCCGGTGGGGATTGCTGCACGGTTCCGGCGCGACACGTTGGCATGAAATCGCTACATTGGAGACTTCCCATACGCATTCGGGCAGGCGCGGCGGCGCCGAGGGCGTATCATCGTCGTCCGCTTGCCCGGTCGTCCGGCGTGCCGGGCGATGCACGCGCCGGGCCACGCCGGCAACCACAGCCCACGGGAGGAACCCATCGGGAACCCCTGTCGACAGTCCACATCAGGAGGGAGTGCCGTCATGAAACCTGGAAGCCTCGGAAACACCATCCGTCGCAGCGCCGTCACCGGACTCGCCGCGGCCATGTCGCTGGCACTGGCCGCCGCCGCATCCGCGGCCACCCTGACCGTGTACACCGCGGTCGAGGCCGAAGACCTCAAGCGCTACGCCGCCCGCTTCAACGAGGACCATCCGGACGTCGAGATCAAATGGGTCCGCGACTCCACCGGCATCGTCACCGCGAAGCTCCTCGCCGAGAAGGAGAACCCCAAGGCCGACGTCATCTGGGGGCTGGCCGCGACCAGCCTGCTGCTCATGAAGTCGGAAGGCATGCTCCACCCCTACAAGCCGAAGGGAGTCGAAAAGCTCGACCCGAAGTTCGTCGACAAGGACGATCCTCCGACGTGGACCGGCATGGACGCCTGGGTCGCGGCGGTCTGCGTGAACACGGTGGAGCAGGAGAAGCACGGGTTCCCCACCCCGGCCTCGTGGAAGGACCTCACCAAACCCGAGTACAAGGGCCACGTGGCGATGCCGAACCCGAACTCCTCCGGCACCGGCTTCCTCGACGTGTCGAGCTGGTTGCAGATGTTCGGTGAGGAAGGCGGCTGGCAGTTCATGGACGCGCTGCACGAGAACATCCACCACTACACCCATTCGGGCTCCAAGCCCTGCAAGCAGGCGGCGCGCGGCGAGGTCCCGATCGGCGTCTCGTTCGCGTTCCGGGGCGCGAAGTCGAAGGCGAAGGGCGCTCCGATCGACATCATCATCCCCTCCGAAGGCATCGGTTGGGACATGGAGGCCACCGCGATCGTGAAGGGGACGAAGAACCTCGAAGCGGCCATGACCCTGGTCGACTGGTCGATCACCGAGAAGGCCAACGAGCTGTACAACGAGGGCTATGCGGTCATCGCCATCCCGGGTCTCGCGAAGCCGGTGGAGCATTTCCCCGACGGCATCGTCGAGGCGATGATCGACAACGACTTCGAGTTCGCGGCGAACAACCGCCGCCGCATCCTCGCGGAGTGGCAGAAGCGTTACGATTCGAAGTCCGAGGCGAAGTAGGCTCCCGGTTCGGAGTCGATCCCCGACCGGGGTGCGAGGCCGACGCCGAGCGACGTGGCGCGCACGGAGCCGGAGGGCGCCCGCCCTCCGGCCCCTTCGTGGAGATCACTCACAATCCATTGAACACTCCATATCTCCGGATCGGGCGCCTCACCAAGAAGTTCGGCGGGTTCACCGCGCTCGACGACGTCTCGCTCGACGTGTACGAGGGCGAGTTCGTGTGCTTCCTCGGCCCCTCCGGCTGCGGCAAGACCACGCTGCTGCGGGCGATCGCGGGGCTCGACGTCCAGACCGCGGGCGCCGTCGAGCAGGCGGGCGTCGACATCTCCGCGCTTCCACCTTCGGAGCGCGACTTCGGGATCGTCTTCCAGTCCTATGCGCTGTTCCCGAACATGACCGCCGCGCGCAACGTCGCCTACGGACTGGAGAGCCAGGGACGTTCGCGCGCGGAGATCCGGGATCGGGTGCGGGAGCTGCTGGCGCTGGTCGGCCTCCCCGACCAGGGAGGCAAGTACCCCGCCCAGCTCTCGGGCGGGCAGCAGCAGCGCATCGCGCTCGCGCGGGCCATCGCGACCTCGCCCGGCCTGCTGCTGCTCGACGAGCCGCTCTCCGCCCTCGACGCGAAGGTGAGGGCGCGGCTGCGCCACGAGGTGAAGGCGCTGCAACGCCGGCTCGGGGTCACCACCATCATGGTCACCCACGACCAGGAAGAGGCGCTGACCATGGC
Organism: Gammaproteobacteria bacterium; assembly: GCA_965204915.1. Classification (GTDB taxonomy): domain Bacteria; phylum Pseudomonadota; class Gammaproteobacteria; order HK1; family HK1; genus HK1. Next base: position 2,446,554 of record OZ242023.1, on the reverse strand, counting down.
GGACCGCATCGTGGTGATGAACGACGGCGTGATCGAACAGGCCGGGACCCCGACCGAGATCTACCGCGAGCCCGCGAGCATCTTCGTCGCCGACTTCATCGGCGCCATGAACTTCATCGCCGGGGAGGTCACCGGCGCCGGAGAGGTCACCGGCGGTAGGGAGGTCGTGGGCGCCGGCGGCGCGGGGGTCGGGGCCGGAGGGCTCGTCCTCGCCTGCGATACGTCCGGTTTTCCCGGCGGTGCGCGGGTGACCGTCGCGATCCGGCCCGAAGACATCGTGCTCGACGGCGGGGACGCCGCCGGGGATACGACCGGGGCCGCGGGGACCGCCGAAGCCGGCGGGGCGACCGGAGCCGTCGGAGCTGCCGGAACCACCGGCGCCGCCGCGGTCACCGAACAAGGCAACGCCTTCGCTTCCGGGAGCGGCGTGTCTCGTGGGGACACGGGCGTCCCGCCCGCACGAACCGCCGCGCTCACCGATCGGGGCAGCGTCTTCGAGGCGACGGTCGAGTACCTGGAATTCCTCGGCTCGTTCGCCCGCGCCGAGCTCAGCAGTCACGGGGGGCGCCTGCTGATGGACCTGCCGATCGCGCAGGTCCGGCGCCACGAGATTCGGGAGCGAAGCACGGTGCGGGCGCTGGTGCCCCGCGATGCGGTACGCATCTACGCCGAAGCGCCGCCCGATGGCTGAAGCCGCCCTCCGCGCCGCAACCGCTGTCTGCCACCCACACGGGAGAATCCACCATGATCTTCGAGGTGCACCATTACAAATGTCGTTACGCCACCGCGGCCGCCCAGGTCGAGCTGTACGAGGAGAAGGGCCGCGCCGCCCACGAACGCCACTGCGGCAAGCCGGTCGTCTTCGGGACCGGCAACACGGGCGACGTGGACTCCTACACCCATATCATGGCCTACGAGAGCGTCGCCGACCGGGAGAGCCGCCGTGCGGCGCTGCTGGCCGATCCCGAATGGCAGGAGTACATGAACGCCAGCCGTGAGGCCGGAAACGTCCTCGGCCGGGAGATCCACCTCTTGAAAGCGGCGCCCTTCCTCACGGCGTAGCCGCCCGGCGTTCGTCCGGTCCGGCGTTCGCCCGTCCCGGCCGGAAGCCCGGCCGGGACGGACCCATGCCCGCCCCCGGCGGCCGAACGCACGCTGCCGCTCCGTCCGCGATCATGCGTGGCGCGGGCCTCCGAGCCTCCCTGCCGGACCCATGCCCGCCCCCGGCGGCCGAACGCACGCTGCCGCTCCGTTCGCGGCCATGCGTGGCGCGGGCCTCCGAACCGCACGAACATGTGGTTCCTGGACCTGGAATGAACTGCCGTCCGCGGCCATGCGTGGCGCGAGCCTCCGAACCTCCCTCACGACCCGCCGCGTGCGGTCGCCGGAGCATCCACCCGGACCGTCACCACATCCGCGTTGTGGAACTGCTGGTGGCGGATCGAGGACGCGAGGTGGCGAAGCAGCCGGAGCGACCCCTCCTGCTCGATCGTGTCCTCGGCGGCGGGCTGCTCGCCGAGCAACGCGATCCGGTCCTGGAGGTTGCCGTCCACGTCTCCGGCCCCGGCGATGAATTCCAGCACCGCGCCGCCGCCCTCCTTGCGCGCGGTGAGGTGCAGGCGCCGGCGGGGGCCACCACCGTCCCCGTCCCCATCACCCCGGTCTCCCGGCTCGTCTTCCTCCATGTCTCTTCGGAGCAGGGTCAGCACGGTCTCCTCGCTCGCGGCTTGCAGGCGGCCCGCCATCTCCGCACCCCAGCCGGCGCCGGTGGCGAACGCGCCCAGAAAATCGTTGAGCCTCGCCAGCTCGGCCCGATCGAGGCGCCCCCGGAACCGGTGGCCACGCGGCCCGGCCAGCTCCGTCAGCAAGGTGAGCAGGATCGCGAGGAGCCCCCCGGAGGTCATGCCGTTTTGCAGCAGGCCGCCCGCGAACTCCGCGAAGAACTCGGGAAAGACCACCCCGGCCTGCAAGCCGGCGCCCGTCCAGAAGGAGACCCCGGCGATGAGGTTGGTGCGGTAGTCGGCTCCGCTCTGCACCACCTCCCTCATGCCGGCCACGAACAGCATCGCCATCACCACCATGATGGTGGCGGCCACCACCGGCCCGGGAATGGCGAGGATCAGGGCAAGCCCCTTCGGCACGAACGCGAGGAGGATGAGCACCGCCCCGGCCGCGACGCCTACGCTACGCGCCGCGACCCCGGTCAGCTCCAGGACCGGTACGCCGATCGGAAAGGGCGTGTTCGGCATCGTTCCGGCGACCCCGGCCAGCAGGTTGCCCGTGCCCTCCGTGGCCACAGCGCCCTGCACGGCCCGGAAATCCACCGCCCGGGGCCGGCGCCAGGACACGCGCTGCACGGCGACGGCGACCCCGATCGACTTGGTGGCGCCGACCAGGGTGACGAAGACGAATCCCGGCAGCAGAGCCCAGAACGCCGGGCCGAAGTCCAGGTCGAGACCCGGCCATCGGCCTTCCGGCAGACCGATCCAGGGCGCTCCGGCCACGCGCCCGGTGTCGTAGATGCCGAACCAGAGGGCGGCCAGGGAGCCTGCGACCACACCGAGGGCCGGCGCCCAGAGGCGTAGCGCGCTCGTCCCCTTGAGCCCGATGGCGACGACCGCCGCGATGGTCACGAAGGCACTCACCGGCCCCGCCGCGGCCGGAGCGTCCGGCGGCGCCTGGTGCAGCATGCGGAAGAGGATCGGCATCACGGTGACCGGCAGGAGCATGATCACCGTTCCGGTGACGGTGGGGGTGAGCACCCGGCGCAGCAGCGAGAGCCGTGTCGAGAGCGCGATCTGGATGACGGCGGAGACGACCACCAGGGTGGAGAGCATCGCCGGGCCGCCTTCGGCGAGGGCGGTCACGCAGACCGCGATGAAGGTGCTGGACGTGCCGGACAGGATGGTGTAGCCCGCCCCGAGCCGGCCGAAGCGGAGCGCCTGCATGACGGTGGCCGCTCCGCAGGCGAGGACGGTGGCGAACACGCCCCAGAACAGGGACTCCTCGGCTCCGCCGGCCCGGAACACGATCGCGGCCACCAGCACCACGGAATTGATGCCGAGCACGGCGAGCTGCACGCCGAGGCCGAGGACCAGCGTGCGGGGAGGGGTCTCGTCGGCTTCGTAGCGCAGGGTGGAAGGGGCGCCGGGCTTCATGTCGTCGGGAACCTCCTGCCCGGCCGGGGCCGAAGGGGCGCGTCGGCTCCGTCGCCGATGATGCCGGACGCGCGCCGTGGAGGGAAGCGCGGGATCTCGCCGCCGCCGGAACCCCGTCCGGAGGCCCCCGCGCGGTGCGTCATCCGTACATGAGGCTCGGCAGGAACGTCGCGATCTGCGGAACGCAGGCGATCAGCAGCACCGCCGCGAACATCGCCAGCCAGAACGGCCAGATGCCGCGGAAGATCGTGTCGAGCGACACCCCCGGGGCGACGCTCTTGACCACGAAGACGTTGATCCCCACCGGCGGCGAGATCAGGCCCATCTCCAGGGTGATGACGATCAGCACCCCGAACCAGATCATGTCGACGCCGAGGGATTCGAGGATCGGCTGCACCAGGGGAATGGTCAGCACCAGGATCGCGAACCCTTCCAGGAAGGTCCCGAGGGCCATGAACATGGCCAGCACCGCCAGGGCCACCTGGAATCCCGAGAGCCCCTGCTCCGTCACCCAGTGGGACACGGCGGGCACGAACTCGGTGAAGCCCACGAAGGTCTTGAACACGAATGCGCCGAACAGGACGAGAAAGGCGGTGCCCGTCGCCCCCAGCGTCGAGGTGACCACCTCGGCGACGTTCTTCCTGGTCAGCGCGCGCCGCGCGGCGGCCGCGATCAGGGTCAGGAACGCGCCTACCCCCGCCGCCTCGACGGCGGAGAAGACCCCCGTGTAGATGCCGCCGATGGTGGCGGCGACGATGCCGGTGATCGGCGCCGCTCCCGCCAGGGCCGCGACACGCCTCCGCCGGGGTTCCGGGGCTCCGGCCCGCGGCGCCTTGCCCGGATCGCGCCCTGCGACGATCCGGATGGTGAGGAGGAACAGGAGGGTCAGCAGGATTCCGGGCAGCACCCCGGCCACGAACAGGCGTCCGACGCTCTCCTCGGTCAGGATCGCGTAGATGACGAACCCGACCGAGGGCGGTATCAGGATGCCGAGGGTGCCGCCGGCGGCGATCGCGCCGGTCGCCAGGGAATCGTCGTACCTGAAGCGCCGCATCTCCGGCAGCGCCACCCGGCCCATGGTCAGGGCCGAGGCGAGCGACGAGCCCGACAACGCCGAGAATCCCGCGCAGCCGACGATCGACGCCGACGCCAGGCCGCCCCTCCAGTGGCCGAGCCAGGCGTTCGCCGCAGCGTAGAGGTCCCGGCTCAATCCCGAGGCCACGGCCAGATTGCCCATCAGCATGAACAGCGGGAGGACGCTGAGGGTGTAGTTCGAGGCCACCGTGAAGATCTCGCCGGCCAGCACCGGGACGACCGCGGCCGGCCGGATCGCGGCGATTCCGGGCACGCTGACGAGGAGCATCGCCAGGCCCACCGGCACCCGGATGAAGAGCAGGACGAAGAGGGCGCAGAAGCCCAGGACCGCGATGCCGGTTCCGTCCATCAGCCGCCCGGTGCGTTGGGATCCTCGCCGTTCCAGTGGGCGAGGCCCACGAGGAAGTGGATCAGCAGCAGCAGTGCGCAGGCCGCCAGCGCCGTGCCGAGCGCGTAGTAGAACGGCGTGTGGACGATCGACATGCTCCCGGTGACCGCCCCGCACGGAAGGCCGCAGCTTCCCTTGGCGAACAAGGCGTAGGCCGCGACCGCCGCCGCCCCCAGGCCGAGCAGCCGGGCGATCGCGTCGCTCACCCGCGTGATCCGCCGGCCGGCGAAGTACCCGATGACGTCCACGCCGACGTGGGCGCCCCGGCAGGCCCCGCCGGCGACCGCCGCCGCCACCACGATCGTCAGCGTCATGGCCGAGAGGTCTTCGGCCCCGAAGATCGGATCGTTCAGGGCGTAGCGCCGGAACACCGCGACGACGGTCAACCCCGCCAGCACCGTCAGGGCCAGGCCCCCGGCGGCGATCGAGCACGCCTCCACCACCCGGACGAAGCGCGACTGCAGCCCGGGAAAGCCGGCCCGGTACTTCCCGGAGCGCTTCGGCTGGCTCACTCGCCCTTGAATCGTCCGATGACCTCCCCGACGCTCATGTCGCCGGCGCTTCGCGACAGCGCCGCCTCGTAGGCAGGTGCGATGGCCTCCTCGAAGCGGCGTTTCTCCTCGTCCGGGAGCTCGATGATCTCGACGCCGGCCTCCCGGGACATCCGGATCCCGCGGGCGCCCGCCCGCTCGTAGGCGGCGCCGCCGCCCGCCGAAAGAGTGGAGTCCGCGGCGGCGTCGACCCAGCCCTTCTCTTCGGCGGAGAGGGAGTCGTACACCTCCCCGTTCATGAGCAGCACGAAGGGCGCCCCCGAGATGGGAAGCCAGGTGGTGAGGTAGTTGGCCGGCTCGTGCAGCTTGAACGCGGGGATCCCCGAAGCCCCGATGGCGATGCCGTCGATGACGCCGTTGGCGAGGTTCCGGTGGACGGCGGTGACCGGCTGCATGACCGCGCTGGCGCCGAGCGCCTCGATGAACGGAACGTCGAGCCTGGAGGTCACCCGGATCTTCATCCCTTTCAGGTCTTCGAGCCTTCGCACCGGCTTGTCGCGGGTGAGCAGCGACGGAGGCACGTTGGACCAGATCGCCAGGACCTTCGCCCGGTACTCCTTCTCCAGCGCGGGCCGCGCGCGTTGCAGGGCCTCGGTGCACGAGATCGCCGTCCCGCATACCCCCGGGTAGGAGAGAAGGTTGGTTTTCGGGAAGAGGTCGCCGGTGTAGCCGGGCAGGGCGAAGACGACGTCGGCGACGCCGTCGAGCAGGATCGAGTACTGCCTCGGCGGGGACGAGTTCAGCGCCCCTCCCGGAAACTGCTTGACGGTCAGCCTTCCCCCCGAGAGCCGTTCGAGCTTGTCCGCGAAGGGCGTGAACACGGCCCGGTTCATGGGATGCTTCGATCCCATGAAATAGGCGAGGGAGAGCTCCCGGGCATCCGCCGGAACGGCAAAGGCGCCGAGCGCCGCCAGCAACGCGCCGACCGGCAGCCCGACGGCCCGCGACCCGATGGCCGGCAACCCGATGGCCGGCAACCCGGGGGCGAGGATCGGGATCCGCTTCACCAGCCCCTCCGTCGTTTCGCGTGGATTGGCGGGCCGCCACGGCCCACGGGCCGCCACGGCTCACGGGCCGTCACGGCCCGCGGCCGCCGCGGCCCGCGGATCGAACCACGACCGTACAGGCAGGGTACTTTTCCGATGGTCGAGCCGCAATTCGGCGCGCGGCGGGGCAGGGGGGACGGAAGACCTTCCGGAGAGATCCGACGGCCAACCGAGGCCGAGCGCAACCGTTCCCCCGATGTTTCGGCGGCATTGCCGGCGAGGGCGGTTGAACCGCCCTCGTCAACCTGCTCCGACGTGACCGCCCGGGCAGGGAATTCCCTCGGGGCGGTCAGGCGGCGCGGCCTCCGGTCCGAGGGCGTGCTCGATGACCTGTCGCAGCCAGTCGGGCTCGTCGAGGAAGTAGACGCCGTCCCGCTTCCATTCGCTCGCGGAGCGGAGGCCGTCGTCGATGCGGGCGGCCGGGGTCACGGAGAGGACGTAGGCGCGAAGGCTCAGGTTCGGATCGTCCTTGCGCAACCGGTCCTCGATCTTCCCGATCTCGTGGTGCAGCGCCACCTTCCTGCGCTCCCTGCCGCCGAAACGGCTCAACCCCTTGGGGTCCAGGAACAGGACGTGCTGGCGGGCGTCGTCCTTCAGCCACACGATGAAGTCCGGGTAGTAGCCGAAGTCGTCGAAGAACGACACCCCCCGGCCGCGCGTCAGGTTGCGGATGAGGTAGAGCTCCCGGCCTTGCAGCCAGGCGTGACGGAGCCCGGCGAGCGATTCCAGGTGATCGACGACCCGCTTCTCGTTCTCGTCCAGGGGGACGGGCTGCACCGTGACCGCCTGGTTCTTCCCGACGTGGAGCAGCGGCCGGTAGGCGTGGGCCTCGTTCCGGATGAGGCCGAACTTCAGGCTCTCGTACCAGGATTTCAGGTCCTCGAAGCGGCCTTCCCGGAGGGCGTCCGCCAGCGCGCGGGCGTCCTCGGCCAGCTTGTCCCCGGCGGCGTCCATGGACAGCTTCCAGGCCCGGACGTGGTTCGGATCGTCCTCGTCCAGGGTGGTGATCTCGATCCGGTCGTGCTCCCAGCGCCGGCGCTCCCTCCGCCAGAAGCGGTCGGCGTACTCGGTGACCAGATCGAGGGCGACATCTTCCAGCCCTCGTAGCTGCCGGAACCCGGCGGGATTCAGCCGCTCCGGCGGCAGGCGCAGATCGTACCAGTCGTCGTTGCGCAGCAGCCGATCCACGGCCTCCCGCTCGATGACCAGGTTGTGCCAGCCCCGCTGCCGCTTGCGGCGCAGCAGCCGTTCGTGCAGGCGGGCCGCGTCGAGGAAGGGGGCATGGGTCGCGAGGCTGAATCGGTCCGGGGCGGCTCCGGCTTCGGCCACCGCCTCCTCCTCTCGCGAAACGATGGCGCTCGATCCGGGTTGGGTCGGATGTATCGGTCCATGAGCGCCGGCGTCCCGGACCCGGCCTCGCGAAACGATGGCGCTCGATCCAGGCTGGGTCGGGGTCGGGACGGACTGATCCGAATCAGGCTGGCCGGGACGCGGTTGGGCGAATCCCGCGCCGGCCGGGTCGCCTGCGGATCCGTGAGGGGCCGGGGCGTTCCCTCCTGCCGCGTCGCCCTCCTGCTCCCCGCGCGCTGCGGCGGCGGCGCCTGGGGCGCCGGCGGAGGCCACCGATTGCAGCCGCGAGTAGAGGTCCAGGGTCACCGGGGGGAAGCCGGCCGCGCCACCAGTGGTGGCGGCGCCGGTGGCGGTGGCGGCCGGGTCCGGCAGGATCGGGCGTTCGCCGGAGAGTTTGTACTTGCGGTCTTCCTTCAGCCGGATCAGCTTCAGATCGGTCTTGCGCGCGAAGTTCCAGGTGGTCGGCAGGGTGAACGTCTCCCGCTCCGTGCCGATTCCTTCCTGTTGCAGCAGGTCCCGGAAGGTCTGCATGTAGTCGGCGCGCAGCCCGAAGATGTAGAGCTTCTCCAGCTCCGAAAGCCGGGCGCCGTCATCGGGCGGCGGCGCCCCGCTCTCGCGGTGGCGCTTCAGGCTCATGTTCCAGCCCTTCAGCCGCACCCCGCGCCCGAACATCTGGATGATCTCCGGCCCCTCGCCCACCCCGACGTGCATCAGTCCCATCGTGCTCACGCGCCAGGAGCTCCAGCCCGCGATGAAGCGGCGCGCGCCGATGACCACGTTCACCGTCGAATCCGGCCGGTCCACGCCCGCGAACAGCCGCTGCGCGAAGCCCATCTCCCGGTCGACGTCGAAGTCGGGGTTGGAATCGGGGTCTTCGGTGAGCAGCTTGTAGAGCGCGGCCGAGTCCCCGACGTTGACCACCCCGAAGGGATCGTGGTCGGCGGTGCGAAGGTGCAGCTCGCCTTCGCCGGCGGTGAGGTAGACCACGTGCAGCCGGCCCGCGCCGTGGAACAGGGTCTCGCTGAGGTCGGCGTAGACCTGTGCGGAGGGGTCTTCGCCGGTGCGGGGCAGGTGGGGGAAGCGGTCGTGGAAGAAGTCCCGTCCCTCGTCGTCGAGCAGCCCGGACTGCCCGTCGAGCAGCCGCGTGATCATGGGCCGCACCGCCTCGCCGCGGGCCAGCACCCAGCCGAGGAAACGGAGGATGCGGACGACGTCCGAGCGGGTCGCGCGGTCCGCCTTGCTCGATCCGGTCACCGTCTTGCCGAGGAACACCCACAGCGGTTTCGCCGGGTTGAACGCCCGCCACCGCGCGCCGTGGTCCCGCCAGATGCGCAATTGCTGGTAGAAGGTGAGCAGGCAGCCGAGCAGGTACATGTCGGCGTTCCCGTCCTGCACCCCGCCCGGCAGGTTCAGGATGTCGTAGTCCTTGCCGTAGCCGTCCTCGTGGAAGCGGCGGTAGGGGTAGTCGAACAGCAGGCACTTGCCGTAGGCGTGCAGCAGGTCGGGGTCCTTCCCGGTCGCCACCTGGTTGAAGGTGGCCGAGTACTCGAAGGTGAAGCCGCCGCGGGACAGCTCCCGGCGGCGCTCGCGCCAGACCTTGCCGGTGGCCCCGAGGTGCCCCTCGTCCACCAGCACCAGGTTGTCGTCGCCGAAGTCGCGCACGGCGACCCGCTTCACCCCCTTCTTCTCGGCCAGCTTGTTGAGGTCGATGATCTCCACCGGCGCGAACAGGTCCGAGCCGGCCGCACTGGAGAACACCCGCGCGGCGAGGCCGCTCGCGCGGAGCTCGCGCTCGTGCTGCGCCGACAACTGCTCGTTCGGGGTCACCAGCACGACGTTGTTGAGCCGCCCGCCGGCGCGGGACAGGTAGTGCCGGTACTGGAGGATGTGGGCGTGCATGAGGAGGGTCTTGCCGGAGCCGGTCGCGCTCTGGAAGGCGAGGGTGCGGAGATCGTCCGGCTGGTAGTCCGGGAGGCGGGAGGTCGGCCGGTGGCGGGACTTCACCCGGTTCAGGTCGGCGCGGAGCGCCTCGGCGTCGTCGAAGTAGCGGTGGAGGTAGTGCTCGGTGAACAGCAGGGCGAGGTACTGGTGCGGCTTCCAGGTCCGCCCGTGCTCCCCGGTCATGCGAAGGCGCCGGCTGAGCGCACCGATGTTGGCGTCGTACTCGGAGAAGCGGTCGCGGGTGACCTTGACCCATGCGGCGGGGGCCAGGTAGAGCGCCCGGAAGTACTCGCTCTCGCCACCGGCCGCGCCCATCTCGCCCGGCGCGCGCGCCAGATGCGCGAGCATCTCCCCCAGCTCCTCGTAGCCGAACTCCCGGCAGGCGAAGCGCTGGAGCGCCAGACGGTGCTGGAGCAGTGCGCTTCCCGTGCTACCGCGCCGCTGCCGCATCGGGATCCCCCTCGAACATCCGTTCCCGGAAGACGGGTTCGATGGTCTCGGTGGCCCAGGTCTCGCCGGGCCGCCGCATGGCATTCAGGGTGTGGTCGCCATTGACGTAGATGATGTCCAGCGGACCGTCGAATCGCTCGCGGTTGCGGTCGAACCAAGCGTCCAGGGCGGCGCAGTCGATCTCGTGGAGGTTGCGCCAGAGGATGAGGCAGTGCCGTCCCTCGGTGTCCATGCCCGTGATGACGAGTACGCCGTCGGTCCGGCGGCGGGACTCCACCCGGAGGCCGATCAGGTAGTTGAAGGTCTCGGGCAGGTCGACTTGGGCGTTGTCGTCGCGCACGCCGTCGCGCACCACGGAGAGGGTGTAGGCACAGGGGTCCGAGAAATCCTTGCCCAGCAGGGAAGCGCTGCCGGAGGTTTCCACGCCGAGCGCGTAGCGCAGCCGGTAATCCTCGGCCAAGGCGGGGTTGCTTTCCAGCACTTCTACTTGGGCTTGCGATGGTGGCACCACTACGAGGCTGTCCATCGCATCTTCGTAGGATTCCAGTCGGACGTACTTGAATAGCTGGCTGACGCCGTTGCGCGAAACTGGCTTTCCGCCCTTCCAGTCAGGTGAATAAACGATCTTCTTCATCCGGGGTATCAGTACGGTATCGAAATGATGCCCAACTTCGACCAACAGGTACCTGCGATGGCCACCATCGCCCCGGTTGAGATCGATGACCGCATGGCCGGTTGTGCCGGACCCGGCCAAGAAGTCGAGGACGTGCCGGTTTGTGCCTGTAACGAAGCTGAGAAGATTGGAGAGCAGTTCGGTGGGCTTCGGATTCTTGAACACTTCTCGCGAACCGAACAGGGACTCCAGAGCGTTCGCCCCGACCCTGCTGTCGAGCTCGACAAGACCCTTCAGACCGCCGTCGTAGTCGTGCAGGTATTCCTTGATCTGGATGATCTGGGTTTCATCCGCCCCGAAAATTATCTTATCGTTCTCAAGGAGCTTCAGCATGGTCTCCTGTGGAAAACGGTAACCTCGAGCCGGCTGCACACATGGTTTACCGGTCCTGGGATGAATGACGTCGTAGCGGTAGCCTTCCTTTCCCGGATTGTGAACCCTTCTGCCGCCCGTGTACGGCCCGTCTTCATCGACTCGATCGTAGTGTGTCAGGGGGGATAGTGCCTCTCGGTTGTCCCTGACGAATTTCCGGAAGCGAGCTTGAACCTCAGCCAGTCCTCTGCACGAGGCGCGAAGCCGTTCCCACTCTTCCAACATCAGATCTTTTGCATCGTTGACGGGACTTTTCCATACCGGCGCGGTCGATGAAATGTCCTTGGCATACCAGATGAGGTATTCGTGTTCGGTCGCAATTCGAGTCGGGTTGTTGTCCGTGGCGCCCTTCCACACCATGTTCGCGATGCGATTGGCCGTGCCGAAACGCTCGTCCAGAAGAAGTCGAAGGAGCGGCTGTTCTATATCGTTGATGCTTGAAAAGAAAACGCCGTCCCCGGACAGAAGCTCCCGGGCAATGGACAACCTGTTCTTCAGCATCGAAAGCCAACTGGAATGCTGATAACTGTCCCGGTAAACGAAACCGTCTCCGTTCGTGTTGTATGGCGGGTCGATGTACACGCACTGCACCTGCCCCCGGTAGCGGACTTGCAGGAGGTTCAGCGCCTGGAAGTTCTCGCCGTGGACCAACAGGCCGTCCGTCTGCTCGTCCAGCGGTCCGGCGTCGGAGAGGGCGGCCAGCAGCCGGTCGGTGAAGTCGCGCTCGAAGTGCCGGGTGTCCAGCACCAGGCAAGGGTTGGCCTTGAGGAAATCGGCGGTCGGCGGATCGCTCCAGGCCACGCCGCCGTTCATGAGGTCGCCTTCGATTTCGTCCACCGCGAACAGCTCGACCCACTCCTCGCACTGCGCCCGGTTGGCGGCGACCTCCGGGTACAGCGCTTCCGGTACCCGGTCCAGGGTGACGCACCAGTTCGTTTCCAGCACGAACTTCTTCTTGCGCCAGAGCTGTTTCTGGAAGTCCTCCAATTGCGCCAGGAAGTCGATGATCTTCCCGCCGATGTGGCGGATCGCCCGCACCCGCGCCAGCGCCCGATCCAGGCGGGCGGTGTCGCCCCGTTCCAGGTCGTCCAGGTTCAGCACCTGGGTGTTCAGGTACAGATCCAGCTCGCGGCGCAGGAATCCGCCGAGATCCTTGTGGATGAAGTAGTCGAAGCTGTTCTTGGCCGTGTATCGATCGACGTGCTTCGCGAGAAGCGTGCGCTCGCCGTTGGCGTTGGTCGGGGCCGGCGCTTCGAGCGCCGCCCGCCACCCCGGATCCACCGCATCCGCCGCGCTCAGGATCCCTTCGGCCGTCGTCTCGTTGATGCGGCCCTGCTGCGAGCCGCCGTTCCCCGGCCACCGCTTCTTCTCACCCTCCGTCAGCGGCCGATGCTCGAAGCGGACAGCCAGCTCCCCGCCCTCGACGGCGACGGCATTCCCGCCGACCGCGAGCACGAATCGGCGCTGCCGACCGTTGGCCTCCTTGACGTTGTCCTTCTCGTTGTCGGCCGCGGCGATCTCGAAGCGGACCCGCCGCGCCGCATCGCCCGCGCTGGCCGTGAAGGCGTAGCTGGCGTAGTTCTCCGTGGTCTTGACGTAGTACTGGTCCGCGTTGGCCCAGTGCAGCTTCACCTCCTCGCCGTCGTAGGGGATGAGGTAGGCGGGCCGGTCGCCGCTGGAATAGCGGCGTTGCGAGATGAAGTCGCCCTCGGTGTAGTAGCGGGTGAAGAAGTTGACGAGATGGTTGTAGACGTCGGCCTCGGCGTCCGCGTCCTTCTTCATCTCCGCGAGCCGGCGTTGCAGCTCGACGAGCTTGGGCGGGGGGGCGAGGTCGGGGTCGACGCCGAGATCCCAAGCCTTCCAGCGGATCTCCTCCTGCTCCTTCTCCAGCTTGGCCCGTTCCTCCGCGCTGGTCAGGTTCAGCTTCGTCTTCACCTGCGGCAGCAGGTCGCGGTCCAGGAACGCGGCGACCTCGGCCGTCTTCAGGTTCATGATCCGGTACAGGCCGAAGTCCAGATCGCCCCGGTCGAGCTGGAACATCTCGCGCAGCAGGGCCTTCAGCCGTTCGAGCTTCTCCGTGGAGCCGGGGGCCGGCCGCGCGTCGGTCGGCTGCGCGCCATGCGGCGCGGCGCCGGTCGGCGGGGCGCCCGATGGGGTCGAGTCGGTCATGGCGAAATCATCATGGGAAGCCCGGATGGACCGGGAAAGGGCCGGAGGGCGCATGAGGCGTCGGACATCGGCGCTCTATCGGCGCTCTCCGGAGTCCACCCGCCCGGCGGGCCTCGGACGGGACGGCAAACACCGGGGCCGGCCGCGCGCCAGTCGGCACGGTGCCGGCCGGCACGGCACCGGTCGGCCGCGCACCATGCGGCCGCGTGCCAGTCGGCGCGGCGCTGAACAGTGCGGCGCCGTTTGGCACAGCACCGGATGGGGTCGAGTCGGTCATGGCGGAATCATAGGAGGCTCGGATGGACCGGGAAAGGGCCGGAAGTCGCATGAGGTGTCAGACGTCGGATCGACCGGGGAAGGGCCGGAAGCCGCAAGGCGTCGGACATCGGCGGGCACGGGAGAGGCCGCCGGCGTCGAGGTGTCCGGTGGACCGCGCCGGTACTCCCAGACCGACCCCCCAAGCCGGTGCCCCGATGTGCGCCCGCGCTGCCGCCTCCTTCATTCGGGCGGGATGAGGACGAGCTTTCCGGTGAACGTCTTGGCCAGGAATTCTTCCTGTGCCCGGCGGATCTCGTGCAAGGGGAACGTCTTTGCGACGAGAGGGCGGATTTCGTCGCGCTCGACGTAGGAGACCAGGTTCTCGAAGACCTCTTCTTCCTGAAAGGTGCAACCGAACAGAGTCAGGTCCTTGAGGTACAGCGTCCGTACGTCCAGCTCGACCAGCGGGCCGGCAATCGCGCCGGCCGTCGCGTAGCGCCCGCCGCGCCGGAGCGCGTCGAGGAGCCGCGGCCAGGATGCTCCGGCCACGAGATCGATGACCACGTCGATGCCGTCATGCCCGATCGCGGTGGCGAGGCCGGCGTTCCGGTCCACGACCTCGTCCGCGCCGATGGCGCGCACGGCATCGGCCTTCGTGGCGCTCGCGACGGCGACGATGTGGGCGCCGCGGCGTTTCGCAAGCTGAACCGCGGCCGAGCCGACCCCGCCCGAAGCGCCGGTGACGAGCACGCGCTCCGCCCCCACCGAAGCCCGGTGGAGCAGGTTCTCGGCCGTGGAGTAGGCGCACGGGATGGAAGCCAGCTCCGCGTCGGACCAGTCGCATTCGACCTTGTACGTTTCGCGGGCGGGCGCCCTGGCGTATTGCGCGAACGCGCCGTCGCATTCCGAGCCGAAGGTCCGGCACTCGAACGGGCGGCCACCGGCATCGCGCATCATGCTGCGAACGATCACGCGCTCGCCGATGCGGCTCCGGTCCACGCCTTCGCCCACGGCCACGATCCGGCCACAGCAATCGGCGCCCTGGATGCGGGGAAAGCTCAGCGGGACGCCCATCCAGCTTGCGTCCGCGTCATCGACCGTGTCGAAGCCGTCCGCGCCGCCGGTACCGGTCGCATCGCCGACCGCCTTGGAATACCACCCGATGCGCGTGTTGACGTCGGTATTGTTGACGCCCGCGGCGGCCACCTCGATGAGCACTTCACCGGCACGCGGCGCCGGCGTGGGGACGTCGTCGCGATAGTGCAGCTTGTCCAGTCCGCCATGGCCGACAAGCTGGACGGCGGCCATCCGCGATGGAATCGTGGAAGTCATGTCGGCGCTCCGAGTTGCTGGAATCTCCCACGCGGCAGAGCCTTCAGCCGGTCGAGCCCGTCCGCGGAGCCGGGTCGAGCAGCGCCGGCGACCGCCGCCACCACGATCGTCAACGTCATGGCCGAGAGGTCTTCGACCCCGAAGATCGGATCGTTCAAGAGGCTTCCAGGTCTTCGAGCCTTCGCACCGACTTGTCGCGGGTGGGCAGCGAAATCCCGGCCGGAAATCGCCGGTGGCCGGGCAGGGTGGACGGAGGCTTTCCGATGAGTGGACTTGCTCCGGTCAGGGCCAGCGGGTGCAATCCTCGATCGCTCGTCGATACCTCTTCACGTCGTGGTCGCGCAGGTACTCCTTCACCGAGACTCCGAGTCCATCCGGACCTTCCTTCCTGATCTCCTCGGCCACTCCCTCGACGCGGTTCAGGAACTGTTGCCACCGACTGAGCTTGGCGTCGATGTTTCCATCATGGTCGATGTACACGACGCTTCCGACGTGTCGGTAACCGCCCAAGCGTGCCGGTATCCGCGTCACTATGTCCATGTCGTTGCAGAAGCGCCAGTAGCGATCCTTCACTTCCACGTTCAGGTCCCGCGCCGTTCTGGCGTCCACTACCCTCGGCTGCCCGAACGTGTATGTGGCCGTAAACGGGAAGTCCTCGTGCAGGAGGATCGAGGTCGTCACCGTCGCCATCGCTCCGCCGAGGCTATGTCCGGTAATGAACACCGGTCGCTTGGGTTCGCCTCGTGCCTTCTGGCGCTCCCTCGCCTCGTCGACGGCTCGGCGCATCTCCTTCCATATATCCTGGGTGGCCTCCCAGAACCCCTCGTGGAACGTGCCCTCGTCTTCATGACGGCGCTCGATGTCGATGTTGTCCAGCCAGTCCCGCCATTCGTCGGTCCCACGGTATCCGATGGTCAGGTACTTCTTGTGTTCGACCACGATGCCCTGGCTGCTCTTGTGATCGAACCCCCTCACTGCTTCGAATCCCTGATCCTCTTCCTGGAGCTCTTCGAGGATGCCTTCGTCGTCCGGCTCCCCCTTGCCTTTCGTCATGTAGGCGAGTTCCGATATTCGGGCCATCCAGTACGCGTTCCCCTGGCGCAATCCGCCCTCGTACGGCTCTGCTTTCCAACGGCGCATCGTTTGTTGCCTCCGTGTCCGATTCGTCGAGCTTCCTGTGCCATGGGCGCTTCCCCATGGCGCCGGCTCCCATGGCCCTTTTACATCTTTCGTTGGTTGATTCACAGGCCATGCCGTCCCCCTCCCGATTCCTTGGCCCATTCGCATGAGGCGTCCAGGCGCGTGCCGATGCCTCCTGCTTCCAGGAGCCCGAGATCCCAGCCCGAGGCCTTCATCTCCTCCATGGCTTCGCGCACCCGTTCTGCGAGCGCGCGCAGCCGCTGCACCGCCTCTCCTGGATGCAGCCCGCATTTCCGGGCCTCGTCCTCCACCGCCCTCCTGTCGACCTCGCGTACCTGCCATGCGTTGCCGATCCGCATCGCCATGCCGCGCGCGAGTTCGGGATACGCCAGCGTGCACACGGCGTCGTAGATGGGCGCAAGCCGTGGCGCCTCCCCTCTGGGATACTGGACGGAGAAGTTCTTTGCGTGCCTGTCCTCGTCGCCTGTCAGCCAGGCGAACATCACCTGGTCCCACAGGGTCGGCCCTCCGACGCCGCTGCGTTCAAAGCAGTCCTTCAGCGAGGGTCCCCCGTCCTTCTGGTACTTCTCCCGCGCCCCGAACGCCTGCGCGAAGTCTTCCTGGTGCACCCGCCGGCCGTCGGCGGTGCGATCGAAGCGCTCCACCACCAGTGCCTCGAACCTTCCGAAGCGCCGCACCTCCGTCCGTGCACACGCAAGCCCCGCGCGGTGCGCGAGCGTCATGCACGCATGCTCGTTCCAAACCACTCCCGGGAAACGCTCCTGCTCCGGCTTCACGACATGGGTCGACGGGTAGCCCCCGAGGGGCCAGCTCCATCCGTCCGACTCCTTCACCAGGACCAGCTTCGGCTGTGCCCCTGCGAGCGAGAGCGTGAGCTGTCCGGGGTCCGGCCCCAGCGGATACCGATCCATGCGGCGGATGTACTCTTCGATTTCCTCCATACTCGCCGGCGCCTTCTTCGCTTCCAGCTTCGATCCGGGGCGGCGTACTTCGACCGCGCCCGCGCACTCCGCACCGATGGCTTGAAGCATCGAGAACGTCGACATCGACGCCGCCCCGGCCTGGCGTGCCGCTTGCTCGCGTCTCGCGCCCTCGGGCAGCAGCGCGTCGAACCACCGCAGGGCCTCACCGTATCGAAACCGGCCGGGTTCCAGCGGCAGCCGCTTCGACAGCGCCTGCGCATCCGGGCGTGCGAGGTAGGCGTCCGCGTACTGGAAGTCGAGCCGTTGCGGCGTCCTGTGCAGTGTCCCCGCGCGCACCTCGTGCAGCCATACCTCCAGATGCTCGTCGACCTGCTCCATCTCCTCTTCCTCTCCAGCGTCGGCTCGCTGCCGCCGTCCTGCCCGTCGTGCTCCGGCACCCCTCGTTCGTGCGGGATCCACTCGTAGATCGTGCCATCCCCATGACCCCAACCCGGCATAGCCGGAACCAGATGCCGGTTGGCGGAAAAATCTTCGTCGCTTTGTCGAAGACTTCACGGGTAAGGGTCTATAGTCCACGCTCCTCCCTGCGCTCTGAACAGTCCATCAGCCGGCGCGGCCCGCCAATCCTGTGCTCCAAGGTTCCAAGGAGATCGTAGAACCGCTTCAGACGAGCGGTGCGCTGGACCGTATCGCGTGACATGATGCGGTTCATCCCCGATGGTGACGTCCTGCCAGACCACGCGCAGGCCGCAGCCGGACGACAGCCTTCGGCGTGGCCGCCGTTCCACACTGGTCACAGCATCACCTTATCGAGCGACTGGATGAAGTGGATCCCCTGGATGTTCTTCCTGCTCAGCCGTTCGTCGTTGGTGATGAACAGGTCCGTGCCGGCCGCCGATGCACAGGCAAGCTGGATGGCGTCCGGCGCCCGAATCGACCGGTCCCGGCGGACTTCCGCGAATCTGGGAGCGGCGCGCAAGTCGAAAGGCAGTACCGTTGCGCCGGCCCCGATCGCCTGCTCGTAGCGGCGCATCAGGTCCTCGTCTCCGGCTTCCATCGGCTTGACGAGCACCTCGCCGAGGGTGAGCGCGGAGGTGAGCAACTCGTCGTCTCGTTCGATCATGCGGCGGCGCAACGTCGAGACCCGCTCCGCGCGTTCGCCCCGATCTTCGACGAGGTACACGAAGAGGTTCGTATCCCAGAAGACCCGGCTCACCCCCACCCCTCCCGAAGCCGCTCCACGTAGTCGTCCGCATCCTCATCCGCCCAGAGCGCCTTGCCGAGGCCACGCAGGGAGAGGATGGGGTCGGCCTCACGACCCCCTCCGCCGCCCCCGGCGTACTCGTTGCGGTACCACTCGATCAGTCCCCGGTAGGCCGGGGGGATCTCGTCATCGCGCGGGAGGTCCTTCCCCGAGCTGCGGCGGGGATGGCAGGGGTCTCCGGGCCGGAACAGGCGGCGGCGCCCCTTCGAGGTCTCGAAGAGCATCCGGTAGCGTCCGGGATTGGGCGCCTTGTTGGCGACGCAGTGCAGGTAGGCGTGGACTTGGACCCCAGGGCGCAAGGGGCCATCGGCGATCTTCTCGGTCTCGGCCTGCCGGACGATCTCCCGGACCGCGAAGTCGTCCCGGTCCGGGTGCCGGCGGTGGAGGAGCGCGGTCGCGATCCACACTTCATCGGCTACCCTGGTGTTCATGGTTTACCTGATTTACCTACCATGGAGAGGATATGCTAGAGGCAAGCGCGGCCAGCCGTCAAATCCGAGTCCGACTTCCTTCGGCGGACGACGACCCGCCGGTATCTGCCGAGAGCGCGCGATCGAGATTACCGGAACAGGCGGCGCCGAGGGCGTATCATCGTCGTCCGCTTGCCCGGTCGTCCGATGGGCCAAGCCCGATGGGTCAAGCCCGATGGGTCAAGCGTTGCATGCGCCGGGCTTGCCGCGCCGGCAGCCACAGCCCACCACAGGCATCCACATCGGGAGGAAATGCCGTCATGAAACCCGGAAATCCCGGAAGTCCCACCCACCGCATCGCCACAACGCCGCCCGGTGGCTGAAACCGCGCTCCCAGCCCCCGCTCCGGCCGTCAAGCCGAGGGCCGCCGCGACGACCGGGCGATGCGCCTCCACGCCGGAACGCCGCCCGGTGGCTGAAGCCGCCCTCACCGCCCCCGCCCCGGCCGTCAAGCCGAGGGCCGGCCACGACGGCCGGACAGCGCCCATCCACGCCGGAACGCCGCCCGATGGCTGAAGCCGCCCTCACCGCCTCCGCCCCCGCCCCGGCCGTCAGGCCGAAGGTCGGCCGCGACGACCGGGTGATGCGCGCCTTCATCGGCGTCATCGGCCTCTACCTCGCGGTCACCCTGGCCCTCCCGCTCTACACCATGATGTCGAAGAGCGTCCGCGACCACGACGGCGCGTTCACCGGACTGGCCAACTACGTCGCGTACTTCTCCACCCCCGCCCTCACCCACTCCATCTGGAACAGCCTCCAGGTCGCCACCATCACCACCCTCATCACCGTCACCGTCGGGTTCACCTTCGCCTACGCCCTCACCCGGAGCTGCATCCCGTTCAAGGGGCTGTTCCAGTCCATCACCATGATCCCCATCCTGGTGCCCTCCCTGCTGCCCGGCATCGCCCTGGTCTACCTCTTCGGCAACCAGGGGATGATCAAGGAGGTGCTGTTCGGGCACTCCATCTACGGCCCCATCGGCATCGTCATCGCGGAGGTGTTCTTCACCCTGCCGCACGCGATCATCATCCTCATCGCCTCGCTCTCCATCGCCGACGCCCGCCTGTACGAGGCGGCGGTGGCGCTGCGCGCGAGTCGGCCCCGGATCTTCTTCACCGTGACCCTGCCCGGCTGCCGCTACGGCCTGATCAGCGCCGCGTTCGTGGTGTTCACCCTCGCGATCACCGATTTCGGCGCCCCCAAGGTCATCGGCGGGGACTTCAACGTCCTCGCCACCGACGTCTACAAGCAGGTGATCGGGCAGCAGAACTTCGAGATGGGGGCGGTGGTGAGCGTGGTGCTCCTGGTCCCGGCGGCGCTCGCGTTCGCCGTGGACCGCGTCGTGCAGCGCCGCCAGGTGGCCCTGCTCTCCGCGAGCGCGGTTGCGCTGGAGCCCAAGCCCCACCGCACGTTCGACGCCGCGATGCTCGGCTTCTGCATCCTCCTGAGCGTGTTCCTCATCGGGATGCTCGGGGTATGCCAGTACGCCGCGCTGGTCAAGTTCTACCCCTACGACCTGAGCTGGGGACTCTGGAACTACGACTTCGACGTGATGGACGGCGGCGGCTGGGAGTCGTACTGGAACTCGATCCGCATGGCGGGCTGGACCGCCGCCGTCGGCACCGCGGTCATCTTCGCCGGCGCCTTCCTCGTCGAGAAGGGCCGCGGCTTCCGCACCGGCCGGACCCTGTTCCAGCTCCTCGCGATGATGCCGATGGCGGTCCCCGGGCTGGTGCTGGGGCTCGCCTACATCTTCTTCTTCAACCACCCGGACAACCCGCTGGGCTTCCTCTACCACACGATGGCGATCCTGGTGATCAGCACCATCGTCCACTTCTACACCGTCGCCCATCTCACCGCGGTGACCGCGCTCAAGCAGATGGACCCGGAGTTCGAGTCGGTCGGGGCGTCGCTCAAGGCGCCGTTCTACAAGACCTTCTGGCGGGTGACGGTGCCGGTATGCCTACCCGCGATCCTCGACATCGTGATCTACCTGTTCGTGAACGCGATGACCACGGTGTCCGCGGTGGTGTTCCTCTACGGCCCGGACACGACGCTGGCCTCGGTGGCGGTGCTGAACATGGACGACGCGGGCGACATCGCCCCGGCCGCGGCCATGGGGATGATGATCTTCTACACCGCGGCCTCGGTGCGGCTCGTGCACTTCTTCGTGGCGAAGTTCCTGCAGCGGCGCACCCAGGCGTGGCGGATGCGGTGAGGGGAGGGCGGATGCGGTGGCGCCTCGCAGGTGGCGGGGGAGCACCGCGGATCTCGATCCGTCTTGCCGCATCGCACACGCGCCCGGGTGCCCGGACCGCGGCGGCGGTCTCCGGCCTCGGAGCCCTCGGAGCCCTCCCGCGCCGGGTTGCGCGGCCGACGGCGGGCCAGTATACGGAACCATCGGATACCCGGAAGGCGCCGGAGGACCTGCCGTGAACGACCGCGTACGCCTGACCCTGGACGAAGTGCACCGGATCGCGACCGAGGCATTATGCGCCAAGGGATACTCCGCGCAGCACACGCGCGCCATCGCCGACGTCGTCACCGCGGCGGAACGCGACGAATGCGCGTCGCACGGCCTGTTCCGGATCCCCTTCTACGTGAAGGCGCTGCAGGAAGCGGGGGTCTCGCCGGATGCGGAGCCCACGTTCCGCGACCTCGCCCCCGCGGTGATCCGGGCCGACGCGCACTTCGGCTTCGCGCCGCTCACCCTGCAGCTCGGCGCCGAGCCCCTGGAGCGGCGTGCCCGCGAATTCGGCATCGCGGCGCTGGTCGTCGTGAACGCCTACAACGTCGCGGCGCTCTGGCCCGAGGTCGAACGTCTCGCCGACCGCGGCCTCGTCGCCTTCGCGTTCACCACCGCGCTCCAGTACGTCGCGCCGGCCGGCGGCACCAGGCCGGTCTACGGCACGAACCCCATGGCGTTCGCCTGGCCGCGGGCGGGACGGCCGCCGCTGGTCTTCGATCAAGCGTCGAGCGCCAGCGCGCGCGGCGAGATCCAGATCCACCTGCGCGACGGCAAGCCGCTCCCCGAGGGCTGGGCGATCGGCCCGGACGGCAAGCCGACCACCGACCCCGCTACGGCGTTGGCCGGCGCACAGCTCCCTTTCGGCGGCCACAAGGGCGCGGCCATCGCCCTGATGGTCGAGCTGCTCGCGGGCGCACTGACCGGTGACGTCTTCAGCTTCGAAGCCCATGCGAAGGACACCGGCAGGGTCGGGGCGCCATGCGGCGGCGAGCTCATGATCGCCATCGACCCCGCACGCTGCACCGGCGACGGCGACCGCGACGCCCAGCTTGCCCACGCGGAGACCCTCTTCGCGAAGGTCCTGGAGCAGGACGGCACCCGGCTTCCGTCCGACCGCCGGTACCAGGCTCGCGAACGCACCCCGACCGAGGGCGTCACCATCCCGAAATCGCTGCACGACACGCTACGGGGGTACGCCGCCGGCTGAGTCGGTGGTATCGGCGGCGTATCCGGGCCTGTTTCAACTCAAGTTTCGGGATTCAAAATGCCTGAATCAGGCGATGGATTCCCGCTTTCGCGGGAATGACGTCATTTCAGCGAGACGCGTTGCTTTCAGGCTGGCCGTCATTCCCGCGAAAGCGGGAATCCATTTCGGTCAGCGAATCCCGAAACTTGAGTTTCAAGCAGCCGGGATAAAGTTTTCCTTGATTCGAAGACAGAAAAACATTGCTTCCTCACGGACCCCGGTGCTGCTCCAATAAAGCGACGATCCGGCCGGTACCGCCGGTTGCGAGGGTTGAAGGATGGCCACCGTCACCGCCGCCCCCCTGGCCTCGTCCGGTGGCTCCGCCACGCCGAAACGGGCGTTGCGCAAGATCTGGGACTTCACGCCCGACCTGCCCGTCACCCAGGCCGCGTATTTCGAGCGGCCGTTCAGCGCCGCCGCCAGCCTCGAATACCTGTTCAGGGTCTGGCGTCCCTTTTCACCGCGGTTCCTGATGCTGCTGGTGGCGGTCGCGGCCTGGACCTGGTGTACGCCGTCACTGGAGCGTGCCGCCACCTTTCAACCCGGCTGGATGCTGGAAGTCCTACTGCGCAACCTGTGCATCGTGCTCACCGTCGCAGGCGGCCTGCACCTGTTCCTCCATACCTTCCGCAAGCAGGGAGACGATCTGCGCTACGACGCCAGACCGCTGGCGACGAGCTCGAAGATCTTCCATTTCCGCAGCCAGGTCCGGGACAACATGTTCTGGACCCTGGCCGGCTCGGTGCCGATCGGCACCTTGTGGGAATGCCTGCTGCTCTGGGGATACGCCAACGGATACGCGACCTTCGCCACCTTCACCGGCAATCCGGTCTGGTTCATCGGCCTGATGCTGGTGATCCCGCTATGGAGCGGCTTCCATTTCTACTGGTTCCACCGCCTGTTGCACGTCGGGCCGGTGTATCGCCGGGTGCATTCCTGGCATCACAAGAACGTCAACGTGGGGCCTTGGTCGGGACACGCCATGCACCCGCTGGAACACCTCGGACTCTACTCCGATCTGCTCATCTATTTCCTGGTCGCGAGCCATCCGATCCACGTGATCTTCAACGCCATGCTGCACACGATCGGAGGGCCGACCTCGCATTGCGGCTACCATAAGGTGAAGCTCACCCGGCACATCCACTTGCAGCTCGGCGACTTCATGCACCAGTTGCACCACCGCTTCATCGACTGCAACTACGGTACCTACGAAGATCCGTGGGACAAGATCTTCGGGAGCTTCCACGACGGCACCCCGGAGGCCGACGCCCGGATCAAGGAACGCCGCCTCCGGATGCACGCGGCAAAGCAATCGCTCCGCCGGCAAAGGGGCTGACGAACGCGACCCGTGTCGTTCGATGAGACCGGGAGATCGAGCACCATGCATTCGATATCCCGAAAGCTGCTGAAGATCCTGGCGCACGCCGTGGGGAAGGTCATTGGCTGAGCAAGTGCACGACGAAGCCGGCGGTCGCGAGCTGCGTACCGATGAGCGCGGCGGCCTGAATCCACGAGGCGCGGTAGAGGTCGGCCCGGAGCTCGGCGAGGTCGGCCTTCGTTTCGGCGTGCAGGTTGGCGAGGTCTCCCTTCGTCGCAAGCTCGGCGCCCGCGTCACGGTGGATCTCGGCGATGGCGCGCGCCTGCCCGTCGTCAAAGCCTGCGTCGCGAAGCCGATCGGTGGCGGCGAGGGTGTCGAAGGTGCTTGCGGCGCGGAGCGCAAGCCGGAGGATAAGCCGGGTCCCAAGGGGCGGTAGCGCGGCGGTTGCGCCGGCGGATACCGGGGAGATAGGATGGCCAACGCGGTTCCATCGCTCATAAGGGAGGGTGAACGATGAAGACGATGAAGGCGGGAGCGGTGGTGCTGTTGGGGATGGTGCTGGCGGCGCCGGTGTGGGGACATAGCTTATCGGGGGTCGTTGTTCGACTCAACAACGCTGACCCGGATGACCCGCTTTCATGCCTTGTACAAGTGAGCGTGCCTACAACTCTGTTAAGACAATGGCCACGTTCTGAGGATCATTCATTGCGCGGCTTGGTTTGGAGCATGAGTCTGTATACTGAAGAATATAGGACTGTTAGGGGATATTCTTACTGGCATCGTAGGGCTATGACTTGTCTACTTTACAGTAGTAGTCCTATTTCTCCCCGCAATCGTTTGAGCTATCCCGTTAGGTGTGATGGTTTGGACTGGAATACGCAGTATCGCGCTACAGTTACTATTAGGGCACGAAGATCAATTTCTTCGGGCCACTGGCATGACCATTTTCATAGGGCAACGTATACGACTCCCGAGGAACCAGGGTCGGAGCCCGAGCCACCGGAACCACCGGAACCACCGGAACCACCGGAACCACCACCGGAGCCTGAACCGCCGGAGCCGCCCGCACCACCACCGGAGCCGGAGCCGCCGGAACCCAGGGCAAGATCACTAAAAATGTATTGACATCAACAAGTTTTGTGATCTAATGGCGTCTTCATCAAGGAGATGGAGATGGCAAGAAATGAACACGACAGCCCCTGCAAGTTTGATCGAGCATTTCTCAAAGCTGGAGGATCCGCGAGTCGATAGAAACAAGAAGCATGAGTTGATTGATGTCATCGTCCTGTGCGTGTGTGCGGTGGTCAGTGGCGCGGAGGGATGGAGTGACATCGAAGAATTTGGGCGCACGAAGCTGGAGTGGCTTCGCCGCTATGTTCCGCTGGCCAATGGGGTCCCGGTGGACGACACGATTGCACGAATCATCTCGGCGCTGTCGATGAGGGGTTTTCAGGACTGCTTCATGAGCTGGATGGAAGATGTCGTGAAGTTGAGTGATGGTGAGATTATTGCAGTGGACGGGAAGACGCAGAGGCGTTCCCACGACCGCAAACGGGGTATGAAGGCGTTGCATATGGTGAGTGCCTGGGCGTGTAGCAATGCAGTGGTGCTTGGGCAGGTGAAGACGGAGGAGAAGTCGAACGAGATCACGGCGGTGCCGGAGCTGCTGGATAAGCTGGAATTGTCGGGGTGTATCGTGACGCTGGATGCGATGGGATGCCAACGAGCGATAGCGAAGCAGGTCAAGGAAGGGGGAGGGGATTACGTGTTGGCGGTGAAGGGGAACCAGAAGCAATTGAACAGGGAAGTTCGGAGGTATTTTGATGCGGCACGGGAGAGGGATTTCGAGTGTGAGGGGATTGAGAACGACGAGACGGCGGAGGATGGTCACGGACGGGTAGAGTCCAGGAGCTATTATTTGTCCACCGACCTGGGTGCGTTGTCTTGTGTGAAGAAGTGGAATGGGTTGAGAGCGGTCGGGATGGTGGAGTCGGAGCGCTGGAGTGATGGGCGTGTGAGTATTGAGCAACGGTACTACATTACGTCGCTGGAAGATGTGGAGACATTTGGGCGAGCGGTGCGTTCACACTGGGGAATCGAGAATGAGCTGCACTGGAGATTGGATGTGACGTTTCGGGAAGACGAGAGTCGGATTCGTCGGGGTAATGCACCGCACAATATGGGAGTGATTCGGCATGTGGCGGTCAATCTTCTGAAGCGTGAGTCGGCGAAGATCAGCGTCAGGAAGAAGCGTATCCGGGCGGCATTGAACGATGGCTTCCGAGATAAGGTATTGATGGGACAGTGATTTTATATGCGGTTGCCCTGCGCCGGAACCCGAGCCACCGGAGCCGGAACCGGAAATACCTGACCCGGAGGAACCGGATCATACGCATCCCGTTGAACGCTGCGACCATATAGCCATCGTGGCGGCGATGCCGAGGGCGCTGCCCGGCGACGAAGATGCTGCCGACCATTGGGTACGCATTACGAATCCAGGTGCGGCGAGCATCCGCTTTACCATCGAGGGACGGGACGAAGCCGGGGCGAAGGGCGGGACGTATCGGCGCGAGCTACCGGCGTACCGGAGCGTCAAGGTGAAGATGCGCGACATTCAAGCCGCGTTCGACGTGACTGACCCGGAAGGCTGGTGGTGGCTGAGGGTGGCCGGGTCGGGACCGATCGACGTTGCTGCGACGATGAAGCAGGGCGATGCTCGGCGGTTCGTGCCGGTCAAGGTGCCTGCTACGTGCGGCACGGGGCCGGTAACGCGGGCCGGGGACTGATCCGGTGCTGTCTCGGGCGCCGGCCGCTACGTCGGCGTTACCGTCCCGACCTTACCCGTCCGCTTCGTCGCGGGGTCGGCGGTCGGCTTCCCGGACGTGGCCATCGGCCGGCGTATCGCGGGGATTGCGGGGTCCGGGAGCCGGACCGGAAACCGTTTCCGGCTTCGCGGGCGTCCTGGCGTCCCGTGGGGCGCCGATCGGGGTCCGGGCGTGCGGGTGGGTGCGGCCGGGGCGCGTCCGTCCCGTAGGGCGGCGTGCAGGCGGCTTCGCGGGCGGCGGTGTCAAATGATGCCGTACAGCTTGGCGTTCATCGCGAGGAGGAGCGCGGCAAGGAACCCGAGGATCCATCGCAGTTCGGTTCGCAAGGCGCGGATCTCCGGGTCGCGGTCGGCCTTCGTGGCGGGGGCGGTCATGGCGAGTTCTCCGGGAACCCTCTCACACTACCATGCCGGGGGGGCCGGCGCCGCGGCCGGGGTATCTGCCCGGTATCGAGCCGAGCGGCGGTTACTGCTCGTCTTCCTGCTCGTAGAACCGGGCCACGGCGCCACGGGCGGCGCTCTCGCGGGCGGTGTACCGGGCTACCGTCGTCTCCGATCGCCAGCCTCCGGCCTGCATGATCGCGGGCATCTCGATACCCTTCGACCGGGCGAGGTCCTGCGCCATCCCGATCCGGTATCCGTGGCTTGAAACTCCTCCAGTCCGGCGGCCTTCGCGGCGGCTTGGATGCGGCGCTTGATCTGCCCGGTGCTCAAGCCGAAGACGGGCGCGGCATCGTCGGTGCCGCGGCGTATCGCGTCGAGCGCTGCGACGGTGATCGGGGCAAGGTACGCGGTGGTGTCGGCATCCGTCTTCGGGCGGCGAAAGGTGATTGTGGCCGATCCGTCCGGGCGGCGCTCGATCTGCTGCCACGTGAAGGCGGCGGCTTCGCTGACCCGCGCGAGGGTGTCGCGCATCGTGCGGATGAGGGCGATCTCGCGGTCGGCGCGGGCCTTCGCGGTGCCTGGTGATTCCATGCCACGGCCACGGGGGCGGTACGCGGTGGCTTCGATGCGGGCGCGGATGATGCCGGCGAGCTTCGCGCGCCACGTCGAAAGCGCGCGCGGGCCGATCCCGTAGGGTCCGGGATAGCGCTTGAGCGTGTCGGGTGTGGTGGTCCATTGCCCGGATGTCTGCCGGGTGGGTGTCCCGGCGATCTGCCCGTCAACGGTCGCGTGGAGCGGACCGGCGTTCGGATCGCCGATCCATCGGATGCGTATCTGCGTGGTCATGGATGAGGGCGATCCAACCTTGCGCGTCGAGCGTGTTCCGGTCGATCTCGTAGAGGCCGGTCGCGGCGACGGCAACGCGCGCGTGCACGTCGGCGATGCGCGCGGCGGTGGTGATCGTTCTGTACGTCTATTTCAGGATCATGAGGAAGCGGCCGTGACTTCCCGGCTCTTCGACTTCGCGGTGCTCGGGGCGCCGTGCCGCCTCGCGGTGCGAATGCTCACCCGCGCCGCACAGCGCCCGAAGCCGATCCCCGTGCCGCCTCCTTCCGGCCGCCGATCATGGAGACCCGGCGCGGAACGAAGACCTCGCCCGCGGCGAGCTTGCGCGCCGTGCGGACCAGCCCCGCCGAGATCACGTCGAACGAGTCGCCGTCCACGGCATATTCGAGCATGACCTCCAACATGCCCATGGGATGCTCCAGCCGCAGCCGCGCCGGGGACTCGGACCGGCCGCCGACTGGTGGCCGGCGGCCGCCGGCCGCCAGTCGGCGGCCGGCCAGCCCTTCGCCCACGGTGCCGGGGCAGAGCAGGCAGGCGCCGAGGCACTGCGAGCCGGTGACGGCGAGGCTCGGGTGGCAGTTCCACGGCATGAAATAGCGTGAGGCGGCGGTGCCGCCGTCGCGCGCCGGGGAGAGAAGGCCGAACTTCGGCGTGACCGACTTCGAGACGTCGCCCAGCCCCATGCGCCTGCCCGCCTCGCGGCGGATCGGCTCCATCCGGTCGTAGAACGCCCTGTTCCCATCGAGCTCGGCGGCGCTCTCGTACCCCGTCAGGCCGAAGGCGTCGGCGCGGGCGATCGCCATGGGCATGGCGACGTCCATGCAGCTCACCTCGATGCCGTCGATCGCTTCGCGCCGCGCGCCGGTCGGAAAGAGCGCACCGGTCGCACCGCCGACGACGTCCATGAAGCGCAGCTCGACGGGGGCGGCGGTCCCCGGCACCCCGTCGATGGCGGCGTCGCCGTCGTAGACCACCGCGCCACCTTCGGTCCTGACCTTCGCAAGCACCCGCGCCCCGGTGTTCACCGCCCGGATCCTCACGTCCGTGGCGCCTCCGGTGGCCGCCACGAGCCCCATCTCGATCGCCGCCGGCCCGACTCCGACGAGGATGTTCCCGCAGGTCGGCCTGAAGTCGACAAGCCGCTCCTCGACGCCCACTTGCGCAAAGAAGTAGTCCACCTCCGCCCAGCCGTCGTCCGAGGGCGAAAGCATCGCGACCTTCGTGGTGACGGCCGCGCCGCCCCCGATCCCGTCGATGTTGAGCGGGTGCCCGGCGCCGATCATCGCGATCAGCGCTTCGGCCAGCCTCTCGCGGTCTTCCGGCAGATCGGCGCGATGCAGGTAGGGGCCGCGCGACGTGCCGCCGCGCAGGAAGAGGAACGGAACGGCGGCCTGGGTCACGTCAACCACCTCACGTCAACGGCCGGGGGCTCCGGCGCATTCCACCAGGAGGCCCGGCGGGAAGATGCGCCGCGGCGCTTGAAGAGGAACGGAACGGCGGCATGGGTCACGTCAACGACCTCACGTCAACGGCCGGGGGCTCCGGCGCACTCCACCAGGAGGCCCGGCGGGAAGATGCGCCGCCGCGCATGAAGGGAGAGGGAACGGCGGTCCGGGTCACGTCAGCGGCCAGGGGAGCTTGACGAATTCCTGCAAGAGTCCCGGCGGGAAGTCGCGGTTCAGCACGCCGGCCATGAGGCACATGAAGCCGATCCCCGCGGCGGTGTAGACGGCCGCGAAGACCCGGCTCCTGCCGGCGCGGAACCGGATGAAGGCGGCCAGGAAGATCGCGAGCGCCAGGATGAAGCCCAGGAGCGAGGTCAGGAGCAGCAGCCCTGCGAACCATGCCAACGTCGCCCAGAGGCCGTGGGCGTTCGCCTCGGCGCCGGCGCCCTCCCGGTCGGCGAAGAGCGGGTGGGATTCCGGCCTCCACGTCATCTGCGCCAGCAGGATCAGCGCGCCGACGATCGACACGCCCGCGACGAAGCGCGGGAAGACCCGGTCCGCCGCGGCATGGTCGGGGATCATCGAGGCGTTCACGAAGGCGGCGACGAGCCAGGCCAGCACCGCCAGCAGGAAGATCGCCGGCGCCCGCTTGCGGCCGGACGCGACGGCCCCCTCGGCCATGATCGTCTTCGCCTGCCGCAGCCCCACCACGACGGAGACGGCGGTGATGACGACGAGGACGATCACGATGGGCGAGAAGACGTAGTCGATCCCCTCCTCGAAGCCCTTGCGAAAGCGCGAAGCGGCGATCTGGACGGCCTGGTTGGCGTAGGTCTCGGCCGGGTTCGAGAGGACGAACCCGATCAGGAAGGCGGGCCGCGACCAGTCGAAGCGCCGCATCAGGATGCCGACGAGGCCGATGGCGAACAGCGCCACGAGGTCCATCAGGTCCTGGCCCGACTGGAACGCGGCAAACGAGATGATCATGAACAGGAACGGCGCCAGGAGGCCGAAGGGAATCGTCGTCAGCCGCGCGATCCCGCCCGAGGTCATGATGCAGATCAGCGTGCCGGCGACGTTGGCCAGCGCCAGAAGCCAGACGATGGCATAGGTGACGTCGAGGTTGTTCTTCAGCATCGACGGGCCGACCTCGATCTGGCCCGACCCCAGCAAGGCGATCGCGCCGATGAAGATCGCCATGGAGCCCGAGCCGGGGATGCCGAAGAGCAGGGTGGGGACGAGTCCGCCCCCCTCCTTGGCGTTGTTGGAGCTCTCCGGCCCGATCACCCCGCGCACCTCGCCGGAGCCGAAGCGGGACTTGTCCCTGGTGGTCTGGACGGAGTGTCCGTAGGCGATCCAGTCGACCACGGAGCCGCCG
Source organism: Gammaproteobacteria bacterium (assembly GCA_965204915.1). Taxonomy (GTDB): domain Bacteria; phylum Pseudomonadota; class Gammaproteobacteria; order HK1; family HK1; genus HK1. The sequence continues at coordinate 2,416,264 of OZ242023.1, read as the reverse complement.
AGGCCGGGAATGACGCCGACCACGACGCCGATGACCGAGCAGCGGACGCTGAGCCAGACGTTGGCAAGCCAGTCGCGCACGCCCTTCGCCCATCCGCCGCCGAGAGCCGGACGATCCGAGATCGCGCGATCCCGGCGCAGGAGCGCGACGATCTCGGGGACGGCGAAGATGCCGAGGCCGACGATGACCAGCTTCAGCCCGTCCACGAGGTAGGGCATGTCGTAGGTGGCCATGCGCAGCTCGCCCGCGCTGTCGCCCTCGCCGATCGTGCCGATCATCATGCCCAGCCCCGCGGCGACGATGCCTTTCAGCGCCACCCGCCCGGCCAGGATGCCGACCATGGACAGGCCGAAGATCGTGATCATCAGGAGCTCGGGGGTGCGGAACTCCAGGACGACGGGCCGGGCGACCAGGATGAAGACGGTCAGGAAGGCCGCGCCGACCAGCCCCCCGAAGAGGGAGGAGGCGAAGGCGGCGGAGAGCGCCCGCGCGGCTTCGCCCCGCTTGGCCATGGGAAAGCCGTCCAGCACGGTGGCCTGCGATGCGGACGAGCCCGGTATGCCCATCAGCACGGAGGCGAAGGTGTCGGAGGTCGGCACGACGGCCACCATGCCGACCATCAGCGCGAGGCCGAGGACGGGGTCCATCCCGAACATGAACGGCAGCAGCAGCGACAGCCCGGCAATCCCGCCGAGGCCGGGAAACACGCCGATGCAGAGCCCCATGACCACGCCCAGCACGAGGTAGCCGAACACCATGGGCTGGAAGATCAGGCCGGCGGCGTCGGCCAGCGCGGGCAGGGCGGCCTGGAGTACGTCCACGGCGGCGCTTTCTTCGTCGAAAGCGGAGGCGCCCCGGCCGCGCCCGCGCGGCCGGGGCGGGCGGGATCAGTTCAGCGAGACACCGTAGCGATCCCGAAGCCAGTCCACGACGAAGGCCTTGGCTTCGTCCGGCACGCTCGTGGCGCTTTGCAGCGCGGCAGCCGCTTCTTCGCCGGTCATCTGCGGATAGACGCCCAAGCGGCCGGCGGAGATCTCCGCGAAGTCCGCCCGGGCCTTGACCGCCTCGAAGGCGGCCGTATAGGTCACGATCGCGTCATTCGACGCGCCGGCCGGCAGGAACACCATCTGGAGCTCGATCGACGCGCCGGACGCATCGGCCGGAGCGATGCGGACCATTCACCTGGCATTCCATCCGATGCCACACCCGGATGTCCCGCCCGGCGCCTTGCTCAGGGCCTCTCGTGCACCACGATCGGGCATTCCATGCGGTTTCCCCATTCCTGCCACGAGGCGACGTAGTTGCGGACGTCCGGATGTCCGGCAAGGCGGAGCGCGAGATAGGCGTGGGCAGAGCGGTAGCCGGTGTTGCAGTAGGCGATGACCGGGGTGCCGGGGGTGATCCCGACCCCCGCGTAGCGCTCGCGCAAGGTCTCCGCGTCGAGCATCCGGCCCCGGTCGTCCACGTTGTGGACCCATTCGAGGTGCACCGCACCCGGCACCGCGCCGGCGCGCGCGGCGCCCCGCGCGTCCTCGCCATACCACTCGCCGTCGCTCCGGGTGTCGAGGATCACCGTCGCCGGATCGTCGATGGCGGCGGCGACGTCCGACCAGCTCGCACAGACCGAGGCCACCGCCTCGTATCGATACGCGCCCGCCGCCGGTGGCGTCGCCTCGTGGGCGAGCGGCTGCCCGGCCGCCTCCCAGGCGCGTATCCCGCCGTCGAGCACCGCGACCCGCTCGTGTCCGAGATACTCGAGGAACCAGAAGGCGCGGGCCGCGGATTCGTCGGTGGTCTCCGAGCAGACCACCACCACGTCCTCGCGCCGGATGCCGGCGCCCGCGATCTGGAAGGCCCACATCCTGGTGAACGAGGCGAGGGGGGCGGGGTCGCTGTCGTAGGTGTTGATCCCGTAGACGCTGAAGTGGCGCGCGCCGGGGACGTGCCCGTTCGCGTAGGACTCGCCCCGCCGCACGTCGAGCACGACGACGTCCCCGGCATCGAGGTGGGCGGCGAGGGTGGCGGGATCCCACAGCAGCAGGTGGGGAGGAGCGGTCGGCATCGTGTTCGTCTCCTTGTGGTGGCCGGCGGCCTGGTTCGATCGAGCCCCGCGGTCGGATCAACGCCCGTCGCGGAGCCATGCCTCCTTGTCGAACGCGACGTGGTCGCCGAAGAAGTGCACGGCGCGGTCGAGGTGCTTGATGTCCTCGATCGCGTACGTGCGTCGCGGGCCGCTCAGCTTCTCCGCCACCTCGCGCGTATCGACCCAGGGCTCGGCGGACTGCAAGGTGCTCTGGCGTTGCAGCACGTCCCAGATGTAGTAGTGGTGCGGGATGACGACGTGCGGGCGCAGGGTCTCGATGATGTGCTCGGTCATCGCGAAGCCCATGACGTGCTGCGAGTCGTCGACGGGCAGGAGTGCCACGTCGATGCGCCCGAGGGCCTCCCAGATCTCCGCGGGCGGATTGTGGCGGTTGTCGCCCCAGTGGACGATGCGCATCCCCCCGGTCTCGACCACGATGAGGCAGTGGTCCCACGAGCGGGGGTTGTCCGGCGGGTCGATCCTCACGCCCTGGAACGTCTCGTAGATCTTCTTGTAGTCGTAGAGCGCGCAGCTCGAATCCGTCTCGTGCTTGTCCGCGAGGCCGGTGAGGGTCATGTCCGAGAACGTGTACCGGCCGATGAGCCGGTCGAGCAGGACGTGGGCGTCGAGCCGGTGCAGGGCGTCGTGGTCGAAGTGCGCGTGGGTGGACGCCCCGACGTCGGTGGCGGTGACCGGGAAGTCGTGGAAGTACCAGTCCCAGCGCCGCGAGGGATGGTTGCGCCACGGATCGATCAGGACGCTCACCCCCTTCGGGGAGGTGATCCGGAACGCGGAGCTGCCGTAGTAGGCGATCTCGACCGGGCCGTCGCGCGGCGCCGAGCGGTCGGCCTGGATTTCGATCATCCGGTTGTGGTTGCTCGTCATCTGCCAGACGTTCAAGCCGGTGTCGACGTCGGTCATGGCCGGCTCCCGGCAATGCGGTATGGCGAATGCCCGCCGGCACCGGGCCGCCCGCCCGGCGGGTCGACGTGAAGCTTCATGCGTCCTTCCTCCGGTCCTGCCGCGAGAGATCGAGAAGCTCCGCGTCCACGTGCTCCGTCTCGCGGTCGTATGCCACGAAGCCGGCCCGCCGGTAGACGGCGAGCGCCTTGGGATGGTCGAGTGAGCAGGTGTGGAGCCATACCCGGCGGGGCCGGAGGCTCCAGGCCCGTACGAGCGCCCAGTCCAGAAGAAAGGGGCCGAGGCCCCGGCCGATGTACTCGGGCATCAGGCCGAAGTAGGCGATCTCCACTTCTCCTTCCACCCGCCGGTCGAGCTCCACGTAGCCGGCCGGCACCCCGCGGACGTAGAGGACGAACACCTCCACCCGATCGTCGTGGATGATCGCGGCAAGCGCCTTGTCCGAGAGCCGCCGCCGCGCGTACCAGCTCCAATCCGTCCCGATGGTGTCGTAGAGGTAGCGGTAGAACGAGAGGGCAGGGCGCTCGGCCCGCAGGATGGTGGTGGGCTCGGCCTGCCCGGGAGCGGCCGCACGTTGCTCGGGCGAGGTCATCTCCAGGTAGGTGACGGTCACCGGGACGGTTCGGCTTCCGGTGCCTTCCCCTGCTCCGTCCCCGCCTGCCTCGTGCCTCTCCATTGCTGCACTCGATGCCTTCATCGTCCTGGATCGGGCTCCGGATCCGGTGCCGCCGGCGAAGCATGCCGGAACATGCGCCTGGACTTGCTCCCGCCGGCCTTCGAGGTTCGTCGAGGATACCCCGCAGTCCGAATCTTCCGGCCCCGGCGCCGCAATGGCCATGAGGTTTCCTCTGCGATGCCCCAACCCGGCATCGCCGGAACCAAGCGCCGGTTGACGGAAGAATCTTCGTCGTTTTGTCGAAGACTTCATGGGTAAGGGACTACTTGGTCCCGTAGAGGCGATCGCCCGCATCGCCGAGGCCGGGTACGATGTAGCCGTGATCGTCGAGATGCGAATCGATGGCGGCGGTGTAGATGGGTACGTCCGGATGCGTCTGCCGGAACGCCTCGATCCCCTCGGGCGATGCGAGCAGGCAGACCATCTTGATGCGTTTCGCACCCGCTTCCTTGATCCGCGCGACGGCGGCAATGGCCGAGTTGGCGGTGGCGAGCATGGGATCGAGCATGATCACCGGGCGGTCTTCGAGATCGTCGGGCACCTTGAAGTAGTACTCCACCGCGACGAAGGTTTCCGGGTCGCGATAGAGTCCGATATGGCCCACCCGGGCCAGGGGCACCAGGTCGAGCATCCCTTCGAGCAGACCGTTGCCCGCGCGCAGGATCGAGATCAGCGCGAGCTTCTTGCCCGAGAGGAAAGGGGTCTGCATTTCCGTGAGCGGCGTGCTGATGGAGCGCATCTCGACGGCGAGGTCGCGCGTCACCTCATAGCCGAGAAGCAGCGCGATTTCGGTCAGCAACTGGCGGAACTTCGCGCTCGGCGTGTCCTTGTGCCGCATGATCGAAAGCTTGTGCCGGACGAGAGGATGATCGACTACCGTGACATCGGTCATTTGGGGGGTCATTTGGGGGGTCATCTCGGGGGTCATCTCGGGAGCGCTCCATGGCATCGGGTATCGCGGTGGACAGGTCCGCGGTGGGAAGCGAGTGATCGTGCGCCGCCGATATGGATCATCCCCGGCCCGCCGGCTGCGAAGCAAGCACGCGGCGGCGACGGGGAGCGGGCCGGGAGGAAGCGGGCGAGGGTGCGTCCGCGCCCGGCGATCATCCGCCGGCGCCGGTGGCGGCGTTGAGGTGACGCGCGGAGCCGAACTTCTCGACACTCCACTGCACCCCCGAGCCGCACGGTCGCCGCAATCGAATCGCGCCGGACGACGCCGGAAGACTTCGAAGCGAGATGCCGGACTCCCGGATGGTCCGATCGACGGCCTTGTTCGTGCGTGCGCGGACCCGAGGGGACGCCCCGATACCCGCAGTTGCATAGGCGTTCGGCGTATTCGAAAGAATCCGCCGCACGTCATCCTGGGTTGGCAGGGCGCGACCGCCCCGATGCCAGGGAGTGAGTACGGCGAAGGGCTCGGGATCGAGCATCCGGCTCCAGACCCCCTGCGCATGGGCGCTTTTCGAACCGTGGTGCGGAACCTTGAACGCCGATGCCTTGCCGGCCGGCCGCGCTGTGCTCTCCAGAATCTCGATCCAGCCTTGCTTCTCCAGATCGGAGCCGAGCAGCACCGCCACGTCTCCGACCTCGATCCATAGCGCGACGGCCACTTGGTTGGGAGAAAGGCTCGGAATCCGGTTCTTGGCCTGACCGGCGCCCGGCAACAACCGACCGATGGATTCCAGGAAGCCCCGGAAGCTTGCGTCTCCGGGCGAGAGCGACCAGATTTCGCACCCGCCTCGGACGAAAATGCGACGGTCGGCGTAAGCAAACGTTGGATTCGACGCCCCTTCCCGGAGCCGGGTAAACACGCGGTAAATCTCGCGAAGTCCGGAGCCGTTGACGGAGAGGTGACGGTCTTCCAAGGCATGGACCGCGGCGAGAAACTCCTTCCGGCATAGCGCTCCGGCGCAGCAGAAGGCGGCTCGGCCACAGGCTTCGACCAGCCGCGCCATCCCGCGTATGTGGTCGTCGTGCCAGTGGGTCGCCACGATCAAGGCGACGGCCCGAGCCGGATCGAGGCCGATGCTTTCCAGGTAGCGCAGGGCTCTCGGTGTTCCGTCCGTATCGAGGCAGGAGTCTACGAGGATCCAGATGCCGTCACCGACGTGCAGGACGATACTCTCGCCATAGCCGGGACCGAGAAGGGTGAGCTCGAACTCGCGTCGTCCCGGCGGCGTTCCCGCCTTCGTCACGGACCGAACGTCCGCATCGTCTCGCGCGCCCACTCCTCGCCGCTCCGCAGATCGGCCTCGGTCATCGCGGGAAGGTCGCGAAGCACGATCTGGGACACCCGCTTCTTCGTCCCTGCCGGGGAGCGCTCGTATCCGATCACCCAGCGGAACACGCTCCCGGTAGTCATCCGGGCGGCGTCGTGATCCGACAGCTCGGAGAGGGGGATGGTCGCCTCTTCCTGCTCATGCGGCGCCCCGGCCGTCAGATCCGTCAGGTGCGCCACGAAGTCCGTGGCGCGCATCTCGACGACGTATCCTTCCCATTCCTGCAGCGCGTGAAAGGACGCCGTCGGCGCCCGGCGCGGCAGAGGCGGTGGCAGGTTCACAAGCGGGGGGAGATCGCCCGCGTTCCGGTTGCCGCGGGCGAGGCTCGGCAGGGCGGTCCCTTCCTGGTTCAGGTTGTGCGCGGCGGGCGTCGGGCGGGCTTCCGTTCCATGCTTCAACGTCAGGCGAACGGCCTCGTTCACACCCCGGATCAGCTCCTCGGCCGCGGTATCCGTATCGGAACCGCGGCGGCGTCCAAGCGCATCGACGCGCCCCCCTGCCGTGGACCGAGCCGTCTGCGGCATGGGTCAGGTCTCCTGTTCTTTCGCCAAGGACATCACGTGATCGATGATACCGCCACTGCGTTCGAGCGATGCATCGAAATTCTCCTCGAGGATTCCCGTCGAGCGTCCCGTCGTGGGGCCGGTTTCGTCGATGGGGTAGTGATCGTTGACGAGGACGTAGACCCCCGACCGTGGATCACCGATCCGGTTCGAAGGCTCCACCGTGACGTTGATCCGGCCGCCTGCCGCCCTTCCCGGCGGGTCGAGCTGCGACATCGTGAGCGACGTCATCCCACTATGCTCGCCGTCCAATCCAAGATCCGGACCCCAACGGCCCCACGGCTCCACCGGGGCCAGCATTCTGCCGATTCGATCCCGATCGGCCGGATTCCGCACCCGGAAGTGGACGCGACGGTTGATCTCGAATCCCTTCAAGGGTGTATGCGGCAGATACTCCCTGAACACGCGCACGACGAGGTCGCGCACGCGGACGTGAGGCGCTTGCGAGGTTTCAGCGGAGAAATGTTCGGCCGTGACCTTCAAGTGGAGCCAGTCGAACGTGAATTCCGTCACTAGCGGGTGGATGATCTCGACCTCCGCGCTGTCCGCGGCACCCTCCGGCAGGAGGCCGTGCAGGACGAACCAGGCGGGTGTGAAGAGCGCCGGGTTGAAGGCCCCGAGCACGATGACCTCCACTTCACTGAGCTCGGGCTCGATCCGCACGGCTACGCCTCCTCCGGCATTTCACCGGCTCCTCGCACGGCCGCATTGTAGGCGCCGCCGAGCTTCGTTGGCACCCTGAGCCGGGACGAGGTGGGGCATCGTCGGGCCGCGCGGCACCGGCGCATGCCTCGTCTCGTAGCGGCTTTCATTACGTGGAGTTGCCCGTTTTGGTGATCCCCCCCGGCGTCCGGCGACGTATGCGCTACACCCGCTCATGACCTGCCCTCCTCGTGGTGGCTCTGTGTCGAAGGTTCCTGGCCCCGAAACGTCACCCACGTGTGTCGAGGTCAAGGCAGGTCAATTCATGATGTCTAATCGTCGAGGCCCCGCCCCTTGGGCTGCTTCAGCTCCTCCGCACCGACCGGCCGGTCGGTGAAGTAACCGGCCGCCTTCTTCGCATCCATCTCGACGCTCGCGTCGTCCGGGATCAACTCGTCGGGGATCGCGACCCGCTCCACGATCTCCAGCCCCTGGCGCACCATGGCGTCGTACTTCATGTTGCTCATCGATACGAAGCGGTCGATACGCGACACCCCGAGCCAGTGCAGCACGTCCGGCATCAGCTCCTGGAAGCGCATGTCCTCGACCCCGGCCACGCATTCGGTGCGCTCGAAGTAGGTCTCGGCCCGGTCTCCGCCCGCTTGGCGCTTGCGGGCGTTGTAGACGAGGAACTTGGTGACCTCGCCGAGGGCGCGACCCTCCTTGCGGTTGTAGACGACGAGTCCGCACCCGCCCTCCTGGGCGGTCCGGATGCACACCTCGATCCCGTGCGCGAGATAGGGACGGCAGGTGCAGATGTCGGAGCCGAAGACGTCGGAGCCGTTGCACTCGTCGTGCACGCGGCAGGCGACCTTGCGAACGGGATCCACGATTGCCCCCGCGTCGCCGAAGACGTATACGGTGATGCCGCCGATCGGCGGCAGGAAGATCTTCAGATCGTTGCGGGTCACGAGCTCGGAGAACATGCCGCCCGACTGCTCGAACAGGCCACGGCGCAAATCGCTCTCCGCGATGCCGAAGCGCTCGGCGATCCCCGGCAGATACCACACCGGCTCGATCGCCGCCTTCGTCACCCGGGCGTCGCCGTTCCCGGTGAGCACTGCGCCGTCGGGCCGCAGCCGGCCCGCCGCGATCGCCTCGCGGAACTCGGGCATGTTCACCCGCGCCCTGGTCACCGCGATGGTCGGGCGGATGTCCCAGCCGGCGGCGAGCTCGTCGGCGAAGGCCTCGCTGACCAGGTGGCCGTAGGGGTCGAGCGAGACGATGGAAGAAGGGTTGCTCCACTCCCGGTGCGGGCCGATGCGGGTGGCCGGAGCGGTGTTGGTGAGGTCCGGGACGTGGAAGGGATCGAGGGTCCCTGCCGCCACCGCGAGGGCGCGGTAGAGCGAGTAGGCGCCGGCGTGTGTCCCGATGGTGTTGCGCTGCGCGGTCAGGGTGCCGACGACGGGGCCGCGTTGCGTTGCGCCCGCCGCACCCCAGCGGATGGATGCAGCCGCACCGCGGCCCGCCGGATGCGAGTGGAGCTTGATGTGCCGGGCGGTCGCCGGATGCCGGTTCATGCCGGGTGGGGATGCAGGACGTAGCATTCGAGTCACCGGTTCGGTCGGGCAAAGGGGGAAAATAGCAGAAACCGCCTGCAATCCACGATGCGCGGGTATCGGGATCCAGGGTCGTTCCGCGCGACGGGATCGACCTGTGCACGCGCCCGGTTCGGCCGGAACGGGGCGATGGATGCCTTGGGCGCACCGGTGCCTCGCCCGGATCCGACGTCTCCCGGATCCGACGTCTTGTTGTGGATCCGCGGTCCGGAACGGGCGGGACGCATGCGCTCTCAGGAGAGGCGCTGCTCCCTCGTCCACCGTGTCCGCATCCGTCCGCCGCTTGGTCAGCGCGAGGCGGCCCCGGCGCGAGACGGCCCCAGCGCGAGACGGTCACGACCGGGGAGTCATCCCCGTAGCGAATGAGCCGGCCCGCCTCGGCCATGCCCGGGCGCCCGCCGCCGGCGCCATGAGACGACGCCCGCGAGGGATGCGGCGAGCACCACCGGTGCGGTGAAGTTGAGCACGAGGAGGCGCGTCTGCAACGCATCGACCCCGGCCCGGACCTGCTCGCGGATCACCCGCTCGCGGCGGCGTAGCGGCAGGAGGCGGCGTCGGATCTCGGTGACCGTCTCCGCCACCTCGCCGCGCAGGCGTTCGGGGGAGGAGACGCCGGACGTGGCGATCAGCGCCTCGATGTGGCGCTCGCCTTCGGCGATGGTGCGGGCGAGCTCCGCCAGCTCCTCCCGCACGTCCTTCTCGCCCGCGCGGAACAGGGCCTCGACGCGGGTGAAGGGCCGCCGGAGCCTGCCCCGCGAGCGGATTTCCGCAAGCGGCGCCGCGCCGCTCCCGAATGCGATCATGTTCGCGAGGAATGCGTGGTTGTCGTTGATCGGGCGCACCAGCGTCCGGCCCGCGGCATCGGCGACCTCGACCGAGAAGGGGTCGAAGATCCAGTCCACGTCCGCGACTGCGAACACCCGGGCCTCTTCCGCCCCCGGATCGCCGGAGACCGCGCTCGGAAACGGGCCGGAGGCATAGGCCGCGAGCACGCGGGCGCCCCCGCCCGGAGCGAACTCCGCGGCGAGGGCTTCGGCGGGTGCGCCCGGGAAACGCTCGCGGGGGAGTACCCCGGCGTGCGCACTCGTCGTCACCAGCGGTACGACGCCGCGCGCGGCGTCGATCCCCAGCCCCCCCGGCTCCGCGAAGAGCAGGCTGCGCAATGCCCCGGTCACCGGGTGCGAGGCCGCGAGCCCCGCCTCCGGCACCTGGATCCAGAAGGGGTAGCCGGTCGCGCCCGAGCCGCCGATCGAGACGGGGGCCGCGCGCTCCGCGTCGCCTGCGACCTCGTCTGCGGTGAAGCGGATCCCGTACGCGGCAAGGAGGTCGGTGACGTCGTCGAGATCCTCGGACGGTGCGGGCCGCGGCGCCTGCCGGCTCGCCGGATTGGATCGGACGAAGGGGTCCAGGAGCACGATGAGCGCGCCGCCCCCGGCCACGAAACGATCGATGGAGCGCAGCATCGAGCGTTTCAGCAAGGTGGCGTCGATGGCGACGAGCACGTCGAGGCCGTCCGGCAGCGTATCCGCGAAGTAGGGCACCACCGCGAGATCGCCGCTCGCGCGCAGCTCGGCGAGGAACGACAGTCCTTCGCGGCCGGCCCTGGCGGCGCTCGGTGCGACGAGAGGGCTGAGCACCGCGACGCGCGGCGGGCGCTCGCGTCCCAGCAGGCTCAGCGCGGACGCGAGGTCGTATTCGAGGAGCCGGGCGCGTTCGAGGTCGAGGTAGGGCAGCGGCAGGGCGCGGATCCCGCGGCGAAATTCAACGCCGAGGAAGAAGGCGTCCCCGCTCGTCATCGGAATCCGGCGCATCCCCGCCCCGAGGGCGGCGATCTCGGTCCCGGAGTCGGGGAGCGGATCGCGCCGGCGCACCGCGAGCCTCCCGCCGCTCGCCCGCGCGAAGGCGTCGAGCATCGCGCCGGCGCGGCGCGCATGGGTGCGGATCGTGGCGGGGATGCCGGTCTGGTCCGCGCTCCAGAACAGCGTCGCGGTCACGCCGGGCGGGAGCGTTTGGAGGATCGCGCGGGTCCCCGGCGCGAGGGTGTGCTCGCGCTCTTCGCTCAAGTCGATGAACCCGCTCCAACGATCCACGAGACCGGGACCCACGCCGAGGGCGGCGGCCAGCACGACGGCCGCGGCGGCGCCGCGCAACGCCGTCGCGCGCGCCGGGGCCGCCCTCCGGCGCGCGGCGAGGAGACCGCGGGCGATCGCGAGTGCGAGCACCAGCACGATCCCGAAGTATGCGAGCGAACCCGTCCCCGCCCGCCCGCTCGACAGCTCCTCGATCCAGCGCCGGGGACCGATCGAGGCCACCGCATCCACGATCCACGGCGACAGCCAGTCGTCGAGCCGGCGGGCGGCGCCTTCGCTGCCGAGGACGACCAGCCCGAACAGGACGCTCGCGCCGGTCACGAACGCGGCGGTGGCGTCGGCGGTCACCGCCGCGGCGGCGAGCGCGACGGCGTAGAAGGCCGCCAGCAGTGCGAATCCGGCGAGCCATGCGCCGGCCATCGCACCGTAGTCCGGCTCGCCGAGCCAGGCGACCGTGGCGGGGAAGGCCGCGGTCAGCAAAAGTACGAACGCGAGCACCACCAGCCCGGCAAGAAACTTCCCGGCGACCAGTGCGCCGTCCCCGACCGGCAGGGACATCGCGAACTCCAGGCCGCGGTCGTCGGGTCCCGCCGACCACGCGCGCATCGCCAGCGCCGGGACGAACACGATCGCGGTCCACGGAAGGAACAGCACGAAGAGCCGCATCGACGCCTCGTCGGTGGAGAGGAACTCGCCGACCACGAAGATCGCGATGCCCAGGCTCAGCGCGAACCCGAGCGCAAGCACGTAGCTCATGGGGGAGTGGAAGGCGAGCCGCACCTCGTGGCGCATGACCGCGAGGGCGCCCCGGACGGGGCCGGGCACGTGCACGGGCCCATCGCCGGTCATGTCCGTCCCCGGAGCCGGCAGGCCGACGGGAGGTGGATGCGAGCGGCGACCGCCGGCACGGTTGCCGGTGTCGCCGTGGCGCATCGGTTCTGCCCCGGCGCGTGCGCGGATCTCATGGCCGGCCATGCCCGTTTCCGGCGCCGCCTTCCGCCAGCCGATGGAACGCGGGCGCGAGCCGGCCCCGTTCGTCGGCGAGATCGGCGGGGACGGCGTCGGCGACGATGCGGCCCCGGGCGATGAGGATGACGCGCGTCGCGATCTCCTCCACTTCTTCGAGGACGTGGGTCGAGAGCAGCACCGCCTTGTGCCGCGCCGCCTCCGCGAGCAGCGCGCGCACGTGGCGCCGCTCGGTCGGGTCGAGGCCGTCGGTGGGCTCGTCGAGGATCAGCACCGGCGGATCGTGCAGGAGCGCCTGTGCGAGCCAGGCCCGCTGGCGCCAGCCTTTCGACAGCTCGCCCATCGGCACGTCGCGCGCCTCGCGCGCGTGCACGTGCTCGACCGCGCGCTCGACGGCAGCCCCGAGCGAGCGGCCGGTGAGTCCGCGCGATTCCCCGCAGAACCGCAGGAATTCGCCGACGGTGAGGCGGGAGAACCCGGCCGCCGCCTCGGGGAGGAATCCGATCGAGGCCGCGGCGGCCTGCCGCTCGGCGATCACGTCGTGGCCGTCGATGCGCGCGCGGCCATCCGCGGGACGCAGGACGCCGGTGAGCAGCCGCATGGTGGTCGACTTGCCGGCGCCGTTGCGCCCGAGGAACGCACAGAGCTCGCCGGCCTCGACCCCGAACGACAGCCGATCCACCACGGTCCGCCGTCCGAAACGCATCGTGAGCCCGAGCGCTTCGATCATCGTGATCCGGATGCCGTGTTGACGGCGCCGTTGCGCCCGATCGTCGTCAGGACGGTTTCACGCCGGGCAGGAATCCGGCGACGATGAACAATGCGACGCTCGCCCACATCGCGCCGTATCCGCACCGGCGCAGCCATCGCGTGCCTTGCGGCCCGATCCGCAGCCGGTGCGCCACCGCGTCGGCGCCGAGGGTCGCGAGGACCGCGCCGGCGATCGCGAGGGTGACGATGACGGGGCGCTGTGTGATCTGCCCGAGCCATTCCAGGATCACGCGGCTTCCTCGCTGGTGAAAACGGCCCTGCCCGCGCAGTACGCGCCGGGGAGACGAAGAGACGGGGGAACGGTCGGCCGGTGCGTGGAAACGGGGACCGGCGGACGACCCTGGCGGCTCCGCCTCGCACGCGCCGGGGGAATGGCAGGGGCGCCGCCTCAACCGCGGCGGGCGATGGCCTCGACGAGCTCGCTCTGCACCGCACCGCCGCCCCCGAAGCTCTTCATCGCCTCCTCGTGCAGGATCTCCAGCGCCTCGCGCTTGTACTCGTAGGCCTCGGGGGTGCTCAGCATGTGGAATTCGCGCGGACGCGGGAGGGCGATGTCGATCACCTCGCGCACGGTGACCGGCCGGTTCGAGAGCACCACGAGCTGGTCGGCGAGGAAGATCGCCTCCTCGATCTCCGAGGTGACGAAGAAATGGGTGCGGCCCGTCTCCTCGAACAGCCGGAGCAGGAACTCCTGCATCAGCTCGCGGGTCATGGCGTCGAGGCCGCGGAAGGGCTCGTCCATGATCATGATCGAGGGGCTGTTGATCATCGCGCGGGCAAGCTCCGCCCGGCGCTGCATGCCGCCCGAGAGCTGGAGCGGGTACTTGTCCTTGAAGTCCGCGAGGCCCACCTTCTCGAGCAGCCGGTCGATCTCGCGGTCGAGCGCCTCGCCGCGCAGGTCGCCGCGCAGCTTCGGGCCGAACGCGACGTTCTGGTACGTCGTCAGCCACGGCATCAGCGCCGATTCCTGGAACACCACCATGCGGTCCCGGCTCGGCCCGGAGACGGTCTGTCCGTCGACGACGATCCTGCCCTCGTCCGCCCGCTCGAAGCCGGCCAGCAGGTTGACGAGGGTGGTCTTGCCGCACCCGGAGGGTCCCACCACCGCGGTGAGCCGGCCCGGGGGAAGGTCGAGGCTCACCGACTCGATGACCTGCTGCCGGCTCCAGTCGTCGCCGTAGCCCTTGCGCACGCCGTCGAGGACGATGGCCCCCGACCGGACGGATGCCTGACCGTTCACCGTCGTCCGCTCCTCCGCCCTCAGAAGAGCCGCCGCCACGGCATCGCCCAGTCCCCGAGCCAGCGGATGGCGCTGCTCGACAGGTAGCCGGCGATGCCGATGCTGATCATCCCCACCACGATGTGCGGCAGCGAGCCGCCCATGTAGGAGTTCCAGATGAAGAAGCCGAGGCCCCCGCCGCCCTGGGTGCCGCCGCCCGAGATCATCTCCGCCGCGAGCACCACCTCCCACGTGATCCCCATGCCCACGGCGGCGCCGGTGAAGATGGAGGGCAGGGTGCCGGGGAGCACGATCTTCCAGAACATGTCCCACTGCGTCGCGCCCATCGACTGCGCGGCGCGCAGCAGCGAGACGTCGATGGTGCGCGCGCCGCCGAGCACGTTGATGACGATGGTGAAGAACGCCCCGAGAAAGGTCACGAACGCGATCGACATCTCGTTGGTGGGCCAGAAGATGAGCGAAGCGGGCACCCACGCCAGCGGCGGGATCGGGCGCAGGATCTCGAACACCGGGAAGAAGAACTCGCGGAAGTAGCGGTTGACCGCGAGCGCGAGCCCCAGGGGGATGCCCACGAGCTGCGCGAAGGCGAAGCCGGCCAGCACGCGCTTGAAGCTCAGGTACCAGCTCTCCCAGTACCCCGGCTGGGGCAGCACCGAGGCCCACGCCACCGCGACGTCCGAGGGCGGCGGGATGAGGCCGATGAACGGCAGGGTGTACCCGAACCAGAGATCCCAGCGCGACCCGATCTCCCAGAGGATCAGCGCGGCGACGATGGCGGCGACGCCCCGCCACAGCTTGCGGTTCTCCTTCAGCTTGCGCAGGCGGGTGCGCCGCCTGGGCGCTCCCGCGCCATCCGTGCCTCGCGCCGTTTCGGACACCGCCGCCATCGCAAGCTCCGGGGTTCCTGCTCGGGCGTCCGGGGGCTCAGGCGAGCTCCCGCTCGCCGGCCTCGAACGCCTTCAACGCTTCCTCGTGGACCGCATCCTTCGCCTCCTCGACCAGCACCCGGAACGCCTCCGCGGAGAGCAGGTGGTAGTCGCGCGGGCGCGGGATCTTCACGTCCACGATGGTCTTGACCCGGCACGGCCGGGTGGTCATCACCACCGCGCGGTCCCCGAGGAAGATCGCCTCCTCCAGGTCGTGGGTGATGAAGAAGATCGTGACCCCGGTGCGGTCGTACATCTCGAGCAGGGCCTCGTGCATGATGGACTTGGTGAGGGCGTCCATCGCGCGGTAGGGCTCGTCGAGCAGCAGCACCCTGGGGTTGTTGATCAGCGCGCGGACGATCTCCGCCCGCCGCGCCATGCCCGAGGAGACCTCGCCCGGGTACTTGTCCGAGACGTCGGCGAGCCCCGCCTCGGCGAGCATCGCGCGCGCCTTCTCCCGCGCCTCGGCCCTGGGGAGGATCCCCTGGACCATCGGCCCGTAGGCGACGTTGTCGCACAGGGTCTTCCACGGAAAGAGGGCGCCGTTCTGGAACACCACCACCCGGTCCGCGCCCTGGCTCGCGAGCGGGCGCCGCTCGTCGCACAGCACCTCGCCGTCGAGCCGGATCTCGCCGGAGGTGATCGAGTGGAAGCCCGCGATGGCGTTCAGCAGCGTGGTCTTCCCGCACCCCGACGGCCCCACGATCATGCAGACCTCGCCCGCCCCGATCTCCAGCGAGCAGTCGTCCACGGCCAGGACGTTGACCCCTTCCGGGTCGTAGATCTTGGTCACGTTGCGGATGCTGATCGCACCGCTGCCCGCTGCGCCGGACATCAGCGGCCCTCCAGGGCCAGCGCGCGGGTGCGCCACTGCATCATCCGGTTGCCCGCGAGGCGCACGAGGGCCGAGGTGCCCCATCCGACGAAGCCCAGGGTGACCATGCCGATCACCATCGGCACCGTCACGTTGTTCATGTAGGCGTCCACGATGAGGTAGCCGAGGCCCCAGTCTCCCGACACCATCTCCGCCGCCACGAGCGAGAACCACGCCACCCCGATGCTGATCTGCAGGCCGGTGAAGATGAACGGCAGGGCGCCGGGCACCACCACGTGGCGGAAGACCTGCCACCGGTTCGACCCCAGGCAGCCGGCCGCGCGGAAGTACGATTCGTCGATGGACTGCACCCCGAGCATCGTGTTCAGGGTGGTCACGAACAGCGAGGCGAGGGTCGCGAGGAAGATCACCGGCGCCTCGAAGCCCTTGAACATGAGGATGGACAGCGGCACCCAGGCGAGGATGGGGATGGGGCGCAGGGTTTCGAGAATGGGGAAGGTGAAGTGCCGGAACGGGATCGACCAGCCCATGAGCAGCCCGAGCGGCACCCCGACCCCGGTGGCGATGCAGAAGGCGAAGAGGATCCGCCGGCAGCTCACCCAGATGTGCTCGTAGTATTCGGCGGTGAACACCGAGATGCCCTGGAAGGGCTCGCGGGCGAAGAGGTCCGACAGCACCGCGACCGGGCCGGGCATCTTGTCGAAGCGAGGCAGGAGCCACACCTCGCTGAACAGCCACCAGGCCACGAGCCACGCCCCGATGCCGAGCACCGTGAGGTAGGGGGCGGAGGTCCGCACCGCCTTGCCCGCGCGGTAGGCGATCATCGCCGCCCCACGCGGCGGCTGCGACACCCTGTCCGGCGGCGAGACCGGGCCGGATGCGCTGTCGGCGGGGTCACCGCTCATGCCGTCAGTTCCCTCCGTGGTGCACGGTGGCTGGCGCCGGAGCGCCGTTGCGCGCCATTATGTACGTCCGTGCCGCAGCTTGGCGAGCGAGCGAACCGGATCGGCTCCGGCCCGCTCGCATACCGCTGCCCGACCGGGGGGCACCGGCCGGAAGGCCGCCGGCCCCGGGGGGCAGGGCCTACATCTGTGCCTTGATCACCCCGAGTGGGCTCGACAGGCCGCGGGCTTCGAGGAGGTCGCGCGCCACGCCGTCCATCACCCCGCCTTCGCGGATCATCGCGGCGGCAGCGGGCTTCTTGGGCAGGCTGTACAGGAACGCGGTGGCGTCGTCGAGCAGCCCCTTGACCCGGTCGGTGACGATGAAGTCGAGCTGCACCTTCACCTCGCCACCGCCCTGGTTCTCGGGCCAGCCCCCGAACAGCGAGTGCTTCAGCACGTCCTTGTCGATCTGCTCGGTCTGCGCCTCCGCCATCGAGGCCACGTCGTCCGCGTTCGCCGGATCGAGCATGTAGAGCTGGGCGTCGAGCTCCGCTTCCAGCCAGCCGCGGTGCACGTCGGGACGCTGTTCGATGAGATCGTTCAGCATGACCATGAAGCCGCCGTCGAGGGCGTCGAAGTCCTCGCCGCTGGCCGCGCGCCGGGCGATGCCGCCCTTCACGATCTTCGACGCGGTGGGCTCCCAGATCGCCGCCGCGTCGAGCTTGCCGGCGCGGAAGTTCGTGGTGATGACCTCGATGTTCTGGTTGAGGTAGCGCTTCGGCTCGATGCCCGCCTTCTGGAAGGCGAGGCGCGCGAAGCGGTCGGTGCACGCGCCGTGCGGGGCGGAGGTCACCTTGCCGTCCATCCACGCCACCGCTTCCCTGCCGTTGGCGAACTCCGGCGCGTCGTTGCGCACGAGGAAGATGTTGCACTGCTGCTTCGACGTGCCGAGCACCGCGACGATGCGGATGTCCGTGCCCCCGCGCTCCTTGATGTTGCGGAACGTCGAGGCGATCGCCGGCATGTCGCCCATGTAGCCGATGTGCTGCTTCTCGCCGGTCATCGCGTTCACGATCACCGAGCCCTGCAGCCCGATCTCGAACTTCGCGGTCGAGCCCTCCGGCAGGTACTTCTTCCAGAAGCCCTTGCCGTTGTTGACCACCCCGGACCACGACTCGGTGTAGTACGGCTGGTAGCCGACGACCAGGTTCACCGCTTCGCCTTCCTTGCCGAAGTCGACGCGCGCCGAAGCGCTCTGCGCCGCCATCAACGCCGCCAGCGCGGCTCCCGCCGCCGCCGAGACCTGCTTCACGTTCATTCGGGTAGACATCGCGCTTCCTCCTTCTCCTTAGCTGGGCCGTCAGCCCTTGTGAGACCCATCGTTTACGGGCGGCGAGGACGGTTCCGCCTCCTTCACCCGCGGCGTGGGATACCGGCCGAAGCCGGCACCGGTCACTGCTGCTCTATGGCAACGAACTTTTCTCCACTTGTAAAATCATTCACTTCAATGAAACGATTGGCTTGATCAATATCCGAAATCGACGGGCGGAGGCGGGAGGCTGGTGTGCCGGCAATCGACCGGCAGTCCGCACTGTCCATTAACCTGCTGTTCAATATGATTTTTTTCTATCGCCAGATAACTGAAATCTCTTAGACATCGCCACGGCCCGCCACCTACCATCCGCTCGGGGACAGGGGCCGCTGTTCGTGCGCCTGCGGCCAGGGAATGGAATGGGGAGAATCCGGGAGGAGCCATCCGATGGCAGATGCACCGAAGAAGCGCCGAAAGACCACGCTGCGCACCCTGATGCGCAAGATGCGCGAGGGCGAGCAGATCGTGCAGATGGCGATCTACGACTACCGCAGCGCGGTCATCGCCGACGAGCTCGGGATCGACATCCTCTGCGTGTCGGATACCGGCGGCATGATCCTGTTCGGCCACCAGAGCACGGTGACCGTCACCTTCGACGAGGTGATGATGATGGCCAAGGCCATCGATCGGGGCTCCCGGTACGGGCTGCGGATGGTCGACATGCCCTACTGGAGCTTCCACACCTCGGCCGAGCAGGCGGTGGAGAACGCCGGGCGCTTCGTGCACGAGGCGAACGCCGAGGTGATGAAGTGCGAAGGCAACCGCCATCACGCGCCGAACGTCGAGGCGATCGTCAAGGCCGGCGTTCCGGTGCAGGGCCATATCGGCATCACCCCCATGCGCATCGCCCAGCTCGGGGGTTTCTTCGCCCAAGGCAAGACCGCGGACCGCGCGCGAGAGCTCGTCGACGACGCGGTCGCCTTCGTCGAGGCGGGATGCTTCTCCATAATGACCGAAGTCACGACCCAGGAGGTCACAGAGTATCTCGCCCGGACCCTGCCGGTGCCGGTCATCAGCCTCGGCGGCGGCCAGGGCGGGCACGGCGTCCACATCATCACCTCCGATCTGATGCACCTCTACCCCGAGCACACCCCGCGGCACTCGAAGATCTACACCGACTTCATTCCCATCATCGAGGACGTCTTCACCCGCTACCGGGACGAGGTGAAGGCGAAGGTCTATCCGGGTCCGGAGCACTCGGTGTTCATGGAGGAATCGGAGCTCGAGAAGTTCGCCAGGGCGATGGAGTGGGACTCGAAGCTCGAGGAGATCGAGGGCCGGCGTCGCGAGAAGTCGAAAGCGGGCGCCCCGAAGCCGACGGCGGCGAAGTCGGCCTCGCGGGCCGCCCGGCCGGCTCCGAAGGCGGCCGAGCCCGCCCCGCGGCCGGCATCGGGCCGGTACCGGCAGGAAGCGCGGGAGATACCGGAGGCCGTCGCGCAGCTCGGCAGGACGTCCGACAGGATACGGGCGCTGGCGCTGGAGGGATGGAGCGTCGGCGACATCTATCCGGCGCTGGGGATCAGCTACCAGCACGCCTACAGCGTCTTCAACCGGCCGGTGAAGGACTACGAGCCCCCGAAGCGGAAGGGGCCGCGCTGATGCTCCCGGTGGCTGCCTGGGCCCCGCCGTCGCGCGGCGGCGGAGCCGGTTCATCGGCGGGGCCAATCGGTTTATTCGTTTGAAGAAATTTACAAATCCGGCGGACTGGTTTTCCATGACGCAATCCGGAATGCAGTCCGGTGACGGGCGTCCGCGGCGCCCGCGGGCGCAGGCCGCGGGCGCGAGCACCACCTGAGGAGCACCCCGCGTTTCGCGGGTGGCGGTCCGCCGCGGTATTCGGGCAACCCGGAAGGAGGATTCGACAGATGCCAGCCAGAAACCACAAGCGTTGGAACCAGGTGCCCGGGGAGCTCCGGGACGGCGAGTACATCGACAGCCGGATCTACTCCGACCGGGGGATCTTCGAGGAAGAGCTCGCGAAGATCTGGAAGAAGAGCTGGATCGCGGTATGCCACGAATCGGAGATCCCGGAGCCCTACGACTTCCGCACCACCACCATCGCGCGGGAGCCGGTGATCGTGGCGCGGGGGCCGGACGGCGAAGTGCGCGCGTTCCTCAACGTCTGCCCCCACCGGGGCAACACCATCGAGAACCGTCCCTCCGGCAGCTTCAGGGACGGGACCGCGTCCGGAGCGCCGAGGCACATGACCTGCATGTTCCACGGCTGGCAGTTCGACATGAAGGGCAACTGTGCGCACATCTCGCGCGAGAAGGAGGGCTACCAGAGCCGGCTCTCACGCACCGACGTGGGGCTGCGCCGCCTGCGCTGCGAGGTCTGGTTCGGCGGGTTCGTGTGGGTGACCCTCGACGACTCCATCGGCAAGTCGGTCGAGGAATGGGGGGGCGGCTGCTTCGACTGCCTGAAGGATCACGTGGGGGCGGAGCCGCTTGAAGTCTTCCACTACCACAAGGCGATCATCCCCTGCAATTACAAGCTGTGGCATGACACCAACTCGGAGTTCTACCACGACTACCTGCACTACCATAACCGCATCACCGGCTTCAACGACGCCTACTTCGCGCGCCAGAACACGGGGTTCGAGAACGGCCACGTCACCGTCGGATCGTTCGAGGTGCAGTACGACAAGTACGAGGGCTTCGAGTCGCGCGAATCGCTCTCCTTCCCCGGGCTGCCGCCGAACCACTGGTACATGATCGACATGTTCCCCGGGGTCAACTTCAACCTCCGCGGGTCGGCCTTGCGGTGCGACGTCATGACCCCGCTGGCCCCGGATCGGGTGCTCATCGAGTTCCGGGGGCTGGGGCTGAAGAGCGACACCCCCGAGGAGCGGATGTCGCGGGTCCGCCACCACAACAGCATCTGGGGCCCATTCGGACGCAACCTGCACGAGGACCTCCTCGCGGTCACCACGCAGCAGGCGGCGATGAACGAGCACGCCGAGCCGCGGCGCATCCTGCACGGCCGGCACGAGAACAACACCATCCACGACGAGGTCGGGATGCGCCACTTCTACGACGAGTGGGGCAGGTGGATGAACCGCCGGCCTTCCGATCCGGAGAAGCCCTGGGCGGAAGCTGCCTGAAGCCGGCGGCGGGACGTCCGCCGGACAGGGCGGAGCAGGAGCCGGGCGAGAGGCCCGGCGGCGCGACGGAGTCGACATGAGCACCCCGAACGACACGATCCGCTCGGCGATCTACGAAGCGAGCCTCGCCCTCGACGAGTGCCGGTGGGAAGACTGGCTCGCGCTGTGCGACGACGGGTTCTACTACGCGATCAAGGCGTTCAGCCCCGAGATCCGCTACGACATGACCTACCTCGACGGCAGCCGGGCCGAGATGGCGTCGATGTGCGAGATGCTGCCGAAGCACAACTCCGATCACTCGCCGCTCTCGCGGCACACCATCGTCTACCGGGTCGCGGTCGACGAGGACGGCGCGGGCGCCTCCGCCGTCTCCTCGTTCGCGGTCTACCGTACCGTCCTCGACGGCATGGCCTCCCACGTCGAAGCGGGATCGTCGAACCTGTTCCTGGTCGGCAAGTACCACGACCGGTTCAAGCTCGACAACGGGAGCGCGAAGTTCGTGGAACGCATCGTGCGGCTCGACACCCGCCGCCTCGACAAGGGATCGCACTGGCCGATCTGAAACCGGTGCGGCGGAATCCGGCCGGGGTCCGATGCACGGACCCGACGGCGCCGGACCCCGCATACCGCGAACCGCGGGCTCCGCGTTGCCACGAGCATCGGTATTCGCGGACGACGGCAGAACGAGCCGGCGCCTGAAACGAAGAACGGGAGGCTGATCGGGAATGGCCTGGAAGCGCGTGTGCTCGACGGAGGCCGTCGCCCCGAACCGCCTCGCCTCCTTCGACGTGGACGGTGTGAAGGTCGTCGTGGCCGCCCTCGACGACGGCGGCTTCGGCATCTTCCCCCCCGCCTGCCCCCACATGGAGGAGCCGCTCGAGCAGTCCGGGATGTGCGCGGGCTCCGTCCTCACGTGCAGCAAGCACCTCTACCAGTGGAACATGCGCACCGGTGAAGCGGCCGGTCCGGCCGAGAACGCCCTCACGCTGCTGCGCTACGACGTGAAGGTCGAGGCCGGAGACGTCTACGCCCGCATCGAGAGCGAGCTCGTCTACGAGCATGAAGACGACGAGGACGACGACTTCGAGTGGTAGGCCCCGCCGGTCGTGCTCCGACAGGGAGCCGGCCTCGATGAAGGGCCGGCCAACGCGGGGCGGGGCGTTGAAGGTCACCATCCGCACCAGGACGTCGCATCACGACGTCGAGTGCGGGCCGCGCGAGCGGATCCTCTACGCGGCGTTGCGCGCGGGTCTCGGCGTTCCCTACGAGTGCGCGACAGGGTCATGCGGCACCTGCAAGGCGCGCGCCCGCCCCGGCACGGTCGAGGACGCATGGCCGGAGGCGCCGGGGCTCGCCGGGCTGAAGCGCGAGCGGGGCGAGTTCCTCATGTGCCAGGGCGTCGCCCTCGGCGACTGCGAGATCCTCGTCCCGTCGCACATCGAAGCCGGAGCCGACAGCGCGCGGAGGCCGCGCCATCTGTTCGGAACGCTCGCTGACGTCCGGCCCCTGACCCACGACGTCACCGCGTTCCACGTCACCCTTGATCGACCCATCCCGTTCGACGCCGGACAGTTCGTGGTGATCTCGGCATCCGGGGTCGCCGGGTATCGCGCGTACTCCATGACCAACCATGCCGCGCACACCGACCGCCTGGCCTTCGTCGTCAAGCACAAGCCCGGGGGCGGCTTCTCCGGCTGGATCGGACCCGGACGCGCGGGCAGTACGCTCGACCTGTTCGGACCGCTCGGCAAGGCGGTCTGGCGCCCGCAAGAGGACCGGGACCTGTTGTGCATCGCCGGCGGCTCGGGCATCGCCGGCATGATGTCCATCCTCTCGCACGCCGCGTCGAGCGGCCATTTCCAGCGACGGCGGGGCAACCTGTTCTTCGGGGTACGCTCGCGCGAGGACGTGTTCTTCGCCGGCGAGCTTGCGAACCTCGTCGAATCCACCGCGGGCCGGCTCTCGGTCACGGTCGCGTTCTCCGAGGAATCTGCCGCGGCCGGTGACGCGCGGCTCCCGCGGGGCATCGACGTGGCCCGGGGCTTCGTGCACTCCGTCGCCGGCAGGCGCATGGCCGGGGCCTGGAACGACCCGACCGCCTTCGTGGCCGGCCCGCCCCCGATGGTGGACGCCGCGTTGCGCATGCTGATCACCGAAGCCCGGCTTCCTGCCTCCGGCATCCGCTACGACAAGTTTACTTGAAGCGGACGATCGGAGCCCTGCGTCCGCTCACGGCAGCGCGACGTTGCATCCGGGAGCGCTTCGTAGTTTGATAGCTCGCACCTATCAAATACTCGTTCACCCGTGCGGATGTGAGGATCTCCGGTGACCGGGAAGGGTGCGCCACCATGTTTCTCAGGCAATTCCAGTATCTGGTCGCCTTGGAGCAGGAAGGGCATTTCGGTCGGGCCGCGGTGCGCTGCAACGTGTCGCAGCCGACCCTGTCGAGCGCCATCAAGCACTTCGAAGAGGAGCTTGGCGTGCCGATCATCCTGCGCCACCGGCGGTTCCAGGGGTTCACCGAGGAAGGCCGGCGGGTGCTGGAGTGGTCGAAGCGCATCCTCGCCGACCGCCAGGCGATGGTCGAGGAGCTGGGCATCATGCGCGATCAGCTCCACGGGCACCTCCGGATTGCGGCGATGCCGATGAGCATGCCGATCACCGGCCTCATCGATCGCCTGTTCTCCGCACAACACCCCGCCGCGTCGGTCGACATCCAGTTCGTGGGGCTCGACGAGATGCGGCTCGGACTCGGGAACTTCGAGTTCGACGTCGCGATCACGTACCTGGAGCAGCTCTCCTCGGACGATCAGCTCGATTCGCTGGCGCTCTATGAAGAGCCGTTCCATCTGCTGGTTCCGGACAACGACTGGTTCCACGACCGCAACACGGTGAGCTGGGCGGAGGCCGCGACCCTGCCGCTATGCCTGCTCTCACCCCAGACCCATGAACGGCAAATCACCGACAAGGCGTTTGCGAGCGCCGGCTGCGCCCCGCGCCCGCGGCTGGAGTCGAACGCGATGATTGCGCTGGCCGTGCACGCGGTGCAGGGCGGGAGCGCCACCGTGGTCCCGCGCTACTTCATCGAGAGCATCGGCGGCATGGGGAAGGCGCGGCTGCTCCTGCTCGAAGAGCCGACGATCTCCCAGCACGTCGGTCTCGTATGGCTGAAGGGCGACCCGATGCTGCCGATGACCAAGGCGGTGGTGGATCTGATGGAAGACGCCCTGAAGCGCGGGCTCGTCTCCCGGGAGCGGGCATGAGAGCCGGGGGGCCCGGGGATGCACGATCGCCGCGAACGTCGCAGGCGCCGCCGCAAGCGCCGGGAGACGGCGCGATGCCGCGCACCGGGCTCGACGCTCTCTTCCACCCCCGCTCCGTCGCGATCATCGGCGCGTCGGACGACCCGACCCGCATCGGCGGCCGGCCGTTGCGCTACCTCAGGACGTTCGGGTTCGAGGGCGCGGTCTGGCCGGTCAATCCACGCCGCGATCGGGTCCAGGGGATCGAGGCGCGTCCCGCCATCGAAGAGGTGCCCGGCGAGATCGACGTCGCCATCGTGGCGGTCCCCGCCGGCCTGACCCTCGACGCCATCGAGGCATGCGCCGAACGGGGGGTGAGGGCGGCCGTGGTGTTCACCTCGGGCTTCGCCGAGACCGGCACGGAGGGCGCGGCACGCCAGCGGCGGATGGGCGGGATCGCGCGCGCGAGCGGGATGCGCATCCTGGGCCCGAACTGCCTCGGCGTCTACAACGCCGCGATCGGGTTCTTCGCGACCTTCACCACCACCCTCGACCTTCACCGCCCGCGGCCCGGCCCGGTCGCCATCGCGAGCCAGAGCGGCGCGTACGGATCGCATCTCGGGCTGCTCGCGTGGCGGCGGCGCATCGGCGTGGGGCTCTGGGTGACCACCGGCAACGAGTGCGACGTGACGGTACCCGAGTGCATCGAGTGGATGGCGGCCCGCCCGGAGGTCAGGGTCGTCGCGGCCTACGCCGAGGGGGTACGCGACGGCGGCGCGCTTCTCGCCTCGCTCGACGCGGCGCGGGCCTGCCGCAAGCCCGTATTGTTCACGAAGGTGGGCCGCTCCCGCACCGGCGCCGAGGCGGCGCATTCGCATACCGCCGCCCTCGCCGGCTCCGACGCGGTCTTCGACGCGATCCTCGCCCAGCACGGCATCGTCCGTCCCGGCAGCACCGAGGAGATGCTGGACGTGGCCTGCGCCGCGAGCTTCGGCGTCCTGCCCCCGAGCCGCCGCGTCGGGCTGATGACCATCTCGGGCGGCGGGGGCGTGCTCATGGCCGACGAGGCGGTCGCGCTGGGGCTCGAGGTCGCTCCGATGCCGGAGGCGGCGCAGGTACGACTCAGGCGGAAGCTTTCGTTCTGTACCCCACGCAATCCCGTCGACGTCACCGCGCAGGTGTTCAACACCCCCCACCTTCTCGGCGAGTTTCTCGACGAGATGCTCGACGAGGGCGGCTACGGGGCGATCGTCGTCTTCCTCACCTACGTCGCGTCCGTCGATTTCATGGTGCGGCCCACGCTCGATGCGCTTGCCCGTGCCCGCGAGCGCCACCCGGACCGTGCGATCCTCCTGTCGATGGTCGGCTCCGAGGAGGCGATCGTGCCCTACGAAGCGCTGGGCGTGCCGGTGTTCGAAGATCCGGTGCGCGCGGTGCGTGTGGTATCGGCCCTCGCGCGGGTAGCGGAGGGTTTCGTGCGGGGACCGGGGGCGGGCGCGGAGCGGGACGCCCATCCGCCGGGGGAGCGCTACACCGGCGGCCGGCTCGACGAGTACGAGGCGAGGCGGCTGCTTGCGTCCTGGGGTGTTCCCATGGCGCCGGCATACGTCGCGCGCAGCCCCGACGAGGCGGCCCGCATCGCGAGGACGATCGGCGCACCGGTTGCGCTGAAGCTCCTCTGTCCCGACGTCGCGCACAAGACCGAGGCGGGCGGCGTCGCCCTCGGCGTCGCGCCGGAGGACGCGGCGGGCGAGCACGAGGCGATCCTCGCGCGGGCGAAGGCATACGATGCGGGGGCCGAGGTCCGCGGCACCCTCGTCGCTCCGATGGTGAGCGGGGTCGAATGCATCCTCGGCGTGCAGCGCGACCCGGTGTTCGGGCCGGTGGTGATGGTGGGCTCGGGCGGGCTCCTTGCCGAAGTCCTGAACGACGTCACGTTCCGCAAGGCGCCGGTCGGCCGTGCGGAGGCGAAGCGGATGATCGCGGAGCTCGCGGTCGCCGTGGTACTTGAAGGCGCCCGCGGTCGTCCGCGATGCGACGTCGACGCCCTCGCCGGCGCGGTGGCCGCCCTCTCCCGTTTCGCCGCCGCCCACGCGGACGTCATCGAGAGCGTCGACGTGAACCCGCTCGTCGTCCGGCCCCGGGGCGAAGGCTCTTTCGCCCTGGACGCCCTGATCGTCGGGCGGCACGCAAGCGTGACCGATGCGGGATGAGGCGCGGTCCCTCTCACGTCGTCTTCATCCAGGCGCCTTCTTCCCGGTTGCTCCCGTTCCGGCGCGAGGCAGGGCACCGGTTCGCCGGGCCGGAGAGGGGCAGGCCGTGAGCCGAACCGTCGGCATCGGGGATACGCGCCGCAGCGGCGCATATGCCCCGGAAAGCGCGGCAGACCACCCGATGTAGCATGGCGGCAGGAAGGACGAGAGAGACGCGCAGGGCCGCGGAAGCCGCCGGGCTCACTCCCGATCGCCGAGGGGAGCCTCGCCGATGCGGCGCCCCATCTCCACGGGCGAGCCCGGCGCCATCCACGGCGCCCACTCCAGGGCAGGGTTCGCGAGCAGGAAGATCACCGTCGAGCCCATGTTGAACCGACCCATCTCCCGGCCTTGTTCCAGCACGATCTCCCGGCCTTCGTAGTGCTCGACCAGGATCTCGCGCCGCCTCGGAGGGGTCACCACGCCGCGCCAGACCTGCTCGATGCATCCCACGAAGACGGCGCCGACCAGCGTCATCGCCAGTGGTCCCAGGTGGGTGTCGAAGAAGGAGACGACCCGTTCATTGCGGGCGAAGATGCGTTCCACGGCGCCGACCGTCGTCGGGTTGACGCTGAACAGCTCTCCTGGAACGTACATCATGGAGCGCAGCCGGCCGGTGACCGGCATGTGCACGCGGTGGTAGTCGCGCGGCGCCAGGTAGACGGTCGCGAACCTCCCGCCGTCGAACGCGGCGGCGGCGTGCTCGTCCCCTCCGAACAGCGCGTCCAGCGTGTAGCTGCGGCCCTTGGCCTGCACCACACGCCGGCCGGCTATCGAGCCCATCGCGGCCACGGTCCCGTCCGCGGGAGACACGACCGCGCCGGGACCGCCCTCCACCGGTCTCGCCCCGGCTCTGAGGGCGCGGGTGAAGAACGTGTTGAAGTCGGGGTACGACGCCGGAGCGGAGTCCGTCGCGATGCTCAGATCGACGCCGTAGCGGCGCACGAACCACCGAATCTGCCAGTTCTTCCAGGGGGCGAACCGGATTCGGGTCGCCTGCAACATCACCCGCGACAGCAGGCGCTTCGGATACAGCCGCTGCCGAATCCCGGCGAGGCGAATCGTTCGGCGGGCTTCGGAAGTGTGCTTCCGCGATTGCGGGGCCGGGCGACGATCCATGAACGGCAAGGGAGACGAGGAGCGTGCGATGACAGGTGGCTGCCGCCTGCACCCCCGGGTGCGCAGGAGCGGCCGCATCTCCGGAATGCGACCGGAATCGAGCCTCGGCAGTTGGCGCCCCGGACAGGATTCGAACCTGTGACCTTCCGCTTAGGAGGCGGACGCTCTATCCGGCTGAGCTACCGGGGCGGACGCGAGCCGCGTTGGTGGAGCCGATGGGGGTCGAACCCACGACCTCAGCATTGCGAACGCTGCGCTCTCCCGACTGAGCTACGGCCCCGGCGAAGCGGCGCCAGTGTACCCGCGTCGATCTCCGCACGCCAGCGCAATGCGCCGGTGCATTGTGGTTGCCGCGGGTGATTCGCGGCAAGTAGGATGCCCGGACGTCCTGCCCGAGCCGCCGACATGCACGATCCGCTTCCCCGGCTGGTCCACACCTCGTTTCCGCCGGTGCGCCGGAGCCGCCTGACCACGCTCCAGGTCAACCTGGGCTACCGCTGCAACCAGTCCTGCCTGCATTGCCACGTCAATGCAGGCCCGAAACGAACCGAGGAGATGAGTGCCCGGACGGTGGGCGAGGTCATCGAGTACATGAAGACGGCCGGCGTATCGTTGCTCGACGTGACCGGCGGGGCGCCGGAGCTGAACCCATGCTTCCGGTTCCTGGTCGACGCCGCGGTCGAACACGGCGTCCGGGTCATCGACAGGTGCAACCTCACCATCCTGCTGGAGCCCGGCCAGGAGGATCTTGCCGGGTTTCTCGCGGATCGGAAGGTGGACCTCGTCGCATCGCTTCCGTGCTACCTCGACGAGAACGTCGATCGCCAGCGCGGCCGGGGGGTCTTCGATGCGAGCATCGAAGGCCTGCGGCGGCTCAACGCCCTCGGCTACGGGGACGAGGCCACGGGGCTGTCGCTCGATCTCGTCTTCAATCCGCAGGGTCCGGTGCTGCCTCCGCCGCAGGACGTGCTCGAGCGTACCTACAAGGAGGAGCTCGGCCGGCGGTTCGGCATCCGGTTCAACCGGTTGCTGACCCTTGCGAACATGCCGATCGGTCGATTCGGCAGCACCCTCATCTCCAAGGGGCAGTTCGAAGGGTATCTGGAGGTGTTGCGGGCCGCGCACGTCGACGCGAACGTCGAGCACGTGATGTGCCGCCATACCGTAAGCATCGACTGGCAAGGCCATGCCTACGATTGCGACTTCAACCAGATGCTCGGGCTGCCGATGCGGCTCGACGGCGCACCCCGCACCCACGTCAAGGACCTCGTCTCGGTCGACGTCGAAGGACGCCCGGTCGCGATTCGCGACCACTGCTTCGGGTGCACCGCGGGGCAGGGCAGTAGCTGCGGCGGGGCGCTGAGCTGAGCGGGTCCGACCGCCGATCGCCATCCTGGCATGGGCCGGTGATTTCGGTCATCGTCCCGGTTCTCGACGAAGCCGACGCCCTGCCGCGGTCGCTCCGGCCGCTGCAGGTTCTGCGCGGACGCGGCATCGAGGTCGTCGTGGTCGATGGCGGCAGCCGGGACGGGACCCGGGACGCCGCCGTTCCCCTCTGCGATCGAATCCTCGACGCGCCGCGCGGCCGGGCGCGGCAGATGAACGCGGGCGCCGGAGCCGCCGGCGGTGGGGTGCTGTTGTTTCTGCACGCGGATACGCAGCTTCCCTCCGGCTGGAGCAGGATGGTTCGGGACGCGCTCGGAGACCGCAAGCACGCATGGGGCCGGTTCGACGTGCGGCTCGACGGCGCCCACCCGATGCTGCGCGTGGTCGAGCGCGCGATGAACCTGCGCTCGCGGCTGAGCGGCATCGCCACCGGCGATCAGGCGATCTTCGTCACCCGTGCCGCTTTCCGGGCGGCCGGCGGCTTTCCCGAGATCGCCCTGATGGAAGATGTCGCGCTCAGCCGGATGTTGCGCCGGCGCTCACGCCCTGCCTGTCTGCCCGCCGCGGTGGTCACGTCGAGCCGGCGTTGGGAACGGCATGGAATCACCCGCACCATCGTGCTGATGTGGCGGCTGAGGCTGCAATACGCGCTCGGCGCCGATCCCGAGACGCTGGCCCGCCGGTACCGGGGCGGCTGACCGGCGCCGTCGTGGCTGAACGCCGATGCCCGCCTGCCGGGTGGTGATCATGGCCCGGGCGCCGGTGCCCGGCCGGACCAAGCGCCGGTTGATTCCCGCCATCGGGGCGGAGCGCGCCGCGGCGCTGCACCGCGCCATGATCCGCCGTGCGGTCACCACGGCGCTGGCCAGCGGCGTGGGACAGGTGGAGCTGTGGTGCACGCCGGGCGCCGGGCACGAGGTCTTTCGCACGCTGCAAAGCGAGATGCCGATCGTGCTGCATACCCAGACCGGGCCGGACCTCGGGGCGAGGATGCACGCGGCCGTCGGGGCGCGGCCGGGGGCGGTCGTGGTGATCGGCACCGACTGTCCGTTTCTCGAGCCGGACGATCTCGTCCGGGCCGCCGGCGCCTTGCGCCCTGCCGGCGCGGACGTGGTGCTGGCGCCGGCGTTCGATGGCGGCTACGTGCTGATCGGCATGGACCGGCCCAGGCCGGAGCTGTTCGCCGGGGTGGAGTGGGGCACCGGCAGGGTGCTCGCCCAGACCCGCGAACGGGCGCGGGCGGTGGGGCTGCGGCTCCTGGAGCTGGAGGCCCGCCGGGACGTCGATCGACCGGAGGATCTCGAAGCGCTCGCCGGGGTGCTGCGCTGGTAAGAGGGGTGGGGGCCACCGGTGTTTGGTTCCGGCTATGCCGGGTTGGGAGAACTCTGATTAAAATAACAATGAATAACAACAAGATGTGATGTCAACTTGAATCAACCCTTGAGCTTTGGCCCACGATCTCGTAGCCTCCTTCCGAGTCGTCACCCGGTCCCTGCGCGATGGCCCGCCGTCACTCCGAATCGTCCACCGCGGGTCGAAAGCGGACGCGATCACGATCCCGCGCCCGCCGGGGCCCGACGCTTCTTGCGCGGGTGCGGCGGCTCGTCGTCGTGGCCGGGGCGATCGGGGTCGTTGCGCTGTCGGCGTACGCCGTCTGGCTGGACTTCCGGATCCGAGACGAGTTCGAAGGCATGCGATGGGCGGTGCCGGCCCGCGTATTCGCCCGCCCCCTCGAGCTCGCCCCCGGAGCGACGCTGACGGCCGATGCAATCGAGGAGGAGCTGAAGCTCGCCGGCTACCGGCGCGTACGTTCCGCGATTCGGCCCGCGAGCTTCGAGCGCGACGGCGGGCGCGTGCGCCTCGTGACCCGCGAGTTCCGATTTCCCGACGGGACCGCACCATCGCGCCGGGTGGCGGTGTCCCTGTCCGGAGGACGCATCGCCGGCGTCGAGGTCGATGGCGAAGCGCGCTCGCGGATCCGGGTCGATCCGGCCGAGATTGCCCGGGTCTACCCCGCGCACCGCGAAGACCGCGTGCTGCTGAGGCTGGAGGACGTTCCTGCCGCGTTCCTGGCGATCCTGCTGGAAGTCGAGGACCGCCGGTTCCACGAGCACTTTGGAATCGATCCGCTGGGGATCGCGCGGGCGGCCTGGACGAACCTGCGCGCCGGACGCGCCGTGCAGGGCGGAAGCACCCTGACTCAGCAGTTCGCCAAGAACTTCTTCCTCTCGCCCGAGCGCACGTTCACCCGCAAGCTGAACGAGGCGCTCATCGCGCTGTTGCTGGAGTGGCGCTACTCCAAGCCTGAGCTGCTGGAGGCGTATCTGAACGAGATCTATCTCGGCCAGCAGGGCGCTCATGCGATCCACGGCTTCGGGCGGGCCGCCCACCACTACTTCGGGCGCGCGCTGGCGGATCTCGACCTCGACGAGATGGCGCTGCTCGCCGGCATGGTGCGCGGACCTTCGTACTACGACCCGCGGCGCCATCCCGAACGGGCGAAGCGGCGTCGGAACCTGGTGATCGGCCTGCTCGAAGCGCGGGGCATCGCCGGGGCCGGGGCGGCGCAGCGTGCGCGGAGCGAGCCGCTCGGGGTGACCCGCCGTCCGCCTCCCGCGTCGGCGCGCTTCCCGGCGTTCGTCGATCTGGTGCGCCGACAGCTTCGACGGGATTACCCGGCCCATGTGTTGCGCAACGAAGGGCTGCGCATCCTCACGACCCTCGATCCCACGGTTCAGCGCGCGGCGGAGTCGGCGCTCGATCAATCCACGGCCCTCCTCGCGCGCCGGAGCCGCATTGCACCCGATGAGATCCAGGCCGCGATCGCGGTCACGGACGCCCGGTCCGGCGAAGTGCTCGCCATCGTGGGGGGCCGTGACCCGCGCCGCGCCGGGTTCAATCGCGCACTCGATGCCGTGCGCCCGGTGGGGTCGGTGGTCAAGCCCGCGGTCTATCTCGCCGCGCTGACCGATCCGCAGTTCCATCTCGCATCCTTCGTGCGCGACGATCCGGTGCAGGTCAGCGGTCCGCGCGGGCCGTGGCGGCCACGAAACCATGACGGCCGCTCCCACGGCGCGGTGTTGCTGCGCGACGCGCTGGTGCACTCCTACAACCTCGCGACCGTCCGTCTCGGGCTCGACGTCGGGCTGGAAAGGGTCCGCGACACGATCCGGGCCCTCGGGGTGTCGCGACCGTTCACGGCCTGGCCGGCCATGCTTCTCGGCACGGTCGAGCTCGCCCCCATCGAGGTCGGCGCCATGTACCAGTCGCTCGCGACGGGCGGCTTGCGGCAGCCGCTGCGATCCATCCGCAGCATCACGGATCGGCATGGGCGCTCTCTCGGGCGCTATCCCGAGCGCTCGACGCGGGTCGCGGACGGCAACGCGGTGTTCCTGGTCACCCACGCGCTGCGCGGGGTGCTGAGCGAAGGAACCGGGCGCCGGGCCCGACGGATCCTCGGGCGCGATCAGGTGCTCGCGGGGAAGACCGGGACCACCGACGGCCTGCGCGATAGCTGGTTCGCGGGCTACGGCGCGGATCGGGTCGCCGTCGTCTGGATAGGACGCGACGACAACCGGCCCGTAAACCTGAGCGGTTCGAACGGGGCGTTGGAGGTATGGGCTCGCCTCATGCGCGCGATCGGCGCCGCCTCGGTCTCCGACGCCGCTCCGCGGGGTGTGGAGTGGCACTGGGTGAGCCGGGGCGAAGGGCGGCGCATCGGGCGCGACTGCACGGATGCCATGCGGCTTCCGTTCGTCGCCGGACGTCTCCCGCCCGAAGGACGGTGCGATCCGCAGACCGCCGCCCGTGGCGATGCGGTGGCTTCTTGACGAATTCCGGACCGAGGTGGCGTCCGGAGCCTGCCGGGCGGAGGACGGCGGCCGCGAGGCGGGCATCCTGCCCACGACCGCCGTGCCCCCGCGTGGGGGCGGAAAAAACGCCCGGCGGAGCGCCGCCGCACGACGCCGGTATGCCCCGGCCTGGACGCAATACCCGCCTCCCATTCGAGGTCGTCCGCACACCCTGTCGTTCGAGCTGCCCGTTGCCCGGGCGATTCGTTCCGGCCATGGGTTCCGACCATGGGTTCCGACCATGTGATTCCGGTGTGAGCCTGTAGGATACTTTCCGCCGCTCTCCGGACAGGGGGCGGGGACTCGAACCGGGACGTCTTCATGCACGATCGAGTGCGGCCCACCGCGGGGAGGCCGACGAAGTACTGGCATCGGCTCGACGACGGACGGGTGCAGTGCGACGTATGCCCGCGGGCCTGCAAGCTCCGCGAGGGCCAGCGGGGGTTGTGCTTCGTGCGCGCCCGCGACGGCGGTGAGATCGTTTCGACCACCTACGGACGTTCAAGCGGATTCTGCGTCGATCCGATCGAGAAGAAGCCGCTCAACCATTTTCTGCCCGGAACTCCGGTCCTCTCGTTCGGCACCGCGGGTTGCAATCTCGCGTGCAAGTTCTGCCAGAACTGGGACATGAGCAAGTCCCGGGAGATGGACACCCTTGCCGATGCGGCGGGCCCGGAGGATCTCGCCGATGCGTCGGTGCGCCTCGGGTGCCGCAGCATCGCCTTCACCTACAACGATCCGATCATCTTCCTGGAGTACGCCGTCGACGTCGCCCGGGCGGGGCGGGAGCGTGGCGTACGATCGGTCGCGGTGACCGCGGGATACGTCTGCGACGAGCCGCGCCGGGAGTTCTTCTCGCACATGGACGCCGCGAACGTCGATCTGAAGGCGTTCACCGAGCGTTTCTACCGGAGGGTGGCGGGCGGGCGCCTCGGCGCGGTGCTGGAGACGCTGGAGTACCTCCGCCACGAGACCGGGGTCTGGCTCGAGATCACGACGCTCCTGATCCCGGGCGAGAACGACGGCGACGCGGAGATCGACGCGATGACCGCGTGGATCGCCGATCGCCTCGGCCCCGGCGTCCCGTTGCACTTCACCGCGTTCCACCCGGACTGGAAGATGCTCGACCGGCCCCGCACCCCGGCCGCGACCCTGACCCGGGCCCGTGGCCGCGCACTGGCCAACGGCTTGCGCTACGTCTACACCGGCAACGTGCATGATGTACATGGTGGCACCACGACCTGCCACGGCTGCGGCAGGGCGCTGATCGTGCGGGATTGGTACGTTCTGAAGGACTATGCGCTCGGCGGCGACGGCCGGTGTCCCGACTGCGGGACCCGGTGCGCCGGCGTGTTCGACGGACCGGCGGGCCGATGGGGCGCGCGGCGTCTGCCGTTGCGAATTTCCGAATCCCCCGGGATTGGTGACGCTGGAGACCGGTGATGCTGGAGACCGGTGATCGCGGAGCCTTGAAACATTCCCGTCAGTCGTCATAGAATCCGCAGCCCGGTGCGGGGTGGAGCAGTCTGGCAGCTCGTCGGGCTCATAACCCGAAGGTCGCAGGTTCGAATCCTGCCCCCGCTACCAACAGCTCAGGGCTCCGTTCGGGGCCGGACCGAGAAACCCCTTTCGAGGGGTTTTTTTGTGGCAGCGTGACGGGGGAGGAGGCTCCGTATGAAGGCGGAGCGAGCGGTGTTCCCTCGTCCCGCCGGGAGGCGGGAAGGAGGGGAGGGCGGCAGGGAGCGGGAGGGCCACCCGCGCAGCCGGGGAGGCGTCTCGCACGACGTTCGACTCGAGGCAGGGGCGATGGCGTCTCGAGGGAACCAGGGACGGCCGGCCAGCGAAGGCCGACCGGGGATGATCGAGCCGGGGATGATCGAGCCGGGGGTGATCAACCCGGGGATGATCAGCCATGTCGCGGTGGACGGCGGTGCGTGAACGAGAGACCCGGCTGTACGAGTTGATCGAGCCCACCGTGGGTTCGCTCGGGTACGAGCTGGTGGGGGTGGTGTGCCGGGACGGGCGTTCGCGGGGTCTGATACGGGTGTACATCGATCATGACGGAGGAGTGACGGTGGACGACTGCGCGCGGGTGAGCCACAGGGTCGAAGGATTGCTCAACGTCGAGGACCCGATGCCCGGCGGGTACGACCTGGAGGTCTCGTCGCCCGGTGCGGATCGTCCGTTGTTCGTCGAGCGCGACTTCGCCCGCTTCACGGGCGCCGGCCTGGAGGTGACCCTGCGCGGCACGTTCACGGGACGGCGCCGCTTCACCGGCACCCTCGGGGGATATGAAGACGGGGTCGTCATCGTCGATGAAGACGGTATGGAGCGTCGCTTCGCGATCTCGGACATCGAGAGCGCGAGGCTGGTGCCGCAATGGTGAGGCTGGTCTCAGGGTGAAACCGAATCGGGAATCGCCGGCCGGCGATTGACCGCACGAGCGCGAGACATGAGCAAAGAGATTCTGAACGTCGTCGAGGTCGTCTCGGCCGAGAAGGGCGTCGCGAAGGAAATCATCTTCGAAGCGATCGAAGCCGCTCTGGCCAGCGCGACCCGCAAACGCCGCCCCGAGGATCTCGACGTGCGGGTGAGCATCGACCGCGATACCGGCGACTACGAGACGTTCCGGCGGTGGGAGGTCGTCGACGATGCGGACGTCGTCTTCACCCAGGAAGAGGCCGACGCGGCGCTCGCGAAGCTGCTCGCCGAGGCTCGGCCGCCCGAGGATGGTGTCCTGCAGGACGATGCGGAGGAGCCGGCCGGTGCGGAGGAGCCGAACGATGCGGAGGAGCCGACCGGCCC
Organism: Gammaproteobacteria bacterium; assembly: GCA_965204915.1. Lineage (GTDB taxonomy): Bacteria > Pseudomonadota > Gammaproteobacteria > HK1 > HK1 > HK1. Next base: position 2,380,638 of record OZ242023.1, on the reverse strand, counting down.
GCAGGTCTTCGACCCGAACCGCCAGATTCTCCATAGCGACGCATCCGTCCGGGCGCAGGGGCTCGAGATCGGGGAGTTCAAGGAAGAACCGATCGAATCGGTGGTGTTCGGCCGGATCGCCGCGCAGACCGCCAAGCAGGTCATCGTGCAGAAGGTCCGCGAGGCCGAGCGCGCGCAGGTCATCGAGGCGTACCGGGACCGCGTCGGAGATATGGTGACCGGCGTCGTCAAGCGCCTGGAACGAGGCAGCATCATCCTCGATCTCGGTGGCAACGCCGAGGCGATCGTCAGCCGGGAGGAAGTCATCCCACGCGAGATCGTGCGCCCGGGGGACCGGCTCAGCGGCTATCTTCGCGACGTGCGCGCCGAGGTGCGCGGACCCCAACTGTTCGTGAGCCGGACCGCGCCCGATCTCATGGTGCGCCTGTTCACCCTGGAGGTGCCGGAGATCGCCGAAGGGCTGATCGACATCATGGGGTGCGCGCGCGATCCGGGGTCGCGAGCGAAGATCGGGGTCCGCAGCAACGTGTCGCGGATCGATCCGGTCGGGGCCTGTGTCGGGATGCGAGGCTCCCGGGTCCAGGCGGTGTCGAACGCGCTCGCAGGTGAGCGGGTGGACATCATCCTCTGGGACGAGAACCCCGCGCAGTACGTCATCAACGCGATGTCGCCGGCCGAGGTGGTCTCCATCATCGTGGACGAAGAGGCGAATGCGATGGACGTAGCGGTCCAGGAGGAGCAGCTCTCCCAGGCCATCGGCCGCGGTGGGCAGAACGTGCGCCTGGCCAGCCAGCTCACGCAGTGGCAGATCAACGTGATGACCGAGCAGCAGGCCGACGAGAAGAACGAGATGGAGGCGGGCAAGTTCCTCAGCCTGTTCCGGGACCAGCTCGACGTCGACGAGGAGGTCGCGCTCATTCTTCTCCAGGAAGGGTTCACCAGCATCGAGGAAGTCGCCTACGTGCCCGAGGCCGAGATGCTGGCGATCGACGAGTTCGACGAGGAGATCTGCCGCGAGCTCCAGTCCCGCGCCCGCGACGTGCTGCTCATCCGCGAGATCGCGAGCGAGGAGGGGGTATCGAGCGGATCGCCGGCCGAGGATCTCCTCCTGCTCGACGGGATGGATACCGAGCTCGCCTACGGGCTGGCGGCCAAGGGGGTCACGACGAGAGAGGAGCTCGCGGAGCTGTCGGTGGACGACTTCACCGAGATCATGGAGATCGACCCGGAACGCGCGGGGAAGCTGATCATGACCGCGCGCGCCATCTGGTTCGAGCAGGAAGAGGCCGAGAGCCCACCGCGGTAGAGAGCTCCAGGAGTCAGTCAGATGGCCGAGACAACGGTACGAGAGTTGGCCGACAATTTCGGGATCCCCGTCGAAAGGTTGTTGGCGCAGCTTGGCGAATCGGGGCTTCCGCACATCGAAGCCGACCAGCAGATCAACGATCAGCAGAGAGATCAGTGGTTGACGCACCTGCGCCGCCGGCACGGCAAGGGCGGGGGCGAGTCGGCCGCGCCCCGCAAGATCAGCCTGAAGCGCAAGTCGGTGAGCGAACTGAAGATCGCCTCGCCGCAGGGCCGCAGGAAGACGGTGACCGTCGAGACGCGCAGACGCCGCGCGCACATGCCGGGCGCCGGTCCGCGACCCGACACCGGGGTTGCCGCGGCCGGGGAAGAGGGCAGCGCCAAGGCCCGCATGGACGCCGCGAAGCGCGCGTTGCAGGAAGAGGCGAAGCGCCATCAGCAGGAGCTCGACGAGACCCTGAGGGCGGAAGTGGAGGCGCGGGAGAAGGCGGAGGCGCTCCGCAGGCTGGGCGAGACCGAGAAGAAGAAGCGCGTCCCGATCGACGAGCCCGGGCCGGAGCCGGTGCCCGATCCTTCCGCCGCCGCGCCTCCGGTGGCCGAAGCAGCGGTGATCGCGGCTCCTGCCACCCCCGGGACTTCCACCCCCGCGCCGGCGTCTCCCGTCAAGCCGCATTCCGCCAAGCCGGCTCCGGCGCCGTCCTCGCGCCGCCCCGACTCGAAGCGTGGGGACCGCGGCGACGGCCGCGAGCGCGGTGGCCGGCGCGAGCGCGGGCGGAGAAGCCGCGAGGAGCTGCACGTCGCGAGCGACAAGGCGGGCCGCCGCCGCAAGAAGCAGAAATCCCGCCCGGTGGCGCGTACCCAGCCCGCGCGCCACGGCTTCGAGATGCCCACCGCTCCGATGGTGCGCGAGGTCGACATTCCCGAGACCATCACGGTGGGAGATCTCGCGCAGAAGATGTCGATCAAGGCCACCGAGCTGATCAAGGCGCTCATGGGGCTCGGCATGATGGTGACCATCAACCAGGTCATCGACCAGGACGCCGCGGTGATCGTCGTCGAGGAGCTCGGCCATGTCCCGAAGCCGGTCAAGGAGAGCTCCATCGAGGAAGAGGTGTTGCAGGCGGGCGACGAAGGCGAGCGCACGGCAGCGCCCCGCTCCCCGGTGGTGACCGTCATGGGCCACGTCGATCACGGCAAGACCTCGCTTCTCGACTCCATCCGGACTGCGAAGGTCGCAGCCGGGGAGGCCGGCGGCATCACCCAGCACATCGGCGCCTACCACGTCGGAACCCCGCGGGGGAACGTCACCTTTCTCGACACGCCGGGACACGCGGCGTTTACCGCGATGCGGGCGCGCGGCGCCCGGGCCACGGACATCGTGGTGCTGGTGGTCGCGGCGGACGACGGGGTCATGCCCCAGACGGTCGAGGCGATCGCCCATGCCAAGGCGGCGGACGTGCCCATCGTGGTCGCCGTCAACAAGATCGACCGGGAGGATGCGGACCCGGAGCGGATCCGCCAATCCCTCTCCGGCCACGAGGTGGTCCCCGAAGACTGGGGCGGAGACACCATGTTCGTGGACGTCTCGGCCCTGACCGGCCAGGGCGTGGACGACCTGCTCGAAGCCATCGGCCTCCAGGCGGAAGTGCTGGAGCTTTCCGCACCCGCGGAAGGTCCTGCCCACGGCGTCGTCGTCGAATCCCGGATCGAGCGCGGGCGTGGCCCGGTGGCCACCGTGCTCGTGCAGTCGGGCCGGCTCGCGAAGGGGGACATCCTCCTCGCCGGCCAGGAGTTCGGTCGTGTCCGGGGGCTGTTCGACGAGACGGGCGCCGAGACCTTCTCGGCGGGTCCGTCCATGCCGGTGGAGGTGCTGGGGTTGTCCGGGCCGCCGGATGCGGGCGACGAGGCGGTGGTCGTCACCGACGAGCGCAAGGCGCGCGAGATCGCGAGCTTCCGGTACGGGAAGCATCGCGAGATCCGGCTTGCCCGGCAGCAGGCGGCGAAGCTCGAGAACGTCTTCGAGCAGATGAAGGAGGGCGGGACGCATACCCTCAACATCATCCTCAAGGCCGACGTCCAGGGCTCGGTCGAGGCGCTTCGCGACGCGCTGACCCAGCTCTCGACCGAGGAGGTGAAGGTCAACGTGGTATCGGCCGCGGCGGGAGGCATCAGCGAGACCGATGCGAACCTCGCGGTCGCCTCGAACGCCATCGTCGTCGGCTTCAACGTGCGTGCGGATGCCGCCGCGCGCCGGGTCATCGAAGCGGAGCTGGTGGATCTGCGCTACTTCAGCGTGATCTACGAGGTCATCGACACCGTGAAGCAGGCGATGAGCGGCATGCTCGAGCCGGAGATCAGGGAGACGATCGTCGGCATCGCCGAGGTACGGGACGTCTTCCGATCGAAGCGGTTCGGCAACATCGCGGGTTGCCGGGTCTCCGAGGGCGTGGTGCGCAGAAGCAATCCGATCCGGGTGCTGCGCGACAGCGTGGTCATCTACGAAGGGGAGCTGGAGTCGCTGCGCCGGTTCCAGGACGACGTCGCCGAGGTCCGCGCGGGGACCGAGTGCGGGATCGGGGTCCGCAACTACAACGACGTCAAGGCGGGAGACCAGATCGAGGTCTACGAACGCATACAGCTTCAGCGCACGGTGTGATTCGCCGGATGGCGAGGCATGGCAGAGGATGGGACACACCGGCTACAGCCGATCGATCCGGGTGGCGGATCAGCTCCAGCGCCAGATCGCGCTTCTCGTCGCCCACGAGGTGGCGGACCCGAGGGTGGGCGAGGTGACGGTGTCGGGGATCGACCTCTCCCCCGACATGTGCCATGCCAGGGTGCTGGTGACGCCGGCTCGCGGGACCGACGGCGACGCGTCGGTGGAGGCACTGAACCGCGCGGCCGGATTTCTGCGCTCGCGCCTTGGCCGCCGGGTCCGCATGCGCCGCTTGCCGCGCCTGGTGTTCGAGCATGATCGAACCCTCGAACGCGCGCTTCGGATCGACGCGCTGATCGATGGGGCGGCCATGGCGGCTCGTCCCGCCGATGGCGAGCCGTGCTGAAGGATCGGGACGATGCGACGATCCCGCGGCCGGGCGGTCAACGGCATCCTCGTTCTCGACAAGCCCGTCGGGATGAGCTCGAACGAGGCGCTCCAGCACGTCAAGCGGCTCTACCGCGCGCGCAAGGCCGGGCATACCGGCAGCCTCGACCGGCTCGCGAGCGGGGCCCTGCCGATCTGCTTCGGTGAAGCGACCAAGCTCTCCGGGTACCTGCTGAACGCCGACAAGCACTACGTCGCCACGTTCCTGCTCGGGGTGACGACGTCCACCGGCGACGCGGAGGGAGAGGTGGTCTCGCGCCGTCCGGTGCCGGTGTTTCCGGCAAAGGAGATCGAGCGCGCGGTGGCCCGGTTCCGCGGCGAGATCGAGCAGGTTCCTCCGATGCACTCGGCGCTGAAGCACAAGGGAAGGCGCCTCTACCAGCTCGCGCACGAAGGCATCGTGGTCGAGCGGCAGCCGCGCGGGATCACCATCCACCGTTTCGAGGTGCTGCGTACCGAAGGCGAGCGTATCGAAGTAGAGGTGCTGTGCTCGAAGGGAACCTACGTCCGTACCCTGGCCGAGGACCTCGGGACCGTGCTCGGGTGCGGTGCGAGCGTGGTGGCGTTGCGACGGATCGGTGTCGGCCCTTTCACCGCCGACGACATGCTGGACGTGGCCACCATCGAGTCGCTGAGAGAGGGTGGCCCGGCCGCTCTCGATGCATCGTTGCGGCCGATGGAGGCGGCGGTCTCCCAGTGGCCGAGCGTGCGGCTGACCGAGGGCGTCGCATTCTACCTCCGCAAGGGGCAGCCGGTTCTGGTGCCGCATTCCCCCACGGAGGGCTGGGTGCGGATCCACTCGGAGCGCGCGGGATTCATCGGCGTTGGCGAGGTATTGGACGACGGCCGGATCGCCCCGCGCCGGCTCTTCGCGTCGGTCTGATAAAAACCAATTATTTATCAACAGGTTGTCGAAGTCTCCGAGACTTCGCCGAATCTTGTTAGGCGGGCCCGTCGCGGTTAGAATGCGCGCCTTTCGCGAGAGAGGATGGAATCGATGTCGTTGTCCGCGGTCCAGAAAACGGAAATCGTCGAGGAGCACAAGCGCGGTGAGCGGGATACGGGGTCGCCCGAGGTCCAGGTGGCGTTGCTCTCGCGCCGGATTGCGCACCTGACCGAGCACTTCCGCGCGCATTCGCACGATTTCCACTCCCGCCAGGGTCTGCTGAAGCTCGTCAGCCAGCGACGCAAGATGCTCGACTACCTCCGGCGCAAGGACGTCGAGCGGTATCGGGCGCTCATTGCAAAGCTCGGCCTGCGCCGCTGATCCAGCTCGCGACGTCACCATCGACCGATGATGACCTCGCCCACGTTGCCATTCCTCTCGCCATCACTCCCATGACGCGCGCCCGGCGCCCGGATCGGGCGCTCCGCCGCGCTTTGCAAGGTTGAGCCCATGACACCCATCAAGCAAACGATTCCGTTCGGCCCCCGCGATCTCGTACTGGAAACGGGCGAGATCGCCCGCCAGGCATCCGGCGCGGTGCTCGCGAGCCTCGGCGACACCACGGTGCTGGCCACCGTCGTCGGGTCGAAGACGCCGCTTCCGGGCCGGGACTTCTTCCCGCTGACGGTGGACTACGTCGAGAAGACGTATGCCGCGGGCAAGATACCCGGCGGATTCTTCAAGCGCGAAGGGCGGCCGACGGAGAAGGAGACGCTCACGTCGCGCCTCATCGACCGTCCGCTGCGCCCCCTGTTCCCGGACGGCTTCCGCAACGAAGTGCAGGTGATCGCCACCGTGCTCTCGCTCGACCCCGAGATCGACCCCGACATCCCGGCGCTGATCGGCGCCTCCGCCGCGATCGCGGTGTCGGGCCTGCCGTTCGACGGTCCGGTCGGGGCGGCGCGGGTCGGCTACATTCGCGGGGAGTTCGTGCTCAACCCGACCTTCGAGCAGACCGCGGCGTCGGACCTGGACCTCGTCGTCGCGGGTACGAAGAGCGCGGTGCTGATGGTCGAGTCGGAGGCGAAGGTGCTGGGCGAGTCGGTGATGCTCGATGCGGTGATGTTCGGCCACGAGCGGATGCAGGCCGCGATCGGCGCGATCGAAGCGCTGGCTGCGGAGGCGGGGAAGCCCAGGTGGGAATGGACGGCGCCCCCTGCCGACGAGGCGCTGGCCGAGGCGGTCCGCTCGAACGCGGGGTCCGGCATCAGGGAGGCGTATCGAGTCGTCGACAAGATCGAGCGCCGCGCCCGCGTGGGCGAGGTCCGCAGCGCGGCGGTCGAGTCGCTCGCCGGGGACGAGGAGGGCCACTGGCCGGAGGCCGAGGTTCGCGAGGCGTTCGAGAAGATCGAGAAGTCGATCGTGCGCGGCACCGTCCTCGCCGGCGAGAAACGCATCGACGGCCGCGGCCCTGCCGTGGTGCGCGACGTCGCCAGCCGCGTCAAGCTCCTGCCCCGCACCCATGGCTCCGCCCTGTTCACGCGCGGCGAGACCCAGGCCATCGTGACCACTACCCTGGGCACCACCCGCGACGCCCAGATCGTGGACGCGATCGAAGGCGAGCGCCGCGAGCCCTTCATGCTGCACTACAACTTCCCGCCGTTCTGCGTCGGCGAGACCCGGCGGATGCTCGGGCCCCGGCGCCGGGAGATCGGCCACGGGCGGCTGGCGAAGCGGGCCATCCAGGCGGTCATGCCGAGCATGGACGACTTCCCCTACGTCGTGCGGGTGGTGTCCGAGGTCACCGAATCGAACGGATCGAGCTCGATGGCCACGGTATGCGGCACCAGCCTCTCGCTGATGGACGCGGGGGTGCCGGTGGCGGCGCCGGTGGCCGGGATCGCGATGGGGCTCATCAAGGAGGGCGATGCGTTCGTCGTGCTCTCCGACATCATGGGCGACGAGGACCATCTCGGCGACATGGACTTCAAGGTCGCGGGAACCGCCGAGGGCGTCACCGCATTGCAGATGGACATCAAGATCGACGGGATCACCCGCGAAGTCATGGAGACCGCCCTGGTGCAGGCGCGCGAAGGCCGGCTCCACATCCTCGACCGGATGAACGCGACGCTGGCGGCCCCGCGCGCGGACATGTCGGTGTTCGCGCCGCGCATCATCTCGTTCAAGATCCACCCGGAGAAGATCCGCGACGTCATCGGCAAGGGCGGCAGCGTCATCCGCTCGCTGACCGAGGAGACCGGCGCCACCATCGACGTGAGCGACGACGGCACCGTGAAGATCGCGTCGGTGGACGCCGCGGCGGGCCTCGAAGCGCGGCGCCGCATCGAGCAGATCACCGCGGACGTCGAGGTCGGCACCATCTACGAGGGCCGGGTCGCGAAGCTCATGGACTTCGGCGCCTTCGTCAACATCCTCCCCGGCCGCGACGGACTCGTCCACATCTCGCAGATCTCGGAGGAGCGGGTCGAGAAGGTCAGCGACAAGCTCCGGGAAGGCGATCGCGTGAAGGTCAAGGTGCTGGAGGTCGACAAGCAGGGGCGCATCCGCCTGAGCATGAAGGCGGTGCCGCGGGAGTCGCGGAAGCTGTAGGCGGTCCCCGCGGGCCGGCTGCCGCGGCTCCCCGGCTCTGCCGGCGGTCCGCCCGGGCGAGCGCCCGAATCCGCGAAATCCCGGTCACGCAATCCGGGTCCGGGCGCCGGCGGGAATCGCCGCCCGGAGCCCGGGAGCGCAGGCATCTGCTCAGGGTGGCCGCGAGGAGCCGTGGCCAACGGGGTCGAGATGCCCGCCGAGAAAGCGGGGGATCCGGTCCTCCAGCCAGTAGCGCGCCGACCACGGCGCACCCCCGTCTACGAAACCCGTATGCCCGCCCCCGGCGCTGAGCTCGAGACGAATGAAGGGCGAGAGCTCTTCGCGGCTCGGGACGACGTCGGGGGTCATGAACGGGTCGTCGAGGGCGTGGACGATCAGCGTCGGGCGGGCGACGTCGTGCAGGTACCGCCGGCAGCTCGCCACGTCGTAGTAATGCCCGGCATCGCGGAAGCCGTGCAGCGGAGCGGTGACCCGGTTGTCGAAGCCGCGGAAGCTCCCCTCGCGGCGCACCGCCTCGAGATCCAGCGGTCCCGGCCGATGCCGGAACTTCCGCAGCACCGCCCGCCGCAGATCCGCGATGAGGTGGCGCTTGTACATCCGTGAGAGCCCGCGCTCGAGCCGGTCCGCGGCCCGGTCCAGGCGGAAGGGGACGGACACCGCCACCGCCGCCGCGACCTCCGCGGCCCCGCCGCGCTCGGCGAGCCATTTCAGCAGGACGTTGCCTCCCAGGGAGAAGCCCACCGCCGCCAGCGGCACGGACGGATGCCGTTCGCGCAAGCTCCGCACGACATGCCCGAAGTCCCCGGTTTCGCCGGAATGGTAGGTACGGGGGAGGCGGTTCGGCTCGCCGCTGCATCCCCGGAAGTGCATGACCACGCCGCGCCAGCCGCGCCGGTGGAACGCGCCGAGCAGGCCGCGGGCGTATGAGGACCGGCTCGATCCCTGGAGTCCGTGCAGGATGACGACGATAGGCCCGGATTCGCCCGCCCGGTCCAGATCGACGAAGTCCCCGTCCGGAAGCTCGAAGCGCTCCCGCGTGATCGGCGCCGATGGCGTCCGCCGGGCCAGCGCCGGCCAGATGGTTTGCAGGTGCGGGCCGGGCAGCCACCACGCCGGCGTGAAATCCCCGGTGGCGACCGTCCCGCTCATCCTGGCCTTCGCGGGAACGGAAACGGAGCCGGGGGCGGTCCCCGGAGAGGAAGAGCAGGCGCGGGACGTCGTATCGGTCGGCATGAAGGCGTGCCGGTCACTCGACTCTTTGCTCGACGTATCCCTTGGCACACGGACATGGACCGACAAGTCGATGCGCCGATCGGTCTCTCGATCCGGTGGCCGGCCGATGACGGCTCCGCCGGATCATGCGCGGATTCAGCCGGAAGGCTCCAGGGAGTCGGGGGGCGAGACTCGCACCGGGGCGCCGCCGGATCGGCCCACGCGCAACGCCGGGGAGGCCGCGGAATCGAGGTTGAGCACGACCAAGGCGGCATGTCCGCCGTCCGGATGCGGTTGCGCGGCGACCACCTCGCCGACCTTCGGGGCCTCGCCGCGGGCCGCGTCCACGATCGGATCGCCGGCGGCGACGGCGGCATCGGTCCGGCCCACGCAGGCGCGGCGCTTGATGCGGCCGAGGTGCTGGGTGCGCGCGACGATCTCCTGGCCGACGTAGCATCCCTTCTCGAAGCTCACCGCGCGGAGCCGGTCCAGGTCGAGCATCTGCGGCAGGAAGGCATCGGACGTGTCCTCGCCGATACACGCGACGCCGGCGCAGATGTCCGCGAGACGCCAGGCGCGGTCGTCGGCCCGTCGTACACGGTCCTCGCGAGGCGCCGCGATCGATGCGATGGACAGGTGCGGCCCCGCGACGATGAAGCGGGGATGGCGGCCCGGCGCCCGGGCGATTGCGGTCTCCTCGAACACCGCGGCGTCGTCGGCGCCGGCGGTACGCGCCCATGCCGCGACCCGATCCGGGAGGGCGCGCGTGCCGGCGATGCCCGCGACCCCGAGCTCGCCGCTCACGTCGTCGATCCGCGCGTCCGCGCGCAGGATGAACATGCGCAGGCGCGCGAGCAGCTTCGCGACGAACCAGCGCTCGCAGACGAGCAGGTATCCGCCACCGGCCGGATCGGCGAGGAGGCGGAACGTCGCGAGCACCCGGCCCTTGGGCGAGCACCACGCGGCGAGCCGGGATGCCGCCGCGTCGACCTCGCCGACGTCGGCGGTGAGCTGGCCCTGGAGGAAGGAGAGCGCATCGGCGCCCGAGGCCCGCAGCACGGCGAGGGAGCCGAGCCGGGCGACGGCTTCTCCGCGGAGCATCGCACCCGCTCCGCCGTCCCCCGGGGCGGGAGTGGCATGGTCCATGGTGTGTCCGCCGGGGTGCATCCGTTCGAAGTCCTGTTTCCGATCCATGGCGGAACCATCTCACAACTCGTGCCGCGTCCCAAGCGGAAGGACGAAGCAGCTCGACCGGATCGCACCTGGTCCCGCCGGCCGAGGGTTCCGGCAAAAGCGATCCCCGATCCCCGGAAAGGCCGGCAAGCGTCTGCTGCCACCCGTGGTTCCCTGCGAAGCCGGGCAGGTGGTGTCCGGCAACATCGGTCGGCCTCTCACGTCGAGGAACGACGCACACCGGCGCGAGCCACGCCCGCTCCGAGGCCGATCAGCAGCCAGGCGATGGTCGATACGACGACGTTGTTCTGCAGCAGGAACACCTCGAAGGTACTGTGGACGATCACCGTGACCATTGCGGCCAGCGCGAGGCGTCGTGCCGGCTCGATCACCTCCTCCCGTGACGCCGCCAAGCCGAGGATCAGGGTGGTGAACAGCGCAGCCAGCACCGCAATGCCGATGACACCCCTCTGCACCCCGACCTGCAGAAAGAGGTTGTGAGCCGACACGTTTATCTTGGGAGTCGACCTCGACGTCGGCACCCGCCTGCCGATTTCGGCGATCAGCGCGCCGAACGGCCTTGTTTCGGAACCTTGTGCGTCGCCGTCCGACTCCCAGCGAAAAGGGTGTACGAGCGCGGCGTTGATCCTCGGGTTGGCGTGCCAGAACTTGAGTGGCATATGGCCGGTAACGTCGTTTCCATGCAGCCACACGGACCTCAGCCCGGTCAGTCCCGCCAGCGCCTTGAACAGGTCGCCGAGGTCGCCGTGGAGTCGATTGTTCTCGGCCCGCAGGCGGATCAAGAGCTGCAGATTGCCGAGTTCCAGCGGCACGGAGCCGGTGAGCCGGTTGTCGTTCAGATCGAGCCAGCGCAGCCGCCCCAGGCCGCCAAGCTGCGGCGGGATGGGGCCGGTGAGCCGGTTGCCGCTCAGATCGAGCCAGTGCAGCCGCTCCAGGCCGCCAAGCTGCGGCGGGATGGGGCCGGCAAGCCGGTTGTCCCCGAGGCGCAGCTCCACGAGCTGCTCCAAGGCGGCGAGCTGCGGCGGGATGGAGCCGTCGAGCTCCATCCGCGACAGGTCGAGCGCCACCACCCGCGGCGGCTCGCCCCCCACGGTGACGCCCTGCCATTCGGCCACGGGGCGGGCGAAGTCCCAGTTCAGCGCCGCGCTGCCTGTCAGAACGTCGCGTACACCCATCAGTGCGGCCATGTCGTCGTTGAGCTTCGATTTGGCCCAAGCGGACGGAACACACAGCAAACCCACCTCCAGGTTGCGGCTCCGCGCCCTCCTGGCCAGAGCAGGCGGCATACAACCGACGAGGTCGTTGCCGTCCACCTCCAGAACCGCAAGCTCTGCGAGACGGCCCAGCGCGGGGGGGAAGATACCGGTCAGCTGGTTGTCCTGCAGGCGCAGTGACACGAGTCGCTCCAGCTTCGCCAGCTCCGTCGGCAGCCGGCCGTTCAGCTCCATCCCGGGCAACTCGACGGCCACCACGCGCTTCGGACTGCCGCCCACCGTCACGCCTTGCCAGACGTCTACGGGTGTATCCACGCTCCAGTCGAGCAGCGCGTCACCCGCCAACCGGTCGCGAACGTCGAGGAGTACCTTGCAATCTGCCAACAGCTTCGCATCGCCCAGCACCGGGGGCAGGCAAAGCCGCCCGAGCGGTGGAGCGTTCCTGTCCTCCCCGGCAACCGATGCATCGCCGGCGCCCGGACGCAGAACCGCCAGGCCCTCGTGCGCCGCCAACGCCGCCGGCACGGCCCCTTCGAGCGCATTGCCGCCGAGCGCGAGCGCTTGCAGATGCGAAAGCTTCCCGAGCTCCGGCGGAATGGGGCCGGTGAGACGGTTCCGGCGCAGGTAGAGAAGCCGTAGCTGCTCGAGCTTTCCCAATGCCGGCGGTACGGGGCCGGTCAGGGCATTCATCCCGAGCGCCAGCTCCCGCAGGTTTCCGAGCGCCCCCAGCTCGGATGGAATCGGCCCGCCGAGCCGGTTGCGATGCAGCCGCAGCGAACGCAACCCGTCCAGCTTGCCGAGCTCCGGGGGGATGCGTCCGCTCAAGTCCATCCGTGACAGATCCACCGCGACCACCCGTGTCGATGCCTCCGCACCGAGCGTCACGCCGCGCCAGAAAGCGATGGGTATCGAGTCCGCCCAGTTGAGCAGCGGCGCCGCACCGTCGCCGGCCAACGCGGTGCGGGCGGCGAGAAGTACCTTGCAATCGGCGAGCAGCTCCGGGGGTGAAGCGGACGGACGGCAGAAGAGGTCCTTCCCGACCGTCTCCGGCACCGGCGACGCCGCCCTCATGGGGCCGCCGCCCGTCTCGGCCGGCACCGACGCGGAATCTCCGGGAATGCCGGCCGAGTGGCCGGTATCGCCGAAGTCGTTGCCGCCGAGGCTTGCAAACGACAGGTTCGAGAGGCGCAGCTCGGGGATCGGACCGCTCAAGCGGTTGTTCTCGATCCGTAGCTCCACCAGGTTCTCGAGAAGGCCCAACGCCGGCGGGACGGGTCCGGTGAGCCGGTTGCGCGCCAAGTCGAGAAGAGACAAGCCATCGAGCTCCGCCAGCTCCGGCGGGATGCGTCCGTTCAAGCGTGCATCGGCCAGATACAATCCGGTCACGCGCAAGGGCTCGCCGCCCAGCTTGACGCCCTGCCAGGAACCGATGGGCAGGGATTGCTCCCAGTTGAGCCAGGCATCGCCGGCCAGGACGTCCCGCATGGCCAGGAGGATGGCGCAGTCCGCGCGCAATGCGGGTGGAGTCAGGGGCATGGGCAGGCAGAGCAGGTGCGCGGCGAGGTCGTGGTCCGCCACGGTGTAGAGCGCGGCCGGAACGGGAGCGGCGAACCTGTTGTGGCTCAAGCGCAGTATGTTCAACCGGTCGAGCTGCGCCAGGGTCGCCGGCACCACGCCGCTCAGCCGGTTGTTCTGCAACTGCAGCTCCGAGAGAGAGGCCAGCTTTCCCAGCTCCGGCGGGATGGGTCCGGTGAGCCGGTTGTGCGACAGATCGAGAATTCGCAGGCTGCCGAGCTCCGCCATCTCCGGCGGGATGTGTCCGCTCAAGCCGGTATTGATCAGACGCAATCCGATCACGCGTGGCGGCTTGCCGCCCAGACCGACGCCCGGCCATTCGTCAAGCGGCCTGTGCGCAGTCCATGACCACCCCCTTCGGGAGTCCCAGTCCGGTCCGGCCAGGATGGGCCACACTTCGAGCAGCAGGAGACAGTCCGCGGCAAGGCCGGGACTGTTCTGCTCCACGCAGGACGATGCCCCCGCCTGCCACCTGTCGGTCGGCACCTCGGGTCGTTCGCTCGACGAACCCAGATCGGCGTCCGGCCCATACCCGAGCCAGGGCGCTTCCGCGATACGCGACAGCGCCACGTTCCACAACACCTCGCGCCCACTGTCGATGTTCTTGCCGGTAAGGGCCCGGGCGAGATCGTCGAGATCATCCAGCATCGGCATGGAGCGGACCGCGGACAACAGGAAGATCGGCGCACAGACCAGGAGACCGAGGCATACGGCCATCCCCGTCGTCCGCATCCGGTCTCGCAGGACGAACTTCCCGGCCCAGTACGATGCGTAGCCCGCCAGCACCGCCAGCGCCAGCGAGCGGCTGCCGAAGGCGAGGCCGACGGCGACGGCCAGCCCGAACGAGACGTGCGCCCACGCCGGCCGGCCGTGAGCGGTGAGGATCAATCCGGCGGCGAGAAGCGAATAGCCGAGCCCCCCCGCGATCGAGCTCGGGTGAAGGCCCATGGGTGCCGCCAGGTACAGGGGAACGAGTGCTACGGCGCCGATCAGGAGCATCGCGGCCAGGCTGCGATGCCGGGCCAGCTCCGGGGCGTTTCGAAACCCGAACAGGAAGATGAGGGCCGCGCACAGGATGGCGGCGAGGTTTCGCGCGCCTTCAAGGCTGAGCTTCCGTTCAAGGTCGAGCTCCATGGCCAGGCCAAGGCCGTAAAGAGCCGCGAGGGAGGCGAAGCACAGGAGGGTCGCCCGCGGCCACGGAGCACGATGACGCCACAGCGACGAGCCCAGCCCCAGGATCGCTACGCCGAACAGGACGTCCATGGCCCGGCCGGGAAAGTAGGCGCGCAGAACGTTCGCCAGCAGCAACGCGGCAGTGGGCAGGACGACGAAGAGGAGCCCGGAGAGGGGACGTTCAGGGGGAGGGATGGCCGGGTCGGAGCGTATGACGGCGGGCAGTCTGCATCTCGGGCTCATAGGGGCAGTTTACCCCATCGACGCCGGTTCCGGCTCACCGCACCCCCACCGCCCAGGAGTGCACGAGCGCCACGATCCCTTCCATCTCCGGCGGTACCGGGGACCTCGGCTCCGACACCAGCCAGGCGTGGAGGTCCCGGTCCGGCTGCCCGAGCAGGCGTTCCAGCGCGTCGAGCTCGGCGTCGTCGAGGTCTTCCAGGGCGCGGGCGGCGAAGCGTCCGAGCAGGACGTCGAGCTCCTTCATCCCGCGCCGGCAACGCCAGCGCGCCCGGTCGAGCCGCATCCGTCGGGTCACGGGGCGCTCCGGGGTTGCTTCACGAGGGCCTCGCCGCGTACCACCGGCGCCTCCGCACCGGGTCACGTCGCGATCGGGAGCTGCTGCACGAGGGCGGCCCGAGCCGCGGCGGGCAACGGCTCCGTGAACCGATCAGATGCCGCGCCCCACCATCATCCTCTTGATCCCGGCGATCGCCTTCGCCGGGTTCAACCCCTTCGGGCACGCCGTGGTGCAGTTCATGATGGTGTGGCAGCGGTAGAGCCGGAACGGGTCTTCCAGATCGTCCAGCCGCTCCCCGGCCGCCTCGTCGCGGCTGTCGACCAGCCACCGGTAGGCCTGGAGCAGGACGGCGGGGCCGAGGTAGCGGTCGCCGTTCCACCAGTAGCTGGGGCAGCTCGTGGAGCAGCAGGCGCAGAGGATGCACTCGTAGAGCCCGTCCAGCCTCTCGCGCTCCTCCTTCGACTGGGGCCGTTCGCGGTCCGGCGGGGACGGACGGGAGCGCATCCAGGGCTCGATCGAGGCGTACTGCGCGTAGAAATGCGACATGTCCGGCACGAGGTCCTTCACCACCGGCAGGTGCGGCAGCGGGTGGACGGCGACGTCGCCGGGGTAGTCCTCGATGGCGCTGATGCAGGCGAGGCCGTTGCGCCCGCCGACGTTCATCGCGCAGGAGCCGCAGATCCCCTCCCGGCAGGATCGCCGGAAGGTCAGGGTGGAGTCGATCCCGCTCTTGATCCCGATGAGGGCGTCGAGAACCATCGGCCCGCAGTCCGCCAGGTCGATGGTGTAGCGGTCGCGCCGCGGGTTCTCGTCCGAGTCCGGGTCGTAGCGGTAGACGACGAACGTCTTCGGCCGCTTCGCAGCGACGGGGGCCGGCCAGGTCCTGCCTGCACGGACGGTCGAGCCTGCCGGAAGCGTGAACTGCGCCATGCCGGATCCCTCCTCAGTACTCAAGTTTCGGGATTCAAAATACCTTGAATCAGGCGATGGATTCCCGCTTTCGCGGGAATGACGGCCAGCGTAAAAGTAACGTGTCTCGCTGAAATGACGTCATTCCCGCGAAAGCGGGAATCCATTTCGGTCGGCGAATCCCGAAACTCGCTCTCAGTAGACCCGCGCCCGGGGCGGGATGACCTTCGTGTCGTTGGTCAGGGTGTACATGTGGACCGGGCGGTAGCCGATCCGCGGGACGCCCTGTCCGTCGAGCCAGGCCAGGGTGTGCTTCAGCCATCGATCGTCGTCGCGCTCCGGATGGTCCTCGCGCGCGTGGGCGCCGCGGCTCTCGGTGCGGTTCGCGGCCGAGTGCATCGTCACCACCGCCTGTCCGAGCAGGTTCTCCAGCTCCAGGGTCTCGGCGAGGTCGGAGTTCCACACCAGGCTCCGGTCCTCGACGCGCACGTCCGCGAACGCCCCGTGCACGTCGCCGATGAGGCGGCATCCCTCGTCGAGGGTGTCGCCGGTGCGGAACACCGCGGCGTGGTTCTGCATCACGCGCTGCATCCGCAGCCGCAGCGCGGCGGTGGGCTCGCCGCCCCGCGCGTGGCGCAGCCGGTCGAAGCGGTCCAGGATGCGGTCCTCCGCTCCGTCCGGCAGCGGCGGGTGGAGGCTGCCCGCCTCGATACGCTCGCCGCACCGCTTCGCGGCGGCCCGGCCGAACACCACGAGGTCGAGCAGGGAGTTGGAGCCGAGCCGGTTCGCCCCGTGCACCGAGACGCAGGCGCACTCGCCGATGGCCATCAGGCCGGGCACCACCGCGTCCGGATCGTCCCCGGCCAGGGTCACCACCTCGCCGTGGAAGTTGGTCGGGACCCCGCCCATGTTGTAGTGCACGGTGGGGAGGACCGGGATCGGCTCCCGCGAGGTGTCCACCCCCGCGAAGATCCGCGCGGTCTCGGAGATCCCCGGCAGCCGCTCCCGGATCACCTCCGGCCCCAGATGCTCCAGGTGCAGGAAGATGTGGTCCCTGTGCTCCCCGACCCCGCGGCCTTCGCGGATCTCGATGGTCATCGCGCGGCTCACCACGTCGCGCGACGCCAGATCCTTGGCGTTGGGGGCGTAGCGCTCCATGAAGCGCTCGCCCTCGGAGTTCGTCAGGTAGCCGCCTTCCCCGCGCGAGCCCTCGGTGATGAGGCAGCCGGAGCCGTAGATCCCGGTGGGGTGGAACTGGACGAACTCCATGTCCTGCAGGGGCAGGCCGGCGCGCAGGGCCATGGCGTTGCCGTCGCCGGTGCAGGTGTGGGCGGAGGTGCAGGAGAAGTACGTCCGGCCGTAGCCGCCGGTGGCGAGCACCGTGGTGTGGGCGCGGATGCGGTGCAGGGTGCCGTCGTCGAGGTTCCAGGCCAGCACCCCGCGGCAGGCGCCGTCGTCGTCCATCAGCAGGTCGAGCGCGAAGTACTCGATGAAGAACCCGGCATCGTGCCGGAGGCTCTGCTGGTAGAGCGTGTGGAGGATCGCGTGGCCGGTGCGGTCCGCCGCCGCGCAGGTCCTCTGGGCGGTGCCCTCGCCGTAGTGGGTGGTCATGCCGCCGAAGGGACGCTGGTAGATCCGCCCGTCCTCGGTGCGCGAGAACGGGACCCCGAAATGCTCCAGCTCGATCACCGCGGGGATCGCCTCGCGGCACATGTACTCGATCGCGTCCTGGTCGCCGAGCCAGTCGGAGCCCTTCACCGTGTCGTACATGTGCCAGCGCCAGTCGTCCTCTCCCATGTTGCCGAGCGCGGCGCTGATGCCGCCCTGGGCCGCGACGGTGTGGCTGCGGGTGGGGAAGAGCTTGGTCACGCAGGCGGTGGACAGCCCCTGGGCCGCGAGGCCGAGGGTCGCGCGCAAGCCCGCACCGCCCGCGCCGACGACCACCACGTCGTACCGGTGCTCGACGACGGGATAGGCGGATGACATGGACTCAGCTCCCGGGGGCGCCGCCCGGATCGCGGGCGACGTCGTGCTCGTGATTGAAGGTGAGGCAGGCCGGCGGCATCGGCTCAGCTCCCGAGGGCGATCTTCAGCACCATGAACGCGGCGGTCGCCGCGAGCGCGACCGCGAGCAGCTTGACCGCGATCAGCGCGGCCAGCTTCTTCCCCTCGCGGTGGACGTAATCCTCGATGACGACCTGCATACCGAGCTGCGCATGGTGGAAGAGGGCGGCGATGGTCAGGAGGAGCGCGATGCCGACCGCCGGCGAGCGGATCCAGAGCACCGTCCGCGCATGGTCCGCGGCCCCGATCGCGACGAAGGACGCCACGAGCCAGACCGTGAGCGGGACCAGCGCGATCGCGGTGAGCCTCTGCATCCACCAGTGGCGCGTGCCCTCCTTCGCGGAGCCGAGGCCGCGGGCGCGGGCGATAGGGGTTCGAAGATCGGCAGGGACGCTCATGATCGGATCAGTGCGCCATCGGATCAGCGCATCGCGTAGCCGAGCGCCCATGTGGCCAGGGTGAGGACGACCGCGGCCACGATGACCGCGACGCCGCTGGCGTGCGCGGTGCGCAGCTCGAACCCGACCCCGGCATCCCAGAACAGATGCCGGATGCCGTTCCCGAGGTGGTAGAAGAGGGAGAACGTGAGAAGGAGCAGCAACGCCCGCCCCGGCAGCGAGCCGAGCCGCGCCTGGGCCTCGGCGAAGGCATCGGGGCCGCTGGCGACCGCGGCGAGCCAGTACACGAGGACCAGGCTCCCGGCGGCGAGCAGCACTCCGGTCGCCCGATGGGAGATGGACGTCAGCGCCGGAAGCGGCAGGCGGTAGACCTGGAGATGCGGCGAAAGCGGTCGGCTCCGAGCCATCCTCGATCCACGTATTCCGATGTTGTGCAGTGCAAAAATTATGACTCCGGGCACGTGCGCAAGCAACGTTTCACCTCGGGTTTCAGGATTCGCTGACCGAAATGGACTCCCGCTACCCGCTTTCGCGGGCACAAGCTTCGCGGGAATGACGGCCAGACGGCCACGGCCAGCGTAAATGTAACGTGTCTCGCTGAAATGACGTCATTCCCGCGAAAGCGGGAATCCATCGCCTGATTCAAGGTATTTTGAATCCCGAAACTTGAGGTTCACATCCGGACAGCTCCGTTCGTTGCCGGCATGTTCCACGTCCGGCCGAAGTCCGCCTCGGGTCGTGGTACCGTCCCGGCGGATGGCGGGAAGGTGTGCGGGATGGCAATCGACCGTCGGACGTTCACGATTCGGGTCGCCCGGGATCGGGCGATCGAGGTGCTGTCGCTTGCAGCGCTCTGCGGTGCGGTGATCTGCGCCGGGGTCGCCGGCGGGGTGGAAGCGGCCGGCGGGGTCGCGTTGCTCGCGGTGCGACTGAGCCCGGGGAGGGCGGCCGGGCGGTATCGCGGGCTCCGCTTCGACGGCGATGCGTGGGCGGTGGTCGGAGCGGACGGGATGCCCATCGCGATCGCCCCGCCTGTCGTCCACCTCTCGCTCCGGGCCGCCGTCGTGCTCGAAGTCTTCGCGGCGGGCCGGCGCGACTTCCTGGTGTTCACGCCGGCGGCGGTCCCGTCCGACGACCTGCGGCGGCTGCGGGTCCGCCTGCGGGCCGGGGGGCTTTCCCGATGAGCCGGCGAGGCGCCGTGGATCGTGGTCCCGGTGCTCCGTTGCCGCGAACGAGGGGAAACGCGGGTCGCCGATTCCTGCGGTCCTCGACGCCGCGTCGTCGAAAGGACGGAGCAATCCCCGGTCTTCCCGGAAGAGGTTTCACGGGGAGGGGACCATCGAGCGGTGCGGGGCGCGGGCGGGCGCACCGGTGAACGCCGCCGGGTCTGGCCACGGCACGACCCTGGTCCTTGGCGGGGCACGGTCGGGGAAGAGCGCGTTTGCGGAGAAGCTGGCGCGGGAAGGCCGGAGGGTGTGCGTCTACGTCGCCACCGCCGAGCCCGTGGACGACGAGATGGCGGGCAGGATCGAGGCCCACCGCGCCCGGCGCGGGGAGGGCTGGCGTACGGTGGAGGCGCCGGTCGAACTGGCGGAAGCGATACGGCGGGAGAGCGTTCCGCGGACCTGCCTGCTGGTCGATTGCCTGACCGTATGGATTGGCAACCTCATGCACCACGGGCACGACGTCGATGCCGCCCGGGAAGCCCTGCTCGAATCCCTCGCCGCCGCCTCCGGCTCGGTGGTGCTGGTCGCGAACGAGGTGGGCCTCGGCATCGTGCCGGACAACGCCATGGCCCGCGCCTTCCGCGACCACGCCGGCCGGCTCAACCAGGCCGTGGCCGGGGTGGTGGAGCGGGTGTACTTCGTGGCGGCGGGGCTTGCGGTCAGCCTCAAGGGCGGGGCGTGACCATTGCAGAGCATCCGTTTTTCGGATCGATGGCGGGTTCGCCCGATACCGTGACTCGCCACGTCACGATGACCGACATGAAATTCACCCACAAGGGACTGCAAGCGCTGTTCGAACGCGATGACCGCCGCCGGCTGGACGCCGCCCATGTTGAACGCATCCGTGTGTGCCGGCCGACCTTCCACATGCCGGCTTGCCGCATGGCATGGCTCGCCCCGGTCATGACCTGCATCCGTTGAAGGGCGATCGTCGAGGCGACCGAAGCGTACGCGTTTCCGGCAACCGGCGAAAATCAGTCGTCCGGTAGACGAACCATCCCACCGAAATCGACGCTGCTCCTCCACCCCTCCGGCTCCCCACCGTGCACCCGTGCGGCCTTGATGACCCCCGCGTGGGTCACGACGACGTGCGAGAGGCCGCTTCGCCGGTACTCGTCGAGCGCGGCCCCGGTACGTTCGCGCAACATGTGCACGCTCTCGCCCCCGTGGGGGCGGGCGTGCAGGAAGTCCGCGGCCCAGGCGTCCAGCTCCGCCCGGGGGATGGACGCCCAGGGCACGCCCTCCCAGGCGCCGAAGTCCATCTCCCGAAGCCGCGCGTCGATGACGGGAGCCAGGTTGCGCGCGGCGCCGATCCGCTCCGCGAGCAGGCGGCAGCGGCGCAACGGGCTGGTCACCAGCCTTTCGGCGGGCGGCAGCGCCTCGATGATGCGCGCTGCTTCTTCTTGGAACGTGGGCGCGAGCGACAGATCGGTCATGCCGTAGCAGATGCCCTCGGCGACCGCCGGTCGTGTGTGGCGAACCAGGATCAGGGGCATGCCGTCCGAACGCTCCCGTCTGTTTCGGAAAGTGGCGGGATGCCTTTCGGCCCGGGGTCGAGGGTGGCGTCCGGACCATCTCCGCTCCGCGTACGAGCGGGAAATGCGGACTACATCGCCGCTACCACACCGAGGTACATCCCGAGCTCGCTCATCTGCTGCACGCCTCCGAGGCAGTCGCCGGTATAGCCGCCGAGCTTGCGCTCGTACGCGGCGCGCATGGCGAGATGTCCCGCTACGAGGCCGGCGAGGCCGGCGAGGACCACCACCGGCAGGGCCACCATGAACAGCAGGCCGACCACCGCGGCCCCGGTGGCCAGTGCGAACGCGAGGTTGCCCGGCCCGACCGCATCCGCGACCGGCCTGGCGATGCCGGCATCCCGCACGTAGGCGCCGGTCGCGATCGCCACCACCGCGGAGGACCGGCTCGCGGCATGGGCCGCGATCAGCAGCCACGGAACCACGGCGGGGGGCGCCGCGGCGAGGGCGAGGATCTTCGCCGCGAGCATCAGCCCCAGCCCCGCCGCGCCGTAGGCGCCGAGCCGGCTGTCGCGCATGATCTCCAGCGCGCGCTCGCGGGTGGCGCCGCCACCGAGGCCGTCGCAGGTGTCCGCGAACCCGTCCTCGTGAAGGGCGCCGGTGGCGAGCAGGGTGGCGGCGGTGGAGAGGACGAGGGCCAGACCCACCGGGAAGACGAGGTGGGCGAGCCAGAACACGCCTCCCGCGAACGCGCCGATCAAGGCGCCGGCGAGCGGGTAGTAGCGGGTCGAGGCGGCGAGCCGCGTCTCGGAGAAGAGGGCCGGCGAGCGCACCGGCCATCGCGTGAGGAGCTGCACCGCGAGCAGGAAGGCGGTGAGCTCTTCGCGCGTGCGGGTCGTCATCGATGAGGACGGCGAGGCGGCCGGAGGCGGCCGTGCGCGCTCCGCGCGCGCGGGTCGTCATCGCCGGATGTGTCCGCCGGCCCCGGCCTGCCCGGAACGGGCGCCTCGTGCTCGTTCCTCATTCGTCCGGCCCGCTCACCCCCGCGCTCTCGAAGCTCGCCATCTCCGACATCATCGCCGCCGCGCATTCGAGCACCGGCCACGCGAGCAATGCGCCGGTGCCTTCGCCGAGGCGCATGTCGAGGTCGAGCAACGGCCGCGCGCCGAGGGCGTCGAGCACCGCACAGTGGCCCGGCTCGGCGGAACGGTGGGCGAAGACGAGGTAGTCCCGCAACGCCGGGGCAAGACCGACCGCCGCCAGCGCCGCCACGCCGGCGATGAAGCCGTCCACCAGCACCACCGCCCCGGCCCGGGCCGCACCGATCATCGCGCCGGCCATCATCGCGACCTCGAAGCCGCCGTATTCGCACAGCGCCCCGCGGGCGTCGAGCCGTGGCGCGGTGCGGGACGCGGCGCGCGCCAGCACCGCGTGCTTGCGGGCGAGCCCGGCGTCGTCGAGCCCGGTGCCGCGGCCGATCAGGGCATCGAGCCCGATGCCGGTGAGCTTGTGCGCGACCAGGCTGGCCGACGACGTATTCGCGATCCCCATCTCGCCGAACGCGGCGGCGTCCGCCGCGACGTTCGCGCCGAACTCGTCGCCGGCGCGCAACGCCTCCTCGCACTGCTCCTCCGTCATCGCGGGCTCGACCGCGAAGCTGCGGGTGCCCGCGCCGATCCGGCGCGATACGAGCCCGGGGGCGTCGATGGCCTCGCCGGCGACGCCCGCGTCCACCACGCACAGGTCCACGCCGTTCGTGCGCGCGAACACGTTGGCGGCGGCGCCACCGGCGAGGAAGTTCGCGACCATCTGCCGCGTCACCGCCTGCGGATAGGCGGAGACGCCCTCGCGCGCGATGCCGTGGTCGCCGGCGAAGAGGGTGAGGCGGCAGCGATGCAGGCGCGGGGCGAGGGTGCCCTGGATGCGGGCGATCCGCGCGGCCAGCGTCTCCACCGTCCCGAGCGCGCCGAGCGGCTTGGTCTTGGAATCGATGGTGCGCCGGATCGCATCGTCCAGCGCATGGGAGACAGGCGGAAGATCGAACATCGGCGGCTCCTGGCTCGACGAGCCGATGACGTGGCCCGGACCACCGGCCCGGTCGAAGGATATACCGTCCGGCGGCCCTTCGCGGAGCAGCGGAACGATCGAGGTTCGAGACCCGTCCGTGGACGGCGTACGAGTCGCCGTCCTCCCCGGCCCCACCGGCCTCCCTCGCCGCCGCCCCGGCGCCGGACGGCCGCTGCACGGAGATTCCGGCGCTGCCCCGCGGGGCTTACACTCCCGCGCCGGCACGGTGACCGCGTTCGTGCCCGCATGATGGTGTCGCGCAATGGCGGCCTCGCTCGCAGCTTCGCTCGATCCGTTTGCCCGTGACGCGGCGGGACGGGGAACGTGAACGCCGCCGCTTCATGCGACCGCATCTTCGCCGCGGCCGGCCCGTTGTCGGGACTGCTGCCCGGGTATGCGCCCCGGGCCGAGCAGCGGGCCATGGCCGCGGCGGTCGAGCGTGCCGTGGCGCAGCGGGACGTCCTCATCTGCGAGGCCGGCACCGGGACCGGCAAGACCCTCGCGTACCTCGTTCCCGCCGTCGCCGGCGGCGGCCGGATCGTGGTCTCCACCGGCACCCGCCATCTCCAGGAGAAGCTGTTCGGCCGCGACCTGCCGCTGGCCTGCCGCGCCCTCGGACGCGACCCGCGCATCGCGTTGCTCAAGGGCCGCTCGAACTACCTCTGCCGCTGGCGTTACGAACAGGTGCTGGCCTCGGGGAGGCTCGCCCCGCCCGGGGTGGCCGCGAGGGCGGCCGGGCTTTCGGGATGGGCGGCGCGGACGCCGAGCGGCGATCTCGCGGAGGTGGAGGACCTCGCGGAGAACGATCCGGTCCGGCGCGCGGTGACCTCGACGGCGGACAACTGCCTCGGATCGAAATGTCCGATGTTCGACGGATGCCACGTCGTCGATGCGCGCCGCCGCGCCGCGGAAGCGGACGTCGTGGTGGTCAACCACCACCTTCTGTTCGCCGACATGGCGCTCAGGGAGCACGGGTTCGCGGAGCTGCTTCCGCTCGCCGACACCCTGGTCATCGACGAAGCGCACCAGATCCCCGACGTCACCACCCGCTTCTTCGGCGTGGAGCTGACCAGCGGGCAGCTTCTGGAGCTCGTGCGCGACACCGGCGCGGCGATGCAGGCGGACGCGCCGGATACGCCGGACGTGGAGCGGCTGGCGGCGGATCTCGAGGCCGCGGCCCGCGCGGCGGCCGATGCCTTCGCCCCGGCTCCGGTTCCTGTTGCGGCCCCGGTCGGGGCCGCAGCCGCCCAGCGGGTCGAGTGGGCTGCGATGCCGGGCGAGGCCCGGGAGCGGATCGACGCGATCGGGACCCGGCTCGGGGCCCTGGCCGATGCGCTCGAAGTAGTGTCGGTGCGGGGACCGGCCCTCGAAGCGGTGTCGGCGCGGGCGCGCGAGCTCGTCCACCGGCTGGGCCGGATCGGCAGCGAGCCGCCCGAGTCCGGCAGCGCGCGATGGGTGGAGGCGCGCACCCGCGGGTTCGCCGCGCACCTCGCGCCGCTCGACACCGCCCCGATCCTGGCCGAGCGCGTGGCCGAGGCGGACCGGGCCTGGATCCTGACCTCCGCGACCCTCTCCGTCGCCGGGAGCCTGGATCACTTCGCGGCCCGGGTGGGCATGGCCGACGCCTCCCTCCACCTCTTCGACGGGTCGTTCGACTACCGGAGGCAGACCTGCTGCTACCTCCCTTCCGGGATGCCGGAGCCGTCCCGCCCGGGATACGCCGGCGCGGTCGCGGAGGTGGCGGTGTCGGTGCTTGCCGCGAGCCGCGGGCGTGCCTTCCTGCTGTTCACGAGCCACCGGGCGCTTCTGGCGGCGCGCGAGGCGCTCGACGGCCGTGTGCCCTGGCCGCTGTTCACCCAGGGGGAGCGCCCGCGGGGCGAGCTGCTCGATCGTTTCGTCGAGACGCCGGATTCGGTCCTGCTCGGGACCCACAGCTTCTGGGAAGGCGTGGACATCCGGGGCGATGCGCTGTCGCTGGTGCTCATCGACAAGCTGCCCTTCGCCCCCCCGAACGATCCCCTGATCGCGGCCCGCGCCGATGCGGTCCGGCGCGACGGCGGGGACCCGTTCACGAGCATCCAGCTTCCGGCGGCGGTGATCGGCCTCAAGCAGGGGGTCGGACGCCTGATCCGGGACGCGAGCGACCGCGGGGTGGTGGTCGTATGCGATCCCCGGCTCTCGAGCCGCGGATACGGCCGGGTATTTCTCGACAGCCTCCCCCCGATGCCGATCACCACCGACATCGACGACGTGACGGCGTTCTTCGCATCTCAAGTTTCGGGATTCAAAATGCCTGAATCAGGCGATGGATTCCCGCTTTCGCGGGAATGACGTCATTTCAGCGAGATGCGCTGCTTTCAGGCTGGCCGTCATTCCCGCGAAAGCGGGAATCCATTTCGATCAGCGAATCCCGAAACTTGAGTTCGCAAGCGGGGATACCGGCGAGGCTCCGCACCGGCTCGACGAGGCCCGGACCTGAACGGGTATCCTCCGAGGCTCATGCCGGATCGGCTGCCGGCCGGGTTCGACGAGGCCCGGAGATGAAGAACGGGTACCCTCCGGGGCTCATGCCGGATCGGTTGCCGGCCGGGCTCGACGCGGTGCGGACCCGAACGGGCACCTTCCGGGATCCATGCGGGATCGGCTGCCGGCCGGGCTCGATGCGGTGCGGATCCGAGCCGGCACCCTCCCGGGGCGAGGCGATCGAGCCGGCGGCGCCGTGGTGCTGCCGGACATGAAGGTGGAGACGGCAGGCTTGTGAACATCCTCGCGATCGAGACCGCCACCGATGCCTGTTCCTGTGCCCTGGAATGCTCCGGGAGGGTCTTCGTGCGCCATACCGTCGAGCCGCGGCGGCATACCGAGCGGCTGCTTCCGATGATCGATGCGGTCCTCGCGGACGCCGGGGTCGGGCTCCGCGCCCTCGACGCGATCGCGTTCGGCCGCGGCCCGGGCTCGTTCACGGGCTTGAGGATCGCCTGCGCGGTCGCGCAGGGTCTCGGGTTCGGGGCGGATCGGCCGCTGGTTCCGGTCTCGACGTTGCGGACCGTCGCCGCCGGCATGCACCGGTCGCGGGGCGCGCGCCGGGTGCTCGCCGCGTTCGACGCCCGCATGGGCGAGGTCTACTGGGGCGGCTTCGAATGGGACGGCGCGACGATGGCGCCGGTGTTCGACGAATCCGTCGGTCCGCCGGATGCGGTCCGCCTCCCGGACGGGGGCGGATGGGCCGGGGCCGGTCCCGGCTGGTCCGCCCATCGGGCGGCCCTCGACCATCGCCTTGCCGGCCGTCTCGATGACCGCGGGGACGCGATCGACGCGGCGCGGCTGCCCGAAGCGCTCGACATGCTCGCCCCCGCGAAGGCGGCGTGCGAAGCCGGCCTCGCCGTCGCGCCCGAGGACGCGGCGCCGGTGTACCTGCGCAGCAACGTGGCGCGGGCCGCACCGAAGCGTCTCGCCTGATGCCGCTGCGCGACGGGAGGCATGGCGCCGGACCGGCGGCGCCCCCTCGGTCCCTCGTTTGCGGGAACGGATGCCGGGGGTATGCTTGTCCGCCCTGCAAGGAGTCCCCGCCATGAACGAATCCGCCACCATGCTCACCGGGCCGCTGGGCTCCACCATCCACGTCCTGCGCGCCGACGCCGGCACCATCGCCGAGCTCGCGGCCGTCGATTGGAGCCGCCACTTCCGCCGGGTCTGCCTCGACCCGGTGCGCGGGGTCATCACCCTGATGGCGCCCTCGCATCCGCACGAGGATCTGGCCTCGATCTTCGACGACATCGTGGACGCCGCGGGGTCCACCCTCGCCGGTGCGACGAAGAAGCTCCGCAGTCTCCGGCTGCGCGGACGGGGCGAGCCGCCCGGCACGGGGATGGAGCCCGACTGCACGTTCTACGTCGGCGAGCGCGCCAGAGGCTATTTCGCGGCCCTCGCCGAGGGGAAGGCGGCGCTCGACGCCTACGTCGAGCGTATCGCGCCGGATCTGGTGGTGGAGGTCGAGATCACGCACGCCGATGCGGGCAAGGCCGAGCGCTACGGGGAGATGGGGGTGCGGGAGCTGTGGCGGCTGTACGGGCGCAAGGGCACGCGGGAGCTGCGGGCGGAGTTCCTCGCCCTGGGTCCCGCCGGGAGCGCGCCGCGCAAGCTCGACGCCTCGGAGGTGCTCGAAGGGCTCACGCCGGACGACGTCTGCGAGGCGGTTGAAGGGGTGCGGTTCGGCCTGACCCGCGATGAACGGGCGGAGGCGGTGGCCCGGATCGTGCGCCGGCGGCAGCAGGCCAGCGTGCGGGTGCGCGAAGAGGAGGCGACGTACTCCCCGGGCTGAGGTGGCTCGGCAACGCGGCCCGATGACGTAGCGGTCCGCAAGCCCTGTCCTCGCGGCCCGATCCCACCCATGTTCGCCCCCTTCGAGCTCTGCGTCGGCCTGCGCTATACGCGCGCGAAGCGGCGCAACCACTTCATCTCCTTCATCAGCCTCACCTCGATGATCGGGATCGCGCTCGGCGCCACCGCGCTGATCACGGTGATCTCGGTCATGAACGGCTTCGAGCGCGAGCTGCGCGAGCGCATCCTCGGCATGGCGTCCCACGCGACGATCTCGGGGGTCGACGGCTCGCTCGAAGGCTGGGAGCCGCTCGTCGCCACCGCCGAGGCGCATCCCGAGGTGGTCGGGGCCGCCCCCTTCGTGGAGCTGCAGGGGATGCTGACCCACGCCGGGAGGGTCCGGGGGGTGCTGATCCGCGGCGTCTCGCCGGCCCGCGAGCCGCGGGTGTCGGAGGTCGGGGAGTATCTGGTCGAAGGCGACCTCGAGAGCCTTGCCCCGGGACGGTTCAACGTACTGCTGGGGCGCGATCTGGCGCTCAGGCTCGACGCCACCGTCGGCGCCCGGGTCACCCTCGTCGCCCCGCGGGCGCAGATCACGCCGGCCGGGGTGTTGCCCCGCATGCGCCGCTTTACCGTCACCGGCATCTTCGAGGCCGGGCACGCGCAGTACGATACGTCGCTTGCGGTGATCCACGTCGAGGACGCCCAGCGCGTGCTCCGGCTCGGGGGAGCGGTCAGCGGGCTGCGCGTGAAGCTCGCCGACATGTTCGACGCGCCCCGGGTGGGCCGGGAGCTCGCCCGCTCGTTCGGAGGGGCGTACCGGCTGCGGGACTGGACGCAGCATCACGCGAACTTCTTCCGCGCGCTGAAGATCGAGAAGACGGTGATGTTCGTGATCCTGACCCTCATCGTCGCGGTGGCCGCGTTCAACCTGGTCTCGACCCTGATCATGGTGGTGACCGACAAGGAATCCGACATCGCGATCCTGCGCACCCTGGGGGCGAGCCAGTCCAGCATCCTGTCGATCTTCGTGGTGCAGGGGACGGTGATCGGGATCGCCGGCACCCTCGCGGGGGTGGCCGGCGGAGTCGCCCTCGCTACCCACGTCGAGACGCTGGTGCCCGCCATCGAGAGCTTCTTCGGCACGAAGTTCCTCTCCCCCCAGATCTACTACATCAGCGCGGTGCCGTCGGAGATGCGCTGGCGCGACGTGGCCGCGGTGGGGAGCGTGGCCTTCGTGCTGTCGGTGCTGGCGACCCTCTATCCGGCGTGGAGGGCCTCCCGGGTCCAGCCGGTGGAGGCGCTGCGCCATGAGTGAGCCGGTGCTGGTCGCCCGGGGCATCGACCGCTCGTTCCGGCAGGGTGGAATCGACGTCGAGGTGCTGAAGGGGACGGATCTCGTGGTGGAGGAGGGCGAGGGGATCGCGCTGATCGGCGCGTCCGGCTCCGGCAAGAGCACGCTGCTGCACTGCCTGGGGGGGCTCGACCTCCCGGACCGCGGAGAAGTGGTGATCGCGGGCCGGTCGATGACCGCGATCGGGGATCGCGAGCGCGGCCGCATCCGCAACGAGGTCCTCGGCTTCGTCTACCAGCTCCACCACCTCCTCGCGGAGTTCACCGCGCTGGAGAACGTGGCGATGCCGCTGCTGATCCGCGGCCTGAAGGTCCGTGCGGCGGAGGAGCGGGCGCGCGCCATGCTGGAGAAGGTCGGCTTGGAGGACCGCGCTTCGCACAAGCCTGCGGAGCTCTCCGGCGGCGAGCGCCAGCGCACCGCCATCGCCCGCGCCCTCGTCACCCGGCCGCGATGTGTGCTGGCCGACGAGCCCACCGGGAACCTCGACCGGCAGACCGCGGATGCGGTCTTCGACCTGATGCGCTCGCTCAACCGGGAGCTCGGCACCAGCATCGTGGTGGCGACCCACGATCTCCCGCTCAGCGAACGGATGGATCGGCGCCTCCGCATCGTGGAGGGGCGGCTCGTACCGGCCTGAACCGGGAGAATCGGGCGGCTCCCTCCACTCCCGGGGTGGTGGAGTGGAGTGCTCCCGCGATGCCGGGGGTCAGGGCTTCGGCCTGCGCTCCCGCGGCATCCCCGCCGCCGCGGCCGGCAGGACCGCATCGGGAGCGCCGGGTCCGCTTCGCCGCCGGAGGCGGCGGTCGCGCCACGACACCATCACGTGCGCGCGCCAGATCAGCCGGACCGCAACCTGTCCGAGGATCGCCGAGCCGAGCCCCAGCACGAAGCATCCGAGCAGGAACGGCTCCCACACCTTGCCGAGCTCGTCGAGCAGCCACCGCAGCGACAATTCGATTCGGGGATCCCCTGGAGGCACGTCGAGCACCCACGCGCCGAGCCGGTGGGCCGCGATGAACAGGGGCGCCACCGTCACCGGGTTGCTGATCCACACCAGGGCGACCGCCACGGGAAGGTTGCAGCGGATGAGGATCGCGACGCCCGCGGCAAGGAGCATCTGGAACGGCACCGGCACCCAGGCCGTGAAGAGGCCGATCGACACCGCCCAGGCGACGGAGCCGCGGTTGAGGTGCCAGAGGTCGGCGCTGAGCAGCATCCGGCCGAAGACGCGACGCAGGGATGCGTGCGTCCGTAACCCGCGCGCGCCCGGAACCACCCGGCGCAGAAGCCTTCTCATCGTCCCTGCCTCGTACGTGCGCGGCGCCGGAAGCCTACGCACGACGGGCTCGCCGCCGCTACGCACGCATTCTCTTCGCCGATGGAACCGCCACTACGCGCGGCGCATTATCCACGACTCTTCTCCTGCGTTCATGCTCCGCCGCGCGTCTGGCGCGGAAGACGATCCATCAACCTCCCGGGACGGAACCGTGCTGGCGTTCGCATGTGCATTCGCGATCGGGGTGGCGGTGCTGGAGCACGAGGCGGCGTTGCCGGACCCGATGTGGTGTGCGGTACTGCCCATCGCCGCGGGGCTTGCGTTTGCGAAGATCCGGGCGGGTCCGCTGCTTGCGGTCGTGGCGGGATACTCGTGGGCGGCGTTCGCCGCCCACGTCCAGATGGGGGTTGCGCTTCCGGCCGGGCTGGAGGGAAGGGACCTCGAGATTGCCGGCACCGTACAGGGCCTGCCGGTCGCCGATTCGCGCAGGGTCCGGTTCGATCTCGACGTCGAGGGCGGCGCCGGCGCCCCGCTCGCGGCTGGGGGACGGGTCAGGCTCTCCTGGTACGGTGCGCGCATGGCGCCCGCGCCGGGGTCGGTCTGGCGTCTGACCGTGCGGCTGCGGCGGCCCCGCGGATGGCGCAATCCGGGCGGCTCCGACTACGAAGGCCGGCTGTTCGCGAACCGGATCGTCGCCACGGGCTACGTCAAGTCCGCGCGGCGCATCGGCTCTGCGCCCGCGTTGTCGATGGCCCGGGTGCACGCGGTGCGCGCCGGCCTCGCCCGGTCGATTCGTTCCACGCTCGACGGCCATGGCAGCGAGGGGCTGATCCGCGCGCTCGCCATCGGCGATCGGAGCGGCGTCTCGGAGCGCCACTGGCGGATGTTGCGCGTGACCGGCATCGCCCACCTCATGGCGATCTCGGGCCTGCACATCGGGATGGCGGCAGGCGCCGCGTACTGGGTCGCGCGCCGGGTGTGGACCCTCGTGCCGCGCGCGCCGCTGCTGATCGCCGCGCCGCAGGTCGCGGGGGGCGCGGCGATGCTGACCGCGTTCGGCTACGCGCTGCTCGCGGGGCTCTCGCTGCCCACGCAACGCGCGCTGCTGATGCTCGCGGTGCTCATCGTGTCGCAGCTTTCGAGGCGCTGCGTCCCGCCCTCGCACGGACTGGCCCTCGCGCTGGTCGCGGTGCTGATCGCCGACCCCCACGCGATCCGGGCCCCGGGCTTCTGGCTGTCCTTCGTGGCGGTGGCCGCCATCGTGACGGCGCTCGCCACCCGGCCGGTGAACGGCCGGCGGCCGGCGGCGAGCCCCCGTACCTTCACCGGCCGGCTGCGCACCCTCGCCACCGTGCAGGTCGCGGTCACGGTGGGTCTCGCGCCGGTGACGTTGAGCGTCTTCGCCGAGCAGTCGCTGGTGTCGCCGTTCGTCAATGCGCTCGTCATCCCGCTGGTCGGCGCGATCGTCGTCCCCGTGATCCTCGCGGGGCTGCTCGCCGGTGTGCTCCTTCCGCCGCTGGGAGCGCTGCTGCTCGCCGCTGCCGCCCTGCTGCTCGATACGCTGTGGCCGGCCATCGAGTGGGCCGGCACGCACGCCGTCATGCTGCGGGCGCCGGGCCATATCGGGTGGTTGCAGATCGCCGCCGCCGCGACGGGGGTGCTGATCGTGCTCGCCCCGCGGGGCCTGGCGATCCGTTGGCTGGGCCTTGCCTGGATGCTGCCGATGCTCACGATGCGTCCGGACGCGATCGCTCCGGGGGCCTACCGGATGACGGTGCTCGACGTCGGGCATGGGCTCTCGGTGGTGGTGGAGACCGCGACGCGGGTCCTCGTCTACGACACCGGTCCACCGGTGGGGTCCCGCCTCGACGCCGCCGCTCTGGCGCTGCTGCCCTATCTCGCCCGGCGCGGTCATACCACGGTCGATCGCGTGGTGTTGAGCCACGGCGATTCGGACCACGTCGGGGGATACCGGCGCCTGGTCGAATCGGTCGCGGTCGCGTCGACGTTCGCGAACGGCCCGGTGGGCGCCCACCGGCCGGATTCGGGGTGCACGGCCGGCCGCCGGTGGGATTGGGACGGGGTGTCGTTCGAGGTTCTGTACCCATTGGCCGACAATCGGGGCGCCAACCACCCGGGATTCGACAACGCCCACTCTTGCGTAGTCCGGATCCGGGGCTCCGGCGGGAGCACGCTGCTTACCGGGGACGTCGAGGCCGCCGGGGAACGGGCGCTGGTGGCCCGATTGGGCAAGGGACTGGCCACCGACGTCCTCGTGGTTCCGCATCACGGAAGCGCAACCTCGTCGACCCGGGAGTTTCTCGACGCGGTGTCGCCCTCGGTCGCGCTCTTCAGCGCCGCCGAGCACGGCCGGTTCCGGCTTCCCCATCCCGACGTCCGGTCGCGATACGTCGATGCGGGCGTCGCCACCTACTCGACCTCGCGTTGCGGCGCCGTCACGCTGGAGTTCGCTGCGGACGGAGGGCCGCGCATCGTTCGGCTCGAACGCGAACACCATCGGCGGTACTGGCACGCGCGGGACGGGTCGTGCCGCCCGGAGGCGCCGTCCGGCCCCTGAACGCTCCCGGGTCGCGGCACCGGGCCGGCGGACCGGGTGCGGAGTCTCGCGGGGCGTGTGTTGCGGCAAAGCCGGCGCGGGTATCATTCCGCCCCCTGCCGCCGTTCGCGGCCGGAATCCACCGAGCTCGTCCGTCCCATGCGTGAGCCGCCCCGTTTCTGGTATGCGCCGGACCTGCCCGGCGCCCTGCTGGCGCCGCTGGGATGGGTGGTGGCCTTGTTCACGGTGCTGCGCCGCGCCGCCTATCGGGCCGGCCTGCGCCGCTCCTGGCAGGTCGGATGCCCGGTCGTCGTGGTCGGCAACCTCGCCGTCGGCGGCACCGGCAAGACCCCGCTGGTCATCGCGATCGCGAAGCTCCTCTCCCGGCACGGGCTGCGGGTCGGGATCGTCTGCCGCGGGTACCGGGGCAGTGCGCACCGATGGCCGCGGCAGGTGCGTCCCGACAGCGACCCGGAGCGGGTCGGCGATGAAGCGGTCCTGCTCGCGCGCCGGGCCGGCGTCCCGGTCGCCGCAGGTCCGAACCGCATCGCCGCGGCGCGCATCCTGGTCCGGCGCTCCAAGTGCGACGTTATCCTGAGCGACGACGGGCTCCAGCATCTGCGCCTTGCCCGCGACGTGGAGATCGTGGTGGTCGATGGGGTGAGGCGGCACGGAAACGGGCGATGCATACCGGCGGGGCCGCTGCGCGAGCCGTTGAGCCGTCTGGCGTCGGTGGACCTCGTGGTCGTGAACGGCGAGGCGCGGCAAGGAGAGCTCGCAATGCAGCTCGTGGCCGGCGAGGCATCGAGCCTCGACGATGCGGGGACGACGCGCCCGCTCGATTCGTTCCGCGATTCGCCGGTCCATGCCGTGTGCGCGATCGGGCACGCCGAGCGATTCTTTCGTACCCTGGAAGCCCATGGCCTGACCATCGTTCGGCATCCGTTCCCGGACCATCATCCGTTCAGCGAGGAGGAGATCCGCTTCGCCGGCGGTGCGCCGGTGTTGATGACGGAGAAGGACGCGGTGAAGTGCGAGCGGTTCGCCGACGGCCGGCACTGGTGCGTGCCGGTCGAGGCGGTGCCGTCGAGCGAGCTGGAAGCCCGGCTCCTCGCCGTCCTTCGCGTGCGCGGCGTCGCGGTGGACCCGGAGCCGCGGCCATCACCGGAGCCGTGAGCTGCATCGTCGTCATTCCGGCCCGGTACGCATCGGTGCGGCTGCCGGGCAAGCCCCTCGCCGACGTCGCCGGGAAGCCGATGATCGTGCGCGTGTGCGAGCGGGCCATGGAGAGCGGCGTCGGGCCGGTGGTCGTGGCGAGCGACGACGCGCGGATCGCCTCGGCAGTGCAAGCCTGCGGCGCCGAGGCGGTCCTCACCTCCGGCGCGCACGCCAGCGGGACGGATCGGATCGCGGAGGTCGCCGCAATGCGCGGGCTCGACCCCGCGACGGTGGTGGTCAACGTGCAGGGAGACGAGCCGTTGCTGCCCCCGAGCCTGATCGAGCAGGTCGCGGCGAACCTCACCCGCCGCGAAGACTTCGCGATCGCGACCCTGTGCGAGGCCATCGAGCACGAGGACGACGTCTTCGATCCCGGCGTGGTCAAGGTGGTCTTCGATGAGAACGGCCGTGCCGCGTACTTCTCGCGCGCCCCGATCCCGTACTGCCGGGAGCGCTTCGACGCCCGGGCGGGAACGGCGCCGGCCCCTTTGCCGCACCGCCTGCACCACCGGCACGTCGGCCTGTACGCCTACCGCGCGGGCTTCCTGTTCCGGTTCACGTCCCTCGCGCCGGCTCCGAGCGAGCGCGCGGAGTCGCTGGAGCAGCTACGGGCCATCCATCACGGCTATTCGATCCACGTCGAAGCCGCCCGCGAGCGGCCGGGACCCGGGGTGGACACCCCGGCCGATCTCGAACGGGTGAGGGCGATCTTCGCGCGTCGGGCGGGCGGAACCGATCGATCCGGGACGTCATGAAGCTCCCTGAGCTCCCGCCCGACATGCCGGCTCCCGAGCTGCGTCCCGGGCGGATCGTCGCCCGTTACGCGCGCAACGATGCGGGGCGCGATTTCGTCGTGGGCGACATTCACGGAATGTTCGCGCACCTGCACTCCCTCCTCGGTGACCTCGGGTTCGATCCGTCGGCCGACCGCCTCTTCTCCGTCGGCGACCTCGTCGATCGCGGCCCCGGATCGGCCACCGCGCTCGAATGGCTGGAGCGCCCGTGGTTTCATGCGTGCCGGGGGAACCATGAGCAGTTCGTCCTCGATTCCGGCGACCCCGGGATACGCGACCTGTGGATCAACTACAACGGCGGCAGGTGGTGGCTCGGCGTGGACGAAGCGGCTGCCGCACGGTTTCTGGAGGCTTTCGTGAACCTCCCGCTCGCGATGGAGGTGGAGACGGCGTCCGGCGTGGTGGGAATCGTGCACGCGGACGTGCCGCCGCTCGTGACGTGGCGCCGCTTCATGGAGCTGCTGGAGGCGCACGACCGCGATGCTGCGCTCTATGCGCTCTGGTCGCGAAACCGCATCATGGACAAGGGCTCGCGCGTGCCGGTGAGCGGTGGGGTGGAGCGGGTGTACTGCGGCCACACGCCGACGCGGACCACCCTGCGGCTCGGCAACGTGCACTACATCGACACCGGCGCAGCCTACGTCTACCACGGGTATGCGGGCGCCAGACTCACCGCGGTGCAGATCCATCCGGGGGAACACGCCGAGTACACGATACGGACCACGACCGGTTCGGCGTGAGGGGCGGCGGCGCGCGAGGCTGCCGATCGTAGGCTCAGCGGACCCGGTACGTGATCCGGCCCTTGCTGAGGTCGTAGGGGGTGAGCTGGACGGTCACGCGGTCGCCGGTCAGGATGCGGATGTAGTGCTTGCGCATCTTGCCCGAGATGTGGGCGGTGACGACGTGGCCGTTGTCGAGTTCCACTCTGAACATCGTGTTGGGCAACGTGTCGATCACGGTGCCTTCCATCTCGATGTGATCTTCCTTGGCCAAGCCTGTCTCCGTTCCGATACCGGGCCGGCGCACGCCGTGTGCTTGAATGTCCATAGTGTGCCCGAAATCACGGAGCGAGCAAATGGGCAAGGGAGCGGTGCGGCAATGCCCGCTGTTGGGCCCGCTGCTGGGCCCGCTGCCGGATACACACGAGAAACGTCCATCGGTCATATTCTCGTCCTTCGTAAACCGGCCACCCTGTTATTTCACTTAATTCATTGAATTGTCAGGATGTTCAAGAATTCATCGGCGGGAGGCCCCGGGAGCGGCGTCGGCCTGCGGCTCCCCTGCCTCCGTCCACCGGCCTCCGATGAAGCGTTCCTGGGGGAGGTAGTCACCCTTGTAGCGCATCTTGGGGGAATCGGCGACGTAGTAGCCCAGGTACAGCCACTCCAGCGAATCCCGGCGGGCCGCGTCGATCGCGCGCAGAATGGCGTACGTCCCGAGGCTCCGCCGTCCGTGG
Organism: Gammaproteobacteria bacterium; assembly: GCA_965204915.1. Lineage (GTDB taxonomy): Bacteria > Pseudomonadota > Gammaproteobacteria > HK1 > HK1 > HK1. The sequence goes on along the minus strand of OZ242023.1, from coordinate 2,344,732 downwards.
GCGGGGTCGAAGAAGGTGTATACGCAGGAGAGGCCGTCGGCGAGCCGGTCGATGACCGAGACGGCGACGACCTCGCCGCGGAGCGAGTATTCGAAGAAGAGGGTGTTGCTCCACGGGCTGGCCAGGAAATCCAGATAGTGGCCGGGCGAATGCTCCTCCATGTCGCCGCCCGCGTGCCGGGCCGAGAGGTAGCGCTTGTAGAGAGCGAAGTGGGCCGGCTCGAAGCACTGCGGCAGCATCCGGAGCGTGAGGTCGCGGTTTGCGGCGCGCACCCGGCGATGGATGCGCCGGGCGCGGAAGCGGGCGACCGGGATGCGTACCGGGATGCACGCGCGGCATCGCGGCGCGCATTCCGGGCGGTAGATTTGGGCGCCGCTACGCCGGAAGCCCGCCCGGCTGAGCAGGGTGTACAGCGCCGGGTTCGCGGGAAAGGCGGGGTCGAGGAACAGGGTCTTCGCCTCGCGCTCGGCGAAGTAGCTGCACGGGTGGCCGGGGGTCGCGAAGAATCGCGGCAGCGCAGGTTCCGGCGCGTTCATGAGCGGGTGCTCCATTCCGATCCGCTCCATTTCGACGTGGCGTTTCCGGCACCGGCGTTCCCTGCGCCGGCGGCATCGTACGGGCCGGGGGCTTCACAGAGCTCGTCGAGCAGGGCGAGGAACCGCCGCCGGTCCATCTCGACCGCGCCGAGACGGGCGAGGTGGGGATTGGGGATCTGGCAGTCGATGAGCTCGAAGCCGAGCGTGCACAGGTGCGCGAGCGCGACCTTGGAGGCATCGGCGGCGCGGCTGAACATCGACTCGCCGAAGAACACCCGGCCGATGGCGACACCGTACAGCCCGCCGGCGAGATCCGCGCCATCCCGGCCTTCACCATCCCAGCATTCGATGGAGTGCGCGTGCCCGGCACGGTGCAGCCGTCCATAGGCAGCCGCCATCCCCCGGGTGATCCAGGTGCCGTCCTGCCCCGCGCGGGGGGCGGCGCACCCGCGCACCACATGGTCGAATGCGGTGTCCACGGTGATTCCGAACGTCCCGCGCCGCAGCGTGCGGCGGAGGGTCCGGCTCGTCCGGAGAGCGGCCGGCCACAGGACGGCTCTGGGGTCGGGGGACCACCACAGGATCGGCTGTCCCTCGCCGAACCAGGGGAAGATGCCGCGGCGGTAGGCGTGCAGCAGACGTTGCGGGCCAAGGTCACCGCCGACCGCGAGCAACCCTTTCGGCCTGTCGAGCGCAAGTCCCGGATCGGGAAACGCATCCGGGGACGAATGGCGCGTGATCCGGAAGGGTTGCACGGTCTCCCGGATCTCAAGCGATCCCGATTCCAAGCCTGGTGTCCAGCTTCCCGGCCCTGGCCAGCGCCTGCATGCCGTCCATTCCCCCGATGTGATCCCCGTCGATGAAGATCTGGGGGACGGTGCGCCGGCCGTTCGAACGTTCGAGCATGGCGGCCAGCGCCGCCTCGTCCCCATCGACGGAGAACTCGGTGAACGCCACGCCTTTCCCTTCCAGCACCCGCTTGGCCCGGCGGCAGAAGGAGCAGCCGGCCCTGGTGTAGATCTCCACCTTGGCGGCGGCGGGGCGCGGGTCGGCGGGGGCGCCCGCCCCGGCCTCGCCCAGCAGCTCGTCGGTGTTGAAGTCCCGGCCGCCGAGGAGCTCGTCCTCGATCGGCACGTAGAGGCTTTCGTGGATCGAGTTGTACATGCGCCAGAACCCCACCACGCAGGCCAGCTCGATCACCTGGGGCGGGGTCAGCGCCTCCGTCAGGCGGGCGATGACCGTCTGGGGCACGTCCGAAGGGTCCCGGGTGGCCGCGCGCGCGAAGGCGAAGCAGGCCCCTTCCACCGGGTCCTCCGGCTCGAACCCGGGGTCGAGCAGGGCGCGGACGTCCTCGCCGGACCAGCCCCAGCCTTCGCCTTCCCCGTCCGGATCGCCCTTCAGCGTGTTGGCGTTGTGGGCCACGCAGTAGGGGCTGTGGTTGAGCGCGCTGCATACCGCGGCGACGCGCCGCTTGAGGCCGTCGTCGAGGTGGCCGGAGGCGTCGCGCATGACCGTGTTGTTGAGCTCGATGAGGCATTTCAGGATCTGCGGGCGGTGCATGTAGAGCTTGAGCGCATTGGGCAGGAAGCCCATCCGCCGTGCGTAGCTCTCGATCGCGGACCGGAGCGCGTCGGGCAGGTCCGCCGGGTCGGCGTAGGGGATGATCGGATCGGATTCCAGGCCGCTTCTTTCGGTCATGGCGCACCTCCTTCGGGTGGTTCCGGGCGTGCCGATGCCGGACGCCGATGCAAAGTGTACCGATCCAGGGCCCCGATCCGGTGGCGCCGTCCTCGCCCACCACCATCGCCGGCGCGGATCCGGCGCGCTAATCCAGGTAGTCGGCCAGATCGACCTCGCCCCAGTGCTTCGGCCAGGCGCGGTCGAAGTCCGAAGAGTCGTGCCGGGGTTTGCGCGTCGCGTCGATGCCGATCTTGCCCACCACGCGGTGCGGGTAGACCCCTTCGATCGGCTCGCCCGAAGGGTCGCCGAAGTTGCAGCGGGTGTTGGGCACGATGAAGACGTCGCGGGCCGGATCGGCCCGTGAGGCGATGGCGAAGTAGACGTCCGCGGGATCGTCCACGTTGGTGTCGGGGCTGACCGCCACCACCATCTTGGTGTTCAGCCACGGGGCGCCCATGCACTGCATCAGCGCGTCGTTGACGAAGCCCTGGCGCGGATACTCGATCTGGACGATGCACGACACCGCCGCGCCCCAGGGGGGGAAGCGCACGTCGTGCACCGTGAGGCCCATCTCGCTCAGGCGGTTGTAGAGCACCGCCTCGTGGCACAGCCGCGGCAGGACCTGGTGGTCGGTATCGGGCACCACCTGGTGGTTGCGGTAGATGGGCCGGTCCGCGCGCATGGTGATCGCGGTGACGTGGAGCTCCGGCAGCTTCTGCTTCTTCGGCAGCGCGTACATCGTCGGGGCGATGATCTCGTCTTCGTCGAAGAGGTCTTCGAGGTTGACCTCGCCCTCGACGATGATCTCCGCATGGGCCGGCACGGTCAGGTCGACGGTCTCGCAGGGGACCATCTCGACGTCCATGTCCATGAGGGTGCCGACCATCTCCATCTCCCCCCACGTGTCCATGTGCAGGCCGGAGAAGTTGGCCATGATCTCGTAGGCCGGATGCAGCCCGAAGCAGAGCGCGATAGGCATGGTCCCGCGCCCCATGCGGCGGTATTTCGCCATGACGATCTGCGTATGCGGGGTGATGAAGCTCGCGAGCCCCCGGCGCGGCCCCACCGGGTTGGTGCCGGCGTGGGAGGAGTTGTAGAACCCGGTCTCCGGGTCCTTCACGATGTTCATCGCGGTGATGTAGGGATACTTCTCGACGTCGGTGTGAAACGGCACCGGCAGCCTGGTGAGATCCGCCCGTTCACCGATCAGCTTCACTTCCTTGACCGGCCCGGTCTCCACCGTCACCAGCCCCCGCGGCGGCAGCCGCAGCCTCCGGGCAAGGGTGGGCAGGTATTCCTCCGTCGTGACCCCGAGGGCGCGCGCCTGCAACCAGCGGTGCTTGACCAGGATGTCGCACATGCGGAAACCGGGGTATTCCACGATGTTCTCGAACAGGATCGGCCGCTCGCTCTGGGCCGACAGGGCGCCCACGTGGTCGATGCGCACCGGCTTGCGGACGACCGTCACCGCGTCGCGGTTGGCGTCGAGGAACCCGCGCAGGTCTCTGGGGCGGTTCGTGCCGGACGGGGGATCGGTGCCGGGGAGGGAATCTCCGCCGGCCGGGGAAACGGCGGCATTCCGGTCTTGCGGCTGGTGCATGGGCTGCTCCGGTGCATCGGGTTCATGGTGCGTCGAGAGCAGGGCGGGCGACCGGCGGATCCACCGCCGGGGGTTGGGCATCCCGGCCCTGCGGAGTCGGGATTCTACCGGGAGGATGGGGAAACGTCCGATTCGATCAGGGCGATCCGGCTGGCCGCGGCGGCACGGCGGAGGCGCAGGTCGAGTGACGCGATCGGGAGTCCGCGGCGCATGGCGACTTCGAGGTAGGCGGCGTCGTAGACCGAAAGATCGTGCCGCTGCGCGAGATCGAGCACGATGCGATCGTCATGATCGGAATCGAGCGCGATGCGCATCTCCCCGAGGTCGGCGAGTGTCGCCCGGACACCCTCCGCGTCGATGCGGCCACGCCTTTCGTTGACCACCAGCGCGTTGCGCAACTCGTACCACCAGATCCCCGGCACGATGGCGCCGTGGTCGATCGCCAGCTTCATGGCACGGCTCGCCAGAGCGTCGTCCTCGTCCGCGAGGCACCAGGACAGGACAACGGAATCGTCCAGAACGAGGCCCGTCAAAACCGGTGTCCCTCATGGAGGGTATCGAACAGATCGGACAGCGAGGCCCGCGCGAGACGGCTCCGGCGTTCGAGGATACGGCGGGACGCCCGTAGCGCCCGGTCCCGGTCGTCGTCCTCCACGGGCACCAGCCGGGCGACGGGGCGGCCGTGCCGGGTGATGGTCAGGCTCTCTCCACGAACGACCCGTTCCAGAAGCCGGGGCAGGTGGGTCTTGGCCTCGTAGGCGCCGATGTTTTCCATGAGATCACCTTTCAGACCTGAAGGTCCGACCAGTCTAAATCCGTGCAATGAGGCCCGTCAACGCGCCAGGTTGTTTCAAAGCAACTCCCGCCAACGCTCCGGACGCGGTCGCGTAATCGGGATTTTTCGGCCGTTTCCACCGTCTGGGCGTCTGGCCGTGGCGATTTGACGGACGCTTTCGGGCCTGGCGGGAGTTGCTGGTTGTTTCAACCATCCCGTTCACCTATTCTGCCCGCCGAAAGGCGGGCGACAGGGCGGGGGGTTGCCATGCTGGAACAACAGCTCGTCAACGGGCTGATGCTCGGTGGAATCTACGTCCTGGTCGCGGTCGCGTTCACGCTGACCATCGGGATCCTGAACTTCCTGAACTTCAGCATCCCCGGCGTGTTCATGCTCTCGGGGGTCTTCACCTGGGCGCTTCTGAAGGCGGGCCTCCCCTGGCCGCTGGCCATCCTCGGCGCGCTCGCGGTCGGGGCGGCGGCTTCCCTGGTGGTGGAGCGGTGCACCTACCACTGGATGCGCTCGTCGGACCACTACGTGCCGCTGGTCAGCTCCATGGGGTTCCTGATCCTGTTCGAGAACCTGGTGCTGGTGCAGTGGGGATCCGACTTGCAGCGCGTGGTGCTGCCGTTCGCGGATCTGAACCTCCGTTTCGCCTCGCTGGTGGTCAGCATTCCGCAGTTGTCGAGCCTCGTCCTGGCCATCGGCCTGGTCATCTGCCTGCGGATGCTGTTGCAGAAGACGCAGACGGGCCGGGGGCTCCGCGCCATCGCGGAAAGCCCCTCCACCGCGGAGATCCTGGGGGTCGTGGTCACGAGGATGGTGCCGATGGTGTTCGTCATCGGCGGCCTGTTCGCCGCGCTCGGCGGCATGCTGTTCGCGCTCAACTACCAGCAGGTGCATCCCTTCATGGGCGAGGAGGTCGCCCTGAAGGGCATATCGGCCATGGTCATCGGCGGCATGGGCAACGTCTGGGGCTCCGTGCTCGGGGGGTTGCTCATCGGCGTGGTGGAGGTCTTGTCCATCCATTTCTTCAACGCCGACTTCGTGGACTTCTCCGTCTACGGTCTGCTGCTCGTGATCCTGTTCTTCAAGCCCACCGGCCTGCTCGGCGCCTCCGGGATCGTGCGGGAGAAGTTCTGACGTGGGCGGCCGTCCCGCATCCGTCCGCGGCCCGCGGCGCATGATCCCGTCCTTCGAGCCGGGCGGCCGGCCCGGCGCCTCCGGGATCGTGCGGGAGAAGTTCCGACGCGGGCGGCCGTCCCGCATCCGTCCGCGGCCCGCGGCGCGCGATCCCGTCCTCCGCCTCCGGGACCGCGCGGGAGAGGCTCTGGCATGAGCGGCTATCTCGAAGGCGTTCTCGTCATCCTCCTGCTGAACGTCATCTTCGCCTACGCGGTCTACTGGCCGCTGGCGGCCGGCCAGCTCAACCTGGGGGTGGCCGGGTTCGTGGGCATCGGCGCCTACCTGTCCGCATACGCCAGCAACGAATACGCGGTGTCGCCGTGGCTGGCCTGCATCGGCGCCGGGATGGTGACGTTCGTCGTCGCGCTGGTCATCGCGGTGCCGGTGTTGCGGACCCGGGGCATCTACCTCGCCCTGGCGACGTTCGCCTTCGGGCAGGTGCTGCAATCCCTGTTCCTCAACCTCGAAGTGGTGGGCGGAGCGGCCGGGTATCCGGTGCTCACCTATATCGGCATCGGCGGGATCGCGGCGTTCGCCTTCGCCGTGTTTCTCGTCACCGCATTCCTCGAGCGGACCCGGTTCGGGTTGAACATGGTGGCGGTCCGCGACGACGAAGCCGTCTCCGACCTGTTCGGCGTCAACGTCCGCCGCTACCAGGCGCTGGCCTTCGCCATCGGCGCAGCGTTCGCGGGGCTCGGCGGGGGGCTGTACGGACACCACTTCAGCTACATCGAGCCCCAGAACTATTCGATCCTGTTCAGTATCTCCGTCGTCCTGTTCGTCCTTCTCGGCGGCACCCAGACCGTGTTCGGCCCGCTGCTCGGCGCCGTCTTCTTCACCCTGCTGCCGGAAGTGCTGCGCGGCAGCGAGGAGTGGCGCTACGCGATATTCGCGGTCCTGATCATCGTGACGATGATCCTGCGCCCGCAAGGGCTCGTCACCGCCGGGGAGCTGCGCGCCTTCGGGCGCCTGTCCGGCGGCGGCGCGGCGGCGGGACGATCCCATGGTTGACGCGCCGGTCCTGCGCCTGGACGGGGTGTCCAAGTCCTTCGGCGGGCTGGAGGTCATCCGGGATCTGTCGTTCGACGTGGCGCGCGGCCAGCGCACCGCCCTCATCGGACCCAACGGCGCGGGCAAGTCCACCGTCTTCAACCTGGTCAGCGGCGTCTACCCGGTCACGGCCGGACGGATCCACGTCAACGGGGAGGACCTGACCGGCGTGCCGTCCCGCCTGCGGATGCGCCGCGGGGTGTCGCGGAGCTTCCAGAACATCCGGCTCGTTCCGCACCTCACCGTTCTGGAGAACGTCCTGATCGGGCAGACGCCCCGCATCTTCAAGCTGGCCGACGTCCTGTATCCCGTGCGCTCCGTCCGGGGCTCCCGCTGGGCGCGGGAGGCGATGGACGCGCTGGAACGGGCCGGACTGGCGGAGTTCGCCGGCAGCGAAGTGAACGACCTTCCCTACGGCGTGCAGAAGCAGATCGAAATCGCGCGCGCGCTGCTCGGGGGGGCGGACGTGCTGCTGCTCGACGAGCCGGCCGCCGGCCTCAACCCGCGGGAGACCGAGGAGCTGAAGGAGCGGCTGCGGGGCATCGCCGGCGAGGGCAGGACGATCGTCGTCGTCGAGCACGACATGCAGTTCGTCGGGGCGCTGTGCGAGCACGTCGTGGTGCTCGATTTCGGGCGGAAGATCGCCGAGGGAACCCCCGCGGAGGTCCGCCGGGAGCCCCGGGTCGTCGAAGCCTACCTCGGATCGGATGCCGGGTGAGAGGGAAGGTGGAGACGTTGCCGGAACCGAAGGATCTCGTGGCGGCCCGCGCGGAGGTCCGCCGGGAGCCCCGGGTCGTCGAAGCCTGCCTGGGCTCGGACGCCGGGTGAGAGGGGCCGGCAAAGGTGGAGGCGTTGCTGGAAACGCGGGATCTCGAAGTGGCCTATGGCCGCATCGAGGCCGTCAAGGGGGTTTCGATCTCCGTGGCCGAGGGCGAGGTCGTCGCGGTGCTCGGCGCCAACGGCGCCGGAAAATCCTCGCTGCTCAAGTCGATCTACGGTCTCGTGGCTCCCCGCGGCGGCGAGGTGGCCTTCGCCGGCCGGAAGCTGCCGCCGCGCTCCGCGCACACGCGGATCGCCGGCGGTCTCGCCCTGGTGCCGGAAGGCCGGCAGATACTGGTCAGCCTCACCGTGGAGGAGAACCTGCGCCTGGGCGCCTGGAACCGCAAGGACACGGCCGGGCTGGACGACGATCTCGAAGCGATCTATGCACGATTCTCGAACCTGGACCGGCGTCGCGACATGTCCGCTTCGACGCTGTCGGGCGGTGAGCAGCAGATGCTCGCCATCGGCCGGGCCCTGATGGCCAAGCCGACCCTGCTGATGCTGGACGAGCCTTCATTGGGGCTGAGCCCCAAGCTCGTCGGCGAGCTGTTCGAGCTGCTTCGCCGGCTCAACGAGGAAGGGCTCGGCATCCTTCTGGTCGAACAGAACACGCGCAAGGCGCTGCAGATCGCGCACCGGGCATACGTCCTGGAACTTGGCCGCTGCGTCGCGGAGGGCACTCCGGAGCAACTCCATGCAGGGGGGAAGATCGAGGAAGCCTACCTCGGCCAGGACGGCGCGGGTTGAGGACGGGCGACCGGCCATCCGCGCTCCACACACTCGATGACCACCAACCGGAACGAAGGAGGGAAGTCATGAAACACCACGGATTCGTTGCCAGGGCAATGGCGGTGGCGCTCGGCCTCGGATTGGCGGCGGCCACGGCGGCCCAGGAGCTGGTCCTGGGCTACGTCGCCGCGAGGACGGGCCCGTTCGTGAGCCTTTCGAAGACCAACGAGATCGCCGCGCAGATCGCCGTCGACGAGATCAACGCCGGGGGCGGCGTCAACGGCAGGATGATCCGGATCGAGACGTTCGACTCCGCCGGAAAGCCGGAACAGGCGGTGGTCGGCGTGCGCACCCTGGAGAAGGACAAGAAGGCGCTGGCGATCATCGGGCCGTTCAGCTCCTCGGAGGCGCGCGTCGCATTCCCGATCGCCGAACGGCTGAAGATCGTCACCATGCCGATGGCCTCGTCGGCGCCGGGCCTGGCGGAGCGGTTCAAGTTCGCCTTCCGCAATACGTCGAACGAAGGCTACATGTTCGCCCAGGTCATGAAGACCCTGAAGGAGAAGGGTATTCCGGCCGGCAGCGCCGCCATCGCGCACGCCACGGACGACACGATCTCGAAGGTCATGGGCACCCGGGTCTTTCCCGCGATCTTCGAAAAGACCGGTGTTCCCGTGAAGAACGTGGTGACGTTCAAGCTGTCCGCGTTCGACTTCTCGCCCCAGGTCTCGCAGCTCGTCTCGTCGCCGACCGATCTCGTCGCGGTGGGGGCGCCGCCGGAGCAGGCGATCAAGCTCGTCACCGAAATGCGCCGGCAGGGCCACGAGGGCCGCCTCGTCGCCGGATCGACGATCGCGGCGCCGGACCTGCCGGAGCGCATGGGCGAGCCGGGGAACACGACCACGTTGCCGACGACCTTCTTCGCCGATCTCAACGACCGCACCCGGGCGTTCGCCGCGGAGTTCGCCAAGCGCGCGAAGGCGGCGGGCGAGCGGACGCTGCCGGCGCAGTTCGACGCGGCGACCTACGACATCGTCCTGTTCTACGCCCATGCGATGGAGCAGGCCGGCGTGACCGGAGACCCGGACGAACTGGAGGCCGAAAGGGCGGCCATCCGGGATCGACTTGCCGCCATGAAGGACTTTCCGGCCCTCGAAGGATCAATCTCCTTCGGGCCCGACGGTGACGCCCTGAAGCCGGTCTACGTCGTCGAGATCGACGACGGCGCGTGGCGGCTTCTCGGGGTTCAGGAGGTGCAGCGGTAAGGGCGGCTCCGGGCGGGGAAGGAGGGCTTGTCCCCTCTTCTCCGCCGGTCTCCCGCCAGGGAGGCGGCAGCGCAGGAAGCGCGCAAGAGGCCGGACAAGGCGCCGGCGGCCGGTGGACTCGACGTCAACCACCGGCCGGACAGTCCGTCTCCTTCTCCGTCGCCCGCGCCGCCGCCGCGGCCGGATGGCTGGTGCGGCCCACCAGGCACAGCACGTTGGGGAGGATGCGTTCCACGATGACCTCCACCCCCGCCGCGTTCGGATGGAGTCCGTCCGCCTGGTTGAGGGCGGCCACGGTGGCGACCCCGTCGAGCAGGAACGGATGGAGGAGCGCCCCGTGCCTTTCGGCGACCTCGGGGTAGATGGCGTCGAACTTCGCACCGTAGTCCGGTCCGAGGTTGCGGGGGGCCAGCATCCCGGCCAGGAGCACCGGGAGGCGGCGCTCGGCCAGCGCGCGGAGCAGCCGATCCAGATTGGAGCGGGAGACGGCCGGATCGATCGCGCGCAAGGCGTCGTTCGCCCCGAGCGCCACGATCACCGCATGGGGGCGGTCGGCCAGCGCCCATTCGAGCCGCGCGAGCCCCCCGGCCGTGGTGTCGCCCGACACCCCGGCGTCGATCACCCGTACGTCGAGACCGCGATCGCGCAGCGCCGCCTCCAGCCGGACCGGGAGCGCATCGCCGGAGGCGAGCCCGTAGCCCGCGGTGAGGCTGTCGCCGAGCATGAGGATGCGGAGCGCTCCGGCGCCGGTGTCGGCCCGGACGCCCCCCGCGGCCAGCGCCAGCCATGCCAGCAGGCATGCCGGCCGCCACCCGCGGACGACGCCCGCCAGCAGACTTGCCGACAACCGCTCACCGGCGACGCTCGCCGGCATCCGCCCGCCCATGACCCTCACCGCCCGGTGGCACGTCCGCGGTGCCGCCGCCGGCTGGTACTCTCGTGCCCGTGGGCGTTCGAACGACTCCTTGGGCTCTCTCATCCCGTTCACCACCGGACCGATTGAATTTCTTCGCCGCGAGCCCGTCGCAGGACCTTCCGCGCGCAGGCCGAACGTTCGGGAAGCGCCCGTCGGCTGGTACCCTTGCGCAAGTTGCACGCCCGAACGACTCGCCAAGCTCCTTGGACCCCGTCCACCACCGGATCGAACGAGTTTCGCCGTCGATGAATTTCGTCACCGTGCGCGTGTCGGAAGACCCTCCGCACGTCAGCTCGAACCCCCTCGCACATCGAACCCCCGGGAAACGTCCGCCATGCCTGTCCCCGCCTCCCGCCGTTCCATCGTATCGTTACGCGGCTTGAGCGTCACACTGACGGGCGCTGCCGGGGCGGTGGAGATCCTGCGCGGCATCGACCTCGACCTCGCGGCCGGAGAGACGGTGAGCGTGGTGGGCCCCTCCGGCGCGGGCAAGACGACGCTGCTGATGATCATCGGCGGCCTGGAGCGTCCCTCCGGCGGGCAGGTCGTGGTGGCCGGCCACGATCTCCGCACCCTCGACGAGGACGGGCTGGCGCGGTTCCGCGGGCGGCACGTCGGGATCGTGTTCCAGTCCTTCCACCTCATCCCCACCATGACCGCGCTCGAGAACGTGGCCGCGCCGCGCGAGCTGGCGGGCGAGGCCGATGCCTTCGACCGGGCCCGGGAGGAGCTGGCGGCGGTCGGCCTCGGCCACCGGCTGGGGCATTACCCCGGGGAGCTGTCCGGGGGCGAGCAGCAGCGGGTGGCCATTGCCCGGGCCCTCGTCAACCAGCCGAGCCTCCTGCTGGCGGACGAGCCCACCGGGAACCTCGACGGCGCCACCGGCGCCCAGGTGATCGACCACCTCTTCGCCCGGAGCCGGGACAACGGCGCGACCCTGGTGCTGATCACCCACGAGAGGCGGCTGGCCGGGCTGTGCGGCCGAACCATTCGCATGGTGGACGGCCGGATCGAGGCGCAGGGGATGGCTCCTCCCGACGATCCCGGTCCGGATCCAGGTCCAGGCCCAAGCCGGCGCCCGGATCCAGGTCCGGGCGTCGTCTCCGATGACTCGATGCCGGCCGGATCCGGATCGACGCCGTGCCCTCCGTAGCGCTTCGATTCGCATTCCGGGAGCTGCGCCACGGCGCCCGGGCGCTCCGGGGGTTCGGGATCTTTCTCGGCTGTCTCGCGCTCGGGGTCGCGGCCATCGCCGGGGTGCAGTCGACGGCGACCTCCATCGTCACCGGGCTGCGCGCGGACGGACGGGAGATCCTCGGGGGCGACCTCGCCCTGCGCGCGGTCTACCAGGACCTCGCGCCGGCCGATCGGGTCCGCCTGGAACAGGCCGCGGAGGCGGTCACCCACTTCGCGGAGATGCGCACCATGGCCCGTCGGCCGGGCGCCGCCGAGGCGGGCGTGCTCGTCGAGCTCAAGGCGGTGGACGGCCGGTATCCACTGTTCGGCCGGGTCGAGGCGCAAGGGGGCGACGGTGAGCCGGTTTCCCTCGCCACGGCGCTGGGCCGGGGAACCGGGGGGCGAGGCGCCGAGGGCCAAGGCGCCGAGGGCCGGGACACCGAGGGCCGAGGCGCCGAGGGTCGGGGCGCCGGGGAATGGGGAGCGCTCGTGGATCGTGCGCTCGCCGAGCGTCTGGCGCTCGAAGAAGGGGACTCCCTCGCCATCGGCGGCATCACCCTCGAAGTGCGGGGCACGATCGAGCGCGAGCCCGACCGGGCCGGCTCGGGAGGGCCTTTCGGCTTCTGGCCCCGGGTCCTGGTGAGCCTCGATGCGCTCGCCGCCTCCGATCTCGTCCGCGAAGGCAGCCTCGTCTACCACCAGTACGCGCTACGTCTGGCCGGGGACGCCAGCCTGGATGCGGTCCGGGCGATGCTCGGCGAGAGGTTCGCGGATACGGGATGGCAGATGCGCACCTACGAAGACGCGGCGCCGGGGATCCAGCGCATGGTGGAGCGGCTCGGCTCCTTCCTGAGCCTGGTCGGGCTGACCGCGCTGCTGGTCGGTGGGGTAGGGGTCGGCAACGCGGTGCGGGCCTGGCTCGACACCCGGCTCGGGGTCATCGCCATCCTGAAGTGCATCGGTGCGGCGCGCTCGATCGTCTTCTCCACCTATCTCTCGCAGCTCACGGTGATCGCGGGGCTCGGGGTCCTGGCCGGGCTCGCGATCGGGGCGCTGGCGCCGGTGGCGGCGGGCGGGTTGCTCGCGAGGCTGCTGCCCACGCCGGTGGCGCTGGGGATCTATCCGGGGGTGCTCGTCATCGCGACCCTGTTCGGCCTCCTCACCGCGGTCACGTTCACGCTGTGGCCGCTCTCCCGCGCCCATGAGACCCCGGCCGTCGCGCTGTTCCGGGGTACGGGCCTCGGGGGCCGTCCCGGGCGCCGGGGGCATCTCGCCGCCGCCCTCGCCGGCGGGGCGGCGCTCGCGGTCCTCGCCGTGGCGAGTGCGCCCGACCGGTGGTTCGCGACATGGTTCATCGGCGGGGCGGCGCTCATCCTGCTGGTCTTTCGCGCCGCCGGATGGGCGGTGGTGAGGGCGGCGCGATCCGTGCACCGGGCCGGCCCGCGCGCATGGCTCGGCCCGCGCCTGCGGATGGCGATCTCGAATCTCTACCGGCCGGGCAACGCGACGGCCGACGTCGTGCTCTCCCTCGGCCTCGGCCTCACCGTGCTGGTTGCGGTGGCGCAGGTGGAGGGAAACCTGCGGCGCGACATCGTGGAGTCCCTGCCCGAGGACGCCCCGGCCTTCTTCTTCATCGGCGTGGAGGCGGACCGGCTCGGGCCGCTGGCCGGGACCATGGCCGGCATCGAAGGGGCCGGCCGGTTCCGCTCGGTGCCGTTTCTCCGCGGGCGCATCGTGCGGGTCAACGGCCTCGGCCCCGAGGAGGCGATGGTGCGCGACGAGCATGCGTGGCTCATCCAGGGCGACCGCGGGCTCAGCTACGCCGCCGTCGCGCCCGACAACCCCGTCGTCGCCGGCGACTGGTGGCCGGAGGACTACGACGGCCCGCCCCTGCTGTCGGTCGACGTCGACGTGATCGACGCATTCGACCTCGCCCTCGGCGACACCATCACCCTCAACGTCCTCGGCCGGGAGATTGCGGCCGAGGTGCGCCACGTGCGCCGGGTCGAGTGGCAGGGGATGCAGCTCAACTTCGCCCTGCTGCTTTCGCCGGAGCCGTTGCGGCGTGCCCCCCACGGCTACGTCGCCACGGTGGGCGCCACCCCGGAGGCGGAGGCCCGCATCGAGCGGGTGCTCGCGCGGGAGTTCCCGCAAGTCACGGTGGTGCGGGTGCGGGAAGCGCTCGGACGGGTCGCCGAGCTCATGGGGAGCATCGCCGCCGCGGCGCGCACCGTCGGCGGGGTCACCCTGCTGGCCGGCGCCCTGGTGCTGGCCGGCACGGTGGCGGCCGGACACCGGCGGCGCACCTACGAGAGCGTGGTGCTCAAGGTGCTGGGGGTGCGGCGGCGCGACGTGGCCCTCATCCACGCCGCGGAGTTCGCGTTGCTGGGCCTGGTGACCGGCGCCATCGCGGCCGTCGCCGGCACCGTGACCGCGTGGGCGGTGACCACCCGGGTACTGGATCAGGGCTGGACGCTCCTGCCCGGCGCGGTGGCCGGCACGGTCGGGTTCTGCGTCCTGCTGACCCTGGGTCTCGGACTCCTCGGCACCTGGCGTGCCCTGGGGGAGTCCGCATCGCCCTACCTCAGAAACGAATAGCGTTTCGCCGGCTGCCCCGGCAAGAGGATGCAACCGCCCGATCGACGATGCTGTTGCTCTGCGGTGGGGAAATCTCGCGGTGCGAGCCTCCGATGAGGCGGGTACGGTCGATCCGGGTCGGCGGCGACGGTGCCCGGGGCCGTTCGGTAAACGCCCTCGGCTGCCCGGCACCGGCTGGGGAGCGGTTGTCCGCTCAACCCGCCATCGGCTCCCTTGCGCGCCTGTACGGGACGACGTGCGTGATCTCCCCGGCCAGGCGGCGGTTCTTCACGTCTCGCCAGTAGTGCGCGGTCAGCAGATCGCCGTGTGCGGCGAGGAACGCGCTTCGCAGATCTTCCTCCATGGCGAGGAACTTGATGAACTCCTCGGGGAAGACGTCGTGTGGTCCGATGTACCGGACCGTCCCCGGGTCCATCAGATCCAGATCGTCGTCGGGGTCGGGCAGCTCGCGGAAGCGGCAGTCCGTCACCAGGGCGACCTCGTCGTAGTCGTAGAACACCACCCGGCCCAGGGCGGTGACGCCGAAGTTCTTCAGCAGCAGATCGCCGGGAAAGATGTTGGTTTCCGCGAGATCCTTGATCGCCTGCCCGTAGTCGAGGATCGCGGCAGTGGCGCGGTCCTGGGATTCTTCCCGGACATACAGGTTCAAGGGACGCACGCGGCGTTCGACGTAGACGCGGTTCAGGACCAGGGCGTCGCCCTCCCGGTGGACGGTCGCCGCCGCCCCTTCGAGCAGCTCCGCGAGAAGTCCCGGCTCGAAGCGGTCCGCCGGGAGCTCGAGGTTCAGGAATTCCTGGGTGTCGATCAGGCGCCCGGCGTGGTCGTGTCTGGACACCAGCCTGTATTTGGAGATGACCTGTTCGCGAGTGGTGCTCTTGGGGTATCCGAACCGGTCCCGAATCACCTTGAACACCAGATTGAAGGATTGAAGCGTGAACACGTGCATGACGAGACCGGGCTCGCCCTCGGCGTACACGAAGGGGTCACGGCTCCGGCCCAGGTGCTCGGAGAAGTTGCGGAAGCGCTCGGTCTTGCCCTGGCGCAGCCGGCCGAGCACGGTATAGAGCTCGTCGATGGGCTTGCGCGGCAGAATGGAGTGCAGGAACTGCACCGCGCCCACCACCGAGGTGGGGTCGGTGAAGTAGTAGGAGCGCGTATAGCTGAAGACGTTGCTGATCTGGGATTCCTCGAGCAGCACCGCGTCCACGCGGATCCCCTGTCCGGTGTTCTCGAACGCCACTACGATGGGAAAGGTGAGGCGCTCGTGGATGACCCGCCCCACGAGGTAGGCGCGTGCGCCCTGGAAGAAATGCGAGTCGATGAACTCCAGGCGGTGGAAGCTGCCCGCGCCGATGCCGAGCCGTCCGGCGTGGCCGAGGACTTCGTCCGCCATGAAACGCACGTCGCGTCCGGCGTCCCGGTAGGGCACGCGGAACCTGAAGTCCTTGAGGATCCGGCGGAAGCCGGCCTCGACGTCGTCCCAGCAGGGGTAGCGGCGCTTGGCCAGTGATTCGAGCCCTTCCTCCGGCGCGGGATGGATGAATTCGAGCATCCCGTCGGTGCCTACCGTGCCGAAGGTGCGGCGGCTGATGGAGTTGAAGAAGGTCTTCATGAAGCCGGCGTCGGGCACGTTGTCGAGCCGCGAGCCGTAGAGGTCGCGCACCTGCCGCCACCATTCGCGCCGGTCCGCCCCGGTGCCGAGCTCGCGGCGCAGCCGGTGCCGAACCGTCGCACACCACCGGTCGTACAGCTCCAGGCGCTCGCCGATGTCCTGGATCTGGCCCTTCCAGTCCTGCTCCTCGAAACGCCGCCGCGCACGATCCGTGACGCGCCGGAACTGCCGGTTGTAGTGCTCGAACCCCTCGTAGATGAGCCGCGCACAGCGCGCGACGTCGGGTTGCCGTCCGGCCACCGCCCGGCTCACATCATCCCGATCATGATGCGGCCGAACTCGGAGCACGATACCCGGCTCGCGCCGTCCGTCAGCCGCGCGAAGTCGTAGGTCACGTTCTTGCCGGCGATGGCGCCGTCCATGGCCGAGATGATCCGATCCGCGGCTTCCCTCCAGCCCATGTAGCGCAGCATCATCTCCGCGGAGAGCACCAGCGAGCCGGGGTTCACCATGTCGCGGCCCGCGTACTTGGGAGCGGTGCCGTGGGTGGCCTCGAACACCGCGTGGCCGGTGTCGTAGTTGATGTTGCCGCCGGGGGCGATGCCGATGCCGCCGACCTGCGCCGCCAGGGCGTCGGAGAGGTAGTCGCCGTTCAGGTTGGTGGTGGCGATGACGTCGAACTCGGCGGGGCGGGTCAGCACCTGCTGCAAGGTGATGTCCGCGATGGCGTCCTTGCACAGGATGCGGCCGGCGGCCAGCGCCGCCTTCTGCTCCTCGTCGGCGGCGTCCTGCCCCTTGTCCGCCACCGTGCGCTCCCACTCGCTCCAGGTCCAGGTCTCGGCGCCGAACTCCTGCTCCGCCACCTCGTACCCCCAGTTGCGGAAGGCCCCCTCGGTGAACTTCATGATGTTGCCCTTGTGCACGAAGGTCACGCTCTTGCGGGCGTTGTCGATCGCGTAGCGGATCGCCGCGCGCGCAAGCCGCGCGCTGCCTTCGCGGGAGACGGGCTTGACCCCGATGCCGGAGGTCTCGGGAAAGCGGATCCTGTCGTAGGAGGCGGGGAAGTGTTCCTTCATCAGATCGAGAAAGCGGCGGGCCTGCTCGCCGCCGGCCTCGAACTCGATGCCGGCGTAGATGTCCTCCGTGTTCTCGCGGAAGATCGCCATGTCCACCCGCTCGGGATTACGAACGGGGGAGGGCACGCCCTTGAACCAGCGCACCGGCCGCAGGCAGACGTAGAGGTCCATGATCTGGCGCACCGCCACGTTCAGCGAGCGGATGCCGCCCCCGATCGGGGTCGTCAGCGGCCCCTTGATCGAGACCAGGTACTCCTTCATGACCTCGATGGTCTCGTCCGGGAGCCACGAGCCGGTCAGGTGGTTGGCCTTCTCGCCGGCGTATACCTCCACCCAGTGGAGCTTGCGCGCGCCGCCGTAGGCTTTCGCCACCGCACCGTCCACCACCTGGAGCATGACCGGCGAGATGTCCACGCCGATGCCGTCCCCCGCGATGTAGGGGATGACGGGGTTGTCGGGCACGTTCAGCACTCCGTTTTCAATGGTGATCCTCCCGCCCTCGGAGGGGATCTCGATGTTGCTTGGCATGAGCTGGACCTTTTGAGGTTGGACCTTCGGGAAACGGAGGGGCAAGGAGCCGCCGGCATTCTTCCCTGCCTGCCGGGCGCGTCTCGATACCTCCCCAGCCTGATCCCGGCCTTGGCCGGTACACGTCTTGTCTGCGTCGACGGCTTCTACGACGGCGGGACGGGAGTCGCCTCCACCGCCTGAACACGGTCCGCACAAAGCAGATCGTTCATCTGCGTGCCTCCGAAACGAATGACTGGTGATTGGGAAGGTTCCCGTCCCGCCGGGTAGTCAACCCATCATCTCCCGCACGTCGGCCAGCCGGCCGTGCACCGCGGCGGCGGCGGCCATGGCCGGGCTCAGGAGGTGGGTGCGGGCGCCGCGCCCCTGACGGCCCTCGAAGTTGCGGTTCGAGGTGGAGGCGCAGCGCTTGCCCGCGCCGACCCGGTCCGGGTTCATGCCGAGGCACATCGAGCAACCCGACTCCCGCCACTGGAACCCCGCCTCGACGAAGATCCGGTCGAGCCCTTCCGCCTCGGCCTGGCGCTTGATGAGGGTGGAGCCGGGGGAGACCATCGCCTCGACGCGGGCCGCGACCTTGCGGCCCTTCACCACCGCGGCGGCGGCCCGCAGGTCTTCGATGCGGCCGTTGGTGCAGGAGCCGATGAAGACGTTGTCGACCGCGACGTCGATCATCCGGGTGCCGGGCGCAAGACCCATGTATTCCAGCGCCCGCGCCGCCGCGGCCCGCTTCGCCTCGTCGGGGGCGTCCGCCGGGTCCGGCACCGTGCCGGTGATGGGCACCACGTCTTCGGGGCTCGTGCCCCAGGTGACCTGCGGCGCGACGTCCGCCGCCTCCACCCGCACCTCCCGGTCGTAGACCGCGCCCTCGTCGGAAGCGAGGGTGCGCCAGTACGCCACCGCCGCGTCCCATTCCCCGCCCTTCGGCGCCATCGGGCGGCCTTCCAGGTATGCGAAGGTCTTCTGGTCCGGGGCCACGAGCCCGGCCCGCGCCCCCGCCTCGATGGTCATGTTGCTGACGGTCATGCGTCCTTCCATCGAAAGGTCGCGGATCGCGCGGCCGGAGTACTCGACGATGTGCCCGGTGCCGCCGGCGGTGCCGATCTGCCCGATGATCGCGAGGATCAGATCCTTGCCGGTGCAGCCGGCCGGCAACGGATCGTCCACCGTCACCCTCATGCTCTTCGGGCGCGGGGTGCGCAGGGTCTGGGTGGCGAGCACGTGCTCGCTCTCCGAGGTGCCGATGCCGAAGGCCAGCGCGCCGAACGCGCCGTGGGTGGCGGTGTGGCTGTCGCAGCACACCACCGTGGTCCCCGGCAGGGTGAAGCCCTGCTCCGGCCCGATGACGTGGACGATGCCCTGGCGCGGGTCCAGCATGTCGAAGATCTCGACCCCGAACTCCCGGCAGTTCGCGCCCAGGGTCTCGACCTGGAGGCGCGACTCGGGGTCCTCGATGCCGAGGCGGCGGTCGGTGGTGGGGACGTTGTGATCGGCCACCGCCAGCGTCGCGTCCCGGCGCCGCACCCGTCGCCCGGCCAGGCGCAGCCCCTCGAACGCCTGCGGCGACAGCACCTCGTGCAGGAGGTGGCGGTCGATGTAGAGGAGGTGGATGCCGTCGTCCTGGGCATCGACGAGATGGTTGTTCCAGATCTTCTCGAAGAGGGTCTGCGGTCGGGTCATGCCGGTGTCCCCGATGTGTCTCCGTGCCACGCGGTGGCGAGACGAAGGACTTTCATGCCGTCATTCCCGCGGAAGCGGAAATCTGCTTCATTCATGAAAGACAGTCTCTGGATTCCTGCTTCCGCGGGAATGACGGGTCCCTGATTCATGCAACGATCGATTGTCTCATGTCGACAGGCTGCCCGGTCCCTGCCGAACCGCGCTGAATCCGCCGCCCGCCGGTCGGGTGGCGGCGCGAGGGTCATGCCCGGCCGTACAGCCACGGCTGCTGCTCGCGCTGCCTCGCCTCGAAGGCGTCGATCCGGTCCACCTTCTGCATCGTGAGGCCGATGTCGTCGAGGCCGTTGAGGAGGCAGTCGCGCCGGAACTCGTCGATCGTGAAGCCGATCACCGCTCCGTTCGGCCGCGTGATCCGCTGCGCTTCGAGATCGACGGTGAGAATGGGGTTCTCGCGGTCGGAGGCGTCCGCCATCAGGGCGTCGAGGTCGTCCCTGGAGACGGTGACCGGCAGGATGCCGTTCTTGAAGCAGTTGTTGTAGAAGATGTCGGCGAAGCTCGTGGAGACGATGCAGCGGATCCCGAAGTCGAGCAGCGCCCAGGGTGCGTGCTCGCGCGAGGACCCGCAGCCGAAGTTGTCCCCCGCCACCAGGATCTCGGCGTTGCGCCAGGGCGCCCGGTTCAGGATGAACCCGGGCTTCTCGGTGCCGTCGGGGTGGAAGCGCAGCTCGTCGAAGAGGACCTTGCCGAGTCCGGTCCGCTCGATGGTGCGCAGGTGCAGCTTGGGGATGATCTGGTCGGTGTCGACGTTGATGGCGTCCATCGGCGCCGCGACGCCGGTCAGCCTGGTGAATTTTTCCATGATGGTTTCCTCTTCCTGAAATGCCCGGCCGTCACCGCATCAGCGTCCGCACGTCGGTGAGCCGGCCGGTGACCGCGGCGGCGGCGGCCATCGCGGGGCTCACCAGATGCGTGCGCCCTTCGCGGCCCTGGCGGCCGACGAAGTTGCGGTTGGTGGTGGAGGCGCAGCGCTCGCCGGGGTCGAGCCGATCCGTGTTCATCGCGAGGCACATCGAGCAGCCGGGCTCGCGCCACTCGAAGCCGGCCGCGACCAGCACGTCCGCGATGCCTTCCTCCTCGGCCTGGCGCTTCACGAGGCCCGAGCCGGGGACGATCATCGCCCGGACCCCGCCCGCGACCCTGCGGCCCTTCGCGACCGCCGCGACCTCGCGCAGATCCTCGATCCGGCCGTTGGTGCATGAGCCCACGAACACCCGGTCGATGGCCACATCGGCCATGCGCGTCCCCGGCGCGAGCCCCATGTAGTCCAGCGCACGCTGCATGCTCGCGCGCTTCTCCCCGGTGGGGGCGTCCTTCGGATCCGGGACCGCCCCGGTGATCGGCACCACGTCTTCGGGGCTGGTGCCCCAGGTGGTCAGGGGGACGATCTCCGAGACGTCCAGCACGATCTCCTTGGCGTAGCGGGCGTCCGGATCCGAGGGCAGGGTCTTCCAGTGCGCCACCGCCCGGCGCCAGAGCTCGTCCTTCGGGGCCATCGGGCGGCCTTCCAGGTACGCGAACGTGGTCTCGTCCGGGGCGATGAGCCCGGCCCGGGCGCCGGCCTCGATGGTCATGTTGCTCACCGTCATCCGCCCCTCCATGGAGAGCGCCTCGATCGCGGGGCCGGCGTACTCGATGACGTGGCCGGTGCCGCCGGCGGTCCCGAGCTTCCCGATGATCGCGAGGACGAGGTCCTTCGCGGTGCAGCCGAAGGGCAGGGCGCCGTTGACGGTGATCCGCATCGCCCTGGCCGGGGCCTGGATCAGCGTCTGGGTCGCGAGCACGTGCTCGACCTCCGAGGTGCCGATGCCGAAGGCGAGAGCGCCGAACGCGCCGTGGGTGGCGGTGTGGCTGTCGCCGCAGACGATGGTGGTCCCCGGCAGGGTGAAGCCCTGCTCGGGTCCGATGATGTGGACGATCCCGTTGCGCGGATCGTCGAAGTGGAAGAGCTCGACGCCGAACTCCTCGCAGTTGCGGATCAGGGTGTCGATCTGGAGCTGCGAATCCTCGCCGATGCCTTCGCTGCGGTCGGTGGCGATGTTGTGGTCGATGACCGCGAGGGTCGCGTCGGGGCGGCGCACCCCGCGCCCGGCTTGGCGCAGCCCCTCGTAGGGCTGGGGGGTGGTCACCTCGTGGGTGAGGTGGCGGTCGATGTAGAGCAGGCAGGTGCCGTCTTCCTCGGTCGCGACGACGTGGCCGTCCCAGATCTTCTCGAACAGCGTGCGTGGCTTCGCCATCGGCAGGCTCCCGGCACGGCCGCGGGGTGTCGTGCCCTGGTCCCGACAGTCGCCGCGGTCCCCGTGGACGTTCTCCGCCGAAAGCCGCGGAGACGTCACCGCGTGCCGGGAATTATAGACGCGGGCGGGATGGGATGTGACGGCGCGAGATGCGGTGCCCCGCCGGAGCGCCGCACCGTCGGCAGGGCCGCCGGTGGGTACGGCAGGCCGTTGGCGGGTACGGCCGGCTGCCGTTGCCAGGAGCCGGGAACGCCGAGGGCCATGGCGCGGCAGGCACTGCGGCGGAAGTAGCGGCGGGCGTACTTCGCCCGGCCGCTCGCTCCGCATGAACGCGGATTCCGGCGGCCAGGGCTTGGCCTCGCCTGCCTCGTGCCTCGGTGGGCCCGAAGTCAGAGCGCCTCGGCCGCCATCTCTCCGGTGCGGATGCGCACCACGTTTTCGAGCGGCGCCACGAAGATCTTGCCGTCGCCGATCTTGCCGGTCCGGGCGGCAGTGGCGATGGTCTCGATCACCTCGTCGAGCCTGGAGTCGACGACCGCGACCTCGAGCTTGATCTTCGGCAGGAAGTCCACGACGTACTCGGCGCCTCGATACAGCTCGGTATGCCCTTTCTGCCGGCCGAATCCCTTGACCTCGGTGACGGTCATTCCCTGAATGCCGATCTCCGACAATGCGGTCCGCACGTCATCGAGCTTGAACGGTTTGATGATCGCGGTAATGAGGTGCATGGACGCCTCTCCCTGGATGGTCGCTGGCCGCTCGGAGCACGTATCATGCCATATCCATGGGACACGGAACGCCAAGGGGTTACGTTCGACCCCGGATCGAAAGGCACATGGATTCACCGATCCGACGCGCCGAAACGGAGCATGCGGCTTCCGCGGTGCACCAACGCTGAGCGTCCTGACCCGGCGCTGAGCGTCCTGACCCGGCATGGCCGGTACCAGGCGCCTGTCGGCACACGGTGCATCGTCATCCCGTCGAAGATCCGACAGGCAGGAGGCCATGGCGCCGATCTCCTCATGGCGCTGACCGCCCCGTGGCCATGAGTACGCTTCCGGATGCGATCCGCGAGGGGCTGCGCGCCCTCGCCGTGGGCATCAATCCATCGTTGCCCTCCGTGCGGATGGGCTTCTACTTCGCCAATCCCCGCAACCGGTTCTGGCCCGCCCTCGATGCGTCGCGACTGGTCGATGCGCGGCTGGAGCCCGGGCCCGAGGCCGTCGAGGTGCTCGTCGGGCGCTACGGAATCGGCTTCACCGACATCGTGAAGCGGCCCACCGCCGGCAGCGCGGAGCTTCGCGCCCGCGAGTACCGGGAAGGCGCGGCACGCCTCGAAGCGCTCGTCCTCCGGTACGAGCCGGCCGTCGTATGGTTCCAGGGCGCGCAAGCGTGGCGCGCATTCGCCCGCCATGCGGGATGGGACACCGCCGGAAGGGTGCAATGGGGGCCGCAGCGGGAGACCATCGCCCGGGCCCGCGTATTCGTCACGCCCAATCCGAGTCCCGCCAACGCCTCCTATGCGCTGCCGGTGCTCGTGCAGTGGTTCGATGCGCTCGCTGCGTTTCTTCCGCCGGTGGACGAACCGGCGCGTCGGGGGTGACGGAAGGGCCCCGAACGGAGCCCGGTGGGCCGCTTGTGTCCCGCGTGTCCATCGACTCCCTCTCTTCGTGCAACCGGGTCCAGGGTGCGAATTTCGCATCACCGAGACGATCCTCATCGGGTCCGGCCGAAAGCGCTCGATCCTTGCCTCGCGTCACCCTTGGCGACTAATGTACTCAAGTTTCGGGATTCAAAATGCCTGAATCAGGCGATGGATTCCCGCTATCCGCTTTCGCGGGCACAAGCTTCGCGGGAATGACGGCCAGCCTGAAAGCAACGCGTCTCGCTGAAATGACGTCATTCCCGCAAAAGCGGGAATCCATTTCGGTCAGCGGATCCCGAAACTTGAGCAACGTACTCCTCGCCGGTGAGGTTTGCCGACGGTCGGAGCCGCACCGGGCGCCGCTCGCACGGTTCGTTCCGAGGCGGGCCGCTTTGTCCGGGTGTGGACGGGATTCAAGGCGCCCAAGCACGTTCCGTGGAGCCGGAAGTTGGACGAGATCCGCCTGATACGGCCCGACGACTGGCACGCCCACTTCCGCGACGGGGCGGTGCTCGCCGACGTGGTGCCCGCGAGCGCGGCGCGGTTCGCGCGGGCGGTGGCGATGCCGAACCTCTCGCCGCCGGTGACCACCACCGGGGCGGCGCTCGCCTACCGCGACCGCATTCTCGCCGCGGCGCCGCCCGGTGCTTCGTTCGAGCCCCTGATGACGCTCTACCTCACCGACGACACCGGCGCGGACGAGATTCGCCGGGCCGCGGCCGGCGGGAAGGTGATCGGCGTCAAGCTCTACCCGGCGGGGGCGACGACGAACTCCGCGCACGGGGTGACGGACCTCGGGCGATGCGACGCGGCGCTGGACGCGATGCAGGAGTGCGGACTCGCCCTGATGGTCCACGGCGAGACGGTGGAAGCGGACGTCGACGTGTTCGACCGCGAGCGGGTGTTCGTCGAGCGTACCCTCGCCCCGCTCGTGGACCGGTTCCCCGGCCTGAAGGTGGTCCTGGAGCACGTCACCACGGCCGAGGGCGTCGACTTCGTCCGCGGCGCCCGCGAAGGGGTGGCCGCGACGATCACCGCGCACCACCTGCTGCTCAACCGCAATGCGCTCTTCGTGGGGGGCCTGCGTCCCCACCACTACTGCCTCCCGGTGCTCAAGCGCGAGCGCCACCGGGCCGCGCTGATCGATGCTGCCACGAGTGGCGAAGCGCGCTTCTTCCTGGGCACCGACTCCGCCCCGCATCCCCGCCGCGCCAAGGAGTCGGCGTGCGGATGCGCCGGACTGTACACCGCGCACGCCGGGATCGAGCTCTACGCGGAGGCGTTCGAGCGCGCCGGCGCGCTCGGCGCGCTGGAGGCGTTCGCCTCGCGCAACGGCCCGGCGTTCTACGGGCTCGAACCGAACCGCGAGACGATCACCTTGCGCAGGACGCCCTGGACGGTCCCGGAGACGATGCCGATGGGCGGTGACGTGCTCGTACCGTTCCGGGCGGGGGGCCGGGTGGCCTGGAGCATCGCGCCGTGAGCGGGGAGCCGGCGGCCATCGCGGGCCGCTTCCGCGGCTTCCTGCCGGTGGCGGTGGACGTCGAGACCGGCGGATTCGACCCCGCGACCGACGCCCTGCTCGAAATCGCGGTGGTGCTGCTCGGGATCGACGGGGAGGGCCGGTGGGGGATCGAGGCCGTCCATTCTTCCCACGTCGAGCCGTTCCCGGACGCCAACGTCGAGCCGGCCGCGCTGGAGTTCAACGGCATCGTCCTCGACCACCCGCTGCGCAACGCCAGGCCCGAGCGGGAAGCGTTGCGGAAGGTGCTCGATCCGGTGCGCCGGGCGGTACGCGACCACGGATGCACGCGGGCGGTGCTGGTCGGGCACAACCCCGCGTTCGACCTCTCGTTCCTGAACGCGGCGGTCGGGCGCACCGCGTTCAAGCGCAACCCCTTCCATCCCTTCTCGACCTTCGACACCGCGACCCTGGGCGGGCTCGCCTTCGGGCAGACGGTGCTGGCGCGCGCGGTGCAGGCGGCGGGCATCGAGTGGGACAGCCGCGACGCCCATTCGGCCATCTACGACGCGGAGAAGACGGCGGAGCTGTTCTGCACCATCGTGAACCTGTGGGATCGGCGCGGGCGGTAGCCGGAAGCCGGGGGTGCCGGCGTGGCAGGAGGCTATCGGCGATGTTCGATGAATTCGTCGATGGTCAGGCCGGCGTCCCGGGCAATTCGACGAAGCAGGAGGGGGGACACGTCGCGGCCGCCGTGCACCGGTACGGTGGTCGAACGGCCGTCGGGGTGGCGGAACCGCTTGTGCGAGCCACGCTGCCGCGTCTCCTCGAAGCCGAGGACGCTGAGGATGGCGATCACCTCACGTGGCTTGAGGACGGGGACGGACGGCACTCGATTCAGGCCACGACCACGGTCTGGGTGCCGACATACTCGCCCTCCATGACGGGCTCCCCGTCATCGAGGAGCAGGGCGACGACCTCCCTCAGGTTGTCGTTGAGCTCTTCGAGCGTTTCGCCCTGGCTGTGTGCTCCGGGAAATCCGGGGACGTAGCCAACGTAGAGGCGCGTATCCGGACAACGTTCCACGACGGCGGTGTAGGTGTGCATCGGCGCAGGGCTTCGGCGGTGGCGGGCGCGTCATTCTAGCCTCGGTCTGCCGCGGTGCAATTGCCGGGAAGCGCCCGATGTTGCCGAGCCCGATGCCGGTGGAGCAGGGAGGGAAGAAGGCGGAGCCGTTCTGCACCATCGTGAACCTGTGGGATCGGCGCGGGCGGTAGCGGGAGGCCGGCGGCGTTCCATCCTCGATCCGGCGCCGGTGCGGCTCACCGCTCATCCTGCCGGACCCGTATACTGCACCGGTGATACCTGCCGTTGCCGCGGCGCTCCGGAATGATCCGATGACCGCCACCCCCACCCCGACGACCGGCAACCGTCCGACCCGCGAGATGCGCGGGCGGGACAAGACCTCCCGCATCCCCGTGAAGGTCATCCCGTCCGAGGGTCCGCTGCCGAGGAAGCCGCCCTGGATCCGGGTCCGGGCGCCGGTCGGTCCGGCGGTGGCGCGCGTGAAGCGGCTGCTGCGCGGGCAGGGCTTGCACAGCGTATGCGAGGAAGCGTCGTGCCCGAACCTCCCGGAGTGCTTCTCGCACGGCACCGCGACGTTCATGGTCATGGGCGATCTGTGCACCCGCCGCTGCCCGTTCTGCGACGTCGCGCACGGCCGGCCGAAGCCCCTCGACCCGGCCGAGCCGGCGCGTCTCGCGGAGGCGATCGGGGTGCTCGGGCTCCGCTACGTGGTGATCACTTCGGTGGACCGCGACGACCTCCGCGACGGCGGGGCGGGCCACTTCGCGGCCTGCGTGCGTGCGGTGCGCGAGGCGAGCCCCGGCACCCGGATCGAGATCCTCGTTCCCGACTTCCGCGGGCGGATGGACGTGGCGCTGGAGCGGATCGCCGAAGCTCCCCCCGACGTCTTCAACCACAACCTGGAGACGGTGCCGCGTCTCTACCGCAAGGCCCGCCCCGGCGCCGACTACGAGTGGTCCCTCGATCTCCTGGAGCGCTTCAAGGCCGGGCATCCTGACGTGCCCGCCAAGTCGGGGCTGATGGTCGGGCTCGGCGAGACGTACGAGGAGGTCGTCGCGGTGATGCGCGACCTGCGCCGCCACCGCTGCGAGATGCTGACCATCGGCCAGTACCTCCAGCCGAGCCGCCACCACCTCGCGGTCGAGCGCTACCGGGAGCCGGCGGAGTTCGAGGCGCTGGGGAAGGAAGCGCGCGCCCTCGGGTTCCGCAACGTCGCCAGCGGCCCGCTCGTGCGTTCGTCCTACCACGCGGACCGGCAGGCGGCGGGCGAGGCGGTGGGTTGACGCGGTCTCCGGCCTGCGGCCGGGCAGGCCCGGTTCATCGCGATGATGCCGCGGCACGCCGCCTGCACCGGGACCCATCCCGGCGGGGCGCGATCATGGTTCGTGGATGCTGCCGTGCCCGGCGGCAAGCCGGGGGGTGCACCCGCGTCCTGCCGCATGCACCGTTCCCGGATCGGAACCGCCCCCGAAATTGACATTCGGCATCCGGCCGGGAGAATCCGGCGGTGGAGAAGGCAACGGACGGACGTCCGGAGCCCTCCGGCGAGGCTCCACCCGCCACCGGCGGACGGCGGAGCCATGATCACGAGTCGGAGCTCAAGTTTCGGGATTCGCTGACCGAAATGGATTCCCGCTTTCGCGGGAATGACGTCATTTCAGCGAGACGCGTTGCTTTCAGGCTGGCCGTCATTCCCGCGAAAGCGGGAATCCATCGCCTGATTCAGGCATTTTGAATCCCGAAATTTGAGTCGGAGGAAACACGATGTCACCACTCGACAGGACCATCCGCGCGGCCGTCGCCACGGCCTGCTTCGCGCTCGCCGGCGGCCCGGCCGTGGCCGCCGACGCCCCCATCGTCGGCCTGATCACCAAGACCGGCACCAATCCCTTCTTCGTCAAGATGCGCGAAGGCGCGAAGGCCCGGGCCGGAGAGCTCGGGGTCGAGCCCTGCAACCGCTACGAGACCCACCTCGTCAACACGGTGGCGGACGCGGTGGAGATTATCGACGTCGGCCTGCCGTTCCTGCGCGAACACGCGGCGGCAGCCGGCCTCCCCCTGTAGGGCGCCGCCGGCGCCCGCCCCGGCGGTCCGTTTCGGCAGGACGATGGCCGCGTCGGCGAAGTGGTCCCGGTCCGCAGCGGTCCGTAGCGGGGCTCACGCCCGCTCCTTCGTCGGTTGGCGCCCGACAGGACCGCTCGGCGCCGCCGGTCTCCGAACCCCTCGCGCGCCGCGCCGCTCAAGTCTCCGACCGGCCGAAGCACCGGAACAGGCACGCCGGGAAATGGCGGACTCCGTCACGGAAGCGGTCGGTGTCGAGGCGGCGGTCGAGCGGGTGCTCGCCGCGCTTCCGCCCGATGCAGCCAGCCGCGGGCGGCGGTTCCTCCTCGGGATCGCGGGGCCTCCGGCCGCCGGCAAGTCGACCCTCGCGGCGGCGCTTCGCGACGCCCTGAACCGGGGTCGGGGGCCGGGCGGGAACAGCGAAAGCGGAGACGGGGGCGAGGGCCGGAGCGAGGTCGCGGCGATCGCGGGGCTCGACGGCTTCCACTACGACGACCAGGTGCTCCTCGCCCGCGGCCATCTGCCCCGCAAGGGCGCGCCGTTCACCTTCGACGCGGCGGGCTACGCGGCGATGCTCGAACGTCTCGCGGCGCCTTCCCGTGAGGCGGTCGCCATCCCGGTGTTCGACCGGGAGCTCGAGCTCTCGCGGGCCGCTGCGGCGGTCGTCGAGCCCTGCCACCGCATCGTGATCACCGAAGGGAACTACCTCCTCCTCGCCGACGACGGGTGGCGCCGCGTCCGCGACCGCCTCGACCTCTCGGTGTTCCTCGACGTGCCCCCGGAGGAGCTTCGGCGGCGGCTGATGGCGCGCTGGCTCGGCCACGGGTACGGCCCGGCCGAGGCGAAGGAGAAGACCGAGGCCAACGACCTCGTCAACGCCCGGCTGGTGATGGAGACCTCGGCGGCCCCCGACCTCCGCCTCCACGCCCCCGGCTGACCCGCTCCCCGTCTTCGGCGCCGGTAGTCGGATCGGTCCTGTCGGAGGCCGTGCAAAATCCCCTTCCCGAGTCGCGGGAGGGCTGGCCGAAGCGAGCCCGGAGATCGCCCCGACGAACAGGCCGATCTCCGTGTAGCCGATGGCCAGGTGATCGCCCAGCCCCGTCTCGAAGAGCGGCGGCAGGCGGACTTCGGCTCCGGATCATCCGTCCGGCTCGGCGCTGGCGACGTCGACGTCGAGCGCCCCATGCGCGAGCCGGGCGCGCAGGCGTTCACCGGTGCGTACCTCGCGCGCGTCGCGGACCACGGAACGGCCGTCCGCGCGCAGCAGGATGGAGTACCCGCGTTCCAGGGTCGCTCGCGGTCCGAATGCGCCGAGGGCGCGTTCGAGCGCGGCCACTCGCGATCGGCAGTCGGCGAGCACCGCGCGCGTCGCGAGCCGCAGCCGGCGTTCGAGCGTCTCGCAGCGGGCGCGATGGGCGCGGACGACGCGATCCGGCGCATGGCGTGCGAGCTGGGCGGCGAGGGTGGAGAGCCGCGCCCGCCGCCCCCGTGATGCCCCGTTCGCGGCCCGGGCGAGGCGCAGGGTCATCGCGTCGAGCCGCTGGGAGTGGTCGAACAGCCGCCGCCGGGGATGCACGAGCCGCTTCGCCAGCATCCGGACGCCGTTGCCGCGCGCCGCCAGCCCGCGCCGCGCCGCGGCGACGAGGCGGGCTTCGAGCGCGCGGTAGCGCGCCGCCCACTCGCCCGCGTCGGGCACCACGGATTCCGCCGCCACCGAGGGGGTCGGCGCCCGCAGGTCCGCGACGAGGTCCGCGATGGTGAAGTCGACCTCGTGCCCGATCCCGGTCACGATGGGGATCGACGCACGGTGCATCGCGCGAGCCACCGCCTCTTCGTTGAACGCCCAGAGGTCTTCGAGAGACCCCCCGCCGCGGGCGAGGATCAGCACGTCGCATTCGGCGCGCTCGCACGCGCGGTCGATCATGCGCGCGATCTCCTCCGCCGCCCCGGCGCCCTGCACCGCCACCGGATGGAGCATGACCGGTACGGCGGGGAAGCGCCGGCCGAGCACGCTCAGGACGTCGCGCACCGCCGCGCCGGTCGGGGACGTGACGACCCCGACGCACCGCGGCAGGGTGGGGATCGGACGCTTGTTCGCCGGGTCGAACAACCCTTCCGCGCGGAGCCGGTTCTTCAGCGCGTCGAACGCGCGCCGCAACGCTCCTGCCCCGGCTTCCTCCATGTACTGCACGATGAGCTGGAACTCGCCGCGCTCGGGGTAGAGGCTGACCTTCGCGCTGGCGAGCACGTGCAGCCCGTTCTCCGGCTCGAACGCCAGGGAGCGGTTGTGCATGCGGAACATCGCGCATCGCACCTGGCAGTGCTCGTCCTTGAGAGAGAAGTAGAGGTGTCCCGAACGCGGGCGCGCGAGGTTGGAGATCTCGCCTTCGATCCACAGCGTCGAGAAGGCTTCCTCGAGCAGCACCCGGGCATCGAGGTTGAGGCGTGAAACGGTGTAGACGTCGCGGGCGAAGGGATCCGGGGTGGCGGAAGGGCGCGGATCGGACATGCCGCGATGCTGCCGCGATCGGCGGCCCGCGGCAAGCCGGGGGGCGTCCGCGTATGGAACCGAAAGCGCCGGCATTGCCTTGGCCGCCGGGTTGGAGCGAACCGTTGAGCACGATCCCGCCGCCGATGAACCGGCCGACGAACAGCAGGCGAAGTCCTTTCGGGCACCGTGTTCCGCGTTGTTGACATTTCCTATTCGACCGGGAGAATCCGGCCGTTGAAGAGGGTGGCGGCGCACGTCCGGCGCCCTCCGACGAGGTTTCATCCGCCCCCGGCAGGTGGCGGAACGATGATTACGAACCGGAGAGAACACGATGTCACCACGCCACAAGATCATCCGCGCGGCCGTCGCCACCATCTGCTTCGCCATTGCCGGCGGTCCGGCCGTGGCCGCCGACGCCCCCATCGTCGGCCTGATCACCAAGACCGACACCAACCCCTTCTTCGTCAAGATGCGCGAGGGCGCGAAGGCCAGGGCCGGAGAGCTCGGGGTCGAGCTGCGGACGTTCGCGGGGAAGTACGACGGAGACAACGAGGCCCAGGTCGCGGCGATTGAGAGCTTGGTGGCGGCCGGGGCGAAGGGCATCCTGATCACGCCGTCCGATCCGGGCGCGCTCGCGGACACCGTGCGCCGGGCGCGCGAGGCCGGCCTTCTGGTGATCGCGCTTGATACGCCCTTCGATCCCGCCGATGCCGCGGACGCGACGTTCGCGACCGACAACTTCCGGGCCGGCGTCCTGATCGGCCAGTGGGCGAAGGCGACGATGGGAGCGGAGGCCGCGAACGCCAGGATCGCCACCCTCGACCTCTCCGAGGCGCAGATCACGGTGGACGTGCTCCGCAACCAGGGGTTCCTGCAAGGCTTCGGGGTCGACGTGAAGGACGTGAAGAAGATGTACGACGAGGACGATCCCCGCATCGTCGGCGGCGGCACCACCCGGGGATCGGAAGAAGGCGGGCGGACCGCGATGGAAAGCCTCCTCCAGAGGGATCCGGGGATCAATCTGGTCCACACCATCAACGAGCCTGCGGCCGCAGGGGCGTACGAAGCCTTGAAGGCGTTCGGAAAAGAGAACGACGTACTCGTGGTTTCGGTGGACGGCGGCTGCCCAGGGGTCAGGAACGTTGCCGACGGCGTCATCGGCGCAACGTCCATGCAGTTCCCTCTGAAGATGGCTGCGCTCGGGATCGAGGCGGTCGTGAAGTTCATCGACACCGGCGAGAAGCCGCAGAGCTCCCCCGGCCTCGACTTCTTCAACACCGGCGTGACCCTGATCACCGATCAGCCCGTGGACGGCGTACCGTCGATCGGATCGAAGGACGGACTGGAGCAGTGCTGGGGCTGAGCCTTTCCCCGGGGATGGCCATGACGTTTCGGAATGCGGGAGGGGCCTTCGCGGGCCCCTCCCGCAGCTCGCTTCCCGGAGCGGCTCCCTGAACGGAGCGTTGCCCTGAATGAACGCCGGGAGCCAGGGCGGCGGACCATCGGGAAGCGGCGATGCGTTCGTGACCTTCGACAGCCGCCCCGCCGGCGGCATCGCCCGGATCCACAGGTTCCTGCATTCGAACCCGACCGCCGCGCCGCTCATGGTGCTCGTCCTGAGCCTGGTGGCGTTCGGGTTCGCCGCCGGCGAGCGGTTCTTCACCCCCTTCAACTTCTCCCTGATCATCCAGCAGGTCACGGTGATCGGGATCCTGGGCGTCGCCCAGACCCTGATCATCCTTTCCGCCGGCATCGATCTCTCCGTGGCCGCGATCATGGTGTTGAGCTCGGTGGCGATGGGCCGTATCGGCGTGGTCCACGGCCTGCCCGTCGAGCTTGCGCTGGCCGCCGGCCTGGCCACCGGCACCGCCTGCGGCTTCGTGAACGGGTTCCTGATCACGCGGTTCCGCCTGCCGCCGTTCATCGTCACCCTGGGCACCTGGTCCATCTTCTTCGCCCTGAACCTCTGGCTGTCCGAGGCGCAGACGGTGCGATCTTCCGACATCGACGGGGCGGCGCCGGCTCTCAAGTTCTTCGGCGAGCGGGTCGGCGTCTTCGGGGCGCAGTTCACCTATGGCTCGTTCCTGATGTTCGGACTGTTCGGGCTGTTCTGGTACGTGCTGAACCGCACGGCGTGGGGGCGGCGGGTGTACGCGGTCGGCGACGACAAGGAGGCGGCGGAGCTCGCGGGCGTGCGCTCGGACCGGATGCTGGTGTCCATCTACGCGGTCGCGGGTTTCGTATGCGCGCTCGGCGGCTGGGTGGCGATCGGGCGGCTGGGATCGGTCAGCCCGCAGAGCTTCTACGAGGGGAACCTCGATGCGATCACCGCCGTGGTCATCGGCGGCTGCTCCCTGTTCGGAGGCCGCGGCTCGATCCTCGGCACGCTCATCGGAGCGCTGATCGTCGGCGTGTTCCGGTCCGGCCTGAAGATCGCGGGCGTCGAGGTGCTGTGGCAGGAGTTCACGGTCGGCGCGCTGATCATCGCGGCCGTGGCGATGGACCAGTGGATCCGCAAGGTGTCGGCGTGACGGCCCCCGTCCTGCAGGCGCGGGGGCTCACGAAGCATTACGGCCACGTCGTCGCGATGGACGGCTGCGACTTCGATCTCGAATCCGGCGAGATACTCGCGGTGATCGGGGACAACGGCGCGGGCAAGTCGACGCTGATCAAGGCCCTGTCCGGGGCGGTGGCGCCCGACGCCGGCGAGATCCGCCTCGACGGCGAGCCGGTCGCCTTCCAGTCGCCGATCGACGCCCGGCGGGCCGGCATCGAGACGGTCTACCAGAACCTGGCGCTCCTGCCGGCGCTGTCGATCGTGGACAACATGTTCCTCGGCCGGGAGCTTCGAGTCCCCGGGCTCGCCGGCCGGCTGCTGCGGACCCTCGACCGCGATGCGATGCGGGCGACCGCGAAGGAAAAGCTCGCGGAGCTCGGGTTGCTGACGATCCAGAACATCGACCAGGCGGTGGAGACCCTGTCCGGCGGGCAGCGCCAGGGGGTGGCCGTGGTGCGCGCGGTCGCGTTCGGCTCGAAGGTCGTGATCATGGACGAACCGACGGCGGCGCTGGGCGTGCGCGAGGGGCGCCGGGTGCTGGAGCTCATCCGGGGCGTGAAGGAGCGGGGCATGCCGATCGTGCTCATTTCGCACAACATGCCACACGTGTTCGAGGTCGCGGACCGGATCCACGTGCACCGGCTCGGGAAACGGATCGCGGTGCTGGACCCGAAGGCCGTCGACATGTCCGATGCGGTCGCGATCATGACCGGGGCGATGGACCCGCCCGGAGCCGGCTGATGTACCTGGTCGGCGGAGAAGTCCTGTTCGACTGCTTCATCGACGAGGGGGCGGGCCCGGACCAGGCGCATATCCATGCGGTGGCGGGTGGGTCGCCGTTCAACGTCGCGCGCGGGATCGCGAGGCTGGGCGGCAAGGCCGCGTTCCTCGGCGGCGTCTCGACCGATCCGCTGGGCCGGAAGATCCGGCGCCTGCTCGAATCGGAAGGCGTGGATGCGCAATACGTGATCGAATCGGAGGCCCCGACCCCGCTGAGCGTCGTCGGCACCGGTCCGGACGGATCGCCGAGCTACGTCTTCTACAACCGGGGCACCGCGGAGTGCTCCCTCACGCCTCGTTCGATCCCCGCGATCGACGAACGCATCACCGGATTCCATTTCGGCTCGTACACGCTGGTGGCGGAGCCGATCGCCGGCGCTCTGGCCGCGCTGGCGTCGGCCCGGCGCGACCGCTTCATCTCCGTGGACCCGAACGTGCGTCCCGCCATCGTCCCGGAGATGCAGGTGTGGCGGCGGCGGGTGGAGGCCATGGTGGCGTTCGCGAACCTGGTCAGGGTCAGCCGCGAGGATCTCGACCACCTGTACCCGTCGGAAGCCGTGGACGGGATCGCGCAACGCTGGCTGGATACGGCCCCCGATCTCGTGATCGTCACCGACGGATCGGCCCAGGTGTGCGCGTATCGCCGGGACGGGCTGGTGGAGCACACGCCGGCCGACGTCGCGGTGGTGGACACGGTCGGGGCCGGCGATTCGTTCCAGGCGGCGCTGCTCACCCGGATTGCGGAGCTCGGGCCGCCGGCGGACGTGGTGTCGGAGCTCGCGGGGTCCGCACTCCGGGAGACCCTCGAATTCGCCACCACCGCCGCCGCCGCCACCTGCCGGCGCCGCGGGGCCGGGCTGCCGGGCAGGGAAGAGCTGGCGCCTTGAGGATCGGAGGGAGCCGGATACCCGCGAAATCGGGCAGGGGAGCCCTGCTTCGGAGCGTTGGCGGGAATTGCCGATCCTGAAACCGCTTCGTTTACCGCCGCGCGATCGAGGCATATACTGCCCGGCTACTTCTCCGCCGCCACCGCACCGTCCCCGGAGCCCCGCCCGATGCTCGAGGTGCAGCAAGCGTTCACGTTCGACGACGTCCTCCTCGTTCCCGGCTACTCCGAGGTGCTTCCCCGCGACACCGAGCTTTCCTCGCGGCTCACCCGCGAGATCGACCTCAACATCCCCTTCGTGTCCTCGGCCATGGACACGGTCACCGAGGCGCGGCTCGCCATCGGCATCGCGCAGGCCGGCGGGATCGGCATCATCCACAAGAACATGGCGGCGGCGGAGCAGGCGCGGCAGGTCCGCATGGTCAAGAAGTTCGAGAGCGGGGTCATCGCCGACCCGATCACGGTGCCGCCGCGGGCGAGCATCCGCGAGGTGATCGGCCTCACCCGCGAGCACGACATCTCCGGGGTGCCGGTGGTCGATGGAAAGGAGCTCGTCGGCATCGTGACCAGCCGCGATCTCCGCTTCGAGACCCAGTACGACGCCCCGGTGGCCAGCGTGATGACCCCGAAGGAGAAGCTGGTCACGGTGCGCGAGGGCGCCTCCCAGGACGAGATCCGCGGCCTCCTGCACAAGCACCGCATCGAGAAGGTGCTGGTGGTGAACGGGGGCTTCGAGCTGCGCGGACTGGTGACCGTGAAGGACATCCAGAAAGCGCGGGAGTACCCGGATGCGTGCAAGGACGAACATGAGCAGCTCCGGGTCGGGGCCGCGGTGAGCACCGGGCCGGGAACCGACGAGCGGGTGGAGGCGCTCGCCGGCGCGGGTGTCGACGTGATCGCCGTGGACACCGCGCACGGGCACTCGCAGGGCGTCGTCAACCGGGTGCGCTCGATCAAGCAGCACTTCCCCGACATGCAGGTCATCGCCGGCAACGTCGCCACCGCGGAGGGCGCGCAGGCGCTGGTGCAGGCGGGATGCGACGCGGTGAAGGTCGGGATCGGGCCGGGTTCGATCTGCACCACGCGGGTCGTCGCCGGGGTCGGGGTGCCGCAGCTCTCGGCGATCGGCGAGGTCAGCCGGGCGCTTCGCGGAAGCCGCGTCCCGCTCATCGCCGACGGCGGCATCCGCTTTTCCGGGGACGCGGCCAAGGCCCTCGCGGCCGGCGGGCACTCGGTGATGGTGGGCAGCCTGTTCGCGGGCACCGAGGAGTCGCCGGGAGAGGTGGAGCTCTACCAGGGGCGCTCGTACAAGTCCTACCGGGGCATGGGCTCGCTGGGCGCGATGTCCCGGGACCAGGGCTCGCGGGACCGCTACTTCCAGGACACGACGACCGAGCTCGAAAAGCTCGTGCCGGAGGGCATCGAGGGACGGGTGCCGTACAAGGGTCCGCTCGCCGCGGTCATCCACCAGCTCATCGGCGGGCTCCGCGCGAGCCTGGGCTATACCGGCTGCCGGGATCTGCGGGAGTTCCGGGAGAAGGCGCGCTTCGTCCGCCTCACCGGCGCGGGGATGCGCGAGAGCCACGTCCACGACGTGAACATCACCAAGGAAGCGCCGAACTACCGGGCCGGCTGAGCGGGGGCGCGGGGCGCGATCGCCCGTTCGCCCGTTCGCCCGTCGCGGCCCGTTCGCAGCAAGGTCCTCGCGTGACGTCCGTGACGCCCCCCGACATCCACTCCGATCGGATCGCCGTCCTCGATTTCGGCTCGCAGTACACGCAGCTCATCGCGCGGCGCGTGCGCGAGGCGAACGTGTACTCCGAGATCCATCCCTTCGACGCCGCCCCGGAGCGGCTGCGGGCGCTGGCGCCGAAAGGGATCATCCTCTCCGGGAGCCCCGAATCGGTCAACGAGCCCTCGGGGCACCGCGCCCCGGACGCGGTATTCGATCTGGGGGTGCCGGTACTCGGGATCTGCTACGGCATGCAGGCGATGGCGGCGCAGCTCGGGGGCGGGGTCGAGACCGCCGAGCACCGCGAGTTCGGGTACGCGCAGGTCCGCGCGCGCGGACATTCCCGGTTGCTCGCCGGCATCGAGGACCACGTGAGCCCCGAGGGACACGGCCTGCTCGACGTGTGGATGAGCCACGGGGACCGCGTGACCTCGCTGCCGCCGGGGTTCCGGCGCATCGCTTCCAGCGCCAACGCGCCGATCGCCGGGATCGCCGACGAGTCCCGCGGCTTCTACGGCGTGCAGTTCCACCCGGAGGTCACCCACACCCGCCAGGGCGCGCGCATCCTGCACCGCTTCGTGCACGAGGTCTGCGGCTGCGCATCGGGCTGGACCCCGGCCGCAATCATCGAGGACGGCATCGAACGGGTGCGCCGCGAGGTCGGCGGGGAAGGCGTGCTGCTCGCGCTCTCCGGGGGCGTCGACTCCTCGGTGGTGGCGGCGCTGCTCCACCGCGCGATCGGCGATCGGTTGCAGTGCATCTTCGTGGACAACGGCCTGCTCCGGCTCGGCGAGGGCGATCGGGTCATGGCCACGTTCGCCGGGCATCTCGGCGTCGACGTGGTCCGGGTCGATGCCGGGGACCGATTCTTCGCCGCGCTTGAAGGCGTCTCCGATCCGGAGGAGAAGCGCAAGCGCATCGGACGCGCGTTCATCGAGATCTTCGAGGAGGAGGCGGCGAGGCTCGACGGGGTCCGCTGGCTCGCGCAGGGCACGATCTACCCCGACGTCATCGAATCCGCCGCCGCCGCGACCGGCAAGGCGCACGTCATCAAGTCGCACCACAACGTGGGCGGGCTGCCGGAGCGGATGAGGCTGCGCCTCGTCGAGCCGTTGCGCGAGCTGTTCAAGGACGAGGTGCGGGCCATCGGCGTCGAGCTGGGGCTGCCGTCCGGGCTCGTCCACCGCCATCCCTTCCCCGGGCCAGGCCTGGGGGTGCGCATCCTCGGGGAGGTGAAGAAGGAGTACGCCGAGGTGCTGCGCCGTGCCGACGCGATCTTCATCTCGGAGCTGCGCGCGGCCGGGCTCTACGATGCGGTGAGCCAGGCGTTCGCGGTCTACCTGCCGGTCAAGTCCGTGGGGGTCACGGGCGACCGGCGCCGCTACGAGCACGTCGTCGCGCTGCGGGCGGTGGAGACGGTGGACTTCATGACCGCGCGCTGGGCGCACCTGCCGTACGCGCTGCTCGAACGGGTCTCGAACCGCATCGTCAACGAGATCGCGGGGGTCTCCCGCGTGGTCTACGACGTCTCGGGCAAGCCGCCGGCCACGATCGAATGGGAGTGACGGTGTGGCCGAGGAGCTCCCGGGGAAGATGAACGGGTGCACGGCCGTGGGATGCGGGAGGCCGTGCCGGCTCTGAAGGGATGATCGACGACATGACGCCGGGTGCGGATCCGGGCGCCGGCCGGCGACCGCCGAGGCCGGACCCGACCCTGGAGACGGCCCGGAAGCGGACGGCGTCGACCCGAACGCCGGGGGCGGACCCTGCCATGCACGACGACGAGCACTGGATGCGCCGCGCCCTCGAGCTCGCGGCGCAGGCGGCCCGCGAAGGCGAGGTCCCGGTAGGCGCGGTCATCGTCCGCGGCGGCATCGAGATCGGGACCGGGGCGAACGCACCGATCGGCGACTCCGACCCCACCGCGCACGCCGAGATCGGGGCCCTCCGATCCGCCTCGCGTGCCGCCGGCAACTACCGCCTCCCCGGCACGACCCTCTACGCGACGATGGAGCCCTGCGTGATGTGCGCGGGCGCGATCGTCCACGCCCGGGTCGAGCGCGTGGTGTACGGGGCGGCCGACGAGCGCTGGGGCGGGGCAGGGAGTGTGTTCGACGTCCTCGGCTGCTCCCGGCTCAACCACCGTCCTGCGGTACGTGGCGGAGTCCTCGCCGAGGAATCGACCCGCCTGCTGCTCGACTTCTTCCGCATGCGGCGACGATCCGCCGGCGGGGCCTGATCGCGGGGTGATCGTTTCCTGCCGGGCCGTCATCGCGGTGAGCGGCGTCGCGGGGCCGGGGGGCGGGAGCGCGGCGAAGCCGGTCGGGACGGTGTGCCTCGCGCTGGCCGTCGGCCGGGACGCTCCCCGGCTCCGGACCGCGCACTTCGAAGGCGGACGCGCCTGGATCCGGCGCCGAGCCGCGTGCGCGGCGATGTCCGATCTCCTCGCGGCGCTCGAATCCCGCTGAGCGTCCGGAGCGGCGAGGCGGATGCGTGCCCTTCCGGCCCGTGCGCCCTTCCGGCCCGCGCACCTTTCCGGGGAAGACCCCGGCTTCGGAGGGAGGATGTACGACGCCCATTCGAGTCGGGCACCTACGGCGCCGGAGTCCCGGTTCGCCATGCCGTTGCGGCCCGGTTCGCTAGGTGCGCTCCGGGTGGCTGTGAAATAATCCGCGGCAGCCGCTCGACCTCTTCCCAGGCGGCATCAGGAGACCCGGTATGAACGACAGCAGGAAACAGGCGCTCCGTTCGGCCCTTTCCCAGATCGAGCGCCAGTTCGGCAAGGGCGCGATCATGCGGATGGGGGACCCGAGCGTGGTCCGTGACATCGAGGCCGTCTCCACCGGATCGCTCGGGCTCGATCTGGCCCTCGGCGCCGGCGGGCTGCCGAGGGGGCGGGTGGTGGAGATCTACGGGCCGGAGTCTTCGGGCAAGACGACCCTCACCCTCGAAGTCGTGGCCCAGACCCAGCGCAACGGCGGCACCGCCGCGTTCATCGACGCCGAGCACGCCCTCGACCCGCAGTACGCGGAGAAGATCGGGGTCGACGTGGACGAGCTCCTCGTCTCGCAGCCGGATACCGGCGAGCAGGCGCTGGAGATCGCGGACATGATCGTGCGTTCCGGCGCCGTCGACGTGGTGGTGATCGACTCCGTCGCCGCGCTGACCCCGAAGGCGGAGCTCGAAGGCGAGATGGGCGATTCGCACGTCGGGCTCCAGGCCCGCCTGATGAGCCAGGCGCTACGCAAGCTCACCGCCAACATCAAGCGCTCGAACACCCTCGTCATCTTCATCAACCAGATCCGGATGAAGATCGGGGTGATGTTCGGGAGCCCCGAGACCACCACCGGCGGCAACGCGCTGAAGTTCTACGCCTCGGTTCGGCTCGACATCCGCCGCATCGGCGCCATCAAGAAGCGCGACGAGGTGATCGGCAACCAGACCCGCGTCAAGGTGGTCAAGAACAAGGTCGCGCCGCCCTTCAAGCAGGTCGAGTTCGACATCCTCTACGGTGAGGGGATCTCGCGCGAGGGCGAGCTCATCGATCTCGGCGTCAAGCACGGCATCGTCGAGAAGTCGGGTGCATGGTACAGCTACGGCGGCGACCGCATCGGCCAGGGCCGGGACAACGTGCGCGAATTCCTCAGGGAGAACGAGGACGTGGCCCAGGCGGTGGATGCCGCACTGCGGGACATGCTCCTGCCCGGACGCAGCGGATCGGCCGAGAAGTCCGAGGCCGGGGAGGCGGTCGGGGCCTGAACGGCAAGGACGAATCGGAGCTCCGGGCACGGGCCCTCGAGCTGCTCGCGCGCCGCGAGCATGCACGCGGCGAGCTCGCGTTCAAGCTTGAGGCGCGCGGCGGCGATGCGGGTGCGGTCGAGCGGGTGCTCGCCGCGCTCGAAGCGGAGGATCTCCTCAGCGAGGAACGATTCACCGGGCACTACGTCGACTCCCGGATCGGCCGCGGCCATGGCCCGCTGCGCATCGGCGAGGAGCTTCGACGGCGCGGCATCGACGGTCCGGTGGCGCAGGCGGCCCTCGATCGGGCGCCGGGGTTCTGGACCGGGCGGGCGTCGTACGAGCGCGCCAGACGCTTCGGCGAGGCGGCGCCCGTGGAGTACGGGGAATGGCTTCGTCAGGCCCGCTTCCTCGAACGGCGCGGATTCACGCAGGAGCAGATACGATCGGCACTCGGGCCGCCTCCTTGACAGCGCCTCCGGGGCCGCGACCTCGAACCCACCAGAGACGTACAGGCAGCCATCGGAATGAAGAGCAACGAGCTCAGGCGGACCTTTCTCGACTACTTCCGCGAGCGCGGCCACGAGGTCGTGCCGAGCAGCCCGCTGGTGCCCGGCGACGATCCGACCCTGCTGTTCACCAACTCCGGCATGGTGCAGTTCAAGGACGTCTTCCTCGGCACGGAACGGCGCGCGTACACGCGGGCGACCACCGCGCAACGCTGCGTGCGCGCCGGCGGCAAGCACAACGATCTGGAGAACGTCGGCTACACCGCGCGCCACCACACCTTCTTCGAGATGCTCGGCAACTTCAGCTTCGGCGACTACTTCAAGCGCGACGCGATCCGCTACTGCTGGGAGCTCCTGACCGGCGTGCTCGGGCTGCCCCCGGAGAAGCTGTGGGTGACGGTGTACGAGAGCGACGACGAGGCAGCCCGGATCTGGTTCGACGACGTCGGTGTCGACCCGGCCCGCTTCACCCGTTGCGGCGAGAAGGACAACTTCTGGGCGATGGGCGACACCGGCCCCTGCGGCCCCTGCTCGGAGGTGTTCTACGACCACGGGCCCGAGGTGCCCGGCGGGCCGCCGGGGAGCCCCGACGAAGACGGCGACCGCTACGTCGAGCTGTGGAACCTCGTGTTCATGCAGTTCAACCGCGACGCTTCCGGTGCGATGGAGCCGCTGCCCAGGCCCTCCGTGGACACCGGGATGGGGCTGGAGCGCGCGGCCGCGGTGCTTCAGGGGGTGCACAGCAACTACGAGACCGACCTCTTCAGGACCCTGATCGACGCGGCGGCGGAGATCACCGGGGCGGGAGACCCCGAGGACAAGTCGCTGCGGGTCGTCGCCGATCACGTCCGCTCCTGCGCGTTCCTGGTCACCGACGGCGTGGTCCCTTCCAACGAAGGACGCGGCTACGTGCTGCGGCGGATCGTCCGCCGCGCGATCCGCCACGGCCACCGGCTGGGAATGCGGGACCCCTTCTTCTGGCGCATGGTCGCGGCGCTGGACGCCGAGATGGGCGATGCGTACCCGGAGCTGCGCCGCCGCCGCGAGCGGGTCGAACGGGTGCTGCGCCAGGAGGAGGAGCAGTTCGCCAGGACCCTCGACCAGGGGATGCGCGTCCTCGAAGATGCGATCGACGGGCTCGAAGGCGGGGTGATCCCCGGCGAGACGGTGTTCAGGCTCTACGACACCTACGGCTTCCCCGTGGATCTGACCGCGGACGTCGCGCGCGAGCGCTCCCTCGGCGTCGACCTCGAAGAATTCGAGCGCGCCATGGAAGGGCAGCGGGCGCGGGCGCGGGCGTCGAGCCGGTTCAAGGCGGACGGCGAGGCGGCGATCGACGTGGGCGGCGCGTCCGCGTTCACCGGCTACGACCGCCTCGACGGCAAGGCGACGGTGACCGCCCTCCTGCGCGACGGCAGGGAGGTGGAACGACTCGACCCGGAAGAGGAAGGCTGGGTGGTGCTCGACGAGACGCCGTTCTACGCGGAATCGGGCGGCCAAGTCGGAGACCGCGGGCGGCTCGTGGCCGGCGGGATCGGCTTCGAGATCACGGATACGCAGCGCCATGGCGATGCGATCGTGCACGTCGGGGTGGTCACCGGCGGCGCATTGTCGGTCGGCGCCGTCGTCGAGGCGCACGTGGATGCGGAAGCGCGCCGCGCCACCGCGCGCAACCACTCCGCGACCCATCTGCTGCACGCGGCGCTACGCGCGGTGCTGGGCGAGCACGTTCAGCAGAAAGGGTCCCTGGTCGCGCCGGATCGCCTCCGCTTCGACTTCTCCCATTACGAGCCGGTCACCCGGGAGGAGATCCGGCGCATCGAGTCGCTGGTCTCGTCGTGGATCCTCGGCAACGACGAGGCGTGCACCGAGATCATGCCGCTGGACGAGGCGAAGCGCAGCGGCGCGGTCGCACTCTTCGGCGAGAGGTACGACGATCCGGTGCGGGTGCTCTCGTTCGGCGGCCACTCGGTGGAGCTGTGCGGCGGAACCCACGTCCGGCGCTCGGGCGACGTCGGCCTGTTCAAGATCGTCTCCGAAGGGGGCATCGCGGCGGGGGTGCGCCGGATCGTGGCGCTGACCGGCGAGGAAGCGCTGGCCTGGGTGCATTCGATGGAAGATCGGATCGGCCGTATCGCCGGCAGCATGAAGGCCGATGCGGAGACGGTGGCGGATCGGGTCGAGGCGATGCTCGTGCGCAACCGGGCGCTGGAGCGCGACCTCGAACGCCTCAAGGCGCGGATCGCGGCGTCGCGCGGTGACGATCTCGCCGCGCAGGCGGTCGACGTCGACGGGCTCAAGGTGCTCGCCGCGAAGATCGACGGCGCCGATCCCAAGGCGCTGCGCGAGACCGTCGATCGGCTGAAGAGCAGGCTCGGATCGGCGGCGGTGGTGCTGGCGACGGTCAAGGCCGAGAAGGTCGCGCTGGTGGCCGGGGTGACGAACGACTACACGGATCGCATCGAGGCAGGGATGCTCGCGAACCACGTCGCCCGCCAGGTCGGCGGGCGCGGGGGTGGGCGGCCGGAGCTTGCGCAGGCCGGCGGCAACGATCCGTCCCGGGTGGACCAGGCGATCCGCTCTGTTGCGGGATGGGTGCGCGAACAGCTCGCGGGGGAGGGCACCCGCTCATGAGGGGTTCATCCATCGGGAGCGGCTCGGGAACCGCGCCCGGGGCGCCGCATCTCCGGCATTGCGGCTTCGGCCGCAGGCACACCGTGCATTGCGGGCGCTCGTCGCCCTCCGGACCGCACCGGCGATGACCCTGATCGTCCAGAAGTTCGGAGGCACCTCGGTCGGGAGCCTCGATCGGATCGTGAACGTCGCCTTGAGGGTCGCCGGCACCCGCTCGCGTGGCGCCGCCGTCGTCGTCGTCGTTTCCGCGATGGGCGGCGAGACGGACCGCCTGCTGGATCTCGCACGCAGCGTCCAGGAGCGCCCCGACCCCCGCGAGCTCGACGTCCTGCTCTCCACCGGCGAGCAGGTGACCATCGCCCTCCTGGCGATGACGCTGCAGGCGAAGGGCTTCCCCGCGTGTTCGTACACCGGGCACCAGGTGCGCATCCGTACCGACAGCGCGCACAACAAGGCTCGCATCCTCCACATCGACGACCAGCGCATCCGGGCGGATCTGGAAGCCGGGCGGGTGGTGGTCGTCGCCGGCTTCCAGGGCGTGGACGACGCCGGCAACATCACCACCCTCGGCCGCGGCGGCTCCGACACCACCGCGGTCGCACTGGCCGCGGCCCTCGGTGCCGACGAGTGCCGGATCTACACCGACGTCGACGGCGTCTATACCACCGATCCCCGTGTCGTGCCGGAGGCCCGCCGCCTCGAGGCCCTGACCTTCGAGGAGATGCTGGAGCTCGCGAGCCTCGGCGCGAAGGTGCTCCAGATCCGGTCCGTGGAGTTCGCGAGCAAGTATGGTGTGCCCTTGCGGGTGCTGTCCTCGCTCGAGGACGGCCCCGGCACCCTCATCGGCCCCGACGTCGAGGACGACGCAATGGAGCAACCCCTCATATCCGGCATCGCGTTCAATCGCGACGAGGCCAAGATCACCGTCATCGGAGTGCAGGACCGTCCGGGGATCGCGTTCTCGATCCTCGGTCCGGTCGCGGCCGAGAACATCGAGGTCGACATGATCGTGCAGAATTCCGGCGCGGACGGAACGACCGACTTCACCTTCACCGTGCACCGCAACGATTATGCGCGGACGCTGCAGATCGTGAGGGAGCGGTTGTCGCAATGGGGAACGAGCGAAGTGACCGGCGACGATCGAATCGTCAAGATCTCGCTGGTCGGCGTCGGCATGAGATCCCATGCGGGGATCGCCAGCCGCATGTTCCAGGCGCTTGCCGCGGAGAGCATCAACATCCAGATGATCTCGACCTCGGAGATCAAGATCTCGGTGGTCGTCGACGAGAAATACCTCGAGCTCGGGGTGAGGGCGCTGCACACCGCGTTCGGACTCGATGAGAACGTAATCTCGGGAGAACGGTCCTAGCAGGCAGGCGGTCTCGGCCACCGGAGGCTCCGAATCGCAGGAAGGCGGCTCGAGACGGGGCGAGCCCTCACGGCGCCCGATCC
This sequence comes from Gammaproteobacteria bacterium, assembly GCA_965204915.1. Taxonomy (GTDB): domain Bacteria; phylum Pseudomonadota; class Gammaproteobacteria; order HK1; family HK1; genus HK1. The sequence continues at coordinate 2,300,177 of OZ242023.1, read as the reverse complement.
CGGCAGCACGGTCACAAGGAAGCTGCCACCGGGGTAGTTCCTGCGCCCCGGCGACCGAGGAGGACGCAATGCTCATCCTCACCAGGAGAGTCGGGGAGTCGCTGATGATCGGCGACAACGTCGCGGTGACGGTACTCGGGGTGAAGGGAAACCAGGTGCGGATTGGAATCGATGCCCCCAGGGAGGTGGCGGTTCACCGCCGGGAAATCTACGATCGGATCCAGGACCGGGGGGCGGAGCCGCTTGCCGGACAGGCGAGGGGTGGATCCGCCGCTGCCTGCTGACCGCCGGGGCCGCCGGCGCGGCATCGGCAGGTCGTCGTCCGACGGAGAGGGAGTCCATGGTCCGCACGGACGTTCCCGCCAAGCCCGGCAACATCCGTTGAATCGCCACGACCAGACGCTCAGGCGGCCGAAAGGGCCGCGAAATTCCGGCCCCTCGACCGTGGCCGGGACGTTGGCGGGAGCTGCCGTGGTCCGCAAAGGAGATTTTGCGGGCGATCACTCCTTTCTGTATTCTTCGCTCCTTCCGGAGAGGTGGCCGAGCGGCTGAAGGCGCTCCCCTGCTAAGGGAGTATGGGTTGATAGCCCATCGAGGGTTCGAATCCCTCCCTCTCCGCCAAGTCTCTCGAACGTTCGGCTGCCGTGACGACGGCCCGGGTGGCGCAGATGCCTGCGCCTCGGTGGGCAAGGCCGGCGTATGGAGGATGGCGAGGGCACTTGACGATCATGCCGGACAACGACGCGCTGGTCCGTTTCGTCGACGTCCAGAAGACCTTCGACGGGGAGACCCTCGTCGTCAGGAACCTGAACCTCGACGTCGCCGACGGCGAGTTCCTCACCCTGCTCGGGCCGTCCGGGTCCGGCAAGACCACCACCCTGCTCATGCTGGCGGGGTTCGAGACCGTCACCCACGGCGACATCCTGCTCGCCGGGAAATCGCTGAAGAGTACGCCGCCGCACCGGCGCAACATCGGGATGGTGTTCCAGAACTACGCGCTCTTCCCGCACATGACGGTGGAGGAGAACCTCGCCTTCCCCCTGGAGAGCCGCCAGGCCGGCAAGGCCGAGATCGCGCGCAAGGTGGGCCGGGCGCTGGAGATGGTGCAGCTCGCCGGCTACGGGAAGCGCCGCCCCGCGCAGCTCTCGGGCGGGCAGCAGCAGCGCGTGGCGGTGGCGCGGGCGCTGGTCTACGAGCCGCGGCTGGTGCTGATGGACGAGCCCCTGGGCGCGCTCGACCGCCAGCTCCGCGAGAACATGCAGTACGAGCTGAAGCACATCCACGAGAGCGTCGGCGTCACCATCGTCTACGTGACCCACGACCAGGGCGAGGCGCTCACCATGTCGAACCGGATCGCGGTCTTCAACGACGGGGCGATCCAGCAGCTCGCGTCCCCTTCGGCGCTGTACGAGGAGCCCGAGAACGCCTTCGTGGCCCAGTTCATCGGCGAGAACAACCGGCTGACGGGGGTGGTGAAGTCGGTGAACGGCGCGGAGTGCACGGTGGAGATCGACGGCGGCGGGGAGGTCGCGGCGGCTGCCGTCAACATCGACGGCGCCGGCTCCCGCACCACGCTCTCGCTACGCCCCGAGAGCGTGCGGATCGATCCCCCGGCCGACGGCTATCCCGATCGCTTCGATGCGCGGATCGAGGAGATCATCTACATGGGCGACCACGTGCGGGTGCGCGTCCACGTCTGCGCACACGACGACTTCATCATCAAGGTTCCGCGCTCGCGCGAGGCGCCGGCGCTGGCGGTGGGGCAGACGCGGACCATCGGCTGGCATCCGGGCGACTGCCGGGCGCTGGACGTGGCCTGAAGCCGGGACGCGCCGCGTGGCCACCGCCGCTCCCGCCAAAGGCGGCGCTGCTGCCAACGGCGGCGTTGACGCCAACGGTGTCTTCACCGTCGACGGGGTGCCGCTGAAGATCAAGCTGAGAAGGGCGGAGCGGATGCGCAAGCTCCGCGCCATCGGCCTCATCGTTCCGCTGTTCCTGTTCCTGATGGTGAGCTTCGTCTTCCCGATCTTCGCGATGCTCTGGCGCAGCGTGGAGAACCCGGAGATCGGGCTCGTGCTGCCCCGCACCGCGGCCCTGATGCAGGCCTGGGACGGCGAGGGCCACCCGCCGAACGGGACCCTCGCGGTGATCGTCGAGGAGTTCGTCGCGGCGGCCGGGGAGCGCACCATCGGCAAGGCCGCGAAGCGGCTCAACTACCACGTGGCGGGCTACCGCTCGCTCACGATGAAGACCGCCAACCGGCTCCGGCGCGCGGCGGAGCAGGAGGGGCTGGAGACGATCCTCGCCGAGCCGGACCTCCTGGAGCGCTTCAAGGGGATCGACGCCCGCTGGGGCGAGCGGCGGTACTGGACGGTGATGAAGCAGGCGTCGCCGCCGCATACCGCGTTCTACCTGCTGCAATCGGTGGATCGCGACTTCGACGAGGACGAGAACATCGTCAGGATCGAGGAGAACCGCGCGATCCACGTCGACATCCTGTGGCGCACGGTGTTCATCAGCGTCAACGTGACCATCCTCTGCCTGCTGCTCGGCTACCCGATCGCGTACCTGCTGGCCATCCTGCCCACCCGGCAGAGCAACCTGCTCATCCTGCTGCTGCTGCTGCCGTTCTGGACCTCGCTGCTGGTGCGCACCACCGCGTGGCTGGTGCTGCTGCAGAACGAGGGGCTGGTCAACGATCTGGCGACCACCGTCGGGCTCTGGGACGAGCCGGTGCAGCTCGTGCGCAACCGCCTGGGCGTCTACGTGGCGATGGTGCACATCCTGCTGCCGTTCATGGTGCTGCCGATGTTCAGCGTGATGAAGGGCATCGACCCGTACCACCTGCGCGCCGCCGCCTCGCTGGGCGCGCACCCGCTGCGCGCGTTTCTCAGGGTGTACCTCCCGCAGACGATCCCCGGGGTCGGGGCCGGGGTGCTGCTCGTGTTCATCCTCTCGCTCGGCTACTACATCACGCCCGCCCTGGTGGGCGGGCCGAGGGACCAGATGCTGAGCTACTTCATCGCCTTCCACGCCAACACCACGGTCAACTGGGGCATGGCCGCGGCCCTGAGCCTCGTGCTCATGGGCTGCGTCGTGGTGTTCTTCGCGATGTACCAGCGGCTCGTGGGCGTCGGCAACGTGAAGCTGGGCTGATCATGGCCGCTCCTGCCTACGCGACCCCCTTGCAGCGCACGTGGTACTACGCGCTGCGGGTCGTCTGCGGCCTGATCTTCTTCTTCCTGATCGCGCCGATCGTCGTGATCATCCCGCTGTCGTTCAACTCCGTACCCTTCTTCACGTACCCCATGGAAGGCTTCTCGATGCGGTGGTACGAGGAGATCTTCGGCGACTCGCCGCAGTCGCTCCTGTGGCAGCGCTCGATCGTCAACAGCGTGGTGATCGCGATCTGCTCCACGGCGCTCGCCACCGCGCTGGGCACGATGGCCGCGCTCGGGCTCACCCGGGCGGAGTTCCCCGGCAAGAGCCTGGTGATGGCGGTGCTCATCTCCCCGATCATCGTCCCCATCGTGGTGATCGCGATCGGGGTGTTCTACTTCTACGCGAAGATCGGGCTCGCGAGCACCCTCACCGGGATCATCCTCTCCCACACCGCGCTCGGGGTCCCCTTCGTGGTCATCACCGTGGCGGCGACGCTGCAGGGCTTCGACCACGACCTCGTGCGGGCCGGCGCGATCCTCGGGGCGGGGCCGTTGCGCGTGTTCCGCAAGGTCACCCTGCCGATCATCACCCCGGGGGTCGTCTCCGGCGCGCTCTTCGCCTTCGCCGCCTCGTGGGACGAGATCGTGGTGGTGCTGTTCCTCGCGAGCACCGAGCAGCACACCGTGCCGCGGCGCATGTGGAGCGGCATCCGCGAGCTGCTGAGCCCGACCATCATCGCCGCCGCCACCCTGCTCATCATCGTGTCCATCGCCCTGATGTTCACGATGGAGGCGCTGCGCCGCCGGGGCGAGCGGCTGCGCGGGATCAGTCCGGGCTGAGGGGGATGCCGGAGACCGCGCGGGGTGAGGGCGCGGTGCTTGCCGTCCGGGTGTGCGATGCCGCGCACGGCCACGCCGGCCGGAGAATCAGGCGGCGCCGTGCGCGCGGCTCGCCTCCGGAAACCGGGCCGCGGCCAAGGAATCCACCGCCGCGGTGACACCCCCTCTCTCGTACGGCACGCCGCAGGCCTGCAACGCCATCTCCACCGCGCCCAGCGCGCCGAGGATCATGGGCTCGTTCACCCAGCCCATGTGGCCGATGCGGAACGCCTTGCCCTCCAGCGGCCCGAGGCCCGCGCCGAGCGAGACGTCGAGCACGTCGCGGGCGAGCAGGCGGATGCGGTCGGCGTCGATGCCGTCCGCGACCCGGACGGTGGTTACGGAATCGGCCCGCTCGGCCGGATCGAGGGCGTTGAACTCCAGCGCCCCCGCCCGTCCCCACACCTCCACCGCGGCGTGGACCGCGCGCGCCAGGCGGCGGTGGCGCGCGAACGTGGCGTCGAGGCCCTCTTCGAAGATCATGTCGAGCGCCTCGCGCAACGCCCAGATGAGGTGCTCGGGCGGGGTGCCGCAGAACAGCATGTAGAACTCCTCGCCCATGCGGCGCTGCCAGTCCCAGTAGACGCGGCGGGCGCCGGCGGCGCGGCTCTCGCGCAAGGCCCGTTCGCCCACCGCGTTGAACGCGAGCCCGGGCGGCGCCATCAGCGCCTTCTGCGAGCCGGCGACCGCGACGTCCACCCCCCACTCGTCCATGCGGAAGTCGGTACTGCCGAGCGACGCGACGACGTCGGCCATCAGCAGCGCGGGATGGCCGCATGCATCGAGGGCCCGGCGCACCGCCGCGACGTCGCTGGTTACCGAGGTCGCGGTGTCGGTCTGCACCGCGAGCACCGCCCGGATGCGATGCCCGGTGTCCGCGCGCAGCCGCTCCTCGATGCGGGCGGGGTCGAATCCGCTACGCCAGTCGCTCGGGAGCTCCTCGATCTCCGCACCCAGATCCTTCGCAAGCTCGCCCCAGGCCCATGAGAACACCCCGGTGCTGGGGGCGAGCACGAGATCTCCTTCGCCGACCACGTTCGCGAGCGCCGCCTCCCACGCGCCGTGGCCGTTGGCGGCGTAGAGGAAGACCCGGCCGCGGGTCTTGAACACCCTGGCGAGATCGTCGAGGCACGAATGCGTGAGCGCCATGAAGCCGGTGTCGGTCAGATCGACGGCGGGGCGGTGCATCGCGGCGAGCACGCGGTCGGGGACGTTGGTGGGCCCCGGGGTCATCAGGAAGTTCCGGCCGCGCATCGGCGCCGGGCTCGGTGTCGGGTGGCGCATTGATCAATCGCTCCGGGGTCAATCGCTCTGGGGTGTCGTGTGCCGGATGAACGTGTTCACATCGTTCCCACGCCGTGGCGGAAGGGATGGGCGGGATAGACGCCGAGGATCGAGTACGAATCCGAGAAGAATGCGAGCTCCTCCAGGGCAAGCTTCACGAGCCGGTGCTCGACGTGCCCTTCGATCTCGGCGTAGAACTGCGCGACGGTGAAGCTCGCGTCCACGATGTAGCTTTCGAGCTTGGTGATGTTCACCCCGTTGGTCGCGAATCCCCCGAGCGCCTTGTAGAGGGCGGCGGGAACGCTTCGGACCCGGAACACGATGGAGGTCACGCACGGCCAGACCGGATCGGGGCGGATCGGCTCGCGCGCCATCACCACGAAGCGCGTGGTGTTCGCGTCATGGTCCTCGACGCCCGCGCGCAACGTATCGAGCCCGTAGATCTCCCCCGCGAGGCTGGACGCGAGCGCGGCGACCTTCGGATCCCCGCGCTCGGCCAGATGCCGGGCCGCGCCGGCGGTGTCCGCGGTGGCCACCGGTCGTGCGCCGAGGCCGCGGATGAAGCGCCGGCACTGCCTGAGGGCCTGGGCATGGCTCTCGATGCGCTCGATGCCTTCGAGTGCCGCGCCCGGCACCGCAAGAAGGTGGTGCCGCACCGGCTGGAAGTGCTCGGCGACGATGTGCAGGTTCGATTCCGGCAGCAGGTGGTGGATGTCCGCGACCCGGCCGCCGAGCGAGTTCTCGATCGGGATCATCGCGAGCCCGACCGCGCCGCTCTCCGCCGCCGCGAACGTATCCTCGAAGCTCGCGTACGGCACCGGCTCCATCTCCGGGCGGGCCTCCCGGCAGGCGAGGTGGCTGTACGCCCCCGGCTCGCCCTGGAATCCGATGCGTTCCTGGCCCGTCATCCTTGCCAGCGTCGGTCCATCCCCGGAAGGGCCGCCGCCAGCGCGTCGCGGACCGCGTCGGGCTGCTCCGCCATCAGCATGTGGCCGCAGTCCGCGAGCTCGGTGATCCGCACCACCCGGAGGGCGGCGATCAGGTCGCGCGCCGCGCGCGGCGGGGCCATCACGTCTTCCCGGCCGAGGACCAGGTGGGCGGGGCAGGCGACCTTCGCCGCGGTCTCCAGCCCGTGGCGGTACTCGTTGCAGGCGTTCAGGTCGTTGTGCAGCACGCCGGGACCGCTGCGCTCCAGCAGCCGCACCGCGCCGCCGGTCATCCACATGCCGGGGGCGGGGTTGCCGCCGAGCTGCGCGCCCATGGGGTGCCCCCACAGCGTGATCATGTCGAAGGCGGCGTGGTCGTTCGCTCTGGCGGCATCGAGCAGCGCGCCGGTGACCGCCATCGGCACCGCGCATCCGACCAGCGCCGCGGCCTCCACGCGATCCGGGTAGAGGCCGGCCACCTCCAGGGCCACCAGCGAGCCCATGCTGTGCCCGGCGACGGACAGGCGCTCGATGCCGAGCGCATCCGCCGCGCGCACCACCCAGTGCGCCATGCCGGGGATGGTGTCCGGCGGGGCGCCGGCCGATCGGCCGTGCCCCGGCAGGTCGAGGGCCGCGACGTTGAAGCCGTGGTGCGCGAAGTAGCGGCTCTGGTGGATCCACACGCTGTGATCCAGGCCCCCACCGTGCACGAACACCACCGCCGGCCGTCCCGGCGCGAGGGGGCGGGAGCCGGTGTAGGCGTAAGCGGGCAGGCCGTCCACCTCGAACCTCATGATGCCGTCCTCCATGAATCCGCCTGCTTCCGCGCAACCCCGGCGGGCTGCGGATTCTGCGCGATGGGGCGCGAGCCGGCGTAGGCGCAGGCCGGCAGGCCGTCCACCTGGAATTTCACGATGCCGCCCTCTGCGGGCCGGCTTCCTTCTGTGCGGCGCCGGTTCGCTGCTTCGCGCCGGTGCGCCGTTTCGCGGCCCGCTGCGACAGGTGCAGCGCCCGCCCCAGGTCGTCGAGCAGGTCGTCGGCGTCCTCCAGGCCGATCGAGAGCCGCACCGTGCCTTCCGAGATCCCGGCCCGCGCCAGCGCCTCGGCGTCCATCCGGTGGTGGGTGGTGCTCGCGGGATGGATGACGAGGGACTTCGCGTCGCCGACGTTCGCCAGGTGGGAGAACACCCGCAACGACTCGATGAACGTCCGGCCCGCCTCGCGCCCGCCTTCGAGCTCGAAGCTGAACACCGCCCCGCAGCCGCGCGGCAGCAGCTTCTTCGCAAGCTCGTGGTCCGGGTGCGCGGGCAGCTCCGGGTACACCACGCTCGCCACCGCGTCGTGGCGGTCCAGGAACTCCACCACCTTGCGGGTGTTCGCCACGTGCCGTTCCATGCGCAGCGACAGCGTCTCCACCCCTTGCAGGATGTGGAACGCGGTGGTCGGGCTCATGCAGGCCCCGAAGTCCCGCGCCCCTTCCTTGCGCGCGCGCATGATGAACGCGGCCGGGCCGTACTCCTCGGTGAACACCAGGTCGTGGAAGCCGGCGTAGGGCGCGCTCAGAGTCGGGAAGCGGCCGGAGGCGTCCCAGTCGAAGGTGCCGCCGTCCACCAGCACCCCGCCGATCGCCACCCCGTGGCCGCCGAGGAACTTCGTGGCCGAGTGGAAGACCAGATCCGCGCCGTGGTCGAAGGGGCGCATCAGGTAGGGCGTGGTGAACGTCGAGTCCACGAGCAGGGGCAGGCCCGCGGCGTGCGCGACCTCGGCGACGGCGGGGACGTCGAGCACGTCGAGGCCGGGGTTGCCGAGGGTCTCGCTGAAGACGAGCCGGGTCTCGGGGCGGATCGCGGCGCGGAAGGCGCCTGGGTCCCTCGGGTTCACGAAGGTCGTCTTGATGCCGAAGCGGGGCAGGGTGTAGGAGAGCAGGTTGTGCGAGCCGCCGTAGAGCGCGGAGGAGGCCACGACGTGCTCGCCCGCCCCGACGATGGTGGCGATCGCCAGGTGCATCGCGGCCTGCCCGCTGGCGGTGGCGATCGCCCCGACCCCGCCTTCGAGGGCGGCAACCCGCTCCTCCAGCACCGCGGTGGTGGGGTTGGTGATGCGCGAGTACACGTGGCCGGGCCGCTCGGCGTTGAACAGCGCCGCGGCGTGGTCGGAATCCCGGAAGACGAACGAGGTCGTCTGGTAGATCGGCGTCGCGCGGGCGCCGGTGGCCGGGTCGGGTTTCTGGCCCGCGTGCAGGCTCAGGGTGTCGAAGTTGACGTATCGGGGTCCGCTCATTGGCTGATCTCTTGGGGGCTGGTCTCTTCGGGGCTGGTCTCTTCGGGGCTGGTCTCTTCGGGGCTGGTCTCTTCCGGGCCGATCCCCGCGGGGAGGCGCCGGGGAGCCCGCGACGGCTCCTGGCCGGCCCGCATCACCCCCGCCGGGGGATGCACCGGCAAGGATACAGGGCGATGCGCGAGCCGCAACGAAGAAATCGGCCGGTCCGGCAATTCCCGCCGGCGTCTCCGGGCAGGGCCGCGCCCTCGGGAGTCCGCGGCCTTCGCTGCCGTCCGAGCGCCCGGTCGGGTCGAAGACTCGCGGAGAAGGGGCTACTTCAACGTGGTCAGCAGCCGCACCCAGAGCGCCGTCCGCGGCACCAGCGAGGAGTAGTAGAGCTGCTCGTGATCGGTGTGCGCGCCCTGGCCGTCCACCCCCAGGCCGTCCAGCGTGGGGATCCCGAGCGCGGCGCTGAAGTTGCCGTCGCTGACGCCGCCCGAGCCCGTGTCCTCCAGCTCGAAGCCCAGCTCCGCGGCCAGTGCCCGGGTGTGCTCGAAGAGTGCGGTAATGCCTTCGTCCTTCCGGTATCCGGGACGGTTCATGCCCCCGCGCACCTCGATCCCGGTATCGGGGCCGAGCGGCGTCAATCCCCGGATGCGCGCGCACATCTCCTCGGCGCCGGCGGCGTCGGGGACCCGCAGGTCGACCTGCACCCGGCACTCGGCCGGAACCACGTTGGGGAAGGTGCCGCCCTCGATCACCCCGACGCTCACGGTGATCTCCCGCTCGTAGTCGGTCATCGATTCCAGGAGCAGCACCTGGTGCGCCATCTCCCGGATGGCGTTGCGCCCGTCCCGATGGCGGGCTCCGGCGTGCGCGGGGCGTCCGCGCGCCACCACCTCGAAGTCGCCCGAGCCCTTGCGCGCGGTCACCACCTTGCCGCCGTCGCGCGCCGGCTCGGTCACCAGCACGTACTTGCTGGCGAGCGCGAGGCGTTCGATGTGCTCGCGCGAGGTGTGGCTGCCGACCTCCTCCTCGGGCGCGTACAGGAAGGTCACCGGCAGCGAAGGGGACATGCCCATGCGCGCCAGATGGCGCATCGCATGGAAGGCGACGTAGGCGCCGCCCTTCATGTCGTAGATGCCGGGGCCGAAGACCACGTCGCCGTCGCGCTCGACCGGCCGGCGGCCCGTGAGGGTGCCGATCGGGTGCACGGTGTCGAGGTGGCTGAGCACCAGGATGCCGGGGCGCTCGTCGTCCGGGTCGCTGCGCGCGATCAGGACGTCGCCGTAGCCGTCGCGGCCGGGGATGCGCTCGATCCGCATGCCGATGCCGCGCTGATCCCCCTCGACCCGATCCGCCATGCGGTTCACCGCCGCCGCGTCGTTCGAGGGCGACTCGATGTCCACCCACTCCAGGATCCCGTCGAGGATCTCCTCCGCGTCGAGCTCCGGAACGTTCTTCTTCCTGCTCATGGCTGCCCCTTTGCGTCTTGTCCCGCTTTCCCGGATCGGGATTCGGATACCATGCGACCCCATCGCCTGCGTCTCGCGGCGGGAGCCGGCGCGCGATTGTAGCCGGGCAGGGAGGGGCAAACGATGAAGGCGACGGTCATGAAGGCGGCGGTCTGCCACGAGTTCGGCCGGGCACTGTCGATCGAAGAGGTGGAGATCGACCCGCCGGAACGGGGGGAGGTTCAGGTGCGTCTCGCCGCCTGCGCGCTCTGCCACAGCGACCTCATCTACGCAGAGGGCGGCTGGGGCGGCCCTCTACCGGCGATCTACGGGCACGAGGCCGCGGGCGTGGTGGAGGCGGTGGGTCCCGGGGTCGTCGCTCCCACCCCCGGCGACCACGTCGTGGTCACCCTGATCCGCGCCTGCGGACACTGCTTCTTCTGCCGGAGCGGGGCGCAGACGGTGTGCCCCACGCCCTTCGTGCGGGACGAGGGCGCGCATCTGCGCACCCGCGACGGCCGCCGCGTGCACCAGGGCCTGCGCACCGCCGCGTTCGCGGAGCAGGTGGTGGTGGACGCCTCCCAGGTGGTCGCGATTCCCGACTCGGTACCGCTCGACAGCGCGTCGCTGCTCGCCTGCGGCGTGATTACCGGGGCGGGCGCGGTGCTGAACACGGCCCGGGTTCCCGCGGGCAGCAGTGTGGCGGTGGTCGGCACCGGCGGCGTGGGCCTGAACTGCGTGCAGGGCGCGCGCCTGGCCGGCGCCGATCCGATCATCGCCGTCGATCTCGCGGACGAGAAGCTCGAAGCCGCGAGGCGCTTCGGCGCCACCCGCACCGTCAACCCCGCCCGGCAGGATGCGGTGGACGAGGTGCGGGCCGGCACCGGCGGGCGCGGAGCCGACTACGTGTTCGTCGCCGCCGGCAACCGTGCGGCGGTGGCGCTGGGTATCGAGCTCATGCGCCTGGCCGGCGCCACGGTACTGGTGGGCATGCCGCCCGACGGGGAGACGGCGGAGATCGAGATTACCGGCTTCGCCGGCGGTGGCCACCGCATCATCGGCAGCAAGATGGGCTCGACGCTGCCGAGCCGCGACGTGCCGGCGCTGGTGGACCACTACCGGGCCGGACGGCTCAAGCTCGACGAGCTGATCTCGCGCCGATACCGGCTTGTGGAGATCAACGACGCCATCGCGAGCGTGAAGCGCAACGAGGCGCTCCGCAACGTCATCGTGTTCGACCCCCCGGAAAGCGGTACCCCCCGGTAGCGTCCGGGCCCGGTCCTGCACACCTCCCGCGTGCCGCCGGCCGCCTGCGCACTCGCTGAATGAGCGGCGGCTACGGCGTTCACCCCGGGGCTGGAACGATCGGGCCGATCCGGGCCAGATGCGCCTCCTTGGCGGGCTCGTCGAGGAACGAGCCCTCGATCGAGTGGCGGGCCAGGGTGAGCAGGTCCGGGCGGCCCAAGTCGAGCGCCTCGGCGACCGCGACGAAGTTGTCCAGCAGGTAGCCGCCGAAATAGGAGGGGTCGTCCGAGTTGACCGTGGCCTTGAGCCCGGCGTCGAGCATGCGCTTCAGCGGATGCCGCCGCAGATCGGGGACGCCCCGGAGCCGGAGGTTGGAGAGCGGGCACACGGTGAGCGGGATGCCGCTCGCGGCCAGGCGGCGGACCAGCGCCGGGTCTTCCAGTGCGCGGTTGCCGTGGTCGATCCGGTCCACCTTCAGCAGGTCCACCGCATCGGCGACGTAGGCGGCCGGGCCTTCCTCGCCGGCGTGGGCGACCAGCTTCAGCCCGGCCTCCCGGGCCGCAGCAAAGAGGCGCTGGAACTTCGCGGGCGGATTGTCCTTCTCGGTGGAGTCGAGGCCGAGGCCGGCGATCCGCCCGCCGGCGACGTAGGGCTCGGCCTCGCGAAAGGTGGCGAAGCCCTCGTCTTCCGGCAGGTGGCGCAGGATGCAGAGGATCAGCAGCGAGGTGACGCCGAGCCGCTCGCGTCCCTCGGCCAGTGCGGCCAGGATGCCGTCGGTGACGGTGGAGAAGGGGATGCCGCGCGCGGTATGCCCCTGGGGATCGTAGAACACCTCGACGTGGACGGCGCCGTCGGCCGCGGCGCGTTCCAGGTAGGCCGTGGTGAGGTCGTGGAAGTCCTCCTCCTCGCGCAGCACGTTCATCCCCTGGTAGTAGACGTCGAGGAAGTCCTGGAGCTCGGTGAAGCGGTAGGCGTCCCGGATCTCCTCGACCGAGCGGAACGGGACCTCGACCTTGTTCCTGGCTGCCAGGCGCATCAGCATCTCCGGCTCGAGCGAGCCCTCCAGGTGCATGTGGAGCTCGGCCTTGGGCAGCCCCCGGACGAACGATCTCACGTCCATTTCCGTCTCCATCTCAGTCTCCTTTCCAGCCGTCCCCGCCGGCTCGGGTTCCCGATCCGGCACCGACGGAACCCGAAGCCGGACCCCCGGCTTCCCTTGTCATGGCTTGTCATCGGTCCGGACGATTGCAAGCGCAATCGCTGCACCCAGCATCATGGCGCCTCCGATTTTGTTGACGACACGGCTGCGCGATCGGGATGGGCTTGAAATTCTGAATATCGAACCGGATGCCGCATAGATGCACGCAGCCAGGAATTCGACTGCTATGTAAATACCACCAAGCGTCAGCAATTGCCAAAAATAGGGATGATCGGGAGAAACGAACTGGGGAAGGAAAGCCGTAAACAGCAGCACTGCCTTCGGATTCGTCATCGCTACGATGAATTCTTCTTTCGCCAGAGAGATACCGTCGAATCCACGGGATGTACCGATCGGATCGTAGTTGAACCTGGAAAACCACATCGAGAATCCGATATATGCAAGATAGCAGACTCCGATCCACTTTATCGTTAGAAAAACCACCTCCGACGTCGTAATGACCGCCCCGAGTCCTGCCGCAACGGGGAGCAGCATCAGGGAAAATGCAAGGAACCGTCCGGCCAGGCTGAATACGGTCGGGTAAAAGCCGGCCAATGCGCCGTGCGACAGCGAAAGGATGTTGTTCGCGCCTGGAGAAATGGCCACGATGAAGGCGGCAGGCAGAAAAATGGATAGCTGGTATGGCGTCAGCATCGATCGTCATCCCTGGATCGCCACTCGTTCAGTTGATGGGTGACTGGTGTGGGGAGCTCCACCGTATGCGACACCGAAGGATCGCTCTAAAGATTATTCGTGGTCTACCACGGCGGCATCAATCTCCATACGCATCTTGTTTACTGCTTTCGCCAAGTCCGGGTTCTTCCTGGCGCTGCGTTCAACTTCCTGCCATTGTGCGAATTGGAGAAGCAGCGCATAGCCCCTGCCCCTGTCGTGCTGCAACGTCTGATGCAACACGGAGGCCGTTGCTCCATTGCGGTACGCGAGTTCACAACAGGCGGCCATGAGCACGTCGTCGCCACCTAGTGCACTGAGATCAGTGGCCAAGAGCTCGCTGTAGGGTGAATTCCGCTCCGGTGCTTTTTTCGCGTTGGGGTCGTGGAATATCATCGGATGCCGAGCGAACAGTCGTCGGATGTCGTTCTCGATACGCTTGGACAGGTGGGTAATTTGAACCGTCAACCAGCACTCCCGAACAGCGTCGAACAATACTCGCCACAACTCCCCAGGATCAATCCAGCGAGCGTCCGCTTCCGAGCACAACCAGTCCAGCGCGGCTATTCCCGAGGCGATCAGAAACAGGGACGGGGCCATGCCCTCCGCATCCTTGGTCTGTCGCCAGTGTTGGACTGTACGCCTCTGTTCGGAAAGAGAGTGCCACGATCGTCTCCATCTCTCGGCCGGATCCCCTGCGTTTGCCAGCAAGTAGCCCACGCAAGAAGCCGGGAAACCGGTAGTGCCCACATCCATAACGGCCTCTTCTTCGAATCCCTGGTCGCGGGCGGCCAGAAGATCATCCAGCCGTGCAAGAACGTCCGACGCTCCTGCCTGATCGTCGCCAATAATGCAGTCGGTCATCGCCATCATGGCGAGAGCCGATAGGCGGGGTGACCTGTCATCATTGCTTGAGGACGATGAAGGCTCGGTCAGATTGTCGCGACTCGTGCTATTTTGGAAATCCACATATCCGGCGATTTTGCTTCCGGTCAGCCCGGCCTTGGCGAGGCCAGCGCCGATCCATTCGATCATGCTCATCTGAGCGAAGTCGTCAGGTCTGCGCCGGCCGCGCTCCATTCGCTCGTCCATCGCCTTAAGGAGCAACCACTGAGTGCCGAGGAAGCCACCGTCTTCCCTGCCCATTACGATTCCGGCCAGATCGGCTATCCACGACGATAGCGCCGTACTAACCACATCTCCGTCAACCGTGGTCCCCTCGCTCCGCCACACCTGCCAGAGGCTGCGGCAGCGTTCGTCGACCGTGTTGAGCAAAAGCACCGCCAACAGGCTGCCGTTCCAGTCCTTCTCGTTCTCCTCGCGAACACATGATGGCGCGGAACGTAGAAGCTTCGCCAGCAGGCTGTGATCATACCGAATCGACCGATGCCATAAGATCTCCTCCAATGGCTGCGGAAATCGGAGTTGATCCAGCCGCGACAGCGCACCGGTCGGATCCGCTATCAAGATCGGGGCCACCATGTCCAGGCCGTCGAAGTTCACCAAGAAACTGGCTCCCGCCACGTCGCGCCAAAGGCGGCTCAACGAGGGATGCTGACGCCACTCGCGGACAAAACGGTCGAATGCTTCTCGTTCGCCCGCATGTACACCTTCGCCAGGACAGTCATTGACGTGGGCGACGCGCTTCTCCAGCCACCGCAGACAAGCTGTGTGCGCTTGGCGATGAATGCGGATTGCTTCCGCAAGCGATGCCACCAATTCAGCGTACGCAAGACCGTCGTGACCGACCGAGGACCACAGATCCGTCGTCCGTGGCTCAACAACCGCCCCTTGGTCCTCGAATTCGCGGACCAGCACCAACGCGATAACTCTTCCGTATAGTATCGCGGCAACGTCTCTCCACTCGTGAGGTTCGTCTCGGAGAAATGCCGCGACAGCATCCGCCAGGCGGACATGAAGGACAGGACTGTCCACGCCAACCGACGTTTCTCCGGAGGGAGCCTCGGCGGACACCCGGTGGGTCAGGAGTTCGGCTACCGAATGGCGTTCGAGCGCGGCGCTCCCGCGTTCCAAGACGGTTCTTTGAAACCAAATCGCCAAGTCGCGTACCGTGCGGTCAACGTCAAAGATGTCGTGCGCTTGGGTCCGGGCGCTTTCTTGTCGCGGATGAACGGGATCGTTGTCGAGACGATCAAGCTGGAATTCGTCCATCAGCTTGTTCTCCGCCATTGCAACGCTCCTGACTCCTTCCAGCACTCTTCAAAGAAATCCACAGATCTTGTTTCCTCGGCCGGCCAAGGTCCACTTGCCGCATTCAGGCTCGGATGACCTCCCCCAACCGTAGCCCCGAAGTGCCACAGGGCATCGTCAACCACGGCAAAGCGATCGTGCAGGAACGGATAAGCATCCCTGCCCAACGTCGTGTGCCACCGGACGTTCACCTGTTGATCGCTTCGGTACAAGTTGATGCGGCCCTCCAAGTCGATGCGTTTCGTCTCCAGATCGTCCACACTACCTGTAAGCAGACGCACATCGGATGCTCGACTCTTCTCGAAAGCGCGTTGCAGCGATCTCACGCCTGTCTCGTCAAAATGCCTATCCATTATGAGCAGCCGACTGTGTGCGTTTACAACGGCGTGCGTAAAGATTTGCAGCGTCATGGCCGTGGTCCCGGAAGGATCCATGCATAGCTTTCGCCGCTGATGAATCTTCCAACGGTCTGGAAAGTGCGTGGCGTCCACGCTCCTCCTTCCGTCGTCACCGACGGATGGCCAGAGCAAGGCCGGCGGTGCAGGTGGCGCGGACGGTGACGGCGGGATTGCGTGGTCGTCGGCTGTCGTCCTGGGAGTTAGACGGCTGGACATGAGATCGCCATGGTTCAAATCGGAGAGCCCGGTTGTGTTTGATTACTGCTTGAGCGATTCTTGAGCCAAGCATCCAGCGAAATAGATCCTTTCCAAAGGCGATCCAGTTGCGCTATAACTGGATCAGGATCGGGTAGACGGACAACCATTCCCGCCCGCTCCCCTATCGTATGGAGGGAATTCCCAGAGAGCCACACGTCATCGTCGACCACAAGGAACCTGTCGTGCAGCGGCGGCGGATCGCTCGAAAGTACACGCACCTCGGGCGGCAAAGAATAGGTCTGGAAGGTTTGATCGAGTGCTTTTTGAACTTGAGAACCCGCATCCTCTGTTTTCAGATGCAGTGCGGAGCTCAGGATTTGAAGCTTGACGTCCGGCAACTGAATGGCGTGCCCAAAGGCAAGCAGTTCGCGGGCCGCGAAATACGGGTCGGCGATCATCACTGTCCGGCGAGCACTGCCGATCGTGTCGCGTATGAACTCGGCTGCGTCATTGGGCCTGCCGTGAAACCAGTGCTGGCTGGCGCCCTTCTGCCTGCGTGCGCGACGGTGCTGTGCTTCAACGATTCGGGACTGAATTGCCGAGTGATCCAATTCCGTGCCGACGACAGTGCTGTTCTCCTGTTGGTACTCCGGGACCTCGTACGCGTAGGCAGGGCGGCGCTTACCGCGCGCCGGGACTTCGACGGATTTGCGCCGGCTCTCCACCGCAAGATCAAGTTGGATGGTTCGGATGAGCGGTACTGGCTCATTCCAGCAAAGCAGGCCGTGGCACGGGTGGGTAACCGTCCGTCCTTCCCGATTGAGTTCTTCCGCAAACTCGAAGATCTTGATGGGGGTGTCGTCGCTGAAGATCATCGTATCGGGTGTCATACGCCCAAGCATGTTCTCGTTTACGACTTCCAGGCGGATGCCGTTCAGGCTTTGGTTGGCGCGTGCGATGAGTTTGTAGGCTACCGTTTCGGCAGATCCGTTACGAGGTTCGTCCAAGTGGGATTTTTCGATGGATCGGAACAACGGATTGGGAGCGATCAAGCATATCGCACCGAGATAATCCTGATAGAGGCCGACAAGGTCGAGATGAATCCACTGCTTTAGCTGGGCGTTGTTCTCCGGTTTGCGCAGAAGTTCATGCTGGCTCTGGCTTAGGCCGCGCTTGGTGAACAGGAAGTGGGTTGGCGACCCCTGCATCCAGTCGGGGGCGAAGTCGAGCTTGTTCGACACAACCAATCGTGGCCAGGCGGGTGACATGAAAAAGGGGCCGCCCCGTATTGTCCGGCTGGACCGAGGGGTGTCGTCGTCACTAGCCGGCAGTGCCAAGTTGCCCTCGATGGCAGCCTCATACCAGGCAAGCGCCTCTTCAACCGGCATGGCGAAACGTCGATAGTACAGATACAGCCTACTATTGCTCGCGGCTCGACGGCATTGTTCCGGGGAGCTGCCGGTTGCCGGGAACTCCAGGGGCCGTAGCTCCACCATGCCGAACAGCAGATGTCGGACCTTGTCATCTCGGAGCCAGGCAAGATGCACAACGGCCTGACCGTAGTCCGCCCACCGGTGTCGTTGCTCGGAAGTGGCCCGCTCGGCAGGTTCGACGATCCGTGCTTGTGTCATTGCCGTTCTCAAATGATGTGCTGGTGATTCTGATGCGCCTGCGAAAGAGCGGTCAAGTCTGGTACGGCATCACTCTTCGTGTCCACGACGGCGATCACGGTCGCCCCGATCGGATCCGTGTGTCGCGGGTTGCACGGAAGGCAGGGATCCACCCTTCAAGGCCACTCATCGCGCCACCCCCACGACGATGGAAGGGAGGGCGGGGATCCGCCGAACGCCATCGAAGTCGAACCCCGCCTCGCCGAGGAGCGCGGCGTACTCGGCGGCCGTCCGCTCCCTGCCGCCGGTGGCCGTCAGCAGATGCAGATCGCACAGGCTGCCGGCCACTCCATTCCCGGGCATCACCATCTCCACCACGAACAACCGGCCCCCGGACGGCAGCGCGCGGCGCGCGCGATGGAGAAGCCGAAGGGCCGGGGCGTCGTCCCAGTCGTGGAGGACGCGGGCCATCACCACCGCGTCCCCCTTGACTCCCCAAGGCTCGAAGAGGTCCGTGGACCGAAGCCGTACCCGGCTTCCCGGCTCCCGCCGTGCCGCCAGCCCGACGACCTCGGGACGGTCGAGGACCGTAATCCGCAGCTCCGGGTACTCGTCGGCGAGCAATCCCGCCAGGGCCCCGTATCCGCCGCCCGCGTCGATCACGTGCTCTTCGCCCCGCAGATCGAGGGCGGCCGGCACCGCGGGGTAGTCTTGGAGGGCATAGCTCGCCAGCATCCGGTGGTGGGCCGCCGTGCGGTCGGGATCGGCGGCGACGTCGCCGAAGAGGTCCGGGGGAGTCCAGCCGGCGCCGCGCACGGCCTCGGACAAGGTCTCCCACCTTCGCGGGAAGATGCGGCCGTACTCCCGGGCGGCGTCCGCGAGGGTTCGGGGGTGCCCGGCCTCCAGATGCCCGCCCCGCCCCGTCGCGCGCCACTCGCCGTCCACCTCCGCCACCAGCCGCAGCTCCGCGAGGGCGCGCAACAGCCGCCGCGTACGGGCCGGGTCCAGGCCGCGGCTCCGGGCGACTTCCCCGGCGGTGGCCGGCAGCGCCTCGAACACCCCCAGCTCGACGGCGGCACATATCGCCTGCGTGCGCCAGAAACCCGTCATGTCGTCCGACAGCGCGGCGAATTCGCTCCCGAGCGCCGGGCGCAGCTCCACCACCCGGCGTCCGGCTTCGTCGATGACCTCGAGCCCTCCATCGAAGCGTTCGACCCGGGCCTGTCCGTTGTAGAAGGGCTCCACCGCCGCGAACCGCCTTGCGTACAGGGAGCGTCCCGTCTCGTCGATGTGCATCCAGCCGTCTTCGTCGCGCGCCCGGGCGCGGCCCTTGTGGAACACGTCGAGGTCGAGGAAGCAGACCCCGTGCACCGGCTCGCCCCGCGGGTCGATATGGGTCGAGCGCCCATCGCCGGACTGCACCACCGCGGCGCCGTCGCGGAAGTCTCCCGCGTACCGCCACCGGGCGTCGTAGGCGGGCTCCCCCTCGGGGGTGACGTGCAGGTAGCCGCCGTCGAGCCCGCGGACCGCGCAACGTCCGCCCTGGAAGTTGCCGCACCAGCCGAAGCGCGCGGCGGAGAGGTCCGATCCGTCCGGGCGGACGTGGCGCCACCCGTCCGGGGCGGCCACGGCGGCGAGCCCTTCGTAGAAGCCGAAGGTCCGGTGGAAGCGCCGGCGGTAGGCGGCGGTGCCGTCGATCCGGATGTGCCAGGCTTCGCCGTCCCGCCGCACGGGAGCCAGGCCCGGCGCGTGGAACGCGAGGACCTCGTCGAAACGTTCGGCGTAGAACGGAGCGCCGTTCCGGACGTGGTGCGTGCCCTCCGGAGAGACGCCGGTGTCCGTCCAGGTCATGGTCCGGCCACGAGGGGCCGGCGCGTGCCCTCCGGGAGTACGCGGACGCCTCACCGGTTCGGCCCGGCCGGAACGGGCCTTCGCATGTTGCAGCCGAGGCACAGGGCCCGGCTCCGGTACGTGTCCGCCAGGGTCCGGTAACGCTCCCCGTTCCAGATCTCCATCAGCCCTCGTTCGTGCAGGTTCCCGAAGTCGCCGAGCGTCCGCCGCTGCGCATCGGGCGCGCAGCAGGGGTCGAAGCGTCCCTCGGCGCTGATCCATGCCTCCCGGCCGAGGAAGGGGCACGGCCCGCCGGGGGCGAGGTCGTCTTTCGCGTCCTCGTCCAGAGGGAAGACGTTGTCGAGCAGGATGTGTCTTCCGTTGGGCAGGGGGCGTTCGGCGGCGGCTTCCCGCGCCGCGCGGACCGCGTCGTTCCAGCGCCGGACCGCCTCCGGATCGCGGCGCATCGACTGCCCTTCGATCTCGTCGAAATGCGCCCACAGATGGTGCCCCTTGACCCTGTCGATCCCGAGCTCGACGGCCAGGCGCACGACATCGGCCAATTCGGCGACGTTCGCTTCGAGGAACGTGAGCTGGAACGTGACGCGGCACCGGTTGCCGCCGCCCGCCGCGTGCGCGTCTCGAACCGCGACGAAGGCCCGGACGTTGGCCAGGACCTTCTCCCAGCTCGAGCCGAGCATGATGGCTTCCTGGGTCGCCTTCGTGGCCCCGTTCCAGGAGATCTTCACGTCGGAGGCGACCGGGACGATCCGTTCCGCCCACGCCTTCGCCCCATGTCTCGGGAAGGTGCCGTTGGTGGTCAGGTTGAGCCGCACGCCGTACTGTGCGCAGAGCGCCAGGACGTCCTCGAAGTGCTCGTAGAGCAGCGGCTCGCCCATCGTGGAGGGGATGATCTCCCGGAGCCCGCCGGCCGCCGCCGCGTCCGCGACCACCCGGCGGACGAGGTCGATGGGCATCAGCCGGCGGGGCCGCCCCTCCTTCCTGCGCGCGGCTTGCCGCGGACTGTGGGGAGAGTGCTCCTCGCACATGATGCAGCGCATGTTGCAGGTGTCCGGGTTCGTATCGAAGGTGATCCGCCACGGACCCTTGCCGATCCGCACCTTCGCGCTGTCGCGCCGCTTCAGCACCCGCCGGTAGAGACCTTCGATCGCGCGGGCGTGGTCTTCGATCGCCGGGACGTCACCGCTCTCGCTGAACGCGTAGCCCCGCCGGCCGAGGCGCCGGGCGAGGCCGGGGTCGTCGACGAACCTCTGCATCCGGCCGGCGAGGGATCGATGCGAACGGTGCTCGAACAGCAGGCCGTTGACCTCGTGACGGACGTACTCGGCCATGCCGCCCGCATCGGCGGTGATCACCGGCACCCGCGCCTGTTGCGCCTCGTGGATGACGAGCGGCGAGTTCTCGACCCACACCGAGGGGACGACGATGGCGTCCACTCGGTTGAACACGTCCCGCACGACGTCCCGGTTGCGATACTCCGGGAGCCACTCCACGCGATCGGCCTTCCCCTCCGGAAGGCTCCGGGCGAGCGCCTTCAGGGCTTCCGTGTCCTGGCCCCGCGGGCGTCCCCAGATGCGCAGCATCGCCCTCCCGTTCACGTCGCCGAAGGCCCGGATCAGGTCGTGGATCCCCTTCGCCGGGATATGCGTGCCGATGTAGCCGAAGGTAAAGGGCTCTCCCGGAGTGCGCTCCCGGCCGCGCAGCCGCGCGAGGTCGAAGCCGTAGTCGAGGCAGACCAGCTTGCGCTCCGGGAGCCCGAACTCGTCGCGATACCGGTCGTGGAGGTATCGTGCGGGCGCGACGAAGAGGTCCACGAACTCGGTCATCTCCCGCAGGTGGCGCATGCGCCGCCCCACCCACCCGGTCCAGTAGCCGACGTCCGCCTCGCGTTCCTCCGGGGCGCCGCCGAAGCTGCGGGCGTAGCAACGCTCGGCGCACTTGCGGTCCTCCTGCCCGCCGCACGCCGCCCACGGGTCTTCGGGGTCCTCCGGGAAGGTCTGCATGAACTGGCCGCGGGGACACATCGTCCAGTAGTCGTGCAGGGTATGGACGACCGGGATGGACCGCCTCGCGGCCTCGAAGGGCAGGGCGCTCGACAGGTGGTTCAGGTGTCCGACGTGCACGACGTCCGGGCGAATGCGGTCGAGCACCTCGGCGAAGCGCCGGTCGATGCCGGGCTCCCGGTAGCGGTCCCGGTTGCGCGGGTTGTTGACGACGTGGAGGGTGGTTCCGGCGTGGTCGGGGTCCCGTTCGATGCGCATCCGGAAGTCCGGTGCGAAGGGGTCTTCCTCGCGGGTGAACACGTGGACCTCGTGGCGGCCGGCGAGCGCGTGGCAGAGGATCTGCGTATGGATCTCGGACCCCGCGTTGTAGCGCATCGGGTAGCCGTGGATGACCTGGAGGATCTTCATGGGACGATCGCCTGGTATGGGACGGCCGCCCGGTATTCGAGCGCACCGGGTTCAAGGCGAAAATCATGGATCAGGCGTGCCAGGCCCTGCCGAAGCTCCACGTGCGGCGCCCAGCCGAGCAGGTTCCGTGCGCGCGCCGGGTCGCCGTGGAAGCGGGAGACGTCGAACGACCGCGGCGGCGCCTGCACGATGGCCGCCTCGGTCCCGGCGAGCTCCGTCGCCAACGCCGCGAGCCGCCCGAGCGAAACCGGCCGGCCCGTGAGCAGGTGAACCGGCGGCGGAGGCGGGGTCTTCCCGTCCGCCAGCAGGTCGATGATCGCGACGATGCCGCGCGTCGTATCGTCGATATGTGTGAAGTCGAACGTGTGGTCCGCGCCTTCCACGCGAAGGACCTTCCCCTCCACCGCGCCCCGGGCGAACGCCGGGACGACCCGGTCCGGGTGGTCGCGCGTGCTTCCGTAGACGTTGGAGAGTCGGACGATCGCGGCTCGCAACCCTTCGTCCCGGGCGGCTTCCATGAGCTGTTCGCCCTCGACCTTCGAACGCCCGTAGACGTTGATGGGCCGGAGCGGCGCATCTTCGGTGACGGGCAGGCGGTCGGGCTGCCCGTAGACCTCGCGGCTGCTGGCGAAGACGACCCAGGGCCGCCGCGACGATTCCGCACGCCCTGCCGAGGCTGCCGCGATGACGTTGCGCAACCCGCCGACGTTGACGGCCCGGCAGGTTTCGGGCTCGCGCTCTCCCCACACGACGCGGGAGACCGCGGCGAGATGAACGATGCCGTGGCAGCCGTCGGCCGCGTCCCGGACGCGCCCTGCGTTCCGTACGTCGCCTTCTTCGCCGTCCGATCCCCGGAGGTCCAGTCCGGTGACGTGCGCCCCCCGTGCTTCCAAGGCCGTGCGAAGGGCGGACCCGACCAGTCCCTCCGAGCCCGTGATCAGTATCCGGTGGTTCCTCATCCCTTTTCCAACGGCATTGCCCGCCGCCGCCCCGGCGACATGAGGCGCCGGGGTGGCGGCGGGCAGGGAAGCAAGGCTACTCGGCCTTGGGTGAGGGTCCCGACTTGGACGGATGTTCCGAAGGCGGACGGCCAGGTTGGCCCCGTGACTTCCACCAGCGATCGTTGTTGGGGTTCAACTGGTTCGCACGGTTGTCGCGCTGTTGCTGTTCGGGAGTTTGGGAACGTTGTTTCGACATCGTGATCTCCTTGGTTTGGTCTTGCCTCGGCGGACCGTCGTACCTCCACGAAGGGAGTTGCCGGAGATGCATGCGCTGACGTGCACACGGGGTCTTCCGAGGCAGGGGCGAATCTAACCCCCACTGCACGAACATTTCAATCCACCGCCTGGTTCTGGCGCCGTCAGGCGCTTCATCCACGACTCCACGCCGGGCCCCCGGTGCTTTCGGGCAATGTCCCCGACCGATTTTGA
Organism: Gammaproteobacteria bacterium; assembly: GCA_965204915.1. GTDB lineage: Bacteria > Pseudomonadota > Gammaproteobacteria > HK1 > HK1 > HK1. Next base: position 2,276,990 of record OZ242023.1, on the reverse strand, counting down.
CCGCCCCCGAGGCGGGGGTTATGGTGCGCCCATGACCACCAAGCGCAAGCTGCCCATCGGTATCCAGACCTTCCGCACCATCCGCGAGGAGGGCTGGTACTACGTGGACAAGACCACCTACGCACGGCGTCTGGTGGACGAGGGCACCCATTACTTCCTGTCCCGCCCGCGTCGTTTCGGCAAGAGCCTGTTCGTGGACACCCTCAAGGAGCTGTTCGAGGGCAACGAGCCGTTGTTCCGGGGTCTCGCCGTCCACGACCGCTGGGACTGGTCGGTGCGCCATCCCGTCGTGCGGCTCGACTTCAGCGGACGGAGCTTCACCGAGCCCGGCCATCTCGACATGAACCTGGCGGCGCAACTGGACGGGATGGAGCGGCGCGCGGGCATCGGCACACCACCGTACCCCGCCGGGCCGGAACGCTTCGCCCACCTGATCGAGACGCTGCACGAGCGCACCGGGCAGCGGGTGGCGGTGCTGGTGGACGAGTACGACAAACCCATCCTGGACGCCTTGGCAAAGCCGGAGCTGGCCCGCGCCAACCGCGATGCCCTGCGCGGGCTCTATTCGGCCATCAAGTTCAGCGACGCGCACGTGAAGCTCACCTTCCTCACGGGGGTGAGCAAGTTCTCCAAGGTGGGCCTCTTCTCCGGCCTGAACAACCTCGTCGACATCACCCTGGACCCGGCGTACTCCGCCCTCTGCGGCTACACCGAAAGGGACCTGGACACCGTGTTCGCACCGGAGCTGCCGGGCCTGGACCGCAACGAGATCCGCCGCTGGTACAACGGCTACTCCTGGCGGGGCGAGGAGAAGGTCTACAACCCCTTCGACATCCTGCTGCTGTTCCGTCGGCGCGAGTTCAAGGCCCACTGGTTCGAGACCGGCACGCCGGCCTTCCTGGTGGAGACACTGCTCGAGCGCAAGATCGCCACGCCGGCCCTGGAGTCCGGGACCGCCGGCGACGACCTGCTGTCCACCTTCGACGTGGACGAGATGGCCACCGAGGCGCTGCTGTTCCAGACCGGCTACCTGACCATCGCGAGCGAAGAGGACTGCGACGGGGAGACCGTCTACCGGCTGGAGTATCCGAACCACGAGGTGCGCCGGAGCCTCAACGGCAGCCTGCTGCGGGCCATGACGCCGGACACCCCGCACCGGGCAAAGGCCCCCGCTCATCTCCGCCAGCTCCTGCGGGAGAACGACTTCGAGGGGCTGGAAGCCCTGTTCCGGGCCTTCTTCGCCGGCATCCCTCACCAGTGGTATGTGAAGAACGACATCGCCCGCTACGAGGGCTACTACGCGAGCGTGTTCTACTCCTGGTTCGCCGCCGCGGGACTGGACGTGCGGGTGGAGGAAAGCACCAATCACGGTCGTCTGGACATGGCGGTGCTATTCAACGGGCAGGTCTACCTGTTCGAGCTCAAGACGGTGGGGAAGGCGCCGGAGGGGAAGGCGTTGGCGCAGATCAGGGAGAAGGGCTACGCGGACAAGTACCGGCATCTGGGGCAGCCGATCCATCTGGTCGGGGTGGAGTTCAGCCGCAAGGAGCGCAACGTCGCCGCGTTCGCGGTAGCGCGCGCCTGACGGCCGCCGGACCGGGCGAATCCCACGAAAGTGCCGCCCTGTCCTCTCCGTATCGGCATCGGAAGCGGCGCCTGCCTCACGCCCCGCCGCCGGGGTCCAGGAGCTGGATCCAGTGCCGTACCGGCGCCGACGCGGCGGTGGCGAGGTGGGCGAGGCAGCCGATGTTCGCGGTGGCGATCGCCTCCGGGCGTTGCGCTTCGAGGTGCTCGATCTTGCGCGCGAGCAGGGCGCGCGAAAGCTCCGGTTGCAGGATGGAATAAGTACCGGCGGAGCCGCAGCACAGGTGGGCGTCGTTCACCACGGTGAGCTCGAACCCCGCGCGTTCGAGGATGCCCTCGACCACGCCCCGCAGCTTCTGCCCGTGCTGCAGCGTGCACGGCGAGTGGAACGCGACCCGCCCCGGTGTCTGCGCGGGCACGAGGCCGGACGGATCCTCCGCCGCCACGATTTCGCTCAAGTCCCGCGCGAGCGAGGAGACGCGCTCCGCCTTTCCGGCGTAGACCGGGTCGTCTTGCAGCAGCTCCGCGTACTCCTTGACCTCCAGCGCGCACGCGCTCGCGGTGATCGCGATGGCTTCGGCCCCCGCCTCGATCTCCGGCCACCACGCGTCGATGTTCCGGCGCATCATCGCGCGCGCGTCCTCGTGCGCGTGCAGGTGGCGGCTCGCCGCCCCGCAGCAGCCGGAAGCCGGCGCCGGCACGTAGCTGATGCCGAGCCGGTCCAGCACCCGCGCCGCCGCCGCGTCGATGCCCGGCGCGATCGCGCCCTGCACGCAGCCGCCCAGCGCGAGCACCCGCCGCGCATGGCGCGGCGCCGGCCAGGGGCCGGCCGGCTCGCGCGGCGGGATGCGGCGGGCGAGCCGGCCGGGAAGCAGCGGGCGCGCGAGCCGGCCGAGCCCGAGCAGCGGAGCGAAGCGCGCGCGATGCGGGATGACCGCGAGCAGCGCCCGGCGCTCGATGCGCTCGGCGAGCGGGCGGCCGACGCGCTCCTCCACGAGCGCACGCCCGATGTCCGCGAGCCGCCCGTAGCGCACCCCGGACGGGCAGGTGGTCTCGCAGGCGCGGCAGGTGAGGCAGCGGTCGAGATGGGTCCGGGTGCGCGCGGTCACCTGTGCGCCTTCCAGGAGCTGCTTGATGAGGTAGATGCGCCCGCGCGGGCCGTCGAGCTCGTCGCCGAGGAGCTGGTAGGTGGGGCAGGTCGCGGTGCAGAAACCGCAGTGCACGCACTTTCGCAGGATCGCGTCCGCCTCGCGCCCCTCGGGGGTCTCGCGGATGAAGTCGGCCAGCCGGGTCTGCATTCGGGGCCTCCGATCTCCTACCCGTGAAATCCCGGGCGAAGTGGCGATGAATCGTCCGCCGACCGGCTTTCGAGCTCGTGGAGCCACGGGAATGCGGGTGTCCCGCCCGCTTTGCCGTGTGGCGGGTCTCCGGCGGCGGACCTCCGGTCCGTGCTTGCGGGCGAGACGCCCGCGCTCCCAGGAGACCGAAGACCCACGATGTCCAAGCGGGCGAGACGCCCGGGTCCCGGAAGGACACCCCGTTCCCGGGCTCGGGACCGATGATCGGTTCCGGCGACGTCGGGTCGGAGGGTTCGCCCGCGGCCGTCGGCCGGCAGCCGGGTCCGCATTTCAGATCCCCTCGTACATCCGGCCGGGGTTGAGGATGCCGGCCGGGTCGAAGGCGGCCTTGATCCTCTGGTGGAGCTTCAGCACCGCCGGGGCCGGAGGATGGAACACCGCGCCGGTGCGGTCGCCGCCACGAAAGAGGGTCGCGTGTCCGCCGGCGCGTTCGGCGGCGGCGCGCACCTCCGCGGCCGGCGCATCGGTGCGCAGCCAGCGCAGCGCGCCGCCCCAGTCGATGAGGCAGTCGCCGGCGACGTCCAGGGCCGCGGCGCCGGGCGGCGCCGACACCCGCCACAGCGGCGGGCCGTCCCGGGTGAAGAAGGGCAGGGTCTGTTCGCGGAGCGCCGTCCAGAACGCCTCGCCGTCGATCATCTCTCTGCCGCCCGCCTCGCCGCCAACCGCCTCGCCGCCGGCCGCTCCGCCGTCGGCCGCTCCGCCGTCGCTGGTCGTCCCTCCGCCGACCGCCTCGCCGTCGCCGATCGTCTCTCCGTCGATCCTCTCCCCGCCGATCGCTCCGATCGCGGCGGCCACCCCACCCGCCGTACCCGCCAGGCGTACGCGCAGGTGCTCCCCGTCGTGGCACGCGCCGGTGATCGGCAGCGGCTTCGCGGCCCAGGCGTTGCACCGCGCGACCGCTTCCCCGGCGCTCGCTTCGAGCACGACGGTGCACACCCGCGCCGGGCGTGGCAGCACCTTCAGGGAGACTTCGAGCAGCACCCCCAACGTGCCGAACGCGCCGGTCATGAGGCGTGACACGTCGTAGCCGGCGACGTTCTTCATCACCTCGCCGCCGAAGCGCAGGGCCTCGCCCCGGCCGTTCAGCACCCGGGTGCCGAGCACGAAGTCGCGCGCCGCTCCGGCATACGGGCGGGCCGGGCCGGAGAGCCCGGCCGCGACGGCGCCGCCGATGGTCGCCGCCTCGCCGAACGCGGGTGGCTCGAAGGCGAGTTCCTGCCCCTTCTCCGCGAGCACCGCCCGCACCTCCGCGAGCGGTGTGCCGCCGCGCGCGGAGAGCACGAGCTCGGTCGGCTCGCAGGTGACGATGCCCCGGTGGCCGGAGACGTCGAAGCGCTCCGCCTGGGTGATCCGGCCCAGGAAGTCCTTGGTCCCGCCCCCGGCGATCGCGAGCGGCGTACCGTCGCCGGCGGCGGCCCGGACCCGCGCGCACAGGGATTCGGTCAGGTCGGCGTCCATCGATCGAATTCGGGGATCAAGCTCCACCAGCGGTTCTGGAATCGGCTCCGTCCATTTTGTCCATCCGGTTCGCCGGACCCGCCCGGAATGAACCGCCCCGGGAATCCCGGAGACTCCACTCGTTGAGTCTTCAGGAGGACAGGGTAGATGAATTCACCGACAAGATACTCCCCGGAAGTGCGGGATCGGGCAGTGCGCCTGGTGTTGGAGCGCCAGGGCGAACATGACTCGCAATGGTCGGCGATCCCCTCGGTGGCGTCGAAGCTCGGGTGTACGGCAGAGACGCTGCGCAAGTGGGTACGTCAGGCCGATTCCCGCTTCCGCGGGAATGACGTGCGACCGCGGGGTCCGTGCGGGGCTGCGCAGCGATGAACGCGAGCGGCTGAAGGCGTTGGAGCGCGAGGTTCGCGAGCTGCGCCGAGCGAACGAGATCCTGCGCAAGGCAGTGGCGTCACTGCGAGGCAGTCGAGCTCGCCACCCTCGAATGGGTGCACTGGCACAACCACCGGTGCCTGTTCGGACCCCTCGGCCATGTGCCTCCGGCTGCATTCGAGGCACACTACTCCCATCAACTGCATGAGTCGGCGATGGCCGCCTGACTCAAGCAAATCACCCTCCGGGAAACCCGGGGCGGTTCAGTTCCGAGGCGCAGACTCCTGGAGGAGGGGCAATTGACGGCAATCATCCGAGACGTCCTCGCCCGCGAGATCCTCGACTCGCGCGGCAACCCCACCGTCGAGGCGGACGTGATCCTGGACGACGGCATCGTCGGCCGCGCCGCGGTCCCCTCCGGCGCCTCGACCGGCCGGCGCGAGGCGCTGGAGCTGCGCGACGGCGAGCCGGAGCGGTTCCACGGGCGCGGGGTCCGGCGGGCGGTGGCGAACGTCGGGGAGCGGATCCGGCCCGCGCTCGCGGGCATGGACGCGGCCGACCAGGGCCGGATCGACGCCGCGATGCGGGACCTCGACGGTACGGACGACAAGGCGAACCTCGGCGCCAACGCGATCCTCGCGGTGTCGCTGGCCTGCGCGAAGGCCGCGGCGCGCGCCGCCGGGCTGCCGCTCTACCGCCACCTCGGCGGTGCCGGGCCGTTCCGGATGCCGGTGCCGATGATGAACGTCTTGAACGGGGGCGCGCACGCCGACAACAACGTGGACATGCAGGAGTTCATGATCGTCCCTACCGGCGCGGCGGATCTGCGCGAGGCGGTGCGTTGCGGGGCGGAGGTGTTCCATGCGCTGAAGGCGGTGCTGGGCGGGCGCGGGCTGGCCACCGCGGTCGGCGACGAGGGGGGCTTCGCGCCCGATCTGCGCTCCAACGAGGAGGCCGTCGAGGTCGTCCTCGAAGCGATCGGGAACGCCGGCTACCGCGCCGGGGATGACGTCCACCTGGCCCTCGACGTGGCGAGCTCGGAGCTCCACCGCGACGGGAAGTACCATCTCGATTCGGAGGGCCTGTCGCTCGACGCCGCGGCGTTCGCCGACTACCTGGCCGGCTGGGTGGACCGGTACCCGATCGTGTCCGTCGAGGACGGCATGGCCGAGGACGACCGGGCCGGCTGGAGGCTGTTGACCGAGCGGCTCGGCGGCACGGTGCAGTTGGTCGGCGACGACCTCTTCGTGACGGACCCCGCGACCATCGCGGCCGGAATCGCCGAAGGCATCGCGAACTCGGTGCTCGTCAAGGTCAACCAGATCGGCACCCTCACCGAGACGCTGGAGGCGATCGAGACCGCGCGCTCGGGCGGCTACACCGTCGTGGTCTCGCACCGTTCGGGGGAGACGGAGGACACCACCATCGCGGATCTCGCGGTGGCCACCGGCGCCGGGCAGATCAAGACCGGCTCGCTCTCGCGCTCGGATCGGGTCGCGAAGTACAACCGGCTCATCCGCATCGAAGAACGCCTCGCGCCGGAGGGGTGGTCGAGCTACCCCGGACTGCGGGCGCTCCACGGCATGGCGTGAAAGCTCGCTTCCGGACGCGGCTTCGGCCCCCGCGCCGTATGTCGAATCCGGCAACATGCCGATTCGACGGGAATCATTTTTTTCCGGATCGGGAATGAAGCCCGCGGCAGACCCCCAAAGGTTTCGTGGGACGGCGAGGGGGCCCACTGCCGTGGCCGGCATGGATGGCAATCGACCGGAAATGGGACGAGACGGCAGCGGGAAGAGGAGGGCTTTCGAAGGGCTTCTTGATTCATATTTTAAGAATGTCGAATAATTTATTGATTTCAGAGCTCTCAATGGTGAAAATCCCGACGGTTTCAACAAACTCCGGAAGGCTGGAGTCACTCAGCCCACGAACGCCGTGAAACGTTCAGCGTTGGCGCAATCCCTGGAGCCGGAGGCTCTCTCACGGGAGCTTCCCTTCCCGGAAGCTTCCCCGCCCGAGATCTCCCCGGCCGATGGCCGCCGCAGGAGGGCGGGACGCCCCACGAAGATGCGGATCGTGGTCGCCGTGCTCCTGGCCCTGCTCGTTGCACTGCAGCTCCGGCTCTGGCTGGGGAGCGGCGGCCTGCCCGAGGTGCGCCGCCTGGAAGCCGCGCTCGCCGCGCAGCGCGAGGAGAACGCCCGTCTCGAAGCCCGCAACCATCGTCTGGCGGCCGAAGTCCACGATTTGAAGGAGGGCCTCGAAGCGGTGGAGGAGCGGGCGCGCAGCGATCTCGGGATGATCGGCAAGGATGAGACGTTCTACCAGATCGTCAATCGCTGAACCGGTCCTCCCGCCGGCGGATTCCGGAATATCCGGTACGTTCGATGAATGGCGAAGAAACGAGACGGAAGCTCCACAATAGACCGGAATATGCGGATTGACGTTGCTTGTGTCGATCCGTCAACGGGGAGTGCCGATCGCTGAATCGCCGCCTCCTGGAGGGCATGGGTCTGGAGGGCCGGAACGGATCGAGGGTCTGGGCGGTGGTCCCTGCGGCCGGAGTCGGGCGGCGGTTCGGTGCCGGTCGCCCCAAGCAGTACCTCCCGCTCGACGATCGTTCGGTCATCGCCCACGTCGTCACGAAGCTCGCCGCGGTGCGCGGGATCGCGGGCATCGTGGCCGCGGTCGCGCCCGGAGATCCGTGGTGGGAGGAGGTCGCGGAGGGGTTCGATGCCGTCGTCGTCCGGATCGAGGGAGGCGCCGAACGTTGCCACTCGGTCGCCAATGCGCTCGAACATCTGGGCACGGTCGCAGCGGACGACGACCTGGTGGTGGTGCACGATGCGGTCCGCCCATGCGTGACGGTGGCAGACGTCGAGCGGACCGTCGCGGCGGCCCGCCGCCACCCGGACGGCGCGATCCTCGCCTCGCCGGTACGCGACACCCTCAAGCGGGCCGGCCGGGAGAAGTCGATCGAGGGCACGGTGCACCGGGATCGGCTCTGGTGCGCATTCACCCCCCAGGTGTTCCCTCTGGGCCGCCTGCGCGCCGCGCTCGGGAGCGCGATTGCCCACGGCTGCATGGTGACCGACGAAGCGCAGGCGATGGAACGCACCGGCGCCCACCCGCTCCTCGTGGAAGGCTCGCCCGGCAACATCAAGATCACGCGCCCGGAAGACCTCCCGCTCGCCCGCGCCCTGCTCGGGACGGAGGAGCCGTGGACGTGATCGGAATCGGCCCCGGCGGCCGGACGCTGCCGATCCCGTTCCGTGCCCGTCTGCTCCGCATCGGAGCCGTCCCTCCGCAAGGCTGCGTCCGCATCCGCACCTTGCCCGTCCCGGAGGCCCCTGCGTCGTGATCCGGATCGGTCACGGATACGACGCCCACCGGTTCGCACCCGGCGCGAAGCTGGTGCTCGGCGGGGTCGCCATCGACTTCGACCGTGGACTCGCCGCCCACTCCGACGGCGACGTCGCCATTCATGCTCTGTGCGATGCGCTGCTCGGCGCGGCGGGACTCGGCGACGTCGGCCGGCACTTTCCCGACACGAGCCCGGAATTCGCGGGGATCGACAGCCGGATCCTGCTCCGCCGCGCGGTCGCGCTTCTCCACGATCGGGGGTTCGAGGTCGTGAACGCCGACGTCACGGTCATCGCGCAAGCACCGCGGCTCGCACCGCACCTCGGCGAGATGCGCGAGCGCCTTGCCTCCGATCTCGGCATCGCGGCCGGTGGGGTCAACGTCAAGGCGACGACCACCGAGGGCATGGGCTTCGCTGGACGCGGGGAGGGGATCGCGGCCCACGCGGTGGCGCTGATCGAGACCCGGTGACCATGCCCGGCGGGCGCTCCGGGTCGGAGTGCGCGCGCTCGCCCGCCGCATCGAGCCGGACCGCCGGGTATCGCCGGCTTTCACGCTGCCGCCGGGAGCCTGCGCGACGACGGTGCTCGGGGAGCCGTTCCCGCTCGATCGGTTCCGGTGGTGCGCGGGTATGCCTTCGGCGTGCGGTGACCGGGACGGGCAGGGCGCCGCGGTGCCGGGTCGCCTGCGGTTGACCCGCCGGGTCGGGCAACCGCGGTGTTCAGCAGGCCGGTTCGTCCGGTCGTTCCTAACCGGGCGTCGTTGCTTCCGGATGAGATGACCGCGGAGGCCGACCCCGCGCCCGGTCACTCCCGGTACGGCTTGAAGCGCAGTACCGCTCCGACCTTGGCCAGCTCGCGTGCGAGAAGGGCTTCGTGGGACGGCTCTCCGAGATAGAGCAGCTCCATGTAGGGGATCTGCCGCCCTTCGTAGAACGAGAGCGCATCGAGCACCACCTGCAGCGTCTTCGGACCCGAGTCTCCGGTCACCATGACCCGCACCGGTTGCGTCTCCGCGACCGCCATCAACGAGGCGAGATCGCGGGCGATCTTCCGGGGACCGGCGACGCGCGACATCGCTAGGAACGCCTGGTCGGCGAGCTTGCCCTCGCTCGGGACGTAGACGTAGTCGAACCGGCCGCCGAACGCGGCTCTGGCGGCTTCGAGACGCAGGCTCAGGTCCGCCGATCCGGTGGAAGCGCATCCGGCCAGGGTGGTCGCGACGGCGAGCGCCAGCGCGGCCCAGCGGACTGCACCCGCTTCCATGACCCGGCAATTCATGTGTGTCTCCTCGATTCGGGGATGAGCCCGACCGCGCGGTGCAAGTGTAACGGGGAACCGCGGGCATGGGGATGCACGAGCCGGAGCGGCCTGCCTCGGGGTGCGGTGGATCGAGGGCGCACCACCGGCGCCGCCCCGGAAGGATCGCGGGTCGGAATCCCGTGGCCTCCATGCCTTCAACGGACGCGCTCTGCGCCTACACACGCCGGGCGCCCGGGCGATTTTCGCGCGTCTCGCGAACGTTCACGATGCGCGTCACTCCGGGGGACGGCCTCGGAGGGACGGGCAAGGGGTCCATCCGGGGCTCGTGAACGAGGATCGATCGCCACCGGAGCACATGGATCGATTCATTCGGGGTCGATTCTTTACGGGTCGATTCTTTCGGGGTCGATTCTTTCGGCGGCGGTTCTTTCGAGGGAGGCATGAAGACGTGGAGATCTGCAAGACCGGTTCGGAGATCGCGGACCACATCCGCCTGAAGGTCGTCTACGAGGGGCTCGAGCTGAACGAGGTCGGCGTCGAGCTTGCCGACATCGGCGACGACGTCCATCTCTTCGACGAGGACGGGCTGAACCTCGATTCCATCGACGCGCTGGAGATCCTCGCCGGGGTGCAGCGCGAGTTCGGCCTGTCGCTCTCCAACGTCGACCAGGCGTTCATGGAGGAGCACTGCGCCACGGTCGGACGGCTGGCCAGGATGGTGGAGGACCTGTCGGCGGGCGGCGCCGCCGGAGGCCCGTCCTCCGGCGAGGAGGCCGTGGAGCGGCATACCGGCTCCGCGGCCGGTTCCTGAGCCCGCCGGACAAGCGGAGAGACGGCCGATGTCTGCGCGCGTTCTTGCATTCGACCGGTTGGACACGGTGCTGGGCGATTCCCTGGCCGCGGGCTGGCGGGCCCGGGGAGGGTGCGTCCTGGACGCCTCGGCCGGTGGCGGCCTCGCCTCCACCCTGGCCGGAACGGCGCCGCATGGGGTCGTGTTGACCGAACCCTGCCTGGACGAGTCCGCGTTCGTGGGACAGGCGCTGGAGGCGCCGGATGCGGCGGCGGCATTCGCCGGGGAGATCCACTCCCAGACGATGGCGTTCCTCGCCGATTGCCGGGTGGCGATCCGGGCCATGATGCCGGCCGGCAGGGGGTATCTCCTGGCGCTCTGCGTCGACGACTTCGCGGCGAGGATCCTGGGACTCCCCCAGACCCCCGTCGCCAACCAGACCCGGGCCGCGGCGCTGAAGTCCATGGCCAAGGAGTACGGACGGATGGGCCTCGGCTTCAACACGTTCGTCTGCCAGCCCCCGCGGGAGATGCTGGAACGATCCGCGTGGCGCACCCACCGGGAGCGGTTGAAGGTGTACGCGCTGCGTTACCGCCCGGTCGGGGTCGGCGGCTACGCCCGGTTCATCCTCTCCATGCTCGACGGCGATCCGCCGGCCAACGGCAGCGTGCTCTGCCTCGGCAACGGCGTCATGGAAATGACGGCCTGATCATGAAATCTCCCAACATCGTTCTGATCACGGGTGCGACCCGCGGCATCGGGCGCGCGATCACGCAGAGGTTCGCCCGCGCGGGCTGCCGGCTCGCCCTCGTCTACCGCGCCGACGAGTCCGCGGCTCGCGAAGTCCGGGACCAGCTCGCGGAGGCGCGCGTCGAGGCGGAGATGATCCGCGCCGACCTCGGCGACCTGCGCGAGTGCCGCACGGTCATCGCCAGGGTCGTGGCCCGCTACGGCGGCCTGGACGTGCTCATCAACAACGCCGGCGGCACCTACGACGGCGCTTTCGCGGCCATGCCGCCCGCGAGCTACGCCGGCCTGGTGCGAGGAAACCTCTCCGCCCCCATCGCCCTGGTGCTCCACGCCGCGCCCTGGCTCGTCAGCTCGGCGCAGGCGGGGCGCGGCGGCGCGGTGGTGATGATGGCGTCGATGGCGGGGGTGGTCGGCAAGGAAGGCCAGGTCCCCTATGCGGCCACCAAGGGCGGGTTGATCGGAGCGGCGAGGCTCGTCGCGCGGCATTTCGGCCGCCGTGGCGTAAGGGCCAACGCGCTCGCACCCGGGTTCATCCGCACCGGGATGGTCGATGCCCTCGATCCGGCCATGTACGAGCACGTGCTCGATGCGAGCGCGTCGCCCCGGATGGGCGATCCCGCCGAGGTCGCCGAGGCGGTCTGGTTTCTCGCCTCCGGCGCTTCTTCGTACTGCAACGGCACGGTCCATCGTGTCGATGGAGGGTTCCTGCGTTGAGCGATCCATTCGAACGATACGTTCCCGCGGCTTCCGCGCGGGCCCTCGTACCCGGCCCCGGAACGAGAGCCGGCAGGGACGGCGTGCCGGGACGGGAAGCGGACAGGCGGGACCCGGCTCGTGAATACGCGTTCGGCGATCGAGCGAGGTCCGTGACCGCCGCCGGCCAGGGTCACGAGGCGGTGGTGATCGGCATGGGCGCCTTCTCCCCCCTGGGTCGCAACTGTGCGGAGATGCGGCAGGCGCTGCTCGAGAGCCGCGACTCCATCTCGAAGGTGACCCACTTCGACGCCCGCCGCTTCGTCGGCGAGCTGGCCAGCAGCTTCGGCGACGACGTTCCGGTGGAGATCGATGCGGATGCGCGATCGTGGATGGATCGCGCCACGCTCCTGACCGTCGAGGCGTACCGGGAGGCGATCCGCCAGGCGGGAGCGGACTTCCGCAGCCTCGATCCGGAACGGATCGGGGTGTGCCTGGGCAGCTCCCACAGTGGTCTCGTGCGTACCGAGGAGCTGGCGAAGCACGTGCTGCGCAAGCAGTGGGAGCAGGTCCGCCCGAGGGGCGTCGCGGCGACCCTGGTCTCGCACTGCACCTCCATCATCAAGCGCATGAGTGGCGCCCGCGGCCGGGTGGTGACCGTCTCCTCGGCCTGCGCCAGCTCCAACTCCGCGGTGGGCATCGGCGCCGACCTGATCCGCCGAGGCGAGCTGGATCTGGTCATCGCGGGGGGCTCGGACACGGTGTCGCTCTCGGTCATGGCGGGGTTCAACGCCCTGCGGGTCATCTCCCGCGACAAGACCGCTCCGTTCTCCAACCCCACCGGCCTCAACCTCGGGGAGGGCGCCGGCATCGTCGTGCTCAGGCGCGGAGATCTGGAGATGCCCGGATGCGGGCCGCCGCTGGCCGAGGTCCTGGGCTACGGGCTCTCCGGCGATGCGTGGCATACCACCGCGCCGGACCCCGAAGGCGCCGGATGCGAGCAGGCGATGGTCGCGGCCCTGGAGGACAGCGGCCTGACCGCCGCCGACGTCGATTACGTCAACGCGCACGGCACCGGGACCGAGGCCAACGACGCCGCGGAGTCCCGGTCGCTCCGCCGGCTGTTCGGCGATTCGACCCCCATCAGCTCCATCAAGTCCTTCTTCGGCCACACGCTGGGGGCCAGCGGCGTGCTGGAGCTGATCGCCTCCGTTCTGCTCGCCGGCGACGGCGTGGTTCCGCATGGCCTGCGAATGGATGCGGTGCGTGAGGGATGCGCGCACCTGGACTACGTGCGCGGCGTCCCCCGCAAGGGCAGGCCCGGCGTCATCATGGTCAACAACTTCGGCTTCGGCGGCAACAACAGCTCGCTGATCGTGCGGTCGGGCCGGGATCACGCCTCACGGCGCCCGCGTCCCGTCCGGCCCGAAGCGGTGGTGGTGACCGGGACCGGCATCATGAGCGCCGCCGGGGCGGGCGTTGCACGGTTCCGCGCGGCCCTGGAGGCCGGCCGTCCCCTGGCGCACGAAGACCCCGAGAGCGGCATCGACGCCGCGTACTGTCCGGCCCAGCGTCCCACCCATCCCGAGCTCAGGCGCTTCGCCCGCGGCGCACCGGCGACGCGCTATGCCGTCGCCGCGCTCGGCGAAGCCCTCGGCGGGCGCCGGGCCGCATATGACCACGACCCGCGTTCCGGGCTCATCGCCGGCGTGGTCTTCGCCGCCCAGAAGCCGACGGAGAAGTACATGGAGAGCGTGTTCGCCGACCCGGCGCTCGCGAACGCGCACTACTTCCCCATGACCACGATGAACGCCACCGGGAGCGCTTGCTCGCTGGCCTTCGGGATCACGGGATACACGGCCACGCTCTGCGGTGCGGCGGCGGGTCTGGCCTACGCCGCGGATCTGGTCCGCAACGGCCGCCAGGATCGGGTGGCGGTGGTGTCGGCGGACGAGCTGTCGCCGCGGCTGCTGAAGATCTACCGGTGCGCCGGCGTGGTCCGGGGAGCGGCCGATGCACGCTGCGGCCGGGCCGGCGCGCTCGGGGAGTTCGCGGCGGCCTTCACCCTGGAACGGGCCTCCGCCGCGCGGGTGCCGGGCGTGCGCCCGATGGCACGCCTGGCCGGCTGGGCGCACTTCCAGGACCCCGTCGACCTCTCGGTGGCGCGTGACGGCAGCGGTCTTCGCCGGGCGATCGCCGCGGCCCTGCGCATGGCGGGGATCACCACCGCCGAGGTCGATCTGGTCAGCCTGCTCGATCGAGGGGTGGCGCCGACGCGCCGCGCCTGCCGCCATGCGCTGAGGGCGGTGTTCGGAGACGCGCCGCCGCCGATCGTCCGGCCCGACGAGGTGTTCGGCTTCGCCCCCTCGGGCGGCGCGGTGATGGCCGTCGCCACCGCGCTGGCGGGTGTCGAGCGTGGCGGGGAGGCGCCGCGCCACGTGCTGGCCGCCGGCTGCGATCCGATCGGCGACGGCTTCGCCTTCATCCTGGAGAGGAGCATGCAGTGAACGATCGCCCCACCTTGCACGATGGCGCCGCGTCTTCCGCGGCCGTCACCACCTGCCGGGTCATCTTCGGCGACACCGACGCCGCCGGCAACGTCTACCACCCCCGCTACCTGGAGATGGCGGAGCGGGGACGGAACGAGCTCATGAGGGCGGTGGGCCTCGATCTCCGCGGCATGTTCGATCAACGCCGTCTCGGACTCGCGCTGCGCTCGGCGGAGATGCAGTTCCACGTGCCCGCGCTGTTCGACGACTGCCTCACCGTGCGGACCGCGGTCGAGAGGCTCGGAGCCGCCAGCTCGACGTGGATCAGCCGGATCCGTCGCGGGGGGACCCTGGTCTGCACCGTGCGGGCCGAGCTCGTGTGCATGGATCGGTTCAGCGGACAGCCGATCCTCTATCCGGACGACGTCCGGAGCATCTTCGAACGGGTCCGCGCCGACGCCCCGGGATGTGGGCAGGAGGGAGTCGCATGAAGCTCCTCGAAGGTAAATCGGCGATCGTCACCGGCGCTTCGCGCGGGATCGGGCGCTCCATCGCCCTGGAGTACGCGAGGCAGGGGGCATCCGTGGTGCTCAACGCCTCCCGCCCCTCCGGCGCGCTGTCCGCGACCGCGGCGGAGGTCCGGGAGCTGGGCGCGCGCTGCATCGCCGTACCCGGCTCGGTCGCCGAGGCCGCGACGGCCAGAGCGCTGACGGACAAGGCGGTGGAGGCGTTCGGAAAGCTGGACGTCCTGATCAACAACGCCGGCATCGTCCGCGACAAGCCGCTGGTGATGATGAACGAGCAGGAGTTCGACGAGGTGCTCGCCGTCAATCTGCGCGGTGTCTACCAGTGCTCGCGCGAAGCGGTGCGGGTGATGATGAGGCAGCGTAGCGGCCGGATCATCTCCATCAGCTCCGTCGCCGCCCTGGCCGGCCGGCCCGGACAGTGCAACTACACCGCGGCGAAGGCCGGGATCGTGGGCTTCACGAAATCGCTGGCTCGCGAGGCGGGCAAGTTCAACGTGCTCGCCAATGCGTTGTTCGTCGGCGTGGTCGAGACCGAGATGTCCAGGCGCATGCCACAGGCCGCGAAGGGCGAGCTGCGGCAGTACATCCCCCTCCAGCGGTTGGGGCGGCCGGAAGAGGTGGCCGGCCCCTGCGTCTTCCTGGGCTCCGATCTGTCGACCTACGTCACCGGTACCACCATCAACGTCAGTGGAGGGAGTTACGTCTGATGATCAACACGCTTGTCGAAGCGCGCGCCTACGCGGCGCACCGCAAGGATCTCACCCACCGTCTCAAGCAGACCCTGGTCGAGCGTCTCGACCTCGATCGGCAGATCGACGAGATCCCGGACGACTGCCTGCTCTTCGGGGTCGGGCTGGGTCTCGACTCCGTGGATGCACTCGAAATCGTGGTCGCGGTCGAAGGCGAATTCGGCATCCGCGTCGAGGACGGCGACATGCAGGAGATCCGTTCCGTCAACTCGATCGTGGACTTGATCCTGTCCCGTCGAACCCAGGAGGAGAACGTGCAATGACCGACTATCGACGCTTGCGCAGCCATGCCGGGCTGGCCGACTTGCAGGAATGGAGCCGTTTCGAGCTTTCGGGTCCGGAGGCGTGCGACGCGCTGGATGCCGTCGTCGGCTGCAACGTCCGGGACCTCTTCGAAGGCCGGGCCGCGAATACCCTGATCCCGTCGCCGGCCGGAGGGGTCGACGCCATCGTCTGGGTGATCGCGCTCGAGGACGGCTTCCGGATCGTCGGCGAGCCCGCCGACCGCGAGGCCATCCGTTGCGCCCTCGACGAAGGCGCCTCCGATCGCGATGCGGTGTTGCGGGACGTCCGCGACGAGACGTTCGCCCTCGCCCTGATCGGGCCGGAAGCCGAGAAGGTCGCCTGGAAGGCGTTCGGGGACGAGGTCCATTCCATCGCCTTCCTCAACGTGCTGCCGCTCGGCGCCCCCCCGGTGCTGGCGGCTCGAATCGGATACTTCGGGGAGTACGAGCTCCACCTGTTCGGCGAGTCCGCCCGCAAGGAAGCGGTGATCGATGCGCTCGAGCAGGCCGCGGACGGCGGCCCGCTCATGGTGGGGGAGGATGCCCTCCCGATCATGATGACCGAGATGGGCACGATCAGCCGGGTGCGGGACGTACCGCCCGAGGTCTCCGTCTTCGAGGCCGGGTTGCACTGGATGATCGATTTCCGCAAGGAGAGCCTGCGCGCGGCCGAGGCGCTGGAGCACAAGAAGCGTTCGATCGACCGCAAGTGCGTGCTGATGATCATCGACGGAGGGACCGCGGACCTGCCGGGGCAGCCGGTCTTCATCGAGGACCGCGACGTCGGACGCATCCAGTCCGCCTTCCACTCGGAGACCCTCGGCCGCTGCGTCGCTCTCGCCTACCTCGCCGAGGATCTGGGAATGCCCGGCCTGTCCTGCGCCGTGGGCGCGGATCGGCGGGCCGGCAGGACCGTATCCGCTCCGGCCTTCCTGGGCCGCTCCATCACCGACAGCCTCGGCTGAGAACGTTCGGACCCATGCTCGTGGACACCGGAACGGCAGATTCGGGGACGAGGCTGTACGTGGCGGTGAGGCTGATGCTGGCGAGCCTCACCGTGATGACGGCGGCGATCGTCACCCTGTACTTCCTGCCCCTGGCCGTTGCGCCGCTCCTCGCCGCCTCCCTCTACGCCGGTCTGTGGGCGTACGAGCGGCGGCTCGGGGCGGGCTCCCCGATCACCCGGGTCATGACCACGTTCTATCTGTTCTTCGCGGCGTTCCCCTTGTACCGCGGCGACGATCCGTCCTGGATGGCCTGGTTCTCCCCGACGGTCTACTGGACCCTGGCGGCGCTGATCTTCGCGTTGCTGCTGGCGGGCCGGCCGTTCACCGCCGTGTATGCGGGAGGCGCCGGCTTCGCACCGCTGCACCGCGCGACCTCGCTGATCTGGGGAGGGCTGCATCTCGCGTCCGGTCTGGCCGCGCTGGCCCTGATCCCGGGCCCGGGCTTCCTCTACGTTCCACTGGGCCTGATGGCGCTGGGGGTGCTCGCGACGATCTGGCTCAACTTCGTCTCGATGGGGCCGGCCGGAAGGCGTCGCTCGAGCTTCGAGCTGGAAGGCTACAGCTTCCGGGAGGCGACCAGCCGGAGCGATCGCGAGACCTTCTACCGCGTCATCGCCGAGGCGTTTCGTCCCGACGCGCAGAGCGCGCTCGGCCCGCGCCGGAAGATCGACACTGCGGCGATCGTCCGTCACCACCGGGCCATCAGCGAC
The DNA here is from genome assembly GCA_965204915.1 of Gammaproteobacteria bacterium. Classification (GTDB taxonomy): domain Bacteria; phylum Pseudomonadota; class Gammaproteobacteria; order HK1; family HK1; genus HK1. The sequence goes on along the minus strand of OZ242023.1, from coordinate 2,259,597 downwards.
GCACGGCCGGACAAGTTCCTGCCCTTCCTGGCATTCGTGGGCGATCGGCCCGTCGGTGGAATCTGCATCTTCTTCGATCACCGGCGGCGCGGCCTGCCCATCGAAGAAGTCGCGAACGTCGACCTGGGCCCCTGGCGGCGCGTGGGTCCCATCGCCGAAGTCGGCCGTCTGGGGGTGCTTCCGCGTTACCGCATCAGTCCGGCCCTTCTCCGGGGGCTCTTCAAGTGCATCATCGAGGCCGCCGCCGAGAAGCGCGTCCACGTCGTCTTCAACGACGCCTTCGACTTCCAGGTGAAGATGTACGAGAAGCTCGGCTTCGAGGCGTTTCACGGCGCACCGCACGGGCCGTGCGCCGGGCAGACGACCAGCTACGGGATCAGGGTCGTGCCGATGATGATGGACCTGGCCGGCACGGTGCGCAGGGGCGGGCCGGGCGGCGTGGCCACCGACATGCACAACGTCCTGGCCCCCTACGTGATGGAACGCTTCTTCAAGCACGTCGTCGTTCGAGAGATGGCGGGCGCCTTCCTTCGTCGGAGACGCAATCCGGAGGAGATCGAGAATGCGCAGGTCTGAAGGCCGCATCGTGGCTGCGCCGGTCCGAAGCCACCGGCAACCCCACCCTCCAGGAGCAGGCGAAATGGCGCCGGATCTCGCTCGACGCGTCGCCGTCACCGGGGCCGGCATCATCGGATCGTTCGGGCTCGGCGCCGGGGCGCTCTGGGACGCCATCGGCGCCGGCGGGACGAAGTTCGCCCCGTGCACGCGCTACCCCGGAACCCTTCCAAGCGCCGAGGCGGTCAAGCCGGACCTGCGGCGCATGCTGCAATCCGGCCGCAACTCCAGAATGTCGCTCGTGTCGCAGTTCGCGATCGCGGCGGTGCATCTGGCGCTGAGCCAGGCCCGCCTTCCTCTCGGCAAGGGAGCGGGCCGGGCCGTCGGCATCGTCTACGGCACCTCGCATGGCCCCGGTTCGACCACCCAGGAGATCTACGACGATCTGATCGAGCACGGTCCCGCGGCGGTGAAGCCGCGGATCTTCCAGGAATCCGTCTTCAACGCCCCCGCGAGCCTGGCCAGCATCCAGTTCGGGCTGAAGGGGCCGATCCAGGTCCTGGCCCTCAGCGTCTGCGCTCCGGCGGTGCTGTACCAGGCGCAGATGCTGCTGGCGCATCCGGACGTCGTCGCGGTGATCGCGCTGTGCGCCGACGAGCTGTGCGAAGCCGTCCAGTCCGCCCTGCGGATACTGCGATGGCACCGGCCGGCCGCCGGGACGGATGAACCGTCGCCGCCCCGTTCGGGACGGGGAGCGGTCTCGTCGGAGGGCGCGGCGGCGCTGGTCCTCGAGCGCGCGGACGACGCCGTGGCCCGGGGCGCGGCCTCCCTGGCCGAGATGGCCGGCGCGGTCTCGGCCAACGACGCCTGGAAGCTGGTCCGGCCGGCGCCGGACGGCCGCGGACTGGTCGCTGCGATGCACGGATGCCTCGCCGATGCTGAGGCGTCTCCGGGCGACGTCGACATGATCCTCTCGGCCTCCGCCAACACCGGCGTCGACGATCGCCTGGAGGCGGCGGCCCTCCGGTCTGTCTTCGGGAACGCTGCGCCGCCGGTGGCGTCGATCAAGGGCGTCGTCGGGCATGCGATGGGAGCCGCGTCGATGTTCGACGTCACCCTGGCGGTGGAGATGGTTCGCCGGGGCCGGGCGCCCGCCTCGCTGGACACGGCCGGAGCACTCGCCGGCGGGGTCGGATCGGTCCTGTGCACCGGTATCGGCCTGAACGGGGCGTTCGGCGCCGTTCTGATCAGGGAGGCGGCATGGTGAGCACGGTGCCGGTATCGCCGGTGCCGGGCGCTCTCGGGCACGGGGACTCCGCATGCCGCCTCGCGCCCTGCGAGCAGTGGCGGCAGCCCGCCAGACAAGGAGGAGGATGACCGATGATTCCAAGGATGAAGTCGCGTGACGCCCTGGTGACCGGCGTGGGGGTGGTCAACGCGGTGGCGAACGATTTCGAGTCGTTCGTCGAGGCCATGCGCGCGGGCCACTGCGGGCAGCGCCCGATCGCCGGCTTCGACGCCAGCGGCTTGCGCAACCCCCGGGCCTGCGAGGCGGCGGACTTCGATCCGGGCCCGGTCTACGAACGCCGGGACAAGAGGAGGATGGACCGCAGCTCCGAGTTCGTGCTCGCCGCCTTCGACCAGGCCGTGGCCATGGCCCGGATCGATCTCCACGACGTGGAGCCCACGAGGGGGGCGGTGGTCATGGGCTCCACCCTGGGCGGGGCGGTGACCGGGTTCCGGTACTACCTCGCGGCCCGGGACGGCCGCCGCCGTCCATCCCAGTTGCGGGACCACTCGATGCACGCGCCGGGATACCGGATATGCATCGAATCCGGCTTTCTCGGGCCGAACCTGGTGTTCTCGACCGCCTGCACGTCATCCAACCTCGCGCTCGCCGTCGCCTGTGATCTGGTGCGGGCGGACAAGGCGGACGTGGTCATCACCGGGGGCTTCGACCCCCTGTCCCCGATCTCCTGCTCCGGCTTCAGCGTGATGCGCAACGTCACCCCGAGCATCTGCCGTCCCTTCGACCGCCACCGTGACGGCCTCGTCCTCGGCGAAGGGAGCGCGGTGCTGATCGTGGAGGCCGACGATTTCGCGGCCCGGCGCGGCGCCCGGGCCCTGGCGGCGATCCGCGGCTACGGGCTCGTCTCCGACGCCCGCAGCATGACCGCGCCCGACCCGACCGCGGCCGGACCGGCTGCGTGCATGCAGCGGGCGATCGGGATGGCCGGCCTGACCCCGGCCGGCGTGGATCTCATCTGCGCTCATGGGACGGGCACGGTGCTCAACTATCAGACCGAGGCGAAGGCGTTGCGCAACGTGTTCGGCCCGCGCGGCGTCGAGATGCCCTGTGCATCGGTCAAGTCGATGATCGGGCATACTCTCGGGGCCGCGGGAGCGATGAACGCGGCGGCGGCGATCGCGGCGGGGCAGGGCGGCTACATTCCGCCCACCGTCCACTTCGAGGAGCCGGACCTGCGCGATCCGGTGGCCTGCTCCGCCGAGACACGTCCGGGAACCCCGAGGCACGTTCTCTCGAACACCCTCGGCTTCGGCGGCTCGAATTGCAGCGTCGTCATGGAGCTGGCCGACGATTCCGGGGTGCGCGGATGCGCCCGCCCCATGCTCGTGTGAACACCCCTGTTCCGGCACGAACGCCACGGTGAAACAAGGAGAGGCTGCACATGACCGCATCCAGCGCAGGCAGGTACGACATCGAGGCCATCAAGCGGCGCCTGCCGCATCGCTATCCCTTCCTGATGGTGGACCGCATCGAAGAGAGCGGGCCGGGATACGCGATCGGAGTCAAGAACGTCACCGCCAACGAGCCCTGCTTCCAGGGGCACTTCCCGCAACGCTCGGTCATGCCCGGGGCCCTGATCGCCGAGGCCCTGATGCAGACCTCGGCGTTCGTGGGCCGAACCGCCGAGGGGAACGGCACGAGCGGCGGCCCGGCGGCGCTCGACGCTGGCAGGACCGACCAGCAGCTCTTCTGCATCGGCCTGAACCTGAAGTTCCGCAAGCCGGTGGTGCCGGGCGACCAGCTACGCATGGACCTCCGTTTCGTCCGGATGACGGGGGACATGCTGCGGTTCAAGGCGAGTGCGCGAACCGGGGCCGGGGTCGTGGCCACCGGAGATCTGAGTCTGGCCGTCATTACACCGGAGGAGGACGAGACATGAACCATGCTTCCGCGCGTATGCATTCGCCGCCGCATTTCTGCTGGCCGGCGCCCCCCTTCCTGCCGCCGTCGTTCCCTCCGCGCATGCGGCGGAAGCCGGCTCGGCGGGAGAATCGTCGCCGGAGCTCGAGAGGTTGCGGGAGGAGGGGATCGCGCTCCACGACGCGGCCGTGGAGGGCGACGAGGACGCGGCCGAAAAGGCGGCCAAGGCGCTCGGACGCTACCTGAAACGGCTTCCGGAGGACGGCGAGGCCCGGGCCTATCTCGGCAGCGCCTACGCGCTGATGGCGCGCGACGCCTCCAGCGTCGCCAACAAGGTGCGCTACACCAATCGCGGCCTGCGCCATCTGGACCGCGCGCTGGAAGCGGCGCCCCGGGCGTTTGCCGTGCGCATGATTCGCGCCAACGTGAACTCGAGCCTCCCGGAGATGTTCAAGCGGGCCGATGCGGCCCTTGCGGACCTGCTGGCGCTCGACGAGATCTACCGGGCGGAGCCGTCCCCGGGGCTCGCCCGCGAGATGGTCGGGATCTACCCGATGCTGCAAGAGCGCGCCCCGGACGCCGGCCCCTGGGCCGAGCGCCTCCAGCACGCCCGCGCGCTCTCGGAAGGGCAGTGAACGCGATGGGCATCATCTCCCTCAGGGCGGTGTCCAAATCCTACCCCTCGGCCGACACCCGGCTGGAAGTGCTGCGCGAGGTCGATCTCGACGTCGAGGAAGGCGAGTTCGCGGTGGTGGCCGGCCCCTCCGGCAGCGGCAAGAGCACCCTGCTCAACCTGATGGGGGCCCTGGACCACCCGGACTCCGGCGCCGTCCGGATCGACGGCACGGACCTCGCCGACCGCGGCGACCGGGCGCTCGCCGACCTCAGGAACGAGAAGATCGGCTTCGTCTTCCAGTCCTTCCACCTCATCCCGGTCCTGACCGCGGTGGAGAACGTGGCCTGGCCGCTCTTCCTCAAGGGGGTGGACCGCCGCCGGCGCATGGCGCGGTCGCGGGAGCTGCTCGACAGGGTCGGGCTCGCCGCGCACATGAACCGCACGCCGGGGCGGCTTTCCGGCGGGCAGCGCCAGCGGGTGGCCATCGCCCGGGCGCTGGCCTGCGCCCCGAAGATCCTGCTGGCGGACGAGCCCACCGGCAACCTGGACCGCAAGACGGTGCGGGAGGTCATGGACCTCTTCGCCTCGCTGAACCGTGACGGCGGGGTGACCTTCGTGTTCTCCACCCATGATCCGATGGTCGTGTCCTATGCCGGCCGGCGCCTGTTCCTGGCGGAAGGACAGATCGCCGACGAGCCCCTGGACACCGCCCGCCACGAGGACGCCGCCCATGCTTGACCTCGCCTTCCTCTCGCTGCGGAACATCTTCCGCAACGCCCGGCGGACCACCATCACGGTGTTCTCGATCGTGGTGGGCTTCGCGGCCATGGCCTGCTTCGGCGGCTTCATCGAGTTCTCCTTCGAAGGCTTGAGGGAGAGCACCATCCGCACCCAGCTCGGCCACCTCCAGATCTACGCGGACGGCTACTGGAAGAAGCGCGTGTCGGATCTCGAATCCGTCCTGATCACGGACCCGGAGGAGGTGGAGGCGCGCATCGCCGAGCTGCCGGGCGTCTCCACGGTGACCCACCGCCTCACCTTCTCCGGACTCGGCACCGCCGGCAACGCCACCGTGAACGTGTCCGTGGTCGGGGTGGATCTCGAAGGCGAGGAGGAGTTCTCCGACTTCGAGATCCTGGTGGAGGGCCGGCCCCTGGAGCCGGACGACCCCGAGGGCGGGTTGATCGGCGAGGAGCTGCGAAACGGCCTGGGCGCCCAGGTCGGCGACTGGGTGACGGTGCTGACCAGCTCCTTCGACGGGGTCATCAACGCGATCGACTTCAAGGTGGCCGGTGTCGTGCGCTCGGGCTCCAGCGAGCTCGACAGCGTGTTCGTCAAGGTCCCGATCGAGCTCGCGCAACGCGCGCGGGAGACCGACAAGGTGGAGCGGATCATCGTCCTGCTGGAGGACACCGAAGATCTGCCCGGGCTGCTGCCCCGGATCGAGGAGGTGCTCGCAGGCTTCGACCGCGAGTTCGAGATCCGCCGCTGGGACGAGCTGGCCGGCTTCTACGAGGCGGTGGTCGCGCTCTACACGGGGCTGTTCCGGGTGTTCGCGGGCATCGTGGGCGTGGTGGTGATGTTCTCGGTCGCCAACACCATGACGATGGCGGTCTTCGAGCGTACCGCGGAGATCGGCGCCCTGCGGGCGATCGGCGCGCGCCGGTCCACCCTGGTCTCGATGTTCCTCCTGGAAGGGATCGGGGTGGGGCTCATCGGCAGCGCCCTCGGCGTCGCCGCAGCCTGGCTGCTCGCCGCGGCGGTGGAGGCGACGGGAGGGATCCCGATGCCGCCGCCGCCCGGCATGACCCAAGGGTTCCAGGCCTACTTCAGCATCACCGGCGGGGTTCTCCTGAGCGCCTTCGCCGTCACCATGGCGGCGACGCTGGCGTCCTCGGTCTATCCCGCCTTCGCGGCATCCCGGATCCGAATCGTGGAGGCTCTGCAACCGTCATGATCCATTCGACACCCGGCCGCGTCCTCGCCGCGGCCTTCGCCGGCCTCGCCCTGAGCGCCGGCCCGGCGGCGGAAACCCTGGCCGCGGAGACCCCGGCCGAGGGAATGACCCTGCTGGAACAGGTGGATACGGTGCGTGCGCCGGCCGACGACTTCACCTTCACCGTCGCGGCCACCGGGCCGGAGGGCAACCGGCTGAAGCTCTCCGTGCGCGTCAGCGGCCAGGTGAAGAGCCTGATCCGCTACCTGGAACCGCCGCGCAGCGCCGGGCGGTCGATCCTGTTCCTCGACCACGACATGTGGGTGTACGTGCCGGGCACCCGGCAGGTGCTGCGGATCTCGCCCCAGCAGCGGGTGCTGGGCGGCGTGGCCAGCGCCGACGTCGCCCGCGTGGTCTTCTCGGTCGACTACGAGCTCGACGCCGTCGAGGAGCTGGCGGAGGAGGGCGGGGAGCGCCGGCGGCGCCTGAGCCTGTCCCGGCGCTCGAAGGGCGCCGCCTACGCGCGGATCGACCTCTTTGTCGGCGGCGACGAGGCACGCCCGCTCCGGGCCGATCTGTTCTCGGCCACCGGCGGACGCCACTTGAAGACCATGTACTTCGAGGGTTACCGCGAGGTGCTGGGAGAGCGGCGCCCCACCGTGCTGCGGGTGATCGACCACGTGAAGGGAGGCGGGGAGACCGTCCTCGAATACTCCGATTTCGTGATCGAGGACACCCCCGACGCCTGGTTCCAGCCGACCTACCTGAAGCGCCTGAGATGATGCGCCGCTTCCGCACCCCGGGCGCCGTTCCGGCGCCCGCCGGCCTTGGGCGTCCGGCTGCGGCCGGCGCGGCTCCGGCGTCCGGGAGGTTTCGTCGCCTCCGTGCCCCGGCCGCCGTCCGGATGCTTGCCGCGATCCTGGTGCTGGCCGTCCTTCCGGCGGCCGGCGCCGATTCCTGGGACTGGTCGCTGAACGGGCTCGTCGACGCCCGCGCCCGCGGCCGGCAGGACAACGCGACGAAGCTCGTGCCCGCGCCGGAGCGGATCGGGCTCGACCCTCGCGTCTTCTCGATCACCACCGTGGCCGGCTTCGAGGCGTGGAAGGGACCCGTGGCGGTGGCCGGCCAGCTCCGCGCCCGCAACGCGCCGGGCGAGGAAGGACGCACCGCACGGCTCCATATGGACGAGCTCTACGCCGAGTACGCCCTCACGCCCGAGCACTATCTCTACGCCGGGCGGCGCCACATCGTGCACGGCCGCTCCCTGGGGGTGAATCCCCTGGACGTCGCCGTCGATCCCCGCGACCTCGACCGGTCCAAGGACACGGACCGGCGGCGCAACGAGATCGAGGGGCAGGACATGCTCGGCTTCGAGTCCCTGCTCGGCGGGCGCTTCACCCTGGCCGGCTACTGGACCCCGGGCGAGCGCGCCCTGCTGGCGGGGGTGTTCACCCTGCCGGAGTGGAAGTCCGACCTCACGGCCCTCGCGTTCGACGACGAGCGCCCCGGCGCGGGGCTCTCCTTCTCGCGCACCTTCGGCGAATCCGTGCTCCTGTACGGGGACGCGGTGGTCCGCCGGGGCCGGGACCGGCCGGCGATCCGGGCCGACCGCGCACCCGGCGCCGATCCGGGCACGTTCCTCGCCGAGGAGAGCGGGCGCCGCCGGCTCTTCCCTCGGTCCAGCCTCGGGGCCAGCTATACCCTGGAGTCCGGGGCCAGCATCAACCTCGAGCACTATTTCGACGCCAACGGCTACTCCTCCGGCGAGTGGGACGAGATCGCCGGCCTGATCGCCGAAAACGACGCGAATCGCAGAGCCGGACGGTTCGGCGGCCTTCCCACCGGCAACCTCCTCCGGCTCAGCGGGCAGCTCGACCCATTCACGCTGAGGCGGCACTACGGACTTCTGAGAGCGCACCATCCCCGCCTGTTCGGCCGCGATCTCGCGGCGGAGGCGACCGTCTTCCACAGCCTGGCGGACCACAGCGGCAGCGTAGGGCTGCGCCTGGAACACGGGATGGGTCCGAACCTGGTGCTCGGCGTCGAGGGGCGCTACCTGTACGGCGACGGCCTGGACGAGTTCGGGTTGCGCACCGCGAGACTGGCCGGCTCCGTCCACGTCACCGTCCATTTCTGAAGCGGCACGACGATGGGGCGTACCGGTTTTCCGTGCGAGGACACCGGAATTCCGCTCGACCGGCATGGGGGGAAGGCTGCATCCCCGACCGTCCGGCTTCTCGACCCCTGCCGCACCGCCTGTCCGGCGCCGCGGCATCCGCGCATCTCCCGCTCGAATGCGCAGGGTTCGGAGAGGAGCAGCCCCGGAGCGCGCGGTGGACGCGCATGGCGCCTCGAACACCGGCCGCGGTCCCGGCCTACTGCCGTATCGGGTCCATACCCCGAGACATGGGGGCTGCGAAGCTTCCAGGTACCCGCGAGATCGGCTCCTCCGCGGACCCTCTCAGCGCCTGAGCAGCACGTAGAGCGCGCCGGTGCCCCCGTCGGGGGGCGTCGCGGTGCAGAACGCGAGCACCTCGGAGCGGGCGCGCAGCCAGCGGTCGACGTGCGCCTTCATGATCGGCAGGCCGCTCCGGGATCCGAACCCCTTGCCGTGGACGATGCGCACGCAACGCCGCCCGCGGCGGCGGGAGTCCTGGAGGAAGTGGTCGAGGGCCGCGACCGCCTCGGCCACGATCCGCCCGTGCAGATCGAGATCCGCTTCCACCTTGAGCCGGCCGCGCCGCAGCCGCTGGAGCTCGCGCCGCTGCACCCCTCCGCGGGCGAAGCTCAGGACGTCGCCGGGTCCGATGTCCGGAGTCCACTCGGAATCGGCCAGCTCCCGGGCGCCGTCCGAGTGTTCGCTCCGCGCCCGATCCCGGTTGCGCGGCATTCTCCGGGTCCGTACCGGAGGGGTGCGGTCGTCCCCGATGCGCCGCACGTCGCCGGTGGCCCGGCGGAAGAGCTCCCGGTCTTCGTCGGTGATGTGGCCGCGCTTCGCCATCGTTGCCCGGAGGGTGATCGCACGCCGGAACCGCCATGCCGCCGCCCCACCGGGTTTTACCGAATCGAGCCGCCGTTGTCAGGCCCCCGTGGGCAATCGTCGCGGGCGATGTTTCCGGCGCGCATCGGCCCCCCGGCGCATTGGTCATGGTGCATCGGTTCCGCTCAGGTGTAGCGATAGGGCCGTCCCGCCTTGGCCATGGCCGCGTTGTACGCCCGCAGGATGCCCACCACCTTGGCGGTGCGCGGAGTCTCGGCCGCGATCTCGTCCCAGAACCTGACCGCTTCGGCCTCCACCGTCGCCCATTCCTCGTCCGGGATCGAGGTCAGCTCCAGCTTCGTGCCTTCCACCCGCAGCTTCGCCTCGCCGCCCCAGTACCAGTACTGGCGATAGTAGTGCGAGCTGTCCATGCACAGCCGGAACAGCTCCTGGAGGTGGGCGGGCAGGGCGTCCCACTTCTCCGTGTTGGCGAAGTACGAGCCGCACCATGCGCCCGAGATGTTGTTGGTGAGGAAGTAGTTGGTGACGTCCGCCCATCCGACGGTGTAGTCCTCGGTGATGCCGGACCAGGCGATGCCGTCGAGCTCCCCGGTCTGCACCGCGACCTCGATGTCCTCCCAGGGCAGGGTCACCGGCACCACCCCGAAGCGCGACAGGAAGCGGCCCGCGGTGGGGAAGGTGAACACCCGCAGGCCCTTGAGATCCTCGAGGCTGCGGATGGGGTTGACGGTGTTGAAGTGGCAGGGGTCCCAGGCGCCGGCGGAGAGCCAGGTGACGCCCTCGACCTCGCCGTAGGCCTCCGCCCAGATCTCGTTCAACCCCCACTGGTGGAACAGCGCCGGCACGTCGAGGCTGTAGCGGGTGGCGAACGGGAAGTAGCCGCCGAACACCGAGATGTCCACCGGGGCGGCGATCGAGTCGTCGTCGGACTGCACCGCGTCGATGGTGCCGCGCTGCATGGCGCGGAACAGCTCGCCGGTGGGCACGAGCTGGTCGGCGAAGTAGAGCTCGATCTCCATCTCGCCGTTCGCCACCTGGTTGAACGAGTCGATGGACGGCTTGATCACGTGCTCCGCCAGCGCGGGACCCGCGTAGGTCTGGAGCCGCCACTTGATCTTCGCCTTCGACTGCGCGTGGACCGCCGGCGCCGCGATCGTCGCCGCGCCCGCGGCGCCGGCCGCACCGGCCTTCTTCAGAAAGCTGCGTCTGCTGGTCATCTTTCGAGCCTCCTTTTCCGTCGTGGAATCAGCAATGGGAATCGAGCGGAATCAAGCGCCCGTGCGCGATCCGGAATCCGCCGGACCGGCGGCATCACACCGCAACCACCTGGACGATGCCGTCGAGACCGATGAAGTCCCCGGGGTTCCTGGTGTAGAGCGGCAGGCCGTGGGCGGCCGCGGTCGCGGCGATGAGCAGATCGGTCAAGCGTGCCCGGCTGGACCGCCCCGTCGCCCTCGTGGCCGCGAACACGCGGCCGTATGCGCGTGCCGCTTCGGCGTCGAGCGGCAGGGGCTCCCAGGTGGCCACCGCCCATTGGAGACGGTCCTGACGCCGCGCTCTCTCCATGCCGTCGCCGGTGGCGTGGGGGCCGGCGGCGAGCTCGGCAAGCGTCACGGCAGCAATGGCGGATTCGTCCGGGAGCGACGCCGGATCGACGACGTCGTGGTCGATCACCACCGAGGTGTCCAGCAGTCCCCTGCTCGACTCAGCCATCGACGGACTGATCCACGACGACGTCCAGATCGGCGCGCATACCGCCGGCATCGACACGCGGTGCGCGCCGCGCCGCCTCGGCGATCACCGATCGAAGCACGAACCGCCGCCGTGGAACCGCGCGCAGCTCGGCCACGGGCACCCCGGTTCGGGTGACGATGATCGTTTGACCGGCCTGCACCTCGCGGAGTATCGCGCCGGAGTCGTTGCGGAGCTCCCGCTGGGTAATGGTTCTGCTCATGGGGAGCGAGAATAGCTCCCGTAGCACCATGTAGCAATCAGGCTACGGTTGTCACGGACTGCGGATGCAGCGACCCGGCCGGCGATCCGGGAGCGTTGACGGTCCGAACCGGTGGCCGATCGGAAGTACGATACGACATGTATCCTCAAGTTTCGGGATTCAAAATGCCTGAATCAGGCGATGGATTCCCGCTTTCGCGGGAATGACGACCAGACAGCCACGGCCAGCGTAAAAGTAACGTGTCTCGCTGAAATGACGTCATTCCCGCGAAAGCGGGAATCCATTTCGGTCAGCGAATCCCGAAACTTGAGATGCATCGAATGCCCACGCCGCAACGAGGGCCGATCATCTCCCGTAGTGCTGCTCCGGCAGCCACAGGGCGAGCTGCGGGAAGATCATCACCAGGGCCAGGGCCGCCACCATCACCAGCACGAAGGGGAGGATCGACCGGTAGATGTCGCCCAGGGCGATCTCGGGCGGGGCCATCGCCCGCATCAGGAACAGGTTGTAGCCGAAGGGCGGCGTCATGTACGCGATCTGGCAGGTGATGGTGTAGAGCACCCCGTACCAGATGAGGTCGAAGCCCAGGACCTTGACCAGCGGGACGTAGAGCGGGGCGACGATCACCAGCATCGCGGTGTCGTCGAGAAAGGTGCCCATCAGCAGGAACGAGAGCTGCATGAGGATCAGCACCTCCCACGGACCGAGGCCCAGCCGCTCCAGGAAGAAGCCCTCGATCGCGCGCACCGCGCCCAGCCCGTCGAACACCGCGCCGAAGCAGAGCGCGGCGAGGATGATCCACATGAACATGCAGCTCACCCCGAGGGTCTTGCGCATCGTCTCCTCCATCACCTTCAGCGTGAGCCGGCGGCGGACGAGGGCGGCCAGGGTCGCCGAGGCCGCGCCCACCGCGGAGCTCTCGACGAGGCTCGTGTAGCCCATCAGGAACAGGCCGGTCATGAAGAAGAAGATGAGCAGCGGCAGGATGCCGGCCTGCAGGAGCCGGAGCTTGTCCGCGAGCGGGATGCGGCGCTCCTCGGCCGGCAGCACCGGACCGAGGTGCGGCTGGACCCGGCAGCGGACCGCGATGTAGACGATGAACAGCGCCGCCATCATCAGGCCCGGAAAGACCCCCGCGAGCCAGAGCTGGCCCACCGGCTGGCGGGCGATCATGCCGTAGAGCACCAGCACCACGCTCGGGGGCACCAGGATCCCCAGCGAGCTGCCGGCCTGGATGACCCCGGTGACCATGATCTTGTCGTAGTTGCGGCGCAACAGCTCGGGGAGCGCGATGGTCGCCCCGATCGCCATGCCCGCCACGCTCAGCCCGTTCATCGCGGAGACCACCACCATCAGGCCGATGGTGCCGATGGCGAGCCCGCCCCGGACCGGGCCGAACCAGACGTGGAACATCCGGTAGAGGTCGTCCGCGATCCCGGACTCCGAAAGCATGAAGCCCATGTAGATGAACATCGGCAGGGTGAGCAGCGGATACCACTTCATGAGCTTCATCGCGGCCGAGAAGGCCATCTCGCTGCCGCCCTCGCCCCACAGCAGCAGCGCCGCGACGGCCGCGACCGCGCCGATGGCGGCGAAGACCCGCTGCCCGGTGATGAGCATCAGCATCATCGAGGCGAACATCAGCGCGGCGATCAGCTCGTAGCTCATCGGTGATTCCCGGACGTTCTTCGGTGGGCTTCGGAGATCCTCAGATCTCCTCGCCCCTGAGCTTCGCGACGTCCCGGAACAGCACCGCGAACGCCTGGAGCAGCATCAGGAAGATGCCGATGCAGGCCACGATCTTGATCGGCGCCATGTACGGGCGCCACGAGGAGTAGCTGCGCTCGCCGTATTCCAGCGCGTACCCGGTGCTGGAGAGGCCGCCGTAGAGCAGCAGCACCAGGTAGGCGAGCAGGAACACGATGGTGAAGGAGTCCACCCAGGTCCGGGTGCGGGGCGACCAGGCGCCGTAGACCAGATCCATGCGCACGTGGCTGTCGAGCTGCATGGAGTAGGGGCCGCCGAGGAGGTAGTAGGCGACCATGGTGAACTGCGCCATCTCCAGGGTCCACAGGGAGGGGAGGAAGAAGGTCTTGGAGATCGACGACCAGAGCAGGATGGCGGCCATCGCGAAGATCAGGTACATCGCGAAGCGGCCGACCTTGCGGTTGACCGCCTCGACGCAGCGCACGTAGGTCCTGGCGGCGTTCGGCATGGCGCCCGGCTCCCGTCAGCGAGGCCGGGCCGGCCGGGGCCGGCCGGTTGCCGGCGCCCGGCAGAGGGTGCGGCGGGCCGCGGTGGTCGCGAAGGCCGCCCCGCGGATCGCCCGCCGCATCACGACAGCCGCTGGAGGGATTCCCGCACCGTCGGCCGCATCCCGGATTCGACGTCCGTCCTCCGGCGTTCGTGAAACGTCGCCAGGGTCCGGTTGGCGTCGGCGAACGCGGCGATCTGCCCGCAGTATCGATCCAGACGGCCGCCCGGCAGCACCCACAGGGCGTCGGCGTCGGACAACGCATCGAGATAGGCTCGGGCGCCGCAGCATCCCAGGCTCATGGCTGCGGCTCCGTGGTTGAGCGCCTGGGGGACGGCGGCGCAGGCGGGACGGCCCATCGCCGGCGGAACGCCGCCGTCGACCCGCGCGACCGCCTCGCTCAACACCAGCCCCTGCCGGGCGTCGGCGAACAGCAGGACCCCGTCGGGCTCCACCGGGAAGTCGGCGAGCGGCCCGTAGAGCGCGTGCTTCGCACTGCGCCGGTGGACCGGGATGGCCGCGACCTCCTCCTCCCGCACGTAGTCGAGCCCCATCATGGCTTCCAGGGCGGTTTGCAGCTCCTCCGGCTGGGAGGCCGGGGCCTGCGAGAGGTTCAGGGTATGGATGCCGATCGAGCACAGGGCGTGATGCCCCGCGGAGGTGGCGAAGGTGCGCCTGGCCGCCTCCTGCCAGAATACGCATCCGGCCGGAACCGAGCCGTCGAACGCCGGGACGCCGTCGGGTACGACGTCGCAGAAGGCCACCGCGATGGGAGGCAGGGAAGGCTCCAGTGCCGTCGTCAGCGCTTCAGCCTGTCTTCGTCGATCCTGGGTCATCGGGGTTCATCCTCCTGTCGTTGGCGGGGCTGCGAGATCCTCGTCTCGTACGGCGCAGCCCCAGTGGTCCGTCCAGAAGCTCCTTCATCACGAACGCCTCGCGCAGTGCGTCCGGGGTGCCGAGACGCGCGCGGATGCGCTCCGTCAACGGGGACCCGATGGAGGTATGGGGATGGCCGGCGGGGGAGGGGGGCGGCGTCCGATGCGTTCCGGGCGCCGGCGGCCTTGTCCGGGCCGGTGCTCGTGGCGCCTTCGGCCGCGGCACGGTCCCGATCCCTCCCGAGGCATCCGGTCCCCGCCCCGCCCCGGGCTCCCATGCCGCCTCCGGATCCGCCGCCCGGGTCCGTGCCGGTCGCGACCCCCATATCGACCCCGGCTCGTGCGTTTCATCGACACCGCCGGGGTCTTCGTCCACGTCCCCGGCGTCGTCCGCGGGGCCGTATCCCAGCCGTGCCCGCAGGTCGTCTTCGGGCCCTTGCGCGCCCGCCTGCTCCAGGTCGCGGACGATCCGCTGGAGCAGATCCGCGAACCCTGCCACGCCTCAACCCTCCTGCGGCGACGCCGCGGCGTCGTCGCCCTCGCCCGCGATGCTCCGGCGCATCCGGGTGTCGGAGATGACGTTCTGCATGTTGTAGTAGTCCATCACCCCGAGGTTGCCGGCCCGGAACGCATCCGCCATCGCCTTGGGCACCTCGGCCTCGGCGAGGACCACCTTGGCGCGGTTCTCCTGCACCAGCGCCACCATCTCCTGCTCCCGCGCCACCGCCAGCGCCCGCTGGCGCTCGGCCTGGGCCTGGGCGACCTGCTTCTCGGCCTCCGCCTGGTCGATCTTCAGGCGTGCCCCGATGTTGTCGCCCACGTCGACGTCGGCGATGTCGATGGAGAGGATCTCGAATGCGGTGCCGGAGTCGAGGCCGCGATCGAGCACCACCCTCGAGATGCGGTCGGGGTTCTCGAGCACCTCCATGTGGTTCGAGGACGAGCCGATGGTGGTGACGATGCCCTCGCCGACCCGGGCGACGATGGTCTCCTCGGTCGCCCCGCCGACGAGGCGGTCGAGGTTGGTGCGCACCGTGACCCGCGCCTTCACCTTGAGCTGGATGCCGTCGCCGGCGATGCCGTCGATGGTGCTCCTCGCCATCTGCCCGGAGGGCACGTCGATGACCTTGGGGTTGACCGAGGTGCCCACCGCCTCCTGCACGTCGCGTCCGGCCAGATCGATGGCGCAGGCGCGGTCGTAGTCGAGGGTGATGTTGGCCTTGCTCGCGGAGATGAGCGCCTGCACCACGCGCGCCACGTTGCCGCCGGCGAGGTAGTGGGCCTCGAGCTGGTCGGCGGAGATGTCGATGCCCGCCTTCTTCGCGGTGACCCGCACCGTCACGATGACCGACGGGTTCACCTTGCGGAAGCGCATGAAGATGATCTGGAGCAGGCTCACGGGAGCGTTGGAGAGGATCGATTGCCACCACAGCCAGAACGAGCTCCAGATGAATCCGAAGACGAGGACCGCCAGGATGCCGATGATGGCGAGGCCGATGAGTTCGAAGGACATGCCGTCTTACCTCCTCAGTTCGAGGTGATGTCGTGTGGTTCGCCGCCCGGCACGGGCGCGACGAATACGATGGGACCGTCGATGCGCAGCACCACCACCTTCGCGCCGCGCCCGACGCTACCGCTCTGCACCTGCACGTCGCACTCCCCGCCGTCGAAGCGCGCCCGCCCCGAAGGCCGTGCCGGGGTCACCATGGTCCCGGCCGCCCCGGGATGCACGCCGACCCTCTCGGCGTGGTGATGATAGCCTGCTTCGGCGGTGATCTCGCTCCTGGGCACGAGCCGGCGCGATCTGCGGATACGCGCGAGCCCCCAGCGCCCGAGCACCACCGCGAGAACCGGGACGATCAGCGCCATCGCCCATCCTGCCGCGTCGCTCGCGGCGAACGCGTAGTGGACCGCGCCCGCGGCCGAGGCGATGGAGGCGACGAGCAGTACCCCGAACGACACCACGAAGAGCTCCAGGACGAGCAGGGCGACGGCGAGGACCAGCAACCCGAGGGCGAGCCACAGGGACTGCCAGTCGACGCCGGCCGATGCCGGGAGGGCGAGGCTATCCACCCTCGGGCTCCGGGAAGCGCGGGCTCTCGCGGCCGGGCACGGTCGACGAAGGGAAGGGGAGGTCATGGCCATCCGCCCTCTTCAGGCGTTCCGGCGGTGGCGGCACCGGCGGTCGACGTCCAGGGGCCGGGATCGTCATCCCTGTCCACCGCTGCGATGGATACCGCGAAGGACCGAAGCCGCGTCTACCCATCCTCGTGCTTCCGGGCGACGTCAGAGGGGTCGGCCGCGCGCACCACGATCTCGCCGAACTCCACCGCCACCACCGCCACCGCCGTGCCCGCTCCGATCCAGGCGCCGTGCTCGGCCCGGGCGCGAACCGGCTCGCCGCCGATCCACACCGTTCCGGTGGGGTGCAGCGCCTCCGTCGTCTCGGCGCGCTGTCCGAGCAGCGCGACGGCCCGGGCCTCGAGATCGCCCGCACTCGTCGCGGTCACCGCTCCCTCCACCGTGATGCGCCGGTGCAGGGACAGGTGCGGAAGGTATCGGACGGCCAGCACGACGCCGGCCGCGACGATGCCGGCCGAGGCCGCGGTACTGAGTGCGGCATCCGCCAGCGCATCGAGGAAGAGGGTGTCGTCGAGGTCGAATGCGAACTCGTTGGGGACGAACGCGAGCGCCAGGCCGGTGAGCCCGACGCCTGCGCCGGCCGCCGCGAGCAGCCCGCCGCCCGCCATCGTGAGCACCTCGGCGGCCACCAGCCCGATCCCGATCGCGATCAGCACCAGCTCGAAGTTCTGGATGAGGTCGAGCGAGTACTGGGTGAGCAGGAATCCCGTCCCGAACAAGATCGCGAGTCCCGCCCACAGCCCGACCCCCGGGGTCTTCAGCTCGAGAGCAGGAACAGCACCGCGAGCCCCGCCAGCACCGGCGCGAAGCGCGACAGCGCCCAGGCCACGCGCTCCGTTCCTCGTGGCGACAGATCGACGATCCCGTCGGCCGGGACCCCGAGGCGCTCGTGCATCGCGTCGAGATCGGCGGCGCTGCCGCTCGCCATGCCGAGCTTCACCGCCTCGCGCCCGGTCAGGGTGAGCAGGCGGTCCGGGCCGCGGTAGACGATGACCTGCTTCGGATCGTCGCGGTCGACGTCGGGATGGCGCGCGAGGAACTCTGGAAGGTCGTCCTCGATGACGTACTCCACCGTCGCATCCGGGAGGGTGATCCGGTAGAGGGACTGCTTGTGCGCGGTCATCTTGAGCAGCAGCCCGCGGCTCCAGCCGCGCTGCTCGGCCGCTTGGGCCAGCAGGGTGCGGATGACGGTCTCGATCTTCTCCGGCGCGTACTCGATCTTCCCCTCCGGCGACTGGAAGACGACCCCGATGTCGCCGATGGACGCGGTCTCGGCGAGATACACCTCCTCGTGGGCGTAGGCGATCAACGCACCGGCGGAGATCGCGCGGAAGTCCACGAACGCGACGGTGCGGATCCCCGCCGCTTCGAGGTCGAGGATGCGCTTGAACATCGTACGCGCATGATGGACCTCGCCCCCGTCGGTGTCGATGCGGACCAGCAGGGTGTCGATGCCCTCGACCCGGGCACGCTCGATCACGCGCGCGAGATAGCGGTCCTGGAATCGATCGATGACGTCGTCGATCTCGACGTAGCCGACGGCGCCGTAGTCCGCCGCAGCGGGAGCCGGGCCGGCGGCGCGGGGAGGATGGATCGCGCAGGCTGCCGCCAGCATGAGGCCGCATACGAGGCGCCGGAGAGGGGCAGGGCGCGTCACGCCGCCTGTGCCGCCGCGTCGTCCGCACCGGTGGGGATGGGGCAGGGCGGAGGGCTTCCGAGGCGGTCGAGGGCGGTGAATGCCGCGATCGGCACGGGGCGAGGCATGGTGCCCCGGCCGCCCGCCGGATGCACCGTACCGGTGTTCTCCGCCTCCGGGCCGCCCGGACCGCCGGTACGCGCGGCGCATGCCGCGGCCGGCGCGGGACCGGGCGCGAGGCTCCGAAAGCCGGCGGGGCGCAACGTATCAGCCCTCCGTGTCGTCGCTTTCGAGCATCGCGACCGCAAGCACGTCGGGCAGTGCCCGCATGACCGGCGCCGGCACCGTGGTCGCCCCCGACCAGGTGATCGCGTAGTCCCCGCCGTCGCGCCGGCGATAGACGAGAAAGAGCCGGCCGTCGTGGGAGACCGCGAGCTCGGCCCATTCATTGTGGTAGAAGCTGTCGAGGTCCGCCTGCGCGACCACGGTGGCGAGCCGCAACCGCTGCGGGCGGGCCGCCGGGTCCATGACCGTCAGCACCTCGGGCTCGGCCGTCTCCGCACGGGCGAGCGCACCGGCGAACAGGGCGTCGAGCTCGTCGCGCCGCGTTTCCGGGAATGCGCGCCACCGGGCCAGCACCTGGGTACGGAGCCGCGCGAGGGCGTTGTTCGCGCCGGTATGCGCAGGCTGGCTGGATGGGTCCGCGTCCGGCATCGGTCCATTCTCGGGATTGGCGGGCTCCACGACACATGATTCGAACTCCACGATCATCGCTGCGTCCGCCCATGCCTCGTCGGTCCGAGGCAAAGCGCCGTTAGAATAGCACCCATGCACATCCAGCTTGATCCCGTCGGGGGGGTCGCCGGCGACATGTTCGCGGCGGCGGTGCTCGATGCCTGGCCGGAGCTGGAGTCGCCGCTGGTCGCGGCCCTTCAGCGCGCCGGGCTCGATGCGATCGCCACCGTCGAGCGCGTCGATCACGCCGATCACGCCCTGAGCGGATCGCGGTTCGCGGTGTACGAGACAGGCCGCCGGGACCGCGAGCCCGGGGCGCACGATCGCGATGCGCATCCCCACGATCACGGCGCCGGCGACGAACCCGTCCGCGAGCACCACCTCTACCGCGACGTCCGCACCCTGCTCGGTGCGTCCGATCTCGCCCCCGGGGTGCGGGCACGGGCGCTCGACGTCTTCGCGCGGCTTGCCGCCGCGGAATCGGCGGTGCACGGGGTGCCCGTCGACGAGGTGAGCTTCCACGAGGTCGGGGCGTACGATTCGATCGCCGACGTCGTATGCGCGGCCTGGCTGATCGAGCGCCTCGACGCCACGTGGTCGTGCGGGCCGCTTCCCATCGGACGAGGCCGGATCGATACCTCGCACGGCCGCCTTCCGGTCCCCGCTCCGGCCACGGTGGAGCTGCTGCGCGGAATGGTCGTCGACCAGGACACGCACCGCGGGGAGCGCATCACCCCGACCGGCGCCGCCATCGTCGCGCACCTCGCTCCGAGCTTCGATCCGCTCCCCGGTCCGATGCGGCTCGAACGGTCCGGGACAGGGTTCGGCACGAGCCTTCTTCCGGGTGCAAGCAACATCCTGCGGCTGCTCGCCTTCGAGCCGCTCCGCGGGCTCGATACGGCGGCGCATCGCGAGCGCATCGCGGTCTGCGAGTTCGAGATCGACGACCAGACCGGCGAGGATCTCGCCCTCGCCCTCGACCGGTTGCGGGATCACGACGGCGTCCTGGACGTCTCCAGCCACGCGATGCACGGCAAGAAGGGCCGGCTCGCCGTCCACGTCCGCCTGCTCGCCCGCCTTGCCGCGGTGGAGTCGGCCATCGAGGCATGCCTGTGCGAGACGACCACCCTGGGGGTCCGATGGCATGAGGTGGGCCGTGTGGCGCTGGCCCGCGAGTCGGTGACGGTGCGGGTGGACGGCCGCCCGATCCGGGTGAAATCCGCGCACCGGCCCGGTGGGATCCGGACCTCGAAGGCGGAGATCGACGATCTGGCGACGGTGGCCGGCGGTCACGCGGAGCGGGAGAGACTGCGCGCGGCGGCCGATCGCGCGGGCGGCGGGGGTGGCGCATGACCGGCGTGCGGCGGATGTGATGCACGACACGGCTTGGGGATCTCGAACCCCGGTGCTCGAACGTGTGGGCGGAACGATCGGACAATGGCGAAAGGAGTGATTCTCCTCGACTTCCGGATCCCCGTCGGGACGGAGACCCGGAACGACAGGTTCCAGCCCTGCCGGATCAGGAGGACCGATGGGTAGCGCCGACATGAAGCCCGGGGCCGCGGCCCTCGAACGTGTGCTCGATGAAATCGGCCGCGTCGCGGTGGCGGTGAGCGGAGGCGTGGACAGCATGACCCTCGCGGTGGTCGCGCACCGGGTGCTCGGCGATTCGGCGGCGATGCTGCACGCGGTCTCCGCCGCGGTCCCCGCTGAGGCGACGGAGCGCGTCGAGCGGTACGCGCGCCGCGAGGGGTGGCGGCTCGATCGGATCGACGCGGGCGAGCTTCTCGATGCGCGCTACGTCGCCAACCCGGTCAACCGCTGCTACTTCTGCAAGACGAACCTCTACTCGACGATCGCGCCGCTCGCCGGCGCCGGTACGACCATCGTCTCCGGCACCAACACCGACGATCTGGGGGATTTTCGGCCGGGGCTCGCGGCCGCGGCCGAGCATGCGGTCCGCCACCCCTACGTCGAGTGCGGCATCGGCAAGCCCACGGTCCGGGCCATCGCGACCCGGCTCGGGCTCGACGACCTCGCCGAGCTTCCGGCCGCGCCCTGCCTGTCGAGCCGGGTGGAGACCGGCATCGCCATCGACCCCGAGGTGCTGAAGGCCATCGACGTCTGCGAAGGAATCGTGCGGAACGCGACGGGGGCGGCCACGGTGCGATGCCGGGTGCGCCGCGATGCCGTGGTGGTCGAGCTCGACGACGCCGCGCTCGCCGATCTCGATGCCTCCGCCCGCGCCGCACTCGCCGGGGAGCTGGACGAGCGCATGGCCGCGGCCGGGGTGTCGCGCCGGCTTCGGTTCGAGCCCTACCGCATGGGCAGCGCGTTTCTGAGGCCCTCGCGCCATGCCTGAACGGGAGGTGGTGCCGGACGATGCGCGTCAGGCGAGGATCGGCTTCGACGAGACGATCTACTGTGCGGGGAAGTCTCCGCGCCAGCTCGACGCCATCCTCGCGCGAAGCATCGAGTCGAGCCGCCCCCTGCTCCTCACCCGGCTCGACGCCGGCATGTTCGATGCGCTCGCCCCCGCGCATCGCGCCGCGCTCGACTACGACCCGGTGTCCCGTACCGCGACGCTGGGCGGGCCGGCGGCCGGATCCGGAACGCCGCGGGTCGCGGTGGTGACCGCGGGCACCTCGGACGTGCCGGTGGCGAAGGAGGCGGTGCGCACGTTGGCGTATTACGGCGAGGCGGCCCTGGAGGTCTACGACGTGGGCGTCGCCGGCCTGTGGCGCCTGCTCGACCGGATCGAGGACATCCGCGCGATGCCGGTGGTGATCGCGGTCGCCGGCATGGAGGCTTCGCTGCCGAGCGTGGTCGGCGGGCAGGTCCCCGGGCTCGTGGTCGCGGTCCCGACGTCGAACGGGTACGGGGTGTCGGCCGGGGGCCGGGTCGCGCTGGATGCGTCACTCGCGAGCTGCGCCCCGGGGCTCGCCGTGGTCAACATCGACAACGGCTACGGCGCGGCCTGCGTGGCGTTGCGGGCCCTGCGCCTCGCCGGATGAGTCCCGGCTTGGCGCCGTCGCTCGCCGCCGGGGAGGAGTCCTGCGCAGTCGCGCCCCCCGGCTTCGGCCCGGCGGCGCTGTGCGCCCGCCGGCATCCGAAAATCACGCTGGCCGAAAGTCACGCTGGCCGAAGGTCACGCTGGCCGAAGGTCACGCTGGCGCACCGCCTTCCGCAAGTGCGTGGTGCAGTCCCGAGGAGCGCGTGGTGGGCCGTTCGACCGCTGCGGCGACACTGTCTCCGGTGCCGTATACGACCACCCGCCGGCGAGCCCGCGTGATCGCGGTGTAGAGCAGCTCGCGGGTCGCCACCCGCGAATCGGCAGGGCCCGGCACCACCGCCACCTCGTCGTACTCCGAGCCCTGCGCCCGGTGCACGGTGAGGGCGAAGAAGCTTTCGTGCGGCGGCAGGCGGGCCGGCGAGACCAGCCGCGGGCCTCCATCGGCGTTCTCCAGCTCCGGGAACCAGACCTGCGCCCGTCCCGCCGTATCGCGCAACACCACCCCGGTGTCCCCGTTCGAGAGCCGAGTGCGCGGATCGTTGCGGGTGACGAGAATCGGCCGGCCGGGGTAGTAGAGGTCGTGCGCCCGCACGAATCCGAGCGTGCGGAGCTGCCGCTCCACCAGGTGGTTGAAGCGCTCCGCCCCGAAGGGTCCGGTCCGGTGCGCACAGAGCACTCGGAACGACGGCCGCGACCCGGCGCCATCCGCGGGCGGCTCGCGGAGCGTTCGCGCCTTCCGCAGCTCCGGCTCGAACCAGTCGGCCACGAGCTGCACCGCGAGCCGCTCGAAGGCCGCCGCGTCGGACAGGGGGCGCAGCTCGACGGCGCGATCTCCCGGGTCCTGGAGCGCAGCGATTGCGCCAGGCGCATCGCCGCGCATGACCGCGGCGGCGAGTCGTCCGATCCCGCCTCTCCGGTCGAAGCGCCAGTTGTGCTCGAGCGCGACCACACACGGCGCGAACGCAGAGGGCGGCGGCGTGGACGGGTCGCCGGCTCCCGTCCCCTCGCCTCCGGCTTGGCAGAGGTCCGCGAACACCGAGCCCGGCTGCACCGAAGCAAGCTGCGACGCATCGCCGAGCATGAGGAGCCGGGCGCCGTCCGGCAGCGCGCGCAGCACCCGCGCCATGAGGGGCAGGTCCACCATCGACCCCTCGTCGAGGATGAGCGCATCGGCGGGAAGCCCCTCCCGGGCGCGGCGGATCAGCCAGCGGTGCACCGTAGTCGCCCTGGGCTCGAAGCCTTCGAGGACCGGCGCCCGGGACAGGAGCGCCTGGCGCCGCGCCCGCACCGCTTCCTGGAGGCGGGCCGCCGCCTTGCCGGTCGGGGCGGCGAGCGCGATCCGGCCGGGGGCGGCGAGCCCCAGCTCGATGAGCAGGGCCACGATCACCGCCGCGGTGGTGGTCTTGCCGGTACCGGGGCCGCCCGACACCGCGCAGAGCCGGCGGCACGCGGCGATCCGGGCCGCCGCACGGGGACGGTCATCGGGCGCAACGGCGGGGAAGAGCCGGGCGAGCGCCGCGTCGAGCCCTTCCGGTTCGGGCTCCGATCCGCTCCCGGCGAGCCGGAGCAAGCCGCCCGCGACCGCCTGCTCCGCCGTCCAGAGCCGTTCGAGGTAGAGCCTGCCGTGGTGGTCGAGGACGAGCGGGCGTGGCTCCCGCTCTCCAGGCCGGGCGACCATCGGGCTCGCGTCGAGGATCTCGATCCACGACTCGAGGACGGGAAGCCGCACCGCGTCCGTGCCCGTCGGGGGCCAGGCCCGACCCGCCACCTCGGGCAGCGCGAGGCATGCGTGTCCGGCCCGGGTCCATGCGCTCGCAAGCGCCGCCGCCAACGGCAGCTCAGGCCCTTCGCGGCCGTCGAGCTCCGCGATCAATCGCCCGAAATGCAGGTCGACGTCGGCGAGGTGGCCTGCGCCATGCAGTGCGTCCAGCACCGGAGCTCACCGTTCCTTCACATAGGGCGCCCCGAGGGCCTTCGGCGGCACCGCCCGGCCGATGAAGCCGGCCAGGAGGACCACGGTCAGGACGTAGGGCAGGGCCTGCACGAGCTGCACCGGCACCTCGCCGATGCCCGGGAGGTCCGCCCCTTGCAGGCGGATCGCCACCGCGTCCAGGAGGCCGAACAGCAGGCAGGCGAGCATCGCCGGCACCGGACGCCACTTGCCGAAGATCAGGGCCGCGAGCGCGATGTAGCCCTTGCCCGCGGTCATGTCGTTGATGAATCCCGCGCTCTGGGCGAGCGACAGGTAGGTCCCGGCCACCCCGCAGGCGACCCCCGTGCACAGCAGCGCCCGGTAGCGCAGCCCCGGGACCTGGATCCCGGCCGCGTCCACGGAATGCGGATTCTCGCCGGCGGCCCGCAGGCGCAGGCCGAAGCGGGTGCGGTACAGCACCCAGGCCACCGCCGGCACCGCCAGGAAGGCGAGGTAGACGATCAGGTTGTGGCCGCTCAGGAGCTCGCTGTAGACCGCGCCGAGTCCCGGCACGTCCCGCAGCGCCGCCGCCCCCGGCCATTCCAGGGGCAGGAAGCGGGCTTCGCCGGGAAGCTGGGGGGTACGGCCGCCCTGGGCGAACCAGGCGATCCCCAGAACCGCGGTCAACCCGGAGGCCAGGATGTTGAGGGCGAGACCGGAGACCACCTGGTTGCCCCGGTGGGTGATGCAGGCGTAGCCGTGGACCATGGCCAGCAGCACCGAAACCCCGATGCCCGCCGCAAGCCCCGCCCAGGGCGAGCCCGTGGACGCGGCGGTGGCGGCGGCGGCGAAGGCGGCCCCCAGCATCTTGCCTTCGAGCCCGATGTCGATGATCCCCGAGCGCTCCGAGAACAGGCCGGCCAGGGCGGCCAGGATCAGGGGCACGGACAGGCGCAGGGTCGAGTCCAGCACCAGGACCGCCATGGTGAGGGATTCCACCTCAGCCCCCGGCCCGGCGCAGCAGCGCCGCCCGCAGGGCGGGGACGAACATGAACTCCAGCGCCCCGGCGAACAGGATCACCAGCCCCTGGATCACCACCACCATGTCGCGGGTGATCCGGGGCACCTCGAAGGAGAGCTCCGCGCCCCCCTGGTACAGCGCGCCGAACAGGACCGAGGCGAGGACCACACCGGCCGGATGGCCGCGGCCCATCAGGGCCACCGCGATGCCCGCGAAGCCGTAGCCGGCGGTGAACTCCAGCAGCAGCCGGTGCTGCACCCCCATCAGCTCGTTCAGGCTCATGAACCCGGCCAGCGCGCCGGAGACGAGCATCGCGACCAGCATCTGGCGCGGCGGCGAGATGCCGCCGTAGAGGGCCGCGGCCGGACTCGCGCCCGCGGCCCTCAGGCGATAGCCGGCCCGGGTGTGCCAGAGGAACAGCCACACCCCGGCCGCGCAGAGCAGCGCCCAAAGGAACGACAGGTTCAGGGGCGAGGCCGCGATCTCGATCCCCACCGCGCCCAGCGCGTCGTGCACCAGGGGCAGGTGGGCGTGGGGCGCGAAGCTCCGGGTCTCCGGCTCCATGCTGCCGGGCCGGGACATGACGTTGACGAGCAGGTAGACCATCACCGAGGCGGCGATGAAGTTGAACATGATGGTGGTGATGACGACGTGGCTGCCCCGGCGGGCTTGCAGCCAGGCGGGCACGAAGGCCCAGGCCGCGCCGAACAGGGCGGCCCCGGCGACGGCCGCGGGCACGATCAGGGCGAAGGGCAGGAAGTCCAGGTACAGGCATACCAGAGCCACCCCCAGCCCGCCGATGGTTGCCTGGCCCTCGCCGCCGATGTTGAACAGCCCGCAGTGGAAGGCCACCGCCACCGCCAGCCCGGTGAAGATGAAGTTGGTCGCGTAGAAGAGGGTGTAGCCGACGGCCTCCTGGAATCCGAAGGCGCCCCAGACCAGGATCCGCACCACCTGCCAGGGGTTCTCGCCGATCAGCAGCACCACCAGGCCGGAGACCGCGAAGGCGGCCAGCAGGTTGAGCGCGGGCAGCAGGGCCAGGACCGCCCAGCGGGGCAGTCCGGCCGCCGGCCCGGCGGCCACGGCGCTCACGGGACGACGCTCCTGGGTCCCTTACCCATGAAGTCTCCGACCAAACGACGAAGAATCGCCCGCCGCCCGGCTCCGGCGCCGCCGGGCCGGGTTCATGGCCCCTGCTCCCTCGTGCCGGCGCCGGCCATGAGGAGGCCCAGCCCCTGCTCCGTCGCCCGCGCGGCCGGGAGTTCGCCGGCGACGGCGCCGCCGTACATGACCAGGATGCGATCGGAGAGGCCCATGATCTCGTCGAGCTCCGAGGAGACGAGCAGGATCGCCTTGCCGGCGTCGCGCATGGCCACCAGCCGGCGGTGGATGAACTCGATGGCCCCGACGTCGACCCCGCGGGTGGGCTGGCCCACCAGCAGCACCAGGGGATCGCGCTCGATCTCGCGGGCCAGCACCAGCTTCTGCTGGTTGCCGCCGGAGAAGGCGGCGGTGATCCGGCGGGGCTCCGCGGGCCGCACGTCGAAGGCGTCCATCTTGCCCGCGGTGTCCCGCGAGACCGCGGCCCAGTCCAGCAACCCCGCGCGGCGGTAGCCGGGATCGTCCTGGTAGCCCAGGATGGCGGACTCGCGCGCCTCGAAGGGCATGACGAGGCCCATCCGCCGGCGATCCTCGGGCACGTGGGCGAGACCCCGGCGGCGCCGGCCGGGGCCGCCGGCGCCGACCGGCTCCCCCGCGAGCAGGATCCGCCCGCCGGACACGGCCCGGAGGCCCGCCAGCGCTTCCAGCAGATCGCTCTGGCCGTTGCCGGCCACCCCGGCGATGCCGACGATCTCGCCCGCCCGCACCGTGAACGAGACGTCGCGCACCCGCGCCGACCCGCGGGGGTCGCGAACGCTCAGGTGTTCGACCGCGAGCAGCTCCCGTCCCGGCCGGGCCGGCCCCTTCCCGACCCGGAGCAGCACCCGCCGCCCCACCATCAGCTCGGCCAGCTCCGGAATGGTGGTCCCGGCGGTGTCGCGGTGGGCCACCATCCTGCCCTGGCGCATGACCGAGACCCGATCGGTCACCGCCATGATCTCGCGCAGCTTGTGGGTGATCAGGATGACCGCCCTGCCCTGTGCCTTGAGCCGGCGGAGGATGCGGAACAGGTGGTCCGCCTCCTGGGGGGTCAGCGCGCCGGTGGGCTCGTCCAGGATCAGGATCCCGGCCCCCCGGTAGAGGGCCTTCAGGATCTCCACCCGCTGCTGCAGGCCCACCGGCAGATCGCCGGCCAGGGCGTCGGGAGGGACCTCCAGGGCGTACTCGCGGGCCAGCCGCGCGAGCTCCCGTCGCGCCCGCTCCGCGCCCGCGGCGAGCCGCGCCCCGCCCTCGACCCCCAGGATCACGTTCTCCGTGACCGTGAACGTGTCCACCAGCATGAAGTGCTGGTGGACCATGCCGATGCCGGCGGCGATGGCGTCCTCGCTGTCCTCGATCGCCACCGGCCGCCCGGCGATGCGGATCTCCCCCCGATCGGCCCGGTAGAAGCCGTAGAGGACGTTCATCAGGGTGGACTTGCCGGCGCCGTTCTCGCCGACGATCCCGTGGATGGTGCCCGGCGCCACGGCCAGGCCCACGTCCCGGTTGGCGTGAACCGCGCCGAACCGCTTGTCGATACCGCGAAGCTCGACCGCGGGCGCGACAGCCCCCTCCTCCGGAGGGGCCCCCTCTTCCGGAGGGGCTCCTTCCTCCGGGGGCCGCGGCTCCTCCCGGGACGGCACGGCGCCTACTTCACGGGGCACTCGCCCTCGGTGACGTAGTCGTGGACCTCGACGTCGCCGGCGATGATCCGCTCGGCCGCCTCATCGGCGGCCGCCTTCATGGCCGGCGTCACCAGCGCCTCGTTGTACTCGTCGAGGGACCAGCCGACGCCGTCCTCCTTCAGCCCGAAGACGCGCACGCCGGGCTTCCAGGCGCCCTGGCGCGCGGACTCGAAGACGTCGTAGGCGGCCACGTCCACCCGCTTCAGCATGGAGGTGAGCACGTGCCCCGGGTGAAGGTGGTTCTGGTTGGAATCGACGCCGATGCCGAGCCGGCCCGCATCCGCCGCCGCCTGGAGCACGCCGAGACCGGTGGCGCCGGCGGCGTGGTAGACCACCTCGGCGCCCCGGTCGAACTGGGATTTGGCGAGCTCCCCTCCCTTGACCGGGTCGTTCCAGGCCGCGCCGGTGGTGCCGGTCATGTTCTGGAACACCTCGACGGCGGGCCTGGCGTAGCGCGCGCCCTGCACGTAGCCGCAGGCGAACCGGCGGATCAGCGGCACGTCCATGCCGCCGACGAAGCCCACCTTGCCGCCCTCGGCCGCCATCGCGGCCAGGACCCCGACGATGAAGGAGCCCTCGTGCTCCTTGAACACGATGGACTGCACGTTGGGCAGGTCGATGACCGTGTCGATGATGGCGAAACGGGTCCCGGGGAACTCGCCCGCCACCGTCTTCAGGGACGAGGCGTACTGGAAGCCCACCGCCAGGATGGGATCGTGGCCGCGGCGGGCGAAGTTGCGCAACGCCTGCACGCGCTGGGAGTCGGTCTGGACCTCGAACTCCCGGAAGTCGATCCCGGTGTCGGTCCTGAACTTCACGGCGCCGTCGTAGACCCCCTCGTTGAAGGACTTGTCGAACTTGCCGCCCAGATCGTAGACGATGCCCGGCTTGACCTCGGCGGCGCCGGCGGCGGTGCCGACGCCGGGGCCGGCGAAGCCCAGGGTGAGAAGCGCCGCGGCCGCGGCGAGGAACAGGCGTTTCATGCGCGTAAGCCCTCTTTGCGTGGAGGAGACCGGCGCCACGGACGGCGCCGGCGCTGCCGGTGGAGAAGAACGGCGATGAATGCCCACTTCAGCGCGACACGGTGAGGTCCTCGTACCGCGGCAGGAGGCAGGCCTGGTCCTGCATCGCGTCGCGGCGGAAGGGGGCGCCGAGCTCCTTGTTGACCACCACCTCCACCAGGGTCGTCGTGCCCTCGTTCTGGGCCGCGCAGGCTTCCCGGATCGCGGCGGTCAGGTCCGCCATGTCGCCCACCCGCACGCCCTTCAGCCCGAACGCCTCGGCCACCGCAGCGTAGCTGAAGGGGTCGCCGAGCTCGGTGCCGACGAAACGCTCGTCGAACCACAGGATGTCGTTCTTCTTCTCCGCCCCCCACTGCTCGTTGCGGAACACCACCACGGTCACCGGGACGTTCATCCGGTCGCAGGTCGGGAGCTCGTTCAGGCTGATCCCGAACGCGCCGTCGCCGACCAGGGCCACGGCGGGACGATCGGGCCGGGCGAGCTTCGCGCCCATGATGGCGGGGAAGGCGTAGCCGCAGTTGCCGAACATCCCCGGCGCGAGGAAGCTCCGCGGCTGCTCGAAGGGGAGGTAGCTGTTGGCCATCGCGCAGATGTTGCCGATGTCGGTGGAGACCATCGCATCCGCCGGCAGGCCGTCCTGGATCGCGCGCAAGACCTGGCGGGGGGCCATCCGCTCCGGCGCGTCGGCCTGCGCACGGGCGTTCCAGGTGCTGCCCGGATCGTCCTCCTCGTGGTCCCAGCCGGCGAGCTTCTGGAGCCAGGCGGACTTCGCGGTGGCGGCCCGGTCCCTGCGCTCCTTGCCCGCTTGCCCGGCATCGTGCCCCTCCAGCGCTTCGAGGAGCTGGCGCGCGACGGCGCGCGCATCGCCGCAGATCCCGACGTCGATGGGCTTCGCGAGCCCGAGCATGTCCGGGTTCGAGTCCACCTGGATGATCTTCGCCTGCCCCGTCCAGTACTCGATGCCGTGCTGCGGCAGGGTGCTGAAGGGATTGAGGCGGGTGCCCAGGGCGAGGATGACGTCGGCCTCCTTGACCAGCACCATCGCCGACTCCCAGCCCTGGTAGCCCAGCGGTCCGACCGCGAGCGGGTGGCTGGCGGGGAAGCTGTCGTTGTGGAGGTAGCTGTTGGCGACGGGGGCGCCCAGGCGCTCGGCGAGCCGGCGGCACTCGTCGACCGCGTCGCTCAGCACCACCCCGGCCCCGGCCACGATGAACGGCCGCTCCGCGTCCTTCAGCATCGCGGCGGCGGCGGCGACCGTGTCCACGTCGCCGGGCTGGCGCCCCGGCAGGATCGGCTCGGGGATCTCGACGTCGATCACCTGGCAGAAGTAGTCGCGGGGGATGTTGAACTGCACCGGCGCGGAGTGCTGGCGCGCGCGCTGGAAGCAGCGGGTCAGCGACTCCACCATGCGCACCGGATGGGCGAGGGTCTCCTGGTGGCAGGTGATCTCCTCGAAGTAGGGGAGCTGGCGGGTCTCCTGGAACCCTCCGAGACCCTGCGTCTTCGCCCCGGTCTCGGGGGTCACGATGATCATGGGGGTGTGGTTCCAGTACGCCGCGGCCACCGCGGTCACGAAGTTGGTGATCCCCGGTCCGTTCTGTGCGATGCACACCGCGATCTCGCCGTTCGCGCGGGTGTATCCGTCCGCCATGTGGGCGGCGCCCTGCTCGTGCGCGACGTCGACGAACCGGATCCCCGCGCGCTGGAAGATGTCGAGCCCGGGCATGAACGCCGAGCCGACGATCCCGAAGGCGACCTTCACGCCGTTCACCCGCAGGGTTTCGACGAACGCTTCCTGAGAGGTCATTTCCATCTTTTCATGTCCTGTTGAATGTCCGGTGGTCGAAAGGGCCGTGTACCCGGAGGCGCGCAGGGCCCGGAACCCCGGCCGCGATGCCGGATCGAGCGCACGTGCAGCCGGCGACGGACCCCGCGAGCCCCGGCCTGCGCCACCCCCGGCGCACCGGCCCGCCGGCGACACGAGCTGCGGCTTCGAGGAGCCTGGTACCGGCCCCGGTCCCGTCCGGCCGCACTGCCGCTCGGAAAATGCCGTCGTCCAAGGGCGAATCCGCCGATGGACCTCCCGGGCCCGAACCGGCTCCCCCGGCGAGTCCGGGGGAGCCGTCGTCGAGATCAGGAAACGTTGGCTGCGAAGGGATGCTCCGCATTCTTCTGGGCCAGCACCTCGTCCACCGTCGGCTTGCCGGCGACGGCGCGCTCGAGGGCCTGCTTGGTGGCCTCGTAGTTGTACTGCTCGATCTTGGCGTCGTCTTCGGCCTCCCAGTGGATGAACACGCCGACGCAGACGTAGAGATCGTCGGCTTCCGCCGCCGGGATCGTCCCCTCGGCCACCGCCTCCATGACCGCCCGGGCAACGGCGCGCTGGGCCGGCCCGAACATCTGCACCGCCTGCTTGGCCCCCTTGATGGTGACCTTGTTGAACATCATGGTGTTGGGCTTCGCGGGCACGTTGGGCGAGACCACCGCCAGCAGGCTGGTGAAGCCGTCCTTGTTGTTGACCAGGCCGTTGCAGAATGCGGTCTCCGCCGCGGAACCGCGCGGGCCCAGGATCAAGTCGATGTGGGCGATCTCGTTGCCGTCTCCGACCAGGGACTCTCCCACACGAACGTTCGTGATAGCCATCGCTACCTCCTTTGTGTCGTCGTCAATCCAGTCGCGTCCCGCACCGGCCGGGCCGCGACACGATCCCCCCTCTCGTGAAGGAGGTTGCCGGCAAGCAGTGTCGCCACCGTCAGGTCGGCGCTCGTACCGGGGTTCGCGCGCCGGCTCTTCAAGCTGCGATCGAAGCGCATCACGGCCTCGATGTCCATTTCCGGCGAACCCGATGCTTCAAGGCTCTCGAGGAGCCCCAGTGCTTCGAGCCGGATCCCCTCCGCGGCGACGGCCCCGAGTTTACGCTCAATATGGGAGTCCTTGAAGCGTGCGAGGAAGGTGAGGTACAGGGCCACCACCGCCTGCGGTCCCGGCCAGCGGGCCCGGCCTCCCGCGAGCACGGCGATCCCGGGATCGAAGACGTCCTCGAAGCAACGAGCGTATTGACGCGCCACCCGATCGCGGTCCTCGGCCTCGCGCATCACCGCGAGCAGGGGCGCCGCGGCCGGAGCACGCACGTCGTGGCGGGCGCTTGCGCCGAGCCCCGCGGGCCCGGCCAGGCGGATCGCCGTGAACACCCGCTCCGTGTCCTCGACGCTCGCGGCCTGGAGTACGCGGGCGAGACCGGTCCGAAGCGGCAGTCCGAAACCCTCGTCGAGCGCCGCCTGCGCGAGCGGTGCGCACAGCAGCACGATGCCGAGGTTGGTGTTGCAGCCGGTGGCCGTGTGGGTGGCCTCGATGCTTCCGAGCACCCGCTCGCCCAGCGACAGGCCGGGGGTGCCGAGCACGTCCGCGGTGCAGCGTGCGCTTGCCACGAAATCGTCCGCGGACATCCCGTGCCCGGGCGAGGCGAAGCTCACGTTTCCCGGCTTCGGCGCTTCCAGCTCTTCGATGCAGGCACGCCAGACCGCGGCAGAGACCCCGTTGGGGGCCTCGTACGCGGGCCGACCCTCAAGCGCCGCCGCCAAACGACCGCTCCAGCAGCCCGGCGTCG
Source organism: Gammaproteobacteria bacterium (assembly GCA_965204915.1). Taxonomy (GTDB): domain Bacteria; phylum Pseudomonadota; class Gammaproteobacteria; order HK1; family HK1; genus HK1. The sequence goes on along the minus strand of OZ242023.1, from coordinate 2,227,324 downwards.
AGCCGCCCGCCGCGGAAGGTTCGTCCGCTGCCGAGTACGGTCACCGCCACCCGGGCCGGGCTGAAGAGCATGGGGTCGATGCGGAAGAAGTCGTAGCCGTACTCCCGGAACACCTCGGCGAAAGGCTTCCCGTAGTCCCGGGAGCCGGTGGCGGGAAGCCGCGAGGCGAGATCCTCCGCCTGCTCGTCTTCACACGATACGAAGAGCCGGACCTCCCCGCCGAACAGGATGGTGTCGTTGGTTCGCCCCATGGCGGCCAGCGGATCGCCGATGGGCGGCGGGAGCGGAGCCCTGCCGGTGCCGTCGACGACGGCGGCGAGGGGGAAGCCGATCTCGTGCGCCTTGTGCAACGCCACCTCGACCACCCGGGCCGCGATCTGCACCACCCCGGCGAGGCTGCCGGTGGGGGTGAGCACGAGCGTCACCTGCGCCGGCGCCACCCCGCAGTCCCTCGACACCTTCTCCGCAAGGGCCGCCGGCGGATGGCGGCCGGTCTCCAGCACCAGGCAGGCGCTGCCGGCATGGTCCCGGTAGCCGAGCTCCTCGAACAGCGGCTCCCGGGCGGCCAGCGCCCGCGCCGGCCCGGAGCCGAGCGCGCTGAACTTCCCGGGCGCATCGAAGCTCAGGCTCCAGCCCGCGTACTGCGCGCCGAGACAGCCGAGCACGGGCTGGCTCGTGCGCACCTCCACCTGCCACGGCCAGTCCGGGAACACGGAGCTGTAGCGCACTGCCACGTCTCCGAGACCGCCCATGCAGATCCGGGCGATCAGCAGGCCTGCTTCGATGCCCCCCCGATGGTCGATGCCCGCATCGACCACCCGCGTGCCGTCTTCCATGCGGGCGACGCCGACGCGCAGTGCGTCCGCCCGCTCCACCAGCTCCTCGACCAGGGGGGCGGCCGTCGCATTCACACTCACCCGCGGGCTCATGGCGCGCAACGACTCAGGCGGAGACGATCTCGCGAGCCAGCTCGAACGCGTCGGGGAAGTCCAATGCCACGGCGCGGTCCGCGCGCATCATGCGCTCCAGCAGTCCTCGCTGGACCCGGTACTTGACGCCTCCGATCGCGAGGGCGCCGATCCCGAGGGCGCCGGAAGGCAGCTCCGCGCCGTCGGCGGCCACCCCGAGCCCCTCGATGCCGGCCGGGGGCACCGCGTTGACGTCCGCCGCGACCATGAGCTTTCCACATCGCCCCATCAGCTCCTCGGAGAGGACCTGCACGCCGGCCTTCGCACAGCACACCGCAACTTCGGCGGATTCGAGTGCGGCGTGCTTTCCGGCATCGTCCCGGCCGGTGGTCCAGGGCACCTCGACCCCGTACCTCGCCGCGAAGCGCTCGACCGCCTCCGCCTTCGCCGGGGTCATCCCGGTGAGCCGCACCAGCCTCGGATGCCCTCCTTCCCGCGCGACCAGCACCGCGACGCACAGCCCGACCGGCCCGCCCCCGAGGATCTGCACGTTGCGTCCCTTCAGGCCGGCGCCGCTTCGCGCTCGCAGGTGCTTTTCCGTGAGCGCCACGAGCGCGGCCGACGTGGTGCAGGCGCCGTTCGGATCCGCCAGCATCGCCACCTCGAAGGGCGGCACCATGGCGCTCCCCGCCCGTTCCAGCATGTCCGCGGCCAGGTTGACGTCGTGCCCGCCGATGAACACCCCGGTGTCGTTGTAGCACCCGGGAGGCCGGGAGAAGATGGTGTCCCGGACCAGTCCCGCGACGTCGTCGAGGGCGGTGCCCGGGTAGGGAACGACGACTTCGAAGCCCGCGTCCACCGCCATGTTGACGTCGAAGGGACTGACGTGGGGGCGGGGATCGAGCATGTGGAGGATCTTCGGCTTGGCCATGGCACCGGTACCGGATTCTCAGTGGAACGATGGGGGACGGCTCTCGACCCGGGCCCCCCGGTTGAGCCCGCGGGTCACCGCGAAGTCCAACCCGAACTCGCGCCCGAACCGGGCCTGCGCTTCTTCCATCAGGTGGTTCGCCGCCGGCTCGCTCGGGCAGACTGCGAAGCCGGTAGGGCCCCAGGAGCTTTGCCCCACCGCCGTCAAGCCCCGCGATGCAAGCCACTCCAGCACCGCGCTCACGCCGGGGCTTGCGAAACGGCCACCCTGCACGCCCGCGAAATGGTCCCCGACCCGCGCCTGGATGAGGCCGACCGCGCTACCGAAGGCATCGAGGTCGGCCTCCACCACGCCCGGCAACGCGCACATCAGCACCAGCCGGCAGAGCTCGGCCGCGTCGGCTTCGGGAAACTCCAGCAACGTGGCGAACTTCCTGATCTCCTGCTCCCCGTGCGCCCCCTCGCGCCCGCGGTCGAAGATCAGCAGCAGGCGCCACCGGGAGGGGAACGGCTGTCTGGCGATGACCGGTGGCGGAACCCCGTCACCGGCCGAGCCGCCGTCGACCACGAAGCCACCGTGATCGAACAGCCCGATACCCAATCCGGAGCGGACCCCCCGGTCGAGCGCGGCGGCGACGTCGGCGGTGCGGAGAGCGAGATCGAACATCTTCGCCATCCCCGCGCCGACCGCCAGGGCAAGCTGCGTCCCGGAGCCGAGCCCGGTGTGCGGGGGAATGGCCGTCTCCACGTCGATCCGGGCGCCTCCGGAGAGGTGGAAACATTCCGCCATGGCGGTGGCGTAGCGCGCCGCGCGCGCCGCATCCGGCCCTTCGGCGACGACCCCGGAGGCCGGGCTCAGGCGTACCCGGGTGAACGGCTTCTCCAGCGCAAGCCCGAGGCTCCCGTACCGGCGGCCCGCACCGCCGTGGAGATCGACGAAGCCCATGTGCAGCCTGGCGGACGCCCGGACGGAGACACGGCAGCCTGCACGATTCGGCATGCGGGGGCCGGAACCGGCTACTCGAACAGGCTGTGCAGGTGGATCCTGCCCTTGCCCAGCTTGCCGCCGTAATTGGCGGTATGGATGTGCAGCACCCCGTCGACCGCGGTGGCCGCCTCGATCCCGGTCCGCATGCCCTGGCGGACCTCGTCGAGGCGAGGGGCGCTGACGATGATCTCGTAGACGCAGCGGACCGCGTCGGGGAGGGCGCTCTCGGGATCGCCCGCGAGCGCCGGGCAGTAGTGGTGGTTGGTGGTCGCGACCATGTCCCGGTAGTGCTTCGCGCCCACCTTGGAGCCGCTCGCGGCGTTCTTGACCACCACCAGCGGGATCCGCGACACCGCCTCCAGCGCGGCCTCCGCCGCCCGGAGCGCGGTCTCGTCGGAGTCCGCGAGGATCAGGAACATGCCTCCCGTGACGGCCTGCCCGACCACGCCGAAGCGGCGCTCGACGTGAAACGCTCCGTCCATCTTCGGCACGCGGAAGAGCTTCCGGCCGAACGCCTCGATCGCCTCCTCCCAGCCGTCCCCGAAGCGCTGGATGACGGTGCCTTCGATGTCGATCGACTCCTCGGCGAAGTCCGGGGGCAGGGCGTCGAACACGCTGGTCCTGGGATTCGGGAGAGCGCCCTTGCGGATCCGGAGGACCAGGCACCGGGCGAGCTCCTCCAGCTTGCGATCCATCATCTGGATGATGAATCCCGGACGGCCGTCGGGAGTCTCCTCCGATCCCACCTCCCGCTCCAGGGTCGCCTCGCACGGCGGCGAGGTGGCCGAGCGTCCCAGCCCCTTCATCTCCATCGCGGCTTCCAGCGCCCACCGGCGGGTGACGCTGGTCACCAGCACCCGCGCCAGCCGTCCGCTGAACGTCTCGGAGTAATCGTCCTGGATGGGGACGCCGTTGACCTCGATCTCTGCCATGAAGCCCCTCACGTTCCGGCTGTCCGGCGCGGCAACGCCGTTCCCGGCGATACCGCGCCGACCATACCGCGATGGGTGCGGTTTCGCCAATCCGGCAACGCGCGGACGCCGCCTGCGCCCATCCCGGCCACCGCCCGTGCCGCATGGGCTGCCGGCATGATGGCCGGGAGGTCGGCCAAAGGGTGGCCGGCTATTCGATCTCCCGGCGCACGGAGGTCAGATCTCCGAACGGGTCCGGGCTCTTCAGCCGAGCGCGCGCTTCCCCGTCGCCTTTCAGGTAGTGGTCGAAAACGGCCCGCACATACCAGTCGCGGATGAGGTGCGGCATGTACACCGCACCCGCTTCGCCCGCTTCGGCCCAGTCGAGCGGGTCGTAAGGCGCACCGGAAAAGCTCCGATCACGGATCTCCTCGCCCACCGCCTTGCGCCGGCCCGAAGGCGACAGGCCGAAGGGCAGGGCGCCCTTCCGGAACTCCGGCCAGGGGAACATCCGCCCGAAGTTGTCCACCAGCAGCCCGTGATCGACGTCCCGGACGATCACCAGGGCGCGGTCGGAGGTCTGCCTCAGCCAGGCGCTGAGGGCGACCGGCTGCGGGTTGGCCCGGCGCTCCGGCACGGCACGCTCGGGGGCCAGGGGAAACGCGGCTGCCGGGTCCCCGCCGGCGGCGGCCAGGGCGTTCTGGAACAGGCGGAGGAACACCCACTGCACGAAATCGTCTTCGTCGCCGATCATCTGCACCACCGGCTTGTGGCTGCCCTCCGGCAGCCCGTCCGGGGTCCGTCCGCCGCCGAAGAACTCCTCCGGCGTCCAGGTGAAGGGCGCCCCGTTGTTGAAGCCGAGGGCCACGGCGACGCCGGGAATGTGGTTCACCCCCATCTGGGAGGTCATCGAGCCGAGGGAATGGCCGGCCAGCCCGACCGCGTCGCCGACCCGGCCGGCGAGCAGGCCGCACAGCTCGCGCGCGGCCGAGGTCGCGCCCATCGAGCCCAGCCCCGCCGCGCAATCGGCTTCGGCCGCGCCCAGCAGCCTCACCGTGTGGATCAGCAACCCCACGTCGGCCACCCGCTGGCGAAACAGGTTCCGCATCATCGTCGTGGCGCGCTGCACGCCGCCCGGAACGGCTTTCGCCTGCGCCGGGTCGAAGGCGTCGGCGGAGGCGGCGCCGAACAGGAAGCGGTAGAAGTTCGGGATGACCTTCCGCTCCCCCATGATCAGCGCGTAGGCCTCCCGCACTTCATCGGCCGAGGCCCGGCGGGTGAACACGGAGTCGGGATCGTGCAGCGCGAGCGGGATTGCGCTGTCGGAGATGAAGCTCGGGGCGGCGACGACGTAGCCGTGCGAGGCCAGGAACTCGCCGAGGAAATTCCACAGGCTGTAGTTGTCCCCGAGCCCGTGGGACAGGATGACGATGGGGAATCCACCCGGCGCCGATGCCGGCGGCGCGTCGAGATACGCGCCGCGGGGCGCGGCGAAATAGTGCTTCCCGATGGCTTCGAACGCCTCCTGCGCGGCGCTGCCGGACCGCTCCGCGAGGGTGCCCCCACCCTTGAAATGCAGACGCCCGTGGGTATCCGGGAACAGGACCGACGAGCGCAGCGCGGGGATCGCGAACGTCCCGTCCTTGAAGAAGTAGTCTTCCATCTTCGCGCGCCGGCCGGAGAGCGCCGGCCAGGGCGAGCGCGGCCCGGCCAATCGGCCGCCCGAACGATCCGCCTCGGCCGGATACCACAAGTGGAAGATCACCGTACGGGGCTGGCCCGAGGCTTCCACCTTGCGCAGCATGGCGCGGTAGGCGTCGCCGGCATAGGCGGTGCCCCAGGGATCGAAGCGCTGCCGGTTGTCCACGGCGAAGCCGATCGTCGCGCCGACGGCGTAATCGCCGTAGGCCGTGCTCGGCGGGAGCTCCGGGAGTTGCGCCGCCGCCCCGGCGGCCGGGCCGAAGGCCCCCTGAACCGCAAGTGCCGCCGCGGCGAGGAGCATCCTGGTCCTGAGAGCGGCAGAAGTCATGTTTCGCCTCCCCATATGTAATGAATCGATGTGGGATGAATCGGCCCCCCCGTGCGATCATCGAGGCGTACGCCCAGGGGGGCAGCCCGGCGCCCGTTGCTCGAGGCGGACCCCATCGGTTGGATGGTGCCCGTCGGTTGGATGGTGCCCGTCGGTTGGATGGTGCCCATCGGTTGGATGATGATTGCGATTGTGCGAGTGTCTTCCACCATGATCATAGCAGGCTGAAGAGGACCGGAAGATGGGACGCGAGCGCAGGAATCGTGTCGTGTATGGTATCTTGCCGCCGCCGCGGCCGGCTTCTTCGATCATTCCAACCCCCCGACCGCTTCCATGAAGGTTCTCGTCACCGGCGCGGCCGGCTTCATCGGCTCCGCGCTCTCGCTCCGCCTGCTCGCACGGGGCGACGAGGTCGTCGGCGTCGACAACCTCGACCCCTACTACGACGTCTCCCTGAAGGAGGCGCGGCTCGATCGGCCCCGGGCGTTCCCCGGCTTCCGCGACGTGCGCGCCGACGTCGCCGACCGCACGGCGATTGCGGAGATCTTCGCGAACGAGCGGCCCGAGGCGGTCGTCCACCTCGCCGCCCAGACCGGCGTCCGGTACTCGCTGGAGAACCCCCACGCCTACGTCGACACCAATCTCACCGGCTTCGTCAACGTCCTCGAAGGATGCCGCCACCACCGGATCGGCCACCTCGTCTACGCATCCTCGAGCTCCGTCTACGGCGCCAACCGGACCCTGCCGTTCTCGGAGCGGCACAACGTCGACCATCCGCTGTCGCTCTACGCGGCCAGCAAGAAGGCCAACGAGATGATGGCCCACTGCTACAGCCACCTGTACGGACTCCCCGCGACCGGGCTGCGCTTCTTCACCGTGTACGGGCCGTGGGGCCGGCCCGACATGGCGCTGTTCCTGTTCACCCGCAACATCCTGGCCGGCCGCCCCATCGACGTGTTCAACCACGGCCGGCACCACCGGGACTTCACCTACGTCGACGACGTCGTCGAGGGTGTGGTCCGGGTGATCGACCGGCCCGCGGCCCCGGACGGGGGCTGGAGCGGGGAGTCGCCCGACCCGGCCACCAGCGCCGCGCCGCACCGGCTCTACAACGTCGGCAACGGCGAGAGCGTGGCGCTGGAGCGTTACATCGGGGTGCTGGAAGCGTGCCTCGGGCGCAAGGCACGAAGGAACCTCCTGCCCCTGCAGCCCGGCGACGTGCTCGACACGCTCGCGGACGTGAGCGATCTGGCACGGGACTTCGGCTACCGGCCGAATACCCCGATCGAGGTCGGGGTGCGGCGCTTCGTGGACTGGTACGAGGCGTTCTACGAGGTCGGCTGACGGCGATGACGAATGGGCGGAGGATCTCGGTCGTCGGGGTCGGGTACACCGGGCTGCCGGTCGCACTCGCGTTCGGCGCCCGGTCGCGGGTCGTCGGCTACGACGTAGACACCACCCGGGTGGAGGAGCTGCGCCGGGGCGTGGACCGCAACCGTGAGGCCGTGCCGGCCGACTTCGCCGCGGCCGACGTCTGCTTCACGAACGACGCGGAGGCGCTGCGCGAGGCGGACTTCCACATCGTCACGGTGCCGACCCCGGTGGACGAGGCCAACCGGCCGGATCTGCGCCCGCTTCTCGGTGCGGCGCGTACCGTGGGGCGACGGCTCGAGGCGGGCGACGTCGTGGTGTTCGAATCCACGGTCTATCCCGGAGCGACGGAGGAGGACTGCGTCCCGGTGCTCGAAGAGGCGTCGGGACTCGCGTGCGGGACGGACTTCACGGTCGGGTACTCGCCGGAGCGCATCAACCCCGGCGACCGGGAGCACGCCTTTGCCCGCGTCCCGAAGATCGTGGCCGGGCAGGACGCGGCGACCCTGGACGTCGTCGCCGGCGTCTACGAATCCGTGGTCACCGCCGGGGTTCACCGCGTCGCCGGGATCCGGGTGGCGGAAGCGGCGAAGGTGATCGAGAACGCGCAGCGCGATCTCAACATCGCACTGATGAACGAGCTGGCCCTGATCTTCGACCGGATGGACATCGACACCCGCGACGTGCTCGCGGCGGCCGGCACCAAGTGGAACTTCCATCCCTTCACCCCCGGCCTCGTCGGCGGTCACTGCATCGGGGTCGATCCCTATTACCTCACGCACAAGGCGGCGGCGCTGGACTACCATCCGCAGGTCATCCTCGCGGGCCGGCGCATCAACGACGGGATGGGCGTCCACGTCGCGGGGCAGGCGGTGAAGGCCCTGGTCCGGCGGGGGGTCGCGATGGGGGAGGCGGTGGTGACCGTCCTCGGGTTCGCGTTCAAGGAGAACGTCTCCGATCTCCGCAACACCCGGGTCGCCGACGTCGTGCGGGAGCTGGAGGACTACGGTCTGAGCGTGCAGGTGCACGACCCCCGCGCCGATCCGGAGGAGGCACGCCGCGAGCACGGTATCGAGATCGTCGCGGCCGGCGCGTTGCGCCCGGCCGATGCGGTCATTCTGGCCGTTGCCCACGCGGAGTTCGCCGCCGGGGGCTGGGATGGAGTCACGGCCCTGCTGCGCGGCGGGCGCGGCGCCGTCATCGACGTGCAAGGCGTGCTCGACCGGGCGGCCCGACCCTCCGGGATCGATCTCCGGCGGCTGTAGTCCTCCCCTGACGTGCGGAGATCCGCAAAGGTGCCGATGACATTCATGTACGGTCCCGGATTCCGGCGCTGCCGGGGCAGGGCGGGAGACCCCAGGACGGAAGGCCCCAGGACGGAAGACCCCGGGACGGAAGACCGATGAACATCGCGATGATCGGCTCGGGCTACGTCGGCCTCGTCTCCGGGGCATGCTTCTCCGAGTTCGGCGCCTCGGTGACCTGCATCGACGTCGATGCATCGAAGATCGCCCGGCTCGACGAGGGCCGGGTCCCCATCTACGAGCCCGGCCTCGACGAGCTCGTCGCCCGTAACGTCGGGCAGGGGCGGCTGCGCTTCACCACCGATTTCGAGCGGGCCGTCGGCGGCGCGGAGCTGGTCTTCATCGCGGTGGGAACGCCGTCACGCCGCGGGGACGGGCACGCCGACCTGTCGTTCGTATACGACGCGGCCCGCCGGATCGCCCCCTTCCTGCGCGATGACAGCGTGGTCGTGGACAAGTCCACCGTCCCCGTCGGCACCGCGCGGCAGGTCAAGCGGATCGTGTCGGAGATCAACCCGGAGGCGGACTTCGACGTCGCCTCGAACCCGGAGTTTCTGCGCGAGGGTGCGGCGATCGCCGATTTCATGCGACCCGATCGGATCGTCATCGGCGTCGAGAGCGATCGGGCGGAGGCCCGGTTGCGCGCGCTGTACCGGCCGTTGAACCTCATCGAGGTCCCGATCGTCGTCACGGGCCTGGAGACGGCGGAGCTGATCAAGTACGCCGCCAACGCCTTTCTCGCGACCAAGATCAGCTTCATCAACGAGATGGCGGCGCTGTGCGAGGCGCTGGGCGCCGACGTGCACGACGTCGCACGCGGCATGGGGCTCGACGGGCGCATCGGGCGCAAGTTCCTGCACCCGGGGCCCGGGTACGGAGGCTCCTGCTTCCCCAAGGACACCCTCGCCCTGGTGCGCACCGGGCAGGCGTGCGGGGCGCCGAGCCGGATCGTCGAATCCGTGCTCGAGGTCAACGCAACGCAGCGCAGCCGGATGGTCGCCAAGATCCGCGGTGCGCTCGGCGGGAGCGAGGCCGGGAAGGTGATCGCGGTGCTCGGGCTGACCTTCAAACCGGAGACCGACGACGTGCGCGATGCTCCCGCCCTTGCGATCCTTCCCTGCCTCACGGAGCGGGGTGCACGGATCCGGGCTACGGATCCGCGGGGGATCGCGGAGGCGAGGGCGCTCCTGCCCGGCGCCGTCGAATACGCCGAGGACGTCTGGGAGGCCCTCGACGGCGCCGACGCGGTCGTGCTTCTCACGGAGTGGAACGTGTACCGTGGTCTCGATCTGCAGGAAGCGAGGCGGCGAATGCGGGGGAGGGTGTTCGTCGATCTGCGCAACGTCTACGAGCCGGACCAGATGCGCGCCCTGGGGTTCGACTACACGTGTGTCGGGCGGGAGTGGGCCGGACGGCGATGAAGACGCTCCGAAAAGCGGTGTTCCCGGTGGCGGGTCTCGGCACCCGGTTCCTGCCGGCGACGAAGGCACTCCCCAAGGAGATGCTTCCCGTCGTCGACAAGCCTCTCATCCAGTACGCGGTGGAGGAGGCGGTGGAGGCCGGGATCGACCACCTCGTGTTCGTGACCGGACACACCAAGAAAGCCATCGAGGACCACTTCGACCGTTCGCCGGAGCTGGAGGCGGCGCTGGAAGCCAGGGGAAGGGACGAGCAGCTCGAGCGCGTGCGGGGGATCCTCCCGAGCCGGGCGACCTGCCTCTACATCCGCCAGCCGGCGCCGCTGGGGCTCGGCCACGCGGTGCTGTGCGCCCGCCCGGCGATCGGCGACGAGCCCTTCGCGGTCATCCTCCCCGATGATCTCGTGGTCTGCGACGGTCCCGGATGCATCGCGCAGATGGCGCGGCGCTTCGAGTCCGCCGGCAGCAGTCTGGTCGCGGTGGAGCCCGTGCCCGGGGAGGAGACCGACCGCTACGGCATCGTGAGCCTGGCCTCGCCGGACGAAGGCGGCGGTCCGATCCGGGGCATCGTGGAGAAGCCGGCGCCGGCCGAGGCCCCATCGACGCTGGGGGTGGTGGGCCGGTACGTGCTGACCCCCGGGATCTTCGATGCGCTGGAGAACACCGCGGCGGGAGCGGGCGGAGAGATCCAGCTCACCGACGCGATTTCGGCACTGCTCGAGCGCGAGCCGGTCGGCGCCTTTCCCTTCGGGGGAACCCGGTACGACTGCGGCTCGAAGGGTGGATTCCTGGCCGCGAACATCACGCTCGCACTCAGGCAGCCGGAGCTTCGCGCCGTCGTGCAGGATCATTTATCCGCATTGGAATAAATCCATATTTCAATAGATTACAGGATATATTTGAAGTTGAAAATGAAGATATGACCGATCGATCGAACCTTCCGATCCCATACCTGGAAGGCGATCCCGCCCGGTGGAATCGGCCTGGACGGGGAGGGTATCGGCCCTTCCGAAGCCGGGGCGTGCCGGCCGCGGTCAGCTCCTCCGGCGCCGGCGATGCCGCCGGTGCCCGGACGGCGTTCCATCCTCCTTTGCTCGAGCAACGGCCTCCTGGGTCTCCAGGGTGATCTTCAGCGGACCGAAACGCGCCTCGATCGCCGCGTGATCCGGCGCCTGGGCCCGTGGACGCCGTTCCAGCGCATCGCGCATCGCCCCGAGATGCGAGGCCGTCGTCCCGCAGCACCCGCCGATGATGTGCGCTCCGGCATCCCGAGCCATGCACGCATATTCGGCCATGAGCTTCGGAGTCCCGTCGTACCGCACCCGCATGTCGGGATCCATCCGGGGGAGCCCGCAGTTGCTCTTCGCGACGATGACCGTCCCTCGTGCCACGGCTGCCCGTATTCCGAGAATCGAATCGAGGAGCTGGGCGGGGCCCACGCCGCAGTTCGCCCCGACTCCGAGGGGCCGGTGCGTCGTGCAGGGCGCAAGATTCGGAAAATCCCGGGGCCGGATCCCCATCATCGTGCGCCCGGCGGTGTCGAACGTCATCGTCGCGAGGACCGGCAGCCCGGCCTCCCGCACCGCCAGGAGCGCCGCTTCCAGCTCGTTCTCGGCGTACATCGTCTCGATCCACGCCATGTCCGCGCCGCCGCGCTTCAACCCCTCGGCCTGCTCGGCGAAGGCGTCGACCGCCTCGGCCCGGGTACGCTCGCCGAGCGGCTCCAGCACGTCGCCGGTCGGCCCCATGGAGCCGGCGACGACCACGGTGCGGCCTGCCGAGTCCGCGACCCCACGTGCGATCTCCGCTCCCGATCGGTTGATCTCGGCCGCCCGCTTCCCGAGGCCGTGCAGGGCGAGCCGGCACCGGTTCGCGCCGAAGGTGTTGGTGAGGAGGACGTCGGCCCCCGCCGCGACCATGTCCCGGTGGACCGACGAGACCTTCCCCGGGGCTTCGACGTTCCACTGCTCGCCGCACGCGCCACCCGCGAGCCCCAGGGTGAACAGGTTGGTGCCCATGGCGCCGTCCGCGAGGAGCCAGTCGCGTTCGGCCAGAAGCGCTTCGATCGGGCTCATCGTGCTTCGCCTGCACGGGGTTCCATGTTCTGCTTCATTTTCACGGTACTTCATCTTCTCCGGGTTTCATCTTCTCCGGGCTTCACTTTCTCCGGGCCTCACCGTTGAAGGCTCCATCGTCGAATCCCCACCGCCGTGGCGTCCCTCGCGCGTTTGCCCTGCGTATCCGGCTCCCGGGGCTCCCGCGTTCGACCGGCGCCTGAAGTCTGGCCACGGCGACATTCGGGTGGCAAGGGTTTCGGGTAGAATCCCGCCCGCTCGCGGAAGCACCACGGCAGGAGGACACCGGGCCAGTGACCGCTACCGAGGACACCACCGTCATCGCCGGCGCCGGCCAGGCCGGCGGCCAAGCCGCGCTCAGCCTGCGCCAGGCCGGATACGGCGGCCGGATCGTCGTCTGCGGGGCCGAGCCGGCGCCGCCGTATCAACGCCCGCCGCTCTCGAAGAAATACCTCTCCGGGGAGCTCCCGCGGGAGCGGGTGTTCCTGCGCCCGGAGAGCTTCTACTCCCGCAACGACGTCGAGCTCCGGCTCGGCAACCCGGTGCGCGCGATCGATCCCGATCACCGCACGGTGACGCTCGCGGACGGGGACTCGCTCGAGTTCACGGACCTCGTCATCGCCACCGGGAGCCGCCCGCGGCGGCTCGACGTCCCCGGTGCGGACCTCGGGAACGTCTTCCATCTGCGGACGCTGGAAGACGTCGAGGCGATCCGCGCCGAGCTGGCGCCGGGCCGCAAGCTGGCCGTGGTGGGGGGAGGGTACATCGGCCTGGAGGTGGCCTCGACGGCGAAAGGGATGGGGCTGGAGGTCTGCGTCGTCGAGGCCGCGGACCGGCTCCTCGGGAGGGTGACGGCGCCCGAGATGTCCGCCTACTACGCGCGCGCCCACCGCGCCCGCGGGGTCGACGTTCGGCTGTCGGCCGCGGTCGACGCCTTCGAGGGGAGCGGGAAGGTCGAGGGGGTGCGTTGCGGGGCCGACCTCGTCTCCGCCGATCTGGTGGTGGTCGGGATCGGCGTCGTCCCCGACACGGAGCTTGCCGAGGCGGCCGGGCTCGCCTGCGACGACGGCATCGTGGTGGACGAACGATGCGCGACCTCCGCCGGCCACGTCTACGCGGCCGGGGACTGCACCCGCCACCCGAACCCCATCCTCGGCCGCACGCTGCGGCTCGAATCGGTGCAGAACGCGATCGAGCAGGCGAAGACGGCGGCGGCCAACGTCGCCGGCACCCCGGCGCGGTACGCGCAGGTCCCCTGGTTCTGGAGCGACCAGTTCGACCTCAAGCTCCAGATGGTCGGGATCTCCGACGGGTACGACACCATCGTGCAGCGCGGCTCGATGGACGCGGACGACTTCGCGATGTTCTACTTGAAGGACGGCGTCCTGATCGCGGTGGACGCCGTCAACCGCCCCCGGGAGTTCATGGCCTGCCGCAAGCTCGTGCCGGAGCGCCCGCGCATCGGCCCGGAGAAGCTGGCCGACGAGTCGATCCCCATGCAGGAGATGGTTTGAGGGATGCCGGCGGCCACGTTCATCCGGTGCGGCGGCGGGTCCGGTGGCGGGTCGGCCCGCAAACGCGCGCCGGAGCGCCCGCGCATCGACCCGGAGAAGCTGGCCGACGAGTCGGTCCCGATGCAGGAGATGGTCTGACGAATGCCGAGAATCACCTTCATTCAACCCGACGGGGCGTCGACGACGGTGGAGGTCGCGAACGGACTCACGGTGATGGAAGGGGCGATCGAGAACGACGTGACCGGGGTCGTTGCGCAGTGCGGGGGAAGCTGCTCCTGCTCGACCTGCCACTGCTACGTCGCGGATGGCTGGATGAGCGCGTTGCCGCCCCCGGAGGAGGAGGAGTCGGGCCTCATCGAGTTCGCCTGGGAGCCGCGGGAATCCAGCCGCCTGACCTGTCAGATCCGCGTCACCGACGAGCTCGACGGGCTCGTCCTGCACGTTCCGGCGGAGCAGTTGTGAGCGGCCCGGGAGTCAGGGCGGACACCGGACGGGTCGATGTGGCGCAGGCGCAGGCGTCCGGCGCGGCGTTCGTGGGGGTTCCCGATGCCGGGGCGGACACCGGAGCGGGCCGATGACCCCGGCTCGCGTCCCGGTGCAGGCATCCGGTGCGGAGGAGGGCAGCCGGGACCGGCTCGGTCGTCCGCTCCACGATCTCCGGATCTCGGTGACGGATCGGTGCAACTTCCGGTGCACCTACTGCATGCCGAAGGAGCTCTTCGGCGCGAGCTACCGCTTCATGCCCCGCAGCGAGCTGCTGTCGTTCGAGGAGATCACCCGGCTGGCGTCGATCTTCGTCGGGCACGGGGTCCGGAAGATCCGGCTGACCGGCGGGGAGCCGCTCCTGCGCCAGGGGCTCGACGATCTGGTCCGGATGCTGTCCGCGGTTCCGGGGCTCGAAGACCTGACCCTCACCACCAACGGCTCGCTCCTGACCGGGCAGCGCGCCCGCTCCTTGCGCGCCGCGGGGCTCGGGCGGCTGACCGTGAGCCTGGACGCCGTCGACGACGCGGTGTTCTCCTCGATGAACGACGTGGGGTTCCCCGTCGAGCCGGTGCTCCGGGCCATCGAAGACGCCGGCGAGGCCGGCCTGAGCCCGATCAAGGTCAACATGGTGGTCAAACGGGGCGTGAACGAGCACGACCTCGTGCCGATGGCCGAGCGGTTCAGGGGAACGCCCCACATCGTGCGCTTCATCGAGTACATGGACGTCGGCGCGACGAACGGATGGCGTCTGGACGACGTCGTGCCGGCGCGCGAGATCGTCGAGACGATCGGGCGTACGTACCCGTTGCTGCCGGTGGAGCCCAAGTATCCCGGAGAGGTCGCGCGGCGCTGGCGCTACGCCGACGGGGCGGGCGAGATCGGGGTCATCTCGTCGGTCACCGCGCCGTTTTGCGGCGCCTGCACCCGCGCGCGCCTGTCGGCGGAGGGCAGGCTGTACACCTGCCTGTTCGCGACCGAAGGCTTCGATCTGCGCGGCCTCGTGCGCAGCGGCGCATCCGACGCCTCCCTGTCCGAGGCGATCGGCTCGCTCTGGGGCCGGCGTGCCGACCGCTACTCCGAGCTGCGCAGCAGGAACACCCCCCCGGAGCCGCCGGGCCCGGGGCGCCGCATCGAGATGTCGTACATCGGGGGATAGCCCCCGAGCGGAGTCCCGGACATGGTGGAAGAAGAACACGGGCAGGACCCGGAAGGGCGCCGGCTGACGAGGCGGCAGTTCATCCGGACCACCGGGGCGGCGGCGGGCGCCGGCGCGGTCGCGGCGGGGGTGCTCCCGCCCTCCGGAAACGCCGCCGGAGCGGAGACGGCGGACTATCCGGTGAAGCCGATCGCCGAGCTCGCGGCCCTGGCCCCGGGGGCGGCCGTCCCCTTCACCTATCCCGACGACCGCTCGCCGGCGCTGCTGCTGCACATGAGCGAAGAGGCGCTCGGCGGGGTCGGGCCGGACTCGAGCATCGTCGCGTTCTCGACGCTGTGCACGCACAAGGGCTGCCCGGTGAGCTACAGGCCGAAACATCGCCTGCTCATCTGCCCGTGCCACTGGAGCACCTTCGATCCGGCGAAGGCGGGCGGCCTCGTCATCGGCCAGGCGAGCCAGGCGCTGGCCCGGATCGAGCTTCGCATCGAATCGGACACGGTGGTCGCGATCGGGGTGGACGGGCTCATCTACGGCCGGCATACGAACCTCATCTGAAGTGTCGTCCCGAGCCATGACCTGCGCCACCCGCGCGCCATCCCCCCGGCCGACGCCGAGCGCCGCAACACCGTGCGCCCGCTCCGAGCTGCCGGACAAGGATCGTCCCGAGCCATGACCCGCGCCACCCGCATACCCATCCCCCCGGCCGACGCCGAGCGCCGCAACACCGTCTGCCAGTTCTGCATCGTCGGATGCGGCTATCGCGTGCTCAAGTGGCCGGAGGGCCGAGAGGGGGGGGCGGCGCCGGAGGAGAACGCCCTCGGCCTCGATCTGCGCGAGCCCCTGCCGCCGAACTCCGACTGGATCGCGCCGTCGATGCACCGGGTGATCACCGAAAGGGACGGCCGCCGCTTCCACGTCGCCATCCTCCCCGACGGCACATGCTCGGTGAACCACGGCCTGGCCTCCGTCCGGGGCGCGGGGCTGGCCCAGACCCTCTACGCGCCCGACCAGGAGACGAAGGCGCGGCTCCACGTCCCCATGATCCTCGGGCCGCAGCGCCACGAGCGCACGAGCTGGGAGGAGGCCGTGGATCTCGGCGCCCGCGTCGTGAAGGCGGTGATGGACCGCTGGGGACCGGACGCGGTGGGGATGAAGTTCTTCGACCACGGCGGCGGGGGAGGGGGCTTCGAGAACAACTGGGCGGTCGGGCGGCTCTTCTTCTCGGGCGTCGGCACCCGCACCGCGTCGATCCACAACCGCCCCGCCTACAACAGCGAGGTCCACGCCGCCGCCGACGCGGGGCTCGCGCCCCTGACCAACGCCTACCTCGACGCCCGGCTCGCGGACACCATCGTCATCGCCGGCGCGAACCCCTACGAGACCCAGACCAACTACTTCCTCGACCACATGGCGCCGAACCTCCAGGGCGCCACCTTGCGGAGCAAGCAGGCCGCCTTCGGCACCGAGCCGGTCGAGCGCGGGCGCATGATCGTCATCGACCCGCGCCGCACCATGACGGTGGCGACGGCGGAAGCGGCGGGCGGGGCGGGGCGGGTGATGCACCTCGACGTCGAGCCCGGCACCGACATCGCGCTGCTCAACGCCATCGCCCGCGTGATCCTCGACCGGCGCTGGCACGACGTGGACTTCCTGCGCCGCCACTGCGAATGGCAGACCTTCGAGTCCTGGCAGCGCTCCACCCTCCAGGTGGATCGGCCCGCGGGCGAGGTCGTGGACCGCGCCGCCCGGCTCTGCGGAATCGCGCCGGAGCGGATCCACGAGGCGGCCCGGTGGATCGCCGCTCCGAAGCCGGGGGGCTTCCGCCGCCGGACCCTGCTGCACTACGAGAAAGGGCTGATCTGGGGGCTGAAGAACTACGAGAACGTCGCCGCGATCGTCGGGCTCGGGCTCCTCGGCGGCAACGTCGGCAAGCCCGGGACCGGGATCAGCCGCCTCGGCGGCCACCAGGAAGGCTATGTGAGGCCGCCGTATCCCGGCGGGCGTCCGGGGCTGAACGTCGATGAATCGGTGCGCCGGGGCGAGGCCAAGGTCTTCTGGGTCGGCGGCTGCAATCCCGTGCTCACGACCTTGCGGGCCGAGGCGATGGAGGAGGCCCTGAAGCGGCGCGGCGGCCTCGTCACCGAGGCGCTCCACGCCACCGAGGGCGCTCCAATCGGCCGCCGGGTCACCGCCGTGGTCGAGGCGATGAAGCGCGGCGGCATGTTCATCCTGGCCCAGGACATCTACCTCACCGCGACCGCCCGCCACGCCCACCTGGTGCTGCCCGCCGCCCAATGGGGCGAGATGAACCTCACGTCGATCAACGGGGAGCGGCGGCTGCGGCTCTACGAGCGGTTCATGGATCCGCCGGGGGAGGCGATCCCGGACTGGGCCATCGCCGCGCGCTTCGCGAGACGCCTCCGCCGGCTCTACCTCGACGACCGCAACCCCTTGATGGCCAACCGCTTCCTCGATTTCGACTGGCGCAGCGACGAGGACGTCTTCATCCATGCCCGCTACCGGTTCGACGGCGGCCCGGACGATCCGATGGAAGGTTACGCGGGGGTGACCTACGATCTGCTGCGCCGGCTCGGCAACGAGGGGATCCAGACGCCGGTGCGCATGGTGAACCGGACGCCTTCCGGCACCGTCCGGCTGCACGAGGACGGCCGCTTCTCCACCCCCTCGGGCAAGGCGCGCTTCATCCCCGCGCCCCTTCCCTGGCCCGGATACGGCGCGGCGTTCGAGGCCCAGCGCCGCCGCTACCGGTTCTGGGTGAACAACGGGCGCACGAACCATGTCTGGCAGACCCTCTACCACCATCGCCACGTTCCGTTCTACCGCGACCGGGTGCCCTTGCCGTACCTGGAGATGCACCCCGAAGACGCTCATGAGCTCGGGATCGGCCCGGGCGACCTCGTCGAGCTCTCCAACGACGCCGGCACGGTCCGGGCCACAGCGTACCCGGCGACGTCGGTGAAGCGCGGGCATACCTTCATGGTGTTCGGGCAGCCGCGCGGCGCGGCGGGGGATCTCGTCTCGGACCACGTCGATCCGACCACCACGATCCCCTACTACAAGGGCGCATGGGCCGACGTCCGGCGCATCGGTCCCCAGCCGGATACTCGACGGGTCTCGTTCCGGCCGCAGAACGTGGCGGTTTGAGATGGCCGATTCGCTCCCGATGACGAAGTGTGTGCGCGGCATCGCGTCATGCCTGCTTGCCGCGGCTTTCCACCCGATCCGGCAAAGCCGGCGCCAAGCGGCGAACGGTCATGGGCGCAAGAGGTCCGCGCCGCTCCCAGGAGAGCCGGTGCTCATCGCCCTGCCGAGGGCGCTCGCGGCGACGGCGCTCGCGGCTGCCGTCGCGCTGGCCGGCCCGAATGCACCGGCGGACGAGCCGGACTTCCGGGGCGCCGACCTCCGCGGCCGGAGCTTCGCCGGCCAGGTGCTCGACGGCGCGGTGTTCACCGGCGCGAACCTTGCCGGGACCGATCTCCGGGGCGCTTCGCTGAAAGGCGCGGATCTGCGCGAAGCCTACCTGCGCGAAGCGGACGGGCGGGGCGCCGACTTCACCGGCGCCGACCTCGGCGGGGCGGACCTCACCCGCGCCCGGCTCGACGACGCGATCTTCACGCACGCGATACTGCCACGCGCCAAGCTCGATTCAGCGTCGCTCGCGCGCGCGTCGATGCAAGGCGCGCTCCTCGCCGGCGCTTCGCTGGTGCGCGCGAACCTCGAATCCGCGGATCTGGCCGGCGCGCTCCTGAGCGACAGCGATCTCTCGCAGGCGGTGCTGCGAACGGCGACGCTCGACGGGGCGGAGCTGGGCGCATCGGGGGCAGGGCACCCGGGTCCCCGGGGAGCACGGCTGCGGGGCGCGGACCTCGCCGGTGCGAGCCTCGAAGCGGCCGGCCTGGTCAGCGTCGATCTGGGCGAGGCGGTGCTGGAGGGCGCGAACCTGCGCCGCGCCCGGCTCCGGTACGCCGATCTCACGTGGGTGCGGGCCGCCGGAGCGCATTTCACCGGCGCCGCCCTGGCCTGGATCCGTGCCTACGGAGCCGAGTTCACGGCGGCCGATTTCAGCAGGGCGGACCTGACGGCCGCCCAGCTCGTCGGCGCCGATCTGAGCGACGCGATCATGCGTGACGCGACACTGGAAGACACGAATCTGGAGCAGGCGGCGTTGTCGGGGCTGCGCGTTGAAGGTGTTCGTTCGGCCGGCGTCCGGCTCGGCGCCGCCACCGGCGTGCCGGACGCGCTACGCCAAGTAATTCATTGAATGTACATGAAATGGAAAGACCATGACGGTGCTGGCGAGCAATTTCGAGACTCAAGTTTCGGGATTCAAAATACCTTGAATCAGGCGATGGATTCCCGCTTTCGCGGGAATGACGTCATTTCAACGAGACACGTTACTTTTACGCTGGCCGTCATTCCCGCGAAAGCGGGAATCCATTTCGGTCGGCGAATCTCGAAACTTGAGTTCGAGAGCTTCCCGTCAATCATGAGGAGAGGATCTTGAGCGAGAGCGGCACCCCCGCATCCGGCGACGCCGCGGTCTCGGCCTCGGCAGAGGCCGAGACCGAAACACCTTCGGCCCATTCCCCGGCGGGGAGCTCGACACGATTTCGACCTGGCGGTACCGAGACCGAGGCCAAGCCCCCCTCGGGTCTGGCGGCCCTGCCGCTACCCGGCGCCCTCGCGGGGGAGTTCTTCGGAACCTTCATACTCGTCTTCTTCGGGGTCGGGGCGGTCAACGCCGCCGTGGTGACCGGCGCGCAGGCGGGCCTGTGGCAGGTTGCGGTGGTGTGGGCGGTCGGCGTGAGCCTCGGCATCTACACCGCTGCAGCCCTGTCCGGCGCGCACATCAACCCCGCCATCACCGCCGCCGCCGCGGTCTGGGACGGATTCCCGTGGCGGCGGGTCGTACCGTACTGGGTCGCCCAGACCCTGGGAGCCGCCGCGGCGTCCATCGTGCTCTACGGCATGTTCTTCGAGGCGATCATCGAGTTCGAGCGCCAGCACGGCTTGCTGAGAGGAGGGCCGGGCAGCGAGCTGAGCGCGATGGTGTTCGGCGAGTACTTCCCGAACCCGGCGGTCTTCGGCACCAACGAGCAGGCGTGGCGCGTCGTCGGCCCCGTCTCCGCGTTCATGGCGGAGCTGATCGGCACCGCGATGCTCGCGTTCCTGGTGTTCGCGGTGACCAGCCCGAGGAACCCCGGACGGCCGCCGTCCGCCGCCGCCGCGGTGGTCATCGGGGTCGGCGTCGCCGCCATCATCTCCGTCGTCGCGCCCCTGACCCAGGCGGCCCTGAATCCCGCCCGCGACTTCGGCCCGCGCGCGGTGTCCTGGTTCCTCGGTTGGGGGGACGTCGCCATCCCGGGCCCCCGGGGCGGCTTCTTCACCGTCTACATCCTCGCGCCCATCACCGGCGCGATCATCGGCGCCGGCGTGTACAAGGCGCTTTCGGCGCTGCTTCCGGCGGTCTCGAAGAACGACGGCTGACACCGCAACGCCCAATCCAGGGCCCAATCCAGGGCCAAGCACGACCGAGCGGGTCGTCCGGCTGGACCGGGCTTCCATGCTGGATTGGCGTTCCCGTCGTCACGCCGATCACAGAAACTGCGCATAATCAATATTATGTCAAATAAACCCCGATCCGACCTGGCGAATGGTGGTGCCCGGGACCGGAATCGAACCGGTAAGGCCACGCGGGCCGGCGGATTTTACGTACCACCATAGCTTTCGCTACCACGCCCTTTCGGTGCGCTTCGTGGTCTGGACTATCCCTTTGCCATATGCCGTCCGGCACTTAGGCAGGGGCCGTCTAGTCTCTACACTTTCCCATGTGGAATGGGCTTAGCTCGGGATCGCCATCAGCTCGATCTGTTAAGGGTTCCCCGAATTTGACCCCTTTGCACCCACGCGTTTCCCCGTGGGGGACCCCGGCGAGTCCGCTGCGTCTGCCAGTTCCGCCACCCGGGCAGTGACGGACGGCAGCATAGGGAGGCGTCACGGGAATGTAAACGACTCGACTCGACGGGAGATGGAACCGGCGCGGGGCCGTTTCGTGCGGCGGCTCCGGATGGACGGTCGGAGGATGGCGATGATCGCATCACGTCGACGTCGATCGGGCGGCGCGGACGGTGCATGGTACGGATGACGGAACGCGCGCCCCTCGCCGGGCGTGCGTTGACGAACCGCCCGCCGGCCGGGAAGAAGCCGAAGCGTGCAATGGCTCCGGGGGATGGAGGCTGAGGTCGGAATCGAACCGGCGTACACGGCTTTGCAGGCCGCTGCATGACCACTCTGCCACTCAGCCCGAAGCATCACTCGGGGGTAGCGGACCACCCTCGATTGATGAAGTGCCTGGAGCGGGAAACGAGATTCGAACTCGCGACCCCAACCTTGGCAAGGTTGTGCTCTACCAACTGAGCTATTCCCGCGGAGTTGAACCGCGTATTCTAAAAACAGGCAATCGGCTGTCAAGACCACGTTTGCGCCATGCGCCGGGCCGGTGTGCCGGCTCCCCTCCCCCGCTCACGTCGGGCGGCTGCCACTGGTGTTTCCCGACGTCATCACCGGCCATGCCGCACGCAAGTAGACCACCATCGACCAGATCGTGAGCGCCGTCGCCAGATAGAGCAGTACGGTTCCGATCCGGTACACCGGAAGCGGCCCCAGGTCGTGGCGGTACAGCATCAACAACAGGGCGGTCATCTGCGAGGCCGTCTTCACCTTTCCGATCGTCGCCACCGCCACCGTCGCACGCTGTCCGAGATCGGCCATGAGCTCGCGCAGCGCGGAGACGACGATCTCGCGGCATACGATGATCGCGGCCGGGATCGCGATCCACGGGGTCGGGTCGTGCTGGACGATGAGCACGAGCGTGACCGCCACCATCAGCTTGTCGGCCACCGGATCGAGAAACGCCCCGAACGTGGAGACCTGCGACAGCCGGCGGGCGAGGAAGCCGTCCGCCCAGTCCGTGGCCGCGGCCAGTGCGAAGATCGCAGCGCACGCCGTCGGCGCCCACGTGAACGGAAGGTGGAAGGCGGCCACCAGCACCGGCACCAGGAGGATGCGTGCCGCGGTGAGTGTGTTCGGCACGTTCACGATGCGTCCCGGAAAGCCTCGTGGATCGCGAGGGCGAGATCGCGGCTGATGCCCCGTACCCGTACCAGATCTTCGACGCCGGCTCGGGAAACCCCCTGAAGCCCACCGAACTCGCTCAGCAACCGCTGCCGGCGACGGGGGCCGATTCCCGGAATCCGCTCCAGCACCGAGGTCCGCTTGGCGTGGCTGCGCCGGTTCCGGTGCCCGGTGATCGCGAAACGGTGGGCCTCGTCGCGGATCCGCTGGATCAGGTGCAACGCGGCCGAATCGGGCGAGAGTACGATGGGGGCGGCGCGACCGGGAAGAAAGAGCTGCTCGAGCCCGGGCTTGCGGGTGGTTCCCTTGGCGACCCCGACGGCGGCGACGCCGGAGATCTGCAGCTCGGCGAGTACTTCGAGCGCCTGCTTGAGCTGCCCTCGCCCACCGTCCACCAGCAACAGGTCGGGGAGCGCCGCTTCCTCGCGCTGCAACCGCGCGTACCGGCGTTCCAGCGCGCTGCGCATGGCGCCGTAATCGTCACCCGCCTTTGTCCCGGAGAGGTTGAAGCGCCGGTAGTCGGACTTCTTCGCTCCGTCGTACTCGAAGACGACGCAGGACGCGACCGTCGATTCGCCGCTCGTATGGCTCACGTCGAAGCACTCGATCCGTCCCGGCGGCTCGTCGAGGCCAAGCAGCTCCTGCAGCGCCTCGAATTGCCCGCGCAGATTCGCGCGGCTGGCGATCCGCTGCCGGAGCGAGAGCTCCGCGTTGTCCACGGCCATCGCGACCCATCGCGCGCGCTCGCCGCGCACGTTGCACCGTATCGAGATCCTCCGTCCGGTCTGTTCGCCGAGCGCCTGCTCGAGGACGTCGAGGCCGTCAATCGCGACACTGAGCAGGATCTCGTCGGGGACCGGGCGTTCGCGGCCCGCACGCGAGAGGTAGTACTGCGGGAGGAACGCACGCAGCAGCTCGCCTTCGCCGGCGTCGCTGCCGTGCGCCGGCCGCAACGTGCGCGAACCCAGGCCCTGCCCGTTGCGGATGACGAACAGCTCGACCACCGCGACGCCTTCGCGCGCGCTCGCCGCGACGACGTCGACGTTTCCCTTCGCTCCCGAGACGTATTGCCGGGCCTGAACCCGTCGCAGGTTCGCGATCTGATCGCGGTACCGTGCGGCGAGCTCGAACTCGAGCGCGGCCGACGCCGATTCCATGCGCCGCACCAGCTCGCCGACCATCTCTTCGCTCTTGCCTTCGAGGAACATGACGGCATGGCGCACGTCTTCGCCGTACACGGCCGCGTCGACCAGCCCGACGCATGGAGCGGTGCAGCGCTCGATCTGGTATTGCAGGCAAGGCCGGGAGCGGTTCTCGAAGAACGAATCCTCGCACTGGCGCACCCGGAACAGCTTCTGTAGCTGGCCGAGCGTGCTGCGCGTCGCCCCCGCGCTCGCGAACGGACCGAAGTAACGGCCTTTCCCGCGTCGCGCCCCGCGATGGAAGGCCAGCCGCGGAAATCTGTCGCCGGTGGTGACGTGGATGTACGGAAAGCTCTTGTCGTCGCGGAGCACGATGTTGTAGCGGGGGCGATGCTCCTTGATCAGGTTGTTCTCGAGCAGGAGCGCTTCGGTCTCGGTGTGGGTGACGGTGACCTCGACCAGGTGGGTATGGGACATCAGCGCGCGCGTCTTCGGCGCGAGCTGCTCGGGGAGCCGGAAATAGCTTGCAACGCGCTTCTTCAGGCTGCGCGCCTTCCCGACGTAGAGGACGCGCCCGAGCCGATCGAGCAGCCGGTAGACACCCGGGTCGTTGGTGAGGGTTCGAAGGAAGGACTGCGTGTCGAACTTGGCGGGGTGCTGTTCCACGGCGGAGGACGGGTGCGGTGACCCTCGTACTGTACCGTGCGGCCCACGGGAGCGAAATTCGCTGCCCGTGGGCTGGCAGGGTCGGCAAGGACCGCGATGCCCTACTCCGTTTCGAGCAGCTCCAGCAGTCCGTGCCGATAGGACAGATGGGTGAGCTCCACGTCGTTCGACGTGCCGAGCTTGCGCATGATCCGGGTGCGGTAGGTGCTCACCGTCTTGGGGCTCAGGCACAGGCGCTCGGAGATGGTCTGCCGGTCGTATCCGCTGCTCACCATGACCATCACCGTCAGCTCGCGGGCGGTCAGGGTCGCGATGGGAGAGCTTCCGGGGTTCAATTTGTCGATGACCATGCCCTGTGCCACCTCCGCATCGACGTAGCGCCGCCCTTCCGCCGCTCTTCGCACCGCCGTCACCACCTCCACCGGGACACAGCCTCGCGTCAGGTAGCCGGCCGCACCGCTCTCCAGTGCACGAGCCGGGATCGGGCCTTCCGCATGGGTACCGATCAGGATGACCGGCGGCAAGCCGTTGCTTCTGCCCAGCCTTCTCGCCACCTCGAGGCCGCCGATGTCGGGGACCTCCATGTCGATGAGGAGCACGTCGGCTTGATGCTCGCGCGCCAGCCGTATGGCGTCTTCGCCACGGTCGCACTCGCTGAGCACCGCGATACCCTCCTCTTCCGTGAGTAGTCGAACCAGTCCGTTTCGCGACAATTGGTGGGTGTCGCAGACAACGACGCCGATCTGTTCCTTCATGTGTACTTCCCTCCTCTTTCTCTATCGCTGTGGTTGGTACGGATGCAGCCGGCAGGCCCCGATTCGAACCATCAGGATGCGATCCGGTACCGGGAGGATGAACGCGGCGAAACGCTCCGGATTCCCACTCATCGGGAAGTGCCCGATACCATCCATGATGATCGCCTCCGCGCCGGGGATCCGCGCAGCCGTCTCCCGCGTCGGCTCGGGCGTGCACGAGTAGTCGTACTCGCCGGTCATCGGGAAGACGCCTGCACCTCCATCGTTCGGGGAAGCTCCAGGAACTCCTTGAAGTCATGCGTTGGCCGCCCCCGGCAGGCGCTCGACGATTGCACCGACGTCCAAGCGTTCACCTGGGATCCGATGCAGCCGGAACGGCTACAATGCCGCTCGGGCCGGTAGCGGCGAAAGGTCGGCGGATCATGACGGGCTCTCCTGTGCGTAGCGAGGCGGGGGACAGGGGATGGTGTGCGGCATGCCGTACCGCCGATTCTCGATTGTGATCCGCACCGCTGGCAATTGGAAATTCGTGAAGCATCCGAATATTTCGCGAGCGAAGGAACGCGCGCAGCTCGCGATTCGCGAATGGCTGGGCACGGGTCGTCCTGTACTGCACCTGACGGGATTTCTGTCCACGGTTGCACTGCTCGTATTTCTCGGCCCCTTCGGCACCTGGGTCTCGCTGTCCGTCTCCGACCGCCTGGTGTTCTGGATGACTGCGGTGGGTGTGAACTGGCTCGTCGGGTTGGCTGCATTCAACCTCACGATCTCGACGTTCCGGGCTCGGAAGTGGCCGTTATGGACAGGGATGTTGCTCGCCGGCCTGATCGCGGCCCTGCCGGGTACCGGCACGGTCTGGATGGTGGTGACCGCCTATCTGGACCATCGAACCTCCGGGCTCTCCGGCATCGTCGTCCTCTATGGACAGGTCCTGGTGCTCCACCTGCTGATCGGGCCTCTCGCCTTTCATTTCATCGAGAAGCCGTCACGGCAGCGGGATGCCGGTGTGGAGTCGAACCCCGCGGAGGCGGTCCCACCGGTCCGGAGAACGGGCCCGGCACCGCCCGCCGCAACCCATGCGGCCTTGCTCGACCGGCTGCCTGCGCGATCGAGAGGCGATCTGCTCCATCTCCGCATGCAGGATCATTACGTCGAAGTTCATACCGCGGCAGGTTCGGAGATGTTGCTGCTGCGCTTCCGCGATGCGCTACGCGAGGTCGAGGACATCGATGGGTTGCAGGTGCACCGCTCGCATTGGGTGGCCCGTGCCGCCGTCGTCGGAGTCGAACGGCAGCGAGGCGGCCGCATCGCCTTGCGTCTCGTGAACGGCGCCAAGGTTCCGGTCAGCCGCTCGTTCGCACCGGCCGTGAAGGCCCGGGGCTGGATCTGATCGGCTTCGACCGGACTCAGCCCCCGGCGATCCTCGGCATCAGGTGCACGCGGCTGTCCGGTCCGATCCGCGAGAACAGGGCGTCCTGGTGGATCTCCCCGTCGATGGCCAGCGCGATCCCTTCGTCCAGATGCGGGGCGAGCGCCGGGTAGCGCTCCCCCAGCTTCGCGAGCAGGTCGCGCACGTTGGCCGCGTCGATCTCGGTCTCGGCGTCGCCGCCGGCATAGCGCCGGAAGCTGCCGGTGAAGACGACCCGCGCCACCGCCGATCTTCAGTCCGCCGCCTCCGGGAGGCGTGCTTCGTCGACGGCCTTCAGCACCCTCGGTGGGGACATGGGGAGCTCGGTGAAGCGGATCCCCAGCGCGCCTTCCACCGCGTTGGCGATGGCCGCCATCGGGGGGATGATCGGGGTCTCGCCGACCCCGCGCACGCCGTAAGGGTGGGTGGGGTTCGGCACCTCGACGATCACGGTGTCGATCATGGGCACGTCGGAGCAGACCGGGATGCGGTAGTCGAGGAAGCCGGGGTTCTCGAGCCTCCCGTTCTCGTCGTAGACGTACTCCTCGTTCAGCGCCCAGCCGATACCCTGCACCGCCCCGCCCTGCATCTGCCCTTCCACGTAGCCCGGATGCACCGCCTTGCCGGCGTCCTGGACGGCGGTGTAGCGCAAGATCTCCACCCTCCCCGTCTCGCGGTCGACGTCGACGTCCACCACGTGCGTCCCGAAGCTCGGGCCCGCGCCCTGGGCGTTGATCTGGGCGCGGCCCACGATCGGCCCGCCGGTCTTGCCTGCGAGCCCGGCGAGGTCGGCGAGGGGCAGCGGCTCGAACTCCCCGGCGTTGGCGCCGGCCGGCCGCGCTTCGCCCTCGACCCACTCCACCGCATCCACGGGGATGTCCCAGATCTTCGCCGCGCGCTCACAGAGCTGCCCGATCATGTCCTTCGACGCCTCGATCACCGCCATGCCGCTCGCGAACGCGGTCCGGCTCCCGCCGGTGAGGAAGGTGTAGCCGAGGGAGGACGTATCGGCGATGAGGGGGCGGATCGTCTCCACGTCCACCCCGAGCGCCTCTGCCGCCTGGAGGCACAACGCCGCGCGCGAGCCGCCGATGTCCGGTGTGCCGGCGACCAGCGCGATGGTGCCGTCCTCGCCGAGGTTGAGGTTCGCGCAGGTCTCGCCGCCGATGTTGAACCAGAACCCGGACGCCACCCCCCTGCCCTGCCCCGGCCCGAGCGGCGCGCGGTAGTGGTCGTGCGCCCTGGCCGCTTCCAGCGTCTCGACCAGCCCCACCGGCCCGAACGTCGGGCCGTAGGCGGCCCGGGTGCCCTCCTTCGCGGCGTTCTTCAGCCGCAGCTCCACCGGATCCATCCCGATGGCCTTGGCCAGCTCGTCGATGACGGATTCGACCGCGAACTCCGACTGCGGGGCGCCGGGGGCGCGGTAGGCGGTCGCCTTCGGCCGGTTGACCACCACGTCGTATCCCGTGACCTCGACGTTCGGAAGGTCGTAGGGGGCGAAGGCGCACATGCAGCCGGGCTGCACCGGCGAGCCCTGGAACGCGCCCGCTTCGTACTTGAGCTCCGCCTCTCCCGCGGTGATCCGGCCGTCCCTCCTCACCCCCACCCTGACCCGGATGCAGGTGCCCGGCGCGGGGCCGGAGGCGCGGAAGACCTCCTCGCGGGACATGGTCATCTTGACGGGGTTACCGGATTTGCGGGAGAGCATCAGCGCCAGCGGCTCCAGGTACACCACCGTCTTCCCGCCGAAGCCGCCGCCGATCTCCGACGCGGTGACGCGCAGCCTGGACACCTCCATCCCGAGGAGCTTCGCGCAGTGCCCGCGCACCACGAAATGCCCCTGGGTCGTGCACCACAGATCGGCCTGGCCGTCCTCCGAGAAGCTCGCGACGCACGAATGCGGCTCGATGTAGCCCTGGTGCACGGGCCGGGTGCGGAACTCGCGCTCGACCACCATGTCCGCCTCGGCGAAGCCCGCCTCGACGTCGCCATGCCCGAACTCGACGACCTTCGCGACGTTGGAGGGCGTCTCCGGCGCCGGCTCCACCCCCGCGGTGATCATGTCATCGTGCAGCAGCGGCGCGTCCGGGGCCATCGCCTCCTCCACGTCCATCACGTGCGGCAGCGCCTCGTACTCGACTTCGATGAGGTCCAGCGCCTCCTTCGCGGCCCGCTCGCCCACGGCGGCCACCGCGGCCACCGGATGTCCTTCGTAGAGGACCTTCTCGCGCGCCATCACGTTGCGGACGACGTCGCGGTAGTTGACCAGCATCTCCCCGGCCGGCACGAACTCGGAGGGGAGATCGCTGAAGTCGTCCCGCGTGGCCACCGCCTTCACACCGGGCAGGGCGAGGGCGCGGGAGACCTCGATCGACTTCAGCCGGGCGTGGGCATGGGGGCTGCGCAACACCTTGCCCACCAGCATGTTCGGGAGGTGCGCGTCCGCTCCGAAGCGCGCGCGGCCGGTCACCTTGTCGACTCCGTCCGGTCGCACCGGCCGGGTTCCGATCCATCGGGTGGCGCCGTTCGCCTTCCCCTGGGAACCATCGGTCATCGTTCAGCCTCCTGGGATGAAAGGGTCGTATTCCCTGGCCGGATCGGCGGCGCTTCGACGCCGGCGATTGCGCATCGGGGGATCGCGGGGCAACCGCTAAGCGGTGGCATTCCGCATCTCGGCCGCCGTGTCCAGCACGGCGCGCACGATCTTGTCGTAGCCGGTGCACCGGCAGAGGTTGCCGGCCAGCCAGTAGCGGACTTCGGTCTCCGTCGGGTCGGGATTGCGGTCGAGCAGCGACTTCGCGGCCACCAGGAACCCCGGCGTGCATACGCCGCACTGCAACGCGGCATGTTCGAGGAACTTCGTCTGCAGCGGGTGCAGCCGGTCCCCGGTCGCCATCCCCTCGATGGTCTCGACGCGGCGCCCCTGCGCCTCCACCCCCAGCATCAGGCAGGCGCAGACGAGCCGCCCGTCGAGGATGACGCTGCACGCCCCGCAGTCGCCGGACGAGCATCCTTCCTTGCTGCCGGTCAGGTGCAGCTCGTCCCTGAGCACGTCGAGCAAGGTCTGTTCCACGTCGCAGAGGAACTCGACCGGATCGCCGTTGACGGTGGTGGTGACGTGCGCCTTGGCCATCATGCGTTCCTCGCTCTTTCGACGGCGATCCGTGCCGCCCGCGCCGCGAGCACCCCCGCGACCTTCGTCCGGTACTCGGCGGTGCCGCGCTTGTCGTCGATCGGGCGGCAGGCGGCGCGCGCGGCGGCGGCCATCGCCTCGATCGCGGCGTCGCCGCAGCCGGTGCCGGCGAGCGCCGCGCCTGCCTCCTCGACGAGGATCGCGGTCGAGGCGACGGCGCCGAGGACCACCCGCGCCGCGGCGCAACGTCCGTCCTCGCCGAAGCCCAGGCTCACCGCCGCGCCCACCACCGCGATGTCCATTTCGGTGCGGGGGATGAACCGCAGGTAGGCGTCGGCCGAGCGCGGCGGACGTTTCGGGAATACGAAGGCGACGACGAACTCCCCGTCGCCGAGCGAGAGCTGTCCGGGTCCGGTGCATACGTCCTCGACCGGGACGTGGCGCGTGCCGTCCGGCCCCGCGATCCGGCACGTTGCGGCGGCGGCGATCAGGGCGGGCACGGTATCCGCCGCGGGGGATGCGTTGCAGAGGTTGCCGGCCAGCGACGCCCGGCCCTGGATCTGGGTCGAGCCGATGAGCTCGGCGGCCTCGACCACCCCCGGCCACGTCGCCTTCGCGGCCGCGTGCTCGCCGAGCTCCGCTCCGGTCACCGCGGCGCCGACGACGAGGACGCCGTCTTCTTCCCGGATCTCGCGGGTCTCCCCGATCCCCTTGACGTCGATGATGACGTCGGGAGCGATCGTGCCGGCGCGGAGCTGTACCAGGAGATCCGTGCCTCCCGCCAGGACGCGCCCCCTCGGCCCGCCCCCCGCCAGGAGGCCCACCGCTTCCCCGATGGATTCGGGTGCTTCATATCGCAACTTGCTCTCTCCTCTTCGTCAGCGCGGCAAGGAACTCCGCCTCGTCCGCACAGGCCAGCGCCGCCTCGAACACCGCATCCTCGGACGATGCGGCGAACACCGGATCGGCCAGGAACCACTCCGAAACCTCCACGCCTCGCGAGAGCAGCATCCGTCGCGCCATCTTCGCCAAGGCGTCCGCCCGGCCCTTGCGCTCGCCCTCCATCCGGCTCTGGCCACGCAGGGAATGCAGCATCGGATCGTCGTCCGGCCCCGTCCCCTCCCCCGCACCCAACGCCGCACCCACACGCTCCAGCACCGCGCATGTCTCCGCCGAACGCACCCGCTCGTTGAACGACACGTGCGCCTCCTCCGCACTCCAACCCGGAAACGCACGGCTCTCCGCCGACTCCCGGTACACGCCCCCTTCCAGCACGTGGATCGTCAGCCCCGCACGACGGCGCTTCGGCCGGCTCACCGCACGGTAGTTCGGCACCTCCACCCACACCTCCGGGAACCCCCACGCCTCGTACAAACGCAGCTTCCCCCGGTACACGTTCGTCGTATGGTCCACCTCCAGCACCACGTCCGGGAAATCGTGCTCCCCCCACTCCATCGCCACCGCCCCCGGCAGCCGCGCCCGACCGGGGTGCAGGTACACCGACTGGTCCGCCTGCAAGATGCGCCACGGCCTGCCCAGCTCGTTGCGCACCATCAGGTCCATCGAGCCGTAGCAGGTGATGGGTGAGCCCCGCACCTGGGCGATGCGTTCCACCAAGCCCGGCAACGCGCCCCCCGGCTTCTCGTGGTAGGGGCTGTTCGGCTCGCAGACCCAGGCGGTTTCGGTGGCCCCGTCCCAGAATTCCAGCCGCCCGTCCCAGGTCTCCAGCTCCTCGCGCGGAAGGTGGATGGGCTTGCAGCCGGGGAACGCCAGCTCGGAGGACGGCGGATGGTCCAACAGCGGGTTGCGCCGACGCTGGCGCCGCGGCGTCTCGCCCGTGCGGGTTTCGATGAGTTCGTAGGTAGCCATGGGACGGCATGGTACGCCAGGGTAGCGGGTGAATCCAAACGTCGGACGCCTCCCCGGCAATCCCCGCCAAGCCCGAACACATCCATCGGATCACTACGACCAGACGCCCGGAAGGCGGAAAAGGCAACGGAGTCCCGATGACACGACCCTGTCCGGGACGTCGGCGGGAATTGCCGGCGCCTCCCGGTACGCGGCCACTCCGGCTGCCTCTGCCCGGAGGGTGGCTGGACAGAAGGGTGGCCGGAACTTGCGCGCCTCCCCCATACCACGCAACATGAACCTGCCCGACGGTGACGCCCCGCGACCCACGGCCTCATCCCCGTCCGCGTCCGGATTCGTCCCCTGGCCGGAAAACGCCGGATCACCGGAGTACCCACCATGCACTTCGACGCCTTCTTGCCGGATCGGATCCCCCTGGCCGGAGCCGGAGCGGAGGCCGCCCGGCTCGAACGGCTCGGAATCGACGCGCTCTGGTCGGTCGAGACGCGCCACGACCCGTTCTTCCCGCTGCTCGAAGCCGCGCTCGCGACCGAAAGGCTCGAGGTCGGGACGAACATCGCGGTGGCGTTCGCGCGCACCCCTTTTTCGATGGCGCATACCGCATGGGACTTGCAGGCAGCGAGCCGCGGCCGGCTGCTGCTCGGGCTGGGCACCCAGGTGCGTCCCCACGTCGAGCGCCGCTTCTCCGCCGAGTTCGACCATCCCGCCGCCCGGGCGGTGGACTACATCGACTGCCTGCGCGCCGTGTGGAACACCTTCCGGACCGGGGCGCCCCCGGCCCACGAGGGCCGCTTCTACCGCTTCACCCTGATCAACGACTTCTTCAATCCGGGGCCGATCGAGCATCCCGCCATCCCGGTCTACCTCGCCGGGGTCAATCCCCGGATGGCGGCGGCGGCGGGAGAGGCGGCGGACGGCTTCAGCGTGCATCCCATGCACTCGCCGGAATACCTCCGCGAGGTCATCCGCCCCGCCGTCGCCGAGGGTGCGCGAAAGCGCGGCAGGCCGGTGCAGGACTTCACCCTGGTGACGAGCTGCTTCGTGGTGCGCGGCGCGACCGAATCCGAGCGCCGGCGTTCGGAGCGCGCGGTCCGGCGGCAGATCGCGTTCTACGCATCGACCCCGGGCTACCGGGCCTTCCTCGAATTCCACGGGGAGCTCGACGCCGCGAAACGGCTCAGCGCCCTCATGCGCGAGGGCCGCCTCGATGAGATGCCGAATCTGGTGAGCGACGCCCTGCTCTCGGCGGTCGCGGTCTCGGAGGCCGACGGCGATCTCGGCCGGAGCCTGCGCGAACGCTACGCCGGGGGGCTCGTCCAGCGGGTGGCGCTCTATGACGGGGTACCGCCGGAGGCGGACGAACAGCAATGGCGAACGTTCGTACAGTCCGTCAAGTCCAACGTATAAATGCTTTTATGTCAGAGGAATACTGTCTGTTTCTCGAATTTTTCGAGATCGCGTCCTTGAATCGGACGTCCACGCCGGCGTACACCGGAAGCGAGCCGCGGGAGCCGCGCCGGACGCCGGCCACGGTGGTTCTCCGGTACGCTGCCGTGCCGGTGCTCCGGGACCGCTACGTCAGGCGCGTTGCCGCACCTTGCGGCTCCCGGCGCGCTCAGGCGGAAGCGGCCCTCCCGCCCTGCACCGGTACGAGGAGCCGGCGGGTGAACGCTTCGAAGAGGAGCTTCAACGCGGGGTCCGAACGGGCCAGCGCATTGGTGACGATGACCGTGGCGCGGACGCTGCGCCGCGAGATCTTGACGTCCCGGGAGTCGGTGAACGCCGGACGCGCGTGGATGCGGCGCAGGGTGAGGACCGCCATCCCCAGCGCCCACAGGCAGAATCGCCGGATGCCGACCTCCCGGGCGGGGATCAGCAGGGTGAACCTCAACGCATCCGCAAGGTGGCAGCGGGCGACCGCCACCAGACCGAGCAGGCCCTCGACGAATCCTGGATCGGTCTGCCCGGCCGACAGGGAGCGCAGCTCGAATCCGGCCGAACGGAAGACGTCCCGCGGGAGCCAGCAGGCGCCGCGGCGGTGATCGTCCCACACGTCCTTGAGGATGTTGGTCATCTGCAACCCCTGTCCGAAGGAGACCGACAGCTTCAACAGCTCCGCCCTCCGTTCGCCGATGTCGGAGGAGTAGTCGCAGAACAGCTCGGTGAGCATCTCGCCGACCACTCCGGCGACATGGTAGCAGTAGCGGTCGAGCTGAGCGAGATCGTCCAGGCCGGCGACCGTCGCGTTGCGCTGGAACTCCGCCATTCCGCGCGACATGATCCTGACGCAGCGCTCCAGGGCGTTGCGCTGGACGGCGCGAAATCCACGGGTGATGCGGACCACCCTGGCGGTGTTGGCGATCAGATCGTGCTCGCTCGGAAGTATCGAGGGCGGCAGCAGGGGCTCGAGCTCCCAGGCGAAGCGCTCCCCTGCCTCGCGGCCCGCGACGACCTCGATGAAGCGCTCGGAGAACGCCTGCTTCTGCGCCGCGGACAGCGCCGGCGCGTCCTCGATGGTGTCGGCGATCCGGCAGAGCA
Organism: Gammaproteobacteria bacterium; assembly: GCA_965204915.1. Classification (GTDB taxonomy): domain Bacteria; phylum Pseudomonadota; class Gammaproteobacteria; order HK1; family HK1; genus HK1. The sequence goes on along the minus strand of OZ242023.1, from coordinate 2,193,568 downwards.
GATAGGCATTGCCTACCACGTCGCGCAGCGCGGCGGGGAGCTGCGGGATGGTGAGCGCGAAGGTGCGGGAAACGCCTTGCAGGATGTCGGTCTGGTAGGCCAGATCGTCTCCCGCCGGCGCTCGTGGTTCGACGGTCATCGTCGGCGCCTTTCGTCACACCCCGGCCGGAGGCCCATCGATCGACACGCCGTCACCCCGGTCCGCCCGCCATGGCGGCATCCGGCCGTCACGGCAGGAGGATCGTCGAGCCCGTCGTCCGCCTCGATTCGAGGGCCCGATGCGCCGCCGCCGCTTCGGCCAGGGGGAAGGTCTGGTTCACGGTGATGCGCACCGCACCCCGGCCGACGACGTCGAACAACGCCTGCGCCGAAGCCTCCAGATCGGTGCGGCTCGCGGTGTACGTCATCAGCGTCGGTCGGGTGAGGTAGAGCGAGCCCTTGGCGCTCAGGATCCCGAGGTCGAAGGGATCGATCTTCCCCGAGGACTGGCCGAAGCTCACGAGCATCCCCCGGGGGGCGAGGCAGTCGAGGCTGCCCTCGAAGGTGTCGCGTCCCACCGCATCGTAGACCACCGGCACTCCGGCTCCCCCCGTCAGCTCCCCGACCCGCTCGGTGAAATTCTCGCGGGTGTAGACGATCGGGTGGTCGCAGCCGTGCGCCCGTGCGAGCGCCGCCTTCTCGTCGCTGCCCACGGTGCCGATGACCGTCGCCCCGAGGTGCTTCGCCCACTGGCAGGCGATGAGGCCGACCCCGCCCGCGGCGGCATGGAACAGGACGGTCTCGCCGGACCGGACGGGATACGTCCGGCGCAGCAGGTATTCGACGGTCATGCCCTGCAGCATCATCGCCGCGGCCTGTCGCGAATCGATGTCGGCGGGGACCTTCACGACCTTGCCGGCCGGCATCAGGCGCTCCTCCGCATACGAACCGACCGGGGGCGCGGCGTACGCGACCCGATCCCCCACCGCCAGCGAATCGACGCCCTCCCCCACCGCCTCGACCACCCCGGCGCCCTCCATCCCCGGAGTGAACGGGAGCGACGGCGCGGGATAGAGCCCGGTACGGAAGTAGACGTCGATGTAGTTGAGTCCCACCGCTTCGTGCCGGATGCGTATTTCACCCGGTCCGGGAGCGCCGACCTCGACGTCCTCCCATTGCATTGCATCGGGGCCGCCGGTCCGGTGGATTCGAATCGCCTTGACCATGTGTCCGTTCCTCGTGTCTCGATGGGTCTCGGGTCCGGGTTGCCCGGCCACCCGCCCTGCCCGTGGCGCCTCGGCCGTCGCGGTCCGGACGGCTATCCCGCATTTCCCACCAGGGCCCGCAGCCGGGGGCTGATGGGAAATGCGGGCTGTCGGCGGACTCGGGTGATGGAGGATACTACCCGGGAAACGCCGGTTTCGACCCAATCCGTGGCCAACGATCCGTATCCATCCGTGCTCCCGGACGATTCGAGGTCCCCCACGTGCATTGCGCCGCGGCAACGGATGCGAGCCGGCGGCGGTGGCGTCGTGCCTGCCGGTGGGGCGCGTCCGGGCGCCGGCGCCGACTGACGATGCCCGGCTGGCTCTCGCGGAGGTCGAGGATCGAGCGCAAGGCGGCGCACGCCTTCCGGCTCAAGAGCTACCGGGCCGCGATCCGCCATCTCGACGAGCTTCTCCTGCACGTCGGCGAGAATCCCAACACGCTCCACGTCCTGGGCCTCTGCCACGAACGGCTCGGCGCCGATGACGAGGCGTTCGAGTACGCGATGCGATCGATCGCGGCCGACGCGGACCACTTCGAGGCGTTGCGCCTCCTCATCCGGCTCCACGTCCGCCGCGACGAGGCCGATGCCGCCCGTACCCTCGCGGTGCACGCGCTCGCCAGACTGCCGCCTCCGGCCGAGCCCCGCGGTCTCGGCCGGCTGGTTCGCGCGCTCACCCGGGAAGGCGATCCGTCGCTGGCCGGATACGACCGCGAGCTGCGCGAATGGATCCGATGGGCGCGTGCATTCGCCGATCCGGACCCGACGCGCAACGAATGGACGCAAGGCGGTGGGCGCCGGGCGGGCGGTACTTCCCGCCGATCGGAAAATTCCTGAAAGATCAGTGAAGTAGAATTTCCGTGGTCGTGAGCCATTAGGTAAGGGATTCGTGCAAGTCACTGATTTCCATGGACGATTCCGAAACCGGCCGGTAGAAGATCCACGAAGATGGACGCGATCTGGAATGCACATGAGAAATATCCTGTATCTATTTGATTATCCTGAATTCATCAATCATCTCTCGAAGAACGTGACCACACCCGAAGCCCGGTCGGGGATCCGCTCCGTGCAAGCCCGAGCCGCAACGAGCACCCCTGCGCCGGGATTCTTGCCGGCCGGGTCCCACTCGGCGTCACATTCGAAGCGCACGGTCCAGACCGGCGCCGAAACAGTCGGAGCCACCGTGCGGAGACACGGGGCGGCCATGAACGACGGCGCCCCGGCGAGCGGGTAGACTACCTGTATCGGGCCGGCGCGAGCCGTCCCGCACACGGGCCTTGCAACCATGATCTACTCCCTTGGCGACCGCCGGGTGCAGACGCACGGGGACGTCCACGTTGCCGACAACGCGGTGGTGGTGGGCTCGGTCATCCTCGGCCACGGCGCAAGCGTCTGGTTCAACGCCGTCGTTCGCGGCGACAACGACGTCATCACCATCGGCGACGGCACCAACGTCCAGGATGCGGCGGTCCTCCACGTCGACGAGGGCGTTCCCCTCACCCTGGGCGCGAACGTGAGCGTGGGCCACCATGCGACGCTCCACGGGTGCACGGTGGAAGATGGCGCGCTCATCGGGATCGGGGCGGTGGTGCTCAACCACGCGGTCATCGGTCGGGGCAGCCTCGTCGGAGCGGGTGCGCTCGTTCCGGAACGAAAGGTGGTCCCGGAGCGGTCGCTCGTGGTCGGATCGCCGGCCCGGGTCGTGCGCACCCTGACCGAAGAGGACGCCGCCGGCATCGAGCGCATCGCGCGTCATTACGTCGAGAAGGCCCGTCGGTACCGCACGGAGCTGCACGTACAGGAGCAAGGCGGACGATGACCACCGGATTTCTCTACGACCCGCGCTTCCTCGATCACGATGCGGGCCGCGGCCACCCGGAACGTAGCGAACGCCTCGTCTCCTCGATGGCTTGGCTCGAAGGACGCGAATGGTTCGGCGATCTGGTGCGCATCGACGCGGTGGCCGCGGATCCGGCCTGGATCGAGACGGTGCACGACGCGGGCTACATCGCCCGCGCGGAGGAGACCTGCCGGGCCGGCGCACCCTTCCTCGACGTCGCCGACGTCGGGATCTCGCGCCGGAGCAGCGACGTGGCCCGCCTCGCGGCGGGCGGCGCCCTCGCGCTGGCCGATCGCATCGTGGCGGGAGACGTCGAGAACGGCTTCGCCTTGAGCCGCCCCCCCGGACACCATGCCGAGCGGAGCATGGCCCTGGGCTTCTGCCTCTTCAACAACGTGGCGATCGCAGCCCGTTACCTCCAGCGCGCCCACGGCGTGGACAAGGTCCTGATCCTCGATTTCGACGTCCATCACGGGAACGGCACCCAGCACACCTTCGAGGACGATCCCTCGGTGATGTACGCCAGCATCCACCAGTATCCGTTCTACCCCGGCACGGGCGCCGCCTCCGAGACCGGGACCGGGCGCGGCGCCGGCGCGACCGTCAACTGCCCGGTGCCGGCCGGAGCCGGGGACGAGGCGTACCACCAGGCGTTCACCGACCGGATCCTGCCCGCCGCGGACGCCTTCGCCCCGGAGTTCGTGATCCTCTCCGCCGGCTTCGATGCGCACGCCGCCGATCCGCTCGCGCAGGTCCGGCTGGGCACGGAATGCTTCCGCTGGATGACCGCGAGGATCATGGAGCTCGCGGACAGGCACTGCGGCGGGCGCATCCTGTCGCTGCTGGAGGGCGGATACAACGTCGAGGTGCTGCCGAAGTGCGTGGCGGCGCACCTCGAGGTCCTGGCCCACGTCGCCACGCCCTGACCACCGCCGTGGCCGATGGGTATCCCCTTCCCCTCCGGCTCCCCGGCCTTGGCCAGGCGCTCGGCGAGGCGGTGGAGGTAGCGGCGGCCCCCCGGACCGGAGTGGGGTGCCCGGACCATCGGAGGTCGGCCCACCCGAAGCGGCTTTGCGTTCCGGGCCGGGGACATGGCGTGCCTCCGGCCCGGATCGTCGTCCCGGAACACCGGTAGGGACCGCCCCGGGCGGAGCCGCGCCGCCCACGAGCCGGGACGACCCGGAGGACCAGTGCACGGCGAATCCATCCTGTTCACGATCTTCCTGATCTTCACCGGAGCCGCGGTCATCGCCGGGCTCGCGCTGTTCGCGCGCCAGTCCATGCTGGTCGCATACATCGCGCTCGGGGTGCTGGTGGGGCCGTGGGGGCTCGGGCTGATCGAGGACGCGACGACCGCGCAGGGGATCGGCGAGGTCGGGATCATCTTCCTGCTGTACCTGCTCGGCCTGAACCTTCACCCCCAGAAGCTCGTACGGATGATGCGCGAGGCGACGGTGGTCACCCTCGCGAGCTGCCTCGTGTTCGCGGCGGCGGGCGGGGCGGTGGCCTTCGCGTTCGGCTTCTCCCTGCCCGAGGTGCTGGTGATCGGCGCGGCCTCGATGTTCTCCAGCACGATCATCGGGCTGAAGCTGCTGCCGACGACCGCCCTGCACCACCGGCACGCCGGCGAGGTCATCATCAGCGTGCTGCTGCTCCAGGACGTCATCGCGATCGTCATCCTGCTCGGCCTCGATGCGGCGTCCCGGCCCTCGCACTCGGCGCTGGACGCCTTGCGCCTCGCGGCGGCGCTGCCGGCGATCGTCGCGGTGGCGGTGGCGATGGAGCGGTGGATCCTGATGCCCCTCATCGGCCGTTTCGACCGGATCCGGGAGTACGTCTTCCTCGTCGCGATCGGCTGGTGCCTCGGCATCTCCCAGCTCGGCCATGCCATGGGGCTCTCGCACGAGATCGGGGCCTTCGTCGCCGGGGTCGCCCTCGCCCGCAGCCCCGTCGCGACGTTCATCGCCGAATCCCTCAAGCCCTTGCGCGACTTCTTCCTGGTGATGTTCTTCTTCGCGCTCGGGGCGGGGTTTCCGCTCCCCGTGCTCGCCGAGGTCGCGCTCCCCGCGGCCTGCCTGGGCGGCCTGATGCTGGTGCTGAAGCCGGCGGTCTTCCGGTGGCTGCTGCAGTGGGAGGGCGAGCCCCACCTGCTTTCGCGCGAGATCGGCGTGCGGCTGGGGCAGATCAGCGAATTCTCGCTGCTCATCGCGGTCATCGCGTCGGGAGGCGGCATCATCGGCCAGCACGCCGCGTACACCGCGCACGCGGCCACCCTTCTCACCTTCATCGTCTCCAGCTACCTGATCATGATGCGCTACCCGACCCCGATCGCGGTCACCGATGCGCTCCGGCGGGACTGAGGCAGGCACGCGGCAACCGGACGCGCCATCCGCCTGCGCCACGTCCTCCATGCGCTAAGATCCCGTTGTCAACGGTCCCCCGCCGCCATCGACGAGATGAACCAGGCCATCGTTCCGAAGCAGGAGGCGCCGCCCGCGCATCGCACGTTCGTGCGGCTTCGCGACGCCTTGCGCACACGGATCATCGGCCAGGAAGCGCTCGTCGATCGGCTCCTCATCGCCCTGCTAGCCGACGGCCACCTGCTCGTGGAGGGTGCGCCGGGACTCGCGAAGACGACCGCGGTCAAGGAGCTCGCCGCCCGCATCGAAGGCGATTTCCATCGGGTGCAGTTCACGCCGGACCTGCTTCCCGCCGATCTGACCGGCACCGAGATCTACCGGCCCGAGAACGCCAGCTTCGTGTTTCAGCACGGTCCGTTGTTTCACAACGTGCTGCTCGCCGATGAAGTGAACCGGGCTCCCGCGAAGGTGCAGTCCGCATTGCTGGAAGCGATGGGAGAGCGCCAGATCACGGTCGGGCGGACCACGTACAGGCTCCCGCCGCTGTTTCTCGTCATGGCGACCCAGAACCCGATCGAGCAGGAGGGCACCTATCCCCTGCCCGAGGCGCAGCTCGACCGGTTCCTGCTCTTCGTGCGGATCGACTACCCCACCGGCGAAGCCGAGCAGGCGATCCTGGGTCTCGCGCGCGACGAGGCGCGCCGCTCGACCGAGGCGCATGGCGAAGCCCGCGATGCTTCCCGGGTGGCGGCTGCGGTCATCTTCGAAGCGCGGCGCGAGGTGCTCGACGTGCATCTCTCGGAGCCGCTGGAGCGCTACCTCGTCGAGCTGGTGCTCGCAACGCGGACCCCGGCCCGTTACGGCGACGATCTCGCGCGCTGGATCGCGTTCGGGGCGAGCCCGCGCGCGAGCATCGCGCTCGATCGTTGCGCGCGCGCCCATGCATGGCTGGACGGCCGCGACTACGTCGCGCCCCACGACATCCAGGCGCTCGCCCACGACGTGCTCCGGCACCGGGTGCTGACGAGCTTCGACGCCGAGGCCGACGGCATCGACGCGGACCACGTGGTCGATGCGCTGCTCTCGAGGGTGGCGATACCGTGAGCGCCGGGCACACTGCCCTGCGGCTCGATGCGCCGGCTTCGGCCGGCAGCGCTCGCGAACGGTCCGCGGCGGACTCCGTTCGGCCCGCCGGCACCTCCGTTGCGGCAACCGGCGAAGCGCGAGGGCTGGCGGGGGTGACGTTCTCCACCGCGCATCTCGTCGGACTGCGCGAGCGCGCCGCCGGCCTGTCCCTGGATGCGCATCGCTCCAACCGCGGCGGTCGAGCCGGGGTACGGGTGTCGCGGCTCCGGGGCCGCGGGATGGAGTACTCCGAATCGAGGGTCTACCTGCCCGGCGACGACATCCGCAGCATCGACTGGCGGGTGACCGCGCGCACCGGCCGCGTCCATACGAAGCTGTTCCACGAGGAGCGCGATCGTCCGGTCCTGTTCGTCGTGGACTTCGGCGAGCACATGCGTTTCGGCACCCGTCGGGCGTTCAAGTCGGTGGTGGCGGCAGAGGCGGCCTCGCTGCTCGCATGGGCCGCGGTGGCGAACGGCGATCGGGTCGGCGGGCTCGCATTCGCCGGCGGACGGACGGCCGAATCCCGCATCGAGGGTGGGCGGCACGGTGTCCTCGCCCTCTTCCGGATCCTCGCCGGATTCCAGGACGGGGCCGGGGAGAGCATGGATCGAACCGAGACAGGGGATCGAACCGCAGCAGGGGATCGAACCGCGACCGGCGGCATCGAGACCGCACTGTCGCGCGCGCGCCGGGTCGCGCGGCCCGGAACCCTGATCATCGTCGTCAGCGACTTCAGCGGGCTGCGGGACCCGACGGTTCAGCAGCTCGCCAAGCTGCGAGAGCACAACGATCTGCTCTGTGTATGGGTCTACGACCGGCTCGAATCCGCTCCCCCACCGCCGGCCCGCTACCCGATCGGCGACGGCCGGCGCACCACGGTTCTCGATACGCGATCAAGCGAGGTCGTACGTGCCCTGTCGCGCCGTTTCGGCGCCATCGAGACCCGGATCACCTCCTTGTGCGGACGCACCGGCGCGGTGCTGGTGCGTCTGCGTTGCGGCGACAACGTACCGGTCGTGCTTCGCGAGACGCTGGGCAGGCGGAGCGGCCGTCCGGGCTCCCGCTCCGTCCGTTCCGATCGCCCTGCCCTGCACGCTCCGGTGGATCCGCCCCGATGAGCCCGGCGATCCATCCGCCACCGTGCGCGCCGTCCATACCCCCGGCTTCCGCCAGAAGTGCGTCGCCCTGTTTCGCGCCGGCGCCCTTCGCCGTCGATGCGATCATCGCCCCCCTCCGATGAATCCACTCCAATGAACCCATCCGATCCGCTCGCTGCGCTGCGCGACATCCACGCCCCCGCCGCGCCGGGGTTCTGGCCACCGGCGCCCGGGTGGCTCGCGGCCGGCATCCTCGCGATGCTGGTGATGGTCGCGGCCGGGATCATCGCCGTGCGCCGGTGGCGCGCGGCGCGCTTCCGGCGCGAGGCGCTCGCGAGCCTGCGGATCCTGCGTGCCCACCACGCGGCCGGCGCTCCCTGCGCGGAGATCGCGATGGAGCTGTCCACCCTCGTGCGCCGCGTCGCCCTCGCCCGCCACCCGCGTGAAGAGGTGGCGGGACTGGCCGGCGAGCGATGGATCGCCTGGCTCGAATCGGGCCTCCCCGGGCTGGAGGCTTCCGCCCGCGCCGCCCTGCTCGATGCACCCTATGCGCGCGAGCGCACCTTCGACGTGCCACGCGCACTTGCCGCATGCGAGTGCTGGATCCGACACGCATGAGTGCATGGGCGCTTCCGGTCGCGGCGGTGGCGGCCCGGATCCGCGCCTGCATCGCCTTGCCCGACGCTCTCCACGCGCGCGAGCGCACCTTCGACGTGCCGCGGCACTCGCCGCCGCAAAAGCGCCGGATCCGATGCGCATGAGCCCGCGGGCGCTCCCGGCAAGGGTGGCGGCGGTCGCAACCATCGTCGCGGCCGTGTCGCTCGCGGGGTTCGCCCCGGCCGATGCCTGGGCCCGGACCCTCGATCTCCGTTTCGAGCGCAATCCGATCCGTGCCGATGAGACGGTGCGCCTGATCGTCGAAGCGGACGCCGAAGTCGGCGGCGCACAGCCCGACGTCGAGTCGCTCCGGCGGGACTTCGAGGTCCTCGGACGGTCGACGAGCACCCGGATCACCATCGACAACGGCGACCGGAGCGCCCGGACCCAGTGGATCTTCGAGCTGGCGCCCAGACGTTCGGGACGGCTCACCGCCGGCCCTCTGCGGGTGGGGCCCATGACCAGCCCGGTGATCGAGCTGGAGGTTCTCCCTGCCACGGCGGCAGACGTGCCGGGCGGGCGCGACGTGTTCATCGAGACGGACTTTGCGCCGGAGGAGGTCTACGTCCAGTCCCAGCTTACGTACACCATCCGGATCTACCGGGCGGTGGAGTTCCTCGAGGCCGCGCTCTCGGACTTCGCTCCCGATGGCGCCGTCACCCACCGGCTCGGCAAGGATGCGACGTACACCAGGGTCATCGGCGGCCGGCGCTACCGGGTCATCGAGCGCCGCTTCGCGGTGTTCCCCCAGGCGAGCGGGCAGCTCGCCCTGCCCGCGCTCCGGCTCGACGCGCGCATCGCCGAGACCGGCACCGCACCGGCCCTCGGCCGCCTGTTCGGCGAAGGACGGCGGGTACGCCTCGCCTCGCAGCCGGCCGAGGTGACGGTGAAACCCCGCTCCCCTGCCGCCGCGTCTCCGTGGCTACCGGCCCGCGCGCTGACCTTGGCCGAAGAATGGCCCGAGGACCCGCCCCGCCTCGTGGTGGGTGAGCCGATCACCTGGACGTTGCGACTCGGCGCGACGGGGCTTGCCGGCGAACAGCTTCCGCCGATCGATCTTCCCGAGCTCGGCTCCGTGCGGGTCTATCCCGACCAACCGTCCATCGAGACCCGCGCCGGCCGCGATGCCGTGCACGGAACGCGCGTCCAGCGCATCGCGATGGTGCCGGGTGCGGCGGGGGAGCTGACGCTTCCGGAGCTGCGGGTGGAGTGGTGGGACGTCGAGGCGGACGCGCCACGCACCGCCCTGATCCCGGCCCGGACGCTGAACGTGGCGGCGGCGCCGGCGATCGGGGAGCCGCTCCGCCCCGCGCTCGCCGACGTACCGGAGGCGGACGCCGCCGTACTGGAAACGGCCGCATCGGACCGGCGGCTCTGGCAGGGTCTCAGCGCGGCCCTGGCCATCGCGTGGCTGGGGACGCTGGGGGTGTTGCTGCATGCTCGCGGCCGGCTTCGCCGCGGTGGCTCCGCACCACCGGAACCCGTATCCCCCGGGTCGCCGCGGAACGCCGCCGCAGCGCGCCGGCGTGTGCTGGAGGCATGCCGCGCCGCCTCCCCGCGCGCAGCCCGCGACGCTTTGCTCGACTGGGCCGAAACAGTCTGGCCCGAGTCTCCTCCCCGCGACCTCGCCGACCTCGCGGCGCGGGTCCACGGCGGATCGGATGCCGGGGAACCGTTCGTCGAGGCAATCCTGGCTCTCGATCGCGCGCTGTGGGCGGCCGAAGCGGCCGGCTGGACCGGAGAGTCGCTGGCCGCCCGGCTTCCCCGCGAGATCGGGTCGCCGCCGGCACGGCGCCGTAGTGCCCCCGTGCCGGGTGGACTCCCTTCACTGCATCCTGCGTGACGCTTCGGCCGGGCGAGCCGGCCCGCTCCCACCGCCGACAGCCGACGGCGCTACTCCATGCCAGACGCTGCCCCGGGCGTGGGTCCGTGCATCGCGTCGAGTTGCTCGCTCCTTTCGAGCCAGAGTGATTCGACTTCCGCGATCTCCGCGTGCAGCCGACCGCGGCGCACGATCAGCGCGTGCAGCCGCGGGCGCTCGGCATCGTCATAGACGGCGGCATCGGCCAGGGTCGCCTCGATCGACGCCCGCTCCTCGCCCAGCGCGGCCAGTCGACGCTCCAGCGAGTCGATCTCGCGCCTGAGCGGGGCGATCCGGCGCCGTTCCTCCGCCGCCAGCCGCCGGCGCTCGCGCCGGTCCGGCGCCGCGCCGGCGCCCGCCGCTACCGTGCCCGAGGAGCGTGATACTCCCACCTTGTCCGGACCGCTCGCCGCCACCGTATCCGAAGGGCCCGATCCCGCCACCTTGTCCCTGCCGTCCACCGCCACCGTGCCCGAAGGGCGTGATCCCGACGCCGCGTCTCGACCGCGGGCCGTTGCGTCCCGGCCACGGGCCGCCGAGGGACGCTCCGACAGCCAGCGCCGGTAGTCGTCGAGATCGCCCTCGAACGGCGCGGCGCCGGCATCCGCGACGAGCCAGAGGGAATCGCTCACCAGCCGCAGCAGGTGGCGGTCATGGGAGACCAGGACGAGCGCGCCGGAGTACGACTGCAACGCCAGCGCCAGCGCCTGGCGCATGTCGAGGTCGAGATGGTTCGTCGGCTCGTCGAGCAGGAGCAGGTTGGGACGCTCCAGGACCAGCAGCGCCAGCGCGAGGCGGGTCTTCTCGCCCCCGGAGAGCGGCGCGATGCGGCTCGTCGCCGGCGCGGCCCCGAACCCGAACCCGCCGAGGAAGTCGCGCATCTCCTGCTCCCGCATCCCGGGCGCGGCGGCCCGCGCCAGCTCCAGCGGGGTGCGGTGGGGGTCGAGCTGATCGAGCCGGTGCTGGGCGAAGTAGCCGATCTTCGCATCGGGCGAACGCTCGACCGCGCCGGCGCCCGGCGCGATCCGCCCCGCCACGCCGCGCATCAGGGTGGACTTGCCCGTCCCGTTCGCCCCGAGCAGGGCCACGCGATCCCCGGGGGCCAGAGCCATCGACACCTCGCGCAGCACGGGGTGGCCGCCGTATCCGAACGACGCCGCCTCCAGCTTCACCACCGGCCGGGGCGAACGCTCCGGTTCGAGGAAGTCGAAGGCGAAGCGCCTCTCCACCGGGACGGGCGCCACCGCCCGCATCCGCTCCAGCGCCTTGAGCCGGCTCTGGGCCTGCCGCGCCTTGCTCGCCTTGTAGCGGAAGCGGTCGACGAACGCCTGGATCCGCGCGCGCTCGCGCCGCCGGCGGTCCGCGGCCCGGCGCGAGTGCTCTATCTCGACGGCGCGCAACCGCTCGAACGCGCTGTAGTCCCCGGTGTAGAGGGCGATCCGGCCGCCGGCGACGAGGGCCACGTGGTCCACGACTGGATCGAGGAACTCCCGGTCGTGGGAGATGAGCAGCAGGGTTCCGGCGTAGCGCCGCAGCCAGCCTTCCAGCCAGACCACCGCATCGAGGTCGAGGTGGTTCGTGGGCTCGTCGAGCAGGAGGAGGTCCGAGGGGGCGGCCAGGGTGCGGGCGAGCGCGGCGCGCATCCTCCAGCCGCCGGAGAGGGTGTCCAGCGGCCGCGGCCCGTCGTCCGGCGCGAAGCCGAGCCCGCGCAGGATGCGGTTCGCGCCGGCTTCCGCGGCGTAGCCGTGGACGGCTTCGAGTTCGGCATGCGCCGCCGCCTCGGCCGCGGCGTCGCCACGTGCTCCGGCGTCCGCGAGCCGGGTGCGGATCGCCGCGATGCGCGGATCGCCGCAGACCACGTAGTCGATGAGGGGGACGTCGCCGCCCGGCGCTTCCTGGGCCACCGTCGCCACGGTGACCTCGGCAGGCAGCTCGACTTCGCCCCGATCGGGCTCCAGCTCGCCGAGCAGCAGAGCGAGGAGGCTGGACTTGCCGGCGCCGTTCGCCCCCACCACCCCGACCTTCCACCGGCGCCGGACCACCAGGCTCGCATCCCCGAGCACCCGCGCCCCGCCACGGCGAAGCTCGACGCCGTCGAGCCGGATCACGGGATGCGGTTCAGGCGCCTGCCGCTTCCTTCGCGGGCAATCCCTCCGAAGCGCGGAGCCGGCCGCCCGCGAACGCCCGTTCGAGCAGCCACCGCACGAATCCGACGTCCGAGCTGTAGGCGGCGAGGTCGTCGAGGCGGTAATGCGCGCCCGCGACGATCGACTCCGCGGCGCGACGGCCGCTGCGGATCGCGGGGCCGATCCCTTCGCAGAGATCGCGGGTGGCGAGGCCGGCCGCGTCGCCGGTGATGAAGGCGTTCCCGATCCGCACCGTCTCGACCCCGCCGCGCAGGTAGTAGCTGTAGCCCTTGGGCGCGAACCCTGCCCCGACGGCGAGCCCGCGGCGGGCGAGCACCCCGGCGAAGTGGCTCCAGTGCCGCTTGACGTCCTCCCCGCGCGCCTTGAGCTTCTCCGCCATCGCCCCGAGTCCGCAGTTCAGGTACCCGTCCGCCTTGGGGACGTACCATGCGTACCCCGGCAACCCCTTCTCGAAGAACCACAGGTGGCAACGCTCGTCGTCCCAGGCGTAGGCGAGCTCGTGCTCGTAGGTCGCGGCCTGGAGTTCGCGGGCGCGGGGGTTGGCGTCGCGGAAGAAGGTGCGGTAGACGGGGCAGCGGGTGCCGCCGGCGCCGACGAGGTATTTCGACCGGAAGGCCCCGTCCACGACGAAGCCGGCCGGGCCGTACTCGATGGTGCGCACGTTGTGCACGAGGCATCGGGCGCCGCTGCGACGCAGCAGGTAGTCGTCGAACTCGTAACGTCGGATCGAGTGCTGCACGCTCGGCAGGGTGAACTTCAGCCACTTGATGTGCACCACGATCCCGTTGAAGGTGTTGAAGCGGTGCGGGTACGCCTCCACGTCGAGGGCGAGGTCCTCCACCACCTCCGGGGTAATCCATCCCGCGCAGAGCTTGGTGCGGGGGAACTCCGCGCGGTCGAGCACCAGCACCGACGCGCCCGCCTGCACCAGGCGTTCCGCACAGGCGGAGCCGGCCGGGCCGCCACCGACGACGATGGCGTCGAAGGTCCGCATCGCTCAGCCGCCCGCGGGGGCGGACCCGGCTGCGGACGCCGGCGGGTAGACGTGGGCGCGGGTCCACGGGACGTCGTTGTTGGCGGACGGTGCGCAGACCACCTGGAAGAGCTGGATGGAATTGGCGAAGAACGCGGCCGAGCATCCCGCCAGGTACAGCCGCCACGCCCGGATGAACTCCTCGTCGTACATCGCCCGGACCGTATCCGCCGCGCGGTCGAAACGCGCCAGCCACTCGCGCAGCGTGCGTGCATAGTGGAGCCGGAGGTTCTCGACGTCGATGATGGAGAAGTTGAAGGGCTCGAAGATCGCCATCATCTCCCGCAGGCTCGGGGGGTAGCTGCCGGGGAAGATCCGCTGCTCCAGCCATGCGTTGACCGGGGTGGGACGGTTGCGGCCGACGCTGTGGATGAGGGCGAGGCCGTTCGGCTTGAGCGTGCGGGCGATGACCTCGCCGAGGGCCGGGTAGTTCCGGACGCCGACGTGCTCCAGCATGCCCACCGAGACGAACGCGTCGCAGGTGCCTTCGATGTTGCGGTAGTCGTCCTGCACGAACTCCACCGTCCCGTCCATGCCCTCGCGCGCCGCGCGCTCGCGCGCGTATGCGACCTGCTCTTGCGAGATGTTGAAGGCGCGGACCCTGACGCCGTATTCGCGCGCCATGTGCAGGGCGAGGGTGCCCCATCCACAACCGGCTTCGATGACCTGCTGACCCGGTTGGAGCATCAGCTTGCGGCAGACGTGGTCGAACTTCGCGCGCTGCGCCTGCTCCAGGGTCGCCTCCGGCGTGTCGTAGTACGCACAGGTGTAGACCATCTCCTCGTCGAGCCACAGGCGGTAGAAGTCGTTGCCCAGATCGTAGTGGTGGTGGATGTGGCGGCGCGAGCCGGTGGTGGTGTTGGGACGCGGCTTCGGCAGTCGGCCCAGCAGGCTGCGCTTGGCGGCGGCCGCACCCGCGCGATCCATGCATCGATAACATCGCGCGAGCACGTCGACGAGGTCGCCCTCGACCTCGATGCGCCCTGCGCTGAACGCATCCCCGAATCCAAGCTCGGGATTCAGGACCGCCGAAAGCAATGCGCCGCGATCACGAAAGATGATGCGCCCGTGGCATTCGCCCGGCAGGCGGCAGGCGTCTTCACCGTCCCACAGGGCGAACGCGACGTCGGGCCCGCCCACCTTGGCGGCGATTCGCCGCACGAGCCAGCGATCGAATCCGTTCGGGCGCGGTCCTTCTTTCCCGGCCGATCGGTTCGTCGCCATTCCCGGGCCGAAGGTACCCGGCAGACCCAGCGGATGCTGGCGTTGTCGTCTTGCCTCCATCTCCTGCCTCCCGTCTCGAAGCAGCCGATGAACCATCGCGCCGGCTTCTCGCCGCACGCTCCCCGGATGTGGGCGCATTCGGCGCGATGTCGAGCCCGGGCGGGGATCCCCCGCGGCCGCACTCGCTCGTTCGGTATGAAGCGCGAGGATTATAGCGAGTCGTTTTCCGGTCGCGAAGATGTGGGCGCCGGATTGAAACGGGAGCTCGCCCGACGGGGACGGTCATGCCGTGAAGCGGTGACCGCGAGACCGGCAGCTCCCGCCAGGCGCGTGGACGTTCGATCGACCCGCCACGATCGGACGCTCCGCCAGCCGCCGGAACCGGTGCGACGTCGCGTGGTCACGACGGGTGTCGGAGCGTTGGCGGGAACCGCCGCCGGGAAACGGCCATGCCGATTCACGTTCCGGGGCGGTGCCGGATCCGGCGCCGGGCCTTCACGACGCCGACGATCCATTTCGCGATGAGGGGAAAGACTCCCAGGAGCACGAACGAACCGATGAGCGCAGGCGAAAGGATCCCCTGCAGCGAGTCGATGCGCGCGATCTGGGTGCCGGCGTTCACGTAGACGATGGTCCCCGGGAGCATCCCGAGCTGGCTCGTGAACGCGAACGTGAGGGTCCGCATCGGTGTGAGTCCCATCACCAGGTTGACGACGAAGAAGGGGAACGCCGGCACCAGCCGCATGGTGAACAGGTAGAACGCTCCGTCCCGTTCGACCCCGGCGTTGATCGCCTTCAGCCGGTCTCCGTAGCGTCGCTGGACCCCCTCCCGCAGGATGTATCGCGAGACGATGAAGGCGATGGTGGCGCCGAGCGTGGACGCGAAGGAGACGATGACGGTGCCCCACGGCAGCCCGAACACCGCTCCTCCGGCCAGGGTCATGATGGCGGCGCCGGGCAGGGACAGCCCCGTGATCGCGACGTAGGCGGCGAAGTACGCGGCGAGCACCGCTGCGGGATGTTCCCGGTAGAGCGCGTCGATGTCCGCCTGGCGGGACTTGAGGTAGGCCAGATCGAGATAGCGGCCGAGGTCGAGCCAGAGAAACGCGGCGACGAGGACCGCGATGAACGCGACGAGCGCGATCTTCCCCTTGCTCACGCCGTGCTCCCTGCCCTTCGCCCGGAGCGCCGGCCGCGGGATTTCGCCACCCTGGCAAGAATCACGACGAGCGCCATCCGCTCCTGTCCCACGCTGTGCGTCCTGCCCTGCGCCCGAGGCGTCGATGCCGCCGGCACTCGAAGGCGGCCGGCGAACGATTCTTCGCCACCGTGTTCAAGCCCACGGCTCGAACACGAGCATCCCGGCCCGACCGGGACGGTGGCGACCCCCGAAGCAACGGGGGGAGTACGGGGGGAGTATAGATGAACGGACGCCGGATCCCGTTGGCGCCGAATCCTTGCCGGCACGCCGTGTGCCCGATAGATTCCCGCTCCCGGACGCGCTCGACGCCGACCGGCCATCTTCGACGGTTCTCCGATGCTTGTTTTCTGGCTCCTGGCCTTGACGATGATCGCAGCCGCGCTGGTGCTGCTCGTGCCGCCGCTGCTGCGTGACCGGACCGCGCAGCACGACGCGCCCGATTCGGCTCGCGATGCGAACGTCGCACTGTATCGCGAGCGCTCGCGGAGCTGGATCGGGAGCGTGGCCGGGGCGAGATCGGGGCGGATCGGTACGCGGCGTTACGCGAGGATCTGGAGCGCGGGCTGCTTGCCGACGTCGATGCGGCGCCGGCGGCGCACGCGGCCGGCGGCGCCGGGCGGCGCCCTCCGCCACGCTGGATGGCGGCCGCGGTCGGCTTGACCGTGCCGGTCTGCGGTCTCGGGATCTATCTGTGGCTCGGCTCACCACAGGGGATCGACCCGCGGGTACAGCAGCCCCGGGCCGTGGCCGGCGGTCCCGAATCGGCGACGGACGTGGAAGCGATGGTCGATTCGCTGGCCGCGAAGCTCGCGGCCGATCCCGGCAACGCCGAGGGCTGGCTCCTCTTCGCACGCTCCCGGGTGGTGCAGGAGCGCTTCCGCGAAGCGGTCACCGCCTTCGAGCGGGCACACGCGCTGCTCGGGGACTCCCCTGCCCTCCTGACGGACTGGGCGGAAGCGGAGGCAGGGGTTGCCGGCAACCGGTTTCCGGCCAGCGCCCTCGACCGGCTCGACCGTGCCCTGGAGCTCGACCCCGACCACGAGAAAGCGCTCTGGCTCGGAGGATTCGCCGCGGCCCGGAACGGACGCACGGACACCGCCATCGCGCGCTGGGAGCGGCTGCTCGCCCGCCAGCCGCCCGGATCCCGGGAGGAGTCCATCGTCACCGAGCTGCTCGCGCAGGTCCGCGGTGCGGGGCGCCCGGCGCCGGCCGTCCGTTCCGGGGCCGTCGAGTCCGCCGAATCGGCGACTGGAACCGGAGCGGGGAGCGTCGCACGGATCGTGGTGGAGGTCGGTCTCGCACCGGACCTCGCGGTCGAGCTCGACGCCGGCGAGCCGGTGTTCGTCTTCGCCCGCCCACCGTCCGGGACCGGCCCCCCGGTCGCCGTGGCGCGCACCACGGTGGGCGCCCTGCCCGCCACCATCCCGCTCGACGAATCGAATGCGATGATCCCGTCTCGATCGCTTGCGAGCGTGGAATACGTGCGGGTGGTCGCGCGCGTCGCGCGCTCGGGGACGGCCAACCGCACCAGCGGCGACGTCGAGGGTGGCGCCGGACCGGTCGCGGTCGCCGATACCGCGCCGGTCCGTGTCGTGATCTCGCAGATCGTCCCGTGATCGGGCCGGCCAGGCCGCCCGGCAGGCATCCGGTCTCGACATGAGCTCGTACCACGCCATTCGGATGCGGTACGGTGCACGGGCATTCCTTGTCCTGGGCTCCATCGCCGTGCCCCTCCTCCAGGGGAAAACCGGCCGATGCCGGAGAACCACGGGGACGGAGCATCGCCGGAGTGGGGTCCGGGATTGCGATCCGGCACCGCCCGGACGCTTCGGGCCATTCATGATCGAGTCCTGGGCATGACCGAGCCCCGGCCGGTCGAGCCCCGGCCGGGCACGACGCGGTGAACTTTCTCGCCCACGCGCTGCTGTCGCCCGACGACGACGAGATACGGGCGGGGAACGTCTGCGCAGACCTCATCAAGGGCAGGTTGGACGAGGCCGCGCCACCCGGCATCGTGATCGGTGTCGCGCTGCACCGTGCCATCGATCGATTCGCGGATCGCCACCGCGCGTTCAAGGCGTGCATGGCGCACGTCGCGCCGCCCCGCCGGCGCTACGCCCGGGTGATCGTCGACGTCTTCTTCGACCACTGCCTCGCCCGGAGCTGGGCACGTTACTCGACGGTGAGCCTCGACGCTTTCGTCGAGCATGTCTGCGCCCAAACGGCGCGACAAGCCGGCGCCATCCCGATCCGGGACCGGGCACGTCTCGATCGCATGCTCGCAAGCCGGTGGCTCGGCATGTACGCGACCCGAGCCGGGCTCGATCGGGCGTTCGCCGGACTCGCCCGCCGGGCGAGATTCGGTCATCGGCTCGCAGAAGCGGCCGACGACCTCGATCGGCACTATCCGGCGATCGAGGCGTCCTTCCACGTGCTCATGCCGGCATTGCGCGACCACGTGGACCAGGTGCTCGAAAGTCTCGTCGACTGAAGCCGAGCCGGTCCGACACGAGCCGGTCCTCCCAACCGGCGGCTCGAAAGCGGGCCCCGGAGTACGGCCACCACCACCGGCCGGCCTTCGCAACGTGCGGCTCGAAGGGTCCCGCGCCACCTCGGAGCCTGCAACCTCCCGCTCGGGGCTGCCCGGACGTCCTTGCGAAGGAGGGTCGGCGGACACCGTGGCCGGGAAGTTGTCCACAGGTATTGCCACGGTGTCTCCCCGCTCCGTCCACCGAACAATCCACAACATCTTGGGTTCCATGAGGCACTCGGCCACAAGCTGTGGTGTCGCCGCTTGACTCCGGGCTCCGGTGTTATAGACTCTCTCCGACACGGGACGGGACGAACGCCGACAAGTCGAGCGGCCATGGCCGATTGCCTGTTGGCGAGCCGGAATCGATCGGCCAGGCTCTTCCATGCGGCACGGCCGGCTGCCTGCCGAGCCTGTGCGCCGCCGGACCATGGCGGCAGGATTTGGTTCGTCCCTCCCGAATACAGGCGCGGAAATCGCGGATGCGGGCGCCACCGGAACCGTTCGGCGGAACGGGGCATCGACCGTCATCGAGGCGGCTCGCACTGGCCGGGGATTCGGCAAGGGGACATGACGATGAAGCTGGCTCGGCGGATCCATGTCGAAGCGGAGGACTCGGGCGTCGCCGGAATCCCCCTGCAAGCGGCATCGTTCGACATCTGGGACGGCAAGTATCGTCTGAAGAAGCGCAACGGCGCGATCCTGGACCGCGACGTCGACGACACCTGGCGCCGCGTTGCGAGAGCGATCGCCGAAGTCGAGACCACCGACGATCTGCGCTCCCTCTGGTACGGACGCTTCCTGTGGGCGTTGCGCCAGGGCGCGCTCCCGGCCGGGCGCATCGTGTCGAACGCGGGGGCGCTGGAGCACAAGCCGGCGACGTCGACCATCAACTGCACCGTCTCCGGCACCGTCCTCGATTCGATGGACGACATCCTGGACAAGGTCCACGAAGCCGGCCTCACCCTCAAGGCCGGCTGCGGGATCGGATACGAGTTCTCCACCCTGCGCCCCAAGGGCGCGTACGTCACCGGCGCCGGGGCCTATACGTCGGGGCCGCTGTCGTTCATGGACATCTACGACCGGATGTGCTTCACCGTGTCGTCGGCAGGTGGGCGCAGGGGTGCGCAGATGGCCACCTTCGACGTGGGCCATCCCGACGTCCTCGACTTCATCCGCGTCAAGCGCGAGGACGGACGACTCCGCCAGTTCAACCTCTCGCTGCTCATCACCCACGAGTTCATGGAAGCGGTCCGCGACGACGCCGAGTGGAAGCTCGCGTTCCCTCTCACGCGGTCGGAAGTCGGGAACGACGGCGTCGACCTCGACGATCCGGAGTCGGTGGTCTGGCGGCACTGGCCGGTGGACGACGGCTACGTCGCCGACCCTGCCGGAAAGGTCGCGTGCCGGGTCTATCGATCCGTGCGGGCCCGGTGGATCTGGGACGCCATCATGTCGTCGACGTACGACTTCGCCGAACCGGGGTTCATCCTGATCGACGAGATCAACGAGATGAACAACAACTGGTTCTGCGAGGACATTCGCGCCACCAACCCGTGCGGCGAGCAACCCCTTCCGCCGTACGGATCATGCCTGCTCGGCTCGATCAACCTCACCCGTTTCGTGCTCGACCCGTTCACGAGCCGCGCCCGCTTCGACTGGGAGACCTTCCGCGAGGTCGTCGCCGTCTTCACCCGCATGCTCGACAACGTCGTGGAGGTCAACGGGCTTCCCCTCGGCCCCCAGCGCGACGAGATCATGCGCAAGCGGCGCCACGGGATGGGCTATCTGGGTCTGGGCTCGACCTTGACGATGCTGCGGTCGAGGTACGGCTCCGATGCATCGGTCGAGTTTACCGAGCGCGTCACGCGCGAGCTGGCGGTCACCGGCTGGAAGGCATCCCTCTCCTTGAGCCGGGAGAAGGGCCCCGCGCCGCTCATGGAGGAGTCCTTCCAGGTGACGGCGGAGATGCTCGCGCGGCGCCCGGAGATGGCGGAAGACGGCTTGCGGGCCGGAGACCGGATCAAGGGCAGCGTGCTGCATGCGCGGTACAGCCGCTACATGCAACGGCTTGCCGAGATCGAGCCCGGGCTCGTCGACGCGCTCGCAGAGCAAGGCGCACGGTTCACCCACCATACGTCGATCGCTCCGACCGGCACGATCTCCCTCTCGCTCGCGAACAACGCGAGCAACGGGATCGAACCGAGCTTTGCGCACCACTACTCCCGGAACGTCATCCGCGAGGGCCGCAAGGCAAAGGAGAAGATCGACGTGTTCTCCTTCGAGATGCTCGCCTACCGCGAGCTCGTCGATGCACGGGCGATGCCCGACGACGACGATGGGCCCCACGCGCTCCCCGACTACTTCGTGACCGCGGACGACGTCACCCCCAGGCAGCACGTCGACGTCCAGGCCGCGGCGCAGCACTGGGTCGATTCCTCGATCTCCAAGACCGCGAACGTCCCCACCGACTATCCGTACGAAGACTTCAAGGACATCTACCTCTACGCCTTCGAGCGGAACCTGAAGGGCTGCACGACGTTCCGTTTCAACCCGTCCGCATTCCAGGGGGTGCTCGTCAAGGAGAAGGACCTCGAGAACACGACCTATCGGTTCACGCTGGAGGATGGAACGGTCGTCGAAGCCAGGGGCAACGAAGAGATCGAGTATGACGGCGACGTCCATACCGCCGCGAACCTCTACGATGCGATCAAGGAGGGCTATTACGGCAGATTCTGAATCCGGCGGGCGCGGTGCGGATCCTCGGACTCCGGGAGCGCCCGAGGCGACGGATCCCGCGAACGGAGACGCGCGCCGCCGATGCGCACCGGAAGGGATGACCATCACGCAAGAGGAAGGACCATGGCCATCAGGATCAACCAGAAGATCGTCGAGTACGGAATCGAGCCTCGGGAAGAGAGGCCCGCCGCGGTGCCGTCCCGGCCCAAGGCCGACGTCATCCAGATGCACGAGAAGATCGAGCGGCCCGAGACGCTGCTCGGCTCGACGTACAAGATCAAGACGCCGCTGTCGGATCACGCCCTCTACGTGACGATCAACGACGTGGTGTTGAACGCGGGCACCGAACACGAGCAGAGGCGCCCGTTCGAGATCTTCATCAACTCCAAGAACATGGAGCATTTCCAGTGGATCGTGGCGCTCACGCGGATCGTGTCGGCCGTGTTCCGCAAAGGTGGAGACGTGACGTTCCTCGTCGAGGAGCTGCGTTCGGTGTTCGACCCCCGCGGCGGGTACTTCAAGAAGGGAGGGCGCTACATGCCGTCCCTGGTCGCCGAGATCGGCGATGCCATCGAAGCCCACATGCGCACGATCGGGCTGATCGAAGACGAGCCGCTCGACGAGCCTCGACGCCGGCTGGTCGAGGAGAAGCGGATGCGGCACGAGAGCGCGGGCTCCGCCGTCAACCAGCCCCGACCACGCGAGTTCCCCGCAGGCGCACAGCTCTGCATGAAATGCCAGACGCAGGCGGTCATCCGCCTGGACGGGTGCATGACCTGCCTGAACTGTGGCGATTCCAAATGCGGGTGAGCACCACCGGCATCGTCGGCGCCGCCGCGCGAATCCGGGCTCCCGTCCCGGAGGAAGGGAGAAGTCGGGGACACCGGGCCGGGAGCGGGCGGGCGAGGCCGCCGCGGGCGTGGCTGCCGCGGGCGGGGCCGCCGCGGGCGTGGCCGCCCGGGGTCGCTGCACCGGCGAGCGGATACGCGGCCACCCGCATGGCTGCGCGCAGGAGTCGTGACGGGCGCCGACCAGGACGTCGGCACTACCATCCACCGGGTAGCGGACGGCCTCGGTCGAGCCGTTGCCCGGTGGATTTTTTCCCCGATGGCTTCTTCCCACCGGGGGACGGCTCATCCGGTGCGGTTCCCGCGGCCGGCGCATCCGTTTCCGCCCGACGGCGCGCAGGGGCGAAGGTTCCGACCAGGCCGTCGTCGTCCAGCCCGGTGATCTCGACCGGCTCGATGCGCGCGTCTCCTTCCCCTTCCCCGAGGTCGACCCTGAGGTAGTTGTCGGTCCATCCCTTCAAACGAACCGCGCCGCCGCGCCGCGCGGGCTCGATGAGCACCTCGACGGTCCTTCCGACGTGCCGCTCCGCGAAGCGGCGGTGCTTCTCGGCCGAGAGCCGTTTCAGCGCGCGGGTGCGGCGCTTCCCGATCTCGCCCGGCACCGCGCCGGGGAAATGCTCCGCCTCGGAGCCGGGGCGCGTCGAGTACGTGAAGGTATGGACGTAGGTGATGGGGAGCTGCTCCACGTGCTCGAAGGTGCGGAGGAAGTCCTCGTCGGTCTCGCCGGGGAAGCCGCAGATGACGTCCGTCCCGATCCCGCAGTCCGGCACGCGCTCCGCGATGCGGGTGACGAGGGCCGCGAACTCTCCTGCCCGGTACCGCCGCTTCATCCGTGCGAGCACCGCATCGCTGCCGCTCTGGAAGGGGATGTGGAAGTGGCGCGCGAACTTCGGGGACCCGGCCATCAGGGTGATGATCTCGTCGCCGAGGGACGCGGGTTCGATCGAGCTGAGCCGGAAGCGCTCCACGCCCTCGACGTCCAGGATGCGCTGGATCAATTCCGGCAGCAGGCGCCGCCCTTCGGGGAGATCGAGCCCGTAGTCGCCGATATGCACCCCGGTGAGGACCACCTCGACGTATCCGGCATCCACCAGCCGGCGCACCTGGTCGAGCACACTCCCCGGAGTGCGGCTCCGCGAGGCGCCGCGCGTGCGGGGGACGATGCAGAACGTGCAGGATTCGTTGCAGCCCTCCTGCACCTTGACGAAGGCCCGGCTGTGCTCGGTCATCTCGGTGATCGGCACGTCCAGGAAGCTCTTCGCGGTGGAGATCGGCGACACCGCCACGATCGGGGAGCGGTCCCCGACGCGATCGATGCCGTCGATGAGCTCCGCGACCCGGGCACGGTCCGCCGCCCCCACCACCAGCGCGACCCCCGGCAGCGCCGCCAGCTCTTCCGGCGCACGCTGGGCGTAGCAGCCGGTCACCACGATCTTCGCGGCCGGGTGCTCGGTGTTGATCCGCCGGATCGCCTTGCGCGCCGTCGCGTCGGCCCGCGCAGTAACGCTGCACGTGTTCACCACGTAGACGTCGGCGGCCTCGCCCGGGCCGGCCGTCTCGCGGCCGCCCTCCTCCCCGACGAGGGTGCGGATCGCCTCGGTGTCGTACTGGTTCAGCCGGCACCCGAAGGTGCGGTACGCGATGCGCCTGCTCATGGTCCGGTTCGGAGCTTGATCCTGTCCTGGAGCTGCCCGGCCTGCCGCGGTGCGATTCTATCCCCTCCCCGACGCGGCATCGCCTTGCCACCTGCTTTCCCGTATCACGTCCCGGGGGGTCCGCACCTGAACGCGTGATTCGAATCCGAGCCCTTCGGCACTCGAAGCATATCGGGCGAGATGCCCGGACGACACGCTACCCAGGCTCGCGCCGCCGCCGCGAGATCCGGGCCCATTCCAGCCAGGAGCCGGCTATCGGCCCCCTCTCAGGTGGTTCCGGGGCCACGGGGTCCACACGACACGCCAGCCCGGCGCCCCAGGTCCCGCCGCGAGCCGAGGGTTGATCCACTCCGAGCCGATGGCCGCGAGCACACCGTCCACGTACACGAGAGGGATGCGCCCGCGCTCCCAGGGAGGGATCCCGAGCTGCTGGAAGCGCTTCCTGAGCGAACGCGACCGTCCACGCGCCGGGGAGACGTTCCCGGCTCGTCCGGGGCGATCCTCACACGGATTGGAGCGCCCGGGCGTCCGCGAAGCGTCACCGCCGCGGAACCGCACCACGATCTCGGCGCCACGAATCGCGTCGTCGAGCCCGCCATCCCGGCACGATGCCCACGCGAGATGTCCGTGGTCGAGCGTGACGGCTTCCGGAACCGGCCATCGAAGGGCGGTTGTCGGGACCACGAGCCGATCCCTCGGTACCAGCAGGACGCGCCCCCGGTAGCGCCGGACTTCGACGGCTCCGAGTCCCATGCACGGCTGCGCCTCCGGCCCCGCCCCGATGACCTCGCGGACGATCTGCTCGACCCGGTGCATCCCGGGCGGTGCGATCCCCCGGGCTCTCAACCAGGCGGAGACGGCGTTGCGCCGCCGCGCGGGGTCGAGGGCCGCGACCGCCGCGGCATCGAGCGTATCGGCGCCGATGCCGCCCGCCGGCCCCAGGTCGATCGCGGCGAGCGCATCCAGCAGCTCCGAGGCTTCCCGGCCGAGCGCCGCGGCGCGTCCCAGCGTCGTCCGCGCCCCCGGCCATCGCCGCTCGATGACGGGTATCACCTCCTTGCGCAACGTGATCCGTGCGAAGCGGCGGTCCTCGTTTGCCGGATCGTGGATCGGCGGGAGCCCGGTCTCCCGGGCGTAGGCGCGCAACGCGGTGCGGGGAACGCCGAGGACCGGCCGTGCGACGATTCCCTTGCCCAGGCGCCGCTCTCGCGGAATCCCCGCGAGGCCCCGAGGGCCCGCGCCGCGCAGCAGGTTCAACAGGACCGTTTCGACGTGATCGTCCTCGGAGTGGGCGGTACAGAGGACGTCCCCCGGCAGCAGGAAGCGCTCGAACGCCTCGTATCGGGCTGCGCGCGCCGTTCCTTCGTCACCGCGCCCGCCGGCGTTCGCCCGCGCCCCGGCGTCGAGCACCGTCAGATCGACCACGAGACGGCGGCAGACTTCCATGCATCGACGCGACCACCGCTGCGAATCCGGATGAAGGCGGTGGTCGACGTGGACAGCGTGCAGGCGCAGGCAACCGCCTTGTCCCACTCCGTCGGACGCGCCCTGCTCCACCCCGGCGGCCATGCCCTCCTCCGCCTCGACCACTGCGCTCCGCCTCGCTCGGACGAACGCATGGAGCAGGGCGAGCGAATCGGCGCCTCCGCTGTAGGCGACGACGAAACGGGTCTTCGAGGGGAATCGGCCGGTGAATTCGGCGATCAGCTCCGGCCCGAAGGATCCGGTCTCGTTCCCGCCGCCGCCGCTCCGCCGATCCATCGGATCCGCGCAGTCCGGCTCAGTAGGCGTGCCGGCGCAGTCCCGTGCGCAGCAGCACGCGCGAGGCGATCTCCTCGACCGACGCGGCGCTCGTATCGAGGTGCGGGAGTCCGTGGCGCGCGAACAGCGACTCCGCCTCGCGGACCTCGGTGCGGCACCGCGACGGCGACGAATACGCGGTGCCCGGGCGCCGCTCGGAGCGGATCCTCCGCAGCCTCTCCGGATCGATGGTGAGGCCGAAGAGCCGCGCGCGGTGATCGACGAGGGGCGCCGGCAGCGCCGTACGGGACAGGACTTCGTCGGTCAGGGGATAGTTCGCGGTCCTGATGCCGAACTGCATCGCGAGGTAGACGCAGGTCGGTGTCTTGCCCGATCGGGATACACCGATCAGGATGACCTCCGCGTCCTCGTAGCTTCGCGCGCCGGCGCCGTCGTCATGGTTGAGCGCGAACTCCACGGCGCCGATCCGATCCGCGTAGGACGCCTTGTCGGTGACGGCGTGAAAGCGTCCGAGGGCGTGGCTCGATCCGACGTGCAGCTCCTGCTCCAGGGTCCCGATGAACGCCTGGAAGATGTCGAGCACGAGCGCGTCGGCATGCGAGAGGATTTCCCGCAAGGTGGAATCGGCAAGGGTGCTGAAGACGATCGGGCGCTCGGGACCCTCGCGTCCGATCGCGTCGATCCTCGCGACCACGTCCATGGCCTGGGCTGCGTCGGAGACGAAGGGAATGGTGGCGGTGACGAGCTCCACGTGATCGAATTGGCTGAGCAGGGCGTTCCCGAGCGTCTCGACGGTGATTCCGGTACTGTCGGACACGAAGAATACGTGCCGGTGGACGGGAGCGGAGCTCACGGTCCCATGAGCCGTTCGGCCGCGGCCTCGGCGAGCCGATCGGCAAGGCGCTCGACCTCGGCGTGCGCGGCACCTTCGACCATGATTCGTACCACCGGCTCGGTTCCGGAGGGCCGCAGCAGCACCCGCCCGCCGCAGCCGAGCGCCTCCCGTGTCTCGGCGAGGGTTTTCTCGAGCATCGGATTCGAATCGGAGTCGGCGTGTCGCGTGGCCGGGACGCTACGTAGCGCCTGCGGGTACTTCGCCATGCCCCGCTTCGCCGTGGACAGCGTTTGCCCGGATCGGGCCAGGACGTGAAGGACCTGAAGGGCAGCGACGATCGCATCCCCGGTGGTCACGCGGTCAAGGCAGATGACGTGCCCCGACGCCTCGCCGCCCACCGTGCACCCGTGCTTGCGCATCAGCTCCAGTACGTAGCGATCGCCGATCCGTGCGCGGTGCAGATCGATCCCCCGCGAGCGCAGCGCCTCTTCAAGCCCCAGGTTCGACATCTCGGTGCCCACTACCGCGCCGCCGGCAAGCTGCCCGCTTTCGTGGCGGGCCGCGGCGATGATGAAGAGGATCTCGTCACCGTCCACCACCTCTCCATCGGCGTCCACCATCACCACCCGGTCCCCGTCGCCGTCGAACGCGATCCCGAGATCCGCGCGGCTGTCCCGCACCGCCTTGCACAGCGCGCCCGGTGCGACCGCGCCGAAGCCGTCGTTGATGTTCAGGCCGTCGGGCGTACATCCGATGGCGATCACCTCGGCACCGAGCTCCGAGAAGACGTTGGGCGCCACGTGATAGGTGGCGCCGTGGGCGCAGTCGACGGCGATCCTGAGTCCATGGAGGGTCAGATCCTGCGGCACCGTGCTCTTGCAGAACTCGATGTAGCGGCCTGCCGCGTCTCCGATCCTGACCGCCTTGCCGATGTCGGTGCTGCCGACCGTCTCCATCGTCGAATCGATCGCCTTTTCGATCTTCCGCTCCGCGTCGTCGGACAGCTTGCCGCCGTCCCCCGAGAAGAACTTGATGCCGTTGTCGGAGTAGGCATTGTGGGAGGCGCTGATCACGATCCCGGCCGTGGCGTGCAGGGTGCGGGTCAGGTAGGCGACCGCGGGCGTCGGGATCGGTCCGAGCAGCATGACGTCCGTACCGGCCGCGGTGAGTCCGGCCTCCAGCGCGGACTCGAACATGTAGCCCGAGATCCGCGTGTCCTTGCCGATGATGACCTTCCCGCGCCTGCCGCCGGCCAGCACGGTGCCGGCCGCCCAGCCGAGCTTCAGGACGAAGTCCACGGTGATCGGAGGCCGGCCGACCTCGCCGCGGATCCCGTCGGTGCCGAAATACTTCCTGGCTCCGCTCATCGCCGCGCCGCGGCCCACCTCGGCCGGCTCGTCGAAGCGCCGCCGCATGATGCCGCCGCGGTCCGATCGAAACACGTCTCTTGGGAGCCGGACCCGGACGGTGCCCGGGCAGGGTGTCTTCCGGGCCTCGACGTCATCGGGAGGGATGTCGTGGCAGAACGCCGCCGGGAAATGCGCCCGTGATCAGTGCAGGCTCGCGGGTCCGCCGATGGAGCCGGATCCGGAGGCCGGGGACTCTCCGTCGCTCCCGTCTTCCACGGCTTGGGAATCGCCGTCGGAAGGGGTCTCGTCGGTGGGATCCTGCGGAGGTCTCGGCTCGCGGCCTTCCATGATGTCCTTGATCTGGTCGGTGTCGATCGTCTCGTACCGGATCAGCGCATCGGCCATGAGATGGAGCCGCGGCTCGTTCTCCCGGAGGATCCTCGTCGAACGCTGGTAGTTGCGATCGATGATCAGGCGTACTTCCTCGTCGATGAGGTCCTGCGTCTGGTCGGAGACCGTCTTGTGCCGGGTGACGCTGTGGCCGAGGAACACCTCGCCCTCTTCCTCGCTGTAGGTGAGCGGGCCGAGCTTGTCGGAGAGCCCCCACCGCGTCACCATGTTCCTGGCGAGCTCGGTCGCCCGCTGGATGTCGTTGCTCGCCCCGGTGGTCACGCTGTCCGGGCCGAAGATCAGATCCTCCGCGATACGCCCTCCGAACAGGCTCGAGATCTGGCTCTCCAGCCGCTCCTTGCTGTAGCTGTAGCGGTCCTCCTCGGGGAGGAACATGGTGACGCCGAGGGCCCTCCCGCGCGGGATGATCGTGACCTTGTAGACAGGGTCGTGGGACGGCACCAGCAGGCCGACGATCGCGTGGCCCGCCTCGTGGTAGGCGGTGAGACGCTTCTCCTCGTCGCTCATCACCATCGAGCGCCGCTCCGAGCCCATCATGATCTTGTCCTTCGCCTTCTCGAACTGTTCCATGTCCACGGTACGCCGGTTCGCACGCGCCGCGAACAGGGCCGCCTCGTTGACGAGGTTCGCGAGATCCGCCCCCGAGAAGCCCGGAGTTCCCCGCGCGATCACACTGGCCTCGACGTTGCGGTCGAGCGGGATCTTGCGCATGTGGACCTTGAGGATCTGCTCGCGGCCCCGAATGTCGGGCAGCGGAACGACGACCTGGCGATCGAAGCGCCCGGGACGGAGGAGGGCCGGGTCGAGGACGTCGGGACGGTTGGTCGCGGCGATGACGATGACGCCCTCGTTGCCCTCGAATCCATCCATCTCGACCAGCAACTGGTTCAGCGTCTGCTCGCGCTCGTCGTGCCCTCCGCCGAGCCCCGCGCCACGGTGGCGCCCGACCGCGTCGATCTCGTCGATGAAGATGATGCACGGCGCGTGCTTCTTGGCCTGCTCGAACATGTCGCGCACCCGCGATGCGCCGACACCGACGAACATCTCGACGAAGTCCGACCCCGAGATCGTGAAGAACGGAACCTTCGCCTCGCCCGCGATGGCGCGTGCAAGGAGCGTCTTGCCGGTGCCGGGGGACCCCACCATCAGCACGCCGCGCGGGATCTTGCCCCCGAGCTTCTGGAACTTCGCGGGGTCGCGCAGGAAGTCGACGAGCTCGGACACCTCCTCCTTCGCCTCGTCGACCCCGGCCACGTCGGTGAACGTGACCTTGACCTGATCCTCTCCGAGCAGGCGGGCGCGGCTCTTGCCGAACGAGAGTGCGCCCCGCCCCCCGGCCCCGCCCTGCATCTGGCGCATGAAGAAGATCCACACGCCGATCAGCAGCAGCATCGGGAACCAGGAGATGAAGATCTGCATCAGCAGCGACTGCTGCTCGGGGGGGCGGGCGTCGATGACGACGCCGTTCTCGAGCAGGTCCCCGACCAGCGCCTTGTTGTCGGTCTCCGGGGTGTAGGTGGTGAACCGCTCGCCGGTCTGGAGGACGCCCTGGATGTTGCGTCCTTCGATGACGACTTTCTGCACCCTCCCCTGCTTCACGTCGGCGATGAAGCGGGAGTAGTCGACCTGCTCCGTTCCGGTTCGACGCGGGCCGAAGTTGTTGAAGACGGACATCAGCACCAGGGCGATGACCACCCAGAGGATCAGATTCTTTGCCATGTTGCTCGATGCCGATTCTTGCAGTGGAGATGATCGATGGGGGATCGTCGGCGGCCGTCCGTCTCGGTGTGCACGAGCTCCGGTGGGCGCCGCTTTCCCGAATGCAACCGACTGAATCCGCGCACCGGGTTCTCCCCGATTCTCGCCCGTTCCGATCCGAATGTCCATGCGGGCAGGGCCAAGCCGAAAGTATACCTCATGCGCCCGTGCCCGAAGGCTCGCCCCGCGCCGGCTCGTGGATCTTCCTCACGGTGGACGTGGGAGCCGCATACGCCCGCGCTCATCCTTCTCCTCCGGCCGGTTTCAGGCCGTGCGCGAGGGCGTAGGCCTCGGTTGAGCGCTTGCGCGAAGCCACCGGCTTTCTGACCGCGACGCTTGCGAATCGTTCGCGCAACCCCCGCAGGTAGGATTCGGTCTCCTCGCCCTGGAACAGCTTCACGAGAAAGGTGCCGCCGGGCTTGAGCACGATGCCCGCGAACCCTGCGGCGCGATCCGCGAGATCGCGCCAGCGCGCCTGGTCGCTTGCCCTCGTACCGCTCAGATTGGGCGCCATGTCCGACATCACAAGGTCGGCTGCCCGCGGGCCGACCCTCGTTTCCAGCCGGGCGGCCGTTTCCGGGTGAAGGAAATCGCCCCCGATGAATTCGACTCCGGCCAGCGGCTCCATCTCCGCGACGTCGAGCGCGAAGACCCGCCCCCCGGGCGCGAGCGCGCGGCGGGCCACCTGCGACCACCCCCCGGGGGCGGCGCCGAGGTCCACGACCACCCGCGCGTCGCGGAACAGGTGATCGCGCGCATCGATGGCTTCGAGCTTGAGCGCGGCCCGCGAGCGCAGCCCGCGCCGGCGGGCCTCGTGGAAGAACGCGTCGTTCCGGCGCTCGCGCCGCCACATACCGTTGCCGCCCTTCCGTCCCATGGACCCGTCCCGGGATGCCTCGTGAACCGCGCCACCGGATGGCCCGGAAGTCCGGGCCGCACCCTCCTCTGCTTCCGGATCGCCAAGCGGCCCGGTCAGCGATATTCGACGGAGAGGATCTCGTACTCGATCTCGCCGTCCGGCGCGGCGACGGTGACCACGTCGCCCTCCTCCCTGCCGATGAGGGCGCGGGCGATCGGGGAGCTGATCGAGATGAGCCCCTGGCCGATGTCCGCTTCCGCGTCGCCGACGACCTGGTACCGCACCTCGGCGTCGGTGGAGAGGTGCAGCAGCTCGACCGTCGCGCCGAAGACCACCCGGCCGCCGGCGTTGACGGTGGTCGGATCGATGATCTCCGCGCTGCCGAGCCATCCCTCGATCTCGGCGATCCGCCCTTCGATGAAGCCCTGCTGCTCCTTCGCGGCGTGGTATTCGGCGTTCTCGCGCAGATCCCCATGCGCCCGGGCCTCCGCGATCGCGTTGATGATCTTCGGCCGGGCCTCCGTCTTGAGCGCCTGGAGCTCGTCCCGGAGCTTCTGCGCCCCGCTCTTCGTGAGCGGGCGGCGGTTCACGGCGCCGCCTCCGCGTGGATCTCCTGCATCGCGCGCACGGCCGGCGCCTCCGGGGCCCGGATCGCCTCCACCAGCGCCCGCGCCCCCGCGATCGTGGTGAAGTACGGAACCCGGTACTGCAACGCGGTGCGCCGGATCGCGTACGAATCCGCGATCGCTCGCCTGCCTTCGGTGGTGTTCACGATCATGTCGATCTCGCCGTTCTTCAGCATGTCCACGATGTGCGGGCGGCCCTCCAGCACCTTGTTGACGGTGCGGCACCGCACCCCGGCCGCCTCCAGGGCGTTCGCGGTGCCCCGGGTGGCGGCGATCCCGTAGCCCAGCGCTTCGAGATCGCGCGAGACCCCTACGGTAGCGCGCTTGTCGCCGTCGCGCACGCTCACGAGCACCGTTCCCCGCGCCGGCAGCTCGTCCCCGGCCGCGAGCAGGGCCTTCGAGAACGCCTCGCCGAAGGTGCGCCCGACCCCCATCACCTCGCCGGTGGACTTCATCTCCGGGCCCAGGAGGGTGTCCACCCCCGGGAGCTTGACGAAGGGGAACACCGCCTCCTTCACCGCGTAGTGGCCGACGCCGTGCTCCCGGCCGGGACCGAGTGCGCGGAGATCGCCGCGCCCCACCATGCACAGCGCCGCGATCTTCGCGAGCGGCACGCCGGTCGCCTTGGATACGAAGGGCACCGTGCGCGAGGCGCGGGGGTTGACCTCCAGGACGTGGATCTCCCCGTCCTTGATCGCGTACTGCACGTTCATCAGGCCCACCACCCCGAGCGCCCCGGCGAGGAGCCGCGTCTGCTCGCGCAGCCGCGCCTGCACGTCCTCCCCGAGACCGGCCGGGGGCAGGGTGCAGGCGGAATCCCCGGAGTGGATCCCGGCCTGCTCGATATGCTCCATGATGCCGCCGACGAACACCGTCTCCCCGTCGCTCACGCAGTCCACGTCGACCTCGACCGCGTCGTCGAGGAAGCGGTCGAGCAGCACCGGCGAATCGGGGGAGATCTCCACCGCCTGCGCCATGTACGCCAGGAGGTCGTCCTCGTCGTGGACGATCTCCATCGCCCGCCCGCCGAGCACGTAGGAGGGGCGCACGACCAGGGGATAGCCGATCGCCGCCGCCTGCTCCGCCGCCGCGGCGGCGGTCCGGGCAATGCGGTTGGGGGGCTGGCGCAGCCCGCGGGCCTCGATCAGTTGCTGGAAGCGCTCGCGGTCCTCGGCCAGATCGATGCTGTCCGGGCTGGTCCCCACGATCGGGACGCCCTGCGCCTCCAGCGCCCTCGCGAGCTTGAGCGGGGTCTGGCCCCCGTACTGCACGATGACCCCCTCGGGCCGCTCGACGCGGACGATCTCGAGCACGTCCTCCAGGGTCAGCGGCTCGAAGTAGAGGCGGTCGGAGGTGTCGTAGTCCGTGGACACGGTCTCCGGGTTGCAGTTGACCATGATGCTCTCGAACCCTGCCTCGCGCATCGCGTACGCGGCCTGCACGCAGCAGTAGTCGAACTCGATGCCCTGGCCGATCCGGTTCGGGCCGCCGCCGAGCACGACGATCTTCCGCCGCGCGGTCGGCTCGGACTCGCACTCCTCCTCGTAGGTCGAGTACAGGTAGGCGGTGGCGGCGCGAAACTCCGCCGCGCAGGAATCGACCCGTTTGAACACCGGATGCACCCCGAGGCGCTCGCGCCGCGCGCGGACCGCACCCTCCTCCGCGCCGAGCAGGGTGGCGATGCGCGCATCGGAGAAGCCCTTGCGCTTGAGAAGGCGTAGCGCACCGGCATCCAGACGGTCGAGGTCGAGCGCGGCGAGCGCGCGCTCCTCGTCCACGAGGTCCGCGATCTGGGCGATGAACCAGGGGTCGATCCGGGACAGGCGATGCGCCTCGCCGGGGTTCATGCCGAGGCGTAGCGCGTCGGCGAGGTAGCGCAGCCGCTGCGGGCCGGGCTCCCTCAGCTCGCGGCGGACGCGGTCGAGGGTCCCGTCACCGTCGCCTCGGCGATCTCCGGTGGCGTGCGCGGGGCTCGGGGCACGGTGGGCGGGGCCGGACTTCCCGTCGTCGTCCCGGCCGGGGCCTCCGCTGCGGCTGCCGCCGGCCACGATCTCGTCGAGCCCGGAGAGGCCCGTGTCGAGGCTGCGCAGCGCCTTCTGCAGCGATTCCTGGAACGTGCGGCCGAGGGCCATCGCCTCGCCCACGGACTTCATCTGGGTGGTCAGGCGTGCGTCGGCCCGCGGGAACTTCTCGAAGTCGAAGCGCGGGACCTTGGTGACGACGTAGTCGATCGAGGGCTCGAACGAGGCCGGGGTCGCCCCGCCGGTGATCTCGTTGCCGAGCTCGTCGAGGGTGTACCCGACCGCGAGCTTGGCGGCCACCCGGGCGATGGGGAATCCGGTGGCCTTCGAGGCCAGCGCCGAGGAGCGCGACACCCGCGGGTTCATCTCGATGACCACCATGCGCCCGTCTTCCGGGTTCACCGCGAACTGCACGTTGGAGCCGCCGGTGTCCACGCCGATCTCGCGCAGCACCGCCACCGAGGCGTCGCGCATGCGCTGGTATTCCTTGTCGGTCAGGGTCTGCGCGGGGGCGACGGTGATCGAGTCCCCGGTATGTACCCCCATCGGGTCCAGGTTCTCGATCGAGCACACGACGATGCAGTTGTCGCGCCGGTCGCGCACCACCTCCATCTCGAACTCCTTCCAGCCGAGTACCGACTCCTCGATCAGCACCTCGGTGGTGGGGGACGCTTCGAGGCCGCGCTCGCAGATCTCCGTGAACTCCTCGCGGTTGTACGCGATGCCGCCGCCGGTGCCGCCCAGGGTGAAGGAGGGGCGGATGATGGCGGGGAAGCCGAGATCGGCCTGAACCGCCGCGGCCCGGTCGAGATCGCGGGCCGATCCTGCGCGCGGGCATTCGAGCCCGATGCGGGCCATCGCGGCGCGGAAGCGTTCCCGATCTTCGGCCTTGTCGATCGCGTCGCGGCTCGCGCCGACGAGCTCGACCCCATACGCCTCCAGCACCCCCTCGCGCGCCAGATCGAGCGCGCAGTTGAGCGCGGTCTGGCCGCCCATGGTGGGCAGCAGCGCGTCGGGGCGCTCCTTCTCGATGATCCGCGCGACCACCTTCCAGTGCACCGGCTCGATGTACGTCGCGTCCGCGAGCCCCGGGTCGGTCATAATGGTGGCCGGGTTGGAGTTCACCAGCACCACCCGGAAGCCCTCCTCCGCCAGCGCCTTGCACGCCTGCGCCCCGGAGTAGTCGAACTCGCAGGCCTGCCCGATGACGATCGGCCCCGCCCCGACGACCAGGATCGATTCGACGTCGCTACGCTTCGGCATCGGTTTCGAGCCCGGACGGGTGCCCGGGCCGTGGGGTGAGGGTCAAACGGGGAAGAACCGAAGGGCGGTGAGGATGGCGACGATGGCGCCGCCCTGGATCCACAAGGCGCGGTAGAGGTCGGCGCGGAGCGTGGCGATCGCGGCGTTGAGATCGGCCTTCGTGGCGTACTCGTCGCGGTCGGCGGTGGCGGCTTCGCGCATCCCTTCGGCGATGGCTTCGGCGTGGCGGCGCTCGATGCCGGCCGCTTCGAGGGCGCGGGTGGCGGCGAGCGGGTTGAAGGTGGTGGTGGGCATGGCGGCGTCTCCGGGCGATTCGGCTACGGCAACCGGGATTGTAGCAACTGGCAAGGGCCATTCTCATCACCGGCGCCGGGCCGATCGGCCGCTCGGCTCCACCCCCTCGGAGGACGCCGTAGTCCACGCCGAAGGCGGCGGCTTCACAAGTCGAAGCATTGGTCTTCGGTTACGTAGAGCCGGCGACACGGCTTCACGAACGGCGGCGTCTTCGGCGGCGATCCTCCGGGCGGATACCGGCCGCCGGCTACGGAGGGCAGGCGGAGGCGTTCTCGCAGATCGGACCGTTGTCACCGCTTGGCCCGGCGCTATGGCGATGGGGCCATAGTGCCCACTATATTCCTTGAAAATACACATTTGAAATGCGGATTTTCAAGGAATACGATGCCATATGGCCATTGAACGACCCGTCGCTCTCGCGCGCATTCGTGAAGCGTTCTCCGTCCACCCGGCGGTCGCCCTCACCGGGCCGCGCCAGTGCGGCAAGACCACGCTCGCGCGGGCCATCGCGGCCGACACGCCCGGAAGCACCTTTCTCGATCTCGAAAGCGCGGTGGACCGGCGGCGGCTACAGGCCCCGGAGCAGGCGTTGGCCGGGTTGTCCGGCCTCGTGATCATCGACGAGATACAGCGCGAGCCGGCGCTGTTCGAAACCCTTCGCGTACTGATCGATCGTGCCGGCAATCCAGCGCGGTTCCTGGTGCTCGGCAGCGCATCTCCCTCGCTCGTGCGCGGGGTCTCGGAATCCCTCGCCGGCCGTGTGGGCCTGGTCGACCTGTCGGGCTTCGGCCTCTCGGAGATCGGGCCGGGATCATGGCGCACCCTCTGGATCCGGGGCGGCTTCCCGCGCGCGTACCTGGCGCCGCACGATCGGGCCTCTTCCCTGTGGAGACAGAGCTTCGTCCGCACGTTCCTCGAACGCGACATCCCCCAGCTCGGCATCACGGTCCCTGCGGAGACGCTTCACCGGTTCTGGACGATGATGGCCCATTACCACGGCCAGATATGGAACGCCGCGGAGTTCGCCCGCGCGCTGGGCGCGAACGAAGGCACGGCGCGGCGGTATCTCGACATCCTGACCGGCGCCTTCATGGTGCGCGCCCTCCCCCCGTGGTTCGCGAACGTCAGGAAGCGCCAGGTCAAGTCGCCCCGGATCTACGTTCGCGACACCGGGCTGCTGCATACCCTCCTCACCCTGGAGACGGACGAGGAGGTTGCCGGCCACCCGAAGGTCGGCGCCTCTTTCGAGGGATTCGCGGTCGAGCAGCTCGTGAGCGCATTCGAGGTCGGGGGAGCCTGCTTCTGGGCGACGCATGGCGGGGCCGAGCTCGATCTGCTCATCATGCGGGGCGGCAAGCGCTACGGCTTCGAATGCAAGCTCTCCGACGCCCCGGGCACGACGCGCTCCATGCGGGTGTCTCTCAACGACCTGGAGCTTGCGCATCTCTGGGTGGTGTATCCGGGAGACGATGCCTATCCGCTCGACGAGAGGATATCGGTCCTGCCGGTGGCGGACATCCCGGACATCGCAAGGTCGCTCGGCGTGGGCAAGGGGCGCGACGCCTCCGCCCGGCCCGGCCGCCATTCCGTCCTCCCCTGACCGCACGCCACCTTCATGGACAGGATCGGACCGCCGCCTGCGACGGTCCGGCGTGCGCCGCCATCAGCTCGACGAAGCGGTCGAAGAGAGGATTCGGATCGTGCGGCCCCGGGCTCGCCTCCGGGTGGCCCTGGAAGCCGAAGGCCGGGACGTCGGTGCGGCGCAGGCCCTGGATGGTGCCGTCGAAGAGCGAGCGGTGGGTGACGGCGAGGTTGCCGGGGAGGCTCGACTCCTCGACCGCGAACCCATGGTTCTGGCTGGTGATGAGGATCCGCCCCGATTCGAGGTCCTCCACCGGATGGTTCGCCCCGTGGTGGCCGAACTTCATCTTCATCGTGGCCGCCCCGCTCGCGAGCGCGAGCAACTGGTGGCCGAGGCAGATCCCGAACACCGGCATGCCCCGCCCGAGAAGCGCCCGGATCGATTCGATGGCGTAGCCGCAGGGCTCCGGGTCTCCGGGGCCGTTCGAGAGGAAGACACCATGGGGAGAAAGCGCCAGCACGTCCCGCGCCGGAGTGCGGGCCGGCACCACCTCGACCCGGCATCCCCGAGATGCGAGCGTGCGCAGGATGTTGCGCTTGATTCCGAAATCGTAGGCGACGACCCGCCACGGCAGCGCGTCCGGTCCGGGGGCGTGGAAGCCGCGCTCTCCGGTCCATGGCCCGGCCGTCCATTCGTAGGGCTCTTCGACACTGACCCCCTCGGCCAGATCCATCCCCGCGAGCCCGGGAAAGGCACGGGCCGCGGCGACGGCCGCGTGCTCGTCGATCCCGGAACCCGCGACCACGGCACCGGCCAGGGCGCCCTTCTCGCGCAGCCGCCGCGTCAGCCGGCGGGTGTCGATGCCCGCGACCCCCACCACCCCGTGGCGTTCGAGAAAGGCGCCCAGGGAGGAGTGCGAGCGCCAGTTGCTCGCCAGCGCCGGGGCGTCACGCACCACCAGCCCGCTCGCGAAGACGCCGCGGCTCTCCTCGTCCTCCGGATTGACCCCGGTGTTTCCCACGTGCGGATGGGTCAGGGCCACGATCTGGCGGCAGTAGGACGGGTCGGTGAGGATCTCCTGGTACCCGGTCATCGCGGTGTTGAACACCACCTCGCCGGTGGCGATGCCTTCGGCGCCGATGGAATGGCCGCGGAACAGGCTGCCGTCTTCGAGCGCCAGAAGGGCCTCTGTGTTCGTGGGCATCAGCGCAGGCCGAGGACGTCCTGCATGTCGTACAGGCCGGGCGGGCGGCCCACGACCCAGCGGGCCGCGCGGACCGCGCCGGCCGCGAAGTTCGCCCGGCTCGCCGAGCGGTGGACCAGCTCGATCCGCTCCCCCTCGCCAGCGAACATCACCGTATGCTCGCCGACGACGTCGCCGGCGCGGATGGTCTCGAAGCCGATGGTCCTGCGGTCGCGAGGGCCGGTCCGGCCCTCCCGCCCGTAGACCGCGCACTCGGCGAGGTCGCGGCCCAGCGCGCCGGCGACGATCTCGCCCATGCGCACCGCGGTCCCCGAGGGGGCGTCCACCTTGTTGCGGTGGTGCGCCTCGATGATCTCGACGTCGACGCTGTCGCCCAGCGCGCGCGCCGCGATCTCCAGGAGCTTGAAGCAGAGGTTGACCCCGACGCTCATGTTCGGCGCATGGACGATGGCGACGTCGCGGGCGGCGTCTCGGAGCGCCGCGATCTGGTCCGGGGACAGGCCGGTGGTGCCGATGACCATCGGGAGGCGCCGCGACCGGCACGTCCGGGCGTGCTCGACGGTCGGCTCCGGCAGGGTGAAGTCGATGCAGACCTCGGCGGTGTCGAGCGCCCGATCCAGCGAATCCCCGATCCCCACCCCGATCTCGCCGATGCCGGCCACCGTCCCGGCATCCGCCCCGACGTGGGGCTCGTCCTCCCGCTCGACGGCCGCCGCGACCGCCATCCCGGCCTCGGCGTGGACCGCCTGCACCAGCATCCGGCCCATCCGGCCGGCCGCGCCGGCGATCGCGATCGGAATCGTGTCCATGATCTGGGGGATCTCCTCGCTGCCGGGCTCGGGCAGCGCCGAGTGTGCCACGTCCACCGGGCCGGATGGATCCGGCTCACCGATGACCTGCTCCGAGTCGATCATTCGTTCTCATGGAAAGATTATAAATCAACAGATTACTTCAATTATTAAATGTAAAACATGAAGAAAAGCCGGAGGTCGCGCCAATCATGCCCTCAGCCCCTCGAAGAACTCCTTCACGGAGCCGAGCCAGGACGTAGCCTTGGGATCGTGGGTCTTGTGGCTGTCCTTCATCGATTCGTCGAATTCGCGCAGCAGCTCCTTCTGGCGCCTGCCCAGGTTCACCGGGGTCTCCACCGTGATCTTGCAGATGAGATCGCCCGGCCCGGCGCCGCGCGCCGAGCGCACGCCCTTGCCGCGCAGCCTGAACAGCCGCCCGGTCTGCGTCTCCGGCGGAACCTTCAGGTTGAGGCGTCCGTCGAGGGTGGGCACCTCGATCTCG
Source organism: Gammaproteobacteria bacterium (assembly GCA_965204915.1). Taxonomy (GTDB): domain Bacteria; phylum Pseudomonadota; class Gammaproteobacteria; order HK1; family HK1; genus HK1. Next base: position 2,154,746 of record OZ242023.1, on the reverse strand, counting down.
CCACCGAGCGCCGCCATCGGGAATCCGATCGGCACCTCGCAGTACAGATTCGTGCCGTCGCGCACGAAGATGGGATGCTCGCGTACCTGGACCTCGACGTAGAGGTCGCCCGAGGGGCCGCCTCGCTCCCCCGGCTGGCCCTCCCCGCCGACCCGGATCTGATCCCCGGTGTCGACTCCGGGCGGGATCGTGACCGACAAGGTCTTCTCGCGCCGGACCTTGCCACGGCCCCGGCACTCCCGGCAGGGATCGGTGATGACGGTCCCGGCGCCACGGCAGCGGGGACAGGTCTGCTGGATCGAGAAGAAGCCCTGCTGAACGCGGACCTGCCCCTGGCCGCCGCACGTCCCGCAGGTCGAGGGCGAGGCGCCGGGCGCCGCGCCGGTTCCCGAGCAACCCTCGCAGGCGACCTCGGTGGGGAAGCGTATCCGCGAGGTCGTGCCCGCCACCGCCTCCTCGAGCCCGAGCTCCAGCTCGTAGCGAAGGTCGGCGCCGCGATAGACCCGCTGGCCGCCGCTCCGCCCGCCGAAGATGTCGCCGAAGACCTCGTCGAAGATGTCTCGAAATCCACCACCACCCGAGAATCCGCCGCCGCCCGCCTCCACCCCGGCGTGGCCGAAGCGATCGTAGGCGGCCCGCTTCTGGCGATCGGAGAGGACGTCGTAGGCCTCCTTCGCCTCCTTGAACTTCTCCTCCGCCGCGGCGTCGTCGGGGTTCCGATCGGGATGGAACTTCATCGCCAGGCGGCGGTAGGCATTCTTGAGGTCGGCGTCGCCGGCGTCGCGGGACACCCCCAGCACGTCGTAGTAGTCCCGTTTCGCCATGGCCGCCAGCCGTGTGTCGGAGCTCGATCCCTCCGGATCCGCCGAACGTCACGGCGCCGGACGAGCCCCCCGATTCGGCCCGCCTTCGGGGGGCGGCCGCCTCCGGAGGGCGGAGTCGAGCCCGATGATGCCGGGGGGAACGTACCGGGTCGAGCGGTCGTCGCCGACCCGGTGGATGGATGATCGCTTCAGCGGCGCTCGTCCCGGACTTCCTCGAACTCCGCGTCCACCACGTCGTCCGCACCGCCCGCGCCCGGCCCGGCCTCGCCGCTGCCGCCGCCTGCCGGCGGGGGGCCGTCCCCGCCCTGCTGCTTCTGGTAGACGCGCTCGGCGAGCTTCCCGGAGATCTCGGCGAGCGCCTGCGTCTTCGCCTCGACCTCCGCCTTGTCGTCGCCGGCCACGGCCGTCTCCAGCGCCTTGATCGCCGACTCGATCTCCCCCTTCTCCTGCTCGCCGACCTGCTCCCCGAGATCGGCCATCGACTTCTTCGTCGCGTGGATCATGCCGTCGGCCTGGTTCCTCGCGTCCACCAGCTCCCGGAACCTGCGGTCCTCGTCGGCGTGCGCCTCGGCATCCTTGACCATGCGCTCGATCTCGTCGTCGGCCAACCCCGACGACGCTCGAATCACGATCGACTGCTCCTTGCCCGTGGCCTTGTTCTTCGCCGAGACGTTCAGGATCCCGTTGGCGTCGATGTCGAAGGTCACCTCGATCTGAGGCACCCCGCGCGGCGCCGGGGGGATGTCGGTCAGGTCGAAGCGGCCCAGGGACTTGTTGTCCGCCGAACGCTCGCGCTCGCCCTGCAGCACGTGCACGGTCACCGCGTGCTGGTTGTCGTCGGCGGTGGAGAACACCTGCGAGTGCTTGGTCGGGATCGTGGTGTTCTTCTCGATGAGCTTGGTCATCACCCCGCCGAGGGTCTCGATCCCGAGCGAGAGCGGCGTCACGTCGAGCAGGAGCACGTCCTTCACGTCGCCGGCCAGCACCCCGGCCTGGATCGCCGCCCCTACCGCCACCGCCTCGTCCGGGTTCACGTCCCGGCGCGGCTCCTGGCCGAAGATCGACTTCACCATCTCCTGCACCTTCGGCGTCCGGGTCTGGCCGCCCACCAGGATCACGTCCGAGATGTCCGATCCCGACACCCCCGCGTCCTTCATCGCCACCCGGCACGGCTCCATGGTGCGGACGATCAGATCCTCGACCAGCGACTCCAGCTTCGCGCGCGTGAGCTTCATGTTCAGGTGCTTCGGCCCGCTCGCGTCCGCCGTGATGTAGGGCAGGTTCACCTCCGTCTGCTGGCTCGACGAGAGCTCGATCTTCGCCTTCTCCGCCGCCTCCTTCAGCCGCTGCAGGGCCAGCGGGTCGTTGTGGAGGTCGATCCCGGACTCCTTCTTGAACTCGTCGGAGAGGTAGTCGATGACGCGGAGGTCGAAGTCCTCCCCGCCCAGGAAGGTGTCCCCGTTCGTCGACAGCACCTCGAACTGGTGCTCGCCGTCGATCTCGGCGATCTCGATGATCGAGACGTCGAAGGTCCCGCCGCCGAGGTCGTACACCGCGATCTTCGAGTCGCCGCGGCGCTTGTCCATGCCATAGGCCAGCGCCGCCGCGGTCGGCTCGTTGATGATCCGCTTCACGTCCAGGCCCGCGATCCGGCCCGCGTCCTTGGTCGCCTGGCGCTGCGAGTCGTTGAAGTACGCCGGCACCGTGATGACCGCCTCCTTCACCTCCTCGTCGAGGTAGTCGTCCGCGGTCTTCTTCATCTTCTGCAGCACCCGCGCGGAGATCTCCGGCGGGGCCATCCGCCTGCCCTTGGCCTCGACCCAGGCGTCGCCGTTGTCCGCGCCGACGATCCGGTACGGCACCATCCCCGCATCGCGCTGCACGACCTCGTCCTTGAAGCGGCGGCCGATGAGGCGCTTGATCGCGAACAGGGTGTTCTGCGGGTTGGTCACCGCCTGACGCTTCGCGGACTGCCCGACCAGCACCTCGTCGTCCTTGGTGAACGCCACGATCGACGGCGTGGTGCGGTCGCCTTCGCTGTTCTCCAGGACCCTCGTCGTACCGCCTTCCATGGCCGCCACGCACGAGTTCGTGGTGCCCAGGTCGATGCCGATGATCTTGCCCATTCCAGGTGCCTCCGGTGCTGTCCGACCGAGTCGCGGAATACCGGCGCGAGAGCCGCCGAATCTCGATACGGGCGGGATATTTGGGTCCGCCGCCGGGGATTCAACCCCGGCCGCCTACTTCGCGACGATCACCATCGCGGGCCGCACGAGACGTTCGTTGAGCCGATAGCCCTTCTGGACGACGGTGAGCACGGTTCCGGACGCGGCGGTGTCGCTCTCCTGCATGGTCATCGCCTGGTGGAATTCGGGATTGAAGGGATCGCCGGCCGGATCGACGGGCTCGATCCCGAACTTCTCCATCGCCTGCTCGAACATGCGCAGGGTGAGCTCGATCCCTTCCGCGATGCCGGCCGTGGTCGCTCCCTTCTCGGCGGAAGCCGCGAGGCCCAGCTCCAGGCTGTCCTTCACCGGAAGCAGCTCGGAGACGAAGCGCTCCAGCGCGAACTTGTGCGCGTGCGCGAGGTCGCGCTCCGCCCGTCGCCGGACGTTCTCGATCTCGGCCTGCGCACGCAACGCCCGGTCCAGGTTCTCCTGCGCCGCGCGCCGCGCCTCGGCCAGGGCGTCCTCCGGGCTCCCGTCCGGCGTTTCGGACACTGCGCATCGGGCCTGCGCACCAGCGTCATCGGCGGCGCCATCGCCGTTCGACGCTCCGTTCTCCCGGGGGGCGTTCCGGCTCTCCGACGCTCCGGTGCCCGCCTCCCGGTCCAGGCCCCCGTCGCCCGCCGCTCCGGCTCCGGCCTCCCGGACGGTGCCGGCTCCACCGCCTGCCGTTCCGGCCGTACCTTCCTTCACCGCGTGCCCTTCTTTCGTCATGCCTCGTCTCCCCTGCGATCCGGCCCACGGCCGGCGAACGACGTGCCTGCGAGGAACGCCCCCGGCCACGCGGGCGGCGGCCGGACGCGCCGATGCGGCCGGCGGGAATATTGGGAGTCAGTGGTGTTGATTCAAGGCGGCGCCGAGCAGGCGCGCGGTGACGTCGACGATGGGGATGACCCGATCGTAGGCCATGCGGGTCGGGCCGATGACCCCGAGCACTCCGAGCACCTCGCCTTCGCGCTCGTAGGGGGTGGTGATGACGCTGCAGCCGTCGAGGACCTCGAAGCCGGATTCCTCGCCGATGAAGATCCGGAGACCGTCCGCGAGCAGGCACCGGTCGAGGATGTGGAGCAGCTTCGTCTTCTCGTGGAACGCCTCGAACAGGTGCCGGAGCTTCTCCAGGTCCGCGAGCTCCCCGTACTCCATGAGGTTCGTCTCTCCGGAGACGAGGAGTGCCTCTTCACCACCGGGTTCCCGTACGAACGCCTTGTCCGCCATCTCGATGGCCGTGAGCATCAGCGCGTCGAGCCTCGAACGATGCTCCCTCAGCTCCGCGAGCAATGAGTCGCGCACCTGGAGCAGGTCCTTGCCCGCGCACACCTCGTTCAGGTAGTTGCCGACCTGCTGCAGCACCGCCTGGGAGTACGGCCGGCCGGGATGGATGATCCGGTTCTGGACGTCGGAGCCGTTGACGACGAGGATGACCAGCACGCGCTCCGGCGAGAGCGCGATGAACTCGACGTGGCGGAGGATCAACCGCTCCTGCTTCGGCAGGGTCACGATCCCCGCCATGTGCGTAATCTCCGAGACCAGCGACGTCGCGGCGTTGATCAGCGGCTCACGCTCGCCCTTGGTCTCGAGCTGCGAGCGCAGGTGATCGAACTCGTCGCCGTCGATCGGTGCGATCTGGAGCAGGCTGTCGACGAAGAAGCGGTACCCCTGGACGGTGGGAACGCGGCCGGCGGAGACGTGCGGCGAGCTCAGCAAGCCGAGCTCCTCCAGATCCGCCATGACGTTGCGCACCGTCGCGGGGCTCAGGTCGAGCCCCGAGTCGCGGGACAGGGTGCGGGAGCCGACCGGCTGGCCGCTGCCGATGTAGCGATGCACGAGGATCCGGAAGAGATGCTGGGCACGCTCGCTCAGCACCGCTTCCGGAACCGGCACGCCCGTGTCCCGAGGCACGGACGTCCGATCACGGGGGGAATCGGGCTGCCTCTCCCAATTCCTCATGACCGGAGGCCGCGGGTGCAGCGCAGACGGAGGGCAATCCGGCGAATACCGCAATCGAGGGGGAGCCCCCGATGGACGACGGAACCCCCATCGCCCGGCGCACTCTCTGATCCGCACCTGTCCCGGGCCACCGGCGGTCTCCGTCCCTCGATTCGCGAACCGGCAAGGATTGCAGGCTAGCACCCGTTCCGGGACAGTGCAAAACCGGGCCTTTCCGCAGCAGCTCCAGCCAGCGCACCGGCACGTGACGTCGCGGGGCGGCACCGGGAGATCCGATTCCGGGTCCTTCGGCGGGCAGGAAACGGCCCCGCGAAATCGAGTCGCCGGCTCGCGCCCGCGGAAACGCTCGTGATACCGTTCCGGCATCTTCACGGCCCTGAAACCTTCGCGGCCGGCAGGCGTCCACAAACCCTGAACCCCTCCATGTTCCGATCCATCGGGCTCATCGCGAAGCACGGCGATCCGCGGGTGGGCGAGACGCTGGGCCGGCTGATCGGCATGTTGCGCTCCCGCGGACTGGAGGTCGTGCTCGACGCCGGGAGCCGTGGACTGTATTCCGGCAGCGGGACCCTCGTCGTCGAGCGCGATGCGCTCGGTGAGCGATGCGACCTCGTGGTGGTGGTCGCCGGCGACGGGACCTTCCTGGGCGCGGCCCGCTCCCTGGTCGATTCCGACGTACCGCTGCTCGGCGTGAACCGCGGCCGTCTCGGCTTCCTCACCGATGTGATGCCGGACGAGATGCCGGTCCGGCTGGGCGAGATCCTCGACGGCCACTTCATCGAGGAACGGCGCTTCCTGCTCGACGTGAGCGTCGAGCGCGGCGGCGGATGCATCTTCTCGGAGCCCGCCCTGAACGAAGCGGTCATTCACAAGGGCGGCATGACCCGGCTCATGGAGTTCGAGACGTACATCGACGGCCGGCTCGTGAACAGCCAGCGCTCGGACGGACTGATCGTCGCGACCCCGACCGGATCGACCGCCTACGCGCTGTCCGGGGGCGGCCCCATCCTCCACGCCTCGCTCGACGCGATCGTGCTGGTCCCGATCTGCCCCCATACGCTCTCGAGCCGTCCCATCGTGGTCGGGGGGGAAAGCGGCGTCGAGGTGGTGCTCGGACACGATGCCCAAGCCGCCGTGCAGCGATCCGGGCCGCCCGGGCGCGGAGACGCGGATCACCTCCGGGACCGGCAGCGGATCGAGAGACAGCTCTCCTGCGACGGGCAGACGGCGGCGGCTCTCGCACCCGGCGATCGCATCCGGATCCGCAAGCACCGCCCCGATCTCCGCCTCATCCATCCCGCCGGCCACGACTACTACGCGACGCTGAGGGCGAAGCTGCACTGGGGCAGAGGGTTGTGAGCGCGACGAGCGACGCCCCATGCTCTCGCACCTGACGATCCGTTCGCTCGCGGTCATCGACTCCCTGGAGCTCGGCTGCGCGACGGGGATGACCGCCCTCACCGGCGAGACGGGCGCGGGGAAGTCCATCCTCGTCGACGCGCTGGGACTGCTCCTCGGCGCGCGGGCCGGTGCGGACATGATCCGCACCGGAACCGAGCGCGCCGACGTCTGCGGCGTGTTCGAGACGGGTGCGAACGCGCCGGCCCGCGCATGGCTCGCCGAGCGCGAGCTCGACGACGGCGCCGGCGAGTGCATCGTGCGGCGGGTGATCGGCCCCGGCAGCCGCTCGCGCGCGTTCGTCAACGACCGCCCGGTGCCGGCGCAGACGTTGCGCGAGCTGGGCGAACACCTCGTGGACATCCACGGCCAGCACGCGCACCACCTGCTGCTCGACCGGGATCGCCAGCGGCTCCTTCTCGACGACTTCGGCGGCCACCACGCACTGCTCGACCGGGTCGCGGAGACGTCCGCGCGGTGGCAGGCGCTCCGGCGCGAGCTGGACGGGCTCGCCGCGCTCGATACGGACCGCGCCTCCCGGCTCGACTTCCTGCGCTTCCAGCTCGGCGAGCTCGAAGGTCTGGAGATCGGTCCGGACGAGCCCGAGCGGCTCGCGGCCGAGCAGCGCCGGCTCGCCAACGCAGGCTCGATCCTCGACGGCTGCCGCCGGACGCTGGAGCGGCTCGAAGGCGATGGCGGGCGCTCCGTGGCGAGCCTGTTCGACGAGGTCCGCCGGGATCTCGAAGCGGTGGCGCGTCACGACCCGCGCGCCGGTGAAGTCCTCGACCTGATCGAGGCCGCGGCGATCAACGTCAACGAGGCGGTCTCCGCCCTGCGCGGCGTCACGGAAGGCGTCGACCTCGACCCGGAGCGGCTCTCCCAAGTGGAGCGCCGCCTCGGGATCGTCCACGATCTCGCCCGCAAGCACCGCGTCCCCCCGCGGGAGCTGCCCGCCCTCGTCGAGACGTTGCGCGAGCAGATCGCCCGGCTCGTGTCGAGCGGGCAGCGGGCGGCCGGGATCGAACGGGAGCTCGCGAGTGTCGAGGACACGCACAGGATGCTGTGCTCGCAGCTCACGGGGCTCCGCCGCGAAGCCGCCGGCAAGCTCTCGCAACGGGTCACCGCGAAGATGCGGGAGCTGGGCATGCCCGGCGGAAGCTTCGCGGTCGACCTCCGGGCACTGGAGACCGAGGCCCTTTCGAAGAGCGGCGCGGACCGGGTGGAGTTCGTGGTGAGCGCGGGACCCGGCCAGCCTCCCCGCCCACTCTCGAAAGTGGCGTCCGGGGGCGAGCTGTCCCGTGTCTCCCTGGCGATCCAGGTGTCGAGCGTGCATGGCTCGGCGGTGCCGACCCTCGTCTTCGACGAGGCCGACGTCGGCATCGGGGGGCGGGTGGCGGAGATCGTCGGCCGGCAGTTGCGCGTGCTTGGGGAGTCGCATCAGGTACTATGCGTGACCCATCTTGCCCAGGTCGCTTCACGAGCCCACCAGCAGGCCGTCGTCGAGAAGCTGCTCGGGCGTGACGGGTCCCCCGGCGTCACCGTCGTGCCGGTGGACGGCGACGGCCGGGTCGCGGAGATCGCCCGGATGCTGGGCGGTGAGAGGATCACGCCGAAGACGATCGCCCACGCGAGGGAGATGCTCGATGAACCATGACCGGAACACCGTCCCGCGGACGAGGCGGTTCTCACCGAAGGCCGCCGCGCTGTTCGCGGTGGTGGCGGCCGGCATCAACGGCGGGTGCGAGACGTCCGCGCTGCCGAAGCTCCCCGCCTTGCCCGATCTTCCGGGACTGCCGGGCGTCTATCGCATCGACGTCCAGCAGGGAAACATCGTCGATCGGGAGATGCTGAGCCGGATCGAGATCGGGATGGAACGGCGCAAGGTCCGTTTCATCCTGGGCACGCCGCTTCTCGTCGATTCGTTCAACCAGGATCGCTGGGACTACGTCTACAGCCTGCGCCGGGGCTCCGGAGAGGTGGTGAGGCAACATGTCGTGGTGCACTTCACCGGCGATCGGGTCGTCCGTATCGAAGACCACCTCGCGCCCGAGGCGGTACGGAGACCCGCGGCGGAACGCACCCAGACGCTGGTCAAGGTACCGAAACGCCGGCCCCGCGAAGGATTCCTGGAACGGCTTGCCCCTGACTTCCTCGAGAAGGACGACGATTCGGTGAGCGACGATACCGCGGGCGACGGCACCGGGAGCGGCCCGCCGCCGGCGGCGGAGTAGATGCGGAAGCCTGTATTCGGGCGCCACGACACCACCGGCCGGCCTCGCACCGCAGCGCCACCGCCCGTATGCGACGGGCGCCCGGGACGTTGCACGCGGCAGGGTGGCGACCCGTCACCGTGACCGGCTTCGCACGACGTGGGGACGTTGGGGATTCGTCCCGGCTCGATCATTCATTCCGGCACGCCACCGCATCGCCGGCATTCGATCGCATCCCACGCGAACGGCGTGCACGCAAGCGGCGCGCTTCCTTCGGATCGATCCGCAGGGGACGCAGCACCTCGATCCGATCGCCTTCCGACACCGGGGCGGCCGGCTCCACGCGGCGGCCGAACACCGCGAATCCGAGTCGGGTATCGCGCAGCTCCGGCACCAGCGCAAGCAGTCCCGAGCGTTCGACGCAGTCGAGCACGGAGCTCCCGCGGTGCGCCTCGAAGCCGATCAGCACCTCTCGTTCCGGGTCCGCGTAAGTCAGCTCGACACGCATTCCCCGTTTGCGTCCACTACCGCGAGCCGTACACCTGGTAGGCACGCCGATCGAAGGCGTCCACCATCGTTCTCGCGATCTCCTCGAACAGCGGCGCCAGCACCCGCGCGAGCACCCGGTTCGAGATCTCGAACCGCATCTCGAATCCGACCTTGCAGCCTCGCGCCGCCGTCCCGTCGAACGACCAGCGGCCGTCGAGATGGGAGAACGGCCCATCGACCAGCTCGATGTCGATACGTTCCGCATCCACCATCAGGTTGCGGGTCGTGAACGACTTCCTGAAGGGTCCGCGCGCGATCTCCAGGCTTGCGGTCACCACCGTCGGGGTACGGGCGTGCACCGTCGCGGATCGGCACCAGGGAAGAAAGCGCGGGTAGCGCTCGATGTCGGCGACCAGACCGAACATGTCCGGCGCGGAAAACGGCACGGCGGCGGAACGGGCGATACGGTGCATCTTCGATGGAGGTCTCGTCGTGCTCACGGCCGGCGACGTGCGCGGTGGACATGCTGCGCTGACGGTACCGCATTCCGCGGTCCGGGGCCTCCCGGCCCGCACAACGTCCCTCTCCGGGGACGAGGGCGCCCGAAGAGAGGGACCCCGCCGCCGAAGGTCCCGCAAGCGGGCACGCTCCCCGCGGACTCGGCCGGCAGCGTAGCACGACACGGCTGCCTCCCCCGACCCCCGGCTCCCGGCAGCTTCCGCCAGGATCCCGGCACGCCCGACGTCACGATACGAGACGTCACGACGCGACGGTCTCAATGGCCGGAGTCCCCGATCGTGATGAATTTCCGGACGTTCCCACGTCCGGCGGACGTCACCGGCTGCTCACGAGCGCTCCTTCGGGTGCGCGCAACCCAGGCGCCGCCAGGCGGTAACATACGCGGCCCCTTCCTCCTGCCCGCGGGATCATGGCCAAGAAAAAGGGCGTACCGTCGAACGTCATCGCCCGCAACCGCAAGGCGCGGCACGACTATGCGATAGAGAACACCCTGGAAGCCGGTATCGCGCTGGAGGGATGGGAGGTGAAGAGCCTCCGTGACGGGCGCCTTCAGCTCCGGGACAGCTTCGCTGCGGTACGGGACGGCGAGATCTGGCTCCTTGGAGCGCACATCACCCCGCTGCCCACGGTGTCGACCCACGTGACCGCGAGCCCGTTGCGCGACCGGAAGCTGCTGTTGAAGCGTGACGAGATCTCCCGCCTCATCGGCGCCGTCGAGCGGCGCGGCTACACCCTGATCGCCCTGGACATGCACTGGACCCGGGGTCGTGCAAAGGTCCTTCTCGCGATGGCCCGGGGCAAGAAGCAGCACGACAAGCGCGCGGCGGACAGGAATCGCGACTGGGAACGCGAGCGCGCGCGAGTGCTGCGCGCGCGCTGAGACTTCCCCGGATCGAAGGCTCCACGGACGTGAACGAGCGCAGGGCGCCCGACGACCGGCCCGCAAGGATCCCGGAGCCCGATCCCCGGGAGGCATCCGAGGCGCCTGCCGCTGCCGGAGACGCGCACGCGCCGTTGGCGGACGTCCGCGACACCGTGGCGGCAGCGCAGTCGCGCCTGGAGGCGCGCTTCCGCCGGGGCGAGCCGGTCACCGCGCTCGTCGAGGCCCGATCACGGATCGTGGACGGTGTCCTCGCACTCGCCTGGCGCCGGTTCGGGCTCGACGATCACGCCTGCCGCACGCTCGTCGCGGTCGGCGGCTACGGCCGCGGGGAGCTGCACCCGGGCTCCGACATCGATTTGCTCGTCCTCACCCGCAAGGCGGTGAGCGGCGGCGAGAGCGAGAAGGTCAAGGGCTTTCTCGCGTTCCTGTGGGACGTGGGGCTTGCGGTCGGAAACAGCGTTCGCACCGTAGGCGAATGCGTGAGCGAGGCGAGGCGCGACGTCACCGTGGCGACCAACCTCATGGAAGGCCGGCTCGTATGCGGCTCCGCGGATCTGCTCGGGCGGATGCACGAGCGGACGGGCCCGGGGCGGATCTGGTCGAGCCGGAGGTTCTTCGAAGCCAAGATGGCGGAGCAGCGCGTACGCCACCACAAGTTCGACGATACCGGCCACAACCTGGAGCCGAACGTCAAGGAGGGCCCGGGGGGCCTGCGCGACGTCCAGACCATCGCCTGGGTCGCGAGACGCCATTTCGGGGCGCGGACACTCGGGGAGCTGGTGGATCGCGGCTTTCTCACCGTCGAGGAGCTCGGCGCCCTCGAATCGGGCCGGCGGTTCCTGTGGCGGGTGCGTTTCGCGCTGCACCTCCTGACCCGACGCGCCGAGGACCGGCTCCTCTTCGATCACCAGCGGCACCTGGCCCGGATGCTGGGATTCGAGGACCAGGGCGACCGGCTCGGGGTCGAGCGCCTCATGAAGCGCTACTACCGCGAAGTGATGGAGCTGTCACGCCTGAACGAGATGCTGCTCGAGCACTTCGAGGAAGCGATCCTCCACTCCCGCCGCCGTGAGCGCATCAAGCCCCTCAACCGGCGCTTCCAGGCCGTCAACGGCTACGTGGAGGTCACCCGCAAGGACGTCTTCCGCCGCTATCCGTTCGCCCTGCTGGAGATCTTCCTGCTGTTGCAGCAACATCCCGATCTCGAAGGCGTGCGGGCCTCCACGATCCGGCTCATCCGGGCCAACCGGCACCGGATCGACGATCGGTTCCGGGCCGACATCCGCGCCCGCAGCCTCTTCCTCGAGATCCTGCGCCAGCCGCGAGGGATCAACCACGAGCTGCGCCGGATGCACCGCTACGGCATCCTCGGCGCCTATCTGCCCGTCTTCGACCAGGTGGCGGGACAGATGCAGTACGACCTGTTCCACGTCTACACCGTCGACGAGCACACCCTGTTCGTGGTCCGCAACCTGAGGAGGTTCGCCGATCCGGCGCGCTACCACGAGTTCCCCCACTGCGCGGACATCTTCGCACGGCTGCCCAAGCCGGAGCTCATCTACGTCGCGGGGCTGTTCCACGACGTCGCCAAGGGTCGCAGCGGCGACCACTCGGAGCTCGGCTGCGAGCTGGCTCGCGAATTCTGCGTCCGGCACGGCTTCGGCGAGTACGACACCAGGCTCGTCGCCTGGCTGGTCCGCTACCACCTGCTGATGTCGATCACCGCCCAGCGCCGCGACATCAGCGATCCCGCGGTGGTGTCCGAGTTCGCCGTGACGGTCGGCGACCATGTCCACCTCGACTACCTCTACCTGCTCACCATCGCGGACATCCGCGGCACGAATCCCGCGCTCTGGAACGACTGGAAGGACGCCCTGCTGCACGACCTGTACCGATCGACGGTGCGCGCGCTGATCCGCGGGCTCGGGAACCCCATCGAGCGGGCCGAGCTCGTACGCGAGACCCGGGACGAGGCCGGCCGTCTCGTCGCGGAGGCCGGAATCGACACGGGGCGGGCGGCGGCGCTGTGGGACAACTTCGGCGACGACTACTTCCTGCGCCACTCCGCGGACGAGATCCGCTGGCACGCCTCGAACGTTCTCGACGCGGGCGCCGCGGACATCCCGCTGGTCCTCGTCCGCGACGGACGGAAGGGAACCGAGATCTTCGTCTACGCGCCGGACCGGGAGTTCCTGTTCGCGGCCAGCGCCTCCATTCTGGGACGGCTGGGGCTTACCGTACTCGACTCCCGGATCATCACCGGGAACCACGGCATGACCCTCGATTCATACGTGGTCGAGGGCGTCGCGGAATCGCCCGGGGGCGGCCCCGGACACGACGAGATCCGCACCGCCCTGCGGCTCGGACTCCGCAAGCCCGCCGCCGTGCCGAGGACCGTGCGCCGGCTCGCGAAGCGCCAGCTCAGGCATTTCACGATCCCGGTGGAGGTCAACTTCACGCGTGACGCCTCGAACCGGCGCACCGTCATGGAGGTCATCGCGGCGGACCGGCCCGGGCTCCTCGCGCGCATCGGCTGGGCGCTGGCCGACGCCCGGGTGCGGATCCGGGACGCGAAGATCGCGACGTTCGGGGAGCGCGCCGAGGACGTCTTCTACGTGACCGACACCCACGACCGGCCGCTGACTACCGCCCGTCTCGGCGAGGTGTACCGCGACGTGCGCGCGGCGCTCGAATCCTGATGCGCGCCTCAGCCTCCGGTGACCGGCGGGAAGAACGCAACCTCGTCACCGGCCCGGATCGAGGCGCCGAGCTGCGTGTACTCCAGGTTCACCGCCGCCAGGACGTTGGCCGGGACCGGCTTCCCCCCGGTCGCGAGGCGCCAGGCGTCCGCGACGGTGTTCGCCAGCGCGGCGTCGACCTCGCCGTGGCCCATCGTTTCGCGAAGGCTCGCGAAGAACTTCACCGTGACCGTCATCCGTCATCCGCCGTCGAGCGATTCGGACTGGTATCATCGCCGGGCAGGAGAGAGCCGGTACCCCCTCCGCCGCCCCCACCGCCGACGCCCATGTCCCGCACCGATGAGCGACACCCTGACCCATTTCGATGCGCAAGGCCACGCCCGGATGGTGGACGTCGCGGCGAAGCCCGCCACCCATCGCGTGGCGGTCGCGCGAGGCGGCATCCGCATGCAGCCCGACACCCTGCGGCTCGTCGTCTCCGGCGGCCATCGCAAGGGTGACGTGGTCGGGGTAGCGCGGCTTGCGGGAATCATGGCCGCGAAGCGCACCTCCGAGCTCGTGCCCCTGTGCCATCCGATCGCCCTGACCCGGGTGGAGGTCGAGCTCTGGCCGGACGAATCCCGTGGCATCGTGGAGTGCCGCGCCCGGGTCGAGACGGTGGGTCCCACCGGGGTCGAGATGGAGGCGCTCACCGCGACCCAGGTCGCCCTGCTCACGGTCTACGACATGTGCAAGGCGGCGGATCGGGGCATGATCATCGAGTCGGTCCGCCTCGTCGAGAAGCGCGGCGGCAAGTCCGGCGACTGGATCCGACCCGGCGGGGCGCGGATCTGACCGGAAGCTCGACGCCACTGCGAACACGGCCGGCACGGACACGGTCCGTCCCGGCGGGCTGGTGGGCGGTGCTGGAATCCTGGAAGCACCGGCTTCACAATCGAGCCGGGCTTCGCGCGAGGCGCCCCCGGGAGCGCGGCCCGTGGCCACGCTCATGGCCCGCCGATCCGAGGCGCAGCCTCGCCGGACTGCTTCCCTTCCCAGGAGCTCATGATGCCAATCGACCCTTCCCCCATCGGCCGCCGTCTCGCCGCACTCGGCGCACGGCTTCGCGGGCTTCCGAACCGGCTCGGGAGAAGCGGCCCTTCCGCCGTGGAGCAACGCATCGCCACCCTCGAGACGCATCTGAAGCAGGAGCACCCCCTGCTCCTCGACGTCGTCAAGACCTTCCGCAAGCTCGACAAGGTGGCGTACCGGCTCGGGATCCTCTCGCGCGAGGAGTCGTTCGCGACGCAGATCCCCTGGTGGCCGCTGGTCGCGGTGCTCGGCACCTTCTCCTCGGGAAAATCTTCGTTCATCAACTACTTCCTGCAGGCCCGGCTCCAGACGGCGGGGAACCAGGCGGTGGACGACAAGTTCACGGTGATCTGCTTCGGGGCCGACGACCCGCCGCGCACCCTCCCCGGCCTCGCGCTGGACGCGGACCCACGCTTCCCCTTCTACCAGGTCAGCCGCGACATCGAGAGCGTGGCCGCCGGCGAAGGAGGCCGGATCGACGCCTACCTCCAGCTCAAGACCTGCCGGAGCGAGGCGCTACGGGGCAAGATCCTCATCGATTCACCGGGCTTCGACGCCGACGCCCAGCGCAACGCGACCCTGCGCATCACCGACCACATCATCGACCTGTCCGATCTGGTGCTGGTGTTCTTCGACGCCCGGCATCCCGAGCCGGGGGCGATGCAGGACACGCTGCGCCATCTGGTGGGGAACACCATCCACCGGCCGGATTCGAACAAGTTCCTCTACATCCTCAACCAGATCGACAACGCGGCGCGCGAGGACAACCCCGAGGACGTCTTCGCGGCATGGCAGCGCGCGCTGGCCCAGGCCGGCCTCACCGCGGGCCGCTTCTACAGCATCTACAACCCCGATGCGGCCCCGCCCATCGAGGATCCGCAGCTCCGGCAGCGCTTCGAGACCAAACGCGCGGCAGACGTCGCCGAGATCTACGAGCGCATCCACCAGGTGGAGATCGAGCGCGTGTACCGCGTCATCGGCGTGCTGGAGAAGACCGCGAAGGCGATCGAGCACCGCGTCGTACCGGCGGTGGGGTCGGCGAAGGCGTCGTGGAAGCGCGCGGTGCTTTGGGGCGACGCCGTGGTCTTCGGCGCGCTCGCCCTCGGGCTCGCGGCCTGGACCGTCTCGGCGGGGTACTGGCAAGGGTTCCGGCTCTCCGCGCCGTGGCTCGACGGCATCGTCTCGACGCCCTGGCTCGCGGTCCTCGTGGCCGCGCTCATGGCGGCCGGCGCCGGCTACCTGCACTATCTCGTACGCAGGCTGTCGGCCCGGCTCATCGCCCGCCGCATCGCCCGCAACCCCGACCTGGACGACGTCCGGGCATGGGCCGCACGGGCGTTCGACCACAACACGAGGGCATGGCGAACGGTCACGACCGCATCGCCGGCCGGCTGGGGCCGGAGCTCGCGCCGGCGCCTCGCGGAGGTGGCAGCAGACGCGGATCGGTTCGTGCAGCGTCTCAACGACCGCTTCACCGATCCGTCCGGAGGCGCGAACACGGGCTCCGGCTCGGGCGAAGGATCGTTCGGCCTCATGGCATCGGAGCCGGCCGTCGAGGACGCCCGCACCGGCCCGCTACAGGTCGAGCGTGCCTGATCCTCGTCCACGATCCCCGATTCGCTCCCGGCCTCTCCCGGTCCGGTCGAACGCGCTCGGGGCGTCGAGCGGCGGACGCGGGGGAGCCGGTGCTCCTCCGGCGGTACGAGCGTCCATCCGTGACCCGATTCGCCGGCTCGCCGGAACGAAGCGCCGCCGGCACCGGATCGACGGCCGGTGAACGCCATCTCCACCCCCCGGCTGCGCGCCGGACGAGGCATTCGGACTTGATCCCCGTACGGATTCGAATATCGTCCGGCAGGTACGCATGACAGGTGGGATCGACGATGAACTTCGAGCGCGCCCGTTTCAACATGGTCGAGCAGCAGGTCCGGCCCTGGGAGGTGCTCGATCGAGCCGTGCTCGACCTGATGGAGCGGGCGCCGCGCGAGGAGTTCGCGCCGGACGGGTACCGCCGCCTCGCCTACGCCGACACCGCGGTTCCCATCGGCCACGGAGAGGTGATGCTGCCTCCCAAGGTCGAAGGCCGGCTCCTCCAGGCGCTGAGGATCGGGTCCGAGGATCGGGTGCTGGAGATCGGCTCCGGCAGCGGGTTTCTCACCTGGCTGCTCGCCCAGTGCGCGGCCCACGTGACCGGCATCGAGCTGAGGCCGGCGCTCGCGGAGCGCGCTCGGGCGAACCTCGCCGCCCACTGCGCCGGAAACGCCACGGTGGAGAGCGGCGACGGGCGCCGCGGCTGGGAGCGGGACGCCCCGTACGACGCGATCGCGGTCGGCGGCTCGGTGCCGGAGCGGGAGCCGGCGTTCGAGGAGCAGCTTGCGGTCGGCGGCCGGCTCTTCGTCGTGATCGGGACCGGGCCGGCGATGGAAGCGATGCTCGTACAGCGTACCGGAGAACGCGAATGGATACGGGAGAGCATGTTCGAGACGGTGTTGCCGCCGCTCGTGGGAGCCGAGGCGCCGAGACGGTTCGTCCTGTGACCGCTCTCGCCGGCCGCATGGCACGGGCGCTCGGGGCCACCGGCCTGCTCCTGGTGGCAACGCCGGCAGCGCCCGCCGGGATGACCCTCCTCCAGGTCTACGAACGGGCGCTGGCGAGCGACTCCGAATTCCTCGCCGCGGGCGCGGCGAACCGCGCCGCCCAGGAGCTCCGCCCGCAGGCGAGGGCGGGACTGCTGCCGAGCGTCAGCGTCAGGGTCGACGCGAACCGGAA
Organism: Gammaproteobacteria bacterium; assembly: GCA_965204915.1. Taxonomy (GTDB): domain Bacteria; phylum Pseudomonadota; class Gammaproteobacteria; order HK1; family HK1; genus HK1. The sequence goes on along the minus strand of OZ242023.1, from coordinate 2,137,712 downwards.
CGAGGGCCCCCGGAGCCGGAGCTTCGAGACCTACGGCATCGTCCTCAACATCCAGCAGCCGATCTATCGCCACGACCGCAGGATCGCGCTCCGGCAGGCCGACAGCCGGATCGCGCAGGCCGATGCGCTCCATGCCGCCGCGGGCCAGAACCTCATGATGCGCGTCTCCCAGCGGTATTTCGACGTGCTGGAGGCGGAGGACGAGCTGAGCTTCGCGCGGGCGACCCTGGAGGCGTTCCGGCAACAGCTCATGCAGAGCCGGCAGCGTTTCGAGGTCGGACTCATCGCGATCACCGACGTCGAGGAGGCCAAGGCGGGGTTCGATCTCGCGAGGGCCCAGCTCATCGCCGCGGAGAACGCGCTCGACACCGCCCGCGAGGCGTTGCGCGAAACGAGCGGCGAGTACCAGGAGGATCTCGCCCCGCTCGGCGAGATGCCGCTGGTGACGCCGGAGCCGGCGGACATCGACCAATGGACGGAGACCGCGCTCGCACAGAACTTGCGCCTGCTCGCCGCCGGGCACGACGCCGAGACGGCCCGCCGGGAGATCGAGCGGGCCCGGGCCGGGCACTCCCCCACCCTCGACGCGGTCGGTTTGCACCGCCGGGAAGACAGGACCGGCCTCGGCCAGACCGACAGCACAAGCATCGGCCTGCAGTTGAACCTCCCCTTCTATGCCGGTGGAGCCGTCCTCTCGCGAACCCGCGAAAGCCGGCACCGGTACCGGCAGGCGCTCGACGAGCTCGAGCGCGAGCGGCGCCGCGCCCAGCGTGAGACCCGGGACGCATATCTGGGAATCAATTCCGGCATCTCCCGGGTGACCGCGCTGGAGCAGGCGGTCCGCTCCAGCGAGGCCGCCGCCGGCGCGATCGAGGCGGGTTTCCAGGTCGGGACACGGACCTCGGTGGACGTGCTCAACGCGCAGCGCGAGCTGTACGGCGCCCGCCGCGACCTCGCCGGGGCACGGTACAGCTACATCCGCAACGTGCTTCGCCTGAAGCATGCGGCCGGCACCCTCTCCGAGGACGACTTGCGGCAAATCTCGGCCTGGCTCGAGTGAAGACGGGCCGGGCTTCCTCCGGAAACCCGGCCCCAAGCTACGCGATCCGCGAGCCGTTCTCGACCGGGAACGTCGGCTCGAGCAGCACCACGCCGCGGGCCTCCGACACCGCCCCCAGGACCAGCACTTCCGACTTCACGCCGGCCACCCGCTTCGGCGGGAAGTTCGCGACCGCGACGATCTGCCTGCCCTTCAGCGTCTCGGGGGTGTAGTTCCCCGTGAGCTGGGCAGAGCTCGTCTTGCGCCCGTACGGCCCGAAATCGACGTCGATGACGAACGCCGGAACGCGCGCCTTCTCGTTGATCCGGACGTCGACGATCGTTCCGGTGACGATCTCCACCTTCAGGAAGTCGTCGAACGAAATCTCTCCCGGCCGATCCGCGGCCGGCGGATGCGTGGCGTCACTCATGGATCTCCCCTCCCCCGCTCCGTTTCCGTCCTGTCCTCGCCCTCCCCTGGGCCGCCACCGACGCCATGGCGCGGCGGACCTCGTCCGGATCGCCGACATACTCGTGGGAGAGCGCGTTCAACCCGCCGTCCAGGCGATACACGAGCGGAATCCCGGTGGGGATGTTCAAGCCCGCGATCGCGTCGTCGGATACCCCGTCGAGGTGCTTGACCAGCGCCCTCAGCGAATTCCCGTGCGCCGCGATCAGCACCCGTTTCCCCGCCTCGAGGTCGGGCGCAATCCGCTCGTGCCAGAAGGGAAGAAACCTCGCTACGGTATCCCGCAGGCACTCCGTGGAAGGCAGCTCGTCACCGCCCAGCGCGGCGTAGCGCGGGTCGCCGCGCGGGTGGCGCTCGTCGCCGGGTTCGAGTGCCGGCGGCGGCGTCGAGTAGCTGCGCCGCCAGACGAGCACCTGCGCCTCCCCGAACTCCGCGGCGGTCTGCGCCTTGCCGAGGCCTTGCAGGGCTCCGTAATGCCGCTCGTTCAGCCGCCAGCTCCGATGCACCGGGATCCACATCAGATCCATCTCGTCGAGGACGAGCCACAGGGTGCGGATCGCCCGCTTCAGGAGCGAGGTGTACGCGACGTCGAACGTATGGCCCCGCTCGGCGAGTCGCCGTCCCGCCCGGCGCGCTTCCTCCGTACCCCGAGCGGTGAGATCCACGTCGGTCCACCCCGTGAACCGGTTCTCCCGGTTCCAGACGCTCTCGCCGTGCCGCAGCAGCACCAGCTCGATCATGTCGTCTCCTCGTGTCCGGATGCCTGCAACCGGCCCGATGCCGCCCGCCCCGCTCCGCCGTCGCCTGGCGGCGGCACCCGGCTTCAAGGCCGCGGCGCGGCGGCGCGCATGTACGGATCCGGCTTCCCGGCACCGGACCCGGCGCCCGGCAACGCCTGCTTCGCCCGCTCCCAGGCGCGCGGCGAGTAGGCGGGAAGCTGGCTTTCGCGAAGATCGAAGCCGAAGGCACGTTTGCTCAGCACGATGATCGGCGGGGCCTGGATGCGTTTGAAACGGTTGATGCGGATCTGCGCGTCCACCCACTCCAGATCGTCGACGAAGGAGCGCGGATCGGGGAAGTATGCTCGAAACCGCTCCTCGTCGTTCCACCCGAGGCGATCGAGCAGCTCGCCCCTCCGATACCACTCCAGAAGGTCGAGGGGATGCCGCCGGTACTCGATCATCTGGCGCAGCAGCGCATCGTGGTATCCGTACTTGATCGGATCGCCGAGCCCGCGGGTGACGTCCTGGGCATCGGAGAGCTCCGCGCTCGGCACGGTGCCGCCGTCGATGAGGTTGCGGGGGACGACCTCGCGCCCGAACACCGCGTCGTTGAGATGCCGGGCGAGCGCGAAGACCTGGATCTTGTAGAGATCCGCGATCGGCGCCACCGCACCGTTGACGTCGCCGTAGAGGGTGGCGTAGCCGAGCGCGACCTCGGTCTTGTTGCCGTTGTTGGTGAACACCAGGCCGCACTTCGCGGCGATCCCCGCGAGCATGTCCGAGCCACGGATCCGGGCCTGGACGTTCTCGTCCACGAGGCGCGTGTACGCACCGCTCTCGCGCTCGAACCCGGCGCCGCGGATGCGGGCGGACAGCATGCGGTAGAGGTCTTCGATCGGGCAGCTCAGGAAGTCGATCCCGAGCGCCCCGCACAGCGAGCGGGCGTTCTCGCGGGTGACGGCGGCGTTGAAGCGGGTGGGCATGTTGACCGCGAAGACGCGCTCCGGCCCGAACGCGATGCGGAGCATGCAGGCGACGACGCTGGAGTCGATGCCGCCGCTCACACCGATGAGGTAACGGTTGTCCCGCCCGCGGACGTGATCGAGGTGCCGGAGCCCGGTGACGATCGCGTCGTGGATCGCTTCGATCTCCGTTTGCTCCATCCGCTCCGGCGCTTCCCCTCGTTCCGCCCGGTCCGCCCGTCCCGCCGGCCGCGTTTGCTCCGCCTCGGCTACCCGCCCCCTCCGCCCTTCTGCCGCGACCTCGCCGCGTTCGTCGAACACCAGCAGCGTCTCGCGCCAGGGCGGCGCCCGGCCCGCGAGCGAGCCGTCGGTGCGGTATCCGCAGGTGTCCCCGTCGAACACCAGGACGTTCTTCCCGTTGTTCTGGGCGCCCACCTGGTTGACGTAGAAGAAGGGTACCGGCGCGCGGACCATCGCCTCGCGCACCACGCGGTGGCGCTTGTCGTTCTTCTGCCACGTCCACGGTGACGCGGACAGGTTGATCACCAGGTCCGCCCCGGCCCGGTGCCAGGCCCGCAGGGTGTCGAGCGATTCGTGGCGGTCGCGGTAGTCCTGGTGCCAGACGTCCTCGCAGAGCTGCACCCCGAGCCGGACGGTGCCGCTCCCGGCCGGGAGCTCGTAGGGAATCATCCAGTCGGTGACGCGGGTGCCGGTCTCGCCGGCGATCTTGCGCAACGAGTAGAAGTGCCGGTCGTCGTCGAAGAACCGGTAGTTCGGGTGCAGGGTCTTCGGATGCGCGCCGTGCGGGAGGGGCGCGGGCAGGCCCGTACGCTCGACGAAGCGCCCGTCGTGGCAGACCCACGCCGCGTTGAGCTTGCGCATCCGGCCGTCCTCGCCGATCGCGGCGCGGTCCAGCGCGACGTTGCCGAACACCACGGCGATCCCGCGGCTCGCGTCGCGGATCGTGTCGCTCCACCCCTCGAAATCCTCGACCAGCGCGTCGATCTCCCACGCATCGCCCAGGATGTAGCCGGGGATGCACATCTCCGGGAACGCGACGATCGCCGCCCCCGCCGAACGCGCCCGCTCGATGAATCCGAGCATCGACCCGACGTTGAGGTCCGGCCTGCCGGCGCGCACCTCCATCTGCGCGAGCGCGAGCGCTGGATGATCGTCAGGCACGGCGGGGGTCCGTGGCCGTCACGGGCCATGGAATGCGGCGGACGGCGGACGATGCGGAATACACTTCGAGCGCCGGATGCAGGACGCGACCGCCGGTGCGGGCGCTGCGGCGTCCGGTGCGCCGACGGGCGAAGAACGGGTTGGCTCTACACAAGGTTCAGGGGGATGGCATGGCCGAGGTCAGGAGGGAGTCGAATGCGGCGCGGGTGCTGCTCACCGCGGCGGCGTTCGTGGTGGTGGTGGCGGGGATGCGCGCGGCCGAGGCCATCGTCGTGCCGTTCCTGCTCTCGATCTTCATTGCGATCATCTGCGCGCCGCCCCTGTTCTGGCTGGAACGCAAGGGGTTGCCCCGCTGGCTCGCCATGCTCGTCGTCGTCGGCGCCATTATAGCGGCGGGCGCCGGATTGACGGTGCTCCTCGGGACCTCGATCCGGGAGTTCTCCCGCGACCTCCCGGTGTACAAGGCCCGCGTGGACGAGCTGGCGGTTCCGCTCTTCGAATGGCTCCGTGCGTATGGCGTCAACGTCTCGACCGGCGACTTCGCGGGCTACTTCAAACCGGGTGCGGTGATCCAGCTCGCCGCCGACCTGCTCAACGGGTTCGGCGGCGTGCTCGGCAACGCATTCCTGATCTTCCTCACCGTGGTCTTCATCCTGTTCGAGGCGACGAGCTTCCCGCGCAAGCTCCGGGCGACTGCCGATGATCCCGATCACGCCCTCGACAAGTTCACGGTCTTCAGCGGGAACGTGAAGCGCTACCTCGTGATCAAGACCGCCGCGAGCCTGGGGACGGGGGTTGCGATCGGGCTCTGGCTCGCGGTGCTCGGCGTCGACTACCCGGTGCTCTGGGGCGTGCTCGCGTTCCTGCTGAACTACGTTCCCAACATCGGCTCGATCATCGCCGCGGCGCCGGCGGTGCTGTTCGCGCTGGTCCAGCTCGGGCCGGGCGCGGCGCTCGGGTCGGCCGCGGGCTACCTCGTCGTGAACGTGATCGTCGGCAGCGTCGTCGAACCCCGCTTCATGGGCCGCGGCCTCGGCCTCTCGACGCTGGTGGTGTTCCTCTCGCTGATCTTCTGGGGATGGGCCCTCGGGCTGGTCGGCATGTTCCTCTCGGTCCCGCTCACGATGATGATCAAGATCGCCCTCGACTCGCGCCCGGACACCCACTGGATCGCGGTGCTGCTCGGACCGGAGAGCGCCGCGGCGGACGAGATCGCCGCGCGGGCGCCGGAACGGGAAGCCGGATGACGGAGAGGGGGCGTGTCCCCGGAGCTCCGTCCCGGCGAAACCCGTCCTCATCCCGGAGGGAGCGCCCGCCGCCGTTGCATGAGGATCACCAGGACGACGGCGAGGACCGCCGGCAGGTAGAAGACCTCCTTCGGCATCCGATCGCGCGGCAGGGCGATCGATACGATCTCGACGGGGGTATCGGCATAGAAATCGAAGGTCCGGCCCAGGCTCTCGAAGGGCGATCCGAACAGCGGCTCTTCGAGCACGGCCTTCCCGTCTCCGATCACCAGCAGCAACCCGACATTCTCGAGACGTTCCGCTCCGGCGCCCGCGGGGCCGAGGGGCACGGTGACGTCGGTGGACGTCCCGACGTCGGGATCGTTGAAGTCCGGCCCGGCAACGGTGGCGCGCAGCTCCGCTTCCGGAGCGCCGGCCGAGGCGAGCTCCAGCACCTCGATGCCCGGCCGCAGCTCGAAGGGAGCGGAGACCCGGTCCAGCCAGTAGCCGGGCCGGAACAGGGTGAACACCACGAGCAGCAGGAGCAGCGACTCCCAGATCCGGCTGCGGGCGAAGAAGTAGCCCTGGGTCGCCGCCGCGAAGAGCATCATCGCCACCACCGCGATGAAGAACACGAAGACGCCCTTCCAGACCGTGACGTCGATCAGCAGCAGCTCGGTGTTGAACAGGAACAGGAAGGGCAGGATCGCGGTGCGGATGTCGTACATGAAGCCCTGCACCCCGGTCCTGATGGGATCGCCGCCGGAGATGGCCGCCGCGGCGAACGCGGCCAGCCCCACCGGCGGCGTGTCGTCGGCGAGGATCCCGAAGTAGAACACGAAGAGATGGACGGCGACGAGCGGCACGATCAGGCCGCTCTTCGCACCGAGGGCCACGATCACCGGCGCCATCAACGAGGAGACGACGATGTAGTTCGCGGTGGTGGGCAGGCCCATCCCCAGGATCAGGCTCATGATCGCCACGAGCACCAGCATCAGCATCAGGTTTCCGCCGGAGAGGAATTCGACGAACTCGCCGACCACCTGATGGGCGCCGGTCAACGAGATGGTGCCCACGATGACCCCCGCCGCCCCGGTGGCCACCCCGATGGCGATCATGTTGCGCGACCCCGAGACCATGCCGTCGAACCACTCGCGCGCGCCGCGCCGGAACGCGCCGGCAAGGTCGGCGCCGCCGGCATCATCGGCGGCGCGGCCTCGCATCCATGCCTTGAGCGGATGCTGGGTCAGCGAGACGACGATCATCGCCAGCGACGCCCAGAACGCCGAGAGCGCCGGCGACAGCCGTTCCAGCATGATGCACCAGATCAGGATGACGATCGGCAGCAGGAAGAACAGCCCGGAGAGCGCGGTGGGGCCGGGCCGGGGAAGCTCGGTGATGGGCGCGTCCGGTGCGTCGATTGCAAGGTCCGGCAGCTTCGATGCGAACCACAGCAGCACGAGGTAGATCCCCGCGCAGAGGATCGCCACCGCCGCGAACGCGAGCTCCGGGATCACCACCTTGATCCACCCGAGCCCGTAGTACACCGCGATGCCGAGCAGCGCGATGCCGATGAATCCGCCGAGGAACCCGATCGCCTTGTGCGCGAACGACAGCGCCGACGGGGGCCTCGGCAGCCCCCTGAGATCCAGCTTCATCGCCTCGATGTGCACGATGTACACCAGCGCGATGTAGGACGCGACGGCCGGGACCAGCGCATGCTTGATGATCTCGGGGTAGCTCACCCCGGTGAACTCGGAGATCAGGAACGCCGCGGCGCCCATCACCGGGGGCGTGAGCTGCCCGTTGGTCGATGAGGCGACCTCCACCGCTCCCGCCTTCTCCGGCGAGAGTCCGGTGCGCTTCATCAACGGAATGGTGAACGTCCCGGTGGTCACGGTGTTCGCGATCGAGGAGCCGGAGTAGATCCCGCTCATCGCCGAGGCGACGACCGCGGCCTTGGCCGGCCCGCCCCGGAAGTGTCCGAGCAGCGAGAACGAGAGCTTGATGAAGTAGTTGCCCGCCCCCGCCTTCTCGAGGATCGCCCCGAACAGGACGAACAGGAAGATCATCGAGGCCGACACCCCCAGGGCGACCCCGAAGACCCCCTCGGTCTGGATCCAGTAATGCCACATCGCCTTGCCGAACGACGCCCCCTTCCAGCGGATCGCATCCGGCAGCAGCTCCGAGTGCCCGAAGAAGACGTAGAGCACGAACACGCCGGCGACGACCACCAGGGGGAGCCCGAGCGCGCGGTACACCGCGATTCCCAGCACGATCATCCCCACGCTCGCGGCAACCAGATCGCTCGGCCCGGGGACCCCCGCCCGGACCGCGATGTCGTCCTTGAACACCAGGAGGTACAGGCAGGAGGCGGCCCCGAGCGCCGCCAGAGCCCAGTCGTACCAGGGGATGCGTCGGCGGGGGCTCGCCTTGAACAGCGGAAACGCGAGCGCGGCCAGAAACATCGCGAACGCAAGGTGGATGAAGCGGGCCTGATCCGTGTTGACGATGACGTTGAGCCCGGTGACGTCGGTCAGCCAGAAGGGGACGTTCGACGAGATGTAGAGCTGGAACAGGGACCAGGCGAACGCCAGCCCGATGATGAGCCTTCCCTGCCAGCCGCCGGGGGCGCGGCCCCCGGTATCGACCTGCGCGACCAGGTCGCCGGCGCCCGAATCGCCGGTGCCGCCCGCACCGTTCTTCGATCGCGCCACGTTCACTCTCTCGGGGAAGTCATCGGATCATGGAGACGGCCGCAACCCGCGGCCCGCGAGACCTCTGCCGCCGCCACCGGACGGCACGGATCTTCGGCGTTCGAGACGGCACTTCGGAGGGGCCTGCCGCAACGATGCCGAGGCGGTGTGGGCAGGCCGCCGGACGGATCGTCCGGAGCCCCGGCGCCGGCGGCCGGCACGGACCCGGCCGATGCGGTCCGGCGGTCCGCCGCCGCACCGCATCGGCCCCCGCCGGCTACATCCAGCCCCGCTCCTTGTAGTACTTCGCCGCTCCGTCATGCAGCGGCGCGGAGAGCGAGTCGCTGATCATCTCCTGCTCGTTCAGGTTCGCGAATGCGGGGTGCAGCTTCCTGAACTGGTCGAAGTTGTCGAACACCGCCTTGACCACGGTGTACACGACCTTCTCCGGCACCTTGGCGCTGCTGACGAAGGTCGCGCCCACGCCGAAGGTCCTGACGTCCTCCGCGTTGTTGTACATCCCGGCCGGAATCGTCGCGGTGCGGTAGTAGGCGTTGTCGGCCACGAGCTTGTCGATGACGGAGCCGGTGGCGTTCACGAGATGCGTCGGGCAGGTCGCCAGGGATTCCTGCGTGAGCGCGGAGGGATGGCCGACGAGCCAGAAGTAGGCGTCGATCTTGTTGTCGCAGACGGCTTGCCCGGTCTCCGCCGACTTCAGCTCCGAGGCGAGCTTCAGATCGCTGCGCTGCCACCCCATCGCCTCCTCGATGACCTCCCAGGTGCCGCGCGTCCCCGACCCGACGTTGCCGATGTTGACCCGCTTGCCCTTCAGATCGGTGATGTTCATGACCCCCGAATCATCGCGGGCGATGATGGTGACGGGCTCCGGATGGACGGAGAACACCGCCCGCAGATCCTCGAACCTGCCCTGCTCCTCGAACTTCGAGGTGCCGTGGTATGCGTGGTACTGCCAGTCGGACTGGGCGACGCCGAACTCCAGCTCGCCGGCCCGGATGGTGTTGATGTTGTAGATCGAGCCGCCGGTGGATTCCGCCGAACAACGAATCCCGGTCTCCTTGCGCATCTTGTTCACCAGCCGGCAGATCGCGCCGCCGGTGGGATAGTAGACGCCGGTGACGCCGCCGGTGCCGATGGAAACGAACTGGTCCGCGGCCTGCGCGCCGCCGGCGCCGAGCGCCGCGGCCAGCGCGGCCGCCGTGAAATAGCCGAGCTTCTTCATGTTTCGATCTCCTGATTGTGAATCCGAGTATGAATCGTCCTGCGCGCGAGGTCTCCGCGTCCGGGGACGTCCGGGAGACCGTCCGGTCCCCGCGAAGCCGCCGCGTGCAACGTCACGCCGGCCCCGTGCAGAGGACGTTACCCCAAGCGCACGGGGTCCGCACCCGCAAGCTGCTCGAGCCGGGCCGGACCGAGGGTCCCGGGTCATGGTCCCCGGGTCATGGCCATCGTGTCGAGACCGTGCTTCGACCTCGTGCGGTTCGGTATCATCGTGGTCGTGGCGGCCGAGATCAATCTCGCCGCGGATCCATCTTCGAGCCGGAGAGGTCTGTCCGCTATGGCCGGGGCAGCCGATCAGCGCCCACTGGGGATTTCCCGATCCCGCCGCGGTCGAGGGAAAGGAGGCGGAGGTCCGGGCCGCGTTCGCGAACACGTACCGGGAGATCGCGACGCGGATCGAGATCTTCACCAGCCTGCCGCTCGAATCGCTCGACCGCCTGGCGATCGAACGCAAGCTCGACGAAATGGGCGCGTCGCGACGATCACCCGCCGGCCCGGACTGACCCGGCATTCCCCGGCTCACGGCGCATCGCGGTGGGGGAACCGTGGATGAACCAACGACTCGCCGAACGTTACAGCCGCCACGTGCGGCTCTCCGAAATCGGCCCGTGCGGGCAGGAACGGCTGAACGCCGCGCGGGTGCTCGTGGTCGGGCTCGGCGGTCTCGGGTCGCCGGTGGCGATGTACCTCGCCGCATCCGGCGTCGGCCACATCGTGCTCAGCGACTACGACGTGGTGGAGCTGTCCAACCTCCAGCGCCAGATCGTCCATCGCAGCGGGGACGTCGGCCGCAACAAGGTCGAATCCGCACGGGACGCCCTGCTCGCCCTCAACCCGGAGATCGAGGTCACGCCCAAGCATTGGGCGCTGGACGACGACCTCGACGACGAGGTCGCGGCCGCCACCGTGGTGGTCGACGCCACCGACAACTTCGAGAGCCGATTCGTGCTGAACGCGGCGTGCTGGCGTCATGCGACCCCGCTGGTGTCGGGCGCCGCGATTCGCATGGAGGGACAGATCGCGGTCTTCGATCCGAGGGACCCGGACTCGCCCTGCTACCGCTGCCTGTACAGCGACGACGGGCGCGCGGAGGGTGAGCCCTGCGCGCTGGTCGGGGTGCTGGCCCCCCTGCTCGGCATCATCGGCAGCGTGCAGGCGGTGGAGACCATCAAGCTGATCGCGGGGTTCGGCGCCTCCCTCGCCGGAAGGCTGATCGCGCTCGACGCGGCGGAGATGGAATGGCGCGAGCTCAAGCTCGGCAAGGACCCCGCCTGCCCGGTGTGCGGCACGCACGAGGCGCACGGCGCGAACCAGGAGGTTCCCCGGTGAAGATCGCGACCTGGAACGTCGATTCCCTCGATGTGCGCCTGCCGCACGTCCTCGACCGGCTGGACGAGCACCGGCCCGACGCGCCCGCTCCCGGCAAGGATCCCGCCTGCCCGGCGTGCGGCGCGAACCAGGAGGTTCCCCGGTGAGAATCGCGACCTGGAACGTCAACTCCCTCAACGTGCGTCTGCCGCACGTCCTCGACTGGCTGGACGAGCACCGGCCCGACGTGCTCATGCTCCAGGAGACGAAGCTCACCGACGACCGCTTCCCGGCCGAGGCGCTTCTGGGCGCCGGCTATCAATCGGTGTTCTCGGGGCAGAAGACCTACAACGGCGTCGCCATCCTTTCGCGCGAGCCCCCGGCCGGCGTCGTCCGCCGGTTTCCGGCGGTGGCCGACGAGCAGCGCCGCACCATCGCCGCGACCGTCGCGGGGGTGCGGGTGGTCAATCTGTACGTGGTCAACGGACAGGCGGTCGGCTCGGAGAAGTACGGCTACAAGCTGGAGTGGCTGGGCCAGGTCACCGAGCACCTGCGGGCCGAGCTGCGCGAGCACCAGCACGTCGTGGTGGCCGGCGACTTCAACATCGCCCCCGAGGACCGCGACGTGCACGACCCCGAGGAGTGGAAGGATGCGATCCTGTGCAGCGGTCCGGAGCGCGACGCCCTCGGCGCCATCGCCGCGCTCGGGCTCGCCGACACCTTCCGCCTGTTCGAGCAGCCGGAGCGCTCGTTCTCCTGGTGGGACTACCGGGCCGCCGCGTTCAGGCGCAACCGCGGGCTGCGGATCGACCTGATCCTCGCGTCGAGCGGGCTCGCGCAACGCTGCACGTCCTGCCGCATCGACCGCGACGCCCGCGCGAAGGAGCGGCCCTCCGACCACGCCCCGGTGGTCGCGGAGTTCGATCTTTGACGCGACGCCGCCCCGGTCCCAGGGATGCCTCGCGCAAGATTCGACTCAATTGCACGGATGGTGGCCCTTCGTGGGGTCCGGCTCCATCCCCGCTGCATCCTCCGCCCGCGGCCGGGACTTCACCGCATCGTCGATCATGAGCAGGCATTCGAGCAGCGCCTCCATCCGGTCGAGCGGCCAGGCGTTGGGACCGTCGCTCAGGGCCTCGTCAGGGTTCGGATGCGTCTCCATGAACACCCCCGCGACCCCCGCCGCCACCGCGGCCCGCGCGAGCACCGGCACGAACTCGCGCTGGCCGCCGGAGAGCGCGCCCTGCCCCCCGGGCATCTGCACCGAGTGGGTGGCGTCGAACACCACCGGGCAGCCGGTGCGGCGCATCACCGCGAGCGCGCGCATGTCCGAGACGAGGTAGTTGTATCCGAACGACGCCCCCCGCTCGCAGACCATGACGTCGGGGTTGCCGGCCGCCTTCGCCTTCTCCACCACGTTGGCCATGTCCCAGGGGGCGAGGAACTGGCCCTTCTTGACGTTCACCGGCTTGCCGCAGCGGGCGACGTCCTGGATGAAGTTGGTCTGGCGGCAGAGGAACGCCGGGGTCTGGAGCACGTCCACGACCGACGCCACCTCGTCGAGCGGCGTGTCCTCGTGCACGTCGGTGAGGACGGGGACGGAGACTTCGGCCCGGACCCGCTCCAGGATCCGCAGGCCGGCCTCCAGTCCGGGGCCGCGGAAGCTCTCGTGGGAGGTCCGGTTCGCCTTGTCGAAGGAGGACTTGTAGACGAGGCCGACCGCGTGCCGTTCGGCGATGCGCGCCAGCGTCTCCGCGGTGTCCATCGCCAGCGCCTCGGACTCGATGACGCAGGGCCCGGCGATGAGGAACAGCCGCTCGTCGTTGCCGGCCTCGAAGTCGCCGATCCTCATCGGCCCGGCCGGCTCCGGGGCTCCCGCATCCGACCGGAGCGCCGGCTCATGCGACGGCGGCGCCTTCGGTGACGGCGGCGCTGTCACCGGCATCATTGCCGGCGGCCCTGCCGGCGCTTCCACCGGCACCGCGCTCCCCGGCCACTTCATCGGCGTCCCTGGCGGCACCGCCCTCGCCGCCATTCCCGCCGGCGACCACGCCCGCGCTTGCACCGATCCCTTCACCGGCGCTCCCGCCGATGCTCTCACGATACTCGTTCGCGGCCTCGACGAACCCCTTGAACAGCGGATGGCCGTCGCGCGGGGTGGAGGTGAACTCCGGGTGGAACTGGCAGGCGATGAACCAGGGGTGGCCGGGCGCCTCGACGACCTCGACCAGGGCGCCGTCGAGGGTCTTGCCGGCAATCCGCAAGCCCGCGTCCTGCAGAGGGTCCATGTAGGTGCCGTTGAATTCGTAGCGGTGCCGGTGCCGCTCGTGGGCGATGACGTCGGTTCCGTACACCGAGCGTATGCGCGACTCGCGCCGCAGCCGGACCGGCTGCGCGCCGAGGCGCATCGTCCCCCCGAGGTCCGACGCCGCGTCCCGGCGCTCGATCGCCCCGTCCTTCCCTCTCCACTCGGTGACCAGCGCGATGACCGGGTGCGGCGTCCCGGGGTTGAACTCCGTGCTGTCGGCGCCGTCGAGCCCCGCGCAATGGCGCGCGTACTCGATCACCGCGACCTGCATCCCGAGGCAGATGCCGAGGTACGGCACCCGGTTCTCGCGGGCGTAGCGGGCGGCCCGGATCTTCCCCTCGATGCCGCGCTTGCCGAACCCCCCGGGGACGAGGACCGCGTCCGCGCCTTCGAGGCAGCCGGCGCCGGCAGTCTCGATCTCCTCGGAGTCGACGTAGTGGATCTCGACCCGGGTCCCGGTGTGGATGCCGGCGTGGACGAGCGCTTCGCTGAGCGACTTGTAGGATTCCGCGAGCTCGACGTACTTCCCCACCATCGCGATCCGCACGCGCCGGGCGGTGTTCGCGAGGCCGTGCACGACCGCGTCCCACTCCGAGAGATCGCTTGCCGCCGCCTCCAGGCCGAAGCGCTCGACCACCAGGTCGTCCAGCCCCTGCGCGTGGAGCAGGCGGGGGATCCGGTAGATGCTGTCGGCGTCGATGCAGTCGACCACCGCGCGCTCGGGCACGTTGGTGAAGAGCGCGATCTTGCGCCGCTCGCCCTCGGGGAGCGGACGCTCCGAGCGGCAGAGCAGGACGTCGGGCTGGATCCCGATCGAGCGCAGCTCCTTCACCGAATGCTGCGTCGGCTTCGTCTTCAGCTCGCCGGCGGCCCGGATGTACGGCACCAGGGTGAGGTGGATGAAGAGCGACTCCCGCTCCCCGAGCTCGATCCTCATCTGCCGGATGGTCTCGAGGAAGGGCAGCGATTCGATGTCCCCGACCGTGCCCCCGATCTCGACCAGGCAGATCTCCGCCTCGCCCGCCCCCTCCCGGATGCAGGACTTGATCTCGTCGGTGACGTGGGGGATGACCTGGACGGTCGCCCCGAGGTATTCGCCGCGCCGCTCCTTGCGCAGCACGTTCCAGTAGATCTGGCCGGTGGTGAAGTTGTTCCGCTTGCCCATGGTGGCGCGGACGAAGCGTTCGTAGTGGCCGAGGTCGAGGTCGGTCTCCGCGCCGTCGGCGGTGACGAACACCTCCCCGTGCTGGAAGGGGTTCATCGTCCCGGGGTCGACGTTGATGTAGGGGTCGAGCTTGACGAGGGTGACGTCGAGCCCCCGCGCTTCCAGGATCGCGGCGAGCGACGCGGAGGCGATCCCCTTGCCGAGGGACGAGACGACCCCGCCCGTGATGAAGATGAAGCGCGCCATCGGGACCTGCTTCGCACGGCCGCGGATTGGGCCGCCGGACGGGTGGGCACGGTAGCAAATCGCCCCCTGGGCGGCAACGTCAAGCGCTCCGAAACCGCCGGCGCAACGCCTCGACGCGGGTCCGGTTCACACCGAAGTCATAGTAGCCGCTCCGGGACGCGGAGCGGACGTGGATCACTCGGGCGGTGGGACAGAGGCGACACTCCAGGTCGTCGGCGAAGCCGAGCCGGCTCCGGCAGACCGCATGGAGAGAATCCTCCGTGGCGGTGACGATGACGGTGCGTGGCGTGACGGCCACCAGATCCTTCAGGCGGCGGAAGGCGGCGGCGGGATCTCCCGTCACGGCGAAGGGCTCGATGCGATGGCGGGGGGAGGCATCGTCCCGGCTGCACACGCAATTGGGACGGTTCGGACAGGACGGGAGTGGTTCGGACATGGCGTTCACCTGCCGCAACGTCTTCTCGAGCTCAAGTTTCGGGATTCAAAATACCTTGAATCAGGCGATGGATTCCCGCTTTCGCGGGAATGACGTCATTGAAATGCCGTCATTTCAGCGAGACACCGTTACTTTCAGGCTGGCCGTGGCCGTCTGGCCGTCATTCCCGCGAAAGCGGGAATCCATTTCGGTCGGCGAATCCCGAAACTCGAGTTCTCGAGGACGCTGCGGCCCCTTCGGACTTCGGCCATTGCCTTGCGGCGCCGACATGCGGCAGTTTACCCCGTTGACGGGGCGCCCGGTACGGCGCCCGGGGCATTCGCAGGGCGGGCGTTTCGCGCATGGTCGAGCCGGCCGACATGGATGAGCTTCAGCCCCCTGCCCCCCGGGCGGGCCTCGTCGGCGCGTTCGCGCGCCACCCCGTCGCCTGCAACCTGCTGATGGCGATCATGCTGCTCGTCGGGGCGGCGGCGCTGACCCGGCTGAACACGCAGTTCTTCCCGAGCTTCGACGTCGACTTCATCACCCTGCGGGTGCAATGGACGGGCGCGACGGCGGAGGACGTCGAGACCGCGATCACCGCCCCGCTGGAGCGGGAGCTGCTGAACCTCGGCGGCCTGAAGGAGATGAAGTCCTCGTCGAGCCAGGGGACGGCGCGGATCTTCATGGAGTACGAAGAGGGGGCCGACATGGTGCAGGCCCTCGAAGAGGTGAAGCAACGGGTGGCGGCGATCCGCAACCTGCCGGCCACCGCCGAGCAGCCGGTGGTCTCGCGCGTGGTCCGCTACGAGCCGGTGGCCCGGCTGCTGGTCACCGGCCCCGACCGGCGCAGCCTCCGCCCCATCGTGCGCCGCATCGAGCGCGAGCTGCTCGATCGCGGCATCGCCAGGATCGAGATCACCGGCCTGCCGCCGGAGGAGATCGCCATCGAGGTGCCGTCCGCCGCGTTGCGCGAGCTCGACACCTCGCTGGCCGAGATCGCCCGCCGGGTGGCGGCCCTGAGCCTCGACCTCCCGGCCGGCAACGTCGGCCGCGGCGGGCTGTCGAAGCAGCTCCGCGCGCTGGAGCAGCAACGGCGCGAGATCGGGTTCGAGGACCTGCCGCTGCGCTCCGACGACCGCGGCCGGCTCGTCACCCTGGGTGACGTGGCCACCGTCGAGCGGCGCCCCCGCGGCTCCGAGGTCCGCACCGTCCACGAGGGCCGTCCCGCGGTCAGCCTGCTGCTCAGCCGCGCGAAGGGATCGGACAGCCTCGAATCGGCCCGCATCCTGCACGACTGGCTCGACGAGCAGAGCGGCCGGTGGCCGCCCGGGGTGGAGGTGTCCGGCTACGACGAGTCCTGGGAGCTGATTCGCGACCGGACCCTGCTGCTGGTCGAGAACGGCGCGACCGGCCTGGTGCTGGTGGTGGCGGTGCTGTTCCTGTTCCTCAACGGCCGGGTCGCGTTCTGGGTGGCGGTGGGGATCCCGGTCTCGTTCATGGCCGCGCTCGGGGTGCTCTGGGCGCTGGGCGGCAGCATCAACATGGTGAGCCTGTTCGCCCTCATGATGACGCTGGGCATCATCGTGGACGACGCGATCGTGGTGGGGGAGGACGCGCTCGCGCAGTACCAGCGCGGGGCGGACCCCCTCGCCTCGGCCGAGGCCGGCGCC
Organism: Gammaproteobacteria bacterium; assembly: GCA_965204915.1. Lineage (GTDB taxonomy): Bacteria > Pseudomonadota > Gammaproteobacteria > HK1 > HK1 > HK1. The sequence goes on along the minus strand of OZ242023.1, from coordinate 2,121,003 downwards.
CGGCGGATGCTCGCGCCGGTGCTGTCGTCGTCGCTCACCACCATCGCCGCATTCCTGCCGCTGATGCTGGTCGGCGGCATCATCGGCAGGATCCTGTTCGACATCCCCGTGGTGGTGATCTGCGTGATCCTCGCCTCCCTGGTGGAGAGCTTCCTGGTCCTGCCGGGGCATCTCCACCACGCATTCCGGCGCATCTCGGGGAAGGAGCCGGGGGCGGTCCGCCGCAAGCTCGACCGGGGGTTCGAGCGTTTCCGCGAGCGTGTCTTCCGGCCCCTGGTGACGGCCGCCGTGGGCCAGCCCTGGACGGTGCTGAGCTGTGCGCTCGCCGCGCTGCTGCTCGCCGTGGGGCTGGTCCGGGGCGAGCGTCTCGCGTTCAACTTCTTCCCCTCGCCGGAGGCCACGATCCTGAACGCCGAGGTGAGGTTCGTCGCCGGGACCTCGCCGGCCCGGGTGGAGGATTTCGTCACGCACCTGGGGCAGACCCTGCGGGAGACGGAGGCGCACTTCGGCGAGCCGCTGGTCGAGGCCGCGGTCGCCCGCCTCGGCGAGATCGAGCGCGACGACGGCCGGATCGGCTCGCGCGGGGACCAGTTCGCGGACCTGATGGTGGAGCTCGTCGAGCCCGACCGGCGCGACACCCGCAACCCCGAGTTCATCGCCGCCTGGCGCGAGCGCATCGAGCCGCCGCCCGGCATCGAATCGCTGTCGCTGAAGGAGCAGCGGGGAGGACCGCCGGGACGCGACGTCGACGTGAACCTGACCGGGGACGACGCCGGCGCCCTCAAGGCCGCCGCCCTGGAGCTGGCCTCGACCCTGGCCACGGTGCCCGGGGTGGGCGGCATCGGGGACGACCTGCCCTTCGGACAGGAGCAGCTCGTCTACCGGCTGACCCCGCAAGGGAGCGCACTGGGGCTGACCGTGGCCAGCGTGGGCGAGCAGCTTCGCGCCGCCTACGACGGGCGCCTCGCGCAGATCTTCCAGCACGAGGGCGAGGAGCTGGAGGTCCGCGTGGTCCTGCCCGACGAGGAGCGCCACGATCTCGCGAGCCTCGGCAACCTCTCCGTCTCCCTGCCCGGCGGCGGCAGCATTCCGTTGCTCTCCGCGGTCCGGATCGAGCCCGGACGGGGCTTCGACGTCCTGCGCCACCACAACGGACGGCTGGCGGTGCAGGTCGCCGCCGACGTGGACCCGTCCGTCAACAACAGCAACGCGGTGATCGCGGATCTCGTGGCCGGGCCGTTGCCCGCGGTGGCCGAACGCTACGGCGTCGAATGGACGCTGGAAGGCCGGCAGGCGGAGCAGCGCGAGACCCTGGGCGACATGGCGCTGGGCGCGGTGCTCGCGCTCGCGCTGATCTACCTGGTGCTGGCCTTCATCTTCGCCTCCTACGGCTGGCCGCTGGTGGTGATGTCGGTGATCCCCTTCGGGCTCATCGGCGCCGTCTTCGGCCACTGGCTGCTGGGCATCGACCTCACCATCCTGTCGATGTTCGGGCTGTTCGGGCTGGCCGGCATCGTGGTCAACGACTCGATCATCCTGGTCACCTTCTACAAGGAGCTGAAGGAGTCCGGGACGCCGTGGCGCGAGGCGATCGTGGAGGCGGCCTGCCTGCGGCTGCGGGCGGTGCTGCTGACCTCGCTGACCACCATCGGGGGCCTGACGCCGCTGATGTTCGAGACCTCGCTGCAGGCGCAGTTCCTGATCCCGATGGCGGTGTCGATCTCCTTCGGCCTCGGGGTGGCCACGTTCCTGGTGCTGCTGCTGGTGCCGGCGCTGCTGTGCCTGCACGAGGCGGTGGCGACGCGGTGGGAGGGGCCGGCGGCGCGCACGGCGGCGGAAACGGGCTGAAGCCATCCCCGCTCGCGGGTGCGGAGCCCGCCGCGAAGGATGGACGCCGGAATGTGCGTATCGAGGCTCGGCATCCCGCGTTCCCGCCCGCGCCGGTCGCCGGAACGTCGCCTCGAATCCCGATCCGGACGCCTTCGCCGTGGAGGGGGCGGCGGGAAATGCGCGGGCAAATTAGGGTTGACGCCCGATCGACGGCTTCCCTATGTTGCCTGCTGCCGTCGAGCGCGGCGGCAAGCGAAGGCGAAGGAACACACCGTTTTCCGAAGAGGAGCGAACCAATGGAAACCCCGAGTCAAATGCGGACGAAGATCCTGGACAAGGCGGCCGAGGATGCGGATTTCCGCACCCATCTGCTCAGCGATCCGAAGGGAGCCATCGGGCAGGAGCTGGGCGTCAGCATTCCGGCGTCCATGTCGATCAAGGTCCACGAAGACAGCGGCACGACCGCGCATCTGGTGCTTCCCCCCGACAGCAGGCTGAGCGAGCACGACCTCGGCAGGGTCTCGGCAGGGTATAGCTGGGACGACTTCACCAGCGGGAAGGGCCTTCTGGATTGGTGATCGGTGGTTCCGCACCCGCGGGCTGCCGAGCAGTCCTTGCGGGTGCGGCGTCGAGCCCACTTCCCGAGACCTCGCCCGCCGAGTCCACGGCCTGCCGCACCGCCCCTGCCCTCCACGCGGCGGGGGCGGTGCTCGCGGAGTTCCGCCGGCTGGTGCCGCCCGCCTTGCTCGACGGTCCCGGATGGGACCGGGTGCTGGCCTGTGCCGCGGAGCTGCCCGACGCCGGCCCGGCAACGCGCCTCGGTTACGAGTTCCGGCTCGGCGAGGACACGCCCGCAGCGGACCTGTTCCTGGTCGTCAGCCCGGGGAACCCGCTCGCGCGGCACTTCATCCGCCGCGGCGAAGCCGCTCCTCCGAGCTCGGAGGCAGCGGCCCTGGCCCGCTATCTCGTCTCGCTCGAACAAGCCGACTCCCCATTGCGCCGTTGCATCGCCGGGACCATGCTCGAATACGATCTGGCCGAGACGCCGGCCGGCCCGCGGCCGGAGCCGGGCGTGTTTCTGCAGGTTCGGGTCGCGGCGGAGCACCGGTCGCATGACCGCCCGCACCCCTTGCCGCTCGCGGCGCTGGCGGACGCGGTCGGCTGGCCCGACGACGGGGAGCTGCGGCGCTCGGTGGCGCGGGCGCTGGCGGCGTTGCCGCCGGGCGGCGAGGTCCGCCACGTCGGAGCGCTGCCGGGCCGGTCGCCGCGGGCGGTGCGGCTGGTGATCCAGGAGATCGGGCACGACGAGGTTGCCGGGGTGCTGGAGCGGTGGGGCCGGCGCGGGTCGGTCCGCCCGGTAATGGAAGTCCTGACCGATCTGGAGGAGGTGCTGCCCCGGTTCCGGCTGTCGGTGGACGTGGCCGCCGCGGGGCTGTTGCCCCGGATCGGCCTGGAGCTGTACCCCGCGGGCTCGTGGAGCGACGGGATGGATACCTGGCTCACCACGGGGCGGAGCGACTGGCGTCCGGTGGTGGAGCGGCTGGCGTTGCGTGGCTGGTGCCTGCCGGCGAAGGCGCGGGGGCTGCTTCAGTGGTGCGCACTCGACCACATGTACGACCACCGGGGGGGGTTCGTCGTCTGCAAGGGCGTCAACCACGTCAAGCTCACGATCACCGGCGCCGGGGTCGCCGCCAAGGCCTACGCCGGCATGGGCTGGTCCCCCATGCAGGCCCCGCAGCCCGGCTCGGGGTGCTGACGGCGGCGGAAACGGACTGAACCGGCGGCGCGGACGGAGGAGCCCCCGCGAGGGCCACGAGCAGATTGCCCGCCGCGGCTGAACCGGCGCCGCGCACGGAGGAGCCTCGTATGCGGCCCGAAGGCCGTGCTCCTGGAACTCGAGCTTCGGGATTCAAAATGCCTGAATCAGGCGATGGATTCCCGCTTGCGCGGGAATGACGTCATTTCAGCGAGACGCTTTGCTTTCAGGCTGGCCGTCATTCCCGCGAAAGCGGGAATCCATGCATCCTCTGGGAGCGCGGGCGTCCCGCCCATCCTCGTCATTCCCGCGCAAGCGGGAATCCATTTCGGCCAGCGAATCCCGAAACTCGAGCTGGAAATCCCTTCGACCGTGGGCCGCCCTGCGGACGTTCGGCATCGAAGCCTCCATCGATGTGGCAAACTGCGAACGATCGCCCGTCTCCCGACGGGGAAGGAGTCCGGGCTCCGGGCTCCGGGCGGGCTCCGGGCGGGCGCCGGGCGAGGACGTTTCCGAATACAGCCGGAGGTGAAGACCGTGAGCTCCGTGATGAAGACCGTGGGCGAATTGCGCAACCACTTGATCGAGAAGGCGACCGCGGACGAAGAATTCCGTGCCCGGTTGCTCTCCGACCCGAAGGCCGCCGTCGAGGAAGAGCTGGGCCTGACGATTCCGGCCGGGTTCAACATCGTGGTGCACGAGAACGTTGCGGCGGACACCACCCATCTGGTGCTTCCACCCTCCGTGAAGCTCGGCGAGGCCGACCTGCAGCAGGCGGCGGCGGGCACTCCACCACACCTCCGCGGGAAGCGGGAAGGCGAGTCCGACTGGGACGCCATCTGCCGGACTCTTTTTCGTTGACGGTCTCCTGCATTGCCGCACCGTCCGGGCCTGAGCGGCACGCCGTAAGCCCGGGCGGCGACCAACGGCCAGGAGACGCGCGCGACACCTTCGCCTCCATCCTCGCGGGATGCCGCCCCCTGTTCCCGCGCGCACTGATGGGCGACGCCGGCTGGGAACGCCTGCTGGATCGGGCCGGGCGGCTGCCCCGCTCCGTGGCCGACGACGCCTCTTTCGGCTTCGAGTTCCATCTCGGGGAGCCGCGCCCGGAGGCCGACCTCTTCGTCGTCGTGCCTCCCGGATCGGACTTGTCGCGACACTACATCCGCGAAGGCGGGGGCGTCCGCGAGGGGAAGGCGGCCTGGAACCTCGCCGCGGAGGGCGGGGGCGTCTGCGAGGGCGGACGTGTCCGCGAGGGCGGACGTGTCCGCGAGGGCGAACGTGCCCCCGAGGGCGGACGCGCCCCCGAGAGGGGGCGGGCCGAACCGGGGCCGGCGGCGTCCGCTCTCGCGGCCGGACTGCAAGAGCAGGCCGGGAATCCGGAGTCGTACCTCGCCCGTTCCGTGTCCTGCCTGGTGCTGGAATACGACTTGGCCGGACTCGCGCCGGGCCGGCCGCCACCTCCCCCGGGGGTCTTCCTGGCGCCGCGGGACTCCGCACCCGGGTCGCGGGAAGGGTTCGCCGAGCATTCGGATCCCGAGGGCCTGCTCGCGGCCCTGGCCGCGCTCGTCGGCTGGAACGGCCACGAGGAGATGCTCGGAACGGTCGAGCGCATCTTCGCGGCCCTGCCGGAACGCGGCTTCGTGTTCCAGGCCGGAGCCCTCCCGGGACGCTCCCCGAAGGCGTTCCGGATTCTCGTCAAGGGCGTCGCGACGGAGGGGGTTCCCGCCCTGCTGGAGAAGCTGCAATGGCCGGGCCCGACGGCCGCGGCGGCCGACGTGCTGGCCGCCATGGACGACCTCATCGACCGCGTCGCCGTGAGCCTGGACGTGACCGCGCGGGGGCTCGGCCCGCGGCTCGGCCTGGAGCTGTACCGCCCGATGAGATGGTTCGCGGCGGACCGCAAGGGGTGGAACCCCGTCATCACCCGGATCGAGGAGCGGGGCTGGTGCCTTCCCGCGAAAGCCGGCGGGCTGCGACGCTGGCCGGGTATCGAACGGCTGCTGGGCGGCGGAGGGACGTACCTCGTCCGCCAGGGAACCAGCCACGTCAAGGTCGTCGTCGAGCGGGGCGCCCGAACCGTGGCGAAGGCGTATGCCGGCATGGACATCCGTCCGTACCGGCCGCCCCACCGGCCGCCGCGGGCATGAGCGTGCCGTCGCCGCAACCGGTTGCCTCGACCAGGGACCCTGCCGGCCGCGGTCACGGAGGGGTGGTGAAGTCAGGGTTGCCGTCCGATCGGCCCTTTCTTTCCACGGTGGACACCTCGCGCGGATCTTCCGGCACGAGGGCGCGGAGCTCGCCGCAAAGGGCGAATATCAGAATGTGCGTATCAAGGTTCAGCATCCGCGTTCCAGCCCGCGCCGGTCGTCAGAATGTCGCCTCGAATCTCGATCCTGTCGCGCAGACTGCCGATCAGCGCCGCGGAACGCTGCTCGTAGGGCACGACCCGCGCCACCGGCTTGCCATGTTTGGTCACGATCAATCCGTCGGCGTCGAGTCGGTCCAGCAGGGCCAGACACTGTTCCTTGAACTTCGCCGCACCAATGGTTTCCATCGTCACGCTCGTTTGCCGGATATGGGCGGATCTTATGACTGGTTACATGTACTGTCCACTGTCTGCCGGACTGGAGGAGTCCGGGATGCCGTGGCGCACCAACCCGCGCCGGTCGTCGGAACGCCGCCTCGACTCTCGATCCGGACGCCTTCGCCGTGGAGGTGGCGGCGGGAAGTTCGCGGGCAAATTAGTCGCTTCCACACGAGATCTTCGACAAAATGACGAAGAATTGCAGAGGATCAAGAGGGATTCATGATGACGAGGGTAGAAGAGATACAGTCGGCAATCGTCTCCCTTTCCCCGAAGGAGTATGCACGCTTGCAGCAGTGGTTCACCGAAAGAAACTGGGAACGTTGGGACAGGGAAATCGAGGAAGACGCCGCATCCGGCGAGCTGGACTTCCTGGCCGAAGAAGCCACGCGCGAAAAAGACCGAGGGAGACTTCGGGAACTGTAGATGCACAGGACGACAAGCCGGTTTTGGGCGAGTTTCGCCAATCTCTCCGAAAGCGTACAGGATCGGGCCCGGAAGAACTTTGCGTTGCTCAAGGAAGATCCGCGACATCCATCGCTTCACTTCAAGAAGATCGGGAAGTTCCGGTCGGCTCGAGTCGGCCTTGCTCACCGGGCCCTTGCCGTCGAGGACGGCGACGACTTCATCTGGGTGTGGATCGGTACGCACGACGAGTACCAACGTATGGTGAGATAGACACTCGTCGCCATCGTCCCGAGATCCCGCACCCACCTCTCCCGAACCGTGGCGAAGGCCCGTCGGCATGGACATGCATCCGTGCGGATCGACACTCCGCCCGCCTCCGGGCCGAAGCGCCGAACGGACGTCCTGCTCCCGGTTCCGTATAACGCCGCCTCGACTCTCGATCCGGACGCCTTCGCCGTGGAGGTGGCGGCGGGAAGTTCGCGGGCAAATCAGGGTTGATGCCCGATCGACGATTCCCTATGCTGCCGCCGAGCGAAAGAAGGACGAGGGACATGCCTGAGCCCGCGCACGGAGCGCCCCGTCCCGAAGCAGGCCCCGCAGGGGGCGCACCCGCCGAACCCCGCGGCTCCTCCCCCGTGGAGGTGCTTCCGGCCGGTACGGACCGGTGCGGATCGGCGCCCGGGTTCGACGACCTCGTCCGGCCGCTCGCCACGCAGGAGTTCCTCGACACCCGCTACCGCGACAAGCGCCCGGTCCTGTTCCGGGCGCGCGGCCCGCGTTTCGCCTCCCTGTGCACCTGGGACGCACTCGACGCGCTGCTGTCCTCGGGCATCTGGCAGGGCCGGATGCACCTCTTCCGGGACGACAAGCCCATCCCCGAGCGCTACTACACGACGCCGCACTTCGGCCTTGGATGGAGGGCGAGAAGGGAGGCGGCGACCGCCGAACGCCACATCGACGACCGGCGGCTGAAGCCCTTCCTCCGCAAGGGCGCCACCATCGTGATGTCGGCGTTCCAGGAGATCCATCCCCCCCTGCGCCCCCTGATCGACGCCATCGAGGAAGCCCTGGGCGGCTACGCCGGGGTCAACCTCTACGCCTCCTGGGCGGCGACCCGCGGCTTCGCCACGCACTGGGACGGCCACGACGTATTCGTCCTGCAGGTCGCCGGCCGCAAGCGCTGGCAGGTCTACGGCGAAACGCGCCGCTTCCCCCTCACCCGCGATTCGGAGCCGAATGTGAAGCCGCCCCGGGAGGCGGTGTGGAGCGAGGTGCTGGAGGCGGGGGACGTGCTCTACCTGCCGCGCGGGTGGTGGCACGACGCCCGCACCGAGCCCGGCGACGGCGCGGACGGCGCCGGGAGCCTGCACCTCTCTTGCAGCATCCTTCCGGCCACCGGGCTCGACTTCATGGAATGGCTCTCCGGAAGGCTCGCCCGCCACGAGACGTTCCGCCGCGAGTTCCCCCATCCCGCGGACGAAGCCGGCGACGCCCACTACGCGGCGCTCCGGGAGCTCGTCGTCGAGGAGCTGCAAGGGGACCTCGGGCGGAAGCTCCGCGACCACATGCGCTCCACCTGGTCCGAGCCGCCAAGCGTGAACCTCGGGCCGACCATCGAGCCCTGGAAGTCCCCGAGCTGGGACCGGTACGGGCTCCGGCTCCGGGGCGCCCGGCACGCGACCATGCACCGGGACGCCGGCGGGGACGCGGTGCTGGAGGCGAACGGCTACCGCTGGACCTTCGACGGCCGCTGCATGGCCCTGCTGGCCCCCCTGCTCCGGGGCGGGACCGTGCGCGTCGGCGCCTTCCGGGAGGCGGCGCCCGAGGGCGCCACGGCGGTGGCCGACGAGCTTGCCCGGCTGCTGGTCGAGCGGGGGATCGCGCAGGCCGTCCCGCCGGCTCCGGCCTCCGGGCCGGGGCTCCGGCCTCCGCCGGAGCACCGAACGGGCGTCCTGCCCCCCGATCCGTGAAGTCTCCGGCAAGACGATCGAGGCGCGTGGCCGATCGGACGTTACGGTCGCGCAGACCTGGTGGTCCGGACGTGACGCCCGGTGGTCGGCCGTAGAGGATCGAACAGGATCGGGCCCGGAAGAGCTTTGCGCTGCTCTGCGCGGGCAAATTAGGGTTGACGCCCGATCGGCGGCTCCCTATGTTGCCGGCTGACGTCAAGCGCGGCGGCAGGCGAAGGAGCACACCATCTTCCGAAGAGGGGCGAACCAATGGAAACAGCGAATGAAATGCGGATGAAGATTCTGGACAAGGCGTCCGAGGATGCGGATTTCCGCGCCCGGCTGCTCAGCGATCCGAAGGGAGCGGTCGAAGAGGAGTTGGGCATCGGCATTCCGGCGTCCATGTCGATCGAGGTGTACGAAGACGACGGCACGACCGCGCATCTGGTGCTTCCCCCCGACAGCAGGCTGAGCGAAGCCGATCTGCAGATGGCCACCGGGGGTGGGCACCCGGATATTACCTGGGACCCCAACGATTGGATGTAGGGTGGCGCCGGCTCCCCGGCATCGAGCCACGGGGCACCCGGATATTCCCCGGGACCCCGGGGATTGGTAATCCCGCCGGGCCGTTCAGCGGTCCCGCGGGCGCGTGATTTGATCGTGGCATCGAGCCCGCTTCCCGAGACCGAGCCCGCCGAGCCCACGGTCCGCCGCACCGCCCCTGCCCTCCGCGCGGCGGGGGCGGAGCTCGCGGAGTTCCGCCGGCTGGTGCCGCCCGCCTTGCTCGACGGTCCCGGATGGGACCGGGTGCTGGCTTGTGCCGCGGAGCTGCCCGACGCCGATCCGGCAACGCTCCTCGGTCCGGCAACGCTCCTCGGTTACGAGTTCCGGCTCGGCGAGGACACGCCCGCGGCGGACCTGTTCCTGACCGTCAAGCCGGGGAGCCCGTTCGTGCGGCACTTCATCCGCCGCGGCGAGGCCGCTCCTCCGGGCTCGGAGGCAGCGGCCCTGACCCGCCATCTCGTCTCGCTCGAACAAGCCGACTCCCCATTGCGCCGTTGCATCGCCGGGACCATGCTCGAATACGATCTGGCCGAGACGCCGGCCGGCCCGCTGCCGGAGCCGGGCGTGTTCCTGAAGGTTCGGGTCTCGGCGGAGCACCAGTCGCATGACCACCAGCACTTGCCGCTCGCGGCGCTGGCGGACGCGGTCGGCTGGCCCGACGACGGGGAGCTGCGGCGCTCGGTGGCGCGGGCGCTGGCGGCGTTGCCGCCGGGCGGCAAGGTCCGCCACGTCGGAGCGCTGCCGGGCCGGGCGCCGCGGGCGGTGCGGCTGGTGATCCAGGAGATCGGGCAAGACGAGGTTGCCGGGATGCTGGAGCGGTGGGGCCGGCACGGGTCGGTCCGCCCGGTAATGGAAGTCCTGACCGATCTGGAGGAGATGCTGCCCCGGTTCCGGCTGTCGGTGGACGTGGCCGCCGCGGGGCTGTTGCCCCGGATCGGCCTGGAGCTGTACCCCGCGGGCTCGTGGAGCGACGGGATGGATACCTGGCTCACCACGGGGCGGAGCGACTGGCGTCCGGTGGTGGAGCGGCTGGCGTTGCGTGGCTGGTGCCTGCCGGCGAAGGCGCGGGGGCTGCGGGAGTGGTGCGCACTCGACAAGATGTACGACCGCCGGGGGATGTTCATCGTCTACAAGGGCATCAACCACGTCAAGCTCACGGTCACCGGCACCGAGGTCGCCGCCAAGGCCTACGCCGGCATGGCCTGCTCCTTCATTCAGGCCCCGCAGCCCGGCTCGGGGTGCTGACGGCGGCGGAAACGGGCTGAACCGGCGCCGCGCACGGAGGAGCCTCGTATGCGGCCCGAAGGCTGTGCTCCTGGAACTCGAGCTTCGGGATTCAAAATGCCTGAATCAGGCGATGGATTCCCGCTACCCGCTTTTGCGGGCACAAGCTTCGCGGGAATGACGGCCAGCCTGAAAGCAGCGCGTCTCGCTGAAATGACGTCATTCCCGCGAAAGCGGGAATCCATTTCGGTCAGCGAATCCCAAACTTGAGATCGCAGCCTCCATCGATATGGCACACTTGAGCGATCGCCCGTCTCCCGACGGGGAAGGAGTCCGGGTCCCGGGCGGGCGCCGGACGAAGACGTTTCCGAAATACAGCCGGAGGTGAAGACCGTGAGTTCCGTGATGAAGACCGTGGGCGAATTGCGCAGTCACTTGATCGACAGGGCGACCGCGGACGAAGAGTTCCGTGCCTGGTTGCTCTCCGACCCGAAGGCCGCCGTCGAGGAAGAGCTGGGCCTGACGATTCCGGCCGGGTTCAACATCGTGGTGCACGAGAACGTTGCGGCGAACACCACCCATCTGGTGCTTCCACCCTCCGCGAAGCTCGGCGAGGCCGACCTGCAGCAGGCGGCGGGCGGTACTCCACCACACCTCCGCGGGAAGCGGGAAGGCGAGTCCGACTGGGACGCCCTCTGCAGGACTCTTTTTCGTTGACCCATAGGAGCGCACCATCGTCCGAAGAGGAGCGAGCCGATGGAAACAGCGAGTGAAATGCGGATGGAGATCCTGGACGTGGCGTCGAGCCCGCTGCCCGAGACCTCGCCCGCCGAGTCCCCGGTCCGCCGCACCGCCCCTGCCCTGCACGCGGCGGGGGCGGAGCTCGCGGAGTTCCGCCGGCTGGTGCCGCCCGCCTTGCTCGACGGTCCCGGATGGGACCGGGTGCTGGCCTGTGCCGCGGAGCTGCCCGACGCCGGCCCGCCGGCAACGCACCTCGGCTACGAGTTCCGGCTCGGCGAGGACACGCCCGCGGCGGACCTGTCCTTGGCCGTCAGCCCGGGGACCCCGCTCGGACGGCACTTCATCCGCCGCGGCGAGGCCGCGCATCCGGGCTCGGAGGCAGCGGCCCTGGCCCGCCATCTCGTCTCGCTCGAACAAGCCGACTCCCCATTGCGCCGTTGCATCGCCGGGACCATGCTCGAATACGATCTGGCCGAGACGGCGGCCGGCCCGCTGCCGGAGCCGGGCGTGTTCCTGAGGATTCGGGTCTCGGCGGAGTACCTGTCGCATGACCGCCGGCACTCGCCGCTCGCGGCGCTGGCGGACGCGGTCGGCTGGCCCGACGACGGGGAGCTGCGGCGCTCGGTGGCGCGGGCGCTGGCGGCGTTGCCGCCGGGCGGCAAGGTCCGCCAGGTCGGAGCGCTGCCGGGCCGGGCGCCGCGGGCGGTGCGGCTGGTGATCCAGGAGATCGGGCACGACGGGGTTGCCGGGGTGCTGGAGCGGTGGGGCCGGCGCGGGTCGGTCGGTCCGGTAATGGAGGTCCTGACCGATCTGGAGGAGGTGTTGCCCCGGTTCCGGCTGTCGGTGGACGTGGCCGCCGCGGGGCTGTTGCCCCGGATCGGCCTGGAGCTGTACCACGCGGGCTCGTGGAGCGACGAAATGGATACCTGGCTCACCACGGGGCGGAGCGACTGGCGTCCGGTGGTGGAGCGGCTGGAGTCGCGTGGCTGGTGCCTGCCGGCGAAGGCGCGGGGGCTGCTTCAGTGGTGTGCACTCGATAGGATGTACGGCCGCCGGGGGATGTTCATCGTCTACAAGGGCATCAACCACGTCAAGCTCATGGTCACCGGCGCCGAGGTCGCCGCCAAGGCCTACGCCGGCATGGCCTGCTCCCTCGTTCAGGCCCCGCAGCCCGGCTCGGGGTGCTGACGGCGGCGGAAACGGGCCGAGCCGGCGCCGCGGACGAAGAGCTCCGTGCCCGGTTGCTCTCCGACCCGAAGGCCGCGGTCGAGGAAGAGCCGGGCCTGACGATTCCGGGCGGGCTCGACATCATGGTGCACGAGAACGTTGTGGCGGACACCACCCATCTGGTGCTTCCACCCTCCGCGAAGCTCGGCGAGGCCGACCTGCAGCAGGCGGCGGGCGGCGGCGGGAAGCTGGCCGGCGAGTCCGACCGGGACGCCCTCTGCAGGACTCTTTTTCGTTGACGGCCTCCTGCACTGCCGCAACGTCCGGGCCGGAGCGGCACGCCGTGAGCACGGGCGGCGACCAACGGCCGGGAGACGCGCGCGACACCTTCGCCTCCATCCTCGCCGGATGCCGTCCCCTGTTCCCGCGCGCACTGATGGGCGACGCCGGCTGGGAACGCATCCTGGACCGGGCGCGGCGGCTGCCGCGATCCGTCACCGACACCCCCTTCGGCTTCGAGTTCCATCTCGGGGAGCCGCGCCCGGAGGCCGACCTCTGCGTGGTCGCACTCCCGGGCTCGGACCTGTCGCAGCACTACGTCCGCCAGGGCGAGCGCGCCGGGCCGGGGTCGGCGGCGGCGGCCCTGGCGGCCGGACTCCGCGAGCAGATCGCCAATCCGGATTCCTGGCTCGCCCGCTGCGTCGAGGGCCTGGTGCTGGAGTACGACCTGGCAGGGCTGCCGCCGCACCGGCCGCCGGCGCCTCCCGGCGTCTTCCTCGCGCCGAAGAAGAGCGCCGATCCGAAGACGCTCCCCGCGCACCGGGACCCCGCGGGGGTGCTGGCGGCGCTCGCCGCCACGGTCGGCTGGGACGGCCACGAGGAGATGCAGGGGGCGGTGGAGCGCGTCTTCGCGGCCCTGCCGGAAGGCGGCTGGGTGTTCCAGGCCGGCGCCCTCCCGGCGCGCTCCCCGATGGCGTTCCGGCTCGTCCTCGCGGGCGTGCCGAAGGCGGAGGTCCTCTCCCTGCTGGAGCGGTTGGGGTGGCCCGGTCCGACGGCCGCGGCGGCGGACGTGATCGCTTCCACGGACGACGTCGCCACCTGTCTGTTCCTCAGCATGGACGTGGACGCGCGCGGGCCCGGTTCGCGCCTCGGTCTGGAGCTGTACCGTCCGCCGAGATGGCAGGAGGCGAAGCGCGCCGAGTGGCGCCCCCTGATCGCCCGGCTGGAGGAGCGGGGTTGGTGCCTTCCGTCGAAGGCCGAGGGGTTGCGGCGCTGGCCGGGCGTGGAGTGGCTGGTGGGCCGGGAAGGGATGCACCGGGTCCGTCAGGGCATCAACCACGTCAAGGTCGTCGTCGACCGCCGCACCCCGACGGTGGCGAAGGCCTACGCCGGCATGAGCATACGTCCTCGCATTCATGAGGGTGGGGCTCCATCGAGCTCATGAGGGTGGCACTATGGACGAGAGCCCGGAGGCCGATCTCCGGCGCAGACGGGAGTACGACGCAGACCCGCACGACGGCCGTTTGCGGCGCGTAGAGTGAGCATGAGCGGGGACTGAGCAGTTTCAAACCGAACTACTATCATCGAGGGCAGAGAGCAAGGCTGCGGCCTTGGTCCATACTTGCGTGGCTCGTTCGTGTGATGCTTCGTGCGGTCCTCCTTGGAAAGACCCTCCCTCCGCATGGAAGACCATCTGCTGGAAGGTGTGTCTGACCACATCTCCTCTCTGCCTGCCTTCCTCTCTGCGCCATACTTCGATCTGGCGGGCGATGTACGCCTTCAGCCCCTGACTGCGGCTCTCCATTTGCCTGAGCTGCTCTGGCTCGTGGTTTGCCGACCCCCAGTATTCGGCCATCAGCTCGGCATACGTGTTTACCTTCTCGTCGATGCGCTTCCTTCTTTCTTCTCTGCGTGCCCTTCGGGTGCCCTGCCGTGTTGTCAGGGTCTGGTACATCAAGTTCAACATGGTCGTGATGAGGGAACCGATTACCGCTATGCCCGCCCCCAGAAGGATGGCTTCTCCCGTTCCCAGTCCTGTTCCTGCTGCCATCCCTGGTGTCTCCCTGCACTCGTTGCCGCTTCGGTGCTGCTCAGGCTTCTTCCATGACCATCTTCACGAGCCCGGGAATGTACTTCAGGTCCTCGTCGTTCGTGACCACGCGGATCCGCCGGAGCGCCTCTTCCCGGCTGAGTACGCCTGCACGGATCAGCCATCCGATCGATTCGTCGTAGAACGAGCTGGTTCCTCCGGTGCTTCCGTCCAGGTTGATGACCACCTCACAGCCTTGTTCGACCGCCTTTCGCAGCCATTTCGTCCGGAAGTGCTCGCCGCTCTGCGGCCCGTACTCCCTTGTTCGTCCGCCGGGTGTATCGAAGCCGATCTTGGCTAGCTCAAGGTGGTGTCTTTCGTTTCCGTTCATTGCTCCCTCCGACCTTCGTCCGGTGCAATATGGATAATACACTCGACCAGCGTTCCCGCCATCTTTACACGGTGTGAACCGCCCCGGGATTCCCGGGGCGGTACACGCGGGGCCGGCGTCGCCGCCGGGGCGAAACGGGGACGGGGGCGGCGCCGTGCGAAAGCGGTCATACTGGCGGCGGCCCGGAGCCACCGTCGGACGGTCCGCGAGCGCACCGCCGAGGGAAGCGAGGAACCGAACCATGCGCCACTTCAACACCGCCGGTCCGATCAACCCCGCGGACCACTACTGCATCCCGCCGCTCGAACGCTTCGACCTCGACGCAGTGCTGGCGCTGGTGCGGATGAAGAAGTACTTCGTGCTGCACGCGCCGCGCCAGACCGGCAAGACCTCCGCCCTCCTGGCGTTGCGCGACCTGCTCAACGGACAGGGCTACGCCTGCGTGTACACCACCGTCGAGACCGCGCGCACCGCCCGCGACGACGTGGGGCAGGCGATGCGGACGGTGCTTGCCGGATTGGGCTCACAGGTGCGCTCGACACTGGGGGACGAACTTCCGGCGAGGGTCTGGTCCGGCGTTCTGGCCGAGTTCGGCCCGAGCGAGGCATTGCGCGAGGTGCTGACGCGCTGGGCGGAGGCGTCGCCGAAGCCGCTGGTGCTGCTCATCGACGAGATCGACACCCTCCAGGGCGACCCCCTGCTCTCGACGCTCCAACAGTTGCGGGGCGGCTATCCCATGCGCCCGGACGGCTTTCCGCAGTGCGTGGTGCTGTGCGGACTCCGCGACGTGCGCGACTACCGCATCCGCTCCACCAGCAGCCCCTTCAACATCGTGGCCGAGTCGCTGCGGCTCGGTGACTTCACGCAGGAAGAGACGCTGGCCCTGCTCGACCAGCACACCGGGGAGACGGGGCAGGCGTTCACCGATGGGGCGCGCGAAGCGATCTGGACCCAGACCCTGGGCCAGCCGTGGCTGGTGAACGCGCTGGCGTACGAGACCTGCTTCAGGCGCAAGGCCGGGCGGGACCGCTCCCGCGCCATCACCGCCGATGACGTCGCCGAGGCGCGCGAAGGGCTCATCGTGCGCCGGGTGACCCATCTCGACCAGTTGGCGGACAAGCTGCGGGAAGACCGGGTGCGGCGGGTCATCGAGCCGATGCTCAGTGGTGTGGACGAGCGGCGCGCGACCGGCCAGGACGTCGAGTACGTGCGCGACCTCGGGCTGATTGCCCGCGATGCGCCGGTGCGCATCGCCAACCCCATCTACGCGGAGGTCGTCCCGCGCGAGCTGGGCTGGATCGTGCAGGAGGAGCTGGACCTGAACACGAAATGGTACGTGGACGGGGACGGCGGCCTGGACGTGGACAAGCTCCTGGCGTCTTTCCAGGACTTCTTCCGCCGCCACTCGGAGCATTGGAAGAACCGGTTCGACTACGAGGAGCCGTGGCCGCAGATCCTGTTGCAGGCGTACCTGCACCGGGTGGTGAACGGGGGCGGACGCATCGAGCGGGAGTACGGGTTGGGCCGGGGGCGGGTGGACCTGCTGCTGATGTGGCCACAGGGGGAGCGGGTGCGGGAGTACGTGGTGGAGTGCAAGGTGGTGCGGGACAAGGATGGGTGGGAGGGCAAGGTGTCGGAGGGGGTGGAGCAGACGGCGGGGTACATGGCCCGCTGCGAGGCGGAGGCGGGGCATCTGGTGGTGATCGACCAGCGGGAGGGTCGGAGCTGGGAGGAGAAGGTGTTTCGCCGGCAGCGGCGGTCGAAGGGCGGGGTGCCGGTGGAGGTCTGGGGCATGTGACGCCACGTCCGCGCAGCTACACCGGCGCCGGTCCTCGCAGGGTGATTTCGGGATTGGAGTCTCGGGGATTCCCGGGGCGGTTCAAATTGGGGTTTCCCCCTCTCGCCGTTTCGTGATCCAATCATCGCCCGCATGACCACGATCCGGAAGGCCGAGGGAGGGACGCAATGACGACGAAGGATGGAGATCTCCTGCGGGGCGGGACACCGATCGTGTGCCTCGCCCACCGGAGCGCCTTCCGGCAGGAAGCCGATCACCTCGCGGGGCTGGCCAGATCCAGCCAGCCCGCTCCGCGCATCAGCATCAGGATCGTCCCGGATCCCTCGGCGGAGCAGCCGCAATCCACGGGCGCCCCGGAACGGACGGACCCCCCGGGAAAGCAGGACGAGAAACGTGGCTGAACCCGGGACCCCCGGAACCCACGGAATCCACGGGGCGCCCCGCTCCGAAGCAGGCCCCGCGGCGGTCGAGCCCGCCGAACCCCACGGCGCCTCTCCCGTCGAGGTGCTCGCCGCCGGACCGGGCCGGTACGGGCCGGGGCCCGGATTCGACGCCCTCGTCCGGCCGCTCGCCCTCCAGGAGTTCCTCGACACCCGCTACCGGGACAAGCGCCCGGTCCTGTTCCGGGGGCCGGGTCCGCGTTTCGCCTCCCTCTGCACCTGGGACGATCTCAACGAGATGCTGTCCTCGGGCGCCTGGCAGGGCCGAATGCGCCTCTTCCAGGACGGCCGGCAGATCGCCGAGCCCTACTACACGGCGCCGAACTTCGGCCTTGGATGGAGGGTGAGAGGAGGACCGATCGCCGAACGCCAGATCGACGACCGGCGGCTGACGGCCTACCTCCACAAGGGCGCCACCATCGTCCTGTCGAGGATCCAGGACGTCCACCCCACCATCCGTCCCCTGGCCGACGCGCTCGAGGCCGTCCTGGAAGGCTACGCCACCATCAACCTCTACGCCTCCTGGATGGCGACCCGCGGCTTCGCCACGCATTGGGACGACCACGACGTGTTCGTCCTGCAGGTCGCCGGCCGCAAGCGCTGGCAAATCTACGGCGAAATGCGCCGTTTCCCGCTGGTGACCGATTCGGAGCCGAACGAGAAGGCGCCCCGCAAGGCGGTGTGGAGCGAGGTGCTGGAGGCGGGAGACGTGCTGTACATACCGCGAGGGTGGTGGCACGACGCCCGCGTCGAGCCCGGCGACGCTTCCGGATCCACCGGAAGCCTGCACCTCTCCTGCAACGCCCCCGCGAGTACCGGCTTCGACTTCATCGAGTGGCTTGCCGGAAGGCTCTCCCGGCACGAGGCATTCCGCCGGGACCTCCCCCATTCCACGGACGAAGCCGGCGGCGCCCACTTCGCGGCGCTCCGGGAGCTCGTCAACGAGGAGCTGCAAGGGGACGTCGGGCGGAGGTTCCGCGACCATCTGCGCTCCGCCTGGTCCGAACGGCCGCGCCCGAGCCTCGGCCCGTCCATCGAGCCCTGGAAGTCTCCGGATTGGGAGCGGTACGGGGTCCGGCTCCGGGGCGCCTCGCGCGCGGCCATGGAGCGGACCGGCGAAGGGGACGTGGTGCTGGAGGCGAACGGCTACCGCTGGACCTTCGACGGCCGCTGCACGGCGCTGACGGCCCTCCTGCTCCGGGACGAGGTGGTGCGCGTGGGCGCCTTCCGGGAAGCGCTTCCCGAGGGGGCCCCGGCGTCGCTCGCCGAGGAATTCGTCCGGCTGCTGGTCGAGCGCGGGATCGCGCACACGATCCCGCCGGCGGCGGCCTCCGGCGGGCCGGCGGCCTCGGAACGAGTGCGGGCACCATCGTAGTGGGTACCCCTGGAGGGTACAGGGGAGTAAAGAGGAACTTGTCGAAATTCAGTCGGTTGATATAGCAGGCGAGTCGCCCAAGGGGAGCTCGACGCCACCAATTGCACGTTCCAACGGGCCGAAAGCGGCGCAATTTCGTGCCGGAAAGTGGGACTTTCCGAGCCGTTTCGACCGGCAAAAGCTCCAAAACCGGCCTGTTTCATTCCGGTTCGAGGTGGGATATGGTGGATCGAGGGTACGTGCCCAAACGCATCGACCCGCCGTGGGAGAACGACTCTGATATGGGAGAAACGATATGTCTGCAGTGATGACCATCAACCCTGCGGACGTGAGCACCGGAGCATCAGCGATAGCGGAGAGTACCCGAAAAGTAGCGTTCCGGTGGGAGGCCGCAACCAACCTCTCCCGTCTATGCACGGTCCTCATGCTGGAGAATTGGAAAATGCGGAAGCAATTGGACCAGCTACGGATTCTGGTCTCGAACTTGACCATCAGCGAGGAGAGTGACCGGGAGCCCCTGAGGAAATCTGCCGAGCGGCTGGGGGAATGTGTCGCAGAATGGGACGGGATGCACCGAACGTGGGTATCGGAGATTGCACCCCGATTCCCGAAGTATATCCCTTTGATCGACCGGATCGGGTCGGTGATCGCGAGTCAACTTGAGGCGATCGCCTGTATGACCGAGGACATCGCGGAGACACTCGCATTAGCGGGAAGCGATCCCTTTGTCCGGTTGGTCAATCAAGAAATCGAGACCAACCCTCCGGGACCAATCCAGAACCACAAACCGGCGAAGGCTGTGGTTAGTCGATAGTTGTGCGCGAAATCGCCAAGACGACGAATTTCACGAACAACCTCAAACAACTGTCGAGGAAGTACCCGGAGCTGAAAAGCACGGTCGAAGACGCCCTGAAGAAATACGCTGCAACAGGTGCGACACCAAGTAGCGACAAGATACCGGGGCTGGACGGCCATCCAGTCTTCAAGGAACGCCTGCCCCTTCGCAACACAGGGCGACGTGGTGGTGCCCGGATCATCTACTTCTGCGACTCGGACAGGGTCGTGGCGCTGTTCCTCTATGTGAAAACCGATCAAGCAGATGTACCAACAAAGGAAATTCGAGAGGCCCTGAAATCAGCCGATGTGCTGTAAGCGCTCGGGAAACGGAACCGTCGGCCATCCTCTCCAACCCACTGCGACGCTTCCGGATCCGCCGGAAGCCTGCACCTCTCCTGCAACGCCCCCGCGAGTACCGGCTTCGACTTCATCGAGTGGCTTGCCGGAAGGCTCTCCCGGCACGAGGCATTCCGCCGGGACCTCCCCCATTCCACGGACGAAGCCGGCGGCGCCCACTTCGCGGCGCTCCGGGAGCTCGTCAACGAGGAGCTGCAAGGTGCGCGTGGGCGCCTTCCGGGAAGCGCTTCCCGAGGGGGCCCCGGCGTCGCTCGCCGAGGAATTCGTCCGGCTGCTGGTCGAGCGCGGGATCGCGCACACGATCCCGCCGGCGGCGGCCTGCGACAGGCCGGCTGCCTCCGGCGGGCCGGCGGCCTCCGGGACGAAGCACCGGACGGACGCCTGAAATTAGGGTTTCCGCTCGTTCGACGGCCGCATTATATTGTGCATCGCCGTAATGGGCCTGCCGGCGAACGGCGAAGCGTAGCGGCAGGGCGTTGGTCCCACTTCCTTGAAACGGAGCGAAACCATGCTGACACCGGACGAAATGCGAGCGAAGCTCGTGGACAGGGCGGCCGAGGACGCGGAATTCCGCGCCCGGCTGCTCAGCGACCCGAAGGGCGCGGTCGAGGAGGAGCTGGAGCTCACCATCCCACCGGAGTTCAACGTCGAAGTGCACGAAGACGGCGGCAACACCGCGCATATCGTACTTCCCCCGTCAAGCAAGCTGGGCGAGGCGGATTTGAATATGATCGGCGGCGGCAGCACAGCCGGTCTCAACTCGCAGCCGCAGAAATGGAACCCGGATGAGTGGTAGTCGTCCCGGCGGCGGTCTTGCGGGGTGCGCGATCGGACCCCTGACGCGCCTCTCGCGTTGCCTGGCTGGCTGGCGATCCGAAGGGAGCCTTCGAGCGGAAGGGGGGCGTCGCCGTTGCGGCGCCCCCGTCGAGGTGCGCGGAAGAACGGAGCAGGACCGTGCACGTGGTTTCTTCCGCCCCGAGGCAGGTCGAGTGGAGACGATCCGCGTAATGGGACTGTCGGCGAAGCGTAGCGGCAGGGCATTTTTCCCACTTCTCTGAAAATGAGCAGACTGATGCTGACACCGGACGAAATGCGAGCGAAGATCATGGACAGGGCGGCCGATGACGCGGATTTCCGCGCCCGGTTGCTCAGCGACCCGAAGGGCGCGGTCGAGGAGGAGCTGGGATTCTCCATCCCATCGGAGTTCAACGTCGAAGTGCACGAAGACGGCGGCGACACCGCGCATCTCGTGCTTCCCCCGCCAAGCAGGCTGGGCGAAGCGGATCTGGAGGCCCTCGCTGGCGGCGCTCCATGGGGCGCATGGGACACGGATGATTGGTAGTCGTCCCGGCGGCGGTCTTGCGGGGTGCGCGATACGTGATCGGACCCCTGACGCGCCCCTCGCGCCTCGCGTTGTCCGGCTGGCCGGCGTTCCGAAGGGAGCCTTCGAGCGGAAGGGGGGCGTCGCCGTTGCGGCGCCCCGTCGAGGTGCACGAAGAACGGAGCAGGGCCGTGCACGTGGTTTCTTCCGCCCCGAGGCAGGTCGAGTGGAGACGGTCCGCGTAAAGGGACTGTCGGCGTAGCGTAGCGACAGGGCATTTTTCCCACTTCTTTGAAACGGAGCAGACCCATGCTGACACCGGACGAAATGCGAGCGAAGATCGTGGACAAGGCGGCCGATGACGCGGATTTCCGCGCCCGGTTGCTCAGCGACCCGAAGGGCGCGGTCGAGGAGGAGCTGGAACTCTCCATCCCATCGGGGTTCACCGTCGAAGTGCACGAAGACGGCGGCGACACCGCGCATCTCGTGCTTCCCCCGCCAAGCAGCCTGAACGAAGCCGATCTGCAGGCGCTCGCCGGCGGCGACATCGACGACGCCAGTGGCAAAAGTCAATGGTCCTCCTGGAACGCGAGCGAATGGTAGTCGTCCCGGTGCGGGGTGCGCGATCGGACTCCTGACGCGCCCCTCGCGCCGCCCGGCGACCCGAAGGGAGCCTTCGAGCGGAAACGGGGCGTCGCCGTTGCGGCGCCGCCCCCGTCGAGGTGCGCGAAGAACGGAGGGAGTCGCCGTTCCTGCGACGATCGGACGCGGCCCGTCGCGTTCAAGCTCCTCGAGCCGGCGACGTTCCTCGCTGGTGAGCCCCGCACGGACCCCGCGGTCGCATGTCGTTCCCCGTCACCGGCGCTCGAGACTCGGGGCGAACGGAGGAAGTGATCGATGACGACGAAGAAGGCGATCTTGCTGTACGACGCTCTGACGGATGAGGAAGCCGCGGCGATCGAAGCGGCCGTACCGCGTATCCCCCGATTCGTGAATACGGTGGGTTACGTCTCGGCCCGGCGGAAGGTCGACTCCGATTGGGCGGGGCCGCTGATAGACGCGATCCGGCAGAGGTATCGCACCCTCGCCGAGCCGTTCGTCCGCGAAGAGGGTTTTCGGTTCTGGGGCGGCAATGCGCGATGGTTCGGTGACGGGGAACGTCCCCCGATGACGAAGTGGCACCGTGACCCCGAGCCCGACACGATGTCGGAGTGGCGTCGCGGCCCCGGACCCGGCTCGATGACGGAGCGGCATCGTGACCCCGAACCCGAACCCGACCCTGCCCGGACGTTCCTGGTGACGTGGTTCGGCGGTGACTTCTCGGGCGGCGGCGATCTCGAAATCGAAGGCGGCGTCTACGAGACGCGGAGGAATTCCCTGCTCGCCTACCGTCCGTGGGTCGACCGGCATCGCGTCTTGCCGTTCACCGCCGGGCATCGGCTGCTGGTGCCGGTGCTGGTGGGAGCCTGAGAAGGCGCCCGGTCGGGGCGCGATGCACCCCCGATCGGGCGGGCGCGATGCACCCCGACCGGGGGGCACGGCCGGAGCGGTCCCGGTGGCCAGGACGCCCCGGCAACCCCGACCGGGGCGGCACGGCCGGAGCGGTCCCGGTGGCCAGGACGCCCCTTCAATCACGAAAGTCCCTGGATTCCCGCTTCCGCGGGAATGACGTCAGAATCAGGCGATGGATGCCCGCTACCCGTTTTCGCGGGCACAAGCTTCGCGGGAATGACGTCATTTCAGCGAGACACGTTACTTTTACGCCGGCCGTGGCCGTCTGGCCGTCATTCCCGCGGAAGCGGGAATCCATCGCCTGATTCGGGCTTTTTGAATCCCGAAACTTCAGATACCATGCTGCTATCCCACCCGAGGTGTTGGGAGGAAGACTGAAATGTCCGACGACGTGCACTCCAACCTGGACAAGATTCTGTCGGATCTCTCCCCCGAGCGGATCCGGCGCAATCAGCAGATCTATGCCAATCTCGTCGCAGAGTATTACGGCGACCCCGACTTCAAGGCGATGGTGGATGCCGATCCGACTCGGGTGCTCAAGGCCGCGGGCCTCGAGATCCCGGAGGGCATGGAGGTCAAGCTCCTGTTCAACACCGAGAAGATCGTGCATCTCGTGCTGCCGCCACGCATCGAAGATCAATCCTGAACCCCGTTCCCTTCGAGGATCCCGACGAATGGATCACTCGCGGGGTCCGGGTCCAGAAAACTCAAGTTTCGGGATTCAAAATGCCTGAATCAGGCGATGGATTCCCGCTTTCGCGGGAATGACGGCCAGCCTGAAAGCAACGCGTCTCGCTGAAATGACGTCATTCCCGCGAAAGCGGGAATCCATTTCGGTCAGCGAATCCCGAAACTCAAGCGGAAAAGTCGGCGGCACGGCCCGTTTCCGGCGTCCGTCCTTCCGCCCGCCGGAGCGAAGGCCGGTGCATGGGACACGGGACGGCGAGGGGCGAAGCCGTTGCCGTCAATGGAACGTCTTGCGCCCCCGCATCGAATTCGGCCTCCGGTACGGCATTGCCCGTCCTTCCTTCTTGGCGTCCCTCGCGTAGGATCTGATCGTCATGATCGATACGCTGCGGTCCGGGTATTTCTCCTGCACCCGCTCCTGTATCTCCCGATACGACAACCCGACGGATCGGGCGCCCGGGGCGTTCCGGTCCACCGGCCGCCGCGTGTCCCGGTCTTCGTAGTGGTCGACGTGGACGAGGAAGGCCATGATCGCCGTTTTGCACTCGCCACGCTGCGGGGGCTTGCGGACCCATGGCAACCATGACGTCGACAGCGAGAGCAGGCCGACCAGCGCCGACTGCACCCAGGCCGTACCGCTTCCGGCCGACCCCCGGTCCGGCCGGGCCCGGCGGTCCCGCAACGAAGACATCGCGGACAGGGAAAGAAGACCCGTCAGGAACGACGCCCCGACGCTGCTGCGCTCGGCCCGGTGTGCTTTGCGGGTTCGAGACGGCATGGAGGTTCTGCGCAGGCCGCGTTACCGGAAGGTCACCTTCATGATCAGGCCATCTGCCGGCGGACCAGATCCCGGAAGGGACCCTCGACCTCCACCAGCTCGTCGAAGGTGCCCGTCTGGGCCACCCGGCCGTCCTGCAGCACGTGGATGCCGTCGGCCATCCGGATGGTCGACAGGCGGTGCGCGCTCACGAAGCGGGTGACGGACAGCCCCGCCACGCTCTCCATCACCTGCGCCTGACTCCGGTTGTCGAGCCAGTTGGTGGCCTCGTCCAGGAACAGGACGCTGGGGTCCCGGACCAGCGCCGCGGCCAGCACGATGCGCTGGACCTGCCCGCCCGAGAACACCGACGAGCTGTCGCCGACGACCGTGTGCATCCCCATCGGCATGGCCGCGATGTCCTCGTCGACGGCGGCGAGGCGGGCGGCCCGCCACGCATCCTCCTCGGTGAAGTCCCCGGACAGCCCGACGATGTTCTCCAGTACGCTCCCGGGGCGCATCGACGCATCCTGCACCACCATGCCGATCCGGCTCCGCACCGCCCGCCGGTTGAGGCGTCCGAGGTCGCGCCCGTCGTAGTAGACGGCGCCCGACAACGGGGCCTCGAGTCCGAGCGCGAGGCGGAACAGGGTGCTCTTGCCCGCCCCCGACTCCCCGACCACGGCCACGAACGCGCCCGCGCGGGCGTGGATCGAGACGTCCCGCAGGACGAAGGGGCCGTCCTCGGTGTAGCGGAAGCTCACGTGGTCGATGTGGACGTCGCCGCTCAGCTCCGGTGGGGGCTCGCCTTCGGAGCTGGCCTCCGGCGACGCCTCCAGGATCGGCGCCACCTGCTCGCAGGCGGGCACGATCGCGGCGACGGCGGAGAACGAGACGCCGAGCCCGGCGATCGCCGCGTGGAACACCATCAGGGCCATGTAGACGGTGAGGAAGTCCCCGGTCGGAAGGGTCGCGCGGCCGTCCTCCATCGCCACCGTGAACACCGCCGCCGCCACCAGCAGGGGGGCGGCGGCGAGGAAGGCGGACAGGTGCTCGTCCAGCTTGCCGAGCCGTATCTCGGTCTGCTTCTGCTCCCGGTAGTCCTTCGCCCACATGGCGAACCCGATGCCTTCCGACCCGGTCGACCGGAGCTTGCCGATGCCGTTGAGCAACTGCAGGAGCTTGCCTGCCAGATGCCGCGAGATCGCGAGCAGGCGCCGGTGGTGGGGAAGCTGGAGGATGCCGATGGCCGTGGTCAGCCCGAGGGAGAAGACCCCCAGCCCCAGGCCCAGCCAGCCGATCCTGGTGTCGTAGAGGAACAGCAGGACGAACGTCGGCAGGAGGAAGATCACCGACAGCACCGCGCTACCGACCACGCCCGAGACCTGGTCGCGCAGCCCCTGGAAGGCCATGGCGCGCATGGCCAGATCGCCGGAGGAGAAACGGCGGAAGAACCGTTGCGGCAGGTCGAGCATCCGATCCCAGAGCGCGGCGCCGAGACGGGCGGCGGCCAGGGCCTCCAGCCGCATCAGGGCCGTTCCCTGGAGGACTTTCAGGAGGCCGGTGAGGACCGCCAGCAGGATCAGGCACAGGGACAGCTCCAGCAGCTTCCGGCCGGACCCGCTCGGGATCACGTGGTCCACGAGCACGCCGAGCAGGACGGCCGGCGACAGCATCAGGAAGCCGGCGAGCAGCCCGGCCAGGGCGAAGCGTGCAAGGTCGCTCCCGAGCCCGTGGAACGCGAAACGGAACACGGGACCGGTGCGGATCGCTTCGTCCCGCGGCAGCGCCCGGTAGAAGAAGTACGCCTCGGGATCGAGGTCGCGGGCGAGGCCCGCGTCGACCCGCTGCGGGCGGCCCGTCTCCGGGTCGATCATGCGGTACCGCCCCGATGCGCCCGGAACCAGCGCCACCGGATCCATGGGCCCGCCGTCCCCGGATCCGCCGTCCCCGGACCTGCGGCGGAGCGCCAGGAGCGCCCCGCTGTCGCCGAGCCACCACCGCTCGTCGGTGGCGAGCTTCACCTTGCGCGCGCGCACCCCCGACACGCGCTGGATCTCCGCAAGCTCCGGGTCTCCTTCCTCCCCTGCCTTGCGGCGGGGCGGAAAGCGGAACTGGATCCCCTCGTGGCGGCCGACCAGCCGCAGGGCGTTCCGCAGGGCCGATCCGTCATCCTCGATGGCGGCGGACGGGCGGGAATCCAGGACGCCGAACAGGCGGTGGCGGGCGGACTCCTCGCTCCGGCGGCGGTGCTGGGCCTGGGCGCGTTGCAGGTTGGTCAGGTCGACGAGCATCAGGCGCCGGTTGATCTCCTCGGCGGACAGCGCCAGCCGATGGAACTCGGCCAGGGCGGCGAACAGGAGGCCGTCGGCTTCGAGCGCCGCGGACGAAGTGGTGGCAAGCCGTGAGGGGCGGAACAGCCTGATCCAGCTATCGACGGTGAGGGGGATGAAGCCGGGGCCGTCGCCGGTCGGCTCGCCGGTGTCGAGGAACGCGGCGTTCCCCTCCGGGCTGGACACCCAGACCACCCCGCGCCGGGTCGCCAGCACCTCCTCGCCCACGGTCCCGGCGTCCTCGCCCGCGGCCAGGAACCGCTGGGGGCGCGGGCGCGGGTCCACCTCGCGGGCGATCGTGGCCGCGAAGTCGGCGATCCAGGCATCGACCTGCCCGACCAGCAGCCCGGCGACGCCGGGTCCGGCGAACGCGGCCCGGGGGACGCGGCGGAGCCTGGTGTCGGGGAGCCCCTTGGCGATGTACACCGCCGTGGCGCCGCCCTCCTCCTCGGCGACGTTGAAGAGCAACCGCCCGGCGTGGGCGCGCAGGAGCTGCCTGAAGTCCGATTCCGACCCGTCCGCGGAGCGCTGGGCGACGAACACGTCGATCGCGCCCTTCTCGACGTACCACAGCATCTCGGGGTCGGAGAGGCGGATGGGCCGGTTGCCGCCGCCGACGAACGCCTCGCCCCGCGAGAGCGCGATCTCCCCGAGCCTGTCGGTGGCCTGCTTCTCCATCGTCCCGCTCCGCGCGCTCCGTTCAGCTCGCCCCCACGAGCTGGTGGTACAGCCCGCCGGTGTCCTCCATCAGCGTCTCGTGGCTGCCCCGCTGCACCTCCCGCCCCTGGTCGAGGACCACGATCAGGTCGGAGTCGCGGATGGTGCTCAACCGGTGGGCCACGATGAGGCAGGCGCACCCCCGGCGCCGCAGGGCGTCGTCGATCCGGACCTCGGTGATGGCGTCGAGCGAGCAGGTCGCTTCGTCCAGGACCAGCACCGAGGGGTTGTTGACGAGCGCGCGGGCGATCTCCAGCCGCTGCCTCTGGCCGCCGCTGAAGTTGCGCCCCCCCTCGTCGACCGGCGCGTCGTAGCCGAGCGGGCGGGAGATGATCTCCTCGTGGATGGTCGCGTCGCGGGCGGCCGCCACCAGGGCATGGTCCGGCACCTCCGGGATCCACATGGTCAGGTTGTCGCGCACCGTGTCCGCGAACAGGAAGATGTGCTGGTCGACGAGGGATACCGAGCTGGTCAGCAGCCCGCGCGGAATCGCGTTGCGCGGATGCCCGTCGATCAGCACCTCCCCCGACCATGGCTGGTGGATGCCGGCCACCAGCGACGCGATCGTGGACTTGCCCGATCCGCTGGGGCCGACGACCGCCACCCGCTGGCCGGGCTCGATGACCAGGCTGAAGTCCTCGATCAGGGGGGGGCGGTTGTCCTGGTAGCCGAAGGTGACGCCGCGCAGCTCGATCCGCCCTTTCAGCCGCAGCCGCCCGGCAAAGGCCGGGGCGGCGTCGGGGGCGGGGTCGAAGTCGTCGTCCTCGGCGGCGTCGAATACGTCGTCGAGGCGCTGCAGGTCCGCCTCCAGGATCTGGAACAGGTCGGCGAACTGGATGAAGCGTCCGATCGGCTGCAGGAAGTTCACCGCCGCCATGTAGAACCCCGTCAGCATGCCGACGGTCATGTCGCCCGACACCACCCCCCAGCCGCCGAGGCCGAGCACCGCCGCGTTGCCGACGACCAGGAACAGCACCGGCAGGGCCGCGTTCACGTGGCCGAGCTCGGCGAACCGTTGCCGGGCGAGCAGCTCCCGCGCCTGGTGCCCCGTCCAGCGGGAGAAGAAGTCGTCCTCGGCGGCGGTCGCCTGCAAGGTGTCGATCTTGCCGAGGCCGAACGTGCCGATCCCGTGGAGCATGCCCTGCTCGCGCCGCAGCCTGCGGTTCTCGTCCGTGCGCATCCGGGCCAGGATCCGCATGGCCACCGCGCTGAGCACGCCCAGCCCGACCACCACCGCGCAGAGCAGCGGGTGGTACGCCAGCATGAGCCCGAGGAACGCCAGGCTGGTGACGAGCTCGATGAAGATGCCGACGAAATGCCGCGCCGCGACGGTCGAGACCCCATCGAGGAGCTGGATCCGCGAGGTCAGATCGCCGGAGAAACGGTACGAGAAGAACCGCATGGGAAGCCGGAACAGCCGGGTCATGAAGCGTTCGGCATGGTCGACGGACAGGCGTATGGAGAGCTGGCGGAGGCAGCGTTCCCGCAGCCAGGTCAGGAGGTAGAGCAGGCCCGCGGAGCAGAGGAGGATGCCGCCCAGCACCGCCCCCCAGGCCGGCTCGTGCCCGGAGAGCACGAAGTCCACGAACAGGCCCACGAGGAACGGCAGGGCAAGGGCAGGCACGGCCAGCAGCAGCCCGCAGCCCATTGCGAACGCGAGCGGCGCCTTCACGTCGCGCAGCCACGGCAGGATCCGGTACAGGAGGCCGGGGCGGACCCCGCCCGGCTGGAAATGGGGCCCCGGCTGGAACGCCAGCGTCACCCCGGTGAACGCCTGGTCGAACTCCGCCTCGCTGATCGTCCGGTGGCCGTTGGCCGGGTCGTTGATCAGGAAACGCCCCTTGTCGAACCCCTCGAGAACGACGAAGTGGTTGAACTCCCAGAACAGGATCATCGGCAGGGGCATGGTCCGCAGCTCTTTCGGCTGCTTGCGCCATCCCTTCACCTCCAGGCCGTAGCGGCGTGCCGCGCGGAAGACGTCGGCCGCGTTGCACCCGTCCCGGCCGACCGAGCACGTGTCGCGCAGCTCCTCGATGGACACCCAGCGCCCGAAGTACGCAAGCACGATCCCGAGGCTCGCGGCCCCGCACTCGGTCTGGGTGAGCTGCAGCAGCAGGGGGGTGCGCACCCGGCGCCGCGAGGGGGCCTCGCGGGCCGTGCGCACCCGTTTCAGTGCTTCGTCCAGCTCGGAGCGATCGGTCATGACTTCGTCATGGGGAAGCGGCGCCGGACGTCAGCCGCCCCCGCCCGCAACCAGCAGGGCCGCGGGGGACTGCCTCCCCAACACGATCCGCGCGAGCCCGCCCGCACCGTCGGCGGGCGGCGGGCGGGGCGGATCGTCCAGCACCAGGCGAAGCAGGTGCGAAGGGGCGGACGTCGAGAGGCCGAAGTCGGCAAGCCATTCGGGGGCCGCGACCGGCCGGGGGGAGACCTCCAGCACGCGGGCGTCCAGCGCGATCGGATCCGGCCGTCCGGGCAGCGCCACCAGCACTTGCGCATCCATGTCCGGGGCGAGCGTTCCGGCGTCTCGCGGCGATACGAAGGCCAGCGCCTGCCAGGCGCCTTCGGATCCGCCCCGGATCTGGGCGACCGTCTCTCCGGCGCGCACCGGCTGGCCCGGAACCACACGGTGCGCCACGAGCCGCCCCCCATGCGGAGCGACGATCGATTCCCCGGCGAGGATCTCGATCTCTTCGAGCTCGTTCCGGGCCGCCGCGAGCAGATCCTTCCGGAGGGTGGCGGCGGCGCCTTCGCGGTGCTGCAACCCGTCCTCGACGGCGGCGAGGAGCCTCTGCGTGATCCGGGCCTCCCGCACCGCCTCCGGCAAGCGGACCCGGGCGATCGCCTGCCCCGCCTCGAGGGTGTCCCCGACCTCGGCCAGCTTCTCGACGACGTTGCCGGACACGGGGGACACCACGGCGTAGCGTTCGCCCGGCTGGACCAGCACCGCCTTGGTCGAGAAGTGGCGTTGCACGCTCCCGAACGTCCCCCAGGCGAGGAACGCGAGCAGCGACAGCCCGAGCCCGGCCAGCACCATCCACTCGTGGGGCGCCGTGACCTGGAGCCGTTCGTCGAGGGGGTCCGGCCGGGCCCGGCGCGCGACCGACTCCTCCCTGAAGATCTTGCTTTGGAAGAACAAGCTGCTGTACCTCCCCGGCGGTTTCGAGGCATCGACCTTGCAGGACCGGTACGCCGGCCACGATACCATGATCGGCAGAGCGGACGGTTCCCGGCTCCCCCGAGCCCGGCAAGCTGTACGCGGACAGTATACCCGCATATAGTCATACCAATCATATTCCAAACGCAACGCTTGCGCCGCCATGCAGAAAACCACCGGATCTCCCGCCATCGGCCCCTCGCCCAGCGGCCATGCCGGCCATGCCGCCCCTGCCCCGCCACGACTCCGCGAAGCGGTGCGTGACGCCGTGGACCGGGGGCTCGGCTTTCTCGAGGCCTCCATCCGTCCCGACGGGGCGTGGACGTCGTGGATGTACCGGAACCTGGAGCTCACGGGGCCCGCGGAAGAGGAGACGCCCCCCTTCGTGGCCGCCCTCGGCGCGCTCACCCTGGCCGCCTGCGACGACCCCCGATCCCGTTCGCTCCGGAGCCGGGCCGGGGGGTTCATCGCCCGATCCATGCGCTATCCGGGCGTATGGCGCTACTGGCCGACCCTCCCGAACGATCTCGACAGCTTCAGCCTCTGCTCCCAGGCGGTGGCGCGGCACCCCTGGGTGCTGTTCGGCATGAACCTCCCCTTCCTGCGCAAGACGCAGGACGAGCGGGGAAGGTTCAGGACCTGGATCGCCCCCCCTGCCGAATCCAACGTCGCGGACAGCGTGGTGAACGCCAACGTCGTCGGCTATCTCGCCTTCCAGGGCCGGAACGCTCCGGGCGAGAAGGCGGCGGAGTGGCTCGCCGGCCTGGCCAGGGAGGGGAATGCGGAGGGAACCTCCCATTACTACCCCGACGTCCTGGACCTCTACGACGCCATGGCCCGCGCCCGCCAGCGGGGCGTGCCCGCGTTCCAGGACCTCGGGGCCGTGCTCGCGGACCGGCACCGGGCCCGGCGCGGCCCGGACGGCGGGTACGGCGACACGTTGCGCACCGCGCGCGCCCTCTCCGCCCTGCACCTCCTCGGCGCTCCGCCGGAGGGGGAGGCGCTGTGGGCCACGGTCGAGCGGATCCTGGGCCGGCAACGGCCGGACGGAAGCTGGCCGGGGTGCCTCTTCTGGCAAGGCCCCCTGCCGCCGAGACCGCCCCACGTGGGATTCGCCTCCGCGATGCTCGACACCGCATCGTGCATCGAGGCCCTGGTCCGGTCGATCCCCTTCCCGGCGGACCCCGAGGCGGACGAGCGGCGGGAACCGCCCGATGCGGGCCGCTCCCAGGCGCCCCGGGCCGTCCGGCGCGAATGACCACACCTCCCGGATCTCCCGCCTCCCCTGCCCCCGCCTCCCGGGCGGCGGCCTCCCGGGCGGGGTTGCTCGAGGCGTTCGCGCGCCACCCCGTCGCCTGCAACCTCCTGATGGCGATCATGCTGCTCGTCGGGGCCGCCGCCCTCACCCGGTTGAACGTGCAGTTCTACCCGGATTTCGACATCGACAGCGTCACCGTGCGGATGATCTGGACCGGCGCGACGGCGGAGGACGTCGAGGCGGCGATCACCGCCCCGCTGGAGCGGGAGCTGCTGAACCTCGGCGGCCTGAAGGAGGTGACCTCCTCGTCGCGCCAGGGGTCGGCGCAGCTCTCCTTGAAGTACGAGGGGGGCACCGACATGGTGCAGGCCCTCGAAGAGGTGAAGGAGCGGGTCGCGTCGATCCGCAACCTGCCGGCCACCGCCGAGGAGCCGGTGATCGCGCGCGCCGTCCGCCACGAGCCGGTGGCCCGGCTGCTGGTCACCGGCCCCGACCGGCACAGCCTGCGCCCCATCGTGCGCCGCATCGAGCGCGAGCTGCTCGAACGCGGCATCGCCAGGATCGACATCGGCGGCCTGCCGCCCGAGGAGATCGCCATCCAGGTGCCGTCCGCCGCGTTGCGCGAGCTCGACACCTCGCTGGCCGAGATCGCCCGCCGGGTGGCGGCCCTGAGCCTCGACCTCCCGGCCGGCAACGTCGGCCGCGGCGGGGTGTCGAAGCAGCTCCGCGCATTGGAGCAGCAACGGCGCGAGATCGGGTTCGAGGACCTGCCGTTGCTCTCCGACGACAACGGCCGGCTCGTCACCCTGGGTGACGTGGCGACCGTCGAGCGGCGCCCCCGCGGCTCCGGGGCCCGCACCGTCCTCGATGGCCGCGGCCGTCCCGCGGTCAGCCTGCTGCTCAGCCGCGCGAGGGGATCGAGCAGCCTCGAATCGGCCCGCATCCTGCACGACTGGCTCGACGAGCAGAGCGGCCGGTGGCCGCCCGGCGTCGAGGTGTCCAGCTTCGACGAGTCCTGGGAGCAGATACGCAAGCGCACCCTGCTGCTGGTCGAGAACGGCGCGACCGGCCTGGTGCTGGTGGTGGCGGTGCTGTTCCTGTTCCTCAACGGGCGGGTCGCGTTCTGGGTGACGGTGGGGATCCCGGTCTCGTTCATGGCCGCGCTGGGGGCGCTCTGGGCGATGGGCGGCAGCATCAACATGGTGAGCCTGATGGCGCTCATCATCACGCTGGGCATCATCGTGGACGACGCGATCGTGGTGGGGGAGGACGCGCTCGCGCAGTACCAGCGCGGCACGGACCCCCTCGCCTCGGCCGAGGCCGGCGCCCGGCGGATGCTCGCGCCGGTGCTGTCGTCGTCGCTCACCACCATCGCCGCATTCTTTCCGCTGCTGCTGGTGGGCGGCACGCTGGGCACGGTCCTGTTCGACATCCCCGTGGTGGTGATCTGCGTGATCCTCGCGTCCCTGGTGGAGAGCTTCCTGGTCCTGCCGGGGCATCTGTCCCACGGGTTCCGGCGCATCTCGGGAAAGGAGCCGGGGACGGTCCGCCGCACGTTCGACCGGGGGTTCGAGCGCTTCCGCGAGCGTATCTTCCGGCCCCTGGTGACGGCCGCCGTGGGCCAGCCCTGGACGGTGCTGAGCTGCGCGCTCGCCGCGCTGCTGCTCGCCGTGGGGCTGATCCGGAGCGAGCGGCTCGCGTTCCACCTGTTCCCCTCGCCGGAGACCGCCATCGTGACCGCCGAGGCGAAATTCATCTCCGGGACCCCGCCGGCCCGGGTGGAGGGTTTCGTCACGCGCCTGACGGACGCGCTGCGGGAGACGGAGGCGCACTTCGGAGAAACGCTGGTCAAGGCCACGGTCGCGGACATCGGCGACCAGTCCGCGGACCTGATGGTGGAGCTCGTCGAGCCCGACCGGCGCGACATCCGCAACCCCGCGCTCATCGCCGCCTGGCGCGAGCGCATCGAGCCGCCGCCCGGCATCGAATCGCTGTCGCTGGTCGAGCAGCGCGACGGGCCGTCGGGGCGGGACATCGTCGTGAGCTTGAGCGGAGACGACGCCGGCGCCCTCAAGGCCGCCGCCCTGGAGCTGGCCTCGACCCTGGCCACGGTGCCCGGGGTGGGCGGCATCGGGGACGACCTGCCCTTCGGACAGGAGCAGCTCGTCTACCGGCTGACCCCGCAAGGGAGCGCACTGGGGCTGACCGTGGCCAGCGTGGGCGAGCAGCTTCGTGCCGCCTACGACGGGCGCCTCGCGCAGATCTTCCAGCACGAGGGCGAGGAGCTGGAGGTCCGCGTGGTCCTGCCCGACGAGGAGCGCCACGATCTCGCGAGCCTCGGCAACCTCTCCGTCGCCCTGCCCGACGGCGGCAGCATTCCGTTGCCCTCCGTGGTCGAGATCGAGCCGAGAAGGGGCTTCGACGTCCTGCGCCACCACAACGGACGGCTGGCGGTGCGGGTCTCCGCGGACGTGGACCCGTCCGTCAACAGCAGCAACGCGGTGATGGCGGATCTCCATGCCGGGCCGCTGCCCGCGATCGTCGAGCGCCACGGCGTCCAGTGGGGGTTGGGAGGCCAGCAGGCGAGCCAGAGCGAGACCGTGGGCGACATGATCCTGGGCGCGGTGCTCGGCCTCGCGCTGATCTACCTGGTGCTGGCCTTCATCTTCGCCTCCTACGGCTGGCCGCTGGTGGTGATGTCGGTGATCCCCTTCGGGCTCATCGGCGCCATCTTCGGCCACTGGCTGCTGGGCATCGATCTCACCATCCTGTCGATGTTCGGGCTGTTCGGGCTGGCCGGCATCGTGGTCAACGACTCGATCATCCTGGTCGTCTCCTACAAGGAGCTGAAGCAGTCCGGGACGCCGTGGCGCGAGGCGATCGTGGAGGCGGCCTGCCTGCGGCTGCGGGCGGTGCTGCTGACCTCGCTGACCACCATCGGGGGCCTGACGCCGCTGATGTTCGAGACCTCGCTGCAGGCGCAGTTCCTGATCCCGATGGCGGTGTCGATCGCGTTCGGCCTCGGGGTGGCCACGTTCCTGGTGCTGCTGCTGGTGCCGGCGCTGCTGTGCCTGCACGAGGCGGTGGCGACGCGGTGGGAGAGGCCGGCGGCGCACACGGCGGCGGAAACGGGTTGAGCCTGCGCCGCGTCCGCCCGGGCCGCCTCCGCCTGAGCCGTGTCCGCCCGGGCCGCCTCCGCCTGAGCCGTGTCCGCCCGGGCCGCCTCCGGGCGGACACGGTGGCGCGGGTCGTCCAGCCCGATGCCGGCGGCGATATGCCGCACGAAGCCCGCCGCCACGTCCGCATCGTCGGCCCGGATCCATTCGTACCCGGCTCGATGGACGGCCGGTGTCCGGTTGCCGCACTCGTCCATCGCGAGGCTCCGATCGGTCGAGCCACCGACCGGCATGGATTCCGCACTCAACCTTCGAGCCCACCGTCTCTGAGAAAACGGAACAGTCGCCGCGCGCCCGGATCCCCCGGAGCGCCCTCCTCCCGCTCGCGCCGCGCGGCGGCCACGAGCTGCCGCAGCTTCCGGAAATCAGGATGCGGCATCGCCTCGCGGATGCGATCGAATGCCTCGCCGTCCCCGGCAAGGAGCGCGTCGCGCAGCCGTTCGAGCCGGCGGTGGCGCGCGGCCTCGCGCCGGCCGGGGCGCTGCACCGTGTCCAGGGCCCGCGCGACGGGCTCGGCGTCGCCTTCCCGGAGCAGGCGCCCGATGTAGCGGATCTGCCGCCGTAGCGCGGCGCGTTCGAGCCCGCGCGCATCGCCTACCGCGGCTTCGAGATCCGGCCACAAGGGGATTCGGGCGAGATCGCTCGGGGGCAGGGCCGCCAGCGACTCGCCGAGCGCCTGGAGCGCGAGCGACTCGCGCTTGCGCTGCGACTTCGATTTTCGCGTCTCGCCGGGATCGTTCATCCACGTGTCCTGCCCGAGGCGATGAAGTGCGACGAACCGCCCTCCTCTCCTTCATCCGTCCCCTTGTGTTCAACCATTGTGTTCAACCAGGTCCTCGGGGGCGATTCGATACCACCGCATCGCGTTCCCGCAAAACATCATGCGCCGCTCCGAGGCCGAGAAGCGGCGGGTGATCTCGGCAAATCCGTCCATGATGGTGTGGAAAGGCGCGTAGAGCCGATCCACCGGATAGTTGCTGCCGAACATGCAGCGGTCCACCCCGAAGACGTCGATGGTCTCCAGCACCACGTCCCGATGGACGGGCACCGACCATGGGGGCAGGTGGGGCTCCCCAAGCCCCGAGATCTTGACCGCCGTGTTCGGCGCCCCGGCGAGGGTGCGCAGACCCTCGCGCCAGGCGGAAAGACCTTCCGGGGTCCGGACGTTGGGAAGTCCGGTATGGTTCAGAATGATCGGTATCGAGGGGAAACGCTCGGCGAGGGCGCGGGCCTCGTGGAGGTGCCAGAACGGCGCCTGGAGGTCGAAGGACAGTCCACAGGATTCCAGTCGCGCGTAGCCCTCCTGCCAGACCGGATCGCTCATCGAGCCCGGAACGCCGGAGACCATCCGGTCCGGATGCGAGGCGACGACGGGCTTCTCGCGCACCCCCCGTACCCGTGGGTACTGCGCCTGTCCGGCCAGAACCGCGTCCGCGTCGGGACGGGCGAGCCACGCCTGGGCCACGATCACGGTGGGAAATCCCGTCGCGTCCGCGATCGTTTCCACCCAGGCGGTTTCTCCCAGCGGGTCCGCCGGATTCCATTCCGCTTCCACGTACACCGATCCGGCGATGCGATGACCATTGCGGTCCCGGAGATAGTCGTCCGGCAGGTAGCTGCGCCGGATGGCGCGATAGTCGCCATGCCGGCTTTCGACCGGCGGCTCGTCGCAGAGCCACGGATGGTAGTTCCGGTCGAGGTCCCAGAAGTGTTGATGGGCGTCGATGACGGGTTCGCCGCCCCCGCGGGCCTCGTCGAGACCCTTCCGGTCGCAGTCCATCGGCCCCATTACCGATAATCCAGCTCCCTTTGTCTCGATGAGTATCCGGCCAGGCTGGCAGAAGCGTCGCAGTCGACGGAATCCGGCTTTGGACGTTCCGATTCCCCGGTCCAGGTCTCTTTCCGCTTCAGGCGCCGGTTCCTGCCGCCGTCCTCCGGCAGCCAATCGTCGTCCTCCCCGTTCCACAGGATGCCGGGACGGGGCAGCCGGTAATAGTTGGACGGATCCTCGGGGGCGGCGGCGGATTTGGCCGTCGTTCGAGGATCGCGGACAAAGCGGCCAAGAGCGGCCTCGCAGTAGTCGTGAAGAAGTTCGACGCAGACCCAGCGGCGCATGGTGCGTTCACAAACCTCACCGGTGACGCAACTCCCCGCGAACGGATCGACCACGAGATCGCCGGAATTGGTCAGCATGCGGATAAAGTATTCGGGCAGTTCGGCCGGAAAGCGGGCGGGATGCGGCTTGAAACCCTTTTCTTCGCAATAACGGAGATAGAAGCTGTTGCTCTCCGTATTGGGAATCGCAATCAGGTTGGGCGGAATCGCCGCGCCATTGTCGGTGTTGAACTTGTCACTGATGTCGTGGCCGGAGGGACGTCTCTTCGCCTTGTAGCCCCTGGCCAGCAATTCCTGCATGCTGGGGCTGTAGGGTTGGAGGACCCTGCGGTTGCTCGCCTTCGGCCAGGGTGTCTTCGACAGCCACCATACGGTGTTGATCGCGTCCTTGACGCGGATGCGGCGTACCGTCACCCATTCGGCGGGTGTCGGAAGTTTGGAAGGATTCCACCAGTAGAAATCCTGCGCCAGATGGAATCCGATCTCCTCGCACAGCATGATCAAGAGTTTGAAGTGGTAGAGATTCCTGGTAGGACGGCCCTTGTTCCATGCGCCTCCGATGTCGATGACCAAGCTGGCGTCGCTCTTCATGACGCGGTGGAATGCCGCGGCAAAGGGCTTGAACCAATCGACGTACTCGTCCGCATCGACGTTGCCGTAATCCTTCTTGCGGACCAACCCGAAAGGCGGGCTCGTCATGATCAAATCGACCGAATCGTCCGCGCAGGCAGCGAGCACGTCCACGCTGTCGCCGTGGATGATCCGTCCGAGGGACGTTTCGTGTAAGGTCCTGAAATCCGGTCCGGTTCTTTCCAACACCGTATTTTCCTTATAGAGGGAGCTCTTTCAGATCCATGGCGTGACGGGCCTCCCGGGCGAATACGTCGACGATCGCGGCCGGCCTGCTCTCGACAAGAGCAAGGTCGTCGCCGTCCACCATGATGATGCAAAGGTTGGAGTCGGCCATGATCCTGTTGGCGTAGCGGCGGGCCTCGTTGCCGATCCTGCCGGTCGAGATCATGACGATGGCGTTGCTTTTGAGGAAATGCGTGAGTCCGACCTCCTTGGCCACGTCGTCGAGAGACACGCGGGCGGTGTTCTTGCACTGGACCTGCCAGCGGGAAAATACGAGCCGCGCACTCTCGAACACCAGATCGACCTCTGCTCCTCCGGTCACGTCACCGCGCAGGCGGGTAGCCACGTAGGTCAAATCGACAAGGCGCATGATCTTGAAGGCAAGCGCTTCGAGAGCAAGGCCCCGGATATGGCGATTCCCCGAGTCGATCTCCTTGCGGATCGCCTTGAGGGACTTGCGCAGCATGGGTCGCAGATCGGTCCGGGTCTGTTTCTCGATCTGCTCGATCAACGGCGTAAGGAAAGTTTGGTGTTGTTGGCGAGCTTGCCCTTGTTGTAGTCGGAAGTCTTGTGCATAGAGAAATACCGATCACGAACGGCATCCTCGAAAGCCTTCCAGTCGGCTCCATGTTCATGCGCCAACTCCAGAAGGACCGGAAGGTCGATCCGGACGGGAGAAAATTCGCTGCCGAAAGGAAGATCGCTACGCCGCATCGGAGACCTTCATTCACGCGCTACGGTATTCGGGAGGTGTCCCGGCCAAGTGCAGAGGTGTCCCGGCCAAGTGCAGTGGAAGCTGAAGTTCTTCACTGCGGTAGCGCCCACAGAACTCGTTGACGGCGTGGCGGACGAGCCAGGCCATGGAGACCCGGTGTTTCCGGGCCATGACGGCGAGCTCGTCATACTCCTGTTCGTCCAGGGTAACGGAAAAGCGGACTTTGGCGGTCATGGCATCCTCATTCGAGCAGGATCGATGCACCAGAACGGTTCAATCCGGTTCAGAACGATGCCGAGGATCAGGATGTCAACCTCCCCTCGCCAACACCGCTCCTCGCCGCCCCACCGCCGGGCCGCGGCCCCGCCCGTCCGAATATAATCGTGGCCTGCCACGTCCCCGCCAAGGACCCTCCCATGCCGCCGAACGCCGCCGAACCCGCCGCCACCCGACTCGCGGACTATGCTCCGCCGCCCTTCCTCGTCGATGAAGTGGACCTCGACTTCGAGCTCGGCGAGGAACGCACGCTGGTGCGGGCGAAGCTCAAGGTACGGCGCAACCCCACCGTCGCGTCCGCGCCCGCCGCCACCCCGGCATCGGCAGACACCGCTGCATCCGTCCCGTCTCCCGCGTCCGTCCCGTCTCCCGCATCCGCCCCGGCTCCCGCGTCCGCACCGGCTCCTGCGCCCGCTACTCCCACGTCCGCGGCCACCTCCGCATCTGTCCCTGCATCCGCTCCCGGGTCCGCCGCCACATCCACGACGGATCTGGTCCTCGACGGGCGGGGACTCGACACCCGCTCGGTGCGCATCGACGGCGAGGCGGTGTCGGGGAACCGGATCGAGATCGCCGCCGAGACCCTGACGATCCGCGACGCCCCCGATGCGTTCGTGCTGGAGACCGAGGTGGCGGTCCGGCCCGGCGAGAACAAGTCCCTCGAAGGGCTCTACGCCTCGGCGGGGAACCTGTGCACGCAGTGCGAGGCGGAGGGGTTCCGGAAGATCACCTGGTTCCCCGACCGCCCGGACGTGATGGCGCGCTACCGCACCCGCATCGCCGGGGACCCGCGGCGCTTCCCGGTGATGCTCTCGAACGGGAACGAGGTCGAGCGCGGCGCCCTCGGCGACGGCCGCCGCTACGTGGTGTGGGAGGACCCCTTCCCCAAGCCGAGCTACCTCTTCGCGCTGGTCGCGGGCCGGCTCGAATGCGTCGCGGACACGTTCACCACGCGCTCCGGAAGGGAGGTGGCGCTGCGCATCCACGTCGAGCCCCACAACCTCGACAAGTGCGCCCACGCCATGCGTTCGCTCAAGCGCGCGATGGGCTGGGACGAGGAGGTCTACGGCCTCGAATACGACCTCGACACCTTCATGATCGTCGCGGTGGACGACTTCAACATGGGGGCGATGGAGAACAAGGGGCTCAACGTCTTCAACTCCAAGTACGTGCTGGCCCGTCCCGACACCGCCACCGACGCCGACTTCGCGGCGATCGAGGCGGTCATCGCCCACGAGTACTTCCACAACTGGACCGGCAACCGCGTGACCTGCCGCGACTGGTTCCAGCTAAGCCTCAAGGAAGGGCTGACGGTGTTCCGCGACCAGGAGTTCTCCGCCGACACGGGCTCACGCGCGGTCAAGCGCATCCGCGACGCGCGCCTGCTGCGCACGCACCAGTTCCCGGAGGACGCGGGGCCGATGGCGCATCCCGTGCGCCCCGACTCCTACATCGAGATCGGCAACTTCTACACCGTCACGATCTACGTCAAGGGGGCCGAGGTCATCCGGATGATGCATACCCTGCTCGGCGACGAGGGATTCATGGCGGGGATGCGGCTCTACTTCGAGCGCCACGACGGCGAAGCGGTCACCACCGGCGACTTCGTGGCGGCGATGGAAGCCGCCTCCGGCGTGGACCTCGGGCAGTTCCGGCGCTGGTACGTGCAGGCGGGGACCCCGGTGCTCTCCGCCCGCGGCGCATACGACGCGGCGCGCTCGGAGTACGTGCTCGACGTGGAGCAACGCACGCCCCCGACCCCGGGGCAGCCGGAGAAGCGGCCGCTGCACGTCCCGGTGCGGTTGGCCCTGCTCGGCGAGGACGGGGGCAACCTCCCGCTCCACTGCCCGGAGGCGGGCCTTGCCGGCGAGCGCGAGGCGGTGCTCGACGTCCGCGAGCCGCGCCACGTGTTCCGGTTCTCGAACGTCCCCGCCTGCCCGGTGCCGTCGCTGGCGCGCGGCTTCTCGGCGCCGGTGAAGGTCGAGATCGAGCGCAGCGACGGCGAGCTTGCGTTCCTCATCGCGAACGAGACGGATCCCTTCAACCGCTGGGACGTGGTGCAGGAGTACTCCACGAAGCTGATGCTGAGGATGATCGAGGAGCGGGTCGCGAACGCTGGTCCGGGGGCCGGCGCCGGAGAAGTCGGCCGGCTTGCGGGCGCCGGTGAGGGACGGCGCTCGGATCCGGGCATCGGCGCCGACAGGGACCGGATCGCGGACGCCGACGCCGGTGCCGGGAACCACCGCGGCCGACCAGGGGATGAGGAACGGAGTAGTGGTGGATTCACGGGCGTTGACGCCGGCGCCGGAAAGGACCGGGCCGCGAGCACCGGCAGGGGCGGCGATGCCGGAGAAGGCCGGCTCGCCGGCGCCGGCCTTCCCGACGAGTTCGTCCTCGCACTTCGCGCCCTGCTCCTCGACGAATCGCTCGATCCGGCGTTCATCGCCGAGGCGCTCGCCCTGCCCTCGGAGTCGAACCTCGCCGACCGGATGGAGGTCATCGCCGTCGAAGCCATCCACGAGGTGCGCGAGTCGGTGAAGGCGACGCTGGCGCTACGCCTCGGGGATGCGTTCGCATCCGTGCGCGAGGCGAACCGGTCTCGCGGCCCGTACCGCTTCGAGGCGGAGGACGCCGGACGCCGCGCCCTGAAGAACCTCTGCCTCGGCTACCTGATGGAGCTCGACGATCCGGCGGTGCGGGCGGACTGCCGCCGCCAGCTCGAGAGCGCGGACAACATGACCGACGCCCTCGCCGCCCTCGCCTGCTTCGCCAACTCGCGCAGGCCGGAGCGCGACGAGCGGCTGGACTGGTTCCAGGAACGATGGAAGGACGATCCGCTGGTGCTCGACAAGTGGTTCACGCTCCAGGCCACCTCCCGGCTGCCCGGCGCCATCCACCGCGTC
This sequence comes from Gammaproteobacteria bacterium, assembly GCA_965204915.1. Classification (GTDB taxonomy): domain Bacteria; phylum Pseudomonadota; class Gammaproteobacteria; order HK1; family HK1; genus HK1. The sequence continues at coordinate 2,079,768 of OZ242023.1, read as the reverse complement.
CGCACGCTCGTCCGGCACCGCGCGTTCGACGTCGAGAACCCCAACCGGGTGCGGGCGCTCATCGGCGCGTTCTGCCACGCCAACCAGCGCCGCTTCCACGACGCCTCGGGCGAGGGCTACGTCTTCCTCTCCTCGTACGTCCTGGCCATCGATGCGTTCAATCCGCAGACCGCGGCCCGCCTGCTCGGCGCCGCGAGCCACTGGCGCCGCCTCGACCCGGCCCGCCGCGCCCTGCTCCGTGCGGAGCTGGAGCACGTCCGCGCGGCTCCGAAGCTCTCGAAGGACTGCTACGAGGTCGTGTCGAAGTTTCTCGCCTGATCGAAGGGCGGGCGGTTCGGAGTGGGTCCGCCGCGAGCGAGCCCGGAGGCCGCGATCGGGTTTCCTGCCCGATCGCGGGACGAAGCCGGCGCCTGTCCCGTCACCGAACCGCGCCGGACGACGCGGCCGGGTGGACCCGCCGGCCGGACAGGCGGTGTCGTGTCGTCACCGGCCGGACTTCGTCCCGCTTCTCCCCACGAGCCAGGAGACGGTGACGAAGACGATCGAGACCACGAGCATCAGCGTGGAGAGCGCCATGATGTTCGGCTTGATCCCCTGCTTGACGGCTCCGAAGATTGCCGTCGGCAGGGTCTCGACACCCGCCCCCTTGACGAAGTTCGTGATGATGAAGTCGTCGAGCGAGATGATGAAGGCGAGCAGGAACCCGGAGAGGATGCCGGGGGCCATCAGCGGCACGAGCACGTACCGGAACGCTTCCCCACGGCTTGCGTAGAGATCCCGCGCGGCCTCCTCGTAGACGCCTTCGATCCCCTGGAGCCGCGCCGCGATCGGCAGATAGGCGAAGGGGATGCAGAAGACGACGTGGGCGATGAGGATGGAGGTCAGGCCCAGGGTGAAGCCGATCGCGCTGAAGAAGATCAGGGTGGCGACGGCGGTGACGATCTCGGGCACCATGATCGGCAGGCTGATGAGGGCGAAGCTGGCCGACTTCCCCCGGAACGCGCCGCCCCGCACCATCCCCACCGCCGCCGAGGTGGCGATGACGGTCGAGGTCACGGCGGCCAGAGTGGCGATCGACAGCGAGTTCCAGGCCGCGTCCTTGAACTTCCCGGCCTCCGGGCCGAAGAACACATCCTCGTACCACCGCAGGCTGAGCCCGCGCCAGATGGTGATCGACGGGGAGTCGTTGAAGCTGTAGACCATCACCACGATCAGGGGAGCGTAGAGGACCACCAGGCACAGGATCGTCACCGGCAGGAAGCCCGGATAGCGCCGGACGTCGTGGCGGGCCGTCATTTCAGCGCCCGGCCGCCGCGCGTTCGCCCCGGATCTGCTGGCGCGCGTAGTACAGGAGCGCGACCAGCACCATCGTCAGCAGGATCATCGACGCGGCGGCGCCGAAGGGCCAGTTGCCGGCGTTGCCCTTGAACTGCTCTTCGATCAGCGACCCGATCATGAAGTTCCTGGCGCCGCCCAGGAGGTCCGGCGCGAGAAAGGCGCCCAGGCTCGGGACGAACACGAGGATGCACCCGGCGACGATGCCGGGGGTGACGGCCGGGATCAGCACCAGCCGCAACGTCGTCCAGCGATCCGCATACAGATCCGCCGCCGCCTCCGACAGCGTGAAGTCGTAGCGCTCGACCGAGGCGTAGATCGGCAGCACCATGAAGGGCAGGTAGGAATAGAACAGGCCGAGCTGCACCGCGAGGTTGGTGTTGACCAGCGCCAGCGGCTCGGAGATTGCCCCGGTCCACAACAGGAGCTCGTTCAGCGGGCCGTTGTCCCGGATCAGGAACTTCATCGACACCGTGCGGATCAGCAGGTTGACCCAGTAGGGGACGGTGATGAGGAAGAGCCAGGCCGAACGGGTGCCGATCGGCCGGGTGGCGATGAAGAACGCGGTCGGGAAGCCGATGAGGAAGCACAGCACCGTCGCCGCCGCGGCCTGCGCGATGGACCGGCCGAAGATGGTGAGGTAGGTCCATTCGAGGCGGGGCGGCTCGTCGCCGAACAGGCCGCGGTCGAAGATGAACTGGTCGTAGGCGGCGAGGGAGGGCTCCCAGATCACGCCGCCCCGGAACTCCTTGGTCAGGAACGAGTAGACCAGCATCAGGCCGACCGGCGCGAGCAGGAAGATGCCGATCACGACCCACGAAGGCGCGAGCAGCCATCCGCGCAGAGGCGCATAGGCCCCCGAGACGGCGCTCCCGGCGCCTCCGGTGCCGGTCCCGCCGCCCGCCATCAGTCCACCAGGAGACGCGCCGCACCTTCGTCGATGCGCAGCGCCACGCGATCCCCGGGGCCGAGGTCGATCGATGCGCGGTGCGCGTTCCGGGTGCGGACGGTCACCTCGGGGCCACCGTCGAGCCCGACCAGGTAGTGGGTGTCGGTGCCGAGATACACCGTGCGGCCGACGACCCCGGTGAGCGGGGCGCCGCCCGGCCTCGTGATCGACAGCCGCTCGGGGCGTATCGAGATGCAGCCGGAGGCGCCGGGACGAATCCGCTCCACCGCCTCGCATTCGAGCTCGGAACCGTTCGCGAGGCGGCACCGGCAGCGTCCGTTCGAGACGTGCTCGACCGTCACGTCCAGCAGATTGGTCTCTCCGATGAAGCCCGCCACGAACCGGTTGTGGGGCTTCTCGTAGATCTCGTGGGTGGAGCCGATCTGCTGGATCTCGCCCGCCGACATCACCGTGATGCGATCCGACATCGCCAGCGCCTCTTCCTGGTCGTGGGTGACGAACACGAAGGTGATGCCGGTCTCCTCCTGAAGTTGCTTGAGCTCCATGCGCATGGCCTGGCGCAGCTTCAGATCGAGCGCGGAGAGCGGCTCGTCGAGCAGGAGGACCTTCGGGCCCGGCGCCATCGCGCGGGCGAGCGCCACCCGCTGCTGCTGCCCCCCGGAGAGCTGATGCGGCTTGCGCTCCGAGAAGCCGCCGAGCTCGACCATGTCGAGCATACGCCGCGTGCGCTCCTCGATCTCGGCCTCGGGCCGCTTCAGCCGCCGCATCCCGAACGCGACGTTCTCCGCAACCGTCATGTGGGGGAAGAGCGCGTACTGCTGAAAGACGGTGTTGATCGGCCTCTTGTCGGGCGGCAGCCCCTCGATCTCCTCCCCATAGAGAAAGATCGCGCCATCGGTCACGTCCTCGAACCCCGCGATCATGCGCAGCAGCGTGGTCTTGCCGCATCCCGACGGACCGAGGAGGGTGAAGAACTCGTTGTCCTCGATCTCCAGGCTCGCCTCCTTGATCGCGGTGACGGACCCATAGCGCTTCACCACGCCGCGAAGCTCAATGGCCGGCGGACCGGTCCTGCCCTGGCCGGCCGCGGCAGCGTTCGCACGCGCCCCCCGCTGGTTCCGCCCACGTTTCATCGCTCGTACCATGTGTGGCGAGCGGTCATCGACGGAAGGTCGCCGCCTTGCTCATGGGGATCGAGCTCCGTTCGGCCGCATCGGCCGGCTCCCTGGAAAGCCGGCCTCCCCGTTTCCGATGGCCGGATCGCCCGATCATGACGGATCTTCGGACGTTCCCGCGCTCGCCGGACATTGCCGTTCTGCGAATATGGGGTGCGATCTTTCACGAGTCCATCGCGCGCCGTATGCTGATCGGGTCGCAGTCGTGCCCGAACCCATGCTCGAGCCCCACACCCTTGCCACACAGGATACCGAGTCCATGACCCGCATCGCCGTCCAGGTGTATCCCCAGCATTGCGAGTTCGCCGACGTCCGCCGCGCGTTCCTGGCCGCGGAGGCGCTCGGGGCGGACCGCGTCTATACCTGGGACCATTTCTTTCCGCTGTTCGGGGACTCCGGCGGCGCGCATTTCGAGTGCTTCACGATGCTCGCGGCGCTCGCGGAGGCGACGTCGACGATCCGCTTCGGACCGCTCGTCGCCTGCAACTCGTACCGCAACCCGGAGCTGCTCGCGGACATGGCCCGCACCATCGACCATATCTCCGGTGGCCGCTTCATCCTCGGCATCGGCTCGGGTTGGTTCGAGCGCGACTACGACGAGTACGGCTACGAGTTCGGCACCGCGCCGAGCCGGCTGAAGGATCTCAGGGCCGCGATCCCGCGCATGAAGGCCCGGCTCGGCAAGCTCAATCCCCCGCCGAAGGGGCCGCTGCCCCTGATGATCGGGGGCGGAGGGGAGAAGGTCACCCTGCGCCTGACCGCCGAGCACGCCGACGTCTGGCATGGATTCGCGGGCGACGGCACCGGGAGACGCTCGGCCGCCGAGCAGGTGCGGCACAAGAACGGGGTGCTCGACGCCTGGTGCGCGAAGATCGGGCGCGATCCGAAGGCCATCGACCGTTCCATCGGCGTGGATGCGGGTGCACTTGACCAGGCCGATGCGATCGCCGACGCCGGCGCCGACGAGATCACGGTGGGGGTCGCCGGACCCGAGTTCGATTTCGGCACGGTGAAGCGATGGCTGGCGTGGCGCGATGCCCGGCGATGAGGGACGGCACGTGGGTCGCGTAACGCCGGGGTCGGGACCGCACCCGGCGTATCGAGCCGTGTGCATCGCAGCCTGATCCCCGTATCGAACGCGCACGCCCCCCGGCCGCCATGTCCCCCGCCCCGTTTCCCCACCTCTTCAACCCGATCCGGGTCGGCTCGAAGACGCTCAAGCACCGCCTGAACTTCGGCGCCCATACCGCCAACATGAGCGCGGAGGGCCTGCCCGCCGAGCGCCACCTCGGCTACTACCTGGAGCGCGCCATCGGCGGGGCCGCGATGATCGTGGTCGAGCCGGTGCCGGTGCACCGCACCGCGGTGCTCACCCGCGGCAACTTCCGCCACGGCGACGACGGCGTGATCCCGCACTTCCGGCGGATCACCGACGCCTGCCACGAGCACGGCGCGGTGATGATCCAGCAGCTCTACCACGTCGGCGCGCACGGCGACTTCGACCTCTCGTACCAGCCGAACTGGTCGCCCTCGGGCCTGCCCTCGATGCACGACCAGGACGGCAGCCACGCGATGACCGGCCCGGAGATCGAGGAGCTGATCGAGGGCTTCGCGCAGGCCGCGCGCCGGGCGAAGGAGGCGGGCTTCGACGGCTGCGAGATCATGGCCGCCTACAACGCCCTCTTCGAGCAGTTCTGGTCGCCGTTCAGCAACCGCCGGGACGACGTCTGGGGAGGGTCGTTCGAGAACCGCATGCGCTTCTCGTCGCGGACGCTTGCGAGGATCCGCGCGCTGTGCGGCCCCGACTTCGTGATCGGGGTCTGCGTGAGCGTCGATCCGACCCGGCCCGACGTGCTCTCGGTCGAGGACCAGCAGGAGATCGCGGCGTGGCACGATGAGCGCGGCCTCTACGACTACGTGACGGTGGGCACCGGGAGCTACTTCGAATTCACCCGCCTGATGCCCACCTTCGTCTACGAGGACAAGCTCGGGCCACCTTACGCGGAACGGATCAGGCAGGCGGTCCGGCACGCGAAGGTGCAGTCGGAGAGCCATATCCGCACCCCGGAGAACGCGGACGCGGTGATCGGGGCCGGGCAGGCGGACATGGTGAGCATCGTGCGCGGCCAGATCGCGGACCCGCACATGGCGAACAAGGCGCGCGCAGGAAGGGCCGAGGACGTGCGCCCCTGCCTCTCCTGCAACCAGATGTGCTGGGGGCGGCGCTCGCGCGACTACTGGATTAGCTGCCTCGTCAACCCATCGGCGGGCCGCGAATTCGAATGGGGCGGGGACCGCTTCACCCGCACGGATGCCCCGCGCACGGTGCTGGTGGTGGGCGGCGGCCCGGCCGGGCTCGAAGCGGCCCGGGTGGCGGCGGAGCGCGGCCATCGCGTCACCCTCGCCGAGGCGTCGGGCAAGCTGGGAGGACAGTTCCGGCTCGCCGGGATGCAGCCGCGCCGCGCCCAGATCCTCGATCTCATCGACTGGTACGAGCGCCAGCTCACGAAATTGCAGGTGGTGGTGCGGCTCGACACCCCGATGGAGCCGGAGGAGGTGGAGGATTTCGACGCGGACGTGGTGGTGCTCGCCACCGGCTCGCAGCCCGCCGGCAACGGCTGGCAGCGCGGGCTGCCCACCGTGGATCGGCTCCCCGGCGTGGATCGGCCCAACGTCTTTTCGGTCGAGGAGGTCATGAGCCGCGCCGCGCGGCCCGGCCACCGCGTCATCGTGCTCGACGACACCGGCACGTGGCGCGGGGGCGGCACCGCATGGCATCTCGCCGAGCGGGGGCACGCGGTCACCCTCGTCACCCCGGACCCCTTCGTCGGGCGCGAGATCGTGCGCACCTCGGCCGACTGGCCGCTACGTGAACGGCTCCGGCGCCTCGGCGTCGAGTTCGTGGTGGAGTCCGCGGTCAAGGAGTGGCACGGCGACGGCGCGACGATGATCGATCTCCTCGACGATTCCGAGCGGCGCATCGATGCGGATGCGCTGGTGCTGGCCACGGTGAACGCCCCCGAGCGCACCCTCCCGGACGCGCTGGCCGGGTCGTCCGATCGCGAGGTGCACGCCGTCGGCGACTGCGTCGCCGCCCGCCAGGCCCCGGCCGCGATCTACGAGGGCCGCAAGCTCGCGCTGGAGCTGTAAGTGGAGCGGGAAAGCGCCCCGCTCACGGATCAACGACCTCGTGCGGTGTCGGCGCACAATCCCGACCGACGCGGCGCTTCGTCTCGTCCGCTATTTCGGGACATCTCCGGAATCATCGTTCCCTGCCGCCGGCATGGGACTTCCGGACAGATCCGATCGGCCCGGATATCGTCGCCGCGGCCAGACGCGAGCCGGACCGAAGGTCACGACACCGCCGTCAGCCCGTCGAGCATCCGAGGCAGGCGTTCGACCAGATACAGGGGCAGCGACAGCAGCGGATACCGCACCCTCTCGGTGCCGCCGTCCCGTCGAATCCTGGTGTCCACCGTTTGCAGCGGTTTTCCGTGAAACTGCGGAAATTGGTTTCCAATGAAGCCGCAGAAATTTTCTTGACATGTCAAGATTTCCGGCATAGACGAGACGCCATGCTGATCAGACGGCACGCATCGGCACGGGATCTGGACGGGGTCATCGACCTCGAGCGCCTCCGTTCCGGCTCGTCCGCCAGCCTGGAACGGGACGCTGCCCGCTTCCTGGAGCTCACCTGGCCCTCGTCGGACGTCCACGCCCTCGTCGGCGGGTTGAGCCATCGCTTCAACGGCGGCTCGCAGGCCGGCACCATCCTCGCCCACTCCGCCAAGGGGCTCGGCAAGTCCCACGCCCTGCTGCTGGGATACCACCTGTTCTCCAGCCCTGGGATCGCCCGGAGGTGGGCAGGGTCGCTCGGCTACGACTGGACGCCGCCCGACGACACGCTGTTGATGGTCCGGAAGCTGACCGACCGGGCGCTCCCCGGCGATGCCCTGTGGCTGCTGGTCGCGGAGCCTCTCGGCGCCGACTGGCCCGGGGAACGGCCACCGGACCTGGACGCGCTGCGCACGGACCTCGGCGACCGGCACGTGGTCCTGATCCTCGACGAGCTGGAACGCGGCATCGGCAGCATCCGCGACCCGGCCCGGCAGCAGCAGAACCTGGGCTTCCTGCAAATGCTGAGCGAGGAGGCCAACCGGGGACGCCGGATCACGCTGTTCGCGGCGGTGTACGACGGCAGCCGGGAGCCCGGCTCGACGCTGAAACGCACCCCCCGCATCGAGCTGCGCTTCCGCGACGCCGACGATCGCGCCGCCATCGTGCGGCACCGCCTGTTCTCCAACGCGGACACCTGCGATCGCGATGCGGCACGCACCGTCGTCCGCTCCTACGTGAACACATGGCGAAAGTTCGGCATCGAGACGCCGGCTCCCTACCTCGAACGGATGGAACGCGCCTTTCCGTTCCTCCCCGACCTGATCGAGCTGATCTTCGAGCGCATCACGGAGAGCGGCGGCTTCCAGGGCACACGCAGCGCCCTGGGGCTGCTCGGCGCCATGCTGGACACCATGGGCGGCGGTGGGGACGGCGGTGGGGACGACGGCAGGGACGGCGGCGGGGACGGCGGCAGCGCCCTGATGAGCGCGGCGCACTGCAAGGTCACCGACCGCGCCTGCACGGATCGCTTGCAGGACCTCGACCCCACCGGCACGTTGATCAACTGTGCGGCGTCGAACCAGCGCGACCTGGCCGGGCAGCCCTTCTCCGAGGCCATTGCATCGGCGGTGCTGCTGGCCAGCGTCGTTCCCGGCGGTGGCGCACGGGGACTCGGCCGCGACGACCTCGTCCGCCACGTCACCGCACCCGGCGCGGACCCCAACCGCCTGCACGCCGGGATGGACGCCTTCTCCCGGTTCGGAACGAACTTCCACGAACGCGAGGGGCGCTTCTTCTTCGACTCGGAAGAGAACGAGTACGCCAAGGTCGAGCTGGAAGCCGTCAAGCTCAACGACGAGACCGCCCGCGCGGAGCTGGTGCGCATCTGGCAACAGGACGTGTTCCGCGACACCCGGCACAGCGTGGTGTTCCAGGACCCGGCCACGACCCGCCAGGCACTCGAAGCCCTGGACCGCAAGCCTCCCCGCTACGTGCTGGCCCCCCGCCGGCTCTCGGCGCCGGAGCGCCACGGCCTCTACACGGGCCTGGAGCGCCGCAACCAGATCCTCCTGCTGGAGCCGCGCGACGCCCGCGTGGACCATCTGGCCCATCCGGACATGCTGGCGCTGGCCCGCGGCATCCGTGCCGCGGCCCAGCTCGCCGAATCCGCATCGAGCGGTGAGCGCCGCAACCGCTTCGAGCGTATCGCCAGGGAGCGCACGCAGGAGATCGTGCGCCTCCTGAAATCGGCCGGGCTCGTCTACGTCCGAATCGACGAGTGGGCCGAGGCGCCGGACCGGACGATCTTCGAGGAAGAGAGCCTGGGCTCGGCGAGCACGCGGGAAGAGGTCCTGACCTTCCTCCGCACCCGGATATTTCCCGGCTCCCTGTTCGAGGAGCACCTTCGGGACCGGCTCGACGACTTCTTCGACCGGCGCGTGGACCGGATCGATCGGGTCTATCGCAATACCCTGGGCTTCCCGGTCCCCTTGACGGTGGACATGGTCTCCAAGGCGCTCGTGTCGCTGGCCGGGGACCCGGCCCGCATCGCCGGCCTGCAACACACCCGAGGCCACTTCTGCGCCGAGCGCGTCAGCCTCACGGAGCCGGAGCTCGCGGCGGCGGTCCTCGTGCCGCCGTGGCCCGCGAGCGTCCCGCGACCCGAACCCCGTCCGCCCGGAGCCGGCGCTTCGCCCGAGGCCACACCCCCCGGGGGCGATGCAGGGTCCAAGCCGGAAACGGAGCCCGGCGGGGAGCCGCCATCGGTATCCGACTCCCCTGCGGTATCCGCCCCCCCTGGCGCCGTGACCGAGGAACGCGCCACCCCCCATTGCCGCGGCCGGGGCGAGCTGCGCCAGCAGACGGCGGCGCGGCTCGTGGACGTCGATGATCCCGTCATCCACTCCGCGCGGTTCACAATCTACGCGAGCTACACCGACCACGACCTCGGGAGCCAGCCGGCGGCCTGGCGCGGCGCCCTGAGCGGCACGGGGGACCTCGACGTACAGATCGACGTCACGGTGCAGGGGCCGATGGACAAGGCCACCCTGGAACAGCATTGCGAGCAGCTTCCCGACGTCCCGGACGCCACCTACGCGGCACGGCTCCGCATCGAAGCGCCGGCGGTGGGCGAGACGCCAGCGGTGAATGTGGCGCCGGAGGCGGAAGTGTCATGAGCGCTCCCGTGGTGAGCCAAGCGCCGGCGGTGAACGGGACCGCCGGAGGCGGAAGTGTCATGAGCGCCGTAATCCCAACGCATAGAAGCGCGGGGTTCCTCTCCGTGGGCGGGACGCCGGAGGCGGTTGCATCGTGAGCGCGCCCGTGCTGAAGCCCGATTACCTCGATCGATTGACGAGGCCCGGCCCGCGACTGCCCGGTCTGTCGAGCTGGCTTCTGCACGAGGTCTGGAGTGAAGCCGCGTTCGAGGCGGCCGGCGGCTCACCCCAAGCCTACCTGCTCGATGGCGAGCGCTGGGTGAACGCCCTGGAAACCCTGATGACCGCGGCCGGCGACCGCCTGTATGCCGAGCTCGCGGACCCGCCACCCGAGCGGTCCGGCATCGGCGGGTTCATGAACGAGCACCCCGGCGCGGTGGTGGTGGTGCTCGACGGCTGCTCCTTGCGGGAAGTCCCCCGGCTGCTCCGGCTGGCCCGTGACTCGGGGCGCAAGGTGCGGAGCCTGGGCTGTGGACGCGCGGCGCTGCCGAGCGATACGGAGGCGTTCGTCGGGAGACGCCTTGGCCTGGGGCTACCCGAGATCGGCCCGTCGAAGCTCACGTCGCGGTCCGAATTGCGGGAGCGCGGCATCCGCTGCTTCTACTTCGGCAATCCGGGGGATCACCACACCATCGACGCGGCCCCCGGTCCGCTGCTCTTGTGGAGCCGCTTCCCGGACCAGCGTTACACCGACAGCACCGCGGTCGACGAGACCCTGTACGACGCCCTGTGGGACGGCCTGGAGCTGGCTTGGCAGCGCACGGTTCAGGCGGTGCCCCTCGACCGTCCGGTCCTCGTCACCAGCGACCACGGCTACGTCTTTCTCGGCGCCGGATTGAGCGATCCTTCCCTGAAGGGCGTTGACCGCCCGCTGGAGGGCAAGCGGTTCAGGACCTTCGGCCCCCATGAGGCACTGCCCGCGTCCCACCCCGGACTGTGGGTGGATCGGAAACGCCGGCTCGCCATGCTCGCCGGCCGCTGCCACAACCGCCCCCAGGCGCCCTCGGCGTCGCGCTCCGTGTACCGCCACGGCGGACTGACCCTGATGGAAATGCTGACCCCGTGGCTGGTCCTGGAGCCAGCGACCTGCACGGCAGGAGATGGGGCGAGAGGGGCGAAATCGAAGACGTTGCCCGGCGGCGGGGCGGAGCTGCGATGCTGACCCGGCTCACCGTCCGCAACTTCAAGCGCTTCGAACGGGCGGAGATCGATCTCGGGAGCCCGGTGGTCTTCATCGGCCCCAACAACTCCGGCAAGACGTCGGCGCTGCAGGCCCTCGCCCTGTGGCAGATCGGCCTTCGGCGCTGGAACGAGAAGCGCTCGGGCAAGAAGGCTCCGGAGAGACGGCCCGGGGTGACCGTCAACCGGCGCGATCTGGTCGCGATCCCCATCCCGGACGCCAACCTCCTGTGGCGGGAGCTGCATGTGCGGGACGTGCGCCGCGTCGAGGGACGGCCGCGGACGAGCAACGTCCGGATCGACGTCATCGTCGAAGGGGTGACCGGCGGCCGAAGCTGGAAGTGCGGCCTGGAATTCGATTACGCCAACGAAGAATCGTTCTACTGCCGCCCGCTGCGGCTCGCCGAAGGCCGGTCCCCGGAGCGAATGCCGGTCCCCGATCAGGCGGGTTCGGTCGAGATCGCCTTTCTGCCGCCGATGTCGGGTCTGGCGGCGACGGAAACGCGCCTGGACCGGGGGGCGACGAACGTCCGGATCGGGGAGGGCCGCACGGCCGAGGTGCTGCGCAATCTCTGCTACCGGATCCATGACGAGCGGCCCGAGCAATGGTGGGAGCTGGCGGAGCGGATCCGCGGCTTGTTCGGGTCGGAGCTCGACCCGCCGCGTTACATTCCCGAACGGGGCGAGATCGTGCTCGGCTACCGGGAGCGCGGGGTCAGCCTCGATCTCTCCTCGACCGGGCGGGGGCTGCAACAGACCCTGCTCCTGCTGGCCTATATGTACGCGAATCCCGGTGCGGTGCTCCTCCTGGACGAGCCCGACGCCCACCTCGAGATCCTCCGCCAGCGCCAGATCTACCAGATGACGACTCGCGTAGCCGATGAGCACGGCGCCCAGATCATCGCCGCGAGCCACTCCGAGGTGCTCCTCAACGAGGCCGCGGATCGTGATCTGGTCGTCGCCTTCGTCGGCCGGCCGCACCGGCTGGGCGACGGCAGCAGCCAAGTGATGAAAGCACTTCGGGAGATCGGGTTCGAGCAGTACTACCAGGCGGAGCAGGCCGGCTGGGTGCTCTACCTGGAAGGCTCGACGGACCTCTCCATGCTCCAGGCCTTCGCCCGCCGGCTCGGCCACGAAGACGCTGCGCGCGCGTTGGAGCGACCCTTCGTGCGCTACGTCGGCAACCAGCCCGCGGCGGTTCGACGCCACTACCACGGCCTGCGGGAAGCGCTGCCCGAGCTCCGGGGCGTCGCGCTCTTCGACCGCCTGGAGGCCGGAAGCGTGGAGGTATCGCCCGCGGAAGGTTTAATGTGGACGCGGCGCGAGATCGAGAACTACCTCTGTTCGCCTGCGACCCTGGAAGCCTGGGCGGCGGCATCGGCCGGTGAGGCCGCGCCCGGCCCTCTGTTCGTACGGGACGAGGTCGGGAAGCGGGTGAGCGCGATGCACGAAGCCATTGGGGAGGTCGAGACGGCGCTGCGGAGCCTCGGCCGGGGTTCGCCGTGGAGCCCGGATTGCAAGGCGAGCGATGATTTCCTGACGCCCCTGTTCCGCATCTGGTTCGAGAAGCTCGGCCTTCCCAACCTGATGGCCAAGAAGAGCTTCCATGAATTGGTCGAACACGTCCCGTTGCCGGAGATCGATCCCGAAATCCGGGAGAAGCTGGACGTGATCGCGCGGGTCGCCGGACCCCCGGCACGGTGTATGCGCACCGCGGCTCATGGCTCGGGGCAGCGTGAAGCAGGGGAGCCATAGTCCCTTGCCCATGAAGTCTTCGACAAAACGGCGAAGAATCGTCCGCCGCCGGCTGCCGGCTCCCTGGTGCTGGATTCCCGGGAGCGGCGCGACCTGAGAGCGCGGGCGTCCCGCCCGCAGGTGGGCAGGGATAGCGTGCATCGTCATGCTCGCAACAGGCTGCGCCGGCCCGCAGCTCGCGACGAGCCCTGTGACGGCCAGCGAGGAGGCGGAAGCGAACAGAGCGATGCAGTCCGAACCGCTGCCGCCCGAGCTGCTGACGAGTGGGGTCGAGCAGGTGAGGATGGTGCGCCGGGTGGAGCGGCGGATCCGGCCAGCGACGAAGAAGGTGTGCGCCCGGACGCTCGACCGCGAGACGTGTCGCGGGCAGTACCGGAAGATCAAGGTGCACGTGAAGCCCGAGGACGACACAATCAACGCGACAGCCGACATTGAGGGGAACGTCACATTCTATGGGGGACTGGTGCGCCGGGTGGGAAGCGACGACGAGACCGCCGGCGTGATGGGCCACGAGATGGCCCACGTGCTGCTCAAGCACAACGAGAAGGCGGAGCAGAACACCGCGGTGGGGATGGTGATCGGCGGGCTGATCACGGGCACGATCGCCGCCAGCGCGGGACCGTGCTACACGGCACAGTGCACAAGTGCACGGACCGATCTGCTGGAGAGCGGGATGCAGGCGGGAGCCGTCGCGGGGCGCATCCGCTACAGCCCAGAGATGGAGCTGGAGGCGGACCAGCTCGCCACGTACATCGTCCGCGAGGCGGGCTACGACCTGCGGGCGGCGCGCAAGCTCTTCATCCGCATGGCACGCGCGGAGCAGCGGGCTGCGGCCCAAGGGCAGAGGGGGCTCGTCGGGTTCCTGAAGACACACCCGACGGACGCACGGCGGATCGCGCACTGGAGCGCGACCAGCCGGCTCATCGAGGCCGGGCAGCAGCGGACAGAGAGCATCGAGAGCGTCGCGGAACCGGAGCGCCAGGAACGGTTGGTGGCCAAGTGTGAGGTGGAGTCCCGCTTGCGCCAAGGCGAAATGCGCGGCACCCGGCCAGAACCGGAGGCCGCGATGTCCTGATGAATCTAGGTCCGGCAGCGGGCAAGCCGCAAGCCTCATTGAGGTGGTGACCAAGGGATGGGTGAAGAAGCGGTCAGCGAGAGCTAAAAGGTGAGCTGGTATGCTCTCCAAGACCTGAACGGGACGCTCCAACGGGCGGCAAACTCTCGACCGAAAACTCCGGACCGACCCCGGTCGAGGAAGCAAGCCAAGGAAGCCAAGGGGGATAAAGGCGACGCCAAAATGGATGTAGACACGGGGCACGTGGGACGGCTATGCTGAAAAGTGATCGGTGAGATGACGACTCAGACCGAGAGAACCTGAAATGTTCACGCTGACGGTCGGCGGCCGAAACGAACTCCGGCCGTTGGTTAGCGGACAGACTGATGAGCAAGGTCGGTGTGAGGGGTCGGGAGCGTCGGGGAATCGGCGAGCGCATCGCACAGAGCCCTGAGCACGAATGCTGCACACAGGGACACCAAGCAGGGGAGCTGGCAAGACGAAGAGCTCGGGCAACCGGCTAACCGTGTCCGGGGAAATGGTTCCAGCATAAACTGCGAGAGCAATGGGCCACAAAGGATCTCGATCTGTGAAGACGACATCCAGGAGCGGCAGGTCGATCCGGTGGTACAGTCGACAGTACGACCCCTTCAATGTCGACAGGACATCGGCCAGAGACAAAACTGACAAGTGTCGAGTACAGCACCGATCGGGCGTGCAGCGGACAGGGGGGTGACGGGGGACCCGACGTCGGTTGCGCTGTAAGGGACACCAGGGAGTAGATCGGCCGGGAAACGGCCAGTGAGCTGTCACAGTCATCGAGAAGCAACGACGACCGCACGTGAAACCGCAAAGAGAAAGGACGACAGGAAAAGTTCACAGAAGGGTCGGTGTGACTCAAACGCGACAGGAAAACAAAAGTGAGATAGAAATGGTTGATTGGGAAAAAATCGTAGAATCTGTCACCCAACTTCCGCTAGCGGCGAGGCGGGATATTGTGCTGTACAACGGACCGATTGGCAAACCATATGATGAAGATTTCAGAAAGATGTGTCGGGAAAATAGGAAAGCATTAAGTGTACTATTGATTCTCGTCACTTCAGGCGGTGACGCACACGCTGCATATCGCATGGGACGCAGCCTTCAGAGATATTACGATGACAATGTAGAAATTTTCGTACCAGGCTGGTGCAAAAGCGCAGGAACGTTACTATGTACATCAGCAAAAAAATTGTATGTAGGAGATTATGGTGAACTCGGGCCGATCGATATTCAGCAGGCAACTCGAGATGAACTTTGGCGACACAGTTCCGGTCTAACAGAAAATGCAGCAATTGAAGCTCTCGAAAATTCAGCGATTAAGACTTTTCAAAAAATGATAATGGAATTAACAGGAATCAGCGGCGGACAGATAACGTTCAGGACTGCGGCAGACATCTCGGCCAAATTGATCGGTGAGTTGATCGGACCAATCGTGAGCCAGATCGATCCGATCAAAATTGGCGAGAATTCCAGAGCGACTAGTATCGCATACGATTACGGAATACGCTTGGGCAGACGGTCCAAAAATCTTAAAAATGACACAATGAGAGATCTAGTGTCATCTTACTCATCTCACGGCTTTGTAATTGACCGCGATGAAGCAGATTTTCTATTCGTGAATGTCGCATCACCAGATGCAGATATGGAGAAGATCTGTGAGGAAATTGGGGAACGTGCATATATTCCTTTTGAGGGTGTGAACGCACCACCCAAAATGTTGTACCTCACACGGAGGAAAGACGATGATCGAGAAAGCAAGGACAACGAGGTATGGGCTGCCGAATCAGCACTCCCAAGCAATGGAAACAATGGAAGACATCATGGAAATGCAAAGGCGTCGGAGGCGCCTGACCCCGACACTGAAGTGGAGACGGAACAGAGTGATCTCGGGAATGGAGAGTAGAGGGGAGTCTGTCAGCGATCCAGATTTCGCAAGCAGTAGTTGAGCAAAAGAAAGGCGGAACATGCCAATGGAAGGGGTTCGGGTCTGAATCCAAGAATTTCGCACGAGCTGAGGAAGACCAGAACCTACGCCAAACCAGAACGAGCGGCGCCACAGGGTCACAATGCCAGTGGGAGGGAGACTGAGTGGATGCCATGCGAGAACTACCGAACGCTGGACCGGACCCGGACGGAGGTGTTCCGGGCGACGCCCGAGGTATGCGCGGGGTCGCCTGCTGCACGGGGACGCGGGTGGGCGTGTCGCAAATTATCTTTCCAAATGCGACGGCTCGTTCCCGGACCTCCGGATACGATGTCATCATGCCCGGAGCGATGACGCCGAAGCTGGAAACAGAGGTCCTGTCGCGATATGACAGATCCTTCCCCAGTGATCGGAATGTTGCGTTATCTCGACCATGCAGACCGAAAGATAATTTTGGCCGGACTCCTTAGCGACTTCCCGACGGTCACCAAGGACCAAGTCCAGCGCGCGATTGAGCGAATCGACAACGAGTACATCAGAGGGATGGAGCGGGACTGCGCCGGCGAGCACCGGCAGGGACAGCGAGGACAGGCGAATTCACGGGGTAGAGAGACCGGGATGAGACCATCCATCCAGCGAGCGGGATTTGCGGCGGACGTCACCCTGATGGCGCTGGCCGCAACGGGGACAGTCAAGGCGGATGGAACTTGCCGAGGCCTGAGCGTCGCCCCCGAACACCGTTGCGCGCGGTACGACCGCGAGGATTACCCGTATTCCCAGTCGGTCAAGGCGCACATTATCGCCAACATGGGCGGGCAGGTGTACAGCCCGTACACAGGGGTGAGGGGTTAGTTTGAAACTGGCCTAGTACCGAAGAGGACAGCCTGTTACAGAGGGAGCGGAGAGACAATAGGGTAACGGGACACCCATCTTGGGCAGGACACCAAGGAAGGTGCACCACGGAGGCAACACCAATGAGAACACTGAGCCAAGAAATCGAGGCATTCGAGAGTATGAAACATCAGCTAGAGGCTGACCACTTTGGCAAGTGGGCAGTGGTGCACAATGGCAAGCTGGTGGGGACATACCCGTCTTTCGAGAGCGCCGGGGAGGACGCGGTAGAGCGCTTCGGGGAGGGTCCGTACCTTATCCGACAAGTTGGGATCGCGATGCAGCCGCTCCCGACTTGCGCCGTGCAAGGGGTGCTCCATGCCTGAAGGGCAATGCGGATGGTTATACCCGGAGGCGGGGGGCGAAACCCCGCAGGCGTTGTTGGCGCACTTCGGCCCCACTATCCCGGTGGAGATAGGCTTCGACCCCTTGCATCGGCATACATCAACAACGCGGCCAAACATCCCTAGAGACGAACACCCCGCCCTCGTGGACACAGGTGCGGGGACCTGCTGCATCGACTGGAGGCTGGCTGAAGCACTACATCTGCCGATGGTGGATCGACAGATGATGGGCGGAGTGCATGGTCAGCAGATGACCAATTTCTATATGGGACAGATGTGCATACCGTCAATCCAATTCGTCATAACGGGCCTGTTCGCCGGGCTGGACTTGATGGGCGGTGGATTCGGCCAGAAAGCCATCATCGGCAGGGACCTGCTGGCGCACCACACGATGGTGTATCACGGCCTGACGGGGTCAGTGACGTTGAGCCGGTAGACCAGAGAGGACATCCCCCACCCGCTTAATCTGACCCACTACCTACAGGGCCGGTACTTCAGCAGGCAGCGGGGGACGGACATCGAACACATGGTCGCGACATCGGAGGCCCACGACAGCGGCCTGTGCGCCGCAGGCGCGGCCACGAAGCGCCGGTTCGCGTCCGACCTGCTGAACCTGACGCTGGCTGCGCCCGCGGTGAACCGGCACCGTAAGAGCGGGAAGGACGCGGGCGAGTGGATGCTGGGGATGAACCGCTGCTGGTTCGCGGGCCGGGTTGTCGCGGTGAAGCGGAAGTACGGGCTGAGCGTGGACGCCCGGGAGGCCCGGGCGCTGGAAGCGGTTCTGTCGGGGTGCAGATCGACCGAGATGGTCGTGGCCGAAGGGCAGGCGCAAGTGGCCGAACCAACACCGAGCGCGGAGGCACCAACCACAGGCGACGCGCTGAGCCGGTGGGACACGAACGGGAACGGGAGAATCACGTGCAAGGAGGCACGGCAGCACGGCATCGCACCGGTGCGCCGGGAGCATCCGGCTACCGGTTCATGCGGGACGGGGACGGGGTGGACTGCGAATAACCACCACGGATAGAGGTTGAGACAGAGCGAACACACCGCATATGGGGATAGCGGCAACTGGACGGCGTTACGCAAAGGACGAGCAAATGGCTTGTCGAATCGGGATCGCGCAGAGACCTAGCCCGACGAAAAAGCGAATGGAAGGTGGAGGGGTGGACGCACTACTCGAAGAGCGTAGCGCAGGCAGAGGAGACCCGCCTCGCAAACGCGCGGGGATGCGAATCCAGCCACAGGGGAAGCGGTCCGGAACAGGGGACATGGTACGTCGGCTCGTTCAAGTACTCAGCGAGTACTCAAGCACGCAGGGCCAAGGGGCACCGGCCCCCCATGAGATGGAAAGAATGAAGAGCAGGGGGAAAATTGGGTGGACAGACGGCAGAGAACGGGGAATGACGAGTAACGGTTCCGGTGGAGGCAGGGGCAATGCACCAGGGCCGCAAGGAAAGACGAACGCGGTACCAAAGGATTGAAAGATGAAGAATAAGAACGGAAACGAAGGAGACGGAAGGACCGAGGGAGGACGTGTGGAGCCCACGAGCGATACAACCACATATTACGGAAAATACAGAACACTGCAGGGACTCACAAGCGCGGCAGAAAGACTGGAGAAGGAGATAGAGAAGTGGGTGAAAGACAAGGAGAGACTGGAAGAGGTGGGCGAAGAATTAGGAGAGATACGAAGGCTCGTAGAAACAATAATGCGGGGAGAAGGATCAGTATGGACAGTGGCTGCCGCGGAGCAAGCAATAGCGCTCAGGAACACGAAACTGAAAGAGGCAATAAGGAAGGGTAACAAGGTAATAAGGAAGGGAGAGAAACTAGTTGCGGAGCATAGAAATCTATGAAAAATAGCAGAGGGGCTAGGGTGGTACGAGAACGAATCGGAGGAGAGACCACAAAAAGAAAGAGAGATAAGGAACACAATAACGGGTGCAGAAAAGTTCGGAACGAAAGCAGAGCAAACAGAAATGGAAGTGAAAGGCTGGGAGGAGGCGCTGAGGAGGACGGAAACAGAAGGGAAGAAGACACTGGAAACAATACAGGAGCACGAGAAAGCATCGGCAAGCCGGAACAGGATTGCAATCACACTGGCACTAATTGGGATCGGATTAGCAGGCGTAGCTCTGCTCAAGGGATGGTGGAGCTAACCCATCTTTTGGTGGAAAGTAGTCTCACCTTTGCGAAGAAGAAAGACACGCATCACCTCGATCGTCCCCCCGAGCGCCGAGCACAGGCCATCAGAACCATCACCAGCGCCCGCGCCAGCCCGTAGACCACAGCCGGGTCACACTCTCCTGAACGGGCACCCGCGACCATAACAGCGAGCGGCCTGCAGATCGTGAAGGTGCCACTACCGATGAGTCTAGCGGAGAAACTGCCATGTATTGAAAAACAACGGGTTGCGGCCGTGGTGACGGAAATCCACACTAATGCTGTCCTAATCTCAAACCACAAGAATACTGTCCAAACGGACAGATTTCGTGTGGTTGCACACAGGCTGCGGCTCTGGCGCAGCACGCTGTCGATGCGGTAGCGGATGCGGAGGAACTCGTGCCCCGGATCGAAGTGGATGTCTGAGGCGTCCCGCTTGACTGCGTGCGTGCTGTTTCTAGGGACCCACCATCGCGAATGATGCCGACCGCACCCTGACCCTGGCCTGTTGAGGGAGGCGACTTCGAGTGACGATACGGCAACTTGACGAGTCACTTCACATCAGACGGTGGGCCTGCCGTCGATGGACCAAACTGTCGATAGGCGAATCCTCGCCCGTCCGCTACTATCCATATCCATCCGATACCGCTTTGGAGTGTGGGATATGGAAGTGGGAAATGATTGAATACATCAATAAAACAATGAATTATATGCCGTTCACGGGACGCCTGCGCTCCCAGGTTCATGACAGGCGCCTGGTTCCGGCTATGCCGGGTTGGGGGGCGGAGGACGGCATCGGCCGGTCCAGCAATCGGGGTTCGCTTCCATCGAATCTCGCTGGAAATTCTTTGCCGATCGAGGCTGAAACGGGAAACACGCATGAAACAGAAAATCGGGACCGCCATCGAGGCCGACGTCCTGCGCCGGGCCAGGCGTCAGGCCGCTGACGAGGAGCGGCCGTTGAGCGACTTGATCCAGGATGCCCTGGACCGGTACCTGACCGAGAAGTTGCCGGCGCCCGACCGGCGGGAGGCGGCCTACAGGTCGTTCTGCGAGCAGCCGATACGGGTCTCGCCCGAGCAGCTTCGCGAGATCCTGCGCGCGGATGCCTGGGACCTGTGAATCTCGACGACATTCCCGCCGGCAGCCTGTGCGTCATCGACACGAACGTGTTGGTGTACGCGGAGCAGGGGGTGTCCGGCCAGGCGCAGCGTCTTCTGCGGCGTTGCTCCAAGGGCGAGATTACGGGCGTATTGCCCCAGACCGTCTGGCAGGAGCTCACCCACCGGTTGATGCTTGCGGAAGCCGCCATGAAGCACGGGAGCTTGGGCGGCAATCCGGCGGCACGCCTGGCCGGGAAGCCGGAGATCATCTGCGGTCTGAGCTTGTACCAGTCGAAGGTGCGAAACTTGCTCGATCTTGGTCTCCGGTTCGAGAGCTGCACGCAGGATGATCTTCTGCAATCGGCATTCGCCTTGCAGAGACGATACGGACTGCTTACCAACGACTCGGTTGTTCTGGCGGTGGCCGTTCGATTGGAGGCCGACGCTCTGGTGTCGAGCGACAAGGGGTTGCGGTCCGTCGAGGAAGTCACCGTATTCGCTCCCAGCGATCTTCGCCTCTGAGAAAGTCCTTGGCTGTCTCTACCGACAATCCCGGCAACGTGCCGCGCGCCATCGAGGTGGGCTTTCCCATCGTCGAGATCAACCGTCTGGCGCAGCCGGAGCGCAACAGCTTCAAGCCCATCTACCAGATGCACAAGTGGTTCGCGCGGCGGGCGTCGTGCGTGTTCCGGGCGATCCTGCTGGGGGCGCTGAAGCCGGCCTGGAAGCCCGACGGCACGCCCGTCGATCTCATGGAGGAGTTCTACCGCAACCACGGCGACGATCCGGAGACCGCCGGCAAGGTCGTGCTCGATCCGTTCATGGGCGGCGGAACGACGGTGGTGGAGGCGCTTCGGCTGGGGTGCCGGGTCATCGGCATCGACCTCAATCCCGTCGCCTGGTTCATCGTCAAGACCGAGATCGAGCCGGTGGATCCGGAGGCGCTGCAAGACGCCTTCGAGCGGCTGGCGACGCGGCCCGTGGCCTGGAACGGCGGCGCCCCGTTGCGCGAGTCCTTGCTCGGGCTGTACCGGACGAAGGTTGCGCCGGACGTGGAAGCGGACGTCATCTACACCTTCTGGGTCAAGCACGCGGTCTGCACCGACCCGACCTGCAAGCGCGAGGTGCCGCTGTTCAAGGACTGGCTCGTCGCGCACAAGACCCTGTCGGTCCGCTACCACCGCGACGTGTCGTGCCCGCGATGCAGGAAGCGCTTCGATTGGGAGGTCGAGCCTGCATCGCTGATCGCGGATACCGCGATGATGGTGAGCAGCCCGCGGGGCAGCGCCGGCGAGGGCCGGCCGCATCAGGTGTGGACGTATGCGCCGGAGCCGGAGAAGCCGAAAGGGCGCGGGCGGCGGAATCCGACGCTGGTGTCGGTGCATTGTCCCCATTGCGATGACGACGTGCGTGTGCAGGTCCCGTGGGACAGGAAGAAGGAGCGAAAGAAGGTCTCCTTGACCGTACTGCTGTGTCCGGCCTGCGAGGCCGTATGGCAGTGGCGCGGGGCGCTGCCGGACGAGGCGGTGCGCTGTCCGGCGTGCGGGCACGACTACGACCCACGCGCTGGAAACGTGCCTGCCAACGGCGCCTTCGAGTGTTCCTGCGGCAACCGCGACAAGATCATCGAAAGCATCCGTCTGCTGCCCCAGGACCGGAGGCTTCCGGTTCGGCCGTATGCGATTCAGGCTTTTCTGGAGCCCCGAGACTCCGTTCGGGAACGGGGGGCGGTGGAATCGTTGTTCGGGGAGTTCGGGGAGGAGGTTGCGGAGGACGCCGCACAATGCGCCGCGCAATGCGCGCCGCTGCCCGACAGCCTGTTGCTGCCGAAGAACGGCAAGTTCTTCAAGCGGTTCTCCGCAAGCGACAGGGCCGATTTGCAGCGTGCCGAGGGTCTTTGGGATCGAAACAGGGCGAGGCTGCCGTATCCGAAAAGCAGGATTCCGAAAGGTGCGGAAACCGCCCGGCTGCTTGAACACCACTACAACCACTGGCATGACATGTTCGCGCCGAGGCAGTTGCTGGCGCTGGCGACACTGCTGGATGGCGTCATGGCAGAGGAGGACGACAAACTCCGGGAGATGTTGCTGTGCGCGTTTTCGAGTACCTTGGAAGCCAATAATCTGTTCACTCGTGCACGTGTATCCAGGAAGTCTGCCGGCGGACAGACGGCAGCAGGGTTGTTCGCGCGCCACGACTATCAACTCAAATCGACAATTGCGGAGAACAATGTATTCGGCATTGAAAGGATTGCCGGAGGATCGTTTATTTCAGAATTTCGGCTTATGCTGGATGGATTGTCTTACAGAAAAGAATGTTGGGAATTCAGGCATGTTGAAGATGGAAAGCGGGAGAAGGTCGAAGTGGATCATCTTTCTGACGAATACGCTGCTGTTACATGCCGAGATTCTGTAGAAATTCTGCATGAATCCAATGATTCAATACAGCTATTGATCACCGATCCACCATATGTAGGCAATGTAAACTATTCGGAACTTTCCGATTTCTTTTATGTATGGATACGTCTCCTGCTGAAAGATAGTTATATCTGGTTTACACCAGAATTGACACCTAAAGCAGAGGAAATTATCGAAAACAACATACGAGGGAAGAGCCGAGATGATTTCTATTCTGGACTCTGCAATGTATTTGAGGCTATTCACCAACGGCTTCCGAACGATGGTCTGCTTGTTTTTACATTTCACCACACCGATACGGAAGGTACGGTATGGGAAGGGCTATTGCAGTCTCTTTGCAGCGCCGGTTTCGAGATCGCCGCTGTCTATCCGATACACGCCGAATCGGAGTCCGCATTAACCCTTCGCGACAAGGAAAACGTCGCCTACGACCTGATCCACGTCTGCCGCAAGCGCCGGGAGATCCCCTCCGACCGCTCCTGGGCGGGCGTGCGCCAGGAGGTCAGGCGCCGGGCGCGGGCCGAGCTCGCCGCCATCGAAGCAGGCCGTTACGGCAACCAGCCGCTGCCCGAACCGGACGTGCGCCTCGTCTGCATCGGCAAGTGCCTGGAGCTCTACAGCGCCCACTACGGCCGCGTGCTGGACCACGAGGGCGACCCCCTGCCCTTGCACAAGGCCCTGCAGGACATCGGCGCGATCGTCGATCAGCTCGTCACCCGCGAACGGCCTCTCCCGCCGGAGCTGGAAGACATCGACGCCCTCAGCTATGCGTGGCTGCGGCTGCTGATGCCGGTGCGCGGCGAGGTGGGTGTGGACAAGGTCAACAAGGGCCTGCGCGCCATGCAGGTCAACACGGAGGATCTGAGGAAGGCCGGACTGATCATCCGGGGCCGCACCGGACGCGGCCGGACGTATGAGGTCAAGCAGCCCCTCGACCGGCTGGAGGAGGCCCGGAAGCGGTTGCAGAAGGCATACGAGCAGACCGCCCAAAGCGTCCTGTTCCAGGACGATCCGGCGCCGGCCGCCGCCACGGCGCCTCTGGTCGATCTCCTGCACACCCTCATCGCGCTCGCCGATGCCGGGGAGCCGGTGTTGCCGTGGCTGGAGCGTTTTCCGGGCCGGCGGGCGGCGCTTCGGGCCGGATTGCGCTTTCTGAGGGACGAGCGGGCCGACTGGTCGGCGGCCATCGACCGCGTGCTGGCCGTCATCGAGGGTGCGCCGCTGTTCAACCGGGCGGGAGCGGCCTGATGGCCGGCTACCTGATCGTCGAGGAGCGCATGATGCAGCCCTCGAAGGCCGGCGGGGTGGCGCCGCATCCCCATCGCCTTGGCCTGCTGGATTATCTCCGCGAGCTCCGCCAGGAGGTCTTTCCGTTTCCGGCCGGCCACCGGATCCGGGTGGTGGGGCTCGAGGACGTGCTGAGGGCGGCCGGCGATCCGCCGCGCGAGGTCGCGGGCTTCCTCCACGCGACGATGGCCGACCGGGCCAACGAGCTGGAACGCATGGGCGGCTTCGTGCAGGTCGTCTTCCAATCGAGGCTGCGCCACGCCGACGACTTCTGGTTCGAGGTCGGCGACCGGCGCGTCTCGCTGCGCCCGATCTTCGGCCACATCCAGCATCGCCACGAACACGGCGGCGAGTACTTCCTCGCTTCCTTCAACCTGTCATGAGCGAGCCGGCGGCGGTCTACGGGATCCGGACCGACGACAAGGTCCGGGTGCGGCGGCATCCGGAGTGGGGCACGGGCGAGGTGCTGCGCGTGTCCCAGACCCTCGGCGTCTACCAGGCCAAGGTGCTGTTCAAGGCGCCGGAAGGCGAGCGGGTGGAGAACCTGCCCATCGAATGGCTGGAGAAGGCCGCGGACCTCTGGGAGCGCCTGGCGGCGGGCGACTTCGACGACCCCGAGGACTACCGCATCCGGCAAATGGCCCTCGACCTCGCCCACGCCAACACCGGCGGCGAGCTGAGCGCCAGCCGGGTGGACCTCCTGCCCCACCAGATCCTGCTGGTCCATGATCTGATCGACCGGAGGCCGCGGCGGCTGCTCCTCGCGGACGAGGTCGGGCTGGGCAAGACCATCGAGACGGGGATGCTCGTCCGCGAGCTGATCGCGCGCGGCGAGGCGGCCCGGATCCTGGTCGTGGCGCCGGCCGGGCTGCTCGAGAACTGGCGCAACGAGCTGGCCGGCTGCTTTCGCCTGACCTTCGACGTGCTCGGCCGCGATTTCCGCGACCACGGCGCCGCGACCTGGGAGCGGTACCCGCGCGTCATCGGCTCCATCGACACCCTCAAGCAGCACCGCCGGATGCAACGCCTGCTGGCCGCCCCCCCGTGGGACCTCGTGATCTTCGACGAAGCGCACCATCTGTCGCGTACCCGCAGCGGCAAGAAGACCACGACCACCCGGAACTACCGCCTCGCCGAGGCGCTGCGCAACCACAGCCGGGACCTGCTCTTTCTCTCCGCGACGCCGCACCAGGGCAACGCCTTCCAGTTCTGGTCGCTGATCCAGCTCCTGGACGACCAGTTGTTCGCCGGTCCCGAGGCGGTCGCCGACCACCGCGGATTGCTGAACCACGTCATGATCAGGCGCACCAGGCGCGAGGTCACGGACCCGCGGGGCGACCCGATCTTCCGGCGCCGCCAGGTGCACACCGAACGCTTCCCGCTCGGGCCGCGGGAGCGGATGTTCTACGAGCGCATCAGCGACTACCTGCGCGAAGGCTACGACGCCGCGGGCGTGGGCGATGCCGCGGGCGTCACCGGCGCCCGCACGACCCGCCGGCAGCGCGCCATCGGCTTCGTGATGACGACCTTCCAGAAGATCATGTCGTCGAGCCCGCGTGCGATCCGCCAGGCGCTGAGGCGACGCCTGCTCGTCCTCCTGGCACGCCGGCAACTGGAGCTCGAGTCCCGCCGGAGCCGTGCCCGGACCACCGGCGGAGGCGGGCTCGCCGAAGAGATCCTGCGCATCCGGGACGAAATGCTGGCGGTGGCGCGGGCGATCCTGGGGGAGGACGCGAGCGCAACCGGCGACGCCGACGCCGAAGCGTACGTCGCCCGGGTGCGCCGGCGCCTGCAACGGCGCGAGGAGGAGGCCGAGACGACGAGCTGGACCCTGGACGGCGACGAGGAGGCCGGCGAGGGCCTCTACGCCGAGACGGGGATCCCGGAGGAGATCCCCACCGTCCGGCGGCTCGTCGAGCTGGTTCCCCGGGGTCCGGACCGGCGCTTCGAGACCCTGGTCCGGGCCGTCAGCGACCTCACCCGCGAGAATCCGGACGAACGTTTCGTCATCTTCACCCAGTACCGGGACACGCTGGCCTTCCTCGCCGAGGAGCTCGGGCGGATCTTCGGAGCGCAACGGATCGCGACGCTCAAGGGCGGCCCCATCGAGGACAAGATTGCCGCGATGGAGGACTTCTGGCGTGACGACGGCGCCCGCTTCCTCCTGAGCACGTCGGCCGGCGGCGAAGGCATCAACCTCCAGATCGGGCGCATCCTGTTCAATTACGACCTGCCCTGGAACCCCATGGCCGTGGAGCAGCGGATCGGCCGGATCCACCGTTACGGGCAGCAGGAGACGGTGCAGGTCTACAACCTGTTCGCGGAGGATACGGTCGAAGAGCGGATCTACGGCCTGCTGGACGAGAAGCTGCGCGAGATCGCGTCGTCGATCGGCAAGTCCGACGAATGCGGCCAGCCGGCCGAGGATTTCCGCAGCGAGGTCCTGGGGCTGCTCGGCGCCCGCCCCGACTACCAGAACCTGTTCAGGCGGGCGCTGGTCGATCGCGACTACCGACACACCGAGGCCGAGATCGCCCGTATGCTCGCCGAAGCGAATCGCGCCCGCGAAGCCCTGGGCGCCCTGGCCCAGGACCTCACCGGCTTCAACCTGGAGAGCTACCGCCGTATCGAGGGCCGCCACACCCTCGCCGAGCTGGGCCGCTGGGTGCGCTCGGCGGTGCTGCGCCTGGGGGGAGCCGCCGTTCCCGACGGCGAATTCTGGACCTTCCACACCCCGGACCCCTTGCAACGGCGCTTCCATCTGGCGCCCCGCTACGAGCGCATCTGCTTCGATCGGGCGCTGGCCATGCGCACGCGGAGCAGCGAGCTGGGCGGCGTGGGACATCCGCTCGTCGACGCCCTGCTCGCGGTGGCCCGCGAGCCGGCCTTCACGGGAGAGACCGCCAGACTGGACGGCGGGACGATCGTCGGTGGGCCGGACGCGCGCGCGGCCCGGTCGGACTCGCGCGGAGAGAGCGCCGGAGCGGGCGGCGGGGCGATCGTCGCCGGGTCGGACGCGCATGCGGCCCGGTCGGGCTCGCGCGGGGAGGCCGCCGGACCGGGCGGCGGGGCGATCGTCGTCGGGCTGGACGCACCCGCGGCCCGGTCGGGCTCGCGCGGAGAGGCCGCCGGACCGGGCGGCGGAACGATCGTCGCCCGTTACCTCGTCCGGTACGAGAACGACGACCATCGGTTGACCACCCGGATCATCACCCTGCGTAGCGGTCCGGACGGCGGCGTCGAGCCCGTCGAGCGGATCGAGTGGCTCGGCCACGGCGCCGGGCGAAGCGCATCGCAACGCTCGGCCGCACCGCCGGACATGGGCGCGCTCGCCGGTCGTTTCGAGGAGGTGAAGAACAGCATGATCCTCGACTGGATCCCGGATCGGCACCGCCGGGCGCGGGTGACGAGCCAGCTCGTCGGGCTGCACTACCAGGTCGAAACGACGGACGAAGGGACAGGCCGGACAACCCGCTGAGCCGGGCATTGAAGATGATCGCGTCCGGCGCGTGCGATACTCGAACCCCTTTCGAGGCACGTCGCCGGGCGGGGTGGTTTCTCTGCGTCACCGAAAGCCGCAAGCAGTCCTGCAACTCGGAGAGGCATCATGATTACTTCGCTCCGACTCGTCGATTTCAAGAATTTCGCCGACGAGACCCTGCGCGTCGGTCCGTTCACCGTCATCGTGGGTGCGAACGCGAGCGGCAAGAGCAACCTCCGTGACGCCTTCCGTTTCCTTCACGGCATCGGCCGCGGCTACACCCTGGCGGAGATCATCGGCGGCAAGTACGGCGCCGGCGGCCAGATCGAATGGGCGCCGATTCGAGGCGCGGCGAGTGAAGTCATCCGCTTCGGGCAGTCCGGATTCTTCCTTCAGATCCATCCGAAGGTGGACGGGATCACTGCCCGATATTCAATCGGGGTCAAGTATGACGAAGACAGTCGGAACGGGTTTCGGGTCACCAGAGAGGAGCTCCTGTTCTGGCCAAGATACATTTACAGGAGCCATCCGGAAGCACCCGATCCCGTTCGTGCCCAAGACGACGATGCACACCTTCTTCTTCGCATGGAGAAGACCGGAGAACAGAGAAAGTACGGCCATCGGATCGCGGTCAGGCCGGATCAGCCGGCCCTCACGCAAATCAGGGAACACAAGAACGTCGTCCGAACTCACAAGGAATGCGTCCAGTTGGTGATTGATGCTCTCGCCGGCATCCGTTTCCTGGATCCAGTGCCGGATCTGATGCGGAAGCCGGCTTTTCCCGGGCAGACCGTGCTCGGGGACGGCGGTGAAAACCTGCCGACCGTTCTGCAGGAAATCTGCACGAATCCGAAACGCGCGGCCGTGTTCCACGAATGGGCGCGCGAACTCACGCCAATGGACGTCGCGAATTTCGATTTTCCACGCGACCCGGTTACCGGACTGGTCCAGCTCGTGATTGGCGAGACGAACGAAAGAAAGGTGTCCGCTTACAGCGCATCGGACGGGACCTTGCGTTTCCTCGCCATGTTGGCGGCGTTGCTGGGCAAGCATCCCACGGCGCTCGACAGGCGCGTCGCGCGTCTCTACGTTTTCGAGGAGATCGACAACGGCATCCATCCGTCGCGACTGCGGCTGCTTCTCGATCTGATCGAAGGGCAGGCCGCAAAGGGTGGAATCCAGGTCATCACCACCACGCATTCCCCGGATCTGCTTGCCATGATCGGTGACGACACGTTCGACAACACGTCCGTCGTTTGCCGCTTGCCCGACACCGACGATGCCGTGATTCGTCCGGTACGCGGTTTGCCCGACTCGGAAGAGCTGCGACGTTCCCAGGGACTGGGGCGACTCCACGCCTCCGGCTGGCTGGAGGATGCGCTTGCCTTCACGCGGGAAGACGAGGATCGGGCGGAATGAACGTCCTCGTCATCCCCGAAGACTTTCGCAAGGATCAGTACATCCTGAAACCGCTGTTCGAACGGTTGCTGCGCTCCATGGGCAGACGCAATGCGCACGTCCGAGTCTGCCAGGATCCGCTGCTTGGGGGTATTACGGAGGCGACGAAGTCGGAACGCATTGCGGAAATCGTGGAACGCTATGACGGGATGACGGACGTTTTTGTCCTCTGCGTCGACCGGGACGGCGAGCGGGGACGCCGCCGGAGGCTCGACGCCATCGAAGAAGAGTTCGGGAACGGTAGAGACTTCCTGGCGGAAAACGCCTGGGAGGAGCTTGAGACATGGGTTCTCGCGGGCCTGGACTTGCCTCGCCGCTGGCGTTGGACGGACATCCGCGCGGAGGTGCACGTCAAGGAGGAGTACTTCGACAAGCTTGCCGAACGTCGCAGTGTCGCCGACGGCCCCGGCGGTGGCCGCAGGGCTCTGGGCAGAGAGGCCGCCTCGCGAATCGACGCGATCCGGCAGAAGTGTCCCGAGGATTTCGGTGACCTCGCCCAGCGCCTCGAAGCCATGGTGCGCGGATGATCTGCCGGTTGCATGAGACTCTTGCCCATACATGCGTTCGCCGCACAAATACGGGGTTTTCAGACCGAAGCAGCGGGTGGCTCAAGTTCACTACCGGTGAGGATGAGCCACGCGCGCCAACGGTCGTCTTCGGGCCGTCACTCCCCCGATCGAGCTGGGTACAGGCTCCACCTGCTCAGGTCGTCCAGCTAGTCCCGCATGGTGTGTAGCCGATGGCGGTGTATGGTTGGAGGGTAGCCATTTACACCCATGGAATCAATTTGTGTTTATGGTTTCATGGGTATGTCTTCAGGCGGTCACCGTCCGGAAAGGCCCGTGATCGCATTCGCCCGTATCCGCTGGCCAAGCGGGGACATCCTTTCGTGCCGCGGGATGCAACATCTTCGAGGCCGTGTAGCGTGCTTGCCTCGGGCCACCCTCGTTTCACCGAATGCCGGGGCCAGGATTGCCCGCCGACAGGGTCGGGGCTCGGGCCGGGGCCGGCGAGCCCCACCCCGCGGTTGTCAGAACTCCTTGCACAGCCGCAGCGAGTCGTAGATCGCGGCGTGGATGTTGCGGCTCGCCACCGCGTCGCCCACCCGGAACAGCATGAACCCGCCCTCCGGGTTCGTGTCGATCTCCTGCGCGCGGCCCGCGATCAGCGCCTCGAGGTCCAGGGTCCCCCCGTTGCGCGCCAGGGGGGCGAGCGCGTGGAAGACCTCCGCCGCCGGCAGGGTGCCGTGCTCGACCACGACCTGGTCCACCACCCGCGCCTCCTCCGCGTCGCTGTACTCGTTGCGCAGCACCGCCCGCAGCCGGTTGCCCTCGCGCTCCACCGAGCGCAGCCGGCGGTCCGGGGTCAGCTTCACCCCCATCGAGTAGAAGCTCCGCAGATACGCCGGGAAGTTCGTCGCCCCGACCTCGTGGGCGCTCATGCGGTCCGGCGTCGCCAGCTCCACCGCCGACCCGCGCGAGGCCAGGAAATCGACCACACTCGGCCCCTGGTGGTCCCCGTGGTCGTCGAACACCAGCACCTCGGGGCCGGGCTCGACCTGCCCTCCGAGCACGTCCCATACGCTCACCACGTGCTCCGCGCCGTCCACCCATTCGACGTTCGGCACCCCGCCGGTGGCCACCACCACCACGTCCGGCCGCTCCGCGAGCACGTCCTCCGCTTCGGCGTAGCGGTTGAGGTGCAGGGTGACGCCGAGATGTTCGACCTCGGACGCGAGCCATTGCGCGATGCCGAGCAGATCCCCCCGCCACGTCGCCTTCGCCGCCAGCACGATCTGCCCGCCCGGCTCGCTCGCCGCCTCGAAGAGCACGACCTCGTGCCCGCGCAGTGCCGAGACCCGCGCCGCCTCCAGCCCGGCCGGCCCCGCCCCCACCACCACGACCTTGCGCCGCGGACCGGGGCCGGGCGCGACGACGTGCGGCATGGTCCGCTCGCGCCCCGTGGCGGGGTTGTGCAGGCAGAGCGCGTCCCCCCCGACGTAGATGCGGTCGAGGCAGTAGCCGGCGCCGACGCAGGGGCGGATGCGCTCCTCCTCGCCCCGCATCATCTTCGCGGCGATGTGCGGGTCCGCCATGTGGGCGCGGGTCATCGCCACCATGTCCACCAGGCCCTCGCGCACGCAGTGCTCCGCCGTCGCCAGATCGGTGATGCGGGTGGCGTGGAAGACCGCGAGCCCGGTCTCGCGCTTCATCGCCGCCGCGATGTCCACGAAGGGGGCGCGCGGGCCGGCCATGCTCGGGATGGCCATCGACAGCCCGCGCTCGTCCCCGACCTGTCCCGCGACCACGTTCATGAAGTCGCAGAGGCCCGTGTCGGCGTAGATCTTCGCAAGGGCCAGGCAGTCGTCCCGGGTGAGCCCGCCCTCCTTCAGCTCGTCGCCCATCATCCGGAAGCCGACCAGGAAGTCCTCCCCCACCCGGCGGCGCACCTCTTCGAGGACTTCGAGGCCGAAGCGGGCGCGGTTCGGAAGGCTCCCGCCGTACTCGTCGGTGCGCCGGTTGACCAGCGGGGTCCAGAACTGGTGGATGAGATGCCCGTGGGCGAGCAGCTCGGTGCCGTCGAGTCCGCCCTCCTTGCAGCGCGCCGCGGCGTCGCCGAACGCGCGCACCACCCGCCGGATGTCGTCGCGGTCCATCTCCTTGGGGAAGGAGCGGTGCGCGTGCTCGCGCACCACCGAGGGCGCCAGCGGCGGCAGCCAGTCCTCCACGTTCCACAGGGTACGGTGCCCCATGTGGGTGATCTGGCACATGATCGCGCAGCCATGGCGGTGGATGCGTTCGGAGAACTCGCGCAGCACGGGGACGATCGAATCGTCGCCGATGTAGATCTGGCCGAACGCGGAGGGCGAGTCCGGCGCGACGTTCGAGGAGCCGCCGAACATGGTGAGCGCGAGGCCGCCCCTGGCCTTCTCCTCGTGGTAGAGCTGGTAGCGCAGCTTCGGATGCTTGTCCTCGACGTATCCGGGGGCGTGGCTCGTGCTCATGAGCCGGTTCCTGAACGTCACGTGGCGGAGCCGGAAGGGCTCCAGGAGAGAGGGGTACCGGCTCTGGGTCTGGCTCATGCTCGCGGGCTCCCGGGATTGGCTGCCCGCATCATGACGAATCCGGGGCGCCGGGGACAACGTTGGATTGGAGGCGCAAGGCCGGGGGGAGGGAGGGATTGGAGGCGCACAGCCGGGCTCAAGTCTCTTTCGTACCGCTGGCGGTTGTGACAATATTCTTAGGTTGCCGCCGGCCGCTTGCCGGCGCAAATCAGCCGTGCCGTAATTTCCGATCGATCGCGGAGGCCGCCAGTGCGGGAATGCAGCCGCACGCATCGGGGATGCGCGCGCATCGGAGTTGGACGGAAAGCCCATGGACAAACGGACGTGTATCTTGGAGACGAACATGAACAGCAGCAGATACGAATCGACGCGGCGTAACGACCGCGGAACTGCCGGCCACACCATCGGGACGGCCGGGAAGGTGCTCACGGGCGCCGGCCTCCTGCTCGCGGCGGGAAGCGCCGCGGCCGCCGTTTCGGACGAGTCGCAGTTCATACTCAACACCTTCTCGTTCCTCGTCTGGGGCGCGCTGGTGATGTGGATGTGCGCGGGCTTCACGATGCTCGAATCCGGGTCGGTGCGCACCAAGAACGCCTCCGTGATCTGCCTCAAGAACATCGGGCTCTACTCGATCGCGGGGCTCGCCTACTACGTTCTCGGCTACAACCTGATGTACGTCGACGTGACGGGCTGGATCGGCTCCTTCTCCTTCTTCTACGGCCCGTCGGCGGAGGAGCTGGCCTTGCTCTCCCTCGGCGACGACGCGACGGCGGAGGAGACCGCGGCGGCAACGGCGGCGGTCACCGAGAACGGCTACTCCGCGATGTCGGACTGGTTCTTCCAGATGGTGTTCGTGGCCACCACCGCCTCCATCGTCTCCGGGACGCTGGCCGAAAGGGTCAAGCTGTGGTCGTTCTTCGCCTTCATCGCGGTGCTGACCGCCGTCATCTATCCGGTCATCGGCTCCTGGACGTGGGGCGGCGGATGGCTCAGCGAGATGGGCTTCCAGGACTTCGCCGGGTCCACCATCGTGCATTCCACCGGCGGCTGGGCCGCGCTCGCCGGAGCCATCGTGGTGGGGGCGAGGCGCGGGAAGTTCCGGCCCGACGGCAGCGTGAAGTCCACCCCCCCCTCGAACGTGCCGGTCGTGACCCTCGGGGTCTTCATCCTGTGGCTCGGCTGGTTCGGCTTCAACGGCGGGTCGGTGCTCGCCCTGGGCGACGCGGCCAGCGCGATCCACATGGGCAACGTGCTCGCCAACACCAACCTCGCGGCAGCGGCGGGGGTCATCGCCGCCATCAGCACCGCGAGGCCGTTGCTCGGACGGGTCGATCTGCTGGCGGGATTGAACGGCGCGATCGCGGGTCTGGTCGCGATCACCGCGGGACCCGACATCGTCGACCACTACTGGGCGATCGTCATCGGCGCGATCGGCGGGGTCATCTGTACCGCGGGCATGAAGTTCATGGAGACGATGAAGCTCGACGACGTGGTGGGTGCGGTCCCCGCCCACCTCTTTGCCGGGGTCTGGGGCACGCTTGCGGTGTGCATCGCGGCCGGCGGCAGCATCGGTACCCAGCTCGTCGGGATCGTCGCGATAGGCGTGTTCGTGTTCGTGGCGGCGCTGATCGTATGGCTGGCGCTCGAGAAGACGGTCGGGGTGCGGGTGTCGGAGGCGGTCGAAGAGCTCGGCCAGGATACGGCCGAGCTCGGGATCGAATCCTATCCCGAGTTCATGCTCATGCCCGATCAGGACGACTTGGACGTGCTCCGGCGCGATTAGCCGCCACGCCCGCCCGGCGGGGAGCGTCCCGGAGTGCTTCGGCCCGATCCGTGACGCTCCCCGCATACTTCAACGGCAGTTACCGCCGACGCCCGGACCGGGACCGCATGACCGGGAATCCTCGGCCTCCCCTGCCGCCCGCCGAACGTCCGATCCCGGCGGGTCAGGGGACGGCTCCGGGCTCGGCGGGAATTGCCGATACTTCACACCGGGGGCCGCGCCCAGGGAGCGGAACGGGCACGCTCCCGCGACCCCTGCGCCGGAGCGTCCGGCTCCCCGGCGCTCGTGACCGGCAGGAGCGGCACCGCCGATGATTCACCGCGAAGACCGTGACGGCATCGCCGTACTGCGCATCGAGCACGGCAAGGCGAACACCCTGGACATGGAATCGTGCAACGCCGTCGTGGAGGCGTTCGACCACGCGGGCGACGCCCGGGCCGTGGTTCTCACCGGCGCCGGCAGGATCTTCTCCGCCGGCGTCGACCTGTTCCGGGTGCTGGAGGAAGGCAAGCCCTACATCGAAGCCTTCGTGCCGGCGATGTGCCGCGCCTTCGAGCGCGTCTTCGTCCACCCGGCCCCGGTGGTCGCCGCCGCGAACGGACACGCGATCGCCGGCGGCTGCCTGCTCGTCGCCGCCGCCGACCAGCGCCTGATGGCGCAGGGCGCCGCGAGGATCGGGATCCCGGAGCTCCAGGTCGGGGTGCCGTTCCCGCCCATCGCGCTGGAGATCATGCGGTTCGCAACCCCGCCGCAGCACTTCCGGACCATCGTCTATCGCGCCGAGACGTACGAGCCGGCCGCCGCGCTCGCGCTCGGACTGATCGACGAGGTCGTGGAGCCCGAGGCACTGCTCGATCGCGCCCTGGCCACGGCGGAGCGCCTGGCTTCGGTGCCCGCGGACACCTTCGCGATCACCAAGCGCGAGATCCGCCGCCCGGCCATGGACAGGATCCGGTCTCTGGCGCAGACCACCGCGCAGGAGGTGCAGGCGCAATGGCTGGAGCCACGGACCCTGGACCGCATCCGCGCCTATCTCGACCGGACGATCCCGAAAGGCCGCTGAATCCGGCCCGGCGCTCGAACTGCGGGGGGAACGGTGCTTCGCCGGAGCTACCGGTCACGTTCCCGGCCCGGTGAAACGGCGGGGGTACGCTTCGGAGGTTGGAAATGCGTGGACAGCCGGGATGATCCGAGACCGATCACCGTCGCGCCGTGCCGCAATGCCCGGCATGGCGCCCATCGACTGCGTACGGGGAGCGTTCAGGCCGTTCCGGCCGCCGCCGGCCACCGGGCGATCTCCGGGCGGCAGACGGCGGCCGATGACGATGCAGTGGGAAGTGGCGTGGGCGCTGGTACTGCTGGCACTCCTGGCCTGTTCGGCGGCGGCTCGTGCGGCGCTGGTGCCGGACCCGTTGGTGGAAGCGGTCCAACGGGCGCTCGCCGGGAGAGGATACGATCCGGGCGAGATCGACGGTCTCATGGGACGGCGCACCCGGGGCGCGATCCGAACGTTCCAGCGTTCCGTCGGACTGCGCGACACCGGACGGATCGACGATGCGACACTGGCGGCACTCGGACTCGAGCCGACCGCGGACGCGGAGCCGGATGCCCATCCAGACACATCGGAGGCCGATACGGCCCGGGACGATCCGGAGCCCGCGCCGGACCCGGAGGCGTCCATGAGCGGGAAGCTGCCCGCCGAGCCCTCGACGGAGCCGAGCGCGGACACCTCCGGCCCCGAAGCTCCCCGAAGCGAACCGGCCCCGGAACGCACCGCGGCCCGCAGGCTGGGGTTCGCAACACTCGGCTGGCATCCTCCCCAGACCGGCGCCGACGCGCTGTCTCGCTTCAATGCCATCGGCGCACCCCCGGGGTTCAAGCGCGGGACGGACGCCCTCGTGGTGCCGAAGGGTGAGCTGATCTTCGTGCTGAAGGCGGGGGAGCGGCTCCCGGGCCTCGACTGCGATCCGGGCTCGGGAGGGCTCTCCATCGAATTCATCTTCGGACCGGACGGCCCGGTCATATTCACCCCGGTCGCGGGTGGTGGGTACTGTCAGGTGGGTATCGGCATCGCGCTCGAAGTCGGACGAACCCTGGAGATGGGGCGGGTCGACTGGGGAGACGTTCGATACCCGCCGGGAACGGTGCGGATCACGAATCGGGGGCTCGAATACGTCAGGTAGCCGGGCGGTCGAGCACCTTCGCCCGCCTCCCGCGATCACGCCTTCGCGAGCGCCTGCTCCAGGTCGGCGATGATGTCGTCGACGTCCTCGATTCCGACCGACAGCCGGACCAGGCCGTCGGTGAGCCCGCGCGCGCGGCGCTCCTCGGCCGGGACGTCGACGTGGGTCATCGTCGCCGGATGGGTGATCATCGTCTCCACCGCCCCGAGGCTCTCGGCGAGCCCGGCGAGCTCCACCGCGTTCATCACCGCACGCCCGGCCTCGACGCCGCCCTTCAGCTCGAACGTCATCATTCCGCCGAAGCCCGACATCTGCGCGCTCGCCAGCGCGTGCTGGGGATGCGAGGCGAGGCCCGGCCAGGCGACGCGCTCGACCTTGGCGTGCCCTTCGAGAAATTCCGCCACCGCCTGCGCGTTCTCGGAATGGCGCGGCATGCGCAGGTGCAGGGTCTTCACCCCGAGCAGGGTCAGCCAGCAGTCGAAGGGGCCCGGCACCGCGCCGATGGTCTTCTGGATGAACTTGAAGCGATCGAACAGATCCTCACGGTCGGTGACCAGCACCCCCCCGATGATCTGGTTGTGCCCGCTCAGGTACTTCGTGGTGCTGTGCATGACGACGTCCGCGCCCAGCTCCAGCGGGCGCAGGTACACGGGGGTCGCGAACGTCGAATCGACCGCGAGGCAGATCCCCGCCTCCTTCGCGATCGCCGACATCGCCTCGACGTCGGTGATCTTCAACAGCGGGTTGGACGGGGTCTCCACCCAGAGCATCTTCGTCTCCGGGCGGATCGCCTGGCGTACCGTCTCCGGCCTTGCGCTGTCCACGTAGGTGAACGCGAGGCCGTGGTTCGCGAGCACGCGGTTGAAGTGGCGCGAGACGCCGCCGTAGACGTCGTCGGAGCACACCACGTGGTCCCCGGCTCCGAGCAGCTTGAGCGCGGCATCCACCGCGGCCATGCCGCTCCCGAACATCACCCCGTAGCGGCCGCTGTCGAGCGCGGCGAGGTTCTCTTCGAGCACCTGGCGCGTCGGGTTCGAGGAGCGGGTGTAGTCGAAGCCCTTGTCGCGCCCGACCTCGTCGAGCACGTAGGTCGCGGTCTGGTAGATCGGGGGGACGATCGAGCCGGTGGTCGGATCCGGACGAATGCCGGCGTGCACTACCTTGGTGTCGAATTTCATCGGATTCCTCCGCCAGCCTGTTCTTCGCTCATGGCCCCGGTCTTCGATCATGGTGTGGTGAGCAGCCGCATCAGGCTGGAGGTGTCCCAGCGCCCGCCGCCGCGTGCCTGCACCCGCGCGTAGAACTCGTTGACGAGCGCGGTGAGCGGCAGCAGCGCCCCGACGCGATGGCCCTGCGCGAGGCAGATGTCGAGGTCCTTGCGCATCCAGTCGACCGCGAACCCGAAGTCGAACTCGTCGTCGACCATCGTCGTTCCGCGGTTCTCCATCTGCCAGGACTGGGCGGCGCCCTTGGAGATGACGTCGAGCACGAGCCTGGCGTCGAGTCCGGAGCGCTGCGCCAGATTCAGCGCCTCGGCCAGCCCCTGCACGACCCCGGCGATGCAGATCTGGTTGGCCATCTTGGTGAGCTGGCCGGCGCCGGCCGGCCCCAGGAGGGTGACGGCGCGCGCGTAGGCGTCGATGACGGGCCGGCATCGCTCGAACACGGCCGGGTCGCCTCCGGCCATCACCGTGAGCACGCCGTTCACGGCGCCCGCCTCGCCACCGGACACCGGCGCATCCATGAACCCGAGGCCGCGTTCCGAAGCGGCGGCAGCGAGCTCCCTGGCCACGTCGGCCGACGCGGTGGTGTGATCGACGAAGACCGCGCCGGGGTCCATCCCCCCGAACGCCCCGCCCGCCCCTGTCGTCACCGAGCGCACGTCGTCGTCGTTGCCCACGCAGGCGAAGACGATCTCGTTCCCGGCCGCGGCCTCGGCCGGCGTCGCCGCCCTCTTCCCCTCGAACTCCCCGAGCCAACGGTCGGATTTCGATCCGGTCCGGTTGTAGACGGTTACGGCATGGCCGGCCTTCGCGAGATGCCCCGCCATGTGGTAGCCCATGACCCCGAGGCCGAGAAACGCGACCTTCCTCGAAGCGGCGCCCGTTGAATCGCTCATGCCTGACTCCCAATCTGATGCCCGCGGCACCGTGCCGGGGCGGACGCGGATTATCAGGGCCGCCCCGGATCCGGTTCAAGGCACCGAGCGCAGAGGACGCAGCCTTCGCGAACGTGCGGAGCGCTCCGCCCTCCCTCTCACCACACCAGATCGTCGGGGATCTCGTATCCTTCGTAGCCCTCTTCCACCACGCCGGCACCATCCTCGCCGGCCGCGATGAACACGAACACTTCCGGCCGCAGCTCGCGCACCTGTTCGCCCGCCGCCCGCGGGACGAGATGATGGCGGCCCCGGAAGCCGACGATCGCGAGCTCGCCGTTCGAGAGCCGGCGGCGCTGGTCCCCGCTCACGTAGAGCCGCTTGACCCGATCGCCGCGGGTGAAATGGAACGGGGCACCGCTCTCCGCCTCGGCCTTCTCCGCCTCGGTGTCGAGGATGTGTCGAATCCGGAGGTTGAGCTGCCTGACCTGCGCTTCCGGGTCGTCGGCCGGAGGCTCGACCGGCGCCGGTGCGGAGCCCGGATCCCGGCCCGGAAGACGCTGCCTCGATGCATTCCGGGATCGGCGCTTCGCAGTGCGCTCCGCCGCCCGGTTCTCCACCGGCTTGCTTCCTGCCGGCTTCGAGAACGATCGGCTGCCTTCGATGCGGGCGGGACGCCCGCGTTCCCGGGACGCCCTGCTTCCTCCCGGCTTCGGCGGCGGCCGGCTGCCCCGCTCGGCGCGCGCCGCCTGCTCGCCGGTCACGAGCCCCGCTTTCAGCAGCTCGTCGCGGAGCGATCTGGCCACCGTTCGATCCTTGTGGAATCCAGGACGTCCGACCGTCGCGGTGAACGGCTACCCTGATGGAGCCGTCGCATGGCGGTTACTGCGTCGTTGCACTTTCCGTACGGACCCGATTCGCTTCCGCGAGCGACGGGAGGGCGAGGGAGAGTTGGCCGCGGACGAAGGCGACCTCGCGTTCAACCCGGTCCGCACGCTCCGTCAACGCGCCGATGTCCGCCTTCAGCCACGCGAACAGGCCGAGCTGCACGGTGACGATCACGGTGCCGGTGGCGATGACGATGCCGCGCAGCTCCATGAGGGGACTATCGCATTACTGCCGCGCGCTGTCACGGTCGATGCGCGGCGCCCGGGCACACCCGGACGCCCTCGGCCGGAAACGCCGGATACGCAGATCTCACGACGCCGTCGATGCCTGCTACAGTAT
Source organism: Gammaproteobacteria bacterium (assembly GCA_965204915.1). GTDB lineage: Bacteria > Pseudomonadota > Gammaproteobacteria > HK1 > HK1 > HK1. The sequence continues at coordinate 2,040,560 of OZ242023.1, read as the reverse complement.
CCGCGCGTGCTCCCGGACGCTGCGCGGCGTGAAGCATCTCCTGATCGTCTACCACTCGCAATCCGGCAAGACCGCGGCCCTGGCGCACGCCGTCCGGCGCGGCGCGCTGCACCCCGACGTCGAATCGGTCGACGTCCGCATGCGCATCGCGGCCGATGCCGGGCCGCGCGATCTGATCTGGTGCGACGCGGCGGTCTTCGCGACCCCGGAGAACTTCGGCTACATGGCGGGAGCCATGAAGGACTTCTTCGACCGCACCTTCTATCCATGCCAGGGGCGTCTCGAAGGAATCCCCTACGCGGTGGTGGTCGGCGCCGGCAACGACGGCACCGGCGCACTCGGCGCGCTCCGGCGTATCGTGCGCGGATTTCCACTGACCGAAGCACAGGAGCCGATCATCTGCCGGGGGCCGCTCGACGAGGACGTCGTCGCCCGTTGCGAGGCGCTTGGAACGACGATGGCGGCCGGTCTGGAGATCGGCGTATTCTGAGCCCCGTCGATCGGACCCCCCTGCACGTGTCGTTCGCCTCCCATCCGGACGACCGGAGACCGATGAACCGCCTGCACGACTTCGTGAGCCTCTTCGGTGCGCTACGTGTGCTGCTCGTCGTCACCGTCGTCGTCCTCATCGTCGCGGCACCGTTCTCCGACGGCCCGGCCCATGCGACGGGCTGGCCGCTGGTACGCAACGTCATCGCACCGACCCTGTTCGTGATCATGGCGTTCGTCCTTCCGCTCGACATCACGATGACCCTGGTGTTCATGTCCGATCGGCAAGGCCCGGAGCGGCGCCGGCTGCGGCTCGTCGCGCAGGCCGAGACCGTGCTGCTCGCCGCCATGCTCGTTGCGTGGCTGCCGCTGCTGATGCGGCTGCTGCGCACCCTCGACTGAAGACGGCCATGCGCATTCCGACGTCGGGTCTGGTCCTCGTCATCGCCCTGGGCGGCGGCGCCTCCGCCGGGGAGCACACGCCGGGGGATCTTTCGATCGACCGCCCCTGGTCGTTCGCCCTTCCGCCGGTCAGCCCCAACGGCGCCGCCTACCTCCGGATCGAGAACCGCGGGCAGGCTTCGGATCGGCTCGTCTCCGTGCATTCGCCGATCGCCGACCGTGCCGAGATCCATACCCACGAGATGGATGGAGGGGTGATGACGATGCGCCGGGTCCACTGGGTCGAGGCGCCTGCGCAAGGCGAGGTCACGTTCGGGCCCGGAGGACTGCACGTGATGCTGCTGGGGCTGAAGGAGCCCCTCGTCGCCGGAGAGCGCTATCCGCTCGTGCTGGAGTTCGAGAAGGCCGGAACCATCGAAGTGTCGGTCGAGATCACGCCGAGGTAGCCGTCGATGCCAGGCTCCGGGCACCGTGCCCGGGGCCCCCGGTCGATCGGCGGTCGCGCTCCGTACTCCGAAGGGCGCGTCGAAACGGCCACCGCCGGCGATCAATCCGGCGTTCGTCCCGTGCGCACCTCACCGCGGTGCACGGGTGGATGGCGGAGATCGTCGAACACCTCGTAGTCGACGCCGGATCCGGCGATTCGAAACACCCCGGTGGCCAGTGTGAAGCCGGGGTCGCCGGCGTCCTTCTCGCGGCGATGGATCGGCAGGTGTGCGCCCACGTCCCCGAGCACGCACAACGGGTCGCCTCCGTCCACCGCACCGCCCTCGATGAGCGCTTCGGCCCGCATCTGGCGGCTGCGCGACGAGGGATCGACCACTTGCGGCAGGTGTGCGAAACACCCGCCGAGCAGGTGGTTCGCGTGCGCCCGGGGGGTGCGCACCTCCACCACCGCGCATCCGCTCGCCGGAGCCTCGACCGAGAGGAGACGGTGGTCGCCGGCCTGTCCAAGGCAGTGGTGGAAGCCGCTTGCCCGATCGGTGTCGCGGATGCACGCGAGCGCGTCGTCGAGCCTGTTGCAGTCGAGCACCGCCCGGCACACCAGGTGGCGCGGCACCCCGATCGTCCGGTCCGCCGGCCGTACGTTGTCGATGGTCTGGACGAGGCCGGCGCGATTGACGGCAAAGGCATGGCCGGGAAGCAGGCCGGGAGAGTAGAAGCTCACGAAGCCGGGGGCGTCGTCGGGCTGCACGTCGACGATGCGGCAGTGGCCATGGAGCTCCGGTGCATCGTCTTCGTTGTGGGCGATGATGCCGGAACACGCCCCCGGCAGCGGAATCATCACCGTCGTGCAGCCGGCGGCGTCCGGGGGATGGATCCGGTCCCCTTCTCCCGGGAGATCCCCGCGGCAGTTCCACAGGAACACGGTCTCGAAGTCGAGGCCCGCACCGTCCGCGATGCCTTCGATCTCGCGCACGTATCGGGGCCAGGCCGCCCGGGCCGCGGCTTCGAGGAGGCGCAGGCGCTCCGTACCCCGCCACTCGCGCATCAACGCCCGGTATCGGCGGATCGCAGGAACGACGTCCCGCAAGGCGCTCTCCGATGCCTCGCCGAGGGTCCGGCCGATGGCATGGGCATCGCCGCTTGCGGTCAGGACGTGGTGGAACGGGCCGCTCATCGGCCGGCCGCCGCTCCATCGATTCGATCCCGCAACGCCCGCGCCCGCGAGAGCTCCTGGGCGGACTCCCCTTCCTCGAACCATTGCAGCGACGTGTCGATCGCGTTGCGGGCCTCGTCGTTCCTCCCCGCGCGCATCCACAACGGGGCGAGGTCCAGCACCACGCGCAGCTCCAGCAGGCGGGCGGTCTGGTAGCGCGCGACCTCATGGGCGCGCATCAGCAGATCCTCGGCTTCCGGCTCGAGCTCCGCGGAGCGGGCGAGCAGCAGCGCCGCGCGGGTCCGCAGCAGCTCCGATTCATGCTCGTGCGCGGATCCGCGCTCGTGGCACCAGGCGAGCGCCTCTTCGACCGCGTCGAGCCCCCGTTGCTCCTGTGCGGCGGCCAGGCAAAGGCGTGCGAGGGTGAGCAGCGCATAGACCCGCCCCCCGTCCGCCCCCACGTTGCGCAGCCCGTTGAGGCCGTCCTGCACGCGAACGATCCCCTCGTCCAGATCCCCGGCGGCGGCGGTCACGAGTCCGTCGAGGACCGCGCTCCACGGAAGCCACTCTGCGAGCGCATGGCCGCTCGCGACCCGCACGAGCTGCCGGACCGCGTCGCGCGCGCCCCCCCAATCCCGGCGCTCCGCGCAGATCCGCGCGGCTGCCGCGTAAGCGGCGGCGGCGCTCGGCGGATGCTCGATCCGCTCCGCCAGTGCCAGCGCCTCGGACAGCCGTTGCTCGCTCGGATGCAGGTGTCCGAGCGCCCAGAGGTTCGAGGCGAGGCAGGCCAGGGAGACCACACCCGCGTCGTAGGCGCCGTCGACGGCTCCCGTGCCGGGCTCGGGCGGCTCGTACCGCTCGATGGCCATGTCGAGATGCGTCCCCCCCGCCGCGCGGTCCCCGAGCATGCTGAGCGCCAGGCCGGCGACGCGATGCGCTTCGACGAACAGCGGGGTGGTTTCGCGCTCGCGGGCCGCGGCGAGCAGCTCGCGGGCGATCTCCAGGGCACCGTCGCACTCCCCCCGAGCCAGCGCCGCCGCCCCCGCGAGCCCCAGCGCGGACAGCCGGGCCCCGTCGTCTCCCCCCCAGCCCGTCAACGTCGATGCCCGGGCAAGGGAGCGCCCCAGCATGGGATACGCCGGCCCTTCCACGAGCAGCAGTGCGTGCGCGAGACCCGTGTGGATCTCGACTTCCGCCGCGGCGAGGGCGGGAGAGGTGTCCACCGCTCCCAGCGCGGTCTCGAACCGCATCCTTGCCCGCAGGTAATGCGCGTTGTCGAGCGCCTCGCGGCCGTCCTGGAGGCAGGCACGGACGTCGAGCGGCTCCACCGTCACCGACGCCACGCTCGCGCCGGCCTCGATGACGGAAGATTCGTCCAGAAACATGGCATGGCCCATGCCCGAGCGCTCGGTGTCCGCGCCCGCGCCGGTGCGGAGAAACCGGCGCAGATCGTCGGCGAGCTCCCGCGCCGTGTCATAGCGTTCGGAACGATCCTTGGCCATCGCGCGAAGGCAGATCCGTTCCAGGGCCTCGGGCACTTCGACGTCGATCCGCGACGGTGGCTCGGGCTGCACCTCGAGGATCTGGCGATAGAGCTTCTCCCCGTCCCCGGCGACGAAGGGCAGCGTGCCGCAGAGCATCCGGTAGAGGACCACCCCGAGGCTGTAGATGTCGCTGCGCGTGCCGATCGCATGCCCTTTTCCGGCGATCTGCTCCGGCGACATGTAGCAGGGCGTGCCCGCGGCCCGCCCCGGAGCCAGCGCCGCGGCATCGTGCTGGTCGAAGGCGAGACCGAAGTCGATCAGGACCGGGCCTTGCTCCTCGGTGAGAATGACGTTGGACGGCTTCACGTCGCGGTGCACCACCCCCTGCGAATGCGCGTGGGCGAGAGCATCGGCGATCGCGGCGACGGTGCGCGCGGTCTCCCGGAAATCGGGCCGGCGCTTCTTCAGGTGGGACAGGAGGCTCTGGCCGGAGAGCAGGGCGGAGACGATGTAGCGATGCTCGCCTTCGATCCCGGCGTCGAAGACGGTGACGATGCGCGGATGCTGCAGGCGGGCGAGCTGGCGGGCTTCCTTGACGAAGAGCGCGTGGCCTTCCGGGGAACCGGTTCTTTCGACGTGCGAGACCTTGATCGCGACCGGCCGCTCCAGCTCGCCGTCGAACCCCTCGTACACGGTCGCGAAGCCCCCGCGCCCGATCGCCCGGCGAACGACGTAGCGGCCGAACCGGCGCGGTCCCCGGCTCCGGGACCCATCCCCTTCCGGCCGTGCGTCGCCCATGGCGGTGCTCAGCCCGCCGGCCGGCGCAAGACGAGCTGCGGCACGATCAACGTCATGACCGTCTCCCCGTGCTGGTTCACGGCGGCGAAACGCAGCCGCACGATCCCGCGGTCGGGTTTCGATCTCGACGGCCTGAGCTCGAGCACTTCGGCTTCGGTGTGCACCGTGTCGCCGGGGCGCACCGGAGCCGACCATTTCAGATCCTCGATTCCCGGCGCCCCGATCCCCGATTCCCGTATCGCACCGAGCTCGAAGAACATCCGAAACGAGAGCCCCAGGGTCTGGAAGCCGCTCGCGACGATGCCTCCGAAAGGAGTCCGGACGGCCGCCTCCCGGTCGATGTGGAAACGCTGGGGATCGTAGCGGATCGCGAAGTCGATGATGGACGCCTCGGTGAGCGTCACCCCCCGCGACACGAAACACTGTCCGACCTCGAAGTCCTCGAACCACTGGTTGTCCACGGCGGCCTCCTGTGCGAATCGTGAACCGCAGGCGATCCATCACCCGGCTCACGTCCCCGGCGTTGCTCTACCGGGTCCGATCGCCGGATGCCGCCCCCGCGGCGCAAGGCCGGGAACGCGAGCCGTCTCCGGAACGTCCCGGGAGCGAGGGATCGTCGGGGAAACGGGACGCTGCCGAGCAGGCCGTCGTCGTGCCGGACGGCTACGGAACGGCCCGAAAGGATACCGCGGGACGCCGGAGCACGCCCCCCGAAAGGCGGCGGGTCGAGCTCCGGCGATGATCGGCGGGAGAGGCGGTGAAGCTCAAGCAAGGGCCGCGCGGGCCAGCGCGTCTTCGAGCTCCCGCAACGCTTGCGCCTCGATCTGGCGCACGCGCTCGGCGGAGATGCCGTACTCCTCGGCGAGCTCGCGCAGCTTCGCCCTGGGCTCCGCGAGCCAGCGCCGCCTCACGATGTCGCGGGTGCGTTCATCGAGGGCGTCGAGCGCGGAGTACAGGCGCCCGGCCGCGGATTCGCTCCACTCCTCTTCCTCGACGGCCTCCGAGGGGTCCGGAGCGGGGTCGGCGATGAACGCCGCGGGAGCCGGCCGGTCCTCGTCGTCCGCCGGATCGTCGAACGCCGCATCGCGGGCCGCCAGCCGGCGCTCCATCTCGATGACGTCTTCGGGACGGACCTCCAGATCGCTCGCGATCGCGTCGGCCTCTTCGCGGGTGAGCGCACCGAGGCGGGGCTTCGCCCCCCGGAGGTTGAAGAAGAGCTTGCGCTGGGCCTTGGTGGTGGCGACCTTGACGATGCGCCAGTTGCGGAGCACGAACTCGTGGATCTCGGCCCTGATCCAGTGTATCGCGAACGAGACGAGGCGGACCCCGACGCCGGGGTCGAAGCGCTTGACCGCCTTCATCAGGCCGATGTTGCCCTCCTGGATCAGATCCTCCTGGGGCAGTCCGTAGCCGCGGTAGCCGCGAGCCACCTTGGCGACGTAGCGCAGATGGGAGGTGACGAGGCGCCACGCCGCGTCGAGGTCGTCGTCGCGGCGGAAACGGGTGGCCAGATCCCGTTCCTCGTCGGCGGTCAGGAACGGAAACGCCTGCACCGCCCGCAGGTAGCCCTGCAGATCCGCGGCCGGTGCCGGCAGCCGGTGAGCAAGAGTCCCCATGACGTGTCGCACCTTTGCTGGTGGATGCCGATGGAAGCCGCCTCGTTGCGGGGCAACCCGGTCCCGCGCCGGCTCCCTCCCCGGTTCGGGAGATTGGAGCCGGTGATCGGAAATTCAAGCCGGCTACGGACCCAGGACCGAGCGCACCACGATCAGCTCGTTGCGCACCGAGGCAATCCCCGGCACCTCGCGCGCGAGCCGCTCGGCCTCGTCCTTGTACGCCTGGTCGTCGGCCACCCCGCTCAGCAGCAGCTCGCCGGTCTCCGGGTCGAGCTCGATGGTCAGCGAGGGAGTGGGGCGGCTGGTGATCTCGCTGCTCCGCAGTGCGGACCGCACGTGCGCCAGCGTGATCTTGTGATCGAGCTTCGCGACCGACGCCCCGGTGGGCTGGTTCTCCGGGCGGGCGGCCATCGAGACGATCATGTCGATACACGCGTCGACCGGGACGTGCCCGGTGTTGAGCACCGCGTCGTAGAGCATCGGGTCGCGGTAGTCGACGTGGAAGAGATGCTGCATCCTTCGGGCATAGGCGGCGTCGTTGCGCCGCACTTCCTTCCTGGCGACGTCGAGGTCGGCGATCCCTATCCGCTCCATGACGTTGCGGGCGCGCATGGTGACGGGGGCGCAGACCCTGATGCAGACGACGTGGGTGATCTCGCGCAGCACGTAGGTGGCGCCCCAGCCGCGGATCAGCACGTTGCCCCGTTTCGCGACCTCCAGCAGCTCCTCGGTGGTGTACAGGGACATGTCGTCCTTGTTGATCCCCCAGCGCTCCAGCAGGCTCGACCTGCCCTCCAGGAACCGGTTCACCGAGCTCTCCCGCATGTGCATCTTCTCGGCGATGTGCTCCACCAGCTCGTGCTGGACCAGATCGAGCCCGAGCCGGTCGGCAAGCCCAAGGGCCACGTCCCGCCCCAGCGATCCCATCTCCCGCGTCATCGTGATCACCGCCATCGGTGCTCTCCCGCATACGTGCCGGCGGCGGATCGTAATCCATCCCGGGCTGCATCACGATCGACCGGTGTCAATCGGGCGCCGGCGAGGCGCCGGAGCGCCGGCCGGCGCTGCGTTCAGGCCGCGCCGTCCCCGCCGTCGTCCGGCATCTCGAACCGCCTCGGATCGAGGAAGCGGTCGAATACGTTCCCGAGCAGGCGCGAGACGTCGTTGTCGAAGCCGTTGCCCGGCAGGCTGCCGCAGAAGGTGATGGAGCCGGTGGAGAACACCGCGCCGCCCTTCGGGGTCTCGAAGAAGGTGAGGTCGGCGCGGATCAGCTTCTCGGCCGGCTCGCCCGGCCACGTGACGATATGGGTGAGATGCTCCTCGGGCACGAGCACCCAGGGGGCGTCCGGCGGGTGGTTCTCCGAGCTGGCGGCGACCACCGCATGGGAGGGAGTCCCGAGGCGCTTGTCGGCGCGGTCGAGCTCGAACCCCGCCGCGCCGTGGCCGCCGAGGCCGTGGTCGCCGAAGATCTCGCCCTCGATGCCGTCGAACATCCACACCACCCGCGGATCGTCCGCTTCCGGACGCTTGCGGTAGTACGACCCCACGTAGTTGCCCTGAGCGGTGAAGCCCACCCCGGAGAGGTTCTGGGGCGGGCGGCCGTTGCGGCGCCACAGCCCGCCGTACTCGCCGTCGAACTGGTTGTAGTACTCCCCGGGCTCCGCCGCCCACGCGCGGATCCCGCCTTCGCCGCGGCGGATCTCGATCACCCCGCGCTTCTCCGGCGAGAGCGCGACCTTCCAGTAGAACCCGTTGCCGCCGAGGTAGCACAGCCGCCCGCCGCCGTCGCGGTACGCTTCGAGCGCGTCCAGGGTCTCGCGGGTGTGGTACTCGGGATGGGTGCCGGTGGTGACCACCCGGTAGGGCTCCAGCACCGCGGCGCCTTCGTCGTGCAGCTCCTGGTCGGTGACCACGTCGTAGTCGTAGCCCTTCGCTTCGAGCCACGCGGTGAGGTGGGTGTCGGCGGGGAAGTGGCGCAGCCCCGAGCCTCGAATCCCGGGGTACGGGTAGGTGACGTAGCCGATGCGCACGTTCAGCATCGGGCGGCGCCAGGAGGCGATCGAGATCCCGCTGCCGTCGGTGTGGTGGTTGTAGGTGGAGAGGCCGTACTCCACGTGGTCGCCGGGGTTGTGCGGGTAGGCGCCCCACTCCGCGGCCTGCGCCTTCCAGTCCGCCGTCCATTGCGGGTCGCGCGACCACTCGGGGCGGGCGTGGTTCCCGTAGATCGTGTACGTGAAGGTCGAGACCAGCACCGCGATCGGCGCGGTGGCCCGGCCCTTGGGCGGAACCACGAAGAACGGGACGTTCTCCCGGGCATCCGCCGCCGCGAGCATCAGCGCGTAGGTGGACGAGCGGATGCCCTCGGGCACCGTCCACTCGAACGCCACCGGCCAGCCGCAGTCGTCGACGTCGTCCTCGTGGAAGTGGACGGCCGCGTACTCCGCGGGAGCGTGCCGCCAGCACATCTCGCGCCCGGTCCAGCGCGAGCCGGTCACCCCGCGCGCGGGGACGTTGACGAGGGAGCCGTGGAGTCCGTGGGGGCCGGTGTCTTCGATGCGGCTGGTTCCGACGCCGCGCGAGAAGTCCCAGCACGCGCTCGCGCCGGCGACGGAGCCGCCGCCCGCGAACGTGTCGATCTCCTCCCCGGTGAGCGGGCGGTCGAAGGCCGCGGGGTCTTCGAGCTTGCCGTTGAAGTGGCAGGCGGGAAGCGCGTGGTTCGTGGCCGCGAACAGGAGCGGAGCATCGTCGTCCGCCGCGGGCGAGACGCCGGCGGGGAGCGGCGCCCGTGTTGCGTGCGGGGAACGCCGCTGCCCGAACCGGGGCGACGTCGCCGCCCACCCGATGCGCACCTCTCCGGCGCCGGTGTCCACGACGAGCCACACGGCATGCCATGCCCGCTCGTCGAGCGGGCTGGGGACCGCCGCCACGTCGCGCATCGTTTCCCCGTCCCCGATCGATGCGCAAAGCCGGCCCTGCTCGTCGATGGCCAGGGTGAACCCATACCCGGGCACGACCGCGGCGGCGGCCGGAGCGTCGATGGGCGGGTCGCCGGGAGGTGGGCCACCAGCCCCCGAAGCACCGGGATGGGAGGTCTCGGCACGCGAACCATCGATCCCCGAAGTGTTGGGATGGGAGGCCCCGGCACGCGAACCATCGGTCCCCGAAGTGTCGGGATGGGAGGCCCCGGCACGCGAACCATCGGTCCCCGAAGTGTCGGGATGGGAGGCCCCGGTACGCGAACCATCGCTCCCCGACGTGCCGGCATCCGCCGCGCCGTCAGGGCTGGTCCCGGTACGGGAGGCGATCGCCTGCCGCGCGCCCGCGAGCCGTGTCGGATGGACGAGGCAGGTGATCGAGAAGCCGCCTGCTCCGAAGCAGCGCCCCATGTCCTCGATGCGCGCGTACGAACCGCGCGGAACCCGCTCCTCGCCCGCGGCGGCGACCGCGGCGGGCGGGCTCGCGACGGGCTCGACGATGATCCCCGGTCCGGCCGGATTGGCGTCCGCGCAGACGACCCGAACGAGCTTCGCCTCGACCTCCGCGCCCGTGGCGTTGGCGACGTGGAACCGGATCGTCTCTCCGGGACGAACCGACAGGCGATCGGCGTATCCGGTCAATGGCAGCATGGTGATGGGCTCCTGGACAATTGGCGATTGGCTCCTGGGCTCCGGCGTCGGCGCAGGCCGGATGATTGCCGGAACACCGGCGATTCGGCCTCATTCTCCACGTCCCGCCCGACCCGGCCGATCCTCCCGACGACCGCCGGCGGTCCGGCTTCTCACCAACTCAAGTTTCGGGATTCAAAATACCTCGAATCAGGCGATGGATTCCCGCTTTCGCGGGAATGACGTCATTTCAGCGAGACACGTTACTTTTACGCTGGCCGTGGCCGTCTGGCCGTCATTCCCGCGAAAGCGGGAATCCATTTCGGTCGGCGAATCCCGAAAATCGAGTCACCAACAGCCTCTTGCCGAATCGCCCGACGGTTCGTTCCCTGGGATCTCCGCCCTCCATACCCTGCGTGCCCCGGGAACGAACTGGCCTGTCTTGATGCAGACGACTTCATAGTCGGGGAGCACGCCGATCGCCAGACATTTCCCGTCCAGGAAGATGCCGTAGTCCGGAAAAGAGAAGTCCAGGTTGTCGAAACCGGAACGCCTTCGGCGGGCGGGAAGCTCGTCGATGAACCGAGGGGTGACGTGCAGGAAGAACCGCGCCTCCACGTCCTCCGTGCCGCACGGCTCCTTGAGGTATATCAGCGTGTTTCCGACACGATAGAGATCGAAGACCGAACGGACCACCGGCTCGCCGAAATCGCCCGCGGCGATGGCGGCATACGTTGACCGATATGGTTTCAAGCGGGCCGCATAGTCCTTGAACAGGAACCGCACCTGCCAAATCTCGCCTTCACCGCGAACGTACTGGCCGGTCCTGACGATGGCGATGTCGTAGCCGGGAAGAGGACGCCGCGCGATACAACGCCCATCGTCCAGCGTTCCGTAGTCCCCGAAATCGAAGTCGAGGCTGTCGAAATTGTACTGCTGGCGGTGATCGGGCAGGTCGGCATGGTCGGCCGGGACGAGATGCAGAAAGAACTTCTGCCTGACGTCGGCCTCGTCGCATTCGTCCTTCACGTAGACAAGCCGGTTGTCGTCGTCCAGGTAGACGTCGAAGTCGGACCGAACGACGAGCTGGGCGTCTGCGGGCGCCTGCTCGATCCGCCGCGCTTCGCCGGCCTCGGCAAGATGGACGGACGCGATGACGACGAGCAAGCCGCCAATCAGGCATCCGGCCAGGCGGCAGGAACTCTCGTGTTTCAACTCCATCACCCTCGGGAGGAGGCAACGTCGCGGACTACGGGAACGAAAAGCGGCGGGGGGGGGGGGGGGGGGAGTCATGACGAATACTCATATCGAGATCGGGAGCGTCGGCACGGTCGGCAGGCGGCGATCGGCCACGAGACGCTTCCGGCCGACGTCGGCCGCCTCCGCCGTATCTGCCGGACGGCGGCGACCACGGGGAGAAGCAGGGAGAAGACGGCGCATCTCGCACCTTCAGGTCCGTCGCACCCCCGCGTCGCGAGCCAGATTGAGGGTCGAGGTCCACAAGTGCGCCACGTCGGCGCGACGGAGAAGCAGGGTGGCGGACACGGGCAGTCGAGTGGTCCTCTGGAACACGGCCCACAGGATGAAGCTGCGGCAGAGCAACGCCCCGGTGAACGCCCATGCGGCTCCATGCAGCAATCCCCACGCCGGATAGAGTGCGAAGAAGAGAACGACGTTGGCGGCCAGTCCGAGCCACATCGCCCAGGAGAAGACTTGGGGACGGTTCATACCTCGGAAGTATGCCACGAAGACCTCCGTGCCGGAGTAGGCCAGCACCCCGACGGACATGATCCAGGTCAAATGAACCACCGGGGTGAAGGCTTCCGAAAGGAGCAGAGGCACCAGATGCGTGCTGACGGCGAACCAGACCAGCAGCAGGCCGCCCACCGCCCACCAGGTGACCCGGGCACAGAAGGCGACGAGCCGGGGGCTTCCGTCTCCATCGGCGGCCACCCGCGGCAGCAGGTAGGTGGAGACCGCGGTGGGTATGAGGAGGAGCCTCGTGATCAGGGCAATGCCCGCGGTGAAGAGCCCGATGTCGGCTCGTCCGGCTACCATGCCCAGCAGCAAGCTGCCCACCCGGTAGTCGACGGCCTGGCCGATCCTGGCCGGATACTCCTTGATGCCGTATCGGAGCACCTCTCGCAACCCCTCCCGGCTCGGCAGCTCCAGGATCAAGCCGCAGTGGCGCCGGAGGTCCGCGATGCAGGCCACGGCCATCGCCAGATGCGCCAATGCCAACGCCAGGACCGCACCGTCGACGCCCAGGTCCAGCATCCATACCAACACCACGATGGCGACGGCTCCCACCGCCGAACGGAGGAAAGAGAACAAAGCCAGCCGGCCGAACCGTCTCAACCCTTCGAGCTGCAGGACGGTGGCGAAGGCAAGCGAACACGTGGGGATCAGCAGGATGGCCGTATGGAAGGAGCTCGTGTCGGCGTTGAGGAAAAAATCGAGACCGCTGTGGATCAGCGGTATGGCTGCAATGGCGGCGACCGCGCTGCCGATCAGGCAGAAGGTGAACGCGACCGACATGGCCTGCGAGACGCTGAGCCGGTTGGTCATGACGAAGTATTGGGCGCCGCGGCCGGAGCCCAGGGTCACCATGACCCCGGCGAGATCCCCGAACAGTACGCAGACCGCATAGGCGCCCCGGCCTTCGGGCAGGAGTGCGTAGGCAAGAAGGCTCTGGGTGAGTACGCCCAGGACCAGAACCATCCCGCGGGTGGCCAGCAGGACGGACACCTCCCGTCGGCCGGTGGTGGCCGGTTCCGGTCGGGTGGCGGTCACGATGGGCTTCTTCCCAAAGCCTGCGGTCATTTCCGGCGGGCGCCCTCCGCGGGGGCGGCCCTTCCGAAGTCGTCGTCGAACCTCACGACGTCGTCCTCGCCGAGATAGCTGCCGATCTGCACCTCGATCACTTCGAGCGGCGCCTCGCCGAGGTTGCGAAGACGATGTCTCGTCCCGCGCGGGATGTACGTCGATTGGTTCTCGGACAGCGTCAGCGTGGACCCGCCGCAGATCACCCGCGCGGTTCCGCGAACGACCACCCAGTGTTCCGACCGGTGGTGGTGCATCTGCAAGGAGAGCTGGGCGCCCGGCTTCACGGTGATCCGTTTCACCCGGTATCCGTCCCCGTCCTCGAGCGTCTCGAACGATCCCCACGGACGGTAGACGCGCCGGTGGGCATGGTGCTCCGAACGAGCGAGCGCCCCGATACGTCCGACGACCTCCTTCACCCGCTGGACTTCGTCCCGGGCAGCCACGAGCACCGCGTCCGCGGTCTCGATCACGATCAGCCGGTCGACGCCCACCACTGCGACCAGCCGGCCCTCGGCGCGCACCAGCGAACCGGTGGTGTCCACCGCGACGACGTCGCCGGCCAGGGCGTTGTCGCCGCCGTCCACCGCGCTCACGGCGTGGAGCGCCGTCCAGGAGCCCATGTCGCTCCAGCCGGTGTCCAGCGGCACGACGGAGGCATCGCCGGTCTTCTCCATGACCGCATGGTCGATCGACACGGCAGGAGAACGCGCGAACTCCGGGCCCGGCCGAAAGAAGTCCGGGAGGTCCGGATCCGTCGAGCTCGTCTCCACCGACGCCCGGCAGCACGCGAGGACCGCCGGAGCGTATTGCGAAAGGGCCGCCGTCCAGGCACTCGCCCTGAACAGGAAGATGCCGCTGTTCCAGAGATATTCGCCCGAGTCGAGGTAAGCCTGCGCGGCCGCATGGTCCGGCTTCTCGACGAACTCGGCGACGCGGCGCGCACCGCCTTCCAGTGTTTCCCCGGCGCGGATGTATCCGAACCCGGTCTCCGGGGAGGACGGCCGGACCCCGAACGTCACCAGTCGTCCTTTCCCCGCCGCATCGAGTCCGGCCGCGACCGCTTCCCGGAACCGGCCGGCATGCTCGATCCAGCCGTCGGACGGTACGACGAGAAGCGTGGGATCGTCTCCTCGAGAGAGTGCACGGCACGCCGCGAGCGCGACCGCGGGCGCGGTGTCGCGCGGCGTGCTCTCCAGCATGATGGCGCTCAACGATTGCCCGATTTCGCGGCACTGCTCGGCGGCCAGGAAACGATGCTCCTCGTTGCAGACGATGCAGGGGTCCAGCGCACCATCCAGCGGCGCCAGGCGCAGCAGCGTCTCCTGGAGCATCGAGCGGCTGCCGGTCAGGGAGAGGAACTGCTTGGGACGGAGCTCGCGGGACAAGGGCCACAGGCGCGTGCCCATGCCGCCCGCCAGCACCACCGGAAGGATGGCCGTCACGAAGGATCTCCTGGGTCGTCCGGGTTCATGTTGCCTGGATCCGGGCCGGTGTTGCCATGCTGTCGGGACAGCCGCACCCGGCCGCCGGGAACGACGTGCGGCCGACGGTGCGATTTTCTGGTAGAAAGGGGTTCTTGTTCCATGATCCGATCCGCCGCAATCCCGGAGCCAGCCCCATGCACATCGGCATCACCCAGTTCTCCACCGGCTACACGATCCGCATCGACGAGCTCGCCCGCGAGGCCGAAGACCGCGGCTTCGAATCCCTCTTCGTCCCCGAACACACCCACATCCCCACCAGCCGCCGCAGCCCCTGGCCGGGCGGCAGCGAGCTGCCGGAGGAGTACAGGCACACCGTCGATCCCTTCGTCGGACTCGCCTACGCGGCGGCCTCGACGAAGCATCTGCGCATCGGCACCGCCATCGCCCTGCTCACCGAGCGCGATCCGATCGTGCTCGCCAAGGAGTGCGCGACCCTCGACCTGCTCTCCGGCGGGCGCTTCGAGCTGGGGATCGGAGCGGGATGGAACGCGGAGGAGATGGAGAACCACGGCACCACGTTCAAGGACCGGTTCAAGGTCATGTGCGACCGTGCGAAGGCGATCAAGACGATATGGCGCGAGGAGGAGCCCGAGTACCACGGTCCGTTCGTCGATTTCGATCCCATCTGGTCGAGCCCGAAGCCGGTGCAGAAGCCCAACCCCCCGGTGCTGCTCGGGGGCGAGACCCGGTACTCGCTCGAACGGGTGGTGGACTTCTGCGAGGGCTGGATGCCCCGCACGCGCGCGTTCAGGGACGCGAAGGCGGAGATGGCCCGGCTGAAGGAGTTCGCGGACCGGGCCGGGCGCGACGCGGGCACCATCCGGACCTCCGTGTTCGGGGCCACCGGCGATCCGGAGGCGCTGGACGCCTACCGCGAGGCCGGCGTCTTCCGCGCCCTCGTCACCATCCCGCCGAAGGGACGAGACGAGGTGCTGCCGCTCCTCGACGAGCACGCGAAGCTGCTGTGAGCGCCCGCTTCATCGTCGTCGCCAAGCGCGACTGCCCGACCTGCGATCTCGTCCAGCCGGTGCTGCACCAGATCGCGGCGAGCGGCGCCGGGCTGACCGTCTACACCCAGGACGACCCGGCGTTCCCGTCCGGGCTGGACCCCGTCGACGACCGTTCGCTGGAGCAGTCCTGGCGCTTGGGGGTCGAGACCGTACCCACCCTCATCCGCCTCGAAGACGACGCCGAAGTCGAGCGCACCATTGGCTGGGACCGCGCCGAGTGGCGCCGGATGACGGGGATCGGCCCGCTCGGCGCCGATCTCCCCGGCTTCCGGCCGGGCTGCGGCTCGAAGAGCGTCGATCCCGGCATGGCGGAGATCCTCGAAGTCGCGTTCGGGGAGCCGCCGCTGGCGGCCCGCACCATCGACGTGCACGCGCCCGAGGACGAGCACGAGCTCTGCTTCTCCCGCGGGTGGAGCGACGGCCTGCCGGTGGTCCCGCCGACCCCGGTGCGGGTGCTGCGCATGCTCAGGGGCACGGCCCGGGATCCGCAGGAGGCGATCGGCGCGATCCCGCCGAACAACGCGCCGTGCACGGTGGAGAAGATCGCCATCAACGCGGTGATGGCGGGCTGCAAGCCGGAGTACATGCCGGTCGTCCTCGCCGCGGTGGAGGCGGCGCTCGTGCCCGGGTTCGCGATGCACGGGCTGCTGTGCACCACCTGGTTTTCCAGCCCGATGATCGTCGTCAACGGTCCGATCGCCCGCCGCATCGGCATGAACTCGGGCGTGAACGCCCTCGGCCAGGGCAACCGGGCCAACGCGAGCATCGGGCGGGCGTTGCAGCTCGTGATCCGCAACGTGGGCGGCGGGGTGCCGGGGGGCATCGACCGGGCAACCCTCGGCTGGCCGGGCAAGTACACCCTGTGCTTCGCCGAGGACGAGTCCGATCCGGACTGGCAGCCGCTCGGCGTGGAGCGCGGCATCGCCCCCGGCGCCTCCGCGGTCACGCTGTTCGGGGGCGGGGGCCTGAGCCCGAACATGGACGAAGGCTCGCGCAGCCCGGACTCCCTCGCCCGCTCGCTGGCGATGACCCTGAATTCGCTCGGGCACCCGAAGCTCGTGGAGTCCATCGACGCCTTCCTGGTGCTCTCGCCCGAGCACTGGCGGATCTTCAAGGAAGGCGGATGGGACAAGGCGCGGATCAAGCGCGCGCTCGTGGAAGCGACGATCCGTCCGGGGTCGGAGCTGGTGCGCGGAGCGGGCGGCGTGGACGCGGGCGTGAAGCCGGAGCTGGTCCGGGATTCGATGCCGAAGTTCCGGGAAGGTGGACTGAACGTCGTGCGGGCCGGCGGCGAGGCCGGGCTGATGAGCGCGGCCATCGGAGGCTGGGTGGCGAGCGGTCCCCGCGGCAGCAGCCCGGTGACGAAGGAGGTGGCGCCGTGATCGGGGCCGCATCCGAAGCCGGAGGCCCGCACGATCCGGCCGCCGCTGCGCCCGCCCCGCCGCTTCGTCGCGCGGAATCACCCCGGCCCAACGCACCGGCGGGAGGACGGCCGTTCCCGCCGACGTCCCGGACACGGTCGTGCAATGGGGACTTCGGCGACCCTTCTCCGCGGCCCGGGGGTTCGGTCCCGGAGGTTCGGTCATGATGGTTCGGCGGCGGTTTTCGAGCTTGCCGGGAGCTGCCGGCGGAGGGGAGACGGGCTCGTTTCATACGAACTCAAGTTTCGGGATTCGCTGACCGAAATGGATTCCCGCTTTCGCGGGAATGACGGCCAGACGGCCACGGCCAGCGTAAATGTAACGTGTCTCGCTGAAACGACGTCATTCCCGCGAAAGCGGGAATCCATCGCCTGATTCAAGGTATGTTGAATCCCGAAACTTGAGATACGAAGGAATGGGTAACGAGGAGGTGAAGCCATGAACGAAGGTATCCGGTTGCTCGACCCGACGGCGGAGACGTCGCCGGCCCGGCGCGGGCGTCGCGCCCCGCCGCCCGCGCTCGAAGGCATCACCCTCGGGCTGCTCGACATCGGCAAGGCCCGGGGGAGCACGTTCCTCGATCGGCTCGAATCGCACTTCGCCGGGCGCGGGCTTGCCGTGAAGCGCTACGCCAAGCCCACCAACACCCGCACCGCGCCGATCGAGCTCGCGCAGACCATCGCCGGGGAGGTCGACGTCGTCGTCGATGCCCTCTCCGACTGAGGCTCGTGCACGTCGTGCAGTGTGCATGACATGCTCGATCTCGATGAACGAGGGATCCCCGGCGTGATGATCGCCACCACCGCGTTCCGGGAGGCGGCGGCCGCGCAGTCCGCCTCGCTCGGCTTCGAGCCGGCGATCGTCTGGGTCCCGCATCCGATCCAGAACCGCACCGACGAGGAGCTCCGGGCCATCGCCGACGAGGCGATGGAGGAGATCGTGGAGAGGCTCACCGCCGGTTGACGAGAGGCGGAGCGGGGATTCGGGGAGCGAATACGGCAGGACCTCGATGCACCCCGCAACCGCCCTCCCCTTCGAGCCGCCGTCGCAGCCGGAGGACGATCCGTCGACGATGGTCGCACTGTCCGGCGGTGTGGACTCCGCCGTCGCGCTGATGCGCCTGGTCGAGGCGGGCGTGCCGGTACAGGCGATGTTCATGAAGAGCTGGGAGGAGGACGACCGGGCCGGCTACTGCTCGGTGGCCGAGGATCTGGCCGATGCGCGGCGGGTATGCGATCGGCTCGGCGTTCCCCTGCACACCGTGAACTGCTCCGATGCGTACTGGAACGCCGTCTTTCTGCGCTTCATCCGCGCACTCGAAGACGGCCTGACCCCGAATCCCGACGTGCTGTGCAACCGGGAGGTGAAGTTCGACGCATTCGTCGAGCACGCGCGCCGGCTCGGCGCCGGGCGCGTCGCGACCGGCCACTACGCGAGGATCGAGCGCACCATCGACGGTCCACGTCTGCTCAGGGGCGCCGATCCCGTCAAGGACCAAAGCTACTTCCTCCATGCGCTCGACCGTTCGCAGCTCGAACCGGCGGTCTTCCCTCTGGGGGACCTCCACAAGCGCACGGTGCGCGCCATGGCCTGCCGGGCGGGTCTGGCGCCGCACGACAAGCCCGACAGCACCGGCATCTGCTTCGTCGGGGAACGTCGTTTCACGCCCTTCCTCGCCCGCTTCGTCGATGAGACGCCGGGACCCGTCGAGACCGGTGACGGCACCTGCGTCGGTGAACATCGGGGGCTTGCGTTCTTCACCATCGGCCAACGCCGGGGGCTCGGGATCGGCGGTCGCAGCGGTGGCGTGCAGGCACCGTGGTACGTCGCGGCAAAGGACCACGCGCGCAACGCCCTGATCGTCGTCCAGGGGCACGATCACCCCGCGTTGCTGTCACCCCGGCTGCGGGTGCGCGACATGCACTGGATCGCCGGCGCCCCGCCGCCGATGCCGCTGCGATGCGGGGCGAAAATCCGGTACCGGCAGGCGGATCAGGCATGTACCGTCCGGCCGGGCGAGCGCGGAGAGGACACCCTCGACCTCTGCTTCGAGCAGCCGCAGTGGGCGGCGGCGCCCGGCCAGTACGCGGTGCTCTACGACGGTGACGAATGCCTTGGTGGCGGCGTCATCGAATCCACCGGGGCCGGGCCGCCGGACGATGCGCGGGCAGCGCTTGAAATCCACGGACGAAGTCCGCGCTGAGGTCAGCCATCCGAACGTCCGGGAATACGCAGCACGTCGCCGATCCGGATGGTGCTCCCGCTGATCCGGTTCGCGGCCCGCAGGCGCTTGATCGAGACACGGTACTTCTCGGCGATGCCGGACAGCGTATCGCCCCGCACGATGGTATGGCGCCGCGCCGCCGCGAACACGGTGCCGGGAGGCGGGCTGCGGTCGAAGTGGCGGAGGATTCCATCGAGGATGGCGCGCGCCACCTTCTCCTGATGCTTCGGATTGGACAGCCGCTTCGCATCGGACGGATTCGTGAGAAAGCCGGTTTCGATGAGGAGCGAAGGGATGTCGGGCGACTTCAACACCAGGAAGCCCGCGTGCTCCACCCGGCGCTTGTGCCGCTTCCCGATCCGGCCGAGCGACTTGAGCACCTGGCTCCCGATCTCGGCGCTGGCGCTCCGGGTCGCCGTCTGCTGCAGATCGACCAGCACCGAGGCGAGCACGTCGTCCTTGTCGTCGATCGACACGCCGCCGACGAAATCGGATGCGTTCTCCTGCTGCGCGAGCCATCGCGCCGCCTCGCTGCTCGCCCCCCGGCGCGAGAGGACGTAGACGGAGCTCCCCGAAACCCGCGGGCTGCGAAACGAATCGGCGTGGATGGACACGAACAGGTCCGCGCCATGCTTGCGCGCGATCTCGGTGCGGCGCCGGAGGCCGACGTAGTAGTCGCCGCTCCGGATGAGGACCGCCTTCACGCCCGGGGTGCGGTCGATCCGGCGCCCGAGGGCGCGGGCGATGGCGAGCACCACGTCCTTCTCGCGGATCCCCGAGCGGGTCACCGCACCGGGGTCCTCTCCACCGTGGCCGGCATCGACGGCGACGACCACGTCGCGCGGCTTCCCGGATGCGCCGCCCGCGGCCCGCTTGCGCACCACCGGCTTCTCCGCCTCGCCGCCGGTCGGGTAGACGTCGATGACCAGACGGTGGCCGTACTTCCGATTGGGCTTGAGCAGGAAGCTCTTGGGCCGCACCCGCTGCTTCATGTCGAGCACCACCCGCAGGTCGTCCCGCGGCCCGCCCTGGGTACGCTTGCGCTGCGCGGCCCGGATGCGCGCGAGGAGGCGGTCTCCGGGGCGGGCGCGCGGAACCTTCTTCGAGAGTCTGGCGCCGCGCAGATCGACGACCACCCGATCGGGGTTGCGGAGCACGAACAGCGCGTACTCCACGGGGCGGTCGACGTCGAGGACGATCCGGGTGTGGTCCGGCGCCGGCCACGTCCTGATGTTCTCGACGCTGACCGGCGCGGCGGGGACGGACGACGCAGACAGGGCCAGCAGGCATCCAAGGCCGATCGCGAGGGCGCGCATGTTCGTTACCCGACTGGGAGTGCCCTTTGAAGTTCTATAATTTTCCGGGAGTTATTGCAAGTCTCTTATACTGACTGTCAAGATTGGAATGCTCCTGCGCGACGTAGCAGCTCAAGTTTCGGGATTCGCCGACCGAAATGGATTCCCGCTTTCGCGGGAATGACGGCCAGCCTGAAAACAACGCGTCTCGCTGAAATGACGTCATTCCCGCGAAAGCGGGAATCCATCGCCTGATTCAGGCATTTTGAATCCCGAAACTTGAGGTAGCAGGGCGAGCACGCGGGAGCCTAGCGTGTGGCCGCGGGGGGTGGTCCGCTCGATCCGGAGCCGGCGGCCGGAGCCGTGCCGGACAATGGCCAGAACGCAGTCGAGCTCCGGCAGCCCGCCGCGCCCGCGCTCGGGCCATTCGACGAGGCAGGTGGCGGATTCCGAAACGAGATCGCGCAGCGCGACGTACTCCAGCTCGTCCGGCTCCGCGATCCGGTACAGATCGAGGTGCCAGATGCGGCCGATGCGCGTCTCGTAGGGCTCCGCGATGGTGTAGGTGGGGCTGCGCACCGTCCCCGCCACCCCCAGCGCGCGCAACGATGCGCGCGCCAGCGTGGTCTTGCCGGCGCCGAGATCCCCGGCGAGCCCGACGACGATGGCGCCGCCCGCGCGCTCCTGCCCGGGGATCGTTTCCAGCGCACGTCCGAGCGCCTGCCCCGCCCGCTCCGTCGCCTCCGCGTCGGGCAGGAGGATCGCACCATCGGGCGAACGAAGATCGCCACGACCTCCGCGGGCTCCGGTTCCGATCGACATCAGAGCCGGTCCGCGAGGGGAGGAAGCGCGGCGATCACGTCGCCCGCGAGCATGCCGCGTTCGCCGTTCCGGGCCGCCGCATCTCCCGCTGCCGCGTGCAGGCACGCACCCGCCGAGGCCGCGTCGATTCCGCTGCAACCCTGGGCGAGCAACGCCGCCACGACCCCGGTGAGGACGTCCCCCATTCCACCGCTCGCCATGCCCGGATTGCCGCCTTCGCACACGCGGAGGATCACGCCCGGCTCGGCGACGATCGTGCCCGCGCCCTTGAGCAGCCACGTGCCGGGATGCGCCTCGGCAAGCGCCCGCGCGGCGGTGAACCGATCCGATTCCACGACCCCGGCAGGCTCACCGAGCACCCGGCCCGCCTCCCCGGAATGGGGCGTATGGACGACGGGACGCGCCGCCGCATCCGGCCACGCGACCGCCCCCTGCGCCAGCAGGTTGATCGCGTCGGCGTCGATCACCAGCGCCCGATCGGTCGATACGATCCGATCGAGCAGAGACGCGCCCCATCGGCCCCGCCCCAGTCCCGGGCCGACCGCGATGACCGAGGCCCGGTCGAGCAGCGGGTCGAGGGCGGCGGGCGACTCGATTCCGTGCACCATCATCTCGGGCCGCGAGACGACGAGCGGACCGACGTGCGCGGGGCGGGTCGCGACGCTCACCAGCCCTGCCCCGGTCCGGCCCGCGGCCATCCCCGCCAGACAGGCCGCGCCCGCGTATCCATGGTCGCCGCCGACGATCAGCACGTGACCGAAACGGCCCTTGTGGGCATCGCGGGGACGACGGCCGACCAGTCCGGCGCAGTCCCGGTATGCCATCCGTCGGGCGGAGGCCGCCACCCGCGCGAACACGTGCCCGGGTACCCCGAGGTCGCGGTACACGATCTCCCCTGCGCATTCCCGGCCTTCCCGGGTGAACAGGCCCTGCTTCAGGCCGATGAAGCCCACGGTGGCGGCGGCGCGGACCGCGCTGCCGAGCGCGCGGCCGGTGTCGGAGTGGATCCCGGAAGGAACGTCCAGCGCCAGCACCGGCGCCGGGGAGGCGTTCATCGCCCGCACCGCCTCGGCCGCCGCCCCGGAGACGGCGCGGGTGAGTCCGGTGCCGAACAGCGCGTCGACGACGATCTCCGGATCCTCCCCCGCGTCCTCCCCCATGCCTCGGATGCGGATCGGACCGGGCGCCTCCCGGAGCATGCGCCGGTACGCGGTGCGTGCATCGCCCGCGATGCGTGCCGCATCTCCGACCAGGGCGAGCGAGACGGAGAGCCCCTCGTGCGCCGCGTGACGTGCGACTACGAATCCGTCGCCGCCGTTGTTCCCGGGGCCCGCGACCACCGTCACCCGACGCGCGGCCGGCCACCGTTCGCGCAGCACCCGGAAGGATTCGAGGCCCGCGCGCTCCATCAGCTCGATGCCGGGAATGCCGCCGGCCTCGATCGCCCGGCGGTCGAGCTCGCGTACGTCGCGGGCTCGGTACAAGGCGGCGGGGAGCGTCCCGTGGCTCGGCATGCCGGTGAGGACCGGCGGCTCAGTCGAGCCGCAACAGCTCGTCCCGATAGAAACGAAGCTCGGCGATGGAGCCGCGCACGTCCTGCATCGCGCGGTGCTCGGCGCGCTTCTCGAACCGGCCCGCCTTCTCCGGAGCCCAGCGCAGGCACAGCTCCTTCAGGGTGCTCACGTCGAGGTTGCGATAGTGGAAGAAGCGCTCCAGCCGCGGCATGTAGCGGTGGAGAAAGCGCCGATCGAGGCAGATGCTGTTCCCGCACATCGGCGAAGTCTGCGGCGGAACGTACCGCTTCAGGAACTCCAGGGTGCGCCGCTCGGCCTCTTCCTCTCCGCAGGCGCTCGCGAGCACCCGCTCGGTGAGTCCCGAGCGGCCGTGCTGCTCGGTGTTCCACTCGTCCATCGCCGCGAGGACGCCGGCGGTCTGGTGAACCGCGATCTCCGGCCCTTCCGCCAGCACTTCGAGCGAGGGATCGGTCACGATGGTGGCGATCTCGATGATCCGCTCGGTGTCGGGATCGAGACCCGTCATCTCGAGGTCGATCCAGACGAGGTTCGCAGCGTCTCGTGCCATGCGTCGGATCCCGGGGTCAGACCGCGTCCCGCCGGGCCGCGATCGCGCGGGCAAGGGTGCCGCCGTCGACGAACTCCAGTTCCCCGCCCATCGGCACTCCCTGGGCGATGCGGGTCGCCCGGATGCCACGCTCTCGAACCATCTCCGCAAGATAATGCGCCGTCGCCTCGCCCTCGACCGTGGCGGAGGTCGCAAGGATGACCTCCGCGACCTCCCCGCCGTCGAGCCGCCGTTCGAGGCGATCGAGCCCGAGCTCGGCCGGCCCGATCCCGTCGAGCGGCGACAGATGCCCCATCAGCACGAAGAACATTCCCTGGTACCCCGTGGACGTGTCGACCGCGGCCATGTCCGCCGGGGTCTCCACCACGCACAGGGTCCGGGGGTCGCGCCGCGGCGATGCGCAGACCGGACAGAGCGCGTGCTCGCTGAGCGTCCGGCAGGATTCGCACCGTCCCACCGCCGCGACCGCCTCCTCGATCACCTGCGCGAGCTCCCGTGCCCCTTCCCGGTTGCGCTGGAGCAGGTGGAAGGCCATGCGCTGGGCGGACTTCGGCCCGACCCCGGGCAGGCACCGCAGCGCCTCGATGAGGCGGCTGATGACAGGGCTCAGCGCCATCGGCCGGAGAGCTAGAAGGGCAGCTTCATTCCTGGAGGAAGATTGAGGGCGGAGCCGAGCCCGGAGAACCGATCCCGCGTCCGAGCCTCGACCTTGTGGACCGCATCGTTCATCGCAGCCGCGATCAGGTCCTCCAGCATCTCCTTGTCCTCTCCCATCAGCGCCGGGTCGATCCGCACCGAACGCACGTCGTGCCGGCCCGTCATGGTGATCGTGACCATGCCGGCGCCCGACTCCCCCACCACCTCCATCGATGCGAGCTCGTTCTGGGCTTGCTCGAAATCCTCCCGAATCTTCTGCGCCTGCTTCATCAATTGACCGAGTCCGCCTTTCATCGGGTATCGCCTCCGGGTGTGGCGCAATGGACGCCTGAGCGGCTCAGGCCCTGCCGCAACGTGGAAAAAGGATGGGCCGCCGTGATGGACGACGCAACCCGATGCAACTTGGCCGATGTGACCCTGGCCGATGCAGTCCCGGCCGATGCAACCCCGGCCGATGTGACCCCGGCCGATGCAGTCCTGGCCGACGTGGCCGTAGCCGATGGAGCCACGGAGGACCCGGCCGGCGCCCGTCCGCGATGCGGCAGGATACGCAACGCACCACCGGGAAGGGCGCGGAACGCGAGATGCGCTCGGCGCCCCGGTGCGAACCTTGCACGACGGATTGCCGGCCCCGGATCACGGAGCACGGATCAGTCGACGGGTCGGACGAGAGCGGGGTCGACGCGCGTGTCGAACGTCTCGCACAGGATCCGGACCCTGGGATCCTCTTCAATCGCGCGTACCGCCGCCCGACGGCGGCTTGCCCCGTCTCGCGCCCGCTCCGCCGCCGGCGTCTCGCGGCTCGGTGCGTCCAGCACCACGTCGATCTCGACGCGGCTTCCGAGCCGCTGCGCGAGCGCATCGCCCAGCATCTCGCGCGCACCGGAGGTGTTGAGCGCCGCATGCGCGGGGTCGAGCTCGATTTTCAGCCGCCGCGTATCGGAGTCGACGAGATTCGAGTGCAACGCGAGCTGGCCCGCGAGACCCGTGAGATCCAGCTTCTCCACCACCGCGCGCCAGCTCTGCGGGGTCATCGACGCAGGGTCGAGGCGGACCTCCGAACGCTCCGCCGCCGGCGCCGCGGTTCGAACGGAGGTCGCGGCCGAGCGGGCCGGTGCGGCCGACCCTGACGGTGCGGCGGCAGCGCGGGACCGGCCGGCGGCGCCGGCACGGTTGGAGACGCCGGCCTGGACGGCACCGGCTTCGGCTGCCGCGGTGCCCGCGTGGGGGGTGAATGCGAGCATCCGCAGCACCGCCATCTCCAGGCCGAGCTTCGCGTCCGGAACGAGCGCGAGGTCCCGCCGCCCTCTCAGCCCGATCTCGTAGTAGAGCTGTACGTCCTCCGGCGAGAGCCGCTCGGCGAGGCGCGCGCAGGCTTCGGCGAGGTCCGGATCGGGATCGGCCGCGCCGGGTACCGCCTGCCGCACCGCGATCCGGTGCAGCGTGTTCACCATCTCCCCCAGCACCTCCCCGTAGTCCGCAGCGTCGCTCGCGACCGCGGCGACGACCTCCAGAGCGCCGGCCGCATCGTGCGCCGCGACCGCGTCGAGGAGCTCGACGACCCGGCTTCGGTCGACGGCGCCGAGCATCACCCGCACGTCTTCCTCCATCACCGTCCCCGCTCCATAGGCGATGGCCTGGTCGAGAAGGCTCAATGCATCGCGCATGCTCCCTTCGGCCGCCCGCGCCACCAGCTCGACCGCGGGCGCTTCGAACTCGATCCCCTCCTCGGTGAGGATCCGTCCGAGGTGGGCGCCGATGTCATCGGCCGGCATGCGCTTGAGGTTGAACTTCAGGCAGCGCGACAGCACCGTGATGGGGAGCTTCTGCGGATCCGTCGTCGCAAGCAGGAACTTCACGTGCGGCGGCGGCTCCTCGAGCGTCTTCAGCAGGGCGTTGAAGCTCTTCTCCGAGAACATGTGCACCTCGTCGATGAGATACACCTTGTAGCGGCCGCGGGCAGGCGTGAACTGGACGTTGTCCATCAGCTCGCGCGTCTCGTCGACCTTCGACCGCGACGCCGCATCCACCTCGAGGAGATCGACGAACCGGCCCGCGTCGATCTCGGTGCAGGCGCTGCACTCCCCGCATGGCTTCGAGGTGACGCCGGACTCGCAGTTGATGCATTTGGCGAGGATCCGCGCAAGCGTCGTCTTGCCGACCCCGCGGGTGCCGGTGAAGAGGAAGGCGTGGTGGAGCCGGTCCGAGTCCAGCGCATTGACGAGCGCCCGCGCGACGTGGGCCTGTCCGACGAGCTGCTCGAAGTTGCGGGGACGCCACTTGCGGGCGAGCACCTGGTAGCTCACTGGGATCTCCGCTCCGGATCGCGTGTCGTTGTCGCGTGTCGTTGCCAGCATACACCGCGCCGGGCGTTCCGCGCCCCCGCCCGGTCTTGCGGCTCCGCTCCGGCGCTATCGACCTTCCAGGATCGCGAGCTCGCGCTCGTATGCCTTGCGCGCGAAGGGCAGCGCCGCCTGGTATTCCTCGTCCTCATAGCAGGCGACGGCCTGCTCGAAGGACGGAAACTCCACGATCACGGCCCGGCCCCAAGCGCCCTCGCGCGCATCGAGCCGGCCGCCGGCGAGGAGCCTGGCCCCGAAACGCTCGCCGATCGGCTTCCATCGCTTCACGTACTCCTCGTACGCGGCCCGATCCTCGATGTCTCCGCCCTTCACCATCCAGTAGCCCGGCATGACGTCCCTCCCGTATCGATGGACCCCGCGCCCGATCGCCGCCAGGCGACGAGTGGGCCGGGTCGAGGAAGCATAGTCCGATTCAGGGTCCGATTCAGGGTCCGCCGCCGCCCCGGCCGCCGGAGCGGCGGCATCGGGGCAACGGCATCACGCCGTGCCCGGGCCATCGCGAGCGAGCCGCGGCCCCCCGGCCCGGCGGCCAATCCGGCCGCCATGCACCCCCCCGGCCGCCGGCGCGCACCGGGCGCTCGGGCGCGAACCGGCACTTTGCGAATCGTCTCGCGACACCGGAGAACCTCCGTCTGACAGGAACCTGCCGGCAGCGGGCGGCCGGCGAGCCGATCGGTCCGCGAGCCGCTACACTGCCGCACCGTCCACACCCGCCGGCCGAGATGTCCGTCCCCCGATCCTCGAACGTCTACCCCGTCGTCCGCCTCCTCGCGTCGCTCCTGCTCATGACCATCGCGGGCTCCGCGATGTACGCCGCGATCCTCGTCCTCGAGCCCGCTGCGGAAGAGTTCGGCACGGGCCGCGGAGCGGGGTCCATGCCCTACACCCTGTTCATGATCGGCTTCGGCCTGGGAGGCATCATGATGGGGCGGCTCTCCGATCGCTTCGGCATCGCCGCCACCGCGCTGCTCGCAAGCCTCTGCTTGCCCGCGGGACTGCTCTTCGCGGCCCGCGCCACCGAGCTGTGGCATTTCAGCGTCTCGCTGGGGGTCCTGTGCGGGCTGTTCGGCATGTCCGCGACCTTCGCCCCGGTGGCCTCCGACATCTCCCACTGGTTCTCGGCCCGCCGCGGCCTCGCGCTCGGGATCGTGATCAGCGGCACGTACGTCGCGGGCGCCGTGTGGCCGCCGGTGTTGCAGCACTGGATCGACACCCACGGCTGGCGGGCGACGTTCCAGGGACTGGGAAACCTGACCCTGTTCACGATGCTGCCGCTCGGCATCGTGCTCTACCGGCCCGCGCGCATCGATCGCTCGGACGGTTCCGTGACGCGGAACGGGAGCCGTCCGCACCCGCTCGGATTCTCCGGCCGCTCCCTGCAGGGGTTGCTCTGCATCGCGGGGATCGGCTGCTGCGCGGCGATGGCGATGCCCCAGGTCCATATCGTGCCGCTCGTGCTCGATCTCGGATTCGACGCGGTGCACGGCGCGCGCATGCTCGCACTCATGCTCGGGTTCGGGGTGGTGAGCCGGCTGGTGTCGGGCTGGATCTCGGATCGCATCGGCGGGCTGAAGACCCTGCTTCTCGGCTCGGCGCTGCAGGGGCTGGTGATCTTCGCCTACCTGTTCGCCGGCGGGCTCACCGCCCTGTACGTCCTCGCCGTCGCCTTCGGCCTCTCGCAAGGGGGTATCGTCCCGTCCTACACGATGATCATCCGCGCACTGTTCCCCGCCGCAGAGGCGGGCTGGCGGATCGGCACGACCATGCTGTTCACGATCTCCGGCATGGCCCTCGGCGGCTGGCTCGCCGGCGCCCTCCACGATCTCACCGGGGACTACACCGCCTCGATCCTCGCCGCGTTCGCGTTCAACATCCTGAACCTGGGGATCGCGACGTGGTTGATTGCGCGCGACCGGAGGAGGCCGCCGGACGCCGCGGCGACGGCTCGACCGGCGTGAGCGGGTACCGGGATCCAGGCGGCGGGAAGGGGGCGCCGGCCCGCATCCGCGACCCGGGCCCGCCCGGAGTTGGAATACCGGGGATTGAAGCAGGTAGCATGCCGCACTCCCCTCCCCCGGCCCGGAGGCCGAAATGACCGCTGGCGAACGACCCTTCCGGTTCTTCGACAACCGGGAGAAGTACCTGCTGTTCGTCACCACGTGCAGCGAGAAGTGGGCGATCGGCCAGCGCATCGGCACCGAGCTCGAAGCGCTCGACCCCAGGCCACCCGCACTGCGGGTGTTCGATGCCGGGACCGGGGACGGCACGGTGATGGCGAGCGTGCTGCGCCAGCTTCACGGGCACTTCCCGACCGTGCCCTTCCTCGTCGTCGGCAAGGAGATCAGCCTCGAAGACGTGCGGCTCACCCTGGAGAAGCTCCCCGACCGCTTCTCCGAGCACCCCCAGACCGTGGTGGTGCTCACCAACCTGCACTACCGCGAGGCCCCCGCGCTGCAATCGGCCGGCAAGGCGGATCGGCCTCCCGTCAACTGGCGCGAGATCGCCCTCGACGGGCGCACCGCGCACGAGCTCGACCGGCAGATCAACGATCTCCGCCCGGTCCTGGCCGACTGGTGGAAGGTCCGCACGAGCCCGAAGACCAGCAATCCGATCTACGTCGAGCCCTCGGTGATCGTGCTCTACCGCGCCGATCACCGGTTCTCCCTCGACGCGGTGATCCCGAGACCCGGCGCATCGATCGGCGGCTACGATCTCGTCATCGCAGCCCAGCCCTTCCGCGCACGGCATCCGGCCGCGCTGAAGGTGAAGCTCGTGCTCGAACCACTCGCCGGCGCGCTCGCGCCGGGCGGTCGCATGATCACCATCCAGGCCACCGGGCAGGACCCCGGCATGGAGATCATCCGCAAGGTGTGGCCGGGCGAAGAGCCCTTCCAGACCCCGGGGCCGGTGCTCATCCAGGAGCTGCGCGCGCGGCTCGCGGACCACTTCCCGGAGCGCGAATTCAGCATCGACAGCGAGTCGCACAGCTTCTTCCGCTACTCCCTGCACGTCATGCCGAACGAGGTCACCGAGCACATCGGCACCTCGACCCGACTCGCGGCATGGAACGCAGCGGTCTACGTCGCGCAAGTCGACGACGAGCGGGTGACCCGCGCGATGTCCGACAGCGCGTACCTCGACGCGACGGCCGAGGTCGTGGCCCGCCACGGCGGGCTGTGGTTCGTCGACGAATCCTTCGTGGTGACACGGCGGGGGTAATCGCGGGAAGGCGCCCGGCGCGAAAGCGCGACCGCACGGCCCGGCCACGCCATCGGCCCCGTTCGCTTGGTGCCATGCGCATCCGGACCGGGCTCCGGCTTTCGTGGCCGCGATCGTTCCGATTCTTGCGATCTACCGGATCGACACCCCGGAACGGTCACTTCACCCCGTGGTTGTCCGGTTGCTCGACGATTTCGGAGAGCGCGACAACATGCTGCAAGCCGTCGTCCGCAACATCTACGACTTCACTTGGTGGGGCTCGGTGACGAACTATTTCACGCTCTACCGGGAACCGCTCCGTACACTGTACGATCACCCGTAGGGGCAGATCCAACGCTGGGCCAAGGCCATGCTTCGCCACCTTGACACCCGGATTGAGAACGCCCGCAACGAGGATGATGAGCGGGATGCCAGATGGGAAGTCCAGTATTGTCGCAGTGAACGGATCAACCGAGTTCCGCATACGTACGATCGTAAACCGAGGAGAGATGTGAACAGGATCACCATCCACGACCCGGAGGCGCATTCTGCCGACGTCGTGGCCGGAAACGTCCGGCGCCTGAAGGCCGTATTCCCCGAAGCATTCGTCGAAGGGAAGGTCGATTTCGGTGTGCTCAAGCAGCTTCTCGGCGACCAAGTGGACGAACGCGAGGAAAGGTATGGACTCAATTGGCACGGCAAGCGCCGGGCACGCCAGCTCGCGCTGACGCCATCGACCGGCACGTTGCGTCCCTGCCCCGAGGAAAGCGTGGATTGGGAGACGACACGGAACCTGATGATCGAGGGCGACAACCTGGAAGTGCTCAAGCTCCTGCAGAAGAGCTACGCCGGAAAGGTGAAGCTCATCTACATCGATCCGCCGTACAACACGGGAAAGGACTTCGTCTACCCCGACGACTTCCGCGACGGCATCCGCAACTACCTGGATCTGACCGGCCAGACCGACGGTGAGAACCGCCGGCTGTCATCGAATACGGAAACATCGGGCCGGTTTCATACCGACTGGCTGAACATGATGTATCCGCGGCTGAAGATCGCAAGGGACTTCCTCACCAACGACGGCATCATCTTCATTTCCATCGGCGACGAGGAAGTACACCATCTCAGGCTGATGTGCGACGACGTCTTCGGTTACGAAAATTTCTGTGGCGCCTTCGTATGGGAGAAGAAAAAGAAGCCCTCGTTCCTCGATCGGAACATGGGCACCGTCACGGACTATATCGTGTCGTACGCAAAGGATCGTTCACAATCTCCCGCGTTCACCGCCGGGGCCGTGGAAGAAGGCAAGAAGTATCCGTTCAACAACGCCGGAAACAACATGGCGGTGTTGGAGTTTCCGGCGGGAAGCGTGACCTTCAATCTCGGCGATCGCGTCGTCACGGCACAGGACATGTCCGAGGGGAACATCAGGACCGAACTGCTCGACGACGTGTGCATCGTGAACGGAAGGAACAGGGACCAATTCCGGCTCCGTGGAGAATGGCGGTACTCACAGTCGAAGCTCGACAGGTTGATCGCCGATGGAGGGGACATCCTGATCAGCAAGGTTCCGTTTCGCCCGAATTACGTGAACCGATCCGGTGAGCAAAAGAAGACGGCGAATCTCCTGTCATACAGGGTCAACGCCATCCAGACCAATGAAGACGCCACGCAGCAGGCACGGGGGATCTTCGGTGGAGACGTCGTCTCCTATCCCAAGCCGGAAGGATTGCTCAAGTATCTGGTAAGAGCGGTGTCGCAGGACGACGACGTCATTCTGGATTTCTTCACCGGCTCAGGCACCACGGCTTCAGGCGTCTGGCGGCAGAACGTCGAGGATTCATGCTCCCGAAGATTCATTCTGGTGCAGTTGCCCCAACCGCTCGACATGGAGGGCAAGACCCAGGCGGCTGCCGCCGATTTCTGCGATCGGATCGGAAGACCGCGCAATCTGGCGGAGCTGACCAAGGAGCGGCTGCGCAGATCCGCCCAGAAGATCAAGGAGGAGACGCCGCTTTTCACCGGCGATCTCGGCTTTCGCGTCCTGAAGCTCGATACCTCCAACATCCGGTCGTGGATACCGGAATCCGATGATCTTGGGCAATCCATATTCGATCATGTCGAGAACGTCAAGGAAGATCGCACGGAACAGGACCTCCTTTTCGAGATTCTGTTGAAGATGGGACTGGATCCATGCACTCCCGTCGAATCCCGGACAATCGCGAACAGGGCCGTGTACTCGGTCGGTCACGGAACCCTTTTTGCCTGCTTCGAACGTGGCCTTGGGCAAGAGGAGGCTCGGCATCTTGGATTCGGCATTGCATCATGGAAAAAGGAATTGCCTCCCTCCGATGAGAGTACCATCGTCTTCCGGGACAACGGCTTTGTTGACGACAGGGCGAAGCTGAATGTGGCCGCCGTTCTGGAACAGCGTGGCCTGACGAACATCAGGAGCATATGATCTCGATGAAAAACTACCTTCCTACCGGATCTTTTGCACAATGGGACGTGACAGCATTCAAGGATTCATTGCTGTCGACATTGAGAGATGATCACGAAAAGAGTGATGCGAAACTACGCCTTTATTTCTACGCTGTAACGATGAGAGGGTGGGACGAAATTCGCAGAGATGTCCGGCGCTGGATGAAATTCGACCGGAAGCGACGTCAGGTAATTGTGTATGTCGGCACAGATCACGCTATTACGGAGCCTCATGGATTGGAAGCCATGCGCAGAGACGGTGTTGCCGTCCGTATCATGAAGAATTATCGGGGGGTGTTTCATCCGAAGGTAGTATGGCTCGATCGTTCCACACGGTGTCGAGTATGGATCGGCAGCAACAATCTCACTCGAGATGGACTGCTGAACAATATCGAATTCGCAGCGACTATTCAATCCGATGATACCCCTAAAGAACTTCGAAAATGGGCAAAGCAAGTTCATGCAGGAAGCACCGAGATGAAAGAGGATGACTTGGAAGTCTATCGGGTCGATCGTAGTGAATTCGAGAAGAATCTCATCAAATCCGGGATAGCAGCATTCACATGGAGTTTGAAGAACGAACCTGCCGTCGGTAAACGATCTGTGACAAAGGGCGATCTTGTCGTGGAAATCATGCCCAAAGAGACCGGCGCTGGAGGGAAGCAGATTCAAATTCCTGTCCAGGCAGCAAAGACATTTTTTGAACTTGAAGACTCCAAGGAAATTACTTTGTTTGAGAAACACAATCCACGTTCAAAACGGCCACTGACCTTGACACTATTTCGCAATAATACGGTTCGTCTCACGATTAATGAATTGGAGTATCGGGATCGTCCATGCGTTATTCTTTTTCATAGATCTCGACAGGATCGATATAATTTTGAAATTATTTCAGAATTTATTTCTCCGGAACGATACAGATATTTGCTTGACGTTTGCAACAAGCAAACGCGAACAGGAAGCAGACGCTGGTGCATCGCCGAAAAGACATACATCAGAAGATAGCTTTTATACTAGAAAACACACGTATCCGAAGAATCAGGCTCTGATTTTGATACAGACGCACGAAATCCCGTTAGATAAGATGGTTTTTCGCATGACTCCGAACACAAGGTGGAGGTGTGAAATTGGTCTGCAAATACGAGGTAATCCTCTATTGGAGCAACGCGGACGATGCCTTCGTGGCTGAAGTGCCGGAGCTTCCGGGGTGCATGGCCCATGGCGACACGCAGGATGCCGCGCTCAAGCACGTCAATGAAGCGATGGCGCTCTGGATCGACACCGCCCGGGAGTTCGGCGATCCAGTCCCGGAGCCCAAGGGCGAGCGCCTGATGTTGGCCTGACGATCCATCGTGAACACAGGCAAGCATCGGCATGGCGAAGCCACCGTAATCGGGCGGCGCGACGGATACGTTCGATGAAGCTCCACTTCGAGCCCGATCTCGACTTCCAGCGCCAAGCGGTCGACGCCGTCTGCGGCCTGTTCCGAGGGCAGGAAGTCTGCCGTACCGAATTCACCGTCACGCGAGGCCCCCGGGAGTCCCAAGGGGAGCTCGCCCTTGCCGAAGACGGCCTCGGCGTCGGCAACCGGCTCGCCCTGTCCGACGCGGAAGTCCTCGACAACCTGCGCGCCGTCCAGCTCCGCAACGGCCTGGCGCCTTCCGGGACCTTGGCCTCCGGTGACTTCAGCGTGGAGATGGAGACGGGGACCGGCAAGACCTACGTGTACCTGCGCACGATCTTCGAGCTGAACAAACGCTACGGCTTCACCAAGTTCGTCATCGTCGTGCCCTCGGTCGCGATCAAGGAAGGCGTCTACAAGTCGCTCCGGATCACGGAGGAACACTTCCGGGCGCTCTACTCGGGAGCGCCGTTCGAATACTTCCTCTACGACTCCGCCAGGCTGGGCCGGATCCGGAACTTCGCCACCAGCCCGCAGATCCGGATCATGGTGATGACGGTCGGCGCCATCAACAAGAAGGACGTCAACAACCTCTACAAGCACAGCGAAAGGACCGGCGGCGAGAAGCCGATCGAGCTCATCCGGGCGACGCGGCCGGTCCTCATCGTGGACGAGCCGCAGAGCGTGGACGGCGGGTTGCAGGGGCGCGGCCGGGAAGCCCTGGCCGCCATGCACCCGCTGTGCACGCTGCGGTATTCCGCAACGCATACGGACCGGCACCACATGGTCTACCGGCTCAACGCCGTCGACGCATACGAACGCAAGCTGGTGAAGCAGATCGAGGTGGCGTCGGCCACCGTCCAGGACGCCCACAACCGGCCCTACGTCCGCCTGGTGTCGACGAGCAACCGGCGCGGGACGGTCAGCGCCAGGGTCGAGATCGACGTCGAGGTGGCGGGCAAGGTCCGGCGTCGAACGAAGGTGGTCCAGGACGGCGAGGATCTCGAACAGGCGACGAAGCGCGGCATCTACCGTGATTGCTGCATCGGCGAGATCCGCGCCGAGAGAGGGAACGAGTTCGTCGAGCTCCGCGTACCCGGCGGGGAACGCTCCCTCCGGTTGGGAGAAGCCTGGGGCGACCTGGACGCCCTCGCGGTCCAGCGCCAGATGATCCGCCGGACCATCCGGGAGCATCTCGACAAGGAGAAGCGCCTGCGCCCCCAGGGAATCAAGGTGCTGAGCCTCTTCTTCGTCGATGCGGTGGACCGGTACCGGAAGTACGACGACGAGGGCAATCCCGTCAAGGGAGACTACGCCCGGATCTTCGAGGAGGAGTACCGGCGCCTCGCCCGCCATCCGGACCATCGGATCCTGTTCGACGGTGTGGACCTCGACGATGGCGAATCCATCGAGGCCGTCCACGACGGCTACTTCTCCATCGACAGGAAAGGCGGCTGGACGGATACCGCGGAGAACAACCAGACCCACCGGGACAACGCCGAACGCGCCTACCACCTGATCATGAGGGAGAAGGAGAAGCTCCTGAGCCTCGAAACGCCGCTGCGGTTCATCTTCTCCCATTCGGCGCTACGCGAGGGCTGGGACAACCCCAACGTCTTCCAGATCTGCACGCTGCGCGACATCCGGACCGAGCGCGAGAGGCGGCAGACGATCGGGCGGGGCCTGCGCCTGTGCGTCAACCAGGAAGGCGAACGCCTGCGCGGCTTCGACGTCAACACCCTCACCGTCGTCGCCACGGAGAGCTACGAGGAGTTCGCGGAGAGCCTGCAACAGGAGATCGAGAACGACACGGGGGTCCGGTTCGGCGTCGTGGAGGCGCACCAGTTCGCGGCCGTTCCGGTCGTCGGCGAGGATGGACGGATCGCGGCGCTCGGCGTCGAGGCGTCGAAGACTCTCTGGGAGCATCTGAAGGCGGAAGGCCATATCGACGGGACCGGGCGGATACGGGACTCCCTCCGACAGGCGCTCGCGGACGACACCTTCAGGCTACCCGCCGAATTCGCGGCCCATCACGCGCATATCACCAGGGCGCTGCGCAGGCTCGCCGGGCGCCTGGAGATCAGGAACGCGGACGAGCGCCGCCCCGTCCGCCCCCGCCGGGCGATCCTGCACAGTCCCGAGTTCAAGGCCCTCTGGGATCGGATCAAGCACAGGACCACCTACCACGTGGTGTTCGACAACGAAGAGCTGCTCGCGCAATGCACCCGGGCGCTCCGGGACGCCCCGGCAATTCCGAGGACCCGGCTCCGGTGGCGCAAGGCCGATCTGGCCATCGGCCGGTCCGGGGTGGAGGCGACCGAGAGCGCCGAGTCGGCCGCCATGCTGCCGGACGAGGCCGGCGTCGAGCTGCCCGACGTGCTGACGGAGCTCCAGGACCGGACGCAGCTCACGCGGCGGAGCATCCGGCGCATCCTCTGCGGGAGCGGACGCCTCGACGACTTCAAGCGCAATCCGCAGCGCTTCATCGAGCGGGCCGCCGAGGCGATCGACCGCTGCAAGCGCTCCGCCCTGGTGGACGGCATCAAGTACCGGCGCCTGGGAGACGACGAGTACTACGCACAGGAGCTCTTCGAGAGCGAGGAGCTGACCGGCTACCTGAAGAACATGCTCTCGCGGACGAAGAAGTCGGTCTACGAGCAGGTGGTCTGCGACTCCGGCATCGAGGCCGCCTTCGCGGAGCAGCTCGAGAAGAACCCCGCCGTCAGGGTGTACGCCAAGCTGCCCGGCTGGTTCACGGTCCCGACGCCGCTGGGCAGCTACAACCCGGACTGGGCCGTCCTGATCGATTCCGAAGAGGGGGAGCGGCTGTACCTCGTGGTCGAAACGAAAGGCAGCCTGTTCGCCGGCGATCTTCGCGGCCCCGAAGGCGCCAGGATCCAGTGCGGGAAGGCGCATTTCGACGCCCTCGGAGTGGCGGAGCCGCCCGCCCGGTACGAGGTGGCGAGAACCCTCGACGATCTGTTCGCGGGCATCGGCTCCGGCTGATCCGGGGGAGCGGCACACCACCGCGACCTTGCCGGGAGCGGAGTCACCCCGGAGCGATCCCGGAGTAGTCGCCGAGCCGGTCCTCCAGGAACGGATACGCCTCCCGGACACCCTCGATCAGGGCCGTGTCGATCTCGATGGTCTCAAATGCCTCCGCGGTTTGCGGAAAACGGACCCCCGGGTTGTTCCGATCGACCCATGGCGGGCAGAAGAGCGAATCGCCGTAGCTCTCCCCGGCCCGGTTGAGGCTGAGGAGGCAGATCTGGTTCTCCATGGCCCGGGACACCGAGAAATGGTGCCAGGTGTGGAAAGATTCGTCGCGGGCATAGGCGCCGCAATGCAGCACGAGCTGCACGCCGTGATCGAGGGCAAGGATTCGGGTCAGCTCCGGGAACCGGATGTCGTAGCAGATGACGGGGGCGATGGTGACCCCCGCGAGACGGAAGACGAACAGGTGGTCGCCGCGGATGAAGTAGTCCTTCTCCATGGACGCGCCGAATTGCGCGACGTGCAGCTTGTCGTAGAAGCCGATCCGCTCGCCGCGGGCATCGACGGCGACCTGGGAGATATAGCAGGCGCCAGCCCCGCGCCGCGGCATTCCATAGACGATCGCGGTCTCGAGCTCCCGCGCCAGAGCGCCGAACGTGTGGAAGGACGGGCCGTCCAGCGGCTCGGCCAGAACCGCAAGCCGGTCGAAGCTGGCCCGCGAGTAGTCGATGCTCGACAGCTCCGGCAGCACCACCAGATCATGGTGCCGCTGCTCCAGCCGCGCCCGGATCTTCGCCGCCACGCGATCCAGGTGCCGGTCCCGCTCGGCCGCGGTGGTCATCGGCGGAACGTCGATCTGGCCGGCAAGAAGACTCAGCGTAGCCACAAAGGGTTCCTCTGTCGTCACTACTACCACCAACTGCAAGGGTCGGCGACGGCTGCCTGACTCAAGCCAATCGCCCTCCGGGATTCCCGGGGCGGTTCAGATTCATCCGCCGATTCCTGCCCCGGTGATCCGCCCCGGTGATCCGCCCCGGTCCCCAGGCAGAGGGTAGCGCGCCGCGGGTATCCGTGAAACATTCTCCGCGTACCAGCCGAAGGCGCCCTATTTCTGCGAAGGCAGGCCCGGCGCAACCGGGCGACTCCCCGGGACGTCCCGCCCGGTCCCTGCCGGTGGTCGCGCGGCAGCACGAACCGGGGCCGAACGGCCGGCTCCCCGGGACACCTCGCCCCTCGCCCGGACCCTGCAAGAGCACGCCATGTCCGAAGCCGCCCTCCCCTCCCATGCCTCCGTCGTCGTCATCGGCGGCGGGGTCATGGGCTGCTCGACCCTCTACCACCTGGCCAAGGCGGGGGTCTCCGACGCCGTCCTGCTGGAGCGGAGCCAACTGACCTCCGGCACCACGTGGCACTCCGCCGCCCAGGTGCGGGCGTTGCGCTCGACCCGCAACCTCACCGACCTCATCCGCTGCTCCATCTCCCTCTACGCGGGGCTCGAAGAGGAGACCGGGCAGGCCACCGGATGGATCGGCAAGGGCTCGCTGTCCATCGCCACCACCGAAGACCGGCTCGTCCACGTCCGGCGCCAGGAGGCGCTGGCGCACCTGTTCGGGGTGCGCGCCCGAGCCATCCCGGCCGGCGAGGCGAAGGAGCGCTGGCCGCTGATGAACGCGGAGGACGTGATCGGCGCCGTCTGGTCCCCCGACGATGGGCGGGTCGGCCCCTCCGATCTGTGTGCGGCCCTGGCCAAGGGGGCCAGAGCCCGGGGCGCGCGGATCTTCGAGGACACCGGCGTGACCGGCATCGTGACCGGCGGCGGCCGGATCACCGGGGTCGAGACGGCGCGGGGCGCGGTGCGCTGCGACGCGGTGGCCGTCTGCGCCGGACTGTGGAGCCGCAAGGTGGGGGCGATGGCCAGCGCCGAGGTTCCGGTCTGGCCCTGCGAGCACTTCTACCTGCTCACCCGCCCCATCGACGGCGTGGAAGGCCACCTGCCGACCCTGTCCGACCACGACGGCCGTCTCTACGTCCGGGACGATTCGGGCGGGCTGCTGGTCGGCTGCTTCGAGCCGCTCGGCAAGGCGCTCGATCCCGAGCGGCTCGGCGAGGACTCCGCCTTCCGGTTGCTGCCGGAGGACTGGGACCACTTCGAGCCGATGATGCGGAACGCCCTGCACCGGCTGCCGGTGCTGGAGACCGCGGGAGTGAAGATGCTGCTCAACGGCCCCGAGAGCTTCACGCCGGACGGCTCCTTCCTGCTGGGGGAGACGGCGGAGACCCGGGGGCTGTTCCTCGGCTGCGGCATGAACTCGGTGGGGGTGGCCACCGGCGGCGGCGCGGGCATGGCGCTGGCCCACTGCATCGTCCACGGCCATCCGCCGATGGATCTGCACGAGGCGGACCCGATGCGCTTCCCGGCCTGCTTCCATTCCGCGGCGGCCTTGGCCGAACGGGCGCCGGAGGTGCTGGGCAAGCATTACGAGATCAGCTACCCGGTACGCCAGTGGACCACGAGCCGGTGGCTGAAGTCGGGGCCGCTCGACGACCGGTGGCGGGCGGCGAAGGCCCATTTCGGGCAGGTCTACGGCTTCGAGCGCCCGCTCTTCTTCGGCAGCAGCGGGGAGCCCGTGCCCACCTTCGGCAAGCCCGTCTGGTTCGAGCAGGTGGGGCGGGAGGTCGAGCAGGCGCACGAGCGCGTCGCCGTCTTCGACCAGTCCCCCCTCGGCAAGATCCGGGTCACCGGCCGGGGCGCGGAAGCCTTCCTCGACCGGGTGTGCACCAACGACATGGCACGGCCCCCGGGACGCGCGATCTACACCCTCATGCTGAACGAGCGGGGCGGCATCGAGAGCGACCTGACCGCACAGCGGCTCGGCGAGGACGACTACCGGCTCTGTGTCGGCACCGCGGCGGTCAAGCGCGATCTGGCTTGGCTGAGGCGAAACCTGGACCTCGGCGAGGCCGTGACCCTGGAGGACGAGACCGGGACCTGGGCCGTCCTCGCCCTGATGGGGCCGGAGGCCGCGCGGGTCGCCGAGGCGGCCGGTGCCGGGGGGTTGAACGCGCTCGGCTACTTCCGACACGGCGAGGCCCGGGTCGCCGGTGTCCCCGTGCGCGCCGTGCGGCTGTCCTACGTGGGCGAGCCCGGATGGGAGATCACCTGCCCCGCCGGTCGGGCGGGCGCGGTGTACGACGCGCTCCACGCGGCCGGCGCCCGCCCTTCCGGCCTACTGGCCCAGACCTCGATGCGGATCGAGAAGCGCTTTCCTGCGTACGGCCCGGACCTGGACACCGGGGTGACGCCGCTCGAAGCCGGGCTCGATTTCGCCGTCCGGCGGGACAAGGACTTCCTCGGCCGGGAGGCGCTGGCGCGGCTCGAGGGCCTGCCGCCGAGGCAGCGCCTGGCCACCCTCGTCCTCGACGACCCGGACGCCGTGCCGCTGGGCGGCGAGCCGGTCCGTCTCGGGGAGCGGATCATCGGCAAGACCACGTCGGCCGCCTTCGGCTACCGGATCGGAAGGCCCGTGGCCCTGGCCATGATCGATCCGGGGGCATTCGCCGAAGACCCGGAGCCGCGCGCCGACGTCGACATCGCGGGGCACCGCGCACCCGGCGCCGTGACCTTCGAGGCCGCCTTCGACCCCACGGGCGCGCGGATGCGGTTCCGGAACCGGCGACATTCCGGATAATCGGCGATTCCGAATCGCAGTGCTTGCGGATGGCGCGGCCCCGGCCCCGACCCGCCGCCGCCGCGCTTCCGGCCCTCGGTACACGGGGAGGTTCCGGCATCAAGAACGTGGCTTTGCAGATCGCGCTGGTCGTCCTCGGCGTGCCGTTGCTCGCCATCGCGCTGCTCCAGGGCCACACCCTCTACGTGGACCTGACCCGCCCCGCGACGCCCTGGCCGCCGCCGGGCGAGCGGATCCAGTTCCCCGCGCACCACCAGTCGGTGAAGAGGGCGCTTGCGGAGTTCGCGGCGCTTCCGCCGTCCGAACGCGCCGCCTTCCGCGCCGGGGTCGAGGATGCGCTACAGCCCCTCCCGCAATGGCTGGCGGCGTTCGACCGGCGGCCGGCGGCGATCCTCTGCATCGGGGAGAACCACGAGCCGTACCTGCGCCGCTTCCTGGCCGATCGCCTGTTCCCGGCGCTGAAGGCGGACGTCCTGCTGATCGAGGCCACGGCCCGCGAGGCCGAGCGGCTGCGCGCCCGGGTCGAGGCCGGCGATGATCCGGTCCTGCTGCTCGGGGCCGACGTGGCCAGGCTCCTGCGCAGCGCGCTCGCGGCCAACCCCGCCCTCGAAATCGCCGGCATCGAGGAACGGCCCGGGCAGCTCTCCGCGCGCCGCGGGCAGGACGCCGGCTCGCGCGAGGGCTCGATCGAGGCGAACTTCCGGGCAAGATTCCAGCCGGGCCGCCGCCACGTCGTGCTGTACGGCGCGTTCCATTGCTCCCGCCAGGGCGGGTGGCTCTTCCAGCGCCTGCGCCGGCAGCCGCCCCCCGGCACGCCGGCCGAATCCCTGCTCAACCTGCGGGTCGCCTGGGAGCATCTCGAACCCCCGTTCGAGACGTTCACGTACTTTCTCGACGAGCTCGGCTTCCCGCCCGGGGACTTCGTGATCGCGGACCCCGGAGCGCTGCCGGCCGAGATCGCCGACTGGTTCCCCTTCCTGAGCGCGAACGAGCTGCGCGTCTTCGGCGCGGTGGCGGTGTTCCGGTTCCATTCCTGAGCGGGAAGGCCGCTATCGGCTGCCACCATCGGCTGGTGATGTGAAGTATCGGGAAGTGGAGTGGATGTGAGCAGCCTGCACCCGTGATCGCTTCGAGCCGCCCAAGGGATGGCTCCCCGGATCGAGACAATCGCCCGATGTGGTCCACCAGCCCCCCGAGGCCGCAGACGACCTGGGCTCCGGCATCCATCGAATGCCCCTTGATTGAATCCTTGGCCCTCGCATGCACATCGCGGCCTCCCTCAAGACGGATCCGGCTCCCCGAGAGCGGCACGGAGCGCACGTCCCACGTCCGACGGGGTGTCCAGCACCTCGACCCCGGCCGCTTCCAGGGCCTTGCGCTTCGATGCGTAGGTGCCCTTGTCCCCCATGACGATCGCCCCCGCATGCCCCATCTTCTTCCCCGGCGGCGACGCGCCGCCGGCGATGAAGGCGACCACCGGCTTGCGCATGTCGCGCACGTACTCCGCCGTGTCCTCCTCCATCGTCCCGCCGATCTCGCCGACCACGACCACCGCCTCGGTGCGCTCGTCGGCGTCGAGGGCCTGCACCGCGTCGCGCGTGGTCGTCCCGAGGATCGGGTCGCCGCCGATCCCGATGAAGGCGGATTCCCCGAAGCCGGCCTGCACGAGGTTCAGGCAAATCAGCGTGCCCAGGCTCCCGCTGCGCGACACCACGCCGATGCTTCCGGGCCGGAAGACGTCGCGCTCGAACGCAGGCATGAAGCCCACGAAGCATTCGCCCGGGGTGACCAGGCCGGCGGTGTTGGGGCCGGCGACCGCGGCGCCGTTCGACCGCGCCGCCGCGAGCACCTCCATCACGTCCTGCACCGGAACGTGCTCGGTGAGGACCACGAGCCGCGGACAGCCCGCCTCGATGGCGTCGAGGGCCGCCGCCTTCACCCCCAGCGGGGGGATGAACAGCACCGAGACGTCGAAGCCGATCTCCCGCATCGCCTCTCGGGCGCTCGCGTACACCGGCACCCCGCAGTGCTCGGCGCCCGCCTTCTTGGGGTTCACCCCGGCCACGATGCGGGTGCCGTACTCCTGCATGCGCC
The DNA here is from genome assembly GCA_965204915.1 of Gammaproteobacteria bacterium. GTDB lineage: Bacteria > Pseudomonadota > Gammaproteobacteria > HK1 > HK1 > HK1. The sequence continues at coordinate 1,998,524 of OZ242023.1, read as the reverse complement.
CGGTCCAGAACGTGCCCTGCTTTCCGGTGATGCCCTGGACGAGCACCCGCTGTCCGCCGCGAACGATCATGATGCGCCTCCCGCCTTCCCGGCCCGTTTCCCGCCCCGCTGCCGCGCCCGGTTCCCCGCCGGCCTTCCGGCCTGCTGCCGCGTCCGTTTCCCGACCAGCCTCCCGGCCCTCTTCCCGTCCATCCCGCGGTCAGCTTCCCGACTTCCTCCCCGTCCGTCTGCCGGCGGGTCTTCCGGCCTGCTTCCCGGGCCGCTTCCCGTCCTCCGCCTCCCGGCCGTCTCCCGACCGGCTTCTCAACCTGCGTCCCGCCCCGCTGCATCAGCGGCGGCGACCGCGGCGGCGATCGCCTCGTCCATGGTCTCGTACGGAGTCACCCCGAGGCGCTCCCGGAGCATCGTCCTCGCCTCGGCCGAGCCCGTGCCGTGCACGCTGAAGAAGATCGGAACGGAGGGGGCGAGCACCTCCCAGGCGTCGAGCACCCCGCCGGTCATCACGTCGGTGCGCGCGAACGCGCCGCAGAAGTTCACCACGAGGGATCTCACGCGAGGGTTGTCGAGCACGAGCTCCAGCGCCGGCTTCGCCTTCGTGTACGCATCGCCGCCGATCTCCAGGAAGTTCGCCGGCCGCCCCCCGTGGTGGGTCACCACGTCCATCGTGGTCATGGTGAGCCCGGCGCCGTTGGCGAGCACGCCGACGTCGCCGTCGAGCTCGATGTACTTCAGCCCCAGCGCCTTTCCGCGCGCTTCGAGCCCCGTCAGCCGTTCCGGGCTGCCCTTTTCCGCGAGCGCCTCCCGGCGCTCGATGCCGGAATCGTCCAGGACGAGCTTGCAGTCGAGCGCGACCAGCCGCCCGTCCGCCAGCCGGGCGAGGGGGTTGACCTCCAGCAGCTCGGCGTCGTTGTCGCGGTAGGCGCGGTAGAGCGCGACCAGGGTGTCGGCGACCGCCGCTTCGGTCGCCGCCGTTTCGGCGGGCGACGCTTCAGCGGCCGACAGGTCGCCGGCACCGAGATCCAACCCGTCGAGCATCGCACGGGCGGATGCGAGGTCGAACCCGCGGGCAATGTCCACGGGCGCGCTCCGCAGCCGCTCGGGCATCGACGCCGCCACCTCCTCGACATCCATGCCGCCTTCGGGGGAGAACATCACCAGCGGCCCCTTCGACGCCGCGTCGTTCAGGACCGCCGCGTAATACTCCGCCGCGACCGCCGCCTGCTCCTCCACCAGTACCGACGCGACCCGATGCCCGGCGATCTCCATGCCGAGGATCGCCTCCGCCGCATCGCGCGCCGCCGCCGCATCGCCCGCTACGCGGATCCCGCCGGCCTTGCCGCGCTTGCCCGCGGGGATCTGGGCCTTGACCACCACCGCCCCTCCCAGCTCGGCCGCCGCCTCCCGCGCCTCATCGGCGCTCCGCGCCAGCCGGCCGCGCGGAACCGCGATGCCCGCGGCCCGGAGCAAGGGCTTCGCCGCATGTTCTTCGAAGTTCATGGTGTCCGATGTCCGGTCATGGGGCTTGCGCTTCCCGGTACCATTCCGCCCGGCAGGGGACGTACCGGCCGTCGCCGGCGCGATCATACCGGCTTGCGGCACGGCGTGAATCCGGTGCGGGTCCACCAAAAGACCTCGGCAGTCGGGCAATCCGGCACTACTTCCGAAGATACACGGCGACAGGGATACGCCTATCCGCTACGCTTCCCGGAGGCTTCGCCGGCAACCAGGCTTCAACCGACTCCCGGAGGTCGCATGCCGTTCCGATCTTCTTCAGCGTGCACGGCACGGGCTCGGCCGAGGCGAGGGCGATGCTCCGCGAACGCCTCGGGGTGACGCCTTGCGAGACCATGGACGAGGCGATCGCCGCCGCGGTCGCCGCCGCGAATCCATTGACGGAGGATCGCCGTCCCCGATGCTCGGCAGTGGCGGGAGATTCCAGGAAAACATCTGGAAATGACCGGATCCCCAGGGTCGAACCTGAACATCGGCAACGGAGACGACCGTGATGGGAGGGAAGGACGGCATACAGGCCCCTCGCCCCCCTGCCGGCCCACGAAGTGAAGCTGCCCCGGCCCCCAAACCGGCTCCCCGGGCCGCTTGAACGAACACCAAAGGCACCAAAGGCACCAAAAGCACCAAAGGCCATGCCCCCGTGAAGACCGTCAAGCAGGCATGTACCCCGCGGGCCAGCGTGTTCGACCCCGCGCGCCGCGACACCGTGCTCGACCTCACCGACCTGGTCGACGGCCGTATCGACCCGGCCGGATTCTTCGCCGAGAACCACGTCACGGAGGGCATGAAGACCCTGCTCGCCGAGGGGTTCCGGCGCCTGGAAGGGAAGTCCGCGCAGGGCGTGTTCAAGCTGACCCAGGCCATGGGCGGCGGCAAGACCCACAACCTCCTCGCGCTCGGCCTGCTGGCGAAGCACCCCGAGCACCGGGCCGCGGTCATGGGCGGCTTCTACGCGCCGGACCCCGATCTCGGCCCGGTCCGGGTGGTCGCCTTCTCCGGGCGCGAGAGCGACGCGCCGCTCGGCATCTGGGGCGCTATCGCCGGGCAGCTCGGCCGGAAGGAGCAGTTCAACGACTACTACGCGCCGCTGGCCGCGCCGGGCCAGACCGCGTGGGTGAACCTCCTCCGGGGCGAGCCGCTGGTCATCATGCTGGACGAGCTGCCGCCCTACTTCGTCAACGCGGCCTCGAAGAGCATCGGCAACTCGGACCTCTCCGCGGTCACCACCACCGCGCTGTCGAACCTCCTGGTCGCGGTCGGGCGGGACGAGCTGCGCAACGTCTGCCTGGTGATCTCCGACCTCAAGGCGTCCTACGGCGCGGGGGCGGCGCGGATTGGATCCGCGCTCGACGACCTCGAAGCCGAGACCGGCCGCGCCGCGATGAACCTGGAGCCCGTCCGCATGAACACGGACGAGTTCTATCGGATCCTGCGCAAGCGCATCTTCGAGACCCTGCCGGAGGAGGCGGAGATCGGCGAGGTCGCGCAGGGGTACGCGGGCGCGGTGCGCGAGGCGAAGCAGATGGACGTGACCAACGCCTCGCCCGAGCAGTTCGCCCGCCAGGTGGCGGAGTCCTACCCCTTCCATCCCGCCCTCCGCGACCTCTACGGCCGCTTTCGCGAGAACCAGGGCTTCCAGCAGACCCGCGGGCTGATCCGGCTGATGCGGATCGTCGTCTCCCGGATCTGGGCCACCGGCCACGACCCGTACCTCATCGCCGCCCACGACCTCGATCCCGGAAGCCGCGAGACCCTGACCGAGATCAACCAGATCAACCCGACCCTGGAGAACGCCATCGCCCACGACGTCGCCTCGGGCGGCAACGCGGTCGCCGAGACCATCGACGCGAACCTCGGCGGAGGCAGAAGCGGAGGCAGAGACGGGAGCGAAGACGCGCAGGACGTGATGCGGCTGCTCCTCGTCGCCTCCCTCGCCAACGTCCCGAACGCCGTCAAGGGGCTCGCCGTCCCCGAGATCGTGGCCCACCTGTGCGCGCCGGGGCGCGACGTCTCCAGGTTGCAGAACGAGGTCGTCGCCCGCCTCGTGACCGCCGCCTGGTACCTGCACGCGACGAACGACGGGCGCCTGCACCTGCGCAACGTGCAGAACCTCATCGCCCGCGTGACCACCACCGCGGGCGCCTACGTCCGCGACCAGGCCACGAAGGAGCTCAAGGAGCGGCTGACGGAGATCTTCGAGCCGGCCGAGGGCGCGTGCTACCAGCGCCTGCAACCGCTACCGGCGGTGGACGGGATCGACGTCCACCCCGAGCGGGTGACCCTGGTGGTGGCCGAGCCGCACCCGGCCGGCCTGCATCCGGACCTCGCCGCGTTCTACGAGCAGCTCACCTACCGGAACCGCATCTGCTTCCTGACCGGGCAGCGCGCCTTCGATTCGCTCCTGGAGCGCGCGCGTGAACTCAAGGCGATCCGCCAGATCATCGGCGAGATGCACGAGGAGGGCGTGTCCGACGGCGACCCGCAGATGCAGCAGGCGCGCGACCAGCTCCTGCCCCGCTTCCTCGCCCAGTTCCACAGCGCCGTCCGCGAGACCTTCACCACCTTGTACTACCCCACCCGGGATCGGCTCGCGAAGGTGGACTTCCTGATGGAGTTCAAGGAGAACCGCTACGACGGCGAGGAGCAGGTGGTGGCGGCGCTCGCGGATCGGCAGAAGTACACCACGGACGTCGCGAGCGAGACCTTCCGCAAGAAGGTGGAGGCGAGGCTGTTCACCCAGCGCTCGATGCTGTGGACGGAGATCCGGCGCCGGGCCGCGACCGCTCCGGGGTGGCAGTGGCACCGTCCCGACGCCCTCGACCGGATGAAGGCGGACTGCTTCCACAAGGACGTCTGGCGCGAGGAAGGGAGCTACGTCAACAAGGGACCCTTCCCGAAGCCCGCGACCACCGTCCGCATCCGGGAGCTGCACCGGGACGACGACACGGGGGTGGCCAGGCTGCGCCTGTCGCCGGTCCACGGGGACACCCTGTACGTGGAGTTCGGCGGCAAGGCCACGCCGGCCTCGATGAAGCTCGACGGGGGCGACTTCGAGACGGCCGACCTCAAGGTCTCGTTCCTCGCCGTGGACTCCACCGGCGGGCACGACACCGGCGAGCCCGTGGAGTGGTCGAACCGCATCACCCTGAAGTCGCGCGAGTACGTGGACGCCCGCCCCGGTACGTCCGGAGCCGGGGACGGCCCCCCGCCGCAAGCCGAGGGCGGTCCTGATATACCGGAGGCCGGGGGCGGCTCTGGTATGCGGGAGGCCGAGGCCCGCCCCGGTATGCCGGAAGCCGAGGGCGGCCCCGGTATGTCGGAAGCCGGGGGTGGCCCCGGTATGCCGGAAGCCGGGGGCGGCTTTGGTATGCCGGAGGCCGGGGACGATCCCGGTATGCTGGAAGCCGGGGACGGCCCAGGTACGCAGGAAGCCGGGGCTCGCTCTGATATGCCGGAGGCCGAGGCCCACCCCGGCAGGTTGGAAGCCGGGAGCGGCGAGCGCATGATCGAGATCCGCGCCGCGCCGCCGGCCGTGCCCATCCGCTACACCACCGACGGCTCCGACCCCTCGGTGGCGGGCGGCGCCTACACCGAGCCCTTCGCGGTCCCGGCCGGCGCCCGCCTGATCCTCGCGGTCGCCGGGAAGGACGGCATCGTGTCCGAGGTGCACCGGCGCGAGATCGCCGACCAGCCCGTCGAGCGGCCCATCGACAGGACCCGGCCCGCGACGTGGACGCCGCCCACCGGCTTCCGGTTCGAGACCACCCGCACCGCCTACGGCTTCATCGCCCGCCTGAAGAAGCACGACGGAGTTGCCGGCGGCCTGCGCATCAGCGTCCAGGCGGAGGGCGGCGGAACGTGGAGCGAGCTGAACTTCTCCGAAGATCTCGCCCTGGACGCCGCCGGCATCGAGCGGGCGGTCGAAGCCTTGCGCGAGATCGTCGCCGACGGCGAGGTCTCCATCGAGGCGAGGCGCATCCGCTACGGGACGGGCCAACGCCTCCTCGACCACGTCGCGGAAACCAGGGCGGAGTACAAACGCGACGACGTGGAGCAATGAGCGCCTCGGCCCGCTGCTCCGGCCTTCGTGCCTCCCCGGCCTGCCCGGGATCGACGCTCCCTTCGGGGCGTTCGTGTCCCCCCTGGGAGCGCGGGCGTCCCGCCCGCAAGCGCGGACCGAAGGTCCGCCGCCGATGGCCCGCCAAATGGCAATACGAACGGAAACCGGAAGCGACGGCCGGTCGGCGAACCATGCGTCGTCACCTTGTCGAAGATTCCACTGACCAGGGAATCATCGATCCAGCGTCCGCAGCGGGAGGCGGGTAAGGCATGGGCGCCAAGCCGCAAGGGTTCGGCTTCCGGCCCGAGGAATCGGAGCACCACTTCGTGGTCACCGTCCCCGGAGGCAACCGCGGGGACGTGCTCGTCGCCGAGCACGTGAGCTTCGACCCGAAGACCGGCCATGCGCCGCCCTCCCTCGGGATGGGCGCACAGGACGTCAAGCTTCGCGTGGCCCTCCCCCGCGCCAAGTGGACCGCGATCGCCGACGAGGCACGGGTCGAATTCAACCGCCGGCTCAGGAAGCAGGGCCTGCCGCCGGGGCGCTGGAAGCGGGGCGACACCCCCGTCACCCGCCTGCTGGGCAAGGAGCTGACCCTCCTCGCCTGGGCGGTGGAAGACGCCGACCCGGCGCTCATCCCCGCCGCGATCAGGAACTGGCTGGGGCTCGCCCCGGAGGAGCGGTGGTGGCTGTTCACCATGACCAACGCCGCCACCGGCCACGCCCTGCACGGTCGGAACAAGGGCTGGCGCAAGGCGGTGCGCTTCGCGCTGACCGAGAACCCGGTGACCGGCGACCGCCAGGAGCGGCAGAGCGAGATCTTCCGGCTGGTGGCGGCGGAGCGTTCGGAGCCCCTGCGCCGGAAGCGGGATCGGAGCCGGGAGGATGCCGCCGCGCCGTCTCCAAGGGCGGCCACGAGCGGCCGTCCGCCGCGCCGGGACGGAAGCCGGAGCCAGGAGGACCCTGCGCCGCCGCGCAGGGCCGCCGGCGCACGTCGCCGGTCCGCTGAACCCGACGAAGAAACCGGCGCTATGCGACCCACGCCCGCCGCCGCGGGCCACCGCGGCGCTTGAGTTGCCTGGGATGTTGGATCTGCAAAATCAGCTCACGCCGGACTGGAAGGAGTGCCTGGGTCTGGGCGCCCGCCGTGCCCCCGATCTCTACCAGGACGCTACGGAGGTTGACGACGTCCCACACGCGAGGCCGATACGAACCGCCTTGCGCGACCTGGGCGCGGCTGCGGTGTTCTGCGTCCAGCACCTTCCGACTGCGGTGTTCTTCGCAGCCGGGAAGGTGGACCCGGCAGGCGTCGCACGCATTCACTCGGATCTTTGGAATCAAGGAATTGCAAGCGTCCTCGCCGTGGTGTGCGGCGAAACGATCCGAATCTACTCGCTCGCCGCCACCCCGGACGACAAGAGCACGGAGACTTTCGACGAGACCTGCCTGATCGACGTACTCCACCAGGTCAGAGATGCGCTTGCAGTACGGAATCTGATCTACGGCATGGAGTCCGGTCGGTACTGGAAGGAGCACGGAGAAAAGTTCGACGCGAACCAGCGCGTGGATGGCGTGCTCCTGGGCAATCTCAAGCAATCGCACCACCTGCTTCAGGAACGCGGCTTGGTCCCGGAGGCATCCCAGGCCCTGTTGATGCAGACGATGTTCATCGCGTATCTGGAAGATCGGAAGGTCATCGATGCGGGATACATCGAGGCTGCCACCGGCGGCGCCTCTTCCACGTTCGCCGAAATCCTGAACGAAAACAGGGTCAATGCCTTCTACGACCTGTTCCGCGCTCTCAACCGCGATTTCAACGGCGACCTGTTCGTGAAGCCGTGTTCCTTCGACGACGTCGGCCCCCGGCTCGAACGGCGCCACTTGAAGGTGCTCGCCCGCTTCCACTCCGGCAAGGAGGAAATGGGTCCGGCAGGAGGCCAGCTCCGCCTCTGGGGCTACAACTTCGCATTCATCCCGGTGGAGCTGATCAGCGCCGTGTACGACCGGTTCCTGAGCGAGCAGGATCAGGCGCGCAAGGGCCAGTTCCACACCCCGATGCATCTGGCGAGCAGCATCGTCTCCCAGATCTGGGACGACCCCGAGGTTCTCGACCCGCGTGTCAGGACGAAGGGTACATTCCTCGATCCGGCCTGTGGCTCGGGCATTTTCCTGGTATGCCTGTTCAAGCGCCTCTGCGAGCAATGGCGAGTTGGCAGGGCGAAGCAGAGCATCCGTTGGGACAGCCTGCGCGGCTTCCTCGACCGGCTATGCGGCCGGGACATCGACGCCAGCGCGGTGCGCGTGGCGGCGTTCTCCCTCTATGTCGCCCTGTTGGAGGAGGCCCGCCCTCCCGACATCCGTAAACTGATGAGGCGCGGCAATCTGCTGCCCCGGCTGTGGGGCGCGACCCTGCGCCAAGCGGATTTCTTCCGCATGGAAGCACGCCCCGAATACGACGTGGTGATCGGCAATCCGCCGTGGCGAAGCAGCGACGAGGCCTCGGCCGGCTGGTGCGAACAGCACGGTCTCCCGGAGCCGAACAAGCAAGCCGCATGGGGTTTTTTCTGGAAGGCGCTCCGGCACCTGAAGAAGGACGGCGGGATCGCGTTCCTGCTTCCCGCGATGAGCTTCCTCCACACCCACTCGAAGAAGGCCCTGGGTGCAAGAAGCCTGCTTTTTCGGAGCGCTCGGGTACGCCGCATCGTCAACTACGCGGATCTTCGTTTCCAGCTTTTCAGTGCCGCCGTGCAACCCGCGGCCCTCTTCATCGCCGGCCTCAATCCGGACGCTGCGCCCCACGAATTCGACTATTGGGCGCCCAAGGCAAGCCCGAGCTCCGGCGCCACGCGCCTCGTGAGCATCAACGAAGTCGACAAGAAGCGATTGAACACGGTGATGGTCGAGAGGGATCCGCTCGAATTCAAGAAGCGCATGTGGATGACCGGCCCGGAGAGCAAGCTGTTCCGATACCTTTCCACTTATCCTCGGCTGCGCGCCAAGGTCGCGCAACATGGGCGGTCAAACGGGGGGCAGGACAGAGACTCCGAACCAACGTGGATGATCGGCCAAGGGTTTCAGCCCGTACCGGAAGACCACCTGGAGGATGCGAGCTACGGACGGACCGGAAGCGAAGCCGTGGCGACTATGCCGTTTCTGCCGGCGAAATTGTTCCGTATTTTCGCTCCCGATCCGGCGGCGCTGGTTCCTCGCCATGACGAAGCGGTCCGTCGCCGCGGCTTCGAGAAGGGATTCGACGGGCCGCGAGTTTTGATTTGCCAACGTGCCGGAAAGGGAAGACTAAGGGCAGCTTATACGGAGGCACCCTTCACCTTTCAACATGCCATACAAGCAATCGCCATCCCCGGCGCCGACCGGGAGAGCGCCAAGCTGCTCGCTGCCCTTCTGAACAGCAAATTGTTGTTCTGGTACGCATTTCACAGCACGTCGTCAATCGGCACGGAACGACCGGAAGTTCGTGAGAATCAATTGCTCGACCTGCCGTTCCCCGCACCGGAAGACACACCCGAGGCACGGAGGTCGCACAACGCCGCCAAGGGGTTGATTGCCTTGATCGACGGTGCATCCGGGAAGTTGGATGACCCGATGCAGCCACCGAACCTGTTGGACCGGATGCTGGACGAGGTGGATCGGCTTGCCTGTGATTACTTCGCCCTGACGGAACGGGAGATGCTCGTCGTCGAGGAGACGTGGGAGTATATCGTTCCTGCCCTTCAACCCCGACCATCGGCGTTTCCGAGGATCTGGGAACCACCCACCGACGAGCAGCGGCGAGGGTACGCGCAGGTTCTCACCTCCTCCCTGGACGATTGGACGGAGGCGGATAGCCGGGTCAGCGTGGCCCTCGTCGCCAGCAACCACGACCTGGCCGTTCTGCGACTCCGCCTTTGCTCAACGCAGGATTGGGCCGAATACAAGGAAGAACCGAACGAAGTCGGCAAGCTGCTGGCGGACGTGGCGCGGGAGTCCAACACCGAGCTTCCCGGAAACATCCACCAAGTTTCCAACCTGCGGATGTACGCGGGCGATGACATGTACATGGTCAAGCCGAACAGCCTGCGCTTCTGGATGCGCAGCGCGGCGCAGGATGACGCGGAGCAGGTGGTGGTCGACGTCGAGGAATTCCGACGGGGAATCGGCACCGTACGCAACATCGACGACGACGTAGTTGCTTCCCTCAAAGCGAAGGCCAACCACCGGTCATTCGAGGGCGAGATCCGTCACGTCCTGGCCGCGCACGTTTCGCGGCGAACGCGGATTACAGGCTTCCGCGACCGCACCGCGCACCTCAGCGCCCAAACCGAGGATCGCCCTCAAACCGATAGCGTCACCCTCCTGCGCGAGGACCGGGATCGTTGAAGCTGATCGTCGACGCGTGCATAGCGGTCAAGTGGTTCTTCACGGAATCCCATACGGCCGAGGCCCGACGGCTTCTGACGCCCCGCATCGTCCTGCACGCCCCCAGCTTCATACTCACGGAGGCGGCCAACGTGATATGGAAGAAGACGCGGCGCAAGGAAATACCGGACGCTCGGCCCTACCTTGCCGGGCTCACCGCCCTTTCGGACGTGGTGACGCTGCGTCCCTCCGCGGAGCTCATCGTGCCGGCGACGACCATCGCCTTGGCACTCGACCACCCCGTCTACGACTGTCTCTATCTCGCGTGCGCCGAAGCCGAAGGCGTGCCGCTCGTGACCGCGGACAGGAAGCTGCAAGAAGCTGCGGCGTCCCACGCCGTGGACGTCTGGTACATCGGTGACGAAGACGTCAACCAGCGCATTGCCGCGGCGGCGAATAGCTGATCATTCCGGACGAACGTGAACACCTCCCCGACCTTCATCGAGACGCAATTTCCCGTCTCGCGGCTGTCGAAGGAGAGCTACAAGGAGCGCAAGGCGAACTACAGCCAGACCCTGACCGGCCTCGGCAAGTGGTGGGGCCGCAAGCCGCTCGTGATGGTGCGGGCGATCATCCTTGGGCTGCTGATGCCCGCCTCGAACGATCCGCGGAAGGACCGTGACGTGTTCCTCGCCCTCCTCACGATGGACGAGGAGGGGCTGTGGCGGCGCAAGAGCCGCAACGTCCCGCTCAAGGAAGTGTACCGGCGGCTCTCGCCGGAGGAGCGGGTCGAGTGGTTCGCCCCCGGCGCCGACCCCGATCGGCCCAGGCTCAAGACGGGTACGAAGGCCGCGGACCGGGAGCGGCTGCAACGCATCGTCTTCGAGCGCATGGGCTATGACGAAAAGCTCAAGTTTTGCGACCGGCCGGAGCATCTGGACGGCCCGTCCCCGGACGCCTGGAAGGTCGTCAACCAGCATCTGGGCACGAAGGCGGCCAGCCTGCCCGAGCTGGTGCGGGAGTTGGGCGAACGCCGCTTCGGGCGCGTGCCGCGCGTGGGCGACGCCTTTTGCGGGGGCGGCAGCGTGCCGTTCGAGGCGGCCCGGCTCGGCTGCGAAGCCTGTGGCTCCGATCTGAACCCGGTGGCCGCCCTGCTCACCTGGGGCGCGCTGAACATCGTCGGCGGCGGCGAGGAGGTCGCCGAACGGATACGAGCGGCGCAAACCGAGGTATTCGAGGCGGTGGACCGCCAAGTGACGGAATGGCGCATCGAGCACGACGCCGCCGGCTGGCGGGCCGACGCCTTCCTCTACTGCACGGAGACGGCCTGCCCCGAATGCGGCTGGCGCGTGCCGCTCGCGCCGAGCTGGGTCATCGGCGAGAAGACGCGGGCCGTCGCGCGGCTGACGCCCGTGCCGGCGGAGAGGCGCTTCGCCATCGACGTCCGCTCGGGTGTGGGCCGGGAAGCGCTCGCCGCCGCCCGCGACGCCGGCACGGTGAAGCAGTCGCGGCTGGAATGTCCCAATCCCGATTGCCGCACCTCCACCCCGATGACCGCCATCCGCGGCGACCGGCGCGGGGACGGCGGACGGGGCCACGGGCTGCGGCAATGGGAGAACGACGACCTCGTACCCCGGCCGGACGACGTGTTCCAGGAGCGGCTGTACTGCGTACGCTGGCGCCTGCCCTCCCTCGCCGCGCTGCTGTGGGCGGAGCAGCGGGCGCGGGCGGCCTGCCGGCTCGAAGACGATGCGGGCAGGACGCCCGTGACCCGGGGGAGCACGCCGGTCCCGGAACACCTGGATTCCCGCTTGCGCGGGAATGACGGTGCCGAGGTCGCGGGAACGACCAAGGTGGGCGAGACGCCTGCGCTCCGGAGGGGCACGCCGGTCCCGGAAGGGCGGCGGCGGAAGGCTCTCGTAGGGGAGGCATCTGCCATGCCGGAGGTTGCGTGGCGAGATGTTCATGCGGGCGAGACGCCCGCGCTCCCAGGACACCTGGATTTCCGTTTGCGCGGGAATGACGGCGTTGAGGTCGCGGGAACGACCAAGATGGGCGGGACACCCGTGCCCTGGAGGGGCGCACCGATCCCGGATGCTCCGCAAGCTCCCGTACCGGATTGGGTTGACCTGGAATGTGCGATCACGGCTCTGGTCGAATTGCTCGAAGCCGACGAGCAACGCGAAGTCGCGGAGCTGCGCAAGCGCGACTGGCTGGCCGAAGACCGTGCGGTCGAGGAGGCGAGCCGCGAATTCGAGGCCGGGAAGAGCACGGGTCGCCCCAAGCGCGAGTTGACGGCGGCGGCGGAACGACTCCGGAAATCGAGGGAGGCGGCGGCTCGGAGAAACGATCGGGTCGAGGCGCTTGCGAGATCGCTTCCGGGAGCACTGTACCGGCCCGTCGATGACGCCGACCTGGAGCGGGAGGCGCGGGCACTCGCGCTGCTTCGAGAACGCTTCCCGGAATGGCAGGCGATGGGCTGCATTCCGAGTCGGGAGATCACCCCGGGAGACGAAACCGCGCGGCTCATGCGAGAACGCGGCTGGACGCACTGGCATCATCTGTTCACGCCGAGGCAGTTGCTGACCCTCGGGGCGATGTCATCGGAAGCGAGTTCCAGACCATCGAACAAAATCGACGTACTGGCATCAATCCTGGGGCTTTCCCGTTGCGCGGACTACAACTCGCGCCTATCTCGATGGCATCCACATAGCGCAAATGAAAAGAGCGAACAGGTATTCAGCAACCAAGCGCTCAACACCATGTTGAGCTTTGCCTGTCGAGGCTTGTCGGCACTTGATAATGCGTTCCTGTTGGATCTCGCCGTCTACAAGATCGCGGGGCATGGAACGGCGATAGCGATAGACGCGCGTGCGACTACGATAGAGAGGGACATATGGCTAACGGATCCTCCTTACGCGGATGCTGTCAATTATCATGAACTCTCCGAATTCTTCCTCGCATGGTACGAGAAATGGCTACCGGAGATCTTCCCAAGCTGGTACACCGACAGTAAGCGTGTCTTCGCTATTCGGGGTACGGACGCAAACTTCCGGCGCAGCATGGTGGACTGCTACCGCAACCTCACGGCACACATGCCGGACAACGGCCTCCAGGTCGTCATGTTCACCCACCAGGATGCATCGGTCTGGGCCGATCTCACCCTCATCCTCTGGGCCGCCGGCCTGCGCGTGACCGCCGCGTGGACCATCGCGACGGAAACCGAGTCCGCGCTCAAGGAAGGCAACTACGTCCAGGGCACCGTGCTGATGGTGCTGCGCAAGCAGACCACCGGGGAGACGGCGTTCCTGGATGAAGTGGTCCCGGACGTGGAGGCCGAGGTGGAGCGCCAGCTTGCCTCCATGCTGGCACTCGACGACCGCGAGGACCCGAACTTCTCCGATGCCGACTACCAGCTTGCCGCCTACGCGGCGGCGCTCCGGGTGCTGACGCAGTACGGCTCGATCGAGGACATCGACGTATCTTATGAGCTGTCGCGGGAACGGCGCCGCGACGAACCCAACCCCATCGAGAAGATCATCGGAGACGCGGTGCGCACGGCGAGCAACTTCCTCGTCCCCGCGGGCCTGCCGGATCACCTGTGGCGCGGGCTCGCCCCCGAGGAAAAGCTCTACGTCAAGGGGCTCGACGTCGAATGCCACGGCGACTTCCGCTCCGGCGTCTACCAGGAGTTCGCCCGCGGCTTCGGCGTCCGCGACTACCGCTCCCTGCTCCACACCGGCAAGGCGAACCGGACCCGCCTGAAGACCGCCTCCGAGTTCAAGCGCGGCGATCTGGGCGACACCGCGTTCGGGCGCAGCCTCGTCCGCCACGCCCTCTACGCGGTCTGGCGCGCGGCGGAGAGCGGCGAGGTCGCCGACAGCCTCACGTGGCTCCGCACCGAGCTGCCCGACTACTGGCCGCAACGCGAGGCGCTGGCCGCCGTCCTCCGCTACCTCGCGGCCATTGACGTCGACCACTGGCGCGCGGACGCTACTGCCGCCCGCCTCGTCGCCGGCGCCGTGGAGAACGACCATGTATGACGGCGTTGACGTCCCATCCACACCGTGGCCTGACGACTTCCAGCGGGGTCGCCATGTCGAAGGCGTTCACTTGCAGCCGGTGGACTTCACGGCGTAACCTGCTGCTGAACTTGCGTGCACTCTCCACGTCTGTTCCAATAGCCCATCCCACTGGAGGGAATGACCATGGCGGAGCAAGATCAGCTCAACGACCAGAGCATCTATGCCGTCGTTGACAAGGTAATCCAGGATCTCCTCCCACTCGATCCATACAGTCGGCTGAGGGTGTATCGGACCATCGGAACCTTCTTCGGCTTCGAGGATTCGTACCCTATGGTTGCCAAGAATGCGGATGATCGAGCTCCCGGAAACGTCTCTCGAGAACCGCAGTTCTCAAGCAAAGAGAAGACTCCCAAGGAGTTCTTGCTTGAAAAAAAACCGAACACCAACATGGAGCGGGTTGCTTGCCTTGCATACTACTTGACCCACCACAGAGACACTCCTGAATTCAATACCATCGATATAAACAAGCTGAACACGGAAGCCGCCCAGGCCAAGCTGTCCGACCCTTCCAGCACCATTAGGCACGCCGTTAGTGCCGGATACCTGGCGGTAGCGAACAAGGACATGAAGCAGTTATCCGGACCTGGGGAGCAGTACGTTGAAGCCTTGCCTGATCGTGACGCTGCAAAAGCGGTCAAGCTACAAACATCGAGGCGGCCTCGCAAGAGGATCCGCACGGTTCGGGTAGAAAACGATCACGACCAAGAACAGGCCAGACCGAATGAATAATCCCGTCCGTATCACGATCTACAACCACAAGGGCGGTGTCGGAAAAACCACACTTGCGGTGAACATCGCGTTCGCTCTTTCATCCTTGGGGAAGTCGGTTCTTCTGGTCGATAGCGACCCCCAATGCAACCTCACCTCGTATCTTCTCGCGGACGATGTCGTCGACTACCTCCTGGATCACTCCAACGACCGAGACGGCAAAACCATCTGGAGTGCGGTCAAGCCCGTAATCGACAGCACAGGCTCTGTCCGTCTGGTGGACCTGACGGAGATCGGAGACGTTGCTCTACTGCCGGGTGACATCAGGCTTTCCGAGTTCGAGGAATTTCTGGGAGATGCCTGGGCCGATGGATTCAAGAGGCGCATGGGCGCGTTGCGGGCCACTTCGTCAATCAACAATCTGATTTCCCACTTGAGCAGCCAACGCGGTTTTGATTTCGTATTTTACGATACGGGACCCAACATAGGTCCACTCAACCGGGTGCTTCTGTTGGATTCCAATTTCTTCATAGTGCCGGTGGCCTGTGACCTGTTCTCCACCCGGGCGCTTTCCACGCTTGGCCAAACAATCAAGAAATGGATTACCGACGCGGAGACCATTGACGCCATCGCACCCGACGGCGCGATGGCGCTGAAGGGGAGGCCGGAATTCCTCGGCTACATACCTCAGCGGTTCAGGGTTTATGGTCAAGGCATGACACGGGAGGCCAAATCATATCATAAAGAAATCAGGAACCGTATTTACAAGGATATTTCTTCCGTGTTGCGCAATATAGATAAGCAACTTGCGCCGGCGCACCCGGCAAATCCCTTGATCGGTCAAGTTCGGGATCTCGCATCGGTCGTCCAAATAGCCCAACGCCAGGGCGTACCCATTTGGGATTGTAAGACTTCGAACACCAAACTTAAGGAATCTGCAAGGAAGTCGTTCTTTGGCATCGCCGAACACATCATACATGCGACTGCGGAGAAAAGCTGATGTTGTCCAGCACCGATCGTCGCAGCGTCGACGAAGCAACCAAGTACTTCATGGACAACCGGCATCTATTCGAGTCGTTTGCGAAATCGCTTATGGACTACTTCGAGAATGATCCGGAGCTCGGGAAATTTATTCACTTCATTAAATATCGAATCAAGGATAAAGGGAGTTTGCGAACGAAGTTGGAAAGAATTCTCACGGATTCAGGAGACCAGGATCTTGAGGACAAAGTTACGGATTTTGCGGGCATCCGAATCATTCATTTGCACATGGATCAGTTCCCGGACATACATCCTCTCGTGTCAGGTATTCTGGAAGAACAGAAGTGCGAATTATTGGGCAATCCCAAGGCGTATTGTTGGGACATGGAGTATGAAGATCTGTTTCGCCAGGTTGGTGTCGAACCGGTGCAAAGAGATTCCATGTATACGACGGTACACTACGATATAGTGGCCAACCAGAAAAAGAGGATCACCTGTGAGCTTCAGGTTCGATCCCTGACGGAAGAATTGTGGGGAGAGGTCTCCCACAGGGTCAACTATCCGACGGAGTCGCCGAGCGTGTCGTGCCAGGATCAACTGAGGGTGTTGGCGAGGTTGACGTCCGGTTGCGGACGCCTGGTGGATTCCATATTCAAGACGCACCGTGATAATCGGGAAGGAAAAGCCGATGACTGCCAACGACCATGACGCCGGCCTGGATCTGGAACCGGTGGCTTCCGAGGAGGAGGACTACGAGAGCGCTCCTCCCGACTATCAGATATACACCTATCCGGCGGACTACACGCTGGAAGGACTGCATCAGAAATGGAAATCGGACGAGATACGGATCCCCGACTTCCAGCGGCGTTTCGTCTGGAAGCAGCCCCAAGCCAGCAAGCTCATCGAGTCGTTCCTGGTCGGGCTGCCGGTGCCCGCCGTGTTCTTCTACAGCGAACGCCGGAGTCACAAGTACTTCGTCATCGACGGACAGCAACGGCTGAAAAGCATATTCTTCTACTTCGAGGGGTATTTCGGACCGGAGAAGAAAGGCAGGCGCGCAGTGTTCCAACTGAAAGGGCTCAACCAGCAGAGTCCATTTCGTGACAGGGCCTTCGAAGATCTCCTGGAGGAAGATCAGAGAAAACTGAAAAATTCCGTCCTCCGGACCTTCATCGTGCAACAGCTCGATCCCGAGGACGATACCAGCATGTACCACATCTTCGAGCGGCTGAACACCGGTGGGACCTTTCTGGCCAATCAGGAGATTCGGAACTGCGTCTACCATGGAACATTTTCCGGCTTTCTCGATGAACTCAACGAATTGGACAACTGGCGTATGATTCTGGGCAAGAAGGAACCCGATGCACGTAAGAGGGATGTGGAGCTCATTTTGAGATTTCTGGCAATGAGGGAACCGGCCTCATACAAGAATCCAATGAAAGACTTTCTTTCCAAATTCATGCAGAAAAACAGAGAGCCGAAGAAGAATGCGCTGCAGAGCAGCCGCAACCTCTTCGAGAGGACATGTGAAGCCGTGGTCAGCGAGCTCGGCGAAAGACCATTCCATGTTCGTGCCGGATTGAACGCGGCGGTATTCGACGCTGTAATGACTGCTTTTTCCAATAACCTGGACAGTATACCGAAAGATGTCAAGAATCGTTACGAGTCGCTTGTTAGAGATGAAAGATTCGAGAGAAATACTCGCAGTTCCACCACGAATATAGATGTCGTGCAAGGTCGGCTCCGTCAAGCTGCCGAGCAGCTTTTCGATGCATAGGGCCGGCGGCTTCCGACATGCGTATCGAACGGGTCGACGCCGCACTGGAAAGGTGTGTGAACCCGCATTATTCACAAAGGATCGTAGAAGGGGGTATGGCGTGCCCGAGATCTGTAGTAAGATCATGGTGTTAGTCCAAACCGCACCACAGATCCACGGAGCACGCCATGAAAGGAACCATAGCGCTGTTTTCGCCATTGTTCAATCCGGCGGTGTCCATTGAAACTCGTCCCGAACATCTCAGCGCGGAGACGGGTGCGTTGGTTCAACGCGAGATAATGGAACGTAGCGGCATCATCGGGTGGTTGGCCGAGCGCCTTCATGACCCGCGCAATCGAGATTTGATTCGCTATCCGTTGGAGGAGCTGCTGCGCACGCAGTTGCTGTTGATGGGGCAAGGATGGCGGGACCAGGATGATGCGGACCGTCTTCGTCATGACCCGAGCCTTCGGGTGGGGAATGATTGCCATGAGGGCCCGAGGCCGCTGGAAGAGGATGAGGTGCTGGCGTCGCAGCCGACGCTGTCGCGGCTGTTGGGGGTGTTGAGTGGGGAGGGGAACTTGGCGGTGCTGCATGAGGCGGTGACGGAGCTGGCGTGTCGCCGGCTGCGGATGAGCAATGGGGGGAGGCGGAAGAAGACGCTGTACATTGACGTGGACGGGTTGCCGGTGGAGGTGCACGGTGGCCAGCCTGGGAGTGAATGGAACGGGTATTACCGTCGGCGGATGTACCAGGCGTTGGTGGCGAGCAGTGGGGAGACGGGGGATCTGCTGGACGGGGAGCTTCGTTGCGGGGCGTCGTATTTGGGGCATGGGGCATTGGAGTTCGTCGTTGGAGTGGTGGAGCGGTGTCGGGGTCGGCTGTGCGAGTCGGTGGTGGTGCGGATGGATGCGGGGTTTCCGGAGGCGGGGTTGTTGAGGGGGCTGGAGGAGGGAGGGGTGAGGTATGTGGCGCGCTTGAAGGGCAATGCGGTGTTGGACCGGATGGCGAGGCCGTATCTGGCTCGTCCGCCGGGGCGTCCGCCGCGGGAGCCGCGGATATGGTGTTACGAGCATCGATACCGAGCGGAGAGTTGGGAGAAGGGGCGTCGAGTGGTGTTGGTGGTGCTGGAGCGGGAGGGGGAGCTGTTTCTGGACCATTTCTGGTTGCTGACGAACCTGGACGAGAGGCGTTGGGATGGACATCGTTTGCTGTCGATGTACCGCAAGCGGGGGAAGGCGGAAGGGCACATGGGGGAGCTGATGGATGTACTGCGCCCTGCGCTGTCGTCGGTGAGTCGTGCGAAGACGCACTATCGCGGGCGGAAGCTTGAGGTTCGGGAGAGGGATGAAGAGGTGGGGGTACGGTCGCACAACGAGGCGTTGTTTGTGTTGAATCTTCTGGTGTATGAGCTGATGCATCTGGGGCGTAGTGTGATGGAGAGGGCGACGCATCGGGGGTGGAGCTTGCGTCGTTATCGAGATGAGGTGTTGCGGGTGGCGAGTCGGGTGCAATGTGAGGGGAGGCGTGTGGTGTTCATTCTTTGTGAGAGTGCGGTGTCGGCATGGCGTCGATTGTGGAGGGTATTGACTCGTCTGCATTGGGTGCCTGTATAGAGTATGGGTTGGGTTGGCGAATGAAGGGATTGCTGCAAGGCGGCGGGGGTCGCTACGTCTGTCTGTTGTCATAAAGAAGCGAATGGTGTCCAATTATTAAAAAGGAGCAGTGGACAAGTGGGAAATCGGCTCATCTTGTTGGTCGATTGAGGTGGATTGGGAGTGATTGGGGCGGTACAAGGCTACGCGGGAGTGAAACTATCGAAAATCGGACCATAGGAGAGTCGTATGGTGAATAATCCGGGGTGAAGTACCTCTCGTCTGCGAATGCGACCGACAAGGAAATCGAGAGCTTGTTGACGCACTCCCTTCTGATACTTATCTGCGCGGAATTCGAGAGGAAGTTCAGAGAGTTGATCAGGGAACGATGCTCCTCCGTAAGCGACAGGTCGATCAACGAATACGTCGAGAGTCATATCCGAAGAGCTCCTCGTGGTCTGAAGCCGTCGGACGTCGCGGGTACGCTTGCGCAATTCGGACGAGCCCACAAGGACAAGTTCGATCGGCGGCGCGACGAAAACAGACAGGCCGAGTCCATGTACAGCAGCATCGTGGACAACCGGAACAGCGTAGCCCACGGTCGGGGTAGCAGCGCGACCCTGGAGGAGGTCAAGCGGTACTACGAAGGCGGACACGTGTTGCTGGACTACTTCAAGGATGCGCTGTGGCTCGAAGACGATGCCGCTCCGATTCATGGCTGATGAGCGCCGATCCCGCTGACGTTTCATTCCCAGGCGATGGCCCTCCCCTGCCAGCCGCTCGACGCGGGCTTCCCGGCCGAACCGCTCACCGGCGTCCGGAGCCGCGATCGCATCGACGGGTGCTTGTCCCTCTCCCTCGTCGAAGTGATGGGCGAGGCGCTGATCATCATCCTCCGTTCTCCCGCAGCCATCGACGCCGGCCACTGCCGAGAAGACGCCGCCGCCATCCGCCTCGTCGCCGGTGTCGGCGGCGAGGAGAACGATCACGTTCGACGGCCGCGCGGGTACACTGACCTCCGCTTGGTGGGACCGGCCAGCATCGGCGCGCGGGATGGCGGGGTTTCAGCCATTGCCTCTTGCTTCCGCCAAGCGCCGGCCTGGAATTCAGGAGAGGGAGCTTGAGCACAGACGATCCCATCGCCGCTGTGCCGGAGCTCTCGGCCGGCGCCGAGTTCCACAAGTGCGCCTTCCAGGTCAATCCGCACCATTACGCCGGGACGTACCGCGGGCAGGCGTCGGCGCTCGACGAAGCGGGCTACGCGCGGGCGCTGGCGGACAAGGCGGCAGAGCTCGGGATCACCGTGCTGGCGGTGACGGACCACAACCACGTCGGCGGGGTGGACGCGATCCGAAGCGTGGCCCGGGAGCGGGGCATCTCCGTCTTCCCGGGCTTCGAGCTGACCTCCGCCGAAGGGGTACACGTGCTCTGCCTCTACCCCCCTGAGACCACCGAGGAACAACTGAAGCTCTTCCTCGGAGGATTCGGGGTCGCGACGCCGAAGCCTTCGAGCGACCCCTGTGAGGAGTCCTTTTCGGACCTCCTCGCGCGCGTCTGCGGCCAAGGCGGCATCCCGGTCGCGGCGCACGCCACGAACGACCGCGGACTGTTCAAGGTGCTCCAGGGACAGCCGAGGATCCTGGCCTGGAGGGACGAGAACCTGTACGCCATCCAGATCCCCGGCCCGGTTCGGGATCTCCCGCACGAAGTCCAACTCATCGTCCGGAATCGAAACCCCGACTACGCCCGCAGATACGCACCGGAAGCGGACCTCGCCCTCGCGGCGGTGAACGCCCGCGACGTAGCATCCCCGGAAGACTTGGCCGACCCGTCGGCGACCTGCTGGATCAAGATGTCGGAGGTCGGCATCGAAGGCTTGCGGCAAGCCTTCCTCGACCCCGGCTCGCGGATCCGGCTGAACAGCGATCCGCCCCCCGAGGAACACTCCGAGCTCGTCGCGATGGCCTGGCAGGGCGGCTTCCTGGACGGCGCCGCGTTCCGCTTCAACCCGAACCTGAACGTGCTGGTGGGCGGACGCGGGGCGGGCAAGTCCACCGTCGTCGAGAGCCTGCGCTACGTGCTCGGGCTGGAACCCCTCGGTGAAGAGGCCCGATCGGGCCACGCGGGGATCCTCAAGCACGTGCTCCGAAACGGCACCAAGGTATCGCTCCTCGTCCGCGGCCATCGCCCGAGCCCTCGGGACTACCGGATCGAGCGCACCATCCCGAATCCCCCGGTCGTGCGCGACGGGAAGTCCGGCGAAGTGCTGCACGTCCTGGCGGCAGATGTCTTTCCCGGTGTCGAGGTCTACGGCCAGCACGAGATCTCGGAGCTCACCAAGAGCCCGGAGAAGCTGACCCGGCTGCTCGGGCGCTTCGTGGAGAGGGACGATTCCGTCGCCCACCGGAAGCGGGAGCTGCGCCGGGCGCTGGAGCGCGAGCGCGAGAGGATCCTCGGGGCGCGCAAGGAGCTCGACCAAATCGAGGAGCGGTTGGCGGCCCTCCCGGGACTCGAGGAAACCCTCGAGCGGTACCAGGAGGCAGGTCTTGAACGGGATCTGAAGGAACAGAGCCTGCTGGTGCGGGAAGAGCGCGTGCTCGGCACCATCCCCGAGCGTTTGCAGCCGTTCCGCGCCTGCTTGGAGGAGCTGCGGCAGGAGCTGCCGATCGACCGGGCCTTCCTGTCCCCGAACGCGCTGGAAGATCTGCCCGGGAAGGAAATCCTGGCCGGCGCGGACCGGATGCTGGAGCAATTGAACGCGGACCTCGAGAAGGTGGCGCAAGCGCTTGATGCGGCGCTCGCCAGCGCCGATCAGGGGCTCCGGGGCGTCCACGAACGATTCGAGGTGCGCAAGGCCAGGGTGCAGTCCGCATACGAAGAGAAGCTCCGGGCGCTCCAGAAATCCCGGATCGACGGCGAGGAGTTCATCCAGCTCCGCCGCCGAATCGAAGCGTTGCGCCCTCTCAAGGAGCGGGAAGCGGCGCTGGGACGCGCGAAAGCGGAATATCGAAACCACCGCCGGAACCTGCTGGCCGAATGGGAGGACACCAAGGCGGAAGAATTCCGGGCGCTCGAACGGGCCGGCAAGCGCGTCACCCGGAAGCTCAAGGGGCGGGTCCGGGTGCGGGTCGAGTTCGGCGGGAACCGCGAATCGCTGTTCCAGCTCCTCCGGGACGGGATCGGCGGGCGGCTGTCCGAGGCGATCAACACCCTTCGGCAAGCGGACAGCCTGTCGCCGGGTGCGCTCGTGCAGGCGTGCCGTCAGGGCGCCGATTCCCTCACGGCCGAATTCGGCGTCTCCGGCGCGCAGGCGGAACGCCTGGCGCAAGCCTCCGACGAGATCCTGATGCAAATCGAAGAGCTCGATCTTCCGTCCACCACGGGGATCGAGCTCAACACCGCTCCCCCGGACGAGCCGGAGAGCTGGCAGGTGTTGGACCGGCTCTCCACCGGCCAGAAGGCCACCGCCGTGCTGCTGCTGTTGCTGCTGGAGTCCGACGCGCCGCTCATCGTCGATCAGCCGGAGGACGATCTGGACAACCGCTTCATCACCGAAGGGGTGGTGCCCCGGATGCGCGAAGAGAAGCGCAGGCGCCAGTTCCTGTTCTCGACCCACAACGCGAACATCCCGGTCCTCGGGGATGCCGAGCTCATCGTGGGCCTGAGCCCTTCGGGCGACGCGGAGGAAGGCAGTGCGAAGATCGCCCCGGAGCACATGGGCTCCATCGACGCCCGGCCGGTCAGGAAGCTGGTGGAAGAGCTGCTCGAAGGGGGCGAGGACGCCTTCGAGCGCCGGCGCCGCAAGTACGGATTCTGACTTCGAGGTGACGTGGTGACGAAGACCGAGCTTCGCGAGCTGATCGAGCACGGTGAGAACTCCGGCGTCGAGTTCAAGCGCGACGAGATCGACCACCGCGCCCTCGCGAAAGAGCTCGTCGCCTTCGCGAACCTTCAGGGCGGGCGGGTGCTGCTCGGCGTGGGCAACGACGGCCGCGTCCACGGGCTGACACGGAGCGATCCGCCGATGCAGGCGGAAGAGGGCGACGCAGCGCCGCGCGGATACCGGAAGCTCGAAGAGTGGGTGATGCAGGCGTGCCGGGACAAGATCCGTCCGGAGCTCATTCCCCGATTCGAGGTCGTCCGCGACGTGGAGCCCGGGCGGGACGTAGCCGAGGTCCGGATCGATCGCGGTTGGGGGGTCCACCACGTATGGCACAACCAGCATCGCACTTATTACGTCCGGGTCGGCAGCTCCAGCCGGGAGGCGAGCCCCGAGGAGCTTGGCCGCCTGTTTCAGCAGCGGGGCGCCTTCCGGCTGGAGCTCCGGCCGGTATCCGGTACTTCGATTCGGGACCTGGACCGCCGCCGGCTCCGGGACTACTTCGAGCAAGTTCGAGAGCAGGAAGCGCCTGCATCCACACCATCCGAGGAATGGCGCAGGAAGACCGAAGATTGGGCGAAGAACGAAGACGAGCGATATTGGAGGGCGCTCGTCGAAGACAGGGAACGGGAGTGGCGTGAGGCTCGGGAGAACGAATGGACACGCCTTCTCGTCAACACCGAATTCCTCGACGAGAACGACCCTCAGCCGGCGACCGTCGCCGGCCTGCTGCTCGTCGGCGCCAGTCCCAACCGGTTCCTCCCCCAGGCGGGGATCGACGCGGTGGCGTACTTCGGGCCGGAGAAGGACTACGACGCCAAGGAACGGCGCAAGTTGCGCGGGCCGCTCGTCCGTCTGCAAGGTGGGGACGGCGCCCTGCTGGAACCCGGCCTGCCGGAACAGGCCGTCGAGTTCGTCAGGCACAACATCGAGACGGTGACGCTGGAGGACGGCATACGCAGGCGGGAGCGGTGGGATTATCCGGTGGAGGTGGTTCGCGAGGCGGTCGTCAATGCGATCGTCCATCGTGATTACCTGCTTTCGGGTTCGGATATCGAGCTCGGCATCTATTCGGATCGACTGGAAATCGTATCGCCCGGCCGACTGGCGAACGGCATCACCCCCGAACGGATGCGGTTCGGATGCCGGAGCGCCCGGAACGAGCTTCTGAAGGACGTCATGCGCGACTACGGCTACATGGAGCACATGGGGATGGGGGTGCCGCGGACGATCATCCGGGGGATGCGCGAGCACAACGGCACCGAGCCGGATCTCGTCGAAGATGGAGAGCGCTTCATCGTCCGGCTGTGGAAGGAGCCGCGCACGTGAAGTGCTGTTTCACGCAACGTGAGGGCGCGCGGCCGGTGAGTCCCGGCTGCGTTGTGTAAAGAACCACCTGATTACGTACAAAGCCCAGGTGAATGGTCCACCTCTCTCCTTCAGGCCGTCATTCCCCGTCATCCTCGCGAAAGCGGGGAGAAAGCGGGAATCCGAGGGCCTTGATTGAAATGGATTCCCGCTTTCGCGGGAATGACGGGCTTTTGGGGCCTGTCCGGGGGTGTCGGAAATTCCGTGTTTGGGCCGCCTCGGTGGGGTTTGTTCGGTCCGGTGGGATGGCTGGCACTGTAGCAGCAGTTCGGGCCGGACCGCCCCGAGTCTGCCGACCGCTCTTCGCGAATCCGGCCCGCGCCTGAGCCGGCTCCGGCCTCCTGCCCACCGCCGCGCCTGGACCCCATGCTGAAACGCTATTCCTCCCGCCGCCAGCCGCTCGATACCGGCTTCCTGAGCCCACGGCTCGCCGGCGCCCGGAGCTACGACCGCATCGCCGGCTACTTCTCCTCGTCGATCCTCGAAGTGGCGGGCGAGGCGCTGGAGAGCGTCGAAGGCAAGATTCGGGTCGTCTGCAACTCGCAGCTCGCGCGCGCCGACGTCGAAGTCGCCAAGGCCGCCCAGGCCGCCATGCGCCGCGAGTGGTGCGACTCGCGCCCCGAGGAGCTCGGCGACGGCGCCCGGCCGCGCTTCAAGCGGCTCCACGACTTCCTGCGTTCCGGGAAGATCGAGATCCGCGTGTTGCCCGACGACGCCTTCGGCCTGATCCACGGCAAGGCGGGGGTCATCACGCGGGCGGACGGCGGGCGGACCTCCTTCCTCGGCAGTGCGAACGAGACCCGGGCAGCGTTCCGCCTCAACTACGAGCTCGTCTGGGAGGACGATTCGCCGGAGGCCGTCGCATGGGTGCAGGAGGAATTCGACGCCCTCTGGTCCTCGCCCTTCGCGGTCCGGCTCGCGGACTTCGTCGTCCGGGACCTCGACCGCCTGTCCCGCCGCGAGCCGATCGGGGACCTCACCCACTGGAGGGAAGAGCCGGACCCGGACCCCGCGTCCGTCGTCGTGGAGGCGCCGGTCTACCGCAAGGAAACGGGCTTGTGGGAGCACCAGAAACACTTCGTCAAGCTCGCCTTCGACGCGCATCGCGGGCCGCACGGCGCGCGCTTCGTGCTGGCCGATCAGGTGGGGCTCGGGAAGACGCTGCAATTGGCGATGGCGGCGCAGCTCATGGCCCTGGCCGGCGACGGGCCGGTGCTCATCCTGGCTCCGAAGCCCCTTCTCCGGCAGTGGCAGGACGAGATGGACACCCTGCTCGGGCTGCCGTCGGCGCTCTGGAACGGCCGCGGCTGGGTGGACGAGCACGGGATCGAGCACCCGGGCGCGGGCGCCGAATCGATCCGGCGCTGCCCGCGCCGGGTCGGGATCGTGTCCACCGGCCTCGTCACCGGCAACGCCGAGGCCGCCAAATGGTTGGTGGAGATGCGCTTCGAGTGCGTCATCCTCGACGAGGCGCACCGGGCGCGGCGCCGGAACCTGTCGTCCGGCCGCCGGGCGTTCGCGCCTGCGCGGCCCAACAACCTCCTGAAGTTCCTCCGGGAGATCTCGCCCCGCACCAAGAGCCTGCTGCTCGCGACCGCCACCCCGGTCCAGCTCCATCCCGTGGAGGCATACGATCTCCTCGACGCCCTCGCCCAGGGCTCGCCCGCGGTGCTCGGCGCCCCCGGCAGCCGCTGGCGCAACGCCAAGGCATCCCTCGATTTGCTGCTCGGCAACGCGCCCCCGCCCACCGATTTCCACGAGCGCTGGGACTGGCTGCGCAACCCCTTCCCTCCCCGCTCCGAAGGGAGGGACTTCGAGATCCTCCGCCGATCGCTCTCCCTGCCGGACGAGGCCGCGTATGCGCCGGGGAACCTGGTCGACAGGTTGCGCCCGCCGGACCGGCAGCGGATCGAGGGCGGTTTCGACCTCTTCGTCGAGCGCCACAACCCCTACATCCGCACCATCGTCCTTCGCACCCGCGAGCATCTCGAGAACACCATCGACCCCGAGACGGGTGAGCCGCTGCTGACCCCGGTGGCGGTCCGGCTGCACGGCGAATCGGACGAGGACGCGATCGTGCTGCCGCCCTTCCTCGAAGACGCCTGTGCCCAGGCGGAGGCGTTCTGCCGGCTGCTCGCCCAACGTGCGAACACGGGGTTCTTCCGCACCATGCTGCTCCGCCGCATGGGCAGCACGATGGAGGCGGGGCGGCTGACGGTCGCCCGCATCCTCGACGGCTGGGAGGACTCCGGCGGAGGCTACGACGAGGACGACGGATACGATGGATACGATGGGGACGACGGCCAGGAGGAAACGGACGGCGGGCTTCGCACCCTGACGGGCGAGGAACGCCGGGTGCTGGCCGGGCTTGCCCGGGCCATGGAAGCGAACCGGGATCAGGACCCGAAGTACGCCGCCGTGGTGCGCCTGCTCGTGGAGGAAGGCTGGCTTGCGCGCGGCTGCATCGTCTTCAGCCAGTACTACGACTCGGTGTGGTGGCTGGCCGACCGGCTCACCCGCGAGCTTCCGGACGAGGCCATCGGCGTCTACGCGGGCGCGGGCCGTTCGGGGGTGATGCGCCGCGGCGCCTTCGAACCCCGGCCCCGCGACGCGCTGAAGGACGGCGTGCGCCGGGGCGAAGTGCGGCTGCTGCTCGGCACGGACGCGGCATCGGAGGGGCTGAACCTGCAACGGCTCGGCGCCCTCGTCAACCTGGACCTGCCCTGGAACCCCTCCCGCCTCGAACAGCGCAAGGGCCGCATCCAGCGCATCGGGCAGATTCGCCCCGAAGTGGACGTCTGCAACATGCGCTACGCGAACTCGGTCGAGGATCGGGTACGCCGGCTCCTCTCGGAGCGCCTGGAGAGCATCTCCCGGCTCTTCGGCCAGCTTCCGGACACCCTCGAAGACGTCTGGGTCCGGGTGGCGCTGGGCGAGATCGAGCAAGCGAAGCGGACCATCGACGCGGTGCCGGACGAACATCCCTTCGCGCTCCGGTACCACGAGGTCCGCCCGGTGGACTGGGAGTCGTGCGCCCGCGTACTCGACGACGATGCCAGACGCGGGAGCCTGAGCCGCGGATGGGCGGAGCGTTGAACCGTCGGGAGCCGACACCCGCCGACGACCGCCTCCAAAGCCGGAGACGGTCGGCTCGCTTCACGCAATCGCCGGCAGCTTCGGCCTTCACCCCGCCACCAGCAGCTTCAGCCCAATCACGCCGAGCCCCACCAGCAGCCACTTGCGAAACGTGGCCGGCGCCAGACGGGCGCGCAGCCTCGCGCCGAGCATCATGCCGGCGATTGCCGGCGCCACCGCCGCCGCGGACACGAAACCCGCATCGACCCGGTATGCGTCGTGCAGGATGAGCACCGCGGCCAGGGCGGCGGTGGAGACGCTGAAGGTGATGCCCATCATCTGTACGAGCTCGTCCCGGTCGAGGCCGAGCGCTTCCAGGTACATCACGATGGGGATCACGAAGGTCCCGGTCACGCCGGTGATCAATCCGTTGACGACGCCGACGAGCGGGGTCAGCACCGGCTCCGCCCGTGCCGGCGCCGGGATCCGCACCGCCCGCAGCCCGAGCCCCGCATAGACGAGCAGCGCCACCCCGAGCACTCGATCCATCGCCTGCGGCGCTTCGGAGAAGACGTAGTGGTACCCGATCCACGTGGTGGCCGGGATGATCGCGAGGGCGACGCCGAAGCGCCCGAGCAGCGCCGCCAGATGGCCGCCGACCGCTCCCTGCCAGAGGTTGGTCACGATCGACGGGATCACCAGCAGCGGCAGCGCCGCCTCGATCCCGAACGCGGCCGAGAGCAGTGCGACCGAGACCGTGGGGAGGCCGAGCCCGACGACCCCCTTCACGCCGCCGGCGAGAAGGAACGTCAGCATGACGATCGTGATCGAGAGCGCGTCCATGGCGCCATCGTATCGCCGTTCGCCTCCGACACGGACCCGGCCGCGCCACCGGCGGCTCGGCGAATCCGTCGCCGGGGTCGAATCGGGACGCGATCCGGTTGGCCCCAGGAGCCACCGGCGCGATAGAGTCTCACCTTCGGGGTCTCACCCCGCATCGACGGCGACCCACAACCGGAGGCAGGCGATGGACGACCGCATGAAGACCCACGGCCATATCGGATGGTGCGATCTGATGTCCGACGACGTCGACAAGGCGCGCGATTTCTACACCGGCGTGCTCGGATGGGACACCGAGGTCATGGACGTCGGGAAGGGTCCGTACACCGTGTTCAAGGCCGGCGACCGCCCCGTGGCCGGCCTGATGGCCAAGCCGCCGGAGGGGCCGGCGTCCTGCGCCCCGACCGCGTGGACCTCCTACGTGACGGTCGACGACGTCGATGCGTGCGCCGCCCGGGTCGCGGACGCGGGCGGCGTCGTGATCGTCGCCCCGGTGGACGTCCCGACGGTGGGACGCATGGCGATCATCCAGGACCCCACCGGCGGGGTCATGGGGATCATCAGGTATGAGAATCCCGATGCCTGAAGCCGCAGGGGAGCGCGGTCTCCTCCCTGCCGTGTCCGTATCCACCGACGCCGCAGCGGCCGGCGACGACGTCCACCGCATCGGTTCGGTCATCGAATCGTTGCCGCACAACGCGAAGCTCGGCATCCGCACGATCGAGATCGCACCGGGGCGCTGCACCACGTACGTCGAGTTCCGCCCCGAGCTGGTCGGCGATCCGCAGCGCGGGGTGCTGCACGGCGGGGTCGTCACCACCCTGATCGACGCAACGGCGGGGGCTGCGGTATACGCTGCCATCCCCGCAGGGACGGCGCTCGCGACCCTCGACATGCGCATCGACTACCTGAAGCCGGCCGAGCCGCACAAACGGCTCTACGCCAGCGCCGAGCTCTACCGGCTCACCCGCCGGATCGCGTTCGTCCGCGCCTCCGCCTACCAGGACGAACCGGAGAACCAGGTCGCGCACTGCGCCGCGTCGTTCATGATCGGCAGCCTGGGATTCTCGATACGGACACCCTGATGCCCGAATCCATCCACAACGCCCGCAAGCTCGACCGGCGGGGAGGCTTCCCGGATTCGAGTCTCGCGCTGCCCTACGCGGACTTCATCCACCTGGAGGTCGAAGTCGAGGACGGGCGCCCTCTCACCGTCCTGCGCAAGGACCCCGGCAACGTCGGCAATCCCTTCGTACCGATGATCCACGGAGGCGCGGTGGGGGCGCTGCTGGAGCACGCCGCGATCATGCAGCTCTTCTTCGAGCTGGAGCTCGGGCTCGACCGCCGCCCGAAGATCGTCAACATCTCGATCGACTATCTGCGCCCCTGCCTGCTCGAGGACACGTTCGCCCGGGGCGTCATCATCCGCCAGGGCCGCCGCGTCGCGAACGTGCGGGTGCAGGCGTGGCAGTCGGACCCCGCCAGGCCGGTGGCGGCCGCACACGCCCACTTCCTGCTTCCGGAAGAATCGCCTGCCCTTGCCGAGGAGACGGCGATGGCTGATGGCGGCGGCTGAACCGGAGCCCGCCCCGCGGTCCTCGGCCGGGCGCAATGAGTTCCGGCTCAGGCGGGATTGCGCTCCGGGGTCGAATCCTCGTCCACGCGCCGCACGTAGCCGATCGACACCCAGCGCCCGTCCCCGAAGTCATCCGTCCCGCATTGCACCGGGGTCGCCTGGTGCCAGCAGGCGCTGGGAAAGAAGACGATGCTGTTGCGCAACGGGGTGATTCGGGAAAACGCCCCGGAGTCGCAAGCGTCCCCATCGACGTCCGTGTCGTAGAGCAGCAGATCCCCACCCGAGAAGCGCCGGGGCCGGCGGTGGAAGAAATACACGAAGCTGAGTTCGGGGGACAAGGCTCCATACCCGATGTCCCTGTGAGCCCGGAAGAATCCTCCCGTGAGATAGACGCGCATGTACACCACGATTTGTATCGATTTGTATCGGTCGAGGCCGGCCATTCCCAGCCGCGCCAGGACGGCCGGCAGGACGCTTCGAATCTTCGGAGCGATCCGGAGCCGGGCCTCCTTCGTGGTCCGGAGGTCCGCGTCCAAGCTCACGCTGGTCTCGGAATCCACGATCGAGGATGGCCCTCCATCCTCGTAGCTCGTGGTCACTTTCGCAGGTGTGAAGCCTTCGTGTCGTGCGACCCCCAGCGCCAGCAGGCGATCGCATTCCTCCGGCGCCAGGAAATCCGTCATCCACACGAACGGTGCGGGCCAGAAGACGCCGCCCGGCGCTGCTTCCGGCGCTCCGTCGCCGCTCAGCACCGCGTGCAGCCAAGCGGCCTTGCGCCGGTCGGGGCCGCGCGTGCACAGGCGCCGATACAGGCCGCGCGCCGCGGCGAAGTCCCCCCGCCGCCGATGGACCTCCGCCAGCTTCCACAGCGCGTGCGCATCGTCGGGGTCGGCGGCGAACGCGCGTTCGAGGGCCGCCGCCTCCAGATCCTGGAGGCCGCCTTGGCGCAGCAACGCCGGCGTCACCTTCGACAGCAAGCGTCGTTCGTCGTCCGGCATCGCCGCCTCCCTTCTCCGGCGGGCGTCCGGAGCGACGCGCTGCCACGGGGTTCATCCGCCGCCGTGGCCGGTTTCCGGAAGAGGAGCAGAGGGACCCGCACCCGCGGGATGGATGGTACATCAAGGCTTTCGAGCCGCGCGGCGGCATCCTGCATCGGGGTGCGCACCTCGCCGGGGGACTACACGTCGGCGACGCCTCCCGTGACGCCGGTCGCTTCGGCTTCGGACCGGAGGGAAGCGACCGGCCTCCTCCACCGCCCCCGACGTCGCGTCCGCGACGAAGACCGATTCCATGCGAAGATCCGCGGCCCGCGATTCACCCACGCCGGTGACGGACATGACGCAAGGCAACCGACGCACCGGCGGCCGGGTCCTGGTCGACGCCCTTCGGATCCACGGCGTCGACACCGTCTTCTGCGTGCCGGGCGAGAGCTACCTCGCGGCCCTCGACGCCCTCTACGACGCCCGCGATGCGATCGCGACCATCGCCTGCCGGCACGAGGGCGGCGCCGCCAACATGGCGGAAGCCTGCGGCAAGCTCACCGGGCGGCCCGGGGTGGTCATGGTCACGCGGGGACCCGGCGCCTGCCACGCCGCGGCCGGGCTGCATACCGCCGCCCAGGACTCGACGCCCATGGTGATGTTCATCGGCCAGGTCGAGCGCGGGCACTCGGATCGCGAGGCGTTCCAGGAGATCGAGTACCGCAGGTTCCTCGACCCGCTGTGCAAGTGGGTCGTGCAGATCGACGATCCGGCCCGGATCCCGGAGCTCGTGAGCCAGGCGTTCCACCGTGCGTGCTCCGGACGGCCCGGACCCGTGGCCGTCGCGCTGCCCGAGGACGTGCTGGCCGAGGAGACCGGGGTCGCGGACGCGGGTCCGTACACGACGGTTTCTCCGGGGGTCGCGGACGATGCGGTCCCGGCCTTGCGCAAGCTGCTCGCGGCGGCACGCCGCCCGCTCGTCATCGCCGGCGGCGGGGGCTGGTCCGTACGGGCGAGCGAAGACCTCGCGCGCTTCGCGGAGGCGAACGCGCTGGCCGTCGCGGCGTCGTTCCGCTGCCAGGATCGGCTCGACAACACCCACCCCTGCTATGCGGGCGACCTCGGGCTCGGCATCGATCCGGGGCTGGCCGAGCGTGTCCGCGAGGCCGACCTGCTGCTGGTGATCGGGGCGCGGCTGGGCGAGATGACGACGCGCGGCTACACCCTCGTGGCTCCCCCGTGCCCGCGGCAGACGCTCGTGCACGTCCATCCCGACCCGGACGAGCTCGGCCGCGTCTACCAGCCGACCCTGGCGATCTGCGCGGGCTCGGCCGAGTTCCTGCGGGCCGCCGCCGCGATGGCGCCGGTGGATTCGAGCGTCTGGCGTGAATCCACCGTTCACGCCCACGAACGGTACCTGGCATCCGTCGAACCCACCGCCGGCCTGCCGGGGCCGGTCGAGATGGGCAAGGTGATGGCGTACCTGCGCGAACGGCTTCCGCCGGAGGCGATCCTCACCATCGACGCCGGCAACTTCTCCGCATGGGCGCACCGGCACTACGTCTACCGCAGGTTCCCGAGCCAGATCGGCCCGACCGGCGGGGCGATGGGCTACGGGATCCCGGCCGCCGTCGCGGCACGGCACGTCTATCCCGACCGCCCGGTGGTGGCGTTCTGCGGCGACGGCGGCACCCTGATGACCGGGCAGGAGATCGCGACCGCGGTGCACCACGGGATCGATCCCGTCATCCTCGTGGTGAACAACTCGATGCTCGGAACCATCCGGATGCACCAGGAGCGGGAGTATCCGGATCGCGTGATCGCCACCGGCCTCACCAACCCGGACTTCGTGGCCTGGGCGGAGAGCTTCGGCGCCTTCGCCGCGAGGGTGGAGCGCACCGACGAGTTCTCCGCCGCGTTCGAGGCCGCGCTCTGCGCCGGGCGTGTGGCCCTGGTCGAGGTGCGGATCGACCCGGAGCTGATCACGACCCGGGCAACGCTCGCGCAGATCCGCGGCGCCGGCGTGCACGCCTGAAGCTGCCTGCGCCACCGCCTCTCCGCGTCCCGTTCCGTCCGCATTCCGCTCTTCCGCCTCTCCGCATCCGCGTCCCCGCCCCTCGCCTTCCCACCATGCTCGCCGCGATCGCCAGCGCCTGGGCCCTGCTCCTGGGCATCGCCCTCATCATGATCGGCAACGGGCTGCAAGGGACGCTGCTCGGGGTGCGGGCCACCCTGGAAGGATTCGGCACCGGCGTCACGGGGCTGGTGATGACCGGCTACTTCGCCGGCTTCCTCGCGGGCTCCCGGATCGTGCCGCGCCTGCTCGCCGGCGTGGGCCACGTGCGGGTCTTCGCCGCGCTGGCCTCGCTCGCCTCGGGCGCCGTTCTGGTGCACGCGGTCTTCGTGTCTCCGGTCTCCTGGGGCCTGATCCGCCTGGTCACCGGGTTCAGCTTCGCCGGCCTCTTCGTCGTGGCGGAGAGCTGGCTCAACGACGCGGCCACGAACCGGACCCGCGGCCAGTTGCTCTCGGTGTACATGATCATCATGACCGGCGGCATGGGCGCCGGCCAGCTCCTCCTGAACCTGGCCGATCCGCGCGAGTTCGAGCTCTTCCTGCTGGTCTCGGTCCTGATCTCCTTCGCGCTGATCCCGATCACCCTGAGCGCGGGACGCGCGCCGGTGTTCGAGACGCCGGAATCCATGGGCGTCCGCGCCCTGTTCCGGGTGTCCCCGCTCGGCGTGTCCGGCGCCTTCCTGGTCGGCATCGCGCACGGCGCCCTGTTCTCCATGGGCGCGGTGTACGCCACCCGGATCGGACTGGCGGTGGACCACCTCTCCTACTTCGTTGCGGCGGCGCTGTTCGGAGGGTTGATCCTCCAGTGGCCGATCGGCTGGCTGTCGGATCGTTTCGACCGGCGCAAGGTGATCGTGGCGGTCGCATGGGTCGCGGCCGGCGCCGCGGCCGGCGCGGGTGTGGCCGGCGCCGGTTCCTACGCGGCGCTCATCGGCCTGACCGCCCTGCTCGGCGGCATGACGCTGCCCCTGTACTCCCTGTGCGGCGCGCATACCAACGACCACCTCACACCGCGGCAGATGGTCGCCGCGAGCGCCACCCTGGTCCTCGTGAGCGGGGCGGGCCTCACCCTGGGCCCCTCGATCGCCGCGGGGACGATGCGCCTCACCGGACCGTCGGGGATGTTCTGGTCACTGGCCGTCATCCACGGCTGCATCGGCGTGTACGGCCTGTACCGGATGGTGCGCCGCGACCCGGTGCCGCTCGAGAAACAGCGGAGCTACCGGCCGGTGAGCTTCCGCTCCTCGCAGGTGGTGCAGGCCCTGGCGAGCCGCGAGGTGCGCGATTCCCGCGACCGCGACCTCGCCCGGTGGAGCGGCTGGTGAAGCGTGCGCCGACCCGCGCCTTCCGGTGATGCCGGCGCCGTGGTGGACTGGTGAAGCGTGCGATGGACGAACTACGCGAGCGGTTGGCGGAGAGGGAGGGATTCGAACCCCCGGTCCCCCGGAAGGGACAACTGATTTCGAGTCAGCCCCGTTCGGCCGCTCCGGCACCTCTCCGGGCGCGGGAGGGGATTGTAGTCTCTTTCCCGTGAAGTCTTCGACAAAACGACGAAGGTTTTTTCCGCCGACCGGCATTTGGTTCCGGCTATGCCGGGTTGGGGGATCGGCGGATGCGCGGGAACTTCCGGCCTCGGCGGGACCGGTCCACGCCCGGCATTCGAGGCGACGGCGAGCGTGGGGTCCCGGCCATCGAAGTGCGCAACCCGCGCCATACGCCGGGAGAGGCCACTCGAACCGCGGAATGGTCCTGTGCCGGGACAGGACCCGCGCTATACGCCCGGGGAGACGACCCCTTCCGGCGCCGGGAGCATCGGGACGTGCCCGGGCTGCGCCGCCACCCGGGCGAGCCAGGCGGTGACGTTCGGATAGTCCGATAGATCGAAGCCGCCCTCCCCCGCCACGTGGGTATAGGCGTAGAGGGCGACGTCCGCAATGGTCATCGCCTCCGCGCCGAACCAGGGCCGCCGCCCGAGGTGGCGCTCCATGACCGCGAGCGCGGCCCGGCCGCCTTCCTGCTTTGCGGGAAGCTGCGCGCGCTGTGCCTCGCTCATCTCGACGTGTCGCAGCCAGTGGCGGGCAACCGCCACGTTCGGCTCGTGGCTGTACTGCTCGAAGAACATCCATTGCAGGACCAGGGCGCGGGCCAGCGGATCGGCCGGCAAGAAAGGGGTCCCCTCGGCGAGATACCACAGGATCGCGTTGGATTCGGCGAGACAGGTCCCGTCCTCGAGCCGGAGCACGGGGATGCGGCCGTTGGGGTTCATGGCGAGAAACTCCGGCGTCCGGCTCCCGCCCTTCAGGGTGTCGATCTCCACCCGCTCGTACGAGCGGCCCAGATGCGCGAGCAGGAGGCGCGGCTTGTAGCCGTTGCCGGAAAGGTGGTTGTCGTAGAGGCGGATCATGGGCGCTCCCGATGAGTGAACCGCCCCGGGTTTCCCGGAGGGTGATTTGCTTGAGTCAGGCGGCCATCGCCGACTCATGCAGTTGATGGGAGTAGTGTGCCTCGAATGCAGCCGGAGGCACATGGTCGAGGGGTTCGAACAGGCGCCGGTGGTTGTACCAGTGCACCCATTCGAGGGTGGCGAGCTCGACTGCCTCGCAGTGACGCCACGGGCCGCGCCGGTTCCCGCTTTCGCGGGAATGACGGATGAGCTCGGTCTTGTACAGCCCGATGATGGATTCGGCCAGAGCCTGCCCCCGGCTTGACCGGGGGGCGTTGTCGTAGGAGTCGCCCACGCTGCCCACCGAGGGCGCAATGCCCGCCTGTGCGAGGTGCTCGGTGTAGCGCAGCGAGAGATACTGCACACCCCGGTCGCTGTGGTGGATGAGTCCTTCACGGGGCGCGCGGCGCTCATGAAGGGCCTGTTCGAGGGCATCGAGGGTCAGGTCCGTGTGCAGTGAGCTCGACACCCGCCAGCCCACGATACGCCGCGCATAGGCGTCGATGACCAACGCCGTGTAGGCGAATCCTCGCCACGTGGCCACGTAGGTCAGGTCCGACACCCACAGCGCATTCGGGCGGCTGACCTGGAACTCCCGATTGACCCGGTCCTCCGGGCGCTCGTCGTGCACCCTTGCGCGCGTGGTCTTCGCCCGACGACCCCGCACCGCCCCTTGCAGACCCATCCGGCCCATCAGCCGAGCCACCGTGCAGCGCGCCACCCCCACCCCCTCGCGGCGGAGCTGGCGCCACACCTTGCGAACCCCGTACACCTCGAAGTGTTCGTCGTACACCCGGCGAATCTCCCCGCTCAGCCATCCGTCACGACGCACCCGCGCCGGTGCGCGCTTCGGCTCGGCTTCACACCCCTTGTGCGCGTAGTACGTCGATGGGGCGACCGGCACTTGCGCACACAGCGGCCCGACCCCGTATCGACCCCGATGTTCGTCGATGAACGACATCATCATCTCGCGCGGCGGTCGAGCTCCGCCTGGGCAAAATACGCCGATGCCTTGCGCAAAATCTCGTTCGCCCGGCGCAGCTCGCGTACCTCGCGCTCCAACGCCTTCAGCCGCTCACGTTCATCGCTGCGCAGTCCCGCACGCACCCCGCGGTCGCGCTCGGCCTGACGTACCCACTTGCGTAGCGTCTCCGCTGTGCACCCGAGCTTCGACGCCACCGAAGTGATCGCCGACCACTGCGAGTCGTGTTCTCCCTGATGCTCCAACACCAGGCGCACTGCCCGCTCCCGCACTTCCGGGGAGTATCTTGTCGGTGAATTCATCTGCCCTGTCCTCCCAAAGACTCAACGAGTGGAGTCTCCGGGATCCCCGGGGCGGTTCAGTACAGGCGCTTGCGTCCGTCCTGGGTCCCTGTCGGTATGGCCGTACCCCTCACCCGTCCACCGGTCGCACGACCTCCGGCACGTCGTTCCTCGGGCTGTTCACCAGTGCGCTCACCCGCCGGAGCTCGAACGGCCCCGCGTGCGGCGCCTGCACCGGCTGCGCCGGACGGGATTCAAGGATACGCCAGCCTTCCGGCAGTCCCTTGATGACGACGTGCCCTTGCGCCTCGATTGTGCGGACAGGCGTTCTTGCACAGGGCATCCGAGCCTGGGCCGCCCGCAGAGCACGCGGCGCCGGCCCGGGCCTGGCGCTCGTCAGGCACCTGTGGAGACCCTGCCCCGGCACCTCGCGCGGTCACTATCGCTATGATTGCGGCCCGGCCCGTCGCCCTTCACGCCACGGAGACAATCATGATCCATCGAAGCAGGCAGAACGCAGCGCTGATCTGCGCCGCCTCTCTGCTGGCCGCGAGCCTGCCCGCAGTGTCCCCCGCTACTGCGGCCGGGGATGCGCCGGCCTTGATCGTGCTCGGCCCCGAGCACAGGACCGCCGCAGCCGCGCGCCTTGCGGACCTCACGCCCGATCAGGCAACGGTCCTTGACACGCTGCGGTCCAACCCGCGCGTGTCGAAGCTCCGGCTCGGGAGGACCCCGCGCGCGGCACTGGCGGACGTGCTGACGGCCCGCGCCCTCTCCGTCCACATCCCCCCCGCGCCGGCGGCGTTGTCGTTTACGGGTGTTGCGGTCAAGCACCACGGCGAGGGCATGGTGAGCCTGTCGGCACGGACGACCGCGCAAGGCTCGGCGATCCGCCTGGTTGTGCAGGGTGTCGACGTCCTCGGCTCCGTCGAGCATGACGGCGAGACGTGGCGCGTGACGCCGCTCGGCGGCGGGGTTACCGCCGTCTACCGGTACGACATTCGGGGCTTGCGCATGGACCCGCCAGGTTGGGGGATGCTCCAGAGGCTGATCGCACCCAAGCCGCGGCCGATGGACGGCACCGGCGTTCCGGTCGAGGAAGCGGACACCGGAGACGTGATTGACGTCATGGTGGTGTACACACCCAACGCCGCCGCGATGGGCAGCATCGACCTGTTCATCCAGTCCGCGCTGAACAACGCGAGCGACATCTACCGGAACAGCAGAATCTCGACCCGGCTCCGGCTCGTGCACAAGGCGCAGGTGGACTACACGCAAGCCGCCGTAGACGCCGACGGACGCGGCGGCTTGTTCGACGACATCACCCGGCTCTCGTTCACGCAAGGCGTCCTGCCTGATGGGTCGGTTCCCGATCCAGAGGGGTCCATGGACGAGATCCACGCTCTGCGCGACCGCTACGGGGCGGACTTGGTCGCGCTATTCGTGGCGGCGCCGGCCGGCGGCACTTGCGGGATCGCATACGTTCCGAGCTTCGGCGAGTACCCGATGGACGACTTCGAATCCCTGGGGTTCTCCGTCACCGCCCGGGAGTGCGAGGGATCGGGTTACAGCGTCTTCACACACGAGATCGGCCACAACCAGGGCGCGCGGCACGACCCGTACAACGCGGGCTGCCCGACGGGGCCGGATTCCTGCGACGTGGGGGAGAACTTCCCCTGGCGCTACGGACGCTGCAACACCGATCTGGGATGGCGCACGGCGATGGCCTACGGGGGGAACCCGCTCGGCGATTGCCCGCTGAGCACCCGGCGGTTCTCGAGCCCGGTCATCTTGTTTCAGGGAGTCCCGACCGGAGACGCAGACCGGCGCGACAACCGCCGGGTGCTGCTGGAGACAGCGCAGCGTGTCGCCAACTTCCGGCAGTCGAAGTCGGAGCCACCACCCCCGCCCCCTCCGAACAGCCTCCAGGCCTCCCTGCCCTACGTCGCCCCGGCGGGCGTTGGGCACCCCTCCCTGGTGCGGGTGCTCAACGACTCGGCGCAGCCGAACACGGTGCAGGTGACGGGCTACAACGACACCGGGCGGCGCTTCGGTCCGGTGCCGCTGTCCATCGCCGCGCACGAGGCCGCGACGCTCACCTCCGCCGCCCTGGAGTCGGGAGGGACCGGGTTCGCGGGCCTCGGCGACGGGGGGGAGGGCTGGTGGCGCCTGGAGCTCGAAGGCGAGCGCCCCTTCCGCGCCGGCATGTATTACCGCAGGGGGGACGGGTTCATTGCCGGACTCTCGGCTCCGGTGGCCGGGGAGGAGGACGGCACGGGGAGCTGGCTCTACGACGTGGGGTTCTTCAACCCGGCGAGCAACACCGCGAAGGTCAGCATGCTACGGCTGGCGAACCCCAACGACCAAGCGGCCCAGGTGGTCATCGCGGCTCAGGACGACCGGGGTCGGGACGCGCCAAGGGGGACGGTGGACGTGCGGCTGGCCGCGCAAGGTGCGACAACCCTCACGGCGCCGGAGCTCGAGGACGGGGCGAGCGGATTCACGGGCCGTCTGGGCGACGGCGCGGGCAAGTGGCGGCTGACGGTGACGGCCGACCGTCCGTTGCTCGTGATGAGCCTGCTGCACGCGACGCGGACCGGGCACCTTACCAATCTCTCAGCCATCGCCACCGGACAGGCACCGCCCGCCGGCGCCCGCTAATCGCCAGCCAGTCACACCACGGAGACAATCATGACCCGTTGCGGGCTATGCGCAGTCCATCCACCGTCTCCGACCGCGCGTTGATCAGCCGATTCCCGATCGCACGGTCGCGCGCCCATGACGGCACCAGGCCCCAGCGCTGAAGGGTCAGGACCTGCCGCCCCGCGGCATCGAGACGGCAGACGAGGAAGGCTTGAGTCGGCGCACCGTTCCACCGGGGCTGCAACTCGACGCCCGAAGCCGCGACCCCGTACAGCGCCGCGAGCTCGACGGCCTTCACGACCTGGGTGAACCGCCCGCACATCCCTCGCGCCCCTTCGGGCTCTCCCGTCCCGCCGTCAGGCCCCGATGATGCCCCGAGCTTCGCCCGGAAGGAACCGCGCGGGGCGCCAGGAGCCAAAGCGCCCCTGCAGCGGGGGCTACGCGAGGAGGCCGGACGGTGGCGAGGCGACCCATGCCCGGCGAAGGACGCGACGGGGCCGAAGACAGCCGGGAGGTCCTCTTGATGCGCGCTCAGCTTCCTGCAGGAGCCACGGTCACGGACCTGGGGAGCGTGTTCACTTCAGGCCTGACGAGACGCTGGACGGCGCGGCGGCTGGAGACGGGGGACACGGCGGCTCCTTGTCGCGCCTCGACGAGGTGATGCAGCTCACTCCATATTGTTAGCGTTGTGGTTGGGCTACGCATTGATAAGCGTAGGGTTTCTATGACCGGCGGTGCGATGCCAATTCGATGGATGACCAATACCGATGCGACGCACATGCTGAAATTCATTTCGGACGAAAGTTTCGACGTGTGCCATTAGGCTGTCATCATCCGTCAGGTCGCCTGTGCAGGCGTTAATGATTAGACTCGGTCTGTATGTACTCAGTCTCACTCGGAATCTGAGTTGGATATATCGTGGTACTGCCTCTCCTCCTTCTCCTCCCTCTCCCTCATTCCATAGTGCTTTCCAAACGTTGTCTTTCAGTTTTCTCCACTCACTCCTGAGTGATTTCTTATGAATGGCATTCAGAGATGTTTGGAATTGAATCGGGTTTGAAATGATGACATGGCTGCCTCGCTTGATGTATTCTGCTTCGTTGAGTCCTGCATTGGTGAGTATCCTTTGGATGGCCAAGAGTACTTCACTCAGGTATTTGTTGATATTCCTACCCGTCTGTCCGTTGGCCGCTGCTATAGGATAATTGATGTTCGCGAATTGGTATTCGTCTTTATGCGGGGACTCCACTAGCAGCACAATATTTCGGAGTTGTGGTTGTAGATGTAGTTGTGATTCTGGAACATCGCTGTGAGGGTAGGGCCGTCCATAGACGCCGATATGGAATCTGCTGACGTCGGGAACTCGATTGCACTCCCCGAAAAAATCCACCACGCGTACGTCACTCCCGAGTGTACAAACATTCGGTCTACCAGAATCCTTTATAACGCGAATTACATCTTGATTGTCGTAATCGACCGGAAGAAGATCTCTTCTCCAAGGTACTCGTAGCTTGAGTTCCAGCGTCATGAGTCTCCGCCTCCGTCTCCCGGCTGCCTGTCATGCGCGCCTGTCCGCGCCTTCACTCGCACACCACGCCGTCCCCGTCGCCGTCGCGCATGAAGCGCCAGGCCGGGTGACCGCGCCGCACCGGGGCGATGCCGTGAGCGCGCGCCTCGCGGCAGGTGATGCGCCCGTTCCCGTTCGTGTCCCAGCGCCGCAGCGCGTCGGCCTCGCCCGGGCCGGGCGCCTCCGGCGGCGCCGCCGCCTCCCGCCCGCCGGCCACCATCATCGCGGTCGAGGCGCACCGCGACAAGACCCCCTCCAGGGCTCTCGCCTCGCGCGCGTCCACGGTGAGCCGGTACTTGCGCTTGACCGCCACGACCCGGGCCGCGAACCAGCACCGGTTCTCCCGCGGCAGCCACTCCCCGGCGTCCTTCCCGCTCTTCCGGTGCCGGTTCACCGCGGGCGCCGCCAGCGTCAGGTTCAGCAGGTCGGAGGCGAATCGCCGCCTCGTGCCCGCGTCCGCGGCGCAGAGCCCGCTGTCGTGGGCCTCCGAGGATGAGGTTGATCCTGGGGTTCGGCAAAGATTCCAGGCCGCATTTGACCAGATAGCGCCAGTCCTCCACCCCGTCGAGGAAAAGCACGTCGTGGCGTCCCGGCTCCCAGCACGGGACACCGCTGGTGGGCCAGAGCGGGCGATCGCAGATGAGCTCTTCGTTCAGGGGCTCCCCACCGAACGTGATCTTCGGCGAAAAGCCCGGTGTCCGCTGTACGTGTTCGAGGTAGTGAGAGTGTTTGAGGTTTGCCCCGTTCATGCGCTGGTTGTCCCGGTAAAACCAGACCGTCCTCTCCCGATCCCGTGATTCCGCCATCATTCTCTCCTCGTCGCCTTCAATGTAGGTGGAGTTCCAGCCGGAACGCATCGGCTTCGGGGCCGTGGCGACCGCGCCGCACGGCCATCAACGGCATGTCCTCGGCTTCGCAGGCGTTGAACGCTCGGGCCAGCGCTTACTTCGCCGCCGCCTCGTCCATGTCCACGCCGGCCGCGCGGAGGGCGGCACGGACGTCTGCGAGTGTCCGCCCCCGCGCTCGCGATCCGGCGCTGCACCCGCACGTAGAGATCCGGGCGCTGGCTCATCAGGGCGATCCCGGGGCAGCGACGCCGCGCCTCGTCCACCCCGGTTCCGGTCCCTACCCCGTGACGCTTCGCCGCCGCGTTCGCCGAGATCACGCAGGTGCGCGCCTCCGGGTACGGGAGCACCGCCACCGGGCGCCCGTGCAGCGCAGGCGCCGCCTGCTCCTCCACCGCGGCGAAGTACCCGTCGAAGTCCAGGTACAGGCGCTCCCAGGAATTCGGCATCGGGGAATCGGAAGCCGGGCGGCGGAAAGATCTTCGTCGGTTTGTCGAAGACTTCACGGGCAAGAGGCTATTGACACCCCAATCCCCCCCGCATAGCGTTTCGGATGCATCGCCCACCGAATGAGGGGCACACCGAACGAGGGACGGCATGAACATTCTGAGCAAGACGGTCGCCGGCGCGTTGATCACCGCCGTCGCGACGACCACGGCATGGGCGGATTCCAGCGACCCGATCAGGATCCCGATCAACGAATGGACCGGCCAGCACATCTCGGCCCACATCACCGGCACCCTGCTGCAGAAGGCCGGCTACACGGTCGAGTACGTCACCGCCGGCGCCGTGCCGCAGTTCGCGGCGATCGCCCAGGGCGATCTGCATCTCCAGCCCGAGACCTGGACCAACAACGTCGGCGACATCTATCCGAAGGCGGTGGAGAGCGGGGACATCGCGGTGCTCGGCCCGCTCGGCCTGAGCCCGCAGGAAGGCTGGATCTATCCGCCCTACATGAACGGGAAGTGCCCGGGCCTGCCGAGCTACGAGGCGCTCTACGACTGCGCCCAGGCGTTCGCCGCGGCCGACACCTTCCCCAAGGGCCGCCTGATCACCTATCCGGCGGACTGGGGCACGCGCTCCAAGGACGTGGTCGCCCAGATCGGCATCCCCTTCGAGCCGGTCGCCGGCGGCTCCGAGGGCGCGATGATCGCGGAGCTGAAGAGCGCGGTGGCGGCCGAGCAGCCCATCATCATGATGTTCTGGCAGCCGCACTGGCTCTTCGCGGAGCTCGACTTCGACTGGGTGGCCTGGGATCCGGCCGAAG
This sequence comes from Gammaproteobacteria bacterium, assembly GCA_965204915.1. Classification (GTDB taxonomy): domain Bacteria; phylum Pseudomonadota; class Gammaproteobacteria; order HK1; family HK1; genus HK1. Next base: position 1,955,650 of record OZ242023.1, on the reverse strand, counting down.
GCGAATGCGTCGAGGAATCGGGCCAGTCGAGGGGTTCGGCCTGCGGCTTCCAGCAGGCGTCGATCGACAAGATCGCGAACAAGGACTTCGCATCGAAGTGGCCGGGCGCCTACAAGCTGCTCGACGTCCTCTCCATCGACAACACCACCATGAACGCGCTGATGCTCGAGATCGACAGCAAGGGCCGCGACCTCGAAGAGGTGATCGCCGAGTGGATCGCCGCCAACGAGGCGACCTGGAGACCCTGGGTCGAGGCCGCGATGGCCGCCAGGAGCTGATGGTCCGGACGAAGATCGGGGACGCCGGCGTCCCCGATCTTCGCGGATCGAACGCCTTTCCCTGCGGGTCGAGCGCTCCGGCGATGGGGACCCCCGGCACACAGGCCGCCCGGACCCGGGACGCGGCGCAGGTCAAGCTGGCGTGCCGCAACGTCTGGAAGGTCTATCGCGGCGAAGCGGCGCCCTATTTCAGGAAGGACGTATCCACCGATCCCGCCGGCGAGCTGGCGTTGCGCATGCGCGCCGACGGCGCCATCCCCGCGGCGGTCGACGTGAGCTTCGACGTCCACGTCGGCGAGATCTTCGTCATCATGGGGTTGTCCGGGTCCGGCAAGTCCACCGTGGTGCGCTGCCTGTCCCGTCTCGTCGAGCCCAGCCATGGCGAAGTGCGGCTCGACGGCGAGGACCTGCTCGAGAAGTCCTCCAGGGAGCTGATCGACATCCGCCGCCACAAGATGGGGATGGTGTTCCAGAGCTTCGGGCTGCTCCCCCATCTGAACGTATTCGACAACATCGCCTTTCCGTTGAGCCTGCAGGGCCTGCCCGCGTCCGAACGCGACGAACGGGTGGGCCGGGTCATCCAGCTCGTGGGGCTGGAAGGGCGTGAACGCTCCTTCCCGCGCCAGCTCTCGGGCGGGCAGCAGCAACGGGTGGGAATCGCCCGGTCGCTGGCGGTCGAGCCCGATCTGTGGTTCCTCGACGAGCCCTTCTCCGCGCTCGACCCGTTGATCCGGCGCCAGATGCAGGACGAGTTCCTGCGCATCCAGCACCGCCTGAAGAAGTCGATCGTGTTCATCACCCACGATTTTCTCGAAGCGCTGCGGATCGCCGACCGGATGATGATCATGCGCGACGGGATGGTGGTGCAGGTAGGGACGCCCGCGGATCTCATCATCAACCCCGCCGACGACTACGTCGCGGAGTTCACCGAAGACGTTCCGATGGTGCGTGTGCTGAAGGCGTCCGACGTGCTCGATCCGTCGCAGGCGGCGCAGCCCGGAATGCCGCAACACGACGCGGACACCTCCGTCGAGGATCTCCTGCCGATGCTCGCCACGCATCGCGAGGGCATCGCCATGATGCGCGACGGCGTCTCGATCGGCGTGGTGACCGCGGCCAGCGTCATCTCGGCGCTGGCCCGCGAGCAGCACCAGCGCAGCGACGCCGACGCGCAGCCGCCGGAGCGGCGCCGCGGGAGAGGGACGGCGTAGCTTGCATCGGCCCACCCGGAGCCGCGGCCGCGACTGGATCTGGGCCGGCCTGATCCTGCTCACGCTCGCCCTGCTGGCGTTGCGCGACACCGCCGGCTGGCTGATCGAATACCCGGCCGATTGGGTCGTGCCGATCACCCCCGTGCTCAACACGTTCATGAGCTGGTGCGTGGACACGGCCGGCCCCGCATTCCGGGCGTTCTCGGCCGCGCTCGACGTGCCGATGGCCATCGTGCGGGACCTGCTCGGCCGGCTGCCCTGGTCGGTCACGCTGGCGATGCTGACGTTCGTGGCCTGGGTGGTCGCGGGCTGGCGGCTGGCGGCGTTCACCTTCTTCGCGGTCCTCTACATGGTGGTCATCGGCTACTGGAGCGAGTCGATGAACTCGCTGGCGCTGGTCGCGATCTCGGTGCCGGCGGCGGTGGGGATCGGATTCGGGCTGGGCACGCTGGCGTTCCTCTCACGGCGGGCGGAACGGGTCATCGCGCCGGTGCTGGACCTGATGCAGACCGTACCCGCCTTCGCCTACCTGCTGCCGATCCTGCTGCTGTTCGGCTTCGGGCCCGTGGTGGGCCTGATCGCGAGCATCCTCTACGCCTTCCCGCCGACGGTGCGGAACACGCATCTCGGGCTCGCGCGCGTGCCGGCGGAGGTGATCGAGGCCGGATTGATGGCCGGCGCGACCCCGGGCCAGCTCTTCTGGCGCGTGCGTGCGCCCAGCGCCCAGCGCCAGATCCTGCTGGGCGTGAACCAGACCACCATGGCCGCGTTCTCGATGGTGATCATCGCCTCCATCATCGGCGGCACCGCCGACATCGGGTGGGAGGTGCTCTCGACGATGCGCAAGGCGCAGTTCGGCGAGAGCCTGCTGGCCGGGATCGTGATCGCGCTGATGGCGATGGTGATGGACCGGCTCACCGCTGCCGCCGCCACCGCCGAGCCGCAGGACCCCGGCGCCGGACGCCATTTCCTCATGCGGCACCGCAACGCCTTGATCGCCCTCGGCCTAGGATCGGCGGTCGGGCTGGCGGCGCAGCTCCTCCCGTTCCTGAAGGAGTACCCGGAGGCCTGGGAGATCCATCCGGCGCAGTATCTGAACGACGCGCTCACCTGGCTCGTGGTCGAGCACGCCAGGACCATCGACCTCATCAAGAGCTGGGCCTTCTTCTTCGTCATGCTGCCGGTGAAGACGGGGTTCGAGCGGACCATCACCCCGTTCACCTGGGGATTCGAGCTCACGGCGCCCCTGAAGACGACCTACGCCGTCCTCGCCGCCGCGCTGGTGGCGTACGTGGCGATGCGCCGGGGGATCGGCCAGGCCTCGCTGATCGCCTTTCTCGCGATCATGCTGTTCTTCGGGATGACACGCCTGCCCTGGCCGGCGATGCTGGCGATGGCGACCCTGCTCGGCTGGCAGCTCGGCGGCCCGCGGCTCGCGCTCGGAACGGTCGCGGGGCTCGGATTCCTGATCATCGCCGGCGTGTGGCCGCAGACCCTGCTGTCGATCTACCTGTGCGGGTTGGCGGTGCTGCTGTCGTTCGCCATCGGAGTCGCGCTCGGGATCCTCGCCTCCGAGTACGACGGCGTCTCCGCCTTCCTGCGCCCGATCAACGACACCCTGCAAACCATGCCGCTGTTCGTCATCCTCATCCCCTTCGTGATGATCTTCAAGATCGGCGAGTTCACCGCGCTGCTGGCGATCATGGCCTATGCGATCGTTCCCGCGATCCGCTACGCCGAGCACGGGTTGCGCCACGTCTCCGGCGAAGTCGTGGAAGCCGCCACCTGCTTCGGCTGCACGCGATGGCAGCTCCTGTGGCGGGTGAAGCTGCCCCTGGCGATGCCGGTGATCATGCTGGGGCTCAACCAGACCATCATGTTCGGCATCGCGATGCTGGTGATCGCGGCGCTGGTGGGCACCAACGGGCTCGGCCAGAGGGTCTACATCGGGCTGGGCGACGGCGACTTCGGGGTTGGCATCGTCGCCGGCGCCGGCATGGCGTTCATCGCCATGATCGCCGACCGGATGACCCAGGGCATGAGCCGCGCCTGCCAGGAAACGGCGGGATCGAGCCCCCGGGCCTGAGGGATCGCATCATGCCGGGTCGCGAAGCGCACGCAACACCGGACGCGACCGGGGTCGCGGAGCCGGTGCGGCCGGGCCGGGCGAGGATGCGCGGACCTGCTTCCCGCCGGCTTCGCGGGGGGCCGAGGTGCGGCCGGGTGGATGAGGGTGCGTGCATTCCGCGCCTTGCCGGCCGGCTCGGGGAGACGGCGCCCCGCCTCCCGCGCCGCCCGTCGCACCCGCGGTAGCCGCCGGCCTTCGCCGCAGCAGGCAGCCGTCCGTGCACCGGCTCATCTTCCTGTGGTGCCATCCCCGCTCCCTGTCGAGCGCGCTGGAGCGGGCGATGCTCGAACGCGGCGACATGGCCACCCTGCACGAGCCGTTCCTGTATCTCTACTACGTGCACGAGGGCAGGAAACGCCTGCCGCATCTCGAGGTCGACCCGCGGCGGCCGACGTCCTACGAGGCCATCCGGTCGATGATCCTGGAGGCCGCCCGCATCCGGCCGGTGTTCGTCAAGGACATGTGCTACTACGTCCATGACCGCATCCGCGACGACGTGGACTTCATCCGGCGCATGACCGGCACCTTCCTCATCCGCGACCCGGCGCGCGCCATCCCGTCCTATTTCCGGCTCGACCCCGGCGTGACCCGCGAAGAGATCGGCTGCGAAGCCCAGTACCGCGTCTTCGAGCGGGTCGGCGAGATCACCGGACGGACGCCCATCGTGATCGACGCGGCGGATCTCGCCGAGGACCCGGCCGGCGCCCTGCGCGCGTACTGCCGGGCACTGGAGGTGCCGTTCCTGCCGCGTGCGCTGGAGTGGGACGAGGGGCTGCCGGCCGCGTGGCGGGACGTGGGCGGCTGGCACGCCGACCTGGCCGGCTCCAGGGGCCTCGTCGCCGAGCCCGGGCGCCCGGGCGCCGGGGCTGGCGGCCCCCGGCCGGATCCCGTGCCCGGACCGGGCGCCGGCCCCGGTCCGGATGCGGCGCCGCATTTGCGCGACTACTACGAGCATCACCTTCCTTTCTACCGGAAGATGCGGGTGCATCGGCTCGAACCGATCGCGGGTTGAAAGCACCCGCGCATGGCGACCGGCCGGTCCTCGGCCGTCGCAGGCGACGAGCTTCACCGCCCGGCAGACGCTTCGCAGGATCGGCGCCGCATCGGCGCCATACGTTACGTGGCCGACGCCCGCGCGATCGACCGGGGAGCATCGGCGATCCGGAGCACCGAATCGACGGCATCGGCCGCGGGTCGCGCCAGCGTCACGTCGACCAGCAGGTAGCCGTCGCGCATGACGGCCTCCTCCTCCTTCCCCAGCTCCCGGGCGATGCGAAGCATGTCCGCCCGCTCCCGTGTCCCCAGGGGCTTGCGGTAACGGACCGGCCCGGTGCCGAGACCCTCGATGCGATAGCTCCGCCTGGCCCACAGTGCGTTCAACGGCCCCCAATCGACGTCGGGACGGGGGCAGTAGAGAAACCAGGGCCGGGCCGTATCGCCGCAGGTATCGAGCATGCGCTCGAAGGCGACCGCCAGCAGTCCTCCCACGGAACCGCATTCGACCACCAGATCCACGCCGTGGAGGAAACGCGCCAACCCCTCGCTCGGGGCACGGTCGGCGAGGTTTTCGTGAAAGGTCCGGTCGACGAATCCCAGGGCCGCGGCGTACTCGAGGGCGACACCGGCGACGTCGGCGCCGCCGATCTCGAAGGCCGCGGATTCCTCGTGCCGGGAGGCGAAGAAGGCTGCGTCCGCCTCCCAGTAGCGCCGGGCGTCGGCGGGCCGCCAGCGCCGTTCGCCGTACCGGGCGTAGATCTCCGCCATGGAGAGGTCATGGCGCAACAGTGCCCCGACGGCTCCATAGCCGCAGGCGAAGTCCAGCACCCGCAAGGCGCCGTCCCTGCCGCGTGCGGCGGACACCGGAGGATGGAGGGCCTTCAGCGTATCCGCCAGCACCGCCGGCATCCGGTAGCCGGCGGGTCTCAACGCGGCGAAGTACGGGCTCGGGTCCTCCAGATCGTAGACCCGGTCGAAGTCGTCCTTGTGCCTGGGGAGGTGGTCCGCGGGAACGGTCATCGGCGACGTCGATGCGTGGTGTCGGCGCCGGTCGGGAGATGCGCCCGGAGAACGGCGATACCGGCCAGGGAAGCATACGACACCGGCACCAGCGGGTGGAATGGAAATGGCGCCGCCCGCGGGCCGCGGATAGACTCGCGCCACGGCCGCCGGGATCGCGGACCGTTCCGCCGGCCGGTCCACAGACAGATGGAGGAGCCCCCATGTTCCATTCCCTGAAGCGGTTTGCCTCGATGCTCGTCGGGGTCCCCGCGATTCCGCGCAGCGGAATCGCCAGGCGGCTGCGCCGGCGGTCGCCGCCCGCCCTGGCCTGTGCCGCGGCGCTGCTCGCTGGCGGCGTCCACGCGGAGACGCCGAAGAACACGTTCGTGATGGCCAAGGACGTCAGCGATCTGATCACCCTGGACCCCGCCGAGGTCTTCGAGCTGTCCGGCGGCGAGATCATCGCCAACGTCTACGACCGCCTGATGATGTACGAGCCGGAGGATCTGGGCACCCTGGTGGGCGGGGTGGCGGAGAGCTGGGAGGTGGGCGAGGACGGCAAGGTCGTCACGTTCACCATCCGGCCGGGGATGACGTTCCACTCCGGGAATCCGGTGACCGCCGAAGACGTCGTGTTCTCCTTGCGCCGGGTGGTCAAGCTCAAGAAGACGCCCTCGTTCATCGTGACCCAGTTCGGCTGGACCCCGGACAACGTCGACGATCTCGTGGTGGTGGACGGCGACAGGGCCCGGATCACCATCACCGAGGAGTTCTCCCCGGGGCTCGTGCTGAACGCCCTCTCCGCCGGCATCGGCTCCATCGTGGACAGCAAGACGGTGCTCTCGCACGAGAAGGACGGGGACCTCGGGTACGAATGGCTCAAGACCCACAGCGCCGGCTCGGGGCCGTTCATGCTGAAGACGTGGAAGGCCAACGAGCTGGTCGCGCTGGAGTCCTTCCCCGGCTACCGCCACGGCGCACCGGCGATGAAGCGGGTCATCGTCCGCCACGTCGCCGAGCCTTCCGCCCAGCGCCTGCTGGTCGAGAAGGGCGACGTCGATCTGGCCCGCAACCTGACCCCGGACCAGATCAGGGGCCTGGCCGGCCACCCCGATCTGGCGGTGGACTCCAATCCCAAGGGCGCGCTCATGTATCTCGCGGCCAATGCCGCGCATCCCGTCGTGGGCGATCCGAGGGTCTCGAAGGCGTTGCGCTACCTCGTCGACTACGAAGGAATGGCGGGATCGTTCCTGGCCGGGCAGCAGCGGGTGCACCAGGCGGTCTGGCCCTCCGGCCTGTGGGGAGCGCTGGACGAGACGCCCTACTCGCTGGACGTCGAGGCCGCCAGGGCGCTGCTGGCCGAGGCCGGATACCCGGACGGGTTCGGGATCCGGCTCGATACGCTGAATGCGTCGCCGTTTCCGGAAGTGGCGCAATCGGTGCAGGCGACCTTCGCGAAGGCCGGCATCGAGGCCGGGATCGTCACCTCCGAGGGCAAGACCCTGTGGCCGATGTACCGCGCCCGCAAGCACGAGGTCATCCTCGCGCGCTGGTCGCCGGACTACACCGATCCGCATTCGAACGTGGACGCCTTCGCGCGCAACCCCGACAACCGCCCGGAGGCGAAGCTGACCGGGGTGCTCGCATGGCGCAACTCCTGGCAGGACGAGGGCATGAACGCGATGGTGGTGGCGGCGCGCAACGAGCCCGACCTCGCGAGGCGGGAGCAGCGCTACCACGAGATCCAGCGCGCGCTGCAGGAGAGCTCGCCCTACGTGGTCATGTTCCAGCAGACCGAGCAGGTGGTGCGGCGCAAGAACGTCCGGGGGTTCGTCTCCGGATCGAACTTCGACCTGGTGTTCTACCGGAACGTGGCCAAGTAGGCGCCGGCGCCCGGCCGGCGCCCGAGGATCGATGCGGATATGCCCATGCCGCCCGGCGCCCGAATGCCCCCCGGCCGGCGTTCGTGGATCGACGTCCCCCGTGGGCCGATGGTCCCGGTGGATTGGTGGTCGCGGCGGACCGCTGGCCCGGTGCATCGACGGCTCCGATGAATGATGGCTCCCGTGGATGGCCCGGTGGATGATGGTCGCGGCGGACCGTTGGCCCCGGCGCATCGACGGCTCCGGTGGGTGATGGTCCCCGTGGATGGACGCCCCCCGTGAGCCGGGATCGATGGCCCCGGGGGTGACGGCCTCCGAAGTGACGGCCGTTGCCAACGCCGCCGCCCGGGGACGGGCGGCGGCAAGACTCGTCGGCGGGGTGGGCTTCACCCTGCTGCTCACGTTCCTCGGCCTGACCGCGGTGACGTTCGTCATCGGCCGGGTCATGCCCGCCGATCCGGTGCTGGCCGTCGTCGGCGACCGCGCCCCGCAGGACGTCTACGACCGGGTCCACCGGCAGATGGGCCTGGACCGTCCCCTGTACGAGCAGTACTGGCGTTACCTCGGGCAGCTCTCGCGGGGCGATCTGGGCACGTCGATCATGACCGCCCGGCCGGTCCTCGACGACTTGATCCGGTTCTTTCCGGCGACCATGGAGCTGGCCACCGTCGCCACCGTGCTGGGGGTGCTCCTGGGCATTCCCATGGGGGTGCTGGCGGCGGTGCGCCAGGGACGGTGGCCGGACCACGTGGTCCGGGTGCTCGGGCTCGTCGGCTACTCCATGCCGATCTTCTGGCTCGGCATGGTGGCCTTGCTCGTCTTCTACGCGCACCTGGACTGGGTGGCCGGTCCGGGCCGGATCGACGTGTTCCACGACGGGATCGTGGAGCCGGTCACCGGCCTGATCCTGGTCGATGCCGCGCTGGCCGGCGAGTGGGAGATCTTCGACAACGCGGTCTCGCACCTGATCCTGCCCTCGCTGGTGCTCGCCACCTTCGCGCTGGCCTACATCGCGCGGATGACGCGAAGCTTCATGCTCGACCAGCTCAACCAGGAGTACGTGCTGACGGCGCGGGTCAAGGGGGTGTCCGAGCCCGCGGTGATCTGGCGCCATGCGTTCCGCAACGTCCTGGTCCAGCTCATCACCATCATCGGGCTCACCTGGGCCTCCCTCCTCGAAGGCTCGGTGCTGACCGAGACGGTCTTCTCGTGGCCCGGGATCGGCCAGTACATCACCACCTCGCTGTTCAACGGGGACATGCCCGCGGTGCTCGGGGGCACCATCGTGGTCGGGGTCTGCTTCGTCGGCATCAACATGCTCTCCGACCTGCTCTACCGGCTGGTGGATCCGAGGGCGCGGGCATGAGCGCGGGCGCGCACCGGGACGCGCACCGGCGGTCCGGACCGCGCGCATGGCTGCTCTCCGATACGCCGGCCTCGGTGGCGCAGGCGCGCTGCCAGCGCTTCTACCTCGCCTGGCTCGCGTTCCGGGCGAACCCGATCGCCATGACCGGCCTCGGCATCGTCGCCGGCCTGGTGCTCATGGCGATCCTCGCGCCGTGGATCACGAACGGCCCCGCCCTGGAGCCGGAGCTCGGCAACCGCCTCCGGGGCGCGAGCGCCGAGCACTGGTTCGGCACCGATCAGCTCGGCCGGGACCTGAGGGATCGGGTCATCTGGGGGTCGCGCATCACCCTCTACATCGTGGGGCTGGTGGGGATCATCGTGGTCCCGGTGGGCCTGCTGGTGGGCACCGTGGCCGGATACGTCGGGGGCGTGGTGGACAACGTGCTGATGCGGATCACCGACGTCTTCCTCGCCTTTCCCCGCCTGATCCTCGCGCTGGCGCTGGTGGCGGCCCTGGGCCCGGGGCTGGAGAACGCGATCCTGGCCATCGCGCTCACCACGTGGTCGCCGTACGCCCGCATCGCCCGCGCCGAGGCGCTGACCATCCGCAACAGCGAGTTCATCCTGGCCGCGCAGGTGCAGGGCGCCTCCACCGCCGGCATCCTCTACCGCCACGTCATGCCGCTGTGCATCTCCTCGGTGATCGTCCGCCTCACGCTGGACATGGCGGGCATCATCCTGACCGCGGCGGGGCTCGGATTCCTCGGGCTCGGCGCGCAGCCGCCGACCCCGGAGTGGGGGGCGATGATCTCCAACGGCCGGCAGTACCTTCTCGACCAGTGGTGGGTGCCGACCGTGCCGGGCATCGCGATCTTCGTGGTGAGCCTGGGCTTCAACCTGCTCGGCGACGGCCTGCGCGACGTGCTCGACCCGAAGAGCGGGCGGTGACGTGGACGGCAGAACGGGCGGTGACGTGGACCGCGGGCCGCTGCCGGCGATCGCGATCTTCGTGGTGAGCCTGGGCTTCAACCTGCCCGGCGACGGCCTGCGCGACGTGCTCGATCCCGAGAGGGGGCGGTGACGTGGACGGCAGAACGGGCGGTGACGCGGACCGCGGGCCGCTGCTGACCGTCGAGGACCTGCGGGTCCGGTACCGGACCCCCAAGGGGGTGGTGGACGCGGTCCGCGGGGCGAGCTTCACCCTCGGGCGCGAACGCCTCGGCATCGTCGGCGAGTCGGGCTCGGGCAAGACCCAGACCGGACGCGCCATCCTCCGACTGATCCCCCGCAACGGGGAGGTGCGGGCGCGGCGCCTGGCATACCGCGACGTCGACCTGCTGCACGCGAGCGAGCGCACCATGCGCCGGATCCGCGGGAACCGCATCTCGATGGTGATGCAGGACCCGAAGTACTCGCTGAATCCCGTCGTCACCGTCGGCAGGCAGATCGAGGAGGCGTTCCTGGTCCATACGCGCGCCGGCCGCCGCGAGGCGCGCGAGCGCACCCTGGAGATGCTCGCGGCGGTGCGCATCCGCAACCCGGAGCGCGTCTACCGTGCGTGGCCGCACGAGATGTCGGGGGGCATGGGCCAGCGCATCATGATCGCGATGATGATGATCCCGAGCCCCGAGATCATCATCGCCGACGAGCCGACCTCGGCCCTGGACGTGACGGTGCGGATGCAGGTCCTGGCCATCCTCGACGACATGGTCCGCGAACGCGGCATGGGGCTGGTGATGATCAGCCACGACCTGAACCTCGTGGCCTCGTTCTGCGACCGCGTGATCATCATGTACGGCGGCCGGGTCATGGAGACCCTGGACGCGCGCGACCTGGGCCGGTCGAGCCACGGGTACACCCGCGGCCTGATGCGCTGCCTGCCCGGGATCGACAAGAAGGCGGAGACCCTGCCGGTCCTCGAGCGCGACCCCGCGTGGCTCGCGGAGCAGGGTTCCGGGCGTGATTGAGGTGGAGAACCTGGACGTCGTGTTCGGGCACGGGGCGCGGCGCGTGCACGCGGTGCGCGACGTGACCTTCTCGGTGCCGCGCGGCGAGAGCTTCGGGCTGGTCGGGGAATCGGGCTCGGGCAAGTCCACGGTGCTACGCGCCCTCGCGGGGCTCGTCCGCAACGCCGCGGGGACGATGCGGATCGGCGGCGATACGTTGGGGCGCCGCCGGTCGCGGCAGTTCCGCAAGCGCGTGCAGATGGTGTTCCAGGACCCCTACGGCTCGCTGCATCCGCGCCATACCGTGCACCAGATCCTGGGCGAGCCGGCCCGCATCCACCGTTTCGGCGACGTCGAGGCGCGCGTGGTGCGCTGGCTGGAGGAAGTGGGGCTCGACGCCTCGTTCCGCTTCCGCTACCCGCACCAGATCTCCGGCGGGCAGCGCCAGCGGGTGGCGGTCGCGCGCGCCTTGATCATCGAGCCGGAAGTGGTGCTGCTCGACGAGCCCACCTCCGCCCTGGACGTGTCGGTGCAGGCGGAGGTGCTCAACCTGCTGACCCGGCTCAAGCGCGAGCACGGCCTCACCTACGTGCTGGTGAGCCACGACTTCGCGGTGGTCGGCCACATGTGCGACCGCCTGTCGGTGATGCAGCACGGCGCGGTGCTGGAGACCCTGTCCGTCGAGCGGCTGCGCGCCAACGCCCCCGGGCACCCCTACACCCGGCAGCTCCTGATGGCGAGCCGCGGCTACGACCGCTCCGCGGTCGATACCCTGGAAGACGACTTCTGAGCCGCCTGCCCGGGGAAGACGCAGCTCGGGCAGCCGTCGCGCTCGAACGCCGCCTCCGCCGCGAGCCGGTCCTCCTCGTGCTGGTACTGCGGATCGGGATGCCGCTTGATACGGTCGTCCCCGCCCGGCCCGTTCGACCCGCCGGGGTGCGGACGCATCACGAGGTCCTTCCAGGCATCGTCCTCCGCCCACCGGTACGGCAGCCGGCGGATCGTCCCGGGGGTGTCGATGGCGGCCAGCGCTTCGAGCGTATCGCGCATGATCCGCCGTTGCAGCGCCACGTCATGCGGCTTGCCCGCGGTGTGTCCGAGCGGGAAGTCCAGGTACACGGCGCGGGGCGGGTCGACCGCCGCGGTGATCGACCACGCGCTCGACATGGAGAGGGTCGGGATCCCCCGGCGTTCGATCTCTCGTGCGATCAATCCCACGGACTGATGGCATACCGGTCAGGCGGGGACGAGCAGCACCGCGTCGACCGCATCTTCCTCCATGCGCCCGGCGAGCGCCGGGGCGAGGACGTCGCGCACCTTGCGCACGGAGTAGATCCCGCCCATGAACGTGCAGGCGTTCGGGCCGACCTCCCCGATGCCTCCCTCGCGGGCCTCCGCGCACAGCGTCTCCAGCGGAAACACGACGTTCGGATCGGAGCGGGCGTCGGTCACGTCGTAGGCGAAGTGGGTGATCCGAAGCGCGGACTTCGGGGTATCGCGGGGGATGATCCGGAAGCTCGTGTCGTCCCGGAAGTGGAACGCGATCTGCCCCTCGCGGTAGATCCCGCCCGATGCGATGAGCCCGATCCGCGATTCCGCGAGCGGCTTCGAGACCGCCGCGAACGGGGGCTCGTCGTCGCTGTGGACCCACTGGTAGGGCGGATAGCCGAGCGAGCCGTACTGCTCCCTCGTGCGTTCGATGTAGTCGACCGGTGGTCTCGACATGGGTTGCCCTCCCGCTGCTCCATCGTCGCATCGACGGCCGGCGGAACGATAATGCGGGCGCGGCCCGGCGGCAAACGCCGGCATCCCGTCCGCCATGATGAATCCGGGGCCGGCGAGGCCGCAGCGCGCGGCTGCCCGCCCCCTCCGTCCACGTCATCCGGCCCGTTCGCGAGATCCGGCGCCGGCCAGCTCGCGGGTCAGCACCGCTCCGTTGCCGATGGGCGACCAGCCGGTGGCGCCGGGGTACGGGTCCGAGCAGACGATGCGCATCCCGCCGGCGTCGCGCTCCCACATCCGGAAGTAGTCGGGATCCTCGGCGAAGCGGCACGAAACGTGGACCCGGGCGGGGCTCGCGAGGATCACGTTCATCGCCCGCACGTAGCGCGAGCGCTTCCCGATGACCGCGAGCCCGCGTTCGAGGGCCTCGTGCATGTCGCCGCGGTCGAAGCGCTTGACGTAGTTGAAGACCTTCTCCGCGCCGATCCTCCCGCGCTCCCGGATGCGCACCCCGCGCAGCTCGCCGTTGAAGACGAAGACGTGCCGCCCGTCGGTGAAGGGCATGTTGTTCTCGACGCGGATCCCCTCGTCGCGGAAAGCGCTCCGCGCGTGCGCGAGCAGCAGGGTCGTCTTGCCGAAGCGGTCGTGCCGATCCTCCCACACCGGGCGGATGTCGTGGTACAGCCGCCACCGGCCGTCTTCGAGCCACGCGCACCCCCAGCCGTGGCCCTGGTACTCCCGGCTGTCGCGTGCGATGGCCGCGAACGTCGCGAGATGCGGCTCGCTCGGGAAGGGACGCCCGGAGTGGACGCAGAGCAGCCGGCACATCAGGACACCCGTGTCCTCGCAGGACACGCCGTCCCCACGGGACACGCCGTCCCCACGTCACACGCCGTCCCCTCGGACACGCCGTTCCCAGGGGCTGCGCCAATCCGCGGTACGCGGATCGCATCGCGTCTTCCGGCGGATGATCCGGGCTCCGCCGATGCATCAGATCGGATGCAGCCCGGGAAACTCCAGGCCGGTCCTCTCGTCGAACCCGTGCATCACGTTGAACGCCTGCACCGCCTGTCCTGCCGCGCCCTTCATCAGGTTGTCGATGGCGCTGATGACCACCAGCCGGTTCGAGTCCGGGTCGCGCTCGAAGCCGACGTCGCAATAGTTCGTCCCTGCGACGAGCTTCGGCTCCGGATAGCGGTGGATGCCGTTGCGCTCCTTCACGATGCGCACGAAGGGCTCGGCCGCGTAGTCCTCGCGCAGGATCTTCCACACGTCCTTCTCCGAGAGGTCGCGGTCGAGGAAGACGTGGCAGGTCGCGAGGATGCCGCGCACCATCTCGATCGAGGTCGCGGAGAAATGGACGAGCCCGCACCCCAGCTCCTGGATCATCTCCGCCACGTGGCGGTGCCCGGACGGCTTGTAGGAGCGCACCGCCCCGCTACGCTCCGGATGGTGGCTCGCGTCGCTCGATACGTTGCCGCCTTCGCTCGACCCGGCCTTCACTTCGACCACCGCACTCCCGGCGAGCCCGCGCCGGTAGAAGGGGCGCAACGCGAGGATCGTCGCGGTCGCGTTGCAGCCGGCGCAGGCCACGAGGGCGGCATCGGCGAGCGCCGCCCGGTGCAGCTCCGGCACCCCGTAGACGAATGCATCCAGCAGCTCGGGGCGGGGATGCTCGCGGCCGTACCGGCGGACGTAGCCGGCCGGGTCGCGCAACCGGAAGTCCGCGCTCAGATCCACGATCCGGGGCGCGAGCGCCCGAAACTCGTCGATGCGCGCCATCGACTGCCCGTGCGGCAGGCAGAGAAACAGCACGTCGCAGGGTTCGAGCCCGGATGCGGAGACGAACTTGAGCCGCGTCGCCGCACGCAGGTTCGGATGCGCGTTGTGCACGAACTTCCCGGCCAGGCGCTCCGAGGTCGCCTGGCGCACCTCGACGCGCGGGTGGAACAGGAGCAGCCGCAGCAGCTCGCCGCCGGTGTAGCCGGACGCGCCGGCGATCGAAGCCCGGATCACGACCCGGGCTCCAGCAGATACTCCACCATCCGGCCGGGGATGTTGACGCCGGTGGTGTCGATGCTGTTCCTGAACTCCATCGTGCAGTTCACCTCGTTCACGAGGAGGCCGCGCGGCGTCTCGAAGAGATCGACGGCGAGGATCCCCCCGCCGACCGCGCGGGCTGCGGCGGTCGAGACCGCCGCCAGCTCCTCCGTCACCGGGCAGTTCGAGGCCCTCGCGCCCCGCGCGGTATTCGTGATCCAGTGCGCCGAGTCGCGGTAGATCGCGGCGATGCACTCGTCTCCGACCACGAAGCTGCGGACGTCGCGCCCGTTCTTCTCGACGTACTCCTGGACGTAGAAGATGGAATGGTGGTAGCTGCCGAGGATGGCCTTGTGCTCCAGGATCGCCTCGGCCGCGTCGCGGTCGTTGACCTTGGAGAGCAGGCGGCCCCAGGAGCCGACGGCGGGCTTGAGCACCGCGGGATAGCCGACGTCGTCGAGCGCCTCCAGCGCGGACGCCTCGGTGAACGCGATCCGCACCGCCGGCTGCGCGACCCCGGCCTCCTCCAGCGCAAGCGAGGTGAGCAGCTTGTCGCCGCAGACGGCGGTGACCCGGTAGCCGTTCACGCACCGGATCCCGCCGCTCTCAAGCAGCCGCAATCCGTACAGGGCCCGGGAGTGGTTGATGCAGCGCTCCAGCACCACGTCGACGGCCGGGCCGCTCTTCAGATCGAAGACCATCTTCCGGTCGTCCAGCATGACGACCTCCACCCCGCCGTGCTTCGCGAGCTCGCCGAGCAGAAGCTTCTCCTCCTTCCGGATCAGGGAGTGGAGGAAGCCGACCCTCACTGGCCCCAGTCCTCCTCGGTCTCGGGGGCCTCCCCGAGCTCGGGCGGGTCCACCTCCAGGACTTCGAGCTCGGTCCCGCAGTCGGGACACTCCATCAGCTCTCCCGCCACCGCATCGGTCGTCAGCTCGACCTCCGCCCCACACACCGGACACTCCGCCATCCGCCTGCTCCTCACCCGCCGGGAATTTCCCTCGTCCGTGCACCCGTCGATCACGCGGGCTCGAGGGCCGCGGCGCATTGTAGACACCGCCCCGGACGATGACGAGGAGCCCGATCGACGATCTGCGAAAGGAGCCCTCGATCGAAGGGAGGGGGTGGATTCAGGCCAGGACCCTTCGCGCTCCGCTACTCGCGAATCGCGAAAGGTGCACTCCCTGCCGTTCGCGAAAAAAGTCCGTTGATTCACGAATTTCCGATTGCCGGCGCTCTGCGCGGTTGTCGAGAATCCGCGTCACGGCAGGCCCCGAACGGACCGCCGCCCCCACCACTCGACACGGGAGACCCACCATGTTCCACCGATCGCTCATCGCCGCCGTCCTGGCCGGCGCCGCCGCCGTCCCGGCCTCGCCGCGGATCTCACCGTCGAGGTGCGCGGCGTCCGCTCCGGGGACGGACGCCTCTACCTCGCGGTCCACGCACCGGAGACGAAGGACACGTTCCCCGCAGGATCCGGGGTCGCGGCGCTGCAGCAGCATGCGCAGGCCGGCACGGTGCGTTTCGTGCTGCACGACCTGCCCCCCGGGCGGTACGCGGTGAACGCATTCCATGACGAGAACGACAACGGCGAGCTCGACACCAACCTCTTCGGGATCCCCTCCGAAGGCTACGGCTTCGCCAACGACCCCGATTCGGCCTTCGGGCCGCCCGAATTCGAAGCCGCCGCCGTGGACGTCGACGACGACGCCGAGGTCGCGGTCCTGACGATGCAGTACTGACCGCGAGGTCGCCACCGATGCTCGACCCGGCATCGGCTCCACACCCGGTTCACGCTCCGCCCCGACGGGCGCGCGGAGGTCGATGAAACGGACGAGGAATCGGAGTTCCCCCGCATCGCACCCGCGATGACGGGTTCGACACACGATCGGTCGCGGCCCGGACGGCCGCGACCGCCCGATACGGGTCGCCTGGCGCTCCGCCGCGCCGGTACACTCGACGGACATCCCGAGGAGTCCGTCATGTCATTCGCCGGGGGCGGATCGAACGATTTCGGAGCCGGGCGCATTGGTTGACCGAAGGACGTCGCGCGCCAACCTCGCGATCCTCGGCATCGCCACCATGCTCAACCGGTCGGCGGTCCCGATGATCGTCCTGGTCGGCGGGCTGGCGGGGCTCGGGCTCGCGCCGGACCCGGCCCTCGCGACCCTGCCGGTGGCACTGAACGTGGTGGGCCTGGGGCTGTGCACGTACCCTGCCTCCAGCATCATGCGCCGCATCGGCCGCCGCACGGGGTTCGTGCTGGCCAGCGCGGTCGCGGGGTTCGCGGCAATCGCCGCCGCCTCGTCGATCATGATCGGGAGCTTCACCGGCCTGTGCGTCGCCAGCGCGGTGGTCGGCGCGAACCAGGCGTTCGTGCACCAGTACCGGTTCGCGGCGGCCGAGAACGTCTCCCCGTCCCGGGTCGGCCAGGCGATCTCCCTGCTGCTGTTCGTCAGCCTGGTCTCCGCGTTTGCCGGCCCGGAGCTCGGCCGGTACGGCCGCGACTGGATCGACGGCGCACCGTTCGCCGGCGCATTCCTCGGGCTCGCCGCGGTTCACTTCCTCGCAGCCCTCCTGCTCACGCGCTATCGGGACGTCGAGGTGGCGCGGGAGGCGCACGGCGGCGCAGAGCGGCCGCTCGGGCGCATCCTTGCCCAGCCGTCCTACGTGATCGCGGTGGCGGCGGCCGCGTTCGGGTACGCGGTCATGACGATGATGATGACGGCAGCCCCGATCAGCATGCATGCGATGAACGGGTTTGCGCTCGACGTCACCGCATGGGCCATCGAGGCGCACGTCCTGGCGATGTTCCTCCCCTCCCTGGTCACCGGCGCCCTGATCGCACGCCTCGGTGTCTACGTGGTCATGACGGTCGGGGTGGTCGTTCTCGCAGCGTCGGCCGCCGTCGGATGGGCCGGCCAGGGCGTGGCGCACTACATGGCGGCGCTGGTATTGCTCGGGCTGGGCTGGAACTTCCTCTTCACCGCCGGCAGCACGCTGATCACCACCACCTACGGCCACGCCGAGCGTTTCAAGGCCCAGGGCCTCAACGACCTCATCGTGTTCGGGACCATGGCGCTTCTGACCCTCGCGGCCGGGGTGCTGCTGGAGTGGGTGGGCTGGCGGGGGCTGCTGCTGTGGACGCTGCCGTTCCTCGTCGCGATGCTGGCGCTTCTCTGCTTCGCGCCTCGGGAGGCCGAGCCCGCGGGCGGGTCCGGTTGACCATGCGGGACGACCGCCCGCCCCCGGCCGCCTCCTGCCGCTCGCCGCCGAGGTCGAGCCCACGAAGAACGGGCGTCCGGACGATCGGGCGTTCAGAAGACCAGGTTGACCATCGGGATGAGGATCACCAGAAACAGGATCGTCATGACGCCGCCCGCGCGCATGAAGTCCGAAACGCCGTACCCGCCCGGTCCCATGATCAGCGCATTGACCTGGTGGGTCGGGATCAGGAAGGAGTTCGACGCCGCCAGGGCCACCGTCAGGGCGAACACCGCGGGGCTCCCCCCTGCCCCGATCGCGATGTTGATCGCCAGCGGCACCAGCAGCACCGTCGCCCCCACGTTCGACATCAGCAGGGTGAACCCCGTGGCGAGCGCCGCCAGGACGCCCTGCAGAACCCAGAGCGGCACGTCGCCGAGCAGGCGCAGGGTCTCCTGCGCGATCCACGCCGCGGTGCCCGTGGTCTCGACCGCGAGCCCCAGCGGAAGCAGGCCCGCGAGCAGGAACACGCTCTGCCAGCCGACCGATCGATACGCTTCGTCGATGGTGATGACCCCGCTCAGGATCATGCCCACCGCGCCGGTGAGCAGCGCGAGCGACAGGCGCAGATCGGTGAACAGCGTGAGGCCGATGGCCAGCAGAAAGAACACGAGCGCGTGGTACACGCGGTGCGGGCGGGTGACCTCGTAGGGATAATCGGTCACCACCACGAACATGCGCTCCCGGGAGAGGCGGTGCAGGTCTTCCCAGTAGCTGTGCAGCACCAGGGTGTCTCCCGCCTCCAGCGCGGTCTCGGGCAGATCATGCCGGATGATCTCCTCGCGCCGGCTGATCGCGAGCACGTGGACGCCGTAGCTCCTGCGCATCCCGATCTCCGCAATCGTGCGCCCCACCACGCCGGAGCTGGGCGGGACGACGACTTCCGACACCCCGGCCCGTGACGGGTTGAGCACCTCCACGAACGCGCGCATTTCGCGCGCCAGCCTGAGACCGGTCGCCCGCGCGAAGCGCTGCACCTGCTCCCGGCTGCCCATGAGCGCAAAGACCGCGCCGGCGGGGATCACGTGGGCCAACGGCGGCTCGAGCACGACGTCGCGCCCTGCCCTCACCCCGAGCACGAAAGGTGCGTCCGGGATGGACTCCGCCTCCTCGATGGTCCGGCCGGCCAGGGCGCAGCCGGGGGGGACGGTGGCCTCGAAGATGTCGCCCTTCAGGCCGTAGAGGTCCTCGAAGTACCGGGCGGTGGTCGCGGTGTCGGCCGAACCCTCGCCCAGCGCCGGCAGCAGGCGGGGGCCGAGGAGGACGAAGTAGACGATGCCGGAGAGCATCAGCACGAGCCCGATGGGCGTCACCGCGAACAGGTGGAAGGTCCGCATCGGGGTGGCGCCCGCGGGCAGCGCCTCGTTCGCGTTCAGGATCAGGTCGTTCAGGAGGATGAGGGGGCTCGATCCGACCATCGTCATGGTCCCGCCGAGGATCGCGCAGAACCCCATCGGCATGAGCAGGCGCGAGAGCGGGATGCCGGTCCGCGTGGAGATCCGGCTCACGACGGGCAGGAACAGCGCCGCCGCTCCGATGTTCTGCATGAAGCTCGAGATGACGCCGACCGTGCCCGAGATGATGGGAACGATCCGTTTCTCGGTGCTCCCGCCGACGCGCAGGATGTAGCCGGCGAGCTGGGTCATGATCCCGGTGCGGTCCAGCCCGGCCCCCATGATCATCACCGCGATGATCGATATCACCGCGTTGCTCGCGAAGCCGTCGAAGACGTGCGCGGCGGGGACGACGCCGGTGGCCCCGATCAGAACCATGATGACGATCGCGGCGACGTCGACCCGGACGACTTCGGAGACGAACAGATAGACCGTCAGCCCCAGGATGAGGAGCACGGCCAGCATTTCCTGCGTGAAAGCGAGCGGACCGCTCACCGCTGCCGGCCCGTTTCAGGACATTCCAGCACTTCGGGGCTTTTCCGGGCTTTCTGGATGGAACCGGAACGCCGCCGAGTATACCGCATCGCCGCGCGGAACTTGAGTCTTTTTTCCGAAAAACCGGCTCGTTTCGCCCGTTGCCGCCGCAACGGCCGTTGCCGCCGCATCGGGGGGACGGAGGCGCCGCGGGCGGAGGTCTCCCGCACCCTGCATCCCGCCTCTATGCCGCCCGCGTTCCCTCTTCCTTGCGAGGATCCATGCTGAGGATTTCCATCAGCTCGTCGCGCCGGCCGATCGCCTCCACCCGCGGCATCCACGACGGCAGCCTCCCCGAACACTCGAAGACGTGCTCGCTCTCGATCCCCTGCCGCCGCCGCCAGAGCTCCTCGGTGATGACGACGTCCCCCTCCATGCCCGCTATCGTGGTGATGCTGGTCATGCACCGGTGGCCGCTGCGCAACCGCTCCACCTGGAGGATGAGGTCCACGCTGCCGGCGATCTGCCGGCGTAGCGCCGAGAGGGGTATCTCCCCGGAGCCCAGCATCAGCATGTTCTCCAGTCTCATCAGGGCGTCCCTCGGGTTGTTCGCGTGCAGCGTGGACATCGATCCGGGGTGTCCCGTGTTCATGGCGTTCAGCATCTCCTTGACCTCGGCGCCCCGGACCTCCCCCACGATGATCCGGTCCGGCCGCATCCGCAGCGTGTTCACCAGAAGCGCCTGCATGTCCACCGCTCCGGTCCCCTCGGAGCCGATCGCGCGCGTTTCCAGCCGCACCACGTGGGGCTGCTGGAGCTGGAGCTCGGCCGCGTCTTCGATGGTGATCAGCCGCTCCCCCTGGGGGATCTCCCGGGAGAGCGCGTTCATCATGGTGGTCTTGCCCGCGCCCGTGCCCCCGGACACCAGGACGTTCAGGCGGGCGTGGACCGCGATCTGCAGCATCTGCGCCATCGCGTACGAGAGCACCCGTTGCTCGGCCATCTCGAGCAGGGTGATCCCCCGCATCACGAAGCGCCGGATGGAGATCGCGGTGCCGTCGAGCGCGAGCGGCGGGATGATGATGTTCACCCGCGAGCCGTCCGCGAGCCGCGCATCCACCATGGGGCTCGACTCGTCCACGCGCCGGCCGATGGAGCCCGCGATCCGCTGCGCGATCTGCAGGAGGTGGGCTTCGTCCCGGAAGTACAGATCGGCGCGCTCCAGCCGGCCCCTGCGCTCGATCCAGGCGTCGTTCGGCCCGTTGATCAGGATGTCGGAGACGTTCGGGTCCTGGAGCAGGGGCTCCAGCGGCCCGAGCCCCTTGATCTCGTCGACCAGCAGCCTCGCGACGCCCATGCGGTCGAGGGCGGTCATGGCAGGGACCCCCGCGGCGCGGGCGGCGGCGGAGTCCAGCCAGCCGTGGAGCTCCTGGACCAGCACGGGGGCCTCGACCTCCGCCACCCGCGCGGCATCCAGATCCCTGACCACCAGCGGATGGATCTGCGCGGTCAGCCGGGCCAGCTCCGCCTCCTGCGGGTCCGGCCGCCGCCGCACGGGCTCCGGCCTCGGCCTGGGCTCCGCGGCGGGATCCTGCCCCCCTTCGGTCCCTTTCCCCGCGGCCGGCCTGGCCGCGGTCGGCCTGGTCGCAGCCGTCCCCCTCGCGGCCGGCGTTCCCCGCCTCCGCTCGATGAAGCCTTTCTGTCCAAAGGGTCTGCGCATGGTTTTCCCAACCAGGTTTTCCCAACCGGGTTTTCCCGACCGGATGGCTTCCGGCCCGCGGCGCGAGGGCCCGGAGCTGCGCCTCAGCCGCCCAGGAGGCGCCGGCTCAGCGTCTCGGCGGCGGTGGAGAGCGATTTCGGCACCGGGGTCCGCGTCGCCCACCCCCGGTCGCACCCGGCGCCGAGGCGGGGATCGTAGCGCACGGTCAGGGCCTTCTCGACCCGGATCCCCTGCGCCGCCAGGAGCCCCGCGGCCCTGCGCCGGTAATCCGCGCGGGCGTGGTTCACCACCGTCCAGGTCGGGATCCTCGCATCCAGCAACGGTATGCTCGAGCCCAGGGTCTCCACCGCGCCCGGTGTCGGCTCGGCGACCAGCACGCGGGCATCGACCAGATCCAGCAACCGGAACCGCAGCCAGGGGGCGCCCAGCCCGTCCACGATGACCAGATGCGACTCGAGGGCGAGCTGGTCCAGCAGCCACGCCAGACCGGCGACGCCGGGAGGCGGAGCCAGCATTCCCTTGAACCGGTAGCCCACGACGCTCAGGCGCTCGTCCACGCTTACGCGAAGCGGGGGGACCGCGTCCGGGTTGCCGAGCCCCGTCTCGGCCTGCGACAGCACCTGATCGAGCCCCGGCGGAATTTCGGTCTTCAACAGGAACGCCAGGGCAGGGAACACGCGGCTCAGGTCCACGCAGGTCACGTAGTGCCCGGCTCGCGCCGCGGTGACGGCGACGGCGCCCGCCATGACGGTCGCCCCGGCGCCGGACACACTCGCGAAGGCCGCCACCGTCCCCCGGGGCGCCGGCGCGTCCAGCTCGGCGCCGAGCCGCGACAGGGTCGCCTCCAGGGCGGCCGGATCGACCGGCTTCACCAGGTAGTCGCCGACGCCCGCCCGGATGATCTCGCGGGTGCGCTCGGCGCCCGCATCGCTCCCGACGGCGACGACCAGGGTGTCGGGGGCACACCACTGGGCCAGCTCGTACAGGCCGCCGCCGGGGTAGTCGGTGCCGTCGAGGTCGACGATCAGGGTGCGGGCCCGGCTGCCGTCCTTGACCGCGCGCAGCACGGTGAGCAGATCGCCGTACAGCCGCTCTCCGCCGGTGGACTCCGGGGCAGCCGTGGCGGGAAGGGGCTCCGCGTTCAACGGCGCAGCATCCTGCCCGGGGAGCATTCCATCACCCTCATGACGAACGATTCCGGACCCGCCGTCGTGAAGCCGCCGCCGTGCGTGAAGCCCTCGCCGGCCGTCGGGTGCCGCCTTCCGGCGCGGACCGGCGCCGCATCCTCCACCGGGCTCGAGGGTTCTCGCCGCACGGGTGGGAACGAGCCGGCGAGGGCGCCGGCCTCATGGGCCGCCGGCTGCCGCCGGGCAACCGGATGACGACGCTGGCCGGTCCGGAGGAGTCATCGGGGGACGGTGGCAGGAAGCAGCAGGATCAGCCGTCGGGGGTACGGACGATACGGGCGCGGAAATCGCGCTCACTGTCGCAGGCGAGCGCCGCCGCGACGATGACCGCCTCCGGCGATTCGGCCAAGCCGGGCACGTCGGCCGGGAAGTCCTCCGAACATCCGATGCCCCGCGACGACAGCATCGCGCGCACCATCCCGGCACGGCCTTCCGCCCGGCCTTCTGCGCGGCCTTCCGCACGGCTCCGGCCACGCAGGGAGCGCAGCATCGGATCGTCGTCCGGCCCCGTCCCCTCACCCGCACCCAACGCCGCACCCACACGCTCCAGCACCGCGCACGTCTCCGCCGAACGCACCCGCTCGTTGAACGACACGTGCACCTCCTCCGCACTCCAACCCGGAAACGCCCGACTCTCCGCAGACTCCCGGTACGCACCATCTTCCAGCACGTGAATCGTCAGCCCCGCACGACGGCGCTTCGGACGGCTCACCGCACGGTAGTTCGGCACCTCCACCCACACCTCCGGGAACCCCCACGCCTCGTACAAACGCAGCTTCCCCCGGTACACGTCCGTCGTGTGGTCCACCTCCAGCACCACGTCCGGGAAATCGTGCTCCCCCCACTCCATCGCCACCGCCCCCGGCAGCCGCGCCCGCCCGGGATGCAGGTACACCGACTGGTCCGCTTGCAGGATGCGCCACGGCCTGCCCCGCTCGTTGCGCACCATCAGGTCCATCGAGCCGTAGCAGGTGATGGGCGAGCCCCGCACCTGGGCGATGCGTTCCACCAGGCCCGGCAACGCGCCCCCCGGCTTCTCGTGGTAGGGGCTGTTCGGCTCGCAGACCCAGGCGGTTTCGGTGGCCCCGTCCCAGAATTCCAGCCGCCCGTCCCAGGTCTCCAGCTCCTCGCGCGGAAGGTGGATGGGCTTGCAGCCGGGGAACGCCAGCTCGGAGGACGGCGGATGGTCCACCAGCGACTTGCGCGGGCGGTGCGACGTGCCGAACGATCCGGCTTCGGCAGGTTCGAGGTCGAGGGTGGCCATGGCGCTGTCCTTCCCGTGTCGGTGGAGAGCCGGAAGGATCGGGGTTCGCGGCTTTCCGGTCAACTTCCTCGAACAGCTTTCGGCAGCCTCCGCAGCATTCGGGCTCCCGGCCTACGAGCCTCGGGACGCCCGCCGCTTTCGCGGGAGCGAGGAGTATCATGCGCGGGTGAGGCCTCCGGGAGGGCGGTACGGGGATGTGGGCCTGCCGCCGTTCGAGGAGATGGAGCGGGAATTGCGAGCGAGACGGGGAGGGAAGGAGATGGCGACGTTGATGGAGGCGAGGACACGGGAGTTCGAGGAGCGGGCGATCGCACGGGGGCGGGAGCAGGGCATCGCGCAGGGCCGGGCCGAAGAACGCGCGCTGTTGCTCCGTTTGGCGGAGCGGCGCTTCGGGGCCGAGACGGCGGCGGAGCTGTCGGAGCTCGTGGAGAAGGCCGACGGCGCAGAGGATTCCACGCGGGCCGGGGACTGAGCCGGGAGATGATCCCGGCCGCGGTCATGACGGTGGTGCGGGTCTCCATCGCGACGGCGCCGGTTGCCCATACGCCGCGACAATGGCTCGTGATACGATCCATGAGAGCAAAAGGCCCTTACGGGGCCAAGTTTCCCGTGAGACACATCGAGAGCGCTCCCATGGCGGACGGGAACGACCCGCCGGGCAAGCTGACGAAGCCCGACACGTCTCTGGCGCCAGAGATCGTCGAGGCTCTGAAGATTGAAGGCAATGCCCAGATCAACATCAACATCCTGATCCAGAAGGTCGCTGAAAAGGCACAAAGTCCCGAAATGGCGTTGCAGCATATCGATACTGCCATCGAGCTGTCCAGAAAGTATGAAGATCATCGGCTCGACACGTTCCGTGCCCGGACTCGAGCCATCATCGACGCGAAAGAGAACGATCCGGATGAAATCGAAAAGCGGTTGAACAACCGTACCCGGCGGCAGTTGAAAGGTGTGATCGCCACGTGTGCGGTTGTCGGGATAGCCGGCGCCCTCGTGTCGGCGGCTGTCGGAGGCGGTATCGTCATCACAGGGCTTCTGGCGGCATTTGCAGGCGTTTCCATAGCAATGTCAGGTCCTCTCGCCTCCGGCGAATCCATCAGCTCGACTGACGTGGTCCGTATGGTGCAAGCCCTCGGCGATGTGATCGGGAAGACTGCCCCGCCCCGGAGCGGTCATGACGGTCGACAGAGGAGATAAAAACATGCAAGCGAGAACCATTGCCGGAATCATCCTGTATGCGGCGGCCATTGCCGCGCCCACGGCGTGGCTGTACGTCCACCATGGCTTGTCGGCTCCCGTGGACACCGGCAGCATCGATGACTTGGTGACGCTTGCCGGTACGGCAGTCGTGGCGTTCGTGTTGGGGCTCATCGCATCGAAGGTTTCCCAACCGAGCACCATGTCGCCTCTCGAAGCACTGCGGGATGTATTGAACGGCATACAGCAGGACAGGGGCCGAGGACGAAGCCCGCGTGGCGCGGATCGAGGCAGGGAGATGCCGACGTCGAAGTGAACCATGACATCGCCGGGTCCGGCGCAGGTCATCGGATCGGGAGGGGGAGTACCGAGCCCGTCGGGATAGGGCAGACGAGAACCGATCCTCTTTCGACCACCGACGACACGTCCGTCATCGGCTACCTCACGGAATGCAGACCGTCGTTGTCCCTGCCGCACCCAGGAGGATCGCGATGGATGCAACAAGGGTCGCAATTTCCCGCCACTGTTCCATGACCCCCCTTGTCGATGCCAACCGGAATCCATCGCTCCAATGCGGATTCCCGGACCAGCGGGTCAGGTGCTGCCGATTCCGGCGGTGAGTCCGGGGATCTTGGCGGCGAGGGTGGTGATCATGTCGTCGAGGCTGGTCCCGAGGGTGGTGGCGGCGACCAAGCCGGCGCCGGCGAGGACGGCGAGAAGGATCGCGTACTCCAGCACCGAGGCGCCCGCCTGCCTCGATCTCCCCTGCGGTCGGCGCATGATGCAGGCTTCCTGTCCGCCTGCCCCCCCACATCGGCGCCGCGGACGGTTCATGTCGTGGCGCGGCTTTCGGTAGCTGCCCGCCCCAGTCCACGCCGCGGACGGTTCATGTCGTGGCGCGGCTTTCGGTAGCTGCCCGCCCCGGTCCACGCCGCGGACGGTTCATGTCGTGGCGCGGCTTTCGGTAGCTGCCCGCCCCGGTCCACGCCGCAGACGGTTCACGTCATGGCGCGGCTTTCGGTAGCTGCCCGCCCCGGTCCACGCCGCGGACGGTTCATGTCGTGGCGCGGCTTTCGGTAGCTGCCCGCCCCGGTCCACGCCGCGGACGGGTTCACGTCGTGGCGCGGCTTTCGGTAGCTACCCGCCCCGGTCCACGCCGCGGACGGGTTCACGTCATGGCGCGGCTTTCGGTAGCTGCCCGCCGCCCCGGCCCGTAGCTGCCAGCCCCGGCCCACGCCGTGCGCGGCTCACGGCATGGGCCGCCCTGCCCGTACGAGCCGGACCGCCGGCAATGGCGGGCGAAGGGCCGCATCACGCATCAAGTGCTTCCAACGGTGCCGACAGTGCTCTGCACGTTGCCCGCGATGGTGCTGATCGCGTTCTCGATCTGCTCCCCGAACTGGGTGACGGCCACCGCCGTCGCGGCCACGATGACACCAAGCAGGATCGCGTACTCGATGACCGAGACGCCGCGCTCGTCCTTCACCAGCCGGCGGATCGCCCTTCCGGCCCCGGATCGCATGGCGCCCATGGCGTTCCCTACCCCCACCTGCATCCTGAGGAAAGTCGCGTTCATCGTTCTACCCCGCTGATTGGTTGATCGATCCGCCCCGGCGAAGCCGGAGCCGTCCCGTTCTCAACTCGGCGCTCTCCGCCTACCTGCACTGCCACGGTATGAACCCATGGGAGCTTCCGGCTCCCGTTCCTGTCCCCGACCGAGCCCGCCCGATCCTGCTCCGCGTCGCATCGGGCCGTCCCGGCACGGTGCGAGTCTGCAACAAATCGATCGTTCCAGGCAAGACCGGGTACCGTGCAGACCGGGCGCCGTGCAGCTCGTGCGGCAGGCCCCGTTCATGCCCGCCTTCCCATTGGGACACGACCGGCCCGCCGCCGGACCGGCCCGCGCGCCGGCGCCGGCCCGGCTTCACGGGGCCGCGTGCATCATCCCCTGCCCGAACCCGTGCGCAGCCTCCGGTCCAGCCTCTCCACCGGTGCGCCGATGGCGGCCGTGATCACCTCGTTCACCCCCCGGACGTAGCGCTTGCCGGGGCCGCGGAAGGAGCGTCCGCTTTCCTGGGCGCGCAGGGCCGGATCGTAGGGGATGACCGCGTCCGGGCGCCTTCCGGCCAGGGCGCGGATGATCTCCCGCGGGGTCAGCGCCGAGCGGGGCCCTCTGGGATGGCATTGGACGAGGGTGGCGTCGCGCGGGTCGTCGAGCAGCGCGAGGAGATGGGTGGCGTACCCGATGCTGGCCAGGGTCGGCTCGTAGGCGACGAGCTTCGCATCCGCCGCCTCGAATGCGGTGATCTGCACGTCCGGCTCCGAGAGCCCGATCACCAGCACCACCTGGGCGTGGTTCGCCAGCCCGTCGAGCAGGCGCCGGACGCTACGGCTCGTCGGAGGCTCCTCGAGGGGGCCGTCCGGCGCCGGATACGCCACCAGCCCCAGTCCGGGCTGCACGGGCGTCGCCAGGCGCGCGTTCACCTCGGTGCGCAACGGCGCGTCTTCCGGCTCCCCCCCCCCCCCCTCTTCGTCCGCCTCCTCCTCTTCCTTGAGCTGGAGCTCCGCCTCCAGCCGGAACAGGGTCGCGTCCAGCGCCTTGTTGGGCTGGGTGCCGGTCAGGCTGCGCGCGCGTCCGGCCACCGGGTCGAGATCCACGCACAGCACCGTGCGCGCGGACTCGGCGACCCCGCGGGCGATGGCCAGCACCAGCGACGAGAGGCCCACTCCCGCGGTCCCGCCGCAGACCACGACCCGCCCCGCATGGGGGCGCGGGGGCGTGTCCGGGTCCACCAGCACCGCGGTGGCCGCCTCCCGGGCGAGCGCCGCCGAGAGGGGCTTGGTCAGGTAGTCGGCGGCGCCGGCCCGGTAGCAGGCGCGCACGCTCTGCGCGGCGCGGTCGGGGGTGACGACGATGAGATGGGTGTCGGGGTGGGTGATCCCCCGCAGGATGCGCGTGGCCTCCACCGCCGGCGCTCCCGCCCCCTCCAGATCGGCCAGGAGGGCCTTTGGTCCGGGCTCCCGGGCGATCGTCTCGATCATCTCCCGGAACGTCCCCCGATCCACGCGGACGTCGAGGCCGGCCAGCCCCCCGCGCAGCGCGGCGCAGGTCGCCGCGTCCCTCCCGAAGCCCCGGACCTCCGGGTGTTCCGCCACCGTCAGAGCGCTCCCGCGTGCTCTCCGGCAGGGTGTTTCGGCAGCTCTCCCGACTCCCAGGCTTCCAGCGCCCGCAACGCCCGCACGTCCGGCCTCGGCGCTACGACCGCCTCGGGAGGACAGCCCGGGCGAGGGATCCCGGCGCAGCCCCGGACCAGCGCCTGACGCGTCCGGCCCTCGGCCACCGTGCTCGACGCCCGTTCCTCGATGCGGGCCGTGGTCGTGTTGAACGGGTTGAAGAAGGGATCCTGCAGCGCCAGAGGCGCCATGCAGCCTGCGAGCGGCAGGCCGGCGCACAGCACGGCGACGGCCCCCCGGAGGGCGTTCACGTTCCTTCCCGGCCCTCGTTGCCTGCGTCTCACGTCCCTGGTCCCTCCGCTGGAATCCCGGTGCGCATCACCGGGCGGAGCCTGCCGGATCGGGGCGGCGGATGCCCGGGCCCCTCCCGGGGGGCGAATCCCGCCTCCGCCGCCGGGGCAGGCTCAGACATGGTATCCGTGGACCGTGCGTCCCCGCGGGCGCCGGTCCTCGTCCTCGTCCACCCTGGCCGGATCGACCAGCCGCGCCGTCACCGCGATGATCAGCTCGCGTTCCTCCGCACTCGTCAGGGTCTGCCCGAACAGCAGGCCGAGCGCCGGCACGTCCTTCAGCAGCGGGACGCCGGTTTCGCTCCGTTCGCTGCCGGTGCTGAACAGCCCCGCGATGATGAAGGACTCCCCGTTGCCGACCTCCACGGTGGTGCGGGCCTTGCGGGCGGCCAGGAACGGCAGGGAACGGTCCGTCGTCCTCGACTCGTCTTCTTCCTTGACCTCCGCCCTGACGCTGATCCCGATGCGGTCTTCGCTGATGACGGTGGGGACGAACCCCAGGATCACACCCAGCTCCCGGTAGGTGTATTCCAGGCGATCGTCCTTCTCGCCCGACAGCACCGGGATCTCCCCCCCGGCGTGGAAGCTGGCCTCCTCCCCCGAGAGGGCCGTGAGGGTCGGCTGGGCCAGCACGTTCGCAAGCCCCGCGCTCGCCAGCGCCCGGATCATGACGTCGAGCTCGAGCCCTCCGATGGTCGCCGCGCTGGTGATCCGGAGGGCCGGATTGACGATCGCATCCGGATTGCCCGCCTGGATGGCGACGTCATAGGGGCCTCTCGCCTGCGACGTGTTCCAGCTTATCCCGAGCCGCTCGCTGACCGAGCGCTGGATCTCGGCGATCTGGACTTCGAGCTCGACCTGCAGCGGCCCTTCCAGACGCAGGGCGTTGTCGATGGGCACCCCCTGCGGAACCGCGCCCCGTACCCGTTCCATGATCCACTGTGCGGCTTCCGGGGAGGGGACGGCGCCGCGGATGCTGATCGCGTAGGGGAGTCCGACCGCCGTCAGGTGCCTTCCCTCGTCCAGTGTGTCCAGCACCGCCTGCACCGGCGAGGGGTCCTGCACGACGGTCAGCGTGGCGTGGATCCGCTCCCCGCCTTCGAGGTCGATCGCGATCTCGGTCTGGCCGGGGCCCCTGGCCACGACATAGAGGGTGTCCGGCGCCGTGAGGTGCACGTCGGCCACGTCTTCGCTGACCACCACCACCGACGTCGCCGCCTCGGACAGGGCAACGTGCCGGGTCTGGCCCATGGCGAGCCGCACCGGCGCCGGCGCGGGCGGCGCCGGGCGCGCGGGTGGCGGAAGACCCAGCCAGTCGAGCCTCGGAGCGAGGGGGCCGGGCTCCGGACCGGCCTGGGAGGGCAGGGGGTCGGCCTCACCGGCCGGATTCAGCCGGATCCCCGGCGGCCGGCGCCCGGCGACCGGCGACCCCAGCAGCCGTTCGAGCCGGCGCTTGTCTCCGGGGAGCCAGAACGTGTCCGGCTGGCTCTCCAGGAGGCGCCGGGCGCCGGCCGTATCTCCGTGGCGGATCCGCATCGCCACCGCGTTGGCCCACAGCGCGGGAGCCGCCGGCGCCGCGGCAAGCGCCTTGCGCATCGCCTCGCCGGCGCCCGCCCGGTCGCCCGCGTCGTCCCGCACGATGGCCGCGAGCCCCCACGCCGTCCCCAGGCCCCGGAGGGCGGGATCGTGGCCTTCCGCCTCCCGGAGGGCGAGTGCGAGGGTCTCCCCGGCCCGGTCCCAGCGTCCGCCCAGGATCCGGCTCCGGGCGATCCCGATCCGTGCTTCCAGCATCGTCCCGGGGCGATCCTGCGATCGCTCCTCCGCCTTGCGGAACGCATCGATCGCTCGACCCCACTCCCCGGTCGCGAGGTGGATCCGCCCCAGCCCGAGGTGCGGCTCGGGCGCCGAATCGACCTGCCGGGCGAGAGCGCGGAAGAGCCGCTGCGCGGTGCCGATCTGGCCCGTGCCGAGCGCCGCCCGGGCGATGGGGAGGCTTCGATCCAGGATCTCCTGCCGATCCGGCGGATCACCGAGGCGCGGGGTGCCGGCACAGCCGGCGAGCGCGGCCAGGGCCGGAGCCAGGATCATGATCGGGATCAGGGGCGCCCGCCCCCCCGTGCGCCGGGGTCCGCATTGCCGGAATTGAAGTGACCGGACCATGCCTTCGGCCCCCCTTCGTCCGTTGCCGGCGGAATGCAGCCGGCACTTGCTCCACCGGCGACAGAGTATGCCATACTTCAATATCCTGTACTTATGGGCCGTTTTGAGAGGAATGTCTCAATGTCGCGCCAGCTCCGCGGCATGCTGGCTTTGCTGGTGCTGTCCCTCGCCTGCGGCTCTCCGGCCCAGACGTCTCCGCCGGGCGTGGACGACGTGGTGGCCGCGCTTCGCGCGGGCGACGACGAGCGGGCCCAGGCGTTGCTCGACGCCCTCGGGGCCGCGGGTCCGGGCAGCGCCTACAACGTGCGCTTCCTGCAAGGGGTGCTGCATCTGCGCGCCGGGGAGGGGGAGCAGGCCGCCGGCGTGTTCGACGACCTCGAGGCGTCCGAGGGCCCCGCCCCGGCGCTCGCGATCGGCCGGGCCCTCGCCGATTGGGCCGCGGGACGGCACGTGGAGGCCCGCGCCCGCCTGGAGCAGGCGGTCCGGCTCTGGCCGGACGATCCCGGGGTATGGGCCAACCTGGGCGACGTCCACCGTGCGCTCGCGGCGCGCGCCTACCGGCAGGCCGGGGTGCTGCATCGCGGAGAGGGGGAGATCGAGTCCCTCGTGCCTTCATTGTCCGTACAGCCTCGGGCGCCGGGAGCCGCCGCGGCGCGGGGTATCGCGGCACCGGACGTCGTGGTGACGGACGCCGCCGTCCCGGAGGCCGTAGCGCCGGCGACGGCCACCCCGGACGTTGCGGCGCCGGACGCCGCCGCCCCGGAGGTCATGGCATCGGCGACGGCCGCCCCGGACGTTGCGGCGCCGGACACCGCCGTCCCGGAGGCCGTAGCGCCGGCGACGGCCGCCCCGGACGTTGCGGCGCCGGACACCGCCGTCCCGGAGGCTGTAGCGCCGGCGACGGCCGCCGCCGTCCCGGAGGTCGCGGCGCCGGCCGGTACGCCACCCGCAGCCGGCCCGCCGGAAGCGGCGTCCACCGAGTGCTTCCGCGTGGGGCCCTGGACCGGGGCGCCGCCCGCCGGGATGCTGGAGTGGCTTCCGGCGCACGGCGCGCGCATCCTGCCCTCCCCGCTTCCGGACTCCTCGCGCTACCGCGTGTATCTGGGGCCCTTCGACGATCGCGGGCAGATGATGCGCACGATCGCCTCCCTGAAGGAGCAGGGGCTTCGTGACGTGACCCCGGCCGGCTCCGGCCCGCTCGACGGCACGGTATCCCTCGGGGTCTACCGGAACCGGGAGAACGCGTGGCGCCGGCTTCGCAAGCTCCGCGCCATGGGCCTCGAGCCCACGGTGCTGGCCCCTGCGGAGCTCTGGCTGCGTGGAGCGACGGCCGATTTCCGGACCCTGCTGGCGGACTGGTCCGTCGCCTTTCCGGGCGTACCCCTGAGCTCCGAGCCCTGCCCACCGTCCTCGTGAACGCCGCGCCTCTTCGCGCTCCGGCCGGCCCGGAACGGCCCGGCGCCGCCGGGACCCCGGCCCCTCGCCTCCGGCCGGGAAGCCGCGCTCCGCGCCCATGCCCCCCGGCGTGCCCCGCGCCGTTCCGGCGGGGACGGCTTCCAGCCATCCGCACCCACGCATCGTCAGAACGCCACGCATCGTCAGAACGGTGGTGACGAAGCCTCGGCTCGACCGGCGCCCGGGCCTCTGCCTCCTCCTGCTCGCCGCGGTTCTCGCGGCCTACGCGCCCGCCCTGCTCCACGGCGGATTTCCGTGGGACGACTACCAGTTCGTCGAGGCGAACCCCCGCCTGGTCGGCCTGGACGGGCTGCGGGCGCTGTGGCTGCATCCCGGCACCCTGGGCTCCCACGGATCGGAGGTCTCCGGGGTCGAGGTGCACTGGTTCCCGGTGCTCTACACCTCGTTCTGGATCGAGCGCCGGCTCTGGGGGTCGTTCTGGGCGCCCGGCTTCCACGGCACGAACCTGGCCCTCCATTTCTGCAACGCCCTGCTGGCATGGGGACTTCTCGCCCGCCTCCGGGCGCCCGCCCCCTTCCTCGTGGCCCTGGCCTGGGCGGTGCACCCCGGAGCCATGGAGGCGGTCGGCTTCGTCATGGGCCGCAAGGACAGCCTCCCCGCGCTCTTCTTCCTGCTGGCGGCGTGGCTGTGGCTGGGTCCCTTCGCGTCCGGGTCCCCACGGGCCGGGACGGCCCCTGGATCGGACCCGGGATCGGCCCCGGGGTGGGGCCGCGTCGCCGGGGCGGTCCTGCTCGGACTGCTGGGGGTTCTCTGCAAGCCGACCGTGGTCGTGGCGCCGATGCTGCTGCTGCTCCTCCACCGCTGGCGGGGCGATCCCCTCACCCGCGGGCTCGCCGCGCGTCTCGCCGCGCTGCAGGCGTTCCTGCTCGGGGCGGCACTCTTCCAGTGGTTCGTCTACGCCCGGCTGTCCTACCCGGTCCTCAGCGACTTCTCCTTTCTCGAGCGGGTCCTGCTGGCGGCCCGGGCCGCCTGGATGCACCTCTACCTGACCCTCGTGCCCGGCGTCTCCCCGCTCCGCTTCCACTCATGGGAGGTGTCCCCGGCCGATCCCCTGGCCTGGGGCGCCCTGCTCGCGGGCGCCGGCGTTCTCCTGGCCGCCGCCCGCCTCCGCCCGCGGGGCCGATCTCCGCTGCTGCTGGCGCTTCTCTGGTTCCTGGTATGCCTCGCCCCGACGCTGGGGCTGGTGGATCACGAGACACTGAGGCTGTCCTTCGCGTCGTCGCGGTACCGCTACCTGGGCTCGCTCGGCGTGTGGGCGCTGGCGGTGGGGGCCGGGACGGAGGCGGTGCGCCGCGCATCGTGCTGGAAGCCGCTGCCCCGCGCGCTCGGGCGGGGGGTGCTGCGCGGCGCCGGGATCGCGGTCCTGCTGGCCGGCGCCGCCACCACCGCGCGCTTCTCCATCCTCTTCTCCAACGACGCCACGTGGTTCCAGCACCAGTTCCGGCACGCGCCCGCATCCGACTGGATCGCGACCCACTTCATCTTCGCGCTGATCCGCGCCGGCCACGTCGAGCGGGCGCTCGACGTGGCCGAGACGCGCTGGCTCTCCGATCCGTCCCGCCCGCGCTACCACCGCGACCGGGCCATCGCCCGCATGGCCGCGGGCCGGCACGCTCCGGCGGAGGCGGACTTCCGGGCGCTCGTTGCGCGTCTCGAACGCGAGCCGGGCCTGATCCCGCCGGACTCGCGGGTCGGCCGGCGCACCGCGGCCGGGCCGAAGCCTCTCGATCGGAAGGGTCTGTACCCGCTCTACTTCAACTACGGCGTCCTGCTGGCCGAGCTCGGCCGCCCGTCCGAGGCGCAGGCCATGTTCTCCAGGGCGCAACGGATACGCCCCCGGCCCGGGGAGGTGTGGGTGTTCCGCACCGGCCCCGCCGACCCGCCGATCATGATCGTGGATCCGCCCTCCGTTTCCGGGGAAGGGACTTCTTTCGGACTCAAGTTTCGGGATTCAAAATACCTTGAATCAGGCGATGGATTCCCGCTTTCGCGGGAATGACGTCATTTCAGCGAGACACGTTACTTTTACGCTGGCCGTGGCCGTCTGGCCGTCATTCCCGCGAAAGCGGGAATCCATTTCGGTCAGTGAATCCCGAAACTCGAGTTTCGGAAAAGGGGGTCGTGCTCCGTAGCCGTCCGCCGGGCGCGGCTTTTCCGGCCTCGGCCGGTCCCCGCCACGGGGTCCCGGCCCCGGTCATGGCCGGGACGGCGGCGTCTCGGAACTCAAGTTTCGGGATTCAAAATACCTTGAATCAGGCGATGGATTCCCGCTTTCGCGGGAATGACGTCATTTCAGCGAGACACGTTACTTTTACGCTGGCCGTGGCCGTCTGGCCGTCATTCCCGCGAAAGCGGGAATCCATTTCGGTCAGTGAATCCCGAAACTCGAGTCAGAAGCTGCCGATGCTCCCCAAGGCGCTCATCGCCGAGAGGAACGCCGGGCCCGCGACCAGCGCCACGGTGCCCGGCACCACGAACAGGAGCATGGGAATGGTCATCAGCACCGGCAGGCGTTCGGCCCGCTCCATGATCCGCGCGGCCCGCTGTGCCCGCTCGTTGTTCGCGATGTTCGTCAGCGATTCGTTCAGGGGCGTGCCGTAGCGGTCGCTTTGCAGCAGGACGAAGGCCAGCGTCCTGATCCCTTCGTTCGGGGTCCGTTCGGCGAAGGCGGTGATCGCGTGGCGTCTTGCGCCGCCCACCCGCAGCTCCCTCTCGAACAAGGTGAACTCCCGGGCCAGCTCGGGCTCCACGCTCCCGAATTCGGCGGCGACGGTCTCGAGCGCGCGCTCGATGGTGAGCCCCGCCTCCCGGCACATGACCAGGAGGTCGAGTGCGTCCGGGAGTGCGCTGCTCATGCGTACCGTGCGCCGGTCGGCGACGTTCTTCACGATCCGCTCGCTCACGACCCCCCCGGCGACGAACGCCCCGAACGACAGCACCGGGAGCAGCAGCATCACGTCCTGCAACGGCTCCATCCCCCGCAGCCCCGTCCAGCAGGCCGCGGCCGCGGACAGCCCCATGACCCCCTTCACGGCCAGGTACCGCGGCAGTGCATCCGGGTGTCCGAACCCCGCGTCCCGCAGCAGGCGGGTGAGCTTCTCCCGCTCGGAGGCTCCGACCGGCATGATCACCGAGACGATCGCCACGGCCGCGCCGCCCACGTTCTCCAGCAGGCTGCGTCCGCTCTCCCGGCCGCCGCCTCCCTCGGAAGCCTGGGCGGCGATCAGCGCCGAGCGCGGTACGTCGAGGCGCCGGTCGAATTCGACGGCCCGGCGCAGGCTCCGGCCCACCAGCCAGACGAGCACCGCGAGCAGGACCAGGCTCGCGGCGATCGCGGCCGGCAGCCGGAGCGCTCCGTCCAGTGCGGCCGTCATCTCGTCCCCCGGGCGCTCAGCAGGTACGCGACCCCGATTCCGGCCGCGATGAGCGCGATCCCCCAGCGCAGCACGGTCAGCCCGCTCGGGGTGTTCAACAGGATGTCGACGGACTGGGGGGAGGTGAATTTCTGCAAGACGAGGATGACGATGGGCAGCAGGACCAGGATCAGCAACGTCAGCCGCGTCTGGGCGGTCGAGCTGTGGGCCTTCAACGCGGTCTTCCGGCGCTCCCTCAGGGTTCCGGCCAGATTCCCCAGCGCATCCGAGATCCTGCCTCCGGCCCTGCGCTGCAGCCTCAGCACCGCGCAGAAGAGCGTGAACTCGGGGATACGCACCCGCGCGGCCACCGCCTTCATGGTGCGATCGGCGTCGAGACCCGCCGCGAGCCGGTCCCGCACCGCCTGGAGCACGTCCCCGGTGGGCTGGGGGGCGTCCGCCGCCACGCTGGAGAGCGCCTCCAGCGGAGGCATGCCGGTGCGGGAAAGCTGGACGATCTGATCCACCACGTCCGGGAACTGCTCGGTGAACTTCTTCCGCTCCCGGGCCTGGAGCCAGATCAGGGCGGCGTATCCGGCCGCGGCCATCCCTGCGAGCACACCGGCGGTCAGGTCCCATCCGCCGGGGATCCGGAGGATGATCCGCAACGTGATCCAGAGCCCCAGCCCGGCGGCGAGCACCACGCCCGCGGTGATGCCGGCCGCCCTCGGGCCCTGCAGCAGCGGATAGTGCGCCTCGATCCGGTCCCAGAGCCAGACCCGCTTGCGTTCGCTCCGGAAGACGCTCAGGACCACCTCGGATCCGGGCCCGTCACCGTCTTCGGCCACCGGGGCCGCCACCCGCCGGATCCGCTCCTCCAGCAGGCGGGCCTGGGCGCGCACCAGCCACCATGCGCTCCCGGCCATGAGGCATGCCGCGAAGATCCCGGCAACCACCACCATCAAGGCGCTCATGTGTCCACCCCGCGCCCTCTTCGCCCCGCCGTTCCCGCCGATCCCGCGTCACTGCGCCACGAGCGGGGGCAGCAGGAGCCGGATCCCGGCGCCGTGGGGGTGCTGCGAAGCCGTCTCCATCGCTCCGCCCTGCTCCTCGACCAGCCTTCCGGCGACGTGCAGGGCCAGGTTCCGGCGGCCGTCCGATTCCCCGCTTTCGGCCCCGCGACCCAGACAGGTCAGGACCATCCCGCCGCCTTCCTGCTCCAGGATCAGGCCCACCCGCCCTTCTTCGCCGGAGTGGGGCCGCGCGCCCGCCAGGGCATTCTGCATGACGAGATCCACCGCGGTCTCCAGAGCGCGCGGAACGGCCCGGACGAGGGCCCCCGGCGCCAGGGTGGCGTCGAATCGTCGCCGGTCTGCCGGGGCCAGTGCGCCCAGGCGTCGCTCCACCAGAACGGCCGGATCGAGCAGCGCCGGATCCTCGGGCGGCGCCAGCGCGTGCGGCAGCCCGTCCGCCTCCTCCAGCAAGGTGCGCATCTCCCAGCGTGCGCCCGCTATCCGGCCGGCCGCGGCGGTCCAGGCATACCTCCGTCCTTCGCCGCTCCCGCTCTCCCCGGTGCGCTCCGCCTTCTCCGCCGCGGCCGCCGCGGCCCGGATCTCGTGCTCCACCTCCCGCAGCCGCGCGAGCACCGCATCATGGATCACCCGTTGGATCGCGTCCGGCTGCATCGCCTCCGGTGCTTCCTTTCCGGAGAGGGCTTCGCCCGGGATCGGCCTCACCGGCGCCCGGCCTTGCGCGTCCCGTACCGGCCTTTCCTCCGCCGCTGCCGGCAGGGCCACGGACCGCGGCGTGACCTCGGCCGGCGCCGCGTCCTCCGGCACGGCCCTCCGGCGCCGCTTCGCTTCATAGACCTCGATCTGCGTCTGCAACGCCTTCAGGCGTTCCTCCAGCGCCTGGGCCTGGGATTCGGGTGGGCTCGCGGGCTCCTGGCCGGCAGGTTCGTGGCCGGCAGGGTCGTGGCTGGCAGGCAGGGGCTCCGTACGTTCCGCCCGTTGCGCCCTCAGCCGTTCTTCCAGGGTGGGTCCCGAACGCCCGCTCGCGGGGGCCTCTCCCGCCCATGCCCGAAGCCTCGGAGCCCGGGCCGGCCGGGCCGGATCCGCGGGATCCTCCGACCCGATACCTCCTCCCGGCGGCGGGCCGCCGTCCAGGGCGAGGCCGGGACCGCCCGCGGCCGCCAGCGCCGCGTCCACCCCCAGCGTGGGGGCGGTCCGTTCTTCCGGGGCCGTTTCCAGCGCTCGCGCGGCGGCCGCCTCCCGCCGGCGCCGGCTCGCCAGCCGCATGAGCTGGACCGCCCAGAAGAGCACCGTGATCCCGGCCGTCAGCCACAATCCGTAGTCGTAGTAGCGCCGCTGCGCCCGGCTCCCCGCGTGGTCCGCCTCCAGACGCTCGATGACCTTGTCGGCCCGCTCTCCCAGGTTCGAAGACACGACGTCCCGGAACCGCTGCTCCGTCAGCCCGTAGTGTTGCAGCAGGGCGAGCACGTGCTTGTTCAGCGTGTCGGCCTGGTCGCGCAGCGCGGTGTCGCGGGCGCTCTCGAACAGCACCTGCATGGCCTGCTCGGTACGCTGGTACCGGACCTCGTCGGGCTGCTCCAGGAAGTCCCCCGCCGCCTTCCGGATCTGTTGTACGGCGGCTTCGATCTCCCGGTACTCCCCGCCCCGCGCCGCCTCGGTCAGGTAGTCGCTCTCCCTGGGGATGAAGCGCCGCGAGTTCCGGACGATGGCGAAGCCGGACTTGAACCGTTCGACGCGCTCCTCCTGGGCTTTCAGACGCTGCACGTAACCGTTCAGGTCCCATTTGAGATTGGCCGGCAGGTCGGGCAGGGCCCGGCGGCCCGTGTGGATGGCCTGTATCCAGGGGTTCATCCGTTCCGCGAAATCGGCCAGCACGTCGAAGTTGCTGTTGACTTCGTCCCTGACCTTTTCAACCTCGACGATCCACTGCTCCGA
Organism: Gammaproteobacteria bacterium; assembly: GCA_965204915.1. GTDB lineage: Bacteria > Pseudomonadota > Gammaproteobacteria > HK1 > HK1 > HK1. The sequence continues at coordinate 1,917,112 of OZ242023.1, read as the reverse complement.
CAGCACCTGGGTCGCGCGGACCGCCTCCACCATGCGTCGCCATTGCGCCGTCGTCATGTCGTCGCGCCGGATCTCGACGTAGAAGAATCCCGCCGCAGCCAGCAGGCCAAGGCTCAGCAGGATGCTCAGAGTCCAGTCAATCCAATGTTTCATGGATCACCTCCCTGATGTCGCCTGGCCCGACGTCGCCCGGCCCGGTGCCGCCTACCCGCCGCTCCCGAGCTCGGGATGCCCGCCCGGCAGCGTGCGCAGGAACGCGACGATTGCCTCCTTGTGTTCATCGGGAGCTTCGAGCCCCAACTGGAAAGTGAACATCGCGTCCACCGCGTCCCGCAACGTCTCCGCCGTGCCGTCGTGCAGATAGGGAGCGGTCAGCGCCGCCATCCGCAGGCTCGGTACCTTGAAGGCGTGCATGTCTTCGATGTTTCCGGTGATCATGAACCGGCCCCGATCGGCGTCGGTGATGTTGCCGCGGCGGATGAAGTAGTTGTTGATGACCCCGAAGACCTGGAACATGTTGCCTCCCACCGCCGCGCCCTGGTGGCAGCTCGAGCACCCGTAATGCTTGAACAGGCGATATCCCTCGAGCTCCAGCGCGGTCAGCTTCGTGGCCGGATCCTCCTCCCCTTCCAGCCACCGGTCGAACCGTCCGCCGGTGGTGTTGAGGCTGCGGACGAAGGCCGCGATCGCCCGCTTGACGGTGTCCCGGGTGATGGGCTCGTCGTCGTCCGGGTCCAATGCCTGGAATTGTCCGCGGTATTCGGGGTGATTGTACAGCCAGCTCAGCAGCTCCCCCCACTCGTTGCCCATCTCCATCGGGTTCTGGACGGGGCCGTCGACCTGGTCCTCCAGCGTCCTTTCGCGCCCGTCCCAGAACTGGCTGGACAGGAGGCCCGCGTTGAACACGGTGGGTGCGTTGACGAGTCCCCTGTTTCCTTCGACGCCGATCGAGACCCGCCGACCGTCGTCCCCTCCTTCCGTCAGCACGTGGCAGCTCGCACACGAGACGGTGCCGTCCCGGGAGAGCCCCGGGTCGAAGAAGAGCGAACGCCCGAGCGCGACCCGCGCCGGATCCTCGGGCGGCGGAGGCGGCACCGGGAGCAAGGGCTCCCGGTCTCCCGGCGTGGTCTGTGCTCCCGCCATTCCTGCCCCCATGACGCCGAGCAGGATCAGCACAGGAACCCGAGAGGCCATGTGCCGGAGGCCCGTCAGGCGCCGTCCCGGTCCGAGCGCCGCACCGCCGAAAGGCCGGCGGCGATCAGCAGGCTGGCGACCGCGATCCCCACGAAGGCCAGGAGCAACATGACCCGCCACTGTCTCAGGGTATTCGTCAGGCTGTCGAACACCGTGAGCTCGGCACTGAACGCATGTCCCGCCGGCTCGTGGACCAGGACGGTCCACCCGAGCCCCCCGATGGCCTGGTGGGGGTCGCCTTCGTCCCGGCGCCCTTCCTCCGGGCTCCGCGAGTAGGCGGTATACACGTTGCCGGCGACGAAGAATCCCTGCGGCTCGGTCCCGGTCAAAGCCTGCGCGGATTCCCCGCCCGCGATACCGAACTCCTCCTTCATCAGCGTATCCGGCGAGTGTCCGGACGCGGTGTCGGCGATGAGCAACCCTCCGCCGTCGACGATCTGCACGCTGCTCCCCTCGACCAGATACTGCAGCATGTCGTCGGCGATCTCCTGGGTGAAGTCGATGGAGACGACCGCCTTGAGCACCCCGACGGGCGCACCGTTCGCGCCGTCCATGCGGTATCCCACCGGGATGGCCCAGATCGCCGCGGAATCGTCGAACTCCACCCCCCCGATGTGGATGCCGTTGAGCCACGCCTCCTGCCACCATTCTTCGTCGCTCTGGAGCATGTCGCTGGTGACGTTGGTGGCGGCGACGTTGAGGCCGTGGACGTCGGTGAAGAACAGCTCGCCGACGGACGGGGAGGTGGCGATGTAGGCCTTGAGGCGCCGCTCGATGTGGGGGTACGCCTGGAGGGACTTGGCGGGCGGAGCCCGGGCTTCGACGTCCTCAGGGGAGAGGTTCGCGAGCCCCTCGCTTTCGTGGGTCGACGCCGCCGCCCGAGCCGCCTCCCGGATCAGGGGATCGTGGGCCCAGAGCATGACGGCGGTCATCCGGTCCCGCATGTGTGCGGCGACGATTTCCTGGACGTGGCGGGCCCGCTCGACGAGGAGGCGCGTCTCGAGGGCCTCGATGACGGTGTCTTGCGTGAAGTCGACCTGCTGGGAGATGACGTCCAGGCGATAGCTCATGAAGAACCACGAGGCGAGGCCGATGACGGCCACGGGGAGGCCGATGCTCGCCGCTACGAGCCTGAAGGAAGCGCTTCGACGGGGGGATTGGGCGACCATGGCTGTGGCTCCTTGCGTCTACCGGGGCGGTCCGGGCCTACATGGCGGGGAAGAGCCAGATCCGGGTCAGGCTCCCGTGGGGTGGGTAGGCCGCGATCTCGAAATCCCCACCCTGCGTGACGATGAGGCGGCGGGCGATGTCCAGGTTCAGCGTATCGCGGTGGATCCGGGCGTCTCCCGTGGCCGTCGACGTGCCCGGAGCCAGGCCGGGACCGTGTTCGATGCAACTGATGCAATGCCTGCCTTCATGCGTCGTGAGCGTGAAGTCCACGTATCCGGTACCCGATGGGTGGCGGGCCGCTTCGGCGAGCGTATGGTCGAGGACCCGCTCCATCGCCATCTGGAACGCGGGGCGGTCGACGTCGGCGAAAGCGCCGGGAAGGAGGGTCGCGATCACCCGCCCGCGGCGCTCGTCGTCGAGCCCGCCGAGAAGCTCCGTCAGAGCGGCTTGCAGGTCGGTGCGGCGCCGGTTGGGGTCCGGCCTCTGCTCGAGCATGCCGCCGGCCTCCTCGGTCAGGAGACGTGCATTCCTCCGTATGCCGTCCAATCGGTCCAGCAGGGCGACCAGGGCTTCCATCGATATCTCCACCGGGGACGTCTCCGCCGCTTCCGGCTTCGGGAGCTCCCCACCGGCCTCGACCGTCCGATCGAGCTCCGAGGCGAACTCCTCGATCTTCCCGGCCATGGCCTCGGCGACCACGTGCAGGGCGAAGACGGGCGCCATCTTCCCGGGCCGCTCCGGAAGCCCGGGCGTGGCTGCCGCCGGCGCCGGGACGGCCATCTCCGGATATTCGATGACGCTTGCCGTGTCCTGCCCGTCTTCTTTCCAGGCCCCTTCCCCGGATTCGACCTCGACGGGCCGTTCCGCGTTCATTTCCGCAAAGGCCCCGCCCTGCACCGGCAGGACGCCGGCCTCTTCTCTCCAGCCCCCTTCCTTCCAGGCCCTTTCCCCGGATTCGGCCTCGACGATCCGCTCCGCGTCCGTTTCCGCCAAGGATCCGCTCTCCGCCTGCAGGATGCGCAACCGCTCGATGAGCTGACGCTCGTATGCTTCGGCATCCGTCGCCTCCGGCTCCGCGGGCTCCTCCGGCTCCGCCTGGGCTCCGGTGTACCTGACCTCGAAATCGTGGTCCGTGGGCTCCCAACCGTCCTCCGGCTCCGCCTGCGCTCCGGCGTACCCGACCTCCGGTGCGTACCCCGGCATCTGCTCCGGCCCTTCGGCCATGGGCTCCGCCCCGGTCTCCAGTACACCGTGGGAGCGTCTGCGCAAGGCGTTCGCGGCAAGGTACGTCCAATAGGCCAGCATGACCCCCACCACGAGGTAGAAGCCGTAGTCGAGGTAGTCGAGGTTGATCTGCCTGCGCTCCCGATCGTTGCGGAACCGGAGGGCGAGCGCGGTGGCGGCGACGCTGATCGCCTGGTTCGATATCGCGTCCTCGAACCGGCCCTCGGCACGCCGGTACCCCTTGAGCACGACCTCGACGTGCCGGGCGACCTCCTTCGCCTTGAACTCCGTGGGCGTCATGGCGCTGACGTCGACGACGTGATCGCAAGCCATGCGGGTCCGTTCGCGCCAGGCGTTGTTCGGGGTCCTGACGAACTGTCCCAATTCGCCGAGCAGGATCTCGGTGGCCTCCTCGACCTCGTCCGTTTCGGACTGCTGGGCGACCCTCAACAGGCCCCTGCCGCCTTCCGGATCCAGCAGGAGGTAGTCCAGGCTGTTGCGGAGTACGGCGTGGTCGGTCTTGAAGCGCTCGATCCGGTTCTGCTTCGCCTCGAGCCGGTTCGTGAAGGACCGCACCGCGTTCCTCAGATCCTTCGGCACGTCTCCCATCCGGTCCAGAGCCGCCAGGAGGTCTTCGCGCCCGGCGGTGAACAAGGGAACGAAGTCCTTGAGCGTATCGAAGTTGGAGTCGGGGGTGTTCTTCACCCGCGCGACCTCGCTGCTCCACTCCACCGCGAGCTGCTCGCTCGCGCGGACGACTTCGATCGCTTCCTCGCTGGCCGCGATCTTGATCCCCTCCTGGACGGCGAGCTGCCGGACGAACCCGGCGATGGCGAGAAGGCTGGCGCTGAGAACCAGTGGGACGATGATGTTGATCAAGCGGTTCATTGGATGCGTCCTCCCGCCGGGGCCGAATCACCGGAGACTCGATGCGGCCGCCCTACTCCTGCCGCGCCGGGATGGGCGGGCCGGAAGGGTGGCCGCCGGCCAGGGTGCGGAGGAAGGCCACGATCGCCTCCTTGTGGTCGTCGGGGGCGGTGCGGCCGAGTTGATGGACGAACATCGCCTCGACGGCGTCGCGCAAGGTCTTGGCGCTGCCGTCGTGGAGATAGGGTGCGGTATAGGCGACCATGCGCAGGCTCGGCACCTTGAACGAGTGCATGTCGCCCTTGTTGCCGGTGACGTTGAACCGCCCGCGGTCGGCTTCGGTGATGTTGCCGCGCTCCCGGAAGTAGGCGGAGTCGTTGAGCACGCCGAACACCTGGAAGAAGTTGCCCCCGACGGCGGCCCCCTGGTGGCAGGAATGGCAGCCATAGTGCTTGAACCATGCGTATCCTTCCTTCTCCCGAGGCGAGATCGCCTCCGCGTCGCCGGCGAGCCACTGGTCGAAACGGCTTCCCGTGGTGCGGAGGCTGCGGACGAACGTGGCGATGGTCCGTTTGACGGTGCTGCGCGTAATTCCCTCGCCGGGGTAGAGGGCGCTGAATTCCTCGGCGATCTCCGAATCTTCGTAGAGGGTGGCGACGACGTCGGGCCAGAAGTTGCCCATCTCCACCGGGTTCTGGATCGGTCCGTCGATCTGGTCTTCGAGCGTCTCCACACGGCCGTCCCAGAACTGCGCGAGCTGGAGATCGGCGTTGAAGACGGTCGGGGCGTTGATCGTCCCTTTCTCGTCGTCGACCCCGATCGAGACGACCTTCCCGTCGTCGCCGCCCTCGGAGAGCACGTGGCAGCTTGCACACGAAACGGTGTTCGTCTTCGACAGCCGGGTATCGTGAAAGAGCCGGTCACCCAGGGCCACGACGCGAAGATCGGCGTCGGGAGCGCGGGGGACGGGGGTGATCGGCTCGGCGGAGGTGGCGGGACCGGCGGCGAGGACGCCCGAAGCGGCGAGCGCCGCAGCCGCCAGATGGCGCCGGAGCCCCCCCGGCCGGACATCCGCGAAAAGCCGTAGCGCGAAAAGCCGTAGCACGAAGAGCCGTAGTGGCATGTACGCGGACGAGCCGGAGACAGCAGGTCTTCGCGGAGGATGCACGGGAACGGCCGTTCCGTCGGGCTCCCTGCATGGGAGGCGACGATTCACCGGACGGGGGTCCGGGCAACCTGGAAACCGGCGTCGGGTCCCCGGTATCCGGAGAAGCAGCGATGGCGGCGCACGGCACGGAGAATCGACATCACCCTCGCGGGTCCCCGGCGCCCGCCTCGGCACGCCGCCCGACCCGTGCATCGCCGGGGCGGCCGGTGTCCCACGCGCGCCGTCCTTCCCCGCCATCCGCCCTCGCCGACAGCACGAAGGCGGACACCGCCGCCCGCATCCTCGCCGGAATCGCGCTCCGTACCATGCTCCATCCTCCCTTCCGACCCCATGGTGGGCATCATATACCGTTGATGCTCTCCTGCAAGCGCCCGGAACCACGTCGAACGTCCATCACTCGGAGACGGTGAACTCCATGCCCCCCGTCCGTCCGGAGACGACGTTGTAGAGCCAGCAGCACAAGGCGGAGAGGACGTACCCGAGGATGAAGGCGATCGCCGGAACGACCACGATCGACGAAAAGGCCGATGGATTCGCATGAAGCCCTGCCGGGAGGATCGACCCTCCCAGGACGGCCACGACGAGACCCGCCACGAGCGTCAGGGCGCCGTTGACGATCGCGAGGGTCAGGCTGGTTCTGTGGACCGAGATCCTCGTGATCCGCATCTTCACCGCCACCTTCCTCCTGCGGAAGCCATCCGTCTTCGGCCTGGGATCGAGGCCGCAGCGCGCATCGAGGCGATGGCCTCCCCCGGCTCCACCCCCGGCGAGCACCGTGCCGAAGCGGACAGGCTCGACCGGATCTTCGCCGATGCGGGGTTCCGGCGGCGGGAATCGGGCTGCTCGACACATGCCCCGGCATGAACGCGGACCGCGTCGATGCGGGCAGGCACTGCGCCTCCGTCCGCCGGCCGCCCCCTACGTCGCCTTCACGATCTCCTCGACCATCTTCTTCGCATCGGAGAACAGCATCATGGTGTTGTCGCGGAAGAACAGCTCGTTCTCGATCCCCGCGTAGCCCGAGCCCATGCCGCGCTTGACGAAGAGCACCGTCTTCGCCCGCTCCACGTCGAGCACCGGCATGCCGTAGATGGGGCTCTGGGGGTTGGTCTTGGCGGCCGGGTTGGTCACGTCGTTCGCGCCGATGACGAAGGCCACGTCGGCCTGCGCGAACTGGCTGTTGACGTCGTCGAGCTCGAAGACCTCGTCGTAGGGGACGTTGGCTTCGGCGAGCAGCACGTTCATGTGTCCGGGCATCCGGCCCGCCACCGGGTGGATGGCGTAGCTCACCTTCACCCCTTCGGACTTGAGCCCGTCGGCCATCTCGCGCAGTGCGTGCTGCGCCTGCGCCACCGCCATGCCGTAGCCGGGCACGATGATCACCGAGCCCGCGTTCTTCATGATGAACGCGGCGTCCTCGGCGCTGCCCTGCTTGACCGGGCGCTCCTCGACCGCGCCGCCTGCCGCGAGATCCGTCTCCCCGCCGAACCCGCCGAGGATCACGCTGATGAACGAGCGGTTCATCCCCTTGCACATGATGTAGGAGAGGATCGCGCCGGAGGACCCCACCAGCGCCCCGGTGATGATCAGCGCGGTGTTCTCCAGGGTGAACCCGATCCCCGCCGCCGCCCATCCCGAGTAGGAGTTGAGCATGGAGACCACCACCGGCATGTCCGCGCCGCCGATGGGGATGATGATCAGCACCCCGATCGCGAAGGCCAGCAGGGTGAGGAGCCAGAATGCCGTGTACGACTCCGTGCGGCAGAACCACACCGCCAGCGCCACGATCAGGACGCCGAGGGCGGCGTTGAGGAGATGCTGTCCGGGGAACACCACCGGGCGGCCGGAGACGAGCCCTTGCAGCTTGGTGAACGCCACGATCGACCCGGTGAACGTGATTGCGCCGATGGCTGCACCGATGGACATCTCGACGAGGCTGGCGATGCGGATGGCGCCGGGCGTGCCGATGCCGTAGGCGTCCGGGGTGTACAGGGCGGCGGCGGCCACCAGGACCGCGGCGAGCCCGACCAGGCTGTGGAACGCCGCCACGAGCTGCGGCATCGCGGTCATCGGGATGCGGCGCGCGGTGATCGCGCCGATCCCCCCTCCGATCCCGACGCCGAGCACGATCAGGCCCCAGGTCAAGCCCTCGGCGACGTCCGCGAGCACCAGGGTGGTGGCGACCGCGATGGCCATCCCCGCCATCCCGAGCAGGTTGCCCCGGCGGGAGGTCTCCGGCGAGGAGAGCCCCCGCAGCGCGAGGATGAAGAGCGCACCCGAGACGAGGTAGGCGAGTGCGGCGAGATTCGCCGCGGCGAGGTTCGCGGACACGGCGGACTCCCCTATCTTCCCGGCCCGGCGTCGCCGGAACCGGGGGTCCGTTCGGAGAATGCTTCGGCGGTGTGCATGGGGCGCGGTCGCCGGGAGGCTACTTCTGCTTCTTCCTGTACATGGCGAGCATCCGCTGGGTGACCAGGAACCCGCCGAAGATGTTCACCGAGGCCAGGACCAGCGCGACGAAGCCGAGGCCCTTGGAGAGGCCGGCGGACCCGAGCGCCCCGGAAGCGCCGTCGGCTCCGCCCCCCTCGACCGCCACCGCGAGCAGCGCCCCGACCACGATCACCGAGGAGATGGCGTTGGTCACCGACATCAGCGGCGTATGCAGGGCCGGGGTCACGCTCCACACCACGTAGTAGCCCACGAAGATCGCGAGCACGAAGATGGAGATACGGAAGACGAAGGGATCGATCTGGGCGGCTTCGGCCATCGGGGGTGTCCTCGGTGGGGTGCCATGGGTTCGGTGGGGTGCTATGGCTGGATCATGCGCGGGGAGTTCCGGGCGGAGACGCGAACGCTATGGACCACCGCCGGGAGCCTCTCAATCCGTGGGCCGGAACGACGGATGGACGACGCTCCCGCCCCTCGTGAGGCCGGTGCCGGTCACGAGCTCGTCGTTCCAGTCGAATTCGACGGCGCCGCTCTCGCGATCGACGAAGGGCGACACGAAGTTGTAGAGGTTGCGGGCGTAGAGCGCGGAGGCATCCACGGGCAGGCGGCCGGGCACGTTGACGTGGCCGACGATCCGCACCCCCCGGTGCTCGACGATCTCGCCGGCACGCGAGAGCGGGCAGTTGCCGCCCTGCTCCACCGCGAGATCCACGACGATGCTGCCGGGCTTCATGCTCTCGACCATCTCGCCGGTGACGAGCACCGGCGCCGGCCGGCCCGGGATCAACGCGGTGGTGACGACGACGTCCTGCTTCGCCAGATGCTCCGCCACCAGCGCCGCCTGCCGGCGCCGGTAGTCCTCGCTCATCTCGCGGGCGTAGCCGCCCGCGGTCTCCGCCGCCTGCGCCTCCTCGCTCTCGACCATGACGAACGATGCGCCCAGGCTCTCCACCTGCTCCTTCACCGCCGGGCGCACATCGGTGGCGCTGACGATGGCCCCGAGGCGGCGTGCCGTGGCGATCGCCTGCAACCCGGCGACCCCGGCCCCGAGCACGAACACCCGCGCGGGCGGCACCGTACCGGCCGCGGTCATCATCATCGGCATGGCCCGCGCGAACTCCGCCGCGGCGTCGATCACCGCCTTGTACCCGGCGAGGTTGGACTGCGAGGAGAGGACGTCCATCGACTGCGCGCGGCTGATCCTCGGCACCAGCTCCATCGCGAAGGCGTCGACCCCGGCCGCGGCGTATGCCTCCACCGCCTCCCGGCCGCCGTAGGGCGAGAGCATCCCGACCAGCGCCGCGCCCCGCCGCATCGCCGAGAGCTCGCCGGGGCCGGGAGCACGGACCTTGAGCACCAGGTCGGCATCGCCGAGGAGCGGCGCCCCGCCGTCGGCGAGCCGGGCGCCCGCCTCCTCGTACGCGGCGTCCGCGAACCCCGCGCCCTCGCCCGCGCCCCGCTCGACCGCGACCTCCAGGTCGAGGGCGCGGAACTTCTTCGCGGTCTCGGGCGAGACCGCGACCCGGGTCTCCTGGGGATGCGATTCCTTCGGGACGGCCAGCTTCATGCGCTCGTTCCCCGTTCGGCAGGCGCCCGGCCGGCGGGGCATACCGGCCCGTGCATCGTGTGGCCCGGGATCTTCTCACAGATCGCGCCGCTTCCGGCTCCGCCCGGAGGGACCGACGCCGTCATCCTTGTCAGCTTTCGTCCCGTCAACCTGCAGCGGTGGCCGCTTCCGGACCGGAGCCGGTAAAGCGGCTCGCGTTCGAGGCGCAGAACCTCGCGTTCCGGATGGGCGGGGAAGGCGGCCACGCCGGGCTTCCTCCGCTTCCCCCCGCGCCGCACGTCGGGCGGACAGCCTACAAGAGTCGGCACCGGGGGCGCATTCCGCCGGCTCCGCGGCCGGGTACGCTGGCCCCATGCAGGACCCCAACTACAAACGCCTCTTCTCCTTCCCCCGCATGGTCGAAGACCTCCTGCGCGCCTTCCTCCCCGCAGAGGCCCGCGCCGAGCTCGACTTCTCCTCCCTCGACAAGCTCCCCGCCGAGTACGTCAGCGACGAGTTGCTCCAACGCCACGGGGACTGCGTGTGGCGGCTGCGCCGGCGCGGGCGGTGGCTCTACCTGCTGGTGCTGCTGGAGTTCCAGTCCACCGACGAGCCGCGCATGGCGTTGCGCATCCTGACCTACACCAGCCTCCTGTACCAGGAGCTGGTGCGCAACGGGGCGCTGGATGCGCGGGAACGGCTGCCGGCGGTGCTGCCGGTGGTGCTCTACAACGGGGCGGCGCGGTGGCGGGCGGCGGTGGAGGTGGGGGAGTTGATTGCGCCGGTGGGGCCGGAGCTGGGGCCGTACCAGCCCTCGCAGCGCTACCTCGTGGTTGACGAGCGGCACGTGGGTGCGGAGGATTTGCCGGTGAGGAACCTGATGGGGGCGGTGTTGGGGTTGGAGCAGAGCCGCGGGCCGGCGGACTTGGTGCGGGTGGTGGGGCGGTTGGTGGAGTGGCTGCGGGACTCGGGTGACGGGGAGTTGAAGCGGGCGTTCACCGATTGGGTGTGGAGGCTGGCGAGGCATTTCGAGCCGGGCGAGGCGGAGCCGGCTTCGGTGCGGACCTTGGAGGGTGCGAGGATGACGCTGGAAGAGCGGGTGGCGGAGTGGCCGAAGCAGTGGCTTCAGGAAGGCCGCGAGCAGGGGATCCGGGAGGTGGTGGAGCGCCTGGAGCGTGCCGGTACGGAGCCGCCGCCGGGGGATGCTCCGGAGGGCGTGGGGATGACGCTGGAAGAGCGGGTGGCGGAGTGGCCGAAGCAGTGGTTCCGGGAGGGCCGTGAGCAGGGCGTGAGGGAAGGCGTCGAGCAGGTGGTGAGGCAACTCGAGCGTGCCGGTGCGGAGCCGCCGCCGGGGGATGCTCCGGAGGGCGTGGGGATGACGCTGGAAGAGCGGGTGGCGGAGTGGCCGAAGCAGTGGCTTCAGGAAGGCCGCGAGCAGGGGATCCGGGAGGTGGTGGAGCGCCTGGAGCGTGCCGGTGCGGAGCCGCCGCCGGGGGATGCTCCGGAGGGCGTGGAGATGACGCTGGAAGAGCGGGTGGCGGAGTGGCCGAAGCAATGGTTCCGGGAGGGCCGTGAGCAGGGTGCGAGGGAGGGCCACGAGCAGGGTCTCGAGCACGAGCGGGCGCTGTTGCGCCGCCAAGTGGCGGCTCGGTTCGGAGAGGAGACCGCCGAGCGCCTGTCGGGGGTGCTGGCGGGCATCGCGGACCCGGAGGGTCTGGCCGAGGTGGGCGAGTGGCTGGTGCGTTGCGGGACGGGGAGCGAATTCCTCGCCCGCGTGGATCCGGCGCCGGACGGCGCGAACCGGCGTAGCAGCCGCGGGAACTCCCACGAGGATTGACACGGCAGGTTTCAACAAGCAGGTCCTCACCGGCGTTGCCTTCCCGCTGGTGTGGACGGCGTCCCGGTCGAATTCTTGATCCTCAAGTTTCGGGATTCGCTGACCGAAATGGATTCCCGCTTTCGCGGGAATGTCGGCCAGCGTAAAAATAACGTGTCTCGCTGAAATGACGTCATTCCCGCGAAAGCGGGAATCCATCGCCTGATCCAAGGTATTTTGGATCCCGAAATCCGAGTTGATCCATATGATCGGGTACTCGTAGAATACCCGACCGTTTTGGTCGGGAATTCGATCCGCCGGGTACCCGGCGCAGCCCCCCGTCCACCGAGGAGAAACCGGCGCATGGACACCCCGAACGCCGAAGTCGACGCCCTGGTCCGGCGCGAGTACCGGCACGGCTTCGTGACCGAGCTCGAATCCGACACCGTCCCCCCCGGCCTCGACGAGGACGTCATCCGGCTCATCTCGCGCAAGAAGGGCGAGCCCGCGTTCCTCACCGAATGGCGCCTGCGGGCCTACCGCCACTGGCTCACCATGTCCGAGCCCCGCTGGGCGAACCTCCACCATCCCTCCATCGACTACGACGAGATCTCGTACTACTCCGCCCCGAAGTCGAAGGAGGACGGCCCGAAGAGCCTCGACGAGGTCGATCCGAAGCTCCTGGAGACCTACGAGAAGCTCGGGATCCCCCTGCACGAGCGCGCCGCCCTCGCCGGCGTGGCGGTGGACGCGGTGTTCGACAGCGTCTCCGTCGCCACCACCTTCAAGGACAAGCTCGCCGAACAAGGCATCGTCTTCTGCTCGTTCTCCGAGGCGGTGCGCGAGCACCCGGGGCTGGTCGAGGCGTACCTCGGCACCGTCGTGCCCTACACCGACAACTTCTTCGCGACGCTCAACTCCGCCGTGTTCAGCGACGGCTCGTTCTGCTACGTGCCCAAGGGCGTGCGCTGCCCGATGGAGCTCTCCACCTACTTCCGCATCAACGCGGCCAAGACCGGGCAGTTCGAGCGCACCCTCGTCGTCGCGGACGAGGGGAGCTACGTGAGCTACCTCGAAGGGTGCACCGCCCCGGCCCGCGACGAGAACCAGCTCCATGCCGCGGTGGTCGAGCTGGTCGCCCTCGACGGGGCGGAGATCAAGTACTCCACGGTGCAGAACTGGTACCCCGGCGACGAGCACGGCACCGGCGGCATCTACAACTTCGTCACCAAGCGCGGCGACTGCCGCGGCGCCGGCTCGAAGATCTCCTGGACCCAGGTGGAGACCGGCTCGGCCATCACCTGGAAGTACCCGAGCTGCATCCTGCGCGGGGACGGCTCGGTCGGCGCCTTCTACTCGGTGGCCCTCAGCAACCTGCGCCAGCAGGCGGACACCGGCACCAAGATGATCCACCTCGGGCGCAACACCCGCAGCACCATCGTCTCGAAGGGGATCTCGGCCGGGCACGGGCAGAACTCCTACCGGGGCCTCGTCCAGATCGGCAAGGGGGCGGAGAACGCCCGCAACTACACCCAGTGCGATTCCCTGCTGATGGGCGACCGCTGCGGTGCGCACACCTTCCCCTACATGGAGGTGAAGAACCCGAGCGCGAAGGTCGAGCACGAGGCCACCACCTCGAAGATCGGCGACGACCAGCTCTTCTACTGCCGCCAGCGGGGCATCGGCGAGGAGGACGCGGTCTCGATGATCGTCAACGGCTTCTGCAAGGAAGTGTTCCGCGAGCTGCCGATGGAGTTCGCGGTGGAAGCCCAGAAGCTGCTCGAAGTCAGCCTCGAAGGCGCGGTCGGCTGATCCGGCCGGCGCGCGCCCCGGCCGGAAACCCCCTGCCCTGCTCCCCGCCCTCTACTCCTACTCCTTACTTGCCCACGGATCGGGAACGATGCTCGAAATCAAGGACCTTCGCGTTGCCGTGGACGGCAAGGACATCCTCGACGGGATCGATCTCCGGGTCGCACCGGGCGAGGTCCACGCGATCATGGGGCCGAACGGTTCGGGCAAGAGCACCCTCGCCCACGTGCTCGCGGGGCGCGACGGCTACGAGGTCACCGGCGGGGAGGTCTTCTTCGAGGGCCATCCGCTGCTCGACCTCTCGCCGGAGGAGCGGGCCTGCGCCGGGATCTTCCTCGCCTTCCAGTACCCGGTCGAGATCCCCGGGGTGAACAACACCTACTTCCTCAAGGCCGCGGTCAACGCCGTGCGCAAGCACCGCGGGGAGCCCGAGCTCGACGCGATGGACTTCCTCACCCTGGTGCGCAAGAAGCTCGAAGTCCTGCACATGGACGAATCGCTGCTCAAGCGGGGGGTGAACGTCGGCTTCTCGGGCGGCGAGAAGAAGCGCAACGAGATCTTCCAGCTCGCGATCATGGAGCCGAAGCTCGCCATCCTCGACGAGACCGACTCCGGCCTCGACATCGACGCGCTCAGGGATGTGGCGGACGGCGTGAACGCGCTGAGGAGCCCGGAGCGGGCGACGATCCTCGTCACCCACTACCAGCGCCTGCTCGACCACATCGTCCCCGACCGCGTCCACGTACTGAGCGGCGGACGCATCGCGACCTCCGGGGGGCAGGAGCTGGCCCTGGAGCTCGAATCGAAGGGCTACGAGTGGGTGCGGGAGGCGGCGGCCGGGGCATGAGCGGGGCGGCGGCATCGACGACGACCCGCTACGCGGACGCCTTCGCCCGGCGCGAAACGGCGCTGCCCGGCCACGATTCGGCGTAGACGTCGAAATCCGATCGGGCCGCCTGCGCCCTTGAAGCCATTCGCAAAGACGCCCCGGATAATGGCGCCGGGGTCCGAGCTGTCCGCCTCACGGATCGCCAAGCGCATCAACGCAGCCACCGCGCCGCGAACCTCCCGGATGCCGGAGCGTTCTCGGGGCTCGGGGCACCGGACACTCCAGCGCGTAGGACTCGCCCGAAAGATGGTCTCGAAGAAGGCGCTCGCTGCCTCCTGTCAGGCCCGCAGCTTCACCAACTCGATCCCGTATCGTCGAGCAAGATCTCGTGTTTCCTTATCGAACCGGTGAGCCACGAGAATCGCCCGGACATTATCGTCGGGCACGACCACATCCATCGTCCCGTCGGACTCGATGCAGTTACCCCAACCGGATCCTTCAATGACACGCCCGACCCGATAACATCCGAAGACGATGCGGTCCTTCTGTTTTCCTTCGGGCGGGATGGTCGTAAGGAAAGCAATATCTCCCGCCTCGACCTGATTGACAGGTATGGCTTCTCCTGCTCTCCGACCGTTGTGATAGATCCCTGCCCCAAATCTGAGGGGTCGTCGAGACAGGAGCACACTCTCATAGCAGAATAGGCGCTCGTCCTCCGACGGAACGGCCGGGCGTCGTCCCTTCAAACCAGCGCCGACGTACCCCCTGCAAGGTGTGTCCGCGTCACTGCAGCAGGTCATCCGGCGGTGCTTCACGTTGTCCACAATGATCCGATCCGGGCACACTCCCCTGTAACCGATCAGACCGCCGTTTGCCCCACTGTCGTTGTAGGTTACCTTGAACGCTATGCCTCTTATTCTAACCTCTGAGGTGAAAAACCGTCGTCACCCTGTCAAGCAAGAGGAAACAGCAGTTCTCTTTTTGCTTTCTTTCATCCCTCATTCACAACTCCCTGCCTTCGGACAACGCGAGAGTATTCCGTTCCAGCGCACCATTATTGACGAGAGCGTTTCGGACGAGCATTGGTGATACGCCAAAGAGAAGAGCCGCGTCCTCTATGAATTCGTCATCCGGAGTCCGACTTCCCATACACTCTCGGAGTGCATCGAACGGACAAAGGAGTTCCTGGGCGAATGCTCTCTGAAATCTCTGCCGATCCGTGTGCACATCCGTCACCGGCAAAAGATCTTCGCCATCGCCGGCCACCAAGTGATCGCCGATGATTCTGGCAAGCGCGAACCGTCTGCCGGTGGGGTGACGTTTCTTGAGGGCGGCCTTGAGGACGCCGTTCCCTTCGACGTTCCGGAAACCGGCCGGGATCGGCGCCATTTTGTCATCGGATGAGAAATTCCCAATCCAATTCGCAGGAACATCACATAACTCTGCTAAACTCTCCGTGCGAATTGGTTCGATTCCATACGACCACTCTCTGCGAGCCAATGCAGCTACCGACACCGCTTTCATCCACGGTTTCCAAGTGGTCCGTTCCGCCCGCTCAACCGCCAGTCTCATATCCGGGGAAATTTCCAGGGATACGGACTGGGAACGATCGCGGACTTCCCACAACACTTCAAAATCTTCCAGTAACCCGCTTCCGGATGATGCGGCCAACTCCCCCATCGCGCTTCGGCCGGCAGAATCCGCCGCTTCGTGCAGCCGCCTCAGCAAGGCGGGGTCCGCCTCACCGGCGTCAAGACCCATTCGGGCTTCCATGATGCGCCCGAAGCTCGTTTCCGGGTTCCGGATTGCCTCACCGAGCTCGCGCCATGCCGCGGACAGGTCGTCTGCTCCGGACAGATCGTCCGCTCTCCGGGAACCGAAGGAACTGACCCTCGAAACGACGGCTTCCACGAAATCCCGAACCCCTTCCTCGAAATTCCGCGCGGGGATGTGGACGTCCACTCCATTGAGAAATCGCAACGAATGCGTGGAACCGAGCCTGATCGGCCGGGCTCGAATACGCACGGTGTCGCCGCCACTGATGAACTCCACGTCGGGCCAGAGATATCCGTTTCCGGCGGCGCCCACCTTGTGGCTCATCTTCCAGGACAAACCGTCTCCATCGGCTTCCCATCGCAGTCGCCACCAGTTCGCCACCAGCCACGACGCGAGATCGACTGCCGAGACGTATATCTCGGGCCTCGTCGTCCTGGCCTCGGAATCCTCGACTTCCGTCACGGTGACTCCACCGGCTTCGATTGTGATTCCGGCCAACGAAAGACGTTCCAGCGCGTCGCCGAAATCGCGGGGGATCCATGCGAAATCGATCTTGAACCCGGTGCTCATATCGTTGTCCAGCGTTCAAGGACAACGTCCCTGAACGGATCCGTTTCAGGCATCGGATATCCGTGATAGGCGCCCGATACGGAGTTTTCCAACTGTGCTTCCAGCGGGTAGCCGTCGTCCGTGAGCGCCCAGACGTTTTGAGGATACCCCCCGCGCCGCTGTTCACTGACCAACCCCCGTCGGATACCTTCGCGCAGCAGACGCAACGCGACCGCCCGCTCGACGATCCCGGCCCAATCGCATTTCGACTTGTCCGCCCGTGGCCGGGCAGGCGGCGTCAATCCGAAATCGCCGGGGTTGCGCTTGTGTTCGGGATTACCGCCATAACGTACGCGTGCGGCCAGATCGTCCAGAGCATCCGGATCGGGGGCGGCGGCGATTCTGCGTTTGGGGTTGAACGGCAAAGCGGCCTCCCGGGAGCGACAATCTTCCGAATCGCCGCTGAAGAGTAGTCCATGCCGGATTTGCCCGTCAATGCGGACCATCGGCAGCGAGTGGCGTAGCGCCGGCAGCCGTTCCCGAATCCCTGCCATCGGGACGGGGCGACGGGGCGGCGGCCACTCGGGCGACCCGCGATGAACCGCCGGAAATCAGTCCCGCGTACCGCACAACCGGTACCGGTGCATGTGCTCGTAGTGCGGCAACGCGAGCTCGCACAGGCGCTTGACCGCATCGGGCGCCGAGTCAGGATCGACCTGCCTGCACGGCTGCGGCTTCAGGCCGTCGGAGTCGCGCAGGGTCCGATGGAAGGCGCCGCCGTCCCACCAGCTCACCTCGTCGCGCGCGCCCGGCTGCCAGTGCAATGCCTCGGGAAGGAAGGGGATGCCGACCGCCTCGCAGTACCGCTCGACCATCTCCCCGGGACGTTCGAGCAGGTCGTCGCTGTCCATCAGCGGCGGCACGCCGGCTTCGTCGCTCAGGCGGTCGAACAGCTTCCGCTGCTCGGCGAACCCGAGCTCCTTCGGGTGGACTTCGGGCCATCCCCGTTGCAGGGACGAGATCGTCTTGAGCGGGTGGCGGATCAGGAAGCTGTGGTTGAAGTGCGAGAGGAATTCGTCGTCCCAGTAGTGGTCGAGATACAGCGGAAAATCCTTGATGAACACCGGGCCGGCCTGCGCCGCCGCGAACAGCCCTGCACGCACGCTGTCGAGGGTCAGTCCCGGCGTGCGTACGCTGTCCGGCCGCACCCGCGGCCACAACGGCTCCTCGCCCTGGTACCAGGCTTCTCCGAAGGGTTCATGGAAGCAGGTCATGTCGCCGCGCATCCGCATCATCCACTCGAAGGCGGTGGAGGTCGAGCGCGGCACCGCCCAGAGCGCGAGGATCCGGCTCATGCACTCGGCCCGGCGCACGACGTCCTCCGCCGCCGGCACGCCGGCGCCGCCCGGAGCGCGAGGACCCGGCTCATGCGCCGGTCACGCCAGGCCGGACAGCAGGCGGCCGGGCATCCTCGTCGGGACCACGCCCAGCGTCTTGAAGATGCGCCAGTAGAGGGCGGCATCGGACGCGACGACCGGCTTGCCGACGGCCTCCTCGAAATCATCCAGGAGGCTCAACGCGCGCTGCGGCAGGCCGTCGCCGCGGCGCCAGTTCGGCATGCCGTTGATCACCACGGCGTCGGCGTCCGGCGCCCGCTCGGCCACCCGGCGCATGGATCGCCCGGCCAGCTCGCCGGGGAAGATCCAGTTCAGGGCGTTCACCTCCTCCTGGGTCGCGTAGAAGCCCTGGTCCACGAAATTGCCGCAGTACAGCACGTCGAAACCGGCTTGGCGCAGGAAGCGGGCGATGCCGTCGCGCCAGTCGGGCCAGTAGTACACCGAATTGATCGCGATCTTCTCGGCGTTCAGCGCCCGCAGCCCCTCGACGAGGCACATCCCGGCCATGTGGAACGGCGTCGCGTACTTCTCGCCCAGACGGTCGCAGAACGCGCGGACGTCATCCGGGGTCGAGCCGTTGCAATGCACCCAGTTCGTGCCGACCTGGCCCACCACGTCGGCGCCGTTGGCGGCCATGCAGTGCACGACCTCTTCGAGCAGGTGGAAGTGGTCGGCGCGCTGGCGCAGCTCGTGCGCATAGCCCGGCACGTGCAGCATGCGCCCGTGCACGCCGACGCTCTCCGGCGCGATGCGCAGGAAGTCGCTCGGCGCCGCGTCGAAGTCGTGCGGCGGCGCGGTGAAGCCGACCTGGAAGGGGAACAGCTTGTTGTCCGGGTTGGACCAGCGCTGCGGCTTCATCCCTTTCTCCGGCGGGTATGGGAACAAGTCTGTCGGAGCGTAAGGGATTCCCGGGAAAATAGCAGGCGGAATCGAAGTCCGTGAAGGGGTCCATCGTCTCGTGGCTGCACTGCTCCTGCTTCGCCGTCCCCGGGACCACGCGGTTCCGCGGCTACGTCGTGGTGGCGTTCGCGTTCGTGTTCGCGCCCATCGCGGTGGGCTTCGTGTTCTCGTTCGACCCGGATTGCTTTCCGGCTCTCCCGCTCGGACACTTCACGCTGCGCCGGCACGAGACCATCGCGCTGGTGGAGCTGTCCCGTTTCAGTGGACGGTCAAGGGATTGGGTTTCATGCAGCTTCCTGGCAGCTCCTCTCGAAGGCCATCGGGGATTGCCGACCGAGGCCGATCGGATCCGCGCCGTCGGGCTCGACCCGCCGCCGGGCTCGCAGCTCATGCGTCGGGTGCGACGATCCCAGGTACGGTGATCCGGGCAACCCAACCGGTGTGATCCGATGGACATGACGGGCGCAATGGATGCGGCGGAATCTGCCCGGCACTGGCGCCTTCCGGCGCCGAAGCCGGTCACGTTCGCGGTGTGGCGCCGCAACGTGCTGGTGTGGCGCCGGCTGATGCTGCCCAGCCTGCTGCTCAACTTCGGCGAGCCCTTCCTCTACCTGCTCGGCCTGGGGTTCGGCCTCGGGCGCTTCATCGGCGAGATGGACGGGATCGGTTACTTCGCGTTCCTCGCCTCGGGGCTGGTCGCCTCGTCGAGCATGATGACCGCCTCCTACGAAGGGATCTATTCGGTGTACACCCGGATGGTTCCCCAGAAGACCTACGACGGGATGCTCGCCACGCCGGTCGAGATCGACGACGTGGTCGCGGGAGAGATGCTCTGGTGCGCGACGAAGGGCTGCATCTCCGGAACGGCGATCCTGATCGTGGCCTCCCTCCTCGGGACGGTCGAGAACGCGTACGCGCTGCTCTGCCTTCCGATCCTCTTCCTGATCGGGCTCGCCTTCGCCGGGCCGGCGCTCGCGGTGAGCGCCGTCGCCCCCTCGTACGACTTCTTCAGCTACTACATGACGCTCGCGATCACCCCGATGTTCATCCTGTGCGGCGTGTTCTATCCGATCACGTCGATGCCGGAGGTCGTACAGCACGCAGTGCAGGCGCTGCCGCTGACCCACGCCGTCGCCCTCGTGCGCCCGCTCGTCACCGGCGCTCCGGTCGAATCCCTCCTCGTGCACCTCGCGGTGCTGGCCGGGTTCGCCGCGGTGGGGTTCTACGTCGCGGTCGCCCTCGTCCGCCGCCGCTTCATCGCCTGACGAGGTCTTGCCACGGGCCGGGACCCGATCATCCGCTCCGGCAGCGCGAGGCCGCTCGCGCTCCTGCCGCTTCACATCGCCTTTCCCGAGCTTCCATTGCCGCCCGCCGGCTCCGCCGACAGGGGGCATTTCAAGAGCCTGGGCGGGCGCGAAACGCCCGGGGGACGGCGCCGTCGCCTGCCGAGGGCATCGACGAAGCGCAGCAGAACGTGGGTACGTCCCGGCAAGGGACAGGTGGCGCCCGGGGTTCGTTCAGAGACCGAGCTTCGCCCTGATCGTCCGCCACAGCAGCGCGAGGCCGCTCGCGCTCCTGCCGCTCCGCACCTCCTCCCCGGCGAGCAGCCGCTCGCAGTTACGCACGAAATCGGCCAGCAACACGTCGGCGAAGCTCTCGACGAGGTCGTTGCGGTTGAATTGCGCCAAGCCGCCCTGGATGCGGAAGCGGATCGCGAGATCGACGCGGGTGCGGGGGCGCGGCTTCGGATCGGGCGGGGCGTCTTCCCCGGACATCGCATAGCGCAGCTCGGCTTCCAGGGTGGCGTGGCCGCGGGCGTCCGTGCCACGCCCGGAGATGGCGCCGGTGCGCCTTTCGGCATCGGTCTCGCGCCTGCCCTCGCCCTCGAAGGCCGCGCCGATGGGACCGAAGCGGATCGCGGCCCGGCCGGTGAAGCGGTCCGCGCCGGCCGATTCGATGCTCACCCCCGGGATGCAGCGCGCGATGCGCGGCAGATCCTCGAACAGCGCCCATAGCGCATCGACGGGCTGTTCCACGGTGAATTCGCGTTCGAGCCCGGTCCAGCCCTCCGTCCGGGTTGCCGCACGATCCGCATCCGATGCGGGCTTGGCCACGGCAGGAAGATGGGCCGGATCGACCTCGAAGGGCTCGAAGGGAGCGGCGGGCGGCGCGGCGCATTCGGAGGTAGCCGCGGCGAAGTCTCGGGCGGTCGTTTCGTCGGCGCCGACCGCGCCGATCCCGGGAGGTTCGGAGGAAGCAGCGGGCGTCGCGGAAGATCCCCGAGCCTCCGCCACGTCGTTCGCGTCTGCGGACCCTTCGCCCCGGCGTTGCCGCGCGACCTCCCGCACCGCCGCGACGATCCCCATGTAGCCGGTGCACCGGCAGAGGTTGCCGCTGAGCTCGCGCCGGATCGCCGCATCGTCCGCCGGCGCGAGGCGGGTGACGACGTCCCATGCCGTGACCAGCATCCCCGGCGTGCAGAAGCCGCATTGCAGGGCGTGATGCCGCGAGAACGCATCGCGCAACGCCTCCCCGACCGGATCGTCTTTCAAGCCTTCGACGGTGACGACCTGGGCGCTCTCGCAGGCGTGCGCGTACGTGATGCAGGAGCGGATCGGACGCCCGTTCACGAGCACCGTGCACGCTCCGCACACCCCGTGCTCGCAGCCGAGATGGGTGCCGGTGAGGTGCAGGTGGTCGCGCAGCAGCTCGGCGAGCTGCGTCCGCGCCGCGACGGTGGCCTCGCGCGGCTCGCGGTTGACGGTGAGGCGGATCGTCTTCATCGGGGAGTCGGCGGGACGTCATCGCTGCATCGTCGCGGTGCTCCGCCGGCGGACGGCAGATGCTTGTTTCCGATCCGTTGTCGGCCGCTCATCGTGAGGCGAACGTACGGCCGACGGCGCGGCCCACCTGGACCGCCGCCATTTTGCCGTCAGCGCCCGCGTCCAGGTGCTCCGGCGCGTCATCGAGGCTATGGCGGCCCGGTGGTGCGCGAAACCCGGCCGGCTTCAACCGCGTCCGCTCCTTTCGGCAGCCTGTGCGCGTCCTCGGGGGCGCGGGTCCGCGGCCCCCGACGGTGGATGCATCCCGGATCCCGGCCCTTGCCGGAATCCGGTCCGGCATGACGAACGCATCGCCCGCCCGCCGTTACCGGTCCCGGCGGTCCCGGATCAGGGAGAGAAGGAGACCGTGTCGGGAATCTCCATGATGCCGCTGTACTTCAGCATCGCCTCCTTCATGCGCTTCTCGTTGTGGCCCAGCAGGTTGTTCCACTCCGCCCACCAGTTCAGGAAGTTCTTGAAGGTGTCGTCCTGCTCGGAGCGGATGCCGAAGTAGCCGGGCAGCGCCGCGCGCGGCTTGGGATTGTTGAAGGTGCCGAGGCTCGGGTTCTTCTCCTTGGCGATCATGCTCGACAGCACCGTGGTGGTGAAGGCGTCGGCCCGCCCGGAGGCCACCGCGAGGATGATCTGGGAGAGCTCCTTGAACTGCACCTGCCCCGCCTTCGGCGCCCACTTCTCCAGCAGGAGCTGGTCGGCGGTGCCGGTCATCACCGCCACCTTCACCGAAGGGTCGTTGTAGTCGGCCCAATCCTTGCCCTCGAAGCCCGTCCGGTTCACGGTGACCCACTCGATCCAGTAGATGGGGCCCGCGAAGTCGATGGCCGTGGCGCGGACCGGGGTGGCCTGCATTCCGGCCGCGAAGTCGACCTTGCCGGTGGAGATCGCGAGCACCAGCTCGCTCCAGCCCCCGACCTCGACCATCTCGAGATCGACCTTCATCTCCTTGGCCACGTCCCGGGCCATCTCGACGAGGGCGCCGCCCCATTCGTCGGTCGCCTTGTCCTTGACGAAGTAGGGCGGATAGTTGAACACCGCGAACTTGATCTCGCCGGTGCTCCGCACCCGCTCCCACGTCGATTGCGAATGGCCGTCCGCGTAGCCGGCGCCGGATGCGCCGATCGTCAACGCCGCCACCGCGGACGCCACCAGCTTGCCGATGAACCTTTTCATGGGTCGTTCCTCCTGTTCCGATGAAGCGCGTTTGCCGGTGCAGGCCTGCCCGGATGCAGGCTCCGGTTGCGTGCGGCGGCCGCTGCGCCAAGCCGGTGCGGGAAGACGATTGCCGGGCGCAGGAAGGGGCGACCGCACCCGCCGCACCATACCACGAGAACCGCATTCTCCCGACCGATCGCCGCATGTCGGCCAGGGCCGTTCCCTGTCCGCCGCGAAGGCCGGATCCGGCTGCCGATCCGCGACGGCGGGGACGCGACGGGCCGCTTCCCGGGCGAGGAAGCCGGAATTCGATCAATGACGGTGCATCTTCCCGGCGACCCGGCGAACAAAGGACGGCCTCGGCACGCCGGCCGGGCGATTTCACGCTACGATCCCGGCCTGCCCCGCGGACGCCGACGCCTCCCGTCCGGTCACCGTCCAGCCAGTGGAGCGCCCGATGCCGGCACCGTCATCGCAGAAGATCGAGATCCTTCGCGTCCACGTCGTGCACCTCCCGGTGCGGGCCGTCCACTCCCACGGAAGCGGGGACGTCGCGGGTATCCGTAGCGTCCTCCTGGAAGTGGTGACCGACGGGGGGCTCACCGGCTGGGGCGAGGCGTCGCCGTGGCCGGTGTTCACCGGCACCGTGGAAGGGAACGCCGCCGCCTTGCACGTGCATCTGCGCCCGTATCTCCTCGGCGCCGATCCGGTGCAGGTGGAGAAGCACCTGCACGCGGCGGACCGGATCGTCGTCGGCTGCCCGGAGGCGAAGGCGGCGCTGGAGACCGCGCTCCTCGACCTCACCGGGCAGATGACGGGCCTCTCGATCGCGGAGCTGGTCGGGGGGCGCCACCGCGAGGCGGTGCCGGTGAGCTTCTCGGTCGCCAATCCGGACTTCGACGCCGACCTCGAAGACGTCGCCCGCATCCACGAAGACGGAGTCCGCCTCTTCAAGCTGAAGACCGGATTCGCCGATCACGCCTTCGACCGGATGCGCCTGGAGAAGCTGCGCGAGCGGTACGGCGGGGAGGTGAGCCTTCGCATCGACTACAACCAGGGGCTGCGCGCCACGGACGCGATCCGCACCCTGCGGGATCTCGAACCCTTCGATCCGGCCTTCATCGAGCAGCCGGTGAAGAGGCACGAGCGCGCCGCGCTCGCCGGGATCACCCGCGCCATCGACACCCCCGTGATGGCCGACGAATCCGTCTTCGACCCGCGCGAGGCGCTGGCCGGCGTGCACATGCGCCTGGCCGACGTGTTCGCGCTCAAGATCATGAAGTCGGGCGGCATCCGCCGCGCGCTGGAGGTGGCGGCGATCGCCCGGATCGGGGGCATCGACGTCTACGGCGGCTGCATGTTCGAGACCGGGATCGCCCACGCGGCCGGCGCCCACCTCATGGCCGCGCTGCCGGACCTGCATCTCGGCTGCGAGTTCTACATGCCGACGTACTACGCCCGCGAGGACGTCCTGGCCGAGCCCTTTCCGGTGCGCGACGGGCTGGTCCACGTGCCGTCCGGGCCCGGCCTCGGGGTGGGCGTGGATCCCGACCGCTTGGCGAAGTACCGGACCGATCTGCTGGAGTAGGCGAAGCACGAAGGCGCGACGCCCTCGAAGCCCGCACCCGGCTCGTTCCTGGAAACGGCGTTCCCTCCGGGGCCCGGGCCTCCCGCCCGCGGAAGACCCCGCGTCCGCGAAGCCCGGCACCCTGGCTCGGCGGCAATGAGCCCGCAAGCGTGAGGATGCTCCGCTCCGGCCAGGGCCGCGGACGGCAGGCGAAGCTGCCGCCGCCGTCGAGCCCTGCCGGCCGCTCCCGCTCAGTCGGACGCCGCCGCTTCGTGCTCCCCCTGCCCCGCCCCCGCATCACGGTGGTAGCGGGAGAGGAACGCCCGGGTCCTCGGGCTGCGCGGGTTGGCCATCATCTCGGCGGCCGTCCCGTCCTCCACCACCTGCCCCTGGTCCATGAAGAGCACCTGGTCCGCGACGTCACGGGCAAAGGCCATCTCGTGGGTGACGACGACCATCGTCGCCCCCTCCCCGGCCAGATCCTTCATCACCTCGAGCACCTCGCCCACCAGCTCCGGGTCGAGCGCGGAGGTCACCTCGTCGAAGAGCAGCACCTCCGGCGACATGGCGAGCGCCCGCGCGATGGCCACCCGCTGCTGCTGGCCGCCGGAGAGCTCGCGCGGCCGGCGCTCCTCCATCCCTTCCAGGCCGACCCGGCGCAGCAGGTCCATGGCCGATCGTCGCGCCTCGTCTCGCGGGATCTTCTTCACCACCACCTGGCCGATCATGACGTTCTCGATCGCCGTCTTGTGCGCGAAGAGGTCGAATTGCTGGAACACCATGCCGAAGCGCGCCCGGAACCGCGCGAGGTCCCGGCCCGACGGCAAGGTCTTGCGGGCGGAGAAGTCGAGCACCCGATCGCCGAGGGCCAGGGTGCCTCCGTTCGGCTCCTCCAGCAGGTTGAGGCAGCGCAGCGTGGTCGACTTGCCGCATCCGGACGGGCCGATGATGACCACCACCTCGCCCGCCCGCACCTCGAACGAGACCCCGCGCACCGCGTGGACGTCGCCGTAGCTCTTCCGGAGATCGCGCACGGACAGCATGGGACGGCCCCGGCCGTCCCCCGCTACGGTGGTCGCCGCAGCAGCGTCGGTCGCCGCTGTTGCGGCGGGGGAGGAATTCGGGTCACTGGTCACTGCGCGCCTCCAGCCGTTTGCCCCACTGGGTCAGCGGGTACAGGATGACGAAGTAGGCGATGGCCACGCTGGTGTAGACCTCGAGCGGACGGTAGGTGTCCGCCACCACCAGATAGCCCGTATACATCATGTCCGGCACCGCCACCACGTAGAGCAGGGCGGTGTTCTTGAACTGGATCACCGACTGGTTCACGAAGGGCGGGACCATCCGGCGCACCGCCTGCGGCAGGATGATGTGCCACATCATCTCCCCGTAGGTCATGCCGATGGCCCGCGCCGCCTGCCACTGCCCCTTGTCGATGGAGATGATGCCGCCGCGGAAGATCTCCGTCGCGAAGCATCCCATGTAGAGGGTCAGTCCGATCCCCGCCGCGAGCCATCCGGGCAGGGCCACTTCCCCGCTCGGGAAGACGGCGCTGAGCAGGATCGGCAGTGCGAAGAAGAACCAGACGATCTGCACCAGCACCGGCGTGCAGCGGAAGGTCTCGACGTAGACGTGGATGGGGCCGCTCAGCCACCAGCGGTTCGCGAGGAGCCCCATCCCGCAGATCACCCCGATCAGCAGGCCGCCGGCCACGGTGGCGGAGGCGTACGCCAGGGTGATCAGGAGGCCCTTCAGCCACCACCCCTCGTAGCCGGCGAAGATCATGTGGAAGTCCCAGTTGTATTCCATGGCCCTGCTCCGTTTGCTGTGGCCCGTGGGGATCGGAACGGCGGGAGGCGTCCCGCGGCCGGGACCGGGATCCGCTACGGGATTCGGTGCCGAAGATCGTCGCTGGCGGTCCGTCGGGTACGGAGCGGATCCGTTCCCCGACCGGCTGAAGATACATCAGTCTCGAACGCGCCGTGCAAGTCGGGGATACGTCGTGCAAGCCGGACCGGTCGTTCGAGTCGTTCGATGGGGGACGCACCGCCGGGGCCGGGAAAGGAATCCCGGAAAAGTTCGGCCTGTCGTCATGTTGCATGGCCGCGGTCGAGATGCTTCCGGGGCGCTGCACGGCGACTCCGACCGTTTCGACACGGATCGGGCCGGCGGGATTCGATCGTGCGCCGAAGGGATCCGACCGATCGAAACCTCTGTGCGGAGGCGCTAGAACCGATCCGGCCGGAACGGCGCCAAGTCGATGCCCGGGGGCTTTCCGGCCGCCAGCTCCGAGATCAGCTTGCCGGTGATGCCGCCCATGGTCAGGCCGAGATGGTCGTGGCCGAACGCGAACCAGGCGTTGGGATGGCGCGGCGAGCGGCCGATCACCGGCTTGGAGTCCGGGTGCGAGGGGCGCGGTCCCATCCACTCGGTGAGGCGTTCGCTCCCGAGCGCCGGGAACAGCGCCTCGGCGTGGCGGCGGACGAGGCGGGCGTTCGCGAAGTCCGGCGCCGCCTCCGGCGCCGCGAACTCGGCGATGCCGCCGGCGCGGATGCCGTCCATCATCGGCGTAACGGCGACGCTGCGGTCGACCGAGATGATGCCGCCGTTCATCTTCACGTCCGTGCCGTTGAACATGACGTGGTAGCCACGCTCGGCCTCCAGCGGGACCTTCGTTCCGAGCAGGGCGGCGAGGCGGCGCGACCAGACGCCGGCCGCGACGACGACCCGCTCGACCGGCAGGTCGCCGTCCCCGGTGCGGATGGCGCGCACGCGGCCGTCCGGGCCGATCTCGAATCCGCGCACCTCCCTGCGAAGGACGGCGCCGCCGCGCCGCCGGAAGAGATCGGCGAGGGCCTGCACGAGCCGCAGGGGATCGACGGTATGGGAGAAGTCGGCCACGCGGTACGCGCGCACCACGTTCATCGAGAGCGCGGGCTGCACCTGCCGGGCCTCGTCGCCGTCGAGCAGGTCCAGCCATACGCCGTTCCGCCGCCGCAGATCGAAGGCGTAGGCCGCGCCCTGGAAGGTCTCCTCGCTCTCGAAGGTGAACATCAGCCCGGTCCGGTTCATGAGGTGCCCGGCGCCGGCTTCGGCGACCAGCGGGTCGATGCCCTCATGCACGTGGTCCAGCAGGCTCTGCCGGGCCGCCGCGATCGCCTCCACCCGCTCGCGGCGGGCGTTGGCGACGAAGCGAAGGAACCAGGGCAGGGCGCGCACGGCATGGCCCCAGCGGAGCTTGAGCGGCGATTCGGCGTCGAGGAGCATCCCCGGCACCTTCCCCAGTACGCCGGGCATGGCCAAGGGAGGGCACGACGCGACGCCGAAGGCGCCAAGGTTGCCGCGAGACGCCCCCTCGCCGGGGTCGCCGCGGTCGAGCAGGGCCACCGCGAACCCTTCGTTCTGCAGGTGGAGGGCACAGCAGGTCCCCACCATGCCCGCACCGATGACGGTGATTGTCGGTTCAGCGGTCATCTGACGCCACCGGGCCATCGCCCGCTCCTCATTGCGCCGCCAGCGCCCGGCCGATGGCGCGGCCCACCGCGACCGCCGCCATGTGCAGCTTCACCGGGTCGTGCTCGTTCGCGACGGCGGCGATCTCGGCGCGGATCGCGCCCGGATCGGGCGGTGCCGCGCCGGCGGCGAGGGAGCGCGTCGTGTCCGGCAGCACCACCGGCTTCGAGCCGACGGCGCCGGCCACGACGCGACAGTAGCGCCGCTCGGGGTCGATGAGCACCGCGCCCACCGCCTCGGCGAACTCCCCGGCCTTGCGGCAGAGCTTGCAGAAGCCGAAGCGCGCCCGCCCGCCGGCGCGCGGGACCTCGACTTGGGTGACGATCTCGCCCGGGGCGAGGGCGGTCGTATACGCCGCGCGGATGAAGTCCGACATCGGCAGGTCGCGGATTCCCGCAGCGCTGCGGATGCGCACCCGCGCGTCCGCGCACAGCAGAAAGATCGGCCAGTCCGCCGAGGGGTCGGCATGGGCGACGCTGCCGCCGATGGTGCCCCGGTTGCGTACCGCGCGGCAGGCGATACCCGCCGCGACCTCGCGCATCGCGCGCTCGACGGGGTCCGAGGCGGGCCGGTCCTCGATCTCGGCGTGGGTGACCGCCGCGCCGACGGTCACGCGCTCGCGCTCCGGCTCGACGGCGCGCAGCGCCGCGATGGACGAGACGTCGATGAGCGCGCGGGGGCGGGCCAGGCGCAGGTTCAGCATCGGCCCCAGCGACTGCCCGCCGCCGAGGAGCTTCGCGCCGTCACCGCCGGCGTTCAGGCGCTCCAGGGCGTCGTCGAGGCCGGTGGCCCGGTGGTACGTGAAATCGACGGGCTTCACGGCGTCCGCTCCGAGCCGCCTCCGCCCGCCCCCGACGCCCTCGCTTCCAGGATCGCCGCCAGGATCCGGCGCGGGGTGGCCGGGATCTCGTCGATCTCCACGTTCAGGGGCTCGAGCGCGTCGTTGATCGCGTTGACCACCGCACCGGCGGGGGCGATGGCCGCGCCTTCGCCGATCCCCTTGATGCCGTGGCGGGTGTAGGGCGAGAGCGACTCCGTGTGCTCGATCCGCATCGCGGGCAGCTCGACCGGCCCCGGCACCACGTAGTCCGCGAAGGTCGAGGTCAGGGGCTGGCCGTTCTCGTCGTAGAGGCTTTCCTCGAACAGCGCGGTGCCGATCCCCTGCGCGGCGCCGCCGTACGACTGTCCTTCGAGGATCATCGGATTGACGCGCCGTCCGCAGTCCTCGAACAGCACATAGTCGAGGATCTCCACCGCGCCGGTGTCCGGGTCCACCGCCACCACCGCGGCGTGCGTCGCGTAGGTGAAGACGCCGGTGTCCACTTCGGGCTTGTAGCCCTCGGTGACTTCGAGCCCCCGGGTGTCGACGTCGTCGGGAAGCTGATCGGGGCGAAGGTACCAGGCGCGCGCGACGTCCTCGAAGGAGACGCTTGCCCCGCCGGCCGCGTTCGCCCGTCCGCCGGCGAGCGATACGCGGTCGGGGCCGGTCTGGAGCAGGTGCGCCGCGTGCTTGCGGATGCGCCCGGCCAGCGATTCCGCCGCCTTCGACACCGCGCCGCCGGCCATCACCATGCCCCGCGAGGCGTAGGCCCCGGTGGAGTACGGGGTCTCGCCGGTGTCGCCCATCGTCACCCGGATGCGGTCGACCCCGATGCCGAGCTGCTCGCTGGCGATCTGGGCGAGGGTGGTCTCCAGCCCCTGGCCGAAGGAGTGGTTGCCCGAGCGCACCTCCACCGCTCCGCTCGGCGCGAGCTTCACCGTGGCCTGCTCGTAGCCGGGCACGAGCGGCAGGCCCCAGGCGCCGAAGACCCTGGTGCCGTGCGCGGTCTGCTCGGTGAAGGTGGAGAAGCCGACCCCGATGAGCCGGCCGTCCGGCTCGGGCGAGCCCCGGCGGGCGTGGGCGGCGTCGGTTCGCCTCGAATCCGGTGCAGGTGGCCCGGCCTGGTCCCGGCGTGTGTTTGCGGTATCGGATCGATCCGCCCCCCCGGGAAGCGGCCCGGAGCGACCCTGGCGCGCACGTATGGCCTCCAGCCCGATCATGCGTCGCGCCCCGGCCACGCTGGCCGGGTAGTCGCCGCTGTCGTAGTGCTTGCCGGTGACGTTGGTGTAGGGCATCGCGCCCGCCGGCACGAGGTTTTCCGCCCGCACGTCCGCCGGCTCGCGTCCGACCGCACGCGCGATCGCATCGATGGTGAGCTCCATCGCGAAGCACACCCCGGGGCGCGCGACCCCGCGGTAGGGCGTGAAGCCGGGCTTGTTGGTGGCGACGGAGTACGTCTTGCAGCGGTAGACGTCGAAGGCGTAGGGCCCCGGCAGGTTGCCGCCGGCCTGGGCGGCTTCGAGGCAGGCGGTGAACGGCCATACCGAGTACGCGCCCACGTCCACCGTGATCTCCGCGTCCACCGCCAGCAGGCGCCCGCGTTCGTCGGCGTACGCGGTGAGCCGGTAGTGGTGCTGGCGGGTGTTGGCGCCCGCGGTCAGATGCTCGCGCCGGTCCTCGACCCAGCGCAACGGCCGGCCGGTGCGCATCGCCGCCCACGACACCGAGATCTCCTCCGGTTGCAGTACGCACTTGTAGCCGAAGCCGCCGCCCACATCGGGCGCGACGACCCGCACGTCCGCCTGGTCGAGCCCCAGGAGCTGCGAGAGCCCGGTGCGGATGAGGTGCGGCACCTGGGTGGAGGTGTAGACGACGAGCTGCCCCTTGCGCTCGTCGTGGCGGGCGAGCACTGCCTTGCCCTCCATCGGCGCCATGCACTGGCGGGCGGTACGGTACTCGCGCTCGACGACGACCGCGGCGCGCTCCTTCACCGACGCGACGTCGCCGTCCACGAAGGTGGTGAGGAAGAGGTTGTCGTCCCATTCGTCGTGCACGCGCGGGGCGCCGGGCCGGCGGGCGGCGAGGCTGTCGGTGACCGCGGGCAGGGGTTCGAGGTCGAGCGCCACCTCCTCCGCGACGTCCTCGGCCTCGGCCCGGGTCGGGGCGATGCACAGCGCCACGCACTCCCCCGCGAAGCGCACCTTGCCGCGGGCGAGCGGCGGGTAGTCGGAGGGCTTGTAGGTGGGGAGGCTGGATTCGGCCCGGATCGGGCGCACGCCCTTCATGTCATCCGCGGTGAACACGCGGCCCGCGCAGCGCTCGGGGACGGTGATCGAGCGGATGCGGGCGTGCGCCAGAGGGCTGCGCACGAACGCGACCTCCCACAGCCCGGGGAAGGAGAGGTCGCCCACGAACCGCGCCTTGCCGGCCAGATGCCGGGCGTCTTCCTTGCGGGGGACGCGGGCCCCGATCCCGGTGGACATGCGCGCCCTCCTGCTCGTATGGAACGAGATCGTTCTTCCTCAAGTTTCGGGATTCAAAATACCTTGAATCAGGCGATGGATTCCCGCTTTCGCGGGAATGACGTCATTTCAGCGAGACACGTTACTTTTACGCTGGCCGTGGCCGTCTGGCCGTCATTCCCGCGAAAGCGGGAATCCATTTCGGTCAGCGAATCCCGAAACTTGAGGTTCTTCGCCCATCCACGGCGTCGGCCGGGGGGTGACCGCGCCGACGGCCGCCACGATCCCCCGCAACGGTATTCTGCCGTACCCGATGCCACCGGTCGGCCCGGAAGCCGCGAGGATCGGCCCGCGAGGATCGGCCGATGTGCATCTCCTGCCGCAAGCCCGTCGTCGAACGTCTTCGACGGCGCGTCGGCGCGTCGGCATTCCTCCGATTCCCGGCCGTCGGGTGCTCGATGGCGGTGCCTGTCCGGTTCTTCCGCGCGCATCGATCGTGGAGAAGGATGATACCGCCCTCGTTGATGGACAATGCGGTAATTTTGCGCTCGTCTCCTGTGTGAGGAAGCCATGGTCATGAATGGATCGAAGCGGCGGCACGTATCGAACGACGGGACCCGCAGCGTGGTCGAGACGGTACGCGCGTTGCGGGCCGGCGACCTCGGGCCGGTCGAGCGGGTCGAGGAATGCCTGGAGCGGGTCGAGGCGTCGGAGCCCGAGGTGGGGGCATGGGTCGAGATCGACGCCGACGGCGCGCGGCGCACGGCGGCTTGGCAGGCCGCCCTTCCGCGCGAGGAGGCGCGGGGGCTGCCGTTGCTCGGGATCCCCATCGGGGTGAAGGACATCATCGACGCCGCCGGGCTGCCGACGCGGGCCGGCTCGGCGTTGCGCGCCAGCCATCGCGCGGAGCGCGACGCGCCGATCGTGAAGATCCTCCGCGATCTCGGCGCGATCGTCCTCGGCAAGACCGAGACCACCCAGTTCGCATGCCAGGACCCGGCGCGTACCCGCAATCCCTGGAACCTGGAACACTCCCCCGGCGGATCGAGCGCGGGCAGCGCGGCGGCGGTCGCCAGCGGCATGTGCCTCGCGGCGCTCGGCACCCAGACCGGCGGCTCGATCACCCGCCCCGCGAGCTTCTGCGGGGTCGCGAGCTTCAAGGGTGCGTGGGGCGCGTGGCCGCTCGAAGGCATCGTGCCGGTGAGCGGACATCTGGACCACGTCGGCCCGATGGCGCGCTCGGTGGCGGACCTCGCGTTGCTGTGGACGCTCGTCGAAGCGCGCCTGCACCCGGAGCGGGCCGCGGACCTCGTGCGACGGAGCGAGGCGATCGTCGCCGGGGAGTGGCGACCGCCGGCGCGGGCGCCTGGCGATTCCGCCATGCGGAATCGCGGGCGCCCCGACCAACGCCATGGGCGGACGTGGAACGAGTCGGTTCCATACCAGTGGTGGGGGCAGGCGCCGCCGCGTCTCGCGGTCATCGAGGAGTATTTCTTCGAGGAGGGCGAGCCAGCCGCCCTCGATGCGTTCAAGGCGTGCATCGTCCGGCTCGAAGAGGCAGGGGCGGCGGTCGAGCGCCTTGCGCTGCCCCCGAGCTTCGCGGACATGCCCGCGAGCCACCGCCTGGTGATGGCGGTGGAGGCGGCGCAAGTGCATCGTGAGGATTTCGCGGCCCGGCCCGGGACCTACCATCCGGGGATCACGCGGCTCATCGAGGAGGGACTGTCGGCCTCGGCCGTCGATTACCGCGCCGCGCGGATGCACCAGCAGCGCTTCGCGTCGGACCTTGCCGCGGTCCTCGATGCGACGGCCGCGACGGCGGGGCCGATCATCGCCCTGTCTCCGGCCACGGTGTCGAGCGCGCCGCCGCTCGCGGAGCAGAGCACCGGGGACCCGCGGTTCAACTCGATCTGGTCGTTCAGCGGGCTGCCGACGTGCGGGGTGCCGGCCTGCTTCGGCAGGGATGGACTCCCGCTGGGCCTGCAGCTCGCCACGGCGCGCGAATCCTTCGCGCTGTTCCAGGCCGCGGCCTGGTGCGAGGCGGTCCTGGAGCTTCCCGGCGACGGGTGAACGGAAGGGTGAACCGGGCGGATGGGCTCCGGGCGCGGTCGACATGGGCGAAGGAGGTGGGCCGTCGTGCCCGGCGATGCGACGTGCGCGGCTCGCGCCGGGACGAACCGCAGGCGCCTCGATCTCCGCGCCCCCGGACGGTGCTGGCTCCCGGCAGTGCTCCCGGCGGCTCCTTGACCGGCTCACTCCCGCGCCATCATCCTTCGCCGCCTCCCGGGGACGGCCGCATATCCGCTCAGGAGAGCCTCGCATGGACGTCAAGGAAACCGTCATTCGCCTGATGACCCGGCTCGCCGTCGAGCACGGGGCGGTGAACCTCTCCCAAGGGTTCACCGACGAGGCGCCGGTGTACGACATGGTATGGGGCGGGGTCTCGGCGATGATCGGCGGGACGGAGGAAGGGATCGCGCGGCTCGAATCGACGACCCTGGGCCAAATCCTCGCCGAGCGCGACGGCGCGGGGGGCAACTCGCTCGATCTCACCCTGAAGGAGCTGCTCGCGGGTGTGCGCAACCCACGCGATCAGCTCAACCAGTACTCCTTCCCTTTCGGGATCCCGGAGCTGCGTCATGCGATCGCGGACTACACCGGGATGCTCTACGGCCACCGGCCGGACCCGGAGACGCAGATCACGGTGGTGCTCGGGGCGAGCGAAGGCATGGCGGTGGCGTTCCGCTCGCTGCTCGATCCGGGCGACGGTGTGGTGGTGATGCAGCCCTATCACGAGCTGTACCCCTCCCAGGCGGCGATCTTCGGCCTCGTGCCGAAGTTCGTGACGTTGCGCGAGGATCGCGGGGCGGGCATCTGGCGGCTCGACCGCGACGAGGTGAGGGCCGTCGCCTCCGACCCTTCGACCAGGGCCATCGTCGTGAACTCGCCGCAGAACCCCACCGGCAAGGTGCTGAACGAGGACGAGCTGTCGTTCATCGCGGAGCTCTGCCGGACGCACGACCTCTTCGCCATCACCGACGAGATCTACGAGCACATCACCTTCGACGGCCACCGCCATGCGTATCTGGCGGGGTTCGAGGGGATGGCCGAGCGGACCGTGGTGGTCAACTCGATCTCCAAGACCGGGCGCTCGACCGGATGGCGGATCGGCTGGGTGATCAGCCCGCCGGAGCGTACCGGACGGCTGCGCGCGGTACACGACAACCTGGTGGTCCAGGCGCCGACACCGCTCCAGAAAGGGGCGGTGTCGTTGCTGCGCCGGGATCGGGCCTTCTTCTCCGGCATCGCCGGGCAGTATCGAAGGAAGCGCGACCTGCTCGTCCAGGGCCTGCGCAAGGTCGGCTTCGCCGTCACCTCGCCCGAGGGGGCGTACTACCTCTTCGCGGACTACCGCGGCGTTCCTGCGCTCGCTGCGATGTCGCCGACCGACGCCGCGATGCATCTCATCAGGAAGGTCGGGGTGGCGACGGTGCCGGGGGACAACTTCTACACCACCGGCGACGAGGGGGATCGCTACCTCCGGTTCGCGTTCTGCCGCTCGATCGAGACGATCGAGACGGGTCTGGAGAGGCTGCGCACCGGGCTGTGAATCCGGCCCTGCATCCTGGGCCGGAATCCGGACCCGGCGTCAACACCCTCGCCCTCCCCTCCCCTCGCACCCCCATCGTGAGCCCACGCTTCGAGCCGGGGAGAGACTCGACGTTCCACGAGCTGCGCCGGTACGGGATCCGTCCGGGCCGCGCACTTCGTCGAGACGGGGCCCGGTCGCCGTGGTGGGTTCAACCGCGATGCTCCAGGGTGCGGGCGACCGCGCTCTCCCAACCTCGCACGAGCCGCTCGCGCTCGTGGCCGGGGATCCGCGGCCTGAACTCCGCGTCGCGGGCCCATCGCTCCCGGACGTCGTCGAGCGAGCGGAAGACACCGGTCCCGAGTCCCGCGAGGCAGGCGGCGCCGAGCGCCGTGGTCTCGATGATCCGCGGGCGTTCGACGGTGAGGTCGACGACGTTCGCGAGCGTCTGGAGCAGCCAGGTGTTCTCGACCATGCCCCCGTCGACCCGGAGGCGGTCGATCGCGGCCCCGCAATCGGCGGCCATTGCCGCCATGAGGTCGCGGGTCTGGAGGCAGACGGACTCGAGCGCCGCGCGGGCGAGGTGCGCCGGGCCGGTATCGCGGGTCAGTCCGTAGATCGCGCCGCGGGCGTCCGGGTCCCAGTGCGGTGCGCCGAGGCCGGTGAACGCGGGAACGAGGTAGACGCCGCCGGAATCGGGGATGCCGGTCGCAAGGGCCTCGGTCTCCGCCGCGTTGCCGATGATCCGCAGCCCGTCTCGCAGCCACTGCACGGCGGCGCCGGCCACGAAGATCGAGCCTTCCAGGGCGAAGGTCGGCTCGCCCCGGAGGCGCCAGGCCACGGTGGTCAGCAGCCGGTGCCGTGACCGGATCGCCTCCGTGCCGGTGTTCATGACCGCGAAGCAGCCGGTGCCGTAGGTGCTCTTCACCATGCCGGGCTCGAAGCACGCCTGCCCGAAGGTCGCGGCCTGCTGATCGCCGGCGACCCCGGCGATGGGGATGGCATGCCCGAGGACGTCCACCGAGGTCGTGCCGAAATCGGCGGCGCTGTCGTGCACGTCGGGGAGCACGCTGCGCGGCACGTCGAAGAGCGCCAGCAGGGTGTCGTCCCACGTTTGCGTGTGGACGTCGAAGAGCAAGGTGCGCGATGCGTTGGTGGCGTCGGTGGCGTGCACGGCTCCACCGGTCAGGCGCCAGATCAGAAAGGTGTCGATGGTTCCGAACGCGAGCTCGCCCGCTGCCGCGCGCTCGCGTGCACCGTCGACGTGATCGAGGATCCACGCGAGCTTCGTTGCGGAGAAGTACGGATCGAGCAGCAGCCCGGTCTTCCCGCCCACCATCGGTTCGTGGCCGGCCTCGCGCAACGTGCGGCAGTGCGCGGCCGTGCGGCGATCCTGCCATACGATGGCCCGGTGGATCGGTACGCCGGTGGCGCGGTCCCACACCACCGTCGTCTCGCGCTGGTTGGTGATGCCGATGGCGGCGACCGCGCCGCCTGCGGTGGCGAGTGCCTCGCGGGTGACCGCCAGGGTCGTGGACCAGAGCTCCGCCGGATCGTGCTCGACCCGGCCGCCGGCCGGGTAGTGCTGGGTGAGCTCGCGCCGGGCCACGGCCCGAATCGCACCGCAGGCATCGAATACGATCGCGCGCGAGCTGGTCGTGCCCTGATCGATGGCCAGCAGGAGTGGGGAGTCGGACACGCCGCAGTCCTCGGTGTCTTCGGTGCCGGCCATTATCACCGGTCATTGCCGGAGCGGGGCCGATTTCCGCTCCGGGCGGCAACGGCCGGCGACCGGGGAAGGCGATTCGCCGCCGAACCGGAACGGACCCGCACTACAATCTCCTGCCGTGGCCGCAAGCCGGGGTGGGTGGCGCACAGCCGGAGCACGGGGATGACCAGCCTCATCGATACCGCCGAGTGGCGTGCTCTCGCCGCCCACCACCCCCTCGTCGAGCCGTTGCACATGCGCGATCTGTTCGAGAGCGATCCGGGCCGGTTCGAGCGCTGTTCCCTGCGCGCGTGCGGGATCCTGCTCGATTACTCCAAGAACCGGGTGACGGACGAGACGATGCGCCTGCTCCGTGCGCTGGCGCGGGCATCCGAAGTGACGGAGCGGGCCCGCGGGATGTTCTCGGGCGCGCGCATCAACGTCACCGAGGACCGTGCGGTGCTGCACGCGCTGCTGCGCGACTCCCGGGAGTCGCCGGTGTGCGAGGTCGGCGAGGCGCTGCGTGCCGGGGTCGAGCGCGAACTCGCCGCGATGGAGCGCTTCTCGGAGGCGGTGCGTTCGGGAAGGTGGCGCGGCCACACCGGCCGGCGCATCGCCGACGTCGTCAACGTCGGCATCGGCGGATCGGATCTCGGCCCCCGGATGGTATGCCGTGCGCTCGCGCTGCATGCCGGCGGACCGAGAACGCACTTCGTCTCCAACGTCGACGGCGCGCACCTGTCCTCGACCCTCGCGGGGCTCGATCCTGCCCGCACCCTGTTCGTGGTGGCGTCGAAGACCTTCACCACCCTCGAGACCATGACGAACGCCCATGCCGCGCGGCGGTGGCTGGTCGAAGCCCTGGGCGACGATGCCGCGGTGGCGCGGCATTTCGTGGCCACATCGACGAACCGCGCGGCGGTGGCCGAGTTCGGCATCGCTCCCGGCAACGTGTTCGAGCTCCGGGACTGGGTCGGCGGGCGTTACTCGCTGTGGTCCGCGATCGGGCTGCCGATCGCCATCGCGGCGGGCATGGCGCGGTTTCGGGAGCTGCTCGCCGGCGCGCATGCGATGGATCTCCACTTTCGCGATGCGCCGCTCGACCGGAACATGCCGGTGACGCTCGCCCTGCTCGGGGTATGGTACGTGAACTTCTTCGGGGCCGAGACCCACGCGGTGCTCGCCTACGACCAGCGCCTCGATCGATTTGCCGCCCACCTGCAGCAGCTCGACATGGAGAGCAACGGAAAGTGCGTGACCCTGGAGTCGGCGGCCGTCGACTACGCGACCGGGCCGGTGGTGTGGGGCGAGCCGGGCACCAACGGCCAGCATGCGTTCTTCCAGTTGCTCCATCAGGGAACACGGCTCGTGCCCGCGGACTTCATCGTCGCCGCGCGTTGCGACCACGTCCTCCGGGATCAGCACCGGCTGCTCGTTGCGAGCTGCTTCGCCCAGACCGAGGCGTTGATGCGGGGGAGAACCGCGGACGAGGTCCGGGCCGGGCTTGCGGCGGACGGGTTTCCGGCCGGGTGCATCGAGCCACTTGCGCCGCACAAGGCGTTCGGGGGCAATCGTCCGACCAACACCCTGCTGCTCGATCGCCTCGATGCGTTCACGCTCGGGGCGCTCGTCGCGCTGTACGAGCACAAGGTGTTCGTCCAGGGCGCGATCTGGCGGGTGAACTCGTTCGACCAGGAAGGGGTCGAGCTCGGCAAGGCGCTCGCGACGGCGATCGCGCGCGAGATCGGGAACCCGGACGAAGCGCGGCCGCACGATGCATCGACCGCGGCGCTGATCGCCGAGTACCGGCGCCTTGCGTGCTGAGGCGGCCCCACGCCCGGGTCGCACGCCTGGGCCGCACGCATGGGTCGCACCCATGGGGCCGCACCCATGGGGCCGCACGACGCGCAGCCCGAGAGCCTTCGGATGACCTCCCGCAGCCGGACGGGAAAACGCGGTCCGGCCTCCGTCCGGTTCGAGCCCTGAAGTTTTCGATCCCCGAGGCAGGACAAACAGTAGAATTCGTCAAAGGTGGCGATTACCATGAACTGCGGTTCGGTGTTCTCGTCGGCTCCCCGCAGCCGGGGTGACGGGAGGATTGTCCGAACAACGACACGGACGGGACCGCTCGGAGTCGAACGGGAACAGGCGGTCCGGACACGGACCTCCATCATCAGGAAGACCAATCGAAAGGGGAGCGAATACATGGCTAAATCGACGGCAGTGAAGGAACCGATGACGAAGGCGCAGTTGTTGTCCGCGATTGCGGAGGAGACCGGCCTGACGAGGAAACAGGTTGCCGACGTCATGGACTCGTTGGGTGGACAGATCCGACGACACGTCAAGCAGCGAGGGCCGGGTGCGTTCACGCTACCGGGCCTGCTGAAGATCAAGACCGTGCGCAAGCCGGCGAGAAAGGCCCGCAAGGGCATCAATCCCTTCACGGGCGAAGAGACGACGTTCGCCGCGAAGTCTGCCCACACCGCCGTCAAGATCCAGCCGCTGAAGGGCCTGAAGGACATGGTGGCCTGATTTTGCGAAGCACGTTGTGTTCGGCCGTCCCACCGGATGGGGGTAGCGGTGGGACGTCGGGAGGCAGAGGGCGGAGCCGGGTTTTGCAGGAAGGGTTCGACGGAAGACCGATATCGCGATCCTCGACGAGTCGCTGACGCCGGAGCTTGATAATACGAAGAAGAACTTGATCCGGATCAAGAAGCCCGATCCGTTGCCGGGCTTCCTTTCTTCAGCAATCGCAATCCTCGACGGATCGCTGACGCCGGAGCTTTACGATACGAAAAAGAATTTGATCCGGATCAAGAAGCCCGGTCCGTTACCGGGCTTCCTTTCTTCAGTCTTCGGCATTTGCCGGCGCTTGGTGTCCGCATGGAAGCGGCGGCTCGGCGGGAGGCGCCACACCGGATCGGAAGCGCTTCCGGCTTCAGGAGGGCGGTGGCGCCGCATCACGCCCGCATGACCGGTATCGCATTACGGAAGGTCGGATACCGGCTGGCGCTCGCCGCCATACTCGTCGCCGGGGTCGTGGTCCGCATCCACGACTACGGGGCCTGGCAGGCGGCCCCCGACGTCTACGGGCTCGACCATGGGCCGGTGCTCCTCAACCTCGACGGGTACTACTACCTGCGTGTTGCCCGCGATCTTGCGCGAGGGGGGTACGAGGGCGCCGACCGGCTGAGGACGGCCCCCGAGCCGGCGTCGCGGCCGAACCCTCCCCCGCTCCTGTCGGTCCTGGTGGCGGTGGCGGCCGAGGCCACGGGGCTGCCGCTCGTACATACGGCGGCCATGCTGCCCGTCGTCCTCTCCCTGGCCGTAGCCGGCCCGCTCCTGCTGCTCTGCCGTCAGCTCGGGCTCCCGGGGAGCGGCGGCCTCGTGGCCACCGCCATCGCGCTGACGTGGATCCCCTACGTCAACCGGACCACGCTCGGATGGCTCGACACCGACTGCCTGATCCCCACGTTCACGCTCTGTGCGGGCGCCTTCGCGTTCGGGGCCGGGGCGAGCCGGACCGGGGGGCGGCGCGCGTGCTACCTGCTCGCGGCCATCTGCAACGCCGCGCTCTTCGCGTGGTGGTGGGATCAAACGCCCGAGGCGGTGGCCCTCATCTGCCTGGTTCCCCTGCTCGTGAGCGCCGCGCTCTGCTACCGGCCGGGCAAAGGGGAAGCCTTGGCCGTGGCGGGTGTGGCCGTCGTGGCGGCGGCCTGCCTCGTGCTGTGGCCGGGTCCCGTCGTGGAGGGGCTGCGCACGGTAGCGGACGTGGCACGCGATGGGGGACAAGGGGGCGGGGGCGGCTTCCCGAACCCCGCGGAGGACGTCGTCGAGCTGAAGCCGATAGGCTCGGCCGGCGCCCTGCTCTGGCCCGTCCTGTTGCTGGGCCTCGGAGGACTCGTCCGGCCGCTCCGGCGCGCGCCGCGGGCGGCCGCGGCCACGCTGCTCGTGCCGGTGCTGCTCGCCCTGAGCGCGGCCGTCGTCGGGCTCCGGGCGCTCATCTTCTGGGGGCCGGTGATCGGATTGAGCGTGGCGTCACTGATGCCGGCCGCGGGACCGAATCCGGATCGGAAGGGCAAGTCATGGAGGATCGGGGGCATCGCGGGCCTGATCGTCATGCTGGGCATGGGGATCGACCTTGAACGGGCTTCGCCGGAACCCGCCATCGCCCCGCTCGTGTCCGCCATCGCGGCGATCCGGGCGCATACGCCCGAGGACGCGGTCATCCGGACGTCATGGAACCACGCTTACCCGATCATGTACTACACGGGACGGCGGACGATCGCCGACGGGGAGTTCATGGAAGGAGAGCGGCAGGTCTACGCCAACGCGCCGCTGGCGCATCCCGACGAGGCGGTCGCCCGCCGGCTCATGCGCTTCTACGCGGCCCGCGGCATGAGGGGGATGCGCAACGTCGAGGCCCTCGCGGGCTCGGACGGAACGGGCCTGGCCCAGCTTCTCGAACGGCTCGGGGAGCCGCCGGAGGCAGGCGCCCGCAAGCTTCTCGAAGCGGTGCGGAAGGGTGAGGCGGCGGATGCGCCCTGTGCATCGGTGGACGACTGCCGGGCGTTCCTCTTCCCCGAGCGGGTCCCGCCCGTGTACGTGCTGCTCACCCGCGAGAGCCTGACGACCCGATGGTTCCGCTACGGCTCGTGGGACCGTGCGAAAGGCGGGAGCGCCGAGTGGGCGCTCCACGTCGCGGAAGGAGCGGTTCGGAGCGGGAGCAAGCTGCACCTCGGCGAAGGCGCCGTCTTCGACGTGGGCGACGGAGGCAGGCTGAAGCTTGCGACGCACGGGAACACGGTCGTCGAAGCCGTCGGAACGCTGGCGACCCACGAGGGGGGAGCGACGCGGGAGATCGACTACGGGCATCCCGAGGGGCTGCGCATCGACTGGAGGCCGGAGGAAGGGGTGGCCACGATCGCGACGGCCAACGTGGGCCGCTCGGTGTTCAACCGCCTGTTCGTGCGGCGCAAGGCGGACGGAGCGGCGTTTCGCCCCGTGGCCGTCGACGATCCCGCGTTCACCCTCTGGGAGGTGGTCGCGCAAGGCACGGCCTCCCGGACGCCGGGCGGGACCCCTGCGGCGGAGCGACTCTGACCGCCCGCCGCCGCCACCCGCCGCATCTGCGGCGGGAGCCTCCCCGGGCACTCGAAGACGTGGCTGCCCCCGATCGTCCCCTGCCCCGAGGTCGTGCGGCCGGACGCCCTACAGCGTCCGCAGCAGCTCGTTGATGCCGATCTTCGAGCGCGTGCGCTCATCGACGCGCTTCACGATCACCGCGCAGTACAGGCTGTACCGGCCGTCCGCCGAAGGCAGGTTGCCGGAGACCACCACGGACCCGGCGGGGATCCGCCCGAACGACACCTCCCCGGATTCGCGGTCGTAGATTCGCGTGCTCTGGCCGATGTAGACCCCCATCGAGACCACCGAGCCCCGCTCGACCACCACGCCTTCGACGATCTCGGAGCGGGCGCCGATGAAGCAGTCGTCCTCGACGATCGTGGGGCTTGCCTGCAACGGCTCCAGCACCCCGCCGATGCCCACCCCTCCCGACAGGTGGACGTTCCTCCCGATCTGGGCGCAGCTACCGACCGTCGCCCAGGTATCGACCATCGTGCCGCCGTCGACGTATGCGCCGAGGTTCACGTAGCTCGGCATGAGCACGACCCCGGGCGCGACGTAGGCCCCCCGCCGCACCACCGCCGGCGGCACCACGCGCACCCCGCGCTCGCGGAAGCCGCCGTCGTCCATCGTGGCGTACTTGGCGGGGACCTTGTCGAAGTAACGGGTGAACCCGCCCTCCATGACCCGGCTGTCGTCGAGCCGGAACGACAGCAGCACCGCTTTCTTCAGCCACTCGTTGACCACCCATCCCCCCGCCGCGGGCTCGGCCACCCTCGCCTTGCCCGCGTCGAGCAGGGTGATCGCCTCGGTGACCGCTTCCATCACGTCGGGTTCGGCGTGCGAGGGCGAGATGTCGCCTCGGCGCTCGAACGCGGCTTCGATCACTGCCTTCACGTCGTTCATGGTGATTT
Organism: Gammaproteobacteria bacterium; assembly: GCA_965204915.1. Classification (GTDB taxonomy): domain Bacteria; phylum Pseudomonadota; class Gammaproteobacteria; order HK1; family HK1; genus HK1. Next base: position 1,874,727 of record OZ242023.1, on the reverse strand, counting down.
CTCCTTGGGGTGATTTCTCCTTGGGGTTGTTTCTCCTTTCCACCCGGGCGACGCACTGCGCCGCGGCCTCCGGTGGCCGGCGCTCACGGCATCTTCCGCTGCACGCGGGCAGGGCTCGATCCGGCGCCGACCCCCGTGGCGGGACAGCGCCCATTCGACGTGCTCCCGCACGAGTGCCGAGGGATCGTCGCGCCGGCTCGCAAGTGCGGCCTCGACCGCGGGGGAAGGCGGCGCGTTGCCGAGCGCCACCGCGACGTTGCGCAGCCACCGTTCATGACCGAGCCGCCGCAGCGCCATGCCCTCCGTCCGCGCTTCGTACTGCTCGCGCGACCAAGCGAACAGATCGACGAGGGCGGCGGCGTCGAGCCCGTGGCGAGGATCGAAGCCGGCCTCGGGGCTGGTGCGGGCGAAGCGGTTCCACGGGCAGACGAGCTGGCAATCGTCGCATCCGAAGATGCGGTTTCCGACGAGCGGGCGCAGATCGACCGGGATCGGGCCGTGCAGCTCGATGGTGAGGTACGAGATGCACCGGCGGGCGTCGAGCCGGTAGGGAGCGACGATGGCGCCGGTCGGGCAGGCGTCGATGCAGGCGCGGCAGGTCCCGCAGTGGTCCGCTGCCGGAGCATCCACGTCGAGGGGCAGGTCGGTGTAGAGCTCGCCGAGAAAGAACCAGGAGCCGGCCGCCTTGTCGATGAGGTTGGTGTGCTTGCCGATCCATCCAAGGCCGGCGTTGCGCGCGAGCGGCTTCTCCATGACCGGGGCGCTGTCGGCGAAGGCGCGGTAGCCGAAGGGGCCGGCCTCGGACTCGATGTGGTCGGCGAGGCGCTGGAGGCGGCGGCGGATGAGCTTGTGGTAGTCGCGCCCGAGCGCGTAGCGGGAGACGTAGGCGAGGGCCGGATCGCGGAGGACCGCCTCGGGGTCGGCGCCGCGGCGGCGGTAGTCCATGCGCACGCTGACGATGCGGATGGTTCCCGGCACCAGCTCCGCGGGGCGGGCGCGGCGCAGGCCGTGGCGTGCCATGTATCGGAGCTCGCCGTGGTAGCCGGCGTCGAGCCACGCGAGCAGCGCGGCTTCGTCGCCGCGGAGGTCGATGCCGGTGACCGCGACCTGCTGAAAGCCGAGCTCCGCGCCCCGGCGCCGCACCGAGGCGGTCAGCGCCGTGTAGTCGAGGTCGGGGCGGCGGCCGGCGGACACGGGAGGCGGTTGCGCGAGGCGGCGTCGTGGTGCAGGTATGCGCGGGTTCGCAACTTTGGCTATTCTAACGCCTCTACCCGGAAAGCCCGTACCAGTGGCGGCGCATCGCTCGCCCATCGGTTTTCCGCTTCCGGTGACGCCGGGCCGGACCATTGTCGGGATTCAGAGGCCGCCATCGTTCCTGCAATCGAGCCGTTTCGTGCCGAATGCTCCCGATTCCGAACCCTACTCGCATCGCCATCCCGATACACCCTGCAAGGACGCGACATGAGCCGAACGATCCTGGTGCTTCCCGGCGACGGCGTCGGACCGGAGGGCGTCGCCGAAGCGTTGAAGGTCCTCGAAGCCCTGCGGGGGGACGCCGATCCCGGCTTCGAGATCGAGCGCGCGGCGATCGGCGGAGAGGCCATCGACGTGCATGGAGTGCCGCTGCCGGGAGAGACGCTGGAGCGTGCCCGCGCGAGCGACGCCATCCTGCTCGGGGCGGTCGGGGGGCCGAAATGGGACCGCGTCGAACGCGACCGCCGTCCCGAACGCGGGCTGCTCGCCCTGCGGGCCGAGCTCGGCGTCTTCGCGAACCTGCGTCCCGCCGTCACCTGTCCGCAGCTCGCCGGCGCGTCCACCTTGAAGCCCGACGTGGTCCGGGGGCTCGACGTGCTGATCGTCCGCGAGCTGACCGGCGGGATCTACTTCGGCCGGCCGCGGGGGATCCGCGTGCGCGGCGACGGGCGGCGGGAGGGCTTCAACACCCTCGTCTACACCGAGGACGAGATCGAACGGGTATGCCGTGTCGCGTTCGACGCCGCGCGCCGGCGCAGCCGTCGGGTCTGCTCGGTGGACAAGGCCAACGTGCTCGAGGCGAGCGAGCTGTGGCGCGAGGTCGCGACGAGGGTCGCGGACCGGCACGGCGACGTGGAGCTGAGCCACATGTACGTGGACAACGCGGCGATGCAGCTCGTTCGCGCCCCGAAGCAGTTCGACGTCATCGTCACCTCCAACATGTTCGGAGACATCCTGTCGGATCTCGCGTCGATGCTCACCGGCTCGATCGGGATGCTCCCCTCGGCATCGCTCGACGCCTCGGGCAAGGGGCTCTACGAGCCGATCCACGGGGCCGCGCCCGACATCGCCGGCAAGGGGATCGCCAACCCGCTCGCGACCATCCTCTCGGCTGCGATGATGTTGCGCTATTCGCTCGACGCACCGGCGCTCGCGGACCGGATCGAGACCGCGGTCGGCCGCGTGCTCGACGACGGGCTGCGTACCCCGGACATCGAGTCCCCGGGCGCGACGGTGGTGGGCACGAAGGAGATGGGCGACGCGGTCGTCGCGGCGCTTCGGTGAGCGTGGCGGATCCGGCGCCCGGCGGATGCGGGCCCGTCCGCGCCTCGCTTCGGGAATCGGCCTCGTGCATCGGTGACGCATACGGGCCAGGTGGGTGAACCAGGAGCCGGAAAGAGATGGACAACACGTTCGACGTCGCGGTGGTGGGGGCGACCGGTGTGGTCGGTGAGGCCATGCTCTCCATCCTCGAAGAGCGCAACTTCCCCGTCGGGAACCTCTATCCGCTCGCGAGCCGCCGGTCGGCAGGCTCCGGCATCCGGTTCAAGGGAACGTCGCACACCGTCGGCGACCTCGACGACTTCGACTTCTCCCGGGCGCAGATCGGGCTGTTCTCCGCGGGTGCATCGGTCTCCGCCCGTCACGCCCCGCGGGCCGGTGAGGCCGGCTGCGTGGTCATCGACAACAGCTCGCAGTTCCGTTACGACAGCGACGTGCCGCTCGTCGTTCCCGAGGTCAACCCGCACGCGGTCGGGGCCTGTGCGAGCCGCAACATCATCGCGAACCCGAACTGCTCCACCATCCAGATGGTCGTCGCCCTGCAACCGATCCACGCCGCGGCGGGCATCGAGCGCATCAACGTCGCCACCTACCAGTCGGTCTCGGGCACCGGCAAGGAGGCGATCGAGGAGCTCGCGGCCCAGACCGCGGCCCTGCTCGCCGGCAAGCCGGCCGAGGCCTCGGTCTACCCCAGGCAGATCGCATTCAACGCCCTGCCCCACATCGACGTCTTCATGGACAACGGCTATACGAAGGAAGAGATGAAGATGGTGTGGGAGACGCGCAAGATCATGGAGGACGACTCCATCCTGGTGAATCCGACCACGGTGAGGGTTCCGGTGTTCTACGGCCACTCCGAGGCGGTCCACGTCGAGACCCGCGAGAAGCTGGGCGCGGACGAGGCGCGCGAGATCCTTGCCGCGGCGCCCGGGGTGACGGTGATGGACGAGCGGGCCGACGGCGGATATCCGACCGCGGTCACCGAGTCGGCGGGAACGGACCCGGTGTTCGTGGGCCGGATCCGCGAGGACATCTCCCATCCACGGGGACTCGACATGTGGGTGGTGTCCGACAACGTGCGCAAGGGGGCGGCGCTCAACAGCGTCCAGATCGCGGAGATGCTGGCGAAGGACCACCTTTGAACCACGAGAGCGGATCGAATCCCCCGCCGGGGGCGCCGGCCGGACCCGCGGTTTCCGTGGGATCTTGCGCAGGGGGATCTTGCGCAGGCCGGCGAGCCGTGCGGAACGGCGCCGGCCGCGGGCCGCCGGCGCAGGACCCGGGGTGAAGCGGGCGATGGCCGATGCATAGACTCCTCGTGCGTGGAATCCTCGTCTGCGCGACTTGCCTGCCGGTGCTCGCACCCCGGCTTGCCCCGGCGCTCGGCCTCGGGGCGATTGAAGCCCGATCCACTCTGCACGAACCCCTGGAGGCGCGGATCCCCCTCACCCGTGTCCGCGGCGGCGACCTCGAGGGAATGAGGGTGGCGCTCGGCACGCCGACCCAGTTCGAGCTCGCAGGGGTTGCGCGGCTGGAAGTTCTCGAGCGCCTCCGGTTCACCGTCGTCGCGCAGGACGGCCAACGCGACTACATTCGCGTGTGGACGGACCAACCGATCACCGAGCCGGCCCTGACGTTCCTCGTCGAGGCCGACTGGCCGCGTGGACGCACGGTGCGGGGATACCGGTTGCGTCTTGCGGCGGCGGTCGGCGGCGCTGCTGCCGGTGGGGCCGACGCGGCCGATGCGGCGGCAACGGAGGCGGAGCGGGGGCCCGAGGCCGGTGCGCCCGGCTCCGAAGCGGCCGGCGGATCCGACTCCGCACCTGCGGTATCGCCGGCTTCGAGCGGCGCCCGCTACGGGCCCGTCCGGGCGTCCGATACGCTGTGGTCGATCGCGAAGCGCGTCCGGCCCGACGCCTCCGTCAGCGTCCAGCGCATGATGCTGGCGCTTCTCGAGGCGAATCCCGAAGCCTTCGCCATCGGGAACGTCAATGCGCTGAATGCAGGCGCCACCTTGCGCATTCCGTCCCGGAGCGAGATCGGGCCGGACGATCGCACGGCGGCGATCGCCGAGGTGAAACGCCAGCAGGCCGCATGGACGCAGCATCGCGAAGGCGTGCTTGCCGCGCCGGCCTCCCCTACCCCGGCGCCGGCCCCCTCCGCCCCGGCGGCGCCCGCGCCGCCGCGGGAGGCCGCGCCGGAGCCGGGCGGCCGTGCCGAGGCCGTATCTCCGGACACGACCCCGGAAGCGCCCGCGGAGGCCGCGGAACGGGAAGAGGACGCCGAGCTGCGCTCCCTCCGCGACCAGCTTGCCCTCGCGATCGAGGAGGCGGATGCCGCCCGCCGCGAGAACGAAGCGCTCAAGCTGCGTCTCGCTGAAGTCGAAGACCACGTCGAGGAGTTGAGCCGCCTCGTCGATCTCAAGAGCGAAGAGATCGCGGCGTTGCAGGGGGAGCTGCGGGCGAGGGCGCAGTCGAAGCCGGCGCCCACCCCGCCGGAGGCGGAATCCGAGCCGGCCCCGGCACCGGCCGAAGCGCAACCGAAGCCGGCGCCTTTCGGTCTGGGCGCCTTGCCGATCAATCCCGTGTTCCTGGTCGGAGGCGCCGGATTGTTCCTGATACTGCTCGGGGTCGTGGCCCTGCTGCGCCGCCGCGCCTCGGCAGCGGCCGGCGACGACGAAGCGCTCGAATCCCCCCGGCCGCCTCCACGCAACGAAGACAACCTTCTCCAGGAGCTCGAGGCGATGGCGGCGGATCTCGCGGCGGAGAGCGAGCGCATTCGTCCCGTGAAGCCCGGGACGGACACCGGCAGGCCCGGCATCGCCTCCCGCCTCACCCCCGACCGGCGGAAGAACGCGCCGCTCGCGGCTCCGTCCGGCGGGGCCTCCCGGGGTCCGGGACCCGGCGCCGCGGATAGGGCGAAGCCCGGCGCCGGCCGGCCGGCCACGGCCGCCGATGGACGTACCCGCGCCCGGCAGGGCACCGGCGATCCGAGGGCGACGCCGCGCACGGGACTCGACGGCCCGGCCGGCCCCGGCAGGACCGGAGCGCCCTCGCTGGAGGATTTCGCCGAGGGCGAAGTGCAGACGAAGCTCGACATCGCCAAGGTGTACGTGGAGATGGGCGATACCGACAGCGCCCGTGGATACCTGAAGGCGGTCCTGGCCGAAGGAGACGCCGGTCAGCGGAACGTCGCCCGGGAAATGCTCTCGCGGCTGACCTGATCCGTGGCGTACATCGGCGAGATCGCCCTCACGAGTCCATGATCCGGGGATCGGGCGGATCGGTGTTCGGGAGCATTCGGCGATACGGGCATGCGCATCGCGCTCGGTCTCGAATACGACGGCAGCCGCTTCCACGGCTTCGAGCGCCAGCCCGGGCAGCGCACGATCCAGGGCGAGGTCGAGGGGGCGCTGGCGCGGGTTGCAGCGGCTCCGGTGCGGGTGGTCTGCGCCGGCCGCACCGACGCCGGGGTGCACGCCACGGGGCAGGTCGTGCACTTCGACACCGGTGCATCCCGCCCGGTCCATGCCTGGGTGCGCGGGACCAACACCGGCCTCCCGCGGGACGTGACGGTGCTGTGGGCGCGCACCGTCGACGACGAGTTCCACGCCCGATTCCTGGCCCTTCGGCGCCGCTACCGTTACGTGATCGTGAACCGGAGCACACGCCCCGCGCTGCTCGCCGGAAGGGCGGCATGGGAGTATCGCCCCCTCGATGCCCGGCTCATGCACCTCGCCGCCCGGCATCTGGAGGGAGAGCACGATTTTTCTTCTTTTCGCGCCGCCGGGTGCCGGGCACGGCATCCGGTGCGCGACGTGCACCGGATCGAAGTCGACAGAACCGGGGACAGGATCGTCATCGACGTGCACGCCAACGCCTTCTTGCAGCACATGGTGCGCAACATCGCGGGCACCCTGGTGGCGGTGGGGGCGGGAGAGCACGAGCCCGGCTGGGTCGCATCGGTCCTCGCGGCGCGGGACCGGCGGGCGGCCGGTGTGACGGCCGACCCGGGCGGGCTCTACCTGGCCGGCGTCGACTACCCCCGGGAGGCCGGCATTCCGGCGCTATCCTTGCCGGATGCTCTCTGGTAGCGTGGCCCCACCATCGGACCGGCATCGTGAACGACGGGCGGTGGCGTCGGTGTGCCGGGCGGGGCCTCCGCCCCGGCCGGTTCGGCGCATGACGTCGATCCGCCGCATGACCTCGAAACCCACGCGATGAACCGCACTCGAGTGAAGATCTGCGGAATCACCTGCCCCGGGCAGGCGCGTGCCGCGGCGGACGCGGGGGCGGACGCGATCGGCCTGATGTTCTACGCGCCGAGCCCCCGCTACGTCACCCGCGACCGCGCGCGCGCAGTATGCGCGGCGCTGCCGCCGCTGGTCTCTATCGTCGGGGTGTTCGCGAACCCTGAACCGCGGGAGGTCGAAGCAGTGGTGGACGGGCTGCCGGTGGACCTGCTGCAATTCCACGGCGAGGAGCCTCCGGAGCTGTGCGCGGGGACGGGAAGGCCGTACGTGAAGGCGGTGCGCGTACGCACCCGGGACGACGTCGCCGACGCGGCGGCCCGCTACCCCGAGGCCCGGGCGTTGCTGCTCGACGCCCACCACGATGCGCTGCGGGGCGGCACCGGCACGTGCTTCGACTGGAGCCTCGTGCCCCGCGATGCCGGCCATCCGATCATCCTCGCCGGCGGGTTGACCCCGGAGAACGTCGCCGGTGCAATTCGCCTCGTGCGGCCGTTCGCGGTGGACGTGAGCGGCGGGGTGGAGAGCGCGCCCGGAGAGAAGGACCCCGCGCGCATGGAGCGATTCGTGAAGGAGGTGGCCGGTGCCGAGGCTCGCGAACGTCCAGGCTGAAGATCGGCTCATCGGGCGCCATCCCGACGAGCGCGGCCACTTCGGCCCCTACGGCGGCACGTTCGTCGCCGAGACCCTGGTGCGTCCGGTGGCGGAGCTGCGCGACGCCTACGAACGCTGTGCGAAGGACCCCGAGTTCCTCGCCGAGCTGGATGCGGAGCTTCGGCACTACGTGGGCCGGCCCTCGCCGCTGTACTACGCGCATCGCTGGTCGCAGGCGGTCGGCGGCGCGCGCCTCTACCTCAAGCGCGAGGACCTGAACCATACCGGCGCGCACAAGGTGAACAACACCGTGGGCCAGGCGCTGCTCGCGAAGCGGATGGGCAAGACCCGCATCATCGCGGAGACCGGCGCCGGCCAGCACGGCGTGGCGACCGCCACGGTGGCGGCGCGGCTCGGGCTCGAATGCGTGGTCTACATGGGCGCCGAGGACATCGAACGCCAGGCGCCCAACGTCTTCCGCATGAAGCTCCTCGGCGCCGAGGTGGTGTCCGTGGAGTCCGGATCGAAGACCCTGAAGGACGCGCTCAACGAGGCGATGCGCGACTGGGTGGGCAACGTCGACGACACGTACTACATCATCGGCACGGTGGCGGGCCCGCATCCGTACCCGATGATGGTGCGGGACTTCAACTCCGTCATCGGCCGCGAGGCCCGGGCCCAGGTGATGGAGCGGGAGGGGCGCCTGCCCGATGCCTGCATCGCCTGCGTCGGGGGCGGCTCGAACGCGATGGGGCTGTTCCATCCCTTCCTCGACGATGCGGACGTGGCGCTCTACGGGGTCGAGGCGGGCGGCTCCGGGGTGGAGACGGGCAAGCATGCGGCGCCGCTCAGCGCGGGGCGTCCGGGGGTGCTGCACGGCAACCGCACCTACCTCATGCAGGACTCCGACGGCCAGATCACGCCCGCGCACTCGATCTCCGCGGGGCTCGACTACCCCGGCGTCGGCCCCGAACACGCCTGGCTCAAGGATTCCGGGCGCGCGACCTACGTCGCGGTGAACGACGACGAAGCGCTCGCGGCGTTCCATGCCTGTACGCGGACCGAGGGGATCATTCCCGCCCTCGAATCGAGCCATGCGCTGGCGTATGCAGTGAAGCTGGCGGCGGGGATGCGGCCGGAGGACGTCGTGGTGGTGGGGCTTTCGGGACGGGGCGACAAGGACATCCAGACCGTCGCGGCCATCGAGGGAATCCACCTGTGAGCCGCATCGCAGGCCGGTTCGCCGCGCTCGGGGCGCGGAAGCGGACCGCCCTCATCCCCTTCGTCACCGCCGGCGATCCCTCACCCGCCGCGACGGTTCCGATGATGCACGCCATGGTGGCAGCGGGCGCGGACCTCATCGAGCTGGGGGTCCCGTTCTCCGATCCGATGGCGGACGGTCCGGTGATCCAGCGGGCCGGCGAGCGGGCCCTGGCGGCGGGCATGAGCTTCGGGAAGGTGCTCGACGTCGTGCGCGAGTTCCGCTCGCGCGACGGGGAGACCCCGGTGGTGCTGATGGGCTATCTCAATCCCCTGGAAGCGGCCGGCTACGCGCAGGCGGCGGAGCGCGCCGCGGCGGCGGGGGTCGACGGCTTCCTCACCGTGGATCTGCCTCCCGAGGAGGCGGAAGCGCTCGTGCGCGAGCTGCGCGCCAGGGGGCTCGACCCGGTGTTTCTGCTCGCCCCGACCACCAGCGACGAACGGATGGAGCGAATCTGCCGGGAGGCGAGCGGATTCGTCTACTACGTCTCCCTCAAGGGGGTCACCGGAGCGGCGAACCTCGACGTCGACGAGGTCGCGCAGCGCATTGCGCGCATCCGGCGCGTGACCGGCCTGCCGGTCGGGGTGGGATTCGGGATTCACGACGGCGCATCCGCGGCGCGGGTCGCGCGAGTCGGTGATGCGGTGGTGGTCGGAAGCGCGGTGGTGTCCAGGATCGAGGCGAACGCCGGATCCCCGGACGCCCTCCCCGGCATTCTGGCCGCCTTCATCGGAGAGCTGCGCGCCGCGATGGACGCGGAGGCGCCGGGGGAGACGCCATGAGCTGGTTCGGAAGACTGTTGCCGTCGCGGATCCGCACCGAGGGCGGCAGCCGGCGGTCGGTTCCGGAAGGACTGTGGACGAAGTGTTCCCAGTGCAACGCGGTGCTCTACCGGGCAGAGCTGGAACGCAACGCCGACGTCTGCCCCAAGTGCGGGCACCACATGCGCCAGAGCGCCCGCCGCCGGCTCGACCTGTTCCTCGATGAGGAGCCCAGGGTGGAGATCGGGGCCGAGGTGGAGCCGGTGGACGTGCTCAAGTTCAAGAGCGGAAAGAAGTACCAGGACCAGATCGCCAAGGATCAGAAGGCCACCGGCGAGAAAGATGCCCTGGTGGCGATGATGGGGCGGGTGCGGGGCATCGCGCTCGTCGCGGCCGCCTTCGAGTACGGATTCCGTGCGGGCTCGATGGGGTCGGTGGTCGGGGAGCGCTTCGTCCGTGCCGTCGAGACCGCGGTTCAGGAACGCATTCCCCTCGTGGCGTTCGCATGCAGCGGCGGGGCGCGCATGCAGGAAGGACTGTTCGCACTGTTCCAGATGGCGAAGACCAGCGCCGCGCTGGCCCGGCTCCAGGAGAAGCGGCTGCCCTACGTCTCGGTGCTCACCGATCCGACCACCGGTGGCGTTTCGGCGAGCCTCGGGATGCTCGGCGACGTCAACATCGCCGAGCCCGACGCCCTCATCTGCTTCACCGGCCCGCGGGTCATCGAGCAGACGATCGGGGAGAAGCTCCCCGAGGGCTTTCAGCGCAGCGAGTTCCTGCTCGAGCACGGGGCCGTGGACATGATCGTCGACCGGCGCCGGCAACGCGACGCCATCGCAAGCCTGCTCGCGATGCTGACCCATCAGCCGCCCCCCTGATCCCACGATCCAGGCGCGTGGGCGGGCGGTGCCGCACAGGGCCGGAGCGTGCGGTGGGACCGATGCGGCGGCGCTCGTTGCGCGAGTGGCTCGAATGGCAGTCCACCCTGCATCCGAGCGCGGTCGATCTCGGCCTGGACCGCTGCCGGCGGGTCCGCGACGCGATGGGGCTGGAGATCTCCTCCGTGCCGCGCATCGTGGTCGCGGGCACCAACGGCAAGGGATCGTGCGTCGCGTTTCTCGAGGCGATGCTGACCGCGGCCGGGCTGCGCGCCGGGGCCTACACCTCCCCGCATCTCGTGCGCTACAACGAACGGGTGAGGATAGGAGCGCGGGCGGTGTCCGACGCGGCGCTCGTCGAGGCGTTCGAGCGCGTCGACGCGGCCCGCGGAGACGTCTCGCTCACGTTCTTCGAGTTCGGGACCCTCGCGGCGGCCGACGTCATCGAACGGGCACGGGTCGACGTCGCGGTCATGGAGGTCGGCCTCGGCGGCCGGCTGGACGCGGTCAACACGTTCGAGCCCGACGTATCGCTGATTACCGCGATCGGCGTCGATCATCGCGCATGGCTCGGGGACGATCGCGAGTCGGTGGGCCGCGAGAAGGCCGGCATCATGCGCACTGCGGTCCCTTGCGTCATCGGCGAGCGCTCGCCGCCCCGGAGCGTCACCGGCTACGCGCGCGCGATGGGAGCGCCGTGCCGGATCCTCGGTCGCGACTACGGGTATGAGCGCAGATCGGATCACTGGCGATGGTGGGGTCCCGGACGCACGGTCGACGACCTGCCGCTCCCCGCGCTTGCCGGGCGCCACCAGTTGGACAACGCCGCGGCCTGCCTTGCCGTGCTCGACGCGCTGCCGCCGCACGTGGGGGTCGGCGACGATGCGGTATGCCGAGGCATCGCGGGCGCCCGGATCGCGGGAAGGTTGCAGTGGCTCGATGCGCCGGCGCGGGTCCTCGTCGACGTGGCGCACAATGCTCTCGGCGCGGAGGCGCTGGCGGCGTACCTGGCGTCGTTTCGTCCCCGGCCGAGGCGCCGTGCGGTGTGCGGAGTCCTCGGCGACAAGGACGCCGCCGCCATGCTCCGGGCCCTGGCACCGGAGATCGACGTGTGGTACTTCGCCTCGCTGCCGGGCTCTCGCGGGCGCGACGCGCGGGAGCTCGCCGGCAAGCTCCCGTGCGAGGCGGTGGGCCTGACGTTCGATTCGGTGGAAGTGGCGTTCGAGGCGGCGCTCGGACACCGGAGCGAAGATGAGGAGATCGTGGTCTTCGGCTCGTTCGTGACCGTCGAACGGGTCCTCCGGCTTGCAACTTCGCGGATCAGTACCGACACTTGAGCGATGGAACAACGTCTCAAGCAACGCTTGGTCGGTGCGATCGTCCTCGTATCGCTCGCCGTGGTGTTCGTCCCGATCCTGTTCGACTCGCCTCGCGAATTGAACGAGGACTACTCCGCGGCGCCGGTCGCCGAGATCCCGGAACGCCCGCAAGTCGAGGCCGATGCGCCGGCGAGGATCACCATCGAAGCACCGGAGACGCCCCGCCTCGACGCGGAGGTGGAGCGCGGACGGCAGGCGTCGAACGCGAACGCGGCCGATCGCCGCGCCTCCACCGAGGCCCCCGCGTCTTCTTCCTCTCTCGAGGCGTCCGCGCCGGCATCCGGCGCCTCCGGGCAGCCCGCGTCCGCCCGGCGATCCGATGCATCCTCCGCGCGTTCCGAGCCGGCGACGGCGAGACCGGATACGACGTCCGGGAAGAAGCAGACGGCGGGAGCGCCGGCCGCGGCCGGTGGCTCGTCCGCTGCGGCGTCGAACGGATGGGTGGTGCAGCTCGGGAGCTTCCGGATGGCGGAGAATGCGCGTGCGCTGCACCGGAGGCTCCAGGCCAGGGGATACCCGGTGCTGGTCGAGCCGGGACCCTCGGCGCAGGGCGAGGTCTTCCGTGTCTTCGTCGGCCCCATGTCCCGCCGCAAGCAGGCGGAGGACTCCGCGGCCAAGCTGCGGCGCGAGATGGCGCTCCAGGGCATCGTGGTGTCCCGTTCCGGCGGCTGACCGCGGCTGGCGTGCGCCGCCCGCGCGCAGTCCCGGGCGCGCTTCGAGCGTCATGACTTCGCTCGTCGTGACCGGAAGGGCGGATCCCGGATGATCTGGATCGACTACGCGATCCTCGCCATCGTCGGCATCTCCGGCGTGATCAGCCTGATGCGCGGGTTCGTCAAGGAAGCCCTGTCGCTGGCCGGATGGGTCGCCGCGTTCTGGACCGCCATCGCCTTCTCCGGCCAGGCCGCGGTCTGGCTCGAGGGGTACGTCACGGTGCCGTCGGTACGGGTGGGCATCGCGTTCGCGGTGCTCTTCATCGGGGTGCTCCTGCTCTGCGGAATCGTGCTCCGCCTGGCCGGTACGCTCGTCGACCGGACCGGCATGTCGGGGACCGATCGGACGCTCGGCATCGTGTTCGGCGTGCTGCGCGGGATCGTGATCGCGGGCGTGCTGGTGCTGCTTGCAGGACTGACGCCGCTGCCCCGGGATCCATGGTGGAGCCAATCGATTCTGCTGCCGCGCTTCGTGGAGCTTGCCCAGGAGATCCGCATCTTTCTCCCCGCGGACGTCCAGCAACAGATCGACTTCGAGCCGGCGGCCGATTCGGAGCTGGAATCCTGACCGGGGCCGGTGCGGGCCGGGGTCGAATTCGAGGCAGAGGGGGACGGCTCGCACGAACGGCGCCGTTGCCGGCGCAGCAATCTCGTCGATGCTCCGAAACACGCTTTCGGGGCCGCGTTTTCTGCAACCTTCTTCGATTCTCTCCCATGGCGCCACGCGGTATCATCCCGCACGATCACCGCCCGGACCGGAAGCCGGGGCCGGTCGGCACGCTCAACGGATGCGGCTGCGATGTGCGGGATCGTCGGGATCGTCGGTCGGTCCGACGTCAACCAGGACCTGTATGACGCGCTCACCGCGCTTCAGCATCGCGGGCAGGACGCGGCCGGCATCTTCACCTGCGACCGCACCATCCACCGGCGCAAGGCCAACGGGCTGGTGCGCGACGTCTTCCGGTCCCGGCACCTGGAAGCGCTGCGGGGCCGTACCGGTATCGGGCACATCCGCTATCCGACGGCAGGGAGCGAGTCGCCGGCGGAGGCGCAGCCCTTCTACGTCAACTCGCCCTACGGCGTCGCGCTGGCGCACAACGGCAACCTAGTCAACGCCGGGGAGCTCGGCGAGGAGATGTTTCGCGACGAGCGGCGGCACCTGAACACCGAGTCGGACTCCGAGGTCCTCCTCAACGTCTTCGCCAGCGAGCTCGCACGCGCCCGCCGGCTCGTGCTCGACGAGAACACGATCTTCGACGCGGTGGCCGCGGTCCACCGGCGCTGCATCGGCGGTTACGCGGCGGTGACGCTGATCGCCGGGTACGGCGTGGTGGCGTTTCGCGATCCGTGCGCGATCCGCCCGCTGTGCTTCGGCGTCCGGGAGGCGGCCGGCGGCAGGGAGTACATGGTGGCGTCGGAGAGCGTCGCGCTCGATGCGCTCGGATTCGAGCTGGTGCGCGATCTCGCGCCCGGCGAAGCGGTGGCCATCACCCTGGACGGAGAGGTGCACGCCCGCCGGTGCTCCGGGGAGACGCGCCATGCGCCGTGCATCTTCGAGTACGTCTACCTCGCCCGGCCCGACTCGATCATCGACGACGTATCGGTCTACAAGGCGCGGCTGCGCATGGGGCAGGCGCTGGCGGAGAAGATCGTCCGCGACTGGCCCGGCCACGACGTCGACGTCGTGATTCCCATCCCCGAGACCAGCCGGACCGCCTGCCTCCCGCTCGCCTACGAGCTCGGGGTGAAGTATCGGGAGGGCTTCATCAAGAACCGCTACGTCGAGCGCACGTTCATCATGCCCGGACAGAGGGAGCGGATGCGGTCGGTGCGGCGCAAGCTCAATGCGATCAAGCTGGAGTTCGAAGGCAAGAACGTCCTGCTGGTGGACGATTCGATCGTGCGCGGCACCACCTCCCGGCAGATCGTCCAGCAGGCGCGCGACGCGGGCGCGCGGCGGGTCTACTTCGCGTCGGCGGCGCCGCCGGTACGCCACCAGAACGTCTACGGCATCGACATGCCGGCCACGGCCGAGCTCGTCGCATTCAACCGCAGCGAGGAGGACGTCGCCCGGGCCATCGGCGCGGACCGGCTCTTCTACCAGTCGCTCGACGGCCTCATCGACGCGGTGCGGCGCGGCAACCCGCGGCTGCGGGAATTCGACACCTCGTGCTTCACCGGCGAGTACGTCACCGGCGGCGTGTCTCCGGGCTACCTGGAGCGGATCGCCGAGCACCGGGCGGACGCGGCGAGGAGTGCCCGAACGTCGGCAGGTCGGGGCGGCCCGGAGCTGCAAGGCCACGTCCGGCCCACGAGACGCCAGGGCCTGGATCCTTGCCGGTGATTCGGTACGTGCCCCGGGCTATAGTGCGTTCCGGCGCCGATTCGATGCTTCGGCTTGCGGGCGCTCGGCGAATGCGGCCGGAGCGCAGGCGGGTCCGCCGAAGCGTTCGCCGACGCGGGTTTTTCGTCGGTGCGGCCATGGGCCGGCCCGAGGGAAGTCCAGCATGAACGAGCTCGATGCCGGTACGTTCGGATTCGACACCCTCTCGGTGCGCGCCGGACAGTCCCGAACCGGCGAGCAGGAGCACAACGATCCGATCTTCCTGACCTCCAGCTTCGTGTTCGCGAACGCCCGCGAAGCCGCCGCCCGGTTCTCCGGGGAGGCGCCCGGCAACGTCTACTCCCGGTTCACGAACCCCACCGTCCGCGCGTTCGAGCGGCGGCTCGCCGCCCTGGAAGGCGGGACCGGGTGCATCGCCACCGCATCGGGCATGTCCGCGATCCTCATGACCGCGATGATGCTGCTGCGCTGCGGCGAGCACGCGGTCGCCGCCAACGGCCTCTTCGGCTCGACGGTCTCGTTGCTTGCGAACGTGCTCCCGCGGTTCGGCATCGAGACGACCTTCGTCGCCGCCACCGACGTCGATGCATGGTCCGGCGCCGTGCGCCCCGGGACGAGGATGCTCTTCGCGGAGAGTCCGACCAATCCGCTCGGGGAGATCGTGGACGTCGCCGCCCTCGGCGCCCTCGCGCGCGAGCACGGCGCCACCCTGGTGATCGACAACTGCCTGTGCACGCCGGCGCTGTCGCGGCCGATCGAGCACGGCGCCGGCATCGTGGTGCACTCGGCCACCAAGTATCTCGACGGGCAGGGCCGGTGCGTGGGCGGCGCGGTGGTCACCGGCGACGCCGCGCACCACGACGCGCTGTTCTCCTTGCTGCGCACCGCGGGACCGGGCATGAGCCCGTTCAACGCCTGGGTCTTCCTGCACGGCCTGGAGACGTTGCGCATCCGCATGCACGCCGTCAGCGAGAGCGCGGCACGGCTCGCGCACTGGCTCGAAGGCCATCCGGCGGTGCGCCGGGTCCACTACCCCGGTCTGGAATCCCACCCGGGCCACACGCTCGCGGCCCGCCAGCAGAGCGCCGGCGGCGGGATCGTGGCCTTCGACGTGCACGGCGGCCGGGAGGAGGCGTGGACGGTCATCGACAACGCCCGGGTGCTGTCCATCACCGCGAACCTCGGGGATGCGAAGACCACCGTCGTGCACCCCGCCTCGACCACCCACAGCCGGATTACGCCGGAGCAGCGCGAGGCGGCGGGGATCGGTGAATCGCTGGTGCGGGTCGCGGTCGGGCTCGATGCGTTCGAGGACGTCCGCGCCGATCTGGCGCGTGGACTGGATGTGCTGGTGCAGCGGGGATCGCGGCCACGGGCCGGGCATTCGGCGGAAGCGCAAGGGAGCTGAAGCACGGGAGACCGAAGCGCAGGGGATTGAAGCGCAAGGATTACGGATTCGGAATGGGCTCCGCGAATGCAGTGAAGGATCCGCGCCGCCTCCTGCTCGACGGCTATCGGGCCGCGCTCGATGCGACGGGAGGACGCGCCTGCGTGCGCCGCCGCCTGGCCGAAGAGCCCCTGCCCGTATGGAACGAGGCGGTTCCTCGCGCGTCTGCGGCGCCGGCTGAGGTGTCCGCGATTCCGCTACGCGGAATCGCCAAGCGACCGCACCGGCGGTCGCCGTTCACCCCGCGTTTCGCATTCGCGGTGGGAAAGGCGGCGGCGGCCATGATGGCCGGGGCGTTCGACGTGCTCGGGGAAGGCATCGAACGCGCGCTCGTGGTCACCAAGCATGGCCACGCGGGCGGCCTGCTCGATCCGGGCTGGCCCGTCGAGGTCGTCGAATCCTCGCATCCGGTGCCCGACGAGTCCTGCCTCGCGGCCGGCCGGATCCTCCTGGACTTCATCGATGCGATTCCCGTCGGCGCGGACGTGCTGGCGCTGGCTTCGGGCGGCGCCTCCGCACTCGTCGAGGTCCTGCCGGACGGGTTCGACGCCCGTGACCTCGCTCGGTTGAACGAGTACCTGCTGGCCGAGGGCCTGCCGATCGGCGCGATGAACCGGGTGCGCAAGCGCCTCTCGCGCATCAAGGGAGGACGCCTCGCGCAGCGCATCGCCCCCCGCCGCACCCTCCACCTCGCGATCTCGGACGTGCCCGGCGACGATCCGAAGGTCATCGGGTCGGGGCTGCTGGTCGCGCATGGGAGCGAGGATATCGAGATCGGCGACCTCGACCTTCCGCCGTGGCTGGCGGAGATGGGGCGGCAGGCGCCCCCGCTCTCGGGCGAGGCGGCGGCGGGCCACGTTCACACCGAGGTCATCGCCCGCCCCGCCGATGCGCGCGCCGCCGCCGCCGCGGTGTACGGGGCGGCGGGCATCGACGTGGTCGAGCATCCGGATCTTCTGGAAGGGGACGCGATCGAGACCGGCCGCCGCATCGGGCGCGCGATCGCGCGGACGAAGCCGGCCGCCCACGTCCATGCGGGGGAGACGACGGTGGTGCTGCCTCCGAACCCCGGACGGGGAGGACGGTGCCAGAGCCTCGCGCTCGCGGCGGCGCTGGAGATCCGCGGGCGCGCGGGGGTCCATGTGCTCGCGGCGGGCACCGACGGCACCGACGGCCCCGGCGAAGACGCGGGCGCGCTGGTCGACGGGAGCACCATCGCACGCGGTATCGCGGCCGGTCTAGACCCCGATCGCTGCCTGCGTGGCGCGGATGCGGGGACGTTTCTCGAAGCGAGCGGCGATCTGGTGCAGACTGGACCGACCGGCACCAACGTGCTGGATCTGGTCGTCGCGTTGCAGGTGGAACGGTAACCGCCCGCCCGGGAGCTGCGGGATCCGGCGTGATCGACGAACCCGTGAGGGAAGACGGCATGGGGAGCACGACATGAAGAAAGTGGTGAAGCAGGACCGGGAATGGCGCGCGATGCTGACACCGGAGCAGTACCACGTGACCCGCGAGAAGGGCACCGAGCGCGCCTTCACCGGTGAGTACCACGACTGCAAGCGCGACGGCGTCTACCGGTGCCGCTGCTGCGGCACGCCGCTGTTCGACTCCGCGACGAAGTTCGATTCCGGCACCGGCTGGCCGAGCTTCTACGAGCCGATCGACGGGAGCAACGTCGCCGAGGAGGAGGATCGCTCGCTCTGGATGCGCCGCACCGAGGCCCTCTGCGCGATCTGCGACGCCCATCTCGGTCACGTCTTCCCCGACGGGCCGCCGCCGACGGGACTGCGCTACTGCATGAACTCGGCCTCGCTCGTGCTGGACGAAGGCGAGGAGGGAGGGAAGTGACGATGGCGAGCCGATGCGGATGCGCTCGCGCTTGTGGGGTCGGCGTGGGCCATGTTCCTGGCCGGCTTCGCCGGCCCTGAGCCATCCGGATTCAGTCGTCGCGGTCGTCCCGGATCTGGACGGTGCCGTCGTGGATGCGGACCGGGAACGTGGCGACCGGCTCGTAGGCCGGCGGGGTGAGCGCCTCTCCGGTGCGGATGTCGAACCAGGCCCCGTGGCGCGGGCACATGACCCGGCCGTCCTCCACGCATCCGCCGGTGAGCATGCCGAAGTCGTGGGTGCACACGTCCTCGATCGCGAAGTACTCGCCGTCGAGGTTGAACACCGCGACGTCGACGTCGTCGACCCTGACCGCAAGATACTCGCCGGGGTCGAGCTCGTCGGCCGAAGCCACGTTCGTCCAGTCGCTCATCGTTCGGTAGCCTCTTCCCCGTGAAGTCTTCGACAAAACGACGAAGAATTGTCCGCCGCCCGGCTGCCGGCTCCCCGATGCCGGATTCCTGGGAGCGGCGCGTCCTGACGGACGCGCCGCTCCCAGGTTCGCAACCGGCGTTTGGTTCCGGCTATGCCGGGTTGGGGTGGAGTCACCCCGGTGCGCAAGCGGCGGGCTCGGGAACGACCACGCCGGACGGCCCGTGCCTGCGGCTTGGTGGTGAGACACCGGGCTCATCGGACACCGGGGCTCATCGGGCGCCGGAGATCAGAAGAACCCGAGCTCCAGCTTGGCCGCCTCGCTCATGCGCTCCGGGGTCCACGGCGGCTCCCAGACCAGCTCGACCTCCGCCGTCGCCACCCCCTCCACGTTCTGCACCGCGGCCTCGACCACGCCGGGGAAGGTCTGCGCGACCGGGCACCCGGGCGCGGTCAGGGTCATGTCGATCTCGACCACCCCCAGGTCGTCGCGGTCGATGCGGTAGATGAGCCCGAGGTCGTAGATGTTGACGGGGATCTCGGGGTCGTAGACCTCGCGCAGCGCGGCGACGATCCGATCGTCGAGGGAAGCCGCCCCGTCCGTCTCGCCGGCCGCACCGCCCTCCGCCGCCGCCCGCTGCCTGCCCCAGGGCTCGAACGAAGGCAGGGCGGAAGCTGCCGTGTCCTCGACCGTGCGTTCCATGTCTTTCTCCCGGGCCCCGGACGGGGGCGTAGCGGAAGAAGCCGGATCTTCCGCACTGTGCTCCATGCCCCAGCCCTCCGGCGGCGCCGGGGCCGCGCCCTCGACCGTGCGCTCCATGTCTCCCTCCCGGGCTCCGGACGGGGGCATAGCGGAAGAAACCGCCTCTTCCGCCCCGTGCTCCATGCCCCGGCCCTCCGGCGGCGCCGGGGCCGCGCCTTCGACCGTGTGCTCCATGCCTCCCTCCCGGGCTCCAGACGGGGGGGCCGCGGCGGACACGGCGGACGCGGAAGAAGCCACTTCTTTCGTCGCGGATGTCATGCCCTGGTCCTCCGGTGGCGGAGCGGACGGAGCCGCTCCCGGCGCCCGGTCGTCATCGATTCCGTTCATTCCGTGCACACCGTCTGGTCGTCTCCGTGGAGCGCGGCCTTCATGGTATGCCATGCGAGCGTCGCGCACTTCACGCGCATCGGATACTCCTTCACCCCGGTGAGCACGGTGAGCTTGCCGAGGAACTCGCCGGGCCCGCCGACCTGGCGCTCCTCGGTCAGCAGCGTGTGGACCTCCGAGAACAGGCGTTGCGCGTCCTCCGCCGGCCGGCCCTTCAGCGCCTCGGTCATCAGCGATGCGGACGCGGTCGCGATCGCGCAGCCCGCGCCGTCGAAGCCGATGTCCCGGATGATCCCGTCGTCCACGTGGAGATGGACGAAGAACTCGTCGCCGCAGATCGGGTTGAACCCGTGCGCGGAGCGGTTCGTCTTCTCCGGGCGGCAGGGGTAGTTCCGCGGGTTGCGGTTGTGGTCGAGGATGACCTCCTCGTACAGCTCGCGAAGATCGTTCACCGGTCGAAGATCTCCTTCACCTTGCGCAGGCCCTCGACGAGGGCGTCGACGTCCGCCCGGGTGTTGTAGAGCCCGAGCGAGGCCCGCGACAGCGCCGGCACCCGGTAGCGCCTCATCAGCGGCATCGCGCAGTGGTGGCCGGCCCGGATGGCCACCCCGTGCTGGTCGACGATGGTGCCCACGTCGTGCGGGTGCACTCCCTCGACGGTGAACGAGAGGATACCCGCTTTCTCGCGCGCAGTGCCGACGATGCGCACCCCGTCGAGCGCATCGAGGGCCCCGGTGGCGTACTCCAGGACGTCGTGCTCGTGCGCGGCGATGGCGTCCATGCCGAGCCCGGTCATGAACTCCACCGCGGCGCCGAGCCCGATGGTCCCGGCGATGTTCGGGGTCCCGGCCTCGAACTTGTACGGGAGGTCGTTCCAGGTCGATTCCTCGAACGAGACGGTGCGGATCATGTCCCCGCCGCCCTGGTAGGGCTCCGCCTCCTCCAGCCGCTCGGCGCGGCCGTAGAGCACCCCCATGCCGGTCGGGCCGTAGGTCTTGTGGCTGGAGAAGGTGTAGAAGTCGCAGCCGATGGCGCGGACGTCGACCGCGCAGTGGGGAGCGGCCTGGGCGCCGTCGAGCACCGCCACCGCACCGGCGGCGTGCGCCACCTCGACGATCTCCCGGACCGGGTTGACGGTCCCGAGGGCGTTGGAGACGTGGGCCGCGGCCACCACCCGGGTACGCTCGTTCAGCAGGCTCGCGAACGCCTCCATGTCGAGCTCGCCGCTGTCGTGGATCGGCGCGACGCGCAGCCGGGCGCCGGTCTGCCGGCAGACGAGCTGCCACGGGACGATGTTCGAATGGTGCTCCATGGTGGTGGTGACGATCTCGTCGTCCGGGCGCAGCCGGGGCCGCGCCCAGCCCTGCGCGACCAGGTTCAATCCCTCGGTGGCGCCGCGCACGAAGACGATCTCGCGCCGATCCGCCGCGTTCAGGAACGCCCTCACCGTATCCCGCGCCCCTTCGTAAGCGCTCGTCGCGCGCTCGCTCAGCGCGTGCAGCCCCCGGTGGACGTTCGCGTTGTCGGCCTCGTAGTAGCGGCGCAACGTGTCGATGACCTGCTGCGGCTTCTGGCTCGTCGCGCCGTTGTCGAGGTAGACGAGCGGGCGGCCGTTGACCTCCTGGTCGAGGATCGGGAACTCGGCGCGCACCCGCTCGACGTCGTACAGGTTGCGCCCCGGCGGCTGCGGTTGCTGCGGCGGCCGCGGTTGCGGTGGACGATCCGTCGCCACGCTCACCGGAGGATCTCCCGCAAGCCGTCGCCGCCCGGAAGGTGCCCGAGCACCGCCGCCCCGATCGGCTCGCGCAGCCCGGGCCGGGCGATCCGCTCGACCACGTCGCGCGCGAAGCCGTAGGTGAGCATGCCGCGCGCCGCGCTCTCCGCGAGCCCGCGCGCGCGCAGGTAGAACAGCATCTGCTCGTCGAGCTGCCCGATGGTGGCCCCGTGCGAGCACTTCACGTCGTCGGCGTGGATCTCGAGCTGCGGCTTGGTGTCGATCTCGGCGTTGCGCGAGAGCAGCAGGTTGCGGTTGGTCTGGTGGGCCTCGGTCTTCTGCGCGTGCGGGTGCACGTGCACCCGCCCGTTGAACACCCCGCGCCCGCGCCCGCCGGCGATGCCCTTGTAGTACTCGTGGCTTGCGCAGTGCGGCGCGGCGTGCTCGACGTTGGTGTGGAAGTCGGTGTGCTGGCGTCCGTTCGCCATGTAGAGCCCGTCGAGGGAGCAGCGCGCGTGCTCGCGGTCGAGGGTCACGTCGATGTCGTGGCGCGAGAGCCGGGCCCCGAGCGACACCGCGAAGGAGTGGAACGCAGCGCCCCGCGCGAGCCTCGCTTCGAGCGCGGCGACGTGGTACGCGGCGGCCCCCGCCTGCTGCACCTTGTAGTGCTCGACGGCGGCGTCCTCCGCCACGTCGACCTCGGTGACGACGTTGTCGAGATACACGGCGCCGTCCACCCCGGTGAAGTGCTCGACCACCGCGATGCGCGACCCCGCCTCCGCCGCGATCACGATGCGTGGGGAGTACGCGCGCTCGCGCTCCTTCGAGCCGGACACGAACACGAGGTGCACGGGGGCATCGGCGACCGTCCCCGGGGCGGCCCGGACCACCGCGCCGGTGTCCATGAACGCGGTGTTGAGCGCGGCGAACGCGCTCTTCTCCGGACGCACGATCTGCGCGAGCCGGCCCTCGAAGAACGCGGGGTCGCGTTCGAGGGCGTGCGGGAAGTCCTCGACGGTGATTCCGGGCGGCAGGGCGTCGAGGTTCGAGAGCCCGCGGTCGAGCCGGCCGTCGACGAACACGAGGCGTGGGGCGCCGCCGGTGTCGAGGAACGCCCCGCTCGTGCCGTTTCCGCCGGGAAGCGTTCCGCCCGCGCCGTTGCCGGGCGCTCCGGCTCCGTCGAGGTCGAATGCGCGCTTCTCGATGGAGGCCACGTTCGTGTACTTCCAGTGCTCGTGGCGCGGGGTCGGGAAGCCCGAGCGCGAGAACGTATCGACGGCCGCGCGCCGCAGGTCCCGCAGCCACGCCAGATCGTGGCCGGGCAGCGCCGTTTCGCGCCGGGCGAAGGCGTCGGCGTAGCGGGCCGCCGCCGTCGATGCCGCCGCGTCGCTCATGCGCCGGCCGTCGCCTTCCACGGCCCCGCCGAATCATGGCCGGGCAGCGCCGCATCGCGCCGGGCGAAGGCGTCGGCGTAGCGGGCCGCCGCCGTCGATGCCGCCGCGTCGCTCATGCGCCGGCCGCCTCCCGCACCCACTCGTAGTCTCTCGATTCGAGCTCCAGTGCCAGACCCTGCCCGCCGGAGGTCGCGATGTGCCCGCCGCTCGGCACGTGGACGCGGTCGGGGACGATGGAGTCGAGCCGGCGCTGGCAGTGGGTGACGAGGATCGCCGCCCGCTCCGGACCCATCAGCGCGTTCACGCCGTCCGCCACGTCCCTGGGGGCGTCGATCGCGCACCCCATCGACAGCGCCCGGAACATGTCCTTGCAGAATCCGTTGACGATCATCGAGATCGCGTCCCCTTCGCCGAATCGAATCCCTGACCAAAACGGTCGGGCATCCTACGATTACCCGACCAAAATGGTCAAGAATTCGGTTGGGACGCCGGTGAACACGCTGACGCGGCCGATGCAGGTACGGGAAGAGCCGGGACGCTACGGCGGGCAGGACGGGCCGTGAAGCAATCGGCGTCCGGGGCTGGTTGCGCATCGAACGGCAGGCGTTTCCAAAACACACGCCGTGCGTTGAATCGCGCGGTGGTGTGTTTGCGGATGCCGGTACAATGATGAACAGCCATTTCACACCGGGACATCCGCCATGAACGCCCCCGCCACCATGTACACCGGCCCCCTCGGCTCCACCATCCACGTCCTGCGCGCCGACGCCGACACCATCGCCGAGCTCGCGGCCATCGACTGGAACCGCCGCTTCCGCCGGGTCTGCCTCGACCCGGTGCGCGGGATCATCACCCTGATGGCGCCCTCGTTCCCCCACGAAGACCTGGCCAGGATCCTGGACGATATCGTGGACGTTGCCGGGAGTGTGACCGCCGGTGTATCGAAGGGGATCCGCAGCACGCGGCTTCGTGGGCAAGGCGAGCCGCCCGGCACGGGGATGGAGCCGGACTGCGCGTTCTACGTCGGCGAGCGTGCCAGAGGCTTTTACGCGGCCCGCGCCGATGGGGATGCAGCCCTGGACGCCTTCGTCGAGCGCATCGCGCCCGATCTGGTGGTGGAGGTCGAGATCACGCACGCCGATGAAGGCAAGGCCGAACGCTACGGCCAGATGGGGGTGCGGGAGCTGTGGCGGCTGCACGGGCGCAAGGGGACGAGGGAGCTGCAGGCAGAGTTTCTCGCCCTGCACGCCGGGAACGCGCCGCGCCGGCTCGATGCCTCGGAAGTGCTGGAAGGGCTGACGCCGGATGACGTGTGCGAGTCGGTGGAAGCGGTCGGGGCCAGCCAGACTTCGGACGAACGGGCGAAGGCGGTGGCCCGCATCGTGCGCCGCCGGCGGCAGGCGAGCGTGCGGGTGCGGGAGGCAGCGGCGGCGTACTCCGTCCATTGAAGGGCCACATCGTTGAGACGAGCAAGAAACGTTTCGGCCACGTCATCGAGGCGGGTCGCCCAGCATCGGCCGGGATCGACGGCGGGAAGCCGGGCCGGCAACGGGACTGCGCGTGAGCGTCAGGCCACCTCGAGCAGAGCCTCCGGATTCCTGTACGCGATCAGCAAGAGGGTGCGCGCGGCGCCCGAGGGAGCCCGGCGGCCCTGCTCCCAATCCTGGAGCGTGCGGACCGGGACCCCGAGCAAGGCGGCGAAGCGGGTCTGCGACAAACCGGTCTTTTCACGGACCTCGGCCACGGAGGGCACATTCACGACGCGTCCCGCCTCTCCGGCCTTCAGCTCGCGGATCCCGTCCAGGATTTCCGTACCGATGTTCCTTTTTTCAGTCATCGTCTTTGGACTATACGGCTTTGCCGTATAGCAACAAGATCATCGATACTTCCGGTATCTGCACGCCCGTCCGTCGCCCTCCGCCACCCACGCTACCCCTCGGGATACACTGTCCGCCGCATCGGCGGCGAAACCGCCGCCGATCCATCCGGGACCCGGCACTCCAGGCCGGCCGGAGCCCGAGAATGCGGCATACACCGCAGACACCCGACCCTCGGAGACCTCCCCGTGGACCCCTGGTACAAGACCGTCACGCCCCGCCGGGAAGTGCGCGAGGGCCGCTCGTTCAACCCGGACGAGTTCGCCATCCACCTCGAACAGGTGATCGCGAAGACCGCGCCCGCGGACTACCGGGACCCGGAGCAGTTCTTCGCCCGTACCTGCTTCACCCGCGCGCTGCGCGAGCACGCGGGGATGGTGCTGCGGCGGCTCGCGGGCCGGACCACCGGCACCGCTCCGGTCATGACCCTCATCACGCAGTTCGGCGGCGGCAAGACGCATACCCTCGCCGCCCTGTACCACCTGGCTACGAGCGGCGACGATGCCGGCGGGTATCCGGGGATGGCCGATCTGCTCCGGGAAGCGGGGGTGCCGGCGGTCCCGGAGGCGAGGGTGGCGGCCTTCGTCGGCAACGCCTGGGACCCGCGGGAGGGCCGGGAGACGCCGTGGCTCGACCTCGCCCGGCAGCTCGCGGGCGAGCCGGGCGTCCGGGAGCTCGGCCCCGCCGCGAAGACCACGCCCCCCGGCACCGACGCGATTGGCCGCGTCTTCGAGGCGGCCGGTGCCCCGGTCCTGCTCCTCTTCGACGAGGTCCTGAACTTCCTCAACCGGCACCGCGCGATGGCCGAGCCCTTCCACGCCTTCATCCAGAACCTCACCGTCGCCACCACCGCCACCACCCACGGCGCGGCGGTGGTCAGCCTGCCCCGCAGCCAGGTCGAGATGACGGATTGGGACATGCAGTGGCAGGACCGCATCACCAAGGTGATCCGGCGCGTCGCCAAGGACCTGATCGCCAACGACGAGGCGGAGATCAGCGAGGTGGTCCGGCGGCGGCTGTTCGGGGACGCCGGCCCCGAGCGCCACCGCAAGCGGGTGTCGAAGGCGTATGCGGACTGGTGCTTCGAGCGGCGCGCGCAGTTGCCGCCGGAATGGACGGCGGTGGACAGCGCCGCCACGGAGGCCAGGGCCCGGGAGTCCCTGCGCGGACGCTTCGAGACCTGCTTCCCCTTCCACCCGGCCACGCTCTCCGTCTTCCAGCGCAAGTGGCAGGCGCTGCCCCAGTACCAGCAGACGCGCGGCACCCTGGCCATGCTGGCGCAGTGGATCTCCTGGGCCTGGCGGGAGGGGTTCACGAAAGCGCGCACGGAGCCCCTCGTCACGCTGGGGTCCGCGCCGCTCGACGTGCCGGAGTTCCGCAGCGCGGTGCTCGGCCAGCTCGGCGAGTCCCGGCTCGTCGCGGCCATCGACGCCGACGTGGCCGGAGCGCAGGCCCACGCCCGCGCCCTGGACGCGGACACCCGGGGGAGCTTGCGCAACATCCACCGGCGGGTGGGGACGACGATCCTGTTCGAATCCTCCGGCGGCCAGATCGACAAGGTGGCGCACCTGCCGGAGCTGCGCTTCGCCCTCGGCGAGCCGGAGGTGGACACCACGTCGGTGGACAGCGCCGCGTTCGCGCTGGAGGACAAGTCCTGGTTCATCCGTCGCACGGGCTCTGACGGGTTCCGGATCGGCCACCAGCCGACCATGCGGAAGGTGGTGAGCGACCGGCGTGCCTCCCTGGACGAGGACGCCGAGATCCGCCCGGCCATGCGCCAGGCGGTGCGCAAGGAGTTCGAGCGGGGCGCGCGCCTCCCCGTGGTGCCGTTTCCAGACGACGGCGCGGCGATACCGGACACGCCGAGGCTCACGCTGGTGGTCATCGATCCGGAGTCGGAGTGGACGGGCGCGGGGCGCCTGCGCGAGCGGGTCGGGGAATGGACGGTCCGGCGCGGCAAGTCCCCGAGGCTCTATCCGGCCGCGCTGGTGTGGTGCCTCAAGCAGCCGGGGCGGGGCCTGCGGGACAAGGTCGAATTGATGCTGGCCTGGAAGCGGGTGGCCAGGGAGGTGGCGGAGGGGATCCTGGGCGGGGACTTCGACCGCTCGGACCGGGCTGGTCTCCAGTCCAGGGTGGCCGACGCCGAGGAGGCGGTGAAGGACGAGATCTGGGCCGGCTACCGCTTCGTGGTTATCGCGGACGCCGGTGGGCCGGGCGGATCGGAGGGATTGGACGGACCGGGTGGATCAGGCGGGCCGGGTGGATCGGGTGGGTTGGGCAGTCCGGGCGGTTCGAGCGCGCCGGGTGGATCGGGTGGGTTGGGCAGTCCGGGCGGTTCGAGCGCGCCGGGCGGATCGGGTGGGTTGGGCGGTCCGGGCGAGCTGGGTGGATCGGACGGATCGGGCGAGCCGGACGGCCTCAAGGTCATCGACCTCGGCGCGGGCCATGCGAGCGCGGGCGATTCGCTGTGCGCGCGCGTCGTGACCGCGCTCAAGTCCCACGCGCTCCTCAACGATTCGGTGGGGGCGGGGTACGTCGAGCGCAACTGGCCACCGGCCCTCGCGGCCTCCGGCGCATGGCCGCTGGCGAGCCTCCGGCAGAGCTTCCTGAACGGTTCGCTCACCCGGCTGCTGGATCCGGACGCCACTCTTCGCGCGATGATCGCCGAGTTCGTGGGTCGGGGCGACTTCGGCCTCGCCTCTGGTCCGCAGCCGGACGGCGGCTACGGCCGGACGTGGTTCGGCGAGCCGGTTCCGGCGGAAGAGATCGCCTTCGACTCCGGGGTGTTCCTGCTCCGCAAGGACAGGGCAGCGGCGCTGAGGATGCAGCCGGGAGCGGGCACGGGATTGGGGCCGGGGACGGGGCCGGAACCGGGGTCGGGAGTGGCGCCGGGGGCGAGGCCGGGCTCGGGACCGGAGCCGTTTCCCGCTCCTTCCCCGCAGCCGGGGTTCGGGCCGGCGCCCGCATCAAGCCCCGGCACGACACCCGCACCGGAACCCGGAGCGACGATAGGACAGGGCTCCGAGCCGGAATCCGCGCCCCCGCCGGGCGCGGCTGCCACCCGAACCATCCGCGTGAGCGGCGACGTCCCGCCGGAGGTCTGGAACCGGTTGGGCAGGACGCTGCTGCCCAAGCTGCGAGGCGGCGCGGAGCTGACGCTCGGGGTCGAGTTCTCGGCGACGGTCGAAGGCGGCAGGGCCGACGGCCTCGTGGCCGACCTGGAGCAGATACTCGCCGACCTGGGCCTGTCGGACAGAATGGAGATTCGGTGAGCCGGCATCGGCTTCGGCGAGCCGCCGGTTGCCGCTGCCCGGGCCGGCGATCTTCACGCGCTTCTCGGCCGAGGAATGCGCGCGTGCCGCGACCTGTGCACGGTCAGGCGCGACACGGGCGGCGGCGCCGGACACCATTCGTCGAACGATGAAGCCGTTCTTGCACCGCCCCGGAGCGCCCGGTCGTCCCTGATCGTGATCGGCAGGCGGCTCGTCGAGCAGGGCGCTTGCGGCCCCTTCAGGCTCCCCTTCCTCCGCGAGCGCCTTCGTCTCCCGGCGGGTTCCACGTACCCCGTAACCGCCGTGGCAGGGCTGCCGTGCAGAATGGGCGACGGAGACGAACGGGTAGACAGCGTGTGCGTTCCATTCCCTCGCACGGCGGTGCGTTCGCAGTGCGCTTGAAGGCGCATAATGACGGGTGTCCGTTTCACACCGGGAGATCCGCCATGAACGCCCCCGCCACCATGCACACCGGCCCCCTCGGCTCCACCATCCACGTTCTGCGCGCCGACGCCGGCACCATCGCCGAACTTGCGGCCATCGACTGGAACCGCCACTTCCGCCGGGTCTGCCTCGATCCGGTGCGCGGGATCATCACCCTGATGGCGCCCTCACGCCTCCATGAGGACTTGTCCGAGATCCTCGGCCATGTCGTGGACGCCGCGGGGAGCGCCATCACCGGGGCCACCAAGGGGATCCGCAGCACCCGGCTTCGGGGACGGGGCGAGCCGCCCGGCACGGGGATGGAGCCCGACTGCGCGTTCTACGTCGGCGAGCGCGCCAGAGGTTTTTACGCGGCCCGTGCCGAAGGGGAAGAGGCCCTGGACGCCTACGTCGAGCGCACCGCGCCCGACCTGGTGGTCGAGGTCGAGATCACGCACGTCGATGAGAGCAAGATCGAGCGCTACGGTGAAATGGGGGTGCGGGAGCTGTGGCGGTTGCACGGGCGCAAGGGGACGAGGGAGCTGCGGGCGGAGTTTCTCGCCCTGCACGCCGGGAACGCGCCGCGCCGGCTCGACGCCTCGGAGGTGCTGGAAGGGCTGACGCCGGACGATGTCTGCGAGGCGGTGGAAGAGGTGGGGGCCAGCCAGACCCCTGCCGATCGAATCGAAGCGGTGGCCCGGATCGTGCGCCGTCGGCGGCAGGCGAGCGTGCGGGTGCGGGAGGAGGCGGCGGCGTACTCGATCCACTGAGGCGAGCGCGTGCCGTATCCGCGCCTTCCCGGTGAGTTCGCCAGCTCGCAGGCAGGCAAGGCGCCGGAAATCGAGCCGGAACAAAGTGTCGTACCCCACGGTATTCGACCGGCGGGGCGGTTGGCGGGCGGCGGTGGAGGTGGGGGAGCTGATTGCGCCGGTGGGGCCGGAGCTGGGGCCGTACCAGCCCTCGCAGCGCTACCTCGTGGTTGACGAGCGGCACGTGGGTGCGGAGGATTTGCCGGGGAGGAACCTGATGGGGGCGGTGTTGGGGTTGGAGCAGAGCCGCGGGCCGGCGGACTTGGTGCGGGTGGTGGGGCGGTTGGTGGAGTGGCTGCGGGACTCGGGTGACGGGGAGTTGAAGCGGGCGTTCGCGGACTGGGTGCGGCAGATGGCCGAAGGGTTTGTATCCGATGATGCGGCACTGCCGGCGGTGGGGACATTGGAGGGTGTGAGGATGACATTGGTCGAGCGGGTGGCGGAGTGGCCGAAGCAGTGGCTTCAGGAAGGCCGCGAGCAGGGGATCCGGGAGGTGGTGGAGCGCCTGGAGCGTGCCGGTGCGGAGCCGCCGCCGGGGGATGCTCCGGAGGGCGTGGGGATGACGCTGGAAGAGCGGGTGGCGGAGTGGCCGAAGCAGTGGCTTCAGGAAGGCATCGAACAGGGTCTTGCGCACGAACGGGCGCTGTTGCGTCGCCAGGCGGCGACGCGGTTCGGGGCGGAGACCGCCGAGCGCCTGTCGGGGGTGCTGGCCGGCATCGCGGACCCGGAGGGTCTGGCCGAGGTGGGGGAATGGCTGGTGCGTTGCGAAACGGGAAGCGAATTTCTCTCCCGCGTGGGTCCGGTGGCCGGTGCGAACCGACGCGGCGACGGCGGGTGCTCCCATGCAGGTCGCCGAGAGGATTGACGGAACCGTTCTCCCTCTACCCTCACGAAATCCAGCACGTTCCGGAGGAGCCGGTCATGGCCCGAAGCCTGGGAGACGCGACGGCGGCGGCCCGGAACGAAGCGCCGCCGACGCCCGCGGAACCGTGGGAGCCGGGCGCGAGGCTCGAAGCATCGGTGCAGGCGCACGCGGCCGGACTGGAAACGCTCGCACAGGAGCTGCTGGACGGTCTGCGTCAGCGGTCTCGACCTCCCGAGGGGGCCGGAACGTGACGGAGACGGCCCTGGGCATCGACACGAACCTGTTCATCCGGCAGGCAGCGCGGCGGATGCTCGGCGCCTGCTGCGAACGCACGCGCACGCGGATATACGTCCCGGGACAGGCCCTGCGTGAAGCGCCGGAGAAGATCCGCACCCTCTACGGCAGGGCCGCGGCGCGCATGTCCGCGAGGACGCGCCCCGGGGAGACGGAGAGCGCGAGGAAGCAGCGCACGCTGGCGACCCTCGAAGCAATGTGCGCCGGATTCGTGAAATGGATGCACGAAGAAGGGAAGCGCAACGACGGGATCTACCAGTACGGGCAGGCGCGGGGCATGGACCCCGAGGTCCGGTCTCTGGGGGACTGGATCGGCACGTCGGGCGCAGTGGACGACAGGAGCGACGCGCTCATCATCGCCGAATGCCTGCAACGCCGAACCATGTGCCTGAGCAGCGACAACCGCAGGACGATCCGCAGGACGGACTTCCACGACTGGCTGCTGCGGCGCCGGGAAGACGGTGACCCGTGGGCGCAGGTGGAGGTGCCCTTCGTGCTGAGCGCGGACGAGGCGGTGCAGAGACTGCTCGGAAACGGGGTCGAGGGGATCGGGGCCACCGTCGGCGCCGCCTACGCCGTATGCAGGACAAAGGCACGGAGGACGCCCGTCGAACGGGTTGCATCGCTGGCTTGGTTCGCCAACGACCTGGAGAAGGCGAGCCTCGAACGGACCGCGAGCAGGATCAGGCTCACGCTCCAGGAATGGGAAGGGCGCGAGCGGCAGCTCGTCGAAGGGCTGGAGTCGGTACAGCCGGATGTTGCAAAGACCCGCGAGGCGGAGGACCGCAGACTGTTCTTTGAACGGCGCGAGACCGGGACGGGAGGAGTCATGCGAGGCGCAAGCGGACGCGGACCGTAATACGCGACACCCGGAAGTCGAGCTGCACGTGGATCTGACCGTCATGCGAGGCGCAAGCGGACCGTAGCACGGGAAGGCAGGCCACGCCCGAACCAGTCGATCATCCGCAGGGATCCCGACCGCGACCACGCAGGAAAGCGGCAGGTACTCGCGGAAGTCCACAAGGTCATCCCGCACTGAATCATGCAGCCATGATCCCCAAGGCGTGCAAGCGGCTGGCGGAGGTCGACTTCCCCATCGCCGAGGTCTCGCGGCACGCGGCGCGGGAGAAGTCGATCCGGCACGGGCACCCTTCGACCCTGCATCTGTGGTGGGCGCGTCGGCCGCTGGCGTCCTCGCGGGCGGTGCTGATGGCGCTGCTGCTGCCGGACCCCTTCGACCCGCATTGCCCAGAGGCGTTCAGGCGGGAGGCGCGGAGGAGCCTCCCCAAGTTCATCGCCGACTTCGCCAGCACCATCCCTTGGGCTTGCCGGCTGCTGAAGAAGATGGCGTCCGAAGGGGTTCTCCCCCGCGCGGAACCACCGGAAGGAGCGCGCCATGAACGAAGCGCCTGAAAACGCACGTGTGCGTTCCACCGCACGGCGGTGCGTCCGCAGTGCGGTTGAAGGTGTATGATGACGGGTGTCCGTTTCCCATCGGGACACCCGCCATGAACGCCCCCGCCACCATGCACACCGGCCCCCTCGGCTCCACCATCCACGTCCTGCGCGCCGACGCCGGCACCATCGCCGAGCTCGCGGCCATCGACTGGAACCGCCGTTTCCGCCGGGTCTGCCTCGACCCGGTGCGTGGGATCATCACCCTGATGGCGCCTTCGTTCCCCCACGAAGACTTGGCCAGGATCCTGGACGATATCGTGGACGTTGCCGGGAGTGCGACGGCCGGTGTATCGAAGGGAATCGGCAGCACCCGGCTTCGCGGGCGGAGCGAGCCGCCCGGCACGGGGATGGAGCCGGACTGCGCGTTCTATGTCGGCGAGCGCGCCAGAGGCTATTTCGCGGCCCGCGCCGAGGGGGATGCGGCCGCCCTCGCCTTCGTCGAAGGGACTGCGCCCGATCTGGTGGTGGAGGTCGAGATCACGCACGCCGACGAGGGCAAGGCCGAACGCTACGGCCAGATGGGAGTACGGGAGCTGTGGCGGCTGCACGCCCGCAAGGGCGCGCGGGAGCTGCGGGCGGACTTTCTCGCTCTGGGTCCCGAGAGCGCGCCGCGCCGGCTCGACACCTCGGTGGTGCTGGAAGGGCTGACGCCGGACGACGTCTGCGAGGCCGTGGAGGAGGCAGGGGCCAGCCAGACTCGGGACCAACGGACGGAGGCGGTGGCCCGCATCGTGCGTCGTCGTCGGCAGGCGAGCGCGCGGGTGCGGGAGGAGGCGGCGGCGTACTCCGTCCACTGAAGCGAGCGCGAGCCGCCAGTTCTGCATGGATTGACCGAAAGGATCGAGTTTCTACATTATCTGAGATGACGGAACTCCAGATGTGTATCCAATAGATAGACAGAAAAAGGATCTTTCTAACATGACACAAGAATCCAGAACGCTAAGTGAAATTATTTCTCCCTTAAAACCTTTCGTGGAGAGAACTTCGATTATACGATCTCCCAAGAAGAAAATATTCTCCACTTGTTTGAGAGCATCATTCGTCAGTATTTTTGAATTCGTTGATATAATATCAAAGGAGGAAATTGGTAATGCTTTCTTTCTCACACCCGCACTCAGACGTCCTACGGAGGATATCATATATTTCCGTTTTCTATCACGTCATCCTGATAAAATACGAGAAAAACTCCTTAGAGACATGATGGCTCTGGAAGTCATGAGAAATCTGGAACATCAAGATGCTTTCTTTAGTAGATTCAGGCCATTTCAGCCGGTAATCAAAAAGCAGAAAACTGATATTGACAAAATTGAAGATAGTATTCGTTCGTTTTGGAAAATGAATGGTTGGCCAAAACAAAATCGTCGTGTATCTCCAGTGATCGAACAAATAGCTAGGAAATCGGATCCAGGATTATTGGATGTCGTCTACAATTTTATATATCGCCTCACATCAGGTACCGTTCACTTCAACCCTCAAATACTTCTTCGGTCAGGTTGGGGCGACAAATCCATGAAGGAAATAAAAGTCAGTCCTGGAAACATGAATCCTTACTACATTTCACTAAATCAAATATATGGAAGTTTCCTTTTATGTTTATATTTCGAATTTTTCGGTCGATTCCTGATGCCTGGTCAAGAAGAAAAAGCGATGATCAAGGAGCTTAGAGAATATCTACAAGGTAAATTCCGCTGGCCAGAGATGGTTACATTTGAAGAGATGAACATCGATATGCCTAAACCAAAATATTGGCCAACGGCTTTAATCTTTAGTATGTATTCTGTTATAATGACAGAAGATGGCTTCATATCTGGTACAAGAAAAATACTGGATCTAAAAGAGAGTCATAAACTACAAAAGAAAGCCTGATTACCCTCGAACCTAAGCAGAATTTAGGATAGAATATCGCCATGTAACCCATTCATCGAAAAGGATATTCCCGTGGCGCGCAACCCAGTACAGTTTTCAGAAAGGAATCAGTCTGAACGAATTCCTCTCCCTCTACGGAACCGAAGACCAGTGCTTCGACGCCCTGTACCGATGGCGATGGCCCAATGGCTTCGTGTGCCCCCACTGTGGCCATGACCGCCACTGCCAACTGACCAGCCGCAAGCTCCAACAGTGCAATCGCTGCCATCGCCAGACCTCGATTACCGCGGGAACCATCTTCGACTCCACCAAGCTGGCGCTGACGGTGTGGTTCCAAGCCCTCTACCTCATGACCCAGGACAAGAAAGGGGTCTCGGCGATGAAGCTGCACCGCCATCTGGGGATCTCCTACAACGCGGCGTGGCGCATCAGGCACAAGCTGATGCAGGTGATGATGGAGCGAGACCACCACTTCCCGCTCGCCGGTTGGGTCGAACTCGATGACGCCTGGCTCGGCGGCGAGCGAAGCGGGGGCAAACGCGGACGGGGGGCGCCGGCCAAGACCCCTTTCGTGGCCGGCGTCGAGACCAATGAGGAGGGGCATCCGCTGCGCATGAAGCTGACTGTTGTGAAGGGATTTCGCACCACCGAAATCGCCACTTGGGCGCAACGGCACCTGAGCGCCGGCACTCGGGTGCGTTCCGATGGGTTGGCCTGCTTTCATGGCGTCACCGCGGCGGGCTGTGCTCATGAGAGAGTGGTGGTCGGTAGTGGACGTGCGAGCGTACAGCGCCCCGAGTTCCGATGGGTGAACACAATTCTCGGCAATATCAAGAGCGCGTTGCGCGGCACTTACCATGCGATTCGACCCAAGTATGCTCAGCGATATTTGTCGGAGTTCGAGTACCGATTCAATCGTCGCTTCGACCTGCCCGACATCATTCCGAGGCTTGTCTACGTGGCGCTTCGGACTCCGCCGATGCCGGAACGGCTACTCAAGTTGCGCTTAGCCTGAGTGGTAATCAGGAAAGAAAATACACTGAAATCGTGATTTTCCAAGGATGCAAGCGGCTGGCGGAGGTCGACTTCCCCATCGCCGAGGTCTCGCGGCACGCGGCGCGGGAGAAGTCGATCCGGCACGGGCACCCGTCGACCCTGCACCTGTGGTGGGCGCGTCGGCCGCTGGCCTCCTCGCGGGCGGTGCTGATGGCGCTGCTGCTGCCGGACCCCTGCGACCCGCATTGCCCGGAGGTGTTCAGGCGGGAGGCGCGGCAGATCCTCCTGGGGATGCACGGGCGGCCCAAAGGATGGGCTGACGCCCTCCGGTCGGAGGAAGGGTTGCGGCGGGTCCTCCTCAAGTTCATCGCCGACTTCGCCAATTGGGATCGCGCCGCGGACCGCACCTGGATCGACACGGGCCGGGCGCTGGTGCGAGCGGCGCACGGCGAGGAGCCGCCCTTGGTCGTGGACCCCTTCGCGGGGGGCGGCTCGATTCCGCTCGAAGCGTTGCGGCTCGGCTGCGAGGCGTTCGCCAGCGACCTGAACCCGGTCGCCTGCCTGATCCTCAAGGTGATGCTGGAGGACGTCCCGCGCCACGGGCCGGGGCTGGCCGAGGAGCTGCGCAAGGCCGGCGGCGAGATCAAGGCCGCGGCGGAAAGGGCGCTGGCCGATCTCTACCCGAAGGACTCGGACGGGGCGACGCCGATCGCCTACCTGTGGGCGCGCACGGTGCGTTGCGAGGCGCCGACCTGCGGGGCGGAGATCCCGTTGATGCGCTCGTTCTGGCTGTGCAGGAAGCCGAAGCGCAAGCGTGCGTTGCGCGCGAAGGTGGTGCGGCCCAAGGATGGGCCGGGTGGGCCGCCGGGTGTCGAGTTCGAGGTCTTCGAGCCGGAGGACGATGGGCAGGTGCGCGCGGGCACGGTCACGCGGGCGAAGGCCGCCTGCCTGTGCTGCGGCGCGGTCCTGCCGCCGGAACGGGTGCGGGTACAGCTCTGCGAGCAGCGCGGCGGCGCGGATGCGATCTTCGATGGGAACGGGAAGCGCACCGGCGGCGCGCGCATGACTGCGGTGGTGACGTTGAGACCGGGTGAGACGGGCCGCCATTACCGGCTGCCCACGGATGCCGACTACGCGGCGGTGCGCGAGGCGCAGGCGCGGCTTGCCGGAGTGCTCGGGGAGTGGGAGCGAGGCGGGAGGCGGGGGCTGAGTCCGGTGCCGGACGAGCCGACCCCCGTCGGCGGAGGTTCCGGGGCCGGTCGTGCGTTCAGCGTGCAGCGGTACGGGATGCGGCAATGGGGCGATCTGTTCACGGCGCGGCAGAAGATGGCGCTGGTGGAGTTGAATCGATCTCTCTCTGCCAGAAGAGACTCGTTGGCTACGTCGCTAGTGGCTGGCCGAATGGCCGATTTCCTCGTTGCCTCAGCCCGATGGAAAACAGATGCCGAGTGTCCTGTTCAGGCACTTGCCCGACAAGCGTTGCCGATTGTCTGGGATTTTTCCGAAACCAATCCCTGGACCGACGCCACGGGTTCGGTCGTGAGCCAAATGAATCGCATGGCGGATGCCATTGAATCGGTATGTATCCCATTCAAGGATATTGGTCAGATCCAACCCGCCGATGCGACCGGTCATCCCCTGCCTGATCATGCCGCCGGCGTCTGGTTCACCGACCCACCCTACTACGACGCGATCCCCTATTCGGACCTCTCCGATTTCTTCCTCGTCTGGCTCAAGCGGACGCTGCCGGACCATCCGCTGTTGCGCGACCCCTTCGATCCGGACAACCCGCTCTCGCCCAAGGCTCGCGAGGCGGTGCAGGACGAGACCCGAGAATGCGACGGTCGCACCAAGGATCGAGCGTTCTTCGAGGACACGATGGGCGACGCCTTCGCCGAAGGCCGCCGCGTGCTGGGCGAGGACGGGATCGGCTCCGTGGTCTTCGCCCACAAGACCACCGAGGGATGGGAGGCGCTGCTCAACGGGATGATCCGGGGCGGCTGGACCATCACCGGGTCCTGGCCCATCGCCACCGAAATGGGCTCGCGCCTGCGCGCCCGGGAGTCCGCCGCACTCGCCACCAGCGTCCACCTCGTCTGCCGGCCTCGCCCCGACGACGCGCCGGTCGGCGATTGGGCGCAGGTGCTCCGCGAGCTGCCCCGGCGCGTGGGCGGCTGGATGGAGCGGCTCCAGGGCGAGGGCGTGCGCGGGGCGGATCTGGTCTTCGCCTGCATCGGCCCGGCGCTGGAGATCTTCAGCCGCTACCGACAGGTCGAGACCGCGGAGGGGCGCGAAGTCGGGCTCGCCGAGTACCTGGAGAGGGTCTGGGAGGTCGTGGGCCGCAGCGCCCTGG
The DNA here is from genome assembly GCA_965204915.1 of Gammaproteobacteria bacterium. GTDB lineage: Bacteria > Pseudomonadota > Gammaproteobacteria > HK1 > HK1 > HK1. The sequence goes on along the minus strand of OZ242023.1, from coordinate 1,837,893 downwards.
AACAGGTGCTCGGGGCCGCCGAGGCGAAGGCGCGCAACGGCGCCGCCGGGGCGCTGGAAGAAGACGCCCGCCTGACCGCCCTCTTCCTCTGGACGCTGCAAAGCACCGGCGCGGACGCCGCTTCCGGGGAAGGCGACGCCGCGACGGACGATGAAGACGACGAGGCAGACGGCACGCCCCGCGGCAAGGCGAAGAGCCATACCCTGATCTTCGACGTGGTGCGCCGCTTCGCCCAGCCCCTCGGTATCCACCTGCCCGATTGGGAGGGCCGCATCGTGGAGACGAGCAAGGGCGTGGTGCGGCTGATGCACGTCGCCGAACGGGGGAGGCAGCTCTTCGGCGAAGACGGCGCCGCCCCGGTGGCGGAATGGATGGAGCGGGACCCGAGCGGCAACGTCCAGCAGGTGCTGTTTCCCGAAGCGGAATCCGCTCCCGGGAAGAAGCGCACCCGGGGCCGTGGCGGGAAGGCCCTCGTCGCCGGCGACGCGGAGCTGCGGATGCCCGACGCCACCACCCTCGACCGGGTCCACGCGGCGATGCTCTTCCAGGCATCGGGCCACAGCCAGGCGCTCCGCCGCCTGCTGAAGGCCGAGCAGGAGCGCGGCTCCGACTTCTTCCGCTTCGCGAACGCCCTGTCCGCCCTGTACCCTTCGCCGAGCGAGGAAAAACGCCTCCTGGACGCGATGTTGCTGGCCGTGCCGAGGTAACCGTGATCCGGCATATCACAATCCGGAACTTCAAGCGCTTCCGCGAGCAGACGTTCGAGCTTGAAGATTCCGTCGTCCTCGCCGGGCCGAACAACGCCGGGAAGTCTACGCTGCTTCAGGCCATCGCGACCTGGAAGTTCGGTCTTGATCGATGGCTCGACCAGCGCCGGGGAGGCAGGGCCGTCAGGCGCTCGGGCGTCGCGATTCCAAGGGCGAACGTCACCGCGGTGCCGCTCCGGGAAATGAACCTCCTCTGGGAGGATCGAAGGGTCACCGGACCGGGCGGCATGTCCGGCACGCGGCGGCTGATCGAGATTGTCGTTGAAGGACGGTCGAACGGAGGGTCCTGGGAGTGCGGGATCGAGATCCAGTATGCCAATGCCGAATTGGCCTACGCGCGGCCCCGGAATGCGAAGAACCTCGATCGCGAAACCATCGGAAACTTTCCCCCGGAGGCCGTGCAAAACCTGAGTGTCGTGCACGTACCCCCGCTCTCGGGCATCGAGCGCGACGAGCCGAGACGGGACCGGGGCGTGCAGGATCTGCTCGTCGGCCAGGGGCGGCCGGGGGAGATCCTGCGAAACCTCCTTCTGGAGATTGCCGAGAACGGCAGGGAACGGAACTGGCGGATGCTCGTGGAGCACATCCGGGATCTCTTCCGGATCGATCTGCTCGATCCCGTCTATTCGCCGGCTCAGCCGTACATCGTGTGCGAGTACCGCGAACCGGGCCGTACCCGTCCACTCGACCTTTCCAACGCCGGAAGCGGGACACTCCAGGTGCTCCTGTTGCTCGCATTCCTGTACGCCCGGCCCGCCACGGTGATCCTCCTCGACGAGCCGGATGCGCATCAGCACGTCATCCTGCAAAAACAGGTGTACGACCTGATCCGCAAGGTCGCGCGCGAGCGCGGAGGACAGGTGATCGTCGCGACGCACTCCGAAGTCATCCTCGATGCGACGGAACCGGCACGGGTACTCGGATTCACGGGCCGGACACCCCATACGCTCGCAAACAGAAGCGAGCGAGACGCGCTCCGCGAGGCGCTCAAGCGGATCACGACCACCGATCTCCTGTTGGGCCGGGAAGTCGGTGGTGTGCTCTATGTCGAGGGGGAGACGGACGAGAACATTCTGGGCGAGTGGGCGCGGATACTCGATCATCCGGCACGGCGTTTCCTGGAACGGCCCTTCGTCCGCCGGCTCGGCGGCAGGAGCCTCGCCGAGGCGAAAGCGCACTTCTTCGCCCTGCGGGCGTGTTTCACGGGCATGCAGGCGGTTTGCCTTCTCGATGGTGACAACCGCGATGAGCCGGACGAGGAGACCACCCGCAACGATTTGACCGTCCTGCGCTGGCGCCGCTACGAGATCGAGAACTACCTGTTGCAACCCGAGGCCGTCAAGCGCTTCGTGAATTTTCCCCTGCTCGATCCGGACGTGGACAGGAGTTTTCGGAAACACGTGCCCGAAGGAAGCGATCTCTTCGGGGACCACGTCTCGCTCGTGCGCGTCAAGGCAAGCGATGAATTTCTGGTTCCGCTGCTTGAAGAGATGAACAGGAGCACGCCCAAACGGGATCTGTACCTGCTCGCCGCCGTCATGGAGAAGGAGGAAGTCCATCCTGAAGTCCAGGAAAAGCTCGATCGCATCGCGGAGGTCCTCGACGTCCCTGAAACAGGATCATGACGGCGCCATCCCCGCGAAGGTCTGCTGAAGGCCGAACGGGACTGCATCCCGGTTTTCCGTGGCAGCCGTTCCCCAAGGGTCTGCACTTCGAGCAGGGTCGCGGAGCCGTCTTCCATGACGCCGCGGATACCGGCAAGGCGGTTGTCGGCGTACTTGACGACATGAGCGAGTGCGACCGCTTCCGCCATGAGCTTTTCGGTGGCTGTGCCGGATGGCTCGAACACCACCAGGGCGCCGCGGGCGGACGCCTCGGCGGCCAGGGTGAGGGTTGCGCGCGACAGGCGATCGAGGAAGAACACCGACACATCGGCGAGCGCCGGCCTGATCCTCTCAGCCACGTTGACCGTGATCGCTTTGAAAAGCGGGAGCCATTGGCCACAGCGCGGGCACGACCAGGAGAACCGGTGCCTGGGCTGGCCATCCCGCCCACGTCGAATTTCCTGAACGATGATGGGAGTATCAGTGGTGGGAGCGCAGGCAGCCCAATCGAGATGGACCCCCCACCGTGCCATGTCCGCGCGAACGCGCTCGGAGGCCGGGTCGCCGTTCATGCGAGCGACCGGGTAGGTATCCCATCCGAGCCAGGCCAGAATGGACAACACGTTGCCGCAAGTGCCACCCGCCCAGCAGCGAACGGGCGCCTCGGGATCGGGACCGATGACCATATCGAGGGCTATCAGTCCTGTCCCGAAGATCCTGGGCCGACTCACGACCCCTGCCGCGCGGCGAGTCCTTGCGCGAGGAACGTGGCGGCAAGCTGGTTCAGGCTGACCCCCTCGCTCGCCGCCCGTTTGGCGAGCTGCATGTGCAAGGTCCTTGGAATGCGCTGGACGAATTGCCCACTCCAGGTCTTCGGAGCCGGCAGATCGCCCTTGTCTTCCCGTTCGGCCGTCGTCCATGCCTCGAAGGCGTCGCGGGCCTCCGCAATGGCGGCGTCGATGGTCCCGCCGTCCGCGATGCATCCGGGCAGGTCGGGAATGGTGACCAGATAGCCTCCGCCCTCGTCCTCGGGGATGGGGTCGATGTGGATCGGATAGTCTTCGAACTTCATTGCGCGGCCTCGATCAGCTCCACCAGGCACCTGATGTAGAGGGGCTTGATGGGCTTGTGCATGGAAATCGTCAAGTGTCGGCCCAGGGCGTTGGTGACCACCGCGTGGCTGGTGCCTCGTTGCCGAAAGGCCAGGCCGCAAGCGCGCGCCACCGTTCTGACGTTGCCGGGCGTCCAATCCGCCTTCGGATTGGCCCTCATGGAGTCGAGCAGTTTCCCGGCTCCGGTCATGGATTCAATGATACTACCAACAGTATCATGAGCCACGCAGAACGAAGCTGGAGGGATACACTGTCCACCGCATCGGCGGCGGAGCCGCCGTCGGATCCATCCGGGACCCGGTAATCGGGCGGGCCGGAGCCCGAGTGGGCGACGGAGACGGACCAGCGGGCAACGAGGATGAGCGGGGATACTCCTCTCCACGAAGGGCAGGTGCTTGGCGGCCCCCTGTTCAGCGAGCCGATGCGCGTGGAGGCGGTGCGCGCCAACGGCGCGGGCGTGTGGGAGCTCGGCCTGGCCGGAACCCGGACGGAACGCTACCGCAGGGTCACGCTCACCCGGGAAGACCTCGACCGCCTCACCGTCACGGATACCGGGTTCGGCTACGAAGGCGACGGGCGCCTCCTGCGCCTCGGGCTGCAAGCGTACTCGCTGGGGATCGCATACGAGTTCGATCCGTACTTCGGGCTCTCCATCTCGCGCGTCGATCCCCTGCCGCACCAGCTCGAAGCGGTCTACGACCACCTGCTCAAGCTCGCCCGCGTGCGCTTCCTGCTCGCCGACGACGCCGGCGCGGGCAAGACCGTCATGTCCGGCCTGCTCATCCGCGAGCTGAAGCTGCGGGGGCTGGCCGAACGCATCCTCGTCGTCTGCCCGGCGAACCTCGCCTTCCAGTGGCAGCGGGAGCTGAAGGAGAAGTTCGACGAGAAGTTCCTCGTCCTGAAGGGCGGCGACCTCCGCGACCAGTTCGGCGTCAACCAGTGGCTGGAGCAGCCACACGTCATCACGTCGCTGGACCTGGCCAAGCGGAGCGAGATCCTCCCCGGCTTGCGGCAGGTCCGGTGGGATCTGGTCATCGTGGACGAAGCGCACCGCATGTCGTGGACACCGCCCGCGCGGAAGACGGGGCGCTACGCCCTGGGGGAGCTGCTGCGGGATACGGCGGACCACCTGCTTTTGCTCACCGCCACCCCGCACAAGGGCGACCCGGAGAACTTCAGCCTCTTCCTCCAGCTCCTCGACGCCGACGCCTACGCGGACGTGAAATCCATCCGCGAGGCGATGGAGCGGCGCCGCGCGCCCTTCTACCTCCGCCGCACCAAGGAGGCCATGGTCCATTTCCCGGAACGCAGACCGGACGGCACGTGGGCGGCGGAGAAGATCTTCACCCGGCGCATCCCGCATACGGTCGCGTTCCAAATGGACGGCGCGGAGCTCGACCTCTACCAGGAGGTCTCCCGCTTCGTGAAGCGCCAGAGCGCGAAGGCCGCGGCCCGGGGAGACGATCCGCGCGCCCGCGCGGTGGGCTTCCTGATGTCGCTGTACCAGCGCCGGCTGGCGTCCAGCACCCATGCGTTGCGGAAGAGTCTCGAAAACCGCGCGCGGCGGCTCGAAGAAGGGCTGAGGCAGGCCGAGGCCCTGGCCCGCGCCGCGCCGGCGGACCTCCCCGGCCCGGACGAGATCGAGGAGATGGAGGAGGGCGAGCGCGAGCGCCTCGAAGGGATGCTCGAAGCGGTGACCCTGGCCGCAAACGCCGGGCAGGTGCGGGAGGAGGTCGCCGAGCTCCGGCACTTCGCGGGGCAGGCCCGGGCGGTCGAGGCCTCCGGGACGGAAGCGAAGCTCGCAAGGCTTCAGGGCCTGCTTCGCAACGAGGGCTTCTTCGACCGGCCCGGCAAGCGCCTGCTCGTCTTCACGGAGTTCCGCGACACCCTCGACCATCTCGTCGGCCGGCTGAAGGACTGGGGCTTCGCGGTCGGGACCATCCACGGCGGGATGAAGCCCGGCTCGCGCGACGAGCCCGGCACGCGGCTCCACTCCGAGCAGCAGTTCCGCGAGGGCGCGATCCAGGTCCTGGTGGCCACGGAGGCGGCGGGCGAGGGGATCAACCTCCAGGTCTGCCACGTCCTCTTCAACTACGACATCCCCTGGAACCCCAACCGGCTGGAGCAGCGGATGGGCCGCATCCACCGCTACGGCCAGCGCGAGGACTGCCTGATCTTCAACTTCGCGGCCACCAACACGATCGAAGGCCGGGTGCTGCAACGGCTCCTGGACAAGCTCCAGGAGATCCGCGACGCGCTGGACGACGACGCGGTGTTCAACGTCGTCGGCGAGGTGCTGCCCGCCGCGCACGTCGAACGCATCCTGCGCGACTACTACGCGGGGAAGCTGGGCGACGCCGACCTCGAAGAGCGCCTGCTCGAAAGCGTGGACGAGGGCCGCTTCCGCAACATCTGCCGCAACGCCCTGGAAGGGCTGGCCTCGAAGAAGCTCAACCTCGACATGCTCATCGAGCGCCGGGCGCGGGCGCAGGAACGCCGCGTCGTGCCGGAGACCATCGCGCGCTTCCTGGCGGAAGCGTCAGACTACGTCCCCTTCAGGCTCGTGTGGAACAGGACCCTTCCTCGCCCGTCCGTAGCGCCGGCCGGTGACCGCGATTCCGCGCAACGGAATCGCCAGGCGACCGCAACGCAGTCGCCGGCCGCACCAGCGGTCGCCGGTCGCACCAGCGCGCCGGTCGGAGAGGGGCCGCCGCTCGATGCGGCGAGGAGCGCGCCGCATTCCTTCGAGCCCGGCCGCACGCCCGCGGTGCTGCGCCGCTACGAACGCGACCCGGACTGGAAGCTGCCGGCGCTGGCGGACCGGTATCCGCGCTGCTCCACCGACCGCGAGACGGCGGAGAAGCACGCGCTGGAATGGGTCACGCCGGGCCACCCGCTCTTCGAGGCCGTCCGCCGGCACACGTGCGCCGAGGCCGCCGGCGTGTTCGGCACGGGCGCTTCCTTCCACTCCTTGCAGCACGCCCATCCGGCCCGGATCGACTTCTACCGGGCGCGCATCGTGGACGGCCTGGGACGGACCATCCACGAACGCCTCTTCGCGGTGGAGACGGATCATCGGGGCGATCGGCATCTCCGGGAGCCGGGCCTCATCGGAAACTTCGTTCCCGCGCCGGCGCCGGAGGCGCTGCCCGAGGTGGCGACCGCGCCCGAGCCCTCCGCCTGGCTGCACGAGCACGCCCTGTCCCCCTTCCTCGAAGACACCCGGCGGGAACGGCAGGCGGAGGTCGGGCGGGTCGCGTCGCACGTCGCGCTCTCCCTGACCGAGCTGCTCCAGCGGGCCGACGAGGAGATCGGCAGGGCGGACGAAGACCGGAACCAGGGCGTGCCGGGGGCGGAGGGCGGCTGGCCCTGGCCGAGCACCGGCACGCCGAGCTGCTGGCCCGGAGGGAACGCCGCACCCGGGAGCTCGAAGGGCAGCGCTCGCTGACCCTGCAAGGCGTGGAGCGCCTGACCAGCGTGCTGGTCCTCCCGCATCCGGAGCGCGAGGCGCCGGAGGTGCGCCACATGCGGCCGGATCTGGACACCGAGGCCACGGCCATGCGGGTGGTGATGGAGCACGAGCGGGCGCAGGGGCGGCAGGTCTACGACGTGAGCGAGAAGAACCTGGGCTACGACGTGACCAGCCTGGACCTCGACTCCGGGGAGCTGCGCCTCATCGAGGTCAAGGGCCTCGCGGGTGCCGCCGGGACGATCCTCCTCACCCCCAACGAACGGCGCGTGGCCGAAGACCGCCGCGACTGCTACTGGCTCTACGTCGTCACCGGCTGCGCGTCCGCCCCGAAGCTCCAGGACCCCGTCCCCGATCCGGCCCGCTTCGACTGGAACGAGGTGACCCAGATCGCGCACTACTACCTGTCGGTCAACGCGCTGACCCGGCCGATGCAGGTGCGGGACGATCGGGGACGCTACGGTGAGAAGGACAGGTTGTGAAGCAACCAGCGTCCGGGGCTGGCTGCGCAGGGCGGGCCTCGGTTGCCGAACATCGTGGTTGACGAGCGTCACGCAGGGGCAGAGGATTTGCCGGGGAAGAACCTGATGGCGTCCGACTGTTGAACGGCTTCACCGGAATGCGCACGATGCTTGCTCAGAAGACGCTTGCCCAGAAGACGTTGGACGATGTCATCCGGCGGATTGTAGGGGTAGCCCGGCCGGAGAAAATCATTCTCTTCGGGTCCGCGGCCCGGGGCGCCATGGGACGCTCGGTGCAAGCCCCGCTCACTCCCCCGGCAGGACGTGGACGTCCTCCGCCGGCCACGACGCCCACATCGTCGAGCCCACTTCGAGGGCCAGCGTATCGAGCTCGCGCTGCTGTTTCTGCACCCGGAACGCGCTGCCGCCGGGGGCTTCGAAGTGCAGGGTCACCACCGAGCCGATGAACTCCTCGCTGATGAGATCGAGGCGCACTTCGTTGCCCGCGCCCGTGGGCCGGCCGCCGAGCGCGATCCGATCGGCGCCGACCACGAACGTGATCCCGCCGCCCGGCGCGCGCGCGAAGTCGTCCGGGACGGCGGCCCGGAGGGTGCCGAGCGCGGTCTCCGCCGTCACGACGCCGTCACGGTCATCGGTGACGGTGCCGGAGATGATGTTGTTGGCGCCGACGAACTCCGCGACGAAGCGGTTCGCGGGGCTGCGGTAGACCTGCTGGGGCGTCCCGATCTGCTCGACGGCCCCGCGGCTCATGATGACCACGCGGTCCGCCATCGCGAACGCCTCGGACTGGCTGTGGGTCACGTAGACGAAGGTGATCCCGAGATCGCGCTGCAGGCGCGCGAGCACCGCCTGCATGCGCACGACGAGGTTCGCGTCGAGCGCGCTCATGGGCTCGTCGAGCAGCAGGATGCGGGGCTCGGTGACCAGCGCGCGGGCCAGCGCCACCCGTTGGCGCTGGCCGCCGGAGAGCCGGGCCACGTCGCGGTCCGCGAGCTCCGCGATCTCCATGCGTTCGAGCCAGGCCATCGCCTTCTCGCGCCGCGCCGGCGCCGGGATGCCGCGCATCCTCAGTCCGAACTCCACGTTCCTGCGCACGTCGAGGAACGGAAACAGGGCCAGCGTCTGCCACACCATGGGGGTGCCGCGCTCGGCCGGGCTCAGCTCGTTGGCCCGGCGGCCCTCGATGCGGATCTCGCCCTCGCTCGGGCGCTCCAGGCCCGCGAGCATGCGCAGCGTGGTCGTCTTGCCGCAGCCGCTCGACCCCATGATCGCGACGAACTCGCCCTCGCCGATCGCGAGATCCATGCGCTCCACCGCCACGGTGCCGCCGAAGCGCTTGGCCACGCCCTCGAAGACGACCAGCGGCTCGCGTCCGGGCCCACCCGCACGCATGCGTTCAGGCTCGGGCACGCCGGGGCTCCCTCGTCATGACGAGGACCTGGGCGACGACCACCAGGGTCATGGAGGTGATGAACACGAGGCTCCCGATCGCGTTGATCTGCGGATCGACGTTGCCCTGGAGGATCTCGAGGATGACGACCGGAACCGTCTTGTTGAGCCCGGAGACGAACCAGGCGACGGCGAACTCGTCGAACGAGACCGCGGCGGTGAGGCAGAGCGCCGCCACGATCGCGGGCGCGGTGAAGGGGAGGATCACCGCCCCCATCGCCCGCCATTCGCCGGCTCCCAGGTTCCACGCCGCCGCCTCCAGGCTCGGGTCCATCTGCGCGAGCCGGAGCCGGATGACGGCCATCGCGAAGGGCGAGCAGAGGACGACGTGCGCCACGACGATCGAAACGAGCCGGCCGGACATCCCGATGCGCGAGAGCAGCGCGAGCATCGCGAGCCCCATGATCACGAGCGGGATGGTGGGCGGCAGCAGCGCGAGCCCGAGATATGCGCTCTTGCCGAAGAACCTGAAGCGGTAGTCGGTGTACGCGGTGCAGAAGCCGATGAACGTCGCGATCACCGCGGTGCACGCCGAGACGATCGCGCTGTTGGCGAACGCCTCCCATACGTCGGGATCGTTGAAGATGGTCTCGTACCAGTGCAGCGTGAAGTGTCCGAGCGGGAGGGTCGGGAAGCGATCGGAGTTGAACGAGAACACGAAGCTCGCCGCGATGGGCGCGAACACGAATGCGAACACCACCACGACGTAGCCGCGGAGGAACCAGGCGGTGGCGCGCTCGACGCTCATGCGCGCCTGCGGTACGCGAGCGCGACCGCGGTGAAGGCCACGGCGAACAGGGTGGCGATCATGGTCACCGCCACCACCGCCGCGCGCGGCCACTGCTGGCCCGACTTCGTGGTGTCGACGATGAGGATGCTCAGCGTCGGCGGCTTGCTGCCGCCGAGGTAGTAGGGGCTCACGAAATCGCCGAAGGAGAGGATGAAGCAGAACGTCGCCGCGATGATCAGCCCCGCCTTCGCCAGCGGAACGATCACCACGAACACCGCCTTCAGCCGGCCGCAGCCGAGGTTCCACGCCGCCTCGACAAGGTTGCGGTCCACGTTCGCGAGGCTGAAGAGCTGCAGGACCACCACCAGCGGCAGGCTGAGCGTGAGGTAGCCGACCAGCGTCCCGAACCCGGTGTTGAGCATCGGCCAGGGGCCGAGCCCCACGGCCCCGAGCAATCCGTTGACGACCCCCGCGTCGCCCAGAAAGATTTGCCACGAGTAGGCGCGCACGAGGTAGCTCGTGAAGAACGGGATGATGAGGAAGAACACCGCCCAGCGCCGCACCGCCGGCGAAGTCCTGAACGCCAGTGCGCAGGCGCAGGGGAAGGCGAGGATGCTGGTCACCGCGGTCGAGAGCAGCGCCATCGCGAAGGTGAAGCCGAAGGCGTCCCAGAAGTATCCGCGCGAGTACATCCTGACCCAGTTGACGGTGTCGAACCCCGGCACCATCCGGTAGTTCCTGACCAGCCAGAAGGTGAGCGCGACCAGAAAGCACAGCGGAAAGACGAAGAACACGAGCTGCCACAGGACCATGGGCATGGCCCAGGTGAGGCCGTAGAACGAGACGGTTCTGGTGCCTCTGGCCTGCATCGTTCACCGGTTCCCGGCCACCGCCGCTCCCGGCGCGACGCCGCCCGCCCCGGCCGGAGCCGGGGTTTGCGTGCGGTCGTTCACGCCGAGCCTGACATGGGGCCGGGCAGGCGACGGCGCCGCCCGCCCGCCCCGAATCATGCGTTCTTGTACTCGGACCAGAAGTCGTTCCAGTCCTCCAGGCTCTGCTGCCTGGGGATGTCGCGGAAGTGGATCCGCCCTTCGCGGCGGAGATCCACGGCGTTCCTCCTGCCGAAGACCATGCCCTGGCGCTCGGCCTCCGCAGGGTCCGCCGCCTGCAACGCCTTCCACCCCGAGCGGTAGGGGAGGATGCCGGGGTATGCCGCCATCCGGGCGGCGCGCACCTGGCCCGGCCCCGAGGTCATGTACTGGATGAACTTCTTCACCAGATCCTGCTTCTGCGATCCCTTGCCGATCGAGAACGACTCCGTCCACTGGATGCCGCCCTGCTTCGGGACCACCGAATCGACCGGCGCCCCGTCCTTGCGCAGCACCCCGGTGATCCAGTCGCCGATCCCGCACATCGCGTGGATCTGGCCGTTCTTGAGCGACGAGAACGTGCCGCCGTAGTCGAAGAAACCGCCGACCTGGGGCTTCAGCGAGAGGGTCGTCTCCCGGAGCTGCCGCCACTGGTCTTCGCCGATGTCGAAGGGGCTCGGGTCGTCGTTCCCGTCGCGCAGGCTCAGGCAGCCGAGGTTCGGCAGATGCCAGTCGAAGTGGCCGACCTTGCCCGCGAGCTTTTCCATCCACAGCACGTCGTAGTCGTTCGCCTCTTCGTGGCTGACGACGGTGGTGTTGAACGACACCCCGAGATAGCCGAAGCGGACGATCACCGAATAGAGCCTGCCGTCCTTCCAGTGCCCCGGGAAGTTCCGGTACTCGGGGAACAGGTCGTCGAGCGGGTAGTCGGCGGGGTCCATCTCCTCGATGTAGCCGGCCGCGTCGAGCTGCTGCACGAACTCGGCGTCGGAGAGGATGACGTCGTAGGTGCCCGGCGGCGACTGGGCGATGAGCGCCAGCATGTTGTCCCCGCCCGCGTAGTACTTGGGCTTGAACTTCACGTTGTGCATCTTCTCGAATTCATCCACGACGTCGGGCTCGCCGTGGCCGTACCAGGCCAGCATGTTGATCTCGGTCGGGGCCGCGAGCGCCTTGCGGCCGGTGAGTACGAGCGGCGCGGCGAACACGCCGGCCACTGCCCCGCCGGTCTTGAGAAAGTGCCGGCGGGAGGTCTGCTGGAGCGCCGTCGGGCGTCGTGTGTCGGTCATTGGGTTCCTCTCCTCGTCATGAATGGCGTGCTCTCGATGAATTCCCCGGGGGGCGGAGCGGCGGCAGCGCTCGGGCCGGCCGCTACGCAGGACCGCCACGGCGATGGTAGCCTGCATTCCCCGCCGATTCACGGTTGCGGAAGCGGGGCCGGCGATTTCCGCCAATGCCCGGATACGGTCGGGTTGTCGGGATTTCGCAGCTTTTTATGCCGCTTGGGCGTCTGGTCTTGACAGTTCAATGGACGTTTTCGGGCTTGGCGGAAATCGCTGGCCCAGGGCCGTGTCCGGGACGTTCCGGGAGGGGGCGATGCCATGAACCGCTTTGAATTCCGAAAACGATTCAAGACGGTGGGGCCTGCGGTGCTGCCGGTCATCCACGCGCGGGACCGCGGGCAGGTCGTTCGCAACGTGCGGGTCGCGGCGCGCGAAGGCGCGCACGGCGTCTTCCTCATCAACCACGATTTCGGGCTCGAACGGCTGCTGCCCATCGTCCGCGAGGTGCGCGAACGGCTCCCCTCGCTCTGGCTCGGCGTCAACTTCCTCGCCGTGACCGGGGCGCGGGCGTTCCCGGTGCTGGGGGAGCTCGAACGCTCCGGCTGCGTGGTCGATGCGTACTGGGCCGACGACGCCCGCATCGACGAGCGCGCGGACGTGCAACACGAGGCCGGCGCGATCGCCGAAGCCCGCCGGGAGAGCGGATGGAGCGGGCTCTATCTCGGCGGCGTCGCCTTCAAGAAGCAGCGGGCGGTGGCGCCGGAGGATTTCGAGATCGCGGCGGGAATCGCGGCCCGGCACATGGACGCGGTCACCACCTCGGGGGTGGCGACGGGACGATCCGCGGATCTCTCCAAGATCGAGGCGTTCCGCGCGGGATGCGCGGATCGGGCGCTCGCCGTCGCCTCCGGGGTCACGCCGGACAACGCCGGTTCGTACGCCGGGCTCGTGGACGCCATCCTCGTCGCCACCGGCATCAACCGCCCGGGGAGCTTCTACGACGTCGAGCCCATGCGGCTGCGCCGGCTCCTGGCGGCCTGCCGCGAGGCCGGCGCGGGCGGGCCGGAGCCAAATCCCGACGCCGGCTGGTACCTGCCGCTCATGGCCCCGAACGTCAGAGGCGGGCGGTTCGCGTGGCTGGACCCCTCGTCCATCTACATCAACGCGAGCGCGTTCCATGCGCTGGTCGATGATCTGGTCGCGCCCTTCGATCCCTCGGGGATCGACGTGGTCGCCGGCTTCGACGCCATGGGGTTCGTGCTCGGGAGCGCGATCGCGATCCGTCTCGGCAAGGGGTTCCTGACCATTCGCAAGGCCGGAAAGATGCCGGTCGACACCGATGCGGTGGACTTCGTGAACTACACCGGGCGCACCGGACGGATGGAGATGCGCAGGCCGGCGTTCGCGCCGGGGACCCGGGTGCTGCTCGTCGACCAGTGGGTGGAGACCGGCGGCACGATGGACGCCGGCATCCGGCTCGTCGAGCGCCAGGGGGGCGTGGTCGCCGGCGTCGCCGCCGTGTGTATCGAGGAGACCGGCGGTGGCGCCGCCTGTCGCGACCGTTACCGGTGCTCGACCGCGGTGCTTCCGGGGACGGCGGAGCAGGATCAGTGCAACCGCAAGACGATGGACCACTTCGCGAGCTTCGATCCCGCCTGCTGTTTCCCGGAGGTTCCGTAGCGCCCGGTGTCTTGATCTCGGCGGGTGCGTCCCGGTCCGAAGCTCCCCGGGCGTGACAGGCTCGACTGATTGATCATCATCGGAATTTGTGGCCGGGCAGGGTCGCTTCTACCCGACCAAAATGGTCAACGACTCGATTGGGACGGAATTTCGGTTCCAACGTCCGATCGGGGGCCGCCGCCCCGTCGGTCCTCGTTCCGATGGCAGAGCTTCGGGAACGGCGGCCGGCGCTACGCCACTCGATGCCGATGGCCGCATTGCCGGGTGAATGACGCCCCGCACAACGCCGCGCCCTCCGGATGCAACACGACGAGAAGCACGGGGGCCGCGCGTCCCGCCTTGCGGCCCTTCCAGCTTTCGAGCAACGCCGCCCGAGTCGGGATGCCGGCGGACCGGGCCACGGCAACCTCGGATGCCGATACGATGATGAACAGCGATTTCACGATGACGGCGTAGTCGCCACCATCTCCGTGGCTCGCCGACATCGCGCTCGCGCCGCCTTGGCGGCGGCCCCGCGAACGCCGCGTCCGCGCTGCCCTGGGAACACCGCGTGAACCCCGCGGCCCCGCCGCCCCGGCCCCTCCTCAGTCCCGCAGCTCGCGGCCGGTCAGGCGCAGGAACACGTCCTCCAGGTTCGCGGGCCGGTGCAGGTATTCGAGCCCGGGATACTGCTGGAGGCTCGCCAGCACCGCGTTCGGGACGCGCGTATGGCAGTGCCATACGCCGTCCATGGTCTCCACCCGGGCCTGGCGGGCGATCTCCGGCGGAGGGGGCCTGGACCCCGCCCGCACCTCGACCACGCTGGGCTCGACCTCCCCCGCCACCAGCGCGCGCGGGGTGTCCTCGGCCAGGATGCGCCCCCGGTCGATGATCGCGAGCCGGTCGCACAGGCGCTCCGCCTCTTCCATGTAATGCGTCGTGAGCAGCACCGTGGTGCCGCGGTCCTTCAGCTCGCGCAGGCGCGACCAGATGAGATGGCGGATCTGGGGGTCGAGGCCGGTCGTCGGCTCGTCGAGGATGAGCAGCTCGGGGTCGTTCACCAGGGCGCGCGCGATCACCAGGCGCCGCCTCATGCCGCCCGACAGGTCCTGCACCCGGTCCCCGGCCCGATCCGCGAGGGCGACGAATTCCAGCAGCGACATGAGGTAGGGCCGCAACGGCCGGCGGGCCGGACGCGGGAAGTAGCCGGCGTAGACCTGCAAGTTCTCCACCACCGTGAAGTCGGGGTCGAGGTTGTCGTCCTGGGGGACGACCCCGATCCGGGCCCGTACCCGGCGGCCCGCGGCCGGCATCGGCTCGCCGAGCACGGCCAGCGTGCCGCCGCTCGGCACGGCGCGGCCGAGGATCATGCGAAGCGTGGTGGTCTTGCCGGCCCCGTTCGGCCCGAGCAGCCCGAAGCAGCCGCCCCGCGGCACCCGGAGGTCGATGCCGTCGACGACCGTTGCGGCGCCGAAGCGCTTGCGGAGCCGTCGCGCCTCCACCACGTATTCGCTCAATGTCGCCACCCTGTCGCGGCCCCGCGCCGGCCGTTCGGCTTGACTTCCCGCACGCGAGTCCGAAGTCTATTCGACTTCCGCCGCCGCCCGGAGCCGACCCCATGCCCGAGCTCCCCGTGCGGGAGGTTCACGTCCGAATCACAGGGCAGATGACGGGATGCGGGGGCGGATGCAATGACCCCGCAGACCTTCTTTGTGGGACTTGTCTTGCCAAGGGGGCAGATGACGGAACGTGGAGGCGTGTGCAATGACGGCAGAGGCGATGGAGCGGGAACGGCGTATCCGGCAAACACCGCCCAAGGACCGGGTGGACCCTGGCGGAAGGTTCAGGCATCGGACGGAAGAGGACACGCCGCCGGTGCAGGAGCGGAGACCGTGGCCTCGGGATGAGGACGATCCGAAAGAACCGGTGATCGAAGCCGCCCGCAGGGCAATCATGCACGGAACAGGTCCGTGGGGACGATGGGGCGTCCCGGGACGCGACGGCTGGTGCGACTGAGCCGATGCGCACCTACTTCGACCAGAACCGGTTGGGCCCGGAGACCGACCGCAGGTTCCACGCCTGCGATTTGGAGCGCGTCGGAGGATACGTACAAGTCGTGCCCGCGGTGGTCGAACAGATGGCGCCGCTGGTCGACGTCGGGGCATGGGGACGGAACGAGGCACGACTGCTTGAACAGGCGGCGGAAGCGGAACGGGCCGGGGACAGGCTCCGCAAGAAAGGATTGGACCAGCAACGGTGGTGGAACAGTCAGTGGCGTCAGCCCGACGGACTGTACCGGATCGACCGGCTGAGCCGGGAAGAGCACTCTTTGGTGGAAAACCTGTTGGGACCGGACGGCTTCGCCCCGGCCTGCTTCCCGGACGCGCAAGGACCGCTGGATGAGCACAACGACGCAAGGATCGTGGCCCAGGTCGTAGCCCGCGGAGGAACGATGCTGATCACATCCGACACCACGATGGTGGACGAAGTGGAGCTGGCGCGGTGGCACGCCGGAGAAGGACGGAGATGGCACCTGGCGGCGGAGAACATCGTATACAACGTGGACTCACTCTTCACCGGATGGGCAAAGCACCCGGAGTGCGGTGACAGCTTCGTACGGACCGCGCTGGGCGCGTTCTGGCCGGAAGACCCCAAGGCAGGAATCAACACCG
This sequence comes from Gammaproteobacteria bacterium, assembly GCA_965204915.1. Taxonomy (GTDB): domain Bacteria; phylum Pseudomonadota; class Gammaproteobacteria; order HK1; family HK1; genus HK1. The sequence goes on along the minus strand of OZ242023.1, from coordinate 1,821,797 downwards.
TGCGCGAAGCGGTGGAAGCCGGTGTGGAAGCGCTCGCACGGGGTCATATGCCGCGATTCGGGAAACACCTCAAGGCGAAAATCGAGCGGCACGGGGACATCCGGAGGCTGGTCGAAGAGACGCGGCGCCAACTGCCGGAACGGACACGGAAGGCGGAGCGGGAACGGAGGGACATGCTTGGAGAAGGACGAAGCAAGGCAGGGCGGCAGAAGCCCCCACGGGCGCAGCCCGAACGACGGATGCCGAAAGGGTACGAATGGTAGGCCCGTCACGGACGGATATCGACCGCCCCGGCTGGTATCTTCGCCCCACGAACACGGAATCAGGAGAGCCACCCGATGAAATTCGGACTGACGGTTCCAACCTTCACCTGGCCCGGTCTCGACCGGAAGATGGCCCGCCTCGTCACCAAGGACATGGCGCAGCGCGCGGAAGCGCTCGGCTACGACTCGATCACCGTCTGGGACCACCTCCTGAGCGCACCGGGCCTCTACGGCGGCTCCTGGATGGACCCGCTGATGGTGCTGGGCTGCGTGGCCGGCGCGACCGGGACGATCCCGATCGGCACCCACATCCTCGTCGTCCCGCTACGCCATCCGGTGCTGCTCGCCAAGGAGCTGGCGACCCTGGACCACATGTCCGAGGGGCGCTTCTTCTTCGGGGTCGGGCCAGGCTGGAACGAGCCCGAGTTCACCGCGATGGGGATCCCGATGAAGGAGCGCGGCCGGCGCACCGACGAGGTGCTGGACGCGGTGAAGCTGCTGCTCACCGGGGAGAACGTCTCGTTCCAGGGCCGGTACTGGCAGTTCGAGGACGTCACCATCGAGCCCCGGCCCGAGAGGTACTTCACGGTGTGGGTGGCCGGCGGCTCGCGCATCCCCGACCCCCTCTCGCCCGACAAGCCGTACATGGTGAAGTCGGTGATGAACCGCATCGCCAAGCACGCCGACGTGTTCACGGTGCGCGCCTCGGGCAACCTCGAATGGGCGGTGCGGGACATCGAGACGGTGCGCGCGTACCTGCCGGCGGTCGGCCGCGACCCGGCCGACCTCGGGATCGCGCACGTGCAGGCGGGCTACGTGGTCGATACCGACGACACCGAAAAGGCGCTCTCCATCCAGCGCAAGCCCATGGAGACCATCATGGGCACCAACCGTTCCTGGGAGCATCTGCAAGGGTGCTACCTGCTCGGCAGCGTCGGTGACGTGGTCGCCAGGCTCAAGGCGCTGGAAGGGGCGGGGATCGAGCACGTGACCATCCAGCCGGCGGCGCCGGAGATGGAGCAGGTCGAGCTGTGGATGGACCGGATCATCCGCCCGCATTTCCGCCAGGCAGCGGGAGGTCCCGCGTGAAGGTCCGTCGGCCATCGACCGTCCACGAAGTCGGGGCAAGCCCAAGCGTGACAGGCGTGAAATCTCAAGTTTCGGGATTCAAAATTCCTGAAACAGGCGATAGATTCCCGCTTTCGCGGGAATCCATTTCGGTCAGCGAATCCCGAAACTTGAGGTGAAATGATCCGTTACGGCGTCAACCCCATCGGGTGGATCAACGACGACGACCTCGCGTTGGGCGATCACGTCTCCCTCGAACAGTGCCTGCGCGAGGCGGGAGAGATCGGCTTCGAGGGGATCGAGAAGGGCCGCAAGATGCCCGACGACCCGCGGGCGCTACGGGCGGTACTGGCCCCGCACGGCTTGGTGCTCGTCTCGGCTTGGTGCTCGCTCGCACTGCTCCCGCGCGGCGTGGAGGCCGAGAAGACGGCCCTGGAAGCGCGTCTGCGCCTGCTGCGCGGGATGGGCTGCGAGGTCTGCATCCTGTGCGAGACCTCGAACACGATCCAGAGCGACCCGAACGCCCCCCTCTCCACCCGGCCGACCCTCTCCGAGGCGGAGTGGCTGGGCTTCGCCAGGGCGCTCACCGAGATCGCCCGCCACGTCGCCGGCCGGGGACTGGTCCCGGTCTACCACCACCACATGGGCACCGTGGTGCAGAGCGGGGAGGATCTGGAGCGCCTGCTCGCACAGACCGGCGAGGAGCTGAAGCTGCTCCTCGACACCGGCCACGCCGCGCTGGCCGGCATGGACCCGGGCGCGGTGGCCACGCGGCATGCGGCGCGCATCCGCCACCTCCACCTGAAGAACGTGAGGCCCCCGGTGGCGCGTGAAGCGATCGAGAAGGACCGGAGCTTCCTCGATGCGGTGAGGGCCGGTGTATTCACCGTGCCGGGCGATGCGGAAGGCGGGATCGACTTCATGCCCGTGCTCCGGGCGGTGGCCGGCCGCTACGAGGGCTGGCTGGTCATCGAGGCGGAGCAGGACCCGAACGTGCGCGAGCCGAGGGTGTACCAGTCCATGGGGCTCGCGGCGTTGCGGCGGATGGCACGGGAGGCCGGCCTGGACCGGGGCTGAGAGATCCGGCGGGAGCGGCATCGGAGGACACGCATGACGGGAACGCCGCGGTCCGCTACCGTGCCGTTTGCCCCGGTGCTGCCCGGCGCCGTCAGGGTAACCGGCTCCACGAGGGCGGCGCTTCGAAGCCACTCCCGTCGGACGGTGTCGCGCTGCACGTCCATTCGTGGCCGGTGCGGCTTCCGAAGCGCCACTGGCGCAACGGGTGGGCCAAGCTCCGATCCGGATGAACGTCTACGATCCGGAACGGGAAGACGCGGCGCGGATCAGAGCACGAGGCCGGACCGCTCATCGGCTCCGGTCATGACGTTGAGGTTCTGCACCGCGGCGCCCGATGCGCCCTTGCCGAGGTTGTCGAGCCGCGCGACGAGCATGATCCGGGCGTCGCGCCCGTAGACGAGGAGCTCGATCCGATCCGTCCCGTTGGCAGACAGCGGATCGAGAAAGCCCGCATCCAGGGCGTCTTCGGCCCCGAGCGGAAACACCTGCACGCAAGGCTCGTCGCGATACCGCGCGTCGAGGCAGCGGCGCACCGTTTCGGCGGTGGCGCCCTCCCCCAGCGTGCCGGTGTGCAGCGGCACCATGGTGAGCATCCCTTGTGCGAAGTGCCCGACCATGGGCGAGAACACCGGTGCCCGGTCGATTCCGGAGTAGTGCGACATCTCGGGCAGATGCTTGTGGTCCAGGCCGAGCGCATACGGCCGGACCGGGCAGAGGGCTTCCGGGCGTCCGGCGCCGCGCGCCTCGTAGCGCTCGATGAGCCGGCGTCCTCCGCCCGAGTATCCCGAGACCGCATGGCAGGACAGGTATGCGCCGGGAGACACGATTCCTGCATCGACGAGGGGGCGGACGAGCAGAACGAACCCGGTGGGATAGCAGCCCGGATTGCTGACCCGCGCCGCCTCGCGGATCCTGCCGCGCTGATGCTCGTCCAGCTCGGGCAGTCCGTAGACCCAGCCGCCCGCGACCCGGTGTGCGGTGCTCGCATCGAGCACCCGCACCCGGCTGCTCGATACGAGGTGCATCGCCTCGCGCGCCGCGTCATCGGGAAGGCAGAGGATCACGACGTCGGCTTCGTTGAGATACCGGCGGCGCACCTCCCGGTCCTTGCGCGAGGACTCCGGAATCTCCATCAGGGTGACGTCCCCGCGCGCCGCGAGCCGCTCGCGGATCCGCAGTCCGGTCGTGCCCGCCTGCCCGTCGATGAATACGTTCGTCATCGTCTCCGCCGATCAGGCCGATCTCGTCCAAGGCGTCCGGTGGAGCCGATCCGACGTCCCGGACACCCGGCCCCCCGGCCCGCATTTCTCCCCAGCCCCCGGCTGCACGGAGCCTGCCCGGGCATCGAGCCAGCGCCTCCTTGCCGGGTGCCCTTTCCCGAGCGTCGAGCGACCGAAAAGCATCTTGCCCGCGGCGCGGCGCAGTCTGCTCCGTCGCCCGTCCGCCTTCGGGGTACGCTCGTCGACGCTCGCCACGGCCAGTATGCTCGTTGCAGAAGGATCGCTCCCGGGACAAGGCGCGGACACCGCCCGGATCGAAGTACACGCGACGATCGGGAATCCCTTGCCGGCCACGGCCCGCGGGGCCGAGTGTCGCCCGAGCGTCCGGGCCGGTCAACGACGACGCGTTCACGCTCCGGCTCTTCCACCGCGCCCGTGACCCCCGCAGCTTCCGTTGCGGCTCGCGCCGGCGGCCGGGGCCGGGCCGGAATGGCGCCGGCGGCGCATGGGGATATACTCCACGTTCGCGATTCAGCGATGCTCCGGCCGCCAGGCGACGGGCGCGCGGAGCCGCCCGACCCTCCATCGCCTCCGCCATTCGGGACAGCACCATGGCCGCCAGTCCGAAGACGACCGACATCGACGCCGTCGAGACGCAGGAATGGCTGGAATCGCTCCGGTCCGTCATCGACCGCGACGGTGTGGAGCGCGCCCACTTCCTGCTCATCTCCCTCATGGAGCACGCGCGCGAGAGCGGCGCGAGCCTGCCGTTCCCGGGCAACACGCCCTACGTCAATACCATCCCCGAATCACGAGCCGAGCACACCCCCGGCGATGCGGCGATCGAGTGGCGCATCCGCTCCCTGATCCGCTGGAACGCGCTGGCGATGGTGGTGCAGGCGAACCGCCTCGCGAGCGAGCTCGGCGGCCACATCGCGAGCTTCGCCTCCGCCGCGACCCTCTACGACGTGGGCTTCAACCACTTCTGGCACGCGCCGAACGAGGCCCACGGCGGCGACCTGATCTTCATGCAGGGGCATTCCGCGCCGGGGATCTACGCCCGCGCCTTCCTCGAAGGCCGCATCGGCGAGGACCAGCTCCACAAGTTCCGACAGGAGGTCGGCGGCGAGGGGCTCTCGTCCTACCCGCATCCCTGGCTGATGCCCGACTTCTGGCAGTTCCCCACCGTGTCGATGGGGCTCGGCCCGATCATGGCCATCTACCAGGCGCGGTTCATGAAGTACCTCCACAACCGGGGGCTGCTCGACACCTCCCGGCGCAAGGTGTGGGCGTTCATGGGCGACGGGGAGATGGACGAGCCGGAGGCGCTGGGCGCGATCACCCTCGCCTCGCGCGAGAAGCTCGACAACCTCGTCTTCGTGGTCAACTGCAACCTCCAGCGGCTCGACGGCCCGGTGCGCGGCAACGGCAAGATCATCCAGGAGCTCGAAGCGGCGTTCCGGGGGGCGGGCTGGAACGTGCTCAAGGTGATCTGGGGCTCGTACTGGGACCCGCTGCTGCACCTCGACACCAAGGGGTTGCTGCGCAAGCGCATGGACGAGGCGGTCGACGGCGAGTACCAGAACTTCAAGGCCAAGGGCGGGGCGTATACGCGGGAGCACTTCTTCGGCAAGTACCCGGAGCTGGAGAAGATGGTCTCGAACCTGTCCGACGAGGACATCTGGCGCCTGAACCGCGGCGGCCACGATCCGCACAAGGTCTACGCAGCCTACGCCGAGGCGGTCAGGCACACCGGCGAGCCCACCGTGATCCTCGCCAAGACGGTGAAGGGCTACGGGATGGGGGAGGCCGGCGAGGGGCAGAACGTCACCCACCAGCAGAAGAAGATGGGCGAGGACGCGCTCAAGGCCTTCCGCGACCGCTTCGACATCCCCATCTCGGACGACGAGATCGCGGACGCCCCGTTCTACCGCCCCCCCGAGGACAGCCCCGAGATCCGCTACATGCGCGAGCGCCGCGAGCGTCTCGGCGGCTACCTGCCCCAGCGCCGGCGCAAGGCCGCGCCCTGCGAGATCCCGGAGCTGTCCGCGTTCGACGCCCTGCTCAAGGGCAGCGGCGAGCGCGAGATGTCCACCACGATGGCCTTCGTGCGCATCCTCACCGCCCTGACCCGCGACCGGAACGTGGGCCGCTTCATCGTGCCCATCGTCCCGGACGAGGCGCGCACCTTCGGCATGGAGGGACTGTTCCGCCAGCTCGGCATCTACTCCGACAAGGGCCAGCTCTACGTGCCGCAGGACGCGGACCAGCTCATGTTCTACCGCGAGGCGCGCGACGGGCAGATCCTGGAGGAAGGCATCACCGAGGCGGGGGCGGTCAGCTCGTGGATGGCCGCCGCCACCGCCTACTCCAACCACGGGCTCAACATGATCCCGTTCTACATCTTCTACTCGATGTTCGGGTTCCAGCGCATCGGCGATCTGGCGTGGGCGGCGGGCGACATGCAGGCGCGAGGCTTCCTCGTCGGAGGCACCGCGGGGCGCACCACCCTGGCCGGCGAGGGGTTGCAGCACGACGACGGCCACAGCCACGTCCTGGCCTCGACGATCCCGAACTGCGCCTCCTACGACCCCACCTTCGCCTACGAGCTCGCGGTCATCGTGCACCACGGACTGGAGCGGATGTTCTCCGCGCAGGAGAACGTCTTCTACTACCTCACGGTGATGAACGAGAACTACCCGCATCCGCCCATGCCGGTCGGCTGCGAGGAAGGCATTCTCAAGGGGATGTACCTGCTGCGCGAAGGATCGCCGTCGGAGCGTGGCTGGAAGAAGCGCCCGCGGGCGCAGCTCCTGGGAAGCGGCGCCATCCTGCGCGAAGTGATCGCCGCGGCGGATTTGCTGGAAGCGGACTACGGGGTGAACGCCGACGTATGGAGCGCCACGAGCTTCACCGAGCTGCGGCGCGACGGCATGGCGGTCGAGCGCTGGAACCGCCTGCACCCGACCGAGGCGCCGCGCCGGAGCTACGTCGAGCACTGCCTCGGCGTGCGCGAGGGTCCGGTGGTGGCGGCCTCGGACTACATGCGCCTGTTCGCGGACCAGATCCGCCCCTGGGTACACCGGCGCTTCGTCACGCTGGGCACCGACGGCTTCGGCCGCAGCGACGTACGGGCGCGGCTCCGGGCCTTCTTCGAGGTCGATCGGTTCCACATCGTGGTCGCGACGCTGAAGACGCTCGTCGGCGAGAACTCGATCGAGCCACAGACCGTCGCGGACGCGATCGCGAAGTACGGGATCGACCCGGAACAGCCGCATCCCTGGGAACGGTGAGGAGGGCGCGACCGTGGCGGAGCCGGCCGAGATTCGCGTCCCCGACATCGGAGACTTCTCCGACGTCCCGGTCATCGAGGTCCTGGTCGAGGTCGGTGACCGGATCCGTCCGGAAGATCCGATCGTCACCCTGGAGAGCGACAAGGCGACGATGGACGTGCCCTCCCCGGTGGCCGGGAGGGTCGCCGGCATCGCCCTCTCGGTGGGGGATCTCGTGTCCGAGGGCGCACTGATCCTGACCCTCGATCCGGCCGGATCCGTGGACGGAGCCACGCCCGCCGAATCCCCCCGGGCCGGCCCATCTGCCGAAGCCGCCGAATCTGCCGACGCGGCGCCCGGCCAGGCTCCGGATGCCTCCACGTCCGACCCCGCTCCGGGCCAGGCCGATCCGATCGCCGGAACGGCGCCCGGACAGCCCCCCGACGCTCCGGCCCATGCCGCGCATCATGCCGTTCCGATCACCGGAACAACGTCCGGCCGGACACCGGATACCCTCACCGCCTCGGCGGCAGCCGCTCCGGCGCCACCCCCCGGACCGCCAGGCGATGCGGCGGCGCCCGATCCCGGCGCCGCCAGCCAGCCGGATCCGCGCGCGCCGCGCGGCCGGCCGTCGCCGACCGCAGCGCTGGAGAGCAGGTCCGAGGCACGCCCGGTCTTCCACGCCACCCCGGCGATGCGGCGCTACGCGCGCGAGCTCGGCGTCGATCTCGCCAGGGTCAAGGGAACCGGCCGCAAGGGGCGGGTGCTGCGCGAGGACGTCAGCGGCTTCGTGAAGAGCGCCCTCTCCGCCCCGCCTCCGGCAGCCGCCGAAGGGACCGGTATTGCGCCGATCCCGGCCGTGGACTTCGCGAAGTTCGGAGAGGTCGAGATGCGCCCGCTGTCGCGGATCAAGCGCATCTCGGGCCTGCACCTGCACCGGGCGTGGGTGAACGTCCCCCACGTCACCAGCCACGACGAGGCGGACGTCACCGAGCTGGAGGCGTTCCGCCGGTCGATCCGGGAAGAGGCGGCGGCGCGCGGGGTGCGCATCACCCTGCTCGCCTTCATCACGAAGGCGGTGGCGGCGACGCTAGCGGAGTATCCGGCCTTCAACGCATCGCTCGGGCCGGACGGGGACACCCTGATCGTCAAGAAGTACGTCCACGTCGGCATCGCCGTGGACACTCCGAACGGGCTGATGGTGCCGGTGTTGCGCGACGCCGACCGCAAGGGCGTGTACGACCTCGCACGCGAGATGGCCGGACTCGGCGCCCGCGCCCGCGAAGGCGCATTGAAATCCGACGAGATGAAGGGCGGCACGTTCACCATCTCCAGCCTCGGCGGCATCGGAGGCACCGCGTTCACCCCGATCGTCAACGCCCCCGAGGTCGCGATCCTCGGCGTGTCCCGGGCCCGGACGGCGCCGGTCTGGGACGGCTCCGGGTTCGCGCCGCGCCTGATGCTGCCCCTCGATCTCTCCTGGGACCACCGCGTCGTGGACGGCGCGGAGGCCGCCCGCTTCCTCGCGCACCTCGCCCGCCTGCTCGGCGACGTGCGACGGCTGCTGCTGTAGCCGCGCGGGACGGCCGATGACGGCGCACGCTCCCCCGTCCGTCGAAGCGGAGGTCGTGGTCCTCGGGGCGGGGCCGGGGGGGTACACCGCCGCGTTCCGCGCCGCCGACCTGGGCCTGCGCACCGTGCTCGTCGAGCGCTACCCGACCCTGGGCGGGGTCTGCCTCAACGTCGGGTGCATCCCGTCCAAAGCACTGCTCCACGCCGCCGCGGTCATCGACGGGGCGGGAGAGATGGCTGCGCACGGGATCGCGTTCGGGCCGCCGTCGATCGACCTCCCGAAGCTCGCGGGCTGGAAGAGCCAGGTCGTCGCGCGGCTCACCCGCGGACTCGCGGGGCTCGCAAGGCAACGCAAGGTTCAGGTCGTGCAGGGCGACGGCGCGTTCGTGTCGCCCCACCGCCTGAGCGTCGCGACCCCCGGCGGAACCACGGAGATCGGGTTCGAGCGCGCGATCGTCGCGGCCGGCTCGCGGGCGGTCGAGATCCCCGGGTTTCCCAACGGCGACCCGCGCCTGATGGACTCGACCGATGCGCTCGTGCTCGACGAGGCGCCAGGACGTCTCCTCGTCGTCGGCGGCGGCATCATCGGGCTGGAGATGGCCACCGTCTACGCGGCCCTCGGCTCACGGGTGAACGTGGTCGAGCTGATGGACGGGCTCATCCCCGGCTGCGACCGCGATCTCGTCAAGCCGCTGGAGCAGCGCATCCGCGCCCGGTACGAGTCGATCCGGCTCTCGACGAAGGTCACGGGGATCACCCCCGAAGCCTCCGGGCTGCGCGTCTCGTTCGAAGGTACGGACGAAAGCACGGACGCTCCGGCCGAGGACACCTTCGACCGCGTCCTCGTCGCGGTCGGCCGGCGCCCCAACGGCGACCGGATCGGGGCGGAGAACGCCGGCGTGCACGTGGACGAGCACGGCTTCATCCCCACCGACCGGCATCAGCGCACCAACGTCGAGCACGTCTTCGCGATCGGCGACGTGGCCGGGCCGCCGATGCTCGCCCACAAGGCGACCCACGAGGGCAAGGTGGCCGCGGAAGTGTGCGCGGGCCGGAAGTCGAGCTTCGATGCGCTGGCCATCCCCTCGGTGGCGTACACCGATCCGGAGGTCGCATGGACGGGGCTCACCGAGACCGAGGCGCGGGAGCGGGGCATCGACGTCGACAAGGCCACCTTCCCTTGGGCCGCCAGCGGGCGGGCGCTGGGCATCGGCCGTAGCGAGGGGCTGACCAAGGTGCTGTTCGACCGCGAGAGCGGGCGGATGCTCGGCGCAGGCATCGTCGGGCCGCACGCCGGGGAGCTGATCGCGGAGGCGACGCTGGCGATCGAGATGGGCGCGGACGCGCGCGACGTCGGCCTCACCATCCACCCCCATCCGACGCTGTCGGAGACGGTCAACTTCGCGGCCGAGATGGTCGAGGGGACGATCACGGATCTCTACCTGCCGCGCCGCGGGAGGTAGCCCGGCGACTTCACGGTGGCCCGGACCGCGCGAGCCGGACGACGCGCCGCGAAGGCCGTTGCGCCTGCGGCTCGTTGCGGACTTCCCGGAATCTCGTCTGCCGGAGCTTCTGCAGTGCATCGCGTCCGGGTCATGGGCCGTCCTCCGGCGCTCATCCAGCCGGGCGGACGACGCGCCACGACCCCGGACCGGCAATTCGCTCCCGACACATGGATCGATCATGAGATCGGGATTGATCGCGAGATCAAGATTGATCGTGGAGATCGGCTACGAGATGGTGCAAACTTCCACCCGACGCGCGTTGCGCCTTGCCGGATGCGGACCGTCCGGCAGCGGCGGGGGAATCGTCCAAGGCGGGCGAGTCGTTCGAGAGGACGGCGCCGCGCAGGGTCCCTGCCCTGTCCGTCCGAATGCCGAGCCGAGGAGCCGTTCCCAGGGTTGCACGACATGTTCGGGACACCATCGACGCACCACTCATGAGCGACCCCGACGCCAATTCCCATGCGACCGTCTCTCGCGCACCCGGCGCCGGTCCGGATGCCGCCTACGTCCGCTTCGACAACGTCCAGAAGAGCTACGACGGGGTGACCCTGGTCGTCAAGAGCCTCGACCTGGACATCGCCAAGGGGGAGTTCCTCACCATGCTCGGGCCGTCCGGCTCGGGCAAGACGACCTGCCTGATGATGCTCGCCGGGTTCGAGCCGGCCACCCACGGCGAGATCTTCCTCAACGGCCGCCCGATCAACAACGTCGCGCCGCACAAGCGCGGGATCGGCATGGTGTTCCAGAACTACGCGCTCTTCCCCCACATGACGGTGGAGGAGAACCTCCTCTTTCCCCTCGAAGTGCGCCGCATGCCGCGCGCCGAAGCGCGCCGGCGGGTGGAGAAGGCGCTGGAGATGGTCGAGCTTCCCGGCTTCGGCGGGCGCCGCCCGGCCCAGCTCTCCGGCGGCCAGCAGCAGCGGGTGGCCGTCGCCCGCGCCCTGGTCTTCGAGCCCGATCTCGTGCTGATGGACGAGCCCCTCGGCGCGCTCGACAAGCAGCTCCGCGAGCAGATGCAGTACGAGATCAAGCACATCCACGAGAACCTGGGGGTGACCGTCGTCTACGTGACCCACGACCAGGGCGAGGCGCTGACGATGTCGGACCGCATCGCGGTGTTCGACGACGGGATCATCCAGCAGCTCTCCACCCCCGACGAGCTCTACGAACGGCCGCAGAACAGCTTCGTCGCCCATTTCATAGGCGAAAACAACACGTTGCACGGCACGGTCACGGACGTCCGGGACGGCGTCTGCCGGGTCGCCGTCGACGACGGCGGCGAGGTCTCCGCGCTCGCGGTCAACGTCGAGCGCGTGAACGGCCGCACCACGCTCTCCCTCCGGCCCGAGCGCGTCGAGATCGCGCCCTCGGGCACCGACGGATTCAACACGCTGGAAGGCCGGGTGGAGGAGCTGATCTACCTGGGCGACCATATCCGTACCCGGCTGACGGTCGCCGGGCACGACGACTTCATCGTCAAGGTGCCGAACACCCATGCGCACCGGCGGTTGAAGATAGGCGAGGCGGCGACCATCGCCTGGCTGACGGAGGATTGCCGCGCGCTGGACCCGATCGCGGGCTGAAGCCGGCCACGATCCCGGGACGCCGGCGCGCGGGCAACCCTGCCGAGATCCACCCACCTGAAAGCGAGCACGCAAACAGGAGACAATCCAATGAAACGCAAGATCCTTGTCCGGGCATTCGCGGTGGCGGGCGCCGCCGCGCTCGCGGCGGGCGCGGCCGGGGCCGCCGACCTCACCGTCGTGTCCTGGGGCGGCGCGTACACCGCCTCGCAGCAGAAAGCCTACGGAGAGCCGTGGGAGCAGAAGACCGGGAAGAGCATCCACTGGGAGAACTACAACGGCGGCCTCGGCGAGGTCCGCACCCAGGTCGAGTCGGGCACCGTGACCTGGGACATCGTGGACGTCCTGCCCCACGAGGCGCGGGTGGGCTGCGACGAGGGCCTGTTCGAGGAGATCCCGGACAAGTACCTGGTCAAGACCGCGGACGGGAAGTCGATCGACGAGGACCTGATGGTGCCCCGTCCCAACAAGTGCGTCGCCCCGCAGATCTGGTGGTCCTACATGATGTTCTACGATGAGCCGGCGTGGGCGGGCAAGAAGGCCCCGGCGTCGATCGCCGACTTCTTCGACCCGGCCGCCTTCCCCGGCAAACGCGGCATCCATACGTGGCCGAACGCGCTGATCGAGATGGCGCTGATGGCCGACGGCGTGGCGCCGGGCGACGTCTACGGCGTGATGGACACCGATGCCGGCATCGACCGCGCCTTCGCGACCCTGGACAGGATCCGGGACCACTCGGTGTTCTGGTCCGCGGGCTCGAAGCCGCTGGAGCTGGTGAAATCGGGCGAAGCCTCGATGGCGCTGGCCTACAACGGCCGCGTCGGCGCCGCGAACCTGAGCGAAGACGCCACCTTCGTGCCGGTATGGGACGGGCAGGTGCTCGAGGAGGAATGGCTCGTCATCGTGAAGGGGACCCCCAACAAGGAGCTCGCGTTCGAGTTCGCGGGCTTTGCGAGCGCGCCGGAGCAGCTTGCGGGCCAGGCCAGGTTCATCAACTACGGCCCGATGCGCAACTCCTCGTTCGACATCATCGCCGCCGGCGAGCCGTGGTTCCACAACGGCAAGAACATCATGGAGCACATGCCGAACCGGCCGGAGGTCATGGCCCGCAGCATCATCGCCAATCCGGAGTGGTGGGCCGACAACGGCGACGCCGTCAAGGAGCGGTTCGACGCCTGGCGGGCGCAGTAGCGGCGTGACCGGTGACCGCCGGCGCGGTCGCGCCCTTGCCCGGTACGCTGACGGGCGGGGAACGGGCTTGTTCCAGGTGGACCGGGCGGCGCCGTGCCGCCCGGTCCGGTCGCCGGGGGATCCTGCGGCCGAGCGGGACGGCACCGGCATCCGCCCCGGTACGGTCGGGAGATTGCCCGTCGGTTTCTTCGGATGCTTGAAGTCGTCGCGCGAACACCACCGGGAAACACCACCATGACCGCCACCACCTTCGACACCCTCACCGCCGCCCGCGACCTCGAAGCCGCGGGATTCGAGCGCCGACAGGCGGAAGCCATCGCAAAGGCGGTCCACCACCGCGACGAACACGCTATCACCAAGGCCGATCTCGATACCGCGATCGACGGCGTGCGCTCGGAGGTCACGAGCGTGCGCTCGGAGGTGGCGAGCGTGCGCTCGGAGCTCGCGAGCTTGCGCTCGGAGCTCGCGACCGTCCGATGGGTCGTCGGCATCCAGTCGGCGGTCACCCTCGCCACCTTCGCCATCGTCGCCGCCAAGCTGCTATGACCCGCACCCGGCCGGGGTCGCCGACCCGCCGCCGATCCGCAAAATCCGGACGCCGAGAGACCAGGGAACCGACGAACCACCCCAATGGCCGCCACCTCCATCGACATCCCCACCAGCACGACGGGTGAGCTGCTCACCGCCGACGGCCGGCCGCTGAAGGAGAGCCTCCAGCGCTCGTTGCGCCGCCGCAAGCTCACCGCCCTGGCGCTGGTGGCTCCGGCCGTCGTGTTCCTGTTCGTGCTCTTCGGCATGCCGGTCGTCTACCTGATGACCTGGAGCGTCGACGACACCCTGGTCAACAACGCCCTTCCCCGGACCTTCGCCGTCTACCCGCAATGGGACGGGAAGGAGCTCCCCCCCGAGCCCTTCTACGAGGCGATGTTCAAGGACGTCGCGGAAGCCGACGGGATCCAGATCGGGCGCGCGAGCACCCGCATGAACTACGCGAAGTCCAAGTGGAAGAGCCTGATGAAGAAGACGAAGCGCAAGGTCAAGGCGCTTCTCGGCAAGGACCCCGACTTCGCCGGCCCCTACAAGGAGGCCCTGATCGAGATCGACAAGCGGTGGGCGGACGTCTCGTTCTGGCACTCGCTGGGGATCATGCAGGACCCGTACACCTTCGGGTACTACCTCAACGCCTTCGACCTGAAGTACGGCTTCGGCAAGGACGTGATCCAGCAGCCGGAGAACCGCCGCATCTACAAGACGCTGTGGATGCGCACCCTGCTGATCAGCGTGATCGTCACCGTGGCCTGCCTGGCGCTCGGCTACCCGGTCGCGCACCTGCTGGCGACCCTGCCGCTACGCTACTCCAACCTGCTCATGATCTGCGTGCTGATGCCGTTCTGGACCTCGCTGCTGGTGCGCATCGTGGCGTGGATGATCATGTTGCAGCAGGAGGGGGTGGTGAACGACACCTTCGTCTGGCTGCGCCTGGTCGACGACGAGAACCGATGGCAGATGATGTACAACTTCACCGGCACCGTCATCGTCATGACCCAGATCCTCCTGCCGTTCATGATCCTGCCGGTCTACAGCGTGATGAAGGGGATCTCGCCCGCCTACATGAAGGCGGCCCAGAACCTGGGGGCGCCGCCGGCCGTCGCCTTCCTCCGCGTGTACGTGCCGCAGACCCTGCCGGGCGTCGGGGCGGGCGTGATCCTCGTGTTCATCGTCGCCATCGGGTACTTCATCACCCCCGAGCTGGTCGGCGGCAAGGACGGGCAGATGATCGGCAACTACATCGCCTACCACCTGAAGTCGAGCCTCAACTGGGGGCTGGCCTCGGCGATGGGCGTGATCCTGCTCACCGCGATCCTGATCCTCTACTGGGTCTACGACCGCGTGGTGGGCATCGACAACATGAAGATGGGCTGACACGATGGCGCTCCCGGCGTACTACACCACCGGCCAGCGCGTCTGGCACCGGACCTACCTGGTCTACTGCGGGCTCGTGCTGTTCTTCCTGGTCATGCCGCTCATCGCGGTCATCCCCTTGTCGTTCACCGCCTCCCCCTTCCTCGATTTCACCCCCGGCATGTTGCGCCTCGACCCGGAAGCGTTCTCGACGAGGTGGTACAAGATCATGGTGGGGGACTGCTCGGCCGTGGACATCACGACCGTATGCAGCGACAAGTGGAAGATCGGCGCCGTCAACAGCCTGATCATCGCCGTCGTCGCCACGGTGCTGGCCACCACCATCGGCACCCTGGCCGCGCTGGGGCTCAGCCGTTCCCACCTGGCGGGCCGGCGCCTCATCATGGCGTTCCTGATCTCGCCGATGATCGTGCCGCTGATCATCACCGCGGCCGGCATGTTCCTGTTCTACGCAAAGCTCAAGCTCGTGGCGAGCTTCGCCGGCGTCATCCTCGCGCACACGGTGCTGGGGCTGCCGTTCGTGGTGATCACGGTGACCGCGACGCTGATCGGGTTCGACTACTCGCTGACGCGCGCGGCGCAGAGCCTGGGCGGGAGCCCGGCGTACAACTTCTTCAAGGTCCAGCTTCCGCTGATCGCGCCGGGGGTCATCTCGGGCGCCCTCTTCGCCTTCATCACCTCGTTCGACGAGGTGGTCATCATCCTGTTCCTCGGCGGTGCGGATCAGCTCACCCTGCCGCGGCAGATGTGGGCGGGGATCCGCCAGGAGATCAGCCCGACGATCCTCGCGGTGGCCACCGTGCTGGTGATCCTCTCCATCCTGCTGCTGACCACCGTGGAGCTGCTGCGCCGGCGCTCCGAGAGGCTGCGCGGCATGACCCCGGCGTAGGGCATTCGCCGGCGTTCCGTCCGGGTCGGGTCCGAACGATGCGGCGAGCCGTCCGTGCCTCACGGGGTGGCGGGCAGGCGGTCCGAAACCGATGCGAGGGGATCCCGCGCGGCGCTCTTCCAGCGCCTGCGCCGGCAGCCGCCCCCGTCACGCCGGCCGGGGCTCCGCTCGACCTGCGGATCGTCCGGGAGCATCTCGAACCCCCAGTTCGAGGCGTTGCCGGACGGCAAAGCTGGAGGGAGGTCGAACGATCGTTCAGCCGCGTTTCCCGCCGATGAGCGCCTCCAGCTCCGCGACACGCGCCTCCGCGGCCTTTCGCGCCGCGGCTTCGCGCTCGGCTCGGGCGGCAGTGGCTCGACGCGCGACGACCTCCCGCTCGGCACGGTCATGCTCCTCGCAATGGCTGAGAAGGTCCAGACCCGTCACCGGGTCACGGAAACGCATCTCCCTGCCCTTCTCCCACAGCTCCAGTCCCAACAACCCCTCACTGTGCAGCCCCAACCTCCCGTCCAACGACTCCAGCAACGACTGGCGCTCGTACCCGCCGCCCACCAGCCGATACCCCTGCAGCACCGGCGACAGGTGCTCCCCCATCGGGTCGTACAGCCAGTACTCCCCCACCCCCAATCGCGCATAGACGTCCCGCTTCCGCCCCACGTCCTCCCGCCACGTGCTCGGCGACGCCACCTCCAGCACGAAGTCCGGCCCCTTCCCCTCCTCCCACACCTTGTAGCTCATCCGCATCCGGTCCTCCACCCCGAACACCACGAACACGTCCGGCGCCACCGACACCCGCGGGTTCCCTTCCTCGTAGTACACGAGCAGGTCCCCGGACACGTACACGTCCCGGCGTCCCGCGAAGTGAACCCGCAGCGCGCCGATGCCGTAGAGGATGGCGGTGTGCTGGGCGTCGTTCTCGGCCAAGGGCTTGCCGTCGGAGCTCGGGTACTCAACCGCGGCGCGGGAGAGGGCGGAGAGGTCGGGTCGGCGCATGGGTGGTCCCCTCGTGACCGTGGTGGGGCAGCGTTGCCTGAACGCGGGCTGTGAACGACGGTACCACGGTCATGGCGGCGCCCCAAGGCGAATTGCAGAAGCACAGGATGGGGGAGAATCAAGATCCGCGGAATGGGCGATCGTCCCATCGACCGTAGGACTTCGGCGCGATGCACCGTCGCCCGTCGCCCTGTCGCAAGCGGAGGGCGCGGACGGCGGATCGGAGCGACCATGGGAGCAGCGTCACGGCAAGGCCACCATCGGCTGGTGGAGTGTAGTGTCGAGAAGCGAAGTATCGATACGAACGGCCTGCACCCGTCGATCGCTTCGAGCCGCCAAAGATGGATCCCTCGGATCAAGGCGACCGCTCGATGTATTCCATCAGCCCCCCGAGGTCGCAGACGACCTGGGAGCCGGCCTCCATCCGATCGCTGCGCCGGCAGACCAGGAAGCGGCGGCCGGCGCAGGCGTTCGGAAGTCGGCATTGTCGTTTCCGCCCTTCGGCGTCGATGTAGACTGGCATCGGGCGCCGGTAGCGAACGGCCCGGGATTTCCATGCCGGCGCTTCACGACACCGGAGGCACCCCATGAACGACAAGATCATCGAGATCCGGGACGTCTGGAAGATCTTCGGCGATCGGGCGGCCGAGGCGCTGGCCGCCATCCGGAGCGAGGGCCTGGACAAGGCGCAAGTGCTGGAACGCTTCGAGGCGGTGGTCGGCGTACGCAACGTCAGCTTCGACGTCCACGCCGGAGAGATCTTCTGCGTCATGGGCCTCTCCGGCTCCGGCAAATCGACCCTCGTCCGCCACGTCAACCGGCTGATCGAGCCCACCCACGGGCAGATCCTCATCCACGGCGAGGACGTCGGGGCGCTCGCGCCCGAGGAATTGCGCGCCCTGCGGGCGGACCGCATCGGCATGGTGTTCCAGAACATGGCGCTGCTGCCGCACCGCACCGTGCGGGACAACATCGCGTTCGCGCTGGAGCTTCGCGACGCGGATACGTTCACCCGCCACCGCACGGCCGACCGGGTGATCGAAACCGTCAGCCTCCAGGGGTACGGCGACCGCATGCCGCGGGAGCTGTCGGGCGGGATGCAGCAGCGCGTGGGGCTCGCCCGCGCCCTTGCCGCGGATCCCGAGATCCTGTTGATGGACGAACCCTTCTCCGCCCTCGATCCCCTCATTCGCCGCGGGCTGCAGGACGAGTTCCTGGCGCTTTCCCGCACCATGAGGAAGACCACCATCTTCATCACCCACGACCTCGACGAAGCGATCCGGATGGGATCGCGGATCGCCATCATGAAGGACGGCGAGGTGGTGCAGATCGGCACCCCGGAACACATCGTCACCCATCCCGCGGACGACTACGTGGCGGACTTCGTGAAGGGCATCTCCCGGCTGAAGCTCGTGTTCGCCCACACGATCATGGAGCCGCCCGAACGGTACGGGCAGGAGCACGGCGATCTGTCGGACGCGGAGCACTGGCCGCGGGCCGGCCCGGAGGCCGATCTCGATTCACTCGTGAACCTGGCCGTCGGCGAGGATCGCCCGATCGCGGTGCGCTCCGACGGCGGCCGGCTCGTCGGCATCGTCACCAAGGACGCGCTGCTGCGCGGCATCCAGGGGGAAGCATAGTGACACCGGACAACGAAACGGCGGGCGCCGCCCCCGATGATCCTCTCGCTCCGTTCAGGGAGTTCGCGGGGCCGGGCGGGGACTATTACGGACGGACGTTCCTGAGAATACAGCAGGCCACGCTGCCCGCGCGCCACGTGAACGCCGTCGCGATGGCGGGCAGCTTCGTCTGGGCCGCCTTGCGCGGCAACTGGCTCGCGTTCTGGATCGGCTTCGTCGCCGACATGATCGCGGCGGTGAACCTCGCCCTGGTCTACAAGTACGACCGCGCGGCGGCACAGGCGGTCATCGACGGCAAGGACTTCCTCGTCCAGCGTTACGAGAGCTGGACCGGCGCCTACCTGCTCGCGGCCGTCGTGCTGTTCGTCGCCGGCCGGCTGCTGTTCGGCTGGCTGGCGGATCGGCTGTACTACCGCCAGTACGCCCGCTGGCGCATCGACCACTCCCTGCCCCGGGGCCTGGGCCCCGGGCGGCTGGTGACCGCCGCCCTGGTGGCGGCGCTGATCGCGCCGCTCACGCTCTACCGGGCTACGCAGTTCCCTCCCGACGAACGCTCCTGCATCAAGCTCACGCGGAAGGTGCAGGACGGGGAAGCGGTCTCCGCCAAGGATCGCTTCGACTGCTGGACCATCTCCGAGTTTCCGACCCTGGTGTGGTTCAAGCGCCCGCCGCAGTACTCCTATCCGCGCAACGAGGACGGCACCCGCAGCATCGTCGTGCGGGAGTCGACGGCCAAGCGGCCGGTGAACCTGAACACCTGGCTCTCGGAGCGCATCGACCAGGGCATCGGCTACCTGAAGGCGTTCTACGGCTGGGTGTTCGACGGGATCACCCACTGGATCCGGGTGCTGCTGAACGCCATCGAGTCGGTCTTCGTGGGCACGCCCTGGATCGTCACCGCGGTCATGTTCGTGGTCATCGCGAAGACGGCGGCCGGCTCCCGGGTGGCGACGTTCGTGGGGGCGTCGCTCGTCTACCTGGCCCTGTTCGGTTTCTGGCAGACCGCGATGAGCACGATCTCCCTGGTGGTCGCCGCGACGATCATCTGCGTGGTCGCCGGCCTGCCGCTCGGCATCTGGGTGGGCAAGTCGAGGACGGGTACCGCGATCGTCACCCCCATCCTCGACGTGATGCAGACCATCCCGTCGTTCGTCTATCTGCTGCCCGCGGTCGCGTTCTTCTCGATCGGCAAGCCCCCCGGCATCCTGGCGACGGTGATCTTCGCCATGCCGCCGATGGTCCGCCTGACCGCGCTCGGTATCCGGCAGGTGCCCGAAAGCACCAAGGAGGCGGCGCTCGCGTTCGGGGCGAGTCCCCGGCAGTTGCTGGCGAAGGTGGAGCTGCCCCTCGCGCTCCCCTCCATCATGGCCGGGGTCAACCAGGTGGTGATGATGAGCCTGTCGATGGTGGTCATCGCGGCCATCATCGGCGCCGGGGGCATGGGTTTCATCGTGGTCGACGCCCTGGGCCAGACCGAGGTCGGCCGCGGCATCCTCGCGGGGATCGGAATCGCCCTCATCGCGATGATGATCGACCGGGTCGTGCAAAAGGCGAACCGGATGAAGTCCTGACGGAAGCGTCGACCGGATCGGCGCTTCCGCGCCGAGGGGCCGCCGTCGCCTGCATTGCCGGTGGCGGTGTATCCTGGCAGGTACGGGATCGGCCCGTTCGGGATCGCCCCGTGCAAGGTTCGGAGCGTCCACGGGATCCCCGGAGTCAGCGGCTCCCGAGCCCCGTTCCCGGACTTCCGGTCAATCCATGACAAACGGAGAAACACTGCATGAGATACGCAAAGACACTGGCGGCGCCGGTCGCCGCACTTGCGGCGGCGATCGTCGTTTCCTTCGCGGCAACCGCGGCGCACGCCCAGGAGAAGGTGAGGATTTCCGATCTGAGCTGGACGGGCGCGAAGGCCATCGGCCACGTGATCAAGGCGGTCATCGATGGCCCGCTCGGCTCCGAAGCGGAGATCGTCGAAGGGTTGAGCGACCAGTCGATCGTCGCCGAGGGGATGGACAAGGGCGACGGCTCGGTCGACGTCTACACCGACTTGTGGATGCCGAACCAACAGGCGATCTGGGACAAGTACATCGTCGAAGCGAAGAGCGTGGGCCACAACGAGCCCTACCCCGGCACCCAGAAGATGTACGTTCCCCACTACATGGCGGACATGGTGAAGTCGTTCGACGACCTCGCCAAGCCGGAAATCGCCGCGATGTTCGACAAGGACGGCAACGGCAAGGGCGAGTACTGGGCGGGGGACGCCGGCTGGAAGTCCACCAAGATGTGGCAGGTCAAGTTCAAGAGCTACGGGCTCACCGATCTCTGGGAGCCGGAGATCGTCTCCGACGCGACGTTCAAGGCCCAGCTCAAGGCCGCCTATACCGCCGGCAAGCCGCTCGTCTTCTACTACTGGACGCCCGAGTGGGTCCACGCGGCCTACGACATCAGCCCCCTCGATGAGCCGGCGTTCACCGAGGGCTGCATGGACATGAAGCTGGACCAGGAGGACTGGCTGGAAGCCTCGACCTTCGGTTGCAAGAGCGAGGATGCGATGGTCTACGTCGCGTATTCGAAGTCGCTGGAGCAGCGCAACCCGGCCGCTGCGAAGTTCCTCTCGCGGATCAAGCTCGATCCGGCGGTGGTCAACGAATGGATCCTGAAGATCGGCCGCGACAAGGAAGACCCGCAGGACGTCGCCGAAGACTGGGTGGCGGCGAACCTGGACACGGTGAACGCCTGGATCCAATAACCTGGGGTTCCCTCGGTATCCAGGGTCTGAATCGAGAAGTCGGGTGGCTGCGGGCGGTGCTTGCCCCGGGCGGTGCTTGCCCGCAGCCACCCGACAAAAACTGCAAACCCTGCTTCTACCGGCAATCATGGGAATGAAAGGCTATTGCTTGTAAAAAAAGAGAAGTTCTCATCGCAGTGAATCCTGTTTTTTGCAGTATCCGGCAAATGCCGCGCCGACGTTCTTGGGTGGACTGCCTTTGGTAGCTTCCCCGGCCGCCATTTCCAGTCAGTTTGAGCGCAGGGCGTGATAGTCCCAGCCTTTCCCATGGGCAATCTCGCGGATTTTGTTCTCTGCCCATTCCGGTTCAACCGGCGACATTCCGGATAATCGGCGATTCCGAATCGCAGTGCTTCCGGGTGGCGCGGCCCCGGCCCCGATCCGGCGGCGCCGCACTTCCGGCCCTCGGTACACGGGGAGATCCCGGCATCAAGAACGTGGCATTGCAGATCGCGCTGGTCGTCCTCGGCGTGCCGTTGCTCGCCATCGCGCTGCTCCAGGGCCACACCCTCTACGTGGACCTGACCCGCCCCACGACGCCCTGGCCGCCGCCGGGCGAGCGGATCCAGTTCCCCGCGCACCACCAGTCGGTGAAGAGGGCGCTTGCGGAGTTCGCGGCGCTTCCGCCGTCCGAACGCGCCGCCCTCCGCGCCGGGGTCGAGGATGTGCTACAGCCCCTTCCGCAATGGCTGGCGGCGCTCGACCGGCGGCCGGCGGCGATCCTCTGCATCGGGGAGAACCACGAGCCGTACCTGCGCCGCTTCCTGGCCGACCGCCTGTTCCCGGCGCTGAAGGCGGACGTCCTGCTGATCGAGGCCACAGCCCGCGAGGCCGAGCGGCTGCGCGTCTTCGGCGCGGTGGCGGTGTTCCGGTTCCATTCCTGAGCGGGAAGGCCGCCATCGTCCGAGCGCGTGCAGCAGCCCACTGTCGCGCCAGTACACCTTCAGGCGTTTGACCAAGCGCTTGCGGACGTTGGCGTGGAAGGCGTCCGGGCGGCGCACGAGGAAGGCGCCCGAGCGCTTTCGAAGCGAAGGAGGGCCTGATCTCGCGGTGACCACTGCCTACCTGCCGGGTCTGCCCGGGCGTCTTCCGGACCCGGGCAGCGCGGTATGCTCTGCGGCCGGCCGATGTGAAGCCGGTGAAGTGATGAACTCGAGATAGTTCACGTTATGTGGCGGAGCCGCCCGCCCGGTACGTGGTGTCGGGAAACCTCGGCGATCCGTTCACGGGCATCGGCTCCGGCCGATCGACGCGACAGTGGACCGTGCTCGTGTTCAGGCGTTGCAGGTGCCCCAAAACGCGCTGATCGAGGACCGGACCCCCTAACCTCGGCGTCGGAACGCCACGAACACGACTGGAACGACATGCCCGCACACCGGGAACGGCGAGGCGTTCGGCCCGTTCCCTCTGGCGGGAGTGTCACGGCGTTCACCCCGGCCACCCGCGCGAGCCCGATCGACCGTCCCATACGTTCTCAGGGCCTACTTCAACCGTCCCTCCGCCCGCGCGAGCCCGATCGTCCACCGTTCGGCGCCGAGGGTGTGCTCGACCGAGTACGCGGGCGGCCAGTCCGCCGCTCCCCAGCCGGTGGCCAGCGTCTCCTCCATCACGTAGTCGCGATGCGCGGCGAGCGCCGCCGCGACGTCTGCCGATCCGTCGATGCGAAGCGTGATGCGGTCCGAGACCTCCAGCCCCGCCTGCTTGCGCGCCTCCTGCACGGTGCGCACCAGCTCCCGGGCCAAGCCCTCGCGTTCGAGCGCCTCGGTCAGCGTCGTGTCCAGGCCCACGAGCCAGCCGCCCTCCTCCGCGCACGCATAGCCCTCGGCCGAAGTCGTCTCCACGAGCACGTCCTCCGGCTCGAAGGTGAGGGGCTCGCTTCCGGCGGCTTCGGCGGGCGATCCTGCGCCGGAAACGGCCTCCCCGCCGGCGACGTCCCCGGATGGCCTTCCACCGGAAAGGGCTCCGCCGCCGGCGGACTTGGCGGACGATCCCGTACCGGAAACGGCCTCGCCGGCGCCAGCGGCGGATGATCCCGCGCCGGAGACGGTCTCCCCGCCGACATTGCCAGGCCGCCCCCCGCCGGGAAGCGCGACCTCGACCGTGAACGTCCGCCCGGCCGCCACCGCCGCCGCCACGGCATTCGCGTCCGCGTCCGCCAGCGCGGCACGAATCGCGGGAATCCGCTTGCCGTAGCGCTTGCCGAGGCGGGGCAGGTTCGGCTTGATGCGGTAGCCCACCAGCTCGGCGTCGGGCGCGAGCCTCTCCAGCGCCTTCACGTTCAGCTCTTCGAGGATCTGTGCATCGAAGCGCGCGAGCGCGGCGGCCTCCGCTCCGCCCGGCGCCCGCACCAGCAGGCGCGACAGCGGCTGGCGTACCCGCACCCCGCTCCGGTTGCGCGCCGCCCGCCCGAGTCCCACCACCCGCTGCACCGCGCCGACCTCGGCGATCAAGGCATCGTCGCGCGCCGCCGGATCCGGGACCGGCCATTCGCTCATGTGCACGCTCGGGCAGGCCCCCTCGTCCACCCCCCGCACCAGGTTCCGGTGCACCGCCTCGCTGATGAAGGGCATGATCGGCGCCATCAGCCGGTTCGCGGTATGCAGGCATTCGTAGAGGGTCAAGTAGGCGGCCTGCTTGTCCCGCCCGGCCGCCGCCTTCCAGAACCGCCGGCGGTTGCGCCGCACGTACCAGTTGCTGAGCTGGTCCACGAAGGACTCGATCGCCCGCCCCGCCGAAAGCACGTCGTACGCTTCCAGCGCCTCCGTCGCCTCCGCCACCGTGCGGTGCAGCAGCGCCAGCGCCCAGCGGTCGATCTCCGGGCGCTCGGCGAGGGGGACGTCATCCGACAGATCGATGCGGTCGAGCTTCGCGTACATCACGAAGAAGGCGTAGGTGTTCCACCAGGTGTTGATGAACCCCGAGGCGACGTCGCGCACGAACTCCACGGAGATGCGCTTCTGCACCTCCGGCGCGATCCGGCACGTCAGGTACCAGCGCAAGGGGTCCGCGCCGACGTGGTCGAAGACGTCGTAGGGGTCGATGATGTTGCCCTGCGACTTCGACATCTTCCGGCCGTCCTTGTCCACGATGTGGGCGAGGCAGATGCAGTTGCGGTACGCCACGCTGTCCGACACCAGCGCCGCAATCGCGTGCAGGGAGTAGAACCAGCCGCGGGTCTGGTCGATGGCCTCGCAGATGTAGTCGGCGGGGAAGCGGCTCTCGAAGAGGTCCCGGTTCTCGAAGGGGTAGTGGAACTGCGCGTAGGACATCGCCCCCGAATCGAACCAGCAGTCGATGACCTCCGGCACGCGCCGGTAGGTGCGCCCGTTGTCCGGATGCGTGAAGGTGATCCCGTCCACGGCAGGGCGGTGCAGATCGACCCCTTCGAGGCTCCGCCCGCACAGCGATTCGAGCTCCGCCACCGAGCCGATGCACATGAAATCGCCCTCGCCGTCGGTCCACACCGGCAGGGGCGTGCCCCAGAAGCGTTCCCGCGAGAGCGCCCAGTCGACGTTGTTCGCGAGCCAGTTCCCGAAGCGCCCCTCCCGGATCGTCTCCGGCACCCAGTGGATGGTGCGGTTCAACTCCACCATGCGGTCGCGGAACCGGCTCGTCTCGATGTACCAGGCGTGCTTGGCGTAGTAGATGAGGGGGTCGCCGGTGCGCCATCCGTGCGGGTAGTTGTGCCGGTAGCGCTCGGAGCGGTACAGGAGCCCGCGCTCTTCGAGCAGGGCGATCAGGATGGGGTCCGCGTCCTTGAAGAACTTCCCCGCCACCGGCTCCACCTCGGGCAGGAAGCAGCCGTCGAGCCCCACCCCGTGCACCACCGGCAGGCCCTTCGCCCGGCCCAGCCGGATGTCGTCCTCGCCGTAGGCCGGCGCGCAGTGCACGATGCCGGTGCCGTCCTCGACGGTCACGAAGTCCGCCGCCCATACCCGGCAGATCGGCCCCTCGGCCGGGAGGAAGTCGAACGGGCGGACGTAGCGCATCCCTTCCAGCGCCGCGCCCTTGACCCGCTTCTCGACGGTGTACGACCGCACCGCGCCGGCCCGCGCCTCGGCGAGGATCAGGGTCTCGCTCCCGCCCTTGCCGTCGTCCACGCGCACGTGGACGTAGTCGACGTCGGGGTGTACCGCGAGCGCGAGGTTCGACGGCAGGGTCCACGGGGTGGTGGTCCATACCAGGAACGACGTGCCTTCGGCGCCCTCGACCGGGAAGCGCACGACGATCGACGGGTCCTCGACCTCCTGGTACCCGAGCGCGACCTCGTGTGATGAAAGCGTCGCGCCGATGCGCGGGTCGTAGGGCACCACCTTGTAGCCCTGGTAGATGAGGCCCTTGTCCCAGATCTGCCGGAGCAGCCACCACACCGACTCGATGAAGGCGTTGTCGAGGGTGTAGTAGGCGTCGCGCATGTTCACCCAGAAGCCCATGCGCTCGGTCATCTTCTCCCAGTCGCCGATGTAGCGCATCACCGACTCGCGGCAGCGGCGGGTGAACTCCGCCACCCCCACCCGGCGCTCGATCTCGGCCTTGTCGAAGATCCCCAGCTCCTTCTCGATCTCGTGCTCGACCGGCAGGCCGTGGGTGTCCCAGCCCGCCTTGCGGGGGCAGTGGTAGCCCTGCATGTGCTTGAAGCGGGGGAAGACGTCCTTGAAGGTGCGGGCCAGCACGTGGTGCAGCCCCGGCCGCCCGTTGGCGGTGGGCGGCCCTTCGTTCCAGCAGTACAGGGGCCGGCCTTCGCTTTGGCGCTGCGCCTCGTTGAACACGTCGTGCTCGCGCCACAGGACGAGTATCTCCTGCTCCAGCTTCACGCCGTCGTAGCGGCTCGGTACGTCTTCGAATCCCGCCGCCTTCCCTTTCGTCTTGTCCATCGTCGCTGCTCCCCGAAAACGACAACGCCCCGAGATCCGATGCAGGACGCGCCCTTGCTCGGGGCTCGCTCTCCATCGACTCCCGGGGCGATGGTTCGACCGCTTCGCAAGCGGGCGAGGTCGCGGTACCACCCGGTTTCACCCGCGCCTCGCGGCGCGGGCCTCGTGCGGTCACCGCCAGCCTCCGCGACAGCATGTCCCCGCGGAAGCACGCCCCCGGAAACGGGGGGACGAGGGTGCGATGACCCGGCCCGGTGACGGGGGCCGGCCGGCCGAGCCTACCGGGAACGTCCGGAACGATCTTCGGCTCGAAGCGCCCCCCGCCCCCGCGGGGACGGGCTGCGGGCACGCAAGCCATCGGGCACTATCGGGCCGGACACCCTTTCGGTCGGCGGCTCCGGGGCGATCTTCACCGGGGGCGCGGCGCGGAGCTTCCACCATCCTCCGCTCGCTCGGACCGCACCGGTCCGGCTACTCCTCCCCTTCACAGCCTTTGCGGCCGCCGGAGCCCGGCGGCCGGCGACCATCATAGCGCCGCCGGACGGTCGAGCGCCATCCGGGGGGCGAACAGTCCGGTTCTCCTGGGAGCGCGGGCTTCTCCACCCCCCATTCACGAAACCCCTTTCTTCATAGGATAAAACTCATAAGACTGGGTCGTACCCCACGGGAAATATGCTATCAGGTGCCCACGAATACGCCCCGATGGACGCGGTTGAGCATAGCACGCGCCGCCCGTATCATCCCCCACAGTCTTGTCCAACGAGACAAGCCTGTAGCGCGGGGTCTGGGATCATCGGAGGATGATCGTGACACTACAGACCGAACGGATCCGGACGTTGGACCAGATGTGTGCCTTCGTCGAAGGCAGCGAGGCGGTGGATTTCACAGGGACCGACCGGGAGTCGGTCTACGAGTTCGTGCGCCAAGCGCTGGTGCGGTTGGACTACGCGGGGCTCGTCAAGTCGGACAAGAGGCTGGTCAGGCGCTACTTGGCGAAGGTGGCGGGGTTGTTGAGGGCGCTCCCGGTTGATCGGCCAGCATCGCGAGACCGAGCGTGTCGAGGACCGGCGCAGTGGCGATCCGGCGTGTCCCTTCGAGCGGCGCTACACGCGGGCCGACATTCGGCAACTGGCGGCAATGGGCCAAATGTCGGAGCCGGCCACGCCATCGGGTAGCTGCGTCCCTCGCCCGGTAGGCCGGAAGGAGCCAGACGCGGAGGTCCCCGAGAGGGTTTCGGCATGCTGTCTTGGCGGCCGAGTTCCGTGTTCCTGTCGGGTAATGGCCTAGTTTGAAATGTTCCACAGAACCCGCGCGGACCTGCCTGTGCTAACCTCGCGCCGTCCGCGAGGCGAGGATACGCACATGGACATCAGCTACAGGGGGGGAACGGGGAGAGGTGGCCAGCGCTTCCACCCACTCCGCCATTAGCGCCGGTGTGTCATCCAGGGCGCTGTACTCGCGGCAGTGCGTTGCGGGTTCGCCGGGGACGCCATGCCGCACCCAGTTCGTAGGTTCTTGGTGTCTGTGCCTGCTCCTTCCTGCCCTCCCTCCTGAATGGCGTCCTGCTACCTACGTCTTCTATCTTCCCAGTCCAGGTATGGCCTGAACGACTTCGTGAACCAAGCCTTGTGCGGCTCCTCCAGGAAATCCTTCTCCTGGGCGACCCATGTCCCGTCGTCTTGGATGTCGAATATTTCCACCAGCCTTTCCGCTCCCGGCATCGTCTTCCCAAGCATGAGTGTTACTTCGTGTCCTCCTTGCCCTATTCTGACGTTCCCCGATCTTCCAACCACCGGTGTATGTTCATACACCATATTCTCTTTCCTTCCTGGCCCGAAGTTTCTTCCCACACAGACCCAATTGAACAACACCTCCGGTTGACGTCCCCTCCACATCCCTGTTTCCACGAGGGTGCGCAGCCCTTCCTGCATCCAGGTCATCCTTTCTCCGCATACATCGCTGGCCGCTGCTCTCCATGCCGTGATTGCTGTCAACTTCCGCCAGGCCTCGCTGTCCACTCCCATCCACCTCACCGCTCTTGTCCTCTGCCCCCGCCTTCTCCGCTTCTGCTCGCTTATTTCCACCCTTCTCGTTAGCGGCTTCCAACGTTCCTTTCCTTCTCTTCCCACCAATACTTCCTGACGTCTTGCGAGCATCTCCTTCCAGTTCTGGTGGACCTGTCTTTCCGTCACCCCGAACTTCTGTTCGCACTCTGAGCACAGCAGTGTGTCTCGTTCTCCCTGCTGCATAGACGGCATAAACCTACCCTTCCGGATCGCGCGTATTTGGACTCCAGCTCGGCGGGCTTCCTTCGACCAAAAATTCGGTACGATATGCGATCGACACAATAATCGTGTCCTTCCACACCACTTGCACTTTCCTCTTTCCATCCACCTATCCTTCTTATCTCCATTGACCGCTGTTGTGCAACGGCGCTAAATCTGGCCGTTTGGCCAGCATTCTTGTCAACCCGATTATTGCATAAACTCCCGCAATATGTACGTCAAGCGGCGGCGTTCAGTATTGAGAGAGCATGTATGTTTCAGCTCTGCTTCCAGCCCCTGCACATCTCCCTACTTTTTCAGCTCCCTCGTTATGTTTTCCCAGCTCACTTTCCGCGGGTGTAACTCTGAAACTGATCCATCAGGCCGCCCGTTTTGCAAAGAATTCGCCTCGGCATAATGCATCCGGTGACGATGGTTGCGGAAGTATCCTACTGGCATTTGGCTTTGATCCTCTCGTGCACGCGGATCGCCTCCTGCCTTTCCCGCGATGCTTTTCCTGCTGTGGCGGCGTCCATTTCAGCCCAGCACTGCTCGCCTACCGTCGCTGGTCCCGAGCGCATCGTGTCCAGGTACTTGGCGCTCTTCCGGCACCCCTCTTCCATCGCTGCGAGTCCGCCTGACACGTCCCCTCTGCGTAGCGCCCGATTGGCCTTCTGCGTGCTTCTTTCCATCTCCCTGTCGAGGTTCGCGATGCGTATCTGGAAGTATTTGAACGCTTCCTCGCATCCTGCTGCCGTGTCTGGCCGGCAGTTTGTTTCTACCCACCTTATCTGGCGGGCGGACCCTTTCAGATCTACCTCCCAGATCCCCGGCGGGTGTACCGGCAGCGACAGGTAGGCGGTATTGGCCGACTTCAGCATCTGCTTCACGCGGTCGTTCTGCTCTGGTGCGATCAGGAGCTCTTGTCCTCCATGGTTGGTCACCTGGAAGCGGTCTGCGTTTGTCTTGAGGCTGTCCCACCATACCCCGATCACCCCTGTACTGGTTCCCGTCTGTACAGGTCCACCTTCCAGGTAGACCGTGACAGCCTCCGCCGGTTTTTCGTTGTGTGTCTTCAGGCAGGCATACACGATCTGGACCTGCGGTTTTTCTCCGCTCTGGTTCCCCGCTTGTCTGCTTTTGGCCACCCATGCACTGGCCTCCGCTCCGCCGACCGTTTCGCGGCTCCATTCTGCGTGGCTCGCCGCAGAGGCCAACGCTGCCCATAGCGTTAGCCCGAGTACCGTTGCTTTTCGTATCACTGTTCTCTCCTCAGACCTCAGACGTGGTTTGTGCCGTGTTGCTCCTGCGCAGTTCTCACACTCTGATCTCCAGGATCTCCGACTTCCTTTGTCTCTCTTCGAACTGTCGTTGCCACTTCTCGATTGAACCGCCCCGGGTTTCCCGGAGGGTGATTTGCTTGAGTCAGGCGGCCATCGCCGACTCTTGCAATTGGTAGTAGTGTGCCTCGAATGCAGCCGGAGGCACATGGCCGAGGGGTCCGAACAGGCGCCGGTGGTTGTACCAGTGCACCCATTCGAGGGTGGCGAGCTCGACTGCCTCGCAGGTGCGCCACGGGCCGCGCCGGGCGATGAGTTCGGTCTTGTACAGCCCGATGATGGATTCGACCAGAGCCTGCCCCCCGGCTTACTGCCTGGCGGGGCAGGCTCCGAGTGGTTTGAAATTGGACAGTGCGGCGATTGCCGTATCGACTTCTTCCTCCGTCGTGAAGCGGCCCAGGCTGATGCGGATCCCGGTGGCGGCGACCTCCGGATCGAAGCCGAGCGCCAGCAGCACCTTGGATGGCTCCGATGCTGCGGATGCGCATGCCGAGCCGCTTGAGACGGCGACGTGATCCGCGATGTTGCGGATGACTTCCTCGGCCGGGATTCCCGGGAAACCGACGTTGAGGCTTCCGGGGAGCCGCTTTTCAGCGTGTCCGAAGAGGTGCATGCCCGGATGCGCTTCGCGAAGCCCCGTGTAGAGGCGCCTGGTCAGCGTTTGCATGCGCGTTCGGTCTTCCTCCTGTTTCGTTGCGGCGAGTCCGCATGCGACGCCGAATCCGACAACGAGCGCCGGAGACAGAGTTCCTCCTCGTAGCCCTCCTTCCTGGGATCCGCCGGTGATGATCGGTTCGAGCCGCAGACCCGATCGTACGAACAGGGTGCCTACACCCTTGGGTCCGTAGACCTTGTGGCTCGACAAGCTCAGGAGGTCGACTTGCCAGTCGTCGACGTCGATGGGAATGCGTCCCGCGGCTTGGGTCGCGTCGGTGTGAAAGAGCGCGCCTGCGGCTTGGCAACGGACGGCGATATCCGCGATCGGCTGTAACACGCCGATTTCGTTGTTCGCGGCCATAATCGATACGATGAGCGTCCGTTCGTCCAACACCTCGTCGAGATGATCCAGGTTCAGGAGCCCATCCGGTCCGACGGGCAGTACGACGGCGTCGAGACCCGAACGGCCCAGGTCCAGGACCGTCTCGAGCACGGCCGGGTGCTCGGTGGCGAGCGTGACAATCCGGTTGCGCCGGCCGTTCCCGGAACGATTCACGACTCCCCGAAGGGCGAGGTTGCACGACTCCGTGGCTCCGGACGTGAATACGATCTCGTCATCGTCCGCGTTGATCAGGTCCGCGACCCTTGCCCGTGCATCCTTGATCGCGCGTGACGCTGCCCAGCCGAAGCTGTGGTCGTTCGAATGCGGGTTGCCGAACAGGTCGGCCAGGAACGGCATCATCGCCTCGCGTACTACGGGGTCGATAGGCGTAGTGGCCTGATAATCCAGGTAGACGGGCATATCGGTCATTCTGTGCAATCGCAGGGCAACATCGTCTCGTTCAGTGCGCTGAGATCCCGTCCAGTGGCCATGTCCTTGTAGGCGAACGGGTGGTTTCCGAAGAACCCGATGTGAGTGGCGTCACTCCGAATCGTACGTCCCTCGGCCCGGAGGTTGCGGCCGTACTCCGCCTCCATTCTCATCCACCACCGCAGATCGCACGGCGTATCCCTGAATGGCCCGAATCCTGGCATCTCGGTCTTCGCCGTCTCTTCCATCCGGGAATGGATCGCGTCGAGGTTCGCAGCTCCTTTCAGGAAGCAGTACACGCA
Organism: Gammaproteobacteria bacterium; assembly: GCA_965204915.1. Classification (GTDB taxonomy): domain Bacteria; phylum Pseudomonadota; class Gammaproteobacteria; order HK1; family HK1; genus HK1. The sequence continues at coordinate 1,790,562 of OZ242023.1, read as the reverse complement.
GTTGGACACACCCGTGTCCTTGGGTAGCGCCAAATCCCAGTCCTGGCGCTCCCAGAATGCATTCACGTCCTTTCGCGTAACCGCCATGTCGTTGAGCGGCATGTAGACGTGTTCGCCTTCATATCCCGCCGTACTTTCGTTGCGTTCTTCGACACGCTGGATTCGGTGTGGCTCGTCGCCCCGGAGCCCGATGAAGGCGACGTACTCCACGCCCCTTTTGCCGAACCATGCCTTGTCGCCGAACGTCTTCCCCTTCAAAGCCGAGTTCTCGAATGGCCTCCATTCGGGAAAGAAGTGCGCGTAGCGTTGCTCAGGTCGGAAGTGAGGCCGATGCCAGACGTAGGCGCGTTTGCGCAGGAATATGTGCTTCGGCACCCCGCCCTGGTTCTCTCGATGCCGGCGGAAGGTCGCCTCGGGGTCGAGCCGCGATGCGTTGCCGTAGTGTCCGAGGCGCGGGATCGTCGGTTTGGACGCCAGCCAGTCCTTCAGAAAGTTGCGGGTGACGTCGAGCTTGAGATGCCGGGTGCAGATCCGATTGAACTGGTTTGGGACGTAACCGGTCCACGAGAGGAGTTCTTCGTACACCTCGCCTCGCCAATGGAATCCCTCGTCGTTGGCGGACGACTTCGGCCGTGCGTTGACGAGACGGTAGCTCGGCAGCCGGGTCCACTCGCCCTGGCGGGCGTCCTCGTAGGTCTGGAACTCGATCTGGAAGAACGGGACACCGTAGCTGCGAGCCGTCCGCATGCAGTCGTGCACGAACAGGTAAGTATCCGGATGTTCCGCGGATGTATTGTTGAAGACGATGACGTCCCCCCGATCGGGATCCAGTAGCCTGTTTTCCAGCAGTGCGAACAGCAGCATCCCGCTGGAGCGTCCTCCGGAGAACTTGACGACGTGGGGAAGTGATCCGTGTTTCTTCGCTCGGTACCGGAACTGGTACTCCTTGGTGGGGTGTCGTGCTTTGGAGGCGGTCTTCGCAGCCGTCTCGAGACCGTGAGTCTGGGCACGTCACGGATGGCGAGGTGGGGCATCGGGTCTGCTCCGGCGGTTGGTTGTGCGGTGTAGTGCCCAAGATCGTCTGCGGCGACTGCCGACAGTGTTTGAACCATTACCGCGCGTGTCAAGCGTTGAGCATCTCCCCGAGCCTCCTGGGAGCGCCGTTCTCAGGGGGATCTCGCACCAACCCGGCTCGATCGCAAGGACGACGGCGCATCAAGGGGTCCGGACTCGTTCGACGAGGGAAAGGGGCGCCGGCCGGAGCGGAGCCGGGTGGGCGAGATCAGGCCCGCAACGATTCCAGTGTCCTCGGCGCGGCGTCCGTGTCCATGGCCAGAAAGCGGGCGAGACCGCTCATCACCGCCTCCGCGTCGCGCGCCGACAGCCTGCCGGCCTTGCGGAGGATCAGGGCGTCGTCGAGGGTGAACAGCTTGAGACGGACCTTGCAGGGGACGCTGAGGCCGGCTTCGTGCCAATCCCGGATCGCCACGTCGCTCGGCCACTCGCCCCCGGCCGACGTGATCATGGCCAGAATCGACTGGTCGTGGCTCGCGTTGAAGTCCGGCGACGAGATGACCAGGGCCGGACGGCGCCGCTCGGCCTGCCGATCGGTGAACGGAAAGGGCACCACCACGACCTCGAACGGCTCACAGGTCACGCCAGGCTTCCTCGTCTTCGGCCGACGTCCACTCGCTCAACGTCTCGGAGAGCGCTTGCAGGTGGTCGTCGTGTCCTTCGGCCACCTTGCGGACCAGCACACGATCGCCGTCCGTCTCGAATGCGAGCACGTCGCCCGCGTAGAGGCCCGCCGCCTCGCGGATGCTCTTCGGGATCGTCGTCTGCCCGCGCGACGTGACCTTCGAGAACTTCATCTCCCCGGCCTCCCGCGACCCGGCGAACGAGGATCCCGCATCGATCGAACCCCATGCAAAACGGCGAAGATGCTCGTCAATGCGACCTACACACCGGTACGCAAATCGCCGGGCGTGTTCCAGTCCTCGCCCACCACGGCGACGCTACGCTCCTCTCCGCCCGCGAGCGTCACCCGGAGAGCGTCCGGCTCCCGCTCCGTCGCGACCATCGCGAGGGCGACGTTGCATTCGAGCCGCGGAGAGTACGCCGCGCTCGTGACGTATCCGGCGGCGCAGCCGGCGGCGTGCAGCGGCAGGAATTCGGCATTCGGCTCGATCCGCCCGCCGCCGACGACCACCCTTTCCAGCCGCCGCGCCGGCGGGCTGCCCCGCCGCGCGGCCAGGGCGTCGCGCGCGAGGTACTCGGCCGGCTTGTCGAGGTCGCACCAGGCTTCGAGCCCGGCCTCGAAGGGATCGTGTTCGAGGGTCACGTCGGTTCCGTAGGAGATGAGCCGGCTCTCGATGCGTTCGATGAGGTTCGGGGCGCCGGGACGGATTCCGGACGGTGCGCCCGCGTCCATGATCCGATCCCAGAGCGCGCCCCCGAGCGAGCCGTCCCGGAGATAGATCTCGAAGCCGCCCTGCTTGCTCCAGCCCGAGCGCGCGACGACCACGGGGATGCCGTCGAGCTCGATCTCCCGGAACCGGAAGAAGCGCAAGGCCCGCGTCCAGGGGCCGAAGACGGCCTCGGCCACGTCGTCCGCCAGCGGCCCCTGCAACGCGAGCGGCGAGACGTCCGGCTCGGTCACGGTGGCGTCGAGACCCCGCCCGGCCGCGAGGCCCTTGGCCCAGAGCAGCACGTCGGAGTCCGCCACGGAAATCCAGAAACGGTCCCCGGCCAGCCGGAGGATGAGCGGGTCGTTGACGATTCCGCCGTTCTCGTCGGCGAGAGGCGCATACTTGCACTGGCCGATCGCGCAGCGTCCGAGGTCGCGCGGGGTCATCAGCTCGACCAGCGCGAGCGCGTCGCGCCCGCGGACCTCGACCTGCCGCTCCCCCGCGACGTCCCAGAGCTGGACCCTTTCGGTGAGGTGCCGGTAGTCCGCCTCCAGCGACTCGTACATCACCGGCAGCAGCATGTGGTTGTAGACGGTGAACGCCTGCACCCCCGCCGCGAGCACGCGGTCGTGGAACGGGGTCGAGCGCAGCCGGGGGGAGACGGAGAGGGTGAAGGGAGGGGGCATCCGCGCATCATCGGGTGCCGGAGACATCGGCCCCTGGTGACTATGCAAGCAGCTTCAACCCGGCCGGGATGGCGACGATCGCGCCACCCCGGATCCACAGGGCGCGGTCGATCCGCCCTTCAACGCCGGCAACGGCAGCACGCAGATCGGCGATGCCGGCTTCAAGACGGGCTTCGAGGTTGTCGGGATCCGCCCTGGTTGCGAGCTCGTCACGGTCGGCCGTGGCGGCTTGGCGCAAGGCCTCGGCGTGCGCTTCAGCTTGCTTGCGTTCGACTCCGGCCGCTTCGGGATCGCGTGCGATGCGAAGGGTATCGAAGGTTGTCGAGGTCATGCCGCCTTCTCCATGTGCGCAGGTGATTCTACGCCGGATTTCCGGCGGCATGGAAGCTGTTCCCGGGATCGGAACCGGCCCGTGGCGCCGACCATCCCGGATCAGGATCTTGCCGACGGCAGGAGGTTCGAAGGTCATACCGGCTCTGCGAATCAGCCGGCGCCGAATGGACACCCGGACGACGACGGCGCAGACTCGGGACGAGCGGCCGGCGGCGCTCAGCCTTTGGCCATCCACACCACCCTGGAGGCGCATCCGCCATGAACGACTCCGCCACCATGCTCACCGGGCCGCTGGGCTCGACCATCCACGTCCTGCGCGCCGACGCCGGCACCATCGCCGAACTCGCCGCCGTCGACTGGAACCGCCACTTCCGCCGGGTCTGCCTCGACCCGGTGCGCGGGATCATCACCCTGATGGCGCCCTCGTTCCCACACGAGGACCTGACCAAGATCCTCGACGACGTCGTAGACGCCGCGGGGAGCGCCATCGCCGGCGCCGCGAAAGGGATCCGCAGCACCCGGCTCCGGGGACGGGGCGAGCCGCCCGGCACGGGGATGGAGCCCGACTGCACGTTCTACGTCGGTGAGCGCGCCAGAGGCTGTTACGCGGCCCTCGCCGAGGGGAAAGCGGCGCTCGACGCCTATGTCGAGCGTACCCCGCCGGATCTGGTGGTGGAGGTCGAGATCACGCACGCCGACGCGGGCAAGGCCGAGCGCTACGGGGAGCTGGGGGTGCGGGAGCTGTGGCGGCTGCACGGTCGCAAGGCCACGTGGGAGCTGCGGGCGGAGTTCCTCGCCCTGGGTCCCGCCGGGAGCGCGCCGCGCAACCTCGACGCATCGGAAGTCCTCCCCGGGCTCACACCGGGAGACGTATGCGAGGCGGTGGACGGGGTACGGCTCAGTCCGACCCGCGACGGGCGCACGGAGGCGGTGGCCCGGATCGTGCGCCGCCGGCAGCAGGCCAGCGTGCGGGTGAGCGAGGAGGAGGCGCCGTACCACGCGCGCCCTGCCCGGACGGAGGGCGAGCCGGTATACGATCCTTCGTGAACCGCACCGGCATTCGGAACCGGAGGATATATCCACAAATGCTGCAGAGACTCTATGTCGACAACTACAAGTGCCTGGTCAATTTCGACCTGCGCCTTCAGGAGCTCTCGTTGCTGCTCGGGCCGAACGGGGTGGGGAAGACCTCCGTGCTCGACGTCGTATTCGCGCTGCGCCGGCTCCTCGACGGAAGCGCCAGGATCACCGATGCCGATACGTTTTCCGCCCGCACGTTGACCCGCTGGCAGACAAGACCGCTTCAAGTCTTCGAAATCGAGGTGTTTCTGGACCCGGATCGTTTCATCTACCGGCTCGAAGTCGAACATGATCGGCCGACCCGGCGGGCTCGTGTCCACCTCGAGAGACTGGACCACCAGGATGATCTAGAGAAAGGTCCCCTGTTCGAATTCGAGAACGGCGAGGTGCAGCTCTATCGCGACGACTACTCGCCCGGCCCCCGGTACACTTACGATTGGTCGGAGTCCGCGCTCGCCCGGATCGCTCCCCGAAACGACAATCAACGCCTCACGCGCTTTCTGGATTTCATCAGAAAGGTCATGGTGTGCAGCCTCTACCCGCCGAGCTTCAGCGCCGAATCGAGGAGCGAGGATCCGCTCCTCCAGCGCGATACCCGGAACTTCGCGGACTGGTACCGGCACGTGATCCAGGAGCGCCCGGATCTGCTCACGGAGTTCACGAATACGTTACGAGAGATCATTCACGGCTTTCGCGGAATCCGCATGGAAAGGGTCGGCCAGGAAACGCGTGCGCTCATGGCCGTAGTCGAAGAGGGCGGCGAATGGTACGAATTGCGGTTCGACGAGCTCTCCGATGGGCAAAGGGCGCTCATCGCGCTGTATGCCATGGTCCATCTGGCCGCGGGCCAGGGCTACACGCTCTTCCTCGACGAGCCCGACAACTACGTAGCGCTTCCCGAGATCCAGCCCTGGCTTCGTGAGCTCGAAGACGCCTGTGGAGAGTCGGTGCCCCAGGCCGTGATCAGCTCCCATCATCCGGAATTGATCGACTATCTGGGCTGTGAAAACAGCCACATGCTTCAGCGGGAGAAGTCAGGGGTCTTGACGGTGCGCAAGCCGGAAGCCACCCCGGACGAGCCCGGACTCAAGCGTTCCGAGCTGATCGCCAGGGGATGGGATACGTGAGCAGGGAAGTGCAGATCGTCCTGTTGTGCGAAGACAGGCAGCATCAAGCCTTCGTGGAACGATTCCTCGAGTCGGTGGGACGGCTGACGCGCAAGGCGAAGCGCCGGCTCAGGGTCGAGAAGGCATCGCAAGGGCGAGGCTCCGCCGAGCGGTTCGTTCGTGATCGGTTTCCGAAGGAGCTTGCAGCATACCGCCGCCGGCGAAACCGTGTGTCCGTGGCGCTCGTCGTCATGCTGGACGGCGACGCCGCGGGGGTCAACAGACGCCTCGCCGATCTCGATGCCGCGTGCGTGAAGCAGGGAACTCCCCCCAGGCAATCCGGTGAAGACGTCTTCGTGTTCGTCCCCACGTGGCGGATCGAGACATGGCTGGCCTGGCTCAAAGACGGCGAACCCATCGACGAGAAAAGACCCGACTACCCTCGCCTGCCGAAAGCGAAGGACTGCCAGCCACACGCAAGAGCGCTCGCCGACATGTGCCGGAACCAGCAACTCCCAGCCCCCATCCCTCCCTCGCTGGCCGCAGCCTGCACGGAGTACGGCCGCTGGAATTGAAGTGAGATCCACTTGGCGCGGCCGTAGCGACGGCATCCGCCTGCCTGTGCTTGAAGCTCGCGTGGTGTCGAAGCGGTACGGCCGTGATCCGGCTCCCCCGCTTCTGCTTCGCAAATCGACGAGCGATGCCGGTTAGAATCCCCGCCTCGGTCCATCGCGCGACAGGCGCAACGGGCGCCCTGCACGCCGGGCGACGGACGCATACCGCATACCGGCGCATCGCATACGAGACGGAGACGACATGCCTCGAATCACGCTGCCCGACGGCTCGACCCGTTCCTTCGACGGCCCGGTGAGCGGGGCCGAGGTCGCCGCGAGCATCGGCCGGGGGCTCGCCCGGGCGGCGCTGGCGATCAAGGTGGACGGCGTCCTGCGCGACCTCGCCGCCATGATCGAGGCCGACGCCTCCGTCGCCGTCGTCACGAAGGATTCCGAGGAGGCGCTGGAATTGCTGCGCCACGACGCGGCCCACGTCCTCGCCGAAGCGGTGAAGGAGCTCTACCCGGAAACGCAGATCACCATCGGGCCGGCCATCGAGAACGGCTTCTACTACGACTTTGCGCGCGAGCAGCCCTTCACCCCGGAGGATCTGGAGCGGATCGAGGCCCGGATGCGCGAGATCGTCGATCGCGACGAGCCGATCACCCGCGAGGTCTGGGACCGCGACGAGGCGATCCGCTTCTTCCGCGACTGGGGCGAGGCGTACAAGGCCGAGATCATCGCGGAGATCCCGGAGGGCGAGCCCGTCTCCCTGTACCGCCAGGGCGAATGGATCGATCTCTGCCGCGGCCCGCACCTCCCCTCCACCGGCAGGCTCGGCAAGGCGTTCAGGCTGATGCGCATCTCGGGCGCGTACTGGCGCGGCGACCCCGCCAACGAGATGCTCCAGCGGGTCTACGGCACCGCGTGGGCGAACGAGAAGCAGCTCGAGGCATACCTCCACATGCTGGAGGAGGCCGAGCGGCGCGACCACCGCCGGCTCGGCCGCGAGATGGACCTCTACCACTTCCAGGAGGAATCGCCGGGCTCGGTGTTCTGGCATCCGAAGGGCCAGCGGCTCTTCCGGACGCTCATCGGCTACGTCCGCGAACGCCAGGGCGCGGCCGGCTACGTCGAGGTGGACACCCCGGAGCTCATGGACCGCGGCCTGTGGGAAGCCTCCGGGCACTGGGAGGCGTTCCGCGAGAACATGTTCACCTCGCAGACCGAGGACGGCCGGGTCTTCGCCCTGAAACCGATGAACTGCCCGGGCCACGTGCAGATCTTCAAGAACGGCCCGGTGAGGAGCCACCGCAGCCTGCCGATGCGCATCGCCGAGTTCGGCAAGGTGCACCGCTACGAGCCCTCCGGGGCGCTGCACGGGCTGATGCGGGTACGCGCGTTCACCCAGGACGACGCGCACGTCTTCTGCACCGGCGGACAGATCACGCAGGAAGCCACCGCGATGTGCGATCTCATCCTCTCGATCTACCGCGACTTCGGGTTCGAGGACGTGCGCATCAAGTTCGCGGACCGCCCCGCGACCCGGGTGGGATCGGACGCCGTCTGGGACCAGGCGGAGGCCGCGCTGCGCACGGCCATCGACTCCACCGGCCTCGAATACAGCCACAACCCCGGCGAGGGCGCGTTCTACGGGCCGAAGCTGGAGTTCGTGCTGCGCGACGCCATCGGCCGCGACTGGCAGTGCGGCACCGTGCAGGTGGACTTCAACCTGCCGGGGCGGCTCGGGGCGTCCTACGTCGGCGAGGACGGCGAACGCCGCGTGCCGGTGATGATCCACCGCGCCATGCTCGGCTCGATCGAGCGCTTCGCCGGGATCCTCGTCGAGCACTACGCCGGGCACCTGCCGCTGTGGCTCGCGCCCCGGCAGGCCGTCGTGTGCACGATCACGTCCGACGCCGACGCCTACGCGGGCGAGGTCGTCGAGTCGTTGCGCGCCCGGGGGCTGCACGCGGAAGCGGACACCCGCAACGAGACGATCGCGTACAAGGTGCGCGAGCATTCGCAGGCGAAGGCGCCCGTGATCCTCGCCCTCGGCAAGCGGGAGGTCGAGCGCCGCGAGGTGTCGATGCGCCGGCTCGGCGGCCGGGGCCAGCGGGTGCTCGGCCTCGACGCGGCGGTCGACGCCCTCGCCCGCGAGGTGTCGATGCGCGGCGCGGGCGGCGCAGAGGAATCCGCCGCGGCGTGAACGTCTCGCACCTGCGCGCATCGCGTTCACGGCGGGTGATGCGCGTGGCTGCGATGGAAGATCCCTTCCCATGATCGACTACGACTACATCATCGTCGGCGCCGGCTCGGCCGGCTGCGTGCTGGCCAACCGGCTCTCCGAGGATCCGGCGAAGCGCGTCCTGCTGCTGGAAGCGGGCGGCAAGGACGCCAGCCCCTGGATCTCCATCCCGGCCGGCTTCGCGAAGCTGATGAACGACCGCCGCTACAACTGGTGCTTCGAGACCGAGCCCGAAGACAGCGTCAACGGGCGGCGCATCCCCGTCCCCCGCGGCAAGACCCTCGGGGGATCGAGCGCGATCAACGGGATGCTCTACGTACGGGGCCAGCCGCTCGACTACGACGTCTGGTCCCAGCTCGGCAACCGCGGCTGGTCGTACGAAGCCGTCCTGCCCTACTTCCGCAAGTCCGAGCACTTCGAACGCGCCGCCACCGCCGCGATCGGAGACGCCCGATCGACCGGCGGCCCCCTCGTGATCACCGACCAGTACGAGCCGCACGAGATGGCCGACGCCTTCATCGAGGCGGCGGTGGCCTGCGGCTACCCGCGCAACCCCGACTACAACGGCGGCGATCAGGAAGGCGTGGGGTACTACCAGTTCACGATGCACGACGGACGCCGGTGCAGCACCGCCCGCGCCTTCCTCGATCCGGTGCGCCGCCGCGCCAACCTCCACGTCCGGACCCACGCCCATGCGAATCGGGTCGTCTTCGACGGAAAACGCGCGGTCGGGGTGGCCTGTGACGTCCACGGGGAGGCGCACGAGGCGGCGCGCGTAGCGCGGGCGGGCGAGGTCATCCTGTCCGCCGGTGGCGTGCAGTCGCCGCAGTTGCTGGAGCTCTCGGGGGTAGGCGAGCCCGGGCATCTGGCGTCGCTCGGCATCGACGTCGTCCATCCGCTTCCCGGGGTGGGCGAGAACTACCGCGAGCACTTCTTCCCCCGGATGAGCTGGCGGGCGACCCGCCGCATCACCATGAACGAGCGCACCCGCGGGCTCCGGCTCGCGCTGGAGGTCCTGCGCTACACGGCCACCCGTCGCGGGGCGCTCACCTGCGCGCCGGCGTTCGGCCACGGATTCCTGAGAACCCGCCCGGAACTCGCGGGACCGGACGTACAGCTTCTCTTCATGCCCGCGAGCTACGGCGACGCCAACGATCGGACCCTGCTCGACAGCGAGCCCGGCATGACGGTGGGGGTCTACCAGATGCGGCCGGAGTCGGTCGGCTCGATCCATGCCCGGTCCGCCGACCCCCATGCGCCTCCGGCGATCCGGCCGAACTTCCTGTCCGCCGAGGAAGACCGCATCAGCCTTCTGGGCGGCATGCGCATCAGCCGCCGGATCATGGAGCATCCACGCATGGACGCCTGGCGGGCGCACGAGCTGAGGCCGGGGGCCGACCGCAGCACCGACGAGGAGCTTCTCGAGTATTGCCGCGAAACCGCCCAGACCGCCTACCACCCGATCGGCACCTGCAAGATGGGCCACGATCCGATGGCGGTGGTCGATGATCGGCTGCGCGTGCACGGGGTCGAGCGGCTGCGCGTCATCGACGCCTCCATCATGCCCACCCTGACCTCCGGAAACACGAACGCGCCCACGATCATGATCGCCGAGAAGGGCGCCGACATGATCAAGGAAGACGCGGCGTGAGCGACCCGGCCGTCCCGAATCGCCCGCAACATCCAGGCATGGAACGGAACGGCTGCACGGGCAGCGGTGCGGACCACCCCGCGGCAAGTGGAGGTCCGCTCCCGGACAACGCCGGACCGGACGCCTCGGTCTCCGCCGTCCGGGAGTCTGTCGACTTTCCATCTACTGGAAGGTCCAGCCTTGCCGCACCCGACCAGGAGCGCAACGCGATGAGCACCACCGGCCAGACGCGCGGTGATCCGGCTGCAACCGCCCCCGCGCCCGCCACCCACGATCCGGTGTGCGGGATGCGGGCGGATCCGGCCGCTGCGCGCGCGGCCTGCGTGCGCGAGGGAATCGCGGTGGGCTTTTGCTGCCAAGGGTGCAAGGACCGGTTTCTGGCCGCACCCGAGCGGTACGCGCACGCGGACGATCCCGTATGCGGCGCCCTCGTCGAGCGGGTCCGCCCCGGCGCGACGGCACGCTACGAAGGACGCCGCTACTGGTTCTGCGGAGAGCGCTGCCGGGAGCAATTCGAGGCCGATCCGGCGCGCTTCGCCGAGCCCGCGGCGCCGGCCTCCGAGGCCATGCACGCGGCCACCGCATCCCCGGCTCCGGCATCCGCTCCTGCGCACCATGCGCGCTCCGCGAGCTCCCACACCACCACCGCATCGTCGCGGGATCGATTCGCAAAGAGGGAGCCGGCCGCTCCGCCACCGGTCGCCGGGACCGACTACACCTGTCCCTGCCATCCCGAGGTGCGCAGCGACGTCCCCGCGGACTGCCCGGAGTGCGGCATGGCGCTCGAACCGCGGATGTCCGCACCGGCGCGCACCGAATACGTCTGCCCCATGCATCCGGGGGTCGTTCGCGAGATCCCCGGAGACTGCCCGGAATGCGGCATGGGCCTGGAGCCGAAGGCGGTGCTGCCCGGCGACGCCCCGAGCCCGGAGCTCGCGGACATGCGCCGCCGGCTCGTGATCGCCTGCGCCCTGACCCTGCCGGTCCTGGCGATCGCCATGAGCGAGATGGTCCCCGCACTCGACGCGCGGCGCTGGCTCGGGCCGGTGTGGTTCGGATGGCTCCAGGCGGCCCTCGCCACCCCGGTGGTGCTGTGGTGCGGGGCGCCGTTCTTCTCCCGCGGCTGGACCTCGCTGGCCACCCGCAAGCTCAACATGTTCACCCTGGTGGCGGCCGGCACCGGCGCCGCGTGGCTCGCCAGCACGGTCGCGCTGCTGTTCCCGGACTCGCTCCCCGAGGCGTTCCGCGTGGACGGCGCCCCCCCGCTCTACTTCGAAGCCGCCGCGGTCATCGTGACCCTGGTCATCCTGGGGCAGGTGCTGGAGCTTCGTGCCCGTGCGCGGACGGGCGATGCGATCCGCCGCCTCCTCACCCTCGCGCCCGCCGTCGCGCGGCGGATCGGCCCGGATGGAGAGGAGCGCGAGGTCGCGCTCGATCGCATCGAGGCCGGCGACCGTCTCCGCATCCGGCCCGGAGAGCACGTGCCGGCCGACGGCACGGTGCTCGACGGCCGGACCCGCATCGACGAATCGATGCTCACCGGGGAGCCGATCCCGGTCGAGCGCGGCGCCGGGGACGAGGTCCGCGGCGGGACGGTGAACCAGGCCGGGACGTTCACGATGCGTGCGGACCGCGTCGGAGCGGAGACGCTGGTCGCGCGCATCGCGGCGCTCGTGGCCTCCGCCGGCCGATCGCGGGCGCCGGTCCAGACGCTTGCGGATGCGGTCGCGGCCTGGTTCGTACCCGCGGTGGGGGTCGCGGCGCTCGCCACCTTCGCCGGCTGGGCCGCGTTCGGCCCCGCGCCTTCGCTCGCCAACGCCCTCGTGGCGGCGGTGTCGGTGCTCATCATCGCCTGCCCGTGCGCGCTCGGGCTGGCGACCCCGGTGTCGGTGATGACCGGCATCGGCCGCGGCGCCCGCGACGGGGTGCTGATCCGGGACGCCGAATCGCTGGAGCGTCTTGCCAAGGCCGATACCCTGGTGGTCGACAAGACCGGGACCCTGACCGAAGGCCGCCCCGTATTGAGCGCCGCCATCACCCTGGGGCGCGTCGCCGAAGAACGGTGGCTGGCCCTCGCGGCGGGCCTCGAGCGTTCGAGCGAGCATCCGCTGGCGGAGGCCGTCGCGGGAGGCGCCGCGGCCCGCGGTCTCCGCATCGAGCCGGCCGGCGAGTTCGAATCGGTCACCGGACGCGGCGTCCGCGGGCAGGTCGGCGGCGCCGGGGTCCTGGTCGGGAACGAGGCGCTGATGCGTGATTCGGGGGTCGTACCCGCCGCCGACGACGTCGCTCGCGCCGAATCGTTGCGGGCGCGCGGAGAGACCGTGGCGTGGGTGGCCATCGACGGCGAGCCGGCGGGCCTGGTCGCGGTCGCGGATCCCGTCAAGCCTCATGCGGCGGCGGCCCTCCGGGCGCTGCGGGCCGGCGGTCTTCGCATCGTGATGCTGACCGGCGACGGCGAGACCACGGCCCGCGCGGTGGCCGGCGCGCTCGGCATCGACGAGGTCCACGCCGGCATGGCGCCGGATGGGAAGCACGGCGTCATCGCGGCGCTGCAAGCCCGGGGGCACGTCGTCGCGATGGCCGGCGACGGCATCAACGACGCGCCCGCGCTGGCCCGCGCCGACGCGGGCATCGCGATGGGGACCGGTACCGACGTCGCCATCGAGAGCGCCGGCATCACCCTGGTGGAAGGAGACCTTCGTGGAATCGCGAAGGCCCGCGCGCTCTCGAGGATCACGATGCGCAACATCCGCCAGAACCTGTTCTTCGCCTTCGCCTACAACGCGATCGGCATCCCGGTCGCGGCCGGCGTGCTGTATCCGTTCCTCGGGGTGCTGCTCTCGCCGATGCTCGCCAGCGCCGCCATGAGCGCGAGCTCGGTCTCCGTGGTCACCAACGCCCTGCGGCTGCGCAACGCGGCGCTGTGAGCGGCCGGCGTCGCAGACGGGCGAGGGATGGTCTTGTTCCATGCAAGCCCGCGGAGTCCGGGAAGGAGCGAGCCATACGGGTCGGCGATGCGGCCCGGTGCGCTTGCGAATCGTTGCGCATCGTCGCGCCCCGAGGTGGAACGCGGATCCTCACTGGGCTATCCTGCCGCCGCCTGCCGAAGCCCCGGGCCACGCGGCACGCGGGCCGTTCCGGCCGGATCCTCGACCCCGGCCGGCAACGCGATACCGGCAAGACCTCCGATTCCATTCCCGGCCGGGGCGGCAACGAGCGGCTCCGGCAGATACCTCGATCTTGAGCACAGGAGACCGAAGACATGTACGAAGAGCTCGCCTTGTACATCGACGGCGAATTCCGGCAGGGCGGCGAAGGGGCCGGCGAAGACGTCGTCAACCCCGCCACGGAAGAGACCCTCGCGTTCCTCCCCCACGCCTCGAAGGACGATCTGGATCGCGCGCTGGCATCGGCCGCGGAAGGGTTCAAGGTCTGGCGCGACACCTCCGCCTACGAGCGCAGCCGGGTGCTGTGGAAGGCCGGAGAGCTGATCCGGGAGCGCGCCGACGCCATCGGACGCACGCTCACCATGGAGGAAGGCAAGACCCTGGGCGAGGCGGTCATCGAGGTGAAGGTCGCCGCGGACATCTTCCAGTGGTACGCCGAGGAAGGCCGCCGCGCCTACGGCCGCCTGATCCCGAGCCGTCTCCCCGGCGCCCGCCAGATGGTCGTCCGCGAGCCGGTGGGTCCGGTCGCGGCGTTCACGCCCTGGAACTTCCCGGCGGTGACCCCGGCGCGCAAGATGGCGGGCGCGCTGGGCGCCGGCTGCTCGTGCATCGTCAAGCCCTCGGAGGAGACTCCGGGGACCGCGGTGGCGATGGCCCGCGCCCTGCACGAGGCGGGCCTGCCCAAGGGGGTGCTGAACGTCGTGTTCGGCGTGCCCTCCGAGGTCTCCGAGCACCTCATCCCCTCGCCGATCGTCCGCAAGGTGACCTTCACCGGATCCATCCCGGTCGGCAAGCACCTGACCCGCCTTGCCGCCGACGGCATGAAGCGCACCACCATGGAGCTCGGCGGGCATGCGCCGGTGGTGGTCTTCGACGACGTGGACGTGGACAAGGCCGCCACCGTGGCCGCCGGCGGCAAGTTCCGCAACGCCGGCCAGGTCTGCGTCTCGCCCACCCGCTTCTTCGTGCACGAAAAGGTGTACGGGAAGTTCGTGAAGAAGTTCACCGAGATCGCCTCCGGCATGAAGCTCGGCAACGGCCTGGACGAGGCGGTGGAGATGGGTCCCCTGGCCAACCCGCGGCGGGTCGCCGCGATCGACGAATTCGTGAGCGACGCCCGCGGCTGCGGCGCGGACGTCACCACCGGCGGTGAGCGGGTCGGCAACCAGGGCTACTTTTACTCGCCCACGGTGCTCGCGGACGTGCCGGACACCGCCCGCATGATGTACGAGGAGCCCTTCGGCCCCGTGGCCCCGATGCAGCCGTGGACGGACTTCGACGAGGTGATGGAGAAGGCCAACGGCCTGGAGTTCGGCCTCGCCGCGTATGCCTTCACCACCAGCACCGAGCGCGCGGCCCAGGTCTCCGAACGCCTGGAGACGGGGCTGGTCGGGGTCAACCACTGCGCGATCTCGTTCGCCGAGACCCCGTTCGGCGGCGTCAAGGAGAGCGGATACGGCCACGAGGGCGGCATCGAGGGCCTCGACGCCTACCTGACGAGCAAGTTCGTCACCCAGATGAACGCCTGATCGGTCCCTGATCCTTCATCGAAAGAGCGGGCGCCTGGCGTCGCCACCACCGGCGTTCAGGCGTCCGCCGCGGCGAGCGTGAAGCAACCGCCTTCGCTCCCGCCCAGCCGTTGCAGGACGTGTGGAGTTGCCCTGATTGTCGTATCTCAAGTTTCGGGATTCGCTGACCGAAATGGATTCCCGCTTTCGCGGGAATGACGTCATTTCAGCGAGACGCGTTGCTTTCAGGCTGGTCGTCATTCCCGCGAAAGCGGGAATCCATCGCCTGATTCAGGCATTTTGAATCCCGAAACTTGAGGTCGTATGAATCAAAGACCTGTCATTCCCGCGAAGCTTGTGCCCGCGAAAGCGGGGAGCGGGAACATTTCCCCGGTCGAGCCGAGGATGGGCTCAGGGGGAACGGTCGAACTCCGGGGGGGACGAACGGACTCCGGGATCCCAGGCCGTCATTCCCGCGCAAGCGGGAATCCGGAGACTTTCACGATTGAAGTGGATTCCCGCTTTCGCGGAGCCTGCCCCCGCTTCCGCGGGGAATGACGGCCGCCCCGATCTGCTATCGTGAAACACCGAAGTCACGCGATTGCACCGGCGCCCGATCTTCCGAAACCATCCACTTCGCAGCCCGCCACCGCCATGCAATCGGTCGATACCCTGATCGAAGCCCGCTGGGTGATTCCGGTCGAGCCGGAAGGCGTCGTGCTGGAGCATCACACCGTGGTCATCGACGACGGACGCATCGGCGCAATCCTGCCGCAGGCCCAGGCGCGCTCGGGCTACACCGCAACCCGGACCGTCGCACTCCCCGGACACGTGGTCCTGCCGGGACTCGTCAACGCCCATACCCACGCGGGGATGACCCTGCTGCGCGGCTTCGCCGACGATCTGCCGCTCATGCGCTGGCTGGAGGAGCACGTCTGGCCGGCCGAACGGCGCTGGGTCGGCGAAGAGTTCGTGCGGGACGGGACGATGCTCGCGGTGGCCGAGATGCTGCGCGGAGGCACGACCTGCTTCAACGACATGTACTTCCATCCGGACGAAGCAGGTCGCACGGCGGCGGCGGCCGGCATGCGCTGCGTGCTCGGCATGATCGTGCTCGACTTCCCCTCGGTGTGGGCGAAGGACGCGGGCGAGTACCTGTCGCGGGCGACGGAGGTGCACGACGAGTTCCGATCCCATCCCCTCGTCGATACCGCGTTCGCGCCGCACGCGCCATACACGGTATCGGATGGGCCGCTGGAGCGCATCCGGACCCTGGCCGACGAACTGGACGTACCCGTCCACATCCACCTGCACGAGACGGCCGGGGAGGTGGAGGGCGCGCTCGCGCAGGACGGCGCGCGTCCGTTCGCGCGCCTGGACCGGCTGGGGCTCGTGTCGCCGCGGCTCATGGCGGTGCACATGACCGCGCTGGAGGACGGCGAGATCGAACGGCTCGCGGAGTGCGGCGCACACGTGGTGCACTGCCCCGAGTCCAACCTGAAGCTCGCGAGCGGCTTCTGTCCGGTCGCGAAGCTGCTCGCGGCGGGGGTCAACGTCGCGCTGGGCACCGACGGCGCCGCGAGCAACAACGATCTGGACATGATCCAGGAGATGCGCACCGCGAGCCTCGTGGCCAAGGCGGTCGCCGGCGACGCGACCGCGGCGCCCGCCCACCGGGCGATCGCGATGGCGACGATGGGGGGCGCGCGGGCGCTCGGCAAGGAGGACGCCATCGGCAGCCTCCGGCCCGGAAAGGCGGCGGACCTGATCGCCGTCGATCTCTCGGCGATCGAGTCGCAGCCGGTGTACGACGCGGCCTCGCAGGTGGCGTTCTCGGCCTCGCGGCGGCAGGTCAGCCACGTCTGGATCGCCGGCCGCCCGGTGCTCGCGGAGGGGGAGTTGCTCACCGTCGATGAAGGTCAGGTGCTGGAACGGGCGGAGCATTGGCGGCAGCGGATCGGCGGGGAGCCGCGGTGAGCCGGGCAGGGGATTTCCGGCCGAATGCGGTCCGACCGCGGCGCCCCGAGGGCGAAGCGACGCTGATGCCCCTGGAGAGGAAAGGGTGAGTATCGGCCCTTCACCCGCGGATGCGGCGGGTACGGCAGGCGCGACAGGCGCCAACGTCGACCAGGACGAAGTCGCGAAGTTCTCCGCCCTCGCCTCCCGCTGGTGGGACCCGGAGGGCGAGTTCCGCCCGCTGCACCGGCTCAACCCGATCCGTACCGAGTACGTCGCGCGCCATGCCGATCTCGCGGGCGCGAGCGTTCTCGACGTCGGCTGCGGTGGCGGGCTGCTCAGTGAATCGCTCGCGGCCCGCGGCGCGGCGGTCATCGGCATCGACGCATCCGAGGACACCCTCGCGGCCGCCCGCGCGCACCTGGAAGAATCGGACCTCGACGTCGACTACCGCGCGACCACCGCGGAGGCGCTCTCCGGGTCACATCCCGGACGCTTCGACCTCGTCACCTGCATGGAACTGATCGAGCACGTCCCGGACGCCCCCGGCCTCGTCGCCGCATGCTCGCGGCTCGTCCGCCCCGGAGGAACGGTCGTCTTCTCGACCATCAACCGCAACCCGAGGTCCTACGCGCTCGCGATCGTCGCGGCCGAGTACGTCCTCGGGATGCTGCCGCGGGGCACCCACGACTACGCGCGCTTCGTACGGCCGTCGGAGCTCGCGGCGTGGGGGCGCATGGCGGGTCTGCGGCTCGTTGACGTGACCGGCGTCGCCTGGTCTCCCTTCACGGATCGCTTCCGGCTCCGCCGGGACCCCGCGGTCAACTATCTCGCGGCGTTCGAGGCCCCGGCGAATGGATGAACCCGTGTGCCGAACCGGGCCGCGATGCGAGGGCAGGACCGCGGCAGGGCCAGGGAAAGGCCGGACCGGGCGTGCCGGTGGGCTTCCGAGTGCATCGGCGCCCCGGCTGTCTTCCACGCAGCCGATTTCCCCGCGTCCGCGGACAGACCCGCATACGGAAAGGAACATGTCGCATCCGGACACCGATGCCCCCCGCGTCCGCGGGCAGACCGCTTGAGACGCAGACGGATGAGCTGCGCCCGTCCCGATGCCCCCGCGTCCGCGGGCAAACCCGTGAGCCGAAGTGATGCGGGCTGATGCCGCGGAGCCGGCGCAGCGGCTCGAAGCAGTGCTGTTCGACCTCGACGGCACCCTCTGCGACACCCTCCCCGACCTCGCCGCCGCCCTCGATTCGGTGGCCTGCGAGATCGGCGCCGGCGCGGTGGACGAGGCGCGGCTGCGACCCCTGGTGTCGCGCGGCACCCGGGCGATGCTCGCGGGCGTGCTCGCCCGGGACGCGGATCCCGCGCGGAGCGACCGGGTGCGGCGCCGCTTCCTCGAACGCTACCGCAACGGCGTCGCGGCCCGCACCCGGCTCTTTCCCGGGATGAACCCGGTCCTGGCGATCCTCGAACGGCACGGCGTGCGCTGGGGCGTCGTCACCAACAAGCACGCATGGCTCACCGAACCGCTACTCGAAGCGCTCGGCCTGCACCGGCGGGCGGCGTGCATCGTGAGCGGCGACACCGCGGCCCATCCCAAGCCCCACCCTGCCCCCTTGCTGCTCGCCTGCGAGCGCCTGTCGGTCACGCCGGGCGCCGCCGCCTATGTCGGAGACTCCCGCTCCGACGTCGAGGCGGGCCGGGCCGCCGGGATGATCACCCTGAGCGCGGGATGGGGCTACATCGATCCCGACGATCCGCCGCGCGGGTGGGGGGCCGACGTCGAGGCCGCCACACCGGGAGAGCTGCTTGCCTGGGTCCGTCTGGCGCTCGCCGGACGGTGAGGTCGATCTCGTGACGGCCGGAATCACGAACGGAGCCCACCCCGCGCTTGCCGGGCGGTGAGCGCATGGACCCCGACGGCTACTGCCTCGACGAAGCGGCGCCGCCCGGATCGTCGCTCCACTACGCCACCCTCTTCACCGGCGCCCCCGAACGCCTCGCGATCGTCGCGGTCCATGCCTTGAGACATACCCTGTCCGGCATCATCGACACCATCGCCGATCCCGACGTGCGTGCCCACAAGCTCAACTGGTGGAGCAACGAGATCCTGGAGGCGCGCGACGGCCGGGCCCACCATCCCGTGGCGGTGGCGATCACCCGCCACGGCGGGACACGGTTCTGGCGCCGCCAGGAAGCGCTCGCGATGCTCTCGGCGATCGCCCGCGCCTCGGCCGCGGGCGGATTCGAATCCGGGGCGGCACGGGACCGTTTCTGCGAAGACGTCGGGGGCGGCACGGCGGAGCTCTGCGCCGCGGTGACCGCGACGGGCTCCAATCCCCCCGATGACGTCCGCGCGCTCGGAGCCGCCCTCGAAGCCGCGATGCTGGCCGGCGCCCCGAGCGTACGATCCGGCTTGAAGCGCATCCCCGAGGCTTCGCCGGAGCTGCCGGGGCGGATCGGCCCTGAAGTCCCCCGCACCACGGCACGAGGAGCCGCCGGGGAGCGCATGGACGGCGGCCTCGGCCGAGCGGCGCGGCGAACCGGCAACGGGCGCCCCGGCGGGAGCCCCGGCGCCGGGGCACGGGAAAGCGCCGGGGAGCGGGCCGGGGACGTCCCGGACGCCGCGGCACGACGAGCAGGCGGGCAGCGGATCGAGGACGATTCCCGCGGTGCGGCGCGGCGGATCGCCGAGGAGCGCGTCCGCGCCCACCGGATGCTCGCCGGCGTGGCTCGCGAGGTGCCGGAGCATGCCGGCCCGGTGGCGCTGGCCTATCTGATCCTCGCGCACATCCAGCTCGCGGCATTGGAGCGCGCGCTCCGAAAGCCATCCCCGGCACCGCAGCTCCCCGCCTCGATCACGCCGCTCCGCAAGCTGTGGATCGCATGGCGAACCGCACTCCGCGCCGGCTGAACGCCTTGCCGTGGAGCACGTCCGGGCAACGTCCCGGCGATCGGCGGGCAATGTCTGGAGCTTCCCTCCGGAACGTCCCGCACAACGCCTCGAAACACCTTGGCCTCGAAACACCCTGACCTCGAAACACCCCGGCCTCGAAACACCCCGGCCTCGAAACACCCCGGCCTCGAAACACCCCGGCCTTGAAACACCCCGGCCTCGAAACACCCTGCACGAACCAGCGGAGACCCACGATGACCACCTCGATCCCCGGCGACTACCTCCCCGCACCCGATGCCTTCGCGGGCCGCACGGTGCTCGTCACCGGCGCCGGCGGCGGACTCGGCCGCGGCGTCGCGATCGGCGCCGCACGATGTGGGGCCGAGGTCGTATTGCTCGGGCGGACGGTGCGCAAGATCGAGGAGACCCACGACCGGATCGTCGAGGCCGGAGGCCCGCCGCCCGCCCTCTACCCGATGGATCTCTCCGGCGCGGGTCCCGGGGACTACGCGGAGCTGGCCGGACGCATCGGGCAGGCGTACGGGCGCCTGCACGGCATCGTGCACGCCGCCGCCGCCTTCTCCGGGCTCGCGCCGCTCGCGCACCTGGAGCCGGCGGACTGGCTGCGCACCGTCCACGTCAACCTGAACGCGCCCTTCCTCGTCACGGCCGCCTGCCTCCCGTTGCTCCAGTCCGTGCCGGACGCGGCGGTGGTGTTCATCGGCGATACCGTCGGCCGATGCGCTCGTGCGTACTGGGGCGCCTATGCGGCGTCGAAGTCCGGTGTCGAAGGTCTGGCCCGGGTCCTCGCCGAGGAGGTCGAGGCCGCCGGCACGCCGCGGGTCGTCTGCATCCACCCGGGGCCGATGCGCACCGCGCTGCGGCGCCGGGCCTTCCCCGCGGAGCCGCCGGAGGGCGTGCCCGAACCCGCCGCGGTCGCCGGGGGAGTCCTCTATGCCCTTGATCCCGCCGCCCCGATCCCCCACGGCGCGAGCGCCGGCGTCTCGATACCGTCACCGACGGCATGAGCCGGTCCGTCCTGCCGAAGGAGGCCGAGGCACGCCGCCTCATGAACAGGGTCCCGCCGGACAGGCCGAAGCGCGAGGCGACCCGATGCTCGTCCTCCGCCTGGGCGGCGATGCGCTCCCCCGGAGGCGGCTCACGCACGAACATGGCGCCGGAGCTCGATGACGACCCCGATGGACCTCTCCTTCGCATGGATCCTCGCCTGGGGTCTCCAGACACGTTCCGGCCGGAAGGCGGCAGGCGCGAGGGGGATTCACGGACAGAGCGATGCGATGGAGACCGCCGGCCTCAGCCCGCTCCCCCGGCCCCGCCCTCCACCTCCTTCCCGAGCAGCCGCACCCGCGCCCCGGCCAGCAGGGCCCCGAGCCGTTCGCGGATGGCCCACAGGCACACCAGCGACGGGATCACCATCAGCGTGGTGATCACGAAGAACGTGCCCCAGTCGCCGTCCAGCCAGTCCACCAGGGCGCCGGAGGAGGCGGCGAACAGGGTCCTTCCCGCCGTCCCGATGGAGGCCAGCAGCGCGTACTGGGTGGCGGTGTAGGTCCGGTCCACCAGCATTGAGATGAAGGCGACGAAGGTCACGGTGGCGAAGGCGCTGGTGAGGTCGTCCGCCACCACCGCCGCCGCGAACAGGGCCTCGGACTTGCCCGTCCACGCGAGCAGGGCGAACAGGAGGTTGGTCAGGGCCATGGCGATGCCGGCCAGGAACATGGCCCGCACCAGCCCCATCCGGATCGCGAACAGCCCGCCCAGCACGGTGAACGCGACGGTGGTGACCCAGCCCAGCCCCTTGGAGTACAGCGCGATGTCGGTCTTGGAGAATCCGATCTCCTTGTAGAAGAGCAGGGACATGCGGCCCAGGAAGGCCTCGCCGATCTTGAACAGGAAGATGAAGCCGAGCACCGCGGCGGCGATGGCGAAGCCGTTGCGCCGGAAGAAGCTCATCAGGGGGCCGGCCACGGTGCCCGCGAGCCAGGCGGCGGCGCGGCCGACCCCGCCGGACAGGCCGAAGCGCGAGGCGACCCGATGCTCGTCCTGCGCCTGGGCGGCGATGCGCTCCGCCGGCGGCGGCTCGCGCACGAACATGAGGCCGACGTTGCAGAGGACGACCACCCCCCCGAGCACGAGGAAGGCGGCCTGCCAGTAGTCCTCGACCCCGGCGTCCTGGAAGGCCTGCGCCGTCTCCAGCGCGAGCGCGCCGCCGAGCTTGTACCCGGTCCACCAGCCCACCACCGCGACGGCCGCCCCCGCGGCCATGGATTCGCCTTCCGCGGTGCCGATCTGCTCGATCCGGAGCGCGTCGATGGTGATGTCCTGGGTCGCGGAGGCAATGGCGATGACCAGGCCGACCGCGACCACGCCGGCCAGGTTCGCCGTCGGATCGATGACGCTCCACAGCACCAGGCAGGCCAGGATCACCCCTTGCAGGGTGACGATCCAGGCGCGGCGGTGGCCGAGCCGCTGCGTCAGCCAGGGCACCCGCAGCCGGTCGATCAGCGGCGCCCACAGGAAGTTGACCGCGTAGACCCCGAAGATCAGGCCGGCCCAGCCGATGGTGGTGCGGCTCAGGCCGTCTTCCTTCAGCCAGAGGCTCAGCGCGCTGCCGATCAGGACCCAGGGAAAGCCGCTGACGATCCCGAGCAGGAGGATGCGGGCCATGCGCCGCTCGAAGTACACCGACAGCGACTGCGCGGTGCTCTGCATGATGGTCTCCGCTGCCGCTGCCGCCCGGACCGGCGGATCATATCCTCAGCCGCCAAGTGCCGGCACTCCGTTCCGGCCTCGGCGGCAACCTCGGCACACTCCACCGGACCCACCGCCCTCCCCCCTTCCCGAATGGCCGCACCCGCGTCCCGGCCGGCAGATCCACAGGCCGTTTCCGGATGGTCCGAAACCGGGTCGGCGGCGGGACCACCATGGCTCCGGCGGAAAAGGAACCGGGATGCGCGCCGGGACGAACTGGCGACCAAGGCCGAAGACCGCGCCAACCTGGAAGCATGGCAGAAGGAGCGTGACCGGCTTCATGAAGAAGCCCGCGCCGACCGCGAGGCGTGGCAGTCCGAAGCGCGCGCCCTGCGCGCGGAGGCGGGGGCCGACCGGGAAGCGCTCGGCCGGCTCACCGGCACCGTCGAGCAGATGCGCACCGCCAGCCGGTAGCAGCGCTGCCCCTGCCTCATCTCGTGGCCGTCGCACCGGCAGAATGCCTCAGAGGGCGCCTCACGACGGGCGGTTCACGTTTGGTTACCTGCTACATTCCATGACCTCTCAACCGGAAAACGGAAGCTCGAAGTGGCCAGGCCGCGACAACTGAAACTATTGGACATGGTAGCCGTGCTGAACGGCTCGGGCGAACCGGAGATTCAGGCGGGTGACGTGGGCACCATCGTCGAGCTGTTCCCTCCCGACAGCCTGGAAGTCGAATTCCTGAGCCGCGACGGGCGGACCCGGCACGTCGGCACGCTCTCCATCGGTGACGTGCTCGTTCTCAACCGCGAGCGGACGCGCGTCGCCTGAAGCGCCCGCACCCCGCTCCGGGACCGCGGCATCGGCGGCAGCCTCGGCACACTCCCCCGACCCCCCCTTCCCGAACAGCCGCATCCGCGCACCGGTCGGCCGGTCCACGGCGAGCAGCCAGCCGGAAGACGGATGCCGACACCACCGCGTACCTCGCCCCGATCACCGTCACCGCGCTCGACGCGATCCGCCGCGGCGCCGACGACACCGCGCCCGTCTTCGGCTTGAGCACCGGGCAGATCAAGCGCCGCATCCAAGCCGCCGCGAAGGCCGCCGGACTGGAAGGGGTTTCAAGCCACGGATGCCGGATCGGGATGGCGCAGGACCTCGCCCGGTCGAAGGGTATCGAGATGCCCGCGATCATGCAGGCTGGAGGCTGGCGATCGGAGACGACGGTAGCCCGGTACACCGCCCGCGAGAGCGCCGCCCGCGGCGCCGTGGCCCGTTTCTACGAACAGGAAGCCGAGCAGTAGCCGCCCGCCGCTCGGCTCGCTACCGGGACGTTACCGCGCCCGCGAAGCCGCCCGCACGCCGCCCTACGGGACGCCAGGCCGCCCACGAAGCCGGAAACGGTTTCCGGTCCGGCGGCCGGACTCTGCAATCCCCGCGATACGCCGGCCAACGGGTACATCCGCGAAGCCGCCCGCCGCCCTACGGGACGCTCGGGACCGGACTCGCGACGAAGCAAACGGGTAAGGTCGGGACGGTAACGCCGCCGTAGCGACCGGCGCCAAGCATGGGATTACCCCGGCACGGCGCCGGCGCGAAGGGTATTCCGCGGAAGAAGTGTTGAAGTGCGCCAACCGGCGCAGGCACCTGTCTTCGTATCCCTACGTCCGGCTCATTCTTCGCACAGACTACGGGACACTCCGGCAGGCGGCGGCCAAGAGCTTGGTCTACACGAGCCTCGTCGGCTCGTGGTCGGCAGCTTCACCGATCAGGAGACGCCGCCGGCGTTATCACCCGCGTTTACGCTCGGCAGGGTTGCCGATCGGCGCCCTTGTCGGCGGGGCGGTATCCCGCTGCTTTCAGGCGGCGCATCATCCCTGAAGGCGGGCGCCAATCGGCGCCCGCCCTCGCACGGCTCGCTTGCGCTCCCACGTGCACCGGGACACTTCGGAAGGCACCGACGCCGAGGATTCATCCGGCTCGCTACTTCCGCCTTGCAGCCCACCCCCCATCGCAGAAGCGCGATAGTGACGGTACCCACGACACCGGGGCAATGTCCGTCCCTTCTTCGATGCCCTCAAGGGCGCCCGTGTGCGCTTCCGTGGGGATTTCAAGCTTCGCAGGATTGAAGACGCCCGCGACGGCCACACCGCCGCCACTCACCAGCAGAACGCCAGTGAACGCCAACCGCTTCAAGTATTTCATCAGTATCTCCTCCGTTGATTGCCCCACCTCGCCGATACGGCCCACGTCTTCATCGTTCACCCGCCCCGTGATTCGTCCGCCATCGTGGCGAGAGTGGACCATCCTCGCCGACCGCCCTCCAAGGGTCAAGCCCGCATCAAGCACGCCAAGCCGCCGCCGCGCCCCTGTTCCCGGCCCGTCGCAGCAGCCGACCTCATTGGAGCACACCCGCCCAAGGTGCGCTACCGCGCCGATAACGCCAATGCGCTCGACCGCGGTATCTCGCCGGTAACGAATCCTCGTCGCGCCGGAACGGACTCGACGGGCACCCCGCTCTGGACCTCGAGAGACATATCGACGAGATAAGCCGGCCAACCGCGACGTCCGGCCCCGCCCGCGAAGCCGCCTGTACGCCGCCCTACGGGACGCGACCGCCCCGGCCGCACCACACCCCGGCACGGCCCGGACCCCGGACGGCGCCCCACGGGACGCCAGGACGCCCGCGAAGCCGGAAACGGATTCCGGGACGGCTCCCGGACCCCGCAATCCCCGATACGCCGGCCAACGGGTACGTCCGGGAAGCCGACCGCCGAGCTCGCGACGAAGCGGACGGGTAAGGCCGGGACGGTAACGCCGCCATAGCGGCCGGCGCCAAGCACGGAGTCAACCCGGCCACGTCGCCGGCGCGAAGGGTATCCCGCGGATGAAGTGTCGAAGCGCCGCCCCGCTTCGCGGCCCTTCGGGTTGTCATAATCGCCATTGCACGCGACTGCCGCGCGCGCGACGGCACGGTTCGCTTCGCGCGAAAGGCGTTCGGAAGGGTTGGCTACTCGACGGCCCTGGACCGCCGGGCTTTGCGCGTCACCAGCATCGGGATTTATCAAGCGCGGGCCGGCCATCACTGCGTCGCTGGCGCCGATGACGCCGTGGAGCCTATAGGGCTACGTCCCGGCACCCCTCGACGTCAGGTCAGCTTACCGCGGCCTATTGCGCGGGAGATTCTGTGTCCGGTTGATTCAGGCTACTGAATCGAGTTTTTCCGTTATGGTTCGGGACAGGTAAATTCTCGGTTGCCATCCCAATCCGAGATCAAATCGTGATTTGCCTGTGGATATGCACAAAACACATATCTCCATCCGTTTGTAGTCGGGTTGCAAGCCATTGTGTGCGCCCCAGGCCCCGGTTCATTTTCTACTTCTTCATAGGTTTCCCCCGTAGCAGGTGGGCCGAGACCTATCCATTCCCAGGCACCTGGTGAACTACTATTTGTTCGCTCACACCCATAAAATCTACTTCCAATGCAACAGTATTGGACGATAAGGAAATCGCTACAACCACGTTTCACTAGAAACGCGCTGCCGTATTGGGAGAGGACATAATCCACGTCGCAATTACTTGGCGGTGGCGGTTCGCCTTCCTCCTTCCGCAACGTGTACCAAGCCACTTGATTCGCCCCAAGCTCGGACCAACGGCAAGTCTCCCGTCCCTGGAATCGCACCCGCGCGTAATTCTCGCGACACCCCCCGCCCGGCTGGAAGAAATCAAGCTGGTAATACAGGCAGGCAGACGAATCCCCCAAGTCGGGGGAACGCACGCGCCGCGAGCCCGCATAGCAGCTTGGCTCCACCAGCGACGCCAGGACGCAGGTCGACGTCTCGTCGTCGAGCGGGAATTCTTGATAGCCGGAGTCGCAACTGTCGCCCTCCCGGATCCCGCTGCCGTTGTTGTCGGGCAGATTGCTGATCCCCTCCTCCGGATCCTGATCGCCGGTATAGACGTCCTCAAGCGCTTCGATGGCCTCGACGTCCTGCCTCATGCGATCCTGTCCGTTTATGAGATTCGCCATCGCCTCCCGTTGGGTATCGGTCCGGGCGCGGCTTGTGTACTCCCGTTCCGCATCGCGGATCAGGGTCGCACTTTCGCGCGTCGCGGATCGCCCGATGCCGCGCAGTGACTCATAGGTATTGCGCAAGCCGCGTTTCGTCACGCGCAACGCCCCGGTGGCGGTCTGCTGGAAGTCCCGTGCGCTCTCGGCGGCATCGGTCACGGTGCGAACCGTCTTGAGTGCATCAGTAATCGGCTTGGTTGTCGCGACCGAGATGCTCAGCCGCTGAAGCGCCGACTTGGAAATGAATTTCCCCGCCAGCTTGGGAGCAGCCGCGAGCGCAGTACGCCCCCAGGCCAGCCAGTTCGCGGGCGCTTCCAGCCACCCTTGTACGTATTCTTGGCTGAAGTCCGTGGCGCAACGTTCAACGTTCAACGACGTCCCGCCGGCGATTAAACGGCCCATGCCCTCGCCGATGCAGTCCATTGCATCCCTTAGCGCGTCACACGCCCTCCGAATCAGCAAGCATCCCACGTTCTCACCGACAAGCGCGCCGTGGCCGTAGGCGGTTGGCGATGGCCCCGCCGCTGCCATCGTTGCCACGGATAGGCCGGTGATCTCTCGAAGAATCGCATTCGCCTGCACGTCCGCTAGCTCCGTATCGAGACCAAGCCGATGCGCCGACTCGACCATCAGACCGGGATGGATGGACGGCTCGCCGAGCGCAAGCAACGGGTCATCGGAAGCCCCATACATCGCCTCCAGGACGACCTCAAGCAGGACGGACGGGACACCCGCACGATTGGCCGGGATGGTGACGTCGTCGATGGTGAGCCGAAGCATGTTGCTTAACGCCCGATCGGACTCCCGCCGAACGCGAAGTGCGAGCCGATGCGCCGTATTCCGATCCGGGAGTGCTTGAGTCAACGGACTCGCTATCAGAAGCTGGTTCTGATCCGTGGTCAGCCCGTCAACCTCGATGGTGTCTGCGACGCTGAACGTACCCGCGCCCGATAGGTCAAGATGCACCCGGTAGGCCGACGTGCCGAGCCCGCCGGGCAGGCTCAAGGTGATCGTCTCCAAAGGCCGCACGGACGTAGACCCAACGGCAACGACGAATCCGCCCGGCGCCGTGGCCGGCGCGGCCCGCGTTGTAGACAGGTTCGCCAGATGCCCCGTTCGGGTAGACAGCAGGCTCATGACTTGAATGTTGGCGCTCGATCTGACGTTCAGCCTCCACTTCCCCGCACCATCGCCCAAACGTCCACTGAACCCCGCGCCGCCACGTTCGAGATCTTGCGCCGACAGGGTTCGCGCCGCCCCCGCCGCCAGCGTCAAGCTCACCGTCCCCGATCCCGCATTGCCTCCATCGTCGAGACCCGTCACCGTAACCGCCGCCGCCGCCGAGCCGGGGTTGATGATCCGGAGACGGCTTACCTTCGTTGTGTTTGAAGCCGGGTTGAAGAAAGGAACCCAATGATCCCCTCCCGACACCGGCGCCTCGTCGTGCATCGACGTCAGGAACCCGTCAGGAGTGCGGATGTAGGCCAGAGGCTCGATTGTGAGCGCCGTCACCAACTCAAGGCGCCAACTCCCGCTCCCGTTCCCGACCCCGACGGGTAAGCCCTTCGCGGCATTGCCGCGCTCCAGATCGCCGGAAGTGATGTTCGCGTCCCGCAAGCCGCCGAGCGTAAGAGTCACCGGCCCGAAGCGCCGCCCGGTATCGTCGAAGGCGGTAATCCGCACCGTCCCCGACGTGGCCGAACGGTTGACGATGCGCACAAGGCTTTCCTGCCCGGCGAAGTCCGCCGGCCGCACCAACGGCAGGGTATGGGTATTCTGCGCAAGCGCCGCCAACGGCCAGCCCGTCAGGAACGCCACGCACAGCACGGTCGCCGCCTTCATCCCTGCCTTCATCGTTCACTCTCCCCGTGATTCGTCCGCAGACGTGCCTATCGTGGTTCAACAACACGCCTCGGGGAACGTTCCGGTATGAGACGCGACCCGGAGATCGACGTACCGGATTGAGGCTCCGTCATGTAGCCGTCCGATTGCGCTTCGACCCTACGCGCCGCTTGAGCCCCGTCATTACAATAGGAAGCGTTGCGGCCGGAGGAGGAATCGACCGGGGTTGTACATCGCGAGAAGTCCTCCCGGCACCGCGAGAGTGCATGGCTCTCCGCCGCGGATCGCGTTGCCCCGTAGCCGCCACGCAGCCCGCATCCCGCAGTACCCGATTCACCATAGGCCAGCGCGCCACAACTGGCGAACGTCACTGCCCACGCGCAACGCAGGAGCCCGCGACTTCGGCAGTCGGCTTCCACTTTCGACACCGCTGCATCCCGGTCCCGATAATTCCAAGCAGCATTCCACCCGTAACCATCGCTACAGGACTCACCCACCCAACCGACCGCTATCGCGCCAACGTAATCCGAAGGCGGCGGCGCCCCCGAAAGCTCGACCTGCAACGTGTAGGCGCCCGTCGCAGTGCCTTCATAGCCCGCCACTGCGACGGACCAGGAGCCCGCCTGAGCCGCCTCTTGTGTGATATGGAAGTTTGCTCCGTCGCCGGAATCGTCGTCTAACGCGATGGAAGCAGGATCGCCGACCCGGCCCAACACTCCGAAAGTATCGGTGCCGCCCGTTGTCTGCACCTGCAAACGGCCCGCCCGCGAGAGCTCGAATCGGAAGACATCTAAATCGCCGACCTCTTCGAGACGCCCCGCCGTGGTGGAAGGAACCCCGACAACCGTTGCCGTGGCCAGAGTATCGCCGTGGTCATCGCCCGGTGGTGGTGGTGGTGGCGGCGGCGCAACCCCTCCCGCATACGACGGCGCCGTAGACAGGTTCGCCAGATGCCCCGTCCGGGTAGACAGCAGGCTCATGACTTGAATGCTGCCGCTCGATCTGACGTTCAGCCTCCACTTTCCCGCACCGTCGCCCAAGCGCCCACTGAACCCCGCGCCGCCACGTTCGAGATCTTGCGCCGACAGGGTTCGCGCGGCGCCCGCCGGCAGCGTCAAGCTCACCGATCCCGAGCCCGCATCACCCGCCGCGTCACGGCCCGTTACCGTGACCGTCGCCGCCGTCGCGCCGGGGTTGATGATCCGAAGATGGCTTACCTTCGATGTATTCGAGCCGGGGTTGAAGAACGGAACCCAATGACTCCCCTCCTCCGACACCGGCGCCTCGTCGTGCATCGACGTCAAGAACCCGTCAGGAGTGCGGATGTAGGCCAGAGGCTCGATTGTGAGCGCCGTCGCCAGATCAAGGCGCCAACTCCCGCTCCCGTTCCCGACCCCGACGGGTAAGCCCTTCGCGGCATTGCCGCGTTCCAGATCGCCGGATGTAATGTTCAACGCCTGTCGGGCGCCGAGCGTAAGGGTGACCGGCCCGAAGCGCCGCCCGGTATCGTCGAAGGCGGTAATCCGCACCGTCCCGGACGTGGCCGAACGGTTGACGATGCGCACGAGGCTTTCCTGCCCGGAGAAGTCCGCCGGCCGCACCAACGGCAGGGTATGGGTAGTCTGTGCCGGCGCCGCCATCGGCCAGCCGATCAGGACCGCCAGGCACAGCACGGCCCACGTCTTCATCCCTGCCTTCATCGTTCACTCTCCCTCGTGATTCGTCCGCGAGCCGCCGGCCCTATCCGCCCGTTTGCTCCCCTTGGGAAGTCTGATGCCGGTAGGCTCTGACCCACAGTACCGCCCACCATAAAAACCCAATGACGCTTGCGCGGCGGATGCGGCGAATTGTAATAGAGTAAGGTGCTGAAGGCGTGATGAAGATTCGCTACGCGCTTCGCGCGATAAGCGTTCAGCATGTTGATTATCACCCAACCGGTAAAACTTTGTATATTGTGAAGACAACAAAAGTTGTCACCACAAAGCCAGACAGATATAAACGTACATATCCGTGAGGGGTTCGCGATCTTGCGATCAAACATCCGATGATCAGAGAAAAAACAAAAGCAAGCCCAATAACGTACCACATAAGAGCAGTAATCTCTAATTGCCAGATCCCTCCTGGGATGGAAAGTGCCTCTCTAATGTATGGAACAAACAAAGGCATGGGTACAAATAATGTCACTGATCCCAACCAAGCACATAAGAACCGCACCAATCCTTTCAACTCGTCGCCAGGCTGAAAGTATGCTTCATAATATCCTTCAATCAGTTTCGTCACGGCACCGGATATGCTCGATTCTTTGATGGGATCGGATTGGTTCATTTTCCATGCTCCGGGTTTGTGTCATTTCTAGCAATTCGCTAACACTGCATAGCGGCGGGCTACACACTACCGCCCGCTATGCCCCTGTATGCCTTCCTACGGGCGGATACTCACCGCCCATCATACCGTTCGGACCGTGTACTACTGTCCCAGTGGCGGGCAGGATGGAACACGCCGAAAGTAATCCGGGTCTGACCAGAATCTACTTTGAGCGCCGTCATAGCAATTACAGCTTCCAGCAAATTCTTGATGCGCATAGCCCGTATACCCGCCCGTGTATATTCGAGCCGGGGTTGAAGAACGGCACCCGATGGACTCCCTCCGCCACGGGGACGACGTCGTGCATGCTCGTCAGGAAGCCGTCCGAGGTGCGCACGTAAGCCAATGGAGTCAGAGCCAGATCCGTCTCCAAGGCCAGGCGCCACCAGCCGCTACCGTTGCCGATGCCGACAGGCAGCCCCTTCGCGGTACTGCCCCGTTCCAGATCCCGGGACGTGAGATGGACCGCTTCCTCGGCATCGAGCGCCAGGGTGATCGGGCCGAATCGCTCCCCGGTATCATCGATTGCGGTCACGCTCACCGTGCCGGCCTGCCCGGAACGGCTGACCATGCGCAAGAACCCCTCCCGGCCCGCAGAGTCCGCGGGAAGGACCGCCGGCAAGGTGTAGGTAGTCTGCGCCTGCGCCGGCGCCGCCAGCGGCACGCCCGCCAGGAACGCCAAGGACAGGGCACAGGCGGCGCCCCGCCGGAGATTCGGGATTCGGCTTCTCATCGAGCTCACGCGAATCATGTATGGCGCCTCATCCTCCCCCACGGGACCCGCCCACCGAATGTTCGGGCAGGCTCTCTTATGAGAAGAACGATGTCAACCCCCCCGCCACCGCCTCTGCCACCGCCTCTGCCACCGCCTCTCCATTCCTCCCCAATCGAGCCCCGTCCGGCCGCCCGGAGGCGTCCTCTGCCCGAGGACGAAGCCGGAGACGCCATACGGCATCGGCGCGATGGCACGATGCCCCAGGGTGTTCACCCCACAGGACGAGGAGGGAAGACGATGGCAACGTCGAACGAGGCAGTGCAGGCGCAGAACGCATCGGGCCACACGATGTACGTGGCCGTGGAGGTCAGCCGGAAGAGCTGGACGATCGCCCTCCACGCCCGGAACACGGGCCGGATCGGGATCCACACCCTCCCGGCCGCGGATACCGCCGCGCTGGCCGGACTGGTGGACCGGGCGCGTGACGCCCTGGAACGCGAGCACGGCGCCCGCCCGCGGGTGCTGTGCGGCTACGAAGCCGGCTACGAGGGCTTCTGGCTCGCCCGCCGGTTGGCGCCTCTCGGGATCGAACCCCTCGTGCTCGACCCCGCGAGCCTGCCGGCCAGCCGCAAGGCCAGACGGGCCAAGACCGACCGGCTGGATGCGGCGGGGATGGTCCGGGCACTGGCGGCCTTCGACCGCGGCGAGCCGTCGGCGATGAGCCCGGTACGGATCCCGAGCGTGGAGGAGGAGGACCGCCGGCGCCTGCTGCGCGAACGCCGCCGCCTGGTCAAGCAGCGCACCATGCTGGCCAACTCCGTCAAGGGGCTGCTGATGCTGCACGGGGTCTTCGACCTCGACCCGCGCAAGAGGGACTTCGCGCAGCGGCTGGACGCGGCGCGCACCGGCTACGGGACGCCGCTCCCGCCCGGCCTGCGCGCGGAGGTCCGGCGCACGACCACCCTTCTGGCAGTGGTCGAGAGCCAGATCGCGGAGGTCGAGGCCGAACGCGACCGCATCGTGGCGCGGGCCGTCTCCGGGGCGGCGCCGGAAGATGACGGTGGGAGGCAGGCCGTCTCCGGAGCGGCGCCGGCAGGGGATGGAGGGAAGCAGGCCAAGTCCGGGGCGGCACCGGAAGATGACGGTGGGAGGCAGGCCGTCTCCGGTGCGGCGCCGGCAGGGGATGGAGGGAAGCGGGCCAAGTCCGAGGCAGCGCCGAAGGGCGATGGAGGGAAGCAGGCCGTCTCCGGGGCGACGCCGAAGGGCGATGGAGGGAAACAGGCCGTCTCCGGGGCGACACCGGAGGATGACGGGGAACCGGGCACGATGATTGCCCGCCTCGTCGGGCTCAGGGGCGTCGGGGCCAACGACGCCGTGCTCCTCGCGCGCGAGGTGTTCTGCCGCGGGTTCCGCAACCGCCGTGAGCTCGCGGGCTGGGCGGGACTCGCTCCCGCGCCGTGGGCGAGCGGCGGCATGGCCCGCAGCCAGGGTATCGACAAGGCCGGGCCGCCGTGGCTGCGCGCGCAGATGGTGCAGTTGGCGTGGCGCTGGCTGCGCCACCAGCCGCAGAGCGCGCTCTCGAAGTGGTTCCGCGCCCGCGCCGGGACGTCGGGGGGCCGGGTACGGATGGTGTTCGTCATCGCCTTGGCCCGCAAGCTGCTGGTGGCGCTGTGGCGGTACGCGACGACCGGCGTGGCGCCGGACGGCGCGGCGCTGGCCTGAGCCGGCGCCGGGTGGCTCGGGAGGCGCCGCCGCTCCGGCGACCGATCGGGCGCCGCCGGTCCCGATGGACGCCACGATGCCGATCCGTCCGGAAGGCGTTGTAGCTCTGGCGCGAACCGTCCGGCAGGGCCGCGCTCGCAATCGAGGCCGATGCCGATCCGGCCGAATGGCGTCGTCGCTCCCGTAGCAGAATGGTGTACCGAATGGAGGAAGGCGTGGCCTTCCTTCCGCAAGGCCGGGCCGGCGTGTGGCCGAACGCAAGCCGGGCTGAAACACGCCGCCTCATGGACAGGGTCCCGCCGTGCGGAACGTCGCGCCCATGACGAATGGGACAGGGGTCACGGATCGGCCGCCAGGCCGGAGACCGAACCGGATAAGAGAGGGGTCGGCGCGACGATGCGCCGCCGCGATGACACGACGTTCCGGGCCCGGCCGAGCCGGCCGAAGAGGAGGCTGACCGTGTACGAACCCTGATCCGTCGCTGCCCGGGCGTTCATGGAGGCAAGCGGGATGCCGATAGAACAGGCTGGACGGTGTCGTTGCATACAAGCACCGGAACTCGATGAAGATACGACCGCGTGATACCGTGGCGGCATGAACATCAAGCCCACATCCGCACGGTCCACACCTTCACGCACATGAAGCTTTCGGCATTCGGCAGGCGGTTGACCGGCGAGTCGGGCACGCGCCTGCTCATGGACGACCTCGGCGAAGCGGTGGCCGCGGGCGGCGGGATCGTCAACCTCGGCGGCGGGAATCCGAGCCACATCCCGGCCGCGGAGAGGGTCTTCCGGGTGCGGATGCAGGCGCTCATGCAGCGCCACGGCGCGTTCGAGCGGGCGATCGGGGACTATGACGGACCGCCGGGGGATCGGGGCTTCGCCCGCGCCCTCGCGCAGCTCCTGCGGCGCGAGCAGGGCTGGGAGGTGGGCGAGCGCAACGTCGCCGTCACCAACGGCAGCCAGTCCGCGTTCCTCGCCCTGTTCAACCTGCTCGCGGGGCCGGACGGCGACGGGGGAACGCGCCGCGTCCTCCTGCCGCTCTCGCCCGAGTACATCGGCTATGCCGACCTCGGCTTCACGCCCGATCTCTTCGTCTCGCGCCGCTCGACCATCACCGACCTCGGGGACATGCTGTTCAAGTACGGGGTGGACTTCGAGGCGCTCGACACGATCGAGGACGTCGGCGCGATCTGCGTCTCGCGGCCCACCAACCCGACCGGAAACGTGGTGACCGACGCGGAGGTCGAGCGCCTCGGCGCCGTCGCCCGCGCCCGCGGCGTGCCGCTCATCGTGGACAACGCCTACGGGCTGCCCTTCCCCGGCATCGTCTTCGGCGACGCGACGCTTGCCTGGAACGAAGACACGGTGCTTTGCATGAGCCTGTCGAAGCTCGGGCTGCCGGGGCTTCGCACCGGGATCGTGATCGCGAACGAGGAGATCATCGCGGCCCTCGGGGCGGCCAACGCCATCTTCTGCCTCGCGCCGGGAAGCATGGGCCCCGCCCTCGCCACGGATCTGGTCGAGAGCGGCGACGTCCTCGCGCTCGGCCGCGACGTCATCCGCCCGCACTACGCCGAGCGGGCGGAGCGCGCCCTCGATCTGCTGCGGGCCGGGCTCGACGGCTGCGGCGTCCGCATCCACCGCCCGGAAGGCGCGTTCTTCCTGTGGCTGTGGATGCCCGGCCTCCCGATCGGCAACGCCGAGCTGTACCGGCGGCTCAAGGCGCGCGGGGTCGTGGTCGTGTCCGGCCACTACTTCTTCCCGGGGCTCGAAGACGACGACTGGCCGCACAAGCGCGAGTGCATCCGCATCAGCTACGCCGACGACTGGGACCGGGTCGAGCGCGGGCTCGCGATCCTCGTCGAGGAAGTGCGCCGCGCCTGCGACGGCGGCGGTTCTTCATCGCATGGCGGCGCCACGGGCGGGGAGCTCGTGGTCGCCTGACCGAAGGCTTGCGAGGCAATCATCGGGCAATGGGTTGCGACGGGCGCCAATGCACATGTCCCTGACCCTGGGCGTGCTGATCCGGGAGGCACGGGAGCGGGCCGGCCTCACGCGGGCCGAGCTCGCAAGGCGGGCGCGGATGTCGCCCTCGGCCGTAGCACGGTACGAGACGGGCCAATCCAGCCCGACGATTGACACCGCGCGACGGTGCGTCGATGCCTGTGGCTTCGATCTTCGGGTCGAGCTGGTTGACGCGAGTCCGCAGCGGCAGGCGGCGGCCGACGCGGCGTTCGCCCGTAGCGTGGAAGACCGCTTGCGAACGAACGACGCCTTCACCGCACTCGCTGCCCAGCTTCGCAATGGGTGATCCCAACGCGCCGCCGCTCGATTCCGAGTCCCTGCTCGGTCTCCTGGATCGGCATCGGGTCGCCTACGTACTGGTCGGCGGACTGGCGGCGGTCGCACACGGCGCGATGCGGGCGACCTTCGACATCGACATCGTGCCGCGCTGGAAGCCGGACAATCTCGATGCGCTGGCCGGCGCGTTGCGCGCTGCGGACGCCCGTCTTCGCGTACCGGACGTTGCAGAGCCGATCAAGGTGCGGACGCGCGTCGCCTGAAGCGCCCGCACCCCGCTCCGGGACCGCGGCATCGGCGGCAGCCTCGGCACACTCCCCCGAACCCGTCCTCCCCTTCCCGAACAGCCGCACCCGTGCGCCGTCCAGCAGGTCCTCGGCGAACAGCCGGCCGGCGGGGCTGACGGAGATGGGACGCCACCGCGCGCGGGCAGCAACACGGAGTTCCTCGCGATCTTGCCTGTTCTGGACCTGCCGTCCGCGCTTGAGTTCGGCTGATGGAAAGCGACGCTGGAACGCGCGGGGAGGGCGCGTGGCTGACGCCGACCTCATGATCGCCGCGACCGCGCTGGCGCATGGAGCGAGTGTGGTGACAGGCAACCGGAAACACTACGAGTGCATTGAGGTTCTGAGGATCGAGGACTGGATCCGGGGTAAGCGGACGGCAGGCGAATGACGCGCATTCCGTTGCGTTCCGGCGCTGCCATGCAAACAAGTGGATGTTCGATTTGGCCGGAGCGCGATGGCCGAGGCTGTCTGACGGGGCGGCCATGCCGAAGGGCTCGGGCGAGCCGGCCGGCGGTGTGGGCGACTCCGTCGAATTGCTCCCTCCCTGCGGCCTGGAAATCGGGTTCACGAGCCGCGACGGACAGATGCGGGACGCCGGTACGCTTTCCACCGAGGCCGTGCTGGTTCTCAATGGCGCTCGAATGTGTGGCATCCAGGGCGCCGACCCTGCTCCGAAGTGGTGCGCTCCGCAGGCTGCCGTCCTGCCCGTTATCGCCTCAACGCCCGGTTGTTCTCCGTCCCGTATCCCGCAGACCGCGACCGGATCGGCTCAATTCGTCTCGTGCAATTCAGATATGGGGTGCAGATCAGGTCGCGCCCGGCCGGCCCGGGTCGTCGGAGCTCACGTCTCCGTCCAGAGATCGGAGGATGTTCGGGAAGTAGACGATGAGCAGGAACAGAAGCACACCGATGTAGGTCAAGGACGATCCCCCGGTTCCGAAGAGGCCGACGAGCAAATCCGATACCCAAGTGGCGGAGAGAGATTCCTTGAACAGCCCCACGACGCCGACGGCGACGCCCGCGATGCTCAGGAGGACGTTCAGATACTTTTCGTAGCGTTTGGAGCCGCGCCACAGGGTGGTGGCGATATGGACGTAGAGGGCCACCAGCGCCAGAAAGATCAGGTAGTTGAGCTCGAGCAGGGGATCTTCCGGATAAATGGCCAGCTTCTCCGTGAGAAACGCGCCCCGCATCAACACCCAGAACGAGGCGAAGAAGAGTGCCGCCAACAGGAGCCGGATCCTTCCATGTCTTTCTTTCTTCTCCCGATTCTCCCCATCTTCCGGGATCTTCCGGTTCTCCGACGTTTCCGAAACCGACGTGATCTCCACGATGATCGCCATGAACAGGAAGGTGAACAGGGTGGTCAACGCCACGAATCCTACGTAGTAAGCCCTCTCGGTCTTCGATGTATAGTTTCGCTCCTTCAGTTGGTCCAATGCACCAGCGAATTTGTCTTTGTCGCCGCTGTCCAGACCCTCGGGACGATTCGTGCAATAGCTCCTGACAAGCCCGCACAACGGATGATCCGAGCCCGGGCAGAGTGACAGGACGAGACCGCAGAGGGGTGGGGACGCAACGGCGGATTGCGTTTCCTCCGAATCGCCCGACATCGCAGGGGGCTCCTGCTGGCATCGCGTTTCGATCAAGATTCGGGCACGTGCAAGCCACCAGTTCGGACCCTCTGCTTCACCGGCGTCTCCGGTTTGCGACGGAACATCCGGTGAAAACGACCAGAGCGCCGGGGTGGAGCGGGTAAATTCCACCCAGCTCGCGAAGACGACGACCACTAGGGCAGAGAGCGTGGTGACGCCGATTTTCGCAACGCCGGCCCGCATTGCCACGAGGCCGAGGACCTTCACGGTCCTCGTGTCTTCGGCCAAGGAGCAGAGATGGTGGACGCTCCGGAGCCAGGGACGATGCAGCAGGACGGTCGAGATGAGGCCGAAGGTGACGGGATAGAGGAAGAAGTGGGAGTAGAGCCTGGCGTAATACCACCATTCGGCCCCGCACCCTCCGAGCTGGCGGCACTGGAATTCGAAATAGAGGGCGAACAAGGGCAAGGCGCTCACCGCCCAGAACCCCCATAGCAGAGACGCCGCGACAAATCTCGTTTTTCTGGAAGGTTGGGTGTCGGTCACGGCACTCCCCCGATGTCGTGGTCAGCCGGTGGGACCACTTGCCCTCGCGCCCGCGACAGTCTTGTCCAACGAGACATGAGCCTGAAGGGAGGACGTGAATCCAACGAGAAGTGAGCCTGTAGCGCGGGGTCCGGGATCATCGGAGGATGATCGTGACGCTACAGACCGAAAGGGTCCGGACGCTGGACCAGGTGCGCGCCTTCGTCGAGGGCAGCGAGGCGGTGGACTTCACGGGGGCCGACCGGGGGTCGGTCTACGAGTTCGTGCGCCGGGCGCTGGTGCGGTTGGACTACGGGCAGGTCGGCAAGTCGGACAAGGGGCTGGTCCGGCGCTACCTGGCGAAGGTGACGGGGCTGTCGAGGGCGCAACTGACCCGGCTGATCGGCCAGCATCGGGAGACCGGGCGCATCGAGGACCGGCGCGGTGGTGCGCCGGCGCATCCCTTCGAGCGGCGCTACACGCGGGCCGACATTCGGCTGCTGGCGGTGGTGGACGCGGCGATGGGCCAGATGTCGGGGCCGGCGACGCGGGCGCTGATGCGGCGCCAGTACGAGATGTTCGGCGATGGGCGGTTCGAGCGGTTGGCGAGGCTGTCGAACGGTCACTTGTACAACCTGCGCCGCTCGGTGACCTATCGGCGCCGGCGCACGGTGGTGGGCAAGACCCAGGCGACCCACAACGCCATCGGGCAGCGGCGCAAGCCCCAGCCGGGCGGCCAGCCCGGCTATGTGCGTGTCGATACCGTGCACCAGGGCGACCACGACGGGGCCAAGGGCGTCTACCACATCAACATGGTCGATGATGTGACCCAGTTCCAGTTCGTGGGGACCGTGCAGGCCATCTCCCGCGCCGCTTCGCGCCTGTGGTCAACGAGTTCACCCAGCGCGTGCTCTCCCCCTTCCTCAACTACCACCGCCCCTGCCTGTTCCCCACCGATACGCTCGACGCCAAGGGCCGGGTCACGAAGCGCTACCGCGACCGCGACGTGATGACCCCCTACGACAAGCTCAAGTCCCTCGACCACGCCGAGCGCTTCCTCAAATCCGGCGTCACCTTCGACCAGCTCGACGCCATCGCTCACGCCGTCAGCGACCTCGACGCCGCCCACGCGCTCAACGACGCCCGCGACGCACTGTTCCGCACCATCGGGCGCACCTGGAGCGCTGCGGCCTGACCTCCCATCCCACCCGCGCAACCCCACCGCCCGACCATGCCCGGGCGGTGGACCTCCCTGGGGCGATCCCCTTCCCACCGCTCCGACCGCTCGTCTGTCCTATCGCCGCCGCCTCAACCTTCGGATTCCGGACCGATCAGGGCTTGCACAGGTCCTTCGTGCACTTCAACATCGCCCTTCCATTCACTCACTTCCCAACTCCGACTACGGCTCCTTCTACCTCCCACCTTCAGGCTCATCTTCGTATTGGAAAAGACTGATGTCAACTCCCCTCCGCCACCGTGTTAGGAGCACGTAGTCTGTCCGGTGTAGTAGCACGTCAATTGTCCGGTTTCATGGGGCCTCCCGATGAGGAGGTGCCCCATGAGACGGACGGAGCTGCTGCAGGAGGTCCGGAAGATGCGATTCGAGGAGGCCTACGGCGGGTGGCAGGAGAGGCGTCTGACGCAGGAGGAGGCGGCGCGGATGCTGGGGGTGTGCGAGCGCACGTTTCGGCGTTACGTGGACCGCTACGAGGAGGAGGGGTTGGACGGGTTGGTGGACAAGCGCCTGGGGCAGGTGTCGGCGCGTCAGGCACCGGTCGATGAGGTGATGCGCACCGAGGCGTTGTACCGGGAGCGTTACGAGGGGTGGAACGTGAAGCACTTCCACAGCTTCTACCGTCGCGAGCACGGGGGGAGGCGCAGCTACACGTGGGTGAAGAACACGCTTCAGCGTGCCGGGCTGGTGGCGAAGGCGCCGGGTCGGGGCAAGCACCGTCGGCGCCGGGAGCGAGCGCCGCTTGCGGGGATGATGCTGCACCAGGACGGTTCGACCCATGAGTGGGTGGCGGGTCGGCATTGGGACCTCATCATCACGCTCGACGATGCGACCTCGGAGCACTACTCGATGTTCTTCGTTGAGGAGGAGGGGACGGCATCGAGCTTTCGGGGGATGGGGGAGGTCATCGAGGGGTGGGGGTTGGCGTCGAGCCTGTACACCGACCGGGGCTCGCACTACTGGTACACGCCCGAGGCGGGGGGCAAGGTAGACCGAGTGCGTGTGACGCAGTTCGGGCGTGCGATGCGCCAGCTCGGGGTGGAGATGATTCCGGCCTACTCGCCGGAGGCGCGTGGGCGGTGCGAGCGGATGTTTGCGACCCACCAGGAGCGGCTGCCCAAGGAGCTTGCGGCGCGGGGCATCGACACGATGGACGGTGCGAGCCGGTATCTGGCCGAGCACTACCGTGCGGCGTTCAACGAGGAGTTCGCGGTCCCGGCGGCGGAGTCCGGCACGGCCTTCGTGCCCTTCATCGGTCCGGGGCTGGCCGACATCGTGTGCGAGCACCATGAGCGCACGGTCGGTCGGGACAACTGTGTGAGCTTCGAGGGCAAGCGGCTGCAAATCCCCGCCCAGGCCCACCGCTGCCACTTCATCAAGGCGAGGGTGCGGGTACACCGTTACCCCGACGGGCGCATGGCGGTGTTCCACGGGCCGCGCAAGCTCGCCGAGTACGAGTCCGACGGCTCTCTGGTGGCGGACACGTGCCCCGTGCCGGCCTGTGCCGCGGTGGCACGCTGAATGCGCCCCCGTGTGGGAGCCCTCGACTTGGGAACCGCCCATCTCAGCGTCTCGGGGGCCGGGCCACCCGCCTGGATAACTCGCTATGCCCCGGCGCGTTCCCGCTGCCGCCCTTCGCCGCGGCTCGCTGCGCTCCCCGCGGCTCCGGTTGGCGCGATCTTGCCACCCCGGTGGACCCCATCGGGAGTGAGGTTCCGAATCGGGAATCGGTCCCTGTCCGCAGCCGATCGGCCCGCACCAAGCGGGGCACGGTCAGCCCACTGACCTGCCTCCCCAAAGTGGACAACTCACGTGCTACAAAACCGGACAGTTCTATTTGTTGCCAACACCCCCCTCCGCCACCGCCTCTCCATTCCTCCCCAATCGAGCCCCGTCCGGCCGCCCGGAGGCGTCCTCTGCCCGAGGACGAAGCCGGAGACGCCATACGGCATCGGCGCGATGGCACGATGCCCCAGGGTGTTCACCCCACAGGACGAGGAGAGAAGACGATGGCAACGTCGAACGAGGCAGTGCAGGCGCAGAACCCATCGGGCCACACGATGTACGTGGCCGTGGAGGTCAGCCGAAAGAGCTGGACGGTCGCCCTCCACACCCGGAACACGGGCCGGATCGGGATCCACACCCTCCCGGCCGCGGATACCGCCGCGCTGGCCGGAGTGGTGGACCGGGCGCGTGACGCCCTGGAACGCGAGCACGGCGTCCGCCCGCGGGTGCTGTGCGGCTACGCGGCGCTGGCCTGAGCCGGCGCGGGGTGGCTCGGGAGGCACCGCCGCTCCGGCGACCGATCAGGCGCCGCCGGCCCCGATGGACGCCACGATGCCGATCTGCCCGGAAGGCGTTGTCGCCCTGACGCGAACCGTCCGACAGGGCCGCGCTCGCAATCGATGCCGATGCCGATCCGGCCGAATGGCGTCGTCGCTCCCGTAGCAGAATGGTGTACCGAATGGAGGAAGGCGTGGCCTTCCTTCCGCAAGGCCGGGCCGGCGTGTGGCCGAACGCAAGCCGGGCTGAAACACGCCGCCTCATGGACAGGGTCCCGCCGTGCGGAACGTCGCGCCCATGACGAATGGGACAGGGGTCACGGATCGGCCGCCAGGCCGGAGACCGAACCGGATAAGAGAGGGGTCGGCGCGACGATGCGCCGCCGCGATGACACGACGTTCCGGGCCCGGCCGAGCCGGCCGAAGAGGAGGCTGACCGTGTACGAATCCTGACCTCGGCCCGCCGTTGGTGGAAGCCGGTCTCCAGTATGCCGGCCCTGCGCAAGCGTAGCGCACACTGCTGCCGCGCAGGACGGTTGCCTCAGCCCTCCCCGGCCCCCCCGAGCAACTCGGCAAGCTCCGCCTCGCCGATCACCGGCACGCCGAGGCTCTGCGCCTTGTCGAGCTTCGAGCCGGGGTTCTCCCCGGCCACGACGGCATCGGTGCGCTTCGAGACGCTTCCGGTGACCTTCGCGCCGAGGGCCTGCAACCGGCGCTTCGCGTCGTCGCGGGACATCGAATCGAGGGCGCCGGTGAGCACGAAGGTCTTGCCAGCAAGGGGACTCGACGGGGCCGCCTCGGCCTCGGTCCCGGTCGCGGCCCCCTCCTCCGCCCGGATCGGATCGGTCTCCTCCCACGACAGCTCGCGAGCCAGGGCATCGACGATCTCCCCGTTGCGCGGGTCGGCGAAGAAGCGCCGCACGCTCGCCGCCACCACCGGGCCGACGTCCGGCACCTCGGTGAGCGCTTCGGTGTCCGCGGCGCGGAGCGCCGCCAAGCCGCCGAAGTGGGCGGCGAGGGCCGATGCGGTCGCCTCCCCTACGTCGCGGATCCCCAAGGCGTAGAGGAAGCGGTCGAGGGTGGTGCGGCGCGCGCGCCCGATGCCCTCGACGAGGTTGCGCGCCGACTTCTCGCCCATGCGGTCGAGCTCCGCGAGCGCACCTTCTTCGAGGCCGAAGACGTCGGCGACGGTGGACACCATCCCGCGCTCGACGAGCTGATCGACGAGCTTCTCCCCCAGCCCCTCGACGTCCAGCGCGCGCCGGCTCGCGAAGTGGCGGATGGCCTGCTTGCGTTGCGCGGGGCAGACCAGCCCGCCGGTGCAGCGTACCGCCACCTCCCCCTCCGCCCGCACCGCCTCCGAGCCGCAGACCGGGCAACGGCCGGGGAGACGGAACGGCTCCGTCCCCTCTTCCGGGCGGCGCTCGGGGACGATGCGGATCACCTCGGGGATCACGTCCCCGGCCCGGCGCACCCACACCGTATCCCCCACCCGGACGTCCTTGCGGTCGATCTCGTCCTGGTTGTGCAGGGTCGCGTTCGTGACCGTGGCCCCGCCGACCACCACCGGCTCGAGCCGCGCGACGGGGGTGAGGGTCCCGGTGCGGCCCACCTGCACGTCGATGCCCGTAAGCCGGGTCAGCGCCTCCTGGGCCGGGTACTTGTACGCGACCGCCCAGCGGGGCGCCCGCGACACCTGGCCGACGATCTCCCGCGCCCGCAGGTCGTTCAGCTTGAACACGACGCCGTCGATGTCGTAGCCCAGGGCATCGCGGCGGTGCCCCATCCCGGCGTGGTAGGCGAGGCATTCCTCGACGCCGGCGAGCACCTTCGTATGCGGGGACACCGGCAGGCCCCAGCCCGCCAGGGCATCCAGCACCTCGCTGTGCCGGGGCGGCAGCGCCGCATCGTCGCTCACCGCCCCCGTGCCGTGGCAGTGCAGGTGCAAGGGGCGGGTCGCGGTCACCGCGGGGTCGAGCTGGCGGAGCGCCCCGGCCGCGGCGTTGCGGGGGTTGACGTAGGTCCGCTCGCCGCGCTCGCGCTGCGCCTCGTTCATCCGCTCGAATCCGGCCCGGGGCATGAAGATCTCGCCCCGGACCTCCAGCCGCGCGGGCGGGGCGTCGCCGAGAAGCCGGAGGGGGACGGTCCGGATGGTGCGCACGTTCGCGGTGACGTCTTCGCCACGCGCGCCGTCGCCGCGGGTCGCGCCGCGCACGAGCCGCCCCTCCTCGTACACCAAGCTGATC
Organism: Gammaproteobacteria bacterium; assembly: GCA_965204915.1. Classification (GTDB taxonomy): domain Bacteria; phylum Pseudomonadota; class Gammaproteobacteria; order HK1; family HK1; genus HK1. Next base: position 1,747,067 of record OZ242023.1, on the reverse strand, counting down.
GCGAGCCCGTCGATCTTCACCTCGCCGGTGTACTCGACGGCCGGCTCCGCGTCCTGCCGTGCATGGTCCTGCTGCGCATCGCCCTCATCGTCCTGCCGCGCGCCGTCCTGTTGCCCGCCGCCTGGCTGCGCGCTGCCCGGCTGCGCGTTGGCCTCCCATGCGCCCAGCCGCTCGCGGATCCGCCGGTCGAACGCGCGGACCTCGCCTTCGTCGAAGGCGTTGGCGAGCGAGAGCATCGGGATGCGGTGGACCACCTCGGGGAAGGCCGCGGAGGGGGCGGCCCCCACGCGCTGCGTCGGGGAGTCGGCGGTGACGAGGCCGGGATGCCGCCCCTCCAGCCCCTCCAGCTCGCGCATGAGGGCGTCGTACTCCAGGTCCGCGATCTCCGGATCGTCGAGGACGTAGTAGCGGTGGTCGTGGCGCCGGATCGCCTCGCGCAACGCGGCGGCCCGCGCGGCGTCTCTCCGCTCGGACACCGATCGGCCCTTCAGATCCGGTCCTGGCGCAGGACTTCCGCGATCTTCTCGCGCAGGTGGTTCTCCGCCTGCGCGGTCAGCGTGCTGCGGGTGTCGTCGCACAGGGTTGCGTCGAGCCGGAGCGCCAGACGGCGGCTGATCGCGACCATCGAGTCCAGGATCCCGAACGCGGACGACGCATCCCGCGGAACGCTCATGAACGTCACGAGCCCCGGTGTCTCCGTCCCGGACAGCGCGTCCGGATCCAGCACCCCGGGCTCGACCATGTTCGCCACTCCGAACTTGATCGACGGCTCCGCATCGGAGCGCCAGTAGTAGAGCTGCAGCAAGCCCGGCCGGAAGCCTTCGGCATCGAGCGCGTCCAGAACCACACGGCCCGAAAGCTGCTCCTGCTTCGAGACCAGGGTGAGATAGAGGAGGGGACGCGACATGTCGACGGCCAGCGGCTCCCCGGCACCGCGGGATGGGGGCGCGGTGGGCGGGTCGGGCGGAGGGAAAGCCTCGGCGGAGCCTGCCGCGGCACCCTCCATGGAATGATCCAGGGGGGAATGATCCAGGGAAGGATGATCCAGGGGAGCTTCCGAGAATGCGCCGGAGGAGTGGTCCAGGGAATCTTCCATAACGCCGTCAACGAAGTCGTCCAGGGGACGATCCGGGGAATCCGTCGAAATGCCGCCGGGAGGATGGTCCGGGGAGCCCTCCGAAACACCGTCCAGGGAATCATCCGGAGAGCCTTCCCAGACATCGCCCGGGGCGAGATCCGGGGAGCGGTCCGGGATGCCGCCCCGTGGACGATCCAGGGCGCTCTCCGGGAAGCCGTCCAGGGTGCTTTCGTACGTCGCCCGCAGGCCCGCGAGAATGCCTACGTCGACGGACAGCTCCGCGTCCGGGGTGTCCCGCCGCACCGCGAACATGCCGCCCAGCTCCCCGACGTCGGGCCGGACGCCGGTGGCGCGCTTCCGCGGCCGCAAGTCCGGCGGCGCACTCCAGCGCGGAGAAGCCTCGTCCATGCCGTGCGGCTCGCTCCGATCCAGGGAATCCCCGTCCGTGCGGGACGGCTCGGGAGGAACGACGGACTCCGATCCGTCTTCACGTCCGTCTTCACGTCCGTCCTCGCGCCGGGCGGCGTTACGCCGCGAGAGGCGGGCGAACACGTAGATCCCCGCCACGACGACGACACCGGCAATCAACAATGCGACTCGTAGATCGTCCAACGTCACCACCTGCATGGTGTGCCGCGCGCCGCGCCCGGGCTGCGCCGCGACCGCCGGCTCGTGCGCCGGCACCCCGATCCGCCGTCCGTGCGATCCCGGGACGGCGTGTCGGGCATCGCTCCCGCTGAAGCCTCGCGCGCCGGCCCCGCCACCGCCTCTCTTGACAGCGGGAATCCGCGCAAGGGCTCACGCCTGCGCCATCTCCATCGCCTCCTCGACGTCCACCGCCACCAGGCGGGATACGCCCGGCTCGTTCATGGTAATGCCGATGAGCTGCCCGGCGCTCTCCATCGTAATCTTGTTGTGGGTCACAAGCACGAGCTGGACGCGCTTCGCCATCTCCTCGACCAGCTCGCGGAAACGCCCGATGTTGGCGTCGTCGAGCGGGGCGTCGACCTCGTCGAGGAGGCAGAACGGCGCCGGGTTCAAGTCGAAGATCGCGAATATCAGCGCGATCGCGGTGAGCGCCTTCTCGCCGCCCGACAGCAGGTTGATGCTGGTGTTGCGCTTGCCGGGCGGACGGGCCATCACCGTCACCCCTGCGCCGAGGAGGTCCTCGTCGGTAAGCCGCAGGGAGGCGCTGCCGCCCCCGAACAGGCGCGGGAACGTCGCTCCGAGCCCCTCGTTGACCCGCTCGTAGGTTTCACGGAAGCGGGTCCGGGTCTCGCGATCGATCTTCTGGATCGCGGCTTCGAGGGTCGCGAGGGCTTCTTCGAGGTCGGCGTGCTGCGCATCGAGGTAGCGCTTGCGTTCGGACTGCTGCTCGTGCTCCTCGATCGCGGCGAGGTTGATGGGGCCGAGCCGCGCGATCCGGCGCTCCATCGCCTCGATCTTCCCGGCCCATGCGCCGGTCTCGGCGTCGTCCCCGACGCGCGCGAGCAACGTGTCGAGCGCCTGCCCGGCGGCTTCGATCCCCTCCTCCGCGGTCTTGCGCCGAACGAGCGTCTCCTGGCTCTCCACCCGAAGCCCCTCCAGCGCCTCGCGCTCCCTCTGCACCACCGCCACGTAGTGCTGCCGCTCCTCGTCGGTGCGGCGCACCAGCCCCTCGACGCTCTCGACCTCGGCCCGGGCCTCTTGCATCACCGATTCGAGCGAGGTGCGCCGGGCGAGCTTCCGGTCGAGGGCCTCCGTCGCCTCGGCAAGCGGCGCCTCGGTCTCGCCGAGCGCATCGGCCGTCGCCCGCAGGCGCTCTTCGAGCTCCTCGATCCGCCGACGATCCCGCTCGCCCGCCTCCTCCGACGCCCCGAGGCGTGAGCGCGCACCTTCCATGCGCAGCTCCAGCGCATGCGCGCCGTCGCGCAGCTTCTGCCATCGTTCCCGCGCGAGCGCGAGCTGCTCGCGCCGCTCCCGGCGCCGATCCTCGCGTTGTGTCCTTTCCTCGGCCAGACGGGACAGCTCGTTCGATGAACGATCCAGATGCTCGCGGGCCGTCGCGAGCTGCTCGCGCTCGGCCCGGAGCCGGACGGCGACGTCCGCCAGCTCGTCGGCCAGCTCGGCCGAACGCCTTGCCGCCTGGGCCGCCGCGGCGGTCCTGGCCGCCAGATCCGAACGCATCGCGGCGCATCGGCGATGGCCTTCGTTGAGGGTGCGCTGGGCGGCGGCGTGCGCTTCCTCAGCGGCGCGAAGCTCCCCGGAGAGCCGGCGGGCCGAGCGCGCGCACGCCTCCTCCTGTTCGCCCGCCCCTTCGATCTCCCGCCCCAGCGCCTCCAGCTCCCGCTCGCGCTCCAGCACGCCGTGCTCCCCGGCGTCACCCCGCCGCACGTGCAGCCAGTCCGGGCCCAGCCACACGCCCTGCGCGGTGATGACGCTCTCGCCGGATGCAAGCCGTGCACGCGCCCCGAGCCCTTCTTCGAGGCTTGCGGCGCAGAGCACGCCGTCGAGCAGGCCGGCGATCGGCCAATCGGTGTCGATCCTCGAACGCAACCTCGCAAGGCCGCTCGCGCTCGCCGCGGCGGCCGGCTCCGGGGCGCCGGCATCGACGGCGGTGAACGCCCCCTGCTCCAACGTAGCCGCCGCATCCTCCGCCACCGCATCCAACGCATCCGCCCGCACGGCCTGGAGACGCACCCCGAGCACGGTCTCCACCGCGTGCTCCCAGCCCGGGGAGACGCGCATCGCCTGCGCGAGCCGGGGCGCATCCGCAAGTCCCCTGGCTTCGAGCCACTCCCCGAACGCGCCGGCCCCGGCGCCGAGCGCCTGCTGTTGCAGCGCATCGAGCGAGGCGGCCCGGCCGCGGTGCCGGCCGAGCACTTCGCGCGCTTCGTGCAGCGCCTTCTCCGCGTCCTGGACGGCGTCGCGCAACGCCCGCACCGATTCCTGCGTGCGGGACTGCTCCGCCTCGGCCGTTTCCAACTCGCGCTCCATCCCCTCCAGCCGCTCGCGGACCGGCGCCGCATCGCGCTCCAGCGCATCGGGATCGATCGCGCCGCGTTCGGCTTCGAGGGCCCCCGCGCGCGCCTCGAGATCCCGGATGCTCGATTCGAGATGCCCGATACGGACCCGCTCCGCGTGCACCGCCTGGGCCGGTCCGCGCTCGCGCTCACCCAACGCCTCGATCTCCCCTTGCAGCGCGTGCACGTCTTCCTCGATCGCACCGAGCTCGCGTTGCGCACCCGACGACTGCGCGCGCAGCGCCTCGTGGGCAGGCTCGTCGAGCGCAAGCTGTGCGGCGAGCTCCTCGCGCCGCTTGCGCTCGGCCTCGACCTGGATCTTCGCCGCTTCGAGGCGTTCCGCCTCCTGGCGCTGCGCGGCGGCGAGCTCCGCCCGACGCCGGCGGATCGATTGAATGGACTCCTCGGCACGCGCGATCTCCGCGCCCGCCTCCAGCACGTCCCGGTAGCGGCGGTTGTACGTCTCCATCGCCTCGGCGTGGGCGGAGCGCGCCTTCTCGAGCGCCGCCTCCACCCGGCGCTGGCCGGCCAGAGCCGCGTCGAGCCGCTTCTCCTGGTCCCCGATCCGCCTGGTGTTGCGGCCCGCTTCCTCGTCGAGGGCACGCCACTGGAGGGCCAGATGCTCGGCTTCGAGCTCGCGTTGCGCCGCCTTGAGCTCGCGGAACTTCCCGGCCAGGGTCGCCTGGCGCTTCAGGTGGGCCAGCCGGCGCGCGAGCTCCTCGCGCAGATCGTTCAATCGATCGAGGTTCTCGAGCGTGTGGCGCATCCGGTTCTCGGTCTCGCGCCGGCGCTCCTTGTACCGGGAGATCCCCGCCGCCTCCTCGAGGAAGTCGCGCAGATCCTCCGGCCTGGCCTCGATGATCCGCGAGATCATCCCCTGCTCGATGATCGCGTAGCTGCGGGGGCCGAGCCCGGTGCCGTGGAACACGTCCATCACGTCGCGCCGCCGGCACCGCGTTCCGTTCAGCCAGTACGAGGACTGCCCTTCGCGCACGAGCTGGCGGCGCACCGCGATCTCGTTGTACGAGGCGAAGCGGCCGCCGACCCGGCCGTCCAGGTTGTCGAAGACCAGCTCGACGCTCGCGCGGCTCACCGGCTTGCGCGACCTCGATCCGTTGAACACGACGTCCGCCATGGTGTCGCCGCGCAGGCTGCGCGCCGAGACCTCGCCCATCACCCAGCGGACCGCGTCGATGACGTTGGACTTGCCGCAGCCGTTCGGCCCGACGACCCCGACGATGTCGCCGGGGAACTCGATGGTGGTGGGATCGACGAAGGACTTGAAGCCCGCGAGCCGAATCTTTCGTAGCCGCATCAGTCTGAGGTGCCCGGAACCGACGCTCGCGCGCGTGGGTGGATGGTACGCTATCACCCGTGTTCGTAGCACGTGTGTTCGTGGAAATGCGCCCTATCCGCTCGCCGATCCCGGACCGGGACTCCCTTCGGAGCCGCAGGGCGGGGCCGCACCCGTGATTCGGAACGGCAGGACGGAGGCGACGGGAGCCTCGCCGGTTCCCTCGGCCGCGGCTTCACCGAGGGCGCTCCGCCGGCGGAACAACCCGGTCAGCGGGGCGCTGTACTTCGTGCGAGGCTTCACCATCGTGACGCGCCGCGGGATCCGGGCCTACGTCGTCGTTCCCCTGGCGATCAACGCCGGCCTGTTCATCGCGCTCATCTATCTGGGGGCGTCGTGGCTGCTCGGCTTCGCGCAGGGCATGCTCCCCGGCTGGCTGGACCCTCTGGCCTGGATTCTCGTCCCGGCCTTCGTTCTCGCCGCGCTCACCGCCGGCTTCTACACGTTCAACCTCGTCGCGAACCTCATCGCCGCGCCGTTCAACGGCCTGCTCGCGGAGGCGGTCGAGCGCCATCTGACCGGCCGCCCCCCGCCGTCCGCCGGTGGCGGCTGGCGCACCTTCCTCGGAGAGCTCGCAACGACGTTCGCGGCCGAGGTGCGCAAGCTCGTCTACGTGGCGGTCCGGTCGTTGCCTCCGTTGCTGCTGTTCCTCATCCCCGGGATCAACGTGGTGGCGCCGATCCTGTGGATGCTGCTGGGCTCGTGGATGCTCGCGGTCACCTACATGGACTATCCCATGGCGAACCACGGGATCGGTTTCGACGATCTGCGGGCGCGCTTGCGTGAGCGGCGTCTGCTGGGCTTCGGCTTCGGTGCCGCGGCGATGGCTGCGCTGGCCGTCCCGGTGCTCAACTTTCTCGTCATCCCCTGCGCCGTCGCCGGCGCCACCGCGATGTGGGTGGAGCAGTTCGAAGACGGCGCAAGCGCCGAGCCGGCCGCCGGGAAGGGATGATGGGCGCGGCAGGTCGTTCCCCGTTCGCCGCGAAGGGGGGCGGGCCGCAGCAATCTCCACGGAGGACGATGGGGGCCGTTTCCCGGAAAAGGGAGCCGGAATGCGGCCGGCGGCGGTGCGGCTTCCGGGCGATACGGCGCACCGGGAAAGGCCCTGGCGGGCGCGGCCGGATGAATTGCGCGCCGCTGATTTTTTGGGTATACACGCGCCCCTGCCGGGGCGCCGGACGTCGATCCGAACGGCCGGATCCGGTCGCATGGGGTCCATGCCCGCCGCCGGCCCGAGCCTTCTCGAGTACGTGATCGTGCAGGAGTGAACTCGATGCCAGCCGATATGAACGTGTCGGGCGTGCTCGATTTCAAGCCCTACAAGCCGAAGCGGGGCGAGGAGTACATGAACGACGAGCAGATCGCCCATTTCCGGGCCATCCTGCTCGACTGGAAGCACAAGCTCATGACGGAAGTCGACCGCACCCTGCACCATATGCAGGACGAGGCGGCGAACTTCCCCGACCCCAACGATCGGGCCAGCCAGGAATCGGAGTTCACGCTGGAGCTGAGAACCCGTGACCGGGAGCGCAAGCTCATCAGAAAGATCGACGAGGCCATCGCGTCGCTGGAAGGCGGAGACTACGGCTACTGCGAAGCGTGCGGAATCGAGATCGGCATCCGCCGCCTGGAGGCGCGTCCGACCGCAACCCTGTGCTACGACTGCAAGGTCCTCGACGAGATCCGGGAGAAGCAGATGGGCTGAGGCCGGGCCTGTGCCGCTTCCCCCGACTCCGACCGGCATCGCCGTCCGGCTCCACCGCCCCCCTCCCCCCGGACCTGCCTGCCTCTTGCCCGGATCGACCGGCCCGTCATCGGCAAGGCATCGGAACACGACCCCATGCGATTCGCCCGTCCGGCGCCGGCGCGGCGGGCGCCGGCCTTCCCTGCCGCGGGCGCTCCGTTCCTCGGCAGAACCTCGCGCGGCCGATCTCCGCCGAGACGCCCGGAGCGGTGCTCGTGGACGCGCTGGACTTCCTGGGCCAGCGCCCGCCGCGCGAGCTCGTCCGGGCGCCCGCCGCCCGGGGCGGCACGAATCCGCGACGAGGAGTATCGAGAATGAGCACAGAGCGAGGCACGACGAATCCCTTCGAGACCGCCCTCGACCGCACCCCGGCGAACTACGCGCCGCTCACCCCGCTGACGTTCATCGAGCGCGCCGCCGCGGTCTGGCCCGACCACCCCTCGGTCATCGACGGCGAGCGCCGCTTCACCTGGGCCGGGACCTACGCCCGCTGCCGCCGCCTCGCCTCGGCGCTCGCGCAACGCGGCATCGGCGCCGGGGACTGCGTGGCGGTCTTCGCGCCGAACGTCCCGGCGATCTACGAGGCCAGCTTCGGCGTGCCGATGCTCGGCGCGGTGCTCAACACCATCAACGTGCGGCTCGACCCGGCGACCGTCGCGTTCATCCTGGAGCACGGCGAGGCGAAGGCGCTGCTCACCGACCGCGAGCTCTCGCCCGTGATCGCGGATGCGCTCGCCCGGATGGAGCGCCCGCCGCTGGTCATCGACGTCGACGACGCCCGCGCCACGGGCGGGGAGCGCATCGGCGCGATCGAGTACGAGGCGTTCCTCGAAGAGGGCGATCCCGGATTCGAATGGTCGGGCCCCGACGACGAATGGCGCGCGATCTCGCTGAACTACACCTCGGGCACCACCGGGAACCCGAAGGGCGTCGTCTACCACCACCGCGGCGCGTATCTCAACGCGCTCTCGAACGTCGTCGGCTGGAACCTCGCGCATCATCCCGTCTACCTGTGGACCCTGCCCATGTTCCACTGCAACGGATGGTGCTTCCCGTGGACCCTGGCGGCGGTCGGCGGGACCAGCGTCTGTGCGCGCAGGGTGGAGGCCGGCGCGATCTATGGGGCGATCGCCGGCGAAGGGGTGACGCATCTGTGTGGCGCACCGGTGGTGCTCGGGATGATCCTGAACGCGGGCGAGGACGAGCGGCGCCCTCTCCCGCATCCGGTGCACGTGATGACCGCCGCCGCGCCCCCGCCCGCCGCGGTGCTGGAGCGCATGGAGCGCGAGGGGTTCAAGGTGACGCACGTCTACGGGCTCACCGAGACCTACGGTCCCGCGGTGATCTGCGCGTGGAAGAAGGAGTGGGACGACCTCCCGATGGCGGAGCAGGCGGAGCGCAAGTCGCGCCAGGGCGTGCGCTACCACGCGCTCGACGCCCTGGAGGTGATGGACCCCGGGACCATGACCCCGGTGCCGAGGGACGGCCGGACCCTGGGCGAGGTGATGTTCCGCGGCAACGTCGTGATGAAGGGCTACCTCAAGAACCCGGCCGCCACCGGGGAGGCGTTCGCGGGCGGCTGGTTCCACTCCGGCGATCTCGGGGTCGTGCACCCCGACGGCTACGTCCAGCTCAAGGACCGGTCCAAGGACGTCATCATCTCGGGCGGGGAGAACATCTCCTCGATCGAGGTCGAGGACGCCCTCTACCGCCACCCGGCGGTGCTGGAGGCCGCCGTCGTCGCCCGCCCCGACGAGAAATGGGGCGAGACCCCCTGCGCCTTCGTGACCCTGCGCGAGGGGGCGGGCGAGGTCACCGAAGACGACGTCATCGCCTTCTGCCGAGACCATCTGGCGCGCTACAAGGTCCCGCGGACGGTGGTGTTCGGCCTGCTGCCGAAGACCTCGACGGGCAAGATCCAGAAGTTCAGGCTGCGCGAGCGCGCCGGGGCGCTGTGAGCCACCAACGTCCGCATCGGCAACAGGATCTGATGGAAGATTTCGGAAGAAAGAAGACGGTGAATGCCGAATCGGCTTCGGCCATCACGTCACGCGCGGCCGTGAAGCAAGGAATGCCCGCATGTGGAACGCCGCCTGCGGGGCACCGTAGGCCGCATTGCGCCCGGCCGGGCAGGCGTGCCGGGCGAGGCATCCTCCGCCGAAACACCGTGCACCGGCGGGATGCTCGATATGCGCAACGCATTCATCGACGTCGTAGCCGCCCGCGGAGAACGCGCCGACGGGACAGGCCGAGAGGCACGGGCGTTCGGTGCAGTCCTCGCAGGGGCTCGCGCGCTCGTCGCGTGGCGGAAGATCGAGGCTTTCGCGAAACGCGAGGGCGCCCCGGTAGGCGTGCCACAGGCCATAGTCCGGATGCACCAGCGGTCCGATGGGCGAGGGATGTACGGGACCGGCCCGCTGTGCCCACCGGATGAACGGCAGCCAGGGCGGGCCGCCGAACGGGAAGTGTGCGGCCGCGTCCAGGGTGCGCGCGAGCCGCGTGACGATCCGCCGGCTCCATCGGTCGAGGGCGTCCGGCGCACCGTCCTTCGCCTCCTCCGAAGCCGCGAAGGCGAGCCACATCCCGGGTCCGGCGTTGCCGACGAGGAGGAGCGTCATCGCGGGTGCGCCACCTCCGAACGGCGGGACCGCATCGTCCGCGGCGACGTGGAACGCGCCCCGGCTCGCGAGCCCCTCGGCTTCCACGGCGGCGACGATGGAGTCGTAGCGCCGTACCGGAGATGTGCTGCCGGGTCCGGATTCCTTCACACTGTCGCTCGGGGAGGCTTGCGGCACGCCGGCCGCGATGTGGATTCGTGAAATTGCCGGAAGCCCGGGGACAGGAAAGCCCTGCCGCTAAGCCTCCCGCTACTCGTAGGTCCGGGCGTCCTCGATCACCTTGCCGTCGTTCGGGAGCGAGCCCGGGGCCACGATCTCGATCTCGCCGCGGAGCTTGCACACGTCGCGTATCGTCGCCGCGACCGCGCCGGCCAGGCCCGGATCGCCCGTCCCGCTCTCGCAATGCAGGGTCATGACGTCCTGGTTCCCGGCGCTGGTGACCACGAGCCTCGCCCGGACGATCTCCGCGTGCCGCCGCACGACCTCGGCCACCTGGGACGGGTGCACGAACATGCCCCTGACCTTCGTCGTCTGGTCGGCGCGTCCCATCCACCCCCTGATCCGGGTGTTGGTGCGCCCGCAGGGGCTCGCGCCCGGCAGCACCGCGGAGAGGTCGCCGGTCGCGAACCGCACGAGGGGATAGTCGGGGTTGAACGGCGTCACCACGACCTCCCCGACTTCGCCGTCCGGGACCGGATCGCCGGTCCCCGGGCGCACGATCTCCACGATTGCGCCTTCGTCGAGGATCATCCCTTCCAGCGCCGGCGATTCGTAGGCGATCAGTCCGACGTCGGCGGTGGCGTAGCACTGCATGACCGAGACCCCGCGCTCGCCGATGGCGGCGCGCAGGCTCGGGGGGAGGGCCTCGCCCGAGACCAGACCTTTTTCGATCGAGCCCACGTCCTCGCCGAGCTCGGCCGCCTTGTCGAGGAGGATGTCGAGAAACGAGGGGGTGCCGACGTAGGCGTTCGGGCGCAGCCGCGCAATCGCCTGCACCTGGAGCTCGGTCTGGCCGGTGCCGGCGGGAAACACCGCGCAACCGAGCGCCCGGGCGCCGCTCTCCAGCATCGCGCCGGCCGGTGTGAAGTGGTAGGAGAAGGCGTTGTGGACGAGGTCGCCCTTGCGCACCCCCGCCGCGAAGAGCGCGCGCGCCATGCGGAAGGCGTCGGCGCGGCACGGCGCGGGCTCGAAGATCGGGCCGGGGGAGGCGAACACGTTCGCGTAGTCCCCGGCCGGGGCGGGCGTCAACCCCCCGAGCGGCGGGGAGTCGGACTGCATCGCCATCAGCTCCGGCTTCCGGAGCACGGGCAGCGCCGCTAGGGCAGCACGGTCCGTCACCGCGTCCGGGTCGACTCCACCGAGGATGCGGGCGATGGCGGGGGCGCGCATCGCGGCCCGCAAGTGGTCGCGGAGGGCGGCGAACAGCTCCGCCTCACGCGCTGCGGGGTCGCGGGTTTCGAGGGTGTCGTAGTGGTCGGAGGTCATGTCCGCGACAGGCACGGTGAAACCCGGAGGGATAATCGGGCGTCCCGGTTGGCCAATCTTCCTCTTCAATGACTCAACGGCCAAGTCCGCCGGAGCAGAAATGACGTAACGGATTTCCTAATTGGTTGAGAATCTGTTCAAGAAAAATCGGGCTATCCTGACGAACACGCCTTTCGAAGGCAGAAGCGCGACAATCACCATCAACCCTAAAGTGACCGCAAACATCATCGCTACGATCACAGCGATGACTTCACCTGTCCCGATGTTCATAGATTTCTCCTAATTTGTTGATCTTCAAGCGAATTACAATGCCGAGGATCAGCATTACGAACAACAGGAACATCTCCACCGCCAATGCCCACAGCTCCCATGATCCCAACTTCTCCGTGAACAGAGACAGCGTTTTCCATAAATCCAGATGTTCCGGAATGGCGGGCCACGACAAATTCTGCACCATCCAGCCGGTCCAGGAAACGGAAACGGTAAATACCAAAACCAGGAGCAACTTCAACCATCCGATTTCTTCCTTGGCCCTGTCGATACTCGCCATTATTCGGATGCCCCGCACCCTTCCTGTCGCCGGTCTTGTTCCCTACGCCAGCCAGCGTTTGCGGCGGCGGTAGTGCTTGGTGTCGCGGAAGCTCTTGCGTCCGCCTCCGCTGGTGCCGAGGTAGAACTCCTTGACGTCCTCGTTGTCGGCCAGTGCGCCGGCCTCGCCGTCCATCACCACGCGGCCGTTCTCGAGGATGTAGCCGTACCGGGCGTAGCGCAGCGCCATGTGGGTGTTCTGCTCGGCGAGGAGGAAGGTCACGCCTTCGTTCTCGTTGAGCCTCTTCACGATCTCGAAGATCTCCTCGACGAGCTGCGGGGCGAGGCCCATCGACGGCTCGTCGAGGAGGATCATCGAGGGTCTGGCCATCAGCGCGCGACCGAGCGCGGTCATCTGCTGCTCGCCGCCCGAGGTGTAGCCGGCCATCGCACGGTGGCGCTCCTTGATGCGCGGGAAGTAGCCGTACACCATTTCGAGGTCGCGCTCGATCGCACCCCTGCCGTCGGTGCGCGTATACGCGCCGGTGAGCAGGTTCTCCTCGACGGTGAGATGGCCGAAGCAGTGGCGGCCTTCCATGACCTGGACCACGCCCATCTTCACGAGATCCGCCGGGGTACGCCCGTCGACGCGTTCGTCCCGGTACGTGACCGAGCCCTTGGTGACCTCGCCCCGCTCGGCCCCGAGCAGGTTCGAGATGGACTTCAGCGTCGTCGACTTCCCCGCGCCGTTGGCCCCGAGGAGGGTGACGATACCCCCCTCGGGCACCTCGAGGGACACCCCCCTGAGCACGAGGATCACGTGGTCGTAGATCACCTCGATGTTGTTGACGCTCAGCAGGGGCGTCCCGTTGGTCTCCATGGCCCTGTCCATCCGTGTGCTTCGGCTGTCTCTGCCGCCGGCCGGGATGCGCCGCGGATCGGCCGACCGTAGCTGACGTTGGCGATCAGCCGCGGCTGACGTCGTTGGTCAGCCACGGCTGACGTCGTCGGTCAGCCGCAGTCGCTGCCCATCGACATCCCGCTACGCGGGGTGATGCCCTTCTCCGTGGCGTACTGCGAGGAGGACGCCTGGATCATCGGATTGACGATCGACTTGTCGGTCTCGATCCAGTCGGTGACCTCCATCCACTTGGTGCCGGTCCATTCCAGGAACTTGACCGCACCGCCGCCCTCGTGGTCGGCACAGCTCACCTTGAGCGGGGACATCAGCCCCTCGGCCCCGAGCTCCTTGATGCGCGCCTCGGTGACGTCCAGGCTCTCGATGCCCCAGCGGATCTCCTCGCCGGTGAGCGGCTTGGCGCCGAACTTGCCCTGCGCGTTGCGGATCGCCTCCATGGTGAGGATCCCCGCGATGAGGCCGCGGTTGTAGTAGATCGTGCCCACGCGCTGCGGCGAGATGTGGCCCTTGCCGGCCCCGTGCACCTTGTCGAGGATCTCCTGGATGACCGGGAAGTCCGGCCCGGAGGGATGGAAGCCGGCGGCCACGTAGCCGACCGCCGCCTTGCCGGCGGGGATGACGTCCTCCTCGGCGCCGCTCCACCACACGCCGACGATCTTCGTGGCCGGGAAGCCGACGCGGGACGCTTCCTTGAGCGCGGTCGGATTCATCACCCCCCAGCCGCGCAGGATGACCCAGTCCGGCTTGTAGCGCCGCGCGATCTCCAGCCACGTGGCCTTCTGATCGAGACCGGGATGCGGGACCGGGAAGTGGCGGACCTCGAAGCCGTACATCTCGGCCTGCTTGTTCAGGACCGGGATCGTCTCCTTGCCGTAGCTCGACTCATGATAGAGGTTGGCGATCTTCTTGCCCTCCAGGCTCCCCATGCCGCCCTCTTTCATCCCGATGTACTTGATCTTCGCCGTGTTCTGGCTCCAGTAGTTGGTCACCAGGGGGAAGACGTAGGGGAAGACCTTGCCGTTGGTGGCGTCGGTGCGTCCGTATCCCATGGAGATGAGCGGGATCTTGTCGGTGGTGGCGCGCTCGATGAGCCGGTAGGTGATGCCGGTGGAGAGCGGGTGCACGATGCCCGCGCCGGTCGGTCCCTTGCCCTTGAGACGCTCGTAGCACTCCACCCCGCGGTCGGAGTTGTACGCCGTCTCGCACTCCTCCCAGGTGAGCTTCACGCCGCCGATCCCGCCGTCGCGGATGTTGAGCAGCTCCATGTAGTCTTCCATGCCGCCCCAGAACCCGGATCCGCCCGCGGCATAGGGGCCGGTGCGGTACACGAGCGCGGGGATGAACTGCTCGTCCTGGGCCTGCGTGGCCGCGAAGGGCGTGAGCACCAGGCTCGCGGCGACCAGGGAAAGCAGAGGTCTTGTGGTTCTCATCGGTGACTCCTCCTTATCGTCGGATCATCGGTTGCCGCCCTCCGGGGCGGCGCAGGGGATTCCAGGGTACCCGAGCCGCTGTCGTGAACGACGATCCCCGGCGTCGTTCGCGGCCCGCCACACTCTCGCGTCCGTCCTTCGGGTTCAGCCTCCATCAATACGGAAAAGGCCATTGCCTCAGCTTCTCCTTCGCGATCTGCCATAGCCTTGCGAAGCCGTGCGGCTCCACGATGAGGAAGAAGATGATGGCGCCGCCGAACACGATCAGCTCCAGGTTCGCCAGCACGTCGCCCGACAGCGTCCCGCCCATCACCGTCGAGGCGAAGACGTTCAGCCCCACCGGCAGGAGCACGATGAACGCGGCGCCGAGATACGAGCCCATGATGCTTCCGAGCCCGCCGATGATGATCATGAACAGGATGTTGAACGAGCGGATGAGGTCGAACGCCTCGGTATCCGCGTTTCCCACGTAAGTGAACACGTACATCGCACCGGCCACGCCGCAGTAGAACGAGCTGATCGCGAACGCGAGCAGCTTGGTGCGCAGGGGACGGATGCCGATGATCTCGGCCGCGATGTCCATGTCCCGGATTGCCATCCACGCGCGTCCGGTCGCGCTGCGGACCAGATTCTTCGCGAGCAGGGTCAGTACGACGACCACCGCCAGGGTCAGCAGGTACTTGACCTCGGGGGTCGCGTGCGGACCGGAGACGACGACGTTGACCGGCGCGAGGAACTCGAGCGGTCCGCCGGCTTCGGCGAGGCGGCCGAAGAGCGTGCTCTGGGGTGCGGAGGCGACCCCGGCAGGATCGTAGTTGGTGAACCATCCGACGTGATCGAACAGCCACAACAGGAAGAACTGCGACGCCAGCGTGGTGACGGCGAGGTAGAAGCCCTTGATACGCAGGCTCGGCAGCCCGAACAGGACTCCGACCAGGGCGGCGAACAGGCCCGAGAGGAGGAAGCTCAGGACGATCGGGATCTCGGGAAGTCGCAGGACGAGGTTGTAGCAGGCGTAGGCGCCCACCGCCATGAATCCGCCGGTGCCGAGCGAGATCTGTCCGGCATAGCCGGTGAGCAGGTTCAGCCCCAGCGCGGCCAGCCCGAACACGAGGAACTGGGTGAGGATCGGCCCCATCAGGTACTGCGACCCGGTGAGCGGAGGGACGACGACCGCGAAAGCGACGAGCCCCACCACGAACCAGTAGTCCTGGCGGATGGTGAAGATCGCCTGGTCGCTCGCGTAGGTGGTCTTGAACTGGCCTGCTTCGCGGTAAAGCATCTCTTTTCTCTACCTCTTTCCTCTCACCCCGGACTCCTCGACCCGTGGATCCGGCGCCGTGCGGGCCGCCGCCCCCCTTGCGCGACGGCCGGTGGATCCCTCGCCGTCATACGCGCTCGATGATCTTCTCCCCGAACAGCCCCTGCGGGCGCACCAGCAGGAACAGCGTCCCGAGCATGTAGGGGCTCCAGTTCTCGGTGCCTCCGCCGAAGTAGGGGATCCCGACGTAGATCTCGAAGAGCTTCTCCGTGGACCCGACGATCAGGCCGCCGATGATGGCGCCGGGGATGGAGGTGAACCCCCCGATCAGGATCACCGGCAGCGCCTTGAACGCGAGCAGCGAGATCGAGAACTGCACCCCCAGCTTCGACCCCCACATCAGGCCCGCGAACAGCGCGACGATCGCCGAGGCCGACCACACCACGGCCCAGATGTTCTTCAGCGGGATGCCGACCGAGAGCGCCGCCTGGTGGTCGTCGGCCACCGCGCGCAGCCCGCGCCCCACCCGGGTCTTGTTGAAGAACCAGGCCAGCGCGGCCACCAGCGCCGCCGCGGTCACCGCCGCCACCACGTCGAAGATGCTGACGAACAGGCCGACGCTCTCCCTGAGCCAGGCGATGGGAACGTCGGGGATGCCGATGTCGAGGGCGTGCACGTCGGCGTCCCACACCCCCTGCGCCACCCCCTCGATGACGAAGTTCAACCCGATCGCGGCCATGAACAGGATGATGGGCTCCTGGTTGACGAGGGGGCGGAGCACGATCCGCTCGATGGCGATGGCCATCATGATCATCACCAGCAGGGTGATCGCGAGCGCGCGCCACAGGGCCGCCTCACCGAGGAAGAAGCAGGCCACCGCGAGGCCGAGCAGGATCCCCGCCGCCCAGTGCGGGGTGCGGGCCCCCACGGTGAGCATCAGGAAGGTCAGCTCGACGATGAAGACCGCCCGCCACATCGGCTGGCCGCCGTCGAACACGATCGGCAGGAGCACCACCGCGACCGCCGCGAGCACCACCGGGGTGCGTCCGTATCGAGCCGGGGCGTCGAGCACCGCGGTATATCGGCGCAGCCCCCAGATCCCCGCCGCGAGCAGTGCGAAGACGAGCGCGAGCCCGCCGGTCCAGCCCCAGAAATCCGGCCCGACTTCGAGCATCAGAACGAAGGTGAGGGCCGCGAACAGGACGAAGGCGCCCTGCGCGAAGTTGAAGATCTGGGACGCCTTGAAGATCAGCACGAGACCGAGCGCGACCAGTGAATACATGATGCCGGTCAGCAGCCCGCCGACCAGCACCTCGAAGAAGAACAGGATTTCTTCGACCATCGGCTCGTCCGCCCGGTTCGTCCCCGCTCATCCCTGGCCGAGGTAGGCGCGGATCACGACCGGGTCGTTGCGCACCTCGTCCGGGGTTCCCTCGGCGATCTTCACGCCGTGGTCGAGCACCACCACGTGGTTCGAGATGTCCATGACGACGCTCATGTCGTGTTCGATCAGCAGCACCGTGGTCCCGAACTGGTCGTTGACGTCGAGGACGAAGCGGGCCATGTCCTCCTTCTCCTCGAGGTTCATGCCCGCCATCGGCTCGTCGAGGAGCAGCACCTTGGGCTCCATCGCCAGCGCCCGCGCGAGCTCCACCCGCTTCTGGAGACCGTATGGAAGCTGCCCGACCGGGGTACGGCGGATCGGCTGGATCTCGAGAAAATCGATGATGTGCTCGACGAACTCGCGGTGCCGGATCTCTTCCCGTTGCGCGGGGCCGAGGTACAGGGCGTCGGTGAGGAAGTCGTACTTCATCTTGAGAAGGCGGCCGGTCATGATGTTGTCGAGGGTGCTCATGCCCCGGAACAGCGCGATGTTCTGGAACGTCCGCGCGAAGCCGAGCCGTGCGACCTCGAACGTCTTCAGGTGGGTCCGGTCCTGGCCTTCGAACAGGATGCGTCCGCTCGTCGGCCGGTAGAATCCGCTGACCACGTTCAGCATCGAGGTCTTGCCGGCGCCGTTCGGGCCGATGATCGAGAACACTTCCCCCGGATGCACCGAGAAGCCGACGTTGTCGAGCGCGGTGACCCCCCCGAACCGGAGCAGGACGTCTTCGACCTTCAGGAACGATTCCGCGGACGTGGCCCCGGCCGTCTGATGGCGCTTGCGCATGTCGGCCAGGGCGAGGACCGCGGCATCGCGCGACTCGAACAGGTTGGCGCGGAATTGCTCGCTCTGCGCATGCGACCGGATCGAGTCGCGAACGTCGACGTTCACTCCGAACCGGGCGGTGCCGAGTCCGTAGCTGATGTTCGCGCGCTTGCCACGCTCCGCGAACGCGGCCCAGGCCTCGGACGCGATCTCGCAGTTCTCGTAGTTGACGAGGAAGTACCAGCGTCCACCGGATTCGCCGACCCGTGCATCGACGCCGTCGTAGAAGGCTTCGACCTCGGCGGCGGCACGGAACGCCATCCCCGACAGATCGACCTCGAGGGTCTCGCGATCCGCGTGAAACGTGAGCCGCTCCGCGACCGCCCGCTCACTCATGGAGGCGTGCTCCCGCATGACGCCGGCTCGTCATGGGCGAAGATCAACTCGCCTTGGCCATCGGGCCGGGAAACACCTGGACCTCGCCGATTCCCAGATCCGCGCTGATCTGGCCGCGGCGGCCGTCCTCGAAGACCACTTCGGTGTCGATGTGGCAGGTGTCGGCGTCGGAGTAGAGCGCGTCGATGAGCGGTGCATAGCGCTGGGCGATGATGCGGCGCCGCACCTTGCGCGTCCTGGTGAGCTCTCCGTCGTCGGCGTCGAGCTCCTTGTGGAGCACGAGAAAACGCTTGATCTGGGACGAAGCGAGCTGCGGGTCCCCGGCGAGGTCCGCGTTCACCCGGCCGATGCAGTCCCCGACCAGTCCGTACACGCGCGGATGCGCCGCGAGCTCCTGGTAGCTCGCGTACGAAATGCCGTTGCGCTCGGCCCAGTTGCTCACCGCATCGAGGTCGATGTTGATGAAGGCGGCGGCGTAGTCGCGCTCGTGGCCGAACGTCACCGCCTCGGCGATTTGCGGGAAGAACTTCAGCTTGTTCTCGAGGTACTTGGGCGCGAACATCGCGCCGTCGTTGAGCCGTCCCACGTCCTTCGCGCGATCGATGATGCGCAGGTGCCCGTCCTGGTCCAGCAGCCCGGCGTCACCGGTATGCACCCAGCCGTCCCCGGTCTTCGTCTCCCGGGTCGCCTCTTCGTTCCTGTAGTAGCCGCGGAAGACGCCGGGGCTGCGGTAGAGGACCTCGCCGTTGTCGGCGATCCTGAGCTCGACTTGCGGGGCGGCGCGGCCCACGGTGTCGGCACGCACTTCGTCGTCCGCCTGGATGGTGACGAATACCGCGGCTTCCGTCTGGCCGTAGAGCTGCTTGACGTTGATGCCGAGCGATCGGTAGAAGTCGAAGATTTCGGTGCCGATCGCCTCGCCGGCGGTGTACGCGAGCCGGATGCGCGAAAATCCGAGGGTGTTCTTGAGCGGACCGTAGACCAGCAGATTCCCCAGCCAGTACACGAACCGGTCGGGAAACGACACCGGCTTGCCCTCGAGGATCCCGATCCCCACCCGTTTCGCGAACTTCATGAAGTAGTGGTACATCTTCTGCTTGATGAAGCTCGCATCCTCGATGCGGATGCTCACGGTGGTGAGCAGGTTCTCGAAGATCGCGGGAGGGGCGAAGTAGTACGTCGGACCGATCTCCTTCAAGTCATGCATCACCGTCGCCGCGCTCTCCGGACAGTTCACGCAGAACCCGGTCACGTAGCTCTGCCCGAACGAGAAGATGTTGTCACCGACCCACGCCATCGGCAGGTATGCGAGCACCTCGTCATCGGCCCCGAGATCGTCGAACTCCGCCGCGTTTCGTGCGGTGACCAGGACGTTGTCGTGGGTGAGGACGACGCCCTTGGGGTCGCCCGTGGTGCCCGAGGTGTAGAGGATGATCGCAACGTCCGCACCGCCGCCTTTCGAGACCTCCTTCTCGTAGTAGCCGGGGTTGGCGAGCGCGAATGCCTTTCCCTGCTCCTGGACCGACGCGTACGAGTGCAGGAAGGGCTGGTCGTAGTGGCGCATGCCGCGGGGGTCGTCGTACAGGATGATTTCCAGCGAGGGGCACTGCTCCTTGATCTCGAGCAGCTTGTCGACCTGTTCCTGGTCCTCCGCGATCGCGAACCGGGCCCCGGCGTGATTGACGACGAACCGGAGCTCCTTCGCCACCGAATCCTGGTACATCGGTACCGGGATCCCGCCCAGCGCCTGCGCCGCGCACATCGAGCCGTAGAGCCGCGGGCGGTTGCGGCCGACGATCGCGAGCCTGTCGCCGCGCTCCAGACCCAGCGCCGCGAGCCCGCGGGCGAGGCCCTCGACCTCGACCCCCATCTCGCTCCAGGTCCAGCTCTGCCAGATGCCGTATTCCTTCTCGCGCGCCGCGGGCCGATCCGCGAACCGCCGGGCGTTGAGGGCGAGCAGCTTCGGAAACGTGTCCGTAGCGGCCGCGTCTGGGCTCGGCCCGGTCCCCCCTGCCGCTTCGGGCATCGTCTCTTCCCCTCCCTTGGACGCGCCGCCAGTCCGTCCCGGACGATCCGTATCGTTCGCGACGCCGGCCATGGAACGCGCGTCGCGAACGCCGTCCGTCCCGGGGCGCCGGATGTCGGGACCTGCCGAGGCGGAACGACGATCCAATGATAATGCATACGACACGCCAGTAAAGCGAATATCCCGCCCCGGCTCGTCTTGCGCGGCGGTTCACGAACCGCGCCGGTAGTCGGCGAGCCGATCCACCAGCCACTCCCATGCTTCGCGCTCGTGCGGTCCGGCGGTCTTCTCGACCGCGATCCGGAGGTAGTCCATCTCGCGGTCGACCTTCTCCGCCGGCAGCAGGTGCAGGCGGCTGACCAGTATCGCAGCCTCGACCACCGCCGCCTGCGCGCGGTTGAAGCCCTGGAAGGCGGCGTGGGTCTCGTGCGCCAGCGCCCGGCAGTAGATGCGCGGGCGCAGCTCGTCGTCCTCCCACCGCGCCACTTCGATCTCCACGTGGGCCAGCGCCCGCGCGAGACGGACCCCGGAGACCGTTCCGGCCGGGATCGTCGGCCAGTCCCTGCGTCCCGTGTGGCAGCCGGCGAAGACGCGGACGTCGTCGGTATGGTTGAGGACCGCCTGACCGCTGCGCAGAAGATTGTCGAGGGTCCTGGAGGGACGAAATGGCGCGATCAGGTAGAGATCGTCCTCCAACCGCACCCCCATGGGCGCAATGTAGGGCTTGCCGCCGGCCCCCAGCGTGGTGATGACGGTCTCGCGGATCACTTCGTCGAGGCGGAGCGGGCTGCCACCCCCCACTCCAGCTCGTTGTCCTGGAGGTAGCGCTTGCCGAGCCGCCACGCGATCTGGGCCCGGCCGAGCTCAACGCCGAGGTAGAATGCGTGGCTCGCGTCCCCGTCCACCGCGAGCGCCGGCGCAAGCGCCGGATAGAGCTCGAAGGGGTCGGTCGCGAGCTGCCGTCCGTCGCGGTTGTAGACGTGGATACCTTCACGGGTGAGCTGGATCCGGAAGCTGGGATCCTTCACCGCGGCCGCCGTCTGCGCCACTTCCCCGGTGGTATGGGGAAAGGGCTTCCGGTCCTTCAGCGCCATCAGCCCATGGTGGTAGCGCCTCGGCAGATTGCCGTCGCGCTTCGCCGCCCACATGATGCGGCGCGCGAGATCCACCTCACGCACCGATGTATGCGCGTGGGGACTGACCTCGGTGGTCAGGACGGCGCCGATGTCGAGCTCCGACACCACCCCCATCAACACCGCGGTGATCCCCGTGGTGTCGGCGTCGGTGAGCTCGGTGAGATTGCCGATGCCCATCATGATCTCGGCATCGGGATATCGCCGGCGGACCGTGTGGTACCTCAGCAACGACTCGGTGAAGCCGAAGTGGATCGGCTCGAGGATGGGGTCGAGCAGAAAGCGCCGGCCTTGCGCGGCCAGTGCTTCGGCGGCCCGGTACAGGGAAGGCAGGTCCGAGGGCCGCTCCGGGATCAGCACCGGCGTGCCCACCGCTTCGGCGGCAAGGTGCAGGGTGCTCTCCTTGAGGCTGAGCAGGTAGTCGGCGCCGGCGGCGGCCCCCCGCCCGAGCTCCGGCGGTTCCAGCGAATCGACGCTGACCGTACAGCCCTCTTCCTTGAGAGCCGAGATTGCGTCCTCCAGATGCGGGAAGGCGGTGCCGGGCAGGCAGCCGAGGTCGATGACGTCCGCGCCGTCGGCCCGGTAGGCGGCGGCCCGCGCCAGGATCTGCTCGACGCTCATGTTCGGCGCGTCCACGATCTCGGCGAGAATGGTGACCCGGTGCTCGCTCAGGTCGGACCGGCGGCCGGCGGTGCCGAAGTACTCGGGAAGATCCTTGAGATCCTTGGGGCCGCGCTCCACCGGAATGCCGTAGGTCTTCGAAAGCGCTTCGACGTCACCGCCACAGAGCCCCGGCACGATGATGCGGTGCACGTCCTCCGGCGCCCGGAGGCGGCGCCTGATCATGTCCGCCGTCATCAGGCCCGCGACCTGCAGCCCCAATTCGTGCACGCGCCAGGAGAAGCTCCTCTTCGCGAGCCCCTCGATCTCCCGGCACAGGCTGTCGTGCGCGAGGCGGCCGGTCAGGAAGAGGATGCGCTCGTCCATTCAGCCGTACTTCATTCAGTCGTACTTGATGTAGCGGAACCTCTGATCCCTGGGCGTCCCTTCCAGGGCGCCGCCGTCCTCGCCCGGTTGCCAGTGGACGAACTCCTCGATCTTGCGCGCCAGCTCGAAGTCCTTGTCGGTCACGCCCTTGGCCGCATGGTTCATGAGCTTGACGATGACGAAGGCGTAGGAGGCGGTGATGTCGGGATGGTGCCACGCGGCCTCCGCGAGATGGCCGACCGCGTTGATCACCATCAGGGTTCCCTTCCACCCGCCGGTCCGGTACCGGCGCCGGATCCAGCCGTTCTCGTAGTACCAGTGCGGCAGCTCCGCTTCGAGCTTCGCCCGGATTTCATCTTCGCCGTAGGTTCTGTCCTCTCGCCGGTCGCCGGTCATGGCGGTCCCCTCCTTCATCGACGGGTTCGAGGCGCAGTGTAAACTAACGCCGGAGCCTGGAAGACGGTCGAATCCCGCACCTCGTCCGACGTTCGGGCGATCCGGCACTCGAGGCGCCCGGTCGGTTCGGGGCCACGGATGCGGGCGCCGCCGGATACCGCCGAGGGAGCCGTACCCTTTCGAGAGCGCGGGTGTCGTCCCGGGAACGCGGGAATTCCGCCCGCCCGGGCGGCAGGCCCGCAAAAAACCCAGCAAGAAACCCATCAAGAAACCATGCGGGCGGGACGCACGCGCTTCCGGGGGATCGGTATCCTTCGCTCTCGATGATCATCCGCAGGAAATACCCTTGACACGGACCGGAACGCATGTCGGCGCCCCCCGCGAGGTGCTGCGGCTGTTTCCCCTGCCGGCCCGGAGACGACGGCTCGAAGGGCTCTACCTGAACGAATACCCGCCTCGGCCCACGACCGGCATGCACGCGCTGGTCTACGCGAACTTCGCCACCAGCCTCGACGGCCGTATCGCGGTGACGGACGCCGCCGGCGTGTCCCGCCTGCCCGAAGGGCTGACCAACCCGCGGGACTGGCGGCTGTTCCAGGAGCTTCAGGCGCATGCCGACTGCCTCGTGACCCACGGCGGCTATCTGCGGGCGTTCGCCTCGGGGACCCTCGGAAACGTGCTGCAAGTGGGGGGCGACACCGGCCATGGGGACGTCGCCCAGGGGGACATCACCCGGTGGCGGGCCGAACGAGGCATGAACGCACAGCCCGCGGTGGCCATCGTGAGCGCGAGCCTCGATCTGCCCATCCCCGATTCGCTGGCTGCACACCGGCAGCCGGTGTACGTCCTGACCACCGCGGCGGCTTCCCGAGCCCGGATCAGGGAGTTGAGCGAGATCGGATTCGAGGTCGTGGTCACCGGACCCGGACCGTGGGTGCGCAGTCGGGACACGGTCGATATCCTCGCCGAACGCGGCTATCGAATGCTCTACCTGCAAACGGGACCGAGGATGCTGGAAACCGCGCTCCGCGACGGCGTGCTCTCGCGGCTGTACCTGACCATCCGCCACCGCGTGGTAGGGGGCGAGCGCTTCGACACCATGCTGCGCGGGGCGGTGCTCGGCGAGGGAGGTGCGCTCCGCCTGAGCGCCCTGTACCTGGACGAAGCCTCGGGCGAGGACTGCGGGCAGCTCTTCGCATGTTTCGAGGCCGGGCGGATTCGGCCGATACCGGCTCAGCCCACGTAGCGGCCGAGGCGCACCGCCGACTCTCCGCGGCGCAGCCTGCGTGACGGCATGATGAGCACGCAGTCCGGATACGGCGTGCGGACCTCGCGGACGCCGTCCCAGCCGATGACGGTGCCCTGCTCGGGAATGACCTCCATGCCCCGGTAGTCTTCGGCGAAGCGGAAACGATCGCTCTCGATGGTCACCGGGCCGCTCACCTCGATGACCTGCTGCGGAGGCAGCGCGGCTTGCGGCAGCCGCTCGTCGACCCACTCGCGCGCCACCGCGCCCGTGCAGGCCAGGAAGCGCAACGCGACCTCGACGGCGACGTGTCCCGTCTCGCGCAACCAGTGCTGCCCGCACTCGACGAGCAGGGCGTTGCGGGCGCCGGCCGGATCGCAGAACCCCGCGTAGTCGCGCATCCGCCGGCCGGCGGCGTGGCCCGCGTCGCAGACGACGTGGGCCGGCGCTCCGACTTCGGTGGCGAAGCGGCGACCCTTGTCCAGCGGACCCGCCATCATCAGCGGCACCGTCGAGTGCTGCATGGAATGGACGTCGAGCAGCAGATCGACCGTGTCCACCAGCGGGCGGACCTCCCGCGCCCGGCGCAGCTCGACACTGTCGCGGGGGCCGTCGAGCACCTCGGCGGTCCAGAGGCGGTTGAAGTCCTCGTCGACGTAGCGGGACGCGGCGGGATCCTTCGGATCGAACCGGGCGTACGCCGCGACGTTCATGAACGCGAGGGTGAGCTTCCCCCGCACCGGCCGGACCTCTTCGCGCAACAGGTAATCGAGGGCGTGTGCGCCGCACGGCTCGTTGCCGTGCACCACCGCGCTCAGCATCACGTGCGGACCGGAGGCGCCGCCGTCGAAAGTGGTCGCATAGCCGATTCCGGTGTTGCCGCGGCGATACGGCGAGATGTCGGGCGCATCGAGCTCGACCGGGAAGGGGCTGGCGTTCATTCGCAAGGCTCCATGGATCGGGGGGTGGTCGAGGGATCAGTGGGCATGGGGCCGGGGGGCGCCATCAGGGGTCCATGGTCGAGGGCAGATGGTCGGTGGGCGGAGGGTCCGTGCATGGGCGACCGGGCGGCGGGACCCGCAGATGGCGGTGGGGGTGGGATTCGAACCCACGGAGCCTCGCGGCTCGCTGGTTTTCAAGACCAGAGCTTTCGACCACTCAGCCACCCCACCATGTCCGGGTACCGGCCGGCGGCAGGTACGGCGCAGAAACGGGCCCGGCGGTCGGCAAGCATACCGCGGGGGTTGAACGGCATGAAGTCCGTCCGCATCTTGCGGAGTCGTTGGGAGCCACCGGAGAAGGAGCCCCGTGCCGGCCATTGAAACAGGCGCGCTCTGGAGTATGATCCGGGGCAGGCAAATCCGGATCCGGCGCTTCGGGAGCGTTCCGGGACGGCGAATTCCACCGGATCGATCAGGAGGTTGACACCATGGCGATGCTCGAACCGACCGTTGTCCGCACGCCGCGCGTCGAGGCGGCTCTTGCGACCAACAAGCTGATCCGAAACACCTACACCCTCCTCGCGATGACGCTGGCGTTCAGCGCCCTGACCGCCGGAATCGCGATGATGATCAACATGCCGCCCCTGCACTGGCTGCTGGTCATCGGCGGCTACTTCGGGCTGCTGTTCCTGACCGCCAAGACCGCCAACAGCGCGATGGGGCTGGTGAGCGTGTTCGCACTGACCGGCTTCATGGGGCTGACCCTCGGCCCGATCATCGGCTTTTACGTCCACACGTTCTCGAACGGTCCCCAGCTCGTCATGATGGCGTTCGGCGGCACCGCGGCGATCTTCCTCGGCCTCTCGGGCTACGCGCTGACCACGAAGCGGGACTTCAGCTTCCTCGGCGGGTTCCTGATGGTCGGCATCCTCGTCGCGTTCCTCGCCGGCATCGCAGCGATCGTCTTCTCGATACCCGCGCTCTCGCTCGCGGTGTCGGCGATGTTCATCCTGCTCATGTCGGGCTTCATCCTGTACCAGACGAGCCAACTCGTGCACGAGCCGAACACGAACTACATCCTCGCGACGGTGAGCCTGTACGTCTCGATCTACAACCTGTTCACGTCGCTGCTCTACCTCTTCGGGATCTTCGGAGGGGACGACTGAGCCGCATCCGTTGTACGCCGCGGCGGACGGAACGAACGCCCCGGGCTTGCCCCGGGGCGTTTCGTATCCGCACCTGACGGCGCCGCGGTCACCGGCGACGAGGAGGCAGCCCGCCGCCGGACCGCTCCCGCGGAGTTCGCGAGTTCGGAGCTTCGATACGCCCGGTAGTTCGCGGGATGGATTCCCGCTTGCGCGGGAATGACGGCTGATACGGGGAGACTCGGCAGGTCGAGCGGTCCGGCATACCGGACCAGCCAGATCTCCGCGTCATTTCCCGCCTCGAATCACGGTCATGCCGCCCATGTACGGGACGAGAGGCCCGGGTACCCGGATCGAACCGTCCGCCTGCTGGAAGTTCTCCGCCACCGCGATCAGCGCGCGCCCGACGGCCACCCCGGAGCCGTTGAGGGTGTGCACGTGCTCGGGCTTCCCGGTCGCGGGGTTGCGCCACCGCGCCCTCATGCGCCGCGCCTGGAACGCCTCGCAGTTGCTGCACGAGGAGATCTCCCGGTAGCGCTGCTGGCCCGGCAGCCAGACTTCGAGGTCGCAGGTCTTCGCGGCGGCGAAGCCGATGTCGCCGGTGCACAGCGTGACCACCCGGTAGGGCAGCCCGAGCCGGGCGAGGATCGATTCGGCGTGGGCGGTGAGGGTCTCCAGCGCCTCGTAGGAGTCTTCCGGGCGGACGACGTGCACCAGCTCGACCTTCTCGAACTGGTGCTGGCGCAGCATCCCCCGCGTGTCCTTGCCGTAGGAGCCCGCCTCCCGGCGGAAGCAGGGGGTGTGGCATACGAACCGGAGCGGCAGCTCCGCGGCATCGAGGATCCGATCCCGCGCCACGTTGGTCACCGGGACCTCCGCGGTGGGGATCATGTAGAGGTCGGAGCCTTCGATCCGGAACTGGTCGTCGGCGAACTTCGGGAGCTGCCCGGTCCCGCGCAGCACCTCGGAGGTGACGAGGTAGGGGACGTAGATCTCCCGGTAGCCGTGCTCGCGGGTGTGCACGTCGAGCATGAACTGGATCAGCGCGCGGTGCAGGCGCGCGAGCGCCCCGTGAAGGGTGACGAACCGGCTCCCGGCGAGCTTCGACGCCAGATCGAAGTCGATGCCCCCGAGGGCGGCGCCCAGGTCGGTATGGTCCTTCGGCTCGAAATCGAAGCGCGGCGGCTCGCCGACCCGGCGTTCCTCGCGGTTGTCGTCTTCGCTCCGGCCTTCCGGCACGCTCTCGTGGGTGAGGTTGGGGATCTCCAGGGCGATGTCCTCCAGCTCCGCCTGGAGCTCCGACAGCCGGCGCTCGGCGCTCTTCAGGGCCTCGCCCAGCTTCTCGACGTCCGCGAGCAGCGGCCCGACGTCCTCGCCGGCGGCCTTCGCGCGTCCGATGCTCTTCGAGCGGGTGTTGCGCTCGTTGCGAAGCGCCTCGGTGCGGCCCTGGACCTCCCGGCGTTCCTCCTCGAGCCGGGCGATCCGGGCGGTGTCGAGCGCGAACCCGCGGGCCGCCAGCCTGGCCGCCGTCGCTTCGAGATCGCGCCTGAGAAGTGCCGGATCGAGCATGTCGAGTCTTCCCTTATTCCCCTCCGCCGCGCCGCTTCGCCCCCGCGGCCTCGTCGAGCCCCCGCAGCCGCCGGAGCTTCTCGCCGATGCGCTCCTCGAGCCCGCGCCCGACCGGTTCATAGTAGCGCCTTCGTTGCAGTGCGTCAGGCAGGTAGCGTTCACCGGCCGCGTAGCCCTCGGGCTCGTCGTGGGCGTAGCGGTAGCCCTCGCCGTGCCCCAGCGATTCGAGCAGCCGGGTCGGGGCGTTGCGCAGGTGCTTCGGCACCTCCAGCGAGCCGTGCTCGCGCGCATCCCGCAACGCCGCGCCGAACGCGGTGTAGACCGCGTTGCTCTTCGGTGCGCAGGCCATGTACACGGCGGCGTGCGCCAGCGCCAGCTCCCCCTCCGGGCTCCCGAGCCGCTCCTGGACCTCCCAGGCGTCGAGCCCCAGGGTGAGCGCCCTCGGGTCCGCGTTGCCGACGTCCTCGGAGGCGATGCGCACGAGGCGCCGGGCGAGGTAGAGGGGGTCGCATCCGCCGTCGAGCATCCGCGCGAGCCAGTACAGCGCCCCGTCCGGGCTCGACCCGCGGATCGACTTGTGCAGCGCGGAGATCTGGTCGTAGAACGCATCGCCTCCCTTGTCGAAGCGCCGCCCCGAACCGCCTTCGAGCACCCGAAGCACCGCGTCCTCGGTCAGGACGCGCGCGCCGTCCGGACCGTCCGCGGCGAGGTCCGCCGCGATCTCCAGCAGGTTCAGCGCGCGCCGGGCGTCGCCGTCGGCGGCCTCGGCCAGCAGCCGGCGCAGTGCCGGCGCCATCTCGATCCGCATCGCGCCCAGCCCGCGTTCGGCGTCCGCCAGCGCCCGATCGAGCACGGTTTCGATCGCGCCGGCATCCAGCGCCTCCAGGACGTAGACCCGCGCCCGCGACAGCAGCGCGTTGTTGAGCTCGAACGAGGGGTTCTCCGTCGTCGCCCCCACGAAGATGACCGTTCCGTCCTCCACGTGCGGCAGGAAGGCGTCCTGCTGGCTCTTGTTGAAACGGTGCGCCTCGTCGACGAACAGCACGCAGTCCTCCCCCTGCTCCGCGCGGCGGCGCTTCGCCTCGGCGACGACCTCGCGAATGTCCTTCACCCCGGACAGCACCGCCGAGAGCGCGAGGAAGCGCGCGTTCGCGTACGCGGCGACCAGCCGTCCCAGGGTCGTCTTCCCGGTGCCGGGCGGCCCCCAGAAGATCATGGAGTGGGCGCGGCCCGCCTCGATGGCGACGCGCAACGGCTTGCCGGGACCGAAGAGGTGCGCCTGCCCCACCAGCTCGTCGAGGGTGCGGGGCCTCATGCGGTCGGCCAGGGGCCGGGTGGCGCCGGCGGCCGGCTCGAAGAGCCCCTTCTGACCGGTCACGGCCATCCGGCGGCACCGTCTCGGCGGCCGGCTTCGATCACGTCGACGCCGGCGGGGGGCGTGAACGTGAAGGCGCCGGGCGGGACGGCCGGTTGCCGGCGGATGTCGGTGAACGTGATCAGGGTCGTCTGGCCGAACTGGTCGAGGAGCTCCATGCGCCGCAGCTCGCCGCCGGCGAATGCGAGCCGGATGCGGGTGAACGAAGCATCCTCGGCCTTGGGCTCCAGAGCGAACGCATCGAAACCAGCGCCGGCATCGAGCGCTTCGACCCGAAATTGTTCTTCCACCGGCCGGCCGGTGGTCAGCAGTACCGCGGGGGTCGAGCCCAGCGCGGTGTCGACGTCGCGTACCGTGACCTGGGCGAGGTCGGGATCATGGATCCAGACCTTTGCGCCGTCGCCGACGATGAGCTGCGGCGGGTCCGTGTAGTCGAATCGAAAGCGGCCCGGGCGGTCAATCAGCACCGTTCCCCTCGCCCGCTCGATCAGCTTGCGTTGCTCGTCGAACAGGCGCTGCTCGAATCGCGACGACACGGTACCGAGCCCGGAAAGATAGTCATCGAGCCGCCCCGCCGCGTCCGCGAAAGCAGCGGTACAGAACGTCGAGAGCAATCCGGCCCCGAGAAGCCGTCCGAATCCAGATTCCATGACGATCGTTTCCGGATGGCAGGTGTCGCTTCCCATCGCGAGCCCGGCGAGGCTTCCCCTCAGGCCGACGAGATCGAGTGGGCCCCCTTCCGGGAGCGCGAGCGGGACGCCCCCGCTCTCGGGAGCGCCTCACGCACCTTCGACTCGATTGCACAGATGGCGGCGCATCGGGAATTCCAGCACGGGGAGAATTCCAGCGCAGGCGGCCGATCAGTCCTCGGGCTCAGTCCTCGGGCGGCGGCGGCGCGAGGACCTCGCGGCTTCCGTTCGACTGCAACGGGCCGACCACGCCGGCCTGTTCCATCTCTTCGAGCATGCGGGCGGCCCGGTTGTATCCGATCTTGAGCCGGCGCTGAACCCCCGAGATCGACGCCCGGCGGGTCTCGGTCACGATCCTGACCGCCTGATCGTAGAGCGGATCGGCCTCGGCGCCGGAGTCGGGGTCGAGTGCGGCGCCGCCGCCTCCGTCGACCGTCCCCTCCGCGAGCGCGGTACCGTCGAGGATCCCCTCCAGATAGGACGGCTTGCCCGACTGCTTGAGGTTCTTGACGACCTTGTGGACCTCGTGGTCGGCGACGAACGCGCCGTGTACACGGTTCGGAGCCGACACCCCGGGCCCGAGATAGAGCATGTCGCCGTGCCCGAGCAGGTGCTCCGCACCCATCTGGTCGAGGATGGTCCGCGAATCCACCTTCGACGACACCTGGAACGCGATGCGGCTCGGGATGTTCGCCTTGATGAGGCCGGTGATCACGTCCACGGAGGGCCGCTGGGTGGCGAGGATGAGGTGGATCCCCGCCGCGCGCGCCTTCTGTGCGAGGCGCGCGATCAGCTCCTCGACCTTCTTGCCGGTCACCATCATCATGTCCGCCAACTCGTCGACGATGACGACGATGTAGGGGAGCTTCTCGAGCGCCGGTGCCTCCCCTTCCCCGCCGTTCGGGACGAACAGCGGATCCTTGAGCGGCTCGCCGCTGTCCGCCGCCGCGCGTACCTTCCGGTTGTAGCCGCCGATGTTGCGCACCCCCAGCGCCGACATGAGCCGGTACCGCCGGTCCATCTCGACCACGCACCACCGCAGCGCGTTCGACGCGTGCTTCATGTCCGTCACCACCGGGGCGAGGAGATGCGGGATCCCCTCGTACACGGAGAGCTCCAGCATCTTCGGGTCGATCATGATCACCCGCACGTCGGAGGCGGACGCCTTGTAGAGCAGGCTCAGGATCATCGCGTTGACGGCGACGGACTTGCCCGAGCCGGTGGTGCCCGCCACCAGGAGGTGGGGCATGCTCGCCAGATCCACGACCACCGGCTGGCCGGAGATGTCCTTGCCGAGGCCCAGCGCCAGCAGGGACGAGACGCCGTCGTACTGGCTGGACTTGAGCACGTCGCCCAGCACGACGATTTCACGTTCTTCGTTGGGTATCTCCAGTCCGATCGTGGTCTTGCCGGGGATGACCTCCACGATGCGCACGCTCACCGTGGACAGCGACCGGGCGAGATCCTTGGCGAGGTTGGTCACCCGGCTCACCTTCAGCCCCGGGGCCGGCTGAAGCTCGTAACGGGTGACGACCGGGCCGGGGTGCACCGCAACCACTTCGGCCTGGATGCCGAAATCCGCGAGGTTGTGCTCGACTTGGCGCGAGACCGCCTCGATGGCATCGTCGGAGACGACCTTGCGCTTCTTCTTCGGCTCGTCGAGCAGGGAGAGCGGCGGCAACGCGCCGGCGCCCGGGGCCGGCTCGAACAGCGGCACCTGCCTCTCCCGCTCCGCCCGCGCACTCGTCTCGGTCTTCGAGGCCACGGGCTCGATGCGCGTCGGCTTGCGGCGAGGCTTGCGCTCGCGCTCGATCCGGATCGGGGCTTCCTCCTCGTGAACCTCCTCCCGCTCCGCACGGCGGGCGAGCCAGTGTTCCCGCCCCCGCAGACCGTTGCGGTAGAGATACTCCGCGGCCGCAATGGTGTAGCGGCCGGTGACGTCCATGACGTCCAGCCACGACAGTCCGGTGAACAGCGTGACACCGGTGAGGAACAGGGCGAGGAGGAACAGCGTGCCGCCGATGGGATCGACGATGCCGGCCAGACCGCTCCCCACGATGTTTCCGATGATCCCGCCCGCGTCGACGGGAAACGCCGCGGAGCCGTGGTAGTGCAGGGTCGCGAGACCGCATCCCGAGCATACCGCCACCACGCATCCGGCGGCGCGGATCGTGGCGTGATGGAGGTCGAGATCATCGGCTGCCGCCTTCAGCCCCCGATAGATCAACCATCCGGCGTAGCCGATCACCACCGGGAACAGGTAGGCCATGAAGCCGAACAGATAGAGCAGGACGTCGGCGATCCAGGCGCCCGCCACCCCGCCGAGGTTCACGATTCGATCGACGTGGCCGGCGTTCGACCAGCCCGGATCGCCCGGGTCGTAGCTTGCGATCGATACCAGAAGGTAGATCGCCACCGCGGAGATCACGAGCAACGCACCCTCGCGCGACCCCCGCGCCAGAGGACCTCGCAGCAGGCCGATGAGCCCCGCCTTCTCCTGGACAGCCTGAGCCATTATTTCAACCCTGTTTCGAGATATCGTGCCTAACATCGTAATTGTTAGAGAAAAAATAGACGATATTTGGACACATATCAAGACGCCGTGCCCATGCCGCGCCGCCGGTCGGGATCATTTCACGCCGGACGGCTCCATCGGGAGGGCGGGCCGGGAGACCGGCGGTGGTGCACGGCTCGAGGGTTCGTCGGGGGGCGCAGGGCGGGCCCGCCGTCCACCGGCTCGGGCGCAGGCCCCAAGGCAACACGGTCCCCGGAGTCGGATGAAGCCGGATCGGCCGCCTTGCCGGCCAGCCGCCACGGAGGCGGGCGCGGACGGTCTCGTCCCCCGATCCTTCCGGGCGTCGTCTTGAAAATCACAGGACGATCCGCCATCGTTCCGGCACCGTCGCCACCTTGTTCCGCGTGTGCACGGCATTCGCCGGTATCCGCGAATCCCCCCGATTCCGGTTCTTCCGGGCGCCGGCGGCGGACCGCCCGCGCCATCTGCAAGCTCGACCCATCCGCCACTCAACCACGGAGTCGACGACACGATGAGCGAATCCATCCACTCCCGGCTTCTCATTCTGGGCTCGGGGCCGGCCGGGTACACCGCGGCCGTCTATGCGGCCCGCGCCGGACTCTCGCCGGTGATGATCGCCGGGATGGAGGTCGGCGGGCAGATGACGACCACCACCGACGTCGACAACTGGCCCGGCGACGACGAAGGCGTGCAGGGCCCGGACCTGATGGAGCGGATGCGCCGGCACGCGGAGCGCTTCGACACCCGGCTCATCCACGACCACGTCGCGAGCGCCGACCTCTCGGGCCGGCCCTTCCGCCTGTCCGGCGATTCCGGGACGTACACCTGCGACGCGCTGATCATCGCCACCGGGGCGTCCGCGAAGTATCTCGGGCTCGACTCCGAGGAGGCGTACAAGGGACGCGGGGTCTCCGCCTGCGCCACCTGCGACGGATTCTTCTACCGCTCGCAGCCGGTCGCGGTCATCGGCGGCGGCAACACCGCGGTCGAGGAGGCGCTCTATCTCTCGAACATCGCCTCCACGGTCACCGTCGTCCACCGCCGGGACCGGTTCCGGGCCGAGAAGATCCTTTCCGATCGGCTCATCGAGAGATCCCGGACCGGGAACGTGGTCATCGAGTGGGATCACGTGCTCGACGAGGTGCTCGGCGACGAATCCGGGGTGACCGGGATCCGCCTCCGCGGGACGAAGGCCGGGGAGCGGAAGGAGCTCCCCGTGCACGGCTGCTTCATCGCCATCGGCCATACCCCCAACACGGCGATCTTCGAGGGGCAGCTCGACATGAACGGCGGATACATCAGGGTGCGCGGCGGCCCGGAGGGCGGCGCGACCGAAACCAGCGTGTCCGGGGTGTTCGCGGCCGGCGACGTCGCGGATCACGTGTACCGCCAGGCGATCACCTCCGCCGGAGCCGGCTGCATGGCCGCGCTGGACGCCGATCGGTACCTCGAATCCGCCGCATCCGGCACCGCCTGATCGCCGCGGGCCGATCACCGGGCAGGATGACCGCTTGCCGATCGGAAGGCGACGTGGCCGGCAAGTGTCCGACGTGTTCGTGGCGGGAGACGTCGCGGATCATGCTCCGTGGGACGATGGCGCCCCGGCGCCGGCCGCATGGCCACGCCGACCGCTGAAGGGATGCCGAGGCCGTCGAATCCGGTCTCCGGCCCGGCCCGACCGCCGCGGATCTGACGCCACCTCCCGGGGAATTACCGCATGGCAGTGAGCGCGACCGACTCGAACGCCGAGCGCCGGACGGACGGTGGCGCAACCCTGCTTGAGCGCGCTCCCGCCGAGTACACCGTCACCACGATCGGGCGCATCGCCGACGTCCCGGCATCGGAGTGGGATGCGCTCGCGGGCGGCGACCATCCGTTCACCCGCCACGCCTTCCTCGACGCCCTGGAACGACACGGCTGCGTCGGAGAGGAGGTCGGGTGGATCCCCTGCCACGTCCTCGTCCACACCGGCGGAGAGCTCGCCGGCGCGACGCCGGCCTACGTCAAGCTGCACTCGCAGGGGGAGTTCGTCTTCGATTGGGGATGGGCCGACGCCTACGCGCGCCACGGCCTGGACTACTACCCCAAGCTCGTCTCCGCCATCCCCTTCACGCCCTCGGCCGGACCCCGGCTGCTGGTGCGTCCCGGCGCACCGCGGCCCGCCGTCGAGCGCGCGCTCACGGCAGGAGCGATCGCGGTCGCGAAGGCGATGCAGTGCTCCTCCTTCCACTGGCTGTTCCCGCACGATCGCGACGCCGCCGCGCTGAAGAGCAGGAAGGTGCTGCTCATGCGCTCGGGATGCCAGTTCCACTGGATGAACCGGGGATACCGCGACTTCCGGGATTACCTCGACGCCCTCACCTCGAAGCGGCGCAAGGAGATCCGGCGCGAGCGCCGGGACGCGGCGGCGGCCCCGGTCGAGGTCGAGATCCACGACGGCCGCACCGCCACCGAGGCGCACTGGCGCGCGTACCACACGCTCTACAGCTCGACCTACGACCGCAAGTGGGGATACCCCGCGCTGACCCTCCCCTTCTTCGTCGCGGTCGCGGCGGCGCTCCCCGATCGGACCCTCCTGGCGCTCGCCCGGCGCGGCCGGAGCTACGTCGCGGGCGCACACTGCTTCGTGGGCCGAGACACCCTCTTCGGCCGCAACTGGGGCTGCACCGAGCAGCACCGCGGCCTGCACTTCGAGATCTGCTACTACCGGCTGATCGAGCACTGCATCCGGCGCGGGCTCGCCCGCTTCGACGCCGGCGCCCAGGGCGAGCACAAGATCCTGCGCGGCTTCCTCCCGGTCGAGACGCACTCGGCGCACTGGATCGCGGATCCGCGCTTTCACGAGGCCATCGGCCGGTTCCTGGCCGAAGAGCGCGCCGGGCTCCGGCGCTACCGGCTCGCGATGGAGAGGCACTCCCCCTACCGCGCACCGGCGGACGCGCCCCCGGAATCACCCCCGGCATCACCCCCGGAACCGCCCCTGGAATCCGTGCCCTGACCGCCTCGGGCGGATCGGCCGCGGACGGCGCTCCCGTCGATCGCCTCGATCCTCTGGTCGAGCACGCGCGCCCGCCCCGCGCTCTCCGGCCCGGGCCATCCCTCCGGATCACCCGCGCCGCCGATCAGGCCCCCTCGCTCGCCGAGCGCCGCCGCGCGGCCACGTCCATGATCGCGCGCACCATCCCGACATAGCCGGTGCAGCGGCACAGGTGGCCGCTCAGCATGTCGCGCACCTCTTCTTCGCTCGGGTCGGGACGGGCCTCCAGAAAGGCGCTCGCGGACATCAGCACGCCGGGGGTGCAGTAGCCGCATTGCAGGGCGTGGTGCCGGCGAAACGCGGCCTGGAGATCCGACAGCCCGCCTTCGCGTCCGGCGAGCGACTCGACCGTCTCCACCTCCGCGCCGTCGACCTGGATCGCGAGCACCAGACAGGCCCGGGCGAGGCGGCCGTCGATCCGCACCGTGCAGGCCCCGCACACGCCGTGCTCGCAGCCCACGTGCACGCCGGTGAGCCCGGACGTCCGGCGCAGAAAATCCGAGAGCAGCATGCGCGGCTCGGCGTGCCCGCGCGCCGTCCCGCCGTTGAGGGTGAACGCGATCGGATGCCGCGCCTCCCGGCCCAGCTCGCTCATGATCGGGCCTCGTCGATGACTGCGCGCCCGAGGCGTCGAACCAGGTGGCGGCGGTAGCGGGCGCTGGCGTGGATGTCGCTGTCGCCCTTCAGCGTCCAGGCGAGCGCGTTGAGGCCGTCGTCGAGGGCCTCGCCGTCGACGGCGCCGAGCTCGTGCACCGAAGGCCGATCCGCGACGCCGCCGATCCCGAGTCGGACCCCGCCGGGATGGGCCACCGCGGCGACGGCGACGATGGCGAAGTCGCCCCGGCGCTGCGCAACCTCGTCGAACGCATGGCGGTGTCCGGACCTCGCCACCGGAAACCGGACCGAACACAGCAGCTCGTCGGGCCGGCGCGCGGTCGCGAGCATGCCGACCTGGAATTCGTCCGCCTCGAGCGTCCGCTCGCCGTGCCCGGATCGCAGCACGACCCGTCCCCCGAGCGTAGCGAGGCACAGCGGCAGCTCGGAGCTCGGCTCCGCGTGCGCGATGCTTCCCCCCACCGTCCCGCGGCTGCGGGTCTGGAAATGCCCCACGTGAGGCATCGCCGCATGCAGGAGCGGAAGCGCGTCCGCGAGATCCGGCCACGCCATGAGCTCGGCCTGGGTCGTTGCCGCCCCGATCTCGACCCAGTCTCCGTCGGCACGGATGTAGGCGAGCTCCCGAAGCCGTGAGACGTCGACGATCACCCGCGGCGCCACCAGACGGAAGTTCAGCATCGCGACCAGCGAGAGGCCGCCCGCGAGCACCCGCGCCTCCTCCCCGTGGCGGGCGAGACATGCGAGCGCTTCGCCGGCGTCGCGCGGGCGCAGGTAATCGAATGGCGCCGGCTTCACGATCCGACCCCCAGCGCGCGGAGAATGCGGCGCCACCACGATTCGCCGGTTGCGGAGCCGGCATCGTCTCCCGGCGCCGCCTGCGCTCCCCGCTCGACCTCGGCGGCGAGACGGCGGAAGAACTGATCGAAGACGACGCGCGAGGCGCCTTCCAGCATTCGCCCGCCCACCGCGGCCACCTTGCCGCTCACGTCGGCGGAGTACGCATAGTCGATGCGCGTGCCGTCGCCGGCCGCCTCCAGGCGCAGCTTGCCGCTGCCCCGGCTCGCCCCGAATGGTCCTTCGAGGCGCCCGGTCAAGGTCGCCGCGCTCGGGGGGACGAGATCGCTCAGCTCGACCTCGGCGCTGAACCGCGCCTTCACCACGCCGATCCCGATGGACACGTCGGCCCGGTAACGGTTCCCGGCCACGAGATCGAGCCGATGGCAGCCGGGGATGATGCGCGCGAGGCTTTCGGGGTCGAGCAGCGCCGACCACACGGTGTCGACGTCCGCGCGCACCGTCACCGCTCCGGTCCCGGTCAGCCCGCGACCGTCCGGGGGGGCCGCAAGCCCTCGCGCCGGAGAGGCCGAGGCGGGAGGCGGCGGCTCCTCCGGATGCAGCAGATCCGCGAGCACCGACGGCGCGAGGGGCAGCTTCAGATCGGAGATTCCGGTCGCGTCGCACACCGCGTTCGCGATGCATGCCGGCGTGCTCATGCAGTTGCCTTCCGCGATTCCCTTCGCCCCCAGCGGCGTGAACGGAGAGGGCGTCTCGATATGGCGGATCTCGGGCTCCGGCACCTCGCATGCGGTGGGACAGAGGTAGTCCGCGAACGTGCCGGAAAGAAAGCTCCCGTCCTCGGCGTAGCGGAACTCTTCGTGCAGGGCGCAGCCCACGCCCCATCCGAACGCGCCGTAGACCTGCCCCTCGGCGAGCAACGGATTCAGGAGCCGGCCGGAGTCGTGGGTGGTCACGTAGCTGTCGATGCGTACCCGGCCGGTGTCGCGATCCACCTCGACCCCGCAGAAGTCGAACACGAAGCCGTAGGTGAGCGACGTGTTGATCTGGTCCTTCTCGTTCGGCGGGACCAGCTCCGGCGCCGAGCACGAGGCGGTTTCCGAAATACCGGGCGTTGCGCCCGCGGGCAATTCGCCCGGCGACCAGTGGGCGACCCCCGCGACGCGCGAGAAACGCATGGCGTTGTCGGGGTTGTCGCGCGCGAACACCTTGCCTCCCTGGAACTCGACGTTGTCGGCCGTCGTGTTGAGCCGCGTCGCCGCGACCCGTGCGAGATTCTCGCGTACGTTGCCGGCCGCCTTCGTCGCCGCCACCGCGGTGGCCGACGAGAACCGGCTCGAGTAGTTCCCGGTCGCGATCGACCAGGGATCGCGCTGGGTGTCGCGCTCCATGTTCACGACGACGTCGTCCGGGTGCAGCCCCAGCGCATCGGCGGTGATCTGCGCGAGGATGGTGGCGTGTCCCTGCCCCTGGGGGATGCTGTCGGCGGTGACGCAGACCGCACCGAGGGGATCGACGTTCACGGTGGCGTAGGCGACGTGCCCGCCCTTCGGCCCCGCCCGCTCGCGGTAGTCGGCCGGATTGATCGTGCTGAGATAGCCCATGTTGGACTGGGCCGGCTCGACCACCGCCGCAAAGCCGATGCCGTAGAGCCTGCCTTGCGCGCGCGCTTCGTCGCGGCGCCTTCGCAGAGCGTCCAGCCGCCCGCCGGCGAGCGCGGTCTCCAATGCCTTCTGGTAGTCCCCCGAATCGATCAGGGCGCCGGCCGGCGCCCGGTACGGAAACGAGCCGGCGGGGATGAGGTTCCGGCGGATGAGATCGAAGTGGTCGATACCGAGGGTGTCGGCGACGTGCTTCATGAGGCGCTCGATCGCGAAGTAGATCTGGGGGCCGCCGAACCCGCGGATCATGCCGGAGGGCGTCTTGTTGGTCATCACGACCTTGTTGACGATCCGCAGGTTCTTCACCGCGTAGGCTCCGGTCATGATGCCGTGCTGGCGGTAGAGCGGGCCGGGCATCGGCGGCCGGAGACAGGCGCCGTAGTCGTCGATCTGCTCGAACGCGAGCCCGGTGACGATGCCTTCCGCGGTCACCGCCGCCTTGCCCCGGATGATGCGGTTGGGCGCGGCCACCGCGGCGGTGAGGTGCTCGAGACGGTCTTCGACCCACTTCACCGGGCGCCCGCTCAG
Source organism: Gammaproteobacteria bacterium (assembly GCA_965204915.1). Classification (GTDB taxonomy): domain Bacteria; phylum Pseudomonadota; class Gammaproteobacteria; order HK1; family HK1; genus HK1. The sequence goes on along the minus strand of OZ242023.1, from coordinate 1,708,424 downwards.
CTTCGACGCGAGACACATCAGCACCACGTAGGGGAAGATCGCCTGCTTGGCGCCGAAGCCGCCGCCCGAGAACGCCGGGCTGCGCATGCGAAGCTGCGAGCCCTTCACCCGCAACGCCTTCGACATCACCGGATGGACGGTGAACGGTCCCTGGAAGTTCGAGACGACGTCGTAGACGTTCTCCCGCGCGCGGTAATCCGCCATGACCACGTAGCCTTCGAGCGGCGTCTGCGAGTTGCGCGGATAGTCGACGTCCAGCGAGATGCAGTGATCCGCGCTCTCGAACGCGGCGTCCGGATCGCCGTAGCTGAATTCGCGCGACGAGGGCACGTTGGAGCCCACGCCGGGGTGGAGGAGCGGGGCACCGTCGGCCATCGCCTGCCGCGGATCGATCACCGCTTCGCGCGGCTCGTAGCGCACTTCGACGTCATCGAGCGCATCCTCGGCCTGGTAGCGATCCTCCGCGACCACCACGGCGACGGACTCGCCCACGAAGCGTACCCGGTCGGTGGCGAGCGACCATTGATCCATCGGCTGGCGCAGCACGATGAGGAAGGGATCGGAGAGCGCGCGGACGTCCTCGCCGGTGATCACGGCGGCGACTCCGGGCCGGGCGCGGGCGCGCTCGGCGTCGATGGAGACGATGTCGGCGTGCGCATACGGCGAGCGCAGGATTGCCGCGTGCAGCGTCCCCGGGCGCTCCGGCCAGTCGTCGGCATAGAGCGCTTCGCCGCTCAGCAGGAGCGGGTCCTCGACCCGCTCCACCGGGCGCCCGAGGAAGGGCGCGGACTGCGGCTCCGTCACCATGTCGGCTCTCCCCTCGCGACGTCGGGCGCTTCCCGCCGCCCCCGGCCGGCGATCCGGCCGGACGGCAGGGCGGGCGTTGCAAGACATGCTCGCAGCATCTCACAATATACCCTGCACACCGTCAATGCCGTCGTGATCCGGGAGGGGCCATGCAAGAGCACGAGGTCGCGATCGACGACGCCTCGCTCCCGTCGCGGATCTCCTTCTCGCCGGTGTTCAACGTTGCGGTGCCGTTCATCGATCGGCACGTCGCGGAGGGACGCGCCGCACGCCCCGCGCTTCGCGCCGGCGGCGACGTCGTCACCTACGGGGTGCTCGCCGGGAACGTGAACCGGTGCGGGAGGATCTTCGGCGCGCTCGGTCTTGCACGTGGAGACCGCGTGCTGATGGCCGTACGCGACTGCCCCGAGTTCTTCTACGCATTCTGGGGAGCGGTGAAGGCGGGGATGATCCCGATCCCCGTGAACACCCTGCTGCGCACCGAGGACTACGAGTTCCTCGTCGGGGACTCCGAATGCGCGGCGGTCCTGTACTCGACCGAGATCGGCGAAGCGGTTCGTCCCGCGGTCGAAGGCGGCTCGAACGACTGCCGGGTCGCACTGCCGACAAGGGGCCCCGGTTCCCTCGCGGAGCGACTGCCCGATGCGCCGGCCGATCTCGAACCCGCTGCGACCGCGGCGGTCGACGAGTGCTTCTGGCTCTACTCTTCGGGCTCGACGGGTGCGCCCAAGGGGGTCGTGCACCGCCACCGCGACATGGTCGTCACCAGCGAGCGGTTCGGCCGCGGCATCGCCGGCATCGGACCCGACGACGTCGTGTTCTGCGCGGGCAAGCTGTTCTTCTCCTACGGCTTCGGCGGCGGCATGACGTTTCCACTGTGGGCCGGCGCATCGATCGTGCTCGTCGAGGAGCGCCCGACGCCCGAGATCGTGTTCGCAATCATCGAGACGTACCGGCCGACCGTCTTCTTCGGCGTCCCCACCCTCTACGCGCAGCTCCTCCACGCGGCGCAGGCCCGCGCGCCGGATCTCGGCTCGGTCCGCCTCGGCGTCTCGGCGGGCGAGGCGTTGCCCGCACACGTCTTCCACCGGATGCGCGAGCGCTTCGGATTCACGGTGATCGACGGCATCGGCTCCACCGAGGCGCTGCACATCTTCGTCTCCAACCGCATCGACGACCTGAAGCCGGGGACGTCGGGCAAGGTCGTTCCCGGCTACGAGGTGCGCATCGTCGGCGAAGACGGCATGCCGGTACCCGACGGCGAGATCGGCACCCTGCACGTCAAGGGCGACTCGACGGCCAGGATGTACTGGAACCATCCCGGGAAGACGGCGGCGACGATGCTCGGCGACTGGCTGGACACCGGCGACATGTACCACGTCGACGAGGAAGGCTACTACGTCAACGCGGGGCGCGGCGACGACATGTTCAAGGTGGGCGCGATGTGGTGCTCCCCCATCGAGATCGAGGACGTGCTGATCCGGCACCCCGGCGTGCGGGAGGCGGCGGTGGTCGGCAGGCTCGACGAGGACGGGCTGGAGAAGCCCGAGGCGTTCGTCGTCCTCGAGCCCGGGACCGGGCCCGGGCCCGAACTGGTCGAGGCCCTGACCGCGCGATGCCGCGACTCGCTCGCCCGCTACAAATACCCGCGGTGGTACAACTGGATCGACGAGCTGCCGAAAACGGTGACCGGCAAGATCCAGCGCTACCGCCTCAGGCGCTGACCGAACCCGACAAGGAGACGATCGACGATGAAGACGTTCGAGACGCCGATCTCGCGCTGGCGCGAGCCCGTCCTCCGCGAGTGGACCGACTACAACGGCCACATGAACGTGGCCTACTTCACACTGGTCTTCGACCACGCGACGGATGTCTTCTACCCGCTCGTCGGGCTCGGCAAGCCGTACCGGGATCGGACCGGGAAGTCCACGTTCGCGGTCGAGTCCCACACCACGTACATGCGCGAGGCGAGCATCGGCGACGAGGTGCAGGTGACGACGCAGCTTCTCGGATACGACGACAAGCGCATCCACTACTTCCACGTCATGTCGCACGCCGGGAAGGGATACCCGATGGCCACGCTCGAGCAGTTGGCGTTGCACGTCGATCTCGGTACGCGCAAGGTCGAGCCGATGCCGGAGGAGCCCCGGCGACTGCTGGCGGCCATGGCCGAGGCCCATGCGTCGCTCCCCGTCCCGCCCCAGGTCGGCAGCGTGATGGCGGTGCGTTCGAAGCGCGGTCCGTAGCGGCTTTTCGGGAACCCGTCTCGACGGCCGGTGCGTCGCCCCGGGGAAGCTCGCGAGCCCTCGTCGAGCCATGCCGCGGCCGGGTCCCGCCGGCGTGGGTTCCGACCCCGGATTTCAACCCCTCGATAATGGAGTGACAACGGCGTTGACAAGACGGTTCCGTTGTGCTCGCATCCTTTTCATGCTCCATATGCCGGCGTCACCTCGAAGCAAGGAGCCCGATATGGCCAGCACCGGAACACTTGTCGACGTGGGCACGGCCAGGGAAGCCGAAGCACTGGTCGGCGATTCCGAATTTCTCCTCCTGGGATTCAAGGCGCCCTGGTGTCCGCAATGCGGCCCCCAGCGTGGCGTGGTGGAACGGGTGCACGGCAGATTCAGCGACCGGGTGGACTTCGCCTACCTGGACCTGGCAGCCGACGAGAGCGCCACGGAGGCATTCTCGGTGAGGGCGCTGCCGTCGCTGGTCCTGTTCAGGAACGGAAAGGAAGTCACGCGGCTCACGGGGTTCACGCCCGCGCCCAAGCTGGTTTCATCGCTCCATCGTCTTTTGGGCTCCGGATGATCGGAGCGTCGTGCTTTTCCATTCGGACACCGAACAGCGAGATCCCAACCCGGCATAGCCGGAACCGGATGCCGGTCGACAGAAATATCTTCGTCGTTTTGTCGAAGACTTCACGGGTAGGAGATCAAAATGCCCCTGACCGAGAAATCCCCCAAGATCGTCGATACGGTCGTCGAGGAAGGAGAATCGGCCGCGTTCATCCCCTATCCCGACCTGGGCGAGAATTTCGAGAACGCGCCGGTCTATCTGCGCCCCGACCTCTTCTACTACTCGGCGCGAATGGGCTTCAAGCTCAACTGCAACAAGGTGTACATGCACGTGCCATGGATCGCCGAGCAGCTCTTCCGCCTCAACAACGCCGTCATGCGCGATGAACGCAACAATCTGGGCGAGCATCTGAAGTATCGAATCGCCCTGTCCGTTTCCCGGACCAACGAATGCCCTTACTGCGTTTCGCATCACGCCGGTACGCTGAAACGCAGATGGGAGTACGAAGACGGCGACCTGGAGACGCTCCTTCACCATGAGGCTCCGGCCGACGAACGCGAAGCCGTGGCCATCGAGTTCGCAACCCAGGCGTCGCTCGATCCGGCCGGCGTCACCGATGAACTGCGAGCGAAGCTGGCCGCCCACTTCACGCCCCAGGAAGTCATGGAGGTCGTCGTGCTCGTCGGTTTCTGGAAAATGTACAACCTGATGCACGCGGCCATGGCGCTGCCGATCGAAGACCCGATGGCCGGTCTGGAACAGTGGATGCACGTACAGCCGAAGGCCTGAGTGGCCCGCGGGCAGGGGCCCGGGGCGGACGATCGGATACTTGGCGGTGACTCCCCTGGAGGACGGACGCTCCCGGGCTCGATCCGCCGGGACTTCAGCCACGGCGTATCGACCATCGGCCTGTCGGCTGCATACATTTCTGCCCATACACGTCCGCTGCGCAAAATACGGGGTTCGCCGGCCGAAGCAGCACGTGGTTCAAGCTCACCGCCGGTGAGGACAAGCCGCGAATGGTCTTCTTCAGGCTACCCGCACAGGCTTCCGCAGGCACAGGCCGTCATTCCCGCGAAAGCGGGAATCCAGAGGTTTTCGATTGAAGTGGATTCCCGCTTTCTCCCCGCCTTCGCGGGGATGACGGGGAATGACGGACCCTTGGTTCATGCAGCAACCGGATCGATTGGAGAATCCACCAATGAAGGTCGACAAGGAGCATATCGAATTCCAGGCCCTCGACATGAACGACGGCTGGCACGTGCCGCCCGGATATCCGGAAGGCATCGAGCAGAAAATCCTCGCCGGCTCACTCGACGAGAAGAACAAGCAGGGCAGCCGCACCCGGTTGCTCAGGTTCGCCCCGGGCGTCTTCACGACCGAACCGTTCGTTCATGACCACTGGGAAGAGGTCTACCTGATCGACGGGGACCTCATCGTGGGCAATGACGCGAGCGGCAACGGCGGCGAATCCTTTGCTCCGAACACCTACGCCTGCCGGCCCCCGGGCGCCTGCCACGGTCCGTTCAAGTCCGAGCGCGGGTGCGTGCTGTTCGAGATCCACTACTACGACTGACGAGGCTCGCCTCCTCGGACCAACGAGGCAAGTGGAGCCGTGGGTCGGGTCTCCTGGGAACGTCTCGCCCGCCTTCGTCAGACGCGGTGCCGGAGCCGTGCGCGGCAGCACCGGACCCCGCCCCTGTGCGATCCGCGTGATTGGACGTGGATCGATTGGGACGGCGACCGCGGGCTGAAGGTCGCCCGCATCGCCGCCATCGCCGAGGGTAGCACGGGAGCGGGGCGATGAAGTCCAACGTGCGTCAGCGTGACGTTCGACGCCATGCGAGGCTCGCTTCACTTTTCCAGAGCGCCTTCTCGAGGGAGTAGAACTGGCCGGTTCTGATTCGCTCGATGGCATAGTCCGGGAGGGGGCGGATGAAGACGCATCGCCCATCGTCGAGCCCATTGCGGATGATGCCGACGCCGGGGATAAAGAAGAAGTCCAGGTCTTTGAAGGAGGGATTCTCGACATCGGCGGGATCCACCGGGGTCACGTACAGGAAGAACCTGGGGGTGACGTCCTCTTCGGTACACTGCTCCTTCGTGTAGATCAGCCGATTGTCCGCGTAGTAGACGTCGAAACGGGAGCGGATGACGGGCTGGGTGTTTTCGATCAGCTCGAGTACCCGGGGGTCGGCGTACGACGATGCCTGCCCGGACCGGTTGACGAGGCTTGCTTCACCCTCCCAGAACGGCTCCCCGTCGTAGAAGTACTGACCGGTCCTGATTCGCTCGATGGCATAGTCCGGGAGGGGGCGGATGGAGACGCATCGCCCATCGTCGAGCCCATTGCGCAAGGCGCTGCGCATGAATAAGAAGTCCAGGTTGTTGGAGTAGGGATTCCGGAAATCGGCGGGATCCGCCGGGATCACGTGCAGGAAGAACCTGGGAGCGACGTCTTCTTTGGTACACTGCTCCTTCGTGTAGATCAGCCGATTGTCCGCGTAGTAGACGTCGAAGCGGGAGCGGATGACGGGCTCGGTGTCTTCGATCAGATCGAGTACCCGGGAATCGGCGTATTCCACCCGAATCCAGGAGGAGAGGTAGACACCCGCCACACCGGCCGCCAGCAAGGAGGATCGAATCCTCCCTTTCATCCCCTTCACCTTCATCTTCAGAATCGCAAGGATCAGACAGGAAAAACAGAGTCCGTGCATCACGAACAGGAACCTGGCGGTTCTTGGGTCGTGGTCGTCATAGACGATGAAGTTCGGCACGTTGACCAGCATCAGGGCCACGATCCAGAGGATGCCCGGAAGCAGGTGGGGCCGGGCTCGATACGCCTCCCAGGCCGAAACCAGCAAGGCCGCGACCAGTGCATACAGGGCAAGAGGGGTCAGAGCCTCGCCCGATCGAACGGAGCTTGCGCTCCATCGCAAACTATGGAAGAGATCGAGGTATCGAGAGAAGTCCGTGCCGCCACTCGCCAACTCGCTGTCGGTCTTCTCGAATGTGTGGATCACCCGGCCCAGGAAGTCGGCAAGGGGGTCGATGCCGCCCCAGGCGGCGGTCTTGACCAGCAGGCCGAGGCCATAACAGATCAGAAAGCCGGCCAGGTAGAGCCCGATGCACCGGACCGCCTGCTCGACCCTCTCGCGCACCGCCGCGCGTTCGTGCCCGAAGTACGCAATCAATCCGATCAGGGTGACGGCAAGAAAGGTGTGCCCGTCCCCCAGCCACAGGTACGACGACACCATTCCCGCGACGAAGGAGAAGAAGCGCGCCCTTCCCCACGGCGCCGTGCCCGGCGCCCGGAAGCGCATCAGGAACGCCAGAACGGCCGCCGACAGAACCGCCCAGGCATAGGGCATGCCGTTGGCCACGTCCCCGAAGGAATCGATCCCGGAATGGAAGGCGCCGAGGAAGATCAGCGGAGAGATGACCACGAGAGCCTTCGGGGACAGCAGCAGCACCGCGACGGCCAGCAGGGCGTACGCCAGCCGGGTGGCGGTCTTGGTCACTTCGCGGAGCTCGTACACGGAGAGGGAGCGCAAGGCGATGGCGTAGAGCGCCTTGCTGCCCCACCAGTAGCGGGTTTTGAGGGGTCCGCCGACCGGCTCCCCGCCGCCTGCCGCCTCGCCCAGCGCACGACAATATCCATCCGAGTCCTTCCTGAGCACCTGCAACAGCAGGGCGTCTCTCAAGGGAGAGCCCCCTCCCCGAGCACCTGCCATGACCACGGACGACATTTGGCAGTACTCGAATCCGCGAGCGTAGCCTGCATCCCATTGCGCCGCGTCGAGCTCGGCTTGAAATCTCTGCTTCGCCAGGTCGTAGGGGAGCTGGTTGCCGGCATGGTGCAGGAGGAAGAAGAATGCGGTGCCGACAACCATTGCCGCGGTGTAGATGGAAAGGCGAGCTGCCCTGCTCATACCGCGATTCACTTCCCTCGCCCCCCTCACACCAGCCCGCCCACGAACGCCTGCTTGCGCACCGGCACCACCGGCTCGAGCTGCGGCGCCCCTCTACGAGGTGGTGGCAGCCTGACGACAGACGTCCTGATTGCGCGTCAGCCATTCGAGCAGGGCCTCCGCGGCCCACCGGTGGCCGATCGGGGTCCAGTGCGCATCGTGCGTCCAGTGGGCGTCCCGAACGTCCTCGCCCCGGCGTTCGATCCAGGCGCGCTGGCTGATGACCGGGATGCCGCGCGCCGCGGCCAGATCGTGGAGCCGGTCGAAGACACGGTCGCCCGGTTGCCCCATGTAGTGCGTGGCCAGGATCGCCAGCGCGGCACCGTCGTGCTCCGTGCGCGCCTTGAACCGGTCCAGGGCGAATCCCGTGAATGCCACCGCCTCTTCGAAGGCGGGGGACAGCGCCTCCTTCGCGAGCGCCTTCCAGGGGTCCGCGATCATCGCCGGCTCCTCGCCGGCCAGCCATTCGTAGCCGGGACGACGGCTCAGGATTCCGAGCGCCTCGCGCGCCGAGGCAACGCGCGAGGCCGCGCGAAGCCGTTGCCAGCGTTCGACCGTCAGCCACCTTGCGAGCCAGGACCACCGATTCGCCCACAGCACGTCTTCGTCGGCGAACCTGATGACGGACCAGGCATTCAGCGGCAGCCGGTGCTCCCGGTACCCGGGGTCCGGTGGGCGTAGCGCCAGGGCGCCGTCTTCACCCCGACCCACGCTGGCCCAGGGGTGCCGGTCCGGGTCCAGTCCGCGCCACAACGCGTCCAGGACCGGGGAGTTGCCCCGGAAATCGTTGGGGACGAACACCAGGACCACAAGCTTGGGTGACAGGCGCCGCGCATAGGCGTCGTAGAACGATAGCTGGGCGATCTGGCTCGTGCCGGATACCCCGAACGCGGAGGTGGTGACGTCCAGATGGGGCAGGCGCCGGACGGCGAGGGCTTCGAGCCGGACCTGCACCTTGTCGGCGATGGGCACCTCCCTCGCATCCACGAAGGAGTCGCCGATCAGGCTGACGTGGCAGCTTGCCGCGGCCCGTTCCGGGGAGGGGTCACGGTCCAGGAAACCCCGGCGATTGGCGCGCGAGACGGTCCAGAAGTCGCGCCCGTTCGTCCAGCGTACCTCCGCGTCCGGCTCGTGTACGCGACCCACTGCCGGCACGAAGCGCATGGGGATGGCGCGATCCATGAACGGCTTGGTCAGCCGCAGCCAAGCCTCCCCTGCCAAGGCTGTCAGGACCAGCGCGGCCAGCGCGAAGCCCGCGTTCCAGGCGACGAGGCGCAAGAGCCGTCTCATGGGCCGTCAAGACCGCAGGTCGCCGGCAGGGCAAGGCTGGCGATTGCGCGCCAGTCGTTTCGGTATGTCACGATCAAATCTCCCGGGCGGCAGGGACGACGGCGCGCGGCACGTACGAGTGGTTGACCACGGTGGCCAGACACACGTCCCGGGGGACGGCACTATGCACCTCCCGCGAGGCCGTCGCCCCGCTTCCCCCGCGCGGGCGGCGCTACGGATTCCTTCGCCGGCGTCTGGGAAGCCGAGCGCTGGTGCGTTCGCTCCAGGATTTCCACGTAGGCATGGTGCCAGCGCCGGAACAGAGCGCCCGCCGGCCGGTGCGCGGGCGGCTCGTCGTCACCGAACGCCCAGCGCATCATGGCGTCCGGCGCCCATGGTTTGACCGGACCCTTGAAATGCAGCACCTTGGCGCGCGCCGCGTCGAGGCCCGTGTGTGCACGGAGGGCTGCCGCCTGGGGGACGAAGTAGTTGTACGTCCAGCTCGCCAGCGTCTGCCGGCCCTCGAAGTAGCGGTTCAGGAGTGCCTGATCACCGAACCGGATGACGGCGCCGCGCCACTCCTCCGGCGCCATCCGGGCCAGCAGGTCCTCGTACACCCGCTCGCCGGTGCACGACCTGTCGATGAGCAGGAAGCCGCAGTTGAACGGACGCTCCAGCACCGGGCGGCCCTGGCCCGCGCCGGCCGCGGTGCGCGCGATCGGCTGAAGGGTCTCGGCGTCCCGTACCTTGCCCATGGCGAAGTACCGGTCACCGCAGCACAGCAACGCCGCGTCGTTGCCGAACAGCTCGCCGACCGGCCCCTGGAACAGCACGTCGCTGTCGTAGAACAGCACCTTGCGGTAACCGCCCAGACGGAATGCGTCGATGGTATTGAACGTGGCCAGCGAAGTAAGCCGGCCCGGATACGCGGTGTCGAGGCGCGTCACCCGCTCGACCAGTGCGGGCCGGACCGGCTCGAAGCGCACGGGCCCGCCCACCGTCGAGAGGACCCTGCGCGACTCCTCGGACAGGCCGTCGTGGAGGACGACGACGTCGCCTTCGAATTCGGGATGGTGGGCCCGGAACGAGCCGAGCATGGCGACGGCGCCCGGCACGTACGAGTCCGTGACCGTGGTGGCCAGGCACAAGCCGGCCCGGGCGGCCGCGCGCACCTCGTTTACCTGGCGCTTGATCTCGTCTGCGACCGCCAAGTTGCACCCCGATATACGGTCGACTCCGTCGACGTCCATTATCACCGTCGCCTCTCCGCGCCGGCGTCCGTGGCAGCACCACCGGACGATCAGCGTCTCATCGTCCTGAGCCGTCGCGCCGAGGATTTGCGCCTCGGGGGGGCCACCGCCCAGCTCATCCGCGAGGTGCGTCGTATTCATTTTCTTCATTTTCGCCTCCTCCTTTCCGGCCTATCCGGCGACCGTGGAGATCCTGCAGCGGTCACCGGAGGTCGTAGCCGAAGTAATCGAGCACGTCCCGGCGCTCGCGGAACACCCGGGTGCACTCGGCAAGCTCGGCGGCGTCGAGGCGGGCGATCTGGCGGGCGTTCATGTCGGTGAGCATCTCGTGGTACTGGCCCTTCACCGGCAGGCGCTGGCGCAGGCGCAGGTCGTCGAGCGCAGGGACCAGGGTGCGGATCCGGTGCTCCACGCGCTCCGGCTCGGCGCACATCGCCTCGTAGGTGAAGAACACCCCCCGATCTCCGTGCGCCTCGACGTTGCGGCGCTGCCAGGCCAGGCAGGTGGCGACGTGGATGGCGGCCAGCTCGGGCAGGGACCGGTCCGGGAAGTGGGCCGGCAAGGCCACGTCCGCGGGGAAACGAGTCTGCCGCCGGGTCTGTCTCCGGCAGTGACGGAGGATCCCTTCGCAGACGGCGTAAGGGTCGCGCACCATGAACAGGAACTTCGCGTTGCGGAAGTGCCGGGCCAGCTCGTCCACGATGACCAGGTGCGGCGGCGATTTGGTGTAGAACACCGATGCCTCGGGGTCGCGGGCGCAGGCCTGGAAGTACCATGCCTTGCGGGTGCGCGGCCAATCGTAGGCGTCGGGGTTCGCGAACCGGTCGAGCCAGCGCCGGTCGGCGGTCCAGAGCGTTGAGGGTTGGGGCTCGCCGGGTCCGAACGGGCGGACGGAGGACGGTCCGGCGAAGCCGGGCATCGCTTGGCCTTCATCGGGGAGGTTCCAGGTGGCGCCGCAGGTGGCCAGCGCGTGCCGAAGAAACGTGGAGCCGCTGTTGTTCGGGCCGATGCCGAACAGATGCGTCATGACCGCGCGCTCCACGTCGCAGGTAGCGCCGTACGCCACCGCGCCGTCGCCAGGGATGAAAGATCTTATCAAATATCTCATCCTCGGGCGCCTCCCGCCTTCTTCGTCCGCCCTCGGTACCCTGCGCCGTGTAACCGCCTCATGGGTTGATTGCGCCTCCGCCCGGGTGACCGCTCCCGGGGCGCATGTCGCCGGCACCTTCGCGGGCACTCGGCGCGGGCCGAATCTCTATGCATCGAACGTGTAGCCGTCGAACCAGGGACAGGTTCGCACGACGTCGTCGACCTCGGCGATCTGCGCCGACGTCCACCGCACCTTGAAGCGCGTACGGTGCGCCGGCGCCTTGACCAGGGCTGCGCATGCATCCAGGTACGCATCCGAGACGTCGAGGCCCAAGAACGTGAGCACGTCGCGCAAGCTGTCCTTCGGGCTGACGACGAACCGTTCATGCCGAACCGGAAGCACCTCGGCGTCCTCGAGGCGCGCCAGGACCTCGGCCGCCTGCCTCGATAATCTCCGCAGACGGTCGATGAACCGCGGTGCCAAGTCGGGCCGGTCGGCCTCCGAGAACCGCAGATTCCTCAGTGGCACACGGGATACCCCCCCACCATCCGGCGCCCGTAGCGACCATGCGGCGACCATGTCGTACGGATTACGGTAGGAGAACAGCACCCGCAACGGACAATCGAGCCGGCGGCGCAGCAAGTCGAGCAGGGCAGGATCTTCATACAGCATGTGGGTGTAGAGGTCTGCGCACTTGTCGCCAACCAGCCGGAGCCGTGCGTATCGGCCTTGCCATCCGGTCTCCACGCGATAATTGTATCCGTCCACGCTGCGTACTTTCCGGTAGAAGTCCGACCCCCGGGATATCCGGCGCTCCCTCCTGACGATGCGGCTCACGAGGACGCCCTTCGTGTTGCCCGGCAGACGGGCGTAGAGCAAGGATTTCGCTTTTGGCACCACCACAGCGTCCGGATGGGCGTTCAGCAGCGCCCCGATCAGCGTGCTGCCTGACTGGTTGTATCCTGCGATCAGAAGAATCCCTTCGAGGTTCCTGGCCTTGTACGCATACACCGGGCCGAGCAGAACGTCGCCGGGAGCGTTCAACACCCTTCTGACGTGTTCGCTCCAGCCCAATCCATCGACGATCGCCTTGAGCAAATACTTGACGCCGTTGGCACCGACCACCTGCATCGAGCTCCTGTTCATTCCGAATCCTGTGCTTGAATGAGGCCTGGGTCGAAGCCAAGCCCGCAGCAGACGCATCCGCGCCGTCGCCATGGATGGGAAGTGTCAAGCCGAAGAGGCCGTTCATCGGCAAATTCGGCGCCTCGACGAGCACGGTTCTCACGGCTTCCCCGGCGCCGCAGGGGCCACGGACTCCTTCGCCAGCGCCGGCCGCGCCGCGCGCAGGTGCGCCCGCGCCAGGACGTCCACGTAGGCGTCGTACCAGCGCCGGAACAGAGCGCCCGCCGGCCGGTGCGCGGGCCAGCCGACCTCCCCGCGCGCCCACCGCAGCATGGCGTCCGTCGTCCATGGTTTGACCGGACCCTTGAAATGCAGCACCTTGGCACGCGCCGCGTCGAGGCCCGTGAGTGCGCGGAGGGCCGCCGCCTCGGAGACGAAGTAGTTGTACGTCCAGCTCGCCAGCGTCTGCCGGCCCGCGAAGTAGCGGTTCAGGATGTCTTGATCACCGATCCGGAGGACGGCGCCACGCCACGCCTCCGGCGCCATCCGGGCCAGCAGGTCCGCGTACACCCGCTCGCCGGTGCACGACGCGCCGATGAGCAGGAAGCCGCTGTTGAACGGACGATCCAGCACCGGGCGGCCGCGGCCTGCGCCGGCCGCGGTGCGCGCGATCGGCTGAAGGGTCTCGGCGGCCCGTACCTTGCCCGTGGCAAAGTCCAGGGCACTGCAGCACAGCAGCGCCGCGTCGGTGTCGAACAGCTCGCCGACCGGCCCCTGGAACAGCACGTCGCTGTCGTAGAACAGCACCTTGCGGTATCCCCCGAGGCGGAACGCGTCGATGGCATGGAATACGGCCCGCGCATGAAGCTGCTCTGGATACGCGGCTTCGAGGCTCGCCACCCGCTCAAGCAGCGCAGGGCGGACCGGCTCGAAGCGCACGGGCCCGCCCACCGTCGAGAGGATCCTGCGCGACTCCTCGGACAGGCCGTCGTGGAGGACGACGACGTCGCCTTCGAATCCGGGATGGTGCGCCCGGAACGAGCCGAGCATGACGACGGCGCCCGGCACGAACGAGTCGTTGACCACGGTGGCCAGGCACACGTCCCGGGTGTGCGGCACTATGCGCCTCCCGCGAGGCCGTCGCACGGACCCGTAGCTCCGCCCGAAGGCGACCGCCACCGCGCGCAGGCGCCCATGCCGGCCCCGGCCCCCGAAGCCGGATTCGGCTTAGCGGTTGCAATCCGCCATCGCGCGATCTCGATGCGTTGTGCGCCCGCGGGGTTCGTCATCGTCCCGACCCGGCCCACGTTGCCCGTGGTGTCCGTGCCTCGGTCATACAGTGATGGGTTTCTTCGAGGACCGCAACGGGGTTCTGCACGAAACGCTTCGCTGAAGCCGTCACGGGAGGAGGGCGTTGCCGGCATAGCCTCGCCTCCGGGAGGCATCGACCGGCTCGAGCTGCGGCGCCCGCCGGCCGCACCCCCGGCACCGCAGCAGGCCCGCGACGTCCTCAAGCACCATCCCCCCGTGTGCGCGCTCCGACCTCGCCAGCACCTCCCCCGGCTCCACCCGGCCCTCCCGGCCGCACCCCTCGCACACCGCGATGAAACGCCACGACCCCTCCGCTTGCACATCAGCGCCATCATCGCCCCGGTCCGTCGACCGGGCCGGGATCTCGCCGTCACGCCCGCGGCCTTCAGCGTGATGTTCGACGCCATGCGAGGCTCGCTTCACCTTTCCAGAACGGCCTCACCCTTCCAGAGCGGCTCCTCGCCGGAGAAGAACTGGCCGGTCCTGATCCGCTCGATGGCATAGTCGGGAAGGGGGCGGATGGTGACGCATCGTCCATCGTCGAGCCCACCGCGGAAGACGCCGGGGACGAAGTCGAAGTCCCGGTTGTTGAAGGAGGGTTTCTCGAGATCGGCGGGATCCACCGGGATCACGTGCAGGAAGAACCTGGGGGCGACGTCCTCTTCGGTACACTGCTCCTTCGTGTAGATCAGTTGGTTGTCCGCGTAGTAGACGTCGAAACGGGAGCGGATGACGGGCTCGGTGTCTTCGATCAGCTCGAGTACCCGGGGATCGGCGTACGACGATGCCTGCCCGGACCGGTCGACGAGGCTCGCTTCACCCGTCCATAACGGCTGCTCGCCGTGGAAGAACTGGCCGGTACTGATCCGCTCGATGGCATAGTCGGGAAGGGGGCGGATGGTGACGCATCGTCCATCGTCGAGCCCATTGGGGGAGTAGCTGCGGGTGAAGAAGAAGTCCAGGTTGTTGAAGGAGAAGGAGGGTTTCTCGAGATCGGCGGGATCCGCCGGGATCACGTGCAGGAAGAACCTGGGGGCGACGTCCTCTTCGGTACACTGCTCCTTCGTGTAGATCAGTTGGTTGTCCGCGTAGTAGACGTCGAAACGGGAGCGGATGATGGGCTGGGTGTCTTCGATCAGCTCGAGTACCCGGGGACCGGCGTAAGGCGACGCCTGCCCTGACCGGTCGACGAGGCTCGCTTCACCCGTCCATAACGGCTGCTCGCCGTGGAAGAACTGGCCGGTCCAGATCCGCTCGATGGCATAGTCGGGAAGGGGGCGGATGGTGACGCATCGTCCATCGTCGAGCCCATTGCGGAAGACGCCAAGGATGAAGTTGAAGTCCAGGTTGTTGAAGGAGAAGGAGGGTTTCTCGAGATCGGCGGGATCCACCGGGATCACGTGCAGGAAGAACCTGGGGTTGACGTCCTCTTCGGTACACTGCTCCTTCGTGTAGATCAGTTGGTTGTCCGCGTAGTAGACGTCGAAACGGGAGCGGATGACGGGTTCGGTGTCCTCGATCAGCTCGAGTACCCGGGGATCGGCGTATTCCACCCATATCCAGGAGGCAAGGTAGACACCCGCCACACCGGCCGCCAGCAAGGAGGCACGAATCATCCCCTTCATCTTCAGGACGGCCAGGATCAGGCAGGAAAAGCAGAGTCCGTGCATCACGAACAGGAACCTGGCGGTTCTGAAGGGGATGTAGTCAAAGACGATGAAGTTCGGCACGTTGACCAGCATCAGGGCCACGATCCAGAGGATGCCCGGAAGCAGGTGAGGCCGGGCTCGATACGCCTCCCAGGCCGAAACCAGCAAGGCCGCGACCAGTGCGAACAGGGCAAGAGCGGTCAGAACCTCGCCCGATCGAACGGATCCTCCGCTCCATCCCAACACGTGGAAGAACTCGAAGTATCGAGAGACGTCCGTGGCGCCACTCGCCAAGTCACTGTCGCTTCTCTCGAATGTCCAAATCACCTGGTTCAGGAAGGCGGCAAGGGGATCGATGCCGCCCCAGGCGGCGGTCTTGACCAGCAGGCCGAGGCCGTAGCAGATCAGAAAGCCGGCCAGGTAGAGCCCGATGCACCGGACCGCCTGCTCGACCCTCTCGCGCACCGCCGCACGCTCGTGCCCGAAGTACGCAATCAATCCAATCAGGGTGACGGCAAGAAAGGTGTGCCCGTCCCTCAGCCACAGAAACGACGACACCATTCCCGCGACGAAGGAGAAGAAGCGCGCCCTTCCCCACGGCGCCGCGCCCGGCGCCCGGAAGCGCATCAGGAACGCCAGAACGGCCGCCGACAGAACCGCCCAGGCATAGGGCATGCCGTTGGCCACGTCCCCGAAGGAATCGATCCCGGAATGGAAGGCGCCGAGGAGGATCAGCGGAGAGATGACCGCGAGAGCCTTCGGGGACAGCAGCAGCACCGCGACGGCCAGCAGGGCGTACGCCAAGCGGGTGGTGGTCTTGGTCAGCTCGCGGAGCTCGTACACGGAGAGGTAGCGCAAGGCGATGGCGTAGAGCGCCTTGCTGCCCCACCAGTAGCGGGTTTTGAGGAGTTTGCTGATCGGCTCCCCGCCGCCCAACGCCTCCCGCAGATCACGACAAAAGTTATACGGGTGCACGAAGTACTTCCGCACCAGCAGGGCGTCTCTCAAGGGAGAGCCCCCCCCCCCCCCCGAGCACCTGCCATGACTGCGGACGACTGCTCGCAGTAATCGTAGGCCGACTTGAATCCGCGAGCGTACCCTTCGTCCCATTGCGTGTAGCGTGTCGCGTCGAGCTCGGCTTGAAATCTCTGCTTCGCCAGGTCGTAGGGGATCTGGTTGCCGGCATGGTGCAGGAGGAAGAAGAACGCGGTGCCGACAACCATTGCCGCGGTGTAGATGGAAAGTCGAGCTGCCCTGCTCATACTGCGATTCACTTCCCTCGCCCCCTCACACCAGCCCGCCCACGAACGCCTGCTTGCGCACCGGCACCACCGGCTCGAGCTGCGGCGCCCGCCGGCCGCACCCCTCGCACACCGCGATGATGCGCCTTGGCGCGCGCGGCGTCGAGGCCCGTGCGTGCACGGATCGCCGCTGCATGGGGAGGGCGGATGCCCGTGAGGGACGCTATGATCCCGCCCCATCCGGATGCCGGCGCGCGGCGGCCTCCGAGGTATCCCGCCTCTCCGGGAGGTATCCCATGCCCCCCCACGTCGATCCCATCGACTTCGAGCTCTTCAAGAACGCCCTGTTCGCCGCCGCCGACGAGATGGCGGTGACCGTGTGCCGCACCACCTATTCCGGGGTGCTGCGGGACAACATGGATTTCTCCACCTCGATCACCGACGCCGAGGGCAACGTCGTCGCCCAGGGCCTCACCCTGCCGATGCACCTCGGCTCGGTGCGGACCGCGCTGGCCGCGGTGCTCGCGCGCTACGGCAACGACGTGCGCGAGGGCGACGTCTACGCCCTGAACGACCCCTTCGAGGGTGGGATGCACCTGCCCGACGTCTTCATGTTCAAGCCGGTGTTCGTGGACGGGGAGCGCGTGGCGTTCGCGTGCTGCACCGCGCACCAGGCGGACGTCGGCGGCCGGGTGCCCGGCTCGAACGCGGCGGATTCGACCGAGATCTACCAGGAAGGGCTGCGCATCCCGCCGATGAAGCTGTTCGACCGCGGGGAGCGCAACGAGACCCTGTGGCGGCTGATCGAACGCAACGTGCGCATCCCCGTGCAGGTGTTCGGCGATCTGCGCGCCCAGCTCGCGGCCTGCGAGATCGCCGAGCGCGAGGTCCGCGCCCGGATCGCCCGCCACGGCCTCGACCCCGCACGCGCGATGATGCGGGAGATGCTCGACTACACCGAGCGCATGACCCGGGCCGCGCTCGCGGAGCTCCGGGACGGCGAGTACGAATTCGAGGACTGGATCGACGACGACGGCGTCGACTTCGGCAAGCCCATCCGGCTCTTCGTCACGGTGCGCAAGCGGGGCGACCGCATCGCCTTCGACTGGGCCGGCAGCTCCCCGCAGGTCAAGGGCGCGATCAACGCGACCCTGTCGGTGACCCAGGCCACCTCGTTCACCGCCATCCGCTCCCTCCTCCCCGCCGACGTCCCGAACAACGACGGCACGTTCCGCGCCGTCGAGGTCACCGCCCCGCGCGGGACGATCGCCAACATGGAGCTGCCGGGGGCGTGCGCGGCGCGCGGGCTCACCGGATTCCGCATGCTCGACTGCGCGTTCGGAGCGCTGGCGAAGATGGCGCCGGACAAGGTCTGCGCGGCCTCCGACGGCGGCAACGTCGGGATCTCGGTGGGCGGCTACCGCGCCGACCGCAGCCCCTTCATCTACGTCGACTTCACCTGCGGCACCTGGGGCGGACGGCCCTTCTCGGACGGACTGGAAGGCAATGCGAACCTCCTCGCCAACATGGCCGCGCAGTCGGCCGAGGTCTCGGAGATCGAGAACCCGGTCGAGATCCTCGCCAACGAGCTGGTGGCCGACGCCTGCGGGGCGGGACGGTTCCGGGGCGGCGCCCCCTTCTACCGCGACTACCGGATGCGCGAGGAGGAGGCGACCGTCCAGGTCCGGTCGGACCGCCAGGTCCACCGCCCCTACGGACTCTACGGAGGCCGGCCCGGGGCGCCGGGGGCCGTGGTGCTCAATCCGGAGGGAGAAGCGAAGACGCTGCCCTCGAAGATCACCATGACCTGCCGGCGCGGAGACGTGGTGCGCTGGGTGCTGCCCGGCGGCGGGGGCTGGGGCGATCCGCTCGACCGCGACCCCGGGCGGGTGCTCCGCGACGTGCGCAACGAGCTGGTGAGCCCCGCCGCGGCGGAGCGGGACTACGGGGTGGTCGTGGACACCGGACGATGGACGGTGGACGAAGTGGCGACGGCGAGCCTCCGGGCCGAGCGGCGGGCCGCGCAGATCGGGCGCGAGGTCCCGTTCGTGACCTGGGACGACGGCGCGTGAGCGGGGTCCGGATCGGGGTCGACATCGGCGGCACGTTCACCGACGTCGTGCTGCTCGAGGACGGCGGGGCCGTCGTCTCGAAGAAGATCCCGTCGAGCGTCGAGAACTACGCGCTGGCCATCGTGGAGGGGCTGGAGTCCGTGTTCGCCGAGCATGGGGTGGCGCCGGGCGAGGTCGCGGAGATCATGCACGGCACCACGGTGGCCTCGAACGCGATCCTGGAGCTCGCCGGCGCACGGGTGGGGCTGGTCACCAGCAAGGGCTTCCGCGACGTGCTGGAGCTGCGCCACCTGCGGATGCCGCGGCTCTACGACCTGACCTGGGAGAAGCCGCCGCCGCTGGTGGAACGCTACCTGCGGGTGGTCGTGGACGAGCGGGTGAACGCCGCCGGCGAGGTCGTGCGCCCGCTGGCCCGCGAGGATGCGGAGCAAGCGGTCAGGCGGTTGCTCGACGAAGGGGTCGAGGCCATCGCCATCTGCCTCGTCAACTCCTACGCCAACCCGGTGCACGAGCGCCTGGTGGCCGCAGTGGTCGAGGAGATCGCCCCCGGCCTCCCCTGCTGCGCGAGCTTCGACGTGCTACCGGAGATCAAGGAGTACGAGCGCACCTCGACCACGGTGGTCAACGCCTACGTGCTGCCCATCGTCCGGCGTTACCTGAAGACCCTGCGCGAGGAGCTCGACACCCGCGGCATCGCCGCGCCCCTGCTCATCATGCAGTCGAACGGCGGCCTCACCCCGGCCGCGGAGGCCGCGGTCAAGCCGGTCAACGTCGTCGAATCCGGCCCCGCCGCGGGCGTGGTGGGCGCACGGGCGATCGCGCGGCAGTCGGGCCTTGCGGACGTCATCAGCTTCGACATGGGCGGCACCACCGCCAAGGCGTCCCTCATCGAGCGCGGCGAGTACACCCGCACGCGGGAGTATTCCGTGGGGGGCGGCATCATGACCGGCTCGCGCCTGCTCACCGGCGCCGGCTACCTGCTGAACGTGCCGGCCATCGACCTCGCGGAGGTCGGCGCCGGCGGGGGCTCGATCGTCCGCATCGACACCGGCGGCTCGATGCAGGTCGGCCCGAGGAGCGCGGGCGCCCGTCCCGGGCCGGTGTGCTACGGGCTCGGCGGCGAAGCGCCGACGGTGACCGACGCCAACGTCGTGCTCGGGTATCTGAACCCGTCGTTCCTCTGCGGCGGCGAGCTCCGGATCGACGCCGCGGCCAGCGCCCGCGCCATCGAGAGGTCGGTGGCGGAGCCGCTCGGGCTCCCGCCCGAGCACGCGGCATGGGGCGCGCGGCAGGTGGCCATCGCGAACATGATCCGCGCCATCCGCGCCGTCTCCTCCGAGCGGGGACGCGACCCGCGCGGGAACGCCCTGTTCGCATTCGGCGGCAACGGGGCGCTGTTCGCGGCGGGGATGGCGGCGGAGCTCGGCATGAAGACGATCGTCGTGCCCCCCGCGGCAGGCCTGTTCTCGGCCTTCGGGCTGCTCTACGCGGAGATCGAGCACCATTACTCGCGCACCGTGCGGCGCGTGCTCCGCGACGCGGATCCGGACGCGATCGACGCCGTTTACCGCGCGCTCGAAGCGCAGGCCGAGGCACAGCTCGCGGCGGACGGCTTCGACGCCGCCCACCGTGCCTGCGGGCGCACCGCGATGCTGCATTACCAGGGACAGATCTACGAGCTCGAAGTGCCGGCGCCGGCCGGCCGTATCGACCGCGCCGCGCTCGACGCCCTCGCCGAATCCTTCGGGCGCGAGCACGAGCGGACCTACGGGCACCGGGCCGGAGCCGGCGAGCCGGTGGAGCTGGTGACCGCGCAGGTCCTCGGCCGGGGCCTGGGCGAGCGCCCCCGGGTGCCGGAGCGCCTGGTCCTCGCGGCTCGCGAGACCGCGTCCGGCGGCTCGCGGCGCGCGTACTACGGGCCGGCGGTCGGCTGGATCGACACCCCGGTCGTCACCCGCGAGGCGTTGGCCCGCGGGGGAGGCGGCGACGGGCCGTGCATCGTCGAGGAGTACGACTCGACCTGCCTCGTGCCCCCGGGCGCCCGCGCCGGGGTCGATGCGCGGGGCAATCTCGTGCTCTCGCTGTGAGCGTGGCGGCGAGGGCGACGCGCGTCCGATGCCCGGACCCCATGGATAGCCGTCGCCGGGGATTGCCGTCGCCGGGGATTGCCGTCGCCGGCGGCCGTGACCGTGGTCGGCTCGCTGGCTTGTTCGGGGTCGAGCGGGCGCCGTCGGACGGCGATCGTGACCGTCACCGTGGCCGGCTCGCCGGAGGGAACGGCCGGCAACCCTCCGGAGCGGCGCCGTGGACAAGCGAGGGCGTCCCAATAGAATACGCGCCGTCCCCGGTCCCCGACCGCCCGCGAACCCGCCATGTACGCCTCCGCATTCGCACCCGGCAACGTCTCCGGCGTGTTCAGGATCGTTCCCGACGACGACCCGCGGCGGATGCACTCGCTGGGCATGGGGTTCACCGTGCGGCACGGCGTGACCGCGACGGTGGGAGAGGCGCCGGCCGTCGAGATCGCCTTCAACGGCGAGGTGTTCGACTTCGCGACGGTGCGCCACGTGGTCGAGGCGCTCGTGGACCGTCCGGTCAAGGTGATGCTGGAGAGCGCCCTGCCCCTCTCCGGCGGGTTCGGGCTGAGCGGGGCGTCGGCGCTCGCCACCGCGTACGCGCTCGACGCCCGGTTCGGGCTGGGGCTGGACGAGCGTTCGCTCGCCATGGCCGCGCACGTCGCGGAGGTGAAGAACCTCACCGGGCTCGGCGACGTATGCGGGCAGTTCCACGGCGGATGTCTCGCGAAGCTCGTGCCCGGGGATCCGCTCGCGGCGGTGGCCTTGCCGGTAGGCGAGCAGACGGTGTTCTACCGGTACTTCAGCCCCATCCGCACCCGCGAGATCATCGGCGACCCCGGGCACGCCGGGCGGATCAACGCCGCGGCCGACGCCGCGCTCGCCGATCTCGCCACGCTCGCCGACCGGGGGGTCCCGGAGTTTCCCGAGTACGTCGCGGTCGCGAAGCGGTTCTCCGTCGCGAGCGGCCTGCTGCGCCACCCCGGCGTGCGGCGGATCGTCACCGAGGTCGAGGCGGCGGGCGGTGCGGCGTCGATGATCATGCTCGGCAACGCGGTGTTCTCCACCATCGCATTCGACGGCGCGAGCGAGACGAAGCTGGCGAAGCACCGGGTGCGGATCGTCGAATAACCGGCGCACGCAGCGTCGCTCGCGCCTGCAATCGCCGGCGGCGGTATCCTTCCCGGGATTGGCAGGCCCGTAAACCGGAAGAGGACCGCAGCATGACCGACGTGCCGGCCTCGCATCCCCGCTACGAATCATTGCGCATCCGCGACGCCATCGTCGCCGGCGTGGAGAAGGGCGTGGCCTCGATCCACGGCCTCGTCGCGCACGGCCGCGGCGAGGCGTTCGACTACCTGCTCGGCGAGCGCACCCGCGGCTTTGCGCGCGAGGCGGTCGATGCCGCGGCGGCGCTCCTGGCCACCGCGCGCCATCCCGTGGTCTCGGTCAACGGCAACGCGGCGGCGCTGGTTCCCGGCGAACTCGCCGCCCTTGCGGGCGCGCTCGGGGCGCCGCTCGAAGTCAACGTCTTCCACGCCTCGAAGGAACGCGAGCACGCGATCCGGAAACACATGCAGGAGCACGGTGCGTGCGACGTGCTGATGCCCACCGGACGCGCGGTGCTGGAACACCTGGACTCGAACCGGCGTTTCGTCCACCCGAACGGGATCCACGCGGCGGACGCGGTCTTCGTACCCCTCGAGGACGGGGATCGGTGCCGGGCTCTCGTGAAATCCGGCAGGCGCGTCGTCACCGTCGACCTCAACCCGATGTCCCGCACGTCCAGGCTCGCGACGGTGACGATCGTCGACAACGTGGTGCGGGCGATGCCCCTGCTGATCGAGCGGATCGTCGCGTATCGGGCCGACCCCGGCACGGCGCGCGCCGTGATCGGGCGCTACGACAACACGCGGGTGCTGCGGGCCGCGGAAACCACGATCCGTGCGGGCTGAGCCACGGATCGGGAGGCTCCCGGCGCCCGGGCGCCACGGGGTCGCGCGCCTCACGGCACACGTTCCGCCCCCGTACGGTTCACCAGCGGCCGCCCGTACAGCGGATGATGCAGGCTCCGCACCTCGTGCTCGATGGAGAACAGCACCTTCCTGCCCCTCGGCGCGACGACGTCGACGAAGCGGAACTGGTGGGGGTTTGTCTTCGCGGGTGACGAGGCCGCGTTCGGCGAGCGCGTGGTACGGCCCGGAGAAGTCGGCGACGTAGATCGCCAGGTGGTGGCCGTCGTACTCCGCGTCGTGTCCCTCCCCCTCCTGGAATACGAGGCTCTGTCCCGGACCCGCGGTCACGCACGCCCTCGCGCCCTCCACCCTGGCCCGGGCGCCCATCACCGAGCGGTAGAACCGCGCGACCCCCGCCGCCGCGCCCTTCGGGATCGGCATCTCGACGTAGGGAATGCCGAGCGGTCCGCCGCAGGTCCCGGCGGGGTGCGCCCGGAACCGGTTTCCCCAGGGACACGTGACTTCGACGTGGGCGGATCTTCGCCGCCACGAGAACCGTGTCCCGTCGAGCCGCCCCGACACGTTGCGCAGCCGGTCCTCCAGCGCATCGAGGTCCGGCGCCACGAGCCCGATCACGCCGCGGAAGCGTTGCGGCTCCCCCCTCGGCAGGTGGAATTGCTGCCGGCCGCAGTTCACCCACATGTTGCGGGCGCCCACCATCAGGTACGGGTCGCGGGTGAACCCGAGCCCCTCGACGTAGAAAACGGTCGCGGTCTCCTGGTCCGGCACGGTGAGGTTCACGTGCTCGAAGAAGACGATGTTGCCGACGTCCTGGGAAGCGGGGTCGAAGCGCATTCTCGACACCTCTCGTTCGATAGCGTGCATGAAGACCGTTTCGGCCGACAAGACGCGGTCCATGCCTGCCGCCCACCGGTCTCGATGACGGCCGTCGGCGGTTCCGGACCGTCAGTTCACCAGCTTGCCGGGGGGCGGCGGCACGCGGCGCGCCTCGGTGCGCAGCGTGTAGTGGCTCGCCACTTCCGCAAGGGCGGCCCGCCCGTCGTAGCGCCCGGTCATCCGGGTCATCGCGTCGTGGCGCAGGGCCGCCTTCAGGAGGGCCGCGAACTCCCCGTGCTGCTCGTGGTCGAGGGGGTGCTGCTGGGTGCGGATGAGCTCGAAGCCCCGATCGCCGAAGAACCAGGTGAGACGCGGTTGCCGGGAAAGCAGGTCCAGCGCCTCGAAGTGCGTGCCGCCCTCCCCCGGGGTCACCAGGATCTCGCATACGAAGGGATCGAAGGGCCCGGTGTGCACTTCCGGACGGAGCACCACCACCGCCCCGTGGGCGGTCTCGATGACGTCGCTGTCGAGCCCGAGCGACAGGGGGCCGCGCCACTTCCGGATGACCCTGCGGTCCGCCTTGCTCTCGGGGCCGGCGAGGTTGATGAAGAACGCCGCCTCCGGGGCGCCGCCGTCGAGCTCGACGGGGATGCAGGTGGCGGCGGCCCCGGAGGCGGTCATCGCCTCGCACACCGGAACGGGGAATCTTCTGCTGGGCGGCATCGGCGTCAGCGCTCGCGGATACGGCGACTCGTACCGCGCAGTCTATCCGGGCCGCCGCGGCCGGTCACACCGGAGCCGGCACACCTCGACGACGGCTCCCTGCGCTTCGCCCGGCCGCCCGGGCCGCGCTCGACGCGTAGCGCGCGGGGTTGATCGAGGCGTCCGGAGGGCGAATGATCGCGGTCCGCAGCGGCGGCACGGGAGCGTGGCGATGGGCAAGGTGCTGGATACGGCGGCGGTCGGGCAGTTTCACCGGGACGGCTTCTACGCGCCGGTGCAGGTGGCCTCGAAGGAGGAAGCCTTGCGGATGCGCGGGCGGCTCGAAGCCTACGAGGCCGGGCACGGCGGACCGCTCAAGGGCTCGGTGCGCTTCAAGAGCCACCTCCTGTTCAAGTGGCTCGCGGACTTCATCCGCTCGCCCCGGGTGCTGGACCCGGTGGAAGACGTCATCGGCCCCGACATCATGGTCTGGTCGACGGACTGGTGGATCAAGGAGGCGAGCTCCCCGAGCTACGTCTCCTGGCACCAGGACAGCCAGTACTGGGGGCTCGACAGCGACAGGCTGGTCACGGTGTGGGTGGCGCTGTCGCCTTCGAACGTCGCGAGCGGCTGCATGCGCTACCTGCCCGGCTCGCACGTGGGACCCGACCTGCCCCACCGGGAGACCTGGCACGACGACAACCTGCTCACGCGCGGGCAGGAGATCACCGAGGGCGTCGACGAGAGCAAGGCGGTCAACGTCGAGCTGGAGCCGGGCGAGGGCTCGATCTTCGCGTTCCGCATCGCCCATGCGTCGCATCCCAACCGCACCGATGACCGCCGCATCGGGCTGGCGGTCCGCTTCATCCCCCCGGATGCGCGCCAGGTCCGGTCGGACCACGACAGCGTGGCGCTGGTGCGCGGCGTCGATACGCACGGCCATTTCGAGCTGGAGCCGGAGCCCGAGCGCGACTTCGACCCGAACGCGGTGGCGTTCCACCGGTGGGCGGAGGAGGAGCGCCGCAAGATCCTCTACCACGGCACCGACTGGCAGATGCACCGCACCTGAGATCGCGAACGCCTCCCCTCCCCCAATCCATCGTCGCCGGCTTCACCGGGGCCAGCGCCCGGCCGCCGCCCCGGGGGCGCCCTGCCCTTCGCGCCATCGCCACCGCCGGCGCCGCCACTGCGAACGTCCGCGTTCGCCGGCGCGGCATCCGATCCGGTATCGCCACGACGTTCCGGAGGCAGGCGCAGCCGGCGCCCACCGGCGCCCGGCCGCCGTTACGGCGACGCCACCGCCTCCCAGGCCCGTTCGAAGCGGTCCAGGTTCTCCCCGGTGTAGGCGGCGTAGTCGAAATCGATCGCGGAGCGCCGCTCCTGCACCATGCTCCACATCGCCTCGCGCAGCAGCGAGGCGCACTTCATCGCCGCGTAGCCGGCAAGCCGCGACTCCCCCGGCGGCGCTCCGAAGTAACGCTCGATCATCCAGCGCTCCCGGTCCGCGTCCAGCTCGTTGTTCGAGGCCAGCCCGCCGAGGTCGAAGAGCGGGCTGTTGAAGCCCGCGTACTCCCAGTCGATCAGCCAGATCCGATCCCCGTCGTCGATGAAGTTCGCCGCGAGCAGATCGTTGTGGCCGAAGACGATCTCGACCGGACCCACCAGCGATTCGAGGTGCGCGGCACGCCCAAGGAGATCGTCCAGCCGTCCCGCCATCCGGCTCCCGTCCTCGCGCAGGGTCCGGGCATAGCCGCGCACCACCTGGAAGACCCAGAACATGGGGGTCGCGCCGCGAAAGTGCGGCGGGAGGTCGCGGTGGCAGCGGCGGACCGTGTCGAGCACGCGATCGAGGCGTGCCGGATCGCGCACGTCGGCGGGTTCGAGGGTGCGTCCGTCCACCCACCGCATCACCAGCGCGCCCGGCTCCGCGTGCACGATCTCGGGGGAGATCCCGGCCGCGTGCGCCGCCCGCGCCGCGGCCAGCTCGTTCGTGCGGTACACCCCGTGCACCGGGATGTCCTCGCCGATGCGCACGACGTAGCGCTCGCCGGCGTCCTCCACGATGAAGTTGACGTTCGTGATCCCGCCGCCAAGCGGCTCCGGCGTCACCTCTCCCTTCCAGCACGCGAGACGCGCGGCCCGCTCCATCGGATTGGTCATGGCATCGCGTACCGCGCGGTGGCGAGCTCGGTGATGCGGGTGGCGTGGAAGACCGGGAGGCCCACCGCCTGCTTGAAGGCGCCGGCCCGGGCGAGGAACGGCGCCATCGGCGAGGCCATGCCCGGCATGCAGTCCGTCGCGAGCTTGATCTGGGTATCCATCCGCCCGTAGATGGCGTTGAAGAAGTCGAGGGTGCCGGACGCCTCGAAGATCCGCGCGATGATCGGGGTGAAGCGACGAGTGCTCTCGAATCGCCTGACGGCCGCCTTTCGTGACCCCGATCACGTGCCGTATTCGAGCAAATGCAGGCGTTCGCCCCGGCCTGCCTTCAGCCGCTCAAGCATCGGTCCTCACCTTCATCAGCACGTGAATCGCGAACGCGCGCCGATGCTCACGCGACGCTTCGGCGAAGCGGGTGAGCGCCGTCCGGGCGCGCTGGACGTCTTCCTGCACTTCGGATTTCCTGAAAGGGGTATCCGGGTCGTAGTCCGCGAGGTGCCGCCGATCTTGCAGCGAGACGAACGTTTCGGCGAAGTCCCGTATCGCGACGGGAAACTCCCGCATGGCCGGATGTCTACAACGCCGTTTCGTCTGGCCGTGCTCCAGCGCCCGGTAGACCTGACGCCACGCCGTCCGGCTTCCACCCCCGCCGGCGCCCGCCAAAATATCGGCACAGGCGCGGGCCAGGCAATGAAACAGGGCGTAGTACACGGTGCTGGTGGCGCGGCAGAGATCGGTCCGCCGCGGTCTGCGAGCGCTCACGTCCGCCAGTTCGGCGGCGATCTCCAGGAGATGGTCGGGCCGCACGGCGCTTCATTCCTCGTCTGTCGCGTCTTCCGTGTCCGACCGGTCGATGAACGAAAGGACCGGGAAGGCATCCACGTCCACTTCTTCGAGCCTGGAACGGATGCGGCGCATCAGGCTCATTTGCATCTCGCCGCCGAGCGTTCCCGGCCCACGGTCGTGGATCAGCCGGACCCAGATGAATTCGTCTCCGTCGCCGTCCACTTCCTGACCCATCGAAAGGATCTCCATCGGAACGCTTGCGGACTGCTCCCGGAGAACGTCCTCGACCACGGTCCGGGCTCGTTCCAGAACCTGCTGTTTCATCGCATTCCCCTGGCGATTCCATCCGGAAATTCTTTCACGACATCGCGATGATCGGCGCCCCGTTACCGCTCGTCAAAGCTCTACGTGTTCGTTGTCAGGGCCAATCGCGACCAGAAGATACCCGCTCCATCGTCGTCCCGCAGCCTCCGTGGGGTTGCTACTGAACCGCCCCGGGTTTCCCGGAGACTACACTCGTCGAGTCTTCGGGAGGAGCGGCGGGTTGTGCATCCCTACGAAATCTGTCCATGACCTCACGGGAACAGTGTTCGCAACGGGACGGTGAATCAAGGGGTTGCGCAACCCGCCACTGATAAGGATGCCATTCTGGTCACCGGAAAACCGTGGTCTCTTACCCGTGAAGTCTTCGACAAAACGACGATTTTTCCGCCAACCGGTGTTTGGTTCCCTGATCCCGGACCCCTGGGAGCGTGGGCATCCGTCAGGACGCGCCGCTCCCAGGAGATCCGGTCCGTAGTCCCGTTTGTTTTTTGCCGGTCCGGGACGTAGCCTCGCCAGGAGAGCCTTGGAGACGGATTCACTGCCGGAGGAGCCATCCATGCCGGACCGCAAGGTCGCCATCGTCACCGCCGCCGGACGCGGCATGGGCGCGGCCATCGCCCGCGAGCTCGCCGCGCAGGGCCACGCCCTCGCCCTCATGTCGCCGTCGGGAGCGGCGGCGAGGCTCGCGGAAGAGCTCGGCGGGTTCGGGCTGACCGGATCGGTCACCGATCCCGGTGACCTGAAGCGCCTGGTGGAGGGAACGATGGAGCGCCACGGACGCATCCACGCGGTGGTGAACAACACCGGCCCCGTCCCCAAGGGCGATCTGCTCGACCACGACGACGAGGCCTGGCACGCCTCGCTGGACATGGTGCTGCTCAACGTGGTGCGGATGGCGCGGCTGGTCACCCCGGTGATGCGCGCGCAGGGCGGCGGCGCGATCGTCAACGTCTCGACCTTCTCGGCGTTCGAGCCCTCGCTCGACTACCCTGTATCCAGCACGCTGCGGGCCGGACTCGGGAGCTTCACCAAGCTCTACGCCGAGCGCTACGCGGCGGACAACATCCGCATGAACAACATCCTGCCGGGCTTCATCGACAGCCTGCCCCACGGCGGGGACAAGGCGGCGAAGGTCCCCATGCGCCGCATCGGGACGGTGGCGGAGATCGCGAAGACCGCGGCCTTCCTTCTCGGGGACGGCGCCGGCTACATCACCGGCCAGAACCTCCGGGTCGACGGCGGCCTCACCCGCGGGGTGTAGCCGCGCGTGGCGACGGCGACCCCGCCGAAGGCCGTCCGCATGAACCGCGACCCGACGGGTGGCGTCGAACGTGCGCTACGCCGCCAGGACGCGAGGTTGCAGGGGGCGATGCGGCGCACGGGGACCGGCGGCGTCGATGCCGGCCCCGCGGCGGTCCGCGGCAGGCCCATCGGCAAACGAAGGGCGCGGAGCCTGCGCCCCGCCGCAACGACGGTCGAACGAATACGGCCCGATCGGAGTGCCCGATGACCGCCCCGCGCAGACCCTCCGTCGCGGTGATCGGCACCGGGGGGACGATCGCGTCGGTCGGCGGCGACGGGCTGGAGCTCGTGCGCTACATCGACCGCAAGCAGATGCTCCCCATCGAGGATCTGCTGGCGCGCACCCCCGAGCTCGCCCAGGTCGCAAACGTCACGCCGATCGCGTACGACGTGCTGCAGAGCCACGGCATCGGCCCGAATCACTGGCTCGCGCTCGTATCGAGGATCCACGCCCTGATCGCCGAGCGCCCCGGCCTCGACGGCATCGTGATCACCCACGGCACCGCGACCCTGGAGGAGACCGCGTACTTCCTGAACCTCGCGCTCAAGGTGGAGGTTCCCGTGGTGCTGACCGGCGCGCAACGGCCCGCCACCGCGGTCTCCGGCGACGGTCCGCTCAACCTCGTGAACGCGGTACGCACCGCCGGCTCGGCCGGCGCGCGCGGGATGGGGGTGATGATCGTGCTGAACGACGAGATCCAGGCCGCCCGCGAAGGCGCCAAGACCTCGACGCTGCGCCTGCAGACGTTTCGCAGCCCGGACTTCGGCGCGCTGGGGCACGTGGACGCGGACCGCGTGGCGTTCTATCGCGCGCCGTTGCGCCGGCACGCCCCGGACACCGAGTTCGACGTGAGCGGCCTCGATGCCCTGCCCCGGGTCGACGTCGTCCACGCCTACGCGGGCGCCGACGGCGCCGACGTCCGGGCATTCGTCGGCGCCGGCGCGCAAGGGATCGTCGCGGCGGGATTCGCGCCGGGCCTCGTGCCCCCGGCCCAGTTCGAAGCGCTGAACGAGGCGGCGCGGGCGGGGGTCGCGGTGGTCCACGGCTCGCGGGTCGGGAGCGGACGGGTCCCGGCGCTGGGCGCGTCGCATGCGCAGGGCAGCGTGACCGCCGACAACCTGACCCCGCAGAAGGCCCGCATCCTGCTCATGCTCGGGCTCGCCCGCACCCGCGATCGCGCCGAGCTCCAGCGGATGTTCGACACGTACTGAGCACGGTGCGCGGGCCGCCGACCCGCCGGCGCGGACCCGGCGATCGCGGATCCGACGATCCGGTACCGGAGCCGATGCGTGACACCAGGGAGATCGACCAATGGCCGAAGTCGCGGAAAGACGGACGGAAGGACGGATGGTGAGCTACGTCCGGATGGACGAAGGGACGGTGGAGGACTACGCGCTGGCGGCAGAGCTCGCGAGGCCGTTCTTCGCCGCGACGCCGGATCGGCTCCTCGCCTTCATGGAATCGCTGCACTACACGTTCCCGGGCGGGCGGATCGACCGCTACGCGCATTCGTTGCAGACCGCGACCCGGGCGGAGGACGCGGGCGAGTGCGAGGAGATCGTCGTCGCGGGCCTGCTGCACGACGTCGGCGATTCACTGGCGCCCCACAGCCACGCGGCCGTCGGCGCGGGCATCCTGCGTCCGTTCGTGTCGCGGCATACGTACTGGATGCTCGAGCACCACGAGATCTTCCAGGGGTACTACTTCTGGGACAAGATCGGGCTGGACAAGGACGCGCGCGATCGCTTCCGCGGCCATCCGGCCTACGAAATGACGGTGCGCTTCACCGGCGACTACGACCAGATGGCCTTCGACCCCGCCTACCGGACCCGCCCCATCGAGCACTTCGAGCCGATGGTCAGGCGCATCTTCGCCCGCGAGCCCTGGGGGGCGCAGACGAAGGAGGACTGGCCGGTCGAGGATTGAGCCCGAACCCGGCCCGGAAGTCCGGACCGGGGAGCGGCGCTCGGGAGGGCGCCGCGGGCGGTTCCGATCGTGCGCCGAAGCCCTGACGCTTTGTGCAACTCAAGTTTCGGGATTCAAAATGCCTGAATCAGGCGATGGATTCCCGCTTTCGCGGGAATGACGTCATTTCAGCGAGACACGTTACTTTTGCGCTGGCCGTGGCCGTCTGGCCGTCATTCCCGCGAAGCTTGTGCCCGCGAAAGCGGGTAGCGGGAATCCATTTCGGTCAGCGAATCCCGAAACTTGTGGTGTAAGATTCGGCCGTCGAGGGACTCTCCTTCGGATCCGCCGGGCGCGGGTGATGCCGAGTGGCGATGGATTTCGAGATCAACCCTGCGACGTACCGATGGTCGGCCCGGCTGTTCTCGATGCTGCGCCGCCTGTTCAGGATCAACGTGAAGCTGCACGAGGTCGGGGACAAGCTCGTCGAGGGCGACATCCTCCTCTTCAACCACTTCGCGCGCTTCGAGACCTTCATCCCCCAGTACTTCATCTACGTCGAGACCGGCGCGTACTGCCGCTCGGTGGCCGGGGCCGATTTCTTCGTCGACGGCGACCCCTTCTCCGGCTACCTCGCCGAGGTCGGCGCCGTCTCCAACGGCCACCCGCGCCTGCTCCCCTTCCTCGCGGGCGAGATCCTGCGCGGGCGCAAGGTGGTGATCTTCCCCGAGGGCGGCATGGTCAAGGACCGGCGGGTGCTCGACGAGGACGGCGACTTCCGCGTGTACTCGCGCAAGGCCAGGGAGTGGCGCCGGCATCACACCGGCGCGGCGGTGCTCGCGCTCGCGCTCGATACGTTCAAGTACGCGGTGCGCGAGGCGGCCGGCGCCGGACGCGCGCGCCAGGTCGAAGCCTGGGCGGAAGCGATCGGGGTGCCGGACGTGGAATCGCTGCTCGCGGCGGCGCGCAAGCCTACGAGCATCGTGCCCGCGAACATCACCTTCTGGCCGGTCCGCCTCGGAGACAACCTCCTGCGCCAGGGGGCGGAGATGTTCGCGCGCGGCCGGCTGACCCGGCGGCTGTCCGAGGAGCTGCTGATCGAGGGCAACCTCCTGCTCAAGCACACCGACATGGACATCCGTTTCGGGGAGCCGTTGAACATGGACATGCTCCGGGACTGGATGAGACGGCACCTCGACGAGCGTGTGCTGCCGGAGATCGCCGCCATCGACGATTGCTTCGCGCTCGACAGCCCCGACCGGCACTGGACGAGCCGGATGCTCGGGTACCTCATCCGCAAGTACGCACGCCAGGTCCGCGACGTGTGCATGCGGCGGATGTACGAGGGCGTCACCGTGAACCTGAGCCACCTCGCCTCGCGGATCATCATCGAGCAGGTCGAGGCCGGTATGGACGAGATGCCGTGCACGGATTTCCACCGCCTCCTGTATCTGGCCGTGAAGCACGCGCAGCGCGAGAGCGACGTACGCCTGCACCGCAGCCTGCGCAACCCCGAGGCGTACCGGGACCTGCCCGAGGGTCGCTCGCGGGGCCTGGAACGGTTTCTGAGGACGACGGGCAACAGCGCCCTGGTGGAGCGGTCGAACGGGAGCTACCGCTTCCTGCCGAAGCTGCGCGAGGAATCCGGCTTCGACGAGGTGCGGCTCGAGAACCTGGTGCTGGTCTACGCCAACGAGGCAGCGCCGATCCGCGGCGTGCACGACGCGATACGACGCGCCCGCGAGGATGGCGCCGGGCCGGGCGCGGAGGAACTCGCAAGGCTGCGGTTCGACGACGAATGCCGCGAATGGGCCTGGGACCGCGAGGCGTTCTCCCGCGAGCGCCACGCCGAGCTGAACGCGAAGGAGACCGCCACCGAGGCGGGCGAGCCCTTCCTGTTCCTGCCCGCGCAAGTGCCGGCCCCGCTCGGGGTGGTGGCGGTGCACGGCTTCCTCGCCTCGCCGGCGGAGATGCACGGCCTCGGCCGGCGGCTCGCCGCGCACGATCTCCCCGTGGTCGGCGTGCGCCTGAAGGGACACGGGACCTCGCCCTGGGACCTGCGCGAGCGCAGCTACGAAGACTGGCTCGATTCGGTGCGGCGCGGGTACGCAATCATGTCCGGGCTTGCGCGGCGCATCCACGTGGTCGGGTTCTCCAGTGGCGGCGCGCTCGCGCTGATGCTGGCCGCCGAGCACCCCGAAAGGCTCGCCGGCGTCGCCGCCGTCAACGTCCCGCTGTACTTCCGGAACCCGAACATGAAGTTCGTCCCGCTGGTGCACCACGCCAACCGTCTCGTGCAGTGGATGTCCTCCTACGAGGGGGTGATGCCCTTCCGGCCGAACAGGTCCGAGCATCCGCACATCAACTACCACTTCATGCCGGTGCACGGACTGTTCGAGCTGACCCGCATGGTCGGCGAGTTCGAGCAGCGCTTGCCCGAGGTCGACTGCCCGGTCGATCTGATGCAGGCGGATCGGGACCCGGTGGTGGTCCCCGAGAGCGTGTACCGGATCGCCGCGAGGCTCGAAGGCGCCGAGCGGATCGTCCGGATCGTCAGGGCCGCCCGCCACGGGATCGTGAACGAGGACCTCGACGGCACCCAGGACTACATCGTGCGGCGGGTGCTGGAACACCGCGCCCGGAACGGGATGACGTAGCGCGTCCCAGGTCCGGAGGAGGTCTGCCGTCGCCGCGGTCAGTGCCCGGCCAGGGTCAGGATCGAGTCGATGAGGATTTCCACGGGCGCCAGCAGCACCCATGGAAGCAGGTTGAGGTTCATCCCGAGCTGCGTGCCGATGAGGGGCGGCACGATCAGCAACGCGATGAGAATCCCCATGCCGTAGCGTTCGAGCTTCGCGTAGCGCATCGCGAGCCCCGGGGGCAGGAGCCCCAGGACCACGCGGCTCCCGTCCAGAGGAGGGAGCGGCAGCATGTTGAACACCGCGAGCACCACGTTCAGCATCAGCGCATTCTTGAGGTTCTGGAACAGCCAGGGGCGGGCAAAGTCGGGGAACAGCACCGCGACGTACATCAGGAGAGCGGCGAGGTACGCCATCGCGAGGTTGATGCCGGGGCCGGCCGCCGCCACCCGGATCATGTCCCGCCTGGGATGACGCAGGCGCCTGAAGTCGACCGGCACCGGCTTCGCGTAGCCGAACAGGAACGGTATCTGCAACGCCAGCAGGATCCCCGGCAGGACGAGGGTGCCGAAAGGATCGATGTGTCTCGCGGGATTGAAGCTGACCCTTCCGGCACGCATCGCGGTGTCGTCCCCCAGCTTCCAGGCGACCCATCCATGGGCCGCTTCATGCAGCGTGATCGCGGTGATCGCCGGCAACACCCAGATCGACGCGGTGGACAACACCGCCGCAATGTCTTCGAACACGTGGAATCGCCCCAGAGGTGAAGTTGCCTGCGAACGGACGACGAGGCCGCTCGCGGGGCGCCCTCATGATTCGACCGGTGTTCCCGGCGGGGGGATTGTATCTGGAAGGCCGTGCTTGTCGCCCGTCGAGGAACGGCTCGGTCGCGACCGCCAACGAGAAGCGGCTCGGCCGGCCCGGTCTGCGGAGCCGTGCCTCGTTCGCCGCGAGCGCGCCGCCTCCGCCCGGCCGGTGGGGGGCTCATCGGCGTCGGCAAGCAGGGCGCCAGGTACCTGCCCTCGTACCATGGCTCGACGCCGGATACGGTCCGGAAGCACTACGGACCGACCGCCGGGGAGGCGCGGGCCGCAGGCATGAGGGAAGCCGTACCGTACACGATGGCCGGACCGCACGGGCGGCGGGGGCCTCGGTCGGGGCGATGCAGGCGGGCAGGTTTCCCGGGCGCCCGGTTGCCGGCACCATCGTTTATCATGCAGGCGTTCGTCATGCAGGGCCTTTCCCGATCGCCCCTTTCCCGATCACCAAGGCATCCGGGCCACATCCATGATTAATCGTCACGCTCTCCGGCAGGAACGGGAAGTTCGCCGCGATCCGCATCCCGATGCCGGCCGCGGACCGGCTCCGCCGCGGGTCGAAAAGCCGGACCTGGTGCGGCATCTCGGGGCGGTGGACGTCGATGCGTTGCGGGCGAGCGTCGGACGGCTGTCGGAGAAGGTGTGGCGGCAGGAAGACGCCGTCAAGGAGAACGACTACTTCTGCTTTACGCATACCCGCCACATCGTGTTCCGGTTCATCCCCGGCAACCGGATGCCGCTCCACTACTACTCGACGCCGATATGGGCGGTCTGGCAGCGGTGGCTGCTGCCGGTGATGGCGCAAGCCGCGGCGCCCTACGGCTACACCGAGCCGGCCTACCCCAAGGCGATGCTGGCGAGGCTCGCGGCCGGCCACGGGATCGACCGGCACGTGGACGGCGAGGGCTCGCATCCGTTGACGCATCGTATCCACGTCCCGTTGCAGACCAATCCGCGGGCTACGCTGACCGTGGACGGCACGGACTTCCACCTGGAGTACGGCCACGCCTTCGAGGTGAACAACCTCGTCCCGCACAGCGTGTTCAACGGCGGGGAGGGGGATCGGATCCATTTCATCTTCGAGGTGTTCGAGGGCGCCCCCCACCGGGGAGGATGAGGATGCGTCACGGATGGCGGGGCGGTGGGACCGTCACGACGTCGCCATTCCCTCCAAGCCTGTGCCCACGAAAGCGGGGAGCGCGAACCGGGTGTCCGTGGGAACGAGGCTGAATCGCGAATGAGGCGTCCGGAGTACGGCTATACGGCGTATGGGCTGCACGTGCGCTCGCCCTTCACCTTGCCGTTCTTCACCTCCCTTCCCGGCCTTCCGCACCGCGAACCGGACGTGACGGTCCGCATCGGCGCGGCGCCGGCGTCGCTCCCCGCGCCCGCCGACCGGCACGGCCTGTGGGAATCCGCCCCCGGCGCCTTCCTGCTGGACGTGCCCGGCGTCGCCCGCTACCGGGTCACGGACGGCCGCCGTGTCCTCGTCGAGCCGCGCGGCGGCGGCGACCACGAGGTAGGCGTCTTTCTCACCGGCCCGGTGTTCGCCGCCCTGTTGCAGCAGCGGGGCGTCGTGACCTTTCATGCCGGCGCCGTCGGGATCGGAGCCGGCGCGGTGCTGTTCGCGGGCCGTCCGGGCACCGGCAAGTCGTCGTTGATCGCGGCGCTGGTCGAGCGCGGCTACGCCATGCTGGCCGACGACGTGACCGGCGTGGTCCTGGACGGGGACGGCTGCCCGATGGCGCTGCCCGCCTTCCCCTGCCTGCGGCTGTGGACGAACGTGCTGGACGAGCTGGCCTGGCCGGGGCAAACGCTGGGAAGGGTACGGCCGGAGCTGGAGAAGCATCTGGCGCCGGTGGAGCGGTTCCACGCCGCGCCGCTCGCCGTGCGGGCCGTCTGCCGGCTGACCCTCGGGAACGGGGACGGCATCGAGATCGAGACCTTGCCGGCCGCCGGCGCCTGGGGTTGGCTGCTGAAATCCACCTACCGCGGGAAGTTCCTGCACGGGCTCGGGCAGTTGCCGACCCAGTTCCGCACCGTCACGGAGTTGGCGCGATGCGTGCCGGTCATGCGGGCGACGTGGCCGCTACGCCTGCCCCCGTTCCGGATCGACGCCCTGGCGGATCGGGTGGAGGAGCACTTGCGGGAGGGGGGAGCGGCAGCGCCCTCGGCCCGAGGAGGCCGGCGGACGCCTCTCGCAAGGCGGGTGCCTCCCGCTCTGCGGGAGGACACCGTCCCGCGGATGGATGCGTTCCCTCGCGGGAACGGGCCCGTGGCTGGGAAGGCGCCGCCGCCGGGCCACCGCCGGCTGAAGCCGGTTGAAGCCGGGCTGAAGCCGGTCGAGGCCGGGCTGAAGCCGGTCGAGGCCGGGCTGAAGCCGGTCGAGGCCGGGCTGAAGCCGGTCGAGGCCGGGCTGAAGCCGGTCGAGGCCGGGCTGAAGCCGGTCGAGGCCGGGCTGAAGCCGGTCGAAGCCGGGCTGAAGCCGGTCGAAGCCGGCCGAGGCCAAGGAGGGACGCCCACTGCGTCCATCGTCTGGCTCGCTTCCTATCCGAAGTCCGGCAACACCTGGCTGCGGGCGGTGCTGACCAACTACCTGCGGGACGCCGCCGAGCGCGGCTCACACGACGAGCGCGGCTCACACGACGAGCGCGGCTCACACGACGAGCGCGGCTCACACGACGAGCCGGCCTCGATCAACGCCCTGATCGGCGGCCCCGTGGCCGCGGATCGGGAGACGTTCGACGAGCTGGTCGGGCTGGATTCGTCGGATCTGGCACCGGACGAGGTGCTGCGCCACCGGCCGCTCTTCCATGTGTTGCTGGCCCGGGAGTCGGGAGAGCCGCCGGCCGGGGAGCGCCGGCGTGCGCCATACCCGGCGGGGAAACCTCCTCGCGAGGACACACCGGCCTTCGTCAAGGTCCACGACGCATACCTCCGCACCGGAGGCGGCACGGCGCTCTTTCCCAAGGAGGCGACGGCCGGGGTGGTGTATCTGGTGCGCAATCCCCTGGACGTGGCGGTCTCCTATGCGCACCACCTGCAGAAGTCCATCGACGACACGGTGCGGTGGATGAACGACCCGGCGGCGGCCGAAGCCGAGGTTTCCGGCGGCATCCACACCCAGGTGCCGCAGCCGTTGCTGACGTGGAGCGGCCACGTGTCGAGCTGGCTGGACCAGGAGGAGCTGTCCATCCACGTCGCGCGCTACGAGGACCTGCTGGCGGATCCGACGGCCGCGTTCGGCGCCATCGTGCGCTTTGCCGGCCTCGACCGGGGGGACGGGACGCACGCCGGCGAGCGCGGGAGCGCGAGCCTGCCCGGACGATCGAGCACGTCCGCGCGCCTCGCGCGGGCCGTCGATCACGCCGCCTTCTCCCGCCTGCGGGCCCAGGAGGAGGCGTCCGGGTTCTCCGAGAAGCAGCCGACGGCGCCGTCGTTCTTCCGGGCCGGGGTGGCGGGATCATGGCGGAACGTCCTCGATTCCCGGCAGGTGCGGGCGCTGGTGGACGCGCACGGGCCGGTGATGGCGCGGCTCGGCTACCTGCACGAAGCCGAGGCGTTCCTGGCCGGTGACGTTGGACCGTGCGCCCGGAGGGGGGCGGGCGCCGGTCACCCACGGAAGCGCCGCTCGGACGCTTGACGCAACTCAAGTTTCGGGATTCAAAATGCCTGAATCAGGCGATGGATTCCCGCTTTCGCGGGAATGACGTCATTTCAGCGAGACACGTTACTTTTACACTGGCCGTCATTCCCGCGAAAGCGGGAATCCATTTCGGTCAGCGAATCCCGAAACTCGAGGACGCAACACACCGTCACTATAGCCGCCTGCCCCGCGCCGGCAGGCTCTTCGCCAGCCGGTCCAGCGAGCTCTTCGAGGGCCTCATCCGCCCCCACTCCCCAAACACCGCCTCCCCCTCCTGCGGCGTCACGTGCGCCACCACCACGCTCGCCTGCCGCGCCGCCAGCCCCGTCCGGTGCCCCCGCGGGGCACCGGAGTCCGCAAACGGCTCGGGCTCCCCCGGGTGGTGTCCATCACGCTCCGGACGGGGGCGGAGCCGGCCCCAGCGCGCCGGCAGCCGGGATCATCGGCCGGCGAGCGCCCGATCGAGTATCCGCCCCGGTTCCGTCCAGCCGGTTTCGTCCTGGAGCTCGCGGCACCGCTCCAGGATCGGGCCGAATCCGGGGCCGGGCTGCAATCCGCGCTCGATCAGGTGGCGGCCGAGGACCGCGTCGCGTGGTGCGGCGTGCTCGACGCGGAGGGTGCGGGCGGCGGCGAGGAATGCATCGCCGGCGTCGAAGCGGCCGGCGACGGCGTCCTCGGTGGTGCGTCCGAGATGGTCGGCCCGCGCGACCCTGACCAGAAGTTCGAGACCGGCCCCGGCGCGTTCGAGCTTGCGGGCAAGGCGCCGGTAGCCCTTGGCCGACGCGCCGTTCCGGATGAACAGCGCCGGCGCCAGATGGTGCTCGACCAGCGCCGCGACCCGATCGACGAGGGCGCCCGGCGCGCGCAGCCGCCCGAGCAGCGCACGGGTGGGAGCCACTCCTTCGACGTCGTGTCCACGGGATCGAATCCTGCCCCCGATCCGCTCGGTGGTCGCCGGCTTGCCGAGGTCGTGGCAGAGCGCGCCGAACATCAGCGCGAGGTCTTCGCCGGCGCCGCGCAGGGTGGCGGCCACGTCCAGGACCATGAGGGTGTGCACCCACACGTCGCCCTCCGGATGCCATTCCGGGTCCTGGGGGACGCCCCGCAAAGCGTCGAGCTCGGGGAAGAAGCGGAGCTGGTCCGTGTCCTCGAGGACCCGGAAGCCGAGGGACGGCCGCCCCGCGCGAAGCAGCAGCTTCCTGAGTTCCTCGAACACCCGCTCGCCGGACAGCTCTCCCGGATCCAGCTTCCGGCACAGTGCGACGAGCTCCCGGTCCGGGGTCATTTCCAGGCGGGCCGCGAGCTGGGCCACGCGCAGCCCGCGCAGCGGATCTTCGGGGAAGCGCGCGGGGTCGGTGGCGCGGAGTATCCGGCGTTCCAGGTCCCGGCGCCCGCCGTGGGGGTCGAGCACCTCGCCGGTGAGGGGATCGACGCCGATGCTGTTCACCGTGAGGTCACGGCGCCGGGCGGCCTCGGCGAAGCTCAGGGAGGGGTCCGGCGCCACGTCGAAGCCGCGGTGTCCGGGGCCGCGCTTGCTGTCGCGCCGCGGCAGCGAGAAATCCACGTCGAGGCTCCCGACCCGGAATACACCGAACGCGCGCCCGACCGCATGCACCTTGCCGAAGCCCGCGAGGAGCGTCTCCAGCCGCTCCGCGTCGAGACCGAACACCTCGACGTCGACGTCCTTCGAGCGCATCCCGAGGATGTGGTCGCGCACCCAGCCGCCCACCACCACGGCCCGGCCGCCCGCGTCACGGACGGCCCGCGCGACATCGGCCAGCCTCGGGTCGAACATCGAAACCTGGAATTCTCGAAACGCCACCATCCTTCTTCCTCAAGTTTCGGGATTCAAAATGCCTGCATCAGGCGATGGATTCCCGCTTTCGCGGGAATGACGGCCAGACGGCCACGGCCAGCGTAAAAGCAACGCGTCTCGCTGAAATGACGTCATTCCCGCGAAAGCGGGAATCCATTTCGGTCAGCGAATCCCGAAACTTGAGCTTCTTCATCGAGCCGGGTCTTGTGCGACGCGCTCCCGGAAGACACCGCCGGTAGCGCCGTTCACCTCGCCGGTCCGAGGCGAATCCTCACCGGCAGCCGGCGCCGCCGAAGAGCCCGCAGGAAATCGTTCCCGCCGGGCGGTGGTGCCGGGCGGAAATCGGGCTATATCCCCGTGGCCCGATCTTCCTTCCTCAAGTTTCGGGATTCAAAATACCTTGAATCAGGCGATGGATTCCCGCTTTCGCG
Source organism: Gammaproteobacteria bacterium (assembly GCA_965204915.1). Lineage (GTDB taxonomy): Bacteria > Pseudomonadota > Gammaproteobacteria > HK1 > HK1 > HK1. The sequence continues at coordinate 1,668,443 of OZ242023.1, read as the reverse complement.
GGAATGACGTCATTTCAGCGAGACACGTTACTTTTACGCTGGCCGTGGCCGTCTGGCCGTCATTCCCGCGAAAGCGGGAATCCATTTCGGTCAGCGAATCCCGAAACTCGAGTTCCTTCGTTTCCCGACCGTCGGCTCCCACCAACGCCTCTTCGGACGAGTCCTGCGGCACCACCGGCGGGGATCGTGCCACAGTGGTCCGTGGGCCCCGCTCTTCAGGCCGCGGCGGCGAGCACCGGTTCGAGCGCCGAGAAGAGCCGCTCCACGTCCGCATCGGTGTTGTAGAGATGCGGGGTGATACGCATCGAGCTTCCGCGCACGCTCACGTAGACCTTCTCCCGTGCGAGCGCGTCGAGCAATCCGGGCGGGACGCCTCCGGCGAACCGCAACCCCAGGAAATGGCCGGCCCGCCGGTCCGCCGACTGCGAGTCGAGCCCCATCTCCCGCGCGCGCCCGGCGATGGCCGCGGTGCGCGCGCTCAACGTCTGCGCAATGTTCTCGACCCCCCAGGCGAGGATCTGCTCCAGCGCGGCGATGGCCATGGGGATCAGGTGGAAGTTCGACATCTCGCCCATGTCGTAGCGCCGCGCGCCGGGTGCGTACTCGTCGCGGTAATCGACGAGGCGGGCGAAGTCCTCCGAGCCCGCCCGCGGCGACCAGCCGTACTCCAGGGGCTCTCCGCCGTGGTGGTCCGGGTGGACGTAGAGAAACCCCAACGTATACGGCCCCATCAGCCACTTGTAGCAGGCCGACGCCGCGAAGGCGGGCCGCACCTTCGCGAAGTCGATCGGCAGGGCGCCGGCGGACTGCGTGAGGTCCAGCGCCAGCGCCCCGCCGGCCGCGCGCACCCGCTCCCCGATCGTCTCCAGATCGAGCAGCGCCCCATCGGTCCACCGGCAGTGCGGCAGCGCGGCGACGGCGGTGCGTTCGTCGATGGCGGCGAGCACTGCGGCGCTCAGATCGCCGTCGGAGGCGTCGACGGTGACGATCCCGGCGCCGGCGCGGGCCGCCGCCGCCCGCCACGGATAGAGGTTCGACGGAAACTGGTCCGCGAGCAGCACGACGGTTCGTCCCGGGCCGAGCGGGAGATTGCGGGCGGCGATCGCCATGCCGTAGCTCGCGGCGGGAACGATCGCCACGTCCTCGGCTCGGGCGTGGACGATGCGCGCGAACAGATCGCGGGCATGGGCGGGGTCGGAGAAGAAGTCGGGGGCGGCGATCTCCCACGGCCGCGCCTTGCGCCGTACCCCCCGCAGCCCTGCATCCACGACCGAGTGCATGAGCGGCGCCATGTACGCGCAGTTGAGGTACGCGACGTCCTCGGGCAGATCGAAGAGGTGGCGCTGGCTCGGGATCGTCATGGTGCGCGGCTCCTTGCATGGACGCCCCGAAACATTGCCTGCCCGGGGGATGATCCGCAACGCCGCCGGCGAGGCCGCCGCCGCGCCTCCGGCCGATCGCGCCGGTTCGCCGGTCCGATCATCTGCCACGCCTTCATGCAGGCGGGCCTTCATGCAGGTGGCGGGGATGGTGGACGATCACGCCCCCTCGTGCTTTCGCCGGAGGGGATGCGGCAGGCCCTTGCCGGAACCTCCGGGCCCGCGCCGGGGCCGGAGAACCCGAAGGCCCCGGCCGACCCCCGCACGAGCCGATCGCCCGTCGGGCCGCGACGGTCATCTCGTTTCGGTCTCCCTGCCGCGGTGCGCCGGGGCCGGTACCGATTTCGTTCCTCATCCGGCCTCGCGCTCCCTGTCGCGTGCGCCGGGGCCGGTCACCAGCGCGACGCCGGCCGCGGCGAGGACCATCCCGGCGATGGCGGGAGGGGCCAGCGTCTCCCCGAAACCGATCCAGGCCATCACCGCGGTGGCCGGCGGCACGAGGTAGAGGAGGCTCGCCACCCGCGCCGCGTCGCCCCGGCGCAGCAGCACGTAGAGCACCAGCGTCGCTCCGATCGAGAGCACCAGCACCGACCAGCCGAGCGCAGCGACGATCCGTACCGTCCACTCGACGGGACGATCACCGATCCACCACGCCACCGCGAACGCCGCCGCGCCGGCAAACGCGAGCTGCACCGTGGTGCTGGTGACGAGGTCGATATGCGCGCAACGGCGCTTCTGGTAGAGCATGCCGAGGGTCATGGCGATCACCGCGACCACCACCGCCGCGAGGCCGGCCGGCTCCCCGATCCCCGCCAGCTTGTGGTGGATCACCAGCGTGACGCCGAGAAAGCCGAGCGCGAGGCCGGCCGCCGCACGCCGATCGATGCGCTCGCCGATGACGCTCATCGCCAGTCCCGCGGTGATGAGCGGCTGGGCGCCCATCACCAGCGCCGCGACCCCGGTCTCGACCCCGAGGTCCAGGCCGACCCATACCCCGCCCAGCCCGACCCCGTGCAGCAGCAGGCCGACCACCGCCATGTGCCCGTAGTCGCTCGTCCGCCTCGCCCACGGGGCGCGGAGGACGAGCGCGGCGAGCGCGAGCAGCACCGCGGCGGATCCGAACCGCAGGCCGAGGAATCGCACCGGACCGGCATCCGGCAGCGCGATCCGGACCACGAGGTATCCGGTGCACCACAGGAGCACGAACACTGCCGGAAGCAGGGCCGGTCGGCTCACCACCGCCTCCACTCGTTCCGGATCCCGGCTCGGCAGGGCCGGAACCGGGAGATGGGCGGTCGCGACCCCGGCAGGTCCGGGCCGTTCCCGGAAGCGGCGCGTCCCGGCGGGCGCGGGTATCCCGCCGGCCTGGGACCGAAGGTGCGCGCCAAGGCAAGGCGGGCGGGACGCCCGCGTTTCCAGAGGATGCATGGATTCCCGCTTGCGCGGGAATGACGAGGATGGGAGGGACGCCCGCGTTCCCAAGGGCGCCTCTCAGCCGTCATTCCCGCGCAAGCGGGAATCCAGAGACGCCCGTGTTCCCGGGGGAGCCGGCATCCATCGTCCTGGCCCGGCAACGCCGGATTCGGGATTCCGTTCATGGATTGTTCAGCGTGTCGTACAAGATCCGATCGGCAGGGGCGGCGATGGCCAACCCTGCCGAACGCCTTTCGCGCGAAGCGCGTAGCGAACCTTCATCACGCCTTCCGTGCCGAAGGCACGTCGAACGACTCCTGCATTCCGGCGTAGCGAGGAATGAGCGACCGCAGCGTAGCGAGGAAACGTAGCAGGCTCGTAGCGAAGCGTAGGGAGCGAGTGAGCGAGCGGAGCCGGCCTGCGCTACGCGGCGCCTTCCGTGCCGACTTGTCATAGTCGCAAATTGCGCGGCGCCAGCGGACAGTCCATCCATGCGTAGCGAAGCGAGCCGTTGCGCATGGATGGATTGCGCGCAATTCCGCGATTATGACGACCCGGAGGGCCGCCGATCGGCGGGTCGGCACTTCAATACTTCTTCCACAAAGGCGGCGCCAGGTTCATCGGCGGCGCGACTCTCGCCTTCCGTGCCGGCCTGCGGCACGGTCAACACTCCGCGAGCCGCCGCGGTCGGAGTGGAGCGAGCGTAGCGGCCCGCCGGCGTAAGAACCGGAGCGAAGCAAGGATCGGAACGGCGGCGTGCTGCGGAGCGAGAGGAACGTAGAGCCGCACGGCGAAGCCTCCGGGCCGTGCCTTCCACGGAATCAAGCCATCCGTTCATCGAACCTCCGCCCGCGCGCCTGTCCGTTGTCTCGACGCGAGCATCGAGCTCGCGGAAACCGAGGTTTCCTGCATGTGGCGATCCGTTGTCGCCGCGTGCGCGTTGAGCGTTCCCTACCGTCCCCGCGCTTCGTCATCCTCCGGTGGTGGTGGCGAAGCCGGCGCTTGCTCCGTCGTCGCCGCGCCTCCTGTCCGGCCCGCCCCGTCAATGGCCTCGACGACCGCCCCCGCCACCGACACCGACAGCCAGAGCGCCCATGCTGCCGCCTCCACCGCCAGGAATGCGCCCATGTCGCCCCTCCCCCACCGCCGATGTCGCGGAGTGTACGCCGGTCCCGTGATCTCGTGCGCGGGCGAGTTGGCGAGCGCCGAACAACACTGAACAACGTCGCACCGTTGCCGCCCGCGCGCCTGTCCGGTGTCTCGTGCGCGCATAGGTAGCCAGCGTTCAACAACCGTCAACGCCGTATACTTCCGGCCATACCTCCACGCGCCGCATCCGGCGGTACGCCGAAAGCCCTTTACCTCACGAACCGGAACGGTGTGCCCCGGACCGTAAGGCCCTCTATCCTGGCGACGTGGAGCTGCGGCCCGCAACACCGGGCATGTGGATGGAGCCGCCTGCCGGCGGGATCCGTCGCGGTATTCGCCTGCGATCCACGGATCGGGGACGGGAGGGGTCGGTCCGCGGCCACGTCCTTCATCTGCTGCCTGCGACCCACGGTACGGGGACGGGAGGCTTCTCCAAGGCGGTCCCGGTTCACCGCCGGCTGCATACCGCCGGCTGCATCTTCAACTTGGTGCGCCTTCGGCGGACAATGGACGCGAGATCGTGGCTGATGCGGCGCGATCACCGACCCTCGCCGATCGCGGGCGAAGAACATCGAACGGAAGGAGCTGCGCCATGACATGGACTGGGGCATGGATTGGAGATCGCATCGGCCGCCGTCGCTGGCTGAAGGGTACCGTCGCCGCGGGCCTGGGCCTCGCGGCGGCGCGGGCGGCGGGGCTCACGAGCACCCCGTCGCAGTCCCGGGGCCCGTTCCATCCCTACGATCACGCGCTCGAAACCGACGCCGATCTGGTCCGGGTCGGTGGACGCGAAACCCTGGCCCAAGGAGAGATTACCCACCTGAGCGGAACCGTGCGGGACTCCCGGGGCCGGCCGGTGTCCGATGCGCTGGTGGAGATCTGGCAGTGCGACGTGCACGGGCGCTACCACCACCCCCGCGACCGGAGGAACGCGCCGCTCGACGAGAACTTCCAGGGCTACGGCCGCTCCCGCACCGGCGCTGCGGGAGACTACCGCTTCCGCACCATTCGGCCCGTCACCTATCCGGGCCGGGCGCCTCACATCCACTTCCTGATCCGGGGACCCGGCTTCGAGCCGCTGATCACCCAGATGTACGTGCGCGGAGCGCCCGAGAACGCCCGCGACTGGATCCTCAACCGGGTCCGGGACCCGGTCCGCCGGGACAGCCTGCTCGTGGCCTTCGAGCCGCATCCCGATGTTCCCGGGCAGCGCATCGCCCGCTTCGACGTGGTCCTGGGCTGACCGGCGGCCCGCCCCGCCGCGGGTACGATCGTCCGGGGGGGATCGCCGGGATCCGGATATCGTCGCTCCCCGCTCATGGTGCTCCGGCTTCTCGACGTCAGGAAACACTACACCGTCGCCGAGCGGCGGATCCCCGCCCTCGACGGCGTCACCCTGCATCTCGACCGGGGCGAGTACGTGGCGCTGGTGGGTCGTAGCGGCTGCGGCAAGACCACCCTGCTCAACCTCGCCGGCGCCGCCGACCTGCCCTCCGGGGGCGAGGTCGAGATCGAGGGGGTGCGGACCTCGTCGCTGGACGACGATGCACTGACCCGGCTCCGCCGCACCCGGATCGGGTTCGTGTTCCAGTTCCTGCAGTTGCTGCCGTCCCTGAGCGCGGTCGAGAACGTGGAGCTGCCGCTCCAGCTCGCGGGGATGCGCGGGACCCGCCCGCGGGCGATGCGGATGATGGACCTGGCCGGGGTCGCGGATCTGGCCGACCGCCGGCCGCACCAGTTGTCGGGCGGCCAGATGCAATGCGTCGCCATCGCGCGGGCGCTGGTGCACGAACCGGGCCTGCTGCTGGCCGACGAGCCGACCGGCCGGCTCGATACCCGGACCGCGGAGATGGTGATGGGCCTGCTGCTCGACGTGAGGCGACAGCTCGGCACCGCCATCCTCATGGCGACCCACAGCCCGGCGTCGGCCTCGGAGGCCGACCGGCGCCTGGTGCTCAGCAACGGGAGGCTGGTCCGCGGCGGCTCCCTGCCCCCGGAGCTGTAGACGGCCCTTCCGGCAGGGGCTTGCCCGCGAGCGCCGGATTCACCGCCCGACCGAAACCCCGATGCAATGGCGACCTCCACCCACGTCACGACGTCCACCGGCGCGGACTCCCCCTCCCGCAGGACCACCCTTCCGGCGCCAAGCGCGGCCATTCCCGTTCCCGAGGGGCTCCGCGGGATCGAGCGCCTGCCGATGAAGCGCCCATGAAGACCATCCCGGCCCGGACCGTCGCGCTCTACCGCTTGATCGTGCGCCCCATGGCCGCGGATCCGCTGCGTGCGTTGCTGACGGTGGCGGCGGTGGCCCTCGGCGTTGCGGTCATCGTGGCGGTGGATCTGGCGAGCGAAGCCTCCATGGGGTCGTTCCGGTCGTCCCTGGAATCGCTGGAGGGTTCGGCGAGCTACGAGATCACCCAGGTCGGCGGCATTCCGGAGACGGTGTACGGCGAGCTGGTGCGTCTCGCCGAGCCGCTCGTGTTCTCGCCCCGCATCGAGGGCTTCGCGCTGCTGCCGGAGACCGGAGAGCGGGTGCCGCTGTTCGGGGTGGACCTGATCGGGGACACGACGTTGTTCGAGACGGGGCTGGGCGCGCTGGGCGCCATGCCGCAGCCCGACTTCTCCGCGCCGGTCGACGTGTCGGCGGTGTGGGTGAGCCCGTCGCTCGGCGTGTCGGCCGGCGACGCCCTGACGCTGATCGCCGGCGACCGCCGGCTGGCGCTCGAAGTGCAAGGCGTCCTCGAACCGCCGGAGGCCGCGGCGGGCGGCTTCGTCCTGATGGACGTCGCGCTGGCGCAACGGGCGCTGGGCCGCATGGGACGGCTGGACCGGATCTACGTCCATACCCGAGGAGAGGAGCGGGGCCGAACCCGGGGAGGGGAGCGGGACTGGCCCGCCGTGCTCGCGCCGCTCCTCCCGCCCGCGGCCTCCATCCTGCCGGCCGGGACCGGCACCGGGGACAGCCGCCGGATGCTCGGCGCGTTCCGCTGGAACCTGCGCATGATGAGCTATGCCGCAATCCTGGTGGGCGCCTTCCTCATCTACAACACCATCAGCGCCTACATCGTGCGCCGGCGCCGGCAGATCGGCATCGTCCGGGCGGTGGGCGCCTCGCGGGCGATGGTGCGGGCGGCGTTCCTGTTCGAGGGGGCGGTGTTCGGGGTGCTCGGGGTCACGGCCGGGCTGGTGTTGGGACGCCTGCTTGCGATCGGGACGGTGGAGACGGTGGGGCAGACCGTGAGCTCGCTCTACGTGAGCAGCACCCCGGGGGAGATCGCGTTGCGCCCCTGGACCATCGCCGTCGCGGTCGTTTCCGGGATCGGGGTCTCGGTGCTGTCCGCGTGGTGGCCGGCGCGGGAAGCGGCCGGGGTGGCGCCCACCGAGGCGATGGCCGGAGCGGCGCTCGACTACGAGGTCCGTACCGCCGGCCGCCGCTCCACCATCGCCGCCGCGGTGCTGGCGGTGCTCACGGCGGCGTTCTGCCTGGTGCCGCCGGTGGATCGGATCCCCGTCGGCGGATACCTGGCGCTGGTCTGCCTGATCGGCGCCACCGCGATGATCTCGCCGCGGGTGTCGCTCCTGGTGCTCGGCCTCTGCGGCCGGTGGCTCACGGCTCCTTTCGGGGTCGTCGCCGGCATCGCGGCCCGGGGGCTGGCCGCATCCCTCGGCCGCACCTCGGTGATCGTGAGCGCGATGGCCGTCGCCACGGCGCTGATCGTCGGGATGGCGGTGATGGTCGGCAGCTTCCGGGAGACGGTGGTCAACTGGATCGAGCACCGGTTGCAGGCGGACTTCTACGTGAGCCCGGCCGGTGGCGGCGGGCGCGGCTCGTCGGCCACCATGAGCGAGGCGGTGGCGCAGAAGCTGGAGGCGGTGCCGGGCGTGATGGACGTGGGCCGTTTTCGCGCCTATCCCATCCGCTACCGCGACACGCCGGCCACCCTCGGCCTCGCCGACGTGGCGCTCTACGACCGGCATTCGGGGATCCGGTTTCTCGAAGGACCGGCGCCGGAGGCGATCTGGGCGCGGCTCGCGGCCGGCGACGGGGTGATCGTCAGCGAGCTGTTCGGCTACCACCACGACGTCCACGTGGACGATACGATCCGGCTGCCACTGGGCGCGGAGGAAGTGGAGCTCCGCGTGGCCGGGGTGTTCTACGACTACTCGGGGGAGAGGGGATTCGTCATCGGGGATCGGAACGCGCTGCTCGGGTACCTGCCCGACCGGCGGGTGTCCAGCCTGGGCGTCTATCTCGAACCGGGCGCCGGCTTCGAGGAGAGCCGCCGGGCGCTGGCGCGGGCCGTCTCCGATCGGGAGGTGGTGGTGACCCCGGCCCGCACGCTGCGGGAGCGGTCCATCGAGATCTTCGACCGCACCTTCGCGATCACCTACGCCCTGGAGGTGATCGCGGTGCTGGTGGCGGTTCTCGGCATGGCGGAGGCGTTGCTGAACCTGGTGTTCGACCGCCGGGTGGAGCTTGCGCAGCTTCGTATGCACGGGGCGTCGATGCGCCAGATCCGCGCCCTGATCCTGGTGCAGGCAGGGCTGATCGGTCTGGCCGCCTGCGTGCTGGGACTGGTGGCCGGCGCCGTGTGGTCGCAGGTGAACCTGCTCGTGATCCACCAGCAGTCCTACGGCTGGAGCGTGCAGCTCCACTGGCCCGGCCCCTTGCTGGCCGCGGCCCTGGGCCTGATCCTGGCCGCGAGCGTGGCGTCGGGCCTGTATCCGGCCCGCGTCGGAGCGCGGCTGGATCCGGTCGAGGTCCTGAGAGGAGAGTGACGCCGGAGGAGAATGGCGCCGGAGGAGAATGGCGCCAGAGGAGAATGGCGCCAGAGGAGAATAAAGCAGGTGTGGGCTCCGGACGTCGCGGTGGATTGCGCCGGAACGCGGCCGGGCCAGGCCGAGGTCCCGAGAGGATGACCCCGTTCCGCTTCCACGTTGCGGCGGTCTTCGTCATCGCGGTCGCCGCCGCGCCCGGTGCGATGGCCGATACCGCCGGCCCGGCCCCGCCCGCCGACACCGCCGCTCCGGCTTCGCAGGCCGGGCGCGTCGTCCCCGGCTACCCGTTCCGGTTTCCGCGCGACCACTTCGGGCATCCGGCGTTCGAGTCCGAATGGTGGTACTACACCGGCAACCTGTCCACCGCTTCGGGACGGCACTTCGGATTCGAGCTGACGTTCTTCCGCAGGGCGCGCGCGACCGGTGGGCCCCGTGCGCTCGACGGAGCGCCGCCTTCGGCCTGGGATCTCGATCAGGTGTACCTCGCGCACTTCGCCGTCACCGATACGGACAACGAGCGCCACGTGGTCCACGAACGCCTGAACCGCGCCGGTCCGGGCATCGCGGGGGCCGACCCCGAGGAGCGGCGCATCTGGAACGGCAACTGGAGCGTCGAGTGGCGGCGGGGCGACGAAGCCCGTCCGGTGCAGGCGCTGGCCGCGACGAGCCGGGATGCGGCGCTCCACCTCGTGCTGGAGCCCCGCAAGCCGGTGGTCGTCCACGGCCGCGAGGGGGTCAGCCGCAAGGTGGCCGGCGATCCCCGGGCCGTCTCGCACTACCTCTCGTTCACCCGGATGGCGGCCGTCGGGCGCGTCGCGATCGAGGGCGAGGACTTCGCGGTCACCGGCCAGGCGTGGATGGACCACGAGTTCTTCTCGGACTACCTCACCGAGCACAAGGCCGGGTGGGACTGGATGAGCGTGCAGTTGGACGACGGCACGGATCTGATGCTGTTCGGCATCCGCGACGCGCAAGGCGGCTACGGTCCCGACACCTTCGGCACCTTCGTCGACTCCGGCGGCGGCGTCCGTCCCATCGACCCGGGCGGGGTGGCGTTTCGGCCCGGAAGGCGCTGGCGGAGCGAGGCGACCGGCGCGCAGTATCCGGTGGAGTGGCAGGTGGAGGTCCCGGACCTCGACCTGCGGCTCCGCGTCCGCCCGCGTATCGACGCCCAGGAGGTCGTCACCGAGCGCCGCATCCTGCCCGCGTACTGGGAGGGCGCGGTGCGCTTCACCGGCGCGCGGGAGGGGCGGCCGGTGGCCGGCGTCGGCTACCTGGAGATGACCGGCTACGCCGGGAGACTCGACATCGGAAGCATCGGGGAGGCGCGGCCGGGACCGGACCCGCCGGGCTCCTGACCGGCTTCCGGCCGATCGGCTTCCGGCCAACCGATCGTCGGCAGGTCGATGATCGATTGCGTGCAGGACGGCCGGCGACCCCGATCTCGTGGGGTGCGAGGCTCGTCCACGAGGGAGCCGGCGGCATGACCCACGGCAATGCGCCGTCCCTCGGAACCCGATAATCTAGGCGCCTGTTCCGTTCCGCGCCTTCGATTTCGGTAGATTACGGGCGGATGAGCCCACGAACCGGCGACAACCCGACTCCCGAAGCCCGTGCGTTCGCGGTGCCGCGCGGTCTCGCGGCGCCGCGGATCATCGCCATCGCGCTCGGCAAGCTCACGGCACCGGCCCGCGCGGGGCAGCCGGCGCACGTGCGCTACCTCGACACCTTCGATCGGCGCCTGCGCCGCGCCGATCTGGTGCTGGAGCACGTGACCCTTCCGGGGACCGAGGAGCTGCGCTGCCGCGCATTCGCCCGCGCCACGCGGCTCGTGGAGGCGCCGGGCGCGGCCCTGCCCGCATTCGCCCGCGACGTCTCCCATCATCGGTTGCGCGCGCTGCTTGCGCCCCTGATCGACGTCCGGCGGCTGCTCGTGGTCGCCGAGTCCCGGGGCCGGCTCACCATCGCCGGAGGCCGCGACCGCGAGCACAAGACCGTGCTCGTGGTGGAGTGCTTCACCGGGCGCCGCGGGCCGGCCCGGCTCACGGTGTGTCCGTTGCGCGGTTACGAACGGTTCGCCCGCCGCGCGATCCGCCGGCTCCGGGAGGTGGAGGGGGTCGAGCCCGATCGGAGCGAGCCCATGCTCGCGGCCTCGGACGGACCGGATGCGGCCTTCGGCGGCATCGCGGATCCGGCCCGTGTCGAGCTCGATCCCGGCGAACGCTCGGACGTCGCCTGCAAACGTCTGCTCGCGCGCCTCGACGCGGTGCTGGAGCGGAACGTGCCCGGCATCGAGGCCGACCTCGATCCCGAGTGCCTGCACGATTTCCGGGTGGCGACCCGCAAGGCACGGTCGCTGCTCCGGGAGATGAGGCGCGTATTCCCGCCGACCGTCACCCGGCGGCTTCTCTCGGACCTCGGCCGGCTCGCCCAATGCACCGGATCGGTGCGCGATCTCGACGTCCATCTGATGGAATTCGGCTCCGCCGCCCGCGTCGGCGATGGAGAGGAAGGCAGCGCGGCGGGTGCATTGCTGACCCACCTCGGAAATCTCAGGGAGCGCGAATTCCAGGCGCTTCGCCGCATCTTGCAGTCCGCCCGCTACCGGCGGGTGCGGTCCGCGCTCGGGAAGTTTCTCGAGTCCGAGCCCCCGGCGCGGCCGCGCAGCGGGAACGCGCTCACCCCCATCGGCGCCCTGTCGGCGGCGCGCATCCTCAAGGTCTATCGCCGCATCCTGGCCGAGGGCCGGGCGATCGGCGACGACGCCCCGCCCGAGTCGCTGCACAAGCTGCGCAAGTCGTGCAAGCGCCTGCGCTACCTGCTGGAGTTCTTTCGGGATCTGCATCCCGCGAAGCCCGTGGAGCGGACCATCGCCCGGTTGAAGCGCCTGCAAGACAACCTCGGCGCGTACCAGGACGTCCAGATCCAGCGCGCGGTGCTTCAGGAGTTCAGGGGCTCTGCGCAGGCGTCCCTCGACGCGGCGGGGCTCGCGGCCGTGGACCGTCAGTGCGCGATGCTGGCCGAGCGTGAGAGGGAGACGCGGGCCGGATTCGCGACCCTCTTCGCACGCTACGACTCGAAGCGCGCGCACGCGCAGTTCGCGAGGGCGCTCGGGGGCAGGCGGCGATGAAGACCATCGCGCTCTTCAGCATCAAGGGTGGGGTCGGGAAGACCGCGGCGGCGGTGAACCTCGCCCATCTCGCCGCCCGCGGGGGCGTGAGGACGCTGCTCTGGGATCTGGACCCCCAGGGCGCCACGAGCTTCTACCTTCGCATCCGGCCGAAGCTGGCCGGGGGGCCGAAACGGCTCCTGAAGCGGAAGAACCGGCTCGCGGAGGCGATCAAGGCCAGCGACTTCCCGGAACTCGACGTCATCCCGGCCGATGTCTCGCTACGCGATCTGGTGCTTGCGCTCAACGACCTCGACAATCCCCTCCCACGCCTCCGCCGCCTGCTCAAGCCATTGCGCGACCACTACGACCTGGTGTTCGTCGACTGCGCTCCCGGGATGTCGCTGGTCTCCGATTCGGTCATGCGGGCGAGCGATCTGGTGCTCGTCCCGACGATCCCCACCACGCTCTCGCTTCGCACCTACGCCCAGCTCCTCGACCATGCGAGAGCCAAGGGGTTCGATGCCCCGATCCTGCCCTTCTTCTCCATGGCCGACCGGCGCCGGCGCCTGCACCGGGACGTCATGCTGGATTTCACGAACCGCTCCCCGGAGTGCTCGCGAATCGTCATCCCCTATGCGGCACAGGTCGAGCAGATGGGCGTCCGGCGGTCGCCGGTGACCCGGTTCGCCCCGGCCAGTACGCCGGCCCGCGCCTTCGAGCAGCTCTGGAGCCAGGTCGCCCGCCGGCTCGGGGTCCCGGGGTGACGGTGTCGAGCACGGTAGCGGGTCGAACCCTCCGGCGGCGAGGTCGAGCCCGCGATCCCGGCCTGCGGCGCGGCGCTCCGCGAGTGGGCGGAGATCGCGCAGATCGCGGAACCCACCGATCCGGCGCTGAGCGCGGAAGCGCTCCCTGCCTTCGATGCGGCCACCGGCGACACCGTCGAGGTCCGCGCGATACACGTTGCCTCGCGCCGAGGGTTGGGCCGCACCGGGGGATCCCATGCTCCACGTCAGCGACATCCTGATCGAGCGGCACGACCTGGAGTCGTTCGCCCAGCTCGTCGACGCGGTCAGGGCCCGGGCCCGGGAGGAGCGGTTCCTTCGGATCGACGTGAAGCCGCCGTTCGCGGACACCCCGGAGAACTGGGAAGACGTCCTGGAGAGCGCCTTCGCCTCGGCATCGGGCCGGTAGCCGGACAGGCGTCGGTTGGCCGGACAGGCGGCCCGTAGCCGGATACGTGGCGGTCGCCGGACAGGCGTCAACCGCCGGATATGCGATGGGAGCCGGACATGCGGTGGGAAGAGGAATCGAACCCTGGAACGGCCGCGGACGACGCCGATGTCGTCGACGTCGCGTTCCGGCTCTCCGGCCGGTGGCTGCCCGTCGATCACGCGAGCGCGTTGCGGGCCGCGGTCGTGGAAACCCTGCCGTGGCTGGAGGACGAGCCGGAGGCGGGCATCCACTCGATCCACGGCGCGGCGTCGGGCAACGGCTGGGAACGTCCCGGCGGCGGATCCGGCGGGATGCTCAACCTCTCGCGCCGCACCCGGCTGGTGCTCCGCGTGCCGGTATCACGCGCGGGGGAGACCGCCGCGCTGTGCGGGCGGCGGCTCGACGTCGGCGGCTGCGAGCTCACCACCGGAGAGCGGCAGCCGCGGTGGTTGAAGCCCGCCGGCGCCGTGTTCGCCCGCTACGTGGTGGACGAGGAAGGCGGAGATGAAGAACGCTTCGTGGAGCGCGTGGTGTCGGAGCTTCGGGCGCGCTCGGTGACCGCGCGCAAGCTGCTCTGCGGGCGCTCGCACCGGATCGAGTCGGACCAGGGTATGCATGCCACCCGCAGCCTGCTGGTCGCCGATCTCGGCCGCGACGAATCACTCGCGCTCCAATGCCGCGGAATCGGGCCGGGCCGTCTGCTCGGCTGCGGGCTGTTCGTGCCGCACAAGGACGTGGGCCCCGTCCGGAGAATGGTCGATGCGTGATTCGTCACATGGCGATTCCAGCGCAACATCCGGAACCGGCGGATCCGTCCGGCGGATGGTCGATGATGCGTGATTCGTCACGCCACGGATCGGCAGCCGGCGGGCAGCGGCGAATCCGCGGGAGGCGCGGAGCCCGGAGAGCCGGCGGTCGTTCGGCCCGAGGCCGCCCCTCGCGAGCGGCGGATTCGCACGAGGAGCCGCGATGATCGATCCGAAGACACCGCCGCCGGCGGACGCCGCTCCGCCCACCACCTGCATCGAGGCGGAGCCCTTCGCGCTACGGGTCGTGGACGACAGCATGGAGCCGGAGTTCGCGGCCGGCTGCATCGTCATCGTCGACCCGACCGGGGTGGCGAGGGACGGTGCGTTCGTGCTGGCCGAGATCGACGGCGAGTACATCTTCCGGATGCTGCGGCGCACGGATGGGGGCGACGAGCTCGTCGCGCTCAACGGCGGCTACCCTCCGCTCACGTTGGCCGCCGGGCTCGCATCGGTGCGCGGGGTGGTGGTGCAACGCGCCGGCGCACGGCGCCGGTACCACAAGCGATACGACTGAACGACCGCACGCGGGTCCCCGGCACCGGCCGTTCGTCCGACGGCGCCCGATGGCGCCCGATGGCTCCTGATGACGGATGTGCGGTTCGAGCCGTGTCCCGCTCAGGCGAAGACGACCCACGTCGTCGCGATGTACTTCACCCCGCGTTCGAGCCTGACCCCGCGATGCTCGTGGGTCCAGAACGGAGGGAAGAGCAGGAGCTTGCCTTCCTCCGGCCTCACCTTCACCGCCTGGAAGCGGAACTCGGTCTCGCCACCCGGCCCCTCCACGTCGTTGAGATACCAGATCGCCACCAACTGGCGGTGGCTCAGCGCGTGGCTGCCGCCGTCGATGTGCCAGTGGTAGAACTCGCCCGGGCCGGTCCGCTGCACCGCGTACCCGACGTCCTTGAAACGTCCGCCGAAGAACGGATGCCGCCGGGCCACCGCATCGAGCGCCGGGACCAGCGACCGGAAGAGCGCGGTGTCGAGATCCTTCCAGTGCGACTTCCCGCTCATGACGAGATCCGTCGAGCGCTTCACCGAGGGGTCGAGGGCGGCGTGGTGGCCGACCCGGCCCGCGTAGTGCTCGGGCGCGCAGGCCTCGAAGCGCCGCACCATCTCGCGGCAGACCTCGCGCGGCAGCGCCCCCGGAAGCTCGAAGATGAAGCTGCCGGCGACGATCTCGCGCAGCGTCTCCGCATCCGACCGTCTTCCATCGCGAACCATGACCGTGCTTGCCCTGCACTGGATCGGGACGGCCCGCGACGACACCTTGAGCCGCCCCGGGGATCCCGGAGACTACAATCGTCGAGTCTTCAGGAGGAAGGAGGCAGATGAATTCACCGACGTGTATTTGCCATGATCGCCCGTTGGGAGAACGATCAACGGCTCGTGCCGGAACTCAAGTTTCGGGATTCAAAATACCTTGAATCAGGCGATGGATTCCCGCTTTCGCGGGAATGACGTCATTTCAGCGAGACACGTTGCTTTTACGCTGGCCGTGGCCGTCTGGCCGTCATTCCCGCGAAAGCGGGAATCCATTTCGGTCAGCGAATCCCGAAACTCAAGCTGGAAGAAGCCATTATCGAGGCAGGACTGCGCCAGCTCCTCCAATACGCCCTTCCCACGAAGAAAATTCAGGAGCTCGGACTGGGATCCCCCACGAAGCTTCCCGGGGAGCCGAGGGTTGTCTCCATCGAGCAACAGGTTGCCGACGGGAATGTGCTGCACTCCCGACAGCAGCGGTTGAGGCTTGTTCATCGGCGGTGCTCCTGCATGTCCGTCATCGTTCGTCCGCTCAGGCGTGGAAGCCTGCGAAGCTCCTGCGCGCGTTCCCCAAACGTCAGGGTGAGCGGTCCGCGCCGGGCTTCAGCCGCGCGTCGATGAGCTGATCGATCTTCGCGCGGACCTCCTCCGGGGCGTCGTTCAGGACCACCTGCACCCGGAATTCGAGCCGGTAGCCGGCGCTCGCCTCGAGAAGCTCGGGCACGAGGTCGGCGAGGTCCTGGACCTGATGGCCTTCGATGTTCGTGGCGGGTGCGCCCGGCGTGGCGGGCGAGCCCGGCGGCGCCACGGGCGGCGGCGCCGGCCCGGGGCCGGGCGCCTGCGAAGGACGCTCCAGCACGAGCCGGCCGGCCTCCCGGTAGGCGCGGTGCAGGATCTCCGCATCGCCGTCCCTGATCTCCAGCCAGCGGCTGTCCACCCCGGCGGCGATGCTCTCGCGCACCAGGCCCCAGGGCATCGCCTCGCCCCGGGCGTGCGACAGGGCGCGGGTGAGGTCGGCGCCGTTGGTGGCGCCTTCCTGCCACGCGCCGGGAAGCGCGTCGTCCATCAGCGCACTCGCCGGGACCCGCTCCGGCCTCGCCTGCAACCGCGCGGCGTCGGTCAGCACGTCCTCCGGGACCGGCTCGCGCCAGAGGGAGGTGGGGCCGTTGGTCAGCCAGAGCCGACCCTCCTCGACCGCGGACCGGACCGCGCCCCGCACGATCTCCTCGTCGCAGCGCGGAATGGCCTCCGTCTCGTCGTAGCCCTCCCGGCGGACCGTCACGGTGTGCCCGCCCCGGAAGTAGTCGATCAGCGCGCCCACCGTCACGCTCCCCGCCTCCCCCTCCCAGATGCCGGGGAGGGCGCCGTCTCCGGCATCGCCGTCTCTGGCGGTGCCGCCTCCGGCGCCGTCTCCGGGCGCCAGCAGCCGTCCGGGCAGCTCCGCCAGCGCCGCCTTCCCGGGCAGCGCCACCCGTAGCTGCCCGTCCTCCATGACCTCCCGCGACGGCGCCTCGCGCCACCACGTCCGGCGGCTGCCGTCGGGCCTCGACAGCTCGGCGACGAACAGCCCCCTCCGGATGCCCTGCGCGATGGTATCGACGACGACGTTCGCCTTGAGGAACTTCGGCAGGCGGGGGTTGCGGGCGAAGGCGTTGGCCAGCTCGCTGACGAAACGCGCCTCGTCGCTCTCCCGCCACAGGTCGTACGGGCCGTCGGGCAGGAGCGCCTCCGCGTCCACCGCCGTCTCCTTGATGCGCGAACGTTCGTCGCCCTTGATCTGCGCGAACAGCGGCCCCCCGTCGGCCGGGAGCCGGAACGCCTGGGGGGCGCCGGCCTCGCTCAGGGTCACCACGATGCACCAGGCGGCGCGAACGGTCTCGGGTACGCGCCGCCGGGCCTCTTCGAGACGCTTTCTCAGCCGCTCGCCCTGAAGGGGATCGACGGTGTGCTCGGCAAGCTGCCGCTGCACGTCCTCCCAGCCGAGCAGCGAGCGAACCGTATCGCGCGCCGCGGCGACGCCGTCCCGGGAGGGCGCGGCCAGCACCACCACGTTCCGGTGTACGCGGGGCTTGTCCGGCCCCGTGGTCTCGGAGAGGTAGCGGCTTGCCGGCGCGCTCGGCCGGCCGGACTCCGATGCGGCCTCCGGGCCGAGCACCGCGTAACGGAACTCGCCGTTGTCGGCGAGGTCCCGCGGCGACTCCGGCAACGTATGCACCTGCGCACCGGCGGCCCGGGCGCCTTCGGTGAGGCGCCTTGTGCGGCGGGCTTCGTCCTTCAGGCGCTGCTCCACCGCGTCGTCGGTGACCCGCTGGGCGCACGCCTCGTCGTGCATCTGCTTGAGGTTCGGGCGGTTGCCGAGACGCCAGGACCTGGGGAGCCCGCCCGCTCCCCCGGCGGCGCCGCCGCCGATGGCGGCGTCGTCCAGGTCGCCGTCGTCCAGGAACCAGGAGAGCTCCCGCCAGCCTCCCAACGCCTTGTCGAGGTCGATGGCCCCGGGCGCCCCGGCGCCGATCATCCGCACGAGCTCCGGGGTGTTCGCCTTGTGCCCGACGGGTTGGGAGTGGAGGAACACCGCCACCACCGCCTGCTCCGCCTCGCGCTGGCCGAGCGCCGGAACCTCCCGCTGGACGCGGCGCGCGATCTGGAGCTCCTTCTCCAGCAGGGTCCGCCAGTCCGTCCGGGACCCCTCCGACGATTGCTCCGAGGTCGAGATCCCGGCGAGGTCGGCCACCGCATCCGAGATCCCGTCCACCCCGGGCGCCGCCAGCAGGGCGGACGGGCCGATCACCGGGCACTCGTCCCAGCCCTCGGCGTCCCGGAGCGCCGTGGCCAGGGTGCGGAGGATCCCCCGCGTCCTCTGGAACCCCGCGAGCTGGGTCCAGCGGCTGTAGAACACGTCGCCCAGGTCGGGGTGGAACGGATAGCTCTTGCGGAACCGCTCCTCCTCCTCGCGCCTCTTCCGCTTCGTGGCGGGATCGAGGCTGGCCAGGGCGCGCACGACGCCGATGACCTGGGCGTCATGCGGCCCGGGGTCGGGGGCGCCCGGGCCCTCCGTCTCGAACAGGCGCCGCCGCAGCACCTCCGCGACGTCCTCCCGGCCGACGGGCTGGACGCCTTCCTCCTTCTGCCGCCGGATGACGTCGAACAGGTCGGATTGGAGGGACTGGCCCAGCGGGTCCTGCTTGCCCTGATCGGAGGCGAGCAGGGACGCGACGAGGGCCGCCCGGTCCACCTTGGCGACGGCCTGCGCGAGATGCTGGAAGAAGTCCACGATCCGCTCCCGCCAGACCGGCCCCATGCCCGCCTTGCCGCGCGCGTACATCAGCACCTCGTCCACCAGGACCAGGGTGGCGAGCCCCTGTTCCTGCGGGAGGGCCAGCAGCCGGGCGAGGAGCGGCTCGGCGGGCGGGGTCTCGCGCTCCTCGTCATCGCCGTCGCCGTGGATCGCGCGCAGCCCCTCCGCGCCGGCGAGCTGGAACGCGAGCACGCTCCACGGATGCTTGAGCGAGCGGACCTCCCCGCCGGGCGCGCGCACCCCGTCGATCCCCCGCTCCACGTCGATCTTGTCGAAGCAGAGCGACACCGTGAACGCCCTCGGCAGCTCCCGGCCCACGTGCTGCCGGAACTCCTGCACCGCCTTGACCCCGGACAGGGCGGCCGGGTCGCGGAACAGGTGGTAGAGGGTGATGAGGGTATGGGTCTTGCCGCCGCCGTAGGTCAGCTCGAGCTGCCGCACCGCCTTGGTGCTCCTCCCGGCGAGCCGTTCCGCCACGTCCTTGACCAGCTCGCGCAGGGCGGGGGTGGGAAAGGTCAGGGCGAAGAAGCGCGCGGGGTCCTCGTAGATGGGCCGCCGGCCCTCGCCGAGGGTGACCTCGTGCAGGTCGGCGGCGAACTCCGCCAGGGTGAGCTCGCCGCTCCGCAGCTCGTCCTTGAGGCGGAAGACCCGATGCCAGGGCTTCGGTCTGGTGGCGGTCATGTACGGACCTCCTGCGGCTCCCGGGCGCTTGACGGGAGGTTCGCGTCGATGATGAGGGCGACCGGCATCAGCTACCGGCTTCCCGTGACGTCGCGATGCTTGACGGATTCGACCCGACCGCTCTCGTCCTGGATGCGGACGGTCTTGTAGGTGCGCGACAAATTTTCGCCAAGGGTGTGCAGAAGTTTCCCAGGGCGGTCCCAGGAACGCGAGAACCCGATGGTGATCGCCCAGAGCTTGTCCACTTCGTCGAACTCGACCTCTTCGAGACCGACGTTCATGATGTGTTCGTCGGCGAACAGGTGGGCAACGTGCTCTTTTGCCGTCTGTACGGCCTGCTTCACGTCCATGACGTTCTCCCGTTCCCAGGAGCACCCTCGCCGTCCATTATCCGGGACGTGGATCGAGGCGCAAAGGGCGCTGCGGGTCGGGGCCGGCGTCCGTCGCCCGCAGGTGGTTCTGGATGGACTCCAGGATCGAGCGCTCCTCGGAGCCGCGCTCCGCCAGCTCCAGCACCGCTTGCGCGAGGCGGGCGAAGAGCTCGTGGCGCCACAGGCCGCGCCGTTCGAGGTAGACGTCCACCCGCCGCCGGTCACCGGCCTTCCAGAGCTGCATCAGCTTGTGGAGGCAGTCGATCAACGGGGGCGGGGCGCCGTCCGACGACGGCTCGCCCAAGCTCCGGCCCCGGCGCTGGCTCCATGCCTTGAGGCGCACCTCGCCGCCCCCGGCCCCGGCCACGCCCGCGTCCCTGGCCTCGGCCGCCGCGTCCCTGGCCCCGGCCGCCGCGTCCCCGGCCCCGGCCGCCGCGTCCCCGGCCGCCGCTCCCCCGACCCCGCCCGCCGCACCCCCGGCCCCGGCCGGGGCCGCCGTCTCCTCCTCCTCCGCCTCGTCCCCCGCGGCCCGGCGCGCGCCGCCGCGAACGAGAAGGTCCAGCCGGCCCGCGAGGTCCGAATCCGAGAGGTTGCAGGAGAGCGCGTAGAGGATGCTGGCCCCGCCGGAGGCCGGATGGAGGCCGAAGTCGTTGCGGTGCAGCAGGTAGCAGGTCGTCACGTCGTCCAGCTCGTCCGCGGCGCCCCCTTCCGGGTCGAGCAGGCGGCTGACGACGAAGCCCACCACCATGCGCCGCACGTGGCGGAGGAACCCGGCCACCGCGAGCTGCCGGCCCGGGGCGTCGGTGATCCTCACCGCCGGATGGCGGCTGTACGCTTCCAGCGCGGGGCCCGTCGCGGCCCAGACGAAGTCCGGCCCCCGGATCCCCGCGTCCCAGAAGTCCCGGAGCCGCTCGGTCACGTGCCTCCGCATCTCCTCCAGCACCCGCCGGTCCCAGCCCGCGCGGGCGTCGGGCGGCCGCTTCTTGCAGACGATCCAGATCGAGGAGGCGAGGGCGGCGGACGAGAGCGACCGTTGCCGGGTCTCCATCTCGGTGCGGATGGGCCAGGAGCCCACCACCACGAAGCCGGCCCGGATCAGCGCGGAGACCAGGGTCTCCCAGGCGTCCGGCTGCTTGTTGGCGAAGACGACGACCAGCCGCCCGCCGTCCCGGAGCGACGCATGGAACCGGCCGAAGGCGCGGGCCATGCCGTCCTCGTAGCTCTGCTTCGAGGCGGAGCGGTCGCCGCCGAAGCGGCTCGCATCGTCGATCAGCTCGCCGTCGCCCTCGTCCGGGCTCCACTTGGGTCCGAGCGCGCTCGCGAACGCCGCGTCGGCCTCCGGCGACAGCCCGTGCAGCACCCGCCGCAGCCAGACGTGGAAGAAGTCCATGAGGTCTGAGTAGGGGATGGCGTCGTAGTAGGGCGGGTCGGTGCAGATGAGGTCGAAGTCACCGCCCTGAATTGCGATCGCGGACTCGCGCGCCACCGTAGCCGGAGGCGCCGACCCCGCAGCCGCCTGCGCGTGCTCACAGACCCGAGCGATCCACTCGACGGCCTGGACGAACCCTCCCGTGGTGTCGGTCAAGGGACAGGACTCCGCGAAATCCCAGACCATGGGCAGCGCGAATCGCGCGAAGGTGCTGCGAATCTTGTCGTGGTCGTTGGTCCAGGTTGCGAGAGTGCTGCAACGGTCGGCGAGCCGGCTGATCGATGGCGCCAGACAGGCGACGAGCGCTTCGCGCCAACAGGCGGGATAACCGCAGACCTCCATCTCCTCCCGAACGCGGCGGATCTGCCGGACGATCGCGCCCAGCGCCAGGAGCTGCCGGTCGCTGAACAGGCTGTCCCAGGTGCTCAGGCCGTACCCATCCACCGAGAAGGCTCTGGACGCTCCGATCCCGGCCTTGGGCGTCGGCTCTCGTGGAAGGCCGAACGGGACCTCCGCATAGAGGTCGTCGAGCTTCTGGCGCGAGACCTTCGCCGCCTCGACCTCCTCCTCGTGCGGCAGTCGGTACTCCTTCCCCTCCTGCCCGTCCACCACCACCGCCGTCATGCGCGCGCCCAGCCTTCCCGCGCGCCCTTGCGCCCGCAGGTCCCGCATGGTCGCGATGGCCCCGCAGCACGGGCATCGGGCGCCGCTCCGGCTCATGGTTCCGGCGCCGAGTCGGTCGTCGCCAGCGCCTCGGCCGGCGGCGGCGCCACCGCGACCGTCGCCATCGACATCGCCGCGGCCAGCGGCGCCACCGCGGCCGTCGGCGCCGCCGCTTCCCGGCGCCTCCCGCTCCAGATCGAAGTCCACCCCGCTCCCGTCTTCCCGGGGCGCCATCGCGAGCCGCACCCGCTTGCCGCCCCGCTTGCAGAGCCAGAGCGTCTTCAGGAGCGGGAGCTCGGTCCGGCAGTGTCCGCACTCGGCGGTGCGCGCCCAGAGATACGCCACCGTCGGCTTGGCGACCCAGCGCGGGTTGCGGGGGTCCTCCAGGTCGAGGGGGTCCAGCGCCGCGTTGAGCGCCTCCACGGACACCCTTCCCTGCGGGTCCGGCGCGAGGAGCACCGGAGGACGCGACGGGAAGCGCTGCGGCGGCAGCGGGGCCTCGCCGGGGCGGCCCTTGCGTCTCACCGGCTCGAACTCGGCGAAGGTCGGGTAGCGCGAGGCGAGCTCCCGGCGCGCTTCCGCCAGCACCCGCCGCCCCCAGGCGCGGAGATGCCACGGGAAGTCCGCGCTCGACTCCGGTGGCTCGGGGTCGAAGGCGGTCTGTTGACCGGGCGCCCCATCGTCGCCGTGCCCGAGACGCGCGAGATGGGCTCGGAGGTCGCTCGCCTTCCCGATCCCCTGCGCCTTCAGGAACGCCTCGACGAACGCGCGATCCCGCAGGGAGGGGGCCGGGAGGGGGCGGGTCTTTCCCGCCATGAGATGCGGGTAGTGCAGGGTGCAGCGCAGGATGAACCAGGCGACGGGGTTGATGTCCGACGCGGTGACCTCGCAGCCGAGCCGCATGGCCTCCAGGGGGATGGCGCCGCCCCCCGCGAAGGGGTCGAGGACCTTGGGCGCGCGCCCGCCGAACGCCGCGCGAACCTCTTCCCGGAGGCGGGCCAGATCGGGGGAGGACTCGCGCCCCCAATGGAGGACCCCGCCGGTCGTCTCCTCCTTCTCGCCCCGCCCGGTCGCCTTCCTGGCGACGCGCCCGCCGATCCGAAGCAGCAGCTCCCGGCGGCCGTCGCTCCCGGGATCGTCGAGCAGGGTCGCCAGCAGCACCGCGCGGCCCGCGGCGAGGGGCCGCCGCGCCGGCCAGACGTGCAGGGTGGAGATGTGGCCGTGGCGCACGTTCTTCTCGTGCACCGAGTCGATGGACGCCTCCTTCAGCGGAAACGCCGATTCGATCAGGCGCCGGCCGTCAGCGCGATCACTCACCGACGCCGCTCCCAGAGTAACGGGGCTGGGCCATCAGGGCACCCTCCCGGGGGAAGGGATCTCCGGCTCCGCGGCCCGGACGATGTGGGTCACTCACCGGCGATGCTCCCTCGGATCGACGACGCCCTCGGGTCGGCGCCTGATGGCGGCGGCCCGGCCGCGGGGAGGCGCCCGTCACCGCCGTCACCCACCGGCGCCGCTCCCGCCGGGAGTCGTGTTTCCCCACCGTGCGGACCCGGCCGATGCGGGTCACCCACCGGCTTCGCCACCCAGCGTGGGTTCGCCTCGTTCTCAGGATGGAAGGAATCGAACTCCGTGTTGAGCGAAGCCACCGACACTTGGCCGTCCTCGTCCGGTCGGGCAGCTTCGGCGGCCGGGGCCGGTAGCGCACCGTCGGCAGCGGAGTGGATGAAGCGAACCGCCCGCGCCCCTTGTGTCGCACCGGCTCGAACTCCGCATACGTCGCCGGCACTTCTGCGTCCTTGTCGTTTTGGTGCAACACTTGTCAGGTGTCTGCCTCATCATCGCCGAGTTTCGGTGAAGAAACATTCTTCACAAGCAATTCCTCCTTCAATTTCAATATCGATTTCCGCTTATCTTCGCGTAATGCCGGAACTACATAGATCTCGTGAAGCATCTCTCGAAGAGATGCAAGGATCAATCGTAAATGCCTTGAATTCCAACCATCATATGAATTCTCGTGGACTTTGGAGCTAGTCACCTGCTGAATCGTAAGAAGTGTATCAAAATAGGTTTGTTCCACGCCAGGATATTTTTGCTTTAGGGATTTGATGCGATCTTCATAATTTCTGCCATCGAATTTCTCAGTCGACGTCATTTCATACACTATCTTCCGAGCACAGGCAGAAGCACCAGTCAAGAAATTGCTCTTGAGACAGCCTTCAGCTTCCGTGAGAAGTTCACGAAGTATCTTGGGGATACGTTGATCCAGAGCAAAGAAGGAAGTTGGAACAGAATAGAAGAAAAAATCATCGATCAGTTTCGGAATATCCTCGTCATTTGAAAATTCAAAACGCCGATTCCGATATATTTTATCAACCCAATATGTATCCAATTCCTCATAAGACAAATGCATCGAACGGCTTCCGCATGAACTACAGCGTACAAAATAAACGTAACATTTCTTGTTCTGCGCCCAATCAAAAGATTGAATTCCATATATTAAATACGAAACATGTCGGCGATTGCAAAAAGGACAGTTGTAGACATGTTCGTCCACGAAATAGCGTTCGTCCAAGTGTGACTGATCAGACATCTTTCTTGATTCCTATCGCTGAACCGAGTCGCTTATCCTGCACAAATATGCGGAAGAAATTCCTCGCACCACCTTTCCCGGACAATCTCGCCATCCTTGAATACCATCACCGTTCGGCCGACCACCGCCGCGGCCTTCCGGCGCGCGCGTTGGGCGATCCGGAACGAGGCCAGCCCGATGCCCGCAAGGCCCGGATCGTCAAGCTCTCCGGGCGATGTCCGGTCGTGCGCGCTCACCGCCTACCCCCCTTCGTCCAGCAGCACCGGAGTATTGCCTGCATTGTCGTACAGCTTCCAGTCGTCCACATGGCTCGTTGCAGGAGCCGAACGCCCGCTCGAACGAAACGGTCGGGATCTGATGACGTTCGATTACACACGGGTGCCGGAGCCGTTTCCCACGATGCACCGATTCGGCGCAATATCATAGGTGCAAGCCCGCCACATTGCCGTCAGGCGCTTCGGGTACGTGCGAGCCCAAGCCCACCTCACCTGCCTTCACGTCTCATCACCGTCGATGCTTCGCCCTTGCGGCAGGTACTCCCGGCCCGGCCTCTCCCAGACGATCTCTCCATCGATGAACACCACCACCGCCTGGCCAGCCGCCGCAGCCTCCCGGCGCGCGCGTTCACCGGCTCGTCGCAAGGCCGCATCGGCGCCCGTCAGATCCGGGTCGCCAAGCTCCCCGGACGATTTCCGACCATGCACGCTCACCGTCCACCTCCTTCGGCCAGCAGCACCGGAGTGCGGCCGGCATTGTCGTACAGCT
This sequence comes from Gammaproteobacteria bacterium, assembly GCA_965204915.1. Lineage (GTDB taxonomy): Bacteria > Pseudomonadota > Gammaproteobacteria > HK1 > HK1 > HK1. The sequence continues at coordinate 1,643,533 of OZ242023.1, read as the reverse complement.
TCCAGTCGTCCACCAAGTCGCGATACAGGTTCTCGAAATTGCGCCATCCATTGGAGAAACGCCGGATAATCACGGACTTCGGCACGTCATGTCCTCCACACGAGACCCGGTGGGAGACCCGGGCGATCGCCATCTCGGGCGTCGGCAGGCGCAGGAAGAGCAGCTTGACCCGGTAGCCCAGCGCCCGCCAGCGGGGGATTCGTCGTGCATGGCCGCGACCATTCAACGTAGTCTCGCCGGCCCGGATGGAGGGCATGGGCGCGGCATCCTCGCGGGTCCCGCGATCACCGCAGAAGGTCCTCCATCTTGCGGGCGAGCTTCTTCGCATCTTCGAAGTATTGCGTTACCCGTCCGACGCTTATGTTCGCGGAGCGCCCATGGGCAATCAGGTGTCGAATGCCGACGATGCTGTTCACACTTTCCCTGATGCTGCCGTCAGCGTAATCGCCGAGATCGTCGGCGATGTCGCCGTCGATCCCCCGTACCAGGTCCAGTATGTTTTCCATCTTCGGGTTCTGGAATCGATTCAGGCTCCGGCTCACGAAGTTGACGACGGTCGGTTGCGCCCGCCTCTTCGTGTATGCCAGCACCGCGTCTCGGCACGCGGCCTCCAGATAACCCGAAGCCCATATCGTCATGAGCTGGGCGAGCCGCGCCTTGTTTTCCTCCGACAGTCGGGGCGATGCCGCCTCGTCGCGTGCCGAGTCGATCGCGGTCTCCAGCCGCTGGCTGTCCCGGAAGCTCATGCGACCGTCCCATATTCGGCGCGCGCAAGCTCGATTCGCCTCTTCACGCGGTCCTTGCTGGTCGTGCCGCTCGTGTACAACCCCTCCCTTCTCAGCACCTCCAACAACCTCCCGTGCGCTGTCCGCAAAGCGCCGGGACCCTGAATCGGGCCGGCCTCCAGACGGTGGGCGAGTCCTGCCAGCACGGCATCGACAACCGATACGTTGAGATTTCTCTCCGGGCGGAGCGCTTCCGGTCCGAGCACTTCGGCCACCGTCTCAATCGTACCTTCGAACCTGCTGCGAAACTGCTCTCTCAGGCCGTCGTCCAGATTCCTATGTGCTTCCATGAAGTCGTTCAGAAATTTCTTCATCGGACGCTCGTATTCCTCCAGGGAGTGATGGAGCGCGAAGAACCTCAGAATGATCTCTTCATCCTTCTTGCGGATGCTGGCCGGCCCGTAGACCTTCTTCCAATGCGGATTGCCCGCGAGCTCCGACAGAAGTTCATTCAGCTTTCCTCGATATACGCAAGCGCGGATCTCCTGCGGCTGAAGCGGGATGCCGCCCGTATTCAGGCGTTCGAAAATGGAGTAGATCGAACTGCGATCTTTACTCGGCCGATCCTGCTGAAAGATCGTTGCATGGAGGATGGAATCGTCGAGATCACGCCGATCTTCATCGGTCAAGCTCTTGTAGGTTTTCCCGGAGAGATCCTCCGAAACGCCGAGCAGGCTGAATTCCCGCCCACGGAGAACACCATCGTGAAAGCATTGCAAGGTCCGCAGCCGCTGCTGTCCATCGACGACCATCAGCTTGCGTGAATCGGGCTCCCTGAACATGAATATTCCCGGAACCGGGAGCCCGATGAGCAGGGATTCGATGAATCGGGATGCCTGGGTATGGGTCCACACGAACTCCCGCTGAAACGGAGGAATGTAGATGTCCTCGCGGTTGAGACGATCCACGATTCCATCGACCGGCATGTCCGCTCCGTAACTCGATATGGAATAGCGGATGATTCCTCCGATCTCGTCGTCACCATCCTGGGGATCATCGACCCCGGCCTCCTGGAATTCTTCTTCCGACATGGTTCATTCCTCCTTCCGTCCTTGTGATTGCGCTCCCACTCTACCGAATCCCGTGCTTCGGGCCGGCTCGATCAGGGAGCCGCCGGAGATCCGGCACGCGAATGCGACGCATGCTCCTCCTTCCGGCGTACGCGCTCGTCAGATCGGCGCAACGCCGGTTCAGCCATGCGCCGATCCGGTTTTCAGAAAGGCGTGATGCACCACTACAGGCACCGTGTCCTGTCGAGGATGCCTGCTTTCCCGAACCCAAGACTCGTCGAGCAAGCCAGATCGTCCCAAGTGTTCATCGTCGCGTTTCTTTCCGTGCAGGTAGTCGTTGATGCCGACTACGGCGACAGAGACGTCGCTGGCGATCAGGTATCCGGCCATGAATCCGGCGGCATGGTTTCCCGCGTACTTGCCGGTTCGGAAGCGGTCGATGCCGTTCACGACGTATTCCCGGCACAGGTGGGTGTCGTCTCCGGCGATGCGTTTGCATTCGATGATCGCGTGGGGATCGTGTTCTCCGGACCGGAAGAAGATCCCGATACAAAGGATGGGTATGTCGGTTCGGCCGTCCGGCAACAGCACGTCAGGTCGGGACCGTGATTCGGTACCGGGCAGCACGACCATGGTGCGGCCCCATGGTAGCTCGCCGCCGTTCAGCGCCGAGCGCATGCCGTCGCGCAGCCGCTCCGTCATCGGTACTTCCGCGGCATCCGCGTTGACGTCCGGCGAGTTCAATGCAAGTGCCCATCCCGCCTCGACGGTCCGCAGAATCGCCGCCGATATTTCAGAACCAAGTTCAATGAAGGGCCGGTCAGCAACTACCGGAACGTCACGCGGCAATCTCATGCGGCGGTTCCGGAGAAGCTCTCGACGATGACCGCGTCCGCGTCTTCGAGGGCGGATACCCCCATCCAGTGCCGGCGAGCGCTCGGCTTGATGATGACGACCTCGCGGCGGCCGTGCACCCGCAATTCGCGCTGGCCGGACAGGGACGTTGCAAGCCGGACGTCCAGGCGGCGGCCGATCCCGTCGAGGACGTCTCTCAGGCTCCCCTCCGGTTCGACGAGCTCCGCTGTGGGAGGCGCGTATCCCTCTTCGAGGACGAAGCGAACGACCCGGAGCGGCACGCTTTCGGGAAGGTCGAAGACCTCGGCGCGCATGTGGCGCCGCCTTCTCGCGGCGAGCCAAGCGTCCACCGTAGCCAGAAAGGTGCGGGCATAGTCCAGCATGTGCGGTTGCGCGAGCGCGGGCTTGGCGGATTCGAGCTTGCCGGGTTTCCATTGCCAGCTCGCGCGGAACAGGCCGTCCCGTGCGACGGTACGTTCGGCTTCGTCCAGACCGTAGAGGTCGAACACGGTGTCGTCGAGCGTCCGCCAATCGGCGTCACGCGGCGGATTCCGCTGGAATTTCCGGGCGAGACGGATTAGGCGCCGGCCAGCCTCGGAGCGCGGGGCCGCTTCGAGATCGGGAACCGGTATCTGTACGAGGTCACTACGCTTGATCCGTCGCATCCACAGACCGAAGGCGGATGCGCTCATCAGGAAGAACCACGATGCGAGCGACGAGCTCAGAATGGCGGCGAGTATGTCGGCGGTCTTGCGATGTCTTGTTGGGAACGCTGCGCCATGATAAGCATCGGTGAAGACCGTATCCCGGATCGCCACGGCAACGATGGGGCGCCCGGTTTCTCCTCGAAGGAATTCTTTGACGAGCAGCAGGGGGGCTCGATAGATATCGCGGCTGCGGGGCTTCTCCGCCCTGGCCGCATCGAATGGGTTTGAATCGGTTGGTGCGGAGAAGGACCGAAGTTCTTTCGCGGTCAGAAGTGGTATGTTGTGAAGAAAGCTCGCATCGAGGCTTCGATCGCCGAATATCAATCCCGTACGAAATTGCACGCCGATTTGTCGGATCCCATCGCCCAGCTTCGTATAGCTCGACGTGAGTCTGTCCAGCAACGCCAAGTCGCGCCGGCACCCGAGCAGCGCCGCCTTCAGGAACTCCGGCTTTCTTCTCCAGTCGGCCAATGGCAGGGTAACGATGTCGCTGGGCGCGATCTCGAAGGTATGGCTTCGTGCTCCGCTTGGGGACCAGGGGACTTGCACGGTGGTGATCGTGCCGGCCGGAGCCGGCCGGTGTCGCGCGAAGAGGGCAACCGCGGGCATGTTGGCATTGGGAAACAGCCAGTCGGATTGGCTCGACAGATTGACCAGCGTCACCGGAGACAGCTTCTCGATGATCTGGCGCGAGGCGGCTGCGCCGGTCCCGCTCCGGCTGAAGAACTGGACCGCGCTCAGGATCAAGCCGAACCGCGTATTGCCGGAGGCGAACTCCATCGCCCGGGAGACGAAGCCGAGGCTTTCACCGCGTGGTGCATGTACCTTGCCCCGGTTGCCTTCATCGCGGCGTGCCGCCGTGGCCTCCTTGCCTCCATAGCTCCATGGTGGATTGCCCACAATGACGTCGAACCGTCTCTTTTTGCCTCGTTCGGTCAACGCCGCTTGGCCATCGGCCGTCTGCTCCACGTTCCGCGCGTCGCCGACGATGAGGGTTTTTCCGATCAGCGGCTTGAATTTCAGCGCGCGGGGTGGCTTCGGGTCCGGATCGAGCTCCAGGGCCGCCAGATAGAGGCTGAAGGCGGCGACGCGCACGGCGGCCTCGCTGATGTCCACTCCGTAGATCTGTTCGTGCAGCGTGGACCGGATCAAGCGGCGGTTCGGCTCGGCGCCGCCCGAGCGGATATGAACGAGCCTTCGCAACGCTTCGACCAGGAAGACGCCGGAGCCGCACGTCAGGTCGAGAACGGTTTCCTTGCCGGTCAATCCATCCGTGATCTCGTCGAGGACCAGGGAGACGAGCGGCAGCCGCGTATAGAAAACGTCCGTTCCGTGACGAACGTCACGGGCCGGCTGATCTGGCCGGAGGGAACGTTCATCGTTGTGGACCGATGAATCCGACCGGGCGGATTGTTCATCGTCTCGGGTTGGCGAGTCCGATCGGGCGAATTGTTCGTAGATCGAGCTGATCAACTCTACCGGTATCACGTCGAACTGGTACGGAAAGAACGTCATCTGTCCCGTATCGGGATCCACGGCTTCGAGAAAGTCCGCGACCCGCCTAAGGTGGCCGGCGCGCGGCGCGGATGATCCCACGGACGGGAACATGTCGCCGTTGAAGGTGTCCCGAAGCCAGTCGAACAGCCGCTTCGTGGCGCGGCGATCGCGCAGTATGGCCGCCAGGGTGTCGCGGCCGTACACTTTTGCAAGATGCCGCGTGGTGACGATCCGGCGATCGATGAGGTACTGGGTGAATATCGATCGGCCGATGAGTCCCTGGGCGTCCGGGCGGCTCATGTCCGCGTCTACGAGGTCGCGTTCGAGCGCGGCGAGATCGGACAGCAACTGCCGATCAACGCTGGTTTTCCGATCGACCTTGCGAGCCTCCGGCTCTTGCCAGAACCGCCCGGTCTCCATGGCAAGCCGTCCGGCGAAAGCATCGAGCTCCTTCAATCTGCTTTCGATCCTCTCGAAAGTATCCAGCAGGTGTTCGGCGGCATTCCCGGTCTGCCGGGGCCGGCCAAAGCCGTTGTAGAGCTCGATCTTTTCCGGCGAAACCACCCACAGCAGCGGCGCGAAGCCTTGATTCCAGATCTCCCGATGCCATCCGGCGACCTGCTCGCCGGACGGAACTTCCGGCTCGGACTTGAAGTAGACGGTGAGCGCCGAATCGCCTTTCCACAGGGCGTCCGGGCGGAAGTTGCGGGTACGGTCCCCGGCGTGTGCGTCGGCGCCCATGCGCACGCCGTGGGCCGGCTGGCCATCGACCAGATAGCCGGTGGCTTCAAGTACCTCGTACAGCAACTGATCGGTCATCAATGCCGACTCCCGGGACGCGGGCATGACTCGGAGATTCTCCACCACCCCCGAGCCAATGGGCAGACGCCGTGCCTTCGCCTCGGCATGTCTGTCGGCCAAGCCTTACAGCATCCAGATGACTACGCCGCGCCGCCCGTCCCGCCGGCGACCGCCTCCATCCGCTTCGCCAACGCCGTCTCGGGGCTCCGTCGCGCTCCCGCCACCCCGGCGCTCCTCGCTACGGCGGTCCATCACCACCAGATGCCCTTCCTCCGCACCGCACTGCGCCATGTACTCCAACGTCTGCTCCACGCCCTTCTCCACCGTCCACGCGAGACTCTTGCGGTCCGAGTCCCGCAACACCTTGCACTCCACCACGAAACGCTCCCACAGGTCCGAGGGCTGACCCGCCTCCCGCGGCCACAGCACCAGCAGGTCCGTCCGCCCCCGCCCCAACCCGTACTCCCGCTCGATGCGTCCGCCCCCGTTCACCACCCGTTGCAGGTACGACTGCAAGATGAGCTGCGGGGCGGCCTCCCGGTACGCCCCCAGATGGCCGAGCCAGTGCTCCGCGTGCTCCCCGAAGAAGGTGCGGAATGCCGTGAGCAGCTTCGTCATGTTCAAGCCGCCGTCGTCGTCCACGTACCACGCCACCCGGATGTCCAGGCTGTCCTGCAACACGTAGCCCAGCTCGCGCGGCACCACCTCCCGGTAGATCGGGTTCGCGATGCGCGGCGGCGAGTCCGGCGCCAGCAACCCCAGGTCGCGGACGTACTCCAGGTCGCGGCCGTCGTGCTGCACCTCCCCGCCGCTCAGGAGGGGCTCGACCACCCGCCGTACCCGCGCTTCTTCCAGCTTGTGCGCCAACTGGTCCAGGTGCGTGCGCCGCGACAGGATGAGCTCTTCGCGGGCCGCGTAGATGTCGTCCACCTCGATGGCGCGCGAGCGGTCCCGCCCCGCCTTGTTGTCGAAGCACGCCCCCGCGCACAGCGCGTTCACCAGCCACGGCTGGCCGCGGGTCTGCGTCCACACCGCCTCCACCGCCGCCTCCGAGAAACGCTGCCCGGTCTCCTCGGTGTGCTGCGCCATCAGCGCCCGCGTCTCCGCTTCGGTGAAGTCGCCCATGCGAAGCGACTTCGCCGCGACGTTGAAGGGACTGCCGCCGGCGATGACCTCGCCGGTGCTCGACCGGATGCGGTAGTCGCGGATGTCGCGCACCCCGCACAGCACCACGCTCTGCGGGAAGGCTTCGGGACGCCTCTGGTAGCCGGCGCGGAGCTGGCGCAGCACCGAGAGCAGGGTGTCGCCGACCAGGGAGTCGATCTCGTCCACCAGCAGCACCAGCGGCACCGGGTTCGCCACACACCAGCGGGTGAGCAACCCCTTGAGGGCGTCGTCAGGCCCCACCTTCGCCAGGATGTCCGGCCAGACTTCCTCGGGGTAGTCGTCGCCCAGCAGCATCGCGCTGTCGGCCAGGCTGCCCAGAATGGCGCGGATGCCGCGCGCCGTGTCGTCGCGCGCCACCTGGCCGACCTCGACGTTCACGTCCACGCAACGGAAATCGCCGGCCTCGCCGCTGTTGAGCAGGTCGCGGAGCGCGATAAGCGCGGAGGTCTTGCCGGTCTGGCGCGGCGCGTGCAGCACGAAGTAGCGTTCCGCCCGAATCAGGGCCAGGAATTCGCCGATGTTCACGCGGTCCAACGGCCGGATCGCATAGTGCTTGTTCGGGCGCACCGGCCCTTCGGTGTTGAAGAAGCGCATGGGCCGATTATGGCACCTGTTGTGCGTCGTTACGTGCGCGAGGCGGCCAACAACACGTCAGGACGGGACCGGGGTTCGGTACCGGGCAGCACGACCAGGGTGCGGCCCCATGGTCGCTCGCCGTCACGCAGCCGCTCCGTCATCGGTATCTCCGCCCGCGACGTCATGCACCGGCGGCCGTTCCTTGCCCACTTGGGCAGAAGCCATCGGGAGGATCGGAACGTCGATCATCATCGTGGGCCAACCAAGGCGCGATCAGGACGCCGAACGACGGTGCTTTCGCGCGAGGTAGCTGCTGAACGACGCGCAGGCGCCGAGCATGAACACCGCCTCGTCCTGGCCGACGTTGGCTTGCGGACTGTCGATCAGCGCGTGCCGGATACCCTGCTCGTCGGAGGCGAAGCCGTACAGGTTGGAGAACGCCCGTTTCAGGGCCGGGTGGAGGCCGCCGGCCGCCTCCAGCGACCTCAAAGCCGGCTTGAGGGTGTTTGCCTTCGGGTCGAGGGAGCGAGCCGTCGATTCGACGGCATGGATGCTCTCCCGCACCGCGCCCGGAGGGTCGTCTTGGTTGATACAGTCCGCCGCCTTCCGCAGGTGATTCACCGCGCCCGACAGCCCCGCACTGCCGAGCTCGGCAGTCGCTTCCAAGATGGCTTCCCCTTCTTCCTTGGTCGCCGCCGGATAGATGGTGGGCGGAGGTCCAACGTCCACGACATACGCCAGCCGGAATTCTTTGAACACGTCCGCAACCGCCCGTATGAACCCCTGCGGACACTCTGAATGGCGCATGATCGCCAACAGCAGGTCGAACAGTTCGTTGAATTGACCGTGCATGAAACGCGATTTGTATCTCATGAAATCATCCATAGAATCATCTAGTTCATCTAGAGCATATCCATAATGTTCGAGATGAAGAAAATATAAAATATTACCCCAGACTCCACCTACAGATTCTTCATAATCTTCATAAAATTCTTGCGATTGCACAAATTCGAATAATATATTCCAGAGCTTTGTGCGAGCCCGGTCGGATATCTCCCCGAGCTTCAGCGGCTGCGGAAGCTCCTCGTATCCATACGCCTGCGAGAACGTCAGGTTCCGTGGATCGAGAGCATTTTCGCCGCTCATCGGGTCGTCTCCGGTGCGGGTATCCGTGCGGCAGGGTAACGGAAGTGCGCCATCAGGGCGCCCTCCCGGAGGAAGGGGTCACGGGGGAAGCAGGCTCCGGCTCCGCGGCCCGGACGATGCGGGTCACTCACCGGCGATGCTCCCTCGGGGAATCGTGTGTGTTGTCCGCAACTCTTTGATATGTCCGGGTGATGGCAGGAGTAAAGGTGCCTCGTACCCCACGGGGACGGCCTCTTCCGCCGGCATCGGGACGGTTCGGAGCCGCCACGAGCGCTCCTGGGAACGGCGCGTCTGCCGACGCGGGCGTCCCGCCCGCACGGGGCGAAGCCCCCGGAAATGAGAATGCGGGCGGGACGCCCGCGCACCCAGGAGCACCCACAGGGCAGCATGGATGGCAGACCTCTTCCCACTACCGGGGTCTCCCGGCTTGCGTCCCCGCCGACCTCGATGTATCGGTGATCTACACATCGAAGAGATGTCTGAACCAGTGGACGAACGGTTGCGACTCAGGTCTTTCGGGGTCCAGTACCCGATGGTGCACGGCCTGGTGCAATTGTCTGCCCGGCTCGTCCTGCCATGCGAGCCAAGTGTGAATTTCTGCTTTCGCCTTGTGGACATCCTTGAATGGAGCACCGCTTCGCGCGGCTTCGGCGACGCATTGTTCGGCCAGCTCGTACAAACCCCGGGAGCGGGAGCTCTCCGGGATCAGCCGGATCAGGAAGTCCTCCAGCATCCCGGAAAACCGGTTGTCGGGCATGATCCAGACTCCGAAACGCGTGCCGGTTTCAAGGTGAATGGTCTCCAGTCCATTTTGCGGGATCTGCTCCGGCAAATCCTCGAATTGGTCGTCGCAGAGTACCTTGATCCGATTCCACCGATCGGAGGCGTTACCGTTCGCATCGACCATGACGCCCAAGGCTTCGAGCCCCGAAGCCCGCAATTCGGCTTCCACCACTCCCGGCTTCAGCAGTTCTTCCACACCGTTGTACGGCTCGATACAGACGACCGGTCGGCCGGAGCTCTCCCACTCGATGCCGTTGGCCTCCATGAGAAACGGAATGACGCGCCTGTCCGTATCGCCTTCCACGAGAAGCTTTCGGGGAGAGATCGAAGGCATCTACCTGACCTCCAGGCCCCGCTCGGCAGCGGCGACGATGGCTGCGTCACTGAACCTGACCGCTTGTCCTCGGCTGGGATCAATCCGCTGAATGGTGATTTCCGGCGACGGCTGGTCGGGTTTCACGATCGCCGCCAGACTCTCATAACAGTCCCTGCTGTGTGTGGTGGCGAATACCTGAACCTTCAGGGCGGCGGCCCGTTTACTGACCATCCGCCACATGTCCGCCATGACGGAATAATGGAGGCCGGTATCGATTTCGTCGACGAGCAGTACCCCCCCTTTTACGTTCGCAAGGGCGAGCGCCAATCCGAGCATTCTCCACATGCCGTCTCCCATGCTTCCGATCGGAATGCGGCTCTCGGCTTTGCGCAGCTTGATGAATACACCACCCGGTGTCTCTCGAAAATATCGGCCTCGATCGATGACAACCGAGGCGATGCGTTCAACCGCCGGTTCTATGATACGAAGCGCCTGCGTCACGTGTTCTTCGTTCTCCGTGAGAACGACATCATCGAACAGCCGAACGACGTCCGGCGCGGTCATGCCGCTGGTTCTGATGAACTGAACGACTTGGGCGAGTGGACTGTTTCGCGTGGGCAGGAATCGCCGGAGTGCGGGCGAGGACAGATGTCCGTCGGACGTGATACCTATTTTGACAGCCCTCGTATCGGAGTCGTCTCCGCGATCCGACCATTCGACGGCGAGGGTGAGGTATCCATCCTCGCCAAATGGATCCGGTTCTCCGGATTCCGATTCGCGGGGATCTCCGACATGCATCGCGACCTTCCTGTTCCAATCGGACAGATTGCCGGTACGGTCACGACCCCCTTCGATTACGACTTCTCCCTGCAAGTCATACCCCGAAAACAGACGTTTGATGTCAAGGAGCGGCTCGGAATCCCTGTCCTTGGCATCACCCCACTCTCCGCGCCGCCGGAGGATGGAAGACAAAACGTTCGGATGGCCTGTCGAACGAAGCAGCTCGATGCATTCCAGAATCGAGGTCTTTCCACAGTTGTTCGTCCCGACCAGAAGGTTGACGCGGCCGAGACCTCGCATCCTGAACGAGTCAAGCCCGCGATAGCCTCGAATGTGGATTGACGAATACAAGGAGCACCTCCCGCAAACTGTGTCGTCGCTGACCGGTCTGCCGTCAATCGTAACTCATTGGACAGCCGGTTGCCGTTGGAGGCGACGGCATCCGGACCAGGCTTCGTTCCACGCCTCATATCGACCAACCCGGACTGCCCGGACCTCTACCCCCGACTGGCGGACGGGACCGTCATGCGCACCCATCGCTTCCGGCCGCCCGCCGCTCATCGGGCCGTCTCCGGTGCAGGTATCCGTGCGGCAGGGTAACGGAAGTGCGCCATCAGGGCGCCCTCCCGGAGGGAGGTGTCCCGGGGGAAGGGGTCTCCGGCTCCGCGGCGCGGACGATGCTCCCGGCGGTGAGGGTGAACGCGGCGGCGGCGTGCTCCGTCGCCAGCAGGTTCCGGAACGGGTCCCGCACCCGATAGAGCTGCGGGGCCGGGGTCGCGCAGTCGAACACCGCGTACAGCCAGTAGCGCCCGCCCAGGTTGCACGCCTGCTTCCATTCGTTCAGCTCCATTCGCACCGCGGCCCGCCCGGCGCGTCCCTTGACCTCGATGCTGCGCACCTCACCGTTCGGATGGCGGCTGAGCAGGTCGAACCCCGGCCAGTCCGGGAGCCCGGCCGCGCGCGCCTTCTCCGGGGTGGAGACGTCCTGCACCTCGGCCCCCCGATCCGCCTCGGCCTGCGCGGCGATCCGCACCGCCACCGCCTCGACGCGCTCGTCCATCCGCTCGACGTCGCTGCCCGGAAACGGCGGGAGGGCGAGGGCATGGGCGAGAAAGCGGGGCGGGGCGGCCACGATCCGATCCGCGGCGGCGTCCAGCGCCCGGAGGGCGCGGTCGCGATCGCCGGAGAGTGACGCCTGCTCGCGCTTGAGCGCGGCGACGTCCTCGTCGGCCGCCGGGTCCGCCGCCGCTCGGGCCAGCGCCGAACGACGTTTCGCGAGCGCCGCCGCCCGGAGATCGAAGCCGACGTTCACCCGGCGGCGCCGTTCGGGCAGCTCCGCGCGCCGCGCCGTCCGGTGCTCCTCCACCGCCCGCGAGAGGCCGCGCTCGACGTGCGCCGACGCCCCGGCCCGCAGCGCGATCGCGCGGCCGGCGAGCGGCACGGAGCCGGGAGCGACACCGGGAGCGGGGTGCAGCGCCAGCAGGGCATCCGGCGAGGGCTCGGCGAGCGTCTCCTCGGCGGCGCCGCCCTGCCGCACCGCGATCAGGCGGCTCTCCAGGCTGCGCCGGAAGGCCGGGTGCGCCGGTCCCGCTGCTTCCGTGGGCCCGCCGGGGAGACCCCCGGCCGCCGCCCGCGAGCTCGCAGTGAAGGTCGGCGCCGGTCCCGGGGGCTCGCCGGGGAGGGGGGTGGCCCCGGAAGCGTCATCCTCCACGGACGTGGCGGCCAGATGCCAGAGGGCGGGCTCACTGGCTCTCGGATCGATGAAGATGGCCCCGCGCCGGGCGTCGTGCGAGAACCGGTCGATCACCCGGCGGCAGAGGGCGTCGAACACCGGCTCTCCGGGGTGCAGCCAGATGCACGCCTCGCCCGCGTCGGGGCGGCGGATCCGGAGCCGCCTCCGCACCTCGGGCGGATAGCCTTCGAGCGCCGGCAGGAGCGGGTCGAGGGCGCCGGTGGTCGCGGGAACGAGGGAGAACACCCCGTCGAGATCGCCTTGGAGGCCGATGCCGAGCTTGCGCGCGGCCGACTCGACGAAGAGGCGCACGTAGGCCGGCAGCAGGTGCAGGTAGCGCTCCCGGTCCAGCTCCCGGCGCATCCCGTCCACCCGGGGCGCGACCTCGCCGGTTGGCCCGTACACGCTCGCCTCCGCCTCGGCGAGGCGGCGCACGGCGGACTCGGTGACGGCCCGCTCGACGTCTTCGAGGACGCCTTGCTCCCGCTCCCGCTCGCGGCCGAGATCGAGCGCGGCCGTCATGTACTCGCGGAGGGAGACGTTCTCGAGGAGGCGCCCGATCACGTCGAACACCTTGTCCGAGCTGAGTTCGCTGCGGACGTTCTCCAGCTTCTCCAGCAGCACCTTCAGGACCCGGCCTTCGTGGGTCCCGCCGGCGACGAGGTTGACGACGCGGACATCGTGCTTCTGGCCGTAGCGGTGGATGCGCCCCATCCGCTGCTCCAGGCGCGCGGGGTTCCACGGGACGTCGTAGTTCACCATCAGCCGGCAGAACTGGAGGTTGATCCCTTCTCCCGCCGCATCGGTGGCGACGAGGAAGCGGGCGCCGTCCGGCTGCCGGAAGCGCTCCACCGCCGCCTCGCGCTCCGGCCAGGCCATGCCGCCGTGGATGACGGCCACTTGGCCGGCATGGCCGAGCCCTTCGATGCGCCGCACCAGGAAGTCCACGGTGTCGCGGTGCTCGGAGAAGACGAGCCATTTCTCCCTGGCGTAGAGCGGGTCTTCGAGCACCTCCCGCAGCTTCTCGAACTTGGATTCGTCTCCGGCGGCGACGAGCGCGCGGGCGCGGTCCCGGAGCCCCCGGAGGGCCTCCGCCTCCGCGCGCAGCTCCTCGATCCCGACGGCGGTGACCGCGCCGAGGACCGCGTCCTCGAAGTCCTCGTTGCGCTCGCCCGGCTCCCCGCCGCGCTCGGGGCCGCCCTCGCGCGCGTCATCGTCGGCGCCGTGGGCCTCGAAGAAGTCCTCCCGGTATCTCTCGGACAGGGCTTGCTGGCGGCGCCGGAGGAGGGCCGCGTCGAGGCGGCCGGAGCGCCAGTCGGCGGCGTCGCGTTCGATCTTCTCGATCCGGCGCTCGAAGGAACGCAGCAGGGCCGAGGTCGAGCTCGCCAGCCGGCGCTGGAACACGCTCATCGCGAGCTGGACTGCGGGCCGGTTGCGGAGCGCCCGGCCGTAGTGCTCGCGGAGGTAGGTGGTGGTGTGGAGGTAGAGCGCGTGCTCGCCGTCCTCGCCGCCGGAGAGATCGAAGCTGAACGTGCTGCACTCCCGCTGCCGGTAGAGCGGGCTGCCCTCCAGGTCCACCATCTCCTCCTTCGTGCGGCGGATGAAGTGGCGTTGACGCTCCCCGGGCGGGTAGCGGCGCAATGCCTCCGGGGTTCCGAAGGCATGGTGGTCGAGGAGCCGCCAGAGGTGGAACCAAGGAGACTCCTTGCCCATGTGGGGGGTCGCGGTCAGGAGGAGGAGATGCCTTGCCGCCCAGGAGAGGCCGGCGAACGGGTCGCCGCCGGTGGCGTCGCCGGAGGCGGCCGGCCCCGAGCCGCCGCGGGACGGCGCGGCGCCGGCCAGCGCCTCGGCGAGGCGGTAGCGGCGCGTCGTGGTGACCCGGCTTCCGGCGCGCGAAGCGCTCAGCTTGTGGGCCTCGTCGAACACCACCAGGTCGTACGGGGCGACCTCGGGGGCGCGGAGGGCCGCGAACGCGCGTTCGTTCGCGAGGGTGTCGAGGGAGACGACGACCTGGTCACCGCCCGGGCCGGAGAAGGGGTTGGCGCCCGCCCGCACGTCCGCTCCCGACACGATGCGGCATTGCAGCCGGAAGAGGGTGCGGAGCTCGCGCTCCCAGTTGCCCACGAGGCCGGCCGGGGTCACGATCAGCACCCTGCGGATGCGGCGGCGGAACAGCATCTCCCGCATGTAGAGGCCGGTCATGATGGTCTTGCCGGCGCCGGCGTCGTCGGCGAGCAGGAAGCGCAGCGGCTCCTGCTTCAGCATCCGTTCGTAGACCGCGATCCGCTGGTGGGGGAGCGGATCGATCCGGGCGGTCTCGCTTGCGAAGGCGGTGTTGAACTGGTGCCCGTGGGCCAGCCGGTGCGCCTCCGCCACCAGCAGGACCGCCGCCGGGTCTCCGGCGAAGTCGAGGGGGACGGAGACGGACGGCGGCGCCGGCCCGCCGGAAGGCCCGACCGCGCGGGCATCGGCGCCCCGCGATGCGATGGCCTCCTCCAGCGCCCGCAGCCGGTCGAGCGCCAGGGCGCGGGGCCGGGATTGCCCCGTCTCCCAGCGATGGACCGTGAGCGGGGTGACCGCCATCCGCTCCGCGAAATCGGCCTGGGTCAGGCCCATCCGCGAGCGGGCGTCGCGCACCCGCTCGGCAAGGCCGTGAAGGGGTCGGCTGCCGTCCACGGCGCGCACCCTGCGCGCGGACCGCGCCGGCTGTCAATCGCATTTGGAGAAATCGAAAATCAGACTTGTCGATTGATGGTATATCGGCTCCATATTCGGGGAATCTCGCGGATTGTCTCCATCGGCGCAGCTCCAAGGATGGGCTGGCCCGATGGGATGGAAGCGGCACGATGGCGATACGCATCAAGAGCAAATGGCATCACTCCGAGCGCAACGAAGCGAAGCGCAAGGGCTTCGCCGACAGCGCCGGCGCGCTCGCGTTCATCGTGTGGCGCCTGTCCGTCGAGCACGCCAAGGCAATCCATCGGGAAGGTTTCGACTACGCCTCCGATCGCGAACGCATCCGCGTGATCTCCGAGTACTGCGCCTTCGCCGTCCAGCTCGTGGACCGGCTCGCGCACCGGCGCATCGACGACGAGGCGCGCGCCGTGCTCGTGGTCGCGCTCGGGCGGCGCCTCGCGGACCTGATGCAGGACAACCTGCTCGACGTCGCCGGCCCGGGCGACTACCGCGCGCCGTTCGTGGAGATGCTGAACGAACGGCTCGACGACTACGCACGGTTCGAGTTCGACGACGAGGCGCCGGGATTCGAGGCGTTGCGCTACTTCGGCGATCGGGTGATGCGCTCGATGGGCGTCAACCAGACCAACCGCTGGGTGATGGACCACGTCATGGAGATCTCGGCGCCCGAGCTGTTCGAGAAAATCTCCGGGAGCGTGGACGATCTGCTCGCGTCCACCGCGTGAAGCGGAGGTGGCAGGCCAGAGGCGGCGGCCGGCCAGCGGTCGCAGCCGGCCTCGACTCAAGCGCCCTTGCCGGGAGGGCGGAGACGGGCGAACACGAGCGGCGCCGCCACCACGATGAGCCCGATCCGGATGATGTGGTGGGTGGCGACGAACGCGGTCTCGATACCCAGCGAGAGCGCGATCAGGCTCATCTCGGCCAATCCCCCCGGCGCGTAGGCGAGGACGATGGACCGCCAGTCGAGCCCGGTGGCGGGCGCGAGCACCAGCGCGAACGAGACGGTGGCGGCAAGCATCAGCACGGTGGAGACCAGCGCGGTGGCCATGAGGCCGAGCACCCGGCGCACCGGCACACCGGTGAAGCGCGCACCGATGGCCGAGCCGACGACCACCTGCGCCGCCGCGACGACCTCCCACGGCGGCGCCGATTCGTTCAATCCCGTGACGTGGACGGCCGCGCTGGCAAGCAGGGGGCCCGAGAGCCGGTACGCGGGCAGGCGGAGGAGGCGACCCACGACCACCCCGGCGACCGCACATGCCGCGAGCACCGTGACGTCGGTGAGCCCGATCGCACCGATCGACGGTCCCATCGCCGAGGGTGTCGCGGCCACCCCGGTCATGAAGCGGTACCAGAGCGGGATCGTGAGAACCACCAGCAGGATTCGAGAGGTGTGAATGAGCGCGATGGTGCGGTCGTCGGCGCCCATCGCGGCGCCGGTGATCACCATCTCGCTCAGTCCGCCCGGCGTGGCCGAGAAGTACGCGGTGGGCACGTCGAGGCCCACGATCCGGTGGAAGTAGAGGAAGAGGACGCCGACCAGGAGGCCGAGGTAGAGCAGCAGGCAGCCGATGGTGAGCGGCCACTCACGGGCCTTCTCGACGACCTCCGGGGTGAAGCTCGCGCCGAGCAGCACCCCGATGACCGCGACCATGATCGAACGCATCGGGCCGGGCACGTAGAGGTTCGCGCCGCCGAGCGATACCGCGGTGGTCGCGACCATCGCTCCCAGCATCCATGCCAGCGGCAGGTTCAGCCATGCGAACAGCGCGCCGCCGGCGGCGCCGACGACGAGGGTGCGCCCCAGCCTCACCGCGAGCGGCGCCGGTCCCGACCCTTCAGACGTTGCGTGCACCTGTCTCGATTCCCCGGAACGTGACCACCCGCGGTCTCGTACAATCGGCCTCCACGATGGCGCGCGCGATGCAGGGGCGGCAGCCCGGCCCGCACGCGGGGCGTATCGTTGCAACCACCTCTCGGGAGTATGCCCGGTGACCGGAACGATCATGCCGCTCGACGACGTCCGGGTGCTCGACGCCGCCACCTTCGTCGCCGCGCCGTTCGCCGCCACCTGCCTCGCGGAATTCGGCGCCGAGGTCATCAAGATCGAGCGCCCGGGCGCCGGCGACGAATTGCGCCGTCTCGGCACCCCGAGCGAGGCGGGCGACACCTACTGGTGGTTCAACGACGCCCGCAACAAGAAGTGCATCACCCTGAACCTCAAGGACGCGCGGGGCGCCGCGCTCTTCCGGCGGCTCGCGGCGACGGCGGACGTGGTGATCGAGAACTTCCGGCCGGGCACCATGGAGCGATGGGGGCTCGGATTCGCGGATCTGCTCTCCATCAACCCGAGGCTGGTGATGCTGCGCATCTCCGCCTACGGACAGACCGGGCCGAAGTCGGGGCTGCCGGGGTTCGCACGCATCGCGCAGGCCTACGCGGGCCTCTCCTACGTCACCGGCCAGCCGGATACCCCGCCGCTCATCGCGGGCTCGACGACCCTGGCCGACTACCTCTCCGGCCTCTACGGCGCCTTCGGGGTGATGCTGGCCCTGCGTGCGCGCGAGAAGACCGGGCGCGGCCAGTCCATCGACGTCGGGCTGCACGACGGCATCTTCCGGTTCCTCGACGAGATCGCGGCGGTCTACGACAAGACCGGACATGTGCGCGAGCGCAGCGGCACCGAGACCCACACCGCGACCCCGCACAGCCACTACCCTTGCGCGGACGGCCGCTGGGTGGCCATCGCCTGCACCAACGACAAGATGTTCGCCCGCCTCGCGCAGGCGATGGACCGGCCCGAGCTCGCCGGCGACGAGCGCTTCCGGCTCAAGCGCTCGCGGCTCGAACGGCGCGACGAGGTGAACGCGATGGTGCGCGCGTGGACCTCGCTCCACGACCGGGAGACGGTCATCCGCCGATGCTCCGACGGCGAGGTCCCCTGCGGCCCGGTGTGCAGCATCGAGGACATTTTCAACGAGGAGCAGTTCTGGGTGCGGGACACCCTCGTCCGCGTGACCGATCCCCGCATCGGCGACGTCGCCCTGCAAGGCACGATCCCGAAGCTGTCCGACACCCCGGGCGGGATCCGCCATCTCGGGACCGTCCTGGCCGCCCACAACGAGGCGATCTACGGCGAGGAGCTGGGCCTCACGAGCGAGGAGCTGGCGGCGTTGTCGGAGGCGGGGGTGGTCTGAGGGGAGTACGTTCAGCCTTCGGTCCCGTTGCGCCGCAGGATTCGCCCGGGCCTGGCGCCGGTCCACTCGCCGCCGCGCCAGACCTGCTTGCCGTTGACGATGACCTGGTAGATCCCGCGGGCCGGGCGCGTGGGGGCCCTGAAATCCGCCTCGTCGGCGATCTGCTCCGGGTCGAAGAGCACGAGGTCCGCGAGGGCGCCGGCCCGGATTGCGCCGCGGCCGGCGAGGCCGAAGACGCGCGCGGGCACTCCGGTCATGCGGTGGACCGCCTCTTCGAGGGAGAACAGGCCGAGCTCGCGGCTGTAATGGCCGAGCACCCTGGGAAAGGTGCCCCACAGCCGGGGATGGGGGAAGGTGTCGTGCGGGAGGCCGTCGGAGCCGATCATCGCGTCCCGGAAACGCAGGATGCGCCGCAGGTCCTCTTCGTCCATCTTGAAGTAGATCGCGCCGGCCGGGCTGAGCCGTTCCACCGCTTCTTCGACGCCGCAGCCCCACTCGGAGCGAATGCTCTCGAAGTCGCGCCCCTTGCACTCCGGATGCGGCGTCGACCAGGTCACGAGCACGCGCTCGGCCCCGGCGATCCAGTCCGTGAGCAGCACCGTCGAGCTTGCTACGTAGGGATAGACGTCGAGGTCGACGCTCTGCCTCGAACGCGCCCGGGCGATCGCGGCGAGCGTCTCCCGGCTCAGGCCCCAGCTCTCCCGGCCGCTGCACTTGTGGTGCGAGATGACCACGGGGACGCCGGCGCGCTCGCCGATTTCGAGCGTCTCCCGTACCGAGTCGAGGACCCCGGCGCCCTCGTCGCGCATGTGGGTCGTGTAGATGCCGCCGTGCGCCGCGAGCCGGCTCGCCAGGGCCACGATCTCGTCGGTGGGGGCTTCCACCGCGGGGGGATAGGCGAGCCCGGTGCTCATGCCGATGCAGCCCGCCTCCAGCGCCTCGTCGAGCAGCGCCTCCATGTGCGCGATCTCGGCCGGGGCGGCGGCGCGGTAGACGTCGTCCATCGCCGCCGCCCGGAGCGCGGTATGACCGGCCAGCGGCGCGAGATTGAGCGCCGGAGGCGACGCCTCGACCGCGGCCATGTACTCGCGCATGGTCGGGAACCGGTACCACGAGGCGTCGCCGAGCAGGTTCATCGGCGGCGGCGGCTCGCGGCCCGCGAACGGAGCGAGGCTGGCCCCGCAGTTGCCGGTGACCACCGACGTCACCCCCTGGCTGATCTTCGGTGTCATGTCCGGTCCGGAGAGCACCGCGCGGTCGTCGTGGGTATGCGCGTCGATGAACCCGGGCGCGACGACGAGTCCCGAGGCGTCGATCTTGCTGGTCGCGTCGACGTGCAGGTCGAGGTGGTCGCCGACGGCGACGATCCGGTCACCGGTGACGGCAACGTCGAGGTGGACGCGGGCCGCGCCCGTGCCGTCGATGACGTCGCCGGAGTGGATCAGCAGATCGCAGGTGGTCGGAACGGTGGACATTTGGTGGCTCTCCATGCAGGGTCATCGTTCGCAACGCCGTGACGCTCGAGCGGACTCGCATTGCCATGAAACCGGAACCAGGCCGGGGGGTGGGACCGGCCGCGGAGCTGCGCGGCGTGGCGAAGGCGTTTGCCGGCAAGGCGGCTCTGGCGGGGCTCGATCTGGTCCTGCCGCGGGGCGCGTTCCTGGCCCTTCTGGGACCCAACGGGGCAGGCAAGACCACCGCGCTCAGCCTGCTGCTGGGGCTGAGGATACCGGATCGCGGAGAAGCATTGCTCCTCGGCGGCTCCCCTCTCGACGAGGACGTCCGCCGGCGCATCGGCGCAACCCCGCAGACCTCCGCGTTTCCGCCCGGGCTGAAGGTGCGCGAGATCGTCGCGTTCGTTGCCGCGCACTACCCCGATCCGATGCCCGAAACGAAGCTCTACGAGAGCTTCGGGCTGGGCGGGCTCGCCGCGCGGCAGGTGGGGGGCCTGAGCGGTGGGGAGCAACGCCGGCTCGGCGCCGCGCTCGCGTTGCTCGGCAATCCGGAGGTCGTCTTTCTCGACGAGCCCTCGACCGGGCTCGACGTGGAGGCCCGCCACCTGCTGTGGGACACGATCCGTTCCTTCCACGAGGCGGGCGGCACGGTCCTGCTGACGACCCACTATCTCGAAGAGGCCGAGGCGCTGGCCGAGCGTATCGCGGTGATCCGCCACGGCAGGCTGGTGGCGGAGGGAACCCGCCGGGACATCACGAGCCGGATCGCATTGCGGCGCGTACGGTTCAGGGCGGCGGCGGTGCCGGACGTCGAGCCGGTTGCGCGCAGTACGTTCCAGGCAGGCGTCGTCACCCTCTACACCCCCGATGCGGACCTGCTGGTGCGGCGTCTGGTCGAGACGCGCACCGCATTCAGCGAGCTGGAGGTCCTGCCGGCGGGGCTCGAAGAAGCCTTCGTCAGCCTGACGCGGGACGATCCCTGATGCTGGCCCTGGCCCACGTCCGGATGAGGATGCTGTCGCTTCTCCGCACCCCCGCCTACGTGGTGGGGACGCTGGCCATGCCGAGCCTGATCCTGATCTTTCTCGGCGTCGGGATCGCCGGCACGACCGCCGAGGCCAATGCCGTCATGGCCGCCTTCACGGTGTTCGCGGTGATGGGCATCGCCTTCTTCCAGTTCGGCGTGGGCATCGCCGCGCACCGGGCCTCTCCCTGGGCGACCTTCGAGCGCATTCTGCCCGCGTCGGTCGCCGTCCGCCTGGCCGGCGCCGTCGTTCCCGCGGTGCTGTTCGCCGCCGCCGCGGCGGGACTGGTCGTCCTGGTCGCGCACCTCTTCATGCCGGTCGCCCTGGGTGCGACGGCGTGGCTGCGGCTCGGTCTGGTGCTGCTGGCGGGCAGCGTGCCCCTGTCCCTGCTCGGCGTCGCCATCGGGTACTGGGTGTCCTCGCGCGCGGCCCTGCCGGTCGCCAACGTCGTCTATCTCGGCCTCGCGTTCGGCGGGGGCCTGTTCGTGCCTCCGCAGCTCTTCCCCGGCCTCCTCGACGCCCTGTCGCAATGCCTGGTCTCCAGACACGTCGCCGAGCTGGCCTGGAGGGCGGTCGCCGGTGCGCCCTGGTCGCCGGCGCCGTGGCTCTGGATCGCCGGCTACACCGTCGCCGGCTTCCTGCTGGCCGGTTGGGGCTATCGCCGCGATGAAGGAGAGCGCTATCGTTGATGCGGCACGGGCCACGCCATGCACGCCCATGCCCGACGCCGGGATTCGGGATCCGGGGCTCGCACGCATCACGGGGATCGCCATGCTCGCCTTCCGATCGTTGCTGTTCGCGCCGGGCAACCACGCCCGGCGCGTCGAGAAGTCGCTCACCCTTGACGCCGACGTCGTGATCCTCGATCTCGAGGATGCGGTCGCGGTCGCCGAGAAGCCGGCCACCCGCGGGAAGGTGGTCGCCGCGTTCCGGGCGCCGCGCCGCGCCCTCGGCTACGTGCGGATCAACGCCTTCGATACGCCGTTCTGCTTCGAGGACCTGCAAGCGGTGGTCACCCGCGGCGTGGACGGCATCGTGCTGCCCAAGGTCGAGTCCCCCGCCCAGCTCGTGGCCGTGGACTGGGCCGTCGCGGCGCTGGAGCGGGCCCGCGGCCTGGCCGAAGGCGGCATCGACCTCATGCCGATCGTCGAGACCGGCCGCGGCATGGCCGCGTTGCGGGACGTCGCCCGCTCCGGCACCCGGGTGCGGCGGCTCTCGTTCGGGGCCGGCGACTACACCCTCGACGTGGGAATGCGGTGGACGTTCGAGGAGCGCGAGCTCGACCATGCCCGCGCCGCGATCGTCGTCGAATCGCGCGCGGCCGGGCTCGACCCGCCGGTTGACACGGTGTTCATCCACCTGGGCCGACCCGAACCGTTCCGGCGCTCTGTCGAGCTGGCCCGAGATCTCGGATTCCAGGGAAAGCTCTGCATCCACCCCGAGCAGGTGGGTCCGGTCAACGAGGTGTTCACCCCGACCGGCGAGGAGATCGCCCGATCCGAACGCTACGTCGCGGCGTTCGAGGAAGCCGAAGCCAAGGGCTCCGCTTCCATCCAGGTGGACGGCTACTTCATCGACTACCCGATCGTGGAGAAGGCCCGGCGCACGCTGCGGATCGCGGAATCGATCCGCAAGCGCGGCGCCTGAGCCCCGGCGCCGATACCGCCTCATCTTCCCGATGAGCCCCGTACCGCCGTTCCCGCGGCACGGCCGGCCGTGAACGTGCGCCGGGCGTCGAGCGGCCGGCGGCCGACGTCGAACGCCCTCGAGGGTATCGGCTTCATGGTGCTTGCGGGCGTGCTCTTCGGGGGAATGAGCGTCGCGGTGCGTTACGTCACGCAGTCCATCCATCCCTTCGAAGCGGCGTTCTTCCGCAACTTCTTCGGGCTCCTGGTCCTCGCGCCGAGCTTCATCCTCCATGGATGGCGCCCGCTTCGCACCCGGCGTCCCGGGCTGCACTTTCTTCGCGCCGCCCTCAACGTGGTCGCGATGCTGTCTTTCTTCTACGCACTCAGCATCACTCCCATCGCGCTGGCGCAGGCACTCGGATTCACCGCGCCGCTGTTCGCCGCGATGCTCGCGGTTCTGCTCCTCGGCGAGCGGATACGGGTGCGCCGGATCACCGCGATCGCGGTCGGCTTCGCCGGAGCGCTGCTGATCCTCCGGCCCGGCCAGCAACCGGTCGAGCTCGGACCGGTCCTCGTGCTCGCATCGTCCGCGGTATGGGGCTGCACCGTCATCGTCATCAAGTCGCTGTCGCGCACCGATTCGGCGGTCACCATCACCGCGTACATGGTGCTGCTGATGAGCCCGATGACGCTGGCCGCCGCACTCTTCGTGTGGACGTGGCCGAGTGCCGGCGAGCTCGCGGTGCTGATCGGCATCGGCGTCTCCGGGACCCTCGCCCAGATTTGCATGGCCCAGGCGCTGAGGCTCGCGGAGGCGACGGTGGTGCTCCCGTTCGACTTCAGCAAGCTCGTCTGGGGGACGCTGTTCGCGTGGCTGGTGTTCGGCGAGGTGATCGACGCCTGGACGTTCGTGGGAGCGGTCGTGATCTTCTCGGGGGGGCTGTACGTCGCATACCGTGAGCGGCAGCTCGCGCGCCGGGGCGGAACTTCGTGAGGGCAGGGCCGCATCGGCCGTCGGCACATGGTGCCGAGGCTTCGCGTGTACCCGGTCTCCCCCGAGGGTGACGACACGTTCGAAACATGCGATGTCGAAGACGCGCTTGCCGCATCTTCTCCGTGCGCCGGCTCCGGCACGAAGGCATCTCCCGGACGCACCCCGGGACTATACGAACCGCGTCCCCACGGCCAGCCCCGCCTCCTTCGCCCAGTCGACCGCGGGCACCTTCCCGCCTCCCGCGGGACGCACGCGCTTGACCAGGATCTGGCCGTCCGCGGTCGCCACCTGCACGCCGCGGTCCCCGATCCGGGTGATCTCGCCGGGCTGGACGCTCTTCGCCTCCGGGACCCTCACGCTGTCGAAGACGGCGACCTTGGCGTCCTCCCAGGTGGTCCAGGCCCCCGGCGCGGGGTTGCAGCCGCGGATCAGGTTCCAGGTGATCCGGGTGGGCATATGCCAGTTGATGCGCACCGGATCGCCCCGGCACCAGCCCTCGTAGGTCGCCTTCGAATGATCCTGCGGGACCTTCGGCGCCCTGCCCTCGCGCACCAGGTCCACGCTCTCGAGCATGGCCTCGACCCCCAGGGGAAACAGCTTGTCGAAGTAGAGGCTGCCCAGGGTGTCGTCGTCGGTGATCTCCACCTCCTTCTGCATCAGGATGGGTCCCTCGTCGAGCCCGTCGTCCGGCCAGAAGATGGAGAGCCCGGTCCGGGTCTCGCCCCAGATGAGGGGCCAGTTGATGGAGCTGCCGCCCCGGTGCCGGGGCAGCAGTGAGGGGTGGTACTGGATGGAGCCGTGGGTGGGGACGTTCAGCACCTCCTCGGGCACGAACAGGGTGACGTAGGCCATGACGCACAGATCCGGCCGCAGGGAGGCCATCTGCCCGGCGGCTTCCGGCTTGCGGTAGGACTTCGGCTGGAAGACGGGCAATCCGCGCTCGATCGCGCATTGTTTGATGGGGTCCGGAGGCCGGCCTTCACGGTCCGGCTCGCAGTACACCCCGACGACGTCCTCGCCGCGGTCCAGCAACGCTTCCAGCACGCTCTTCCCGAACGCCTGCTGCCCATGCACGATGATTCTCATGTTTCGTTCTCCGGATGATCTCGAACCTGTCTCCGGTCCCGGTCCGCTTCACCGCTTCAGCGCTTCAGCTCGTGGCCGGTCATGTTCCGGTCCGCCGCCGTCACCACATGACGTGGATCAACGCCCTGTGCGGGCTCGGGCGATCTGTTGTGCATCGGTTGCTCCGGACAAAGCGGCATGGACCATAGGGGAGCGCCTCGCCGCCTGCAAGGGCGCGGCCATGGAGAGCCGTCGGCCACCATCCCGGATCGCTTCGATACCCGGCGAATCCATCGCGGCCAGGAGCCGGGCAAGGTCGTGGCGGCGAAGGCGGGCCTGTTCTTCATCGACGACAGGCCGGGCGTATACGGCATCACCTGTCCGCCCGAAGGACTGCTATGATTCCGCGTGGTCGAACGTCCATGGGCCGATGAGACCACCGTGATGAGCAGATTCGCCCGAGTCGTCCGAGTCGTGTTGCCGGTGCTCATCCTCTCCGCCGGCATCGGGGGCATGACGGCGCTGGTCAAGAGCAAGCCCCAGCGCGAACCGCTCGGGGCCGAGGAGCAGGTCTGGACGGTGGCGGCGGTGGCGGTGGAACCGGGGACGGTGACGCCCCAGCTCGTGCTCTTCGCCCGGGTCGACTCCCCTCGCATGGCGCAACCGTCCTCGGCGGTAACCGCCGATGTGGTCACGGTGGACGTGCTCGAAGGCCAGCGGGTGAGCCCGGGTGATCGGCTGCTCTCCCTCGACGATCGGGAGATCCGCCTCGTGCTCGCCCAGCGCGATGCCGAGATGGCCGGATTCGAAGCCGATCAGGAGCACGAGAGGTTGCGGCACCGGAACAACCTCGTCGCCCTGGAACACGAGAAGGCGCTGCTGGAGATCGCCCAGCGCGAAGTGCAGCGGGCCAGGGATCTCGCCGAACGCGGGGTGGGATCCAAGGCCAGCCTGGATCAGGCCCGCCGCGAGGAGGAGCGCCAGATGCTCGCGGTCGCGCAGCGCAAGCTCGCAATCCGGGAGCATGAGAGCCGCAAGAAGCAGATCGAGGCGGATCTCGTGCGGGCCGGAGCCCGGCAGTCCCAGGTGATGCTCGACCTCGAACGCACGCGGATATACCCCCCGTTCAAAGGACGGATCACCGAGGTGCTCGTCTCCCCGGGCGATCGGGTGCGGCCCGGGGACCGCCTGCTCACCATGTACGACACCGGGATGGTGGAGCTTCGCGCCCAGATCCCGCTACACCGCCTGCCGGTGGTGCGCGCCGCCCTGGACCGCGGCGAGACCCTGGACGCGCGGGCCGTGGTCGACGGACGGGAGATCCGTGCCGTCCTGCACCGGCTCACCGCGCAGGTCGACCCCGGTTCGGGAGGCGCCGACGGCCTGTTCCGCGTCACCGAGGGCAACGCGTGGCTGCAGATCGGGCGCACCGTGGAGATCGTCCTCGACCTGCCGCCGATCCACGGCGCGATCACCGCACCCCGCGAGGCGCTCTACGGCACGGACCGGGTCTTCCTGCTCGACGGGGAACGCATGAAGGGCATCGAGGTGGAACGGCTCGGCGAGACCCATGCCGGCGACGGCGACAGCCGGCTGATCCTGCGCAGCCCGCGCCTCAGGACCTCGGACCGGTTGATCGTGACGCAACTGCCGAACGCGATCGACGGATTGAGGGTCAAGGAAGCCGGCGCGGCGGACGAGTAGCCTCCACGCCGCCCCGGCAGCCCTCCGGGCCGATGCGGAGCAGGATCAGAAGAGATCCCGGGCCACTCGAAAGCCGATGTTGATATCCTGGTAACCGGCCGGGTTCCTCACCCGGTTGGCCGGACGGCTGGCCCTGGGCAGGCTGAGCCAGGAGCCGCCGCGCATCATGCGTTGGGTGCAGGCTCCGTCCGGCTCCCAGGCCGAGCCGTCGGAAGGTGCGCCTTCATAGCTGTAGCGGCCGCAGTCCTCGACCCACTCGTACACGTTCCCGATCGCATCGTGCACGCCGAACCCGTTGGCCGGGAAGGATCCGACGGGCGCGGTCCGGGTGTCGTCCCACCGGCTCCCGCATCCGTCGCAGTTGGCGTGACCGCGGCCGACTTCGTTCCCCCAAGGGTACTTCGTCTCGCTCCCTGCCCGCGCTACGTACTCCCACTCCGCCTCGCTCGGCAGCCGGAACGGCTTTCCCGTCAGCTTCGACAGCCATGCCGCGTACGTCCGGGCATCCTCCCGGGTCACGAGGATCACCGGCCGTTCGCCCCGGCCGAAGCCGACGTCGTCGACCCCCTGCCGGCACGCTCCCGCCGCGACGCACGCATCCCATTGCGCGAACGTGGTCTCGTACCGGCCGACGGCGAACGGACGCGGGATGGTGACCGTCCGCACCGGCCCTTCGTCGGCGTCGCCGCCACCCGACAGGTCGCCCATCCGGAAGGCGCCGGCCGGCGCCACCACCAGCTCCGGACAGACGTCGCAGTCTCGAACGATCGCGCCGGGCCGGTAGGAAGATCCCGCCTCGTTCCCCGCTGCCTGCTGTTTCGAGGAGCCCTGTTCGGTTCCGAGCGCCATCCGATCCGGGAGCAGCGCAGTCGCAACGACGACCCAGGCGACGGCCATCGCCCATCGTCCTCCGGTGATCATCGTTTCCAGCATCGTCGTCTCCCCCCTCGGGCCGGCGTCCAGGAAAGTCATGCGGTCGCAAAAGCCAATGCAACGGCCGGAGACGGATCGACCGGCCGGCATGACGCCGCGAGGACGTTCCTCCACGAGGCAACCGGCGTCCGAACTCCGCGAGAACGACCCCGTCCGCTGCGCCTGTCCGGGCGCGTGGAGCTGCCGGTCGGCCCTCAATTGCCCGCGATCGTCATCCGTTCGACAAGCAGCGACCCCGTGCGGATGGCGCCCCGGGTATCGACGTCGGCGCCCACTTCGCGAATGCCGAGGAACATGTCCGCGAGGTTCCCGGCAATGGTGATCTCCTCGACGGGCCAGGCAATCTCCCCGCCCTCGACCCAGAAGCCGGCCGCACCGCGCGAGTAGTCGCCGGTGACGATGTTGATGCCCATCCCCATCAGCTCCGTGACCAGCAATCCGGTGTCCATCTCGGCCAGGAGCGCATCGAAGGGCTTCGAGCCCGGCTCCACCGTCAGGTTGTGGACCCCTCCGGCGTTGCCGGTGGTCGGGACGCCGAGCTTGCGCGCCGAGTAGCTGTCGAGGACGTAGCCCCGGAGCACCCCGCCGGTGACCAGATCCCGCGGCCTGGTCTGCACGCCTTCGCCGTCGAACGCGGCGCTGGCGAGCGCGCCGCGCAGATGCGGCTGCTCATGGATCCGCAGGTGATCGGCCATCACGCGATCGCCGAGCCGGTCGATGAGGAAGCTCGCCTTGCGGTAGAGGTTCGAGCCGCGAACCGCCGATACGAGATGGCCGATGACGCCTCGTGCGACGTCGGCTTCATAGAGCACGGGCGCGTTGCGCGTATCGAGCTTGCGCGCCCCGAGCCGGCGGATGGTGCGTTGCGCGGCGATCGTGCCGATCCGCGACGCGGGTTCGAGCCGCTCCGGATCCCTTGCGGTCGAGTACCAGTAGCCGCGCTGCATCCCCGAGGGATCCTCCGCGATGACCACGCAGCTCAGGCTGTTGCGGCTGCTCGACCAGCCCTCCAGGAAGCCGTGCGAGTTGCCGTACACGTAGTCGCCGTCGTGCTTGGAAACCGATGCGCCGTCCGAGTTGGTGATCCGTGGATCGTGATCCCGTGCCGCCGTTTCCGCCTCCAGCGCGAGCGAGACCGCCTCGTCGGGGGTAATCGTCCACGGATGGAACAGGTCCAGATCGGGGGGATCGACCGCCATCCTTTCGGGATCGGCCAGTCCGGAGAATTCGTCCTGTGCGGTGTGGCGGGCGATCCGGCACGCGGCCTCCACGGTCTCCCGCACCGCCGGGACTCTGAAATCCGTGCTGCTCGCCGAACCCTTGCCGTGGCCGAAGTACACGGTGATCCCGAGGCTGTGGTCTCGCGTGTGCTCGATGGTCTCGACCTCGCCGAGCCTGACGTTCACGTCGAGGCCGGCGGTTCGGCCGAGTGCCGCCTCCGAGGCGCTGGCGCCGTTCTTCCTGGCCGTATCGATGGCCATCGCCACGATCTCGCGCAGCGGGTCGAGGTCATGCTCGGGGGAGCGCTCGCTACGGTCACTGCCGCTGTCGTCGTTCATGCGGGGTCCTGGCCCTCTGTCGGTGAAGCCCCACGTGCGGTGAAGCCTCGCGTGAAATGCCGGCAATGCCCGCGGATGCCCGGCCCCGGCGCCGCATGGCCGGGCTTTCCCGGTCTTCCCGGCGGACCGGGCATCCGATCCCGGGATTCGAGGGGCATTTCGAATCCGGCGGGACTTGCCGATGAAATGCCGCCCGCGCATTCACCTGGGCGGCAACCTGATCGCGCCGTCGAGCCGGATGACGGATCCGTTGAGCATCGCGTTGGCGATGACGTGCTCGACGAGATCCGCGAACTCCACCGGCTGCCCGAGCCGGCGGGGGAACGGCGCCGAGGCGGCGAGGCGGTCGCGGACGTCTTCGGGCAGCCCGGCCAGCATCGGCGTGTCCATCAGACCCGGGGCGATGGTCATGACCCGGATCCCCAGGCTCGCGAGATCCCTGGCCAGCGGCAGGGTCATGCCCACCAGCCCCGCCTTCGACGCCGCGTAGGCCGCCTGGCCGATTTGCCCTTCATACGCGGCGACGGAGGCGGTGGCGATCATGACCCCGCTCTCACCGGTCTCGTTCACCGGACCGAGGCCGGCCATGTCCGCCGCGCAGACCCTCATCACGTTGAACGTGCCGATCAGGTTGACCTCGACGACCCTCCGGAATCCGTCGAGCGGCGCCGGCCCGCTCCGGCCGACGATGCGCTGCGCGGGCGCGATGCCGGCGCAATTGACGCAGATGCGCGCGGGGCCGTGCGCGGTGCGGGCGCGGCCGATGGCGTCTTCCACACCGGCGGCGTCGGCAACGTCGCAGGCGAGACCGAGACCGCCGAGCTCCGCGCCGAGCGCGACCGCCGCCGCCTCGTCCCGATCCAGCACCGTCACCTTCGCCCCCGCCGCGGCGAGCCTGCACGCGGTCTCGGCGCCCATTCCCGAGCCGCCGCCGGTGACGATGGCCGAATGTCCCGCAACGTTCATGTCGATTCCCGGTTGCCGGCGCGAGGCACGGTGCGCCGTTCCGGCCGTGCTTCATGCTTCGGATGGCCCGGGCACGAGGCCGGGAGACGAGGCGGATGAAGGCGAGTCATGACGGTCCGAGGGCGCCGGCACGGACCCGACCGGCGCGTTCAGGGCAGCACGATGGCCGGCAGCTCGTCGAGGGTCCGGATCTCGACGTCCGGCGCATCCGGCAGCCGTTCGCGCGCCTGGCCGAAACGGTTGCACCACGCGACCCGGAACCCGAACGTCGCCGCCGCCGCCGCGTCCCATGCGTTCGAGGACTGGAAGCTCACCTGGCCGCGTCCGACGTCGAGCTCGTCCATGGCAAGCTCGTACACCTCGGCCGACGGCTTGTACATCCCCAGCGGATCGACGGAGATGACCGCGTCGAGTACGCCGCCGATCCCGGCACTCTCCACCGCCGCCTCCAGCATCATCGGCGAGCCGTTGGAGAGGATCGCGGTCCGGAGTCCGGCTTCCTTCAGGGCGCCCAGCACGCCCGGCACCTCGGGGTAGCACTCGAGGCCCAGGTAGGCGTGGAGCAGGTCCTCGCGCAACGCCGCGTCATCGATCCCCTGGGCGTCGAGTGCGAAATCGAGGCCGTCCGCGGTAACCCGCCAGAAATCGACGTAGCGATCGAGGATGGTGCGCTGCCACGTGTACTCCAACTGCTTGGTCCGCCACGTCCCGGACACCGTGTCCGCCTTGTCGCCCAGCCTGGACCGATGCTTCCCGACCGCCGAATGCACGTCGAACAGCGTGCCGTACGCATCGAAGACGCACGCCTTGATTCCGATGAATCGAGTCAATGTCGTCGCTCCCTTGATCGATCCGCGTTCAGATCCACACCCGGATGCGCTCGGCAAGCCGGCCGATGGCGTCGATGTCGCCGAGCTTCAAGCCCCAGTTCATCGCCAGGAGATCGTCCTTGACGCGAGGCAGGACGTGCACGTGGAAGTGCATCACCGACTGTGCCGCCGCGGGACCGTTGCACTGCACGAGGTTGAGCCCGTCCGGATTCAACGTCCGCGCGACCGCACCGGCCACCCTCTTCGCCGTCACCGTGGTCCGGGCGAGCGCCTCGTCGGACACCGAGTACAGGTCGGCCGCATGCTCCTTGGGGATGACCAGCGCATGACCCTCGTTCGCCGGATTGATGTCCATGAACGCGAAGGTCGCATCGTCTTCGAACAGCGTGAACGAAGGCACCTCACCCGCGATGATCTTGCAGAAGACGCAGTCCGGATCGCGGTTCATGACGAGCCTCCTTCCCCTGCAGGAGTCGAGCCGGAGCCGGTCATCCCGGCGCCCGAGCCAGTCTACTGCCCTGTCCGATCTCGTGCGAGGCGACGCCCGTGCCGAGCTCGAACGTCACCACGCCGACCGCCGTGCCCCGTGAATCGAAGCTCCGTTCGACGAAGAGGCCGGCGCCGTTCCCTTCGAGCAGGACGACGGTCGACGCCCGCGTTCCGTAGTCGCCATCCATGATGAACCGTGCCGCGCGCGCGTGCAGGCGCCCGAGGTCGCTTCCTTCGTCGGCGCAGAGCGCTTCGTCACCCGCGTGGCCGCGCGCTGCGAGGAGTGCGAGCAGATCCGGGATGCGCACGTCGGGCTCGGCAAGGAGCCGCTCCAGCTCCGCCTTTCCCTCCGTCACCTTGGGCCACGGGGTGTCGAGCAGATGGTTGCTCAGTCCGTACACCCCGGGGCCGAGCCGCATGACCCCCGGGAGCCGGTTCGACGCGAACGCCAGCGTGTCGCCGTCCATCGCGAGCAGGCTGAACCCGTTGTACCGGCGTCCCTCCTCGAGGACACGGTCGAGATACACCGGCGCCGATTCGCGGCCGGTGAGGAACGCACCGACGAGCGCCCCGCGGGAAGGGGCATCCGCGCGGCGGCCCGCGGCGGGATCGTGATAGTTGGTGATCGCCGCGAACCGGCCGCCGCGCGTCGTCCCCAACCACGTCCCGCCCGCCTCCAGATCACGGCCCGCGAGCACGCCGGGGGCGTCCTCCCACCAGTGCGCGGGCGCGGCGGGGCGTGCGTGATACTCGTCCCGGTTCGCCGCGACGACGAGGCGACAGCGCGGATGACGCCGCCACGCGACGTAGATCAGGCACATGAAGGCGGGTCCGGGATCATCGTGCCGTTCCGGTCAGCGCTTTTGCAGCGAGAGCTTCTCCCGCACCGCCTCGGGGCCGAGCACCCGTACCCCCATGTTCTCGACGATCGCCACCGCGCGCGCCACCAGCGCGGGGTTGGTGGCGAGAACCCCCTTCTCGAGCCAGATGTTGTCCTCGAGCCCGACCCGGACGTTACCGCCCGCGAGCACCGCCAGCGCGACGTAGGGAAGCTGGTTGCGGCTGATCGAGAAGGCCGAGAACGTCCACCCCGCCGGCAGGTTGTTCACCATCGACATCAGGGTGCCGACGTCGTCGGGTGCGCCCCAGGGGATCCCCATGCAGAGCTGCACCATCACCGGATCGTCGATGAGCCCCTGCCTCGCCAGCCACTTCGCGAGCACGAGGTGGCCGGTGTCGAAGATCTCGATCTCCGGACGCACCCCCAGCGCACGCACCCGGGCGGCCATGTCCGCGAGCATCGCCGGCGTATTGGTCATGATGTAGCCGCCCTCGCCGAAGTTCATCGTCCCGCAGTCGAGGGTACAGATCTCGGGCAGGAGCTCGGTGACGTGGGCGAGCCGCTCCTCGGCGCCGGCGAGATCGGTGCCGGCCTGCGAGAACGGCAGCGGCCGGTCCGCCGGACCCAGGGTGAGGTCCCCACCCATGCCGGCGGTGAGGTTCAGCACGACGTCGACGCCGGAGTCGCGCACCCGCTCGACCACTTCGCGGTACAGTGCCGGCGCGCGGGCCGGCTGGCCGGTCTCCGGGTCACGCACGTGCACGTGGATGACCGCGGCTCCGGCCTGCGCCGCCTCGATGCCGGCGCGGGCGATCTGCTCCGGGGTCACCGGCACCCGGTCGGAGCGGCCCGTGGTGTCGCCGGCGCCGGTCAGCGCGCAGGTGATGAAGACTTCACGGCTGGGGGTGAGTGCCATCTCGCAGTCCTCCTCGCATGTCCCGGAAAGCCCGACGCCGATCCGAAACGGTCTACCCGCTCCATGAAGCGGATGGTGACGCGGAGAGCATGGTTTGCGGCGGGACCTCGCTTGCCGCGAGGCGCGCATGGAAAGCGTCGAACGTCGTGATCGGCGCATCGCAGACGTGCCCTTCGCATACGTAGGCCACCGGGGAGCCGCGCGGCGTGCGCTCGGCAAGCAGGGCAGGCAGATCGGGCGCGTCGTTGGGAATGGCGATGACGACCCGGCGCGGCGCGTAGCCCGCCGTCGCACGGGCCCGCCACGGCTCGATCTCGTCCGCCTCGGCGCGGATGACGACGATCTCCGGCGGATCGAGATGCTCTTCGAGCGCGACCAGCAGTGCGGTATGCGCGTGCGGGAGCCGCTCCAGCCCCTCCTGCGCCGCCCGCAGCACCCGCTCCGCCGCCCCCAGATACCGGGTATCGCCGAGCAGGTGTCCGAGCCGGCCCAGGACCGTCGCGGCGACGCCGTTTCCGGACGGCAGCGAGTCGTCCGTCATCGGCTTCGGGCGATGGATGAGGCGCTCGTGATCGTCGGCCGTGAAGAAGAAGCCACCATGCTCACGGTCTTCGAAATGCTCGATCATCGCGTCCCCGAGCGCGATGGCGAATTCGAGATCGCGGGCGCTCCAACGCGATGCGAGCAGGGCGAGCACGCCGTCGGCGAGGCAGGCGTAGTCGTCGAGATAGCCGTTGAACCGCGCGCGGCCGTCCTTGTACGTGGCGTGCAGCCGGCCTCCGCTCCACATCGTGCTGCGGATGAACTCGACCGCGCGTTCGGCGGAGACGACCAGCTCCGGAGCACCGAGGATGCGCCCGGCCGTGGCCATCCCCTTGATCATCAACCCGTTCCAGGAGGTGAGGACCTTCTCGTCGCGCCCGGGGCGGATCCGGTGGGATCGGGCCTCGAACAGCCTGGCGAGAGCCCGGTCGATCCGTTCTTCGGTCTCGGCCTCCGCCGCGCCGATGTCCCGTGCGACGTCGGCGACTTCGCGGAACGCATGCAGATGCCAGTGCGAGCCTTCGAAGTTGGGCGCGCGATCGAGCCCGAACCGTGGCGCGAGGGCGGCGAATTCGTCTTCCGAAACGAGACCGCGCACCTCGTCGGGGGTCCAGACGTAGAACTTGCCTTCCTCGCCTTCGGAGTCAGCGTCGAGGGTGGAGTAGAACCCGCCCTCGGGCGACTGCATCTCGCGCACGGCCCAGTCCGCGGTCCCGCGCGCGGCCCGGGCGAACCGGTCGTCCCCGGTGATCCGGTACAGCTCGGCCGCGACCGAGAGGAGCGGCCCGTTGTCGTAGAGCATCTTCTCGAAGTGCGGGATCATCCACATCGCGTCCACCGAATAGCGGCAGAAGCCGCCGCCGACGTGGTCGTACAGGCCGCCGCCGCACATCTTGCGGAACGTGAACGTCGCGGCGGCAAGGGCCGCGGCGCCGCCGGCGCCCGCGTGACGTGCCGCGTAGTCACGCATCAACCGCTCCAGGTTCGTCGGGTGGGGGAACTTCGGCGCATCCCCGAAGCCGCCGTGGCGCGCATCGTGCGACTGCATCAGCACCGCGCGCGCCGCCTGGAGCGGCGCCGCACCAAGAGCCGCCCCTCCCGCAGCCGCGCTTGCGCCGGTCCCGGGGTCCAGGCTCGCAAGCGCCTCGATGAGCGAGGCGTTCTGCCGGCGGATGTCGTCGCGCCGCTCGCCGTAGAGCCGGGCCACGCCGGCGAGGATCTGGCGGAACGACGGCAGGCCGTGGCGCGGAGCATCG
Organism: Gammaproteobacteria bacterium; assembly: GCA_965204915.1. Taxonomy (GTDB): domain Bacteria; phylum Pseudomonadota; class Gammaproteobacteria; order HK1; family HK1; genus HK1. The sequence goes on along the minus strand of OZ242023.1, from coordinate 1,609,281 downwards.
GGGAAGTAGGTGCCGGCGAAGAAAGGCACATGATCGTCGGGGGTCAGAACCACCGTCAGCGGCCAGCCGCCGGTCCGCCGGGAGAGAAGCTGGTGGGCGGTCTGGTAGATCCTGTCGACGTCGGGGCGTTCCTCGCGGTCGACCTTGACGTTGACGTACAGCGCGTTCATCAACCGCGCGGTCTCCTCGTCCTCGAACGATTCATGCGCCATCACGTGGCACCAGTGGCAGGCGGAGTAGCCGATGGACAGCAGGATCGGCTTGTCTTCGCGACGCGCCCGGTCCAGCGCATCCGCTCCCCACGGCTGCCAATCGACCGGATTGTGCGCATGCTGCAACAGGTACGGGCTGGTTTCGTTCGCGAGGGCGTTGGTGTGCGCGGGATCGGACATGGATATGGGGCTCGGGATATGGGGCTCGGGATATGGGGCTCGGGGTACGGGGCTCGGGCGGGCAGCCGCGAGTATAGCTTGCCCGGATCGGTCTTCGTGGCGGCAAGGAACGGCCCGGCTCCGAACCCCGATTCGTGCATCGCGTCGAAGGTCGTCGGATGGGTATGATCCTGCGGATGCTCATGCATCCGGACTTCGATCCCGTGGCCGTCGCCGTCGGACCGGTCAAGGTCCACTGGTACGGCCTGATGTACCTGGTCGCGTTCGCGCTCGGATGGTGGCTGGGCCGGGTGCGGGCGCGCGACGCATGGCGCGGATGGAGCCGCGACGACGTGGGCGACGTGCTGTTCTGGATCGCGGTCGGGGTCGTGGCGGGCGGGCGGCTCGGGTACATGCTCTTCTACGATTTCGAGCGCCTCGCTGCGCAGCCGTGGTCCCTGCTCATGGTCTGGCGCGGGGGCATGTCCTTTCACGGCGGGCTGATCGGGGTCATGGCCGCGATGTGGTGGTTCGCACGCTCACGCGGGCGCGGATTCTTCGAGGTCGCGGACTTCATCGCGCCTCTGGTGCCGCCCGGCCTCGCGGCGGGACGCCTCGGGAACTTCATCAACGGACGGCTGTGGGGCACACCGTCGGATCTTCCCTGGGCGATGGTCTTTCCCGATCCTCGTGCGGGGGATTCGCCCCGCCACCCCTCGCAGCTCTACGAAGCGCTGCTCGAAGGGATCGTCCTGTTCGCGCTGCTCTGGTGGTTCACCCGGCGCCCGCGGCCGGCGATGGCGGCATCGGGCGTGTTTCTCATCGGCTACGGCCTCGCCCGGACCTTCGTCGAGTTCGTGCGGGTGCCCGATGCGCATCTCGGGTATCTCGCCTTCGGGTGGGTGACGATGGGCCAGGTGCTGACCCTGCCGATGATCGCGGCCGGCGTCGTGCTGGCGGTCATGGCGACGGCCCGGCACGAGACACGGTCCGAGCCGGCTCCGGCGAAATCCGGCGGCAAGGCGCGCGATCGCCGGCGAAGCTGAGCCGCCGGGATCCGGAAGGCGGGAGCCGCCCGTCCCGACGGGGCTCTGCGGCGGGAAGGAAGTGGAACGATTGGCTGGGGGACTAGGATTCGAACCTAGACTGGCGGAGTCAGAGTCCGCTGTCCTGCCATTAGACGATCCCCCAATTCGATACGTCGCGCTACCGCTTGGAGTACTGGGGCCGCTTGCGCGCCTTGTGCAGGCCGACCTTCTTGCGCTCGACCTCGCGGGCATCCCGGGTGACGAAACCGGCACGGCGCAACGGGGTACGCCAGCTCTCGTCGTAGCGGATGAGTGCCCGCGTGATTCCGTGCCGGACGGCGCCCGCCTGACCGCTGCCGCCTCCGCCGCGGACCGTGACCTCGATATCGAACCGATCCGTCATTCCGACCGTCTCGAGCGGCTGACGGACGATCATGCGCGCCGTTTCGCGACCGAAATAGGTATCCAGAGGCCGGCGGTTGATGGTGATTCGACCGCTGCCCCGGGCAAGGAATACGCGCGCCGCCGCAGTCTTTCGCCTTCCGGTTCCGTAATGGATGTCGTCTGCCATGGTCGCTCCGTCCGCCGGCTCCCGCCGATTCACGAGAGGGTGAGAGGTGTGGGCTGCTGCGCGGTGTGGCGGTGCTCGGGTCCGGCGTAGACGCGGAGCTTGCGGTACATGTCCCGTCCGAGCGGCCCTCTGGGCAGCATGCCCTTGACCGCGAGCTCGATGACCCGGACGGGCTTCTCGGCGATCATCTTCTCGAACGACGTGCTCCGGATGCCGCCCGGATAGCCGGTATGCCGGTAGTAGGTCTTCTGGGTGCGCTTGTTGCCGGTGAGCCCGACCTTCTCCGCGTTGACCACGATGATGTAGTCGCCGGTGTCGACGTGGGGCGTGAACTCGGCCTTGTGCTTCCCCCGCAGGCGGTGCGCGATCCGGCTTGCGAGGCGCCCGAGCGGCTGTCCCGTCGCGTCCACGACGAACCACTTCCGCTCGACTTCATGTGGTTTGGCGGTGAAGGTGCCCATATCCGACCGAGATCCGTCAGTACCCGCGAAAAAGACGCGGAATCCTATCCGGCGCCCGGTGAAGTGTCAATTTCCGGAGGAGCCCGTGTTAGGAGCACGGAGTCCGTCCGGTGCGGCAGCACGTCGATCGTCCGGTGTCATGGAGTTCCTCGAGGAGGCGCTACCCCTCGGGAATCCACCGGTCACGGTCGGGTCTTCACCATTGCTGGGCCGGATTTCGCCGGCCAGGGACTCGATGCGGTCCTGCGTTCCCGGTGGGTCCGGTAGACTGCGGGCCGCAACTTCGTACCTGCGGGTGACGCCCGATGCCCGAACGTCCTGGACGCCACGTCAACCGGATCGACCGGCTCATCATCGCGTTCGACCGGGGGCTGCGCGGTATCGCGCGAGTGAGCCGCGGCTCCGAATCGGAGAATCCGGCATCGGAGAATCCGGCCGGCGGCCTCGCGGATGACGTGCTCGATGACCGCGAGCGCCGGCACTCGGCGGGGCTGATGCGGGTCAATCACGCGGGTGAGGTCGCCGCCCAGGCGCTGTACCGGGGGCAGTCGCTCGGGGCGCGCGATTCCGCGACCCGCACCGCGATGGAGCAGGCGGCTCATGAAGAGAACGATCATCTGGTCTGGTGCCGCATGCGGCTCGAAGAGCTCGGCGCGAGGCCGAGCCGGCTCGATCCGCTTTGGTACGCCGGCTCGCTCGCCATCGGGGCCGCGGCCGCGCTTGCGGGCGATCGGTGGAGCCTGGGATTCGTCGCCGAGACCGAGCGCCAGGTGGTCGAACATCTCGATGACCACCTGCGGCGGCTCCCGGACGGAGATCGCCGCAGCCGCGCCCTGCTCGGACGGATGCGCGACGACGAGCAACGCCACGCCACCCGCGCGCGCGCCGCGGGAGGAGCCGCGCTGCCTCCCGTCGTGCGGTACGCCATGCGTGCGGCCTCGAAGGTCATGACCCGTACCGCGTACCGGATCTGAAACGGCAGCGGGACCCGGAAAGCGACGCTGGCGCCGGCATGGGTCCCGCCGGCCGGAAGAGGAGCCGATGGACGGGGCCGGATCACGGCGCGGCTCCGGATGGACGGCGCCGGTCGCCGACCCGGGTGATGACAGGAGGAGACGACCGGTGGGTATCGAGATCGAACGGAAATTCCTCGTCATCGACGATGCCTGGCGCGCAGCGGCGGCGCCTGGAATGCGGTACCGGCAAGGCTATCTCTCGACCGATCCGCGCAGCTCGGTGCGGGTGCGGGTCTGCGGCGACGAGGCATGGCTCAACATCAAGAGCGTAGCGGTGGGCATCGCGCGCCGCGAGTACGAATACGGGATCCCGGCTGCCGAGGCGCACGAGATCCTCGAAGAGCTGTGCGTGAAGCCGCTGATCGAGAAGACGCGCTTCATCGTCGAGCACGGGGGGGTCATCTGGGAGATCGACGAGTTCGGGGGTGACAATACGGGTCTCGTGATCGCAGAGGTCGAGCTCGAATCGGCCGGCGATGCATTCACGCTCCCTCCCTGGGCGGGCGAAGACGTGTCCGGGGACGTTCGCTACTACAACCAGCGCCTCGTCGAACATCCGTATTCGCGGTGGGGGACGAGGTGAGGACATGGGCCCGGCGCCCTCGTCGAAGCACGGATCGAGCAAGCGACACCGAACGTCTCGGGCGGCGGCGCCCCGGGCCGAGGCGCGGCCTCGAAAGGCCAAGGCGGAGGGTCAGGGCTTGTCGCCCCCGGCCGGGAACATCGGGACCGGAAACGGGGTGACGTTGCTGCCTTCACCCATGTCGAGGATCTTGTTGGCCCCCTCGCGCCGGACCTCGTCGATGCGGATCACGGCGTGGAAGGGGACGTACGTACGCTGCACCCCTTCGAACTCCGATTTGAGCTTCTCCTCGGAAGGATCGACGAGGATCGCAGTGCGCTCTCCGAAGATGATCTCGCCGATTTCGACGAACCCGTAGAGCTCGCCGTGGCCCACGCTGCGCGCGTACAGCTCGTAGACCTTCCCGTGGCTGTGGAAGACGATTCGATAGACCCGCTTCTTTGCCGCCATGGCGCACCGCGCTTCGGACCGGGGATGGGAGAAAGGACGCGCGATTATACGGGAGGGTGGTGAACCGATGACAGGTAGCGCGGGCGGGACGTTCCGCGAAAGCCGGGATCCACCGGCTCGAACGCCTGCTCATGCGCGGCGTGGAAGGCCGGGGCCGCTCGCGCCGCCCGGCGGAGGCGGCGCTATTGCGCCGCGAGGAACCTCCGGTAGTCCTCCACCGCGTCTTCGACCGCCGCGTGGAACAGCTTCTCCCCGGCTTCCGGCGTCGCCAGCGACGGGTCCGAGCCGATGCGCCCGTCCGGGAAGCGGCGGCGATAGTCGTCGGCGTCCAGGATCGGTCCCGTGGGCGCGATCCGGGGGCTCATCGGCACGTGCTTGATCGCTTCGGGATAGGCGTAGAACGTGAGCGAGACCTCGGAGGGCGTGGCGTGGCTGCCTTCCGCGCCGCCGAACAGCTCCTGCGAAAGCGCACGCACCCGGCGCCCGTCGTACCAGTTGCCGAGCCGGCAGCGTACCCCGGGCTCGTTGCCGGCCTGGCGGTCGAAGCTCGTGTCGGCGTAGATCTCGGAGAACGCGGCGTTCACGGTGGCGACGTTGCCGCCGTGTCCGTTGAGGAAGTAGCACCGCTCGAACCCATGCCGGACGAGGGATTGGACCACGTCGCGCACCACCGCGATGAGGGTGCTCGGGCGCAGGGTGATGGAGCCGGAGAACCCGAGGTGGTGCTGGGCCATGCCGATGCTCAGCGTCGGCGCCACCACGACGTCGATCTTCTCGCCCATCCCGCGCGCCACTATCTCGGGACACAGCGCATCGGTGCCGATGAACCCGTTGGGTCCGTGCTGCTCGGTCGATCCGATGGGGATGACGATGCCGTGCGATCGTTCGAGGTAGGCGTCGATTTCCTGCCAGGTGGAGAGTTGAAGCAGCATGGACGGCCTCCGCCGGCGCCTGCCGGTGATGTTCGTCGATCGGATTCGATCAACGGGGAATGGGCGGGCAAGCATGTCATGCGCACGGGCGGTAGCGCCATAGCTGGTTTCGTCCAACGGGACATGTCGGACGGCATCGGGAGATCGGGCGCATCGAGGACCGGTGCGGTGGCGCTCCGGCGTGGGCGCTGCACGCGGACCCGACGGTTCGGCAACCGGGCGGCGATGCGATGCCGGTACGAAGTGTTCGGTGACGGCCGATTCGAGCTTTCGGCGGGGCTGCTGCCTGCCGTCCAGGGCTCATCCAGGCCGGGACATGCGCGACGCCGGCGATCGTGGCACTCTCTCCGGACGGGTCTGCAAACACCGGAGGCACATCATGAGTGAGCTCGCGATGATCGTCGGTGCGGGTCGGGGGTTGAGCGCGTCGCTCGCGCGCTTGTGCGCCAGCGAGGGGATGGGCGTCGTGCTCGCGGCGCGGGACACCGGGAAGCTCTCGGCGCTGGCGGCGGAGACCGGAGCGGGCACCTATGCCTGTGATGCAAGCCGCCGCGAGGACGTCGACGCCCTGTTCGACGCGGTGCTCGACACCCGGGGCGTGCCGGATCTCGTCGTGTTCAACGCGAGCGCACGGGTGCGTGGCGCAGTCGCGGACCTGGATCCGGAGGCGGTCGAGAGGGCCGTCGCGATCTCGGCCGGCGGCGGATTCCTGGTCGGCCGCCGGGCCGCGATGGCAATGCGCGAGCGAGGGTCGGGGTCGATCCAGTTCACCGGCGCCTCGGCCAGCGTCAAGGGCTACCCGGAGTCGGGCTGTTTCGCCATGGGCAAGTTCGCACTGCGCGGACTCGCGCAGAGCATGGCGCGGGAGCTGGCTCCGAAGGGGATCCACGTCGCGCACTTCGTCATCGACGGCGGCATCGAGAATAGGGGGACGCGCATCCCCGACCACGACGAGTGGCTGGACCCCGACGCGATTGCGAGGACCTACCTGCACGTCCACCGCCAGCACCGTAGCGCGTGGACCTGGGAGGTGGAGCTGAGGCCCTGGGTCGAGCATTTCTGAGGCCCGGACCCGGATGTCGCTTCAAAGGACACTGTTCGCGGGCGGCTTTGCGCTGTGCGTCGCGTCGATGGCGGCGGCGCTGTGGCTCCAGCACGTCGAAGGGCTGGAGCCCTGCCCCTTGTGCATCTTCCAGCGGGGCTTCGTCATCGTGCTCGGGGTGGTGATGCTCGCCGGCGCGCTCCACGACCCGGCGACGGCGGGGCGCCGCGCATACGGCGTGGCGACCGTGATCGCCGCGGGCGCGGGGACGGCGGTGGCGGGACGCCACGTGTGGCTCCAGAGCCTGCCTCCGGGCGAAGTGCCGGAGTGCGGCCCGGGCCTGGAGTACATGCTGGAGGCGTTCCCCCTCACCGAGGCGCTCGGGATGATCCTCGGCGGATCCGGCGAGTGCGCGGAGGTGCAGTGGACGTTTCTCTTCCTCTCGATCCCCGAATGGACGTTGCTCCTGTTCGTCGCGTTCACCCTCTTCGGGCTCTGGCTGGGCGCCACCCGGGCGCCGCCGCGTCCGGCCCCGGAGGAGGCGGCCTCATGAGCAAGGGCACCCACGAGTACCGCCACGATCCCCGCAACCGGGAGATCCTGATCTACGTCAACGGCAAGCACGTGCCGCGGGAGGAGGCCAGGGTTTCGGTCTTCGACAGCGGGTTCGTGCTCGGCGACGGGATCTGGGAAGGGCTGCGGGTGCGCCACGGGCGTATCGCGTTCCTCGACGCCCATCTGGACCGGCTCTACGAAGGGGCGAAAGCCCTCGATCTCGACGTTGGACTCGACCGCCCGGGGCTTGCCGAAGCGCTCTACGAGACGTTGCGGGTCAACGGAATGTCCGAGGACGTGCACATCCGCCTCATGGTCTCGCGCGGCGTGAAGGCGACCCCGTACCAGGATCCCAGGGTCACCATCGGGCCGGCCACCATCGTCATCATCCCGGAATACAAGGTGCCGGACCCCGCCGTGGCGGCGCGGGGGATACGCCTGTTCACCGTGCACGTGCGGCGGGGACCGTCCGACGTACAGGACCCGAAGATCAACAGCCACTCGAAGCTCAACTGCATCCTGGCCTGCATCCAGGCCACGAAGGCGGGGGCGGACGAGGCGCTGATGCTCGACCCCCAGGGGTTCGTCGCGACCTGCAACTCCACCCACTTCTTCATTGCCAGAAGGGGTGAGGTCTGGACTTCGTCCGGCGACTACTGCCTCGGGGGCATCACCCGCGGGAACGCCATCCGGCTCTGCCGGGAGAACGGGATCACCGTGCGCGAGCGCAACTTCAGCCTCACCGACGTCTACGCGGCGGACGAGTCCTTCGTCACCGGCACCTTCGCCGGCGTCGCCCCGGTCGCGGCGGTCGACGGCCGCACCATCGGCTCGGGCGGGCGCGGGCCGCTGACGGAGCGCTTGCAGTCCCTGTATCTCGACCTCCTGGAGCGAGAGTGCGCGGGGTGAGCGCCGGAGCCTCGGCGGTGCGCATCCCGGCCGGCGCCCGCCGCCGTGAACCGGCGAGAGACACCGGCTGGAAGGCGGGTCAGAAGATCTCCGAGAACAGCGCCTGCATGTCCTCCCACGAGCGCTTGTCGACCGCTGCGTCGTACTTGAGCGGCAGGCCGTACTTCTCGCCGTTCGCGGTGGCCTCGGGGTTGGTGAAGCCGTGGAGGGCACCCTCGTAGGCCACGAAGCGGCAGTCGGCGCCGGCATCCGCCATCTCCTGCTTGAAGCCGGCGACGTCTTCTTCGGAGACCATGGCGTCGGCCGCCCCGTGGCATACGAGCACCCTCGCCTTCACCTCGCCCTTCGCCGGCTTGTGGAACGAGCCGAGAGCCCCGTGGAAGCTGACCACGCCCTTCAGGTCCATGCCGATGCGCGCGCCGTGCAGCACCATCGCGCCGCCGAAGCAGTAGCCGATCGCGGCCATGCGGCCCGCATCGGCGGAGGGATGCCGGGAGAGCACGTCGAATGCGGCCTCGAGCCGGGCGGTGCCGGCGTCCATGTCCCCCAGCACGGAGTTCATCAGCGCGCCCGCGCCTTCCGGATCGGCGGCGGTCCGTCCGTCCCCGTACATGTCGACCGCCAGCGCCGTGTAGCCGAACTCCGCCAGCATGCGCGCCCGTCCGCGAATGTAGTCGTCGAGTCCCCACCACTCATGCACCACGAGCACGCCGGGGCACGGCTCGTCCGCGGCGCCGTCGTATGCGAGGTAGCCCTTGCACGTGGTGTCGCCAGCGGTGCAGGTCATGCTTTCCGTTCTGATGTTCGCCATTGCCGGCTCCTTGTCGGATGGTCTGTAGAGGTATGTCGATGGTACGTCGGGGAGCCGTTCCCGGAACCCCGGCTTCGTCGATGGCATGCCGTGAGCCGTTCCCGACGTCCCCGCATCGCCCGCGCGTCCCGCATCGATCCCGTCACCCTGCCCTTCATTCCAGGATGCGTCGCCGGCCGGGCGGTCGTGCGTGGTTTCGTCGCTCCACGTTCCAGTGCCGGATGATGCCATCACCGGATGGTGGATGTCCGCCGGATCGGACGCGCCGAACTTCGAGTCGGGCTTCGACGGGCTCCTGGCCGAGCCTGCCCGGAATGCGCGGGCCGGAGACGACGAAGGGCTCCATGCCGGCGTGCTCCGAGCCCGCCTCGGTCGCGGCGTGCATGACCTCGGCCGCGACCTCGTTCTCCGTCGCCCCCGCACGCACGGCTCCGAGGCCCGCGCCCATGCCGGCGTCGTTCGCCCGCGTCGCGGTGCGAAGCGTGGCCGTTCCCGGAGGCGCGTCGGCGTCTTCAGGGCGTCCCGTACGTCGCCGGCGTGATCCGGCGCATGGCAGGCGCGCTATATTCGGCATCGCCCGGTCCACCCACCCGGAGGCGCATCATGGACGCCAGGACGAGATTGCAGACCCACCCGCTTCGGAGCCGGCCGCGCCGTCTCCGGCACTCCGCGCGGCTGCGCGCGGCGGTGCGCGAGACCGTGCTCACCCCGGCCGACTTCATCTATCCGCTGTTCGTCGTCCACGGCGAGCGCGTGCGCGATCCGATCCCCTCGATGCCGGGGATCTGCCAGCTCTCCGTGGACCAGGCGGTCGCCGAAGCGGGAAAGGCGGCGGCGGCAGGGGTTTCGGCGGTGCTGCTGTTCGGCATCCCCGCGTCCAAGGATCCGATCGGCAAGGAGAGCTACGACGACGACGGGATCATCCAGCGCGCGGTCCGCGCGCTGAAGGACGCCCTGCCGGAGCTCCTCGTGGTCACCGACGTATGCCTGTGCGAGTACACCGACCACGGCCACTGCGGGGTGCTGAACCACGAGAACCCGGTGCTCCCGGCCGGCTACGTATTGAACGACGAGACCCTCGACGTCCTCGCCCGCGTCTCGGTCGGCCACGCCCGCGCCGGCGCCGACGTCGTCGCACCGAGCGGCATGATCGACGGGATGGTCGCGGGTATCCGCGACGGTCTCGACGCGCACGGATACGAGCACGTTCCGATCATGTCGTACGCCGTCAAGTACGCCTCGGCGTTCTACGGGCCGTTCCGGGATGCCGCGCAGGGGGCACCGAAGTTCGGCGATCGGCGCACCCACCAGATGGACCCCGGCAACGTGCGCGAGGCGCTCAAGGAGGCGGCGCTCGACGTCGAGGAAGGCGCGGACTTCCTGATGGTCAAGCCCGCGCTGGCCTACCTCGACGTCATCCGCCGGGTGCACGATGCATACCCGGAATTGCCGATGGTCGCGTACAACGTGAGCGGCGAGTACTCGATGGTGAAGGCGGCCGGCGAACGTGGCTGGCTCGACGAACGGTCGATCGTGATCGAGAACCTCACCGCCGTCAAACGTGCCGGCGCCGATCTGATCATCACCTACCACGCCCTCGACGCGGCGGGATGGCTCGAGGGCCGGTCTCGGGAGGAGCCCGCGCCAGCCGGATGATCGGCCTGCACCCAGGCCCCGTGCGGAGCACGGATCGGGCCGTCGAAGTCGAACCGCTTTCTCGACGCGACGCGATTGGCGGGTGACGATCGGCCTCGGGAGAGACCTGCACCACCCCAATCATCGGCCTGCCTCAAGCTGCGCGCACATAGTACAGATAGGAATCGAAGTCGAAGGGCTCTTCGATGCCGGTCTCCGGATGAAACAGCGACCGCGGCCGAGAGGCGAGCGGGCCCAGATAGACGTGCAGCGCGCGGCAGCGCTCGCCGGCGTCGGCGCTGATCGCGTGCACGGTGCGTTCCCGTAGCGCGATCACCTCGGCGGGACGAACGACGCGGCGGGTCGCGAGCCGCGCCCGGTTGCCGGTGCGCCGGTAGAACCGGTTGCGCTCCCCGCCTTCGAACACCCCGATCACCGCACACATCGCATGATCGTGCGGCGGCTGCAGGTGGTCGGGCTCGGTCTCGACGATGACCACCGTCACCGTGTCGTCTTCGAACAAGGTTCGATCATGGCCGAGCAGCAGGCCGCCGCCGTGGCGAGCGTAGATCGAATCGAGCGGCGGCAGGGCGACGGCTTCCGACGCGAGCCCCCGCACCGCTTCGCGCACCACCGCCCGGGTCGCAGTCACCGCGTCCCTCGCCGACGCCGCATCGCGGCACTCGCTCACGAACTGCTTGACGTCGAAGATCGTCGCCATGGCAGGGCCTGTCCTCGATCGAGGGGAGGACGTACAGGATGCGATGCGGCACCGATGGGAGCAACCCCCCGGCCGCACTTTCCAGCGCCGATCCCCGCTCACCGCGAAGGCTGGATCGGGCGGTCCCGGCCGCCCCGGCGTGGATGGCGGGAGATCGCGTCCCGAGCCCCGGCTCGCGCCGGGCGTACGTCACCGGCGCACGAGGACCCGGTGCAACCAGCTTGCGACGTCCCTGATCTCCTCGGCACATACGGAGTGGGGCATCGGATACGTATGGATCTCGACGACGTATCCGAGAGCCTCCAGGGAGGCCCGGGAACGTTCGGAGAGTGCGAGCGGGATCATCGGATCCTGGCTGCCGTGGGCGAGAAGGATCGGCACGTCCCGGTTCGCGTCGTGCGCCTGCGCGGCCAGCGACTCGGGAACCGGCAGGTAGGTCGACAGGGCGAGGACGCCCGCGATGCGGAACGGGAAGCGCAGCCCCGCATACAATGCGACCGCGCCACCCTGGGAGAACCCGGCGAGGACCACGCGCTCCGAGGCGATGCCGCGGGCGATCTGCTCGTCCACCAGCGCACGGGCGATTCCCGCCGATCGTCGCACGCCCTCCTCGTCGGCCCGGCGGTCGAGCTCGGCCCCCATGACGTCGTACCAGGCGCGCATCATCATCCCGCCGTTGATGGTGACCGGTTGCATCGGCGCGTGCGGGAACACGTAGCGGACGTCGTCGAGACCCCCACGACCAAGCTCCGCGGCGACCGGCTCGAAGTCGTGTCCGTCGGCGCCGAGGCCATGAAGCCACACCACGGCCGCGGTCGCGGGCTTCGAAGGCTCGATGACGACGGGCGGATCGAGCGCCGCCGGTGCCGGCACGCTCACGAGCGGCTCTCACGGGGGGCGGGTCGGTGCCGCGCGCCGCGAGGCGCCGCCCGGGAGCGCCCTTGGCCGCGACCCCGGCCGTGGCCCCGACCCGGGGGCCGTGGACGCCGGCGCCGCGCCGGAGGCCGGGGATCGGCCATCAGATCGGCGCCCGCCACCTCGGCCGGAATCGACTGGCCGATGAAGGCTTCGATGTCGGTGAGCGAGTAGCAGAACCGCTCGCACGAGAAGCTCACCGCATCGCCCTTCGCACCGGCGCGGGCGGTCCGGCCGACGCGATGCACGTAGTCCTCGGCATCCTGCGGGAGATCGTAGTTGAAGACGTGGCTCACGTCCGGGATGTGGAGCCCGCGCGCCGCGACGTCGGTGGCGAGGAGGACCGGCAGCTCGCCGCGCGTGAACCGATCGAGCAGCGCGAGGCGCTTCTTCTGGGGAACGTCGCCGGTCAGCATGCCGGCGGTGAATCCGTTCCCGGCCAGCCAGGCGTCGACGTTCTCCGCTTCGCGCTTGGTGTTGAAGAAGATGATGGTGCGGGTCACGTCCATCCGCCGAAGCAACCCGATGAGGAGCGGAATCTTCTCCTTCTCGCCGACGTGGTAGAGACGCTGGCTGACCGAGGCGACGGTGACGTGGTTCTCGGGGGTCGCGTCGACCATCGCCGGCGAGTTCATGTGCTCGTATGCGAGCTCTCGGACCCGCATCGAGAGCGTGGCCGAGAACAGCATGCTGAGCCGCTCGTGCGGGGGCGGCAGGCGTCTCAGCAGGTAGCGGATGTCCCGGATGAATCCCAGGTCGAACATCCGATCCGCTTCGTCCAGCACCGCGACCCGCACCGCGTTCAGATGGAATATCTTCTGCCTGAAGTAGTCGATGAGCCGTCCCGGGGTGCCGATCAGCACGTCGAGGCCGGCGCGCAGCATCTCGCGTTGCGATTCGTAGCCGGTCCCGCCGAACACGACGCCGAACCGCAGCCCCGTATGTGCGCCAATCAGCTCCGCATCCTTGTGGATCTGCACCGCGAGCTCGCGGGTCGGGGCGAGCACGATGGCGCGTGGATGCCCGTCACCGGCCTCCGGAGGGCGCGGCTCGCGAAGCAGCACGTTCATGATCCCGACCAGAAATGCGGCGGTCTTGCCGGTGCCGGTCTGGGCCTGCCCTTCGACGTCGCGGCCCGCGAGCACCGCGGGCAGCGACTGCGCCTGAATGGGGGTGCAGTACTCGAAGCCGGCGTCCTCGATCCCGCGCAGGACCGAGGAATCGAGATCGAGGCTCGCGAATCTCACGTCGGTGAGCAGCCTTTCGGTCATCGGCTCGCCGCCGCCGAACCGCCGCGATCACCCGTGCCCGATGACGCCCGACGCGGGTCCCGGTCTGCGCACGTATCCACGGGATGTGAAAGCATCCATACCCCCATAGTGATGTTCATTCGACCTTTCAGGGTTAACATGTTGAGTTTCTGCCAGTTCCATTCGGTAGCACGGCTCGGTCGATTCGATCCACGGAAAATAGTCCCGGATCGAGCTTGAATTGCCGGATCGAATCCGATCACAATCGGGTACGCCCGACACCTGGAGGCAATCGAAGTGAGCGACAAGATCGTTCATGTTACCGACGGAAGCTTCGAGGACGACGTCCTCAAGGCGGAGGATCCCGTACTCGTCGACTACTGGGCCGAATGGTGCGGCCCGTGCAAGGCGATCGCACCGATTCTCGGTGAGATCGCGGAAGAATACGCAGGACGGGTCAAGATCGCAAAGCTGAACATCGACGAGAACCCATCGATACCACCGAAGTACGGCATCAGGGGGATCCCGACCCTGATGCTCTTCAAGGAGGGCAACGTCGAAGCGACGAAAGTCGGCGCCCTCTCGAAATCCCAGCTCTCGGCGTTTCTCGACAGCAACATCTGACTCCCGGACGTGCGCGGGCGCACCGTTCCGGTGCGCCCGCGCCACCCGGCGGAGACCCGCTCCCAACGGAGGTACGTCCTGGCGTTTCGGGTGGACGGTACCGAAACACCGTGGTAGCTTTATCCTTCAATGGCGGTGTTCAGGGCCGCCGCGCACTCCCGAAAGCCTCACAGTCCAGAGCCGATCTCCCCGCGTCCCGTGCGTCGGCGTTCGTCCGCACCATCTTCATTTCCCCGCGCTGCTCCAGCGCTACGTGATCGATGCGAAATTCATGAACCTCACCGAACTGAAGCAGATGCCCGCGCCGGAGCTTCTCAGGCTCTCTCAGCAGATGGGTATCGACGGCGTGGCCCGGCAACGCAAGCAGGACATCATCTTCACCATCCTCAAGGGCCATGCGAGAAGGGGCGAAGACATCTACGGGGACGGGGTCCTCGAAATTCTTCAAGACGGATTCGGGTTCCTGCGTTCGGCCGACAGCTCCTACCTCGCCGGCCCCGACGACATCTACGTCAGTCCAAGCCAGATCCGAAGATTCAGCCTGCGCACCGGCGACACCGTGGCGGGCAAGATCCGGCCCCCGAAGGATGGTGAGCGCTACTTCGCCCTGCTCAAGGTCGACAAGATCAACTACGACAGCCCCGAGGCATCGAAGAGCAAGATGCTGTTCGAGAACCTCACACCGCTCTTTCCGAGCGAGCGCCTGCATCTCGAACGGGGCAACGGCAGCACCGAGGATCTCACCCCGAGGGTCATCGACCTGATCGCGCCGATCGGCAAGGGCCAGCGCGCCCTCGTGGTCTCGCCTCCCAAGGCCGGCAAGACCATGATGCTGCAAAGCGTCGCCCACTCGATCATGTCGAACCACGAGGAGTGCTACCTCATCGTGCTCCTCATCGACGAGCGGCCCGAGGAGGTCACCGAGATGGCCCGCTCGGTGCGGGGCGAGGTCGTCTCCAGCACCTTCGACGAGCCCGCGACCCGCCACGTGCAGGTCGCGGAGATGGTGATCGAGAAGGCCAAGCGTCTCGCGGAGCACAAGCGCGACGTCGTGATCCTGCTCGACTCGATCACCCGCCTCGCCCGCGCCTACAACACCGTGGTGCCCTCGTCGGGCAAGGTCCTCACCGGCGGGGTCGACGCCAACGCGCTCCAGCGCCCGAAGCGCTTCTTCGGCGCCGCGCGCAACATCGAGGAGGGGGGCAGCCTCACCATCGTCGCGACCGCGCTCGTCGACACCGGCTCGCGCATGGACGACGTCATCTACGAGGAGTTCAAGGGCACCGGCAACAGCGAGATCCACATGGAGCGCAAGATCGCCGAACGGCGTATCTTCCCCGCCATCAACATCGACCGTTCGAGCACCCGGCGCGAAGACCTGCTGGTCAAGGCGGTGGATCTCCAGAAGGTGTGGATCCTGCGCAAGCTCCTCGCGCCGATGGAGGAAGTCGGAGCGATCGAGTTCATTCTCGACCGCCTCAAGGTGACGAAGACCAACGCCGAGTTCTTCGACGCGATGAAGCGGCAGTAGCTCCTGGCGCCTGGCCTCGCAAGGACCGTAGGGCAGGGAACGGGAGGCGGATCCCCGTCAAGGAATCAGAGCTCGATCCCACGGGCCGACCCGGTGTCCGAAGGCCCGGTGTCCGGGCCGGGGGAGCAGGCCGCCGGCCGGCCCGGGGGCTCGACACGTCTCAGTATCCCAGCGTATTCCCGTGTGCCCAGTTGGGATCCTCCGGTCCCAGGTCGCCGATGGGGGCGGCGAATGCATCGGCCACGAGGTCCGCGACGTTGCCGCCGGTCAGGGAGTGCAGGAACGCTTCCAGGTCCCGCTTCTCCCCCTCCGCCAGGCCCAGGGGGCGGATCAGCGGCGACAGCAGCTCGTTGGGCACGCCGCCCCGATCGTAGAAGTCGATGACCTCGCGCAGGGTGTCGAAACGGCCGTCGTGCATGTAGGGAGCGGTCAGCGAGACGTTGCGCAGGGTCGGGGTGCGGAACTTCCAGCGGTCGCCGGGGTTCTCGGTAACCCGGTACAGGCCCAGGTCGTTGGGGAGCTTCTGCTGCGTCACCGCGTCGATGGCGGCCCGGGGAAGGTCGGCGAACACCCCGGGGGCAAGCTGGACCCTGGTGGTCTCCGGTGTGTTCCCGCCCACCGAAGCCGCGTAGCCGAGACCGGTGTTGTGGAACCGGTGGTCGATGAACAGGGCATGGCTCCCTTCGACCCGGTGGCACACCACGCACTGCGCCTTGCCGGAGAAGAGCGCGAACCCGCGCTTGGCGGATTCGTCGACCGCGTCCGGTCGGCCGCCGAAATACCACCGGTCGAAGGGCGAGTCGGCGGCCAGCAGGGTGCGCTGGTAGCCGGCCAGCGCCTGGCCGATGGTGAGGACGTCCGGCCCGCGGCCGTCGAACGCCCGCTCGAACAGGCCCTCGTAGTCGCTCATGCGCCGCAGCTTCCTGATCACGTAGCCGATGGAGGGCGCCGCCATCTCGTTGTGGGCGGTCATCGGCTGCCAGACCTGGTTCTCCAGGCTGATCTCGCGGCCGTCCAGGAACAGGTGCTCCTGGTACGCGACGTTGTACAGGGTGGGGGAGTTGCGCAGCACCGAGCGCCCTTCGACCCCGACCGGGGTGCGCAGCTCGTTGTTGGTGAACCCCTGCTCGGGGATGTGGCAGGCGGCGCAGGAGAGCGTGTCGTTGATCGACAGGCGGCGGTCGAAGAACAGCTTGCGTCCGAGGGCGATCTTCGCCCGGGTCAGGGGGTTGTCCGCGGGGACCGGCACCGGCGGCAGGCCGAGCGGAGGATCCAGCGCGAACCGGATGAGATCCTGCCGGGCTCCCCGCCGATCCAGCAGGCTGCGCGATCGGGTGCGGTAGTCGGCGCGCTCGTAGCCTTCCTTGACGTCGCCGGGGCCGCGGGTCTGGCTCTCGTCGAACGCCTGCCCGGTATCCAGCTCGCCGCTGGTGCGTGCGGGCGCCTGGACGACGGCGAGCCCGGCCACCAGCACCACCGGCACCGCCCGGGCGAGCGCGTGAAGGCCGGCTCGTGCTGCGGACCGCATCGGATATTCAACCGGAGGGGACGCTCAACCGGAGGGAGACTCCAGGAGCAGGGTCTCCAGATCGTTCACCAGGATGTCGGGGTGGAGGAATCCGGTGCTGTAGATGTTGCGAACCCGCCGTTCGCGATCGATCAGGAACACGCGCAGCAGGTGGGCGAACTCCCCGGTGTAGGCGCCGTGCTCGTCGTACTCGCGCAGCGTGTACTGCCCGTAACCATTGAGGATGGGTTGCAGGTCGGCCCGGCCGCGGGTGGTCAGGAACCGCCATTCGACGCGGTCGTCCTCGGCCTTCGGCCGGTAGGCCCGCATGGCCTCGGGGGTGTCGTTGTCGGGGTCGAATGAGAGCGAGACGAGGCGGGTGGCGCCGGCCAGATCCGGATGTTCCTTCAGCCGGGCGCGCACCAGGTGGAAGACGGCCTTGGCCAGCGGGCAGCCGTTGACGTCCGTGCACCGGGTATAGACGAAGCTCAGCAGGACGAGACGGTCTCCCATCAGGTCGAACAGGTGCGCGGGGGTGGCGTCCTCGCGCAGCACCCGGCCGTCGGCGGCGGGCATGATCGGCGGCAGCCGGTAGGTCCCGGGGGCGGGCGCCTCGTAGCTCAGGATCCCCCAGCCAGGGGCGAGGATCTCGGGGCGCGGGTCGTGGGCCGATACGGCCTGGATCACCAGGGCCGCTGCGAGCAGCGGGAGGATGCGGGCCGGCTTGCCCGGAAGCATCGGCCTCGCCGCACCGATTCCGGATCGCATGAGGCCGGCGACCGCTGGCGCGGTCGTTTGGCGGTTCGGTGGGGCGGAATCGCGGGCGCCCCGACCAGAACCGTAGACGGGTGCGGCGACCGCCGGTACGGCCGCGCCCCCGGCCCGCCCGTCAACGGGCGGGGAACCCCTGTCCCGTGCCATGCGAACCATCTTGCAGCCGCCGCCCCGGAGCCCCGGGGCGGCTTTCGGAGCTTCCACGTCCCGGGCTCGCGGATCGTATGTACGCGCCTCGCGGCCTACCGGACCACCGCGGCCAGCCGTGTTTCACCGGCCGTCGGCCGCTTGCCGTACAGGGCATACGCGCCGAACCGCATCTGGTGCGAGCGTCCGAGGCCCTCCTTGTAGAAGTCGACGGTCCACTCGTGCTTCAGCTCCTTTCCGTCCCAGTGGTAGAGCTTCACGTACTGCTCGTCGGCATCCCCGGTCTTGTCCCAGTTGCCGAGCAGGGAGCTGGAGAAGTAGACGCGCTTCCCGTCCCAGCTCTGGGAGACCATGTTGATCTGGCTCCCGATGGTCTTCTCGTAGACCTGCTTGGGCGCGTGCGGGTCCGAGATGTCGAAGTACCGGGCCTTGCCCTCCATGAACGTATCGACCCACAGCCCCTTGTCGTCGGCGGTGATCGAGATGTCCACGGGCAGCGGCACCGTGGAGGGATCGCCGATGTCGGCCACCGCCTTGGCCTGCCACTCGCCCGCGTCGTCCTCGTAGATCAGCCAGATCTGGGAAGTGAGCGCGGTGCTGGTGAAGCAGTAGCGATGATCCGGATCCCACGCGCAGCGGATCTCCAGCGGCGTCCCCGGCACGTCCAGCACCTTCAGCGGCTTGCGGGCGTGCATGTCCCACACCACCATGGTGTGGCCGAAGCGCTGCATGGCGGCGCTGTCCTTCAGCATCGTCCCGAAGTCCATCATGTAGTTGGACCAGCCGGTGAACGAGGAGGTCAGCATGATGTTGAGGTCCGCCTTCACCCGCACGTCGTAGCCGTACCCGTCCGCGAGCTTGCCGGACTTGACGGCGCCTCTCAGATCCGCGTCGGTGGGGATCCAGTGGGTCGCGACGTACTCGCCGGCGTTGTTGTACTCGGCCATGCCCGTGCGCCCGCCGTGATCGACGTTGTTCGACAGCGCCGTGATCATCATGCGCCCGGGCAGGGCGTAGAACGTATGCGGTCCGACCAGCCCCCCGGTGCTCTCCACGAAGTCGGTGATGACCTTGTGCAGCACGGGCTTGCCCGGATCGGTGTGGATGTCGAACACGAAGATCCTGTTGGTGTCGAGACCGCCGGCCCAGAGGTACTTGCGGTCGTCGGTCAGCCCGGAATGGTGCGCCTCGTTGCGCCCCCCCACGGACAGCGAGCCGACCACCTTGCCGTAGGTGCCGGAGCCGGGCCTGGTGTCGATGGTGACCAGCTTGTCCTGCTCGTCCCCGACGCCTTCGACGCCCAGGGTCCAGACGTAGACGTAGTCCTCCTGGCCCTGGATCTTGGCAATGTACGGCGACATGCAGGTCTCGTCGGCCTGTGCCGGCAGGCAGAACGCCATCGCCGCGGCCATCGCCAGGTATCCGTATCGCGCAATCGCTTTCATCGCTCTTCCCTCCCTCTGTGCTGACCAACGTTGTGCTTGTCGTGCTCGTCGTGCCGACCCGCGGCTCCCCGTCGAGCCGGGCCGACCGGCGACGACTCCGGTAAGCCACGCCCCAACGATATACCCGGCGGGTGCGCGAAGGAAGGGCGGGCGACAGCGTGCCGGCGACGGCACCGGAACCGCACGATGGTTCCCGGCGCCATGATCACGGATCCCCGGCCGCCTCGCTCCGGCGGGCAGGATCGGGGATCGGGCAAGGCCGGGAACGCGCCGCCCGGTGCTTGCAGGTCCCCCGATACGCCGCGCATCCCCTGGAGCCGGGCAACCCCGCCGGACCGCTCAGTAGCAGTTCGCCTCCCGGAGCGGCTCGCCGGCCAGGACACGTTCGTAGCCGAAGCGGGAGAGGTCGATGGTGCGGTACTCCCCGAAGGTGATGAGCTCGGAGAGCGCCCTTCCCACCGCCGGGGACTGCTGCAGGCCGTGGCCGGAGAAGCCCGCCGCGAGGTAGAAGTTCCCGTACGCCGGGGTGCGCCCGATGATCAGGTTCTCGTCGAGGGTGTTGTAGTCGTAGTGGCAGCACCACGCGCCGGTCGGCTTGATCGCCTCGAACGCGGGCACGCGCGACGCCAGCGCCGGCCAGATCAGCTCGTCGAACAGGTGGTGGTCGATCTCGACGTCCTTCGTCACCGGGTCCCGCTCGGGTGGGGGGGAGACGTTGGAGATGAACCCCTTGCCCTCGGAGCGGAAGGCCACGCCGGTCTCGGTGATGGTGAGCGGGGTGGGTCCGATCGGCGCGCGGCACTCGAACACGAAGGTGAACCGCTTGCGGGACTCGATGGGCAGCTCGACGCCGAGGGAGGCGCAGATCTCCGGCGCCCCCCAGGCGCCGGCCGCGTTGACTGCGGCGCCGCAGGCGACGGCGCCGGCTCCGGCGAGCGTCACGCCGGTCACCTTCCCGCCCTCGCCCTGCACCGACAGCGCCTCGTCGTGCACGAAGTCCACGCCCAGCGACCGCGCCTTGCGCCGGTAGGCCTGGAGCAGCGAGTACGGATCGACGTATCCCTCGTTGCTGTCGCTCAGGAATCCCCCCGCGATGCCGCCGGTGTCGAGCCAGAGAAAGCGCGCCCGCAGCTCGTCCGGCGCCCTGAAGTGGACGTCGGCTCCGAGGTCGCGTTGCACCGCGTGGTTGTCGCGCATGGCCGGCAGCATCGATTCGGTGGCGAGCAGCAGGTAGCCGTTCTCCCGGAAGCCCACGTCGGGCGTCTCGCCGTCGATCGACAGGTACTCGCCCAGGTGCTTGAGAAAGTGGACCCCGAACAGGCCGATGCGGATGTTCTCGGGGGTGGAGAACTGCTGCCGGAAGCCGCCCGTCGCCTTCGCCGACGGGGCGTTCTCGTAGGTCGGGTCGCGTTCGACCACCAGCACCGTCCCGTCGAACCCGGGCTCGCGGGCGAGGAACAGCGCGGTGGCGCAGCCGGTGACACCGCCGCCGATGACCACTACGTCGTATCGAGCGTCCATGGGTCGATGATACCCCGGCACGAGATGGCCCGTTGCAGTATGCGGCGGCCTTCAATGGTCCGCCGCAACCGCTCCTCGCTCGCCCGGGTGCGAGCAGCAGCATCTTGCATCGCAATCTCCCCGATGCACGCGAAGCGACTGTTTCCGATGGTGGCGCTCATCCTCGTTCAGCCTGCAGCGGGCGCAACGCCCACGGGCGAAAGGTGTGCCCGGAGAGCGCGGCCGTGCGCCGCGCCCGCGGATTACCGAGACCCCCGACGGCTCTTCACCCGCGCCCTGCCCGATGACGATGGGGGACACCCGTGAAGTGGGCCGAGGGTTCAGATCTTCTCAAGCAGACTGAAGTACCGGCTCCGTGACATCCCGGCGGTACGCATGTTGCTCCGGATGACGTCCAGGCCCACTTCGGCGTATTTCGGAACGATGACGGGCCGGAGAACGCCCGGTTTGCTCAGCACGACGTGTGAACCGGTGGTGCGGTCTTGCGTAAAACCGTCCGCCTCGAAGATCCTGACCAGCGTCCGCCAGTCAGTGGGCGTGAGCTTCACCATACGCCACCAGCGGGAACGGGACCCGGACCATACGCCCGTCCTCGACCGGCTCGGGGTCCGTATCCGGCTCGAAGCCGCAGTCCTTCAGAACCTGCTCCAGGGTGCCGCGGGAAAAGCAGGATTCGATGAACAACTGCAACGCCTCGACGAGATTGGCGAGAGCGGCTTCCTCGTCGGGTCCCTGGCTGTACACGTCGAACGGTGGACAGAAGGACACGAAATGGCCTCCGTCCTGCCTCACTTCGGCGGGAACGGACAGCTCAATCCGGATTCTGTTCGCCATCCGTCGAATCCTCCCCGGCTCTTCGCGGAGGAAAGATACTCCACGCCGGTGCAGGTGTCATCGGGCGGTGGGCGATACCGTGCCGGCGACGGCACCGGATCCGCACGATGGTTCCCGGCGCCATGATCACGGATCCCCGGCCGCCTCGCTCCGGTGGGCAGGATCGGGGATCGGACAAGGCCGGGAACACGATGAAGCGGTATTCGATCCCGGCGCTGGCGGCACTGCTGCCGTCCCTGAAAGCCCTGTAGCGGATAGCTGCTCTCCCACCGCCGTCAGACGCCGATCCTCGCTGGCGCGTGTGCGTTCGGCGATACCGCCTGCGTGGCGAAGGCTGAAATGGCGCACAAGAAGCGGCGGGTATCGACCGCCAGCATCAAGTTCGCATCTAGCGCGATGCGGCTCGTGTCCACAAGTCGTCCAACTGCGCATTTCTGGCGCGGGCGTCCGCATCCACCCGCACGGCCCCGTCGCTGAAGCCTGCCGCCTTCAGGCGTTGAGCAAACTCCCAGTCCGACGCGCAGGCGGAGGCCATGCACTCGTCGTGCAGCTCGTCGAAGTAGGGCCTGTATTCCGGCCCCAGCCCCATGGCTCGTCGCAGTAAGCGACGACCCTCCATAGCGCGCCGCAACCGCCCCTCACTCGCCCGGGTGCGAACAGCAGCGCCTTGCATCGCAACCTCCCCAATGCCCGCGAAGCGACTGTTTCCTATGGTAGCCGGAACCAGGTCGACTTGGGATGCCCTCTACCGTGCGAGCGCGAAGCTCGACTCCGAGCCACGCGCCGAGGTGGGAGGGCAGATGGCCGCCACGTATGAAGCAGCAACGCAGGCAGCTCCGAACAGGCCCGCGGCCAGCAAGAAGTTCAAGGGCTACGCCGGCAACTGGCGGAACCGACGCAGGTTCGCCGGAGATTTCAGGGATGGGAGGCAGCTTCGTGGAGATAATGAGATCGGAACACGAGACGACGTGCCTGCCTTCCGCCCATCGGAAGACGCGAGAGGTTTGAATACCGGCAGCGCACCCGCCGCGGTGGCGCCCGCTATCGACCGTCAAGGGTCATGCCGGCCAAGTCGATCTCCGGTTGCCGGCCCATGACCAGATCGGTGACCGCCTTCGCGGAGCCGCAGGACATCGTCCAGCCGAGATGGCCGTGTCCGGTGTTGAGAAAGAGCCCCCGGATCGGGGTCGGGCCGAGGTACGGGATCCCGTCGGGGGTCATCGGCCGCAGGCCCGTCCATGCCTCCCCGGCGGACCTGTCCGGGTAGTCCGGGAACGTCTCGAAGAAAAGCTCCCGGAGATTGGCGACCCGTTTCGGGTTGAGGCTCCCGTCGTGCCCCGTGAACTCCGCCGTCCCCGCGACCCGCACCCGATCGCCAATCCGCACGATGCCGATCTTGCGGGCGTCGTCGACGAAGGGGACCATCGGCGCGCGATTCCATCGGCCGGCGGGGAAGGTGATCGAATAGCCCTTCACCGGATAGATCGGCAGCTTGATCCCGAGGGGCCCGAGCAGCGCCGCGCTGGCGTTGCCGAGCGCCACGACACAGGTATCGACGTCGATCCGTCCCGCATCGGTGACGATGGCGGCCAGACGCCGCCCGCTCGTCTCGATCCGCTCGACGGTCTCGCCGTACCGGATCTCGACCCCGTCCGCCGCGCAGCGCGCGGCGAGCTTCTGCGTGAACATGCGCGCGTCACCGGCCTCGTCATCCGGGAAGTGGATGCCGCCCGAGATGCGCGTCCGATGCGCTTCGAGGGTGGGTTCCAGCTCGATGCAGGCGTCGACGTCGAGCGTTCGGTACGCAACCCCCATCTCGCCCAGGGTGGCGGCAACGTGCCGGGTGCTCTCCATGGAGGACCGGTCCCGGAACAGGTGAAGGGTGCCGCTTCGGTTCGCCTCGTAGTCGATGCCGGTGTCGTCCGCGACGGCGCGCAGGGCCTCATGGCTGTAGCGGCAGAGCCGGTAGATCGCGCCGGTGTTCCGCAGCCATGCCCGCCGGTTGCACTGGCGGAGAAACGCGAGCCCCCAGGAGGCGAGCCCCGGAACCGCCTTCGGCCGGAGCAGAAACGGCGAGCTCTCGCGGCCGAGCCATCGCAGGATCAGGCCGGGGGTGCCGGGCGCCGCCCAGGGGTCGGACATGCTGGGGGTGACGAGGCCGCCGTTCGCAAAGGACGTCTCCAGGCCGGCCTGCGCCCGGCGCTCCACCAGGGTGACCCGGAGGCCGTTCTTCGCGAGGAAATGCGCCGTCGCGACTCCGACCACCCCGGCGCCCAGCACCGCTATCCGACCCGGGTCCGTCGTCATGGTCATGCCCCGTGGTCATGCCGGCAACGGGTTCGGCAGGCACGGTTGCCCCCGCCGCCGTTCGTTTCCGTGGTCATGGCAACGTCCTGTGGCGGTGCCCGCCGAACGCCGTCAGCGGGTCTCCGTGTCGGAGATCCTGCGCAGCACCGTATCCAGCCACCGGGTGGGGAGCACCCGCTTGAGGAACGCGAGCCCGTGGGTCGGAACCGTCACGTGGTAGCGCGCCTTCGGCCGCGCGCTCTCCAGCGCGTGCAGCAGCTTCGCGACCACCGCCGATTCGGGCAGGGTGAAGGGCGCCTCCCGGTCCTCGTCCGCGAGACGCTTCACGACGGCGCGGTAGACCTCGCGATGCGGGCTCGACCCCACGTCGATGTTGCGCTTGAACGCCTCGAACGCGTTGGCGCGGAAGCGGCTCGTGATCGGACCGGGCTCGATCAGGCAGGCGTATACGCCGCTGCCGTGCAGCTCCAGCCGCATCGTGTCGGTGAGGGCTTCGATCGCGAACTTCGAGGCGTTGTAGGCCCCCCGATACCGCAGCGCCACCAGTCCGAGCACGGAGCTGTTCTGCACGATCCGCCCTTCGCCCGCCGCCCGCATCACCGGCAGCACGCGCCGGGCCACCGCATGCCAGCCGAACACGTTGGTCTCGAACTGGGCGCGCAGCACCTCCGCCGTGAGGTCCTCGACCGCACCCGGCTGGCCGAAGCCTCCGTTGTTGAACAGCCCGTAGAGGCGGCCGGAGGTGCGGGCGAGCACCTCGTCGAGCGCGGCGTCGATGCTTTGCGCGTCGGTGAGGTCGAGCCGGAGGCTCTCGTGGCCGTCCGCCGCGAGGCGCTCGACGTCTTCCGCGCGCCGCGCGGTGGCGAACGTCCGGTAGCCCCGCTCCCGCAGCGTGTCGGCGGCGACCCGCCCGATGCCGCTGGAGCAGCCGGTGATCAGCACCGCGCGGGACGAACCGCTCATCTCGACGCACCCTCCGGGATCGGCTCCACCCAAGGGCGGGTCGGATCACATCCATGGGGAGGGAGCGCCGGATCGAGCTCGAAGTCGGGTATTGCCGCCATGACACACCATGTCTCAAGTCGTCGAACCCGGCGGATCGGCATCGCGCGCCCACCGCTCTCTTGCAGGTCGAACCGGCCGCCCGCCATGGACATGAGGTTGGCCGTCACCGTCGCGCCGGCCCCGAGCCGCTTCATGCGCGCGATCCGGTCGTCCGTCGCCTCGATGGCGTGGACCATCGCCCAGCGCCGGTCATGGATCGGCACGACCTCGCCGACCGCCTCGCCGGATGTGGTGACGGTATCGATCGAGTGGTCGTGTCCATTAACACATAGAGCACTCTGATCAAGCGACCTATGCTTTATTGTCGGGCAACACCAACCTATGGTTAATCGGGATAGACAGCAGCTCAACAGGAGACTGGAGGCTCGGCGAACGCGGGGTTCTGAAGGCGATACGATACACGGAAGCGGAACGACGAGCTATTGCGCGCCGAGCTTGACGAAAACGGGCGTGTCGACGCAGCCTCCAGGAAGCGGCGCATGCGATCACGCGGCCCGCGGGCACACGGAGTCGATCGTGCCGGTGCAATCACGCCCCCGCGCCCGGCTGGCCACCGGGCGCACCCACCGAGCTTCACTCCTCCCAGGCACAAGTCCGATGAGCTGGATACCATGACGTGCTCATGGACGCACACCAGCGCCGATACCGCAATGCGGCCACCGCGTAGAGGGCGAAGGGGATGAAGAGAAGACAACCGACGACGGTGCGGGAGCAGATCGCCGCGAGCTACGCCATGCTGGGCCGGGCACACGCCGCGCTGAAGGACGGCAGGACGCAGTACACGAAGACAGACCACATGATCCACGCGAAGCTGAAGAAAGGACTGGTCAACGGAACAATCAAGATGCGGTCGCTCTACGATGACGAGCGGACCAAGATGACCGAAGCACAGGCATGCTGCTACTGCGGGTCGACGGACAACCTGTGTATGGACCACCTGATCCCGAGGATGCGGGGCGGGCCGGCTACGACGACAGGGGACTCGGCGGTATCGACGCGAGGGGAGAAGGATGTAGGCACCGAGCCCGACGGACGAAGGCGAAGGGTCAGAGACACGGTTTCAGTGCCCCGGGGCAGGGGCGAATAACTTGCTGTACGAGTAGGATACAGCCCGCGCTCACCGAAGGATCGAAAAGGATGCACCCAATGATGGACAAGCACGCCGCCGACAAAGCAGCAGAGGAGCTCGCACGGATCACGTCGTTCCGTCCGGGCACGAACAGCAGGGGGAACGAGGAAGCCTTGCTTGCGTGGCTGGAAGAGCGAGACAGGCAAGGATGGGTCGTGGCTTACGCCAGCGCGTGCGTACCCGGACAGGGGTCAACAGTTGTCTGGGGGATGATGACAAAACAAGGCACTTGGGAGAGACAAAGTACGGGAGCGGATGCCGCAAGCTGGAACGGATGCGACGAAGGATGGTGCTATGGCGCACAGGGGCTGAGACCCTACGGGATGGAGTGGGGAAACGAAGCACTCGAAGACGCATACGCGATAACGTACCGGCGACGAGCAACCTGCCGGACAGGTGACGAGGACTACACGGAGATCGATCAGCGAATGACACTCCCGGAGGGGGTGCACTGGTACCCCGAGTACAGGAGCTGGGGACGATGGAGTGGGGACACCGGGCGAATCGAACCACTGATCATCGAGGGAACTTACGCAGAAGCGGGCGGAACCCAATCAAGGATCGTGGTCGTATCGAACGTGTTGGTCCGATCGCAGTACACGCAGGGAGGATTGGAGCTGGTCCAGTTCCTCGACGGAACTTGGGCGTCAGAGATGGCGTTCGCAGGGTGGACGACGGCAGGGGAGGATCTGGTAGAGCAGGAGCAGATGGTGTACCGACGATCCGCGAAGCACGAAAGATGGGCGTACATCCGTGGCGCCCGCCGAGTCGAAGTGGACAGCATGGAAGACGAAGGAGAAGGCGAGGTGCCAAGGGAAGAGGAGATCGAATTCATCTGCTGGCCGTACCTGCCAGATGGAGACAAGAACAGGCGGCCGAGACGGTCACGAGTAACACGCGAAGCACTTCGCTCCTATTTCGACCAACCTGACGAACGGTGCCTGGAGATCACACCTGCGTTCTTCCATCCAGAAGTGCTAAGCAAGTACCTGGGTGATCCTGAAAGATACGAAGTGGAAGAACGACAGATCAGGGCAAGGGAGGCCTGGGAGCTGAAGACGTACGACATCAACGAAGAGGGGCAGGTCCACACCTACCTGGTGGACCTGGGACAGCTACCCCTGAAAGAGCAACTACACTGGAAGGCGCACAACGAAGAGCCACGCGGAAAGATCGCAGAACGGGCGTACAGAACGGACATCGAAGGGGAACTCGGACCCGATACACCGACCAACCGGCTACGACGGTTCGCCGAACGGCAGCAGCGACAAAATAGCGCGTGGTGGACCACACACAACGAGCAGGCAGTAGAGCGGTACCTGCCGTGCACGAACGGAGATGCGTTGACGCTATGGAAGGAATCGGTGGGGAAGCTCCACCAGTGCACCGTGGAGAATCTGACGACCAAGTACTTCCGGGAGGGAGAGGACAAATCCGGGAAGAGCGGGGAACGCGGGCCACTGGCTGCACTCAGGGGCTGGCTACACCGACAGAAGGTGGATCAGGGGAAGCGGAACACGATCCTGGAACCGCTTGACGAGCTGAACCACATCAGGAACACAGCCGTAGCACATGGACGGCGGCCGGAGGCGGGAGAAAAGGAAATCGCAAAAGCAAAAGGATTCCCACTTCGACTGCGAGGACACAGCCTGGATCTGACCAAGCGAGTGACAGAGGCACTGGAAGCACTCGAAGAAGTGGTCACGGAAGTCGAAAGGAGAGGACAAGGGGACGACTAAGCCGAACCAGAGAACCGAGGCCCGACCTCGAACGCGAGCTTCCGCCCCAGGTCCGGTGCGGCGACCCCGGACCGTCCGTGCACCGCGTCGAGGAGGTTGCTAATGGCGCCCTCAGTGTGGGAGCTGTCGCAGAATCCGACCACAGGCGAAGCAAGACGGCCACCGTGCGCGAGTCGTTGCAGCACGAAGCGGTGCGACATCCGGGCACCTCACGTGCCTCAACTCGACCGTCCGATCCGAGCCCCGAGCACGGGTCATCAGCACCATCACCAGCGCCCGCGCCAGCCCATAAAGCACGGCCAGGTCGCGCTCCCCCGGAACGAGTACCCGCGAGCACGACAGCGAGGGGCCTGGAGGTCGTGAAGGCAGCCGTGCCGATAAGCCCAGCGGGGAAACGGCCATGTCTTCAAAAACAACGGGTTGCGGTCGTGGTGACGGAAGTCGACAATAATTCTGCGGAATGAGTAGTTCCGAGCTTGTCTTCCCGATTGCCCCTATCTACTCATTCCGTGTGGAAGTGCGGCCTGTAGAGTCCGCCGCCCTCATGCTGTAGCCTACGGTGGTCCGGCCGAGCTACGGGTGCGAGTGCCGGGGAATCCAACCGAGGTCAAAGGCCTCAACGCGAGAAGTAGTGGGAAGGGAGTAGAAACAGAACGGAGCCGGCGCGGCTTACGCCGACACTCAGAGAAGACACCCATGGTCCGGCTCCACGACCTCGTCACCGAATGGGTGAACCAGGAGACAAGACGATGAAGAGAGGATTGATCACAGCAGCAGTACTGGTGGGTCTGTCGGGAGCGGCGGCGGCGCACGAACACGAAACAGTTTGTGACCTCGGTAACGAAGAAAACGATCGGCGAACATGGGGCGACTTAAATAATGACCACACAGGGCTTATCGGATTCAGCTACGACCACACCGAACCCGAACGGTATGTGCAATTCTTTTACCGGTGGGACCCTGACGACCCGGAAAGCTCCTGTATCGACAGGACATGCCAGTTGTACAGCAGTTTTTCGGAACCCAATGGGCAGGGAGACGGGGTATGGCGTAGATACAGCACCTCGGGATCCCCGATCTTCCAAATCGATCTGCAAGCTCATGACGTGCTCCAAACAGACAACTGGGCCTGTGTCGTAAAAGACGGCAGAAGGCTCGGGCACATACTCACGTTCAGCGGTCTGGGTCAGGGCACACCGCCCTTTCCAGAAACGCCAGAGCCGCAGGTAGCGTACATCACTGCAATGCCGCGGGCTCTGGCAGGCGACGATGGCACTCCCGACCACTGGATACGCATCACGAATCCGGATGGCAAGGACATCACCTTCACCGTGACGGGACGGAACGATGCGGGGGAGGAGTTCGGGACGTACCGGCATGAGCTTCCGGCCTATCGCAGTGTGAAAGTTCTGATGCGTCACGTTGAGGCGGCGTTTAACGTGTCGGATCCGGAAGGCTGGTGGACGCTGGAAGTAAAAGGATCTGGACCAATCCGCGTAAGGGCCACCATGTTCCGACAGGGGATCCGTCAGTTCGTACCAGTGGATCAGCCCAGGTAACACTCGTACACGGTCTAGGTGAAGTCACCCTTAACCACATTCGGGAACGGGATGAGTCGTTACGGGCTTAGACTGACACCTATGCCCGTATCTACTCATTCCGTTCGCAATAGGACTGCTGAGGGAGGCGCGAACGATTGTCTTGAAGGCCCCAGCTCGTGTATGTCACCGTCAACCAGAACCCGAACGGGAACTCCTCACCGCGTCCTGCACAGCCGGCGAGAACAGCGCCAGCACCTCTTCGCCGAGCCGCCACAGGGCGCTGAAGAGCGCCTCGACCCAGCCAGCGCGCGCCGTGCGGCGTGTGCGATCTTCTCGAACTCCGACGCTACCTCCCGGAGCCTTACATCGCGAGCCTTCGCCGCAAGCCGCGCGTAGGCAGCACTCAGGGACGCCGCCTCATCGGACTGCATCAGGGCGACGACCTCGGCGCCGTGAATGAGGTCGGCCCCCTGATGGGCATACCAGAGGAGACGCTGTGCGGCAGGGCCGGACGGGAGCACCGTGGCGGAGGAAGAATCGGAGAGCTCGTGGCCGCAGTACGAGCAAGCGTACACCACGTGTGAGCGATGGCTGGAGGCGTCCGCATGTCCCGTAGCGCGACTCCAGCAGGCAGCCGTGTACCGGGCAGGCGTCCACCACCGCGAGCCACCAAGCCGTGCGGTCGTAAGGCTCCGGGTCATCAGCCCAGCACAGGGGACACCAGCGGCGGGTCGGTGACACGAGGTCGCGGTCAACGAGGTGGAGCAGGTCGACAAGCCCGTGGAACGACAGGCGCTACGCATCGCGCTCACCGGTCAGCGGTGCGATGCCGTCAGCCGCATGCAGCACAGCGGGCCCGGGCCCGTTCAACGCCCCGTTGCGCCGGTAGTGGAGGTCGCTCCGCGCGGGCGGGAGGACCGCGTTGAGGGAGTGGGTCAGGAGCACCGAGGCCGGGACGGCGAACGCGTTGCCGAGGCGCACGACGCAACCGGTGAAGCTCTCGACATCGCCGGTGCCGAGCCCGAGCGGAGCGACGCCCAGATACGCCGGGGGCAGATCGGCGGACGGAAGAGGTCCCATTCGTTCGGCTCCGGCCGGCGCTGCGCCGTCACGCCCTCCCCTGCCACCTCGCGGGCGACCGCGAGGAGCTCGCCGAGGCTGCGGCGGTACGCAGCATAGTGCGATGAAAACATCCCTCTCGACCTGCCGGAGCACCGCAATGGTGTACCCGAAGGCAAAAGAGGGGCGGGCACCAGGGCCGTCGTCGAAGACGCGTTGGCGGCGTATGACGACAACGGGGGCCGCATCACATGCAAGGAAGCGCGCAAGCACGGCATCGCACCGGTCACGAGGGGCGATCTGGCCTACGAGTTCATGCGCGACGGAAACAACGACGGACAGGTGTGCTGGCGCGGTACGATGAACCCCGGAGCCCCTGCCACCCGGCAGGGGCAGCACGGGGAGAATGACGATGAAGCCGAGAGACGCAGGATTCCTGCTGTTCTGGGCACCAGCCGTCCTGTGGCTGGTGATGGCAGCGGCAGGAACGGTGGCAAACGCCCAGGGGAACACCCAGGGCCAGACGGCGACACTGCCCTATGTGGCACCAGCAGGCAGCGGCCATCCGTCTCTGTTGCGGATCCTGAACGACACGACAGCACCAATCACGGTGCAGGTGACCGGCTACGACGACACAGGACGACGCTTCGGGCCGCAGCCACTGACGGTACCAGGCATCGGGGCGGTCAGCCTGACAAGCACCGAGCTCGAGCAGGGAGGCCGGGGCAACTTCGCAGGACTCGGGGATGGCACGGGCTGGTGGCGATTGGTGATGGCGGGAAGCCAACCCTTCCGCACGGGGATGTACTACCGCACCGGCGACGGGTTCCTGGCCGAACTGACGCGGCCGATTCCGGGACGCGAAGTGGGAAGCGGCCGGGCCTACGATGTGGACTTCTTCAACCCGGCCAGCAACACCGCCAAGGTAAGCATCCTCAGGCTGGCCAACCCGCAAGACACCGATCTGCCCGTGCAAATCACAGGGTGGGACGACCTGGGGAACCCAGGCGAAGAAATCCTGTACGGGCCCCTACCCGCGCGAGCGGGTGTGACCTTCACAGCACAGGAGCTGGAGGAAGGGGCAGAGGGATTCAGGGGACGTCTGGGAGACGGGGAAGGGAAATGGCGACTGGAGGTGCGGACCACCCAGCCGATCCACGTCATGAGCCTGCTGCGCGCGACAGGCACAGGACACCTCGCGAACCTGTCGGCAATCGCGCAATCAACGGCGACGGCGACAGTCCCGGAGCCCGAACCTCAAGGATGCCCAGACACAGCAGGATTCAACGCACGGGTGACCGGCAAGCGGGTGGTGCTCTCCGACTCGGTAGTCCGGTTCCAGCCTCCATCTCGACTCAGCCAAACGTTCACGGAGTACGGGGTTACCTGGGCAGGAAGCTACACGTACCGGAAAACAGGGCTGACAGCAGCAATGACAATCAGGTTCGATAACGGCGAACGGTGCGGGATCACCCTGACCTGCAGCGCACCAACCGAGGGAACCCTGCGGTCGGACTGCCGCGGGAACGTGCTGGAACGCTGGCGGATTCTCCCGTAACCCGGCATGCACCGGCGCCCCGTGACGGGCTGCCAGCGGTGATGCAATAAGCACGAGGCGCGATGCAGCCCCCCTGCCAGTCGGCGGGGGGAGATGTCTGAGGGAAACGGAATGAGTAGATAGAGGCTAGGAGCCTGCGCCGCAGAAGATTCATTGATGAAAATGTCCTGTTTTCAGTCAATTTTCGCGCGCGTGAATGCCCTGAAATGAGAAATCACACGGAAAATCCTGTTTCAGGCAACGTACAGGCGCGTTGCGCCGCCGCGATATTTTCTACGGCGCAGACTCCTAGCCGTCCGGAAGATTCTCCGGGTCACTGAAGACAAATAGCATCACTTTCGCTAAGCGATACAAACAGGTAATACAGAAGATCAACGTCGCACTCCAGACAATCGTAAGCGTCAAAGATGTCTCGGACAAAAACAGACCAATAATGCTTGTGCAGGACAGAACGAGCCCGGAGGCCAGAGCCCAGCCCATATAAGCGCGCAGAATGTCCACATACCTCGATTGGCGGATTTTCCGCATAACGGGGGTACCCAAGCCGGTCAGAATGGACAGGGACGTACCGACGAACCCGGATGCGATTGCGCCGAATGTCACTGTGGCACTCAGCAACCGTCCCGGATCAGCGGGCAGCTTCAGATCAAGCCACCAGCACAGTACGGCTATCGCCACCGCCCACGCGAGCGGATAGTATCGCTCCATGGTCAACGTCATGCGCATCTGCCTGAAAACAGCCTCGATTATCGTTGCTGTAGCCATCTGCGAAACTCGCGCCGGATGCTGCGTATACGACTTTGGTAGGACAGTCTTTTCCCATCTGTCAACTCCAACTGGTCGTCTGGAACCACAACAGTCTGGCGGTGGTTCATCAAGTCAAGAACCTCAGTGGTAGCGTCCAAATCCTCCTTGACCGAGACCCGGAGGCTGGACACCGTGTCCGTTCCCAACAGGGGCTCGACTATTCGGCGAATGCCTCTCAGACTCCCTCCACGCCTGTCCTCGCCATAGGACAACGTAAATTCAATCTTGCCGGCATCAGTCTGGTGGCGTAGCTGCATTGCGGTCGAAAGCGCCACGTTGTTTCTCCCGAGCTCCTCGGGGATGGCTGCAGCATCAATCGCGCAAATCAGCTTCATCCTTTTTCGGCTGTTGATGAACTTGGCGTAGACCCCGGGGTCGATCTCCGGGGTGAGCGAAAACAGGGGGCTCGGCCTGTCAGAGTCGGGATCGGGACGAAAGAACTGCTCCAAGTAGACAGCGATGGCAGATGGCCTAACGCCGTAGTGATTGTACTGGGCAGCGAGGTAATTTTGCGGCGACCAGACAGCAGCCGTCTGCTCGCCAAACCCTGCATTCTCCTCCAAGTCGAAGTCTTGGGTTTCGTGACCTTGCCTGGAGTACCCAGGCCCGTTGTGCGTGCGTCGCTGAGTGAACTCCATCTCATGCAGTCCTTGCCTCACGCGAGATCGCTCCAGAAACATCGTCTTGCCGTTGACGATGCGCTCTCTGTCGTCGAGAGGCATGACTTGTAGACGCCCGAGCACATCGCCTATCCCGTCGACGCTGTCGGCGACATCGGTCTTGTAGAAGTGGATTTTCACGATTATCCCGTCCCTCAGGTGGCCTAACCGAAAGATGGTTCCCCACGTGCCCTTGGCCAGACCGTCGCTCGGCCGTCACGGGGAGACAGTAAGCATGCCACCCGACCAGTCAGCCCCGAGGGCGCGATTACAGGGCGAGGCCCGCTCCGAAGGAAGAAGGACGTAAGCTCGTGTATGTCACCGTCAACCAGAACCCGAACGGGAACTCCTCACCGCGTCCTGCACAGCCGGCGAGAACAGCGCCAGCACCTCTTCGCCGAGCCGCCACAGGGCGCTGAAGAGCGCCTCGACCCAGCCAGCGCGCGCCGTGCGGCGTGTGCGATCTTCTCGAACTCCGACGCTACCTCCCGGAGCCTTACATCGCGAGCCTTCGCCGCAAGCCGCGCGTAGGCAGCACTCAGGGACGCCGCCTCATCGGACTGCATCAGGGCGACGACCTCGGCGCCGTGAATGAGGTCGGCCCCCTGATGGGCATACCAGAGGAGACGCTGTGCGGCAGGGCCGGACGGGAGCACCGTGGCGGAGGAAGAATCGGAGAGCTCGTGGCCGCAGTACGAGCAAGCGTACACCACGTGTGAGCGATGGCTGGAGGCGTCCGCATGTCCCGTAGCGCGACTCCAGCAGGCAGCCGTGTACCGGGCAGGCGTCCACCACCGCGAGCCACCAAGCCGTGCGGTCGTAAGGCTCCGGGTCATCAGCCCAGCACAGGGGACACCAGCGGCGGGTCGGTGACACGAGGTCGCGGTCAACGAGGTGGAGCAGGTCGACAAGCCCGTGGAACGACAGGCGCTACGCATCGCGCTCACCGGTCAGCGGTGCGATGCCGTCAGCCGCATGCAGCACAGCGGGCCCGGGCCCGTTCAACGCCCCGTTGCGCCGGTAGTGGAGGTCGCTCCGCGCGGGCGGGAGGACCGCGTTGAGGGAGTGGGTCAGGAGCACCGAGGCCGGGACGGCGAACGCGTTGCCGAGGCGCACGACGCAACCGGTGAAGCTCTCGACATCGCCGGTGCCGAGCCCGAGCGGAGCGACGCCCAGATACGCCGGGGGCAGATCGGCGGACGGAAGAGGTCCCATTCGTTCGGCTCCGGCCGGCGCTGCGCCGTCACGCCCTCCCCTGCCACCTCGCGGGCGACCGCGAGGAGCTCGCCGAGGCTGCGGCGGTACGCAGCATAGTGCGATGAAAACATCCCAGGCGTGGTCTGTGCAAGCACCCCGACCGCAGCGCGCAGAGCGGCTGTGGCGCCGACGACCCGATCAGTGGGCACGGGAGACGAGGCTCCACGGGGGGAGAAGCCGCCGTGGGCCAGGAGCTCGAGCACCTGAACGAGGCGCTCCGAAGCAAGCACGGAGGCACGGACGCCGTCCGCCAAGGTGCTGAAGCCGGCACGCTCCGCCACCGACAGCCCCTGCTCGGCCGCCCGGAGGGCACGGGCCAAGCGATCGGAGGGGTGGATGACGCGAGGCACGGAGGCGCAGGAGAGGAAAACAGAGCAAGCGGCAGGAGGACAGCCTCGACGCGACGAGGGGGCGCTGGCCGCGCCAAGCAAGCTATGGTTGAACAAGGGTAGCGGAAAGCGAGGTATGTGAGAACGAGGCAGGAGACGGGTGTACGCAAGTCATTGATGTGTGGAGGACGACCAAGCGACTTATGCGTTATTGGGACGAAAATCTATGGTTAACTCGACAGATGTCAATCGGAAGAATCGGCGGGTGGCCTCTTCCACCACCTTCCATCGCGCTCATCGCGGCCCGAAGACGGCGGTTCCGATCCGGACGATGGTGGCTCCTTCCGCTATCGCCGCCTCCAGATCGCCGGTCATGCCCATCGAGAGGGTGTCGAGTCCGAGACCTTTCGCATTGAGATCGTCGAGGATCTCGCGAAGAAGCCGGAACGGGATGCGCTGGGACTCGAAGTCCGGCTCGGGGCGGGGGATGGCCATGAGGCCGCGCAGACGCAGCCCGGGCAGCTCGCGAACGATTCGGGCGAGCGGCTCGACCCCTTCGGGGGAGATGCCCGACTTGGTGTCCTCGCCGCTCACGTCGACCTCGATGCAGACGTCGAGCGGCCCTCGCTCCGCCGGGCGCCGGGCGGAGAGCCGGACCGCGATCTTCTCCCGATCGATGCTGTGCACCCAGTCGAAATGCCCGGCGATCGGCCGGGTCTTGTTCGATTGGACGGCGCCGATGAAGTGCCACGAGACGCTCTGCCCGCCGAGCGCTTCGACCTTGGCCATCGCGTCCTGAAGGTGGTTTTCGCCGAATGCGCGCTGGCCGGCCGCGACCGCGGCCCGCACCGCCTCCGGGGGCCTGGTCTTGCTCACGGCGAGCAACGCCACCGAGCCCGGCTCCCGGCGGTAACGCCGCTCCGCCTCCCGGATCCGGGTCCGAACGGTGTCGAGTGCGGTCTCGATATCGTGCATCGTGGTGTCCTCACCGGCACCCTCCGAACGAGGCATTGTCCTACATGCGCCGGGCTTGTGGCGGATTCCCATGCGTTGCGCGAATCGGCGATCTTCCAGGGAGGCGGTACACGACGGAGGAATGGACGGCATGGAAGGAGTGGACATCCGCGATCTGCTCGCGTTCGGAGTGAACAACGGGGCGTCCGACCTGCATCTCTCGGCCGGGCTTCCACCCATGATTCGGGTCGACGGCGACCTGCGCCGTATCGAAGTGCCGGCGCTCGGCCACGAGGCGGTGCGCGGTCTCGTCTCGGGCGTCATGAACGATGCGCAACGCAAGGAGTACGAGGATCGCCTCGAGACGGACTTCTCGTTCGAGATCGCCGATCTCGCCCGCTTTCGCGCCAACGCATTCAACCACCACCGCGGCGCCGGTGCGGCGTTCCGGACCATCCCGTCGAGGGTGCCGTCCCTGGAGGGGCTGCGCGCCCCGGAGATCTTCAGGGACGTCGCCGGCACGCCGCGCGGCGTGGTGCTGGTCACCGGGCCGACGGGGTCCGGCAAGTCGACCACCCTGGCCGCGATGATCGACCACAAGAACGAATCCGAGCGCGGGCACATCCTCACCATCGAGGATCCGATCGAGTTCGTGCACCGGAGCAAGCAGTGCCTCGTCAGCCAGCGCGAGGTCCACCGGCACACCCTCGGCTTCGCCGAGGCGTTGCGCTCGGCCCTGCGCGAGGATCCGGACGTCGTCCTCGTCGGCGAGATGCGCGATCCGGAGACCATCCGGCTTGCCCTGACCGCGGCCGAGACGGGCCATCTGGTGTTCGGAACCCTGCACACGAGCTCGGCCGCGAAGACCATCGACCGCGTCGTCGACGTGTTCCCGGCGGCGGAGAAGGACATGGTCCGGGCGATGCTCTCGGAGTCGCTCAAGGCGGTCATCTCCCAGACCCTGCTCAAGAAGAGCGGCGGGGGGCGCGTCGCCGCCCACGAGATCATGATCGGGACCCCCGCGATCAGGAACCTCATCCGTGAGAACCGGATTGCCCAGATGTACTCGACGATCCAGACCGGGCGGCAATTCGGCATGCGCACCCTCGACCAGGACCTCTCGGCGCTGGTCCGCGCAGGGGTGGTGTCCGGCGACGTGGCGAGGCAGGCCGCGGTGAACAGGGACGCCTTCTGATCCCGGCGCAAGCCGGCCCCGGGAAAGCGCCGCGGTACGGAATCCGGGATAATGGGGACCTCGGCCCAGGACTACGGCCAGGACGAGGCGAGCGAGGGGCGCCGACGATGATCCAGGGCAATCGACCACCGGAATGACGTTCGAATCGTGACGCTGAGCGAGTACGATGCGTTATCCTCGCGGCCCGTTGCTCGAGCGTGCGACTTCCTGGGGGAAGGAACGCCGTGAAGATGGCACGGGACGAGTTCCTGCGGTGGGAACACAAGGCGATCACCTTGCTCGGCATGTCCGGGGTCGGCAAGACGACGCTGGCGAACAAGCTCCCGAAGACCGGGTGGTTCCATTACTCGGGCGATTACCGTATCGGCACCAAGTACCTCGCGGAGCCGATCGTCGACAACGTGAAGCGCGCGGCGATGCAGGTGCCGTTCCTGCGCGGGCTCCTGTGCAGCGACTCCATCTACATCGGCAGCAACATCACCGTCCACAACCTGGAGCCGCTCTCGACCTTCCTCGGCAAGGTCGGCGATCCATCGAAGGGCGGACTCGCCTGCGAAGAGTTCCTGGCCCGCCAGCGCCTCCACCACGAGGCGGAGATCAACGCGATGCGCGACGTGGTGGCGTTCGTCGAGAAGGCCCGCGACATCTACGGCTACCCGCACTTCATCAACGACGCGGGCGGCAGCGTCTGCGAGCTCGACGACCCCCGGACCATCGAGCTGCTCGCCGCACGGACCATGATCGTGTACATCCGCGCCGACGAGAGCATGGAGCAGGAGCTCATCCGCCGCCAGCAAAGCCACCCGAAGCCGCTCTACTACGACGAGCCGTTCTTTCGCCGCTCGCTGGCCCGGTACCTGGAGCTCGAAGGGCTCGCCTCGCCGGAGGCCATGGACCCGGACCGGTTCGTGCGCTGGATCTTCCCGCGCCTCGTCGAGCGTCGCCGGCCCCTCTACGAGGGGATCGCCTCCGCCTGCGGCTACACCATCACCGCCGCCGCCGCCGAGGCGGTGCGCGACGAGCGGGACTTCATCGACCTCGTCGCCCGCACCATCGACACCGAGGCCGGCAGTGCCGTCGCCTGAGCCGCCACCGAACCACCTGCCTGCCCGAGCCACCTCGATGCCCCTCGTCGCCCACTCCGATCTGCCGAGCTTCGAGCGCCTGCGCTCGGACGGGCAGGAGGTGCTGTCGCTCGATCGGGCCCGGCGCCAGGACATCCGGGAGCTGCACGTCGGGCTGCTCAACATGATGCCGGACGCGGCGCTGGAGGCGACCGAGCGGCAGTTCATGCGCCTCGTCGGATCGTGCAACCGGATCGCGCAGATCCACGTGCATCCGTTCGCGGTCGATGCCGGCGCGCGCGGCCCGAAGGCGCGCGGGTACATCGACCGCTACTACGAATCGTTCGACGACGTGCGCGCCGCCGGCCTGGACGCACTCATCATCTCCGGCGCGAATCCCGCGCTGCCGGAGATGGAGGACGAGCCGTTCTGGAGCCCCCTGGTCGAGGTCATGGAGTGGGCGGCCGGGCACGTCTGCTCGGTGGTATGCTCGTGCTTGGCGACGCACGCCTGTCTGAAGCATTTCCACGGCGTCGCCCGCCGGCGTTGCCTCCCGGACAAGCGCTGGGGCGTCTACCAGCACCGCAACCTCGCCGGCCATCCGCTGGTCGCCAACTTGAACACCCGCTTCGATGCGCCGCATTCGCACGTCTACGAGGTGACCCGGGCGGACGTCGAGCCGGCCGGTGTGCAGGTGCTGAGTGAGAGCGAGGAGGCGGGGATCCATCTCGCAGTGAGCGCCGACGGCTTCCGCTTCGTGTTCTTCCAGGGCCACCCCGAGTACGACAAGGTGAGCTTGGCGAAGGAGTACAAGCGCGAGGTGGCCCGCTTCACCGCCGGCGAACGAAAGGACCATCCCATGTATCCGGAACACTACTTCGCGGCTCCGGCCCGCGAGCTCCTCGATTCCCATCGTGACGCCGTACTGGAGGCGCTGGCGCACGATGCGCCACCCCCGCCCTTTCCGGATGCCGAGCTCGAGTCCCGGCTCGACAACACCTGGACGGACACCGGCAAGGCGATGTTCAACAACTGGCTCGGGCTCGTGTACCAGCTCACCGGCGTCGACCGGCGAACGCCACTCATGCCCGGTCTCGATCCGGACGATCCACTCGGACTCGAAAGCGCATGAATCCACCCCTGAGGCGAATACCGCGAATGCTCGCGGTCATTGCGTTCGTCGCGGCCAGCGGCACCGTCGCGGCGGCCGGTTCGAACCTCCCGGAAGGCTATCCCGGCCCCGGGTGCGAAGAGCCGCCGGAGATCCCCGACCGCTCGGAAGTCCCCGAGCCGCCGGAGGTCCCCGAGCGCCCGGAGACGTTCGAGACGGAGGAGGCGATCGCCGAGTACAACGCGAAGGTCGACGCCTACAACGCGGAGGCCGGCATCTACAACGCGAAGGCCGAGGCCTACACGGCGAAGGTCGGCGCCTACAACGCCTCGATGGAACGTTTCGCCGCCTGTGTGAACGAGTACGTCGCCAATGCCGTCGCCGACGCCGATCGGATTCGGAAACGCGCCCGTGAAGCGATCGACCGATTGGAAGCGATCGATGGATTGAACGAGTGAGCGCAAGCGCTTTGAATCGCGCCCGAAGCCGATGTGCAGGAGGATGGCCCAGGAGGATGGCCCAGGAGGATGGCCCAGGAGGATGGCCCAGGAGGATGGCGATGCAGCAGGCACAC
Source organism: Gammaproteobacteria bacterium (assembly GCA_965204915.1). Lineage (GTDB taxonomy): Bacteria > Pseudomonadota > Gammaproteobacteria > HK1 > HK1 > HK1. Next base: position 1,569,300 of record OZ242023.1, on the reverse strand, counting down.
AGGATGTCGGTGCTCGGCACCGAGACCGCGTTCGAGGTCCTGGCCCGGGCCGAGGCGCTCTCGCGGGAAGGACGCGACGTCATCAACCTCGGGATCGGCCAGCCGGACTTCAAGACCCCGCCGCACGTCGTCGAGGCGGGGATGAAGGCGTTGCGCGACGGCCACCACGGCTACACCCCGTCTCCCGGGATCCCGCGCATCCGCGAGGCGGTGGCGGCGGACCTCCTGCGCCGCCGCGGGGTCGAGGTGCATCCCGACCGGATCGTCGTCGTCCCCGGCGGCAAGGTGACGATGTTCTTCGCGATGATGATGTTCGGCGAGCCGGGGGCGGAGATCCTCTACCCCAATCCGGGGTTTCCGATCTACGAATCCGCGATCCGCTTCAGCGGGGCGACCGCGGTGCCGATCCCGCTACCGGAGGAGAAGGACTTCTCGTTCGACCCCGACCAGGTGCTCTCCCTCGTCACCCCGCGCACCCGCCTCGTCATCGTCAACTCCCCCGCCAACCCCACCGGCGGCGCCATCCCGCGCGAGGCGCTGGACCGGCTCGTGGCCGGGCTCGTCGAGCATCCGCACGTCGCGGTCCTGAGCGACGAGATCTACGCCCGCATGACCTACGACGGCCGCGAGCACGTGAGCCTGCTCGGCTATCCCGAGATCGCGGACCGCCTGATCCTGCTCGACGGCTGGAGCAAGACCTACGCGATGACCGGATGGCGGCTGGGCTACGCGGTATGGCCCGAACCCCTCGTCGAGGGGGCGACCCGGCTCGCGGTGAACTGCCACTCCTGCGTCAACGCCTCCGCCCAGCTCGCGGGCATCGCCGCGCTCGAAGGCCCGCAGGACAGCGTCGGCCGGATGGTCGCCGCCTTCGACGAGCGCCGCGCGGTGATCGTCGAGGGACTGAACGCCCTGCCCGGCGTCACCTGCCGCCGCCCCGGCGGCGCGTTCTACACGTTTCCGAACATCACCGGAACCGGGGCGTCGAGCGACACCCTCCAGCGACGTCTACTGGAAGAGGCGGGGATTGCGGCGATCTCGGGCACCAGCTTCGGCGCGTTCGGCGAGGGGTACCTGCGATTCTCCTACGCCGCCGGCATCGGGAACATCCGGCGGGCCCTGGAACGAATGGGGGAGATGCTCCCGGCGCCGGCGAGGAAGCGCTGAGGGCAAGGCCGCGGTATCCGCGGGGCGACGCTCGTAGACCTCGCGCACCCTGCCGTTCGCGTCGAGGGCCTGGCCCGGCTTGAGAACGGCGCTCGCCCGGCCTTCCGGCAACCGGATGCGGAGTCCCCCGCCCGGCGCCTGTGCTTCGATGCGGACACCCGCGGGGGTCGTCGTTCCCGCCGCGGTCTCCACGCCGTCGATCCACGCCACCCGGTGTCCGTCGCCGCGAAGCACGACCCCGTTGACGGTCACCGGGCGCGCCGGCCGATGGCTTGCCGGCTCGTGCCGGGAATCGGGCCCGGCCCGGTCGACGATCGGCTCCGCCTCCACTCCGGGACCGGGATCGTTGCGCATCCGGTCGAGCTCGATCCGCTGCTCCGGGCTCGAGAAGAGCCGGCCGATCCGCTGCTCCGCGTACGAATCGGTGGCCGGAAACAGGGACAGGAGGATGCTTCCGAGCATGCCGACGGGCACGGGCGCGGTCCACGCGCTCCACCGGCGGCGAGCCGCCGGCGGGAACGGGGCGACGCGGAGCCCCCCGCCGGCCGCGCCGCGGTGCGAACCGCTCGCCGTCGGAAGGAACGGATCCACCATCCGGAGGAACGGAAGGGAAGCATCGGGCGCAACGCCCGACGCCCGCGCGAGCCCGCTCACGTCTGCTCCCCGGGCCGTGCGAGCGTAATCCAGCGCAGAGCGCAGTCCGCGGAGAGATTGATCGCGCCGGGGCGCATGATGAAGCGCGGACCCGCGCGGCGCACCTCGCAGCGTTCGATCCGGTACAGCCCCGTGTCTTGCGTTTCAAGCTCCCGGAGCAGCCGCTCGAGGTCGCCCTCGTGCAGCAGTCCCGCCTCCAGATGCACCACCGTGGCGAAAGGCCGATAGGCTCCTTCGAGGTCGAGTCCGGCCTCGTACGCGGTCCGACGTTCGATCCGGTACCGAAGCGACGGCAACCCGGCACGGGCGGCGGCGGCGCGCAAGGTCTCGATCCACTCGAGCCGCCGCTCCTCTCCGATCACCCCCGCCGCCTCCAGCGCACGGAACGGCGCCAGCCAGGTCTCGATCAGCCGTCTCTGGTCGTCGATCGCGCGATACCGGGCCCTCATCGATACGAGCCGCGCCTTCTCCCGCTCGTAGCCTTGCACCGCGCCGTGGTGGAACCGGATGGCGCCGCCGGCCGCGGCGGCCCCGATGGCCAGGGCGAACGCCAGCAGGACGATGGAGCCGCGTAGCGCAGACCAGTCGATGGCGTGCATCGGAAACCCTCGACCCCGGCCCGCGGCTCGGGAGTCGTGGCGGCGGGGCGTCACGATTCCAACCCCCTCGCCGCCCGACCCGTCACCGACTCAAGCTCCCGCCGGATGGGAGGCCGGGCCGCGCAGCGCCACCCGGAGCTCGAACTCCGCGGTCTCGGCGGAGGTCCCGGTATCTCCGCTCAGGGTTTGCCCCGAGCTCAGGTCGAGCGGGGGTCTCGTCACCCGGACGTGTTCGACGCCCGGCGAGGCCGCGAGCACCCCGGCCAACTCTCGAACGGTATCGACGGCGGCGCGATAGTCGCCGTCGAACGGCTCGATTCTCGCGCTGACGAGCCCGATCCGGAACGGAACCTCCGGCTCGCGCCGCGGCTCCCCGCCGGCGGCGGCGGCCGGCGCGAGGCGATCATCGCCGTCCTCGACACCCGCCCCGTCGTCCGAGGGCGCCCCCGGCTCGTCGCCGGCCCGCCAGGAGAGGCCGTCGATGCGCACCCGCGGGAAGCCGGCCAGCGCGTGGCTGACCAGCTCGAAGAGATCGATCGGGTCCGCGCGGCGGCGGCGCAGGGTCTCCGCCGCGAAGACCACCCGTTCGAGGTCGGCCGGCTCCGCCGGCGCCGGCGGCAGCTCCGCCCGCGCCGCGCGATACCGGTGCTCGTAGAGCATCGACTGCAACGCGAGGGTGCGCGCGTATCCGCTTCCGAGCACGCCTTCGAGGAACGTCACCCCGCCGAAGAGGCAGCCCGCGGCGACCAGCCCCGCGCTGGCGGCGTTCAGGAACCCACGGGCCCGCAGCATCGAGTAGTGTCTCGTCTCCACCGGTGTCGCGTAGTGGTTCGGTGGCGCCCGTCGTCTCGCCAGGACGTGGACGAAGAGCCGATCGGCCACCGGCCCGCCGCCCCACCCGCGCATTCCAAGCTTGCGTGCGACCTCGGCCAGATCCACGGGGGTGCACACGGCCCGGACGTCGCCGCCGGTATCGCGCCGTAGCTCGCGCCGCAAATCCTCGAGCGGTTCGCCATGGCTCAGCACATGCACTTCGAGCCGGCTTTCGTTCGTCTCCGGATGCAGGCTGCCCAGGTAGCGGCGGGTGCTCTCCACCTCGGCGAGGACATGGTGTCCGTACCCGTCGGCGGCAGGGTCGGGCATGGCGGCGAGGCGCGACATCCGGAGCCGCCCGCGCCGGAAGCAGGTCTGGCGGAGCCCCCCGCCGGACTGGAGCGAGACCACCAGCACGTGCTCGCCCTCGGCCCCGATCGCCTCGAGCATCGCCCCGGTGAGCATGGCGGGGGAGCAGATGCCGGCCAGCGGAATCGCGTGCCGCGCCATCGGCGCAAGCCACGGGACGAGGACTTCGGGGCGGGTGACCGCGCTGAACAGCACACGATCGTCACGCCGGCCCTCCGCCTCCCGTCCCAGCCTCGCCGAGTGGACGTAGCGCGCGTCCGGGAACGCCCGGGCCGCTCTGGTGCGAAGCAGCGCGCGGCGGTCCCAGGCAAGCGCATGGGGAACGGTCTCCTCCCGAAAGTCCTCCATCACGTCGGCGATGAGGCCGGTGACGTCACGCGGGAACCGTGCAAGGTAGCGAGTGAACCGCGCGAGCCCTTCCTCGTCCGCGTCGAACGAGAACGGATCGAGGAGCGTCGATCCGTACCGGTGGTGCACGGTCAACCGGCTTCCCGATACGACGAAGGCCCGCCAGTCCGCCATCAGATGCCGAGCCCGGTGACGAGGTCGTAGATGGGGCCGAGGACGGACACGATCACGCAGAACAGGATCGCGCCGAGGACGAGGGTGATCGTCGGCCCGAGCATCGCCTGGAGCTGCTCCATCGACTCCGTCACGCCGCGGTTGTAGTAGCGGCTCACGTTGAGCAACGCGGTGTCGAGCCCGCCGGTGCTCTCACCGAGCCTGAGCATCCGCAGCACGAGCGGCGAGAACAGCCCGGTCGCCTCGAACCCCGCGCTGATCCCCGCGCCCTCGGCGATCATCCTGCCCGCCCGGCGGGTGGCGTCCTCGACGGCCCGGTTGCCGGCGAGTCCCTCGCAGATGCGGATGCACTCCAGCACCGTGATCCCGGATGCGTAGAGCAGCGCGAAGCTGCCCGCGAACCGGGCGAGGATGATCTTCTTCATGATGGGACCGACCAGCCAGACCCGCAGCTTCCAGTCGTCCGCCGCGTACGCCACGGCGGGACTGAGACGGTAGAGCATGCCGGCGAGGCCGAATGCGGCGATCGGGGCGGGCAGGATGAGGTACCAGTACGCGACGAAGACCTCCGAGACGAAGATGAGCGCCCGGGTATGGGCCGGCAGCTCCGTCCCCATCCCCTCGATGAAGGAGACGAGCTGGGGCACGAGATGGGTCATCAGGAAGACCACCACGAGCATGACCACCGCCCCGGCGATGGACGGATACATGAGCAGCCGCCGCGCCAGGGCCATCTGCTCGTTCTGCCACTTCAGGTGCTCGTTGAGGCTCCCGAGGATCTCGCCGACCCGGCCCGAATGCTCGCCGGCCCGGACCAGGTTGACGAAGACGGCGCTGAACACCCGAGGGTGCTCGCGCATCGCTCCCGAGAGGGTCTCGCCGCCCTGGACCGATTCGACCAGGGCCGCGAGCACTTCGCGCAGGCGCGGATTCCCGGCCGAGTCGCGCAGGGTCGCGAGCCCTTCGATCACCGGCACCCCGGCCGTCAGGAGCTGCTCCATGTGGAAGCAGAATCCGACCAGATCCCCGCGACGCACCCGGCTGCGGCCGACCGTGCGGACCGCCTTCGCTTCCCGGAACGAGATGAGGTCGAGCCCGATCCGCGACAGACGCCCTTCCAGATCCGCCGCGTTCGCCGCCTCGATCCGGCCGGTGTGCCGCCGGCCGCGCTCGTCCATCGCCTTGTAGCGCATCAGGGGCACGTGGCCGTCCTCAGCCGCCGATCCGGCCGGTCAGATCGACCACCCGCGACACTTCTTCGAGGCTCGTCAGCCCCTCCAGCACCCGGCGGATGCCGTCCTCGGCGAGGGGGCGGAAGCCCTTGGCGCCGGCCGCCTTCGCGATCTCGCGGGTCGTCGCGCCGCGTGAGACCAGCTCGTCGATCTCGGCATCGAACCTCAGCAGCTCCATCAGCGAGAGTCGGCCCCGGTAGCCCTGGTGCTCGCAACGCTCGCATCCTCCTGCCCGGTAGGCCGGCGGCCTCTCCGGCCCCGGGTCGAGCCCGAGGATCCGGCGTTCGAGCGGAGCCGGCTCGTAGGGCTTCCGGCAGTGCCCGCAGAGCCTCCGCACCAGACGCTGGCCGATGATGCCGATGATGTTGCCGGCCATGACCCCGGGCGACAGGCCGGTCTCCCTCAGCCGCGCGACGGCGCCGGCCGCGGAGTTCGCGTGCAGGGTCGAATACACCTGATGGCCGGTCATCGCGGCCCGGAACGCCATCTCCGCCGTCTCCGCGTCGCGGATCTCGCCGACGAGGATGACGTCGGGGTCCTGGCGCAGCAGGCTGCGCACCCCGCTGGCGAAGGTCAGCCGCGCCGCCTCGTTCACCGAGGTCTGGCGGATCCGCTCCATCGGATACTCGACCGGATCCTCCAGGGCCATGATGTTGACCGACTCGGAGTCGAGGTGGTTCAGCATCGAGTAGAGGGTGGTGGTCTTGCCGCTGCCGGTCGGCCCGGTCACCAGGAGGATCCCCTCGGGGCGGGCCATCATGAGGCGCAGCACGGCGAGCGCGTCTTCGTGCAGCCCGAGCCGGTCGAGGGCGACGATGCCCTTGTGCCGGTCGAGCACCCGCAGCACGATGTTCTCCCCGAACGTCGCCGGCAGGGAGGAGACCCGGAAGTCGATCTCCCTCCCGGAGACCGCGAGCGTGATCCGGCCGTCCTGCGGAGCCCGTCTCTCGGCGATGTTCATCGACGCCATCACCTTCAGGCGCACTGCGATCGCGGCCCAGTGGTTGCGATGCAGGCTGCGGATCTGGCGCAGCACGCCGTCGATGCGGTAGCGGATGCGCAGGAACTCGCGCTCCGGCTCGAAGTGGACGTCGGACGCGCCCCGCTTGACCGCGTCGGAGAGCAAGGCGTTGACCAGCCGCACCACCGGCCGGCTGTATTCGCCGCTCTCCGCCTCGAGGCTGCGCCGATCGATCTCGCCGGTCTCGATCTCCTTCAGGATGCCGTCGACCGACAGCTCGTGCCCGTAGAGCCGATCGATCGCCTTGTCGATCTCCACCTCGCCCGCGAGCGCGGCCCGGACCTCCACCCCCGGTTCGAACAGCCCCCGCACCTGGTCCAGGGCGATGACGTTGAACGGATCCGGGGTCGCGACGGTGAGCCGCCGCGCCGCCGCGTCCCAGGTAAGCGGGAGCACGCGGTAACGCCGGGCGATCTCCTTCGGCACGAGCTTCACGACCTCCCCGTCGATCACCACGTTCGACAGATCGATGCTGTCGTACCCGAGCACGCCCGCGAGTACGTCGCGGATGACGCTTTCGGTGGCGAATCCGAAGCGCACGAGAATGCGGCCCAGAGGCTCCTGGCGGCGCTTCTGCTCGATCGTCGCGATCCGGATCTGGTCTTCGCTCACGACGCCCTTCGCGACCAGCAGCCCTCCGATGTGGGGGGCATCCGCCGGAGCGCCGCTTCGGGGCGCAGCATTCGGATCCGGAGAAGCGGCCCGGGGACCGCGGGAGACGGTCCCGGCGCCGGGGGAAGCCGGATGCGCCGGGTCGGTCATCGGCTGCCGCCGACCGGGCCGGCGCCGGCCGGCGCCGAAGACGAATGCACGGGCGCGGCGTCCTCGCCGGCGGACGTGCCCACTTCACGAATACGCGCGAGCACCGCCGTGGCGTCGAAGCTCGACGGGCGGGTCCGGGCCAGGGCGAGCGCCTCATGGTAGAAGTGGAGCGCGCTCTCCCGCCGCGAGAGGTGATCGAGACTGACCGCGAGGTTGTAGGCGTAGTCGGCGTTCTCGCGGTCGAAGCGGTACGCGCTGGAAAACGATTTCCGGGCCTCGGGCCAGCGCGATTGCGCGGCGTAGACGTTGCCGAGATCGAAATGCAGATGCGCGGCCTCCGGCTCCCTCCACAAGAGCGCCTTCAGGCGACTCTCGCCACGCGCCGAATCCTGCCCCCCGATGGCGATCAGCGCGGCCTGGGCAACGGTGTCGGCGGGATGGAACGCAAGGACCCGTGCATAATGCCCGACCGCCTCGTCCCAGCCGCCTGCCCGCGTCGCGACCGCCGCGAGCCCGAGCAGGGCGTCGCGGTTGCCGGGCTCGTGCCGGACCACGGCGCGATACCCCTCGGCGGCCGATTCGAGATCGCCCGCCCGGAACGCTCCATAGGCCCGTTCCAGAGATGCCGTGACGCGATCGTCACGTAGTCCTTTCCTGATCTCGATGATCGGGCCGGGGGCCGGGCGGGACTCCCCCCCGAAACCTTCCGTCCCGGCCACCGGATCACCGGCGATCCCCGCGAGCGGATCGAGTCCCGTGCGGGCGCGTGGTTCGAGTGCCGGCGCCGGTGATGCCTCCGCCGATCCCGCGGCCGGAACCGCCGGATCCCTGCGCCGCCGGACGGGCGCTTCGGCGGCCGATCCCGCCTCCCCGTCCGTCGCCGCGCTCGCGGCCTGCACCGGTGCCAGATCGGCGACCAGCGCCGGCATCCGGGGCAGGTGCCGCACCAGGGCAGGCCGAACGAGCTGGGTCTTCCAGATGGAGTACCCGCCGGCCGCTCCGGCGCCGATGGCGGTGAGCAGCGACAGCGTGATCCCCAAGACCCGGCCGGTGCCGCGACGCCGCGGCGGCAGGCGGGGATCGGGGATCCGGTGTGTGGTCGAATACGACCCCCGGGCATCCGGCCGTGCCTCCATCGGCGCGTTCATGGCTGCCTCTCGGGCGAGGGACTCCCGACGGCGAACGGCGCCGGCTGCGGCGTCTCGATGCGGCCGGGGAGATACGGCCGGAACTCCCGCAAGTCCTCTCCCACGCTCGGGGTCCGAATGACCCGGGGGCGGATGAAGATCACGAGCTCGGTCTTGACGAAACGGCTTCCGCGATACCGGAACGCATCGCCGATCCCGTCGAGCTCCGAGAGCACCGGCACGCCGTCGTCGTCGATCCGGCGGCTGTCCTGCATCAGCCCGCCGAGCACCGCCACCTGTCCGGAGTCGAGCCGGAGCACCGACTCCATCTCCCGTACGAGCAGCTCCGGCACCGGATTGGTCACCCCCGCGGAGGCGAGGTCCGGCTGCGGATCGTTGACGAAGCGGTTGACGCGGGTGATGGTCGGCCGCACGTTCAGGATGATCTCGCCCGCATGGCTCACGTGCGGCGTCACCGCGAGCATGATCCCCTCCGGCGCGGTGCGTGCATCCGTATCGATGCTGGTGGTCCCGGGGCTGTCGGCGGTCCCGCTCGCCGTCTCCACCTCCACCTCGAAGTAGACGATGTTGCGGATTGCCTTCAGCACCGCGGTCTGGTTGTTCAGCACCACGAGCTTGGGGCTCGACAACACCTGCACGTTGCCGAATTCCTTGAGCAGCCGCACCGTCACACTCAGCTCGCGGCCCGGATCGCCGGGCGGCGCATCCTGGTAGCCGAACAGGATGAACGGCGGGACGGCCAGATTCCCGGCGAGCAAGCTCTGTTCCAGGCTCACCCCGGCGTTGCGGGCGAGCAGGCTCCAATCGACCCCGGCCTGGTAGCGATCGTCCAGCTCGACCTCGACGATGGTGGCCTCGATGAGCACTTGCCGGCGTGCGCTGGCGAGCACGTCGTCCAGATACGCCCGGATCTCGCGGTGCCGGCGGGTGGTGGCGCGCACCAGGAGGATCCCCGTCTCCGGGTTCGGAATCACGACCTCTCCGGCGCCTTGCGCCGGCCCCCGGCCTTCCGCCTCTCCTTCCGGATCGCCGGCGCCGCCCGGAGATCCGGTACCGGGACCGCGGCCGTTGCCGCCGAGAACGATGCCGCGCACCGCCGCGGTGATCGTCTCCCAGAACCGGTTGCCGGTGAGGCTGTCGATGTCGGTCGACGAATTGTTGCCGAGGCTCGTCCGACCCTCCCCCCCGGCCGCCACCTGGGTCGCGGTGGAGCTGCTCGAACGCACGTCGCGCACCACGTTGACGTAATCGATCCGGTAGCTGCGCAGCACCGGGGTGTCCGGCTCGATCACGAGCACGCCGTTCCGGCGGTGGTAGCGGACGTCGAGCTGGCGGGTGATGCGGACGAGGATCTCGTCGAGGGTCTGGTCGACGGCGTTCAGGGTCACGAAGCCCTCGGTGGACGGATGGACGTCCGCGTTGATCGACGCATCGCGCACCAGGGCGAACAGCAGCTCCTTCACCGGGACCTCGTGCACCACCACGGTGTACGTCTCCTGTGCCGCCCTCGGAGCGGGCGGAGGAACGAACGGGACACGCCGGACGGGCGCGGGGATGCTCGGCGGCTCGACCGGCCCATGCTCGGCCACGTGTCCCCGCGAAAGCTCGCGCGGCACCAGGGTCTGGCAGGCGCTCGCCGTCACGGCCACGCCCACTGCGAGGATGATGCGTTCAATGATGCGCTCCGACACCGGATCTTCCTGTGCGGGGCGGCTCGTCGGACCGGCCCCGGCTCCGCGCTCGGGGGCGGAGGGCGCGATCTCGATGGAGGGCGGGTGGGGTACCGCCAACCGGCCCCCCGGCCCGCTCGCCGCGCGTCCGCCTTCCGTTGCTTTTCCGAGGGGGATGCTGCGCCGGTACGCGCATCGGCGGAAAGCGGCGCGCGGCTGTTCCGACGTCGGATTCGGGCGCGCGTGGAGGTCGACTTCCGGCCTTCCCGGTGTCGGATCCGGGGATGCGTCGAGGTCGGATTCGGGCCCGTTCGAGCGTTTGCGTCCTTCAGACAGGACGCACGAGCGCATGGCGCTTGCGGCCCGCGGAGAGCTTGATCGCGCCGCCGGCGGCCAGGTCGTCCGGCCCCACCACGCCGGTTTCGTCCCTGAACGGCTCGTCGTTGACCCGGGCCCCGCCGCCGCGGATGAGCCGGCGCGCATCGCTGTTGCTCTTCGCGAGGCCCGCCTCGCGCAACAGGTCGTAGACCGGGACGCCTTCGTCGAGACGCGCCCGCGGTATCTCGACGGCAGGAAGCCCGTCCGCGAACGCGGCTCCGGGCGGAGCCCGGTGCGCGAAGGTGCGCCGGGCCGTCTCCGCCGCCGCGCGCGCCGCCTCCCGGCCGTGGCAGAGCGCGGTGGCCTCGGTGGCGAGGACCGCCTTCGCCTCGTTGATCTCCGCCCCTTCGACCGCTTCCAGCCGCGCCACCTCGTCGAGCGGCAGCTCCGTGAACAGGCGGAGGAAGCGCCCCACGTCGGCGTCCTCGGTGTTGCGCCAGTACTGCCAGTACTCGTACGGGGAGAAGCGATCGGGGTTGAGCCACACCGCCCCCGCCGCGGTCTTGCCCATCTTGGCCCCGCTCGCGGTGGTCAGCAGCGGGGAGGTCAGACCGTAGAGATCGAGGCCGGCGGCCCGGCGCCCGAGCTCGACCCCGCATACGATGTTCCCCCACTGATCCGATCCGCCCATCTGCAAGCGGCATCCGTAACGGCGCCCGAGCTCCAGGAAGTCGTACGCCTGGAGGATCATGTAGTTGAACTCGAGGAAGGAGAGCGGCTGCTCGCGGTCGAGCCGGAGCTTCACCGATTCGAAGCCGAGCATCCGGTTGACCGAGAAGTGCCGGCCGTACTCCCGCAGGAACGGGATGTAGCGGAGGGTGTCGAGCCACTGCGCATTGTCGGCCATCAGGGCCGCGCCGTTCCCGTCGTCCCCGCCGAAGTCGAGGAAGCGCTCGAAGACGCGCCGGATCCCCGCGATGTTGGCGGCGATGCGCTCGTCGGAGAGCAACTGCCGGCTCTCGTCCTTGCCCGACGGATCGCCGACTCGGGTGGTGCCGCCCCCCATCAGGACGATGGGGCGATGTCCGGCACGCTGCATGTGCCGCAGCAGCATGATGGGAATGAGGCTCCCGGCGTGCAGTGAACCGGCGGTCGCGTCGAACCCGACGTAGCCGGTGATCCGGCCCGCGGCAGCCGCCGCGTCCAGGCCTTCCAGGTCGGTGCACTGGTGGAGGTAGCCGCGCTCGACGAGGGTGCGCAGGAACTTCGAGCGCAGGGAATCCGGTGCAACGGCCCTGGAGGCCGGTGGGTTCGTGGAAGCCATGGAGATGCCGGGGAGAGAGGGTCGAGGGTATCGGACGCCCGCCGCCGGACAGGGGTCGGTTCGGGCGCTACGGGGTATCTGCCCGCACAGGGAATGCGATCTTCGGATTGTACATGCTCAAGTTTCGGGATTCGCTGACCGAAATGGATTCCCGCTTTCGCGGGAATGACGTCATTTCAGCGAGACGCGTTGCCTTCAGGTTGGCCGTCATTCCCGCGAAAGCCTTCAGGTTGGCTGTCATTCCCGCGAAAGCGGGAATCCATCGCCTGATTCAGGCATTTTGAATCCCGAAACTTGAGGTACATGGACGCCTGCGAAGAAACCCCGGATGGCGAAGAAATCCCGGACGGGCTTCCCATCCGTACAGGCCGGCCTGTCGACATACGCGGCACGCCCGCCTTCGAAGCGGACGTCGATTCGCCGGCTGCCGGACACCCGAACCGACCGGCAACCAGCGGGCTCGCCCCGCAACGAGGCGTGGCGTGCCTTCACTCGGTGAATTGCGCCGCGGCATCCGCTCGGCGAGAATCGCCGGCCTTCCCGGAAGGAATGCTCTTCGCCCCTTCGGCGCCCGTCGCTCCGGGCGTGCGCCGCCCGCGGCGGCGGCCCCGGCCGGAACCGGCACTCCATCAGCCGGCATGATGCCGCCTTGCGCGGCCCGGCCGGAATGAACGAGAGGCCCCCTCGATGCCTTCACGCAGAGACCTCGCCAACGCGATCCGCGCGCTGGCCATGGACGCGGTGCAGCGCGCGAAGTCTGGCCACCCCGGGATGCCGATGGGGATGGCGGACATCGCCGAAGTGCTGTGGAACGACCACCTCCGCCACGACCCCGCCGATCCCGAGTGGCCGGACCGGGACCGCTTCGTGCTCTCGAACGGGCACGGCTCGATGCTCCTCTACGCCCTCCTCCACCTGAGCGGCTACGCCCTGCCGATGGCGGAGATCCGGCGCTTCCGCCAGCTCCGTTCCATGACCCCGGGCCATCCCGAGTACGGCGACGCGCCAGGGGTCGAGACCACCACCGGACCGCTCGGGCAGGGGCTCGCGAACGCCGTCGGGATGGCCATCGCGGAACGGGTCCTCGCAGCGCGCTTCAACCGCGACGGGCACGCGATCGTGAACCACCGTACGTGGGTGTTCCTCGGCGACGGCTGCCTGATGGAAGGCATCTCCCACGAGGCCTGCTCGCTCGCGGGCACCCTCGGCCTCGGCAAGCTGATCGCGTTCTACGACGACAACGACGTCTCCATCGACGGCGAGGTCGGCGGGTGGTTCACCGACGACACCCCGGCCCGCTTCGAGGCGTATGGCTGGCACGTGGTCCGGAACGTGGACGGCCACGACGCGAGCGCCGTGGACGCCGCGATCCGCGGTGCGCTCGCCGCCACCGATCGCCCGTCGCTCATCTGCTGCAAGACGATCATCGGGCTCGGGGCGCCGGGGAAGGCGGGCACGGCGTCTGCGCACGGTGCTCCACTCGGCGACGACGAGGTCGCGGGCGCGCGCGCGGCCCTTGGATGGCCTCACCCGCCTTTCGAGATCCCCGGCGAGGTCTATGCGGGATGGGACGCGCGCGAGCGGGGGGCGGCGCAGCACCGGCAATGGCGGGAGCGCGTTGAAGCCTGGCGGGCCGCGTTCCCGGAAGATGCGGCGGAGTTCGAGCGCCGGATCGCGGCAGAGCTGCCCGCGGCCTGGGCCGGGGAATGCGCACGGCACGTCGGCGCGGCCAGCGCGGCGGCCGAAGACATCGCCTCGCGCAAGGCGTCGCAGAACGCCCTGGAGGCGCTCGGGCCGATGCTGCCCGAGCTGATCGGCGGCTCCGCCGATCTCACGGGGTCGAACCTCACGAAGTGGAGCGGATCCAGGGTGCTGACCCGCGAGGACGCGGACGCGAACTACGTCTTCTTCGGGGTGCGCGAGTTCGCGATGAGCGCAATCTGCAACGGCATCGCCCGGCACGGCGGCTTCATCCCCTACGCGGGGACGTTCCTGATGTTCTCCGAGTACGCGCGGAATGCGCTTCGCATGGCCGCGCTGATGGGCCAGCGGGTGATCTTCGTGTTCACCCACGACTCCATCGGCCTCGGCGAGGACGGACCAACGCACCAGGCGGTGGAACAGGCCGAGACGTTGCGGCTGATGCCGAACCTCTCGGTGTGGCGGCCGTGCGATGCGGTGGAGTCCATGGCCGCATGGCAGGCGGCGGTCGAACGCCGCGAAGGCCCGACGAGCCTCCTGTTCTCGCGCCAGAACCTTCCCCACCAGCCACGCACCGGCGAGCGGATCGCGGCGATCCGGCGCGGCGGGTACGTGCTGCGCGAGGGCGGCGACGCGATCCTCATCGCCACCGGCTCGGAGGTCGGTGTCGCGATGGACGCCGCCGCCATTCTCGTCGATGAGGGCTTCGAGGTGCGGGTGGTGTCGATGCCGAGCCGGGACGTGTTCGACGCGCAGGACCCGGCGTACCGCGAATCGGTGCTCCCCCGTTCGATGCGGGCGCGGGTGGCGGTGGAGGCCGGGATCACCGCCGGCTGGCGCGCTTACGTGGGCGAGGACGGCGCGGTCGCCGGGGTCGATACGTTCGGGAAGTCCGCGCCGTACCAGGACCTCTACGAGCACTTCGGCTTGACCGCCGGGAACGTGGCGGCGATGGTGGAGTCCGTGATCGCAGGCACGAGGGAGACGGCCTGATCGGCGGGGAGGGGCGGGTCGGGATGGTGGAGCCGGAACGCTGGAGTAATGGGCGTGCGCGTATCGAGCAACGGTACTCCATTGCGTCGCTGGAAGATATGGGGTCACCAGGGCGCGCGTTCCGTTCCTGGTTGTCCGGGTTGCTGGCCGTTGCGCTTGGCCTCATCGCCATTCCCACCGCAGCCGCCCCCGACGCCCCGTCTGCGCCGACGCCCACTGGAACGCCTGCTTCGAGGTTCACGCCGCTCCCCGCGCCCGCCCACGTCACCGCAGACGCCGCCGACAGGCGGCTCACCGTCTCGTGGCGCCCGGTCGCGGGAGCGACGAGCTACAAGGTCGCGGCCAGGCCGACGAACAGGGGCAGGCCTTTCGCATGGAGGAAATACGATACGGCGTCCCCGCCCTACGCCATCACGGACCCTTGGGCTGCGATGAGCGGGCTGGAGTACGAGGTCCGGGTCGCCACCGTCGTCGACGACGGACGGTCCATATGGTCGCCCTCCGTTGCAGTCACCGCCCCTGCCCTTCGCCGCGCCCCCGCCGATGCGATCGAGGTTGGACCTGCCGGGCCGTACGAGTTGGGAGACATGATATGGGTCAACCTGGCCGGGCAGCGGCCGTTCACCCGCAGATCCCGGTGGATCTGGTCCGTATGCGATCCGGACGGATCGGGTTGCGAGCTCCTGCCTTTCGTCACGTCACCGAGCTTCGCCTACCTCGTTGGGGAAGCGGCGCTCGGGAAGCGGGTGCAGGTTCAAGTGGACTACGACAAGGACGGCTCGTCCTGGACCGCGACGGCGGTGCCAGGGGTCGTGAGCCGCGAAGCCCCGCCGTCGAGACCCTTCCCCCGTCCCATTCCGGTCTTCCCTCCCGGGTGCGAGGAAGCGGCTCCGCCCTCGGTCGCGGAGGAAGCGGCTCCGTCCTCGGTCGCGAATGCGTTCACAAAGGGCGTCCCGCTCAAAGCGCACCTGCATCGCCTGGAATCGAAATCGGTTCAAATCTCGTGGGACAAAGCAGGCGGCGGCGCGATCGAGCCTCTTTGCAATGACCTGCTCGTTGTGACGCCGTGGGGAAGGATCGCCCTCGTGCGTCCCGACGGGGGCGTAGCGCATCTCGAAGATCGGGTTCCGATGAACCTGGAAGGACTGATGTCGCATCCGGACATTGCGGCCTTGCCCTCCAACAGCTTCCGCGTCGCCGACGTCTTGCTGAAGCAACGTTCCGAAGAGCGCTGGGAGCTGTTCGTCACCCATCACTACTTCACGGAAGCGGAAGAATGTGTCCGGTTCCGCTTGTCGTCCGCGACGGTCCTGCGGCAAGGGGCGTCCGTTTCGGTGCCGCGGTCGTGGAGGACGATTTTCGACGCCGAACCTTGCGTGCCCGTCACCGAACAGGAGCTTCTTCGGGCAGGCGGGAGAATCCTGGGCGATGGGCCGGATCACCTGCTGGTGGTCATTGGGGATCATGGGAGGGAGGCATCTGCTCGGGAGCCCGACTCGCACCTGGGCAAGCTCGTCCGCATCGCCATCGAGACCGGAGAGGTGGAGATCCTGTCCGTTGGCCTTCGCAATCCGCAGGGGTTCGTGCGGGATGCGGACGGCAATCTATGGGAGACCGAGCACGGGCCGCAAGGCGGCGACGAGTTGAATCTGCTCGAACCCGGCGTCAACTACGGCTGGCCTTTCGTGAGTTACGGCGTCCAGTACGGAAAGGCGATGCTTCGCACAGTTCCTGATGAATCGACGGGCAGGCACGCCGGCTTTGCCCGCCCCGTTTTCGCCTGGGTTCCCTCCATCGCCGTCTCGGCCATGATCGTGAACGACGAGCGGTGGCTTCCTCTCTGGAAGGACGACCTGCTCATCGGTTCGCTGGGAAATGCATCGAGAGGCCTCTCGATCTTCCGAGCTCGGCGCAATGGGACGAACCTTCAGTATGTCGAGCGCATCGAGGTCGGCTACCGCGTCCGCGACCTGACCTGGATGCCGGATGGACGCATAGCCACGCTCGCCGACGGCACAGGGGAAAGTACCCGCGTCCACTTCCTGTCCCGCTCTTCGGAGTACTGCGACGAGCGGTCACGGCGGCATCGACTGGTGTATACGATCGGTTGCGGCCCCTTGGACGACGATGCGGCGCAGGCGCCGGATGCGGATCGGCGGGGAAGGGGAACGTCCGGAGCAGAGGATGGCGACGGCGCAGGCCCCGGCGACATGACGCCGGTCGGCGGCGCGCAGTTGTACTCTACCCACTGCATCGCCTGCCACAGCCTCGCCACCGAGCGGCACGGCATGGGCCCGCACCTCGTCGGCGTCATTGGAAGGCGCATCGGGGAAGCCGAGGGTTGGCCCTTCTCGGGCGCGCTACGCTCGCTTGATGGCGTATGGACGCCGGAGAGCCTCGCGCGGTTCCTGGCGGCTCCGCGGCAGTTCGCCCCGGGGACCACGATGGAGCCGTCCGGGCTCGCCGAATCGGAAGCCCGGGCCATCGCCGACTACATCGCCGAACCGCGGGGCGGTTGACCCTCGTGCGCGGCCTGTGCGAGATAGTTCCTTACCCGTGAAGTCTTCGACAAAACGACGAAGAATCGTCCGCCGCCCGGCTGCCGGCTCCCTGATGTCGGATTTCCGGGATCGGCGCGTCCTGACGGACGCGCCGATCCCAGGTTCGCAACCGGCGTTTGGCTCCGGCTCCGCCGGGCTGGGAGGCGGTCTCGGGCTTCATCACCCTGAACGAGCGCAGGCCCTCCCCCTGTCCGAAAGCGGAGGTTCGACGGCGAGACCCTGGTGGTGGAAACTACCGCGGAGAACCCGCCAGGCTGGGTGACCGACATGGAGAAACGGACATGACGATCAAGGTAGGCATCAACGGTTTCGGGCGCATCGGCCGCAACATCCTCCGCGCCCTCTACGAGAGCGGGCGCACCGGCGAGATCCGCATCGTCGCGATCAACGACCTCGGCGACGCCGAGACCAACGCCCATCTCACCCGCTACGACACCGCTCACGGCCGCTTCCCCGGCGAGATCGAGGTCGAGGGCGATGCGCTGGTGGTCAACGGCGACCGGATCGAGGTCCTCGCCGAGCGCGACCCGGCGAAGCTGCCGTGGGGGGAGCTCGGGGTGGACGTCGTGCACGAGTGCACCGGGCTGTTCGCGAGCAAGGACAAGGCGGCGAAGCACCTGGAGGGCGGTGCGAAGAAGGTGATCATTTCCGCCCCCGGCGGCGCGGACGTGGACGCCACGGTGGTCTACGGGGTGAACCACCACTCTCTCCAGGCCTCGCATACCGTCATCTCCAACGCCTCGTGCACCACCAACTGCCTCGCCCCCCTGGTGAAGGCGATCCACGACCGGATCGGCGTCGAGCACGGGCTGATGACCACGATCCACGCCTACACCAACGACCAGGTGCTCACCGACGTCTACCACTCCGACCTGCGCCGCGCGCGCTCCGCCACGCAGTCCATGATCCCCACCGGCACCGGAGCGGCGAAGGCGGTGGGGCTGGTGCTGCCGGAGCTCGACGGCAAGCTGGACGGGTTCGCGATGCGGGTGCCGACCATCAACGTCTCGGTGGTGGACCTCACCTTCACCGCCTCGCGCGAGACGAGCAAGGAGGAGATCGACGCGGCGGTGAAGTCCGCTTCGGAGCAGGAGCTCAAGGGCGTGCTCGCGTACTGCGACCGGCCGCTGGTGTCGATCGACTTCAACCACGACCCCGCGTCCTCCACCTACGATTCCAGCCTCACCAAGGTCATCGACGGGCGCTTCGTCAAGGTCGTCGCCTGGTACGACAACGAATGGGGGTTCTCGAACCGGATGCTGGACACCACCGTCGCGCTGGTGAACGCGGGTTGACGATGGAGTGAAAATGCGCGATCCTATTGATGGCAATTACGCGACTACTGACCGGATGCAGGTGGGTTCCCGCAGCCCCATGACTCAACATGACGTATCTCACGGACACGGCAGGAGATAACCTGTAGTTTCGTCCTAACCCGGCGAAGCCGGAACCAAACATCGGTTGGCGGAAAAAATCTTCGTCATTTTGTCGGAGACTTCACGGGTAAGAGACTATATGCCATTTGTCGAAACTAAATGGCTAGGAGTGTGATCTAATGGTACATTTCAAGGACATAACGCTTGGACGAGCGAGCGCGGAACTCGAAGGCGCATACCATCCAGAACTTATTGTCGACGGCTTTCTCGATCCTTGGGACGTTGTGGGGAGGGCGCGCAACGGCCCCGAGTTTCTATTCCTTGGATACAAAGGTTCCGGAAAATCAGCTATCGGAGAACATCTTCGACTTACAGCAGAGAACAATTACGATCTATTTGTTACACATACATTCTTGTCCGACTTTCCGTATGGCAATTTCACAAAAATTGTAACAGGTGATGCGGAACCTGAATCACGACTTCCATCGGCTTGGCAATGGCTGCTCACGCTCACATTACTAGATTCCATTTCGAAAGATCATGGTGTATTTTCTGATGATACAGGGAGATTAGAACGATCGCTTGATGCTCTGAAATCCATAGGATTGCTTCCATCGACTGACCTGAAAAAAATGGTAGTAGCATCGTCGCGGATTAAATATAGAGCCAAATTGCCTGGAATTCTAGATATCGAACTAGAACCAAATCAAAGAAAACCAGACGAGCTCCAGTTTCTGCATATTATATCTCGCCTTCAGGATTTACTAATGACAGTAAGAAGCGATAGCAAGCACCTTCTAGTACTAGATGGATTGGATGATATATTTCTCCAAATTGGATGATATATTTCTCCAAAAAGAAATTCAATACAAATCGATCGCTGCTTTGATTTTTGAAGCAGCCAGATTAAACCAACTGCTTAGCCAAAATGGTGTTCCTGCAAAAGTTATAGTATTGTGCAGAACGGAACTTTTTGAGCGATTGCCTGGCCCAAACAAGAATAAAATACGACAAGATTCCGCTATAGAATTAGATTGGTATCATAATCCGAGTAAACCTGAAACTTCGTGGTTGGTCCATCTAGTAAACAAGAGGGCATGTCTTGCATACGAAGAAATCAAGGATATGTTTATCACATTCTTTCCAAGAGAATGGTACAATCAGCTGTTTCTTACTTTTCTACTCAACCATACAAGACACACACCACGCGATTTCATTCAGTTGTTGATACACATACAAAAATGTTCAACTCGAAGAGGTATCGAAAACAAGCAAATTTTGGCAGGTATTCGAAATTACTCTTCAAAATATTTTCTTCCAGAAATTCGAGATGAACTCGTAGGATATTTGACACAAGAACAGGTGGACGCACTTATCCGAGGAATCTCTCGCGCAAAACGCTCTCAATTTGGTCTCAGGGAAATTTCGGATCATCTTCGTCGCGAAGGATTGCTGAAACAAGCAGATATGCCTACTCTGCTGGAACCTTTATTTGATTGTAGTGCAATAGGAAATCTCAGAAAAGATAATCGTAATAATGTATTTTGGTCGTTTAGATTCCGAAACAGACACTCTCACCTAAAACTAGATGAGGAGATTGTCGTGCATAGAGGTCTATGGCGTGCAATGAACATCTATTGACAATACATCATTAGCTATAGATCTGGCACGTTAATGGATTACGAATATGATCAGGTGTCAGCACACAGGCCGCTACGGTAGATATTCTGGAAGTCGTCAGCGCGATGCGAAAGAGGGGTTGACATCTGGAATCGCCGAAGATCGGTGACTCACAAGATGAACATCCCGGTCATGGCCGACCTGGACCTCGCGGGGCGGCGGGTGCTCATCCGCGAGGATCTGAACGTCCCGATCCGGAACGGCGTGGTGACCGGCGACGCCCGCATCCGGTCCGCGCTGCCGACGTTGCAGCAGGCCGCGCAGGCCGGGGCGCGGGTCATGGTGACGTCGCACCTCGGACGCCCGAAGGAGGGGAAGCCCGACCCCGCATTCTCCCTCGCGCCGGTGGCAGGGCGGCTCGGCGAGCTGCTCGGGCGCGAGGTCCGGCTCGCGGTGGACTGGCTGGACGGGATCGACGTCGAGCCCGGCGAGATCGTGCTCTGCGAGAACGTGCGCTTCCTTGCGGGCGAGAAGGCGGACGACGAAGCGCTGGCGCGGCGGATGGCGGCGCTGTGCGACGTGTACGTGATGGACGCCTTCGGCGCCGCGCACCGCGCCCACGCCTCGACCTGCGGCGTCGCCCGCTTCGCGCCGGCGGCTTGCGCCGGTCCGCTCCTCGCCGCCGAGCTCGAAGCGCTCGGCAAGGCTCTTGCGCAGCCCGGGGCCGCTCCCCGGCCACATCACCATCGACAACATGCGCGAGGAACACTACAGCCGCAACCCGCGCATCATGCGGGTCCTGAAGACGACGGGGCTCGTCGAGGAATACGGCGAGGGCATCGACCGCATGTACCGGGAGATGGAATCGCGCCTCATGGAGCCGCCGATCTTCGAGGCGACCTCGAGCTCCGTGACGGTCACGCTGCGCAACCGTTTTCTCGTCGATGTGGAAGACCAGGTCTGGCTGGCGCTGCTCGGCCGGGACGATCTGACCGCGCATGAACGCCGGGTCCTGGTCGCCGTGCGGCGAAGCGGCGCCATCACGCCGCGCGAGCTCCGCGAGCTCCTGCCCGACGCCGATGCCGGCGCCCTGCTGGCCGGCGCCGTGGCGAAGGGATTACTCGCGCGTGTCGGCCGGCGCGGAGGCTCCCGCTACGTGCTCTCCGAGGAAACCACGCTCCGCGCCGGAAGCGCCGGGATGACCGCGCAAAGCCACCGGCGCCGGATGCTGCACGATGAAATCCGCCGCCGCGGCAGCATATCCGTGGCCGAGGGCGCCCGCCTCCTCGACGCCCCGCCCGCCGTGGTGCGGGGCCTGCTGAACGAGCTCGTTCGAGCCGGTCTGGCGCGGGCCGAAGGCAGGACCCGCGCGCGGCGGTATCATCCGAAATGAAGGTTCGGGCCCCGGCGCTTCTCCTCCGGTGACCAGGGACGGTTCGCATGAGCATCGTCCGGGGTCCGGGGGACAACCGGCGCCCGTATGCGAGGCTCAGGAAGATCCATCAGCGAGTTCTCGCGATGGAACGTTTCTGCATTATCCTGTCGAGGAACACGAGTTGCACGGATGACGATCATGTCAACGGTTCCGATACGTGAACCCGTCTCGCAAGCGCAGGTGAACGGCTTGGTGGAGGACGTGCTTCCTCAAGGATGCTGGAGCGATGACGATTATCTTTGGCTGACCGACCGCACCCGGCGTCTGGTCGAGATCACCGATGGATACCTGGAGATACCGCCTGCGCCGTCCCGTGGACACCAGAGGATCCTCGCCTTTCTCTACTCGGCGTTTCACGCATTCCTCCGGCCCCTCGGTGGAGAGGCGCTGTTCGCGCCACTTCGCCTGCGCGTTCGTCCAGGCAAATTTCGCGAACCGGACCTGCTGCTGGTCCGCGACGCCCGGGATGCCCGCAGTGACGGCCGCTTCTGGACCGGGGCCGATGTGGTGGTGGAGGTCGTCAGTCCGGATCGTCCGGAAAGAGATCTCGTTCACAAACGCGACGATTACGCCGAGGCGGGCATTCCCTTGAATCAGGCGATGGATTCCCGCTTTCGCGGGAATGACGTCATTTCAGCGAGACACGTTACTTTTACGCTGGCCGTCATTCCCGCGAAGCTTGTGCCCGCGAAAGCGGGAATCCATTTCGGTCAGCGGATCCAGAAACTTGAGTTACAAGTGTCGTGAAGGAAAAAGTCATGGAATCCAAAACGCTGCAAGAGACCGTTCTGAGCCTCCCGCCGGATGAGCGCGCGGCACTCGCTGAAAGGCTGCTGCTGAGTCTCGATGAGCCATCGGAAGAAGAGCTCGCACAAATTTGGCTTTCAGAAGCGGACAAGCGTGCTCGCGAACTCGATCGCGGGGAGGTGCGGTCGATTCCCGCCGAGGAAGTACGCCGGAAGGCTCGGGCATTGCTTCGATGACGTATCGGTTCCACCCCGAGGCGGAAGCGGAACTTCTCGATACGGTCGCCTACTACGAGGCTCGAAAAGCTGGGCTTGGCGCCAGATATCTGGCGGAATTCGAACAAATGCTGCAACAGGTATGCACCAGCCCGCATCGCTACCGGGTCGATTATCACCCGGACGTCCGACGAGTACGCATGCAGCGATTCCCTTTCACCATTTTCTACCGAGAGGCGAAAGGGCGCATCGAAGTCCTGGCAGTTGCACATCACCGACGGCGCCCCACCTACTGGACTGCCCGTCTTCGGACGCGGCTCAACCAGAACAACTGAATCGTACCGTCCCGTACACCTTGCGGGACATCCACGCCGTCCTTCCCGCGAAGTATGCCCGCGAAAGCGGGTAGCGGGAATCCATGGATTTTCGTGGGAGCGGATCGAGTACAACGCGAACCGGAGGTTCACAACGGCGGGCAACCAAGGCATCGCGCAAGATCGGTCGCCCGACGAATCGGCGCCATCGCTTCACACCGGCGCGGAGCCCCCGGCGTTCAGCGCCAGCAACGCCCGCAACGCCTCCTCCTCCCCGACCTCCTCCGGCCAGCCATAAGCGGCGGCGACCGCAGCGTCGAGGGCCGCATGGGCGTCGGCCAGCCATTGCGGGCGCGCGTTGTAGAGGTTCGTGAGGGTGCGGGCCTTGAGCGCCCTCGCCGCCGCTTCGTCGCGGGGGACCGGGCGCTTCGGATAACCGGGGGCGGGCTCGGCCACCCACTCCACCCACTCCGGCGGGTTGAGCCAGCGCTCGCGCAAACCGGCCAGCCGCCGAGCCGCGCGGGCGATGGCGGCGGCCCGCGGGTCGCCCGTGTACTCCTCGGCGGGAACCAGGGGCGACAGCCCGTCCGGGAACGGGAAGGTCTCGAAGGTGGTGGTCGGGGTGTAGCGCGGGCGGTCTTCCAGGCTGGTGCCGAGCCGTAGCGACCACGCCTCGTGGAAGCGGCTGTGCAGGATGCCGAAGGTGGTGTCGTCTTCGCGGGCGATGACGATGAGTTGATGGTCGGGGCAGATGCCGGCGTCGAGCCAGACGAAGAGCCGGTGCTTCGCCACCGTCGGCGTCGCGATGTAGCGCGAGAGCCCCGCCAGCGCCCGCCACATCCCCTGCCTCGGCTCGACGTGTCGCCACCAGCGCTCGCGGTAGGATTCGCGGCGGTTGCGCTGCCGCATCGGGTACACGTGCTCCCGCGCGTGCCGGTAGGGCGCTTCGTACAGCGCCGCCTCCTCGCGCACCATGTCCCAACCGAAATCGACGATCCACTTGTCCGCCGGGCGACGGGTCACGTCCATGCCGTTCATCCACGGGCGCAGGACGTCCGCGTTGGACCGGCCGTTGGGGTTCGCGGGGGCGCGCAGCCAGTCCCTCGCCTGCTCTCCCCGCACGTCGAAGGGGCCGCCCTTGGTGTCGCCCATGAACGCGACGCCCAGGTTCCGGTAGAGGCGTTGCGCCCCGGTCAGATCCACCCCGGCGCCGCCGCGCCTCGCGCTCAGGTCGGCGTGGATCACGTCCACGAGCCGCCCGTCGAGCCGCCTCCGCGGCCCCGGCGCACCCTCACGCCCTGACGCATCCTCCGGCCCCGGCGCACATGCACGCCCTGACGCATCCTCCGGCCCCGGCGCACATGCACGCCCTGACGCATCCTCCGGCCCCGGCGCCTCCTCCGGCTCCTGCCGGGAGAAGCACACCAGGGACACCCGCACCGCCGCCCCCTCGACCACCCACGGCTCGTCGCTCCATGCCTCGAAGATCGGGCACCCCCGGATCGCGGCCTGCAAGGCCCGCCGGTTCGCTCCGCCCCGGATGGAGTTGGTCGAGACCAGCCCGGCGCGCTTCGCCCGGCCCGCCCTCATCTGCTCTCCCGCCTTCACGAACCAGTAGCAGACCAGATCGGCCTCCGCCGGCACCCGGCCCCGGTAGGCCGTGAACAGGCGCGACACGTAATCCTCCCCGAGGTGGGCGTTGAGCAGCTTGCCGCCGAGAAAGGGCGGGTTGCCGATCACCACGTCGGCCGCCGGCCATTCCGGCTCCCGGCCCCCCGGTTCCCCGCGCTCCGACTCCTCGCCCTCCGTCTCCCTGCCTTCCGACACCCTGCCCTCCGGCGCCCCACCCACCGGCGCCAGCAGCGCGTCGCGGCATTCGATGGTGTCCAGAGGCTTGAGGATCGGATCGCGCGACTCCCGGAACCCGTGGCGCCGCATCCACTGGATCTCGCCGACCCACACCGAGACGCGGGCCAGCTCCGCCGCGTAGGCGTTCAACTCCATCCCCCGGACGTTGGCCGGGCCGACCGCCGGAAAGGCCCGCTGAAGCCCCATCGCCTCGGCTTCCAGTTGCGCCCGGTGCTCCACGTCCTTGAGCGCGTGCAGCGCCAGATACAGGAAGTTGCCCGAGCCGCAGGCCGGGTCGAGCACCGTGAAGTTGCGCAGGCGTTCGAGGAATCCGCGCAGCCGCTTCTCCGCCCTCGCGCGCTGCCGCGTTCCGGCCGCTCTGGACCGGGCCGCTTCCGCACGCCCCAGATCGGCGGCGATTCCCGCCTTCGCCGCCTCCCATTCGGCGAGCAGGGGGCGCACCACCACCGGCTCGACGATCCGCATGATCTTGTCCCGATCGGTGTAATGGGCGCCAAGCTGCGAACGCTTGTCCGGGTCCAGCCCGCGCTCGAACAGCGTGCCCAGGATCGAGGGGTCGATCTCCGACCAGTCGAGGGCCGCGGCGGCGAGCGCCGTCTCGATCTCGGACCGTTCCAGCGGCAAGGCGGTGGCGTCGTCGTCGAACAGGCCGCCGTTGAACCAGGCCACCGGCTCGAACCCGATCCGGCCTCCGGTGGACATCGCCCCGAACAGGTCCCGAGCCAGAGCGGCGAACTCCTCGGGCCGTTTGCGGGCCTGCTCCAGCATCCGGGTGAACATCCGGTCCGGCAGCAGGCCCACGTCCTCGGCGAACATGCAGAACACGAGCCGGTTGACGAAGTGCGCCACGGCTTGGCTGCCGTGGCCGCGTTCGCGCAACGCCTGGGCCAGCCGGGCGAAGGTCGCCGCCGCGCGTTCGGTCAGCGCCTGCCGGCTCTCCCCGGGGCGCAGGCGCTCGGGGTCCGACATCGCCCACTTGAGCTTGTCGCGCACCGCCGCTTCGGCCAGATCGTCGAGCGTGAACTCGTGGGTCTCGCTGACGCTGTTGGTCCAGTGGGTGCGGATGCGGAAGCGCGCCATGTCCGAGACGATGAGTAGCGGCGGGTTCTCCAGCGCCAGCGCGTACTGGCGGAGCTGGTCGAAGGCCGCGTCGAGGTTCGCGCGCCGGCCCTTGTACTCCCAGGCGAAGCAGTGGCGCTTCCACACGTCGGCCCAGCCATCGCCGCCGGTGTCCTTGCGCGCCCCGCGCTCGAAGCAGTAGCGCTCGCCGCTCGGGTCGGCCTCGGCCGGGGTCGGCTCGCCGAGCAGCCGGCAGAGATCGATGAAGTGCTCCTGCGCCGCGGAGCGCTCCTTGAGCTCCGCCGCCCGCCACTTGGCGATGAACGCGCCGGGGGTCATGGCTGTCCCTTGGCGATGAATGTATCCGGCGTCATGGCTACCGCCTGACGATGCGCGTGCCCGGGGTCATGCCGTCAGCGGCATGAGCGTATGGAGATCAGGGTACGCCGCCCGGCACGTCCGCTTGCACAGGGAAAGGGCGATCGTTCCCAGTCCCGGGTTCTCGTCATGTTTCGTGGCCGACATACCGCGACGCCCTTCGCGTTGGTGAGGGAGGGGTCTCGACGAACGATCATCAGGGATGCAGTTGCGGACCGCCACCATGGACCCGACAATACACGGTACGCTTGACGACCCGGGCGGGGCGGCTGTACCAGGACCTGTTCCGCCACAAGCTCTCGTTCTCCGGTAGTTCGATCGACCCATCGAAATACACCCTGACCGAGCCCCGTACCGTACGAATAAGCAGGACCACTTCACCCATGTCTTTTCCTGACCAAAGCCACATCGATCGGGTCCGGGACGCCTTGTGGCGGCGCGCGGGCGGCGGCGCGTCCGTCATGATTGGCGCCGGTTTCAGCCGATGCGCCCGGAAAGCCCGGCCCGGTGCTTCCGATCCCCCGACGTGGGCGGAGGTAACGAGGAGAATATCCGACAAGCTGTATCCACGAGAGGATGTCGATGATTCGTCGCCGGACGCAAGGAACGTGTTGTCCCCGGGGGATTCTCTCAAGCTCGCGCAAGAATACGAGTCCGCGTTCGGACGCTCCGATCTATACGGTTTCATTCGGCAACTGATTCGGGACGACGACCATGAGCCCGGCACGATGCACCGGAGGCTGTTGCGTCTTCCGTGGCGTGACGTGTTCACCACGAATTGGGACACACTCCTGGAGAAGACGTCCCGTATCATCCTCGAGCGCAAATACACCATCGTCCGAACCAAGGACGAATTCCCGTTGGGCAATCCGCCGCGTATCGTCAAGTTGCATGGGTCGCTTCCGTCGCATTTCCCGCTGATCTTCACGGAAGAAGATTACCGAACCTATCCCAGGAAGTTCGCACCGTTCGTCAACGTGGCCCAACAGGCAATGATGGAGACGGTCTTCTGCCTCATCGGCTTCTCCGGCGACGATCCGAATTTCCTGCATTGGGCGGGGTGGGTTCGCGACAACATGGGACAATCGGCTCCGAAGATCTATCTGGCGGGATGGCTGGACCTTTCAAACCACCGCCGGCGCATGCTCGAAGATCGGGGCGTCGTTCCGATCGACCTTGCCCGCCATCCGAACGCGAGCAAATGGCCCGAGCACCTTCGCCACCGCTACGCAACCGATTGGGTGCTGTACACGCTTGAATGTGGACGTCCGTATGACAGCACGGAGTGGCCTTCTCCCTTGTCGGAACAGCCAGTCGATCCACCGATCCCGGATTGTCTTCTTCCCGTTGTACGGATCGAATCCGCCGAACCGAAGAAAGAGCCGGATCATGCCTCAAGGCCGCTACCGGACGATTGGTTGAAGCAAACAGTCGATGTCTGGAGCCATAACCGAAAAATCTATCCCGGCTGGCTGTTCGTCCCGACCAGCATATTCTTTTCGTTCAATCAGCGCACGGATGAATGGGAGCCGCTGATTCTGCGTGTCTTGTCCGAACTTGCACCGGTGGACCGGCTGTATGCCGTTCGAGAGCTGACGTGGCGCCGCGAAATTTCCCTCGTCCCGATTTCACCCGATCTCGAATCCAAAGCGAGCGATGCGCTCCAGAACGTCGACTGCCAAGCTCGCACCATCGACGGGGTTGCCGACACGACGGTTTGCTGGGATGAAGTTCGGGAGGCATGGCGCCACGTCGCGCTCGCACTCGTGACGACCGCGCGACATGCCTTCAATCGGGCGTTGTTCGATCAGCGCCTCGAAGCGTTGTCGCCCTTTCTGGATGATGATCCCGACGTTGCACAGAGGATTCATCACGAGCGCTGCCTCTGGGCGATCTACTCAATGGATTTCCAGGCGCTGGAAGGTTTGCTGGCGGATTGGGAAACGGCGAACACCGATCCGATCTGGATGCTGAGAAAAGCCGCCATCCTCGTCGAAACCAACCGGGTGGACGAGGCAATCAAGCTGTTCGAAGACGCATTCTCGCGTATTCGTCAGGCCCCGGATGATGATCGCAGTATGGCTGGCTCGTCGCGGGAGAGCTGGGCGCTTTTCTGGGCAGCGGCCAAAGCAGATTCGCCCAATCGCTCCCAGTTTCACAGGAGATGGCGAGAGCTTGCATCTCGTAAATGTGATGCCCTGGAAGAAAAAAGGAATTTGTATAACTTCATCAGTAATCAAGGGAAAAAAAGCGAACCACCCTTGTTCGATTTGAATGTACGTCGTGGCCGCGGATTTCACTTTTCCGATGAGCAACACCGACGGTGGACCGCGGCGCGTCGTGCGATCCGCCTCTCCGAGGTCGCTGGGCTGCCGCCTTCCGCGTTCCATCTTTCCATGGCTTCGGATATTTTGACCATCGCTGCTGACGAGCTGGCCAAAGTCGAGCCGGAGATGGCAGTGCGGTTAGTACTTCGAATAGTGAAATATGATGAAGACAAGACCCTTCAACGTGTCCTGTCCCGTGCTCGCGTAGCGATGATGCCACAGGACTCTGCGGACAACCTTGTGGTTCTATGTAATAGGGTAATCCAGTATGCGCTGCCTCGGCTCCGGAGCCCTGGAGCACGTGTTGGAACGATGTCGTGGGTCGAGAGGATACGAGTCGCCCTGGAAGTGACGTCGCGACTTGTGCTTCGACTGGATCCGGAATCAGCAGCAGGCGTCTTCGATGCGGCGTTGAGCCATTATGGGACTGATCATTTTCGCCATGTCTGGCTGACACTTCCACTCCGAAGACTGTTGGAGCGGAGTTGGGAGACACTTCTCCCCGATCAGCAGGCAAGTCGCATTCCGGATCTGCTCAATGCCCCCATTGTCGGGCTGGATGGTTTCAAGGAGACGTTCGGAAGTCATGATCGTGATCCGGGTCATCTTCCAACAGATGATTTACCCGCCCCCTGTCGTACAGTTGACACCGAGGAGCTGTGGAAGCAAATCGTTAATTTGTTGGTACATGGGCTGCGCGTCGGGGGAGAAGCGAGAAAGCGATCCGCACACCGGATTGTATCCGTATGTTCATGGGATCTGTTGACGAAATCAGAATCTGTCGAGATTGCTCAAGCACTGTGGGATTCCCGATATATCCGCAATACTCATCTGCCTGGAGAAACTGATCTTGCTGACGCAGCATTTTTTGATTTACCTGAACCGAAACCCGGTCTGGCGGAGCGAAGTTTCCGCAAGAAGTGGCTCGACGTAGGCAGTCTTCCGCAGGGCGACGAGAAAAATTTATCTGATGCTTTGTGGCAGATTGGTAATGCGATTTTATGGCTGAAACACCGCAAACGATCTCTGTGTTTGACGGAAGATGAACAGAACTACTTGGCCGAGATCGCGGAAAGATGGGCGGACCTTCCTATACCGCACCATATCATCCCCTTTGCCGAAGATCAGCTTCAGAAATTTACCCGCTGTTCCATCATCGGGCTACGCGCAATCTTGTCCGAGATTTCGCTTCCGGATTCGGTGGCGAAAAAGCTATACGGGAAGATTCAGGATCTCAACGAATCCGAAACACCGGGATTGACCCTCATGGCAGGCATCATCAGGGCTTTGCCGGATCATTTCGATGACATCGTGCAGTCGATGCGAATGGGGTTGGTGTCAGACAATCCGATTTTGGCTGAAAATGCGGCATGGGGATTGTTTCATTGGATGCAGACGTCGAATGCTTCCGAAGCGTCATGTCCAAAACCTCCGATCAATCTGGTGCGCAAAATCGGAATGATCGTTGCCGCTCGAAGAAGCATTTCCCTCGATGCTGCTCTACGGATTGCCAAGTGGATATTCGATGAAGGAAACGAAGAACAAAAAGACGCCATCCGCGAGCTTGCGTTGCAAGGACTTGGTTATCTGTTCGAAGAGTTGCGGTATGACAGGAAACACGAACAGGACGAAGACAGCATACCTTCGCTCAGGCGGCTTTGTGTCGAGCTCGCGGTGTCGATGGCAGCAACACAGGGCTTCGAAGAAGCACCGGTCGTTTCACGCTGGCTGAAGGATGCGGAGAGCGATCCGATGCCCGAAGTCCGGTACGCGAAGATCCGCCATGCCACTGTTTTCAGGGGAGATCGAAATGGGAAAGCGTCCGGCGACGGTGAAGAGACAGGAATCGGGACACCCGGAGGCACCGTCCGGAGCTGACGCCCGGCAGAAACCCGGGGCCGCGCTCGCCGGAGCTTCCCTTGTTCGTCAGAGCGCCAGGACCAGTCGTAAACCGTCTTCGATTCGGCCCATTGCCGATGACGACACCCGGCCGCTCCTCTCCGTCAGGAAGCCCTTGTCGAGCGTGACGACCTGAGACACGTTGACGACCGATCTCATCGTCAAGCCGGTGCCGCGTGTCGATAGCTCCACGTTACCCGGAGCGGCGGCCAAGGTTCTGTTGGAAGTGATCGCGGCAACGATGACGGTGCGAATCGCGCTGCGGTTGAATTCGTTCGTCTGGACGATCAACACCGGACGCCGGTAGCCGGGCTCCGATCCCGTGGGATTCGGAAGGCTTGCCCACCAGATCTCCCCCCGTTTCACGTCCAGTCGTCCTTGCGGAGGATGTCGAGAGAGTATGCTTGCAATGTCTGAAGTCCGGGGTCCGGAGACGAAAACGTATCAGCACCTGCATATACATCGTCGAGTTTGTCCGTTATGTCCGACATGTTGCCGGGGCAGAACACGATGCGATCTTCCGAGAACACCTTGATGTACGCATGACCTCTCTGCGAGAGCTTCGGCTTGCCGAATACGAGGCAATAAGCTCCGGTCACGTTTCGCCGGGTCATCTTCCATCGCCCATATACGGCATGACGGATTTTTTCGTCGACGATGATGCAAGCCGCATCCGAATCTCCGGTGTTCAGACACGCCATATCGGCATCGCTTCCGGTGAGTCTGCCCCAAAAACCGTGCCATTTGCCTTCTGTGCCATCCGCTGACGCCGCCATGTCGGAGAAGGAGCGGAACAGTCGTGATGCCGTGAATTCATTTCTCATTCCCGGAATCCTGATCTTGATGTCCATCTGCCGGAAATCCGCCGAACAGACGAGATACCGGAGCAAACGTTCGCCTCCCACGCACGATGATTTCTCCGGTTTGGTGGATTTCTTCGTATGCTGGCGACGTACCCGCCCCTCACCGGTTTCGATTTCTCCGGCAATCCGGGTCGAGAGGCCGGCCGGCCGCGAACGCCGATCCGGCAGGCTCATATCTACTTCGAGGATCGATGTATCCTTGACGATCTGCTCTACCTCCTCGATCGTGGCGGCAGCAACGGAGGCGATGTAGTGCGATGACGACGCCATGGGGCAACCAGATTCATGCCGGGCAAAGAAACAGGGATCCTTTCCGTCACGACTCTTTCTTCTGAATCGAGCCGGTGCACTACACGCAGGGCATTGCAGGTAGGGGTGCCTGCTATTGCGCCGTTCCTCGGACCAACCGTCGAAGTCGTTTGCAACGATACTCTCCGTACGGCCTGCGTGGCGGTAGATTGCCATGTCCATGGGACACTCCCCGATTGACGGACAAGTTGATGCCGATTCGGTTCGTGAATCGATTTCCAGTTGCGATTCTACCGGATCGTGATGTTTTCCCGAACTCGGATCCTGTCATGTTTGCCGAATTTCGTGCCCGACACTCAGCGTCAGCAGTTTGCATGACGCCTCCTCGTCACACCGGCACGGAAGTCCCGACGTTCAGCGGACGTTCAGCGCCAGCAGCGCCCGCAACGCTTCCTCCTCCCCGGGGCGGCACGGTGGCGAAGTGAAGTCCCAATGTTCAAGAGTGCGTCCGGCCCCGGCTCGCATCCCGTCCTTGCGCAAGCGGCGGGACGCTCGCGGAGACGGAGAGCTCCCCGGCGGCGGTTGCACCGGCTACCCTCCGGATCGAGCGCCGTGCCGCGGTCGAGTCTACATCAGCCACGACGCCGCGCCCCGGTGCGGGGATTCGGAGGATCACAGGCGAAATGACGACCCTGGGAGACCCACGGGAGAGGGAGACGGCGGTTACGGCGGGCGTACGCGAAGAAGTGATCCGCCGGCTCGACGCCATCGAGGGTGAAGAGGACGTGCGCGTGCTCTACGCCTGTGAATCCGGCAGTCGCGCGTGGGGATTCGCATCGCCGGACAGCGACTGCGACGTGCGCTTCATCTACGTCCACCGGCCCGACTGGTATCTTTCGATCGCCGACCGGCGCGATGTGATCGAGCGCCCCATCGTCGACGAGTACGATCTGAGTCGCGGTCATCAGCGAATTCATCGAAGCGGAGATCGCCGGCCGCGAGTCCGCCCTCACCGTGGGCGTGGAAACGCCTCCCGCGCTGGAAACGCTGGACCTGCTGTTCCGGACGATGCTGGAAGAAGCGTGGAGGGAGCGGCGTCCCGGTGGCCGCGCGGGGTCCGGCTGAGGGCTGAGGCCGCCCGATTCCTTCGTCTGCGGGGCCGGACGCCGGCCGTCCGGACGCACCGGGGCCGGGGAGCGCGCCGTTGCACCTGCCGCGCGACCGCCCCTGTAGGATGGAGCGACAAGGATCAAGGGAATGCCGTGTCCGCTTGTCTACTCCCCCGGCTCCTCCCCGTCCGCACATTCACGATGGCACGAAGGCGTATCCCGGGGACGTCGAACAGAACCGACCCTGTCGAGAGAGGAACGGAAATGATGCGACATGCCGTAGTCCCGCACGACGAATGGGTCTCCGCCCGCAAGGCCCTGCTGGAGAGGGAAAAGGCGTTCACCCGGGAGCGCGACGCATTGAGCCGGCTGCGCCGGGAGCTTCCCTGGGAGAAGGTCGAGAAGGCATACGTCTTCGACGGCCCGGACGGCGAGGAGACGCTGGCAGACCTCTTCGGCGCCCGGAGCCAGCTCATCGTCTACCACTTCATGTTCGGCCCGGACTGGGACGAGGGCTGCAAGTCGTGCTCCTTCCTCGCCGACCACTACGAGCCCGCCATCGTCCACTTGGCGCAACGCGACGTGACGCTGGTCACGGTCTCCCGCGCGCCGCTGGCGAAGATCGAGGCGTTCAGGGAACGCATGGGCTGGCGTTTCAAGTGGGTGTCGTCGTTACGTAGCGACTTCAACCGGGACTACGGAGTGACCTTCGCACCGGAGGAGGTGGCCGCGGGGAAGGTCTGCTACAACTACGCCGAGACGGTGTTCCCGACGACCGAGGGTCCGGGGATCAGCGTGTTCTGCAAGGACGATGCGGGCGACGTCTTCCACACCTGGTCGTCCTACGCGCGGGGACTGGACATGTTCATCGGCGCCTACCATCTGCTCGACGTCGTGCCCAAGGGCCGGGACGAGGAAGGCTTGCGCTTCAGCATGGAATGGATCCGGCACCACGACCGGTATCCGGAGTCCCCGTGAGGGCGGGGCATCGGTGGCGATGACGCGACGTTCGCGGCTCAGCCGGCGCCGCGGCTCCGCTCGTGCTTCCAGTAGACCTCGCCCGAGTCGGCGCGGGCGAGGACGCGGGCGGCGACGAACAGGTAGTCGGACAGGCGGTTGACGTAACGGCGGCTCGCCACGTTCACCGGCTCGTCCCCGGCCAGCGCGACGAGCCCGCGCTCGGCCCGGCGGCACACGGCGCGGGCGACGTGCGCCGCGCCCGCGGCGGGCCCCCCGCCCGGCAGGATGAACTCCCTGAGCGGCGGCAGATCGGCGTTGAGGCCGTCGAGGGCGGCTTCGAGCACCTCCACCCTGGCATCGTCGATGATGCTCGCGTCAGGCATCGCGAGCTCGGCACCGACGTCGAACAGCGCGTGTTGCGCGTCGACGAGGGTCTCGCGAATCGCGTCCGGGAGCGGATGGGTGAGGACGACCCCGAGATGGGCGTTCAGCTCGTCGAGATCCCCCATCGAAGCGATCCGGGGCGCATTCTTGGCAAGCCGGTTGCCGTCGGCGAGACCGGTGGTGCCGTCGTCGCCGGTGCGCGTGTAGATGCGTGACAGCCGATTTCCCACGGAGACGCCTCTCTCGTTCGGAGCTGCCGGCGCAGGCGGGGCGGCTCCTTCCCCCGTTCGCAGCCACCGGCACGGGCCGCGCAGCCCCTTCCCTCCATGGCGGCCCCGGCGGGGGCGGCGCGATCCCTTCCCTCACGCATCGAGATCCGGAATCAGCCGGCTCTCGATCAATGCGATGAAGTCCTTGATCTGCAACTTGCGCTTCTTCATGCGGCGGAGCTGGAGCTGATCGACGTACGGTCCCTGCTCCATGCGTGCGATGGCGTCGTCGAGGTCTCGGTGCTCCACTTTCAGCGCCGTGAGCTTCTCGACGAGCATGCGCTCTTCGTCGATCATGCCGTTCGCTTGCCCGCCCCCCCTCGATTGGCGAACGATACTCCAATTCTCGCGGACGCGCCGGGGCAGGCGCCGCACCCCGTCCCTCCTCACCACCGGAGCCGATCATGGACGACCTTCTGCGCAACGAACGGGACAACGACTCGATCGCCATCATTCCGATCGGAAGCGATCGGGTGGAGGAATGGCGAGCGAACGCCCCGCCGGAGGGGGCGGCCTGGGTGGGGCGCACCGGCTTTTCGGCCATACCCGGCTCGACCTGCCTCGTGCCCGGGCGGGGGGGCAGGCTCGCGTGCGTCCTGGCCGGGGTCGGCGCCGGCAACGATCCGTGGGCGCTCGCGCATGTCCCCGAGGCCGTTCCGGCCGGCGCCTACCACCTCGATCTCAAGTGGTCCTCACGCGGGCTCGAACGGGCCGCGCTCGGCTGGGCCCTCGCCGCGTACCGCTTCGAGCGGTACAGGAAGGCGACGCCACCGGCCGCGCTGCTCTTCCCCGGCTCCGTAGCGGCGGCCGAGGCGGCGCGCGTGCAGGCCGGAGCGGTGGCCCGCGTCCGCGACCTCGTCAACACCCCGGCGAACGACATGATGCCGAAGGATCTTGCCGCCACGGTGGCCGATCTGGCCACCGGGCACGGCGCGGAGCTCAGGGTGGTGACCGGAGAGGCGCTGCTCGACCAGGGCTACCCGGCGATCCATGCGGTGGGACGCGCGAGCATCCATCGCCCGCGGCTCATCGACCTGGCCTGGGGCGAGCCGCACGCCCCCCGCCTGACCCTGGTGGGAAAGGGAGTGTGCTTCGACTCCGGCGGGCTCGACATCAAGCCCGCGAGCGGGATGCGGCTGATGAAGAAGGACATGGGCGGAGCGGCCCATGCCATCGGGCTCGCCGACCTGGTCATGTCCACCGGGCTGCCGGTGCGGCTGCGCCTGCTGGTGCCAGCGGTGGAGAACGCGATCGCCGGCAATGCCTATCGCCCCGGCGACGTGGTCCCGACCCGCAAGGGCCTGACCATCGAGGTCGAGAACACCGATGCGGAGGGGCGGATCGTGCTGAGCGACGCGCTGGCGGACGGCGCCGCGGATGAGCCGGACCTGATGATCGACTTCGCGACCCTCACCGGCGCGGCACGCATCGCCCTGGGCACCGACCTGCCCGCGATGTTCTCCAACGACGAAGAGGTGGCCGCCGGCATCGCGGAGGCGGGGCGCGACGTCCACGACGAGGTCTGGCGCATGCCGCTGCACGCACCGTACCGCGAGCTCATCGAGAGCAAGGTCGCGGACATCATGAACGGGACGCGCGAGCCCTACGGCGGGGCGATCACCGCCGCGCTCTTCCTCCAGGCGTTCGTGCCGGACGACGTCCCGTGGGTCCACTTCGACATCATGGCGTGGACGTCGCGAGCGAGACCGGCCCGCCCGGTGGGAGGCGAGGCGATGGCGTTGCGCGCGGTGTTCGAATTCCTCGAAAGGCGCTATCGCTCCTGAGCCGGATGCCGGCGGGGCCGCCTGTGGTCCCGGAAGATACGTCCGTGGTCCCGCGGGGGCGTCCCCGGTCCGAGGCGCCGCATCGCTCAGAGGCCGATCTTCAGAGGTCGATCTCCAGCCAGACCGGCTGATGGTCCGAGCCGGCCGCATCGGAATCGACCCGCACGTCGCGGATGCGATCCTTCAACCCCGCGCTGACGAAGCAGTAGTCGAGCCGCGCCGGACGGCCTCGCACCTCCGCCGTCGCGCCGGCATCGATGGGGTGGCCGGCCTCGACCCAGGCATCCACGAAGCCCTCCGGGTTCGTGATCCGGCCGCCGTACGGGGACATGGGCCCCACGATCCGCTCGTACTCCTCCGAATCCGGCTCCATGTTGAAGTCACCGAGGAGGATCGCGTCTCTCGGCACCGGCGGCGGCATCCCGTCGCGCGTCCACTCCTCGCGCAGGCCGCTCCCCCCCGACACCGGCGGACCCTCGTGCACCGCACCCGCATGCACCTTCAGCAGCGCCTCGACCTGTGGCAGGCGGGTCTCGGCCGAGAGATGCGTGAGGTGGACCGAGTACACGCGCACGTGCCCGCCGCGCACCGCGATCACGCCTTCGAGGGCCGAGCGTTGCAGGCTCATCGGCCCCAGGCTGCCGTACTTGGGAAGGAGGTGGTGGCGCACCGTGTGCAGGGGGGTGCGGGAGAGCAGCATGTTCCCGAACTGCCGCCGCCCGGCATCCCCATCACCCGGCTCCGCACCGGCGAGATGCAGGTCGACGCCCGGCCCGTACGCCCGGTAGTGCCCGGGGAAGCGGCGCGCGACAACGCCCGGTTGATCGACGCTGCCGGACCGGGACCAGAAGCGCTCGACTTCCTGGAGCGCGATTACGTCGGCTCCCGACACCGCGTCCGCGATACGGTCGAGATCGTAACGGTGGTCACGGCCCCGTCCATACTGGATGTTGTAGGTGACGATCTTCATCCTGGTGGTGATTTCCGGCCGACCCACCTGGCGCACAGGGTCCGGTCCCCGCAAGGGGCCACACGATCTCGCGGACTACGCGCCGGTCCCGGCTACGACGAGGAATCCTCCGGCGGCCGTCTTGCGCGACCTGCCGAGGATCGGAACGCACTTCGACATCAAGGGATGCGGCGGACCCGATTGTAGCTCGGCGCCATCCGGACACGTCGCGGCGCCGCCCGATCACCTGTCCCCCAGCAGCGAACGCACCGCGTCCGTGAACCCGCCCTCGTCGTTCGACCGGACCACTTCGAACCGGCTGCGCATCGATGGCGGCGCATTCGATACCACCCACGCACGCTCGGCCCATCCGAGCATGTCGAGATCGTTGTAGTCGTTGCCGACGGCCACGGTGCAGGCACGATCGATCCCGTGCCGCGTCCGGATCCAGTCCGAAGCATGCGACTTCGACACATCGCTCGGGAAGAGCTCGATCCAGGTCGACGCATGGTCGAGCGGCGACGTGGTGCGTACCACGTGCACGTCCTCGAGCTCCCGGGCCAGGAGGTCGAGATGCGATGCGGCCCCCGGCGGCTCGACGACGAGGATCTGGCTCACCTCGATCTCCCCGGGCATCGTGTCGCACAGGGGTTGCGAGAAGCGGGCGTAGCGTTCGATACGGCGCTCGAAATCGTCGTTGCCCTCCGATGAGCGAACGTAGTGGAAGCAGTGCGTATCGGGCACCGCGTGGTGCACCATGAAATCGAGCGAGAGGGCGCGCAGCCGCGCGACGAGGTCGGAGACGATACGAGGAGCCATCGCCCGCGAGCGAAGAAGCCGTCCGTCCGCCCATGACGTGACCCCGGCGCCGCTGGAGAACACGAGATAGTCGATGGGGAAGTCCGCGGGCATCACGGTGCGCGCGGAGTAGAGAGATCGGCCCGTGGCCACCACTCGTACCGTCCCGGCGCGGCCGAGGGTCTCCAACGTGCGGCGATTCGCGTCGCCGAGCCGCGCCCCCGAGTCGAGCAGCGTGCCGTCGAGGTCGGTGACGACGAGATGGGGCTGCGCCGGATGGAGACGGGATCGTGCGGGCATGGGCCGTGGTGGAACGGGAAAGAGGATCCCTGAAAGCTCCTGCCCGGGCCGCTACGCGCGGCCGTAGCAGACGGTCGCGATCCGCCCCCCGTTGGGGTCGCCACTCGGACCGACATGGATGTTGTTCATGTCCCGCCTCTCCCAACGCCGTCCGCCGCCGGTGCGGCCTCCTGTTCGGGGCACCGCGCCCCCCGTTCCGGATGGGCGGGGAAGGCGGCCACGCCGGGCTTCCTCCGCTTCCCCCGCGCCGCACATCGGGCGGACAGCCTACAAGAGTCGGCTCCGGGGGCGCATTCCGCCGACTTCGCGGCCGGGTACGCTGGCCCCCATGCAGGACCCCAACTACAAACGCCTCTTCTCCTTCCCCCGCATGGTCGAAGACCTCCTGCGCGCCTTCCTCCCCGCAGAGGCCCTCGCCGAGCTCGACTTCTCCTCCCTCGACAAGCTCCCCGCCGAGTACGTCAGCGACGAGTTGCTCCAACGCCACGGGGACTGCGTGTGGCGGATACACCGGCGCGGGCGGTGGCTCTACCTGCTGGTGCTGCTGGAGTTCCAGTCCACCGACGAGCCGCGCATGGCGTTGCGCATCCTGACCTACACCAGCCTCCTGTACCAGGAGCTGGTGCGCAACGGGGCGCTGGATGCGCGGGAACGGCTGCCGGCGGTGCTGCCGGTGGTGCTCTACAACGGGGCGGCGCGGTGGCGGGCGGCGGTGGAGGTGGGGGAGTTGATTGCGCCGGTGGGGCCGGAGCTGGGGCCGTACCAGCCCTCGCAGCGCTACCTCGTGGTTGACGAGCGGCACGTGGGTGCGGAGGATTTGCCGGGGAGGAACCTGATGGGGGCGGTGTTGGGGTTGGAGCAGAGCCGCGGGCCGGCGGACTTGGCGCGGGTGGTGGGGCGGTTGGTGGAGTGGCTGCGGGACTCGGGTGACGGGGAGTTGAAGCGGGCATTCACCGATTGGGTGTGGAGGCTGGCGAGGCATTTCGAGCCGGGCGATGCGGAGCCGGCTTCGGTGCGGACCTTGGAGGGTGCGAGGATGACGCTGGAAGAGCGGGTGGCGGAGTGGCCGAAGCAGTGGTTCCGGGAGGGCCGTGAGCAGGGCGTGAGGGAAGGCGTCGAGCAGGTGGTGAGGCAGCTCGAGCGTGCCGATGCGGAGCCGCCGCCGGGGGATGCCCCGGAGGGCGTAGGGATGACGCTGGAAGAGCGGGTGGCGGAGTGGCCGAAGCAGTGGTTCCGGGAAGGCCGTGAGCAGGGGATCCGGGAGGTGGTGGAGCGCCTGGAGCGTGCCGATGCGGAGCCACCGCCGGGGGATGCCCCGGAGGGCGTAGGGATGACGCTGGAAGAGCGGGTGGCGGAGTGGCCGAAGCAGTGGTTCCGGGAGGGCCGTGAGCAGGGCGTGAGGAAAGGCATCGAACAGGGTCTCGAGCACGAACGGGCTCTGTTGCGCCGTCTGGCGGCGTCCCGGTTCGGGGAGGAGACCGCCGAGCGCCTGTCGGGAGTGCTGGCGGGCATCGCGGACCCGGAGGGTCTGGCCGAGGTGGGCGAGTGGCTGGTGCGTTGCGGGACGGGGAGTGAATTCCTCGCCCGCGTGGACCCGGCGGCGGGCGGTGAGGCCCGGCGCGGCGACCGCGGGAACTCCCGCGGGGATTCCGGAGAGGATTGACGGGGCGGATTGCGACCAGAACCGGAGCCCGACCGCCGACGGCCGCCCATGCTGCGCAGCCGGTTGCGGAAGCGGCGCACGTCGTCTTCCGGCAGTGAATTGCCCGGTTGCGTCGAGCGCACGTGAGGGCGGGCGTGGTATCGGGGGCATGGGCGGCTTCCGGTATTCAGTCGCCGCGTAGCGCCCGCGCCGGATCGGCCCGGCCTCGCACCGCCGGACGGCACGTATGAGAAGCCCTGCCCGGCCCTCGCATCGCCCGCCGTTTCAGGACGGAGGCACGACCACCAGCGGCACGTGCATCTCCTCGCGGCTGATCCCGCCGTGGACCCCGATCTGGCGGAACCGCTTCTCGCCCGCGATCCGATCCCGGATCGCATAGTCTTCCCTCATCACGAGGGCGTAGTCCCCCACCCGCTCGGACAGGCGCGGGTGCGGATCGGCGAGCCCGAACCATCCGTCCGCGATCATCGACGCGCTCTCGACGACGCGGGCGGCGCCGTCCAGCGCGGCGCCGGCCCGCCGCTCGAAGTCCGCGCGGTCGGCGTTCCGTACGTAGCAGTAGGCGATCCGCGGCTCCCCGCACAGGGGATGGGAGAGCATGTTCGAGAGCTCGGGAACGGATGCCGCATCGAGGCGCGACTCGGGACGGGTGTCGATAAATCCGTGGTCGGCGGTCACCACGAGCAGCGTCCCGCTCCCGGCGAGGGCCGCGCGAAGACGCTCGAAGCGGGCGTCGATCTTCGCGAGGTGGCGCCGGGCTCGTACGCTCGCGGCGCCGCACTTGTGCGAGAGGGTGTCGAGCATCGGCCAGTAGGCCGAGACACAGGTACGCCGGCGGGCATGACGGACGACGTCGAGGATCGAATCGACGAGCTCGTCGAGCCCCTTGAAGCCCCGGGAAGCCGCCCCGCGCGTGTGCGCCCGCGAGTACGCCGAGTCCACGAGATCGGCCGGCTGCACCGCGTGGCAGTCCGCGCGCACCCGCTCGAAGACGGTCGGGCCGATGAAGACGCCGGCCGGCGAGACGCCGAGCGAGGCGAGATCGCTGCGTCCGGCGCGGGTGGTGAACGGGAGCGGCGCGATGACGGATCCGGTCCCGCCGCTTTCTCCGGCTCCGCCGAGCCCGCGCATCCGCATGAACCAGCCGGTGACCGCATGTTCGGCTGGGGCGAGGCCGGTCAGGAAGGTCGTCACCGCCGAGGCGGTCGTCGAGGGGAAGACCGAGGTCATGGTGCTCCGCAACGCCTCCCGCAACGCCGGAGCCGGCCCCGATTCGAGCTGTGACCGACCGAGGCCGTCGATGACGAGCAGCACGACGTGCCTGGCACCGGCGATCTCCTCGGGACCGAGGTCGGCGAGATGGCCATGCACGTCCCCGGCCCCGGGCGCGTCGAGCCCGGTGAGGATGGACTGCATCAGGTTGACGATACTGCCGTCGCGGTAGTTCGGCAGGTGCATCGCTTTCCGTCCGTCGTCCGCGGCAATCGGAGATCATACAAGGCGCACCGGCTTGCGGCAGGCCGGGGAGCCGAGGTGAATCGTGGTGGCGGGATGGCCGGTGGCCCTCGAATCGCACGGGTTTCGAGATCGGCGCCTGCGATCCCGCGGACGGTTTGCCACGCCAACCCCGCGCCGGGCATCCGGGGCGCCTCCCCGCATCCGCCAGGGCGCGGGCATCATCCGGCAGCCCCCGATCATCCGCCTCCGTCCACCTCCGCCGCGTCCCTGCGCGGTGCGTAGGTCGTCTCCACGTACTCGTCCACGATGCGGCGGAACTCTTCTGCGATATCGTCGCCGCGCAACGTCACCGTCTTCCGTCCGTCCACGAACACCGGCGCGGCCGGGGCCTCGCCGGTGCCGGGGAGGCTGATGCCGACGTTCGCATGCCGGCTCTCGCCGGGGCCGTTGACCACGCACCCCATCACCGCCACCGACATGTCCTCCACCCCGGCGAAGCGCTCGCGCCATTGCGGCATGCACTCGCGCAGGTGGCTCTGGATGCCGTTGGCGAGCTCGCGGAAGAACGTGCTCGTGGTGCGCCCGCATCCGGGGCAGGCGGTGACCAGCGGCGTGAACGAGCGCAGCCCCATCGTCTGCAGGATCTCCTGGGCCACGACCACCTCCCGCGTCCGGTCGCCGCCGGGCTCCGGGGTCAGCGAGACCCGGATGGTGTCGCCGATCCCCTGCTGGAGCAGCACCCCCATGCCCGCGGTGGACGCGACGATGCCCTTCGAGCCCAGCCCCGCCTCGGTCAATCCGAGGTGCAGGGCGTGATCGCTGCGCGAGGCGAGGTCGGAGTACACCGCGATCAGGTCCTGCACCGCGCTGACCTTGCACGACAGCACGATGCGTTCGCGGGCAAGCCCCATCCGTTCGGCCGCGAGCGCGCTGTCCAGCGCCGAGCGGATCAGGGCCTCGCGCATCACCGCGTTGGCGTCGAGGGGCGCCGCCCTCGCCGCGTTCTCGTCCATCAGGCGGGCGAGCAGCGCCTGGTCGAGGCTGCCCCAGTTCACGCCGATGCGCACCGGCCGGTCGTGCTCCATCGCCTTCTCGATCATCGTCGCAAAGCGGGTGTCGCGCTTTGCGCCGAAGCCGACGTTGCCGGGGTTGATGCGGTACTTGGCGAGAGCCTCGGCGCACTCGCGCACCTCGGTGAGCAGCCGGTGGCCGTTGTAGTGGAAGTCGCCGATGAGCGGCACCCGGCAGCCGAGGGCGTCCAGGCGCTCCCGGATCGCGGGCACCGCCCGCGCCGCCTCCGGGGTGTTGACGGTGATCCGCACCAGCTCGGACCCAGCCCGGGCAAGCGCTTCCACCTGGGCGACAGTGCCCGCGACGTCCGCGGTGTCGGTGTCGGTCATGGACTGCACGACGATGGGAGCGCCGCCGCCAACCCGGACGGGGCCGATCCGGACAGCGGCGCTTGCACGGCGGGGGGCGGGCTTCAGCATGGACATGGGCATGGTCCGGACGGTCGCTCGACGAAGCACGAAGTGTAGCCCGCTCCTCCCACCGGTTCACGGCAGCGGAGGAAACGGCAGGAATTCCCGCTAACGCGGCCCGTCGTTGCGTATGGCAGGTCGGACCCGTGACCACCGGAGGTCATGCAACCGAGCGGCAGGCGTCCCCCTCGCAGCGTCGCGCGATGTCTCTTAACGGCTACCTGTCCCCTGAAGCTCCTCCCCGTCGCACACTCCGGCCCCGGCGAGGGCCGCTATGACGTGTCATAGAGCACCATCTCGCCCCGGTATCCGAACGCAATCGCCTGGTACAACGTCTCCCAATCCGCCACGGGGAAGGTCAGGAACAGCCTGCGTACCTTGTCCCAGAAGTAGCGCGGGCGCTCGGCCTTGACCCGTGCCTTGACGAACAACGTGCAGCTACGCTGCTGGACCTGGTCGATGAGGAAGGCCAGCATCATCAGATAGGCAAACACCGTCGCCAGATGCTTGTGGCCGTGCCCAAAGTTGTGCTCGAAGCGGTAGCCTTGGTTCTTCA
Organism: Gammaproteobacteria bacterium; assembly: GCA_965204915.1. GTDB lineage: Bacteria > Pseudomonadota > Gammaproteobacteria > HK1 > HK1 > HK1. Next base: position 1,526,384 of record OZ242023.1, on the reverse strand, counting down.
GGGTGTTGAAGGTCTCGTTCTCGATGCGCCAGCGCGCCCGCCCGGCGCGCATCATCTCCATCACGGTCGATTCCTCGATGGGCAGGTCGCTGACCCATGCGAAGTGCTGCTCCTTGCCGTTGGGGCGCCTCTCCCAGTACTCCAGGAAGTTCACCTCCAGCTCGAAGTGCGTGTCGTTGAGCGGCACGCCGTTGAGGAAGCGGAAACGGTGGTGGATGCCCTGCTCATCGGTGTGCTCGACATGCTTCACCGCACCGGGCCCCAGCCGCTGGGTCGCCTCCACCCACTCGAACAGCGCCTCGTGGTCGGCACGCTTCGCCCCCAACAGGAACCGCAGGCCCAGCCCCTTCAGGTGTTTGATGTGCGGTCCGTTCGACGCCAACCCGTCCTCCACCACCAACAGCTTCAGATGCGGGTGCTCGCGGCGCACGTCGCTCAGCAACCGCTTCGCCGCGTTGCGCTCACAGTCGTTCTTCTTCGCCCCGTCCCCCTTCACGATCGGCTCCGGCGCCAAGGCGAAGACCTCGCGCTTGTCCGGATGCACCAGCACCGCCCCCAACATCTGGTGGGAGTACGTCGTGCGACCGTCGCGATGGTGCTTCTCGCAGCACTGCGCGCAATGCACGCGCGAGGAGGAGAAGTAGCCCGTCCCGTCCACCGACAGCACATAGTGCCCGTCCAGGCAGGTGAACCCCTCCAACCCCTTCCCTCGCTGCAACAACGTAAACACGCGCTTGAACACCGCACGCAACTGGCGCGGGTCCACCTCGTCGAGACGCTCGCGCAACGCCGTGTCGCACGGGGCGCGCTCGATGCCGTACAGACGCCGCAGATTCTCCCGGACCAGCTCGTCGGTCCTCGCATCGTGGTCGAACTGAAGCAGCGACGGGTACTTCAACCCGAACACCGCCAACCCCGACATCAGGCACTCGGCCAGGCAAAACCTCCGGCCTCGTACCGGGTCGTCCAGCTCCTCGAAGCAGGCGCGCACCTCGCGCAGCAGCCCCGGCGCGCTCAATCCCTTCCTCAACCGCCGCTTGGCCATGACATCTCACCTGTCGCTGGCGAATAGGCGGCTATCATGCTGATATTGAGAGAAAAGTCTACGAAAACATTTTCCTCCTGCCTCCTCAACACCCGGTTTTTCCTAAGAAATTCCAGTTAGCGGGAATTGCTGAGGAAACGGGCAGGACCGTTCTCGTTCGCTACGGGATCCGGATCCTGTGCCCAATCGCCCACCGGGCCTTCCGAGACGACGATCAGGCACCGGCTGTCCGGCCGAGGACCGCGAGCGCCGCCGTGTTTGCCGATCGTCGGACGCCGACGGGGAGAGCCGGCGGGCCGGCGCGATGCGCCGCCACGAACGGGACCCGGCGCAGGTACCCCATCTACGCGCTACACGGCCAGCGCCTTGCGCTCCAGCGCCCCGCACCCGAACACCCTCCTGTAGCGTTCGATGAGCTCCGGCGGGCCGGACGCCTTCTCCAGGTTGTCGGAGAGCTTGACCGTCGGACGGTGGTTCGCACGGGTCACCTTGCACACGAGGGAGATGGGATCGAGGCCCGGGTTCTTCACCGGCGCGCAATCGCGCAGGTCGTTGGTCAGCAGGGTGCCCCAGCCGAAGCCGAGGCGGACGCGGCCGTCGAAGTGGTGGTAGGCCCTCTCGATACCGTCGATGTCCAGGCCGTCGGAGAAGATCAGCAGCTTCTCCCGCGGGTCCTCGCCCATCGCCCGCCACCAGGCGACGATCTCCTCGCCGCCTTCGATCGGGTCCTTGGAGTCGATGCGGAACCCGCTCCACCGCGCCACCCAGGACGGGGCGTGGCGCAGGAAGGCGCTCGTCCCGTAGGTGTCCGGCAGCACGACGAGGAGGTTCCCGTCGTATGTGCGCTGCCAGCTTTCGAGCACGCTGTAGGGCGAGTGCAGCAGCTCCCGGTCGTCGCCGGCCATGGTGGCCCGCACCATCGGCAGCTCGTGGGCGTTGGTCCCGATCGCCTCGATGTCGAGCTCCATTGCATGGAGCACGTTGCTGGTGCCGATGAACTTCTCCCCCAGCCCCTCCTTCATCGCCTCCACGCACCAGCGGTGCCACAGGAAGCCGTGCCTCCTGCGGGTGCCGAAATCCGCGATGCGAAGCGCCGGCAGCGCGTTCAGCCGCACCACCTTCTCCCACAGCCTGGCCTTTGCGCGGGCGTACAGGACGTCGAGCTCGAAGCGCCCGATGCCCCGGATGGCGGCGCGCGAGCGGAGCTCGCTGACGATGGACAACACCGGGATCTCCCACAGCGTGACCTCGGCCCAGGGGCCGCTGAAGTCGATGCGGAGCTGCCCGTCCTCCACCCGGAGGTCGTATTCGGGGAGCCGGTACGCCCCGAGCCAGGCCAGGAACTCCGGGGAGAACAGGCGCTCCTTGCCGTAGAAGGTGTTGCCCGCGAGCCAGATGCGCTCCTTCTTGGCAAGCCGCACGGTACGTGCGTGGTCGAGCTGCGCCCGGAGCTCCGCCTCGTCGACCGTCTGCGCAAGACGCACCGCCCGCGAGCGGTTGATCACCGAGAACGTCACCGGCACGCGCGCGAACTCCTTCCAGATCGTCTGCAGCATGAGGAGCTTGTAGACGTCCGTGTCCAGCAGGCTGCGGATGATCGGGTCGAGCTTGAACGCGTGGTTGTAGACCCGCGTGGCGATGTCGGTGGTGGTCATCGGTTGCCGGCTCGTCGGGGGGGATTGGCGCCGGTGAACGAGCGCCCTCTTTCATTCGCCGGGACTCTGCCCGCTCTTGCCGCCACGGGAAAGGGGGTGGCCGGCGGCCGGAAGCCGCGGCGGAATGTAGCACGAGGCCCCGTCGTCGCCGGCTGCCGGCGCCCCCCGCGCCCCGCGCCTACACACCGCGGCCTCCGCGTCCGATGGCGAATCCCCCACCGGCTGCCATGCTCTGCCCATGGACGCCCTCGACAAGCTCGCCTTCTCCTTCCCCTCCATGGTCCGTGCACTCCTGCGCCTGCTGCCCGAAACGCTCACCGCCGAGCTCGACCCCCGCACCCTGCATCGCCTCCCCGCCGCCCACGTCGGCCCAGGGCTCCGCCGGCGCCGGGCCGACATGCCTTGGCGCATCGCCTGCCGGCCCACCGCCGGACGCCCGCCCCGGCCCCCCGTGCTTCTCGCCATCGAATTCCAGGCCACCGTGGACCGCTACATGGCCCTGCGCGTGGAGACCTACACCGCCCTTCTGCGACAGGACCTGCTCCGCGAAGGCCACTTGGCGGGGCCGAACCGGGAGCTGCCCCGGGTCCTGCCGGTGGTGGTGCACACCGGACGCGAGCAATGGCGCGCGCCGCTCGGCGTGCGGGCGCTGACCGCGCCGGGACCGGAGGCCCTCGCGCCCCTGCAACCGGACGCTGCCTACGTGCTGCTTGACGGTCCGGCTCTGGCGGATGACGATGTTCGCCGCAACCTGGCTGCGGCGCTGATTGCGGTGCAGAGCTGTGCCGAGGCGTCGCGGATGCCGGAGCGGGTGGCGGGGCTGCTGGGGTTGCTGCGCCGTTCGGGGGACGAGGCGTTGGGGGAGGCGTTGCGCGAGGGGCTGGGGAGGATGTTGGAGGAGCGTTTCGGCGGCGAGTGGCCGCGGCGATGGATGGAGGAGCCGGCGATGTTGGAGCATCGGATGGACGAGTGGGAGCAGGAGTGGTTCCGGCAAGGGCGTGAAGCGGGCCGGGCGGAAGTACGGGCGTTGCTGGCGCGGCAGCTTGGCGCGGACGTGGAGGAGCCGACGATGCTGGAGCATCGGATGGACGAGTGGGAGCAGGAGTGGTTCCGGCAAGGGCGTGAGGCGGGACTCGCCGAGGAGCGGGCCTTGCTGCGGCGGCAGGCGGCGCGGCGGTACGGCGCGGACACGGCGGAGGCCCTGACCGGGCTGCTCGAAGGGGTGGACGATGCGGACCGTCTCGCCGAGATCGGGGAGATGATCGTCGATTGCGGGACCGGTAGCGAATTGCTCGATCGCGTCAGGCGCACGTGAGGGCGGGCGTGGAGCCGGGCCTGGTCGAAGGGAATGCCTGCCCGTGGTCAAGCAGGCGCCTTCCGCCACACGAGGATGCGGTTGTTCGCGGGCATCGCGACGTCGTCTTCGAGCGCCATCGCCCCGCCGGCCGCGAGGCGCTCCAGGTCGCGGACGTCACGCACCCCCATGCCCGGGTCCCCGGCCCGCAGCGAGCGATCGAACGCGGCGTTGCTCTCGCTGGTGTGGCGGCCGTCGCGGGCGAAGGGGCCGTAGAGCGCGAATCGCCCGCCGGGCGGCAACACCTCGGCGAGGCCGCCGAACATCGCCTCGACCTCCGGCCAGTGCATGATGTGCGCGGTGTTCGCGCTGAACGCGCCGCCGGCGGTCGTGACCGGCCACGGCCGGCGCGCGACGTCGAGGGCGAGGGGGCGCTCCACGTTGGCGAGCCCCGCCTCGTCGATCCAGGCGTTGATACCCGCGTGGTTCCGCGGCAGATCGCTGGTCCGCCACACGAGATGCGGCAGCCCCGCCGCGAACCACACCGCGTGCTGGCCGGTGCCGCTGCCGATCTCGATCACGTCGCCCGCGTCACCGAACACGCGGCGCAGCACTTCCAGGATGGCTTCCTTGTTTCTCTCGCACGCGGGGGCGAACGGCTTCACGGGGGCGGCGCTCCGGCTCGACGGGACGGACCCCGAAGCTGACACGTTCCCCGGTTGCTCTGCAACACTCTCCCCCTCCGGCAAGCCGCAAAGCGCGGATGTCCGAAACGCTGACGGAACATGGCTGGGAGTGCGGGCGTCCCACCCGCAGCGGACCGAAGGTCCGGGGCCGAAGGCCCGTCACAGGACAAGAGCTGCGGTGGAAGAATGCGGGCGAGACGCCCACGTCCGAAGGACGCGCCGCTCCCAGGGTGGCCGGCACTCCCGTCATCCGAAATCTCGGAGGCCCCCGAGGGCTCCAAGGGCCGACGCCGGCGACCCCATCGATCCCCATGCCTCTCGGGATCGAATCCGGGAACGATCCTCGGCCCGCCGGTACAATGCGCATCGTCAGGAACCCGGCGCGGGCGCGGCACGTGACGGAAGCGCGCCGGCGCGGCCCGCCCCCCGAACCGGCAAACGACCGTTGCCGACCCCGAGGACCCATACCGCCGTGTACCGGAACACCAGCCGCCTGGCCGTCCTGCTCCTCGGCGCGGTCTGCACGGTGTGCGCGCCCACCCGGACCCCGGGGGCGGAGCCCGACGTCGGGAGCCGATCCGCCCATTGGGGCCTGCTGCTCGACCTCGTCACCGCCGAGCTCGACAAGCCGGAGATCGACCACGCGGTCATCGAGGCGCTACGCCCGCAGGTCGAGAGGCTGGAGCGCGAGGCCGCGGATGCGGCGGCCGCGGCGGCGGCCGACGCCGTGGAGGTCCGGCAGCTACTCGACGCCTTGGGCCTGCCGCCGGCCGACGGCGGGCCGCCGGAGCTGGAGGCGGTCGCGGCGGAACGCGCGGCGCTCGATGAACGCCGCGCCGAACACGAGGGGCACGTCAAGCAGGCGGAGCTGATCTCCCTCCGGGCCCGGCAGGTGCTGGCGCGCATCGCCGAGGCGCGGCGCGAGCGCTCCGCACGGCGCCTCCTGGAACGCGGCCCTTCGCCGCTGTCGTGGACGGTGCTCGGGAACGCCGGACCGCACACCCTCGACATCGCCCGGCAATTGGCGGATGCGTCGATCGAGGAGTGGATCCCGGCCTCCGGCGGCGAGCGCTGGACCGGCTCGCGGATGCTGTTCCTCCCCGCCCTCGTCCTGGCCCTCGTGCTCGTGGTCCCGGCCCGGCGCTGGATGCTGCAACGCTACGTCCGCGATCGGGACGTCGAGGCGCCCTCGTTCGCGCGCCGGATCCGGGCCGCGGTCCTCGTCGGCGTCGCGAGGGGCGCCCTGCCCTCGCTCGCCGGGCTCGTGCCCCTGGCGTTCCTGCTCTCCGCGCCCTTCGAGAGGGGGATCGCGGACGACGTCTTCGTCGCGGCGTTCGGCGTGACGGCAGGACTCTTTCTCGCCGCCGGGCTCGCGCGCGCCGCCCTCGCCCCGTATTCGCCGGACGGCTGGCGGATCGCCCCGCTCACCCGCGAGGGCGCCCGCGGCCTCTACCACCGCACCCTCACCCTCGCATTCCTGATGGGAGGACTGCTCTTCATCGAATATCTCGGCGCCCGCCACCTGGAGGTCCCCCGGGAACTCGTGCTGTTCTACCGCGTGCTCGCGGACTGTGCGCTGGCCGGATGCATCCTCCTGCTGCTGCCGGGACGTTTGTGGCGCCGCCGCGAGACGGCGCCGCAAGCGCCCGTACACGCTCCCGGGTACGCGCCGCCCGGCCATCCGGCCGGTCGGCCGTCCGGCCGCCGCAGCCCGCCACGGCTCGGGAAGACTCTGCGTATCGCGGCCGCGCTCGTCGCGACCTCGATCCTGCTCCTGTCGCTGGCCGGGTTCGACGCACTCGCGAGCTACCTGGCGACCAGCCTCGTGCGGAGCGTCGTCGTACTCGGCCTTGCCGTGCTCGTGCACGGCGTCGCGCGCGAAACCATCACCCTCGCGCTCGCGGGAAGCAGCGCCGGAAGCGGCGCGGGAAGCCGAACGGACGGCGGACCGGTGCGTGACGGCGACACGATGCTGAGGTTCTGGCTCGTGGCCGCAGCCAACATGATGCTTGCGCTGGTCGTGGCGGCGGCCCTGCTGATGAGCTGGGGTCTTGCCTGGGCCGACCTCCGGGGATGGCTCGCGGACGCAGCGGAGGGGGTGCGCATCGGCTCGTTCCGGTTCTCCGTCACCGACCTGCTGTTCGCCGCCCTCGTCTTCGCCGCCCTCCTGGTGGCCACCCGCTGGCTGCAACGCCTCCTCGAAGCCCGGGTCTTCCCCCAGACCCGCCTCGATGCCGGGTTGCGCAACTCGCTGAAGACGACGGTGGGGTACGCCGGGCTCCTCGTCGCGGTGATGGCCGGCATCTCGACCGCCGGCATCGATCTGTCGAACCTCGCGATCCTCGCCGGCGCGCTCTCGGTGGGTATCGGGTTCGGGCTTCAGAACATCGTCAACAACTTCGTCTCCGGGCTGATCCTGCTCGTCGAGCGTCCGGTCAAGGTCGGCGACTGGGTCGTCGTCGGCGAGCACCAGGGCTACGTCCAGCGGATCAACGTCCGCGCCACCGAGATCCAGACCTTCCACCGCTCGTCGGTGATCATCCCCAACTCCGAGCTGCTCTCCTCGGCCGTCACCAACTGGACCCACAAGGATCCGGTGGTCCGGATCGAGATCCCGGTCGGGGTCTCCTACGATTCGGACGTCGAGCTCGTGCGTGACACCCTGCTCGACGTCGCCGCGTCGCATCCCGAGGTCCGGCGCGACCCGGCGCCCTTCGTGCTGTTCACGAACTTCGGCGACAGCTCCCTCGACTTCGATCTGCGCTGCTTCGCGCACGCCGACCGTTCGTTCGGGATCGCCACCGAGATGCGCTTCGAGATCGTACGCCGGTTCCGGGAGCGAGGCATCGAGATCCCCTTCCCCCAGCGCGACCTGCACCTGCACGGGCTGGACGGGCCTCCCGCAGCGGGCCGGGCGGAGCCCCCCGATGGCGGAGGCGGCCGCTGACGGGCAGCTCTTGAACGGACGGACCACCGCCCATGACCGACCTCACCGCCATCGACCATGCCGCGCTCGTCCTGGCCCTCGCGTGCCGGTTCGCCGGGAGCTCCACTCCCGGGCCCGCCGGATCCTGGCCCCCCCGCCCCGATCGGGAAGTCTCACGAACACCGGCTCCGGTGACCTTCGATCCGAGGGCGGGAACCCTTGGGTTCACCGTACCTTCGTGCAACCATCGCCGCATGCAGTGCCCGTTCTGCGAAGAGCGCGATACCCGGGTCGTCGACTCCCGGCTCGCGGACGACGGCGCCCAGGTGCGGCGCCGCCGGGAGTGCACGGGCTGCGGAGAACGGTTCACGACCTACGAGACGGCGGAGCTCGCGGCCCCGCGGATCGTCAAGAACGACGGAACGAGGGCTCCCTTCGACGAACGCAAGCTGCGCTCGGGCATGCTGCGCGCGCTCGAGAAGCGCCCCGTGCCCAGCGATGCGATCGAAGCCGCCATCGGCCGTCTCCGGCGACGCCTGATGCGGGCCGGGGAACGCGAGATCGCCTCCGGTGCGGTCGGCGAAATGGTCATGGAGGCATTGCGGGACCTCGACCGGGTCGCCTACGTCCGATTCGCATCGGTGTATCGCAGCTTCGAAGACGTGAGCGAGTTCCGCGAGGAAATCGAGCGCCTCGAAAACGAGCCGACGCCGGAGGCGCGGCGCAGCCAGCTCCGGCTCATCCCGGATGAGTAGGCGGAACGCGCGCAGGGGGACGCAAGACCCGCCCCTTCCCTCGCGTGTACCCCCGTGCGTATCCGCGGGCGTGCGCGGGGAAATGACGGACTCCCTCGGAGCCTGCTCCCGACTTCATCGGGGCCACAACGTATCTTTTCGATTTATGCAACAATCAATTGAGTATCCGTGCACCTTCGAGATGGAGTCGTCCTCCCATGCGTTTCAGGATCGCTCGATTCCTCCCGGGCCTCCCCCTGCTTCTCGCCTCCGCCGACGCAGCGGCGGATGCCCCACTCGTGGCTCCCCTGGTCTTCAACACCTTCGTGCTGCTGGTGTGGGCGGTGCTGGTGGTGTGGATGTGCGCGGGGTTCACCGTGCTGGAGGCGGGCTCGGTGCACCGGCGCAACCAGGCGAACATCTGCCTGAAGAACGCGGGGCTGTTCGCGGTCGCGGGCGTCGCGTACTACGTGGTCGGATACAACCTGATGTACCTGGACGTCGGCCGGTACATGGGAACGTTCTCGGTGCCGTACCGGCACCCGGCGGGAGAGGCGGCGCTGCTTGCGGGCACCCCCGCGTCGATCGAGGGCGACGGGGTGCGCGCCGCCGACTGGTTCTTCCAGATGGCGTTCGTCGCAACCACCGCCTCCATCGTCTCGGGGACGCTCGCCGAGCGCATCAAGGTGGGACCGTTCCTGCTCTTCAGCGCAGTGCTCGCCGCGCTCGTGTACCCGCTGGTGGGGGCGTGGACCTGGGGCGGAGGATGGCTGCACGCGCTTGGCTTCCGCGACTTCGCGGGAGCCGCGGTGGTGCACTGCACCGGGGGGGCGGCGGCGCTCGCAGGCACCCTCGTCATCGGGCCGCGTCGCGGGAAGTTCCGCGCCGGGAGGGTCATGCCGACGCCGCCTTCCAGCGTCCCCTTCATTACGCTGGGGCTGTTCATCCTGTGGATGGGCTGGTTCGGGTTCAACGGCGGATCGCTGCTGCGCTTCCACACCGAAGCCGCTGCGGTGTCGCTTGCCGCCGTGCTCATGAACACGACGCTCGCCGGCTCCGCCGGGATCCTGAGCGCGCTCTGCCTCTGCCGCCCGGTTCTCGGCAGGCCCGACGTGCTCGCGATCCTGAACGGCGCGCTCGGCGGCCTGGTGGCCATCACCGCGGCCCCGGACGTCGCCACGCCCTGGATGGCGCTCGCCGTCGGCGCGCTCGCGGGTGCGCTCGTCCTCGGCGGCATCCGGCTGCTCGAGCGATTCCGGATCGACGACGTCGTTGGAGCCATCCCCGTACACCTCTTCTGCGGGGGCTTCGGCGTGCTCGCGGCGGTGTTCACCTCCGGACGTGCGCTGGGCCCGCAGCTCTTCGGGCTGGCCGTCATCGTCGGTTGCGTCTTCCTTGCGACGCTCACCGTGTGGTTCGTGCTCGAGTTCGTCTTCGGGGTGCGGGCGTCCACGACCGCCGAGGAGATCGGGCTCGACGAGTCCGAGCTGGGCCTGGCGCCCGATGGCCCGCCCCCACCACCCGCTCCGCGTGCCCCGCACCGGGGGGCTCCGGTGGTGCGCACCGGCGCACGCGGGCGCCGCGATGGCTGAACGGCTCGATCCCGAGGAGCACGCCCGCCGCGTGCGGCTGTTCGGTGCGTTCACACGCTGGCTCCCGTGGACGGTGCTCGCGCTCATCCTGGCCGGGCTCGCGTCCGTGTCGCTGATGCCCCACGACGACACGGGACCGGCCCCCGCGGAGACGGCCGTGCAGGGCGAAGCTCAGGCACAGCCGTCCCCCTCCCTCGGGATCGAAGGCAAGGCCGACCGGTAGTGCGCCCGCGGTACGCGCAGGCTGCGACCGTTCCCGCTACCCCGGCGCCGATCACCGCGGCCTGAACGTGGGACTTCATGACGGGCTCCCCCGCGGCCGGGCCGGGGGCGGTTCGTTCCGGCGGGCCGTCGAGGGCCGGGACGTTCGGGGAGCATTCCACGCACCGGCGCCGGCCGCGCGTGGACTTCGTGCGGCGACGGGTCATCCGGGCGGGAACTCGACATCCACGGAAATGATGTGGTGCCGGTGAGTGGACTCGAACCACCGACCTACTGATTACGAATCAGTTGCTCTGCCATCTGAGCTACACCGGCATGGGCGGGGAAGCGGAGTATACAGAATCCTCCGGTGCGCGGACCGCACCCCCGAATCGATCCGGCTCAGCGCGGCCGGCGGACCCTGATGACGATCTCGACGCTTTCCACCAGCGTTCCCGCCGGAGGGGCCGGCAGTGCGCCCACCTCGATCGCCCCCGGCTCGACGTCGGTCAGGACGCCGGTGTCGAGGTCGTAGACGTGATCGTGCTTCGTGGTGTTCGAGTCGTACAATACCTTGCCGGCATCGACGAAGAGCTCGCGCACGAGTCCCTTGCGGGCGAAGAGTCCGAGGGTGTTGTACACCGTCGCCTTCGACACCGGGGCGCCGTACCCGGCCAGCATCTGCCGGAGCCCTTCCGCGCACACGTGCTGCGGGCGTGCGAGCAGGACCGAGGCGACGTCGACCCGCTGAGCCGTGGGGATGATCCCGTATTCACGGAGAAGATCCGCCGCGTCGTCGCGGCTCATCCTGGTCCCGGCCGTCTCGCTCGCCACCGTCGGCCCCCGTGCCGTCTCGGGATGCGATTCCTCCCCGAGTATAGGCCGCGCCATCCGGAATCGCCATTTCCTCCCGATTCCTTCGGCGTTCCCGCTACCGTCTCGATCCACGCCGTCCCGACGCGATACCGTGCCGGCTCCGTTGGCTGGAGTGCCTGATCGTGACGGGTATCCGGATGTCCTCGCACTTGGCGGAAGCTGCCGCGACCCTCTCCGGAGCGGCAGCGCGCATCCTCAAGGACCTGTGGCCGCACATCAGCCGGACGTGCGCCGAAACGTCCCCAGAACGAGCAGGGCGGCGCCGACACAGATGGCGGAATCGGCCATGTTGAAGGCGGGCCAGTGCCAGTCGCCGACGTGAAAGTCGATGAAATCCACCACCGCACCGATACGTATCCGGTCGATGACGTTGCCGACCGCTCCACCGAGGATCAGCGAGAGCGCGAGCGGGAGCCACCGGGCGTCACGCGGGAGGTCGCGCAACCATTGGACGACGAACGCGCAGATGAAGAGGGCAAGCCCGATGAAAAGCCAGCGCTGCCAGCCTCCCGCCGTGCTCAGGAGACTGAACGCCGCGCCCGTGTTGTACGCAAGCACGAGATCGAGCGTCGGGATCAGCTCCACGGACGAAGCCCGGTCCAGCCATGCAACGGCCGCGAGCTTCGTCGATTGATCGGCGGCGACGACGGCGAACGAGCACCACAGCCATCGAAGCGCCCCGCGCCGCTGCGCCCGGCCACTGTCCGGATCTCCGGCGGCCGTGTTCCGCTTCGGGTCGCTCACGCCGGCCGTCCGAGGATTTCGCGTGCGCGAGCACTGTCACGGCCGATTTGGAGCTTCAGCGCGGCGATCGACTCGAACGCTCGTTCGTCGCGTATCTTCTCGACGAAGCTCACGTCGACGCATCGGCCGTAGGCGTCGCCGCTCCAGTCGAAGACGTGCGCCTCCAGCACCACGCCGCGGCCGTCCACGGTCGGCCGCGTGCCGAGGTTGGCGACCGCATCGAGCGTCCGATCTTCAAGCCCCGCCACCTTGACCGCGTAGACACCCCGCAACGGCGGGCAGCGGCGCCGAAACGCGATGTTCAGGGTCGGGAATCCGATGGTGCGACCGCGCCGGGCGCCGTGTCCGACCCTCCCGCCGATGGTGTAGGGACGGCCGAGCAGCTCCCGGGCGATCTCGAGCTCGTCGTTGGCGAGCGCGTCCCGGATCCAGGAGCTGCTGACCCGCCCGCCGCGCGCGCTGAAGGTCTCGCGCCTGACCACCTCGAAGCCGTGCTGCCCGCCGAGCGAGACGAGGAGGTCGAAGTTGCCCTCCCCTCGATATCCGAACCGGAAGTCGTCCCCCGCCACCACCACCCGGACCCCGAGGCCGGTGACGAGAAACGATTCGACGAATTCGACGGGAGACATGGCGCAGAGACGGGCGTCGAAGCGCAGCAGCGCGACCCGGTCGAGCGGCAGTGCGCGGAGCGCGCTCAGCTTCTCCCGCAGCCGCGTGAGGCGCGGGGGGGCGTTGTCTCCCGCGAAGAACTCCTGCGGCTGCGGCTCGAAGGTGACGAGGGTGGTGGGAACGCCGCGGTCGCGGCCGAGCGCCGCAAGCTGCCCGATCAGCGCCCGATGGCCGAGATGCACCCCATCGAAGTTCCCGATGGTGGCGACGCAGCCGTGATGCTCGGGTCCGACGTTGTGCCAGCCGCGAATCAACTTCAACTCGAACCTCCTTGCCGTACTCCGATCCGGCGCCGCCGGAACCGGATCGTCCGGACCCCGCTTGCGCAGGAATCGCCGTGGCGGTGACGTCCTGTGCATTGTCCGTCATTTGCTCGTTCACGTGTTCATTCGGGGCGCGCGGCGGGGGCGGCGAAGTCGCGCGGCCGCATTCCAAGGGCCAGCATGACCATGGCGTAGAGCATCATCCCCGTTCCGATGACCGCGCAGAGCCGGAAGGCGCGGCTCGCGGCCTCCGCCTCGGCCCACGCGGCGGATTCGCCCCGCAAAGCCCACAGGCCCACGCCCAGGATCAGGTTGCCGATCGCGATCCGCAGGATGAATCCCCCCCATCCCGGGCGCGGCCGGAACACCCCTCGGGTGACGAGCCCGCGCAGCAGGAGCCCGGCGTTGAGAAAGGCGGACAGGGTGGTGGCGAGCGCAAGACCCGCATGGGCGAGCGGGACCACGAGGACGAGGTTGAGCACGATGTTCGAGAGCATCGCCACCACCCCGACCCTGACCGGAGTGCGCGTGTCCTGGCGCGAGAAGTACCCGGTCGCGAGCACCTTGACCGCGATGAATGCGATGAGGCCGAAGGCGAACGCGAGAAGGCTGCGCGCCGCCATGTCGACGTCGTGCGCGGAGAACTCGCCGTACTGAAACAGCGTGGTGAGAATGGGCGCGGCCAGTACGCCGAGCCCGACCGCGGCAGGGGTCGCGATCAGCGCCACGAGCCGGAGCGCCCAGTCCAGGGTGTCCGAGAACGCCGCGGACGACGCGACCGCGTGCTGGCGCGACAGGTGCGGCAGGATGACCGTGGCCAGCGCGATCCCGAGCACGCCGAGGGGAAATTCGACCATCCGATCCGAGAAGTACAGCCAGGACACGCTGCCGGTGACGAGGAACGACGCGATCACCGTGTCCACGAGCAGGTTGATCTGGGAGACGGAGACACCGAACACGGCCGGCAGGATCAGCGAGATCACCCGGGCGACGCCCTCGTGGGCGCGGCGCAGGCGCGGGCGGACCAGCATCCCCAGCGCGGCGAGGAAGGGGAGCTGGAACGCGAGCTGGACGATGCCCGCCGCCAGCACCCCCCATGCGAGCGCGACCACCGGGACCTCCAGCACCGGTGCGAGCCAGAGCGCGGCGCCGATGAGGCAGACGTTGAGCAGCACCGGCGTGAAGGCAGGGATCGCGAACCGGCCGTAGGTGTTGAGGATGCCCCCCGCGAAGGCGACGAGGGAGATGAAGAGCACGTACGGAAACGTGATCCGCACCATCTCGACGGCCAGGGCGTACTTCCCGGGGTCGGACAGGAATCCGGGAGCGAAGATCGCGATGAGGACCGGCGCGGCGACGACGCCGATGACGGTGACGACGGTGAGCGCCCCGAGCAGCGCTCCCGAAACGTGCGCAGCCAGATCGCGCACCTCGGCCATCTCGCGCCGGGTCCGGTACTCGCTCAGGACCGGGACGAAGGCCTGGGCGAAGGCGCCTTCGGCGAACAGCCGGCGCAGGAAGTTCGGGATGCGGAAGGCGACGAAGAAGGCGTCGGCGCCGGCGCTGGCGCCGAACGCCTGCGCGATGACGACGTCGCGCACGAATCCGGCCACGCGCGAAGCCGTGGTGCTCGCGCCGACCACCCCCGTCGACTTGAGGAGCGATCGGCTCACCGATCAGGGGTCAGGCCGGGCAGGCGCCGGATACGCAGGAGAAGCATGCAGGGCATGGCGCCGGTGCGGCCACTCCCGCCAGGCCCGAACACATCCATCGAATCATCCCGGCCGGACGCACGGACGGCGGAGGTGGCTGCGAAAGCCCGATGGCGCGGCCGGGTCCGGGTCGTGGGCGGGAATCGCCGGCGCCGGTGTATTGTCAGGCATTCGCGCGGTCGGCATAATTGCGCCCCCTTCCATCCGGGGCTCGATCAGGGGGGTCGAAGCAGTGGCGAACTCTGCCCAGGCACGAAAGCGCGCACGACAGGCGGTACGCAGGCGTGCCCATCATGCCAGCTTGCGCTCCAGAATGCGTACCAGCGTCAAGCGTGTGTTACGCGCGCTGAACGCCGGAGACGAGGAGACGGCAAGCGCGGCGATGAAGCGGGCGGAGCCCATCCTCGACGGCGCGGCCGGCAAGGGCCTCATCCACAGGAACAAGGCGGCGCGGCACAAGAGCCGGCTGAACGCCCGGCTGAAAGCCCTGCGCGCGACCTGAGTCCGCACGCGAGCCGAGCCGGCTCCACCCGGCCGGCGGCTCTACCCCCGCCGGCGCGGCCGCGCCCGCTCAGTCGAGCATCAGGACCAGGTTGTCCCGGTGGATGAGCTCCGGCTCGTCGACGTAGCCGAGCAGCTCCGCGATGCATTCGCTGCGCCGCCCCATGATCCGGCGCGTCTCGCCCGCATCGTAGTTCACCAATCCCCGCGCGACCTCGACACCGGACGGGTCGAAGCAGGCAACGACCTCCCCGCGCGAGAAATCGCCCTCCACCTCCCTGACCCCGACCGCGAGAAGGCTGCGGCCCGACTCGATGAGCACTCGCGCGGCCCCCTCGTCGATGCGCAAGCGTCCGCGCACGCTCAATTGTCCGGCCAGCCACTGCTTGCGTGCCCCCAGGGGCGCCTGTCCCGGCTCCAGCAGCGTCCCGATCGACCCGCCGCCCAGAAGCCGGCCCAGCACGTCGGGCTCCCGGCCGGAGGCGATGCGCGTCGGCGTACCCGATCGGGCGGCCAGCGCGGCGGCCCGCAGCTTCGTATGCATTCCGCCGCGGCCCAGCGCCCCGCCTGCCCCCGCCATCGCCTCCAGGGCCGGATCGCCGGCCCGGCCGTGCTCGACGAGTCGAGCCGAGGGATCGGCCCGCGGATCGCGGTCGAACAGGCCCGGCTGATCGGTCAGGATCACCAGCAGCTCCGCCTCCACGAGGTTCGCGACCAGGCCCGCGAGACTGTCGTTGTCGCCGAGCCGGATCTCGGGGGTGGCCACCGCGTCGTTCTCGTTGATCACCGGCACCACGCGGTGGCGCAGGAGCTGGCGAAGGGTGCTGCGCGCGTTGAGGTACCGCCCGCGGTCGGAGAAGTCCTCGTGCGTCAGCAGCATCTGGGCGGTATGGGTCGCATGGCGCTGGAAGCACGATTCGTACGCCTGCACGAGGCCCATCTGGCCGACCGCGGCGACCGCCTGCAGCTCGTAGAGCGCCTCGGGGCGCCGTGCGAGGCCGAGCCGGCTCATCCCCTCCGCCACCGACCCCGACGACACCAGGACGACGTCGATCCCCCGGGTCCGCAGCGCCACCATCTGGGCCACCCACTCGCCGATGACGGCCCGCTCGAGTCCCCGGCCGTCGTTGGTGAGGAGTGCGCTGCCGATCTTGACCACCCAGCGCCGGGCTCCGGCGCCGAGGCGCATCAGCCTTCGTCCTCGAGGCGCCGCATCAGCGCCTCGCTCAGCGCATCCGTCCCTTCGCGCGCAAGCGCGGAGATCGGATGGACCGGGCCGTCCCATCCCATTCCCTCGACGAGCGTCGCGACCGCGCCCGCGCGCTCGGCCGGTGGAACGAGATCGAGCTTGGTGGGCACGAGCCAGCGCTCACGCCGGGCCAGCTCCGGGTCGAAGGCGGCGAGCTCGTGCTCGATGATCCGGGCCTGCTCGGCCGGGTCGGCTTCATCGCTCGCAACGGCGATGTCGACCAGATGGAGCAGCACCCGGGTGCGCGAGAGATGGCGGAGGAAGCGAATGCCGAGCCCGGCGCCATCGGAGGCGCCCTCGATCAGTCCCGGGACGTCCGCCATGACGAAGCTGCGGTCCGGCCCGCGGCGAACGACGCCCAGAGCGGGGATCAGGGTGGTGAAGGGATAGTCCGCGACCTTGGGGCGTGCCGCGGAGACGGACCGTACCAGGGTCGACTTGCCCGCGTTCGGCATGCCGACGAGCCCCACGTCGGCGAGGAGCCTGAGTTCCAGGCGCAGCTCCCGGCACTCCCCGGGGCTTCCTTCGGTGGTGCGCCGCGGAGCGCGGTTGGTGCTCGACTTGAAGCGGGCGTTTCCGAGCCCGCGGCGGCCTCCGTGCGCGACCACCATTTCTTCGCCGGCCGCGGTGAGCTCGCCCAGGGTCCCGCCGCCGTCGGCGGCGAACACCATGGTCCCCGCCGGCACCCGGACGCGCAGGTCCGCGCCGTCGCGGCCGGTCCGATCCCTGCCTTGTCCGTGCCGGCCCCGTTCGGCCCGGAACCGCCGCCGGAAGCGGAAATCCACCAAGGTGTTGAGGCCCGGGTCGGCACACAGGACGACATCGCCGCCGTCGCCGCCGTCGCCACCGTCCGGTCCGCCTCTGGGTACGTACTTCTCCCGCCGGAAGCTCAGGCAGCCGTTCCCGCCGTCGCCGGCTTCGACGGTGATCGCCGCCTCGTCGACGAACTTCATGGGAGCCTTGTCCCCGAGCCTCCCGCCGGGGACGGTCGGCTTCCCGGTGCAGCCGGCCGCGAGCGGGTCAGCCCGGCTGCACGCTCACGTACTTCCGGCCGTGCGAGCCCTTGCGTTCGAACACCACCACGCCGTCGGCGGTGGCGAAGAGGGTATGGTCCCGGCCGCATCCGACGTTCGTCCCCGGGTGGAACCGGGTGCCGCGCTGGCGCACGATGATGCTCCCGGCCTTCGCCGCCTGACCCGCGTAGAGCTTGACGCCCAGTCGTTTCGAGTGCGAATCGCGCCCGTTCTTGCTGCTGCCGCCTGCCTTCTTGTGTGCCATCGTCACGCCTCCGCTTCGCCGGCAGGTGAAGCGCCTTCGCCGGCAGGCGATGCGCCTTCACCGGCAGGCGAAACGCCATTGCCGGCAGGTGATGCGCCTTCATCGGCAGGTGAAGCGCTTTCGCCGGCCGGCGTAGAGCTCTCCGGTGGGCCTGCCGTGATCGACTTGATTTCGAGTTCGGTGAAGTCCTGCCGGTGGCCGTGCTGCCGGAGATAGTTCTTCCGCCGCTTGAACTTCACGACCTTGATCTTCCTGTGCCGGCCGTGACCCTTGACCGTCGCCGCCACCTTGCCGCTTTCGACGAACGGCCTGCCGACGGCGATCCGGTCACCGTCGCCGACGAGGAGAACCCGATCGAGCTCGATCTCCGCCCCCTCTTCCGCGTCGAGCCGCTCCACCCGCAGGCTGTCCCCCTCCCGGACGCGGTACTGCTTGCCGCCCGTCGCTATCACCGCATACATGGTCTGACTCCGTTGGATTGCCCCGGCTCCGAGGACGCCGTTCCGGGCGCGGCGCACGTTCGCCCAAGGATTCGAATTGTAGGTTTTCCCGGTGGCGGGATACAACTTCGGATCCCCGGGCGCGGAGCACGCCCGACGCGGCGCACGGGCCCGAACCCGGACCGGACCGCCCCTTCGCGGCTATACTCGGCTCGAAGCCGCTCAAGTCCGTCGCCGATGACCCCGACCATGCTTGCCGCCGTGCCGACGCCCGCGTTCGGGGACCTCGCCTCGATCCAGGCGCTCGTCGGCGACGATCTCGCGGCCGTCAACCGCACCATCCGAGCGCGCCTCACGTCCGACGTCGCCCTCGTGAACCAGATCGCCGAGCACATCATCAACGGCGGCGGCAAGCGGCTGCGGCCGCTGCTCGTCCTTCTTGCCGCCCGTGCGCTGCACCACAAGGGCGGCCGGCACGTCGATCTCGCGGTGATCGTCGAATTCATCCACACCGCGACCCTGCTCCACGATGACGTCGTGGACGGCTCGCTGCTCAGGCGCGGGCGCGGCACCGCGAATGCCCTGTTCGGCAACGAGGCGGCGGTGCTGGTCGGGGATTTTCTCTATTCGCGCGCGTTCCAGATGATGGTGGCGGTGGAGGATATGCGGGTCATGGAGATCATGGCCCATACGACCAACGAGATCGCCGCGGGAGAAGTGCTGCAACTCATCAACCGCCACGACCCCGACACCACCGAGGCAAGCTACCTCAAGGTGATCAACCGCAAGACCGCGAAGCTGTTCGAAGCCGCAGCGCGGCTCGGGGCGGTATGCGCGGGCGCCCCGCCACCGCACGAAGAGGCGATGGCGCACTTCGGCCGGCATCTGGGCACCGCGTACCAGCTCATCGACGACGTTCTCGACTACCAGGGCCTGGCCGGCGAAACCGGCAAGAACATGGGTGACGATCTCGCGGAAGGAAAGCCGACGCTGCCCCTCATCCACGCGATCCGGGAAAGCGACGAATACAACGCCCGAGTCGTGCACGAAGCGATCAGGACCAGAGGGATCGACGCCATCGACGAGGTCATCGCAGCCGTTGAGTCCGCAGGGTCCCTCGCATACACTTCGCGACTTGCGGCAGACGAGGCGGATCTCGCGGGCGAAGCGCTCAGCGCAATCCCGAGTTCGCCCTACCGCGACGCCCTTGCCGGCCTCGCCGAATTCGCCATCGGCCGCAACTATTGACGTCGCCCTCGTCGAGGGCGCGCCCTCGGTGAGGGCGATCGCAATGCACGGGGTGTAGCTCAGCCTGGTAGAGCACTGCCTTCGGGAGGCAGGGGTCGGAGGTTCAAATCCTCTCACCCCGACCATGCAGCCTCGCCGACCTCCGCCGGAAGCCGGTCGATACCGGCCCGGGCGCTCCCGCGGCCGGTGGGACATGCCCTTTGCCTCGACCCGCCTATCCCCTATCCTCCCCCCACCCGAACGTTTCCGAAACCTCCGGAGGGATCACCGTGGCCTTCACCTCGAACGTGTTCGAGACCCGAACCATCCAGCTCGCGGACCGCGAGGAGACCATCGTCGCCGGCGGCCGCCACCTGTTTCCCCTCCTGCCCAGGGCATTCGAGGGCATCTCCCGGATCGGGGTCATCGGCTGGTCGTCGCAGGGGCCCGCGCAGGCCCGGAACCTGCGCGAATCGCTGGAAGGCTCGGACATCCGGGTCACGGTCGGCCTGCGGGAAGGTTCGGCGTCCATGCAGGAGGCCGAGGCAGCCGGGTTCAGGAAGGACGACGGCACCCTCGGCGAGATGTACTCGGTCATCCACGAATCCGACATGGCGCTGCTGCTCATCTCCGACGCCGCCTTCGCGGAGAACTACCGGCGCATCTTCGACGCATTCCGGCCCGGCGCCACGCTGGGCCTGTCGCATGGCTTCCTGCTCTCCCACCTGCAAGCCGTCGGCGAGGATTTTCCGAAGAACGTCAACGTGATCGCGGTCTGCCCGAAAGGGATGGGACCGTCCGTGCGCCGGCTCTACGAGCAGGGCCGGGAGGTCAACGGGGCCGGCATCAACTGCTCGTTCGCGGTCCACCGGGACGTCGACGGCCGCGCCACCGACTACGCCCTCGGCTGGGCGGTCGGGCTCGGCTCGCCGTACACCTTCGAGACCACGCTGGAGAGCGAGTACAAGTCCGACATCTTCGGCGAGCGCGGCATCCTGCTCGGCGCGGTGCACGGCATCGCCGAGAGCCTCTACTCCCGCTTCGTCGGCAAGGGGGAGTCGAAGGACGAGGCGTTCATCAACAGCGCCGAGTCCATCACCGGCCCGATCAGCAAGACCATCTCCCGCTCCGGCCTGAAGGCGGTCTACGAGGAGCTGGAGGAGCACGAGAAGGCGGCGTTCCGCAAGGCCTACAACGCCGCCTACCATCCCTGCCGCGAGATCCTCGAGGAGATCTACGACGACGTGGCCTCCGGCAACGAGGTGCGCAGCGTCATCCAGGCCACGCGCCGCCACGGCCAATATCCTCTCGGCAGGATCGACGGCACCGACATGTGGCAGGTCGGCGAGCAGGTCCGCGCCGACGGCACCCGCAACTACGCGCCGCTGCACGCGGAGACCGCGGGCGTCTACCTCGCGTGCATGATGGCCCAGGTCGATCTCCTCTCCGACCGCGAGCACCCCTACTCCGAGATCGCCAACGAATCGATTATCGAGGCGGTGGACAGCCTCAATCCCTACATGGACTACAAGGGCGTGTCGTACATGGTGGACAACTGCTCGACCACCGCCCGGCTCGGCGCCAGGAAGTGGGCGTCGCGCTTCGACTACATCCTCAAGCAGCTCGCCTACACCGCGATCGACGAGGACCGGGTCGGCGACGAGACCCCGTTCGATGCGTTCGAGTCGTCGAAGATCCACGAGGTGCTGGCGGTCTGCGCGGAGCTCCGGCCCTCGGTGGACATCGCGGTGGTGCCGCCGCGCGGCTAGGAGCCTGTGCCGCAGAAGATTCATAGAAGAAAATGTCCTGTTTTCAGCCAATTTTCGCGCACGAGAGTGCCCTGAAATGAGAGATCACGCGGAAAATCTTGTTTCAGGCAACGTACAGGCGTGTTGTGCCGCCGCGATATTTTCTGCGGCGCAGACTCCTAGCCGGCGGTGCGAAGGCGGCCCGCGGGCTCTTGCGCGGGCTCCGCCAGGTGCGCCCCGATCAGCGCGGCCACGCGGTCGCCGGCGCCGCGGTTGGCCTCGACGAACGCGCGCCCTCTCGCGCCGGTGGCGTGGCGCAGGTCGGCGTCGTTCAGGTAGTCGATGACGGCTTCGCCGAGGCCGGCTGAATCGCCGACCGTCTGCGCGCCGCCCGCCTCGACGAGGCGGCGGCTGATCTCGGCGAAGTTGAACACGTGCGGCCCGAACAGCACCGGCAGCCCGAGCGCGGCGGGCTCCAGCATGTTGTGTCCGCCGCCCTCGACCAGGGTGCCGCCCACGAACGCCACGTCCGCCGCCGCATAGAACAGGGGCAGCTCGCCCATGGTGTCGCCGATGAACACGTGGGTGCGGGAGCAGTCCGCGGGGCGCCGGGAGCGCATGACCGGATCGAACCCCCGCCGGCGCGCGAGCGCGGCGGCGGCCCTGAACCGCTCCGGATGCCTGGGCACGAGCACCAGCAGGCTGCCGGGGAGCCGCCGGAGCACCCGCTCGAAGGCATCGAGCACCAGGGCTTCTTCCCCCTCATGCGTGCTCGCCGCGATCCATACGCCGCGTGAAGACCCCAGCGTGCGCCGTAGCGCCGCCGCCTCCTCGCGCACGCTCGCGCGCATCGGAACGTCGAACTTCGTGCTGCCGGTCACGTCGATGACGTCCGGCGGTGCGCCAAGCGATGCGATCCGGCGGGCGTCCTCGCCGCTTTGCACCGCGATCACCGCGACACCTCCAAGCGCCGGCGCGAAGAGCCGGCGGAATCTCCGGTAGCCCGCCGCGGAGCGCTCCGAGAGACGCACGTTGGCGAGGACCACGGGTACTCCGCGAAGACGGCACTCCGCCAGCAGGTTCGGCCAGATCTCGGTCTCCATGATGATCGCGACCCGGGGTTCGAGGCGGTCCAGGAACCGCGCCACGGAGCCGGGAAGGTCGAACGGGAAGTAACGATGGACGACCCCGCCGCCGAACGCCTTCGAAACCCGGGCGGCGCCGGTCGGGGTCGTCGACGTGACGACGATCGTCTCATCGGGATGACGTTCCTTGAGGGCCTTCACGATCGGCGCCGCGGCCTGGACTTCGCCGACCGAGACCGCGTGGACCCACACGCATCCCCGCTCTGTGCCGATGTGCCCCCCCAGCCCGAAGCGCTCGCCGATCCGCCGCCGATAGGCGGAGTCGCGCAGTCCGCGCCGCAGGAGCCGCAACAGGAAGTACGGCGCCGCACAGTAGAGGATCGCGGTGTAGAGGAGCCTTGTCATCGTGCTGCGCCGCCGGGCGCGTCGTCGCATGTCTTCGGGTATCCCATACCTGCCCGCCGCGATTTGAACGCCTTTCGCATCTCGACGTAGCATTGGCCCCGCGGATGCCGTCTCCGCGAGGTCATGATGCAGCGCCGAAGGTTCGTCCGCTCCCTTCGGCGCCCCCCCCTTCCGCGGGAACGGGGAGTGGCGTCCGGCGCCTCCTTCCCCGGAGCCGGGGACGCCGGAACGACCCGGAACGGTGTTCCTGGATTCCCCTTCATGGCCGCGGACCCGGGGAGCGGCCGGACGCGGCATCCGGCGTATTGTCCGTCATTCCCGCGGAAGCGGGAATCCGAAACGCATGGTTTCGCCCCTGCCGGGTGAGGATCTCCGCCGCCGTGCCATGAACACCGCCATCCCCACCCTCACCGCGCTGGCATTGCTCCCGGCCGCGGGGTTCCCGACCGTGGTCCCGGCCCGGGACCTTCCGGAACGGTTCGAGGCGACGTTCGTGCTCGAAACCGCGGACACGACCATCGCCCGGACCCGATGGTCCCTCTCGCCGCAGACCGGCGGCAGGTACGTCTCCACCTCACGCACCGAGCCGGCCGGGGTGTTCGCGCTCATCAGCGGAGACACCCGCGTCGAGCGCAGCGAATGGACCTACGCGGGGGACTGGCTGCAACCGCTCGCCTACCACTACGAGCAGACCGGCCGCAAGGCGCGCAAGATCGGCATCACGTTCGACTGGGAGGCGAACGTCGCCCGCCACGAGTTACCGGACGGGACGTGGAAGCTGCCGGTACCGCCGGGCACCATGGACAAGTTCAACTACATGCTTGCGCTGATGCGCGATCTGAGCCGGGGCAAGCGCCGTGTCGAGTACCCGATCGCCGACGGCGGCCGGCTCCGGCGCTACGTGCTGGCGAGCATCGGCGAGGAGCGGATCGAGACCGCGCTCGGGACGTTCGACGCCATCGTGGTTCGGCGGGAACGCGAAGACGGCAAACGGCAGACGACCCTGTGGTGCGCGCGCGAGCTCGGCTTCCTCCCGGTGCGGATCGTGCACGTGGAGCGCGAGGGAAGCTCCGTGATCCTGCGGATCGAATCGCTTGACGGCATCGAGCGGCGCGAGCCCTGACCGGTGCGTTACGGATTGCGCGCAGCCTCGGACGACATGCCGATCCCGTTGCACCGTCTTCGAATCGGGGAACGCCGACGCGACGGGCCACCGGCCGTCCTGCACGGCAGCGAAGTGATCCGTCACCGGGGCGGCCTGCATCGAGTTCACGTCGGACCGGGGGTTCGGGTCGGAACGGGCACGGCACAGGCGTGCAGCGCCGCAACGAGCGTCTCGAACGGCAGTCCGACGCATCGGCGCCGACTCTTCACGTCACGGACCGGCGCGAACATCTCCAGCTCCGGCCACGGAAACGGCGCCCCGTCGTTCAACGCAGCCTCCACGCCGGCTCCCGCGCGCAGCAGATCGTCGATCTCCCGCGCCGGCACCCACTCGGCGATCAGGACCGCGGCGGCCTCGCACAGCAGGCAGCCCCTGACCACGTGCCCGACCCGGGCGAGACGGCCCGCCGGGCCGAGCGCGACGTCGAGGGTGACCCGATCGCCGCAGAGCGGATTGTCGATGGTCGCGGACCCGTGCGCAGCGGCGAGCCGGCCGCACCCGCTCGCCCGGCGTGCCGCCGCGATGATCGCGTCCTGGTAGAGCCCGTTCAGAGCGGCTCCCCGATCCCGGCCAGTGCCTGCGGGGAATCCACGTCGAGGAGCACGGCCCGGTCGTCCATCGCCACCTCGCATACGTACTCCTCGTACTCGCCGATGAGATGGCGTGCACCCACGTCGCCGCGAATCGCCGCCATCTCCGCGAAGAACCGCCGGGCGAACAGGACCGGATTGCCGCGCTTCCCCTCGAAGACGGGTACGCAGATCTCGCGCCCCTCGGCGGGATCGAACGCCGCCACCAGCTTGTCGACGTGCCTCGACGCCACGAGCGGCATGTCGCCAAGGCAGATGATCGCCGCCTCCGCGGACTCCGGCAGCGCCGCGAGCCCGGCCCGCATCGATCCGCTCAACCCTTCCCGGTACGCCGGATTGTGAACGAGACGGATGCCGGCGCCCGCCAGCGCCTCCCCGACCCTTTCGGCCTCGTGCCCGGTGACGACGACGACGGGACGCGCGCACGACCCCTCCAGTGCGTCGACCACCGCACGCACCATCGCCCGCCCGCCGAGCGGCGCGAGGAGCTTGTTGACCGGCCCCATCCGCGTCGAACGCCCGGCCGCCAGCACCAGGGCGGCGACGTTCGCAGCGCGCGCCGGGCTTCCCTCCCGCGAGCCGCGCCGGGGCTGGGCGCGCGCCGCCGTCTCCTTGAGCAGGCCGCCGACGCCCATCGCCATGACGTCGCGCGGCGTCACGTCGAGCCCGGCGGCGAGGCGTTCGAGCACCAGATCGAGGCCGTTGAGCTTCGGCGAGCGCGCACACCCGGGCAGCCCGAGCACCGGACGCCCGCGGCAGCGCCCCAGCAGGAGGAGGTTTCCCGGATCGACGGGCATCCCGAGATGGAGCACCTCGCCCCCGGCGGCCACGATGCCGCCGGGGATGACGTCGCGGCGATCGGCGATGGCGGATGCGCCCACGACCAGCACGAGCCGTGCGCCGGCCTTGAGGACCCGATCGACGGCCAGAGCGACGGCGCCGGCATCGTGGGGGCACCGGACCTCTTCCACGATGCGGCCGTTCAGCGTTTCGATGCGGGAGCGCAGCACCCGGGAGGTCTTGTCGAGCACCGTCTCCTTCGTGGCCGGCAGCCGGGTCTGGATGAGCGCGGCGTCCATCGGCTCGAAGGCCGCGACCCGGATCGCCGGCGCCGGGCCGAGGCCCGCGAGGGCGCGTTCGAGCACTTCGCCGGGAACCGCGAACGGGATCACCTTGATCGTCGCGAGCATCTCGCCCTCGTGCACCGGCCGCGGTCCGGGCAGGGTGGCGACGGTCAGCGCCTCGTCCACCGCATTGAACCGGTCGACGTCGGGCGCGGAGACCAGGAGCAGGCCATCGGCCGCCGCGAAGACGTTGCAGCGCCCGGTGAACGGCGCCCCGACCCGCACCCCGGAGCCGGCGAGCGCCTGCGCCGCGGCCTGCGCCGCGACGTCTTCGGTCACGTCGCCGGCCTCGATCCGCGCTCCGACCACCGTCTCCACCCCTTCCCGCTCCAGGAGCTCGACGTCGGCGCCGCTCAGCACCCGCCCCTTCCTGAACGTCCGGTGGCCGGTCCGAAGGCCGTGCGCGAGCACGACGCCGGCCGAGTCCGCCACGTCGAACCGGCCGAACCTCATGTCCATCCCTTCATGATCACGGCCGTCATCGCATGCGAAAGGCGGCGGTCAGCTCGGCGACGATCGACGCCGCGATCTCCGCCGCGGTCACCGCGCCGATGTCGATCCCGATGGGCGCGTGGATCTTCGCGAGCGTCTCCGGCGCGAACCCCGCGCCGGCAAGCCGTTCGATACGCCTGGCGTGGGTGCGGCGGCTGCCGAGGCTGCCGATGTAGAACGCCGGCGAGCCGAGCGCCACGTGGAGCGCGGGATCGTCGAGCTTGGGATCGTGGGTCAACGTCACCACGGCGCTGCGGGCATCGAGCTCCGCCGCGCCCAGCGCCTCGTCGGGCCAGTCGGTCGCCACCGCCACCCCCGGAAACCGCTCCCCGGCCACGAACGCGCGGCGCGGATCGATCACCGTCACCGCATAGCCGAGCAACGACGCCATGGGCACGAGGACCTGGGTGACGTGGACCGCCCCGACCACGAACAGCCGCAGGGGCGGGCTCATGACGTGCAGGAAATATCTGTCGCCGGCGATCTCCACCGTCCCGCTGCGGTCACGGCGAAGCGCGTCGCGCGCCGCCTCGGAGACGCCTGCCTCGAGCCCGGGCGCCGGCTCGCCCTCGATCCGAAGCCACTGGCGTCCGCTCCCGAGCTGGGTGACGAGCACCAGCGGCCGCTTTCGCGCCCGGGCTTCGAGCACGGCGTGGAGCAACGGCTGCTTCATCGCGGGGGGCTCGGGCGAAGAGGGATGCGGTGGCGGGCCGGTGCGTGCACGGGGACGGGTTCAATCCTCGACCGGCTCGACGTAGACCTCGACCTTGCCTCCGCACGTCAGGCCCACCTCCCACGCCTGCTCGTTGCTGACCCCGAAGTCGAGGACCCGGGGCCGCCCGTCGCGGATCGCCTCGATGCCCTCGGCGATGACCGCCCCCTCGATGCACCCCCCGGACACCGAGCCGGCGAAGCGGCCGTCTTCGTCGAGCACGAGCTGGCTTCCGACCGGCCGCGGAGACGACCCCCAGGTGGCGACGACGGTGGCGATGGCGACACCGCGGCCCTCCCCGCGCCAGCGCTCGGCGACCGCCAGCGGATCGGGATCCGGTCCGCCCGGATGTCGCTGAGGTTCGGTCATCGTTCTTCTCCGGGTCGTCGTCTCGCTTCGCGGCACGGCCACCGGCGGCCCGAAGCCCTGGGGGTCGCGGGATCAGTGTCGGATTCGAGCCTCGATCGAGTCAAGGCAATCCACACCGGCATTTCCCGCCAGGCCCGAACATGTCCATCGAGGTGCGGATCCCGGGAAGGAAGCCTTGCAGGTTCCGGCATTTCCGGGGCCGCGTAGTAGTATCCGCCCGGTACGCACGCGAAACACGCGACCCTCCCCTGCAACGACCACGGGATCCCCGATGCGACGACACCGTTTCGCGAAGATCATCGCCACCCTCGGCCCCACGACCTCGGCGCCGGAGACGATCCGGTCCCTGTTCGCCGCGGGCGTCGACGTGTTCCGGCTCAACTTCAGCCACGGCGACCACGGCAGCCACCGCCGGTGCTTCGAGGCGATCCGCGGGATCGAATCCGCGACCGGACGCCCCATCGGGGTGCTGTTCGACCTGCAGGGACCGAAGCTCCGGATCGGGGAGATCGCGGGCGGAAGCGCGATGCTCGAAGAAGGCGGCTCGTTCGTCCTCGACCTGGACCCGACCCCCGGCGGCCCGGAGCGGGTCGCGCTTCCTCATCCCGAGGTCTTCGCCGCGCTGAAGCCGGGGACGAACCTCCTCGTCGACGACGGCAAGGTCAGGCTCGAAGTCGAAACGTGCGGTGCGAACTTTGCCGGCGCCCGGGTCAGGATCGGCGGCGAGATCTCGGATCACAAGGGGGTCAACATCCCCGACGCGGTGCTTCCCATCTCGCCGCTGACGGGCAAGGACCGCCGGGACCTCGCGCTGGGGCTGGAGCTCGGGGCGGATTGGGTGGCGGCCTCCTTCGTCCAGCGCCCGCGGGACGTCCTCTTGCTGCGGGAGGCGATCGCGGGCCGCGCCGGGCTGGTGACGAAGCTGGAGAAACCATCCGCGATCGAGCAGCTCGACGAGATCATCGAGCTGTCCGACGCGGTCATGGTCGCGCGCGGGGACCTCGGGGTGGAGCTTCCGCCGGAGGACGTCCCGAGCATCTCACGCCGGATCGTGCGCGCCTGCCGCAACGCGGGCAAGCCCGTGATCGTGGCGACCCAGATGCTCGAGTCGATGGTCTCCTCGCCGGTGCCGACCAGGGCGGAGGCCTCCGACGTCGCCACCGCCATCTACGACGGCGCCGACGCGGTCATGCTCTCCGGCGAGACCGCGGTAGGGCGCTACCCCGTCGAGGCGGTGGACATCATGCACCGGATCATCGCGCGGGTGGAGCGCGACCCGCACTACCGCGAGCAGATCGACGCGGCGCTCACGTCGCCGAAGCCGACCGCGGCCGACGCGATCTCGGATGCGATGCGGCGCATCGCGCAGACCCTGTCGGTGGCTGCCGCGGTGACGTACACCAGTTCCGGATCGAGCAGCCTGCGGGCAGCGCGGGAACGGCCGAGCGCGCCCGTTCTGAGCCTGACCCCCCATATGAGCACCGCGCGCCGCCTCGCCCTGGTATGGGGCCTTCACTCCGTGCAGAGCAAGGACGTCGAACACGTCGAGGAGATGGTCGACCAGGCGTGCCACACCGCGGTCACGGAGGGGTTCGCGAACGCCGGCGACCGCCTTGTCATCATGGCGGGGACGCCGTTCGGGATCTCGGGGACGACGAACATGCTCCGGATCGCGCGTGTGCCGTCCCCGTCCACCGCGGCATCGGGTGCTCCCTGACCGGGCGTGTATGGGACGGTCGGCATGCCGTGGCGCCTGCCCGGCGCCGTGGCACTTATGGGACGGTCGGCATGCCGTGGCGCGTGCCCGGCGATGTGGCACTTCCTGACCGGTATCCGTGGGCGGTCCCTGGCCAGCGCCCGTGCACTCCCCGGCCGGTGGCGGCCGGAGCCGAGCCACGGGTTCCCGCTTCCCCCGCGGGTCCCCGCTCCTGCTCCCGCGGGAGTCCCCGCCTCCACGGGGAGCCGGGATGCGAACGCGCGTCAGTACAGGCCGAGCGCCGCGGCCACCAGCGCGACGGCGGCCAGGATCGCGAACACGAACAATATCTGGGAGAGATCGCGGTTGCGCGCCCGCAGCTCGAACGACAGCCAGCCGAGTATGACGACGAGCGCGGCGAGGACGTAGACGACACGCACGTCGCCGGGACCGGGCCGAGCTTCAGTCCGGGCCGGGATTCAGCCCGAACCGCCCTCCTCGAGCCGGGCGGCGAGCTCCCGCGGCGGAACGTACCCCGGGATCAGCTCGCCGGACTCCAGGACCATCGCCGGGGTTCCGGTCACCCCGATCGCCTGGCCGGCCTCGTAGTGGCCGCCCACCGGGTTGTCGCAACGGGCGGTCTCGACGGGCCTCCCCGCCTTGGCGTCGGTCATCGCGGTGTGCTGGTCCGCTGCGCACCATACCGACACCATCTTGTCGTAGGTGGGCGAGCCGATCCCCGCCCGCGGGAACGCGGTGTACCGGATCTCGATGCCGAGCTCGTTGTAATCGGCCATCTGCCGGTGCAACCGCGCGCAGTACGCGCAGTCGACGTCGGTGAAGACGGTCACCGTGTGCTTCACCGTCTCCGGCTCGAAGACGATCATGCTTGCCTCGCCGAGCGCGCCGACGGTCTCGGCACGCACGGACTCGCGCGCTTCCTCGGTGAGGTTGCGCCGCGCCGCGAGGTCGATCAGATCGCCGCGCAGCATGTACCGCCCGTCGCCCGAGAGGTAGACGATGACGGAGCCGAACTGCACCTCGTACATCCCCGCCATCCGGGTCTCGGCGACGTGATCCGGCTCCATGCCCGGCGCCAGCACCGCCAGCCGCGCGGAGAGCGCGGGTGGAACGTCGCCGGCGGCCTGCGCGGGCGGGAGCCCGAGGCAGAGCAACGTCGCGGTCAGGGTGATCGATGTTCGCACGGGAGCATCCTCCATGTATCGGACACGGATGATACGCCGGCAGGGGCGCCGGGAGCCAACACGGCAGCCGTTCCCGTGACACGCGCGGAGACCCGGACGGACGTGGCGGTCGGGCACCCGGATCGTCGGAATTCGCGTGGAATCCGCGCGCGGAATCCGCGCAACGTCGCATCGCGGCACCGGACGTGGGAGCGTTGGCAGGGCTGCCGGGAGCTACGAACGGACGCGCCGCCAAGCCGTGCCCTGCGCTCCGTCTTCGAGGATGATGCCCGCGGCGGCGAGCTCGTCGCGCAAGCGATCCGCCTCGCCCCAGTCCCTGCGGGCCCGCGCCTCGGTCCGTCTCGCGATCATCGCCTCGATCTCGCTGTCGTCCGGACTCCCGCCCGTGGATGCGCCGCGCAGCCAAGCGTCCGCATCGGCGCCCAGCAGGCCAAGCACCGCCCCCAGCGCACGGAGCGTGCCGGCCAGCGCTCGTGCCCGGTCCGGCTCCGGCGCGCGCGCGCGGTTGACCTCATGGGCGAGGTCGAAGAGCACCGAGATCGCCTCCGGGGTGTTGAAGTCGTCGTCCATCGCGGCCCGGAAGCGGGCGAGCCAGTCCCCGTCGGGCTCGATCGGATCGGGTTCGGTCGGGGGGCCGTCGAGTCCGCGCAACGCCGTGTACAGGCGCCGGACCGAGGCATCGGCCTGCCGCAGGTGGTCCTCGGAGTAGTTGAGCGGGCTGCGGTAGTGGCTCGACAGCATGAAGCAGCGCACCGACTCGGCCGGGTAGCGCTCCAGCACGCTGCGCAACGTGAAGAAGTTGCCGAGAGACTTGGACATCTTCTCGTCGTCGATGCGCACGAAGCCGTTGTGCATCCACACGTTCACGAACTTGCCGCCGGTGGCGGCCTCGCTCTGCGCGATCTCGTTTTCATGGTGCGGAAACTGCAAGTCCATGCCGCCGCCGTGGATGTCGAAGTGGCGTCCCAGGCAGGCCGTGGACATCGCCGAGCACTCGATGTGCCAGCCCGGCCGCCCCGGACCCCATGGAGAATCCCAGCTCGGCTCGCCGGGCTTGGACGACTTCCACAGCACGAAGTCGAGGGGATCGTCCTTGGCCTCGTCGATCTCGACCCGGGCGCCGCTGCGCAGGTCCTCGACCTTCCGATCCGACAGGGCTCCGTAGGCGGGAAAGGTGCTCACGTCGTAGTAGACGTCCCCGTTCGCCCCCTGGTAGGCGGCGCCACGTTCGATCAGCCGCTCCACCATCGAGACGATGGGCTCGATGTAGTGGGTCGCGTGCGGCTCCACGTCCGGATCCAGGACGCCGAGGGCACGGCAGTCCTCGTGCATGTACCCGGTGAAGCGCTGCGTGAGCGCGCGGAAGTCCTCGCCGTTCTCGTTCGCGCGGGCGATGATCTTGTCGTCGACGTCGGTGACGTTGCGCACGTACGTCACCTGGTAGCCCCGGCTGCGCAGATAGCGCACGACCACGTCGAACGCCACCAGCACCCGCGCGTGGCCGAGGTGGCAGTAGTCGTAGACGGTCATGCCGCACACGTACATCCGCACGTGCCCGGGCTCGATGGGACGGAATTCCTCCTTCGTCCGGGTCAGGGTGTTGTAGATCCGCAGCATGGCCGGCGCCCGAATCCATTGGGGGTTGGCGACGAAGGGCCGGTTTGTAGCATATCCATCGTCCGCTTGCCGGAAGGCGGACGGGGGACTTCGGAGTGGTCGGCGTCAACGACGTGTCCGACGCCCGCGAGTACACTCCGGCGCTCGTCACCGTCATCATGATTCGCTCGGGATCGGCGAACGGGCGGCACAGGCCACGTGGCGCATGATCGAAAACGGGCGGGTGAACGCGGAGAACGGACCACGAACGTCCATCTCGCGGCGAGCGGGAGCCGCGGGGCATCCGCCTGCGGGACAGCGTGAGGAGGCACGTCGCATGACCATTCGCTGGGGCTTCATCGGGGCGAGCACCATCGCCCGGCAGTACCTGCTGGACGCGGTCCGCGCCCGTGGCGAGGGAGAGGTCGTCGCGATCATGAGCGCCGATGCGGAGCGCGCGAGATCCTTCGCGGCGGCGCACGGCATCGCCCGGGCCACCACCTCGCTCGACGCGCTGGTGAACGCACCGGACGTCGATGCGATCTACGTCTCCACCACCAACGAGCTCCATCGGGAGCAGACCCTTGCCGCCGCCCGCGCCGGCCGCCACGTGCTCTGCGAGAAGCCGCTGGCGCTCTCGGTGGCCGAGGCGCGGGAGATGGTGGAGGCGTGCCGGGCGGCCGGAGTCGTCATGGGAACCAACCACCATCTCAGGAACGCCGGGGCGCACCGGGCCATGCGCGAGGCGATCCGCGCCGGGCGGATCGGCCGGCCGATCGCCGCGCGGGTGATGCACGCGGTATCCCTGCCGCCGCACCTCCGGGGCTGGCGCCTCCACCGGCCGGAGGCGGGGGGCGGGGTGATCCTGGACATCGTGGTACACGATGCGGATACCTTGCGCTTCGTGCTCGACGACGATCCCGTGGAGGTGGCCGCCCTGAGCCAATCGACCGGCATGGCGAGCGCCGGGCTCGAGGACGGGGCCATGGGTGTGGTCCGGTTCGAGTCCGGCGCCATCGCCCAGTGCCACGACGCCTTCACGATCGGGTACGCCGGAACCGGCTTCGAGGTGCATGGCTCGGAAGGCTCGCTGATCGCCCACGACGTGATGACCCAGAAGCCTATCGGGACGGTGGTGCTGCGCAACGAGGCGGGCGAGGAAGCGCTCACATTCGACCGGGAAGATCTCTACGTCCGTTCGCTCGGCCTGTTCCACGCCGCGATCCGTGGCGAAGGCGCCCCCTCCGCGACGGGCGAGGACGGCCTCTGGTCGCTGGCCACGGCGCTTGCGTTCGTCGAATCCGCCCGGACGGGCAGAGCGGTGGCGGTGGAGCCGCCGGGGCCGGCGGCGCCATGAAGGTCCTCGGCGCACGCGAGGCCGCGGACCTCATCCCCGACGGCGCGACGGTCACCGTCTCGTCGTCCTCCGGTCTCGGCTGTCCGGACGCGGTCCTGGAAGCGATCGGCGCGCGCTTCGCCGCCACCGGCCATCCGCGCGGTCTCACGACCCTGCACCCGATCGCGGCCGGGGACATGTACTCCGTCAAGGGCATCGACCACCTCGCCCGCCCCGGACTCCTCGAACGCACTCTCTGCGGCTCCTACCCTTCCGGCCCCTCCTCCGCCGAGCCGCCGGCCATTTGGCGGATGATCGGCGAGAACGCCGTCGCCGCCTACAACGTGCCCTCCGGGATCCTGTTCGACATGCACCGGGAGGCGGCGGCGAAGCGGCCCGGGGTGCTCACCAAGGTCGGGCTCGACACCTTCGTGGATCCCGCGCAGGAAGGTTGCGCCATGAATCCCGCCGCGGCGGCCCGGCCCATCGTCCGGCGCGAGCGCTTCGCGGACGAGGACTGGCTGTTCTTCCCGGCCATCGCCCCCGACGTCGCGATCATCCGGGCGACCACCGCCGACGAGCGCGGCAACCTCACCTTCGAGCACGAAGGGGCCTTTCTCGGCGCCCTCGACCAGGCGCTCGCGGCCCGCAACACCGGCGGCACGGTGATCGCCCAGGTGAAGCGGCTCGCGCGTTCGGGCACGCTCAAGCCCCAGGACGTGCGCGTCCCCGGCATCCTCGTGGACGTCGTGGTGGTGGCCCCGGATCAGCTCCAGACCACCCGGACCGTCTACGATCCGGCCATCTCCGGCGAGATCATCCGCCCCCTCGACGGCTTCCGCATCCCGGAGCACTCGCTGCAGAAGGTGATCGCCCGGCGCGTGGCGATGGAGATCGAGCACGGCATGAGCGTCAACCTCGGCTTCGGCATCTCCGCCCACGTGCCGCGCATCCTGCTGGAGGAGGGCCGGCACGGCGCCGTCACCTGGGTCATCGAGCAGGGGGCGGTGGGCGGCGTGCCCCTCCTCGACTTCGCCTTCGGCTGTGCCTCCAACGCCGAGGCGATCATGCCCTCGCCCCACCAGTTCACCTACTTCCAGGCCGGCGCCTTCGACATGGCGCTGCTCTCCTTCCTGCAGATCGACGGCGAGGGATCGGTCAACGTCTCCCGCCTCTCCGCCCGGCCGCACGTCACGGCGGGCGCCGGCGGGTTCGTGGACATCACCGCACGGGCGAGGCGGATCGTCTTCTCCGGCCTGTTCAGGGCGGGCGCCGAGGTGGCGTTGCGCGGCGATGGCGTCCGGGTCGAACGCGAAGGGCGGATCGCCAAGATCGTCGAGAAGGTGGAGCAGGTCTCGTTCTCCGGTCGCCGTGCGATCCTGCAGGGCCAGGACGTGACCTTCGTGACCGAGCGTTGCGTGATGCGGCTGACGGTGGAGGGGCTGGCGGTCACCGAGATCGCCCCCGGCATCGATCTCGACCGCGACGTGCTCGCCGGCGCGAACGTGCCGCTGAAGGTCGCCGCCGACCTGAAGACCATGCCGGCGGCGCTGTATCGTCCCGGGCCGATGGGATTGACGCTCCGGGAAGGCGGTAATGGTTGACGCGGCCGCATCGCCGACGCCGTCCACTTCCCGCCATGCGCAGCCGCCCGGCGCATCGCGCGCATGAAAAGCGGCTTGCTTCCATATCAAAAATGATATAGTCCGATGATCAAGTGGCGCGTCGAGATCCTGAACCGGACAGTCGCGGAAGAGCTCGATTCCTTCCCTCCCGACATGCGGGCCAAGCTCGATCACATGATTCGTCTGATCGAAGAGTTCGGCCCGCACCGCGTTCGCGAGCCCTACGTCAAGCCTCTCCGGGACAAGCTCTGGGAGATGCGAATCAAGGGCCGAGACGGGATCGCCCGCGCCGTCTACGTGACCGCAAAGGATCGGCGCATCGTCATCGTGCACGCCTTCCGCAAGAAGACCCGGAAGACCCCGCGGGCGGCGATCCGCACGGCCTTGTCCAGAATGCAGGAGTTGGAGCAATGATCATTCCGTATGGCGATCTCCGGAAGAAGTGGAAAGAGGACCCCGAGTTCAGGAAGGAACTCGAAGCCCTCGAACCCGAATTCAGGCTGGCCCGTGCGCTCATCGAGGCGCGCACCAGGGCCGGAATGAGCCAGAGCGAGGTTGCCGCGCGGATGGGGACGAGCCAGCCCACGGTGGCGCGTCTGGAAAGCGGGCACAAACCGTCGCTGAAGACCTTGGAACGCTATGCCGAGGCGGTGGGCATGAAGGTGGAAGTCCGCCTCGTGGCGGGCTGAAGGCGTTTCGTTCGAACCCGAAATCGAGTACACGGTTCGCGGTTGATCCGCCGGACTCATGCTCCTGCGGCTCGACAGTCGAGGAACTGCAAGGCGCAGGGGATCGGCGCTTGGCGTGGTTCGGCGCGGAAGCGATCGGCGTCCAGCCTGTCGAGCAGGCGCGGTAGTCGCGCATCGAACACCGAGGCCGATGCCCGCCGACGGCCGGCTTCGCCGTATAGGAGCCGTCCGCCCGCGGTGTTATCGTGTTGCCACGCGCCGGGGGCACACGCAATCCACGGGCTTGCGGTCGCCCGGACGACGTCGGCCCGGCCCCCGGATCGGGCCAGGACATTCCGACACGGGACATCCCAACGAAGGAGTAGACACCGATGAAGCGTACATTTCTGGCCACTGCCCTGCTTGCCTCGGCGGGAACGCTCGGCGCCGCCGGCACCGCCGCCGCGGACGAGGTGGAGGTGTTGCACTGGTGGACCTCGGGCGGCGAGGCCGCGGCCCTGAACGTGCTCAAGGAGGACCTGGAATCCAAGGGCGTCACCTGGCAGGACATGCCGGTGGCCGGCGGGGGCGGCACCGAGGCCATGACCGCGCTGCGCGCCCGGGTGACCGCGGGGAACGCGCCGACGGCGGTGCAGATGCTCGGCTTCGACATCCTCGACTGGGCGAAGGAAGGCGCGCTCGGCAACCTCAACGAGGTGGCGGGGAAGGAAGGCTGGAACGACGTGGTGCCCACCGCGCTGCAAGCCTTCGGCACCTACGAGGGCAACTGGATCTCCGCCCCGGTGAACGTCCATTCCACCAACTGGGTGTGGATCGACAAGGCCGCGCTCGACGCCGCCGGCGGCAAGGCGCCGGAGACCTGGGAGGAGCTGGTCGCGGTCCTCGACAGGATGCGGGACAACGGCATCGTCCCCCTCGCCCACGGCGGCCAGGCCTGGCAGGAAGCGACCATCTTCGACGGGGTCGTGCTCTCGCTCGGCACCGACTTCTACCAAAAGGCGATGATCGAGCTCGATCCGGAGGCGCTGGGGTCGGACACCATGAAGGAGGCGTTCGACCGCATGGCGAAGCTGCGCTCCTACGTGGACGACAACTTCTCCGGCCGCGACTGGAACCTCGCCTCCGCAATGGTGATCGAGGGCAAGGCCGGCATGCAGATGATGGGGGACTGGGCGAAGGGCGAGTTCCTCAACGCCGGCAAGACGCCGGGCGAGGATTTCGTGTGCATCCGCTTCCCCGGCACGCAGGGGGCGGTCACCTTCAACTCCGACCAGTTCGCCATGTTCGCGGTCGGGGAGGATCGGGTTCCGGCCCAGCTCCTGATGGCCTCGGCGATCATGAACCCGAAGTTCCAGTCGGCGTTCAACGTGGTGAAGGGCTCGGTGCCCGCCCGCACCGACGTGTCCGACGCCGACTTCGACGCCTGCGGCAGGAAGGGCATGAAGGATCTCGCCGAGGCCAACACCAACGGGACCCTGTACGGCTCCATGGCCCACGGCCACGCAGCGCCCGCCGGCGTCAAGAACGCGCTCTACGACGTGGTGACCGCCCACTTCAACGGCGAGTACGACTCCGCGACCGCCGTGGAGGAGCTCGTCAACGCCGTCGAGGGCGCGATGTAGCCTCTCCGGCGGCTTTGCTCCGGTCCCGGCTCCGGCGCGGGCGATTGCCGCGCCGGAGCCGGGGTCCGGGGACCCCCCGGCGGCTGAACCTCATGCGCGACTACCGTAACCCCATCAAGCCCGACGACCTGCCTTCAGGAGCACGGGGATGAGTACGCTGGCAGCGGCGTTCCCCACGTCGCGGGTGCCCGTCGTCAACGTAGCCTCTGTCCCGCAGAGGAGCCCCCTGCGCTACCCGGGGGGCAAGACGTGGTTGATCCCGCATATCCGTAAATGGTTGCGGCACTCCGAGCCGGACATCCTGATCGAGCCCTTCGCGGGCGGCGCGATCGTCTCCCTGACCGCCGTCATGGAAGATTTCGTCACCACCACCATCATGGTGGAGATCGATCGGGACGTCGCGGCGTTCTGGCACTCGGCACTGGAGAGCGGCGCGACGTTGCAGGAACGGATTCGCCGGTTCGAGCCGACCATCGAACGACTCCAGCAGTTGACACAGGATTCCCCCACGACGGTGGCGGAGCATGGATTCCGAACGCTGGTACTCAATCGTACGCGTCGCGGCGGCATTCTCGCCCCCGGCGCATCCTTCTACCGCAAAGGGGAGAACGGACGCGGCGTACTGTCGCGATGGTATCCCGAGACCTTGGCGATGCGGCTGGCCGCGATTCAGGAATACGCGGACCGCATCGTGTTTCTCGAAGGCGATGGCCTGAAGGTGCTGCCGATGCTGTTGCGGGGATGGGGTCGAAAAGCCGCGGTGTTCCTCGATCCGCCCTATACGGCCCAAGGCGGCAAGCGCGCCGGATCGCGTCTCTACGCGCGTTCGAACATCGACCACGCCGGCCTGTTCTCCATGCTTTCGGAGTACGGGTCGAACTTCCTGATGACCTATGACGCCGCACCCGAGATCGTCGAATTGGTACACAGGTTCAACTTCGATGCAGTGTGTCTCTCGATGAAGAACGGACACCATCACCACCTGTCCGAGCTCGTCATCACGTCCGAACCGTTGTTCTCGTGACGACGATGTACGGAATCGCGGAATGGTTCGGTCGCCCGTCCAGGTGGTCCGTTCAATCCGGAGCGGATGCCCGGCTCTACATGACGCAAGCATGGACCACGACATGAATTCCGACAACATCATGTTGTTCGATGTTTCCGAACTGGTGTTCGACGAAGCGAACCCTCGGCTGGCCGGGTTCGACACGGGCGGCGGCGAACCGGAGATCATCAAGATGTTGTGGGAGATGATGGATGTCGAGGAGCTGGTGCTGTCCATTGCCGCGAGTGGCTACTTCCTCCACGAACCGGTGATCGTGACCAGGGAGGGCGGCGGAAACGTCGTGATCGAAGGGAATCGAAGACTGGCAGCGGTGAAGTTGCTTCGCCAACCGGCACTAGGGCGGGACTTCAACGCCCGCATCCCCACGATCAGCCACGAGCGCAAAGAGTCGCTCGCACGAATCCCGGGGCTGCTGAAAACACGGGAGGACGCTTGGCGCTACCTCGGCTTCAAACACGTGAACGGGCCGGCGAAGTGGGGCAGCTACGCGAAATCACAATACATCGCCGATGTCCACCGAAACTTTGGTGTGCCGCTGGACGAAATAGCCAATCAGATTGGCGACACGCACAACACGGTTCGTCGGTTGTACCGAGGACTCATGGTCATCGAACAAGCGGAAAGGCTGGACGCGTTCAGCCGTGATGATCGCTGGCGTGGACATTTCGCTTTTTCCCACCTCTATACGGGGCTTTCATACCCAGGCATCAGTGTGTTTCTGGATCTGCAATCCGCCAATGAGGAAACGCAAGAGCCGGTGCCCGCGGAGAGGAAAGACAATCTGCGGGAACTGCTGGTTTGGATGTACGGGAGCAAGAGCGAGAAGAAGCCCCCTGTCATCCAGTCGCAAAACCCCCATCTCCGCTGGCTGGACGACGTCCTGGCGAACCGGGAGGCGTTGGCGGCCTTGCGTCAAGGCGCTGAGCTCTCCTCGGCGTTCGAGATCAGCCGCCCTTCCTCGAACCTGTTCGAAGAAGCGCTGGTGGCGGCAAAGCAACATCTGGAGAAAGCGCGAGGGATACTCTCCACGGGATACGACGGCTCCAAGGAGCTGCTGAGGATCGCCGCTGCGACGGCCGACTTGTCATACGACCTGCACGAAGAAATGGAACGCAAGAGCAGGCCCAGGCGCAGCAGGCGCAAATCGTCCGCATAGCACCGATGTTCAAGTGGCCCGGAGAACCCTCTCCCTCCGACGAAGCACACGAGCTGGCAGACTACGTGGAGCTCGTCGCCTGGCGGGACGGCAGCATGTCGGACGTTGCACTGAGCCGATTTCTCGGCAGGCGAGAGGATCCGGATTACACCGCCGGCGTGCCGGAAGAGGACGAAGTGGACACGGCTGCTGAAAACGCCTTCGGCGAGATCGAGCGGCGGCGTGAAGCGTGCGCGGGCGGCTATCCTTTCGTGCTCGACGACAGTGGCGCCATGGTCCAACGACAAGGAGGACATACCGGTGGCCAAGTGGATACGATGCACGCCATCTACGAGTACTTGCTTCTGGCTACCCGGCTGGACATGAAGAACAACCGGGGGCATGGTGGGTACGACGGCACCAAGCTGCTCGAAGAGCTTGCGGCCGAGGCGGCGAGGAGCTACCTCGGCAGCCGTTCGGAGAGTATGGTGTTCGGCACCGCTGCGAGCGCGGGCGGTTTTCCCGCCCGGGTAAACGAGCTGTGCAGTCGCATGGGCGAAGGTGATTGCTTCGACAATCGCGACAACACCGCACCAAGGCAGCAGGATGGCAAGTTGGACGTCGTTGCATGGACGCCATTTTCAGATCGGCTACCCGGCCAACTGATCATGTTCGGCCAGTGCAAGACGGGCACACACTACAAGCAGCAGGTCGCCCAGCTTCAGCCCGATGCGTTCTGCAGCAAGTGGCTGCGTACGGAGCCGGCCGTTAAGCCCACGAGAGCGTTCTTCCTCGCCGAGGCGCTGCCCCGCTCCGGCTGGCGAAACAACGCGGTTGATGCCGGCGTGTTGTTCGACCGCTGCCGGATGGTGGACTTCGCCCGTGACGCGAGCGACAAGCTACTGACCAGGATTCGAGCTTGGACCAGGACCGCGGCCATCGCGACGGGCTTGGAGAGCCCTGCGGCCGACGCAGGCAATACAGGCTGACGCATGGCATTCGTGGTCGGTGCCTCGCTTTACCCCGCATCATTCACGAAGCTGTACGTGGTGATGTTCGAGCGATTGGGATTCGAGGAGATTGCCTGCCGCGCGATACGCAAACGGAATTCCAGGAAGGAGTTGTTCGAGTTCGACGTCTCAGCGAAGTGGACCGGAGGAAGGCAATGACGGCAACGGGGAAGGCCATGGCGCGAGCATCGCGGGCGGACGTTTCTTCGCGCCTGCCCGGAATGGCGCCGGCGGGCGGGACGCCCCGGGGCGGGGTCAACCAGCGGCTCCAGGCCCTCCTGCCGAAGCTCGTGCTGTCCCCGAGCGTCTTCCTCGTCTTCGTCTACGGCTTCATCGCCTTCACCGGCTACCTCTCCTTCACCGGCAGCCGCATCCTGCCGAGCTTCGAGCTCACCTGGATCAAGGACCGGACCATACGGCGCCACCCGGGAACGGCATATCCCGCAGGAATGCGGACGTCTCGTCCGTACCACCGTTGACGAGCACCGAAATGCACGACACGGATGACGAATACATGAAGATCGTGCTGGATGCGATTCGTATCTGTGCGCGGTACAAACCGAAGTTCGGGCAGGGAGTCAAAGGCGAAGGCTTGACACTGGAACAGTTTCAGGATCTGTACCGGGGAGATGCATTCTATAGTTGGTTCGGGCTGGACAATCCCATGCTGTACGCGGCGCACAAGGCAGCCGGAGGAATGACGAGCGTATACCGGCAAATCGGAATCGGATGCGAAAAGTTGTTTCGCAGGGTGATGAAGGATTCTCTCGAATTGTCGGAAGAGGATGTGACTTGGTCGTACCGCGTCACGTTGCCGAATGGGCGGACGCGGACATTGCATCTGGATGGTCGGGTTCCGCTCGACAAGATCGGTAGCAAAGGCAAACGGGATCGCTTTCATGACTGGATGAGGGACTCCGCAGAGATGTTGGATGTCGATCCAAAGGTATTCAAAAATTTGACGGGTACGATTTTCGAGGTACGACAAGGATACAAGAGCAAGGATTCGAAACGACAAAACGCCGATATCGCCAACGCCGCCACCGCTTACACAAAAGGGTATTTCCCTTGCGCCGCCATTCTGTCGGGACAAATCGACAACGATGTCCTCTTCCGTTACCGTGCCGAGAAATGGTCGGTCGTGACCGGCGTGATCGGGACGGGAAACCCTGTGTTGTCGACCTATGATTTCATGAAAGACGTGATTGGATATGATTTGGCGGCATTCTTCGAGCGCAACAGCTCCACGCTTCAAAGAGAGATCGACGCAATCCTGAAGGCCCTCCTGGCTCCGGAAACGAAATGAACACGGTTGCCAGAGAAGATCTCCGCCAAAGAGCGGACTATACCCACAAGTTCAACACGAACACGGGACGACACGGCTGGCTGCGGTTGACACCGGCATATTCGGTCAAGATCGTTGAAGAAATCATCAGCCGGCACGAAGATCCGATGCAGGTGCTGGATCCATTCTGCGGAACGGCGACCACCGCACTGAGCGCGGCATATCACGGGCATGGCAGTGTGACGACGGAGATCAATCCGTTTCTCGTCTGGCTCGGACGAGCCAAGACGGCGCAGTATTCCGATGCATCGATTGATTCTGCACGAAAAGCGTGTGCGAGGATCATCGAATCCGTGAAGAACGGGGGAGTCGTGCCGGTAAAACCACCGCCTATTCATGATATTGAAAGATGGTGGCCCGAGGAAGCGCTCGAGTTCCTGTGTACCCTGCGAGCCGGTATCGAGATGGAGAGCGAGGAAGATTCCCCGGAGAGAGTGCTTCTTCTGGTCGCATTCTGCAGAACGCTGATCGAACTTTCGAATGCCGCATTCAACCACCAGTCCATGTCCTTCAAGAACGACGATCAATTGCGACTCCCGCTCGATACGGACATGGGAGAGGTGTTCAGCGAAGACGTGCGTTTCGTGCTGGACGGCGCCGGAGAGAATCCGGAAGGTTCGAGTCGAGTGGTTCATGGAGATTCCAGGAACCTTTCGGAAACGGTGGACGGCCTTTTCAATCTTGTCATCACCTCCCCGCCGTACGCGAACCGGATGTCGTACATACGCGAGCTTCGTCCGTACATGTACTGGCTCGGATTTCTGGACAATGGACGGGCTGCGGGTGAGCTGGATTGGGCGGCAATCGGTGGAACATGGGGCGTAGCGACGAGCAAACTGGTCGATTGGGAGCGTCCGGCGGATCCGTTCGAGCATCCGATCCTGGATCGGACGCTGGAGGAGATACGGCATCGTGACAACAAGAATGGAAGGATATTGGCGAATTACGTGGCGAAGTATTTCGATGACATGTGGAAGCATCTCAATTCGCTGGTTCTCGTGCTGGGCGGGAACAGCGAGATCCATTACATCGTGGGCAATTCCACGTTTTACGGAGCGCTGTTGTCCGTGGAGAGGCTGTACGTGGTGATGTTCGAGCGGTTGGGATTCGAGGAGATTGCCTGCCGCGCGATACGCAAGCGAAATTCCAGGAAGGAGTTGTTCGAGTTCGACGTCTCTGCGAAGTGGACCGGAGGAAGGCAATGACGGCGGTGGGAAAGGCCATGGCGCGGTCATCGCGGGCGGACGTTTCTTCGCGCCTGCCCGGCAAGGCGCCGGCGGGCGGGGCGCCCCGGGACGGGGTCAACCAGCGGCTCCAGGCCCTCCTGCCGAAGCTCGTGCTGTCCCCGAGCGTCTTCCTCGTCCTCGTCTTCGTCTACGGCTTCATCGCCTTCACCGGCTATCTCTCCTTCACCGGCAGCCGCATCCTGCCGAGCTTCGAGCTCGTCGGCCTCGACAACTACGTGCGGCTCTTCTCGCTCAGGAACTGGAGCATCGCGCTCAGGAACCTCGCGATCTTCGGCGTGCTCTACATCTCGGTGTGCACCGCGATCGGGCTGTTCCTCGCCATCCTGCTCGACCAGAAGATCCGCGGCGAGGGGATGCTGCGCCCGATCTACCTCTATCCGATGGCGCTGTCCTTCATCGTCACCGGGACCGCCTGGAAGTGGTTCCTCGACCCCGGCATCGGGCTTCAGAACACCATGCACCTCTGGGGCTGGGAGAGCTTCGAGTTCACCTGGATCAAGGACCGGACCATGGCGATCTACACCATCGTGATCGCCGCGGTCTGGCAGTCCTCCGGCTTCGTGATGGCCATGTTCCTCGCCGGCCTCCGGGGCATCGACAACGAGGTCCTCAAGGCCGCGCAGATCGACGGGGCGTCCAACGTGCAGCTCTACCGGCGGATCGTCATCCCGCAGCTTCGCCCCGCCTTCCTCTCCGCCTTCGTGGTGCTCGCACACCTCGCCATCAAGAGCTACGACCTGGTGGTGGCGCTGACCAACGGCGGCCCCGGCCGGGCCACCGAGATGCCCGCCACCTTCATGTACTCCTATACCTTCACGCGGAACCAGATGGCGGTCGGGGCGTCTTCCGCGGTGATCATGCTGGCGATGATCGCCTCGGTGATCGT
Source organism: Gammaproteobacteria bacterium (assembly GCA_965204915.1). Taxonomy (GTDB): domain Bacteria; phylum Pseudomonadota; class Gammaproteobacteria; order HK1; family HK1; genus HK1. Next base: position 1,483,144 of record OZ242023.1, on the reverse strand, counting down.
CCCCTACCTCTACGCCGAGATCCGGCAGGGGAAGCGCACGTGAGCGCCGTCTCCCAGGACACCGCGGTCAGCACCGGCCGGCTCGCGCGGGCCGCGATCTACGCCGCGCTCCTCGTCTTCGCGGTCTACTACCTCCTGCCGCTCTACGTGATGGTGGTGAACTCGGTGAAGCCGCTCGACGAGATCCGCTCCGGCAACATGCTGGCGCTGCCGCAAGCGTTCACCCTCGCCCCCTGGCTCTCCGCCTGGTCCACCGCGCAGATCGGGGTGGAGCCCACGGGACTCGTACCCTACTTCTGGAACACCCTCCGGATGGTGGTGCCCGCCGTCGCGATCTCCACCATCATGGGCGCCCTCAACGGCTACGTGCTGACCAAGTGGCGCTTCCGGGGCGATACGGTGCTGTTCGGCTGCCTGCTCTTCGCCTGCTTCATCCCCTTCCAGATCGTGCTGATCCCGATGGCCTCGGTGCTCGGCTTCCTGAACCTCGCCGGCACCACCACGGGCCTCGTACTGGTCCACGTGGTCTACGGCCTCGGCTTCACCACGCTGTTCTTCCGCAACTACTACGCCGCCTTCCCCACCGAGCTGGTCAAGGCGGCGCAGATCGACGGCGCGGGGTTCTTCCGGATCTTTTGGCGCATCCTCCTGCCGAGCTCCGGGCCGATCGTCGTGGTCACCGTGATCTGGCAGTTCACGAACGTCTGGAACGACTTCCTGTTCGGGGTCTCCTTCGCGGACTACGACTCCATGCCGATGACCGTGGCGCTGAACAACCTCGTCTCGTCGTCCACCGGCGTGAAGGAGTACAACGTCCACTTCGCGGGCGCGATCCTCGCCGCCCTCCCCACCCTCGTGGTCTACGTCGTCTCCGGGCGCTACTTCGTGCGCGGCCTGATGGCCGGCGCGGTGAAGGGATGAGGCCGAGCCCATGGCCTTTCTCGACATCGAATCCGCGGGCGTGCGGGCTTGACCGCCCTTCTGGCCCTCGCCGTCTCCGCTCGCTTCTTCGTGTGTCGCGCGCCGCCCGGATGCTCGGCATCTCGCGCAAGACGATGGAGCGCAAGCTCGAATTCTGGTCGGGTTGAGCCGGAATTCCCTGCCATGAACGTCAAACATCTACGCGCCATCGCATACCTTGCACGCTTTCATCAGGTAGGCGCAGCCGGACAGAGTGGTTCTGCGGCGGCACGGAAATGGGATTGCGGTTGCGTGGCGTCGTGAATACAGTAAGCACTCAAGTCAGAACTCACTCACGAGGTGGGCGATGCACGACCAACTCATGCTCAAGGCGGCGGCCCGCGGCAAATACGCGCAGCTCTTCCGGCACCTATCCACCCTCGATGTGTCCCGGTGGCAAACCACATTCGGCGACATAGAGTCCATACTCGGCTTCACCTTGCCGGATTCGGCCCGCATCCACCGCCCGTGGTGGTCGAACCAGAGCAATGGCGGCCACAGCCATGCGCTTGCTTGGCAGGCGGCAGGTTGGAGAGCCTGCGCAGTGGATCTGCATGCCGAGACCCTGGTGTTCGAGCGGATGCCAGGCGCATCACAGAGCCGTGGGGAACCGACGCCCTCGATAGAGGAGATCTTCCCCCCGCACGACTTCGGCAACTGGCCGGATGGCTTCACCGCAAGCCGCGACCAGATCTACGGCGACGGCGGGCGATAGCCCGAGGGCATGAGTGATGTTCGTGGATACCAACGTGCTGGTCATCGCACGAGCGCTCAACGCCCCCGATCGGCAACTGGCCCTCGATGTTCTCGCACGCACGCGCCGAACGGAGCCGTTGCGTATCAGTCGGCAAATCGTCCGGGAATATCTGGCGGTGGTCACCCGTCCACAAGTTTGGGGAGCGCCATTACCCATGTCCGAAGCGCTTCTCGACATTGCCCGGTTTTCCGCGTCGTTCGAGATGCTGGAAGACGGACCGACGATCATGGACATGCTCGCAACGCTGTGCGGAGAGGTGCCGGTCAGCGGCAAGCAAGTGCACGACGCCAACATCGTGGCGACCATGCTGGCGCATGGCGAGAGACGTCTCGTGACCTTCAATGCCAAGGACTTCCAACGCTATGGGGAGCGGATAGAGCTGGCGGGGATGGGCCGGCGGTGATGACGCGGCCGGGGCGGCGTGCGGCCGATGTTTCGGAAGGCTTCCTCGTCGATGGCGACCTGCCCGAACCTGAATTCACCCACAGATTTGGCTGATGAGGCTGAGATGTCAACGAAACCCGATGCAAGCGCTGGATCCATTTTGTGGAACGGCGACCACTGCACTGAGCCCGTCTTATTCATGGTTGATCAGCGGATGCCGAACGGAGTGTGCCCAACTCGTTGGTTTTCTGATAATTCTGGCCTTTCGTCTCACAAGTTGAGGTTATCGCAGTAGGGAAAATTCGATCTTGTAATGCCGGGTCGGAAAACCAGTTTTAGATCAGCCAGTTGCGGCACCATCCTCCGGTGCTCCGTGTAGGGTATGAATAATCCGGGCTGAGCGCAGCCTATCATGGGCATGGCAGCGTGACGACGGAAATCAATCCGTTTCTGGTCTGGCTCGGACAAGCCAAGCATGCTGGCGCTGCCGCAGGCGTTCACCCTCGCCCCCTGGCTCTCCGCCTGGTCCACCGCGCAGATCGAGGTGGAGCCCACGGGACTCGTGCCCTACTTCTGGAACACCCTCCGGATGGTGGTGCCCGCCGTCGCGATCTCCACCATCATGGGCGCCCTCAACGGCTACGTGCTGACCAAGTGGCGCTTCCGGGGCGATACGGTGCTGTTCGGCTGCCTGCTCTTCGCCTGCTTCATCCCCTTCCAGATCGTGCTGATCCCGATGGCCTCGGTGCTCGGCTTCCTGAACCTCGCCGGCACCACCACGGGTCTCGTGCTGGTCCACGTGGTCTACGGCCTGGGCTTCACCACGCTGTTCTTCCGCAACTACTACGCCGCCTTCCCCACCGAGCTGGTCAAGGCGGCGCAGATCGACGGCGCGGGGTTCTTCCGGATCTTTTGGCGCATCCTCCTGCCGAGCTCCGGGCCGATCGTCGTGGTCACCGTGATCTGGCAGTTCACGAACGTCTGGAACGACTTCCTGTTCGGGGTCTCCTTCGCGGACTACGACTCCATGCCGATGACCGTGGCGCTGAACAACCTCGTCTCGTCGTCCACCGGCGTGAAGGAGTACAACGTCCACTTCGCGGGCGCGATCCTCGCCGCCCTCCCCACCCTCGTGGTCTACGTCGTCTCCGGTCGCTACTTCGTGCGTGGCCTGATGGCCGGCGCGGTGAAGGGATGAGGCCGATCGAACCCATGCGCTTTCTTGAAATCGAATCCGCGGGCGCGCGGGCCTAGCCGTCGCGCCCCGTCCGGGCCGGGTGAACGTAGCCATCGAATGCCGTGACGCCGACCGTCGGACGGATCATCAGGAAATCCAGTATCTTGTAGTTGGTGAGCAGGATGTGCGGCGGGCGTTCGCGCAGCGTCTCCCGATCCGTGACCGGATGCTCCCGCCCCATCGTGGTGTGCGGCGTCTTCTCGCGCTCGCCGACGTACAGGCCGGCGCTCACCTTGCCGCACAGCCCGGGCGCATCGTGGATGACCTTGGCGAGCCGCCACGCCCGATCGAAGGCCGGGCGTTCATCGGATAGACGAGGATGGCCTTCACGCCTTCTTCCCCGGCATGGCGGCGGCAGTGATCCGGAATCGGCCACAGGAAGCACTCCGTCTTGCCGGAACCCGTGCCGGTGGCCACGATGGTGGAGCGCCCGCCGTGCGCCGCACCGGAATCGAGGCGCTGGTGCGCGATGCGCTGATGGCGGTACGGCGTGAAGCCGAGCGGCACTTCCGGGAACGGCTCCCCGCCTTCAGGCGCGAGCTTGGGCGGCAGCGCGATGGAGAGGTACGGGCCTTTGACGAGGTTCTCTTCCGCGGCGAGGAAGCCATCCGGAACGTGGGCGAGGGGCGGGTTGGAGGGGCCGAAGCCGGTGGCGAGGAAGTCCTGAAGGGCGCGGGTTGACCTCGTGGGCTATGACGGAGGGGATCATGGGGTGGTGGTGAGCGGCTTGGCCGAGCCGCGGTTCAACGGAAAGGGTCTTGCACGCGCAACTCCCGGAACAGCGAAAAGTCGCGGTCTCGCGTGAGCAGCGCCTCCACGCCGTGGGCGACGCAAATCGCAGCGATCCGGGCATCGTGTACGACGCCGCCAACGACACGCGGCAACAAGACGAACCGGCGAAGGATGTCCGCGAACTCTTCGGTCTCGCCGATCATGCGGTTCGTTGGGGACGCTTGCCATGCGGAGAACTGCCGCCATGCGTCCTCCGGCGTGGTGGCCGCGTCCCGCCAGATGCGGCGATTGGTCACTACGCTGAGGAATTCGTAGCAGCAAGGCCAAGGGATCGCCCACGGCCGGTCGCTTTCCGCAAGCTCCTGCATCAGGGCATGTGCTTGTTCGCCCACTTGCGCTTCCCGCCGATGCGCGTACACGAGCAGATTGGTGTCCACGGCGATCACGGTGCGCCCGAGTCACCGTAGATCAGCTCGCGCAGTTCGGGCCAGGAGTACGTTGCCAAGGGGTCGGGCGCGTCGGCGTCGCCCACGCGTAAATCCGGCAGCTTGTACCGGCGAGGGTTTGCGGTCACGAGGACCCGACGAAGGCCGTCTTCCACGACGGCGCGCAATGGCCGGCCTGTTTCCTTCGCATGCCGCTTCGCACGGGTGAGCAGCTCGTCGTGGATGTCCAAGGTTGTCTTCATGGTCGCCATTCTAGCCATACAGACCAATATGGGACAACCATAGGGGCGGGAATGACGTGCGACCGCGAGGTCCGTGCAGGACTGGGCCGCTCCTTCCGGTTCTACAATGCCGAGCGTCGCCATCAGGGTCTTGGGCACCGGACACCCGATACGGTGTATGCTGACGGCGACTCATGGCCCAAGGCAGCGTGAAGCAGGGGAACCACAGGGGGCGGAGGACACTTATCGGCCTGTCCAATAATCGGGGTCCACTTCTGTCAAACCCATCGAGCCGATCTGCGTCCATCGATTGGTTCGGCTGACTGCGGCAGCGCAATGAGGCCGGAGGACTACGCCATTCGCATCGAGCCGCTCCCCCGCGAAGAAGGCGGCATTCCGGTGACCGTTCCGGACTTGCCCGGCTGCGTGGCCGGCGGGGAGACCATCGGAACGGCTACGGCCCGATGGCCGGCGCCGGTGCGGTGAAAGGGTGAGACCGCTCCCATGGCCTTTCTCGAAATCGAACGCCTGCACAAGCACTACGGCCCGGTCGAGGTCCTGACCGACGTCAACCTCTCGATCGAGGAAGGAGGGTTCCTCGTCCTCGTGGGGCCGTCCGGCTGCGGCAAGTCCACGCTGCTCTACACCATCGCGGGCCTCGAAGCGATCACGCGGGGCGAGATCCGCATCGACGGCCGCGCCGTCAACGACCTCCCGCCCTCGAAGCGCGACATCGCCATGGTGTTCCAGTCCTACGCGCTCTATCCCACGATGAGCGTGGCCGAGAACATGGGCTTCGGCATGGAGATGCGCGGCGTGCCCAAGGCCGAGCGGCGCCGGGCGGTGGCCGAGGTGGCGAAGACGCTACGGATCGAGCACCTGCTGTCACGCCGCCCCGGCCAGCTCTCCGGCGGGCAGCGCCAGCGCGTGGCCATGGGGCGGGCGCTGGTGCGCAACCCCAAGCTCTTCCTCTTCGACGAGCCGCTGTCCAACCTCGACGCCAAGCTGCGCATCGACATGCGCACGGAGATCAAGCGCCTCCACCAATCCCTGGGGACGACCATCGTCTACGTGACCCACGACCAGATCGAGGCGATGACCCTGGCGACCCGGATCGCGGTCCTGAAGGACGGCGTCCTGCAGCAGTTCGGCGCCCCCGCCGAGATCTACGACGACCCCGCCAACCTGTTCGTCGCGGAGTTCATGGGCTCGCCCTCGATGAACCTGTTTCCGGTGACGGTGCAGGCGGACGGCGCCGGCCTGGGGATCGTCGTCGAACGCGCGGGCGGCGGGCCGGTGACCCTGCCGCTCGGCGCGGCGGACGGCGCCGCGAGCGCCCCGGCGGGCGGCTCGGCGACCCGCCCGGCGGGTATCGCCGCGACCGGTCCGGCGGGCGGCCTCGCCGCTTATGCCGGGCGCGAGGCAATCTTCGGCATCCGCCCCGAGGCGATCACCGAGGTTCCCGCGGACGGCATCGCCGACGGAATCGCGGGCGGCGACGTTGCCGGCGGCATCGCGAGCCGCACGGCCACCGCCGAGTGCCTGGTGGAGGTCGTGGAGCCGGCCGGGGCCGACACCTACGTCGTTACCCGGCTGGGCGGCAGGGAAGTGGTCGCGCGGATGAGCCCGGACTGCAAGGCGCGCGCGGGCGAGACGATCCCCTTCGCCTTCCGCCTGGACAAGGCCGTCTTCTTCGACCCCGAGACCCATGCGCGCATCGCCTGAGAGGCCATGCCGCCGTCGCCGGTTGCTTGCTCCGCTGAGCCCGTGGCATGCGCCGTACCGGCCATCGCGGTGTGACTTCATGCTTGACGGGCGACACGTATGAACTGACGATTTGCCACACACCGATCGCCCTCCCCGGACGCGACGCTGACCATTCATGACGATCCGTGGCGGCCGTTGCTGCCGCCGCCTCGTACTCACCCGAGGCCAACCTGAACGACGCCGCGGTACGGTGACGCCGGCCGAAACCAACTCACACCACTTTGGAGACTTGACGGCCCGCCATCTCTCCGGTAAGAGGCTAAACGCTCGTTGGCGGATCAGATCCGTTCAGGAGACAGGCGGTGCTTGCGCAAAGGGGTCCCATCTGCATTTCAGTGATAAACATGAAAGGCGGTGTCGGCAAGACCACGATCACCGCTCTTCTGGGTCGGTACGCATCGCGACGACTCGGCATGAAGGTCATTGCGATAGATCTGGATCCACAGGCAAACCTGTCGCAGGCGTTCATGGGCGATCGCTACAGACGGTTCTTGAAAGACAGGGATCCGTCCGTTGTCGAGATATTCAAGGGTTTTCGACCCGCGACCCGCAATACGGGTGCACCGAGGCCGCTGGACGTAGATGACATTCTTGTCGGCAACACGCGATTGGGTGGCGCCAACTTGCAGCTTGTGCCATCGAGGTTCGACTTTTCCGATCGGTTGATAGATTCCATCGGCACCGATCAAGGAGTATTGGCCAATCTGATCGCCGATCATTTTCAAGACAGAGCTCTCGTCCTGATTGACTGCGCCCCTACGGAACCGATTCTGACCCGTGTCGCATATCAGGCATCCCGCCACGTTCTTGTTCCGGTCAGACCGGAGTATTTTGCGACAATAGGCTTTCCGTTGTTACGTGATTCGCTTGATGATTTCAGGAGCGGAAATCGAGGCCATGCCATAGACGTGTCAGGGGTAGTCGTAAACAACTCGTCTTATCACTACAGCGGAAATCGTGGTGGCCCGGAGAGAGCGCGCTCGATTCGAGAGATTACGGAAGAAGCCAAGAACAATGAATGGCACGTCTTTGAGAACCAAATCCCTTTTTCCAGGGGATTTCCGAAGGTCATGCGTGGAGACTTCAGCCATCCAGGAGATGCCTTTCTGTACACCCACTTCGCCAAGGAATTCTTCGATCATTTGAACCTGGGTGCGATACAATGAAGGACACTGACTTGAAAATTCAGCTACGTTCGTTGGTTGACCACTACGGGATCGAGCAGATCGAGCACACCTTGAAAGCAATCGCGACTTCCGGGCGGCGATCGGCGGTTCGGAAGCGCGGGTCGAACGGCGCTGCGCAGAGGAATGGTCAACGCAGAAGGACGAGAACCACGGCGCCGGAATATGTTGCAAAGATGGACCTCTCCACCGAGCGGCGCACGGCGGCGCTGGCGTTGGCGGAACGATTCGAGGAGAAGTCGTTCCTGCCGGCCTGCGCGGACATTCGCGACTTCTGCGGGACTTACGACATCGAAGCGCCCGCGTCCAGGTCGCGAGCGAGCGCCATCGCCAGAATCTTCAAGTTCGTGGCTACGATGGACGTTGACGAATTGCAAAGATTGCTGGACGAGAGTGCGTTTTCCGGTCCGTCGCGGTTGGGACCGATCGCCGAGGCCATCCGGCAGAACGGAAGAGCCGCTCGCAGCCGAGACGTCGAAGATACCGGGAATGAACATCAAGGGGACCCAGTGTTCGTTGCAGGACGTGCTTGCCGTTGAAGCCCGCGCCTTCCCCCCTGATCGGCCGTGGGGTGTCGATGGGTGTCCAACTACGTCCGCGCCATGAATCACGGCCTCGAACGCCTCGAACGATCTGACGCGTCCTCATCATCTGTGGTTCGTCCCGTCGCGCGGAGAACGAGGCGAAGCGCAACGTCGTGGACACCCGGGACGTCCATGTCTTCTGCGACCCGTTCTGCCGCGCGGAGGCCCTATTCTCGCCACCGGCTACGGAGGGAAAGATCGTTGCGACGACCGGCCCGAGACCTGTTTACGCATCGCCTGAGACGCCATGCCGCCGTCGCCGGACATCGTCATCGTCGGCTCCGGCATGGGTGGGGCGACGGTCGCGGCGGGGCTCGCGGCCACCGGCGCCTCTATCCTGATCCTGGAGCGCGGCAGCGGGCGCCGAGTGGTTCCGATGGCGCTCACCCGGCGCGGCCCGCATTCGGTCCAACGTCTCCCCTGCACTTGGACCGACGCCATGGTGTGCGAGGGACGGTGTTCCAAGGAAGCACTCCGGAGCCGGCATCCTCACCCCGACACTGTGATACCCTCCCATCGACATGATGATGGATTGTTTCATCGATCTTCTTGCCGTCGTCAGGACGCGTGATCGGAACAGTATCCGGCTGGGACGGAGAGAGTGCCAATGAACGACGCGCCGTTCCGCCGTGCTGCGTTCGACTGGCTCGCCGCACAGGTCGGCCTCTACGGTGAGGTGTTGCCGCGTAAGCTACTCGCAGCCGGTTTTGATTTTCGAAAGGAACGCGTACGCATCGTCGGCCCGCAGGGGATATTCAAGCCTCAGGCAATGCAGTTGCCCTTGTCGATCACCATTTCCCCCAACAGCCCGTACAACGATACGTTCGGCGAAGACCATCTCTTGCACTATCACTATCGGGGATGCAGTCCGTCTCATCCCGACAACGTCGGACTTCGCCGAGCAATGAAGGAACGCGCACCGCTCGTCTATCTCCACGGGCTGATGCCGGGACGCTACCTCCCGGTCTGGCCGGTGTACGTGGTGCATGATCAGCCGGAGCGATTGATGTTCACCGTCGCGGTCGACGATGCAACTTACGCCAACACCCAGCTCGAAGAGAGAGCACTTGGAGTCGTCACCCCGCATGTCGCCGAAACAGAAGAGCGAATGCTGTTGCGGACCTATCGAACCGCGGCCGTGCGAACACGTGTTCATCAAGGACGGTTTCGCGAGCGGGTGCTACGTGCCTATCGAGAACAATGCGCGTTCTGCAGATTGCGCCATGAGGAACTGCTTGACGCCGCGCACATCGTCCCGGACTCGGAGCCCGAAGGTGAGCCGACGGTTCGCAACGGCATGGCACTGTGCAAGCTGCACCATGCCGCGTTCGATCGTCTGTTCATCGGCGTCACCCCCGACTACGTCATCAAGGTAAGGGAGGACATCCTGGACGAAGAGGACGGTCCGATGCTGCTGCACGGACTGAAGGGCCTGCACGATCGTCGAATTCTGCTGCCGAGAATGCAAAAACTCCGGCCCGCGCGGGAACTGCTGGAGAGACGTTTTGAGCAATTCCGAGTCACCTTGTGAGCCACCGGGCGATCGACCGACGGACGGATACGATACATTGGGAAAGACCGTACCCTTTGCCCTGGTGTGCCGACACGGGTGTTGATCGCCACCTCTGACGCTTGGCCTCCGTCATGTCGAACACGGTGCGGCTCGCAGACCAGGACTTCGGCCAGAGGCGATCACGGAAGCGAGGAGTGCATCCATGCTGACGCTCCATCCCGAAGAACGGATCTGGCTGGACGAATACCGGCGGGCGCTTGCCGAGCAACAGCCCGGGGCCGTCGCACGCCTGCTCGTGTACGGATCGAAAGCACGGGGAAACGCGCACGAAGACAGCGATATCGACGTGCTCCTGTTAGTGAAGAACGAGGCGGAGGAGCGCAAGCGCGTGCTCGGGTACATCGGGTACGATCTGGCGGCGACTTCGTATGCCGTGCCCTCGATCATGACGTATATGCAGTCGGAATGGGATCGGCTGAAAGCCTTGAGGTCCCCGTATCGGGAAACCGTCGAGCGTGACGGAGTAGACGTTCTGTGAACCGCGGGAACGTCGTTGCGGAGTGGCGGCGGGGTATGCAGTCACTCCATGCATCCGAGCTTCTGATGCAACCGGATTACCGGGAAGACGTCGTATCGCGGGCTTGCTACGGGATCCTTCATGCAGCCAAGGCCGCGTTGTTCGTGCATGACGTCACGGTGGCAAGTCGCGCCGCGGTGCGGCGCATGTTCAGCCTGCATCTTGTTCGTACGGGAGAAATTGAGCGGGAGTGGGCTCGCCATCTCGCTGGAGGTTCGGACGATCGGCTGGCAGCGGACTACAACGGGCATATGAGCTTCTCCCCCGATGAAGCCCGGTACGAATGCCGGCGCGCGCGGGAGTTCATCAGTCGAATCCGGCGCTATCTGATCGACGAGGGGTTGACGAAAGACGAGCTCGGACAGGGGACAGGCGTTGGGTAGGACGATCATCGCGCACAAGGCGCGCGCGGGTGAGACGATCCCCTTCGCCTTCCGCCTGGACAAGGCCGTCTTCTTCGATCCCGAGACCCACGCGCGTATCGCCTGATCCTCCATGCCGCCGTCGCCGGACATCGTCATCGTCGGCTCCGGCATGGGCGGGGCGACGGTCGCGGCGGGGCTTGCGGCCACCGGGGCCTCCATCTTGCTCCTGGAGCGCGGCGAGCGGCTGCGGCCCGGCAACGGGGAGCGTTCGACGAAGGCGATCTTCGTGGAGAACCGCTTCCGGACAAAGGAGCAGTGGCTGGATGGGGAAGGGCAGCCGTTCAACCCCGGCAACTTCTACTACGTGGGCGGCAACTCGAAGCTCTACGGGGCGGCCCTCTTCCGCTTCCGGCGCGAGGACTTCGAGGCGCGCGAGCATCCGGGCGGGGTCTCTCCCGCCTGGCCCTTTCCCTACGAGGAGCTGGAGCCGTGGTACGGCCGGGCGGAAGCGCTCTACCAGGTGCGCGGATGCGCGGGCGAGGATCCCACCGAACCGCCCCGTTCGACGCCCTACCCCCATCCGCCCGTCCCCGACGAGCCGGCGATCGCCCGCGTCCGCGAACGCCTGAAGCAGCGGGGCCTGCATCCCTTCTCCCTCCCCCTGGGTGTCGACGTCGAGCGCTGGCTTCAAGGCGGTCGGACCCCCTGGGACGGTCATCCCGACACCCGATCGGGCAAGATGGACGCGGAGACCTGCGGGCTTGCAGCGGCGCTCGAATACGCCAACGTCCGGCTCGAAACCGGCGCGCGGGTGGAGCGCCTGGAGGCGACGCCCGACGGCCGGCGCATCTCGGCGGTTTACGCCCGAAAGGACGGGAGGACGGAAAAGCTGACCCCCGGCATCGTCGTCCTGTGCGCCGGCGCGGTGAACTCCGCAGCAATCCTGCTGCGCTCGACGGGTGGCGCTCGTACGGTGAGCGGTGCCTGTCCGGCGGACGGCGCCCGTTCGGTAGATGAGATCCATGCCGCGGGCGGCACCCATACGACCGGCGGCACCCGCTCGGCCGGCAGCGCTCATACGGTGGGCAGCGTCCCTCTGGTAGATGGCGCCCATACGGCCGGCAGCGTCCCTCCGGTAAGTGAGACCCATGCCGCGGACGGCACCCATACGACCGGCGGCAGCCGTCCGCCGGGCCTTGCGAACCGCTCGGGCCAGGTCGGCCGGCACTTCATGAACCACAACTGCTCGGCGATGCTCGCCATCGATCCGCGCCGCCGCAACCGCGCGGTCTACCAGAAGACCCTGGGCCTCAACGACTTCTATCTGTCGGACGGCGACGGCGGCCCGCCGCTCGGCAACGTCCAGCTCCTCGGCAAGATCGACGGAACGATCCTGAAGGCGAACGTGCCGTGGGCGCCGAAGCCCCTGCTCAATTGGGCCGCCCGCCGTTCCGTGGACTGGTACCTCATGAGCGAGGACCTGCCGGACCCGGAAAGCCGCGTGCGCATCGACGGCCGGGACGTCGTCCTGGACTGGACCCGCACGAACATGGAGGCGCACCGGCGGCTTTCGGCCGTCATGCGCCGGGTGCTGAAGGACTGCGGCTATCCCGTCGTGCTGGCCAAGCCCTTCGACCGGCGCACGCCCTCGCACCAGTGCGGGACGGTCCGCATCGGCGACGATCCCGCGCGTTCGGCGCTGGACCCGCACTGCAAGGCGTGGGATCACGACAACCTTTACGTGGTGGACGCCTCCTGCCTGCCCACGTCCGCGGCGGTCAACCCGGCGCTGACGGTGGCCGCGCTGGCCCTGCGCGCCGCCGATCGCATCCGCCGCACGGAGCTCGGCGCATGAACCGGCCGCACCGGGAGGACACGATGAGCGACTACGTGATCGTCGGCGCCGGGTCCGCCGGATGCGTGATGGCCGCGCGCCTGTCGGAAGATCCGGACGTGACCGTCACCCTGATCGAGGCAGGCGGATCGGATCGGCACCCGCTCATCCACGTGCCTGCCGGCTTCGCCAGGATGACCAGGGGCATCGCCTCCTGGGGCTGGTCCACCGTGCCGCAGAGGCATCTGAACGGCCGTGTCCTCCGGTACACCCAGGCCAGGGTGCTCGGCGGGGGATCTTCCGTCAACGCCCAGATCTATACCCGCGGCCACGCGGCCGATTACGACGGGTGGGCACGGGAGGGCTGCCAGGGTTGGAGCTACCGGGAGGTGCTCCCTTACTTCAAGCGCGCGGAGGACAACCAGCGCTTTCTCGACGCCTACCACGCCGAAGGGGGGCCGCTCGGGGTCTCCCTGCCCATCTCTCCCCTGCCCATCTGCGAAGCCTGGTTCAAGGCGGCGCAGGCGCTGGGGATCCCCTTCAATCCCGATTTCAACGGCGCCCGGCAGGCAGGTGTGGGCTACTACCAGCTCACCCAGCGCAACGCCCGGCGCTCGTCGGCGGCCACCGCCTATCTCGCTCCCAACCGGGGCCGGCGCAATCTCGCCGTCCGCACCGGCGCCCGCGTGCTTCGCATCCTCATTGAAAAAGGCCGGGCGACGGGCGTGGAGATGGCCGTCAAGGGAGGCGTCGAGACGCTTCGCGCAGAGCGGGAGGTCATCGTCTCCTGCGGGGCCATCGGATCGCCGAAGCTCCTGCTGCACTCGGGGGTCGGTCCAGCGGATCACCTGAGAGGCACGGGCGTTCCCGTCGTCCACGATCTGCCGGGCGTGGGGTCGAACCTGCACGACCACCTGAACCTCTTCACGATCTGGGAGTGCACGGGCAACCACACCTACGACGCTTATGCGAAGCCGCACCGGGCCGCCTGGGCCGGGCTGCAATACCTCCTGCTGCGCAACGGCCCCGCGGCCTCCAGCCTGTTCGAGACAGGAGGCTTCTGGTACGCCGATCGGAAGTCCGCACGCCAGGAGTCCGCACACCGGACACCCGCACGGCCCGACGTCCAGTTGCATCTGGGCCTCGGTTCGGGAATCGAGGCCGGCGTGCTCAAGCTGAAACGGGCCGGAGTGACCCTGAACTCGGCATACCTGCAACCGGAATCGCGCGGCAGCGTGCGCCTGGCGTCGCCGGATCCGGCCGACGCGCCGCTGATCGACCCGAACTACTGGGCCGAGCCGCGCGACCGCGCGATGGCCTTCGCAGGCTTTCGCCTTGCCCGCGAGATCATGCGCCAGGACGCCCTGAAACCCTTTGTCGCACGCGAGGCGCTGCCCGGGCCGGCGGTGGAGAGCGACGCGGCCCTGTTCGACCATGCCTGCGCGAGCGCCAAGACCGACCACCATCCGGTCGGCGCCTGCCGGATGGGGAGGGAGGGCATGGCCGTGGTCGGCCCCGACCTGAAGGTGCACGGAATCGAGGCGTTGCGCGTTGCCGATTCCTCCGTCATGCCACGGCTCCCGTCCTGCAACACCAACGCACCGGCGATCATGATCGGGGAGAAGGCATCCGATCTGATCCTCGGGCGCGAGCCTTTGCCTCCCACCGTACCGGAGACGGGGTGACGCATCGCCGGAGCGGGATACCGCGGAGCGGAACCACCCGGTGATCGGGGTCGCTGGCGCAGTATCGTTGCGATATCGCCACGAACCGGTCGGCGAGGCGCCATCGGACGAACCGATGGGCTCCCGCATCGTCCGGTCGGCCGTCCTCTTTCAGGGGGGCTGCATGTCTTCGCCACCCTCAGGGCGCGCGGCCGGTGAACAGCACGACGGTCCGGTAATCCAGGAAGTGGCGGGTCAGGTCGAGAAACCAATCGTGGATGCGCGCATCGAGCGCCGCGGTGTCGACCAGCACCAGATCGCCGCGCGCAAGCCCGAGCGCGCGCAGGAAGCGCACGAACTCGCGGGTGAGCAGGTTCTTGTGCACGCTCATCACCGCGAGATTGAGCTTCTCCTCACCGGCGAGCGGAGAGCCCTCCTTCCCGAGCTGCGAGAACAGCCACCCCCGGGCGTTGGTGCAGTGCAGCGCGCCGAGGATCGCGGCGTGGCGCTTGCCCGGAACGTAGCTCGCGGCCACGTTCCGGTAGATGGAATCGTCCCGGACCCCGGCGCCGGCATTGCGGCGCGCACGGCGCTGCGAGGCCGTCTCCTCGGCCCCCCGGATCTCCACCGCAGGGTTCCGCGCGGCCGCGGCCCGGATGACATCGGCAATGTCCGCTCTGAGCAGATCGACGTCGCGCTCCCCGAGATCGCTCCTCAGCGCGAGCCAGGGAACCGCGCCGTCCACCGCTTCCAGGTACAACACGTCGACCGCGTAGGAGGTGAAGAAGCGGCGGGCGAGAAACTCGCGGTAGCTGTCCTGGTGGGACTCACCGATGCACAGGAATCCCGGCGGGCGGGCGGCGAGCGCGCCGAGCCAGCGCTCGACCGTCCACACCGACGCCTCGACACCGGCGCGGACCGCGGCGCGCTCGTCCTTCGGCAGGATCAGGAAGCGGCGATAGGCGTAGATGCCGAGGGCGACGTAAGGGGGGGACTGGAGCTTTTCGTTCTTCAGCGTGTCGAGCAGACGGTGTCCCGGCTCGAGGCCGCCCGGCGGGAGCTCGATGCGGTCACGGGGGGTCCGATCGATCTCGTCCGGGACGTCGAGCAAAACGGCCGGTGACCGATCGTGCAGCCGCTCGCGCAGGACGAGCAGCACCGCGAGGAGCAGCGCGACGGCGACGGCGGCGGTGCGCATCATCGGCGGCGGTTCCGCTGCAATCGGATCCCGCCCCGCCCGCGACGCCACATGCATCGCGGGACGGGGCCGGATTCGGCAATGCAGTGCAGCTCGTTCTCCCGTTCGCGGTGCGGGCACGGAGAGGCGTCCGGCACTCCGACCCGCATTTCCCACCAGCCCCCGGCTACGGGTACGACCCCGCCCCTTGCGCCGAACGGCTCCGGGCCGTCAATATTGCCCCGGAGGCCCGGGACCGCTCATCCGGCCCCAGCCGACGCCGTCTGGTGCGGCAGCCGGGAACGATCGTGTGTCCGGCGCCCGGGAACCCTCACTTCCACCGAGGAGATCAGCCAATGAGAATGAAACACGTCCTGGCCGCCGGTGCGGCGGTCGCCCTGCTCGTCGGGGCCTCCGTACCCCGGACGGTCATCGCCCAGAAGCTGACGATCACGTCGTGGGGCGGCTCGTACAGCATGAGCCAGCGCAAGGCGTACTACGAGCCGTTCATGAAGGATACCGGTCTCACCATCCTCGAGGACGAATGGGATGGAAGCATCGCCATCATCCGGGCGATGGTCGAGACCGGCAACTACAAGAGCCACGTCCTCGACGGCTCGGTCGCGGTGGCGGTCGCCGGCTGCGACGAAGGTCTCCTCGAGCCCATCGACTGGGAAGCGATGGGGATGACCCCCGACGACTTCCTGCCCGGCGGCTCGACCGAGTGCGGGATCGCCACCATCGCCTACGGCACCGTGTTCGCGTACCGCACCGACGTGTTCCCGAACGATCCTCCGAAATCCTGGGCGGATTTCTGGAACGTCGAGAAGTACCCCGGCAAGCGCGCCTTGAGAGCGAACAAAGTGCAGGGCAGCCTCGAGTTCGCGCTCATCGCCGACGGCGTGCCGCCCGCCGACGTCTACAAGGTGCTGCGCGCCGAGGGCGGCATCGATCGCGCATTCGCGAAGATGGACGAGATCAAGGACCACCTGATCTATTGGGAGACCGGCGCCCATGCACCGCAGCTCCTCGCGGACAAGGAAGTGGTGATGTCCTCGGGCTGGAACGGGCGCTTCTACAACGCGATGGTCGACGACGGCCAGCCCTTCGCGATCGTGTGGAACGGCCAGGGGCTCGATTTCGACTACTGGTTCGTGCCGAAGGACCACCCGGAGAAGGATCTCGCGTGGAAGTTCCTCGCCTTCGCGTCACGTCCCGACCGGCAGGGCGACCAGACGAACTACATCGCCTACGGCCCGATGGTGAAGGGCGCGGACAAGTTCGTGAACCCGGACATCCTCCCGCACCTGCCGACCGCTCCGCAGAACACCCGGAGCTACTTCCTCATGGACGAGGCGTTCTGGGCGGACCACCGCGAGAGCACCTCGGCCCGCATGGCGACCTGGATGGCGAAGTAGGGACCGGGCACACGTCGCCGCCGTCGCCCGTTCGGACCGGCCCGCGGCATCCGCCGCGGGCTCTTGGCCGGAGAGCGTGATCCCTCGTCCGTGAGACCTTGCGCAAGGCGACGGGAAATCTCCGCCACTTTCAGGAATCGGACGTTCGGCAGGGCGCGAACACCGCCACCGGTGCGCCGACCCCCCGTAGCGGATGCGCGCCGAGCGGCTCGCAGTGCGCACCCGCAACGGCGGCGAACGCCTCGCTCACCAGCACCCTCCGCCCCAGCGTCTTGGTCAGGTCCTCGATGCGCGCCACCTCGTTGGCGGCCGGGCCGATGACGGAGAATTCGAGCCGCTCCGGCACCCCGATGTTGCCGTACATGACATCCCCGACGTGCAGGCCGAGCCCGAACTCGACGGGCTCCTCCCCCTCCGCCGCAAGGCCCTCGTTGGTGCGGGCGAGCCGCGATTCCGCGTCCCGGGCCGCGGTGAGGGCGCGCTCGGCGGCGGCGTGCGCATCGTCGCCATCCGGGCGGATCGGGAAGATCGCGAGCACCGCGTCGCCGATGAAGCGCAGCACCTCCCCGCCGCCGGCGATGACCGCTCCGGCGGTGCACTCGAAGTACCGGTTGAGGCGGTCGATGAACACGTGCGGGTCGAGGCGGTCGGCGAGCCGTGTGGAGTCGCGCATGTCGCTGTACCAGATGACGGCGTGGATCCGCTCGCCGTCGCCGCGCCGGATCTGCCCGTCGAGCACCCGGGCGCCGGCGTCCGGACCGAGGTAGGTGTCCAGCACGTTCCGGGTGATCCGGCGCTGGATCTGCACCTTGCACGAGACGGCGTAGCGGCGCTGGATCCGCTCGAGGATCCGGAGATCCTCCTCGCTGAAGCCGCTGGGTCGATCCGTCGCCCACGACCCCATGATGCCGTTGGCGCCCGGCGCCGACTCTTCCTCGCTCGTGAACGGGATCCGGTAGCAGATGTAATCGGTGGCTCCGCCGTCGCGCAGCTCCTCCAGCACGGGGAAGTCGACGATGGCGTGCTCGCCGGTGAGCCGCCGCCGGAGAAACGGCAGGCGGTGCCGCACGAGTTGGTGCATCGGGCTGCGGAACCATTCCTCGGTCGAGAACGCCCGCGCGTGCTGTATCGGGTTGGTGTCCACGCCCTGGTTGCGCTTCCACACGAGGAGCACCGACGCGAACAGCGGATGCAGGGTGCGGAACGCGGTCAGCGCGCGCGCCAGAGGGACGCCCGCGGCGTGCAGGCGCTGGCAACAGCCCTCGAAGATCGACTCGACCCCGGTCTCGCCCAGCGCGCTCGACATCAGCCAGTCCGCGGTCCGGTCGATGAGGATGCCGTCGATGCCGGCGGACGGCGAGGCGACGTTCGGGCCGGCCCCTCCGCTCCGCCGATCGGCCGTCGCCGCCCCTGGTCCACCGTCCGATGGCGACGTCGTATCCCGGCTCATTCCATCCCCTCCTCCTTCTTGCGCCTGCGCAACACATCGAGCACGTCGAGCCGCGTACCGAGGTCGGGCTCGCCGCACTGCGCGAGGATCACCGCCCGCGCCGCATCGCGCAGCTTCACCGCCCGCGTCCAGCTCGATGCGCCTGCCGGTTCGCCGTCCGGCCCGGCCGACGGCCCCCGGCCCCCGGCATCCGCCGGCTCGGGGCTCGATCCGTCTTCCAATTCGCCGTCTTCCAATTCGGGGATCGGCCCGTCCGCCGATCCCTGGCTCGGCGTCACCGGTGGAGCGGCCGGCGGCGGGGCGATCGGCGGGGCGATCCGGACCGAGACCGTTCCGGGGCGCGGGATCCACTGGCCGTCGCGCAGGGCCGAGCGCGTGCCGGCGATGGTGACGGGAACGACGTGGGCATCGCCTTCCACCGCGGCGGAGAACGCGCCGAGCCGGAACGGCAGCAGCCCCGGCATGCGGTGCAACGTGCCTTCCGGGAAGAAGCCCAGGGCGTCGCCTCGCGCGAGACGGGCCGCGAGCGAAGCAGCGTCGGCGACGCTGCGCTCGTGGTCCAGCCGATTGACGAACTCGACCCCGAGCGCGCGCAGGAGCGGCGCGATGAACGGATTGGCCGCAAGCTCGCCCTTGACCACGTAGCCGACCCGCGCCGGGATGGCGGCAAAGAGCAGCGGACCGTCGAGATAGCTCGCATGGTTCGCGACGAGAACGTACCGCTCCCCGCTCTTCATGTGCGACAGGCCACTCGCCCGGATGCGGATGCCGAGGGCCCGGAACGCGGCGCGCGCCAGCATCCGCCCGCGGCGCCAGCGCGCGGGCTTGCTCCCGGGCATCACCACCACCCCGAGCCACACCAGCACGAAGGTGGCTGCGGCGACCACACCGGCATGGGTAGCGTAGGCGGCACGCGCCACACGCCGCGCCCACGAGCGTATCGTGCCGCCGGCCGCGGCCAGCGCGAGGCGGGCGACCTGCATCCGCACCGAGGCGGCCCCGCGCCGGAGCGCGCCGCTCTCGAACAGCTCCCGCACCGCGACCCGCCGGATCTTTCCGCTGGAGGTCTTCAGTACGCTGTGCGGCGGCGCGAGGACGATCTCGTCCGGAGCCGCACCGAGCTCGGCCGCCGCCACGCGGACGATCGCCTCTTCGATCGCGCGCCTGCGCCCGGCGTCGTTTTCACGAGTTTCCGCGACCACCACCAGCCGCTCGGTTCCGGCCGCGGGGTCCGGGGAGGCGAAGACCGCGACGCAGCCCTTGCGCACGCCGTCGACCTCGCCCACCGCGGCTTCGAGGTCGTAGGGGTAGAGGTTGCGGCCGGCGCGGACGATGAGGTCCTTGTCGCGCCCGGTGACGTAGAGCTCGCCGCCCGCGACGTAGCCACGGTCGCCGGAGCGCAGCCACTCGCCGTCGAACAGGGCGCGGGTCGCGGCCGGGTTGCGGAAGTAGCCGCTGGTGGTGGACGGCCCCCGGAACTCCACCGATCCCTCCGCCCGCTCCTCCAGCTCGGTCCCCCGCCCGTCGACGATCCGCACCTCGAATCCCGGAATCGGTGGCCCGCACGAGACGTACCGGAGGGCGTGCCCGGGTGATCCGCCGGCGAGCGATTCCGGGGCGGGCGGGCTGCCGGCGGGGGGTCCTTCCGCGTGCGGTCCTCCGGCGTGCGGCCTTCCGGCGGACTGCTCTCCGGCGGGTGGTCCTCCAGCGTGCGGCCCATCAACGGACGGCCCACCGGCGGACGTTCCACCGGCAGGTATTCCATCGACGGGCATCGCGCCAACGAGCGGCGCCGCCCGGGAGCGGCGGGCCATCGCCTCGGCGTCCACCACGTCGATCCGCGGCCCGCGGCCAATGGGGGTGAACGCCACCCCCAGGGTCGCCTCCGCCAGACCGTACACCGGGGTCATGGCCTTGGGGGGGAGTCCGTAGGGGGTGAATTTCGCCGTGAACCGGTCCATCGTGTCCGGGCTGACCGGCTCGGCGCCGTTGAACGCGAGCCGCCAGCTCGACAGATCGAGCCCCTCGGCCTCTTCCGGCCCGATACGCCGCACGCACAATTCGTAGGCGAAGTTCGGCCCGCCGGAGAGCGTGCCCCGATGCCGGTGGATCGCTTCGAGCCAGCGCGCGGGACGGGCGAGGAAATCGAGCGGGGACATGAGCACCAGCGGGAACCCGTAGTACAGGCTCCCCATCCACGCCCCGATGAGCCCCATGTCGTGGTAGAGCGGGAGCCAGCTCACGAACACGTCGCGCGGCGTCGCCCCGAGCGCCACGGCCATGGCCTTCAGCGAGGCGATCACGTCGCCGTGGCTGAGCACCACGCCCTTGGGATTGCCGGTGCTGCCGGAGGTGTACTGGAGGAAGGCGGTGGAGGATTCGTCGAGGCCCGGGCGCTCCCGAAACCGGCCGTCCCGATCGAGCCCGGCCACGTCGAGCACCGAATCCAGCCCCGAAACCTGCGCGGTCAGCAGCTTCGAGACCCCGAGGGCGGGGGCGAAGGTCACGAGGGTGCGGGTCCTCGCGTTCGCGAGGATCCCCGCGTGGCGCCTCACGTGGTCTTCGAGCTGGCTCAGCCGCGCGGGCGGGTAGATCGGCACCGGGATCGCCCCGGCGATCTGCACCGCGAGAAAGGTCGCGAGGTAGTCGAGGCCGGTGGGCAGCATCAACGCCGCGGACTGGCCCGGCAAAAGCCCCCGGTTGGCGAGGCCGGCCGCGATGTGCTCGGCGCGATCCACCAGCGCCGCGAAGGTGATCCGCGCCGGCTCGCCCTCCGATCCGTAGAGCTCGACGTGGACGCGCCCGCCGTGGCGGCGGGCGTGGAAATCGACCGCTTCGAGCAGCGTCCCGGCGCCGGTGGGGATCGCGTCCGCCGCTTCCGACCTCGTTTCGTGATCGCGGACCGCCGCCGGCATCCTCCGGCGCCGGCCGCCGGCCAGGAGCGCCGGCAGCAGCTCCCGCGCCGTCTCCGCGTTGGCCATGACGGCTTCGGGGATCGTGATTCCGAACGTGCGTTCGAGCCGCGAGAGCAGCTCCATGCGCGAGAGGCTGTCGAGCCCGAGATCGCGGTCGAGCGAGCTGTCGAGGGTGACGTCGGCGCGCGCGCCGAGATGGGGGTGGAGCTCGGCGACGATCTCTCGCATCGCCGCGACGAGCGCTTGCGCGTCGGGGGGCTGCGGCTCGGCCGATGCTTCCTGCGCGCGGTCGGACATGGCGCTCGGGACCGCCGGGACAGTGCCCGCGTGAGGGATGGAGACGTCATGATACCGCACCGGCCCTTCCCTGCCGTCGCGCGGTTCGTAGTCCTGCGGCTACTTCTGCTTCCGCGGGCTCGATCCATCCGACCGGTGGGGTAGTATCCGTCTCCGCGCGGCTCCACCGACACCTTCGAGCCCTGCCCGCGCACGTACGGGAGCCACGATGTCGAACATGAACGGAAGCGGTGGTCGCGGCGCGGGATGGTCTCCGGAGCTCCTGACGGTGCTCGGGGCGGTGCTCGCGGTGGGCGTGGCCCTGGGAACGCTGATCTTCACGGGCCTCAACCAGGTGCGCAAGGACATGAGCGCGGTGGAAGCACGGCTTCGCGAAGACATGGGCACGATGGAGACACGGCTTCGCGAAGACATGGGCACGATGGAGACACGGCTTCGGGAAGACATGGGAACGATGGAAGCCCGGATTCGCGAGGACATGGGCGCCATGGAAGGGCGACTTCGCGAAGATACGCGCGAGCTCAGGGGCGACGTGGGCCTGCTCCGCGAACGGGTCTCCACCATGGAGGGGCGGCTGTCTGGAGACGAGCCGCCCCGAACCTCGCTCGGACCGTCGTCGAAGTCGTCGAACGTCTCGCGCTCAGTGTTCGGGACGGGCGGCTTCGCGGGTGAGCAGGGCCTCCACCGCCTCGCCCGCGCTCGTTGCGCCGGTCACGACGGCCCGGATCTGCTCGCAGATCGGCATCTCCACCCCGAAGCGCCGCGCGAGCCGCATCACGTGGGCGCTCGTCTCGACACCTTCGACGACCTGATCGAGCGAAGCGGCGGCGGCGTCCGGCGGCAGGCCCCGCGCGAGTGCGAGACCGAAGCGCCGGTTGCGTGACTGGTCGTCGGTGCAGGTGAGCACCAGGTCGCCCAATCCCGCCAGCCCCATGAACGTGGCCGCCCGCCCGCCCGCCGCCTCGCCGAGGCGCACCATCTCGCTCAATCCCCGCGCGATGAGCGCGGCGCGGGTGTTCGCCCCGAAGCCGAGTCCGTCCGCGATCCCCGCGGCGATGGCGAGGACGTTCTTGACCGCGCCGGCGATCTGCACCCCGGCGAGATCGTCACTCGTGTAGACCCGGAACCGGGGGTTCGAGAGGCGGGCCGCCCACTCGCGGGCGAACCCGGCGCCGGTCGCGGCCAGGGTCACGGCGGTGGGAAGACGCCTCGCCACCTCCCCGGCGAAGGTCGGTCCGGAGAGCACCCCCAGCGGGACGCCGGGGGAGAGTCGTTCCGCCGCCACCTCGTGGAGGAGGCGGCCGCTCGACGGATCGAGTCCCTTGGTCGCCCACAACAGCCCCGCCCGGCTCGCGGGGGTCGCGGCGAGAGCGGCGGCCAGCTCCGCGAAGGCATGGCTCGGCACCGCGAGGAGACACGCGCCCGCGGCGCCGGCGGCCCTGGAGAGCGCCGGCTCGACCACGAGGTTGCCGGGGAGGCGTTCCCCGGGCAGATACCGCTCGTTGCTGCCGCGGTGGGCGATGGCCGCGAGCTGCGCCTCGTCGCGGCCCCAGAGAAGGACGGTGTGCCCGTTGCGCGCCAGCAGCACCGCCAGCGCGGTGCCCCATGAGCCCGCGCCGAGCACCGCGACGTCGCAACGGCGGTTCATCGCGCTCGTCCGTTCTCCGCGCGACCGGCCGGGGCCGGGCCGATTCGGAACGCCCCTCGCCGGCCGCGGCCGGAGCGCGGGATCGCGCCCGAGGCCCAATCGCCGGGAGGGCTGCTTCCCGCTACTTCTTCGTCAGCGGAAGACTGGCGCCCTCCCAGGCCAGGATGCCGCCGGCGAGGGTGTACACCTTCTCGAAGCCGTCCGCGACGAGCCTGCTCCCCGCCTTCACGCTGATCTGCCCGGTCCGGCACGCGGTGATGACGGGCCGCCCGCGGTACTTGTTCAGCTTGCCGAGACGGTCGCCGAGCTGGGATTCGGGGATGTTCACGGCGTTGACGATATGGCCCTGCCGGAACTCTCCATCGGATCGGACGTCGAGGATGACCGCGTCCTCGTGGTTGATGAGGCGCGTCGCGTCCATCGGACTCAGCTTGCGCACGCCGCGGGACGAGCCCTGGAGGAACGTCCATGCGATCCCGCCCAGGATCGCGACGAACGCCATGCACAGACCCGGATGGTTCGAGAAGAATTCTTGCAGCCTGTCCACTTGCATCGCCCGCGGATGGGAGCGCTCGGATGGTGGGTCCCACCGGTCTGCACCGGCCCGGAGACGTGCCGGCCCGGCGGCGGGCGGCGAGAGTAACGCGATGGACCTCCCCCCGCAACGGCGGATTCGATACCGGAGCCGCGACCCGGCCTGCCCGTATCGGCAATCCTCCGCCGCGGCCCGACCGACGAGGGTCCGCTTCCGGAACGCGGGAGCCGGAATCCGGCAGGTGGCGGCGCATATCGAGGCCGATGCGGCGATAACAGGGAACAGCCTCGGCAGCGAACGGCCCCGACGGTGATCTGCCGGCGGTGACCTGCCGGCGGCGACCCGCCGGCGTTTGACATCGCGCCCGCCCGCACACGACGATTGCGCCGTGGCCAATCATCCGGTCCGGGCGCGGCGTGCGCGGCTCCTCTCCCGACTCGTGCGCGTCTGGCTCCCGGCCTCCCTCCTCGCCTGCAGCGCCGACGCGTTCGGACAGTCGGACACGGAAGCCCGCAGGGACCTCGAGTCCGTGCGGGCGCGCCTCGAAGCAACCGCGCGCGCGCTCTCCAGGGCATACGACGCGCACGATACCCACACGAAGGCGCTGGCGCAGAGCGAAAAGCTGGCGGCCGGCATCCGGCGGCAGATTGCCGGTCTCGACGAGCGCCTGGAGGCGGCGCGTCGGCGGGCCGATGCGGCCCACCGCGCGAGTGCGCTGACGCGCGCCGAGCTCACCGACCGCCGGCTCCATCTCGCCCGCGCGGTGCGCGCCTCCTATCGATTCGCCCGGCGAGACCCCATCGCGAGGCTTCTCAACGTCGATTCGCTGCTCGACGTCGATCGGGTACTCGCCTATCACTCGGTCATCGAGCGCGCCCACGCGGAGAAGATTCGCAGCATCGCCGATGCCGCCTCCAGGCTCGAAGCGCAGGAGGCGAAGGTGGCCGAGGAAGCCGCGGCCATCGCCGCGCTCCGCGAGGAAAAGGAGCACCGCCTTGCCGAGTTCGAAGATCGGCGCGTCGCCCGGGCCGCCGCGATGCAGGCGCTGGCGACACGGATCCGGGACCAGGAGAGCCTCGCGGAACGGCTCCGGGCCGACGAACGCCGACTCGTGGAATTGATCGACGCATTGCAAGCCTCGCTCTCCGACGTCGCCCTGAAGATCCGCGACACCAAGCCTTTCGGGGAGCTGCGCGGCAAGCTCCCGTGGCCGGTGGAAGGCGCCCTGCTCGCCGCTTACGGAGCGCCCCGCGGCGAGAGCGGCCTGAATTGGCAGGGGGTGCTGATCGGAGCGCCGGAGGGGGAAGCCGTCCGCTCCATCCACCGAGGCCGCGTCGCATACGCGGACTGGCTCCGGGGATTCGGCCTGCTGCTCATCATCGAGCACGACGACGGGTTCATGAGCCTGTACGGCCACAACCAGACCTTGACCAGGGAAACCGGCGACTGGGTGGAATCCGGCGAGACCATCGCCACCGTCGGAGACAGTGGCGGCAATGCACGATCCGCCCTGTACTTCGAGATCCGGCGCACCGGCCAGCCGGTCAACCCGCGGCGATGGTGCGCCGGGTCCCCGCCGTCGCGCTTGTAAGTCCTCGGCGGCGGCGAGTATTCTCCCGCCACGGTCGCTTTCGGAGTCCTCGGCGCCGTATCGGGGGCAAAACATGAAGTCACTCGCACGATCGATCATCTGGCTCCTCGCCGGCGGCGCAATCGGCGCCTTTCTGGCCGTCGGGCAGGGCGTCTTCGCGCAGCGCGACGCCGAGGCAACGCTGCCGCTGGAGGATCTGCGCGCCTTCACGGAGGTCTTCGCCAAGATCAAGAACGATTACGTCGAGTCGATCGACGACAAGACGCTGCTCGAGAACGCAATCCGCGGGATGCTGTCCGGGCTCGATCCGCACTCCGCCTACCTCATCCCGGACGACTACCAGGAGCTGCAGGCGGGCACGAGCGGGGAGTTCGGGGGCCTGGGGATCGAGGTCGGCATGGAGGACGGGTTCGTCAAGGTGATCGCGCCCATCGACGACACGCCCGCACAGCGCGCCGGCGTGGAGGCGGGAGACCTGGTGATCCGGCTCGACGACACGCCGGTGAAGGGGATGTCGCTGGCCGAAGCGGTGAAGGTGATGCGCGGAGCACCCGGCACCGACATCGTGCTCACGATCGTGCGGGAAGGCGTGGATCGGCCCATCCGGATCACCATCACCAGGGACGTGATCCACGTCACCAGCGTGCGCAGCCGCTCGCTGGAGCCGGGATACGGATACGTCCGGATCAGCCAGTTCCAGGTCCGCACCGGCGAAAGCCTGCGCGAGGCGGTCACCCATCTCCGGGAGGAAACCGGCGACGGCGACCTCAAGGGCCTGGTCCTCGATCTCCGAAACAATCCCGGGGGCGTACTGAACGCCGCGGTCTCGGTGTCCGATGCGTTTCTGGCCAAGGGGACCATCGTCTATACCGAGGGACGGATGGACGACGCGCAGCTCACCTTCAGCGCCAAGGGCTCCGACATCCTCGACGGCATCCCGCTGGTGGTGCTGGTCAACGCCGGGTCCGCCTCCGCCTCCGAGATCGTCGCCGGCGCGCTGCAGGATCACCGGCGCGCGGTGATCATGGGAGAGAAGACGTTCGGAAAGGGCTCGGTGCAGACGATCCTCCCACTGGACAACGGATCGGCGCTGAAGCTCACCACGGCGCGGTACTACACGCCCTCCGGGGGCTCGATCCAGGCACGGGGAATCGTCCCCGACATCACCCTCGATCGCGTGCGCGTGTCCCAGGTCGACGTCGGCCAGGGCGTCAAGGAATCCGATCTCGCCCGCCACCTGGAGAGCGAAAGGGGGAGCGAAGAAGGCGAGGAGGAAGACTTCGAGGCGGCGAGACAGGCTCAGCAGGCGGCCGGTGAAGTACCGCTCGCCCAGCGCGACTTCGCCCTCTACGAGGCCCTCAACCTCCTCAAGGGCCTGCACATCCTCAACAACCGCTCGTAGCCGCCGCACCCGCCCGCACGGCGCGGCGTTCGGAAGCAGGGCATCGGACCGGGAGGACCGGCCTACCGGTCCTCCCTCCCCCCCGCCCACGCCGCGAACGCCAGGCAGATGCCCGCGCCGCCGAGGATCCACGTCCACACCGGCACGCCCCACACCGCCGGCAGGCCGGTCCCGGCGAGGCCGAGCGTCACCGATGCGCCGAGCAGCAGCGCCGCCCCGACGATCGCCAGCACCGTGCGCCGGTTCCCCCGGCGGATCTCGGCGCGAAGCCGATCGATCTCCCCGGCCCGTATCCGGACCTCGATCTCGCCGGAACGCACGAGCTTCAGCGCCTCGTACGCGAGGCCGGGCAGCGCGGGCAGGGTCTCGCCCCACTTCGGCGCCTGGCGCCTGACCTCGCGCAGCAGCGCCCGGGCGCCGATCTGCTCGCGCATCCAGCCCTCCAGGTACGGCTTCGCGGTCTCCCACAGGTCGAGGTCCGGATAGAGCTGGCGGCCGAGGCCCTCGATGTTGAGCAGCGTCTTCTGCAGCAGCACGAGCTGCGGCTGCACCTCCATGTGGAAGCGCCGGGCGGTCTGGAACAGCCGCACCAGCACCTGCCCGAACGAGATCTCCTTCAGCGGCCGGTCGAAGTTCGGCTCGCACACCGTGCGGATCGCCGCCTCGAAGTCGTCGATCCGGGTGTCCGGCGGCACCCACTTCGACTCCACGTGCAGCTCCGCCACCCGGCGGTAGTCGCGGTTGAAGAAGGCGAGGAAGTTCTCGGCGAGGTAGCGCTGGTCCTGCTCCGACAGGCTGCCCATGATGCCGAAATCCACCGCGACGTAGCCCGGCCGATCGGGATGGGCGCGATCGACGAAGATGTTGCCCGGGTGCATGTCGGCGTGGAAGAAGTTGTGGCGCATCAACTGGGTGAAGAAGATCTCCACCCCGCGCTCGGCGAGCGCCCGCAGATCGACGCCGGCGGCGCGCAGCGCATCGACGTCGCTGATCGGGATCCCCGAGACCCGCTCCATCACCATCACCCGGCGCCGCGTGTGCTCCCAGTGCACTTCCGGTACGTAGAGCAGATCGGAGCCCTCGAAGTTGCGCCGCAATTGCGAGGCCGACGCCGCCTCGCGCTGCAGATCGAGCTCGTCGAGGATGGTCTTCTCGTACTCGGCCACGATCTCCCGCGGACGAAGCCGGCGCGCATCGGGCCAGTATCGATGCGCGAGCCCCGCCACCAGGTGCAGCAGGCTCACGTCGCGCCGGATGACCTTCTCGATCCCCGGACGCACCACCTTGACCACCACCTCCCGGCCGTCCTCGAGCCGCGCCGCGTGGACCTGCGCGATCGACGCCGACGCCAGCGGCTCGCGGGTGAACTCGCTGAAGATCTCCTCCACCGGACGGCCGAGCGCTTCGCGCACGATCCGGGCCGCGGCCTCGCCGGGGAACGGCGGCACGCGATCCTGGAGGTTCGCGAATTCATCGGCGACGTCCTCCGGGAGCAGGTCGCGGCGGGTCGAGAGGATCTGGCCGAACTTGATGAAGATGGGTCCGAGGTCCTCCAGCGCGCGCCGCAGCCGCACCGCCCGGGGCGGCTGCGGGCCGCGGATCCAGTTCCAGGGCAGGAGGTAGAGGAGGAAACGAACCGGGCGCAGCAGGTGCGTCCTGAGCACGATCTCGTCGAGGCCGTGCCGTACGAGCACGACGTTGATGTATACGAGCCTCAGAACCTGGCGGGCCCCGATCACCGGTCGGGTTCCCGCCGCCGCTCCAGCCGGGCGGTTCGCGCCTCGAGGCGCTCCACGTCGTCCCGAAGGTCGTCCACGGCGTGCGCGAAGCGCTCGACCTCCCCGCGCGTCGGGGCCAGCCCGGCCTCGTAGTGCAGGTATTCCGACACGTCCGCGAGCAACGCCGAGCCCGCGTCGCGCATCCAGCCGCCGAGCCCGCGCATGCCGCGGAAGAGCTCGTGCGCCGGCGCGTCGCCGATGCGGTGGGCGAGCGCCTCTTCGAGATCGAGGTCCATCCGGGCGACGATCTGCTGTAGTCGTGTCGCCAGTGCGACGTCGCCGCGAAGGCCCACCTCCTCGCCGAGGATCAGCGTCTCCCGATCACCGGCGAACAGGAAGCGCAGCAGCGACAGCGGCGCACCGCGGAGGGTGATGTCGGCGGCAGCCGTCCCGTCCCCCGGCTCGACGCGGACCCGCTCCCCGTCGATGCGCAGGCGGAGCGCGCCGGCCCCGATGATCTCGAAGTCCACGACCTTGCCCGAGAGCCCGGCCAGCGCGGCGCGCGTCTCGGGGTCGAGATCGATCGTAGCGTCGAGCAGCCGCCCGAGCTGATCGAAAGGAAAGGGATCCGCCGTCACCCGCACGCCACCGTGAGCGTGCCCGGATACCGGTGCGCGGCGGCTCCCGGCGCAAGCGGCACGCCGGTCTGCGCCCCCGTGCACGTGCCGCGACATCGCCGTTCCGATCGTGCCGCGGCTCCTCCCGCCGCCGGCGTCGCTGAACGAGTCGCGGGGCGGCGATGGCGCTCCGACACCGTCGTGACCCTTCCCACCGCCGGTATCCGTGAACGAATCGCGGAGTCGCGACCGCGCTCCGGCCCGACCACGACCCTTCTCACAGCCGGTATCCCTTGTGGACCGCGACGATGCCGCCCGCGAGGTCGTGGTACCCGCACCGCTCGAAGCCCGCCGCGCGCATGGCCGCGAGCAGCGCTTCCTGGTCGGGGTGGCGGCGGATCGATTCCGCCAGGTAGCGGTAGCTGGCGGCGTCACCGGCGACGATGCGCCCGAGGCCGGGCAGCACCGAGAAGGAGTAGAGGTCGTAGGCGCGCTCGAGCGCGGGCACGGTGAGGTGCGAGAACTCCAGCACCAGCGCCATGCCGGCCGGCCGCAGCACCCGATACGTCTCGGCCAGCGCACGATCCTGGTCGGTGACGTTGCGAAGCCCGAAGCCGATCAGCACGCGGTCGAAGCTGCGGTCGGGGAACGGCAGGCGCTCGGCATCGCACCGGGCATAGTGGACGTTGCCGGCGATCCCGCGGTCGATGAGGCGTGCACGGCCGTGCTCCAGCATGGGACGGTTGACGTCGGCAAGCACCACGCTCCCGTCTCCGCCCACTCGTGGAGCGAGCCGGGCGGCCAGATCCCCGGTGCCGCCGGCCAGATCGAGGACCCGTGCGCCAGGGCGCACCCGCGCGATGTGGGTCGTGAACCGCTTCCACACCCGGTGGAGGCCGAGCGACATCAGATCGTTCATGAGGTCGTAGCGCCCGGCCACCGATTCGAAGACCGCCCCGACCCGGGCCTGCTTTTCCCCTGCCGGGACCTCCTCGAAGCCGAAGTGGGTGGTTTCCCTGCCGCCCCCGCTCACGACCGGCCTCCCCGGGCGCCCTGCCCTCCCGCTCGCCCGGGCCATGTCTTCACGCATCCGGCCGACGGCGATGACCGGCCGCCTGCAAACGTTCCAGATAGTCGTTCCACAAGCGTCATGGTGGGTGCCCAGCCAGTGCAGCTCCTCCCAGGAGTACAGGCCGGTGTCGTGACCGTCGTCGAAGCACAGGCGCACCGCGTAGTTGCCCACCGGCTCGATGGAGTCGATACCGACCCGCTCCTTCCCGATCTGCAGGACCTCCTGCCCCGGCCCGTGCCCGCGGACCTCGGCCGAAGGCGAGTACACGCGAAGGTACTCGGCGGTGCAGGCGAAGCTCTCCTGGTTGTCGAACGCCACGTACAGGACGCGCGCGGCGCGGTCGTAGCGCAGCTCGGTCGGGATGGGTGAAGTCGCATGAGCCATGGTCGGGGGTACTCCCGGCCGGCACGATACGCCGTTCGCGCCGGCTCAGAGAATGTATCGCGAGAGATCCTGGTCCGAGGCGAGCGCCGCGAGGTGCGAGTCGACGTACCCGGCGTCGATCTCCACCCGCCGCCCCGCCAGATCCGCGCCCTCGAACGACAGGTCCTCCAGCAGCCGCTCCAGCACCGTGTGCAGCCGGCGCGCACCGATGTTCTCGGTCGCCTCGTTCACCTGCCAGGCGATCTCCGCGATCCGCCGCAGCCCCTCGGCGGTGAACGAGAGTGCGACCTGCTCGGCGCCGAGCAACGCCGCGTACTGCTCGGTCAGGGAGCAATCCGGCTCGGTGAGGATGCGCAGGAAGTCGTCGACGCCGAGTGCCGCGAGCTCCACCCGGATGGGAAACCGGCCCTGGAGCTCGGGGATGAGATCGGACGGCTTCGCGATATGGAAGGCGCCGGAGGCGATGAACAGGATGTGATCGGTGCGCACCGCGCCGTACTTCGTCGAGACCGTGCTCCCCTCGACCAGCGGGAGCAGGTCGCGCTGGACCCCCTCGCGCGAGACGTCCGCGCCCATCCGATCGCTGCGCCGCGAGACCTTGTCGATCTCGTCCAGGAACACGATCCCGTTCTGCTCGACATCGTCCACCGCGCGCGACTTGAGATCGTCCTCGTTGATGAGCTTCCCCGCCTCCTCCTCGGTCAGCAGCTTGAACGCCTCGCGGATCCGCAGCCGGCGGGTGCGGGTCCGCCCCCCGCCCAGGTTCTGGAACATGCTCTGGAGCTGGCTGGTCATCTCCTCCATCCCCGGCGGGGCCATGATCTCGACCCCGATCGCCGGTGCGTTCAGCTCCACCTCGATCTCGCGCTCGTCGAGCTTGCCTTCACGCAGCATCTTGCGGAACTTCTGCCGGGTGGATGCCGCATCGACACCGTCGTCCCCGCCCGCGCCCACCGAGGCGACGCCGGCGCGCGCCGGACGCAGCAGGATGTCGAGGATCCGCTCCTCCGCCGCATCCTCCGCGCGGCGCCGGACCTTCTCCATCTCCCGCTCCCGGTTGAGCTTCACCGCGACGTCGGTGAGATCGCGCACGATGGACTCGACGTCGCGACCCACGTAACCGACCTCGGTGAATTTGGTGGCCTCCACCTTGATGAACGGGGCGCCCGCGAGGCGGGCGAGGCGGCGGGCGATCTCGGTCTTCCCGACCCCGGTCGGTCCGATCATCAGGATGTTCTTGGGGGTGATTTCGGCGCGCATCTCTTCGCCGACCTGCATCCGCCGCCAGCGGTTGCGCAGCGCGATGGCCACCGCACGCTTGGCGTCGGCCTGGCCCACGATGTGCTTGTCCAGCTCGTGGACGATCTCTCTCGGCGTCATTTGTGTCATGGGTCCCGTTTCACGCCCGGCCCGGACGCCGCCTGCCGTCAACCGGCGGCGCCGAGCTCCTCGATGGTCAGCTCCCGGTTCGTGTACACGCAGATGTCGGCCGCGATGCCCAGCCCGCGCTCGACGATCTCCCGGGCTCCGAGCCCGGTGCAGTCGAGCAGCGCCCGCGCCGCGGCGAGCGCGAACGGCCCGCCGGAGCCGATGGCCACCGCGTCGTGCTCCGGGCTGATGACGTCCCCGGTCCCGGAGATCATCAGGGTCTCGCCGCCGTCGGCCACGATCAGCAACGCTTCCAGGCGCCGCAGTAGCCGGTCGGTGCGCCAGTCCTTGGCGAGTTCCACCGCCGCGCGCTGCAGGTGTCCGGAATGCTGGTCGAGCTTCGCCTCGAAGCGCTCGAACAGGGTAAAGGCATCCGCGGTGCTCCCCGCGAACCCCGCCACCACGCGATCCTTGTACAGGCGCCGCACCTTGCGCGCGTTGCCCTTCACCACCGTCGCCCCCATCGACACCTGTCCGTCGCCGCCCACCACCACGTGGGCGCCGCGCCGCACGGCGAGAATGGTCGTGCCGGAGAACGTCGTCATGGTCGGACATGGGTTGGAAGGGCGGGCGATTCTACCGCAAGCATCCGGGCGCCGGAGAGGTTGGAGCGCGCCGGTCCTCCAGGATCCGACGGCCACCGTCGCCCGCTTCCACCCGTGCGATCTCCGAGCGCCCGCACGTGCCGCGACCTCGGGCACTCGATCGGAGCGATCGGGTTACCCATCCTCCAGGCACGGCCCCGCCGCAGACCTTCGCGCGGCGGGGGCCGGGAGAACGGTGGTGGCTCCGGGAGCAAGGAGGATCATCCGGGCGTACCGCCCAAGCCCCGGCGCCGTGCTACTTCTTCCGCGCCCTCGGATGGGCGCGGTCGTAGACCGAGGCAAGATGCTGGAAGTCCAGGTGGGTGTAGACCTGGGTGGTGCCGATGTCGGCGTGTCCCAGCAGCTCCTGCACCGCGCGCAGGTCTCCGCTCGACTCCAGAAGATGCGTCGCGAACGAGTGCCGCAGCATGTGCGGATGGACGTGGACGCCGACCCCGCGTTCAAGGGCTCGCCTGGCGAACCGCGCCTGCACCGCGCGCGCGGAAATCCGGCGTCCCTGCCGGCTCACGAACAGCGCGCCCTCACCGGCGCCGGCAAGCTCCGTTCGCGCCGCGAGCCATGCCCGCACCGCTTCGCGCGCATGGCGCCCGACGGGTACCACCCGGGTCTTGCGTCCCTTGCCGATCACCCTGACGAGACCGCTTTCGAGATCGACGTCCGCAACCGCGAGCGCACACAGCTCCGACAGACGCAGCCCCGAAGAATAGGTGAGCTCCAGCATCGCCCGGTCGCGCAGGCTCAGCGGGTCGTCGCCGTCGAGCTCCACCAGCGCGCCGGCCCGATCCGTGTCGAGTGCGTTCGGCAGCCGTCTCGACGCCTTCGGCGCACGCACCGCCCGGGCCGGATTGCGGATCATCACCGATTCGCGCACACAGAAATCGAAGAACGTCCGCAGCGCCGAGAGCGCGCGCTGGATCGAGCGCCCCCCCACCGAGTGCCGGTGCCGCCAGGCGACGAAGCCGCGCACGACGCCCACGTCGATCGCGGGCCAGTCCTCCACCTGCATCGATTCGAGGTATCCGGCGAATACGGCGAGGTCGCGGCGATACCCCAGCACGGTATGCGGCGAGAGGCCGCGCTCATCGCCCAAGTGACGGCAGAACCGCTCGATCCATTCACCGCAACCCGCGATCGGCCCACCGGCGTTTCCG
Source organism: Gammaproteobacteria bacterium (assembly GCA_965204915.1). Classification (GTDB taxonomy): domain Bacteria; phylum Pseudomonadota; class Gammaproteobacteria; order HK1; family HK1; genus HK1. The sequence goes on along the minus strand of OZ242023.1, from coordinate 1,449,511 downwards.
AGCTCGTTCCCGGCCGGTGCGATCCCGGCCACCACGTCCTCGCCGCTCCGGCCGGCGCGGGACGCGCCGCGAGGAAGCGCCATCCGAGCCGTCACAGCTCGATCTCCGCATCGAAGATCCACGCCGTGGGTCCCGTCATCCATACCGGCCCACCCTCGCCTTCCCATTCGATCCGCAGCGTTCCGCCGGGAAGCTCGACCCGCACGCTCGCATCGAGATCACCGCTCAGCCGCCCCGCGACGACCGCCGCGCACGCTCCCGAGCCACACGCCCGCGTCTCGCCGGCGCCGCGTTCGAACACGCGCAGGCGAAGGCGGTCGCGCGACACGAGCTGCGCGAACCCCACGTTCACGCTCTCGGGAAAGAAGGGATGGGCCTGCAACGCACGCCCGCAACGGATCACCCGCGCGCGCTCCACGTCCGGCACCCGTACCACGGCGTGCGGATTCCCCATCGACACCGCCGCGAACCGGACCTCGTCGCCGTCAACGTCGAGCCGATAGCTCGCCGCGCGGCGCGGAGCCACGATCGGTATCTCCTCCGGATCGAGCCGCGGAGCTCCCATGCGCACGCAGACCGCGCCGCCGTCCCCGATGGTGGCGAGCACGGCGCCCCCCGGCGTCTCGAAGGCGATCTCGTCCGACGCGACCAGACCGCGTTCACGGGCGAACACCGCCATGCAGCGCATCCCGTTGCCGCACTGCCCGGCCCGGGACCCGTCGGCATTGAAGATCACGACCCCGAGGTCGCAGCCCGCATCGTCGGGACGGACCGCCATCAGCACCTGGTCACACCCGACCCCCGTTCTCCGATCGGCGAGGCGCCGGATCTGCTCCGCGCTCGGGAGGGGCGACCGGGTGGCGTCGGCCACGACGAAGTCGTTGCCGATGCCGTGCATCTTGGAGAATCGCAGGCGCATGTCCCGAAGGGTACAAGAGCGGGTTGCAAGGGCAAAATACCGGCGCCGGCGGCACAAGACCATTTTTCATTCGCCGCGGGACTCGGATCGGGTTTCCCGAAGGGTCGAAACGGCCGGGGCCAGGACGGCGGGAGGCCGTTTGCGGACGGAGGAGACCGGAATCCGCACGGCGCAGGCGGGCGGCAGGCGATATGGCGAAAAAGAGTGGTCCTGGTCCACGGCAGGGCGTTCCGTGGGCGTGTCTATCCGGAACCCGGACCCGCGAGCCGCCGCACCCGGGCCAGGTAGCGCGCATCGTCCGGAGCGGTCCCCGCCCGTTGTGCGTCCCACAACGTCTCCGCCAGACATTCCATGAGGGCGTGCTCCAGCTCGTGCACGTCCGCGAACCGCGGCAGGAGCGCCGTGTAGAGCCCGCGCAACCCGGGCGGACGGTCCGTGGCGAGCTGCTCCCGGATCGCCACGTGCAGCCCCAGGTGCAGGAAGGGGTTCGTCCGGCCCGCCTCCGGTGGGAACTCGTGGGCGAGCGCATCCGGGGATTCGAGCGCAGCGTGGTACTCGGGGTGCTCCGCGACGACCTCGGCCAGGAGGCGTTCCAGGGGTTCGAGCGGCCGTCCGGCGCACGACTTCGACCAGGCGTCCACGTAGGCCCGGCGCAGGTCGCCGCGGTTGCTTCCGTACAGCAACGCCCTATCCCTGCCGGTGAACCGTCACCGCCTCGTCCCTCCTGCCGGTGGGCCGTAACGCCACGAGGCCCGGAACACGCCGGCCGCATCGTCCGGTAATCGCCCGTAGCCGGCAGGAAGTCACGGCTCCAGGCGCTTGTCCCGGTACTCGCACAGGTCGGCGATGAGGCAGCGGCCGCAAGCCGGCTTGCGCGCGGTGCACACGTACCTGCCGTGCAGGATCAGCCAGTGGTGGGCGTCGCGCCTGAACTCGTCCGGGGTCGAGCGCTCCAGGCCGTCCTCGACCTCGCGGGGGGTCTTGCCGCGGGCGAGCCGGGTGCGGTTGGCGACCCGGAAGATATGGGTGTCGACCGCGATCACGGGGACGCCGAACGCGGTGTTCAGCACCACGTTCGCGGTCTTGCGCCCGACACCGGGCAGGCGCTCCAGCGCTTCGCGCTCGTCCGGCACCTTCCCCCCGTGGAGATCGAGGAGGAGCCGGCAGGTCGCGACGACGTTCTTCGCCTTGGCGTTGAACAGCCCGATGTTGCGGATATGCGCGCGAACCCCCTCCTCGCCCAGCGCCAGCATGGCGTCCGGGGTGGAGGCGGCGCGGAACAGCGAGGGGGTCGCCTTGTTGACGCTCACGTCGGTGGCCTGCGCCGAGAGCATCACCGCGATCAGCAGCTCGAAGGTGGTGGAGTATTCGAGCTCCGTCGTCGGCGACGGGTTCGCCTCGTGCAGCCGCTCGAAGATCGCCCGGCGCTTCGCGGCGTTCAACGCCCGCCCTCCCCGTCCCGCGCAACGGCAACGGCCCGTGTCTTGCGGGTCGCCGCCTGCGTCTTGCGCGCCTCGACCCGTGCGACCGCCGCGGCGACGTCGGCCCGCCGCTGCTCGACGGTGCGCGTCCTCAAGGAGTCGGCGGCGTCGATCCTGCCGGCCCGCCACCGGCGATGCGGCGCGGCGTCGAGGCCCGATTCGCGGGTGCGCCGGCGCTCGAACCGCCGCCGGGCGAGCGGCGCGCGCTCGGCGAGCCACCCTTCGGGCGTCGCCGGGCCGGTGCGCGCCGGCACCATGGCGATGCAATCCACCGGGCACGGCTCGACGCACAGGCCGCATCCCGTGCATTCGCTTTCCAGCACCGCATGCATCCACTTGCGCGCGCCGATGATCGCGTCCACCGGGCACGCGCGGATGCACACCGTGCATCCGATGCAGGCGCTCTCGTCGATGACCGCGGTCTCGCGCGGTCCCGCCGCGCCGCAGGCGGGATCGAGCGCTTTCACGGGGCGTCCGAGGATGCGGGCGAGCGCGGCGATGGTGGCCTCCCCTCCCGGCGGACACCGGTTCAAATCCGCGTCGCCGCGCGCCAGAGCTTGCGCATACGGCCGGCAGGCGTCGTAGCCGCACCGGCGGCATTGGGTCTGCGGGAGCAACGCATCGACGGTATCGACATCGGTGGCGCCGGATGAGGGCTGCGCGTGCATCGGCATTCACTTCACCCGCAGGCCGGCCTTCGCGCCCTCGTCGACGTCGAGCAGCCAGATCTCCGATCCACCGGGCCCCGCGGCCAGGATCATGCCGTCCGACACCCCGAACCGCATCCGGCGGGGGACGAGGTTGGCGACCACCACCACGTGGCGCCCGACGAGGCTCTCCGGCGAGTACGCCCCGCGGATGCCGGCGAACACGGTGCGCTCCCCGTCACCGACGTCCACCCGGATCTCGAGCAGCTTGTCGGACCCCTCGACGAGCTTCGCGCCGGTGACCCGGGCGATGCGCAGATCGATCTTCGCGAACTCCCCGATTTCGATTCGATCATCCGCGCCCGCCGCGGATGCGGGTGCGGATGCGGGTGCGGGTGCGGATGCGCCTCCATCCTCCGCCTCCCTCGAATCCGCGACCATCGCATCGATCCTCGCCGGCTCGATCCTCGTGAGCAGGGGTTCGAACCGGGCGATCCCGTGGTCGAGCAGGGGCGATGCGACGCCGTCCCAGGACAGCTCGCCGCAGCGCAGGAACGATTCCACGCGCCCGGCGGTGCGGGGCAGCACCGGCTTGAGGAAGGTCATGATCACCCGGAACAGGTTGAGGCCGACGGTGCATACCTCCTGCACCTCCGGGCGCGTCGCCTCGTCCCTGGCGAGCACCCAGGGCTTGCGCTCGTCGATGTACCGGTTGGCCCGGTCCGCGATCGCCATGACCTCGCGCATGGCCTTGCCGAACTCCCGGGAGTCGTAGAGCGTGGCAATGCGCCCGGACGCCTCCGCCGCCTCCCGGTAGAGGTCCGGCTCCGCGAGATGCGCGGACAGCCGGCCGCCGAAGTGCCGGTGGATGAAGCCCGCGCATCGCGAGGCGATGTTGACGACCTTGCCCACGAGATCCGCGTTCACCCGCCGGCAGAAGTCCTCGAAGCTCAGGTCGAGATCGTCGATGCCGTTCGAGAGCTTGCACGCGAAGTAGTAGCGCAGGTACTCGGGGTCGAGGTGGTCGAGATAGGTGCGGGCCTTGACGAAGGTGCCGGTCCGCTTCGACATCTTCTGGCCGTTGACGGTGAGGAAGCCGTGGACGAACACCCCCGCGGGCATGCGGAAGCCCGCGCCGTGCAGCATGGCGGGCCAGAACAGGGTGTGGAAGTAGGCGATGTCCTTGCCCACGAAGTGGTAGAGCTCCACCTCGGAATCCGGGCTCCAGGCGCCGTCGAAGTCGAGGTCCCCGCGCCGCGCGCACAGGTGCCGGAAGCTCCCCATGTATCCGATCGGCGCGTCCAGCCAGACGTAGAAGTACTTCCCGGGGACGTCGGGGATCTCGAATCCGAAGTACGGGGCGTCGCGGGAGATGTCCCAGTCCTGGAGGCCGGCGTCGAACCACTCGTCGAGCTTGTTGGCGATCTCGGCCTGCACCGGGGAGCGCCCGTCCGGGCCGCCGCCCGCGAGCCATTGCCGTAGCGGCGTCTCGAAATCCGCCAGACGCACGAAGTAGTGCTCCGAGGTGCGCAGCTCGGGCTTCTCTCCCGACAGCACCGACACCGCGTCGTCGAGGTCCGCCGGGCCGTAGGTCGCGCCGCAGACCTCGCAGTTGTCCCCGTACTGATCCGGCGCCCCGCAGCTCGGGCAGGTGCCCTTGACGTAGCGATCCGGCAGGAACATCTCCTTCACCGGGTCGAACGCCTGCGCCACGTCCTTGCGCACGATGTGCCCGGCCTCCTTCAGCCGCGCGTAGATCAGCTCCGAGCACGCGCGGTTCTCCGGCGAGTGGGTGGTGTGGTAGTTGTCGAACGAGATCCCGAAGTCCCGGAAGTCGGCCCGGTGCTCCTCGCCGATGGCCTCGATGAGCGCCTCCGGCGTCATTCCTTCCTGCTCCGCCTTGAGCATGATCGGCGTGCCGTGCCCGTCGTCGGCGCAGACGTACACGCAGCGATGGCCGAGCGCGCGCTGGAACCGCACCCAGACGTCGGTCTGGACGTACTCGACCAGATGTCCGATGTGGATGGGGCCGTTGGCGTAGGGCAGCGCGCTCGTCACCAGGAGCGTGCGGGTCGATGGAGGCATGGGGTCGATACCGTTGGGTCGCCGGGGGACGGATGGCCGCGTACGTTAGCATCGTCGTGCGCGGGTGTGGTCATGCCGTCCCCTTGCGCCGGGTCGCAGGCCGCTGCCGGACGCCCCGGCGGCTCGACCATGCCGCTCCAGGGACCCGGGACGTCCGAGGGAAGCCTTGCGAAACGCTCCCGGACGTCGCCGTGGCCTCTTCCCTTCGGCTCGGACGATCTCATCGGCTTGCGGGGCTCTCGGGGCTTGCTGGAAGCCTTCGGCGCATCGGGCCGAGCTCTCAGAGCTCCCGCAGGCATCGTTCGAGCGGCGCTCGACACGTCCCGGGGACGGCCCTGGCCACGGTCGTCTCCACGCAACCGGTGAAGGCGGCGTAGTCCGACACCTCCGTCGCCAGAGCGGGGAAGAACGCTTCGGGAACCGCCTGCTCGATGAACAGCGCCCTGATCTCGAAGCGGCCCTCGCTCCGGTGCGCCTTGCAGTCCATGCGCCCGACGAGCCGATCGCGGTACAGGATCGGCATGGCGTAGTAGCCGAAACGCCGCTTTGCCTCCGGGACGTAGCACTCGACGGTGTAATCGAAGCCGAAGACCGCGGCACAACGATCCCGCTGGATCACCGTGTTGTCGAACGGAGACAGCAGGCGCACCCGATCCGGCGGCGCCCGGAGGCGTTGGCCGAAGGTGCCGGACAGGGCGTAGACGGGCTCACCGGTCGCCAGCCGCCGTTCTTCCAGCTCGCCGGCCCGGACCCGCGCCGGCAGACGGCCGGCCACGGCTCTTCGCAGGCGGGGACTGCGGCGCAGCCAAGTCATCGTGCGCCGGGTGGCGAAGCCGTGGGCGCGGAGCGAGAGATCGATGGCGTGATCCGCGCACTCGTCATCGGTGGGCTCGCTGGTGTCGACGCCGGCCGGCAGGAACCGTTCCATCAGCTCGTAACGCTTCTGAAAGCCCTGCCGCTCCACGCTGGTCAGTTGCCCTTCCATGAAGAGCTGCTCCAGGGCCTGCTTCGCCGGCTTCCAGTCCCACCAGCCCTTCGTGCCGGTGCGCGTATCCTCGAAATCCCGGGCGAACAGCGGTCCCTCCTCGCGGATCCGATCCTTCACCCGGGCCATCAGCTTCCCGTCCCTGCGGTCGAACCACTTCAACTCGCCGCTGGCGACGGCGCGCATCATCGGCAGCGAGAAGCGGTAATCCCTCAGCGGCATGTAGGCGGCGGCATGGCGCCAGTACTCGAAGGCATGGCGCTGGCGGACCAGCCGGTCGAGCATGTCTTCCCGATAACGGGACACGCGCGTGAACAGTACGTGGTGATGGGCCCGGGCGACCACGGATATGGTGTCGATCTGCACGTAGCCGATCCGCTCCAGGGTCTTCAGGACGCCGCCGGGACCGGCGGCGAGCTTGCGGGCGCCGACGAGGCCCTGGCCGCGCAGGGCCAGCCGGCGCAGGCGAACAGGATTCGGGGGTGGAGTCATTGCGCTCGCCGCGGGGCGCCCCTCGGTTCACCGTACCCTGATGTACCACAGCTTCGAAGACATGCGCGAGCGAGGCCCGCTCCGCGGGCTACACTCCATGCCCCGATCCCGGAGCGTTTGACGTGCAGCTCGTCGACATCGGCGCCAACCTCGGGCACGAATCGTTCGATCGCGACCGCGAGCAGGTGCTCGCCCGCGCGCGCGAGGCGGGGGTGGCGCAGATCGTGGTCACCGGTGCGAGCGAGACGGAGAGCGCCACCGCGCTCGACGTCGCCCGCACCGCGCCGGGGGTGCTGTTCTCCACCGCGGGGGTGCACCCGCACCACGCGCGCGAGTGGCGCGCGGGGAGCGCGGCGGCCCTGGAACGGCTTGCCGCGGAGCCCGAAGTCGTCGCCATCGGGGAGACCGGCCTCGATTTCAACCGCGACTTCTCGCCGCGGCCCGACCAGGAACGCGCGTTCGAGGCCCATCTCGATCTCGCGGCGGGGCTCGGCATGCCCGTCTTTCTCCACGAGCGCGACGCCCACGAGCGCTTCCTCGCCATCGTCTCGCGCTGGCGCGCACGGCTCCCGCGCGCCGTCATCCACTGCTTCACCGGGGACGGGACCGCGCTCGACGCCTACCTGGACCTCGACCTCCACGTCGGGGTGACCGGCTGGATCTGCGACGAACGCCGCGGACTGCCCCTGCGCGGGCTCGTCTCCCGCATCCCCCGGGATCGTCTCATGATCGAGACCGACGCGCCGTACCTCCTTCCCCGCGACCTCGCCCCGAAGCCGAAGACCCGGCGCAATGAACCCCCGCGCAATGAACCCATGTATCTTCCCCATGTACTGCGGGCGGTGGCCGGCGCCGCCGGTGACGAGCCGGATGCCCTGGCCCGGTCCACCGCGGACACCGCGCGCCGCTTCTTCGGGCTGCCGCAGCCGGCCCGATGCGCGCCTTCCGGCGCCGTTTCATGGACACATCCCCGGGAGAAACCGAAATGACTTCCGAAGAGCGGGACATGCCCGGAGAACGAGCCCTCTCCGAAGAGCAGGTCGATGCATTCCGGCGCGACGGCTACCTCGTCGCCGGGAACGCGGTGGATGGGAGACAGCTCGCGGGGATGCGTGCAGTCCTCGCCGGATGGGTCGAGGAGAGCCGCGCCCACGGCGCCCCCTTCGGCGAGCCCACCGCCGACGGACGGCCGCGCTTCGATCTGGCGCCGGAGCACAGCGCCGGCGCACCCGCACTCAGGAGGGTCAACAACCCGAGCGAGATCGACGGGACCTTCATGGACGTGATGCGCGATTCCGCGATGACCGACATGGTCGCCGCCCTCATCGGGCCCGACGTGAAGCACCACCACTGCAAGATCAACCTGAAGCTGCCCGGCTCGCACACCGAGGTCCGCTACCACCAGGACTTCGCCTACACCCCGCATACCAACGACGACGTCGTCACCGCCCTGCTCATGCTCGACGACATGACGATGGAGAACGGCTGCCTGATGGTGGTCCCCGGCAGCCACCGCGGGCCGATGTTCTCCCTGTTCGCGGGCGACCGCTTCACCGGCTTCGTCGATCCCGCCGAGGAACGGGCGCTGCGCGAGCGCGAGGAGCCCATCCTGGGCCGCGCCGGCAGCGTGTGCCTCATGCACACCCGGCTCGCCCACGGCTCGGAGCCGAACCGGTCGGCGGCCCCGCGCGGGCTCTACATCTGCGTCTACAGCGCCGCGGACGCCTTCCCGATCGCGCGCAACCCCATGCCGAACCGGAACGAGGGCATGGCCGTCCGCGGCCGTCCCAGCCGCCGGGCCCGGCTCACCGAGGCGGTCATCGAGCTTCCCGAGCAACCGATACGGGCGTCGTTCTTCACGGTGCAGGAGGAGGCGGGCGGCGCCGCGGGCTGAGCGGCGTCTCCGTCCGGACATGTCGCCCGAGCCGGCCGGCGCCCCGGGTCGCCGCTTCATGGCGCGGGCGCTGGAGCTCGCGCGCCGCGGCCTCTATTCCACCGATCCCAACCCGCGGGTGGGCTGCGTGATCGTGCGCGGCGAACGCATCGTCGGGGAAGGCTGGCACCGGTACGCGGGGGAGCCGCACGCCGAGGTCCATGCCCTCGCCGCGGCCCGGGGCGATGCGCGGGGAGCCACCGCCTACGTGACGCTGGAGCCGTGTCGTCATGCCGGTCGCACCGGGCCCTGCACGCGGGCCCTGATCGAGGCGGGGGTCGCGAAGGTGGTGGCGGCGATGTCCGATCCGAACCCGGAAGTCGCGGGCCGGGGCTCCGCGGAGCTCGCCGAGGCCGGCGTCGAAGTGGAGACGGGGTTGCTGGAAGATCGGGCACGGGCGCTCAACCGCGGGTTCGTCTCCCGCCACGAACGGGGCCGCCCATGGGTACGCTGCAAGCTCGCCGCGACCCTGGACGGGCGCACCGCCACCGCCGCCGGAGAGAGCCGATGGATCACCGGCGAGGCGGCACGCGCCGACGTGCACCGGCTCCGCGCCCAGGCGAGCGCGATCTTCACCGGCATCGGCACCCTGCTCGCCGACGACCCGCGGCTCGACGCCCGGGTGCAGGACGCCGAATGCCTCGCGCCGCCGATGCGGGTGATCGCCGATTCGCGGCTGCGCACGCCGCCGGCGGCGTGCGTGCTCTCCGCGCCGGGGCGTCTTCTCATTGCAACGTCCGGCGAGTCCGGCCACGGCGACCCTGACCGGATGCAGGCGCTTGCGGAGGCCGGTGCGGAGATCGTCCCGCTGCCGGAGGACGGCCGGGGACGGGTCTCGCTCGGCGCCCTCATGGCCGCCCTCGCCGAGCGCGGCGCCAACGAGGTCCATGCCGAATGCGGCCCGACCCTGGCCGGCGCACTGCTCGAAGCGAGCCTCGTCGACGAGATCGTCGTGTATCTCGCACCGACGCTGCTCGGCGATGCGGCACGGGGGATGTTCACATTGCCGGGAATCGCGGCGATGCGCGACCGGATCGAGCTCGACGTCACCGGGGTCACGCGGATCGGTGCCGATCTGCGCATCGATGCGGCTCCGAACGATGGATCGGGCGTGGAATCCCGGGTGGACGAGACGGGCTCGGGAAGCGGGGCGCCGCGGCCCCGGTGAGCGTCGTCATCCGGGCCGGGAGCCGGGATGTGCATCGGCATCGTCCCGGGAGCCGGGCCCACCGCGGCGTAGCGCCGAGCGGGCGAAACGGGACGATGAGGGGAGACGCGATGTTTACGGGGATCGTCCAGGCGACGGGCCGGATCGAGGAGCGGATCGAGCATCCCGCGGGAGACGTGTCGTTCGCCGTCGCGACCGGCGCCATCGATCCGGCCGGCCTCTCGGTCGGGGACTCCGTCTGCGTGAGCGGAGCCTGCCTCACCGTCGTCGCGGTGACGCCGGCAGGATTCCGGGCCGACGTCTCGGCGGAGTCGCTGGCGCGGACCACGCTGGGCGGCTTCATGGCCGGACACGGGGTCAACCTGGAGACGGCGCTGACGCCGAGCACGCCGCTCGGAGGCCATCTGGTCTCCGGCCACGTCGACGGCGTTGCGGAAGTGCTCGCGCGGCGCGACGACGCGCGCTCCGTGCGGTTCGAGATCCGGGCGCCCGCGGCGCTCGCCCGCTACGTCGCGGAGAAGGGCTCGGTATGCCTCGACGGGGTGAGCCTCACCGTCAACGGGGTCTCCGGCGCGGTCTTCGACGTGAGCATCGTGCCCCACACCCTCGCAGTGACGACCCTGGGAGGGCTGGGTCCGGGTTGCGAGGTCAACCTCGAAGTGGACCCGATCGCCCGCTACGTGGAGCGGCTCCTCGTGTACCGGGAAAGGTAGGGCCGGCCCCGATCCGTTCGACACCGGCGGCGAACCGGCGTTCGAGCCGTGCTCGCCGCCGGCCACGTGACAGGCGCTGCGGACGGGTCCTCATCGGGGGACCCCATGACCCCGGACAATTCGAAGGGGCTGTCGGGCGGGGTCGGGGACGGAACAGGCCACTGGCGCCTGGAGCTCGACTCGACCCTCGACATCGAGCCCCTGGCCTACGTCCGCAGCGCCGGCTCCTTGGCAAGCGTCCACGACGCCGTAGCGAGCCGGTCGATGCGCCACCACGTCCTCACCTTCAACCCCGGGAGCAATCTCACCAAGCGCAGCCTCCTGCGCTTGGTCAACACCTCGGGCCTCGACACCGACGTGGTCATCACCGGCCTCGACGATGCGGGCGCGGCGGCGGCGGGCGAAGTGCGCCTGACCCTGCCCGCCGACGAGGCCCGCACCCTCAGCGCGCAGGCCCTGGAGGCGGGCGGGGACGATTTCGAGGGCCGCTTCGGCGACGGCACCGGCAAGTGGCAGGTGTTCGTGACCGCCGGGCGTCCCATCCAGGTGATGAGCCTGCTGTCGAGTCCGGGCAACCTCGTCAACCTCTCCGCCGGACCCGGCGACGACACCATCCGGGGCGGACCGGAAGGCGACGAACTCTTCGGCAGCCACGGCGACGACGTGTTCGACCTCGGCACCAGCGGCGTCTCGAATGATCTCGACGCGGACAGGGGCTTCGACACCGTGCACGGCTCACGGGGGGACGACACGATCGACTACTCCGGCAGCGGTGCGGAGGCATACCAGGAGATCCGGTATTCCGATCTGGACACGGGAATCACGGCCACGATCGACGGTGCCGCCAACCGCGCCACGGTCGACAAGGGCTCCGCCGGCACCGACACCATCGTGGACGTCGCCGCTCCATTGAACACCGTCGGGTTCGGCCTCCACGGAACCCGTTCCGATGACGTCTTCAACCTGACGCTGGACGACGGCCAATTCATGGATGTCGCGGGTGAAGCCGGCAACGACAGGTTCAACGTCCGGCTGAACGGCGGCTGGGTCCGGGCCACCTACATTGACGCGCCTGACGGCGTCAACGTCGACCTCCGCACGGGCCGGGCGCTCGACGACGGCCATGGAGACGTCGATACCTTTACCGGCGACATACCGAGGGGCGTCGCGGGCTCCGAGTTCCCGGACGTGATTCGCGGTAGCGACCGGGATGAAACGTTCGTCGGCCGCGCGGGCAACGACCGGATCGACGGCGGTGGCGGCAAGGACAGGTTGCAGTTCGGATACGGCACCCGCTTTGCGGCGTACCTCGACGTCCAGGATCTTCGGGTGGACCTGGATGCGGGGACGGCCACCGGCACGTGGAACGGCGCCCCCTTCTCCTACAGGATTTCAAACATCGAACGGATAGAAGGTGGAACCGGCGACGACGTGATCCGGGGCGCGCTCGACGAAGTCCGCGGTTCTCCCGGTGACGATCGGATCGTCTTCACCAACGGAACCGGGTCTGGCGGAGTTGACTATTCCCGGCTGGACGGGAACGGGATCCGGGCCACGATCGACGGCGCCGCGAACCGCGCCACGGTCGACAAGGGCGCCGCCGGGACCGACACCATCGTGGACGTCGCCAATCCTTTCGGAAACGGCGGTGTCTGGCTTCGCGGCACGAACAACGCCGACGTCTTCAACCTGAGGCTCGGTGACCGGCAATGGATGCAGGTCGATGGTCGGGCCGGCAACGACACGTTCAACGTCCAGTCCGGCAACCGCGGGACCATCCGGCTCACCTACCACGGATCGCCCGCCGGCATCCACGTCGATCTCGGTGCAGGCCGGGCGCGGAACGACGGCCACGGCGGCACCGACACCATCATCGGCAACGTCTGGGAAGTCCGCGGCTCCGACTTCACGGACACCATCATCGGCAGCGCCAACGACGAATCGTTCATCGGCCGCCGGGGCAACGACACCATCGACGGCGGCGGCGGCTTCGACCGGCTGCGATTGGACCGCTCCGGGGTCGCAAACCTCAACGTCGATCTGTCCGAGGGCGTGGCGACGGGCACGTGGAACGGCGAAGCCTTTACCTACCGGATCTCGAACATCGAGGAGGTGCGCGGCAGCTCCGGCGACGACGAACTCATCGGGGATGCGGGCAACAACACCCTCCGGGGCCGGGCCGGCGACGACGTGCTCCAGGGCGGCGCGGGCGACGACCGCCTCTACGGTGGATCCGGCGACGACGTATTCGTCTTCAGGCCCGGGCATGGGAGGGACTGGATCGCCGACTTCACCGACGGAGACGACGTCATCCTTCTCAGAGGGTTCGGTCTCTCGAAGTCCGACGTGATGAGTTCCGCAGGAGGACCCTCGGATGGGACCGGCACCTGGATCGACCTCACCGGCCACGGCGGGGGCAGGATCGACCTCCAGGGCTTCGACTTCGCCAACCTGGACCCGTCGGATTTCCTGCTCTGATTCAAGGTGCGTCCGCTCCTGCCCGCGCGGCGGGCGGGAGCGGGACCGGAAGAACGCCCTCGCCATGGATTCAATGACGTCCTTCAGGGAGCAACAAGACCATCCAACGATATGGTGACGTCTTGCGTCCATGTCCTGGCCCTGTCGCTCCTGGTGGGCTTGTCTCCAACATTGTCGGCACATAACAAGCTGAACCGCCCCGGGTTTCCCGGAGGGTGATTTGCTTGAGTCAGGCAGCCATCGCCGACTCATGCAGTTGATGGTAGTAGTGTGCCTCGAACGTGAAGTCCACCGCCTCGCTGCCCTCGACGAAGGCGCGCACCTGGTCCAGCGTCCGGACCCTTTCGGTCCGTAGCGTCACGATCATCCTCCGATGATCCCGGACCCCGCGCTACAGGCTCACCTCTCGTTGGATTCACCCCCTCCCTTCAGGCTCATGTCTCGTTGGACAAGACTCCTCGTTGCGCGGACATGGCCGGGGCGGGCAGAATGCGCGCGCCGTCCGGGGCCATGCACCCCGTCCGTCTGGCGCTGCGTGAGACAGGTCCCCGCTCATGCCGTTCGATTCCACCTGCGAGCTCATCGCCGAGTTCAAGCGCGGAAACATGGTCGTGCTCGTGGACGACGAGGACCGCGAGAACGAAGGCGATCTGGTCATGCCGGCGGAGCACGCGACCCCCGAGGCGATCAACTTCATGGCCCGCTACGGCCGCGGCCTGATCTGCCTGCCGATGACCCGCGAGCGGTGCGACGCGATCGGCGCGAAGCTGATGGTCGGCGACAACCGGGAGGCGCAGCGCACCCAGTTCACGGTGTCCATCGACGCGGCCCGCGGGGTCACCACCGGCATCTCCGCCGCGGACCGCGCCACGACGATCCTCGCCGCGGTCCGACCCGGCGCGGCGCCGTCGGACTTCGTGCAGCCGGGCCACGTCTTTCCGCTGATGTCGGAGCCCGGAGGCGTGCTCACCCGCGCCGGCCATACCGAGGCCGGCTGCGACCTCGCGCGTCTGGCGGGCCTGGAGCCCGCCGCGGTGCTCGTCGAGATCCTCAACGAGGACGGGACGATGGCCAGGCGCCCGGATCTGGAGCGGTTCGCCCAGGCGCACGGACTCAAGCTCGGGACCATCGCCGACCTCATCAAGTACCGGATGCTCAACGAGAAGACGGTGGAGCGGGCCGGGGAATGCCGCCTGCCCACCGAGTTCGGGGAGTTCCGGCTCGTCGCCTTTCGCGCCCGGACCGACGGCGAGATCCACTTCGCACTCGTGGCCGGCGAGATCGATCCCGACGCTCCGACCCTCATCCGGGTCCACGTCCACGACTCGCTCCACGACCTCACCGCCGGCGCGCGCCGCGACTCTGGATGGCCGGTCGACGACGCCCTGCGCAGGGTCGCAGGCGAAGGAAACGGGATCGTCGTCGTGCTGCGCCCTCCCGAGCCGCCGGACGACGTCCTTGCGCGCATCGACTCCTACCGCCGGGAGGACGAAGGCGAAGTGCTTCCGCAGCACGAATCGGGCACGGATCTCCGCACCTTCGGGCTCGGGGCGCAGATCCTCGCCGATTTGGGTGTACGCAAGATGCGGGTGCTGAGCGCACCGAAGCGGATGCACGCCCTCTCCGGCTTCGGCCTGGAGGTCGTCGAGTACGTGGACGAGCACGACCTCTCCCCGGACCCCGGTGCGGACGGGCGGAAGCAGGCATCCACGCGCCCGGATCCCGGCCGTTGACGGATCGAAAGGGCCGTCGCGAACGTTCCCGACGTGTATCCTCGATTGCCCGATCATCATGACGCCCCGATCGTCATGACGCCATGCCACGACCGGCTTGGGCATGACCGGCTTGCGGGCGAACGCCGGGTTTCCGCTCGTCGGGGAGGTGGTTCTCGAATCGGGAAGACGGTGATCGGCGGGCGGGCGGATATTCGCATTCGAGTGGGCATACCGTGGCGCGTTACGACATCTCCCCTGCCGACTTCGACGTAGCCGGCGCGAGGATCGGCATCGTCGCGGCGCGGTTCAACGACCGCGTCGTGTCACGGCTGCTCGAAGCGGCGCTGGACACGCTCGCCGGGCAGGGGCTGGATCGGGACGCGATCCTCGTTGCCCGCGTGCCGGGCGCGTTCGAGCTTCCGCTGGCGGCCCGCTGGATCGCACGGCAAGGCGCAGCCGACGCCGTCGTCGCCCTCGGCGCGGTGATCCGGGGCGGCACCCCCCACTTCGACTACGTATGCGCGGAAGCCGCGCGCGGCCTCCGGACCGCCTCGCTGGAGCTCGACGTCCCGGTGGTCTTCGGCGTCCTCACCTGCGACGACCAGGCCCAGGCCGAAGCACGCGCCGGCGGGGAGCACGGCAACAAGGGCCGCGAGGCGGCCCTCGCGGCGCTGGAGATGGTCTCGCTGCGCCGCCGGCTCGGCGCCTGATCCGGGGCCCGGACCCGATGCGCCCGGGGATCCGGACCCGCACCCGCCGGGCGGCGCTGCAGGCGTTGTACCAGTGGCAGATGACCGGCCATTCGGCGGAGGAGCTCCACGCCCAGTTCACGGAGAATCCGCCCCCCGGCGGATTCGATCCCGTCTTCTTCGACGCCCTGGTCGGTGGAGTGATCATCGACTTCGCGGTCCTCGACGCGGAGCTCGCGGCATTCACCGACCGCCCCGTCGCCGAACTCGATCCCGTCGAGCGCGCGATCTTGCGCATGGGTGCGCACGAGTTGCGCTCCATGGCCGAGGTCCCGTGGCGGACCGTCATCAACGAGGCGGTGGAGCTTGCCCGCACGTTCGGGGCCGAGCAGAGCCACAAGTACGTCAACGGGGTGCTCGACCGGGTGGCCCGCCGCCTCCGGCCCGGCTGAACGGAGCGTGACGCAATGCCGCCGGTTGCAGCGGCGCCACCGGTTGCAGCGGCCGGGCCCATGGTGGTCGCCATCGACACCCTCGTCGACGGTGTGCACTTCCCGGGCGACACGCCCGCATACGACGTCGGCCACAAGGCGCTCGCGGTCAGCCTGAGCGATCTCGCCGCGATGGGCGCGGACGCGACCGAGGCGGTCGCGATCGTCTCGCTCCCGGCGTGTCTCGGCGCGACGTGGCTCGCCGCGTTCCGGGCAGGATTCGACTCGCTCGCCCGCGCGCACGGGGTCGCCGTTGCCGCCGTGGACACCGTGGCCGGCGCGCTCTCGGTGAGCGTCGAGGCGCACGGGCGCTGTCCGCCCGGTGAGGCGCTGATCCGCGCCGGCGCCCGCCCCGGCGACCGGATCTTCGTCTCCGGCACCCTCGGCGACGCCGGGGGCGGGCTCGACGTCGCGCTCGGACGGCGTCCGGCCCGTCCCGTCGCGAGCGCCGAGGCGCTCCTGGCCCGGCTGCGCCGGCCGGCGCCGAGGCTCGCGCTCGGAGGCGCGCTGCGCGGCATCGCCAGCGCCGCCATCGACGTCTCCGACGGGCTGTGCCAGGACCTCGGCCACGTGCTCGAAGCGAGCGGCGTCGGAGCCCGCATCGACGCGAGTCTCGTACCCTTGTCACCGGCGTTGCTCGCAGTGGCCGGAGACGAAGCGGCGCGGGAGCTCGCGCTCTCGGCCGGCGACGACTACGAGCTGCTGTTCACCGTCCCGCCGGACCGGATGGACCGCCTCGACGCCCTCGGGAAACGCCTCGGCGGCGCCTCTGGGAAATGCTTCGGCACCCTCGGGACCGGCGACACGATCACCGGAATCGGCGCCGTCGAGGCGCGGCCGGGGTTGCGTCTCGACGGCTGCCCGGGCATGGCGAGCGCCGTGCCGGCCGGCTACCGTCACTTCCGGACGGGATCATGAGTGGCGGTCCCGGTTGTCCGCCAAAGCCTCGGGCCAGACGATGAGCGGCGATCCGAACCACCTGCCACACCCCCGGTCAGCGCTGTACCGGATCACGTTCGGCGCCGGAACGGAGCGCGCGGCGCATGCGCCGGACCGGGCGGACGGTATCCGCGCGGCCACGATCCACATGGCTCTCTCCGCCGTCGCGGCGAGCGCCGCGACGGCCGGCTGTCGGCATGTCCGGAGCGGATCGTGAATCGTGGCCCGAACCACCTGCCTCGGCCCCGATCCGCCCTGCACTGGATCGCGTTCGGCGGGGGGGCAGGGCTCGCGCCCCGCGCGCCGGGGACCGCGGGCACGATCGTCGCGATCCCGATCTACGCGGGCCTCGCGACGCAGCCGCTCGCGATCTACCTGCTCACCGCCGTACTCGCCGCCGCCGCGGGGATCTGGATCTGCGGGCGCACCGCGCGCGAACTCGGCGTGCACGACCACCCCGGCATCGTGCTCGACGAGATCGCGGGCTTCCTCGTCACGATGACCGCCCTCCCCTTCGACTGGCCCTGGATCGCAGCGGGCTTCGTGGTGTTCCGCATCCTCGACGCCGCCAAGCCGTGGCCGATCTCACTGGCCGACCGCAAGGTCGGCGGAGGGCTCGGGATCATGCTCGACGACGTGATCGCGGGTGCGCTCGCGTGTGCCGCACTCCATGCGGTACGGTACGCGCTCGGTGGCTGAGGGGAGATCACCGCTCCATCCGCACGGTGCACGGTTCTCCGGGCAGGGTGACGGCCAGGGCGTCCGGGGCTGCCCCGTATGCGCGATGGCTGGACGCGACTTCCTCCGCGCCCGGCGGCGAATCGGGGACCGTCGCGACCGTCTCGATTCCGGCCCCGGGCCACGGTAAGGCGTCGTTCCTGGGCCTCAGTGCCCCTTTCTTTGCGCCAGCCGCGTGGACACGGCGCGTTCGGGTGCGGCACCGGGCGGTGAAGGGCGCGGAGGGTTGGCATGAAGATCAAGCTCACCAGTGTGCATGTGAATGACCAGCAGCGTGCGCTCGACTTCTACACGAACGTGCTGGGCTTCGAGCAGCGGCAGGACTTGCCGGCCGGCGAGTTTCGCGTACTGACGGTGGTGGCGCCGGGCAGCGATGTGGAATTGATGCTGGAGCCCGACGCCCACCCGGCGGCGCAGGCGTATTGCCGGGCGCTGCGCGAGGACGGCATCCCGGCGGCGATGTTCTTCGTCGCCGACTTGGAGGCCGAGCATCGCCGGTTGACGGCCTTGGGTGTGCGTTTCGAGCGCGCGCCCACGCGCAGCGAATGGGGCTTCCAAGCAGTGCTGGACGACACCTGCGGGAACCTCGTCGCCCTGCACGAGGAGTAACGCAGGCCGCGTATTCATCGGCCTTGACGATCTCCCGGACGAGGACGAGCCGGCGCGCGCGGTACGACGGGCCTCGATGACCATCAATCTCCGATCCGTGGACGAATTCGAGCTCATCGCGCGCTGCTTCCGTGACCGCACCCCGCGGCGCCCCGACACCGTGCTCGGTATCGGTGACGATGCGGCGCTGCTCGACACCGGCGGCCTGCCCCTCGTCCATGCCGGGGCGACGGCGGCGTTCCCTTCGCACGGAGAGGCGGCCGGCGTCGCCCGCAACGTCTTCGGCACCGCTCTGCTCCGCCTCGCCGCGCGGGCGGCAAAGCCGCGCTGGGCGACCTTGGCGCTCACCCTCGAAGCGGCCGATCCCGACTGGCTCGAGGGTTTCTCGACCGCCGCCGCCGCGGTCTGCAAGGCAAGCGGGGTCGAGCTCGCCGGCGGCGACACCACACGCGGACCGGGGCGTGCGACCGTCTTCGCGCTGGGCGCGGGCGCCGCCCTCCCCCGCCGGCCCGAGCCCCGACCGCGCGCCGCCGCGATCGGAGTGCGGCTGTCGCTCACGACGGCGGATACGGCGGAGCCCGCGGTCGCGGGCACGCCGGAGCAGGCGATCGCCGATCTGGTTTCGATGTGCGCGGACCTCGCCGGGCGCGGAACGGAGATCCGGTGGTGTGACGTGTCGAACACGGGAGACGGTGCAGGACAAGGTGCGAGAGACGACACGGGAGGCGATACCCGCGCCCTGGAGCTCATCGCACTCACCGACCACGGCGGCCTGGAAGCATTGCACGCGATCGCGAACCGTCACCGGCTCGAAATCACGCCCTTCGAAGCCGATGGCTGAACCACACCACCTTCCTCCGCCCGGCGGCGACGCCGGGCCGCTCATCCGCGATACGCGGCCCGCCGCCCTCGCCGGCAACGGCGGCGCGGAGGCATGGCGCAGGGTCGCGAGCCGCCGCCGGCTCGCAACCGCACGGCTCGAAGCCGATGGCTGAGCCGCGTAGCGTCCCCCCGCCCCGCAGCGAAGCCGAGCTCCTCGCCCGCGCCGATGCCCTGGCCGGGCGCACCCTCGGCGCCGTCGCGATCGAGCACGGGCTGGCCGTGCCGGCGACTGCCCGCCGCGGCAAGGGCTGGACCGGCACCGTCGTCGAGCACGCGCTCGGCGCGAACGCCGGCTCGCTGTCGGAGCCGGACTTCCGGTGGATCTCCGTCGAGCTGAAGACGATCCCGATCGGGGCCGGCCTCCGGCCGCTCGAATCGACCTACGTCTGCACCGTCCCGCTCGCGGGTGACGCCGCTCCGGACTGGCGGGACTCGAACGTACGCCGCAAGCTCGCGCGCGTGCTATGGATGCCCTTCGAAGGGGACCGCGCGATCCCGCTGCCCGAGCGCCGCATCGGCGCCCCGCTGCTGTGGAGCCCGTCCCCCGACGAGGAGCTGGCCCTCGCGAGCGACTGGGAGACCCTGATGGACCGGGTGGTGCTCGGGAGGGTGGAGGAGATCTCGGCCCGGGAGGGCGAGTGCCTGCAAATCCGCCCGAAGGCCGCCAACGCCGCGGCGCGGCGCCTCGCGATCGGTGCGAGCGGCGCACGGGAGCCAACCCTGCCGCGGGGCTTCTACCTGCGGGCGAGCTTCACCGCCGCGATCCTGGAGCTGTACTACGCATGATCCGGGGTCCGGCGCATTCGGGGCATTGGCGGACACTGCTGGGCGGGCACGGCTGCGCGGAGGCGTCCGCCCTCCCCTGCATGGCGGCTCCGGTTCTCAGCCAGCTTCGGATTCGTCTATCCAGGCCGGGACGTCGCGCTTTCCGTGGAGCACCCGCCATACGTCGACGGAGTGTTCACGCTCCACGTAGAAGACGAGGTACGGATAGCGCTTCACCGGCCAAGCCCTGAGTCCCGGCAGATCGAACTCGTGGGAGTAACGCGGTGAACCCGCTGCCGGACGGCATGCGATGTGCCGGAAAGCACGTTCGATCTCATCGATGAAACCGAGAGCCGCCTTGCCGCCGGCCTCTTCCAGGTAATGGTCGATGGCCTCTTCGACGTCCCGCCGCGCCAGAGCGCGCGGGACGACCTCCTTGATGCTCACCCCCGTCCGGAGGTCCGCACACGCGCGCGCAACCCGTCGAAGTATGCCTCGTCCGCCGGCGCCGTCGAAGCCGAGGCCGCGCCTTCGAGGAGCAGGTCGTGCAGACGCCGGCGATCCCGATCCTTGCGGAGTAGCTCGCGGATATACTCGCTTGCGGTGCCGTAGCCGCGTGACGCGACCTGCTCGTCCACGAAAGATCTCAGTGCATTCGGCAGGGAGATGTTCATCGTGCCCATGCCGCGAGGCTAGGATGTCATGGCAAAATTTGTCAAGGATTGGTTGCCGCGATTCGCCCACCCGTATTCACCCAACCAAGCGGAGCCGGAATCAGGCGCCGGTTGTGAATATGGGAGCGGTGTCGCGCGGGCCAGGACGTGCTGCTCCGAGAAGGATTGGTTGCCGCGGAGCAGGACGAAGCCAAGCGGCCGCGGCGGTGCCCGGTTCCGACCTGGCAAGCCCAGCCACGCCTGCACCTGCCGCACGATTTCACCCTCACCATCAAGTGGACTACACTAAGTGACCACCAGCCGCAAGAACGAGAAGCGTCATGCATACCGCCAATGTTCGGGAGCTGAAGAAGAATCCGTCGCGGGCCCTGCGGTTGGCGAAGGAAGGTCCGGTCCTGATCCTGAAGGGGAACGAGCCCGATGCGGTGCTGGTGCATCTTGCGAAGTCGCTCAAGGACACCGAGTCGGGGGTGCGTCCGGCGCTGGCGGCCAGCCTCTACCGGGACGGCTGTGTCTCGCTGGGCAAGGCAGCGAAGATCAGCGGCCTTTCCTTGGGTGAGTTCATCGATCACTTGGGCAGCCTGGGGATGGACGTGGTTGGAGCCGACGAGACGACGGACGGCGAGACCCGGGATCTTTCCGCATGGCGGTCGTCATCATCGACGCGGGTCCCTTGATCGCCTTGGCGAAGGCGGATCTGCTGTTCGTGCCGCAACGTCTGTTTTCCCGTTGCCGGATCCCGAACGCGGTCTGGTCGGAATGTCGGCGAAAGCAGGGGGAGGATAGCCGGCGTATCGAACGGGCCGTGGAGGAAGGATGGCTTCGCGTGAAGCCGGCAATGAGCACGGGCCATTATCCTCCAAGCCTTGGCCGGGGCGAGATCGAGGCGATGCAGCTCGCCGTGGAGACCGGGCAGGCATTGCTGGTCCTGGACGATCGGTTGGCGAGGAGAGAGGCGAAGAGGCGCAGGCTCGACTATATCGGCACCGCCCGAATGCTGCTTCTCGCCGAGCATGAATCGATCATCGACGATGCCGAGGCCGTAACGCGGCGCATGTCGGAACACGGTTACCGGATATCTCCGTCGGTCGTGCAGCGCCTGCGATGACGCACCATCCGCCGCGAGCGCCCACCGTATGAGGCGGGTGACGCAATCGTTGAAAAGCCGTAGCGGACATGCAGGCCGCGCGACGCGGCCGGTTCAGCGGATCATCAGGATCATCAGCACGACGAATCCGGCCACGAGCAGGATCGGCACGATTGCCGCCTTCCAGTCGTCCGCGCCCGCTTGCGGCGCCTTCTCCACCGCCCGCTTCGCGCCCGGCCCGAAGAAGAACAGGACGATGAGCACCAGCACCCCGGCGAGGATCGCTTCCCAGAGCTCGATCTGCATCGGCGCCTCCTGATGGATCCGGGATCCCTTCGTCGTGCGATCCCCCCGCTCCCGGCGCGACAGGGCGGGAAGATCCGGTCAGCGGCGCGGCCTCGACCCTTGGACCGCCGCCATGCCGAATTTTCCCGTTGCGAAAAGCATACGCCCAACCCAGACGATACCGCCGGACACGCTGCAACCCTCGGCCCTGCGTCCCGCTGCCCGGAGCCGCAATCCGACGTTCAAGTGGGGGCGCATCATCTCCGACCCGGTCCTGCGTCCCGCTGCCCGGAGCCGCAATCCGGCGCGGAAGCACCCGCTTGCATGGAACGAGACTGTTCCTCGCCTGTCTACGGGACCGGCCGGGCGGGGACCGGCTGGACGGCGACCGCGCTATCGGTCGCCGCTCAGCGGCGCAGCTCCAGCCCGTAGACCGCACGCCAGAGCTTGCCCGTCACGTAGAGCAGGCGGCCGTCCCAGGCGAGGCCGTTGGCGACGCCGGGCTCGCCGGTCTTGCGTTCGCGGTTGCGTTCGCGCTCGGCGATCGGGGCGAGGTCGAGCCATCCGGTGACGGCGCCGCCGGCCGGGTCGATGCGCGCCACCCGGTCGGAGCGCCAGACGTTGGCGTACACCGCGCCCTCGACGAATTCGAGCTCGTTGAGCGCGGCGATCGCGCGGGCGCCGTCGCGCACTTCGACTTCGCGTTCGACGCGGAACGTCACGGGGTCGCGGAACCGCAGGGTCGCGCTGCCGTCGCTCATCACCAGCCTTTCGCCGTCCCAGGCGAGGCCCCAGCCCTCCCCCGCGTAGCGGTACTCGCGCACGAGCGAGAAATCCTCCACCCGCAGCACGAACGCCCGGCCCGCGGTCCACGTGAGCTGGTAGAGCTCGTCGCCGACGAGCGCGAGGCCCTCGGCGAAGAGCCGATCGGACAGCCGCCGCTTGCGCACCATCCGCCCGGTGGCCGGCTCGACCTTGCGCAGCGACGACCGCCCGCGCAGGCCCGTGCTCTCGTACAGGGCGCCGCGGTGGAAGACGAGCCCCTGGGTGAACGCCGTCTCGTCGTGGGGATGCTCGACGGCGATCCGGTACTCGATCGGCGGCGCCTCGGCGCGAATGGAGCAGGCGACGAGCAGGCCTGCGACGAGCGTGAGCCCCCGGCCCGCCCCGGCGAGGAACCGTCTTGTTCCATGCAGGCCGGTGCAGCCGCGAGGTCGCCGGTGCGAGGAGCCGGATCCTGACCGTGCGCTCCCCCGGCCCCGCACGCCTATTCGTCGGTCACGCATCCGCGTGAGGCGTCGGATACGTTCTTGATGTACTTGTACAGGGTGCCGCGGGTCTCCTTGTACGGCGGCATGGTCCAGGCCGCGCGGCGCCTCGCCATCTCCTCGTCGGAGACGTCGACCCGGATGGAGTTCGCCTCCGCGTCGATGGTGATGACGTCGCCGGACTCGATCAGGCCGATGGGACCGCCCTCCTGCGCCTCGGGCACCACGTGCCCGATGATGAAGCCGTGCGACCCGCCGGAGAAGCGCCCGTCCGTGATCAGGGCGACGTCGGAGCCCAGCCCGGCCCCCATGACCGCCGAGGTCGGGGTCAGCATCTCCGGCATCCCCGGCCCGCCCTTCGGCCCCTCGTAGCGGATGACGATCACGTCGCCCTTGGCGATCTTCCCTTCCTCCAGGGCGCGCAGCATGTCCTCCTCCGCATCGAAGACCCTGGCCGGCCCCTCGAAGCGCAGCCCCTCCTTGCCGGTGATCTTCGCCACCGCCCCGCCGGGGGCGAGGTTGCCTCGCAGAATGCGGATGTGCCCGCTCTCCTTGATGGGGGCGGCGAGCGGGGCCACGATGCGCTGGCCCTCGGCGAGCGGGGCCGCGTCCTCCAGGTTCTCGGCGATGGTCCGGCCGGTGCAGGTCAGGCAGCTTCCGTCGATCAGGCCCTCGGCGAGGAGGTACTTCATGACCGCCGGCACCCCGCCGGCCCGGTGCAGGTCCTCCATGACGTATTGGCCGCTGGGCTTCAGGTCCGCGACGTAGGGGATCCGATCGCTCACCGACTGGAAGTCGTCGATGGTGAGCTCCACGTCCACCGACCGCGCCATCGCGATGAGGTGCAGCACCGCGTTGGTGGAGCCGCCCAGCGCCATGACCATCACCATCGCGTTCTCGAACGCGGCGCGGGTCATGACGTCGCGCGGCTTCAAGTCCTTCTCCATCAGCGCCCGCACCACGGCGCCGGCCCGGCGGCATTCGTCGAGCTTGGCGGGGTCCGTGGCGGGGGTGGAGGAGCTGTAGGGAAGGGACATGCCCATCGCCTCGATGGCGGTGGCCATGGTGTTCGCGGTGTACATGCCGCCGCAGGCCCCCGCCCCCGGGCAGGCGTTGCGCACGATCTCGGCCCGCTCGCCTTCGTCGATCGTGCCCGCGAGAAACTGGCCGTAGCTCTGGAAGGCGTTGACGATGTCCACCACCTGCCCGTTCGACATGCGCCCGCCGCGGATGGTGCCGCCGTAGACCATGATCGACGGCCGGTCGATCCGGCCCATCGCCATCAGGCATCCGGGCATGTTCTTGTCGCATCCGGGGATGGTGACGAGGCCGTCGTACCACTGCCCGCGGGTCACCGTCTCGATCGAGTCCGCGATGAGGTCGCGCGACTGGAGCGAGAACGACATGCCCTCGGTGCCCATCGACATGCCGTCCGACACCCCCACGGTGTTGAATCGCATCCCCTTCACCCCGGCCGCCTCGACCCCCTCCTTCACCTTCGCGGCCAGGTCGAGCAGGTGCATGTTGCAGTTGTTGCCCTCGTACCAGATGCTGGCGATCCCGATCTGCGCCTTGTCGAGGTCCGCCTCGGTGAACCCGGTGGCGAAGAGCTGGGCCTGGGACGCGCCCTGGGATTTGGGCTGGGTGATGCGGGAGCTGAAGCGGTTGATCGAGCCTGCCATGACGGACTCCGGTTCGGGTGGGAGGGTGCGCGCCGAATGTAGTGGCTCGATTCCGAAAAGACCAGAACGGCGCGGCGGTGGCCGGCGGTTCCCGCCACGCCCGGAACGGTCCCTTGGATCGCCGCGATCGGATGCCCGGACGGGTTAACTCAAGTTTCGGGATTCAAAATACCTTGAATCAGGCGATGGATTCCCGCTACCCGCTTTCGCGGGCACAAGCTTCGCGGGAATGACGTCATTTCAGCGAGACACGTTACTTTTGCGCTGGCCGTCTGGCTGTCATTCCCGCGAAGCTTGTGCCCGCGAAAGCGGGTAGCGGGAATCCATTTCGGTCGGCGAATCCCGAAACTTGAGGGATTAAAATACTGGCCGACATGAATTATCCTTCAATCCTTTCCAGGAATGAGGATGCGGCAGTCCGTGCGGCGTTCGGGCAGCATTCCGGCAAGCGCGTTGTTCGCGGCGGCGATCCTCTGGACGGCATACGCGGAGGCGCTCCACGCGCAGATGGGATCGGACGGCGGGACGTCCATCCGCTCCCAACAGCAGCGCCCGTCCGCGGCGGTGCAGGCGCAACGTCTCCGCCAGGCCCGGCAACACCGGCAGCACCAGCGGATGCAGGCGCAGCAACACCGGCAACACCAGCGGTCGCAGGCGCACGCCCGCATGAAGGACACCATGTACGCCTCCACCCCGAGCCCCGCGGATGCCGCGGTGTTCTGGCATCCCGTCCTGCCCCCCCCCCCCACCCCGCGTTTCACCTTCCGAGCGTAGCGATGCGCCCGCGCCGCCGGCTCAACCGGCGTCCGCGGCCACCGAGCCTCACCGCATCCCGTTCTTCGCGGCGGCCTCCGACCCCCGCCGCCAGGGGCTCGCGCGGATCGTCAACCACGCGGACGAAGCCGGCACGGTGCGCATCGACGCCTTCGACGACGACGGCACCCAGTACGGCCCCCTCACCCTGAGCATCGGCGCGCGACAGAGCGTCGACCTCGACTCTTCGGATCTGGAGAACGGCAGCCCCGGCAAGGGGCTGGCCGGCGCCACCGGTCCCGGCGAGGGCGCCTGGCGCCTGGAGATGACCACGCCGCTCGAGCTCGAAGTGCTGGCCTACGTGCGCACGCGCGGCGGCTTCCTCACCAGCATGCACGACCTCGTGCCGCGTACCCGGGCGGGTCACCGCGTCGCGTTCTTCAACCCGGGCCGCAACGCGAGCCAGATCAGCCGGCTGCGCCTGATCAACCCCGGCGCGCAAGCCGCCGAGGTCACCATCGAGGGCATCGACGACCACGGCGAATCGCCCGGCGCCGCGGTGCGTCTCTCGCTGCCGGCCCGGGCCTCGCGCACGCTGACCGCGCGGCAACTGGAATCCGGCGAGGGCCTGGAAGGCGCACTGGGCGCCGGCAAGTGGCGGCTGGTGGTGCACTCGGAGCAGCCGATCCGGGTGATGAGCCTGCTGTCGAGCCCCACCGGCCGTCTCACCAACCTGTCCACCGCGCCCGACAGCGCCGGGCTCGACGGGGAGAGCGCCACCACGACCCACGACGTGCCGCTGTTCCCGCCGGCCTCCGACCCCCGCCGCCAGGGGCTCGCGCGGGTCGTCAACGACTCGGACGAAGCCGGCACGGTGCGCATCGACGCCTTCGACGACGACGGCGAGCAGTACGGGCCGCTCACCCTGGACGTCGGCGCGGGAGACAGCGTCCACTTCAACTCCCGGGACCTGGAGAACGGCAACCCCGGCAAGGGGCTGTCGGGCAGCACGGGACCGGGAACGGGGGACTGGCGGCTGACCCTGAGCTCCCGGCTCGACCTGCGGGTGCTGTCCTACATCCGCACGCACGACGGCTTCCTCACCGGCATGCACGACCTCGCCCCCCGCACCGGGAGCGGGGACCACCACGTCGCGTTCTTCAATCCGGGCGACAACGCGAGGCAGGTCAGCCGGCTGCGCCTGATCAACCCCGGCGCGGAAGCGGCCGAGGTCACCATCGAGGGGATCGACGGCAACGGCGAATCGCCCGGCGCCCGGGTGCGGCTCTCGCTGCCGGCCCGGGCCTCGCGCACGCTGACCGCACGGCAACTGGAGTCCGGCGAGGGCGCGGGCCTGAGCGGCGCGCTGGGCGACGGCGCCGGCAAGTGGCGGCTGGTGGTGCGCTCGGAGCGGCCGATCCGGGTGATGAGCCTGCTGTCGAGCCCCACCGGCCATCTCACCAACCTGTCCACCGCGCCCGGCGGCGCGGTACGGGGACCGGAACAGACGGCGGAGGAGGTGTTCCGCCGGCACGTCTCGGAGCCCGTCGTGCAGTCGAAGTGCGTGCACTGCCACGTCGCGGAGGGCTTGTCGGGGCATACGCGGCTGGTGTTCGTCCGTTCGTCGAACCCCGACCACCTGGCGCTCAACTTGCAGGCGTTCAGGGATTTCTTCACCGAGGTCGAGGGCGCCGCAGAGTGGATCCTGAACAAGATCCAGGGGGTGGGCCACGGGGGCGGGGTGCAGGTGCCGGCGGGGACCGCCGACTTCACGAACATGGAGCGCTTCCTCGCCCTGCTCGGTGGCGACGTGGGAGGTCCGACGCTCACGCCGGAGACGCTGTTCGACACGGTGCGGATGGAGCCGTTGCGCGACACGTTGCGCCGGGCGGCGCTGGTGTTGGCGGGGCGGACCCCGACCGAGGCGGAGTATGCGGCCTTCGCCGGCGACGCGGCGGATCGGCGGGCGACGCTGCGTGGCCTCATGAACGGTCCGGAGTTCCACGAGTTCCTCATTCGCGGCGCCAACGACCGGCTCCTCACCGACCGGGGCGGGGATCAAGTCATCGACTTCAACCTCGGCTACTTCGTGGAGTACACGAATGAGGCTTACCGCCGCAAGAAGGCGGCCCACGAGAGTGGTGACGAGGAGGCTTTCTGGAAATGGGCGGATAAAGCGCGGCACGGCTTCCGCCGGGCGCCGCTGGAGCTGATCGCACACGTGGCGGAGAACGACCTGCCCTACACCGAGATCCTCACCGCCGACTACATCATGGCGAACCCCCACGCCGCCAGGGCCTACGGCGACGACCGGACCCGCTTCGACGACCCCGAAGACTTCGACGAGTTCCGGCCCTCCCGGATCCTGAGCTACTACCGCAAGGGCGAAGACGGGTTCGTACAGGAGCACGATCTCGTCATCGACGCGCGTCGAGTGACCGATCCCGGCGCCCTGCGCACGGACTATCCGCACGCGGGGATCCTCAACACCACGGCGTTCCTCGGGCGCTACCCCACCACCGCCACCAACCGCAACCGGGCGCGCTCGCGCTGGACCTGGTACCACTTCCTGGGGCTCGACGTGGAGAAGTCCGCGCCGCGCACCACCGACCCGGAGGCGCTGGCGGACACCAACAATCCGACGATGCGCAACCCCGCCTGCACGGTATGCCACCGCATCCTCGACCCCGTCGCCGGGCTCTTCCAGAACTACGGCGAAGCGGGGTACTACCGGGACTCGTGGGGCGGACGGGACTCCCTGGACGACTTCTACAAGAACGCGGCGGAGAGCGAGGCCCGGGTCGTCTCCGCCGAGACGTGGCGGGAGCGGGAGACGTTGCGCTGGACCCTGCCCTTGCAGGCCGGCACGACCCCGTTGGCGGTGACCTACTACAAGGGCGGGGATGAGGAGAGGGGAAACGTCAGGCTGGACCGGCTGCGCTTGCGGGACGGGCAGGGGCGGGTGCTCACGAGCATCGAATTCGAGGACCTGGAGCCGACGGTCGTGGACTGGGGCCGATGCGGGGACAGGGGGTGGAACGAGGCCACGCGCCGCCACGACCACCTGACCTACTGGGGCGCCGGTCGGGATTGTGCGCTGTGGGTCGACGTCGAGACGCCCGCCGCCGGGGACTACACCGCGGAGGTGGTCGTCTGGGAGCGCACCGACCCCGGCAAGGAGCACGTCGCCAGGGTCTCGGTCACGGCCGGGTCGTATCGCTGGGGCGACACCTGGTACCGCGACATGCGGGTCCCGGGCTTCGGGGGCGCGGAGGCGCCCAATCCCGACGACAGCGTGCGGTGGCTGGCGGCCCGGATCGTGGCCGACGAGCGCTTCGCCGAAGCGGCGGTGCGGTTCTGGTGGCCGGCGGTTATGGGCAGCGAGGTGGCGGAGCCGCCCGAGGACGCGGGCGATGCGGACTTCGAGGGCCGGCTGCTGGCCGCCAACGCGCAGGCCGCGGAGGTGGAGCGGCTGGCGCGGGGATTCCGGTCGGGATTCCGGCAGGAGCGGCCGTACAACCTCAAGGACCTGCTGGCGGAGGTCGTGCTCTCGCGGTGGTTCAGGGCCGGCGCGCTCACGGACGCCGACCCGGTCCGCCGCGTTGCGCTGCGCGACGCCGGCGCCCGGCGGCTGCTCACCCCGGAGGAGCTGGCGCGCAAGACCGGCGCCCTGACCGGGTATCTGTGGGGACGCAGCTTCCGTGAATTCAATCCCCACCTCAACACTGAATCGGCCGGCTTGTTCGCCGATCCCTATGGACTGCTCTACGGCGGCATCGACTCGGACGGGATCAAGGAGCGGGCGCGGGACCTGACGACGGTGATGGACGGAGTGGCCAGGCGGCACGCGGCGCAGGTGAGCTGTCCGGTGGTGATGCGGGAGTTCTACCTCGGAACGGAGGCGGATCGGCGCCTGTTCGACGGCATCGGCAAGGACGTCACCCCGGTCTCGGAGTCGAGCGCGGCCTTCGGGATCGAGAGCGGCACCTGGGGCGAGGGGGAGACGCACGCCCTGGATGCGACGTTGGCGGCAGGGCCGGCGAACGTGAGGTTGGCCTTTACCAACGACTACAACACGGACGACCACGGCGACCGGAACCTCCATCTCGACCGGCTGGACCTGCGCACCGCCGCCGGTCGCGTCGTTGCCAGCTACGAGCTGGAGCGCCTCGATGCGGTGAGCGATTGCAACAGACCGAATCGAGACGCCTTCTCGCTGCACTGTTCGGGGAGCGTGAACGTGCCGATGGAGATCCCCGCGGACGGACGCTACCGCGTCGAGGTGGTGGCGTGGGCCGAGCAGGCCGGCGACGCGCTGCCGGAGCTGGCGGTCACCGTCGAATCGGATGCCGAGCGCTCCGCCGGGGCCCGCGCCATCCGGGACAAGCTCGTCGAGCTGCACGAGCGGCTGCTCGGGGTGCGGATCTCTCCCCATTCCCCGGACGTGGAGGCCGCCTTCCGGCTCTTCGTCGACGTATGGCAACGCATTCGCGCATCGGGCAACAACCGGTTCGAATCGTGGCGTTGCGACTACCAGGACGTCTTCTACTTCGAAGGCATCAACGACGCCCTCGTTCCCTCGGGGGGACCGGGCGACTACTGGTGGGATTGGGATGCGTTCGATGAGTTCATGGGCAGCCACGACATCTCGGATCCCCACTACACCACCCAGACTTGGGTAGTGGTGCTGGCCTACCTGCTGATGGACTACCGCTACCTGTACCTGTGACCGGGGGAAGGATGAGACGGCGCGGTTTTCTCAAGACCCTGGGCGCCGCCGGCGGCGCGGCCCTGGGCTTTCGCCTGCCCCTGGTGGACGCCTCCGGCCATGGCGGCAAGCTCTTCGTCTCCGTGCAGGCCGAGGGCGGCTGGGACCCCACCAGCTTCTGCGACCCCAAGACCAACACCCCGGGCGAGCCGGTCATCAACCACTGGGCGGAACGAGACGAGGTCCGCCAGGCCGGGCGCCTCGCCTACGCCCCGTTCGCCCGCAACGCGGCGTTCTTCGAGAAGTACCACCGCACCATGCTGGTCATCAACGGCGTGGACGCCCAGACCAACGCACACTCGACGGGGGTGGTCCACAACTGGAGCGGGCGGAACTCGGTGGGGTATCCGACGCTGAGCGCGCTGCTCGCCGCGCACTACGCCCCCGCCCTGCCGGTCGCGTACCTGAGCTTCGGCGGGTACTCCCAGACCGCCGGGCTCACCCGCTTCACCCGCTTCGACAACGCCGGCCTGCTGCGCAACCTCGTCTACCCCGCGACGCGGCGCGGGCGTACGAACGCTGAGGATCCCTGGGAGCACTCGTTCATGCGCGAGGCGGACTGGCAGGCGCTGGAGTCGTACCGGACGGCCACCGCGCAGCGCCTCGCCGCCGCGCCCGATCTCATGCCGGCCGACGCCCGCCACCGCGCCTGGTACCGCGTCGCGTCCGCCCCCGAGGGCTTCGAGGCCCTGGAGACCTACGCCGCCGCGATTCCACCCGACGACCAGATCGAACGAGAGGAGGAGCACACCGGGCAGAGCGACAGGTTCACGAGTACCTTGCGCCAGCAGGCCCAGCTCACGGTGCTGGCGTTCAAGACCGGCGTCGCGGTCAGCGCCGACCTCTGGCTCGACGGCTTCGACACCCACAACACCCACGACCCCGACCACGAATGGCTGCTCGGCAACCTCACCGGCGCGGTCGACTACCTCTGGGACTACGCCGAGACCCACGGCGTCGCCGACCGCCTCGTGGTGCTCATCGGCTCGGACTTCGGGCGCACCAACTTCTACAACGCCCAGGCCGGCAAGGACCACTGGCCCATCGGCAGCTACGTGGTGATGGAGAAGAACCAGCCCTGGACGAACCGCATGGTCGGGGAGACCGACGCCCTGCACTTCGCCCACCGCATCGACCCCGCCACCCTGCGCCGCGACGACGCGAACGGCACCATCATCTACCCGCGCCACATCCACAAGGCCCTGCGCCGGTACCTCGGCGTCGAGGATACGCCGGGCGCACTGCGCTTCCCCTTCAACAACACCGAGGACTTCGCCTTCTTCGGCTGAGTCCCTGGGCCTGTCCTGGTGCGGTCGGCGCCGCCGTTCCACGCCACGCTGCCCGCCCACCCGTATTCGACGATGGAAACGGTGAATGCAGGTGTGCTGGTATAAGATCGCGGCCGTTTCGGCCGGAGGCTGCGGCGGTATGCCGCGGAGCGCAAACCCATGAATCGTCCCGTCGTCGGCATCACCGCCTGCCGGATCGAGGTCGCCGGCCGCATCCACCACTCCGTCCTGGAGAGGTACGTCGGCGCGGTCAGCGCGGCGGCGGGGGCGCTACCGCTTCTCGTCCCCCCCATCGGGCGCACCGTGGCCGGCGACGACC
Organism: Gammaproteobacteria bacterium; assembly: GCA_965204915.1. Lineage (GTDB taxonomy): Bacteria > Pseudomonadota > Gammaproteobacteria > HK1 > HK1 > HK1. Next base: position 1,417,657 of record OZ242023.1, on the reverse strand, counting down.
TGCTCGACACGGTCGACGGCCTCCTGCTCACCGGCAGCCCCTCCAACGTGCTGCCCCGCCACTACGACGTCCCGCCCAGCCGCCCCGGCACCCTGCACGACCCCCATCGCGACGAGACCACGCTGCCGCTCGTGCGCCTCTGCCTCGAACGCGGGGTGCCGCTGCTCGCGGTATGCCGCGGCTTCCAGGAAGTGAACGTCGCGCTCGGCGGGACCCTGCACCAGCACGTCCAGGAGCTGCCGGGGATGCTGGACCATCGCGTGGACCCGTCCCTGGACCTTCCCGGCCAGTACGCGCCGGCGCACGCGGTGCGGGTGGTGCGGGGCGGCTTCCTCCACCGGCTCGTCGGCCGGGAGGCGATCGAGGTCAACTCGCTGCACTCGCAGGGCATCGACCGGCTGGCGGGGCGGCTGGTGGTGGAGGCGCGGGCGCCGGACGGCCTCGTCGAGGCGGTGAGCATCGCGGGGGCCGCGTCGTTCGCATTCGCGGTGCAGTGGCATCCGGAATGGAACGCGCTGAAGGATCCGGCCTCGCGCGCGATCTTCGAAGCGTTCGGGGCGGCGGTGCGCGAGCGCGCCGAACGGCGGCATGGCGGCCCGGTCGAGGCGCCACGGCTCCGGCGTGCCTGACGACATCCCTCTCGGGAGCCCGCGACTGCCGCGGCCGAGGCGCCGATGCCCGACCGGGCGTGCCATGAAGCATACGATGCGGCAAACGCCATGAGCCTCATCGAACACTGGTGCAAGAAGCACGTGATCACCGAGGTCGAGGCGTTGATGCCCGACATGGCGGGGGTTGCCCGCGGCAAGATCATGCCGGTGGCGGCCTACTGCCGCGCCCTCGGCATGAACCTCCCCGAGGCGCTGGTGCTGCAAACCGTCACCGGCGACTTCCCCGAGGACCAGAGCGCCGTCGACCCGTCCGACCGCGACATGGTGCTGCGCGCCGACGAGCGCACCATCCGGCTCGTCCCCTGGGCGGCGGAGCCCACCGCGCAGGTCATCCACGACTGCTTCCACACCGACGGTAGCCCGGTGGCCGCCACCCCCCGCTACGTGCTCCGCCGGGTACTCGACCTCTACCGCGAGCGGGGCTGGCGGCCCGTGGTCGCGCCGGAGCTGGAGTTCTACCTCGTCAAGCGCAACACCGACGCGGACTACCCGCTGGAGCCGCCGGCGGGACGCTCCGGGCAGGCGGAGCGGGGGCGCCAGTCCTACGGCATCGACGCGCTGAACGAGTACGACCCGCTCATCGACGACGTCTACGACTTCTGCGAGGCCCAGAAGATCGAGCTCGGCACCCTGAGCCACGAGGCCGGGGTCGCCCAGCTCGAGATCAACCTCTCGCACGGCGACCCCCTGGAGCTCGCGGACCAGGCGTTCCTGTTCAAGCGCACCGTGCGCGAGGCGGCGACGCGGCACGGCGTCTACGCCACGTTCATGGCCAAGCCGATGGAGCGCGAGCCGGGCAGCGCCATGCACGTCCACCAGAGCGTGGTGGATGCGGCGACGGGGGAGAGCGTGTTCGCGTCCTGCGACGGCGAGCGCACCCCGCTGTTCCACGCGCACATCGGCGGCCTGCAACGCTACCTGCCGGCCGCGATGTCCTTCCTCGCCCCCAACGTCAACTCCTACCGCCGGATCACGAAGTACCTGGCCGCGCCGATCAACGTGCAGTGGGGGATCGACAACCGCACCGCCGGCCTGCGGGTGCCGCTCGGCGACGCCGCCTCCACGAGGGTGGAGAACCGGGTCGCGGGCGCGGACGCGAACCCCTACCTGGCCATCGCCGCATCCCTCGCCTGCGGCCTGCTCGGCATGACCGAGGGGGTCGAGCCGACCCCCGCCGTCGAGGGCAGCGCATACAAGATGCCCTACGAGCTGCCGCTCAGCCTCGCCGAGTCGCTGCGCGCGCTACGCGAGTGCCGGCCCCTCATCGACGTGCTCGGCGAGCGTTTCGTCCGCGCCTGGAGCGCGGTGAAGGAATGCGAGCTGCGGGCCTTCCTCCAGGTCATCAGCTCGTGGGAGCGGGAGTTCCTGCTGCGCAACGTCTGACCGGCCACCGGAGCGCTGTCCGAGCGCTGGCGCCAACCGCCGGAAGAAGTTGCCCCGTTTCAATGCTCAAGTTTCGGGATTCAAAATACCTTGGATCAGGCGATGGATTCCCGCTTTCGCGGGAATGACGTCATTGAAATGCCGTCATTTCAGCGAGACACCGTTACTTTTACGCTGGCCGTCTGGCCGTCATTCCCGCGAAAGCGGGAATCCATTTCGGTCGGCGAATCCCGAAACTCGAGTTAATGGACACATATGCTCCGAATCAATCTTCCAGATCGACATTTCAATCATCATGCGGATGTACGCGAACAAGAAGGGGAAACTCGCCCGGCATGGCCGAGACCGAACGTCGGCCGGCGAATGAACCTTCGGCGTCTTGTCGAAGATTTCACGGACGAGGGATTATGAAACCTTGCTCAGGAACTTCCGTGTCCGCTCGCTTTGCGGGGCGGAGATCACCTGCGCCGGGGGGCCGATCTCCTCGATGCGGCCCTCGTGTACGTAGGCGATGCGATCGGAGACGTCCCGGGCGAACCCCATCTCATGGGTGACGCATACCATCGTCATCCCCTCCTCGGCCAGCATCCGCATGGTGTCGAGGACCTCGCCGACCAGCTCGGGATCGAGGGCGGAGGTGGCTTCGTCGAACAGCATGTAGTCCGGATCCATGGCCAGGGCGCGGGCAATGGCCAGGCGCTGCTGCTGCCCGCCGGACATTTTCGCCGGAAAGACGTCGAGCTTGTCGCCGAGCCCCACGTGGTCCAGCCGGCGGCGGGCCAGATCGAGGGCCTGGCGTTTCGGCAGCTTTTTGACGATCCGGGGCGCGAGGGCGACGTTCTCCAGCGTGGTCAGGTGTGGAAAGGCGTTCCACTGCTGGAACACCATGCCGATCTTCCGTCGAAGCCTGTTCAGATCCACACCCCCGGCGTGCACCTCCACCCCGTCGACCAGCACCTTCCCGTCCTGGATCGGTTCGAGGCCGTTGATGCAGTAGAGCAGGGTCGACTTGCCGGAGCCGCTTGCGCCGATGACGCTCAGCACTTCCCCGTTCCCGACGGTCAGATCGATGCCCTTGAGAACCTCCAGGGCGCCGAAGGACTTCCGAAGACCGCTGATCTCGATCACGCCGCCTGCCTCCTTTCCAGCCACTCGGCGTAGCGTGCGATCGGGTAGCTCATCGCGAAGTAGAACCCGCCCACGATCAGGAGGATCAGGAGAGGCTCCTGGGTTCGCGTGATCAGCACCTGCGCGGACTTGAGAAGCTCGAAGTAGCCCAGCACCAGGACCAGTGCGGAATCCTTCATGACGGACAGCACGACTCCTATCCAGGCCGGAAAGACGGTGCGGAACCCGATCGGCAGCACCACGTGGACGAGATCCTGCGCATAGCTCATGCCCAGCGACCGCGCGGCGCGGCGCATCGATGCGGGCACGGACAGGATCCCGGAGCGCACCACTTCCGTACAGTTGGCCGCCATGTACACGCCCAGGACGATGGCCCCCGACGCGAAGGCCGACAACGGATACCCGGCGATCGAGACGAAGTTGTTGAAGACGATCAACTGGATCAGGAGCGGCACGCTGCGCAGCACGTCGAGCACCGCGCCGAACAGCAGGTTGAAGAGCCAGCCGGTCTCCGCCCTGATCCAGCCCATGACCATCCCCAGCGCGGTGCCCGCGACGACCGCGATGCCGGTCAGCAGCAGGGTGCGGCCGGCCCCCTGCGCCAGGAACCACAGGTCGGTGATCGCCAGGTCGGTATAGATCTGCGTGTTCATGGATCAGCTCCGGAACAGGCGCCAGGCGACCAGGCGCGAGCCGGTCATCACGATCTTGGCGATGGCGTAGTAGATCACCGCGGCGACGGCGAAGAATTCGAAGGTTCGGAACGTCCGGCCCTGTTCGGACTGGGTGACGCCCGCCAGCTCCTTCAGCCCGACCACCATGCCCAGGGACGTGGTCAGGATGGCCCAGATCATCTGGTTGGTGATCGGATAGTAGACCGCGCGCAACACCTGCGGGACCAGGATGTAGCGATAGGTCTGGGCCATGGACATGCCCAGCGACCGGCTGGCGGTGGTCTGGGTCCTGGGAACCGAGTTGAATCCGCCTCGCAGGACTTCGGTGAGATAGCCGGCGTTGTTGAACGTGATCGCGGCCAGGACGGCCGCGTAGGAGCTCAGGTGGATGCCGAGCGAGCCGAGCCCGAAGTAGGCCATGTATATCTGGAACAGGGCCGGCGTGTTACGGGCGATTTCAACCCAGGCGGTCGCCACGTGATGGAAGAAGCCGTGGCCGCGCAGGCGGGCGATGGCGAGGAGGATGGCGATCGCCAGCCCCATCGCCATCGACAGGACGGCGATCTCCAGGGTGATCCTGGCGCCCTCCAGAAGACTGGGTAGGCTCTTCCAGACGGTACGCCAGTGAAACGTGTACCCGATGTCGAGGCTCGGAAGCCAATCGATCAGGGACTCCATCGGACCGCCCCTTGCGCGGCCTCGCCCGGCATGAGGCGGGACGGCTTGCCTGGCTGCCGGGCGAGCTCCGGATCATCCGCCGCCGGCAGTCTCAGCGATGCACCCCCGGGATGGCGAGGCTGGGCGCCTTTCCGCCGATCCACTTGTCATAAAGCTCCTGGTAGCGCCCGCTACGAACCTGCCGATTGACGAAGAGATCCAGGTAGCGAAGCAGGCCGTATTCTTCGCGCTTCGTCATGATGCCGGTCACGTCGACCGGGAACGGAGCCTCCGGGCCCATGGCGACGTTCGGGTATTTCCCGCTCTTCACGATATTGGCGACGGCGGTGTTCCCGGAGATGATCGCGTCCACCTTGCCCTGGCTGAGAGCCAGGAACATGTCGGCTTCCGTCTGGAGCGACACGTGCTCGCCCTCCGGATCGTTCCATTCGTTGAAGGTCGCGAGGAAGAATTCCTCGTTGGTCGTGCTGACCACGGTGCCGACCGTACGTCCTTTCAAATCGTCGAAGACCTCGATGCCCGACCCTTCCTGTACCGCGACCTGGTAGACGTAGATCATGTAGGGAATGCTGAAGCCGACGGTCTGCGCACGCTCCAGCGTGTCGGACGCGGCGGCGATGGATACGTCGGCGCGGTTCGAGATCAGGGCGGGGATCCGATCGGCCCAGGGCGTTTCGACGACCTCGGCCTCCACCCCCAGGGACTTGGCGAGGTCGAAGCAGTAGTCGACGTCGAATCCGGCCGGTTCGTTGTCGGCGTCGCGGAAGCCGATCGGGGGAAAGTCCAGCGTCACGCTGCACCGCAGCTTGCCCGAAGCGATGATGTCGTCGAGCTTGTCGGCGGCTGCGGGTTGCGGAAGTGCGAGGCATAGTGCGCCGGAGAGCCCGAGGGCGACGATGAGGTTCCTGGATGTCATGTCTGTTCTCCTGTCTGGTTGGACGAACACGATCTCGATCGATGTGGCGGGAGCGCAGGTTGGCGCTTCGCTCGAAGCCGCTGCACGAAGTGCCTGAATTTTTCTTCTGAAATGTTTTCATCAGTGAACGGATATGTCAATATGTTCACGAAAATGAACGATGTTTTTCCCCTGATCCTGGTGTTCCGGTTCCGGATCCGCGACGAGAGGAACGTCTGCCGCCAATGAGTCCTAGAAACCGGCTTGGAACCAGCCCCGATGCCGTAGCGCGGAGCGGACGGCCCGGCGCCAACGCCCTCGATGACCTGGGCTCGCAAATCAGGGAGCTGCGACGATCACGCCGGATGACCGTCCGGGATCTGGCGGCGACGATCGATCGGTCCGCCGGTTACGTCAGCCAGATCGAACGCGACGTCTCGAAGCCCTCCCTGAAGGATCTTTACAACCTTGCCAATGCGCTGGGGGTTCCCGTCGGATGGTTCCTCGAGCGTCGCGATGCCGGTGAGACGTTGGAGCATGGACTGATCGTGCGCGCCGGCAACCGCCGTTGGATGGAGAGCTCGGGGATCCGCACCGAGGTACTCTCGCCCCGTCTGGGCGAGAAGGTCGAGTTCTATCTTGCGACGTTCGCCCCGGGCGCCCGGACGGAACCGACGTTCACCAGGCAGCCCGGCATCGAATCCGCGTTGATCATGGCGGGTCTGCTGCGCATGTGGATCGACGGCGAGTCCCATCTGCTGAAGGCCGGGGACAGCTACTCGGTCAGGCTCGAGCAGGAATATTGGTCCATCAATCCTTCGACCGAGGAGGACACCGTTCTCGTGTGGACCGTCACCTATACACGATGATCCGAAGTCCGGGCGCGGCCGATCGCCGGCAAAAGTGCAGGCGGCTCCATGAATGAACGAGTGTCGTCGAAGTTGCTGGAACAGGAGGGCCTCGGACGCCTGGCCCTGCGCGACGTCGCTGCGGCACTCCGCCGGGGCGACCTCACGGCCGTCGATCTGCTGAGACACTGCGGACGCCGCCACCGCGACACCGAGGACCGCCTGCACGCCTACGTCTGCTGGAACGAAGACGCTGGCCTGAAGATGGCAGAGGCGGCCGATGCGGCGGCCGGCGGCGGATCCTTCGCCGGTCTGCTGCACGGGATGCCGCTGTCGGTCAAGGACGTCTTCGGCGTCGCCGGCACCCCCATCAAGGCCGGCTCGTCCCGGGCCTTGCCGGCGCGCTTTGCCCGCGAGGGGACGTTCATCGGCGGCCTGCGCCGGCAGTTGGCGGTGATCACCGGCAAGACCCGGACCGACGAATTCGCCTACGGCGGCCTCGGCACTGTCAACGACGGGCCGGTGCCCCGCAATCCCTGGAATGCAGAGCGTCATTGCGCGGCCGGGGGATCGTCGAGCGGCGCACCCGTATCGCTGTGGCAGGAGACGGCTCTGGTCGCCGTGGCGAGCGATACCAGCGGCTCGGTCCGCCGCCCTGCCGCGCTGACGGGAACCGCAGGCTTGAAGCTGACGGTCTCGCGATGGCCCACGGACGACATGCTGCCCTTGTCTCCCTCGATGGATACGCCCGGCATCCTGGCCCGGACCGTCGCCGACCTGCGCTTCGCGTTCTATGCCATGGACCCCCACGTGGCTGAGCCGGATGCGGCTTGGCGGACGCCGGCCCTGGATCCCACCGACGCCACGATCGGAATCTGCGACCAGGTGTTCTGGGACGACTGCGACCCGGGGGTGGCCGAGACCGTGAAGGCCGCGCTCGACGAGCTGGCCGGGAAGGGCGTGCGTCTCGTCAAGGTCGATCTCCCGCAACTGGACGACGCCTGGGCCGTCGTGGAGCGGGGCGGGATCGTCTCCTCCGAATTCATGGCGTTCATGGAACGGGAACTGCCCGAATGGCTGGACACCCTGCAGCCGCAGCTCCGGGCCCGCCTCACCGGCCCCGACCGGCCCGGGCTCTCCGCCGTGCAGTACCTCGCCAACAAGAGCGCGCTGTCACGTTGCGCCGCCTCTGTGCCGGAAGACATGCAGGAGATCGACGTCCTGGCCGCGCCGACCCTCCCGATCACCGCGCCCGCGCTGGAGGACGTGGCGGCGCCGGACGCCTGGCAACGAATCAACAAGCGCGCCGTGCGCAACACCTACGTGGCGAGCCTGCTGGGGCTCTGCGCCCTGTCCGTTCCGGCCGGGCTGGATGCCGCGCGCATCCCGGTAGGCTTGCAACTGATCGCCAAACCCTGGCAGGAAGAACGCCTGCTCACCGTCGGATGCCTGTTCGAGCGGTTGCTCGGCGACGCCCGGCAGAGGCTCGGGCCTCCACCCCTCGGATAGACGTCCCGAGCCGTGACCCTGCGCGAGCGGTATCGCGACGAGGCGGCTGCCCGGTGACGCCGGCGAAGGCGGGCGGACTTGATGCGCCGCCCGATTCCAGCTTCAATCTTCATCCGGAGCGCCCGAATGACCGATCCCGGAAAGGATGTCCATGGAAGCCAGGCCCGGGGAGAGATCGAACCGGCGACTTCCGGCGCGGTGGGCTTCGTCGAGTGGTTCCGTCGCGCCGCGCCCTACATCAACGCCCACCGCGGGCGGACCTTCGTCATCGAGATCGACGGGGAATCGATCGACGATCCGCGGCTTCACGGCATCGTCCACGATCTCGCGCTGCTGCGCAGCCTGGGCATCGAGCTCGTGGTCGTCCACGGCGCCCGGGCCTGGATCGCACGGCGCATGGAGGCGCGGGGACTCGCGCCCCGCTGCGCCGGAGGCGTGCCCGTCACCGATGCCGCCCTCCTCGACGCGGTCAAGGAGGCGATCGGCGTAGCGCACGTCGAGCTCGAAGCGCTGTTCTCGATGGGGGTGGCGAACTCCCCGATGGCGGGCGCGAGGGTGCGGGTCGCCTCCGGCAACTTCGTCACCGCGCGGCCCATCGGGATCCGGGACGGGGTGGACTTCGAGCATACCGGCGAGGTGCGGCGCGTCGACGCCGAGGCGATCCGGCAGCGCCTCGCCGACGGGGCCATCGTGCTCGTCCCCCCGCTCGGCTACTCCCCCACCGGCGAGGTCTTCACCCTGCGGGCCGAGGAGGTGGCGACGGCGGTCGCGGTGGAGATGCGCGCCGCGAAGCTCGTATTCCTCTGCGATCGGCCCGGGGTGCTCGATGCGCGCGGGGCGCTGGTGCGCGAGCTCACCTTCGAGGAGGCGAAGACCCTCGCCGTCGATCTCCGCCGCGCCGGAGACGGACGCGAAGACGATCTCGGGAACCGGCTGCGGCAGTCGATCCACGCCTGCCGCAACGGGGTCAGCCGGGTCCACGTCATCGACCGCCGCACCGACGGCGCCCTGCTGCTGGAGCTGTTCTCCCGCGACGGTATCGGCACCATGATCAACGCCGACACCTACGACTCGATCCGGCGCGCGACCATCGACGACGTGGGGGGGATCCTGGAGCTGATCCGTCCGCTGGAGGAATCCGGCGCCCTGGTGCGCCGCTCGCGCGAGAAGCTGGAGACCGGGATCTCCCGCTTCCACGTGGTCGAGCGCGATGGCGCGGTGGTCGCGTGCGCCGCCATGTTTCCCTACCCGGAGGAGCGGCTCGCCGAGCTCGCATGCCTCGCCGTCGATGATGCGTACCGCCGCGGCCAATGGGGCGAACGCCTGCTCGCCCTCGTCCAGCGCGAAGCCCGGGCGGCCGGGGCGGCACGGCTCTTCGTGCTGACGACCCAGGCCTCGCACTGGTTCAGGGAGCGCGGATTCGCCGAAGCCGACCACTCGATCCTGCCAGGCGAACGGCAGGCCCTGTACAACTTGCAGCGCCGATCCCGGGTGCTCGTCCGCGCGCTGTAGGCGTGCCCAGGCGCCTGTAGAAACCGTGCAAGCCCCGCGGGCGCGGGCGCCGGGCCTTCGCGCCGGGCGAACCTCGAAGCCGCCGGCGCAAGTCCGCGGGTTGCAGGACGCGGCGCGTGCCCCGGGTTGTTTCACATCATGGTTTTCAGACGTGGGGCTTTCAGGCGTGGGATGTTCAGACGTGCGGGCTTTCAGATATGCGGGCTTTCAGGCGTGGGGCGGGGATCCGGGCCGCGGTGTCAAAGGGAATCGGGACGGGCGGGCAACGCGGACGGATGCGATCGACGTTCAATCGGTGAGGATGAGGTGGGCGATACGCCCGATGGAGGGCCGCGGCCAACGTGAAACGATCCTGCGGACTCCCGGGAACCAGGTGAGCCCTCCGCCGCGACGGCGTGCTCGATGGCGTCGAGCACGGCGATCGGATCCCGCGCCCTGGTGACCGGCCGGCCGACGACGAGATAGTCCGCGCCGGCGCGGACCGCGTCTCCGGGAGTCGTGATCCGGCGCTGATCGTCGACGCCGGCCTCGACCCTGATCCCCGGGGTCACCCGGAGGAAGCCGGTGTCGAGGTGGTCGCGCAGGCGCCCGAGATCCGTGGCCGAGCATACGACCCCGTCGAGGCCGCAATCGGACGAGAGCCGTGCGAGCGAGCACACCTGGTCGGATAGCGGGATGGTGATCCCGGTCTCGGCGAGATCCCCGTGATCCATGCTGGTCGGTACCGTCACCGCAATGAGCAGCGGCCGGCCGTCGCCGTCGCCCACCGCTTCACGGGCCGCTTCCATCATGCGCCTCCCGCCGCAGGCATGGACGTTCAACATCCACACGCCGTGCGAGGCGGCAGCCCGGCACGCGCCGGCCACGGTGTTCGGAATGTCGTGAAGCTTGAGATCGAGGAAGGTTTCGAAGCCGAGCCGGTGCAGACGCTCCAGGATCGCGGGACCCGCCGCCGTGAACAGCTCCATGCCGACCTTGACCCGGCAACGCGCCGGATCGATCCGCCGGGCCATCGCCAGCGCCTCGTCCGCCGACGGATGGTCGAGCGCGACGACGATCCGCGGGCCGCCCGCCCGGGTCTCTCCACGCCCCAACGTCATTCCCCTTCGACGCCCTGGATGGGCCTGATCGAGGTCCAGTGCTTGCAGCCCGGGCATTGCCAGTGCAACGACTTCGCCGGGAACCCGCAGTGACGGCACTTGTAGGCCGGCCGCCCGAACAACAGCTCCGCGGTCAGTCCTTTCAGGATCTCGAGATGTTCGCTCATTCCGCCGGCATCGGACCGGTCCTCGATCTCGAGATCGAGCAGGCGATCGAGCCCGCGCACCGACGCGCGCCGACGGAGCCGATCGGTGATGAAGCGAATCGCCTCGCGACGGCCGCCGGACTCGCGCCTCACGTCGGCCAGGGCCAGGATCAGGCTGCTCCAGCCGTAGCGGTTCAACAGCTTCGAGAGATAGTCGTCGAGCGCGGTGACCCGGTCGAGGGCGCGGAACGAGCGGTACAGCCGATCGACCGCCTCGGGCAGATAGTCGGGATCCTGCTCCTCTATCCGCTGAAGCGAGCGAATCGCCTGTTCATGCTCACCGCGCTCGGCATGGATGTCCGCTTCGAGCAGGCTCGCGCGTACGCACGCGGCGTGTATGTTGCGCGCCTGCTGGACGAACTTGAGCGCACGTTCCGGATCGCCTTCGCTACGGTGCTGGCCGGCCTGCTCGCAGCAGTAGTGCGCAATGATCCACCCGAGCTGGTTTCCGGTCGCCTTCTCGAGCTTGCGCGCGCTCGCGATCGCCTTCGGCCAGTCCTTCTCCCGCTCATAGATGTCGATGAGCTGGCGCAGCGCCTGCACGCGGTAGTCCGTGTCCTCCGCAAGCTCGTTGAACAGATCGTCGGCGCGGTCGAGCAGACCCGCACTCATGTAGTCCTGTCCGAGCTCGAGCAGGGCCTCGGTACGTTGCGGGACGCTCAGAGACTCGCGAGCGACGAGATTCTGGTGGATGCGGATGGCGCGGTCCACGTCGCCGCGGCGGCGGTACAGGTTTCCGAGCGCGAGATGCGTCTCCACCGTCTCGCTGTCGACCTCGATCAGCTTGATGAAGACTTCGATCGCCTTGTCCGGCTGCTCGTTGAGAAGGTAGTTGATGCCTTGGAAGTAGTCGGATCGGAGACCGCCGGACTCGCGCTTGCCGGTCGTCCGGCGCGTGCTGCTGCGCGCCGCCCACCAGCCGGTGCCCGCCGCCACCGGCAGCAGCAGCCACAGCACCTCCAACCCGATAAGCGACTCGATCATGGCGGCGCACAGCCCGTGCCGACGGGCATCGCCGGACGCGAGGACAGGGCCGCGGTGCCGGATGCCGCTCGTGTCTTCGCCCGGCAGGGTGTCTCCATCCGTATATGCCGGTGGCCGCGTATGCCGGTGGCTGGCCGGAGTGCGATCAGTCCGGTGCGGCGCCGATGGGGACGTCCGGAGGCGGTCCCTCCTCCGGGACCGGCGGATCCTCCCGGTTGACGCGCTCGCGCAGCTTCTTGCCCGGCTTGAAGTGGGGAACGTATTTCGCGGGAAGGGATACCGGGTCCCCGGTCTTGGGGTTCCGGCCGACCCGCCCGGATCGGAAATGGAGAGAGAAGCTGCCGAACCCCCGGATCTCGATCCGGCCACCGCCCGCGAGACACTCCGCCATCTGCTCGAGGATCGCCTTGACGGCAAGCTCGACGTCACAGTACACGAGCTGGGACTGCTTCTGTGCAATCCGCTCGATCAGCTCCGACTTCGTCATCTCCCCGTTCTCCCATCGTCCGGCACGAGGCCGCGACGGTCCGGCACTCGCCGATCTTCCTCGTCAATCTTGAAGGGAGTGACGCGGTTGCCGGGGCGGCGCCGGTTGCAGCCGTCCCCGGCGCGTCTCCGTTCCCGTCCGTCGATTCCTGTTCAGCCGTCCTGCGCATCCTCCGCCTCCGCACCCCCGGTACCCATCCGCTCCTTGATGAGGTCGCCGACCGTCGTGGCGCTGGCGGGAGCGCTCGTGGCGTACTCCTGTATCGCCTGTGCCTCCTCGTCGCTCTCCTTCGCCTTGATCGACAGGGAGGGGATGCGCTTCTTCCTGTCGACACCCACGAACTTCGCCTCCACCTCGTCGCCGACCTTCAGGGCGGTACGGGCGTCGTCGACCCGGTCGCGCGCGATCTCCGACGAGCGAAGATACCCTTCGACGCCTTCCGCCAGCTCCACCAGCGCACCCTTGGCGTCGACCTCGACCACCCGGCCGTGGACGATCGTGCCCTTGGGATTCCGGGCCAGGAAGCTGGAGAACGGATCCTTGTCGAGCTGCTTGACGCCGAGCGAGATGCGCTCGCGCTCCGCATCCACACTGAGCACCACGGTCCGGAGCTCGTCTCCCTTCCGGTAGCGCCGAATGGTCTCCTCCCCGGCCTCGTTCCAGGAGAGGTCGGAGAGGTGCACGAGGCCGTCGATTCCGCCGTCGAGTCCCACGAAGACCCCGAAATCGGTGATCGACTTGATGGCGCCGGTCACGTGATCGCCCTTCTTGTAGCTCGCCGCGAAGTCTTCCCAGGGGTTCGGCGTGCACTGCTTGATGCCGAGCGAGATCCGGCGGCGGTCCTCGTCGATGTCGAGCACCATGACCTCGACCTCTTCGCCGAGCTGCACGACCTTGTTCGGGTGGACGTTCTTGTTCGTCCAGTCCATCTCCGAGACGTGGACCAGCCCCTCCACGCCCTCTTCGATCTCGACGAAGCAGCCGTAGTCGGCGATGTTCGTCACCCGTCCGAACAGCCGCACGCCCTCCGGGTAGCGCCGGGAGATGTCCACCCACGGGTCGGCGCCGAGCTGCTTCAGCCCGAGCGATACGCGCGAACGCTCCCGATCGAACCTGAGCACCTTGACCTCGATCTCGTCGCCGACGTTGACGACCTCGGTCGGATGCCTGACCCGCTTCCACGCCATGTCCGTGATGTGCAGGAGGCCGTCGATCCCGCCGAGGTCCACGAATGCGCCGTAGTCGGTCAGGTTCTTGACCACCCCGGGCAGCACCGCCCCCTCCTGCAGGCTCTCGAGCAACGCCTCGCGCTCGGCGGAGTTCTCCTTCTCGACCACCGCCCGCCGCGAGACCACGACGTTGTTGCGCCGGCGATCGAGCTTGATCACCTTGAACTCCAGCGGCTTGCCTTCGAGGTAGGAGGTGTCGCGCACCGGGCGCACGTCGACGAGCGACCCGGGCAGGAACGCCCGGATGTCGTCGACGTCGACGGTGAACCCGCCCTTGACCTTGCCGTTGATGATCCCGGTCACGGATTCCTCGCCTTCGAACGCGGCCTCCAGGCGGCTCCACGCCTTGGCCCGCTTCGCCTTCTCCCGCGAGAGCTTGGTGGAGCCGAACCCGTCCTCCACCGTGTCGAGGGCAACCTCGACGCGATCGCCGACCGCGACCTCCACCTCCCCGCTCTCGTTTCTGAACTGGCCGACCGGGATGGTCGATTCGGACTTCAGACCCGCATGAACCGTGACGTATTCGGACCCGACCGCCAGCACCATCCCTTCGATGATGACCCCCGGCCGCATCTTCTTCTCGACTTCGCTCTGCTCGAGCAGTTCTGCAAAACTTTCCATACCCGTAGAGAACTCTCCCGCCCTCTCGTTCGTCGCCGAACCTCGTACCGTTTCGAGCGCCGGGGGCAATGCGCTCGAAAGGCGTTCCCGATGTTCATCCCTCGCGAGGCGCCGCCGTCATCCGGGACCGTGCGATTTCGAGTACCTGCGCCACCGCGGCATCGACGTCCAGCCCGGTCGTATCGACGACGACCGCATCCTCCGCCGGTTTCAGGGGAGCCACCGCACGCTCGCGATCCCGTCGGTCGCGTTCGGCCAGCTCCCTGAAAAGGCGCGTGACACTAACATCAACACCCTTGGCCATCAATTGTTTATGGCGCCTCTCGGCCCTCACCCGCGGGGCCGCGGTCAGAAACACCTTCACCGGCGCATCGGGAAAGACGACGCTCCCCATGTCCCGTCCGTCCGCGACGAGCCCCGGCGGACGGCGGAACCCCCGCTGGCGCGCGAGCATTGCATCCCGCACCTCGGGCCAGGCGGAGACCCGCGAGGCGTCGTTTCCGCACTGCTCGGTGCGGATCCCGCCGGTGACGTCCACGCCGGCCAGCAGGGTGCGGACGGGATTCGCGGCATCACCGGGTGCGAACGCGACGTCGAGGCCGCCGGCGAGGCGCGCGAGGGTCGCGGGGTCGTCGAACGACGCTCCCCGTGTGCGGGCGACCAGTGCGAGGATGCGATAGAGGGCGCCGCTGTCGAGGACCGGAAACCCGAGCGCAGCGGCGACGCGATGGGCCACGGTGCCCTTCCCGGAGCCGACCGGACCGTCGATCGCGATCACCGGAACGTTCTCACCCGCCGGCATCGACGACCTCGACGTCGAGTCCGACGGAGTTGGCAAGAGCCGGGAAGCCGGGAAAGGACGTCGCCACGTTGCGGCAACCGCGTATCCGTACCGGGCCTTCGGCCGACGCCGCCGCGAACGCCATCGCGATGCGGTGATCCCCCGCGCTGTCCACCTCCCCGCCCGACAGTACACCCCCATCGATCGCCATGCCGTCGTCGGCGACGTGCACGGAAGCCCCGAGCGCACCCAGCGCGCCGGCGCTCGCCGCGATGCGATCGCTCTCCTTCACCCGCAGCTCCCCGGCCCCGGTGACGCGGGTGGCGCCGCGGGCGGTCGCCGCGGCGGCGAAGACCGCCGGGAACTCGTCGATCGCCAGCGGCACCAGCGCGGGATCGACGTCGATGCCGCGCAGCTTTGCGCCGCGCACCCGGAGATCCGCCACCGGCTCGCCCCCGGCGGTGCGGCGGTTCGACTGCGAGACGTCCGCTCCCATCTGCCGGAGGATGCCCAGTACCCCGGTCCGGGTCGGATTCACCCCGACCTTCCGGATCACCAGATCCGAGCCGGGCCGGCCCGCCGCCGCCGCGAGGAAGAATGCGGCGGAGGAGATGTCCCCGGGGACGTCGATCGCGGTCGCGGCCAGGCGCGCGCCTCCTTCGATGCAGACCCGCTGCCCGCCGCGGGTGGGTGCGCCCCCGAGGGCAAGGGCGCCCTCACGGCCGGGGACGCCTTCATGAGCGAGGGCGGCGCCGAACACGGCCAGCATCCGCTCGGTGTGGTCGCGGGTCGGCGCCGGCTCCGTCACGCAGGTCCGTCCATCCGCGTAGAGCCCCGCGAGGAGGAGGCACGACTTCACCTGCGCGCTGGCCACCGGACTCGCATGGTCGATCGACGCGAGCCGACCACAGGAGCGGATCGCAAGTGGCGGGGTTCCACCATCCGCGGTCTCGATCCGCGCTCCCATGCGCGACAGGGGCTCGGTGATCCGGCGCATCGGACGGCGCCTGAGCGAAGCGTCGCCGGTCAGCGTGCAGCCGAAGCGCTGCCCCGCGAGCAAACCCGCGAGCAGGCGCAGCGCGGTGCCCGCGTTCCCGAGGTCGATGGCCGCCGCCGGCGCGCACAGCCCCTCCCGCCCGACCCCGTGGACGATCGCTTCACCGTCGTCCGGCCCTTCGATCTCCACCCCCATCGCCCGGAACGCCGCGACGGTGGCGAGCACGTCTTCGCCTTCGAGCAGCCCCCCGATCCGGGTGTCGCCGTCCGCGATCGCGCCGAGCATGACGGCGCGATGGGAGATCGACTTGTCGCCGGGCACGCGGATCTCGCCGCGTAGCGGACCCGAGGGGCGCACGATGTAGTCGATGTCGGAGTGGACGGATTTTGTCACGGAGAATCCGGTGGCTACGGATGTCGATCCGGCAGATGTCGATCCGGCAGATGTCGATCCGGCAGGGGACGGGAAGAAGCCCGCGATCCGGACCCCGGAGCCGCCGGATCAGGAGTACTCGTCCCGGACCGCTTTCGCACGGGTGAACACCAGGCGTACGAACTCGCCGTCCCCGCGGCGGATCGCGTCGGTGAGCCGGTCGAGCTCGGACCCAAAACGCTCGATCGCCTCCGCCACCGCGTCGCGGTTCGCGAGGCAGACGTCACGCCACATCCGCGGGTCGCTCGATGCGATGCGGGTGAAGTCGCGAAGCCCGCCCGCCGAAAAACGGAAGATCTCGGCCCGCTCCTTCATGCCGCCGAGCACGTCCACCAGCGTGTACGCCAGCATGTGCGGCAGATGGCTGGTGGCGGCCAGGATCTCGTCGTGGCGGGCGACGCCCATCTCGACCACCTCCGCCCCGACCGCCTCCCACATCCGCGACACCCGCCCGAGCGCATCCGCGCCGGTCTCCGCGGTCGGGGTCAGGATGACCCGACGGCGCTCGAACAGGCCCTCGACCGACGCCTCGACGCCGAAGTGCTCGGTCCCCGCGATGGGATGCGCGGGCACGAACCGCGGCAGCTTCGGGCCGAGTGCGGAGCGCGCCGCAGCCACCACGCTGCCCTTCGCGCTCCCCACGTCGGTGATGATCGCGTCGTCGCCGACCGCGTCGCGGACCCGCTCGAATACGTCCGGTATCGCGCCCAGGGGCGCCGCGACGACCACCATGTCCGCACCGGCCACCGCACGCGCCGGATCGACGTCGAAGCGGTCGATGACCCCGAGCTCGACCGCGCGTTCGAGGTTGGCCGCCCGGCGGCTCGATCCCACGATCTCCCCGACCTCTCCCAGCCTTCTCAGGTCGCGCGCGAGCGAGCCCCCGATCAGGCCGGTCCCGACGATGCAGAGTCGGCGGATCATCGCGTCCTCATCCGTTGCGAGGCACGGGCCGGCGCCGACGTCGCAATGCCGGCCACGTCCGTTCCCGTCGCCTGCCGGCGCGGACGATCCGCAAGCGGCGGCGCAAAGCCGGCCGGATCATCCCCGTCCCCCTCCATGCGGGCGTTCGGATAGGTGCCGAGCACCGCATGATCGCCGTCCTCGGCGAGCAGCCCGGCAAGCCACGGCTCATCGACATGCGCGGCGACGTCGACGATGAACGACGGCCGACCCGCGACCGGGGTCGAACGCAGCGCGAGACCCCGCGCCCTGCACCGTGATTCCAGGTCCGCCACCCGATCCGGCGCGAGGACGATCGAGGTCCGGTCGTCTCCGGTCGGCGGAACCGGCTCGCGCCCGATCACCACGTAGCGCTGCCCGTCTCTTGCGTACCATTCGCCGCACAGCGCAAGCCCCCGCCGCGGGAGGTCCGCGATCTCCGGACACGCTTCGCCCCCTTGCAGGTATTCGATCACCGCGTAATCGCAATGCGAAGCCGTGACCGCACCGGCCGCTTCCCGTGCATCCGGCGCCGCCCGGACGTCGACCGCGCCGCCGAAGTGGCCGGCGGCGGCGCAGGCCCCCCCGACCGTCGCGCAGCCGATCACCAGCCGCTGCTCCAGCGTGCGGCAGGTCGAGACGATCTCGCGAAACAGCCGCACCACCTCGGCATCGGGCAGCGGCCCTTCGTTCATTGCAGCGAGGCGCCGGAGCAACGCCGCCTCGCGCTCCGGACGATAGAAGCGGGGCTCGGCTTCGTGGTTCTTGACCGACGCCACTTCCAGCGCCGCGCGACCGCGCCGATTGAGCAGATCGAGCAGCTCGGCGTCGAGCGCGTCGATCTCGCGGCGGATCGCATCGAGCCGGGCGTCGCGATCGGTCACGAGGAGCTTCGGCGAAAGGCCGGGCGAGACGGATGGCGGAGGCGCGGTTTCAGCCGAAATCCGACGGATCTTCGTCGATCTCTTCCTGATCGTCTGCGATCCGCTCCAGGCCGACGAGGCGTTCGCCGTCCGCGAGGCTGATGAGCTTGACCCCCTGGGTGTTGCGTCCGAGCACGCTCACTTCGTTCACCCTGGTGCGCACGAGCTTGCCGCCGTCGGTGATCAGCATGATCTCGTCGTTCCCCTCGACCAGCTCCGCACCGATCACCGCCCCGTTGCGCCCGCTCGTGCGGATGGAGATCAGCCCCTGGCCCGCCCGTCCTTGCCGGCGATACTCCTCCGTCCGCGTGCATTTGCCGTAGCCGTTCTCGGTCGCGGTCAGCACCATGCCTTCCGAGGCGATCATCAGGGAGATGACCCGTGCGCCGCCCGTGAGGGACATGCCGCGCACGCCCCGCGCGGTCCGCCCCATCGCGCGTACGTCGCTTTCGGGGAATCGAATGAGCTTGCCGTCGCTGGCCGCGAGCATGACGTCGCAGCTCCCGCTGGTCACCGCGACCCCCACCAGGCGATCGTCGTCGAGCAGGTCGACGGCGATGAGCCCCGTGGAACGAGGCCGGGAGAAATCGACGCAGGGCGTCTTCTTCACGATGCCGAGCGAGGTCGCCATCAGCACGAAGCCGTCCCGATCGACCTCCCTCGTCGGCAGGACGGCGCTGATCCGCTCGCCCTCCTCGAGCGGCAGGACGTTCACCAGCGGCCTGCCGCGGGCGGTGCGGGTCGCCTGCGGCAGCTTGTAGACCGGGACCCAGTAGACCTTGCCCCGGCTCGAGAAGAACAGCACCGTGTCATGGGTGTTGGCGACGAAGAGCCGTTCGACGAAGTCCTCCTCCTTCGTGGTTGCCGCGGTCTTGCCGCGCCCGCCCCGGCGCTGCGCGGAGTAGTCGTCGAGCGGCTGCCACTTCACGTAGCCTTGGTGCGACATCGTGACCACGACGTCCTGCGGCTTGATGAGGTGGAGAATGTCCATGCCTTCGCGGTGCGGCTCGATCTCGGTGCGCCGGGCGTCGGCGAACTGCTCCTTCACCTCCAGGAATTCGCCGCGCACGACCTCGCGCAGGCGGTCCGGGTTGACGAGGATCTCCAGCAGCCCGCGGATGCGGTCGAGGAGCCCGTCGAACTCGTCGATGATCTTCTCCTGCTCCAGCCCCGTCAGGCGGTGCAGCCGGAGATCCAGGATCGCCTGGGCCTGCGCCTCGCTCATCCGGTAGCCGTCCTCGACGAGCCCGAACCCTTCCGGGAGGTCGTCGGGCTTCGAGGTGTCGGCGCCGGCGCGATCGAGCATGTCCCGCACCGAGCCGGGCGCCCATACCCGTTCGCGCAGGCGCTCCCTGGCCTCGGCCGGGTTGGCGGAGGTACGGATGAGCTCGATGACCGGATCGATGTTCGCCAGCGCGATCGCGAGGCCCTCCAGGATATGCGCCCGCTCCCTCGCCTTGCGGAGCTCGAAGATGGTCCGCCGCGTCACCACCTCGCGCCGGTGGCGCACGAACGCCTCCAGCATCTGCCGGATGTCGAGCAGCCGCGGCTGGCCGTCCACCAGTGCGACGAGGTTGATGCCGAACACCGTCTCCAGCGAGGTGAGCCGGTACAGGTTGTTCAGCATCACCTCGGCGTTCTCGCCGCGGCGCAGCTCGACGACCATCCGCATGCCGTCCTTGTCGGACTCGTCGCGCAGGGCCGAGACGCCCTCGATCCGCTTCTCCTTCGCCAGCTCCGCGATCTTCTCCAGCAGCCGCGCCTTGTTGACCTGGTACGGCAGCTCGGTGACCACGATGCGCTCGTGGGCGCCGCCCTCGGCCGCCTCGACCCCGGCCCGCGCGCGGACGTAGATCCGTCCCCGTCCGGTGCGGTACGCCTCGTGGATCCCCGCCGCCCCGCTGATGATCCCGGCGGTCGGGAAGTCCGGGCCCGGCATGATCTCCATGATCTCGTCGATGCCCAGATCCGGGTCGTCGACGAGGGCGACGCAGACGTCGACCACCTCGGCGAGGTTGTGGGGCGGGATGTTGGTGGCCATGCCCACCGCGATCCCCGACGAGCCGTTGACGAGCAGGTTGGGGAGCCGGGTCGGGAAGACCGAGGGCTCGACCTCGGAGTCGTCGTAATTCGGGACGAAGTCGACCGTTTCCTTGTCGATGTCGGCGAGCAGCTCGTGGGCCACCTTCGCCATGCGCACTTCGGTATAGCGCATCGCCGCCGGCGGGTCGCCGTCCACGGAGCCGAAGTTCCCCTGCCCGTCGATGAGCATCGTGCGCATCGAGAACGGCTGCGCCATGCGCACGAGCGCGTCGTACACCGCGCCCTCGCCGTGGGGGTGGTACTTGCCGATGGTGTCGCCGACGACCCTGGCCGATTTCTTGTACGGCTTGTTCCAGTCGTTGCCGAGCTCGCGCATCGCGTGCAGCACGCGCCGGTGGACCGGCTTCAGTCCGTCCCGGACATCGGGGAGCGCCCTGCCCACGATCACGCTCATGGCGTAATCGAGGTAGGACTGCTTCATCTCCTCCTCGATGTCTACGGGGACGATTTCCTTCGCGAAATCAACCATATGGAAGTTCCTGTACTCGTGCCGCGCGGGGAGCGCGGGAGCCCGCGCCGGCCGTGTCCCGGCGGACGCGCGATCCTATCACGAGGAGCCGCCCGGACCGTCGCGATCAGGGCCCGGACAGCGATATGGCGCATATGCGAGCCGAACGGGTGTGCGCTTTCGGAGCGGCGGTCAGCCGCGGGCGAGCAGCGCCGCGATTCGCTCCCGATCCGGCGCCTGCACGACCCCGCGCTCGGTCACCAGCGCATCGACCAGGGCGGCCGGGGTGACGTCGAACACCGGATTCCACGCCCCGGCCCCGGGCGGGGCGACGCGGGCGCCGGCGTGCGAGAGCAATTCGTCGTCCCCGCGGATCTCGATGGGGACGTCGGCGCCGCTCGCGCAACCGGGGTCGATCGTGGAAACAGGAGCGACGACCATGAAGCGCACCCCGTGGTGGCGCGCGCTCACCGCCAGGGAAAAGGTGCCGATCTTGTTCGCCACGTCGCCGTTGGCCGCGATCCGGTCCGCCCCGACGATCACCCAGCGCACCCGCCCCTGGCGCATCGCCCAGGCCGCCGCAGCGTCGGCGATCAGGCTCACCGGGATGCCGGCCTCGACCAGCTCGTACGCCGTGAGCCGCGCTCCCTGGAGCCACGGCCGCGTCTCGCCGGCGAAGACGTGCGCGATCCGGCCCGCCGCATGGGCGGCGCGGATGACCCCCAGCGCGGTGCCGTAGCCGGCGGTGGCGAGCGCGCCCGCGTTGCAGTGGGTGAGGACCTCGCAGCGCGATTCGATGAGGGCGGCCCCGAGCTCGCCCATGCGCCGGTTGGCGGCGACGTCCTCGGCGTGCATGGCGCGCGCGGCTTCCAGCAATGCGGGTTCGGGGTCGGTATCGGCCGCGACCGTGCCGATCGCGTGCCGCATCCGATCGAGCGCCCACCCGAGGTTGACCGCCGTCGGCCGCGACGCGGCGAGGCGATCGAGGTCGGCTTCGATCCGCTCGCGCCACCCGGCGGGCGACTGCGCGTAGCGTTGCCGCGCCGCGAGCACCACCCCGTACGCAGCGGTTACCCCGATGGCGGGGGCGCCGCGCACGACCATGTCCCGGATCGCGCCCGCCACGCCCGTGCAGTCGGTGTAGCGCCGCGTCACCGATTCTCCCGGCAGGAGGCGCTGATCGAGGAGCGCGAGGGCGCCGTCGCGCCAGGCGATCGCATCCAGCGGCGATGGACCGTCCCTCGATTGGGCGTCCCCGCTCAATGCGCCGTCTCCTCTTGCACCGGCTCCACCCACCCGAGGCCGTTCCGGACGGGTACGGCCCGATGCGGAACCGCACCCACCGGCGATGGGCCGTCCCTCGATTGGGCCTCTCCGCTCGATGCGCCGTCTCCTCCCAACCTCCATACGCCCGCCCGGCACGCTCCCGGATCGGCCGTCCCGTCCGCCGGCGGCTCCGGGCCGATCACCTCCACCCGCTCCGCCACCGACCTGCCGCGGCTACGCACCCTTCACGCCCGTCATCACCCGGCAGGCCGCGAGCGCGTGTTCATGGAACGAAGGAATGCCGAACGAGTAGAGCCCTGCTTCCTCGACGAGCACGCCGGCTTCCACCGCCGAGTCGATCACCTGCATGGGCGGCAAGCGGTCCGGGTTGTATCCGGCGGGCAGGCGTTCCAGCGCGCCCACGATCTCATGCAGGTACATCGCCTCTCCCCCTCCGGCATCGTGCATGGCGCCGGCCAAGTGGTACACGATGCCCTTGGGCGCGCGCATGGCCGACAGCCGCGCTTCGTAGTACTGGTTGCGAATCTCGTTGCCGCGGGCCAGGGCCGCATCGAGGAACCTCCTGTCGGATGGATCTCCGATCTCCTCGCCGGCCGCCATCGCGCCGGCGATGTAGCCGTGCACGTGCTGCGGAAACCCCATCGACGCGGCGGCGAGCTTCCCACCCACGTCTGCCGGACACTCGACGCCGAGATTCGCGAGCCCCTGTACGACAGCCTCCCGTGCTTCCTCCTCGCTCAGCAATCCAAGACTCAAGCGTAACGCGCAGCGCGAGATGGTGTGCGGGTCGTCCTTCGGGTTGGCGAGCACATTCATCGAATGTCGCAGGCCGGCGCATACCACCATGATCGGACAGCCATGCAGGCCTTCGTGCAGAACCCGCAGCATCTTCCGCGCAGGTGGTTCGAGGGTCTGGATTTCGTCGATGCTGATGATCATCGACTGGCCTTTCCACCACCCCGTGTCCTTGCTCAACAGCAGCATCTCCGTGATCGGCAGATCGGGGACGGTCGGATTGTCCCAATCGAATTTCCCGATGCCGGCGAACGACAAGGATTTCGCCCGGCGCTCCTCGCCGACGATTCCCAATGCCTTGCGTCTGCCGACCGGCATGGCCGAGGCGATGAGGAACATCAAGCTCCTGGCGTCCTCGGGGATGTCGGCGGTGGTCACCGCGAGCGCCAGCACGCCGTTGCCGCCGGCTTGCCGGCGTTCGACGAACCGGCGCATCAACTGCGTCTTGCCGGAACCCGGCACGCCGTGTTGCCGCCGGCTTGCCGGCGTTCGACGAACCGGCGCATCAACTGCGTCTTGCCGGAACCCGGCACGCCGTCGATCAGCACGATGCCGCCGCTGGGATCGGAGTTCCGGAACACGTACTCGGCATAGCCCGCGAGCCGATTCAATTCATCGGTTCGTCCGGCGAAGTGCGGGGGTGCGTTGCGCTCGGTGCCCAACAGCCTGTTCGATTGCATGGCTTCACCAACGAATTCGACCGCCTTCGTGCTCCAGCGGAGATCAGCTTGCATGAACTTCTGTCCCGCTCTACGCTGGACCGACTGGACTTCGGCGGAGAAGCCGTTTGGAGTCCGATTCGTAAGATGTGGTTTTGAATTCACCACTGTCTAACAGATCAACAGCTAACAAGATCTGCCCTAGTCGGATCGTAGCTTAAGATACTCTGAAGCTCTTCTTTCATTTCCCGAGGCCGCCCCTTCCGAATATATGTGCAGCTAATCTTCTTTGCCTCGACTTCCACAGCCTCCTCTTTATGAACTGAATAAATCACTATTTGTTTCCCTCTATAGCCAGAATTTCTTGCTAGAGATGCTATGAACAATCCTGGATATCGACGGAAAATGTCACCTCTTTCTTTGGCGTCTTTATCCAGAGGGGGTTTAACCGGTACATTAAGATCCAATACCAAACAGCGAAAAATTTCTTTCTGAATCTCTTTGACGATT
The DNA here is from genome assembly GCA_965204915.1 of Gammaproteobacteria bacterium. Lineage (GTDB taxonomy): Bacteria > Pseudomonadota > Gammaproteobacteria > HK1 > HK1 > HK1. The sequence goes on along the minus strand of OZ242023.1, from coordinate 1,393,855 downwards.
GAATTCGCATCGCTAAATGTTCTAACATTTAGTCCCTTATCTCGAAAAAATTCGATCATCCACGTGAGATTATACACTTCGTCATCGAGGATCAGTACAGTGTTTGTTACAGATGTGCGTGCCATTATTTCACCCTTCCTTCTGGAATACGGATCATAAGTTTCAGATCGCCTTTATCTGTTCCAGCTTTAAGTTTGCCACCGTGCATATCTTCGATAATCTGTTTACAGATGTACATTCCCAATCCTGTCCCTGAAGCGACGGCTTGTTTCGCATTATCTCCTCGAAATCCTCGATCAAACATCCTTTCCAAATCATCAGGATCGATAGAATGGGATGGAGTATTCTGTATAGTTACCATGGCGTTGTTGGTACTTTTCTGAATCCATTGTTCAACGAGAATACGAGTACCAGATTTCGAATATTTTGTACAGTTATCGAAAATGTTCATGAGAACTTGCCTGATCAGTTCCGGATGAGCGCTACAACAATTTTGAGTTTTCTTATCGAGAAGTTCAATTTTCAAATCGCGATTACCAGCCTCTTCAATTATAATCTGTGGCAGAACTACAGTCTTTTTATCCCCCGACTCGAGAGAATGAGGAGATCGGACCAGGAATGCGAGATTCCGGAGAAGATTTACACATCCTTCAAGCTGTGCTCTTGCCGCGGCTGTACGCTGTTTCCTTCGTTCCTCGTGAATTGTTCCATCAACTAGATTGTCCAAAGTTCCTATTACTCCATTTAGAGGATTGATTACTTGATGAACGAAATTGGCCAACAGCGTCAGGTCGAAGTCGGCTCTATCATCTATCCGATCGTTTCCCATTTCTCACCTCTAATTCAGGAACTTAATCGTCCCTGTTGCAGAGTCATCATTCATCTGAGTTATTTCGGCGCAGGACCATTCCAGAACTACTATCAAAGCGCTATAAAATACACATGAATTTGTCTTGGGCTCTACAAGTGTATAATCGCAGGATTTCCCAGAAGTGGTTACTTTCATAGAATCTGCCCCAGAGAAATAATACAGTGCAGTAAAAGTAGAAATGAATGCTATCTCCTCTATTCTTGAATAATCACCATTCACATCTAGCCATTTACATATTGGAAGTTTATGCATTACTTGTCCTGATCCAAAACGTCCGTGTATGGATACATCCGATAGTCTCTGTTCAAGTAATTCTGTCAGAATTGATGCTGTCTCTAAAGCTCTGTGGACATCATAACCAAAAATTAGGCTTGAATTTGCGGAATGCACTATCCCTAGGATCAATTTTGAAAGTGGAAGAATTTGGTTTCCTATAGCAACATTTGAATCTTCAAGACCATGACATAATTTTATATGAGGTTTTGTGGCCAACAACTCTTCGAATGAATACCCTCTCCAGATCCGAATTGCAGGCCGGCGCTGAAAATTGTTCCATTCCAGTATTTCATTTTCACAATTTGGCGATGGATTAGAATTTGTTGCCAATAAAAAAACATCTGCTCTCTGACAGTCAGCATAGGCAATCTTTTTCCAGATAGTTGGCCAATCTATTGAATTCTTGTATCTCTTGCACTCAATATACCATTTTTCCATTCTAGCAACGCCAACAAGATCGGTAACAATGACACGACCTTCAAGATCGCGACCTCCATCACTGCCTGGTGTTCGCCAGACAAGATTACGTACTCCAATCGAGCGGACGCAGTCATAGACTAAATTCTCAAACTGAGTAGAAGAAAGATTTGTTATTTTATCTAATAATTTCAATGTATTTTTCCAAATGAAAGTGTTTGTTATCGTAGAGTAGATGTTATCATGAACGATTTGTTTACTCGGTCGATCATGTCGCTCTTCGCCCACAACGTCAGCCGAAGCTCGTCCCCGAACAACGCGCACTCCAGTCACCGGCCGGAGTGCGCTTCGCCGTCCTCAAGGATCTTTCGCACGCCCTCTCACCTCGATTCCAGGAACGCCTGCCCGGTGCGCTTGCTCCGAATCCGGGACGGGGAGCTTACCAGAAGCTGGTTGCGTGTAAAAGCGCGGTAGGGCATGTCGTCGAGGGTGAGGGTGTCGGGGCTGTAGAGCTCCAGGCGGTCGGCGGGCAGGAACAGGCGGATATTCGAGCGGAGATGGCGTAGTCGCTGTGGGCGACGGCGTTGACGATAGCTTCGTCGACGACATCGAGATCGTGGGGGGCGGCGTCGCCACGGTCCGGGCGTTTGTCCGATGGCGCCTGCATGAAGCGGGCGACGAAGGCGATATCGGCATCGATCTGGTCGGGGGGTGGACCGGCGAGCTGTTCTGCATGGATGAGATCGTCGGAGGGCAGTCGGGTTCCCCGGTAGCACGCGGCATCGATGGAGCCGGAGGTGAGGAACTCGGTCGGTTCGGTCCCGAAGACCAGCCGACCAGCCACGGTGGGTGGTCTACGCCGTCTTCATCCCGGAGGGTCACGAGTGTTCCACAGCAGGTCGAGCCAGGGGATGGTCGGCGATCGCCCGAAGAACGCTTCGAGGTCGCAGAAGGCGATGAGGGTCAGGACGGTGTGGCGGAGCTCGGGGTCCTTGTCCCGATCAACGCGCCAGAAGCCCTTGGGCTGTTTGTCGTCGGTGTCGCCGCGAGGGTGGTCGCATTCCGAGAGGATGTGCCGGAGGTCCGACATGGAGATCCGCATGGCGGCGGCCACGACGGCATCGACCATGGCGGCGATCCGAAGTCGTTCGTAGGGTGTGGGTGCGTGGAGGTTCGGGCGCAAGTAGGAACGGGGCACGGGAGATCGGACAAGACCGGACCGCTCCGGCGAGCGCCGGGCTCTATCCATGAGCGAGAGGGAACGGGACAAGGATAAACGGGTGAGCCGCAGCCACTCGCCGGCGAAGTGGGTGCCGGAAAGCGTGATATGGGCGTAGCGATCACGGAGCCGGTGGGAGGCCGATCCCGGAGGCGGCAATCCCAGGGATTCCGCTACGTGCCAGTTCAGATGCGTGCCGGACATGCGCTGCCGGGTCGCCAGCGCTCCCAGCCGGGCAGACCGTGGGTCATGGCCGACCGGCATCCTTCAGCGCGGACTCGCGCTGCCGGATATGGCGCGTGGAGGATTCACCGCGAAGCCTTCCCGGGCGAGTTCAGAGTTGCTCCCCGGCTGGACGGTAGCGCGTGACCTTGACGTCATCTTCCCGTTCGCGAGCGCGGGCAATATCGAAGGACGCCTGCATTCGCATGAGCGTATCCATCCTGACACTGAATGCTTTCTCGATACGCAGCGCCATCGTGCCGGACAAATCGGAACGGCCGTTGAGAAACGCCGAAAGCGCGGGGCGCGAGACCCCGAGCACGGCCGCGGCAGCCGCGACGGTCAGGCCAAGGGGCTCGATGACTTCGGTCTTGACGAATGCGCCGGGGTGCGGCGGGTTCAGCATGCGCACGATCATTCTCCCGATCAGTGGTAGTCCTCGAGATTCACGTGGGTGATCTCATCGCCGCCGGCATGGAAGGTGAGCCGCCAGTTGCGGGTGACGTGGAGGCTCCAGGTACCCTTGCGGTCGCCGGCCAGTCGATGGGCCTTCCAGATGGAAACCGCGTGCAGCTCGTCGGCTGTCTCCATGTCCTGCAGGAACGCCAGCATCTTGCGGAGCTTGTCCACCGCGGCCGCCGGAACCCCGCCTGGATCGTCTCCGAGAAACAGGCGACGGATGCCCTTGTGGGCAAAGCTTCGTATCACCATCCGTCAAGCGTGGCCTGACAGGCTACGAGTGTCAACGGTGGAACTGCAATCGGGACGACACTTCCCCGGGCCGTCTCGTCTCGATCCCCCGATCCGGGCCGGCCTGCACGGAGGCCGCGCATCGCCGACTCCCTTCCTGACGCCGCGCCGCAGTGGAATCGCGCGTACACGAAACGCATGCGCGAAACGGGTTGCAGCACCCGATCTACTGTGCAATTCTGAAGTAGTACTTCAAATCATCATGATGATTCGAGGCAGATGTTCAAAAGAAACCTGCCGCTGCCGCCACCGGGCGAAGACACGTTCTTCCTCTGGGGCCCACGCCAGACCGGCAAGACGACGCTGCTGCGGCAACGTTACCCGGACGCGCGCCGGATCGATTTGCTCAAGGCGGACGAGTTCCGCCGCTACATGGCCAACCCGGAGCGGTTGCGCGAGGAGATCGAGGCGGCCGGGACCCCGCCGGGCGGACAAGTGCCGGGAGGGCAGGTGGTGATCGACGAGATCCAGAAGGCGCCGGCCCTCCTCGACGAGGTGCATTGGTTGATCGAGAACCGCGGCGTCCGTTTCGCGCTGTGCGGGTCGAGCGCCCGGAAGGTACGGCGCGGCGCCGCGAACCTGCTCGGCGGGCGGGCGTTGCGCTTCGAGCTGCGGGGGCTGAGCGCGGCCGAGATCGGCGACGGCTTCGACCTGACCCGCGTGCTGAACCACGGCTACCTGCCGCGCATGGCCGGGGCCGCCGCGCCGGCGCGGCGTCTCGACGCCTACATTGCCAACTACCTCAGGGAGGAGGTCGCGGCCGAAGGGCTGGTGCGCAACCTGCCGGCATTCTCCGGCTTTCTGAACGCCGCGGCGCTCTGCGACGGCGGGCTGGTCAACTTCTCCCACGTCGCTGCGGATTGCGGCGTCTCCAGCCACACGGCGCGGGCGTACTTCGAGATCCTGGAGGACACGCTGCTCGGCCGGTGGCTGCCGGCCTTCCGCAAACGCGCCAGGCGGCGGGTCATCCACGCGCCCAAGTTCTATTTCGCGGACGTGGGCATCGTGAACCGGCTGGCGCGGCGCGGCGTGTTGACGCCGGGCTCCGAGCTCTACGGCAAGGCGTTCGAGAACTGGGTGTTCCACGAGCTCTCGGCCTTCATCGCCTACCGGGAGGTGGCGGACGAGCTGAGCTACTGGCGGTTGGCCGGGGGGACGGAGGTGGATTTCGTGGTCGGCGACGGGCTCGTGGCGGTGGAGGCCAAGGCCGGCGCGCGCATTGCCAATCGCCATCTGAAAGGGCTGCGCAGTTTCGCGCAGGACCATCCCGAGGTCGGCCGTCGCGTGCTGGTGTGCCTGGAGCCGCGCCCAAGGCGCACCGAGGACGGCATCGACGTGCTGCCGACCAGGGACTTCACGGCGCAGCTTTGGCGGGGCGAGCTCGGCTTCGGTTGAATCCGCGAGCCGGCCTCCCGCAAACGCATGGTGCCGAAGTCCGCCGCGCCGGGGATGTCGCCTGCGGCCGAACGTCGATGGATCATCGTCAACGAACCTCGACCACGTCCGGGTTCATCCGCTTGTCCACGAAGCGATCGCGTTCCCCCCTTCTGCTGCGCCATGCGCAAGATCAGTGGTCCGGCAGGCCGTGGGTCATGGCTGGCCTCCTTTCGAATGCGGCTGCACTATGGTCGAGCCGCAACGCCCGGTGCCGGGAATGAAATGACCCTGGGACGAACGGCCGCGCCTACCACCGTCGATCGCATTCGAAGATAATGCTGCATCATGGCATCGCACCGTTGCTGCACGAAGGAGTCCCGGCATGGCCGATTCATTCAACGCACGCTCGACCCTCGAAGTCGGCGGCATGGAGTACGAGATCTTCCGGCTCGATCGGCTCGCGGATCGGTTCGATCCGGGTCGCCTTCCCTTCTCGCTGAAGATCCTCCTGGAGAACCTGCTCCGCCACGAAGACGGCGCCGCCGTCACCGCGGGCGACGTCGAGGCGCTGGCGGGGTGGGACCCCGCGGCCGAGCCCGCCACCGAGATCGCGTTCACTCCCTCCCGGGTGCTGCTCCAGGACTTCACCGGGGTCCCCGCGGTGGTCGATCTCGCCGCGATGCGCGACGCGATGCGCACGCTCGGCGGCGATCCGGCGAAGATCAACCCGCTCTCGCCGGTGGAGCTGGTGATCGACCATTCGGTGCAGGTCGATCGCTTCGGCAGCCCGGACGCGCTGGCGCGCAACACCGGGATCGAGTTCGAGCGCAACCGGGAGCGCTACGCCTTCCTGCGCTGGGGGCAGAAGGCGTTCCGGGACTTCAAGGTGGTGCCGCCGGGCACCGGCATCGTCCACCAGATCAACCTGGAGTACCTCGCCCGCGTCGTCTTCGCCCGCGAGCACGGCGGCGTGACCCGCGCGTACCCGGACACGGTGGTCGGCACCGACTCGCATACCACCATGGTCAACGGGCTGGGGGTGCTCGGCTGGGGGGTCGGCGGGATCGAGGCGGAGGCCGCGATGCTCGGCCAGCCGATCTCGATGCTCATCCCCCAAGTGGTGGGGTTCGAGCTCACCGGGCGGCTCCCCGAGGGCGCCACCGCCACCGACCTCGTGCTCACCGTGGTGCAGATGCTTCGCGCGAAGGGGGTGGTCGGCAAGTTCGTCGAGTTCTTCGGGGACGGGCTCGACCACCTGCCGCTGGCCGACCGCTCCACCATCGCGAACATGGCCCCGGAGTACGGGGCGACCTGCGGCATCTTTCCCATCGACGCGGAGAGCATCGAATACCTGCGCCTCTCGGGCCGCCCCGCCTCGCAGATCGCGCTGGTCGAGGCATACGCGCGCGCCCAGGGCCTGTTCCGCGAGCCCGGCGGCCCCCCGGCCGCGTACTCCGACACCCTCACCCTCGACATGGGCACGGTCGAGCCCTGCATCTCCGGGCCGAAGCGTCCCCAGGACCGGATCCCGCTACGCGAGGCGAAGGCGGTCGTCGCCGGCCACCTCCGGGCGATGCAGGACGAGCGCGGAGGCGGAAGCGGCGAAGGTGTGGACGGAAGCGGGGACGGGGGAGGAACCGGAAGCGCCGGCGGCGGGGACGAGGGCCACGGCGGGAGCGGGTCCGGGAGCGGCGGGAGCCGTGCCGCGAGCGTCACCGTCGAGAAGGACGGCGCGCGCTACGCGCTCCACGACGGCGCGGTGGTGATCGCGGCGATCACCTCGTGCACCAACACCTCGAACCCGGCGGTGCTGGTCGGGGCCGGCCTGCTCGCCCGCAACGCCCGCGCCCGCGGCCTCGCCGTGAAGCCCTGGGTGAAGACGAGCTTCGCCCCCGGCTCGATGGTGGTCAGGGACTACCTCGCGAAGGCGGGGCTGCTCGACGACCTCGAAGCGCTCGGCTTCCACATCGTGGGGTTCGGATGCACGACCTGCATCGGCAACTCGGGCCCCCTGCCCGAGGAGGTCGGCGCGGCGATCCGGGAGGGCGATCTCATCGCCGCCGCCGCCCTGTCCGGTAACCGGAACTTCGAAGGGCGGGTCCACGCCGAGGTGAAGATGAACTTCCTCGCCTCCCCCCCGCTGGTGGTCGCCTACGCCATCGCGGGCCGCAGCGACGTCGACTTCCACACGGAGCCGCTCGGCGAGGACGCGGCCGGTGCGCCGGTGTACCTGCGCGACCTCTGGCCGTCGAGCCACGAGATCCAGGAGACCATCGCGTCGTCGATCTCCTCGGAGATGTTCCGCGCGAGCTACGACGGGGTCTTCGAGGGCGACGAGCGCTGGCAGGGCATCGAGGTCCCGGCCGCGGACCGCTTCCAGTGGGATTCGACATCCACCTACGTCCGCAATCCGCCCTACTTCGACGGCATGTCGATGACCCCGCGCGGCATCCCCGCCATCCGCGGCGCGCGCATGCTCGCCCTGCTCGGCGACAGCATCACCACCGACCACATCTCCCCGGCCGGCGCGATCAAGGCGGACAGCCCCGCCGGCCGCTTCCTGCAGGGGCGCCAGATCCCGCCCCGGCAATTCAACTCCTACGGCTCGCGGCGCGGCAACCACGAGATCATGATGCGCGGCACGTTCGCCAACATCCGGCTCCGGAACCGGGTCGCGCCGGGCACCGAGGGGGGATGGACCGTCCACCAGCCTTCCGGGGAGCGGATGACCATCTACGACGCGGCGATGCGCTACCAGGCCGAAGGCGTGCCGCTGGTGGTGTTCGGGGGGGCGGAGTACGGCACCGGCTCTTCGCGTGACTGGGCGGCCAAGGGCACCCTCCTGCTCGGGGTCGCGGCGGTGGTCGCCAGGAGCTTCGAGCGGATCCACCGCTCCAACCTCGTCGGCATGGGCGTCCTGCCGCTGGTGTTCGAGGAAGGCGAGGACGCCGAATCGCTCGGGCTCACCCCCGGGCACGTGTTCGACGTCGAAGGGCTGGTGAAGGGCGCGAAGACCGTCACCGTGGCCGCGACCGCGCCGGACGGAGCATCGACGCGGTTCACCGCCCGCGTGCGCATCGACACCCCGAAGGAATGGGAGTACTACGAGAACGGCGGCATCCTGCACTACGTGGTCCGCCAGCTCGCGGCCTGAGCCGCGGCGGCGGGCGGGAGGATTTTGGAGCCCGGTGGGCCGGGTATTCCCGACCGGCGCCCTCCCCGGCCTCGAAACATCGGGGACGAGCGGAGACGAATGCACGGAGGCGGTGGATTCCACCAGCCTCTCCCTCCCCTCCCCCATCCACGACTACCGAAACACCGGAGACGAAGACATGAACGAGCAGACACGCACCGAGGTCGAAGCCGCGGCGTTCCGGCGCCTGGTCGAGCACCTGCGCGAGCACACCGAGGTGCAGAACATCGACCTGATGAACCTGGCCGGGTTCTGCCGCAACTGCCTCTCCAAGTGGTATCGCGCCGCGGCGGAGGAACGGGGCATGGAGATGAGCTACGAGGACGCGCGCGAGATCATCTACGCGATGCCCTACTCGGAGTGGAAATCCAGGCACCAGCAGGAAGCGACGCCCGCGCAGCAGGCCGCCTACGACGCGAAGCACCCGAAGCACGGGTGACGGCTTCGGACGTTCTTTTTTCCAGGAGGACGACACCATGGGCGCCACGCACGTCACCGTCACCATCCGCAACCCGGCCGATCCGTCGAGGACCTGGGACGGCCTGTTCCTGGTCGATACCGGCGCGACGGACTCGCTGGTGCCTCGGTCCTGCATCGAGGCGATCGGGATCGAGCCCGAGGGCCAGCGGATCTGTGAGACCGCGGACGGCCGCGAGGTCAGGATGGATTTCGCCCTCGCCTACATCGAGTTCATGGGCGATTTGACGGCAGGCCGCATCATCATCGGCGACGAAGGGGTCGAGCCCCTGCTCGGGGTCACCGCCCTGGAATCGGCCGGCATCGAGGTGGACCCGGTGAGCCAGCGCCTGAAGCGCCTGCCCGCGTTGCGGCTGAAGCGCCTGGCGCCGCCCCGTGGATGATCCGGCGACGCGGGGGTCCGCCGGCGGGACGGGAGCCGTGCCGGAACGATCTCCAGGGGTCCCTGCGGAAACGGCGATGGCGACGATGGATCTGTCGCCGCTGACCGCGCTCTCGCCCGTGGACGGGCGGTACGGATCGAAGACCGCCCCGTTGCGGGAGATCGCGAGCGAGTACGGCCTCATCCGGTACCGGGTGGCGGTGGAGGTGCGCTGGCTGCGGGCGCTGGCGGACCATGCGGAGTTCGACGCCCTCGCGCCGTTGAGCGAGGAGGCGAAGAACTTTCTCGACGACCTCGTGGACGGCTTCTCGCTCCCGGACGCCGAGCGGGTCAAGGCGATCGAGCGCGAGACCAACCACGACGTCAAGGCCGTCGAATACTTCGTCCGGGAGCGGATCGCGCTCTGCGCCGAGCTTGCCGGCGCGCAAGCGCTGGTCCACTTCGCCTGCACCTCGGAGGACGTGAACAACCTCGCGTACGCGATGATGCTCAGGGACGCCCGCGCGCGGGTGCTGCTCCCCGCGATGCAGGCACTCGTCGAGGCGGTACGCGGGCTCGCACACGCATACGCCGGGGTTGCGATGCTGTCGCGCACGCACGGTCAGCCGGCCTCCCCCACCACCGTCGGCAAGGAGATGTCGGTCTTCGCCGCCCGCCTCGAACGCCAGCGCGAAGCGTTCGCATCCGTGCCCGTCATGGGCAAGCTCAACGGCGCGGTCGGAAACTACAACGCGCACCTCGCCGCCTGCCCCGAGGTCGACTGGCATCGCGTCTCGCGGGGGTTCGTGGAAGGGCTGGACCTCGCCTGGAACTCGCATACCACCCAGATCGAGCCCCATGACTCGACGGCGGAGCTGTTCCACGCCCTGGCGCGGTTCAACCGGGTCGTACTCGATCTGTGCCGCGACGTATGGACCTACATCTCGCTGGGATACTTCCGCCAGCGGCCGGCGGCCGGCGAGACGGGTTCATCGACCATGCCGCACAAGGTCAACCCCATCGACTTCGAGAACGCGGAAGGCAACGTCGGGATCGCGAACGCGATCCTGGAACACCTGGCCGCGAAGCTGCCGGTGTCGCGCCTGCAGCGCGACCTGAGCGATTCGACGGCGCAACGCAATATCGGCGTCGGCTTGGCGCATTCGTTGATCGCGTACGACTCGTGCCTGAAGGGCCTCGGCAAGCTCGCGCTGGACGAAGCGGCGCTCGCGCGCGACCTCGACGGACGCTGGGAGCTGCTCGCCGAGCCGATCCAGACCGTCATGCGGCGCCACGGGATCGAGAATGCCTACGAGAGCCTCAAGGAGATGACCCGCGGGCGCACCGTCGACCGGGACGCCCTCGCGCGCTTCATCGAGACACTCGCCATACCACCGGAGGAGAAGGAAGCGCTCCTCCGTCTCACCCCCGCGGCATACGTGGGCGCCGCCGAGAGGCTCGCTCTGGAGCGATAGACGGCTCCTCCGTCACCTCCCATCACCCGATGCGCTATCGCCGGCGCCCTGTGGGCGGACGCCCGGCCGGCGGCGGATCGACGGTCCTCTCTACCAGCCCTGCCTCTCCTACCAGGTCGGGTTGCCGGGAGCCGGGCACCAGTGGTACGGCGGCGCGCATCGCACCCATTCCACCCGCACGTCGCCGCCCTCCTCTCCGGAGCCTGTCCGGCCGCCGGCGGACCAGCGAGTCCAATCGCCGGCGCCGCCCGCCGTCCAGTGCTCATCGGCCGGCAACCCGTACCGTGGATCCCGGTAGGGGCCGGGCGGCGTCGGGTAGAGCCTCCCCGGCGAGCCCGCCGGCATCGGCGCACCGGGCTCGCGGCCCGCGAAGGGCGGACCGCCGGCCATGGAGGTCCGCATGGCGAACCCACGATCGAATGCTTCCGCGACCACGCGCCCGGCGCCGGGGGGACCGGGAGCGCGTTCCGGTGCCTGCGCTCCGGCGGGCGGTCCGATCGCGTCGCGGCCTTCCGGCCCCCTCGCAATCTGCGCCGGGGTGTCCGCCGCCGATCGAGCCTGGGCGTCCGGGCCGGCGGCCACCGCGCTCGCGCGCTCCGCTCCGCCACGAAACACGAGCACGAGAAACCCCACGATGATCAACGGCCCCCAAAGCGCCAGCAGGCTTCCCAGGCCGCCGCCCGACTGCTCCTGCGTCGAGTCCGCATACGCACCCGGATGCATCGGGGCAGGAGGCCGTGGCGCTTCGGCCGAGGCTCCTGGCCCGGGGAGCGGGGCCGCGGGGGCGGCCGGTGCGTTCGCGGCGCTCCCATTCCCCGGAGCGGCGGCATCGGGTGGGGTCTCGGCCGCGGATGCGGCCCTGGTGGCGGCGGACTTCCGCGCCGCGGCGCCCTTGCCGGCGGGTCTCGATGCGGCGGTGGCCCTGGCGGAAGCCGCCCTGGATCCGGAGGCGGAGACCTTGGGGGTCCCGGAGACGGTCGCAACGGCCTCGGGCGCGGACGTGTCGACCCTGTCGACCCTGGGCGGAGCGGGCTTGTCCCTCTTTGCCGCCGCCTTCGCGGTCTTGCCCGCCGCGGCCACCGTCTTCTTCGTCGTCCTGCCGGCCGCCGCCGTCTTCTTCGCGGTCTCCTTCCGGACCGCTTTCCTGGTGATCTTCTTCGCGGCTTTCTTCGCCACCTTTCCGGCCGCGGCTCGAACGCCGCCGCGCGTGGACCCCAGGGCTTCGCGTTCGGGATCCCGTGCCGTGTCCTTCACGATCCTGTCGTCGGTCATCGCTCGATCTCCCTGTCGTCACCCGGATGCTACCATGCCGGACCCGGGCGCTCAGCGGCCGGCTTCGGCCGCCGCATCGTCGATCCGGTGCAGTCCGACCATCGCCGCGCCCACCGAATGGACGCTCCTGCTCCCACCCCTTCCGCCACCGCCTTCCCGATGCTCCGGGGAAAACCCGCCTTGCCGGCATTTCGCCGCGAGCGCCTCCTGGAGCGAGTGCGTGCGCGCGAGCCCGCGGTCACCGGTCTCGACGGACGTTGGATCTACTTCGCCGACGCCGGCGACGTCTCCGAGTGGATCGTCGAGCGGCTCGAACGGCTCCTCGACGCTTCGCCGATCCCGGACGACCAGGCGCACGCGATGCTGGCCGGCACGATCGTCGTGGCGCCGCGTCCGGGAACGATCTCGCCGTGGTCGAGCAAGGCCACCGACATCGCCCGCCACTGCGGCCTCGAGAGCGTGTCGCGCATCGAGCGCGGCGTGGCGTGGTCGATCGCCCATTCCGGCGGCGACCCCTGCAAGATCCGGCGATCGCTCGCCGGCTCGGGCCTGCTCCACGACCGCATGACCCAGTGCGCGTTTCCGGCCGGTGCATTCTTCTCGAACGACGCCGGCCCGGGAGCCGGGCTGAAAGCGATCTTCCTCGACGGAACGCCTCCTTCCCACTCGACGATCCCACTCGGCGCCGACCCGCGCGGCGTCCTGGAAGAGGCGAACACCTCCCTCGGCCTTGCCTTGACCTCCGCGGAGATCGACTACCTGCGAGACCGGCTCCGCGAGCTCGGCCGGGACCCGACCGATGCGGAGCTGATGATGTTCGCGCAGGTGAACTCCGAGCACTGCCGCCACAAGATCTTCAACGCGGCCTGGACGATCGACGGCGCAAGGCAGGAGCGCTCCCTGTTCGAGATGATTCGGCACACGCAGGCGTGCAATCCGGGCGAGGTGTTGTCCGCATATCGTGACAACGCAGCGGTCATGCGCGGGCACGAGGCGAGCTGGTTCGTCCCGGACCCGCGCACGGGGCGCTACTCTGCCGAGCCGGGGCGCATCGAGATCCTGATGAAGGTGGAGACCCACAACCACCCGACCGCGATCTCCCCCTTTCCGGGCGCCGCGACCGGCGCGGGCGGCGAGATCCGCGACGAGGCGGCGACGGGCCGCGGAGCCCGCGGCAAGGCCGGCATCACCGGGTTCTCGGTCTCGAACCTGCACGTCCCGGGCTTCGTCCAGCCCTGGGAGGGCGAGCACCGCAGACCGGGCCACGTCGCTTCTGCGCTGGAGATCATGCTCGAAGGCCCGATCGGCGCCGCCGCGTTCAACAACGAGTTCGGGCGCCCTGCCCTTGGTGGATACTTCCGGACCCTGGAGATCGACGGCGCGAGGGTCGGCGCGGAGGAGGCGCCCGGCGCCGGGGACGGTGCACGCGCGAGGGTATACGGCTACCACAAGCCCGTCATGATCGCGGGCGGGGTCGGCAACATCCGCGCCGACCAGATCCGGAAGACCGCCTTCGCGCCGGGCGCCCGCCTCCTCGTGCTCGGCGGCCCGGCGATGCTCATCGGCCTCGGCGGCGGCGCCGCATCCTCGAGCCCGTCGGGGAGCGGTGACGAGGCGCTGGACTTCGCCTCCGTGCAGCGCGGGAACCCCGAGATGCAGCGCCGCTGCCAGGAGGTCATCGACCGCTGCTGGCAGCTCGGCCCGGACAACCCGATCCTCTCCATCCACGACGTCGGCGCCGGGGGGCTGTCCAACGCCCTGCCCGAGCTGCTCGACGGCGCCGGATGCGGCGGACGGATCGAGCTGCGCGCCATCCCCTGCGACGACCCCACGATGTCGCCACTGGAGATCTGGTGCAACGAATCCCAGGAGCGCTACGTCCTGGCCATCGACCCGGGCCGGATCGCCGACTTCGCCGCGCTGTGCGAGCGCGAGCGCTGTCCGTGGGCGGACGTGGGGGAAGCGACGCGAAGCCGGCTCCTCCAGGTGTACGACGCCGAGTTCGATTCGTTCCCCGTCTCCATGCCGATGTCCGTCCTGCTCGGCGACCTCCCGCGGATGCATCGCGATGCCGCCCGTGCGACCGCTCCGTGGCCGCCCCCCGATCCCGCGTCCGCGGAATCGCCGGCGCCCCCGGCCAATCCGCCGGTGGACGGGGAGCGGGGCCGTTCCATGCGCAAGGCGTTCGACACGCGGGGAATCGAGATCGGCCCGGCCCTGGAACGGGTGCTGCGGATGCCGGCGGTGGCGGACAAGTCCTTCCTCGTCACCATCGGCGACCGCAGCGTCGGCGGGCTCGTGGCCCGCGACCAGATGGTGGGGCCGTGGCAGGTGCCGGTGGCCGACTGCGCGGTCACGTCGAGCGGCTTCCGCGGCTTCACCGGGGAGGCGGTGGCGATGGGGGAGCGCGCGCCGCTGGCGCTGCTCGACGCGCGGGCCGCGGCCCGGATGGCGGTGGCCGAAGCGCTCACGAACGTCGCCGCGGCGGACGTGGCGGGCATCGATCGGGTGGCGCTGTCGGCCAACTGGATGGCCGCCTGCGGGGAGCCGGGCGAGGACGCCGGCCTCTTCGATGCGGTGGAGGCGGTGGCGATGGAGCTCTGCCCCGCGCTGGGCATCTCGATCCCGGTGGGGAAGGACTCTCTGTCCATGACCACCACCTGGCGCGACGGCGCCGGTCCCCGCAAGGTCGTCTCGCCGCTCTCGCTCGTCGTCTCCGCATTCGCGCCGGTCGAGGACGTGCGCCGGAGCCTCGTCCCGATGCTGCGCACCGACGCCGGCGCATCGTCGCTGCTGCTGGTCGATCTCGGAGACGGCGCCAACCGCCTCGGCGGCTCCGCGCTCGCGCTCTCCCACGAACGCCTCGGCGCCGATCCGCCCGACCTCGACCGGCCCGAGGCGCTACCGGCCCTGTTCCGGGCGCTGTCGCGCCTGCGGCACGGTACGTCGCACCCGCAATCCGATACGCCGAACCCGCCGACCGACGGACCGGACCCGCGGCCCGATACGTCGCACCCGCCGACCGGGACGGCGCACCCGCGGCGGGATGGACGGGTGCTGGCCTACCACGACCGCTCCGACGGCGGCCTCGCCGCCTGCGTGCTGGAGATGGCGTTCGCGGGCCGCGCGGGATTCGACGTCGATCTGGAATCCCTCGGCCCCGACCCGATCGCCGCCCTCTTCTGCGAGGAGCCCGGCGCGGTGGTGCAGGTCCGAGACGCCGACCTCGACGCGGTGCGCGCGATCTTCGACTCCGAGCCGTCGCTCGCGCACCGCGTCCACCGGATCGGCAGGGTCCGGCCCGGCGACAGGGTCCGGTTCCGGTTGGAGGGGCGCATCCTGTACGAGGCGTCCCGCACCCGGCTGCACCGGATCTGGTCGGAGACCTCGTACCGCATGCAGCGCCTGCGCGACGATCCGCGATGCGCGGACGAGGAGCGCGCGCGCATCGCCGATGCCGGCGAGCGGGGACTGTGGTGCAAGGCGGCGTTCGACGTCGAGGCCGGCGCCGGAGCGGGCTCCCGCGCTCCGTTCGTCGCGCGCGCCCGGCCCAGGGTCGCGATCCTCCGCGAGCAGGGCGTGAACGGACACGTCGAGATGGCCGCCGCCTTCGATGCGGGGGGCTTCGACGCCTTCGACGTGCACATGAGCGATCTCGCGAGCGGACGCGCCTCGCTCGGCGAATTCACCGGCCTCGCCGCCTGCGGCGGCTTCTCGTTCGGCGACGTGCTCGGCGCCGGCGGGGGCTGGGCGTACTCCATTCGCTTCAACCCCCGCTGCCGCGACGGGTTCGAGGCGTTCTTCCGGCGCGACGATACGTTCACCCTCGGGGTGTGCAACGGCTGCCAGATGCTCACGCGCCTGCGCGACCTCATCCCGGGCGCGGCCCTCTGGCCCCGCTTCGCGCGCAACCGCTCCGAGCAGTTCGAGGCCCGCCTTCTCATGACCCGGATCGCCGGCTCCCCGTCGATCTTCCTCGAGGGGATGGAAGGCTGGGAGCTTCCTGCCGTGGTCGCACACGGGGAGGGCCGGGCGGTCTTCGACGGCGACACCCTCGACCGCGCGACCCGCGGTGGTCTCGTCTGCCTGCGATACGTGGCGTCGGACGGCAGCCCGGCCGAACGCTATCCCGCCAATCCGAACGGCTCCGAGGCAGGCGTGGCCGGCGTCACCACCCCCGACGGGCGCGTGACGATCATGATGCCGCATCCAGAGCGGACCATCCGGACCGTGCAGCACTCCTGGCATCCCCCCTCCTGGGGCGAGCACAGCCCGTGGCTGCGCATGTTCAGGAACGCCCGGAAGTGGGTCGGCTAGAGTCCCGGCAGGATCGGCGGGCATCCTCGAGGCGCCTCCGGGAGGCGGGCCTCCCCATCCCTCCCCGAACCCCCTGAAACAAGCCATTTCCTCGCATCGGGGAGGAACATGCGCGTCATATCCAGTTCTCGACCTTCAGCTCATCCGGCGCGCTGCTGAACCCGCCGACGACCGCCTGCAGATCGGCTTCTTTCAGCCTGCTGTCGGGGGGAAGCACGAGATGCGCAGTCGTGCCGCTGTCTTCGTGAACCTCGATCGACATGGACGCCGGAATGCCGACGCTCAGCTCCTCCTCGACCGCTCCCTTCGGATCGCGGAGCAGCCGGGCGCGGAAATCCGCATCCTCGGTCGCCCTGTCCACGATCTTCATCCGCATTTCCTTCGGGGTTTTCATTGGCTCGCTCCTCTTCGGGAAATCGTGTGCTCCTTCGCCGGCCGCCGCGTTCGACGGCAATCGGCAACGTAGGGAGCCGTCGATCGGGTGTCAACCCTTACTTCACCTGTCTTGACGCCCCCCCGGATCAACCAGGCCTGCGTCATGTTCCGCGGCAGGCTCTCCGGCGGTCGTTCTCGCCGGACGCGAGGGTCGAGTTGAATCTGTAGCTCGCGAGTCAGGTTGTGAGCAAGAATGCCGGCGAACAGGTACGGTTGGTTGCCGACTCGGGTCTTGACCGGTACGTAATCCATCTGGCAATGGGTCTTGAACTCGGCGAAGACGCCCTCCTGTGAGCCGCGGCCCTCATGGAAGGCAACGACCTTGCGTGGGTTCATTCGTTTGTTGGTGACGATGACCTCGAATTCGTACCCATATTCATTGGGTCGAAACCCCCGCCGGCCGTGGCGGCAGGAAGACGGCGCAGGCCCGAAATCGCGATGGCCGCGTGAACTTTTCGTGACGTCCACCCTCCACACTGCAAGGCTCCGAATCGTAAAATCCCGGATCGTGGAGCCATCGTAGCGCCGGGAGGGCGGTGCGGACGGCGCCGGGAGGACGTTCTTCCGGCAAGACGATCCTCGAACTGCGGAGTATGTGCCATGCTGATCAAACGTCCCAGCGACATCCGGCCCTCGGAGATCACCCCCCCATCCGTCTTCCGCGACCGGCGGCGGTTCATGCGGGACACTGCGGGCGTCGCCACCGCGGCGTTCCTCGGCGGCGGCCTCTCCCTGCTCGGGCCGCGCGGTGCCGCCGCCCTCGCCGCCGACCCGGACGCCACGGGGCCGAAGCTCGAAGGCGTCGTCGAGGGCGCCTACGGGGCCGATGAGGAGCTGACCCCGTACTCCGACATCACGAGCTACAACAACTTCTACGAGTTCGGGACGGACAAGCGCGATCCCGCGCGCTACGCGGGAGACTTCACCCCGCAGCCCTGGAAGGTCCAGGTGCTCGGGGAGTGCGGGAAACCGGGCGAGTACGACTACGAGGACGTCGTGAAGCCCCACCGCCTTGAGGAACGCATCTACCGGCTGCGTTGCGTGGAGGCGTGGTCGATGGTGGTTCCCTGGGTGGGGATCCCCCTGGCGGACGTGCTGCCGCGCTTCGCCCCGACCTCGAAGGCGAAGTACGTCGCGTTCCGCACGGTGTTCCGCCCCGAGGAGATGCGCGGCCAGTCCCGGCCCATCCTCGACTGGCCCTACGTCGAGGGGCTGCGCATCGACGAGGCCATGCACCCGCTGACCCTCCTCACCGTCGGGCTCTACGGCGAGGTGCTGCCCAACCAGAACGGCGCCCCCATCCGTCTCGTGGTCCCCTGGAAGTACGGCTTCAAGAGCATCAAGTCGATCGCGGCCATCGAGTTCACGGAAGCGCAGCCCCCCACGAGCTGGAACCTGGCCGCCCCCCGCGAGTACGGGTTCTACTCGAACGTGAACCCGGAGGTCTCCCATCCCCGCTGGAGCCAGCGGCGCGAGCGGCGCATCGGCGATCTGTTCAAGCGCGACACGCTGATGTTCAACGGCTACGCGGACCAGGTGGCGGGCCTCTACGCGGGGATGGACCTCAAGACGAGCTACTGAGCCGCGGCTCCACCACCATACGCACCGGGCGGCAGCATCGGATGAACCGGGAGCGGCGGATCGCCGTCATCAAGGCCGGCCTGTTCGCCGCTGCCCTCGCCCCGTTCACGGCCCTGGTCGTCACCGGGTTCACGGGCGGGCTCGGCGCGAACCCGGTCGAGGCCATCACCCACACCACGGGTGAATGGACCCTGCGCCTGCTGCTGGCGACACTGGCGATCACCCCGCTCCGCCACGTCACCGGATGGGTGTGGCTCACCCGCCTGCGCCGCATGGTCGGGCTGTTCGCATTCTTCTACCTGGTGCTCCACTTCGCGACCTACGCGGTGCTCGACGCCTCGCTCGACCTCGCCTACGTGGTCGAGGACGTCGCGGACCGCCTGTACATCACCGCGGGCTTCGCCGCCTTCGTGATGCTGGTGCCCCTGGCCGCGACGTCGACGAACGCGATGGTGCGCCGGCTCGGCCCGCTACGCTGGCGCAGGCTGCATCGCCTCGTCTACGCGGCCGGGGTCTGCGGGGTGCTGCACTACCTGTGGCTGGTGAAGGCCGACCTCCGCGAGCCGCTCGTCTACGCGGGCATCCTCGCCGTCCTGCTCGCGGCGCGGCTCCCGCCCGTCGTGAAATGGATGCAGGCGCGGCGCTCGAAGAGCGCCGGGGGACGCGCGGCGGCGCCGGCGGCCTGACCGACAGGCGACCTGTCCGAACCGGAACTCACCCACGGATTCTGCTGACGAGGCTTCCGGGATACCTCCGCCCTTGCAGCCCTTGGTGTCGACGAACCGCACCGGCAGTTCGCGCTGCCATTGAGGCGTCGCCCAAGGCTTTCTTGAATTGTTCTGCGCCTGGCCTATCTTTGCCACTCCATTCGGTCGATTCATGATGCCTGGTCTCCGGCGCCTCCGCCGGCGACCACGAAGGTGCCACGCCTGAAACGCGCAACGTCCTCGATGATGGCGACGAGGGCGGCGAGGACGATCAGGGCGCCGGAAAGGGGCAGGATCATCATCGCGTACTTCTTCGGCATGTAGTTGGGCTTGAACACGAACCAGCCGTCCTCCCAGGCGAAGTACCACATTTCCCAGTACTTGCCCCCCATCCTGGACACCGCTTCCCAGCCGTAGACGGCGATCACGACGCCCAGCAACAGGATGATCCCGGTCCAAAGCTGCTGAAGGGCGAAGCCGAATGCGGCCGGCAGGCGGGAGTAGATCAGGTTGAGCGCGATCTGCTCCTTGTCGCGCACCGTGAGGGAAAGGGCGATGAAGACGAACCAGATGTTGCTCAGGCTGGTCAGCAGATCGCCCCACATGGGCGGGTTGTGGAACACGTAGCGCATGACGATGGTATAGACCGTGAAGACCACCATCATGAACAGCATGAAGACGCAGAATGCGGCGAGGAGCTTCCGCACCCGGAGGTCCAGCGCGACGAGAAATCCGATCATCGGCTTCAAGGGCCTCCTCCCAACCCGGCATAGCCGGAACCAAACGCGGGTTGGCGGAAAAATCTTCGTCGTTTTGTCGAAGACTTCACGGGTAAGAGACTAACCCGTGAAGCCCAGGAGGCCCGGCAGCCACATCGTGACGTCGGGCACCACCACCAGCAGGAACAACAGGAAAAACAGTGCGATGATGTAGGGCAACATTGCGATCGCGACGCTCTCGAGCCGCGCCTTGGCGATCGCCGCACCGGTGAAGTAGGCGACGCCGAGGGGCGGCGTCACCGCCCCGATGAGAAATCCGACGACGCAGACGAGCGCCGCCTGCACGTCCGGGTAGCCGGCCTTGACCATGACTTCGACGATCACCGGGCCAACCACGATGATGTTGGCGGCGGAGTCCATCACCATGCCGAGCAGATAGATGAAGATGCAGAGCACGAGCGCGAAGAGGAGCGGATTGTGGGTGTAGCCCAGGAGCCACTCCTCCAGCTCCTTGATCGCGCCGAGCGAGGTCAGCAGCCAACTGAAGGGACCCGCGGCCGCGATGATGATGAAGACCGTCGCGCTGTTCCTGAACGCTCGCACGAACGCGCCCTTGCAGTTGGCCCAGGTGATGGTGCGGTACACGAAGAGTCCGACGACCAGCGCGATGACCGCGGTCAGGGCGCCGGCCTCCACGACGCTGGCGACCCCGCCGACGACCGCGCCGACGAGCACGACGGGAATGAGGAGCGCAAACGAGGCCTTGACGCCCGCATCGGCGACCGCCCGCAGGCTGAACGGCTCCTCGCTCCGCTCGAAGTTGTTCTTCAGGGCGATGAAATGGTTGATCAGCATCAGAAGCGCACCAACCATGATGCCGGGGATGATCCCCCCGGCAAACAGCGCCCCGACCGAGATCTCGCTCGCATTGGCGAGCACGATCATCATGATGCTCGGCGGGATGATGCCGCCGATGGTCGAGCTGACGGCGGTGATGCCGGCGGAGAACGCAGACGGGTAGCCGGCCCGCTTCATTGCCGGGATCGTCAGGGAGCCGACCGTCGCCGCGTCGGCTACCACGGACCCGTTCATCCCCGCGAAGAACATGCTGACCAGCACGTTCGCCTGCGCCATGCTGCCGCGCATTCGGCCGATGATCTGCCGGCTGAGGTTGACGAGGCGATCGGTGATCGTCGCACTGGTCATCAGCTCGCCGGTCAGCATGAAGAACGGAATCGCGGTCAGCGGCACGAAGTCGATGGCGCTGAACATCTGTCCCGGGATCAGGATGAGAGGCGCCGCGTCCGTGACCAGGATGTAGACGGTCGGCAGCAGGATCAGCGTGAAGCCGACCGGCGCCCCCATGAGGATGAGGACGACGAGAACCGTCAGGAGGAGGATGCTTTCCACTGGGATTTCTGCCTTTCTTCCATTGAACCGGTCCCGGTGATGTCGTGCAACCGGATTTCGAGCCGGTCCGAAATCCGGCGCGGAAGCTTGAGGAGCCAGCCGTCGAACTGCGAAGCGATCCGCGCGGCTTCCGCCCGCGCGTGATCGGACGCCTCGACGTCGACCGCCAGGCTGGCATCGACCGCCGCCCAGAGCGACCCGTCCTCCGCCGGATTGCCGGCCCGCAGCGTGATGCGCAGATGATCCATGGATTCAGCGGTGACTTCGAATCCGGGTGCGACCGCCGGATCCGAGGGTCCGCCGGCGCGCGCATCGACGAACGACAGCCCTTCCAGCAGTCCCGCCATGAAATCGATCTGGTGCTGGTGCGCGACGGCGGCGCCGGTGGGCAGGTTCCGCAACGTCAACTTCCGGTCGCCGGGCTCGGCGCGGTGGAGATCGACCACTTCCCCGTCCTCGTGCCGGATCGTCATGGAACGGACCGAGCGCGCATCGACGTCCACGATCTCGCGGTCCGACCAGCCGGCCGCGTCGCGATGGACGTCGAGCGTGCCCTCGGCAAGCCAGGCGCGCTCTCGGCCGGGGAGGCGGATGTAGACGCCCGCCCGGTGCGCGCTTGCGGTGCGCGGCCTGGCTTTGCCGACGATGAGGTCGGCAAGGACACCGCCGTCTCCATCCCTGAGCGTCAGCCGGGTCGATCCGGCGTCCGGTCCGGCGTCTTCGACGGCAAGCTTCGGATAGAGCGCCGTTCTCGCCGTCTTCGGTTCGAGATAGCCGAGGCCGGCGACTTCGGAGAGGACCGTCTCGATCAGCTCCGACCTTGCCGGGTAGCCGCCCAGTCCCGTATTGGCCCAGCCGTCGCCGCGGCGCTCGAACGCAAACCCCGCCCCCGCCCGCCCGACCTCGATCTCGACGACGCTGCCCGCGCGTCCGCGCAACGCGGGGAACACGGCCGTGCCTCCCCTTGCCTCCAGGACCGTCTGCCGGTACCGCCCCTCGACGGCAATGCAGCTCGCGGCCACCGTGGCCACGGTGACGACAGCCAGAACGGCCAGGCCGCGGGTCGGCATGTCAACCCGCGGCCCGCTTGCGCAGATCGAGGTGGTAGCGGCGGCGCTGCGCGATGCGGACCAGGCCGACAAGGACCGCCACGCCCGACAGGGCGATCGGGACGAGGCCGATGTTCGCGAACTGCAGCCAGGCCTCGAGACCCTCCACGTTCTCCCTCAGGCTTCTCCGGACCGCGTGAAGCTGCCTGCGGATCGAGAGTAGCTGACCCCGAAGCGCCTCGACCTCCGCCCGCTGCCCGTCGGTCAGGGAGACCACGACCCTTCGCTCGCCGGTCAAGGCGTCCTCCGCCGTCCGGACACCCTCCAATCCGGCGATCTTCTCCTGTGTTTCGCGAAGCTTGTCCTGCAGCTCGCGCTCCTTTTCCCGGAATCGGCCCTCCGCGTCCCGTTCGAGCGCCCGGATCCTCTCGAAGGGGCGCTGGGAAACACCCCGCGACCGCAGCTTCAGCAAGGCATCGCTCCCGGCGAGGTTGCCGAGGGCGTTGACGACGAAATCGGCGTTGCCGGCGATCGTTTCCTCGACGTCGCGGCCGAAGAACCGGCGCTTGCGCAGCCAGAACCTGTCGTCGAGCAGGTCCGCGTCGGCGACGAGGATGACGTTGATCGGCCGGCGGGACCTCATGAGCTGCGGCGGGTCCGGATCCGCCGAGAGCTCCGCCGCCGTTTTCGCGACCATCCGTGGCGGCGGGCCGTCCGGGAACGCGGTGGCGACCTCGCCCGTCAACCGGGCGCCGAGGACGTGGGCATCGCCGTCGGGCCGGAAGCGATCCAGCAGGCCGAGGACGTCGGGCCTGGGGCCGCGCACCGTGTCGACGTCGATCGGGCCGGAATCCCGGCTGGAGGTGATCAGAGGCTCGAGGGCCAGTGGCGAGCTTTCGGCCTGCCGGATGAAGCCGGCGCTCGCGAGGTTGAGGACCGGCAACCGGGCGGTCACCGGATCGTCCTGCGCCAGGTGCTCGGCCGACGCGCCGAGCCACACGAGAAACTCGGCGGGCGCCGGGCGGGCCGCGGTGCCCGCGTTGATCGTGAGCGCCATCGACCGGTCGCCGACAAGCTGGCGGTCCGGAACTTCGATGCCCCACGTCTCGAACAACGGACCGAGGCCGCCGGTCGACGTCGAGGCCGCCTCCGGTCCGACCGAAGTGTCCGATTCGGCCTTGGGATCGACGAAGAGCAGCGCCCGGCCGCCCCGGAACAGGAACTGCTCCAGCTCGTAGATCGCCCGATCGCTCATGGCGCGCGGGTGGACGACCATCATCACGTCGATCGATGCCGGCAGATCGTCGATGGACTCCGGAAGATGGATGGTGTCGAAGCCGGCCTTCAGATGCCGGGCGACGGCCCAGGGAACCAGGACGCCGCCCTGCGCCTGGGCGTGCATGTCTCCCATGACCGGCAGCGAGCCCATGACGCCGACGACCGTGGGCTCGGGATCCGACAAGGCGTGGATCATCCGGGCGACGTCGTACTCGAGGAGCATCTCGCGATCCGGCTGGAAGAACGGCACGGTCTCCGTTTCGTCGACCGGGTTCGTGCCGGCCAGCCCGAAATACGCGAGCTCGCCGCCGCTGTCGACGGGCACCCCCTGGACACCGAACGACACGGCCAGCTCCTCGGCGCGGCTGAATGGCTCCGGATCGTGCTCGCGAAGGATCACCTTGCCGCCGGACGCGGCCGCGATTTCGGCCAGGAGCTCCCGCACCCGAAGTCCGTAGGAAGCATACGACGGCACCTCGCGCGCGAGGTGGCCCGACAGGAAAAAGTGCAGCTCGACCGGCTCGTCGATCCGCGCAAGGGTCGCCAGCGTCCCGTCCGAGAGCGTGAAGAGGCCGTCCTCCGTCACGTCCAGCCGGGCCTGGGGCGCGGACACGTTGAACAGGACGTTGACCGCGACGTACAGGACCGCCGCGAGCAGCAGCCCGGTCAGCGAGTCGATCCCCGTCCTCGTCATCTGCCCCACCGCGTTCAGGCGTTCTTCCGAAGCTCGACGGCGACGACGTTGGCGTACAGGAAGAACACGATGGTGGAGCCGAAGAACACGGCGTCGCGCACGTCGACGACGCCGCGCGAGATGTGCCGGAAATGCTCGAGAAAGCTCAGGTTGGCCACGGTGTCCAGCACGGCTGCGGGGGCCCAGCCCGCGAAGAACTCGAGCACCACGCCGAGGCCGCTCGCCGTGAACAGGAAGCACAGGGCGGCGGCGACGATGAACGCGATGACCTGGTTCTTCGTCAGCGCGGATACGAAGGCGCTGATCGCGAGATAGCCCCCGGCCATGACGAAGCTGCCGGCGTACCCGACGGCGATGACGCCGTTGTCCGGCGATCCCAGGTAGTTGACCGTGAGCCAGAAGGTCCCCGTGAGCAGGAGGCCCGCGCCCGTGACGATCCAGGCGGCGGCGAACTTGCCGAGAACCGTGCTGAAGGTCGTCACCGGAAGGGTCAGCAGGAGCTCGATGGAGCCGCTCTTGCGCTCTTCCGCCCAGAGCCGCATGGCGATTGCCGGAACGAGGAACAGGTAGAGCCAGGGATGGAGCTGGAAGAATCCGTCGAGGGACGCCTGGCCGCGGGCAAGGAAGTTCCCGAGGAAGAACGTCAGCGCTCCGGCGAAGGTCAGAAAGACGACGACGAACACGTAGGCGATCGGGGTCGAGAGGTAGCCCGTCAGCTCGCGCCGGCAGATTGTCCAGATGGCGCGCAGTTCGTCCGAGGCGCGCGGCGCGGGCGGAGGCCCGCAGGGCGTCGTGCGCCGCGGCGCCGGGTCCCGGCGGTCCTCGCCGGCCGTCAGGCTGCGAAACACCTCGTCCAGGAACCCCCGGCACGGGCGCAGTCGTTCGACCGGCCATTCGCGTTCCCGAGCCAGCGCCGCGATCGTCGACAGGATTTCCCCGCCATGCGCGGGCACGACGATCAGCTCCCGGACCGCGTCGCCGGCATCGCCCTCCTCCACCGTCGAAACGGCCGGCAGCGCCTCCAGCTCGGCGCGAGCCCGCACGGCCCGCTCGCGGGGCAGCGAAAGCGACACGGCGTTGAACAACCGCGATCGGCGCTCGAAGTGCTCAGGTGTCCCGTTCGCGACGACGCGCCCTTCGGAGATGATCAGGGCGCGGGTGCAGACCGTCTCCACCTCATCGAGGAGATGGGTCGAGATGACGATTGCCTTGTCCCGGGCCATTTCCCGGATCAGCGACCGGACCTCGAACTTCTGGTTGGGATCCAGCCCGTCGGTCGGCTCGTCGAGGATGAGCACGTCCGGATCGTGCAGCAGGGCCTGAGCCAGGCCGACACGCCGTTTGAACCCCTTCGAGAGCGTCTCGATCGGCTGGTGCAGGACGGAAGCGATGTGGGTCCGTTCGACGACGTGCCCGATCGCCCGCCTGCCCGCCGTTCCGAACAGCCGGCGAACGTCGGCGATGAACCGGAGGTAGGCGGCCGTCGTGATGTCGCCATAGGCAGGCGCCCCTTCCGGCAGGTAGCCGAGGCGGCGCTGCGCGGCGACGGGGTCGACGGCGACGTCCATGCCGCAGACCTCGACGCGTCCGGCGCTCGGCGCAAGGAAGCCCGTGATCATCTTCATCGTGGTCGACTTGCCGGAACCGTTCGGTCCGAGGATCCCGAGCACCTCGCCACGGCCCACGGTCAACGAGATTCCGTCCACGGCGAGAAGGTGGCCGAATCGCCGGCTCAGGCCCTCGACGGCCACCATCGTGGTCATGGCGCCTGCCGGCCCCTTGCGGACGACGCGATGCCGAAACACGCCGCCCGGGCGGCACGCCGGTCGGGCGCACCTGCGGTATCGAGCGCGCAGGCCGCTGAAGGCAGCTCCATTTCACCTTCGGGAGCGTGAAACGACCGTGCTGCTGCGCGGTCGCCGGCAGGGACTAGAGCGCACCGGCCGCCTTGAGCGTGGCGATGAAGTCGTCGAGGCCCTGCTCGGCCAGCGCGCGCTCGGCAAGCTGCGGATCGAAGGTGCCCTTGGCGTCCTTCCATGCGCCGACCGCACCCGCACGCCACAGGGCCATCTCCTCGTCGGTGGGGACGTACCACTCCTCGATCTCCTGCTTGATCGCCGCGATGCCGTCCTCCACCCATTTCTGGTCGAGCTTGCGGACCATGTCGCCGAACTCGGCGGCCGCGGCGTCGATCCACTTCTTCTCGTCCGGGCTCAGCGCGTTGTACTGCGCCACGTCCATCGCGATCTGGTTGCCCGACCAGGCGCCGCCGATCTGGGTGTAGTACTTCGCCACCTCGTGGAGCTTGGCAATGTACTGCCACGGAACGGCGACGTACTGTCCCGAGACGACGCCGGTCTGAAGACCCTGGTATAGCTGGGTCCAGTCGTAGGGAACGGGCACCGCGCCCCAGCTCTTGATCAGGGTGTACTCGATCGGGCTCTTGGTGACCCGCCACTTCAGGCCCTTCATGTCGTCGGGGGTGTGCACCGGGCGTTCGGCATTGCCGAGCTCGCGGAATCCGCCGCTCGAATAGACGACGAAACAGATATGCCCGGTGGTTTCCGCGGCCAACCGGCACTGCGCATCCGACATCCAGCCCTCGGAAATCGCGTCGGCCGACTCGATGCTCGTGAAAATGTACGGCAGATCGAAGATCGCCAGCGCCGTTCCGAAGTTGCCGAAGTTCGCGGTGGAGCTCGTCCATAGCTGCAGGAGTCCCTGGTTGGCCTGCTCGCCGCATTTCTGCTCGCCGCAGAGCGAGCCGCGGTAGTGCGGTTCGACGGCGACCTTGCCATCCGACAGCTCGGCCGCCGTCGGTATCAGGGCCTGGTCGATGGCATCGCCGATCGGCATCCCCAGGCGTCCCACGGTGCCGAGCTTCAGAACCGTCTCGGCGGCGGCGCCCTCGGCACCGAGCGCAAGAATCACGCCCACGGCCGCAAGCGTCTTCAACATCGTGTGTCTCGACATGATCTTCCTCCCTCCACAATGGCCGGAGTATCGCAGCCCAGAGTATCGTAGCCCCGAGCATCGTAGCCGTGGTGTAATCGTGATGGAAGTGACAGATTTCGCAGATGGGAAGGACAGCCGTTCCCGGAGACACCGGAGAGGCGGGCGCACGGCCGTGATGAAGAGACCGCGATGACTCCTCGCTTGTTCACACTGCCGGAGGCGTCCGGGCTCAGCCTCAGGGACCGGATCTGCGAGATCGTGAGCACGGCGATCACGTCACGGGCCCTGCCGCATGATCGGCCGTTGCCGTCCTGCCGGGAGCTTGCGAACCAGCTCGATGTTTCGCGAAACACCGTTTTTGCCGCCTACCATCGGCTGATCGAACTCGGCTTCCTGATCTCACGCGACAGGTCCGGGTACTTCGTCAACCCCGACGTCCGCATGTCCCTCTCGCCGGCGGACCACGAAGACGAGCGGACAAAGCACGGGCAGGTGCCTCCGGCTCCCATCGAGTTCGAGCCGTCGAAGACGTTGATCCCGATCGAGAATCCATCCGACTGGGTGCGCTATCCCTACCCGTTCATCTACAACCAGTTCGATCCGAACCTGTTCCCCGTCGACGCATGGCTGGAATGCTCCCGGCAGGTCCTCGCCCGCCGGCAGATGCCGATCTGGGTGGGAGACTCGGTGGAGAGCGACAGTCCGCGGCTCATCCAGCAACTGCGCCAGAGGGTGTTGAGCTACCGCGGGATCTACGCGGACGACGAGGAGATCCTCATCACGCTCGGCGCACAGAACGCGCTCTGCATCGTCAGCATGGTGTTGGCGAACCGGAACATGCCGATCGCTATCGAGGATCCGGGATTTCACGGCGCCCGGAACGCCTTTCATATCGCGGGGCACGAGCTGGTCGGGGTGCCTCTCGACCGGGACGGCCTGATTCCGTCGGCCATTCCGGCAGGCACCCAACTGGTCTTCACGACCCCGAGCCACCAGTTTCCGACCATGGTGACCATGCCGCTTTCCCGGCGTCGGGCACTGATCGAAGCCGCAATCGAGAACGATTTCCTGATCCTCGAGGACGACTACGAGGCGGAGATGAATTACTTCACGCGACCGTCCCCCTCGTTGCGGTCGCTGGATACGAGCGGGCGGGTCGTCTACGTCGGGAGCCTGTCGAAAACCATCTCCCCGGGGATCCGCCTCGGCTTCATCGTCGCCCACCGCAACATCATCCGCGAGGCCCGTACGATCAGGGGCGTCATGCTGCGGCATCCTCCGACCATCGTCCAGGAAACGGCGGCACGGTTCATCCGGCTCGGATACTACGACGCTCATCTCCGCACTATGGAACGACGCTACAGGAAACGCTGGCACGCGATGCGCGACGCGATCCGGCGGCATCTCGGCATGTTCGACATGACCGACACGATCGGCGGTACATGCTTCTGGCTCACCGGCCCGGCCGGTTTCGATGCGACCGAGCTGACCGCCCGTCTGAAATCCAGGGGGGTGCTGGTCGACAAAGGTCAGATCTTCTACCTGAACAACGACGACAGGCGAAGCCTCAGGGTGGGGTTCGCCTATGTGCCGGTGGGGAAGCTGGAAGAGGGCGTAAGG
Organism: Gammaproteobacteria bacterium; assembly: GCA_965204915.1. Lineage (GTDB taxonomy): Bacteria > Pseudomonadota > Gammaproteobacteria > HK1 > HK1 > HK1. The sequence continues at coordinate 1,365,180 of OZ242023.1, read as the reverse complement.
ATCATCGCCGAGGAAGCAGGGAAACTGTTCCAGCCCCCACGAATGGGTTCAAGGCCGACCTCCGCGAGCCGCTCGTCTACGCGGGCATCCTCGCCGTCCTGCTCGCGGCGCGGCTCCCGCCCGTCGTGAAATGGATGCAGGCGCGTCGATCGAAGAGCGCCGGGGGACGCGCGGCGGCGCCGGCGGCCTGACCGTCTTGACGTTTCGCCGGGGCGACGAGCTCCTGTGCATTCGCGAGCCGGAAACGGATTGCCGGGTCCGGTAGAATACCGACCTGTCCGGCCATGCGCTCACCGCGGCAACCCCGGGACGCTGATCGGCCGGGAAGCAGCGCAGCCGTCGATGGGGAGCAGTCCATGAACAGACCCACCTCCGTGGACACCCTCACAACGCTCGGCCGGGTTCGGCTGTCCAGGCATTTCTTCATGCGCGACATGCTCTACAGCGAGATCGCGAATTTCCATGGAGTTCAGAACATTCCGGACGACCCCGATCTGGCGGTGGAAGCGGGGAAACGGCTGTGCGAGGAGCTGCTTGAACCGCTTCACGCCACCTTCGGCCACGTGTCGGTCCGCTCCGCGTACCGATCCATCGCCGTGAACGATCTCGGCAACAAGCAGCAGAAAGCGGGAAGACCAAGTTACAACTGCGCTGAGACGGAAAAGAATCATTCACGCCATGTATGGGACAGGCGGGATGCGGAGGGCTGCATGGGTGCGATGGCCAGCATCGTCCTCCCCTGGTTCGTGGACCGTTACAAGGAAGGAACGGGAACTCCATGGCAGGCCCTGGCGTGGTGGATACACGATCACCTGCCCTATTCCGAGATGCAGTTCTTCCCTGCCCTGGCAGCATTCAACCTCGGCTGGCACGAAAGGCCGGCCCGCAGCATCCAGAGCTACATCCCACCGAAAACAGGATTCCTCACCAGGCCGGGTATGCCGAACCACAGCGGCGACCATTCCTCGGAGTATCCCGGATTCCCGGAGCTGCGAAAGTCCTGACTGCGTGCGGAGCCGTGTGCCGGTGCGGTTCGTCGACGCCAAGGGCCACGAGGGCGGAGGTGTCCCAGAAGTTCACCGGCAGCCTTCCCGCGATTCTTCCGAGCGTTCGTCGAGCAGGGCTTCCGGAACCCCGGCCCCCGAGTGCAGGGGATGTCCCAGTACGTCGAGGGGGCTTCCCGAACCGCGGCGCACCACGATGCCCGCCCGCTCCAGCCGGGCAAGCTTCGCATCCTCGTCCACGCTGCCCGCCTGCTTTCCGCCCCCCGCGTCAATCCCCACCGGGACGATGCGTGCAACCGGTGTTCTGCGCTCCATGACCAGCACCGATTCCCCCGCCTTGACCCGGCGAAGACAGGCGCTCATCCCGTTCTTGACTTCGGAAATCGCCACTCGGATCATCCGGTTTCTCCACAACATGAAATGGCCATGTCAGCCATATTCTCTTGCCCGTGAAGTCTTCGACAAACCGACGAAGATCTTTCCGCCGCCCGGCTTCCGATTCTTCGATGCCGTATTCCTGGGAACGGCATCCATCGTCCTGACCCGGTTGCATCGGACCCGACCCTGCCGCTGCCCATGTCCTCCGCCTCCGGCGCCCCCGCATGAGCTGGACCCGGCTCGCGCTCTCCAACCCCACCGCGACCCTGGTCGCGGTGCTGCTCGTCGCGCTCTTCGGCGGGCTCAGCCTCTCGCGCCTGCCGGTGCAGCTCACCCCCGAGGTCGAGCGCCCGGAGATCACCATCCGCACCGCGTGGCGGGCCGCCGCTCCCGAGGAGGTCGAGGCGGAGATCGTCGAGCCGCAGGAGAAGGTGCTGCGCGGGCTGCCCGGAGTGAGCCGCATCGTCTCCAAGGCCCAGCGCGGGCAGGGCGAGGTCTCCATCGAGTTCGTGGTCGGGCACGACCTGCGCCGCGGGCTGATCGAGGTGCTCAACCGCCTCAACCGGGTGCCGCGCTACCCCGAGGACGCCAGCGAGCCGGTCATCGACACCGTCGGCGGCAACAGCCGCGCCATCGCGTGGTTCATCACCCGCACCGGGGAGGGGAACGCGCGCGACATCCAGAGCTACAAGGACTACGCGGAGGAGGTCGTGCAGACCCGGTTCGAGCGCGTGCCCGGAGTGGCGCGCTCCGAGGTCTACGGCGGGCGCGAACGCGAGGTCCGGATCACCTTCGATCCCTACAAGGCGTCGGCGCTGGGCGTCGAGCTGCCGGTGGCGGCCCGCCTCGCCGGCGCCAACGAGGACATCTCGGGCGGGGACGTGAGCGTGGGCAAGCGCCGCTACACCCTGCGCTTCACCGGCGCGTTCGACGCCGGAGAGCTCGGGGAGATGGTCCTCGAATGGCGCGACGGGCTGCCGGTGCGGCTGCGCGACGTCGCCGACGTCGAGGTCACGCTCGTCGATCGCAAGAGCTTCGTCCTCGCCAAGGGGGTACGGTCGATCGCGGTGAACGCGCACCGCGAGATCGGGGTGAACGTCCTCGAAGTGATGGCGGGGCTCCGGCAGGCCGCGGCGGAGCTGGCCGAAGGGCCGCTCGCGCGCGCCCGGCTGACCTTCGAGCAGGTCTACGACGAGACCGTCTACATCCACCGCTCGATCGGGATGGTGCGCAACAACCTCGGCCTCGGGGTGGTGCTCGCCATCGCCGTGCTGTGGTGGTTCCTGCGCAAGATGCGGGCGACGCTGCTGGTGGCGATCTCGATCCCGGTGTCGCTGTTCGCGGCGTTCATCTTCCTCGATTTCGCCGGAAGGACGGTCAACATCATCTCGCTCGCGGGCCTCGCGTTCGCGGTGGGGATGACCCTGGACGCGGCCATCGTGGTGCTGGAGAACATCGTGCGGCTGCGCGAGCGGGGCATGGCGGCGGACGAGGCGGCGCTCCTGGGGCCGGAGCAGGTCTGGGGCGCGCTGCTGGCCTCCACCGCCACCACCGTGGCCATCTTCCTGCCCATCGTGTTCCTCGACGACGAGGCCGGCCAGCTCTTCGCGGACCTCGCCCTGACCATCGCGGTGGCGGTGGTCGCCTCGATGGCGGTGGCCCTGACCGTCATCCCGGCCGCGGCGTCGAAGTGGCTCGCCCGCGCGCAGATCAAGGACCGGCACGCGCATTGGTGGCGCCGCGCCACCGCGGCCGTCGTCTGGCTCACCGACGGGCCGGTGCGGCGGGGGTTCTGGATCCTGGTGCTGGTCACCGTGCCGCTCGGGGTCTCGCTGGCGCTCGCGCCGAAATCGATCCTGGGGCTCGCGCCGATCCCGGAGCGCGTCACCGCGGCGCTGCCGGACTCCCCGCTGGCGTTGCGCGCGAGCTACCTGCCCGAGGGCAACCGCAACCTCGTCTTCGCGTTCATCATCCCCCCGCCCGGGGTGAACATCGACCATCTCGAACAGGAGATGGGCGAGGTCGTCGCGCAACGGCTGCGGCCCTACCTCGAGGGGGAGGAGGAGCCGGTGATCGAGAGCTACTTCTTCGTCGCGTTCTCGCGCGGGGTGTTCATGGGCGCGAGGACGAAGGACGAAGCGCGCACCACCGAGCTGATCCCCATCGTCAACCGGACCATCCGCGGGTTCCCCGACACCATCGCGTTCGCCAAGCGCGCCTCGCTGTTCGGCGGCTTCGGCTCGGGCAACACCATCGACGTGAACATCCAGGCGCGCAACATCGACACCCTGATGCGGGCGGCGCTGGGCGGGTTCATCGGCATCGGCCGGGCGTTGCCCGGAGCGAGCGTGCGCCCGTACCCGGGCCTGGAGCTGGCCGACCCGGAGCTGCAGCTCGTGCCCGACGAGCGCCGGCTCGCCGAGGCGGGGTGGAGCCGCAGCGTCATGGCCTCCGTGACCCGCGCGCTCGGGGAAGGGCTCTACGTGGGCGACTACTTCGACGGCGAGCAGCGGCTCGACGTGGTGGTCCGGGTCCAGCCCTGGGAGACCCCGGAGGAGCTGGCGTCCATTCCGCTGGCGACCCCGGGCGGGGTGCTGCCGGTGAGCGAGCTGGCCCGCATCGTGCGCACCGCCGGCCCCAACGAGATCCGCCGCCTCGACCGGCGCCGCACCGTCACCCTGCGGGTCACGCCGCCGGAGGGGGTGTCGCTCGAAGAGGCGCTGGAGGTGATCCGGGCCGAGGTGGTGCCCTCCATCGAGGCCGGGCTCCCGGACGACGGGGAGGTGCGCTTCACCGGCACCGCGGACAAGCTCCAGACCGCGCTCGGGAGCATGGGCGGGAGCTTCGTGCTCGCGATCGTCATCCTCTTCCTGCTGATGGCGGCGCTGTTCCGCTCGTTCCGGGACAGCGTGCTGGTGCTGCTGGCGCTGCCGCTGGCGACGGTGGGCAGCCTGGTGGCGCTGCGGCTGATGAACGACGTGTTCGGGGTGCGCCAGCCCCTGGACCTGCTGACGATGATCGGGTTCATCATCCTGCTGGGGCTGGTGGTGAACAACGCGATCCTGCTGGTGCACCAGACCCGGGCGATGGAGCGGCATGGCCTTGCGCGGCGCACGGCGGTGGCGGAGGCGGTGGGGATGCGGCTGCGGCCGATCCTGATGAGCACCCTGACGAGCATCTTCGGGATGCTGCCGCTGCTGCTGGTGCCGGGAGCGGGGAGCGAGCTCTACCGAGGGCTGGCGGCGGTGATCGTGGGCGGCATGAGCGTGAGCGCGGCGTTCACCCTGCTCCTGCTCCCGAGCCTGCTGCGCATCGGGGAGGGCGCGAAGCGGAGGGAGGCGGAGCCGGATCGTGCGGGGGAGCCGGTGACGGTTTGAAAGGATGTGCGGAACCTGGAGCGGTTCACTCCGCCCGTGAAACAATTCTTCGTGATGCCGAGAGATGCTTTTCAGATTCCAAACCTGTATACGAGCCGGATCATCGTCTGATTTCGATGGACTTGACGAAGCGGGGGAGCCGGTGGTGGCTTGAGGGGACCGACGTTGAGAAAGACCGAGAGTGCGTTACAGGCCCGGCTGTTTCCCGAACCAGGGCGAAACCAGCCGGAACCCGAACCCGGCCGACGGTATACGCGCGGCCAGGTGTCGATCCACTTCGACCGGGCCGAGAACCTGTACTCGGACTGGCCGGCTCCGACCTGCATCATCTCCGACGGCCCATACGGGGTGGGCGGCTTTCCGGGAGACAGCCATAGCGCGGACTCCCTGGGCGAATGGTATGAGCCGCACGTGAGCGCGTGGAGTGGGCGTTCGACCCCCGAGACGACCCTGTGGTTCTGGAGCACCGAGCTGGGGTGGGCCAACGTGCATCCGCTTCTGGCCGCGCATGGCTGGGTATATCGCTGCTGCAACGTCTGGGACAAGGGCCTCGGGCACATTGCCGGCAATGCGAATACGCGGACATTGAGGACGACGTCATTCGCCGATTGCGCGAGGAGAAACAGCCGATGATCATCGCCCAGAACGGCGAGACCAGGATCGTGGTGCAGGACATCGAGAGCTACGAACGGCCCGAGGAGATTCTGGCGCTGCTCAAGATCCTGGCGTTGGGCAACCGCCAGGTCGAGCAGGGCAAGGTCACTCCCGCGAGATTGGCGCTGCAGAAGGTGAGCGAGCGCCGGAAACGGCGCCTGTGACGATCGAAGTTTTTCTGACGGACGACGCGCCGGGCGATCCGGAAGCTATCGCCGACTACACCGCCGCAACGCCCCCTCCACCTCCCGCAACCAAACCGAGACTTTCGATTGCCTGCAACGGACGGGACCGGCTGATGATCCTGTCGCCGGACGAGCATGAATGCCTGAAGCGCCGTGGCCGGTGGGCACTTGCCGTCGGGGGATTGCCAGTCGCCGAGTTCGATGCCGTCCGTCGCGTGGAACCACCTGCCGAGGTCGCTGGATACGACCTTGATCCCGAGTGTCCGGATCAGCGGTTTCCCTCCCTGATGGGCAGCAGGACGTAGGCGACGAAAGCGCGTCGATCCTTGAGTGAAGTCATGGTGAAGCGTCGGATGACGTTCTCCGCGGCATGGATGTACTGGATGACCTCCTTTTTGGAAAAACTTGTACCGGGATCGTAGTCTGCCCTGTGCCGTTTTATCTGGAGGTCGGCGAACTGTTTCGCGAAATCCTCGATTTCGGGTGGAAATCTCTCGCTCAGATTCTTGTTTTCACATCGTTTCCGTGCGTTCCTGTGTTCCAGAGCACGATATGCCTGATTCCAAGCCAAGGGATCCCGGCTGGCAGGGGAGCCACCGGCGATCGCATCGGCGCAGCAAGACGCCAAGCAGTGGAACAGCGCGTAATAGGTCGTGCTGACGGCCCGGCGGAGATTGGTCTCCCGTGGCCGGCCTTGACGACTCGCGCCCGCCAGATCCCGGGCCGTCTTGATGAAATCAAGCGGTCGCATCGCTCGCCTCCGGGTGATGAGACCGTCGCTTGCGAATCAGGCTCAACCACTCGGATTTCTCGATAAACGACGGGCTGGGAAACTCCTCTATGCCCGCATCGATCAGCTTCGGTTCTATGCGGCTGATCAAGCCGGACGTCCAGCCGGGATCGAGCTGTTTCTGATCGCCGTCGAAGATGATTAGAATGCGAAAGTAGGCACTGCCGTCTCCGCCACCGAATTCATCGACTTCCGGCACGGCCAGAACGGGATCGAACACGAACGTTCCCTTGAAACGGTTCTCAAGGGTTTCCCGAACGATGATTTCGACCCTCCTGCAACGACGCTCCTGATCCAGGAAATCGTTGAATCTCCTCTTGAGTGTCGATAGACCCACCACATTGACGTCGGACTGAAAAAATTCGTGTTCATTCGGCAAATCTCCCCGGTATTCCCACATATGATGTCTTCTGGCCGAATCGATCGCATATATGGCGGCTTTCGTCATCCCCAACGCCTGGGCCTCGTCCAGGCCCTCGACGGAAACCGTTTCCCGCCTCTCGGCCGCTTGCCTCCCGTGTTCCTCCAGCAAGTTGCAGAGATCGTCCCAATACCGGATCAGATGACCGACTGCGGAGTCGAACTCCTGCGTGGGCGCCCGCTGACCGAGTGCATACGTCTTCTCCGCGTACTTGTGGAGATCCCATACTTTGCTTACTTGAATATGTTTCATCGACCGAACCCCGTACGATTCGCCGGCCGTTCCGGCGTGCTTGAAAACGATGACGCGCCCCTCGAACCCCGACGACTCGCGCCGATACCGAACCCGATCTCTCCGAGAATGATGGGATCCACGACGAGTTCCCGCTCGTTGTTCCGAAGCCAAGCGACGACCTCCGCGTTCGGGGTCGGCTTCGTGGGTTCGCTCAGAACATTTGCGTCAACCAGGAAGGTCACAACGTCTCGGTGCTTTCCGACTCGATTGGGACGAAGAAGCCCTTCTCCGGGCAGCTCGACAGCCAATCGACGACCCCCTCGTGTGGCCTCGGTGTTCGGCGGATCAGTCGATACGTGCCTCGTTCGATGCGCTCGACATCGAACACCTGGCCCGGCTCGACGTCATCCTGCCGCCGGATCTCGGCCGGCAGCAGGATCTGCCCCTTCGTGGAGACGGAGATCTTCATGAAAGCCAAAGTACCACCTTGCTTCTGCAGGCATCAACGCCGTGGCCGGATGGAGGACGGGGAATTGCCTGGATTCGCGGAGGCCGTGCGGGGCAGGAGGACAAGCGAAACCACCGATCGATTTGCACTCGGCAATATGCCTGTCTAGCATTGGCATATTGCCGATCGCATCGGAGAAAGCCGATGAGCACATCCGGGCAATTCCAACGGTCAGGCCGGGACGTGGGGAATGTCTACGCTACGGCGCTGGCCGGAGTGGGAGACATGTTGAACGTGCCGATGGACCATCCCTTGTCCCTGGTGGCGCTCAACCGGGAAGGTGTCGTGCCGGAGCTGGTCGATGCGCTGATCGACCGGGGATTCACGAGACGCGAGATGGACTGGATCGTGCCGGCCCGCACGCTGGCATACCGTCGCCGGAAAAAGGAACGCCTCAAGCCGGGAGAAACGGACCGTTTCCTGCGCGCGGTGAAGATACTGGCCACGGCTGAAGCCGTGTTCGGAAGCCGTGAAAAAGCGCTCCTGTGGTTGCGCAAGCTCCGCAGGACCTTCGGTGGCAGGAGCGCCATGGAATTGATGCGGACCGAGGTCGGCGGCCAGTGGGTGGAAGAAGCTCTCGGCCAGGTGGACGAAGGGTTCTTCGCTTGACCTCGCGATTCTCCGGTGTCATTGAAACCCGAGCTCTGCAAGGCCATGCCGCCGGACATGCCGGAATGACCGGATACGAGGCATGGTCATCTGGAGAATCGGCAACCACGCGGACCTGGGCGGCGCCGGAGGCAGGCGCAGCAGCGGCAGGTGGCACCATCGCGGTGCTCCGGTGGTCTACCTGGCGGAGCATCCGGCTCTGGCGATGCTGGAAGTGCTCGTCAATTTCGAGCTGGCTCCGGGCGAAGTCCCGGACGGCTACATGCTCCTGGAGGTCGAGTTTCCGGACGACGGGAACATCCACGTTCTCGACGATTCCGAGCTGCCGGACGGATGGCGGGAACGACGGGCGCTTACGCAAAGCGTCGGCGGTGACTGGCTCTCCTCCGGCACCTCGGCGTTGCTCGGGGTTCCGAGCGCGGTCATGCCGAAAAGCCGCAACTATCTGCTGAACCCGCGCCATCCGGATGCCGCCGCTACGGTGATCAAGTCAACGAACCGGGTTCCGTTCGACCGGAGGCTGTTCCGCTGACGGCGAGGCGGGAGGCGGGAGAGCCGGCGGCGGTTTGAAACGGGGACCGCGTTGAGACGGAGGCAATCCCGGCGCCTTGTCGTGCTCGGGAAATCGCCTCCGGAGTCTCGCTACCGGGTCGAAATGCTGGCACGCTTGCCGGACGGACAAGGAGTCGGACGGAGCAATCCCGGCCTTCCGGGTGAAGCTGGCGCCGGACGCCATCGTCGGCGTTGCGGCTTTTCCCCGGAATCAGGTATCGGGAATCAACCCCGAGTCTGGTCGCACCGCACCGCCGAAACGGGATCCCGCGAAACGACGGGAGAAGGAGGACCCACCATGAAGGAGCACTACTACCTCGACAACGCCTCGACGACCTGGCCGAAGCCCGAGCCGGTGTACCGGTTCATGGACGCCTTCTTCCGCAGCCACGGGGTCAATCCGGGCCGGTCCGGGCATACCCTCGCGATCGAGGCGGAGCAGATGATCTTCGAGACGCGGCGCCTGCTCGCGCAGTTCTTCGGCTTCCGCGGAGACCCGAACCGGGTGGTGTTCACCGGGAACGTCACCGATTCGCTGAACATCGCGCTGTTCGGCCTCATCGGCGAGGGGGACCACGTCGTCACCACGCGGGTCGAGCACAACTCGGTGCTGCGCCCGCTCTACCACCTAGAGCGCGATTGCGGGGTGCAGGTCACGCGGGTGGGGGCGGACGCCGAAGGCTACGTGGACCCCGACGCGGTCCGCGACGCGCTTCGCCCGCGCACCCGGGTGGTGGTCGTCAACCACGGCTCGAACGTGCTCGGATCGGTGCAGGACCTCGCCGCCATCGGCGCGGTCGCACGTGAGGCGGGAGCGGTCTTCGTCGTGGATACGGCGCAGAGCGCGGGGGTGCTCCCCATCGACATGGATGCGCTGGGGATCGGCGTCCTGTGCTTCACCGGCCACAAGGGCCTGCTCGGGCCGATGGGGATCGGGGGGATGATCGTCGCCGACGGCGTGGAGATCCGGCATGGCCGGGTCGGCGGCACCGGCGTCGATTCCATCTCCATGTTCCAGCCCGACGCCTACCCGCATCGCCTCGAAGCGGGTACCGGCTCGATCCCGGGCATCGCGGGCCTGAACGCCGCCCAGAAGTGGCTCGCGGACCTCGGCCGCACCCGGCCCGGCGCCACCTCCGAAGACGACCACGCCACGGCCTGCGGGCACGCGCTCGCCCACGTCGAATCCGTGGAGGTAGGCCACCTCCGCCGGATCCGGAGCGCGCTCGACGCCATGGACGGGATCACCGTCTACGGACCGCGCGGGAACCGTCCTCGGGTCGCGACGCTGGCGTTCAACATCGAGGGGCTGCCCGCGCCCCAGGTCGGCGAGATGCTCGACGCCGACCACCATGTCTGCGTGCGCGCCGGCCTGCACTGCGCGCCGCTCGTGCACGAAGATCAGGGCACGGCGGAGATCCTGGGCGCGGTGCGGATCGCGCCGGGCTTCTTCACCGACGAGGAGGATCTGGAGCAGGCGCTCGGGGCGATCGCGGAGCTGGCGGAATAGGGAGCGGGCGGCACGGGCGCCGTGTCTGCCGGCGACACCGGCGATGCGCCGAGGTTCGTGGACGCGGCAGGGCGGCCACGGCGCCGCCTGAAGGCTTCGCCGCCGGCGTGGCCCCGGTGTTCGACACCCCGGTGTTCGACACCCCGGAGTCGGTGCCTGGGCGCGACCGCCCCTCACAAACCGGCGTAGCGCTTCAGGTGGTACGCCTCGTCGCCGAACATGACGTCGATCATGGCCAGGCGCTTGAAGTAGTGGCCGACGCTCATCTCCTCGGTCATGCCCATGCCGCCGTGGAGCTGGACGGCGCGCTGCCCGATCATCCGTCCGTGCCTGCCGATCAGGTGCTTGGCGCCCGAGATCGCCTTCGCGCGCAGGCCGGGGTCGGGGTCGTCGAGCCGAAGCGTCGCGACGTACGTCATCGACCGCGCTTCCTCGCTCGCCATCCACATGTCGGCAAGCTGGTGCTGCAGGACCTGGAAGGCGCCGATGGGTCGTCCGAACTGCCTGCGGGTCCTCAGGTACTCCGCGGTACCGCGCACGACCGCGTCCATCGCCCCGACCGCCTCCGCGCAGAGCGCGGCGACGGCCCGTTCCGCCACCGCCTCGATCACCGGCAGGGCGCCTTGCGGGTCGCCGAGCACCGCGCCGGCTTCCACCGCTACGTTCTCGAACGCGACCTCCGCCGCACGCAGCCCGTCGACAGTGCGGTATTCGCGCAGCTTCACCCCGCTTGCATCGCGACCGACGAGGAACAGCCCGATGCCGTCCCGGTCGCGGGAGGCTCCCGCGGTGCGCGCGGAGACGATGAGCCGGCCGGCGGTGGGGGCGCCGAGCACCACGCCCTTGGCGCCGTTCAACACGTAGCCGCCGCCGTGCCGTTCGGCCGCGGTCTCGACGTCGAACAGGTCGTACCCGGACTGGGCCTCGACCCAGGCGAACGCGAGCTTGAGCTCGCCGGCCACGAGGGCGGGAAGGATGGCCTGTTGCTGGGCTTCGGAGCCGGCCATCGCCACCAGGCTGCCGCCGAGCACGACGCTCGGAAAGAACGGCTCGACCACGAGGCCGGCGCCGAAGGCTTCCATCAGCACCATCGTCTCCACCGGCCCCCCGCCGATACCGCCGCAGGTCTCGGGCACGGTGACGCCCAGCCATCCGAGCTCCGCCATCCGCCGCCAGCTCTCCTCGCTGTAGCCGGGATCGCCGGAGACGAGCGCGCGGCGCCGGTCGAGCGGGCAGGTCTCCCGCACGAAGCGCTCCGCGCTGTCCTCGAGGAGCCGTTGCTCCTCGCTCAGGGAGAAGTTCACGCGCCGCCGGCTCCGGTGCACCGGCGCGCAGGTGGAAAGACCGGTGGGTACGGACTCGAATGGAGCAAGACCGTTCCTCGCCCGTCTGCGGCGCTGGCCGGAGGAGAGCCGCGCCAGAGGTCGCCGTTCACAGCCCCAGCACCATCCTGGCGACGAGGTTGCGCTGGATCTCGTTGGTGCCGCCGTAGATCGAGGCCTTGCGCATGTTGAAGCAGGCGGGCGCCAGACCCGCCGCGTACTCCGGCCCCACCGGCGCCTCGTTCCAGCCGTACTCCATCGCTTCGGGAATCCAGGGCGCCGCGTAGTAGCCCATGGCCTTCATCAGCATCCCGGAGATCTTCTGCTGCACTTCGGTGCCGCGGATCTTGAGCATGTTCGCCTCCACCCCCGGCGGCTTGCCCTGCCCGGCGTCCATCAGGGCGCGGAGCTCGGTGTATTCCAGCGCGGTCAGCTCGATCTCGGTCTCGGCCACCGAGCGCATGAAGTCGGCGTCCTCGGCGAGCAGCATCCCGCCCACCCGGTGGTTGCGCGCGACGTCCTTCAGCCACGCCAGGCGGGCCTTCGACTCCGCGAGGCGGGCGATGCCGAAGCGCTCGTGTCCCAGCAGGAACTTGGCGTACGTCCAGCCCTTGTTCTCCTCGCCGATGCGGTCCTCGACCGGCACCTCCACGTCGGTGAGGTGGACGGTGTTGATCTCCCGGCCGCCGTCGATGGTGACGATGGGCCTGACCTCGACCCCGGGGGCATGCATGTCGATGAGCACGAAGGAGATCCCCTCCTGCGGCTTGGCCTCGGTATCCGTGCGCACGAGGCAGAACATCATGTCCGCCCAGTGGGCGGCGGTGGTCCAGGTCTTGGTCCCGTTGACGACGTAGTGGTCGCCGTCGCGGATCGCCCGGGTGCGCAGGCTGGCGAGATCGGAGCCGGCGTCCGGCTCGGAGTAGCCCTGGCACCACCAGGTCTCGTTGCGCGCGATGGGCGGCAGGTGCCTCGCCTTCTGCGCATCGCTGCCGAAGGTGCAGATCACCGGACCGACCATCTTCGGCCCGAAGGGAATGATCCGCGGGGCATTGGCGCGGCCCGTCTCCTCCTCGAAGACGTAGCGCTGCACCGGCGACCAGCCCGTCCCGCCGTGCTCCACCGGCCACGAGTAGACGAGCCAGCCCTTCTCGGCGAGGATGTCCTGCCAGCGAAGATAGTCCTGCTTGCCGAGGGCCAGGAAGCGTTCGACCTTCGTGCGGATGTCCGGGGGCAGCCGCTCCTCGATGAACGCGCGCACCTCGCGCTGGAAATCGCGCAGCTCGTCGGTGAACTCCAGGTCCATCGTTCCTCCTTCGCAATGGGCTCGCGTCGTTCCGGCAGGCATCCGCGCCCGTCAATCTTCGGACCGGAGAAGGGTACACCCATGACCAGCCGTGAAACCTACGAAGTCTTCGCGCTCCGCTACGCCGAGCGCCCGGAACGCACGCGCCAGGAGAACTTCCTCGAACCGGTGGATGCGCACGACTCGCCGATGCCCATCGACTACTTCGTGTGGGTGATCCGCAACGCCCACCGCACCATCGTCGTCGACACCGGGTTCGACCGCGCCGAGGCGGCACGCCGCGACCGCCGGGTGCTGCGGTTGCCGTCACAGGCGCTGGCGGGCATCGGCGTCGATGCGGCGAGCGTCGAGGACGTGGTCATCACCCACCTGCACTACGACCACGCGGGGACGCTGGGCGATTTCCCCCGCGCGCGGTTCCACGTCCAGGAATCGGAGATGCGGTTCGTGACCGGGCGCTGGATGCTCGACGACGGCGAACGCCATGCCTACTCCGCGGATCACGTCGCGGAGCTGGTGCACCGGCTGTTCGAGAAGCGCGTCGCCTTCCATCATGAGGACGGTGAGGTGGCCCCCGGCGTCACCGTGCACCGCATGCCCGGGCATACGATGGGGATGCAGTCGGTGCGTGTGCCCACGCGGCGGGGATGGGTGCTGCTCGCCTCCGACGCCTCGCATTACTACGAACACTGGGTGCGGCGCGTCCCGTTCGCGATCTGCTGGTCGCGGGACGACCTCCTGGAGAGCTACCGCAAGCTCGAATCCCTCGCCGACAGCGAGGACCACGTGGTGCCGGGCCACGATCCGCTGGTGCGCTCCCTCTATCCCGCGGCCGGCGGCCCGCTCGGCGGCGAGGTCGTCCGCCTCGACGAGGCGCCGCTGAAACCGTTGCGCGAGGTCTTTCCGGAGCGCTGATCCGGCGGACGACGTACAGAGCGTCACCATCTCCGCCGCGGCCGAGGACGAGCCCATGAACCACGGGCCCGGGCCGTCCGGCGCCTCCGCCTTGTCGAGCACGCCGTACTCGATCACGGTGTCGCCGGTCTTCATCGGCTCGATCGCGGGCTCGTGCCCGATGGGGACGTCGCTCGCCGCCCGGAAGGCGATCTCCCGATCCTGGTCCATGATCCAGCCGGTCAGCTCCGCTCCCGCCTCGACCCCCTTCGACGACCACGACGCTGTCGCCCTCGTCGTGCACCACGAAATCGATCGGCCGAGGTGGATGCTCAGGCGACGATCCCCTTGTCGCGCAGCTCGCCGATCTTCGCGCCGCTCAGGCCGAGCACGCCGGCGAGGATCTCGTCGGTGTGCTGCCCGAGGGTGGGGGCAGGACGGATCGGCTCGCGGGTGTGGCGCCGGAATTCGAGCGGCGAGCCCGGCATCATGAAGCGGCCGATCCCCGGCTGGTCCACGTCCTCGAACAGCGGGTTCTCCGTCGAGCAGCGCGGATCCTCGCGTACCATCTCCAGAAACGACTGGTACGGTCCCCAGCACACCCCGGCGGCGTCGAACCCCGCGCGTACGTCGTCGTAGCGACGGGCTCCGACCCAGCGGGCGACGATCGGGGCGATGAGGTCGCGGGCCTCGAAGCGCTGGCCCTCGTCGGAGAGGTCCACCCCGAGCATCGACTCGACGTGGCGCATCGCCTCGTGGCCGCCGATGGCGTCGAGCAGGCTCTGCCACTGGCGGGCGGTGATCGCCGCAATCATCACCCTTCGGCCGTCCTGCGTCGCGAAGTCCCGGCCGAACGCGCCGTAGAGGTCGTTGCCGCTCGGCGCCCGTTCGGCGCCGTTCACGATTGCTTCCCCGATATGCCCGAGGTGCCCGACCGTCGCGTAGCCGACGTCGGAGAGCGCGAGGGTGACGTGTTCGCCCTCGCCGGTGCCGCGCCGCCGCCGCATCGCCGCGAGGATCCCGGTGGCTGCCGTCAGGCCGGTGATCACGTCCCACGCCGGGAACACGTGGTTCACCGGCGCGTCCCGCCGCGCCGGGCCGGTGACCATCGGGAACCCGACCGCGCTGTTCACCGTGTAGTCGAGCGCGGTGGCGCCGTCGCGATGTCCGGTGATCCGCACCATCACCACGTCGGGTCGCCGCGCCGCGAGCGACTCGTACGCCAGCTCGCCCCGCGCCGGCAGGTTCGTCAGGAAGCAACCGCCGTCCTCGCCGGGCTGGGCGACGAGCTCGGCGACGAGTTCCCGGCCTTCCGGCGCGCGGAGGTCGACGGTGAGTGATCGCTTGCACTTGTTCAGGCTTGCCCAATAGATGCTCGCGCCGCTCTCGGCAAGCGCGCTTCTGGCAAGCGGCCAGCGCCGGGCGTCCACGCCGCCGCCGATGGGGTCCACACGGATGACGTCCGCGCCGAGCTGGGCAAGGGTGAGCCCGCCGGTGGGCGCCGCGACGAAGGCGGAGGCTTCGACGACCCGCAGTCCTTCCAGGATCCGGTACACGTTAGGGGACTCCCCCGATCCGGCATGGACGGAATCGGGGATCCGATCCGGACCCGGGAGCGGTGCGCCCCGTGAATGCAGGCGCCTCGCCCGCCACGGGCCGCCGGTATCCTCTTCCGCGCCGGTCGAGCATGGAGCCGGTTACCTCCCCATCACCTGCTGAAGGGTATGCCGGCGGTTGCGCGTGTGCGGGCGTACCTCCCCCGGCCATCGCCCGCGTTCGATCGCCTCGGCCCACGCCGCGCTCTTCAGGACCTCGGGGCTCTCGATCTCGTAGATCGCGTGATACGTCGGCGTCTCGCCGCGCGGCACGGACTTCAGCTCGCCGCCCATCGATATTTCAAAATCCTGCGCCTTCAGGCGCGTGACCGCGACCACGCCGGGCACGTCGAGCAGGTACGGGGTATGCTCGGTGTCGTAGACTTCGTTGAACAGGTCTTCCTTGCCGGGATCGACGTCCATGCTCGCGATGAAGACGTAACGGGTACCGATGGACATGGCTGGATTCCTCCGTTGCGGGCGGACAAGCGTACCCGATCGGACCGTGGCGCCCATACCCGCCGGCGGCGAACCTCCCCGCCGTTGCCGGAAGACATGACCCTGCCGTTCCCGGACCCGCCGGTCACACGCGGCTGCGCGGCCTCGTGACCCGCGAGGACAATCCCCACCAGTTCCGCTTCACCGACGTCGTCGCGCCGAAGGGAGAGAAGGTGCCGTTCTCCATCGAACACGAGGTGCGAAGCCTGCACCACCCGCTCTACCGGCGCCCGCTCGTGAACCGCACGGGAGACGAGCGGGCGCCGTAGCGCAGGCAAGCGCTACATGAAGACCCTGGTCAAGAGCGCGTTGGCGCGGGTTCATCTGGACAAGCCGGCCGGCCACGTCTACCGGAGCCTGCGGCTGGCCTCGCGCATCGTCCTGCGTACCGACCGCCGCCTCGCCAGCCGTTATCTCGCGGAAACCCGGGAGCCCAGGCTGCACATCGGCTGTGCCGGCCATCTCCTCGACGGCTGGCTGAACTCGGACGTGCATCCCCGCACCGGCAACGTTCTGCACCTGGATGCAACGCGCCGGTTTCCCTTCCCCGACGGCGTCTTCGTCCACGCCTACAGCGAGCACGCGATCGAACACCTTTCCTTTTCGCAGGCCGCCTCCATGCTGGACGAATGCTTCCGCGTGCTCTCTCCGGGCGGCAAGGTGCGCATCACGACCCCGGATCTGTCCTTTCTGGTCGATCTGCATGGGCGGGGTCCTTCAGCCGAGGCCGGGGGGAGGGGGGGGGGGGACGAGCCTGCCCCTCGCTCGACGGGACGTTCCGCTTTGCAGGAACGGTACATCGAATGGGCAAGCGCCACGGCCGATCTGCCGGATACGGAGAGCGGCTTCGTGATCAACCACTTCATGCGCGGGTGGGGGCACCGGTTCATCTATGACGAGCCGATCTTGCGCGGGCTGCTGGAGAAGTCCGGCTTCACCGGTGTGGCGAGGTACGGCCTGAACGAGAGCGACGATGCGGCCTTTCGCAACCTGGCGAACGAGGGGCGGATGCCGGATGGATTTCTCCGGCTGGAATCGCTCACACTGGAAGCCGGCAAGCCCCGGGGCGATCCGCGGAGGTGATTGCCATCGGATCGTCTCCTCCGGAAGGACGGGGTGGGAATTCGCCGACGCTCCGGGGGCGGATCACCCGAAAGAAGCCGCTCGTTCGTCCCGGTCCGGCGACGTTCAGGCGCTCTCGTAGAGCCTCGTCAGCACGAACTCGCGGTGGCCGAGGGCCTCGGCCGCGGTGAGCCGCCCGTTCGCGGTGCGCAGCATCATGTCGAGCAGCGCGTCGCCGGCCTCGTCGGGGGTCATCTCCTTGCGCAGCAGGCCGGAGACGTCCACGTCCACGTGCTCGCCCATCGTGCGCACGGTGCGCGGGTTCGCGCAGATCTTGACGTTGGGCAGGATGGGGTTGCCGATGATGTTGCCCTGGCCGGTGGGGAAGAAGTGCACGACGAAGCCCGCCGCCGCGCAGAGCGTCACCATCTCCGCCGCGGCCGAGGACGAGTCCATGAACCACAGGCCCGGGCCGTCCGGCGTCTCCGCCTTGTCGAGCACGCCGTCGATCATGCACTCGCGCCCGATCTTCTGGATGTTGCCGAGCGCCTTCTCCTCGATGGTGGTGAGCCCGCCCGCGATGTTGCCCTTGGTGGGCTGCGACTCGGACAGATCGCTGGTCTTGTGGCGTTCGACGAGCGCCTGGTAGCGGTCGAACATGTACATGAAACGCTCGCGGACCTCCGGGGTGCGGCACCGCTCCGCCACCAGGTGCTCGCCGCCGGTGATCTCCGTGGTCTCCCCGAAGACCAGGGTGGTGCCGTGCCGGTAGAGCTTGTCGAAGGCGTTGCCGACGGTGGGGTTGGCCCCGCAGCCGGAGGTGGTGTCCGACTCCCCGCACTTGGTGGATACCCACAGATCCTTCAACGGCGCCTCCTCGCGGACGAGCTCCGACGCCCACTGCACGTACTCCCGCGCGGTCTTCGACGCCCGCATGATGGTCTCGTGGTCGCCGTGCAGCTCGATCCCGTAGCCGGTGACCGGCTTGCCGGTTCCGGCGATGCCTTCCACCACCCGCTGCGTCCAGCCCTCCTCGATCCCGATCACCACCACCGCGGCGACGTTGGGGTTCGCGCCGGTGCCGATGAGGGTTCGGAAGTGCAGCTCCAGATCCGCGCCGAACTGCAACCGGCCGTAGGGATGCGGGATCGCCAGCGTCCCCTTGATGTTGTTCGCCACCGCCTCGCAGGCGGCGTTCGAGAGGTCGTCCACGGGCAGGATGACCACGTGGTTGCGCACCCCCACCCGGCCGTTCTCGCGGCGGTAGCCCCGGAACGTCGCGTTTGCCGGATCCATTGCCATGACGTCGCCTCCTACCAGCGCTTGGTCTTGATGTTGTGCACGTGGGCGTGCTCGCCCAGCGCGATGTCCGCCACCACCCGGCCGATGTCCACGCCGTACTTGATCACGGTGTCGCCGGTCTTCATCGGCTTGATCGCGAGCTTGTGCCCGATGGGGATGTCGCTCGCCGCCCGGAAGGCGATCTCCCGGTCCTGGTCCATGATCCAGCCGGTCAGCTCCGCTCCCGCCTCGACCCCCTCGACGACCACGACCCCGACGCTGTCGCCCTCGTCGTGCACCACGAAATCGATCATCGCGCTTCTCCGTGCCTGATGTGCGTGTCTCCGTACCGGGTGCGCACTATAACGCCGTTTCCGCATTCTCCGGCATGCATCTCCATTCGCCTCCGGCGCAACGGGAGTTGACGCGAGCGAAGGGTCTGACTACGGTGACGCCGCACTTCGCCGCTGGACGGATCGGCAAGGGACGATGGCGCCTGGGTTGCTGCAGCGGGTGTTGCGCTCCTTGGCGGTCGACGCCCTGCTGGTGCGCGAACGCTGGCAGAGCGGGGTGGCGTACAATCCGCTCTCGGCCAGCGTGGCCCGCGATCCTTACCCCGTCTACGCGAAGCTGCGCGAGCGGGACCCGGTGCATTACAGCCGGCTGATGGACGCATTGCTGTTCACGCGCTACCGGGACGTGGACGCCATCCTGCGCGACCACCGGCACTTCTCCAGCGACCCGCGCAAGCGCCGGGCATCGGGCCGGCAGCGGGCCTCCCTGCCTTCGCCGGAAGACATGTCCATGCTGTTCCTGGACCCGCCGGACCACACGCGGCTGCGCGCGCTGGTCAACAAGGCATTCACCCGCAAGGCGGTCAACGCGCTCGAAGCGCGCGTGCGCGGCCTCATGGAGGGGCTGCTGGACGCGGTCGCCGATCCGGCCGGATTCGACTGGATGGAGACGGTGGCCAATCCGTTGCCGGTGATCGTCATCGCGGAGATGCTGGGCGTGCCCCCGGAGGACCGCGCCCGGTTCAGGGTCTGGTCGGACCGACGCGCCCGCATCCTCGAGCCGACGCTCACCGCACGGGAACGCGAGATCGCCGGGGAGGCGGCCGAGGCGCTCGATGCGTATTTCCTGCCGATCATCGAGGCCCGGCGCGCGGCGCCGCGCGACGACATCGTGAGCGCCCTGGCGCACGCGGAGGAGGCCGGCGACACCCTGACCGAGCGCGAGATGCTGATGATGCTGCGCCTGCTCCTGGTCGCCGGCAACGAGACCACCACCAACCTGCTCGGCAACGGCCTCCTGGCGCTGCTGCGCCATCCGGATCAACTCGCGGCCCTGCGCGAGGACCCGGGCCTGATCCCGGCCGCGGTGGAGGAGCTGTTGCGCTTCGACTCCCCGGTGCAGACGGATTTCCGCACCGCGGTGGAGGACTGCGACGTGAACGGCTTCCCGGTGCCGCGCGGCCGGAACGTCATCACCCTCATCGGCGCGGCCAACCACGATCCGGCGGTGTTCGACCGGCCGGATCGGCTGGACGTCCGGCGTCGGGAAGTCAGCCACATCTCGTTCGGGCGCGGCATCCACCATTGCCTGGGGGCGCAGTTGGCGCGCATGGAAGGCCGGATCGCCTTCGAGGCGCTGCTCGAACGCTTTTCCTCGATCCGCCTCCTCACCGACCGTTTGGCGTTCCGCAACAGCATCGTGCTGCGGGGTCTCGAGTCCCTGCCGATCGGCGCCACACGCGCCGCGTGACCCCGGCGGGCGCGGTGATGCGGTGAAGCGCGCGATCACCGGCTTCCAGCATCCCGTTCATGGTGTCGCGGTATCATGGCCGGGCCATTCGACGGATCGGGGCGGGAAGCGGGGCATAGCCGCATGGATGGATCCGGATTCACTACAGACGTCGCACCTGCGTGACAGGAGGTTCGAATGGCTTCCCTCGCGGCGCAGATCATCGACCAGCGGATCAACGGTATCGTCGAAAGACAGGCCGATTCCTTCGCCGCGGAGCTGGGTTTGGGCGCCGATGCGCAGGAGCAGCGGCGATCCACGGCATTCACGTTCCTGGTCGCCAGGACCGTGCTCGTCGACCTGACCAACGGCGACCTGAGCGACGACGATGTGCTCGACGGCATTGTCGATGGCGGCAACGACTTCGGCGTCGATGCGCTCTACTTTTCCGACGAGCCCGACGACGGCGCCATCCCCGTCGTCCTCATCCAGAGCAAGTACCGCCGGAACCTCGACGGCGCCGTCGCTTTTCCGGAGAACGGCATCGCCAGGATGATCGATGCGATCGGTGCGCTGTTCGACCCGGAACGGCAGGTGACCGTGAACGAACGGTTGCGCCACCGCATCGAGGAGATCCGTTCGTTCGTGGCCGATGGCGCAATCCCCGCCGTCACCTCGGTCGCCGCCAACAACAGCGCAAGGTGGACGGCGCAGGCGCAGCAACGGATCGACGACGCGACCAACGACTTTGGTGATCAGGTCGAGTGGCGGCACGTCGGACCCGGCGAGCTTCTCGACCTGTTGCAGAAGAAAGCGCCGGTCAACGACAGGTTGCAGCTCGTGGGGCGGGCGACCGTGGAGGAGTTCCCGTTTCGCCGCGTGCTGATCGGACGCTGTTCGGTCGGCGAGCTGGCACGGCTGGCGGACCAATACGGCAACCGGCTGTTCGAGAGAAACATCCGCCGCTATCTCGGCCTTGCCGGCAATCGCGTGAACGAGGCGCTGGCCGCCACCCTGCGGGAGCCGGCCGAACGGCCGAATTTCTATTTCTACAACAACGGCGTCACGCTCACCTGTTCGCAGTTCCGCCACAACGCGCTCCAGCACGGAAGCTGGCAGGTGCGGATGGCAGATCTGCAAATCGTCAACGGCGGACAAACCGCTCGGACGGTACAGAGGATGACGGAGGAGATCGGTCCGGAGATTGGGAGCGCGGAGGTGCTGGTGCGCATCTACGAGCTGCCGCCGGACGATGACGGCGCGCTCGTCGAGGCCATCACGTTCGCCACCAACAGCCAGAACCCGGTCGATCTCAGGGATTTGAAAGCCAACGATCCGCGGCAGCGGGCGCTTGCCGCGTCGATCCACGATTTGGGGTACGTCTACCGGCTGAAGAGAAGCGAGCAGGCGGTGTCGCCCCGCGAGTTCACGAGCGTCACGGTCGCGGAAGCCGTGCTGGCGGTCTGGCGGCAGCGACCACACCAGGCCAGATTCAGGCCGCGGGAGCATTTCGGCATCCTGTACGACACCATCTTCAAGCACGACCTGAACGGCGCCCAGGCAGTCATCGCCGCGCTGGTCCTGCGGCAAGCGGAGAACCGCCGCAAGCGCCCGCCGCGGGACGCGCCCGACTTTCTGCCCTACGGCTCCCGGTTCGTCGCCATGCTGGTGGGCCGTTACGTCCTGGAGGACATGGAAATGACCCTCCGCCAGCTCGATCACCGCAACTTCACGGAGGCGAAGGAATTGCTGGAGCGGCAGGCGGAACCCTACCTCCGCCGTGCCGAAGAGGAGATCGGAGTCGCGCTGGAGCCGTTCTTCGACGACCAGCGCCGGCCCCGCACGCTTCAGCGCCTGTCGGCGACCTTCCGGCGAGCGGACCTCGTAGAAATGCTGCGCACCTGAACCGCATGGACGGACGAGGCGGTCATCGAGCGTCCCGAGCCGCCGATGCGCGCATCGTTCTTCGCGGTGCAGGAAGAGGCGGGCGGAGGGGGTGTATCGAGGGGCATTGGCGCATGACGTGACGACGTTCGAGCCCGTGCCCGGGTATCGTTGCCGGTCCCGGCTTCCCCTCGGGCGGGCAGCCAACGAGGAACAGCCTTGCTCCGGGACGTCATGGTGGCGCTCCGATCCATCGCGGGCGATGATGCTTCCTCGCCGGGGCAAGGAATACGGACGATGAACCGGTTCGAGGGCAAGGTGGCGGCGGTGGCCGGAGGCGCTTCCGGGATCGGGCAGGCGGCGGTGCCGGGCCTCACGCGATCGGCGGCGCGCGACCCTGCGGCACAGGGGGGCGGGCCGCCGCCATGAGCCGCAACGAGAAGCAGACCTGCCGCGATCTGATCGAGCCCGCCGTCGCCGATGCCGGGTGGCGCTGGGACGCGCAGGTCGAGATCGGTCCGGGCCGCGTCAACCCGACCGGCGAGGCGATGTACGACCCCTCGCAGCGCATCGTCGCCGACTACCTCCTGAAGCTGTGGCGCATGCCGCTCGCCGTCCTCGAAGCGAAGCCCGAGGGAGAGCCGGCGTCGAACGGGATGCAGCAGGCGTCGAGGTACGCCCGGCGCCTGGGCCTCCGCTTCTCCATCGCGAGCAACGGGCGCGAGTACCTCCTCACCGACAACCGGACCGGGCAGTACGAGCGCTTCGAGACGCCTCCCACGCCCGGCGACCTCCTGAGCCGGCAGGGCAGGAACATCGTCTGGCGTTCGTGGCGGCCCGTGTTCGAGGCGCCCTGGCACGAGGATCGGGTGACCCGCAAGCGGGTGCGGCCGTACCAGGAAATGGCCGTCTTCGAGACGCTCTACCGCTTCTCGCAGAACCGGAAGCGGGTGCTCCTGCTGATGGCCACCGGCACCGGCAAGACCTTCACCGTGTTCCAGCTCGTGTGGAAGCTCTTCGCCGGCAGCGTGCTCTCCCGCAACCGCGTCCTCTTCCTGACCGACCGGAACAGCCTCAAGGATCAGGCGTACCGGGCGTTCTCGGCCTTCGACGCCGGCGAACGGGTCGTCCTCGACAAGGACGCCGTCGCGCGGGGCGGCCACCTCGTCGGGAAGATCTTCTTCGCCAACTACCAGAACCTCGACGAGGAGATCGGCGGCAGGAAGCTGTACACGCACTTCCCGCCCGACTTCTTCGGGCTCGTGGTCGTGGACGAGTGCCACCGCTCCGGCTTCGGGGACTGGTTCGGGGTGCTCGAATACTTCGGCGGCGCCTGCCAGCTCGGCCTGACCGCGACGCCGCGGGAGATCGGCAGCCGCCGGGAGCTCACCGAACCGGAGAGCCGGCGCGACACCTTCGAGTACTTCGGCGAGCCCGCGTACACCTATTCGCTGAAGCAGGCGATCGAAGACGGCTACCTCGTCCCGTACCTGCTGGAGGAGCGCGTCACGAACGTCGACGAGAAGGGCTACGTCGGCCCGGACGGCAGGCGGTACACCACGGCGAACTTCGAGCGCGACATCCGCCTGCCGGATCGGACGAGGGCCATCGCCGGGGATCTCTGGCATCTGCTCGGGAAGTACCAGCTTCGCGACGAGAAGACGATCGTCTTCTGCGTCGACGACACCCACGCCGCCTTCATGGCGGCCGAGCTGCGCCGCCTCTCCGGCGACCCCGACTACGCGGCGCGCATCACCCGCTCGGAGCGGAACTCGCACCAGCTCGAACGGAACTTCGCGGAGGTCGGCCGCGCCAGGCCGCGGGCGGCGGTGACCGTGGATCTGCTCTCCACGGGCTTCGACGCGCCGGACGTGAAGAACATCGCCTTCGCGCGTCCGCTGAAGAGCGCGATCCTCTACAAGCAGATGAAGGGCCGGGGCACGCGGCTGTGCGAAGACGTCGACAAGCGCTACTTCACGATCTTCGACTACACCGGCGCGAGCGGTCTCGAAGACACGGAGTTCGACGGCCACCCGGCGAACGTCCAGAAGCCCGCCCGCGCCCCGAGGCCGAAGGGCCGGAAGCCCGCCGAGGCGGCCGAGAAGCCGGTGGGCGACGGCGTCGCGGTCTTCATCGCGCAGGCGGAGCGCTACGTCTGCCTCGCGGATGGCCGCAGGATCCCCTTCGACGAATACCGCGCGCAGTCGAGGGAGGTGATCCGCGGCATCGCCCCTGCGGCGCCCGGCGACCTGCTGACGCTCTGGATCGGCAAGGACACACGGAAGGATCTGCGTGCCGAGCTCAAGGACCGCGACGTGCACGTGGCCGCGTTCCGCCACTTCTTCGACCTCGACGGCACGGACGACGTCGACGTCCTCGCCAAGGTCGGCTTCGATCTCGTGCGGGTGCCGGCGCGCTCCGATCGGGTCACCCGGTTCTGGGAACAGGAGGACCAATGGCTGGTGTCGCACGTCGGGGAGCAGGCGGCCGATGACGCCGGTCGCTTCAAGACGGAGTTCTGGCAGACCAGCCTGGACCACTACGGCCTGTACGGCATCGACGACCTGGAGCAGGGGGCCACGTACAGCGCGCCGCAGTTCGCGATCCGGTTCGGGAGCTTCGGCTCGCTGCTGAAGCGCTACGGGGGCGTTGCAACGCTGAAGTCGGATCTCGAAGCGGTGAAGCAGCGCCTCTACGTGCCGATGGCCGCGTAAGGTGGCAGAAGGAATGGCTACGGCATTTCCGCGGCGCCCGGTGCCGTCCCGGCGTAGCGATGGGCGAAGCAATGGCTGACGAAGCAATGGCCGCAGCATCCGGCAACGGCGCCCGGCACCGGCGCCAGGAGGTCCGGCAGGCGGTGAAGAACGCCTGCGACCAGCTCAATGCCGACGGGGTGGCGCCGCGGGATTACGTCGAGCAGCTTGCCTGGCTGTTCTTCCTCAAGGCGTTCGACGAGACCGAGGATCGGCGCGAGCAGGAGGCCGACTTCGACGACGGGCAGTATCGGCGCCGCCTGAACGGCGGGTTCCGCTGGGCATCATGGGCGGAGCGCAGCGACCGCCCCGACGAGATGCTCCGCTTCGTCAACGAGAAGCTCTGGCCGCACCTGCGCAACTTCGGCAACACCGGCGAGACCAAGCGCTTCGCCTCCGATCCGGTGGCCGGGCAGTTTCGCCGCATCTTCTCCTCGGTCCGCAACCATTCGCGGCGCGGAGCGAGCTTCGCCCGCGTCGTGCAGCAGGTGGACCGGCTGCACTTCTCGGACCAGACCGACGTCATCGTCCTCTCCGAGCTGTACGAGGACCTGCTGAAGCGCGTCGCCGCCGATTCCCCGGGCTACGCCGGGGAGTTCTACACGCAGCGGCACATCATCCGGGCGATGGTCGAAGTCGTGCGCCCCGCCGTCGGCGAGCGCATCTACGACCCCTGTTTCGGCACGGCGGGCTTCCTCGCGGAGGCCGGGGAATCCATCCGCCGCACCGCCGGCGCCCTGAGCGGCGCCGCGCAGGAGAAGCTGGAGCGCGAGAGCTTCTTCGGCATCGAGCTCAAGCCGCTGACCTACCTGCTCGGCCTCATGAACATGCTGCTCCACCGGATCGAAGGCGCCCACCTCGAGCTCGGCAACGCGCTCGAACGCCATGCGCAGCACGTCCCGGAGAGGAGCCGCTACGACGTGATCCTCTCGAATCCGCCCTACGGCGGGAAGCTCGCGGGGGCGCTCCAGACCAACTTCACGATCCGTTCGGGCGCGACCGAGATCCTGTTCCTCCAGCACATCATGGCGAACCTGGCGATGGGCGGCCGGGCCGCCGTCATCCTCCCCGAAGGGGTCCTGTTCCGCGGCGGCCCGGACGCCAGGGTCCGCGAACGGCTGTTGCAGGACTTCGACGTACACACCATCCTCTCGCTCCCCGCCGGCTGCTTCCTGCCCTACACGGGCGTGAAGACCAACGTGCTGTTCTTCGATCGGCGCGAAGACGGGCGGGGCACCGGGAGCGTCTGGTACTACGAGCTGACCAACGACGGCTTCGAGCTGAAGCAGACCCGCCGGCCCGTCGAGGGCAGCCAGATCCCGGATTTCCTCGCGAAACGGGAAGGAAGGGTGTGCGGCGGGAACTCGTGGGTCGTTCCGGTGGAGGAGATCGCGGGGAAGGGATTCGATCTCTCGGCGCGCAACCCGAACCGCGGCAGCGACTACGAGCACCGGCCGGCGTTGGAGCTCGTGCAGTCGATCAAGGCGAAGGAGGAGCGGGTCATCGAGTTGCTGGGGGAGTTGGAGGAGCTGTTGGATAGACGGTCATGAATGCCGATCTTCGAACTCTTGAAGATGTTGCTGCGTTTGTAGGCGGTGGCACTCCATCTCGCGCGAAGTCGGAGTACTTCGGCGGGAATGTGCCATGGGTTACTCCCACGGACCTTCCCCCCATTGGAACAGTACAACTTCTTGGATCGGTGTCCGAAAATCTCACGGAGGCGGGGCTCAAGAACTCGTCAGCAAAGCTGGTGCCATCGGGAAGTGTTTTATTTTCTTCGCGAGCGAGTATCGGGAAAATTGCCGTCACCGATCGGGAATGTGCAACGAATCAGGGCTTCTGTAGCTTTGTACCAAAACGTGGTGTTCTCGATCCTTGGTATCTCGCTTACTACCTGTCATTCGAGACTGACAACATCGCCGCATTGGCAGGAAA
The DNA here is from genome assembly GCA_965204915.1 of Gammaproteobacteria bacterium. Lineage (GTDB taxonomy): Bacteria > Pseudomonadota > Gammaproteobacteria > HK1 > HK1 > HK1. The sequence continues at coordinate 1,338,685 of OZ242023.1, read as the reverse complement.
GACGACGTTCAAGGAAGTGAGTCGCAAGAAGCTGCGTTCGTTCAACATTCCAGTACCCTCAATTGCCGAACAGCACCGCATCGTTGCTCGCGTCAAGGAGTGCATGGATCGGATTGACAAAATTCGAGGACTTCGCTCCGTAGCAATTCATGAATCGAAAGTCATCGAATCAGCCATGTTCCACGATTTCTTACACGACGGGAACGAAACTCCACGCTGGCCGCTCGTACGTCTCGGTAATCTCACGAAATCAAGCAAGTATGGGATCTCGATCAAGGCAGAAAAGAAACAGATCGGTATACCGATGTTGAGAATGGGAAATATAGTAGATGGCTATCTTGATTTTTCTGATATCAGATACGCCAAATTGCCCGAGGATCAGAAACAAAAACACCTACTATATCCGGGCGATGTGCTGATCAACCGTACAAACAGTTTGGAGCTTGTAGGTAAAGCGGCTACTTTTGATCGAGGTGATGGAGATTGGATTTACGCATCATACTTGGTGAGGATTCGAGTAGACACCGGCCAAGTGCTCCCCGAGTATGTGACGGCGACGATCAACAGCCGTATGGGCAGAGACTATGTTCTTGCGACCGCTCGCCGTGCAATAGGAATGGTCAACATCAATGCCAGAGAGATGGCCGGGTTCCCAATCTCACTCCCTCCTCTGGACATCCAGCGGAAATTCATCGACAGACTCGCTGAGGCGCGACGAATTGGTCAGCAGATCCGGACTGGACTCCGAGTCGCTGATAGTGACGACCTGAGTGATGCTGTCTTGCGAAAAGCGTTCGCCGGGGAATTGTAGATGCCGAACAAGACTTCGACACTCCACGCGGCCGCCGGCGGTACGAATGCTACTTCGGCCGGGTTGCAAAACGATCTCCGGGCGATTTTCGCCGCCGGCCGGAGCTATGGCGGATCGGCGGACGTATCCCCGGAATTCGGGCTGGGCCTTCTAGCCGGCCTGCTCATCGCCAAGTGGGCGGCCTGCGACGAATCCGAACGGGAGGCCTTGGCTGCCTTCGACGAACGATCCTTCAAGCCCGGACTGCCCGATGCTCTCCGATTGTCGGTGTGGGATACACCGAGGCCGAACCATGCGGACACTTTCACCGAAGCCCTCTGGGGGATGACCACGGGCAGTGGTGCGGAAAGCGTCGCCGCGCGCTACGTAACCCATGTCGCGCCGCTCATAATCCGTGCCGTCGAAAGCTCTCGGGAGATGTACGAGCGACTTCTCGGCTGGGTACGCCGACTCGACCTCGGAACGGCCGACGGACGGACGCTCGCCGCCCACCTGTTCGATGACTTGTTGCGCCTGATGCTGGACAAGCAAGGAAAGGAGATCGGCGAGTTCGTTACGCCCGAGCCCGTCGCCGCTCTCATGCTGTCTTTGGCGAATCCCAAGTCCGACGACAGGATCTACGATCCCTGCTTCGGATTCGGCGAGCTTCTCGTCGGAGCAGTGCGCCGGCTCAGCGGGGCCGCATGGTTTGCCTCACCAAATCACCAAGCCGATGTCCAGGTCGCCGGGGTCTTCGGCGTCGAGGTCAACCGGGTCGCCTATGTGGTCGGGCTGTGCAGAGTACTGCTGGCCGGTGTCGATCATCCCGGCATCGATCTGGGCGATGCACTCGAACGGCCGCTGCCTCGCAATCGCACGGCGGACGGCTTCGACTGCATCCTCGCTGCTCCGCCGTGGGGAGGACGAAAAAAACACCCGTCCGCCGGTCGGTTTCCGTTTCCGAGCCGCAACACGGAGAGCTTGTTCCTGCAACACGTCATGGCGAACCTGCGTCCCGGAGGGCGGGCGGTCGTCGTGTTGCCGGAGATCGTGCTCTTTCGAACCAGCGACTGGCGGCTGAGGAAGATGCTGCTCTCGGAGTACAGCGTGGATGCCGTGGTTTCCCTGCCGGACGGCGCGTTCTCGCCCTGGACCGGCGTAGCCGCGAGTCTCGTGGTGTTTCGTCGCGCCAAGCCACGTCCGACCGTCCGTTTCGTCAGTATCTCGCCCCAGGCATGGGAAGGGACAACGGGCGACGACGGTGGCGCCCGGGTTCGAGATGAGGGCCGGAGTGAAAGCCACTATGCCGGAGCCTACGAATCTGGTTTTTCCGATGGCGGGGCTGCCGGGGGTGGGGCTGGATCGGTGGTCGCCAAGCCCGGGGAAGGCGTTGGTTCCGGCAAAAGGCGCGTCCATCGCTTCGAACTGCTGTGGCTCCTGTCCGATCTGCTCCAGAGACACCGTAAAGTGTCCGCGGGTCCGGTCTTGCCCGGTGTCGAAGTTTGGGAAGCCTCGATACTCGATCTTGCACAGCGAGACTACGAACTCATCGCCAAGAAGTCGGGGAGCGAGGCGCTGAACGCCGAACTTGACCGGCTTGTCGCCCTGGACCCCTCGCTGAAGGTCGAACGGCTGGAGCGTATCGCGGAAGTCTTCACCGGAAAATTCGGCGGGCGCCGCTACACAACCGAGCGTCTTGCCTCCGATGTAGTGATGGGGCTGCTCCGGGCTAGAGATGTAAGGGATGTCATGAAAGGCGTATGGGGCGCCGGGATCCTGTCGCCGACCTTGTTTCTCACGGAGGAGGGGGAAAGCCGGATGGGGGAGAAATTCATCCTTCGCCCCCTCGACGTCGTCGTCGCCATGTCGGGCGCCACTGGAAACATCGCCTTTATTCCAGAACCGATCACTACGATCGAGATGAAGTTCGAACCGACTCGAAACGCTGGAAGCAGTGGTATTCCGGCTCCGATCACCAAGATGGCAATGGAGGACGAACCGATCCCGAACGCCGGAAGCAACGGCGTCACTACGGAGAATGAGTTCCTAGTCTTTCCAGTGGCGAGCCGTCTCATGCCGGTCGCGGCCGCCCGTAGCGTAGCAATTGTACGCATGCAGGCGGGTCTCGAACCGCAGTTTCTGGCCACCCTCTTGCGCTCATCCGTCTACCGCCACTGGCTATCGGGACACGCACGAGGGGTAGCCATTCAACGTCTATCGCTCCGTACTCTCCGTAAGCTGAAGATCCCCGTGCCTCCGCTGCCGGTGCAAATCGCTGTGCTTGATGAGACCGCGAACTCTGAGAGGGACGCGATGGCTGTACTCGTCCGGCTGCTCTCCCGGGCGGCGAACGAGCCGGTTGCGGTCTGGTTGGAGACGCCGGCCGTGGCGCGGTTGGTATCAGGGATGGTCGACGGCGAGTATGCACACGGGATGAGGGGCCTCGTCGCTGCCGCCGATGCACTCCGATCCCTGATCGACCGGACGAGGCACCTTCCCGATCCTGCTTCACTCGAGAATAGCGACCTGTGGTTCAGGGCGTGGCTCAGTGTCGCGCGGGAGGCCGCCGCGGCGCTGGATGGTGTTGCATCGGTTCCGCGCGGTGCGGGACGCCTCGCGATCCTCGGGGTCGCTCTCTCCCGGTTACGCGAGGCGCTGCACATGATCGATGGAGTCGAGGGACCGAGCGTCGGTCGCCTCAATATCTTCACGCGGACGATGATCCGGTTTGCAGAGGAGGAGATTCGCGCCATGCAGGAGTCGATCACGCTCGCCGTCGGCGTGGAGCCTGCCGAGGTGGTCGTCGGCGCCGTCAGCGAAGTCCGGCTCCGTTTGACCAACACGTCCTCCGTACCCCTTCGGAGCTTGCGTGTCGAGACCCGGCCGGCGGTCGGAACCGGCCGACTCCCCTACTTGGGCGATGGTGAGACCCACGATGTTCCGCTCACCATCCACCCGCACGCCGGCACGCAGCCCCTTCGAATCACCGTGTCGTGGCAGGCGAGTCGTCTTGACGGGGCCACCGTCCGAGGCGAAACGGACGTCTCCCTCCGCCTGCTTTCCACCCGCGAGGCGGTTCGGTCGGGTGACCTGGGGGCCAGTCCGTACATCGTCGGCAGCCCCGTGGACCGCCAGGAGATGTTCTTCGGTCGGGCTGACGTCATCGACCGCATCAAGCGACAGCTCGGGGCGAGCAATCATGCGAACGTGATCCTGCTCGAAGGGAACCGCCGGACGGGCAAGACCTCGGTTCTCCGCCAGCTTGGAAATATGGATGTGTTTCCGGGGTGGATCCCGGTCTACTGTTCGCTCCAGGGCGCCGAGGGCTACGGCCCGAAGGCCGGCATCGCTACTCGCGACATCTTCAGGCTGCTCGCCCGTACGACGGGTTGGACCCTCGACGCCTTCGGCGTCGAAACCTGGTTCCCCGGCCTTCCCGAACGGGAACCCGGCCGGCCGTTCAAGCTGGCCTTCCGCGCCGCGCTGGGTCGGGTCTTCACCGACGGTGGCGCTCCTTTCGAGTCGTTCGAGATCTACATCGCAGCGGCGGTGGAGGCGGCCAGCCCGAGACGGATCCTGCTCATGCTCGACGAGTTCGACAAGCTCCAGGAGGGTATCGACGCCGGAATCACGAGCCCCCAGGTTCCCGAGAACATCCGCCACCTGTTGCAACATCAACCCGGTGTGTCGGCGATCATCACGGGCTCGCGCCGGCTGAAGCGGCTTCGGGAGGAATACTGGTCCGCTCTTTTCGGCCTTGGTTATCGGATCGGGATCAGTGCGCTGTCGCTCGACGACGCCCGGCGGCTCGTCACGGAGCCGGTCGAGGGGCGGATCGGCTACCTGCCGCAGGCACGGGATCGCCTTGCGGAGCTGTGCGCCTGCCATCCCTTCCTCGTCCAGTCGCTGTGCAACCGGGTGTTCGAGCGGGCGGCCTCGGGGGGCGATCGGACGATCACGGTCGATGTCGTGGAGGAAGCGGCCACCGAGATGGTGCGGGACAACGAGCACTTCCGTACGCTCTGGGACTACGCCGGAACCGCCCGGCGCCGACTGCTGCTCGCGCTCTGCGACCGCTTGGCGGAAGGGCCGGATGCGGTTGATCTCGATTTGCTCAGCGTAAAGCTCCAGGAACACGGTGTGCCCCTCCGCCGGGAGAGCGAACTCGACGGCGACGTCGCGGAGCTGCGCGAGCTTGAATTGCTCGACTTCGACGACTCGTACCGCGGGGGGACTTATCGGCTGTCGGTGCCGCTGATGGCGAGATGGCTGCGGATGAACGAGGACTTCAAAGCCCTTGTGGCGCGTGCAAGGCAGGAGGCGGAGGCTCGGTCGTGACGGCGAATCCTTACCAGGTTCTCGGGCCTTCGATTCCTCCCATGCTGGGGCGGATGTCACTCGTCCGGCGCATCGAGGGCCACTTGCTGAAGTCCACCCCGGATCACGTGTCGGTCGTGGGGCCGAAGCACTACGGGAAGTCCGTCCTGCTGCGCCACCTTGCGGACGCCTACCGCGCGGGATCGAGCGGCTACCTGACCACGGCGCATATCGATCTTCGGCATGACACCCCCGGATCGGACGATGCTTTCAAGCGGCGGTTTGCGGTTGAGATCAAGAAGGCGTTGCGGGAGAAAGAGATCGAGGATGCGTTACGGCCGGACCGAACGCAGCTATCCGAATACGTCGATCTCGATGATGCGGCCGTTCATGAATCACTGGATCTCGTCTTCACGGAGCTTGAAGGCGAGAACGCACGGATGCTCGTGGTGCTCGACGGCTTCGACTACGCGCTCGCCGGCACGGAATTGACACGGAACCTGTGGGATCAGCTTCGCTCGCTTGCACAGAAGAGCAGTCTCAGACTCGTCACCGGCAGCCGGCGTCCCTTGCGCGAGCTATGCCGGACCGAGGAATCCCGAACCTCCGATTTCTGGGAGATCTTCTACGACACGCCGGTCCGGGTCGCCGCTCTCGACGATTCCGACTGGGATCCGTTCTTGAAGCCGCTTCAGGATGCAGGTTGCAGGTTCGATGATTCGGCACGGAAGGAAGTCGCCAACTGGACGGGAGGCGTGCCGTTGCTCGTCTGTGCGCTCCTTCGGGAGTTGTGGGAGAAGTATCGGGGAGCACGAATCTCCGAACCGCAGATCGACCAAACCGCCGAAGCCGTACTGAACGAACGACGCGAAGTTCTCGCGGAGCTGTGGGATGACTGCGAGATCGAGTTGCGCGCTGACCTCGGTACGCTTGCCGACGGTGACATACCGCTCAGCGATCTATCCGCTGACAGGCGCCATGAGCTTGAGAGCCGGGGCTTTGGCCGCGTGTCGAGAGAGAATCTCCGAGGGTCCTGCCGGCTCATACAGCGTTATGCCGAGGAACAGGAGCCGGCCCTCGCCGACCTCAAACGTCTTTTCGGCACCAGCCACGGATTCAAAACGCAAATCCGTTCCTTGCTGGAATTGCGTCTTGCACAAGTAACGAATCCGGATGTGGATGTGGATCTCCGTAGGTTCGTCGGCAACGCCATTCGTGACCTCGAACCCCACCACCCGGAGGACGCGCTTACCTGGATCAGGAGCGTCGCCGACCGTGCGCTGGCGCTGATTTGGGAGGCCGAACTTCCCGGTGACAAGAAGCTTCCTTCGAATTGGCTCAAGGATTGGCAGCTCGGAGGCGTGACGAATCCGCCGGAAGATCAAGGCAAGCTGCCCAGCAGCTCCGGTGCTCAGTGCCATGTCCTTCGCCTGATTACCGGCTCGGCTCGCATTTCGCGGCAGAGCCGGTATATCACGAAGACGACGTACCTGCTGGTGGATCACCTGAAATCGGTGGGAGATTTCGGCCAACACCGAGGAGACTACCCGGAAGCGACGATATCCGTCGGCTTCGCGGCGACGGTCGTCCTGGCGGCAATCTCGCTGATCGAGAGCCTGACGACCGATCTGCAACGAGACGGGGATTGAGCGAGATGTGGTCCGATCTCCGACTGTGTGAATCGGACAGATAAACATCAAGTTCAATGAAGCAGCGCAATCACTTCAACTGTCGCCGTTTCCCCCGCCGCACCTCCTTTCGACCCTTCCCATCAAGCCCGCATCAAGTCCGACAACCGCACCGGCTCGGCATCGGCGCCCCGGCGCAGCACCACGATGTGTTCCGGCTCCGACATGAACCAGGCGAACGAACGCCATGCCAGCTTGCTCACCGAACCTCTGAATGCGGTATCGTCCCGATCCGCAAAGGCTGTCACGAATGCTACCCGCTCTTCGCAGAACCCCGCTTCCGTCGCGATCGCCGTCAACGCAGTCTGCCGCGCTTCATTGATCGGACCGGTCGTCGCGACAACCTCCACGAACACCAGTAGCGGGTCGTCCGGCCCCAGGTCCGCCAGGATCAGATCCGGCAGATTCCGATCCGGCCGGATTGTCAGTCCGATATTCCGCGCCAGACGGTCGTCCCGTGCCACCACCTGATTCCGGCTCTCGCTCAACCAGATGACGCCCGGTCGTTCGAGGAATCGCGGCGCGAAGCCTTCGACCACGGCCTTTGCGATCACGGAGCTCGGCCCCGGCTCCATGTGCCGTGTTTCTCCATTCGGGAACGTTACGAGTACCCCTCCATCGCGGGTGACGGCACCGCGGCGCATGATCGCCACCCGCGCCAGCGCGCCCCTGGACAGGCTTGCCGCTTGCCATTCCTCGACCGCCGATTGCAGCGTCTTTCCCGTCAGGCCGGGATCGAACAGCCCTGCAAAACCGCCTGCCAATGCATAGCGCGGGTGCGGCGACGTTGTCGGGAGCCCTTCACGCTCTTTCACCGCACCCATTCGAACCAGCCCCTCACGCAACGTCTCGTCACGGATCGGCTCACGTGTGTTCGCTGCGTACCACCGTCCCTCGATATGGCCCGCGGCCGGGCGGAGCGACTCTTCCAACCAAGCCTCCCGGGAGGCGTCCTCTACCAGCGCGGCCTGCGCGTCGGTCATCCGCGTCACCTGATCCGGCCGCAGCCAGCACTCCGCACCTTCGATTGCGCCGATATACAGCATGACGAACACCGTCCTGGCCGCAATCTCTCGGGTGACGTAATTTCGATTTGCCGTCCCACCGGGGAAGATCGTCTGCAGTCGTTCGTGGATATCGGAGACCGTCAACAGCGGCGGCAATGGCATCATCCGGCTCCGTTGCCGTACAGACGCCCCACCGCGCGCTCCAGCGTCTCGCGCTTGGCGCGTTTTTTCACCAGCCGCTCGATTTCCTTCATGTCTTCCGGGGAAGGCAACGGCAACGCTTCCAGTTCATAGGCCGACACGGCCACGCTGCCGTTGATGCACCGGAACACTTGATCGGCCACATCGCTGTTCAACAGCGCGGCCAACGCCGCAGGCGCCACCTTCGGAGCGCCGTCAAGTGGTTTGATCATGTTCAGGTGATTCTCGACAACGATCGCGCCATGTTCCTCGATAAACGACGCCGGCAGCTCCGCCGCGATCAAACGCCGGCATTGTTCCTTCGCCGTCGTCCTCTGCAGCAATACGCACGGGAAATTCGTCACCACCCATTCTTCGCTTGCTTCCGGTTCAAAATACGGTCTGTGATTTCGCCTTTTTGCCCGGAATTCGAACACGCCACCGGATCGCACCGACTCGGCCCACACCAGCGGATAACGTCCCCTTCCCGGTCGATCCCGCAGGCTCGATTTGTGCCGGTTCCACACCAGTGGCCCCGTGCTGACCGTGTACCCGTAATCGGCCAGCCGGTACGGCAACTCTTCAACCTGACGCACCAGTGCGCTCTGCGTTTCCGTCCGCGGCATCAGCCACGGTCGGTCCGGATTTTCAGGCAGGTGGAACGATCCCGCGGTCGTGGTCTCGATAGCGCCGTCCGGTCCCGGCGAAATGAAACGAACCTCTCCGGCATCCGGGTGGCCACCGCGTCGATACGCTGCCAACAAGGTTTCCTGCAGCACATCGGCAAAGACGCCCTTGCGCTCCCCAATGAAATCAATGCCGACCGGTGGCGCTTCCCGGCCGAGCAGACCGCGCAGGGCCTTGAAATACTCCCCGGCAAGGAAGCTGGCCGGCGTCACGTATGCGATGACCCCGCCCGGCCGCGCGAAGCGCAAGGCCAGATCGGTGAACACGCCGTACAGGTTCGCATGGCCGAACAGGCTGCGCCGGAACTTCTCGCGCAACCGCGGAGACAGCGTGATCCGACCGTAAGGCGGGTTGCCGACCACCAGATCGAAACCTTCTCCCTCGGGCGTCTGCCCAAGACCGTCGCATACGCGCACGACGGACTGCAGCCGTGTTCCTGCCTCACGGCACAGGTCGCCGAGCGTAGCGTCGAGGAACACCAGCGACATCCACGCCGCAAACGGGTCCAGCTCGAACCCGTTCAAACGATGCTGAATGTTCTTCAGTGCGATCCTGGCGCTGCAGTCCTTCAGGCACCCTGCCATGCGCCGTGCCACCGGCGACAGGAATGCGCCCCCGCCACAGGCCGGGTCGAGCACCCGCGCCGAGCGCCAGTCGACGCCGGCCTCCGTCGCCATGTCCAGCAGCCGATCGCACAGCGCCGGTGGTGTGTAATACGCTCCCGATTGCGCCCGGTACCTGTCCGGCATCATCCCGGTGTAAAGCCCCCCGATCATGTAGCCGGCATCCGTGACGTCCAGCCCGGCCGCGGCCGTTCCGACGCTCTCCGCCAGCTCTCCGATCTCCTCCGGCACCCAAGAAAGCTCGATCTCCGACGGCAGTTCGCGCAGCGACCCACTCCACCCGGATGCGACCCGCAGCTCCTTCCAATACGCGGAGACCACACGGAAAACGACTGCCCGCGAGAAGTCCAGCCTGCCTTCACGTTTGCCCGACGATGCCAGCGTTCGGGCGCTCAACGATCCGTCCTCGACAACCGCCCGCCCCAACGTTGCCGGGGTCGCGTCTTCGCTCTCCGCTACGATCGCCACTCTTGCCGCCATGATGGCTCCCCTGCTTCAACTCCCGGCCCTGCGTCTCTCGGACGACAGGCTCAGCGGCAGTTGCAGTCCCTCATTCCGGTAGCGTTCCAGGAGCTCGATGATCGCCTGACGACCCAACCATGCCAGCGAAACCCGGTGTTTATCGGACAAAGCCGACAACTCCCGGTATTCATTGCTTTCAAGATTGATTGTCACCCGATGTTTTGCTGCCACTGGAGCCCCCCGACCAGTCCGGACGCGCGATGCTGCACGCTGCAGCATCGTGCTACAAGGTGCGCTCGCCCGTGTCCCGTGTCAAGTGATTCGGGGAAACAGATTCTGCTGACGAGACCATTTCGCGTTCGAGCGGCCTTCCGCCGTGAACTCGACCCGGACGACCCGGCCTATGCTTACCAAGGAGGGCAGCGGCGTCCGACACTTGGTCCCGGCGCCTTTGGAACAGCGCCGTGAGCTGGGAATGATCATGGGAAGTCGAATGCGGCCCGGGGTCCCCACGCTGCGCGGTGGCGCGGCTACGAAAAGGGACGGGCGGTGCCGATGATCTCGCCGGCCCACAGACGCTTGAGAAAATCCACCAGGGGCAGCACGCGCACGTCGTCCCAGAGGGCCGCCCGCTGCCCCAGGTACACTCCGTGACATGCCGTGCGGTCCCTCCCGAGGTCGTCCCGGACCCGATGCAGGCCGCGGTTGAAACGCCTCTCCCATCGCGACGACGCCTTGATTTCAATCGCCACGAAGCCTTCCGCCGTTTCGCAGAGGACGTCGACCTCCGTGCCGTCGTAGCTGCGCCAGAAGCACAGCTTGTAATCGCAGGACGAATAGCCGAGGTATGCGCGCAACTCGTTGATGACGAAGGTTTCCGCAAGGGGCCCCAGCTCTTCGGCGGTGGGCGGATAGGGAAGCCGGCCGGTCAAGGCTCGGGCGACCCCGCAGTCGAAGAAGTAGAACTTGCTCTGCCGCACCTGCCGGGTCGCGGACTTCAGCTTCCACGCAGGCAGCCAGAATCCGATCAGCGTATCGGTCAGGATCTCGAAGTGGTTCTGCACGGTCCGGCGGTTGATTCCGGCATCGCGCGCAATGCCGGTGGCATTGGTGACCTGGGCATTCTGGCGGGCGGCGATTTCGAGAAATCGCGCGAAGGCTCCCAGATTGCGGGTCAATGCCTCGGCCTGGATTTCCTGAACGAGGTAGGTTTCTGCATACGTCCGAAGATAATCCCGGGGGTCCTCCGTGGTGACCGCCAGGGGCAGGGTGCCGTAGAGCAGGACCCGTGCCGGGTCGATCCTGAAGGAGAGCTCCGCCGATACCAGTGGAAACAGGGACGTCGTGACGGCCCGTCCGGCCAGCAGGTTGGCGCCGCCCCGCCGCAACTTGCGCGCGCTCGAACCGGAGAGCACGAAGCGGAGGTGGTGGGACTCGATGAGGCGGTGCACCTCGTCGAGCAACCCGGGCGCCTTCTGCACTTCGTCGATCACCGCCCAGGCGCCGGCGGGCAGGGCCGCGAGCTCCCGGTACAATGCGGACGGGTCCTTGCTCAGCCGGAGCGCCTCCCCGGTGTCGAGCAGATCGTAGGTGGCGGCGCCGGGGAAGCGATCCCGGATCCAGGTGGACTTGCCGGTCCCGCGTGGTCCGAACAGAAAGACGGAACGGGTCGGTGTGGGTAGCAATCTGGTGTACATGGATGCCGATTTTACCGGAAAATAGTGCACAATGATCGCGTTTTTCAGGAGATTCGGATGGCGACCACGATCACCGCATACACCGACCTTCGCAGCCCCTACACCTTCGTCGCGAAGGCCGAGGTCTACCGGTGGGAGGAGGACTTCGGGGTGGTCGTGGACTGGTGGCCCTATACGACGCCGCTGGAAGATGCCTTCGGACCCGCCGAGGGCCGCGACGAACGCCAGCTTCGGAAGATCAGGTACGCCTACATGAACGTGCGCCGGCTCGGGGCCGCCCAGGGCCTCACGATCCGGGGCACGAAGCGGATCTTCAACCCCACGCCCGCCCACGTAGGGCTGTTGCAGGCCAGGGACGACGGCGTCTTCCGCGCCTTCCACGACCTCGCATTCGAGCGGGTCTTCCGCCGCGAGCTCGACCCGGACGACCCGGCCCACGTCCGTGCGGCGCTGGCCGAGGTGGGCGGCGACGTCGACGCCTGGTCCCGGCGTCTTCGGAACGGCGCCGCGGAGCTGGAAGCGATCGATCGCCGCGCCGAGGCGCAGGGGGTCTTCGGGGTGCCGAGCTTCATCCTCGACGGCGAGCTCTTCTGGGGAACGGATACGCTGGCGCAGATCCGGCAAAAGCTGGCGGAGCGCTCCGCCTGACGCCCGATCCGCCGCCTTGCCCACTTCGCTACGCCGAGCCGTCCCCGGCAGCAGCGGCAGGCGGGGCGCTTCATCTCATGCCGGTCGCGCTACGTACCACCTTCGCCTCGGCGGCAGGCGAGGCGTTTCATCTCACATTGGTCACGGGACCACCTTCGCCTCGCGCCGGCGGCGGTGCAGGATCCATTCGGTGTACCCGTTCGGCTGTCCGGCACAGGAGAACACAAGCTCCAGCGCGGCCTGGAACTCGATGCTCGCGTCCTGCGTATCATCGCGCACTTCGCTGTCCTGACGTGTCGGCCCTTCCACATCGAATCCGACCCATCCTTCCGCTCACTCATCTCAAGCAGTCTTTCCGTGTCGCAGACTCCTTGCGCCGGCCGGCACCGGCGAGAGCTCGAACACGGTGATCTCGTTCGAGGAGCCGAGGCGCATCGTCGGGCCCCAGGTGCCGGTGCCGGGGGAGACGTAGAGCACCGTGGCGCCGGCCTCGTAGCGGCCAGCGATGCGGGGGAAGTAGCGCTTCACGAGCCAATGGAACGGCACGATCTGCCCGTTGTGGGTATGTCCGCAGAGCATCAGGTCGATGCCCGAGCGCGCCGCGTCCTCCAGCCCGTCCGGGCGGTGGTACATGAGGATCGTGAACCGCGCCTCTTCACCGTCATGGCCACCGTGACCGTCGTCGCCACTTCTCCGAACGCTACCTGCTACGCCGCCCGCTGCTCCTTCACCGTCACGGCCGCCGTGACCGCCGTCGCCACTTCTCCGAACGCTGCCTGCTGCGCTGCCCGCCGCTCCTTCACCATCACGGCCACCGTTACCGCCGTGGCCATCGCCGCCACCGGGATCGTCACTACTGCTGCCGTCGTCGTTGTTGCCACTACCGACGCCACCGTGACCGCCGCCACCGCCGTCGTCGTCCCCGAGCCGGCCGAGCACTTGGGCGACCTGGTCCCGCGCCTCGGCGTCGTCGATGCCGACGATGCGCATCGCCCCCCAGTCGGCGCGCGCGTTGCGCAGCACCGTCACCCCGAGCGCTTCGAGGCGCGCGCAGACCGCATCGCTTCCGACGTAGCGTTCGTGGTTGCCGATCGCGAAGAACGCGGGGGCGGCCAGCGTGCCGATGGGGTCGAGGGCGTCTTCGGGAAGGCGCATCAGGTCGATCAGATCGCCAGTCACGAACACCGCGTCCGGGTCGAGCGCGTTCACCCGGCGCACGATCCGGGGCAGGAATCCGGGACCGCGCGATCCGACGTGCACGTCGCTTAGCTGCACGAGCCTCACCGGGCGGTCGAGCTTCGGCGACGACAGCGCGATCCGCCGCACCTCGAACCGGTGCGCGTTCACGATGCTCCAGATCGCGAGCGGCGCGTAAGCGGCGACGAGCAGCACCGCCGCGCCGTCGCCGGGCAGGCCGAGCAGGAGCAGCAGGTGGACCGGGAGGACGACGGAGAGCAGCAGGAAGGCGAGTCCCATCCACAGCCAAGCGGCCCGCAGCACCCACCGCGTCAGCGCGTTGCGCCAAGCCTGATGGATGAGCCATCCGGCGTTCGGCCCCACCAGCAGCACGAGCAGTTCGGGGGTCCCCGGACGCCAGCCGGGGAAGATGAGCACCCCCGCCACGACCTGCGCGTAGCCGAAGACGAGGAAGTAGACGGTGACGACGACGAGGAGGCGGCGCATGGGCGGTCAGGCGGGTCTCCGGCAGACCGTCACTCAGGGAGCCAGCCGCCTCTCCAGCCGCGCCAGAAGGTCCATGCGTTCATGCAGGACGGCGATGATCAGGGGCCTCCGCCCGGGAGGACGCATGTGGAAGATGTAGTGACGCCGGCAGTGCGTTACCCGCACCTGTGGATGACGGTCCGAAAAGGTCCGGGACACCGCGTCGTCCTCGCCGATAGCCCGGCAACATGCCTCCAGTTGCCGGGCATAACGTTGTTGTTGTCGAGCACCCCATTCCCGGAAGGTGTAACGGGCGATGCTCCGCAAGTCGGCCGCGGCGGCAGGAGTCAGGTCATACGCCTGCACGCTTACCCGGGGCCGGTCTCGCGCCGGGCGGCAGCGAATATCTGCTCTACGGAGCTCTCGACGACCTCTCCGCGCTCGGCCTCCGCAATCCGGGGACGCAGGAACGTTTCCAGGCGTTGCAGGGCCTCTTCTTCGGAAAGGGACTCGATTTGCGGCAGGCGGGGCAGGGACCGTTCGAGGATGTAGTCCTTGAGGGTCTGGCCGTGCAGGGCGGCGATGGCCTTGAGCCGCTGATGCTGCTCAGGGGTCACGTCTATGGACAGGCGGGTCATGGCGGCACCTCCATCGAAGAGCGCCGGAAGCTAGCACAAAAGACACCAACGTCCAAAAATGAACGTTTGTGGGGAGTCATTCCCGCCAGACTCGAATATGTCCATCGACTCCCCACGACCAGACACTCGGACGGCAGGTTCGTGGGGATTGACAGGATCGGGACGCAGGCCCCCCACCCTCGCGCCCGCTACTCCAGCCCGAAGACGTGCAGCACGAACGCATACACCAGCGCGGTCTCCTTCAGCCGGTCGAAGCGCCCCGCCGCGCCGCCGTGCCCCGCCTCCATGTTGGTGTGCAGCAGGAGCAGGCGGTCGTCGGTCTTCGTCGCGCGCAGCTTCGCCACCCACTTCGCGGGCTCCCAGTACGTGACGCGGGGGTCGGTGAGGCCGGCGGTGGCGATGACGTGCGGGTAGTCCTTCGCCTCCACGTTGTCGTAGGGGCTGTACGCGGCGATGCAGTCGTAGGCCGCTTCGCTCTCGATCGGGTTGCCCCACTCCGGCCACTCCGGCGGAGTGAGCGGCAGGGTGTCGTCGCAGATGGTGTTGAGCACGTCCACGAAGGGCACCTCGGCGACGACCGCGTGGAACAGCTCCGGCGCCATGTTCGCGCACGCGCCCACCAGCAGGCCGCCGGCGCTGCCGCCGTGGATGGCGATGCGTCCGCGCCGGGTGAACCCGTGCTCGATCAGCGCCCGCGCCGCCGCGATGAAGTCGTGGAAGGTGTTGGCCTTCTTCGCGAGCTTGCCGTTGGTGTACCAGGCGTAGCCGCGCTCGGCGCCGCCGCGCACGTGGGCGATGGCGTAGACGAAGCCCCGATCCACGAGGCTCAGGCGCGTGGTGCCGAACGACGCCGGCATCGACATCCCGTAGGAACCGTAGCCGTAGAGCAGGAGGGGGGCGGAGCCGTCGATGGGGGTGTCCCGCCGGTGCAGCAGCGAAACCGGCACGGCTTCGCCGTCGTGCGACGGGGCCAGGATGCGGCGGGTGGCGTACTCGGCGGGGTCGTGGCCGCTCGGCACCTCCTGCACCTTGCGCACGATGCGTTCCCGGGTGCGCATGTCGTAGTCGTACACGTGCTCGGGGGTGGTCATCGAGGAGTACGTGAAGCGCAGGGTATCGGTCTCGAACTCGTAGCCGGGGACGAGCCCGAGGCTGTACGCCTCCTCCTCGAACGCGATCGCGTGCTCCTCGCCGCTTTCGAGATCGCGCACCACGATCCGCGGCAGGGCGTTCTCGCGTTCGAGCCGGACCAGCCACCGCGCGAAGACCTCGAAGCCGACGATCAGGACGCCGGGCCGATGCGGAACGAGATCGGTCCAGTGCGCGCGGCCCGGGGATGCGAGCGGCGACCGCCGGGGCGGTCGCTTGGCGATTCCGCCTGGCGGAATCGCGGGTGCCTCTGGCGACCGCCGGGGCGGTCGCTTGGCGGTTCCGTCTGGCGGAATCGCGGGTGCCCCTGGCGACGGCTGGGGCGGTTGTGCCCCGACCGACGCCTCGGACGGGCGGGGAACGGGTTCGCTCCATTCCAGCGGCGCCTCGACGATCTTGAAGTCCTCGGCCCCGTCCGCGTTGGTGAGGATGATCAGCCGGTCGCCGTGGTGGGAGACGTCGTACTCGATGCCCGGCTCGCGCGCGGCGACGAGAACCGGCGCATCACCGGGATGGCCCGCATCGACCAGCCGCACCTCGCTGGTGACGTGGTCGTGCGCGTCGATCAGCAGGAAACGGCGCGATTCGGTGAGGGCGACGTTCACGAAGAACCCCGGATCCGGCTCTTCGTAGACGAGCGCGTCGTTTTCAGGATCGTCGCCGAGACGATGACGAAAGACCTTGCACGGACGGTGGTTGTCGTCGAGCTCGGTGTAGAAGAGGGTGCGGCCGTCCGCCGACCACTCGAAGGCGCCCGAGCAGCGCTCGATCACGTCGTCGAGCCGCCGGCCCGTGTCGAGGTCCTTCACGCGCAGCGTGTAGAACTCCGAGCCGTTCTCGTCCACGGTCCAGCCGAAGCGCCGGTGATCGCGGCTGTGGCCGCCGTCCCCGATGCGGTAGTAGCTCTTGCCCTCGGCTTCCGCGTCGCCGTCGAGCAGGATCTCCTCGTCGATGGGATTGCCGGCGGCGCCCATGGCGTCGCCCGTGGCGTCCGCGGTGGCGTCGTCCGTTGCGGCGCGGTCTCCGGCGCCTCTCGCGGCATTTCCGGTGGCGGCAGCGTCCGCGGTATCTCCCGAAGCCCTTCCGGTCGCGGCAGCGTCCGCGGTGCCTTCCGCGGCTCTTCCGGCGGTCGATTGCGCAGCCGCCGCATCCTGGTCGCCTCCCGTGGGGACGGCCTCCACGGCGCTTCCCGAGGCGTCGCCGGCCGGGCGCCGGCATATCACCGGATGCTGCCCGCCTTCGCGGTAGCGCTCGTAATACTCCCATGCGCCGTCCTTGGCCGGGACGCTCGAATCGTCCTCCTTGATCCGTCCGCGGATCTCGCCGAAAAGCGTGGCGCGGAGTGCTTCGAGGGGCGCCGTCACCGCCTCGGTCCAGGCGTTCTCGGCTTCGAGGTACGCCCGGACGTCCGCGCGCAGCAGGGTTGGGTCGCGCATCACCTGCTGCCAGTTCTCGTCTTTCAGCCAGGCGTAGTCGTCGGTGCGGCGGCGCCCGTGCAGAGAGGGGCGGACAAACGGTTTGCGGGGGGCGATCGGCGGTTGGGGCGCGGTCGGGGATTTCGATGACATGGGGGGATCGGCCTCCGGGAGCGGGGTCGTGATCGAGCAAGGGGCGGGCGTTCCCCTTTCAACGATAAACGATCGTCGATAAACGATCGCCGGGCAATCGGTGGAGCCGGCATCGGCTATGCTTGGCGCATCCGCCTGCCGTCCGTCCGGTGGGGCGCGGCGCGAGGCCGATCCGGGGATCCCTGCGAACGATGACGGACGAAGCCGTACCCGCGCGCGGGAAGCGCATGGCTCGGGACTACTTCTTTCCGACGCCGGTCTACTACACCGATCTCGCGCAGGCCGAGACCCTCAATGCACGTCTCACGGAAGACATACGCGCATGGCGGGAGCGGGACCCCGGAGGGACGTTCCGCTCGAACGTGCCACAGCTCGGGGGCTGGCACAGCGCCACCGACATGCACCTGCGGCCGGAGTTCACCACCCTCACCAGCGAGATCTTCGAGCTGCTCCACGGGGTCTTCACCGATCAGGGCTACGACGACGCCTACGAGCCGGTCTGCGACTCGATGTGGGCGAACGTCAACCCGCCCGGTGCGTTCAACCGCCATCACACCCACCCGCATGCGCTGTGGAGCGGCGTGTACTACGTCCGCACCCCGGACGACTGCGGCCTGCTCTGCCTGACCGATCCGCGCCCGCAGGCGCACGTGATCACCCCGTACTTCGATCCGCGGCGCCGCTCCGCCCATACCTGGGGCGAGGTCTACCACCAGCCCCGGGCCGGTCGGCTCATCGCCTTTCCCGGGTGGCTCGTCCACTCCACGCAGCCGAACATGGCGAGGGCGGGCGCGGGTGGGAGTGTGGACATGGAGGGCACGGAGGCGGAGGCAGGCGGCATGGAGGCGGGCTCCGGGGCCGTGGAGGCCGTGGAGGCCGGGGACGGCGAGGGGAAGGCGGATGGCGGCGGTGCGGCGGCCGTGGCGGAGGGCGGACGTGCCCTCGAACGGATCAGCGTCAGCTTCAACTTCCGCCAGCGGCGCAAGGACGTGGATCCGGCCGCGGCGCCGGCCCACGAGGTGGTACGCGCGGATCTGACGGCAGCACGGATCCAACCATCGGGGATTCAACCACCGGGGGTTTAACCCATTGCCCCGATGACGTGGTTGACGCCCGAGCTGATGCGGCGCACCAGCTCGTAGAGCTTGCCCATGGGCTGGAAGATGTGCGCGTGCTCGCGGGCGTAGGACTGCCCGGTGTCGGACTGGTAGGTCGCGGGCTCGCCGAAGTCCTCGGTCCGGCGGGCGGTGTCGTCCTGGGGGAAGATGATGCGCAACGTCTCCAGGGCCTCCTCGATCTCGAGCCTGAGGATACGGGTGCGCAGCTCCTCGGGGGAGAGGTCGTGGCGCAGGCTGAACTCCGGGATGTGGGTCGCCAGCATGTAGATGCGCTGGATCAGCGTGATGCGGATCACGTGCAACAGGCGCAGGTCCTCGGTCATGGTCGCCGGCACGTCCACCTTCAGGCTGACGGCGGCCCCGTTCCCGCCCCTGCCACCACCAGGGGCGCCGGCGCCATCGGAGGGGCCGACGTGGCCGGCCTCCCCGCCACCATCGGCTGCGCCGCCACGACCGGCGTCTCCGCCACCGCCACCATCACCGGAACCGTCTCCCCCCGCACCGTCTCCAACGGAGACGCTGTCTCCAGCGGAGACGCCGTCTCCGGCGGAGACGCCGTCGCCATCCGCGCCCGGCTCGGACAGAGCGTGCAGCATGTCGAAGAGATCGAGCTCCAGCGTGCGCAGGATGCCGCTCAGCCGATCATGGTGGGCGTGGCCTTCGATGAACCGGCCGATGGCGCGCAGCTCGTCGAACCGTTCGCGCCCGGTCTGCGGGCATGCCATCCGCAGCAGCCACAGCCCCGGGTCCAGGGTGTCGACGTACGCCTTCAGCACGTCGGTGTCGCTGAACGCCAGCGCCCAGGCGATCAGCCCGAATACGCGGCGAAAGCGCGGCGAGGAAGCGTGCATCGCCCGGAACGCCGCCGGGTTCTTGTGGATCGCCCGGCCGGCGCCGGCCATCGTGTTGGCCAGGTAGCCGAGCTGCTGCAACGTCGCGTTGTGGGGGATCGCGCGAAGCTGGGAGGGATGCGCGAGGTCGACCGCGGCGCCGGGCTCGTGCTGGCGGCGCAGCGAGCGGCTGCCGGTCGGGTACATCACGTTGGTGCCGAACGCGCCGAGGAGCGCCGCGTAGTTCGGATCGTGCATCACCGCGTCGTAGAAGAACTGGATGGTGGTGAAGAACTCGGCGACGTAGTCGGCTTCGACGTAGAAGGGATCGTCGTCCTCGTCGCCGGGAGGCGCCAGCGCGAACTCCAGGATGCGGGTCACGCTCGCGAACGCCGCGGCCGGGGTGAAGAACCAGACGTAGCCGTCGCCGCCCTGGAAGCTCGTCTCCTGCTTGAACGGGATGCCGTCGCGGGCGAAGCGGCGGCGGCTCTCCGGCGGGGAGACGTAACGGAGCCGGTCGCCGAAGCCCGCGGGGTGGGCGCCGCGGCCGATCGATTCGCCGTGGGTGTCGAAGATCACCAGCTCCACGTGCCGGAGATCGTGGCGGGCGAAGACCTCGCCGATCCGCATGCGCATCCGCTCGACCGAGGCGCCCGCCACGGTCTGGCCCAGGTTGCGTCCGGTGTCGGAGTAGCCGGTCTGCACGCACAGGCGGCCCGTCGCCTCGACGTAGGCGCGGTAGTGCGGATTGGCCAGGATCTCGTCGATCACCCGCGGGCCCCGCTCCAGCGCCTTGCGGGTCTCCAGCAGCGGCGAGATCTCCACCCGATCGGCGATGCCGAACAGCTTCGCGAAGTAGAGCGCGGCCAGCAGGGTGAACGAGGTCTCGCACTCCGCGATCAGGAATCGCACCGGCGTGGTTCCGTCCACGTACTTCAGCATCTGCGCGACCACCATCATCAGCCGCGTGGCGGACGCGCCCTCGTTGAGGAGGGAGCCGAAGTTGATGGTGACGGGCTCGACCGCGTCCAGCAGGGCGTTGACGGCGGCGGTGTAGCTGCGCCGATGGGCCGGGTCGTCGGGCGCCGCCTCCATGCCGATCTCGCGGCGGATGGCGTTGTGGATCTGGGTCGCATTGAGCCGTACGTGGGTATGCGCCATCCCCAGGCCGAAGTTGTCCAGCTCCGCGCGCAGCACGGCGAGCCGCCCGAGTGTCTCCGCCGCGGCCGTGCCGCTTCCGGCGAGGTTCGCCGCGCGGGCGAGGGCGCGCTCGACCAGATCGATGAGCGGCTCCGCCCGGGTCAGCCGGCGCTCGCGGCCGGCGTGCATGCGCCGGGCGATCCGGCCGACGTGCCCGGTCCGGCGCACGGGATCCGGCTCGGGGCGGCCGAAGACCTCGATCTCTTCCTCGACCATGCGGACGGCCAGGTCGAGACGGCTCTCCAGCAGCTCCAGGATGTGGCGCAGGTCCTCGGCCTCGGGAACGCCGCGCAAGGTCCCGCCCAGATCCACCGCCGTGTCCCGGTAGTGGACGAGCTGGCGCCTCTGGACGATCAGGCGCCGGTGGAAGGTCTCCGACCATCCGATGTCGGCCCGCCCGTCGAGGTCGTAGCCGACCCAGCTCGCGATGGTCACGAGCCGGGGCCTGAGCTCCGGCCAGCGCTCGGGCCAGATCTCGCGAGCCACCTCGAAGACGATCTCGTAGACCCGGACCAGGGCTTCGCGCGCACCGGCGATGGCCTGGAGCGAGAAGCCGTGTTCGGTGGCGAGATCGATCACCGGCTCGGGTCGATGCTCCGCGGCGAGCACCCGGCGGACCAGGGTGGCGCGGTCGGCGGCGGAGAGCGGTCGGTCCCGATCGTCGTGCCCGGTCGCGAGCTGCGCCTGGATACGCAGCAGCGCAGCGGAGAGGGCGAAGGTGGGATGCCCGGTGAAGACGATGCCGAAGGGCGTGCGTTCCACCGCCGCCCGGAACGTCTCGAAGGACACCGTGGCGCCGCTCTCCGGATCGCGGGCCAGGCCCTCGATCAGCGCGCGCACGATCCGTGCGTTGGCGGCGGGGCCGGTTTCACCCATGCGCCCGGCCATGCGGCCGGCGCCGCCCAGGAAGGCGCCGGCGACGAGGCGCTGGATGAGCTGCTCGACATCGGACCAGGACACCTCGCCCGCGTCGATGCGGCGGCTCAGGCGCAGCGCCAGGAGCTGGATCGGATTGCTGAACGGATCGGCGTCCCGGCCGGCGCGCAACGCCTCGAGCTCGGCCCGCATGTCGCGGTCCAGGACGGCGTGGCCGACTCCGCCCGCTCCCGGAAACAGCACCGCCCCCTCGGGCGCCGGCCGCGTGCCGGCCTCGGCCAGCACCGCATCCAGCTCCGCACGGAGCTGCCTGCCGAGGTCGGATCCGCGGGACGCCCCGGTCTCCGTCTCCGGCGCTTCGGGAACCGGCGGGTGGGTCCCGGCGGACGGTGCGGCCCTTGCAACGGTCATCTCCGCACCGGCTCGACGAGCTCCACCGTGAGGCTCGATACCGTGAAGCCCGTATGGTTGGTCGGGAGTACGTTGAAGCCGGACATGGGCTCCCCTCCGCCGGTTCGACGATTCGGGCCGCGGGCGCCGCCCACCGCCGGCGAATCAGGTATCGGCACGCTCGAGGCGCGGCGCGCGCATGAAGACCACCGCGACCGCGCAGGCCACCGGAATCGCGGCCAGGGCGACGAGGGCGCCTCCGTAGCCGCCAAGATAATCGTATCCGAGCCCAAGGGGAATCGGGCCGACGGATGCGCCGATCACGCCGCCCATCTGCGCCACCCCCTGGATCGAACCGAGATGCCTGCGGCCGAAGAAGCGCGGCCATACGAAGGTGAAATGCGCGTGCATCGCCGCGTTCGCCGCCCCGAACAGCACGCTGAACCCGATGGCGCTCGCGAGGTCGTCCACGAGGCTCATCGCGGCGAGCGCGACGCTCACCGAGAGCAGCGCGGCGGCGTAGAGCGGCCGGGTCGGAAAGCGGTCGAGCAGCATTCCGACCAGCGGGGTCATGACCACCATCACCGCCGCGGCGATGGAGAATACCGAGGCCGCGAGGGTCGGATCGAGCCCCTGCGCCTCGAACACGGACACCTGGTGGAAGAACATCGCCGTCACCAGCGCGGCGAACGAGGAGTTCGAGACCAGGATGATCCAGAACGCCCCGGTGCGCCTCGCCTCGCCGAGGCTCAGCCCGGCTTCGTGCCCGTTGCGCCTCGCTGCGGAGTGCGGCGATCCGGTGTCCGGATCCGCCCCGTCGGGGCGAAGCCTCAGCGCCTCCGGCCGGTCGAAGACGAGCAGCAGGACCGGCGGCAGCAATATCGCCCACGTCGCCAGCCCCATGACCACCCAGGCCATCCGCCAGCCGAGGGTGTCGGTCAGCCACTGGGCGAGCAGCGGGTGCACCGCGACGCTCACCGAGAATCCGAGCATGGTCAGGCTCAGCGCCAGGCCGCGCTTGCGGTCGAACCACTGCGATGCGAGGTTGCCCGCGCAGAGCATCAGCGAGCCCTGTCCGAAGAACCGCAGTGCCGCGAATCCGAGCGTCAGCGTGACGAACCCGCCCACCGCGCCGAACGCGACGGCCGCGGCCCCGAATGCGATCCCCACCGCCGCAAGCACCGTTCGCACCCCATGGCGATCGACCAGCCGGCCGATGCGAGGCAGCCCGAATGCGGCCACCAGGGTCGCGAATGCGTAGGCGCTCGAGATGGAGGTCCGGGAGATGCCGAGGTCCTCCGAGATCGGCAGCAGGAAGACGCTGAAGGTATGCGACTGTCCGGGGCCGCTCGCGAACATCGCGAGCCAGGCGACGGCGAGCATGACCCAGCCGTAGAAGAGCCGGTCGTTGGCCCGGAGCGCGAGTGATCGTCGAGTGGCGATGGCGGCGTCCCTTCCCTGAGGGGGCGCAATGGTGGGGAGTGCGCGGGGTCGCTGCAAGTGCGTGGAGCGGAGCTTGTACGGAGTGCCTCCGGCGGCTCGTTGAACGGATCGGGGAGCAGAGCCGTCTGCGGTATGCTGTCGGGAGTCCCGCGAGAGCCTCGTCGTGGCGCAGGCGCTCCGGAACACAGGGTTTTCACCACGTGGAGGCTCCGTGTCCGTACCGGAACGGGCCCCCTCGCGGATCGTCCAGGCCGGGAACCTCAGGCATGCCGTCGACCCCACGGGCACCCCGTCTCCGATTCACGGCGATGCCCACCGTTGCCCTGCTTGCGGTCCTGACAGCCTGCGACGGGGATCCAGGCGGGGATGCGCCGGACGTCGCGGCGGCAGGCGCCCAGCGCGGGGATCCATCGGACGTCCGGTCGCCCCCCGCCCGGCGCGGAGGGCCACCGAACATCCTGGTGATCCTGGCGGACGACCTCGGTTACCGCGACCTGAGCTACAACGGCGCCACCGAGATCGAGACCCCCAACATCGATCGTCTCGCCCGGGAAGGCATCGTCTTCTCCGACGGCTACGTGGCCGACCCCATCTGCGCTCCCTCCCGCGCGGGCCTGATGACCGGGCGCTACCCGGCGCGGTTCGGCATGGAGGTCAACCTCACGTATGCGCCTGCCGATCCCCACCACGGTCTTCCGCCCGAGGAGACGGTGTTCGCCGCCCGGCTCAAGCGCGCCGGCTACCGGACGGGCATGGTCGGCAAGTGGCATCTTGGCGCCGCACCGCCCTTCCACCCGCTGAACCGGGGGTTCGACTCGTACTACGGCTTCCTCGGCGGCGGCCACGACTACTTCCGCACCGACGCCGTGGGGCACGTCAACGCCGACGGACAGCCGGACTACGAGTACCTTGTCCCCCTTGGACAGGATCGGGGCCTGACGAGCTTCACGGGCTACTTGACCGACCGCTTCACCGACCAGGCGATCGCGTTCGCCACCGAGGACCGGGACCGGCCGTTCTTCCTGTACCTGTCGTACAACGCACCGCACGCCCCGCTTCAGGCGCCCGAGGAGATCGTCCGGAAGTACCGCCACGTCGGGGACGACCGGCGGCGTACGTACCTGGCGATGGTGGACGCGCTAGACCGGAACGTCGGGCGGCTGGTGGCGGCGCTGGAATCGTCCGGCCAGTGGCACGATACGGTGACGTTCTTCCTGAGCGACAACGGCGGCCAGCTTCTGCACGGGGGGGCGGACAATGCGCCGTTGCGCTCGGGAAAATCGAGCTTGCACGAGGGCGGGATCCGGGTGCCCTTCCTGGCCTCCTGGCCCGCGCGGTGGCCGCAGGGACGGACCTTCGAGCCGATGGTCGTCAGCCTCGACGTCGCGGCCACGGCCCTCGCCGTATCCGGCGCCGGGGCGGACCCTGCGCGCCCGCTCGACGGTGTGAACCTCGATCCGTTCATTCGTGGCGCCGCATCCGGTCCCCCGCACGAGGCGCTGTTCTGGCGGCAGGTGGGGGGGCCGGCTTCGCGGCCGGCGGCGAGATTCGCGGTTCGGGTGGGCGACCTGAAGCTGGTCAGGGACGATTTCGAAGGGGAAGCCGCGCTGTTCGACGTGCGAACCGATCCAGGCGAAACCCGCGACGTGCTCTCGGGGGCATCCGGGACCGCGGAACGGCTCTCCGCCCTGTGGAACGACTGGAATTTGCGGAACGTCTCGGCGAGGGTCTTTCCATGGATGACGGATTACCGACGCACCATCGGCCGCGCCAGGGCCGGGCTGTACTACTCCATGCGCAACAGAGCGGAGGTTGCGCCCGTGTTCCGGATCGGGAAGGAGCCTTTCCGGCGGACCACCCCCCCACCGGCGGCGCCCATCCTGTTGAGAGCTGCTCCCGGCAACGGATCGATCGCACTGTCCTGGGCCGATCCGGGAGACCCCGGCATCATCGGCTACCAGTTCCGACTGAAATCATCCGGCGACCGCGACTGGAGGAATTGGAGAGACGTCGAGTTCTGGTGGGAAGCGAACCGCGTCCGGTTGACCGGTCTGGGCAACGGTGTCACCTACCGCGTGCAGTTGCGCGCGGCGAACGGCGGCGGCTGGGGGCCACCCGGCGAGACCTCGGCGACGCCGCGGGCGCAGAAGCCGTAGCCGTTTGCACGGATCCGCTTCATCCGGCCTCTGCGCATGAACTCCGGGGCGATGACCACGTTCGACACCCGGAAGAACCGGCTCGCCATGAACGCGGCGCTGAGCACGGCGAGCATGCGGGTGGCGACCCGTGACGGCGCCGGAGGAATCGAGACGGGGGTCATCGCCGCGCCCGGCCGATCGCGCGTCCGGGCCGCACCGGAGAGGCTGCCGGCGGTCCCCGCCTCCGCCATGCCCGCTCAGTCGAGCCGAACGTACTCGAAGTCGATGGGTTGGTGGTTGACGCCCCTGGAGGGCGGCGCGATCCAGTTGGCGAAGCGGCCGGGCTCGGTGACCGCCTCCGGCATCAGCGAGCGGACGTAGGCGCGGTCGGATGCGGTCGGCAGCCACTCCTCCTCCCGGCGCGTCCAGGCGCCGGCATCGATCACCGCGCCCTCCGGCGTCACGTCCAGGCCCGCGAACGCGCCGACCTTGCGGTTGAACGCGACGTGCGGGAGCGTGAGCTCGAAGTCCGCCTCGAAGCTGCGGATCACGCGGTTGATCCGCCCGATGCCGACCTGCACGTCCGCGATGAAGTCGTCGCGGAGGCGTTCGTTGAGGGCGTTGAGGGCGGGGACGTCCTCCTTGCGAAACGCCCCGTCCCGCCAGCGCAGCACCGGGTAGCTCGCATCGTGCAGCCGGTGGTCGTCCTCGACGTCGGCCTCGTGGAAGCGGCCCTTCAGCCCGCCGGTGTAGCTCGCCGCCGCATTCGTCGAGACCTCCGTGCCGAAGAGGTCGAGGGTCACGCTGAAGTGGAAGTTCAGGTACTTCTGGAAGGTCGGCAGGTCGATCACCCCGAACCTGCGCACGTCGCCGGCGCCGTGCGCGCGCATGACCTCGCAGGTGCGCTGCACCACCCGGGTGAGCCCGGTGATCCCCACGAACATGTGGTGCGCCTCCTCGGTCAGCATGAAGCGGCAGGTGCGGGCCAGGGGATCGAAGGCCGATTCGGCCAGGGAGTGGAGCTGGAACTTGCCGTCGCGGTCGGTGAGGAAGGTGAACATGAACAGCGCGAGCCAGTCCGGCGTCCGCTCGTTGAAGGCGGTGAGGATGCGGGGCCGGTCGGCGTCGCCGGAGCGGCGCTCCAGCAGCGCCTGCGCCTCCTCGCGCCCGTCGCGGCCGAACCAGGCGTGCAGCAGGTAGACCATCGCCCACAGGTGGCGTCCCTCCTCGACGTTGATCTGGAAGAGGTTGCGCAGGTCGTAGCCCGACGGGCAGGTGCGGCCGAGATGGCGCTGCTGCTCCACCGACGCCGGCTCGGTATCGCCCTGGATCACGATCAGCCGGCGCAGGGCCGCACGATAATCACCCGGCACCCGCTGCCACACCGGCTCGCCCTTGTGGTCGCCGAAGGCGATCCGTCGTCCGGGCTCGGGATCGGCGAGGAAGACGCCCCAGCGGTAGTCCGGCATCCGGGTGAAGCCGAAGTTCGCCCACCCGCTGCGATCCACCGAGGTCGCGGTGCGCAGGTACACCTCGGGCGCCGCGCCGTCCACCGGCCCCATCTCCCGCCACCAGTCGAGAAAGGCCGGCTGCCATTGCTCCAGGGCCCGCCGGAGGCGGCGGTCGGAGGCGAGGTCCACGTTGTTGGGGATGCGGTCGTTCAAGTCGACGGAAGACATGTCCTGCCTCTTCGATGGCGGTCCGGGGGCCGTGGCGGCCGATGAACGGGGCGGTGAACGGGGCGGGGAGCGGAGCGCATCATACGCGGCGGCGGTCGAAGTCGGCGCGCGCGCCGGAGCCATACAGGGTCAGCGCCCCGCGCTCGCCGACCGCGTTCCCGCGCTGGAAGATCCAGTTCTGCCAGGCGGTGAGGCGCCCGAAGATGCGCGACTCCATCGTCTCCGGCCCAGGGCAGCGCAGGCTGGCCTCCATCCCGGTGAGGGCGTCGGGGGAGAAGCCCGCGCGCTCCTCCAGTGCGAGGCGCACCTCGTCCTCCCAGTCGATCTCGTCGGGGGTGAAGGTGACCAGCCGGTGGGCCTCCGCCTCTGCCGCCGCGAGATCACGACCGATCCGTTGCCGCGCGCGGCTGATTGCTTCGGCGTCGTCGAGGCAGCGCGATTCGAGCCGGGTGAGGCCGTTGACGCAGGGGAAGCAGCCGAAGTTCGACTCCGTGAGGCGCACCGCCGCCGATGCGCCGTCGCCCTCCCCTTCTCCGCCGCCATCCCTGCCCTCGCCTTCGCCGTCGCGGCTGCCGCCGCCAGGGCGCATCGCCGCCAGCGCGCCGCCGCTGCCGCCATGACCGTCCCCGTCCCTGTCACTGCCATCTCCATCACCGTCGCCGCCGAAAGGACCGTCGAGCATGTAGGCGCGGTCCGCCGCGAGCACCAGTTCCAGGAGGAAGCCGGCGAAGCAGCTCCCCGGCTCGACCAGTGCGACGAGGCTGCGCGAGGTGAGCGCGATGCGCTTCAGCAAGCGCTTCCAGTAGAGCAGGATCTCGCGGGCAAGCCAGTGCTCCCGGTGCGCGAGCAGGAAGGCGTCGTGCGCGGCGACCGCTTCGAGCGCACCTTCGGAGGTGAACACCAGCGTGCCGATCTCCGGCTCGTTGTGGCGCAGGTGCAGGATCAGGTCTTCGAGCTCGCGGGCGAGGGCGAGGGGCCAGAACGCATCGCCCGCCTCCACGAGCTCCCCGACGTCCACGGGCGGCGTCCCGGCCGGCCCCCGGATACGGGTCCGGCACGCGCGGACCTCGCGGTCCCGATCGATCTCCGCCTCGACGTGCGCGTAGACGATGCGCGCATCCTCGACACGGCGTTCGACCTCGCCGAGACGGATGCCGCGCGCCTCGGCCGGACGATCGCTGGCCGCCGCCAGCGCCTGCGCGCGCGCCGCCACCGCGGCCTCGAATCGCGAGGACGGAGCAATCTCGTCCACCAGCCCCCATTCCAGCGCGCGTGCGCCGCGGACTCCCTCCTCGGTGGTCGAGAACACGTCGGCCCGGTCGCGGCGCACCTTGCGCTTGTCCACGACCCGCACCAGCCCGCCGGTGCCGGGCAGCACCCCGAGGAGCGCCACTTCCGGCAGCGACACCGCGCTCGCGCCGTCGTCGACGAGGAGGATCCAGTCGGCGGCCAGGGCGAGCTCGTAGCCGCCCCCGGCCGCGGTCCCGTTGATCGCGCACAGATAGCGTTGCCCGGAGTGCGCGCCCGCGTCCTCGATCGCGCACCGGGTCTCGTTGGTGAACTTGCAGAAGGCGACCTTGCGGGCGTGGCTCGACGCCCCGAGCATGCGGATGTTCGCACCGGCGCAGAACACGCGCTCCTTCGCCGAGCGGATCACCACCGCCGCCACCTCCGGATGCTCGAAGCGCAGCCGCTGCACCGCGTCCGCCAGCTCGACGTCGACGCCGAGGTCGTAGGAGTTGAGCTTGAGCTCGTACCCGGGGGCGAGGCCGCCGGATTCGTCGACGTCGAGCGTGAGGGTGGCGATTCGGCCGTCGATGCGCAGACGCCAGTGGCGGTAGCGATCCGGTGCGGTGCGCACGTCGATCGGCCCGCTGCCGGCCGGTTGGGGCGCTTTGGCGGTTTCGGACATGGAGCTCGGATCGAGGTGCGCTCGAACCAGGGTCTTCGACGCTATCATCGACCCGACGTCCCGTCGAGGAGCTTCGGGAGCCGAGCGATACGGAGAATGTCCGCCAACGGGCCGGACACGACGATGCGCAAGGCGCCGGGGCTCTGCGCACGGAGCGGGAGCCCGCCCCTGCCCCGCCGCGGACAGGGAGGACAGAGGCGCGACCGGTCGATCGGATCAGGCACCGCCTTGCCCCCGAATCGGCTTTCTTGAAGTCCCCGGGGAGGATCGCTCCCCCGCCTTGCCGGAACCGGTCGACGATGACGCCTCCCTCCGACACTGTGCCCCCAGCGGACACCCCGTGCACCGGGGCGCCGGCCGGCAGTGCCGTTTGCCGTGCTCGACCAGCAATGCGTGGAGCTCGCCGAGCGTCGCCGCGTCCGGACCGATTGCGCGGGCGACCGCCGCCGAGAGCTGCTCGTACGGCTCATCCCCCTTCGCCCATCCGTAGCGCGAGAGGATCCGTCGCGCGTATGCATCGACGACGAACACGGGCCGCGCGAAGACGTAGACGAGGATGTCGTCGGCCGTCTCCGGCCCGATGCCCGGAAGACCGAGAAGCTCCGCACGCAGCTCCCCGGTCGGGCGTTGCATCAGGGATTCGCGGCCTCCCACGTCGATGTACCACTGCGCCAGCACCCGGAGTCGCGCCGCCTTCAGCCGGAAGGTCCCGGCCGGCCGTACGAGCTCTTCGAGGGCCGACGGAGGAAGGACGGCCAGCGTCTCCGGCGACAGCGCGCCGACGCCCCGCAACGAAGCGATGGCCCGCTCCGCGTTGCGCCAGGTCGTGCGTTGGGTGAGCAGCGCGCCGGCCATCATCTCGAACGGGTCGCGCGCGGGCCACCACGCCTGCGGACCGTATGCGGCGGCGAGCCGGTCGAAGACCGCGCGCAACGCCGAACCGCCGGTGGCGCCGTCGGATCGGGGCCCCGCCGGCGCCGCGGTCATCGACGGCGCGAACGCGGCGCCTGATTGCGGGACGGACGCATCGGCCGCGGGCGGGCGGGATCCGCCTCGCGCATCAGTGCTCGTGCTTCGCCGGAGTCCACGTCTTCGTATCGTCCGGGGCGCAGGCGGCGGGGAAGCGTCACCGGCCCGAAGCGCACCCGGATGAGCCGGCTCACGGGACATCCCACCGCCTCGAAGAGCCGCCGCACCTCGCGGTTGCGGCCTTCCCGGAGAACGACGTGGAACCATCGGTTCGCGCCCTCTCCTCCCGCCGGCCGTACCGAATCGAAGCGCGCCTCGCCGTCGTCCAGGGCGACTCCGATGGTGAGCGATGCGAGTGCCTGGGGACTCGGCGCACCGCGGATCCGGACTGCGTACTCGCGTTCGATGCGGGAGCCCGGATGCATGAGCCGATGGGCCAGCTCGCCGTCGTCGGTGAACAGCAGCAGTCCGGTGGTATTGAAGTCCAATCGGCCGATCGCGACCCATCGGGCCCGGCCGAGCACGGGCAGCCGGTCGAATACCGTGGGCCTCCCGAGCGGGTCCCGGCGCGACGTCACCTCACCCGCGGGCTTGTGATAACGGATCAGCCGGCGACGGAGACCGGCCCGGCGCACCAGCCTGCCGTCGACGCGCACGACGTCGCCGGGAGACACTCGATCCCCCACCGACGCGGCGTGCTTGTTGACGGTCACCCGTCCGGCGGCGATCCAGCGCTCGATCTCGCGTCGCGACGCCAGACCGGCAGCCGCGAGGACCTTCTGCAGCTTCTCGGTCGATCCGCCGTCCTCCGGCCCGGATGACCGCCGTTGCCGGGACGGACGAATCAGTCCGTCCTCCCGCCGCCGTCCGCGCCGGCCGCTTGGGCTTCAACGCCGACGCTCGTTTCCGGCGGCTCCGGACCCTCCTCGGCCCCCGGCTCCTCCGCGAGTCCGGTGAACAGGTCCGGCGGCGGATCTTCGAGCTCCTTGAGCTCCGCGAGCGGCGGCAGGGCCTCCAGGTTCTTCAGGTTGAAGGTGTCGAGGAAGTGCTTCGTCGTTCCGTACAGCGCCGGCCGCCCCGGCGCCTCGCGGTGGCCGACCACGCGCACCCACTCGCGCTCGACCAGGGTCTTCATGATGGAGCTCGATACGCTCACCCCGCGCACTTCCTCGATCTCGCCGCGGCTGACGGGCTGGCGGTAGACGATCAGCGCAAGGGTCTCGAGCAACGCCCGCGAGTAGCGTGGCGGCCGCTCCTGCCACAATGCGGAGATCGTCTGCGAGTACTCCTTGCGGATCTGGGCGCGAAACCCGCTCGCGACCTCGCCCACCTCCAGCGAGTGTCCCTGCCACCGCTCCGCAACCGCGGCGACCGCCTCCCGGATCGCGCTCCGATCCGGCGCATCCCCACGACCCTCGAACAGCGCCACGAGCTCGTCGATCGCGACCGGTCGCCCGGCGGCAAGCAGCGCCGCCTCGACGTGCAGGACCAGATCGTCCCGGCTCATGCGCTCGCCGCCTTGGCCGCCGTCCTGACGTGGATCGGCCCGAAAGGCTTCGCCTGCACCAGATCGACGAGCGATTCCCGAAGCAGCTCCAGGAGCGCGAGCAAGGTGACCACCACCCCTTGCCGGCCTTCTCCGGGGGCGAACAGGGCCGTGAACTCCACGAAACCCGCCCGCTGCACATGCTCCAGCACCATCGACATGCGCTCGCGGATCGACAGCGACCCCAGCCGCACCCGATGGTGGCGGTAGGCCTGCGCGCGGGCGAGCACGCCGGCGAGCGCCGCGACGAGATCGTCGAGCTCGACCCGGGGTTGCAGGCGCTCGATGCGGACGTAGGGCGCCGCGGTCCGGACTTCGATGACGTCGCGCCCGATCCGGGGCAGTCCGTCGAGCTGCTCCGCCGCCTGCTTGTACCGCTCGTACTCACGCAGCCGGCGCACGAGCTCGGCGCGCGGATCCCCTTCCTCGTCGACGCTCTCGGGGCGCGGCAGCAGCAGGCGGGACTTGATCTCCGCCAGCATCGCGGCCATGGCCAGATACTCCGCCGCGAGCTCGAGCCGAAGCTCCTTCATCAGCTCGATGTACTCCATGTACTGCCTCGTGACCTTGGCGATCGGGATGTCGAGGATGTCGAGGTTCTGGCGCCTGACCAGGTAGAGCAGCAGATCGAGGGGACCCTCGAACGCTTCCAGGAAGACTTCGAGCGCGTCGGGGGGAATGTAGAGATCCCTGGGCAGCTCGACGACGGGCTCGCCGTCCACCACCGCGAACGGCATCTCCTCCTGCCAGGCCCGCCGGGACGGCTCGGCCGGCTCCGATTGCCCCGATCCCGGGGACGCCTCTCGGTTTCCGTCCACCCTCCCTCCTTCGCCCGCGCCCGACCCGTCGCGAGCGCCGTGGTCACCGATACGCGAGCCCCATCGCCTGGCGTACCGCCTCCATCGTCTCCCGCGCGGTGTCACGCGCCCGGTCACAGCCTTCGGCGATGATCGAACGCACCAGATCCGGCTGCGATTCGTACTCCGCCGCCCGCTCGCGCATCGGCGCCTGCTCGGCGAGCACCGCGTCGATCACCTTCTGCTTGCAGTCGAGGCATCCGATCCCGGCGGTGCGGCAGCCTTCCTCGGCCCATCCGCGGATCTCCTCGTCGGAATAGACGAGATGGAACTGCCACACGGGACACTTCTCCGGATCACCCGGGTCGGTGCGCCTCACCCGGGCCGGATCCGTCGGCATCCTCCGCAGCTTCTCCCGCACCTCGTCCGGATCTTCGCGCAGCTCGATCACGTTGCCGTAGGACTTCGACATCTTCTGTCCGTCGAGGCCCGGCATCCTCGACGCCTCGGTGAGCAGCGCCCGCGGTTCGGGCAGGATGATCCTGCCCCCGCCGTCCAGGTATCCGAACAGCCGTTCGCGGTCCCCCAGCGTGATGTTCTGCTGATCGTCGAGCAACGCGCGCGCGGTCTCCAGCGCCCCGGGGTCACCCTGCTCCTGGTACCGGCGCCGGAGCTTGCGGTAGAGCTTCGCGTTCTTCTTGCCCATCTTCCCGACTGCGGCCTCCGCCTTCTCCTCGAAGCCCGGCTCGCGCCCGTAGATGAAGTTGAACCGCCGTGCGATCTCCCGGGTCAGCTCGACGTGCGCGACCTGATCCTCGCCCACCGGGACCAGTCCTGCCCGGTAGATCAGGATGTCGGCACTCTGGAGCAGGGGATAACCGAGGAAGCCGTAGGTCGCGAGGTCGCGCTCGCGCAGCCGCTCCTGCTGATCCTTGAAGCTCGGCACGCGCTCCAGCCAGCCGAGCGGAGTCACCATGGAGAGCAGCAGGTGCAGCTCCGCGTGCTCGTACACCCGCGACTGGATGAACAGATTCGCGTCGCCGGGGTCGATGCCCGCCGCGAGCCAGTCGACGACCATGTCCCAGACGCTTTCCCCGATGACGCCGGACTCTTCATAGTGGGTGGTCAGCGCATGCCAGTCCGCCACGAAGAAGAAGCACTCGTACTCGTGTTGCAGCCGTGTCCAGTTGCGCAGCACGCCGTGGTAGTGCCCGAGATGCAGCCTGCCGGTCGGACGCATCCCCGAGAGGACACGCTGGTGTTGGCGCGGGACGGTGTTCACGTTCACGTCGTCCTCCGGAAAGCGGGCGATGGCGACGCCCGCACCCGCATTGTAGAGAGCCGCCCGCGGTGGCGCGATACCGGCACCGGATCGCACCGGACGGATTCCCGCCTCCCGATCCATGCACCGGGTAGTGGCCGCCGGATCCCCGGCTCCCGGAACTCCCCCATGCGAGGCGGCGGTTCCCCGCTATAATCGCGCGCCTCGAACCCGGCGGCGGGCGCCTGCACCTTGCGATCCTGCACATGAAGCTTCTCTTCGACTTCTTCCCCATCGTGCTGTTCTTCGTCGCGTACAAGATGCACGACGACCCGCACCAGGGCTTCATGGTGGCCACCGCGGTCATCATCGCCGCCACCGCGATCCAGGTGCTGGTGATGTGGCTCCGCGAGCGCCGGGTGGAGAAGATGCACTTGGCCGTCCTCGCGCTCGTCGTGGTCTTCGGCGGCATCACCCTCGTCCTCGACGACGAGATCTTCCTCAAGTGGAAGCCGACGGTGGTCAACTGGCTCTTCGCGCTCGTCTTTCTGGGCAGTGAGTTCGTCGGTGCGAAGAACGTGGTGCGCCGGCTCATGGAGTCGAAGGTCGAGCTGCCCGATCCGGTGTGGACCAGGCTCAACACGAGCTGGGTGCTCTTCTTCGCGTTCTGCGGAGCCCTCAACCTCTTCGTCGTCTACAACTTCGACACCGATACCTGGGTCGACTTCAAGCTCTTCGGGCTGATGGGGCTCACCCTGGTGTTCGTGCTCGGCCAGGGGGTGTACATGATGCGGCACATGTCGCCGGAAAAAGATGCCGGGGGAGCCGGCTGACGGCGGCGCCCGCGGTGCGGCCTCCCCGGCCCCGAGCGGACGCCGGGATCCGGTAGTCAGCCGGAGGCCGCCTGCCGTTCCGCGGCCACCGCTTCGCGCATCGCGGCCTCGAAGCGCTCCATCCCGTCGTCGAGCTCGGCATCGGTGATGTTGAGAGGCGGCAGGAAGCGCAGCACGTCGGGACCCGCCTGGAGCACCAGCACGCCGTGCCGGCGGCACGCCTCGCCGAGCTCTCCGGCACGGCCCGCCCATCCACCGCGCAGCACCGCACCGATCATCAGACCCCTGCCGCGCACCTCGGCGATGATCCCGATCTCGTTGTGCAAGGCGACGAGACGCTTGCGCAGCCTCTCGCCCTGGCGTTCGACGTTGGCGCGCAGCTCCGGGGAGCGCAGCTTGCGCAACACCACCCGCGCCACCGCGGCGGCGATCGGATTCCCTCCGAACGTGGAGCCGTGGCTCCCCGCCCCGAGTGTCTCGGCCGCTCTGGCGCCGACCAGCATCGCCCCGATCGGCAGGCCGCCGCCGAGTGCCTTGGCGATGGTCACCACGTCCGGGAGGAGCCCCTCTTCCCACTGGTAGGCGAACAGCCGTCCGGTTCTCGCCAGCCCGCTCTGGATTTCGTCGAACATCAGCAGCGCATCGTGGATCCGGCAGCGTTCCGCGACCGCCGCGAGGAAGCCGTCCTCGGCCGGCACCACGCCCCCCTCACCCTGGATCGGCTCCACGAGCACCGCGCAGGTGCGCTCCCCGATCGCTTCGTCGAGCGCCGCGTCGTCGTTGTAGGGACAATACCTGAAGCCTCCCGGCAACGGCTCGAAGCCGTCCTGGTACTTCGGCTGCGCGGTCGCGGTCACCGTGGCGAGGGTGCGGCCGTGAAATCCTCCGTGAAAGGTCACGATCTCCCGTTTCTCCGCCCCGTAACGGAGACTCGCATGTTTGCGCGCGAGCTTGATCGCGGCCTCGTTCGCCTCCGCGCCGGAGTTGCAGAAGAACACCCGATCGGCGAACGACGCCTCGCACAGCTCTTCGGCGAGGCGCACCGCCGGCTCCGCGAAGTAGAGGTTGCTGACGTGCCAGAGCCGCCCGGCCTGCCCGGTGAGCGCCTGCGCGAGCTCCGGGTCGCCGTGGCCGAGCGACGTCACGCCGATCCCGGCGCCCAGATCGACGTATTCGTTACCGTCGAGGTCCCACATGCGGGCCCCTGCGCCACGGTCGAGGATCATCTCCTTGGGCGCATAGTTCGGCACGTACCTGCGCTGCCCGGTCGCCACCAGTTCCCTCGTCTTCCCGGTCTGCTCTTCCGGCATCGTCGCTCCTCGCGGGGTCGGTGAAGGCGCGAGGCATGATACCGGACGATCGCGGTGAACGGCGCGGTCCCGGCCCGCTTCGCCGCGGTTGCACTTCATCCCGGTTGCGCTTCACGCATGGTGATACGATGATCGAGGGGTCGAGCATTGTGTCCGTCAATGCTCGCATCAGGCTGACGTGGCCTGGCCTCGGACCGGGGAGGCATGAACGGGACGACGAGCCGGATCCTCCGGGAGCGCGGGCGTCCCACCCGCGAACAACGCCGGACCTGCGGCCCACCGGGGGGAAGCACCCACGCTTCCGGGGACGCCTCGCGAAAGCCGGCCCGGTCGCAAGGAGGATGGTACTTCCAGGGTTTCAGGCCGGCATTCGCCCGGATCGGCCCCGGGGAGGATCGGTCATGGCGCGTCCCGCGAGATCATGCGAATGACCACTCGGCGTTTCTACTACAAGCAGAACCGGCTCAAGCAGCTCCGGGCGTTCTGTCACACGGTGCGCACGCAGAGCATCTCCAAGGCGGCCGAACGCCTGCACTTGAGCCAGCCCTCGGTGTCGCTCCGGATCAAGGCATTGGAGCAGGAGATGGGCACGGTGCTGTTCGAGCGCCGCGGGCCACGGATCGCGCTGACGCCGCAAGGCCGTGCGCTGTACGACCTCGCATCCCCCCTGGTCGAAGGCATCGACAACCTCCCCGACGCGTTCGCCGAGCGCTGCGGGAACCTCGACACCGGCGAGATCCACATCGCGGCCGGGGAGTCGACGATCCTCTACCTGCTGCCGGGCTTCGTCGAGCGGTTCGCGGCCGAGCATCCGCGGATCGAGATCCGGCTGCACAACGTCACGGGCCGCGAAGGACTCGAGCAGCTTCGCGGCGACAACGTCGATTTCGCGGTGGGGGCGATGTTCGACGCGCCCGGCGACATCATCTATCGCCCGCTCTTTACGTACCCGACCGTCCTGATCACGCCGTACGGCCACCCTCTGACCGCCCTCGACGAGATCACCCTCGGCGACGTCGCTCCCTACGGACTCATCCTGCCGCCCCGGCACCTGAGCACCTGGCGCATCGTCGACATCGTGTTTCAGCAGCACAGGGTGCAGTACAAGGTGAACATCGAGGCCGGCGGGTGGGAGGTCATCAAGCGCTACGTCGCGCGCGGGCTCGGCGTGTCCATCGTCTCCAGCATCTGCATGACGGAGGAGGACCGTCTGGTGTCGATACCGCTCGACGCCTACTTCCCCGGCCGCACCTACGGGGTGGTGCTCCGGCGCGGGAAGTTCCTCTCCCCGGCCGCGCGGCGGTTCCTCGAGATGATCGAGACGAGCCGCCCGGCCGCCGGCTCGAACGCACCAGCCACCGCAACCCGCGTGATATAGTCCGCTCCCCTTCGGCGGACGCGCCGCGGTCTTCCCATCGACAGCGCGAGGCCACCGGCGGCTCATGCATGGCTCCGATCCTTGCGCGGCCGGTGTGCGGCGAAACGGAACCCGAGCAATGGCAGATCGACCCGACCCTCTCCACGACGACGGGGTGGCCGTTCAGGAAGCCGAGCCGAAGGTCAAGCAGCCCCCGCTCTACAACGTCGTCCTCCTCAACGACGACTACACCCCGATGGAGTTCGTCGTCCACGTGCTGGAGCGGTTCTTCGGATTGCCGCGCGAGCAGTCGGTCAGGATCATGCTGCACGTACATACGCGCGGCAAAGGCGTGTGCGGATGCTATTCGCGCGAGATCGCGGAGACCAAGGTCGCCCAGGTGAACGACTATTCCCGCGAGAACAATCATCCACTTCTGTGTACGATGGAGCACGCCTGATCCAAGGCCGAGGATTGACGCCATGCTGAGCAAGGAGCTGGAGCTCACCCTCAACAGCGCCTTCCGCGACGCCCGCGAGAAGCGGCACGAGTTCATGACCGTCGAGCATCTGCTGCTCGCGCTGCTCGACAATCCGACCGCAGGCAAGGTGTTGCGCGCGTGCGGGGCCGAGATCGAGAAGCTGCGCCGGGCCCTCATCCGGTATCTCGACGAGAATACGCCCATGCTCTTCTCGAAGGACGAGCGCGAGACCCAGCCGACCCTCGGATTTCAGCGCGTGCTCCAGCGCGCGGTGTTCCACGTGCAGTCCTCGGGGAAGAAGGAGGTCACCGGCGCCAACGTGCTGGTCGCCATCTTCGGCGAGCGTGAATCCCAGGCGGTGTACTTTCTCAACCGGCAGGACGTCACCCGGCTCGACGTCATCAACTACATCTCGCACGGAATCTCCAAGGTCCACGGCAGCGAGGAGAACGACGCCTTCGCCTCCTCCTCCACCGACGAGGCGGAGAAACCGGGCGAGCCGAGCGGAAAGAGCCCGCTGCAGGTGTACGCGACCCACCTCAACCAGCAGGCGCGGCTGGGCAAGATCGATCCGCTCATCGGCCGCCGCACCGAGGTCGAGCGCACCGTCCAGATCCTGTGTCGCCGGCGCAAGAACAACCCCCTCTTCGTCGGCGAAGCGGGGGTGGGCAAGACCGCGATCGCGGAGGGTCTGGCGAAGATGATCGTGGACGGCAACGTGCCCGACGTGCTCGCGGGATCCGACATCTACGCGCTCGACCTGGGCGCGCTGCTCGCCGGCACCAAGTACAGGGGCGACTTCGAGAAACGGCTGAAGGCGGTCCTGGCCCAGTTGGACAAGGAAGAAGGCGCGGTTCTGTTCATCGACGAAATCCATACCATCATCGGCGCGGGGGCGGCGTCCGGCGGGGTCATGGACGCCTCCAACCTCATCAAGCCGATGCTCGCGTCCGGCGACCTGCGCTGCATCGGGTCGACGACCTACCATGAATATCGCGGGATCTTCGAGAAGGATCGGGCGCTTTCGAGGCGGTTCCAGAAGATCGACGTCCGCGAGCCGACGGTCGAGGAGACCGTGAAGATCCTCAACGGGCTGAAGTCCCGTTTCGAGGAGCACCATCAGGTCAAGTATTCGAGACCGGCGATGCGCATCGCGGCGGAGCTCTCGCACCGGTACATCAACGAGCGGTTCCTGCCGGACAAGGCGATCGACGTCATCGACGAAGCGGGCGCGTCGCAGAAGCTGCTGCCGCCGTCCCGCCGCCGCAAGACCATCGGCGTGGCGGAGATCGAGCACGTGGTCTCGAAGATGGCGCGGATACCGTCGAAGACCGTCTCCACCTCCGACAAGGACGTCCTGCGCACCCTGGAGCGCGACATCAAGCTGGTGGTCTTCGGCCAGGACCGCGCCATCGAAACGCTCTCTTCCGCCATCAAGATGGCGCGCTCGGGGCTGCGCGAAGGAGAGAAACCGATCGGATCGTTCCTCTTCGCGGGCCCCACCGGGGTCGGCAAGACCGAGGTCACCCGCCAGCTCGCACGGGTCATGGGGATCGAGCTGGTGCGCTTCGACATGTCCGAGTACATGGAGCGGCATACCGTCTCGCGCCTCATCGGCGCACCGCCGGGGTACGTCGGGTTCGACCAGGGCGGCCTGCTCACCGAGGCCATCAACAAGCATCCCCATGCGGTGCTGCTGCTCGACGAGATCGAGAAGGCCCATCCCGACGTGTTCAACCTGCTCCTGCAGGTCATGGACCACGGCACCCTCACCGACAACAACGGCCGCAAGGCCGACTTCCGCAACGTGATCCTGGTCATGACCACCAACGCCGGCGCGGATCGGATGAGCCGGCCGTCCATCGGCTTCACGGTACAGGATCACTCCGGCGACGGCATGGAGGCCATCCAGCGGATGTTCAGCCCCGAGTTCCGGAACCGCCTCGACTCCATCGTCGAGTTCGCTTCGCTCGGTGCGGACACCATCGCCCACGTGGTCGACAAGTTCATCATCGAGCTGGAAGGGCAGCTCGAGGAGAAGCGCGTGATCCTCGACGTGGACGAGGAAGCGCGCGCCTGGCTGGCCGAGCACGGCTTCGATGCGCTCATGGGCGCGCGCCCGATGGCGCGGATCATCCAGGAGCACATCAAGCGTCCGCTCGCCGACGAGCTGCTGTTCGGGCGGCTCGAGGGCGGCGGCCACGTCAGGGTCACCGCGCGCGACGGCGCCCTGGCCTTCGAGTTCGAGCACCAACCGGAAAGCGTCGGGGAGCCGGGCTGACCGGCGGCCTTCACCGGTGAGGCCGTGCCGACGGCGGCCGGCCGCAATGCCGATGCCGGTCCGGAAGCGTGGCGGATCCGTCCACGATGTCGAGGTCTGGCGGCTGGACGGCGCGCGGCACCGCAACGCGAGCCACGTGTTCGCGGCAGCGCTCGATGCGCCGGAGCACGCCCGGCTGCGCATCATGCGCCATGCCGATGCGCGGCTGCGATTCTCTGCCGGACGCTGGCTCGTCCGCCACGTACTCTCCCGGCGGCTTGGCTGCGCCGAGGCGGAGGTCGAGCTGACCGCCGGTGCACACGGGCGGCCGTCCCTGATCTCCGGCGGCATCGACTTCAACCTGTCCCATGCCGGCTCGCTCGTGGTGCTCGCCCTGAGCACGACGCGGGTGGGAATCGACGTCGAGATGACGAATCGGACCCGCGATTGGCGCGCGATCGCGCGTCGATTCTTCTCCGCCGTCGAGGTCGCCGCGATCGAGGCCTGCGACGAAGCAAGGCAGCGCACCGCGTTCTTTCGCGCCTGGGTGCGCAAGGAGGCGTTCGTCAAGGCGCTGGGCACCGGAATCGCAACCGGATTCGGCCGGTTCGACGTGAGCGTCGGCCCGGAGCCCGCCCTGCTCGGCGCCCGTATCGACGGCGTCGACGCGGACGAGTGGTCGATTCGGGATCTTCCGCCGGGCCCGGACCACCTCGGGGCGGTGGCGGTCCGCACCACGCGCCCGCGCGTACGGATCCACGATATCGCGCCTTGATGGCGCGCTTGAATTCGCTACGACCGCGGGCGACCCTCCATGCCGTCCGCACCCTCTGCGTCCAGCAACACGCGGGGCAGCTTGAAGACGATGCTCTCCTCGATGCCGTCGAGGTCGGTCACGGTGACGTCGAACCGATCGTCGATCCGGTCGATCAACTGCTCGATGAGCACCTCGGGCGCGGACGCGCCGGCGGTGATTCCCACCGTCCGCGCACCTTCCAGCCAGGCAGGATCCAGGCTCCCGGCATCCGGAATGAGATAGCTGTCGACGCCGGCCTCTTCGCCGATCTGCCGCAGCCGGAGCGAGTTCGAGCTGTAGTCGGCTCCGAGCACCAGGATCACGTCGGACCGGTCCGCCAGCAACCGCACCGCGGCCTGCCGGTTCTGGGTGGCGTAGCAGATGTCCTTCACGTCGGGGCCGCGGATCTCCGGAAAGCGCGCCTTGAGCGCCGCGATGATCTCGCGGGTGTCGTCGACACTGAGCGTCGTTTGCGTCACGTAGGCAAGCTTCGCCGGGTCGGCGGGCGTCAACGCGGCCACGTCGGCAAGGTTCGATACCAGATGGACCTCGCCCGCCACCCGCCCCATGGTGCCCTCGACCTCCGGATGGCCGGGGTGCCCGATGAGGACGATTTCGTAACCGTTCCGTACGTAACGTCCTGCTTCGTGATGGACCTTGGTGACGAGCGGACAGGTCGCATCGATCACCTGCAGGCCGCGCACTCCGGCCTCGTCCTCGACCTTGCGCGATACGCCATGGGCGCTGAACACGGTGACCGCGCCCACCGGGACGTCCGCGAGGTCCTCGACGAAACGCGCCCCCTTCTCGCGCAGGCTGTCCACGACGTGCTTGTTGTGCACGATCTCGTGCCGGACGTAGACCGGGGCGCCGTGGATCCTCAACGCCCGTTCGACGATGTCCACGGCTCGGACGACTCCGGCGCAGAACCCTCTGGGCTGCGCCAGAAGGACTTGCAAGGGCTGTCTCGTCACTGGAATCCTCCGTCCCTTCGGGAAACGGGTCGCCCGGCGCTCGACACCATCCGCGGCGGGGTACTCCTCCCTGCCCCGTGAGCCCGGGGCAACCGAACGTATCGCGCGCCGGTCCCGCGGCAACCGTGGCTCCGAACGGCGAGCCCCCAGGCTCCGCCTCCATCGCGTCTACGGAAGAATCTTGCCGGGATTCATGAGGTTCCCGGGATCGAGGGCCTGCTTGATCTGCCGCATCACGGAGACCGCCTCGCTCCCGTGCTCGCGGTTGAGGAACCCGATCTTGCCGTAGCCGATGCCGTGCTCGCCGGTGCAGGTGCCGCCCATGCCGAGGGCGCGGGCCACCATGCGTTCGTTGACCGCCTCCGCCCGCGCCAGCTCCCCGGCGTCGTCGGGGTCGAGGATGAACGACAGGTGGAAGTTCCCGTCCCCGACGTGGCCGACGATGGGGGCGAGCAACCCGGACGCATCGATGTCCGCGCGCGTCTCCAGGATGCACTCCGCCAGGTTCGAGATCGGGACGCAGACGTCCGTCGGCCAGCCCTGCGCGCCGGGACGCAGCGCAATCGCCGCATAGTACGCATCGTGTCGCGCCTGCCACAGCCGGGATCGATCCTCCGGGCGGGTCGCCCACCGGAACTCCCCGCCGGTGTTCTCGGCCGCCAGCGCGCCCACCGTCTCGACCTGCTCGCGGACCCCCTGTCCGCTCCCGTGGAACTCGAAGAACAGGGTCGGGGACACCGGGTAGTCGAGCCCCGAGTACCGGTTCACGGCGTCCATCTGCACCTCGTCCAGCAGCTCGATCCGCGCCACCGGCACCCCGCACTGGATGGTCTGGATGACGGTGTCCACCGCGCCGGCGAGCGAGCCGAAGGGGCACACCGCGGCGGAGACGGCCTCGGGGATGCCGTGCAGCCGAAGCCGGATCTCGGTGATCACCCCCAGGGTCCCCTCCGAGCCCACGAACAGCCGGGTGAGGTCGTAGCCGGCGGC
This sequence comes from Gammaproteobacteria bacterium, assembly GCA_965204915.1. Lineage (GTDB taxonomy): Bacteria > Pseudomonadota > Gammaproteobacteria > HK1 > HK1 > HK1. The sequence goes on along the minus strand of OZ242023.1, from coordinate 1,296,409 downwards.
GGATTTCCGCGCGCGTCCGCCGGTCTTCACGATGCGCCCGTCGGCCAGCACCACGGTCAGCCCCAGCACGTTCTCCCGCATCGTCCCGTAGCGCACCGCGTTCGTGCCCGAGGCGCGGGTCGCGGCCATCCCCCCGAGCGAGGCGTCGGCGCCCGGATCGATGGGGAAGAACAGGCCGGTGTCGCGCAGGTGCTCGTTGAGCTGCTTGCGCCTGACCCCCGGCTGGATGCGGCAGTCGAGGTCCTCGGCGTTCACCTCCAGGATCCGGTCCATCCGGGTGACGTCGATCGAGACCCCCCCGTGCAGCGCCTGGACGTGCCCTTCGAGCGACGTCCCGGTCCCGAACGGGATCATGGGGCAGCGGTGCTTCGCGCACAGGCCCACCACCTGCGCCACCTCTTCGGTGCTCTCGGGAAAGACGACGACGTCGGGAGGCGCGGTACGGTGGTAGGACTCGTCGTGGCCATGCTGCTCGCGCACCGCCGCGGCGGTGGAGACCCGGTCGGGCAGGAGCGCGCGCAGCTCGTCGACGATGGTGACGATCGCTTCTGCAGGAACGCTCATCGGTGGCTCCGGTGGTGACGGTCATGGGGTCGGTGGACATGGTACGCGCGCAGCTCGGGGATGTCCCGCCCCCCATGGGTGTAATAACCCATGCGTGCAACAACCCATGCGTGCAACAACCCATGGGTGCAACAGCTCATGGGTGCGGCAGGCGGGGACGAAGCAGGCGATAATCGCGCCCTCCCCTCGGGGAGGCCGCCGCTCGGACCGGCAATCGGCAGCGGCGATCCCGTGTTTTCCAATGCCCTGGAGGATGACGTGACCGGAGAATCCACCGGCTGGCAGTTCTGGATCGACCGCGGCGGGACCTTTACCGACGTCGTCGCCCGCCGTCCCGACGGCGCCCTCCTCACCCACAAGCTGCTCTCCGACAACCCGGAGCATTACCGCGACGCGGCCATCGCGGGCATCCGCACGCTGCTCGGCGTCGCCCCCGGCGCACCCGTGCGCGGGGTCGATGCCGTCAGGATGGGCACCACGGTCGCCACCAACGCCCTGCTGGAACGCAAGGGCGACCGGACCCTGCTGGTGGTCAACCGGGGCTTTCGCGACGCGCTTCGCATCGGCTACCAGGCCCGGCCGCATCTGTTCGATCTCCGCATCACCCTCCCCGAGATGCTCTACGAACGGGTGGCGGAAGTGGACGGCCGGGTGGCGGCGGACGGCGAGGTCCTGGCTCCTCTCGACCGGGCGGCGGCCGAGGCGGCCCTGCGCGAAGCGTACGCGGACGGGATCCGATCGGTGGCCATCGTGCTCATGCACGGCTACCGGCATCCGGAGCACGAGCTGGCGCTCGGCCGTCTGGCCCGCGCGATCGGGTTCACGCAGGTGTCCACCAGCTTCGAGACCAGCCCGCTGATGAAGCTCGTCGGCCGCGGCGACACCACGGTGGCGGACGCCTACCTCTCCCCCCTGCTGCGCCGCTACATCGACGGGGTGGCGGAGGAGCTCGGCGAAGGCGTGCGGCTCATGTTCATGCAGTCGAACGGCGGCCTCACCGACGCCCGGCTGTTCCAGGGCAAGGACGCCATCCTCTCCGGCCCCGCGGGCGGCATCGTGGGGGCGGTGGAGACCGCGGCCCGTGCGGGCCACGGGCGCATCGTCTCGTTCGACATGGGCGGGACCTCGACCGACGTCGCCCACTACGACGGCGCCTACGAGCGCGCGTTCGAAACGGTGGTGGCGGGGGTGCGCATGCGCGCTCCCATGATGATGATCCATACGGTGGCGGCGGGCGGCGGCTCGATCTGCTCGTTCGACGGGGCCCGCTACCGGGTGGGGCCGGAGTCCGCCGGGGCCGATCCCGGACCCGTCTGCTACCGGCGCGGCGGTCCCCTGTGCGTGACCGACTGCAACGTGCTCCTCGGCAAGCTGCAACCCGAATTCTTCCCGCGGATGTTCGGCCCGAACCAGGACGAGCCGCTGGATCATGCCGTGGTCATGGAGAAGTTCGCCGCCCTCGCCGACGAGATCGGGGAGCGCACCGGCCGCCGGCCGCCGCTGGTGGACGTGGCGGACGGGTTCCTGCGCATCGCGGTCGACAACATGGCCAACGCCATCAAGTCGATCTCGGTGCGGCGCGGGCACGACGTGACGGGCTACGTCCTGAGCTGCTTCGGAGGCGCGGGGGGCCAGCACGCCTGCCTGGTGGCGGATGCGCTGGGCATCACCCGGGTCATGATCCATCCCCTCGCCGGAGTGCTGTCCGCGTACGGGATGGGGCTGGCGGACGTGCGGGCGCTGCGCGACCGCGCGGTCGAGGTCGGGCTCGACGCCGAAGGTGCGGGCATTCTCGGCGAGGCGCTGGACGCGCTGGCCGGCGAGACCTGCGCCGAGCTGGCCGGCCAGGGCATCGCGCGGGAGCGGATCACGGTCCACCGCCGCGCCCACGTCCGTTACGAAGGGACCGATACCGCGGACCTCGTGGAGGCGGGCGCCGCCCCGGAGATGCAGGCGCGCTTCGAGGACGCCCACCGGCGCCGCTACGGATTCGTGATGCCGGAGAAGGCGCTGGTCATCGAGGCGGCTTCGGTGGAGGCGGTCGGGACGGGGCGGGAGGCGTCGAATCCGTTCGCCCTCCCCGCCGGAGGCGGGGCCCCCGCCGGCGGCGGACGAGGGCCGCGACCGGAGCCGGCGGCCACCGTCGCCGCCCATTTCGGAGGCGTGGAGCACGAGACGCCGGTCTTCCGGCGCGACGCCCTCGCGGCGGGAGATGCGGTGGACGGACCCGCCATCCTCCTCGAATCCACCGCCACCACCGTGGTGGAGCCCGGCTGGCGCGCGGGCCTGGCCGCGAGCGGCGATCTCGTCCTGGAGCGGACGGTGGCCCTCGCCCGCGAGTCCGCGGTGGGAACCGACTGCGACCCCGTGATGCTGGAGGTCTTCAACAACCGCTTCATGTCCATCGCCGAGCAGATGGGGCTGACCCTGGAGAACACCGCGTACTCGGTCAACATCAAGGAGCGGCTGGACTTCTCCTGCGCGATCTTCGACCCCGAGGGGATGCTGGTGGCCAACGCGCCGCACATCCCGATCCACCTCGGGTCGATGAGCGAGAGCATCCGAACCGTCATCCGCGAGAACGCGGGCAGGATGAAGCCGGGGGACGTGTTCTGCGTGAACGCCCCCTACAACGGCGGCACCCATCTGCCCGACGTGACCGTCATCACCCCGGTGTTCGACGATGCACCGGTGTTCGACGACGCCCCGGTGTTCGACGACGGTGACGTGGAAGGAGCCCGGAACGCGCCGCAGGACGGTAGCGATTGCGACGGGGCGGGAAGCGTTCCCGGTACGGCGGCGGATACGGCCCACGGGACACCCCCTGGCGCGATTCCCGACCCGGGGACGGACCGGCGGATCCTCTTCTTCGTGGCGAGCCGGGGCCATCACGCGGACGTCGGCGGCACGATGCCGGGCTCGATGCCGCCGGATGCACGCACCGTCGAGGAGGAAGGCGTCCTCTTCGACAACTTCATGCTCGTCGACGGCGGCCGCTTCCTCGAGGCCGCGCTGCGGGCGCACCTGGGGGCGGGACGGTGGCCGGCCCGCAACCCGGACCAGAACGTGGCGGATCTCAAGGCCCAGATCGCGGCGGGCGAGAAAGGCATCCGGGAGGTGCGCCGGATGATCGCGGACTTCGGCCTCGACGTCGTGCACGCCTACATGAAGCACGTCCAGGACAACGCGGAAGAGCAGGTGCGGCGGGTGATCGACGTGATGCGGGACGGGGAGTTCGAGCTTCCGATGGACGACGGGAGCACCATCCGGGTGCGCATCACCTTCGACAAGGTACGGCGCGAGGCGACGGTGGACTTCACCGGCACCAGCCCGCAGCGCCCGAACAACTTCAACGCCCCCTCGGCGGTGGCGCGCTCCGCGGTGCTCTACGTCTTCCGCTGCCTGGTCGAGGACGACATTCCGCTCAACGAGGGATGCCTGAAGCCGATCCGCATCGTCATCCCGGAGGATTCGATGCTGGCCCCGAAGTACCCGGCGGCGGTGGCGGCCGGCAACGTGGAGACCAGCCAGGCGATCACCGACGCCCTGTTCGGCGCCCTCGGGGTGGCGGCGGAGAGCCAGGGCACCATGAACAACGTCCTCTTCGGCAACGACCGCCACCAGTACTACGAGACGGTATGCGGCGGGGCGGGGGCGGGCCCCGGCTACCACGGCACCTCCGCCGTGCACACCCACATGACCAACACCCGCCTGACCGACCCCGAGATCCTGGAATGGCGCTATCCGGTGGTGCTGGAGAGCTTCGAGGTGGACCGCGGTAGCGGCGGGGCCGGACGCTGGCGGGGCGGCGACGGCACCTTGCGCCGCATCCGGTTCCTGGAGGAGATGGAGCTCACGGTGCTGTCCCAGCACCGCATCATCCCCCCCTACGGCCTAGCCGGCGGCGAGCCCGGCCGCTGCGGGCGCAACCGGGTGGAACGCGCCGGCGGAGCGGTGCACGAGATGGGCGGACAGGACCACTGCCCGGTGGCGCCGGGCGACGTATTCGTGCTCCGCACACCCTCGGGCGGCGGCTACGGCCTGCCGCCGGAGTCCGGGGGGAAGTCCTCCGATCCATGAGCATCGCCGGCCGGAGGCGCCGGCCTCCGAATCCCCCGGAGAGCCATCCACCTCTCCCCTGTCGGGCGCATGCTCAAAGCAGCCTGGCGGCAACGATGGCGAAGGTTGCGAGCGTGATCGCAGACTGGATACCGACCACCCATTGCAGGGTGCCGATACGGCTGTGCAGGGTGTCGATACGGCTGTGCACGGCGGCGACGTCGGATTTCGTGGCGAGATCGCCTTGCCCGTCGCGGACGGTCTTCGCGATGGCTTCGGCAAGGGCACGATCGGCCCCGGCCGCTTCGAGTTCGCGCGCGGCGCTGAGGGTGTCGAAGGTGGTCCCGTTCACGGCGTTCCCAAGCATTTCCGTTGCGCCCGTCATTGTACGCAATAAACGGAATCCGTGTGATGTCGCGTCGCGACGCCGGGTGTCGGGACGTTGGGGGGAAGCTGGCGTCCACCCGACAGGATCGGCTTCCGACCCCCGAAGGGGCACGGGGTCATGGAGCGATCTCGATACTCAACTCGACCTGCCCCGCCGGCGACGCCGGCGACCGCCACCCTCCCCTTCCCCGCCGGTGCGGGCGGACTTGCGGGCCGGCAGCACGACCGCCTTCGCGAGCTCCGGGTACGCGGCGGTCTTGTGGGGGATCGCCATCGCCTCCACGAAATGCGCCTGGAAACGGGGCTCCACGGCGGTCTCCACCTTCTCGATCCGGCGCACCACCCGCTCGATCTCGGGCCGCGCGCCCCGGTCGAGCAGCGCGATCCGCGCACCGGTGCCGGCCGCGTTCCCGGCCGAGGTGACGTGCTCCAGGGCGCAGTCCGGCACCAGGCCGAGCACCATCGCGTACTTCACGTCGATATGGCTCCCGAACGCACCGGCCAGCCGGATGCGGTCCACCCGTTCGACCCCGAGCCGGTCCATCAGCAGCCGCACCCCGGCGTAGAGCGCGGCCTTGGCGAGCTGGATGGCCCGCACGTCGTTCTGGGTCACCCGCAGCTCGACCTCGCCCCGGTGCAGCACGTAGGCGAAGGTGCGCCCGTCCTCGACGATGCGGTCGCTGCGCGCCGCTCCCCCGGGGAGGATCACCCCGTCCTCGTCCACGATTCCGGCCAGGTACATCTCCGCCACCACCTCGATGATCCCGGAGCCGCAGATCCCCGTGACCGCGGCGCCGGTCCCGGCGAACCCGGGCGCGTCCGACCACGCCTCGTTCCCGATGATCCGGTAGCGCGGCTCCAGGGTCTCGGGATCGATCCGCACCCGCTCGACGGCGCCCGGCGCGGCCCGCTGGCCGCAGCTTATCTGGGCGCCCTCGAACGCCGGGCCGGTCGGGCTCGACGCCGCGAGCATCCGCTCGCGGCTGCCGAGCACGATCTCCGCGTTGGTGCCGACGTCCACCACGAGGCTCACCTCGTCGCGCTGGTACGGCGCCTCGGAGAGGATGACGCCCGCGGTGTCGGCGCCCACGTGCCCCGCCACGCAGGGCAGCACGTAGGCCCGCGCCCCCGGATGCAGGCCGAGATCGAGGGCGTCCGCCTCCAGGCCGACCGCGCCGTCCACGGCCAGGGCGAAAGGCGCCTGCCCCAGCTCCACCGGGCTCAGGCCGAGCAGGAGGTGGTGCATGATCGGATTGCCGACCAGGGTCACGTCGAGGATCTCTTCCGGGGAGATTCCGCCCTGGGTCGCCGCTTCGTGGAGCAGCTCCCGGATCGCGGTACGCACCGCGGCGGTCATCTCCCGCTCCCCGCCAAGGTGCATCATCACGTAGGAGACCCGGCTCATGAGGTCCTCTCCGAACCGGATCTGGGGGTTCATCGCGCCGGCCGAAGCAAGGACCGCGCCGGAGGTGAGGTCGCAGAGATGCGCCGCGATGGTGGTCGAGCCGACGTCCACCGCCGCCCCGTACGCCCGGTCCCGGAAGCCGGGCCAGACCGCGATGAGGTCGCGCCCGCCGTGCACCGCGGCCGTCACCTGCCACTCGCCGGCGCGCAGGGCCGTCTGGAGGGTCTCCAGCACCGCGAGATCGCAGTGCACGTCCTCCACGCCCCACTCCTCGCGCAACGCCGCCCCGACCCTGCGCAGATCCCCGGCCGGCTCGTGCATGTCGGGCGGCGCGACCTCGATGAAGTGCAGCCGCACCACGGGATCGACCCGGATCGCGTGGACCTCGGCGCGCTTGCGCACCACTTGGCGATGGACCTGGCTGTCGGGGGGGACGTCGATCACCACGTCGCCCCGGATCCTCGTCGAACAACCCAGGCGACGCCCCGGCGTCAGCGGCGCCCGCTTCTCGTGGTAGCGTTGCTCGATCGGCCCGAATTCGGAGAGGTGATCGGCCCGGGAGTCGATGCCGTGCTTGGGGAACTCCCCGATGCTCTGCACGATCTGGCAGCGCCCGCAGATCCCCCGCCCGCCGCACACCGAGTCGAGATCCACCCCCAGCGCGCGGGCCGCGTCGAGGACCTTCGTTCCGGCCGGGAACCGCCCCCGCCGTCCCGAGGGCGTGAAGACGACTTGCGCGCCGCCGCCCCGGGAGCGGGGGTCTTCAGCCACGGCGGCGGCGCCGGCCGCCGGCTCGCCGGCCCCGCTCTCCCTCGCTGCCGGGGGCGGGGGGCTCGCGGTAGCGCGCGATCCAGCGCCGGCAGTCCGGGTCGTGTCCCATCATCACGTCCGCGGCCATGCAGGTCTGGACGACGTCGCCGTGCAGGGGGTTGGTGATCGCGGAGGTCATGCCCGCGGTGATCGCCATCGACAGGAAGGTGCTGTTGATGCCGTTGCGGTTGGGCAGGCCGAAGCTGATGTTCGATGCACCGCATGTAGAATTGACTTCAAGATCCTCTCGTAACCTTCTGACAATATGCATGACTTGCCGACCGGCTTGACTGATCGCCCCAATCGGCATCACCAGGGGATCGACGACGATGTCGGCGCGCGGGATGCCGTGATCCTCCGCGCGCTCCACGATCTTCTTCGCGACCTCGAAGCGGATGTCGGGGTTCTCGGAGATCCCGGTCTCGTCGTTGGAGATCGCCACCACCGCCGCGCCGTGCTTCTTCACCAGGGGGAGGACCGATTCGAGCCGCTCCTCCTCGCCGGTGACCGAGTTCACCAGCGCCTTGCCTTCGTACACTTCGAGTCCGGCTTCGAGCGCGGCGACGATGGACGAATCGATCGACAGGGGGACGTCGGTGACCGATTGCACGAGCTTCACCGCCCGCGCGAGCAGGGCGGGCTCGTCCGCCAGCGGAATGCCGGCGTTGACGTCGAGCATGTGTGCGCCGGCCTGCACCTGGGTCCGGGCATCGGCCTCGACGCGGGAGAAGTCGTCCGCCGCCATCTCCGCCGCGAGCACCTTGCGGCCGGTGGGGTTGATGCGCTCGCCGATGATGACGAACGGCCGTTCGAACCCGATGGCGACCTCGCGGTGCGCGGAGCTGACCACGGTCTCCGTCAAGGACCGCTCCCGGCGAGCGGCGACCGCTGATGCGGTCGGCGACCGCAGGGCGGTCGCTTGGCGATTCCGCTGCGCGGAATCGCGGGCGCCACAACCCATACAGTGGACGGACAAGGACCGCTCCCCGAGAGCGGCGACCGCTGATGCGGTCGGCGACCGCAGGGCGGTCGCTCGGCGATTCCGCTGCGCGGAATCGCGGGCGCCACGACCAACGCAGTGGACGGGCGAGGAACCGTCCTGTTCCACGCAGGCGGGGTTCCCATCGGCCCGCGGCCCGTGCGGCTCGTCATGCCGAGCGCCGCGCTCCCCGGATGTTGTGCTGGCGGGCGATGAACTCCTTGGCCGTCTCCACCGCGACCGCCGCATCGCGGCAGTACGCATCGGCGCCGACCGCCTCGGCGAACTGCTCGTTGAGAGGGGCGCCGCCGACCAGCACCGTGTAGTCGTCCCGCCACCCGCGCTCCTTCAACGTATCGATGACCACCTTCATGTACGGCATGGTGGTCGTCAGGAGGGCCGACATGCCCAGGATGTCGGGCTGGTGCTCCTCCAGCGCGGCCAGGAACTCGTCGGCGTCGGTGTTGATGCCCAGATCGATGACCTCGAAGCCGGCGCCTTCGAGCATCATGCCGACGAGGTTCTTGCCGATGTCGTGGATGTCCCCCTTGACCGTGCCGATGACCACCTTGCCGATCGTCGCCGCGCCGGTCTCGGCCAGCAGGGGGCGCAGGATGGCCATCCCGCCCTTCATCGCGTTGGCGGCGAGCAGCACCTCGGGGACGAAGAGGATGCCGTCCCGGAAGTCGATCCCCACGATGCGCATCCCCTCGACCAGCGCGTCGTCGAGGACCCGCTTCGCCATCCACCCCCGTTCGAGCAGGATGTTCGTGCCTTCTTCGATCTCTTCCTTCAGGCCGTCGTAGAGATCGTCGTGCATCTGCTTGACGAGCTCGTCGTCCGGCAGGGTCCGCAGGTCGAGCTCCTCGTCTTCGCCTGGACCGTTTTCTCGATCGATGTCTTCACTTTGCACGGCGGCAGCTCCTTCGGTGGCGCTCCGGCGAATCGAACCACGGGCTATGGGAATCATCCTCTGCGATCGTGGCACGCAGCCTGTTCGAATGATACGTGTGATCCGGCGCAATCGCGACACTCCGGGATTGCCGGAAATGCGACCAAGGGACCGGCGGCGCGGACCGGGACACCCGGCCCGCGGCCGTGCGGACGCGGATTCCCGACCGATCTCCTGATCGATTTCGTTGACCGTCTTCCGCACGCCGCGTACCATGCAGCTTGCCCTTCCCCGGTAGCTCAGTTGGTAGAGCGGGTGACTGTTAATCACTAGGTCGGCGGTTCGAGCCCGTCCCGGGGAGCCATAAAAATCGACAAGTCAGGCCGCTCAGGGAAAAACGCGGGAAACGAAGGCCACCAGGAAGATCATCACGGCACGCCTCGCTCAATCGGCGCTTGCGCGCGACCTTGAGCAGCTCCGTGCTGTTCATACCCGTGCGGCAGGGCGCCGCCGGCTATAATCCGTTCCTACCATCCATCCGCCCGACCCATTGGCGGCACCCGAAGCGACGATACGCGCACCGCGTATCGATCCCACTCCCTGGCATGTCCGGCCGACGGGAGCCAGCCGCTCATCGGCGGGAATTGACGTGGCGAGGACCGTCCATGGACGAGCGAAAGCATTTCTTCGACGATCCCGGCAACGTGAAGAAGGTCCTGCGGGTCTTCTACGCCGTCTGCGCGGGGTTGCTGCTGGCGGACTTCGTCGTCCACCGCCACGTCGTCCACGAATGGGAAGGGCTGTGGGGCTTCTACGCGGGCTACGGATTCGTCGCCTGCGTGCTGCTGGTGCTGATCGCCAAGGAGATGCGCAAGCTCCTGATGCGCCGCGAGGACTACTACGAAGGCGACGATGGGTAGCCTGCCTCCCTTCCTGCCCTTCTTCGCCGCGGCGGCGCTCGTCTTCGCGTTGCGCGGGCGCGTCCGGGCGGCGGTGCTGGTGGCGCTGCCGGTGCTCGGGGCATTCAACCTGTACCACCTCCCCGACGGGACGCTCTGGCCGCTCTCCTTCCTGGGAAACGAGCTGGAGCCGGTGCGGGTGGACCGGCTGAGCCGGCTGTTCGGCTACCTCTTCCACATCGGCGCGCTGCTCGGGATCGTCTTCGCACTGCATCTGCGCGACCGCTTCGAGCTCGCCGCCGCCCTGGTCTACGCGGGCTCCGCCCTCGGCGCGGTGTTCGCGGGGGACCTGATCACCCTGTTCGTGTTCTGGGAGCTGATGGCGGTGAGCTCCGTATGCCTGATCTGGGCGCGGCGGACCGAACGCGCGGCGGGCGCGGGCCTGCGCTACCTCGTCGTCCAGGTGCTGTCGGGGGTGCTGCTGCTCGGCGGGGCGGCGGCGCACCTGCTGGACACCGGCACGCTGGCGTTCACCTACATCGGGCTGAGCGGTGTCGCCGGATGGCTCATCTTCACCGCGTTCGGGATCAAGTGCGCCTTCCCCTTCCTCCACAACTGGCTCACCGACGCCTACCCGGAGGCGACCCCCACGGGGACGGTGTTCCTCTGCGCGTTCACCACCAAGGTGGCGGTGTACGCTCTCGCGCGCGGCTTCCCCGGCACCGAGATGCTGGTGTGGATCGGGGCGGCGATGACCTGCTTCCCGATCTTCTACGCGGTGATCGAGAACGATCTGCGCCGCGTGCTCGCCTACAGCATGATCAACCAGATCGGGTTCATGGTGTGCGGCATCGGCATCGGCACCGAGCTGGCGGTGAACGGCGCGGTCGCGCACGCCTTCAACGACGTCATCTTCAAGGGCCTGCTGATGATGTCTATGGGCGCGGTCCTGCACATGACCGGGCGCATCGACGGCTCGGATCTCGGCGGTCTGTACAAGAGCATGCCGATCACCACCGGGCTGTGCATCGTGGGCGCGGCGTCGATCTCCGCGTTCCCGCTGTTCAGCGGCTTCGTGAGCAAGTCCATGGTGATGAGCGCGGCGCTCGAAGAGGGCCACCACTGGGTCTGGCTGGCGCTGCTGTTCGCCTCGGCCGGGGTGTTCCACCACGCCGGCATCAAGATCCCCTTCTTCGCGTTCTTCGCGCACGACTCCGGGATCCGCACCACCGAGCCGCCCGCCAACATGCTGGTGGCGATGGGGCTCGCCGCGGCCTTGTGCGTGCTCATCGGCTGCTACCCGCGCCTGCTCTACGACCTGCTCCCCTTCGCCACCGACTACACCGCCTACGACGCGACCCACGTGCTCGCGCAGCTCCAGATCCTCTTCTTCTCGGCCCTGGCGTTCGTCTGGCTGAAGCTCTCCGGCCTCTATCCGCCGGAGCTGCCCTCGGTGAACCTGGACGCCGAATGGGTCTACCGCAGGCTCGGATGGCGGGCCGCGCTGGGCGCGCGCTCACGGATGCAGGCGCTGTACGCCGTCGGCGGCAGCGCCGGCGCGCGCTTCGGGCGTGGCGTCGAAGGGTGGGCGTACCGCTGCTTCGGGCCGTCCGGAAGGCTCGGCGAGGCATGGGACACCAGCCGCATGGCCATCGTGATGGTGGTCGTGCTCTGCGTGTTCCTGCTGGTTCTGTGAGGGCGGAATCGCGTGTGTACTCCGTCTCCCCCGCCGGGATGCCGGCTGGGCTGTCCGCCCATCCGGACCGCCGGCTCCAGCGACGTCTCGTGCAGGCGCGCAGCATCCGAAGCCGGGGAGAGGCATACAGGAAATGAAACCGCAGCTACAGACCGTGGCCGTCGCCAACCGCGTGCTGGCGATCGTCCCGCTCGATCAGTACGACGAATTGCGCGAAGCGCTGGAAGATGCGGCGGACGCGGAGGAAATGCGTCGCATCCGTGAAGACCCGGATGAAGAGGACGTTCCCATCGAAATGGCGCGGCGCATGTGGAATGGGGAAAGCGCGGCGAGAGACAGGGGTCCGTGGATGCTCTCAAATTCCTCGCCCACGCGCTCGGCGTTGGAATCGAAGATCTGGCCTGACGCCGACGCTCGAACGGTTTCGACCGCCGCGCACTCCCTCGGCATTCCCGGCGCGGTACGGGATGCACCTGTACGGGTACTGGGCGGCAGCAGCAGGCAGGGATGCGGAGCGAGCCGCCGATGTCGTTGCCGTGCGCGATCGCCCCGCCCCCCGCCGCCACGCTCGCCGGTTCACGACCCCGGAAAGCGAAAGCCCCGCCGGAGCGGGGCTTTCGGGACTGCCTCGGCTCGATGCCGGGGAGACGGCGCCACCCTACATCATGCCGTCCATCCCCCCCATGCCTCCCGGCGGCATCGCCGGGCCGTCGTCCTTCTTCGGCTTCTCCGCCACCGTCGCCTCCGTCGTGATCAGCAACCCCGCGATCGACGCCGCATTCTGCAACGCCGTGCGCACCACCTTCGTCGGGTCCAGTATCCCCATCTTCACCAGGTCCCCGTACTCCTCGGTCTGCGCGTTGAACCCGTAGTTGCCCCTCCCGTCCGCCACCTTGTTCTGCACCACCGACGGCTCACCCCCCGAATTCGCCACGATCTGCCGCAACGGCTCGTGCATCGCCCGGCGCGCGATCGCGATCCCCACGTTCTGGTCCTCGTTCTCGCCCTCCAGACCCTTGAGCTTGTTCAACGCACGCACCAGCGCCACGCCGCCCCCCGGCACCACCCCTTCCTCCACCGCCGCACGCGTCGAATGCAACGCATCCTCCACCCGCGCCTTCTTCTCCTTCATCTCCACTTCCGTCGCCGCTCCCACCTTGATCACCGCCACTCCACCCGCAAGCTTCGCCACTCGCTCCTGAAGCTTCTCACGGTCGTAGTCCGACGTCGTCTCCTCGATCTGCTGCTGGATCTGCGTCACCCGCGCCTTGATGTCCGACGCCTTCCCCGCTCCGTCGATCAGCGTCGTGTTCTCCTTGCCCACCTGCACACGCTTCGCACGCCCCAGATCGTCGATCGTCGCCTTCTCCAGCGACAGCCCCACCTCCTCGCTGATCACCTGTCCGCCGGTCAGGATCGCCATGTCCTGCAACATCGCCTTGCGACGGTCTCCGAACCCCGGCGCCTTCACCGCCGCCACCTTCACGATCCCCCGGATGGTGTTCACCACCAGCGTCGCCAGCGCCTCACCCTCCACGTCCTCGGCAATCACCAGCAACGGCTTGCCCGACTTCGCCACCCCTTCCAGCACCGGCAGCAGGTCGCGGATGTTCGACACCTTCTTGTCGTGCAGCAGGATGCAGGGGTCCTCCAGCTCCGCCGACATCGAGTCCTGGTCGTTGATGAAGTACGGCGACAGGTACCCCCGGTCGAACTGCATCCCCTCCACCACGTCCAGCTCGTTGTCCAGGCTCTTGCCCTCCTCGACCGTGATCACCCCCTCCTTGCCCACCTTGTCCATCGCCTCGGCGATGATGGAGCCGATGGCGTCGTCGCCGTTGGCCGAGATGGCGCCCACCTGCGCAATCGCGGTGCTGTCCTTGGTCGGCTTCGACAGCGAGCGCAGCCCGTCCACCGCACTGCCCACCGCCTTGTCGATGCCGCGCTTCAGGTCCATCGGGTTCATCCCCGCGGCCACCGCCTTCAGACCCTCGCGCATCATCGACTGCGCCAGCACCGTCGCCGTGGTGGTGCCGTCGCCGGCCACGTCCGAGGTCTTCGACGCCACCTCCTTGACCATCTGCGCGCCCATGTTCTCGAACTTGTCCTCAAGCTCGATCTCCTTGGCCACCGACACCCCGTCCTTGGTCACCGTCGGGGCGCCGAAGCTCTTCTCCAGCACCACGTTGCGCCCCTTGGGGCCCAGCGTCACCTTGACCGCGTTGGCCAGGATGTTGACCCCGGCCGACATCCGCGCGCGCGAGTCTTCGCTGAATCGTACTTCTTTCGCTGCCATCTGATGTGTCCTCCGTCTTGTCCGGTATTCGTTCTGTCGTGTTCGGTATCCGTGTCGAGACGCTGCCCGCGGATCAGCCCTCGATGACCGCCATGAGGTCGTCCTCGCGCATCACGAGAAGCTCATCGCCGTCGATCTTGATCTCGGTCCCGGAGTACTTGCCGAACAGCACCTTGTCGCCGGCCTTCACGTCGAGCGGGCGCACCGTGCCGTCTTCCAGGATCTTCCCCTTGCCGGTGGCCACGACCTTGCCGCGGATCGGCTTCTCGGTGGCGGTGTCCGGGATCACGATCCCGCCCGCCGAGGTGCGCTCCTCCTCCTCGCGCTCCACGATCACCCGATCGTGTAATGGTCTGATGTTCATAGGATTCATCTCCTGCTGAAGTCCGTGTCATAGGTTCGGAGCCCGATCGCCCGGCACCGCTCGACCGGCGCGGCCGATCATTCTTGTTAGCGCTCTACTCAAGCGAGTGCCAATAATAGAGTCGAGCATGTCGATGTCAAGGGAACAGGCGCAGACTTCATGCCGATCCGGCGCCGGGTCGAACCCTCGCCGTGAAGCGGCGGAACGTGGGTGGTCCCGGAGCGGGCGCCGTGCCTACATCGGGAGCGGTCCGGTTCGATATGCCCTCGGGCTCTGCGCCGACAATCAGTCCTCGCGTTCGAACTCGCCTTCGAGTACATCTCCATGACGGCGCGGGGCCGTCGGATGGCGCGGATGGACGACACTCGTTCGAACGATCCTCGTTTCGATGAACCGCACGATGAGCGCCCGCCGCAGCGGCGGAACCAGGCAACAAAATCCGATCGCGTCGGTCAGAAACCCTGGGGTCAGCAGGAGTGCTCCGGCCATGAGCAGGAAGATTCCCTCGAAGATCGCCACCGCCGGGATCTCGCCGGCCTCCATGCTTCTCCGCACCTGCCGGATCGTCGAGAATCCCTGGGCGCGAACGAGCGCGGCGCCGGCAGCGGCGGTGAGCACGACGAGGCCGATGGTGGGAACCGCACCGATGATCCCCCCGATTTCGAGCAGCAGGTAGATCTCGACGATCGGTACCGCGACGAACAGCAGGAAGAGCAGGTGAAGGATTCTCATTCCCATACCCCGAGCCGGCGCCGCCGGCGCCAGGCCATCCGGATCCCCGCTTTCGCGGGAATGACGACGTGGGGGAGCGGCTCCCCGTGTGCTTCCCGCCGCTCCCGTCCGCATTCTCCGTCGTTCGCATCCCGCTTTCCCGCCGGACCCGCGAAGGGCATGCCTGCGGACGCGGGGAGCGGAACCCACGAGCCACGAACGCTTCTTGAACATTGTGCACAAGACTTCACGGACAGGGCACCACCGGCGGCCTCCGAATACGCCTCCACGTCCACGGTCGCGGGTGCGCGATGATCACCCGACGCCGTGCGATGGTTGCCGTGGCGCTCGGAGCCGGCGCCTTTGCGGTCGGGTTTGCGGCATCCCGGTGGCGGCACCGGGAGGACTCGCCGTCCCTCGAAGCAACCAGGGGTGAAGCGGCATGGACCGCCGGCGGCGGTCGGGTGATCCGATCGTCTTCCGCCGACTCCCCGACCAAGGCGCCGGATTTTCGCTTCACCGACCAGCACGGGGCGGAGCACCGGTTCTCCGACTGGGACGGTGTGGTCAGGGTCGTGAACTTCTGGGCGACGTGGTGCCCGCCGTGCGTGCATGAGATTCCGATGCTGATCACCGTTCAGGAGTCGTTTCGCGCGCAAGGCGTCCAGCTTGTCGGTATCGCCGTGGATGATGCCGACGCCGCGTTCACGA
This sequence comes from Gammaproteobacteria bacterium, assembly GCA_965204915.1. GTDB lineage: Bacteria > Pseudomonadota > Gammaproteobacteria > HK1 > HK1 > HK1. The sequence goes on along the minus strand of OZ242023.1, from coordinate 1,280,636 downwards.
TGGCGAAGGAGCTCGGCATGAGCTACCCGACCATGGCCGATCCACGCCGAACGATCGATCTCCTGCACGCCTACGGCAACCGGTCCGCCGCGCTTCCGTTCACCGCGTTCGTCGACCCGCGCGGTTCGATCCGGGACCGCCACGTCGGAGCGCTGACCCTGGAGCAGACCCGGGAGAAGATCCGGGCGCTGCTTGTCCTGAATCCTTGAGACGCCACCATCTCCGCGACCCGCCACATTCGCGCGAGGCGCCTCCGGGAGCACGGAGGTCCCGACCGCGGTGGGGCCCGGGACCGATCGACGGAACGGCCCGTCCGTTCCGCTGCATTCGCGGCGCGGACCATATCCTTCCCAGTGACAGACAGACCATGTGTGACGGACGCCCCCGCTCCCGGGGGAACCGCGTCCCCGGCGCCGGAGATCCGGACCGGGACGTCCATGTTCCCGGGAGATGCGGCCGTGTTCGGCTTGCCTCGCCGGTCCATGGAGTCTGCTCGACGATGAGAGCTATGCTAATCTGCGCTCAATTGTCACGAACAACCATTAACTGACTCGAACGTTCCGGATCCGGAACATGACGTTTCATCGAACCCATCGCCTCGGAAGAGAGACGGAATGGCCAGACTGCTCCTGTTGAACGGCCCCAACCTGAATCTGCTCGGCACTCGCGAGCCGGAGATCTACGGCCACACCACCCTCGCCGGCGTCGAGTCGAATCTGACCGCGCTCGCCGAAGGCGACGGACACCGGCTCGACTGCTTCCAGAGCAATGCCGAGCACGCCCTCGTCGACCGCATCCACCAGGCGGCGCGAGAGGGTGTCGGCTGCGCCATCATCAACCCCGGCGCGTTCACGCATACCAGCGTGGCCATCCGGGACGCCTTCCTGGCCACGGGGCTCCCGTTCATCGAAGTCCACCTCTCGAACATCCACCGGCGCGAACCGTTCCGCCGCCACTCCTACCTGTCCGACGTCGCGGCCGGTGTGATCGTGGGCCTGGGCGCGACGGGCTACCGCCTGGCATACCAGGCGGCGCTCTCGCGGCTGACCGGCCAGCGCTGAAGGAAATCCGGCATGGACATCCGCAAGGTGAAGAAGCTGATCGAGTTGCTGGAGAGCTCCGGCGTCGACGAGATCGAAATCCACGAAGGCGACGGATCGGTGCGGGTCACCCGGCACCGCAGCCCGTCCGCAGCGCCGGTGCATCACTACTACGCGGCGCCGGCGGCGGCCGTAGCGCCCACCTCGGCCGGGCCCTTGCCGATCGGAGGTCCGGGACCGGGTAACGTCGCAGAGCCCGAAGCGGAGACGGAAAGCCGGCTTCCGCCCGGATACGTGGTGACGTCGCCGATGGTCGGCACGTTCTACCAAGCGTCCTCTCCGGGCTCGAAGCCGTTCGTCGCCGTCGGCCAGAGGGTCGCACCGGGCGATACGTTGTGCATCATCGAAGCGATGAAGATCCTCAACCAGATCGAATCGGAGGTCGCCGGGGAAGTGAAGGCGGTCATCGCCGAGAACGGCCACCCGGTGGAGTACGGCGAGCCGCTGTTCGTGATCGACACGGACGCATGACTTCCCGGCTCCGTGGAATCCACGCCGATCAGGCTCGCCGCTCTCCCGCTCCGTCGAGTCCGTTCCGGCCAGGTTCGCCGGCCATGACGACCTTTCGATGCCCTCCCTTGCGCGATGGCCGGAGCCCGGGCCCGAGCCGATGCTGACCAAGGTCATCATCGCCAACCGGGGGGAGATCGCGTTGCGGATCCTGCGCGCCTGCCGCGAGCTCGGGATCCGCACCGTGGCCGTCCACTCCCTCGCCGATCGGGACCTGAAGCACGTCCGGCTCGCCGACGAATCGGTGTGCATCGGCCCTCCCCCGTCGGCCGAGAGCTACCTCAACATCCCCGCGGTGGTGAGCGCGGCGGAGGTGACCGATGCCGTCGCCGTCCACCCCGGTTACGGGTTCCTCTCGGAGAACGCGGACTTCGCCGAGCGGGTCGAGGAGAGCGGCTTCGTCTTCATCGGCCCGCGGCCGGAGACGATCCGGCTGATGGGCGACAAGCTCTCCGCGATCGCGGCGATGCGGGCAGCGGGCGTGCCATGCGTCCCCGGCTCGGACGGTCCGGTCGGGGACGACCCGCAGGAGACGCTGCGCATCGCCCGCGACATCGGCTATCCGGTGATCGTGAAGGCGGCGGGTGGCGGCGGAGGACGTGGGATGCGTGTGGTCCACTCCGAGGCGTCGCTGATCAACGCGGTCTCCCTGACCCGCACCGAAGCCGGCACGGCGTTCGGCAACGAGGCGGTCTACCTGGAGAAGTATCTCGAGAACCCGCGGCACGTCGAGTTCCAGGTGCTGGCCGACACCCACGGCAACATGGTGCACCTCGGCGAGCGCGACTGCTCGATGCAGCGCCGGCACCAGAAGGTGCTGGAGGAGGCGCCGGCTCCCGGGATCGATCCGACCCTGCGCGAGGCGATGGGGGCGCGATGCGTCGCCGCCTGCCGCGAGATCGGCTACCGCGGGGCGGGAACCTTCGAGTTCCTGTACGAGGACGGCAGGTTCTACTTCATCGAGATGAATACGCGGCTGCAGGTCGAGCATCCGGTGACGGAGCTCGTCACCGGCATCGACATCGTCAAGGCCCAGCTTCGCATCGCGGCGGGCGAGGAGCTGCCGTTCGCGCAGGACGACGTACACATCCGCGGCCACGCGGTCGAGTGCCGCATCAATGCCGAGCATCCGGCCACGTTCCGTCCTTCACCGGGCAGAATCACGCTGTTCCACCCGCCGGGCGGACCCGGCATCCGGCTCGACAGCCACATCTACGCCGGCTACGAGGTACCGCCCTACTACGACTCGATGATCGGCAAGCTCATCGCGTACGGCGAGACCCGCGCATTCGCCATCGCGCGCGCCGGCACCGCGCTGGAGGAGATCGTCATCGACGGCATCGAGACCAACATCCCGCTGCACCGGGAGCTTTGCCGCGACGCCGCGTTCCTCGCCGGCGGCACCGGCATCGGCTACCTGGAACGCAAGCTCGGAATCACCCCCTGAACGCCCGGCCGCGAGCCTGGTTCGAGCTCGTGTTCGAATGCGAGCGCACGGACGTCGAGGCGGTGTGCGAGGTTCTGGAAGCGGCGGGCTCGGAATCGGTGACGCTGGAGGACAGCGGAGATGAACCGTGCTACGAGCCGGAGCCCGAGGCGACGCCGCTCTGGCCGCGGGTGCGGGTCCGTGCATTGTACGGCGGGCGCCGTATCGACCCCGGGGCCGTGCGCGCCGCGCTGCCGGGCGCCGCCGCGGTGACCGGCCTGCACGTGCGGGAGATCGCGGACCGGGACTGGATCGCCGCATCGCGGGAAGACGTCGAGCCGATCGGGATCGGGCCGCTCTGGATCGGGCCGGTCTGGATGGACCCGCCGCCCGGCCGTATCGTCGTGCGCCTCGAACCCGGGCTCGCCTTCGGGACGGGGCGGCATCCCAGCACCCGCCTCTGTCTGGAGCGCCTGGTCGAGGTGCCGCCGGCGGGGCTCGAAGTCATCGACTACGGCTGCGGCTCCGGGATCCTCGCGATCACGGCGGCAAAGCTCGGCGCGCGACGGGTGGTCGCGCTCGACCTCGATCCCCAAGCATTGCGGGCGACGGCGGAGAACGCGCAAGCCAACGACGTTTCGGATTGCATCGTCGTCGCCGCGGCGGACGAGGAGCTCCCTCCCGCCGGACTGGTCGTGGCGAACATTCTCGCCGGGACGCTCGTGGAGCGCGCGCCGATGCTCGCGGCGGCCACGACGCCCGGGGGCGGTCTGGTGCTGTCGGGGATCCTCGAAGCGCAAATCCATGCAGTCGCCGCCGCATACCGCGGCGCGTTCGACATCCACGCCGGAGACACGCGCGACGGGTGGACGCGGCTGGACGGCAGGCGCCATGCGGCATGACCGGCGGCCGTTCGAGGGAGGCCGAGGAGACCGGCGCGTCAGCGCCCCAGGGCAATCGCAGTCGAATCCCCTCACGCCGCAATATACAAATGCGATTGCCCTGTCAGCGCCCCAAATTCAATCGCATGTACCACATCTTCCAGGCCTTCGTTACAAGCCGGGCATTGCAAACGCGCGGCGAGGACGGGCCTGCCCTCTGTCCAGCCTGGCGCAGGATCCGGCCCTCGGGCGGATTCCGTGCTCCTGGCACATGCCGCGTTCCACGCTTGCGCTATCAGCCAAGTCGGAGCATATAAGGAGGAGGTGTTCGACGAAGGCCTGACCCGGAACGTGGCGGCGTTCGCACGATTCTTCGACGCGCTCTCGTTCTGCCACGGGGAGCTTCTGAACTACAGCAGCATCGCCAGGGACTGCGGCGTGGACTCCAAGACGGTGCGCGAGTACTTCCAGCTCCTGGCCGACACCCTGCTCGGCACCTTCGTGGAGCCGTTCAGCCGCCGCCGTTCACGCGCCGTCATCACGCGGGCGCCCAAGTTCTACCTTTTCGACGTGGGCGTCGCCGGATACGTCACCGGCCGCCGGATCGAACGCACCGCCGGCCCCGACTTCGGGCGGGCCCTGGAGCATTTCATCCTGATGGAGCTGCTGGCTTGGCGGGCCTGGCGGGAATGTGACGTGCCGGTGCGTTTCTGGCGCACCAAATCGGGGCTGGAATGCGACTTCGTGCTCGGACGGGAGGGCGCCGTGGCCATCGAGGTCAAGGGCGGCGCCCGCGTGCGCCGGGAAGATTTGAAGGCGATGCGCGCCTACGTCGAGGAGCACCGTCCCCGCCACGCCATCGTCGTATGCAACGAGGATGCGCCCAGACAGGCCGGCGACGGCATCCGGGTGTTGCCATGGCAACGGTTTCTGGAGCAGCTCTGGGCGAACGAGATCATCGAATGACCGTGGCGCCGCGGCTCGTGGCCGCATTGCCGGAGCAGGCGGGAGCGATTCGGGCCGCGCGTCGCCGGACGATGCCGTGATCGGCAGCCGCAACCTCAATCCCATGACCCCCGACCACTTCCATCCCGCCGTGGCCTCGTGGTTCGAGGCGGCCCTCGGCGCCCCCACCCCCTGCCAGACGCAAGCCTGGGACGCGGTGGCGGCGGGCCGCCACACCCTCATCGCCGCCCCCACCGGCTCGGGCAAGACCCTGGCCGGATTCCTCTCCGCCATCGACGCCCTGGTCCGGGACAGCCGCCGGGCGCCGCTCGCCGACGCGACCCGGGTGGTCTACGTCTCGCCGCTCAAGGCGCTCGGCAACGACGTGCACAAGAACCTGGAAGTGCCGCTCGCGGGCATCGACCGCGCCCTGGCCGAGGCCGGGGAGCCCGGCTCCGGCATCCGCGCCATGGTGCGCACCGGCGACACCCCGGGCGCGGCGCGCGAGGCCATGCGCCGGCAGCCGCCGCACATCCTGGTGACCACGCCGGAATCGCTCTACATCCTTCTCACCAGCGAGGGCGGGCGGGCCATGCTCGCCAGCGCCGGCACCGTCATCGTGGACGAGATCCACGCCGTCGCCGGCAACAAGCGCGGCGTGCATCTCGCGCTCTCGCTGGAGCGCCTGGACGCGCTGGCCGGACGGCCCCTCACCCGCATCGGCCTGTCCGCGACCCAGCGCCCGATCGAGACCGTGGCCCACTTCCTCACCGGCTGCGACGAGGCGGGCCGGCCGCGCGAGTGCACCGTCGTCGACACCGGCCACCGCCGCGAGCGCGACCTCGCCCTGGAGCTGCCCGAATCGCCGCTGGAAGCGGTGATGTCCGGCGAGGTCTGGGGCGAGGTCTACCGGCGGCTGTGCGCGCTCATCGAGGCGCATCGCACCACGCTGGTGTTCGTCAACACCCGCCGCATGGCGGAGCGGGTGGCGCGGGCGCTCACCGAATCGCTGGGGGAGGAGCACGTCACCTCGCACCACGGCAGCCTCTCGCGCGAGCGCCGGCTCGCGGCCGAGCAGCGGCTCAAGGCCGGGGATCTCAAGGTGCTGGTGGCCACCGCCTCGCTGGAGCTGGGGATCGACATCGGCGACGTGGACCTCGTCTGCCAGCTCGGCTCGACGCGCTCGATCGCCACCTTCCTGCAGCGGGCCGGGCGCTCCGGCCACGCGGTCGGCGGCACGCCGAAAGCCCGTCTGTTCCCGTTGACCCGGGACGAGCTCGTCGAATGCGCCGCGGTCCTGGATGCGATACGGCGCGGGGAGCTAGACCGTCTGCACGTGCCCTCCCATCCGCTGGACGTACTCGCGCAGCAGGCGGTGGCGATGGTCGCGGCCGAGGACTGGAGCGAGGAGGCATTGCTCGCCACGGTGCGCCGCGCCTGGCCCTACCGGGACCTCACCGGCGAACGATGGCGCGCGCTGCTGGCGATGCTCGCCGGCGGATTCGCGACCCGGCGCGGGCGGCGTGCCGCGTACCTGCACCGCGACGTCATCCACGGCGCGCTGCGCGCCCGGCGCGGTGCCCGCCTCACCGCCATGACCTCGGGCGGCGCGATCCCCGACAACGCCGACTACGACGTGGTGCTCGAACCGCACGGCACCCGCCTCGGATCACTCAACGAGGATTTCGCGATCGAGAGCCTGCCCGGCGACGTCTTCCAGCTCGGCAACACCTCGTGGCGCATCCTGCGCATCGAGCGGGGCGCGGTCCGGGTGGAGGACGCGCAGGGCCTGCCGCCGAACATCCCCTTCTGGTTCGGCGAGGCGCCGGGGCGCACCGCAGAGCTGTCCGAGAGCGTATGCGATCTGCTCGGATGGCTGGGGCGCCGCCTCGATGCGGCCGGGGGCGGGGCCGCGGTTGGGACGACCGGAGTCGGGAACGGGACGGTCGGGGTCGGGAACGGGGCCGGGACCGGAATCGGCAATGGGACGGTCGGAGCCGGAGCCGAGACGGTTGGAGCCGGAACCGGAAAAACCCATGCCGGGGCCGATGCCGTCGAGGCGGCCAGGACCGGAGCGACCACGCCGCAAACCCGCGCCCGCCTCGCGCGCGAATTCGCCGCTCGCACCGGGATCGGGGCCGAGGCGGGCGCGCAGATCGTGGACTACCTCTGCGTCGGGCACGCCGCGCTGGGCGCGCTGCCCGACCGCGACACGGTGGTGCTGGAGCGCTTCTTCGACGAGAGCGGCGGGATGCAGCTCGTCATCCACTCGCGCTTCGGCAGCCGGCTCAACCGGGCCTGGGGCCTCGCGCTGCGCAAGCGGTTCTGCCGGAAGTTCAACTTCGAGCTCCAGGCGGCGGCCACCGAGGACGCGATCGTGCTCTCTCTCGGCGAGAGCCACAGCTTCGCGCTCGACGAGGTCTGCCGTTACCTCTCGCCGGAGACGGTGCGCGACGTCCTGACCCAGGCGCTGCTCGACGCGCCGATGTTCGACGTGCGCTGGCGCTGGAACGCCAACGTCTCGCTGGCGATCCCGCGCTTCCGGGGCGGGAGCAAGGTTCCGCCGCAAATCCAGCGCATGCAGGCCGAGGATCTCGTCGCCGCGGTGTTCCCCGACCAGATCGCCTGCGCCGAGAACCTCTCCGGCCCGCGCGAGATCCCCGACCATCCGCTGGTGGAGCAGACCATCGCCGACGCGCTGACCGAAGCGATGGACGTCGAGGGGCTCGAAGCCCTGTTGGCGAGGCTCGCGGGCGGGGAGATCCGGGTCGTCGCCCGCGACCTCACCGAGCCCTCCCCGCTCGCGGCGGAGGTCCTCGACGCCCGTCCCTATGCCTTCCTCGACGATGCGCCCCTGGAGGAGCGCCGCACCCGGGCGGTGTCGATGCGCCGCGCGCTGGACCCTGAATCCGCCGCCGACGTCGGCCGCCTCGACCCCGAGGCGATCGAGCGCGTATGCGAGGAGGCCTGGCCGGAGGCGGCGACCCCCGACGAGCTGCATGACACCCTTGTGGTGCTCGGTTTCGCCACCGCCGCGGAGGGGGTGACCGGGCGTCTGGCGCACTTGGCGGGCGCGGCCGGGAGGGGAGCCGGACGATCGGCGATTCCGGCGGGTGCCGCCAGAAGGATGGCCGGGCATCCAGAGAATCCGGCAGGCATCGGCGAGAGAGCGGCCGGCGGTTCGGCGGATCCGGCGGGCAACGCCGACGGAGTGGCCGGCCGTTCGATGAATCCGGCAAGCGCCGCCGGGGCGGGCGCCGGCCGTTCGACGGTTCCGGCAAGCATGTCCGAGGCAATGGCCAAGCGTTCGGCGGGTTCGTTGAGTATCGCCGAAGCAACGGTCAAGCGCTCGGCGGACCCGGCAGGCATCGCCGAAACGGCGGCCGGCCGCCGCCCGGCGGACTTGGCGAACCCCACCGATACGGTACCCGAACGACCGGCGAACCTGGCGGACGCCGCGCGCCGGATCGCGAACGGCGAGCGCCCCGGATGGAGCACCCATTTCGACGCCCTCGTCGCCTCCGGTCGCGCCACCCGCTTTCGCCCGCCGCGCGGCGGTCCCGTGCTCTGGTGCGCGGCGGAGCGCCTTGCCCTGCTCGAGGCGGCATTGGGCGCCGGTCGCGCCGACCCGCCGCTGGCGCTCCCCGAGGAGCTTCGGGCTGCGCCCGGACGCGATGCGGCGCTGGGCGAGCTGCTGCGCGCGCGGCTCGGATGCCTCGGCCCGGTCACCGCGGCCCGCCTCGCCCACGATCTCGGGCTCGCCCCGGTGGACGTCGAGGTCGCGCTCGTCGCCCTGGAAGCGGAAGGCTGCGTGCTGCGCGGGCGGTTCACGGACGGCGCCGCCTCCACCGAATGGTGCGATCGGCGCCTGCTCGCGCGTATCCACCGCTACACCCTCCGCCGGCTGCGGCGCGAGATCGAGCCGGCGACGCGGGCGGAGTTCATGCTCTTCCTGTTCGACTGGCAGAGGGTGCGGCCCGACGACCGGCGGCAGGGATACGAGGCGCTGGCCGCCGTCGCCGCGGAGCTGGAGGGGTTCGCGGCCCCCGCCGCGGCCTGGGAGGCGGAGATCCTGCCCGCCCGGATCGCGGACTTCGCCCCGGAGATGCTCGACCGGCTCTGCCTCGCCGGCCGCGCCTCGTGGGCACGCCCGGCCCCGCCGAACCGCGAGACCCCGGGCCGGTCGTTCGGACCGATCCGCTCGACCCCGATCGCCCTGCTCTCCCGCCGCCACGCGCCGCTGTGGCTCGCGCCGGCCGCGGGTGAGGCCGGGGGAACAGCGGAGTCGTCCCCCGGACCCGGCGCGATGACGCCCGCACGGCCCGGACGATCCAACTCTGGAAACGGGACCGGACCATCGGCGACGGCATCCACGGGCGCACGTCATGCCCCGATTCCCGGAAACGGCGCGTCCCTCCGAGACGGCGCGTCCCGGAGGGACGCGGATGTCCCGCCCGCATCCCCGCCCTCCCCCGGCCCGCGGGATGCCCATGCCATCGGGAGTACAGGCGTCCCGTCCGCGCCATCTTTCCACGGGACCCGCGACGCCTCCGTTCCCGCGAATGCGGGCGTCCCGCCCACGCCATCTCTCCGTGGAACGCACGAGGCCTCCGTCCCCGGGGACACGGACGTCCGACCCGCATCCCCGCACTCCCCCGGCCCGCGGGATGCCCATGCCATCGGGAGTACAGGCGCCGCCCCGCCCGCATCGCTCTCCCCCGGCGCCCGCAACGTCCTCTCGTGCCTGCGGACCCGCGGCGCGTCGTTCTTCGACGACCTCCTCGCCGCGACCGGCGCACGGGCGCCGGACGCCGCCGCCGCGCTCGGCGAGCTGATCACCCACGGGCTTGTGAGCGCGGACGGGTTCGCGGGGCTGCGCGCGTTCACCGGCGCCTCCGCCCGCCGCCTCCGCGCCGCCGCCGAGGCCGGCCGGTGGGCCTGCGTGCCGCGCCGCACCGCCGGCTCAGCCGGCGCAGCCGGCACGGAGACGGACGGCATCGGCGAAGACGGTGCGGAGACGATCGCCCGCACCCTGCTGCGCCGTTACGGCATCGTGTTCAAGACGCTTCTCGCGCGTGAGTCGCCCACCATCCCGTGGCGGAACCTGCTGCGCGTGCTCCGCCGCCTCGAAGCCCGCGGCGAGATCCGCGGGGGGCGGTTCGTCGCGGGCTTCACCGGCGAGCAGTACGCCCTGCCCGAGGCGGTGGAGACCCTGAGAAGGGTGCGCCGCGCCCCGGCGGACGGCGCCGTCGTGGCCCTGAGCGCGGCGGACCCGCTGAACCTCACCGGCATCATCACCCTCGGCGAGCGCATCCCCGCCACCGCATCCACCCGGATCGCGTTCCGCGACGGGGCGCCGGTGGCGACCCTCACCGGCGCCCGCAAGTTCGACTCGCTCGAATCGCAGACCCCGGAGCAGGAATGGGCCGCGCGCAACGCCCTGCTGCGCCGGCGCATGCCGGCCTTCTCCGCACGCCCGGCATGAACTGTCAACGGGTGGACCGGGCCACCGCGGACTTGGCGCCGGGCCAATGCCGACAGCAGCGGACCCCGATGATTGGACAGGCCGACAAGTGCTCTCCGCCCGCGGTGGTTTCCCTTCTGCACACTGCCTTGGGCCATGAGCCGCTGCCCGCATACGACTCGTCGGGTGTCCTGCATCCAAGGCATCGGTGACGACGTTCGGTACCGTAGAACCGGAAGTGGCGGCTCATTTCCGCGTGTGGCGGAGCGCATCCCGGTTGCCGGTCATGTAGTGGCGACTCCCGAAGCCCTCCACCGGCAACGTTGCGAAGACGTGAAGCGGCGCCGCGTTGCCTGGCGACTTCCGAAGACCCTCTTGCGAGCCGGCGGCTGACGTTCGCCGGGACTCGGACCGCATTCCCCACGAATCCGAAACACCGACAATCCCGAACACCGGCAATCCCGTCAGGCCAGGCAAGGAACCGACTCCCGGAATCCGTCTCCGGGAGCGCGACGCGACGCATGCGACGCCACCGAACCACCATCGGCCCAGCTCTGTTCGAGGGCGCGAACGCCCTCGTCTGTTTGAGGGCGCGAACGCCCTCATGCTACCGTCCCGTGCGAGCAATGACCTCCCCTTCCAATCCCGGAGGGACCACCCATGAGCGAACCCCTGCCGGCCCGTCCCGCCCCCGCTGTCGAATACCCCAGCTCCGACGGCCAGCGCATGGCTGAGAACGACTGGCAGCTCCACGCGATCCTCGACGCGGTCGCGACGCTCGACATGTACTTCGAGCACCGCCCGGACATATACGTCTCGGGGGACCTGCTGATCTACTACGAGGAAGGCAACGTGGGAGCACGGGTGGCGCCGGACGTGTTCGTGGTCTTCGGAGCGCCGAAGCACAAGCGGATGACCTACAAGCTCTGGGAGGAGCCGAAGGCGCCGGACTTCGTGCTGGAGGTGGCGTCTCCGAGGACGTGGAAGCAGGACCGGGGTCCGAAGCGGGCGTTGTACGAACGGCTGGGGGTGCGGGAGTACTGGCGCTACGACCCGACGGGCAAGCATTTCACGCCGCGGCTTCAGGGGCTGCGCCTGTGGGGAAGGAAGTACCGGCCCCTGCCGGCGCGGTGGAGGGACGGTGCGCAGGTTCTGCACAGCGGATCCCTGGGGCTCGATCTGCGTGTGGAGGGAGACCGGCTGCGTTTCCGCGACCCGGCGACCGGGGAGGATCTCCGCACCCTCAAGGAGGAGATGGCCGCCAGACGGGAGTCGGAGGCCGCCCGGCGGGAATCGGAGACCCGTCTCGCGCGGGAAGCCGCCGCCCGCGAGGCCGCGGAAGCGGAGGTCGCCAGGCTGCGGGCGTTCGTCCGCGACTTGCGGGGAAAGTGAACCCTGCCGGAGGAAACGAGCCGTCGAGCGAGGGGGAGTGGTCCGACCCGCCGGATCGTATACGGTCCGCGCCCGCCGCGCTGCCCACCCGGCGCCGTCCGCGCCAAAGCGCGCCGATGTCCGCCGTCGGGAGCGGAGTCCGACGGGGGCTCGCCCACGGGCAGGAACTTGACGATATCTCGTCCTGATCCGTCGATATCCATCCCCTGAACACGGGGCCACGCTCGGGCCGGCGCTTGCGCCCGCCGGCGGGTTCCTTTCGTGCTTTGCTCACGTCGTACCGTCCTCCGGCCGTGGAAGAGCCGTCGTGGAAGATGCCGCCTGCTCGAAGACGACGGCTGCCCGTTCGCCTCGCCGGCGGACGTCACGAGGGCTCCTGCCGTGCAAGGCGTGTGCGATTGCGACATCTTTCCCAGTCATCCGGAAATTCGTCCGGGTGCAGTTCACACCACTCCATGACATGGCGATGACGATTCCCGGAAATCCGCTGACGACCGGCATGTCGTCTTCCACGCATCCTCGCCTGACGACGAGCTTCACGAACCCGCCTTGCCCCGTCAGTCCAGCGCCTGCTCCAGATCCGCGACGAGATCGTCCGCGTTCTCGATGCCGACCGAGACGCGGAGCAGGTTTTCCGGCACCACGCTGTGCGGCCCCTCCACCGTGGCGCGGTGCTCGATCAGGCTCTCCACGCCGCCCAGCGAGGTCGCCGGTACGAAGAGCCGGGTGCGGGTCGCCACCCGCTTCGCGTCCGCGGCGCCGCCCGCGACGAGGAGCGAGAGCATGGCGCCGAAGCCGTTGGTCATCTGCCGCTTCGCGACCGCGTGCCCGGGATGGGATTCGAGCCCCGGGTAGAGCACCGCTTCGAGCTTGGGATGGCCCTCGAAGTGGCGGGCGACGGCCATCGCGTTCGCGGCCTGGCGCTCGTAGCGCACGTGCAGGGTGCGCATCCCGCGCAGCAGCAGCCAGGAGTCGAACGGCCCGAGCACCCCGCCCATCAGGGTGCGGGCGAGCTTCACGTCTTCCCAGCGCTCGTCGGCGCGGCGGGTCGCGAGCACCCCGGCGGTGACGTCGCTGTGCCCGGCGAGGTACTTCGTCCCCGAATGGAAGACCACGTCGGCGCCGAGGTCGAGGGCGCGCAGGGTGACCGCGGGCGTCGCGGTGGCGTCGACACCCAGGATCGCGCCCGCCGCGTGGGCGATCTCCGCCGCAGCCCGCACGTCGATCACGTCCCAGGTCGGATTGACCGACGCCTCGATCCAGACCACCGCGGTCTCGCCGGGGCGGACCGCGGCCTCCAGCGCCCCCGCGGCCCCTGGCCGCGCCGCCGCTTCTGGCGGCGCCGCTGCCCCCGGCAGCGCGGACGCCCCCGGCGACCCCGGGGCCGTCCCCGCGTCGAAGAACGTGACGCCGACCCCGCGGCGTCCGGCGAGGCGGCGCAGCCAGTCCGCGGCGCCGTGGTACATCACCTGCGGGGCGACGACGTGCTCGCCGTTGCGCACCGTATCGAAGAACGTCGCGATCCCGGCGAGCCCCGAGGCGAACACGAGGGCGTCCTCCGCGCCTTCGAGCCGGGCCAGCACCTCTTCGACCTGCGCGCAGGTGGGGTTGCCGGAGCGGCTGTAGCCGTAGCCGATCAGCTCGTAGCGTTCGTCGCGCGCATACGTCGTGGAGGGATGGATCGGCGGCACGATGGCCCCGGTGGCGGGATCGATGTAATGCCCGCCCTGGGCGAGCAGGGTCTCGATGGACTGCCCGCGTTCACTCATGCCGGCCGGCGACCGCCTCGCGGTCGCTTCGCGATTCCCCAAGCGTGGAATGCTCACGACCACAACCGCGACACTGTACTCGGCGCGATGTTTCGTCGCAGATGACTTTCCCCCGAATCATGATCCGATCACGCGTCATGCCCTCCGCGTCCGCCCCCGCCGATCGGCGTGCGGTGTGCCTGGCACCGCGACGCCGACGGACGAAACGTCGGCAACAACCTCGAATCCATACCGATCCGGCTTCGCCTATTCCTCGATACAAGCCACGATGTCGGTCAGGGAAAAGTCCTGTCCCTTGAACAACAATGGCTCGTCCAAGGTTTTCGCCAAGGCATAAGCGAAGCAGTCACCGAAATTGAGGCCGGCCGGATGGCGTCCCTTGCCGTAGTCCCGGAATGCTCCTCGGGCGATACGGGCCTGATCGGCGTCAACCTCGACGAGCTCGATCTTCGCCTTCGCGATGAACCAGTCGAGGGCACGGATTCCATCCGGGCCGTACCGGGATTCGACGATCATCGACGCCTCGACGAACGAAGCAACCGACAACACGCATCCATCCGCCGCTTCGATGGCCTCGTTGAACGATCGCCGTTCGGATTCGTCTTGCAGGATGGCGATCAGCGCCGACGTATCGATGACCATCAGATGGGCAAGCCGCTTTCGTCATATCCAAGGATCTCGTCGGCCCGTCTATCGTCGAGAACAGGGAGGGAGGCGCAGTGCAAGGCGATGTCGTCAAGCTCCTCGGCGAGGCTCCGCCCGGAACGCTGCCGGCGAATCCGCTCCAGACGGTCCCGCAATGCCTTGGTGACCGCCTCTGTCTTCGTTTCTCCCGTCAACCTGACCAAGGTCTCGGCGAGCTCCTCAGCGGTCCGGTTGCGGATGTTCAGAGCCATTGATGCAACACGTGTAGATGAAGATCTACATTGTAGCAATCCATCATCGGGAGTCCATCCTCACGCTACGTCGCAACGCCGGCTGCCGGGGTAGCCCCTTGCCCATGAAATCCTCGACGAAACGACGAAGAATCGTCCGCCGCCCGGCTTCCGGCTCCGCCGGGTCGGGGTCCGGTCCATGCGGGTCCCGGCGCCCGGGTCCTCATTCCCATTCCCTCCGCGCCCACCGGGCGTTGCGCACTGTCGCGAGCTTCACGCAGGTCACGAAGACCTCCATGGCCCGGTCCACCTCCGTCAGCGGAGGGAAGCTCGGGGCGAGGCGGATGTGGCTGTCCTCCGGGTCCTCGCCGTAAGGGAAGGCGGCGCCGGCCGGGGTCAGCCGCACGCCGGCTTCGGCGGCGAGGCGCACCGTCTCCTTCGCGAGCCCCGGCCGGGTCCAGAAGCTCACGAAGTAGCCGCCGGCCGGGTCCGTCCACCGCCCGATGCCGAGGTTGCCGAGGCCCGCTTCGAGACGGCGCCGCACGCAGTCGAACTTCGGGCGCAGCAGCGCGGCGTGGCGGCGCATGTGGGCGCGCACCGCGTCCATGTCCGGCAGCAGCTTCAGGTGCCGAAGCTGGTTCACCTTGTCCGGCCCGATGGTCATCACCGAGAGCCGCGTGCGGAACCAGTCCACGTTGCGCCGCGAGCCGCCGAAGAAGGCGAGGCCGGCCCCGGCGAAGGTGACCTTGGAGGTCGAGGCGAACTGCACCACGCTGTCCTCGGCGCCCGCCGCCCGGCACAGGGTCATGACGTTCGGGGCCATGACGTTCGGGGGCGCGTCTTCCGGCTCGGGAGGGTGGATTCCCGGCCGGACCATCACGTCCGCAGGCGCGTCTTGCGAGCCAGGATCGTATGGGTGGGTCCCGGACCGGGCCATGATGTCCGCGGGGGCGCCCTCCTCTCCCTCCTCGGTGAGGCCATGCACCGCGTAGGCGTTGTCCCACATCACGCGGAACCCGGGGGCTGCAATCCGCCCGAGCGCGGCGATGCGGCGCACCGTGCCGGCGGAGTACGTCTCGCCGGTGGGGTTCGAGAAGCGGGGCACGCACCACATCCCGCGGATCCCGGGGTCGCCGGCCACGAGCGCCTCGACGCGGTCCATGTCCGGCCCCTCGCCGGTCATGGGCACCGGGATCATCCCGATCCCGAGGTCCTCGCAGATCCCGAAGTGCCGGTCGTAGCCGGGCACGGGGCAGAGGAAGCGCGCGCCGCCGGCGGTGTCGGCCCAGGCGTTCCCCGGCCCGTCCAGCCCGAAGCGGTGGGCGCCGAGCAGGAACAGGTACATCAGGGTGAGGCTGCTGTTGCCGCCGGCCAGGACCTCCTCCGGGGCGAGCCCGAGCCACCCGGCGCCGAGCCTGCGCGCACCGGCGATGCCGTCGCTCCCGCCGTAGCCGCGGGTGTCGGCGCCCTCCTCCGTGCGGTAGTCGCCGCCGAGCGCGCCGTCGAGCGCGGCGCTCAGATCGAGCTGGTCGCCGGCCGGCTTGCCGCGCGTGAGGTCGAGGTCCAGCCCCTCGGCGCACAATGATACGTAGTGCTGCTCGATCTCCGCTTCGAGCCCGGCGAGCGAGGCCGTATCCATCGTATCGATCCGCATGGGTCCGAAGCGCCGATCCGCCGGGGAAGAAGGAAGCGCATTATGCGCGCCGGAAGGGGTCCATCAAACTCAAGTTTCGGGATTCGCTGACCGAAATGGATTCCCGCTTTCGCGGGAATGACGACCAGTGTAAAAGTAACGTGTCTCGCTGAAATGACGTCATTCCCGCGAAAGCGGGAATCCATCGCCTGATTCAAGGTATGTTGAATCCCGAAACTTGAGCATCAAAGCCGCCGCGCGGGCGTCTTGCCTCGATCCATCCTCCACGGATTGCAGCTATGATCAACCCGAATTCGGGTAGATTTGGGTGGTTTTTTCCCGAATCATGCTTCAATCCCCGGCCATGCCATCCGCCTCCGCTCCTGCCGACCTGCTCGACCATCTGGTCCGTACGCGCGGATTGCCCCGCCCGGAAGCCCGCCGGATCGTGGAGGAGGTGGTGAGCTTCTACGGCGAGACCATCGAGGCGTTCGTCACCAGACGCCACCGGGAGCTTCAGGCCGAAGGGCTGCGCAACCACATGATCTATACGCGGATCGCGGAGGAGCTGGAAGGCTGGCGCTTCCAGGCGCCGCAGCTCAGCGAACGCCAGATCCGGCGCATCGTCTACGGGTGACGGACGGTTACGGCGTTACGGCTGACGGACGCTACGGCCGGCCGACGCTCGGTTCCGGCGTCGTGGATCGGAAACCAGGTACGAAAGGAGGCACCGGCACCATGTGCGGAATCATCGGCTACATCGGCCCCCGGAGCGCGGCTCCGATCCTGGTCTCCGGCCTGAAACGGCTCGAGTACCGCGGCTACGATTCCGCGGGCGTCGCGCTCGTCTCCCGGCGCGCGTTGCGCGTATACAAGAAGGAAGGAAAGCTGGCCAGGCTCCAGTCGGCGCTTCCGAAGCGGCTCGGCGGGAAGGTCGGCATCGGGCATACGCGATGGGCGACCCACGGGGCGCCGAGCGACGTCAACGCGCATCCCCACGTGAGCGCGGACGGATCGATCGCGGTCGTGCACAACGGCATCGTGGAGAACGCCCCGGCGTTGCGCAAACGCCTTGCGGCCGAGGGCGTCGCGTTCGTCTCCGAGACCGACACCGAGATCATCGCGCACCTCGTGGCGCGCGCGGACGGCGATTCGCCGGAGCAGCGGGTGTGCAGCGCGCTCGCGCTCGTGCGCGGCACCTACGGGGTCGCGGTGATCGACGTCCGCTCCCCCGACCGCATCGTCGTCGCCCGCAACGGCTCACCGGTCATCATCGGCATCGGGGACCGCGAGATGTTCGTCGCCTCCGATGTCGCGGCGCTGGTGCGCCACACCCGGCAGGTGGCGCACCTCGACGACGGCGAGGTCGCGGTGATCGACACCGGGGGCTTCCACACCACGACGATGGACGAGCGGCCGATCGCGAAATCCCTCTCGACCGTCGAGTGGGAAGACGACGCCTACGAGCGCGGCGGGCATGCACACTACATGCACAAGGAGATCCTCGATCAGCCCGAGGCGGTCCGGCGCACCCTGAGCGGTCGCCTCGACCCGCACTTCCACACTGCGCATCTCGGCGGGATCAACCTCGACCCCCGCGAGCTGCTCGACGTAAAGAGGGTGAAGCTGCTCGGCTGCGGCTCCGCCTGCTACGCAGGGATCGCCGGCGCGCACCTCATCGAATCACTCGTGCGCATTCCGGCCTCGGCCGAGCCGGCGGCGGAGTTCCGCTACCGCAACCCGGTGATCGAGCGCGACGCCCTCTACGTCGCGGTGAGCCAGTCGGGCGAAACCATCGACACGCTGATGGCGGTGCAGGAGGTGCGTCGGAGCGGCGGGCGCGTGCTCGGGATCGTCAACGTCATCGGCAGCAGCATCGCGCGCGAGGTGGATGGCGGAATCTACATGCACGCGGGCCCGGAGGTGTCGGTGGCCTCGACCAAGGCGTACACGTGCAGCCTGGTCGCCCTCGCCCTGCTCGCGCTGCACCTGGGCCGGGCGCGGGACCTGTCGCCCGAACAGGGGCGGCGGCTCATGGAGGCGATGGAGCGCCTCCCCGCCGACGTCGAGGCCGCGCTCGCCACCGAGCCCCATGTGAAGGAGATCGCACACCGCTACGCGCAATCCCGGAGCGCGTTCTACATCGGGCGCGGCCCCGGCTTTCCCATCGCCCTCGAAGGGGCGCAGAAGCTCAAGGAGATCTCCTACATCCACGCCGAGGCGTACCCGGCGTCGGAGCTCAAGCATGGGCCGCTCGCCCTGGTCGGCCCGGACATCCCCACGGTCGTCGCGCTGCCGCACGACGCGCTGTTCGACAAGTCCATCGCCTCGCTCGAAGAGGTGCGGGCGCGAGGCGGTCCGGTGATCGCGCTGACCCACCCCGGCGACGGGCGTATCGCCGAACGCGCGGACGAGATCATCGAGGTCCCGCCTTCGGTAGACGTGCTCAACCCGGTGGTGATGGGGATCCCGCTCCAGCTCTTCGCCTACCACTGCGCGCTCGCCCTCGGGCGCGACATCGACCAACCGCGCAACCTCGCCAAGAGCGTGACGGTGGAGTAGCCGGGCCTGGACTCGGGGCCGAGTCTCCGCCGGCAACACCGACGAAAAGACGGCTATCGTCCCGGGCCTGGGCTCGCGGCTCGGCACCCCGGGGCCGGTCATAATGCCGACGATATGTGCTCCCGAGCCTTGACGATCGTCACGCCGGTGGCTACCGGGGGTTGCTTCTCGTCCCGAGGAGCAACATTTGGGTCTTCCGCAGAATTTGTGGGTAGAAGCTAAAGAATGACAACCCGTTCTGTCGCCAAGGGCAGACCGTTAATGTCATGTCGCACCGCGCCCTCGCCGGACAGCGCCGACAGGTAGCCGCGTCAGCCCCGCCGGCCGCGAAGGCGATTCCGCGCCCGGCACCGCCCACGAAACCCCTTGTACGGCAGTCTGAACGTCCATCGCCGCCCCGGCCTATTCCAAACGCCGCGCCGTCCGCGCCGATTTGCCTTCGCGTACGTGCGTGGCGCCGTGATGGTCCCGTCCTGCAAGCAGATCCGCTTGGTAGCTACTCATTCCGTCAAAGAAAGTCGGTGATGCGTGAAAGTCAGTGAGGATTGAGTGTTCGGGCAACCCGAAAACCTAGATCTCCGAAGGTTCCGCGGTCCCTCCTGCCGCCCCAGCCCCGATTGGCGGCGCGTAGCTCCCAAGGACGATCGATCCTGGAGCCGCCGCGTATCACAACAAGTTGTTCGCAATCCCCAGACGTCCACGCGCTCCCGTCACTCGGCGCTGTAAGGTAGGACTCATGCCAGCAGTCCTCCACAAACTCCCGTACGTTCCCGTGAACGTCATGCAGCCCAAACGCATTCGGTGCGAATGCCCCCACCGGCGCCGTCACACGTGGATCCCATAAGCTCCCGCAGCCATCGCATTGCGCCCGGTTCTCCCCAATCCCCCTCCCCCACCAATACCGCGTCGTCGTCCCGGCCCGCGCCACGTACTCCCACTCCGACTCGCTCAGCAACCGGTACTCCGCCCCCGTCTTCCTCGACAGCCACGCCACATACCCCTGTGCATCCTCCCAGCTCACGTTGATGACCGGGCGGCTTCCCCGGCCCCAGCCCCTGTCACTCGGCCGGTACCCGCCACATCCCCCATCCGACACGCACGCATCCCACTCCGCAAACGTCACCTCGTACACCCCCACCGCAAAAGGAAGGGCAATTGTGACTGGATGCGCCGGGATCTCGTCGTGATACGCAAACTTCCTCTGCGACCCCATCACGAAGCGCCCCGCAGGAACCACCACCATCTCCGGGCATTCAGGGCAGTCCCGGAATGTCGTCCCCGGCTCCAACGCACAGCCCGCCAGCACGAGCGCCAACAGCACCACCGCGACCGCGTTGTTCATGGCTGAAGAATCGCCACGAACTCCGCCAGCCGGCACGCCAGATCTCCGAATCAGACAGGAAAGCCGGGATCGGAGTCGATTCCGCGCCAGGCTCCGCCCACGAAACCCCTTGTACGGCAGTCTGAACTCCATCACCGCCCGCCGCTATTCCGTGCCCCGCGCCGCCCGCGTCGCCGTCTGCTTGCGGATGGCGTCGATCGCGCGGTCGAGCCCGACATCGATCGCCCGCCGGAGGATCACCGCTTCCGCTACGTCGTACCGGTTTGACGCCTCGCGGACACGGCTCGCCGTGGCGGATTCGAGCCCGATGTTGACCCTGCGCGAGTACCGCAATTCACGTCTCTTTCCCATTTTCCGACCCTCCCCGAAGCACCGTCGAATTGTACCCCTGAATCGGCGCATCTTCTCTATCACTTTGGGATAGAGAAGATGCCGATGATATGCTGGCAGAATCCAACGTCCACGGTATCCTCATGGAGGTTTTCCTGCGGCTCCACGTGTTGCGCAACCGGATCTTCCACGGCGGCGCGACGTTCGCCTCGGGATGGTGGAGAAGTCGGATCAGGGATGGTAGCCGTATCATGGCGACCCTCGTGCCGGAGATCCTGGGAATCATGCGAGCCGATATCGAAGCGAACCCCGATTCCCATACTTGGGGAAAGGTCGCCTGCCCGCGCATCGACGAAGCCCCGGATTCCAGACGATGACCGATCCAGCCGAGGACCCGCCCATGACCACCACCATCGATCCGCACACCCTCACCGGCGACTGGCACTATCCCACCTCGATCCGCTTCGGCCCGGGACGCATCCGGGAGCTCGCCGAGGCGTGCCGGGAGGCCGGAATCACGCGCCCCCTGCTGGTCACCGATCCGGGGCTCGCGGCGATGGCGATGGTGCGGGACGCGGCGCAGTCGTGCCGGGATGCAGGGCTCGCCTGCGCGGTCTTCTCCGACGTGCGTGCGAACCCGGTGGAGTCGAACGTGGCGGAAGGCGTGCGGGCGTTCCGCGACGGCGGCCACGACGGGGTGATCGGGTTCGGCGGCGGCAGCGCGCTCGACGCCGCGAAGGCGATGGCGCTGATGTCGGGGCAGACGCGCCCGCTATGGGACTTCGAGGACCGCGAGGACTGGTGGACCCGCGCCGACCCCGGCGGGGTCGCCCCGGTGGTGGCGGTGCCGACCACCTCCGGCACCGGCTCCGAGGTCGGACGCGCGTCGGTGATCACCGATGTCCGAGATCACACCAAGAAGATCGTCTTCCATCCGAAGATGATGCCGGCCGCGGTGATCGCCGACCCGGAGCTCACCACCGGGCTGCCGGCCCGCGTCACCGCCGCGGTGGGCATGGACGCCCTCTCCCACAACCTCGAAGCGTATTGCTCCCCGGTCTTCCACCCGATGGCCCAGGGCATCGCGCTCGAAGGGATGCGGCTGGTGAAGGAGTGGCTTCCGGCGGCCTGCGAGGACGGGACGGATCCGGCCGCCCGCGCCCACATGCAGGTGGCTTCGACCATGGGAGCGACCGCGTTCCAGAAGGGGCTCGGGGCGATGCACTCGCTCAGCCATCCCTGCGGTGCGGTGTACGACACCCACCACGGGCTCACCAACGCGGTGGTCATGCCCTACGTGCTGGCGTTCAACCGCCCGGCCATCGAGGAGAAGACGGCGGCCCTCGCGCGCTGGCTCGGGCTCGGGGAGACGGGCTTCGAGGGGGTGATGCGGTGGGTCCTGGATCTGCGGGCGCGGATCGGCATCCCCCACACCCTGCGCGAGATCGGCGTTCCCCTCGAGGCAGCGTCCCGGCTCGCCCCGGCGGCCCTCGCGGATCCTTCGTCGGCGACCAACCCGGTGGCGCTGACCGTACCGGCCCTGGAGTCGCTGTACGAGAATGCGATCGAGGGCCGCCTCCGGCACCCCTGAGAACGAGCCGGGCTTACCGCGCCCGGATTTCTTCGGCCCGGCCGTTACTCCAGATACTCAAGTTTCGGGATCCGGAACCGCTCTGAATCTCTCCGCCTTGACCACGCTGCACAGACGCACGGAGCCGCGGGAATGGTCGAGCAGCCGCGCCGCCGTCCGTTCATCCGTCCGATTGATCAGCGGCACACAGACACTGGTGTCGAGCAGCCACGTCACCGGAACGTATCGACATCCTCGGGCGGAGGATCGTCAGGCTCGACGATGTCTCCGCTGCCATGATGCAGGAGATCGACGAGGCTGCCAGGCCACTCTGCAGCAGCCGCTTCCCGGATGAGCGTGCCCACCCGGGCGGACAGGCTCCTGTTCTCCTCGCTGGCGCGCTTGCGTGCGGCTGCAAGGACACCGGCCGGGAAATAAATGGCCACTTGCGCCATACGCTGAATGTATGCCTGCAAATATACTTGCCGCAAGCCCGGCTACGCTGCCTCCGATGGCGGGCGACTCCATGCCACGCGCATTCGTCAGCGAATGCCTCTGATTTCAGACATCGCCGGAGACGTGGTGGCGCACATGGATCATCAACGAAGGGATGCCGGCGCACCAGGTGATCGGGGGTGGCTGGCCGGGAGGGCTCCAGATGTAGCCGAGGCGGTTCAATTCTTCCCTCGCGGCCAGCCGCGCGGCGGCGTCCGCGCCGGCGGGAGCGAGTGCGGCGTCTATCTCGTGATCGGTCACCGTGGCGTCGGCGTGGCGTTGAAAGAGGGGGGCCACGGCCGCCGCCGCTTCCAGCAGCCCACCGGCCTCCAACTCGCGCAAACGATCCTGGTAGTACTCCGCGACCCGCGCCGCCACCTGTTCTCGAACGGCGTCGACGTGGCCATCGGTCAGCGTCGTCGCGCCGGTCGTCAGTCGCTGTTGCCAAAGCGCTTCACCCCAGAGCTGGATGAAGTAGGGGTAGCGTTGGCATTCCTCGACGACCTTGCCCAACCCGTCCTCGGCGATATGGACGTCGTGCCGGCGTAACGGCTCCTGTAGAGCCTGCCGGGTGGCAGCATCGTTCAGCCGGCCCACGCCGAGCCGCCCGGAGCCCAGGCGATTCCAGAAGGTGGCGTCCATTTTCGCGAGCCGCACGGGCAAGCCGGGCGTACCCGCCAGCACCAGCAGAAAAGGGGCCTCGCTCCGCACCTGTTGGCTTGCGTTGAGCAGAGTGCCGCCGACGGTCACGTCCAGGGTGTGCGCCTCATCGAGCAATACGGCAAGGGGTCGCTTGCGGCATCGGGTGATGAGCCGTCCGGCCAGATTGGCCGGTGTTCCGGCTTGCGTCTCCCACTCGGCAGATCCGACTGCCGTGACGCCAACCTTGCGGGGCAACAGCCGCATCAAGCGCGAAGGAGGCGCCAACGCCGCGATCAGCATGGGGACGTCGGCCATGTCGCGGGGCGTCATCGCCACGGCATCCACATTGCTGCGCCGGCACTCGCGTTTGAACCAGTTGAGCAAGGCGGTCTTGCCGTTGCCTCGCGGCCCGATGAGCACCACGTTGTGTGGCGGCGATTGGGCACTGGTCAAGTCGGCCAGGCACAGGGACAGGACCGCTTGGTGTTCTTCGCGGCCGGGCATGGCCGGCGGTGTGGCGCCATCTCCCGGCGTGAACAGGCGCGGATTTGCGGGCTTCATGGCGGCGAGTCTAGGACCGCCCGGTGAAGGCGGCAACCGCGGCACTGCGACTTGGCGGGGATTGCATGAAGGACTGAACCGCCCCGGGTTTCAACGCGCCACCCCCACCCCCTCGCGGCGAAGCTGGTCCCACACCTTGCGCACCCCGTACACCTCGAAGTGCTCGTCGTACACCCGGCCAATCTCCCCGCTCAGCCATCCGTCACCACGCACCCGCACCGGCGCGCTCTTGGCAGGAGGGGTTCAGCGCCCTCCCCATCCAGTGGAATGGGGATTGGTGCCTTGTGCACGACATCCGCCCCGGGGCCGCCGTCCGGCACCACGGCATAGGTCGTGACAGCGCAGGCGGGCCATCCGGCCATCTCCGATCGAAGCGAAGACAGGGCATTGGGAGGAGAGGGTCTTCCGGCGCGGGGAATCGTCCCCGGCCGGTCGGATGATCACCGTATGGCGGTATGGCGGGACGTGGGGGTGACGCCGGCCGAGCGGGGGCGATCCCCGCCAACGGGAATCGGGCACGGACGCTGACGGCCAGGACCGGCCGCCGGTGCGGTAAGCTGTGCCCATGAGTTCCAGACGCAAGCTGCCCATCGGCATCCAGACCTTCCGCACCCTCCGCGAGGAGGGCTGCTACTACGTCGACAAGACTGCCTACATCGATCTGATGCTCGATGAGGGCGCCCACTACTTTCTGTCCCGTCCGCGGCGCTTCGGCAAGAGCCTGTTCCTGGACACCCTGAAGGAGCTCTTCGAGGGCAACGAAGCGCTGTTCGAGGGGCTGGCCATCCACGGACGCCGGGACTGTTCGGTGCGTCATCCGGTGCTGCGGCTCAGCTTCGGCTACGGCGACTTCAAGGAGCCGGGCTACCCCCACCGGAACCTGATGGCGCAACTGGACACCGTCGAGCGCCGGACGGGGGTGGTCTGCGAATACACCACCGGGCCGGAACAGTTCGCCTGTCTTCTGGAAACACTGCATCGCCAGCTCGGACGGCGAGATGGATGTGGAGATCCCCGGCGCACCCTCCGCGCCGACCCTGCGCACCGTGATGCGCGAAGCCGGCATCCCCGAGAACGCCGCCCCGCTCATCTCGCTCAACGGCGCCGTCGTGCCCCGCAGCCAGCACGCCACCCGCACCGTCTCCGATGGCGACGCCGTGCACTTCATGCCGAACCTGAAGGGGGGGTGAAACGCCGGGGGGTGAGCGAGGCCGTCATCGAAGAGGCGCTTGTCGAGGTCGCCCGGAAGTGCCCATCGAACGGCCCGGGTTCCATCCCGCACCGGCGGAAATCGGGCTGATGCGCGCCGACGCATTCAAGAGGGCAGGGTATTGCCGCGCGGCGGGTCTCGGAGGCCAATCGTTGAAGTCGGCGCGTTGCGAATGATCAGAGTCGTTTCCTGGAACGTCGCGGGCAGGAAGGCGCCTTGGGAGACCTTGCTGGCAATGGACGCCGACATTGCGCTCTTGCAGGAGGCCGCCCCGCCCGCGCTGGAGCTACCCCCCGGCGTAGAGATCGATCCGTCCCCCTGGCATACGGCCGGCGCCGGGCTGAACCGGCCCTGGAAAGCGGCGGTCGTCAAGCTGTCCGATCGTGTTCAGGTGGAATGGATCGAAGGCGAATCCATGACCGAAGGTGAATGGGATGGATTCTCCATCAGCCTGCCGGGAACCCTTGCCGCCGCCACTGTCACGCGACCCGACGGCCCCCCGTTCGTCGTGGCCTCCATGTATGGGGCTTGGGAAAACATGCATCGGTCAACCGGAAGCCGCTGGATTTACGCGGACGGGTCCGTGCACCGCCTCATTTCGGATTTGTCTCGGCTGATCGGCCACGCAACCCGTCACCGGATCGTCGCTGCCGGTGACCTCAACGTCCTGTACGGCTACGGCGAGCACGGGGATGCTTACGCGGCCGCACGCTACGCAACGGTGTTCGACCGGATGGAAAGCCTGGGGCTGCCTTTCGTCGGGCCACGACATCCCCACGGGCGGCAGGCCGATCCTTGGCCCGACGAGTTGCCCGAAGACAGCCGGAACGTGCCGACCTTCCACCACAGTCGGCAGAGTCCAGCGACGGCAACGCGGCAACTGGACTTCGTATTCGCCTCCGCGAGCATGGCTGGATCGGTGCAGGCGCAGGCGCTGAACGATCCGGATGAATGGGGACCGAGCGACCACTGCCGCATCGCGATTACGGTCTCCTGATCGGGCGAAGGGCCATGCCCCGGATATACGTGAAGGTGAACCGCCCCGCGGGGGCAGGCTCTTCACCAGCCGGTCCAGGGAGCTCTTCGAGGGCGTCATCCGCCCCCACTCCCGAAACACCTTCTCCCCCTCCTGCGGCGTCACGTGCGCTACCACCACGCTCGCCTGCCGCGCCACCAGCCTCGTCCGGTGCCCCGCAACGACCCCCGCACGCCACTCCATCGGCACCACCGCGCGCTCCCTTCCGCATCGGTACGGCGTGCGATGCACTCCCACCGCACCCGCCGCACTCGTGTACGTCGCGTGACTGCGCAGCACCCGGCGATACCGCCGCCCCCGGCGGCTCGCGCGGTCCCCGGCTGATATGATGCGCGCCCCATGAAGGTCCGAACCCGATTCGCGCCGAGCCCCACCGGGCTGCTGCACGTCGGCGGCGCGCGCACCGCCCTCTTCTGCTGGCTCTTCGCGCGTCGTTGGGGCGGCGCGTTCGTACTCAGGATCGAGGACACCGACCGCGAGCGCTCGACGCAGGCGTCGATCGACGCGATCGTGGAGGGGCTCCGCTGGCTCGGGCTCGACGCCGACGAAGGCCCCTTCTTCCAGACCGATCGGCTGCCGCTGTACCAGGAGCACGTCGATCGCCTGCTGCGCGAGGGCAAGGCGTACCGCTGCTATTGCAGCCGGGAAACGCTCGATGCGATGCGCACCGCACAACGCGCGCGCGGCGAGAAGCCCCGCTACGACGGACGGTGCCGGCGCCGGACCGGACCGCCGCCGGCCGGGATCGATCCCGTCGTCCGTTTCAGGAATCCGCCGGAGGGGGAGGTCGTCTTCGACGATCTGGTGCGGGGCCCCGTCTCCTTCGACAACCGTGAGCTCGACGATCTCGTCATCGCCCGTGGCGACGGCATGCCGACCTACAACTTCGGGGTCGTCGTGGACGATCTGGACATGGACGTCACCCACGTCATCCGCGGCGACGACCATGTGATGAACACCCCCCGGCAGTTGAACGTCATCGCGGCACTGGGCGCGTCGCCGCCGCGCTACGCCCACGTGCCGATGATCCTCGGCGCGGACGGTCAGCGGCTCTCGAAACGCC
Organism: Gammaproteobacteria bacterium; assembly: GCA_965204915.1. GTDB lineage: Bacteria > Pseudomonadota > Gammaproteobacteria > HK1 > HK1 > HK1. Next base: position 1,253,830 of record OZ242023.1, on the reverse strand, counting down.
ACGGCGCGGTCGGCGTGACCCGGTTCCGCGACGACGGCTACCTGCCGGAAGCGATGCTCAACCACCTCGTGCGGCTGGGCTGGTCGCACGGTGACCAGGAGATCATCTCCCGCGAGGAAATGATCGAGCACTTCGACGTCGCGGACGTGAACCGTGCGCCCGCCTCGTTCGACTACGACAAGCTCGGCTGGCTGAACCAGCATTACCTCAGGCAGGCGGACCCGGAGCGTCTGGGCGCGCTGCTCGCCGAACGGCTCGAGAGGATGGGTATCGACGCATCGGGAGGCGGTGCATCGCCGTCGCTGCTCGCCGGGATCCAGCGCGACCGCGCCCGCACCGTCACGGAGATGGCCGAGAAGTCCCGCTTCGCGTTCCAGGACTACGGGGACTACGACGAGCGCGCCGCGAAGAAGCATCTGCGCCCGGTCGCGCTCGAGCCCCTGGAGACGGTTCGCGCGCGGCTCGAAGCGGTCACGGACTGGGAGCGGGCACCCCTGCACGCCGCGGTGAACGAATGCGCCGAGGCCCTGTCGCTGAACCTCGGGAAGGTAGCCCAGCCGCTTCGCGTCGCCCTCACCGGTACCGCCACCTCGCCCTCGATCGAGCGGACCTTGCAGATGATCGGCCGGGATGCTTCGCTGTCGCGGATAGACCGCACCATCGCCTTCGTGCGCGCTCGCGCACGTCAATCAATCTTTTCCAATACTGAAGATGAGCCTGAAGGTGGGAGGTGGAAGGAGCCGTAGTCGGAGTTGGGAAGTGAGTGAATGGAAGGGCGATGTTGAAGTGCACGAAGGACCTGTGTGACGATTCCGGCCCGTCCGCATACCGGGAGAGGCGGCCCGCGGAACCGTCCGGCGGAGCAGCGGCGTGCCTGCATGAACCGGGAGGATCGGGCCAGGAGACCGGCCCGGGTTTCTCCGGCGTTCATGCGAGATTCGATCGTGCGGAGACGCAGGGCGCGCACCCCCGCCGGATTCGCGGAGGCCCACATCTTCCGGACCCGTTTCGACGAATTTCGGGAGCCCGCCCGGATGCCGGGCGGATCGATGCGGCACCACACGACGGTTCTGCCACGTACCTTGAGGAGGACGACCCGATGGCTGACAGCTCACACCCGCATGACACCGTGCGCCGCTCACCGCTCCGCGCCGCATGGGACGACGCCCACGACTTCGACCCCGCCGATCCCATGGCCGGCCTGGACCGCCACGACCTCCGCGGACCGGTGCTCGAACGCCGGACCGTGCTCAGGCTGCTCGCCGCATCGGGGCTGCTGACCGCCGCGCACCTGATGCCGGGCATCGGCGCCATGCCGGTCCGGGCCGCGACCGGCGGGACGTTGCGGGCGGGCTGGGCCGCCGTCGGCGAGTTCCGCACCATCGATCCGGCGCAGATCAACCAGGTGCTGCTGTTCCAGATCGCGTCCAACGTGCTCAGCGGGCTGACCCACATCAACCCGCAGCTCCAGGCGGAAGGCGATCTCGCCCTCGACTGGGAGGTCGACGCGGCGGGCACCGAGTACGTCTTCAACCTTCGCGAAGGCGTGACCTTCCACAACGGCGACCCCTTCACCGCCGACGACGTCCTCTTCACCTGGCAGCGCTCGAAGGACCCGGACAAGTCCATCCATTCGCGCGTGGTCGCCAACATCGCCGGCATCGAGAAGCTGGGGACGCACAAGATCCGGATCACCCTCGCGTCGCCGCAGGCGTCGTTTCTGGTGAAGACGCTGGAACGTTCGTCGGGACGGGCCATGACCATCGTCTCGCGCGGCGCGCTCGCAAGCATGGGCGCCTCGGACTACGGGCTGCGGGCGGTCGGCACCGGGCCGTTCAGGGTGACCGATCACCAGCTTGGACAGTCCATGACCCTCGAACGCTTCGAGGACTACTACGACCCCGAGCGGCCGAAGCTCGACCGGATCGTCATCACCCCCATCATCGACCCGGAGCCGCTGGCCGCGGCCATCGAGGCCGGGGACGTCCACATCATCGGCGGCAACCCGGTGGCCCCCGAGCTCGTCGACCGCTTCGAGTCCAACCCGGATCTCAACGTCTCGATCGTGCCCGGGCCGGGGTTCCAGGGCGTGTTCCTCAACCCCTGGCGCGACCCGATGAGGGTGCCGGACTTCTCCAAGCCGGTCGAGGCGCTCAAGAAGGAGAAGGGGTTCATGGTGCGGCTCGCCATCGCCAAGGCGATCGACCGGGAGCTCTACATCAGGCAGGCCCAGTTCGGACGCGGCACCCCGGCCTACGGCACCATCAACCCGGCCATGGGCTTCTACTTCGACGACGCCCTCGGCGCCACCTCGGAGCAGGCGTTCGACGCGGATGCGGCCCGCAAGCTGCTGGCCGACGCCGGATTCCCGGGCGGCGAGGGCTTCCCGAAGCTCAGGATCCTCTGCACCCCGGCGGCCCGGCGCGACTGCCAAGTGATCAGGAACATCCTGAAGAAGAACCTCGGGATCGACATCGAGCTCGACACCAAAGGACTTCCCGGTCCTGCTCGACGACTTCCAGAAGATGAACTTCGACCTCTGCCGCCTCGGATCGGGCGGAGACTTCGATCCGGACGACGGCCTCGTGGACTGGGTGCAGACCGACTCGAAGTTCAACGGACGCAACCGCGACAAGGCCGAGATGCCCTTCGGCCTCTTCTCGGACCCGGAGGTCGACGCGCTGGTCGCCGAGCAGTCCACGACCGCGGACGTCGAGGCCCGCAAGGCGCTCGTCCGTAAGGTGAACCGGATCACCTCGAACAAGGTGGCCCAAGCCTTCCTGTACCACCCGGCGGACGTGCTGGTGACCCGCAAGGAGGTCGACTTCCCGGCCGAGAGCCGGATCCCGGGCCTCGTGGACATGGATCGGGTCACCCTGGCCGGCTGATCGCGGCCGGAGCGCGAAGCCGCCGGTTGCGGAGATGTCCCGGGCCGCCTCTCCGGCGCCGGACGGCTGGCCTGCTCGTGGTCCGTGGGGATCGGCTTCCCGTCCGGGAGCCGATCCCCCGGCGTCAGCGGTCTGGTCCGCGCGATCCCCGGAGGGCTCCGGCACGGACGGAGGCCCGCGCCGTACAGCCACGGGACCGCACCGGACCACCTCCCGCGCGACATGACGCGCTACCTCCTCAAGCGCGGCCTCGGCGCCGTCGTCGTCATGTGGGCGGTCGCCACCCTCGTCTTCTTCATGCTGCGGATCGTGCCGGGCGATCCCTTCGCCGCGATGCTGTTCGACGCCGGCGACCCGGCCGCGGCGGACGAGCTGCGGGTCAAGTTCGGGCTCGACCAGCCCTTGCCGGTGCAGTACGCGAAGTGGTTCTGGCTGGTGCTGCAGGGGGACCTCGGCAACTCCATCTACGGCTCGCGCATCCCCGTGAGCCGGATCCTGGTCGAGGCGGCGCCGCGCACCCTCTCGCTCGCGGTCCTGGCGTTCGCCGTGTCCGTCCTGATCGCGATCCCGGCGGGGCTGATCTCGGCGCTCAGGCGCGGTCGGCCGATCGACCACGGCGTCACCTTCATCGCCTTTCTCGGACTCTCGATGCCGGATTTCTGGCTCGGGATCCTGCTGATCATCCTGTTCGCCGCCCATCTCGGCTGGCTGCCCGCCATCGGCTACGAGCCGCTCTCGAACGGCTTCTGGCCGTGGCTCTCGCACCTGATCCTGCCGGCCGTCGCGGCCGGCACGGCCTTCTCCGCGATCATCGCGCGGATGGTGCGCTCCTCGATGCTGGAGGTGCTGAAGACCGACTACGTCCGCGTCGCCGGCGCGAAGGGCCTCACCCCCTGGCGCGTGGTGATGGGCCATGCCTTCCCGAACGCGCTGATCCCGGTGATCACGGTGATGGGCATCGCCTTCGGCCTGCTGATGGCGTCGGCCGTGGTGGTCGAGACGGTCTTCGCCATCAAGGGGCTGGGCCGCATCCTGATCGAGGGGATCCTGAACCGCGACTACCCCGTGGTGCAGGGCGCGATCCTCGCGGTCTCGTTCATCTTCGTCTTCGTCAACCTGCTGGTCGACGTGCTCTACGTCGCCGTCGACCCGCGCATCCGCGTCGAGTGACCCCCCCCACCCTCCCGGACGAGCCGCCGCGCCGGATCGGCGTCGCCCGCCGCATCCTGCGCGACCGCCGCGCGTTCGCCGGCGCCGTATTCCTCGCCGTCCTGGCGGCCGCGGCGGTCTTCGCGCCGCTGCTCGCGCCCTACGACCCGAACGCCATGGACTACATGATGCTGGAGGAGCCCAGCCCGGCGCACCCGCTCGGCGTCGACGACCTCGGCCGCGATCTGCTGTCGCGGATCGTGCACGGAGCGCGGGTGTCGCTGTTCGTGGGGCTGGCGACGGTCGCCCTCGCCCTGGTCCTGGGCGTGGCCATGGGCGTCGCGGCGGGCTACTTCGGGGGCTGGATCGACATGCTGATCATGCGCTACATCGACCTGCAATGGGCGTTCCCGAACATCCTGATCGCGGTCTACCTCGTGGCCGTCTTCGGCACGGGCCTGCTGAACGTAATCGTCGCGATCTCGCTCGCCTACCTGGACGATTTCGCACGGGTGGCCCGCGGCATGACCCTCTCGGTCAAGGAGGAGCAGTACGTCGCCGCCGCCCGCGCCGTCGGCTGCTCCGACCGGCGGATCATGGTCCGCCACATCCTGCCCAACATCACCGCGCCGGTGATCGTGCTGGCCACGGTCAGCGTCTCCAATGCGATCCTGGCCGAGGCGGTGCTGTCCTTCCTCGGCCTCGGCGTGAGCGCGGACACCCCGACCTGGGGATTGATCCTCTCCGAGGCACGCAGCTTCGTCACCCGCGCCTGGTGGCTCGGCATCTTCCCCGGCCTGGCGATCATGCTCACGGTACTGTCGATCAACTTCCTCGGCGACGCGCTGCGCGACGTCCTCGACGTGCGCGAGAGCCGGGGCGTCTCGTGAGCGGGCTCCGGCATGGACGGCCTCGCGATGGTGCCGGCGGCGGCGTCGATCGGCTCACCCGGCGGCGTGCGGCGCAATATCCTCGACGTGCGCGAGAACCGGGGCGTCTCGTGAGCGGGCTCCGGCATGGACGAGAACGAAGAAGTCCTCCGGCCCGGCCCGCCTTGCCCCGCCGAAACGGGAACGCAGGACCCCGCGATCCGGCGCATTCCCGTTCCCCCGCGCCGAGCGCCCCGGCATGATCGGCACGACAGGACAGGAGGGGATCCCATGACCTGGTCCATTCTTGCGAAAGACCCCGAAAGCGGCCTGTTCGGGCTGGCCGTCGCTTCGAAGTTCTTCGCGGTGGGCGCGCTCTGCCCGTGGAGCGGCGGACCGCACGGCGCGGCGATGAGCCAGGCGCTGCCCAACCCCGAGCTCGGCCATCGCGCCCTCGGCCTGCTCGCCGAGGGGCACCGCGCGCCCGACGTCGTCGCCATGCTCGCGGACATGGATCGCGGCATCGACCAGCGCCAGCTCCACGTCATCGACGCCGGGGGCGGGACCGCCGCCCACACCGGCGCTCGCTGCGTCGACTGGTGCGGGCATCTGGCCGAGCCGGGCGTCTCGGTGGCGGGCAACATGCTGGCGGGACCGCGGGTGGTCGCCGGGACCCTGGCCGCGTGGAAGGCCAACGCCGGCCTGCCCATCGTCGAACGCCTGATCGCGGCCATGCAGGCGGGCGAGGACGCCGGCGGCGACAAGCGCGGCAAGCAGTCGATCGCGCTACGCATCCAGGGGCCGGAGGTCTTCCCGCGTCTGGATCTGCGGGTGGACGACCACGCGGATCCGATCCCGGAGCTGCGGCGCCTCCACGAGGTCGCGAAGGAGCGCTTCATCCCCTTCTCCGCCGGCCTGCCGCGCGCCGGGCGTCCTTACGGCATCCTCGACCGCGCGGTGACCGAACGGATCATCGAACGCGACGCGGGCAAGCCGCTGGCGGCGGCGGTCGAGATCCCTGCCCCGGCGGAGCCGGAACCGGGGGACGACAGACGAACGGCATGAAGGACCTGCGCCTTTCCTGGGAGCGCGGGCGTCCCGGATCGTGCGTCTCCCGGATGCGCGCGTTACCGTAAATCCTGATCGAAGGCTCGAACGTCCCGATCGAAGACCCGAACGGAGGACCCGGGCAATGACTCGGAGCTTCACCACCCGGCCCGAGATCCGCGGCACCTTCGGCGCGGTCGCGAGCACCCACTGGATCGCCTCGGCGGTCGGGTTCGGGATCCTGGAACGGGGCGGCAACGCCTTCGACGCGGCCGTCGCGACCGGCTTCACCCTCCAGATCGTCGAGCCGCACCTGAACGGGCCGGGCGGAGAGGTCCCGATCATCGTCCACCCGGCCGGGGCGGACCGGCCGCGGGTGCTCTGTGGCCAGGGCGTCGCGCCGCGGACGGCCACCATCGCCCGGCTGCGCGAGATGGGCATCACCCGGATGCCCGGCACGGGGCTCGTGCCCGCCGTGGTGCCGGGGGCGTTCGGCGCATGGATGCAGCTCCTGCTGGAGCACGGCACCATGCGGCTCCGCGACGTGCTGGCCCCCGCCATCGGCTACGCCCGCGACGGCTGGCCCCTGGTGCGCCGCGCCGCCGAAGCGATCCACGCCGCCGCGCCCCTCTTCCGCACGGAGTGGAGGCAGTCGGCCGAGGTCTGGCTGCCCGGGGGCGATGCGCCCCTGCCCGGTGCGCGGTTCGCGCAGCCGCGGATCGCGGAGGCGTACTCGAAGATCCTGGCCGAAGCCGAGGCGGCGGGCGCGAGCCGCGAGGTCCAGATCGAGGCGGCGATGCGCGCCTTCTACCAGGGCTTCGTGGCCGAGGCGGTGGATCGCTTCTACCGCACCGAGCAGGCCGACGGCGCCGGCGCGCGCCATCCGGGCCTGCTGGCCGGCGAGGACATGGCGGCATGGCGGCCGGCCTGGGAGGACACCGTCTCGATCGACTTCGCCGGGGTGACGGTCCACAAGACCGGCCCCTGGGGCCAGGGGCCCGCGCTCTTGCAGGCGCTGCGCATCCTTGAAGCGAAAGGTATCGCCGATCTCGACCCCGGCAGCGCGGCCTGGGTCCACGCGGCGGTGGAGACGCTGAAGCTCTCGCTTGCCGATCGGGATGCGTGGTTCTGCGATCCGGACCACGTCGCAGTCCCTCTCGAACGGCTGCTCTCGTCCGGGTATGCCGAAGACCGCGCCGCCCTCGTCGGGGACACGGCCAGCCTCGACCTGCGTCCGGGCGAGCCCACGCACGACGGTGGGTCCGGATGGGGCGCCCGCGATTCCGCGCAGCGGAATCGCCAAGCGACCACGCCGGCGGTGGCCGCCCTTCTCGCGCTGGCGGCAACGCCGGAGGACGCGGGCCCCGGCGGCGGAGAGCCGACCTTCGCGGACCTGCCGGAGGTCGAGGGCGACACCGTGCAGCTCGACGTGGCCGACCGCTGGGGCAACCTGGTCGCGGCGACCCCGAGCGGCGGCTGGCTGCAAGGCTCACCCGCCGTGCCCGGACTCGGCTTCAACGTCACCACCCGCGGGCAGATGTTCTGGCTGGACGAGCGCCTGCCCTCCCATCTGGCGCCGGGACGCCGGCCGCGCACGACCCTGACCCCCACCGTCCTGACCCGCGACGGCCGGCCGGCGGCGGGGCTCGGCTCACCCGGCGGAGACCAGCAGGACCAATGGACCCTCGGCCTCCTGCTCCGCCACCTGCACCAGGGCCTGAACCTGCAGGCGGCCATCGACGCGCCGCTGTTCCATACCACGCATTACGTGGGATCCTTCGCGCCGCGGGCGTTCACGCCGGGCGTCGTGCACGTCGAGGAGCGGTTTCCGGAAGCCGTGCGCGAAGAGCTGGCGGAGCGCGGCCATCTCCTCGAAGTTCAGCCGCCCTGGTCGCTCGGACGGCTCTGCGCGGCCGGGTTCACCCGCGCGGGCCTCGTCCGCGCCGCGGCGACCCCGCGGTTCATGCAGGCGTATGCGGTGGGGCGCTGATCGCGATCCGGCGAGGAGGATCATCGTGACTCAAGTTTCGGGATTCGCTGACCGAAATGGATTCCCGCTTTCGCGGGAATGACGGCCAGCGTAAAAGTAACGTGTCTCGCTGAAATGACGTCATTCCCGCGAAAGCGGGAATCCATCGCCTGATTCAGGCATTTTGAATCCCGAAGCTTGAGATCGTGAGCTCCGGCGCGCACACCGCGACGCGACCCTGCCGGTGCCGGGATCGGTCCGGCCCGCGCACGACGTCCGGGGAGGGTTCTCCACGTTGCCGGGCGGATCGATCCGGTACCTGAAGGGCTGCCCGACGGGGTCCCCGGACTCCGCGATGCGAAGCTCCACGTAGCGGCGTATGATCGTGGATGTGCGAATTTGCGGGCCCGTGCCTTCGTACCCATCGCGGAATCACTTCGGTACACTGTGCAACCGCTTGAATTCCCACGGCCACGCGAAGTGAAGCCCGGGAGAGATGCCTCCCGCCCGGATCACGCAACGGCAATACGCCGGCCGCTGGCCGGCGGCGCGTCTCCGTACGGCGCACGCTCTCCGCACCACGCCGGAGAAGACTTCAAGATGACGGACCTCTCCCCCCTCCGGATCGGAAACGCCGCGTTCCTCGACGCGCTCTACCACGCCTGGCGCCGGGACCCGGCATCGGTCGATCCCGAATGGCGTACGTTCTTCGCCGGGATCGACGAGGGCACGGACGCCACGCCTCTTCCACCCCGGGCGACGCCCGACGACGCTGTCTCCGAATTCATGGGGAAGCAGATGAAGGTGATCGCGCTCATCAACGCGAACCGCTACCGGGGCCACCGGGGGGCGGACCTCGACCCCATCAAGGTCTACGAGCGGCCACCGATCCCCGAGCTCTATCTCGAATACCACGGATTCGGCGAAGACGACCTCGACCGCACGTTCAACACCGGTACGCTCCACATCGGCAAACCGGAGGCGACGCTGCGCGAGATCGACGCGCTGCTGCGCGACACCTACCGCGGACCGATCGGCATCGAGGTGACCCACCTCTCGTCGACCGGGCAGAAACGATGGGTCCAGGAACGGCTCGAGGGCTCGCGCGGGCGGCCGGGCTTCGACGCGGCGAAGAAGCGCGACGTCCTGCGCTGGGTCACCGCGGCCCGGAAGCTCGAAGACTACCTGCACCGCAAGTACGTCGGCCAGAAGCGGTTCTCCCTCGAAGGCGGGGAGAACCTCATCCCCCTCCTCGACGAGATCGTGCAGGACGCGGGGAGGCGCGGGGTGCGCGAGGCGGTCATCGGCATGGCGCACCGCGGACGGCTGAACGTGCTGGTGAACATCCTCGGCAAGCACCCGAAGGTGCTGTTCGGGGAGTTCGAGGGAAAGATCGACGTCGGGTCCGGCTCCGGCGACGTCAAGTACCACCTCGGCTTCTCCTCCACGGTGGAGACGCCCGGCGGACCGCTCCATCTGGTGCTCGCGTTCAACCCTTCGCATCTGGAGATCATCAACCCGGTCGTCGAAGGCTCGGTCCGGGCGCGGCAGGAGCGGCGCGGCGACTCCGCCGGCGAGCGGGTGCTGCCGATCCTGGTCCACGGCGACGCCGCCTTCTCCGGGCAGGGCGTGGTGACCGAGACCCTCAACCTCTCGGAGACCCCCGGGTACCGCACCGGGGGGACCGTGCACGTCGTGGTGAACAACCAGATCGGGTTCACCACCAGCGACCCCCGCGACTCGCGCTCCACCCTGTACTGCACGGACATCGCGAAGCTCGTGCAGGCGCCGATCTTCCACGTCAACGGCAACGACGCGGAGGCGGTGGTGTTCATCGCGCAGATCGCCCTCGACTTCCGGATGCGGTTCAAGAAGGACGTGGTCATCGACATGGTCTGCTTCCGCCGCTACGGCCACAACGAGGCCGACGAGCCGCTCGCGACCCAGCCGATGATGTACAAGAAAGTCCGCAACCAGCCGGGCCCGCGGAAGGTCTACGCGGACCGGCTGGTGGCCGGGGGCGTGGTGGAGCCCGGCGAGCCGGAGGCGATGTCCGAGGAGTATCTCGCCGGCCTGGAAGCGGATCGCGTGATGTCGAGGCCGCTCGTCGACGACGACGGGGAGTACCTCGCCGACTGGACGCCTTACCTCGGGTGCGACTGGCGGGCGTCCTGCGACACCACGGTGGCCATCGAGCGCATCGAGCGCCTCGGGCGCAAGCTCTGCGAGTACCCGGGCGACGACTTCGAGCTGCACCGCAGCGTGAGGCGGATCATCGACGCGCGGCTTTCGATGGCCCGCGGCGAGCGGCCGATGGACTGGGGGTTCGCGGAAAACCTCGCCTACGCCACCCTGCTGGAGGACGGCTACTCGGTGCGCCTGTCCGGCCAGGACAGCCAGCGCGGCACCTTCTTCCACCGCCACGCGGTGCTGCACAACCAGCGGCGCTTCGGCACCTGGACGCCGCTGGAGCACCTGTTCGAGGGCCAGCCCCGGTTCCGGGTCATCAACTCCATGCTCTCGGAGGCCGCGGTCCTCGGGTTCGAGTACGGCTACTGCACCGCCGAGCCGGAGGGGCTGACCATCTGGGAGGCGCAGTTCGGGGACTTCGCGAACGTCGCCCAGGTGGTCATCGACCAGTTCCTGAGCTCTTCGGAGGCGAAGTGGGGGCGGTTCTGCGGGCTCGTGCTGATGCTCCCGCACGGCTACGACGGGCAAGGGCCCGAGCATTCCTCGGCCCGCCTCGAACGCTTCCTCCAGCTCTGCGCGGAGGAGAACATGCAGGTCTGCGTGCCGACGACCCCCGCGCAGATGTTCCACCTCCTCCGGCGCCAGCTCCTCCGCCCCTACCGCAAGCCCCTCGTCGTCATGAGCCCGAAGAGCCTGCTGCGGCACCGGCTCTCCACCTCCGTACGCGAGGATCTGTGCGAGGGCGGGTTCCAGGTGCTCATCGACGAGATCGACGCGATCGATCCGGGCCAGGTCACCAGGCTCGTGATGTGCTCCGGCAAGGTCTACTACAACCTCCTGGAGCGGCGCCGCGAAGCGGGGCTGCGGCACGTGGCCATCGTGCGGGTGGAGCAGCTCTACCCGTTTCCGGAAGAGGAGATCCGGGCGATTCTCAAGGCCTACCCGAAGGCGGTCGAGATCTGCTGGACGCAGGACGAGCCGCGCAACCAGGGGAGCTGGTTCTTCATGCTCTCCCGGCGCCACCTCGCCGGATGCATACAGCGCAAGCACAAGCTGGTCTACGCCGGCCGCGACTACTCCGCCTCCCCCGCCGCCGGCTACCTCAACGTGCACGCCGAGCAGCAGCGGGCGCTGGTGGACACCGCGCTGGGCCTCGACCAGACGGCAGAGCGCAGGAAGAGTGCGTGAGGCGTGCTCTCGGGGCGCGGGAGTCCTGGGAGCGGCGCGTCCTGGGAGCGGCGCGTCCTGGGAGCGCGGGCGTCCCGCCCGCAACACGCCGGAGGCGTGGGCTTTTCGGCGCAAGCCGTCGTTCCCGCGCAAGCGGGGGCGGGCTCCGCGCAAGCACGTCCCCGCGGAAGCGGGGGGCGGGAACCATGCATCCCGGGAACGGCGCGTCCCTCCGGGACACGGGCGTCCCGCCCGCCTTGGTCGTGGCGCATCTTCCGGCGTTCCCACGATGGATGGAAATGGCTGAAATTCCATCACCGAGGAACCGAACCAAGGAGAGACTGCGGTGACCGTCGACGTCAAAGTACCGGTGCTTGCCGAATCGATCCCCGACGCCACGTTGCTCGAGTGGCGGAAGCAGCCGGGAGACTTGGTGGAGCAGGACGAGATCCTGATCGAGCTCGAAACCGACAAGGTCGTTCTGGAGGTGCCGGCGCCCGCATCGGGGGTGCTGGCCGAGGTGCTGAAACAGACCGGCGACACGGCGCTGAGCCAGGAAGTACTCGCCCGGATCGACGCCGGCGAAAGCGCCTCCACCGCCGCTCCGGGTTCTGCGGCCGACACCGCATCCAAGGCTGCCGCCGGATCCGCTCCCGCCGTTTCCGCCGCATCCGGTTCCGGCTCTCTTGCCGCCACTTTCGCTTCCCAGGCCGCGGGCTCCGCTACCGGGCCCGCATCCGAAGCGACTGCCGAACCTGCTCCCGACACCGTGCCGAGCTTCGGGACCGCGGATGCGAACGCCCACGAACGCCTGAGTCCCGCGGTGCGCCGGCTCGTCGACGAGCACGGCCTCGACCCCTCGGGGGTCGCGGGCACAGGGAAGGACGGCCGGATCACCAAGGGTGACGTGCTCGCCCACCTCGAAGCCGCCGCGAAACCGGCCGCGGACACGGCGCCGCCCTCCCCTGCCGTCGCCGCACCGGCACTTGCGCCCACCTCCGCCGGCCCGGCTCCTGAACCCGCCTCCACTTCCGCCGGCGCCGCGCCTCGACCTGCGACCGGCGCTGTGGCGCCTGCGCCCGTCCCTGCCGGCCCCGTATCGGCGCCCGTATCCGCTCCTGCGCCTGTCGGCGCCGCGCCCGGCGAGCCTACACCCGGCCATCGCGGCGAGCGCCGCGAGCCGATGTCGAGGCTGCGCCGGCGGATCGCGGAACGCCTCGTGGAGGCGCAGCACACCGCCGCCATCCTCACCACCTTCAACGAGATCGACATGCAGCCGGTGATCGCGCTCCGCGCCCGGCACAAGGAGGGCTTCGAGCGCCGGCACGGGGTGCGCCTCGGCTTCATGTCGTTCTTCGCCAAGGCGGCGGTGCAGGCCCTCCGGCGCTTCCCGGCCGTCAACGCCCGCATCGAGGACGGCGCCATCGTCTACCACGACTACTGCGACGTCGGTGTCGCGGTGGGCTCGCCGCGCGGGCTCGTGGTGCCGATTCTCAGGAACGTCGAAGCCATGTCGTTCGCCGCGATCGAGGCGAAGATCGCCGAGTTCGGAGCGAAGGCTCGCGATGGCACCCTCTCCCTCGACGAGATGAGCGGCGGCACGTTCACCATCTCCAACGGCGGCGTGTTCGGATCCCTGCTCTCCACCCCGATCCTGAACCCCCCGCAGAGCGGCATCCTGGGCATGCACAAGACCGAAGAGCGCCCGGTGGTCGTGAACGGCGAGGTCGTCGTGCGCCCGATGATGTACGTCGCCCTGTCCTACGACCACCGCATCATCGACGGGCGCGAGGCGGTGGGGTTCCTGGTCTGCGTGAAGGAGGCGGTCGAGGACCCGGCGCGGCTGCTGCTCGACGTGTGATTCGTGTCTTCAACGTCCGTTCGCTGCACAGAACGTGACCGGCAACCCTCTTTTGAAAATTCCGTCACCGGAACATCGCGCACATCAAGAGTAAATTCCATGGACACCTTCGACGTCGTGGTCATCGGGGCCGGTCCCGGCGGATACGTCGCGGCGATCCGGGCTGCGCAGCTCGGACTCTCGACGGCGTGCGTGGACGTCTGGCGCGGACCGGACGGCAAGCCGGCGCTGGGCGGGACCTGCCTGAACGTCGGCTGCATCCCCTCGAAGGCCCTGCTCGACTCCTCGCACCACTACCACGACCTGCGCCACCTGCTGCCCGCGCACGGCATCGAGGCCGGAGACGTCAAGCTCGACCTCGGCCGGATGCTCGCGCGCAAGGACAAGGTGGTGAAGACCCTGACCCGCGGGGTCGCCGGCCTGCTGCGCAAGAACAAGGTCGAATCGATCGCGGGGCTGGCCGCCTTGAAGGGCGGCGGCCGGGTCGAGGTCAGGCCGCACGGCGCCGGCGAGCCCCGGACCCTCACCGCGAAGCACATCATCCTCGCCACCGGCTCGGTCCCGGTCCGGATCCCCGCCGCCGAGGTGGACGGCGACCGCATCGTGGACAACGAAGGCGCGCTGGCGTTCTCCGAGGTGCCGAAACGGCTCGGTATCATCGGCGCCGGGGTCATCGGTCTGGAGCTCGGCAGCGTATGGGGACGGCTCGGCTCCGAGGTGGCGATCCTGGAGGCCCTCGACGACTTTCTTCCCGCCGCGGACCGGCAGATCGCGGGCGCGGCGCTGAAGACCCTCACCCGGCAAGGGCTCGATGTCCGCCTCGGGGCGCGGGTGACCGGCGCGCGCCCGCATGAGGGCGGGGTCACGGTGGGCTACGAGGATGCCGGAGGGCGGCACGAATGCGAATTCGACCGGCTCGTCGTCGCGGTGGGTCGGCGCGCGAACACCGAAGGGCTGGACCCGGCCGCGGCCGGCGTCGCGCTCGACGACCACGGCCGCATCGTCGTCGATGGGCACTGCCGCACCGGCGCGGAGGGGATCTGGGCGATCGGGGACGCGGTGGCCGGGCCGATGCTCGCGCACAAGGCGTCGGAGGAAGGCGTCGCGGTGGCCGAGCGCATCGCGGGACGCGCCGCGCACGTGGACCACGGGATCATCCCCTGGGTCATCTACACCCACCCGGAGATCGCCTGGGTCGGCCGGACCGAGGCGGAGCTGGACGCGGCCGGCATCGCGCACCGGGCGGGCTCCTTCCCCTTCCTCGCCAGCGGGCGTGCCCAGGGCTCCGGGGAGACCGACGGCATGGTCAAGGTGGTCGCCTGCGCCGCCACCGACCGTATCCTCGGCGTCCACGTCTTCGCAGCGAACGCATCGGAGCTGATCGCCGAGGCGGTGGTCGCGATGACCTTCGACGCGAGCGCCGAGGACGTGGCCCGCACCATCCACGCCCACCCCACCCTCGCCGAGGCGATGCACGAGGCCGCCCTCGCGGTGGAGGGACGCGCCATCCACGTTTGATCAGGGTCCCCGAAGGCAGTGCCGCCGATTCGTCACCACGGATTCGACATGGAGTGCCCGATCATGGTGCACGGGAGGCCCTGAGCGGGGGACGGAACCGCCCATGCGGCGCCAGACGCTCCACTACGACATCCGGCTTGCCCGCGCCGGCGAGGCCAGGCCGATCCGGGGCCGTTCGTCGGTGGCGATTCGCCCCCGGCGGGTCGGGATCAGCCACGGGAGAGCGTCATGGACGTGCTCCCGGAAGGCGGCGCCGACCTCCTTCAGCCTCTGTTGGCGCTCCGCCGGCGCCCGTAGCGCCGGAGCCCTCGGGCCAGCCGGGTCTTCGGCAAGGCGGCGGGCAAGGTCGCCGCATGTACTGTACATGGCTATGGTGATGGGCTGGGGCTGGTATACACTCCGTATCCCGACGCGCCGCACGACGAGTGCATGGCTTCCGCCCGGGCGTCGGATCGGGAGTTTGCCCAGCGCCTGAGAGCGGCAGGCTTCCGCGATGGGGTCGTCCGGGCGGATGCGAATGCACGCGCCGGAACGCGCGGTTGGATGACTTGCAACCTGGTTTTTCGTGAAAAGGAGAAGACCTGATATGGACAGGATGGAGACTTTCGGCGAGATGCGCAGTCGCCTGATCGAAAAGGCGGCCGTGGACGACGCGTTCCGCACCCGGCTGATGGCCGACCCCAAGGCTGCGGTCGAGGCGGAAACCGGCATGACCGTGCCCGCCGGGTTCAACCTGAAGGTGCACGAGGACACCGCGGACACCAGCCACCTGGTCCTGCCGCCCGCAGCGGAACTCAATGAGGCCGATCTGGAGCAGATCTCCGGCGGCGTCAGTTGGGCTGACCCCAACGTTCGGTTCAAATAGCGCGCGAAGACCGTTCCGCGGACGTACGCGCCGCCTGAAGCGGGTTTCTCGCCCGGCGGGCCCGCGGATGCGGTCTCCCGCCGGGCGGTCCGGTGGTCGGGCCGAAGCGTCGCCCGACCATCGCCGTGTGAAGATGCCCGGAAGCCGGACCATGCTCGGGCGGTGCCCGGACGCGGGCGACGCTACGGCGCGCTCGGTGGTCTTCGCGCTCGCGGGGGCCGCCGTTCGTTACGCCATGCGGCGGCGTGACAGATCCAGCGGCGCCCGATCCCGCGCCGGCGCGAACTCGTGGCCCGGGCGGGACGGCTCGCGGAAGGTGATCGCCTCGTAGTGGTCGTCCAGGGGCACGAACACGCCCTTCGTCTCCGCCCATCGGCGCATGCCCCGGTTGCACGAATGCGCCCAGGAGAGCACCTCCACCCGCCATCCGCGCCCGTGCATCCGCTCCAGCGTGCGATGGAAGCCCCGCCCCTCGGTGTAGCCCGCGCCGTCGCCGGTGAGCAGGGCGACGATGCCCGGGTCGCCGTTGTTGTCCAGGGCGTCTTCCAGCATGCATAGCTGCAACCAGCGATCCGGCACTTCCTGTTCCCCCTGGTCCTTCTCGTCACGGTCGAACAGCCTCATCTGCACCCCGCGGTTCTCCATCCGGTTCCATAGCTGCCGCATCTCCGGGGGGACGGAGCCGGCGGCCACCGCCTTCGCCAGCGGGCGGGCGGCCTCGGCCAGACGCAGCAGGTTCTCGAAGTGGATGCGAACCAGGTATCTGGCGCCGGGCGTGCCCTCCCGTTCCTCCGCGAGGCGTTGGGCCTCGTGGAAGACGTTAGAGTTGTCCCAATAGACGAACACCTGGTCCATGCGCTGATCTCCATGCCGTTTCCCAGATTGGCGCGAGTGTACCGCAGGCGCGCGCCCTGACGACGCGGGTTGCCGGTCTTCGCGCCGGACGGCTTCCCCGTTCCCGTTGCGGGTACTCGGTCTTCAACACGACGGGCCGTTCAGACAGGCAAGGGCGGGTACGCGGAGAGCGTCTTCTTCGCCGGGTTCGGCTTTGACCCTCCCCAAGGCGGGGGCTCTATTCGGCCATCAAGGCCAGCGACGCGCACGTCAAGTTCACCTTCCTCACGGGCGTGAGCAAGTTCTCCAAGGTCGGCATCTTCTCCGGCCTGAACAACCTGAAGGACGTCACCCTGGACCCTCGCTACTCCGCCATCTGCGGCCGGGCCGGTGTCAACCGGACCACCAGACCGAGTAGCCGTGCGGGGAGACGATGAGCGGGACGTGGTAGCGGGCGTCCGGATCCGGCAGCCTCAGCCGGAACACCACCACCGGCATGATCCGGGCCTGCTCGACGAGTCCTTCCCCATCGAAGTACTCGCCGGTGTGGAACCGGAGCTCGTAGATCCTGCCCTCGTCGGCGCCGTCCACTTCGACGGTGGCGGCGATGCGGCCGTCCGCGCCGCTCTCCACGCTGAAGACCGGCTCGGCCCGGCCGTCGTCACCGATACGGTGGCAGTCGACCCGGACGCCGCCGGCGTGCGTGCCGTTCACTGCATCGAGTACATGTGAAGAGAGGGTTGCCATGATCGAATCGCTCCTGTCCGATGTCGGATCTTCCCGCCTTTGAAGTCGGTCCTTGCGCTGAAGTCAGTCCTTCCCGCCGCCCCGTTCCCGCGACTCGACGCCCTGCTCGAGATCGGTGGGCGGGGGAGCGGCGTCCCGGCGGGCCAGCACGCGCTCGTCCAGCGCGCCGACGTCGGTGCAGCCGATCTGGGCCAGTGCCGTATGCACTTCTTCCGCCAGCAGTTCGATCAGGCGGTACACCCCGGCCCGCCCGGCCGCCGCGGCGGCGTAGAGAAACGGCCGGCCCAGCATGACGTAGCTCGCGCCGAGCGCGAATGCCTTGACGACGTCCTCGCCGTCGCGCAAGCCGCTGTCGAACAGCAGGGGATAGTCCGGGCCGACGGCCCGGCGAATGCCGGGCAGGGCGTCGATCGCCGCCGGCGCGCTGTCGAGCTGGCGGCCCCCGTGGTTGGAGACGTAGACGGCGTCGGCCCCCGCATCCCTGATCCGCCTCGCATCCGCGGGCGACAGCACGCCCTTGACGATGAGACGGCGCGGCCAGCGATCGCGCAACGCATCGAGGAACGCCCAGTCCACCCCGCCGCGGCTTCGGGAGCGGTCGAATACGCGCGACGTTTCGCCACCGCCGGGCGCGTTGTTCGCGAACCCGGGCACACCGTGCGCCAGCGTCGCCAGCGACCAGCGCGGGTGCAGTGCGAAGTCGAGGAGCTGGGACGGACCGGGCCGGAACGGCGCCTTGAAGCCCCGGCGCAGCTCCCGCCTCCGGCGGGAGAGGATCGGGGTGTCGATGGTGAGGACGAGATGTTCGTAGCCGGCGTCCCCGGCACGCCGCACGAGCTCCCGGCCGGTGTCGGGTGCGCCCACGTAGAGCTGGAACCAGGCATTGTCCCCGGCACGGGCGCGGCAGTCCTCGATCGAGGTGGAGGCGGCCGTCGAGAGGCAGTGCGGGATCGAATGGTCCCGCGCGGCGTCCCCGAAGGCGCGATCCGTCCCCGGCCAGGCGAGATCGCACAGGCCCATCGGCGCGATGCCGAACGGCAGATCCCACCGGCGCCCCAGGAAGTCGCAGGCGATGCGCCGCGCCTCGACGTCCACCAGCGCCCGCGGCAGCAGCGCGATCCGGCCCAGCGCCTCGCGGTTGCGGCGGACGGCCCGCTCCTCGCCGGCGCCGCCGTCGATGAAGTCGAACAGCATCCGCGGCAGCCGCCGCCGGGCCGCCCGCCGGGCGTCCTCGCTACATTGGATGTGATCCAGCCGCGCCATCCCGAAGTACGGCCTCCAGCCGACGACACTTCCACCTGGATCGGTCGGATCCCCTCCGGGCGGCGCTTCGAGCATCCAGAAGTACGGCCTTCGGTCGCGCGCCCTGATCACGATACCGCCGCAGGGACGGGGCGGCGCTTCGAACATCCCGAAGTACTGCCTCCAGCCGAACACGCTCCCACCGTCCCGTCCCGCGCGGGTCGGCGCATTGTGCCTCCGCCCTCACCGGAGCGCCCGGATCCCGCGCTCGATGCCCTCCGCGGTGAGGGGGAACATCCTGCCGTCCATGAGCTCGCGCAGGATCCCGATCGAAGGGGTGGTCTCCCAGCGCCGTACGGGCTCCGGGTTGAGCCAGATCGCGCGCTCGTAGTGCGCGAGCACGCGCCCCATCCACACCGCGCCGGATTCCTCGTTCCAGTGCTCGACGCTGCCGCCGGGGTAGACGATCTCGTAGGGGCTCATCGTCGCGTCCCCGACGAAGACGGCCTTGTAGTCGCGGCCACAGGTGCGCAGCACCTCGACGGTGGGGGTGCGCCGGGCGTGCCGGCGGCGGTTGTCCCGCCACACCGATTCGTAGAGGCAGTTGTGGAAGTAGAAATGCTCCAGGTGCCGGAACTCGCCGCGCGCCGCCGAGAACAGCTCCTCGCAGACGCGGACGTGGTCGTTCATCGAGCCCCCGGCGTCGAGGAAGAGCAGCACCTTCACCGCGTTGCGCCGCTCCGGGACCATGCGCACGTCCAGCAGCCCCGCGTTGCGCGCGGTGGAACGGATGGTGCCGTCCAGGTCGAGCTCCTCGGCCGCCCCTTCGCGCGCGAAGCGCCGCAGGCGGCGCAGCGCCACCTTGAAGCCGCGGGTGCCCAGTGCGCGCGTGTCGTCGAAGTCGCGGTACTCGCGCCGATCCCAGACCTTGACGGCGCGGCGGTGGCGCGAGCCGTCCTGGCCGATGCGCACCCCTTCGGGGTTGTAGCCGTATGCCCCGAACGGAGAGGTGCCGGCGGTGCCGATCCACTTGCTGCCGCCCTGGTGGCGCTTGCGCTGCTCCTCGAGCCGCCGGCGCAAGGTTTCCATCAGCTTGTCCCAGCCGCCGAGGGACGCCACCAGCGCCTTCTCCTCCTCCGAGAGGGTGCGCTCGGCGAGCTTGCGCAGCCATTCGAGCGGGATCTCCCCGGCCATCGCCTCGAAGCGCGACTCCACGCCCTTGAAGTGCGCGCCGAACACGAGATCGAAGCGGTCGAAGTGGCGCTCGTCCTTGACCAAGGCGGCGCGGGCGAGGAAGTAGAAGTCCTCGACCTCGAACCCGCAGACGTCGTGGTCGAGGGCGTCGAGGAGGGCGAGGTACTCGGTGATCGAGACGGGAACGCCCGCCTCGCGCAGCTTGAGGAAGAAATCGACGAGCATCGCACCCTCGCTTGGTGAATCGGTGGGATGCGCTCCGGAACCGGTGGGAGGCCCGGGTGGCCGGCGGCCCGCGTCAGCCCCGGCGCCGGTCGAGGAACAGGAGCTGTTCCAGCAGGTGGACGTCCTGCTCGTTCTTCAGCAGGGCGCCGTAGAGCGGCGGGATCGCGGTCTTGCGATCGTCGCTGCGCAGGGCCTCGGGGGGTATGTCCTCGGCCACGAGCAGCTTGATCCAGTCGAGCAGCTCGGAGGTCGAGGGCTTCTTCTTCAGTCCCGGAACCTCCCGCAGGTCGAAGAACACCTGGAGCGCTCGCTCCAGGAGGTGCTTCTTCAGCTTCGGATGGTGGACGTCGACGATCTCGCGCATGGTGTCGGCGTCGGGGAAGCGGATGTAGTGGAAGAAGCAGCGCCGGAGGAAGGCATCGGGCAGCTCCTTCTCGTTGTTGCTGGTGATGATCACGATGGGGCGGGTGGCGGCGCGCACCGTCTCCTTCGTCTCGTAGACGAAGAACTCCATGCGGTCGAGCTCCAGCAGGAGGTCGTTGGGGAACTCGACGTCCGCCTTGTCGATCTCGTCGATGAGCAGCACCGGCCGGACGTCGGACGCGAACGCCTCCCACAGCTTGCCGCGCAGGATGTAGTTGGCGACGTCGTGGACGCGGGCGTCGCCGAGCTGCGAATCCCGCAGCCGGGCCACCGCGTCGTACTCGTACAGGCCCTGCTGCGCCTTGGTGGTGGACTTGACGTGCCACTCGATCAGCGGCCGGCCCAGCGCCCGCGCGATCTCCACCGCGAGCATGGTCTTCCCGGTGCCGGGCTCGCCCTTGACGAGCAGCGGCCGTCCCAGGGTCACCGCCGCGTTGACCGCCACCGCAAGGTCGCCGGTGGCCACGTAGCGGTCGGTGCCGTTGAACCTGCCGTCGTTCATCGTCGTCTTCCGGTGTCATCTCCGGTGCCGGGCGGCCGGGCGGCGGAGGGCTTCCGATGGTCGTTCATCGGGTGGATGCCGCCCATGTCCGACCCCCTCCCTCGTGCGTCATGTGCCGACTTCGGTGGAGCTCGCGGAGGGCTTCCGATGGTCGTTCATCGGGTGGACGCCGTCCACGTCCGATCCTCTCCTTCGTGCGTCATGTGCCGACTTCGTGGAACTTGCGGAGGGCTTCCGATGGTCGTTCATCGGATGGACGCCGCCCACGTCCGAGCCCTCTCCTTCGTGCGCCATGTGCCGACTTCGGTGGTATTCGCGGAGGGCCGTGGAGGCACCCGCTCATGCCCGCTCATGCCCGCTTGCGCGGCAGCACCAGGTGGTCGATCCAGTTCCGCACCTCCACCTGCCGCACGTCTTCGTTCATCACGTCGTCGTCGATGCCGAGCAGCCATGCGAGGTCGCGCCTCGACGGGTCCTGGTGCAGGGTCTCGAGCTTGTTCACGTAGTCGCGGGCCGCCTCGGCGTCGGCGAAGAACCCCATCGCCACGAGGCGATCCGTCCGGGCGAAGGTCAGCCGGGCGAGCTCGTGGAGGTCGTACTCGGGATGGTACTGCACCGCCCAGAACTCGCCGCCCTTGTGGGTCACGCACACCGCCTGCACGTGGGAGAAGGCGTTGCCCGCGAGGTTCAGCGCGCCGGGGGGAAGGTGGGTGATCTCGTCCTCGTGGGAGATGAAGGCGTCGAACACCCGGGGCTTCCCGACGTAGAGGGGATGGGCGCGGCCGTCGCCGGTCAGCGCGATCTTGCGCGCGATGCCCATCTCCCGCCCGCGCGGGTTCGCCGCGCACCGCCCCCCCGCCGCCACCACCGCGATCTGGGCCGCCCAGCAGCTCCCGAAGCTCGGGATCCCCGCCTCGAACGCGGCCCGGGCCAGCTCGATCTGGGGGCGCACCGCCGGATCGTCGAAGTCGTAGACGGTGAGGCTGGAGCCGGTCCAGGCGATGCCGTCGTAGGCGGAGAGGGCGGCTCCCCGGGGCAGGGCGTTGCCGGGGTCCGCGGGGTAGAGGACGTCGACCGAGGCGTCGGAGCGGCAGCCGAGCAACATGCGTTCGTAGAGCTTCCCGGCGGTGGTCGCGCCGGCCGCGGCCAGGCCCTCGCGCCCGCTCCGGCGGTATCCGTCGATCACCAGGAAACGCAATGCCGCCATCGAACGCCCCCAACCCGTCGGAGCCGGAACCAAGCGCCTGTCATGAACCTGGGATCGGCGCGTCCTGACGGACGCGGGCGTCCCGCCCGCATTGCCATGTGGCGGACCTCCGGCGGCGGACCTCCGGTCCGCGCTTGCGGGCGGGACGCCCGCGCTCCCAAGGGCGCCTCTCAGCTGTCATTCCCGCGAAAGCGGGAATCCAGAGACGCCCGTGCTCCCAGGGATCCGACGTCACGGAACCAATCGCCGGTCGGCGGACGAATCTTCGTCGTTTTGTCGAAGATTTCACGGATAAGGAACGGCCGTCGTCGCCGCCGGTAACGGGGCTCTCCCGCCCGCCGTAGCGGTACCCGCCGATCCCGGGAAGATGTGGCGCTGCCATCGGATACGCTACCGACCGGCCGCGCCGGCGAGACGTTCCACCGCTGCCGGGAGGTCCGCGGCGCGCTCGCAGACCGCGTCCGCGGTGCTGCCGGCCCGGTCGCGGTCGCGGGTGGCGGTGAACAGGATCGCCTTCATGCCGAACGCGTGCGGGCCGCGCACGTCGTTGTGCTCCCGGTCGCCGACGTGGAGCATCTCGCCCACCTCGACCCCCAGCCCCGCCGCGGCTCGCATGAACATGTCCGGATGCGGCTTCGAGCGCCCGACCTCGTCGGAGAACGCGAAGGCGCCGAAGTGGTGGAGCAGGCGATGGCGCTTCAGCCATTCGCGCAGGCAGCGCCCCGGGGAGTGGATCGCGTCGGAGACGACCGCGAGGGGATAGCGGGCGGCGAGGGTCTCGATGGCCTCGCCGATCCCGGGCACCGGGTCCGGCATGACGTCGAGCTCCATCTCCTCGATCCGGGCGACGACGCCGGCCAGGGCCTCCCCGGGAAGCTCCCGGCCGAGCCCGCCGAGCACCACCGAGAGCCGATCCGTGACCGTCCAGGTCACGTGTTGCTCGTGCCAGACCTTGGTGAACGCGGCGTCGGCGGCGTCGTACGCGGCATCGACGATCTCCGCCGCCACCGGGACGTGGGCGGCGAGCGCCTCGCGCACCAGCGCCCGGCGTGCCTCCCGCTTCGGGGGCAGCCCGGCCGCGGCGCGCTTCGGCTCGTCCGAATCGTCGTGGATGACGGTATCCCAGAGATCGAAGGTGATCGCGCGAATCACGGCGCATACCCGCTTGCAGAGGCATGGGAGTGTGAGGCACGAGGATGGGAGGGCTCCCGCGTCGAAGTCCCGTCCCGGAAGAACCGGATCATACGGGCCTCCGGGGTTTCCTCGACGGGTCCGCAGGCCGGGCCGGCAATTCCCGCCAACGTTCCGGACAGGGTCGTGTCATCTGGGTTTCGTAGCCTTTTCCGCGGATCGAGCGTCCGGTCGTGGCGATTCAATGGATGTTTTCGGGATCAGCGGGAATTGCCGGCGCCGAGCAGGAAGGGCAGCCCCTGTTCGAGGGCCGCCTCCGCCTGCCGTTCGAGCGCCTCGTTCGACGCGCTGCTGATGGGGTGCGCGACCACCGCGAAGGGGTAGTCGGGCGCCCCGAGCACCCGCCGCATCTCCTGTGCGGCGGTCACGAACCGATCCGTCATGATCCCGATTGCGGGGACTCCTCGGCGTTCGGCCAGAATCGCGTCATGCAGACTGCACGACGAGCAGCTTCCTCAGTCCCCCACACCCGCGATCGCCGCGCTCCACTGCGCCGCCTCGTCCATGAGCGCGCGCTCCGCGGGCGCGCTGAAGCTGCGCTTGACCCGCAGCACCACCTTCGCGACCCCGTGGCGGTCGCCGAGGAGCCTGGCAAGGTGGGCGAAGAAGGGGGCGGTCCCCTTCTTGCCGTTGGAGAGGATGCCCACCGTGCTGCCTTCGAGCCCCGGCAGCCGGGGCGCGAGGGCAAAGCCGGCCGCGCTCTCCTCCCAAGTCGGATCGAGCACCCGCAGGGTCATCCCGTCATCCTCCTTTCGCCGATCGGTCCCATCGTACAATGCTCTCCATGCGGACGACCATCATCCTTGAGCCCGAATCTTCGGCTTCCGCCTCGATTCCACGGGCCGTTGCTCCTCATCCGGGGTGGGGCATCCGGGGGCTCCAGGCGCTGTTCGTCTTCGGGGTGCTCGGCGCGCTCCTCACCTGGGTCCTCGAAAGCTCGGGCACCACGTTCAGCCCCGTGGACCGGTGGGAGGTCTGGAAGCTGCACGCCGGCATGAGCGGGGTGCTCCTGGGGCTGGCCATGCTCATCCGGCCGGGCCGGTGGAGGGCGGCCGGCTTCGCGGCCGTGTTCGGGGTCGGGGCGTGGACCATCAGCATCGTCCCCGCCGCGGGGCAGCTTGCGGAGGGAGGATGGACGCCGTGGGCCGCCGCCGCGCTGGGGATGTACGCCGTGCATACGGGCTGCCGGGCCATCGAAGCGCACCGGCGCGCACGATGGATGCTGTGCCCGCTGGGAGCGGTGGGGATGGCTGCGATCCTCGCGGGATCGTGGGCGGTCCCGGCCGGAGGGGTGAATGTCGCGGCCGCGCCCGATCTCGACGAGGTCCTCGGGCCGGAGCTCCGGCCGATCACGTTCACCCGCACTCCAAACCTGTACGTGCTCTCGTTCGAGGCGTTCACGGACGCCCGAGTGCTGCACGAGCACTTCGGCGCCAGCCCGGAGGGAACCGCGCTGCACGCCACGTTGAGGGCGCGGGCGCGTCCGGTCGGGGCCCTGTACGCGAACGGAGCGCATACCATCACCTCGTTCAACCTCATCGCCTCACTGGGGGAGGAGGCGTTCCACAGGGCGCTGGAGACGGCGCCGTGGAGCCGGCTGGTGCTCTTCGCGGGGAGCCGGAGGAGCCCGCTCTTCGAGCTCCTGAGACACAACGGCTACCGGGTGGTGACGGCCTACCCGGCGGCGTACTTCGCGGCGCAAGGCGGTCCGGGGGTGGACGCCCATCTGGCGATGTGGGAGCGGGCCGCGTGCGAGCTGATGCGGTTCGAAGGATACGAACGCGCGTTCTGGGGATATTGCGCAACGGACGAGGTGAGGGAGCTGCTCGGACCGGAGACCGAAGATGCGAGGCACGAAAGGCTGATGGAGGTGGTCCGGGCCGTCAGGCCGGGAGCCAGGCAATTCACGTGGACCCATTTCGGCTTGCCGGGCCATGCGCACTGGCCGGACTATCGGCACTCCATGGCCGAAAGGGACTCGTTCATGACGTGGCACCTGGAACGGAGCGAGACGGCAGGCCGGTGGCTCGAAGCGCTGCTGGACCACGTCGAACGGAACGATCCGCAGGCGATCGTCCTGATCTTCGGAGATCACGGCGTCATCGCGAGCATGGGGCGCGCGGGGGACATGGAGCGGATCTTCGTGCTCCGGGACCGCTTCTCCGTGGCAGGAGGGATCTTTCCGCCCGAGGCGTGCCGGGAGGAGATCGACGAAGCGCAGGCGCCGGGCTGGCTCACGCACCTCGATCTGGTCCACGCCGTACTGCGCTGCCTCTCGGGGGGAGAAGACGCACGGCGGGTACGGAGCAAGTACCGGCCTTGGCTGAAAACGCACGATGCAAGGTTCGCTTGGCATCATTACCTGCCGGACGCGCGGTACGAAGAGTTCGTCCGGCCATGGAGCGACCGCGCCTGGTGGCGGGGGCGATGAACGTCCGGGGGAGATGAACGTCAAGGAGATCCGATGGCTCGTGGTGGCGGCCGGATGCGCGATCCCTCCCGTCGCACACGCCTACGTGGACCCCGGATCGGCGGGGTTGCTGGTCACGTCGGTCCTCGCGGCGATCGCCGCGGCGGGATACCGGTTGCGGCGCCACTGGGAGCGGGTGCGGCGATGGCTCCTGAAGGAGCCGCCGGCGCCCGCCGGCGGGAAGGGTAGAGCCCCCCCCCCCCCCCCCGGAGGATCGTGATCCTCCGGGTTGAAGGCGCGTCGCTGCGCGATCCGGCGGGGAGGATCTACCGCCGGGAGGCGCGGCGGAACGCACCCGCGCGCATCCTCCGCGGGGTGACGGCGCAAGCCGCGGAGGAGCTCCGCGCCCTGCTGGCCGCGCCGTGGTTTCGGAGCCTGGTCTCCGGCCACGAAGTCATCCGCAGCGACTGGCTCGGCGCCGGGACGGCGGAACACGAAGCGCTCCGGGCGCAGGGGTGGGCCGAAGGGGTGGAACATCCCGCGCTCGACGTGGTGACCTATCCCTCCGAATGGCCCTTCTCCATGCTGCGCAGGGCCACGCTCTTGCAGTTGAAGGTGCTGGAGCGCGCCTTGGCGAACGGCTGGCTGCTCAAGGACGCCGCGCCGGGGAACGTGCAGCTCCGGGGGCAGAATCCGGTGTTCATCGACGTGCTCTCGTTCCGGCGGGCGCGGGCGGGCATGTGGTGGCGGGGATACCGGCAGTTGAGCCGCACCGCCCTGTATCCCCTGATGCTCGAAAGCTACCTGGGCCTCGACCCCCGGCCCTGGCTGCGGGGGAGCAGGGACGGGATCGACGCCAACGTGGCGGTGAAGCTGTTCGGCGCATCGCTGCGCAAGGGCGTGCTCTCCCACGTGCGTTTCCCGGCCTGGGCGGAGAGAAGGGCCGTGCGAAGCGGCGAGGGCGCAGGAGGAGGGGAGGGCGGGAAGGCGGGAAAGGCGCTACCCGCCGGACCCCCCCGGAGGATCCCGCCGATCCGGCACACGAGGGCGCTGGTCCGCGATCTCGCCCGGCTCGTCGAAGGGCTGGAGGCGCCGGCGGCCGGTCCGTGGGTCCGTTACCCGCAGCAGCACGCCTACGGGGAGCGTGACGTGAAGGCGAAGGAAGCGTTCGTGGAGAGGCATCTGCGCGCCGTCGAGGCGGGCACGGTCTGGGATCTGGGCGCGAACACCGGGCGGTACTCGGTGCTCGCATCGGCCCACTGCGAACGGGTCATCGCGATCGAGAGCGACCCGGGCGCGGCGGAGCGGGCGTGCCGGGCGCTGGAGGAGGCCTGCCCGGAAAGAGGGTGGGTGGTCGTGGCGGACGTGACGGATCTGCATCCGGCCCCCGGGTTCGCGGGCGGGGAGCGCGAGGCGCTGGAGGCGCGGGCGCCGCCGGATTGCGTGCTCTGCCTCGCCTTGCTGCACCACCTGCGGATCACGGCGGGGATCGCGCTGGATGCGATCGTCCGATGGCTGGGCTCACTCCGGGCACGGATCATCCTGGAATGGATCGACCGGACGGACGGCGCGTTCGAGGCTCTGTGCGCCCGTCATGGAGAGGCGTACCCGGACTACACCCGGGAACACCTGGAACGGGAGATCGAGCGGTACTTCCAAGTCGTGGAGCGGCAGCCCCTCATGGAGGGGAAACGCACCCTGCTCGCGCTGCGGCCGAGAGAGGAGGGCGGGGGCGCCACGGCGCGATAGATGGGGCCGGCGGGGCCGGCGGCTCGAATCCGGTGCGCGCCGTGCGCCCGGAAGCTCACTCCCGGACCAGCTCCCACTCCTCCTCGTCCACCTTGCAGAACTCGGATGTCCCGCCGCCCTCGAACCCGCCGATGATCCACTCCATATCCAGGGTCCGGCATGGCCGCCCCTGCGCGTCGCGCCGCGAGGCGGTCACCCGCAGGGTGCCGCTGCGCGTTCCGTTGCGGTGCGCCCATCCTCTCTTCTCCCCCGTCCTGCCTCCTTCGAGGCGCTGGATCATCGCGCCGTGCCCGATCTTCCGCTCATCGGGCTTCAGCGCCTGCGCCGCCTCGCGATCCCCCAAGGCCACCATGACCTCGTACAGGAGCCCGGTTTCTTCTTTCGGTGATTCCCTTGTCCCACCCTGCTGCGCGGGACCCAGCGCGAATGCGACCAGTGCGACCGCCAGGACCGCCCCTGCCAGGATCCAGAGCGTCCTTCTCCGCATTCTTCACCCTCCGTGGGTTTTGCGTCCCTCTCGTTCCCCTTCAGGTACTGCGCCGATCCGGCGGCCCGGCCGTTGCCGGAGCAACGCGGGCGAGAAATTCGCTCCCCGTCTCGCAACGCACCAAAGCCATTCGCCCACCTCGGCCAGACCCTCCGGATCCGCGATGCCCGCCAGCACCCCCCGACAGGCGCCCGGCGGTTTCCGCCCCGAACCGGAACGCCGCCAAGCGGCGCAACAGCGCCCGCTCGTGAACAAGCCCCCGTCGATGCCTTCCCTGAACCGCCCCGGGGATCCCGGAGACTCCAATCCCGAAACCACCCTGCAAGGACCGGCGCCAGTGTAGCTGCGCGGATGTGGCGTCACATGCCCCAGACCTCCACCGGCACCCCGCCCTTCGACCGCCGCTGCCGGCGAAACACCTTCTCCTCCCAGCTCCGACCTTCCCGCTGGTCGATCACCACCAGATGCCCCGCCTCCGCATCGCAGCGGGCCATGTATCCCGCGGTCTGCTCCACCCCCTCCGACACCTTGCCCTCCCACCCGTCCTTGTCCCGCACCACCTTGCACTCCACCACGTACTCCCGCATCCGCTCCCCCTGCGGCCACATCAGCAGCAGGTCCACCCGACCCCGGCCCAACCCGTACTCCCGCTCGATGCGACCGCCCCCGTTCACCACCCGGTGCAGGTACGCCTGCAACAGGATCTGCGGCCACGGCTCCTCGTAGTCGAACCGGTTCTTCCAATGCTCCGAATGGCGGCGGAAGAAGTCCTGGAACGACGCCAGGAGCTTGTCCACCTCCAGGCCGCCGTCCTCGTCCACGTACCACTTCGTGTCCAGGTCCAGCTCCTCCTGCACGATCCAGCCCAGCTCGCGCGGCACCACCTCCGCGTAGATGGGGTTGGCGATGCGCACCGGCTTGTCCCGGGCAATCAGCCCGAGGTCGCGCACGTACTCGACGTCCTGGCCGGTCGCGCGCCGTTCGTCCACGCCGCTGAGCATCGGCTCGATGACCCGCCGCACCCGGTCTTCCCGGAGCTTGTCCGCCAACTGGTCGAGATGCGTCACCCGGCGCACGATGAGCCCCTCGCGCGCCTCGGCGACGTCATCGGCGGTGATGGCCCGCGAGCGGTCCCGCCCGGCCTTGTGCTCGAAGCAGGTCTCGTAGGCCAGCGCGTTCACCAGCCACGGCTGGCCCAGGGTCTGGGTCCAGATCGCCTCCCGCGCCCCGTCCGTGAACGCTTGGCCCGTCTCCCCGGTGTGCTGGTCGAGAAGCGCCAGCGTCTCTTCCTGCGTGAAGTCACCGAGCCGCAGCGACTTCGCCACGATGTTGAAGGGGCTGCTGGTGGAGCGGATGCGGTAGTCGCGCACGTCGCGCAGCCCGCATAGCACCACGCACTGCGGAAAGCCCTCCGGACGCATGGGGTAGCCCGCGCGCAACTGCTGCAGCGTCGAGAGCAGGGGGTCGCCCTGGAGGGTGTCGATCTCGTCGATGAGCAGCACCAGCGGCTTCGGCGACGCCTCCGCCCAGCGTCTCAGCACCTCGCGCAACGCCTCGCTCGGGCCGAACTCGGCCAGAACGCCGGACCAGACCCTCGCCGGAAGCTCGTCCCCCAGTGTCGAGCGCACCTGTGAGCCCAATCCGGCAAGCACCGTCCGCATCGCCTGCTCCACGTCGTCGCGGGCGGTGCGTGCGGTCTCGACGGTGGTGTACACGCAGGCGTAGCCCTGCCCGTTGAGCAGGTCGCGCAGCGCCAGGAGGGCGGAGGTCTTGCCCGTCTGGCGCGGCGCGTGCAGCACGAAGTACTTCTCGCCGTGTACCAGCCGGAGGACCTCGTCCAGGTCCAGACGGGAGAGCGGCGGGATGCAGTAGTGCTTGTCGGGTTTGACCGGGCCGGTGGTGTTGAAGTGGCGCATGGTTCGGTTCCTCGCTTCCCTCGGCGGTGCGCTCGCGCGCCGTCCGATGGTGGCTCCGGGCCGCCGCCAGTATGACCGCTTTCACACGGAGCCGCCCCCGTCCCCGTTTCGTTCCGGCGGCGACGCCGGCCCCGCGTGTACGCAGGGCGCGCAGGGCGGTGTTTCGTCCGGCGGCGGGCTTCGGGCCGTGCAGCCGGCGAGCCTCCGGGCAGGAGCCGTTCATGCGGACTCCCGGCGGGTCAGAAGGTGAAGTCCGCGGCACTCAGGCTCGCGCGGCGGATCGCATACAGGATGATGGTCCCGCCGCCATGCCCGGTGAGGTCGATTCGCGCCGAAAGCCGGTTGTCGTGGTAGGAGCTCTCCGTGATCCGGTTCTGGATGGCTGCGTAGTTCGCCACGTTCAGGGCGGAGACGTCGATGCGGTCCTTTCCGTCCTCGAAGTCCCACACGACGTCGGTGCCGTGTGCACCCCCGAAGACGAAGCGGTCGCTGCCCTTGCCTCCGTACAGGGATTCGTCCCCTCCCCTGCCTTCGAGCACGTCGTCCCCGTCGTACCCGCTCAGATGGCCCGTGCCGGCCTTGCCCCTGAGGGTGTCGTTGTGGTCCGACCCGTAGAGGGTCTCGCAGTCCGACTCCCGGTCCCCCTGCGCGTCTCCTCCGGAGAAGGTGCCCGCCATGAGGTCCACCGTCACCCCTGCCGCCGACGCGCGGTACGACACGATGTCCTCCTCGGTGCCGCAGTGCAGCGTGTCGGCGCCGGAGCCGCCCTCGAGGCGGTCGCCTCCGCCGCTGCCGTTGAGGGTGTCGGCGTATGCCGATCCGAGGACTCTGGTGAAGCCGCCGCTGAGCCGGTCGCCTTGGGCGTCCCCGCCGCTTTGCGGCCCCGCGCTCGCCAGATCGACGATTACCCCGATCGGGGAGCGTGCGTAGCTCACCGTCACCCCGGATCCCTCGGGCTGATTGATGTTGTCGGCGCCTCCGAGGCCTTCGATCTTTCCCCCCCAACTCTTTGTGAGGTTGTCGTTGTGCTGCGACCCGGTGAGCCACGGGAACCTGACCATGAAGTCGCCCTGGGCGTCCCCGCCCGAGGCGGTCTTGAGGGGGAGGTTGACGGTGACCCCTTCCGGGGAGTGCTCGTAGGTCAGCCTGTTGTTGCCGCCCAGTCCTCCGTAGAGGACGTCCGCCCCGGGGCCGCCGTCGACGACCTCCCCTCCGAGTCCGCCCAGGATGACGTCCCTGCCCTCCCCGCCCCTCAGCACCGCCGGACGGAGGTCGCCCTTGCTCCGCACGGGGGCGACGATGACGTCGTTGAACTTCGACCCGATGACGCCCTCGACGCTCGTGTAGATGTCTCCTTCGGCGTCTCCGCCGAAGCCCTTGCCGAGGGCGGCGTCGAGCAGCACGACGACGCCTTCGGCGGAGTGCTCGTACGAGACGGTGTCGAGGTCGTCGCCCCCGTGGACGGTGTCGGCCCCAGGGCCCGGGACGAACGTGTTGGCGCCCGCTCCACCGGTCAGGACGTCGTCGCCCGCGCCGCCCTCGAGATGGTTCGCGTTCGCGTCCCCGGTCAGCCGGTCGATGTAGGCCGACCCGACGAGGTGCTCGATGCCGCTCAGCACGTCACCCTGGGCGTCGCCGGACGACACCTGCTTCGCGGTCCGCGTCAGGTCGACGATGACGCCGGCGCTCGACCCGGCGTAGGAGGCGGTGTCCGACTCCGTCCCTCCGGCCAGCGTGTCGCCGCCCGCACCGCCGGTCAGCACGTTGTCCCCGCCGTCCCCGGTCAGCCGGTCGGCGTGGGCCGACCCGACAAGGTGCTCGATGCCGCTGAGGAGGTCGCCGCGGGCGTCGCCCGCCCCAAGCTGGATGGCGGTCCGCGTGAGGTCCACCGTGACCCCCGCGGCGGAGCCGGCGTAGGAGGCGGTGTCCGACCCCATCCCTCCGGCGAGGGTGTCGCCACCCGCCCCGCCGGTGAGGGTGTCGCCGCCCGCACCACCGGTGAGGGTGTCGCCGCCCGCACCACCGGTCAGCACGTTGTCGCCCGCGTCCCCGGTCAGGCGGTCGCCGAAATCCGACCCCACGAGATGCTCGATGCCGCTCAGCACGTCGCCGGCCGCATCGCCCGCGCTCGATTGTCCCAACGTCCTGGTGAGGTCCACGGTGACCCCGGCGGCGGATTCCACGTAGGAGGCGGTGTCCGACCCCTCACCTCCGGTCAGCGTGTCCGCGCCCGTCCATCCGTTGAGCACGTTGTCGCCGTCGTCGCCGGTGAGATCGTCGCGGCGGCCCGAGCCGATGAGATTCTCGATGCCGCTCAGCACGTCTCCCTCCGCGTGTCCGCGGCGTTGCGCCCTCGACGACGAGAGGTCGACGGACACCCCGGTGTCCGAGTGGGTGTACGACGCCGTGTCGCTGCCCTCCCCGCCGAACAGCTTGTCCACCCCGCCGTGGCCGTCCAGGATGTCGTTCCCCGCCCCGCCGGTGAGCGTGTTCGCACCAATGGTCCCGATCAGCGTGTCGTCGAACGGGCTTCCGATCAGGTCTTCGACGTCGGAGAGCGTGTCGCCTGCGGCGTCACCCCCGACGCCGAGCGTGGCGGAGGGGCCCGAGAGGTCCACCTGCACACCTGCCCCGGAGCGCTCGTAGGACACGGTGTCCGTGCCCGTGCCCCCTTGCAGGGTGTCGGCGCCACCCAAACCCTCCAGGGTGTCGGCGCCGCCGCCGCCCGCCAGCGTGTTCGCGCCGTGCGTTCCGAGGAGATGGTCGTTCGAGGCCCCGCCCCGGACGTGCTCCACGCCGGAGTAGGTGTCGCCCTCGGCGTCGCCGTGGGTGCCCGTGCCCTGCGAGAGGTCCACGATGACGGCCTGCGACCCGGTGTAGTCCACCCAGTCGGCGCCGTCGCCTCCGACCACCCGGTCCGCTCCACCGAGCGGCTTGAGCGTGTCGTTCCCGGGCCCGCCGTCGAGCACGTTGGCGCCCGCCGTCCCCGTGAGCGTATCCCCGTAGGCGCTGCCCACGAGGTTCTCCACGTTGTCGACGTCGTCGCCCGCGGCGTCCCCACCACGGTTCCCCGACGCCGCGCCGCCGAGCACCACCGTGACCCCCGCGGGAGAGTACACGTAGCTCGCCGTGTCCGTGTCCCCATCGCCGTCCAGGGTGTCCGCGCCCGGTCCGCCGTCGAGGACGTCGTCGCCCGGTCCGCCGTGCAGGACGTCGGACCCTTCCGACCCCCGGACCAGGTCGGGGCCGCCGCCGCCGGAGAGATTGGCGTCGTCGCCCGGCCCCCCGTCGAGACGGTCCGCACCGTCCACCCCCGACAGCCGGTCGGACCCGCCGCGTCCCGACAGCACGTCGCTGCCCGACGTCCCGTTCAGGACGTCCGCACCCTCCGTCCCCGTGAAGTACGTTCCCCATGCCTGTGGCGCGGCCAGAGCCGTCGCCAGGGCCAGGAGGGCTCCCGCCGGCCTCGCTTTGCTCCGTCTCATCGGATTGCCTCCGTGTGGTTCGGCTTGCCGTTTCGATCCCCGGACCGGGGGTCCGCGGTGCCCGGGATCGTACAAACTCAAGTTTCGGGATTCAAAATGCCTGAATCAGGCGATGGATTCCCGCTACCCGCTTTCGCGGGCACAAGCTTCGCGGGAATGACGGCCAGCCTGAAAGCAACGCGTCTCGCTGAAATGACGTCATTCCCGCGAAGCTTGTGCCCGCGAAAGCGGGTAGCGGGAATCCATTTCGGTCAGCGAATCCCGAAACTTGAGGTACAAGATACATCTCGACCCCGGCGCATGGATTTGTCCCGGGATGGCGGGAACGCTTGAAGTGTTCCACGGCCGCTGGCCCGGTCCGCCCGTGCTGCCCTCGCGCCATCCGCTGCTGGATGGGCATCGGCTACAAGAGACCGAAAGGTGGGAGGTGGCCTGCGCACCCGGTCGGGTGCGCGGAGGCCGTGATGCGACAGACCACTGGGCGGCGTCACGATGCCGTTTCTCGGGGCGGCCTTCCGCCCGCTGCCGATTCTTCGCGCGGGCGCATCGGCGGCCGTCGAGGATGGGGATCATCCGGCTGCTGAAGCTGATCTCCTGATGCCGGGCGGGTGTGGCGTCACATGCCCCAGACCTCCACCGGCACCCCGTCCTTCGACCGCCGCTGCCGGCGGAACACCTTCTCCTCCCAACCCCGACCCTCCCGCTGGTCGATCACCACCAGATGCCCCGCCTCCGCATCGCAGCGGGCCATGTACCCCACCGTCTGCTCCACCCCCTCCGACACCTTGCCCTCCCACCCGTCCTTGTCCCGCACCACCTTGCACTCCACCACGTACTCCCGCACCCGCTCCCCCTGCGGCCACACCAGCAGCAGGTCCACCCGCCCCCGGCCCAACCCGTACTCCCGCTCGATGCGTCCGCCTCCGTTCACCACCCGGTGCAGGTACGCCTGCAACAGGATCTGCGGCCACGGCTCCTCGTAATCGAACCGGTTCTTCCAATGCTCCGAGTGCCGGCGGAAGAAGTCCTGGAACGACGCCAGGAGCTTGTCCACGTCCAGGCCGCCGTCCTCGTCCACGTACCATTTCGTGTCCAGGTCCAGCTCTTCCTGCACGATCCAGCCCAGCTCGCGCGGCACCACCTCCGCGTAGATGGGGTTGGCGATACGCACCGGCTTGTCCCGGGCGATGAGGCCGAGGTCGCGCACGTACTCGACGTCCTGGCCGGTCGCGCGCCGTTCGTCCGTCCCGCTGAGCATCGGCTCGATGACCCGGCGCACCCGGTCTTCCCGCAGCTTGTCCGCCAACTGGTCGAGATGCGTCACCCGGCGCACGATGAGCCCCTCGCGCGCCTCGGCAACGTCATCGGCGGTGATGGCCCGCGAGCGGTCCCGCCCGGCCTTGTGCTCGAAGCAGGTCTCCCAGGCCAGCGCGTTCACCAGCCACGGCTGGCCCAGGGTCTGGGTCCAGATCGCCTCCCGCGCCTCCGGGGTGAACGCCTGCCCCGTCTCCCCGGTGTGCTGGTCGAGCAGGCCCAGCGTCTCCTCTTGCGTGAAGTCACCGAGCCGCAGCGACTTCGCCACGATGTTGAAGGGGCTGCTGGTGGAGCGGATGCGGTAGTCGCGCACGTCGCGCAGTCCGCACAGCACCACGCACTGCGGAAAGGCGTCCGGGCGCATGGGGTAGCCGCCCCGCAGTTGTTGGAGCGTCGAGAGCAGGGGGTCGCCCTGGAGGGTGTCGATCTCGTCGATGAGCAGCACCAGCGGCTTCGGCGACGCCTCCGACCAGCGCTTCAGGGCCTCGCTCAGCGCCTTGTCCGGGCCGGATTCGGCAAGAATGCCGGACCACTCCCTGGCCAGGAACTCGTCGCCCAGCGTCATCCGCGCATCCGAGCCCAGCCCGGCCAGCACCGCCCGCATGGCCCGCTGTACGTCGTCGCGGGCCGTGCGCGCTTCCTCGACGGTGGTGTACAGGCATTGGTAGCCCTGTCCGTTGAGCAGGTCGCGCAGGGCCAGGAGGGCGGAGGTCTTGCCGGTCTGCCGGGGGGCGTGCAGCACGAAGTACTTCTTCATCCGCACCAGCGCCAGCACTGCGTCGAGGTCGAAGCGTTCGAGCGGCGGGATGCAGTAGTGGTCCGCGGGGTTGACCGGGCCGGTGGTGTTGAAGTGGCGCATGGTTCGGTTCCTCGCTTCCCTCGGCGGTGCGCTCGCGCACCGTCCGACGGTGGCTCCGGGCCGCCGCCAGTATGACCGCTTTCGCACGGCGCCGCCTCCGTCCCCGTTTCGTCCCGGCGGCGACGCCGCGCGTACGCGGAGCGCGCCAAGCCAGCGCGAGGCTTGGCATGGATACTGCGGCGGCCCCGCCCGTACGCGGGGCACGCAGGGCGGCGTTTCGTCCGGGGCGGACCGCACGGATGGCGGGCATGGCGAAGCACCGGACGGGACGCGCGCGGAGCGTGTCGCGGCAGCGGCGGGCCGCCTCGACCGCGCGTTCCGGCGAAGCCAGTCGCCGGCGGCGGCTCCGGGCCGTGCAGCCGGCGGGCCTCGATTCATCGCGGGATACGGCGCTGCTACACTGCCCGCCATACTTCGCACGTTCAGCGGCGCCGCGTTTCTCTTGTCCTCTCCGGGATCTCGTCCGTCCGATGGCTTCCATTTCCGCGCCGGGTCCGTCGTCATCCGCCGCGTCCCCGGACCCCGGCGCCCGCAACCCCCCGCGTTCCTTGCCGGCTCCTGCGGCATCCCGCCGCTGGTTCCCCGCCGGCCTGGCCGCGGCGTATGCGCTGGTCCTCGCCTTCGGGCTCGCCCATCACGAGATGTGGCGAGACGAGCTGCAAGCCTGGCTGCTGGCCCGTGACAGCGCGGATCCCGCGGACCTGCTCGCGAACCTGAAGTACGAGGGCCATCCCGCCCTGTGGTACCTGCTGCTCATGCCCCTCACAAGGCTGACGGCTTCCCCCGTGGCCATGCAGGCGCTGCACCTCGTCATCGCCTCCGCGACCGTCTTCCTCGTTGCCCGTTTCGCGCCGTTCACCCGACTGCAAAGCGCCCTGTTCGCCTTCGGGTACTTCCCGCTCTACGAGTACGGGGTGATCTCCCGTTCGTATGCGCTGAGCCTGCTGCTGGTCGTCGTCGCCTGCGTCTTCCTGCGCGAACGCTGGCGGCGTCCCGTTCGTTTGGGCGTCGCCCTGTTCCTGCTCAGCCATACGAGCGTGCATGGCGCCATCCTCGCCCTGGCGTTCCTGTTCGGCCTGGTGCTCGACTTCCTGTTGCAGGGCAGGGGCGTGGTCGGTGGCTCTTCCGTGGCGTTGCGCCGGGTCTGCGTTGCCTTCCTCCTCGCACTCTCCGGTTTCCTGCTCTCTGTGGTGCAGCTTCTTCCCGCGCCGGATACCGGTGTCGCCGGCATCGCTGCTCCCGTGGTTCCCATCCTGCACTTCGATGCAAGCCACTTCGCCGACCGCCTTCGGCTGTTCGCCTTCGTGTTCTTCTTCCCTCTCGGGCGGGACTTCCCCTTCTGGATGAGCAACGTCCCGTTCGGATTCCCGGACCTCGACGCCCTGTACTCCATACCCGTGGCCTGCGTCCTTCTCGCCGCGATCGTCTGGTACCACCGGCGCCGGGCCGTACCCTTGGGGGTATACCTCTGCTCCGTCATTGGCTTGTTGGCTTTCAGTTACGTGTACTACTCCGGCGACCTGCGTCATCATGGATTCCTGCTCGTCGCCTTCCTGATGCTGTTCTGGAGCGGGCAGGTGCTTTCTCCGTCTTCGCCCTGCGAGGGGTCCTCTTTCCCGACTGCCCCCCCCCACCGTCGATATGCATCCGTCCTCTTGAGCATATTCCTGGCGTTCCATGCCTTCGGGGGGATTCGAGCATTCCTGGTCGATCTTCTCCTCCCCTTCTCACTCGCCCACCGGGCGGCCGAGTACCTCCGAACCGAATCGCTCGATTCGCTGCCGATGATCGGTGATGAGGACTTTGCGGCCAGCGCCGTGCTCGGCTTTCTCGAGCACAAGCGGTCCATTCATTATGCCCGTGCCGATCGATCGGGGTCCTTCATCCGTTGGGATGCCGCACGCGGAACACCCGTCACCGATGCCGAGTTGCTCTCACGCACCGCGGCGCTCGCTGCCCGCGAAAGCCCGGTGGTCCTGATCCTGAACCGTCCTCTGCTTCTCCCTTTGGAGCAGTACCCCGAAGTGCGTCCCCTCGTCTCCTTCACCGGGGCGCTTTTCTGGGATGCGAGCTTTCATCTCTACCTCTACGATGCGCCCGCGCCCGCCCCTGCCGATCCCGTACTCGGGAACCGATGAGCCGATGAGCGGCCGCGTTCTCGTGACCGGAGGGGCCGGGTTCTTCGGCAGGATCCTGAAGCGCTTCCTGCTGGACAAGGGCCTGTCCTGCGTCTCCATCGACGTCGAACGGGACGGTGATTCCCATGACCGCCTGACGACCCTGGTATGCGACGTACGGGACGAACGGGGCCTGAACGCGGTCTTCTCCTCGCATCCGGTGGACGCGGTGATCCATTGCGCGGCCATGCTGGCCCACGACGTGCGCTCGAAGAAGGCGCTGTGGGAATCGAACGTGCAGGGCACCGCGAACGTCGCGGCAACGTGCGAGAGGCATGGTGTCCCGAAGGTCGTCTTCATCTCCACCAACTGCCTGTGGGCAAGGAGCTTCGGCAGGCCGGTGACGGAGGACGACCCGCCCGAGCCGAAGGAGATCTACGGGCGGTCGAAACAGGCGGCGGAAGACATACTGCAATCCCGTGGCGCTTTCGATTCGGTCATCCTGCGCTGCCCCACCATCATCGACGCGGGGCGCATCGGCCTGCTCGGGATACTGTTCGAGTTCATCCGCGAGGGCCGGAAGGTCTGGGTCGTGGGTGACGGAACGAACCGGTACCAGTTCGTCCATGCGCCCGACCTCGCCGACGCCTGCCTGCGCGCCCTGGAGTACGAGGGCTCCGGCCTGTTCAACGTCGGCTCCGCCGGCGTGCCGTCCCTGCGGGAGACCTACGAGTACGTCATCGCCCGCGCCGGAACCGGCGCGCGGGTGGCGCGGCTCCCCAAGGCGCCGGCCCTCCTGTTCATGAGGGCATTCCATTCCCTGGGGCTCTCGCCGCTCGGTCCGTACCAGTACCGGATGATCGGCGAGGACTTCATGTTCGATACCCGGAAAATAGAGGACGCCATGGGATGGCGGCCGACGATGGGCAACGAGCGGATGCTGTGGCGGGCCTACGAGTTCTATTGCAGCCATCTCGACAGCCTGGACGGGGAAGGCCGGTCGGCGCATCGGCGCCCGTCGAGGATGGGGATCGTCCGGCTGCTGAAGCTGGTCTCCTGAAGCCGGATCGGGTGTGGCGTCACATGCCCCAGACCTCCACCGGCACCCCGTCCTTCGACCGCCGCTGCCGGCGAAACACCTTCTCCTCCCAACCCCGACCCTCCCGCTGGTCGATCACCACCAGATGCCCCGCCTCCGCATCGCAGCGGGCCATGTACCCCGCCGTCTGCTCCACCCCCTCCGACACCTTGCCCTCCCACCCGTCCTTGTCTCGCACCACCTTGCACTCCACCACGTACTCCCGCACCCGCTCCCCCTGCGGCCACACCAGCAGCAGGTCCACCCGCCCCCGGCCCAACCCGTACTCCCGCTCGATGCGTCCGCCCCCGTTCACCACCCGGTGCAGATACGCCTGCAACAGGATCTGCGGCCACGGCTCCTCGTAGTCGAACCGGTTCTTCCAATGCTCCGAATGGCGGCGGAAGAAATCCTGGAACGACGCCAGGAGCTTGTCCACATCCAGGCCGCCGTCCTCGTCCACGTACCATTTCGTGTCCAGGTCCAGCTCTTCCTGCACGATCCAGCCCAGCTCGCGCGGCACCACCTCCGCGTAGATGGGGTTGGCGATGCGCACCGGCTTGTCCCGGGCAATCAGCCCGAGGTCGCGCACGTACTCGACGTCCTGGCCGGTCGCGCGCCGCTCGTCCACGCCGCTGAGCATCGGCTCGATGACCCGGCGCACCCGGTCTTCCCGCAGCTTGTCCGCCAACTGGTCGAGATGGGTCACCCGGCGCACGATGAGCCCTTCGCGCGCCTCGGCGACGTCATCGGCGGTGATGGCGCGGGAGCGGTCCCGCCCGGCCTTGCGCTCGAAGCAGGTCTCGTAGGCCAGCGCGTTCACCAGCCACGGCTGGCCCAGGGTCTGGGTCCAGATCGCCTCCCGCGCCCCGTCCGTGAACGCTTGGCCCGTCTCCCCGGTGTGCTGGTCGAGCAGGGCCAGCGTCTCCTCTTGCGTGAAGTCACCGAGCCGCAGCGACTTCGCCACGATGTTGAAGGGGCTGCTGGTGGAGCGGATGCGGTAGTCGCGCACGTCGCGCAGCCCGCACAGCACCACGCACTGCGGAAAGCCGTCCGGGCGCATGGGGTAGCCGCCCCGCAACTGCTGGAGTGTCGAGAGCAGGGGGTCGCCCTGGAGGGTGTCGATCTCGTCGATGAGCAGCACCAGCGGCTTCGGCGACGCCTGCGCCCAGCGCGTCAGCGCCTCGCCCAACGCCCCATCCGGGCCGGATTTCGCGAGGATGCCGGGCCAGGCTTCGTCCAGGAAATGGTCGCCCACCATCGAGCGCGCCCGTGAACCCAGCCCGGAGAGCACCGCCCGCATGGCCCGCTCCACGTCGTCGTGGGCCGTGCGGGCCTCTTCGACGGTGGTGTACACACATTGGTAGCCCTGTCCGTTGAGCAGGTCGCGTAGCGCCAGCAGGGCGGAGGTCTTGCCGGTCTGGCGCGGCGCGTGCAGCACGAAGTACTTCTTCATCCGCACCAACGCCAGCACCTCGTCGAGGTCGAAGCGTTCGAGCGGCGGGATGCAGTAGTGGTCCGCGGGTTTGACCGGACCGGTGGTGTTGAAGTGGCGCATGGTTCGGTTACTCGCTTCCCTCGGTGGTGCGCTCGCGCGCCGTCCGATGATGGCTCCGGACCGTTGCGAGTATGACTGCTTTCGCACGGCGCCGCGCCGCCTCCGTCCCCGTTTCGTCGCGGCGGCGGACTCCGGACCATGCAAACCGGTGGGCTTCGATGTCGAGTCGGGGAAGCTGATCTCCTGGAGCCGGAGAGGGCGTGGCCGTCACATGCCCCAGACCTCCACCGGCACCCCGTCCTTCGACCGCCGCTGCCGGCGAAACACCTTCTCCTCCCAGCCCCGACCCTCCCGCTGGTCGATCACCACCAGATGCCCCGCCTCCGCATCGCAGCGGGACATGTACCCCGCCGTCTGCTCCACCCCCTCCGACACCTTGCCCTCCCACCCGTCCTTGTCCCGCACCACCTTGCACTCCACCACGTACTCCCGCATCCGCTCCCCCTGCGGCCACACCAGCAGCAGGTCCACCCGCCCCCGGCCCAACCCGTACTCCCGCTCAATGCGTCCGCCCCCGTTCACCACCCGGTGCAGGTACGCCTGCAACAGGATCTGCGGCCACGGCTCCTCGTAGTCGAACCGGTTCTTCCAATGCTCCGAATGGCGGCGGAAGAAGTCCTGGAACGACGCCAGGAGCTTGTCCACGTCCAGGCCGCCGTCCTCGTCCACGTACCATTTCGTGTCCAGGTCCAGCGTCTCCTGCAACACCCAGCCCAGCTCGCGCGGCACCACCTCCGCGTAGATGGGGTTGGCGATGCGCACCGGCTTGTCCCGGGCAATCAGTCCGAGGTCGCGCACGTATTCGACGTCGCGGTTGGAGAAGGCGTGCTCGTCCGCCCCGCTGAGCATCGGCTCGATGACCCGCCGCACCCGGTCTTCCCGCAGCTTGTCCGCCAACTGGTCCAGATGCGTCACCCGGCGCATGATGAGCCCTTCACGCGCCTCGGCGACGTCATCGGCGGTGATGGCGCGGGAGCGGTCCCGCCCGGCCTTGCGCTCGAAGCAGGTCTCCCAGGCCAGCGCGTTCACCAGCCACGGCTGGCCCAGGGTCTGGGTCCAGATCGCTTCCCGCGCCCGGTCGGTGAACGCCTGCCCCGTCTCCCCGGTGTGCTGGTCGAGCAGGGCCAGCGTCTCCTCCTGCGTGAAGTCACCGAGACGCAGCGACTTCGCCACGATGTTGAAGGGGCTGCTGGTGGAGCGGATGCGGTAGTCGCGCACGTCGCGCAGCCCGCACAGCACCACGCACTGCGGAAAGGCCCCCGGGCGCATGGGATAGCCGCCCCGCAACTGTTGGAGCGTCGAGAGCAGGGGGTCGCCCTGGAGGGTGTCGATCTCGTCGATGAGCAGCACCAGCGGCTTCGGCGACGCCTGCGCCCAACGTTTCAGGGCTTCGCCCAACGCCTCGTTCGAGCCGGACTTCGCGAGGATGCCGGGCCAGGCTTCGTCCAGGAAGTCGTCGCCCAACGTCGAGCGCACCTGCGAACCCAGTCTGGCGAGCACCGCCCGCATCGCCTGTTCCACGTCGTCGCGGGCGGTGCGTGCGGTCTCGACGGTGGTGTACACGCAGGCGTAGCCCTGCCCGTTGAGCAGATCGCACAGCGCCAGGAGGGCGGAGGTCTTGCCCGTCTGCCGGGGCGCGTGCAGCACGAAGTACTTCTTCATCCGCACGAGCGCCAGCACTGCGTCGAGGTCGAAGCGTTCGAGCGGCGGGATGCAGTAATGGTCCGCGGGGTTGACCGGACCGGTGGTGTTGAAGTGGCGCATGGTTCGGTTCCTTGGAGCTGCCTGCGCATTCCGGTGAAGCCGATCGCCCTTGCCGGCTCTCGCCCATCGACACACCAGGCGGAAGCCGTCAACCGTCCACGGGATCGGGGCAAGTCCAGCCCAATGGTCGAGCCACGTATCGATGCGCGGATTCCGCTCGGATGACGACAGGATAGCTCATCGGATCGATCGTCCACGGGAGGGTTGCCGGATGGTAGCGGTCGACCCGGGCCCCATCCATCGCCCGGTCGTTCCGGAGCTGCGCGCAATCCCGTCCACGGCGACTTGCGCCGTCCCCGCGGGCGACCGGGGAGAAACCTCGACCGGGCACGTGGCCTGGCCGGAGACCGGGCCGGTCGCGGCCGACGAGCTTCACGTCGCGTTCACCGTCGGCGCATCGGCGGCCGTCGAGGATGGGTATCATCCGGCTGCCGAAGCTGGTCTCCTGAAGCCGGAGCGGCGGTGTCGATCATCGGATTCGAGGGCAGGAGTGATGGGACGGACCGGTGCGCGAACCCGCACGCTGTGCATCGGAGGAGGGCCGGCCGGGCTGACGGCGGCCTACCTGCTCTCGCGCGCGGGCCATCCGGTGACGGTGCTGGAACGCGACGCCGGAAGCCTGGGGGGCATCTCCCGCACCGTCGATTACCAAGGCTGTCTCTGCGACGTCGGCGGGCACCGTTTCTTCTCCAAATCCCCGGAGGTGAACCGCCTCTGGGAGGAGCTCCTCGACGAGGGGTTCATCGAACGGCCGCGCAAGTCCCGGATCCACTACCGGGGCAGGTTCTTCGACTACCCGCTGAAGGCGGGCGACGCGCTGCGCAAGCTCGGGGTGGCGGAATCGGCGCTCTGCGTCCTGTCGTACCTGAAGGCGCTCGCGCTGCCGTACCGGCATCCCGCGAACTTCGAGGAATGGGTTAGCAACCGCTTCGGACGGCGCCTGTTCGACATCTTCTTCAAGACCTACACCGAGAAGGTGTGGGGGATGCCCTGCGACGAGATCTCGGCGGACTGGGCGGCGCAGCGGATCCGGGGGCTGTCCCTGTGGACCGCGCTGAAGCACGCCCTCCTTCCGGGGAAGGGGCAGGGGCAGGAGACGGTCAAGACCCTCATCGGCACCTTCCGCTACCCGCGCAAGGGCCCCGGCATGATGTGGGAGAGCGCCGGTCGGAAGATCGAAGCGCAAGGCGGGCGGATCGTCGCGGACCGGGAGGTCGTGCGGCTGGCCCGCCGGGAGGGCGGGTGGGAGGCGGACGCCCGCGACCGCGAAGGCGCGCGGACGACCTACGGCGCGGACGCGGTGGTGTCTTCCGCCGCGCTCCGCGACCTGGTCGCCTGCATCGACCCGCCCCCGCCCGCGGAGGTCCGGGCGGCGGCGCAGGGGCTGCGCTACCGGGACTTCCTCATCGTGGGGCTCGTGGTGGACGACCGGCGGGAGGGATTCGACGACCAGTGGCTCTACATCCACGATCCGGACGTGCAGGTCGGGCGCATCCAGAACTTCAAGGCGTGGTCGCCCGACATGGTCCCGGACGACGGCACGCTCTGCCTCGGGATGGAGTACTTCTGTTTCGAGGGGGACGGGCTGTGGACGAGCGGGGATGCAGCCCTCGTCGAGAAGGCGGGCCGGGAGCTCGTCCGGCTCGGCCTGGCCCGGAGCGGCGAGATCCGGGACGGATTCGTCATCCGGCAGGAGAAGGCGTATCCGATCTACGACGAAGGCTACGCGGAGCGGGTGGAGACCATCCGCCGATACGTCGAGGCGGAGTGCCCGGGCCTGCATCCGGTCGGACGCAACGGGATGCACAAGTACAACAACCAGGACCACGCCATGATGACCGCGATGCTGGCGGCGGAGAACGTCATGGCCGGCGAGCGGAAGTACGACGTGTGGAAGGTCAACGCGGACGCGGAGTACCACGAAGAAGGCGGCGCG
This sequence comes from Gammaproteobacteria bacterium, assembly GCA_965204915.1. Lineage (GTDB taxonomy): Bacteria > Pseudomonadota > Gammaproteobacteria > HK1 > HK1 > HK1. Next base: position 1,210,069 of record OZ242023.1, on the reverse strand, counting down.
ACGGTGCAAGGCGGCAGGCTGGTCCCGGAAAGGGCGCGGACGGCGCGCGGGTGAAGGGGGATCGGAAGGGACGGGCCGCAAGGCGTGTCGTCACGGCGCATCGCCGCGGGATACGCGCTCCGGACCCGACACGCGGAAGACCGATCCGTCGCCACGCAGAAACACCCACTCCTGGCCGGGCGGGGGACGCATCGCGGCCGCGGCCCGCGCGAAGGCGGCCGAGGCGTCGGCGTCGCCGCGAGCCGCGAAGAGGTCGGCCACCTGGCGGCGGAGGAGGTGCAGGTCGGCGGTCCCGAGAGGCGCCGGAGGCGGGGCGTCGGGGTCGATCGGATGCGCCGGTGCGTTCGATGCATGGGGCAGGCCGAAGGGGATCCCGCGCACGACCCGGGACCCCCAGTCATCAAGGACGTCGAGGCCGATCGCCAGCGCTTCACCGCCCCGGTCCTGCGCCTGAAGGGCCTGGGCAAGCCGGACCTGCGCGCTGAGCGAGGCGGGATGCCGGAGCGCCCGGTCACGGGCATAGGCCAGGGCCTGGGCGGTACGGCCCTCACGGAGAAGCGAGGGCACACGGCGGTCCAGCACCCACCCCGGAGCCCGCGCACTTGCGGGAGACACGGCCTCCAGGTGCGCGTACCAGAGGGCGTCGGAGGTGTAGGCGAACCCGTGGCGGAAGTGCATCGACACCGCGAGCCCCAGGCCCAGGATCGCGAGCAGACGCGCGAGGAAGGGCAGGCGCGGCCCGATCGAAGGAGCACGGCGCGCAAGCGCCGCGGCGAGACGGGGGGCGGCGCCCAGCAGGAGGATCCACGGGAAGACGGCCGCGAGGTACCGGTGCCGGGAGTTGTTGAAGGAGCCGACGAGGCCCTGGTGGTCGATCAGGCCGAGATAGGGGAGCAGGGCGATCCCGAAGAGGAGGCATACCGCCGTCGGACCACGCCCCAGGCGCCCGCGGGCGTGGAACAGGACCGCACCGAGGGCGAGGAGGCCGGCCAGGGCGCACCACGCGAGCGCGCTGGAAGGAGAGACGTCCCAGAAATAGAACCCGAGCCCGGCCGGGGAGGGGACGATGGAGAGATAGAGATGGTTCCAGAACGTCGTCGCGGCGAGGAGCACCGAATCGAGCCGGGGGAGGTCGGCAGACAACGGCATGCGGTTCAGGCCGGAGGCGTACACGTACCAGCCCCACGCCGCCAGGGCCAGGAGCGGGCAGGCGAGCAGGAGAAGCCGCGACCACGCAAGGCGGCCGAAGGACCCGCCCCTGGCCCAGTGCACGACGGCGATCCACACGGGCAGGAGCGCCACCACGGTCTTGGAGAGCACCCCGAGGCAGGCGAGCGCGAGGACGAGGAGGACGCGGCGCCAGGAAGGAAGCGGGTCCGATCTTCGATTGGGGTCCGATCTCCGATCGGGGTCCGCTTTTCGATCGGGGTCCGATCGGAACCACAGCAGCAGCGCGAGGAGGAGGAAGAAGGTGGAGAGCAGGTCCTTGCGCCCGATGACGAAGGAGGGGGCCTCCATCTGGCTGGGATGCACCGCGAACACCACGGCGACCGCGAACGCGCACGGAACGCGCAGGCGCGTGAGCACCGCCCAGAGGAGGCCCGCGTTCACGAGGTGCAGCACGACGTTCGTGGCATGGAACCCCGGGCCGAAGAACCCGCCCCAGAGCCGGCGCTCCAGCCAGAAGGTGGAGTAGAGGACCGGCCAGTAATGCTCATCGATCCCGTAACCGGACGCGGATGCCGGCCCGGCGCCGGGCCACCAGATGCGGCGCAGCCCGTCCACGTCGAGCAGGAGCGGGTTGTTGCGGACGTATTCCAGATCGTCGAAGGCGAATCCGCCGAACAGCAGCACCGGAAGGAAGGAAGCCGCCACCAGCGCGCCGAGCAGGAGGCACCGGCCGACGACGGAGGCGGAGGGCCGGGGGGTCAAGGGATCAAGGGAGGCCGCAGGGCGAAGGGCCCCGACCCGGCATAGCCGGAACCAGGCGCCGATTGCGATCCTGGGAACGCGGGCGTCCCGCCCGCAACGGACCGAAGGTCCGGGGCCGAAGGCCCGCGAATTGATCAGGCGGGCGGGACGCCCGCGTTCCCAGGATGCGCCGCTTCCGGGAATCCGGCATCAGGGATCCAAATGTCGGTTGACGGAAAAATCTTCGTCGTTTTGTCGAAGACTTCACGGGTATAGAGACCATGGAGCACGGCGCCGCTCCCCGGAGGCGGAAGGCGGATGGGCGGTCACGTCCGGCAGGGCGGGATCGATGCACCTGATCGCCGCCACGGCCTCGTCGAGGAAGCCCGCGCTTCCATCCGTCCGGGCGGATGGGCCGAACGGCGGTGGCAGCCGGCCACGGGGAGCCGGACTCCGCGGGCGCTCCGGGCTACCACGAGGGCGGACAGCATCCGGTGGTGTGCCGCGGGACGCCGGGGTCCGCGGGTGCTCCGGGCTCAGGCGTCGAAGAACCGGGCCATCACGCCGAGGGCGCGGTCGATGCCCGCGGCGTCGACGTCGAGGTGCGTGACCATGCGGATCGGATCACTGGCCGAGATCAGCACGCGGTGCCGCTCGCAGTGCGCGACGAAGCCTTCGAGCCGGTCCGGAGCGACCTTCGCGAAGAGCATGTTGGTCTGCACCGCGTTGTGGTCGACGTCGACGCCCTCGGTGCGGGCGAGGCCGTCGGCGAGGCGCCGGGCGTTGTCGTGGTCCTCTGCGAGCCGGTCCACGTGGTGGTCGAGGGCGTGGATCCCCGCCGCCGCCACGACCCCGATCTGGCGCATCCCGCCGCCCACGACCTTGCGCCAGCGCCGCGCCTCGGCGACGAAATCGCGCGAACCGGCCAGCAGGGTGCCGGCCGGTGCGCCCAGCCCTTTGGAGAGGCAGACCGAGACGCTGTCGAAGAGCGACGTGATCTCCGCAACCTCCACCCCGAGCTTCACCGCGGCATTGCATACCCGCGCGCCGTCGAGATGCAGCGCGAGACCGCGGCGGTCGCACAGATCCCGGGCCTCGCGCATGTACGCGAGCGGCAGCACCTTGCCGGAGAACGTGTTCTCCAGGCTCAGGAGTCGGGTCCGGGCGTAGTGGAAGTCGTCCGGCTTGACCGCCGCGGCCACGCGCCCGAGCTCCAGCGTGCCGTCCGGCTCGACCTCCACCGGCTGGGGCTGGATCCCCCCCAGCGCCGCCGCACCGCCGCCCTCGGTGCGGTAGTTGTGGGCCCGCTGGCCGCAGATGTACTCGTCGCCGCGCCCGCAGTGGGAGAGCAGCGCGAGCAGGTTTCCCTGCGTGCCGCTGGATACGAACAGGGCCGCCTCGTGGCCGAAGCGCTCCGCGGCCATGGCTTCGAGCCGGTTGACGGTGGGGTCTTCGCCGAAGACGTCGTCGCCGACCTCCGCCCCAGCCATCGCGGCGCGCATCGCCGGGGTCGGGCGGGTGACGGTGTCGCTTCGCAGATCGACGATCGGCGCGGGGGATTCGGGGGTGTCGGGGGATTCGGGCATGTCCGTGGTCCTCATTCCATGGTCCTCACTCTTCGTTCCTCGACGCACTGCGCCGTTCCTGCCTTCGCCATTCGCGAAGCCTGATCTTCGACCGCTCGGGGAGGGCTTCATCCGGGAAGACCGCGTCGTGGATCCTCTCCAGCTCCTCCGCGCTCTCGATTCCGCTCTGCCTTGCGACCGTTTCGATGTCTTCCCAGTCGACGTCCCTCCCCGCGCGCATCTTTATCGCGATGATGTGCTCCGGGCTCGCGCCGGTCACCACCAGATGCGGCGACTGGTACAGCACCTTCGCTCTCGTGTCCCTGGTACGCGGGAGCTTCTGCGTTCCCTGCTCGTTCATCCAGGTCGTGGGCCAGTCCCGTTGCCGCGCGATCTTCAGGATCGCGTCCTGCACCGCGCCGTGATCCTCCCGGACGTGGACGTCGAGGTCCCCGGTCACCCGCTTCCGGTCGAAGCTCAGGCTCACGCACGCGCCCCCGAAGAGATAGATGTGGGTCCTTCCGTTCTGCCCGCGCAGCTCCTCGTCCAGTGCTTCCAGCGCCTCGATGAGCCCGTCGCGATCGAGGGCCGGGCTCATGAGCGCGCCATCCAGTCGAAGCGCTCGCCCCCCCGCCCGTCGAGCTCCAGCGGATCCGGGATGGCGCCGTGGCGGATGAACGCGCCGGGGCCGTACATCGCCGCATCGGCGCGGATCCCGGGGCTCCCGGTCACAAACCACGGGGGGGCGAGGAACCACTCCGGGGCCTCGTTCCACCGCGGGTTCTCCCATCCGTTGAGCCACGCCACGTGCTCGACCATGCCGCCGATGAGCGCGTCCCATCGCGTGCCGCTCGGCGCCGGGCGCGTGTGGAGCATCCGGTACCGCTGCTCGCGGGCCATCGCGTGCAGCTTGCGCGGCAGATCGCGGATCACCATGCGTTTGCGCTCCGTGTCGTCTTGCGCCTCCACGATGCACCGCACGTAGTCGTCCAGGCTCAGCCCGCGCAGGCAGAGCGGATGTCGTCCGGCTCGCCGGCGGCCTGGTGGCGCCTCGTGGGCAGTCGTCCCGTCCATCGCTTTCACCCAACCCGGCGGAGATGGAACCAGGCACCGGCTGCGAACCTGGGAGCGGCGCGTCCTGACGGACGCGGGCGTCCCGCTCGCAAGCGCGGACCAAAGATCCGCCGCCGGAGGCCCGCCACATGGCCAAAGCGGGCGGGGCCAAAGCGGGCGGGACGCCCGCGCTCCCAGGACGTGGCCCTTTGCCAGTGGGCGGGACGCCCGCGCTCCCAGAGCGCGCCGCTCCCAGAGTGCGCCGCTCCCGGGCCGCGCCGCTCCCGGGGATCCGGCATCAGGGAGCCGGAAGCCGGGCGGCGGACGATTCTTCGTCGTCTTGTCGAAGACTTCATGGGTAAGGAACTGCCATTCTCCTGTTTCGCCCGGGCCGGGGTCCCGTCAGGCCTCGATCCCGCGCTGAGAACTCCCTTCTCCTCGAAGAACGCCGCGGGCCGCCCCGGCGAGGCGAGCCCGGCCTCCCGCCGGAACGGCATCCGCACGGGAGTGTAATGGAGTTTCCCGGTCCCGGTCCGAAGCGATCACGATACTCCATGCCACATGCCACGGATTCTGGCCGGCGTCTCCGGCAAGATATCGACTTTTTGTTCGTCAACTGACGAAAAGTCTTGACTTTTCGTCAGTCGTCTGACAAACAGACGGCTTCTCGCTCTCGTTGCGGAGCACGGCGCCCCGGATTCGGAACACGAGGGTTCACGGATGGAACGATACCTGCAAACGGCGATCGCGGCGGACCTCGACCGGAAGATCATCCTGCTGTCCGGCCCGCGGCAGTCCGGCAAGACCACGCTCTCCAGGATGCTCCACCCGGACCACCAGTACGTCAACCACGATCTGGCGGAACATCGGCTGCTGCTCCGGGAAAAGAGCTGGGATCGGAACAAGGCGCTGATCGTCCTGGACGAGCTGCACAAGATGGAGAGCTGGAAGGCATGGCTGAAGGGCGTGTACGACGTGGAGGGGCTGCCCCCGGCCCTCCTGGTCACGGGCAGCGCCAGGCTCGCCGCCTTTCGCAGGACCGGGGATTCCCTCGCCGGCCGCTACTTCCACTTCCGGCTGCATCCGATCGACATGAAGGAGGCGTTGCAGTACACGGATCTCGGGGCCGACGAGATCTTCGAGCGGCTGATGCGCACCGGCGGCTTCCCGGAGCCGTTCCTTCGAGGTTCGAGGCCCTGGTACAACCGGTGGAAGCGCACCCACGTCGACGCCATCCTGAAAGAGGATCTGCTCACCCTGTCCGCCGTCCGGGACGTCCAGTCCATCGAGACGCTGATCGAGCTGCTGCGTTCCCGGGTCGGCAGCCCGGTGTCCGCCAACTCCCTCGCGCGCGACCTGCAGAAGACCCGGAACACCGTGCACCACTGGCTCGGCCTGCTGGAAGATCTGTACGTGATCTTTCGCGTCTCCCCTTACCACCGGAACGTCGCGCGCGCCCTGCTGAAGGAGCCGAAATACTACTTCTACGACAACGCGATGGTGCAGGGGGACCCCGGCGTGCGCCTGGAGAACCTCGTCGCCTGCGCCCTCCTGAAGGAGCTTCATCGCGCCCGGGACGTCGAGGGGGAGGACCTCGGCCTGCACTACGTCCGGGACAAGGACGGGCGCGAGATCGACTTCCTGGTCACGCGGGATCGGCGGCCGTGGCAGATGATCGAGGTCAAGTGGAAGGATGCCGCGCCGAGCGTGGGCTTCAAGCGGCTCCTCGGCGCCGAGACGGTCCGCCGCTTGCAGGTCGTCGGGGAGCTGGCCCAGAGCAGGTCGTTCCCGAACGGCCTGCGCATCGAGCCGGCGAAGCACTTCCTGGCGAGCCTGGATTTCGGTCCCGCGGCGGCTCCGTCCGTGGCGGCCGGCACCGGGCATGCGTATTCATGATCGCGAATCCTGTCCGGCGCGTCCTTCATGCCGTCAATCGCCGCACCTGACTGCGGTACGGGCGTCGACGACGTCGGGCGCGGCGCCATGGGTCGCCCCATCGTTGTGGGTGACGTACTGGCGATCCTCCAAGCGTGCGTCGACGACGACGGGCGCGGCGCCATGGGTCGCCGGCGACCGTCTCTCAGCCCGCCGGTCAGCCGGCGGCCGGTCCGGCCGGCGCGCGGGAACGGAGCCGGAAGCTGAAGGCGGCGCCGCGGCCCGGGGTGCTCTCCACGTCGAGCCGGGCGCCGTGCAGCTCCACGATGCGCTTCGCGATCGCGAGGCCCAGCCCGGCGTGCGCATTCCCCCGGTGCGCGTTCCCGGCCTGGTAGAAGCGGTCGAACACGCGGGGGAGGTGCTCGGGAGCGATGCCCGGCCCGCTGTCGGAGACCGTCACCCGCACCGCATCCCCGTCGCGGCGGATGGGGATGCGGACCGCCCCGCCGTCCGGGGAATGGGAGAGGGCGTTGTCGATCAGGTTTTCGAGCACGCGCTCCACCAGCGCGATGTCCGCCTCGACCATCGGCAGCCCCTCGCCGGCGTCGACGTCGATGGTGGAGCCGCGACGCTCCGCCTCCAGCCTGAACTTCTGCGCGACGTCGCTGACCAGCTCGGCCAGCGCCACCGGCTCGCATTCGGGCGCCTGCTCGCGTGCGTCCAGCTTCGCCAGCTCGAAGAGATCCCCGACGAGGCGGCGCAGCCGTTCGCTCTGGTCGAGCGCCACCGCGAGATAGCGTTCCCGCTCGGCCGGGGAGAGGGTCGCGTCCTTGAGCTTCAGCGTCTCGATGTAGCCGTGCAGGGTCGCGAGCGGGGTGCGGAGATCGTGCGAGACGTGCGCCACCATCTCCCGGCGCAGCGCGTCCGTCCTCTCCAGGGCCGTGATCTGCTCGCGGATCCGGGCCGCCATCTCGTCGTATGCGCGCCCGAGCTGGGCGATCTCGTCACCGTCGCCCGGCGCGGGGGGCTCGAACGGCTCGGAGGCCCGGAAGTCCTCCACCCGGAACTGGCCCCGGAACTGGTCGATGTGGCCGGTGAGGCGGCGCAGCCGGCGGGTCATCGCGCGCAGCACCACCAGCCCGGCCAGCGCCCCCACGCCGAGGCTCACCAGCAGGGCGAACCCGCTGTAGCGCGCGATGTGGCTGGTGTCCAGCAGCGCGGCGATCGAATCGACGCGCTCTCCGAGGAGCACGACGTAGAGGTAGCCCTCCGGGCTCTGCTCGTTCGGCACCTCGGTGACGGAGAACGCCTTCTGCCCGTCGTGGCTGCGCGGATCGTCCCCGAGCAGGGGGTAGTCGTCCTCGCCGGCGAGGAACGCGCCCACCGGCCCCAGCGACACGTGCTTGCGCTTGACGGCGCCGGGGTCGGCGGAGAACGACAGGATCCGGCCTTCGAGATCCAGCAGGTAGATCTCGATGCTCGGGTTGACGACCATGTAGTCGTGGAACAGCTCCTTCAGCGCCGGCTCGTTGATGCGCCCCTCCTCGACCAGGTTGCGGTCGGCGACCAGATCGCGGGCCAGATCGCGGTTCAGGCGCTGCTCGGCCGCCTCCAGGTAGTGCCGGGTGGTGACGAGGGCGAAGACCGCATAGAGGACTCCGATGGCGAGAACAATCGCGACGAGGGCGACCGAGAGCTTCGCGTAGAGGGTGCGGAACATCGCGGGGAGCCCGCCCGCCGCTCAGGAACCGTCTGGGGCGCGGCCGGGATCGTCACTGGAGCCGTGTCCGGGACCGCCATCGGGGCCGTGTCCGGGACCGCCATCGGGGCCGTGTCCGGGACCGCCATCGGGGCCGCGGCCGGGACCGCCATCGGGGCCGCGGCCGGGACCGCCATCGGAGCCGTGTCCGGGACCGCTATCGGGGCCGCCGCCGAAACCGCCTTCAGGCCCGCCGTCCTCGAGGCGGTCGGAGAACCGGTAGCCCACCCCCCACACCGTGAGGACGTACTCCGGCTTGGAGGGATCGGGCTCGATCTTGGCCCGCAGGCGGTTGATGTGCGAGTTCACCGTATGCTCGTACCCCTCGTGGTTGTAGCCCCAGACCTGGTCGAGAAGCTGCGCGCGGTTGAACACCTGCCCCGGCCGGCGCGCGAAGTGCGTCAGCAGATCGAACTCCCTGGCGGTGAGGGCGACCTCGCGTCCGCCGATGCTCACGCGGCGCTTGCCGGTCTCGATCCTGAGCGCGCCCCGTTCGATCGTCTCGCCGGCGCCTGCATCCCCGGCGCCGGACGCCTGGGAGGAGAGGGCCTCCACGCGCCGGAACAGCGCCTTCACCCGCGCCTGGAGCTCGCGCACGCTGAAGGGCTTGGTGAGGTAGTCGTCCGCGCCCATCTCCAGCCCGAGCACGCGGTCGAGCTCGGTCGACTTCGCGGTGAGCATCAGGATCGGCACGTAGCCGGGCAGGGTGCGGATCTCGCGGCAGACCGCGAGGCCGTCCATCTCCGGGAGCATCAGGTCGAGCACCACGAGGTCGTAGCGCCCGCGGGCCGCGAGCGCCAGGCCGCGCTTCCCGTCGGCGGCGACGTCCGCCTCGCACCCGACGTCGCGCAGGTGCAGCCTGAGGAGATCGGCGATCTCGCGGCTGTCTTCGATGATGAGGGCGCGATGCGTGGCCATGGCCGGAATGATGCCTCGTTCCCCTCCGCCGCGCCGGGGAGGTTTCGGCGCGGGCCGCTCCGTTCCGTTCCCGGCCCATGCTTCCGCCACTGCGGGCGAGCGTCCGGCCGGGCCGGAGACCGCCTTCCGTCACGTCCGGACCGGAGTGATCCGGAAGCCGGCGGCGCCGGACGGGTCGCCGGCGGCGAATCCGTCCCTGTTGCCCGCCGGCCCGGTCATTGGCGGCGAATCCGCCCCCATCGCCCGCCGTGCCGGTCGCCGACGATGAATTCGTCCCCAACCCGGCATAGCCGGAACCAAGCGCCTGTCATGAACCTGGGAACGCGGGCGTCCCGCCCGCAACGCGCCGGAGGCGCGGGCTTTTCGGGCATCCCGACCCTTGTCTACTACAAGACTTGCGGCTGCCGTGATGGTGCGCCGCCCGAGGCCGTCGCGTCCTGCCGACGACGCATCTTCCGGACGCGGACCTCCCCGCCCGCTTTGTTGTCTGGCGGACCTCCGGCCCACTTGCGGGCGAGACGCCCGTGTCCGAAGAGACACGCCGCTCCCAGAGGGCCGGCGGCGCCTACCCAACCGCCGGTCGACGAACGATTCTTCGTCACTTTGCTCAGGATTTCACGGGTGAAAGTCTACATTCCCCGCGGCTCTCCCGTAGCGCGGCGGTAGCGGCGGGACCAGCCCCACCGGGACCGGCGCGGGCAGCGGAACCAGCGTCCCGAAGCGCGGCGGTGGCGGCGGCATCGACCTCGCCCGTCTCCGGCGAGAGGCAGACCAGGAACCGCTCGCGGGCCTGCTCCCCCGTGTAGTACCCGCGCCGCACGTCCCGCGCGACCCGCTCCGGCGAACGGGCGGCGGCCGGGCCATATCCGCCTCCGCCGGGGGTGCGCACCTCCACGGTGTCGCCCGGGCGCAGCACGAGCCCCTGGTCCTTCGAGAGGTGGGGCGGGCGGTACGGGATCCCGCCGCGGGTGACGGTCACGACGTTGACGCCGCCGTCCTCGCCTCCCAGGGCGCCCAAGGGGCCGGTGCGGCCGTGGTCCATCACGAAGGAGGCGCTGGCCGTCCCGCGCCGCAGCTTCACCCGGTAGCGCAGCCCGAAGCCGCCGCGGTGCTCGCCCGCGCCGCCGGACCCCTCGTGCAGCGCGTACTCCTCGAACAGCACCGGGTAGTGCTGCTCGAAGACCTCGACCGGGGTGGACTTCGAGATGCCGATGGTGGAGCACCCGTTCGAGATCCCGTCGCCGGCCGGCGAGCCGCCGTAGCCGCCGCCGGAGATCACGTACATCACGTAGGCCCGGCTCCGCTCCGGGTCGTGGCCGCCGAGGGCGAAGTTGCCGCTGGTGCCGGCGGGGGCGCCGAAGAGCCGGTCCGGAATGGCCGGGGTGAGGGCGTTGAACACCGCCTCGGCAATGCGCTGGCTCACCTCCGCCGCGCAGCCGGAGACCGGACGCGGATAGCGCGCGTAGAGGAAGGTGCCTTCCGGGTCCGCCACGTGCAGCGGCGCGAACGTGCCCGCGTTGATCGGCACTTCCGGGAAGACGTGCTTCATCGCGAGGTAGATCGAGGAGCGGGTGGTGGCGATGACGCTGTTCATGGGCCCGGCGCAGGGGGGGCTGGACCCCGACATGTCGAAGAAGAGGTCCGTGCCCCGCTTCTCGATGCGCATGTCGACGGTCAGGGGCTCGTCGACCACGCCGTCGGAGTCCACCCAGGCCCGCCCGTGGTAGCGGCCGTCGGGGATGGTGGCGATACGCGCGCGCATCTGCCGCTCCGCGCGCGCCTCGAGCTCTTCGATGCCGGCTTCGACGGTGTCGCGGCCGTAGCGGTCGAGCAGGGCGGTCAGGCGGCGCTCGCCGGCGGCAAGGGCGGCGGCCTGCGCCTCGATGTCGCCGATGCGCTGGTCCGCGATGCGGATGTTGGACAGGATGATGGAGAGGATCTCCTCGTCCATCTCGCCGCGCTTGAGCTGCCGGCGCGCTCGATCCGGGCGTGCACGATGGACGCGGTCATCAGCAGCAGTGCCGTCACCGTGCAGGCATCGGCCCTTTTCTTTCCGTCGCTGGCGATGCGTTGCATGCCGAGCTGTGTCTTGAGATCGTCTTCGAGCTCATCCTCTCTCAGCCGCGCTGCAGCGGCTTCCACGCTCTCGCGCAGTACGTTGAAGTCGCGCTCCGGCCCGCTCAGCAGACCCGAGCGTTCAAGCACGTTCACCCTGATTGCCTCCGCCCGCAAGTCCTCGCCCTGGAGCGATTGCAGGAACTCGAGGGAGCGTTGCGTGGCCCGGTCGGGTTTGCTCTTCCTTTTCTCCTTCGTCCGCTTCTTCGCTCGCCGGAGCTTCCTCCGATCCTGCCTGGGCTTGCGGAGCTCCTTGTTCAGGACTTCTTTCGCGTGTTCTACCGCCGGCTCCGTCGCGTAGCCGTTCTCCCCCGCTCTCCACTCCCTGTACGTGGGCACTGCGGCGATGAGCGGCCGGGTTGCCTCCCGATCGTCCACGATCCATGTCCCGCAAGGGATCGCGTCCACTGTTTCCGCCTCTTTCGCGTCCCTGAGACTGCCCTGTTCCTCCAGCCGTTCCCGGACCGACATCTCTCCGGTGGAGTCGGCCACGACGTCCTCCAGTTCGTCCATGGGGCCCAGCCAGAGGTCTGCGTGCACGCCTTCCGCGTCGCGAGTGACGACCAGGTGTTCCGCCGTTTCGCCCTGGACCGGGACCACGATGTGCATGAGCTTGCCGAGCTCGCGTTCGATCCGCCCATCGTGGACCCGGAAAGCCGGTGGCATTCGGCCCCGAACGTGGTCTCGTCGTCCATCGTGTGGACGTCCCATTTGGCGTTCTTCCGCCCTTCGCCCATCGCGAAGACCCGCGGGGTGGCCGTCATGTACAACCGTGTCCGTGCCGGGAATTCCGCACTGCGGTGACATGTCGTGAACGAGCGGATCCTCTCGGTCAGCTTCTTTCCTTTCGCCTTTCGGATCCCCGCCGTGCGGTGGGCTTCGTCGCAGATGAGGAGTGTTGCGCGCGTCCCGCTCTCACGCAGTGCCTGCGCCGTCTGGTGGTCCGACTGGTACGTCGAGAAGATGACCGGTCGTCCGCGACGGTTCGCCTGCTCGCGGAGCCATACCCTGATCCCCTGGCTGTCCTTCTCCTTCCGTCTTGCGACGGATCAGCTCGCGGCCGACGGCTTCGGAGATCACCACCCACCGGATTGGCTTTTCCGGATCTGCGAGCGGGCCCAGCTTCTGGAGCACGTGGCTGCTCGGCTGTGCCGTCGTCGCCACCCATCGTTCGGCCCATGCCGGGTTCCCGGTGGCCGCGATGAATTCGTCGAAGTCGTCGCCCGTGACGGTTCCTTCGCGTCCTTGCTCCGTTCGACCGCGGGCTTTGCACTGGATGGCCACCAGCCCGCCGTCCTTGCGCTTCGCCACCACGTCGATGCCGTCGTCGTCCGCCCGGGAATCCTTGCCGAGTGTCGCGACGCGTTCAGGCCATTCCGCCCATCTCCATGCTTGTTCGATCTGCCATTCGGTCAGGTGCGGTGCGATGTCGCGCGTGAGCGTTTCCAGCCATTGTCCGTCCCCTGCGTCGTTGCGATGCTCCGCGATGATCTTCAGTGCCTGTTCCACATCCACCGTACTGCCGCCGTGCCCGTGTCCTCCTTTCGAACGAACCACGGTCGTCCCACGGCGGTACGCCCGATAGTGCTTTCCTCTCACCCCCCCTGAGAAGTCGTACTCCGGGAGCATGGCGTCGTCTTCAATCTCTCCGTTCATACTGTCTTCGTTCCTTTCGTGATGCCAATCGGGCGTTGATGATGCGGATCCTGTCGCCGTGTCGTTCGGTGTAGGACACCACAACCAGTCTGTCCGTCTCCGATCTGTCCAAACTCAGGAACCGGTTTTCACCGAGCGAATGAGTCGGGTCCGGAATGGTGACCTCCAGGGGATCGTTGAACACCGTCTTCGCTTCGGCGAAGTCCACTTGGTGTTTCTTGACGTTGGATTGTTCCTTGTCCGGATCCCATTCGAATTCCATCCAGTCACTCCTCGCGGCAGCACCCCTGCCGCTTGGGTGATGCGGTCTGCCGTTGCGGGATCCGGTTCAGCCGATCACGAAGGGGTTGGCCATCTCCTCCGCGGTGGAGATCCACACGCTCTTGGTCTGCATGTACTCCAGGACCGCCTGCTGTCCCAGCTCGCGCCCGAGGCCGCTGCGCTTGTAGCCGCCGAAGGGCATGGTGTAGCTGACCGCCCGGTACATGTTGACCCACACCGTGCCGGCCTGGAGCCGCTCCGACATCGTGATGGCCCGGCGCATGTTCTCCGTCCACACCCCGGCCGCGAGGCCGAAGACCACGTCGTTGCCGATGGCCACCGCCTCGTCGTCGTCCTCGAAGGGGATGATGGAGAGCACCGGGCCGAACACCTCCTCCTGCGCGATCCGCATGTCGTTGCGCACCCCGGTGAAGATGGTGGGCTCCACGAACCACCCCTCGCCGCATTCCGGGCGTTCGGCCCGGCCGCCGCCCAGCACCGTCTCCGCGCCTTCCCCCTTCGCCACGTCGATGTAGCCGAGCACCTTCTCGAACTGGGGCAGGTTGGTGACCGGCCCCACCTGGGTCTCCAGCAGCATCGGGTTGCCCATCTTCGCGGTCCCGGCGAACGCCACCAGCCGCTCGACGAACTCGTCGTGGATCGAGCGCTGGACGAGCAGGCGCGACCCCGCGATGCAGGTCTGCCCGGTGGCGGCGAAGATCCCCGCCACCGCGCCCTTGACCGCGTTGTCGAGGTTCGCGTCCGCGAACACGATGTTGGGGGACTTCCCGCCGAGCTCCAGGCTCACCCGCTTGACGTCCCGCGCCGCGGTCGCGTACAGGTGGGCCCCGGTGCGGTCCGAGCCGGTGAACGCCACCTTGCGCACCAGGGGGTGCTCGACCAGCGGCTGCCCCGCCTCCGGGCCGAACCCGGTCACCACGTTCACCACGCCCCGCGGGAACCCCGCCTGCTCGACCAGCTTCACGAACTCCAGGGCCGAGGCCGAGGTGTACTCCGAGGGCTTGAGCACCATCGTATTCCCGGCCGCCAGCGCGGGCCCGAGCTTCCACGCCATGAGCATCAGGGGGGAGTTCCACGGGATGATCCCGACGCAGACCCCCAGCGGCTCGTGCCGGGTGAAGGTGAAGGCCGGCTTGTCGGCGTGCACGACCGAGCCCTCGATCTTGTCCGCGAGCCCGGCGTAGTAGTGGTAGATGCTCGGGACGTAGCGGAGCTGCGCCCCCATCTCGCCCAGCAGCTTGCCGTTGTCGCGTACCTCCAGCTCCGCGAGCTGCTGCGCGTTCTCCGCCACGAGCTCCGCGAGCCGGCGCATCAGGGCGCCGCGTTGCGAGGGGTGCATCCCCCGCCATTCGGGGGAGCCGAAGGCCCGGTGCGCGGCCTCGACCGCGCGGTCCGCGTCCTCGGCGCCGCCGCGGGCGACCAGCGCCCAGGGGCGGGCGGTGTAGGGGTCGAAGCTCTGGAAGTACTCCCCGGAGGCAGGCTCGACGAACTCGCCGTCGATGTACATGTCGAGCTTCTCGAGGGGGCCGGGAACGGGCATCGTGCTTGCCATCGGGGGTTGTCTCCTGTCGGTGGGTGGTGGGGTCGGGGCCGTACCTGGGAAGCACGGTCCGGGATGAAACCTCGGATACGATGCGGAGCACTCCTATCGTAGCGTACATCCGAAGACCGTCATTCCCCTGTTTCCGCGATGAAAGGTGTTACCCTGGCCCTCCGGGAAGTTTGGATCCGAGCTGCTGCCCTGCATCGAAGGAGGCAATCCGATGGCCAGTTTCAACGTCAACGGCAAGGCCGTGACCGTGGATGTCGACGATTCCACGCCGCTGTTGTGGGCGTTGCGCGATTCGCTGGAATTGGTTGGAACCAAGTACGGCTGCGGCATGGCGCAGTGCGGCGCGTGCACGGTGCACCTGGACGGCCAGGCCGTGCGAAGCTGCGTGACCCCGGTGTCGGCGGTGGAAGGCCGGTCGGTGGCCACGATCGAGCAGATCGGGGAAGGCCGGATCGGAGCCGCCGTGCAGGCAGCCTGGATCGAGAACGACGTACCGCAATGCGGCTACTGCCAGAGCGGACAGGTCATGAGCGCGGTGGCCTTGTTGCAGCGCAACCCCGCCCCCGGCGATGCCGACATCGACGCGGCCATGGCCGGCAACATCTGCCGCTGCGGCACCTACGGGCGGATCCGCACGGCCGTCAAGTCGGCCGCGGATCGCCTGTCCTGACGGGAGGCGCACCATGAAACATCCATCACTTCTGAACAAGCTCGGATTCGCCTGGCAGGCGGGCGCCGGCCAGGGCCAGGGCATCAGCCGCCGCGGGTTCATCAAGCTCGCCGGCGCCTCCGGCCTCGCCCTCGGCCTCGCTCCTGCCGGCGCGGTGCGGGCCGCCGCCTCGGGCGGTGGTGACGGCGCCGATCTGAAGCCGAACCAGCAACCGGACGAGTTCCTGCGCATCGACCCGGACGGCACGGTGACCATCCGGATCAACCGCCTGGAATTCGGGCAGGGCTCCCATACCGGACTCGCCCGGGTGCTGGCCGACGAGCTGGACGCGGACTGGCTCAAGGTCCGCGCCGAGCTGGCCCCGGCCGGCGAGGCGTACAAGGACCCGATCTTCGGCATCCAGATGACCGGCGGCTCGAACTCCATCCAGAACAGCTTCACCCAGTATCGCGAGCTCGGCGCGCGGGCGCGCGCCATGCTGGTCGAGGCCGCCGCCCGGCACTGGGGCGTGGAGGCCCATACCATCGAGACCCGGGAAGGCCGCCTGCTGTCCGCCGACGGCAGGAGCGCGGACTACGGGGAGATGAGCACGGCGGCCATGGCCCTGCCGGTGCCCGCAAAGGTGGCCCTCAAGACCCCGGACCGGTTCCGGCTGATCGGCAAAGCGGCGGGTCGGCTCGATACCCCCGCCAAGTCCACCGGCCGGCAATCCTTCGGCATGGACGCGCGCCGTCCCGGCATGAAGACGGTGCTGATCGCCCGCCCGCCGCACTTTGCCGGAACCGTGGCCGGATTCGACGACCGGGACGCGCGAGGGGTCGGGGGGGTGGACCACGTGATGCAGGTCGACCTCGACCGCGGCGCCACCGGCGTGGCGGTGGTGGCGGACGGCTTCTGGCCGGCGAAGATGGCGCGGGACAGGCTCGGGGTCGAGTGGCGGGCGCCGGAGGCTCGGGCCGACACCGGAGAGCTCGAAGCGCAGTTCAGGCAACTGCTGGGCCGGGACGGCGTGACGGCCCGGCCCGGCGACGTGTCGGGGCTGGCCGGCGCGGCAAGGAAGATCTCCGCCGACTTCCGCTTTCCCTTTCTGGCCCACGCGCCGATGGAGCCCCTGAACGCGCTGGTCGAGGTCACCGGAGCCGGCAGCGAACGGCGTTGCGACATCTGGACCGGCACCCAGTTCCAGACCATCGACCAGGCCACCGTCGCGGGCATCCTGGGGTTGCAGCCGCAACAGGTGCACATCCACACCATGTTCGCCGGGGGCGGATTCGGGCGGCGCGCGACCCCTACCGCCGACTACCTGGCCGACGCCGCGCGGGTGATGAAGGCCTGGCTGGCGGCCGGGCGGAGCGAGCCCCTGAAGGTGGTCTGGACCCGGGAAGACGACGTGCGCGGGGGGTATTACCGCCCGTTCACCATGCACCGGGCCGAGATCGGCCTCGACGAGGCCGGCAACGTCGGCGCCTGGAAGCACACCATCGTCAGCCCTTCGATCCTCAAGGGCACCGCGTTCGAGCAGTTCCTGGTCAAGGACGGCGTGGATGCAACGGCGGTGGAGGGCGTGGCCGACACGGCATACGACCTGCCGGTGGCGGCCACCGTGCACCACCCGGAGACGCCGGTACCGATCCTGTGGTGGCGCTCGGTGGGGCATACCCATTCGGCGTTCGTCATGGAGACCCTCATCGACCGGATCGCGCGGGAAAGCGGCCAGGATCCGGTCGCTCTGCGCCGCAAGCTGCTGGCCGGGCATCCGCGCCACCTGGCCGCGCTGGATCTGGTGGTGGAGAAGTCCGGATACGGTGTGAAGCGGTTGCCGCCGGGAAGGGCATGGGGCGTTGCGGTGCACGAGTCGTTCAATTCGGTGGTCGCCCACGTCGTGGATCTGTCCATCGAAGGCGGCAGGCCGAAGCTGCACCGGGTGACCAGCGCCATCCACTGCAACCTGGCCGTGGACCCGCGCTCGGTCGAAGCCCAGGTGCAGGGCGCGGCGCTGATGGCGATCGGGATGACGCTCGACGGCGCGGAGATCACGCTACGGGACGGGCAGGTCCGGCAGAGCAACTTCCACGACTACATCGTGCCGAGGATGCCGGACATGCCGCCGATCGACGTGCACATCGTGCCCTCGGGCGATCCGCCGACCGGCGTGGGAGAGCCGGGCCTGCCGCCCATGGCCCCGGCCATCGCCAACGCCATCCTTGCCCTGACCGGCGAGCCGGTGGAATCGCTGCCGATCCGGCTCGGGTGAAGGCGCGACGTCTTGACAGCACCCGCCGGATACAAGTCCGGCCGGTGCAATCTGTCGCCGATCAGGCTCGGGTGGGCACGCGGGGGACGGCCGATCGGTCGTGGGGGCTGAAGTTGTCCCGCGATGGTTGGTGAGTTCGGTGCTGCTATCGAACGGTCCAGGGGATGTCGGGATGCGGCCTTTGGCTATCCACAACCACCGGGTTGGGATCGATGGCCTTCAATCCCTTGCGCAGTTTCGATTTCATGCTGGCGGGATCGACTGCCCATCGCCGGAGTCGTGACGACACGCTCGGCTGTTCGAGGTGCAGTGCGACCCGCCACCGGCGCATCGCCAGCGCTCGGCATGCGAGTGCCTGCTCGTTGGCATCGTCGGCGTTTGCGCTCGCCGCCGCCAAGCCCGACAGCGTATCGCGTACTTTTTGCGCCACCTCGTCGCAGAGATCGCTCAGCTTCATCCGGGGATATTGCCGGTAGTCCTTGATCTCGACCAGCCAGGCAACGCCGCCTGCAAGGCAGAGGATGTCAACCGCCATCGATCCGCCGGCCATGGACTGGAACTGGCTGCGGTAGAACGACCAGTCGTCGTACTTGCCGGCTTCGCACTGGTCCGGGAACGAAAACGTGAGGCCCCCTTCCGCGATCTCCATCATCCTTGAAACGCCTCGATGAAACGATCCGACTGCATCAAATCTTCGTCCAGCAGTATCAGCGGATCCGCGTCACCGATCTGATCGACCTGCGAAACCTCCACGCCGTCGTCGCCCCGGCGCAATGCGAAGCACCGCTGTTCGACGTCCGCGAATTCATGATGGAGGAGCATTTCGAACTCCCTCATGAGGAAGAGGCTGTGCGTCGCCACGAACACCTGGATTCCCACTTCGCAGAGACGAAGGATCGCCCTCGCGACTTCGCGGATCAGCTTCGGGTTGAGGTTGGATTCGGGCTCGTCCCAGAACAGGCAGCCATCGATGTACAGAGAACCAGTGGTGATCAGACGCATCAACATGGCGAGCTTGCGCCAGCCTTCGGCGACCAGTGGCATCTCCATATCGCTGGTGCCACTGGAACCCGACGGCCGCAGGTAGAAACGACCACTCTGCTTTTCCAGAAACACGCGCCCACCAATCTGTTCTTCCAAGGGCTCCAGCAGTTCGGCCACCGTCGATGAGCGTGGCCCCTTGAGCGTTGGCGAGCCGAGCAACAGGCAGGTGTCGCGCCACGTTTCCTCGAATTCCAGGTGGTGTGTCTCGTACAGCGATACGAATCCCGGGTAGATCGTCAGCAATTCGCGGGTGGGCAGGAACACCGGAGCATGATCGCGCCACGCCGAAGGGGCGCGTTCGACACCGACCTTGGATTTGTTCGCCGTGCTGAAATTGAATCCGACGGAAGTATCCTGCTCGTTGAACGTCAGTGTTACCTCGCATCGGCTGTGACCCTGCCGGCGGCGTGCGAGACGACCCAGCCTTTCCGGGCGGAACACGTTGACGAGCTTTTCGGCGAGCCGAGTCCGCAGCAGGTCCTTGGTGGGCTGCCGGCCGTCCGGCCTCCTGCCTTCCTCTGCGCTCACCGCCATGACGGCATAGGGGAGCTTGAGCAGGTGCGTCTTGCCCAGCCCGTTCTCGCCCACGATGACGTTGAGGCCCCGGGCGAAGTGCAACGTGGCGTCCGGGAAGGCCGTGAAGTCCCTCACTTCGAGTGAATCGAGCACTGCCTCTTCCTCTCAGGTGGAAAGCGCCGGATACGGCGCCACCTCTTCACGCACCTGCACGAGGGTCCGTCGCCGTCGGCGAACGATTCCAGTCTCCGCTGCAATTCGTTCGGACAGGGCACAGGTCTTCCAGTGTACTACGCGCCGCCGGGCAGCCTCTCGTCGCCCCAATCGTTTCTCCCACACACGGCTTCCTTCGCACCCGGTCCGGTTCGACCGAATGTTCCCCGCACTCCCTCACACGTTCGACGTCGCCGCCCGGCGGTCCGGCGGACCATACGCCGGCTCACTCATTGGCGCATGACCTCGATGCTCCGATGACTATCGACGCCCTCGACTCCGTCTGCTACGCGACCCTCGGGCTCGACGAGCCGTGGAGTATCGAGAGCTACGAGCGGGTGGGCGGCTACCCGGCGTTGGTCATCGACGCCTATGCGCGGCGTATCCCCGCTTCCGCGGGGACGGGCTGGCGGGTGTCGAGCTCACTGCACACGGATCTGGCCCTCGATGCCCTCGAACAGGCCCTTCATGAGCGCCGTGCGCCCCGTGAAGAGCCTGCCCCCGTGGAAACGGGGGGCTCATCCATCACAGCGACCGGGGCGTCCAGTTCACGCTCTTCCCCCTCCGTCGATTGGCGAGGCCGCTCCGCCGGCCCCTTCGGATGGTGGCCGTCACCGGCCGGATCCCGCCCCGCCTCCGCCACCCCGGCGAATGTCTCGCCGGCCATCCGCGCGGGCTCTTCGTGATGGATCGAGGCTCATGCCGCACACTCCACCTCGAACGCCACCACGTTGCGCGCCTCCTTGCTGAACTCCACCGCAACCAGGTGGATCGGCTGCCCCAAGTGCCGGTACTTGTCCGCGTAGCGCCGTTCCTTCAACTGCGCCATCGCCGCGTTCCGCGGCGCCGCTTCTCCCGCAGGCTCCAGCTCCACCACCTTGAACTCGAACAGGTACACGTTGGCGTTGAAGCACACCGCCATGTCCAGACGTCCGTGGCTGGTGCTGTCCTCCACCGTCACGTCCAGACCGAGACCCGCGAAGTAGGAGTAGAACACGCTCGCGTAGTAGCCCTCGAAGTTGGCGATGTCGTTGTTGGTGTACCACTGGTGGGGGATGCTCGCGTAGAAGACGTGGAACAGGGTCTTCAGGCCCGCGAAGTCGTTGGCTTCGAGCAGTTCGTAAAGCCGGATGCTGTTGGCCATCTGGCGCGTCGAATCCCCGGCCAGGTAGCGCGACAGGCTGTCGTTGAGGCTCTGGCGCACTTCCTGGTTCGGATAGCCGAGCCGGTACACGGTCCGGCCGCCCAGGCGCCTGTGGTCCCGGATGGTCAGGTAGCCGGTCTGGAACAGCAGCGCCTCCGTCGCCATGTCGTCCACGTCGAAGGTGGAGAGCAGGTCGTCGGTGCCGGCCATCCTCTCCAGCGCCAGGGGACTCACCCCGCGCCTGACCAGCGTCTCGACCAGGAACGTCGGCGTGCCGGTCCGGAACCAGTGGGCGGCGAACTCGCGGGTGTCGAACAGCAGCAGGATGTCGAAGGGGTTGTAGACCCTCTCCCCGCCCAGCCAGTCGTAGCCGTTGTACCAGCGGCGGATCTCGTCGCGGTCCAACCCCGGAAGCTCCGGCGCGAACACGGTGTCGAGGTCCGCGTCGGTGTAGCCGCAGATGGCGGAGTAACGCGGGTTCAGAGTGATGTCCTTGAGGTTGTTGAGGCCGGAGAACAGGCTGACCTTGGAGAACTTGCTGACTCCGGTGATGAACGTGAACCGGACGTGGGCGTCGCTGTCCTTCACGACCGAATACACGCCGCGCAGGAAGTCCCGGTTCGCGCGGGCCATGTCCGGCACGGCGAGCGCATCCAGGATCGGCTTGTCGTACTCGTCCACCAGCACCACCACCCGCTGGCCGGTCCGGCGATGCAGCGCCGCGAGCAGCGCCGCGAAGCGTCCGGGGGCCGTGGCGTAGTCCGTGACCACCTGCGCCTCGGCCTCGGCGGCGGCCAGCTTCTCCATGAAGCTCGCTTCCAGGAAACCCGGTTGCTTGAAATCACCGGTGCCGAAGCTGAGCCGCAGCACCGGATGACGCACCGACCAGTCCCGGCGTCCGTGGATGGCCAGCCCCTCGAACAGCGCCTCGTTGCCCTCGAAGAGCTCCTTCAGGGTGTCCAGGAACAGGCTCTTGCCGAAGCGCCGCGGACGGGACAGAAAGTAGTGGGTGCCCTCATCGAGCAGCAGATCGATGTAGGCGGTCTTGTCGACGTAGTAACAGCCCTCCTCACGGATGGTGCGGAAGGTCTGGATGCCGATGGGCAGCTTGCGTCTGGAACTCATGAGCACAGCTTACCGCACCGGCGGCCGGCCCTGGCCGTCAACGACCCCGCACGATTCCCGCCGGCGGGGACCGCCCCCGCTCGGCCGGCGTCAGCCCCACGTCCCGCCATACCGCCATACGGTGATCGTCCGATCGTCCGGGGACGATTCCCCGCGCCGGAAGACCCTCTCCTCCCAATGCCCTGTCTTCGCTTCGATCGGAGATGGCCGGATGACCCGCCTGCGCTGTCACGACCTATGCCGTGGTGCCGGACGGCGGCCCCGGAGCGGCGGATGTCGTGCACCGTCGTCGGCCGTCCACCGGGAGCTTCGAGCGTGCCGGGGAGACCCGTCGGGACCGGGGCAGCCATCGTCGATGTAGATATGGACGTGTTTACAGACATCGGAGAGCATGGGTAGAGTCCCGGCACGGCCGGTTCGAGCTTCCAGGACGGCCGGACGAACGTCGAGCCACGACCCAAGGGAGGCGACCCCAAGTGTCCATGGAGACCCCCAGGCCACGGCAACCCGGTGCATACGGCGCCCCCAGACGAACCCGGTTGTTTCAGAACGGGAACAGCCAGGCGGTTCGGATCCCGAAAGCGCTCGCCTTCGGCAGCGTCGACGTCGAGGTCGAGATAGAGCGGCGGGGAGAAGAGCTGATCGTGCGCCCCGCGAGGCGAAAGCTCACCGGACTCGGCGCCGCGTTCCGCAAGCTGCGGCCCCGTTTCAGGGACTTCCGGCGCGACCAGCCGGTTCAGGACGAACGCGACTGGCCGGCCGACGGCGCCTTCCGCCTCCCGGACGGGAATGGCTGAAGGGATTGGTTCGTTGAAGTACCTGCTCGACACCAATATCTGCGTGTATGCCATCCAGGGCGGAAACGAGCACCTCGACCGGCGGTTCGGCGAATGCGAGGCAGGCGACCTCGTCATGTCGGCCGTCACCCTCGGGGAGCTGGAAACCTGGTTTGCGAAGAGCGGCGATCAGGATGGAGCGAGAAGGGACGCGGCCCCGGTTCTCGCCGACGTCGTCGTGATGCCGTTCGACGACGCCGCGGCGCGAGTCTTCGGCCGGATACAGGCGGCGGCCCCTTCGAGGCGCAATGCTTACGACCGCCAGATCGCGGCCCAGGCGATCTCGCTGGGACTCGTCGTGGTCACCAACAACGAGAAGGATTTCGGCGCAATCCCGGGCATCGCCATCGAGAACTGGACGATGCCCTGAAGCCATCCGGGCTCCGGGTCCGGTCCGGGGTCGATTCCGGCAGCCGCCCGGGCGATTCGTGTCCATGTCGTTATCTGGTCAGCAAGTCGTGCGGCGTCAGAACGCCGAGGAGGCGTCCGGAGTCACTTCCACAGACCACCAAGGCAGGCAATCCGCCGCGCAAGAGGGACAAATCCAGCTCTCGCACATCGTCTCCCGGGTGGCAGACGAGCGGAGGCGGATGCAGCGGTAGCATTTGGTCTTTCGTGCCCGCCACGTCCTGTAGCCGTTTCCGCTCCCATTCCTGTTTCTGTTTGATGTTTTTTGGGGCCTTCTGCAGATACGCCACCACATCGATGTCGCACACGAGGCGCCAAGCACAAGCATCCTCCCACCAGATGGGGAGGGCGCTGAACCCGCCTGCGAGGAGCGCGCCACGCACCTGCGCGACGGTCATCCAGGGATGCGCAACCGTGGGATGGGGCACCATCCAGGCGTGTGCAGCGTGGGTGTCGGCATCAGTCATCAGGGCAATCTCCAGTCCGATGGTGAGGTCGATGGCATGGGCGGCTACGGCACGCGGCATGGCGCCTTCATGGACGGCGACGTTGCGCGCCTTGCGCACGCGGTGGCAGACGGCATTGAGGGAAGGCGAGCCATTGTGCCCGTGCGCCCAGCCGTCACTGAGAGGAGAGAGGGCTTTGACAATCACCTCCATGGCCGCGTCCATTCCGGTTTTTTTCGCCCCCCACGCCGCCGCGAGCTGCTCGACGGCGATGGCGACCGCCACATAGCCCTCGGCGTCCGCCTGGACCTGTGCACGTGCCGTGCGGAGCTGCCGTGCGAAGTACACGGCTTCTTCCCGCTGGATTGTCATGGGTTTTCCTCCATGCACCGTGCAAGGTCCCGCGAGAATACTGGAGCTGGAGTCATGTAGCCCACCCGGCTGATGCAGAATCCATCCCACTCACCATCGGTCATGGATCCGTCCCGGATGGCTGCGTATCCGGCGTGCAGGTCACCAGCACCGTGAACCGGCGGGCCTCATCCGCAAGCTCCGCATCGGACCGCTGGCCAGACCGTGCCAGAGCCCGGTAGTCCACGCCATTGAGGTCGAGGAACGTACGGAGGACCGCCCCATGGACAGCGTAGTTGACGTTCTGGGGAAGGTCGCCGGTGGCCGCAGCAACGGCTATCGCGTCGAGCTTCGAGACGACGACCCCGAGGATCGCCCCATCGTCTCCGATAACGGGGCCGCCGCTGTTCCCCTGCTGAATGGGCGCGGTGAATTGGAACAGCCCGGTACGCCCCGCGGGGCCACGTGTGGCGCTGATGTTCCCGGTGGTCACGGTGAACCCGTCGCCGCTCGTAAACGGGAAGCCGGCGACCACGGCGCGCTCCCCTACAGAGACCTTGGAGCGGGGGCGGAGGTGGGCGTCGCCGCCGCGCAATGGACGTTCGAGCTCGAGCAAGGCGAGGTCATTGCCGTCATCCTTCCCCGAGACGATCGCGCTGCGCACCTGCCCGTCGCGGGCGACGGCGACCTGCGGGCACCCTTCCACCACATGGTGGTTGGTCACCACCGCAGTGCCCACCGCAAACAGGATGCCGGTCCCCTGGCTTGCGGTCTTCGTCTGCGGAGGGCGTTCGGTATCTGCAGACATGCGCGCGTACAGCTCGCGGGCCAAGGCTTGGCCCTGCACCGCCTCGGAACGCGAGACGCCGAAGTCGAACTCCAGGTTCTTCCGGAGGAAGGACAGGAAGTCTGCGAACTCGGGTTCCGCGAACCGAGGAAAATTATCGGGTGAAACGGAGGCGGTAGCTGCGATGTTCCACCACGCGTACTTCTGCACGTTGTCTTTCGGGACTCCGATCCCGTCGGCGTACCGTCGTCCAAGATGGACTTGGGACCACAGGTCACCTTGTAGCGCAGCGGCTCGTAACCAGCGGGTCGCTTCCCGATGGTTCTGGTATCCACGGAACGAACCGGGAACCGTGCCGGCATGCCACACCCTCTCCCAATCCCCGTAGAGGGCGCTCGACACCTCCTTCCAAATCTGGACATCACCACGGGAGCCAGCGTAACGGTACCACTCCAAAGCCTCATCCGGGTCGTGGACGGCCTCGCGAACCGGCCGGAGCTGGTCGGCGACACGCAGGGGAGGAGGACCGTCCTTCGTGAGCCTCCGAAACGCATCCCAGAGTAAGCGATGTTCGAAAGGGGTTTCGTCCGTGGCACTGTAATCCGGAGGGTGCCCCAAGTAGGCTAGGTTCCAGGCAAGCAGGTGGGCCAAGCTCAAGGCATACCGAGCGCCATCGTGACCCTCGATCTTCGGCACCGCTTGCCGAAGCATGCCGACCCCGCGCAACGCATCGCGGACCGCCGCCGGGCTGTCGTATGCCGCCCCCGCGTGGTTGCGGACGCGCCCCATGGAGTCGGACCACTCAGGCAGGATGAGACGGACGCCCAGGTCGAAGACGGCAAAGGGGCTTTCTTGGGCTGCCGCCCGCTCAATCCACTCCCACCCCTTGGCGTGTATCTCCCTGTATCTCCCATTATCCCCCCCATAGCAATTCTTCGCCCGTGCGCATGATGTTCCACCGGTCAAAGTGATGCCTGCGAGCGACCGCCCGAGCCACGCTTGTGCGTTGGGATGCCCCTGTATAGCTGCCTGCTGCCACCAGAACTGGCTTAGGCTACTGAGGTCCCCTGGCTTGGTTTCGTCTTTCTGGTACCACCTCCCCAAACGGTATTGAGCGTCCGCGTTGTTCTCGAAGTAAGCCGTCTCGAACACTCCCTTGGCATCGGCGTCATCTAAGTGCGACAGGTCTCCGTCGGCATGCAGTGCTCCATACGCATCTCGGATTAGTGCTTGTGATGGCCCGTGCTCCAAGGCGCTGGCTGTCGCTAGGCCCGGTAGTACAAAAGGGGGACCTCCATCCGAGAACAGTTTGGACAGCCCGTCCGGTTCGTCACACACGCTGCTTTGCCACCGCGCTATGCTCTGGCGGTGCAAAGCCGCGGGGTCCAACCATGATGCCGCTTCTTCGTCAGCTTCCGATATGCGCTGCCGCGGCATTGCACACGGCCCGAACCGGGCGTGCCTTCCCGCTGATTTTACTGCAGGCCGCCCTGCGGAGGAGCCGTTGACATCCTGCGCCCCGCTCTGTTGAACGTGCTCACAGGCTCGTATGACCTCCCGAACCGCAACGGCGGACCCGTCCAACGGGAACGAATAGGACACATCCCAACGATACAGCTCCCCGAAGACATCCACTCCGACATCAATGGCCCTCCCTTCAATGATGGCATCCAGCACGGAGTCGAAGACCCATGCATTGTAGGCGTTCCGGTGGTCGCGGAAGGCTTGGTATGATCCTTCCCCAAGCCTCCGGGCACGGGCAAAGAGAAACCCCTCAAGGCGGCCACCCTTCCTCCACAATAACATTGCGTCCTCGGCATGCGACCTGCCTGCTGGAGGCGACACGTTGGCAAGGGCAATCGACAGCTCCTCCCTGTCGGTATCCAGGCTTGAGCAGGCGACGCTCAGCGTAGCGCCCTTGACGGGTGGTGAGGAGGCGACCACGCCGGATCGCCCGTCTTGGCGCATCTCTGCGACTGACCAACGGCCGCCCGTCTCAGTTACTCCTGTTCCACTGGCACCTATGGCTACCACCGCAACCACTGCTGCTTTCAGCTTCACTCTGCTACTCCCCCGAGTTCGTTGGCTCCTGGGAGGTCGATCCAGCGCGGAATTCGTCATCATGCCGTCACTTGGTCAGCAAGTCGTGCGGCGTGAGGATACCCACCAAACACGCGGAGTCCTGGTCGGAGACAACGAGCGCCGGCCACCCGGACTCCCAATAGGTTCCCTTCAATGCCTGTACGCACTTGTTTGGTCGGACGACGAGCGGGGCCCGATGGATTTGCAGTGTGGCGCCACCGTCTGCGCGAGCGACATCCTCGACCCGTTTCCGCTCCAGCTTCCTCACACTGCCGCCATATGCCAGATAGGCGACTACGTCGACGTCTCGGACGAGGTGCCAAGCACAAGCCTCCTTCCACCAGATAGGAAGGGCGCTGAACCCGCCTGCAAGGAGCGCGCTGCGCACTTGTGCAACGGTCATCCAGGGATGTGCGACAGTGGGATCGGGCACCATCCAGGCGTGCGCAGCGTCAGTGTCCACAGCATTCATCAAGGCAACCTCCAGTCCTATGGTGAGATCGATGGCGTGCGTCGCCACGGCACGCGACATGGCGCCTTCATGGACGGCGATGTTGCGCGCACGGCGTACCCGGTAGTAGGCGGAGCCGAGGGACGGCGCTCCGCCGTCCCCGGTCCAGTCACCATCGAGGGAAAGGGTGTCAACGATGACTTTCCAAGCCGCACATGCCCCGCCCTTGGCGCCCAGCGCCGCCGCAAGCTGCTCAACGGCGATGGCGACCGCCACGTACCCTTCCGCGTCCGCCTGGACCTGCGCACGTGCTCCCCGCATCTGTCGTGCAAAGTACAGGGCCACGTCCGACTGAATTGTCATGGGTCTCCCTCCATGCCCCATGCAAGGTCCCACGAGAATGCTGGAACTCGGGTCATATAGCCCTCATCAGCCCGATTTCGGCCGATAAGCGATGGAGTCCGGGCCGTTCGCCGGTCACTTCCGGGCGGCCTCGGTAAGCGCCTCCTCGATGACGGTCTCGCTCACCCCCCGGCGTTTCAGGCTCTCCACCAGGACGGTCACCGGGTCCTCTTCAAGCTGCTCCAGATCCTCGCGAAGCCCCTGGCCCACGTAGGCGCGGATCAGGGGTTGACAGCCGGTAAAGCCCCGCAGGAGCGCCACCCGCTTCAGGTCCTCGATGACGTCCGCCGGAAAGCGCATGGAGATCGCGGTCGTCGGGCGGCGCTTGTCCAGACGCTTCTTCAACGCTTCAAGCTACGTGCTCGATCCGCTCCCGGCGGGGTTGCCTTGCGCGCGGAGACGTGGCGGAAGGCTTCGTCCTCCACTTCGACGGTGACCGGGCGGTCCGCCGGGTCCGGAACGGCGGTCCGCGCCCTTCGACTTCGCAGACCGAAAGCCCCGGGGCGCGGGCGCCCCCGGGGCTCTCTCTGCCGGAACTCCATGACGAGGCCGGGGACGGCCCGCTTCTTCAGGCGGCCAGCCTCCTTTCGGACGCCCTACTTCTTCAGCCGCGTCCAGATCGCGTCGTAGACCTCCTGGGTCTCCTGGTCGCACACCGCGATGAAGGTGCCCGGCGGGGCGTCCGCCGGAGGCACGGACTCGGGCGAGGTCTTCAGCTCCTCGTCCAGCAGATCGGTGACTCCCTTCACCCCCGCCGCGTAGCGCGCGTAGTTGGTCACCGCCGCGATGTTCTCCGGCTCCAGCAGGAAGTCCATGAACTTGATGGCGTTCGCGCGGTTGGGGGCGTCCTCCAGGAGGACGACGTTGTCCATCCACACCACGTAGCCCTCTTTCGGGTAGGCGTACTCGATGTTCGCGCCTTCCGCGCGGCCCTTGGCGGAGAAGCCGTTGTAGATCATCCCTGCCGCCGCGTCGCCGGAGACCAGGACGTCCTTGGCGATGTCCGAGCCGAACGAGGCCCAGTGCCGCTTCGCATCCTGCAGCAGCGCGTCGAGCGCCTTCAGTTGCTCGCGGTCGGTCGTGCACTGCGGGATGCCGAGATGCAGCGACGCCATCAGCATGACCTCGCCCTGGCTGTCGAGCACGTTGATCTTTCCTCGCAACTCCTCGGGCGGGTCGAAGATGATGCCGGTGGTGTCGATGTCGCCGGTGTAGACGTCGCGGTTCACCGAGAAGCTGGTCGAGCCCCACTGGTAGGGGATCGAGTGCTTGCGGCCCCGATCGAAGGGCACGTCCATCCACTGCGGCTCGACGTTGCCGATGTTGGCGAGCTCGCCGGGCGCGACCTCGTCGAGGATCCCCTCGCCGGCCATGATCTCGACCATGTAGTCGCCCGGCACCGCCACGTCGTAGGCGCCGAGCTTGCCCGCCTTGAGCGAGGCCAGCATCGCCTCGTTGGAATCGTAGGTGTCCATGGTCACCTCGACCCCGTGCTCGGCGGAGAACTTGTCGAGCAGCTCCTGCGGGATGTACTCGAACCAGTGGTAGATCGAGAGCTTCCCCGCGGCCTGCGCCGCACCGGCCGCGAACGCCAGCGCGACGACCACGGCCCCCAGCTTCAGATGTCCGTTCATGGTCTTCCCTCTCTGTGGATTGGCGAGGCCGCTCCGCCGGCCTCCGGTATGGCCGTCGCCGGCCGGATTCCGCCGCGTCTCCACCCACCCGGCAAGACGGCGACGATGACGATCCGCGGGCATCGGCTCGGAGCACGCCAGCCGGCCCGCATCACCCCCGGAACCGAAGCCGGGTCCGGGGCCGGAGCACCGGACCCCCGGTCATGGCCATTCACCATCCGGGTAGTAGTGAATGTAGCTCAAGTTTCGGGATTCGCTGACCGAAATGGATTCCCGCTTTCGCGGGAATGACGCCCAGCGTAAAGGTAACGTGTCTCGCTGAAATGACGTCATTCCCACGAAGCTTGTGCCCGCGAAAGCGGGTAGCGGGAATCCATCGCCTGATTCAAGGTATTCTGAATCCCGCAACTTGAGAATGCAGGTCTCGACCAGGGCCGAGGCTGCGCCCCCGGTCCCCCGGAACCGGGGCCGGATCCAGTCCGGGGCCAGGGTCCCCCGGTCACGGCCCCGGACCCCCGGTCACGGCCTCGGCGCCGCTCATGCCGGTGGATCATCCCGCCCGGTCCCGCCGCGCTGCTGCAACGCCTTCACGATGCGCTCCGGCGTGATCGGCAGCTCGAACACCCGCACCCCGATCGCGTCGGCGACGGCGTTGGCGATGGCCGGCGCCACCGGGGTCATCGCCGGCTCGCCGATGCCCTTGGCGCCGTAGGGGCCGACGCCGCTGCGGGATTCGAGGATGATGCACTCCACCTTCGGCATGTCCATGGCCGTGGGCATCAGGTACTCGCTGAACGACGGGGTGATCAGCCGCCCCTCCTCGTAGAGCATCTCCTCGCTGAGCGCGTAGCCCTGGCCGTTCTGGGCGCCGCCCTGGATCTGGCCCTCCACCGCGGCCGGATTGATACACTGCCCGACGTCGTGGGCGGCGACACTCTTCAGGACCTCCACCTCGCCGGTCTCGACGTCCACCGCCACCTCGACCGCGTGCGCGCCGTAGGCGTAGTCGGGATGGGCCTGGCCCTGGCCGGTCTCCGGGTCGAGGGAGTCGGTGAAGGGGGCGCGGAACATGGCGAGCTCGGAGCGGTGGATCCCCTCCGAACCGCAGATCCGGACCAGATCGACCAGGGGCATGGACCGCTCCGGGCGATCGGCCACGAAGACCTCGTTGAAGCCTATGTCGACCTCGCCCGGGGCCACGCCGAGCTCCTTCGCCGCCCGTTCCGCGAGCCGCGCCCGGACCGCCTCCGCCGCCTGCTTCACCGCGTTGCCGGTCATGTACAGCGCGCGGGTCGCGGTGGTGGTGCCGGCGAGCGGGGTCACCGCCGAGTCGCTGTTGTAGACCACCACGTTGTCGAGGGTGACGCCGAGCGCCTCCGCCGCGATCTGGCCCAGCGCCGACACCTGCCCGGCGCCGATGTCGGTGACCCCGGAACGCACGATCACGGTGCCGTCCATCTCGACCCCGACCCAGGCCTCCGAGGTGTCGTGCAGGAAGGTGAGCCGGCCGTAGCTCTGCTGGTAGCAGGCGATGCCGCGGCCGATGCGGATCGGCCCCCGGGCGGAGGCACCCTCGGCGGGGCCGCCGTGCTCGCCGGGCGCGCGCTCCCCGAAGCCGCGCTCGGCACCTGCTCGCTCCCCGGGCGCACGCTCCCCGAGGCCGCGCTCGGCGCCTGCTCGCTCCCCGGGCGCACGCTCCCCGAGGCCGCGCTCGGCGCCTGCTCGCTCCCCGAGCGCGGCCCAGGCCCGTTCCGCGCAGCGGTCCGTCCAGATCGCGCTCGGGGGCACGAAGCCCGTCGACATCGGCTCGCCGGTCTTCAGGAAGTTGCGCCGCCGCAGCTCCATGCGGTCGAGCCCGATCGCCTTCGCCACCTCGTCCATCTGCTGCTCGTAGGCGGCGCAGGCCTGCAGGGCGCCGAAGCCCCGGAAGGCGCTGGTGAACATGTTGTTCGTGGCCACCGCGCGGGCGAAGACGTTGAGATTGTCGATCCGGTAGGGGCCGGGGGCGGCCACCAGCGCGTAGAGCAGCACGTAGGGGCTCAGGAACACGTAGGCCCCCGAATCGGCCACCATGCGCACGTCCAGCGCGGTGATCCTGCCGTCCCGGGTGACCCCGGTGCGATACGTCAGCACGAAGGGATGGCGCTTGCCGTGGCCCACGAAGGAGTCCTCGCGGGAGTATTCGAGGCGCACCGGCCGGCCCGTGCGCTTCGCGAGCAGGGCCAGGTAGACCTCGACGGTCAGATCCTCCTTGCCGCCGAAGCCGCCGCCGACCAGGGCGCCGCGGATGCGGACCTTGTTGTGGGGCGCCCCGATGGCGTCGGCGATGGGCCGGAAGTGCTCGATCACCTGGGTGGAGACGCGGATGTTGACCACGTCGTTCTCGTCGATCCAGGCGAGCCCCACCTCGGGCTCGAGGAAGGCGTGCTCCTGGAACGGGGTCCGGAAGGTGTTCTCGACGATGACGTCGGCCTCGGCGAAGCCCGCCTCCACGTCGCCCTTCCTGATCCTGCGCTCCGCGACGACGTTGTCGGGCTCGGTGACGACGGGGGCGCCGGGCTGCATCGCCTCCATCGGATCGTAGACGCCGGGAACGGGCTCCAGCTCGACCTCCACCCGCTCCAGGGCGTGGTCCGCGGCGTCGCGGGTCTCCGCCGCGATGAGGGCCAGCGGCTCCCCGAAGTACCGCACCCGCTCCCTGACCAGGATCTGCTGGCCGGTGTCGAGGCGCTTGCGGCCGACCTGGCCCGGAATGTCGGTGGACGCGGTGCGGTCGGGGAGGTCTTCGGCGGTGAGCACGCAGGCGACCCCTTCGAGCGCCCGCGCCTTCGAGACGTCGAGGCGCACGAGCCGGGCGCTGGCCACGTCCGCCCGGACCACGCGCATGTGCAGCATGTTCGGCATCGTGTAGTCGCCGGCGTAGGGAGTGCGGCCGGCCACCTTGCCGGGCGCGTCGGTGCGGGTGAGCGGCCGGCCCACCTGCCGGAACCGAACGTTGGGCCGCGAAGGGGATTCGGTGGTGGCGTCGGTCATCGTTCTCGTGGCGCCGGTCGCGCTGCTCGTCGTGCTGCTCGTCCCGCTCGTGGCGCCGCTCATCGTCCGCTCCTCCCCGCCCGCATGGCGGCGGCTGCCTCGCCGACCGCCTCGAACACCTTCGTGTACCCGGTACAGCGGCACAGGTTGCCGCTCAGGCCCAGGCGGACGTCGTCCTCGGTCGGCTCCGGGTGCTCGTCGATGATCGCCTTGGCCGCGATGATCATGCCCGGAATGCAGTACCCGCACTGGGCGGCGCCGCCGTCGGCGAACGCCTGCTGCACGGGATGCAGGGACTCCAGATCGCCGAGGCCGGAGACGGTGGTGATCTCCGCGCCCTCGGCCATCCAGGCCAGGGTCAGGCAGCTATCCACCGCCATCCCGTCGACGAGCACCGCGCAGGCGCCGCAGTCGCCCTTCTCGCAGCCGCACTTCACCTCCGTGTGGCCGATCTCGCGAAGCGCCTCCAGCAGCGTGCGATGCGCCGGGAAGCGTCCCCGTTCGTCGCGCCCGTTGACGTGCAACGTGATGGTTCGCTCGTTGGACATGGTTTTCGTCCCTCCTGGTAATCCCTGTGTCACGTTCAGCAATTCCCGCCAACCGCCAACGAGGGTCATGGGCCAAGCCTCCTGGGAGCGCGCGGGCGTCCCGCCCGCTTGATCAATTCGCGGGCCTTCGGCCCGTTGCGGGCGGGACGCCCGCGCTCCCAGGACGCGCCGCCCCATCGCGTGCCGGGACGTTGGCGGAAGCCGCCGTTCCTCGATCTCCCTGCCGGTGGAGCCGGTTCCAGGCCCGCGAGACCAGCCGGCGGGTCAGCGCCTCCACGGTATGGAGCCGGTACTCGGCCGAGGCCCGCACGTCGTCGATGGGGCTGGATGCGGCGGCAGCCGCCGCCGCGGCCTCGTCGATCAGCACCGGGGTCGGCGCCCGGCCTTCGAGCAGGGCCTCGGCCTCCCTGGCCCGAAGCACGACGGGCGCGACCGCCCCGAGCGCGATGCGCGCCTTCGTGCAGACTCCACCGGCGGCCGAGAGCGTCAACGCCACCCCGGTGACGGTGATCGCGTCGCCCTTGCGGCGGGCGAGCTTGTAGAAGGTGTTGACGGACGGAACGGGCAGGCGGGGCCAGGAGATGCGGATGATCAGCTCGTCCGGCCGGCGCACGTCGCGCTTGTAGCCGAGGAAGTACTCGTCGAGCGGCACCGTCCGCGTCCCGGCGACGCTGGCCAGGGTCACGTCCGCGTCGAGGGAGAGCAGCGGCGGCACCAGGTCGGCGGCCGGGGAGCCGCAGGCGACGTTGCCGGCCACGGTGGCGGTGTTGCGCACCATCAGCCCGGCGAAGAGGCGCGCGGACTCGACGAGCGAAGGCGCCGCCTCCGCGATCCCGGGCGAGCGCAGCAGGTCGGTGACGGTGGTACGGCCGCCGATGGAGATGCGCCCGGCCCCGAACTCCATCCCCCGCAGCTCGCCGACCCCGCCGAGCCCGACCACCCGGTCCGGGCGCTCGCGCTTCGCGCGCATGTCCACGATCAGGTTGGTCCCTCCGGCGATGGGGACGGTCTTCGCGTCCCGGCCGGCCGCGAGGACATCCAGGGCGCCGGCGAGGTCCCCCGGCATCTCCAGCTCGAACGGTGCATACATGGCTCGTCCTCAGCTCTCCCGTCCTTCTCGTACAACCCCCTGTCCGGGGAATGGTGCAAGTATCGACGAAGAATCGTCCAGGATCATTTCGCGCCAAGGTCATTTCGCAATGGAATCGATGCGTGCACGCGGCCCCGGTCCGGCCGGATCGGGAAGGCGATGGCTCTGTGCCGCCCCCTGCTCCTCCCTGCCGTGAAACCACGAACGGTCGTCGCTCACCCGGTTCCGCGGCTCCCGCATCCCCAGGTAGCCCGCGAGCCGGCGGAAGTGGCGGACCATCGCTTCCTCGTCGTCGAGGTCGTGGGCGGGGATCTCCACCACCTCGCAGCCGCGGCTTCGCAGCCAGGCACGGATGCTGCGGTCGCGCTCGGCGGTCTCCGGATTGCCGTGGAGATGCCGGCTCAAGCCGTCCGGGTAGATGCACACCCCTTCGTCCGGCTCGTGGTCCTCGGTGCGGTAGATCACGTCCGAGGTCGTGGTGGCGGCGCCGAAGGCGCGGCCGAGGCGGATCTGCTCGCCGCGGATACCTTCCGCGAACCCGGCGGCCAGCAGCAGGTGGCGGAGCTTCCTCTCCGCGTCGTTGACCGGCATCGCCTCCGTGCGCGGGGCGGCGGTAATGCGTCCGGCGGGAGGTAGACGGCGGGACTCGCATCGCCTCCGTGCGCGGGGCGGCGGTTGCGGTGGCCGGCTGGCGCGGCGGGATCTCGTGACCGGGAGCGAGAAGCCGCCCCCGTTCGTCGAGGCGCTCGCGGCCGCCGTGCGGTCGAGGTAGCGGTGGTAGTAAGCGTTGCGGAAGG
This sequence comes from Gammaproteobacteria bacterium, assembly GCA_965204915.1. Lineage (GTDB taxonomy): Bacteria > Pseudomonadota > Gammaproteobacteria > HK1 > HK1 > HK1. Next base: position 1,175,552 of record OZ242023.1, on the reverse strand, counting down.
TCCGGAGGCAGTCGATACAGGATGAGGCGCACACCGAGGGGCAGTCGTCGACGACCTCGCGGGCCGCCTGCGCGACCTCCCCGAAGCGCTCGCACAGGTGGTCGAGCAGCCCGGAGCCGCCGGGCATCGGATCCCACAGCAGGGCGTCGACCCCGGCGCGCTCGACGTGGCCGATGACGAGGGTCTGCAAGTCGTCGAGGTGCATGTCGAGCACCCGGGCCGCGCCGATGCGGAGCGCTTCCAGGACGCTGATGGATTCCGGGACGGTCCGGGTGGACTCCGGGACGGTCCGGGCGGCTCGGCCCTCGGAAAGGCCGGGACGGTTCAACGGGTCGATCTCGCACGGCGGCTCCGGTCCGACACCGCACACGAATCGAGCCGTAGTCTTGCACGTGTCGAGGCGGAAGTCGCTATCGGCCAAGGCGCGGCGCCCCTCATCATGCCCTGCATGGCCTCCTCCGACCCCGCCTACAAAATCCTCTTCTCCCAGCCCCGCATGGTCGAAGACACCCTGCGCGGATACGTCGCGCCGGACTGGTACGGCGAGCTGGACTTCTCCACCCTGGCCCGGATGAACGCCGAGTACATCGGCCCCGAGCTGTACAACCGGATCGGCGACATGCTCTGGCGCGTGGGGTTCAGTGAGGGCAGCCCCCTGGGCGAACCGCCCCTGGCCAACGGCGAGCGGCCCTACCTGCTCGTCCTGTTCGAGTTCCAGTCCGCCGTGGACCCCGACATGGCGTGGCGGATGCACGAATACGTCTACCTGCTGCAACGCCACCAGCGGGGCAACGGGACGCTGAAGGCGGAGGGACGGGAGCCGCCGGTGCTGGCGGTGGTGGTGTACAACGGGGACCGTCCGTGGACGGCGTCGGACGCGCGTTCGGGGCCGGTGGTGGAGGGGCCGTCGGGGCCGGGGTGGACGGGCAACCGGTTTCGCACCCATGTGGTGCTCGACGAGCGGGGGTTGGCGGAAGGGGGCGGCGGACCCGCGGGAAGCGGGCTCCGACTTCATGGAAGTCGGCGGCTTCCCGGAACCCGGCTCCAACTTCACCGGCTGCCGCCGGACAACCGGCTGACCACGCTGATTGGGCTGGAGACGGGTGCGGCGGAGGCGTTGCCGGGGCTGTTGTGGAAGGCGTTCGAGCGTTACGCGGGAGAGGAGGAGAAGGGGTTGCGCGAGGGGTATCATGCGCGGGTGAGGTATTCGCGGTCGCCGCACGGCGGGGAGAGGTTGCCGCCGCTGGCGGAGATGGAACGTGTGCTGGAAGCGAGACGAGGAGGGAGCGAGATGCCGACGTTGATGGATGCGCGGGCGATGGAGTGGGAGGCGCGGGTGCTCGAACGGGGCCGGGAGCAGGGTCGGGAGCAGGCGCTGGCGGAATTGGAGCGGACGTTGGATGCGGGACACGAAGGAGGAGAGGCGCAGACGTTGATGGATGCGCGGGCGATGGAGTGGGAGGCGCGGGTGCTCGAACGGGGCCGGGAGCAGGGTCGGGAGCAGGCGCTGGCGGAATTGGAGCGGACGTTGGATGCGGGACGCGAAGGGGGAGAGGCGCAGACGTTGATGGATGCGCGAGCGATGGAGTGGGAGGCGCGGGTGCTCGAACGGGGCCGGGAGCAGGGTATCGCGCAGGGCCGTGCGGAGGAGCGCGCGCTGCTGCGCCGTCAGGCGGAGCGGCGTTTCGGCGCCGAGACGGCTCGGCAGGTTTCGGAGCTTCTGGCGGAGGTCGCGGATGCGGAGGATCTCCTCGAAGCGGGCGACTGGATCCTGGAATGCCGCACCGGCGGCGAGCTGCTCGAGCGGCTCCGTCACGCGCACGGGGAGTGACCGGCCCGGTGGCCGGATTGCATCGACCCCGCCGCCGACGGACTCCGCCACGCGAGGGTGGTAACGGCATGAACACCGCGATCAAGCGCCGCGAATCCCCGGACCCCCTGGCGTGCTTTCCCTTGCGCGTCCGTCCTCTGGTCGCGTTGTCGGACGATCGATTCCATGAATTCTGCGGCTCAACGACGAATTGGAGATCGAGCGGACCACACAGGGAGAGTTGCTGATCACGGCGCCGGCGTCATTTCGGACCAGCCATCTCAACCTGCGGATCGCCGTCCAGTTGGGCCAGTGGGCCGAGCGCGACGGCACGGGACTCGCCATCGAGTCCTCCGGCGGGTTCATCCTGCCCGATTCTGCGTGTAGATGGAGAGCCGTACTGTAGCAATCCACCATGAAACGCACGCCCACCGGGAGACCCGAAGTCCGTCCGGCGAAGCGGCAGGTGCGCGGTTCAGGCCGCGCAGACGCCGGGACGCCGCTCCGCCCACGGGCGGGCGCGTTCGAGCTGCCCCGCCAGACGGATGAGGGTCGCCTCCTCGCCCCAGCGGGCCGTGACCGAGGGTCTCGGCCACCCACGGTCCGCTCGCAGTCGCCTCCTCGCCCCAGCGGGCCGTGAAATGCACCCCCACCGGAAGTCCCGACGCCGTCCAGTGCAGCGGCAGGGAGACCGCGGGCTGGCCGCTGGCGTTGCCGATCCAGGTATAGGGCGAGAACCGCGCGGAGCGCCTGCGCAGCTCGAAGGGGTCTCCGCCCCGGTAGACGAGGGTGCCGAGCTCCACCGGCGGCTGTCCCAGGGTCGGGGTCAGCCAGAGGTCGAAGCGGCTGAAGAACGCGGACAGATCACGCACCGCGCGCTGCAAGTCCTGGACTGAACCGCCCCGGGAATCCCGGAGGGTGATTGGCTTGAGTCAGGCGGCCATCGCCGGGAGAACCCGAGGAGCCGACGGTGATCCGAGGTCCTGCATTCGTCATCCGCCACCGGGCGGCGGAACTGCTTGATGAGCACGACGGCGGTCCCGGGCGGGGTCCACGGGAAGCGTCGCGGCCACCCTGCCGCGTTCGAGGATCTCGCGCGTGAGCATCGGTCCCATGCCGCCGGCGAACTGCCGGTGGCGCAAGCGGTAACGATCGAGGCGGAAGTAGCCGTCGTAGACGACTTTCCTGCCGACCGGCACGACGTCTTCGTCGGCCGCCATCGTTGCTGCCCACGAGTACGCTATATTCGTGCCGCCGAACGAGACGGCGGACAAGAGGCCGTCCCGACCTCCGGCCGCCCCCCGTTCGCACGGCAGCTTGCCGTATCCGCACCGGGGACGATCGCACGTTCGTGCAGGCACGACACCACGCAACATCGAAGGAGGGCACCATGGGTACTTTCATGCGGAAAACGAAGCACACGCTCGCCGCGCTGGCGGTTTGCTGCCTGGCGGCGGTTCCGGCGGCGCACGCGCAAACGTCCACCTGGGATACGGTCAAGGAGCGCGGCAGCGTCCGCCTCGGTGTCGTCTCCGGGGCGACGCCGTGGTTCGACAAGGATTCCGGAACCGGGGAATGGAGCGGCGTCGGCTACCAGGTCGGCAAGGCCGCGGCCGAGGCGCTTGGCACCGAGCTGGAGCTGGTGGAGGTCACCTGGGGCAACGCCATCGCCGCGTTGCAGAGCGGCAAGATCGACATGATGCCGCTGCTGGACCCGACCCCCAAGCGCGCCGTCGCGGTGGACTTCATGACCTACCCGCTACTGTTCAACCCTCTGGGGGTCATGGTCGGCGACGACGTGCAGGCGGACAGATGGGAAGATCTGAACCGCCCGGAGGTGCGGCTTTCGGTACCGCAGGGGACCTCCATGGAAGCGTTCCTGACCAGGAACACGCCGAATGCGACCCTGCTGCGGCTGCCCGGCAACGCCGAAACCATCGCCGCCTTCCAGTCCGGGCGCGTGGACGGCGCGGTGCTGTTCCTGCCGCCGCTGATGCGTTTCCAGCAGAAGCTGGGCAGCGGCAAGGTGGTGCGCCCCAGCCCGCCGCGCGCCAACCCGTCGTCGATCGCCGTGCGGCGCGAGGCGGACAAGACCTGGCGGGACTTCCTGTCCACCGCCACCCTGTTCTGGCATGAGAACGGCAGCGTGCAGGGCTGGTACGAGGCATACCTCGTCGGCGCCGGCACCGATCCGGCAAAGATGCCGCCCATCGCACCCAAGTAGCCGGCGGGCTCCGCAAGACGGCCAGGAGGGGTTCCGCTCGTGTACGAGTGGGATTTCTCCCCCGTCTTCGCGGATTTCGGGGTCCTCGCACAGGGCATGGCGAACACGCTGCGCGTGACCCTGCTTGCGCTCGGCTTCGGCATTCCGCTGGGATTCGTGCTGTCGCTGGGGCGGCTGTCGCGGCTCCGCGCGGTCGCGATCCCGGCGGGTGTGGTGATCGAATTCTTCCGCACCACGCCCCCGCTGGTGCAGTTGTTCTGGTTCTTCTTCGCCCTGCCGATCCTCATCGACGTCCGCATGACGCCGTACGTGGCCGCGGTCGCGACCTTTTCCGTCCAGTCCTCGGCCTTCTTCGCGGAGGTCTTTCGTGGCGGCATCGTCTCCGTGGAGCGCGGGCAATGGGAGGGAGCGGGGGCGCTCGGAATGACCCACTGGCAGACGATGAGGCGGATTGTCGTCCCGCAGGCGGTCAAGCGGATGATCCCGGCGTTTCTGGAGCGTTCCATCGAGCTGATGAAGACGACGACGCTCGTCTCCGCCGTGGCCTACGCCGATCTCCTGTTCCAGGCCAACCAGCTCGCCCAGCAGACGTACCGCCCGCTGGAGGTCTATACCGTCGCCGCGATGATGTACTTCTTCGCGATCTGGCCCGCCAGCGTCGCCGTCCGGCGCCTGGAAAGGATCCTCGCCCGTTCCGGGGAATCCACCGCGCAGCAGGAGGCGTTGTGAGCTACCGCTGGGACTTCGCGACGGTCGCCGAAAACTGGATGGTCCTGCTGGCCGGACTGCAAGGCACCCTCAAGATCTTCCTCGTCACCATGGTGCTGGGGATGGCCGGCGGGCTGGTCGTCGGCGTGTGCCGCTGCTCGCGCGACCGCCGGATCAACTGGCCGTCCGCCGCTTTCGTGGAGTTCTTCCGCAACACCCCGGTGCTGGTGCAGATCATGTGGTTCTTCTTCGCGCTGCCGATCCTGCTGCCGGTGGACGTCGGCGCCTTCGCCGCCGCGGTCCTGGGCATTTCGCTCAATACCGCCGCGTTCTCGGCCGAGATTTTTCGCGGCGGCATCCAGTCCCTGGACCCCGGGCAATGGGACGGCGCCCGTGCGCTGGGAATGCGCGGCACTCAGATGATGCGCCGGGTCATCCTGCCGCAGGCGATCAAGCGGATGCTGCCTCCGCTCACCAACCGGGGCGTGGAAGTGTTCAAGATGTCCACCCTCGCGTCGGTGGTCGCCTACGCGGAAACGCTGCATCAGGGGAAAACCATCGCGCTGGAGAATTTCAACCCGATCGAGGTGTATACCGTCGTCGCACTGCTGTTCTTCGCGCTTCTGTATCCGATGGTGCGGCTCACCTACCGCCTGGAGCGCGAGCTCGGCCGGAGCGACTGAGGAAGAAGGCATTGGGTGAAATTCTGAGGATGGAGGGGATCCGGAAGTCGTTCGGCGCGCAGGACGTGTTGAGGGGCGTGGACCTGCGCGTCGAGGAGGGTGACGTCGTCGCGCTGCTGGGCGCGAGCGGCTCCGGCAAGAGCACCCTGCTGCGCTGCGTGAACTTTCTGGAGATTCCGGACGCGGGGCAGGTCTTCCTGCGCGGAGAGGCGGTGGGCCGCGACGTCGGCGGAAGAATCGTCCGCACGGAGCGCGAGCTGTGCCGCCTGCGGGCGCGCGTCGGCATGGTGTTCCAGCACTTCAACCTGTTCCCCCACATGACCGCCTTGCGCAACGTCATGGAGGGGCCGGCAACGGTGCTGGGCCGAAAAAAGAGCGAGGCGGCCGGCATCGCCCGCGAACAGCTTTCGCGTGTCGGGTTGCTGGACAAGGCCGACGAGTATCCCGCGCGGCTGTCCGGCGGACAGAAGCAGCGCGTCGCCATCGCCCGCGCCCTGGCGATGAGTCCGGACATCATGCTGTTCGACGAGGTCACTTCCGCCCTGGACCCCGAGCTGGTCGGAGAGGTCCTGAAAACGATGAAATCCCTCGCCCAGCAGGGCATGACCATGCTGGTGGTGACCCACGAGCTCGGCTTCGCCTACCATGCCGCAACCCGGGTGCTGTTCCTGCACGAGGGCAGGATTCTGGAGGAAGGGCCTCCCGACGACGTGCTGTTGCGCCCCCGCGAGCAGCGGACGCGGGATTTTCTGGAGGGGCATCTGGCGTTCCGGATGCCGGACGTGCGATGAAGCCGCCGGTCGAGCGCGGTCGCGCCTGCTTCGGAGCCCGTTCGCAGGCCGATGAACCGCCGGTCATCGACAATCCGCCCGATTACGGACGACCGGGTCCACCTCAGTGGTCCGGTTCCGAATGTTCAGAGCCATTGATGCAATACGTATGGATGGAGAGCCGTATTGCAGCAATCCACCATGAAACACACGCCCACCGAGGCCCGAAGTCCGTCCGGCGATGCGACAGGTGCGCCGCTCAGCCGGCGCAGACGCCGGGGCGCCGCTCCGCCCACGGGCGGGCGCGTTCGAGCTGGGCCGCCAGGCGGATGAGGGTCGCCTCCTCGCCCCAGCGGGCCGTGAAATGCACCCCCACCGGAAGTCCCGAGGCCGTCCAGTGCAGCGGCAGGGAGATCGCGGGCTGGCCGCTGGCGTTGCTCACGTAGGTATAGGGCGAGAACCGCGCGGAGCGCCTGCGCAGCTCGAAGGGATCGCCGCCGCGGTAGACGAGGGTGCCGAGCTCCACCGGCGGCTGCCCCAGGGTCGGGGTCAGCCAGAGGTCGAAGCGGCTGAAGAACGCGGACAGATCACGCACCGCGCGCTGCAAGTCCTGAACCGCGAGCAGGTAGGCGTGCGCGCCGAGCGCCCGTCCGCGTTCGGCGAACGCCCACACGAAGGGCTCGAAGTGTTCGGGCTCCGCGGTTCGGCCGGTGCGCCGCTCCCAGTCGGCGATCGCCCAGGCCGCGCCGGCCGAGAGCATCGTGGTGAACTGCGTCCACAGCGTCTCGGCGTCGTAGTCGGGGCGCGCTTCCTCGACCACGTGGCCGAGCGATTCGCACAGCGCCGCCGCGTCGCGCACCGCGCGCCCGCACTCGGGATCGACGGCCTCGCCGAACGGGGTTTCGGCGGAGAAGCCGATCGTCAGCGTGCCCGGCGGTCGCTCGACCTCGCCGGTATACGAGCGCGCCGGCGGCGCGGGGAAGTACGGATCCCCGACCGCGGGTCCGGCGACCGCGTCGAGCAGCGCCGCGGTGTCGCGCACGCTGCGGGTCACCCCGAGCTCGCAGACCAAGCCGGAGAACAGGTCACCGTAGTGGGGGGCGAGGGAGACCCGCCCCCGGCTCGGCTTCAGGCCCACCAGCCCGCAGCACGAGGCGGGGATGCGGATCGAGCCTCCGGCGTCGTTGCCGTGGGCCATCGGCACCACGCGCGCCGATACCGCCGCCGCCGCGCCTCCGCTCGATCCTCCGGGCGTTCGTGTCGTATCCCACGGGTTGCGGGTGGGGCCGAAGAGCCGCGGCTCGGTGGTCGGTCCGATCGCGAGCTCCGGGGTGTTCGTCTTGCCGATGAACACCAGTCCCGCCGCCCGGAAGCGGCGCACCAGCTCGCTGTCCTCGGCCGGGACGTGGTCGCTCAGGAACGCGCTCGCCTCGGTGAAGCGCACTCCTTCGACCTCGGCGAGAAAATCCTTCATCAGGAAGGGCACCCCGGCGAAGATGCCCGCGCCGGGATGGGAGCGGGCGGTCTCGCGCGCCCGCTCGTACATCGTGGTCACGATCGCGTTGAGCGTCCCGTTGACCTGCCCGGCCCGCTCGATCGCGGCATCGACGAGCTCCAGCGGGGCCAGCTCGCCGGCCCGCACCAGTGCGGCGCACCCGGTTGCGTCGAGCTCCGCGAGCTCTTCGTGTCTCATCGCCATTCTGCCATTCGCTCCACCCCTCTTCCGACACCCGCTCTCCGGCATCGCTTCACTCAGCCGTCGATGAACTTCCAGTACGTATCCTTCTTCGTGATCCGCCCGTCGCGAAAGGTCCAGAGGTCGCAGCCGAGGGAATCGAGGGGCGGGCCTTCCCTGGGCGTGCCCTTCACCGTCCACTCGGAGCAGGCCCGGCTGCCGCCCGCGTCGATGAAGTGCTGCATGTCCACCCACCGCATGTCCGGAATGACCGCATAGCGGGCGCGCAGCACGTCGCCGATGGCCTGCTTCCCGCGCAGCCGCCTCGCCTCCCACGGGTCCGGCCCCCGCGCCATCAGCCACTCCCCGTCCTCGGCGAAGTACGACAGGATGGCGTCCACGTCATGACGGTTGAACGCATCCTGGATCGTGTCGAGCAGGGCGATCGTCACCTTGGTGTCGTTGCTCATGGGTTCTCTCCCCGGTCGGGTCTCGGGCGTGGATCTACGGATGCCTGCCTGATCACGGACATCGTGTTTCGAGCTGGCGGATGAGGCCGCTACTGCGCGGCGTTGGCCCGGACCGCGAGGGCCGGTCTCTCCGATGGCGCCGGTGCATGGCGAAACCGCCACCGGTTCGCACCACGGGAATCAAGGGCTTTGATGGCGCCGGCCCGTGACGAAGACCGTCACCAGCGCCACCACCGTCCCGCCGCCGACGATTGCGGCAGCGGCCCCGTGCCCCAGGTAACCGAGATAGCTTGCGGTGCCAAACGCCGCGAGCGCGACCAGGAAGCCGAATATCTGCCCGCGCCTGTTGTCCGCGGTGGCTGCCCGGACCGCGATCCCTTCAACTTCCCGAGCACTCGCCCGATCCCTCTCGACCATGGCCTGCTCCTTCTCCGCCATGCGCATGATGCGCTCGGCGGCGCCCGGCAGCACATCGTCGTACCCAAGCAGGATGTCCGGTGTGGGCAGAGGCCCGGAAATACGGCGCTCTTCGTGAAGAACCTGCGTGATGACTCGACCGGACTGGTCAGGAGGCCCGCCCCTCGATTTCGTCGGCGGGCGGGATGGTTTCTTCGGAGCGGGTCGACGTTTTCGGCTCATGATGAACCCTTGCGGCTGCGTCCCGGATACGCTTCCCTACGCGGTTCCAGTAGTCTCCGATCCGCTCCTCGGCCGGTGCGGTCGAGATGAAACGTTCATAGCGTCTTGGATCCGGATGGATATCCATGATACTTCCCGCTCCGCGGAGCATGGCGCGCATTCGATCGGTCATCGGGACCCCCTTGATGATGACTGCATGGATTCCGGAGCCGTCCGCCCCTTCCGCAGCCATTCCGGACCGTTGATGGAAGGAGGAATCTGCCACGTGGCGGGAAAGATAGCACAAGAAGACGGCCTGCACGCTTCTCGTGCCGGGACGGGGCGCGTGGGCCGTTCGCCGGCGGGAACCGCCGCCGCGCACTCGATGGTGCCGCATACCGGATCAGGAGCTCTTCGCCCGAGATGACACGCGATCGCCTGAACTTCCTGTTCCTCAACGTCGGGCATTTCCTCGACCATCTCTTCATGCTGATCTTCGCGACGGTGGCGGCGTTGCGGCTTGCCGAGGAGTGGGGAATGAGCTATGCGGCGCTCATCCCCTACGCCACGCCGGGGTTCGTCGCGTTCGGGATCTGCGCCATCCCGGCCGGATGGATCGCGGACAAGTGGAGCCGGGAAGGGATGATGGTGATCTTCTTCATCGGCATCGGGGCGAGCTCGATCGCCACGGCGCTGGCGGGCTCCCCCGTCGAGATCGCGTTGGGGCTGTTCGCGATCGGGGTGTTCGCCGCGATCTACCATCCGGTCGGTCTCGCGATGGTCGTGCACGGACGGAAGAAGACCGGCATCCCGCTCGCGGTCAACGGCGTGTTCGGCAACCTGGGGGTCGCCGCCGCCGCGCTGCTCACCGGCTGGCTCATCGACACCGGGAGCTGGCGCAGCGCCTTCGTCCTGCCCGGCGCCGTCTCCATCGGTCTCGGCGCGGCCTACGCGCTGTTCCTGTGGTCCGGGCGGACGAGCCGGGCGGCCGATCCCGCGGGCGGCGCCGGTGGCGGCGGCGACCACGGCACGGCCGGAAAGCAGGCGGCGGCCGGAAGGCAGGCCGAGGCCACGAGGCGGGCCGAGGCCACGGGGAACGCTACGACCGCGAAGCAGGCACCGGCTGCAAAGCTGGCGGCGGCCGGTGCCTCCGCCATCGAGCGGGCGACGTTCGTGCGCGTGCTCTCGATCATCGTGTTCACGACCGCGGTCGGCGGCCTGATCTTCCAGAGCACCACGTTCGCGCTCCCGAAGATCTTCGACGAGCGGCTCACCGAGCTCGCCGGGTCCGCCACCGCCGTCGGCGGCTACGCCTTCCTGGTGTTCGCGGTCGCGGCCCTCGCGCAGCTCGTGGTCGGGTACCTCGTCGACCACCACTCGGTGCGCACCGTGTTCGCCTTCGTCGCGGGATTGCAGGCGGTGTTCTTCGCGCTCATGTACCAGCTCACCGGGGTTGCCGCCCTGATGGTCGCGGTCGCCTTCATGCTCGTGGTGTTCGGGCAGATCCCGATCAACGACGTGCTCGTGGGCCGGATCACCAGGAGCGGGTGGCGCAGCCGCGTCTACTCCATCCGCTACATCGTGACCTTCTCGGTCATGGCTTCCACCCTGCCGGTCATCGCCGGGATCCACGCGAGCCGGGGCTTCGGCATGCTCTTCGTGGTGATGGCGGTCGCGGCGGGCGGGATCCTCGCGGCGGTCCTGATGCTTCCCCGCACCGGTGCGGTCGTCGGGCAGCCTTCCACGGCGTGAACGTCGCGCGCATCGCCTCCCACCGTCACCCCGCGCCGCGTCCCGCGGGCCGATCCGCCGATTCGGAACCGATCCATGACCGACGTACGACTTCAGCTCGACGAGCTACGCGCCCTCATCGTCGAAATCCTGGTCGCCCACGACACCGCCCGCGGCAACGCGGAGCGGGTCGCGGACGCACTGGCCGGGGCGGAGGCCGACGGGCAGAAGGGGCACGGCGCATCCCGGGTCCCCTCCTACGCGGCGCAGGCGCGCAGCGGCAAGGTGGACGGGCACGCCACCCCGGAGGCGGTCCGGCTCGACGGCCCGGCCGCCGTCGTCGATGCCCGCGACGGATTCGCCTACCCGGCGATCGCGCTCGCGCAACGGACCCTCGGGGATCTCCTCGCGACCTCCCCGGTGGCGGCGGCGGCGATCCGCAACTCGCACCACTCCGGGGTCGCCGCCCACCACGTCGAGCCGCTGGCGAGGGCCGGCTTCATCGCCATGAGCCTCTGCAACGGACCCCAGGCCATCGCGCCGTGGGGCGGCCACCGCGGGCTGTTCGGCACGAACCCGATCGGCTTCGCCGCGCCCCGCGCCCACCATCCGCCGCTGGTCATCGACATGAGCCTGAGCAAGGTGGCGCGCGGGCGGATCAACGTGGCCGCGCAGGCGGACGAGCCGATCCCGCCGGGCTGGGCGTTCGACGCCTCGGGCAATCCGACCACCGACGCCAAGGAGGCCATGGCCGGCACCATGGCGCCCATAGGCGACGCCAAGGGCGCCCAGCTCGCGCTGATGGTGGAGGTCCTGGCCGGAGCGCTGTCCGCCTCGTGCTTCGGCTTCGAGTCGAGCTCCTACTTCACGGCGGAGGGCGCACCGCCGCGGGCGGGCCAGCTTCTCCTCGCCATCGATCCGGGCCCCTTCTCCGAGGGCCGGTTCGGAGCCCGCCTGGAGGATCTCCTCGCCGCCATCGAGGAGCAGCCCGGCGCCCGCCTGCCGGGGCAGCGCCGGTTCGCGCTGCGGGAACAGGCCGAGCGGGACGGCGTGATCGTTCCGAGGGCGCTGTACGGGCAGTTGGTGTCGCTACGCGGTTGAGCTTCCACGAACCAGGTGCCCGCCCGGCATGGTCAGGTCATCCCTCTGAAACCATCCCTCTGAAGCATTCGTCGAGTGCGTGCAGGCACGCGGCCGGTGGCCGGTCGAAGTACACGCCGCGGCGCAGGCCGGCGGCGGGGTCGATGCCGCGTACGAAGAGGTAGAAGGCCCCGCCGACGTGGCGCTCGTAGTCGTATCCGGGGAGGCGGGTCGCGAGATAGCGGTGCAGCGCGACGAGGTAGATGAGGTATTGGAGCGGGTAGCCGCCCGCGCGGATTGCTTCGGCGAGGGCCTCCGGCCCGTAGTCGGCGGGAGCCGGGCCGAGCCAGTTCGACTTGTAGTCGAGGACGTACCAGCGCCCCGCGTGCTCGACCACCAGATCGACGTAGCCCCGCAGGAAGCCGTGGATCGGAGGTTGGGATTCTCCCGCTCCGTCCGTCGACGGCCGTGCGAAGGGATGCGGGTAGCCGTGCTCGCCGAGCCGGGCGGCGAGGCGTTCCCGGTCGAGCCCTTCCACCGGGAAGTGGAACTCCAGCTCGACGAGCCGGCGGGTCGCCGGATCGTCCAGGCGGAAGCCGCCCGCCCCGCCGGATCCGCCTCCGCCTGCTCCGCTTGAATCGACTCCTTCGCTCGAACCGGCCTCCTGCTTCGAGCCGGCGCCCCTCCTTGCCCCCGCGCGCTGCCCCGGACCGGCACTTCCCGTCGAACCGTCGCCCTCCTCCGGGCCTTCCCGCCCCGGCTCGTGAAGGCGTACCGCGCGGGTGCGCTCGACCATGGCGCGCGCCACCGGACTCCATTCCTCGCCGATCCCGAAGTCTTCAAGGGTTTCGCGGCAGATCGCGTCGAGATCGGGCTCGTTCGAACCGATTCCCGGCGGTTCGTCCAGCCGTTCGAAGATCCGGTGCAGGCAGCTTCCCGCCACCGGCCCCCGCGGGAAGGTGAACGCGCTGCGCCCGCGCCCCGCTCCGTCCGCGGCCTCCGTGTCTTCCCCGGTGTCGTCGGCCGGCGCCTCATGCTGGTCGTGGTCCGGCCGGTCGACCTCGGCGCCGCCACCCTCGACCGCCGGCCGGCCGGAGCCGACGGCAAACGCCTCGGCGGAGAGCGCGGTGAAGCTGGTCAACTGCCGGATGCGCCGGAGGGGACGGCCCGGCTCGCGCGCCGTGAGCACCGGGGGCGGGCCTTCGGGGAACGTCGGCGCGCGGAGCGGAGGCGGGTCCGCATCGAGCACGGTGACCCGGACCGCATCCGGCAGACGCCGCGCGAACGCCTCGACCTCGCCGCGCCAGTCCGAAGCGCTCAACGCCTTGAACCGATCGGCGGCGGCCTTCAGCGCGGCGACGGCCGCCTCCGGCCACCCCGCCTCGAAGCCGCTCCCTGGAACGCTGTCCGCTTCCCCCGTATCGAAGCCGTCCTCCGAGCCATCACCCGGCTCCTCCGCGCCGGGACTGCCCTCCGGCCCGCCATCCGCCCTCTCCGCACCGGGAATGCTCCCCGGACCGCCGCCCGGCCCTGCCGCCGGAGCTGATCCGGGCCGGGCCCGGTGGAGGAGCCACGCGAGCGGTGCATGTTCGGCGCCGCCGACCCGTCCCCACGTGACCACGCAGCGGTACTTCGCCCGTGTGAGCGCGACGTACAGGAGCCGCACCGATTCCGCGAACTCCTCGACCCGCGCGATGGATCTGGCCCGCTCGTCCGGGTCGAGGTCGAGGACCTCCCGGTAGCCCGCCTTCGCGTCCAGGTGGTAGGCGACGTCCCCTTCGTTGCCGCGCCTCCGGGCGGGGGCGTCCCAGGCGAAGGGGCAGAACACGATGGGGAACTCCAGGCCCTTGGCCGCGTGCACGGTCAGGATCCTGACCAGCGCCTCGTCGCTCTCGAGCCGGAGCTGGGCGCTCTCGTCCACCGCCTTGCCCCCGATGGCGGCGGACCGGCTGCGGCTCAGCCAGGCGGCGAGCTCCGCCGGCGCGAGCCGGCGCCCGGTCTCCGCTTCCTGCAAGAGGTCGGCGAGGTGCCGGAAGTTCGTGAGCCTGCGCACCCCGCCCGGCCGGGCGAGAAGGCGCTCCGCGCCGCCCTCCCCGTCGAGCAGCTTCAGCAGGACCGGGCCGATGCCGCGCGCCTCCCACTCCGAGCGCCAGCCCGCGACCCGCTCCGCCCACCCGCTCCATGCCGCCTCGTCCTCGCCCAGGGCGTGCAGCGCGGCGGCGTCGAGCCCGAACAGGGCGCCGGCCAGCGCCCCGCGCACCCTGGCCTCCCGCCCCGGTTCTGCGAGCGCCCACAGCAAGCGCTCGACCTGCTCCGCCTCGTCCGTCTCGAACACGCTGCGGTCGTCGATCTCGACGCTGCGCACCCTGCGCGCGCGCAACGCTTCCGCGATCAGCCGGCCCTGGGCGCGGGTGCGGACCAGCACCGCGACGTCCGCGCCGGTGAGCGGTTCTCTATCGATCGTGGCCTCGCCGTGCGCGGCCCGAGCCAGCAGGTGCGCGATCTCGTTCGCGGCCGCCTCCGCGGCGATCCGGCTCGCGCTCTCCTTCGTGTGATGCTTTCCGGCTTCCTCCGGGTCCGGCAGGAGCCGGAATTCGAAGGGGGCGTTGCCTACGGCACCGCCGGTTGCGGGCGGGTCGCCGGCGGTTCCGGGATCGAAGATGTGGCCTTGCCCGGTGGTCGCGGCACCCCCTGCGGGCGGGACGCCCGCGTCCCGGAGGGACGCGCCGCTCCCAGGGGGGAGTTCGAGCGGGGCGTCGTCTCCGTCACCGCCGGGGGCGATCCGCAGCGGATTGCCGCCGGGCCGGGCCGCGGCCACCGGGTGGTACGGGATCCCGGGGATCACGAACGCATCGGGGGCGGCGAACACCGCGTTCACCGCCTCGACGAGGGCGGGCACCGAGCGCCAGTTCCGCCCGAGCGCAAGGCGCTCGCGGGCGGGGCGCCGGGCCGCCAAGTAGGCGTAGACGTCCGCCCCCCGAAAGCGGTAGATGGACTGCTTCGGATCGCCTACCGCGAAGAAGCCGCCCGCGCCGCTGAAGGCTGGCTGTGACGAGTGTCCGGTCTTCGGATGGCCTGCGACGAAGAGGTCATCCGTGCCCGCCGCTTCCTGCTCCGCACCACGACGGGCTTCGCCGTAGCGTTCGCCGCGCGCGACCGCCGGGTCGGCCGCGTCCTGCTCCACGCCACGGTGGGCTTCACCGTAGCACTCGTCGCGGGCGACCGCCGGGTCGGCCGCGTCCTGCTCCGTGCCGCGATGGGCTTCGCCGTAACGCTCGCCGCGGGCGACCGCCGGGTCGACCGCGTCCTGCTCCGTGCCGCGATGGGCTTCGCCATAGCGCTCGTCGCGGGCGACCGCCGGGTCGGCCGATTCCTGCTCCGCGCCACGGTGGTCTTCGCCGTAGCGCTCGCCGCGGACAACCGCCGGGTCGGCCGATTCCTGCTTCGCGCCGCGGCGTCCTTCGCCGTACACCCGCGTGAAGATGGCGGCCTGCACCGGATCGGTGTCCTGGAACTCGTCGATGAGGGCGCACGGGTACTCGTGGCGGATACGGGCCGCAAGACGCTCCCCGTGCGGTCCCGCAAGAGCGTCCCCCAGCTCCGACAGCAGGTCGTCGTAGCCGAGGCGCCGATCCTCGCGCACCCGGCGGCGGACGGATTCGCGCACGTCGGCCAGCATGTCCCGGTGCGCCCACCGGAGCCATTGGTCACAGGCCGACCGCAACGCCTCCGACGCCTCCTCCAGGCGGTCGAATGCGTCGAACAGCGGGTGCTCGGGCAGGGCGAAGCGCTTCTTCACGGACTTGGAAAGCTGCGTCCGGCCGTAGCGGGCGATCAACTCGGGCGGGGGGAGGCGCGGCTCGGCGGCGGCGAACAGCACCTCCAGCCCGTCGAGATCCTCCTCGATCCGGTTTGACCGGTAACGACTGCGGTTCAGCCACTGCCCATCCCGGATCTCGGTTCGGAACGTCTCCCGGTGCTGCTCCCACTCGGCCCGGACCGCCTCGAACACGTCCCGCCATGCCGCCTCCTGCTCCTCGATGGGTTCCGCAAGCGGCTCGCCGCCCCGCACCTCGGCGACGCCGGCACGCCGGCGCGAGGTCCATTCGGTCAGATCGTCGCACGGCAGGAACCCGCTCTCGACCGCATGGCGCACCAGCAGGGTCGAGGCCGGATACAGCCGGCGACGCCAGAAGTCCCGGACCGCCGCGGCGACCATGCCCGCATCGCCGCCGCTCACCTCGAAGCCGAAGGGAAACCCGCTCTCGAAGGCGAGATCGGCGAGCGCCCGCTGGCAGAACCCGTGGATCGTGCAGATCCCCGCCCGGTCGATGTCGTGCAGGGCGGCTTCGAGACGCCGGGCCGCGTCGGCGAGATCGACCCCGCCCCCCCGCTCCCATGCCGCGACCAGCTCCTGCGCCTGTGAATCTCCCTGCGCCGTCTCCCGCTCCCCCGGTGTCCGGATTCCCGCTTTCGCGGGAATGACCGGGGCGGGCGGGACGCCCTTTCTTCCCGGATGTTCCGGTTCGTGCGGATGCCGCGACCGTTCCGGATCCTCCGACTTTCCCGGATTCCCCGATTCTCCCGGATTCCCCGACCCTCCTGGTTCCCCCGACTCTTCCGGCTCCCCCGACTCTTCTGACTCCCTCGACGTCTCCGAAACGTGCATCGCCGACTCCGGCTGCGCACCGGCGGCACCGGAGGTGTCAGGACCCCGGAAAGGATCGGCGGCTCCCGGTCCGGGCTTCCGGGGCATCACCTCCCCGGCCGCCGCGCTCAGGGCGGCCCTCCCCCTTGCCGCGGCGAGGGCGCCGCCCAGGGTCCGCCGGATCCGGTCCCGAAGCTCCGCGGTCGCCGCCCGGGTGAACGTGACGACCAGGATCCGGTCGAGGCGCCAACCCTGCTCGACCACCAGGCGGGCCACCAGGGTGGTGATCGCGCGGGTCTTCCCGGTCCCCGCGCTCGCCTCGATGAACGTCGTCCCGCCGCCACCGAGCGGCAGATCGATCGGGGTCCGGTCAGCCTGCATGGCTCACCGAACGTCGCTGCGGAGGACGCCCGGCGACCGCCGGCGCGGGAGCTTGGCAATTCCGCACAGCGGAATCGCGGGCGGCCTCGATCAGCTCGTCAACAGGCGATTTTCGCGGGCACAGGCTTTCGCGGGCACAGGCTTTCGCAGGCGCAGGCTTTCGCGGGCGCGGGCTTTCGCGAACACAGACTTCCGCGAACACAGACTTCCGCGAACACAATCCGTCATTCCCGCGAAAGCGGGAATCCAGGGGCCCTTGTGATTGAAGTGGATTCCCGCTTTCTCCCCGCTTTCGCGAGGATGACGGGGAATGACGGGCATTCGCGACGCCGGCCAGCCCGCCGACGGGCGGTGCGCTATTCACCGGCGGGGGCCGGACCGCCCTCGGGCGGATCGATGAGGGGTACGAGAAGCTCGACCGCGAGGTCCTCGAACTCGGAGGTGAGCGGAGACTCGCCGTCGTGGACGAGGCGGAGACAGGGATCGTCCCCTTCCCCCCACTGGTGGCCGTTCCCGATCCACTTGTCCATAGCCTTGGCCAGGGCCGCCTCCTGCACGGCCTCGCCGGCGACTTTTCCAGGCAGTGCGATCCCGTGGGCGTAGGCGTACGAGGTCTCGGGGTAGAAGGGAAGCGGCGCCGCGAGGCCCCGCCACCAGGCGCGAAGCCAGCGTTCGATCTGCTCCCCTGCGCGCTCGGGGGCCGGGAACGGCTCGGACTTCCACGAGTATTGCTTCCCCTTGCGCTCCCGTGAGATGCCCACGGCGTCCACCGGACGGTTGCCCGCCGCGGCCCATGCGAGCAGGCGCAGCCAGATTTCGATCCGGTCCCGCGCGCGAAGCCGGCCGAGCCGCGGCCACGCCATCGTCCCGTCCGGGCCGATGCGCTCCAGAGCGCCCACGACCCGGAATCCGCCGATCTCGAAGTCCACTTCGCGCGGGGGGGCGTCCAGCGCCGCACGGTATGGGGCAAGCTGCTTCTCGAGCTGCTGCGCCTCCTGCCACTCGCGCTCGTGGACGACGCGCCCGAGACCGGCCTGGGGGAGCCGTCCGCGGCCCGACATCAGCGCCTCCGTCCGCTCGGGGGCAGCCCCCGCCCGCATCCGGGACCAGACCTCCGACCGGAGTTGATACCGTTCCAGGCCGTCGAGCTCGAAGGGCTCCTCCTCGTCGAGGGTGGCGTCCTCGACTTCCAGCCGCACGCCGAGCCGGTGGCGGAGGAAGAAGCGGGCGGGATGAGCGAAGAACGAGACCAGCTCGGCCGGATCGACGACCCGCCGGGACTCGTCGGGCTCGGGCAGGGGCCGCGCGAAGCGTCCGGGTCGGGCGGGGTCCTGCTCCCCGACCAGCATCGCCCGCGCCGCCTCGCACATGCCGCGGGAGTAGCTGAACAGCCCTTCGCCTTTCGGCGAACGGCCGCCCGGCGTTCCATCCGCCGCTCCATTCACCGGCCGCATCGCCCCGTCACCGCCTCCTTCCACCGCTCCGTCCGCCGGAGGGTGCGCGGCTTCGCCCGCGACGCCTGCCGCCTCCCTTGGCGCCGGCGGCGGGCCGCCCAGGAAGTAACGCGGGCTGAACGGCTGCAAGGGATGCCGGGTCTCGATCGCGGCGCCCGGGAAACGCAGCGCGAGGTAGTCCTTCAGCTCGTCCACCAGCACCGAGGGCGGGATCGGGGCGTCGTCGCGCAGGCCGCGTCCGGTGTAGCTCACCAGGAAGCAGCGGCGGGCCGCGAGGAGCGCTTCCAGGAACGCGAACCGGTCTTCGTGCCGTTCGTCCCGGTCGCCCCGGCGGGCGGGACCGGCGGCCATCAGGTCGAAAGAGGGATACGAGGGAGTGCGGGGGAAGGCTCCGTCGTTCATGCCGGCGACGCAGACCACCGCGGCCGGGAACACGCGGCCGGGTGCGAGGCCCGCCACCGTCACCCCGTCGGCGAGTCGCGCGGGCTCGCCGGAGACGTCGCGCGCCCGCTCGCGCAGGACGTCACGCACGAGCGCGAACGGCACCGGCGATTCGCCGTGCCCGGCCTCGTGCCCGAAGTCCCGGACGAGTGCGCGCACCGCGTCGACCTCACCTGCCGGCTCCCTCGCGAAGCGCCGGTCTCCGATCCCCCCGGCGGTCCTGGTCCCCCCACCCCTCCCAGCGGTCCCCAAGATCCCGGCACCCCCGCGTGCGGGAGCGGCCCCGTGCGCGGGGCCGGGACCATCCGCGAGGAAACGGTTGACCACGCCCCGGAGCACCCCCGCCCACTCCAACGGCCGGCGCTCCCCGGCGAGCCGGGCGCCCAGCCCGATCGCCTCCTCGCAGTACGAGACGAAGCGGCCGAGCCGCTCGGCGTCCACCTCTCCGGCGCCGAATCCGTCCGCCCCGGCCGGACAGGGCACGAGCCCTTCGACGAGTGCGTCCGCGTCCGGCATCGCGTACCCAAGCAGGAGGCGGCGCAGCCCCTGCCGCCACGTATGGCCGGCCGTTTCCGGCAGCCCCTCCGCCCCCCGGTGGGCCTGGTCCGCGCCCCAGCGGATTCCGGCTTCCCGGACCAGTCCGCGCAGGGCGGGAAGGTCACCCTCGCCGATCCCGAATCTGGCCCGGACCGCTGGCGCGTCGAGCGGCGCGAGGACCGCTTCCGCCGCCAGGCGCGAGCCCGGCAGATCGAGCAGGTCGAGGAACGCGCGCAGGGTGCGCGACTCCCCTCCCCGTGCGGCGACGTGGCAGGGGATGCGTCCCGCCGCGCCGAACACCGCCTCGACGGCGGGTCCGTAGACCGCGAGGTCCGGGGTCAGCACGAGGACGTCGGCCGGCTCGAGGTCCGGGTGGGCGTCGAAGAGGGCGAGAAGCTGGTCGTGCAGGATCTCGGCCTCGCGCAAGGGAGAGTGGCAGACGTGGATCCGGAGCGAATCGTCGGAGGGCGCCCCTGCCGGCGCTACCACTCCTGCCGCGCAGGCCGATGGAACGTCCTCCGGCGCCGCTTCGGCCTCCGCCCCCTCGCTCGCGAGCGCCGCCTCGCTTGCGAGGCGGAGGTCGAGGACGTCCCGCTGCACCGCGGCGAGCCGGCAGGCGCCGTCCGGCGGCACGAAGTGCTCCTCCCACTCCACGCTCTCGCCCTCGACGAGAGCGTCGAACGTATCGCGCCCCGCCCGCCCCCACGCCGCCAGCAGCTCGTTGCCCTCGGTGAAGTAGCCCGCATCGGGATCACCGCCTCCGTCCCGACGGGCGATCTCGCGCCGCGAGCGGATGTCGCCCCAGTACTCCCGGCACGGGACGAGCATGAACAGGTGGATCTCGATCCCCTCCGCGGCCCGGCGCAGCACGTCGAGGTACGAGGGCGAGAAGGAGGACACCGCGAAGAAAGCCGCGCGACGGGGCCAGCCGGGGGGGCGGACGCCGGCGGCAAGCCGTTCCCGGAAGGCGTCGATGGCCGCGACCCAGTGGCCTGCCGCGGCTTCCCGCCCTTCCCCGACCAAGCGCTGCCATAGCCGCGCCTGCCAGTGCGGGGCCGCCCCGCGCTCCCATTCCCGGATCCAGTCCGGGCGGTAGAGCAGGCAGCGGTCGAAGACCCGGGCGAGGCGGTCCGCGAGCTCGAAGCGCTTGCGCGGGTCTCCGTCCCCGAGGTAGCCCCGCACCGCGCGTGCCGGCCCCTCCGCCAGCTCCGGCAACACGTCGTGGATACGCCACCGCAGCCGCGCCGGGGTATACGCCGACTCCCGGGGAAGGTCCGGCACCGCCTCGCGCATGAGCGACCAGGCGAACTCCGCCGGCTGTTCGAAACGGACGTTGGCCGCGATGCCGAGCGCGTGCGCGAGCTCCAGCGAGAGCCAGCGTCCGATGGTGGGATGCGGCACGACGACCCTCTCCGGGGCGAAGGGATCGCCGGGCTCCGCACGCATGAGGCGGGCAAGCGCGCCCGCCAGCGCCTCCATCCGGTTCGAATGATGCAGCTTCATCGCGCGCGCCGCTCCACTTTGCCACGCCTTCCATCACTGCCTCGTGACGGCGGCCCCGTACCCCATGCCGCGGCACGACGGCAGCAACGTCCCGGCCGGCTTTGACCGTCCATGATACGCGGGCTATCGTGCGCTCATGACGAAACGCAAGCTCCTGCCGATGGATGGAGACAAGACCATGACACCTGCGGAGCCCGCCGGCCTGATGGCGTTCTGGGCCGAAATCGATGCGGACTACGAGATGCGGTTCCTGGAGTGGCACAACTGCGAGCACATGCCGGAACGGGTGTCGGTGCCGGGGTTTCGGGAGGGCCGCCGCTATCGGGACGTCGGCGATGCTCCCTGGTATCTGATGACGTACCTCACCGAGAACGCGGGTGTCCTCGGCAGCGACGGCTACCTGGAACGGCTCGACGACCCAACGCCATGGACCAGGGAGTCGCTCGGCCATTTCCGCCGACCTTCGCGCAACGTCTACACGCTGATCGCCGCGCATGGCGACACCTCCTTGCGCGAGTCGCCCTATCTGGTGTCCATCCGTTTCGACCTCGCGCCGGCGGCGGCGGACGAGCTGCGGACGTCGATCCGGGACGATCTGCTTCCCGGATGGACCGCCTTGCCCCAGGTCGGCCGCGTGAAGCTCTACGGAATCGACGCCGCCATCTCCGGCATCGAGACGACCGAACGCGGCATCTACGAGGGTGGGCCGGGCTCGCAACGCTATCTGCTGCTCGCGGAATGCGCGCGGCCCGAGGTGGCGGAATCCGGGGACTGGCAGGCGCGGTGGGCCGGCCTCGGCCAGGGCATGGCCGGCGGCAGCGCGCCTGTCGCGCACGTGATCCGGGAGACGTTCCGAATCGACTACGTGCTGCCGGCGGCGTGATTGCGGAGCCCGTCCGACCGGACGAAACCGGAACCCCGCCCTCCGGAGGCGGCGGTCGATTCCCCGCGCCGGCCGCCGACCACGGTCACCGTCCGGCCCGACCCGCTCCGCGCACGTCGCCCGCGACGCGGAGGATCGCGGCGAGGCTCCGCTCCACGTCGTCATCGGTGGTCGCCCACGAGGAGACGCTGATCCGCATCGCGGCGCGGCCGTTCCAGCGCGTCCCCCCGCACCAGCAGGTGCCCTCGCGCTGCACGCCGCGGATCACTTCGGTGGTGGCCCGATCGTCCCCGAACGCGACGAGCACCTGGTTGAGCACCACGTCGTTGAGGACCTCGCAGCCGGCGTCACGCAGTCCGGCCGCGAACCGCCGGGCCTGGCGGCAGTTGCGCTCCACCAGCTCCTCGATGCCGTCGCGGCCCAGCGACGCCACCGCCGCCCAGACCTCCAGGCCGCGCATGCGGCGGCTGGTCTCCGGCGTGAACTCGAACGGATCCCGGCTCGTCCGGTCGGGAAGGTACTCCGCCTGCACCGACATCGCGCCGCGCAGCATCCCGGCGTCGCGTACGATGGCGAGTCCGCTGTCGTAGGGGACGTTGAGCCATTTATGCGCGTCGGTCGCCCACGAGTCGGCGTGCTCGACGCCGGCCGCCGGCGCCGCGAGCCGGCCCGACGCCCTCGCCCACAGGCCGAAGGCGCCGTCCACGTGGATCCATACGTCGCCCGCGCGCACCGCGTCGCATACCGCGCCCACCGGATCGAACGCTCCGGTGTTCACGTTCCCCGCCTGGGTGCACACGATGGCGGGACCGTTCAGGGCGGGAAGCGCATCGGCACGCATGCGGCCCTGTCCGTCGACCGGCGCCAGGACGACCCGCCCGCGCCCGAGGCCGAGCATGCCCAGCGCCTTGAACAGCGTGGCGTGGGCCTGCTCGCCGGCCACCACGGTGATCTCCGGCGCCGCACCCAGCCCGTCCCGATCCACGTCGTGGCCGTGCGCGAGCAACACCGCGCGCCGGGCCGCCGCGAGCGCGGTGAAGTTGGCCATGGTCGCGCCGGTGACGAACGCGGCGCCCGCGTCCGCCGGCAGGTCGAGGATCTCGATCACCCAACGCATCGCCACCCGCTCGATCGCGGCGCCGATCGGTGAGCTCACCTCGCTGAAGGCGTTCTGGTCCCAGGCCGCCGCGAGCCAGCTCGCGGCCAGCGAGGCCGGCAGAACGCCGCCGGTGACGAAGCCGAAGTAGCGCGGCCCGGCGCTCGCCACCACCCCCTGACCGCCGATCTCGTCCAGCCGCGCGAGGATCTCCGATGCGGGCATCCCGTGGTGCGGCAGCGCTCCGCCGAGCGCCGGCACGAGCTCGCTTGCCTCGCGAGACGCGGCGACCCGGCGCTCGGGGAGGGATTCGAGGAACCGGACCGTGCGCCGGACCGTCTCCGTCAACAGCTCTTGCATATCACCCATGCCCCGCCGGCTCCCGCTCTCCGTCCTCGATCCTCATACGGAAGCGCGGCAGCATCCCGACCGCTCATCGTCGATGCCGCACCGGGTCCGTGCCCCGGCGGCTCCCGTTGCCCGTGATCACCGCGTCAGCGCAGCATACCCCGCGAACACCAGCCCTGCCGCGAGCACCATGATCGTGCAGAACATCGCGTTCCAGCGCGGGAACACCCAGCTCGATACGCCGCAACGCGCCGCCAGCACCAGGTTGATACCGGAATACGGGCTCACGGCCGAGCCGATGCCCCATCCGACGATGCATACCGCCGCCAGCAGGGTCGGATCGGGTGACGCCGGCAAGGCCACCGCGACGAGGGTGGTGACCGACACCAGCGGATGCACGCCGGCCGCGGCGAGGACCACGATGCCGGCGAGGGCCGCGGTGGCGGTCACGGTGGTGAGCGGGAACGCCGGTATCGCGGATGGATACGCGGAGACCAGGCCGGTGAGCCCCCCTCCCAGCACCCCGGCGGCGAGGAAGAGGGTCAGCTCGCCGCTCATGCCGGGAAGCTCGGTCACCGTGAAGCGCGCCACCGTCCGCACCGCGCCGGCGGCGCCGGACCGCACCAGGAGCGCCGCCGCGGCGAGCAGCGGCGCCAGCAGCGCGATCACCAGCAGCACCGGCAGCGACGGCCATGTCCAGTGCACGGCCGCCACCGAGCCGAGCAGGGCGACCGGCTGCCAGAGACCGTCGGCGCGAAAGGGATAGCCCTGGAACCCGGCGATCGCCTCGCCCTCTTCGAGACGGCCGAGGAGGGCGGCCACGAGGAAGCCCACGCATGAGAGGGCAACCCCGGCCAGCACCAGCACCGGGAAACGCACCCCCGGCACGAGACCCAGCGCAAGGGCGACGCCGCCGATGAACGGCGAGTAGTAGGCGACCATCGAGTACGAGCGGCCGAGCATCACGACCTCGCGGCGGCCGAGGGGCGCAGACCGGGCGATGCGATCCGCGAACACCACCAGGGCGGAGATGTTGATGACGGCGCCGAACAGGTGCACCCCCGCCATCGTGCGCAGGTACGCGCCGGTCCCGCGCGGCGCGGCGGAGTCGTCACCGCCTCCGATCCCGGCACGCCAGACGAGGCGGAGGAACGCGGTCCCGGCGAGCAGGGTGAGGATCGGCAGCGAACGTCCCGCCACGTCCCCCCATTCGACTTCGGCGCCGCGAGCGGCCACCGCCACGATGCAGCCCAGGCCGAGCCCGAGCATCGCCCCGACCTGGATCCGGGCCCGGCGCGGCAACCGGCCCCACACCGCGCACCCCGCGACCCAGGCGGCCAGCACCCCGATCTCCCGCGGAACCACGGGCGCCAGCCCGTGCGCGATCGACGCCACCAGCATCACGCCGATCATCAGTCCGGGAAACGCATCGCGGCGGAGCGGCTCCGCCACGCGCCCCGATGAACGTGGCTCCGCCAACCGCCGGACCTCCCCGTGGACGCGCGGCAGGGTAGCAGAGCGGCGACCGCTGCCGCGGTCGCTTGGCGATTCCGCTACGCGGAATCGCGGGTGCCCGGATCAGCACCGTGGACGGACAGAGCGGCGACCGCTGGCGCGTGCATGAGCGGCGCCGGCCCGGGTAGAGTCCCGTCGAAGGATCTCGAGTTTCGGGATTCGCTGACCGAAATGGATTCCCGCTTTCGCGGGAATGACGTCATTTCAGCGAGACACGTTACTTTCAGGCTGACCGTCATTCCCGCGAAGCTTGTGCCCACGAAAGCGGGAATCCATCGCCTGATTCAAGGTATTTTGAATCCCGAAACTCAAGGAAGGATGAAGCGGCGCTCGCGGCCGGTCACCGGAGAGGAAGATGATTCGGCATCCGCACGACGTAAAGCCCGCGGTCACGCCGCAACGCCGTGCCCAGGACGGCCCCGAGGACGGAGCTCGCCGCCTCCCTTCCGGTCACGTGATGCCGCAAAGTCCTGTCCGGGACGAACCCGAGGGCGGGACCCGCCGCCTCCCTGCCGGTCGCGTGACGCCGCAACGCCCTGCTCCGGACGGAACCGGGGGCTCGCCGGCCGCACCAGTCCGCGTCCCCGGCGGTGGAACAGGCCCCGGCGGTTCGCCGGTGGCGCCGGTTCACGTCCCCGATCGTGGCGCACAACCCGGAACCGCGGCCGGCGGGCGATTCGTTCCGGACGGATCTCCGCTCGACCGCCGGCTCAGCGTGGCGCCGATGATGGACTGCACGGACCGGCACTTCCGGTACCTGATCCGCCTCGTCACCCGGCATACCCTGCTCTACACCGAGATGGTGACGAGCGCGGCGCTCGTGCACGGGCGGCGCGACCACCTGCTCGACTTCTCGGAAGAAGAGCACCCCATCGCCCTTCAGCTCGGCGGCAGCGACCCCGCCGAGCTGGCCCGATGCGCCCGCTTCGCGGCGGACCGCGGGTTCGACGAGGTCAACCTGAACGTCGGCTGCCCGAGCGACCGCGTGCGCAACGGACGGTTCGGCGCCTGCCTGATGGCGGAACCCGAGGTGGTGGCGCGTTGCGTGGAGGCCATGGCGTCGGCCGGCGGCCTCCCGGTGACGGTGAAGACGCGCATCGGCATCGACGACCGGGACCGCTACGAAGATCTCGCCGGGTTCGTCGACACCGTCACCGCGGCCGGGTGCCGGACCGTCATCGTGCACGCCCGCAAGGCATGGCTCTCCGGCTTGAGCCCGAAGGAGAACCGTGAGATCCCGCCGCTGCGCTACGACGTGGTGTACAGGCTGAAGGCGGACTTTCCCGCGCTGGAGGTCATCGTCAACGGAGGCATCACCTCGCTCGACGAGGCCGTCGCCCACAACCGGCGGGTGGACGGCTCCATGATGGGCCGCGAGGCGTACCGCAACCCCTTCGCGCTCGCGGATGCGGATCGCCGGATGTTCGGCGCCGGCACGGCAACGACGCCGGACCGCATGGAGGTCGCCGGGCACATGCTCACGTACGCGCGCCGGGCGGTCGAACGCGGGGCGCGGCTCCACCACGTCACCCGCCACATGCTCGGGCTGTTCCACGCGACGAGCGGCGCGCGCCGCTGGCGGCGGCACCTGAGTACCGAGGCGGCACGTCGCGACGATGCGGCGGTCATCGGCGAGGCGCTACGCCAAGTGGGATGCGTTCGGGGGTGAGTGGCCGGGAGGGCCGGCCGATGGTCCGGATGCCGGGGATGCCCGCGGTACGCGGTGCGTAGACGGATGGGCTTCGGGGACGTCCCTCGCGGCGGAAGCGGCGCCTCGTCCGGCAGGTGCGGGAAGCACTGTTCGATCACGCAAGCAGAGCGGTGGCGAAGCCGTCCCGGCACGCCCGCCGCCGGCGCGATCGGCGTTCGCCCGAGCCGCCTCTCCCCGGTTCGGCGGCCGGAGCCGCGCTACGTCATTTCCGCCTGCGCTCGTACACCTCGGTCGGGCCGCCCGCCTCCTTCCAGGCGGTGTACCCGCCCTCGACGTGGCATACCCGTTCGAGCCCGATCCGCTGCGCCACCTCGGTCGCGAGCGCCGAGCGCCAGTCCCGGTTGCAGTAGAACGCGAACCGCTTGTCCTGTTCGAAGACCTCGGATTTGTAATACGGGCTCTCCGGATCGACCCAGAACTCCACCATCCCGCGCGGCATGTGGAAGGCCCCCGGGATCCGGCCCTCGCGCTCCAGCTCGCGCACGTCGCGCAAGTCCACGAAGACCACCTCCGGATCCCCGTGCATCGCGACCGCTTCCGCCACCGGCACGGTATCGATCGCCTTGCGCGCCTCCTCGACCAGATCGAGGACCGAGATCTTGGCGTTCACGGTCATGTCGTCACCTCCTGTGGTGCGTACGATCGGGGCCTCGCCGTCGCGTGCGCCCGGACCCGGATCGTAGCGCAACGCCTCCGGGGCATTGCGATGTACTCCCCGGACGCGGATCCCGATCGGGATCCCCGACGTTCACCGATCGGGCTTGCCCAGGCGCGGGCGTCCATGTCGAATGTCAGGTGGCTGACAGCATTCGACCGGGTGCGGGCTCATAATGCCGGAACCGATGCCGCGCAGACGGCAGCCGCTTCGATCGGATCCGGATCGAGCCGGGGAGGAACCATGGCCGGTGAATCGACCGACCGCATCGGCGGGGAGTCGCTGACGATCAGCGATCTGTGGTTCTCCTACGGCGGCAGGCTGTCCATCTTCCGGGGGCTGGAGGTGGAGGTGCCCGCCGGCGAGTTCCTGGCCGTGATCGGGCCTTCCGGATGCGGCAAGACGACCCTGCTGAACCTTCTCGCGGGCTTCTACGAGCCCGAGCAGGGCGAGGTCGCGCTGCGGGGGCAACCGATCAGGCCCGAGGACCCCCATCTCGGGTACGTGTTCCAGCAACCGACCCTCTTCCCGTGGCTGTCGGCGATCGAGAACGTCGAGTTCGGACTGCGGATGGGTGGCATGGGGGAGAAGGAACGGCGTAAACGCGCGCTGCACTACTTCCATCTCGTGGGGCTCGCGGGGTTCGAGGACTATCTGGTGGTACGCCTGTCCGGGGGGATGCAGCAGCGCGTCAACCTCGCCCGGGCGCTGGCGATGGAGCCCACCCTCCTGCTCATGGACGAGCCGTTCGGGGCGCTGGACGCCATCACCCGCGAGACCATGAACGACGAGCTGCTGCACATCTGGGATTCGCTGGGGCAGACGGTCCTGTTCATCACCCACGACATCGACGAGGCGATCTACCTCTCGGACCGGATCGCGGTGCTGTCGCGCCCGCCCGGGGGGATCCACAGGGTGCTGGCCAACGATCTTCCACGCCCGCGGCACGGACCGACCACCCGCACCAGCGAAACGTTCTGGAGCTACAAGAAGGAGCTGATCGGCGACATCGCCGCGGTGACCGCCGCGCGCCCCACCAGCGAGGAAGAGGTCGCCCTCCTGAAACGAAGGGAAGAGGCTCCGGCTCCATCATCCGATCCGGCGGGATAGCTCCGGGCAGCTCTTCCGCCGGGGACGGCCGCCATGCGGCCACGACGCTGACGTTCAGCAAAGGAGGAGACACCATCATGAAGACGAAGCAGGCTCTTGCCGCGCTGGCGGCCGGCTGGCTCGCCGCCGCCGGGGCGGCGTCCCATGCGGCGGACGAGGTCCGCATCGGCTGGGTGTACGCGATGGCGAACGCGCCGGTGCTGGTCGCCGACAGCAACGGCTACTTCGAGGAGCAGGGTCTCGACGCGAAGCTGCTGTCGTTCACCAGCGGGCCGCTGCTGAAGCAGGCGATGGTGGCCGGGGAGATCGATCTGGCGTACATCGGCTCCCCGCCGGTGTACCACTGGTTCTCGCGGGGGCTGGAGTCGAAGATCCTCGCCAAGGTGAACTACGGCCAGGCGGCGGTGGTGAGCCGCAAGGATTCCGGCATCGCGGCTCTGGCCGACCTCGAGGGCCGCAAGATGGCCGGGGTGCGCAAGGGGTCCGGCATGGACGTGCTGCTGCGCGGCTTCGTGTTCGGCGAAGCGGCGGGACTCGTCCCCGACGAGGACGCGCAGATCATCTCCATGCCCTCCGGCAACATGGGGCCGTCCCTCGAATCGAAGGTGGTGGACGCCGCCTTCATGTGGGAGCCGTTCATCTCGCAGTTCCTGCTGCGGGGGAACACCCGGGTGATCTTCGACATCAACGAGGCCGTGCCCCGCTACCCCTGGTACATCATCTCCGCGATGCCGGAGGCGATGGAGAACCGCCCGGACGCGATCGTGAAGGCGTTGCGCGCCCACCGGAAGGCGGTCGACTTCCTGAATTCCGGAGAGGACGCCGGGAACGACGTCATTGCCGCGGCGTTCAAGCTCGGCGAGGTGACCGGGCCGGACGGCACCGTGTATCCCGCCACCGAGGTCGTGCGGCAGGCGCGCGCCCGGCTCGGCTGGGAGTGGAGCCTGAACGACGCCGACGTCGCCTTCATCCAGCGGCTCATGGACTGGTCGCTGGAGCTCGGCTACATCAAGAAGAGGCTGACCACCGGCGAGCTCATCGACCGCAGCTTCGCGGACAAGGCGGCAGGCGGGTAGCAGGGACGGGACCGTCCTGGGAGAGGGCAATGAGAGAACCCGGAGGAGCACCGTGAACGATACGACCGACACCGCCCGGAAGCCCGTCCTCGGCAACCCCCAGGCGGCCGCGGAGGCGAACAAGCTCGACCGGAAGATCAAGCGGTTCGAGTTCTCGTGGTCGTGGTTCTCGATCCCGTCCCTGATCCTGGTCTGGATCGTCACCGCGACCCAGTTTCCGCCCTACATCCTGCCGCAGGTCTGGCACGTGGCCGAGGAAGGCTACGAGTGGATCGTCTCGGGGGACCTCTGGCCGCACCTGCAAGGCAGCTTGCTGGAGATCGTGGGCGGGTTCGGGCTGGCCATCGTCATCTCCCTCGTATGCGGCTTCCTGGCGGGGTTCTACAAGGGGTTCCGCGAATACATCGTGCCCCTGAACGGCCTGTTCATGGCCATCCCGCCCATCGCCTGGGCGCCGTTGATGCTGATCGTCTTCGGCATCGGCTACACCACCATCATCCTCGTGGTGCTGATCTCGGCCGTGAACCCGATGATCCTCACCATCATGGAGGGGGTCCTGCAGATCACGGGGCAGGAGGTGCGCGCGGCCCGGGTGCTGGGCGCGAAACGGTGGCAGCTCCTGGTCTACGTCTACCTGCCCGCGTCCCTGCCCTTCGTCACCGCGGCGCTGCGCATCGGCTTCTCCCAGGCGTGGCGGGCGCTGGTCGCGGCGGAGATGATCGGCGCCGCGGCCGGGGTCGGCTGGATGGTGCAGGTCGGGGGCGAGATCGGCAACGCACGGCAGGTCCTGCTCGGCATCGCGCTGATCGGCGGATTCTCCTACCTGTTCGAGCGGCTGCTGTTCCGCCCCATCGAGAAGCGCTACGAGGTCTGGCGCCTCGCCTGAGCGTGCACGTCACCGGCCTCGCGAACCCCGCGGGCGACACCGGCGCCGCGGACCCGGAGGCGTGGCGGGCATCGAATTCACTCGACCGTTTCCGGGAGGTGCTTCGTGAAACGAATGACGGATGAGGAGCTGCGCGAACGGCTCGGCGAGTACTTCGCGCCGGAAGGGCTCTACCGGAAGACGAAGGACATGCCCTTCCTCGGGCGCGTCACCTGCAACACGGACACCCTGACCGCCGGCGAATGGACCGGGATCGTCCTCGACTACGAGGTCGGGGCGGCGGGAATGGCGGACGGCGCCTGGTTCAAGGCCACCTTCAAGTTCTACTCCGACTGGGCGCTGTTCCAGACTGCGGACCCTGCCGGGGCCAACTACGTCTCCGCGGAGTACCAGGCCGGCCCCTGCGTACCCGGCCAGAGCCCGGCCACGGTGCAGTCGCTCAAGGTCCGCTTCGACCAGAAAGGGCACGAGCGGCCGTTCCAGAAGGCGATCATCGTCGACACCGTCGACGGCTACCTCAAGCCCGGCGACCACATCGTCCTCCGCCTGGGCGACCGGCGCTTCGGCGGTCCGGGCACCCGGGTGCAGACCTTCGTCGAGAAGGGATTCCGCTTCCGCTGCTACTGCGATCCGCTGGGCACCTCGCGCTTCGCGGCGGTCGCGCCGGATCTCTGCATCGACGTCGTCCCGGGCCGGCCCGAGGCGATCGAGATGGCGGCCTCGCGCATCGTCCGGCGCGGCGCGGCGTTCCCGCTGCGGGTACGGACCGAGGACGCCTGGGGCAACACCTGCTGGAACACCGGAGGGATCGTGGACGTCAGCGCCGCCCTCGACGGCAGGCCGGTCTACGAGCGCGCGGTCGAGCTGGCGCCCGAGGGCTGGGCGACGGCGCTGATCGACGACCTGCCGGCCGGCGAGGCCGGGGAGCTCGCGGTCACCGCCCGGCTCCGCGACGCCCCCCGGGTCGGCGCGCGCACCTTCTACGTGACGGTGGACGAGGCGTTCGCATACGCGCGCAACTACTTCGGCGACCTGCACGTGCACTCCGACGACACCGTCGGGACCAACGACACCCGGTACAACCTGACCTACGGGCGCGACGTCGCGGGCCTCGACGTGCTCGGCTACACCGCCAACGACTTCAACGTCACCAAGGAGCGGTGGGACAAGGCGGTGGCCCTGATCCACGCGCTGAACCGGCCCGGGACGTTCGTCTGCTACCCCGGCACGGAGTGGTGCGGAAGCTCGTGCGCGGGGGGCGACCACAACGTGGTGTTCCTACGCGACGGCGACCCCGAGTTCCCCTTCGACCGCCACGGCAACGTCTGCCGATCCTTCGAATGGAACGAGGACATGGCGTCGGACACCATCGAGCCCGGGGCGTGGCCGCTGGAAGAGTTGTGGGCCACCTACATCCACGACCCGGAAGGCCACCTGCTCATACCCCACGTCGGGGGACGGCGCTGCATCCTCGACTGGCATCACCCGGTGCTGGAGCGCCTGGTCGAGATCGGATCGGCGTGGGGGCATTTTCCGTGGCTCTACGAAGAGGCGATGCGCCGCGGGTACAAGCTGGGCGCCGCGGCGAACGGCGACGAGCACCGCGGACGCTGCGGGGGCGGGGTACCCGGCACCGCGGTGTTCGGCACCCGGGGCGGGGTGACCGGGATCCTGGCCGATGCGCTGGACCGCGCCTCGGTGGGGGCGGCGCTGCGGGCACGCCATACGTTCGCCACCACCGGGGAGCGCATCGCCGGGCTGGCCTCATGCGCCGGGCAGCTCCAGGGAGACGAGTTCGAGCATTCCGGTCCCGCCCGCATCCGCTACCGGTTTCTCGGGGACCGCGGCTTCGACGAGATTGTGGCGGTGGACCACACCGGGATCATCCGGCGGCGCAACCTTCAGAAAGAGGCGGGCTTTTCCGAACGCCGGATCCGCGTGAGCTGGGGGGGCGCCCGCATCAGGGACCGTTACCGGTGGGCCGAGTGGAAAGGGCGTATCACCGTCGTCAACGGCGTGGTCAACCACTTCGAGGGGCGCGGCTTCGAGCATACGGAGGAAGCCTGCTGGCGCGAGTCCGCGACCACCCTCGGGTTCCGCTCCGACACCTACGGCGACACCGACTGCATCGAGATGGACGTCTCCGACCTGGAGAAGGCGGCGTTCCGCATCGAGGGGACCATCGACGGCTACGCGAAGGTCGGCAATCCCCTCGAAGGCAACCCCTTCGCCCACTGTCCGGCCTTCGAGCTCCACTTCACGGGCGCCGATCTGCTTGCTCGCGGGCGTATCCACAAAGCGCTCGGGGGAGCGGAGCTCTTCGTGGGCGCCGAACGGCTGAGCGACCGGCCGATGCCCAGGGACGTCTCCGGCGAGCTGGAGATCGAGGCCGAGAACGCACCTTTCGGGTTCCGTCCCGTGTACCTCATGGCCCGCCAGATCGACGATGCGAAGGTGTGGACCTCCGCGATGTTCATCACCTTCCGGTGACGGCGGAGGATGCCGGCGACGCGAGCGGGCCGGACCGTATGACCGGCGCATCCGATCACCCAAGCAAGCCTTGAGCCGGCCGCGTTCCGGCGCGTCCCGCGCGCGGACGTCGCCTCGAATTCGTCCGGGCTATACTCGGCGCTCCGGGACGAGGGAGGGGCCGAATGATCTCCCCCTGGTTCGCATCGCCGTTCGATTTCATCGCCTGTCTGCCCGGAACGGATCGGCGCGCGCTACTGGCGCTCGGCCGCGCGGAATCCATCCCGAAAGGCGCCGAGGTCTTCCACGCCGGCAGCCCCGGCGAGCACGTGTACCTTCTCGAAGAAGGGCGGGTGAAGATCTTTCACCACTCCGTCGCCGGCCGGGAGATCATCCAGTGGTTCTGCTTCCCCGGGGAGATCTTCGGCGTCGCCGAGGTCTCGCGCATCGGGCCGCGCGGCGTATGTGCGCGGACGTGCACGAATTCGAACGTCATCGTCATCCACCATCGGGCCTTCCGCGCGTTTCTTCGCGAGCGGCCCGACACCGCGATGCTGGTGATCGACGTACTCGCATCGCGCTTGCGGGTGCTCGGGGACATACTGAACGACCTGTCCGCCGACGGCGTGCACAGCCGCCTGATGAAGCTGCTCATCCGGCTCGGTGCGCGTTACGGAAAGCAACGCGGGGCACGGTTCGTCATCGACATCCCGCTCACCCACCAGGAGATCGCGGACATGATCGGCACCAGCCGCCAGACGGTGACCACTGCCCTCGGCCGACTCAAGCGCGAAGGCGTGCTGCGTATCGAGAAGCACCGCATCCACATCGAAGACCCGGGGCTGCGCCAATCGCTGATTGCCGGGCGCGAGGCGGCCAGAACCGTCGGGGCGTCAGGCGTGCCGCCGCCTTGAGCCGAGGTCGGCCGCCGGGCGGTGCGTGGTGGTGATGGTGGGAAGCATCGCAACGCCTTGCCGCATCGTTGCATCCAGGGCCGTCCAACGGCGGGCGTGGCGTCACTTCGGATCGAGGTGCCTCACCGGAACCGGGCGATGGCCCGACCTGTCCACGGCGGCCTGCGCCTGTCCCAGGATCACGTAGCCGGGGAGGGGCTCCGGTTTACCTCGGCTGCACGGCGAGCCAAGCGCCCAGGCGCAAGCGCTCCGCATCGGTCATGCCGGTCTCGTTGCCGAGAGGCATGGTGCGGGTGCGCACCGTATGCAGGTCGATGAGGCCCGCGTAGCGGCGCAGATCGTCGACCGTTTCGAGCACGACGTTCTTCGGCGCGGTCCCGAAGGCGGGATGGGCCGGCTGCGCCGCATGGCACTGCGCGCAGTGGGCGTCGACGATTCCCAGCACTTCGACGTCGCTCACCGGCGGCGCCTGTGCGGTGCCCGAATCGCGGGAGGCCGGCGCCGTCAGCCAGACCGCCACCGCCAGCGCCACCGCCGTCACCGGCAGGGTCCACGCGATCGAGGCGAACGGCGTCCCGACCTCGTGGTGGACCAGGAAATGCCGCGCGCACCCTCCCCCCACGATGATCAGCGCGACCAGCAGCCAGGCGTGCGGATGCCCGGTGAGCATCGGGTAGTGTCCGCTCACCATCAGCAGCAGGACCGGCAGGGTGAGGTAGGTGTTGTGCACCGAGCGCTGCCTGGCCACCGCGCCCAGGCGCGGGTCCGGCGCCTCGCCCGCGAGCAGCGCCGCCACCGCCTTCTTCTGGTTGGGGATGATCACCGCGAACACGTTGAACGCCATGAGCGTCCCGATCAGTGCGCCGGCGTGGACCAGGGCGGCGCGAGCGGAGAAGACCCGCGTGTAGCCCCAGGCCGCGAAGACGACCAGCGCGAAGACTACGCAGGCGAGCACGACGGCGTTCGCGCCGGCCCTCGAACGGCAGATGGCATCGTAGGCGAGCCAGCCGGCGGCGAGGCTCGCGACGGAGACGGTGACGGCCTGCCAGGCGTCGAGCGGCATCACCTCGGGGTCGATGAGCCACGCTTCGGCGTCGAGGTGGAACTGCACCACGAGCAGCGCGAAGCCGGTCATCCACGTGAGATACGCCTCCCACCGGAACCACGTGAGATGCTCCGGCAGCGACGGCGGCGCGACCGCGTACTTCTCCACCCGGTAGAAGCCGCCGCCGTGCACCTCCCAGGCGGCGCCGGCCACTCCCTCGGGCGCGTCCCTGGCGCGGCGCAGCGAGAGATCGAGGGCGATGAAGTAGAAGGAGGTCCCGATCCAGGCGATGCCCGCCACCAGATGCGCCCAGCGCAGGAGCAGGTTCAGCCAGTCGGCGGCGAACGCGATCATCGGGCCGAAACGGTACGAACCGATGCCGCGCGAAAGCTCTCGGGGCGTACCGGGGGAATCACGGATGGAGTACGCGGGGAGCCCCGGACGGCGTCATCCCCGTCCGGCACGCGGAAGGCGCCGTTCGGGGCGCGTTCGAGCCGGGGCACATGGCGGGGAGCCGGAAGCTCCCCAAGGCTCCGCGCTCTCTCCTGGTCCGGAGAGAGCGCAGGGCCGGAGAGCCGCCGGCGACGGCGCCCGATTGCCCGATGATGCGCCGCGCCGCCCCTCTACTGCGGCAGCGTGTCGTCGACGCCCTTCACGTACCAGTTCATGCCGAGCAGGGTGCCGTCGTCGAGGTGCTCGCCCTCACCGACCGCCATGGTGCCGTCCTGCTTGTGGATGGGGCCCGCGAAGACGTGCATCTCGCCCGACGTGATCTTCGCCTGGGTCTCCTTCGCCATCGCCACCACGTCGTCCGGGAGGTTGGTGTAGGGCGCCATCTCGACCATGCCCGGGGCCATGCCGTCCCACGTGTCCTCGGACTTCCAGGTGCCGTCGAGCACCGCCCTGGCGCGCGCGACGTAGTACGGAGCCCAGTTGTCGATGATCGCGGTGAGCTGGTTCTTCGGCGCGAACGCGATCATGTCCGAGGCCTGGCCGAAGCCGAGCACGCCCTGTTCGGCCGCGATCTGCAACGGAGCGGTGGAGTCGGTGTGCTGCGAGACGATGTCGGCGCCCTGGCCGATCAGCACCTTGGCCGCGTCCGCCTCCTTGCCGGGATCGAACCACGAGTTCACCCACACGATCTTCACCTTGAAGTCCGGGTTGATGGACTGCGCGCCCAGCATGAAGGCGTTGATGCCGCGCACCACCTCCGGGATCGGGAACGAGGCGATGTAGCCCGCGACCCCGCTCTTCGACATCCGGGCCGCGATCTGGCCGATGACGTAGCGCCCCTCGTAGAAGCGCGCGGAGTAGGTCGAGACGTTGTCGGCGCGCTTGTAGCCGGTGGCGTGCTCGAACTTCACGTCCGGGAAGCGCTTGGCGACCTTGATGGTCGGGTCCATGAAGCCGAACGAGGTCGTGAAGATGAGGCCCGCGCCGTCCCGCGCGAGACGGGTGATGGCGCGCTCTGCGTCCGGCCCTTCCGAGACGTTCTCGACGTAGACGGTCTCGACCCGGTCGCCGAGCGCCTCCTCGATCGCGAGCCGGCCTTCGTTGTGCTCGTAGGTCCAGCCGTGGTCGCCGATGGGTCCGACGTAGATGAAGCCGACCTTCAGCTTGTCCGCGCCGGATGCGGCGACGGTGGCGAGCGCCAGCGCGAGGCCGGCTGCGAATGTGAGCATTTTCTTCATCGATTGCTTCCTCCATGGTGGGTGGTCGCGTAACGGGTCGCCGGGATTGTGCCGTGGGTCGGGAGGCTGCGCCTCCGTGGGCGGTCCGGCGTGACGCCCGGACCCGTAATCATTGCACCGGCACCCGGCCATTGCACCCGCGCCGGCAGGGGCTCGGTCCGCGTCGGCGATCCGGCGCGAAAGGCCGCCCTATGCAAGCAGGCACGTCCACATTCGTCAAGACGCGGCCCGGGACGGCTCCTCGGCGAACCACCACGGAGGATACGACGCCGGAGCAGGCTCCCAGCCGGCGAGCGTCTCGCCCGGCCCGACGTACACGCCCACCGGCGCCACCGCCTCCTGCAAGGACACCCCACCGTGGTAGCCGTTCCTCTTCGAGCCGTAACGCACGGTCTCGCTCCAGGGCAGAACGATGCGCTCCAGGCCCGTCGCGGCCCGCACGCGGGCGCCTCCGATCTCGATCTCCCGCGCCGTCGCCGATGCGGCGGCGCTCCTCCACCGGCCTTCGCCGTCGCCGGGCAGCTTGACGCCGCCAGCCTCCAGGACATGGCCGTGATCCGAGGTCAGGACCACGGCGCGTCCCGCCGCGTGCGCTTCCATCAGGAGCGCCGGCAGGAGCCGGACCGAATCGAACCGCCACGCAAGCTGCATCTGCCCGGACTTGGCGAGGTGGTCGTCCACCGCGTTCAGGACGGCGCCGACCACGCGCCGGCGCTGGTCACGCAACGCCTCGCGTACGGGCGCCGCGAGCCCTTCCGCCGCGCCGTCGGTCAGCTCGGCCTTGTGGAACAGGAGCGGCGGCCGTGCGGGACGGGAGATCCCGAGCAAGCCGGGATGCCTGGCGAATGCGGCCTTCTCGGCCGCGGCGTTGCCCCGTGTCACGCTGCCGGACAGAAGCGCCATGCGCGACGACTCCGTGACCGTCGGCAGCACCGCCAGCACCGCCTCGGGAGCAGGGCCGCGTTGCCGTTGCCAGCCGCGCTCGTGCAGGCTCTCGCCGATCTCCTCGAAGACGCCTGCGTCCATGCCGTCGAGCACGAGCACCAGCACCGGGCGGGCTTGGCCGAGGGGCACGACGGTCCGGGCGAGGCAATGCTCGATGGGCACGAGGTCCGGGCCGCCGGCGCCGGCCAGGGATGCACGCACGCCTTCGGCAAAGGTCCGGTTCCGCGCCTCGCGGCGCGCGCGCACGGCACGATGGACCGCGCCGAACAGGGCGCCGACCTCGGGGTGCTCGTCCCCACCCAGCAGATGCCGCCGCGCCCAGTCTTCGAAGGCGCCTTCCGCGGCGTGGTGGGCCATCAGGCCCGCGGGGGTGTTCACGGCTTCGCGCCCTCGATGGAGGCTGCGCACGAGCCGCAAGGCCATTTCCAGGTGGCGCAGGCGTTCCCCCTGGTCGTCGCAGGCAACGTGTTCCCGGACGCGGCGGAAGGCTCGCTCCGCCGATTCGAGCGCGTCCGGGGCGTCGATCGCCGCCGTCGCCGCCGCGGCGAAACGGGAGAGACGGCTCCGGAGCCCGGACGGCAGCACCGGGCTGCGCTCCGCAAACGCCTCGGCCTTCAGATGCGAAAGCCGGCCTTCCGCGCGCCGCAGCCACTCGCCGCGCCGTTCCCGAGGCAGTCCCCGAAATACCCGCTGCGCCGCCACCGCCCATTCCCGGCCGCGCGCCGGCTCCACACTCGCGCCCCCCAGCAGGGGTTCGAGCCGCGCCGCCGCCTGCACGAGCCCCGGATCCAGGGTGGCGTCCTCGTCGCCGAACAGGAGGCCGCATACGAGGCCGATCGGCAGCAGCTCGCTTGCGTGGCCGGCCGCGACCCCCGCGGCCAGCAGCACGCCAAGGCCGCCCGCGGATTCCCCCAACCTCTGGTGAACCGCCTCCGCGAGCGGCGGGGGGAGCGCCGCGAAGCGCTCCGCGGCGCCGGGCTCGATGCTCCAGCGGATGACGGCTCCGGCATCGGGGCTGCCGTCGGGGAGATCGAGGTGGTGGGCGAGCACGTGCGTCCAGGCGGTCCCGGCATCCAGCACGCTCGCCGGCGATCCGCGCCGATGCGGCCGTGCGCTGAGCAGTGCGTCGGCCATCCAGGGCTGCATGGGCAGCCGCGGGTCCACGGACGCCACGCCGTACGCATCGCGCACCATCTGCCACCGCTCCGGATGGTGCAGCCGACGCCGCGCCATGCGGGCCAGGACGTCGAGGCCGAGGTCCCGGTCGTCAAGCGGCGTGACCACGATCAGCCGGTCGTCGTCACCGAGCGCGGCGAGCCGCTCGCTCACCGCCAGCGCGGACGGGCACCAGCGCACGGGGAAGGTCACGCCGTGGACGGCGATCGAGTCATCGCCCCGCCACCGCGCCGCATGGACCCCGACCACCCGGGTGTCGGGCCGGCGCTCGCAGAGCCGCTCCACCTGCCGGATCAAGTGCTCGGGGGTCACGATGACCGCGTCCGATCCGTGTCTCCCGAGTAGACCGTCCACTCGATCTCGACTCGGGTGGCGCCGGCCTCGCGCACGGCGTTCTCGATCTCCGTGAACACGAGACCGACCTCGGCCGCCGCCACCGTCCTGTGGCCGGTCGTCGTGCCGCGATCATGCTGGCTCGGGGTTGGCGGTGGCTCCGGCTCCGGGAGATTCGGTTCCGGGGGTTTCGGTTCCGACGGCTCTGGCCCCGGCGGTTCGGGCGATGCGGGTGGCGGCGCGGTCGCGGCCTCGGTCAGAAGATCCAGCGCCCGGGTCCGGCAGCGCCGCAGGGTGTCCACGAGCGGCGTGACGTGCTCGTCATGGCGGAGCGCGTCGTCCACGCTCGTCGCGATCTCCCGGGCACGCTCCCGGTACGGCTCGGCGAGCGTGCCGATCCTCTCGAAGACCTCCCACTGGTCGGGGGCCAGAGCGGTGGCGACGGCACGCGCGCTCGCCAGGCTCTGGCCCATCGCGACCGCGCCGGTTTGTACGTGGGCGCCGGCGAGCGTTGCCACCAGCGCATCGTCTTCCGCGCGGTCGAGGGCGGACAGGAGCGAGCGTGTCGCCGAGGCGGTGCGGAAACGATCGGCGTCCGCCGTGCGGATGCCGCGCGCGTCCAGCCGCGTGCGCAAGGCATCGGCCAGTGCGCCGACGGCCTCGCGATGCGGCTCGCCGGCCGCGCCTCGGAGGGCCTGGGCCAGTCCGGCGACGTTCCGAGGGCTCATCAACCGCGGCGCCCCGATGCCGAACACGGTGTTCGCGAGCTCCACCGCGCGCTCCCAGTCCTCCGCGTCCGGCAACGCCTGCGCTTCCAGCACGAGGCCGTCGTCGAGCTTCTCGATGGCCGCACCCGCCGGCTGGCCGCGGAGGGTGAAGCTCAACCCCTTCTGCAACGCGAACGTCAGGATCACGAGGTTCTGCACGTCGCGGTCGAGACCGCGACGTTCCGGCGCCTCGATCCAGGCCCGCAGATCGCCCGCGCCCAGGGTGTCGCCGCCGTGCTGCGCGCGCTTGCGATCCAGCTCGTCCAGCCATCTCCGGCCGAGCTTGAAGTGCAGCTCCCCCATCTCACCGAGCTCAAGCGGCCCGGCGATGTGCCGCACGTCGTCGCGCGCGCGCCGGTCCACCTCCACTCGTTCCTCGGGATGGGCCACCGCCCGCTCCACGACCTCCAGCACGCGGCGCAGCGCCGGGCGCCTGACCTCGACCCCGAACTCGGGGTGATCCGGGTAGCGCGCCGCCAGTGCCTGGCCGAAGACGTCCTGGAGCGCCTCGTCGAGGCTCGCCGCCACCGGTGGCCGCAGCTCGATGCCCGGATTCAGGGAGACGAAGTGCCCCTCCAGATCGTGGCTGTCGTCGACGGCGTCGGTGTCGGCCCGGGAGACGCCGTACGCGGTGAGCAGGCAGTTGCGGATCCGCGCCCGCATCTGGTCGCGCTGGTTGGCCATCAGGCCGCGGGCCTGGTCCCGGTCGGTCTGCGAAAGGTGCGCCCCGTACTCGTTGAGGCGGTTGCCGGCCAGCACCTGGTCGAGCAGCACCAGCCGCCCGAGATCGTGCCGGGTCGAGTCGGTGAAGAACCACGGCAGCCAGACGATGGTATCGACCGGCTCTCCCCTGGCGATGAAGTTCCGCACCTGCGCCAGATCGTCGAGCGGCGTGTGTCCGGGCTCGTCGAAGGGCCAGTCGATCACGATCCGCCACCGGCCCTCGGAGCCGTGGAATTCCTCCGGCTTCATCTCCCGCACGTTGCGGAACAGGATCTCGCAGGTGCGCCGGGAGCCCCGCCACGACATCCCGTAGATCTGCGGCAGCCAGTCCTGGGACTCGTCGAGGCGCAGGCTCTCGTAGACGAGCTGGCGCACCTTCTGGATCCGGTACCCGTGATTGTCCAGCGCCTTCGCGTTCTCGAGGATGCTCTCGGTGTCCACCCCCACGATCCGGAGCGCGACCACCGGGTTGGCGGTGTCGTCCGAGACCTTGATCTCCCCTGCCTGCGCTGCCCACTGCCGGCACTTGCCGAGCACGATCCGGCTCTCCTGGCCCGGGATCGGGGAGCGCACGGTGCCGTGGTTGAGCGCCGCCAGACGCGCCGGGGTGAGCGCCCGCAACGCCTCGACCCCCTCGGCGAGCGCCGAGAGCAGCAGCGTCTTCATCAGCCGGTCGTCATTGCGGAAGCCCGCCGCCTTGCGGGCTTCGACGTGGCCGGCCTCGACGTCGGCGGCGGCCACGCCGTGCTCGCCCTCCAGCAACGGCAGGAGCTTCGTGCGGTAGAGCTTCCTCGCGTCGTCGAAGCGCAGCCGCATCGCCTGCGTGAACGGCTCGTCCCCCTCGGCGATGACGTCGAACAGATCGCCGACGGGGATGAGGTCGCCGAGCCGGAGGCGACGGCCCTGCTCGACGAGAAGCTGCAGCAT
This sequence comes from Gammaproteobacteria bacterium, assembly GCA_965204915.1. Lineage (GTDB taxonomy): Bacteria > Pseudomonadota > Gammaproteobacteria > HK1 > HK1 > HK1. The sequence goes on along the minus strand of OZ242023.1, from coordinate 1,134,549 downwards.
GAGCTTGAGGGCGGTGCGCTCACGCTGGAGGAGCGAGGAGACGGCGATCAGGGTCTGCACGAGCGCGGGCGTGAACGGATAGACCTGCCGGAACATCGCGCGGTCGCCGTCCCGGGTGAGCAGGGTGGACAGCACCTCCTCGCGTACCCGCGCGGTCTTCTCGAAGGCGGCCGCGAGCTCCGCCCGCGCCGCCTCGTTCTTCGGACGCAACACGCGCCGCTCCACGATGTCCGGCAGGTTGCGGTCTTCGAGGGTGATGGTGTCGAAGCGCGCCTCCCACCAGTTGAGCACGTCGGCGAAGCCGAGCTGCCCGGCGCCGGGCAGATGTTCCCCGACCAGCTCGCGCAGATCCCGCTGGCGCGCGATGAAGCTCACGATCGGGATCGGCCGGTCGGACTGCATGGCCTCCACGAGCTTCGCGACCTTCTGTCCTTCGCGCGTGACGAACGCGGGGTCCGCCGCATGGCTCGCCAGCCACAGGACCAGCTCGTCCAGGAACAGGACCAGGGCGTCGTAGCCGAGCGCCCGCGCGTGCCGGGACATGACGCTCAACCCTTCGTCGAGGGGAACGAAGCGCTCGCCGTCCGCCGCATCGACGGTACGGGCGGCGCTGAAGAAGGCGTCGATCAGGTCGCCCACCAGGCGCAAGCGTTCGTCGTCGCGGGGCGCTGCATCCAGCGCCGCATCGAAGCCGGCTGCGTCCCAGCCGCTCCCGAGCGCGCCCCATCCGCCGCCGCCGTCCACGCCGTCCCGGACCGCGTCGTTCAGCGTCCGGAAGAACAGATCGTCGCCCATCCTGTCGCGCAGGTTGCGGGCGTTCGCGAACAGGCGTTCCGCCTGGTAGAACCCGGGGGTCGGCGCCTCCGGATGCCTGGCGCGGACGTGCTCGGCATAGTGTCCGAGGATCGCCGACTCCATGCTCGTCGCGCCGATCATGTGGTACGGGACGACCAGGAAGCGCCGGCCGGTGGTCCATGCGTTGGACCCGGCGACGGCGCCGGCAAGCTCGGGGATCGAGCGGGCGCCCGAGTCGCCGCGCAACAGCAGCGTCAGCACCGCCATGAAGTGGCTCTTGCCGCTGCCGAAGCTGCCGTGCAGGTACGCGCCCTTGCTGGTGTTCGCCCCGACCGCGCTGCCGATCAGCGACAGCGCGTCATCGAAGCAGCCCGCGAGCTGCGGCGTCACCACGTAGTCGCCCAACGTCTGCTCGGCCCGCTCCACCCCCTCCGCCAGCCGCAGCACGAAATCGCCCTGATGGACGCGCTCGGGGAGATCGAAGACGTCGGCGATGGTGGTCACGGGATTCGGGGCTCCGGTGGGGGAATGGCGCTACGGTCGGGCGGAAACTTACCGGGAACGGCCTTTCCAATGCCACCATGCCGTTCGGCGCCGCCTGGCGCTTGCCACTTGGCACGCGCGCCCGTAGCCTGCGTCTTCTCCAACCCGGAGTCCACCGCGAACGGCCGCCGGTTGCGGTGGACGGCGGCGCGCGAGGTGTCGGAGAGCGCTCGCCGGCGGGGCGGGAGGCACTGGCATGGTATCAACCATCCCGGCGGGACTTCGTCCTTGACGTTGGAAGGTGCGGGGTGGACGATTTGCCCCGCCGGAATCCGGCCTCTGCGCCGGTCTCGCCGGAGAACAGCCGCACACGCCGGCGAAGTTGGAGCGCGCCGGATGCGTTGCAGGCCCAAGTGCGGGATCCGGGTGAGATCGAGATGAAGCGGATGGGGGATGGATCATCGAGTGCGAGACGGGTATCGAGTTACTCGACCGTGCCGGAAGCGCAGGCCGTGCGGGGGATGGCGACGGCAGGACGTGATAGGGTAACGCTTGGAGAAGCGGCTCCCTTGGTGATTGTGCAGCCGGAGAAACTGCAATGATCCACCATCTATCCACTGTGCGCAGCAATATCGAGGGATTCGAGTGCCTGGGCGATCTCGCCAAAAGGACCAGGAGTTTGTTTGCCGATGAGCTGGAGCTTGATATGTCGGAAGTGAGGTTCTTCGATGCCAACATGGCAGCCCCTTTGGGGGCGGTTCTGGCTCGTGTGGCGGACAATTTCAACACCGTGGAGATTGTTGACGCTCCTGACATAGTGAAACGAATCCTCCGGAAAAATCAGTTTCTTACCCACTTTCGATACAAACCGCTCGGTGACGGCCATCGCACGACAATGCCCTTCCGCCGCTTTCGTCTATCCGATGAAGGTGCATTCGAGGAATACATCCGCCGGCAATTCATAGGCAAGGGCATTCCCAGTATGTCCAAGGCAGCGAGAAGAGTCTTCAAGAAAAAGGTCTTCGAGGTCTACCAGAACGCCGTCACTCATTCGGAATCGCAGATTGGCATATTCGCATGTGGCCAATTCTTCCCTCGGAGAAAGCGCCTCGATTTCACCATCGCCGATGCAGGCATCGGCATCCGTGGTGCTGTCCGTCGTTACTTCGGGAATCCCAGGATCGGTTCCATTCCGGCGCTGCAATGGGCACTCAAGCCATCCAATACGACAAAGCGCGGCTCGCAGCCCGGTGGGCTCGGCCTCCAGTTTCTTCAGAATTTTTCCCATCTGAATCGAGGGAAGATCCAGATAGCCACACGATTCGCGTTTTATGAATTCAACCGCGGTGCGGAAGATTTTCAAAAGATGTCGGCCAGCTTCCCTGGAACCGCCGTCACCATCGAAGTCAATACAGCCGATACGACGACCTATGTACTGACGACGGAAGCCACGCAGAACACCACTTGATAGAGAGAACGAGGGGAGTCATGACCCAACCAATCACTGTACGGGTACACGACATCATCGGTGGGCCACTCTGCGTCTCCGCCGAGGATGGCCAGCGTCTGTATGATAAAATCCTGCCGCTTCTGAAGGCGGAGAAGTCGATTGCCCTTTCTTTCGAACATGTAGATACGATTATCTCGGCGTTTCTGAATTCGGCCATAGGCCAGCTTTACGGAAAATTGCCTGAAGACGACATCGGCAGGCTGCTTTCCGTCCATGACATGGCTGACGACGATCGCGAGGTGCTGGAGCGCGTTATCCAAAATGCCGTGGCCTACTTCAACTCTCCCGAAGAGTTCGACAGGGCATGGCAGGAAGAAATAGGCGATGATGACGATGACGAATATGAATAGGAAAAACAAGGCACATGATCTGTCTGGCTATGTGTTCCGCAAGGGAGAAATTGTCCTGATCGACACAAATGTATGGCTCTATCTGAATCCGCCGCCATCGAATCCTAATCCGCATCGCGTTGCTCTCATATATGGCAGGGGCCTGAAAGCCATGCTGTCCGAGAAAGTGCAGTTGGTTATGGATGCCTTGGTACTCGGTGAGTACCTGAATGTCTACTGCCGAGACGAATGGAGGGCAGGCTATCAGGCCAAATATCCAAAATTCAAGGATTTTCGCAAATCGGCGGACTTTTCCGTGGTTGGTAAAGGTGCGGCCATTTTGGCCCGCTCCATGCTCAAGTCATGTATGCGATGCGACTATCCCTTCTCCACGATCAATGTGACGCAGATACTTGCCGATTTCGAGATTGGTTCGAATGACATCAATGACGGATTGCTGACTGAAACCTGCAGGCACAACAACTGGAAGCTGGTCACACACGACTCCGACTTCACGTTCGGCGGCATTGAGATCTTGACCGGAAACCGGAAACTCCTGAAGGCTTGCCGATGAAGCCCTGTGAAAACCTGCCTGCTGTATAAAATGAACCTGCCTGCTGTATAAAATGAAAGAGGTGAATGGAAATGAATGCTATGGCGAAGGATATCGCTTCCGAGGCAGTCTCGCATTGGAAGTACCTTGCGCCGGTGCTGACGGCACCGCAATCCGAGGTGATCATGAACACTTGGCTGCCGTTCTGGATGAAATCCTCGACGCCGGGGGTGCGGACGAGACGTCCCCGTTGGCTGGACTTGCAGAACGTATTGGAGAGCTTGTCGAAGCGGTTTGGGGTTCCGGCGGATGTCTTCATCATGTAGAGACACGGCGACAGCCAATCGTTATGCTCCCGAAGCCCCGTGATATTTGGAGATCATCGACCCTCCATTCCAGACAAATTGTGCGGATCCCTATCAAATCATGCAAATCATCTCCCCAATGGTACTGTATATTTTCCAGCGAATTGAGATGGGGCAAGGTTGCATTCTTGAAGTAGTGCGTTGATTTTCCGTAGTTTCCAGAAAATAGGTTCCTGCCTTACTAATTCTGAAAGGAATCTCCTCAGATTGGAAACTAGAGCGTTCAAACCATCCGGCGTAAGCACTCGCGTCCCCTCGGGAAAGGACGCATCTCGCTCAGGCGTGACGATCCTCGAAACAACAACTGGAATCGCTTCACGCTCTGGGTAGGTTAATTTGAACCATTGCATCGCCACCAGCATTTGCCCACCATCTTTCTTTGGGAGTGTATCTCTTTGATGTTTGGCTTCGATCACCCAAGTGACTTCTGGCCATATCCAGAGATTGTCAGGCCCTCTACGATACTCATTCTCAGGTCGGATACCATCGGCACCGAAAAGCCTCGACAGATCGGACAAGGCTTGTTCCAATGTCTCCGGTGTGGATTCGAATGAAAGCCTCGGTCTCAATTCTTCCAATTGAGCAATAGTGCCGTTCGGATTAGCAAAACCGTTGTACCAGCTAAGGATAAGCGAGGCCGTCCGACTTCCGGTCGACGGAGGCTTTCGGACGGTGACGCCTGCAGGTGGCGGACACATTCGATCATTCTTTTGGTACGCCGACTTCTGAATCTCCAGTGCCCTTCCATCGTTGTACTCGAAGACGTAATTCGCTTTCCGTTGTAGCAACCAGCCCAACTGAGCATCATTGGGCTTGATTGAGTTGATCGCATCGTCCAGTAGGGTAATCGACCGCTGCGGATCGCGCTGTAATGCGGCTCTTTGCGCCGAATGTTCTGCCTCCGCGAGTTGAATTTGATTCTGATCCAGATCCGCTGGGTTCTCCTGTGTTTTCCGCCGAACCTTCATATCATAAAAGGATCTCCAGCCGGGATCGCGACTGATACATTTCCTCACCATATCTATCATAGCTGCATTTGGACGATCTCCGGAGTTTTTTGCTATCTCCACCATTTCCTCGGCGAGCTCCAGTTGAGCTTTAGTACCGGCACCCAGAAGTTCCCGTATATCACGCTTGGCGAGAAAGTTACATAGCTCGGGACCAGCCAGGATGATCACGGCGTAGTCGGCATGAGAACGCACCGCACGGCCCATACCTTGCTCGATGCGATATGCCCAACGGCGAAACTCTCCGCCAGGACGTCCGGGAATCGAACGGTCATGCTCTTCGGCGATTCCTGACCCTTTCGGCATTCCATCCAAAACAAGTATACGACAGGAGTCATCAGGAAGATCCACACCATCGTATCTTTGAGCGAAAGCCACGAAGGTAACTTCGCCTATCCGCAGCTTCTCGACGGACTGGCTAACTTGATTACCAAGTTCGACAATTGCTCCAAAATTCTCCCACTCTCGTGCTGACCTCTCGCTTGAAGACAATACTGCAACGCGTATGCGATCCGGGAGGGCCTTGCAAAGCTTCATAACCCATTTTCGATCCAATTTTGGATCGATCAACGACGGCGCCAACACCATCCGCTCGCCGATACCACCATCAGAGGGGGGTAAAATCGGTGTGCGAGCAGCATTGGCTGAGCAGCCTATCTCTCGGACTAGTGATGAATCGTCGGAGAGAGTTGCGGACATAAATACCCGATGCTCCGCTTCCCGATATGGTCGAGCAAGGTGTACAGCCGGAATATCCAAAAATATTTCTATCCCTATGCAGGAAACGATACATCTGCACCAACGCAAGTGATTCTGCAAGTAACCCCAAACGAAAACATAAGGATTGGTGTCGCTACACTCTTCCAGAATGCTTCGAACATCGCCCAAGACTGATGTCCAAACCCAAAAGGGAATCTCCAGGTTGGCAGCAGGATCCCCCTGCCTGATACCTCCCCATGGCCCAGGGTGATATTCTATGCAGCTAGGCTCAAGGATTGTCAATAGCTTGTCATAGGTATTATTGTCTTCAATATCGTTGGCTTCTATTTTGAGCGTAAAACTATCTCTGATTTCTTGAATTCCAGAATGAGCATCGTCGAGCACCAATGCGCATGGTGTGAGACCTACATCGTCTCGATCAAACGTCGTTTTCGCGTTGAACAGTTTATCGTAGCTGCATACTACAATTGCCCGCCCTGCCAATGCGTCTGCACCCGGCAAGGATTGGCCACTTGGGTACAATACAGCCGGAATACCCAAACATCCAGCTTCCGCAACGACTTGCTCAGAAAGCTGGATGGTTGGACACAGATAGACAGCCGGCTGCTTCTTCTCCTTCATGTGAGAATACAGATACACGAGAGCTACCGTTGTCTTTCCTGCACCCGTACTTAACTTCAGCACAAGATCGCGCTCCTCCCGTCGATTATTGAGTGCTTCGAGTGCTTCTAACTGTACGGGACGAAGGGCTGTGTGCGAAGCCCGACGATCCAGCGAATTGAAGATGTCCAGAGGATTTGTCGGGCTGACGCTCGGGTCTGCATTAACATATTGTGTGAAATCGACCATGATTTACTCCAAGTATCGTTCTTGTCTTCGGTTCTGTGTCTATAGTTGATCTTTGGAGGCATCAATGTACGCAAGTCATATTCAGCCAAGCCGAATCTCCGCAAGCTGCGAGTGCAGAAACGTCTCGAAGAAATCGCCGAGGCGCTGGTTGTACTCCGGGTTGATTTCGTTGTGCCACTGCTTCAGCCACGGCAGGTTCTCCTGCAGGACGGCGAGGAGCGGGGTCAGGCGCTCGGGGGGCCAGCCATCCTGTTCGGTGACTTCGGTGCAGTATGCGGCGACTGCCTGGCAGAGTTCAAGGGCATTCCAACCGGCCCAACCGACGAGGAGGGTCGGATCGGTGTCCCGGCTCATCTGCGGGAAGCTGACGAAGCGCTCCTTCGGGACGTCGAGGGCGCCGCGCAGGCGCCAGTAGCTCGGCTTCCGGAAGTCGGCGGAGCGGTACTTGGGCGGGGGCGGGGCGAGGTCGCCGAGCGCTTCCCGCTTGCGGCACCGCTGTTCGGCCCGGAGGCGGGCCGCGTAGTCCGCCTCGGTCTCATCTTCCGATCGGATCGTCGTCGCCGCCACTTCAGCGTCGATTTCGTCTTCGCGTCGTTGCAGCTCCCAGGTACGTTCCCAATCCGCCCGCTTGGCGAGGCCGGAGGGCTTGTAGCGCTGTACCGGGAGGGCGGGGACGCTCTCGGCTTCGACGAGCGCGGCGACCAGCGGGGCGAGATCGACCCCCTGATGGCCCGCGTAGCAGGCCGCGACTTGGTGGAAGTCCGCATCGGTGGCCGCACGTTCGGCCAGGGTGCGCACCGTTGCGGGTCGTATTTCGGGCCAGTAGGCGGGGGATTCCAGGCGGTCGAGCAGCCAGTTGCGGAGCGCGCGCTGTTCCTGGGCCTCCCAGGGTTCGGTGTTCCAGCGTCGCTTGTACTCGGGCTTTTCGAGCAGGCCGATGAAGCGGTCGGAGTGGATCAGCTCGATGCGGCGTTCGACGAGGGCGCGGTAGTCGGCGGGCCAGTGGGCGGGCAGATCGGTGATCGGGGTGGAGCCGTGGCGGGCGAACCAGGTCGTTTCGAGCTCGCCTGCCGCCATCCGCCGCGCCATGACGATCTCGAATGCCCGTTCGCCGAGTGCCAGCGGGGGCGGTTCGCGGTGGTTGCCCGTGTTGGAGGCGTCCGCGTCCGAGCCTGGTTCCTCGGAAGTCGTATGCGGGGCGCCGCTCGCGGGTCCCCTAGCCGTATGCCGGTGGTCGCTGATGGAGAGCCCAGACGCCGGCTCGTCCGGCACCGGCGCGGGCGGTTCACGGCGGTTGCCCGTATCGGGGGCGTGTGGGTCCGTGGAAGTGGAAGTCGCAGGCGCCAACATCCCGGAGGAAAGGTGCTCGCGGGCGGCTGCGGCCCTGGAAGCGTTCGAGTCTGTGGGAAGCGCGGGCGCCGGCGCGGTGGATGGAGTGCGATCATGGGCGGCGGTGGTGTCGAAGGCATCCGGGTTCGTGGGCGTGGCGGGCGGCAGGCCGTCCGTGGGCAACCGGCCTCCGTACCGGCAGTCTTCGTCGATGACGGCGTAGAGCCGATAACACTCCCAATCGAGCTCTTCTTGCAGGGCGATCATGCGGGCGAGGAGATCGGCTGCGGTGTCTCGGTGGGCGTCGAGTTCGGCCAGCGTCATTGGAAAGCGATCGGCCAGTTGTGCGGGGAGATGGGCTTGTCGTTCGGCGGCGAGGCGGTCGAGGGCTTCCGCGATGGCGTTCGGCCGATTCGCTGGAAGCGGGAATTTTTTCAGGCCGGTCCCGGTGTGCTCGTAGAAATTCTCGAATGCGTCGGTGGTTTGGCGTGCGCCGTATGCATCTATCGTGCTCCCTTTGTTGTGAAATACATGCTTCATCCAGAAGCACGCCAACGAGCTGTTCAGCAAGCCTAGAAGAGCCAGATGATCTGCCTCGGTGGCATCCGCTGGCAGTTTGATCACGGGCGCTGAGCGGTTGAAGACACTCCCACCGCGATCGAGCATGAAGTGATTGTGGGTGGCAACGAAGGCGAATCCGATGGAGAGGGGAATTCTGTAGCGTTCCTTGAAAAACATCGAATATTCATACCATGTCAACCCACGCTCGATCTGCGACTTGCCATAGGCCACTCTTCCACGGAGTTGAAGCCGATAGTTCCAGAGGAACTTCAAAACAGCATCCGATTCGAGCGCTTCGAGAGAAATTTCGTCGTATGGCCAGAGTGCACCGATCGGTTCGGCAATGATCCAGTCTCGAACTATGTCTCCGGCAACCGTAGGCTTGACGAACCGGGCGTGGATGCCGGCTCGCTGTATGACTTCCCGGGAGAGCAGATAGGCATCGTCTTCGCGTGTCAGCGCTCCAAATCCAATCTCGTGGACTACGTCTTCCAGTACGTTCGCGGCGCGCGCGTCCAGATGTTCCTTGAGAGCGTTCGCACCGCCGCCCCCGATGCTCCAGGGATGCACGGAGAACGTCCCCCGCGCGAGATCTTCGGAGCTCACCCAATCGCTTTCGCTGTTCGCAACGTCCACCTGCCCGACGATCGCCGACCAGACATGGCCCCTCGACGGGTCCCGTGGTGCGGAAGGCTCGCCGCGCACCCCCATCACCGTTCGGACCGCATCGCCGACGGGCGCCCGGTGGCGTCCAAGGAGGATCACGGTCGGCGTCCCATGCCCCGGGATGTACGCCCCGGACGTATCGATCACGTAGGTCAGATCCACGCGCGGGAGGAACGATTCGATCAGCTTCTTTCCGAACTCGCGCTTCATGAACGAGTTGGCCGTGATCAAGCCCACGTAGCCGGCCCGTTCAGACCCCGCGCCCGGTAGCGCCAACCCGAAGAAGCGCTCGGTGAACGGCACCGCAAGCGAATACTGCCGGTGGCAGGTCGAATACCGGCCTCGATACAACCGGTTCACCGCCCCGTCCTTCACCGTGATGTAGGGCGGATTCCCCACCACCACGTGATACCGCTGCCCGAGGATGCGGTTCAGGGCGTCGAGGTCCTCGGCCAGGAAGGCGTGTCCGAATTCCTCGCGGCCGGCGAGCTGCTCCGCCCCGCTGCCAAGGTCGAGCTCGTCGAAGCGGCGACCGTGCAGCAGGCTGTCGCCGGCGACGACGTGGATTCGGAAATTGGGAGCCTCCTTGATCCGTTCGACGCGGGCGGCCCGCAGCGCCGCCACCAGCAGGCGGAAGCGGGCGACCGCCGCCGCGAAGGGGTTGACGTCCACGCCGCAGACAGCGTCCAGGGCGCGCTGGACCAGCACCCGTTCGGGGGTGCCCGGCTCGCGTCTGAACCATTCGCGCAGCAGCCGCGGGAAGGCGCCGAGCAGGAAGTGGCCGGAGCCGCAGGCGGGGTCGATGAGGCGGAGGCCGGCGAGGCCGAACTCGTCGAGGGCGGGGGTCAGGGTGCGGTCCAGGATGAACTCCTCGACGAACTCCGGGGTTTGCAGCAGGGCGAAGCGCTTCTTCGCGTCGTCGGAGAGGTCCTGGTACAGGTCGCCGAGGAAGCGGGTGTCCCATTCGGGGTCGGTGAAGTCGTGGCGGAGCGCGCCGGTGTCCGGGTCCACCGCGCGCCAGAACGCCAGCAGGTCGCGCGCCGCGTCGCCGGAGATGCCGTGGCGCCAGACCGGATTGCGCTCGCGGTCGTAGAGCTGCGCCATTCCGGGCAGGCTCCCGGCCTCGGCGAAGACGTCCAGCAGGTAGTCGCGGTCCGAGTCGATCGGGTGGGCGCGGAAGTAGAGCGTCTGCCGATCCGCGGCGCTTGCATTGCGTTCTCCCGGTCCGGCGATCAGCGGCGATTCGATCAGGCCGTTGTCTTCCGCAAAACGCACGAATACGCAGCCAAGCAGCCACGCGACCGCAGCCTGGATCAGCGCGCCGCCGCGCCAGACGCGGAAGGTATCGCCGGTGCGCCCGGCCTCTTGCGCAGCCCGGTATTCCTCTTCGAGCGCGGCGGCCATCGCCGGGTCGGACCCCGCGCGTTCGGCGAGGTCCTGTTCCAGCCGCTTCAGTTGCCGGCGCAGGTCCCCCAGCAGTGACGCACGCTCGATCACGAGGACGCGGCCTGCCCGCCCTCGCCTTCCATCCCCGTTCCGTGAACGTCACCCACGTCCACACCACGCGGGGGGGGGGGGGGGGGGGGGCAGAAGCGGCGCGCGCGAGCCAGGCGCGGTTCGGCCGCATCCAGGCGGCGGCGAAGACCACCGGCAGCGCCCGGCCGTCGATCACCGGCATGTTCACCGTCTCGTCCGCGGCGATGCAGAGAAGCCGCGCCGCGGGCGCTTCGCCGCGCTGGCAGGCCTCCTGGACGTCGGCCAGGGCGTCGAGCTGGCGGTAGCGGGCCAGCAGCCCGGGGCACGTGAGCAGCAACGCTTGGCGCGTGTTCGCGATCTCGCGCCCCAGCCCCGGCACGGCGCGGCGAACGAGCTGATCGAGGCGCCGGCGGTCCGCGCTGCCCACCGGCGCGGCATCCGCGGCGACCACGACGTTCCAGTCCGCGCCCAGCGCGGCGGCCACCGCCCGCATGTGGCGTACCAGCCCGGCCTCGAGGCTGAAGGGCATCAGCGCGAGCGTCGTCGCAAGGCGCCGCTCGACGCACGACAGAGACCGGGGAGAGACGGAGAGCGCGAGAAATCCTCGGGTCTTCACCACCCGCACCAGCCGCTCGTCCAGCGTATCCGCCTCGACCGCGCCGTCGCCGCCGGACGCGGACGACGGGGCCGTCGACGAGCTGCTGGCGTAGCTCGAACGCGCCGCGGGCGCGCGGTACGTCCGGGTCGGCTCGTCCCAGGCGAGCTTGAGCCCTGCCGCCTCCAGGAGGTCGTCCAGCATGGGACGTCCCGGAAGCGGCTCGGCCTCGGGATAGCGGCTCGCGACCCGCTTCCGGATCTCCTGCTCGGAGAGCTTCGTCGGGCCGAGCAGGGAGCTGGCGCCCAGCTTCGCGGCCCGTGCGGCGGCCATGCCGCGCGGATACAGCTCGCCGCGGGAGGAGACCGCCGCGCGTGCGGCGGACTGGACCGCCAGGCGCAGGATCCGATCCGGACCCGGCGACTGCATGCCCGCCGGAGGCGCAGCTTCCGCGAGCGCTTCGGTGACGCGGGCGGGGGACAGGAGCGGGTCGGCTTCGGCAAGGCCGTCCGCCACCCTGCCGAGCTCCCGAACCCAGTCGGCGCGGGCTTCCACCGAGGCGGTGAGCGCCGGGTCCAGGGCTTCCGTGGCGAGGACCAGGGCGGACGCCCCGGGGGATGCGTCGCGCCGGTGCAGGCGGAAGCGGCCGTTCTCGCGGGCCGATTCCATCTCCAGCGCGGCAGCGGCGACCGCGCCGGCCCGCCGCAGGCGCGCTTCGCCGGTCTCGGTGGAGCCCCGGGTCGCCGCCAGTGCTTCCGCAAGCTCGCGCGCCGTCATGATCCCGCCGTGCTTCACGACCAGTGTCGCCACGGAGTCGCGGAGCCGCGCCATCCAGCTCCGGCGGTTCCAGCGCCCCCGCATGTTCCGGAGGGCGCGGGCCACCCCGGTCGGGGTCGCGCCCAGCGATTCGGCGACTGCGCGCTGGGCCGGCAGCAGGCCGAGGTTGCCCTCCATCCCCAGCGCGCCGCGCACGAGAAGGGCCTCGCCTTCCGGGATGCGCGTGGAGACGAGCTTGGAGGCCAGAAGGTCGATGCTCCAGACGGCGGGATCGACCGGGTGGTCCGCTTCGTGAACGGTGGTGGCGGTGTCGAGGGTTCTCCCGCGCTCCGCGAGGTGCTCGGCGAGGCGCTCCGACAGCTCCCGGATGAGCTTGACGATGCGTTGCCCGATCCCCTTGTTGCGGTAGAGGCGGATGCGGGGCAGATCGACGAGCTGGGCGACCGTATGCGCCCCGAGGCGATCGAGCGCGTTCAGCAGGCGGGGACTGAGGCCGAGCGCGAGGAGCGGCGTTTCGCGGGTCACGCCGTCGAGGTCGCCCGGCAGATCACCGCCTTCCTCGTCGCCCGTGGCCTGGACGTCGATGGCCCCGAAGCAACCGGACCACGCGCGGCGCATCTCTTCCGCGCTGTCGAAGCGGGCCCGGTAGTCCCGGGCCAGCGCCTTGGCGAAGAACTCGGTGAGCGGGCCGCGCACCGAGGGATCGAGCCACTCCGCATCGAGGGTGGCCTCCTCCTCGACCAGCATGGGGTCGGTCAGGCCGTCCCCCCATCCGGGCAGGTGTCCGGTCGCCATCTCGTGGAGCGTCATGGCCGCGGCGAAACGCTCGGCGTAGACGTCCCAGCGCGGTGGCCGGCGCAGCCGCAGGAAGGGATCCAGGTACTGCGGCGTGCCCGCGCGGATGTTCTCCGCGGGGGTGTCCGCGAGGGAGAAGTCGAACACGACGAGGGCGAGCGACCTGTCGGCGCCGCTCGCGGATACGCCGATGTTGTCGGGCTTCAGGTCCCGATGCGAGATCCCCTTCTCCTCCAGCCATTGCACGACGCCCAGCAACTGGCCTCCGAAGCGTTCCAGGAGATCGAGCGAGAGCCGGCCCTCCTCGCGGATACGGTCCGCGAGGGTGTAGGTGCCGCCCCGGTTCTCGGTGCCGGCCATCGCGATGAACAGCGCCGCGTGCCCGGACAGCTCCACGTGGCGGTGGAACGCGACGACGTTCGGATGGCGCAGCACCCCCAGCACCTCGCCTTCGCGCCTGATGCGCTCGTTGCGCGAGGGATCGAGGGCCACCTTGAGCACTCCGCCGCCGTCGTCGTGCTCCACCTTGAGGGCGACGGCGGTGGAGCCCTTGCCGAGGCGCCGCTCCACGAGGAAGCCATGCTCCAGCATGTCCCCCGGGTTGGCGTCGAGCGGGTGGACGACGGCCTCCTGTCCCTCGTCCGCAGCGGCGAGCTCCCGCTCCGCCTCCACGAGCAGGTCCAGGAGCTCCGAGACGGCATTGGGGCGCCTGCCGACCTCCGGGTCGGTCGCGGACTCCACGACCAACTGCAAGGATCCCGGGAGGCCGTCGAGCGCATCGGAGAGCCGAAGGCCGCCGGTGCTCGACAGGCGCGCGTTCAGGTCCGCGACGGTGGACGCCGGAGGCACGTCCGAGAACAGCCGGTAGCCGATGGCGCCGAGGGAGAAGACGTCGAGCTTCTCGGAGACGTACCCCCCGCAGGCTGTCTCCGGTGCGAGATACACGTCGCCTTCGTCCTCGCCCGAGAGACCGAGGTTGGTCTCCGCTCCGGCGTTCCGTGCTCCGGAGGCTCCCGAGCCCCGGAGCGCGTCCATCCTGCCGGTCCGCCAGTCGAAGATCTTGAGCGTGGGCCGGGAGGCGTCCGGCGCCGTCACCAGGACCTTCCGCGGACTCAGCGCGCGATGGCAGAGGCGGCGTTCGTGTGCGTACTTCAGCGTCTCCGCCAACTGGCGCAGCATGTCGAGACGGGTCGCGAGGTCCAGCCCGCCGCCTTTCCGGCGTTCGAGGAAATGGTCCAGGCGTTCGGCGTCCGGGTCGTGTTCAAAGACCAGGGCCGGTCCTTGCTCCGCGTTCGTGAGCAGCTCCACCCGCAGGATGCCCTCGTGGACGACGCCGTCGAGCAACTGGTACTCCCGCTCCGCCGTGCGCCGCCGCTCCGTGCGCATCGCCCCGGAGGAGGCCGCCGAGAGCGGATAGATGCGCACCCGCCGCTTCGACGAGGGCACCGAGACGTGCTCGGCTTCCCAGTCCTGGTAGTCGTCCGTCTCCAGCAGGAGCTTGCGCAGCACGTAGTCCGCCACCCGCCGCTGCCGCTGCGATGGATGGATCCCCGCCTGCTCCATCGCGCGCGCGAAGGCCCGCGAGAGCGACCGGTCGATCCGAGGCGGCGGCCGGCGCGGATCGAAACCCGCGTCGCCGCGAAGGACGTCGAGGATGCCCGGACAAGGGTCCCGCTCGGACCGCGCGGGGAGGTACACCCCCGTGCGGGCCCGGCCCTCGAGCCGGCACCGCACCCCGCTACGGGACAGGAACACGACGGCTTCGATGTACGGCCTGCGTTGCCTGGCGAGCGCCTTCTGTGCCTTCAGGAGCCCGACCAGCTTTTTCGCCTTGCGGTTCGCCAACAGGAGCGGGCTGTCGACCAGGAGCTCCTTGCCGTCGATCTCGCGGCGCCATGTGCCGGCGTCGCCCGAGACGCTCCCGCTCCAGCTCTTGATCTCGACGAGGTAGACCTTGTGGAGCGACACCACGAGCAGGTCGACTTCGTTGATGCTGCCGTCCTCGGCGATGAACTCGAAATTCGACCACGCGCGAAACGGCTCGCCGTCCGGCAGGCGGGCTTTCAGGTAGTCGAGGGCCTCGCGCTCCCAGACGTGTTCGGAGGGGGTGATCTCGATCCAGCGGGTGGATTTCATTGCCGTTCAATCGCGACTTCGTTCCGGGCTGGCTTCCGGCGCCGTCCACAGCGCCGGCAGGACGATGGCGGCATTGTCGGCGTTCGTTCGTGGTGCGTGGCCATTGCGCCGTACAGCGAGACGTTCCACGAATCGCCGCCCACGGAGTTGGCGTTCATTCAGGTGGTGCGCGGCCATTGCGCCGGCGCCGGCGGGGAGCCCCGCCCGCGTCAGCGATCCGGCACGAAGGGCCGGCCGATGCAGGCGGGCGTGTTCACTTTCGTCAAGATGCGGTTGCCGGAGATCAACACCAGCGCGGCGATCGTGACCAGGTAGGGCAGCGACGCGAGGAGCTGGGGCGGAACGTCGATCCCGACCCCCTGCGCATAGAGGCCCATGATCCACACCGTGCCGAACAGGTAGGCGCCGACCGCGACCCGGCGCGGCGCCCAGGTGGCGAAGACCACCAGCGCGAGCGCGATCCAGCCGCGCCCGGCCGTCATGTTCTCGATCCACTGCGGGGTGTAGGCGAGCGAGAGGTAGCCGCCGGCGAGCCCCGCGCAGGCCCCCCCGAAGGCGATGCAGGCGTAGCGCACCGCGATCACGTTGTACCCCAGCGCGTGCGCGGAGTGGTGGTTGTCCCCGGTGGCCCGGATCACGAGGCCGATCCGCGTGCGCGCCAGCACCCGGGCGGCCAGCGCCGTGATCGCGATCGATGCGTACACGAGCACGTCGTGGCCGAAGAGCACCGGTCCGACGAAGGGCAGGTCGCTCAGGCCGGGGACGTGGACGGGCGCGAGCTTCACCCCGGGCAGTCCGGTGAAAGGTTCTCCGATGAGGCCGGACAGCCCGAGCCCGAAGAGGGTGAGGGCGAGCCCGGTCGCCACCTGGTTGGTGACGAGGGTCTGGGTGAGGAAGCCGAACAGGAGGGACATGGCGACGCCGGCCCCCACCGCCGCCACGACCCCGACCGCCGCCGACCCGGTGGTGTACGCGGCGGCGAAGCCGGACACCGCCCCCATCACCATCATCCCCTCGACGCCGAGGTTGAGCACCCCGGAGCGCTCGACCACCAGCTCGCCGACCGCCGCGAGCAGCAGCGGCGTCGACGCGGTGATGATCGTCAGCAGGACGGCTTCGAGCGCGGTCATTCCGAACACCTCGGCCTTCAGATTCGAAACGGGACGGGACGGCCCGCGGGGCGGCAGGTCCATTCGTACAAGGCGGGCGGTCCCGCGTACCGCCCTTCCCCACCGCCACCCTCAAGCCGCCCGGGCCGCTCCCCCGAACCGGCTCCACCGCACCCGGTACAGGATCAGCGTATCGCAGGCCAGGATGAAGAACAGCAGCATGCCCTGGAAGACCTGCGCGGTCTTGTCCGAGATCGCCAGCTCCACCTGGGCCGCTTCGCCCCCGAGGTAGCTGATCCCGAGGACCAGCCCCGCGAGCAGCACCCCGATCGGGTTCAGCCGCCCGAGGAAGGCCACGATGATCGCGGTGAAGCCGTAGCCCGGCGAGATGGAGGGCTGGAGCTGGCCGATCGGCCCCGCCACTTCGCACATCCCGGCGAGCCCCGCCAGCGCCCCGGCGAGGAGGAAGCAGAACCACACCGTGCGGGGACGCGAGAAGCCGGCGAAGCCGCCCGCGCGCGGCGCCTCGCCGCTCACCCGGATCTCGAAGCCCTTGAGGGTGCGCGCCATGAACACGAACAGCACCAGGACCGCGACCACCGCGAGGGCCGCGCCGAGGTGCACCCGCCCGTCGCCCAGCGTCGGCAGGAGCTGCCACTCCTGGAAGCTGGCCGACTGCGGGAAGTTGTAGCCGTGGGGGTCGCGCCAGGGGCCGCGCACCAGCCAGTCGAGGAGGTACTGGGCCACGTAGACCAGCATGAGGCTGGTCAGGATCTCGTTCGCCCCGAAACGGGTGCGGAGCAAGGCGGGGATCGCGGCCCACGCCGCCCCGCCGAGGATCCCGGACGCGAACATCAGCGGCAGCACGAGCGGCGATTCCCACTCGGGCGCGAGGATGGGGATGGCGGCCCCGGCGAGGGCGCCGGCCGTGAGCTGGCCCTCCGCCCCGATGTTCCACAGGTTCGCGCGGAAGCAGACCGCGAGGCCGGCGCCGACCAGCACCAGCGGCGCGGTCTTCACGATCAGCTCCTCGATCGACCACAGCGTGGTCACCGGCTCGATGAAGTAGACGTAGAGCGCGTGCAGCGGGTCGAGCCCGCGCGCGGCGAAGACGATGCCGCTGGCGACGACGGTGAGCGCGATGGCGATCAGCGGGGAGGCCACCACCATGACCCGGCTGTGCTCGGGACGCCTCTCCAGCACCAGCTTCATGCCGTGGTCTCCTCCCGGCTCCCGGCCGCGGCGCCGGTCTCGTATGCCTCGGGTTCACCGCTCATGCGGACGGCTCCCGAATCGTGCGGCTCCGCGGGCGCCCGCCCGCCGGCCAGGAGCGGGGCGAGGATCCGGTCTTTGCGAACTACTCCCATATCGTAAGGCTCCGCGAGGGCTCTCCCTCCATGCCGGCGCACCGCCCGGCCCCGCCAACGCCATCCCCTCGAACCTGGGCCGATCCATCGTCCGACCGGCCATTTCGCAAACGCCTCCGGTCGAACACCCCCGGCCGTTGACCCATCCTTGACGTCCTACTAATGTACGGTCCGTACAGAAACACGCAAAGGGTATGGACGATGCGTGACAAGATACAAGTCTCCGGTGTCGAAGAAACCAGAACCAGACTGCCTGAAATTCTCAGGGCGGCCCATCACGAAGGAGCCGTGACCATCGTAACCAAACGTGGCGAACCCTACGCCGCCGTCGTGCCGGTATCGCTCGCACTGCGTGATGCGCCCAAGCTGTCGGAGCTGCGCGGATCGGCACAGGGCTGCTACGGCGACGCCGCCCGGTTCGTCGGGGAGCTGCGGGACGAATGGCCCTGACGGACATCGGCGAGCTGCCGCCGCGCGGCCGGGTCCTGGTCGATAGCGCCCCCATCATCTACTTCCTCGAAGGCCATCGCGAGCTCGCTCCACGCTACGCCGCCTTCTTCGAACGCGCCGAGGCCGGTGACTACGAGCTGATCGTCACCACGGTGACGCTTGCGGAGGTGCTGACCGGACCTCTGCGCACGGGGGACGAAGCCTTGGCGCAACGTTGTCGGAGCGCGTTGACCGCGCCGCCCACATGGCGCCTCGTGGACTTCACCGCGGCGATCGCACACCGGGCGGCGCGGATCCGGGCTGGTTCGAGGCTGCGCCTGCCCGACGCGGTCCAGGCCGCCACCGCGCTGGAGACGTCGAGCATCGGGCTGGTGACCCGTGACCGCGACTTTTCTTCCTTCGACGCCCTCCCGGAACGTGTGCCCGTGTACGGATGACGCGCCTCCGGAAGCGGCGCCTAATCCACCACCACGTCGAGGGCCGGGAGGGCCTCCCCGCGGGAGACGCGGGCGATGTTCTCGAACATGCGCCTGACGGTGGGGGCGAACGTGTCCGCGGCCATCGCGCCCAGGTGCGGGGTGAGGGTGAGGTTGTCGATGTGCAGCAGGGGACTGTCGGCGGGCAGCGGCTCGATCTCGTACACGTCCACGGCGGCGGCGTGGATGACGCGGTTGTGCAATGCCCAGGCGAGATCCTCCTCGGCCACCACCCCGCCCCGCGCCACGTTGACCAGCACTGCGGTGGGTTTCATCGACGTGAGCGCGGTGCGGTCGATGAGTCCGGCCGTGCCCGGGGTCAACGGGCAGTGCAGCGACACCACGTCGGCCCGGGCAAGCAGGTCCGGCAGCTCCGCGAACCCCACGCCCAGCGCCTCCTCGTCCGCGGCCGAGAGCCGGTGGGGCTTGTGGTAGAGGATGGTGCAGCCGAATCCCGACAACAGCCTCGCGACGGCCTTCCCGATGGCGCCGAAGCCGACCAGCCCCACCGTCTTGCCCGACAGCAGGAAAGGACTCTGGCCACGCCAGCTCTGCCAGCGTCCCTGTTGCAGGGCGAAGTGGCCGTGCGGGATGTGGCGCAACGCGCAGACCATCAGCCCGATCGTGAATTCCGCCACCGCCACCGAATTGCTTCCGGTGGTGCGCGCCACCCTGATCCCGAGCTCGCGAGCGGTCTCGAGGTCGAGGTTGTCGACGCCGACCCCCCACTTGTGCAGCAGCTTGAGCCGTTTCGCCGCTCGCAGCACCTCGCCGCCGACCGCCACCTGGCCCGAGATCGCATAGTCCGCCCCGGAGATGATCTCCGCCAGATGGTCGTCGCCGAGCGCGGTGCCGTGGGTCAGCTCGAAGCCTTCCGGCAGCAAGGCGCGCAGCCGCTCGGCGACGCTCCGGCCGATCGCGTCGAGGACGACGATGGTCTCGTTCATGGCGGCCTCTTCGACCTCGACCGGGCTGGTTCCCGTGCCCGGCGTGCAGGGGCGCGAGAATCCCCATGCCGATCCACCGGTGACTGCCGCATCCCGCGCCCCGCGTGCGAGGGCGCGAGACCGGCGGAATGGCGGTTTCACGAGAGTAGGCCATTCCCCCCGGAGTGGGAATCCATCGGGGCCGTCCGGGCGTTCGGTCTCCGGAGCCCGGAACGGGTGGTGTCCGACGGAAACGGGGACAGCGACCGGGAGCCGGAACGGCAGATCGTTCGGGCCGGGCAACGGCCGTGAAGGCTCGCGTGGAACAAGGCGGTTCCCGGCCCGTCTCCGGCGCGGGCGGGGGACGGTCGCGCCAGCGCTCGCCGCTCACATGCCGGAGAAGCGCACGCCGGCCCGGGCCAGCCCCCCGGCGATGGCCACCGGAGTGCCGTCCGCCCGCCAGCAGGCGGCCCCGGTCAGCCCTCCGTCATCGGCGAAGGCGATGGCGTTCATGCCGCCGCCGATGCGCGGCAGGCGCTCGACCTCATGCCCCCGGTCGGCGAGCGCCTTCCCCACCGCCTCCGGAAACGCCTCCTCCATTTCGACCGCCCCGCCTTCGGTCCAGATGCGGGGCGCCTCGACCGCCTCCTGCAGGGTCATGCCGTGATCCAGGAGGTTCACCAGGGCCTGCAACGCCGAAGGAAAGATCCTCAATCCACCGGGCAGGCCGAGCGCGTAGAGAAGCTGTCCTTCGCGGCGCACCATCATCGGAGCCATCGACGTGAACACCCGCTTGCCGGCCTCCACCGAGAGCGCCCGTCCGGGGTGCGGATCGAAGTTGAACATGTAGTTGTTCGCGATCATGCCGGTCCCCGGGATCTGCACGCAGGCGCCGAACAGGCCGTTGATGGTCTGGGTCGTAGCCACCACGTTGCCCTCGGCGTCGGCGACCGTGACGTGCGTGGTGCAGCCCGGCTCGCGGCCGAGCGCCGTGCCGACTTCGGCACCGGGGCCGTCCGGCACACCGGACCCATCGAGCGCTTCGGAGCCGTCGGGCACCCCGGAGCCGTCGGGCACCCCGGAGCCATCGGGCGCTTCGGAGCCGCCGGGCGCTCCGGAGCCGCCGGACACTTCGGATCCGCCGGGCGCTGCGGAATGGCCGGGCGCATCCCGGGCCGCCTGCCGGGCCGCTCCGGACTTCGCCGCCGCCGCGGGCACTCCGGGCTCCCACCGGCGGGTACGGGCCGGATCGATGAGCCGGCGGCGTTGCTCCGCGTAGCCCTTGCCGGTGAGTCGCTCCACCGGCACCTCGACGAAGGCGGGGTCCGCGGTCGCCACCGCGCGGTCGGCAAAGGCGATCTTCATCACCTCGGCGAGCAGGTGCACCGCGTCCGGGGAGCCGAAGCCCATCGCCCCCACGTCGAAACCTTCGAGCAGGTTGAGCATCTGGACCACGTGCACCCCGGAAGACGCCGGCGGCGGCGGGCCGAGGACCTCGAAGCCGCGGTAGGCGCCGCGGATCGGATCGCGCTCGATCACACGGTAGGCCCCGAGGTCCTCGCGGGTGACGAGGCCGCCGGTACGCGACATGGTCTCGACCAGAGCGCTGCCCAGCTCGCCCGCGTACAGTGCATCCGCGCCCTCGCGGGCGATGGTGCGTAGCGTCTGCGCGTACTCGGGTTGCACGACCCGGGCGCCGGCCCGCAGGGGCGTCCCGCCGGGCAGGAACAGGGCGGAAAGGCCGGGGTCACGGCCCAGATCGGAGGCCAGATCCGCCACGCAGTCCGCGAGGTACGGTGTCGCGACGAAGCCGCGCTCGGCCAGCCGAACCGCGGGGGCCGTCACGTCCTCCGTGGACAACGTGCCGAAGTCGCGCAGGGCGCGGCACCAGCCCGCCAGCGCGCCCGGCACCGCGACGGCAAGCGGACCCACTTGGTTGGCGCGTCCCGCGGTCTCCCGGTAGCGCGGCAGCGCGTCGGATACGGTCTCGTACATCGCGTCGTGGGCGGCGCCGGGAGCGGTGCCCAGACCGTCCAGCACCACGTGGCGGCCGTTGGCGAGTCGGATGTGGGCCATCCCCCCGCCCAGGACCCCGACCATCATCGGCTCGACCACGGTGAGGGCGAACAGGGCGGCCACCGCCGCATCGACGGCGTTGCCGCCGGCGAGCAGCATCTCAGCCCCCGCGGCGGAGGCGAGCGGGTGGTTGGCTACGACCATTGCCCGGGATCCGGTGGCTGGCTTCTTCTCGCAAACGAAGGAGGCGAAACGCTTCACGGGCGCGCGTTCGTTCATGCCGGCAGGGCTCTGCCCGTCAGCGATCGATCCATCGTGCGGCTCAAGCTCCCAGGTCGCCGGCAAGGACGCAGGTCACCGCCGCGCGGCGATGACGGTGATCTCGACGAGGGTTCCCGGCGCAAGGGCGGCCTGCACGCAGGCGCGCTGGGGCCAGTGCTCCGGCCCGCCGATCCACTCGCACCACTCCGCGTCCATCTCCGCCTTGTGCGCGATGTCGGCGAGATAGACGGTGGCGGAGAGCAGCCGGGTGTGGTCGGCGTCCGCCTCGGCGAGGTTCCCGGAGATCCGCCGGAGGCTCGCGCGGGTCTGCTCGGCCACCGAGGCGCCGGGCGCGGTGGCCACGGTGAACACGAGGTCGCGCCAAGCCGTCGCGCGGCTGCGCCCCTTGGCATCTCCCGACCAGCGTTCGATGTCCGACATTCGCTCGCTCCATGCTTGAACCGGACGGCGAGCGTAGCAGGCGCCGGCGGCCCGTGGGATGGGCATCCCGGATACACCATGTGCGGCCGCGCCCCGTGAAGCAGGTGGCCGGCACAACCCGGCCACGATGCTCTTCGGGCCGAGCGCCACGACCTCGGCCCGGCGCTCGGGGACGAGGGTCGCCAACCCGCCGATCATGATGCCGAGGCTGCCGAGATTGGCGAAGCCGTCCGGGTCCCGGTGGCTCGCGGCCTCCTTACATCCCCCAGACCTCCACCGGCACATCGCCCTTCGACCGCCGCTGCCGGCGAAACACCTTCTCCTCCCAGCTCCGACCTTCCCGCTGATCGATCACCACCAGATGCCCCGCCTCCGCAGCGCAGCGGGCCATGTACCCCGCCGTCTGCTCCACCCCCTCCGACACCTTGCCCTCCCACCCGTCCTTGTCCCGCACCACCTTGCACTCCACCACGTACTCCCGCACCCGCTCCCCCTGCGGCCACATCAGCAGCAGGTCCACCCGCCCCCGGCCCAACCCGTACTCCCGCTCGATGCGTCCGCCCCCGTTCACCACCCGGTGCAGATACGCCTGCAACAGGATCTGCGGCCACGGCTCCTCGTAGTCGAACCGGTTCTTCCAATGCTCCGAATGGCGGCGGAAGAAGTCCTGGAACGACGCCAGGAGCTTGTCCACCTCCAGGCCGCCATCCTCGTCCACGTACCATTTCGTGTTCAGGTCCAGCTCCTCCTGCACGATCCAGCCCAGCTCGCGCGGCACCACCTCCGCGTAGATGGGGTTGGCGATGCGCACCGGCTTGTCCCGGGCAATCAGCCCGAGGTCGCGCACGTACTCGATGTCCTGGCCGGTCGCGCGCCGTTCGTCCACGCCGCTGAGCATCGGCTCGATGACCCGGCGCACCCGGTCTTCCCGGAGCTTGTCCGCCAACTGGTCGAGATGCGTCACCCGGCGCACGATGAGCGCTTCGCGCGCCTCGGCGACGTCATCGGCGGTGATGGCGCGCGAGCGGTCCCGCCCGGCCTTGCGTTCGAAGCAGGTCTCATACGCCAGCGCGTTCACCAGCCACGGCTGGCCCAGGGTCTGGGTCCAGATCGCCTCCCGCGCCCCATCGGTGAACGCCTGCCCCGTCTCCCCGGTGTGCTGGTCGAGCAGGCCCAGCGTCTCTTCCTGCGTGAAGTCACCGAGCCGCAGCGACTTCGCCACGATGTTGAAGGGGCTGCTGGTGGAGCGGATGCGGTAGTCGCGCACGTCGCGCAGCCCGCACAGCACCACGCACTGCGGAAAGCCGTCCGGGCGCATGGGATAGCCGCCCCGCAGTTGCTGGAGCGTCGAGAGCAGGGGGTCGCCCTGGAGGGTGTCGATCTCGTCGATGAGCAGCACCAGCGGCTTCGGCGATGCCTCCGACCAGCGTTTCAGGGCTTCGCGAAACGCCCTGTTCGGACCGAATTCGGCGAGAATGCCGGACCAGTGCCTGGCCAGGAAATCGTCTCCCAACGCCGACCGCGCGTCCGAACCCACCCCGGAGAGCACCACCCGCATGGTCTCCACCATGTCGTCGCGCGCCGTGCGTGCCTCCTCGACGGTGGTGTACAGGCATTGGTAGCCCTGTCCGTTGAGCAGGTCGCGCAGTGCCAGCAGGGCGGAGGTCTTGCCGGTCTGGCGCGGCGCGTGCAGCACGAAGTACTTCTTCATCCGCACGAGCGCCAGCACCTCGTCGAGGTCGAAGCGCTCGAGCGGCGGGATGCAGTAGTGATCGTCGGGTTTGACGGGGCCGGCGGTGTTGAAGAAGCGCATGGTCTGGTTTCCCGGTTTCCATATGGGCACCCCGCCATCCAGCATGGCGGTACAGGGGGTATCCGCGCAAGGCATGGATTCGAGGCGTCCACGCAGAGAGGTTCCGCCTGACCGTCGTGCCGCTTTCCCTGTCGAGAGGCAGGATCCCACGGGCACCGGGTTCGGCGGGGGACGGGTTCCACGGGCGCGATCCTCGGTGTAACCGACTGCGCCGGAGGGAAGGTGATGGACAACGGGGGGCGACCCTGACGGAATCGTGCGCCGGTCTCCTCCGGCGCCCCGGATCGCATATCCTTCGCCCGCCATGATCCGACATCCCGGTGACGTGCATTGACCGCCGCGGACCTGCTGTCGCAAAGGCCGCGGGTGGTGAACGTGGGCCTGCCCCGGTTCGCCGAGGATCTGCGCGCGGGCGGCGTTCCGGTCATCGACGTCGCCTGGACACCGCCGGCGAGCGCGGATGCGCGGGTGCTCGAAGCGCTCGACCGCGCCACCGGCGCGGACGCCGGGCTGACGGAGCGGGTCGAGGCCGCCAACGCGGTGGCGGTCGAGCGGATGCTTGCCGCCGACCCGGTGCTGGTCGACGTGCGTCCGGCCGGGGAGGTGATCGGCGGACTCGAGGATCGGATGATCCTCCATGCCGGTCCGCCCATCGAATGGGCGCGGATGTGCGGCCCGATGCGGGGCGCCGTCGCCGGGGCGATCGTGCTCGAAGGCTGGGCGCCGACCCTGGAGGCCGCGACCGCGCTCGCCGCCTCGGGGGAGATCCGGTTCGCGCCGAACCACCACTTCGATACGGTCGGCCCGATGACCGGGCTGACCACCCGCACGATGCCGGTGATGGTGGTGGAGAACCGGGCCTTCGGGAACCGGGCCTTCTGCACGGTGAACGAGGGACTCGGCAAGGTCATGCGCTTCGGCGGCAACGACGAGGCGGTCCTCGATCGGCTGCGCTGGCTCGCGTCCACCCTCGCCCCGCTGCTGGGCGACGCCCTGCGCGCCAGGGACGGGGTGCCGCTGAAGGCGCTGGTCGCGCGCGGCCTCTCCATGGGCGACGAGATGCACCAGCGCAACGTCGCCTGCACCGGCCTGCTGCTGCGCGCGCTGGCCCCGGCGCTGGCCCGCGCCGCCCGCGACAACGTCCTGCTGGGTGAAGTGCTCGAATTCATCGGCGGCAACGACCAGTTCTTCCTCAACGTGGCGATGGCGATGGGCAAGGCGATCATGGACCCGGTGCGCGGGATCGCCGGCGCGAGCATCGTCACCACGATGTCGAGGAACGGCGCCGATTTCGGGGTGCGGCTCGCCGGTACCGGCGAGCGCTGGTTCAACGCTCCGGTGGAGATGCCGCGCGGGCTCTACTTCCCGGGCTTCACCGCGGACGACGCGAACCCCGACATGGGCGATTCCACCATCGTGGAGACCGTCGGCCTGGGCGGGTTCGCGATGGCCGCGTCGCCGGCGGTGGCGGGCTTCGTGGGGGCGGGCGGCGCGAGCGCGGCGCTGGGGGCGACCCGCTCGATGTACGAGATCACGGCGGCGCGCAACACGGAGTGGACGATCCCCGCGCTGGACTTCGCCGGGACGCCGATGGGGATCGACGCGCGCAAGGTGGTCGCGAGCGGGCTCGCGCCGACCATCAACACCGGCATCGCCCACCGGGAGCCGGGGGTCGGGCAGGTGGGAGCCGGGATCGTGAACGCGCCGCTCGCCTGCTTCGAGCAGGCCGTCGCGGCGCTGGTCGAGGGGATGGACGCAGCATGAACACGGCCGTCGTCAATCCGGCGGTCTTCAACGAGGTCCGGCGCGGTTTCTATCTCGATTCGGTGGCCCTGATGCGCCTCTCCGCGGATCTCGCGGCCCTGCCCGGGGTCGAGGATGCGGTGGCGATGATCGGCACGCCGGCGAACATGGAGATCATGCGTGAGGCGGGGCTGCTCGCTCCGGCGGGCGAGACGGCGGGTCCGAACGATCTCGTGCTCGCGGTCCGCGCCGGCGACGAGGCGGTGGCCGAAGCCGCGCTCTCCCATGCCGGCCGCGCCCTGGAGCAGGAAGTCTCGCCGGCCGAGGACGGGCAATGGCGGCCCCGCACCCTCGACGGCGCCCTCGACGGCATGGCGAACGCGAACCTCGTGCTCGTCTCGACCCCCGGCGCCTGTGCGGTCCGGGAGGCCCGCCGCGCGCTCGACCGCGGACTGAACGTGATGCTGTTCAGCGACAACGTGCCGCTGGAGTCGGAACGTGCACTCAAGGCGCGCGCCCACGCGCGAGGATTGATCGTGATGGGACCCGACTGCGGCACCGCGTACATTGCCGGAACGCCGCTGGCGTTCGCGAACGTCGTTCCCCGCGGTCGGATAGGGGTGATCGCGGCGTCGGGGACGGGCTTGCAGGAAGTGGCGGTGCTGCTCGCGCGCGCCGGCGCCGGCATCTCGCACGGGATCGGGGTGGGCGGACGCGACCTTTCCGATGCGGTCGGGGGCATCAGCACCCTCGACGCCATCGATCTCCTCGCGGCGAACGCCGGGACCGACCACCTGATCCTCGTCTCCAAGCCTCCCGGCCCGCGGACCGCGCGCCTCGTCTTCGAACGGCTCGCGGCGGCGGGCAAGCCGTGCACCGCGGTGGTGTTCGGCGCCGGGGAGGGCGGAGCCGGGACGCCGCCGGCGGGCGTGGTCCTGGCGCCGACCCTCAAGGATGCGGTGGAGCGCGCGACCGGATGCGCGATCGCCCCGGACTACGACCCCGGCGCAGTGGCACGACGCGAGGCGGCGAGGCTGGGGCCGGGGCGACACGCGCTGCGCGGTCTCTTCTGCGGCGGCACCCTCGCCACGGAGGCGCATTCGGTGCTCGCGGCGGCGGGGCTCGCCGTCGACTCGAACGCCGTCCCGGCCGCGAAGGCGGCCGGAATGGACGAGCCCGGCATTCCCCGGCACGAGGGCGGTCAAGACCCACCCGCACGATCCGGCCGGAATGTTGCGCACACCGTGATCGACCTCGGTGCGGACGAGTACACCGTCGGCCGGCCGCATCCGATGATCGATCCCGCCCTTCGCACCGCGAAGCTGCGCGAAGCCCTCACCGATCCGGAGGTCGCCGTGGTGTTGCTCGATATCGTGCTCGGATTCGGCGCACACCCCGACCCCGGCGGACCGGTCTGCGACGCGGTCCGGGAAGCGGGCGGCGGGGGTCCCGTAGTTGTCGCGTCGGTGTGCGGTACCGGTGACGATCCGCAGGACCGCGAGCGCCAGACCGCGATGCTCGCCGCCGCGGGGGTGACGATTGCACCGTCGAACGCCGATGCCGCCGCGCTCGCCGCCGCGATTCTCGGCCGAGGACCCGAACCACCCTCCGGGGAGACCCCCACTCCCGGAATCAAGGAGAATCTGCCCTCATCGGTTCTCGCCCGTCGGAACAACAGGGGCGAAAACCATCGACCGTCCACCGGATCGGGGTAAGTCCAGCATCGCGCCGCATCATATGGGAGTGATTCGGCATGTGGCGCTCATTCCGCTGAAGCGCGGGAAGGCGGCCACCGGCGGGTGAATTCGTGCGGGGGCGCGGAGAGGGCGGCAGCGAGGTCCGCGAGGCTTTCGAGGTTGTGCACCGGACGGAGCTCGTCCACGTGGGGGAGGATGGCGCGGATCCCGGCCGCCCGCGGCTCGAACCCCTCGAAGCGGAGCAGCGGATTCAGCCATACCAGCCGGCGGCAGGACCTGCGCAGCCGTTCCACTTCGGCTGCGAGACCCTCTCCCATGTCGCGGTCGAGCCCGTCGGAGATGAACAGCACCACCGCCCCCTGGCCGCAGACCCGGCGCGACCACTCCCGGTTGAACCGGGCGAGGCACTGCCCGATGCGGGTACCCCCGCTCCAGTCCGCGACCTCTCCGCTCGCCCGCTCGATCGCGGCGTCCACGTCGCGGTCCCGGAGCCGGCGGGTGACGTTGGTGAGCCGGGTCCCGAAGACGAAGGAGAACACCCGGGTCCGATCCCGGGCAAGCGCGTGCGCGAAGTGGAGCAGCACCCGCGAGTAGCGGCTCATCGAGCCCGAGATGTCGCACAGCACCACGATGGGGGTGGGTTTGCGCAGGCGCCGTCGGCGCGCGAGCAGCACCGCCCCGGAGCCGGTCCGAAGGCTGCGCCGGAACGTGCTCCGCATGTCGATGCGCGCGCCGCGCGGATGCGGGCGGTAGCGCCGGGTCGGGGCCGGGGGCACGGCGGGTCGCAGCCTGGCGATGGCCGCCCTGGCCGCGGCCAGCTCCGCCGCCGACATCTGCTCGAAGTCCCGCGCCCGCAGGACCTCCCGGTCCGACCAGGTGAGGGTGGCGTCGAGCTCGACCTCCTCCCCGGCCTCCTTCGCCCGCGGCCGGCCTTCGCCTCCCGCGAACAGCGCTTCGCTCAACCGCCGGCTGAGCGGCTTCGCATCTCCCTGCGGAGGGGTATGGACAGTGGGAAGGAGGAGGCTCGTGACCCGCTCCAGCAGCCGCGGGTTGCGCCAGAAGACGTGGAACGCCTCGTCGAACAGGAGCCGGTGCTCGCGCCGCCGGACGAAGACCGCGTGCAGCGTCCAGTAGAAATCCTCCCGCCGTGCGAGGCCCACCGCCTCGACCGCCCGCAGGGCTTCGAGGACGGCGCCGCTTCCCACGGGGAGGCCGGCTGCCCGCAAGGTACGGGCGAAGTGCATGAGGTTGGCGGCGAGGCGGCCCGGTGGCTCGCGGCCGGAGTTGGTATCGGGCCTGGGGCCGAGACCGGGGCCGAGGTAGGGGCCGGGTTCGAGTCCGGATCCGGGGTCGGGATCAGGCCGGGAGCCGGATACGTCCGTGGTTGGATTGGCAGTCTCCTCGTGTTCCATGATTTCCAGCTCCGTACGGAGCCACGACCGGTCGAGGTCAAACGGCTTGCCGCACGCGGATCAGCCGTCCAGGTCGAGCGAGGGGGCGCCTGCCTTCCGCGCCCTCGGCGCCTTGCGCATCTCCTCGGGGACCGGCGCCAGCTCGCCGGCCCGCAGGCACCCGCCCCCGAGCACGGCTTCCAGCAGCCTCTCCTGCTCCGGCCAGCCCTCGACGGTGGCTTCCAGCACCCAGAGCAGCTCGAGAAGCTCGGTGGTGAATAGGGAGGTCCAGCGCCCGGGACGGATGCCGTCGAGCGGCGAAGACGCCCGCCCGGCGCCGTTCCGCATCCGGTACCTCAGCCACGACTGCACCACCTTGAGGCCCGAGACCTCGAACCCGTAGACCTCCGGGGCGACCGGCGCGTACTCGCCCTCCCCCACGTGGAGGGTCCGGGCCGCGCCGTCGTAGCGGAAGGCCGAGGGACAGCCCTCCTCGTCACCGGGGACCGCCTTCGTGCATCGGGCCGCGCCGGACGGGATCCGGCCCCGCGGTTGAAGGCCCCGCGACCGGAGGTCCCGCGGCCGAAGGTCGCGCCGCCGCCGGCCGCGCACCGGTTCATCGGAGACGAAGCGCTCGCCCCAGGTATGCAGCCAGAGCAGCCGTGCCCCGTGGCTGCGCACTTCCTCGAACAGGGCGCCGTCCCGGGTCACCGGGATGCGCAGCTCGCGCGTCTCCAGCTCCCCGGAGAACCGCGCCGTGAACGCCGGATGGGCCGATATGCCGTACACGTAGGCGGCGAAGTCTTCCGGCGTGACCGGACGCCCGTACCCCGCGCCCAGCCGATCGAGGAGGCCGGGCAGGACGTTTGCCTCCGAAGCATCCGCGGTGCGGTAGAGCGGGATCACCGCCTTGGCGCCGTAGGAGCCTCGGAAATGATCGAGATCGGGGACCATCGCACAAGCCGTCAGCGCCGGGCCGGCGCCGAGCAGATTGGTCAGCAGGCTGGTCAGGTACACCTGCCGCTCGCCGTGCACGCGCCAGAGGTCGGGGCGCAGATAGTCACCGAGCCGTGTGTCCACCAGGATCCACTGGCGGTCGAACGAACGATAGGCGTAGCGCTCCACGCGCGGAGCCGGTGCATCCCGGGGCAGCCCGGCGATGGGTCTTCCCGTTTCACCGTCTTCGGACAGCGGGGGAGGTCTGAAGCCGATGGTCCGGTCGCGCGTTTCCTTGAACGCCCGTGCCCGCTCGGCCGGGTCCGCGGACGCGAGCAACGCCCGCCAGCGCCGCCCCAGCGTCTCCGCATCCGGCGCAATGGGCCACGTCCGCTTGAACTGCACCCCCGAATGCTGCCACGGCATCAGGTCGCTGAGCAGCGGCCAAGCAAAGTACTCCCCCTCCCCCGCCGGACGGAACGGCGCCTGCCAGCCCCCCGCACACTCCCGCCACCCCACCCCCCCAAACCCCTCGACCGCGCCCAGCGCCGACAGCTTCTCCTCCCGCGACCCCTCGATACGCACATACCGCACCGCGGCAGGCCGGGCCTCGTCCCCCGCCCCCTTCGCCCGAAACGCCACCGCGATGGCCACCGGCGTCCGAATGGCGAACACGTTCCCGCTGCGCCGCGTCCCCCGACCCTCACCGCCCAAGTCCAGTATCCACACCTCGTCACACACCCGCCGCAGGTGCTCGCGCATCCCCCCGAACGCATCCCCGTCCAGCCAGCTCGACGCGGTGACGAAGCTCACCACCCCGCCCTCCTCCGCCCCCGCCTGCTCGAACACCTTCCACAACCCCCACCGCCAGAAGTACACGTACAGGTTGTACAGGTTCTTCACGTGCACCCCGTGCCCCGCCGCCGCCACCGGGGCGAGGAAATCGCGCAGGAGAGCGTCCGTCCCCTTGCCGTCATCGCCCCACCGCACCCACCCCCCGGTGCGCTCCCCGTTGTCGGCCCTCGCCGCCTCGTGGCGGTCGTAGGGCGGGTTGCCCAGGCATACGATGACCGGCGCCTCCCGCTTGACCGCCAACGCCCTCTCCCGCTGCTCGGAGATGGGCTGCATGAACAGCGGAAGCTGCGGCGGCTCCGCGCGCGGACTCTCCAACGTGTCGGTCAGGTACACCCGCGCGGTACGCCCCGGCGGCGCCCCCCGATCCCGTAGCGCACGGCTCACCCGCAGCTCGCTCACCGCATACGGACCCACCATCAGCTCGAAGCCGTACAGGTTCCCCGCAAGCTCCGCCGCCTGCCCGGCCACCGCCCCCGCCCCCTGCTCCGCCTCGATACGCCCCAGCGCGTGTTCGACGACTCCGAGGAGGTAGGTCCCCGTGCCCGCCGCCGGGTCCAGCGTCACCACCCCCGGGTCGGCGAAGCCCAGCGGCCTGCCCAACCGCGACACGAGCAACGCATCGACCAGACGCACCTGCGCCCGCACCACCTCCACCGGCGTGTAGTACGCCCCCGCGTCCTTGCGCAGCTTCGGGTCGTAGGCGGCGAGGAAGTCCTCGTAGAAATACAGCCACGGGTCCCGCGGCCCGGCGAACGCCGCCGGCGGCACCACCGCCACCACCCGCAGCAGCAGGTCCAGCGACACCGCCATGTCCCCCCGCGCCCCAGGGTCGGTCAGCACCTGCAACGCCCGCGACAGCAGACTGTGCTGCGCCGCCAGCGCCGCCACCGCATGGTCCAGGGTCAGCGGGTCCGCCCCCTCGCTCCGCCCCAGCAACAGCGCGAAGGCCACCGTCTGCGCATACGCATCCGCGAACTGCTCGTCCGTCGCATCCGGAAACAGTAGCTGCCGCCAGTCCCGCGCAAGCTGCACCAGGGGGGACCGGGGGTCCGCCAGCGCTTCGCCCACGTCGTCGCGCAACAGCCGGCACAACGGCGCCAGCAGCCCCGCGAACCCCGCGAGGTCCAGCCTTCCTGCGCGGTCCAGCGGCAACACCGGCTCCCACGACAGGAAGTCCCGCAACAGCGGCTCCAGCGCCCGCGCGTCCTCCGCCCCCACCGCCCGCCGGCCCTCCCCCGCAACGTCGCCCGACAACCGCACGATGCGTCCCACACGCTCGCCGCCGCGGTACAACGCCCACTCGTTCCCGTCGCTGTAGAGCAGGTTGGGAATGGCCGAGAAACGACGAAACTGCGCGCGGTCCCGGCCCTTGAAGCGCGCCGCGTCCGCGCCCGTGCCGGGGGCCTTGAGCTCCACGTACCCGGCCAGCGCCCCGCCGCGGTGCACCGCGTAATCGGGACGCCCGAGGCGACCGGGCAGGGGCGCTTCGCCCGTGCACACCACGCCCTCGCCCCAGGCCGCGGCCACACGCACCAGCAGGTGCTCGAAGGGGCCGCGAAGCTGGTCCTCCGGCCCGCCCCCCGCCAGCGCGGACGACTTCGCGGTGACCGCCCCGGCAAACTCTTGCAGCGCGTCTTGGATCGGAGGGCTCCCGCCTGGGGGTCCTGGTCGGCGCCGGTTCCGGGCCGCCGGATCGGAGGTCGAATCTAGCACGGGGCCGCGGAGGCGGACTACGAGGACTGGGAGATGCCTCGCGGGGGGTGCCGCTGGCCAGCCAGGGCGCCGGATCGCCTCGGGGAAGTCGCCGGCGGTTCGACCGC
Organism: Gammaproteobacteria bacterium; assembly: GCA_965204915.1. GTDB lineage: Bacteria > Pseudomonadota > Gammaproteobacteria > HK1 > HK1 > HK1. Next base: position 1,102,302 of record OZ242023.1, on the reverse strand, counting down.
TGGCGTATCCATCTTCTGTGCCCTCGGCGCCTTCCGCATCTCGCCGGGGACGGGCGGCAGCTCGCCGGCCCGGAGGCACCCGCCTTCGATCACGGCTTCAAGCAACCTCGCGCCATCCATCCGGGCGCCGGATGATCGGCCCGCTCTTCGAGCGCATTCGGCGTTTGCAAACGATCCTTCCTATCGCGATGCGTCCATCGCCTGCATATGGCCGTCGGCCGCATAGTCGAGGATCGCCCGGTCGGCGGTGAGGAGCGGCGCGCGCCAGTAACGGGCGGTGGCGACGATGAGGCGGTCGGCAGGGTCGGCGTGGAAGTCACCCGGCAAACGCACGCTGTCGAGCGCCATCGCCGGTTCAATCGGCAGCAGGTCGATGCCTCGCGCCCCGAGGAGCGTCTCCATCCAGGCTCCCACCTCCAGCGCGAGGCGCAACCGGCCCTTCTCGACCAGGAGAGCGATTTCCCAGGGCGTAATGGCCGATATCCCGACCCGATCCGTCCGCCTCGCCTCCTCGATCCTGGCACCCGCGGCCACGCCGAGCCGCCGGTGGCCCTCTACGGACCAGACCACCACGTGCGTGTCGAGCAGGATCACCGCAAGGCGGACCAGTCGGACGGAGAGGCCGCGGGTTCGAAGGGATCTTCGTACTTCAGCACCGTGCCCCGCATCATCCCGATGAACGGCGACGGCGGCTCGTCCGCTGCCGGTATCGGCGAGAGGACCGCCACCGGCCGCCCGCGACTGGTGATCGTCACCGGCTGTCCGTTGCCGTTCATCTCCTTGATGATGCGCAGGCACTTCGCCTTGAACTCCGCCGCCGGGACCTGCCGTGTCGTCATTCTTGAACTCCCCGGGCCAAGCGTTCTTCATATGTACGGATCATTTGTACACAATGTCATACGCGGATTCAATCTGCGCGTCCCGTGGTGGTGTTGTCCGGGAACATCGAATCCTGCTTCCGGAACGTGCGTCGGATGCGCGAAGAAAATGGGAGGGGCCTCCCATCACCGCTGAGCATTCCTTGCACCCGGGCGGATTCCCGAAGGCCGATCAGCGGTCCAGGTCGAGCGCGGGTGGGTCCGCCTTCCGCGCCCTCGGCGCCTTGCGCATCTCGGCGGGGACGGGCGGCAGCTCGCCGGCCCGCAGGCACCCGCCCTCGAGCACGGCGGCAAGCAGCCTCTCCTGCTCCGGCCAGCCCTCGATGGTGGCTTCCAGCACCCAGAGCAGCTCAAGCAGATCGGTGGTGAACCGGGAGGTCCAGCGCCCGGGGCGGATGCCGTCGAGCGGCGAGGACGCTCGCCCGGCGCCGTTCCGCATCCGGTACTTCAGCCACGACTGCACCACCTTGAGGCCCGACACCTCGAATCCGTAGACCTCCGGGGCGACCGGCGCGTACTCCCCCTCCCCGACGTGGAGGGTCCGGGTCGCGCCGTCGTAGCGGAAGGCCGCGGGACAGCCCTCCTCGTCATTGGGGACCGCCTTCGCGCACCGGGCCGCGCCGGGCGGGATTCGGCCCCTCGGCCGCTCCTCCGATGCGAAGCGCTCGCCCCAGGTATGCAGCCAGAGCAGCCGTGCCCCGTGGCTGCGTACTTCCTCGAACAGGGCGCCGTCCCGGGTCACCGGGATGCGCAGCTCGCGCGTCTCCAGCTCCCCGGAGAACCGCGCCGTGAACGCCGGATGGGCCGATACGCCGTACACGTAGGCGGCGAAGTCTTCCGGCGTGACCGGACGCCCGTACCCCGCGCTCAGCCGATCGAGGAGGCCGGGCAGGACGTTGGCTTCCGAGGCGTCCGCGGTGCGGTAGAGCGGGATCACCGCCTTGGCGCCGTAGGAGCCTCGGAAATGATCGAGATCGGGGACCATCGCACAAGCCGTCAGCGCCGGGCCGGCGCCGAGCAGATTGGTCAGCAGGCTGGTCAGGTATGCCTGCCGCTCGCCGTGCACGCGCCACAGATCGGGGCGCGGCCGGGACATCAGGCGACCGTCCGCGATGATGCAGTGGCGGTCGAAGGAACGATAAGCGTATCGCCGTACTTCGGGGAGGGGAGCGTCTTTCGGCAACCCGGCGATCGGCGTCGGATCGTCATGCCCCGTCAAGGCGACGCGGTACGTGCCCTCAATGGTGCGATCCCCCGTTTCACGGAACGCTTCGGCCCGCTTCGCCGGGTCGGCGGACGCGAGCAACGCCCGCCAGCGCCGCTCCAGCGTCTCCGCATCCGGCGCGATGGGCCACGTCCGCTTGAACTGCACCCCCGAATGCTGCCACGGCATCAGGTCGCTGAGCAGCGGCCAAGCAAAGTACTCCCCCTCCCCCGCCGGACGAAACGGCGCCTGCCAGCCCCCCGCACAGTCCCGCCACGCCGCCCCCGTAAAGCCCTCGACCGCGTCCAGCGCCGCCAGCTTCTCCTCCCGCGACCCATCAATGCGCACATACCGCACCGCGGCGGGCCGGGCCTCGTCCGCCGCCCCCGCCCGAAACGCCACCGCAATGGCCACCGGCGTCCGAATGGCGAACACGTTCCCGCTGCGCCGCGTCCCCCGACCCTCCCCCCCGAGGTCCAGGACCCACACCTCGTCGCACATCCGGCGCAGGTGCTCGCGCATCCCCCCGAACGCATCCCCGTCCAGCCAGCTCGACGCGGTGATGAAGCTCACCACCCCGCCGCCGGCCGCCCCCTCCTGCTCGAACACCTTCCACAACGCCCACCGCCAGAAGTACACGTACAGGTTGTACAGGTTCTTCACGTGCACCCCGTGACCCGCGGCCGCCACCGGATCGAGGAAGTCTCGCAGGATGGCGTCCGTGCCCCTGCCGTCGTCGCCCCATCGCACCCACCCCCCGGTGCGCTCCCCGTTGTCGGAGCGCGCCGCCTCGTGGCGGTCGTAGGGCGGGTTGCCCAGGCATACGATGACCGGCGCCTCCCGCTTGACCGCGAGCGCCCGCTCCCGCTGCTCGGAGATGGGCTGCATGAACAGCGGAAGCTGCGGCGGCTCCGCGCGCGGGCTCTCCAACGTATCCGTCAGGTACACGCGCGCGGCGGTCCCCGGCGGCGCCCCCCGGTCCCGCAGGGCGCGGCTCACCCGCAGCTCGCTCACCGCGTAGGGACCCACCATCAGCTCGAACCCGCAGAGGTTCCCGGCAAGCGCCGCCGCCTGCCCGGCCACCGCTCCCGCCCCCTGTTCGGCCTCGACGCGGCCCAAGGCGTGCTCGACGACCCCCAGCAGATAGGTCCCCGTTCCCGCCGCCGGATCCAGGGTCACCACCCCCGGGTCGGCGAAGCCCAGGGGCCTGCCCAACCGGGAAACGAGCAACGCATCGACCAGGCGCACCTGCGCGCGCACCACCTCCACCGGCGTGTAGTACGCCCCCGCGTCCTTGCGCAGCTTCGGGTCGTAGGCGGCGAGAAAGTCCTCGTAGAAGTACAGCCACGGCCCGCGCGGCCCGGTGAACGCCGCCGGCGGCGCCACCGCCGCCACCCGCAGCAGCAGGTCCAGCGATGCGCCGATCTCCGCGCGCGCGCCGGGGTCGGTCAGCACCTGCAACGCCCGCGACAGCAGGTTGTGTTGCGCGGCCAGCGCCGCCACCGCCCGGTCCAGGGTCAGCGGGTCCGCCCCTTCGCTTCGCCCCAGCAACAGGGCGAAGGCCACGGTCTGCGCATACGCATCCGCGAACTGCTCGTCCGTCGCGTCCGGGAACAGGAGCTGCCGCCAATCCCTCGCAAGCTGCACCAGAGGAGACCGGGGGTCCGCCAGCGCTTCGGTCACATCGTCGCGCAGCAGCCGGCACAGCGGCGCCAGCAGCGCCGCGAACCCCGCGAGGTCCAGCCTTCCTGCGCGGTCCAGCGGCAACACCGGCTCCCACGACAGGAAATCCCGCAACAGCGGCTCCACGGCGCGGGCGTCCTCCGCCCCGACCGCCTTCCGGCCGTCGCCGGCCACGTCGCCCGCGAGGCGAACGACTCGTCCGGCCCGCTCGCCCCCGCGATACAGCGCCCACTCGTTCCCGTCGGTGTAGAGAAGGTTGGGTATGGTCGAGAAGCGCTTGAACTGCTCCCGGTCCCGGCCCTTGAAGCGGGCCGCGTCCGCGCCCGTGCCCGGGGCCTTCAGCTCCACGTACCCGGCCAGCGCCCCGCCGCGGTGCACCGCGTAATCCGGACGCCCGAGGCGCCCGGGCAGGGGCGCTTCCCCCGTGCACACCACGCCCTCGCCCCATCCCGCGGCCACACGCACCAGCAGGTGCTCGAAGGGGCCGCGAAGCTGGTCCTCCGGCCCGCCCCCCGCCAGCGCGGACGACTTCGCGGTGACCGCCTCGGCAAACTCCTGCAGTGCGTCTTGGATCGGAGGGCTCCTGCCCGGGGGGCTTGGGGGGGCTTGGGGGGCCTTGGTTGGCGCCGGTTCCGGGCTGCCGGAAGCACCAGCCAAGGGCGCCGGCTACGCCGCAACAAGCGGCTCGATGGCGCCCACGTCGGTCGAGGCGCGAACGAGATCGAGATCGTACAGACCTTGCAGGTTGATCCAGAACTCCGGCGTCATGCCGAGAGCCTGCCCAATCCGCACCGCGCTGTCCGGGGTGATGGAACGGCGGCCGTGGACGATCTCGTTGATACGGCGCGGCGGCACGCCAATCGCCTTCGCCAGGCGGTACTGGCTGATCCCGAGCTCGTCGAGGATCTCCGCCAGATGCTCTCCGGGATGAATCGGATCGGTGGTCATGTCCGTACAACTCCTGACGAATGTATCGTAATGAAGGTGTTGGAGTGTTTGATCGAGTATCTGTCCTGGTCGTTGCCGCCTCGCTGGTTTGTCCGCGCTGGTTTGTCCGGCGGGCGAAATTCGCTCGTCGGGACGGACTGGATCGGCTTGGGGCGCTGCATCAGTGGTAGTCCGTGATTTCGATCTCCATCGCTCCCTGTTCGGTCCAGCAAAAGCAAACACGCCATTGGTCGTTGATGCGGATACTGTTCTGACCCTCCCGATCTCCATGCAGAGCCTTGAGGCGATGGAATGGTGGAAGCAGGAGATCCGAAAGTCTTCTTGCCGCGACCACTCGTTGAAGTCGCATACGGGCTCGACGCAGGACGTTCGGCGGCAAACGGCGAACCGGCTACCCGTGGAAGACGCGCTTGGCATCCTTGTCCTTGAGCTGCTGCATTCGATGTTTGCTTTCGAAATTGCTTCGCGCCGAGGATAGTAACGGGAGAAGATAATAACGTCAAAGGTCAATATCCGGGACCATGTCCTGTCGCAAGCGGCCGGCCCCCGCGCGGATTGCAGCGATGCCTCGATGCCCGGCAATGGCCGGCATGATACGGATGGGGCCCAGGGTGGCCGGAATGAGCGAGTCGAACATCGAATTCATCGGCGGCGGCAGCATGGCCGCCAACCTCATCGGATGTACATGCAGCTTGTACGTGATGCGGCCCGAAGCCGCGTGAGAATTCACCCCGCGACCGATGCCTGAAGCTCGCGCTTGATCTGCTCGATGATCCGGGCTGCCTCGCTGCCCTGGATCCGGGCGATGTCGTCCTGGTACTTGAGGAGCGAGCCGAGGGTGTCGTTGACCACGTCCGGCGAGAGGGCGAGCACGTCGAGCTGGGCGAGCGCCTGCGCCCAGTCGATGGTCTCGGCCACCCCGGGCGCCTTGAACAGGTCGGCGTCGCGCAGGCTCTGCACGAAGCCCACGACCTCCCGGCTCAACGCCTCCGGCGTACCGGGCGCCCGTACCCGCAGGATCCGCAGCTCGCGTTCCGCGTCCGGGTAGTCCACCCAGTGGTAGTAGCAGCGGCGCTTGAGCGCGTCGTGGATCTCGCGCGTGCGGTTGGAGGTGATGACCACCACGGGGGGCTCGGCGGCGGCGATCGTGCCGAGCTCCGGGATCGTGATCTGGAAGTCCGCCAGCAGCTCCAGAAGGTATGCCTCGAAGGGCTCGTCCGCGCGGTCCAGTTCGTCGATGAGCAGCACCGGGGCGCCCGAATCGTCCGGCCGCAGGGCCTGGAGGAGCGGGCGCTCGATGAGGAAGCGGCGCGAGAAGATGTCTTCTTCGACCGACTCGATCGACGTGTTTCCGTCCTGCGTATCCCCGCCCGGCGCATCCTCGTCCCCGCCGCCGCCCCGGCCGGCCATCTCGGCCAGCCGGATGCGGATCATCTGCCGCGGGTAGTTCCACTCGTAGACGGCGGAGGCCACGTCCAGCCCCTCGTAGCATTGCAGCCGGACGAGCCGCCGCCCGAGCACGCGGGCAAGCACCCGCGCGATCTCGGTCTTGCCGACCCCCGCCTCGCCCTCCAGGAACAGCGGGCGCTGCATCCGCAGGGTGAGGAACACGGCGGTGGCGAGGCTTCGCTCGGCGATGTAGTCGCCGGCGGCCAGCCGGGAGACGGTGTCGTCGACGGAGGCGGGCAGCTTCATGCAAGGGTCCACGTGATGGAGCGGCACTGTGCCGCGGAGGCACTGCGTCGAGTCTGGGCGAGGTCGCAGGCCGCTTGCAGCCGCATCCAGTGGTCGGCTTCTTTCCAGCCGATGCGCTCCAGGGCCAGGGCCATTTCCGGAGAAAGGCCGATGCGGCCGTGCAGCAGGCGCGACAGCGTGGTGCGTGCGACGCCGAGCTGCCTCGCCATCTCGGTGATCGAAGACGGTGGCGGCAACGCGGCGTCGGCGGCCCGGGCCTCCAGCATGTCCCGGATCATTTCGCCGGGATGCATCGGGTTGCGCATGGGCATGGGGCAGTCTCCGTTCAGTGGTCGTCGCCGAGATCCACGTCGACCGCCTCGAAATCCTCGAAGCGGAACACGATCCGCCAATTGGCGCTGACCCGCACGGACCATCGGCCGCGACGGTCCTCCTTCAACGGATGCAACCGGTACTCGGGCGCGTCCAGGTTGCGCGGGGACCGTGCAACGTCGAGATCGGTCAAGGATCCGAACGGATGCGGCACCTGCGCCGGGTTCAGCCGCCTGGCGTCGTCCCGTTCGCAGGGCCTCCGCAAGCCGGCATGGACGATCTTCATGGCGACCGCAGTGTTATGCAACATTCCATCAACCCTTGGGCCGCCCGGCCTTCGCATGGATTTTCCCAAGGCTCCGATCGTCGGGTCACTCGCCACGCACCTGCAAGACGACCCCAGGGAGTCGGAGAGGTTCGGTGCATTCCCGAAAGAAGCCTTGTGGCAGGATCGGGAGAAGGGTCGCCGCTACGGACGCCGACGCACCGGCCGTCCGCACGCTGCACGGACCCGGAGGCCGGCATGAACGCTGAATTCGAGCCGCCGCGGCAGCTATTGCCGCGCGAGGCCTATTTCGACCCCGCGTGGCACGACCGGGAACGGTCCGCGCTCTTCGACCACGCCTGGATCTGGGCGGGCCTTGCCGCGCACCTCGAGGAAGCGGGAGACTTCATCACCTGCCGGATGCCGGGCCACTCGCTGTTCGTGGTGCGCGAGGCACAGGGCGCGCTGCGGGCCTTCCACAACCTCTGCCGCCACCGCGGCTGCGAGGTCGTCGAAGGACGCGGCAACGTGGGTTCCGCCATCCGCTGCCCCTACCACCGCTGGACCTACGCGCTCGACGGCGGGCTGCGCGGCGTGCCGAACGAGAAGGAGTGCTTCGGTGCAGTGCGGCGCGAATCGCTGGCGCTGCACCCGGCGGCGGTCGGCGTCCACCACGGCATGGTCTACGTCAACCCGCAGCCCCGGCCGCCGGAGCCCTTCGAGCGCTGGATCGCGGGGCTGGACGCCCACCTCTGGCCGCACGACCCGGGCGGCGGCAGGCTGCGCTTCGCCGGCGAAACGCGCTACGAGATGCGCTGCAACTGGAAGGTCTTCTACGAGAACGCGGTGGACGGCTACCACCTGGGTTACCTGCACGCCGCCACGCTGGGCAGGCTGTTCCCGGACCGGAACCTCTGGCGGCCGGTCGGACGGCATGCCGTGTGGTACTCCACGGAGCGCGAGGGCCCGCCGCAGGCGTCCAGCGTCCTCGACACCGAGCGGGCCGACGCCTACCGGGCGGCGCGGCTCCCCGGGCACGAAACGCCGCACTATCCCGGCGTCGTGATGCTGTTTCCGCTCACCATCTACGAGCCGAGCCCGTGGGGGTTCAGCGTCTCCGTCCTGGAGCCCGAGGGCCCCGAGCACACGTGCCTGCGCACGTTCGACTGGGCGCCGGCCGGCGGCTGGAAAGGGAGCCCGCGGGCGGTGCGCGACATGGCTCGCGCGGCGCGACGGAGCGGGCCGGCGAAGCGCCGCGGCAGGACGCCGCCGCCGGGCGGCGCTCGCGTCGTGCGACTTGCCGACCTCGAGAAGCATCCCCTGGAATCCGGCGACTTCCAACTGGAGGACATGTGGATCTGCGAGAAGATCCAGCGCAACCTGCACTCCCCGAAGTACCGGGTGGGGCCGATGGCGGAAGGGCCGGGCGCGGAATCGCCGGTGACGCACTTCCAGCGCAGCGTGCTGGACTACCTCGAAGGCATGGCCGGGGAGGGGGTCGAATGAAGAAAGGGCCGAGGGCGGGCGCCGACGGCGCCGACCCTTGGGCGCCTTCAGTCCCTTCGCTCCGTATCCCCACCAGTCCGGATTCCCATCCCGTGGGCAGAGTGCTCGTACTTTGGTCCACTCCGTCAGCGTAGTACCCGAACATGTCGTGGAATGGGCTGTCCAACCCAAGCGCCCCGTCGATCAGAATACTCTTGCGAGCATCGTGCATCGGATACATGTCTGCTTCATTCGAGAGCAAAAGCTCCTTTCGAGGATCTCGGTGTACGCCTCGGCCTGGGCTTGCACGGCGGCACGGGCTTTTTTTTGCTGTTGCCGGAACCCCCGCAACGTGTCCGCATCCGGCTTGCCTCCCTCGCCCATCTCCTGCTCCTCCGGGATTCCCGGGGCGGTTCACTCGGGTTTGCTTTTCGACTCGCCTCGTCCAGTTCAGACTGAACCCCCGTCGTCTTTCTCCGTGGATGCACGGGAGGGCCGATTCGAGCATCGTCAGTCGCCGCCGAGCACGATCGCATCCCCCACGAGCTGGTGCACGCTCAGGATTCGATCCATCTCGAAGCCGTAGTACGGCAGCACCTTGGCGAACTGGCTCTTGCAGATCGCGCAGATGGCGGCGATGTGGGTGACGCGGTGGCGCTCGACGACCTCCCTGAACGCCTGCATCCGGGGCAGCGCGCCCTTGACCCGGAGCTCGACGAGGTCGTCGGTGAGCAGCCCCCCGCCGCCGCCGCAGCAGAAGGTGCTCTCCCCGATGGTGTCGGGGGCCATGTCGAAGAAGTGGTTGCAGACCGCGCGCAGCACGTCGCGGGGCAGCGTGAACTGCCCGCCGGGAACGTCGCCCATGCGCGACGCGCGGGCGACGTTGCAGGAATCGTGGAAGGTGACGCGGCGCTCGTCGTTGGCGGACCGGTCGAGGGTGAGCGCGCCGCGGCGGATCAGGTCGTGGGTGACCTCGACGACGTGCTGCGGCGCCGGGTAGCGCGGGTCCAGGAAGTCCAAGGGGCCGGCGAGGGTGTGGAGGAAGCTGTAGGCGACCCGCCAGGCGTGTCCGCACTCGCCGAATACGATGCGCTTCACCCCGAGCTCCAGCGCGGCCTCGCGGATCCGCAGCGCCACCTTGCGCATGTTCTCGTAGCTGCCGATGAACAGCCCGAAGTTCGCCGCCTCCGAGGCCCGGGTGCTGAGCGTCCAGCGGATCCCGGCCTGGTGGAACACCTTGGCGTAGCCGATGAGGCCGTCCACGTGCGGCTCGGCGAAGAAGTCCGCGGAGGGCGTGACGAGCAGGACCTCGGCGCCTTCCTCGTCGAGGGGGAAGCGCACCGCGACCCCCGTATCGTCCTCGACGTCCTCCTCCAGCCCTTCGAGGGTGTCGGCCAGGGCCGGCTGCGGCAGGCCGAGGTTGTTCCCGATCTTGTGGACCTTGCCGACGATCTCGTTGCTGTACTTCTGCCCCAGGCCGACGCTGGCGAGGATCTCGCGCCCCGCCATGGACACCTCCGCGGTGTCGATGCCGTAGGGGCAGAACACCGAGCAGCGCCGGCACTGCGAGCACTGGTGAAAGTAGCGGTACCAGTCCTCCAGCACCTCCTCGGTGAGGTCGGCCGCGCCGACGAGCTTGGGGAACAGCTTGCCGGCGAGGGTGAAGTGGCGCCGGTACACCTTGCGCAGCAGGTCCTGCCGCGCCACCGGCATGTTCTTCGGATCCCCGGTGCCGAGGAAGTAGTGGCACTTGTCGGTGCAGGCGCCGCACTTGACGCAGGAGTCGAGGAAGACGCGCAAGCCGCGGGACCGGTCGAGCAGCTCCCCCATCCGGGCGATCGCCCGGTCGTGCCAGTCCTCGACGAGTCGGCCGGGGAAGCCCAGCGCCTCCTGGTGCTCGGGCGCCGCGACGAAGGGCCGGCTGTGCGCCATCGCATCCTCGACCACCACCGGGATCTCGGGGTAGTCGGGGATGCGGGGGGTTTCGAATGCGGCTTTGGCCATCAGGGGGTCTCTGCTACCCGGAGCACTCCATACTTCCCCGTGCGATCCTGGTCACTCACGCGATTCCCTCGCGGGAGCATCCGTGGCCGGTCGCTGGCCGTCACTGATTGAATCTCCCTCCGTTTCGACACCTGTTCGACGTTCGAACTCCGCCGTTATGGAGTTGCAGACCTCTCCGGCTTGAGCAACGGCCCGCTCCGCATCGACCGGGGTGGCTTCCTGCCACTCGCCTGGATACCGCGCCTCCGTCGTCCATTGCGTCAGTCGAGCAAGGTCGGCGCACTCGCGGTGTATCGGCCAGCTACTCGAAAGAAGATTGCGCAACGCATCCAGATCGTGACTGAAGGGAAAATCCACTTCTTCGAGTACCAGCGCTCCCTTGAGTGCTTTTTCGGCCGCCTGTTGCGCGAGCCAGCAGGCGTGGCGCGACGGCTCGTTGCCCAGCAGACGTTCCGCGGCGTCGAGGTCCTCGGCCGCGTAACGCAGCCAGCGACGTGCCTCGTCAACCACGTCAGGGGCGCTCATAGACGACCCTCCCCTCTCGAAGCGCCGCTCGCAGCACGGTTCCGACGAGTCGGCCCCTGCGAGCAATTTCGTCCGGTGTCGTCACCACGATGTCCTTGGACACCGGCAGATCTCCCAAGGCCTGGCGAATCGCGACGGCCGCCTCTCGATGGTCATGTACGCTCGGCAGAACCACCAACAGATCTATATCGCTCCACGCGGTTGCCGTGCCCCGTGCATGAGAACCGAAGAGGATCACCCGCAACGGCTGGAATCCCGATACGATGCGATCCACCATGGCCGATATGACCGTTTCGGGGGCCATTTCGTCTGTCTTCCCGTTCGGCGGTAGCATCGAATGATCTTTTCAGGCCCGACCAGCCCGAGAACGGGCTGGGGTTTGCGCTGTCTTCATGTCCTGCTTCATCCTTTCAGCCGTCGATTCCTCATCCTGATGGTATCGTCACGATCCCCCGGCCCTCACACCGCCCGTGGCGCCGCGTGGCGGCGCTCGCGGGGATCGTCGGCCTGGTTGCGGGTGGGGCTGAAGAACAGGCCGGGGGCGTGGAGCAGCTTGCTGAACGGGAACACCGCCATCAGCGCGACGACGAGCCCGAGATGCAGGAGCAGGACTCCGTCGGTCGGGAGCGGCTGCCAGTCGAAGTACAGGAGGCCGAGGACGAACGCCTTGAGCGCGACGACGTCGGTGTGGGTGGCGAAGCGCATCGCGACCCCGCTGCCGCCGATGGCGACGAGGAGCGCGAGCATCAGGTGGTCCGAAGGGGCGGAGACGTAGCGCACCCGGTCCACGAGGAACCGGCGTGCCCACAGGCCCGCGAGCCCCGCGACCATCGCGAGCCCCGCGTACGGGGCGATCCCCTGGACGAGGGCGGCGGGCGCCCACACCGGCTCGGTGAAGTACCGCAGGTGCCCGACGAGCACGACGAGAAGCGCGGCGTGGAAGATCCAGCCGAACAGCCACGTCCACTTCGCCGCCTTGAACAGGCTCTCGAACAGCACCACCTCGCGCGCGATGCGGGCAGCGACGCCGGCACGGGTGAGAGGCGCCGGGGTGGTCGGGATCTTGAGCGGCGCGGGGGTGCGGGCGTACTGCACGATCTTGCCGGCGACGCCCGCCACGAGGACCGCGGCGGCGGCGTAGAACGCGAGTGCGAAGACGGTGGTGAGGATCGGCATCGAAGCGCGGCTCCGGCGTCCGTCACCGGGCCGTTCCGGCCCGCGGCGTGTTTTCCAGGCCCGGCGGCTCAGACGCAGCCGGTCGGCTTCGGCAGCCCGGCGTACCGGCACGCCTGCTTGGCCGGACCGTAGGGGTAGAGCTGGTACAGGTACTTGCTGTTGCCCTTGTCCTTGCCGAGCTTCTTGCCGATGGCCTTGGTGAGCACCCGCACCGCCGGCGCGATCTGGTACTCCTCGTAGTACGAGCGCAGGAAGTTGATCACCTCCCAGTGGTTGTCGGTCAGGTCGCATTCGTCGGCTTCCGCCATCACTTGCGCGACCTCCGGCTCCCAATCGCTCAGGTTCGCGAGGTATCCCTCCTCGTCCGTGTCCAGGGTCTTGCCGTTGATTTGAAGCGCCATCGTCCGTCCTCCGTGGGTTTATCGTGAAACGTCTTCAACGTGGTCTGTCTCTTGCCCGTGAAATCTTCGACAAAACGACGAAGATTTTTCCGCCAACCGGCGTCTGGTTCCGGCCATGCCGGGTTGGGATCCGGCCAAGCACCACCGCCTTTCGTTCATTGCAACGCCCGTAGCGTACCCGCGTCACAGCGCCCGCGTCACAGCCACGACTGGACGTTGTCATGCCCGACGGCCAGGTCCACGAAGCCCGCGTAATCGACCGGCTCGATGCCCTCGATCAGCGCGTCCTCGCCGAGCCCCCGCGCCTTGCAGTCGTTCGCCAGCACGTAGAGCTTCAGCCGGCGCATGGCGTCGCGGACCCGGGGCGCCACCGACGTGCCGTCCGCCGCCGCGTAGACGCCGTCCTCGATCAGCAGCACCGCGCTGCCGTCGAGGGCGTGCGCGATGCACGTCTCCAGGGAGTCCTTCTCGAACGGCGACTTGTTCACGGTGTGCAGGATCGGCATGGCGGCGGCTCTTCCGGAAGCGGCTCTCTCAGAAGTTGAACACCACGTCCTGGGCGTCGATCAGGCGTGCCATCTCGGCGCGATCGACCACGTGGATCGAGGACTTCTCGGTCCAGTCGTCGTCCTCGTCCTCCCAGGTGAGGGGCATCAGATCATCCGCGCCCAGGCCCCGCTCCTCCAGCGATTCACGCTCCACGTAGAGCCGGGTCACGTCGTAATCGCCCAGCGCCCGGTACGCCGGCGAGAAGTTCTTGAGACCCAGGCCCGAGGTGTCCTGCCCCGCCTTGAGCTGGTACACGCCGTCGCCGACGAAGGCCATGCACACGTCCTGGTCGAACGCGGCCCCGATCAGCACCACCTCCAGCCCCTCCGCCGCGTAGATGGTCCCGCAGGGCGCACGGCGGTTGAGGTACATGAGCTTCTTCCGTTTGCCGGCGCTCATCGCGTCAGCTCCCGAACGCCGCCCGTCCCGTGGCAGCCGCTCCCGCCAACCCGGAAATCATCCGTGACATCGCCGCGATTCGGCGCTCGTGTCGCCGGAACGTCCGCTGAATCGAGCCCCGGAGCCGTGCATCTGGGGGTCGGCGGGAACGGCCGGCTCCGCGGGCGCACGGCGGTTGCGGCGAATACATGGACTTCGTGCGGTCAACGGCGCGCATCTCAGTCCCCGAACGTCACCAGCCGGTCGCATTCGATGGCCGCCTCCACGAGCTGGCCCAGCCCGGAGATGCGGAAGCCGGGGGCGATGTTGTCGGCGTCCTTGCCGTTGCGCTTCGCCTCGTCCGGGTCGCAGATGCCGCGCCGTTGCGCCGCGGCGACGCAGACCACCAGATCGACGCCGTGCGCCTCGGCAAGCTCCGTCCAGCGCCGCTGGATGTGGCGGTCGTCCTGGGGCGGGGTGGTGAGCCGCGTCCCGTTGTTCACGCCGTCGTGGTAGAAGAACACGCGAAAGACCTCGTGCCCTTTCTCGATTGCGGCCTTCGCGAAGTGGTACGCGGTGTCCGCCGCCTGGTGCTGGTAGGGGCCTTCGTTGACGAGCAATCCGATCTTCATCGCCTCCATCTCGCGCCAACGCCTCGGCCGGAGCGATACAGGTGTTCATCGCCTCGATCGGAGCGAAGTCTAGTGCATGAACACGCCGGCGACACTCGCCCAACAGGGGGCGACACTCCATCCCGGGTATTCCGAAAGGTATATCCCGCTCGATACCCGCCCACACCACATGTGCGGAGACCGGCCCGGCATGGCCGGAGCCCTGACCGGACAGCTCCTTATCGTAGCGGGAAGTTCGGGCGATCGGGGCCGTAGTGGGTTGAAAGATAGCCCAGGACCCGATCGCGATCGGGTTCCTCGATCGAGGTCATCCCCTGTTCCTCGACCATGTACTCGAGTACTTCCTCCCAGCCTTCCCGAGTCAGGCCCTGCTGGGCGACGATCCGTTCGGAGTGGCAGGCGGTGCAATAGGCATGGGTTGCTTCGGCGCCCTCTCCAGCCACGAAGACGCCAAGATCGGGAGGCCCGGATCGGCGTGGCGCCGCGGCGGCCGCATCCCCCGAGGCGGCGCGTCCCGATCCGAAATCGGCAGGGGCAGGCGAGTGCCGGTTCAGCCAGGCGATGACGTCGGCTCGATCGCCGGCGTCCGGCATCCCCGGAAAAACCATACCGGTGCCCTCGACCTCCACCATCGGCTGGCGCAGGTAGCGATCCAGACGCTCCGGAGACCAGATTCCCCCGAACGACGACATGGCCGGTGTATAGCGATCGTATCCTTCGGCCGACGCCACCGGACGGCCGATGACGCCCCAGAGGTTCGGTCCGATGGTGTGCGCCGTTCCTTTCGTGATCGTGTGGCAGGCACCGCAGGCACGAAAGAGGCTTTCGCCGTTCACGGGAGATGCCGTGGCCAGACGTTCTTCGATCGAGTCCTCGCCCGCGGTCACGCTGCCGGTGAGAACGAGCACGGAGAACGTACCGGCCAGGATACGCCCGACGGCCCGGACACCTCTTGCATCGGGCCGGGCCGTTCGGACCGGAATGCGTCGACTCCGGTGAATCCCCACCAGCCGACCCTCGCCCGCAGAAGGCGGAATGCACCGAAGGGATCGACGCATCCCGTCTTCACCACCCCCGGCTCACGACACCCGGAGCGCGACCCGGTGCATCGTGTTGTTGAGATATCCCTTGGGATTCCAGTCGATGGCATGGGGCTGCATCACCCCCGCGCTGTCGGTGGCCCGCGCCCATACTTCGTAATATCCCGCGCCGGGCAGCTCCACGTCGGCTCGGAAGCTCTGCCAGGCGCCGGCGTTCGCAGGAGCATCCAGCTCCGCACGCATCCAGGTCGCGCCGAAGTCATGGGAGACGTCGACCGCGTCGATCGTCCGATCTCCCGACCAGGCATGGCCGCGGACCTCGACGGTGCGCATCGCCCCCGCCCCGTTCGCGGGATGGGTGACGAGTGACTTGACGGGCATGCGCTCGATGATGACGAAGTCCTTCTTGTCGACCTTCTCGCCCGGCTCCACCTTGTAGCGCGGGACGCGGTACGAGGTGCCGGTCATCTTCGGGCCGTCGTGGACGACGTCGCGGAGATGGATCCTCTGGAGCCACTTCTGGGAGCACGAGCCCGGCCAGCCCGGAACCACGAGCCGCAACGGTGCGCCGTTCATCGGATGGAGCGGGCCGCCGTTCTGGGCGAAGGCGACGAGCACGTTGTCCGTCATCGCCTTGGCGATCGGTACGCCACGCGAGATGGGGAGCTTGCCCGGCTCTCCGGAGAGATGCGCATCGGCGCCGACGTGCGCGGTGTAGACGACGCCGGGCTGCACACCCGTCGCCTTCAGTACGTCCCTGAGCCGAACACCCGTCCACTCCGAGCAGGCGACCGCGCCGTAGGTCCACTGGTTGCCCTTCGCCGGCGGATCGAAAAAAGCTCGTCCGTTGCCGCCGCATTCGATGGTCAGCGCCATCGTGACGACTTCGAACTTCGATCGGAGATCGGCGATCGAAAAATCCGTCGGGCGGTCGACGAGGCCGTCCACGGTGAGGGTCCAGGTGTCGGGAGCCACTTCGGAGGGCGGTATCCCGTTGTTGCGGATGAAATGGCGAGCGGTCGGAGTAATCGGATCGTCCAGCAGATGCGGTGGGGTCTCGGCGTTGACCGGACGATCGTTCAGCAGTGCCAACCCGTCCTTCCCGACCAGTACGTTCTCGTCCGCGAAAGCGGCCGGGATGAGCCCTGCCGGCATGTTCCGGTGGAATGGAATCGACGCTCCCACCATTGCCGCCATGGTGGCGAGTCCTGCTCCCCGCAGAAAGCCGCGCCGATCGGAGCACGACTCCCGCCCGAAGAAGGCGCGATCCGCCGCCAAGGGATCCGCGGCGAAGAATTCATGGAGGTCCCGGGCTTCCGGGGTCGAGGTCTTGTCCGTTGACATGATGATCCCTCCTCGGGTTTGGAAATCGGTCCCGTTCGTCTTCAGTCCTCGATTGCGACCACGATTGACGACAGCTCCGGGCTCGTATCGCGCCCGGGGATCCTGGTGCCGGCACGGCCTTCGTCGACGAGCAATCCGATCTTCATAGCCCGATCTTCATCGCGCACCACGCGGGCGGATCGTCCCGGCTCAGAACCGCATGTAGGTCGAGGCGTTCAGGCTCTTGCGCGCGCCCCGCCAGTTGTCGATGTGGAACTTGGTGAACGGCAGCTCGGTGAGCTCGAAGAAGCGGGGCCAGCCGACGCGGTCGATCCAGTCGTTGATGCGCTCCCAGTCGCGCGCGTCTTCCTTGTAGGCGCGGAGGATGCGCTTGACCACCGCGGTGGCCTCCGGCCAGCGCGGGGGGTTGTTGGGGATCCCCGCCGCGACGAGCTTCTGGAACGAGGGCTTGCTGCGCGCGTTGGAGTGGTTGCCGCCCACCCAGACCGCGAGCTTGGAATGCTCGGGGTCGTTGATCTGCATCGGCGGGCAGGGCGGGTAGCACGCGCCGCAGCAGATGCACTTCTTCTCGTCCACCTCCAGCGTGGGCTTGCCGTTGACCATCGCGGGCCGGATCGCCGCCACCGGGCAGCGCGCGACCACCGAGGGCCGCTCGCAGACGTTCGCCACCAGGTCGTGGTTGATCTTCGGCGGCTTGGTGTGCTGGATGTTGATCGCGATGTCGCCCTGGCCGCCGCAGTTGATCTGGCAGCAGGAGGTGGTGATGTGCACGCGGTTGGGCATCTCGGCGTTGCGGAACTCGTCGATGAGCTCGTCCATCATCGACTTCACCACCCCGGAGGCGTCGGTCCCGGGGATGTCGCAGTGCAGCCAGCCCTGGGTATGGGAGATGAAGGCCACGGAATTCTGCGTTCCTCCCACCACGAACCCGTTCGCTTCCAGCGCCTCGATCAGCGGCTCGACCTTGGCCTCCTCGTCCACCATGTACTCGATGTTGCTGCGGATGGTGAAGCGCACGTGGCCGTCCGCGTACCGGTCGCCGATCTCGCAGAGCTTGCGCAGGGTGAATACGTCGAGGATGCGCTGGGTGCCGGCGCGCACCGTCCAGACGGCGTCGCCGCTCTCGGCCACGTGGCACAGGACCCCGACCTTCGGATGGGTGTGGTACTTCCATTGCCCGAAGTTCCGGATCATCGTCGGGTGCATGTACTGGAACCCGTCCGGGCATCCGGACTCGATCGGCATTCGGTGTTTCTTCGCCATCGTCCCCTGTCCTCCTCCTGAATCTTCCCCCGTATCCCCGTCCCGAGCCCGTGTGCCCGTCACCGGCTCCGTGCCGCTACGCGGGAATGCGCCTCACGCCACCTCGCTCTCGCCGTTCTTCGCCCGCTGCCGGCGCTCGAACCACTTGGCCGCTTCCTCGTCCCAGGTGTCGGTGCGCACGTAGGAGCTCTCGCGCGGGTGGGCGATCATGTTGGGGTCGGGCTCGAGGCCGATCCCTTCGAGGAAGTTGACCAGCCCGATGCGCTCGATCATCTCCCCCACCCGCTCGTGCTCCAGCGCGTTCTCCGCGAAGAAGTCGATGGTCTCCTCCGCGATCTCCACGAGGCGGTCGTAGTCCTCCTGGGTGTCGAGCTTCATGAACGGCACCACCACGGTGCCGAACAGATCGCCGATCTTCAGCGTGCGCTTGCCGCCGATCAGCACCGACACCCCCTTCTCGTCGCCCGGGGACAGGCACTTCGGCATCACGTTCAGGCAGTGCATGCAGCGCACGCAGTTGCGGTCGTCCACCTCCAGGGTGTCGTCGTCGTTCAGCGAGAGCGCGTTCGTCGGGCAGCGGGTGACCACGTTGTCGATGACGTACTTGCGCCCCTTGCGCGCGACGTATGCCTTCACCTCCTCCTGGTCCACCTTCATCTCGTCGCGCCACGTGCCGATGACCGCGAAGTCGGCCCGCTCGATGGAGTTCATGCAGTCGTTGGGGCAGCCGGAGATCTTGAACTTGAACTTGTAGGGCAGGGCCGGGCGGTGGATGTCGTCGACGAAGTTGTTGACCAGCGAGCGGTGGATCTTGTGCTCGTTGCAGCACGACTGCTCGCAGCGGGCCGATCCGACGCAGGACTGCGCGGTGCGCACGCAGGGGCCGGCGCCGCCCAGGTCGAAGCCGTACTCGTTGATCTCGTCGAAGAAGTGCTGGGTGTTCCCGGTGTCGGCGCCGATGAACATGATGTTGCCGGTCTGCCCGTGGAAGGTGACGAGCCCCGAGCCCCACTTCTCCCAGGAGTCGGCGAGCTTGCGCAGCATGTCGGTGGTGTAGTAGTTGCCGGCCGGCGGCTGCACCCGCAGGGTGTGGAACTCGCGCGACTTCGGGAAGCGCTCGCCGACCTCGGAGAAGCGGGGGATGATCCCGCCGCCATAGCCGTACACGCTGACCGTCCCGCCCTTCCAGTATCCGCGTCGGGTCTCGTAGGAGTGCTCGAGCTGGCCGAGGAGGTCGTTGGCCACCCCGTTGACCCGCTCGTCCCGGTGCTCGTCCCGCAGCCGCTTGATCCCGGAGATGAAGCTCGGCCAGGGGCCCTGTTCGAGCTGGTCCAGCATCGGGGTGTCGTGCTTCGGTATGCCTTGATTCGGTATGTCCCGGCTCGATGTGTCGTGCTTTTCCATCACTCGTCGTCCCTCCTTCGCCGGTGATGCGGGTCGCTCATCGCCACCCGGCGGGGGCCGCATGACCGTCCCCGGTGCGAAGCGTACCATCGCCATGCGCGTTGCGCGGAAGCTTCGGTTCCCGGCATTGTAGTGTCCGCGCGCATGGCCGGCATCCGCCCAAACAGGGGGCACGGCGTTCCACTCCGGGTATTCCGAAAGGCATAATCCTGCTGATGGAATCCCGGAGACGATGCGTTCCCGGGAGCTGCGCCGAGCCGCGGAGCACGGGTCTCGTGGTGCTCTCCCGATGCTTCCTCATGAATGGCTCGGATGGCTCGATCTCCGGTTGCCCGTGGACAAGCTGCCCCCCGAGCGCGGAGGATGCCCGGGCGTGAGGATTCGGCGTCGATGGTTCGATCCCTTCGATGCGCGGCAGGTGCGGCATACCCCGGAATCGACGATTCGGTCACGCTCCGCCTGCATCCGGTTCAGGCACAACACCGGCGGGAGCGGCGATGGGCCGGCCAATGGTGCGGATCAGGACCCCGAAACCCGCGAACGGCGGGATCCGAGCAACGATGGATCCGAAGGCAGTGGCCCGGTGGTGCGATGCGCGGCGCGAGGCGCACGCGGCCGGTGACGCCGGGCAGTGGATCGAGATCGAGGATCCGGCCCGGTTGCGCAAAGCCGAGCGCGAAGCGATCGCAAGCCGGTGCGCGCGATTCAATCTGGCGCTCTACCGCTTCGCGCGCGCCGGGACCGACCCCGATGCACTCTCCGCGTTCGCGACCGCGATGGGGCTCGAACGCCGTGACCTGACGCTCGGCGCCGATCGCCGCGGTATCGCCTCCGTCCGGGTCGAGCGGGATGCGCACGGGCGGCGGATGATCCCGTTCACCCCACGCGCCCTGAACTGGCATACCGACGGCTACTACAACGCTCCGGAGCAGCCCGTCCGCGCCGTGGTCATGCACTGTGCGGCGCCCGCGCTGAGCGGTGGCGAGACCACCCTCCTCGATCCGGATCTGGTCTACGCGGCGATGCACGCACGGGATCCGGCGCTCGTCGAGGCACTTGCCCACCCCTGCGCGATGACCATCCCGGAGCATGACGTGGACGGAGCGACGGTGCGCCCGGCCCGCACCGGGCCGGTCTTTCGCTTCCTGGACCATCCGCCGGGACTGCACATGCGCTATACGATGCGGACCCGGTCGATACGGTGGCGTCCGGCCCCGGCCACCGCCCGCGCCGTCGCCGCGCTCGAAGCGGCGATCGCCTCGCTCTCGGCGCACCATGTGCACGTGCGGCTGGAAGCGGGAGAAGGAGTCATCTGCAACAACGTGCTGCATCGCCGGACGGCATTCGTCGACGGCGAAGGCTCGCACCGGATGGTGCTGAGGATCCGTTCGTTCGATCCGATCCCGATGGGGCGGGGTTCTTGCCTGGCGAATGCATGCCTGATATAAGGCGCGGCCTCGCCACTGCACCCGCTCGTGGAAGATCGAACCATGTCGAGAGTTTGCGAAGTCACCGGGAAGCGCACGATGACCGGGAACCACGTCTCGCACGCCAACAACAAGACCAAGCGGCGATTCCTCCCCAACCTGCACACGCACCGGTTCTGGGTCCCGGGCGAGAACCGCTACGTCCGGCTCCGCCTCTCGGCGAAGGGCATGAGGATCATCGACAAGAAAGGGATCGAAGCGGTGCTCGCGGAGATGCGGGCGCAGGGGCGCAAGATCTGAATCCCTCCCAGAACGGAACGAACCGCCGAACAGGAACCGGAGACACAAGATGCGCGAGAAAATTCGACTGACGTCGAGCGCCGGCACCGGACATTTCTACACCACCACGAAGAACAAGCGCACGATGCAGGGGAAGATGGAGATCCGGAAATTCGACCCCGTGGCCCGCAAGCACGTCATCTACAAGGAAGGCAAGATCAAGTAGCCCCGCGCCACGGACAACCACCCTCCGAAATCGAAAAAGCCGCCCATGGGCGGCTTTTTCGCAGGGAACGGGCGCCGTTCGACACCGCGTGCCGTGCCGAACGGCGCGCGCGGTGTCAAACGGCGGCGCTGCCCGGGCGTATCGAGTACGCGGGAAGCGTCCGGGCGAACTCCTCGAGCGCCCGCACGCCGCTTGCCTCCGCCTGCCGGCACCAGTCGCGCAACGCTTCCAGCAAGTGCTCCTGGGTCGCGTGGCGCTGATGCCACAGGGCCTGGAGCTGGCGTTTGGACCGGTAGACCGTCTTGAGCGCGTCATTCTGGGCGAGGACCCGCTCAAGACGCAGCCTCGCCTCGCCGCTCAGCAACGACTCCTCGCGGATGAGCAGCGGGCGTGCCGATTTCAGGAATCCGTGCCGGCTCGATTCGATCTTCACGATCTCCTCGGCGTGCACACGGCTCACCACGCGCTTCGCATAGTCGGCCATGACCTGAAACCGGTTGGAGACGAGCGCCTGCACCGTCTCGACGTCCAGATCGCGCTTGCCGGGCACCATGACCACCTCGGGCGGCAGCTTCCTGACCCTGGCGAGGCGGAAGAGCTGCAGAATGCGGAGGTACGCCCACCCGACGTCGAACTCCCACGGCTTGACCGACAATTTCGCGGAGCTCGCGAATGCGTGATGATTGTTGTGGAGCTCCTCGCCGCCGATGAGGATCCCCCAGGGAACGATGTTGGTGGAGATGTCCCGTGTCTCGTAGTTCCGGTATCCCCACCAGTGGCCGATGCCGTTGATGACCCCGGCCGCGAAGATCGGCTGCCACATCATCTGCACCGCCCAGATGGTGATGCCGATGGGGCCGAACAGGACCACGTCGATGATCAGCATGAGGTAATAGCCGCGGTCCGTCCATGGCTTGTAGACGTTGCGCTCCAGCCAGTCGTCCGGACATCCGTGGCCGTACCTGGCGATCGTCTCCGGTTCGGCCGCGGCTTTCCGGTACAGCTCCGCCCCTTCCAGCAGCAGCTTCCCGATTCCGAAGATCTTCGGGCTGTGCGGATCGTCCTCCGACTCCACTCGGGCATGATGCTTGCGGTGCACCGCCACCCACTGCTCGGTAATGGTCCCCGTCGTGAGCCAGAGCCAGAACCGGAAGAAGTGCGCCACCGCGGGATGCAGGTCCAGCGCACGGTGCGCCTGGTGGCGATGCAGGTAGATCGTGATCGACACGATCGTGACGTGGGTCATCCCGAGGGTTGCAAGGACGTACCCCCACCACGGCAGATCGAGCAGCCCTGAAAACATGGATCCCTCCCCTCCCCGGTTCCTGCCTCCCCCACCGATGCCGTGGCGCCGCCTCCCCCGATCGCGGAGCCGCCCCGGCCCGTCACCCGTCCCCTCACCGCCGGCGAATCCGACCCCCGCGCGAGGCTCGCTCCAAGCTCCGGGATGGGGGAAGTCTATCCCGTATCGCCCGTCGGATCACGGTACCGGGCAGCGATTTCCGCCCACGCCCCGGGCATGGTGGTGCAGCCGGAGTGTCGCGGCCTTCCCTGCCGTCCGAGCGCCTGGCCATGGTGGTTCGACACACACTTTCGGGCTTGGCGGACATTGCCGGCGTCCGGGTGGCCCGGACGGCATCAGCCCGCGCTCGCATCACCGGTGTCCCCGGCAGCGCGACGCGCGTACACCCGCGCGAAGACCACCCCGAGCTCGAATAACGCCCACACCGGCAGCGCGAGCAGCGTCTGCGAGATCATGTCCGGGGGCGTGAGCAGCATGCCGGCCACGAAGGCGCCGACGATGATGTAGGGGCGCTTCTCCACCAGCGATTCCGGGGTCGTGAACCCGGTCCACACCAGCACCACGGTCGCGATCGGCACCTCGAACGCCAGCCCGAAGGCGAAGAAGATCTTGAGCACGAAATCCAGGTAGCTGCTGATGTCGGTCGCGATCTCCACGCCCTCCGGAGCCACCGCCTGGAAGAACGCGAACATGAGCGGAAACACCACGTAGTAGGCGAACGCCATCCCGAGATAGAACAGGAACGAGCTCGAGATCATGAGCGGAAAGACGAGCCGCTTCTCGTGGCGGTAGAGCCCCGGCGCGACGAAGGCCCAGAACTGGTACAGGATGTACGGCATCCCGACCAGGATCGCGGCGACCAGGGCGAGCTTGAACGGGGTGAGGAAGGGGGACGCCACCTGGGTGGCGATCATGCGCGAGCCCATCGGCATCTCGGCCAGCAACGGCGCGGCGAGCAGCGCGTAGAGCTGGTTGGCGAAGGGCATCAGGCAGAGCAGCAGGACCGCCACCACCAGCACCACGCGGAGCAGCCGGTTGCGGAGCTCCACGAGATGCTCCACGAAGGTCATCTCGCCCTGCGGGTTCGCGCCCTCGCCGGATTCAGAGCCTTCCGATCGGTCGCTCATCGTTCTCGCCGGCATCCGTTGCGGCAGCAGGCGCGTCCCGCCCGCCGGACTTCACCTCGCTCGGCTCCTCCGGCGGACCGATCTCCGCCGGGGCAGCGTCCGTCGGGTCCGTCTCCGTCGAGCCGGTCTCCGGCGGCGCCGGTGGCGGTCCGCTCTGCGCCGTGCCCGCGCCCGCCTCCGGCAGCTCGGTCGGGAAGATCGATCCGGCGGCGGGCTCGTTCGGGGTCGAAACATCGGCCGGCGGGCCCTCGAACGCGGATTTCGCCTCACCGAGGGCGCCCTTCGCCTGATCGAGCGTGCCCTTCGTCTCCTCGGCGACCTTCTGCAGGGCATCGAGATCGCGGGCCGGTTCGTCGAGCATCTCCTTGAGCTCTTGCGCGCGCACCTCGCGCTCGATGTCGTTCTTGACCTGGCCCACGTAGTAGCGAATCTTGCCCATCCACAGCCCCAGGGTGCGCGCCATCTTCGGCAGCCGCTCGGGACCGACCACGATCAGCGCGATCACGCCGATCAGGGTGAGTTCCTGGAAGCCTACGTCGAACAACATGGGTCGAACATGGGGAGTGGGCCGGTCGCGGGCCGTATCGGCGGGTCACCCGCGACGCGCGCGGGGGCGTGGCGCCCGGCGGTCGGAAAGGCCGGTGCGAAGACCGCGGCGCCTGGGTTCGGCCGCGGGCCCACCTCTCCCCGGGGGCAGGGGTGGAGCCGAAGGGCGGGACGAGAGGTGCGTCAAACGCTCTTGCGCTCCTTCGCGGACACCGTCGCGGCGTCCGGGACCGGCTCCGGGCCATTCTCGATCTTGGCCGCTTCCGCCGCTTCCTTCGCCTCGTCGTCGCCCTCCTTCACCGCGCCCCGGAAGTTGCGGATCGCGGCGCCGAGATCGCCACCCATGTTGCGAAGCTTCTTCGTGCCGAAGAGCAACAGCACGATGACCAGCACGATCAAGAGCTGCCAGATACTGATTCCCATAACCTTCTCCTGGCCCTGCCTTCGCCTTGCCTTCGCCTGGCCGTCTCCGGGCCCGACGATCCTTTTCGAGTGGCGACTTTAGCGCAAAACCGGCCCGCTCCCTACACCGCGATCACCCGCGCCCGGCCTTCTCCTCGTGGCCGGAGATCCCGAACCGCCGCGCCAGCTCGCCGGTGACGGCCTCCGGATGCGAACCACGCGCCGCCAGCAGCACCAGGCAGTGGAACCACAAGTCCGCGATTTCCGACACCAGCGCGTCGCGGTCGCCGTCCTTGCCGGCGATGACCACCTCGGTCGCCTCCTCGCCCACCTTCTTCAGGATGGCGTCGATGCCGCCCGCGTAGAGCGATGCGACGTAGGACTCCGCCACCGGGGCATCCTTGCGCGCCCGGATCACCTCGGCGAGCGCCGCCAGCACGTCGTCCACCGCTCAGCGCCCACCGTAGATCCGATCCGGCGACTTCAGCACCGGATCGACGTCGACCCATCGACCGTCCTCCAGCCGCCGGTAGAAACACCGTTCACGCCCGGTATGGCACGCGATGCCTCCCGCCTGTTCGACCACCAGCGCCACCGTATCCGCATCGCAGTCGAGGCGGATCTCGCGCACCCGCTGCTCGTGGCCGGACTGCTCTCCCTTGCGCCACAGGCGCCGCCTCGACCGCGACCAGTACACCGCCCGGCCTTCGCGCGCAGTGAGATCCAGCGCCTCGCGGTTCATCCACGCCAGCATCAGCGGCCGGCCGGAGTGCGCGTCCTCCACCACGCAGGGCACCAGTCCCTGCTCGTTCCAGCGGACTTCGTTCAGCCAGGAGGCCATCGAAATCATCGTGGCGTGCGTTCCCGAAGAGCCCCCGCGGCGGGCGGGCGATGATACACGAATCGCGGCGTCGGGCCGGCAGGCGCGCAAGGCCGTTCCTGGTTCACGGTATCGTGCGAAAGATGCGCCGCCGGGAGCCGGATTCCGGCGCCTCCCCCGGGAAACGGCCCCTCATCGCGCCCGTCGGAGCCGGCCTCCACCGCCCGGCTCGGCCTGCCCTGCGCACAAGGAGCGGACCGGGGCGGAGACGTCCCGCCCGCCTTGACCGTGCCGCGGGACGACCGCGACACTACCTGCCCCCACCATCCACTCCGCGCACGGGCTCCCTGATCATGGCGGCGAAACGGATCGCGATTCTCGGCGGCTCGGGCTTCGTCGGCCGCCATCTCGTGGCCGCGCTCACCCAGGCGGGCCGTGCGACCCGCGTCTTCACGCGGCGGCGCAGCCGCTCGCGTTCCCTGCTGGTGATGCCGGGGTGCGAGATCGTCGAGACGAACGTCCATGTCGCATCGAACCTCGACGCCCACCTCGCGGGCTGCGACGTGATCGTCAACCTGGCGGGGATCCTGAACGAGCACTCCGGGGCCGGCGACAGGTTCCAGGACGTGCACGCGGAGCTTCCCGGGAAGATCGTCGGAGCGTGCCGGCATCACGGCATCGGACGAATCCTGCACATGAGCGCACTGGGGGCCGGCGCCGATGCGCCCAGCGAGTACCTGCGCACGAAGTTTCGCGGTGAACAGGCCGCGCACGCCGCCGAAGCCGAGGGCATCGCGGTCACGAGCTTCCGGCCGAGCGTCATCTTCGGACCGGAAGACAGCTTCTTCAACCGCTTCGCGGGCCTGCTCGCGATCTCGCCCTTCGTCTTCCCGCTCGCGTGCCCGCGGGCACGGTTCGCCCCGGTGTACGTGGGCGACGTGGTGAGGGCGTTCCTCGCCGCGCTCGGCGACGATTCGGCGGCGGGACAACGCTACGAGCTGTGCGGGCCGCGCACGTACACGCTTCGCGAGCTGGTCGCCTACACCGCGGAGGTCACCGGCCGGAGGCGGCTGATCGTCGGGCTCGGTGACGGGCCGTCGCGGCTCCAGGCACGGGTGTTCGAGCGGCTTCCGGGCAAGCCCTTCAGCACCGACAACTATCTCTCGACGAAGGTCGACAGCGTGTGCTCCGGCGGCAACGGCCTCCGGCAGCTCGGAATCGCGCCACGCAGCGTGGAGAGCATCGTGCCGTCGTATCTCGGGAGGCGGGAAAGGAACGCATGGCTCGGTCGTTTGCGGGCGTCCGCCTACCGCGACTGAGCGTTCGTCGCGACGGATGGATTGCCATCCGCCATGGTTGTTTGCATACTGTAAGCAAATCAACCAGGAGGTTCTCCACACGGTGAAGCAATCGAAGCCCTCCGAAGGCAGCCGGGATACGGTGCGGCGATCCCTGCCTTCGCTCAATGCCCTGCGCGCCTTCGAATCCGCCGGACGCCTGGGATCGGTATCGGCCGCATCCGACGAGCTCGCCATCACACCCGGTGCGGTCAGCCGCCAGATCAAGAACCTCGAGAACGATCTCGGCATCGCGCTCTTCGGACGCAACGGCCGCGGGGTGCGCCTCACCGAGGCCGGCGAGCGGTTGTGGATCGACCTGGAGGGCACCTTCGCCCAGCTTGCCGATGCCGTCCAGCGGACGAGCCGACGCCCGCAGCACAGCTCGATACGGGTCTTCTCCCCGACGGTATTCGCGGGCGCGTGGCTGATTCGCCGCCTCGATCGCTTCGGGCGCCGGGAGCCCGAAATCGACGTCGGGATCTACGACGAGCCTTCGAGCGCCGACGTCAAGGCGAGCAAGCCCGACCTGACCATCGCCTGGGGACGGTTCACCGACAGCACGAACGTCATCGCCGAAAGGCTGACCGACGATGAGATATTCCCGGTGTGCAGTCCGCAAATCCGTCCGGACGACGGTCTCGCCGGACTGGTCCTGCTGCACCGGGTGGGCATCCCGCGCACCGGGAGCTGGCCGAGCTGGCCCACTTTTCTGGCGGCCGTCGGGCTCGACGTCGGCGATTCCACCCGGGGTCTCCATTTGACCGGCAGGCTGCTCCTGAACGGCATGCGCGAAGGCAAGGGAGTGGCGCTCACCTCCAGCTCCGCCGTCCATGACGATCTCGTCTCGGGGCGTCTGGTGCGCCCTGTCCCCGAAAGCATGAAGCCCGACCGCGGCTATTGGCTGCTGACCCCCAGGACCAGCCTCGATCGGCCGGAGATCATGGCCTTTCGCAACTGGCTGCTGGACGAAGTCGCCGCCTGTTTCTGCCCCCCCCCCCCCCCCCCCCCCCCCCCGCAAGATCGGCCCGGGCGCAATCCTGACGGGATGCGCGGTCCGGTTCCCCGATCTCCCGACGGCGGTCACGGCCCCCCGGGGCCCATCGTGAAGCGGCTCGCCGGACGGGCATGATGTACGAAGCGTGGAGTGTCCTGACCCACGGCGGTCTGGGTCTCCGGAACCGGCAGGCGGTGCTGAGGGAGATCGTGCTGGACGGGCCGCTGTCCCGGACCGGGATCGCCGCCAGGACCGGGCTGACCATTGCGACGGTATCGCGCATCACGCGCGGACTGCTCGGCAGGGGCCTCATCCGGGAGCTGCCGGACGAACGAGAGGGCGCGGACGTGCCCGGACCCGGCCGCCGCTCCATCTATCTCGACACCAATCCGCGGGGAGGGCAGGTGCTCGGGATTACCATCGGCCACACCTTCCACACGATCACCCTGGCGGATCTCAAGAACCAGGCCATCGCATGTGCCTCGATCGACCTCGACGCCCTGGATGATCCGGATCGGGTGATCGATCGCGTGGCCGGCGAGAGCCGGCGCCTGATCGCCGCCCATATCGAGGATCGCAGCCGCCTGTTCGGCGGCTTCGTCATGGTCCCCGGACGGGCGGACTCGACGCGGGGAGTCGTGCTGAACATGTCCTGCCTGGAGGGATGGAACAACGTCCCCCTGGGTCCGAGGCTCGCCGATCTCCTGGACCTGCCGATGAGGATCCAGTGCTACGCGACCAGCAGCGTGCTGGCGGAGACATACCTCGGCGTCGCCCGGGGACGGAGCGACGTGCTGGCGGTGTCCAGCGGCCTCGGGGTCAGCGTGGGCCTGATCCTGAACGGACGCATCGCCGGAAACGCTCAAGGCCGGATTGGCGCGGCCAGCCTCATGCCGGTGGCGGGAAGGGACGGCGTCGTGACGAGGCTGGACCGCCTTGCGACCGGATTCGGCGTGCTCCGGCACCTGCACGGCGATGACTTCGACCTCTCGACGTCGTCCGTGAACAAAAGGACGGCGGCCGCGCTCAGAGACGCGATCGATCGCGATCGGGACGCCGATCCGGCGGTGGCTGCGCCCATGGCGGAAACGGGCCGGACGCTGGGGCGCGTCATTGCCCAGTTCGCCCGTCTCGTGACCCCGGAGATCGTGGTGATCGGCGGTCCTCTCTCCCTGTCGCCCCGTTACCTGGCGGCAGCCCGGGAGGGGTTCTTCGAATGGGCCGGGGACACGTCGATCGAGGTCGTCCCGGGCACCGCCCCGGACTCCATCAGCGGCCAGTGGGCGCCGTGCGGGCTGGCCATCTGCGAACACCTGTTCGGATTGGACTCCGAGCTTCTGCGGCCCGGGAGGCCGAATCCGCCGGCTCGCGGAATCTTCCCCCTGGACGCCCGGAGGAGGGTCGAACCCGCCGCCCTCAGATGAAAATCCAGAGCAGCGCTGCGCCGAGCACCACCCGGTAGGCGACGAACGGCAGGAAGCCGATCCGGTCCACGAGGCGCAGGAACCCGTGGATGCAGGCGTAGGCGCAGACCGCGGCGACGAGCGCCCCCGTAGCGAGCATGGACCATTGCGCATCGGCCGCGCCGGCGGCGAGCTTCAGCGTCTCGTACCCTCCGGCCATCAGGATGACCGGCGCCGACAGCAGAAACGAGAACCGCGCCGAGGCCGCCGGCGTGAGCCCGACGAGC
Source organism: Gammaproteobacteria bacterium (assembly GCA_965204915.1). GTDB lineage: Bacteria > Pseudomonadota > Gammaproteobacteria > HK1 > HK1 > HK1. The sequence continues at coordinate 1,072,962 of OZ242023.1, read as the reverse complement.
AGGCCCGCGGTCATCGTGATCCCGGATCGGGACGTACCGGGAATGAGCGCGAGGATCTGCGCGCAGCCGATCACGATCGCGTCGCGGAGGCCGATGGTCCCAACCCCGCGGCTCTTCGCTCCCGTCCTCTCCGCCACCAGCAGCAGGAGCCCGAATCCGATGGTGGCGGCGGCGATCACCAGCGGATCGCGCAATGCCTCGGAGAGGCCGGAGCCCACGGCGAGTCCCGCCACCCCCACGGGAATGGTCGCGGCCACCACCAGCCACGCGATCCGGCCGTGCTCCCCGGCCCCGAGCGGGAGGCGGAGCCCCTCGCGAAGCATCGCCGCGAAGTCGCGCCGGAAGTAGATCAGCACCGCCGCGAGCGAGCCCACGTGAACCGCGACGTCGAAGGCGAGTCCCTGATCCGGCCAGCCGGTCAGCGCCGGCACCAGGACGAGGTGCGCGGAGCTGGAGATCGGGAGGAACTCGGTCAGGCCCTGGACGGAGGCGAGAACGAGGATCTGCAACCATTCCATCGCCGGTCAGGGCCGCTCTGGCCGAATGCACGGGCGCATCCCGCATCCACCGCCGCCGGCATCGTGCCTGCACCGTCCCACGCTTCGGAACGTGTCCAGGCCGGCCCACTCCTCGTGCGATCCGGCGAACCCTCGCATCGTCCACTGCCCGGGTGGCTCCGATTCGTCCGCCACTGTACCCGGATGCATCCGTATCGTGTACTCGAAGCCGGTCCGTTCGGAAATCCGGCTCACGGATCCGGATTCGTCCCGAAGCGTCGTCCCGGCTTTCCGGAGCCACCGAAAGGGTGGGCCGCAGCGCTCGCCCCCGGTTCACAGACGAGCGCGGTGGTCGCGTCCGGAGAATCCGATGAGCGGGTCTTCGATGCCGCGGGTGAGCGCCATGACCTTGACGGCCTCACCCATCTCGCCAGGCAAGGTGATGCGCTTGATCCCGGCCGCCAGCCGGACGAACTCCGGGCTCCCGGGATCGGCGGTGGAGGCCAGATCGAGCAGTCCGCATCCGAGGAGGAACTCGCCCTGGGTGGTGAATCCCGCGACGTCGAGTCCGGACGCCGTCGCGAGGGCGCTGAAGTCGACGTGCGCGGTGACGTCCTGCAGGCCGCACAGCACCAGAGGATCGTCGTGGGCGCGGTGCCGGAAGTGGCATCGCAGGGTTCCGTTGCGGCGATCGGGGTGGTAGAGCTCGCGGCGCGGGTATCCGTAGTCCATCAGGAGCACGAGTCCGCACTCCAACCGCTCCGCGACGCTCGCGACCCAGGCGCATCGCGCCGGCCCCGTCTCCGAGACGTATCCAATCGGGAGCGGGTACCGGATCTCGTGCCGGATCGATTCCACCGCCTCGGCGAGCCGGAGGTCCGCGGGCCGCGAACGCCAGACCGGACGGTGGGCCTCGAACCCGACGCAGTGCATGGAGACGCCGCCGGCGGTCACCTCGAAGCGTTCCACCGGCAGGGCGTCCACGACCTCGTTGGCCAATACCACACCGCGGAATCCGGGCGCCGGAAGCGCGTCGAGCCACTCGACGCTCCCGAGCGCATCGGGCGCACGCGCGGCGATGACCGCGCGCTGCCGCTCGGCCAGCGCGGCGCTCGGCTCGAGGATGCGGTAGCGGACGCCTCCCCGCGGCGCGAGCTCGGCCAGAATCTGCGCCGCCATCGTTCCCGCACCGGCCCCGAACTCGACGACCTCCCGCGTCCCGATCAACGACAGGGCCTGCTCGACCTGGAGAGCCACGGTGCGTCCGAACAGCGACGAGATCTCGGGCGCGGTGACGAAATCACCCCGGGCGCCGAAGATGCTCCGGCCCGTCCGGTAATATCCGAGCCGGGGGGCGTAGAGCGCGATCTCCATGTACCGGGAGAACGGAATCATCCCTCCGTGGGCTTCGACCTCCGCCCGGACCAGCGCGTGCATCCGCTCGACGTGCCTCCGTTCCGCGGCGCTGAGGACGGGGGGCCGGGTCAGCGCCCGCATCGTGCCCCTCGGCGCAGGGCCGCTATCATCGCGTTCCGCACACAAGACTCCGCACACAAGGGAGATCCGGCACCATGTCGCCCGCCCCCGACCCTGGGACACCGGGACCGCGCCGTCGGGTACCGCCGGAGCGGATCCTGAACGCGGCGGCGAGCCGGTGAGCCCCGTCACCGGGACCCGAGGCGGTGTCGCTCTCGTGACCGGCGCCGCCCGGCGCATCGGGGCGGCCGTCGCCCGGGCCCTGCATCGGCGCGGCCTGAGCATCGCGGTGCACTACCGCACGTCCCGCGACGAGGCCCGGTCGCTCGCCCGCGCCCTCGACCGCGAGCGTCCGGGCACGGCGGCGATCTTCGGCTGCGATCTCCTCGATCCGGGGGCGCCCGAACGGCTCGTCTCCGAGGTCGTCTCGCGGTTCGGAGCGCTCGACGTGCTGGTCAACAACGCTTCGAGCTTCTACCCGACCCCCATCGACGCCACCACGGAGGCGCAGTGGGACGACCTGGTCGGCACCAACCTGAAGGCGCCGTTCTTCCTCACCAGGGCCGCCGCGCGGTTCCTCGCCGCGAACCGCGGCTCCGTCGTGAACCTCGCCGACGTTCACGGGCGCAATCCCGTCGCGGGCCACCCCGTGTACTGCTCGGCCAAGGCCGGACTGATCATGCTGACCCGTGCGCTGGCGCTGGAGCTCGCACCGGAGATCCGGGTCAACGCCGTCGCTCCCGGCATCGCACTCTGGTCCAACCACGATCGCGACGCGCTTGCTCGCGCGCGAGCCGTGGAGTCGGTTCCGATGCGCCGGATCGGCTCCGCCGAAGAGGTCGCGGACGCAGTGGCGTGGCTTGCACTCGATGCGTCGTACACCACGGGGGAGGTGCTCGCGGTCGACGGCGGACGGGGGATCGGGACCATCGAACCCTGAGTGCCGGTTCGCGGAAGACACCGGAGCGCGGTCCCTCACCCGTCCCCTCGATTCCGGTGCGCCCGGTGGGGGTGTGGACCATGCCGGAGCCGGCGGAGATCCGCCGACCCGGCGGCACGGCGGACGATTCACCCGCTCCGCCGCATCCGCTCCGTCCACCCGCCGGTCATGGCGTCGCGCGGCGATGGATCACGCCGGTATGGACCCCGAACGCGCCGTTGCGGCGATCCCGGAACCAGAGCTCCAGGGTGCGCGAGATGGCCGGAAACGCAATCTCGTCCCACGGCACTTCGGCTTCCTCGAACAGGCGCGTATCCAGGCTCTCCGCACCCGGCGAGAACGACCCACCGGCGAGGCGGCCCCGGAACATGACGTAGACCTGATTGATCCGGGGGATGTCGAGGCAGGTGAACATGGCGTCGACCTCCACCTGGGCGTTCGCCTCCTCGCGCGTCTCCCGCACCGCCGCTTCTTCGATCGTCTCGCCGTTCTCCATGAACCCTGCCGGGAGCGTCCACAGCCCCCGCCTCGGATCGATCGCGCGGCGGCAGAGCAGGATCCTCCCCTCGTGCTCCGGCAGGCATCCCGCCACGATCTTCGGGTTCTGGTAGTGGACGGCGCCGCAGGCGTCGCAAACGTGGCGAGGGCGGTCGTCGCCGGGAGGGATGCGCCGCACCACCGGCGCCGCACACCGGGAGCAGAAGTTCACGACGTTCTCCCCGTCGCCCGCGGGTCATGCCGGCGGCGGCGGCGCCGCGCGCCTTCGCTCGATCACGATGCCGACACCCTTCGCGCCGCGCAGGGCGCCGACCTTGTTCAGCTTCACCCGCACCCATGGAACGGCGGGAAACTCATCCAGCACCAGTCCCGCGATGCGCTCGGCGAGGGTCTCGACGAGCAAGAAGCTCGATTCGCCCACGAAGCGCTGCACCCGCTTTGACACCGCCTTGTAGTCCAGGGTGTCGGCGACGGCGTCGCTCGCCGCGGCCCGCGCGACGTCGGCGCCCATTTCCAGGTCGATGACCACCGGCTGCCTGATCCGGCGCTCCCAGTCGTAGACGCCGATGACGGTCTCTACCTGCAGCGCTTCGATGAAGATGACGTCCAGGGCTCGCTCTCCCCTCTCGCCCGGCAACGGCCCGCGGGACCGACGTCGCGGCTCGCGCGACGTCGACCCGCATCCGGGAGCGTGCCTCCCCGCCCGCGCCGGCCCTCCGCTCCGCGCGAGACTCTACCCGTTCCGAACCGTGCGCGCATGTCCGCGGCCCCTTGACCGGCACACCGGGGCGCCGCTCCAATACCCCGATGATCGACGCCGCGGTCATCCTCTTCGCCTATCTCGCCGGCTCGGTGGCATCGGCGATCCTCGTATGCCGCGCGATGGGCCTGCCGGATCCTCGCACGAAGGGCTCCGGCAACCCCGGCGCGACCAACGTCCTGCGCATCGGCGGCAAGGGATCGGCCGCCCTGGCCCTTGCCGGCGACGTGCTGAAAGGCGTCGCGCCGGTGCTTCTTGCGAAGGCCCTGGCGCTCTCACCGGCCACCCAGGCGCTCGCGGCGTTCGCCGCCTTCCTCGGGCACCTCTATCCGCTGTACTTCCGCTTCCAGGGCGGAAAGGGCGTGGCGACCGCATTCGGTGCGGTCACCGCACTGGCCTGGCCGGTCGGGCTCGTGGCGTGCGCACTGTGGCTCGCGGTCGCGGCAGCCACCCGCTACTCCTCGCTCGCCTCGATGGTTGCCGCGGTCGGTGCGCCGGTCGCCGCGTTCCGGCTCGCGCCGGAGCCGGTGAACGTGGCGGTCCTCGCGGCCGTCGCGGCACTGCTGCTTTGGCGGCACCGCGGAAACGTCCGCCGGCTCGTCGCGGGCACGGAAAGCCGGATCGGGCAGCACGTCACCGGATAGCCGTCCATCTCAGGGCGGAGCGGGTGCGGATCGAAGCGCCCCGGGCGGTGCCAGCTCCTCCAGCGCCCAGCGCGCCCGCGCGCCGAACCGTTCCGGCTCGCGCGCGCCGTGGACGAGGCGGCAGCACCCCGCGTACGCGATCATCGCGCCGTTGTCGGTGCAGAGCTCGGGACGGGGGTAGCTCACCGCCGCACCCTCCTCATGCGCCATCCCCGCGAGCGCCGCGCGCAGGCGGCGATTCGCGCCGACGCCGCCGGAGACGACCAGCGACGGCAGTCCGGTCGCCCGCAGGGCACGGCGGCACTTGACGACCAGCGTATCGACGACCGCGTCCTCGAACGCGCGCGCCACGTCCGCGAACAGGCGCTCGTCCCGGGGCTCGCGGGTCAGGGTGTCGAGCGTGAAGGTCTTGAGGCCGCTGAAGCTGAAGTCGAGTCCGGGGCGATCCGTCATCGGCCGCGGGAACCGGAAGCGGCCGGGGTCGCCGCCGCGGGCCAGCTCCGCGAGGGCCGGTCCGCCGGGGTAGGGGAGCCCGAGCAGGGTCGCGACCTTGTCGAACGCTTCGCCCGCCGCATCGTCGACCGATTCTCCCAGGATCCGGTACATGCCCACCGCCTCGACCCCGACGAGCTGCGTATGCCCGCCCGAAACGAGCAGCGCGAGGAACGGAAACGCGGGCGGGTCCGGCTCCAGCATCGGGGCGAGGAGATGGCCTTCCAGATGATGGACTCCGAGCGCCGGCACCTCCCAGGCCCGGGCGAGGCTCCGGCCGAACGCGGTGCCGACCAGCAGTGCCCCGACCAGCCCGGGGCCGGCGGTATAGGCGACGCCGCCGACGTCGCCGGGCTCCGAGCCCGATTCCGCCAGCACCTGCCGCACCAGACGCGGCAGCCGCCGGACGTGGTCGCGCGAGGCGAGCTCCGGCACCACGCCTCCGAACCCGGCGTGGATGGCGCTCTGGGTGTGCACGGCATGGGCGAGCAGGCCGCGCGCGGCGTCGTAGACCGCCACGCCGGTCTCGTCGCAGGAAGTCTCGATTCCAAGGACACGCATTTGCAAGGCGCCGGCCGATCTCGCGGAGCGTTGGCGTCATGGGGTATATTCGCACATCCACCGTAGCGCATCCCCGACAACCGGATGAGGAACCCCGTTCGATGCCACAGATCCGTGTGAAGGAGAATGAGCCGTTCGACGTCGCGCTCCGCCGATTCAAGCGCGCCTGCGAGAAGGCCGGCGTGCTGACCGAAGTGCGTCGCCGCGAGTACCACGAAAAGCCCACGTCGATTCGCAAGCGCAAGGCCGCCGCCGCGGTGAAGCGCCACCTGAAGAAGCTCCAGCGCGAACAGATCCGACGCACCAGACTGTACTGAAGCTCCTCCGCCGTTCCCCCCGCGCCGTGGCCGATCCGTTGAAATCCCGCATCCTCGAAGACGTGAAGGATGCGATGCGCGCCCGCGACAAGGCGCGGCTCGCGACCTTGCGGATGGTGACCGCGGCGATCAAGCAGCGTGAAGTCGACCAACGCACCACGTCCCTCGACGACGCCTCCGTCGTCGCGGTGCTGGAGAAGATGCTCAAGCAGCGCCGGGAGTCGGCGAGCCAGTACGAAAGCGCGGGCCGGGGCGATCTGGCGGCGGTCGAACGCGGGGAGATCGCGGTCATCGAGGCGTACATGCCGCGGGCGCTCGACCCCGCCGAGATCGATGCGATGATCGCGGCGGCCATCGACGAGGCCGGCGCCACGACGATGAAGGACATGGGCCGCGTCATGGGCCTGCTCAAGCCCCGGATGCAGGGCCGCGCGGACATGGGCGCGGTGAGCGCGGCGGTCAGGGCCGGATTGTCCGGCTGAGACCTCTCCCGGATCTCCATCCGGCGGTTCCCCGTTCGGCGGATCCCCGGACGTAGCGCGATACCGGCCCTCCGGCCCGTGGCCCGCCGCCGGGCCGCGAGACGGAGGCGCCGAGAATGGCAGGACGGATCCCCCAGTCCTTCATCGACGACCTCGTCGCAAGCGTCGACATCGCCGACGTCATCGAGCACTACGTCCCGCTGAAGCGCGCCGGCAAGGAGTTCAAGGCGTGCTGCCCCTTCCACGACGAGAAGACACCTTCCTTTACCGTCGTCCCCGACAAGCAGTTCTACCACTGTTTCGGCTGCGGGGCGCACGGCACCGCGATCGGCTTCCTGATGGACTACGCGAACATGGAGTTCGTCGAGGCGGTGGAGGAGCTCGCGCGCCGGGCGGGCCGCGAGGTGCCCCGCGAGGCGGGCGGCGGTCGCCCGCCGCCCGAAGGTGTCGAGCCGCTCTTCGACGTGCTCGAAGGGGCGAACGCCTGGTTCCGGCGCCAGCTCCGCCGCCATCCGGAAGCGGCACGGGCGGTGGACTATCTCAAGGGACGCGGCCTGTCGGGGGAGGTCGCGGCCGAGTTCCAGCTCGGCTTCGCGCCGCCCGGATGGGATGGAATGCTCGGCGTGCTCGGCGCCGGCGAGCCCGCGCGCGCGGCGCTCGTGCGGGCGGGGCTGCTCGTCGAGCGCGACGACGGCCGGCTCTACGACCGGTTCCGGGACCGGATCACCTTTCCCATCCACGACTCGAAGGGGCGCGTCGCCGGCTTCGGGGCCCGCGTCATCGACGGCGGCGAGCCGAAGTACCTCAACTCCCCGGAGACCCCCGTGTTTCAGAAAGGCCGCGAGCTCTACGGGCTGTGGCGCGCGCGGCGCGCGGGAAGACGTCCGGCGCGGCTGCTCGTGGTGGAAGGCTACATGGACGTGGTGGCGCTCGCGCAATCGGGCATCGACTACGCGGTGGCGACCCTCGGCACCGCCGCGACCGAGGTCCACGTCCAGCGGCTGTTTCGCGCCGTCAACGACGTCGTGTTCTGCTTCGACGGTGACGAGGCGGGCCGGCGCGCGGCATGGCGCGCGGCGGAGAACACGCTTCCCTCGATGAAGTCCGGCCGGCGGGCGTCGTTCCTGTTCCTCCCCGAGGGCGAGGACCCCGACAGCCTGGTGCGGGCGGAAGGCCGACATGCGTTCGAGGGACGTCTCGACGGCGCGCTGCCCTTGAGCCGGTTCCTGTTCGATCACCTCGCCGCCGGGGTCGATCTGGGCACGGCGGAGGGCGGCGCACGCTTCCTCGATCGGCTCCGCCCCCACGTCGGGCGGATCCCGGCCGGTCCGTACCGGCATCAGCTCGTGATGCAGATCGGCGAGCGGTATGCCGGACGGGTTCCGGCCGGTCCGTACCGACGGCGGATCGAATCGTGGTTCGACGATCTGTCGAGAGACGATCCACCCAGGGGGCTCGCCCGTCTCGGCAGCCGGATGCGGGCGTACGACGAGCGCCTCCGGGGCTCGGAATCCCCCGCGACGCGCGCGGTGCGGATGCTGCTCCACGAGCCGTTGCTCGTATCGGAGGCCACCTGCATCGAGAGGCTGTGCACCGCCGACGTCGCGGACGCGGACCTTCTCGCCGATCTGCTTGAAACCCTGCACGTGCGTCCGAATCTGAGGACCGGCGGACTGATCGAGCACTACCGCCGGCACGAGTGGTTCGGAAGGATCGAGGCACTCGCCCACGGCAAGCCGGAGCTGTCCGATCCGACGTTGCTCCGCGGAGAGTTCGCCGGCTGCCTGCGCTGGGTCCTGGAGCGTGCCGAGCACCTCAGGGCGCAGCGGCGCCTCGACGATCTGAAGAACCGGCGTCCGTCGGATCTGAGCGAAGGAGAGCGGCGGGAGTTCGCCGAGCTGACCGCCCGCAAGGCGGTGAACCGGGGAGGCGCGGCTCCGCATGGACAGTGAAGTCGAGGAGCCGATGCAGTCGAGGCGAAGCGCGAGCCCGATCCGGCGGATCCCCTCCGCCACGTCGCGGATGGCCGGCGAAGCGGGAGCGCTCGTTGTCTGCTAGACTTTTCCGATCAGGCCGACCGGCCGATCACGTCATCGATACAGGTGGGAACATGGATCTCGGCCAGCAGCAGTCCCGTCTGAAATTGTTGATCGCAAAGGGCAAGGAGCAAGGGTACCTCACCTACTCCGAGGTCAACGACCACCTGCCCGAGGGCATCGTCGATCCCGAGCAGATCGAAGACATCATCTCGATGATCAACGACATGGGCATCGCCGTGCACGAGGTGCCGCCCGATGCGGACGCGCTCCTGCTCATGGGAACGACGGTCGACACCGACGAGGACGAGGCCGAGGAAGCGGCGGCCGCGCTCGCCACCATCGACAGCGAGTTCGGGCGCACCACGGATCCGGTGCGCATGTACATGCGCGAGATGGGCACGGTCGACCTCCTGACCCGCGAAGGCGAGATCAGGATCGCGAAGCGCATCGAGAAGGGCCTGAACCAGGCCCTCGCCGCCCTCGCCGCCTACCCGCCGACCGTTCGCACCCTGATCGGGGAGTACGAGCGGGTCGAGGCGGGGGAGGCGAAGCTCACCGACCTGCTCACCGGCTACATCGATCCGAACGCGGTGGAAGACGAGATCCCCACGCCCAAGCAGCGCGCGGCGGCGAGCGACGACGATGACGAGGAAGAGGTCGATCTCGGACCGGATCCCCAGGAGGCCGCGGATCGTTTCGACGAGATGAGGCATACGTACCGGCGCCTCGTCGCCACGACGGACGAGCACGGCTGGGGTGCTCCGCAGGCCGACGAGATCCGTCGGTCCCTCGTCGAGCAGTTCATGCAGATCAAGCTCACCCCGAAGCTCATCGATCGTCTCACGACGAGCCTGCGCAAGGTCATCGAGCGCGTGAGGGCCAACGAACGCGCGATCATGCGGATGTGCGTGCACGAGGCGAAGATGCCGCGCAAGCGCTTCATCGACCGCTTCCCGGGCAACGAGTCCCGGATCCAGTGGCTGCGCGTCCAGGTGCGCAGGAACTACCCCTGGGGCGACGCCCTCAAGCCGTTCTCGAAGGACATCAAGCGTCTCCAGCTCCGGCTCGGAGCGGCCGAACGCGAAGGCATGGTCTCGATCACCGAGATCAAGGAGATCAATCGCCGCATGTCGATCGGAGAAGCGAAGGCCCGCCGTGCGAAGAAGGAGATGGTGGAAGCGAACCTGCGTCTCGTCATCTCGATTGCCAAGAAGTACACCAACCGCGGCCTGCAGTTCCTCGACCTGATCCAGGAGGGCAACATCGGCCTGATGAAGGCGGTGGACAAGTTCGAGTACCGGCGCGGGTACAAGTTCTCGACCTATGCGACCTGGTGGATCCGGCAGGCGATCACACGCTCCATCGCCGACCAGGCGCGCACCATCCGCATCCCGGTGCACATGATCGAGACCATCAACAAGCTCAACCGCATCTCGCGCCAGATCCTCCAGGAGAAGGGCCGCGAGCCGACGCCCGACGAGCTGGCCGAGCGGATGGAGATGCCCGAGGAGAAGGTGCGCAAGGTGCTCAAGATCGCGAAGGAGCCCATCTCGATGGAGACCCCGATCGGCGACGACGAGGATTCCCATCTCGGCGACTTCATCGAGGATGTGAACATCGTCTCCCCGATCGATTCGGCCACCTCGCAGGGGCTGCGGGAATCGACGCAGAACGTCCTCGCGGGGCTCACGCCGCGCGAAGCCAAGGTGCTGCGCATGCGCTTCGGCATCGAGATGAACACGGATCACACGCTCGAAGAGGTCGGCAAGCAGTTCGACGTCACCCGCGAGCGCATCCGCCAGATAGAGGCCAAGGCGCTTCGCAAGCTTCGCCACCCGAGCCGCTCCGAGCAGCTCCGGAGCTTTCTCGACTGAGGCGGTTGCACCTGCCGCCGGTTTTTCGGCCGGCGGTTGCAGGCCCCATTCGTATCGGGGCTCGGAAGTCGGGGGGCCGTCGCGGTTGACGGGGATCTCCCAGGGAAGCTGGCGGACCGCCGGCCCTGCTCCGCGAAGGTTGGCTGCTTCGCCCCCCGCCCCGGCGCGTGCGCCCGCGGGCTTTACCTTGTTCCGATTCCATCGTTCCTCATTCTTCCCCTCCGAGTCCGCGCGCAGGGCGCGGACCACCGGCGGATTCTGCCGGTAAACTCCGTCTGTCACCCGGAACACCGATCCCGTATGCGCGAAACAATCCGCAGGGCCTGCACAGTGGGGGTTCATTGGTGTTATCAGCACGTGATAACATCTGTCCGTGAACAAGATGCCGCCTCGTGACCCTAGCCTGGATGCGCTGTTGGATCTGGACGGTCAGGTTCTCGTGATCGACGTGACCGGTGGGTACTGGGTGCGCTTCCGTGTCAATCGTGTGCCGCCGACCCCGGAGAAACCGCACGGGCTCGACTATACGCTGACACTGCACGGACCGGACGGTACGCGGCTTGTCGGCTTCGACAACGCCCATCCTGTCCGCCCGAGAGCGGGACCGAGTGGCCGCCACCAGGCACGATACGATCACAGGCATCGCCATCGCACGATCCGACCCTACGATTATCAGGATGCGGGCACGTTGCTCGCGGATTTCTGGGCCGAAGTCGATATGGTGCTCAAGGAAAAAGGAGTGACGCCATGAAGACCTTGAGAGCAGGCATTGCCGGTTATGCGGATATGAAGGCTCGGACAATGGCCATTGCCCGTGGCGAGTACAGACCGCGGCATGATGAACCGAAGGTGTGGTTCACCTCGCTTGAGAGCTTCGCCAGGATCCTGTCCGATCGAAATCGCGCGCTCCTGAAGCTGATCGTGGAGGAAGAGCCGGAATCGCTTGCCGAGCTGGCCGAGCTTTCCGGTCGTGCCAAGTCGAACCTGTCCAGAACGCTCCGTGCATTGGAGCAATACGGTCTCGTGTATCTGGAAAGGGGCGACAGGGGCAGAATCGCCCCACGAGTGGTTTGCTCGGACGTTGTTCTGAACGTACCCATCAGTGTGGCCGGCGGAAAAGACGGCGTTCCCCGTGTGCCCGCCTGATGGGACGGGCGCGTCGATACGGGAAAGCCATGCGGACGAAGCAACATCGCTGTACTTGTAAAAGACCGGGGAGCTGCGCGCTGGCTCGATGTCGAGGCGAGACGTCGGACTCTCAGGGCACTTTCCGTCGGAGATGACCGGGAAGTGTAACGCGAGAGCCGCTGATTGAAGCGATCGGAGGGTTGGAAAAAAATGCCTTGGAACGATAATCCGGAGTTGAGAGAGAATCTCAATCCTTGGCGGGTCATCCTGACCTGTCTTCTTGATAAATTGGACAGCCACGACATTCCGGCGATCATCGACAAATCCGGTATGGAAGTCGACTGGGCACTAACCAAGCAAGAAAACTACTCCCACAAATACAGAACGAATGCTTACCGGCCGCGAATCGTTCGGGCGTACAATGCACTGACAGATGACGAAAGGCTGCGAGTTTGCCTAATCGTTTCCAAGGAACTGACTCTCGGAGGATTCAATGAACAACTCAATGCAGATCTGGCCGGAATAGGTTGGCAGATTGAGAATGATCGCCTTTCGCCGGCAAAGCAGCGGGTGCGAGAACTGTTTTTCCTTCCCAATACACAGCACGATTCTTACGTGGAAATAAGAAAAATCGCACGTGATGCCAGGCACTCGGTCAGAATCGTCGATCCGTACTTGGATGAAACACTCTTCAACCTGTTTTACCATGTCGATGAGTCCATGAAAATCGAATTGCCGACGAGCAAGCTACCGAATGATTTTATGCATGAAGTTGAAACTTTCAGAAAACAATATCCGCAGATAGCCATCAAAGTACGGCGTGCCAAAGATTTTCATGATCGCTTCATTATCATTGATGATAAAAAATGCTGGCATATAGGTTGTTCGATCAAGGATGCCGGAAACAGGGCATTCTCCCTAAGTCGGATCGAAGATCCGAAAAAACTGAGGTGACCCCGCAGGGCAACCGCATATAAAATCACTGTCCCATCAATATCTTATCTCGGAAGCCATCGTTCAATGCCGCCCGGATACGCTTCTTCCTGACGCTGATCTTCGCAGACTCACGCTTCAGAAGATTGACCGCCACATGCCGAATCACTCCCATATTGTGCGGTGCATTACCCCGACGAATCCGACTCTCGTCTTCCCGAAACGTCACATCCAATCTCCAGTGCAGCTCATTCTCGATTCCCCAGTGTGAACGCACCGCTCGCCCAAATGTCTCCACATCTTCCAGCGACGTAATGTAGTACCGTTGCTCAATACTCACACGCCCATCACTCCAGCGCTCCGACTCCACCATCCCGACCGCTCTCAACCCATTCCACTTCTTCACACAAGACAACGCACCCAGGTCGGTGGACAAATAATAGCTCCTGGACTCTACCCGTCCGTGACCATCCTCCGCCGTCTCGTCGTTCTCAATCCCCTCACACTCGAAATCCCTCTCCCGTGCCGCATCAAAATACCTCCGAACCTCCCTGTTCAATTGCTTCTGGTTCCCCTTCACCGCCAACACGTAATCCCCTCCCCCTTCCTTGACCTGCTTCGCTATCGCTCGTTGGCATCCCATCGCATCCAGCGTCACGATACACCCCGACAATTCCAGCTTATCCAGCAGCTCCGGCACCGCCGTGATCTCGTTCGACTTCTCCTCCGTCTTCACCTGCCCAAGCACCACTGCATTGCTACACGCCCAGGCACTCACCATATGCATCGCCTTCATACCCCGTTTGCGGTCGTGGGAACGCCTCTGCGTCTTCCCGTCCACTGCAATAATCTCACCATCACTCAACTTCACGACATCTTCCATCCAGCTCATGAAGCAGTCCTGAAAGCCTCTCACCGACAGCGCCGAGATGATTCGTGCAATCGTGTCGTCCACCGGGACCCCATTGGCCAGCGGAACATAGCGGCGAAGCCACTCCAGCTTCGTGCGCCCAAATTCTTCGATGTCACTCCATCCCTCCGCGCCACTGACCACCGCACACACGCACAGGACGATGACATCAATCAACTCATGCTTCTTGTTTCTATCGACTCGCGGATCCTCCAGCTTTGAGAAATGCTCGATCAAACTTGCAGAGGCTGTCGTGTTCATTTCTTGCCATCTCCATCTCCTTGATGAAGACGCCATTAGATCACAAAACTTGTTGATGTCAATACATTTTTAGTGATCTTGCCCTGGAGCAAAGCGGGGATAGCCGAGGGGCTGGTATGGACGGCGATTGCGGCCTCGGTTCTGAAGCGTTACTTGGCTCAGATGACGCAGGTATTGCGAGGGGTCGAGGTCTCGACACGGAAGGTGGCGATGTGTGCGCGTCATGGATTGGGGGATGTGTTCCGTGCGCTTGCTTGTGGAAGGAGACGTGGCTTTCTTCCCGTGTTACGAAACTTGGTGGATTATCTGGCGAACAATGCGACTCGGTCCCATCCGAAACGAGACCGCAAGAAAGGACGACTCCAATTCGGATTGGAGCCGGTTTTATGATTTCCTTAAGTACCAACCTATGAGCGGCGAAGCCACTCCAGCTTCGTGCGCCCAAATTCTTCGATGTCACTCCATCCCTCCGCGCCACTGACCACCGCACACACGCACAGGACGATGACATCAATCAACTCATGCTTCTTGTTTCTATCGACTCGCGGATCCTCCAGCTTTGAGAAATGCTCGATCAAACTTGCAGGGGCTGTCGTGTTCATTTCTTGCCATCTCCATCTCCTTGATGAAGACGCCATTAGATCACAAAACTTGTTGATGTCAATACAATTTAGTGATCTTGCCCTGGTGGAGCGGCTGTGGAGGAGTGTGAAGTACGAGGAGGTGTATCTTCACGCCTGCGAGGGCGTAGCTGCGGCTCGCGTGGGACTGGGTCGCTCCTTCCGGTTCTACAATGCCAAGCGTCGCCATCAGGGCCTGGGGCGGCGGACACCCGATGCGGTGTATGCTGACAGCGATTCATGGCCCAAGGCAGCGTGAGGCAGGAGAACCAACCAGGGCAGAGTACACTTATCGCACTGTCCAATTATCGGGGTCCACTTCTCTCGGGGTCCATCGTCCCTTCCTCGATTCAGAAATCGGTCGGCGCCCCGCCCTCGCGCTTGCGCCGCTCCACGAAGGCTTCGAGTTCTTCGCGGATCGCTTCGTCCATCGGCGGCGCCTCGAACTCGGCGAGGATCTTCTTCCACAGCGCGTTGGCCCGATGCGGGGCGTCGATCGCGCCGCGCTCCTCCCAGCTCTCGAAGTTGCTCCAGTCGGAGAGGAAGGGGCCGTAGAACGCGGTCTCGTAGCGGTCCTGGGTGTGCCGGCAGCCGAAGAAGTGGCCGTTGGGGCCGACTTCCCGGATGGCCTCGACGGCGACGTCGTCTTCGGTGACCGGCACCGGCTTCAGGTAGGCGACGATCTGTTGCAGGGTCTCGCAGTCCATCACGAATTTCTCGTACGAGGCGCACAGCCCCCCTTCCAGCCAGCCCGCCGCGTGGTAGACCACGTTCACCCCCGCCGCCACCGCCGCCCACAGCGAGAACGCGCTCTCCCACGCGGCCTGGGCGTCCGGGCAGTTGGCGGCGCAGGCGTTGGAGGCGCGCAGCGGCAGCCCGTAGAAGCGGGCCATCTGGCCCGACATCTGGGTGGCACGGAGGTACTCCGGGGTCCCGAACGCGGGGGCGCCGGTGCGCATGTCCACGTTCGAGGTGAACGACCCGATGGCGCAGGGCACGCCCGGCTTCACACACTGGAGCAGCACGATGGCGGAGAGCCCTTCGGCCACGAACTGCGCCACCGCGCCGGCCAGCGTCACCGGGGCCATCGCCCCGGCCAGGGTGAAGGGGGTGACGAAGACGGGCTGGCCGCGGCGCGCGAGGCGCATGGCGCCGTCGAGCATCGGCCAGTCGTGCTTGAGCGGCGAGGAGGAGTTGATGTTGGTGTACATGCGCGGGGCCGCCTCGAACGCCTCGGGCGTGAGCCCGCCCGCGATGCGCGCCATCTCCATCACGTCCTCGACCCGCGCGGTGCCGAGGGCGTAGGCGTGGGGGACCTTGTCGGTCAGGGTGAGCTTGTCGTAGAGGCAGTCGAGATGGCGTATCGAGGGATGCAGGTCCACCGGCTCCACCGGATAGCCGCCGGCCATGTGGATGCAGTTGAAGTACTGGGTGAGCTTGAGCAGGTCGCGGTAGCTCTCGCGGTCGCCGGGACGCCGCCCGCGGTCGAGGTCCGAGCAGTTGGGCGGGCTGGAGACGTTGACGAACGCCATGTGGCGTCCGCCGATCGGCACCGCCCGTTCGGGGTTGCGCGGGGTGAGGGTGAAGCGCGGGGGCGCGAGGGCCACCTTCTCCATCACCAGCCCCCGATCCATGCGCACGTTGGTGCTGCCGGGGCGCGTCTCGCAGCCGGCCGCCTTCAGGACCTCGCGGGCCTCGTCGTTCAGGAACTCGATGCCGATCTCTTCGAGCACCCGCATCGCCCCGTCGTGCACCGCCTGCACCTGCTCCCCCGTGAGGGGCTCGGTGGGGGCGTCGCCGTTGACGGGGATCTCCCAGGGAAGCTGGCGGACCGCCGGCCCCGCGCCGCGAAGGTTGGCGCTCCGCCCCCCGCCCCGGCGCGTGCGCCGGCGCTCTCCACCGTGTTCCGAGTCCATGATCTCCTCCCTTTGCTCCTCCGAGTCCCGGTGTACGGTGCGGATCCCGCCCGGAGAGCCAGCGGGATGACAAGCTGACAGGCAGGCTTTTCGAGGGACTTCCCGGGTGAGGGTTCGATCCGGACATGAAGCAGCGAGTGCACCGGCGCCCTCCTCGCATGATGGTCATGCTGCCAGAGTTCACGAGGTGAAGCGACGGGGGCCGCCATCGAGCCCGGATCGCATATTCGAGCCGAAGCCGATCCATTTGCCCGTGGGCCGACGCCTCCCGTCTGCCGGGGCCGATGGCCGCGGGTGGCCGTCCGGATGTCTCCGCCGCCGAATCCGGCGCCTCCCGTCCCAGGGGCTGGACACCGTGAACGGGCGTTCGGATGCGTCACCACGGCAAGCTCGACACCTTCCGGCCTCGTCAGGCGCGGAACGGGTACGCTCCGAACGGATCTTGCCCGGAACCCGCGTAGCGGCGACCGCGCCCATTTGCCTTGCGCCGGGACAAGGGGCTTGACGGCTCGCTACGCGCGGCTTGAGTATCGCCGGGCAGGGTCGCGTGCTCGCACACGGCTCGAAAGCCTGAGCCCCGAAGCTCGAGCCCCGAAGCTTGGGCAATGCGATGTCGCCGGCTCGCGGCGTCCGCACTGCCGGCCGACGGCGAGCACGACGAACCATCCGGGAGTGACGAAGGAGAGACACGATGATCCGCGGAAGCTGCCTGTGCGGCACGGTGCGCTGGTCGTTCGACGGGGCGTTCGAGCGGATGCTCCACTGCCATTGCCGGATGTGCCGCAAGGCGCACGGCGCGCCGTTCGCGACCTACGCGGACGGGGATCGGGCGCACTTCCGGTTCGACGGCGGCGAAGAGGTCGTCATCATCCATGAATCCTCGCCGGGCTTCCGCCGCGCATTCTGCTCGCGTTGCGGATCCGTGGCTCCGTTCACGGTCGGCCGCAGGATGGTGGCCGTCCCCGCCGGCCCGCTCGACGACGATCCGGGCCTCCGTCCGTCCTCCCACATCTACGCGAAGTGGAAGGCGCCGTGGCACGAGATCACCGATTCGCTGCCCCGGCACGAGATCGTCCCGGGCCGTGACGCGCCGCGCGTCGAGGAGGCGGAGCCGCCCCCGTCCACGGACGGCGCCCTGCGCGGAAGCTGCCTGTGCGGGCGCGTCGCCTACGAGGTCACCGGCGAGATCACGAGGGTCCACAACTGCCACTGCTCGCGCTGCCGCAAGGCGCGCGCGGCGGCGCATACCACCAACGGCTTCACCGCGATGGACGGCGTGCGCTACACCCGCGGCGAAGACACGCTCAGGACCTGGCGGCTCCCGGAGGCGCGCTACTTCAGCCAGGTGTTCTGCCCGACGTGCGGCTCCGGGATGCCGCGGCTCGATCCCGAGCGCGGCATCGCGGTGATCCCCTTCGGCTCCCTCGACGACGACCCGGGGCGGGGCGCCGACAACCACATCTTCGTGGCGTCGAAGGCGCCGTGGCACGAAATCACCGACGACCTGCCCTGCTTCGACGAAGCGCCCGGATAGCCGTTCCATGACACTCCCCTCGCCGGCGCCATCCGGATCGGGCTTTCTTCACAGGCCCGTCACGTCACGAGACGGTCGAGGTACCAGCGCGTGAAGGCGGCCGAATAGGATTCCGCCGGGGCATAGGGTCCCGGCCGGTAGCGCCCGGAGTTCACGCCCCTCTGGTTGTCGATGATGATCCGCGTGTCCTCGACGGTGGTGACGTCCCACATCCACTTCAGGCGCGCGAGGTCGTAATCCCGGCCTTCCTCCGCATCCGCGCGGACGTGCCAGGTCACGACCACCTCCGAGAGTTCGGGCGAGACCGGCGTGAAGCGGAACATGCACAGGTGATCCGCGCACAGGTAGGCGTAGGACAGCGGGCCGAAGCTGAACGCCGTCTCGCCGCCGTCCCAGTGCTTCAGGCCGCCCAGCAACGGCGCGAGCGGGCGGCCGTCTTCGGACAGGGTGACGAACCCTTCGCGGATCGGCTGGCGCCAGTAGCCGTGCGGCTGGCACGGGTCGCCATGGTCGCCGCCGGCGCCTCTTCCCACCGGATGGCCCAGCGCCGCGGTCTTCCTCTCCCACGCCCGGGTCGGCCCGTCGTAGCCTGCGAGGTCGAGCTCCTGCGCCCGCACACAGGCGTTGACCATGGTGTATTCGGGATGCGCCGGGGCGCAGTGGTAGCACTCGCGGAAGTTGTCCACCACCAGCTTCCAGTTGGCGCAGGTCGGATAGACCTCACGATGCGCGATCCGGGTGTCGGTGATGCGGTACGGCGCCGCGCAGGCGTCGAGGTCGCCGGCGACGTCGTCGAAATCCGCGACCCCCGGATCGCCGGCCTCGGCCAGGCAGACGAAGATCAGACCGTGGGCCACGCGCACCTGGCAGGGGTGCAGCCCGAAGGCGGACTTGTCGAAGTCCTCCCCCATGCCGCGCGCGCGGACCAGGCGGCCTTCGAGGTCGTAGACCCAGGCGTGGTAGGGGCAGGTCAGCGCCTGCCCGACCTTGCCGCGGCGGTCGAGGCAGATACGGCTCCCGCGGTGGCGGCAGACGTTGAAGAAGGCTCGCACCTCCCCGTCCGAACCGCGCACCAGGATGATCGACTCCTCGCCGATGTCGTAGAGCAGGAAGCCGCCCCGCTCGGGGATCTCGGAGACATGGGCGACGTAGAGCCAGGCCCTGGCGACGACGCGGGCCATGTCGCGCCGGAAGATCTCCGGGTCACGATAGAAGGGCTGCTCGAGCGTGAAGCCGGGCTTCTGCCGCGCAATCAGCTCGTCCACCGGCACCGGGACGCCGTTCGTACGCATCGTCGCCTCCATTGCTGCGCTGCGATGATCGGGAGAGAGGCTCCGATCCGCGCTCGGGCGACCCGGAGCACGGCCTCTCGCGTCGTTCGCGATCGAAGGGTGTGGAAAGGTGCCAGGCGGCCGACGGCCTTTCCAGGATGCCATGATAGCCGTACCCGGCGCCGACCGCGGCTTCCGGGGAGAAGGCGCGGGCGGCTATGCTGGGGCCGGCCCGATGGCCGGACGGAGACACCCTGGACGGAGACACCCATGCCTCGCGACCCACGATACGACGTGCTGTTCGAGCCGGTCCGGATCGGGCCGGTGACCGCGCCCAACCGCTTCTACCAGGTGCCGCACTGCTCCGGCATGGGCTTCGCGATGCCCCGCACCCTGAACGCCATGCGCGAGGTCAAGGCCGAGGGCGGCTGGGGCGTGGTCTGCACCGAGTACTGTTCGACCGATCCCTCCTCCGACGACTCCTCCTACCCCTACTGCACCCTGTGGGACGACGGCGACGTGAAGAACCACGCCGCAATGGTGGATCGGGTGCACGAGCACGGGGCGCTCGCCGGCGTCGAGCTGTGGCACGGCGGCTACGCCTCCGCGAACCATCTCTCCCGCGTATCGCCCGCGGCCCCCATGTCGATGCCGGTGTGGCAGGGCACGGGCCAGACCCGGGCCATGGACAAGGCGGACATCCGCGAGTTCCGCAGGAACCACCGCGCCTCGGCGCTGCGGGCCAGGGAAGCAGGGTTCGATCTGGTCTACGTCTACGCCGGGCACGGGTATCTGCCGGCCCAGTTCCTCTCGCCGGTGCAGAACCGGAGGACGGACGAGTACGGCGGCAGCTTCGAGAACCGCGCCCGCCTCATCCGGGAGCTGCTGGAGGAGACCAGGGAGGCGGTCGGCGACACCTGCGGGGTGGTGATCCGCTTCGCCGTCCACAACCTGGACGTCGAGATGGGGATCACCGTGGACGGGGACGGCCGGGCGCTGGTCGAGCATCTCGCCGAGCTGCCGGATCTGTGGGACGTGAACATCGCCAACTTCCCCGCCGACGCCCGCACCGCCCGCTTCGCCGAGGAGGGCGCGCAAGAGGAGTACGTCGCCTTCGTCAAGCAGGTGACCTCCAAGCCGGTGCTCGCCGTGGGACGCTACACGAGCCCCGACCGCATGGTGTCGATCGTCGGGAAGGGTCTGGTGGACCTGGTCGGAGCGGCGCGTCCCTCGATCGCCGACCCCTTCCTGCCGAAGAAGATCGAGGAAGGCCGCATCGAGGACATCCGCGAGTGCATCGGCTGCAACGTCTGCATCATGGGCGATGCGACCGGGGTGCCCATCCGCTGCACCCAGAACCCCACCATGGGGGAGGAATGGCGCCGCGGTTGGCACCCGGAGAGGATCCCGCCCCGCGGCGGCGAAGGGCGGGTGCTGATCGTCGGCGCGGGCCCCGCCGGGCTGGAGGCGGCGCGGGCCGCGGGCCAGCGCGGATACGCGGTGACCCTGGCCGAGGCGACGGCGGCGCCGGGCGGGCGGGTGCGACGCGAGGCGACCCTTCCGGGCCTGGCCACCTTCGCGCGGGTGAAGGACTGGCGGCTGGGCCAGCTCTCCGCACTGCCCAACGTGGAGATCTACCGCGACAGCGCCCTCGACGCCGGACAGGTGCTGGAGCTCGGCTTCGAGCACGTCTGCATCGCCACCGGCGCACGCTGGCGGGCGGACGGCACCGGCCGTTCCAGCTTCGACCCCATTGACGGTCATGGGCATCCCCGCATCTCGACGCCGGACGACGTGATGGCGGGCAAGCCCATCGAAGGCCGGGTGCTGGTCTACGACGACGACCACTTCTACATGGGCGGGGTCGTCGCGGAGGCGCTGAAGGCGCGCGGCGCCGGCGTGGTCTTCGTGACCAGCGCCAGCGTGGTCTCGCCGACCTGCGAGCACACCCTGGACCAGCCACGCATCCAGGCACGCCTGTTGGAGCTCGGGGTCGAGATCGTCACCGGACGGATGCTGACCGCCTTCGACGGCAGCCGGGCGGTGCTGGCCTGCGTCTACACCGGCCGGGAGCAATCCACGGCCTGCGACCACGTGGTCCTCGTGACGTCGCGCGAGCCGGAGGACGCGCTGTACCGGGCCCTCGCCGCCGATCCCGAACGTCTCGCGGATGCCGGCATCCTGAGCCTCGAGCGCATCGGCGACTGCGAAGCCCCGGACCTCATCGCCGCCGCCGTCCATGCCGGCCACCGGTACGCGCGCACCCTCGACGGCGCCGACGTGGTGAAGCGCGACCGGGTCGTCGTCTGAGCCCGCCGGCGGGCAGCGCGCATGCCTCCGACCGGATCGGCGTTCCCGGCAGGCCGGGAGGAGAGGACGGCGAAACGGCAACCGCGAGATTCGGCGGACGTGCGCGCGGCCGGTATTGACGGGGGGGGGGGGGGGGGGGGGAAAATCCAGCCTGATGAAATCAGGCGTCGATGTAGCGGGAAAGACGCTTCGAGTGGGCACCATCCGTCCCCGGGAGCAAGTCATGAATCAAGAAACTGGGCGGTCGAGACGAGCGTCTCCGGGTGTACGAGGCCATGACGATGGAGGGGCGTCCAACGTCGTCAAGCGCCCGTGGTCCAAACCGACCGTATCCATCATGCACCGGATCGTTCGTACCGATACGGGAACCAACACCATCCAGTTGACTCAACCTGAAAACGTAACGTATACCGTGACCTCATGAACGTCGGGGAGGGAGCCTCGGATCGAAGCTGCCGCAACCGTCGGCGACGCCTTCGGCATCGTGTCGCTTGACAGGTAGTCCGGCATGAACACGATGGCGATGCTGCTCCGCCTCTGCGACGCAGACGCGCTCCAGGCGCATGTGGAACGGCTGCGCGAGGGAACCTGCACCGGTGCTCCGGCAACACCGGGAGACGTTCGACCGTTTCGATGACGACCTGCGTTGACCATGACGTGACCGTCCTCCGGCATCGCCTGCGATGACGAAGGAGACGCTTGGCCGATGACCGGGAGCGCGGCTCCGGGGCGGGAAGCGTGCTTGGCCACGGTGACCACGGAGGCGTTCATGCCGGGGACCCTGGTCACCGTCGGGTCCTTCCTGAAACACCACCCCGATTTCGGCGACGTCGTCATCATCCAGGACGGCCTGTCCGGGGAGCATCGCGAAGCCTTGAGCGCGCTGTCGCGCCGCGTGCGCTTCGCGCCGGTGTCGTCCGAGCTCCGGGAGCGGCTTGCGCGCGTGGGGGCCGCGGTCCCCCGTTTCGCCCCGATCCTGTCGCATCTGCATGCATTCGAGGCCTACCGGCTGAGCGGATACCGCAAGGTGCTGCTCGTGGACGGCGATCTGGTGTTCCGCCAGCCGATCGGAGAGCTGTTCGAGACCGGGGATGCGCTGGTCTGCTGCGGCGACGGCGTGTATCTGGCCGGGCGCCGCAGGGACGCGGCCACGTTCCTGCCGCTCGACGATCCGGGCCATGCCGGCCCCGCGGGCGTCCTCGATCGGACGTTCAACGACGGGTTCCTGCTCATCGACGCGGGCCTCACCGGCGAATCCGTCTACGCGGATCTGCTGTCCATGGTGACGCCGGAAACGTGGCGCGGCACCGGCACACCGCACTTCAAGCAATTCCTCCACAACCGGTACTTCGCCGGGCGGCAGACCCTGGTGAGCTCGACGTACAACTTCCTGCTGGGGAGCGCCGCGTCCATCCGGGTCCGGGAGGACCTCGCCATCGAGGACGCCAAGGTCCTGCACTTCAACGTCCCCCACAAACCCTGGAAGGCGGCGGAGATGCTTCGGCGGGCGTACCGGGACGCGCCCGAACCCGCGTTCGGGCTGTGGTACGAGGCGTGGCTGGATTGCCTGGCCACCGTGCATCTTCGGACCGCACACTATTCCCGGGCCGTATCGACGTGCGGGACTTCGCCGCACGACTACACCGCCTACGGGCTGCACGTGCGCTCGCCCATCGCCCTGCCGTTCACCCGGCGGCCCGGCTCCCGGCGAGACGCGCCCGACGTGCTGATCCGCTTCGGGGAGACGCCGGCGGCATTGCCGGCGCCGGTCCAGAGAGACGGAGACGTCGGCAAGGTAATCGTCCGGGAAATGGCGCCCGGCGCCTTCCTGCTGACCATGGCCGGCCACGCCCGGTATCTGGTCACCGACGGCCGCAACATCGTGATCGACCCGCTGGGCGGCGACGAGCGGGACATGGAAGCCGCCCTCACCAAGCCGTTGATGACCGCTCTGCTGCGACAACGCGGGGTGGCCACCTTTCACGCCGGCGCCGTCGCCGCGGAAGCCGGGGCGGTGCTGTTTCTCGGCGACAGCGGCAGTGGAAAGTCGTCGCTTGCCGGGGCGTTTGTTGCGCGAGGCTGCGATCTGTTGACCGATGAATTGACAGGGGTGGTCCTGGGTACGGACGGCCGCCTGGAAGTGCTGCCGGGCTTTCCCCGGATCAAGCTGCGGCAGGACGTACTGGACGTGCTCGGCTGGCGGGCGCAGGGCCGACTGCGGCCGGAGGCCCCGAAGCATGTGGTCCCGGTGGAACGGCTCCGGGCCACGCCGCTGGCCCCGTGCGCCGCCTTCATCCTGATGGTTGGTGACGGCACGGACACCGAGATCGAGAGGGTGCCGCCCATCCGCGTCCTGAGGTGGTTGAAGATACACACTCCCAACCGGAAGATCGTGCAGGCTCTCGGACAATACCGGTCGTACTTCCACATCGTCGCGGCGCTCGCGAAATCCATACCGTTCTTCCTCGTGACGCGGCCCGCCCACCCATTGCGTCTCGACGTGTTGGCGGATCGGATCGAAGAGGCGCTGGCGGATGCCGCCGGCTGCATACCCCCCACGGGAGCCGGTCGGATCGAGCTTTTTCGGGACGTTGGGCGGCCCCGGCCGCAACCGGTTGAAACGGCCTCCCGGGAATACAGGGTCGCGGCGGATTTTCAGCGATAAGCCACTACCTCTTCCAGGACGTATTGAATCGCAACGAGGAATTCCGCCGCCTCTGGGAGTCGACTCCCCGAATCGGCGCCGGCGGACCCCAGCGGCTGCAACGGGACTTCGGGCTTTTCGCTCCGGCAACGGCGGAAGTCGTCTCGTTCGTGAGAAACGCGCCTCCGCCCGTGTTCCAAGCCGAGTCACACAATCAAAGACCTGCGGATCTTTCCGGAGCCGTCCTGGACGTCCTGCATCGTTCCCTTGACGAAACACGTCCGTAAAGATTCGTCGTGGCGGCCCGCGCCGGCGGAACCGGAGCTGCCGATGCTGCACCGGCTGGCCGTCGTCTACCTGATGCTGCCGGTGGTGGTGTGGCTGGTGGGCTGGTTCGAGTGGTGGCTCGGCCTCCCGGCCGCCGCGCTGCTGGTGGGTGCGCTCCGCCGCCCGCTCTCCGGGCGGTGGCGGCTGCGCGCGCCGACCCCCGCCGAGGCGGCGGTCCTCGCGGTGGCCGCCCTCTGGGTGCTGGCGACCGCCGCCGGCGGCGTGTTCGACCCGGGCAACCCCGAGTTCTCAGGGCGCCGGATGACCCTGCTCGATCTGGGCCGCCATCCCTGGCCCACGTACCTGCCCGACCCGCTGGCTGCCTGGCGGCCCGCGCCCGCCGAAGGCCCGCCGGCCACGCCGCCGCTGCTGCGCTACTACCTCGGGTGGTTCATGGTCCCGGGGTTGGCGGCCCGCTGGCTCGGCCCGGCGGCGCTGAGCTGGGCCGTTCCCCTGTGGACCTGGGCCGGGGTGGCCCTCGTCGCGCTGCTGTTCACCCACGGACGGCGCGGATGGGCGCTGGTCGTCGCCCTCGCCGTTCTCGTCTTCTTCAGCGGAATGAGCATGGTGGGCGCGGCAATCCTGGCCTCGGCAAGCGAGGGATGGAAGTGGTGGACCGACTGGCTCACCGGAGCCTGGGGCTGGTACGGCCGCCGCCTGCTTTCCGAACCGGGGTTCCTGTGGACCTGGTCCGGAACAGCCGTCCTGAAGATGGCGCCCCACCACTTCCTGGCCGCCGGACTGTATGCCCTGCTCTGCCTGCACCTGCGCCGCCAGCCCCGGTTCCTGGCTGTTCTCGGGGTGCTGCTGGCGGCGGCCCCGTTCTGGTCCGCGTTCGTCGCCGTGGGCCTGCTGCCCCTGCTCGCGGCGGTACTGTGGATGAACGGGGTGCGCCCGTTCCTGCGCTGGCCCAACCTGTGTCTGGCGGGACCGCTGTTCGGGGTGGTGGTGCTGTACCTGACCGCCGGGGCGATGGACTTCCCGCAGGGCTGGCTGTGGCAGAGGGAGGGATACGACTGGCCGCGGCTGATGCGCTGGCTGCTCTTCTTCTACCTGACCAAGTTCCTGCTGCTGGCGGTGCTGTTGGCGGTGGTCCGCCCGGCGGTGCGCCGGGAGCCCTTCTTCATCGCGGCGGTGGCGACCCTGCTGCTCCTGCCCCTGTACTGGTACGGGAAATGGAACGACCTCCTGACACGCGGGTCGCTGCCGGCGTTGTTCGTGCTGGGCTGGCTCTGCGCCGGGGCGGTGGCGCGGGGCGGGGGGGCGCTCGTGCGCCGGGGCGGGCTCCGCCGCCGGGCCGCGTTCGCGGGACTGGTGCTCGTGCTCGGCCTGGGGGCGCTCAGCCCGGCGGCGGATCTGGTACAGTCCTTCCAGGACTACGGCCCGTCCCGGTATGAACACGTCGGGGACACCATCCTGGTGGATCTGCCCCCTGCGCGGCGGCGCCAGAGGATCGCGCGCGACCCGCCGGACCTGCTCCGGCGGCTGCTGCGAGAGCCCGCGCCCTTCCCCGAGCGCCGCATCCCCGACGAGCCCGTCATCCAATCGGGCTTCGACGTGTACCTCGACCACGGCACGCTCATCTACGTCAAGGATCGATGTACGCCCGAGGATGCGGAGGAGCGCATCTTCGTGAAGGTGGCCCCCGTGAGCCCGGAGGATCTGCCGACGAACCGCCGACGGCGAGGGTTCCGATACGAGCGGTTGTACGGCGCTTACCCGGAGAGGCTCGGCGATCGGTGTCTGGCCGGCGGGTCGCTTCCCACGTATCCGGTGGACCACGTCGTCACCGGCCAGCGGGGATCGATGCGCCGGGCCCCCTGGCGAGCGGAGGCCGCCCTCGGAGCCGGCGGGTGAGCGCGGCAGCCCGCTCGGGCCGGTACAGGGGAGCGGCCGACACTCGAACGCCCTCCGGGAAATCCATCGCTCCGGCGGGCAGGAGGCGGTGATGGCCGCAATTGCCGGCTGCGTCGGACACGGCCCGGACGTCCCGGCGGCGTTGACGGCGATGCTGGCGGGGTTCGCCGCCGGCTACGGAACGGCCGGTGCGCGCTGGACGGAAGGGACGGCCAGCCTCGGCGGCCGGTACGCGCCTGCCGGTGGGGAGCTCGCCCCCGGATCTTCGTGCGCCGGCGTCGCGTCCGGGACGCCCTCGCCCGCATCCCCGTTGCGCGTCGACCGGGAAGCGGGACTGGCCGTCGCCGCGGACGCCCGTCTCGACGATCGCGATTCGCTCTGCGGCGCGCTGGGCATCCCCCCTGCGGAGCGCGCCGACCTCGCCGACGCCGATCTGGTCCTCCGGGCCTGGAAGCGCTGGGGCAGGGCCTGCCCCGACCGCCTGCTCGGCGACTACGCCTTCGCGGTATGGGACGCCCGGCGGCGCAGGCTCTTCTGTGTCCGGGACCCCATCGGTGTGCGGCCCTTCTACTATTCCCCGGCGGGAGGGCGGTTCGTCTTCGCCAGCGCCGTGGAAGCGCTGCTCGCGGCGCCCGGGGTCTCCGACGCGCTGGACGAGGCGGTCGTGGCGACGCATCTGACGCGGGACATGGTGGTCACCACGACCCGTACGTTCTTCTCGGCGGTGCGCAAGCTGCCGCCCGGCCACGTCCTCACCGTCGAGGGGGGCGGTGCAACGGCGCGCGTCCGGACGGCGCCCGAGCGGTACTGGCGGCCCGAGCGGGCGCCGCGGGTGCGACGCGCGTCGGACGACGCCTACGCGGAGGAGCTCCTGGCGATCCATGCCCGGGCGGTGGAAGACCGCCTGCACGGCCCCGGCCCGATCGGCGTCCACCTGAGCGGCGGCCTGGACTCCTCCAGCGTGGCGGTGCTCGCCGCCCGCGCCCTGCGGCGCCGGGGCCGTCCGCCGCCGCTCGCCTTCAGTTGGCTGCCGCCGCTTGGCGGCGAGCTTCCCGATGAGGACCATGCAAAGGAATACGCCTACGTGGACGCGGTATGCGAACGAGAAGGGTTGCGGGTGTTCCACCGGTCACCGGGATCGGATGACGTGGCCGCCGACCTTGCGCGCGACGGGGCGTATCCGGACGCCCCTGTCCATCTGAACGAGGGAGTGGTGCAGCGATGCGCGGCGGCGCGGGGGGTGCGGGCGCTGCTGTCGGGCTGGGGCGGAGACGAGGGGATCTCGTCCAACGGCCACGGGTACTACGCGCAATTGCTGCTGAGCGGGCGCTGGCGGGCACTGTACGCCGAATGCCGCGCCCGCGAGGCATCCCCGCTCCGGTTTCTGGCGGGGACCGTGGTGCGGATGCCGGATGACGATCTCATCGGCCACCTGCGCAGCCCGTGGTGGGGCCCGCGGTCGCACCGGGCGTTCCTGCGCCGGCGCTCGTTCATCTGTCCGGCGTTCGCGCAGCGGGTGGCGCCCCTGCCGCGGCCCTCGTTCGGTCTGGTGAGCGTGCGGCGTACCCAACTGCAGTCTCTGCGGCGCGGATTCTTGCTGGAGCGGATCGAAAGCTGGGCCGCGAGCGGCGCCCGCCACGGCATCGAATACCGTTATCCGCTCCTGGATCGCCGGGTGTTGGAGTTCGCATTGGGCCTGCCGCCCGATCAGTTCCGGCGCGGGCCGTGGAACCGCTGGCTGATGCGCCACGCGTTGTCTTCGCCGGGTCCGGGGAACGGCCCCGATGCCGTTCTTCCGGATGCACTCTGCTGGGACGCGATCAAGCGGGACCCGGCACGGCGGAATGCGCTGATCGACGCCATCGTCGGAGCGCTGCCGGCCGTTCGGCGGACGCTTGCCGCCCGCGCCACCCCACCGTCGCGCGCGCACTACATCGACATGCCGCGTCTCCTGGAGGGTCTGGACGCGGATCGGACCCGCCTGAGGCAGCGCCTCCTGCCGATATGCAACGCGCTGCAATTGCTCGACTTCTGAAATGCCGGCCGCGCAAGCGGCGGCGCCCGCGGGATGGAGAATTGCGCAGGAACGGCAGGCAGGGCAGGATCCGTGCGACTTCGCGCGCGGACGCGCTTTCATACCGCCATGTCATGAACGTCGAGAGGGATCCTCGTCGAAGCTGCCGCACCCGCCGGCGGCGCCCCGTCGTGTCGGTGACGGCCGTCCCGGACGCCGGGGACCGGCCTGAACACGACCGGGCTCCGCAAAGTGGAGGGAAAGGCCGCGGACGGTCGAGGGCTTGGGTTTCATGCAGATTGCCGGTGTCGCTGCTGCTCGCCGGCTGCGTCCTGGCGCCGGATCCGGCCTTCTGCGCAACGAACGGACCCGCTCCCGATCCGGCGCCGCCGAACTTCCTCTGGATCATCGCCGAGGACCACGGCCCGCACCACGGCAGCTACGCGGACCCCTACGCATTCACGCCGAACCTCGACCGGCTGGCTGCCGAGGGCGCCCGCTTCACCCGCGCCTTCGCGACGGCGCCTGTCTGTACCCCGACACGCTCGGCGATCATCACCGGCATGTACCCGACGTCGATCGGCTCGCACCACATGTGGTCGGTCACGGTGCCGCCGCCCTGGGTCAAGGGCTTCCCCGAATGGCTGCGCGCGGCCGGGTACTTCACGACCAACAAGGGCAAGACCGACTACAACTTCTCGCCGTGGCTGCCGACGGACGTCCGGCGCGCGGTACGGGATGCGCCGCTCGGCGTCTGGGACCAGAGCGGCCGGCACGCGCACTGGCGCAACCGGGCGCCCGGGCAGCCCTTCTTCTCGGTGTTCAACGTCACCACCACGCACGGGGGAAAGCTGCTACGGCCGGACCGTTTCGCGAAGGCGACGGCGGGGCTCGCCCCCGCCGCCCGTCACGACCCGGCGGCGGCGCCGCTGCCGCCGTACTATCCGGACACCCCGGAGGTCCGCCGGGACGTCGCGCGCTACTACGATCTGGTCAGCGTCCTGGACGCGCGGGTCGGCGCGATCCTCGCCGAGCTGGAAGCCGACGGGCTGGCGGACGACACCGTGGTCTTCTTCTATGGCGACCACGGCTGGGCGCTGCCGCGCGGGAAGCACTGGCTCTACGACTCGGGACTGCACGTTCCGCTGCTCGTGCGCTGGCCGGGGCGCATCGCGCCGGGCACGGTGCGCGAGGATCCGGTCGGCTTCGTGGACTTCGCGCCGACCCTGCTCGCGCTGGCCGGGGCGCCGGTCCCGGCGCACCTGCAGGGCCGTGTCTTCCTCGGTGGCGACGCGGCGCCCGCGCCCGAGTACCTGTTCTTCACCCGCGACCGGACGAGCGAGGGCCGGGACCGCATCCGCGCCGTGCGCGGCCACCGCTACAAGTACATCCGCAACTTCGCGCCGGAGCTTCCCTACGTGCAGCACCCCCCCGGCGCGTACGGGATGCCCACGATGCAGGTGTGGCGGCGGCTGGCGGCGGCCGGCGCGCTGGAAGGCGCCCAACGGCAGTTCATGGCGCAGACGAAGCCGGCCGAAGAGCTCTACGACACCGAGGCCGACCCCCACGAAGTGGTCAACCTGGCCGGCGACCCCGCCCACGCCGGCCGGCTCGTGCGGATGCGCACCGCCCTCGACCGGTGGATCGAATCCACCGGCGACCTCGGCGCGATCCCGGAGGCGGAGCTGGAGCGGCGGTTCCGGCCGGACGGTGTGTACCAGCGTGCCGCGCGTCCGCGCGCGCATCCGCAGGGCGGAACGTTCCACCGCCCGACGGCCGTGGCGCTGAGCTGCCCGACCGAGGGCGCGACGATCGAGTACACGACGGAGCTGGGCAAGGCGCCGCGCTGGAAGCTCTACACCGGCCCGTTGCGGCTGCGCGCCGGCGAGCTCCGGGAGCTCCGGTTCCGTTGCGGCCGGCTCGGCTACTTCGACAGCGAGATCGTGCGCTATGGCTGGTGGGACCGGGCCGCCCGCGTGCCCCGCCTGGCCGGGGACCGATGACTCGCCGCATCGCGCTACAGGCTCGTTTCCCGTTGGATTCGCCTCCTCCCTTCAGGCTCATGCCTCGTTGGACGGGACCGGTGTTCCACACGAAATCACCGCCCGCGTGGGCCATGACGTGACCGTCCCCGACGCCACCTGCGATCTTCCGCGCCGCCGACCAGGGACGAGCTCGGGCAGGCGCGAACGCATCCGCGCGTGGCGCGGTCGGCGATGACGAAGGAAACGGCTGGCCGATGACCGGGAGAGCGGCGCCGGCGGAGTCCGCATTGCCTTTGCTGCACCGGCTGGCCGTCGTCTACCTGATGCTGCCGGTGGTGGTGTGGCTGGTGGGCTGGTTCGAGTGGTGGCTCGGCCTCCCGGCCGCCGCGCTGCTGGTGGGCGCGCTCCGCCGCCCCCTCTCCGGACCCTGGCGGCTGCGCGCGCCGACCCCCGCCGAGGCGGCGGTCCTCGCGGTGGCCGCCCTCTGGGTGCTGGCGACCGCCGCCGGCGGCGTGTTCGACCCGCGCAACCTCGACTTCTTCGAGCAGCGGGTGATCCTGCTCGATCTGGGCCGCCACCCCTGGCCCACGTACCTGCCCGACCCGCTGGCCGCCTGGCGGCCCGCGCCCGCCGAAGGCCCGCCGGCCACGCCGCCGCTGCTGCGCTACTACCTCGGATGGCACATGGTCCCGGGGCTGGCCGCCCACTGGCTCGGCCCGGCGGCGCTGAGCTGGGTCGTCCCCCTGTGGGCCTGGGCCGGGGTCGCCCTCGTCGCGCTGCTGTTCACCCGCGGGCGGCGGGGGCGGGCGCTGGCCATCGCCCTCGCCGTTCTCGTCTTCTTCAGCGGGGTGACCTTCGCAGGCCTGCCGGCATTCAAGGGATGGGAGTGGATCGACAGGATCATCGAAGATCGGAACTGGCACAACTTCCTGACCTATGAGCCGGGGTTCCTGCGGACGTTTTCCGCAACCGCCTCCCTGAAGATGGCGCCCCAGCACTTCCTGGCCGCCGGACTGTATGCCCTGCTCTGCCTGCACCTCTGCCGCCAGCCCCGGTTCCTGGCCGTGCTCGGGGTGCTGCTGGCGGCGGCCCCGTTCTGGTCCGCGTTCGTGGCCGTGGGCCTGCTCCCCCTGCTCGCGGCGGTGCTGTGGATGAACGGGGTGCGCCCGTTCCTGCGCTGGCCCAACCTGTGCCTGGCGGGACCGCTGTTCGGGGTGGTGGTGCTGTACCTGACCTCCGGGGCGATGGACTTCCCCCACGGCTGGCTATGGCAGAGGGAGGGATACGACTGGCCGCGGCTGATGCGCCGGCTGCTCTTCTTCTACCTGAGCGAGTTCCTGCTGCTGGCGGTGCTGCTGGCGGCGGTCCGCCCGGCGGTGCGCCGGGAGCCCTTCTTCATCGCCGCGGTGGCGGCCCTGCTGCTCCTGCCCGGGTACTGGTACGGACAATCGACCGACCTTCTGCTGCGCGGGTCGCTGCCGGCGTTGTTCGTGCTGGGCTGGCTCTGCGCCGGGGCGGTGGCGCGGGGCGGGGGGGCGCTCGGGCGCCGGGGCGGGCTCCGCCGCCGGGCCGCGTTCGCGGGACTGGTGCTGGTGCTCGGCCTGGGGGCGCTCAACCCGGCGGCGGATCTGGTGTGGTCCCTCCGAGGGTACAGCCTGTTCCGGTATGAACGCGCCGAGTACACCACCCTGGTGGATCTGTCCCCTGCGCGGCGGCGCCAGAGCGCCACGCGCGACGTGCCGGACCTGCTGCTGCGGCTGCTGCGCGAGCCCGCGCCCTTCCCCGAGCGCCGCATCCCCGACGAGCCCGTCATCCAGTCGGGCTTCGACGTGTACCTCGACCACGGCACGCTCATCTACGTCAAGGATCGATGCACGCCCGAGGATGCGGATGTGCTCATCTTCGTGAAGGTGGCCCCCGTGAGCCCGGAGGATCTGCCGGCGGATCGTCGACGGCGAGGGTTCCGATACGAGCGATTGTACGACGCTTACCCGGAGAGGCTCGGCGATCGGTGCCTGGCCGGCGGGTCGCTTCCCACGTATCCGGTGGACCACGTCGTCACCGGCCAGCGGTCATGGCGGTGGGAGCAGGGACGGCGGTTGCGCCGGGAGCTCTGGCGGGCGGAGGCCGCCCTCGGCGCCGGCGGGTAGCGCGACGCCGCCCAAGCCGCCGCGGGACTGGGCCGCTCCTTCCGGTTCTACGATGCCGAGGGTCGCCGTCAGGGTCTTGGGCGTCGGACACCCGATGCGGTGTATGCTGAAGGCGACTCATGGCTCAAGGCAGCGTGAAGCAGGGGAACCACAAGGGGCGGAGGACACTTGTCGGCCTGTCCAATGATCGGGGTCCACTTCCGATCGGCATCGACCTTGGCGTCCCCAACGGGATTCGAACCCGTGTCGCCACCTTGAAAGGGTGGTGTCCTAGGCCAGGCTAGACGATGGGGACGGATCGTGAAGGCGCCGGAGCGGCGGGCGCGGGGGTGATGGTGGAGCCAGGCGGGATCGAACCGCCGACCTCTACAATGCCATTGTAGCGCTCTCCCGGCTGAGCTATGGCCCCATGTAGCCGAGCCGCCCGAGATTAGACAAAGGCCGCGCCGCAGTCAATATTGAGTGAACCGCCCCGGGTTTCCCGGAGACTGCACTTGTCGAGTCTTCGGGAGGACAGGGCAGATGGATTCGCAGACAAGATACTCCCCGGAAGTGCGGGATCGGACAGTGCGCCTGGTGTTGGAGCATCAGGGAGAACATGACTCGCAGTGGTCGGCGGAGGTCGGATCGGCAGGAACCGAAGCGCGGTACGGACGGCGCGGGAGACGGGGATGAACACGACGGAAGCCCCGATCCTCCGGGCCGAAGGGATCACCCATGCGTTCGGCTCCCTCGTGGTCACCGACACGGTGACCCTCGCGCTGGCGCCCGGCGAGCGCCACGGGCTCATCGGTCCGAACGGGGCGGGCAAGACCACGCTGTTCAACGTCATCGCCGGCGAGATCGTCCCCGACACGGGCTCGGTGCATCTGACGGGGAGGGACGTCACCCGCGCCCCGCCCGATCGGCGGGCCCGCCTCGGCCTCGGGCGCAGCTTCCAGCGCAACAACCTGTTCGCGGACCTCACGGTGCGCGAGAACCTCTCCATCGCCTGCGCCATCGCGCAGCGCGTCAGCCACGTCGCGTGGAAGCCGCTCGCGCGCCACCGGGAGGTCCATGAATCGGCCGAGGCCCGGGCGGTCGCGCTCGGCCTCGGGGACGTGCTCGACACGGTGACCCGGCAGCTCTCCTACGGCACCCAGCGCCAGCTCGAGATCGCGATGGCCCTCGCTCCGGAGCCGAAGCTCCTGCTCCTCGACGAGCCCACCGCGGGGATGAGCCCGGAGGAGACCGCGGCGATGCAGGCGATGATCGCGGCGCTGCCCCGATCGCTCACCCTGCTGGTCATCGAGCACGACATGGAGGTGGTGTTCGGTCTCGCGGACCGGATCACCGTCCTCGACTACGGGAAGGTGCTGCTCCAGGGGGAGCCGCGGGAGGTGCGCGACTCCGATCTGGTCAGAAGCCGCTACCTGGGCACGCAATGACCATGCCCGGAACGAGTACGCCCGAACCGGGAGGGCCACGGCCCCGGCCGGCGGCTTCACCGGGAGCCGAGGCAGGCACGCCGAGCCTGCTCGCACTCGACGCCGTGGACGCCTTCTACGACCGGAGCCACGTGCTCCAGGCGCTCTCGATGGAGGTCGGGCGCGGGGCCGTGGTCGCCCTGCTCGGACGCAACGGCGCCGGCAAGACCACCACGCTGAAGACCGTCATGGGGATCGTGCCGGCCCGTTCCGGGCGCGTGCGTTTCGACGGCGCCGACGTCACGAGGCTCGCGACCCATCGCGTCGCGAGGCTCGGTGTCGCCTTCGTGCCCGAGGAGCGCGGCATCTTCGCCTCGCTGACGGTGGAGGAGCACCTCACGCTGGCGAGCGTCCCGGACGGCTGGCCGCTCGACCGGGTGTACGAAGCCTTCCCGCGGCTCGCCGAGCGGCGCGGCCACATGGGCACCCAGCTTTCCGGCGGCGAGCAACAGATGCTCTCCATCGCGCGCGCCCTCACCCTCGCGCCGCGCCTGCTGCTCCTCGACGAGCCCACCGAGGGGCTCGCGCCGGTCATCGTGGAGGAGATCGCGTCGATCACCGGAAGGTTGAAGGCCGAGGGGCTCGCCATGCTGCTGGTGGAGCAGAACTATCCCTTCGCGGCCCGGCTCGCGGACCGCGTGTACGTGCTCGGCAAGGGCCGCATCCGGTGGGAGGGCACACCGGCGGCGCTGGACGCGGACGAGGAGGTCAAGCATACGTGGCTGGGGATTTGACGCCTGGATCCGGCGGAGTAGTAGAGTATTCCGTCAATCCCGGCACGGGAGCGTTCCCGCATGAAACGGTTGCAGCAGGCGTGCGTGCGCGTGGTGGGAACGCGCGCGTTCGACAACGTCGTCATCGCGATGATCCTGGCGACGGCCATCGGGCTCGGCGTGGATACGAGCGAGTCGCTGAACGCGCGCTTCGGCGCCTTCACCGGCTGGGTCTACCAGGCGGCCCTGGTGGCGTTCATCCTCGAAGCGGCCATCAAGCTCACGGCCGTCGCGCCCCGCTTCGAGCGCTACTTCCGGGACGGATGGAACCTGTTCGACTTCACCGTCCTCGTCTTCGCCCTGGTTCCCGATACCGGCCAGTTCGCGCTCATCGCGCGGCTCGTGCGGCTGCTGCGGGTGCTGCGCCTCGTCACCGTGGTGCCCCAGCTCCGGATCATCGTCGCCACCCTGGTGCGATCCCTGCCGGGGCTGGGGCACGTGATGATGCTGATCCTCGTGATCTTCTACGTCTACGCGGTGGCCGGCGTGCACCTCTTCCGCGGCCACGACCCGGTGCACTGGGACTCGCTCGGCACCGCGCTGCTCACCCTGTTCCGGGTCATGACCCTGGAGGACTGGACGGACGTGATGTACACCGCCATGGAGCTCCACCCGATGAGCTGGATCTTCTTCGTGAGCTTCGTGCTCGTGGCCGCCGTGGTCATGATCAACTTCGTGATCGCGGTGGTGATCGACAACCTGCACGAAGCGCGCCTGGAGGTGGCGTTCACGGAGGGCGAGGAGACCCTCCGGGCGATCCGCGAGGAGGCGGCGAACGCACGCGACACCCTCCAGCGCATCGAGGCGCGGGTCGAGCGCCTGCAGGAGAAGTCGTGAGCCGATCGAGGGGGGACGCCGGCGTCCGGGGCCGCCGGCTGCCGCGCCTGCTCCGGCGAGACGAGCCGCTCCGCCACCTCGCGGTCCACGAGGCGCCCGAGGCCCGCTTCACGGTCCACCGACCGCCGGCGCGGCGAGCCCGCCGGACCGCGCCCCGGACCTGTGTGCCAAGTGGCCTTCGCACCGGTCCGCCGAGCCCGATCGGCGGCTTCGGCCGGGTCCGATGGACGAGGGCCACGCCCGGGCAGGATATCGGAGCACGGGCGCAGTAGAATCGACCGCCCCCTCGGCAACGTTCACCAGGAGAGATCTGCCATGTCCGAGCCACTCACGATCGCGCCGCGGCGTACCCTCCGGACCTTCCTGGACTTCCCGCTCCACACCGATCTCGACACCCTGGAGGCGGACGTCGCCATCCTGGGGCTTCCCTACGGCGACCCGTACTCCATGGACGAGGTGACCAACGACCAGACCAACGCCCCGACCGCGGTCCGGGTCGCCTCCCGGCGGATCGGGACGGACCCCGATCGCTGGGACTTCGACATCGGGGGGACGTTGTTCGACGGCAAGCCGATCCGGGTGGTCGACTGCGGCGACGTGCCGGGCGACCCCGCGGACCTGCGCGCCCACTACCGGAAGGCGGAGGCCGCGGCGAAGAAGATCTGGGCGCGGGTGCCGCTGCTCGTCTCCATCGGCGGGGATCACGGGGTTCCCATCCCGATCTTCCGCGGGCTCGAATCCCGCGGTCCGGTGACGCTGGTGCACGTCGACGCGCATCTCGACTGGCGCGACGAGGTCAACGGCGCCCGGGAGGGCTATTCGAGCACGATCCGGCGGGCGTCCGAGATGGACTGGATCGGCGACGTCTACCAGATCGGCATCCGCGGGCGGGGCAGCGCGCGGGAGGAGGAGTTCCGGGCCGCGACCGCCTACGGATGCCGCATCATCACCTCATACGACGTGCACGAGCACGGCATGCGCCGGGTGCTCGACCGGATCCCGGACGGCGGCTCCTACTACCTGTCCATCGACGCCGACGGCGTCGACCCGACGGAGATGCCCGCGGTCAACGGGCCGGCCCCGGGCGGGTTGCTCTATCATCAGATGCGGACCCTGATCCACGGGCTGGTGCGCAAGGGCCGGGTGCTCGGCATGGACGTCGTGGAGATCACCCCGCGGCGTGACCTGAACGAGATCACCTCGATCACCGCCGGGCGCTTCATCGTCAACCTCATCGGGATGGCGGTCCGGGCGGGGTACTTCGACTGAGCGGCCTCCCGGTGCGAGGACGATGCACGTGGCGGCGGGAGCCGGCGTCGAATCCACGACCGGGAGCGGAGCGCGCTCCGCCGGCCGGGAGGTCCGGCCCGGCGCCGGACCAGGGGCGCCGTCCGGCTACCGGTACCGGCCACCGATAGGGGGATCGAGTGCATGGCCGCGAGAACCGGCGATGAATACGTCGATGGCCTGCGCGCCGATGGCCGGGAAGTCTGGCTCGGCGCCGAAAGGGTGCACGACGTCACCGAGCATCCGGCCTTCACCGGCTCCGTACGCGGGATGGCCGGGTTCTTCGACTGGCAGCACCGCCACGCCGAAGACTGCATCATCGCCGGATCGGAGGCCCACCCGGGCGCCGGATCGGGCACCGGCATCAGCCATCTCATTCCCCGCGGCCCGGAGGACCTCGACCGCCGCCACCGCGGCCTGGAGAAGCTGGCGCGCTACAGCGCCGGAATGCTCGGGCGCACCCCCGACTACGTGAGCCTCACCTTCGCCGGATTCGCCGGCCAGCCCGGCGTCTGGTCCGCCAACGGCAATGCGCGCGGCGCCGAAGACCTCATCGCCTTCCAGCGCCACGCCGCCGAACGGGATCTGGCGCTCACCCACACCATCATCCACCCCGTGGTGGACGGACGGATCGGCCCCTACGAGGGCGTCAACCGGGAGGTCGCACTCCGGAAGGTGGGCGAGACCGATGGCGGGATCATCGTGCGCGGCGCCCGCATCCTCGCCACCCTGGGCCCCTTCGCCGACGAGCTTGCGGTCTACCCCGGCCAGCCGATCCCGAAGGACGCCCCCGACGTGGCCCTCGCGTTCTCGATTCCGCTCGCCACCCCGGGGCTCAAGATCATCTGCCGCGACCATTACGGCCTCGACGCGGATCCCTTCGACAAGCCCTTCTCCTCCCGTTTCGACGAGCAGGATGCATTCGTCGTGTTCGACGACGTGGAGGTGCCCCGGCACCGCGTCTTCCTCGACGGCGATCCGGCCACCTACAACTCGGTCATGGCCCGGGGCTGGATCGGCAACGTCATGCAGCAGACCAGCATCCGGGCGATGGTCAAGCTGGAGTTCGCCTACGAGCTCTGTTGCCGCATGGCCGAGGCCACCGGCCAGGACCGGCGGCCGGAGGTCATGCAGATGCTGGGCGAGATCTGGAGCTACGCCGATCTGACCCGCGCCGCGATCCGCGCCGCGGAGGCCGATGCCCACGAGTACGGCGACGGGGTATGGTTCTGTGACGAGGCGCCGTTCCGGGCGTTGCGCCCCACGCTGCCGGGATGGATGCCGCGGGTGAACGAGATCATCAAGCGCATCGGCTCGCACAACCTCCTGGCGACGCCCACGCGGAGCGGGCTCGAAGACCCCGATCTCAGGCCCTGGCTGGACCGGTACCTGCCGAGCGCCGGGGGCGGGGACGCCTCGGAGCGCAGCCGCCTGTTCCGGACCGCCTGGGACTTCTGCGGCTCCGCCCTCGGTGCGCGCGCCGAGCTCTACGAGCGCTACTACCTCGCCTCCGCCGCCCGCGCCTGCATCCTGGCCCACGTCGCCGCCCGCAAGGAGCGGGAATGGGATCGGGTACCCGCGTTCTGGGAGCATCTCGACTCCCTGGGGCGGACTTGAGCCGGCCCGATCCGAACGCAGGAACGGGCCTGGTACGAACGATCTGGGACGAATGGCGGACCACGCCCGGATCGCCGGCATCGACGTCGACACCCGGCACTGGATCGGCGGGGAGCGGATCGCATCGCCCGAACGCTTCCCCGTGTTCTCGCCCATCGACGGCGAGCCCCTGGCCGAAGTGAGCGCCGGCTCCGCCCGGGACGCGGAAGCCGCGGTGCAGGCGGCGCGCGAAGCGTTCCCGCACTGGGCCGCCCTCGGGCCGGCCGGGCGCCGGCCCATCCTCGAACGGCTTGCGAACGCCATCCTCGCCCGCATCGACGACCTCTCCGCCGTCGAGACCCGCGACAACGGCTCCCTGCTCATCGGCAACCGCAGGAACGTGATGGCCCGGTGCGCCCACAACGTCGCGTTCTTCGCCGAGCTCGCGTGCCGGATGGAGGGAGAGGTCGTCGCCGGGGACACCGTGGACAACCACGTCCGCTACGAGCCCTCGGGAGCGGCGGCGCTCATCACGCCCTGGAACGCCCCGCTGATGCTGGGCACGTGGAAGGTCGGCCCGGCCCTGGCCGCGGGCAACACCGTGGTGCTCAAGCCTCCCGAGTGGGCCCCTCTCACCTGCTCGATGCTCGCGGACCTCGCCGCCGGGGCAGGGCTCCCGGGGGGTGTGCTCAACGTCCTCCAGGGCACGGGCGAGGAGGCGGGCGCCGCGCTGGCCGCGCATCCGGACCTCGCCCGCCTCAGCTTCACCGGCTCGCCCGCCACCGCGCGCCGAATCGGCCGCGCGACGGCGGAATCCCTCACCCCCGTGAGCTTCGAGCTGGGCGGGAAGTCCCCTTTCATCGTGTTCGCCGACGCCGACCTCGACGCCGCTGCGCGCACCATCGCCCGCCAGTACGTCAACGCGGGACAGGTCTGCCTGGCCGGCACCCGGGTCCTGGCCGAAGCGAAGATCGCAGCGCCGCTGCTGGAGAAGGTCCGGGCCGAGACCGGCAGGCTTCCGGTCGGCGATCCCCGCGATCCGGCCACCCGCATCGGCCCCCTGATCCATCCCCGCCAGCACGAGCGCGTGAGCGGCTACGTGGAGCGGGCGCTCTCCAACGGAGCGCGGATCCTCCTGGGCGGCGGGACACACCCTTTCGGCGCCCTCTACTACCGTCCCACCCTGCTGGCGGGCGCTGTCCCGGGCGACGAGATCTTCGACGAGGAGGTCTTCGGCCCGGTGCTGACCTGGAACCCCTTCGGCGACGAGGCCGAGGCCCTCACCCTCGCCAACGCCACCCGCTACGGGCTCGCGGCCATGGTGTACACGGGCGATCCGGCGCGGGCCGAGCGCGTGGCCGCCGGAGTCGTGGCCGGCACGGTGTGGGTGAACTGCTACTTCGTGCGGGACCTGGCCGCCCCCTTCGGCGGCGCCCGCATCTCCGGCATCGGACGCGAGGGAGGGCGCTGGAGCTTCGACTTCTTCTGCGACGTGAAGAACGTGGCGATCCGAAGGGACGGTTTCGGGAGCCGGCCCGCACGTCGCGGGCCTTGACTCGCCATCGCGCGACCGGAATCCTGCCCCTCCCGATCTCGTGCGGCGGCGATCGGGGGCGGGTCGTCTCGCGATCCGCGGGCCGGCCGGCACCGCGGCCGTCGGGACCAGCCGGGGAGGGCTGCATCCATGGATAGAGAACGCTACGAAACCGGGCTGAAGGTGCGCTCGGAGGTGCTCGGAGAGGAGTACGTCAACAAGGCGGTCCAGGGCGCGACCGACTTCAACCGGGGGTTCCAGAACCTCGTCACGGAGTATTGCTGGGGCGAGATCTGGGGCAGTCCCCATCTCGACCGCAAGCAACGCAGCATCCTGAACCTCGGAATGCTCGCGGCACTCGGCCGCAGCCATGAATTCGAGCTGCACTTCCGCGGCGCGATCCGGAACGGCGTCACCCGCGACGAGCTGAAGGACGTGCTGCACCAGATCGCGATCTACTGCGGGATCCCCGCCGGAGTCGAGAGCTTCCGGATCGCGCGCCGGGTGCTCGACGAGATGGACGGTGGCGGCGATTGAGGTCGGCTGCGGCCCGCCGGCAGGCAACGGGGCGGGCTTCGGCGGCGGCTCGCTTCGGCCGCCGCAACGGGGCGATCGGAGCATCGTCCGGCCGATCGTGCATCTCCGGCGGCGGCGCGAGACGGCGGCGCGGGGACGTGACGACGGCCGCGGCAGGACGGATGTGAAGCAGGGCGAACACGAGGCGGCAGGGCGCGAGCTCGTGCTCCACGGTCCGGAACGTGTCTTCGAATGAGATCGGCTTCGTCGGCCTCGGCAACATGGGCCGGCCGATGGCGGAAAACCTCGTGAAGGCGGGGTGGGCCGTCGTCGTGCACGACGCGGCGGGCACCCGGGCGCGGTCGCCTCGGGGGGCGAAGCTCGTGGTGTCGAATGCGGCGCTGGCGGGCAGGGTGGAGGCGATCCACCTGTGCGTGCCGGACGGGCGGGCGTCGGAGTCGATTGCCCGCGAGATCGCCGGGGCGGGGGATCGCAGGACGCGGCTCGTCGTGGATCACTCGACGATCGGAACCGCGGCCGCACGGCGCGTGCACGAGCTGTTCGCCGGGCACGGCATCGAGTACGTGGACGCGCCGATCTCGGGCGGGGTGAGCGGGGCGGTGAATGCGACGCTCTCGATCATGTACTCGGGCCCGGAGGCGACGTTCGACCGGCTTCGGCCGGTCTTCGAGTCCATGGCCGGCCACGTGTTCCGGGTCGGCAGCCGCCCCGGCCAGGGCCAGGCGATGAAGGTGCTCAACAACTTCCTCTCCGGCACCGCGATGGCCGCGACCGCCGAGGCGGTCGCCTTCGGCGCCGGGCACGGCCTCGACGTGCGCATGATCCTCGACGTGGTGAACGCATCGAGCGGGCGCAACACCGCGAGTGCCGACAAGTTCCCGAACCGGGTCCTGACCGGAACCTGGGACGCCGGCTTCTCCAGCACCCAGTTCAACAAGGATCTCGGACTCTATCGCGACGCGGCGGAGGCGATCGGCGCATCCCGTCCGATCAGTCCGGCGGTCTTCGAGGTCTGGCGGCGCCTCGAAGCGCACCGGCCGAACGCGGACATCACCCGCATCTACCCCTTCGTGCGCGACGTGCTCCGACGGCCGGAGGAAGGCTGAGTCGAGGAACGGCCCGGCCGCATCCTCGAGCGTGGACGAGGCGCTTCGCGGGATCGAGCGCGTCGAGCGGCTCGACGGCGCTCGCGGCGTGCAGGCCGCATTCGTACAGGGAGGGGATTCGAGTGCGAGAGGTGATGCTCGTCACCGGCGCGAGCCGGGGGATCGGGGCGGCGACCGCGGTGCTCGCGGCGGAGCGTGGATACGACGTGGCGATCGGCTACCGGCAGGACCCCGAGGCGGCCGAATCCGTTGCCGGGCAGGTACGGGACCATGGCGCCCGCGCGGTGACGGTCCAGGCCGACGTCGCGGACGAGAACGACGTGGAGCGGATGTTCGCCGCCGTCGATGCGGGGCTCGGAACGCCCGCGGTGCTGGTCAACAACGCGGGATGGCTCGGTCTCCAGATGCGGCTCGACGAGATGGCCGCCGAGCGCGTCGAGCGCACGTTGCGGGTCAACGTCCTCGGCGTGTTCCTGTGCTGCCGCGCCGCGGTGCGGCGCATGTCCACGCGCTGCGGAGGCGCCGGCGGGCGCATCGTGAACGTCTCCTCCGCCGCGTCCCGGCTCGGCTCCGGCGGTGAGTACGTCGACTACGCGGCGTCGAAGGCCGCGGTGGATACGATGACCCTCGGCCTCGCCCACGAAGTCGCGGAGGATGGTATCCGCGTCAACGCGGTGCGGCCGGGGATCATCTACACCCGCATCCACGCGCTGGGCGGCGAGCCGGGGCGGGTCGACCGGCTGAAGGCGCGTGTTCCGATGAAGCGCGGCGGAGAGCCGGTCGAGGTCGCGCGCGCCATCCTGTGGCTGGCCTCGGACGAATCGTCATACACCACCGGCTCGTTCCTCGACGTGGCGGGAGGGCGCTGAAAATGCGTCCGGAACCGGGCCCCTTCGACGCCGCGTTGCCCGGGAGGGTCCTGCGAACACGGCCACCCGGCGCCATCCGCGCCATCTCGTGGACGGCGCCGGACGAAGCGTCGTTCACCGACTGGTTCCTCGAATCGACGGGAGGACACTGAATGCGTCCGGACCCGGCGGCCCTCACCGCTACGCTGTGCGAGATTGCCCTGCGCGCGGGGCAGGAGATCCTCGCGGTGTACGCGAGCGATTTCACCGTGCGCGGCAAGGCCGACGCCTCGCCGGTCACCGAGGCCGACACCCGCGCAGAGCGCGTGATCCTGGAAGGGCTCGGGGAATGCGCACCGGGTATCCCGGTGGTGGCGGAGGAGTCGGCCGCGGCCGGCGAGATCCCCGACGTGGCCGGCCGGCCGTTCTTCCTCGTCGATCCCCTCGACGGCACCAGGGAGTTCATCGGCCGCAACGGCGAGTTCACGGTGAACGTCGCGCTCATCGAGGACGGCAGGCCCACCGTCGGGGTGGTGCATCTCCCGGCCCTCGACGAGACGTTCTGGACGGCCGGCGACGGGGTGGCGTGGCGTGCCCGCGGCGGCGCAGGCCGGACCGGCAGGGCGGGCGGAACCTGGATCGCGGGTGCAGCCGCCGGCGCCGGTGGAGCGGAGCGGATCGCCTGCCGCAGACCCGGTGCCGCCTTGGTGGCGATCGCCAGCCGTTCCCACCGCGACTTCGAGACCGACCATTTCCTGGAACGATTCGAGATCGCCGAAATCGTGAGCGCGGGCTCGTCGCTGAAGTTCTGCCGGATCGCGGAGGGGGCGGCGGACCTCTACCCGCGCCTCGGCCGCACCATGGAGTGGGACGTCGCGGCCGGCCACGCGATCCTCAGTGCGGCGGGAGGCAGCGTCGAGACCATGGACGGCGCACCTCTCACCTATGGCAAGCCGGGCTTCGACAACCCCCGTTTCGTGGCGCGCGGACTGCCGCGGGAGCACGCATGACCACGTATGACCGCGGATGCGTCCCGGTCATCGAACGATCACCGGACGATGCGCCAACCCTGGGTCCGGGAACGCGAACCTCGAGGCTCGCAAGGAAGAATCGGCCATGAATGGACCGAACGTCCCTTCACGCATGACCGCGATCGAGATCGCCGGGCCCGGCGGCCCCGACGTGCTCGTCCCCGCGGAACGCGAGGTCCCGGAACCCGCGCCCGGCGAGGTGCTGGTCGCGGTCGAGGCGGCGGGGGTGAACCGTCCCGACGTGATGCAGCGCCAGGGGCTCTACCCGCCGCCGCCCGGAGCCTCGGACATCCCGGGGCTGGAGATCGCGGGCACCGTCGTCGCGCAGGGCGAAGGCGTCGATGCGCCGGCCGCCGGAGCCCGCGTATGCGCGCTGGTCACCGGTGGGGGGTATGCCGAGTACTGCACCGCGCC
Source organism: Gammaproteobacteria bacterium (assembly GCA_965204915.1). Lineage (GTDB taxonomy): Bacteria > Pseudomonadota > Gammaproteobacteria > HK1 > HK1 > HK1. Next base: position 1,029,093 of record OZ242023.1, on the reverse strand, counting down.
CGCGCCGCTCTGCCTGCCCGTCCCCGGCGGATTCGACGCCGCCGGGGCCGCGGCCCTGCCCGAGACCTTCTTCACGGTGTGGACCAACGTCTTCGACCGCGCCCGCCTCGCCGAGGGGGAGTCGATCCTCGTGCATGGCGGATCGAGCGGCATCGGCACCACCGCGATCCAGCTCGCCGGGGCGTTCGGCGCCACCGTCTACGCCACCGCGGGCTCGAAGGCGAAGTGCGACGCCTGCCTCGCGCTCGGGGCCGGCGCCGCCATCCACTATCGCGACGAGGACTTCGTCGAGCGCATCGGCGCGCTCACCGGCGGGCGCGGCGTGGACGTGGTGCTGGACATGGTCGCCGGAGATTACGTTCCCCGAAACTTGAAGTGCCTCGCCACCGAAGGGCGGCTCGTGATCATCGCGGTGCAGCGCGGCCCGAAGATCGGGGAGCTCAACGTGCTGCCCATCATGCTCAAGCGGCTGACGGTCACCGGCTCGACGCTTCGTCCCCGCACCGTCGAGCAGAAGGCGGCCATCGCCCGCACCCTCGAAGCGAAGGTATGGCCGTTGCTCGAAGCGGGCACGGTGAAGCCGATCGTGCACTCGCGGTTCCCGCTCTCCGACGCCGCCGGTGCACACCGGCTGATGGAGAGCGGCGCGCACGTCGGAAAGATCATCCTGGAGACGTGAGCCGGCAGGCCGCGAGCGCCGGGCAAGGCAAAATCGCCCAGCGTGGAGCGGGCCGAACCGGGGGTCACGTCTCCGTTCCCGCCCCGGCCGATCGCCGGTCACTCCAGATCCGGATACCCCAGGGCCACCGCCGCCCGCTCCATCTCCAGCAACGGCTCGTACGTATCGAGGGTCGAGACCGAGAGCCCGCTGATGAGGAGGGCGGCGCGGGTGTCGGCGAGGTCGGGTCGTGAGAACGCCCGGTCGAGGGCGTTGCGGATCGCCTCGACGGTCGCGTCGGAGCAGTCTGCGGCGGTGACGAAGGGCAGGCCCGGCACGGTCTCGGTGCGGGCAAGCACCGTGAGTCCGGACAGAGAGGAAGGGCGATAGCGGGCGAGCAACGCCCACATCACGCAGTCGACTGCGCACACGTCGGCACGCTGGCGGCGCACCGCATCGATGCTCGAGACGTGGGCGCCGGTCCTGAGCGTCGAGGAGAAGAAGGGGCGGCCCTTCGCGATGGGCGCTACCGCCGCCCGGAGCGCATTGTATCCGGAGTGGGAGTCGTCGGCGTTGAATGCGCACACCATACCGCGCAGGTCGTCGAGGGAGGTGGCATGGCTCGACGCGTGCACCACGACGGCGCTGCAGTACCGGAGGCCGTCGCAGCCGGTCGCCGCGTAGTGCGGCGTCGCAACGACGCGGACCGCGCTGCGCAACGCGGTGGTGACGGGATAGCCGCACGACTGCGAGAACAGCAGGCCGCGCGGGCGCCAGACGTCATGATGATTGATCGGGCGTTCGAGCGCATCCGGTACGTCCGGGATCCCGAGACCCCGCATCTCTTCCGCGATGGCCGTCCAGAGCCGGTCCGTATGCTCCCGCACCTCGGGCAAGTCGTACATCGGCAGGCTTGCGCGCATGATCGCGTCCCCTCCCTTTCCGGCGTCTTTGCGACGCCGAGCGCCAACCGGGCGTGAGTCGGGCGATGCATGCCCGTCACGACCGGAGATCATGCCAGAAGCGCCCGATCGGTGTTGCTGGAATCCGTGAGCGGTCCCGAAACGGTCGTCCGGCCGATCAATCCCCGGACGCCCGGCTACCGATCGTCCGCCTCCCGTTCATCCGGGTCGAAGCGTTCGAGAAACCGGAGCAGGACCCGTGCCGCGACCGCCGCGTCCGCCGCGGTCATGGATTCCGCCGGATGGTGGCTGATCCCCTCCTTGCAGCGCACGAACAGCATCCCGACGTCCGTGAGGCGGGCCATGGCCATGGCGTCGTGGCCCGCACCGCTCGGGAGCCTGCGCACCTCGCACCCTTCGGCTTCGACCGCCTCGCCCAAGCGGCGCATGAGCCATGGACTGCACCGGCGGGCGCCGGTCTCGTGGGTCGGCACGCAGTCGAACAGCACCCCGCGCCGGCTCGCGATCTCCGCGAACGCCTCGTCGATGCGATCCAGCGCCGCGCGGCGGCGGTCGTCGCTCTCGCCCCGGACGTCGATCGTGAACTCGACGACCCCGGGGATGACGTTGACCGCGCCGGATACGGTCCTGAGCATCCCGACGGTGCCGACCGTGCCGGGTGTTTCGAGGCAGATCCGTTCGACCGCGAGCACCGCCTCGGATGCGGCGGCGAGTGCGTCGCGCCGGAGGTTCATGGGAACGGTCCCGGCGTGGCCGGCCCGCCCCATCACCTCCACCCGCAGCCGGACCGCGCCGGCGATGGAGGTCACCACCCCGACCGGCAGGTCCTCCGCTTCGAGCACCGGCCCCTGCTCGATGTGCACCTCGACGTAGGCGGCGACCTCGTCCGGGCGGTAGCCGGCTTCGCCCACCGCGTCCGGGTCGAGCCCGAACCCGCGCATCGCCTCCTCGAGACGGATGCCGTCCTCGTCGACGGCGTGGAGCATCGCCAAGTCGAGATCGCCGGCGACGGCTTGGCTGCCGATCAGCGTCGCCTGGAACCGCACCCCTTCTTCATCCCCGAACGCGATCACGTCGATCGGGTAGTCGAGCGGCCGGCCGCGCTCGTGCAGCCACCGAAGGCAGGCGATGGGCAGCATCACCCCGAGCGCGCCGTCGTACTTTCCTGCGTTTCGCACCGTATCGAGGTGGGAGCCGAGGATGAGCCGGCGCGCGCCGGGCCGCCGGCCGGGGCAGTGGCCGACCACGTTGCCCACCGCGTCGAGCCGGGTGCCCATGCCCGCCTCGCGCATCCGCCGCATGACGAGCTCCGTCGCCTGGGCGTGCTCCGGGGTCAGGTAGCGGCGCGTGAGCTCGGCGGGGTCCTCGCTGCATTCGGCGAGCTCGTCGAGCCATTGCATGATGGTGGGTCCGAGATCCATGCGTTCAGTCCCGAGCCGTCCTCGACCCGGCGCGGTCATTCCGCGCCGGCATGATGCGCCCCGATCCGGTTGGCCACGAGCCAGTACGTCCGCTTCGCGACCCACGCGGCGGCGACCAGGGCCACGAATCCAATCATGCCGATGAACAGCGGCCCGCCGTCGGTGCGGAACGCGATGGGGACGATGCGATCGCGGTGCGCCTCGTAGCGCGACCACGACTGATGGGTGTCGAGCACGTTGACCTCCACGATCTGCCGGTCGCCCCGGTTCTCGACCACCCGAAACGCCTGCCGCTTCGAGAGCGCCGCTTCGCCGCCGCCCCCGGTCTCGGGCAGCAGGAACGTGCGGGCCGTTCCGTCCACTTCGATATCCGGAAGCTGCTCCCATCGCAGGTAGCGGTAGCCGTCTCCACCGGGCTCGTGGACGACGACGGCAAAGCGGCCGGGCGGCTCCGCACCGTCGAGCCGGCCGCTGCCGAGCAGGAGCGGCGATCCGGTCTGCCACGCCCAGATCGCGCCGGCCGCTACGACCATGAACGTGCATCCCGCGACGAACAGTGCGAACAGCGGCTTCATCCCGATCCGGCTCCGGCTCGCCGGGATTTCGAGCCCGGTGGAACCGGCTCGGACTCGAACACGTCGAGGCCGGCGCCGCCGATCCGCCTCCCTTCGAGCGCATCGGCCAGCGCGGCCTCGGCCACCACGCCGCCGCGCGCGGTGTCGACGACGAACGCGGTCGGCTTCATCAACGCCGGCTCCCGTGCGCCGATGGACAGCCTCGTCCGGCTACCCGACCGGTCGCACGCCCCCGCGACGGCCCAGGCCGTAGCCGATCCTGAACACGTCCGGGATGTTCACCCGGCCATCGTGCATTCGCAGGAACACATGCAGCGATTCGAGGTCCTGCCGCACACCGTCGGGGCCTTCATCGATGCGGCTGGGCGGCAACTTGACGTCCATGGACTCGACTTCATTGAGCAAGCGATCCAGGGCGCCCCGCTTGGCCCACCGCTCGGCGACGTCGGCGAAGTCGCAGGGCGTCACCATGCCATACAGGCTCTTCAACAACTCGTCCACCCATGGATAGTCTTCCTTCAGCTCGTCCACGCGTATCCTGGACGCTCTCCGCACGCCCCGCTTGATGCTGTCGTAATGAAGGGCATGGCCGTGATCGGCATGCCGATCCCTCGTGTCCTCGGCCGCCGATTTCAAGGCGGCGAGGAACGAACGGGGGCTGACCTTTCCTTTCGTGTCGCCCAGATGGTTGGGAATCCATGTATACGGGAATCCCCGCCGGCGATCCTTGCCCATCCACCCTCCGGTGATGGCATGAAAGGTCTTCCGCTGGATCGATTCTTCGGACACCAGCGAATGGGGAACCCGCCAAAAGCCTTGATGGTCGACCGCCGGCCGTTCCTGAAGCGACCAGTTCGGATCGACAACGGACGACAGCATCTTTCGGACTTCCTCCGAGGCGCCTGCCGCGTTTCCCAAGAGATGCCAAAGCAGTCCGTAGAGTTCGTGACGCGGCCAACCCAGCTCGACGGCGGACGACAGCACCTTGGATGCATCCGGGAAGTCGCCGACCTCCGCCTTGTCGAACTGATCGGTACGAAGGAAGATCTTCATGCGTATCCGCCGGTAGGAACGCATGTCGAGGGCCGTCTGAAGCAGCCCGCGAATGATCCGGTACATGGATCTCCATTCGTCCGCGGCGCGGTCCAGGGCATCGTAGAGCACGACGCAATGGCGGCCTTCTTCGTTCAGCCTGGCGTCTTCCTCCTCGAACAAGCGATCGATCACCTCCGGGTGTTGCCGGACATACGCCGTGCGAGACGCCCAATCGTCCCTGCATCGGAGCGGGTGGTCCTGCCGTGCGACCTGCCACGCCTGTACCGTTCGCCAGATCGACCGGGGTTCCGTCTCGTTCTGCAAGAGTTGCTCGAGGACGTCCTTGCCCGGATACTCGTCCGTCGCCGTCCGCACGCCGAATCCCGTGCGCAGGATGGTGTTCCCGCTCAGCTTCGCGCGCGTGTGCCGCTGTTCCATCAACTCGCGCACCGCCTCATTCTGCAAGGCGCTCCACCAGAACGTCTTGCCGGCGCCGCGCATGCCCGTGACGACGAGCACGTCCGGGTGCAGCGCCTTCAAGTGGGATTGCGGGAAATAGACGTCCCCGAGGTCCGGCTCTTCATCACCATGGCTGGTTCCGTCCGGCAGCTCCGCCAGCGCGTTACGCATCCTCTCCACGTCAACGCCGTTCACGGTTCGACTCCCCGGTTGACGCGCATGAGTTCGTCGAATCGCTGCAAGAAACCACTGTACGCCTGATCGACCGTCGTGCCCTCAATGGTGCGCAACGAGGCGCCGGCGGCAAGCCCGCGCGTCCAGTGGACGACGAAGGGATCGTGCGGCGCATGATGCCCGAGGAGATCGTAGACAAAGCCGTCGGATTCTTCGGGCGAGTCCTGCTTGTCATACAGATGATCCTGGAAGAGGTCCCAGGATCGCTCGCGAAAGCGCTCGATGTACGCTTCCGTGCCGACGTCCGGCGTCAGGCTCGATACGATGGAGAGTCGCTGCCTGATGCGTCGCGCGAGATCCTGCCTGCGCCAATGTTCGAACAGGGTTCCGTAGCCTTCCCAGCTCGTTTCCGAATCGACGGCGAACAGCAGGACATGGGCATCGAGATCGGTCACGGTCGCCGCGGCAACGTCGTGCAAGCCGCTACGGCTTTCCAGCAGCACGATGGTCGGCTCCACGACTCCCCGCAGCATCGACAGCAATCGTTCGAGGCGCTTCGTCCAACGAACGTCCGTGTCCATGTAGACGCGCCCCAGCTTGGCCAGGTACTCGCCGGATCGTGCCCCGTGCGCAGGCACGATGCGAACGTCGCCGGGCAAGCCGTCATGCCACGAGGGCTTCGCAATCATGTCTTCGATCACGCCGTCGCCTTGTCCGACGAGATCTTCCACGAACCAGTCGACCACGCCGAATTCCGGCCGCATGGATGGGTCGAGCATGGCGGACGAGATGCCGGGTGATTCCAGATCCAGATCCACGACGAGCACGGCTTCTCCGTGCCGGGCCAGATGCCAGGAAAGCACGGCCGCGGAGGTGCTGCGGCCCACGCCCCCCTTGACCGAGTACAGCGTATAGGTGTCCGTGTCGGAGTCGCCGCCGTTGACCGTCCACCAGTCGCGGCCGGTCAGCAGGCGCTCGATCCAGTACACGCCGGGCAGCACGTCGGGCAGCACCTCGCGCGCATCGCGGTGGAGCTCCGCCATCAACTCGTCATCCAGAAACAGCACGGTGTCTTCCGGGGGATGGCCGTGCGGCCCCAACCTCTCGCACAACGACCTGGCCTCGTCCTTCAGCCACGATCGACATTCATCGTTCGCTTCAAGCGCATCCGCTACTGCAATTCGCACCTTTCCATACAAGTCCCGAACCACGCAGATACGCTCGATCCCTTGCGGCTTCGGGTGTCTTTCCAACGTGTCGATGACATGCGCGGAGATGCTGTCGAACCTGACCGGACCCTCAGACATGACCGAGCACCTTGAGCCGCAAATAGAATTTACGGACCCGCCGCGCGGCGACTCGATGCGAGGCGACGGTTGTTTGATCGAAATGAACGTCGTCGGCGTAGCGGTTGGCGACGCGCCACGACTTGAACGGGTTGGACTGTGGCAGATGGTGCAGCAGATGGCCTGTTCGCCGGCCTTGAACGAAGGCATGGAACGTGCCCCAGAGCGTGTCGACGTGCTGCCTGTAGTTCCTGTCCAGAGGGCTTCCGAGCGCATCGACCGACATGCCGTCTGCAACCATGACCGCCTTCAGCCCGCACTCCGCACTGAGGCCGTATAGCTGATCGGCGTTCGCCCAGCGTTGGGCATCGAACAGGTACTCGGCATCCCGCCAGTGCCGGATGTGGGCATTCGGGAAATCTGCCTGATGGACCACCGCCGCTTTCGAAATGCTTGTAGACATAAGGTGATGCTATCACGCCGCTCCACGGTCGGAGGCAATTCCGCCGCCTCTGCGCGCAGGCGGTGCGCGACCGGCCGTGCGGGTAACGTGCATCCCGCATCCCGCGATGGACAGCGCGAACAGCGGCTTCATCCGGCTCCGGCCCCGATGATGCGGGAGTGCGCGTGTACGGGCAGAAGGTCCCGAAGGCGAACGTCTCGCGGTCGCGCGCCGGTCCTGGCGGATCACCCGCGCGTCTCCGGCATCAGGCGCCGATTCACGACCACCTCCGGATCGAGCCTCCCGTCGAAGCAGTCGAGGACGTTGCGCACCGCGTACTCCGCCATCCGCATCGACGACTCGATCGTCACCCCGGCGCAATGCGGGCTCACGATGACGTTGTCGAAGGCGAGGAGCGGGTGGCCGGGGCGTGGCGGCGCCGGCTCGGACTCGAACACGTCGAGGCCGGCGCCGCCGATCCGTCTCCCTTCGAGCGCATCGGCCAGCGCATCCTCGGCCACCACGCCGCCGCGCGCGGTGTTGACGACGAACGCGGTCGGCTTCATCAACGCCAGCTCCCTCGCGCCGATGATCCCCCGGGTCTCGTCGTCGAGCGGCGTATGCACGGTCACCGCGTCCATCTCCGGCAGCGCGGCATGCAGATCCTCGACCACCGTGCAGCCCGCCGCCTCCATCACGGATCGGTCGACGTAGGGGTCGAGGGCATGGACGCGCATGCCGAACCCGAGCGCCCGCGGCGCCACCCGGCTGCCGGTCCGGCCGAACCCGACGATGAGCAGGCTGCGTCCCGCGAGGTCGATCGGCTTCATCGAGACCCGCGCCGGCTCGAAGCGGCCCTCCCGGACCGCCGCGTCGTTCTCGCGGGCGTTCTTCGCCAGCGCGAGCAGCAGGAACATCGCATGCTCGGCCACCGAGACGGAGTTGGCGAGCGGGGTGATGGTCACCGGGATCGAGCGCTGCGCCGCCGCCTCGACGTCCACCGCGTCGTAGCCGACGCCGTGGCGCGAGATGATCGCGAGCCGCCGGCCCGCGTCGATCACCGACCGGTCGATCACCGCGGTACGCACCACGATCGCGTCCGCATCCACGATGCGCCGCTTGATCTCGGCCGGCTCGCGCCCCTCGTAGACCTCGATCTCGACGTCGCCGCGGCTCGCCGCGAGGGCATGGCCGCAATCGTGGATACGCTGGATGAACAGGAGCTTCTTCGCCGCCACTCGGTACACCTCCGTGCTCAAGTTTCGGGATTCAAAATACCTTGGATCAGGCGATGGATTCCCGCTTTCGCGGGAATGACGTCATTTCAGCGAGACACGTTACTTTTACGCTGGCCGTGGCCTTCTGGCCGTCATTCCCGCGAAAGCGGGAATCCATTTCGGTCAGCGAATCCCGAAACTTGAGCTCCGTGGAACCGCCTGCCGCCTGCCTGCGACGGCGCGTTCGTCCGTCGATGCCGAGCCCTCGGCATACCATCGTGGAGGGTGACGTTGGCGCATGGCCGGACGGGCGCCGGATGGCGACCGGCTGCTTGCGCTCCCCTTCGTGCCGCCCGCGCATGACCGGACGGACGCATCGGACTGTCGAACGGATGTCGAGCCGGGCATGTGCCATCCGCGCATGACCGGACGGATGGAGCCCCCTGCAGCGGCGCTCAATGGATCTCCGCCGAATCGGCCATTGCGCGCTTCAGCACGTCGATGTCGAATCCGCCGGCCCGCGCCGCGTCGAGGATCACCGCCTCGCGCCGGGTGAGGAGGTCCACCGCCTCGGGGAGCTTCGCGACCGCCTCGCGGGGAACGACCACCGCGCCGTGGCGGTCCGCGTGCACCACGTCGCCGTCACGCACGGTCATGCCGGCCACGTTGACCTGCCCGCCGAAATCGACGATGTGCACGTGGGCGTGGCTCGGCCCGATCTTTCCGGCCAGAAGCTGGAAGCCCGGCGCGCAATCGCCGAGGTCGCGCATCGAGCCGTTCGTCACGCAGCCGAGCACGCCGAGCCCCTTGTGGACCGCGGTGTTGACCTCGCCCCAGAATGCGCCGAGCCCGGGATTGGGGTCGAGGTCCTGGATCACCACCACGCTCGGACCCGGCTCCGCCGCGACGTATCCGTAGTACGCGGCGCGCTTCGCCTTGACCGCATCGGGCGGCAGCGGCGACGGCTCGACGGCGCGGATCGTCGCGGTCCGCGCGTAGCCGGCGATCGGCTCCAGCGCCGGATCCAGGCAGTGCAGGTGCTCGACGGTGAAGCCGGTGGCCCGCCGGTGGGGCGCCACCACTTCGAGCGCGTTGCAGATCGTCGGCGTGTCCCATGCGCGCAACGCGGCCAGCGCTGCCGGGTCGATGTCCGTCATCGTGCCATCCTCCGATCGGGGAAGTCCGGGGTCCGGCGGCGTTTCTACGCGGAATCGCGAGCGCACTCAACCGCGGCGCCTGTACCAGTGCTCTCATCGCCCTTCGTCGCGAGATCGTTCCGGAGCCGGGTGTCGAGTGCGGCGACCACGGCGCGGAGGCGGTGGATCCCGCGGCGAAGTCCGAACCGCCCCAGGAACACGGGGTCCGCCTCCATCTTCCCGGCAGTGTCCTTTCGATTCGAGGTCCAGATGCGCTCCGCCCGCACGTGACCGGCGTGCCCAGCGGCTCTCGTCCATCACTCATCGGAGTACACTCCCGGAGACGATCCGGACTCCCGATTCCCCGGAAGGCATCCATGACCCCACGAACGAGAGCCGTGCCGATCGACGCCGGCGAGGTTCCGGTGATCGACGTCGCCCCCTTGCGCGACGGCGCCGACCCGGCCGGGGTCGGGGCCGAGCTGGCCCGGGCCGCCACCGAAACCGGCTTCCTGTATGTGCGGAACCACGGAATCGACCCCGGCCTCGTCGAGCGGGCGCGGCGCGCGGCGCTGGAGTTCTTCCGGTTGCCGGAGGCGGCCAAGCGCGAAGCCGATACGAACCGGTTCCACCACGGGTACCTGAAGCCCGGCTCGACGCAGATGTACGACGGCGCGAGGCTCGATCTCAAGGAGAGCTTCAATTGGGGCATCGAGCTCCATGGTGGGCCGGGCGCCAGGGCCGGCGATGCGCCCGCCGTCGCGCAGGGAGCCGGATCCCCCGGCGCGTCCGCCGCCGGACCGGGAGGCGAGGCACACCACGAATCCGGCCAGTCCGGCTACTCCGGCCGCGGGCCGGACGGCGAGACGCCGCCCGCGAACCCCCTCCTCGGGCCGAACGTATGGCCGGCGGCGATGCCGGCGCTCAAGCCCTCCGTCCATCCCTACTTCGAGGCGGCGAGCGCGTGTGCGGAAGACCTGCTGCGGGGCTTCGCGCTCGGCGCCGGCCTCGACGCGGAGCATTTCATCCGGCTCCGCGACCGGCCGGTGAGCCGGGGATCGCTCCAGTACTACCCCCCGCAGCCGGACGGCGCCGGGGAGGATCGGTTCGGGGTGGCCCCGCACACCGATTTCGGGGTGCTCACCGTGCTCTGCCAGGACGAGGTCGGGGGGCTCCAGATACAGCGGCGCAACGGCGACTGGGCCGCGATGCCCCCGATCCCCGGCACCCTCGTCGTCAACGTCGGCGATCTGCTGGAGCGCTGGTCCAATCGCCGGTACCGTTCCACCGTGCACCGCGTGATCAACGCGAGCGGCCGGGAGCGCCTGTCCCTCGTGCTCGCCTACGATCCGAACTTCGAGACCCTCGTCGATCCGCGCGCGTTCTGCGCCGGCGGCGAGACGCCGCGCGACGAGCCCATCACCTGCGGCGACTACCTGCTGTGGCGGTTCGCCAAGGCGTTCTCGTACCGCCGGTGAAGTGGACGTTGATGCAGGGCGGGTCGGCACCAGGTCGGCAGACCCGGACTCGACGGGCAGCGCCCTCGCGTCCGTATAGGGAGTCACCATGAGCGCACGAGCTTCGATGGGTGCACGACCATTCGTGGCCCCACGAACGTTGCGGGTCGGGGTCGGCGGCCCCGTCGGCTCCGGCAAGACCGCGTTGCTGCTGCATCTGTGCCGCCGGATGCGGTCCCGCTACCGGGTGGCGGTGGTCACCAACGACATCTACACCCGGGAGGACGCTGAATTCCTGGTCCGGCACGACGCCTTGGCCGCCGACCGCATCGTCGGGGTCGAGACCGGCGGCTGTCCCCATACCGCCATCCGCGAGGACGCCTCCATGAACCTCGCGGCCGTGGACGAGCTCTGCACCCGCCTCGGGCCGTTGGAGGTCGTCTTCGTGGAGAGCGGCGGGGACAACCTCAGCGCCACCTTCAGCCCGGAGCTCTCCGATCTCACGATCTACGTCATCGACGTTGCCGCCGGGGACAAGATCCCGCGCAAGGGGGGGCCGGGGATCACCCGCTCCGACCTGCTGGTCATCAACAAGGTGGACCTCGCTCCCCACGTCGGGGCGTCGCTCGAAGTCATGGAGCGGGACGCGGGACGGATGCGGGGAAGCCGGCCCTTCCTGTTCACGAACCTGAAGTCGGGCGAGGGGGTGCCGGCCGTGGAGGAGTTCATCGAGCACCACGGAATGCTCGCCGTGGCCTGACGGCGAGGCGTCGCGCGAGCCGCATGAGGGCAAGCGGAGGCGCAGGCGGGTGATTCGATCACCCGCGAGGCCCCTCGGTCCGACCGGCCTGGCAAAGGCGCCGGTCCCGCGGTGTGCTGCTCCGCTCCGTAGCGATGCCGGCGTCGGATCGGGATCGGCCGAGGCCGGCTCAGGCGCCGGGATACACCGGTGGGACGAACGTCTGGTCGGTGATCGGCGGGCGCACGTACGCGCCGGCATCGGTGCGTTTCGGAAGCGAGATCGGCTCCGGGGTCAGATCCTCGTAGGGGATCCTGCTCAGCAGGTGGCGGATGCAGTTCAGGCGCGCGTGCTTCTTCACGTCCGCGTCGACGACGTACCAGGGCGCCTGCTTGATGTCGGTGTGCGCGAACATGTCGTCCTTCGCCTTGGAGTATTCGACCCACCGCCGCCGCGATTCCAGATCCATCGGGCTGAGCTTCCAGCGTTTGTGGCTCTGGGTGATCCGGCTCTGGAACCGCTTCTCCTGCTCCTCGTCGGAGACGGAGAACCAGTACTTGATGAGCTTGATGCCGGAGCGCACGAGCATGCGCTCGAACTCCGGGCACGTGCGCAGGAACTCGCGGTGCTCCTCGTCGGAACAGAAACCCATGACCCGCTCGACGCCGGCCCGGTTGTACCAGCTTCGATCGAACAGGACCATCTCGCCGGCGGCCGGCAGGTGCGGCACGTAGCGCTGGAAGTACCACTGGGTCTGCTCGCGTTCGGTCGGCGCCGGCAGGGCGACGACCCGGCAGATGCGCGGGCTCAGGTGCTGGGTGATGCGCTTGATGACGCCGCCCTTGCCGGCCGCGTCGCGCCCCTCGAAGATGACCACCACCTTGAGCCCTTCATGCTTGATCCATTCGACCATCTTCACGAGCTCGACCTGGAGCGCGAACAGCTCCTTCTCGTAGCGCTTGTTCTCGATCTTCTTCGGCCGGGCTGCCGGTTCGGCGCCGCCATTGCCCTTCGCCGACCCCGCCCTTGCGGCGGCGGGCGTCCGCTTCGCCTTCGTGGCCGCCGTTTTCCGGGCCGCTTCCCCGGACGTCTTCGCCTTCTTCGCCTTGCCCATGTTCCCCTCCTCGGTGCGCGCGTACGCCGGACGGCGCCATGCCCATGCGGTTCGAGTCCGGGAGTCTGCGCCGCAGGACTCCCGGAAGCAATGTCTCGGAACAGCCCTCGGCCCGTTTCCGTCCGTCGCCAGGCCCAGTGCAGGATACGTGCGGTCCGGCGCACGGGTGCCGTCGGATGGTGGCATAGTGTGCGAGCTTGCGCCGAAGGATCGGCATTCGCCCGGCGGATGTACCCGAGGCTCTCGCGGTGGACACGGTGGATCCGGCTCAAGTTTCGGGATTCAACATACCTTGAATCAGGCGATGGATTCCCGCTTTCGCGGGAATGACGTCATTTCAGCGAGACACGTTACTTTTACACTGGCCGTCATTCCCGCGAAAGCGGGAATCCATTTCGGTCGGCGAATCCCGAAACTTGAGGATCCGGGAATGGCGCGCATGACGATCGAACCGGCGGAGACCGCCCCGAAACGAGGCCGCCGGGGGCGCGGGCGGGCGGCCCGCGTGGAGTCGCGCCGCCGTCCCGCCGCCGCACCCCGCGCACCCTGCATCCGCCGCGCGCTCGGCCCCCTCGACGTCCTCGACGAAGAGGGCCTCGAACTCATCGAGCGCAACGCCGACCGCCTGCTCCGGGACGTCGGGATGGAGTTTCGCGGCGACCCCGGGATCCTCGCCGTCTTCCGCGATGCGGGCGCCGCCGTGGACGGCGAGCGGGTGCGCTTCGAGCCCGGCATGTGCCGACGGATCATCCGCGCCAGCGCACCGCGCGAGTTCGCGCAACATGCCCGCAACCCCGCGAACACCGTCACCATCGGCGGCGGCCACACCGTGCTCTGCCCCTCGTGGGGGCCGCCCTTCGTGCACGACCTCGACGCGGGCCGGCGCTACGCCACGCTCGACGACTTCCGCAAGCTCGTGCAGATCCACCACGCCATCCCCCACCTGCACCACTCCGGGGGGATCGTCTGCGAGCCGGTGGACCTCCCCGCCGGCACCCGCCACCTCGACATGCTCTACCACCACGTCCGCTACTCCGACCGCCCCTTCATGGGCGCGTTCCTCGGGGCGGAGCGGGCGCAGGACGCGGTGGACATGGCGAAGATCGTGTTCGGGGAGGACTTCCTGCGCGAGCATCCCTGCCTCTACGCGGTGAGCAACACCAACGCCCCGCTGGTCATGGACTCGGCCATGTCCGGCTCGCTCAAGGTCTACGCGCGCCACAACCAGCCGGTGGCGTGCACGCCGTGGACCCTGGCCGGGGCCATGAGCCCGTGCACGGTGGCCGGAACCCTGGCCCAGGTGCTGGCCGAGGCGCTGGCCACGCTCTGCCTGGTGCAGCTCGTCAACCCCGGTGCGCCCTGCCTCATGGGGGCGTTCGCGAGCACCATGTCCATGCGCAGCGGCGCCCCCACCTTCGGCACCCCGGAGGCCGGGAAGATGGTGCTGGCCGCCGGCCAGCTCGCGCGCCGGCTCGGCGTGCCCCTGCACACCGTGGGCTCGCTCTCCGCCTCCAAGCTCCCCGACGCCCAGGCCGGGCAGGAAGGCGCGTGGACCCTGCTGATGGCGATGATGGCGGGCGCGCACTTCATCAACCACGCCACCGGCTGGCTCGAAGGCGGCCTCGTCACCGGCTACGAGAAGACCATCCTCGACGCCGACCTCTGCGGCAAGGTGGCGAGCCTGTTCGGCACGATGGACCTTTCGGAGAACGCGCAGGCGATGGACGCCATCCGGGAGGTGGGGCCGGGCGCGCATTTCCTCGGCAGCGCGCATACGAGGGAGAACTTCCTCAGCGCGTTCTACGAATCCACGGTGAGCGACAACGACTCCTACGAGCAGTGGGCGGCGGAGGGCGGGCTCGACGCGGCCCGGCGCGCGAACGCGCAGTGGAAGCGGCTGCTGGAAACCTACGAAGATCCCGGACTCGACCCGGCCATCGACGAGGCGTTGCGAACGTTCATCGCCAGGCGCAAGGAGGACATGCCGGACGCGGGGTTCTTCTGACGGTGGTGGTGGGGATCGCGGATCGGCAGCTCCGGCCCGGGCGTCGGCTCGACGGTACGCGCCGGCCGGTCGTCGTTCGTCGCCATGGCGGGATGGCCCTTCGCTCCTTCGCTATCCCGGAATCATGCCCGGAATCATGGTGGAGAGGATGACGGACCGGCCGGGCTGCGGAAAAGGCACGTCACGACCGGGCGGGCTGCACGCCGGGGTCTCAGTGACAGATCCAGAGGCCCCGGTTCGGAACCACGAGGCGCGCGAAGTCGGAGGACTTCAACGCCGTCACCGCGTCGCGGTCACCGTCCGCCACCGAGACCACGATCCAGCCCGGTATGGCCGATTCGCGCTCGTACTGCATGGTGGGCGCCGGATCGAGCTTCGCCTTCAGCATGGCGAGGTTCGTCCCCTCTTGGAGCAGTACCGCATACTCGGCGCGTCCGTTGGCCACGTTGTCGGCGGCTCGAAGCATCGCGAGCTGCGATTGGGCGTACAGCTCGAAGAACCGTATGCCGAGGGAGGCGGTCTTGTCGAGCAGGCCGGACGCCCACGCGAAGGCGACGACGAACAGCAATCCCGCGAGCCAGGGGGTCCATCGTCCCGGCTTCGGTTTGCCGGCGTCATCCCGGACGCCGGGCGCCACCGCGGAGGGCGGAGCCGGATCCGGTTTGCGAGGAAACGTAGCGGCCATGCCCGGAAGTGTACGCCGATCCGGCCGGAACCGGGCGCTCCGGAATGGGCCGGTCGATGCCGCGCTACTCATCCTTCTTCCCGCCCGGCTCGCCGGCGCCGGCCTGGCTCTCCAGGTTCCGGGGCGCAAAGATGTTCCGGTAGCCCTCGGTGCCCTTCGCGGGAGCATCGTCCTCCTGCGCCGGCTCCCCGGAGGCCGCGCCTGCCTGCTCCTGGAGGTTGCTCGGAGCGAAGATGCCCTGATAACCCTCGGTGCCCTTGGCCTCGACGTCGGACGACCGGGCCGGCGCCGCTCCCTGGCCGGTCTGCTCGCCGGGGGCCGCCCCCTTGAACATTTGCAGGGTCCGCCGCTCCTTGACGCGCTGCTCCGTGAGCCGCTTCTTCTCCGCCTTCACCTCCGCCTTGCACTCCTCGACCCCCATCGTCCCCGCGAAGTAGACGGTGCCGAGCCCGGCGACGCAGATCAGGACGAAGAGGATGAGGGCCGGATCGGCAATCAGGGCGGCCCGGCGGGCGCGGGTCTCGATCTCGCCGCGGGCGACGCGGGCCGATTCGCGCTCCGCCGCCGCCTCGCGCCGCTTCATGATCTCGTAGACCACCGCCCCGGCCAGGGTGAGGGCCACGATGATCACCGCCAGCGCGCTGATGGAGGGGTTGATGCCGTAGCGGACCTTGCTCGCGAGCACCGTGATCAGGGTCTCGCTGGTCAGGCTGGTGAATACGGTGGTGTTGTAGTTCTCGAACGAGGCCAGGAACGCAAGCACCGCGGCCGATCCGACGGCGGGCTTGAGGAAGGGCAGCAGCACCTTGCGGAAGGTCTGCACGTGGGTCGCGCCGAGGTCGAGCGCGGCCTCTTCCTGCGCGGTGTCGAAGCGCTGGAGCCGGGAGATGAAGATCAGCATGCTGTAGGCGGAGACGAACGTCGCCTGGCCGATGACGGTGAGGAAGATCCCGTCGTAGAAGACGCTGTTCTGGCCCGCGCCGAACATCCGTCCGAGCCGGTCCCAGAACACCAGCGTCGAGATCCCCAGCACCACCCCCGGGATGAGGATCGGGGAGATCACGATGGTGTAGTACCAGGGCCGCACCCGGTTGGGGATCTGGGTCAGCATCAGCGCCCCGGCCAGCCCGATGGGCACCGCCAGCAGCACCACCCCGGCCCCGATGATCAGGCTGTTGCGCAGTCCCCGCATCAGCTTCTCGTCGTTGACGAGGATCTCGAACCACTCCACCGAGAAGCATTCGAAGGGCGTGACCCGCGGGAACTGCGAGCTGTTGAAGGCGGTGACGCTCATGACGATGAGCGGCCCGAACAGGTAGACGAAGAACAGGCAGACGAAGCCCAGCACGAAGGTGCGGGCGAGGGTGTCCGACCTCACTTCGCGATCTCCCCGAGGCGGACCTTGAAGATCCGCATCACCAGCAGCACGAGGAGGATGGTCGAGACGAGCAGGATGATCGCGTAGGCCGACCCCCGCGGCCAGTTGTTGCCGGTGTTGAACCACTGGTAGATGATCTGGGTGAACCACAGGCTGCTGGGGCCGCCGAGGATCTGCGGCGCGGCCAGCGCGCCGGCGGTGAGCATGAACACCATCGTGCAGCCCGAGCTGATGCCGGGCTTCGCGAAGGGGATGACCACCCGCCAGTGGATGCGCAGCCACGAGGCCCCCATGTCCCGCGCCGCCTCGATCTGGTTGCGGTCCAGGCTCTCGATGGCGTTGTAGAGCGGGAAGATCATCAGCAGGATGAAGGCGTAGGTGAGCCCGGTGTAGAGGGCGACGTTCTCCCGGATGAAGTCCACCGGCTGGTCCGTGACCCCGAGCCAGAGCAGGAGGCCGTTGATGACCCCGGCGGAGCCGAACAGGATGCGGAAGGCGAAGGCGCGCAGGATCTCGTTGACCCAGAACGGGACGATGAGGGAGAGCACCATGAGCCGCGCCCAGCCCCCGCGCGCGGACTGGGCGAGGAAGTAGGCGATCGGGTAGCAGATCAGCAGGTCCGCGAGGGTCACCAGGAACGCGGTGACGAGGGTGCGCGCGAACACCGTGAGGTCCACGGTGTTGTAGTCGCCGGTGGCCTCGGCGCTGCCGTAGACCATGAACTCGTAGTGCTCGGTGGTGTAGACGTCCTTCGGGCCGCCTTGCTCGGCCGGCGGCAGGTTGTGCCGGAACGAGAAGTCGACCATCGCGATCTGCGGCATCAGGATCATGACGAAGATCCAGAAGCCCACCGCGACCAGGAGCCACGTCCCGAGCCCCGCGCCGTTGCGGGCCAGGAAGCTTCTGAACCAGTGCGCCGGATTCATGGACCTGACCCCCTCGCCTTCACCCGGCGGAGCCGGAACCAGGCGCCGGTCGTGACCTGGGGTCGGCGTGTTCCTCCGGAACACGGGCGTCCCGCCCGCAGTGGGCCGCAGGCCCACCGTTGTTCAAGCGGGCGGGACCCGCGTCCCGACCCGACACCACAAAACCCCTTGAAGAAAGCCATTTCCTCGCATCCGCCGACCCGTACCCCACTTCCGTACCCCACCTCGAGGGCGCGATACGATGTGCCAGTATGCCACCGGAAAGGCACGGATGCGCCTGCCGCGGGCTTGACTGCACCGCCCTCGCGCTGGACCCGCCCCCCGGGCGACGCGGCGGAGGGCGCACCGTGAGCCGCGCCCGGTGGCGCGTGCCGGCGGGGCTGCTCGCCGCGCTCGCCGCCCACGCCGCACCGGCCGACCTGGTCGGGCGCGAGGCCGCCGATCACGCGCTCCTCGAGGCCAACCCCGTCCTCGAACGCATCGCCCGCGAGCGCCCCGAGGCGCTCGGCCCGATCCTCGACCGGCTCCGGGCGCCGGCGCCTTCATCGCGGCACAGCCCCGCGGCGGCGAGGCCCTCCGAGCCCCCGGACCGCGCGCAGGACGCCCTCCTTGCGGAGAACCCGGCGCTGGCCGACTACCTCCGCGGCTCCCCCGAGGCGGCCCTCGACCTGCTGCACCTCATCCGCGAGGCGACGAAGGGGGAGTAGGGCGCCCGCGACCCCGCCCGACCGGGCTTGCACGGCGCAGGGGGAAGGACGACACTCCCCAGGACCTGCCCTGCTACCTACGGGAGGCGCCGCTCCATGCTCAAGCTCAGCCAGGAGACCGTCGCCATCGTGACCGTCGGCCTCACGTTGGCCACCCTCGTCCTCACCCTGGCCGGCTTCGTCATCAGCAGCACCGGCGACATTCGCGCCGAAGCCCGCGCCGACCGTGAAGCCTGGCAGGCCGAGAGCGCCCGGCTCCGCGACGAGGCCCGCGCCGACCGTGCCGCGTTGCAGGCCGACCGCGCCGCCTGGCAGGCCGAGAGCGCCCGGCTCCGCGACGAGGCCCGCGCCGACCGCGAAGCCTTCGAGAAGCACATCACCCGGCTGACCCAGGGACAGAGCCAGCTCACCGGCATCGTCGAGCAGATGCGCACCGCCCAACGGTAGCGCTGCCCCCATCCGCTCCGCACGGGGCTTCGGCGCGCATCAGGGCGTCGCGGGACAGGGTTCACCAGAGAAGCACGTGACGCGCCGCCCGTCCGGCGACGTGTACACGCCCCCGTCGAACATGCCATCGTCCCAACTGCCCTCGTAGCGCTTCCCGCTCTTGTACGTCCTGACCCCCTGCCCGTGGTAGTCGCCGGCGCGGAACCCGCCCTCATAGCGCGTCCCGTCCGGCCACGTCATGTCCCCCTGCCCGTGGTACATGCCATCGCGGAACCCGCCCTCGTAGCGATGTATGCCCGGGCGATACTCGCTCTTCAAGTAACCATCCCAGACCCACCGAAAGCTGACTGGCGACGTCATGACGCCCTGCCCGTGGAGCATGCCCCGATGGAACCCGCCCTCGTAGAACGTCCCGTCCGGGGACGTCTGAACACCTATCCCCCTCGCGCCGTCCGCCCTTTCATTCCCGCCAGATCTGCCCGACCACCAAGCACCATCGATGCGCTCCCCGTCAGGGGACGTGTAGACACCCTCCCCGTGAGGCGAGCCGCTACGCAGCTCTCCCTCGTAGCGCCACCCCTCCGGCCACACCATGACGCCGTGCCCATGCGGCTGGCCGTCGCGCCAGGCACCCTCGTAGTGGCCATCATCGGACATGACGACGGGGAGGCCACGGATCCACCTCTGGCTACCGTCTGCCCCTCCGGCAGCCACCAGCATCGTGACCGCTACGGCCGCCAGCACCCGCCCCGGAATCCTTGCCTGCATCGCTCCGCTCCCGTAGAAGTGTCGCCGCCCCTCCCCCGCCGGGGCGGGGCAGGAGGGGCGGCGGGCTCACGGGCCGGAGCGCAAGCCGGACGACAAGCCGGCCAACGTGAGGGCACAGCGCCCTCCCCTTGCGGAGAATGAGCCGGACGTAGGGATGCGGAGCGCGGGGCGGGAGCCTGCCGTGGATACCCTTCGCGCCGGCGACGTGGCCGGGGTGACCCCGTGCCTGGCGCCGGCCGTTACGAAGGCGTTACCGCCCCGGCCTTGTCCGTCCGCGTCAACGCGAGTCCGCCCCGGAGAGGCGCCGCCGTTTAACGGGCACGGCCGTTAACTGCCCCGCGGCTCCCGCCCGGTGTAGGACGCGGCAAGACGGCCCCGGCCGGCGTGGTCGGGGCTGCCGCGCGTTCCGGGAGGTGTCGAGGTCGATGAGTCCCGGGGGGATGGACATGATGAGAGGGCTCGTTGCGGTCTTGTCCTGGGCCCTGGTCGTGGCCGTAGGCGTGTGGGTCGTGGTGCTCGCGGTGACCGAGCTGGGCTGGCTGCTCTGACGAGGTGGCTCGAACGATGGCAGAGTCACGGAGCGAGGAATCGCCCGGGCGGAGGAACCCTGCCTTGGAAGTCCCCAAGATCCAAGATCCATCGGCGATCGCCCGCGCTCAACACATGAGCAGCAATTCCAGGATCAGGATGAGCAGCTTGATGACTCTACGGAGCTTCTTCATTGGAATTTCCAATGTCGCGAGCAGACCGCTCGCCTACCTTCTTGTTCAAAGAAGAGGTCGAAACGACGAACGCCCGAGTCCGCGCCGAAATCCGCGTTCCGAGCGGCGATCCGGCACCGGCGCGGCTGATCCCGGCGAACGGCGGGGATGGCGGCGGAGACGCCTGCGGAGCGGGTGCGTGCAGGCGCCGCACGCGGGGCCGTTCGAGCTCCGGCGGGTGAGCGCGCTGGTGAGCAGCCCGAGGAACGACGTGCCGGAGGTCGTGCGCCCGGAGGCCGGGTGAGGGGAGCGGTCATGCCGACAGGGACCCAGGATGGCCGGAGGCGCCTGTACCTGGACTTCGATGGGTACTTCGCCGCGGTGGAGGAGCAAGCGGCGCCGGCGCTGCACGGGCGCCCGGTGGCGGTGCTCCCGTACCCGGAGGTGCGTACCTGTGTGATCTCGGCGAACGCGGCGGCGAAGCGTCACGGGGTCGGGACCGGGACCGGGGTGGACGAGGCGCGGCGGCGCTGCCCGGGGATTGCCCTGGTGAGCCAGTGCCCGGATCTCTACGTGCGGGTGCAGCGCCGGATCGCGAACGCGGTGAACGCCGAGATCCCGATCGACGCGGTGTGCTCGATGGACGAGCTCTGCTGCGTTCTCGGGGCGCGGGACGGTGCGGAGGACGTGGGGCGGCGCATCAAGGCGCGGCTTCGCGAGGCGGTCGGTCCGCGGGTGACGTGCTCGATGGGGGTGGCGTCGAGCCGTTGGCTTGCGAAGGTGGCCTCGGCGATGGACAAGCCGGACGGGCTCACGGTGCTCGATGCGCTGCCGGGCCGGCTGCTGGAGCTCGACCTCGAAGATCTCCCCGGTGTGGGCGGGCGGGTTCGGGAGCGGCTGCAGCGTGCGGGGATCGACACGGTGTCGGCGCTGTGGGCCGCGCGGCCGAGGGCGTTGCGGGCGGTGTGGGGGAGCGTGCACGGGGAGAGGCTGTGGTACGCGCTGCACGGGCACGACGTCGGGCCGCTGCGCACGCGGCGGGGGTCGGTCGGGCATGGCCGGGTACTCCCGCCGGAGGCCAGGAGCGCGGCGACAGCGCGCCCGTGGGTGCGGCTGCTGGTGGTGAAGGCGGCGTGTCGGCTTCGGCGCGAGGGCTGGACCGCCGGGCGGCTGGGCCTGGCGGTGGAGCGGCTGGGGGCGCCGCTCTGGCAGGGGACGGAGGCGCTGGACCGCGTGAATGACAACCGGACGTGCCTCGCGGCGCTGGGGCGGCTGTGGGCGTCTCTCGCGGCGGACGGCGCCGGCGGAGGGCTCTACCGGGTGCATGTGTGGTTCGACCGCCTGGCTGCGGTGGATGGGCGGCAGGGGGAGCTGTTCGCGCGGGGCGGCCCGGACCGGGAGAAGGCGCGGGCGTTGAGCGAGGCGGTCGACGCCTTGAACGAGCGCTACGGCCGCACGGTGGTCGGGCTCGGGCACTGCGGGGATGCGTCCAGCGCGGCGGCGGGGTACGCGGGAGCGAAGATTGCCTACGGTCGCATTCCGGATCTCGAGGACTTCCGCTGATGCTGACGTTGCGCGACTACGCGGAGGGGTCGTGGCGGTTCATCGCGGTGTGCGAGGGGTGCGGCCGGGAGGGCCGGGTGGAGCCGGGGGAGGTGCTGGCGAGGTCGGCGCGCGCGCACGGGGGGATGGAGTTCGAGGACGTCGCGGGCCTGCTGCGGTGCCGGGGGTGCGGCCGGCGGGCGCCGCGGCTGGAACCGGTGGTGCCGGTGCGCAAGCAGGCGTTCGTGGGCGGGCTGGTGTGAAGGGGCGGGGGGAAGGCGTATCGGCGTCGCCGGGGAGCCCTGGGCGCCCCGTGGGCCGCGACGAGCGGCGGAGCTCCACAATGGCCGGGACTCGGCAGGGCCGGAGGCGTTTCCGGCTTCGTGGGCGCCCTGGTGTCCCGTAGGGCGCCGATCGGGGTCCGGGGTGTGTGGTGGCGCGGCCGGGGCGGTCGCGTCCCATAGGGCGGCGTGCAGGCGCCTTCCGGGCGGCGTCGCGTGGTTCGGTCAGGGGCGCAATGAACCCATGAGGCGGCTGCACGGGTCCGGATACCGGCGAGACAGGGCGGCCATCGGGGCCGCTTGGCGTGCTCGATGCCGGCTTGACTCCCGGAGGGCGGTCGGAGAGTCTGTTTCCACGTTCGCCACAGTGGCGGACGAATCAACCCGGAGGGGTGAACGATGAAGGCATGGATGAAGGCGGGTGCGGTGCTGGTCGCGTTGGGGGGGCTCGCGGCCGCGATACCTGCCGTCCAGGCGCAAGGTGATCCGACCATTGAAGCTTGCACACGATACGCGGAGGCTGATGTTGTTTTCGAGAATACGAATGCGGAGGCGGAAGCCGCCTACGAAGCCGCCGTGCAAAAGGCGGTGGCCTCCTACGAAGCCTATAAAGCAACAAAGCCTTGGGAAGCCTACGAAGCCGCTGTGCAAGAGCCGCGGGCCGTCAGGGATGCCGCCATACAAAGGGCGAGCGATGTTTGGGCCGCCGCGAGACAAAAGGCGTTTGCCGCTAAATCATGGGATGATCGTGTCAATGCTGAACAAGCAGCGGAAAACGCTTACGAGGTCGCCAAGCAAGATGCGGATAATGTTTACGAGGCAGCTACGCGAATGCGTCTTGAGAAATTTAAGACCGAGAGCGATGCCGCCAAAGCAGCCCGCGATTCCGCCCGGAAAGAGGCGAAAGCAGCCCGTGATGCCGCGGTCGAAGACGCGCGATATGTTCTTACCGATACCTATCTCGCTATCCATGCTGATGGCGGCGGTAAGCAAAGCGACGTGTGGGAAGTCACGGTGAAGCTTCTCAACCATCAACGAAATCGCTGCACGCAGCTTTACGGGCTGTAACGCGGCACCCTTTGACAGACAGGAACCATCGACATGAATGAAGAACAGATCCAAGCGATAGTTGAGCGGGCGATGGCGGCCCAAAACCCAGACGACTGTGACGTGGACATCGTAGAAGGAATTTCGGCGGTATTGGGGGAAGGGGCCGGAGACGCTGTCAGGGGCGTCGTCATAGACGTTCTTGCCCGTGAGGAAGGCAATGCCCAACCCCATCCGCCAATCATCGGACCCGATGAGGATCTGCATGAAGTTGTCCCTTGGTGGGGGAGAAGGATTCGGGATGAATTTCTACGTGCTATTACGCAAGCCACCATGACCAGGCTTCAGGGAGCAGGATTCCACGTGGATCCGTTCGAAGAATGAGCCGGACGTAGGGATGCTGACCCGGGGGAGGGTGTCTGCCACGTATACCTTATCGCGGCGATGTGGCCGGCACCCCGGCCGCTACTGCGGCGTTACCGTGCCGGCCTTACCCGTTCGCGTGGATTGCGGGGTCCGGGAGCCGGCCCGGGAACCGTTTTCCGGCTTCGCGGGCGGTCCTGGCGTACCGTGGGGCGCCGTTCGGGGGCGGTGCGTGCCCGGTGGTACGGCCGGGGCGTCTCCGTCCCGTAGGGCGGCGTGCAGGCGGCTTCGCGTGGTTCGGGCAAGGGCGCAATGAATCCATGAGGCGGCTGCACGGGTCCGGGTATCGGCGTCGAGCGGTACGCTTGAGAGTGCCGCGGCGGTATCGGGTGCTGCTGTGGGCGCTGGCGCTGGTGGCGGCGGTTGTGGGTGTGACGGCCGGAGCGCTGCTGGCGCAAGCCGGAGGGTAAGCCGGGTCCCAAGGGGCGGTAACGCGGAGGGAGCGCGGCGGATACCGGCGAGGCTGTTTCCACGTTCGCCACGGGGCGGACGAATCAATCCGGAGGATTGAACGATGTGGACATCCGAAGAAAAATGGACCGCGGGCGGGCTCATTGCATTGGCGTGCACCGGGGCGGCGGTAGGCTCAAAAGTTGGTATCGCGGCGGGACCGCTAGGCGCGATTGCTGGAACCGTACCCGGTGCGATTATCGGCGGTTTGCTTGGTGCTTTGGGGGGCAACAAGGTAGGGACGGAAAAGGACCGTCGCCGTCCCTGCCGAAAGTTGCAGCGCGGTGCTCGTCGAGGGCGGCACGGACTTCGGCGACGTCGGCCTTCGTCGCGCCTTCGCCGCGGTCGGCGCTGACCGCATCGCGCACCATTGAAACGGCCGTTTCTGCCTGGCGCTCGTCGAAGCCGGTCTCGCGAAGGTGCTTCGCGGGCGGGGCCGGACGTCGCGGTTGGCCGGCTTATCTCGGCGATATGTCTCTCGAGGTCCTGGTGCGGTGGTATCCGCCCGTGCCCGGAGCGGGGGCGGTCGCGCCGGTGCGCACGGGCGGGGCGTCGAGACTGTTCCGGTTCGACGAGGCTTCATTACCGGCGAGATACCGCCGGCGAGCTCAATCCCGTTATCGGCGCGATAGAGGGCGTTTCCCGATCGTCCGGGTTCGCGCCGGCCTTACCCGTCCGCTTCGTCGCGGGCTCGGCGGTCGGCTTCCCGGACGTGTCCATCGGCCGGCGTATCGCGGGGATTGCGGGGGCCGGACCGGAAACCGTTTCCGGCTTCGCGCGCGGCCTGGCGTCCCGTAGGGCGTCGAGCGGAGTCCGGGGCGGGCGGTGGTGCGGCCGGGGTATCTGCCGGGAGCGAGCCGAGCGGCCGGCTACTCCTCCTCGCCTTTCTGCGCATAGAACCGGGCCACGGCGCCCCGTGCGGCATTCTCTCGCGCGGTGTACTTGGCTACCGTCGTCTCCGATCGCCAGCCGCCGGCCTGCATGATCGCGGCCATCTCGATCCCCTTCGTCCGGGCGAGGTCCTGGGCCATCCCGACCCGGCATCCGTGGCTTGAGATTCCATCCAGTCCGGCGGCCTTCGCAGCGGCCGTGATGCGGCTCTTGATCCGGTTCTTGCTCAAGCCGAACACGGGCTCGTTGTCGGCTGCGCCGCGGCGGATCGCGTCGAGGGCGGCGACGGTGGCCGGGGCGAGGTACGCCGTGGTGTCGGCATCCGTCTTCGGGCGGCGAAAGGCGATCGTGGCCGATCCGTCCGGGCAGCGCTCGATCTGTCCCCACTTGAAGGCGGCGGCCTCGCTGACCCGCGCGAGGGTGTCCCGCATCGTGCGGATCATGGCAATGTCGAGCTCGCCGCGCTTCTTCGCGGTGGCCAGGGGCTCAAAGCCCTTGCCGCGGCGGCGGGGTCGGTAGGCGGCTTCCTCGATGCGGGCCATGACCTCGTCGGTGATCCCGATGGACTGGCGGACGGACCCGCCGGCCTCCCGGAAACCACGATTGGCGAGCTGGCAGGCGGCCCGGACGTCGGGGGAGGTCGCGGGGTTCGGCGTGACGCCGGTGAGCCGATGGGCGGCGCTGACGCCGGCGAGGTCGGTTTGGATGGTCGAGGGCTTGGCGCCGCCGGCCGCGAGGTGCTCGACGAAGGCGGCGAGCGCTTCCGGGGTGGCCGGAAACAAGGTGGCGCCGTGCTCGAGGGCGAAGGCCTCCCACTTGCGCCAGCCGTTGCGGTAGCACCTTTGCGTAGAGGTGAAGAGGGCGGCGGTCAGGCGCTCGATGCGGGACGGCAGGCCGGCATCGGCGAGGACGACGTCGTTCATGGTGGTGGTCTCCGGACGATGGGATCGGGCGGGCGGACGTTCACGGGTCGCGGGTCGTGGCGCTCCCCGATGGGGGGGTGGGTGGTCAACGGCTCTCGCCGATTGGGGGGACACAAAGCGGATCGCCTTCGTGCCTGGACAGATCCTGCAACACCTTCCCTGTCCGCAACCAATCCTCGGCGGTGAGGGCGGGGCGTGGTAGGCGGCAAGGCACTCGTCACCGGCGGCGCCCGGGCAGGGGTGCGAGCTCGCGGGCGGTCAGGAATCAAGCCTCGGCAGAGCGGGAATTTGTCAAGCCACAAGTGGGGTACGAGATCGGGAATGCGAGGAAACGGCTTGTTTCAAGGGGTTTGCGTGGAGCCGGTGGAGAAGCCCGCTCCCAGGTTCGCAACCGGCGTTTGGTTCCGGCTACGCCGGGTTGGGTGCGGAAGGGCGAGATGCGCCCTCGCCCGCAAACGCGGGCCGGAGGTCCGCCGCAAGACAAAGTGGGCGGGATGTTCGCGATCCCAGGACGCGCCGCTCCCGGGGTCCGGCATCACGGGATCGAAAGCCGGCCGGCGCATCATGCTTCGTCCACCTCGTTCAAGGCTTCACGGGCCGGGAGGCTACTCGGCCGCCAGCGGGCCTTCCGGGAGGGCGACGGCGAGGTCTGCGGAGAACCCGAGCTTCACGGAGGCGCCGGGCCGGTGGCCGAGGGCGGCGCCGTCGTTCACCAGCGACATCTTGATCCGCTTCTCGCCGCCCGCGATGTCGAGGAAGACCTGCCAGAAGTGGCCTTCGAACTCCTCGGCGTGCACCGTCGCGTCGATGGTGTTGTCGAAGCCCGCCTCGCCCGCGAACTTCAGCGATTCGGGCCGCACGAAGACGAAGGCCGCGTCGCCCTTGGCGAGCCGTTCGCCGCGGTGCGCGGCGAGCCGCGCCCGCACGGGGCCGAGGGAGGTGTCCACCGTCGCGTAGTCGGCGTCCGTCTCGCCCACCTTGCCCCGGAACAGGTTGTTCTCGCCGACGAAGGAGGCGACGAAGGCCGACTCCGGGTGGTCGTAGAGGGTGTTGCCGTCCGCCACCTGCTCGATCACCCCCTCGCGCATCACCGCGACGTTGTCGGACATGGTGAGGGCCTCGCCCTGGTCGTGGGTGATGTAGATGAAGGTGATCCCGACCCGCTGCTGGATGGCGCGCAGCTCGGTGCGCATGTGCTGGCGGAGCTTGAGATCGAGGGCGGAGAGGGGTTCGTCGAGCAGCAGCACGTCCGGCTCGGCGGCGAGGGCCCGGGCGATGGCGACCCGCTGGCGCTGCCCGCCGGACAGCTCGTGGCACATCTTGTCTCCCTGGCCGGGGAGGGCGATCAGGTCGAGCAGCTCGTCCGCGCGCCGGCGGCGCTCGGCCCGCCCGATGCCGCGCACCTCCAGGGAGAAGGCGATGTTCTCCCACACCGTCATGAGGGGAAAGAGCGCGAGGTTCTGGAAGATGAGGGCGGTGGGCCGCTTGTTCGGACCGATGCCCGCCATGTTCCTGCCGCCGATCCGGACCTCGCCCTCCGAGGGTTCGAGGAAGCCGGAGACGGCGCGCAGCAGGGTGGTCTTGCCGCAGCCGGAGGGTCCGAGAAAGCTGAAGAACCTGCCTTCCGCGATCTCGATGTCCACGTCGCGGGCGGCGACGAAGTCGCCGAACCTGATCCACACCCCGTCGAGCTCGACCCCGGCGCTCATCGCACGCTCTCCGTCATGGCGGCCTCCTCCGGCCTCTCAGTGATCGAATACCGGATCGACCCTCATGGCGCGGGCGTCCCGCCCGAATTGCCCTGCCGTGGTTCTGCCCGGGAACGCGGGTATCCCCCCGCCTCGGCCTCGTTGCGGACCTTGGCCCGCTTGCGGGCGGGACGCCCGCGCTCCCGGGACCGGACACCACGGTGGCGGCCGATCAGGCGTTGACGAACTTGTTGCGGTACTCGGTGCGCACGTCCGCGTACCACTGCGGCTCCTTCGGCCAGGGCCAGAGGTTCGCGAGCGAATCGCCCGGATAGACCGAGGCGAAGACCTCGGCGTACTGGCTGCTGGCGAACTTGTCCGCCCCGAGCACCGCGGAGTTGTAGCCGTGGCCGCCGTAGGCCGCCTTGCCCTCCGAGCCGCCGTCGATCGACTTGCCGGCCGGCTCCGGCTCGAAGCAGTAGTCGAGGAATGCGTAGACCGCATCGAGGTCCTCGGCCGCGGCGGAGAGCGCCATGCCGTCCACCCAGGCGAGCGAACCCTCCACCGGCGCGCGGTACTGCACCGCCTCGCCGTCCTGCATCATGGAGATCGGGGGGCCGTCCCAGGTCTGGCCGACGAGCACGCCCTCGTTCAGCAGGCCGTTCTTCTGCGTGTCCGCGTCGTTCCAGAAGAGCTTCACCTGCGCCTTGTTCCCGATGCAGAAGTCGGTGACCTTCTGCCAGGTCGCGCGCATCGTCTTCTCGTCGTCGTAGGCGCGCTTCATCGCGCCCGGCTCCAGGGCGCCGGTGGTCTCCAGGTAGAGGCCGGCGCCGAGCATCCCGGAGTGCGGGCGCATCATCGTCCGGCCCTTCACGTCCGCTTGCCAGACGTCGCCGTAGCTCGGCACCTCGCCCGCGCGCGGGGGCGCCCACAGATCGGTGCGCCACGCCACGCCCTCGGTGCCCCAGATGTGGGGCAGCCAGTGCGATCCCTTGCCGCCGAAGTTCCACTCGCCGTCGCCGACCCGGAGCATGGCCGGGTTCACGTTGCCGAGGTTCCGGATGCGCCCGTAGTCGAAGGGCTGGAGCAGATCGAGCTCCACCCACTGCGGGGAGCGCATGTTGGTCGGGCTGCAGAGGTCCACGCCGCGGCCCTTGGTGGCCTTCATCTTGGTGATGATCTCTTCGTTCGAGCCGATGCCGGTGTAGTTCACCTTGATGCCGGTCTTGTCCTCGAACGACTTCAGGAAGCCGGGCGGCAGGTAGTCCGACCACATGAGGATGTTGACCTCTCCCGCGGCCGCCAGCACCTTCGAGCCGACGACCCACGGACCGGCCGCAGCGGCACCGGCCGCGGCAATCCCCTTCAATGCCGAGCGGCGGGACACCGCCGCCGGCTTCTTCGATTCCTTGATCATGACGTTCTCCGTTCAGAATGACGTTGCTGGTCGAATCTCGTCGCACGGGCGGCGCGTCGTGCGGGCTTCTCCGCGGGCTCCCATTCCACCGCTCCGTCTGCGCCGGATGGAGGCACTCTCCCGTTTCGTTCCGATGACGACTACCCGAGCCTTCCGTTTCCCGCGTGTTCCAACCCTGTCGCGGCTTCCTTCCGACCGTGGCGATGCGGACATACCGGATGTCGACGTCCCGTTCCCGGCCGGGTATGGGCGAAGGGCGGCGAATGGATCGAACACGAGGATGACGTCGGGCGGGAAAAGCTATCAGCTTTGAATCTCTCCGGGAAGCGGATTCGAGCCGGTTCGAGAGAGGAGGCCTACCGCACCCCCCGCTGCCGCCGCGCCGAGAGCTGCTCCCAGTCGGAATCGAAGAGCTCGGCGAGCTGCTCCATCACCGCGCCGCCGAGCTGCTCGGCGTCCACGAGGGTGACCGCGCGCTGGTAGTAGCGGGTCACGTCGTGGCCGATGCCGATGGCGAGGAGCTCGACCGGGCTCTGGCGCTCGATGTACTCGATGATCTGCCGCAGGTGCCGTTCGAGGTAGTTGCTCGGGTTGACCGACAGCGTCGAGTCGTCCACCGGCGCCCCGTCGCTGATCACCATCAGGATCCGGCGCTGCTCGGGCCGCGCGATCAGGCGCTGGTGCGCCCACAGCAGCGACTCCCCGTCGATGTTCTCCTTCAGCAGCCCCTCGCGCAGCATGATGCCGAGGCTGCGCCGCGCCCGCCGCCAGGGCTGGTCCGCGGACTTGTAGATGATGTGGCGCAGATCGTTCAGCCGCCCCGCGTTGGGGCGCTTGCCCTGCGCGAGCCACCGCTCGCGGGACTGGCCGCCCTTCCACGCGCGGGTGGTGAACCCGAGGATCTCGACCTTGACCCCGCACCGCTCCAGGGTGCGGGCGAGGATGTCGGCGCTCATGGCCGCCACCACGATGGGCCGGCCGCGCATCGAGCCGGAGTTGTCGATCAGCAGGGTGACCACGGTGTCGCGGAACCCGGTCTCCTTCTCCATCTTGTAGGAGAGCGCGTGGGTGGGATTGGCGACCACCCGGGCGAGGCGGGCGGTGTCGAGGTAGCCTTCTTCCAGGTCGAATTCCCAGGACCGGACCTGTCTGGCGAGCAGCCGGCGCTGGAGCCGGTTCGCAAGCTTGCCGATGACGCTTTGCAGGTGCGAGAGCTGCTGGTCGAGGTGCGCGCGCAGCCGGTTCAGCTCGTCCGGCTCGCAGAGCTGCGCCGCGTCGATGATCTCGTCGTAGTCCGTGCAGTAGGCGTGGTACTGGTCGCGGTCGGGGAGGTTGCTCCCCGGCCGGGGGCGCCAGATCGTCTCGCCCGAGGTGTCGGCGTCCTCGTCTCCGAACTCCAGGCTGCCGGGGTCGAGGCTGTCCGCGTCGCCGGCGTCGGCCTCGTCCTCGCCGGCGCTGTCGCGCATCTCGGCGCCTTCCATGCTCTCGGAGGCGGAATCGTCGGAATCGCCGGCCTCACCTTCGTCGAGTGCGCTGGCATCGCCCTCGCCTTCGGATTCCTCGTCGTCGGATTCGTCGTACTGCGGATCGGCCTGCTCGTCGGGGAAGCCGAGCGACCGCAACAGCTCGCGCAACGCCTGCGCGTAGGCACGCTGGTCGCCGACGCAACGCGAGAGCGCGATGAGGTCCGTGCCGACGGTGCGCTCGAGCTTCGAGCGCCAGTGCTCCAGGGTCCTTGCGGCCGAAGGCGGAGGAAGCTGGCCGAGCATCGCCTCGCGCGCCAGAAGGCCGATCATCTCGGGCAGCGGCGCCTGCCCGGAATCACCGGAGCGGTCGAGATCGAGCGATGCGACCCGCGCTTCGAGCGCCGCGTCGAGATTGATGGCGACGCCGGCCATCGCCCGGGCGCCGAGCACCTCGCACCGGGTCTGCTCCAGCACGTCGAACACCTGGCGGGCCTGTGCGCTGCGCGGCACGTGCCGGGCGTGCAGCGCCGTGTCGTGGTGGCGCAGCTTCAGCGCCGCCGAGTCCGCCTGGCCGCGGGCGCGCACGACCTGCTGGTACGGCAGCGACGGATCCGGGCGCTCGACCCGCACCGTGCTCCCCGTCGGACCCGGTCTTTCGGACACGAGCTCGACGTCGAGCTCCCCGGTGCGCCCGATCGCCCGCGCCGCCGCCGCCGTGGTCCGGCGGAGCGCGTCGAGGGATTCGTTCGTCCGGCCCGCGCCGTGCTTCAGGACCGTTGCCATGGCGCCCCTCCGTGCATCACCGGCAGCACGGCTCGAAGCCGGCGGAAGCCACCCGTCCCGGCGGCGGCCTCCGGAGACGTTCGCGGCGGGGGCGTCGCTTCTTCACGCGCGCTCAGGTCAGGGTGACGCTCACGCCGGTCTCCGGCAGCTCGGTGCCGAAGCAGCGCTGGTAGTACTCGGCCACGATCGGACGTTCGACCTCGTCGCACTTGTTGAGGAAGGTGAGCCGGAACGCGAACCCGAGATCCGCGAAGATCTTCGCATTCTGCGCCCAGGTGATGACGGTGCGCGGGCTCATCACCGTGGATACGTCGCCCGCGATGAAGCCGGCGCGGGTGAGGTCGGCCAGCGTCACCATCGCGGCGATCATCCGCCGCCCCTCCTCGCCGTCGTACTCCGGCGCCTTGGCGAGCACGATCTCGCACTCGGCGTCGTGGCTGAGGTAGTTCAGGGTCGCGACCAGGCTCCAGCGATCCATCTGTCCCTGGTTGATCTGCTGGGTGCCGTGGTAGAGCCCGGTGGTGTCCCCGAGGCCGACGGTGTTCGACGTCGCGAACAGGCGGAACGCCGGATGGG
Source organism: Gammaproteobacteria bacterium (assembly GCA_965204915.1). Taxonomy (GTDB): domain Bacteria; phylum Pseudomonadota; class Gammaproteobacteria; order HK1; family HK1; genus HK1. The sequence goes on along the minus strand of OZ242023.1, from coordinate 997,353 downwards.
GATGCAGGACCCGCGACTGGTCGAGGAGCGTGAGCCGGCTCTCCGCTTCCAGCACGCGCTGGATGACGAACATGACGTCGGGGCGGCCGGCGTCGTACTCGTCGAACACGAGCGCGCAGGCGTGCTGGTACGCCCACGGCAGGATCCCTTCCCGGAACTCCGTGACCTGCTGTCCGTCACGGAGCACGATGGCGTCCTTGCCGACGAGATCGATGCGGCTGATGTGGCTGTCGAGGTTGATCCGGATGCACGGCCAGTTGAGCCGGGCCGCGACCTGCTCGATGTGCGTGGACTTGCCGGTGCCGTGGTAACCCTGGATCAGCACCCGCCGGTTGTGGGCGAAGCCCGCGAGGATCGCCAGCGTGGTGTTGCGGTCGAAGCGGTAGGCGTCGTCGACGTTCGGCACGTGCTCGGTGCGTTCGCTGAACGCCGGCACGTCGAGCTCGCAGTCGAACCCGAAGGTTTGCCGCACCGACACCCTGATGTCCGGTTCGTGCTGGGGGGTGGGCGGCGGTTGGGAGGGTGTCGTCGGGGCCATGGATCGGGCTCGCTCATTCGGTTGGGGGCGGGGATCGCCGGGGTTGCCGGAGGGTTCCGGGAGTTCGGGCCGGTGCCGCCGCGCGACGGCGGCGATGCCGCCGTGCCGCCACCGGCTCCGCACGTTGCGCGGATCTCTCGCGGTGCGCGCAAGGGTGCCGGAACCTACACGATCCGCTTCCCGAGCCGCAACCGGAAGCGCCGGGGACACGCAGGCGCACAGGGGGGCCGGAATCGCGTCGATCGTGGCTGTCGTGCATTGCTGCATCGACCCGTCGATGTATATCTTGCGCGCTCCGCTTCATCACGTCCCGCGTATCTCGTCGAATGACCATGAACGGACCGGCAACGTCGATGGATGCCCATCGGCCCGCAGGGCGCGTACCGCCGCGCGCGGTGGGGTGGTGGTTGCTCGCGTGCGCGGCGCTGGTCTATGCGATGGTGGTCGTGGGCGGGGTGACCCGACTGACCGGATCGGGGCTGTCCATGGTGCGGTGGCATCCGATCTCGGGGGTCCTGCCGCCGATCGGCGAGGCCGCCTGGCAGCGCGAATTCGACGCCTACCGCGCATCGCCCGAGTACCGGCAGGTCAACCGCGGGATGTCCCTCGCGCAGTTCAAGCGCATCTTCCGGATGGAGTACGCCCATCGCATGCTCGGGCGCGGGGTCGGCGTCGCGTTCCTGATCCCGTTCCTCGTATTTCTCGCGTTGCGCGCGATCCCGCGGGCGACGATCCCGCGGCTCGCCGGCGTATTCGTCCTCGGAGGCGCCCAGGGGGTGCTCGGCTGGTACATGGTCAGGAGCGGGCTGGTCGACGAGCCCCGGGTGAGCCAGTACCGGCTCGCGGCCCATCTCTCGCTCGCGGTCGTGATCTACGTCTATCTGCTTGCGCTCGCCCTGCACGTGCTCGACGCCGGCGGATCGAGGCGCCGCGCCCCGACCGGCCCCGGTCTCGCGGGTCGGCTGGCCCTTGCCGCGGGGGTGTCGGTCTTCGCCACCCTCGTCATGGGCGCGTTCGTCGCCGGGCTGAAGGCCGGCCACGTCTATCCGACGTTTCCGAAGATGGGCGGATTCTGGGTGCCGCCGGGGATGCTGGAGGCTTCGCCCTGGTGGAGGAACTTCTTCGAGAACCCCGTCACCGTGCAGTTCACGCACCGGGGGCTCGCCCTTGCAAGCTGCCTCGCGGTGATCGCGGCCTGGGGGGCGTGTCTCGGAGCCCGCGCCTCGCGACGAGTCCGCCTCTGGGCCGATGCGAGCCTTGCCCTGGTCGCCCTGCAAGTTGCGCTCGGCGTCTCCACCGTGCTGCTCCACGTGCCGATCCCGCTGGCCGCCGGCCACCAGGCGGGCGCGATCGCGCTGCTGACGTGCCTCGTGGGGTTGTATCGGGCCACGAGTGCGCCGAGACTCGTCCCTTCCCCTTGATTCGGCCCGCATCGCCGCCATCCGCCAATGAACCGCCGCGAGCTGCTCATCCTCCGCCACGCGAAGTCCGCCTGGGATTCGGACGCGCCCGCCGACTTCGATCGTCCACTGGCGCTGCGCGGCATCAGGGCCTCGAAGAGAATGGGCCGCTATCTCGCGGAGACCGGCCTGCTGCCCGATGCGGTGGTCTGCTCCACCGCCACGCGGGCCATCCAGACCCTCCACGAGGTCGCGCGGGCGGCTCGCCTGTCGCTGGAGGGGGTGCGTTTCGAGGGCGCGATCTACGAGGCGGGCCTCTCGACGCTCCTCGACGTGCTCGGCCGTTCCGATCCCGATGCCCACCGCACGCTGATCGTCGGACACAATCCCGGACTCGAACACCTGCTCGATCATCTGGCCGGCGGCGTGCCGATTCCGGGCGACGGCAAGCTGATGCCTACCGCCGCACTCGCCCGGCTCCATCTTCCCGGCGACTGGCGCCGACTCGAACGGAGCCGGGGCCAGCTCGTCGGTCTGACGCGGGTGCGCGATCTCGACGACTGAGCACGACCTGGGGGTGAAGGCGGCTCCCGCCGCTCGGGGGAGAGGCAGGGCGCAGGGGAGAAGCAGGGCGCGGACGAGCGATCCGGGGCATGGCGAGGATCCGGGGCCGCGAACCGCCTCACCGTCGCCGCTTCGGTGCACGTGTGCGCTCCCGTACGTCGAAGGGGTCCCGCCGGCCGTGGCTCGAACCGCCGGCATCCGCCAGCCCGAGAAGGCGCTTGAACGCCAGCAGGGTGTCGGGGGTCATCGGTGCGATGGCGCCACCCGCAATCTCGTCCACGTCATGGAACTTCGCACTCTCCACCTCCTCGGGCTGGAGGGTGAACGGTCCGTCGTGCACGCAGGTGAACACCCGGCCGAAGCAGCGGTTGCGCTCGTCCTCGTAGTAGAGGTCGAGCTTCGGCTCGAGGACCGTGCCGCGGATGCCGAGCTCCTCCGCCGCCTCGCGCTCCGCGCATTCCTCGTACGACTCCCCGGCCGCCACGACCCCGCCCGCCGCGAGGTCGTAGCAGCCGGGATAGATGTCCTTGATCGCGGTGCGGCGCTGCACGAGCACCCGTCCCCGGCGGTCGAAGACGAAGATGTACGTCGCCCGGTGGGGAAGGTTCTCGCTGCGCACGCGATGCCGCGGCAGCTCGGCGACGGGGCGGTTCCCGTCGTCCACCACGGTGACGATCTCCTGTGCGGACAATCCCGGCTTCGCTTCATCCCGCCGCGTGGCCATGAGGCGGCGCTCCCATCGCAGGACAGGCGATGTATTCTCCCGAAATCCCCGCAGGATCGTCCAGCCACACGAGGTCGACGGCGGCCTTCGCGGCGGGGGTCGACCGGAATGGAATCCCGCGATGTTCCGTTTCCTGAAGCCGAGCCGGCTCGCCGTCACCGATGCGGTGTGGCGGACGGTGCGGCGGTCGCTGCCGATCGTGGCGACCCTCGCCGAATCCGACGCCGAGGCGTTGCGGGCCCTCACCGATGCGTTCCTGCGCACGAAGTCGATCGAGGAGGCGGGCGGCTTCGAGCTCGACGAGGAGTCCCGCGTCGTGGTGGCGGCACAGGCGTGCATCCCCATCCTCGCGCTCGGCATCGACGCGTACGCCGGCTGGCGCTCGGTCATCGTCTATCCGGGCGGGTTCCTGTCCCGCGGCACGTGGGTCGACGAGACGGGCGTCGAGCACGAGTGGGAGGAAGCGCGCAGCGGTGAGACCGGTGTCGGCGGCCCGGTGGTCCTCTCATGGGAGGACGTGGCGGCCTCGGGCCGACTGGAAGGCTACAACGTCGTCATCCACGAGATGGCGCACAAGCTCGACATGCTGAACGGGGACGCCAACGGATTCCCGCCCATGCACCGGGGGATGGACGGAGCGGCCTGGTACCGGGTGTTCAGCGAGGCATTCGAAGATCTGGGCGCACGGGTCGAGGCCGGCGAGGAGGCCGGAATCGACGAGTACGCGGCGGAGGGGCCGGACGAGTTCTTCGCGGTGGCCAGCGAGTACTTCTTCGAGCTGCCCGAGGTGCTCGACGGGTGCTACCCGGAGGTCTACGCCGCGCTGCGCGCCTTCTACCGGCAGGACCCGCGCGATCGGATCGCGGCGGCGGGCGGCCGATGACCGGCCCGATCATGCCCGGCGGGCGGCGCGGCGGCACTACGGCCCCGAGCCGGCGAGGCGCTACGATCCGGGGGCGGGGCAGCAGAGCCGGAACGACGGGACTCCATTCGAAGCCCACGCGGCGGTTCGGGGACGTTCGGGAAAGGCGTTCCGCCCGGTTCCGCCCGCGGCCGGCTCAGCGGTCGAGCTCCTCGGTGTCGATCGATTCGGGACTGACGTGCCGTACGTCCTTGCCCTTCACCAGGAAGAGCACGTACTCGGCGATGTTCTTCGAGTGATCGCCGATCCGCTCCAGCGACTTCACGATGAAGGTCACGTTGATGGTGTGGCCGACGTTGCGGGCGTCTTCCATGATGTAGGTGGAGAGGCGGCGCAGGGCCGCCTGGAACTCGCTGTCGAGCTCGACGTCCCCTCGGGCGACCTGGATCGCCTTCTCCACGTCGAGCCGGGCGAGGGCGTCGAGCACGTCGTGCAGCATGCGCGTGGCGAGGGTCGACATGCGGAAGGCATCGCTCAGCAGCCGGGCGTCCGGTGGGGGGCGGCCCAGGCCGTAGATGTCGATGGTCATGCGTGCGATGCGTTCCGCCTCGTCGCCGATGCGCTCCAGATCCGTCACCGTCTTGCCGAGGGAGAGGATCATGCGCAGATCCCTGCCCACCGGCTGGCGCAGGGCCAGGAGGTTGACGATCTGCTCGTCGGCCTGGACGTCGAGGAAGTTCACCACGTGGTCGCGGGCGACGACGTTGCGGGCGGCGTCGAGATCCGCTTCGCGCAACGCCGTCATCGCCTTCGCGATCTGGTCTTCGACCAGACCGCCCATCCTGAGCACGACGCCGTTCAGTTGCGCGAGCTCGTGATCGAAGCGCTTGAACGTATGCTCTTCGGTACCCATCGCCGGAGCCGCCCCGAGGCCGTCGGTCCCGCTCTTGCGTCGCTCAGCCGAAACGCCCGGTGATGTAGTCCTCGGTGAGCGTGTGGCGGGGATTGGTGAAGATCTGGTTCGTCTCTCCGACCTCGATGAGCCTTCCGAGATGGAAGTACGCGGTGCGCTGCGAGACTCGGGCCGCCTGCTGCATCGAATGGGTCACGATCACGATGGTGTAATTCTCGCGCAGCTCGTCGATGAGCTCCTCGATGCGTGCGGTGGCGATGGGGTCGAGGGCGGAGCAGGGCTCGTCCATCAGGATCACTTCCGGGCTGACCGCGATGGCCCGTGCGATGCACAGCCGCTGCTGCTGTCCACCGGACAGCCCGGTGCCGGGCTGCTCCAGGCGGTCCTTGACCTCGTTCCACAGGCCCGCCTTCTCCAGGCTGCGCTGGACGATCGCGTCGGTCTCGCCCCGGTCCTCGACGAGTCCGTGGATCCTCGGTCCATACGCGACGTTGTCGTAGATCGACTTGGGGAAGGGATTGGGCTTCTGGAACACCATGCCGACGCGGGCGCGAAGCTGCACCACGTCGAGGCGGGGGTCGTGGACGTCCTCTCCGTCGAGCTCGATGCGGCCCGAGACCCGGCAGACGCCCACGGTGTCGTTCATCCGGTTGAGACAGCGCAGAAAGGTCGATTTGCCGCAGCCCGAGGGGCCGATCATCGACAGGACCTCGTTCGTCCCGATGTCGAGGTTGACGTTCTCGATCCCCATCTTGTCGCCGTACATGACGCCGACGTTGCGCGACGTCATGCGCGGGCGGTCGACGGTCACCTCGCCGACCGTCTCGACGTGGCCGGGCACCGGTTCGGCCGGCGCGGGTGCGGTCATCGGCAGCGGCGGCGGCTCGTTCGCGAGCAGCATCTCGTCAGCGGTCACATTCATCTCCGAGCTCCTTTCCGGTTCACGTGTCGATCCCGGCTACCAGCGGCGCTCGAACCGCCGGCGCAGGATGACGGCGAGGGCGTTCATCGCGATGAGGAACGCAAGCAGCACCATGATCGCGGCGGACGTACGCTCGACGAACGCGCGTTCCGGGCTGTCCGCCCACAGGAAGATCTGGACCGGCAGCACCGTCGACGGGTCGAGCGGTCCGCCGGGGACGTCCACGATGAACGCGACCATGCCGATCATCAGCAGCGGTGCGGATTCGCCGAGCGCCTGCGCCATGCCGATGATCGTCCCGGTGAGCATCCCCGGCATCGCGAGCGGCAGGACGTGGTGCATGATCGTCTGCATCTTCGACGCGCCCATCCCCAGCGCCGCCTCGCGGATGGACGGCGGGACGGACTTCAGGGCGGCGCGGCTCGCGATGATGATGGTGGGCAGCGTCATCAGGGTCAGGACGAGCCCGCCGACCAGCGGCGCCGAGCGCGGCAGGCCGAAGAAGTCGATGAACACGGCCAGGCCGAGCAGTCCGAAGATGATGGACGGCACCGCGGCGAGATTGTTGATGTTCACCTCGATGAGATCCGTCAGCCGGTTGGTGGGCGCGAACTCCTCGAGGTAGACGGCGGCCGCGACGCCGATGGGAAACGACAGCGCCAGGGTGATGAGCAGGGTGAAGAACGAGCCGACCGCGGCGCCCCGGATCCCCGCGAGCTCCGGCTCGCGCGAGTCGCCGGCGGTGAAGAACGTGGTGTTGAAGCGCTTCTCGATGCGTCCGGCCTCTTCGAGCGCCGCGATCCAGGCGATCTGGTCGTCCTTGACCCGCCGCTCCGCCTCCGGCGCGTGCCGATCGATCCGGCCCTTGACCAGCATGTCGACGTCGTCGTCGGCCGGCACCCGGATGCTTCGAGTCTGCCCGATCAGCCCGGGGTCGGCGAGCACGCGTTCGCGGAGCATGAACGCCGCGCCCGAGCTCACGATGCCGTACAGTGCGCGTCTGGCCTTGCGTCCCTCCACCTCCGGGAACATGTCCCGCATCGTCTTCCTGACCAGTCCGGGGTAGTTCGCCGCCGACAGGGTCCGGGCATCCCGGGCCTCCCCGATCCCGAGCACCTCCGGGTCGTAGGTGATCTCGAGCTCGATGCGGGTCTGCTGGAACGCGGAGTATCCGTTGCCCACGATGCTTGCGAACAAGGCCGCGAGGGCGGCGATGGCGAGCGCTATCGCGATGATTCCGTACGCGCGGAAACGGCGCTCCGCCGTGCGCCGCTTCGCGAGCCGCCGCGCCATCGCCTCGGTGGTGTGAACGCTCGGTTTCATCCCCTCGGTATCATCCCCTCGGTATCATCCCTGTGTCCGGGGTGGCCGCCACGCGCTAGTCGTACTGCTCGCGGTACTTGCGCACCACTTGCAACGCGATGACGTTGAGGCAGAGGGTCACGGTGAACAGGACGAGGCCCAGGGCGAATGCGGCCAGGGTCTTGGGGCTGTCGAACTCCTGGTCGCCCACCAGCAGGGTGACGATCTGCACCGTCACCGTGGTCACCGCCTGGAGGGGGTTCGCGGTCAGGTTCGCGGCGAGGCCGGCCGCCATGACCACGATCATCGTCTCGCCGATGGCGCGCGAGATCGCCAGCAGCATCCCGCCCACGATCCCCGGCAGCGCGGCCGGCAGGACCACCTGGCGGATCGTCTCCGAGCGGGTCGCGCCGAGTGCGTACGAGCCGTCGCGCAGCGACTGGGGCACCGCGCTGATCACGTCGTCGGAGAGCGACGAGACGAAGGGGATGATCATGATCCCCATGACGAGACCCGCCGCCAGCGCGCTCTCGCTCGCCACGTCCAGTCCGATGAGCGCACCGCCGTCCCGAATCAGGGGGGCCACGATCAGGGCCGCGAAGAAGCCGTACACCACGGTCGGGATGCCCGCGAGGATCTCCAGGGCCGGCTTCGCGATCGAGCGGAACGTGGGGGAAGCGTACTCGGCGAGGTAGATGGCCGCGAACAGCCCGATGGGCGCCGCGACCAGCATCGCGATGAACGAGATCAGCAGGGTGCCGGCGAACAGCGGGATGGCGCCGAACGCGCCGGAAGATCCGACCTGATCCTCGCGGATCGCCATCTGCGGACTCCAGTCGAGACCGAACAGGAAGTCCGTGAGCGGGACGTGGCCGAAGAAGCGAAGCGCCTCGAACAGCACCGAGAGGACGATGCCGAGGGTGGTGAAGATCGCGACGGTCGAGCTTGCGATCAGCAGGATTCGAACGATCCGCTCGACCTCGTTCCGGGCCCGCAGGGCCGGCGATACCCGGCGCCAGGCCATCCCGAGCCCCGCGACTGCGGTCGCGAGCACGACGATGGCGGACGCCGCGGCGGCGGTTCGCCGGAGATCGAGGTAGTGGTCGGCCGCGGCGCGCATTTCGGGGACGATCCCGCCGGAGACGATGTTGCCTTCCGCGAGGTTCCGTATGTCGTTGACGATGAGCTTCAGCCGCTCCGGCGGCTGTGTCCGGATCTCCTCCGGCAGGGCGGATACGACGAGGCTCTCGACGATTCGCGACTCGAACGAGATCCAGCATCCGAAGACCACGACCGCCGGAAGCACGCACCACAGCGCGGTCAGGCTCCCGTAGTAGCCCGGCAGGGAGTGCAGGTGCTTCGCGCCGCCGAGAGGGGTGGAGACGGCGAAGGCGCGTCGGCGGCCGAGATGGAACGCGAGCGCGGAGAGCACGAGGAGAACGAGAATGAGCGTGGCGCCGGTCACGGTCTCGTCCTGCCCGTTCCTTCCGGTCCGGGAATCCGCGCGGGCCGCGGTTTCCGATCAGCGGCTCCCGCCAACGTCCCGGCACGCGCCGTCGCGGCGCGATGGCGCGCTGATTCCGATGGCGGGAGCGCCCGATCGTGGCCGAACATCGGAGGCTCCCACGCCCGGCGGGGATTGCCGGCTTCCGGCAACCCTCCCGGTGATCCCGATTCTGGAAGACGCGGCGCCGGCCGCATCGCGGCCGGCGCCGAAACCGCCTCGTACACGAGACGCCATCTCGAGGCCATGCGCAGGGTGCGAGGACGTTCGGATGGCTAGTTCGCGGCGAGGTTCAGGTTCGACAGGTTCTTCACGTTGGCGCTGAACACCTTCCGCTCGGCGGCGGGCATCGGAATCATGCCCTTGTCGGCCAGGTAGCCCTCGGGACCCCATGCCTTCTCGCTCGTGAACTCGGCCAGGTATTCCTTCATCCCGGGGATCGAGCCCATGTGCGCCTTCTTCACGTAGAAGTACAGCGGGCGGGAGACCGGATAGGACTGGTCGGCGATGTTCTCGAACGTCGGCTCGACGCCGTCGACCATCGCGCCCTGGATCCTGTCGGAGTTCTGGTCGAGGAAGCTGTAGCCGAACACGCCGAACGCGGCGGGGTTGGCGTCGAGCTTCTGCACGATCAGGTTGTCGTTCTCGCCCGCCTCGACGTACGCGCCGTCCTCGCGGACGGTGTGGCAGATCGCCTTGTAGCGCTTCTTGTCCTTCTTCTTCATCGCCTTGATCCAGCCGATCTTCTTGCAGCCGCCTTCGAGGGCGAGCTCGGCGAAGGCGTCGCGGGTGCCGGAGGTGGGCGGCGGTCCGAGGACCTCGATCCCGGTGCCGGGCAGCGACGGATCGACGTCGCTCCACTTCATGTAGGGATTGGGCACCAGTGTCTCCCCGCCGGCCGGATCCGGCACTTCCTTCGCGAGCGCGAGGAAGATCTGCTCGCGGGTGATGCTGACGGGTCCGGCCTGGCGGGAGCTCGCGAACACGATGCCGTCGTAGCCGACCTTGACCTCGACGACGTCGTCCACGCCGTTGCCCGCGCACCTCTCGACCTCGCTCTTCTTGATGCGCCGCGAGGCGTTGGTGACGTCGGGGTGCTCGACGCCGACGCCGGCGCAGAACAGCTTGAGGCCGCCGCCGGAGCCGGTGGATTCGATCTTCGGGGTCTTGAAGCGGGTGGTCTTGCCGAACCGCTCCGCGACCACGGTGGCGAAGGGGTAGACGGTCGAGGAGCCGACGACGCTGATGTAGTCCCGGGCCTGGGCCTGGCCCGCGAGGGCCGCTGCCGCTGCCGCGAGTACGAGGGTACGTTTCATGGTGCGGGTCTCCGAGTGGAGGATGTCCGGTCGGGAGGCTTTCGACATCGAAAGCCGGAGGGCACGGGCGGGCGGCGCCGCCGCTCCGTCCGTACTCCCGCGGAGCTTTATATCGGGGACCTGTGACGACGATCGGTCACGGATGTGACGCGGATGTGACGGCGCGGGATCTTCCGGCCGCTACGGGCCGTGCCGGCCGGATGGCCCGGACGTCGGCCCGGCCGATCTCGCGGCATGGCAGCCGGTCTCGGGCTCCGTGCCGGGACGGCGTTTCTCTACCTCAAGTTTCGGGATTCAAAATACCTGAATCAGGCGATGGATTCCCGCTTTCGCGAGAATGACGTCATTGAAATGCCGTCCTTTCAGCGAGACACGTTACTTTTACGCTGGCCGTGGCCGTCTGGCCGTCATTCCCGCGAAAGCGGGAATCCATTTCGGTCAGCGAATCCCGAAAATCGAGTCTCTACGACTCCCGGACTCCCCCCGGACCGAACCGCCCGAGGAGCTCTTACGGGCCTCGATGCTTGCCTCGGAGGTCGCGCCCCAAGTGCCGGACGAGCGTCGCGAGCACGATGGCGCCGCCCGCGATGGTCGCCACGCGCGGGACCTCGGAGAGGATCAGCCAGCCCCACAGCGGGGCGAGCGGCATTTCCAGCGTGCCGAGCAATCCCGCCTCGGCGGCCCGGATCCGCCGCACTCCCTCGGCCAGCAGGACCGTGGCGGCGGCATGGACGACGCCGAATCCGGCCAGCAGGACCAGCTCGTGCGCCGGAACGTCGAACGCAGCGCCCATGGCCCAACCCAGCGCGACGAGCTGGAGGCACGAGACCGGACCCACCGCCAGGGTCATGGGGCGGTCGGGATAGCGCCGCATGACGACCATCATCGACGCCATCAGCACGGTCATCGCGACCGCCAGCAGGTCGCCGACCAGATCGGGACTGCCCGCCGAGCCCCCTGCCATGATGACGACGCCGGCGAGACACAGCCCGGCCGAGACCAGCGTGGCGATGCCGGGCGCCTCCCGCATCCACACCCAGGCGATTGCCGCCGCGGCGAAGGGCGCGGTGGCATAGACGATGGCCACGTTGGCGACGGCGGTGTTCTTGAACGCCGCGATGAAGCAAACGGTCGCCACGCTTCCGACGGTGGCGGCCGACCACCCCGCCCAACCCAGACGCTTCCAGTCCCCCAGCCCGGCCGGACCTCGACGCCATGCCAGATACGCGGACATGAAGCCCGCGGCCAGAAGGCCGCGCCAGAGCAGCACGGTCCATACGTCGGCCTCGACCCCTTTCGTGAAGATCCCCGCCATGCTCCAGGCCACCGCCGACAGCGCAACGAGGACGCGGCCGAGCACCATCTGTTTCCCGGTGTCGCGGGCCAAGGGGATCTCCGCACTCGGATGGCGGATGGCAGCATGACGAGCCGCCCCTGACAGCGTGGTGTCAGCAGTGGTGGGGGACGGGCGCCGGCGGATGCCCGTCGAGGCGCCGCCAGCCGGCTTCGCCGGTCCGGTCCTGGACGGCGCCGGATGTGGGAAACTCGGCCCGATCCCGATCCTGCATCCCCGAGAGCGGGGCTCCGGGTGCCCGGAGGCACATGGCCATGCGTCGTGCGGACCGCCTGTTCGAGTTGATCCAATTGCTGCGCCGTGCGCGCAAGGCCGTCACCGCCGCACAGCTTGCCGAGAAGCTGGAGGTCGCTCCACGCACGATCTACCGCGACGTCGCGGTGCTGATGGCCATGCGGGTGCCGATCGACGGCGCGGCCGGTGTCGGCTACATCATGCGCCCGGGCTACGACCTGCCGCCGCTGATGTTCGACCGGGAGGAAGTCGAGGCGATCGCCGTCGGGTTGCAGCTCCTGGGTCGGATCGGCGACAAGGGGTTGCTGGCGGCCGGCCGCCGCGCCGGCGCGAAGATCGCCGGCATCCTGCCCGAATGGCGCGAGGACGAGCTGGACGACGGCCGGTTCGTGGTGTCGGACTTCGGGACGCCGGCGTCGGCAGGCATGGACGGGCTGCGGGCCGCGGTGCGCAATACCCGGCGCCTTGTCCTCACTTATCGCGACGAGCAGGGACGGATGACCGAGCGTACCTGCCTGCCGCTCGTCGTCATCTACTACATGGAAGTCACGGTGCTGGCGGCGTGGTGCGAGCTGCGGGAAGATTTCCGCCACTTCCGGGCCGACCGGATCGTCACCTGCCACGAGACCGGCGACAGCTTCGCCCGCCAGGCTCCGCGGCTCAGAAGGGACTGGCACGCCAGGGACCGGCGCGTCCGGCCGGCATCCAGGGAACGGGTTCGTTTATCGGCGGTCAGCGATGCATCGCCTGGTATCGACGATTTCGCGCTGCACATGCGAAGAACGGACGGCAGGAGGCCAGGACCGCGATGACCGGGGCGGCGCGCGCCGCCTCGGCGCCGGAGGCGCGCGTCGCCCCGGACCTGCCGATCGCCGCGAAGGCGGAGGCCATCGCGCGCGCCGTGGCCGATCATCCGGCCACCCTGGTGGTCGGGGCCACCGGCTCCGGGAAGAGCACCCAGCTTGCGAAGATCTGCCTCGGCATCGGCCGGGGGGTCGGCGCGATGATCGGGCATACCCAGCCGAGGAGGATCGCGGCGCGCGGCGTGGCGGCGCGGGTGGCGGCGGAGCTCGGTACGGAGCTCGGACGGCTGGTGGGCTACCAGGTGCGCTTCGGCCGGCAGGTCGCGCCGGGCGCCCTCGTGAAGGTGATGACCGACGGCATCCTGCTCGCGGAGATCCAGCGCGATCGTGACCTGCTGACCTACGACACCCTGATCATCGACGAGGCGCACGAGCGCACCCTCAACATCGACTTCATCCTCGGCTACCTGCGCGAGCTCCTGCGGCGGCGCCCGGACCTGCGGATCGTCGTGGCCTCGGCCACTCTGGAGGTGGAGAAGCTGCGGGCGTTCTTCGGCCGGGCGCCGGTGGTCGAGGTGGAGGGCCGGACCTGGCCGGTCGAGATCCGGTACCGCCCCGGGAACGAGGGCGAGGACGTCCCGGACAAGGTCGCGGGAGCGGTGGAAGAGATCCGCGACGAGCCGGGGGACGTGCTGGTGTTCCTGTCCGGGGAGCGCGAGATCCGGGAGACCGAAGCCCGGCTCGGGGGTCTGGGGCTGGCCGGCACGGAGCTGTTCCCCCTCCATGCCCGAATGTCCGTGGAGCGCCAGCAGGCGCTGTTCGCGCCCTGCGGCCGGCGCCGGGTGGTGCTGGCGACGAACGTTGCGGAGACCTCGCTGACGGTGCCGGGGGTGCGCTTCGTCATCGACGCGGGCACGGCCAGGGTGAGCCGGTACGCGCACCGCACCGGGGTGCAGCGGCTGCCGGTGGAGCCGATCGCGCGGGCCTCGGCGGAGCAGCGGGCCGGGCGTTGCGGGCGGACCGGCCCCGGGATATGCATCCGGCTCTACGACGAGGCCGATTTCGCGGCGCGACCCGCCCATGCGGAGCCCGAGATCCGGCGCTCGGACCTCGCCGCGGTGCTGCTGCGGATGCTGTCGCTGGGCTTGCGCGACGTGGACCGCTTCCCGTTCATCGACCCCCCGGACCGGCGCCACGTCAACGACGGCCTGCGGCTGCTGCGCGAGCTGGGGGCGGTGGACGCCGGCGGCGGTCTCACGAAGATCGGCCGCCGTCTCGCGCGCTTCCCGCTCGACCCGAGGGTCGGGCGGATGCTGCTGGAGGCGGACACGCTCGGATGCGCCGCCGAGGTGCTGGTCATCGCGAGCTTCCTGAGCGTGCCGGACCCCCGCGAGCGGCGTCCCGGACGACGCTCGCCGTCCCAGCCGTTGGCCCATGACCGGTTTGCGGACCCGCGCTCGGACTTCCTCGGAATCGTCCATCTCTGGCGCCACTTCCAGGCGGTGATGAACGAGCCGGGCGAATCGGCGCGGAAGCTCTGCCGCCGGCATGCCCTCTCGCCGGCCCGGATGCGGGATTGGACCGACGTGCACGGCCAGATCCGCGAGATATGCCGCGAGCTCGGGATCCGCCCGCGCGGGCTGGGGACGGCTTCGCCCGGGCGGATCCACCGCGCCCTGCTCGCGGGGCTGCTGCGCTGCGTGGGGGCTCGCACGCCGGAGGGCGAGTACGCGGGGCTTCGCGGAACCACGTTCCGGATCGCCCCGAGCTCGGCCCTGCATCCGGCGGTGGCGCCGTGGGTGGTCGCGGCCGAGGTGGTGGAGACCGGGAAGGCGCATGCGTTCGTCGCCGGGCGGGTGCGCGCGGAGTGGGTGGAGAAGGCGGCTGGCGATCTGGTGCGCCGCACCCATTTCGACGCGCACTGGGACGCCCGCCGCGCCGAGCCGATGGTGTTCGAGCAGGTGGCGCTGTACGGGTTGACGCTGATCGCCCGGCGCCGGGTGCGGTACGCGCCGGTGAGCCGCGAGGGCGCGCGCGAGGTCTTCGTACGCGCCGGGCTCGTCGAGAACGGATATGCGTGTAGCCACGGCTTCGTCGAACGCAACGCGCAGGTGCTGGCGGAGCTCCGCATGGTGGAGCACAAGCTCCGCAGCCCCGGCGCGGTGGTGGGCGACGATGCGATCTTCGCGTTCTACGACGCGAGGGTTCCGCGCCACGTCGTCGATGGGAGGAGCTTCGAGGACTGGCTCGCGGGGCTCGACGGCGCAGCGGTGCGCGGGCTCGAATTTCGGCGCGAGGACGTGGCCCCCGGCGCACCGGCCGCCGATGAGGCCGCGTTTCCCGATCGGTTGCGGGTGGGTGAACAGGCGTTCGCGCTCGCCTACCGGTTCGCCCCCGGCGAAGACGACGACGGCGTGACGGTGACCATCCCGCTCGACGTGCTGGTGGATCTCGATCCCGGCCGGTTCGAATGGCTGGTGCCGGGGATGCTCGAAGACAAGGTGCTCGCGCTGCTGCGGGCTCTGCCGAAGAGCCTGCGCCGCGCGGTGATGCCGCTGGCCGGGGTCGCGCGGGAGTTCATCGCCGGGACGCACGTCAGGGACGGCTCGCTGCACGAGGCGCTCGCCCGGTTCCTGGACCGGACCCGCGGGGTGTGCGTTCCGCGCGATGCGTGGTCGCCGGAACGGCTGCGGCGCGTGCTGCCCGCCCATCGGCTCATGCGCTTCGAGGTCACGGACCGGGACGGCACGGTGCTGGGACGGAGCCGCCGGCTCGACGAGATCGAGCGGCGGCTGACCGGGCGCTCCGGCCGTCTCGGACATCCCGGCCGCCGTGCAGGCGTGGCATCCGGCCGCGGTGAACGCGGATATGCCGCGTGGACGTTCGGCGCGGTGCCCGTCGAGGCCGAGGACCGCGCCGGAGAGGGCTCCGGCCCCGTCTTTCCGGCGCTCCGCGACGTCGGGTCGGGGGTGGTCGTCGAGCACTTCCAGGCACGCACCGCCGCCGAGCGCAGCCATCGGGGCGGGCTCGTGCGGCTGTTCTCGCTGGCGGTGCGACGCGAGGCCCGGGAGTGCCTGCGCGCGCTTTCCGGCATCGACGAGATCTGTCTGCTCCATACGACCATCGCATCGCCCCCCGACTGGATCGATGCGCCTCGCGCGCTTCCCGAACGCCCCGTATCCGGCACCGGCGCCGAGGCGCGCGCCGATCTCGTCGAGCGCGCCGTGGCCCGCGTCTTCGTCCGCCCCGCGGGCGCAATCCGCGAGCCCGGCCGGTTCGAGGCGGTGCTGGCCGCGGGCCGGCACGAGTTCGCCGGGGGGCTGGCGGCCGTGTGCGGCGAGGCGCTCGCGATCCTGCGGGCGGCCCGCGCCGTGCGGCAGCTCCTCGATGCTCCGGGCCTCCATGCCCCGCCCGAATCGCTGGCCGACGCGCGGCGCCAGTTGGACGGACTCGTGCACCACGGCTTCCTCGCCGCGACGCCGGAGGAGGCGTTCGCATCCCTGCCCCGGTATCTTGCGGCGTTACGGGTGCGGCTGGAGAAGCTTGGCCGCGGTGGAGCGAACGACGAGCGCCGGCTCGCCGGGATCCTGCCACTGCAGCGGCGTCTCGAATCGAAGGCGCGCGAGACCCGGGCCCGGGGCCGGCGTGACGCCGAGCTCTCGCGCCACCGGTGGATGCTGGAGGAGTACCGGGTGTCGGTCTTCGCCCAGGAGCTCGGCACCGCCTTCAGCATCTCGAGGAAGAAGCTCGACGAGCAATGGTCGCGGGTCGCGGCGACCTGAGCCGGCGGCGCGGATCCCCCTGCAATGCGTCGCCCTCGCCGATCGGATCGCTATCCGGCAGGCATCGTGCCCGCCATCATGCTTACTCAAGTTTCGGGATTCGCTGACCGAAATGGATTCCCGCTTTCGCGGGAATGACGGCCAGACGGCCACGGCCAGCGTAAATGTAACGTGTCTCGCTGAAATGACGTCATTCCCGCGAAAGCGGGAATCCATCGCCTGATTCAAGGTATTTTGAATCCCGAAACTTGAGATGCTTACAATTGCCGCTCGGGCGCACGGCGTGCCGGGAAAACCGCGGGGGAAGCGACCATGTCCAAAGTAGTCGGCGATCTGCACGAGGATCACGGCAACATCCGCATGCTGCTCGATCTGCTCGCACGCGAGATCGACGCGGTTGCCGAAGCGAACGGCGGCGACTTCGAGCTGATGCGCGACATCATGATCTACATGGTCCGCTACCCCGACCACACGCATCACCCGAAGGAGGACCTGATGTTCGAGCGGATGCGCGGGCGCGGGGTTGCGCCGGACACCGAGGCGATCATCGAGAAGCTGCTGCGCGAGCACGTCGCACTGGCGGAGAAGGGCGCCGCGTTCCGGGACATGCTGGCCGGGGTGGTCGACGGAGCCATGGTCGAGCGCGACGTACTGGTCGCCACCGGCCGCGACTACGCGGATTTCCTCGAGTATCACGCGCGCCTGGAGGATGGTACGGTCTTCATCGAGGCATCGAAGCTGCTCGACGAGGTGGACTGGGCGGCGATCGAGGGCGCGTTCGAAGCACGGGTCGACCCGATCTTCGGACCGGTCGTACAGAAGGAATTTCAACTGTTGTACGAACACATCCGGAACCGTGCGGAGTGATGGATCGGACCGTGCGGTGACGGGGCCGGTCCGCACCGGGCCCCGCGCCTGGCCGGCTCCGGACTATCCGGTGGCCATGAAGGTCTCCATCGAGTCGTCCAGGGCCTCCCACCACTTCGTGTGGTGGGCCGGCGCCTGCACTCCCGTGATCGGCGACCTGTGCGAGTGGTCGCGGTAGGTCGCGATGTCCTCTTCCTTGTGGTGCTCCCAGTGCTTGAAGTTGTCGGACTGGACGTCCCAGTCGATGGCGTAGTCGGTCGCGGCGGAGAGGTCCTTGCAGTAGTCGGTCTGGAAGTCGATGTCCTCGATGGGGTCCCGAAGCGCCTCTTCGCGCGCCTGCCACCGTGCCGCGTCCTTCTCCATCTCCTCGCGCGACGGCAGCGCGATCCTGCCCATGACGACGTCCCGGACGTACCACGCCTGGGCGTCGAACATGCTGAAGGTGTAGTACTGGTCCTGCATGCCGAGATAGGCGAGCTTCGGGTTGTCCATCCGGATCACGCCCTTGTAGAGGCCCGGCGGCCACAGCCGGTTCCGGGTCCGCAGGCGCAGGGAGTCCTCCATGAACGGGAAGTGGTGCTGGTAGCCGGTGCAGAGGATGACCGCGTCGACCTCGCGGGTGCTGCCGTCCCTGAAATGGGCGGTGGCGCCTTCGAACTTCGTGACCAGCGGCAGCTCCTCGATCCCCTCCGGCCACTTGAACCCCATCGCTCCGGTCCGGTACGAGCAGGTGACCGACGCGGCGCCGTACTTCAGGTTCTGCAGCGCGATGTCCTCCGCGGAGTAGCTGGCGCCGACGATGAGCAGCCGCTTGCCCTTGAACTCCAGCGCGTCCCGGAAATCATGGGCGTGCAGCACGCGGCCGGGGAAGCGGTCGATGCCCTCGAAGCCCGGCACGTTCGGGACCGAGAAGTGGCCGGTGGCCACCACCACGTGGTCGAACTCCTCCTCGCGGTTCGTCTGCGCCTCCAGATCCGTCGAGCGCACCGTGAACCGGCCGGTGGCCTCGGAGTACCGGACGTCCCGGACCGCGGTGCTGAACCGCACGTGCTTGCGCACGTCCGATTTCTCCGCCCGGCCGAGGATGTAGTCGTTGAGGATCGCATAGGGAGGGAAGGACGGTATGGGCTTGCCGAAATGCTCTTCGAACGAATAGTCCCCGAACTCCAGCGACTCCTTCGGCCCGTTCGTCCACAGGTACCGGTACATGCTGCAATGCACCGGCTCGCCGTGCTCGTCGAGGCCCGTCCGCCAAGTGTAGTGCCACAGGCCGCCCCAGTCGGACTGCCGCTCGAAGCACACCAGCTCCGGAACGTCCGCACCCTTGACCTGTGCCTGCCGGAAGGCGCGAAGCTGCGAAAGGCCGCAGGGTCCCGCTCCGATGATGGCCACACGTTTGTTCATCGCCTCCTCCCCGTTCCAGTCTCCCGAGACTGCCGGCATTGTAGCCCTGGAAGCGGGATGGGTCATGTACGCCGCGATCCTTGCCCGAATCGCGACAAAGGCTCGACGTGAAGCCTGCCGGACGTCTCCGGCCGAAACCCCGGCGACGGCGATGCCCGTCGTACCGCCCTCACGAGATCGAAGATCGATCTCCGCGCCCGACACGATACGAACCGGCCCATTGCGCCCGGCGGGGGTAGCGGCCGGACAGGGGCGCCTCGAGGCCATGCCATGTTCTCGGGAGCCGGCCATCGACCGCGCGAAGGGGCGGGCGCCGGGAGATCCGAACCCCCGCCCCCGATCGGAGTACACTTGTCCGACCCCGTGCCGTCGCGACGGAATCGTCCGGGTGCGGAGATCTCCGGGATCGACCGGTTTTCGCCGGCATCGCCTCCAACGGCGCAGCTTTCGGCGAAGCCCGCCCGAAACCAGCCGGTCGAGCCCCGACCGGCCAACCACACGAAGGAGAAAGGGATGACGAAGACACGGATTGAAATCAAACGCCTGCTCGAGGACAAGCGCCTGACGCGGCGCGAATTCCTCGGATACACCAGCGCGATGGGACTGTCGGTCTCCGCGGCCGGCGCCCTGTGGTCCGGGCGCGCGCTGGCCGACACCCCCAAGCGCGGCGGCCACATGCGCTGCGGCCTGAACGACGCGAACACCATCGATTCGCTCGACTCCACCCAGTACAACGCGACGACGATGATCGTCGTCAGCCGGTCCATCCGGGACAGCCTCGTCGACGTCGGCACCGACGGCGCCCCGGCCCCGAACCTCGCGGAGAGCTGGGAGGCCACCCCCGATGCGAAGGTCTGGCGCTTCAGGCTCCGCAAGGGCGTCGAGTTCTCGAACGGCAAGACCCTGACCACCGAAGACGTCGTCAACTCCATCAACGTGCATCGCGGCGAGGACACCAAGTCCGCGGCCAAGGGCGTGTTCGCCGGGATCAGCGACGTCCGGGTCGAGGGCGACGACACCGTCGTGGTGGAGGTGGCCGACGCCAACGCCGACCTGCCCTTCCTGTTCACCGATTACCACTTCAGCGTCGTTCCGACGGTGGACGGCAAGGCCGACCTGCACTCGCCCCACGGAACCGGCTGCTACCTGCTGCGCGAGTTCGATCCGGGCGTGCGCACGGCCCTGGAGAGGAACCCGAACGCCTGGCAGGGGGGCGAGCTCGGCTTCGCGGACTCGGTGGAGATCCTGGCCATCCTCGACGACACGTCCCGGGTGAACGCACTCGTCAGCGGCTCCGTCGACGTCATCAACCGCCCCGATCTGAAGACCATCGAGCGGCTGAAGCGCGTTCCGGGCATGCAGATCGTCGACGTGCCCAGCAACCTCGCGTTCACGCATCCGATGCGCACCAACGTGCCGCCGTTCGACAACAACGACTTCCGCCTCGCGCTCAAGTACGCGACCCCGCGCGAGGAGTTCGTGGACAAGATCATCTTCGGCTACGGCACGATCGGCAACGATCAGCCGCTCGGTCCGCAGTTCCCGAGCTACGACCCGGATCTGAAGGTGCCCTACGATCTCGACAAGGCGAAGCACCACCTCAAGAAGGCGGGGCTCGAAGGCGCGCAGTTCGACATGAGCACCTCCGACACCGCCTACGGCGGCGCGGTGCTCGCCGCGCAGTTGTTCGCCGAGCACTGGCAGAAGATCGGCCTGAAGCCGAACATCGTGCGCGAGCCCAAGGACGGCTACTGGAGCGAGGTCTGGAACAAGAAGCCGTTCTGTAGCTGCTACTGGGGTCCCCGTCCGGTGGAGGACCTGATCCTGTCCATCGCGTACATGTCCACGTCACCGTGGAACGACACGGTGATCGACATCCCGCGCGTGGACGAGCTGGTGGTCAAGGCCCGCGGCGAGCTCGACCAGGCCAGGCGCACCGAGATGTACCGGGAGGTGCAGCAGCTCATCAGCGCCGAGGGCGGCACGATCGTCCCCGCGTTCGGCAGCGACGTGGCGGCGGTGAGCGCCAAGGTCGGCGTGCCGTCGCAGATCGGCGGCGGCTGGGAGATGGACGGCGGCCACTTCGTCAAGCGCTGGTGGATGAAGGGCTGACGCTTCACCCGCCGGGAAACGAAAAAGGGCGGCTTCGGCCGTCCTTTTTTTTTCGGGCGCCTGCCGGCCTTCCCGTGTCGGGTTGGATTCAGGCCCGCGAGGCGCGGAATGCCCGCCCGCCCTGCGCGTCGATGATCTTGCGCGCCTTGCCGACGGAGAGGGCCACCACGGCATCGCGTGACGGCGCGTATGCGGCAGGGGCGATCCTGCGCAAGGGAAGAGGGTTCGACAGCTTCCGTACGAGCTGCGCGGGGAGGCGGTGGTCGCGGAGGAAAGCGCCCGCGCCACGTTCGGCAAGCTGGAGAAGAGAGAAGTGCTTTGGTTGTATCGAGTTTTCTGCCGTATGAGCGTCGGTCCGGAGCCAAGCCGACAGGGACGGCATCCCGAGCCTCACATCCGGAACACCCCGAAGCGCGTCTCCTCGATCGGGGTGTTCAGCGCGGCCGAGAGCGAGAGCGCGAGCACCTCGCGGGTGCGGGCCGGGTGGACGATGCCGTCGTCCCACAGCCGGGCGCTGGCGTAGAGGGGATGCCCTTCGCGCTCGAACTGCTCGACGACCGGGCGCCTGAACGCCGCCTCCTCCTCGTCCGGCCACGTCCCGCCCCGGCGCTCGATGCCGTCGCGCCTCACCGTCGCCAGCACCCCGGCCGCCTGCTCCCCGCCCATCACCGAGATGCGCGCGTTCGGCCACGTCCACAGGAAGCGCGGCGAGTACGCACGTCCGCACATGCCGTAGTTCCCGGCCCCGAACGAGCCTCCGATGATCACCGTGAGCTTCGGCACCCGCGCGGTGGCCACCGCGGTGACGAGCTTGGCGCCGTCCTTGGCGATGCCCCCGGCCTCGTACTTGCGCCCCACCATGAAGCCGGTGACGTTCTGCAGGAACACGAGCGGGATCCCGCGCTGCGCGCACAGCTCGATGAAGTGCGCGCCCTTCTGCGCGGATTCGGAGAACAGGATGCCGTTGTTCGCGACGATCCCCACCGGCATCCCCGCGACGTGGGCGAAGCCGCAGACCAGGGTCGCGCCGTAGAGCTTCTTGAACTCGTCGAGGCGGGAATCGTCCACGATGCGCGCGATCACCTCGCGCGCCTCGCAGGGCTGGCGCACGTCGGGGGGGATGATTCCCAGGATCTCGTCGGGGTCGTAGCGCGGCGGGGTCGGCGCCCTCGTGCACAGCCCGATGCGCTTTGTCCGGTTGACGTTGCCGATGGCGCGGCGGGCGAGGTCGAGGGCGTGGGCGTCGTCCATCGCGTAATGGTCGGTCACCCCCGATTCGCGCGAGTGCAGGTCCGCGCCGCCCAATTCCTCCGCCGAGACCACCTCCCCGGTCGCCGCCTTCACCAGCGGCGGCCCGCCGAGGAAGATGGTGCCCTGCCCGCGCACGATGATGCTCTCGTCGCTCATCGCCGGGACGTAGGCCCCGCCCGCGGTGCACGAGCCCATGACCACCGCGACCTGCGGGATCCCCGCCGCGGACATGTTCGCCTGGTTGTAGAAGATGCGCCCGAAGTGCTCGCGGTCGGGGAAGACCTGGTCCTGGCTCGGCAGGTGCGCCCCGCCCGAATCCACCAAGTATACGCAGGGCAGTCGGTTCTGCCACGCGATCTCCTGCGCGCGAAGCTGCTTCTTCACCGTCAAGGGGAAGTAGGTGCCGCCCTTCACGGTGGCGTCGTTGCACACCACCATGCACTCGACGCCGGCGACGCAGCCGATGCCGGTGACGAGTCCCGCCGAGGGTACCTCGCCGCCGTACATGCCGTGGGCGGCGAAGAGGCCGATCTCGAGGAAGGGCGAGCCGGGATCCAGGAGCCGGCCCACCCGCTCGCGCGGCAGGAGCTTGCCGCGCCCGACGTGCCGGGTGCGTGCGCTCTCCGGCCCGCCTTCCATGATCCGGGCCGCGACCGCGGCGGTTTCTTCGACGAGCCGGCGCATCCGGTCGCGGTTGGCCCGGAAGGCGTCCGAGCGCACGGGGAGGGAGGAGTCGAGGACACTCATGACGTGCCTCCGTGCGTTGTTCCTCCGGCCATCGTTCCGCCGCATGTCTCCGGATGCTGCTCCAGGTAGTCGAACAGGGCCTCCGCCGCCCACCGGTGGCCGGCGGCGTTCCAGTGATCGTCGTGGGTCCAGTGCGCATCCTCGATCCTGCCGCCCTTGCGGATGATGTAGTCGTACTGGTCGATGACCGGGATGCCGCGTTCATCGGCCATTGCCCTGAACCGATCGAACATGCGCTCTCCGCGTCTCCCGATGGTGTGGGACGTCAGGATCGCCAACGAGGCGCCGTCGCGGTCGGTGCGTTCCTTGAACTTGTCCAGGGCGAAGGACGTTGCGGCCGGCCGGGCCCTGAGCCTGGACACCACCATCGAATCCAGCTTGGTATCAAGCCACTGCGCGAAATAGGACATCTTGATCACCTTGGTGAGGCGCTCGGCCGCTCGCTTGAGAAACGGGATCGATCGGGCCGATTTGAACAACGATTTCACGAAAGGGAGCTGTGTTCGAGTCCTCCCTTCAAAGCCCGGGCTTGCTGTGGGGGGCCGCAGGGTCAGGGTTCCGGTCTCGTCCTTTTTTGCGGTGACGAACGGATACATCCCTTGTCTCGCATTCTCGTAGAGGTCGTTCTCGACGAAGACGAGTACGACCAGCTTGGGGTGCAGATGCCGCGCGAATTCGTCGTAGTACGGCAATTGGGCGATCTGGCCGGTGTCCGACATCCCGAACGCGGAGGTGGTGACGTTCAGCTCGGGCCGTGCCCGGGCCGCGAGCGCTTCGAGCCGGACGTGAAACTTGTCCGGGATGGGGACCTCCCTCCCCTCCACGAAGGAATCGCCGATCATGGCGATGTGGCAGCTTGCGGCAGCGCGTTCGGGGTCGATGGGCTCGCGATCGAGGAAACCCAGGCTGTTGGTCCGGGAGACGGTCCAGAAGTCGACGTTGTTGGTATGGCGAAATTCCGCAAGGGGTTTCCTGATGCGCCCTACCCCCGGGACGTATTGCGAGGGATGGACGTTCCTGGCGAACGGCACCGTCAGCCGGAACCGGATCTCTCCGGCGGCCGCGATCAGGGCCAGTCCCGTGATCAGCCATACCGTATTCCAGCCGATCAGCCGTAGCGCGTGGCGCACCCCTTGCAGAAGGCGGAAAAAGAAGGCGCCGCGCCTCCCGGGTGCAGGCGTCGCTTTGCCCGCCGTTCGCAGGGACGGACCGATTGCGTTCATCCCCGAGCGCTCCGTATCCATGCCCCTGTCCGTCAATCCGGCTCGAAGGAATCCTCATGGTCCTCGACCACGAGCGCCGGATCCTGCGCTTCCTTGCGCAGGAAGCAATTGCCGATGGCGAGGCAGTCGAGGCCCGTACCCATGAAGCAGCGGAAGGCGTCCGCGGGCGTGCACACGATGGGCTCGCCACGGACGTTGAAGCTGGTGTTCACCAGCACCGGGCAGCCCGTCTTCGCCTTGAACGCTTCCAGCAGCGCGTGGTAGCGCGGGTTGGTCTCGGGATGGACGGTCTGCACGCGGGCGGAGTAGTCCACGTGGGTCACCGCGGGCACCTCCGAGCGCGGCACGTTCAGGCGGTCGAGGCCGGACAGGGCGTTGTTCGGCGTCTCGGCCTCGCCGCGGCGGCGCGCAGGATTCACGCCGGCCACGAGCAGCATGTAGGGGCTGTCGCGGTCGAGCTCGAACCAGTCCGCGACGTCCGCGCGCGGCACGCTCGGGGCGAACGGGCGGAAGGATTCGCGGTACTTGATCTTGAGGTTGAGGGTCTTCTGCATGGTGGGTGACCGCGCGTCGGCCAGGATCGACCGGTTGCCGAGCGCGCGCGGGCCGAACTCCATCCGGCCCTGGAACCAGCCCACCGCCTTGCCCGCCGCCAGCGCCTCGACCGTGGCGGCGATCAACGCCTCGTCGCCGAGCGTTTCGTAGCGCGCTCCTGCCGCATCGAGCGCGGCGCGAATCTCCTCCGGGCCGAACTCGGGGCCGAGGAAGGCGCCCTGCATGGCGTCGCCGCCCGTCTCGTTCAATCGAGCCGTCCGACTTGCCGTATCGAATGCGGCGCGAACCTCCTCCGGGCCGAATTCGGGGCCGAGGAAGGCGTCCTGTCCGGCGTCGCCGCCCGCGGGGCTGGCCGGGGGGCGACCGCGCCCGAGGTCGTCCCCTGCGGTACTGGTTGGGGCACCTGCGATTCCGCCCTGCGGAATCGCCAAGCAACCGCGCCCGAGGTCGCCTCCCGCGGTACTGGCTGGGGCACCCGCGATTCCGCTCTGCGGAATCGCCAAGCGACCGCGCCAGCGGTCGCCGCTTGCCGCCAGCGCGGCGCCCAGCGCGCCCCCGGCGTCGCCCGCCGCCGGCTGCACCCAGAGATCGTCGAAGCGGCCGTCCCGAAGGACCTTGCCGTTGGCGACGCAGTTGAGCGCGACGCCGCCCGCGAGGCACAGGTAGGGGATGCCGGTCTCCTCGCGCAGCGAGCGGGTCAGGCGCAGCACCGCTTCCTCGGTCACCGCCTGCACCGAGGCCGCCAGGTCCATGTGCCGCTGCGTGAGCGGCTCCTCCGGCTTGCGCGCCGGGCCGCCGAACAGCGCGTCGAAGCGGCCGTTGGTCATCGTGAGCCCGGTGCAGTAGTCGAAGTAGCCGAGGTCGAGCCGGAACGTCCCGTCCGGCTTGAGATCGATCAGGTGGTCGAGGATGGCGCGGGCGTACTTCGGCTCTCCATAGGGCGCCAGGCCCATCACCTTGTACTCGCCGGAATTCACCTTGAAGCCGGTGTAATACGTGAACGCCGAGTAGAGCAGCCCCAGGGAGTGCGGGAAGTGGATTTCGCGCACCATCTCCAGCTCGTTGCCGTGGCCGATGCCTGCCGAGGTGGTGGCCCATTCGCCGACGCCGTCCATGGTGAGCACCACCGCGTCGCGGAAGGGCGAGGGATAGAACGCGCTGGCCGCGTGCGACTGGTGGTGCTCGGCGAACAGCAGCCTCGCGTCCCAGTCCACCTCCGGGGCGAGCGCCCGCAGCTTGCGGCGCAGCAGGTCCTTCTGGAACAGCTTCTCCTTGATCCACACCGGGACGGCCATGGAGAAGGAGCGGAACCCGCGCGGCGCGAATGCGACGTACGTTTCCAGCAGCCGCTCGAACTTGAGGAAGGGCTTGTCGTAGAACGCCACCCGGTCCACCGCGTCGAGCGTGATGCCGGCCCGGTCGAGGCAGCAGGCGACGGCGTTGGCGGGATAGTCCGAATCGTGCTTGCGGCGCGTGAAGCGCTCCTCCTGTGCGGCGGCGACGATCCGCCCGCCCTCGACCAGGGCCGCGGCGCTGTCGTGGTAGAACGCCGAGAGGCCGAGGACCCGCATCTTCGCCTCAGCCGGTTCGGGTCGGGCGGTTCACGCGACGGACCCGCGCGCCTCAGAAGATCGTGTAGATCATCGGCGCCACCGCGCTGGTCTGGCTCAGCACGATCAGCCCACCCAACGCCAGCATCGTGACGATGACCGGGAACAGCCAGTACTTCTTGCGCACCCGCATGAAGGCCCACAGCTCGCACAGAAAGGACATCGGAAACCTCCTCGCAGAACAGATCTGTTTCCCCCGGCCCGGCCGCGCCGGCATTCCCCGTTCGCGACGCTGACCGGGGCGCTCGCGATTCCGCCCAGCGGAATCGCCAGGCAACCGCGCCAGCGGTTGCCGACCGCATCGGCGGTCGCCGGCCGCATCAGCGGTTGCCGACCGTACCAGCGGTCGCCCCGCGATTCCGCCCAGCGGAATCGCCAAGCAACCGCGTCAGCGGTTGCCGGCCGCATCGGCGGTTGCCGGGCGCCGCTCGTCCGGCTCAGAACTGGTTCGTCATCGACTCACGCTCCGGTCCCGGCGGGTCGCGGTGGATCCAGTAGCTCTCGGCGTCCGGATCGTATCGCAGGCGGAGCGGATCCTTGCCCAGGGCGCGCATGACGAGGCCGGTCGGGGTCACCACCCCGAAGTAGATCACCGCCATGACCAGCGGGCTGACGATACGGTGGAGAAGCAGGCCGAACCTCGTCCAGAGCCGGTTGAGCGGCGCCAGCCAGTGCGCCCTGACGAGCGCCACGGCCAGGAACGCGCCGGCAACGGCAAGCGACCACCCGCGAGGCGGTCCGCCGCCGAGCAGCGGGAACAGGCCGACGGCGGCGAACACGACGGCGAAGACGATGCCGAAGCCCCGGTCGGAGCCGCCCGCGGGCGTTTCGTCACGGCTCAGCCTTTCATGGGTCTGGCGCTCTTGCGCCTGCATCCGTTTCCGCATGTCGGAAGTCCCGCGTCCGGCCGGCTCGACCCGAAGGATCGGGAGCCGGTGCGGAGGGTGAACGATCTCGAACGAAGGGGCGGATTATCCGGTGCGCCGTGTGTAGCGGCAATCGGAACCGCCCGGGCGTGGACGGGTGGGTGCATCCGGCCCGTCAGGCGCTCTCCTCGAACAGCTCGCGCCCGATCAGCATCCGGCGGATCTCCGAGGTGCCCGCCCCGATTTCGTAGAGCTTCGCGTCGCGCAGCAACCTTCCGGTCGGGGAGTCGTTCACGTAGCCGGCGCCGCCGAGGAGCTGAATGGCGTCCAGCGCGCACGCCGTCGCCTTCTCCGCCGCGTAGAGGATGCAGCCCGCCGCGTCCTTGCGGGTGGTCTCCCCGCGGTCGCAGGCGGCGGCCACCGCGTAGACGTAGGCGCGGCAGGCGTTCAGGGTCGTGTACATGTCGGCCACCTTGCCCTGCACGAGCTGGAACTCGCCAATCGCCCGGCCGAACTGCCGGCGCTGGTGCACGTAGGGCATCACCACGTCCATGCACGCGGCCATGATCCCCAGCGGGCCGCCCGCGAGCACCACCCGTTCATAGTCGAGGCCCGACATCAGCACGGCGGCTCCGCGGCCCTCCTCGCCGAGCACGTTCCCGTAGGGCACCTCGCAGTCCTCGAACACCAGCTCGCAGGTGTTCGAGCCGCGCATCCCGAGCTTGTCGAGCTTCGGCGCGGTGGAGAAGCCCGCGAACCCGCGCTCGACGATGAACGCGGTGATGCCGCGCGGGCCGGCATCCGGGTCGGTCTTGGCGTAGACCACCAGCACGTTCGCGTCCGGGCCGTTGGTGATCCACATCTTGCTGCCGTTCAGCAGGTATCGGTCGTTGCGCTTCTCCGCGCGCAGCTTCATCGAGACCACGTCGGAGCCGGCGCCCGGCTCGCTCATCGCCAGGGCGCCGACGTGCTCGCCGGAGAGGAGCTTCGGGAGGTGGCGCCGGCGCTGCGCGTCGCTGCCGTTGCGCCGGATCTGGTTCACGCAGAGATTCGAATGCGCGCCGTAGGACAGCCCCACCGAGGCCGAGGCGCGGCTCAGCTCCTCCATCGCGACCACGTGGGCGAGGTAGCCCATCCCCGCCCCGCCGAGCTCCTCCTCGACGGTGATCCCGTGCAGCCCGAGCGCGCCGAGCGCTTCCCACAAGTCACACGGGAACTCGTTGGCGGCGTCGATCTCGCCCGCCCGCGGCGCGATCTTCGCCTGCGCGAAGCGGTGGACGGTGTCCCTGAGCGCCCCGATCTCGTCGCCGAGCGCGAATCTCATGCCGGTGTCGAACATCGCCGTGTCCTGCCGATGGAACGAGGTTCTCGTCTTCGAATGTTTCTCAAGGCTCCGCCACCCGCCTTGGGCAGGACGACCTGGCCCTTCGTCGAAACGGTGGTGGTGAGCCGTTCGGATGCCGGCATCGTGATTCCTCCGAGTAATGCAGAGGCAAGATAACGCAGGCGGGCGTATCGAACCACGGACGGACGAGGGACCCGCCCGCTCCCTACCCCTCCGGTGCGTGCGGGGCCGTGGCGGATGGATCTCCCGGTGCGGGCGATTCATGCAGGATCGGCGTCCGCGTACCCGTGCGCCACCATCCGGTCGCGCATGAGGAACTTCTGCGGCTTGCCGGTCACGGTCATCGGCAGCTCGTCCACGATGTGCACGTGCTCCGGCACCTTGTAGTGGGCAATCTGCCCGTCGCAGAACCGGATCACGTCCTCCGGCGTGAGATCGGCGCCCTCCTGGGGCACGACCCAGGCGCAGACCCGCTCGCCGTACTTCGCATCGGGGATGCCGAAGACCTGCGCCTCCCGGATGCCGGGGTGGCGGAAGAGGAAGTCCTCGACCTCGCGCGGATAAACGTTCTCCCCGCCGCGGATGATCATGTCCTTCACCCGGCCGACGATGTTGCAGTAGCCCTCCTCGTCCAGCGTCGCCAGGTCGCCCGTGTGCATCCAGCCGTCCACGATGCTCTCGCGCGTCTTCTCCTCGTCCTCCCAGTAGCCGCGCATCACCGAGTACCCGCGGGTGCACAGCTCTCCGGGCTCGCCGACCGGCACGACGGCTCCATCGCCGTCCACGATCTTGACCTCCAGATGGGGATGGACGCGCCCGACGGTGGTGACCCGCTTCTCGACCGGATCGTCCACGAAGCTCTGGAACGAGACCGGGGAGGTCTCGGTCATCCCGTAGCAGATCGTGACCTCCTTCATGTGCATCTCGTCGATCACCCGCTGCATGGTCTCGATCGGGCAGCTCGCCCCGGCCATGACGCCGGTGCGCAACGACGAGAGGTCGAAGGCCGCCGGTCCCGCCCGCCGCGCCTTCCCCGCCTCTTCGAGCATGGCCACGAACATGGTGGGCACGCCGTAGAGCGCCGTGCAGCGGGCCTCGGAGACGGCGCGCAGGGTCTGCGCCGCGTCGAAGCCTTCGCCGGGGAGCACCATCGCCGCGCCCTGCACCACGCAGCCGAGCGAACCCATCACCATGCCGAAGCAGTGGTAGAGCGGCACCGGGATGCACAGCCGATCGGCTTCGGAGAACCGGATGCGATCGGTGACGAAGCGGGCGTTGTTGACGATGTTGTAGTGGGTCAGGGTCGCGCCCTTCGGGGCGCCGGTGGTGCCGGAAGTGAACTGGACGTTGATCGGGTCGTCGGGGTCGAGCGTCGCGGCGATCGCGTCGAGGCGCAGTTGCTGCGCCGGCCCCCCGAGCCGTTGCACGTCGCGGAACCGGAACATGCCCGGGCCGGGGTCGTCGCTCATGGCGACCACGATCCCCAGGTGCGGCAGCTTCGCCGACGAGAGCCGCCCGGGGTCGCAACGTTCGAGCTCCGGGGCCAGCGCGCGGATCATGGCGAGGTATTCGGAGGACTTGAAGGCTTCGGCGGTGATCAGCGCCTTGCATCCCACCTTGTTCAGGGCGTATTCCAGCTCCACCGGGCGGTAGGCGGGGTTGACGTTGACGAGGACGGCGCCGAAGCGCGCGGTGGCGAACTGGACCAGGATCCATTCGAGCCGGTTGGGGGACCAGAGGCCGACGCGATCGCCCTTCCGGAGCCCGAGGGCCAGCAGGCCGGAGGCCAGGGCATCGACCTCCCGGTGGAGGTCGTAGTAGCTCAGGGTCCTGCCTTCCCGGGGCAGCACCACCGCATCGCGCGGGCCGTGGCGGGCCACCGTCTCGCGCAGCACGTCGGGGATGGTCGCGTAGCGCAGCGGCGGGCGCCTGTCGCCGGCGACGTAGGACCGTCCGTCCACCGGGGAGAGGGCGGCGGGAGGCGTTTCGGCTCCCGCGAGCCGTTCGGCGGCCGGCCACCCGCCGGCGCCCGACAGCCATCCGGCGTCCGACAGCCATCCGGCGTCCGACAGCCATCCGGCGCCCGACAGCCATCCGGCGCCCGACAGCCATCCGGCGCCCGACGGCTCTCCGGCGCCCGACGGCTCTTCGGCGGTCAACGGCCTTGCAAGCTGCCCGGCCAGGCTTTCGGTGAGAATCGACATTTGCCTCCATTCGACGGTTTCCGCCGATTCGTGGAATCGCCGCGATGCACCGCGCGGGCTACCGGAACGCCGGCGAAATCGACCCGTGGCGCCCGTGTTTCGGAGAGTCGGCGGGGGGTGCCGTCCTCCGTCACCGGGTGCGCCAGTCGGCGCTCAGCTCGAAGGCCTGCGCCGCCTGGTAGATCGCCAT
This sequence comes from Gammaproteobacteria bacterium, assembly GCA_965204915.1. Lineage (GTDB taxonomy): Bacteria > Pseudomonadota > Gammaproteobacteria > HK1 > HK1 > HK1. The sequence goes on along the minus strand of OZ242023.1, from coordinate 966,761 downwards.
CTCCCCATAGTGGGGGCCGACCAGCATCATGCCGATGGGCAGGCCCTCCGCGAGGCCGCAGGGGATGGACATCGCCGGCAGCCCGGCCGCGTTGAACGGAGCGGTGTTGCCGACCATCTCGAAGGCGCGCTGCACGTAGAGGGCGGTGGAGCAGTCCGCGGGCGGGATCGGCTGCGCCTTCATCGGCACCGTCGGCATCAGCAGCAGGTCCACCTCCTCCAGTGCTTCCAGGTACTTGCGCGTGACGTGGCGCACCAGGTTCTGCGCCTTGCCGTAGTAGCGGCCCCGGCAGGCGTCCTGGAAGTGCTCGCCGAGGAACATGCAGGTCTTGAGGGAATGGGACAGCTCGTCGGCCCGGTGCCGCCAAGTGGCCACCCGGTCGATCATCGAGGGCAGGAACAGGCCCCGGTAGTTCGTTCCGGAACCGTTCCCGCGCATCATCAGGTTCTGGAGCCCCTCGACGGCGATGGCCGTCCACAGATCGAGCGCGAAGGGGTGCTCCTCGACGGAGACCTCCCGCACGTGCGCGCCGAGGCCGCGGAACCGCTCCGCCGCGTCCAGCACCTTCCGATCCACGTCCGCCTCGCTCTCCGGACGGTGGAAGCCCTCCTTCAGGATCCCGATCCGCAGGCCGGCGCAGCCCCGGCCCAGCGCCTCGGTGTACCGGTGGATCCGCGGGCCGTACTGGCGCGGGTCGAGGCCGTCCTCCCCTGCCAGCACCTCCAGGAACAGGGCGTTGTCGGCCACGGTGGCGGTGACCGGCCCCACGCAGTCGAGGGTCTGCTCGATCGGCATGATCCCGGTATAGGGCACGAGACCGTGGGTGGGCTTCATCCCGCAGACGCCGCAGTTCGACGAGGGGATGCGGATGGAGCCCCCCTGGTCGCCCGCGATCGCCATGTCCACCTCTCCCGCCGCCACCAGGGCGGCCGATCCGCTGGAGGAGCCGCCCGCCGTCCAGCCCTGCTTCCAGGGGTTGTGCACCGGGCCGGCGGCGTTGGTGTGCGAGCCGCCCGAGAGGCAGAAGTTCTCGCAATGGGCCTTGCCGGCGATGGTCCCGCCCGCCTCCAGGATGCGGGTGACGACGGTGGCGTCGATCTCCGGCGTATAGCCCTCCATGATCGAGGAGCCGTTCATCATCGGCACCCCCGCGAGGCAGACCGTGTCCTTCAGGGCGATCCGCTTGCCGCGCAACGGCCCGTCCGGCGCTCCCCTGACCTCCGTCTTGTAGTACCAGGCGTTGAGCGGGTTCTCGGCGGGTGACGGACGGTAGCCCGGCGCCCTGGGCCAGCGGACCTCGGGCAGGTGGTCGGGGGCGGCGTCCAACCGGTCGTAGGCCTGGATGTAGGGCTCCATGATCTCGCGGAATTCGTCGAGCTCGGCATCGGACAGGCGCATCCCGAAGCGATCCGCCATGGCGCGCATCTGCGAGAGGTCGGGGCGTCTGATGGTCATGGTGCTCACCGGATGGGGGCCGTGGCGTTGGGGCGGCGGGGGTCGGCCGGGGCCAAGGGCGTTGGCCGGGACAACTGCATCGGCCGAGGCGGCGGAGGCAGGCCGGGGCAGCGGCGCTGGCCTGATCCATGGCTTCGGCTCCGCCAACGGCGCCGGCTCCGCCAACGGCGCCGGTTCGGCCAACGGGGTCGACCCGGCCAGCGGCGTTTGCATGGGCCGCAAGGCAGCAGTGGATTGGATATGCGCGGGCAAGACGCCGGCGCTTCCGGGCGAGGGCGGCGACGCCAGGCCGGGTTCTACGAGGGCCGGAGCTCGAGCCGGCGGCCACGGCGTGCGGGGCGCCTCGGTTCGGCGAGGTCCGGCGCCCGCCGGGTCGGGCGTCTCGCCGCCGGTCAGGGTGCCGGCAGGGCGCGGAGAGCGGGCGGCGCCGAAACCGAGAACCCGATCGACCTTCGCCCGATCGGTCAGCTCGCTACGGGCCAGCTCGCCCGTGATCCGGCCCCGCTCCAGCACCAGGACCCGATCCGAAAGCTCGGCGATGAAGTCGAAGTTCTGCTCGACCAGCAGGATCGACAGGGCCCGGGAGTCCCTGAGCTTCGACAGCGTCCGGGCCACGTCCTCGACGATCGAGGGCTGGATCCCCTCGGTGGGCTCATCGAGGAGAAGGAATCCGGGATCGCCCATCAGGCAGCGCGCCAGCGCCAGGAGCTGCTGCTCGCCGCCGGAAAGCGTTTCGCCTTTGCGTTCGAGCAGGGGTTCGAGCCGGGGGAAGTCCGCCAGCAGCGCCGCGAGCGCCGCTCCTTCGTCGTCCCGGTCGTGGTCCTGCCAGGCGAATGCCAGGTTCTCCCGCACCGACAGCCGCGGGAAGATCCCCCGGCCCTGGGGCACGTATCCCATCCCGAGCCGCGCGCGCTCGTTCGGAGGCAGGCGGGTGATCTCGCCCCCGTAGTACCGCACGGACCCGGCGTGGGCGGGCAGGAGGCCCATCAGGGTCTTCAGGAGCGTGGACTTCCCCATGCCGTTGTGACCGAGGATCCCCACCACCTCGCCTTCGCCCACCTCGACCCCGATGCCGTGCAGGATCGGCACCCGGCCGTACCCGCCCGCCAGATCCTTCACCTCCAGGCTGATGACGTGCTCCTGCGCCATCTCACGCCTTCCTGCCGCCGATCCCGAGCCGGGCGCCGGGCCGGCCCGAGCACCGGCAGGCCAGGCCGATGGCGTGCTCTTCCCCCATTTCACGCCCGCCTGCCGAGGTAGACGTCGCGCACCGCCGGATCCGACATCACCCGGTCCACGTGGTCGTCCGCCAGGATCGCGCCCCGATGGAAGACGGTGACCCTCGACGCGACGGAGCGGATGAACTGCATGTCGTGCTCGACGATGACGACGGCGGCGGCGCGGTTCATCTCGTGGAGGATCCCCGTCATCCGCTCCACCTCGTGCGCCGACATGCCGGCGGCGGGCTCGTCGAGCAATACGAGCCACGGGTTCCCGGCGGCCACGATGCCCAGCTCCACCTGCTGCCGCTCTCCGTGGGAGAGGCGGGCGAGCAGCGAATGGGCGATCCGGTCGAGCGCGAGCCGGCCGACGACCTCCTCCGTCTTCCGGTCGGCCTCGGCCGCGGGCAGATGGCGCCGCGCCGAGAGCCAGACGTTCTCGCGGGCGGTGAGCCCGTCCATGACGCTGGGCACCTGCGTCTTCACCCCCACCCCGAGCGCGGCGATCGCGTGCGCGGGCCAGCCGGTGGTCTCCTCGCCGCGCATGAACACCTGCCCCTCCGCCGGCCGCAACAGTCCCGTGACGCATTTGAAGAACGTGCTCTTCCCGGCGCCGTTGGGGCCGATCAGGCAGCGCAGCTCCCGTGCCTTCAGGGTGAAGTCCACGTTGTCCAGGGCCACGACCCCGCCGAAGCGCATGGTCAGCCCCACCGTTTCCAGGACCGTCTCAGCCACCTGGAAGCCCTCGGGGGGCAGCGCGGTCCCGCGGCCCGATCGGTTCGGCCGTTTCCGCGACGATCTCAGCCATCGGGAAGCCTCGGGGAACGGCGCGGTCCCGCGTGGCCCGGTCGGTTCGGCCCGTTTCCGCGACGGTCTCAGCCACGGGCATGCATCGGGCCGCGGCGGTGCGGGCGGCGTCGCGGACGGCGGCGGGCGCGGCGGTTCGCGCCCATGTCCAGGAGATCGGCGAGCGCGGGCACGACTCCTCGGGGGAGGAACAGCACGAACAGCACCAGGACGAGCCCGGTCATCAGCGTGTTGTCGACCACGCTCTGCTGGCCGAGCAGGAACTTGAGATACCCCAGGCCGGCCGCCCCGAGGATCGGCCCCGTGCGCGTTCCCAACCCGCCGACGATGCACCAGACGATGATCTCCGCCGACTGGCCGAGGCTGAACAGCCGCGGGGTCACGATCTCGGCCCAGCTCGCGAACAGCGCCCCGGCCAGCCCGGCAATCGCGGCGCCGATGGTGAACAGCACGGTCTTGCGCGCCTGCACGTCGTAGCCCATCAGCGACATGCGGGTCTCGTTCTCGCGGATGCCGACCGCGATGCGGCCGAAGCCGGATCGGAGCAGCCAGGTGACCAGCACGTACACCAGCGCCAGCGCGCCGAAGCAGACGTAGTACAGGCCGTCGCCCTGGAGATGGGCGTCCGGGTCGCCGGGGACGTTCAGGGTCGGGAAGCCGGGGATGCCGTTGAATCCGCCGAGGCGCGCTTCGCCGATGGCGTACTCCGGCCCGGCGGTCGCATTCATGAACCGGTAGAGGATCAGGGTGACGACGAGGGTGATGATCCCGAGGTACACGTCGCCGAGCCGGCCGTAGAACATCATCGCCCCGAGCACGGCGGCGAAGGCGCTTGGCACGAGCACCGCGACGAGCATCGGCAGGGTGCTTTCGCCGACGTTGATCGCGGCGATCGCGTAAGCGTAGGCTCCGAGGCCGAAGAACGCGGCCTGCCCGAAGCAGAGGATCCCCCCGAAGCCCCAGACCAGGCCGAGGCTCAGGCCCAGCATCGCGTAGATCGCCAGGACGGTCGGCGTATAGGCGCCGATCAGGGGCGGCAGGGCGAACATGGCGAGGGCGGCGACGGCGACGGTGAGCGCGCTCTCCCCGAACGCCCGTGTCCGCATCAGGTCTTCCCCCGGAAGAAGCGCCCGGTGACGCCCTGGGGCAGGAGGCGCAGGAGGATGACCGCGGCGACGAGCAGCATCACCTCGCCGACCACCGGCGAGACCGCGAACGTGAAGATCTGGTTGACCAGCCCGAAGAGGCCCGCGCTGCTCATGAGGCCGGCGATCAGGGACGGGCCGCCCGCGACCACCGTGATGAACGCCTTGGCGATGTAGGCGCCGCCGGAGGTCGGGACGAGGCCCACCAGCGGAGCCAGCACCGCGCCCGCGAGCCCGGACAGCGCGGAGCCCGCGAAGAACGTCGCCATGTAGACCCGGTCCGGGCTGTAGCCGAGGGCGGCGGCCATGTCCGGGCGCTGCATCGTGCCGCGCGCGACCAGCCCGAGGCGGGTGGTCTTCAGCACCGCGTACATCGCCGCGAGCAGCACCATCGCCATGAGGATGATGAAGAAGTTGTAGCCGTTGATCCGGTAGCCGCCGACCGCGAAGCCGGGGATGGGGGTGGAGATCCCGGTGGTGGTGTTGCCGAAGATCATGGTCACGAGGCCGATGAAGAACAGGCTGAGCCCCCATGTCGCCAGCATCGTGTCCACGAGGCGCCCGTAGAGGCGGCGGATCACCAAGCGTTCCACCACCAGCCCGATCAGGCCGACGATCAGCGGCGCGACGACCACCATCGCGACGAAGACGTCGACCCCGAGGTTGACCGCGGTGATGGTGGCGTAGCCCCCCAGCATCATGAATTCGCCGTGGGCCAGGTTGATGACCTTCATCATCCCGAAGACGACCGCGAGCCCGGCGCTGACGAGGATCAGGGACGCCACCGCGTAGACGATCTCGACGAGGATGACGGCGGTCAGGTCCATGGTCGGCTCGCGTGCCGGATCCGTTCTACGCCCGCCGCCCAAGTCCGTCCTGCACCCGCCGTTGCAAGGCGCAACCCGACCCGGTGCAGTCTCTGGGAACGGCGTGTCCCTCCGTGACACGGGCGTCCCGCCCGCATTGACGCCTTGTGACGGACCTTCGGCCTCCTTGCAGGCGCGGTGCCCGCGCTGCTCGATCTCCGCCTTGCATTACGGGCCTCCTGCGCTACCGCGCCGGTGTGCGCAGCGGTGCGCCGGGTTCGGGAGCCAGAGATTAGAACGAATTATTTTCCATTTCAATTATTGATCGTCGCGCCACCTACCCGTTTCTCATCAATATGTTGAAATCAAGGGGTTTTCGAGAGAATGCGAAGGAACCTGCCATCCGCCGTAGCGAGACAGGTGAGATGCCGTTGCCGGTGTTGGACGTGTAGCGACCTGCCGGGTGCTGCGGTAGATGACGGGAGGCGTCGGTGGTGCGTACCGTCGGCGTGCCGTCGCCGTTCGGGAGCCATAATCGCGCATGGCACACACGCTCGAAACCCGCTGTTTCAAGGACACGGCAACCGCAAGGTCGTCGCAAAGGGCGAATCCGCCGCCGGGACAGACGCGGGCACGAATGCAAGGGCAAGCGGTCGTCGGGGGTCGGACCGCGCGCATATTCGGGCAGTCGCACCCGCCACGGCCGGGAAACTCCATGAAGCGCATGGGGTGATGCCGGAGCAGGGCGGATCGAGCGAGAGGCGTCCATTCCCGTCAACCTGACAGAGAGGCGTAGTCGTGACACCGCTCGACTTGATAGAGACCGCCCGCGGCGAGCTGGAGCTGGGGTCGCGACGCCCCACACAGGCAAGCCTTCGTCGCGCTACCAGCACCGCCTACTACGCGCTTTTTCACTGCTTGGCGTCGTCCGCCGCCAACTTGCTGATCGGCAGGAGCCGCAGTCCGGCATGGCATCGAGTGCATCGCGCCCTCGAACACGGACGAGCCAGAAGCACATGCCACCACGAGCAGGTGAAGGGCTTTCCGACGGAAATCCGCAACTTCGCCAAGACGTTCCTCACGTTGCAGAGAGCACGGCAGCAGGCCGACTATGCGCTTGACAGCAGCACTTTCTACAAGTCCGACGTTCTCGTGGACATCGCCTCTGCCGAATCCGCCATCGAACAGTTCCAGCAGGTGGACGTCGATGCCCGTCGCGAGTTCGCCGCCCAAGTGTTGTTCAGGGGAGCGGGCCACGCAGTCCGCAACAGGAGGTCCGAGGTGAAAGAACAGGCAATACGCCAAATCGTCGAAACAGCCTTCAAGGCACGCTTCGGCAACGTCGAGATCGTCAGGGTCAACGTACGCCCCGGATTCGACCACTACGACGACCCCATGGTGGACGTGAAGGTCATCTACGACGGCAAGGCCGAGCAGTTGGATGGCGCCGGCATCGTGGATGTGCGCTCGGAGATCATCTCCAGGGTGCAGGCGGACCCCGCCGAGGATCCCGGCTTTCCGTTCGTCCACTTCATCGCCAAATCCGACATCGGCCGGCGCGACCCGGCGACTGTCTGACGCAAGGAGAGATAAAATGCCCATGAGTCTCAAGCGCGTACTGCGCGAAAAGATGAACGGGTGGCGGGACGCTCATGAATCCCCTCATTTGAGACATCAGATGACACCAAAGATTTCACGATACACTCGCTGCTCCATGAGCATCTGTGAGAACTTCTCAACCAACGGCCGCAGCCGATGCTCCGGCCAATTCGGAATGTGCTCATACAGCATCAATCCCTGGCGAAACAGCGAATGCGTGCGGCGCTTCACCGTATTCGCCTTCAACCACCGGTCATATCCCAAACGCTCCCCCGCCGCACCCAACAACGTCAACAACGCAATCGACAATGCGCTCAGCAACAACAGCCGGTCGCGACGCTCCACCCGCTTGATACGCATCGACGACAACCCCATCCCGAATCGCATGTCCTTGATGTCGCGAAAGCTCGTCTCAATCCCCCAACGCTTGCCGTAGTAGCGAATCAGCGTACGCGTCGCCACCTTGCCCTCACTCGACACCAAACACCACGCCTCCTTCATCTCCTTGTCATGCACACACACCACTGTCCCCACCTCCAATTCATGCGCATCCGTCACTCTCGCTCCACGCAACGTCCGAGAACGACCTCCCTTCCCCACCCAATCCGATGCCAATCGCCGCTCCCCCTTCGCACTCGTCACGTAAATGTCCCCACGGATACGTATCACATACCCAAAACCCATCTCCTCACTCAGATACCGAAACATCGGACCACTCCCAAACCCCCGGTCCGCCACCACCGTCACCTTCACCCCCGACGGCATCACCGCGCGCAACCGACGCAGCAACTCATCCTCATATCGGCGCTGATTCCCCTTCAGACTCGAACTCTCCACACTCCTCCACATCAACGGCGTCGCACGACCATGACCGGTCAACATCGACAGCACCAGCGTCTCATGACCGTCCCGCGCAAAGCTCGTCCAGTCCAATGCCACCACAATCTCAACACGCCCTCCCACCAGATACGGAGCCCAGTATCCGAAGAACGTGCCCACATCGATGCCCTCATTGCTCAGCAACCGGTCGACTTGCTTCACACCATGCTTGCTCAGCTTCCCCAGTGCCTGCGCCAACCCTTGCCCCACCAAGTGCACCGCCAGCGACGCACTGGTGAGCACCCCCAACGTCGCATTGGCCAACGACAGCACTCGTTTGGCGTGTAGGTCACCGCCATACACATTCGAAATGAATTCGGCCATCTCGTCGCGCTGCATGACCACTTTCTGTTTCATCGTCCGCCCCCGGTCGATTCGGAGGCTCAATGTTGATCTCAAATTCAGCGCTGTGCAAATCTATAACACTCTTGAGATAATAGATGAACATATAATCAATAGATTAGAGAATATTCTTCATGTAAAGGATGAGGGGATCCTTGAGGGCGGGACGACCTTAGCCAAGAGTGGCGTCTAGTCTTGGGGAATGTAGAGCCTGATTACGATGCCGTCGGCGGCGAGCGCGTAATTGACGGACCGCAACGAATTTTCCCGGGACGTCGGCAGACTCCGCCAGATGGCGCACCACCGGATCCTCACATGTTTCGGGCCTTCGACGATTTGCCACCTAGTAAGGTCAAGATCGTACTGATAGGCCAGGATCCGTATCCCGAGGTTGCACGGGCGACTGGACGCTCTTTCGAAGAGGGTAGTAGAGGCGACTGGCTTCGGGATGATGGCCACCATGACAGCATGGTTCGTATTGCTCAACAACTCGCGAGCTTTCTTACTGGTCGCAATGAGTATTCTGCCAGAGATACAGGTATACAGAGAATGCGACGGGATATTGACAACGGCGATCTGGAGCTTGCGAATCCCGGGGATGTGTTCGATCTTTGGCAGCAAGAGGGCGTCCTGATGCTGAACACTGCACTGACGTATACGGATACGGATGAAGATGAAGATGAAGATGAAGATCATAAGAAATACCATCGAATGCTGTGGGAACCCATCGTGCAAGGGATATGCTGTCGACTGGCTCGACGATGCCAATCGGTAGTGTTCATGTGCTTGGGAAAGGAAGCAGAAAGACTCCTGGATCGAACAGGGATCAGGGTATATCTGATAACGAACAACAGGCTTGTTGTACGCGGCCATCCTGAGGCTGGTAATCTCTATGGTAAGGGTGGCTTTCTTGGCGAGGAGAACGTCTTTTGCGAAGCGAATGTTCGCTTGGCCGCATTGGGCAGATGCCCCATCTTGTGGAACCGCCCGTGAGGTGCAAATGACTGGTCCGGCGCTTCTGGCGCGGACGGACGACATGGGAACGATCCGGCAGGCCACGCGACACCTGTCCACTTCCCCGTGGACGCGGTGCATGACACTTGCCGTCGCGTAGCGAACCCATGGCCCGGGTGTCCGGATCGGGCACGTCCGGAGTTGCAGGAGTCGCGGGCGGGTACTCCTCCCGCGACCCCCGGTAACGCCAAGGCCTGCCGTGCGCGCAGTCGGAGATCGTCTCGAAGGTGTGAAGGGAAGCGGAGGACGACCCCGGCTGCCGCTCTTGTCGGTTTCGCGGTGGCTCAGACCTCGATCTCGTACTGCGTGTTGTCGTCCGGGGCGGCCTCCAGGTCGCAGACCGCCTGCGTGTCGATCGGCGGGCGCTGCTTCAACGTCCGCACGACCGTCATGCCCTGGTTCTCGAGCACCATGAGATGGACGTCCAGGGTGGCGTGGTGGGTCTTCGGATCGATCGTCACCGTGCCGCCGGGGCCGTCGATGGAGAGCCCGGCCTCCAGGGCCGCGATCACGTCCTCGCGCCTGGTGCCGCCCGCCCGGCGCACCGCCTCGGCCCACAGCTTCACGCCCTGGTAGTTCGAGACCGCGATCTCGTGGATTGCCGAAGTATCGCCGTACGCCCGCGTCCACCGTTCCTTGAAGGCGTTGTTCTCCGGCGTGTCCAGCTCCTGGCTGTAGTTGTAGGCGACCATGATCCCGTCGCCCTCGGCCGGGGTCAGCACCTTGTGCTCGTTCCCCACGCCCAGCGAGGTCGAGGCGAGCGGGATCCTGTCCTTCATGCCGGCCGCGGCCCATTGCCGGAAGAACGACAGGTGCGCGCCGCCCACCAGGGGCGCGACCACCAGATCCGGCCCGACGGACTGGATCTTCGCGATCGTGGAGCCGAAATCGGAGACGTCGAGGGGGAAGAAATCGGCCGCGACGGTCTCGCCGCCGTTGTCCGCGACGTACTTCCGGATCCACTTGGCGGTGATCCGGCCGTAGTTGTAGTCGGCGGCCAGGATGTGGACCCGCTTGCCGGAACGGCTCATCGCGAAGGGGATCAGCGCCTCGACCTGCTGGGCCGGGGTGACGCCGTCGATGAAGATGTTGCGGTCGCAGACCCCGCCTTCGTAGAGCACGTTGTAGAAGTAGAGGGTGCCGGACTTGCGCAGGATCTGGCGGATGGCCTCGCGGGAGGCGGAGAGGATGCCTCCGTGCACCACGTCGACCCGGTCCTGGCGCACGAGCCGCTGGGCGTATTGCGAATAGAACGCCATGTCGGACTGGGTGTCGTAGCTGACGACCTCGACCTCCCGGCCGTTCAGCCCGCCGCTTTCGTTGATCTCCCGCACCGCGAGGCGCATCGCCATGTCCATCGGCTTGCCGTAGGCGTCGAAGATCCCGGAGGTGTCGAGGATCGAGCCGAGCTTGACGGCGCCGGCGGCGAAGGCCGCTCCCGGCAGCGCCGCGGCCCCGGCAAGGGCGCTCGCGGACACCATGAATTCACGTCGGTTCAGGGTCATCGTCAGGTCCTCCTGGTGGTCTGATGGTGTGCCGGTCACTTCTTCTCTTCGGTCTTGGGCTTGATCCGGTTCGCGTAATCCGCCGTGCGTCCAGCCAGGGCGGAGTCGAAGTCGAGGCCGATTTCCTCGCCCATCCGCTTCATGGCCGGCAGCCGCACGGCCATGCCGAGGATCTGGTCCATGGCCGCGCCGAAGGCTCCGTCGATCCCGCCCCGGGCGCCGGAGCCCTGCCCCACGCCACCGATCTGGTGGATGCGGATCGAGTCGATCTTCTCCACCGGCTTCATCATCCGGGACATGATTTCGGGCAGGCGGTCGAGCTTGCGCTCCTCGATCCGCATGGCGATGACCGCGTCGCTGAGCCCGTTCTCCGCCGCGATCTGTGCGGAGCGGCCCTGCGCCTCGGCTTCCATCCGCGCCTTCTCCGCCGCCGCCGCGGTCTCGACGGCGCGGGCCTCCGCCGCCGCTTTCGCCGTCAGGGTCTCGGCCTCGGCTCTGGTCCTGGCCTCATCGACCGCGATCTCCTTCTCCATCCGCATGAGCGCGAGCTTCTTCTCACGCTCCGCGACGGCGCTTTCCTTGTCCGTCTGCACCGCCTCGGCCGCGAGCAGCACCCTGGTCCGTGACGCTTCCTCGGACGCCTTCGCCTCGGCCTCCTCCGCACGCCTGGCCGCCAGCTTCACCGCGTTGTCGATCCTGTTTTCCTCCAATGCCTGGATCGCGGCCATCTCCTTGCGGCGCAGGGCTTCGTCGTGCGCGATCTTCGCGACACCCACGTCGTGCTCCTTTTCGAGCGCCGCGGTTTCCGCCTTCCTGGCCGCCGCGGCCCTGGCCTCGGCGGAGAGCGCCTCCGCCTGTGCCGTGAGGCGGGCGAGGTGCTCGCGCTGCTCGATCCCGGCCTCGTGTTCGGCGCGCTCGATGTCGAGGCGGCGCCGGGCCTGCGCGAGCCGGCTTTCGCGTACCGCGATCTCCGCCTCGGTCTCGATCCGCACCCGCTCCTTGCGGTTCTCCGCGACCAGGTGCGCGAGCTTGCGCATCCCTTCGGAGTTGAAGGCGTTGTTTTCGTCGAGGTCGATGAAGCTGCCCTGATCGACGCGCACCAGCGCGGCCGAGATCAGCGCGAGCCCCAAGGTGCCGGCGTGCTGCCGGACGGCATCGGCGACCTCGCGGGTGTATCCCGCGCGGTCCTTGTGCATTTCATCGAGGGTGCGGGAGGCGGCGGCGTCCTGCATCGCGTTCACGAGCTGGCCCCGGAGAAGCTCCTCCACCGCCTCTCCGCCCCGCGCGATGCGTTGCCCCAGCGCCTGTGCGGCGGTGGCGACGCCGGCGGGGGTCGGGGTGACGCGGATCTCGAACTCCATCTCGACGTCCGCGCGCAGGCGGTCACCGGTCAGGAGGGAACGCTCACCGTCACGCCTCAGCGCCAGGGCCGTCGCGCGCATCGAGACCTTCTGGACGTGATGGAGGATGGGCAGCGCCAGGCAGCCGCCGTCCATCACCACCTTCTGCCCGCCCAGCCCGGTGCGCACCAGCGCGGTTTCACGGTTGGCCTTGGCGTAGAACCGGTGCAGGAACCAGATCGCCAGCGCCACGGCGACCGCCAGGACCACGACCGCGAAGAACCAGATCACGACGCCCTCCCATGCTGCCGCGCCGATGCGCGGAGCGGTGCGCTTGGTTCGGGCGGTGGAGGCTAGGGGAAATTATTTTCCATTTCAAGTATTGGTATCGCCCGATACCACGCGGGCGGGAGCGCGCACGAGTGCCGGGATCTCACCACGGACGATGATCGCGGCCCGGCGAACCGGGCGCTTGCGCACGATGGAGCAGCCTCGGGCCTGCGTCGAAGGGCGGCACGCCGCAGACTCCAGGCTTCGGGCCCCGACGGTTTACAACGTATTGACTCAAATTTCGGGATTCGCGGACCGACATGGATTCCCGCTTTCGCGGGCACAAGCTTCGCGGGAATGACGGCCAGCCTGAAAGCAACGCGTCTCGCTGACATGACGTCATTCCCGCGAAAGCGGGAATCCATCGCCCGATTCGGGCATTTTGAATCCCGAAACGTGAGGTATTGAAATCAGGAGATTTTCGAGATGATGCGAAAGACCACGCCGTCCGCGCGGGCCAGATAGGTGGGGGCGCCGTTGCCGGCGTTGGACGTGTAGACGGCCTGCCGGGCACTCCGCCAGGCGACAGGAGGCGCCGGCGGCGCGCACCGCTCCCGCCAGTCTGCCCTGCCGTCCCCCATCAAGCTCGCGAGGAACTGGAGACCTTCATAGGTCGATTGGCCGAGGGCGTTGAGGACCGGCGCGCGGTCTCCGTGGAAGCCGTGGTACCTCTCCCGGAAACAGGCGTTCTCGGCCGTAGGCAGCGCGCCGAAGTAGGAGGACGAGCAGAACAGCCTCTTCAGGTTGTCGGCGCCGCTCGCCAGGAGGCCGTTCTCCTCGATTGCGCAGGAGAGGCGGATCATCCTGCGATCCAGGCCCAGGATCCCGAAGATCCGGTTGAAGTCGACCGCATCCTGGCCGACGAGCGAGATCAGCACGGCGTCGGCTCCCGAGGCCGCGACCGCCTCGACCTGCTCCGCGAGATCCCGGGCCGCGAAGGGAAGATAGCGCTCACAGGCGAGCGCGGCGCCCATGTCGGCCAGTCTCGCCTTGGCGTAGCCGTGCGACACCCGCGGCCAGACGTAGTCGTTGCCGATCAGCGCCCATTTCCGCGGACCGTAGCGGCGCTGGAGCCACTGCATCGCCGGGCCGAGCTGCTTCGGAGGCGTATCGCCGATCGCGAACACGCCGAAGCCGCGCTCGCCGCCCTCGTAGAGCGGGGTGTAGACGTAGGGGACGCGGCCCCGGACGACCCTGGTCAGGCGCTGCCGGACCGCGCTGATGTGCATCCCCACGATGGCGTCGATGGCGCCCGATTCGATCAGCGGATGGACGAGATGCTCCACGGGCGCCGGCGCCTCGATGGCGGAATCGAGGACGAGGAGCTGCACCTCCCGGCCGGCAATCCCGCTGCCCCGGTTGATCTCGTGCACCGCAACCTCGGCGCTGGCGATGCAGGACGGTCCCCAGATCCCCGCCGAGCCGCACATCGGGATCAGCAGGGCGACGCGAAAGGCGTCCGATACGGCGGCCGGGGATCCCTCCAGCCGATCCGAAGTCCGATCGCCCGGCTGCGACGGACCTCGTTCACGCCGCCGTTCGCCGAATACGGGCGCCTCGACGCACCCGTCGACGGGCGGCATCGGGCTCTTCAAGTCTGCGGTTCTTGTCGCCGCGTCGGACGCGGCACACCACCCCCATCCGGGACATGGCGACACCCATCTCTTCAAGTCTGCGAGCCTTGTCGCAGGCATCCCCGCAACCTCCCTCGACGCGCCGGTACGCATCCTCCCCGGGAGGCTCGATCTCCAGCAGAAGATCCGAGCCTTCTCCGTGGCCGCTGCATCGTGCCCACGGGGGGCGCCCGCGAGGCGCCCGGATCCGGGCGGGGGATCCGGGCGGTGCGCCGGCCGGACCCGACGTCAGCTCAGCATGCGGAGGGCCTCCCGGACGATCCGGGCGTTCTCTTCGCCAAGCCGTTCCAGGATGTCCTCGTTTTGCGCATCCACGTGCCGGCGCACCTTTCCGACCAGATCCGCTCCTGCATTGGTGAGCACCAACTGGATACGGCGATGGTCCTCCGGCGCCAGCTTCCTGTGCACCAGTCCGTGCGCGACCATGCGATCGACCAGCTTGGTGAGCGTCGGAGGGTTCATCAGCACGATCTCGGCCAGCTCCCCCATCGTATGGCCTTCGTCCGAGCTGAGCGTCTCGAGAACGCGCCACGTTTCCACCTGGACGCCCAGCGCCTTGAGCTTCTCGTTCAGCCCCACGTGCAGCTTTCGGTGCGCTGCCGCCAGATCGTGGAAAAGGTACTGGCCGATGGCGCTGCGTGTCTTGCTCATCTGCGAAATGTTCCTGCGCGGCCGTCCGGAACTGGACGCGGTTACATGTTCTTGTAAGTGACGCCTTCGTGCTTGACGACGATGAATTTCCGTTCTTGCAATTCCTTCACGAGATTGTCGATTTTCTCCGGTTCGAGCTTGTTGCCGAACAGGGAGTTGATGGAGTTCTTGAGCGTCTTCACCTTCCGGGGCCGCGCATTGCCCCGTGTTGCGGACAGGTTCTTGACGATGGCGGAGATCTGCTCATCGGCCGGTTTCTTGTTGGCTGACGACAGCCACGGGATTTCGAACAAGTCCTTTTGTCGTGCTGCGTTGATATTCTTCGCCTTCAGATGCCTGACCAACTGGTCATAGCCGGTGTCCTTGGAGATGACGTGAAAGATTCCGTCCGGATCGCGCTCGGTCAGCGCTCCCAGGTAATAGGCGATGTGGAAGTCGAGGGCATTTCGCCCGCTTCCGGTGATCAGGACGTATTGGGCCTTGTCCCCGAAGCCCTGCATCGACGACACCAGCTCGACTGGAAGCTTCGACTGGTTGGCGCCGACGAAGACCATGATCCGGAATGCTTGATTCGGGGCGTCCTGCAGCACGGACAGGCTCTTGGTCTGCACGTTCTCATAGTCGATCAGAATGTAGTGCTTGCTCATCTTGGCCGCCGTCGGTCGTGGGGTGGTCAGGTGGTCTCTTCGAGCGGGTCTCGCCCGACCCGCGCGGCTCGGTGCTCGAATTCGAGTGGCGGTCCGGTGCCGGAGGGGTGTCCCTGTCGGACGAGCATGAGCCGAACGGCTACTCGATGCGACCGGTCTTCAGGCCGAGCTCGGCGCCGAGGGTGCGTGCGATGCCCGCCCCGAGCCGATCCGCGATGGTCTCCAGGCGCGAGGGGCGGAGGGTGAAATCCACGATCTCCTCCGCGCCGATGACCTCGCGCGCCACGTGGCCGCTGCTGCCGAAGGCGTCTACGAGGCCGAGTTCGACGCCTCTGGAGCCGGTCCAGATCAGGCCGCTGAAGAGATCGGCATCCGCGGCGAGCCGATCCCCGCGACCGCGTTTGACGACCTCGATGAACTCATCGTGGATCTCCTCGACCAGGGACCGGAGGTGGGCAAGCTCCTCGTCCTTGGCGGGCGAGAAGGGATCCAGGAAGCCCTTGTGCCTGCCCGCGGTGATCAGGCGTCTCTCCACGCCGAGCTTGTCCATGGCATCGGCGAAGCCGAAGCCGTCCACCGACACCCCGATCGACCCCACGACGCTGGACCTGCTTGCGTAGATCGCGTCCGCGGTGGCGGCGACGTAGTAGCCTCCGGACACGGCGACGTCGGTGATCACGGCGTACACCGGTATGTCCGGGTGCAGCGTGCGCAGGCGGACGATCTCGTCGCTGATGTATCCGGCATGGACCGGGCTGCCGCCCGGGCTGTTGATGCGCAGGATGACGCCCGCGGTGTCGGAGTCCTCGAACGCGGCCCGGAGTCCGGCGACGACCCGATCGGCGCTGGCGCCCCCCTCGTCGGCAATCAGGCCGCGGACTTCGACGAGGGCGCTGTGCATGCCGACCGGATCGGAGGGTGACCACTCCGGATCCATCCATAGAACGGCGAGGGCTATCGCGAAGGCGAGCCAGGCGAACCGGAATACCAGGTTCCACCGGCGTGTCCGCCGCTGCTCGACAAGCGACGTGTATGCCAGCTTTTCCAGGATGTCGCGCTCCCGGCCCGCCGCGGTGCGAGGCGGAGCCGGTCCGGGCGGGGCCGACGCGGATGGGGATGACTGGTCGGACATCGGGCTCGGAGGATGCATGCCCCTTCAACGGGATGGGCGCGTTGGCCCCCGGCGGACTTCTTCGCGGAGCGTCATCGCCGTTCCGGGTGTGCGGGTATCCGGGGGTTGAACGTCCGGGCCGTTCGAAAACGCATGGTCTTCCCTGCCCGGGTCTTCTCCGTCCGGGTCTTCTCCGTCCGGTGGTCGGGAGAGGTCGAATAAAGCACCGATGGTTGCGGTCTTCAAGTGGAAACGTCGAATATAAGGCAGAAGCCTCCGGCAGCGCAGTACTTCCCGCACCAACGGCACGTCCCATATCCGACAGGACAGCGAATGAAACAGGACACGAAGCTTATCGCGCTCGGCCGGGCGCCGGTGCGCGCGCAGGGCCCCGTCAACCTTCCCGTGCATCGGGCATCCACGATCCTCTCCGAGCACCTGTATGGCTACCTCCACCGCTTCGACGGCGACAACCGGTACGACAACGTCACCTACGGTGCGACCGGCACCCAGAACGCCCGGGCGCTTGCCGAGGCGGTCGCGGCCATCGAAGGAGGGCATCGCACCGTGGTGACCGGCAGCGGGCTCTCCGCGGTGACGATGGCCGTCTCCGCCGTCGTCGCCGCCGGCGACCACGTGCTCGTTCCGGATTCGGTATACGGACCCACCCGGCGGTTCTGTGCCGAAATCCTCAATCGCTACGGGGTGGAGACGAACTTCTACGATCCCGCGGCCGGGGCGGGTGTCGCGGATCTGATGCGCGGGAACACCCGGCTCGTCTACACCGAGGCGCCCGGTTCGCTCACGTTCGAGATGCAGGACGTACCCGCGATCGCGAAGGCGGCGCACGAGCACGGCGCCCTGGTCGCGATGGACAACACTTGGGCGACTCCGATCTTCTTCCGCCCCCTGGAGCACGGCGTGGACATCTCGATCCAGGCGGGAACGAAGTACCTCGCCGGGCACTCGGATCTGGTGATCGGCATGGTGACGACCGCGACCGATGCGTTGTTCAAGGCGATCGCGGATCAGGCGCACGCCTTCGGGGACACCGCCTCGCCCGACGACTGCTACCTCGCGTTGCGCGGCATGCGCAGCCTTTCGGTGCGCCTCGAACGCCAGTCCGCGTCGGCGCTGAAGGTGGCGCGCTGGCTCGAATCGCGCCCGGAGGTGAAACGGGTGCTTTATCCGGCACTCGCGAGCGACCCCGGCCATGTGCTGTGGAAGCGCGACTTTGCCGGTGCCGCAAGCCTGTTCGGGCTCGCCCTGCACGCCGCGGACGAGACGGCGATCGCCCGCATGGTGGACGGGCTCGAACTGTTCCGCATCGGCTCGTCCTGGGGCGGGTACGAGAGCCTCGTCGCCTGCAACCGCATGCCGATTCCCCGCGACGTCGTCCCCTGGACGGAGACGCCGTTCCTGCTGCGCATCCACATCGGACTCGAAGACCCCGACGATCTCGTCGCCGATCTCGAAGCGGGCCTCGCCCGGCTCGCCGCCTGAGAAGCGGGCATCGAAGGGTGCGCCGGGATCGGACGTGGCGGCCGGCCGCATCTGCGGCCGCGGGCCGGAGAGGGGCGCCGGCCATTTGCCTGCAAGCGATGCGCCGGTGCTCGTGCATGAGCGCACACCGGAGGCGATTCCACCATGACGCGCTCCCCTGCGACATCCCTGGATGGCGACGGCCTGCCTTGCCGGCGAGCCCGCCTCCGCAAGGCGGCACGGTGGCTCAGCCGAGAGGCGGCTCGGCGTCGCTCTTCGGCCAGACGGGCTCGAAGCCGAGGATGGTGCAGTCGGCGGGAAGCCGGGGGTTGAACAGCAGGTTGTGCCAGAACGTCGCTTCGCGCAGGGGGTTGTTCGGCGACAGGCGCCGCACGATGCAGTGCACTTGGTACCGCTGGCTGAACTGCTCGAAGTCGAGTCGGCATGCCCGGTGTGCCAGTAGCTCCGCCGCGGTTGCAGAATCCGGCGGGAAGCTCGCGGTGAGGGTGTCGGAGAACTCGCGCGGCGCTTGGTAGTAGCGCTCGGCGAGGAACTTCAGGGCAGCTTCGCGCCGCTCCGACGGGTCATGGGTGCGCCGCGCCATGTGGCGAAGCTCCATCGTCGCCGAATGCTCGGGCCGCCGGCAGAGCACGGTGACGATGCGGGCGATGGAGCCGGCGCCCTGGGCTGAGCCTGGGCCTGGAGTCGGTCCTGGATCCAGGGACGCTCCCGGAACCGGGGTTGATTCCGCGGCCTGGACCGATTCCGCAGTCGGCACCGATTCCGTGGCTGAAACCGATCCCGGCACCGGAGATGCGAGCGGCGCCATTCCGCTCGTGGGCCGGCCCTCGTGCTTGCGCATCGAGATCTGGCGGATCCGGCACTGCCAGCGAAGAAAGGCGTCACGCAACCGTTCGTTGGCGCGGTCGAGACGCACGACGTTCGAGTCGGGCTGCATTGATTTCGCGCCCGCAGACATCTCCGGCGGCACTATCCGGTAGCTGCGGTACGGTGGTGGTGGACGACGTCGGGTTTGCCTTCACGCTGCGGCGCGGGGTTTCCTTCCGGCGGGTTCCGGAGCGCTGAAACGCCGGTCGTGGTCGAGGCTCGGGATGCGCCCGCGGGCGTTCGCCACGCTTTCGACGTCCACCGTTGCGATGACGTATCCCGCGCCGTCCCCGCCGTCGGCAAGCACCTCGCCCCACGGTGAGACGATGAGCGAATGGCCGTAGGCGGCACCGCCGCCGGGCACCGCACCCACCGCGCACGGGGCCACGACCACCGCGCCGTTCTCGATGGCGCGGGCGCGGTTCAGCACGTGCCAGTGCGCTTCGCCGGTGACCTTGGTGAAGGCGGCCGGCACCGCGAGGATCTCCGCGCCGGCCTGTGCGAGCGAGCGGTAGAGCTGGGGAAAGCGCAGGTCGTAGCAGATGGTCAGGCCGAGCCGGCCCCAAGGCGTGTCCACCAGGACGGCCTGCACGCCCGGGGCGACGACCGCGGACTCGCGGTAGCGCTGGGTGGGGGAGAGGTCCACGTCGAACAGGAAGATCTTGTCGTAGCGGGCGCGGATGTCTCCGTGGCCGTCGAGCACGTAGCCGCGGTTGATGAGCCGGTCTCCGGGGCCGTCCACCGCGATGGAGCCGATCAGCATCCACACCCCGGCGTCGCTCGCGAAGCCGCGCAGGGCATCGAGCACCGGATGGCGCGCTTCCGGGGCGGTTGGGGGCGCGAACAGGCCGTTCTCACTCTTGAGGCCGCCGCAGTACTCGGGGAGGCAGACCAGCTCCGCGCCGGTCGCGACTACATCGCCGGCCAGGCGGCGGGCTTCCTCGATGGCCTCGTCGAAGGTCGCGAGCGGCCTCGTCTGCACACAGCCGATCCTGACTTCCCGGGTCATGGTCCTCCCTCCCTGCCGCGGATTCTGCCCGGACCCGGACGCTCCGGATGATGGCGACCGAGGCCACCACGGAGCTTCGCGTCCGTCGAATCAGAACTTCCTGTACGCATCGCGCAACTGCACCATCGGGTGGTGCTCCGACATCTGGAACTTGACGAGCAGCTCGCGGGCGATCATGTCGCGGTCCTGCTGGTTGTCGGGCAGCTCGATGTCGTCCGGGACCCGCACCCAGCCGTTGATGTTGCGGTCGAACACCGCGGCGTGCCCTTCCTCGTAGCCCATGTGCACGTCTTCCAGCCAGTTGAGGTCGTCCCAGCCCATGATCTCGATGTATTTCCGGAGAAAGGGGGTGAGGCGATCGTAATCGGGAAGGAGGTTGACGTCGTAGCGGTAGCCGATGTGCTGGCCGATCTCCTTCTCGCGCTCCGAATCGAGCCCGTCGCTGGAAATGAACTGGTCGACGCTCCTGATCTCGGAGCCCTTGTAGCTGGTGCCTGCCATGCTTCTCTCCCGTTTTTTCTGGTCTGCCTGCGGATGGGATGTTCAAATTCGCAAGCTCCATTGCCGATCAGGCAAGGAGCTCCCGTAGAAATTCCGGGGCGAAATCGGCCCCGTTGCGCCACGAGAGGGTATGTCCCTCCAAGACGAACGACTGGAAAAACGATCTGTCCCTCAGCGGCTCGAAGACCTCGCCATGCAGCTCGGGCGAAAGATCGATCTCACCCTGCGCACCGTCGTTGAAAGCCAGCCATACTTTGTAGTCGCGCGTGTACTTCGCGTCGGTGACGTGTACGAACATCATCTACTCCAGTGGCGCAATTCCCGACAAGGGTTTTCTATTCATCGCCGCTTCCCAATTGGCCATGAGCTCGTCCTTGTGCAGCACATACCATTCGAGCACGGCGGCCAGTGCCCTTCTGGGAAATTTTCCGGTGACTACGCCTGTTTCAATGTCCACGGTCACTTCATACTCACCATATTCCGCGTGAAAGTGCGCCGGAGCATGTTCGCGGAAATACATTCGAATGACGATTCCAAGGAATCGGCTGATTTCAGGCACGGCTTCCTTCCTCGTCGGCAAAGCCCCTACAGGTGGTGGTAGTCCTCGACACCGACGGTGTAGCTGGTGCCCGCCAGCGGGACGCCGGCCATGGCCGATGCCTCCATCGTGAGCGCGGCCAGGTCCTCCGGCTCCAGGCTGTGGACGTCGGTCTTTCCGCAGGCGCGGGCCATCATCTGCGCCTCGATGGTCAGGGTGTGGAGGAAGTTGTAGACCCGCTCCGCCGCCTCGTCGGGGTCGAGCCGCGCGCGTAGCGCCGGGTCCTGGGTCGCCACGCCGACCGGGCAGCGTCCGGTGTGGCAGTGGTAGCAGTAGCCGGCCTCGACGCCGATCTCCGTCTCGTAGTCGGACTCGGGGACGTCCTTGTTGCAGTTCAGCGCCATCAGCACCGAGTGGCCGATGGCGATGGCGTCCGCCCCGAGTGCGAGCGCCTTGGCGACGTCCCCGCCGTTGCGGATGCCGCCGGCGTAGATGAGGGAGATCTCGCCCCGCTTGCCGAGATCGTCGATGGCCTTGCGGGCCTGGCGGATGGCCGCCATGCCGGGTACGCCGGTCTCCTCGGTCGCGAGATGCGGGCCGGCGCCGGTGCCGCCTTCCATCCCGTCGATGTAGATGGAGTCGGGGTCGCACTTCACGGCCATGCGCACGTCGTCGTAGACGCGCGCGGCGCCGAGCTTGAGCTGGATCGGGATCTGCCAGTCCGTCGCCTCGCGGATCTCCAGGATCTTCAGCGCGAGGTCGTCGGGGCCGAGCCAGTCCGGGTGGCGGGCCGGGGAGCGCTGGTCGATGCCGGCGGGGAGGCTGCGCATCTCCGCCACCTGGTCGGTGACCTTCTGGCCCATCAGGTGCCCGCCGAGCCCCACCTTGCACCCCTGGCCGATGAAGAACTCGCAGGCGTCGGCGAGCATGAGGTGGTGGGGGTTGAAGCCGTAGCGGGACTGGATGCACTGGTAGAGCCACTTGGTCGAGTAGCGCCGCTCGTCGGGGATCATGCCACCCTCGCCCGAGCAGGTCGCCGAGCCGGCCATGGTTGCGCCGCGGGCCAGCGCGGTCTTGGCCTCGTAGGACAGCGCGCCGAAGCTCATGCCGGTGACGTAGACGGGGATGTCGAGCTCCAGCGGAACCTTCGCGCGCGGGCCGATGACGGTCTTGGTGTCGCACTTCTCCCGGTAGCCCTCGATCACGAAGCGGGTGAGGGTGCCGGGGAGGAAGGTGAGGTCGTCCCAGTGCGGGATCTTCTTGAACATCGAGAAGCCGCGCATCCGGTAGCGCCCGAGCTCGGACTTGATGTGGATGTCGTCGATCACCTCGGGGGTGAAGATCCCGCTCCGTCCGAGCACGCTGGTGTTGCGCCTCGGCTTCGTGGCCGGTTCGAGCTTCGGCGCGGTGTGGTGCTTCGCCATCTGCTGGTGTCTCCTGTCCCTGAACGGGGCTTGCGCCTCGCACGTTGCGGGGTTTCGCCCGTGCAACGGTCCCTTGCCGAGCCGCGAGCCTTACTAAAGGATCAACTTCTTCTCGGTCGGCTCCAGGTTGTCGTAGTTCCAGAGCTGCTTGCCGGCGACGATCTTCGTGAAGTGGTCCACGCCCTTGTCCGGGAGCATCTCGTACTGCCGGAGCTTGCGGGTGAGCCATGCCTTGTCGAGGTCGGTGAGCTCCGCCGGCACCGCGTCCACGCCGAGGTCGCGGATGGTGCCGCCCACGTAGATCGTGCCGTCGTACATCGAATCGCCGAGGTTCTTGCCCGCGTTGCCGCAGACCACCATGCGCCCGCGCTGCATCATGAAGCCGGAGAAGGCGCCGGTATCCCCGCCCACGATGATGGTGCCGCCCTTCATGTCGATGCCGGTCCGTGACCCTACCGATCCGCGGCAGACCAGATCGCCCCCGCGGATCGCGGCGCCGAAGGTCGAGCCGGCGTTCTTCTCGATGAGCACGGTGCCCGCCATCATGTTCTCGCCGCAGGACCAGCCCACGCGGCCCTCGATGCGCACGTTGGGGCCGTCGATGAGTCCGATCGCGAAGTATCCGAGGGAGCCTTCGAAGATGAGGTTCAGCCGGTTGAGGATCCCCACCCCGAGGGAGTGCTTGCCGCGCGGGTTGCGGACCACGATGGTCCCGTAGCCCTCCTGCATGAGGGCGCGCAGCTTCGCGTTGACCTCGGTGGAGGTCAGGGAATCGGCGTCGATCTCGATGCGCTTGTTGTAGTCGACCTCCGGGGCCCAGGGGTAGACGAACCGCTCCTCTTCCTCGGGGCGGAAGAAGACCTGCTGGGTCCGGCCCGCGAGCTGCTCGGTGTGCATCCCCATCGCATAGGAGCGCTCGTCGCCGGGGTTGCCGGAGGCGTTCATGCTTGCCATGTCGGGTCTCCTCGTCCGATGCGGGCGGGACGCCCGCATCCCAAAGGGATGCGCCGATCCCAGGGAGTCATGCCTGCCATACCCGGGTCTCCTCGTCGTAGGGGTCGGTGGTGTCGATCTCCTCGGGGAGGATGGCGCGGATGGCGACCTCCTCGGAGGCCAGCGCGATGAGGTCGTCGCTCTCGTAGAGCACCAGCGGCTTGGCCGCCATCGTGTCCTTGGCCATGCCGAGCTGGTCGCGGGTGGCGACGAGGTAGGTGAACACGCCGTCGATCTCGCGTACCGAGCGTTCCAGGGATTCGTCGAGGTCCACGCCGTTCGCGAGGTTGTGCGCGGTGTACACCGCGAGGAGCTCGGAATCGCAGTCGGACATGAAGCGGTGGCCCTTGCGCTCCATCTCGCGGCGCATGATCCAGTAGTTCGTGATCTGGCCGTTGTGGACCACCGCGACGTCGTTGTAGGGGAACGCCCAGTACGGATGCGCGGAGCGGATGTCCACGTCGGACTCCGTCGCCATGCGGGTGTGGCCGATGCCGTGGGTGCCCCGGAACCCGCCCAGCTCGTATTGATCGCAGACGGTGGCGGCGTCGCCGAGATCCTTGACCAGCTCCAGCGCGCTGCCCAGGGAGAGGATCTCCGCGCCTTCCACGTCTTCGACGTAGCGCGCGAGGTGCTCCATGTCGCCGTCGAACGAAACGACGTAGCGCATGGCGTACTCGGTGGACGGGGCGCGATCCTTGACGGTGACGCCCTGCTCGGCGAGCCGGCGGTCGACCTCCGCCACGCGGACGCGGATCTTGTCGTGGATGTCGAAGCCGGAGGCCATGTCCTCCTGCTCGGCCACCTTGAAGCGCATCACGCAGTCGCCCTCGGCCGGCGTGCCGTAGATCGCGAAGCCGGTCGAATCGGGTCCGCGGTGGCGCAACGCCTGCAGCATCGAGGTCATCTCGGCGCCGATGCCGCTCACGCCGCCCCGGTGTATGACTCCTGCTATTCCGCACATGTCGTGTCTTCCGTTGATGTCGTGAAGGCCGCGGGCGCCGTCCCGTGGAAGGGCGGGTCCACGATGGTGTCCGTCCGCCGGTCCGCCGGCGGCGCCCCGCCGTCCGGTGCGGCGCCAGTGCCGGCGGCCATGCCGGCGCCGATGCGGATCTCGATCCCGATGCCGGTCAGGGCAAGCAGTCGAGATACCTCTCCATGTCCCACTCGGTGGTGGTGTGGAGGAAGCGCTCCCACTCGTCGCGCTTGTACTCGTCGTACAGGCGGTACATCTCGCCGGGCATCGCCGAGCGGATGACCTCGTCCTTCTTCAGCGCTTCCAGCGCGTCGCCCAGGGTCATCGGCAGCTTCTTCACCTGCTTGCCCGCCTCCATCGCCTCGTAGATGTTCCGGTCCTCCGGCGGGCCGGGGTCGATGTCGTTGCGGATGCCGTCGTCGGCCGCCTGGATGATGGCGCCGGCCATCAGGTGCGGGTTGACCATCGAATCGACGGCCCGGTACTCGAAGCGCCCCGGGGCCGAGATGCGGAGGCCCGTGGTGCGGTTCTGGTAGCCCCAGTCCGCGAACACCGGCGCCCAGAACCCGGTATCCCACAGGCGGCGGTAGGAGTTGACGGTGGAGCAGCCGATGGCGGTCAGCGCCCCGAGATGGGTGACGATGCCGCCCACGACCTGCAAGCCCACCTTGCCCGGCAACTGCGGGTCGTCGGTGTCGGGCATGAAGGTGTTCTCGCCGCCGCCGAGGTACGTGAAGTTGTCGTCCATGCCGGGGAGCGCGGCGGGGTCGTGGCCCAGCGGCTTCAACGACTCCTCCCCGCCCCGCCAGAAGCTGATGTTGTGGTGGCAGCCGGAGGCCGACACCCCCATGAAGGGCTTGGACATGAAGCAGGCGATGAGGTTGTGCTCGCGCGCGACCTGGGCGCAGATCTGGCGGTAGGTGGTGAGGCGGTCCGCGGTGCGGAGCGGATCGTCGAAGGTGAAGTTCAATTCGAGCTGGCCCGGCGCGTCCTCGTGGTCGCCCTGGATCATGTCGAGGCCCATCGCCCGCGAGTACTCGATGGCCCGCAGGTACACGGGCCGCAGGCTCTCGAACTGGTCGATGTGGTAGCAGTAGGGGTTCGAGAACCCACCGTCCGGCTTGCCGTCCGGCCCGCGCTTGAGCCACATCATCTCCGGCTCGGTGCCGTGGCGCAGATGCAGCCCGCCGTGCCCGGTCTTGAACCGCTCGTGGATGCGGCGCAGGTTGCCGCGGCAGTCCGCGGTCAGGAACGCGCCCGGATCCTTGCGCTCCTCCCGGTTGCGGAACAGGGTGCACCACAGCCGCGCCACCCGCTTGTCCCACGGAAGCTGGCAGAAGGTCTCCGGCTCCGGGATCCCCACCAGCTCCTTGTCGTGCGGACCGTAGCCCAGGTACTCGCCGTGGCGGTTGAGGAAGAGGTTGACGGTCGCGCCGTAGACGAGCTGGAAGCCCCTCTCGGCGATGCTCTCCCAGTGGTCGGCGGGGATCCCCTTGCCGCAGATGCGGCCGGTGATCGACACGAACTGGAGGTACAGGTACTCGATGCCGAGCCGGTCGATCATCTCGCGGACCTGCCTGACCTGTTCCGCCCGTCCGGGCGCTTCCACGAAGCCTTCGATGTCCATCGCCATTCTTCCGGTCTCCTTCGGTCTTCGGTCGTTGCCCGTCGCCGTTGTCCGTGCTCGGCGGCGGCTCGCCCCCCTCTCCTTGCGCCGGCATCGACACGATCGATCCCGCCGCCTCATCCACCGGCGCCATCGTGAACGCCGATGGAAAGCATGACCAGTTCAGCACCAAAACTCAACCAATATCTCGCGATTGGTATCCGGAACCTGCGGTGACTGGTACGCTGGCATCCATATCGGCTCCATCGTGGGCGGAATCGGCGGGCGCGGGGGGCCGGGGCCACCGCGGACGACGAGTTCCGGCGCTGGTGAAACGGCGCCCCTCTCACCTTGCCCGGCGGCCGCGGGCCGTCCCGACGAGTCTTTACGGACGTGTTTCGTCGAGAGAACGGTACAGGACGTCCAGGACGGTTCCGGAAATATCCGCAGGTGCTTCGATTCTGTGATTCAGCTTGAACACGGGCGGAGGCGCGTCTCTCATGAACGAGACGGCTTCCGCGGTTGCCGGAGCGAAAAGCCCGAAGTCCCGTTGCAGCCGCTGGGGACCGCCGGCGCTGATTCGGGGAGTCGATTCCCAGAGGCGGCGGAATTCCTCGTTGCGATTCAATACGTCCTGGAAGAGGTGGTGAAACCAGAAGTATGCGCCGGCCGGGCAATCGAACGTCCTGATCAGCAGATCCCCGTATCCGCAACCGGCAGGACGCGGCGTATGGATCGCCCGGACGTCTTCATGTCCCCCCCGTCGTATGTACGCCCGTGTTTTTTCGAACAGGCGCAGCACCTCCGGCCAGAACAGCTCGATGATTCGGGAATCCTCGCTCGCCGCAAGAAACCAGTTGCTGATGGGGCGATCGGAAGCCGGCCTCGAAAAAGCGAAAAAGCCGCTTCGGGAGGAAGCCGATTCAACCCAGTCGTCCAATGGCCTCATGCACCAGCACGTGGCGTCCGCCCATACCCCTCCCCATTGCCTGAGCAGGTGCAACCTGACGATATCGGAAATATTCTGCATGGTCGGCAACATCGTCTTCAAGACGCTGCGAAGCTCGGCTTCCCCGGAGAGGTACGTCTTGTCCAGCATATGGACGTCCCAACCGGCGTTGTGCCGCTTCCACGTCGCGGCGCACCGCCTGACCAGCTCCGGAGCATTCTCCCAGCCCTGATGCCAATACATCCACAGCCGCTTCGGTACATGGCGTCCCATCGCCGCAAACCCCCACGTCCTCATAGGGCAGAGAGCGCCGGCACGAACGAGTCCGTGACGACGGCGGCCAAACAGACGTCCCGGGGGTGGGGCGCCGTCCGGCCCGCCCGCGAGGCCGCCGCACGGACCCGTCACCAGCGGGCACCGATGGAAAGCATGACCAGTTCAACACTAAAGCTCAACCAATATCTCGCGATTGGTATCCAGAACGCACAATGGCTGGTACGCTGGCACGTGTGTCGTGCGCTGGCTCCGGCTACGCCGGCATCGGCCCGGCGCTCCTGCCCAGATGACCCGTGCGCGCTTCGGGCGGCTTGGGTCGGACGCCACCTCGGGCCGGCAGAATTCCGCTGCGGGACGACGACGCCTGCATGACACATCCATATCGCATCTGTCCGCATCGCGGGATGGCCTGCCCGGATGGGGGTTCCGGCACGTCGCCGTTGTGTTCGCATCGTCGGAGAGGGGCCGGTTCGTCTCGACAAGAGTGAGTACCGACCAGCGTCTTCGGCTTCAGGATCTCCCCTACAAGGTCGGAGCGGGGGACATTGCGGTCCACGTCCGCCGCCGGATCATCGGGGGAGAGCTGCTCCACGGCGAGAGGCTTCCGCCGGAACGCTCGTTCGCGGGCCAGTTCGGCGTCTCTCGGGGGACGGTTCGCGATGCGTTGCGGCGGCTCGAAGAAGGCGGGTTCGTGGAGAAGCGGCCGGGAAGCGGCACGTACGTCACCTACTCCGATGCCGAGACGGTATCGATCGCGCAGTCCACCAGCCCGTTGGAGCTGATCGACACCCGCTATGCGCTGGAACCCCAGATCGTGCGCTTTGCGGTGCTCAACGCCACCGAGCAGGCACTCGCGAGGGCGGAGGGTGCGCTGGAGGTGATGGAGCGGAGCGAGCAGGACCCGGACGCCTTCTCGTCGAGTGACGAGGCGTTCCACCTCGCCCTCGCGGAATGTACGCGGAACGCGATGCTGGTCTGGATTACGAAGCGCGTGAGCGAGGTCCGCAAGAACACCGAATGGGCGAGGATGCGGCAGCTCACCCTGTCCGCCGACATCATACGCCGCTACAACGTGCAGCACCGGGAGGTCTACGAGGCGGTGCGGCGGCGAGACGCCGAACGTGGGGCCAAGGCGATGAGAGCGCACCTGGATCTTGCGCGGCGCTCCCTGGTCAACGCCGCGTCTTCCTGATCCGACGACGGTCCCTCGCCGACGGACTGGGAACGATTCGAGGGCGCCATCGTCAAGGGTGCTTCGGATCCTCCTCGGCGATGAGCCGCTTGAGCGATTCCGGGCCGCCGTACTTCCCGATCTGCTCCTCGTACTCGCGATTCTCGCGCTTCGCCTGGATCACGTGCCACACGATCCACGCGGCCACCCCGATGATCACGAGCACGCCCTCCGTGCCCACCATCGGGTACATGGGACCGATGTCGGCGATGGTCCCGCCCCAGCTCTCTATCGTTGCCATGATCGTCCTCCTCCGTGGCGTTCGTTCAGGTGGTCCTGTCCACCGCGTCGTTCTCGGCGTCGATGATCGCCTGCTCTTCCGCCGCGATGTCCCGAGCCGCCGCGGTGTCGAGGCCCATCAGCTCGATCTGTCGCGGGATGCGCAGCAGTCCGAACCCGTTGAGGATCTTCGCGGTGATCCAGCCCGGCAGGAAGCCGAGCAGGCCGAACATGATGAGCGCGCCGACGATCTGCCCGAGGGGGTTGATCGCCGCGTAGCCCTCGGTCGGGGACGAGGGATAGCCCCACAGCACGAAGCCGCATACCACGACACCGAAGAACCCGGCGTATCCGTGGACCGCGACCGCGCCCACCGCGTCGTCGATCCTGAACCTGCGCTCGACGAAGTAGTGCATCCTGTACATGAACACCACGCCCGCCGCCGCGATGATCATCGCCTGGATGGGGTGGTACAGGTCGTTCCCGGCCGACGCCGCGATGATGCCCGCGAGGCCGGACGAGTAGGTCCAGAAGGCATCCCCCTTCGAGACGACGTACCCCGTCAGCAGTCCGCCGGAGAGGGACATCAGGAAGTTGAAGGTGATCGCGGAGAGGGTGGTCGGCGCGAGGTAGATGTTCGTCGCCGAGTAGAAGACCCCGTCCCCGGCCTGGATGTCCCACATCGGTACGTTGCACGCGACGTAGAAGCCCCAGAACCCGGTGTAGATGAGGAACAGGCCGATGGTGACCAGCCAGGGGTTGCGCGGGTTGATGTTGCGCGGGGTCCCGTCCGGCGCGAACTTCCCGATGCGCGGGCCGAGCACCGCCAGGATACCGAGGGCGAAGCCGCCGGCGATCGCGTGGATCACCCCGCTCGCGTAGGCGTCGTGGTAGCCGAGCAATTGCACCATCCAGCCCTCCGAATGCCAGCCCCACGCGGCGTCGATGATCCACCACACCGAGCCGATGCTCACCGCGAGGATCCAGAAGCCGGAGGACTTGATGCGCTCGATGACCGAGCCCGACACGATCGAGGCGGCGGTCCAGGAGAACAGCAGGAACGCGGCCCAGAACACGCCGTTGATCCGCGCCCAGCCGTTTTCGAGATCGTCCGCGCCGCCCATGTGGGCGCCCATGACCTCGCTCCACGCCACGGCATGGGGCGCTTCCACCAGCCCCCCGATGATTCCCGGGCCGTTCGGGAACGCGAAGTAGATCCACCACCCGAAGAAGAAGAACGTGATGGTCACCAGCGGGATGAGCATGGTGTTCTTCATCAGGGTGTGCATGTGGTTCTTGTGGCGCGACGCGCCGACCTCGTACATGCAGAAGCCCACGTGGATGAAGAACATGATCACCACGGTGAGCCAGTAGTAGAACTCCGTGAAGATGATCCCCAATGCAGTCAGTTCGTTGTCCACCGCCTGTTTCCTCCCCGGCCCGTGTACGGCGCGGAATGCGCTGCACGTTTGCGCGACGGGCAAACCGGAACGGCGCCGTGGCCCGCGCATCGAGATCCGTCATGGGAAGCCATGTCGATTCCGGCGTTTCGCCGTAGCTCCCCGTTTCCGGACCGGATCCGGTCCGCTTGGCCCGATCGGTCGGTGCCAGGCCGGCGTGATGCCCGAAATGCCCCGGCCGAGCGGGCATCGGATCGGATTTGGTCCGCGATTTGGTTCACGTACTTGACTGATTGGCACAAATCTAATGCAATCGCCGGTGATTTCCAAAGGGTCATGTATCGATCAGGGGCCGCACTGGAGTACCGATCGGCACTTCGGGATGCGCTCCCACCTTGCGCCGATGACGAAATCGGCTCTTTCGGAACACCATGAGGGGGGAAAGAGCATGACGCCGGAACAACTCGAAGCTGCAATCGCAATGACGACCAGGATCAACCTGGAGGTCTACTACTACTGGTGCACCGCCATCATGATCCTGATCCACGCGGGGTTCATGATGTACGAGATGGGCGCCTCCCGGGTGAAGCACACCCTGGCGTCCGGAACGAAGAACATCCTCGCGTTCGCATTCATGATCCCGACCTTCTGGATGTTCGGATGGTGGATCTACCTCGCGATGATCAACGGCTTCGTGCCGGACTTCGAGGCCGGGGCGGGCGGCGTGCCGTGGGGCGAGAACATGGGGCCGAACCTCGAGGACAACGCCACCGGCGTGTTCTGGGGCGCATTCACCCTGTTCGCCTGCACCACCGCGTCGATCATGTCGGGCTCGGTGATCGAGCGCATCCGCATGGGCGCCTTCATCATCCTCGCGGTGGTGCTGGGCTCCGTGGTCTGGATCCTGTCGGCCTCCTGGGGCTGGCATCCGGACGGATGGATGGTCAAGCGCTGGGGCTATCACGACTTCGGCGCCTCCGGGGTGGTGCACATCATCTCCGGGTTCTTCGCGCTCGGGGTGCTGATTCCGCTGGGGGCGAGGGTCGGGAAGTTCAACGCGGACGGCTCCGCCAACGTCATCCGCGGCCACAGCCTGCCGATGACCATGGTCGGGCTGATGCTGATCGTGGTGGGCTTCTTCGGCTTCCTCGGCGGCTGCCTGTTCTACGGCGGCACCGCGCAGTGGACCAACATCTACGGGATGCCGACCACGCTCTCGACCGTCTGCTTCAACACCCTGATGGGGGTTGCCGGCGGCATGATCGGCGCCTACGCGATGACCCGCGATCCCTTCTGGATGATGTCCGGCGCCCTGTGCGGGATCATCTCGGTGGCTGCGGGCCTGGATCTCTACTACCCGGGGCTGACGTTCTCGGTCGCCTTCCTCGGCGGCGTGATCGGCCCGATGTCGGCGAAGGTCCTGGAGAAATGGGGCATCGACGACGCGGTCGGCGCGGTATCGGTGCACGGCACCTGCGGCATCGTCGGGGTGCTCGCGCTGGGCGTCCTGGGCGGCGGCTATCCACAGTTCTCGGAGTCCATCCCCACCATCACGTTCACCGGCCAGCTCCTCGGCTGCCTGGTGATGATCGCACTCGGCTTCATCCCCGGCTACGTGCTGGCGATGATCTTCAAGTCGCTGGGGATCCTGCGGGCCAGTGAGCCGGTGCAGGAAATGGGGATGGACACGGAGATCGCGAACACCGCGTATCCCGAGAACCTCCAGTCCGATCTCTGAGCATCCGATCAAACAGGAGAATCCACATGATCGATTCCAGTCCAATCACGTCGTGGGACGGCGCCGGCGTCTTCTACACGTTCGCCGGCGGTGGCGGGACCCTGCTCTGGTTCTGGGTCTCGGTGATCCTCTGCATCGTCCCGCTCCTCGTTTCCTGGAGCGCGGAGAAGAAGGCGGAGGAGCGGCACAAGTAGCCGCCGGAGTCGGAGCTACCGCCGGCAACGGTGGAAATGGGAAGCCGCGGCCCGGTGACGGGCCGCGGCTTCCGTCGGTCTCGCGGGAGAGGACCCCGCCATGTCCGCCGTGATCCCGGTTACGACCCGCGCCTATCGTTCTTCGACAGGTCTCGGGGACCGGTCCGGCGTGAGGCGCGACCCGGAGCTCGACCTGCCTGGAGGAGGTTCCGCCCTGTAGCCGCCCGACTGCGCTTCGGGCTGAGCCGCTGCCTGGGCACCCGCATTGCAATACGAAGCGCTGCGGCCGGAGGAGAGATCGACGGGGGTTCTACATTGTGAATAGTCTTCCCGGCACCGCGAAAGGGCATGGCTCTCCGCCGCGGACCTCGTGGGTCCGTAGCCGCCAGCCAGCCCGCATACCGTGTTCGATTCTCCATAGGCCAGCGCGCCACAATCGGAAAACGTCACTACCCACGTGCAACGCTGGAGCCCGCGACTTCGGCAGTGGGATTCCACTGCCGATATGGCTGAAGCCCGGTCAGGATAATTCCAAGCAGCACTCCAGCCGTACCCCTCGTCGCAGTACTCTCCCACCCAGCCGGCCGCTATCGCGCCTATGTAACTCGAAGGGGATCCTACCGTCACCCCGATTGCCGGGGAGCAGTTGTTCCCGGTATTGGACTCTCCGGCCACGGAATCGACACACGCCCCGTAGTAGTACGTCCCCGCGCTCGCCGGGGCCGTCAGGCCGATGGATTCGGTACTGGCCCCGGAAGCGGGGAGGCTGCCGACCGCGTCCGTGCCGACGGGCGTATCCGACCTCGAGATCGTCGTGTCCGACGAACGGTAATACCGCAACGTCGTCGCGGCAGACGCTGCGTCACCCCGGTTGCGGACCCTCGCGCCCAGCGTGAACCTCGCCCCTGCATTCAGGCTGCCGTCGCTGACCGATGGCGATTCCACCACGAGATCCGGTGTGCCCGGCGGTGGCGGCGGGGGCGCGCTGCCCTGCGCCCCTTGCGCGATGGCCGAGAGGTTGGCCAGGTGCCCGGTCCGCGTCGCATGCAACAGGCTCATCACCTGCACCGGACGGTCCGCCGTCACCGTCAGCCGCCACTTGCCCGCGCCGTCGCCCAGACGACCCGTGAATCCGCTCCCGCCGTTCTCGAGCGCCCGCGCCGTGAGCGTCGCCGCCCCCTGCGCGGGCAGCGTGACCCTCACCATCCCACTTGGCGCCTCCCGGCCCCGGTCGTCACGCCCCGCGACGACCACTTGGGCCGCCTGGCCGGTGGGGTTCGCCAAGCGCAGCCGACTCACCTTCGCGGTGTTGCTCCCCGGGTTGAAGAACCCCACGTCGTAAGCCCACTGTCCTGAGCCGTCCTGCTCTCCGGCCACCGGTGCCGTAAGCTCCGCCATGAACCCGTCCGCGGTGCGGTAGTACATGCCCGCGCGGAAGGGGCGCTCACCGCTGAGCTCCAGGCGCCACCAGCCCTCCCCGTCGCCGAGGCCCGCGAACCCGGACCCTCCCGACTCCAGGGCGGCGGAGGTGAGCGTCGCGGCCTCGCGCGCGGCGATGGACAGCGGCACCGGACCGAAGCGCCGCCCGGTGTCGTCGTAGCCCGTGACCTGCACCGTGTTCGGCTGCGCCGAGTCGTTGAGCACCCGCACCAGGGAGGGGTGGAGCCCGCCGCCCGCCGGGGCGACGTAGGGCAGGGTGGCCTGGAGGCTGTTCGGCGGGGGCGGGGGCGGCTCCGTCTTCGACTGCCGGAAGTTGGCGACACGCCGCGCCGTCTCCAGCAGCACCCGGCGGTTGTCGCGCCGGGCCGCGTCCCCGGTCGCGACCCCCCGCCAAGTGACGTCCGGACTCGAGAACCGGGCCGTGGACTGCACGCACCGTCCGTTCGGGGTCGATCGATAGGCCATCACCGTGCGCCATCCCTGCTCGGTGTTGCAGCGCCCGTAGCGCCAGGGGAAGTTCCCCTGCCCGTTGCAGGAATCCGGCCCCGTCGGGCAGTCCCCCGGCGAGTTGTACGGATCGTGTCGCGCTCCCTGGTT
This sequence comes from Gammaproteobacteria bacterium, assembly GCA_965204915.1. GTDB lineage: Bacteria > Pseudomonadota > Gammaproteobacteria > HK1 > HK1 > HK1. The sequence goes on along the minus strand of OZ242023.1, from coordinate 932,815 downwards.
GTGGCCCAGCTCGTGCGCGAATACTCGCCCGCTCGTTGTTTCGCAGCTTCGGGCGTTGACGGAGAACCCCAGGGATTCGAAGTCGTCCCTCGGGTACTTGCCGAATGGCGGTATCCATGCGACGCCGCAAACACGGCTTGCTGGTCTCGCCACCAACAGCGCGACGAGGTCCGCCCCGTAGCGGTCGCGCAGGTCGTGGACCTCGTCCATGTATCCTTCATTCGCCACCGGCCTCCCGTTCCGGTTCAAGTTCGAGAGCCGTTGGAGATCCTCCCCCATGTTTCTGGCGTGCTGGGTGTAGTCCACCTGCGCCTTGTGCACGAGCCGGAGCCGGAACCCGATGTTGCTGTTCCGGTAGGCATCATGGGTGTTGTTCAGCGCGAACTGGATGAACGCATCGATGTTGCCCAGCGCGGCCGCCGCCGGCGTGTAGACCACCATCAGGTCGATGACGTCGCCCGTGTCCGTTCCTTCGACCGAGGCCCCCGCGTCGTCCATCGGTCGCGGCTCGGGTGCGAGCAGCCTCTGGCGCATTCCCCATCCGGGCGGGTCCATCCGAAGGCCCGACGTGTCGTAGCGGTAGACCGCGGTCAGGCCCCCGCCCAGCGGGGCCACCCGCCAGGTCCCGTCCCCGTGCTCGATGGACCCGAGGACGTCGGGCCCCTGCACCACCAGCGAGACCGACGTGTCGTTCGCCTCCTTCCGGGCATGGAGGCTCACCATGCCTTCGGCGTTGTGCACCACATCCACGCCGGTGAAGACGAATGCGCCCCGTGCGCTCCCCGGGACGGGGATGGACAGCGCCCGTGCGACCGGCACCGCCGCCAGAGCGGCGGCTTCGCTGCGGCCAACGTGGAGCTCGGAGACCAGTGGGTCGGTCCGGATGGCTTCCAGGGTGGCGGCCTGCTCGTGCGTCAGGCCCGGAGCGCTTGCACCGGCATCGAGGCTGCGCTCCTGCCCGAACACGATGAGGGGAGGCACGGCCGTGACGCCGGTGGCTTGGGCACCGGCGACCGGGGGCAGGGCGAAGGGGCTTGCGGAGAGGACGCAGGCGATCAGCGCCATCGGCATGGGGCGCGATCCCCGGGACCGCAGGGGCTCGTCGTGACGTTCCATCGGGATGTTCATGAGCCGGGCTCCGGGAGCGGGCGAAAGGCGATGCGGGATGGTCGTCGAGGCCGCCAATCGTACTCCGCCCTCCCCAGGCTCGTACGGGAGTCAGGACACCTTCAGGACGTATCGACCGGTGGCAGGTTCGCCTCGGACACGAGGTCGTTGAACGTTCCGAGATCGCGGTCGAGGAGGGTTTTCAGGCGATCGAGCTCGCCGTCGATCCTGGCCATGTACTCCTCGGCGAGGGCCCTGGCCTGGGAGGTGGGGCGGGCGTCGGCGCTGTCCACGATGCTGATGACGGAGGCGAGGGCCGCGTTCAGCCGCACCCGGCGGTTCAGGCCGAAGGTGTCGGTCTGCCTGCCCGGAAGGATCAGGGCGGATTCCACCTCTGCCAGCGCCTCGCACAGCGCCCTGCCGGCTTCGAGCGCCGCATCGTGCCCGCCATGCCGGGCAAGGCGCGTGCGCCACCGCTCGATCTCGCCGGTGGTCTCCCGGATACACCGCACGCCCGCGTAGGCGGCCGAGATCCTGTCGCGGATCGCAAGAAGGCAGTCGAGCTGCTCGCGGAGGTCTTCGAGGCTTGCCGGCGAGCGGGGGTCGTTGACCACCTCGAAGGATTCTGTGAGTGTGCGCTCACCGACGGTGAGACGGACCTGGAACGTCCCCGGCAGCACGAGGGGTCCGCGCTCCGCCTCCTCCCCGGTCTTGTTGCCGCGCAGGCGTGTCGCGCCGGGATGGCGCAGATCCCAGACGAAGCGGTTGACGCCGGCGCGCACCGGCATCCAGGGGCCGGGGTCCAGGGCCTTGTCCTCGTCGTCCAGCTTGTCGTAGCCGGCGGGCTTCGGACGGAATTCGCGGATCAGCGCGCCCTCGGCATCGAGGAAGGCGAGGGAGCAGGAGGGCGCCGCCCCGTCGGCGGAAGCCGCGGGTTCGGAGGCCGCGGGGGTCGCGGGGGTGGTATCGGACGTGGCGGAGGCCGCGGAGGTCGAGTCGTCACGTCCGGCCCCGGCCGGCGCCTCGGCCGCTACGTCCTCGGGGAGGGAGTAGTAGACGATGGCGCCGATCGGCGCCGCCTCTCCCGCATCGAGGAAACGGCGCTCCACGAGTCCGGCGTCGTTGCGGCTCGCAACATAGGTGGCCGCCTTGCCGAGGCCGATGCTGTAGTCCTTGCCGTCGGTGCCGGTGATGAAGTCCATCACGTCCGGCAGCAGGCGCCAGGTGCGCCGGGGGGCGTACAGCCCGATCGACGCGGCATCGGAACCGGGATCCGGAACGGCATCGGAGCCGGCACTGAAGCCAAGACCGGCCCCGGAGCCGGTGTCGGTGTCGGAGCCGGAAACCGCGCCGGATCCGGGAACGGCGCCGAGCCCGCCTCCGCCAGCCCTCTCCGCCGCTTCCCGATGCAGCGGGGTCAGGTCGTCGAGGATCCAGAACGAACGCCCGTGGGTCGCGATGACCAGATCCGTGTCCTCGATCTTGAGGTCGTAGACCGGGGTGACCGGGAAGTTCGAGCGCCAGCGCCGCCACGTCGCGCCGTCGTCGAGCGAGACGTAGAGCCCGGTCTCGGTGCCGGCGTAGAGCACGCCGGGGCAGCCCGGATCGGCCCGGATCACGCGGGTGTAGTCGTCGGGCGGGATCGCGCAGTCGCCCGAGCCGGTGATCGCCTGCCAGCGCTCGCCGTAGTCGGCGGTCCTGTACAGGTAGGGAGCGGGGTCGTCGAGCTTGTAGCGGGTGGCGGCGAGGTAGAGGGCGCCGGGCGCGTGCGGCGAGGGCTCGACGGTGCGGATGAACGCCCATTCGGGCAGGTCCGGCGGCGTCACGTCGCGCCAGCTCCGCCCCCCGTCGCGGCTCAGGTGTACCAGGCCGTCGTCGGACCCCGCCCACAACACGCCCGGCTCGTGGGGCGACTCGGCGAGCGTGTACAGGGTGCAGTAGTGCTCCGCGCCGCTGGTGTCCAGGGTGATCGGTCCGCCCGAAGGGCCGAGCTTGTCGGCCGCCGCGCGGGTGAGGTCGGGGCTGATCGGCTCCCAGCCCTGCCCCTCGTCGGTGCTGCGGAACACCCGGTTGCCGCCGGTGTAGAGCACCTTCGGATCGTGCGGCGAGAACCGGATCGGGAAGGTCCACCCGAAGCGGTACCTGAGCTCCCCCGGCCCGATGCCGCCGTGGTGCTCCGGCCACACGTTGACCAGCCGGATCTGGCCGGTGCGGTGGTCGTAGCGCTGCAACGCCCCGCCGCCGCCCGGCGAGCTGCCGACCGCGCCGACGTAGAGAACGTCCGGGTCCCGCGGATCCACCGCCACGTAGCCGCTCTCCCCGGTGCCGGCGACGCGGCAGTCCGCCCAGGTGATGGCGCCGTCGTTGGTGCCCGAAGGCACGCCGATGCTGGAGTTGTCCTGCTGGGTGCCGTAGACGAGGTAGTGGGGCGCGCGGCCGTCGGTGTCCACCGTGTAGAGCTGGGCGGTGAGCTGGTTGTAGACGGAGCTCCACGAGGCGCCGGCGTTGAACGAGACGTTGGCTCCGCCGTCGTTGCCCTGGATCATGCGCCGGTTGTCGCGCGGGTCGATCCACAGGTCGTGGTTGTCGCCGTGGGGGGTGGGCACCGGCGTGAAGTGCGCCCCCGCGTCGGTGGATTTCCACATCTGCAGGTTGTTCACGTAGACCGTGTCCTCGTCCTGCGGGTCCGCGAAGACGTGCATGTAGTACCAGGGGCGGTAGCGCAGATCCTGGCGGTCGCTGGCCAGCGTCCAGGTCTCGCCGAAGTCCTCGGAGCGGTAGAGGCCGGGGGCCTTGTCCGACTCCACCAGCGCCCACACCCGGCCGTCGCGGGCGGGCGACGCGGCGACGCCGATCTTGCCGAGGACGGCCGAGGCGGGCAGGCCGAGGTTGGGGGTGATCTCCGTCCAGGTCGTCCCCGAGTCGGTGGAGCGCCACAGGCCGCTGCCGGGGCCGCCGCTCGCGAGCTCCCAGAAGTTGCGGTGCACCGTCCACAGGCTGGCGTAGAGGATGCTCGGATTGTGCGCGTCGAGGGCGAGGTCCGCCGCTCCCGTACAGTTATCCCGAGAGGGCGAGGTCCGCTCGGAGCGGTCATGCCAGGAGGGCGAGGTCGGCTCGGTGCGTTCGTCCCGAGAGGGCGAGGTCCGCTCGGCGTCGCCGTCCCGGTACAGCACCCTCTCCCAGCTTGCCCCTCCATCGGTGGAGCGGTACACGCCGCGTTCCGGATGCGGGCCGAAGGCGTGCCCGAGCGCGGCTGCCCAGATGCGGTCCGGGTCGCGCGGATGGATGCGGATCTCGCTGACGTGCCGGGTGTCGGCAAGGCCCACGTGGACCCAGCTCCGGCCGCGGTCGGTGGATTTCCAGATCCCGTCGCCGTGCGAGACATCGGCGCGTATGGTGCTCTCGCCCATGCCCGCGTAGATCACGTTCGGGTCGGAGTCCGACACCGCGAGCGCGCCCACCGACGACGTCTTCAGGTACCCGTCGCTCACGTTCGTCCAGGTGACGCCCGCGTCTTCGGTCTTCCAGATCCCGCCGGCCACCGCCCCGAAGTAGAACACCGCGGGCTCGACCGGATCGCCGGCCACCGCCACCGCCCGCCCCCCACGCGGCGGGCCGATGCAGCGGAAGCGCATGGCGTCGAGCAACTGGTCGATGAGGGAAGGCGCCGGGGACGGTGCGGATGTTGCGGGCATCGTGAATTTCCTGGTAGACGATGGAAGGCGGAGATGCGGCCGGCGGCGATCCGGCCCGGAGCTGGCCCCGGGGACGATCGCGGAACGGACTCCGGCCGGATTCAAGCCGGGATCGAGCCGGCCCGGATGGTCCGGATCGAACTCAGGGCTTGCCCTCGAACGGTTTGGAGAGGGCGCGGCCGACCCGCGCGAACACCGCGTCCAGCACAAACCACGTGGCGAGAAAGCCGAGGCATTCCAGCGTGAAGCTGCCGAACTTGTAGAACAGCTCGGCGGTGAGGAGCGAGATGGCCAGCGCCGGAGCCTGCCGGGCGAGAAGCTGGCGCAGGGTGCTCGATCGCAGCAGCTCGAACATTCTTCGATCTCCTTGGGCGAACGTCCGCAGAATGATACATCGGGGACGTGGATTACGGTTGAAGCGCGGTGGACCGGCAAATTCTTCACGGTCGCCAGAGCGGCCATCGTACCGTCGAGTGCCTGCGCCGCCTATGGCGGGCCTGCGCAGGACCGCCTGGAACCGGACGGCTGCTGCGCGTTCTGGCTGCCGCGGCGCTCGTGGCCGCCGTCGCCGCGCTCGCCGCGCGGGTGGGCGCGGCCGTCGTGGGTGATTCAGGAGCGCGGCTTGCGCACGCGCTCCCCCATTACGCGGCGCCGGCGCTGGCGGCCGGCTGGCTCGCCGCGGGACTCGCCGCCTTCTACCTGCGGTCGCTCGCTCGGGGTCCCACCCGTGCCGGGGCCGGGATGCGCACGATGCTCCATCTCTGCGCGCCACCGCTCCTGTGGCTCGCCTCCATGCACGCCGGGGCCTGGTTCGAGTGGCAGGTGCGGCGCACGCCCATCGCCTACGGGACCGACTGGTTCTACGCGGAGATGTACCACGAATACATACGCGAACCGGGCGGGCGGGTGTTGTCGGTCAGCGTCGCGGTGGCGGTGAGCGCGCCCCTCGCCACCGTGCTCGGGGCATGGCTCGTCTGCGCCTGCGCTCGCCTCCGGCGTACGGCTTTGGCAGGGAAGCAGGAAGGAAACGGAGCAGGCGGCCCCGCGAAAGGGCCGCCTGCGTGAAGATGAAGAGAAGCGATGGTTCCGATCAGTCGAAGTTGAACACGTCCGGGCGAGGATCGGGAATGAAGCCGTCGTGGTTCGGCATCACCACCGCCGGCAGGGTTTCGGCGTTCATGACCTCGTCCTTCCCGATGATGTCGCCCTCGGCCAGGATGTAGGCAGACACCGCGTAGATCTGGTCGTCGGTCAACGAGCCCGGCGTATGGAACGGCATGGCCCGCTTGGTGAAGTCGAACAACGTGGAGGCGTAGGGCCAGTAGCTCTCCACCGTCTTCTTGGGCTTGCCGCTCGCAAGGGTTCCACGCCCGCCGACGAGGGCGGCGCCCCCGGTGGCGGCGACCCCGCCGAGATCCTGGCCATGGCAGGCGGCGCACTGGGTCATGTAGACCTGCTTGCCTTCCTCGTAACCGCCCTCGCCCGGGGGCAGGCCCCGGCCGTCCGGCATGGCGTCGATGTCGACCGCCGCGATGTCCTCGGCGCTCGCCGGGGCGCCGAACCCGTAGGGTCCTCCGTAGCCCTCCTGCGCCGTCGCGTTGCCCGCGAAACCCGGCCCTGCCGCGAGCACGAGCACGCACGCTCCCGCCAGACCCCTCCTCGCCAGTGCGTCATGCATAGTGATGGACATTGGTCACACTCCCGTCGCTGGCCACGGCCCAGCTCTGAATGCCGTTCAGGTGGTACACCGATCCGTACTTGCCGCCATCGAGGCCCCGGACCTCGACGAGCTCCCGGATGGTCGGCTGCACGTAACCCGTTTCGTCCTGGCAACGGCTCTGCAGGATCGCCGGACTGCCGTCCCACCGCCAGGGAATGCGGAAGCGGGTATGGCACACCGGCATGACCGGCTCCTCCAGGGAGGCGAGCCGCCAGCTCCTGCCACCGTCCACCGAGACCTCGAGGCGCTTGACCCGCCCGCGGCCGGACCAGGCGAGCCCGGTGATCTCGTAGAACCCGGGGCCGGGGAGCTTCATCTCGCCCGAGGGGAAGGTGATGACGGACTTGGCCTCCATGGTGAACGAGAACTGCCGAGCCTTGCCGCCCCTGAGGAGGTCGGTGTACTTCGAGGTCTCCTCCCGGCTCATGAAGGGCGCGTCGCTCACCTCCAGGCGCCGCAGCCATTTGATGTGGGTATTCCCTTCGAACCCCGGTAGCAGCAGGCGAAGCGGATGACCCTGTTCCGGGCGCAACGCCTCGCCGTTCTGGGCGTATGCCAGCATCGCGTCGGCCCAGCATTTGTCGAGCGGGATGCTGCGGGTCATCACCGCGGCGTCCGCTCCCTCGGCGAGTATCCAGGCCGCGCCCTCCCTGACTCCCACCTCGGCCAGGATGGTGGACAGCGGAACCCCGGTCCATTCCGAGGTGCTGGTGAGCCCGTGGGTGCCCTGCACGGTCTTCAGCACCGGCTCGCGCCACTCCGTGAGCCCGTTGCCCGAACATTCGATGAAGTGGAAGCGCGACACCGATGGGAAGCGCCCGAGATCCGCCATCGAATACTTCATGGGTTTGTCCACCATCCCGTGGACGATGAGCGAGTGGCGCCCCGGATCGATGGTGGGAATGCCGCCGTGGTGGCGTTCGAAGTGGAGCCCGGACGGCGTGATGATCCCGTGTCCGGCCTCGAGCGGGGTCATGGTCCAGGACGATTCCTTGGTGGCGGTCGGGAAGCGCCATCGCACCTCGCTCTCGAACTGCGAGCGGGTACCGTATCCGCCGTCGTCGTTGGTGAGCCGGCCCTGGATCTTCGTCGGATCCTCCGGCACCGGGAACTCGATGGCCCCGGCCGGTGCGGCGGCGGCGCCGCGAGCGGCGAGCCCCAGCGTGGCGCCCCCCGCCATCGCCGCGGTAGCGGTGAGGAACGAGCGCCGGCTGGAGGAGCGCCCGCCGGAGGGAAACATGCCCTCCCTGCACTCACAGTCCTCAAGCTCCGCCTTGCGGGCCGCAAGAGCGCGCTCCTCCGCCTCCACCATCGCATCAACCACCGCCCGGGTACGTTCGTCGTACTCGGGCCAAACAGAGTCGTTTCTCATGGGTGCCGTCCTCCTCACGTAGGGTGCGGGACTGTTCGTTTGGGTCGAAATGCAGTGCCTTCCATCACCTCCTTCAATCTCCAGTGGAGGGTCCATGTTCAGAAGAGCGGTGGCCGGTTGTCAAACAACTGTTTTCTATGATCCGACAGATCCGTTCTATCCATTCGTCGATCGTCCGGAAGCTCCGGTCTGTGATTCTCCGGCGAGGGTTCCGCCCGCCCTCGAAGTCCTTTCAACTTGACTCCACGGGTGACGGCGGCGTTCCGGGTCCGGGCCTGTTCGCCGGTATGCGTTGCCGCACGACCTCGGCACAGGGGCGGCGGCAGGTCTGCTGCACGGGTGCTCCCGGTCGGTTCGAGCGGACCGGGCAGTTCGGACGGATCGAATGGCCTCGTAGCGCGAAGGCGTGCCCCGCCGTCCGTTGCGATCGCCGCTCGCCGCGGCCTTCGCCCTGCACGACGGCCGTACGCTGTGACCGCCGAAGGAGGCGCCACCATGCAGGAGATCGTTCGAGCCCTGGAAGCGAAGCGCGACGCGGCCCGGCATGACCGCCCTGCGGGCGCGCGCCCAAGCGGAGGGCCTGTCCCTCACGCATGAACATCACTCCGGCTTGACCCATGCCGATCACTGCACGGCATAATCACCGCCCCGCTTCGCTCCGACTGGTGATCGGCTTGACCGGATTCGGTGATCGGCTTCATCCCGGAACGGGTGATCGGATTCACCGGAATGCGCACAAATCGCAGACAACGCCCGCGAGCGGGACGGGGTACGCGGCCGGGCTCGCGGCGGCGACGAGGGCGCGGGCGCACGGCGCGCGGTCGATGAGTCCGTTCCCGATCGGCATACCTGACGGTCTATCTCGATGGCTTGCGGTGGCGGTGGCATCCAAACGGCAGGCTTGGGGTGTGTTGTGCCGACGATGGCGCTGTGAAACCGTCTACGTGCCGAAGTCGGCGCCCGTGGCGGTCTCCCTTGCCCACTGGGAGGGGAGCTTCGCGGGCTTGAGCGCACGAGCGGCGTGCCGGCGAACCAGGCGGGAGCGCATTCTCCGACAAGATCAAGAATTTGGTGCAGGAAGTATCCATCCTCAAGCATGAGTTGGCACGGCACGGGGAGGAGGCCCCAGGAGCTGGTGGCGACGAAAACGTTCGATGCAAAGGCGCATGACGTCGAAAGCCGGCGCTCGCCCCACAAGATCGCCGTACTCTCCATCGACCTGGAGTACGACTACAGCGGTAACGAAAGCGAGGCGCTGGACCGGTTGCCGGACCTGCTGGCCGCGACAGGGCGTATGGGCCTGCCACTGACGGCCTTCGTGGAAGGGCGCCTGTTCGTCGAACGCGCCGACCTCTGTGCCTGCCTGGTCGAGGCCGAGGTCGACCTGCATCTCCATTGCTACGATCACCGGCACTCCGGCGACACGGCGGAGTACCTCAAGGCGGGCATCGAAGCCTTCGGGAACTTCGTCGGGGTCCGGCCGCGGGGGTACCGCGCAAAGAACTACCACTTGACGGAGGAGATACTTCAAACCCTGGTGGCGGAGAGCTTCGCCTGGGATTCCTCCATCCTGCCCGGTATCGGTTTCGGCGGCCAGTCGGACAGGTCGTTCCACCAAGGCGACTGGTTCGTATTCGACGGTGTCCTCGCGGAGTTTCCCGTGGCGAGCTGGCGGCCTTTCGGCATTCCCTTTACCCACTCCTATCGGCAGCTCCTGGGGTCGTTCCCAGAATGGCTGATCGAGCGAATGGCGTCGTTGCCCGAGCTGGTGATCTACAATATGCACATGGTGGATCTCGTGCAGGACGGCTGTCTTCGGAAGTCTCCGGAACCGCTCTGGTTGAAGGGCGCCCATGCGTGGACGCGGTGGCGGCGGAAGGGATACGAGGACCTGGCGGTCCTGGGCGAGCGCTTGTGCCGCCAGGGCTACCGTTGGACCACGATGACGCAGTGTCACGAACTGCTGGCCGGGAAGAATCGGTGACCGTCGCCGGCCCTTTGTCCGTCAGGCACAGTCCGGATTTCGTGGCCGCCTGGCGGTCGGTCTTCTGCAGCGTGTACCGGTGGCGGCAGGACGGCCGGTTCGCGATGGTGCCCTCACTCCTCGGGTCGCCGGTGTTCGCCTATCTGCCCGGCGCGCTGCTTCGCGTTGAGCTTGTGGGGCCAAGCGCCGATGCGGGACAATTCGATGCCATGTCATCACAGCACGAGATGGCATGGTGACGTCATGCGAAGCACGGTACGTATCGACGACGATCTCATGACCGCCCTGCGGGCGCGCGCCCAAGCGGAGGGCCTGTCCCTCACCCGTATGCTCAATCGCCTGCTCCGGGCCGGTCTTGCCGCATCCGTTCGATCCCGCGAGGAACGCGAGCGGTACGAGGAAGAGACCGTCCGGATGGGACGTCCCCGGTTCGATCTCGACAAGGCGCTGGCGCTCGCGGCCGATCTCGAAGACGAGGAGATCATCCGCAAGACGGCGTTGCGCAAATGAAGGTCGTCGACGTCAACGTGCTCCTCTACGCGGTCAACGAGGATGCGGAGCGGCACACGGTGCTTCGCCAGTGGTGGGAGGAAGCCCTGAACGGAGACGAATCCGTGGGATTGCCGTGGATCGTCCTGTCCGGCTTCCTTCGCATTGCGACGAATCCGAAGGTGTTTCCGGCGCCCATGCCGGTGGATCGGGCGCTGGCCAAGGTAGAAACGTGGATCTGTGCCGAGACCGTCTCGGTGATCGTCGAGAAGCCTGCGCACTGGCGCGTGCTGCGTGATCTTCTCCGGGACGCCGGCACGGCGGGCAATCTGGCCACCGACGCACACTTGGCCGCCATTGCGATCGCGCACGATGCAACGCTCGTGTCCTGCGACGGCGACTTCGCCCGCTTCCGCGCACTGCGCTGGGAGAACCCCCTGCACGCCGCGTAGCGGATCCCCGCAGGGGGACGGGACGCGGAACGTGAAGAGGGAGGAGGCTGACGGATGCTTGGCAGGAGGCCTGACGGGGGATGTCCGACGGATTGACCCTCGGGCCGGAATCGGGTTCAATCCGGAATCGCCCTTTCCATTTTTCGACGCAAATTGGAACTTGTCAGTCGATTCTTCCAGGTCCCGGACCGGAGCTGCTTCCTGTTCGGCCCGCGCGGAACCGGCAAATCCACCTGGTTGCGCCGGCGGCTGCCCGACGCCCTGTACCTGGACCTGCTCGATCCCGCCCTGCATCGCCGCCTGAGCGCCCGCCCCGAGCGCCTTCGGGAGCTGATGGCAGGGGCGCCGGGCAAGGACACCGTGGTCATCGACGAGGTCCAACGGATCCCGGAGCTGCTCACCGTCGTTCATGCCGTCCTGGAGGAGCCGGTGCCGCCGCGCTTCGTACTCACGGGGTCGAGCGCCCGGAAGCTTCGACGCGGCGGCGTGGACCTGCTCGGCGGTCGGGCCGTGCTCCGCACCCTGCATCCCTTCATGGCCGCGGAGCTGCCGGACTTCGACCTCGGGCGGGCACTCCGCATCGGGCTGCTGCCCCTGGTGGCAGGCGCCTCCGACCCGGCGGGGGTCCTCGACGCCTATGCGAGCCTGTACCTCGAACAGGAGGTGAGGGCGGAGGGACTGACCCGCAACGTCGGGGCCTTCGCCCGGTTCCTGGAGGCGGTCGCCTTCTCCCACGGCGCGCAACTCAACGTCTCGGCGGTGGCCAGGGAATGCGAGGTCGAGCGCAAGGTCGCCGCCGGATACGTGGGCATCCTGGAAGATCTGCTGCTCGCCTTCCGGCTGCCGGTCTTCCGCAAGCGGGCCAAGCGCGCGACGGTGACCCACGAGAAGCTCTACCTGTTCGATGCCGGGGTGTTCCGTTCGCTCCGTCCCAAGGGGCCGCTCGACCGCCCCGAGGAGATGGAGGGGCAGGCGCTGGAGGGGTTGGTGGCGCAGCACCTGCGCGCGTGGGCCGCGTATTCGGGGCACGATGCGAGGGTCTGTTTCTGGCGGACGCGGGCCGGCGCCGAGGTCGACTTCGTCGTCTATGGAGAGACGGGCCTCCAGGCGTTCGAGGTCAAGAACGCGGCCAGGGTGCATTCCCGCGATCTGCGGGCGCTGCGGGCCTTCCGCGAGGACTGGCCCGAGGCGGAGATCGCGATGCTCCACCGCGGCCCGGAACGGTTGCGGATCGACGGTGTGTGGTGCCTGCCGGTTGAGGACTTCCTGCGCCGGATGGCGCCGGATCGGGGGCTGCTGGCTTGGCTGTGAGCTCCCGGAAACCCTGGCGCGTAGCCGACGAAGAGGCCCGTATCAGGCAACGTTCCACTATGGCGGGGCAGGTGTGCATCCGTGTCAGTCGGTCCCGACAATATCCGCGAATTCTCGTTCTATATCAGAGTATTCTTGGCTATACCTGAGCCTTTCCGCCTCACCCGGCGGCAGCCTCTGACGCAGCCAATCGCAGGAGCGATCGAAGATATTGTCGAAGGCTTGCCTGGCTGCCTCCTGAGCCTTGCGGCTCCCCATGCCAGTCACGGCCCAACAGTACAGCCAGCAGATACTCTGAGCCCTCGCCTGCTCCCTTCCATTTTCGTCCCGATAGATATGCCAGCGGGTTCCAAAAGCATCCTGGCATCTTTGATGCGGAATCCGGGAGATTTCTCTCTCCGCCTCTCGTGCCGACACCCTCATCGAGATCACTCGATTCCGCGCCTGATTGTTCATCTCCATACTCCTCGATTCCCCGGCTGGCCCAAGTCCCGGCGGCGGTGTCGGGCGTGTCATTGTTCCGAGCCCGTCTACCCTGTGTCGAACCCGCGACGCAAGAGCGCAGCTCATCCTACACCCATTGGTTGAAGCTCTTGCCGATTGATTTTTCCCCACAACGTCAACCGAAGCTCATCCCCGAACAGCTCGTACTCCGGCCGTCGGCCCGAATACGCCTCGCCGTCCTGGAGGATCTTCCGCACGCCTTCCCCCCTCGATTCCAGGAACACCTGTCCGGTGCGCTTGCTCCGAATCCTCGACAGAAAGCTCACCAGGAGCTGGTTGCGGGTGAAGGTGCGGTAGGGCATGTCGTCGAGGGTCAGGGTGTTGGGGAGCTTGCCGGGGCTGTAGAGCTCCAGGCGATCGGCGAACAGGAACAGGCGGATCTTCGCGCCGGAGATGGCGTAGTCGCGGTGGGCGACGGCGTTGACGATGGCTTCGTCGACCACGTCGAGGTCGTAGGAGGCGCCGTCTTTGTCGCGCGTCCGTTGGCTCGGCGGCGCCGCCTGCATGAAGCGGGCGACGAAGGCGATACCGGCGTCGATCTGGTCGGAGACGGGGCCGGCGAGCCGTTCCGCGTGGATGAGGTCGTCGGAGGACAGCCGGGTTCCCCGGTAGCAGGCGGCTTCGATGGAGCCGGAGGGGAGGAACCCGGACGGCTCCGTTCCGAAGACCAGCAGGCCGGCGACGGTCGGCCGGTCCACTCCGTCTTCGTCCCGGTACATCACCCGGGTGTTCCGGAGCAGATCGAGCCAAGGGATGGTCGGCGATCGTCCGAAGAACGCTTCGAGTCGGTGGCGGTTGAGATCATCCACGGTCGTGGCGAGGATGGGCTGTTCGTCGAATACGTACTCGCGGCCCCGCTGCTGGAAGAGCCGGACGAGCTCCGGGGGCGTGAGATCCCGCTTGGTGGACCCGAGCCGCGCGTAGTAGCGTCCTCCGGACGTGCGGTGCACGTACAGTCCGTGCGGAACCTCCACCAGAAGGACACGCTCGTCGTCTCCACCATCACCCGGAAGCAGTGCCTTGCGGAGGATTGGCCGGATCGGCGGATCACAGTTGTGGGTTGCGACATCGAGCATCCATTGTTCGACCGCGTCGATCCGTGCAGGCGGGACCCCGCGCACCGTGCCCGAATCGTCGACACCAAGGAACACGACGCCGCCTTCGGCGTTCGCGAACGCGACCAGCTCCCCGGCAAGCTCCTCGGTGTTGGGGGAGACGATGCCTCGATTCCCGAAGCGCACCTCCTTGAACTCGGCGCGGCCGTCTTCTCCGGCTCGGAGCTGGTCCAGGATCTGATCTTTGCTCTCGAACATCGTTCTGTTCGCTGCCGAAGGATGGTCAGCCTTCCGGGCCGGTGCGAGCCGCCGGCTCGGTTTCCGCGCCTCGGGTCATGGCCATATGTTCCATCATCCAGGCGCCTTGCGCATCGGCTTCCCGCCCGAGCGCAGGGCTTTTTCACGCTGGCCGACTCGCGGCCAGGCATCGACGCCCATCGCTCTCCCTGGGAAGGCGGCCGTCCCGCCCGCATCGATCAGCGGCGGTCTTGCCGTCCCATTTGCGGGCGAGACACAAGCGTTCCCAAGACGCGCCGTTCCCAGGACGCCGGCATCCGTGGGTCGAAGGCGTGCTTGACGCGCGCCGCGGTCTCGGTGCGGTTGGCGACGGTGATCATCGTCGGCGGAGCCTCGAACCCCGCGGCGGCCCATCGCCTGGCGGTCTCGCGCCAGTCGTATCCGAGCAGGTAGTAGCCGTTGAGCACCAGATCGGGAAGCGGCTCCCCGGCCCCGGCCCGGCGGTTCAGGTCGTCCTTGACCTCCGGGTCGTTGTAGATGTGGTAGAGGCGGGATTTCCAGGCGCCGGCGTCGGGCAGGGCGTCGTCCCGGACGACCACCCGCGGCGTCTTGACGAGGCCGGCCTCGATGGCGTCGTTCAAGCCGAAGTCGCTGAAGCGCCGGGTCTCGAACTCCTCCGGGTCGTTCCAGTACCGGAGCAGGCGCCGGGTGACGGCGGTGGCGCCGGGCCAGCCGGCTTCGCGCCACGCCTTGACCCGCGGGCGGATGGCGTTGACCAGGGGGATTTCGACGAAGGCGCCGGGGTCGTCGAAGGCGCGGGAGTCCTCGGAGGCGACGACGTATCCGGCGGGGCGGCGGCCCGGCGCGAGGTCGAACCGGCGGGTCGTGCGATCGTAACGCCAGTGGTGCACCGGCTCCTCGTAGGGCGAGTTGACGATGAGCCGGTCGATGGTGGTGCGGGCCATGTTTTCCTTTGAGTGAATTGAACGTTGACACATTTACTTCATAGTGAAAAATAGCCTCCGTGGGCTATTCGATCAACTACTCGATTTCAGCGGCGCGGCGGCTCAATCGGCTTGACGTGAAGATGCGTGGCTGCATCCGTGCCAAGGTCGCCTTGGTCGCCGAAGATCCAACGGTGCCGAACCGCAACCTCGACCATCTGGCCGGCATGGACGGCTACAGGCTGCGTGTCGGCGGTTGGCGAGTGCTCTTCGAGTTGGACCACGAGGCTCGGGCGTTGAACGTGCGGGCGATCCGGGAACAAGGCGGCGCGTACCGGAGGAGAGGCCAATGAAGCTGCAAACGATCGAGATCAACGGCGCACCATGTGCCATCGTGCCGATCCGGGACTACGACCAGTTGCGCGACGCCCTCGAAGACGCCGCCGACCGCGAGGCGTTGCGCCAAAGCCGCGCCAGCAGCGAGGAGCTCGTGCCGGATGAATTCGTGGACCGTCTCGGCGGCGGCAGCCCGGTCCGGGTCTGGCGCGAGTACCGCGGGTTGACCGCCACCGCACTGGCTCGCCGGGCAAAGGTGTCCAACGCCCAGTTGTCCGCGATAGAAAACGGCGCCGCCACCGGATCCGTGCAGACGTTACGCGACATCGCCGATGCCCTCGGCGTGACGGTGGATGATCTGCTGCCTGCCGCCGGCCAGGAGTCTGCGTCGTAGAAAGCAAGCGGCTCAACTCCAACGGCGCTCCAACTTCCGTCCCGACTCCGCGCAATCCCGGAGGTAAAGGTTGATCAGGCTCTGGTAAGGGAGCCCCTGCTCTTGCGCCATCGCCTTGAACCAGGAAAGCGTGTCCGAATCCAGGCGGATCGTGATCTGCTGCTTCGCGCGCCTGGCGTAGGGGTTCGGCTTCGAGGCAGAGAAGTCGTAGTGGTCACGCATGGCGAAAGTCCTCGTATTGCTTGCGCTCGCGGCGATTGGCCCGGCGGGCCGAAATGATGCGAATCACGCCAGACCCCATATCGAGATGGCACACGACGAGGATGCGCCGGCGTGCGCCCATACCGAGCAGAAGGAAGCGTTCTTCGCCGATCGAGTGATCCGGATCGGCGATCAATCGGGCGAAATCATCCAGGAACACCGTCCTGGTTTCCTCGAAAGCCACACCGTGTTTGCGTCGATTCTCCGCATCCTTGGATTCGTCCCATTCGAATTCCGGCCCGTCCATGATTCCTGGCCCGTTGTCCTGGCCGCGCCTCCCGTTCCGCCTTCCAGGACCCGATGCTCACGTGCATCCGCAATGTAACTACGTTGTAGTTACGATGCAAGACGCAACCCGACCGTCCTCGGCAGATCGGAGATCGGAAGGTCCGCGACCACCATTGGACAAGGTTCAAAGTAGTTGACCAACGATGTCCGTCTGATGCGATCCGCGACGTACGTCATGTCCGGCCCGGGGCGATTGAAACCACCGGGCAGGAACGGCACGTCGAGAGTTGTGGACTTCAAACGATGCCGGCCCCGCGCCGACGGCCACGATGCGGACCGGAAACCGTTTCCGGCTTCGCGGGCGGCTCGGCGTCCCGTGGGGCGCCGATCGGGGTTCGGGCGTGCCGGTAGGCCCGGGGCGCGTCCGTCCCGTAGGGCGGCGTAGAGGCGGCTTCGCGGGCGCGGTAACGTCCCGGTAGCGAGTCGAGCGGCGGCTACTGCTCGGCTTCCTGCTCGTAGAAGCGGGCCACGGCGCCTGAGCGAGCTCGCGGGGTGGCCGAAGGAGGAGCGCATGCCGTGGGCGAACCGGCGGTGTCGTGTCGATGTGCAGGACGGCCTTCACTTCGGCGCACCGGAATCCACGGTACTGCAGGGCGTGCCTGTCGCGCGTGCTCGACTCGACGAGGGCCGGCACGGGAGCGCCGAGGTGCGACAGTCGCGGGGGACGTGACGATGACGACTCGAACCGAACGATGTTCCGGGTGCGGCGGGCTGGGCAAGGCGGCGGCGACCCCCCGCGCGGGGCCG
This sequence comes from Gammaproteobacteria bacterium, assembly GCA_965204915.1. Classification (GTDB taxonomy): domain Bacteria; phylum Pseudomonadota; class Gammaproteobacteria; order HK1; family HK1; genus HK1. The sequence goes on along the minus strand of OZ242023.1, from coordinate 915,919 downwards.
GAATGCCGAGGGAACGTCACGGTCAACGTCTACGGCGCCGGAGAGGCGGCGCCAAGGGCGGCCTCCGCTCGCCAGAGCTCCCGGCGCAACCACCGCCCCCGCTCCCACCGCCGTGCCCGCTGCCAGGTGACGACGTGGTCCACCGGATACGTGGGAAGCGACCTGCCGGCCAGGCACCGGTCTCCGACCCTCTCCAGGCTAGCGCGGAACAGTTGCTCGTATCGGAGCCCCTGCCGCCGGCGGTCCGCCGGCAGATCCTCCGGGCTCACGGGGGCCACCTTCACGAAGATGTGCCCCTCCACATCCTCGGGTGTGCATCGATCCTTGACGTAGATGAGCGTGCCGTGGTCGAGGTACACGTCGAAGCCGGATTGGATGATGGGCTCGTCGGGGATGCGGCGCTCGGGGAAGGGCGCGGGCTCGCGCAGCAGCCGCCGGAGCAGGTCCGGCGGGTCGCGCTCGACCCTCTGGTGCCGCCACTCGGGGGGCAGATCCACCAGGATGGTGTGCCCGGCGTATTCATAGCGGTACGGGCTGTACCTCAGGAGGGGCCATACCAGATCCGCCGCCGGGTTGAGCGCCCCCAGGCCGAGTACGAGCACCAGCCCCGCGAACGCGGCCCGGCGGCGGAGCCCGCCCCGGCGCACGAGCGCCCCCCCGCCCCGCGCCACCGCCCCGGCGCAGAGCCAGCCCAGCACGAACAGCGCCGGCTGCGACCCACGATACAGGAGCTCGTTCACATTCCCGTACCAGTACAGGGGCAGGAGCAGCAGGGCCGCCACCGCAGCGATGAAGAAGGGCTCCCGGCGCACCGCCGGGCGGACCATCGCCAGCAGCACCGCCAGCAGCAGGAACTCGCTCAGGTAGAACAAGGGCAGCCGGCGCATCAGCCGCAGCCAGTCGTATCCCTCCTTCTGCCATAGCCAGCCCTGCGGGAAGTCCATCGCCCCGGCGGTCAGGTACAGCACCACCACCCCGAACAGCGGCCCCGCCAGGCACAGGTTGGGCCAGCGCAGGAACGGGCGCACCCCGTTCATCCACAGCACCGCCGCGAGCAGAGGCAGCAGCCACACGGCCACGAACGCGGACCAGAACGGGGCCGCCGCCAGCAGCACCCCGAGCACGGCCAGGAACCGGGGCTGGCGGCAGAGATGCAGGCAGAGCAGGGTGTACAGTCCGGCGGCCAGGAAGTGGTGGGGCGACGACTTCAGGGTGGCCGTTGGGGACCAGATCCACAGGAACTTCGGCTCGTAGACCAGGAGGGTATACCAGTCCCGATGTTCGATGGCGCTGTCGATCCACTCCCATCCCTTGATTGCCGGCAGGCTTGCGAAGCTCACCCCGCTGAAGAAGACGAGAACGGCGAGGGCGATGACCAGCGCCCATCCGCGCCGCCCGCGGGTGAACAGCAGCGCGACGAGGGCGACCCCGGCCCAGGTCCACAGGGCGACCGCCCAGCTCAGCACCGCCGGTCCGAGCCAGTGGGCGGCCAGCCCCGGAACCATGAACCATCCGAGGTAGTAGCGCAGCAGCGGCGGCGTGGCCGGCGGACCTTCGGCGGGCGCGGGCCGCCAGGCGGCCAGCGGGTCGGGCAGGTACGTGGGCCAGGGGTGGCGGCCCAGATCGAGCAGGGTCGCCCGGTACCCGAAGAAGTCGAGGTTGCGCGGGTCGAACATGCCGCCGGCGGGGGTCGCCAGGACCCAGAGGGCGGCCACCGCGAGGACCACCGCCTCGGCGGGGGTCGGCGCGCGCAGCCGCCATGGCCCGGAGAGGGGGCGGCGGAGCGCGCCCACCAGCAGCGCGGCGGCCGGGAGGCCGAGCCACCACTCGAACCAGCCCACCAGCCACACCACCACCGGCAGCATCAGGTAGACGACGGCCAGCCGGTGCAGCATCGGCAGCTCCGGTTCCGCCGGCGCTCCGGGAGATCCGCAGCTCACGGTATCGGCCTTCGTCGCAAGCTCGGAGCCCGCAGCGATGGCGTGCGCTTGCCCGTCGTCAATGCCAGCGGCCACGGGGCTCTCCGGGTGAATCGGGTATGGGAGACCGATTCTGATACGCAATCGTGAGGGGTTCCAAGCCGTACCTACCCGTATGGAATGCTGACTTTACCCTGAAGCGTGGCCGGTCCCGCACGGGCCCGGGAGAGGGCCGCTGCGCCGCCTGTTCGTCTTCCTGCGCGGGCGAGGGTCCCTACCCCGCTACACCCGTCCGTCCCGGCGGCGCTCCGCCCGGTACGGCGGCACGATGTCGAGCTGGATCGCGAAGTAGCCGTGCACGAGGCGGTTGCGCATTCCGATGATCTCCGCCCAGGGGATGTCCGGATGCCCGGCCTTCGTCTCCTCGCTGATCCGTGACGCCGCTTCCCCGATGGTTTCGACGGCCTTCAAAATGGCCAATTGATGCAGGTCGCCGTTCTCGAACTCGGAGAACGTCAGCGGCGCGGCGAATCTCACCGCGCGACGGGCCGACAACAGCATGTCGAGCAACAAGGCGTCGTCACGCCGCATAGATCGTCTCCGCTGATTCGAGGATCGCTGCACGGCGGATGTAATCCCGATTGTTGCATAAATCGAAAGGTCCGTTATTCCCCCGATCAAACCGGGAGCGAGCTCCGAGAAAGTCCGTCATTCCCGCGAAAGCGGGAATGACGGTCTGAAGACGGCCGTTAGCGCGTGTGGCTTATCCTCACTGGCAGTGAATTTGAGCCACACCCTGTTTCGGCCAGAAAATCCCGTGTTTTGCGCAGTGAACGTGCGTATGGGCCGACATCTTATGCAACTGACAGGTAATTCCGGCTTCGTTCGACGTCGAGGCGTTCAATCAGATCCACCTTCCTGCCGAAGATCTCGGAAAACTCCTGCTCGATGCGGACAAAATCGAGGAGACCGAGCTTCCGATCCGGCTTGAACTGCACCAAGAGATCAATGTCGCTTTCGGGTCCGAAGTCCGCGCGGAGCGCAGAGCCGAAGAGGTCGAGCCGCTTGATTCCGTTGGTTCGGCAGTATTCCGATAGCCGAGCTATTGGAATGGATATTTCTGGATTCATGGATTTCTCCTCGCTATCGGAGTTCGGATAAAGCGAAATTCGTACCTACAAGGTGCGATTCACATCTAGGTTGAATCCCGTGCTATTCAACTCCTTGACGGGTTCCATCTTCCGGCACCGGCATAGTCCGCAAGACGTAGATAGTCTCCTCACGCCGGGCCTCGCTGGGCGGATTGACGATCAACCGGTCAATGGTAATGGGCGTTCGTGATCTCACTGGCGCCCCCTGATCGGCATTTGCTCCCAAATTCTGTTATCCAGCAGGCGGCCTGTCCGCTTCTTGAAGACCCCGCCCCATTGCTTGAAGAAAAATGGAATTTCATGGTTCACACAGTTGTCGCGGATTTCTCTGACCCAATCCGCCCGCATCGGACGGGCTCCCGGACCGGATTCACCGCCGACGATGACCCAGTCTACCCCGCCCAAGTTGAGGTCCGAAAGCGGCCCGAGCAGGGGTTCGAGCGACAGAAATTTCGTTCGGGCGCCCGTCTCCCTGAGTTCTGTCAACCGCCCGAGCCACCGTTCGGACTCGATGCTCGCGCCAAGCCAGATGTTGGAAGACCAATGAAGCCGTTTTTCAAGGCGGCCGACACGAGCTGGACGCTTTGTAAGTACTTGAAAGGTGTGTTGAGATGCTTGGTTCATGATCTCGAATACGGACTCGATGAAGTCCGCCGGAACCGCTTCGTGAAACAAGTCGGACATGGAGTTGACGAAAACGACACGGGGTTTCTTCCAGGTCAGAGGCTCTCCGAGCGTTTCGGAGTGCGTGGTAACCGAAAAGCCAGCTTTGTACTTCCTGGCTCCCATGGCTCGCAGGCGTTTCGACATGCGTTCCGCGTAGCAATGCCGGCATCCGTGGCTGATCTTCGTACAGCCGGTTACCGGATTCCACGTGACCTGCGTCCATTCGATGTTGGAGCGCGCGGACATGGCTACAACTTCTCCAGAATATGTCGTGCGATGCGTCTGGCGGGACCGATGCCCGCGGGACTCCCGACGCAAAAGATGAACTCGAACAGCGGGGCATTTGTCGAATTTCTCAATGTCCGAGATTGTTCAAGAAATCTGTCCCCAAACAATTCTTGAAGGTTTTGTTTGTAAATCGAGAGCAGACTGTCAACGCCTTCCGTCCGCTCCAAATCGGGCTCTCCGAACAAAGACGCTTGGGGAGATTGCTGATACAGACGCCGCCAAGCGCCGTTGCCGAATACACTCGTCAGCCGATCCGCCCATTTCGGCTCGATATCGTCGGGCTTTTTCGACGTCGGCAACATTCGCGCGATCGCGGACGTCGGAAAGAGAATCCAAGTGTCCAGGGCCTTGAAGCCCGCAATCGCTTCGATGGTCGTCCAGTGGATCTGCGTGGCGAACGGATCGAGAAAGAGGACGCCGCGCCAGCCACGCCAGTCTTTCCGAAGACCGCGCAGAAAATCGTTCGCATCCGAGTTTTCGATCCGGATATTTCTTCGTGGATATTCGTTTTTCAGACTTTCCAATTCAGTGCATCGATCCTGATCTTTCTCGACGAAGATCAGTTCGTCGAAGGGTTTGTCTCTCACGTTGATCGCCCTTTGAGCCGAACCACGTATGAATTCGGCATCCTCGCCCCGATCGAGCTCCACGTAGCCGGTGCCGGCAAATGCGTCGAGGTACAGCAGTTTGAACGGCTGTTTCTTGAGCGCGGTTGTGTAGGCTTCCAGGTACGTTTCCAGTATATCCAACTTCTCGATGGTCCACTGCCCGCCGTAACTCGCCCTGGATCCGGTCACTCGACCCATCACTTCACCTCCACGATCTTCAAGCTCTCGATCCCCCTGTCATCCACGATCTTGACCGCCGCTCGGCCGTGTTCGCCGGGCTCGAAGGGGAGGGAGACCGTGCCGCGGTACGCTCCAATCAGGTCCTGGTCGATCTCGGCCTTGAGGTTGCGGGCGAGGCGGGACCAGCCGTCCTTGGCGCCGGCCATCGGGAAGAAGACTTGGCGCGGGAACAGGCTGCGGCCGTCGTAGTCCGGATCCAGCATCCACAGCGCGATGTGCTCCCTGCCGCCGGATTCCACGCCGCCGGTCCTGGTGTTGTAGTAGTCGAAGCCCTGGACCGAGACGCGGTGCTTGCCGGCGTGCTCACCGTCGGGGACCTTCGAGATCTCGACGTCCGGTTGGCCGATCAGCCAGAAGCTCTCGTTGCTGGCGCGCTTCCTCTTGAGGTCCTCGGTGAGCAGGTCGGCGTTCATCTGCGCCTTGAGGAGCGTGACGCCGGGCCATCTAGTCTCGTCGATGTCCTTGGCGGCCTCGGGGTCGAACTGAAAGGCGGCGAAGACGATGACCTTCGGGCGGGGCACGAGGGTCTGCGCCTCCTCGATGGCCAGCGCGACCTGGCGTTGCTCCAAGGGCGTGTGGTCGGGGCCGAAGGAGACGACGACGCGCTCGGCGTTCCAGGCGGTTCCCCCGTCCCGGATTTCGTCCGCGCCGGCGGCGTCCGGGTGGGTCTCGCCCTCGACGTGCAGCCAGGAGGCGCCCGGCAACGGCTCCAGCCGGGCGAAGGAGATGTGCTGGCCGGCCTTGCCGCGAATGCCGGTCTTCAGCAACTCGTCACGCCAGTCGCCCTGCCGCAGGGTTTCGCCGGAGCGCGCAACGGATTCGTCGGCGGGCGGCGGTAGCGCACCGGCGGGGTCGGATTCGAGGTCGTCGTCGAACTCGTCGAGGGGCTTCACCACCGGGGCGGGGACCGCCTCCACGGTGAACGGCCCGGTGACGCGGGCCTTGGCGCGGTCGACGTGCGGCTGGTCGTAGAGCGTGACTTCGTTGGGCGGCTCGTCATAGGCGAGGGTTCCGGCGGATACGTTTGCGACGCCGCGGTATCGGAACCCGGACCCGACGCCTTCATCGGGATGGGCCAGCTCGTAGTAGTCGAAGTTCGCGGTCATCAGCCGCTGCCGCGCGATCGCCACCGCCACCCGCGAGGTGTCGCAGACGACCCACCTTCGGCCCCATTGCTCGGCGACGTGGGCGGTCGTGCCGGAGCCGCAGGTGGGGTCGAACACCAGATCGCCGGGGTCCGTACTCATCAGGATGCAGCGCTGGATGGCCTTCGTGGCCGTCTGTACCACGTAGCGTTTGTCGCTTGGCGACATCTGCGCGGCCCAGATGTTGTTGATCCGCCGTCCCGGCACCTCGTCTTCGTATCGTTTCCATCTCAGTGAGGTCTGTCCCTCCAAAGCCTCCAGCCGATTCAGGCTGGCGAGCCGGTCGAGACCTTCCGGGGAGACTCTCCAGTGTGCGCCTTGAGCGCAGCGAAAGAGGCGCCCATTCCACTCGTAGGGTTCGGAACGCCCGGTCGTGGATATACCTTGGGAATCGAGACTTCGACGTTCGTAAATTCGCGAGTCTTTCGGCAAATATCGATCCGGATCAAAACATTCCTCGGGGGTGGGCTTGCGGCATCGTCCGTCCGGCAGCTCAACCATCACGTGCCAACTGAAGAGCTCGATCAACTCACGCCGCGTGAGCTTTTCATACAACTGCCGGTACTTCACGCGCTGCCGATCCTTGGCGTACCAGAGCAGGTAGTCGGCGACCTCCGGCAGGGTATTGGCCGCACTGCCGCTGGTGGTCGCGTAGGAAACGGTCGCCACCCGGTTCCCCGCGCCGAAGATCTCGTCCATCACCACGCCCGCGCGATGGACGTTCTCCTTGCCGATCTGCACGAAGCAGCTTCCGCTCTCGTGCAGAAGCTCCCGCGCCAGCAGCAGACGGTCGCGCAGGTAGGTCAGGTAGGAGTGGATGCCGAGCTCCCAAGTGTCCCGGAAGGCACGGATCGTCTCCGGCTCCCCGGTCAGATCCTCGTCCCGGCCGTCGGTCACGTCCTGCCGGTGGACGAAGGGCTGGAAGTTGGAGCCGTAGCGGATGCCGTAGGGCGGGTCGACGTAGACCATCTGCACCTGCCCGCCCAAGCCCTCCTTCTCCAGGAGGCTGTTCATCACCAGCAGGCTGTCGCCGGCGACCAAGCGGTTGGTCCAGTTGTGCCGGTGGCGGTAGAAGTCGATGGCCTGCCGGATGGGCGGGTTCTCCTCCGGCGCGTCGAACAGGGAGCCCTGCAAGCCCTGGCCTTGGGATGACGCGCCGTTGCGCTTCCTCACCGCCTCCACGACGGTGCGCGGGTCGATGCGCTCGTGGACGTGCAGGGAGACGGTCGGGGTTTCGAACGAGGTGTGTTCGGCCTTGCCGGCCCAGGAGAGCTGCGGGTCGATGTGGGGGTCGTGGGCGTAGGTCCTGCGGCCCGCATCCCGGTCGGTCTCCGGCGTGACCAGGCCGACGGGCGGGTTGTTCGTGCGCTCCTTGTCGGTATGCGCATAGCTCTCGACGTTGCGCTTGCGCTTCTTCGGTGCTTTCGCCATGACCCGGTACCCGGTCCCAACTCCCTCAGCGCCTTCGGGGAACGGCGGACATGCCGCATCTGCACGGAATGTCCGTCACGGGGAGAGGATATTCGTTCGCCCGGCGCGATGGTATGGGGGCGTGCCCTTCCAGGGTGAGCGGCAACCGCGGGGGCGACGGTGCGGTGTTCGGCAACCGCTGGCGCGGTTGCTTGGCGGTTCCGCGTGCGCTGAATTGCCGGTGCCGGGCGACATGTCGCTGACCGCCGAAGGATGGGTCGTTCCGGATGAACCGTGTCAGAGCTGGGTCTCCCGGGAACGGCGCGTCCTGACGAACGCGGGCGTCCTGCCCGCAGGCCGAGGAATGTGTCGTTCCGGATGAGCCGTGTCCGGCCCCGGTAGCAGCCCGCCGTGACGTGGGCGCACCCGGCCCGGCAAGCCTGTGGATCAGGGCTGATCGGCGCCGGAAGCGGAGGGCCGCTCGCGCCAACTCGAACTGTCGGCGAGCTCCTGCGCGTGGCGTTTCTGCTCCTCCCGATCCTCCGCCGCGAGATCGGGTAGGACGATATCCGCGTGGTAAGGGTTGTCGGGCTTTGCGCTTGCTCTCACGTGTCGTCCGTTGGCGCCGGCCTTGTGCGTCATGACCACGGCCCAGCCATAAAACGAGACCGTGGGGCCTCGCTCGCTTGCGATCCTGACGGCAGCTGCGGCGGCCTCAGCCGGCGGCGCAAGGTCGAGCCGGTCGACCGAAATCTCGGTCATGCCTTCACGCTCCAGAAAGACGTGATGCGGCACTCTTGCGCGCCGTGCACGATCTCGATACCTGCTCGAAAACACACCCCGGCCGAGGTTTTCCCGCTCTCCGATGTGATCGGAGACCGTCACGCGGCCAGGGTATTCCGCTGTTCGAGATCGGCCAGAGCTTCGCGCACGAATCCATCCGGCAGCCCGCGCGTGTCGGAATAGCGTGCCCGGCGGTGGGCGCCGTTCATATTGACCAGACACAACGCGCCGCCGTCCGAATCGCACAGGAGCAGGACCGATCGCCCGGATCCGCCCGGCGCATCGATGGCGATTTCACCGTCCGGCGTGGGGTAGACCTCGAAACGCCGGGGCGAGATGCGATACACGGCGTACAGCAGCCGGCGCGCGCTTTCCAATGCCTTCCCGGACAGCGCCGGAAATCCTTCTTCACGTGCCTCGTCTGTCGCTTGGTCCAGATCGTGCAGGGCATCGCGCAGATCAGGATGCCAGTGGCCGATCAGTTTCACAGACTCGATAGTTCTCGACAGATGAGCACTTGAAGCGGGGACGTGTCGCAGCCAGTGTGTGTTCTGCGACGTCGTACCGTACAGGGACGAGAGATCGTCGTGCACTTCATCCCCCACTCCGTCCAAAGCGTAGAACTCAGAGCCTCGATTACCAGTCAACCCCGAAATTGGCACGAAAGTAGCCGAACCGGGAACAATCCCGATCTTGGTCATACTGTTCGCATGGGGTTTCAACAAGGACCGCATTAGCCGAAGTAGTTTGCTCCAGTGGCCTTTCTCGGATCCATATTCCGCAAAGATATTATCCATCGGCCAGTAATCGGCATAGTGCGGGTCTGCGACAATAAACACATGCGACGGAGACGGTTTCTCGATGGGTTCCGACAAGGATCCCATTGGTCGAGGCAGCAATTCGATCCAGTGATCCTTCTCGGATTCATGTATCGCATGGGAATCTCTCAAGGTCCAGCGATCGTCATAATGTTGGCTTGAGACAGTCAACGCAGTCGGTGGCGACGATGCTGCTGTCAGCGACGAGGCATGGCGGAAGTCCGAGGAAAACGGCGTTCCCGACACAGCGCCTTCCTTTATCGGTATCGTCACGAGGCTTGTCTCCCCATATTGAATTTTGCGATCAAAATCTGAAAGTTGGACAGGTCATCCTTCCACGCTGAAAGGATGGACATCAGTCTTGCGATGCGCCGCCCCTGATCCGTCTCCGAAATATCCCGGTGGATATTGACCGCAAACAGCAGTCCACGCTGCTCGTCGCCGTCGGTATTCTGCTGCTTGGCGTCGTGGACGTCCATAGTGATTTGCCTGTTTTCATAGAGATATGTCGCCTTCAAAGAAACCACCGGAGAAACATCCCCGAACGCCATCCATGCACCCCCCTCGATCAAGGCATCCGCTACACCACCCACGGAGCCAGGATCCAATGGCCTGACGCCCGTAAGATTGATGCCTATGGCCTTGTACGAGGGGTACGGGAACTCCTCCAGGAAGCGTCTTGCAACGTTCGGACTCGCGGCATCCTCCGTCAGTGCCTCTCCTCGCTGGACGAACTCGACGCGACCGGTCTGCGCCGTCACCGTAAAGCCGTCTTCGAAGGCAACCTGCGAGAACACCGGCGTCGAAATGGGCGGTTGCCCGGTTTGCAGACCATGAGCGACGATACCCTTGTGGCGGAGGAAGTCCGGGTTGATCATCGACGGGTCGACGTTGTCGGCGATTAGCACGACGGATAGCTGAACGAGTTCGACACTCGACTGATGTCCATCTTCCGCCTTTGCATCCTGTCCCATAATACTCTGCCTTCAAGCGCGGACACTGTGTTTGTCGGGATGCCCCACTCCAGCGACCACAAGACCCCAACGCCTTGCGCACAATAGGGGCCAAACCGCTGGCGGATTCTCCCTCCGTCGTCCAACTCTCAAGCTCCTTCCTTCATGCTGGCACGCTCTGCCAACCTCGCGAGCGTTTCTCTCTCGAAAGCCTGTGCCGATACGCCGCTCGCCCGGCAATACCGAACGAACACCGACAGGCCGCCTGTCGGCTCAAGCGTCCTTCCCACCTTGCCGCTCGTGAATCCGGTTCCGGAGAGAAGGCACACGCACCACCGTTCACCGCAACGGGGATCGAACATACCCGGCTGCCTCTCCCCGCCTGTCGACACGGGACGGGCGCCCTCGCGCCCCGCTTCCCCCCGTCCGTGCCCTGCCTTCGGAGGGCGCGTGCTTCGCAGCCCCGAATCGCGTCGCTCTGGCAGTGGGCATACTGGCTCTCAGTCATTCTCGGCTCATTGGGTCGGTGCAACCGTATCCCCATGATGCTCCGCTGTCCACCCGGAAAGGATGTCTGTTCGCCCGGCACGATGGTACGGGCGCATGCCCTTCCAGGGCAATCAGTGTCGGGCGAAGCGTCACTGACCGCCGGGGACCGAGTCGTTCCAGGAGAGTGGCGCTCCATCCGCCAGTAGCCCGATATGGCGCAGGCGTATCCGACGGCCGGGCAGGCTGTGGGCATGGCCGCAATCCGCGTTCAAGCAGTCAGGGCAACCATTCCGGTTCTCAGGCATCTGTCGAATGCACCGCTTTGGGCCGGTTCCAACAAACCCAATCGCCGCCGGTGGTGGCGTAGGAAATGGTCGCCACCCGGTTCCCCGCGCCGAAGATCTCGTCCATCACCACGCCCGCGCGATGGACGTTCTCCTTGCCGATCTGGATGAAGCAGCTTCCGCTCTCGTGCAGCAGCTCCCGCGCCAGCAGCAGGCGATCGCGGAGGTAGGTCAGGTAGGAGTGGATGCCGAGCTCCCAGGTGTCCCGGAAGGCGCGGATCGTCTCCGGCTCCCCGGTCAGATCCTCGTCCCGGCCGTCGGTCACGTCCTGCCGGTGGACGAAGGGCTGGAAGTTGGAGCCGTAGCGGATGCCGTAGGGCGGGTCGACGTAGACCATCTGCACCTGCCCGACCAGCCCCTCCTTCTCCAGGAGGCTGTTCATCACCAGCAGGCTGTCGCCGGCGACCAGGCGGTTGGTCCAGTTGTGCCGGTGGCGGTAGAAGTCGATGGCCTGCCGGATGGGCGGGTTCTCCTCCGGCGCGTCGAACAGGGAGCCCTGCAAGCCCTGGCCCTGGGATGACGCGCCATTGCGCTTCCTCACCGCCTCCACGACGGTGCGCGGGTCGATGCGCTCGTGGACGTGCAGGGAGACGGTCGGGGTTTCGAACGAGGTGTGTTCGGCCTTGCCGGCCCAGGAGAGCTGCGGGTCGATGTGGGGGTCGTGGGTGTAGGTCCTGCGGCCCGCATCCCGGTCGGTCTCCGGCGTGACCAGGCCGACGGGCGGGTTGTTCGTGCGCTCCTTGTCGGTATGCGCGTAGCTCTCGACGTTGCGCTTGCGCTTCTTCGGTGCTTTCGCCATGACCCGGTACCCGGTCCCAACTCCGTCAGCGTCTTCGGGGAACGGCGGACATGCCGCCTCGGCAGAATGTCCGTCACGGGGAGAGGATATTCGTTCGCCCGGCGCGATGGTATGGGGGCGCGTGCCCTTCCAGGGCGAACGGCGACCGTGGGGGCGGGCGGCGACCGCTGACGCGCTTGCTTGGTGGTTCAGCGTGCGCGGAATCGCGGGTGTCGGACGATGTCGCTGACTGCCGAGGGATGGGTCGTTCCGGGCGGGCCGTGTCCGGTCCCGGCTGGGTATGCGGCCCGAATATGGGCGTTGCGCGCCCAGCGCCCCCGGATCTTTTCGTGGATGCGCGCTACACCGCGACTCGATCTTCGGAGCGGCGGCGAATCCGTGCGCGTATGTCCTCGCCGTTCTCGACCAGCTCCTTCGACAGCTCATGCGATTTCTGCGCATTCATCCAGAATTCCGGGGCCTGCCCGAAATACGCCCCCAGCGCGATCGCGGTCTCCGCACTCACGCCGCGGCGTCCATGAACGATCTCATGCAGCCGGGTCGCCGGCAGGCCGATGTCCCGGGCGACGCCGTTGACGGTCAGCCCCATCTCCCTGATCTGTTCGAGCAGCAAGGCGCCGGGATGCGTCGCGATCCGATTGCCGGGTACACGGGTCATTTCCTTTGCTCCCTTCATCAGTCGTAGTGGTTGTTCAATTCCACCTCGAAGGCGTCTCCGTCCCGCCGGACAAAGCAGATCCGCCAGCCTCGGGAAACGCGAATACCGTACTGGCCGTCACGGTCGCCGATCAGCCGTTCGAGGCGGTTTCCCGGCGGCGTTCGAAGGTCGTCGATGTTCACTGCAAGTTGATCCGGTCCAGCTTGCTCCGTGCCCGTTTCAGGAGCGACGCCGGAAAGGACCCGTCTCCCAGGCCGTCGAAGAGGTTCGCGGTACGCTTGTCGGCGAAAGATCGGATCATGCCCTCCCGCTCCAGGAAGACGTGATGCGGAACTCTTGCGCGCCGTGCACGATCTCGATGCCTGCTCGAAAACACACCCCGGACGAGGTTTTTCCCGCTCTTCGATGCGATCGGAGACCGTCACGCGGCCGGGGTATCCCGCTGTTCGAGTTCGGCCAGAGCTCCGCACACGAATCCATCCGGCAGCCCGCGCGTGTCGGAATAGCGCGCCCGGCGGTGGGCGCCGTTCATATTGACCAGGCACAACGCGGCACCGTCCGAATCGCACAGGAGCAGGACCGATCACCCGGGTCCGCCCGGCGCATCGATGGCGATTTCACCGTCCGGCGTGGGGTAGATCTCGAAACGCCGGGGCGAGATGCGATACATGGCGTACAGCAGCCGGCGCGCGCTTTCCAATGCCTTCCCGGACGGCGCCGGAAATCCTTCTTCACGTGCCTCGTCTGTCGCTTGGTCCAGATCGCGCAGGGCGTCGCGCAGGTCGGGTGGGTGCTCTCCTGCCGCTATTGCATCATCCCGTTCCATGACATCCTGCCTTCAAGCGCGGACACCGTGAGTTTGTCGGGGAACCCTCAGTCCATCAACGACAAGACCCCAACGCCTTGCGTGCCGTTCCGGCTCTCGGTCATCCTCGGCTCATCGGGTCGGTGCAACCGTATCCCCACGATGCTGCGCTGTCCACCCGGAAAAATGTCCGTTCACCCGGCACGAGATGGTACGGGCGCGTGCCTGCGAACGGCGACCGCGAGGCGGGCGGTCGTTCCAGGGTGGAGGGCTACGGCGGAGCGGTCGCAACGAAGGTCCAGCAATTCCCGCTAACTGGAATTTCTTAGGAAAAACCGGGTGTTGAGGAGGCAGGAGGAAAATGTTTTCGTAGACTTTTCTCTCAATATCAGCATGATAGCCGCCTATTCGCCAGCGACAGGTGAGATGTCATGGCCAAGCGGCGGTTGAGGAAGGGATTGAGCGCGCCGGGGCTGCTGCGCGAGGTGCGCGCCTGCTTCGAGGAGCTGGACGACCCGGTACGAGGCCGGAGGTTTTGCCTGGCCGAGTGCCTGATGTCGGGGTTGGCGGTGTTCGGGTTGAAGTACCCGTCGCTGCTTCAGTTCGACCACGATGCGAGGACCGACGAGCTGGTCCGGGAGAATCTGCGGCGTCTGTACGGCATCAAGCGTGCCCCGTGCGACACGGCGTTGCGCGAGCGTCTCGACGAGGTGGACCCGCGCCAGTTGCGTGCGGTGTTCAAGCGCGTGTTTACGTTGTTGCAGCGAGGGAAGGGGTTGGAGGGGTTCACCTGCCTGGACGGGCACTATGTGCTGTCGGTGGACGGGACGGGCTACTTCTCCTCCTCGCGCGTGCATTGCGCGCAGTGCTGCGAGAAGCATCATCGAGACGGTCGCACGACGTACTACCACCAGATGCTGGGGGCGGTGCTGGTGCATCCGGACAAGCGCGAGGTCTTCGCCTTGGCGCCGGAGCCGATCGTGAAGGGGGACGGGGCGAAGAAGAACGACTGTGAGCGCAACGCGGCGAAGCGGTTGCTGAGCGACGTGCGCCGCGAGCACCCGCATCTGAAGCTGTTGGTGGTGGAGGACGGGTTGGCGTCGAACGGACCGCACATCAAGCACCTGAAGGGGCTGGGCCTGCGGTTCCTGTTGGGGGCGAAGCGTGCCGACCACGAGGCGCTGTTCGAGTGGGTGGAGGCGACCCAGCGGCTGGGGCCCGGTGCGGTGAAGCATGTCGAGCACACCGATGAGCAGGGCATCCACCACCGTTTCCGCTTCCTCAACGGCGTGCCGCTCAACGACACGCACTTCGAGCTGGAGGTGAACTTCCTGGAGTACTGGGAGAGGCGCCCCAACGGCAAGGAGCAGCACTTCGCATGGGTCAGCGACCTGCCCATCGAGGAATCGACCGTGATGGAGATGATGCGCGCCGGGCGGGCGCGCTGGCGCATCGAGAACGAGACCTTCAACACCCTGAAGAACCAAGGCTACCGCTTCGAGCACAACTTTGGGCACGGCCACAAGCATCTGGCGACGGTGTTTGCCTATCTGATGATGCTGGCCTTTCTCATCGACCAGGTCCAGCAGCGTAGCTGCACGTTGTTCGTCAAGGCACGGGTCAAGGCCGAGCGCCCGCGCTACTTCTGGGACAAGGTACGCAGGCTGTTCCTGACCTTCCCCGTGGCGGATTGGGAGACGTTGTACCAAGCGATTGCGTTCGGATACCGGGGCGAGATGGTGCTCTATGACACGTCATAGCGGCCCTCGCCGGGGCCGGAGTGTGCGACGGGGAGGAGCTTCAGGGGACAGGTAGCCGTTGAGAGACATCGCGCGACGCCGCGAGGGGGATGTCTGCCTCTCGGTTGCATGACCTCCGGTGGTCACGGGTCCGACCCGCCATACGCAACGATGGAGCACGTTAGCGGGAATTCCTGACGAAGGTCCGGCTGCCTTGAACAATCTATCCATCGTCTTTACATTCCGGCCGGAATCCGCTTCCTTGAGGAAGGCGCCATGGCGCAACGGCAGGCGACGGCCGAGGGCTCCCGCAAATCGCTCGTCAATCTGCGGGTCAGCGCCCACGACCGGGACTTGATCGGCCGGGCGGCGGCGGCGTTCGGAAAGAACCGCTCCGGGTTCATGCTGGACGCGACGCGGCAGACGGCGGAAGACGCCTTGCTCGATCGCGTCCTGTTTCGACTCGACTCCGACCGCCATGCCGCCTTCGTCGCGCTTCTCGATGCGCCGCCGAGCCCGAACAAGGAGCTCGCCAGACTCCTTTCGACTCCGGCGCCATGGGAAGAGTGACCGGCGACGGGAAGGGTGACCGCCCTCCTCTCCGTGCCCCGGAACCCCTTCACGAGGGGCCCGGGTCGATGCCTTTCAATGCGCCGGGCAGCCTCCTCCTCTCAACCGAGCTTCCTGACCCTGCCCCCGCCACTGGCGCAGGCGGCCGGCAGCAGTCCGACGGCGAGGAAGAATACCGGCAGCCGGCCACGGCCAGCTCGGATCGGCTCATGAACGTCTTTGCCGTTTTGCGTCGGATTCGATCGGCGGTCAGGATGAGATGGACCTGAAGCAGCCGCTTCCCCTTGCATCGCGGAAAAGCTTCCCGGACGATTCGCACTGCGCTTCCGGCGGTGGTCGGGAGCCACCGGCACAATGCCCTACCCCGGCATAGCCGGAACCAGATGCCGGTTAACGGCAAAATCTTCGTCGTTTTGTCGAAGATTTCACGGGTAAGAGACTACCCCGTCCTATCGGACGGCTGCACGGCCCTTCGACGGCAGGAGGCACCATGAGCGAGCCCGCGGCGGGCACTCGGCGCATGGGCGGCCGGGAGGCGCGGCGCAAGCTGCGCGCGGCCCCGCTTCGCGAAGAGGAAAAGGCGGTGCGCCCCGGCATGATCGGCGGCCGGTACCGGCCCCTCGACGAGCACGGGGTCGAGAGGATCCACGCCGCCGCGCTCGACGTGCTGGAGCGGATCGGGCTGTCCGAGGCCATCCCGAGCTGCATCGAAGCGGTCACCGCGGCCGGTGGGCGGCTGAGCCCCGAAGGCCGGCTCCTCTTCCCCCGCGCGCTGGTCGAGGACACGGTGGCGAACGCCGCCCGCGACGTCGTGCTCCACGGGCAGGATCCGCGCCACGACATGGATCTCTCCGGGAACCGGGTGTACTTCGGGACCGCGGGGGCCGCGGTGCACGTGGTCGATCCCCGGACTCGCGAGTACCGGGAATCGACCCTGGCGGATCTCTACGACATCGCCCGCCTGGTCGACACCCTCGAACACATCCACTTCTTCCAGCGTCCGATCGTCTGCCGCGACATGGAAGACCCCCGCGACCTCGACTTCAACACCTGCTACGCCGCAGTCGCCGGGACCTCGAAGCACGTCGGAACGAGCTGGGTGCAGCCCGGGCACGTCGACGAATCCATCGCGATGCTGCACCGGATCGCCGGCGACGAGGCGCGCTGGCGGGCGCGTCCCTTCGTCAGCATGTCGAGCTGCTTCGTGGTGCCGCCGTTGCGCTTCGCCGAGGATGCCTGCCGCTGCCTGGAGGCGGGGGTGCGCGGCGGCATGCCGATCCTGCTGCTCGCGGCCGGCCAGGCGGGCGCGACCAGCCCCGCCGCGCTGGCCGGCGCGGTGGTGCAGGAGGTGGCGGAGGTGCTGGCCGGACTGGTCTACGTCAACGCCCTCTCGCCCGGACATCCGGCGATCTTCGGCACGTGGCCCTTCGTCTCCGATCTCCGCACCGGAGCGATGAGCGGGGGCAGCGGGGAGCAGGCGGTGCTGATGGCGGCGTGCGCGCAGATGGGCCGGTTCTACGATCTCCCCACCGGCGTCGCGGCCGGGATGGCGGATTCCAAGCTGCCGGACGCCCAGGCCGGCTACGAGAAGGGATACACGACGGTGCTGGCCGGGCATTCCGGGGCCAACCTCGTCTACGAATCCGCGGGCATGCTGGCGAGCCTGCTCGGGGTATGCCTGGAGAGCTTCGTGATCGACAACGACATGCTCGGGGCGGTGAACCGCTCGGTGCGGGGGATCGACGTCGACGACGAGAGCCTCTCCGTCGAGGCGATGCGCGAGGTGTGCACGCAGGGGCCGAACCACTTCCTCGGGCATCCGCAGACCCTCGGGCTCATGCAGCGCGAGTACGTCTATCCGGAGATCGGCGACCGCACGAGCCCGAAGGAATGGGGCGAGCAGGGCTCGACCGAGGCCGTCGAACGCGCGGCCCTGCGGGTGCGCGAGACGCTGGCCCGCCATCACCCGACGCACATCCCGCCGGAGGTCGATGCCCGCCTGCGCGCGGACTTCCCCGTCCGGCTTGCGCCGCGCGCGGGTGTTTAGCTCCGGGCGTTCAGCTCGTTGCATCGGGATGCCGGGGACTTGTCCGGACACGATGCCGTTGCTTCAATACCCGCTCCCTTCCCTTCTCCCCGGCTAACCGATGAACAAGGTCTTCATCTACTGGGACAACTCCAACATCTTCATCGGAGCGCGCGACGTCGCCGAGGAGCGGGAAGGCCGATCGGCGCGTCATCGGGTGCGCATCGACTTCAAGGCGATGATGCGCCTGGCGCATGCCGACCGTCCGGTGGAGAAGGCGATCGCGGCCGGCTCGGTGCCGCCGGAGCTGCGCGCGCTCTGGAACCGGTTGGAAGCCGCGGGAGTGCAGGTGGAGCTGTTCGACCGGGGCGCGGTGGAGCGCGGCGAGCAGCAGGCTCCCGACCGCGTCCTGCAATTGCAGATGCTGCGCGATTTTGCGGATTACAACGGAGACCCGGGCGTCGTCGTGCTGCTGACCGGCGACGGCCACGGCTTCTACGACGGAGCGGGCTTCCACGCCGACGTGAAACGCATGCACCGGCGCGGCTGGCGCGTGGAGATTCTCTCGTGGGCCAACTCCTGCAGCCGGCGCATGCGGGAGTGGGTGGAGGAGAACGGCGTCTTCGTGGCGCTGGACGATCACCATGAGGCGGTGACCTTCCTGGAGCCGTCGAGCCCGGACTACCCGACGGTGGATCCGCGCGATCCGGCGGAGCTGGACTTGTCGCGCCGCCCGATGGCGCCGGAGCCGGGCCCCTGATCCGTCCCGAAATGCAATCCCTCCGGCCGTCACCGACAGGGGATCGAAACCCATGACCGACCATGAAGCATTCCCGCCACCCACCCCGCCGGGCACGGACGACATGCGCGCCGCGCTGACGTTCATCGTTCCCCAGGACACCAAGCCGTACTTCGAGAGCTCCGCCCTCACCGGCGGTGAGCCCAGGGTGCACTTCGAGACCGAGGCCCGGCGCGTGGACGTGCACGACATGCGGCGGATCGCGGACCTGCTCTCCCTCGATCGCGAGGGATTCCTCCTGCTGCGCCACGAGACGGCGGTGGACGATCTCTACGACGACGAGGCCATCGCCGGCGTCTACGACCGCGAGCTCGAGGCCCTGCTCACCGAGGTGACCGGCGCGGACCGGGTCGCGGTCTTCGACCATACCCGCCGCTCCGACCGCGCCGAAGGGGCGGCGAACCCGGACGGCCCGCGCGGTCCGGCGAGCCGGGTGCACGTGGACTACACCGTCGATTCGGGGCCGAAGCGCGCGGCCGACGCGCTCGGGGCGGAGGAGGTGGACCGGGTGCTGTCGTCCGGCGGCCGGATCGTGCAGGTCAACGTGTGGCGGCCGATACGCGGACCGGTGCTGCGCACCCCCATCGCCCTCGCCGATGCGGGGAGCGTGGGTCCGGACGAGCTGATCGCCACCGACCAGGTGTTCCCGGACCGGGTCGGCGAGATCTACCAGCTCGCCTACGCCCCGGACCAGCGCTGGTACTGGACGCCGCGGATGGAGCGCGACGAGGTGCTGCTCATCAAGGGCTGGGACAGCGTCGACGACGGCCGCGCCCGCTTCACCCCGCACGGAGCATTCCAGCTCGAAGGGCAGGACCCGGAGGCCCCGCCGCGCGAGAGCATCGAGGTGCGGACGTATCTCGTGTTCGAAGGCTGAGGGCGCGCGATCCCGGCCCCGGCTCAGCCCCCCCACCCGTCACCCGTTGCGGTTCACGCGGTGCGGGGGCTGAGCCGGGGTCGTGTCTGGCGGGCGTGGACGAAGCCGATCATCGCGAAGTTCATCGCGTTGAACCCGAACGCGATCAGGAATGCGGGCGAGTAGCTGCCCGCCAAGTCGAAGACCACCCCGCCGATCCACCCTCCCAGGGCCATGCCCCCCGCCGCGAACATGTACTGGGCGGCGATCCGCCACCCTGCCTCGGCCACGGGAAAGAGGAGGCGGATGAGCAGCGGGTAGCACGGCATGATGCCCGAGAACCCCAGCCCGAACAGCAGGGCGGCGGTGAACAGGCCCGCATAGCTGGTCGTGAACGCGAAGGCGAGGAGCATCGCGGCCATGGAAGCGGAGCCGATCAGGAGGGTGCGCACCGGGCCGATACGGTCGGCGAGCATGCCGAAGCCGATCCGGCTCACGAACGCCGCCACGAACAGGACCGACAGGACCCGCGCGCCCTGCTCCAGGGTGTAGCCCTGATCGGTCACGTGGCTGACCAGGTGCACGATGGGGACCGACATCGCCGTGCAGCAGCCGATCACCGCGATCCACAGCATCACTTGTGCGACGTGCGGCGGCAGATCCAGCACCCGCCGGTCATCGGCCGGGATGCCTCCGGCGGGCCGGTCCGTGGCCGCGATCGGGGCGCGCGGGCGGAGCAGGAGCGCGGCCGGCACCATCGTCACCGCCGCGAACATGCTGAAGTAGAGGAACGTCCCCCGCCATCCGACGAGATCGTTGACGTACTGCACCACCGCCGGCCAGACCGCCCCGGCCAGCCCCTGGCCGGAGGTGATGATCGCCACCGCGAGCCCGCGCCGCCGGTCGAACCAGCGCGTCACGTTGGCCACCAGCGGGGCGATCATCGCGGCCTTGCCGAGCAGGCCGATGAGCAGGCCGGTGGCGATGAACAGGCTCCACCGGCCCTCGGCGTGGCTGGCGAGCAGGGCGCCGAGGCTGATCATCACCGAGCCGAACAGCACCGGCTGCATGACCCCCCGCCTGTCCATCCACCGCCCCATCGCGATGCCACCGACGCCGGCGCCGATCATCAGCAGCGAGTACGCGAGCGAGGGAACCGCGCGCACCGTGTCGAGATCCGCGGCGATCGGCTTGAGGGCGACGAACAGGATAGTCGGGGCGCCGAGGCTGATGCTGTGCAGGGCCAGCGAGGCGAACACCACGACCCAGCCGTAGGGGGTCTCGACGCTCGGGCCGTAACGGCTCATTGCAGGTCCGTCCGTGGGGGAAGCCGTCCGTGGGGCGCCCGAGGCTTTCCCGCGCCACAGGGGGTCTCGACGCTCGGGCCGTAACGGCTCATTGCAGGTCCGTCCGTGGGGGGGAGCCGTCCGTGGGGCGCCCGAGGCTTTCCCGCGCCACAGGGGGTCTCGACGCTCGGGCCGTAACGGCTCATTGCAGGTCCGTCCGTGGGGGAAGCCGTCCGTGGGGCGCCCGAGGCTTTCCCGCGCCACTGCGGAGTGGCCGCTGGCGCGGGGCGTCCCGTGCGCTCCCCCCGGCGAGCTTCATCCCGCTCCCTGCGGGATGGCCGCCGTCCGATGCCCGCGGCCCCGGTCTCCGGGCCACGGCGACTCCCGCCGACCGGCCCCGGGCAATCGCGAACCGCTTCCGTAGTCCGCTTCGGCGCTCATTCCGGCGGCCCGGGCGTTCGGCCGCCGGCGCGAACGGTGCGGTGTCGTTCCGGCATCGTCCGCCACGTCCCCGCGGACATGGCGCAGACGCGCTCGCTCTGCTACATCGACGACATTCGTCCGCCACGGTCCCGCGGACATGGCCGCTACCCGCGGCCGAAACATGCACGAGCCCGGCCGTCGTCGAGCGCTGCACGGGCGAGGACCGCGCCTTCCGCAAGCCCTTGCGCCTTGCCGGTGTGTCGGAGGATCAGCGCAGCCCCGTAGACCAGGCTGTCCCGGGCCGGCCCGGGCGCACCGTCCAGCGCCTCGAGTCCGGCGCGGGCCGCGGCGCCGGCGATGGCGAGTCCGTCGACCTCGCCGCCGGTGTCGTCGCTCTTGCGCCGGTAGCCCGCCACCCCTTCGGGAAGCGGCACCGCCCGCACCGTCTGCTCGATGCCCAGGGTCTCGGGGGAGACGTCCGCTTCGTGCTCGTCCGCGCCGCCGTGGTATGCCCACACCTTTGCGCCCTGGCGCAGCGACGGGATGATCCCGCCCTCGACGCCGCGCACGATCAGGGCGGAATCGAAGCCCGCGCACCGCGCCAGCAGCATGTAGATGCGCGCATAGGGCTTGTGCACGTAGCCGGTGACCACGTGGGTCCGCCGCCGGCCGCGCACCGGGCCGGCCATCACCTCGACGGTGGCCAGCGCCGGGCGCTTCACGATGAGCGACCGCAGCTCCGCGAGGGCGTGCAGCCTCGGGTTGAAGACGGACTGGTCGCAGTAGGCCCAGCCCACGTCCGGGTCGGCGAGCCGGGCGCAGGCCTCCCGCGGCGTCGAGGCCACCGTCGCCCCGCAGGCCGCGAGCACCCGTCGGTGGGTCGCGCCGAACTTCGGCCCCATCGACTCCACCCCATGCGAGATCGCGGGCGCCCCGCAGGCCGCGAGCACCGCCGGGAGGAAGGCCGATACCGGGAGGTTCCGGTTGAAGCCGTTGTAGGGATCGGACAGGTCCACGATCTCGTCGGCCGGGGCGGTCACGGTCTCCGTCGTCTCCCGCACCGCGTCGAGGATCCCCAGGTTCTCGTCGTCGGTCTCGCGCTTCATGCGCAGCGCGATGAGGAAGACCGCGGCGCGCACCGGATCGACTGCGCCGTCGAGCACCAGGCGCATGCCGCGCCGTGCCTCGTCGCGGGGAACGTCCTTGCTGAGCTCCGGGCCGGTGGCGATGCGCTGGATGATCGAGCGCATCAGCCCGGCGTCGTGCGCGCCGGCCGTCTCCTTCGAGGGGGTCGCGCCGGTGGTTGCGCCTTGGGCTGTCGCTTCGGGTATCGCACCCGTGCCGGCGGTGGCACTCCGGATCGCCGCGCCGGGCGCCGTTCCGGAAGCCGCGCTCCCGCCGGTGATCGAGCCCTGGGTCGTCGCGGCGGGCATCACGCCTGCACCGGTGGTTGCGCTTCGGGTCGTGGTTCCGGACATCGCTTCGCTCACCCTTCCCGCAGCCGGATGAAGATGGCCCCGTCCTCCACCTTGACCTCATGGCACCGAAGCGGCTCCTCGGCCGGCTCGTCGAGGGGCGTCCCGTCGCGCAGGTCGAACGTGGCCCCGTGCAGCGGGCACCGGACGATCGCGCCGTTCAGCACTCCGCCGGACAGCGAAGCGTCCTCGTGGGTGCAGGTGTCGTCGGTGGCGAGCACCGTCCCGCCGACGTTCGCGATCAGCACGTCGCGCCCGCGGATCGCCACCCGGCGCATCGTGCCGGCGGGGAGGTCGGTGACGGCGGCGGCGCGTTCGAACATGTTCGCGGCGACCGGGACGTTCGTATCCAGCAGGATTCTCACGGGCGCTGTCGGAGCGGGCGTCTTCCGATCCCGAATCCCGCCCGCTCCCGCGGACGCCGTCCTCGGGAATCGTCAGGAAATCTCCGCAAAGACATCCTCGTCGGTCAGCCAGCCGCGGGCTTCGGCAAACGGCGCCGGACGTTGCCCGAGATCCTCGAAGCGCGTGAGCACGAGCTGCCGCCTCAGTGCCTCCCGAGCGAGCTCGCTCTTGCGTTTGCCCGTCCGCGCCGCGAGCGCACGCAGCTTGGAGTGGAGCTTGTCGTCGATTCGAATGGCCAGGGTGGTCATGTGCTGCAACGTACTACGTCCAGCGCCGCACCTGCGTACGGCTTGCCCAAGACGGCTTCCACGATGCCCCGTGCCGTTCCACGACCTGCTGTTTCATTGCTCCGCCGCCTGCCCCGTGGTCTGAACGAAGGAGTGAACGTGACGCGCCATCAGGCTGCCTCCACTTCCACGTGGGTGACGTCGCAATGCGGCCCAGGCACGGGCAAACCTTCCGCCAACAGCCCTTCGATGTGAAACGCGACGGCCTCCTTGAGCAAGCGTAGCGCCTGCTCCCGGTCTTCGCCGACGACGACGCAGCCGGGGAGGTCCGGGACGAATGCCCCATAGCTCGACTCGCCCTTCTCCACAATCACGGTGTACTTCATGAATGCCTCCCCGACTGCTTCAAGTCCGCCTGCCTGAGCACGCTGCCCAAGGTTCCCGATGGCACATCGACGCCGAGTCTACCCGATACCGTGACCGTTCCCGCCCTGTCCGGATGCTTGAATTGACGGTGGCTTCCCCGCGTTCTCACCTGCGCCCAGCCATCGCTTTCGAGCAACTTGATCAACTCGCGAACCTTCATATGGCGCGATCATACGCCGGCATGAACCGGCTGCGCAGACTGACTGACGTGGCTGTTCCCGCCTACCCTCCCTCTCCGGCCCGCCAGGGCGTCGCCAGCTCCTTCAGGCCGGCCCCGAGTGCGGCCGGGAATCCCTTTTCGTCGAGCATGTGGTACTCGACCTTCATGGTGAGGGCGCTGCCGAAGACGATGCAGGCCACCGCGATCAGCGAGCCCGCGGCCAGGGTCGACATCCCGGTGACCCCCTGCCCGATGGTGCAGCCGAGCGCGAGCACCCCGCCGAACCCCATCAGCAGGCCGCCGGCGAGGTGGCGCACCATCTCCGAGCGGGTGCTGAACGTCTCGATGCGGAAGGTGCCCGAGACCACCGCGTAGACGAACGAGCCCGCGATCATCCCGAGCACCGCCGCGATCCCGAAGTCGATGGTCGAGCCGGTGAACGTCATGGAGTAGTTGATGGCGTTCCCCACCGGGGCGATGAAGGTCAGGGATTCGACCCGCACCGGCTCGAAATCGTCGGCGCCGAGGTGGCCGGTGACGAACCAGCCGCCGGTGACGATCGCACCGATGGCGGCACCGGCGAGCAGGTTGTCGGCGCTTCGCCGGAACGCGGGCTGGGCCAGGGCGAAGGCAATGAGTCCGCCGCCGAGCAGCACCGCCAGCGCGATGCGCACCAAGCCCGCGTCGTCCGCCCCGAGCCCTGCCGCGAGCAGCGTCGCGAGCCCCTGGTCGTCGAGCCCGTGGTCTTCGAGGGCGACGCTGGGCGCTTCGAAGACGGTGATGCGCAGCAGCCCCAGCAGGCCGCGCAGCGTCGTGTACGCGGTGATGCCGAGCACCAGCAGCACCACCAGGGCCTTGAGGCTGCCGCCGCCGAAGCGCACCAGGTTGCGCTGCCCGCAGCCCGCCGCGAGGGTCATGCCGACGCCGAAGGCGAGGCCCCCGACGACGTAGCCGAGCCAGCCGAAGTTCGGGGTGAGGTAGATCGCGTCCGCGAGATCGACGAGGCCGGCGGCGTGCAGCGCCTGGGCGCCGAGGATGGCGAGGCCGGTGGCGAAGCACCACGCGCCGAGGCGTCCGAGCGAGCCCATGTGCAGCATGTCGCTCACCGCCCCCATGGTGCAGAAGTTGGTCTTGTTGGCGACGAAGCCGAAGACGGCGGCCAGGACGAAGCCCCCGGCGGCCACGTAGTGCACGATGGCGAGCTCGAAATCCTCCACGTCGAACCTCCCGGCGGTCGGGCCGGCCGCGACCGCCCACCGGCCACGGCGGTCCGCCGCGCAATATATCGACGAGGCCGGACGTGTCAACGCGGCCGGCGGTGGAGCCCCGGCCTCGTCGCGGCCGCATGGCAAGGCCGTCCTTCGGTTCGTGCCGGCCCCGGACTACCGCGGGCGCGGCCGGCGGACTATTTGGGGCAAGGCCGTCCTTCGGCTCGTCGCAGGCCCCGGACAAGGTTCCGGTCCGGTGTCGGGAGCCGCTGCAAGACGCGACCGCCGCCGCGGGTGTTCGCGGGTCGGGGGGATGGGCTATAGTTTTCCCGGCCGCTTCCGGTCCTTCCGCTTGCGGCAGGATCGCCGCGCCAGCCACTTCCCAGGATGGATTTCCACAGGAGCATCGATCGTGATTCGTACGTTCATGGCCATGGCCGCCTGCGCACTGGCGCTGGCCGGGCCGGTGCAGGCCGCCGGGGACGCCGCGGCGGGGAAGACGAAAGCCGTCGTATGTTCGGCCTGCCACGGCATCGACGGCAACAGCATCAACCCCCTGTGGCCGAACCTCGCCGGCCAGCACGCGGCCTACCTCGTGAAGCAGATGAAGGCGTTCCGTTCGGGCGAGCGCAAGGACCCGGTCATGGCGCCGATGGCGGTCCCCCTGAGCGATGCCGACATCGACGACCTCGCCGCCTTCTACGCCAGCCAGACGCCGAAGTAGCCGCCGGTCCGCGGCGTCCGCCCGGCGGCGTCCCGGCCGGCGGTCCGGCGCCTGGATCGACGTTGTCGGGCTTGGCGGGAATGGCTGGCCGTGAGCTCCTACAGTCGTGAGCTCCGATTCTTGACGCATCGGACCCGGGCCGCTATACACATCGAGACACACATATCGAGGTGTAAAGAATGCGAACCAATATCGAGCTCGATGAGGAACTCGTTCGGGAGGCACGGGAGCTGAGCCGATCAAGACCAAGAGGGCCCTGATCCATCAGGCCCTGACGGAATTCGTCAACCACCGGAAACGCCTCGATCTTCGGGAGATCGAGGGCTCGGATCTCCTCGATCCGGAATACGATCACAAGGGACTGCGAGCCACGGGCGCCTGAAGCCGATGTATCTGGTGGATACCTCGGTATGGATCGACTACATCCGGGGCCGGGATCGCCCGCACGTCGGATTCTTGCGGGAGCTGCTGCCGAATCCGGTTGCCGTCGGCATCTCGCACCAGATCTACATGGAGATCCTCCAGGGCGCACGTGATGCGGCGTCTTTCGATCGACTTCGAAGCTACTTCAGCGGGCAGCGGTTCCACTCGTTCGGGGACATGGCCGCCGGCCATGCATCCGCTGCCCGGATCCACGTGGACTGCCGGCGACACGGCATCACCCTGCGTTCGGCGGTCGACTGCCTGATTGCCCAGTGCGCCATCGAGTCCGGCCTGGTCCTGTTGCACCACGACCGGGACTTCGAACGGATCGCCTCCGTCGTCCCGCTGAACGAAAAGAGCTTTCTCGACTGATCCCCGTCGCTGCCGCATGCTCACCGGCCGCCGGGCAGGGACGCGAGCCATTCCACCACCGCGCCGGCCAGCGCCTCGTCCATGTCGCGGAAGAAGTGCCCGGCGCCCGCGACGATGCGCTGGGCGGAGTGCGGATTCCCCGCCGCGAGGATCGCGGCGAGGCGGGCCGGCGCCTCTCTGCGCACCGCCGGATAGTCGTCGCCGCCGAAGAGGTCGAGGACCGGGACCGACGTCGCCGCGAGCGGAAACGGCTCGCGCATCGGCTGGCGGTAGTCGGTGGCCCCCATGCCGATGCCGATGAACCCGTCGAATCCGGCGTCGCCGTGACGTCGCACGAACGCCATCGCCATGTGGACGCTGCAGCTATGCGCCGCGAGTACGATCGGGTGCGTCCCGCGGGCGCGGAGGAACTCGATGCCGGCCCGGATGCGGGGGAACGCGGCGGGGAGGATCGGGACGTAGTCGTAGTACTTCACCCCCTTTTCGAGCACCGGCATCTGCAACGACAACGTCTCCCAGCCGTGCTCGGGCAGCACGGTGCGGAGCGGTCCCGCGACCTCCGGCCAGTCGGGATGGAACCCGCGGCCGTGCATCACGATGACCGCCCCGCGCGGGCCGCCGCCGGCTTCGGCCTCGGTGTGGATGGCGAGGAAGGAGTGGCCGTCCGCGTCGAGGTGAACGGGCTCGCCGTCGAGGATCATGTCGACGATCTCCGCTTCGAGCCGGCGCTCGCGTTCGAGATCCTGGGCCGCCGCGAACGGCATCGTCGGAAGCGCGAATCCGGCGGCCCCTCCGGCGAGAAGGAGAGCGGCGGCGGCCCGGTGCCGGAGGGCCTGGGCGGACAGGTGCGGCGCCGTTGCCCGGGGACGCTTCACGTGGTGGTTCCGTCCAGGGTGGCGAAGCTCGGGATCGGTCCGCGGGGAGACCGGGCCACCGGCCATGCGGAAGCGGGTATTCGACGTGCCGATGGCGCGGGCCGAAGTCCACCGGACCCTCGGAGGCGGGATCCGGCCGGCACGAGGCACCCCCGGATCGTTCCCATTGCCGCGTTCTCGGCGCCCCGCCCGATCATGGCGTTGCCCCCGGTCATCGGAATCTTTTCCCCGGCCCCCGCTCTAATCCCGAGGCGCCGGCCGCCCACGGAACATGCCGGAAGGACGTCGGCAACGTCATTGCCCGCCGCGCGTTGGCTCCGGCCGGCAGTCTGCGGGACGTATCGGAAGAACCTCCATGAACGATTCTGACATGGAACTGGCGAGCGGGATCGCGGCGTTCGAGGCCAAGGAGTTCCGCCGCGCGTTCCAGCTCCTCGCGCCGCTCGCGGCCCGCGGCGAGCCGGAGGCGCAGTTCCGGGTGGCGGTGATGTGTCGGAACGGGCTGGGCGGGGTGGCGAACGAGGCGCTGGCCTTCTCCTCGATGCGGGACGCGGCGCGGCAGGGCCACGGGCTCGCCCAGCACGGGCTCGGGGTGATGTACCTGTACGGGGAATGCGTCGCCAGGGACGAGGCGGAGGCCGCCGCGTGGTTCCGGCGTGCCGTCGATCAGGGTCTTGCCGGTGCGATGGTGGCCCTCGGTATGATGTACGAGCAGGGTCTCGGGGTGGAGTGCGACGTGGAGGAGGCCGGACGGCTTTATGCGCAGGCGGAATCGGGGGATTCGGATTGATCCGGCCGCTTCCGGGGGCGGCGGCGATCGTCGCGTCCGAGGCGTCCGGGGATGTCGTGGGGCGCGGCCATGACCTTCGGCGCCAGTCCCCCTGGGAGCGCGCCGCTCCCAGGACCGGCCTCTGGTTCCGGCTATGCCGGGTCGGGTAATGGACGGAGACTTCGAGTGAACGTGGCCCGAAACGGGCAATGCGGCCCGGCGAGCACGACGGACCGGCCGAGGCGCGTCGCACCGGCCCGAGCCGCATGGATCGTGTGCCTGGCGGCGCTGGTGCCGTTCGGGGCCTCCCGGCCCGGGCTGGCGGACCACGCGAGCGGCCACCGGGCGCCGGAGCCGGCCGCCGCGGCGGCAGGGGAGGCCGCGCCGCCCGCGCCGGAAGGACTCGCGCAGACCGCGCCCGCGCTGGCCAGACTGCTGGAGCTGGGCAAGGGAATCGAGATCGGCGCCTCCGGCGAGGACGAGTTCCTGGACCCGGACGCCGCCTTCGTGCTCAGCGCGACCGCCGCCGGCCCCGGCGTCATCGAGGCGCGCTGGGACATCGCCGACGGCTATTACCTCTACCGCGACAAGTTCCGGTTCCGCCCCGCGGAGGGGTCCGGCGCCGCCCTTGGCGAAGCCGGCTTCCCGAAGGGGACGATCAAGGACGACGAGTACTTCGGGCCGATGGAGGTGTACTACGGCTCCGTCGTGGCCCACGTTCCCGTCGCCGCCGGCGCGGCCGGCTCGGCCATCGACGTCGACGTGACGTACCAGGGCTGCGCGGAAGCGGGGCTGTGCTATCCGCCGATCACCAGGACGGTCTCGCTGCTGCTGCCCGCCGCCCTGGCCGCCACCGGCGACGCGGCCCCGGGGGGAGGCGGATCGAGCCTCCCGGCCTTTGGAGGCGGGGACGAGGCGCCCCGGCAATCGAGCCTCCGGATCCCGGGGGGCGGTGGCGGCGTTCCGGGCGCGTCCGTCTCCCCGAACCCGGGATTCGCGGGGGCGGCGCCGGGAGGGGCGGACCCGTTCTTCCCGGGGATGGAGGGCGCCGCGTCCGTCGAGCTGCCGGAGCAGGACCGGATCGCCGCGGCCCTCACCTCCGGCAACCGCTGGCTCGTGGTCCTGTCGCTGTTCGGGGCCGGGCTGCTCCTCACCTTCACCCCCTGCGTGCTGCCGATGGTGCCTATCCTGACGAGCATCATCGTGGGCCAGGGAACGGATCGGCGCAGCACCGGCACGCCGACACGCCGCGCCTTCATGCTCTCGCTGGTCTACGTGCTGGCGATGGCCCTCACCTACACCGTGGCGGGGGTGCTGGCGGGGCTGTTCGGCGCGAATCTCGCGGCGGCGTTCCAGGACCCCTGGATCGTGTCGGCGTTCGCGCTGGTGTTCGTGCTGCTCGCCCTCTCGATGTTCGGGTTCTACGACCTCCAGCTCCCGGCGTCGTGGCAGGCCGGGCTCGCCGCCCTGAGCCGCCGGCAGCAGGGCGGGACGTGGGCCGGGGTCGCGGCGATGGGCGCGCTCTCGGCGCTGATCGTCGGCCCCTGCGTCGCCGCGCCGCTGGCCGGGGTCCTGATCTACATCGGCCGGACCGGCGATCCGGTGCTCGGCGGGGTCGCGCTGTTCGCGCTCGGGATGGGCATGGGGGCGCCGCTGATCGTGGCCGGGGTGTCGGCCGGCAAGCTGCTGCCGAAGGCCGGCGCGTGGATGAACGCGGTGAAGGCGGTGTTCGGGGTCATGCTCCTGGCCGTCGCGATCTACCTTCTCGAGCGCGTGGTGCCGGAGCCGGTGGGGCTGCTGCTGTGGGCGACGCTGTTCATCGTGGTCGCGATCTACATGGGCGCCCTCGACTCGCTCGCCCCCGGCAGCGGGGGATGGCGGCGGCTGTGGAAGGGGGCGGGGCTGGTCATGCTGGTCTACGGGGTCCTGGTCATGGTCGGGGTCGCGGGCGGAGGAGGAGATCTGTTCCGGCCCCTGGAGGGCGTCGCACTGGTCTCGGGTGAGCGCAGCGGGAGCGATCTCGAATTCAGGCAGGTGAAGGGTATCGACGGCCTGATGGCGGAGCTGGAGCCCGCTACCGCCCGCGGGCAGGTGGTCATGTTCGACTTCTACGCCGACTGGTGCGTGAGCTGCAAGGAGATGGAGCGGTTCACGTTCCGCGATCCGGAGGTGCGGGCGACGCTCTCGAACGTGCTGCTGCTCCAGACCGACGTGACCGCCAACGACGACGCCGACCAGGCGCTGCTGGCGGAGTTCGGCCTGTTCGGCCCTCCCGCGATCCTGTTCTTCGGGCCCGACGGACGGGAACGCCGCGAGCTGCGGGTCGTCGGGTTCATGAACGCCGGCGATTTCCACCGGGTGGTGGAACGCGCGACCGCGCCGGCGGGCTCGATCCGCGCGTCGCGGCAGGATGCGCGGCGACGGTCATGAGGCGGCTCGCGTCCGCCGGCGGAACGGACCTGGAGGTGATGCGATGAGGGTCGATCGATGCGAATCCCGGCCACTCGGACGGAACCCGGTGGTGATCCGGTTCCTGGCCGTGCTCCTGCTCCTCGCGGTCGCGGCGCCCGCGGCTTCCGAAACGGCGGCCTCCGAGGCCGGGGCTTCCGAAACGGCGGCCTCCGAGGCCGGGGCTTCCGAAACGGCGGCCTCCGAAGCCGCGGCCGATGCCGGCGGGGTCGAGTTCGTGCTCCCCGACGTGGCCGGCCGGGTGCATCGCCTGTCCGAGCACCGCGGCAAGTGGGTGGTGGTCAACTTCTGGGCGACCTGGTGCGGGCCGTGCATGGTGGAGATCCCGGAGCTCATGCGCTTCCACGCGCGCCACAAGGACCATGACGCGATCGTCATCGGCGTGAACTTCGAGGAGATCGAGCCCCCCGCGCTGGAGGCGTTCATCGCGGAGATGGGCATCGACTACCTGGTGGTGCGGGCGGGCGATACGCCGATCCTTCCGTTCGAGCCGCTCAAGGGGCTGCCGTCGACGTTCTTCGTCGATCCGCACGGCGAGCTGGTCGCGAGCCACGTCGGGCCGGTGACCGGGGAGGCGATCGAGGACTTCCTCGCCCGGGAGGCGTTGCGCGAGGCGGAGGGCGCCGCTTCCTCCGGCGCCGGGCCCGAAGACGCGCCCCCGGACCCGAAGGCGCCGGCCGCCCAGTGAGCGCGCCGCCCTTCGGCGCATCCGCCGGCAGGGCGGCCACGACGGGAGCGGGCCGGCTCCGGCGAGCCGCCGGCGCCGCCCTCGTCTGCCTGGCGTTGCTCGCCGCCGCGCTCGGGCCGCGGGCGTCGTTCGGCGCCCACGAAGCGGCCAATGCCCTTGCCCACGCCGCATCGCCGTACCTGCGGCTGCACGCGCACGATCCCGTGCACTGGCAGGAGTGGAGCCCGGATCTCGTTGCGCGGGCGGGCTCCGAG
This sequence comes from Gammaproteobacteria bacterium, assembly GCA_965204915.1. Classification (GTDB taxonomy): domain Bacteria; phylum Pseudomonadota; class Gammaproteobacteria; order HK1; family HK1; genus HK1. The sequence goes on along the minus strand of OZ242023.1, from coordinate 884,669 downwards.
GACCGGCTGATCTTCGTCTCCGTCGGCTACTTCGCCTGCCACTGGTGCCACGTGATGCAGCGCGAGAGCTTCTCCGACCACGAGGCGGCGGCGCTGCTCAACGAGCATTTCATCTCCGTCAAGGTCGATCGCGAGCTCGACCCCGCCCTCGACGCGCAGCTCCTCCGGTTCGTGCAGGCCACCCTGGGCCGTGCGGGATGGCCGCTCAACGTCGTGCTCACCCCGGACGGGCTCCCCCTGTTCGGGTTCACCTACCTGCCGGTGACGGACTTCATGCGGCTCCTGGAGCAGATCGCGGGTCGCTGGGCGACCGATCGGGCCGCGCTCGCGACCGCCGCGCACAGTGTCTCCGATGCGCTTGCGAGCGCGATACGCCCGAGGAGTGCGGAGACGATGGACGCGGCCGGCGTGCGCGCCCTGGGCGATGCGTTCACCCAGCAGGCGTCGGAGGCGGCCGATGGGCTCGCCGGCGGCTTCGGCGGGCAGCAGAAGTTTCCCTCCGTGCCGCAGCTCGCGCTGCTCCTCGACGCGCAGCGCCGCGAGCCGGCGGACGAGCTCGGGGAATTCCTGCGCCTCACCTTCGGGGCGATGGCCTCGCTGGGGCTGCGCGACCAGATCGGCGGGGGCTTCTTCCGCTACGTCACCGACCCGGGCTGGCAGGTGCCGCACTTCGAGAAGATGCTCTACGACAACGCCTTGCTCGCGGAGCTCTACTTCGACGCCGCCGACGTGCTCGGCGGGCCCGCCTTCGAGCGGGTCGCGATGGATACTGTCCGGTTCATGGTGCGCGAGCTCGGGTCTCCGCTCGGCGGGCTCCATTCGAGCCTGTCCGCGGTCGATGCGGCGGGCGTCGAGGGCGGGTACTACCTGTTCGCCGCCGAGGAGCTCGACCGCCTGCTCGACGACGGGGAACGCAACGCCGCCGGCATCGCATGGGGGCTCGACGGCGCATCCCCGATCGGGCACGGGTACCTGCCGGTGCAGGCGGCGGAGTCCGGCGCGGAGGTGGCGCGGGCGGCCGGCGTGTCCGTGGAGGAGGCCGCGGCGCGGCTCGATTCGGCCAGGCGCAAGCTGCTCGAAGCACGGAGCCGGCGCGAGCTTCCCCGCGACGAGAAGCGTCTCGCGGGATGGAACGGCCTCGCGCTCTCGGCGCTCGTGCGCGCGTCGCTGCGCTCCGGCGGCGCACGGTTCGAGGCGCCGGCCCGCGGCGTGGTGCGCTTTCTCGCCGGGGAGCTCTGGGACGGAACGACGCTCGTACGGACCCGGTTCGGCGAAGGAGCCGGCAAGGGGGCCGATGAAGGGAGCGGCGAAAGAGCGGGTGCGCGGCCGGCGACCCCGGCGACGTTGCAGGACTACGCCTACGTCGCCCGCGGCCTGATCGCGTTCGCGAAGGCACACGGACGCGAGAAGCATTGGGCCATTGCGCGCAGCCTCGTCGAAGGCGCATGGGAGCGGTTCCATACCCCCGAGGGCTGGCGTCTGTCCGATGCGCGCGGGCTTCCCTACGCCGGCGTGGAGCCCGCGATCGCGGACGGACCGATGCCCTCGCCCTCGGCGGTGCTGCTCGACGCCACGATGCACGTCGCGGATCGCTTCGACGACGATGCGTTGCGCGAGCGGGCGCGCGCGGCCTTGCTCGCCGGCGATGCCGGCCTGCGCGAAGCCGCGTTCTTCCACGCGACCCGCATCCGTACGTTGTTGCGCTGGCGGCTCGATCGGACCCACTGAACGCGGAGCGCCACCGGGTTCCGACCCGTCGGGACAGCCGCATGGAAACGGGGCATACGGTCGGGTCGTTCACGCGGGAGCCGTCGCGGCTCCCGGCCATGGCCCGCGAGGTTGCCCCTGCCGTCCCCGATGCCGCCGGGCCGGCGGCAGGACCAACCCTTTCATTCCCCGCCAGCCCCCCCGACCACGGTCGAGGCCACAATGGTGAAGTACGTCCGCAAGCGGGGGAAGACCCTGGGGATCGCGTTGCGGAGGGCGCTTCTCCACTTCGACGCCCCCCCCCCCCCCCCCCCGTCACCCCGATGGCAGATGAGGTGAACGGCGAAGCCCATCTTCTTCAGGAACGTAGCGACTTCCAGCGGCGTATAGAGCCTGACGTGCCCGACATGGCCGAGTGTCTCCAGTTTTTCGAAGGCATCGTACAGATCGTTGGCAGGCAGTCCCTTCACCGCGAGGTTCCACCATCCCCTCAGAGAGGTCAGGTTCGGTGTGGAGAGCAACAGCGTCCCTTGCGGCCTCAGCACGCGGTTGATCTCCCGAAACGTGAAGATGGGGTTGACCCTCAGATGCTCGAAGACTTCGTTGAAGACGACCACGTCGATCGCATCGTCGGCGAACGGCAACGGCTCCTCCTCGAAGTTCACCTCCTTCACGGTCAGGCCCTCCCGACGGCAGACGCCCTCGAACCTGTCCGGGGCCAAATCCAGTCCACAGACCGAATAGCCGGCCCGCGTCAATGCGACCGTCAGGATCGGGGGGCACGACCCGAATTCCACCATGGCCGCGTCCCGGGTGGCGAACCGTTCGATCAACTCCAGGTCGAACGCAAGGCGGACTTTGTGGTTCTCTGCGTAGCTCTCGTACCACGCGGAAAGCACCGGCGACGTCGATGTCGGGCTGGCCACCGCGATGGCGGCCTCGATGGCGACGACGTGTCGCGCATCGGGGCCTGCTCGCCACCACGCGGGAAGGGCTGTTCGCTTTGGCTGAAAACAGGACATTTTCTTCCATGAATCTTCTGCGGCGCAGGCTCCTCAGTCTGCCTATTGTCGCATCGTTTTCTACGGCGCAGTCTCCTGGCTGCGCGAGAACGCCGGGTAGCTCCGGCACGACAGGCGGTCGGCGCCCCCGGCGCGCTTCAGCGACCGCTTCGACGTCGGGTTCGCCACGCCACGCCCGCCGTGGTGCAGCAGCCGGACGTTCGACCTCTCATCCATTTCGAATACTGGTCCGAATCAATGAATTGGCGGGCATAAGGTTGCCGGCCCGCCGATCAGCCGGGCTCTCGCCGTCGCGCCCGTGATCGTCAGCGTGACGTTCGACGCCATGCGAGGCTCGCTTCACCTGTCCAGAACGGCCTCACCCTTCCAGATCGGCTCCTCCCCGGAGAAGTACTGGCCGGTCCTGATCCGCTCGACGGCATAGTCCGGCAGGGGGCGGATGGTGACGCATCGTCCATCGTCGAGCCCATCGCGGAAGACGACGGGGATGAACTCGAAGTCCAGGTTGTTGAAGTAGGGGTTCTCGAAATCGGCGGGATCCACCGGGATCACGTGCAGGAAGAACCTGGGGGTGACGTCCTCTTCGGTACATTGTTCCTTCGTGTAGATCAGTTGGTTGTCCGCGTAGTAGACGTCGAAGCGGGAGCGGATGACGGGCTCGGTGTCTTCGATCAGCTCGAGTACCCGGGGATCGGCGTACGAGTACGCCTGCCCGGATCGGTTGACGAGGCTCGCTTCACCCTTCCAGATCGGCTCCACGTAGGACTGGGGGGCCAGGTTTTGCTCGATGGCATAGCCGCGGAAGTACTGGCCGGTTCTGATTCGCTCGACGGCATAGTCCGGCAGGGGGCGGATGGTGACGCATCGTCCATCGTCGAGCCCATTGCGGAAGTGGCTGTAGGTGAAATCGAAGTCCAGATTGTTGAAGTCGGTGAAGGAGGGATCGCCTAAATCGGCGGGATCCGCCGGGATCACGTGCAGGATGAACCTGGGGGTGACGTCCTCTTGGGTACACTGGTCCTTCGTGTAGATCAGTTGGTTGTCCGCGTAGTAGACGTCGAAGCGGGAGCGGATGACGGGCTCGGTGTCTTCAATCAGCTCGAGCACCCGGGGAGCGGCGTATTCCACCCAAATCGAGGAGGAAAGATAGACACCGGCCACACCGGCCGCCAGCAAGGAGGAACAGACCATCCCCTTCATCTTCATCTTCAGGATGGCCAGGATCAGGCAGGAAAAGCAGAGCCCGTGCATCACGAACAGGAATCTGGCGCTTCTGAAGGGGTAGTCTTCGGAGACGATGAAGTTCGGCACGTTGATCAGTATCAGGGCCACGATCCAGAGGATGCCCGGAAGCAGGTGAAGCCGGGCTCGATACGCCTCCCAGGCCGAAACCAGCAAGGCCACGACCAATGCAAACAGAGCAAGAGGGGTCAGAACCCCGCCCGCAAGAGCGGTCAGAAATTCGCCCGATCGCGCAGCGCTTCCGCTCCATCCCAAATTGTGGAAGAGATTGAGGTGTTGAGTCCAGATGTACGTGATGTTTGATGCCTCCGCCGCATCACCGGCGGTCCACTTGAATACGTGGATCACCCGGTCCAGGAAGTGGGCAAGGGGATCGATGCCGCCCCAGGCGGCGGTCTTGACCAGCAGGCCGAGGCCGTAGCAGGTCAGAAAGCCGGCCAGGTAGAGCCCGATGCACCGGACCGCCTGCTCGACCCTCTCGCGCACCGCCGCACTCTCGTGCCCGAAGTACGCAATCAATCCAATCAGGGTAATGGCAAGATAGGTGTGTCCATCCCTCAACCACAGATACGACGACACCATTCCCGCGACGAAGGAGAAGAGACGCGCCCTTCCCCACGGCGCCGCGCCCGGCGCCCGGAAGCGCATCAGGAACGCCAGAACGGCCGCCGACAGAACCGCCCAGGCATAGGGCATGCCGTTGGCCACGTCCCCGAAGTAATCGACCCCGGAATGGAAGGCGCCGAGGAAGATCAGCGGAGAGATGACCGCGAGAGCCTTCGGGGACAGCAGCAGCACCGCGACGGCCAGCAGGGCGTACGCCAGCCGTGTGGCGGTCTTGGTCAGCTCGCGGAGCTCGTACACGGAGAGTGCGCGCAAGGCGATGGCGTAGAGCGCCTTGCTGCCCCACCAGTAGCGGGTTTTGAGGGGTCCGCTGTCCGGCTCCCCGCCGCCTGACGCCTCCCGCAGAACTCTACAATGGCCATGCGGATAGAACGCCCGCACCAGCAGGGCGTCTCTCAAGGGAGAGCCCCCCCCCCCCCCCGAGCACCTGCCATGACCGCAGACGACAGCTCGCAGTACTCGTGGGGTATCTTGAATTTGCGATACCCTGGGTCCCGTTGCGTCGTGTCGAACTCGGCTTGAAATCTCTGCTTCGCCACCTCGTAGGGGAGCTGGTTGCCGGCATGGTGCAGGAGGAAGAAGAACGCGGTGCCGGCAACCAGTGCCGCGGTGTATATCGAGAGAGGCCTGAACCAGGCCCTCATGGCTCGGCGTCCTTGCGGAAGACGGCGGCGAAGCTCGATCCGATCATGCCCGTCAGGGTACTGGCGACACGCGCCGGCCGCAAACGCCAGCGCCAGGGTGGGAAGATCGCGCACCACTCCGGCACGGCCGGCGTGAACCGCGGCGCCGTGGCCCGCTTCTACGAGCAGGAAGCCGAGCAGTAGCCGCCGCTCGCCCCGCTACCGGGACGTTACCGCGCCCACGAAGCCGCCTGTACGCCGCCCTACGGGACGGACCCGCCCCGCCTGGACCTCGAGAAGCCCTATCGACGAGATAAGCCGGCTAACAGCGACGCCCGCCCCTGCCGTCCCGCCTTGGCCGTCCGGGGGATCCGTCCGGGCAGAATGCCAAGGCCAGGCAGGAGAAGCAGAGTCCATACATCACGAACAGGAACCTGGCGGTTCTGTGGGGCATGTCTTCGGTGATGATGAAGTTCGGCACGTTGACCAGCATCAGGGCCACGATCCAGAGGAAGTCCCTAAGCAGGCGGGGCCGGCCTCGATACGCATCCCAGGCCGACGCCAGCCCCCCCGCGACCAGTGCATACAGGGCAAGATCGGTCAGCCCCCCGCCTGACAGGGTAGCCAGAACCCCGCCCGACCGAACGGCGCTTCCACTCCAGCCTATTTCGTGGAAGAGATCGATATACCAAGCCCAGAGGTCAGTGACGCCTCCCGCCACATCACTGTCGGTCTCCTTGAATATGTAGATCACCTGGTTCAGGAAGTCGGCAAGGGGGTCGATGCCACCCCAGGCGGCGGTCTTGACCAGCAAGCCGAGGCCGTAACAGATCAGAAAGCCAGCCAGGTAGAGCCCGATGCACCGGACCGCCTGCTCGACCCTCTCGCGCACCGCCGCACGCTCGTGCCCGAAGTACGCAATCAGTCCAATCAGGGTGACGGCGAGAAACGTGTGCCCGTCCCCCAGCCACAGGTACGACGACACCATTCCCGCGACGAAGGAGAAGAAGCGCGCCCTTCCCCACGGCGCCGCGCCCGGCGCCCGGAAGCGCATCAGGAACGCCAGAACGGCCGCCGACAGAACCGCCCAGGCATAGGGCATGCCGTTGGCCACGTCCCCGAAGTATTTGATCCCGGAATGGAAGGCGCCGAGGAGGATCAAAGGAGAGATGGCCGCGAGAGCTCTCGGGGACAGCAGCAGCACCGCGACGGCCAGCAGGGCATACGCCAGCCAAGTGACGGACTTGGTCAGCTCGCGAAGTTCGTACACGGAGAGGAAGCGCAAAGCGATGGCGTAGAGTGCCTTGCCGCCCCACCAGTAGCGGGTTTTGAGAGGCCTGCTGTCCGGTTCGCCGCCGTCTAACGCTTCATGCAGAGCAGCACACCAAGCACGCCGGTCCTCGAACCACCGCACCAGCAGGGCGTCTCTCAAGGGAGAGCCTCCCCCCCGGGCACCTGCCATGACCGCGGAGGACAGCTCGCAGTACTCGTAGGTCGTCTTGATGGAGCTCGGGCACTTGTACCTGCGAGCACACCCTAGATCCTGTTGTGCCGCGTCGCGCTCGACATAGAATCGTTGCTTCGCCACCTCGTATGGGAGCTGGTTGCCGGCATGGTGCAGGAGGAAGAAGAACGCGGTGCCGGCAACCAGTGCCGCGGTGTATATCGAGAGAGGCCTGAACCAGGCCCTCATGGCTCGGCGTCCTTGCGGAAGACGGCGGCGAAGCTCGATCCGATCATGCCCGTCAGGGTATTGGCGACACGCGCCGGCCGCAAACGCCAGTGCCAGGGTGGGAAGATCGCGCACCACTCCGGCACGGCCGGCGTGAACCGCGGCGCCGATGAAGCTGACTCAGCCCGGGCGTTCTTCCTTCTGCCGTATGAGCGTCGGTCCGGAGCCAAGCCGACAGGGACGGCATCCCGAGCCTCACATCCGGAACACCCCGAAGCGCGTCTCCTCGATCGGCGCGTTCAGCGCGGCCGAGAGCGAGAGCGCGAGCACCTCGCGGGGCGGGCCGGGGGCACGATGCCGTCGTCCCACAGCCGGGCGCTGGCGTAGAGGGGATGCCCTTCGCGCTCGAACTGCTCGACGACCGGGCGCCTGAACGCCGCCTCCTCCTCGTCCGTCCACGTCCCGCCCCGGCGCTCGATGCCGTCGCGCCTCACCGTCGCCAGCACCCCGGCCGCCTGCTCCCCGCCCATTTTGCGGTGACGAACGGATACATCCCTTGTCTCGCATTCTCGTAGAGGTCGTTCTCGACGAAGACGAGTACGACCAGCTTGGGGTGCAGATGCCGCGCGAATTCATCGTAGTACGGCAATTGGGCGATCTGGCCGGTGTCCGACATCCCGAACGCGGAGGTGGTGACGTCGGGAAGGGCTGTCCGCTTTGGCTGAAAACAGGACATTTTCTTCCATGAATCTTCTGCGGCGCAGGCTCCTAGACCGACGGGCCGAAGCGGCTGACCGAGAGCTGCTGCTCATCGAGCACCTCGCAGGCGGTCAGGGCGCCGCCGGCCACCTTGACGACGCGCCGCCACACCCGTTCGCCGGCCGCGTCCAGACCCTCTTCGCCGGTGAGGACGGCGCTCACGTCCACGTCGATGCTCTCGCCCATCGTGCGCGCGGTGTTCGGGTTGCCGGTGACCTTGACGGTGGGCGCCACCGGAGCGCCGATGGCGTTGCCCCGGCCGGTGGAGAAGAGGATGATCTGCGCGCCGCCCGCCGCGAGCCCGGTCATCGACTCGCAGGCGGCCGAGGGCGTGTTCATGACCACGAGGCCGCGCCGGCTCGGGGGCTCGGAGTAGTCGACGACCTCCACGATGGGCCGGGTGCCGCCCTTTGCGATGGCGCCGAGCGATTTCTCCTCCAGCGTCGTCAGCCCCCCTTCGATGTTGTCCGGCGTCGGGTTCGTGCCCCGCATGTCCACGCCGTTGCGCTTCGCCTCGTCCTCGAACCAGCGCACCATGTCGCGGATCTTCCGGGCATCGTCCGGGCTCTCGGCGCGCGCCGCGAGGAGGTGCTCGGCGCCCATGAACTCCGCGGGCTCGGAGAGGATGACGGTGCCGCCGGAGTCGATCAGCCGGTCGGAGAAGCGGCCGACCGCGGGATTCGACGCCAGCCCGGAGGTGGTGTCCGAGCCGCCGCATTCGACCGCCACCGTGAGCTCCCCGAGCGGACACCGCTCGCGCGCCAGATCCGATGCTTCGAGGACGAGCCGCGCCGCGATGCGGACGCCTTCCATGGTCATCGCCAGCGCCCCGCCGCTCTCCTGCAACCCCAGGACCTCGACCGGCTTCCCGGTGGCGCGCACCCGGGCGGCAAGCTCCCGGCCCGAGGCGAGGCTCAGGCTCAGCACGAGCACGCCGGCCACGTTCGGATGGCCGGCGATGCCGGCCAGGGTCCTCCGGGTCACCTCGAAATCCGCACCGATCTGCCCCCGCCCGAAGGGGGTGGCCAGCACCTCGGTGCCGCGCACCATCGAGGCGATGCGCTCGGCGCTCGGGTTCGTGTTGTCCATCGCCGAGAGGACGGCGACGACGTTGCGCACGCCCACGCGGCCGTCGGCGCGGCGGTAGCCGGGGAATTCACCGGTCATTCGACACCTCCCCATCGACGTCTCCCCGCGCGCGCACCGATTCGACGTTGTGCACGTGCACCCAGCGGCCGGGCTCGATGGGCTCGCTCGCGCGCCCGATCACCTCGCCGTACTTCAGCACGTCGTCCCCCGGGGCCATGCGCCGGATCGCGATCTTGTGGCCGAAGGGGATCGGGTCGAGCACCGTGACGTCCCGGCGCTCGCCGCCCGGCGCCACTTCGATCCGGGACCCTGCTTCGAGCGGCGCGAGGCTCGTCGCGACGTTGTCGGCATCGTTCAATACGACGATCCGTCTCATGGGGAAGATCCGTTCATCCCTGTGGCATGGCGGGCCGGCGGGCGTCAGAACAGCCCCTCGATCCGGCCCGCGTCGTCGAGGTGGATCCCCTCGGCCGCCGGGGACTTCGGCAGGCCGGGCATCGTCATCATGTCGCCGCAGATGGCCACCACGAACTCCGCCCCGGCGGAGAGCCGCAGCTCCCGCACCGGCACCTCGTGGCCCTCCGGGGCGCCCTTGAGCGAGGGATCCGTGGAGAAGCTGTACTGGGTCTTCGCCATGCAGACGGGGAAGTGGCCGTACCCGCCCTCCTGCAGCGTCCTGAACCGGTTGCGCACCACCGTGGTCGCGGTGATGCCGGAGGCGCCGTAGATCCGCTTCGCCACCGTCTCCACCTTCTCCCACAGCGGCATCTCGTCGGGGTAGAGGGGCCGGAACGCGCCCTCCCCCGCTTCGATCATCTCCACCACGTGTCGCGCCAGCGCCTCGGTCCCGGCCCCGCCGTCCGCCCAGTGGGAGCAGACGATCGCGCTCGCGCCCTCGGCCCCGGCGGCGTCGACGACGGCCTGGAGCTCCGCTTCGGTGTCGGCCGAGAACCGGTTCACCGCGACCACCGCCGGCACCCCGAACTGCCTGACGTTGGCCAGATGGCGCGAGAGGTTCGCGCATCCCGCCCTGACCGCGGCCACGTCCTCCCGCCCCAGATCCGCAAGCGCCACGCCGCCGTGCATCTTCAGCGCGCGCAGGGTGGCCACCAGCACCACCGCGCCGGGCGCGATGCCGGCCTTGCGGCACTTGATGTCGAAGAACTTCTCGGCTCCGAGGTCCGCCCCGAACCCGGCCTCGGTGACGACGTAGTCCGCGAGCTTGAGCGACGTGCGGGTGGCGATCACCGAGTTGCAGCCGTGGGCGATGTTCGCGAAGGGGCCGCCGTGGATGACGGCCGGGTTGTTCTCCAGGGTCTGCACCAGGTTCGGGGCGAGGGCGTCCTTGAGCAGCACCGTCATCGCGCCGTCGGCCTTCAGATCGCGCGCGGTGACCGGCTCGCGCGCCCGTGTCTGCCCGACCACGACGTTGCCGAGGCGGCGCCGGAGGTCCTTGAGGTCCGAGGCGAGGCAGAAGATCGCCATCACCTCGGAGGCCACGGTGATGTCGAAGCCGTCGCTGCGCGGGAACCCGTTGCCGATGCCGCCCAGCGAGCAGACGATCTCGCGCAGCGCCCGGTCGTTCATGTCCACCACCCGTCGCCACGAGATGCGCCGGGCGTCGAGCCCCAGCGCGTTGCCCTGGTGGATGTGGTTGTCGAGCAGCGCCGCCAGCAGGTTGTTGGCGGCGCCGATGGCGTGGAAGTCGCCGGTGAAGTGCAGGTTGATGTCCTCCATCGGCACCACCTGCGCGTAGCCGCCGCCCGCCGCCCCGCCCTTCACCCCGAAGCACGGTCCGAGGCTGGGCTCGCGCAGGCAGACCAGCGTCTCCTTGCCGATCCGGTTCAGCCCGTCGGCGAGCCCCACCGAGGTGGTGGTCTTGCCTTCACCGGCCGGGGTCGGGGTGATCGCGGTGACCAGCACGAGCTTTCCGTCTCCCCGGCCGGAGAGCGAATCGACGTAGTCGAGGTCGATCTTCGCCTTCGTGTGTCCATAGGGCAGCAGCGCCTCGCGGGGGATCCCCAACCGGTCGCCGATCTCCGCGATCGGCCTCTGCCTCGCCTCCCTGGCGATCTCGATGTCGCTCTTCGCCAACGCCTCGTCCTCCTGGGGTGGTGGGGTGGATTCGTAGGTGGTACTGCGGACGGCGCCGGTACGGGCAAGGCCACCGGGCAGGGCCACCGTTGCAATCGCCGTGCGGCGGCGGGAGGATACCGGATGCGCGGGACGTCTGCGCGACCGACGGACGCTTCCGACGGACGCTTCGCGATCCGCTCCGGCCGGTGGATTGCTCGTCGTCACGGGCGGGCTCCTGGGAGGATCGCACGGGGAGCCACCGCACCCGGGCACGCGGCGCCCTGGGCCGAGCGGACCGGGACGAACGGCCTGGGTCGAGCCGATCTGAACCGAACGCCCTGAACCGAATGCCATGGCACGAACCGACCGATCCGAACCGAAACGGCCTGAATCGAGAATGCGTCGTCCCGGAGGGAAGCAAGGGGTGCTCGCGTGGCTGTTCGGCCCGCGGCGCGAGGCCGCGCGGCTCAACCGGGACGCGACGACGATCATCGAAACGGCGAGGGCCGTCTCGCCGAGCGAACGGCTCCGCGACGTCGCGCTGCAGGTTGGGGACGCGCTCCGAACCGCCCATGCCCGCGGCGGCGGCGATTCCTCGCGCTACGCCCCGCTCATCGACCACTTCAGGACGCAGCACCGCGAAGCCCGACGGCGCCGCGACGACGGCGCCCTCACCGCCCTGACCCTGGTCATCATCTACCTGCGCGCCGAGAAGATCGGGCCGGACGCGGACCCGGCGCGGGCGAGCATCGACTCCTTCGTCTCGGAGTGGGAGCACGCCTTGGCGGCTTCGCCGGAAAGCCCTCCCCCGGGGTAGTGTCCGGAGGAATCACCGGGCAACCCGTCAGCGGTTGCCGCTCAGGAGTCGATCTTTCAGGGGTCGATCTTCGCCAGCACCTGCGTCGGCGTATCGCCGCGGCGGTAGTAGTCCGGGTGGCGCTGCATGGCCTCGAATGCCTCGTCGCGCGCCTCGCGCGAGTCGTACCACCGAAACGCCTCGAAGTCCGGGCCCAGCAGATGGGCCGCGGACATCGTGTCTCCGGGCGGGAGGGTGATGCGGATGCCGTATCTGTCCATGGCCGTCTCTTCAGCGCGGCTCCCGTGCCGCTCCCGCCCTGCCGCCCGATGCGCCCCGAGCGGACCGCTCACACCCCGTCTACCACGATCATCCGGGTGTGGGTGGACGCCTCGCGCAGCGCCCTGGCCGGCGCGTAGAGCTCGGAGTCGTGCCACGCCTTCGCACGCTCCGCGTCGTCGAACTCGATGACCACCATCCGCTTCGGCTGCCAGCCTCCCTCCAGGCTGCCGATGGCGCCTCCTCGCACCATGTAGCGGCCTCCGAACGCCTCGATCGTCGGGGGGACCAGCTTTCGATACTCCTCGAACGTCTCGGGGTCGGTGACTTCGACTTCGGCGATGACGTATGCGCTCATGGGGCGGCTCCTTCATTTGCGGGTATTTGCAGGTATCTGCGGGCGAGACGCCTGTATCCGGCATGACGCGCCGCCCGGAACACATGGATTCCCGCTTTCGCGGGAATGACGGCGCCGAGATCGCGGGACGCCCGTGTCCGATGGCCTCTTACCCGTGGAATCTTCGACAAAACGACGAAGAATCATCTGCCGATCGGCTTTCGGCTCCCTGATGCCGGATTCCCGGGAGCGGTGCGTCCTGGGATCGGCGTGTCCCTTCGGGACACGGGCGTCCCGCCCGCAGGTGGGCCGAAGGCCCGCCACATGACAAAGCGGGCGGGACGCCCGCGTCCGTCAGGATGCACCGCTCCCAGGTTCATGACAGGCGCTTGGTTCCGGCTATGCCGGATTGGGGACACGCCGTTCCCGGGTGTGATCCCGTTGCCTCCCTCGCCGGTCCGAAGGGAGGACTCGCCACGGGTCCGGCTCGACGGGCGGGCTGGGTCGGAGATCCGAACGTTCAGCATGGCGGAGTATCCGGATCGAAGACTCGGAAATGGGCTTCGGTGGGCTGTCCCGCCCTTCCGTTGATGGGCAGGATGTCCTGCGGGCAGGCGGAGAAGGCCATGACCGCGTCGAGCTGCGCCTCGAAGGTGATGGAATCACCGGGACGGGTCACGGGAGGATCGAACGAGAGCGCCCCGTCGCTCTGCCACGGGATGTTCATGAACAGGTTGAGGGGGCTCGGGGTCTCGGGCGGGGTGAGCCCGAGGGCGTGCATCGCCGCCCACAGGTTGTCGGTGCAGTTGTCGTGGTACCCGGTGCAGCCGAGCAGCCCGTACCGGTAGTCGTCGCAGGCCGCCATCAGGGTGTCGTGGATGCCCGGCGACGTGTCCTCCACGATCTTCAGGATCGGGCGGCGCCGCGTCGTGTACAGGCAGTCGCCGACGGCGGGCATGATCTTGACCAGCGTCGCGCGGGTGTGCTCCATCGACATGAACTCCCGCAGGTCGTGCCGCACGAACGCCCACGTGTCCACGACCTGCTCGCCGTGGGTGTTGATGACCTTCACCATCTGTCCCTGCCGCACGAAGGCGGCGCTGCCCCTGCGCGCGGGTATGGTCTGCGCCTCTTCCATCGGGAGCCCCCTTTTCGCGGTTCTCGCGCCGGATCGTGAACGTTGTGCGGATTCTCCCGCAACCCGCGGCGGCGGTCGAGCCGGCGATGCCCGGCCGTGCGGCCCGAAGCGGTGGAGCTCGCCAACCCTCGACCGGGTCTACTGGTACAATCGCCGTCGGCTCCTTGGACTGCTCGGATACATGCCTCCGGCGGGGATGGAGGCATCGTACTTCAACCAACTGCATGGGTCGGCCATCGCGGCCCGACTCATGCAAATCACCCTCCGGGAAACTCGGGGCGGTTCAAGGCGTCGCCGCGGGTGCGGTTGAAGTAGTGCGGGTCGCCCGGCAGCGGCAGCCCGCGGCTCGCCCCGTTCATGTACGCTCAAAACGTGGGGCGCGGCTTGGGGGGTATGTGCTGCTGCGGCCTGCGCGGCTCGCGGAGTCATTCGATGCGGGATCGGCCTTGCTCCCTGTTCCGCCGTTCCGTATCGGTTCTGAAGCTGTAGGCGGTGCACGTGCTGTTGGTGTGGCCGATGGCGTTGACGAGCTTTTCGTCCGTCGTGAACAAAGGGGCGTCGTAATGCTCCGCGATCGCGACGTACCAGGCGTCGTAAGGGACGATGTTCTGTCGCAGTTCGAGGCACCGATCCCTGAGCTCTGCGGACAGGTCGATGGGTCTGACTTGCACGCTCCAGATCTGCTCGCTCAGTGACCGGATCGTTTGTGCATCGACGGCGGCGAAGTCCCCCGGGCTTTCCGGGTGCATCTTCCTGCTGTCCGCGATCTGCCGTAACTCGAGGGTGCGCAGCACCGCGAGGATCTCGCCGTGGGCCATCGCCGATATGAATATCGTGTGATCTTCCGTTTTGACCCACTTGATGACATCCCTTGCCCAGTCTCCCCGTTGGCCGGTGTTACAGGCGTAATCAAGCGGGACATTGCAGTCGAAGACGACCTCGCCATTGGTCGAGGCCGTCCACCAATGACGGGGACTCACCTCCCGATACCGCGAGCCCGACGGATGAAGTCGATGCTGTAGTCCCCGAATCCCGCCTTTTCCGCGAGCTCTTTCGCTCGCCGGCTGTCGGCCTCGGCGGCTTTTGCCCGCCGTGCCCGTGCCTCTTCCTCGGGGCCAAGACTTTGCGGCGCCTTCCGTGCCTCTCCATCAAGCCTGTCCATCGTGGCCCTCCCGTTGCTGCCGTGGTCATGAGGCCTGCATGTTAGCGGGGTTTCCCTGCCTTTGCTCTCGTTCCTGCCGGTCGAGCTTGGGCGGGGCGTTTCCGGATCACCCCTACCTCGAAGCGCCGATCCGGTCCCCGCACCCGATGACCCGATCGCCTTCACCAGCGCCGGGAAGGCGACAGCCAGGGCGCTATAGCCCACCCCGCAGCACCGTCGCCATCTCCGCGATGACCCCCACATGCCCGCTCTCCTCCGGGGAGAAGACAATCGGCTCGTACTGCGGGTTCGTCGGGGACAGCACGATTCGCGCGTGGCGCCAGTCGCCGCCTTCCGCGGCCACCTTCTCCGACGAGTAGCGCTTGACGGTGTACGAACCACCCGTGTCCGGGTCGGCCTCGCCGCGATACTGCACGAGCACGATCCTCCCCTGCCGCGTTCCGGCCGGCTTCGCGCGGAAGACCACGCAATCGCCGTCGTGGATCCTGGGCTCCATCGAACGGCCTGCGGCCCGGCAGACGAACATCCTCTCGTCGAGCCGTCCCACGCCGTCCGCCTCCACCCAACCCTCGGGCTCCACCGGCTCGGCGTTCCCGAAGTACCCGGCGGCGGCCTTGAGCGAGTAGAGCGGCAGAAGGGCCTTGAACGCTTCCCGCTTGACGCGCTCGGCTTCGAGCGAGACGAGGGTGAACCCGAGGTTGAGGCCAGCTTCAACTCGAACCCCTCGCCGGCGACGTCGAGACCAGAGGCAATTGACAAAGGTCGATACTACTCGGCACAGGCTTCAACTCGAACTCCTCGCCGGCGACGGCGAGACCGGGCGCGGAGGACGGTGATCGGCCGGTCCGGTATTCGGGTCCATTGCTCTTGCCGACGGCTCCGGCTGCTACCGGCGGCTACACGAGCTCCTCCAGAAGCTGTCCGTGCTCCCGCAGCCAGGCCCGCGCCCCTTCCATCCCCGGCGCGTGGGTGCGCACGATGCCCCAGAACCGATCCGTATGGTTCGACTCGATCAGGTGCGCGAGCTCGTGCACGACGACGTAGTCGATGACGAACGTCGGCGCCTTGATGAGCCGCCAGTTGAAGCTGACGTTGCCCCGCACGGTGCACGAGCCCCAGCGGTAGCGGCTGTCGACGATGCGCGCCCGGCCGCAGCGCACCCCGAGGCTGTGGGCGTGGCGCTCCACCCGGGGCAGGATGCGTTCCCTGGCCCTGGCGACGTACCAGTCCCGCATCGCGGACCGACCGTGGTCCGGGAGTGAAGCGGGAATGAAGAAGCGCTGGTCGAAGCGGATCTCGCCGCCGGCGTCTCCCTTCACCCGCTCGATCCGGTAGCTCCGGCCCAGGTAGAGCGCCGATTCGCCGTTGACCAGCTCCTTGCCGGGCGGGTGCGGCGGCGCCCGGTACTTCCGGCCGTGCCGGGTCTTTTCGTGGATCCACTGCCGCTTCGCTGCCACGGCCCGCCGGATCGCTTCGTCCGGCGTGGCGGCCGGTGCGTGCACGACCACGCTCCGGTCGCGTTCGACGGTGATCGTGAGCTTCTTCCGCCTGCCCGAGCGCTTGACCGCGTAGCGTAGCTCCATCGCCCCCGCTCCGGATCATTCCGCGTAGAGGATGAGGTCGTTGTTGCGTTCCGCGAGCTCCATGACGCGGCTCACGAGCTGCGCCCGGTGCTCCCTGATGCGGGGGAGCGAGACGAACTCCGGGGCCAGCAGCGTCTTCTGGACCTCCGCCTTCAGCCGGTTCCGGGCCGGGATAGGATGCTGTCCCGGAAGCCGGTGAGGCGCAGCTCGCGATCGACGGCGAGAAACACCTTCTGCGTGAGGTCCACGAGCCGGCTGATGCGCTCTTCCTCGCGCACTCCATAGAACGCCGGGGTCTCCGCCAACCTCGATTCGCCTCCGCCGTCCTTGGTGGGGGCGCCGTCCCTGGCGGCGACCGGAGCCGTGCCGAACAGCTCCCGCCGGAACATCCGGAAGAAGGGCATCTGCTTCTTGCGATGCAGCCCGTAGGTCGGCTCCTCGCGGGCGTTGACGATCCGCGCCCGCAGCTTCTCCAGCTCCTCGTGGATCTTCTGCCAGTTGTCGCGGAATTGCTCGAAGATGGCGGCCAGCGCCTCCGCGAACGACGCCTTGAGGTCCGGGTCGTCGTCGAGCTCCACGTCGAGGTGGTGACGGATCGCGTGCTCGATCTCCGCCGCCTTCGTCTTCGCGCGGGTCCGTTTCGCCACCTCCCTGACGAAGTGCTCGTCGAGGATCGAAATGGGCGGCACCCTGGCATCGATCCCCCGGGATTCCAGGTGCTCGTCGGTGATGGCCCGCAGCTTCGGCGGAATCCCCTTCATGCTGAGCCGCCCGTCCCGGAAGTGCTTGCCCGCCAGTACGCTGATCCCGGCCAGGGCCTGGTAGTCCCGTACGTAGTCGAGCGCCTGCTTCGCCGGGAACACCAGGTTGAGGCATCGGGTCAGGGTCCTGAACGCCGAGATGAATTCGAAGCGCAGGTCCTCGTCGTAGAAGGCGTCGAAGAACGCGTCGTGGTCGTTCAGATCGTGGAGGCCGTGGCGGCGCAGGAGCGCCATGATGGCGTCGAAGCCGGCTTCGAGCTCCCGCACTTCGTCTTCGGGGAAGCTGAGCGTATCGAGGACGTCCTTCCGCTCCCGCTCGTCGTAGCCGTCGATCGCCTGCTTGAGGTGGTGGCCGATGCCGACGTAGTCGACCACGAAGCCCTTGTCCTTGGACGCCCCGGCGACGCGGTTCACCCGCGCGATGGCTTGCAGCAGGTTGTGGGCGACGACCACCCGGTCGAGATACAGCACCTGCTCGACCGGCGCGTCGAAGCCCGTGAGCAGCATGTTGTTGACGATGAGGACGGCGGTGTCGCCGCGCACACCGGCGTCCTCGCCCCCGAAGGGCAGCTTGAAGCTCTTGATGTCCGCTTCGTGCCGGGACGGGTCCGAATGGGCCTTCAGATGCGGCGGATCGTTGTGGCTGCCGGAGATGACCACGGCCGTTCGCATGGCCTTGAGCGATTCCGGATCCAGCCTTCCCGGGTTGCCCTGTCGTTCCAGCTTCGCAGCCGCGTCCGCGAGCGCCGCGTCGAGATGCCTCTGGTAACGAACGGCCGCCTCGCGCGACGTAGCCACCACCTGCGCCTTGTAGCCGTTCGGGTACACGTGGGTCAGGTAGTGCCCGACCATGTCCCGCGCCTTCGCCTGGATGGTCGGCTCCGCCTCCAGATAGGCGTCCCGCGAGCCGTAGCCGAGGATCCGCAGGCGCTCTTGCAGGCCGTATTCGCCGAACACGTCCTCGAACGCCGCGTCCATCCCGGCACGGTCGGGGACCTCGGCCTTGTGGGTACGTCCTTCGTAGACGATGCCGAGCGTCACGCCGTCCTTCGCGGCCTGGCGCATGCCGTAGCGGTCGATGTAGTCGCCGAACACCCGCTCGGTCTTGTCGATCGGCGTGCCGGTGTAGCCGATCCGGGTCGCGTTGGGGATGGCCCGGTCGAGGTTCGCGCCGAGCATCCGGTACTGGGAGCGGTGCGCCTCGTCGGTCATGACCAGGATCCAGGGGCTCGGGTTCAGCTCGGGGAAGGTCTCTTCGAGATCCGCCTCCCGGAACTTGTGGATCATGGCCATGACCAGATCGGAGGTGTCGGCGCGCAGAAGCGCCTTGAGCGCCGCGATACTGTCCGCGACCTTCACGGTGAAGCCGACGTTCGCGCTCGTCTCGCAGAGCTGCCGTTCGAGCTGGGTGCGGTCGGTGACGAAGACCACCTTCCACTTCGAGAGCGCCGCGTGGCGGTACATCTCCCGCACCATGAACATCATCGTGAGCGACTTGCCCGACCCCTGCGTATGCCAGACGATGCCGCTCCGCGCGCGCGGACTCCGGCCTTCCAGCAGACGCTTCACGGCCCGCTTCACCGCCCGGAACTGCTGGTAGCGCCCGACGATCTTGATGGTCTCGCCCTTGTCGTTGGTCGAGAACAGGGTGAAGGTGCGGATGAGGTCGAGGAGATTGCCGGGGTCGAGCATCCCGGCGGCGAGCCGCTGCTGATCGTTCGGGCCGCCGGCGCCGTGCTCCAGGTCGTCCACGGTGCGCGGCCAGGGATCGGTCCAGCGGTAGAAGTGCTTCCCGGTGTGGGTGGTGATGGTGCCGAACCGCGCCTCCTGCCGGCAGGTCACCACCACGAACTGGTTGTAATGGAAGAGGCGCGGGCTGCCCTCGCCCGTCGCGCCGCGCTGATCGCTGTAGCGCAGAAGCTGGTCGATGGCCTCCGGGATCGCGTCCTTCACCCTGGGCGACTTGCACTCGATCACCACCACCGGCAGGCCGTTCAGGAACAGCACGAGGTCCGGAACGATGTGGTGCTCGGTCCCGGGGATGCGGACCTTGCACTGGCACACGGCGATGAAGCGGTTGTTCTCCCGCTGCTCGAAGTCCACGTAGCGGACGGTGGGGCTCTTCTCCCCGGTGCGGCGGTTCTCCCCGGCGCTGGTCCCTTCCAGCAGCAGATCGAGGATGTGCCGGTTGCACTCCAGGAGCCCCGGCCCCGGAAAGCCGGCGGTGAGCCGTCTCGCGGCCTCTTCGATCTGGTCATCGTCCAGCCACGGGTTGATGACCCCGATCCGTTCGCGCAGCACGGGCGGCATCAGCACCTCGGCGAAGCTCTCGCGGAAGGTGTCCGCCGGGCGTTGCGTGTTGTCGAGGTCGAGGATCTCCCAGCCGAGCCCCGCGAGCTGGTCCAGCAAGGGCTTCTCGACGTGGCGGCGCTCGTCGATACGGGGCGGCGGCGCGATGGTCATCGTCTTCTCCGGTCGCCGGACGATCCGGTCGTGCTGCGACGAATCCTGCGTGCGGTTCTTCTCACCGCCGGTCTACGCGGCCCGCTCCACCTCGAAGGCGGCAACGTTGCGGTCCTTGCGGCTGAACTCCACCCCGATCAGGTGAATCGGTTGCCCGAGATGGCGGTACTTGTCCGCATAGCCCTTCCTCTTGATCTGGGCCATCGCCTTCCCCTCCGGCGCCTTCTCCACCGTCTTGCACTCGAACAGATAGACGTGGCCGTTGTACAGCACCGCCATGTCGAGGCGCCCGTGGCTGGTGCTTTCCTCCACCCGCACGTCCAGCCCGGCCGCGGCGAAGCACGAGTAGAACACGCTCGCGTAGTAGCCCTCGTAGCGTGCGATGTCGTTCTTCGTATGCCATTCGTAGGGAATGCCGGCGAAGAAGCTGCGGAACAGTGCTTCCAGCCCGTCGAAATCGTTGCTTCCAAGCAGCCGGCGCAGCCGAAGGAGCGCCGCGGTCTGTCGGGAATCCTCGGGCGCCATGGCGCGCAGCAGGCTTTCGTTCAGGCTTCGCCGCACTTCATGGTTCGGATACCCCAGCCGGTAGGCCGGCTCGCCGCCGAGGTCGTCTTCGCCGGTGATCGTCAGGTAGCCGGTCTGGAACAGCAGCGCCTCCGTCGCCATCTTGTCCACGTCGAAGGCGGAGAGCAGCGTATCGGTGCCGATCATGCCCTCCAGGTCCGGGGATGCGACCCAGCGCCGCAGCAAGGTGTCGATCAGGAACCTCGGCGTGCCGGTCTCGAACCAGTGCGCTTTGAACTTGCGGGTGCCGAACAGCAGCAGGATGTCGAAGGGGTTGTAGACCTTCTCCTCCCCGAGCCAGCAATAGCCGTTGTACCAGCGCCGTATCTCGTCCCGGTCCAGGCCGGGCAGCTCCGGCGCGAACACCGCGTCCAGATCCGCATCGGTGTAGCCGCAGATCGAGGAGTAGCGCGGGTCCAGGGTGATGTCACGGAGGTTGTTCAGACCGGAGAAGATGCCCACCTTCGAGAACCTGCTCACCCCAGTCAGCAGCGTGAACTTCACGTGCGCGTCGCTCTGCTTGATCGCCGAGTACAGCCCGCGCAGGAAGTTGCGGTTGGCGCGGGCGACCTCCGGCGACGCCAGCGCATCGAGGATCGGCTTGTCGTACTCGTCCACCAGGATCGCCACCCGCTGCCCCGCGCGCTCGTGCAACGCCCGGATGAGCCGGCGGAAGCGGATGGGCGCGCTCGCTTCGCCAGGACTGATACCCGCCTGTGTCTCGATGTCTTCGAATTGCGCCGCGACTTCTTCCCGCAGGTAGTCGGGCTTCTCGAAGTCGCCGGCGCCGAAGTCCAGCCGCAGCACCGGGCGGCGCACGCTCCAGTCCCACCGATCGTGGACGGCAAGCCCCCGGAACAACTCCTCGCTGCCCTCGAACAGCTCCTTGAGCGTATCCAGCAGCAGGCTCTTGCCGAAACGCCGGGGACGGGAGAGGAAGTAGTGCGTACCCTCGTCCACCAGCCGCTGGACGTAGGCGGACTTGTCCACGTAGTAGGAGCCATCCTCCCGGATCGTGCGGAAGGTCTGGATGCCGATGGGCAGCTTCCGCCGCGCCGTGCGCGGGTCCGAACCCGTCTCCGTCCGTGTCATCGATTGCTTCCCCGCGCCCTCGCCGATGCCGATGCCGGTGTCCCGATTATGCGCCCGCCGCCGCCGGAATCCCAAGGAGCGGGCCGCCGAACCCATCTTTCGCGACCGGCCTGACCGGCGACAGGAAGCGTCGGCGGGCGGGCGTATTGCACCGCATGGAGCCCACCCGGCGCCGGCCGTTGCGCGCCCGGAGCCTGTCGGCGCGAATCCCGTTGACGCGGACGCGGCCCCGGGAAGACGACCCGGACGGCCGACATTCTCCCGGCGATGTCCGGCCCCGGCGTGGCGGGTCGAGCGCAAGCTTCAAAAGTTGAATTCAGACAACTTGAATTCCTCGAATGTGTATCATGACCATCATGGGAAAGCGGAGCAGAATTACGAAATCCCCCCCGGCCGCGGTCGAGGACGCACTGGCGAGGCTCGGCCGCAACCTCCGCACCGCCCGCTTGCGCCGGAGGCTGCGGATCCAGGACGTGGCCGACCGGCTCGGCGCCTCCCGCTTCACGGTCGCCGACCTCGAGAAGGGCAAGCCCGGCGTCTCCGTCGCCGCGTACTTCGGCGCGCTGTGGGCGCTCGGCCTCCTGGAGCAGGCGGAGGACCTCGCGGACCCGGACCGTGACGAAGAAGGCAAGGTGCTGGAGAGCGCCAGGAGCCCGCGCCGAGCCTCGCCCCGCCGGCGTCTCGACAATGACTTCTGAACGGGAATGCTACGTCTTCGTCGTCCTGCCGGGAGGAACGGAGTTCGTGACCGCCGGCCGCTTCCGCGTCTCCCGGACGCGCGACGGCTCCTCGCGCGGCGAGTTCGTCTACGGCCGCGGCTACCTCGATCGTCCCGACGCGGTGGAGTTCGACCCCGTCGAGCTGCGGCTCGCGGACCGCGGGTACGAAACGGGCCGCATGAGCGGATTCTTCGGGGCCATCCGCGACTCCATGCCGGACTATTGGGGACGCCTGCTCATCGAACGGCACTCCGGACGCGCTCGCCTGGACGAATTCGACTACCTGATGGAAGGGCCGGACGACCGGGCGGGCGCACTCGGCTTCGGCCCGGACGTCGAGCCGCCCGCTCCCCGGCGGCGCTTCAACGCGACCCTCGACCTCGCGCGGCTCCAGGCCGCCGCCGATGTGGTGCTCGCGGGTGAGCCCGAATCCGGCGACCCTGCCGCGCTCCGGGCACAGGAGCTTCTCGAAGGTACGTCGATGGGCGGCGCCCGCCCCAAGGCCGTGGTTCAGGACAATCACGTGCTGTGGCTCGCCAAGTTCGGACAGCGCGACGATCGCTGGAATCATCCCCGGGTGGAGCATGCGCTACTGGAACTTGCGCGGGAATGCGGCCTGAACGCCGCCGAAAGCCGGGTCGAGCGCATCGGCGACCGGGACGTACTGCTGGTTCGCCGCTTCGACCGCGAATGGATCGGCGAGGGCTACCATCGCCACCGCATGGTCAGCGCCCTCACCCTCCTGCAAGCCGACGACGACCCGACGGAGCGCGGGCGCTGGTCGTACCTCACGCTTGCCGACGAGCTCCGGCGCGCAAGCGCCGCTCCCCGGGAGGACCTGCGGGAGCTGTTCGGGCGGATGTGCTTCAACGCGGCGGTCTCGAACCTCGACGATCATCCGCGCAACCACGCATTGTTGGCGAGAGGTCGCGACTGGCGGCTCAGCCCGGCCTACGACCTGACGCCGATCCCGGCAATCGCGGTCGAACGGCGCGATCTGGCCATGATCTGCGGTCCCGCGGGCCGATGGGCCAACAAGGCGAACCTGCTTGGCGCCGCCGGCCGTTTTCTGCTGGAACGCGATGAAGCCGAGGCCGTCTTCGACCGTATCGCCGGGACGGTCCGCGCGTCATGGCATTCGACGATGCGCCGGGCCGGCGTCAGCGAGAAGGACTGCGGGCTTGTCCGGGGTGCGTTTCTATACGACGGGTTGTTTTATGGGGCAGATGGGGCCAATCACTGATCGCGGCACTCCCACCATCATCGCTCCGAAAACTGTTGCCATTCTTTGCGAGGATACCCAATCCGGCGGAGCCGGAACCAAAGGGTGGGTAGTGGCGAAAATGAGGGATCCGTGCCTTTCCTGGGAGCGCGGGCGGGACGCCCGCGCTCCCAGGATGTCCCATTCTCAAGATGTACATGCTCACAAAGGGGATCCGGTGTCGGTAGATCCGGTCCCCGCACCCGATGGCCCGATGGCCTTCGCCAGCGCCGGGAAGGCGACAGCCAGGGCGCTATAGCCCTCCCCGCAGCACCGTCACCATCTCCGCAATGACCTCCACATGCCCGCTCTCCTCCGGGGAGAAGACGATCGGCTCGTACCCCGGGTTCGTCGGGGACAGCACGATTCGCGCGTGGCGCCAGTCGCCGCCTTCCGCGGCCACCTTCTCCGACGAGTAGCGCTTGACGGTGTACGAACCACCCGTGTCCGGGTCGGCCGCGCCGCGATACTGCACGAGCACGATCTTCCCCTGCCGCAGCCCCCGCCCGATGATCTGTTCGGTGAGCAACGGCGAGTCGAAGGCCCGGAGCCCGAGGATGTGGGTCACGCTCCGTCGCTCCATGCCCGCCCTGTGATAGGGTGGATACCTCCGTCCATTGGGCAAGGAGGCGGCGACATGACGACTTCGATTCGTCTTGCTCCCGAGGCTGATCGGCGGCTTGACTTTCTGGCCTCACAAACCGGGCGCACCAAGGCTTTCTACCTGCGCGAGCTCGTCGAGCGCGGCCTTGAGGATCTGGAAGACTACTACCTCGCAGCAGACGTACTGGAACGCCTCCGCACAGGCCAGGAAAGAACCCACTCCGCCGCCGACGTGAAAGCAGCCCTTGGCCTGGACGATTGAATACACCGATACGGCCAGGACCCAACTCCGAAAGCTTGACCGGAAGACGGCTCGGCGTCGATTACATGGACGAGCGCGTTGCCCCGCTGGACAACCCGCGGAGCGTGGGGCGAGCGTTGACCGGCCCGTCAGGCCGAGTGTGGCGTTATCGGACGGGGAATCGCCGGGTGATTTGCGACATCCAGGACAATGTCATGCGTATCCTGGTGGTGAAAATTGGAAACCGTCGTGAAGTGTACCGGTAACAGCGTCAGAAGAGATCGGCTGCTGCTTTCTTCGACAACCTATAGGCGGCCATCATCTCGAAGCCGAGCTTCGACTTCCTCCATGATTACCGGTATGGCCTTGTCGCTCACCCCGCTGTCCAGACCCTCCTGAATCGCGGCCTTGAGGACCTGGAATTTGGCGTACTGCTCCTGATCGCGACAGATCGGTTCACGGATGTACCCGCCGTCGTCGAAATTGCCAGCCGTGGCCTGTGCCTTGGTCCACCGATCCTGCTGATCGGTCAGGGTGATGGCCTTGCGTATGTTACCCATGTCATCTCCAGGAGCTGTGTCGGCGTTGCGCGCCATCGCCACACAATCGCATTTACGCTTCAAAGCCGTTTGCCTCCATGAAAGCCTCTACCGTATTGAATGCGTTCAGGAAAAGTGGGCTTCCGGAGAACGACAACGGGCTCACCGGGCCTATGGTCATGAACGAATACTGCCGGCTCATGGTATCGAATGCCGAGTGCGGATCACGGAACAACTGATACAGATCGAGCGCCGTGCCGGATGACCCCACGAGTTGTCGGAGCGACTGGAACTCCTGTCCGAGGCCGAGGCCGAAGCCGAAGAAGAAGATGCGAAGCTGTTGAAGGATCTCGGAATGCAAGCTCGACAGGGTCTGGCTGATGAAGAGCCAACCCAAACCGTATTTCCGGGTCGTTCGCGCGGCGTCGATCAGAACCGAGCGTACACTACGGCCCGTATCATCCTCCCGCGGGAGCTCGCGAGGCGCGAGACGATGAGCTTCGTCGATCACGACCAAGGCGTTGAGGCTCTGGTCTTCCTTGTAGAATTCCTCCGCAGTCCAGGACAATCCGTCGAGCAGTCGTTTGATGACCAGAGACTGGATCTTGTCATTCCAGAAGAGTCCATGAGTCTGGTCTTTCGACAGATCGATCACGAGGATCGGACGGTTCGGCTTGTCCATTCCGAGAAGCCAGCCAAGCGCGCGATCGATACTCTTGGCGCCTTCGCGATCTTCCCGGAACAGCTCGGCCACCGGAGCCCAGTATTGCTCGTAGAATTCATCCGGATCGGCATCGTGTACGGCGTCGTTGAATCGTGCCCGGGATGCCTCGGTCCGATAGAAAACCCTCTGGACTTTTTCGTCCTGAAGAAGACTCCAAGCCTTATCGAATGACTTGCGATCGTGAAGGCTCTTGAGTTTCACCTTGGACTTTTTCAGACGATCCGACAGGATTCCACATGCCAGCTCCCGATTCTCTCCTCTCGGAATCGTAAGGCGCTCGAAGAATTGGGATTCAAAGAGGATCTGTTCGAACAGCTCCCAGCGATCGAGTACCAAGTTCCGTACAGTAAGTACGATGGGTTGTTTGCCCAATTTGCGGGCGATGATCCCAAGAGGCAATGCGAACTCTTCGCTCGATACCCCCCTCCGCATGTCACGCGAGAACTCCCCCTGCGGATCGATGACG
This sequence comes from Gammaproteobacteria bacterium, assembly GCA_965204915.1. Taxonomy (GTDB): domain Bacteria; phylum Pseudomonadota; class Gammaproteobacteria; order HK1; family HK1; genus HK1. The sequence continues at coordinate 859,127 of OZ242023.1, read as the reverse complement.
AGAAGCGCCATCCTGGGGTAGCGGGAATAGGCGAGCAGGATCATCTTCGCGAGAACCGATTTGCCCGATCCCGTCTTGCCGAAGATGCCAAGGTGGTACGCTTCACCGGCGCCGTCCGGCCCCTTGTCGAAGTGCTTGAACCAGAGCGGGAGCTTCGGGTTGGAGCCGTACACGTGGCCCAGATAAAAGATCTGCTCCCGGTAGGGGCGGAGCAACTCGTCGAGTACCGGATCGGTCACGAGGTGGATGGGCGTTCCCGTGGACGGGACGGTACCGAGGATGCTCGGCTCGTACCCGGCCGGGCCGCCTTCCCGGAAGACGGCGCTGATGGTCATCTGGCCAAGATGGGTGTCCTGCCGTTCGCTGACCGCATCCACCCTCCCGCGCTGGCGGATGAGGCTGCGCATGGTGGGGTCCTCGTGCCAGATGTTCCGAAGCTGGATCTCCGTGATCTGGCCGAGCGCGTAATGGGCGCTCGCATCTTGCAGGTAACTGAAGAGGGCAAGCTCGCCGACCAGCTTGCGGGTCACCGCGGTGCCGAGGATGTCGAGGGCGAGCTGGGCGGTGGAGGACGGAGAGCCCACGACGCCCAGCCGCTCGGTCTGGTCGACGATCTTCTTCAGTGTCGTCGCATCGTTCGCCACCGCTATCTCCCGGCCTCGCTACGGTAGCCGTGCATCGCGAAGAATACCTCGCCGATGTCGCCCTCGTACCGCTCCGAGATCTGCTGTGTCGTCACTTGCCGGAAGGCGGGGATCGCGCGAGCCAGCGCCTTCACGGTGCGGTCGGCGAGGTAGATCGGGTAAGGCTCCAGCATGGAAGGGGTCGCCGTCTGGTGCTTGATGCCCTGAACCACCGTCGCCAGACGATGGGTGTTCGACGCCACGCTGGCGGACACTTCGACCCGCAGCGCAGGCAGCCAGTCCTGGGGCTTGTAGTAGAACACCCGTAGAGGGCGGAGGGCCGAGACGACCTCATCCGCAAGCTCGGCCGCTTGCCGCTTCACCGCAGCAGGAAGCCGTTGCGTGTTCAGGTGCCAGGTGACGTTCCCTTCGCCGTCCCGCGGGTGTTCCAGCGGACGGGGCTTCGTCAGCTCACCGGGGTTCAGGAGCATCGTCAGCATCCCGCGGTCGTCGTAGCTCTCGGGCCAGCCCAGCTCCCTGCCGATCTCCCGCCGGGTCGAGTACTTCGGAAGCGCCACGAAGTGCTTGTCCGAACGCTCGGATCGCAGGATGGTGAGACAGGCTTCGAGATAGGTCGGGCAGTTGTCGAGAAACTCCCGTGCGCAACGTAGCTGTTCGGTGTCGGGAGCCTTGTTGAGTGCCTGGTTGAAGTAGATGATCGGCAGCGTCAACGTGCCGTCCAGCATCAACAGGTCATGCGGGGCATCGGTGATGAGACGCAGCTCCTCCCCCAGCATCACCGCCCGGAGAACGGTAGCGGTGTCCGGGAGGTGTGGTTCGGCGACAACGAAGCTCTTGTGACGCGGCAGGTCCCAGTGCCGCTTCTCGGATGGCGGTGTGAGCCCTTCGACCGCCACCGCGGCGGCAGCGGCGAGATCCGTCGTCAGAAGCCGCTCGATCGCGTACGAACCGTCCGCCGCACACGTCGTCGGCGGAGGCGGATGGCCCAGGGAGGATTCGGCCATCACGAGGCCGGAGTCCGCGAGCTTCGCGCGAAGTGTTTCGCGCTCCTCCCGGACCTGCTGGAACGAGGTCAGCAGCTCCCGTGCGACGGCAGAGGTCTGGCCGAGGACGTCATCGACGAGCGCCGCGGGGAGATCGGCGAATGGAGCCGAATCGGCGGACAAGGGAGCCTGGGTCACGGCGATCTCCAGAGCCGGTAGCTCTCGGGCTCGAAGGCCCGGTAGCGCTGGTCGCGAGCCGCGCGAGGCAGGAGCCACCGATCCTGGAACCATTCGAAGAGCTCGCCCGCGGTCCGGCCGTGGGGTCGCAGTCTCTGGTGGTTGCCGCAGAGGAATTCCCGCGTGTCGGCGGCCAGCGGCGCCACGAAAATCTCGCGCTCGATCCCGTGATACGACAGCTCGCTCGACAATCCCAGAAGCGGCAACGTCTTTCGCACCAACTCCCGCCGGTTGCGGAAACCCTCACCCCACGACGGGTGCTTGGCGGTCGCGTCGCAGTGCTCGAGGGCAAACTTGCGCAGGTCGCCATAGAAGCCGTTGCTGAAGTGGAAATCCCCGGAACCGCGCGTGAAGCCCACGCTCCGGAACACGGGATGTTCCCCGTATCGGAGCCGGTTGTACAACGATGAGCGACCGAGGGCGGAGGTCGTGGTCAACAGAGCCAGACGACCGTCCAGGGGCCTGCGGCTGATGGTCGCCTGCCGGCCGCCATACTTGCGGCGAAATGCCTCCTGGACCTCCCGGCTGGTCGCCAACAGGGCAACGAGCTTTCCGCAGAGGAGATGGGAATAGGGCGGCACGGCGCCCAATACGAACAGGTCCATGACGCATTGAAGCCGTTTCCTCCTGGCCTCGTAGTCCCATCCGACCCACCGATCACGTGGCTTGAGCCCGAAGACCGGATCGCCGAGCCCGAAAATACCGATCAACTTGCCGTTCGACTCGTCGTGGATCACGAACCTCAGACGCCGGCCATACCCCGCGGACACCGGGATGCTCCAGTGCAGGCGCGTGTACCGGAACAGAAGCTCATCCTCGGACCCTCGCTGTACCAGGGCGAGCCGTGGCCGGATCCTTTCCGGAACCACGTCCCTCCCGGCCGCGACATACGACAGCAGCCGGCTTTCGTGCCGTTCGAGGCCTGATCGGCTTCGCTCCACGTTGTGCTTGACCGCTTCCTGATGAAGCGCCCTGAGCTTGCTCTTGTCCCTGCCGTCGGGAGGGGCGATCAGTCCCGCTCGAATCCGGAATCCCTGTTTCTGCAACGAACGGATGATCCGGGAGCGCAGCCGCCCTGTTTCATGAACGTACTGGCTCGTCGCCGGATTCATCAGGCCGCCCGATCGGCGGTACACATGCCTCGATCGTCGCACTCCACGCACTTCCTCCGGACCGGCGCGGGCGGCAAGTCACTGATGCGGGTGACGATCCGCTCTTGGAGTTCCGCGGCAGCCTTGTCAGTAAACGTGAAGGCAATAATGTTCGCCGGGGCAAGGGGGTTTGCATTCGTCGGGTCCAGCAAATACACGACACGGCGGGCGACGACTTCCACCTTGCCGGAGCCCGCGCACGCGATGAATTGGAGGTTGTTTCCGCCGTGCCGGATGGCACTTCGTTGAGATGGGGTGAGTTGCATTTGCTTTCGCCCCCTCCGGCTCACTCCGGGCGGGGGGCGCGTTTTGCGACGGTTGGTAGCTCAGGCAAACAAGTTCGCTCTCTCGCCGCGACGCTTGGCCGGAACGGGGTGGTCACGTCTCATCTCTTGCAAGTGCAACCGTGATTGCCCCGGGGAACCCGTCGATGTCCCTCATGTCGGCGAGCTTCTTCGTGAGCTTGTACGTGACTGCCTGCCCTTCTGCCATTCGGACCAGTGCGCCGGCCCGGTGCTCGGCAACGATGCCCTTGCGCCACATGTTGAAGACTACGCGCTCGGGGCAGATCCCGAGGCATAGCAAGTAGTCATACTTTCGATCCAATCGCACGTGATTGAACTGAAACGTCCCGTTGGCGCCGAGGGAGGCTGTCTTTACCTCCATCCGCATGGTGTCTACCCGCAGGTCGGTCCTCGATGTCCGGTTTCCCTTCTCCACGGGAATACCGTGCTTCTCCAGGTAGCGTCTGACGAATTCCTCTCCGATTTCGCCTCGATTGGTGTTCCCGAGCATCCGGTACCCAATCAACGGCGAATCGAGCCAGATGTTCTCCGGAGAATGCTCCCGGATGATCTCCACCAGAAGATCGATGGAGTTCATTCGGGACGTTCCCAGATGCCTCTGGACGCCCCGCGCTTCCAGAACACCAGGAAGTACGAATGATTTTTCCGGGCATGAACTTGCCGGACGGTGCGGCTCACACCGGGGCGGTTGTTCCGGACGACGACGAAGAGATCTTCGGCGACAAAGCCAAGCTCCTGGTACGCCTGGATGATCTCCATGTGGGTGAACCGTTGCCGATTGGCGCACACTTCGTCCTGGCATTTGACGATGCAGACCCCCCGGTCACGAAGGACCCTGCAGGCTTCCTTGCCTGCATCCTCGTACAGTGCGAGCACGGCTTCATGGTACTTCTTCGTGGTCTTGTTGCCGGTTCCGTTGTTGCGGTAGTGCTTCTCGAAGGCAGCGTGCACCGTATGCGCGGTACCTCCAGGAGTGTGCATGTAGGGCGGGTCGAGCACCACGCAATCAATCTCGCCGTCGCCATAGGGCAGGTTTCGACAGTCGGTGCCGGTCTGGATGTCCGTCCCGAGCAAGACGTACCAATCGTCGGGAACGTTACGCCAGAACACGCCTTCGCCGTAAGTGACATCGGCGACGATGCTGGATCGAGGGACGTACAGTGACAGAATCTGCGGAAAGATGTTCTCGTTTCCGCCTGCATGGGCGCTGAAAACGAGATCGTTGGTCGGCTCTCCGTTCCGAACGGTCCGTTTCCGCTTTCGTGCCCGACGCGCGGGCACCTCCCGGGTAAGGGTCGCACGCATTTTCGTTCCTCCCCCGGGCATCGCCTTGCCGCCCTCCGATGACGGTACGGCCTCCACCGACACCCGGGCGCCTCTCGTGGGGAATAGGACCACCGGCCATATCGGATCGTCAACCCCGCGCTGTCTCCCGTGTACCGGAGTCGAGTCCGTTCGGCGTGATCAGGCCGCAGTACCGCGGCCGTTGCCCGTCCATGCGCTACGAGATGGTGGCGGGTCGATCCACCGTATCGCGGTCGCGGCTCACCATCCTCCTGCCTGGCCGGAGGCTCTGCCGGCGCTCAAGCCGCCGCCGGCTCCCCCGCGTCCTCGCTGCCGATGGCGCCCTCCGCCCGCGCCGCCTCGATCTCCTCGGCAGAAAAGCCCAGCACCTCGCGCATGATCTCGAACGTGTGCTCGCCGAGCAGGGGCGAGCGGGCCACCTCCGACGGCGACGCCGAGAGCTTGATGGGGTTGCCCACCGTGAGGTAGGGACCCCGGGTCGGGTGGTCCACCTCCACCACCGTGCCGGTCGCGCGTAGCGACGGCTCCTCGGCCAGCTCCTTCATCGACAGGATCGGTCCGCAGGGCACGTTCAGGGGGTTGAGGATCTCCATGACCTCGAGCTTGTCCCTGGTCATGGTCCATCTCTCGATCTCGGCGAATACTTGGTCGAGCTTGGGAAGACGCGCCTCCGGGGTGCTCCACTCCGGGTCGTCGAGCCAGTCCTCGCGCCCGATGGCTTTCGCCAGCGCCGGAAACGCGGCGGCCTGGGTGATGACGTAGATGTAGGCGTTGGGGTCGCTCTCCCATCCCTTGGTCTTCACCACCCAGCCGGGCTGCCCGCCGCCGGAGGCGTTGCCCGAGCGCGGGGCGGCGTCGCCGAAGGTCCCGTTGGGGTACTGCGGGTACTCGCGCAGCGGCCCGTGGGCGAGGCGCTGCTGGTCGCGCAGCTTCACCCGGCACAGGTTCAGCACCCCGTCCTGCATCGCGCACTCCACGCGCTGCCCCCGCCCCGTCTTCTCGCGGTGGTAGAGCGCGGTGACGATCCCGAGCGCCAGATGCAGGCCGGTGCCGGAGTCGCCGATCTGGGCGCCGGTGACCAGCGGGGGGCCGTCGTCGAAGCCGGTGGTGCTGGCCGAGCCGCCGGTGCACTGGGCCACGTTCTCGTAGACCTTGCACTCCTGGTAGGGACCCGGGCCGAAGCCCTTGACCGAGGCGTAGACGATCCTCGGGTTGATCTCCTGGATGCGCTGCCAGGTAAAGCCCATGCGGTCGAGCGCGCCCGGGGCGAAGTTCTCGACCAGGACGTCGCACTCCTCGACGAGGCGGGTGAAGATGGCCTTGCCGCGCCCGGTCTTGGTGTTCAGCGTGATGCTGCGCTTGTTGTGGTTCAGCATGGTGAAGTAGAGGCTGTCCACGCCGGGGAGGTCGCGAAGCTGCCCGCGGGTGGCGTCGCCGGTGCCCGGACGTTCGACTTTCAGCACGTCCGCGCCGAACCAGGCGAGGAGCTGGGTGCAGGTGGGTCCCGACTGCACGTGCGTCATGTCGAGGATGCGCACGCCTTCGAGTGCCTTGCTCATGAACTGGCCCCCTTGTTCGTTTGCCCTTGTCTCGTTTGCGACGTTCCGGCCGGCGCGAGCCGCGCCGGCTCTCGTCTTCCGTGTTTCGAGGTTCGTTTCCGCTCCGGTACGTCCGGCCGCTTGTCGAATCCGATGGCCGGTATGGATTCCCGCTTGCGCGGGAATGACGGTCGCATTTCGAGTCTCGAAGCCGGGTTACTTGTACATGGTCTGGTTCCGGGTGCCCGGTGCGTACTCGCGCGGGTCGACCCAGACGTTGACGACCGCGCACTTGCCGGAGCTGCGCACCGCCTCGCGGGCGCGTTGCAGGGCGGGCGCGATCTCCGAAGCCTCGCGCACCTCCTCGCCGTAGCCGCCGAGCATCTCCCCGAACTTCGAGAACGGCACGTCGCCCAGCAGGTTGCCCACGTCGCCGCGCTCCTCCCCGTACTTCGAGATCTGGCCGAAGCGGATCTGGTTCATCGCGGAGTTGTTGCCGATCACCGCGACGTAGGGGGCGCCGAAGCGGTTGGCGGTCTCCATGTCGAAGGCGGTCATGCCGAAGGAGCCGTCGCCGTAGTAGCAGAGCACTTCCTTGTCCGGGTGCACGAGCTTCGAGGCCATCGCGAAGCCGGTGCCGACCCCCAGCGAGCCGAGGGCGCCCGGGTCCATCCAGTGCCCGGGGGAGCGGGGCTGCACCGCCTGCGCGCTGATGGTCACCACGTCGCCGCCGTCGCCGATGTAGACGGTGTCCTCGGTGAGGAACTCGTTGAGCTCCCAGGCGACGCGGTAGGGGTGGATGGGGCTCGCGTCCGACCGGAACAGCGGCATCAGCTTCGCGGTCTTCGACCCCTCCAGCGCGCGCAGCTCGTCGAGCCAGGGCTGGCGGGCCTTGGCGCGGTTGTCCGCGCGCCCCGTGGCCGCGTCGTGGACGGCCCTGAAGACCGCGCCGGGATGCCCGGCGATGCCGAGCGACACGTCGCGGTTCCTGGCCACGGTGCGGTAGTCGAGGTCGATGTGGACGATGGCCGCCTCGCGGCTCAGCCGCTTGCCGTAGCCCATGCGGAAGTCGAAGGGGGTGCCCGCGATGACGATCACGTCCGACTTCCGGAAGGCGTCGCCGCGGGTGCGGTTGAAGTAGTGCGGATCGCCCGGCGGCAGCAGGCCGCGGCTCGCCCCGTTCATGTACGCGGGGACGTTGAGCGCGCGCACCATGTCGATGGCTTCGCGGTGCCCGCGCGCGGCCCAGACCTGGGAGCCGAGCAGGATGGCGGGGCGTTCGGAGTTCACCAGCAGATCGGCGAGCTGCTCGACGTCGTCCGGGTCCCCGGCCGAGCGGGTGGAGGCGCGGTAGGCGCCGGCGGCCGGAACCACCGCGTCGCTGAAGGGGATCTCGCGGTCGAGCACGTCGCGCGGGATCTCCAGGTAGGACGGCCCCGGGGCGCCGGTGAAGCATTCGCGGGCGGCCATCGCGACCATGTCCGCGACCCGCTCGGTGGAGGCGACGGTGGAGGAGAACTTGGTGATCGGGCGCATCATGTCCACGTGGGGCAGGTCCTGGAGACCGCCCATGCGGTGCTGGGTCTGCGCGGCCTGGCCGCCGATGTGCAGTACCGGGCTCTCGGAGCGGAACGCGGTGGCGATGCCGGTGACCGCGTTGGTGCAGCCGGGGCCGGCGGTGGTCACCACGCACCCGAGCCGCCCGGTCTGGCGCGCGTAGCCGTCCGCCGCGTGCGCCGCGACCTGCTCGTGGCGCACGTCCACCACCTGGATGCCCTCGTCGATGCAGCCGTCGTAGATGTCGATGATGTGCCCGCCGCAGAGGGTGAAGATGGTGTCGACGCCTTCGTTCCTGAGCGCCCTGGCGACGAGGTGGCCGCCGGAGACGACGTCGGCGTCCCGGCTCTTCTGCGCGAGGGTGTCCTCGGCGGTGCGTGATGCGATCTGCTGGGCGGTGGCGGACATGGCGGTGGTTTCCTCTTATCGGGTGAGTCGGTGATTGGTCATCGATGATCGGTAGTCAGTGACCGGTGATTCGGTCTTCGGTCCCCGGTACACCGTCCGGCGAACCCGCCGCCGGTCCTCGGGGGGCGGTGTTCGGTAGTCGGTGGCCGGTCTTCGGCGCATTGCCCGGCGGACCCACCGCCGGTCTGTTTGTCGGTGCATCGGGCCGACCGACATGTCCCACCCCGGCATAGCCGGAACCAAGTGCCAGTTGCGAGCCTGGGAGCGGCGCGTCCTGACGGACGCGGGCGTCCCGCCTGCGCTCCCAGGATTCCACTCCCGGGATCTTGCGGTGGGGCGGCAAGGTGGTTGCGCATGGAACGGATGAAGCGCCGGCTCGGGAATCGCGTCCAGTGCACCGGCGGCGCCCCGCTCCCCTTCCCTTCCCGCTGCTCCGGCCACCTCACACCCCCGCCTTGAGGCTCGCTTCGATGAAGCGGTCGATGTCGCCGTCGAGCACCGCGCCGGTGTTGCCGATCTCGACCCCGGTGCGCAGATCCTTGATGCGGGACTGGTCGAGCACGTAGGAGCGGATCTGGTTCCCCCACCCGATGTCCGCCTTGTCGTCCTCCACCGCCTGCTGCGATTCGCGCCGCTTCTGCATCTCGTGTTCGTAGAGCCTTGCCTTGAGCTGCTTCATCGCGGTGGCCTTGTTCTTGTGCTGCGAGCGATCGTTCTGGCACTGCACCACGATGTTCGTCGGCAGATGGGTGATGCGCACCGCGGATTCGGTGCGGTTGACGTGCTGGCCGCCGGCCCCGCTCGCGCGGTAGACGTCGATCCTGAGCTCTCCGGGGTCGATCTCGATGGCGACGGCGTCGTCCACCTCCGGCGAGACGAACACCGCCGCGAACGAGGTGTGGCGGCGGTGCCCGGCATCGAACGGCGACTTCCTCACCAGCCGGTGCACGCCGCTCTCGGTGCGCAGCCACCCGTAGGCGTAGTCGCCGGCGAAGCGCACCGTGGCGCTCTTGATGCCGGCCACCTCCCCTTCCGACACTTCGATCAGCTCGGTCGCGAATCCGCGCCGCTCGCCCCAGCGCAGGTACATGCGGAGCAGCATCTCCGCCCAGTCCTGCGCCTCGGTGCCGCCGGACCCGGCCTGGACGTCGAGAAACGCATTGGAGGGGTCCATCTCGCCGGCGAACATCCGGCGGAACTCCAACGCCCCGAGCCGATCGTCGAGCGCGGCTACGTCGACGGCGACCTCGGCCACGGTCGCGGCGTCGGATTCCTCCTCGGCCAGGGCGAGGAGCGTCCCGGCGTCTTCGATGCCGGTGTCGAGGCGATCGAAATCCTCGACGATCCGGGCAAGACCCGCGCGCTCGCGGCCCAGCGCCTGTGCCCGGGCCGGCTCGCTCCACACGTCGGGCAGCTCCAGCTCGCGGTCGACCTCCTCCAGCTTCTCGCGACGCGCCTCGACGTCAAAGATACCCCCTCAGGGCATCCAGACGCCCCCGCATGTCCTTGATGCGAGCATGGATTGCGTTGGCTTCTTCCATGGCGAGGCCCTTCGGGAGAACGGTCGGTCCGAGCATGGCGTGTCCGCAGGATCACGCGGCGGCGGATGGTACTACAGCGCCCGGGTCCAGGCGTACGTCGTCCCTCGTGCGCCGGCAATTTCCGCCAAGCCCGAAGCCGTCCCGCGAATCGCGACGATCGGATGCCCAAGCGGCCGGGATGGCCGCGAAATCCCGGTCATGCCACCAAGGCCACCAAGCTCGGGACCTCGGCGGAGATCGCTGCTCATGCCCCTTTCCCGGCATCCTCCGGTGGCGAATGCGGCATTCGGGAAGCATCGGCGACGCTGCCGATCCGGCAGCAGGCTCCCCCGAGCGGTCCGCTCCAGCGCCTCCAACCTGGACTGGCGCTCGTCCGGGGACAGCGCTGCGAGCACGTCGCCCGCGCGATAGAGCGCCTGGAGGTCGCCCCCGTATCGCGCGAGCAGCGCTTCCAGCGCGGGGACCCACCGATCGTAGGTGGACACGAGCGCGATCGCCGCATTGTTCACCCCGCGCTCGAACCAGGCGTCGTAGGTCGGACCGTCCTCCCACCCCGTCCGTAGCGCCGCATACCGTGCCTTCAGCCCTTCGATCCGCTGCACCTTCGCCGCCCGCTTCTCCGCATCGGAGCGGGAGGACGCATACACGGCATCGAGGTCGCGGCGCACGCCGCGCAGCAGCGCGAGGAACGCGGCTTCGCGACCGGCGGCGATGCGGTGGCGTTCGGTCAGGTCCGCCCGCCCCGCCGCCTCGATCCATCGGTCCACCCCCGCACGCTCGACCACGACCGCAAAGGATTCGTTGAGCTCGGGGTCGCCGGGGACGTAGAGCCGCTGGTGTGCGAGTTCGTGGAAGACGATCCGGGCGAGGAGGTATTCCGGCAGCTCGACCATGGAGCTCAGCAGCGGATCGGCGAACCAGCCGAGCGTCGAGTACGCACGAACCCCGGCCACGGTGACGTCCCAGCCCCGGGCTTCCAGCGCCTCGGCGTACGTCTCGGCGGCGGATTCGGAGAAGTAGCCGCGATAGCTCAGACATCCGGCTACGGGGAAGCACCACTGCCTGGGCGCCAGCGACAGCTCCGGCGTCGCCACCACGTTCCACACCACGAATCGGCGATCGAGCTCGACGTAGCGGCGGTAGCTGGCGTTCGCGGGCAGGGCGAGGGCATCGGAGGCGAACTCCCGGATGTCGAGGGCGGTACGCAGCCGCGCGGCAAGGCCCGGATCGGTGTCCGGCGCCGCGATGACCGTCTCGATCGGTCGCGCCCGGTACATCAGCCCGAGATGGCCGGTCACCGACTGCGCGTAGTACCCGATGGCGGCGCACCCGGTAAGCGCGCAGGCGGAGAGCAACGCGAGGCATGGTCCCGCTCTCGACGTACCGGCCGGCTCAGGCGTAGAGCATCCCATCGAGATCGATCCCGGGATCACGCCCGGCAAGCAGATCGGCGACGACCTTCGCCGACCCGCACGCCATCGTCCAGCCGATGTGGCCGTGGCCGACGTTGAGCATCAGGTTGCGGTAACGGGCGGCGCCGAAGATCGGCGCCGTGGTCGGGGTCATCGGCCGCAGGCCCGCCCAGTACTCGGGATTCGAGTAGTCGCCGCCTCCGGGAAGCGGTGGTGACCCCGATCACCCCGCCACCGAGCACCAGGACTTTCATGATCGTCCTCCGCCTCGGGCTCTTCGCAGCTCGCGGGGGTCCCGATCACCGGGCACAGGCGCTCTCACCACCGACCATGCCGCAGGGCCGCGGGCGTAGCCGCGCTTCCGGTGACCGGATGGCGGCGCTCCCACGACGATGCCCGGTGCGCCAGGGTTACACCGCGGCGCTCACCATGATCTCGACGTTGAACTGCGGCGCGGCCAGCGCCGGGGACTGGACGCAGGCGCGGGCGGGCGGGTTCTCCGGATCGATCCACGCATCCCATACCGCGTTCATCTCCGCGAACCCGGCCATGTCGGTAAGCCAGATGGTCGCCGAGAGCAGCTTCGACTTGTCGGTCCCGGCCTCGGCGAGCAGCTCGTCGATGCGGGCGAGGATGTCGGTCGTCTGTTCTCCGACCGAAGCCCCGGGCGCCCGCTGTGCGACCTGTCCGGCGAGATGGACCACCCCTCCGTGCACGACGATCTGGCTCATGCGCGGCCCGGAATGCATGCGTTCGATGCTCATCTGTTCCTCCTCGGCGTTCGTCGCCGTCATGCCGCGGCCGGTGGATCGGCCGCGGTCCTGAACCGCCCCCGCAACTCGGCCTCGCGGTGTCCGGCCTGTGGATGCCCCTCGCCTTCACGTGGCCGAAGCCGCGGATCCGCTCCGGCAGGGCGGTGGCGGCCGATTTCATCGGACAGGGGGGTACGGTGCAACACCATCCGCCCCGGAACGGCCCGACCGCCCTCGCTCGAAGAGCGGATTGCGGCGCGGGGCGGCGGTCCGGAAATCCGGCAGGCGTTCATCGATCGCCGGCCGATGGGCCACTTGGGCAGGCCCGGGTGCCTGGGCAGATTGCCGCGTTGCCGATGACGGCGCGATACGGTCTCGGCCGATACGCTACCATCGAGTGGTCTGCCGGCTTGCGGAACGACGCATGCGCACCGCCCATTCGGACGTCGAACTCCAGGCGATGATGACCGACGTCGAGTCGGACCTCGTCGAGCGCAAGGAGACCTTCGACGGCGATGCGCCGCGCACCGTGCGCGAGGCCATCTGCGCGTTCGCCAACGATCTGCCGAATCGACGCCGTCCGGGGGTCGTCTTCGTCGGCGTGCGGGACGACGGCACGCCCACCGGCCTGGAAATCAACGACGCCCTGCTGCTCAAGCTCGCCCACTGCAAGACGGACGGCAACATTCTGCCGCCGCCGTCGATGGCGGTCGGCAGGCACGTGCTCGGCGGCAAGGGCGTGGCGGTGGTGACCGTCGCGCCGGCCGACTCTCCGCCGGTGCGCTTCCGCGGACGCATCTGGACCCGGGTCGGCCCCCGCCGGGCGCTGGCCAGCGCGCAGGACGAACGGATCCTCAACGAGAAACGGCGCCACGGGGACGCGCCCTTCGACACGCGGCCCGTGCGCGGCGCCACCCTCGCCGATCTCGACCTGCCGCGGTTCCAGTATCTCTATCTGCCGCGTGCGTTCGACGCCGACGTGCTGGCCCGCAACGACCGCACGGTGGAGGAACGCCTCGCCGCCACGAAGATGATCATGTCCGTCGCGGACCCGACGCCCACGGTGCTCGGGGTGCTGATGCTCGCCCCCCGGCCGATGGACGCCGTTCCCGGCGCGTACGTGCAGTTCCTCCGTTTCGCCGGATCCGACCGCGGCGCTCCCATCATCGACAGCGTCCGCTTCGACGGCCCCGTCGCCGAGGCGGTGCGCGATCTCGACGCCACGTTGCGCAGCCACATCCGTTCCTCCGTGGACATCGGCTCCGCGCCCACGGAGATCCGGCGCACCACCTATCCGCTGCCGGCGCTGCAGGAGCTCGTGCGCAACGCGATCATGCACCGCGCCTACGAAGCGACCCACGCCCCGGTGCAGGTCGGCTGGTTCACCGACCGGGTCGAGATCGCCAGTCCCGGCGGTCCTTATGGCGATGTATCCGCAACGACGTTCGGCCAGCCGGGCCTCATCGACTACCGCAATCCGAATCTGGCCGAGGCGATGCGCGTCAGCGGCCTCGTGCAACGCTACGGCGTCGGCATTCCCATTGCGCGCCGGGAGCTCCACGCCAACCACCAGCCGGCGCCGGACTTCGACGTCGACGCGCACCGGGTCCGTTGCACCGTGTACGTACGGCCGGACTGGCCGGGCAACGTCACGGCGCCATAGCCGTCGTTCGACGACGGGAAGGCGGGGCGATCGTCACCTTCGCGAAGGCGGAGGACGGTCCTCCACGCGCCAGGACTCCGGCGGAGGCGGCCGACACGGATGGGTCCGCCGGCGGACCTTCACCCAACGGCGTCAGGCCGCCGGACATCGGCTTTCGGTATCCGCTCGCTCAACGCTACCATTGCTCCATGATCCTGCCGCCCGACTTGTTCAAGCCCGGCACCGGAGCCCATCCTCCCCACCTGGCGGGCAGGGACGGGGAGATTCGGGCCATGGCGCCCATGGATGCCGCAATCGAGGCGAAGGCCGCTCCGGCCGCGGACGTCATCCTTCATGGCCCCCGGGGCAATGGCAAGACCGTGCTCCTGGACGTCATCGGGGATCGCCTGGAGCAGATCGGAGCCCAGGTGGTTCGGGCGACGGCCCATGAGGAGCTGGCATCGTGGCAGGCGCTGGCCGACGCCCTGGTCCCCGGCGACGGCTGGCGTGGAGCGCTGCGCCGCCTGTCGGAGCGGACGGGCGGGGTCGTGTCCGGCCGTCTGTCCCTGTTCGGCGTCCGCCTGGACCTGAATCAGGCCGATAGGCCGTCCACGAGGCAAATGCTTGCATCCCGTTGCGCCAAAGGCCCCTTCGCCCTGCTGGTGGACGAGGCGCACGCGCTGTCCCCGGAGATCGGGGGGCGGCTGTTGGACGCCTCGCAGAGCATTCGTCGGATGGGGGCCCCCTTCCTGTTGATCCTGGCGGGGACACCGGGCATTCAGCAGGCGCTGCGAGGCATGGGGACGACCTTCTGGGAGCGATCCCTGCGGGTGCCGGTCGGTCGCCTGAAGCCGGGCGAGGATCGGGATGCGCTGATGAAGCCATTGGAGGATTCGGGCTGCTCGACGGACGCGGACGCCTTGGCCCGGCTGCTGGATGCGGCGAGCCTGTACCCCTATTTTATCCAGGAGGTCGGCGCCGCTACCGTCACGGCACTGAACGCGCGCGGTGCGAAGCACATCGACACCGCCGTTGCCGATCAGGCCTTGGCGGCATTCTCGTCCATCAAGACCGCCTTCTACGGCAGCCGGGTCGACGAGTTGGACGATGCAGGGTTGCTTCCGTACGCCGCCGCTTTGGCGCAGCTCTTTGTCGGCGAAGACAATCGGGCGTCCCGCGCCGAGGTGTCGGACACGCTGGCCGCCTGTTGCGAACGGCGCGGGGAGGGTCTGGACGCTCGACAGGTGCGCCGGGAGCTGGTCGCCCGGGGCGTGGTGTGGGCGCGAGACGGCGGCTACGAGCCCGGCATTCCATCCTTGCTGGCGCATTTGGCCGAATGCGCTGCCTGAATGAACCGGCCTGGATCGTCGAACAGCGCGGAGATACCGAACTCGAGTTTCGGGATTCGCTGACCGAAGTGGATTCCCGCTTTCGCGGGAATGACGGCCAGACGGCCACGGCCAGCGTAAAAGTAACGTGTCTCGCTGAAATGACGTCATTCCCGCGAAAGCGGGAATCCATCGCCTGATTCAAGATATTTTGAATCCCGAAACTTGAGTACCGAAATTTCGGGCTGTCTGCACCCGCTATCCCGCATTTCTCACCAATAGAGCATTCATCGGAAGTTCGACGCCGTGCCGGACGGAACATCCCTTCGCGCTCCGGTACCACGAGGTCCTCCCGGTGGACTGGGAGTCATGCGCCCGCATACTCGACGACGACGCCAGACGCCGGAGCCTGAGCCGCGGATGGGCGGGGCACTGAACCCCTCGTGCGCCGCACCGTCTGCGCATCCTCCCGGCCGACGGACCTGACCGGGCGGCGTCCGCACACCCTCTCGTGTGCTTGACCCTCGTTCATGGCAGACTCCCGCCACCCGCAAAACCGGACCGCCCCGGAGCCCCCAAGCCGGCTCCCCGGGCCGCTTGAACGAACATCAAAGGCACCAAAGGCCATGCCCCCGTGAAGACCGTCAAGCAGGCATGTACCCCGCGGGCCAGCGTGTTCGACCCCGCGCGCCGCGACACCGTGCTCGACCTCACCGACCTGGTCGACGGGCGCATCGACCCGGCCGGATTCAGGGCTTCCAGCAGACCCGCGGCCTGATCCGCCTGATCCGCCTGATGCGGATCGTCGTCTCCCGGATCTGGGCCACCGGCCACGATCCGTACCTCATCGCCGCCCACGACCTCGATAGATCGTGGCCCACCTGTGCGCGCCGGGGCGCGACGTCTCCAGATTGCAGAACGAGGTCGTCGCGCGCCTCGTGACCGCCGCCTGGTACCTGCACGCCACGAACGACGGGCGCCTGCACCTGCGCAACGTGCAGAACCTCATCGCCCGTGTGACCACCACCGCGGGCGCCTACGTCCGCGACCAGGCCACGAAGGAGCTCAAGGAGCGGCTGACGGAGATCTTCGAGCCGGCCGAGGGCGCGTGCTACCAGCGCCTGCAACCGCTCCCGGCGGTGGACGGGATCGACGTCCACCCCGAGCGGGTGACCCTGGTGGTGGCCGAGCCGCACCCGGCCGGCCTGCATCCGGACCTCGTCACGCTGTACGAGCAGCTCACCTACCGGAACCGCATCCGCTTCCTGACCGGGCAGCGCGCCTTCGATTCGCTCCTGGAGCGCGCGTGAGCTCAAGGCGATCCGCCAGATCATCGGCGAGATGCACGAGGAGGGCGTGTCCGACGGCGACCCGCAGATGCAGCAGGCGCGCGACCAGCTCCTGCCCCGCTTCCTCGCCCAGTTCCACAGCGCCGTCCGCGAGACCTTCACCACCTTGTACTACCCCACCCGGGATCGGCTCGCGAAGGTGGATTTCCTCATGGAGTTCAAGGAGAACCGCTACGACGGCGAGGAGCAGGTGGTGGCGGCGCTCGCGGACCGGCAGAAGTACACCACGGACGTCGCGAGCGAGACCTTCCGCAAGAAGGTGGAGGCGAGGCTGTTCACCCAGCGCTCGATGCTGTGGACGGAGATCCGGCGCCGGGCCGCGACCGCTCCGGGGTGGCAGTGGCACCGTCCCGACGCCCTCGACCGGATGAAGGCGGACTGCTTCCACAAGGACGTCTGGCGCGAGGAAGGGAGCTACGTCAACAAGGGACCCTTCCCGAAGCCCGCGACCACCGTCCGCATCCGGGAGCTGCACCGGGACGAGGACACGGGGGTGGCCAGGCTGCGCCTGTCGCCGGTCCACGGGGACACCCTGTACGCGGAGTTCGGCGGCAAGGCCACGCCGGCCTCGATGAAGCTCGACGGGGGCGATTTCGAGACGGCCGACCTCGAGGTCTCGTTCCTCGCCGTGGACTCCACCGGCGGGCACGACACCGGCGAGCCCGTGGAGTGGTCGAACCGCATCACCCTGAAGTCGCGCGAGTACGTGGACGCCCGCCCCGGCAGGTTGGAAGCCGGGGATGGCCCCGGTATGCCGGAAACCGAGGGCGGCTTTGGTATGCCGGAAGCCGGGGCTCGCTCTGATATGCCGGAGGCCGAGGCCCACCCCGGCAGGTTGGAAGCCGGGAGCGGCGAGCGCATGGTCGAGATCCGCGCCGCGCCGCCGGCCGTGCCCATCCGCTACACCACCGACGGCTCCGACCCCACGGTGGCGGGCGGCGCCTACACCGAGCCCTTCGCGGTCCCGGCCGGCGCCCGCCTGGGTGCACCGGCGCGAGATCGCCGACCAGCCCGTCGAGCGGCCCATCGACAGGACAGGCCCGCGACATGGACGCCGCCCGCCGGCTTCCGGTTCGAGACCACCCGCACCGCCTACGGCTTCATCGCCCACCTGAAGAAGCACGACGGAGTTGCCGGCGGCCTGCGCATCAGCGTCCAGGCGGAGGGCGGCGGAACGTGGAGCGAGCTGAACTTCTCCGAGGACCTCGCCCTGGACGCCGCCGGCATCGAGCGGGCGGTCGAAGCCTTGCGCGAAATCGTCGCCGACGGCGAGGTCTCCATCGAGGCGAGGCGCATCCGCTACGGGACGGGGCAACGCCTCCTCGACCACGTCGCGGAAACCAGGGCGGAGTACAAACGCGACGACGTGGAGCAATGAACGCCCCGCCTCGCTGCTCCAGCCTTCGTGCCTCCCTCCTGGGAGCGGCGCGTCCTGACGGACGCCCGCGCTCCCAGGACACGCCGTTCCCAGGGCGCCTCGCGGGCGCACCGATTCCATCATCCCCGATACCGGCTCCGATCGAGGCGGTTCAGGTGCCGTATCCGGTGATTTCATTGATAATCCCGCTTCAGGCGTCGGCACCATCGTCCGGCTGCGCATGACGAGACAGGAGAGGACTTGCGATGGGTGAGTTGTGGTTCACCGAGGATCACGAGTGGATCCGGATGGAGGACGATGACACCGCCGTTGTCGGCATCACCGACTACGCGCAGGAGCAGCTCGGCGAGCTGGTCTTCGTCGAGCTTCCGGAAATGGGCGCGGAGCTCGATCAGGGCGAGGAAGCCGCGGTCATCGAATCGGTGAAGGCGGCCGGAGAGCTCAAGATGCCCGTCGGCGGCACGGTGACGGAGGTCAACGAATCGCTGGTGGACGAGCCGGGACAGATCAACGCCGACCCGATTGGCGACGGATGGTTCTTCCGGCTCCGGATCAAGGACGCCTCGGAGCTCGACGGGCTGATGGACGAGGCCGCCTATGGGGCTTGGCTCGAATCGCTCGATTGAATGAACGCGCCGCTCCGGCGGCGGAGGATCCGCAACCCATGTCCGCGACCCGCCCGCCCGACGAGATCGAGAGGCGGGACGACTTCGCATCGCGCCACATCGGCTCCGCCCGGCAAGACGTCGACGCGATGCTCGAAGCCATCGGCGTCCCCACCCTCGACGGCCTCATCCACCGGACCGTCCCGGCATCCATTCGAGACGACGAGCCGCCGGTCCTCGACCCGGCGCTGACCGGGCGAGAGGCGGTGGAGGCCCTGCGCGCGAGGACAAGCACTGGCCGCCGGTGGCCCGCATCGACGACGTCCACGGCGACCGCAAACTCTCTTGTGCCTGCCCGCCGCCCGAGGCTTACGAAGACATGGCGGACCGAGCCGGTTGACCGTTGTTCCGGACGGGGACCGCCGCCTGCGCCGAGCCCGTCTCGCGCAGCCAACGGTCTCCGGCTCGGAGGGCCTGGGCGGCGACGGTCAGGCAGGGGCCGACCGCCGCGGAGGTAGGCAGGCAGCTCGCGTCCACGACCCACAGGTTGGGGTGATCGAAGCTGCGGCACCAGGGATCGAGCGGCGCCTTGGCGGGATCGAGCCCCATGCGCACCGTACCGCACTGATGGGTGGTGTAGCTCAGATCGAAAGCCTTGGACAGCAGCAGCGGATAACCGGCGGCGCGCAGGTGTTTCTTCATCCTGGCCACCAGGCGCCCGTGCGCCGGCCAGTTGGACCGCCGGTAGTGGATATGGATGCGTCCCGAGGCGTCGACGTTCAGACGGTTCCCGGGCAGTGGCAAATCCTCGGTGATCAGGAACCAGTCCAGGGAGTGGGCGCACAGCCAGTCCAGCAGGGGGCGCGGCAGCCGGGCTCCGAACGATTGCAGCATGGGAACCGATATCTTCCCCATGAGCTCCGCGTGTCCCAACGGGGGGCCGCCTTCGCCGTCGCTGAAGTAGTAGTCGTTGATCCCGATGGTTTTCTGGTACACCGCGTCGTTGCGGGTGCGCGGGTCCACCGCCATCAGCGCGCTGCAGTGGTGGTTCATGAAATGGCGGCCCACCATTCCAGAGCGATTCGCCAGGCCACGGGGCAGCTTGTCGCTGGCCGAGCGCAGCAGCAGCGCTGCCGAGTCGACCGTGCCGGCGGACAGCACCACCCATCGTGGTGTCACCGACTTCCGCTCGCCACGGTGCTCCACGTCGAGGGCGACGATCGCTTCGCCCTTCGGATCGGTACGCAGTCGCGTGACCTTGGCGCCGCTCCACAGCCGCACGTTGTCGTAGGCCATCGCCTCCTGCAACGGAGCGTTCTCGGCATCCGCCTTGGCGCTGCCGGTGTTGGGATAGCCGCCCCAGTGCGTCGGCGCGTAGCGGAGCCATGCCTCGACGTCGACGCACAGAGGGGTGGTGAAGGTTCGCAGACCGGTGCGCTCCAGACGCTCACGCGCCCGCGCGATCGAGGTTTCGTCGGCAGCCGGCGGATGGGGGAAGGCTCGTGTTCGAGGGGGTTCGAGGGGATCTTCGCCCGCGCGGCCGTGGACCCGGAACAATGCCTCCGCCTGGCAGTAGTACGGTTCGAGCTCCTCGTAGGGAAAGGGCCAGGCGGGTGAGACTCCGCCCAAGTGCTCGACGGCCCCGAAATCCTCCCGGCGGTAGCGGAGCATCACGGCGCCGAAGAACTTCGTGTTGCCGCCGACCTGGTAGTAGATGATCGGATTGAAGGGCTTGCCGCGGTGATCGAACCAAGTCTCGCGGGCCCGGTAGTCGGCGTCGCGGAAGACGGCTTGGGCATCGAGGGGCCGCGGGTCGGGGCGCAATGGCTCGCCGCGTTCGAGAATGAGCACCCGGGCGCCGGTGGGCGCGATGGTCCGCGCCATGATGGCGCCGCCGACCCCGGACCCGACAATCGCCACGTCCGGGGTGCCGTCGCCGCCCCCTCCTCCCCCTCCCCGCAGCGCCGAAACCGCAGATCCGTCCATGCACTTCTTCCCCCGCTTCGTACATGATGGTCCGGGCGCCGGGGACTGCTTCACCGCGCCGCCTGTCTCGCCCGCCCGCGAGCCACCGTACGCGAAATCCGGCCGGCTTCCCGGTCCACGCAGGTAGCGGGCGCGCGGCTCGCGAAGCTGCCTGTACGTCTTCCGCTCGGCAGTGCTCCCTGCTCCCACCGCGCCGCCCGCTTCTCCGAAAACGCCCGCATGCCTTTCAGCGGTGCTTCCACCGCGGCGCCCGCTTGTCGAGGAACGCGCGCATCCCCTCGTGCTTGTCGGCACTCGAGAACGCCAGGTTGAACAGCCCACGCTCGGCGTCGAGTCCGGATTCGAGGGTCGTCTCGTACGCGCGGTCGACAGCCTCCTTGACCATCAGGACGGCGGGGCGGGACATCGAGGCGATGACCTGCGCGGCCTCCATCGCCTCGTCGAGCAGGCGGTCGAGGGGGACGACGCGGCTCGCGAGCCCGCAGCGCTCGGCCTCGTCCGCGTCCATCATGCGCGCGGTGAGGCAGAGATCCATCGCCTTGGCCTTGCCGGCCACGCGCGGCAGGCGCTGGGTGCCGCCGAGCCCGGGCGGCACCCCGAGCTTGATCTCCGGCTGCCCGAAGCGGGCGTTGTCGGCGGCGATGACGATGTCGCAGGCCATCGCCAGCTCGCAGCCGCCCCCGAGCGCGTAGCCGGCGACGGCCGCGATGACCGGCTTGCGTACGCCCTCGATGCGCGCCCATCCCTCGAAATGGCGGGCGGTGAACATGTCCATGGCGCTCTTGTCCATCATCTCCGCGATGTCGGCGCCGGCCGCGAACGCCTTCTCGTTCCCGGTCACCACCATCGCGCCGATGGCGTCGTCGGCGTCGAAGCCCGCGAGCGCCTCGCCGAGTTCGTCGATCAGCGCCCGGTTGAGCGCGTTCAGCACCTTGGGCCGATCGAGCACCACCAGGCCGACCGCCCCCCTCGTTTCGGTACGAATGCAGGTGTAGTCCATCACTTGGCTTCCTCTTGCGTGCGATGACGACTTTCCGCGGACCGGTATGGGGCCGGTGGACCACGATACGGGGCAGCCACGGATCCTCGATGAGCCTGACATGATGGTTTCGGGATGTCCAAACGCGGTTCGAGTCCCGGGACATGCCCTTGGTCGGTCATCCTCCGTGTAAAGCGATATTCGAATGTCCGGCCACTCTCCCCGTACATCGAGCGACTCCATCCGTACGAACGGACGTCTTCCCGCATCCATCGGCCGCGCGGGGACCTCGTTGCAGCGGCGAGGGATGTGGCCCGGCGTCCGCGGCCCGGTGCGTCGTCCCCGAACGGGGCGGAGGGAATACATGCTCCGGTCCGGCGGTCGGTGTATGGTGCGGCATCCGTGCCCAGGCCGGAACCGGCACCCGCGCCGCTACCGGCCGATTCATGGATCGATTCGAGCCGACATTCGAGGAGCCTCGCCATGCTTCGCCGCCTCGCCGTTCTGTCTCTCGCCCTCGCGGCGCCGGTCCTGGCATCGGCCCAGAGCGGCGACGTCCGGGGCCCGGCCTCGCGGGTCACCTTGATCGAGCTGTTCACCTCGGAGGGATGCAGTAGCTGTCCGCCGGCCGAGAAGTGGGTCAACGGCCTCGAAGACCGCTCCGATCTCTGGAGCCGGGTGGTGCCGGTCGCGTTCCACGTGGACTACTGGGACTACATCGGGTGGCCGGACCGCTTCGCCACACGCGAGCATTCGCTCCGGCAGCAGGCGTACCGGGAGGTGGGGCATACCCGTGGGATCTACACCCCCGGCTTCGTGGTCGGGGGCCGGGAGTGGCGGGGCTGGTTCCGCAACCCGAAGCTCGATCTTCCCGCCGTCGCCGACGTCGGGCCGCTCTCGGTGGACGTGCGCGATGGCCGTTTCGAGGCGAGCTTCGACCCCGCCGTCGAGGTTCCCCGGTTATTGGAGTTGCACGTCGCGCGGCTCGGTTTCGACCTTTCCACCGAGGTCGGGGCCGGCGAGAACCACGGCCGCACCCTGGAGCACGATTTCGTGGTGCTCGGATGGAGCCGGCACCGGATGAGCGCTACCGGGACCGGGTACGAAGTCTCGGGGACGCTGCCCGCGGCCTCGAACCCGGCCCCCCGCGAGGCTCTGGCAGTGTGGGTGAGCGTCCCGGGAGATCCGTTCCCCATCCAGGCCGCGGGCGGCTGGCTCGCGCGCTGAGGCGGGGTCACCCGAATTCGAACCGGTAGCCGGACGCTTTCACCCAACCCGGCATAGCCGGAACCGAACGCCGGTTGGCGGAAAAATCATCGTCGTTTTGTCGAAGACTTCATGGGTAAGAGACTACCGTTTGGGCAATCTCGCGCTGTTGGGAACGGCGGCGAATCGTGACCGGGACAACGCTGGGTTCGCAAAAAAACGAGCTGTGTTGCAGGCGAGCGGATTCTTGATCACCAGCATGTTGGCCGAGGACCATGACGCCTGGATCGTGGACACGATTGCTCGACGGTGCGATCGCGCTCACCGCCCACAAGCCGCGCGCCTGCGTCATCCTCCCAGCGCGACCGCGTGTCCGAGCGAGATGCCGGGCCTGCCGGCGGAGGCGCGTCAGAAAAATGGGGGTGCAGCTTCAATGAGGCCGCGGCATAAAGCCGCGGAAAACGCAGGCAGCAAGTGGCACGAGACGATCGAGCGGTTCGCTTCAATGAGGCCGCGGCATAAAGCCGCGGAAAACACGGCGGGCATCCGTACCGCGTCGGCCTGACGATTTGGCTTCAATGAGGCCGCGGCATAAAGCCGCGGAAAACCGGCGGGCGGTGGAGTACGAGGTGGCCGGCCTGTGGACGCTTCAATGAGGCCGCGGCATAAAGCCGCGGAAAACCGACCTGGCGGCGACATGGGACGACGGGACGGCGCAGTGCTTCAATGAGGCCGCGGCATAAAGCCGCGGAAAACCGGCGGGCGGTGGAGTACGAGGTGGCCGGCCTGTGGACGCTTCAATGAGGCCGCGGCATAAAGCCGCGGAAAACCGACCTGGCGGCGACATGGGACGACGGGACGGCGCAGTGCTTCAATGAGGCCGCGGCATAAAGCCGCGGAAAACACGACGGGCAGCGGGTGGTGGCGCGCTTCGACCCCGCGCTTCAATGAGGCCGCGGCATAAAGCCGCGGAAAACGAAGGGCCCGGGCGGCCGTCCGGGGCTCTATCAATATCGCTTCAATGAGGCCGCGGCATAAAGCCGCGGAAAACCCGTCGCTCATCTGCGCGCCCGACCACTTCACCCCCTCGCTTCAATGAGGCCGCGGCATAAAGCCGCGGAAAACCTTAACGGATCCAGGTGTCGCGCCCATTGGGTATGAGCTTCAATGAGGCCGCGGCATAAAGCCGCGGAAAACGTTGGTAGCCGTGCCGACCAGTGCGAGCCCCATCAAGCTTCAATGAGGCCGCGGCATAAAGCCGCGGAAAACGCCAGCCAGGAGTCAGCGGCATCAACCTCCAGGGTATCGCTTCAATGAGGCCGCGGCATAAAGCCGCGGAAAACCTAATGAGCCAGTAAGACCGGATCATCTGCAGGTGCCGGGCTTCAATGAGGCCGCGGCATAAAGCCGCGGAAAACAGAATCCGGGGCGGTACACTCGACCGGGGAGCAACAAGCTTCAATGAGGCCGCGGCATAAAGCCGCGGAAAACGCCAGCCAGGAGTCAGCGGCATCAACCTCCAGGGTATCGCTTCAATGAGGCCGCGGCATAAAGCCGCGGAAAACCCGCGGGCACGTGGTACTTCGGCGGCCGGCAGTTGGGGCTTCAATGAGGCCGCGGCATAAAGCCGCGGAAAACTTCTTTGACTAAGTTTGGGCGCGTCGCTCGGACTCAGTGCTTCAATGAGGCCGCGGCATAAAGCCGCGGAAAACCGCGGACGCATCCTCGATACTGAGCCCTTCTTCGAGGGCTTCAATGAGGCCGCGGCATAAAGCCGCGGAAAACAGGGACGGCCGCTCTGGCGGGAGCGGCCGTCCCGTGTGCTTCAATGAGGCCGCGGCATAAAGCCGCGGAAAACTCTCCGCGTCGCCGAAGACCCGCCAAGCAACCCGAAGCTTCAATGAGGCCGCGGCATAAAGCCGCGGAAAACCGGCGCCTTCGCGCCCGCAACGCGCGCCGCGTATCGGCTTCAATGAGGCCGCGGCATAAAGCCGCGGAAAACATCATCGTTCGCGCAATGCTCGCAAGCTGCGAAGGCGCTTCAATGAGGCCGCGGCATAAAGCCGCGGAAAACACAGGAGATCACCCAGCGACGCGGGCAGACGTGGCCCGCGCTTCAATGAGGCCGCGGCATAAAGCCGCGGAAAACGCACGTTCACGGCGGCGATGAGCACCCCGCACAAGCCCGCTTCAATGAGGCCGCGGCATAAAGCCGCGGAAAACGGCGGCCGGGACTCGACCGATCTCCGCCATCATGTATGCTTCAATGAGGCCGCGGCATAAAGCCGCGGAAAACACTCGACGACCCCGGCCGCCTGCGCTACGCCGAGGGGCTTCAATGAGGCCGCGGCATAAAGCCGCGGAAAACGGTAGAGCCCGGCCGGCGACGACCACGACAGAGGCACGCTTCAATGAGGCCGCGGCATAAAGCCGCGGAAAACAGGGAAGGGGCGGTCCCTCCCCCGCCCGATGGCGCATGCTTCAATGAGGCCGCGGCATAAAGCCGCGGAAAACAATATTGTGATTGGGTACAAGCCGCCCGGCGAGACAGAGCTTCAATGAGGCCGCGGCATAAAGCCGCGGAAAACTTGGCAAGCATTTCTTCAACGACCGCCCGCCTTGATGCTTCAATGAGGCCGCGGCATAAAGCCGCGGAAAACGTAGGCGAGCTTGATCTTCATGGCTCACGAAGCCTTGCTTCAATGAGGCCGCGGCATAAAGCCGCGGAAAACGTATCTCCCACGTCGCCGGACTGGCCGGCGGAGGAGACGCTTCAATGAGGCCGCGGCATAAAGCCGCGGAAAACCTGCGAGCCCTGGATCGCGGCCCGGGCGCTCGACTGGCTTCAATGAGGCCGCGGCATAAAGCCGCGGAAAACCTCGAAGCTGCTCGAGGTGAACCTCTCTCAGTTTGCCGCTTCAATGAGGCCGCGGCATAAAGCCGCGGAAAACGCGGGTGGTGGCCCGATTCGCGGCCACACAGGTCGTTCGGCTTCAATGAGGCCGCGGCATAAAGCCGCGGAAAACGCATTCCGCGGGGTCGCTCATGACGGCATCCTCCCGCTGCTTCAATGAGGCCGCGGCATAAAGCCGCGGAAAACCTCGACCGCCTCGACAAGCTCGGGGTGTCGGTCCACGCTTCAATGAGGCCGCGGCATAAAGCCGCGGAAAACGTGGGAGGCCCTCTCCCGCCAGGCGGACGCAGGCTCGTGGCTTCAATGAGGCCGCGGCATAAAGCCGCGGAAAACGTGGGCCAACGCGAGCTGCATGTAGTTCGCGCCGTCGCTTCAATGAGGCCGCGGCATAAAGCCGCGGAAAACAGGGAGGGCTCTGGCGAGCGTCGGGGCATCCTTGATGCTTCAATGAGGCCGCGGCATAAAGCCGCGGAAAACCTGCGACGTCGATCACACCGGCGGCGCTCTGGAACGTGCTTCAATGAGGCCGCGGCATAAAGCCGCGGAAAACCCGCAACGCTCACGACGCCTTCTCGCAGTGGATGACGCTTCAATGAGGCCGCGGCATAAAGCCGCGGAAAACCGGTGATCCCCGGTCGCGGTGATGCTCTCGCCGCCATCGCTTCAATGAGGCCGCGGCATAAAGCCGCGGAAAACGATGTTCTTCGAGGTCGAGATGGTCCCCTCCCATGAGCAGCTTCAATGAGGCCGCGGCATAAAGCCGCGGAAAACCTGTGCTCGCTCTCGACCGACCAACAGCCCATGTCGCCGGCTTCAATGAGGCCGCGGCATAAAGCCGCGGAAAACGTCCGGCCGGGTGATCCGTGACGCCTGAGATCTCCGCATCGCTTCAATGAGGCCGCGGCATAAAGCCGCGGAAAACGCATTCCGCGGGGTCGCTCATGCGGCATCCTCCCACTGCTTCAATGAGGCCGCGGCATAAAGCCGCGGAAAACCCGGATCGCCTCCGAGCACCTATGCGAGCAGTACTTCGGGCTTCAATGAGGCCGCGGCATAAAGCCGCGGAAAACCGGGATAATGCTCAGCACCGTGCCCCGCGTGGACTTGCTTCAATGAGGCCGCGGCATAAAGCCGCGGAAAACACCTTGCCGTCATGGCCACAATGGGGACACGTGTACGAGCTTCAATGAGGCCGCGGCATAAAGCCGCGGAAAACGACGTGGGAGATACTATACAGTACCATATCGGCCACGTGCTTCAATGAGGCCGCGGCATAAAGCCGCGGAAAACAGCCGCTCTCGATGCACCGGCCCGCGAGCTCGATGGGGCTTCAATGAGGCCGCGGCATAAAGCCGCGGAAAACGCCGGCGCGTCGAGGGCCGGGGTGTCGGAGGGGCGGGGCTTCAATGAGGCCGCGGCATAAAGCCGCGGAAAACTCGTGCGGGATCGGGAGATTTGGATTGCTGAACCCCGGCTTCAATGAGGCCGCGGCATAAAGCCGCGGAAAACCGCCGCTGTCGCCCGGGTCGTACCCCGGCTGCGCGTCGCTTCAATGAGGCCGCGGCATAAAGCCGCGGAAAACGTCGCCGAGTCGGACTTGCAGCACTTGCAGTACATCGCGCTTCAATGAGGCCGCGGCATAAAGCCGCGGAAAACGGCGTTCGGCGACGTCCTGTCCGGCGCCCGATCGCTTGCTTCAATGAGGCCGCGGCATAAAGCCGCGGAAAACGGATGTCCGGGCCGGTGCCGTGCGCGCGCCGGGCTCGCTTCAATGAGGCCGCGGCATAAAGCCGCGGAAAACACGCTCCGGTACGACTCCAGCGTGAACAGGGCGTTCTTGCTTCAATGAGGCCGCGGCATAAAGCCGCGGAAAACCCGGCGTGGGTGGTGGTGACGGGGTAGATGCCGAGCTTGCTTCAATGAGGCCGCGGCATAAAGCCGCGGAAAACATCGGTGTTTCTCGGGACCCGCACGACACTCCCGATCGCGCTTCAATGAGGCCGCGGCATAAAGCCGCGGAAAACGAGGGTGGCGGCGTGCATCAGTCGCCCGGCAGCCAGTGGCTTCAATGAGGCCGCGGCATAAAGCCGCGGAAAACAGGAGTGCATCGACGAGTGGGCGGGACGCTCGCAGCTGCTTCAATGAGGCCGCGGCATAAAGCCGCGGAAAACCTCGGCGGCGAGCGCTACCTCGGGAGCTCGCCCGGCTTGCTTCAATGAGGCCGCGGCATAAAGCCGCGGAAAACGCGGCGTGCATCATCAGTCGACCGCCGGCAGCCAGTGGCTTCAATGAGGCCGCGGCATAAAGCCGCGGAAAACCCTGGACCACCTTCTCGGCGATGGGGCCGTCATCGTCGCTTCAATGAGGCCGCGGCATAAAGCCGCGGAAAACATTGCGGAGATGGTGCTGACGGGCCCCGCGCCGAAGGGCTTCAATGAGGCCGCGGCATAAAGCCGCGGAAAACGGGCGGACTTCCGTGTTGCACACGCGGCGAGCGTTCGTGCTTCAATGAGGCCGCGGCATAAAGCCGCGGAAAACCGGGCGCCCGCATCGAGCGTGCTGCCAGGCAGCAGGGGCTTCAATGAGGCCGCGGCATAAAGCCGCGGAAAACCCGGCCCGGATGCTCTCGGCGGTGCGCGACGTGCTGCTGCTTCAATGAGGCCGCGGCATAAAGCCGCGGAAAACCAAGCTGGCGCTGACGCGGGAGTCGACCCGCATCGCGTGGCTTCAATGAGGCCGCGGCATAAAGCCGCGGAAAACACCTGGACCACCCGCTCGGCGATAGGGCCATCATCGTCGCTTCAATGAGGCCGCGGCATAAAGCCACGGAAAACGCGCTCGAACGCATCGAGTCGCGCCTCGGCATTGTCGAGGCTTCAATGAGGCCGCGGCATAAAGCCGCGGAAAACGTGGCCGCCGGGAGTCGCACAAGGGCGGCCGGACGTCGCTTCAATGAGGCCGCGGCATAAAGCCGCGGAAAACGTCGTAGTCGCGCGGGATCACCTTCCCTGGATCGGGCAGGCTTCAATGAGGCCGCGGCATAAAGCCGCGGAAAACCCATCTCAGCCTCCCCTCATGCCGTCCAGGCCCCGCTGGCTTCAATGAGGCCGCGGCATAAAGCCGCGGAAAACGCCCGTGGTCGCGTCCACGGCCAGCCGGGACATGCCGCCGCTTCAATGAGGCCGCGGCATAAAGCCGCGGAAAACCAAGCTGGCGCTGACGCGGGAGTCGACCCGCATCGCGTGGCTTCAATGAGGCCGCGGCATAAAGCCGCGGAAAACGCGGCAGTCCCATGCCTCGTTCCTGCCAGCCTTGCCGCTTCAATGAGGCCGCGGCATAAAGCCGCGGAAAACGTTTCGCAATCGCATCGATCTTCGCGATTGTCGAGTCAGGC
Organism: Gammaproteobacteria bacterium; assembly: GCA_965204915.1. Classification (GTDB taxonomy): domain Bacteria; phylum Pseudomonadota; class Gammaproteobacteria; order HK1; family HK1; genus HK1. The sequence continues at coordinate 830,513 of OZ242023.1, read as the reverse complement.
TTCAATGAGGCCGCGGCATAAAGCCGCGGAAAACGTGGGTACCGAGCAAGCCAGCCTTTACCGCGATGCGGTGCTTCAATGAGGCCGCGGCATAAAGCCGCGGAAAACCGCCATCGCTGATGACAACTACTACCTGGCCTCGAAGGCTTCAATGAGGCCGCGGCATAAAGCCGCGGAAAACGGTCGCCGAGAAGCCTCGCGTATCGGCGATGAACGAGGCTTCAATGAGGCCGCGGCATAAAGCCGCGGAAAACGGACGAACGCCCTTTGAACGCCAGTTCAACGGACGTTGCTTCAATGAGGCCGCGGCATAAAGCCGCGGAAAACACCGTCAGCGTGTACAGCGTCGCCGCGTCGAGCTCGACGCTTCAATGAGGCCGCGGCATAAAGCCGCGGAAAACAGCGGCACGGCTCGGACACGTGGACGCGGAAGGGGACGCTTCAATGAGGCCGCGGCATAAAGCCGCGGAAAACAGATGGAAACGGGGACCCCCTTCGGCCTCGATCTCGCGCGCTTCAATGAGGCCGCGGCATAAAGCCGCGGAAAACGCTTCGCCGGCGACCTCGTGGAAGCGCAAGGACCGCCCGCTTCAATGAGGCCGCGGCATAAAGCCGCGGAAAACCCGGGTTGAGCACGAGCGCCTGCTCGAACTCATCCGCGCTTCAATGAGGCCGCGGCATAAAGCCGCGGAAAACGCGCAGGGCGGGTGATTGCCGCTCGGCGCCTGAAAATGCTTCAATGAGGCCGCGGCATAAAGCCGCGGAAAACGTCGTAGGCGAGCTTGATCTTCATGGTCACGAAGCCTTGCTTCAATGAGGCCGCGGCATAAAGCCGCGGAAAACCCAGCGTGCCATGCGGCTGACCGGCATGAGCGATCTCGCTTCAATGAGGCCGCGGCATAAAGCCGCGGAAAACGGACATTCTCCTCGCAGGTGGCCCTCCCTCATCGTCTGCTTCAATGAGGCCGCGGCATAAAGCCGCGGAAAACACACTTCCTCAAGGCGCTCCCGCATCTCGGCACGTCGCTTCAATGAGGCCGCGGCATAAAGCCGCGGAAAACCCCGTGAGCGCCCTGGTCGGACGCGTGCGCGTCGTGCAGCTTCAATGAGGCCGCGGCATAAAGCCGCGGAAAACCCCGGCTGGAAGAAGCTGTCCGACGAGCTTGGAGGCTTGCTTCAATGAGGCCGCGGCATAAAGCCGCGGAAAACCACCATCCAGTCAAACATCTCGCTCACCCATCAGGGGGCTTCAATGAGGCCGCGGCATAAAGCCGCGGAAAACCCGGCCCGGATGCTCTCGGCGGTGCGCGACGTGCTGCTGCTTCAATGAGGCCGCGGCATAAAGCCGCGGAAAACCGTAGGCGCTCGAGACGACATCTTTCGGATCGGGCAGGCTTCAATGAGGCCGCGGCATAAAGCCGCGGAAAACCCCGTGAGCGCCCTGGTCGGACGCGTGCGCGTCGTGCAGCTTCAATGAGGCCGCGGCATAAAGCCGCGGAAAACGCGACGCATCCGAGTCCGCATACGAGAAGCGCGTGGGCTTCAATGAGGCCGCGGCATAAAGCCGCGGAAAACGAGATCGGCATCAGCCCCACGATGCTCTCCCAGCTCCGCTTCAATGAGGCCGCGGCATAAAGCCGCGGAAAACCGGTATCGCCAGGGACGTGCGGACGGAGTGATCGTCGCTTCAATGAGGCCGCGGCATAAAGCCGCGGAAAACGGCTCGAGGAAATCGAAACCCCGCGGGCCTGGAATGCCGCTTCAATGAGGCCGCGGCATAAAGCCGCGGAAAACGGATGCACGAGCGCATGGGGATCCCCGCCCCGACCTCGCTTCAATGAGGCCGCGGCATAAAGCCGCGGAAAACTTTGCTTCTATCAAGTCTCCCGCCGGCGGCATGTCGCGCTTCAATGAGGCCGCGGCATAAAGCCGCGGAAAACTTTGCTTCTATCAAGTCTCCCGCCGGCGGCATGTCGCGCTTCAATGAGGCCGCGGCATAAAGCCGCGGAAAACCACCCGGGTGAAGGTAGCCTGTCGCGTAGAGTCGCCGCTTCAATGAGGCCGCGGCATAAAGCCGCGGAAAACCCCCAACCACTTTGGACTCGGGGAGATCACTCCCTTAGCTTCAATGAGGCCGCGGCATAAAGCCGCGGAAAACATGCAGTGGCGCGGTATCGAAGACCGCGACGAGGGCGGCTTCAATGAGGCCGCGGCATAAAGCCGCGGAAAACCATGAATAGCCGCATCTCCTCACTTCCCGGAGACGTGCTTCAATGAGGCCGCGGCATAAAGCCGCGGAAAACGTATGGGAGCCATGTTCCTGTTCGGCAACCCTACAAGGCTTCAATGAGGCCGCGGCATAAAGCCGCGGAAAACTGTCGGAAGGCTTGGCACCGGACAGACAGGAGCCACGCTTCAATGAGGCCGCGGCATAAAGCCGCGGAAAACCCAATGCCTTGAGCACCGGTAGTCCTTCCAGAAGCGCGCTTCAATAAGGCCGCGGCATAAAGCCGCGGAAAACCACGTAGCGCGTGACGGGCTAGACGGCATCATTGGATGGCTTCAATGAGGCCGCGGCATAAAGCCGCGGAAAACGTCCTTCGGGACTGGTGGATAAGCTGTCGTCCGTCACGCTTCAATGAGGCCGCGGCATAAAGCCGCGGAAAACAGAATCACAAGGTGGCCCACAAGGTGGCGATGGGGCTGCTTCAATGAGGCCGCGGCATAAAGCCGCGGAAAACAGGCAAGGAACCAATGAGGAGAGTCAAATGAGTAAACGCTTCAATGAGGCCGCGGCATAAAGCCGCGGAAAACATGCTTTACCCGCTTAATGGTGGAGCGCGAGAGGATCGCTTCAATGAGGCCGCGGCATAAAGCCGCGGAAAACGCCACTGGCCCACGTCAATCAGGTCCCCGACGAGATGCTTCAATGAGGCCGCGGCATAAAGCCGCGGAAAACAGCTGCGGCTGGCGATTGCCATGCCGCCGCCGATGGTGGCTTCAATGAGGCCGCGGCATAAAGCCGCGGAAAACAGGCAAGGAACCAATGAGGAGAGTCAAATGAGTAAACGCTTCAATGAGGCCGCGGCATAAAGCCGCGGAAAACGTGGCTGCTGCGGACGTTGCCGACGTCTCCGACGTCACGCTTCAATGAGGCCGCGGCATAAAGCCGCGGAAAACCTCGCAGACGACGCTCTCCAGGGCCTTCACCATCTTGTGCTTCAATGAGGCCGCGGCATAAAGCCGCGGAAAACCTCCCCATCGACGCTCCGGCGCTGGCTGGACCGGGACGCTTCAATGAGGCCGCGGCATAAAGCCGCGGAAAACACCTGGTAGAAGCGGTCGGGATGCTCCGGCGACGTGCTTCAATGAGGCCGCGGCATAAAGCCGCGGAAAACACGCCGGCGGCGTGGCCGGTGGAGTTGGCGGCGACGGGCTTCAATGAGGCCGCGGCATAAAGCCGCGGAAAACCGCGCACGAGCGCGCGGAGCGCGTCGACCCCGCGCTCGCTTCAATGAGGCCGCGGCATAAAGCCGCGGAAAACGCCGAGCAGTCCGGTGAGGCCGCCGGAGAGGACGTTTCCGCTTCAATGAGGCCGCGGCATAAAGCCGCGGAAAACCGCGGTGCACGACCGAGGGGCCGGGCTGGTAGAGCAGGCTTCAATGAGGCCGCGGCATAAAGCCGCGGAAAACTGACGCGGAAGGTTTCACTCGTACCGCTGACACCTGTGCTTCAATGAGGCCGCGGCATAAAGCCGCGGAAAACCTTGTTGCCACCTGGCCGGACGCCACTGGTGTGCCGGCTTCAATGAGGCCGCGGCATAAAGCCGCGGAAAACAATCGGGGCGAGTGTGAGGTGGCGTCATCCGTTGACCGGCTTCAATGAGGCCGCGGCATAAAGCCGCGGAAAACGCGAGACGGTGGAGGAGATGCCCGAGCTCTCGCAAGAGCTTCAATGAGGCCGCGGCATAAAGCCGCGGAAAACCGCGGCGAGCCGATCCGTATGGAAGCTGACGATCGAGGCTTCAATGAGGCCGCGGCATAAAGCCGCGGAAAACGACGGCCGTATCCTCCTGCTTGTCGACCGCGCCCTGGAGGCTTCAATGAGGCCGCGGCATAAAGCCGCGGAAAACGCCGCGCACATATGGCTACGGCACGGGCAGGACGCGAAGCTTCAATGAGGCCGCGGCATAAAGCCGCGGAAAACGCATGACTAGCACGATGCACAGTACCAGAGTCATGACGCTTCAATGAGGCCGCGGCATAAAGCCGCGGAAAACGCCGCGCACATATGGCTACGGCACGGGCAGGACGCGAAGCTTCAATGAGGCCGCGGCATAAAGCCGCGGAAAACGGCCTGCGTGCGGTCTGGCCGTTCGTTCGGCGTGTGGCTTCAATGAGGCCGCGGCATAAAGCCGCGGAAAACGCTGTCGGACACGGCGGAGCGCACCCGCGGGCCGCTGCTTCAATGAGGCCGCGGCATAAAGCCGCGGAAAACCCCGTCGATGACTGGCCGATGGTGCTCTCGGTCTTCTTGCTTCAATGAGGCCGCGGCATAAAGCCGCGGAAAACGCGCACAACGCGCGGGCGCATGGCGAGGCGCAGATTCGGCTTCAATGAGGCCGCGGCATAAAGCCGCGGAAAACCGGCGTCATCCGCATCGCATTCCAGTCCGTCTGCGCCGCTTCAATGAGGCCGCGGCATAAAGCCGCGGAAAACGCCCGAGTATCCAGCGCGCAGGCGTCGCCTCCGCGAGGCTTCAATGAGGCCGCGGCATAAAGCCGCGGAAAACGTACGCCGCACTACGGGACGGAGACGCCCCGGACGGAGCTTCAATGAGGCCGCGGCATAAAGCCGCGGAAAACCGCGTTTTCGGAGTGCCGTCCGGCACGTAGGCGAATTCGCTTCAATGAGGCCGCGGCATAAAGCCGCGGAAAACCGCGCCTGGCGGGCTTCGGGCGTGACGTGGCCGGCTACGCTTCAATGAGGCCGCGGCATAAAGCCGCGGAAAACCCTGCACCCGGATCGACTCGCGTTCCGCGTGTTGGCGCTTCAATGAGGCCGCGGCATAAAGCCGCGGAAAACGAATTCGGAGAAGTGACCACCGATCCCGCGGTAGCCGGCTTCAATGAGGCCGCGGCATAAAGCCGCGGAAAACCGATCGGAGTAGGGCGGATTGAGAAAGACGTTGTTCCCGCTTCAATGAGGCCGCGGCATAAAGCCGCGGAAAACGAATATCTCCGGCCCCTGGATGCCCTGGGTTCCCTGGTCGCTTCAATGAGGCCGCGGCATAAAGCCGCGGAAAACCAGAATGCCGCCGAGAGTCGGCATGTCTGCCGAGACGAGCTTCAATGAGGCCGCGGCATAAAGCCGCGGAAAACTGCTTGCCTCCTTCGTCAGAAAGCCGCGGCACGGTGAGCTTCAATGAGGCCGCGGCATAAAGCCGCGGAAAACATGTCGTGACGCAGGAAGACATCACGCCGAGCGTACAGCTTCAATGAGGCCGCGGCATAAAGCCGCGGAAAACGTCTCCCGTAGGTGGATCTGCGACCTCGGGACGGAGTGCTTCAATGAGGCCGCGGCATAAAGCCGCGGAAAACGGTGACGGCGGTTGGGGCCTTGATGCAGATTCGGCAGGCTTCAATGAGGCCGCGGCATAAAGCCGCGGAAAACGCGGGATAGGTGCGGTTTAGCAGCTTGGCCAGATCGCGCTTCAATGAGGCCGCGGCATAAAGCCGCTGAAAACTGAGCCGCAGCACGGGCAACGCGAAGTGCGTTCTGGTGCTTCAATGAGGCCGCGGCATAAAGCCGCGGAAAACGGACACGATCCGCGGCACCGAGACCATCTACATCGGCGCTTCAATGAGGCCGCGGCATAAAGCCGCGGAAAACGAACGTCGTGCGTGAAACCTTCAAGGTCCTGTCGGGTGCTTCAATGAGGCCGCGGCATAAAGCCGCGGAAAACGAGCCGTTCTGCGATCTCGAAGCTGTCCGCCTCGCCGTGCTTCAATGAGGCCGCGGCATAAAGCCGCGGAAAACTCCTCCCCCCGAACATCTCCGCGTAGAACAGCGGGTGGCTTCAATGAGGCCGCGGCATAAAGCCGCGGAAAACATGCCGGCCATAGGTCCTCACGGTCAAGGATCACGTCGTGCTTCAATGAGGCCGCGGCATAAAGCCGCGGAAAACGGTGGTGGCGGAGGGACAGAAGGACGCGATGGGGTCGAGCTTCAATGAGGCCGCGGCATAAAGCCGCGGAAAACGCGGCGATGATCCCGACCACCACCGCGAACATGAGCCAGCTTCAATGAGGCCGCGGCATAAAGCCGCGGAAAACCGTCCTCGCCCGTCGTCTGCTTGAAGACTTCCTCTTGGGCGCTTCAATGAGGCCGCGGCATAAAGCCGCGGAAAACGGTATCGCCGAGCGCGATCGCGCGACCGCCGATCCGGGCGCTTCAATGAGGCCGCGGCATAAAGCCGCGGAAAACCAACAGACGAAGCTGACGATCGAGGAAGAGCTGTTCATGCTTCAATGAGGCCGCGGCATAAAGCCGCGGAAAACGCTTCAGGGTGTAGTCCTTCGACCGCCATACCGTCTGCTTCAATGAGGCCGCGGCATAAAGCCGCGGAAAACGCCGCCACCACGGCCTACTTGCTCGCGGGAACCAGGACGCTTCAATGAGGCCGCGGCATAAAGCCGCGGAAAACCGCCCAGGCGCAGGCGGGCTACACCGGGCCTCGCGACCAGCTTCAATGAGGCCGCGGCATAAAGCCGCGGAAAACGGGATCCCGAAGGCGTCCCCGTCCCGCAGCATCGTGTGGCTTCAATGAGGCCGCGGCATAAAGCCGCGGAAAACTCCGCACCGTCCCGTTCAGGTCGCGCACCAGTGCCGCGCTTCAATGAGGCCGCGGCATAAAGCCGCGGAAAACCCGCCGTCGCCATCGCATACAGCGCACAGTTGACCGCGCTTCAATGAGGCCGCGGCATAAAGCCGCGGAAAACCACGCCCGCACCAGCTCGCTCGCGTAGCCGGAGTCGACGCTTCAATGAGGCCGCGGCATAAAGCCGCGGAAAACTCCGCGACCTTCTCCATCGGCACCGTCACGGGGGCATCGCTTCAATGAGGCCGCGGCATAAAGCCGCGGAAAACGGCACTTCTCCGCTTCGCGGATGCTCGCGGGGATGGTGCTTCAATGAGGCCGCGGCATAAAGCCGCGGAAAACGGTCTTCGCCGCGGCCCAACAGCTTGCGAGCCTTCTGCTTCAATGAGGCCGCGGCATAAAGCCGCGGAAAACTCTCCATCGGGGTGAATTGGTTACCCGCTGGTAACGCTTCAATGAGGCCGCGGCATAAAGCCGCGGAAAACGACGGTTCTGGTGGCGGGCATCCCTCTCTCGCCGCGTGCTTCAATGAGGCCGCGGCATAAAGCCGCGGAAAACTCAGCATCACGTCCTCCGTCCCCTGCATGGTGGCCTCGCTTCAATGAGGCCGCGGCATAAAGCCGCGGAAAACAGGCGTTGGGAGAGAGGGATGCTACAGCGGCTTGCCTGCTTCAATGAGGCCGCGGCATAAAGCCGCGGAAAACGACGGCAGCGCGGCCGGCGCCTGGCTGTGGCGCAATTAGCTTCAATGAGGCCGCGGCATAAAGCCGCGGAAAACACGTCGCCCGGCGGGTCGCCTGAGACGATCACGCCGTCGCTTCAATGAGGCCGCGGCATAAAGCCGCGGAAAACGCACAGGAAGCCGGGTTCCTCGAGAAGATGGAGACGCCGCTTCAATGAGGCCGCGGCATAAAGCCGCGGAAAACGTCCGATACCCTCCCAGGGCCGGCGCGGGTCCGTGGCGCTTCAATGAGGCCGCGGCATAAAGCCGCGGAAAACCGCCGCCCCCGTGGGTGAGGTTGCTCAGAAAGGTGGGCTTCAATGAGGCCGCGGCATAAAGCCGCGGAAAACGGGGCGGCCTCATTGAAGCCGGCACGGGCTTGTTCGGCTTCAATGAGGCCGCGGCATAAAGCCGCGGAAAACTCGAGCCCCTGTCGATGTCCATCAGGTAGCTCTCGATCTGCTTCAATGAGGCCGCGGCATAAAGCCGCGGAAAACACGACAGTAAAAGAGCTTCGGAAGGCGATTCGTGCAGCGCTTCAATGAGGCCGCGGCATAAAGCCGCGGAAAACACGCTCGCCCCCGAACCCTGCCACCGGCACCGGGATCTGCTTCAATGAGGCCGCGGCATAAAGCCGCGGAAAACGGATCTTCGTGCTTCGTCCCAATCATCCATCGTCGAGCTTCAATGAGGCCGCGGCATAAAGCCGCGGAAAACGCGCTCGCGGGGCTCGCGAAGGCCGGCGCGCAGGCCGCGCTTCAATGAGGCCGCGGCATAAAGCCGCGGAAAACTCTCGGGCAAGATGCTCGACACCCCTGCCTATCGCACCGCTTCAATGAGGCCGCGGCATAAAGCCGCGGAAAACCGCGGGAGGCGGGCGAGCTGGTGCCTTCGGCGAAGGTGCTTCAATGAGGCCGCGGCATAAAGCCGCGGAAAACCCGATCCCGACACTTGGCCCGGCTGGCCCGGCGAGGCTGCTTCAATGAGGCCGCGGCATAAAGCCGCGGAAAACGTCGAAGCCACCCGATACTGATAGCTGGTTGCCCCCGGCTTCAATGAGGCCGCGGCATAAAGCCGCGGAAAACCGGTGTCCCAGGAGTTCGGGGCTGAGGCGACGAAGCTGCTTCAATGAGGCCGCGGCATAAAGCCGCGGAAAACCGGTGGCGGGCGCGGGGGAGACCCCACCGCTATCGAGCTTCAATGAGGCCGCGGCATAAAGCCGCGGAAAACCGCACTGTCCGCCGGCAACGAGCCGGGCTCCTGGAAGCTTCAATGAGGCCGCGGCATAAAGCCGCGGAAAACTGTCCCCCAAGGCGATCTCGCGACCGCCGAGCTCGGCGCTTCAATGAGGCCGCGGCATAAAGCCGCGGAAAACGAGCTGGCCGCGGATGAGCCTGATCGCCCGCGAATTGCTTCAATGAGGCCGCGGCATAAAGCCGCGGAAAACACGTTGGCCAACCGGACAACGCGCAACCGTGACGGAGCTTCAATGAGGCCGCGGCATAAAGCCGCGGAAAACGGCACCCGGCTCTGGAAGAGGTCGCTCATGGAGCAAACGCTTCAATGAGGCCGCGGCATAAAGCCGCGGAAAACCGCGCGCTCGTGCTCCCGGAGAAGGTTCTCGAAGCGCTGCTTCAATGAGGCCGCGGCATAAAGCCGCGGAAAACGACCGGGCGGCACGGCAACCTATGCAGGAGGAAGCGTGGCTTCAATGAGGCCGCGGCATAAAGCCGCGGAAAACGTTACCGCTTGCAGGCTGATCGTTACCGCTTGCAGGCGCTTCAATGAGGCCGCGGCATAAAGCCGCGGAAAACGGAGCGGGATCGTGGCGGATGAGCGGGTGGCGAGGGACGGCTTCAATGAGGCCGCGGCATAAAGCCGCGGAAAACCTTGACGTGGTCGCCGCCCACGTCCGCCCCGACGGTGACGCTTCAATGAGGCCGCGGCATAAAGCCGCGGAAAACGGGCCGGCCTGCACACCGCCGCCCCGCCCAAGGAGGAGCTTCAATGAGGCCGCGGCATAAAGCCGCGGAAAACCACTTGGAAGAGCAGGTGGTGCAGACCGAGGGGCAGGCGCTTCAATGAGGCCGCGGCATAAAGCCGCGGAAAACCGCATGGCCGGAGGGCTGAGCGATGGGAAGGTTGATGCGCTTCAATGAGGCCGCGGCATAAAGCCGCGGAAAACGCGGCGAGTGGGGAGACGCGGCTGCGCTGGCCCAGGGTGCTTCAATGAGGCCGCGGCATAAAGCCGCGGAAAACTCAGCGTCTTCCGCAGCTCGTCAATCCCGCGCTGCGGCTTCAATGAGGCCGCGGCATAAAGCCGCGGAAAACGATGGCCGCCTTCGACGCCCTGCCCTGCAGCGCGCGCGCTTCAATGAGGCCGCGGCATAAAGCCGCGGAAAACGGCGGGGGCCTGGAACATCGCGGGGATCAACACCTTCGCGCTTCAATGAGGCCGCGGCATAAAGCCGCGGAAAACCGGTTTCGGGGCGGCCGCACGTCGAACCACTATGGCATCGCTTCAATGAGGCCGCGGCATAAAGCCGCGGAAAACGTATGCGGAGCCGATCATCTTCAACGTCGGCGTCGATGCTTCAATGAGGCCGCGGCATAAAGCCGCGGAAAACGCTGTCGGCGGTGTGGTGCACACGCCAACCCAGCCGCGCTTCAATGAGGCCGCGGCATAAAGCCGCGGAAAACTGGCGCGCGGGCGCGACGTCGGCCTCGCTCGGCGCCTGGCTTCAATGAGGCCGCGGCATAAAGCCGCGGAAAACAGTCCTCGAGCCTGGCCAGCCGCCAGTGCATCTCGGTGCTTCAATGAGGCCGCGGCATAAAGCCGCGGAAAACCGGTCACCCTGAGGTTCGGCGCATCCCACGAGAGGCTGCTTCAATGAGGCCGCGGCATAAAGCCGCGGAAAACCGCCTCCGACGTCCGTGTCTACCGGCGGGGCGAAAGCGGCTTCAATGAGGCCGCGGCATAAAGCCGCGGAAAACCGTCCTTCGCCCGCTTCTGCGCCCGGTTCACGCGCGGGCTTCAATGAGGCCGCGGCATAAAGCCGCGGAAAACGCCCGGCGCCGGCGCCAGGCCGGGCCGGGGAGCGCGTCGCTTCAATGAGGCCGCGGCATAAAGCCGCGGAAAACCGCGCGACGGTGTGTGAGCGGGCCTGCGCGTCCCTGGTGCTTCAATGAGGCCGCGGCATAAAGCCGCGGAAAACGGCGGTAGCGGCTCTCCTCCTGCGTTCCGTCCGCCTGCTTCAATGAGGCCGCGGCATAAAGCCGCGGAAAACCCGAACCCCTCCGGCGCCGGCCACGTCCCGCGATGGTGGCTTCAATGAGGCCGCGGCATAAAGCCGCGGAAAACGTTTCGTTCGCCTCAGCGCACGACGCCGGATCGAGATCGCTTCAATGAGGCCGCGGCATAAAGCCGCGGAAAACGCAGAGCGAAAGGATGGCAGGACCCGCGATGCGCTGACGCTTCAATGAGGCCGCGGCATAAAGCCGCGGAAAACGCGGGACGCGCACCGTTCGAACCAGCTTCCTCGCCGCGCTTCAATGAGGCCGCGGCATAAAGCCGCGGAAAACCTTCACATGGATCGACGAGCTGAAGGTCGAGTTTCTGCTTCAATGAGGCCGCGGCATAAAGCCGCGGAAAACCTGCCTTGCCGTGTGGCATCGGCATAGACGGACACGTCGCTTCAATGAGGCCGCGGCATAAAGCCGCGGAAAACGTGGCCCGGGCGTTCTCCGTCGCGAGTGTCGAGCCGAGGCTTCAATGAGGCCGCGGCATAAAGCCGCGGAAAACGTCGTGAAGGCCATCTCCGTCACCGGCCCGGCGCCGCCGCTTCAATGAGGCCGCGGCATAAAGCCGCGGAAAACGACTTCTCCATTGCCGCCCACGTCCGCCGCAGCATGACGGCTTCAATGAGGCCGCGGCATAAAGCCGCGGAAAACGCCGCGAGCGCCGGATCGATGATCACCAGCACGGGGTTGCTTCAATGAGGCCGCGGCATAAAGCCGCGGAAAACATCTTTCCCATCGATCTACCCTCCAGGGAACACCGCCAGCTTCAATGAGGCCGCGGCATAAAGCCGCGGAAAACGCATCCGCAAGTCAGGGTCATGTTGGCATCCTCCCGGTGCTTCAATGAGGCCGCGGCATAAAGCCGCGGAAAACTGCGTTCGAGGGTCTTCGAGATCCCGAACGTGGTTGGGCTTCAATGAGGCCGCGGCATAAAGCCGCGGAAAACCGTGCCCGGCTCGGGGGCTGGATCTGCTGGATGAAGGCTTCAATGAGGCCGCGGCATAAAGCCGCGGAAAACGCCCGCGGGGACGTTCTTGTTGGCGCTGTCCTCGATGGCTTCAATGAGGCCGCGGCATAAAGCCGCGGAAAACCTCCTCGTACTCCAGGCCGGTAAAATCCACTTCCGGGCTTCAATGAGGCCGCGGCATAAAGCCGCGGAAAACGCTCACGCGCACGACGGCGCGCGCGATCCGGCTGCACTTGCTTCAATGAGGCCGCGGCATAAAGCCGCGGAAAACCCCCTCTACATCGCGAGCCATCCGCTCGACGGCATCGAGCTTCAATGAGGCCGCGGCATAAAGCCGCGGAAAACCTGGCGGCTCGACGACGAGGTGATCCTGTTCGGCCTGCTTCAATGAGGCCGCGGCATAAAGCCGCGGAAAACCGATGCCCTTCGCCGTCCTGTCCACCCGGCAATCGTCGCTTCAATGAGGCCGCGGCATAAAGCCGCGGAAAACAGCGAGTAGTCGTACCAGGTGGCGCCGGCGACGGCGCTGCTTCAATGAGGCCGCGGCATAAAGCCGCGGAAAACAAGGCGCGGGCCGGCCACTAGTCCGGAGCCTGGCCATGCTTCAATGAGGCCGCGGCATAAAGCCGCGGAAAACGTAAATCTCGCCCTCCGCATCCTCGCCGCTGTACTGGCTTCAATGAGGCCGCGGCATAAAGCCGCGGAAAACCGCCGGCCCTCGCCCGCTCCATGATATTCGATGCGCCGGCTTCAATGAGGCCGCGGCATAAAGCCGCGGAAAACTTCCCTTCCGCCGTTCATCACCCGTCCCACCTGCACGGCTTCAATGAGGCCGCGGCATAAAGCCGCGGAAAACGCCCTAAAGGGAAATGGCTCACTCCGTACACCACTCTGGCTTCAATGAGGCCGCGGCATAAAGCCGCGGAAAACGCCTTCGCGGTCTCCTCGGAGAACGCGCTCGATCTGGTGCTTCAATGAGGCCGCGGCATAAAGCCGCGGAAAACCGTGATCCAGCGCCTCGCCTGGATGGGCGGCGGGATGCTTCAATGAGGCCGCGGCATAAAGCCGCGGAAAACCTCGATGCTCCCCTGCTCCACCACGTAGCGCTGCGGGCTTCAATGAGGCCGCGGCATAAAGCCGCGGAAAACAGGACTCACGCAGCCCTCTGAGACTATTGATAAATTGTCCCCGAGTGCGAGCGCTACGTCCACGTGCACGCAGGATTGCCCGGTTATGGGACCGGCATGTCTCCGTTTTTTTAAAGAACCGTTTCTGGAACAATGGGTTAGCATGTTTCGAGCGCTCCCGCAATGTTTCGCACTTCCCAAGCGCTCGCTTCCTCACGGCGAACGGTGCCCGGATGGCCTTTCCGTTCTGGTTCGTCAGACGTCAGACGATGATCGGCTCGCGCGCGACGGCGTCGAAGCGCTTGCCCAGGCTCTCGACCCTCGGCGACACCTTGTTCGCCGGCCCCAAGTCCACAATCAGGACGTGATCATCGCCGTGATGGATGAGCGTGTCCAGTGCCGCCACCATTTCCACCCGCTGCTTGGCCGTCAGGCGACACTGGAAGACGGAGAGTTGCAGCCACTCGCCGTAACCCTCCATCGTCCGAAAGACGTGGCGCCAGCGGCGCCGGCTGGAGATGTCATAGGTGACGATGTACAGGCGTTCGTCCATTCTTCCTTCCGGCAAGCCCCGTGTCGATGGTCGGTGCCCCGTGGAGGTTCGGGCGCACGCTCGGGTGCTCTTCCACCATCCGGTTGCCGACAGGCAGCCCCGTATTACTGGACGACATGGCTACGGGCTTCCCACCAGCGGCCTTCCACTATCCGGTTGCCGAATAGGCAGCCCCGTATCGGCGGCCCGCGGAAGTCCGGGCGCTCGACGCCTTTTGGAACCATTATCCTGTCACGACTGGTGAGGTTGGTGTCGTCCATCCGCTCGGGATCCATATGCGACCAGCTCTGCGGAAGCGTCACCTGGATCTCCTCCTTCGCAACCACGTCTACCTCTATCGGGACCCATGCGCGATCGGCTCTGCGGGAGTGTCACCCGCGCGACTTGGAGGGGCCGGTGTGGTCCGTCCAGTCGGGGTCCGGGCGCTCAGCGCGGCAGATAGTGAGGGTACTCCTTGATCTCTCCCATCAGATACCGGCCGAACAGCCGTCCCTGCACCTCGATCAGACGCCGCATCGTCAGGCGGTAGCCGAAGATGGGATGTGTGGTCTCCTGGGCGAGACGGCGTTCGAACGCAGCGATGAAACGTTTCCGCCCGCCCGACTTGAGCGCCGTGCCGGCGCCGCCGTGCAGGAAGTCGTCCGGCTTGACCTCGCCGTTGTTGATCGCTTGCAGCACCGTCGAATCCGCGACTATCGGGCGGAACGGCTCCATCAGGTCGAGGGCGAGCGCCGGGCGGCCGTAACGGGGCTGATGGTAGAAGCCGCGGTAGACGTCGAAGCCGATGGCGCTGAGCGTCACGGTGAAGGTCCGTGTCAGCATGGAGTAGGCGAAGGAGAGGAGCGCGTTGACCGGATCGGTCGGCGGGCGCCGGTTGCGCCGGTCGAACCGGAATGCCGGCAAGGGAGTCGCACCGGCGGGGTTGCCAGCGGTGGGCGTGGACGCCGTCGCGGGACGGTACTGTTCCGCGATCCGCGAATCGAATTCGGGGGGGTTGTCATCGGCGGGCGCAGACACCGTCGCGGAGGCATGGCCGTGACGACCGGACTGCTTCGAGGGGGTGGTGTTGTCAGCGGCGGGTGCGGACACTGTCGTGGGCGCCGTTACGGATGCCGCCGCAGGCGCCGAGCCCGCGGTCCCGGATGCCGGCGACGACCTCGTCGTCACGGGCGCTGCCGCAGGCGTCCTGAGCAGCTTGGCGAAGGCGCGGAAGTAGACGGAGGCCGCTTCGCCTTCGAGTCCGAGCAGGGTGTCGGCGTCGCGCGCGTAGCGTGTCCTCTCGGCGAGCCGCCGCAGCGTCTTGAGCACCAGCTCGCGCTCGTGCTCGTCTCCGCGCCAGTTGCGCCGCATCATCGTACGGGAGTTGCGTATCTTGGCGGCGACCAGCGAGCGGGCGACGGCGAGCGAGACGGCGGGCGTGAAGCTGGCGCGGTACTGGGCCTCTCGCAGCTCCACGTTCTTGTGTCCGAGCCCCATGGTGTGGCCGAGGAACCAGCCGCCGTAGCTGTGCCAGGTGACGGGGATCTCGCGGCGCATCAGCTCGTGCAGGCACGGTGTCGTCATCCTGGCGTTGCCCATCAGCACGACTTGCGAGACGTCGATGAGGCGCGCGGTCGTGGTGGGGCCGTCTTCCTCGGTGAGGGTGATGGTCTCGCCCTTCTTGGCGAGGCGCACGTTGTTGGCCTGGACGTAGAGCGGGAGCGCCTCGTCGCGCCGCACGGCGATCGGGCGTGGCGTGCTTCCCGTGCGGTGGAAGTGGTTGACCTCGTCGGGCAGGCAGATGCCGACGAGTGAGCAGCGCGGGCATTTGGGGCTGTCGCGGAGCGGCGGGGGAATGCGGCCCCCGGCGGCGACCAGGCGCAAGCCGCCAATCGCTCCCCGGGTCGCTTCCCGCAGCTCCTCGTCGAAGACGACGCGCACCCGCTCGCGACTCTCGGCGAAGTACAGCACGCCCTCGGTGCAGCGATAGCCGTTCTCTTCAAGCAACAATCCCTGGACGCAAAGCTGTACGCGCTCGGGCTCGTACGCGCCGGCGGCGACGTGCGGCCGCTTGCCGCGCTTGTAGTCGACGGGTACGACGCTCTCGCCGTCGCTCTCGACCAGATCGATCTTGGCGACGAGGCCGAGCCGGCGTGACGACAGGGTGACGGAGCGGGTGCGCGGCCGATCCGCTTCTCCAAGGGTGTCGGCCGGCGGCAGCGGCCGATCTTCGCGATCGACCCGGCGATGGGTATGGGCGCCGGCGACGGTGTCGGCGCTCTCCGCCCACTCGCCTTGCACCCATTCGAGGTAGGCCAGGCGCGGGCAGTAGACGTACTCGTTCACCATGCGCGCCGGCAGAAAGGGGGCGTCCTCCGGCAGGGGCGGCGCTTCCAGCGGCAGTTCGCCTTGTTGGGGGTTGTCCGGCACCGATGCTGGCTCTTCTCATCCGCGACATCTATGGCGCGGAGCTTGACGGTTTTCCGGCAGGGGCAGTAGACACCGACACGGGCTCCTTCCATCCCGGCATCCAAGCAAATGCGTTGGATGCGAAATAGCGGCTGTGACACCAGGATTCTTTCGAGTGACGTGCCCTTTACGACGACCTCACACGCCGGAAAACAACCCCCCACCCTTGTGCGAAGTCCGGCCTATCAACAACGGACCGCGTTGTGCCGTGGGAAAAACAAGGCGCAAACGGCCCGACAACCCGCCACGCGGCCCACGCTCTACCGCAAGCACCTCGACAGCTTCCGGCCGCCGGGGCCATCCCCGGCGGTCCAGCTCCGACGAGACATCCGCCTTCAGCGCCTCTTCGTTGCCGAGCCGGCGGTAATGGCGGGTCACGTGGTAGTCGGTCACGCTCTCCCAGATCCGGGCCGGTGCGAACAGCGGATCGCTTTCCGAATCGAGAACCGCCGGCGCGAGGATCAGCCGGCCGGCCGCGCCGGCCCGAAGCACGTCCATGCCTTCCAGTGCCTGCACCGTCCGGCGATGATCCTTCTCGATCTCGCGCCAGCGTATGCCGCGGCGCTGAAGCCGGTTCGGAGCGATGTAGAGGAGACGCCCGCGCGGCAGATCGGCGACCACGGCGATATGCCGATGGGCGCCGTCATCCGCCGGGCTGCCGTCTTCTTCATGACCGCTCACATAGGCTGGGAACCGCTCGCCGCGGCGTAGCTGACGCTGCACCCGCGCCATCATCGCGCGGCGTGCGGCGAGCGCGACCGTAGCGGGGGCGGCGCTGCCGGCGAGCCCTCCGGTGATGGCGAAGGCAAGAACACCGCGCATCGGTTCGCTCGGGCGCATCAGACCAAGGCCGATGAACCGCCCATCCCCCAGCAGCAACGGTCCCGCCACGGGTTCGGTGAACGTCACCTCGGCATGCCAGAGCATGTCCTTGGTAAAGCGCGTACCGGAAGCGAACGACTCCGCTCGACCGCCACGATGATGGAAGGGCTCGCGCTGTACGCGCACCTTGGCGACCGGGGTGCCTGTTCCGGCATGGCGCAACGCCTGGCGCACGGCGGCGATGGCGCGCGCTTCCTCGGCCGCGCGCTCGGCGGCGCCCTTCGCCTCGGCGGCTTGGCGGGTCGGCTCGATTCTCCGGCGGCGGGCAAGGGGCAAGGCAAGCGGTGTCAGGCTCTGCCAGCGTCGGCCGCGACACTCGAAGCGTTTCACCATGCGATCGTCGCCGGTTCGTTGCAGCTCTTCGCGGATCACGCCATCGGCATCCACCCAGGCAACCCGAGCGAAGGCCCAGGCGAGATCGTCCGCGGCCAATGGGCAGGATTGCGGCACATACACGACAAGGCGGCGTATGGCCATGTCGGCGTATTCACTGCCCACCGACGGAATCGGCACGATACGGACCCGGGCGGCCTTGTCCGAATCTCGTGCATCGCGACCGATCAGGTAACGCTCGACCCTGTCCGCCGAATCGGGCAGGGCGTCACATAGCCGCTTTGCGGCCTTGTCACGCACTTCCTGAACCAGTGCGGCTGCCGACTTCAGCGTCTGGCTGGCGAAGTCCGCCTGTGCGTCAACCGTTCGCAGCTCGAAGACGAAGCGATGCGGTCGCGCGTCATAGACGACCCGGGTCAATCGCGGCTTGGGCGGCTGCACGAACAGGCGGATCGGCTTGCGGTTGGTTCCACCGGTGCGGAAACGGGTGCGCATGCCTTCGAAGCGCGCGGCCAGACTCCGCCGCAGACCGGGCCGGGGACAAAGCAACTGGAGATCCGAGTTTCCGCCACCGGAGGGCCGATACACGATCCCGCCGTGGCCCGAGAGCCGCTGTTCGGCTTCCTCCGGGTCGATCACCGCCGCCTCGGCCCATGCCATGTCGATGCCCCGGCCGAGATGGTAGAGCCCGTTTGCCGCCTCACATAGTGCCTTCGCCTGGCCGTCACCGTCGCCGAAGGGCCAGCAATAGAGGATCGGCATCCCGGCATCGAACAGGATCGGTCGGAAGCGCTTGCCGACTCGAATCGCGGCGACTGCCTTGCCGAGATCCGGCGCCTTGCCTTTGGCGAGCTCGGCATCGAGGTCGTTGTTGGGGACATAGCTGATAAAGGTTTGACCGGATATGCCGCGCGGGGCAGCGATCACCGGCGGCGGCAGGGTCTCCAGCCAATCGAGCGCCGTCCGCACCTCGCCAGGAACCCTCGCGCCGCGGGCCGCGCCGGCCATCAGCGCCTGGAAGAGTCGGGCCGGCGCCGGCGGCCATTCGCTGGCCTTGCGGTTGTCGAGGCCGTGGTAACGGCCTTCGTAGAACCGCACGGTGACGAGGAGGGCGTGTTCCATCGAATCAGGCCTTCTTCGCCGCGTCCTTCTTGGCAAGCGCCTTGTCGAACTTGACCGTACGGGCAGGAGGGACGGTGCCGAAGAAGCCTTTGCACGCCTTCTGCGCCATGCTCAGCGCACCGTCCTCGTTGAGCGCCACCGCTTCTCGCACGCCGTCACGGCCTACCGACTCCCACGTACCGGGCGCATCCGGATCGGGGGTGATGAGACAGCCTTGGCGCAGAAATCCGTCAAGAGGCGCGGTTGCCGCCACCACCGCCAAGCCGAGAACGTAGCGGCGCAGGGCCGTTCCATCGTCTCCGCGCAAACGTCGAAGGGCGATCAGGTTCACCGTCGTATCTCGGCGGATCTCGCCGTGGACCACGATGCCACCGTGTTCGCCGGTCGCCGGGACGTGCACGAAGCCGCGCTGCGCCAGCAGGCTCTTCGCATTGCCTTCCTGCTTTTTCTTCTCGTCTTCACTGAATACTTCGAGTTCGGCGTAATCGACAGGCGGGTTGTACTGTGCCGAGCGCTTCAGATCGTCGATGTCCCAGGCGCGGATCACCGACTGCACGATACGCGGCAGCTTTGCCTGTGTATCGCGGGAGTCCCACACCCCGAACACCAGCGAGGTCGGCGCCAGCCGCGCAATGGCGGAGGCGTCATCGTTGTCGAGAAGGGTGCGGAAGGCTCGATTGGCTTCTTCCAGGAGCCCGGTGGATCGAACCAGAGCGTCGCCCAGCCGGTGTCCCGCTTCGAGAAGGGACACCGACTTGTCGTTGCCGTAAGTGATGGTCACCTGCGGCACCAGTGTAGCGTGCGGGTTCTCCGGCTCGCCGCCTGCCGCCGCCTTGAACAGGGGCTCCATCCGGTTGGCCTGGGCGCCGACGCTGTCGATCGTCGCGACCTTCGTGCCGTCCGACAAGGTGTCGATGTTGTAGCCGATACCGGCGTAGGTCGGCGGGAAGATGACCGAGTTTGCACCCTCCACCGGCAGGTACTTCTGCCGCAACGTGAGCGCAACCGGGCCGGCCGGAACATTCGCACAGCGCTCGACGAATGCGTCGTCGAATTCGATCGTCATGTCAAGGGCTCCTCAGTGACGTCTGTGATACAGCGGGCCTGGTTTTCCTGTCCGGGCCAGTCGAGCTGCATACGGAACCGGCGTAGCGGCATGCCGGGGAACAGAGGTTGCCGGGCTCCGAGGGCTGCCCGCAGGAAGATCGGAGGATAGAGCCCGGAGTCAACGACACCAAGCACGCCATAGCTGTATTCCAGCTTGGTGTGCCGTAACGGGCGGGCGTGGGTGAGTCCGATGGCGGCCAGCAATTCCACTACCGGGTAGCCCTGCATCCCCACATCGCCGTGCATGTTCGGCGAGAAGCCGGCGTCGATCGGTACGTAGTCGCGTCGCCAGTCGAAACGGAAGCTGCTGCTCTGCCGGGCTGTTACTGCAAAGGGATCCTCGGCGTCTTCAAGGATGCGGTCTCGAACCAGATCGAGGGCGTCGCGTACAAGCCCCACTCCCGGATAGCCGCCGGAACCGGCCCAGAACTTCACATTGTCGCGCTTCGTCTCGTCACCCCAATAGTCGATCACGATCGTGTTGCCGGTGGCATCTACAAGACGCGCCGGCAACGTGGCTGGGCTACGGGGGTCGCGGAACGGGAATACGGACGATTCGCTCGGCGTGGTATCAACGCCCCATTTCTCCGTACGGTTGGAGGAGTTGGGCGGAGCCACCGACTCTACGGTCGCATCATCCAGAAAATGCAGGACGCGCACGATCGGATCTTCGTCGCCGGGAGCGGCAAGGCGGAATCGCGCCTCGTCCCGATCCTGCCAGTCGAATCCGCCTTTCACCGCACCCGACAGAACTTCAGCCGCCTCGACGATGCCGAGACAGGCGAACACTTGGCCTGGATTGGCCAAATCGACGGGAATGGAAGCTTCGGCCATCAGCCGGTCTCCTTCGCGTCGCCCGCGAACAGATCGGGTTGAAGTTCCTGTGAAGCCGATGATGGGGCATTCCTGGTCGAGCCTTTCCTCCGCTCCCGCAGCACGGATTCTTCCAACGCCCTCGACGCCCGCTGATCGGCAGCCCGCAACAGCGCCTCCCACCATGCGAGCCCCCACGGCCCCCACTGGCGCTGCAATCGGGCAAAGCGCAACGAGGCTTCATGCGCTCGACGTGCCGCGGCGGTTGGTGGTAGCGAGTCACAGCCTTCGATACCGATCACGGGCCGCGCACGGCCATGATGCGCCGCGATGAGATGCAGGGCGAGATCGAATCGCGGATCGGAATGATCCAGGCCGTCGAGGCCATTCTCCTCCGCGTCGAGGAGCGACTGGAATTCGTGCCGATAGCCGTTCAATACCCGATGATTCAGAGGACCGGCCGTCTTTGCGTAGGGACCGCCTTCGCGCGGTGCGTTGAACGCCCGTTGCCAACGGGATGCCTTCTTGCCGTCGTCGTGGTGGAGGGCGGCGGCCCGGAGCATCGTTCGGTCCTCTTCCGGGAGTTCGAGTGCGGTCGCAATCCGCACCGCCTCCGACGCAACCCACGACTGATGCTCGTCCAGGCCCTGCCGGATCGGCGCCATGGAGCGGGACTCTTCATCGTTCTCCGTTCCCCGCCGCTTCTCGACGATCAGCCAGGCTTCGACAGATTCCCCGTCCGACGATTCGTACAGGGGCAGAGCCCGTGTCTCTTGCCACGGATCCGGAGGGTGTCCGGCGTCCGTAAGCGCCTTGCGCTCGTCCATCAGGCGAGTGCGGGCGGCTTCGTGGAATGGCCGGACTCGTATCGTAGGCAAGCCTCCGTGGTCTCCATCGGCCTCGCTCCTTTCCGCCTCCTCCCACTCTTGGGGTTTCCCCCAGTTGTCCTCGATCGTCGAAGCGGGTTCGTCGCAAGCAGGATCCAGCAGACCCGCCTTGAGTCCGTTGAGGCGAGCATCCACTACCAGCTTCCGTCCGGCGAATCTCCGGTTCAATTCTTCGGCTTTCGATCCGGAAACGTTCTCGAGGCTGAGCGCACCTTCGAATTCGCCGTTACCGTCGAGCAGGAACGCGACCAGCGAACCGGAATTCAGCGGCGGGAGGAGGGCGCTGCCTTCGGCTTCGGGAATGGAAGTATCGCCGTTCTCTCCCCCCTCGCTGTCGCTCGGGTTGCTCTGTTCCGGCGTTCCTTTCGCAAGCATGTTCAGACACTTGCGGGCGCGCTTCTTCAGCCAGTCCACGATCTGCCAAGTCTCGGTTTCGAGCAGTTCGGCTCCTTGCGGCGGAGCCGCCTCGAAGAATTCGTCGATCTCGCTGTTTTTCGGCTTCAACATTCGGATGTCGGCACCGGTTACGGAGTACCGTACCGGCAGGAAACAGCGCCAGACCACGGTCGTCTGCGCTTCCTCGTCCACCCAGCCCCGCAGCCAAGGACCTGGTTCCGGGCGCCCGGTATGTTCTGCGAGGGACGTCATCGCCCAGGCATCGACCAGCGGCCGGGTCAGGGCAGGGTAGAGCGGCGCGGGCGTGGAAGCCTGAGTAATCCGCCCTTGCAACTCCGGGTATTGTCCGAGGTCCGCAAGAGCGGCGGGACCTGCCCGATGGCCGCCGGCCCCGTCCTGCGGCAGAGCCTCCAGCAACTGCCGCACCGCCAAGTGGCGGGCGATACCGGCCGCGCCCGCTTGCTTCTGCTCGGGCGGACCCTGATCGATCACCAGCACCCGCGCCTTCCCCGCGCCCCGCCGGTTCACACGGCCCAGCCGCTGCACCATGCGTTCCCATGCCACCAGATCGCAGACCATGTGGTCGGCATCCAGATCGACCCCCACCTCACCCGCGGAGGTCGCAACCAGGAAAACCGGCGCCTTCGGAACTGCGTCGCGGCCGGCGATCAGGCCATGCTCTTTCAGTTTCCGAGCCGCCTCCTCCCGCTCGTACACGCGCCGGCCGCCGACGAACAGAATGACCGCAGCCTCGATCGCCTCCTTCCTGACCTGCTTTCGGAGGGTATCCGCAACCTTTTCCGCCACCTTCCGACTGTCGCAATAGATCAGCGTGCGAATCGGTCGGGGCGTCGCATCGCTCTCTTCCCGCACGAGGCCCCAGGCCCGTTCTGCCAGCATGTCCTCCAGCGTTGCGTTCTTGTCGCGATCCTCGATAGTGAGCGTTTTCGACGCTTCGAGCCGCGCCCGGACGATCTCGTTCGCCCGATCTTCGTCGTCGAGGGTGAATGGGCGCTCCGGCCCCGGAGCATCGCCCAAGGTTGCCGACAGCGGCAGCACCCGGAGGGGCGGTGGACAGTCCTCATCGGCTCGCGTACCGGCAAGACAGCCTCGCGCCTGCCCGACATGATTCGCCTCCGACACGCGCTGTTCTTTCTCGATGGTGCACAGCAGTCGTTCGAAGGGACGGGAAAGATGCGCCTCGTCCAGCATCACGAGGGTATCGCAGCCCATCAGGCCCGCCGCGTAGGGTCGCATCCGCCGGGAAACGCCATACCCCTCGAACAACAGGCGGGAGCCGACCATGTCCACCGTGCCGACGATGATCGCCGGGGCGGTGGGATCATCCAGCCATTCGCGATTATCGACGTACTTGCCGCGCAAGGTGGAGATCGCCAGTGGCCGGTCTCCGAGCGCCAACCCTTGCCGCACCTGCTCGACAGCCGGGCAAGCCGGGCGATCCAGGGCCGCGCGGATGTCTGCGGCAAAGGTGGTGGCCTGATCGACCACGGCGCGGCGGTCGACGACGTAGACCAGGCGACGGGGCAGGTGTGCTCCTGCTGCCCGAGCCAGCAGCCAGAGCGCCATGACCGAGGTTTTGCCGAGGCCGGTCGGGATGTCCACGGCTGGCGGGAGCCCGCCGGCAGACAGCCTCTCGAACAGACGAGCCTGCCAGGGAAAGGGCCCGTATCCGGTGATCGCCTTGAAGGCTTCGTCGAAGTCGAACGTTCCCGACACGATTCAGCGTCCTTGCTTGTTACCTTGCCCGGTCCCGGAATGTGTGGCGGAGCTGCGCGAGTCGTGGTCGCGCCGGCGGTCTTTCGGGGTGGCAGTCGAGTGGCCCCGAAGAATACGCCGCATTCGGCGTCAATGACCAACAAAGCGGCTGCGATCTCACCGGAGCGCCCCTCGCTTCGCATGAGGGAGCCGGGCAAGCAGCTTCGTCTCATGCAGATCGTCGCTGGCACGGCATTCAGAGGCTCAACCCCCTGTCTGGGCAGGGTCCTCCTCAACACCATCGGCGTCCGCCAGAAGCTCCGAAAGCTGCGCCGCCGTCTCGGGGCCGAACCCCTCGTGCAACCCCCTCTCCTCCCCCACACGCGTAACGCTCGAATGCCTCCGGATGACGTTGCCCGGTTCAACCACTCCATTCAACTTCCGTCGAGGCCGATGATGCGGCGCCGGTGGCCCGTCCGGCAGTATCCA
This sequence comes from Gammaproteobacteria bacterium, assembly GCA_965204915.1. Taxonomy (GTDB): domain Bacteria; phylum Pseudomonadota; class Gammaproteobacteria; order HK1; family HK1; genus HK1. The sequence continues at coordinate 806,773 of OZ242023.1, read as the reverse complement.
CGATCCGTACGCTGGCGAAGTCAGTCCCGCCTGCGATCCGATGCCGTCCCCGCGGCCCCTCCGGCGGCATTCCCTTGCCCGGTGCCCGCACGGCCTCCCGCGGATGGGCGCCGAACTCCCCGAGCGCGATGCCGGCCGGCGGCGCGGCGTCCGGCCAGTTCGAATACCACACCGCGGCGCTGGCCTCGGCGCAGTTCAGCGGCTCGCGGGCGAAGCCGGGCACGGGGGGCAGCAAAGGTTCGATCGTGACCTCGGGCTCGGGCACGGCGAACCAGGGGAAGGAGACGCGCTCCCGGCCGGAGCGGTTCAGGACCCGATGCGGCGCGGATCGGATCCGGCCGCCGCTCCACAGCTCCAGCATGTCGCCGGCGTTGACCAGAAAGCCGTCCTCGGGGCAGGCCGCGTCGAGCCATTCGCCGTCGCGCGCCAGCACCTGCAAGCCGCCCACCGGATCGTGGGCAAGGAGGGTCAGCACGTCGAAATCCTTGTGCGGATGGATGCCCCAGCGTTCCTTTCCGGTCTCGGGATAGCGCAGCAGGGTCATGTTGGTCAGCGGGGCGTCGAACCACCGGGTGAAGCGATCGGCCGGGAGGCCGAGCCCGAGCGCCGCCGCCTTCGAGGTGGAGCGGGCCGCGTAGACTGGTGGCGCGAAGAACCGCACGCAGGATTCGTCGCAGCACGACCGGATCGTCCGGCAACCGGAGAAGACGATGACCATCGCGCTGCCGCCTCGTATCGACGCACAGCCGCACGTCCGACGGCGTCCGCTCCGCCCCGAACAGACTGCGCAGGTTCTCCCGCCGCGGCTCGTGCGCCGACTCCCCCAGACCCCGGGCGTCCTGCTCGAATTGCAGCAACGACGGGTACTTCAACGAGAATGTTGCCGGGATCGTCAGACCGACTTCCGCGCGCCTTGCGCCTCGCCCGTCCACTCCACCGTTTCCCGCCGCATGTAAGGGGTGAACCATCGCGGGTCCGTGCGCAGCTCGATCGTTCCGTCCGCGCCCACCCTCGCCGTCGCGCGGCGCGAGGACAGGCAGAACGTGTGCACGCTCATCGGCATCCCGCCGGTGTGGGTGTAACCGGCCTCGACGTGGCAGTCCACCACCATCGACGAGCCGAGGAACCCCATCGCGCCCATCCCGATGCCGTTCCCGAGTTCCTTCAGCTCCAGCTCCAGCGCCGCGATCCGCGGGTCCGGGTGCCGGTCCCCGACCGTGCGCAGGCACGCGGCCTGCTTGCCGAGCACCATCGAGATGTCCTTGGAGCCGCCCAGCCCGACCCCGACGATCGCGGGCTGGCAGGCGAGGCCGCGCCTACCGAAGGCCACCAGGGTGTCGAGGTAGAAACGCTTGATCCCGTCGATGCCGTCGCCGGGGAAGAGCATCCGGTAGTCGGTGCCGAACAGGCCGCCCTTGTGCACCGTGGTGATCTCGACCCAGTCCGCGTCCGGCTCGAAGCTCCACTCGATCTCCGGCGCGTTGATGCCGACGTTGTTGTCGTGGTCGGTGCGCCACAGCGGATGCACCCGGTTGGGCCGTAGCGGCACGTCACGGGTCGCGCGCGCGGTGGCCGAGCGCAACGCCCTTTCTGCGCCGACGAACCCGCCGCCGATCCGCGCCTCGTTGCCCACCTTGACGTAGTAGCGCGGCAGGCCGGTATCCGCGCACATCGGCCGCCGATCCGTGCTCGCCGCCTCGTAGTTCTCCACCATCGACCGGAGCACGAAGCACGAGAGGGTGCCCTGCTCGCTCCGCACCATGCCCTCGATGCCGCCGAGGTAGTCCTCGGGAATGTCGATGGCCGCCTTGCACATGACGTCGTACGCGGCCTGCTCGATGGTTTCGTTCGCGATCATCTCAGTCGGCGTGCTTGCGATAGTGGGGCTGGTAGAGCATCGCGCGTACGCCGCCCGGCATCGTGAAGTACGTCACGAGGCCGACCGCCGAATCGGCAACCCGACCCTACGGCCGCCCGCATGTACGATGAAAGTGCCTCGTGGCCCTGGAGTCGCTCCACCCGCTGCTCCTCGTGTTGCGGGCTCGACGAAGACACCGTGCTCGCCACGCGCGCCCTCTGCGAGTCGATCCACCGGCTGCGCTTCGTATTGCGAGCATCTCGCCCTGCCGCGCCGGCGCCGCGATCATCCCGAGCCGGCCGGTCAATCCGCCGGCTCGGGATGCGGCAGCCGGCTGTCAGCCGAGGTCCCGGAGCACCTCGTCGGGGTGATCGGCAGGAACCACCTTGCCGTAGACCTTCGCGATCTTCCCTTCCGGGTCGATCAGGTAGCTGATGCGCGCCGGATGCGATGCGCCTGCATCGGCGGCGGCGCCATAGGCGATGCCCATGGATTTGTCGGTGTCGCACAGCAGGTCGTAGGGAAAGTTGAACTTGTCCTTGAACGCCTTGTTCTCCTCCGGTGAGTCGAAGCTGGCGCCCAGGATCACGGCGTTCTTTGCCTGGAAGTCATGGGATCGATCACGGAACCCTTGGCCTTCCCTGGTTCAGCCCGGGGTGTCGGCTTTCGGATACCACCACAGGACGAGCCACTTGCCGGCAAACCGGTCGAGCGACGTGGCCGTGCCGTCCTGATTGGGCACCGAAAAGGCCGGCGCGGGGCTGCCTTCGGTGAGCAGCGGCATTGCATTCTCCTTTTCGTTGGGGACAACTGCGTTGGAGCACCCGCGGCGCGAGACGTCCGGACCGCACCCGTCATCGGCGTTCCGTGTCCGTCGCCCGGCCACGCGCGTCGCCGATATTGTTGGGAATCGGCACGGGCGCGTCAATCCGGGGGGGACGCTCTCCCGCCGGCGCGCAGCGCACGGTACGGTTCGTCACGGCCGAACGGCGCGTATCCGCAACCACGGACCGGGACCGGCAACCGCGATCTTCACGAAGCGCGCGGGCACGGAAGGATCGGAGCCCCGCGCCGCTCATCTTTCGATCTGCCTTATATCTTGCTCGATGTGGTTCAAGTCTATGAATTCGTCGGCTTGCCGCTTGAGCTCGGAGGCCAGCATCTGCTCCGTACTGACTATCGATACCCTGACCCCGCGTCGCTGTACGGCCTCCACCAATCTCCGGAAATCTCCGTCTCCCGAACAGAGGATCGCATGGTCGATATGCGACGCCATGTCGAGCATGTCGATCGCAATCTCTATGTCCATGTTGCCTTTCATGACCTGTCCGCCGGATTCATCGTGGAAGACTTTCGCCGGTTTGGTAATGACGGTATAGCCGTTGAAGCTGAGCCAATCCGTCAGACGCCGCAGAAAGTCGTTCCGCTCTTCCGCCCGATCCTCCATGAGCGCCGTGTAATAGTATGCGCGGAGCAGGCGTGCCTTGCTCTGAAAGAAATCCAGCATTCGTGTATAGTCCACCTTTATCCCGACGTCACGGATCGATCCATAAAAATTCGGGCCATCGATGAACAGCGCCATGCGGTCGTTGGGGTTGAAACCCATTCGTATTCTCCTTGAAGGATTGAAGTCCGAGAGGTTGGCGTAGCCCATCCCCGAGCAGCGGTCACGAACGAACTTTGCCCGGCTGAACGGCGCCGCCGGGATCGGCACGGCGTCAAGGGTAACGGATTCGCGGCCGGCCGTCGCGGGTCGAACCGCCGATACCCGGGCCCGCCGCCCCGTGGCTGCCTCCGTCGGTCCCGCCGCAGATCACCACAGCCCGCGGGGGACGTGCTCCTCCCATGTCCGGGCGATGACCACCGTTTCGCCCTCCCACGCGGTGATCCCGCGGGCGAGGTGGAAGTGGTCCGAATCCGAGGTCATCACGCTCTCGGAGTGGATCCGCACCTGCCAGCCCCCGCGCCGGAGCTCGTAACGCCAGCGGGCTTCGTGGCGGGCCGACAGCGGGTCGTCGGGATGGATCGAGTAGCGTTGCTCCACGTGGCTGCCGGTCTCCAGCCCATGTTCGAGGTCGCGGCTCGCGCCGAAGTCGTCGAACGTCTCCAGCACGTGGGTACCGTCGGGGGCGATGGCGCGCTCGGTCCGGTTCGTGGGCTCCCGCAACGCCTCGGCGGCGTGGACGGGGAAATCGGCAGGGGCATCCGGCGCGACCGGATCGATCTCGTCGGCGGCTCGGCGCTCGGGCAGGATCAGACGGCACTCCGGCAGATGCAGGGTCACCGCCGCCGCGGCCGGAGCCGGCCAGACCACCGGCCAGTAGCTCGTCGAGATCGCGAGCCGAAGCCGATGCCCGGCCCGCAATCGATGGGCGCACTCGTTCAACGCGATGCGCGCATGGTAGAGACGCCCGGGGTCGAGCGCGGCGGGAGACTCGGGGCCCGCGTGATGGGTCAGGTTGAAGGCCCGCCAGGTGATCCGCTGCGATGCTCCGCCCGGCCCCACGTCGCACAGCCTGAAGCAGAGATGCGCCACGGGCCGGTCGGTGGAGAAGGCGAGCTCGACCAAGGGCCGGCCCAGAAGCTCCAGCGGAGCTTCCAGCGCATCGGTGTCGAAGCAGGCCGAGGCCGCATCGTCCGGGGTCTGGTCGGCGGCCAGCTCGTTGTCGATCCGCATCCCCGGACAGAAGCAGGCCGCCGCGAGACCGACGTGATGGAGCGTCGCCACCACCTGCTTGCCCGTCCCCGGCATCGCCGACAGCGTACCGGCACCTGGACGCGGAGCCTGCGACCCGCGCCGTGGCGGCGCTTCGTCTCCCTGGTGCGGCGCATCGGCGGTGGGCCCTGGGGTGGATGAGGCCGCCGGCGACGCGACGTCGTCTCCCCGGAGCGGCGTGTCAGGGACAAGCCCCGGATACAGGGTCATCGCGCCGACGTTCGGCGACGGCCAGGCTGCCTCGCCGATCCAGCGGCCGGAGCGCGGCCCGTAGAGCGGGGAGGGCGGCGTCGAGTCATGTTCCTGGATGAAGGCGCGACAGGCGGGCAGGTTCTCCGCCCCGTTGCGCTCGCCCTTGAGCCAGCGGTCGAACCAGCCGATGACCTCGCCGTGGAAGTCCGCGGGGTTGATCCGGGCGATGTGGGGATACTTGTGCTCCCACGGGCCGATCAGCGCCTTGACCGGCGCGGACAGGTTCGCGGCGAGCGCCGGAGGCGCGTTGACGTAGGCGTCCGCCCAGCCGCCGATGGCCAGCACCGCCGCCTTGATGGCCGGCCAGTCTTCGCAGACCGAGCCGTGCCGCCAGTACGCGTCGCGGGTCGGGTGGTCCATCCAGCGAGCGGCGAGGAAGGGCAGGGTCTCGATCCGCTCGATCCAGCGCTCGCGCCAGTCGTCGCGCAGCGCCGGATCGGGCGGCCGGGACTGGTAGGCCAGCATCTGGGCGCCCCAGTTGAAGTTGTCGGTCAGCAGGCAGCCGCCCATGTAATGGATGTCGTCCGCGTAGCGGTCCACGGTGGAGCAGCAGGTGACCACCGCCTTCAGCGCCGGCGGACGGCGAAAGGCGAGCTGCAGTCCGTTGAACCCGCCCCAGGAGATCCCGATCATCCCGACGTTGCCGTCGCACCATGGCTGGTGCGCGATCCAGGCGATCACCGCCTCGCCGTCGGAGAGCTCCTGCTCCGAATACTCGTCGTCGAAGAGTCCGTCCGAATCCCCGGTGCCGGCGACATCGACCCGGACGCAGGCGTAGCCGGCCGCGGCGAACACCGGATGGGTGGTGGCGTCGCGCGGCGCGGTGGCGTCGCGCTTGCGGTAGGGCAGGTATTCCAGGATGGCGGGGGCTGGCCTGTCCGTTTCCGGCCGCCACAGCCGGGCGGCGAGCCTTCGCCCGTCCGGAAGCGTGATCCAGGTGTCGGTGGGCGGCGGTCGGGTCATACGGTATCGAGGGGGGCGGGACACCCGCATCACGGGCGCTTTCCAAGGTCGATCGGAACCGCGTAACGGGGTTCGGCAGCCGGCTGGCCCGGCGTCGGTGGTTCCAGGAACGTCACGCTGCCGTAGAAATCGTCCAGTGCGACGAACTTGCCGTTCTGCTCCGCCCATTCCCGCATCCGGCGGTTGCAGCTATGCCGCCACGACAGCACTTCGATGCGCCAGCCCCGGCGGTGCATGCGTTCGAGGTCGGCATGAAAGCCTACGCCATCGTGAAACCCGGCGCCGTCCCCGGTGAGCATGACCACGATCCCGGGATCTCCGTTGTAATCGAATGCATCGCGCAGCATCGCGGTCTGCAAGGTCTGGTCAACGCCCTGCTCCCGGCCCTGCATCGCGCCACGTTCCAGCAAATGAACGGTGACGCCTTCGTTTTCCAGGCGGTTCCAGACGTGGCGCAGCTCCGGGGGAATGGAGCCGACGGCGACCGCGTGCTCGATCTCCCGGCCGGCGCGCGCCAGCTCCAGCAGATTCCGAAAATGGATACGTATCCGCGCGCGCGCGGCTTCGCCCTCCCTCTCGACCGCCACCGATTGCGCGCCGATGAAAATGTTGGAATCGTCCCAGTAGACGAAGACCCTTTCCATGACGCTTCTCCGGTCCAACCGCACTACCTTCGGCGCACTGTACCACCGCCCTTGTACGCTGAAGTCGAAGGTGGCGACGAGGGTAGGTACGGGAACCGGGACGGAGGGACGGCACGGCCGCGGTCCCCGCCGTCGTGACCCGTTCAGCCTGCCCGTGACGCGCCGGGCGGGTGGTGGTCGCCGGCGTGGTACGGTCGTCTGGACGCCGCCTTCGGGTCATGGCGCGATCGGGCGCAGGCACGCGCCGCGCGGCCGAACTCCTCGAAGAGCCGGCGCGAGAGCGGGTGCTCCTCGGGCGTCCACTCCGCATGCCACTGGACCCCGACGGTGAACGTCCGGTCGTCCTTGAGCCGCACGCCTTCGACGACCCCGTCGGGGGTGACCGCCTCGACCTCCAGCGCGTCCGCCAGCGCGTCGATCCCCTGGCCGTGCAGGGAGTTCACCATGACCTCGGAGGCGCCGGCGAGCCGTTCGAACAGGCCGCCCCGGGTGAGGCGCACCGGATGGCGCAGCTTGAAGACCTCCTCGATGGTCACGTCGTCGCCCCGCGGCATCCGGTGGTCGTCCTTGCCGTCGATCAGGTGCAGGCGATAGTGCAGCGAGCCGCCCAGGGCCACGTTCATCTCCTGGATGCCGCGGCAGATCCCGAACACCGGCACCTCGGCCGCGACACAGGCGCGCACCATCGCCAGCACGGTCGCGTCCCGTTCGGGGTCGATCGGCTCGTCGTCGGGGAAGGGAGGTCCGTCGTAGTGGTGGGGCTCGACGTTGGCGCGTCCGCCGGTGAGTATGAGGCCGTCGATGCGCTCGACGAGGGACTCGACGTCGAGCCGGTCGCCCAACGCCGGCAGCATGAGCGGGATGCAGCCGGTGAACCGCTCGACCGCGTCGACGTTCTTCGCGGCGGTGGCGTGTACGGGATAGCGCCGGTTCTCGATCTCGATCACGCTGGCCGAGACGCATACCAGTGGTTGGGGGTGCAAGGGCAGTGGGGGTGCGGGCGGATTCACGGGGGCGAAACCTAGCGCGCAAGCGCCCGCCGGGCAAGTGTACGATGCGCACGCGCCCCATGGCGCCACACCGATCTCGGAGAAAGGCCGTGAAGGACTACGAGGGACCGCACGATCCCATCGCATGAACGCCCTGCAATCAACGGTAACGGTATCGAGTCGAACAGCGGCTTTGGTTCGCAACGCCTGACGGCGGGTCGGCCGTTGTCGTGCGGGACGCCGCGGACGGACCCGGGAGACAGACCATGAACACATCGGACTCGACCCGGTTCACCGGCGTCATGGCCACGCTGATCGAAGGGGCGCTGACCTTTCGGAAAAGCGAGTACCGGAGCGGCAGGAACGTCATGCCCCGGCTGGCCGCCGGACAGCATCCCGAGGTCCTGATGATCGGGTGCAGCGACTCGCGGGTCGATCCCGCGCTGATCTGCGGCGCCGGACCCGGTGACGTCTTCACCATTCGCAACGTCGCCAACCTGGTGCCGGCGTACGAGCCCGGAGACGGGCGCGGCTACGGCGTGCGCGCGGCGCTCGAATACGGGGTCAAGGTGCTCGGCGTGTCGCACGTCGTGGTGTTCGGGCATGCCCATTGCGGTGGTGTCGAAGCCATGATCGAGGCGGCCCGCGGTGCCTCTTCGGAGTTCGAGTTCATGGGCCCCTGGCTGGCCATCGCGAGCGCCGTCCCCGGCCAGGTGTTGGCCGATCTGGCCGCGGACGGAGGGCCGGAGGTGACGACCGATGCCTTGCACGCCTGCACCGCCGTGGTCGAACGCCGATCCGTCCTGAACTCGATGAGCAACCTGCACACCTACCCCTGGATCCGGGACCGGGTCGCAGCGGGCACGCTGGCCGTGCATGGCTGGTGGTTCGACCTCGACAGCGGGTGCCTGTGGGCGGCCCACCCCGAGACGGGGGCGTTCATGCCGGTCGAATCCGTCTGAATCGGCCAAGAACCGGCCCGCTCCCCGGTGCGCTTTACGCCTTCGCACCTTCCAGGGCCGGTCCCGGATCTCCCGGCCTGGAGGCCGGACCGCCGCCGACCTTGATTTGCGATTCGAACGCCTTGAGGCGCTTGTAGATCGAGATCAGCTCCACGATGATCGACCAGGAGTTCACGAGGAACTGGAACGAGGTCTCCACCCGGTCGAACGCGCGCAGGATCTGCTGCAGCACGCCGAGGGTGACGACCCCCGCCACGATGGTCGGCCCCATCATGATGTAGGGCACGATGACCCCGAACTGGAGATAGGACCACTTCGCGATGTCGAAGTAGAGGTAGTGCTTGTAGAGCCGGAAGTAGTTCTTGCGCACGTTCGCGAACAGCTCGGTGACCGTCTCGGGCTCCGCCCGCTCCTCGTGGTCCTCACCGTAGACCAGCTCCTTGCGGTACGCGGCCTCCACCTTCTGGTTGTTGAACTCCAGGCCCGGGAGCTTGATCCCCACGATGGCCAGCAACACCGTGCCGCCCGCGGCGGAGACGATCGCGAGCCAGACGAGGGAGTGGTCGACCTGCCCGATCCAGGGCAGCTCGGTCACGTGCTCGCTCAGGCCCCAGAGCAGGGGGAGGAAGGCGAAGAGGGTCATCACCGATCGCATGAACGAGACGCCCAGCCCCTCGACGATGCGGGCGAAACGCATCGTGTCCTCCTGCACCCGTTGGGCCGCGCCTTCGATGTGGCGCACCTGGTGCCAGTACGACATGTAGTAGTCGTTCATCGCGGTCCGCCAGCGGAAGACGTAGTGGCGGACGAAGAATTCGAGCAGGACCGCGACGGTGATGTAGATCCCTGCGATCTCCGCGAAGGTGAGGCATTTGGCGAGGAAGTCGCCGAACTCCACCGCCCCGGGCTCGGCGAGGGCTTTTTGCAGGGTGTCGTAGAAGTCCCCGAACCACTCGTTGATCCGGACGTCGAGCTGCACCTTGTACCAGGTGACCACCAGGATCGCGGCACTGCCCAGCGCCGACCAGTGCAGCCAGCGCCGGTTGAGAAAGAACGACTTGAACATGCTCCGTCTCCTTCGAGCGCGGCGCCTGTCGGCGCCGGAACGGCGGCTTCCGCATCGGGCCCGGGATCTGCAAAAGTGTCTTCCCGGCACCCGCGCCAAGGCGCGCATGGTACGACAGGCCCCGGTCTCCATCCGAACGAGCCCCTGGCACGACGGCGATTCCCGCCAACGTCCCGCGGCTTGCGGCCTCGGGTAGGATTTCCTCTTCCCGCCGATACAATGACGCCGGCGGACCGGACACCGGGACGAGGAGGATTGCGATGAGCCGCGACAACGGCGATGACGCCGGAGTGCCGGACGAGCGCAAGCAGGCATGGGGCGAGAGGTACCGGCCGCGCTACTCGGGGGTGGCGACCTTCATGCGCTGCCGGCACCGCGAAGAGCCGGAGGAGTGGGACGGCATCGACGTCGGTATCGTCGGGGTGCCCTTCGACGGCGGGGTGACGAACCGTCCGGGCGCCCGCCACGGCCCGCGGCACCTGCGCGAGCAATCGACGCTGATGGGCATGGTGAACCACCAGACCGGGGTGCGCCCCTACGATCTCGCGATGGTCGCCGACCTCGGGGACGTCCCCATCGAGGGCGTGTACCGGCTCGACGAGGCGATCGCCGACATCGAACGCCATTACGACCGGATCGCGGCGGCCGGCATCGTGCCCCTCACCGCCGGCGGCGACCACTCCATCACCCTGCCGATCATGCGCGCGCTCGCCCGCGCCCGCGGCGGGCCGCTCGGCCTCATCCACTTCGATGCCCACTGCGACACCGGGCCGGAGCTGTTCGGGCACAAGCACCATCACGGCGGGCCGTTCAGGGTGGCGGTGGAGGACGGTGCGCTCGACCCGGAACGCACCATCCAGATCGGCATCCGCGGCCCGGCCGAGCCGTTATGGGGGTTCAGCTACGAATCGGGCATGACCGTGATCCACATCGAGGAGCTGTACGCGATGGGGATCCCGGCGGTGGTGGAGAAGGCCCGCGCGGTCGCGGGCGACGGGCCGACCTACGTGAGCTTCGACGTCGACGGCCTCGATCCGGTCTACGCGCCCGGCACCGGGACGCCCGAGGTCGGCGGCTTCACCACGTTCGAGGCCCAGCAGATGCTGCGCGGCCTGCGCGGCCTCGACCTCGTCGCCGGGGACGTGGTCGAGGTGTCGCCGCCCTTCGACCCCTCGGGGACCACGGGGCTGGCCGGCGCCCAGATGATGTTCGAGATCCTGTGCCTGCTTGCGGAGACGGTGGGGCGGAAAAGGCCCTCGACGTTCCCGGATCGATGAGATGCCCGGGTCGAATGGAAGCGCCGCTTCGCATCGCCGCCGGTCCATGAATCGGCCGAAGGCCCGGGATCGGAACGTGCGGCGCGGGGCGACGGGAGCCTCGTATCCTTGCGGTGCGGATCGAGGGCCGAAGCCGAAACGGGGGCGGTGCTCGTGGGGCTCGTATCCCTGCGGTGCGGGCCGGAGTGCGGCACAGGCTGACGCATCGCCATGATCCACAAACCGTTTCCGATCATCCGACGGGCGCCGAAGGAGCATCGCGTTCCGGTGGTGGTGAGCGTGCCGCACTTCGGCGTCGATCCGCTGCCGGGCATCATGCCGAACCACTATCGCGAGCCGGGCTACGTCACGTTTCCGCGCGGCTACACCGATGCGTTCGCGGCCGAGGTGTATGGCGACCTGCACCAGGCCGGCGCAAGCCTGGTCGCCACTCCCTACTCGCGGCTGTTCGTCGACGTGAATCGACGCCGTGACGACTTCGAGCGCCAGGGTGGCGAGATCGTGTCCGGGGGCGGTGTCGTGCGTACCCATGGCATCGACGACCGGCCGATCTTCTCCCGACCGCTCGACCCCGATCAGATCGCGAATCGGCTCCGACGCTTCTACGACCCGTACCACACCGCGCTCGACATGCTCGTCGACGAGGCAGCGGCCCGTTTCGGCACGGTGGTGGTGCTCGACGCGCATACCGCGAGCCCTCGCCGGATGGGCGATCACCAGGTCGTCATCGGCTCCCGGCGAGGGGACACCGCGGACCCTTGCCTCGTGGACGAAGTGGTGGAGCGGTTTCGAGCCCACGACCTTCACGCCGAACGTGACGTGCCCGGCTATGCTGGCGGCTACATCACGCAACGGCTCGGACGCGGGTCGCGCAGCGACTCGCATGCGATCCAGATCGAGATCAACGCCGGTGTCCTCATGTCGACGACGATCACCGAGCATCGCGAGCGGCTCCGCCTCGGACGCCCTCCGCTCTCCGACCCCGAGGCGGTGGATCGGGCGAGACGGTGTCTCCAGGACGTCGTGCAGGGGCTCGCCAAGGCGGTTTCGAGCCTGGACACCGGCGGTGGTCCATCGAACCGGGCAGATGCCTGAGAAGTCCGCCGGGAGCACGGCCCGGCCTTCGAATCAGCCGGACAGCGACGCGCAGGCGCGCTGGATCCTCATGCAGGCTTCCTCGAGCCGATCCGTCGCCAGCGCGTAGGAGATGCGGAAGTACGGCGACAGGCCGAACGCCTCGCCGTGCACGACCGCGACCTCCTCGCTCGCGAGGAGGTACTTCGCGAAGTCGCCGTCGTTCTCGATCGTGGCGCCGTCCGGGGTCCGCTTTCCGATCGTTCCCCCGCAGTCGGCGTAGAGGTAGAACGCCCCGCCCGGCAAGCTGCAGGAGAGTCCGTTCGCCTGGTTGAGGATCGAGACCCCGAGGTCGCGCCGCTGCTCGAACACCGCCACGTTGTCCTCGATGAACGACTGGTCGCCCTCCAGGGCCTCGACCCCGGCCCACTGGCTGATGCTCGACGCCGCGCTCGTGGTCTGCGACTGGATCTTCGACATCGCCGCGATGAGCTCCTTCGGCCCCGCTCCGTAGCCGAGGCGCCAGCCGGTCATGCAGTACGCCTTCGAGAGCCCGTTCATCGTCAGGGTGCGCCCGCGCAGGTCGGGCGCGGCCTGCGCCATCGTCGAGAAGGGCTCGCCGCCGTAGATGATGTGCTCGTAGATGTCGTCGGAGAGCACCCACACGTGCGGATGCCGGCGCAGCACCTCGGCGAGCCCTTCCAGATCCTTCGCCGGGTAGACCGCGCCCGATGGGTTGCACGGATTGTTGAGGATCAGCCACTTCGTGTTCGCGGTGATCGCTTCTTCGAGCCGTTGCGGGGCCAGGCGGAACCCGTTCGCGGCATCGGTCTCGACCACCACCGGCGTTCCGCCCGCGAGCAGGACCATGTCCGGGTAGCTCACCCAGAACGGCGCGGGGATGACGACCTCGTCCCCCGGGTCCAGGGTCGCGGTGAGGGCGTTGTAGATGACCTGCTTGCCGCCGCTGCATACCAGCACTTCGTCGGGTGCGTAGCCCAGCCCGTTCTCCCGTTCGAGCTTGCGGCAGATTGCCTCGCGCAGCTCCGGGATGCCGGTGATCGGCGGGTACTTCGTCCTGCCCTCGATGATGGCGCGCATCGCCGCGATCTTGACGTTGTCCGGGGTGTCGAAGTCCGGCTCGCCCGCGGAGAGGGCGATGACGTCGCGTCCTGCCCGCGCCATCTCCATCGCCTTCGCGGAGATGGCGATGGAGGGGGAGGCCTTGATGCGGCTCATGCGTTGTGCGGTGATGGACATTCCAGGCTCCTGAAAGCGTTTGGAGGGTGAGCGGAGGGCCGCGGCCGGCCGCGCCGAAGGTAGCACGTCCCCGCGGCGAGCATCGTTCATGCCCACCTTCTCATTGGACGTTGCCGTGAGCGGTTCCGCCTTGGCCATTCCCGCCGGGCGTGAGAACGCCGAAAGAGGCGTCGATCGGGCGGGCGGTCCGGCCGTCGGAATCGACGCGATGCCGCACCATGAGGTTGCCTGCCGAGACGTGCCGGTGGCGGGAGCGGCCGGCTCTGCGTTCGGATCAGATCGTGCAGCGGGCGTGGCGCTCGATGTGGTAGTCCTCCCGCGACCACTCCACCCCGTAGCGCCCCACCGCGCCTTCGAGCCGCTCCACCACCGCCCTCGTATCGGCGTTGACCCCGGCGAGCCGCTCGGCTGCCGCTGCCGCGTCCCGGGCGAGCTTCGCCTCGTCCACGCCTACCATGCGCCGCCCTTCGAGCACCATGCGGCCTCCGATCATCACCGACTCGACCCCCGTGCCGTCTTCGCCGTGCACGATCTGGTTGACGGGATCGTTCAAGGGGACGTAGTTCACGTGGGCGAGATCGAGGAACACGACGTCCGCCTTGCGTCCGGGCTCGATCGCGCCGATCGCCCCCTCGAATCCGAGCACGCCGGCGCTGCCCCGGGTGGCCATGTCGAGGATCTCGCCGGTGGCGAGCCAGCGCTCGTAGTCGAGCTCCTGGATCCGCGAGACCATGGACGCGACCCGCATCGCCTCGAACATGTTGAGGTTGTCGGAGCAGGTGCAGGCGTCGGTGCCGATCCCGACCCGGACCCCTGCATCGAGGAGGGCGCGCGCCGCCGCGAGGCCGTTTCCGAGCCTTGCATTGGAGCCGGGGTTGTGGGCGACCGCCGCTCCCGCATCGGCGAGGCGGCGCATGTCGTCGCGGTCGAGCCACACCGCGTGGGCGGCGGTGAAGCGGGGCCCAAGCACGCCGAGCGAATCGAGCCAGGCGGTCTGGGTCATGCCGTAGAGCCGCATCCCGGCCAGCGCCTGCACCTTCGATTCCGCGAGGTGGGTGTGGAAGCCCGCCTCGTGCTCCGCCGCCGTGCGCCGGGCGGCGCGGAGGAACGCCTCGCTGCAATGGTGGGGAATGGTCGGGGCGAGGGCGAGCCGCACCCGATCATGGTCGAAGGGCCACGCCGCCCGCGCCCGCTCCCAGGCGGCCATGGCGGTTTCGAAGGGTTCGAGCGAGATCGCCTCCGCCTCGCGCCGCAAGGCCGCGGGGAGTGCATCCAGAAGGCCCGGAACCGCTCGATGGAAGGTGCGATCGGCCATCATCGGCGCCACCACCGCGCGCATGCCGGCATCGGCGTAGGCCTGGCCGATCGCCTCCAGCCCTTCCGGGGTCGGGGCGGGGAGCTCGAAGCTCAAGTCATAGGCGGCGGTACACCCCTTGCGCACCATCTCCACCGCCCCGATCAGGGTGGACAGGTACTTGTCCTCCAGGGTCCGGCCGCCGGTGATCCACGGCGCCGCATTGAGCAGCAGCTCCAGGGTCCAGCGATCGCCGAGGCTCTTGGCGAGGTTGTTGTGGCCGTGGGTATGCGCATTGACGAGGCCCGGCATGAGCAACCGGCCGGAGGCGTCCAGCGTGGCCGCATCGGCGGGCGCGGCCATCCCCGGCGGCCCGATCTCGCGCACGGTGTCCCCCTCGACCAGGATGTCGGCCGGCTCCGCCGCGTGCCGCCCGACGTCGAGCAGTCGGCCGTTCCGGATGATCGTGTTCATGATTCCACCTTGCCCTCCGATGTCGCGCGCCGCGCGGCGGGGTGGACGGTCGGCGTCCGCCGATGCCCACGCTTGCGGACGAAGCCTCCGATCAGGATGCCCGCGATCGCTTCCCGGCGTTGCGCGGGCGTGCCGAAGCCCGTTCGGATGCTCTGGCGCGGCTCCGCCAAGTGGTGTCGGCTCGAAGATCGCAAGATGCGGATACATCTGCCGCCGCCCGGCGAAGGATGCCCTTGCCCTGGACGCGCCATGCCGTATTCTCCGGTCGATGGCGGCGTCATGCACTCCGTCTTTGAACACAAGTTTCGGGATTCGCTGGCCGAAATGGATTCCCGCTTTCGCGGGAATGACGTCATTTCAGCGAGACACGTTACATTTACGCTGGCCGTGGCCGTCTGGTCGTCATTCCCGCGAAAGCGGGAATCCATCGCCTGATTCAAGGTATTTTGAATCCCGAAACTTGAGTTTGAAGCATCCGAGCGAATGGGGACCCGCCTCGGATGACGGCGCCACGGCCAGACGACATTGGCGGAAGGCCCGGTGCATGAGAGGCCGTTACGAACGGCCGGGGACACGGATTCAAGGAGCGGGTATGAGCAGCGGGAGCGGCGTCGGGGCGAGCCTGCCGCGCAAGGAGGATCACCGCCTGCTGCACGGGCGCGGCGAGTTCGTTGCGGACATCGTGATGCCCGGCACGATGGACGTGGCGTTCGTGCGCAGCCCCCTCGCCCACGCCGGGATACGCGGTGTGGCCAAGCCCGAGGGCGACCGGGAGCAGGTGTACACCGCCGCGGACCTCGCCGGGGTACGCCCGATCGTCGCGCGCTCCGGGCTGCCCGGCTTCAAGGTCTCCGAACAGCCGGTGCTCGCCTCCGATCGCGTCCGCTACGTCGGCGAGCCGATCGCCGCCTGCCTGGGGGAGACGCGGGCCGCGGCAGAGGATTTGGCGAGCCACGTGATGCTCGACCTCGAAGAGCTGCCCGCGGTCGCCGACATGCTCCGCGCGCGTGATCCGGAGGCGCCGCTGCTGCATCCGGAGTGGGGCGACAACGTGTTCCTGGAGTCGGTGGTCGCCGGCGACTTGGGCGAGATCGAACACAGGGCGGCGGTGAGCGTCACCCGCACGTTTCGCACCGCGCGCCAGTGCATGTCGCCGCTGGAAGGCCGCGGGGCGCTCGCGCTCTGGGACCGGCGGCAGGAGATGCTCGTGCTCCATACCGCCTGCCAGATGCCGCACATCGTGCGCACCGGCCTCGCGGAGTGTCTCGGACTGGAGCAGGGGCAGGTGCGGATCGTCGTGCCGGACGTCGGGGGCGGCTTCGGCTACAAGGGGATCCTGCTGCCCGAGGAGATCGTGCTCGGCTGGATCGCGATGCGCCGCGGGCACCCCGTGCGGTGGATCGAGGATCGCCGGGAACAGCTCACCGCCAACGCGAGCTGCCGCGAGCACCACTACGTGATCACCGGCCACGCCGCGGCCGACGGCGCCCTGCTCGCCATCGACTGCGAGGCCCACGTCGATGCCGGGGCATACTCCGCCTATCCCTTCTCGGCGTGCCTCGAAGCGGCGCAGGTGGCCAGCATCCTGCCCGGCCCCTACGTGCTCGAAGGCTACCGGTGCCGCACCTGGTCGATGGCCACCAACAAGCCGCCGATCCTCCCCTATCGCGGGGTCGCCCGCACCGGTGTGTGCTTCGCGCTCGAAGCGCTCCTGGACGCCATCGCCCGCGCGCTGGACATGGACCCGGTCGCGCTCCGCCTGAAGAACCTCGTCGGACCGGAGCAGATGCCGTTCGACAACGTCACCGGAAAGCACTTCGACAGCGGCGACTACCCGGAGTGCCTGCGCCGCGTAGCGGCTGTAATCGATTTGCCGGCGGTACGCGAGCGGCAGAGGCGCGGCGAGCCCGACGGGCGGCGCATCGGAGTGGGTTTCTCGATCTTCTGCGAGCAGGCGGCGCACGGGACCTCGGTCTACGCGGCGTGGGGGGTGCCGATGATCCCGGGGCACGAGCAGGCGGGAGCGCGGATGACCCCGAGCGGCGGGCTGGAGCTGCGCGTCGGTGTGCACTCCCACGGACAGGGGCTCGAAACCACGCTCGCGCAGGTCGCGCACGAAGTGCTCGGAATCGACCCCGGCAAGGTCAAGGTCGTCCACGGGGATACTGCCCTGACCCCGTACTCCACCGGCACCTGGGGTTCGCGGGCGATGGTGATGGCCGGCGGCGCGGTTGCCGCTGCATGCGAGGCACTTGCCGAACGGATCGCGGTGCTCGGCGCACACCTGCTGCAAGCCGGACGGGGCGAGGTCACGGTACGCGACGGCGGGGTGTACGGACCGTCCGGCCACGTCTCGTTCGAGGAGGTGGCGCGGCTGTGGTACCTGCGGCCGGAGCATCTGCCCGAGGACGCGGATCCGCGCGGGCTGGAGGTCATGGAGGGCTACAAGACCGTCGTGGACTCCGGCACGTTCTCATACGCAGCCCACGCCTGCGTGGTGGCGGTCGACGTCGAGACCGGCGAGACCGAGCTGCTCGACTACGTCGTGGTGGAGGACGGCGGGGTACTCGTCAACCCGATGATCGTCGATGGTCAGGTTCATGGAGGTACCGCGCAGGGCATCGGCACCGCGCTGTACGAGGAGATGCCCTTCGACGACAACGCCCAGCCGCTCGCCTCGACCCTCGCCGACTACCATCTGCCCGGCCCTTGCGAGATCCCCCCGATGCGCATCGAGCACATGGAGACCCCTTCTCCCTACACCCGATTCGGCCAGAAAGGCATCGGCGAGGGCGGCGCCATCGGGCCGCCGGCCGCGATCGCGAATGCGATCAACGACGCGCTGGCGCCTCTCGGCGTGGAGGTGGACTCCACGCCGATCACCCCACGGAAGGTGCTCGCGAGGATCATGGCGGCGCGCGAGGGCGCCGGGGGAGCGTCGGCGTGAAGGCCGCCCCCTTCGAGTACGTTCGCGCCAAGGACGCGGCGCACGCGGTCGAGTTGCTCACCGCGGCGGAGGGCTTCGCGAAGCCCATCGCGGGCGGGCAGTCGCTCGGCCCGATGTTGAACCTGCGGCTCACCGAGCCCGATCTCCTCGTCGACGTCCGCACCTGTCCCGATCTGCGGGGCTACCGCGACGAGGGCGACGCCATCCTCTACGGCGCCGCCGTCACACACTCCGAGATCGAGGACGGTGCGGTGCCGGATCCCTGCCATGGGTGGATGGCGGCGGTGGCCCGCCGAATCGCCTACCGCGCGGTACGCAACCGCGGCACCCTTGGCGGGAGCATTGCCCATGCCGATCCGACTGCGGACTGGCTCGTCGTCCTGCTTCTGCTCGGCGCGGAAGTCGTCGTTCTCGGCTCGGGCGGAACACGCACCGCCGCGTTCGGGGAATTCGTGACCGGCCCGTTCTCGACCGTGCTTGGGACGGATGAGGTCCTGGCCGGGGTCCGGGTCGCGAAGCGTTCGCATCGCGTGCGCTATGGATATCACAAGACGGCGGTCAAGGCCGGCGAGTTCGCGACTGCCTTCAGTGTGGCGCTCGATGATCCCGAGCGCGGGGAATCGCGCGCGGTGCTCGGCGCAATCGAGCGCCCACCGGTCGCCATCGACGACATGTCCGTCGCATCCGACGTGGCCGGTGCCGAGGCGTTCGTCAACGAGCGCGTCGCCGGTCTCGACGCTCCCACCGTCCGGCTGCACGCCGTCACGCTCCGCCGTGCGGTGCGCGCCCTCGATACCTCGGAGCGCTCGACATGACGCGGCCGGTATCGCTGACCGTCAATGACCGCTCGTTCGAAACGATGGTCGAACCTCGCACGCATCTCGCGGATTTCGTCCGCGACACGCTCCGCCTGACCGGTACCCGCCTCGGCTGCGAGCACGGCGTGTGTGGCGCCTGCACGGTACTGATCGACGGAGCACCGATGCGGAGCTGTATCGCGTATGCGGCCGCGTGCGACGGCGCCGACGTCCGCACCATCGAAGGTTTCGACGACGACCCGTTGATGCAGGCGTTGCGCGACGCGTTCACCCGCCATCACGCGCTTCAATGCGGATACTGCACACCGGGGATGCTGATCACGGCGTATGACCTCGTCCAGCGTCTCCCCGGCGCCGACGAGGCCCGCGTGCGCGAAGAGCTCTCGGGCAATCTCTGTCGTTGCACGGGGTACGTCGGGATCGTGCGGGCGGTACGGGCGGTGCTTGCCGACCCGCCGCCAGCAGTCGTCGAACCGCCCGGTGTCCCAGCGGGTTCGGTCGAAACGCCCCACGGCGGCGGTGCACGGCTCGCGACGCCACTGGAACCGCGTCCCGACGCTGCACCGCGAGGTTCCGGAGCCGGTGGTACGGCGCGAGGCTCGACCAGTCGTCGATTCAGTCCGCCTCCACGCATCGATGCATCTCTCCGGACGCCACAAGGCTCCGCTGTCCGGCATGGGGCGCAGAATGCGCCGAGAGGCGATCCACCGAGTATGCCTCCCGGCGCCGATGCTTCTCCTGCTCTCCCGGCACCCCCGGCATCCGCTGCCCCCGAGATGGCCGGGTCCGAGCATGAGATCACTCTCACCGTTCCGCCTGATACGCTCTGGACCGCTCTTCAGGACATCACCACCGTCGTCCGCTGTCTCCCGGGCGCATCGCTCACGGGCCCCGCCACCGCCGATCCCCTGTCTTTGAGGATGACCGTCGCGATAGGACCGATACGGGCACGATTCGACGGCACCGCGCGCGTCGCCTTCGATGAACGGGGGCGCATCGCGACAATCGAAGGAAAAGGACACGATGCCCGATCCCGGTCGACAAGCGAAGGACACATCAGGCTTTCGTTGCGACCCTCGCAAGCCGGCGGCTCGGTGCTGACCCTGAGACTCCACTACGCGCTCAAAGGGCCGCTCGCGCAGTTCAGCCGCGGCGCGGTCGTGACCATGCTCGTCGAAGAGCTTCTCGGCCGATTCGCCGCCAACCTGGCCGAAGCGACGTCGGGGATCGAGATGAAATCCACGGAGCCGCTCGGGGGAATGGGCTTGGGGATCGCGGCGCTATGGAGGCGTGTATGGCACTGGTTCTCGGGGGGCGGCTGATCGAGCCGTGAGCAGATCACACCCGCAAGCGGACGATACGTGATCGGATTAAACCTGGTTCGCGGGATTCCGATGGCCAAGGTGCGCACGCGCGATGGATCCGGTATGAATCGATGATGGCGCACCGATGGGGCCAACAGTCGCCCAGCTCTCCATCGATCTGATGACGAGGGCTGGAAACCTCTCGAAATACCTCTTCGTTGCCGCTATTGACCTCCATGGTTCAGACAATTGGGCATTACAGAGGACGTTGGCGCCTCAAGCCGGCTTTTGGAGACTCCCGATGATCGGTACGCCTTTCAGTCGCTTGGCAGGCGGGCTTCCCCGAATCAAGCGCCTGTCACACCGAGGTTCAACGCTGAAGGAGTTGCTCGGGCAGGTAGCGGTACTCGCCACCCGCCTCTTCCTCGGCGCCGCGATGCTCCTCTGGACCGGGGTGGCGGCGGCGGTCGCGACGGACGCCCGCGAGGCGGACCTCTTTGCAGCCCTGGACCGCTACGAAGCGGGAGACCGCCGGGGCGGGTTGAAGGCGCTGAGCCAAGTCATCGAGAATCACCCCCGTTTCCTCGCGGCGTACCTCGTCAATGCGGCGCTGCTGCGGGCCGGAGATCTCGACGCGGCGTTGCTGGAGTTGGCTCCCCGCGCCGAGTCGAGCGCCTTGAAAGGACCGCGTAGCGAAGCGCATGCACGGCTCTCCTACTGGTTCGACCGTCCCCCGCCGGGCCACCTTCCGGACATCTTGATCGAGGCTGCTCTGGATCGCACGATGGTGGTCGGTGCGGACGCCGCCCGCGCGCGCCTGTATCTGTTCGAATGGTCCGGCGGGCACTGGACGAAGCGGGGAGACTGGTACGCTTCCATCGGCTGGGGCGGGACCGGCAAGCTCCGGGAAGGAGACGGCAAGACCCCGCTGGGGGTCTACTTCGTGACCATGCAGGTAGAGAGCCGGGCCCTGCCCGAGTTCTACGGTGCAGGCAGTCTCGGGCTGAACTACCCCAATGGTTGGGACCGGCGCCGGCAGCGCACCGGATACGGGATCTGGATACACGGCGAGCCCTGGGGCTTTACCAGCCGTGCTCCTCGCTGGAGTCAAGGCTGTCTCGTCATCTCGAACCCGGCGCTCGAGATCCTGAAGCAGGCGATCGGGGAGGTGAGCGTCCCGGTCATCATCGCCGAACGACTGCATTGGATGGCACCGACCGACCACGCACGACACCGAGCCGAATGGCGGGCCCGGATCAAGCGCCTCGGGGGAAAAGACGCGGCGAACCCCGGTCTCGGTATCTACGGTTATCCGGTCCGCACCGGGAAGGAAAGAGCCATGGCGCTCGTGGAATTCCGCACCGAGCGGACGAACGGCCGCCGATGGTGGCAATACTGGAGGGAAAGCGGTGATGGCGTCTGGGACATCGCCTACGAAGCGCCCGCTTCGTTTCTTGAAATACATCGCAAGGGGCTGCCGCGCAAGATGCCGGCGGACGCCATGCGCCGGTACAGCCCCTGACGCGGTTCTGCCCCCCGACGATCAGCACCAGGCACCCCGGGCCCGGATCTCTCATCGCCAGGGAGGACGCGGACCGCCCGCGCCCGGAAGGTGTTGAATGAAGCGCTTGGCGGTGTCCTATTTTCACATGGGGAGGCCCCACACTATCATCGGCGCTGAGCGTTTTCACTACCGAGTTCGAGATGGAATCGGGTGGTTCCCACTCGCTATTGCCACCAAGCAAAAAAACCAATCCGGAGAGTCACGTCGATCGCTTTCGGATACGTCACACCGCGGCCCAGAAACCGCTTGGGTGTTATATGGTCAAGCCTCACGGGCAATTAGTACCGGTCAGCTTCACGCATTACTGCGCTTCCACACCCGGCCTATCAACCTCGTAGTCTTCGAGGGCCCTTCAGGGATCTCGAGGATCCAGGGAGACCTCATCTTGGGGGAGGCTTCCCGCTTAGATGCTTTCAGCGGTTATCCCGTCCGTACTTAGCTACCCGGCAGTGCCACTGGCGTGACAACCGGAACACCAGAGGTACGTCCACTCCGGTCCTCTCGTACTAGGAGCAGCTCCCCTCAAGTCTCCGACGCCCACGGCAGATAGGGACCGAACTGTCTCACGACGTTCTAAACCCAGCTCGCGTACCACTTTAAATGGCGAACAGCCATACCCTTGGGACCGGCTACAGCCCCAGGATGTGATGAGCCGACATCGAGGTGCCAAACACCGCCGTCGATATGAACTCTTGGGCGGTATCAGCCTGTTATCCCCGGAGTACCTTTTATCCGTTGAGCGATGGCCCTTCCATACAGAGCCACCGGATCACTAAGGCCTGCTTTCGCACCTGCTCGACTTGTCCGTCTCGCAGTCAAGCGCCCTTCTGCCTTTACACTCATTGCACGATTTCCGACCGTGCTGAGGGCACCTTCGCGCTCCTCCGTTACTCTTTGGGAGGAGACCGCCCCAGTCAAACTACCCACCACACACTGTCCTCGACCCGGATGACGGGCCTGAGTTAGATCCTCAAACATACCAGGGTGGTATTTCAAGGATGGCTCCACGAGAACTAGCGCCCTCGGTTCAACGCCTCCCACCTATCCTACACAAGCATGTTCAAAGGCCAGTGTGAAGCTGTAGTAAAGGTTCACGGGGTCTTTCCGTCTTGCCGCGGGTACGCTGCATCTTCACAGCGAGTTCAATTTCACTGAGTCCCTCGTGGAGACAGCGTGGCCATCGTTTCGCCATTCGTGCAGGTCGGAACTTACCCGACAAGGAATTTCGCTACCTTAGGACCGTTATAGTTACGGCCGCCGTTTACCGGGGCTTCGATCAAGAGCTTCGCCTGACGGCTGACCCCATCAATTAACCTTCCGGCACCGGGCAGGCGTCACACCCTATACTTCCTCTTGCGAGTTTGCAGAGTGCTGTGTTTTTAGTAAACAGTCGCAGCCACCTGGTCACTGCAACCCCCAGCAGCTCGGGAAGCAAGTTCCGTCACCGCCGGAGGCACACCTTCTCCCGAAGTTACGGTGCTATTTTGCCTAGTTCCTTCACGAGGGTTCTCTCAAGCGCCTTGGGATTCTCACCCTGCCCACCTGTGTTGGTTTCGGGTACGGTCTCTTGCTGCCTGAAGCTTAGAGGCTTTTCTTGGAAGCATGGCATCAACCACTTCGGCCAACCCGAAGGAGGGCCTCGTCGTCACGTCTCGGGATTGCAGCTCCGGATTTGCCTGGAGCTACTCCCTACACGCTTGAACCGGGATATCCGCCACCCGGATGGCCTAGCCTTCTCCGTCCCCCCATCGCAGCAACAAGAGGTACAGAAATATTAGTCTGTTTCCCATCGACTACGCCTTTCGGCCTCGCCTTAGGGGCCGACTCACCCTGCGCCGATTAGCGTTGCGCAGGAATCCTTGGGCTTTCGGCGAGCGGGTTTTTCACCCGCTTTATCGTTACTCATGTCAGCATTCTCGCTTCCGATACCTCCAGCGTGCCTCACGACACGCCTTCGCAGGCTTACGGAACGCTCCCCTACCATGCGCGCGAGCACGCATCCGCAGCTTCGGTACATGACTTGAGCCCCGGTGAATCTTCCGCGCAGGCCGACTCGACCAGTGAGCTATTACGCTTTCTTTAAAGGATGGCTGCTTCTAAGCCAACCTCCTGGCTGTCTGTGCCTTCCCACATCGTTTCCCACTTAGCCATGATTTGGGGACCTTAGCTGGCGGTCTGGGTTGTTTCCCTTTCGACGACGAACGTTAGCACCCGCCGTCTGTCTCCCGTGATTGCACTTCCCGGTATTCGGAGTTTGCATCGGTTTGGTAAGCCGGGATGGCCCCCTAGCCGAAACAGTGCTCTACCCCCGAGAGTGAGACACGAGGCGCTACCTAAATAGCTTTCGGGGAGAACCAGCTATCTCCGGGCTTGATTAGCCTTTCACTCCGATCCACAGCTCATCCGAAGATTTTTCAACATCTCCCGGTTCGGGCCTCCAGTGCGTGTTACCGCACCTTCACCCTGGCCATGGATAGATCGCCCGGTTTCGGGTCTACTCCCAGCGACTGAATCGCCCTGTTAAGACTCGGTTTCCCTGCGCCTACCCTATACGGTTAAGCTCGCCACTGAGAAGTAAGTCGCTGACCCATGATACAAAAGGTACGCAGTCACCCGCGCAAGCGGGCTCCCACTGCTTGTACGCATGCGGTTTCAGATTCTATTTCACTCCCCTCACTGGGGTTCTTTTCACCTTTCCCTCACGGTACTGGTTCACTATCGGTCGGCAACGAGTATTTAGCCTTGGAGGATGGTCCCCCCATGTTCAGACAGGATAACACGTGTCCCGCCCTACTCGTTCGCACGCTTGGT
>OZ242023.1:0-777500 GCA_965204915.1 Gammaproteobacteria bacterium | reverse complement strand
GCGGGCCGGAGATGGGCGGAGAACCATGACGGGACGGTATCGGCATGATCGGACACTATCGAGGGGGGCGGCAAAGCACACCGAACACGTCCGGGCGAGGAGGGTGTCCGGGCCGAAATCAGCGTCAGCCGTACTCCCCGCGCACCCGCCGCTTCTCCGGGTCGAAGTGCGGGAAGGGGACGACGCGGGCCGGGATGCGTTTTTGGTGGCCGTCGAGCTGGCCGACCTCGACTTCCGTGCCGGGCGCCGCATGGGCCACATCCATGCGGCAGAGCGCGATCACCTTGCCGAGGATAGGTGAACGCACCGCGGAGGTGATCTCCCCGATCTGCGCGCGCCCGACACGCACGCAGTCGCCGGTGGAGGGCACCAGCCCACCCTCGAGATCGAGCCCGACGAGCTTGCGTACCGGATGCTCCTTGCGCCGCGCCAGCGCCTCCCGGCCGATGAAGTCGCCGGCCTTGGACTTCAGCGGCACCGTGAACCCGATCCCGGCCTCGAACGGATCGGTCCGGTCGCTGAACTCGGCGCCCGCGAAGACCAGCCCCGCCTCGATGCGCAGCATGTCGAGCGCGCCCAGCCCCAAGGGCGCGATGCCGAAGGGCTCGCCCGCCTCCATGACCGCCTCGAACAGGGTCCGGGCGTCCTTCGGGTGGCAGAAGAGCTCGTAGCCGAGCTCGCCGGTGTACCCGGTGCGGGAGACGACCAGGGCCATGCCGTGGAAGTCACCGAGGCGGGCGACGGAGAAGCGGAACCAGCCGAGCTCGCCGATGCTCTGCCACGTGGGCCCGGTCCAGAGGATGCGTTCGAGGATCTCCCGGCTCTTCGGACCCTGCACCGCGACGTTGGCGAGCTGGTCGGTCGAGGTTCTGACCCAAGCGTCGAACCCACGCTGCTGCGCCTGCTCGCGCAGCCACAACCCCGAGAGGTCGTTGCCGCCGATCCACCGGAAGTTGTTCTCCCCGAGCCGGAAGACGGTGCCGTCGTCGATCATCCCGCCGTGCGGGTAGCACATCGCGGTGTAGACCACCTGCCCCACCGACAGCCTGCGCACGTCGCGGGTCACGCAGAGCTGCATCAGCGCCTCGGCGTCGGGGCCGAGGACCTCGTACTTGCGTAGCGGCGAGAGGTCCGTCACCACCGCCCGCTCCCGGCAGGCCCAGTACTCGCCGATCGTGCCGTGGGCCGGGAAGTCCTGCGCGAGCCAGTACCCGTTGTACTCGACGAAGTTCCGCGTATGCGCGGCGAAACAGTCGTGGAACCCGGTGTTCTTCGTCATCCGGACATCGGCGTCGGCGGTCATGCGGAACCCCGTGGCTGGCTTGAAGTCCTCGTTGCGGTCGTACACCCGCACCTGGACGTCGGTCGGGTTCCAACCGTTCGCGGGGTCGACGTCGCAGGGACAGGCGGTGGAGAAGCAGACGAGGTCGGTGAGGGCGCGCATGAGCACGAAATCGCCCGGGCGCGACCAGGGATCGTCCATCCCGATGGTGTTGGCGTCATCGAGCGTGGTGTTGAAGAAGAAGTTGATGGCCGGCCACCCGCCGCGCGGGCGGATGCCGTAGCGCTCGCCCTCGGCGTTGATGTTGTCCGAGCAGTTCACATGGCCGGGGTATCCCAGATCCTCGTAGTAGCGCGCGGTGCACGCGACGCCGAAGGAATCGTGGCGCCCGCACGTGTCCTGGACGAGCTCGAGCAGCGGTTCGTGATCGACGGTGTAGTACTTGGAGTACAGGCCGGGGCCGGGATAGAGCGAGCCCATCAGGGAGCGGGTGGTGGTGGGGTCGATCTCGCGTTCGAGGCCCCGGTCGAGGGCGCGCAGGCTGAACGCCTGGAAGTCGCTGCACTCGCGCCCCTTCACGTCCACGAGCTGGATGAACTGGCCGGCCCTGATCTCGTAGCCCCGGGCGGTGCCGGGCTGGACGTCGAGGTCGATCAGCGGGTCCGCGAGCGGCGGCGGCGGGCCGTCCGCCGGCTTCAGGTTCGTCCTCGATTCGCGGCGGACGTAGAGCACGATCTCGGTCGGGGGGCATTGCGCGTCGGCCGGCATCGGGCCGCCGGGGGCGCCGGCCACGAGGGTGGCCGGGGCGGTGGCGACGAACGACGCCGATTCCCCGGCACGCGATTCATCACCGAACAACCGCACCGCGGCGGCCCGGCCGAGGTCCAGGCCGCGGGCTGCGAGAGCATCGCGAACGCGCTTGGCGGAGGGGACCGGACGATCCAGGATGGCCTGGATGCCGAGCGGCGCCCCGGTCCCTTTCGCGCCGATGAGTGCGGGGTCCGCCCGCCCGCCGGGGTCGAAGACCACCAGCTCGCAGGGTTGCCGGCCTTCCCGATCGACGACCGTCAACTCGTCCCCGGCATCGAGAGCCAGGGTGCGGGTGCCTCCGCCCGGCACCGGATGCCGCTCGACGTTGGGCGGCAGCACGGGCAGTCCCGGCACCAGCACCGGCCCGCGCCGGGACGGCGTGGGCGCGATGGCCGGAGGGGTCACGTCACCGTCCTTTCCTGGTTCATGCCTTCACGCCCTTTGTAGTGGGTGGCGACCTCGACATCGAGCCCCGGGTCGCGTCTCATACCGGATCGATCCCCGAGACCTGTTGTGGAAGAACGATAGGCGCGGGTCGCATGGAGGCGAGCAAGCCGGACCCATTGGAGGTGTCGATAGCGGGAGGTGTCGGGGACGCCACCTCCCGGTATTCAGCGGGAGGTCGTGCGGATCGCTCGGGGGCCGGCAGTGACGTCGTCTCGTCCTTGAAGGAGCGCATTCTCCTTGCCGCACCCAATGAAGAAGCGTGGCCGGCGCGCGCTCAGATCTCGCGCGAGCCGGTCTCGATCAGCTCGACCTTGTACCCGTCCGGGTCTTCCACGAATGCGATCACCGTATTCCCGCCCTTGACCGGTCCCGGCTCGCGGGTGACGTTGCCGCCCGCGGCCCGGATCCGCTCGCAGGTCCCGGCGACGTCGTCCACCCCCAGCGCGATGTGCCCGTACGCGGTGCCGAGATCGTAGTCCGATACGCCGTAGTTGCAGGTCAGCTCGATCTCGGCCTGGCCGTTCCGGTTGCCGCCCCCGAACCCGACGAAGGCGAGGTCGTACTTCTGGTCCGGGCGCTCGGTGGTGCGCAGCAGCTCCATCCCGATGACGTTGGTGTAGAAGTCGATGGAGCGCTGCATGTCGCCCACCCGGAGCATGGTGTGCAGAAGTTGCATGGCTGTTTCTCCACTGGAATCGAGGGGGGCAGGATAGGCCAACCGGCGTCCAGACCGCCAGCCCCTGTCACGCCCGGCAGCGCTGAAGCAGCAGCACCCCGTCGCGGGCGGCGTTGCCGGAACGCCTCGGCCTCGGGCGCTACGCTTCTCACCGCGAACGGACTCGATGCTTCGATCCGTCCGCCCTGGGGAGCGGGCACGATGTTTGCGCCGGCATCACGAACCGCGAATGGACGAGGCTCACCTCTTCCTCAAGTGCAGGGACCAGGTAATGGGGGCGAGCGGAGGGACGTCGGTGCGCGCTCCCAGGTATCTCCGGCGGTGCTCCGCGGGCGATTCGTTGCGGACCACTTCCCAGACGCCGCGGGGGTTCAGAACGGCGCCGGCCTCGGCCGGATCGAAGCGCGAGATCATGGGCTCGCCCCGTTTCTCCACGAACGCCATCATGGCGGCGAACAGCGCCCGGTCTTCCGGAGGCACGCGGGCATCCGCGATCAGATAGTCGAAGACGACTTCAGAGCCCGGGCTCCCGATCGCCGCCAATCGGTCCAGGTTGTCCAGGATGGCATCCCCGGTGAGGTAGTAGGTGACCCCCATCCAGTTGAAAAAGGAAGATTTTCTCGAATCGAACCCCGCGGCGAGGAGCTTCGCCTCGAGATCGTCCTTCTCGAAGTCGAAGGGGATGAACCGCAGGGAGCCGGGGCGCTCCATGCCCGCGTGCGCGAGGCGTTCCCTCTTCAAATCGATGGTAGCGGCCAGATCGACCTCGAACACCGTCAAACCGAGGTCCGGACGGCGGAAGGCGAACGTATCGAAGCCGGACCCCAGGATCACGTATTGCGTCACCCCGCCTCTTGCCGCCTCTTCGAGACGGTCTTCGGCAAATCGGGCGCGGGTGAGGTGCTGGGTGGTGATCGGCATGAGCCGCCTCACCAGGACCTTCGCGAACAGGGCGTCGAGTACGGGCGAGTGGAGGACCCGGCGCCATCGATTCCCGACGAAATGGATCGCGCAGGGATCCTCGAACACATAGGGCCGGTGATGCCTGAGAAGATGTCTTGCACGGCTCACCGCCACGAGCTCGGCGGTACGGCTTCCGCGGGTGCGGGCGCGATTGGCCGGTGCTTGCGGCATGGATCATCCTTACCTGCTCATCGAAGTATCGCGTCGTCTTCATGCCGCCGTTTTTCGGGCTGTCGGATTCGTCAGTCCCGATCCCGACCTCGCATCAGAGCGTCATGCCGCCGTCCGCGATGAACGCCTGGCCGGTGGTGAACGCCGACTCGTCGCTCGCGAGATGGACGGCGAGCGCGGCGATCTCCCCGCTCGTGCCGAGGCGTCCCATCGGCTGGCGATCGATGAACGCCTGCCGGACCTCGGGCCCGCCGCCCAGGGCCGCGATCCGCTCGTCGAGCGAGGGCGATTGCACGGTGCCGGGGCAGATGGCGTTGCACCGCACCCCCTGCCCGATGAAATCGGCCGCCACCGCCTTGGTGAGGCCGATGATCGCGGCCTTGGAAGCGGCGTAGACGAAGCGCACCGGCACCCCCTTCACGCTGGACACCACGGAGGCGATGGTCACGATCGAGCCGCCGCCGCGCTCGATCATGCCCGGCAGCACCGTGCGCACCACCCGGTACGTCGCCTTCACGTTCAGGTCGAACGAGAAGTCCCACGCCGCCTCGTCGCAGTCGAGGATCGTGCCGTGGTGCACGTATCCGGCGCAGCTCGCCAGCACCTCGAACGGTCCCGCGGCGTCCATGCACGCTTGCACCGCGGCTCCGTCGAGCACGTCGAGCCGGCGGGTCTCGATGCCCTCGACCGGGTCGAGCTTCGCCAGTGCTTCGGCGTTCACGTCGGTGGCGACCACGCTGGCCCCTTCGCGCGCGAAGGCCCGCGCGGTCGCCTCCCCGATCCCCTGCGCCGCCGCCGTCACCAGCGCGCGCTTGCCGGCGAGCCGGCCCTGTCCGGTCGTGCTCATGGAATGGATCTCCCACCGGGGCCGCCTTCGATGGACGTCTCGACGATGGATCGGAAATCGTTCGGCGCGAGTTTCGCCGCCGGCACGTACTGGCCGGCAAGACGTCGGCCCTGTCCGGTCGTGCTCATGCGGCGAACCGCCCGCCGAGGTCGTCCTCGATGAACGCCTCGACCACGGACTTGAAATCACGGTCCGGCGCGAACCCCATCGCGAGCGCGCGTTCGGGGCGGAACTTCGTGGCCCATCCGTAGACGATCTTCTCGATGAAGGGGTCGCGCTCGAAGGTCAGCCGCTCGGCGACGCGATCGCCGGCGACCTCGCGCAATCCGGCGACCATCTCGCGGACGGTGACCGTCATCCCCGGCAACGCCAGCGCCCGGCTCATGCCGAACGCCTCCGCAGGAAGGCTCTCGGCATGGAGGAAGCTCTCGATCACCCGCCGGGGCGAGAGCAGCCATACGCCGGCCTCCTCCGCAACCGGGCAGGTGTACGGGCGGCCTTCCAGCGGCTCGCGGATGATCGCGCTCGCGAACGACGAGGCGGCGGCGTTCGCCTTGCCGGGACGCACCACCACGGTCGGCAGGCGTAGCGCCCGGCCGTCGAGGAATCCCTTGCGGCTGTAGTCGTTGACCAGCAACTCGACCGCCGCCTTCTGCGATCCGTAGGAAGTCTGGGGCGTCAGGATCGTCGAATCCTCGATGACGGCCGGCATGTCGCCGCCGTATGCGGCGACGCTGCTGGCGAACACCAGCCGCGGGCATGTGGCGCGCGCCCGGATCGCATCCAGAAGACGTACCGAGCCGTGGAAGTTGATTCGCATCCCGAGCTCGAAGTCCTGCTCCGCCTCGCCGCTGACCACCGCGGCGAGGTGGAAGACGACCCCGGTATGGACATCGATCAGTGCCTCGGCGGCGCCCGGTGCGCTGAAGTCGCCGATGCGCTCCTCGATGCGCCGATCCTCGGGCAGCGGCGCGAGCCCGGGGCCCAAGTCGCTGACGACGATGCGTTCGATCTCGTGCTCGGCGCCGTCCGGGCCGGTGACCGCGCCGCGGTCGAGCAGCGTCGAGACCAGGCGGCGGCCGAGAAACCCATTGCCGCCGGTGACCAGAACCTTCATGTATCGTCCTCCCGCACGGGGGCGTATGGTTCGGCGCACCGGACGGATCCGCGCATGTCGGGCTCCTGGACGAGCCGAGGCGAATCGAAGGGTATGGAGTCCGCCCTGCCCATGCGGCCATCGTAGCCACCGGCGCAGCCAAGGGGAAGGCCCGGCCAGGGGTGCACTTCCCGCCTCCGCAGTCTCTTACCCCTCAAGTTTCGGGATTCGCTGACCGAAATGGATTCCCGCTTTCGCGGGAATGACGTCATTTCAGCGAGATGCGTTGTTTTCAGGCTGGCCGTCATTCCCGCGAAAGCGGGAATCCATCGCCTGTTTCAGGCATTTTGAATCCCGAAACTTGAGTTACCCGTGAAGTCTTCGACAAGACGACGAAGATTTTTCCGCCAACCGGGGTTTGGTTCCGGCGATGCCGGGTTGGGACCGAACCGGATTCCCGGAAGGTGGTGGGTCGATTCGACGGGGGCGAGGTTCACGGAGGGGCCTCTCCGGGGTCCGGTTCCGGTCGCTTCGGAGCAAGGGTGGCGGGAGTGCACGGGGAATCAAAGCCACCCGCGCTCGACGAAGGAGACGACCTCTCCGTCCCCGATCACGAAGTGATCGAGGAGCCTCACGTCCACCAGCGCCAGAGCGTCGCGCAGCTTCTTCGTGATCGCCTGGTCCGAAAGGCTCGGCTCGGCCACCCCGGAGGGATGGTTGTGCGCAGCGATCAGGGCCGCCGCGTTGAGTTCCAGCGCGCGCTTCGCGACTTCTCGCGGATGCACGCTCGCGCCGTCGATGGTCCCCCGGAACATCTCCTCGAATCGGATGACCCGGTGCCGGTTGTCGAGGAACAGGCACGCGAAGATCTCGTGCGGCCGGGAGCGTAGCCGGGCGCACAGGAACCGGGTGGTCTGAATGGGGCTGGTGATTGCGTCGCTACGCCGAACCCGTTCCTCGAGGTAGCGGGCGGCGAGCTCGACCGCGGCCTTGAGCAGCGCCGACCGGGCCGGTCCGATGCCCGGGAGGGTCGCGAGGCGGCCGGCCTCCAGATCCAGAAGTCCGCGCAGCCCTTGCGCCCGGTCGAGCGCGGTGCGCGCAACGTCCACCGCAGAGGCCCCGCGGGTGCCGGTCTGGATGAACAGCGCCAGCAGCTCCGCGTTGGACAGCGCGGTGGGGCCATGAGCAAGCAGCTTCTCGCGGGGCCGCTCCTCGCGCGGCCAATCGGTGATGGGCATGCCCTTCCTCGTGTCGCCGTTGTCCTTTGCCGCGGCCGGACCGCCGGTGGTGGCCGCCGGGGGCGTCGTCACCGTGGCCGGCCAGGCGGCGTCCCTTGCCGTGGCCGGCCCGCCCGAGGTGGTGAGCCGGCGAGGCTTGCGGGTTACACTCTAGCCGCCATGTCGAGACGACCCAACCGCCGGATCGTGCTTGGAGTCGCAGGCGGCATCGCGGCCTACAAAAGTCCCGACCTTGTTCGACGGTTGCGCGACCGGGATTTCGAGGTACGGGTCGTGATGACCGCGGCGGCGCGCGAATTCGTGGCCCCTCTCACCTTCCAGGCGGTCTCCGCGAACCCCGTGCACTGCCGGCTTCTCGACGAGCAGGCGGAGGCGGGGATGGGACACATCGAGCTCGCCCGGTGGGCGGATCTGGTGCTCGTCGCGCCGGCCACCGCCAACGTGATCGCGCGGCTCGCCCACGGGTTCGCCGACGATCTCCTCGCCACCCTCTGTCTCGCCACGACCGCACCGCTGGTGCTCGCCCCGGCCATGAACCGGGAGATGTGGCAGGCGGGCGCGACCCGGGCGAACGTGCTGGCGCTGCTCGATCGGGGCGTCTCGATCCTGGGCCCCGGGGAGGGCGATCAGGCCTGCGGCGAGGTCGGTCCGGGCCGGATGCTGGATCCGGAAGAGATCGCGGATCGGATCGCGGCCCGGTTCGGCGGCGGCGCGCTCGCGGACGTGGAGGTCCTCGTCACCGCCGGCCCGACCCGGGAGGCCCTCGATCCGGTGCGCTACCTCACCAACCACAGCTCCGGGAAGATGGGATACGCGGTCGCCGCGGCGGCGGCGGAGGCGGGCGCCCGCGTCTCGCTGGTGAGCGGCCCCACCGCGTTGCCGGCGCCTCCCGGCGTCGAGCGCATCGACGTGACGAGCGCCGAGGAGATGTACGCCGAGGTCCTGGCACGGGCGGCCCGTTGCGACCTCTTCATCGCCGCGGCGGCGGTGGCGGACTACCGGCCCGCGCGTTGCGCGGAGCAGAAGATCAAGAAGGGAGACGCCCCGGCCGCGCTCGACCTCGTGCGCACGCCGGACATCGTGGCCGGCGTGGCGGCGATGGACGGCGGCCCGTTCACGGTGGGATTCGCGGCGGAGACGGAGTCGGTGCAGGCGCACGCACAGGACAAGCTCGAGCGCAAGGGTCTCGACATGATCGCGGCGAACCGCGTGGGGCTCGCGGACCGCGGGTTCGCGAGCGACCGCAACGCGCTCAGCGTGCTGTGGCGGGACGGCAGCCGGGAGTTCGCGCTCGCCTCCAAGACCAGGCTCGCCCGGGACTTCATCGAGCTCGTGGCCGAGCGGTATCGTGCAGAGCGTCCAGCTTAGGATCCTCGATTCGAGGATCGGCCGCGAGTTTCCGCTCCCGCGCTACGAGACGCGAGGGGCGGCGGGGCTCGATCTGCGGGCCTGCATCGAAGCTCCGGCCAGGATCGCGCCGGGCGAGACCCGGCTCGTGTCGAGCGGCATCGCGATCCACATCGCAGACCCGGGCCTCGCGGCGGTGGTGCTGCCCCGCTCCGGCCTCGGCCACAAGCACGGGATCGTGCTCGGCAACCTCGTCGGATTGATCGATTCGGACTACCAGGGTCCGGTCGGCATCTCGGTATGGAACCGCGGTGACGAGCCCTTTACGATCGAGCCCGGCGACAGGATCGCCCAGATCGTGTTTCTCCCGGTCGCGCGTGCCCGGTTCGAGGTTGTGGACGAGTTTGCGGAAACGGAACGAGGCGAAGGCGGATTCGGTCATTCGGGCCGGGCATGAGCGGGGCGATTCGATGCCGTTGAACCGGATACGCGATGACGGGCGGACGCCGCCGACCGCCAAGGCGGCAAACGCCGCGCGGGCCGGCGGCGCGACGCCGGCGCCCGGGCGTCCGGAGGCGCTCCCCGCCTCGATCTTCCGCGCTTACGACGTCCGTGGCGTCGTCGGCGATACCCTCACCCCGGAGATCGTCCGCTGGATCGGCCGCGCCATCGGCACCGAGGCGCACCGGCGGGGCGTGGCGGCGCTGGCCGCGGGCCGCGACGGACGCAATTCGAGTCCCGTGTTGCACGCGGCGCTCATCGAGGGGTTGCGGGAGACCGGGCGCGACGTCATCGACGTCGGACGGGTGCCGACCCCGCTGCTCTATTTCGCGACGAAGCACCTCGGGACCGGCAGCGGGGTCATGGTCACCGGCAGCCACAATCCGTCCGAGTACAACGGGTTGAAGATCATGGTGGCGGACGAGACCCTGCACGATGGCGCCATCCGGGACCTCAAGCGCCGGATCGAAGAAGACGATCTCGACACCGGGCGGGGCGGGCTGAGCGGCGCGGAGGTGATCGATGCGTACATCCGGCGGGTCCGCGAGGTGGTGCCGACCGCGGACGGCGACGCCAGGAAGATCGTCATCGACTGCGGAAACGGTGTTGCGGGAGACGTTGCACCAAGGCTGTTCAGGACGCTGGGGCACGAAGTCGTCGAGCTCTACTGCGACGTGGACGGCGATTTCCCCAACCACCACCCCGACCCCAGCGTGCCGGCGAACCTGCGGGACCTGATCGCGTCGGTACGCGAGAACGAGGCGGATCTCGGGCTCGCGTTCGACGGCGACGCCGATCGACTCGGCGTCGTCGACGGGGACGGAACCATCATCTGGCCGGATCGACAGATGATGCTGTTCGCCCAGGACGTGCTGGCGGGCAACCCCGGCGCGGAGATCGTCTTCGACGTGAAGTGCTCCAGCCTGCTGCCGGCGCTGATCGAAAGGCTCGGAGGCCGGCCCGTCATGTCGAAGACCGGCCACTCCTTCATCAAGAGCCGGCTCCGGCAGACCGGCGCACCGCTCGCGGGCGAGATGAGCGGACACGTCTTCTTCGCGGATCGCTGGTACGGCTTCGACGACGCGCTCTATGCCGCGGCCCGCCTCGTCCGGATCCTGATGGACCGCGGGGAGCCCGCGTCCCGGGTCTTTGCGCAGTTCCCAGCCGCGAAGAGCACCCCGGAGCTTCGGATGAAGGTCGGGGAAGGCGGACAGGCGCGGCTCGTCGAGCCGCTGCTTGCCGGCGACCATTTCCCGGACGCGAAGAAGACGACCATCGACGGCCTGCGGGTCGACTTCGCCGACGGCTGGGGACTCGTTCGCGCATCGAACACCGAGCCGGGCCTCGTGCTGCGCTTCGAGGGGGCGGACGACGAGGCCCTCGAACGCATCAAGGGCGAGTTCAGGCAGGCGCTGCTCTCGGTCGATCCCGCGCTGGAGCTTCCGTTCTGAGCGAGGCCGCCATCCCGTGACCCACGATTCGGAAGCAGCGGTGCGCACCGCGAAGGTCCTCGCCGAGGCGATGCCCTACATCCAGCGGTTCCAGGGCAGGACCGTCGTCGTCAAGTACGGCGGAGCGGCGATGGAGGGCGAGACGCTCAAGAGCAGCTTCGCGCGCGACGTCGTCCTGATGAAGCTGGTGGGCATGAATCCGGTGGTCGTGCACGGCGGCGGTCCGCAGATCGGCAAGCTCCTCGAACGCATCGGCAAGGAGACGCGGTTCGTCGAAGGCATGCGGGTCACCGACTCCGAGACCATGGACGTGGTCGAGATGGTGCTCGGCGGCCTCGTCAACAAGGAGATCGTGAACCTCGTCAACCGGCACGGCGGCAACGCGGTCGGTCTCACCGGCAAGGACGGGAGGCTCATCCAGGCCCGCAAGCTCACCATGACCCGGAGCCGCCCGGAGCTCGACGCCCCCGAGATCATCGACATCGGCCACGTCGGGGAGGTGGCGGACATCGACACCGGGGTCCTGGAGCACCTCGCGCGCGGCGACTTCATTCCGGTCATCGCTCCGATCGGGGTGGGCGACGAGGGCATGTCCTACAACATCAACGCCGACCTCGTGGCGGGAAAGCTCGCCGAGGCGCTGGCGGCGGAGAAGCTCATCCTCCTCACCAACACCCCCGGCCTGCTCGACCGGGACGGCGCGCTGATCACGTCCCTGGACGTGGAGGGCGTGGAGGCGCTTATCGCGGACGGCACGGTTGCGGGCGGGATGCTGCCGAAGGTGCGGTGCGCCCTCGACGCGGTGCAGGGCGGCGTCCGCGCCGCCCAGATCATCGACGGCCGGGTCGAGCACGCGGTGCTGCTTGAGGTGTTCACGAGCGCGGGGATGGGGACGTTCATCAGCCGGCGGAGCAAGCCTTGACCCGGACCGATCCCAAACCGATCCCCCGCCGCCAGCAGATTCTCGAGGCCCTGGCCCGGGAGATCGAGCAGCGCCCCGCGTCGAGGATCACCACCGCGCGCCTCGCCGGCGTGGTGGGGGTGTCGGAGGCGGCGCTCTACCGCCACTTTCCCGGCAAGGCGGCGATGTTCGAGGCGCTCATCGAGTTCGCCGAGGAGGCGGTGTTCGGGCTCGTGAACCGGATCCTGGCCGAGGAGCCCGCCGCGGCGCGGCGCCGTTGCGAGGGGATCGTCAGGGTGGTGCTCGGATTCGCCGAGCACAACGCCGGGATCACGCGGGTGCTCATCGGCGAGGCGCTGGTGGGGGAGGATCGGGCGCTCTCCGAGCGGGTCACACGCTTCTTCGAGCGGCTCGAGACCCAGCTTCGGATGGTCATCCGCGACGCCGGCGACGCGAACCTCACCCAGCGAAGCGAGGCCGGTGCGAGCGCGAACCTCATCGTCGCATTCATCCTCGGCCGGATGCACCAGTACAGCTCCAGCGGACTGCGCCGCCGCCCGACCGAGGATCTGGACCGCCAGTGGGCGATGATCGCCGGCGCGGTGTTTCGTTGAGCATCGGCGGGGCGTTGGCAGCGACCGTCGAACGCAGGGATGCGGTGCGCCTTGGCGCAGCCGAGGTTCCCTATGCGTTCAAGCGCGTGCCACGCCGGCGCCACGTGCATATCCTCGTCAACGAGGAAGGCGTGATCGAGGTGCGCGCACCGTGGCGGTTCAGCTTGGCGAAGGCGCGGGCGCTGTTGCGCGAGAACGCCGAATGGGTGGTGCGGGCCCTGGGCCGCGTGCAGGAAGCCCTCGCCCAACGGCCGCGTCTGATCACCGGCGCCCGCCTGCCCCTGCTCGATGGGTCGTTGATGCTGGACGTCCGGCCGCAGGCCCAGATGGATCTGTTTGCCGGCGCCAGGAAGAGGCGGGGACGTGTGGAGCGCCGGGGGCCGGTCCTTCGGGTCAGCCCCGCGACGCTTGGCGAGGGCGAACTGCGCGGACTGATCGAGCATTGGTATCGCCGGGAAGCCGCCACGCACCTCGCCGGCCGAATCGAGCACTACGCGCAACGGCTCGGCGTGCGCCCCTCCGGAGTGACCATCCGCGGGCAACGCTCGCGATGGGGAAGCTGCTCCGGCAAGGGAACCGTGAGCCTGAACTGGCGCTTGATGATGGTGCCGGGCGCTCTGGCCGACTACGTCGTCGTCCACGAGCTGTGCCATCTGCGGCACATGAACCACTCACCGCGGTTCTGGGCGATGGTGGGCAGCATCATCCCCGATTACCGGGACCGCCGCCGCCGTCTGAACGCACTCCAGGGACACCTTCCGCTATAGGGCGCGGCCATCGCCTCGCCTTCCGCCCGCGGACCCTCAGCCGAGCGTCCCCGCAAGCTGCCGAAGCGGGCCGACGAGGAGGATCCCCGCGAGCTGGAGCGCCACCATCACCGCGATCGGCGACAGGTCGAGCCCTCCGAGCGGCGGAATGAGCCGCCGTGCCGGGGCGAGCAGCGGCTCGTTGAGGCTGTAGAGCACACTGAGCAGGGGATTGTAGGCGCCGGGATTGATCCAGCTCATGATGACCTGGATCAGGATCGAGAACAGGAAGACATGGATTGCGAGCTGCAGAAGGTTGGCGATCGAGAACACGAGCAGTGCGGCGACGGGAGCACGTTGGCCCAGTATTCCCGTGACCACCCAAAGCTCGCCGAATTGCAGGAAGACGAGAAGAACGACGCAGGCGAGATCGATCCCGCCGATGGCCGGCAGCGTGCGGCGCATCGGCGCGAGCACCGGCTGGGTCGCCTTGACGATGAACTGGGAGAGCGGGTTGTAGAAGTCCGCCCGCACCCACTGGAGCATGAGGCGGAGCATGACGATGAGGATGTAGAGCCCGAACAGGGTCTCGACGAGGAACGTCGCCGCGTTGCCGATGTGTCCGCCCATGCCTCCGGCCTTTCGGTCAGGCTGCGGCTCCGGATCGCGATCGCGCGGACGTACCGCCGGCCGTGGATCCCCGGTGCCGAATCGGCGATTGCCCGCATTCACCCGATCCGATCATCCTCGATCACCTTCGAACGTCCCTGGCCATCCTCGGCCAACTTCAATCACGTTCAATCCCCGAACGCATCTCCGAGCTCGATCGACCTCTGCCGTGCCCCGTGGATGCCGTCCGCCACCACCTTGTCGATGCCGCCTTCGCGCATCGTGACCAGCGCCCGCTCGGTGGTGCCGTTCGGCGAAGTCACCCTCTCGCGCAGCACCGCGGGCGGGTCGTCGCTCTCGTTCGCGATGCGGGCGGCGCCGAGCGCGGTCTGCAAGGTGAGGCGCCGGGCGGCATCGGCGTCGAGGCCCATCGCTTCGCCGGTCGCCTGCATGATCTCCATGAGCAGGAAGTAGTAGGCGGGACCGCTCCCGGACAACGCGGTGACCGCATCGAGCTGGGCCTCGTCGCCCACCCAGATGGTGATGCCCACCGCCGCCAGGATCGCGCCGGCGCGCTCGCGCTGGGCAGGGCCGACCTTCGCGTTCGCAAAGAGCGCGGTCGCGCCGCAGCCGACGAGGGCCGGCGTATTCGGCATGGTGCGCACGATCGCCATGTCTCCGCCCGCCCAGCGGTTGATGTCGGCTTCGCGCACGCCGGCCGCGATCGACACCAGGAGCGGGCGGTGCTCGCCGAGCACCGGCGCGAGCGCCTGCACGACGGTGTTCATGATCTGCGGCTTGACGGCCAGCACCACCGTGGCGCAACGCGATGCGACGACACCGTTGTCGCCGCTGGCGTTGACCCCGAAGCGCCGGGTCAGGGTGTCGAGCTTCGGGGTCTCCGGGTCCGACACCCAGATCGTGCCGGGTGCCGTTCCGGTCGCGACCAGCCCCCCGATGAGGCTGGTGGCCATGTTGCCGCCACCGATGAATCCGATGTTGGAATCGCTCACTCCGGCCACCGTGCGCCTGGGTCCTGCCGGGCATTGTACACAGCGCGAAGATGCGCTTGGCCACCTGGGCGGACCGCGCGCTTACAATGGCCGTCTCCCATCGCCCGCCAGCGGAGACCGATTCCACATGAGCCGCACCACCGCCGTTCGCCACGGCCGCGCAGCCGTCATCGCGGTCATCGTCGCCGCCTGCCTGATCTCGCTCATCGGATTCGGGATCCGGTCGAGCTTCGGCCTGTATCTCGATCCGATGACGGTCGCAAAAGGATGGTCACGCGAGACCTTCGCGCTCGCGATGGCGATCCAGAATCTGTTGTGGGGTGTCGGCGTTCCCATCGCGGGCGCGATCGCGGATCGATACGGGCCCGGACTGGTGATCGCTCTCGGCACCTTCCTCTACGGCGTGGGGGTGGCGGGGATGGCGATGTCCGACAGCGGCCTCGCGCTCCATCTGAGCGCCGGGCTCCTCGTCGGCACCGGGGTCGCCTTCACCTCGTTCTCGCTCGCGCTCGCGGCCATCGCGCGGGTGGTCAGCCCGGAACGCCGCTCGCTTGCGCTCGGCCTCGGCACCGCGGCCGGCTCGCTCGGCCAAGTGCTCTTCTCACCGTTCTCCCAGGCCCTGATCTCGAGCTACGGCTGGTACGACTCGCTCGTTGTGGTCTCCTTCATCACGCTGATCATGATCCCGCTCGCGTTCACCCTGCCGGGTACGGGCAAGGCGCCCGGCGAGCCGCCCTCGGATCAGACCCTCCGCGAGGCCCTCGGCGAGGCGATGAGCCATCGCGGCTACGTGCTGCTGACCATCGGGTTCTTCGTTTGCGGGTTCCACGTCGCCTTCATGACCGTACACTTCCCTGCCTACGTCACCGATCTCGGCCTTCCGCCGCACGTAGGCGCATACGCCCTCTCGATCGTCGGGTTGGTCAACATCCTCGGTTCGTTCCTGTCCGGCATCGTCGGCCAGCGGTTCAGCAAGAAGGCGAGCCTCTCCGTCATCTACTTCGGCCGGGCGGTGGTGATCGCCGCGTTGCTGGCGGCCCCGGCGAGCGAGACGACGATCTATCTGTTCGCGACCGCGATGGGTCTGCTGTGGCTCTCGACGGTCCCGTTGACCAGCGCCATCGTCGCGCAGATCTTCGGGCTGAAGTTCATGGCGACGCTCTTCGGGGTCGTGTTCCTGAGCCACCAGATTGGAAGCTTTCTCGGAGTGTGGCTCGGCGGATTGCTCTACGACCGCACCGGCTCGTACGACATGATGTGGTGGGCCGGCATCTTCTTCGGGGTGTTCGCGGCCATCGTCCACTGGCCCATCGACGAGAAGCCGCTCCCCCGGCTCGCGCTGAGGGAGGCGGCAGAGGCAGCATAGATTCGGCGGGATGGCGCGGGATGCGCCGTCCGGGGACGAGTGCTTTCGAAGCGGGAGATGCGTCGCCCCGATCGGGGAGCGGATCGACGCGACGTTGACGACGGCGCCGCTTCCGGCGGCAACCGGGACGGGAATCACCGTGCGCGGGGCCGCGTTGCGATCGTTTCCTGCTTCGCCTGCGAGAACTCGACGAAGAACCGGACCGGGCCTTCCGGCTCCACCCGATGCCGCACTTCCGGGACGATGACCGCGCTCGACGCCGGATCGACCCGGAACGAGCGACCGATCGGCGGGCCGACGTGATAGAGCACCGCCCCGGACACCACGTGGATCCGTGCCCATACGCCGCGCTTCGTGGCGTGTTCGGACGTGAGCCCGGCCGGAACCGTCGTCTCGTCGAACTCCGGCGTCCGGCGATGGACGGCGTACCCGTCCGGCCACTCCATCCGGTCACAGCGCACGCAGTCGAGCTCGACGCCGAGCATCGCCTCACGCCCGGCGTCGCTCACGACCCACGGGCGGTTCACGAAGGGCGGCCGATGGCGCACGTGCCGGCCGTGACCGCAATCGAGATCCGCGACCCAGTCGCCGTCCTCATCGAGATGGAAACCGGTGATCGTGCGCTTCATGGCGCCATGGTCCCCGTGGCCGGATCCACGTGAATCCCCAACGCGTCTGCGACGCTCGCGGGAAGACGCCGCCGGCGCTCGGCATGCAGGGTCCGGTGGTGGCGATTCAATGGACGCTTCCGGGCTCGGCGGGAGTTGCCGCGGGGGGTCGGGACCCGGGAACACTCGATCCCATGCGGTCGTCCGCTTGTCCTTCCTGCCCATCCGCCTTCGCCGCCAGCCGGCTGAACCCGTCCCGGGTCTGCGGCAGCTTGCGGTTCAGGATCCGTGACGCCACCACCGTGCGCAGGATCTGCGCGGTGCCGCCGCCGATGGTGAACATCCGCGCGTCGCGGGCCATGCGTTCCAACGGCAGGTTGCGCGAGTAGCCGCGCGCGCCGAAGCACTGGAGCGCGTCGTTGGTGACCTCGATCGCCATCTCCGAGGCGAAGATCTTGGCCTGGGCGGCCAGGGTCACGTCCGGGAAGGGGGCGGCGCTCGCCGCCGCCTTGTGGATCATCAGCCGGGCCGCGGCGATGCGGATGCTCATGTCCGCGAGCATCCATTGCAGCCCCTGGAACTCGGCCAGCGGGCGGCCGAACTGCTCGCGCTCGCCGACGTAGGCGAGGGCGCGGCGGCAGGCGCCGTCCGCGATGCCCAGCGCCACGGCCGCCGCGCCGACCCGCTGCGAGTTGTAGGCGTTCATCAGGTCCGCGAACCCGCGCCGGAACCCGCGCGGAGGCAACAGGACGCGATCGGACGGGACCTCCATGTCCTCGAACCGGATCTCGGTCTCGGGGATGCCCCGCAGCCCCATCGCCGGCTCGCGGGCGCCGATCTTCAGCCCCTTCGTCTCGTCGCGAATCGCGATGAAACCGCCGATCCCCTGCTCCGCGCCCTGCTCGTCGAACACCCGCGCGAACACCAGATGCAGGCGCGAGACGCCGCCGCCGGTGATCCAGTGCTTCGCGCCGTTGACGACGTAGCCGTCGCCGCGCTTGTCGGCGCGGGTGGCCATCTCCCCGGCCGCGCTTCCCGCGCCGGGCTCGGTGATGCAGATCGCGGGCTTGTCGCCGGCGAGCACCAGCCCGGCGCCGAGGCGCTTCTGGGCCTCCGTGCCGTAGTGCATCAGGGCGGAGATCGCGCCCATGTTCGCCTCGACCACGATGCGGCCGGTGACGCCGCACGCTTGCGCCATCTCGTCGATGACCAGCGCCGCGTCCAGAAAGCTCCGTCCCTGGCCGCCCCAGACTTCGGGGATGGTCATGCCCATGAACCCGGCGTCGCGCAGGGCCTCGACGTTGTCCCACGGATACTGCTCGGTGCGGTCCACCTCCGCCGCGCGCGGCTCGACGACCTCGCGCGCGAGCGCCCGCGCCCGCTCCTTCAGGGCCTGCTGCTCCGCCGTCAGCTCGAACTGCGGCACGTTGTCCAGCCGATCGTTCATCGTCGTCGCCTCACGCCACTTCGATCCTGCTCATCGCCGACGCCGGGTGCTCAGCCAGGCAGACCACGGGCACACCGGGATGACGTCGGCCGAAGGAGCTACCGGCGGAGATCGTTCGGCACCGCGAAGGCGCCGCGGTGGACGTCGCGGTTGTAGTAGCGCGACTGCGCCTCGATCCGCTCGGCGCGGGCGTCCACGATCGCGGTCGGGTCGATCCCCCGCGACGCGCAGGTCCACGACCAGATCCCGCAGCCGTAGATCGGCGCCGGTCCGAAGTAGGGATCGACCCGCTCGAACACCCGCCGCAGCGTCTCCTGGATGCGGAGGAAGATCCCGCGCATCAGGAACGGCGACTCGCTCTGCAGGGCGAAGACGCCCTGCGGCGCGAGCACCCGCGCGCAGCCGCGGTAGAACGCCTCGTCGTAGAGACCGGTGCTCGGGCCGATGGGGTCGCTGCCGTCGAGGAAGATCACGTCGAAGGGCTCGGTGCCGGCCTCCTTCACGAACGCGACGCCGTCGCCGATGCGCAGATCCAGGCGCGGATCGTCCCAGGCGGCGCCGATGGTCGGCAGGTGCGCCTTGCACGCCTCGACGACCTTCGCGTCGATCTCGACCATCACGCACTGCTCGACCTCGGGATGCTTCAGCACTTCGCGGGCGGTGCCGCCGTCCCCGCCCCCGATGACGAGTGCGCGGCGGATGCGCGGCGCACTCGTCATGGCCGGGTGCACGAGCATCTCGTGGTAGAAGTACTCCTCCGCCTCGCTGGTCTGGTACACCCCGTCGAGCGCGAGCACCCGCCCGTAGCGCTCCGCCTCGAACAGCTCGATCTTCTGGAACTCGCTCCGCTCGCAGACGAGATGGCGCCGGATCTGCATCCCGAGCCGGGTGTGGTTCTCGAACTGCTCGTAGTACCACTGGTCCGCCATCGTGCCGCTCCGTGACGTATTCCGTGAAGATCCGCTGCAAGGGATGGTGATCCCGCGTATCGGAGCGCCGGCGGACGGCTCGTACAACAGCAGCCATCGGGATGCCGGCTCCCACTGGCCGGGCGTTGACACGTCCGCGCACCCCGTCGGCCAAGTGCGCCATGCGATGGTTCGAGTGTCGTTGGTGCTGTCGAAGATGCCGCATGCACTCATCGATGATGCGATGCGGCCTTCCGCACCGGCCGGATTCGACCTCCTGCAACCCGCGCCAATCCAATCGTCCGTCCAGGCGCTTCGGTCCATATCCGCCTGCTTGAGGATCCGCGACAGCAGGGCGGCGCCGAGCTCCTGGCGGTGGGGGTTCGGAATCGCAAGGCTGTCGTTCGCCTGCGCCCGCGAAGTCTGGCCCAACCCCAAGTCGGCAATCAAGCCGGCGAGGCGTGCTCCCTGCCTTCGGGCAAAGGCCGATTCTGGCGCATCGGCGGAGACAGGCATACAGTGGGATGAGCCCGGTTCAATCAGCCCGGATGAATGAACCCGGTGGACGAACCGCGGCGCCATACCGGCGGCACCGGACCGAACGAAGGGCAGGGGACGGGGCAACGGGCCCGCGGCGCTTCGGCGACTACGCGACGCGGGCCTATCTGGTGAAGAAGAACGAGGAGGCCTACGCCAACGTGTTCACCGTCCACTACCCGGACGAGGAACGCCCCGCCGCGTGCGAGACCATGATCGCCGGGGTTCGGATCGTACAGCGACATCATGGGCCAGCCGGCCTTGGCCGCGTATCGCGGGCGGGAGCTCGCCCCGGGCGAGGATGTCCGGACCGACGAGGACCTCACGACTTGGCTCCGCTCGGCCCCATGACCACCTTCCGCCCGGTGGGGACCTGCAAGATGGGCGTCGCCGGATGGCGGTGGTGGATGCGCGCCTCAGGATCCACGGCATCGAGGGGCTGCGCGTCGCGGACGCCTCCGGCATGCCCGTCGTCACCGGCGGAAACACCAACGCCCCCGCGATCATGATCGAGGAGAAGGCGGCGGAGTTCCTGCGCGGAGAGTAGCGGTTCCCGCGCCGTTCCCGATTCTGCCCGGACGACCGGCGGTGAGAGCGCCCCGCAAGTTGACGCTCCGTTCGCCAGCGCATTAGGCTGCCTCGTACGCGGGTATCCGCGCGGCCCACAGAGTCGATACGGGATGAATCTCAAACGCGCGATCCTGGAAGCGATGGGGCGGGACGCGCTGAAGGACGCCATCGTTCAGCTCGACTTGGCGGATGGCGTGGACAGGCGCATCCCCGATGCCATGCGTTCGCGGCTCGCCCG
This sequence comes from Gammaproteobacteria bacterium, assembly GCA_965204915.1. GTDB lineage: Bacteria > Pseudomonadota > Gammaproteobacteria > HK1 > HK1 > HK1. The sequence continues at coordinate 757,114 of OZ242023.1, read as the reverse complement.
TGCTCGTCGAGCCACTCCCGAGGCGCTGCTCCCGCGGCTGCGCGTGGCGGACGTGAGGCGCGTGTGCGAGTTGCAGGGCGTGGACGCGACGGCCCGCAAGCAGGTGCTCGTGGAGCGATTGCTGGACGGCAACGCCAAGCCGCGCTCCAGGAAGCCCCCGAGCGCATCGAAGGATTTCCATGCCGCCGGCCGCGAACCACGAGCAGCCAACGATGGCACACCTGAGCCGCCCTCGAAGACCCGAAAGCGTCAGCCCAAGTCCTCCACCGCCGGCAACGGCGTCACCACCGGCTACGAGACCGAACTTTGGGCCGCCGCCAATGCGCTGCGCGGCAACATGGACGCGGCGGAATACAAGCACGTCGTGCTGGGCCTCATCTTCCTGAAGTACATCTCGGACGCTTTCGAGGAGCGCCACGCGCGGTTGGAGGCAGAGCGCGACGAGGGCGCGGACCCCGAAGATCCCGACTTCTATATTGGCGCCAACGTGTTCTGGGTGCCGCCGGAAGCGCGTTGGCGCCACCTGCAGGCGCTCGCAAGGCAGCCGGCGATTGGAAAGGCCGTGGACGATGCCATGGTGGCCGTCGAGCGCAACAACCGGAGCCTGCGCGACGTGTTGCCGAAGGATTACGCCCGCCCGTCGCTCGACAAGCGCCGCCTCGGCGAGTTGATCGATCTCGTCGGCAACATCCGGGTGGGCGATGCGGACGCCCGCTCCAGAGACGTGCTGGGCCGCGTCTACGAATACTTCCTCAGCGCTTTTGCCAGCGCGGAGGGCAAGCGGGGCGGAGAGTTCTACACGGCACGTTGCGTCGTGAAGCTGCTGGTGGAGATGCTGGAGCCCTGGGAAGGACGGGTGTACGACCCTTGCTGTGGTTCCTCCGGCATGTTCGTGCAGTCCATGGCGTTCATCGACGCCCACGCCACCGGCAACGGCCGCGGCAGCCGAAGCGCACATCGGGGCGTATCCATCTACGGTCAGGAATCCAACCACACCACCTGGCGCCTGGCGAAGATGAACCTCGCCATTCGCGGCATCGACGGCCAGATCGCCGAGGGCGACACCTTCCACAACGACCGCCACCCGGACCTCAAGGCGGATTTCATCCTCGCCAACCCACCCTTCAACGTCTCCAACTGGGGCGGCGAACAGCTTGCGGACGACCAGCGCTGGGCGTATGGCGTGCCACCGAAGGGCAACGCCAATTTCGCATGGGTACAGCACATGGTGCATCACCTCGCACCGACCGGTGTGGCGGGCTTCGTGCTGGCGAACGGCTCGATGTCCTCCCAGGCGTCCGGCGAAGGCGAGATTCGCAGGAACCTCGTCGAAGCGAACCTGGTGGACTGCATGATCGCCCTGCCAAGCCAGCTCTTCTACTCCACGCAGATTCCCGTTTGCCTGTGGTTCCTCGCCCGCCACCGCGCCGACGGCAGGTTCCGCGACCGACGCGACGAGGTGCTGTTCATCGACGCCCGCAACCTGGGCCAGATGGTGGATCGCACCCACCGCGAACTGTCGGACGAGGACGTCGCCCATATCTCCGGCGTCTACCACGCCTGGCGCAACAAGCGGGGCCGCTACAAGGACGTACCCGGGTTCTGCAAGCGCGCGACCCTGGACGCCATCCGCGCCCACGGCCACGTCCTGACGCCGGGCCGCTACGTCGGCGTGGCGCCCCAGCCCGACGACGATGAGCCGTTCCAGGAGAAGATGACGCGGCTCGCCGCCGAGTGGCGGGCGCAGCAGAAGGAGGCGCGGCGGTTGGACGCGGCGATCGCGAGGAACCTGAAGCGTCTCGGATTCAACGACTAGCGCCGGGATTGCCATGCTGGCGAGCCTGCCACGGCGGCTGCCGGCGGGCAGCCACGCGCCGAGCGGGCCAGTTGGCGGCGCGGCAAGGTGAGGAGGCCATCCGTGCCAGAACGAACAACCCTGTCGGTGAAGGACTTCGGCCCGATCGCGGAAGCGACGATTGACCTGCGCCCCTTTACGGTGTTCGTCGGCGCAAGCAACACCGGCAAGTCGTACTTGGCGATCCTGCTCTACGCGCTGCACCAGTTCTTTGGCAGATCCGACGCCCTGTTCGGGCCGCTGTTTCTGTCGAGCCGGTTGCGCCACTTGCCGGGCGCCCGCCGGGCGAGGTTTGCCGCACAGGCCGAAGCGGTCAACCAATGGCTGCAACGGGCGCAGGACGAAGCTCGGGGCAGACGTGAGTTGGATGTCGTGCTGCCGGATGAGATCGCGGCGTTGGTTCGGCCATTCCTGCAGGACGTCGGCGAAGCGGCGCCGCTTCTCGATGACGAGGTGAAACGCTGCTTCGGGCTGGCGGAATCGGCTGATCTGATCCGCCAGCCAGCGGGCAGATGCGCCCGCTTCGTGTTGCGTCGGGAGTTCGGTGACGACGCCACGAGCGGGATCGGCTATGACTTCGCCATCTCACGCGGACAAACCCGTCTCGGTTCGTCGGTGCCGGCGGACATGCCGTTGCGCATCCAGGAAGTAGGCCGCCGCCGTCTGCAGTGGCGGCGCCTGTTCATGAGCCATCGTCCGGCATCGTACCTTGACCCTGCCGAGCTTGCCGACCTGATCGTTCCCTTCATGGCTGGTGAGGTTGCGCGTCCCGTCTACTACTTGCCGGCAGACCGGGCTGGCGTGATGCACGCGCACAAAGTCGTGGTGAGCTCGCTGATTGGCCGCGCCTCGCGCGCCGGCTTCGACGTCGAATCTCCGCTGCCAACGCTGTCGGGCGTGCTCGCGGACTTTCTGAAAGGGCTCATCGAGCTGGTCGACGAACGCAGGGCAACCGAAAGTGCCCAGCTTGCCGACCGCCTCGAGACCGACATCCTGGGCGGTTCCGTCGAAGTTCGGCGATCCGCCGTCGGCTATCCGTCGTTCCACTACCAGCCGGCGACCTGGCAGAGAGAGCTTGCGCTCATGAACACGTCGTCGATGGTGTCGGAGCTCGCCCCCGTCGTGCTCTACCTGCGCCATGTCGTGCGCAAGGGCGACGTGATCATCATCAAGGAGCCGGAATCCCACCTGCATCCACAGATGCAGGTTGCCTTCACACGTTTTCTGGCCGCCGTCGTCAAGGCGGGAATCCGGGTGATCGTCACCACGCACAGCGAGTGGGTGCTGGAGGCGCTGGCGAATCTGGTGCGACTGTCCGAAGTACCCAAGTCCCGCCGTTCGGAAGTCGCTGCCGGAGGCCCTGCCCTGACGCCCGACGAGGTGGGTGCCTGGCTCTTCGAGCCCAAACTGCGCCCCAAAGGATCGGTGGTGAAGGAAATCCCATTGGACACTGTTCGCGGCACATTCCCGGCCGGCTTCGGCGACGTCACCGAAGATCTCTACAACGACTGGGCGGCGATCGCCAACCTGGTCCAGAATCGCACATGACGTCCGCCTTTGACCAAGTAGACGTCGTCGATGCCCGGTGCCTCAGCCAGGAATGCGAGAAGCAAGGCTGCGAGGCGGGCTTGGTCGAGGTTCCGTGTCCGTTTCACCTCATCGACATGGACGGTCCGGGATCTCCGGCGAGAGGGTCGCGGTGCGACTATCTACTCGTCGGCGCGGACGACGGGCCGAACCACGACCTCTACGTGGTGCCACTGGAACTCAAGAGTTCAGGATTCCACGCGCAAGCGGTATCCGGTCAGCTCGCGGGAGGTGCGAAAGCCGCAGAGCGGCTCGTTCCCATAGCGCGGTGCCGATTCGTGCCGGTCGTCGCCCACGGCGGAGCTCACCGGAGAGAAATCGACAAGCTCGCCAAACATCCGGTCCGCTTTCGCGGCAAGCCCTATGCGATCAAGCTCATGAAATGCGGCGAAGAGATCGCCAAGCACCTCGAGTATCCAGTATAGCGGTAGCGCGATGTTGAAGGAGTGGAGCGTGGAATACGCCATCTTCATTGAACTGTTGCCGGTGGGCTTCTCTATCCTTGCGCCCAGGCGTCCACACCGCCGCCGGGTGCAGCGGGCACATCCATGCTGAGTCGCCTTCACGTCAAGGGTTACAAGTCCCTGATCGATGCCGAGGTGGCGTTGAAGCCGCTGACGCTGTTGTTCGGCCCGAACACCGCTGGCAAGAGCAACTTGCTGGACGCCGTGCAATTGCTCTCCAGACTGGCGACGAGCCACACCCTCAAGGAAGCGTTCGAGCCGCCATGCCGGGGCAAACCGCTCGAGTCCTTCACAATGGGCGATGGCGGCGTCAAGGCACTGCGCGAGCAGGAACGGATCGCCTTCTCCATCGAGGCAGATCTGCATATCTCGGATACCATCGCCAAAGCCGTCGACCGGGAAATACTTGAGATACGCCGGCCCGTCGGCGCCGGCAATTCCGGCAAGGTGCCGGCGCACGTGCGCGAACGCCGCTTGCGCTACCGCTTGGCGGTGGAGATGCTGCCGAGTTCGGGTCTCCTTCGCGTCACCGACGAGTACTTGGCAGCGCTGACCGCGGACGGCAGGCCTACCCGCCGGCGCAAACCGTTCATCGAACGACAAGGGCACCGGATACATTTGCGACGGGAAGGCAAAGCACATCCCAAGCAGTACGAGCGCCATCTCGATCACGCCATCCTCTCCATGCCGCATTACGCACCGCACTACCCGCACCTGGCCGCCGTGCGCCATGAATTGGGAAGCTGGCGGTTCTTCTATTTCGAACCCCGTGAACGCATGCGGGCCGCCACGCCCATCAAGGAAGTACGCCATGTGGGTGCGATGGGCGAGGGGCTGGCGGCTTTCCTCATCACCCTGAAGACCCGCCAGCCGCGCCAGTTCCATGCGCTGGAAAAAGCCCTGCGGATGTTGCTGCCGGATGTGGACGGCATCGAAACGGACGTGAACGACTTGGGCGAGGCGGAGTTTCGCCTGCGCGAGAACGGTGTGGCCGTTCCCGCACGTGTGCTTTCCGAAGGCACGCTGCGCCTGCTGGGCCTGCTGGCATTGACGGGTGCGGAAGACGCCCCTTCGCTGGTGGGCTTCGAAGAACCGGAAAACGGCGTGCATCCGCGCCGCATCGAACTCATTGCGGAGCTCCTGAAAGTGAATTCGCAATTCCGGGAGACGCAATACATCGTTACGACGCACTCTCCGATCCTGCCGGATCGGCTGCCCAACGAATCGTTATTCGTGGTGCAACGCATCAACCGCGAGACCCATGTAGCGTCATTCGAGACCTGGGGCCCGCTCCGACGCAAGCTGGGCATCCGGAACGCACTCGACGACCGCCACGAGCCGTCACCGATTTCCGACGTACTCGCGGAGGTGCACGGGAGAGTCCTTGGGAATGATCTCGACGATCGTCACGAGCCGCTACCGATTTCCGACCGTATCCTGCGGGGGGACTTCGATGCGTGAGGTCGCGTTGTTCGTGGAGGACAGCGCGCACCGGCAAGTCATTGGCGCTCTCGTGCAACGACTGGCAGACGAACGCGGCGTGGCCGTGCGCCTGGATTGGCGCAGCGCCGTTCGGGGCCACGGGCGGGTCGTGCAGGAGTTCAAGCGGTATCTGGACGACTTGGGGAGAGAAGGTGGGTACCCGGACCTGATCGTGGTCGCGACGGACGCCAACTGCGGCGGATTGCAGCAGCGCATCCGGGACATCGATGTTTCCGGGGCGCTTTCGCCGGTGGTCCTGGCAATTCCGGACCCCCACATCGAGCGGTGGCTGCTGCTCGACGGTGCCGCCTTCAAGTCCGTGTTCGACAAGGGCTGCGACGCACCGGACCACAAGTGCGACCGTCGCCGGTACAAGCATCGACTTTCCGAGGCCATCCGCGCCGCCGGCGGCGTGCCCCAGTTGGGGGGCATCGAGTATGCGGAGGACATCGTGCAGCAAATGGACATTGAACGAGTAGCGTGGACGGATCCTTCCTTTGGCCGCGTTGTCAATGAACTTCGCCGCATCTTCCGGCAGTGGGAGATCGTGGGAAATGAATACGCAACCGAGACGTGAAAATGAGTGAAGGCCAGCCACTGCCCCTGATCGACTACGGCAAGTTCCGCCTGTCGCTGAAGCGACTCGAGGAACAACACGCCAACTACCAGAAGACGCACGTCCACCGCCCTCGACTCGACCGGGAGGCCGTCGCCGAGTCCGTCATCCAACGCTTCGAGACCTGCTACGACTGCCTGTGGAAGGTGTTGAGGCGGTACCTGATCCACGTCATCGGGATTCCGGATGTGCCAAACGGCCCCAATCCGGTGGTCATCCGATTGTTGCATAAATCGAAGGATTCACTATTACCCCGATCAAACCAGGAGCGGGCTCCGAGAAAGTCCGTCATTCCCGCGGAAGCGGGAATCCACTTCAATCACGCAAATCTCTGGATTCCCGCTTCCGCGGGAATGACGGGTCATGACGACCGTTGGCGCGTGCGGCTTATCCTCACGACGCGCGCTTGAGCTACCTGGAGCACGGGGACCGCCGTCATGACGACCGTTGGCGCGTGCGGCTTATCCTCACTGGCAGTGAACTTGAGCCACACGCTGTTTCGGCCAGAAAACCCTGTATTTTGCGCAGTGAACGTGCGTATGGGCCGACGTTTCATGCAACTGTTGCGTGGATTTGCTCGTTTGGAACGATGTGCCCCAGGACTTCCGCAAGCACATTGAAACGGAGCATGTGGTGTTGGCGAAGGCGGAAATGAGGGAGCGAGTTGCACTCAGCGGGTGGCCGACGGTGACTCTTGGCTCCTGCGCGTCGCTGGTCGGCGACAAGGTCACGCCGGCCAACTGCGGCGATCTCCCGTACATTGGGCTGGAGCACATCGGCCAATGGACCCTGTCGCTGCTTGGGACAGGCAAAGCACGGGACGTAGAGAGTACGAAGAGCGCTTTCCGTTCCGGTGACGTTCTGTTCGGCAAATTGCGACCGTACTTCCGCAAGGTCGTTCGAGCACGATTCGATGGGATCTGCTCGACAGACATCTGGGTGGTACGGCCTCGACAGGGCGTGGAGGCAGGCTATCTCTTCTACCTGCTGGCATCCGCGCCGTTCGTCGAGTTCGCCAACCTGGGGGCAGAGGGTACGCGAATGCCGCGTGCGAAATGGGAACATGTCCGGGGGTTCCCTCTATGCCTACCCCCAATTGCCGAACAACACGCCATCGCCTACATTCTCGGCGTATTTGACGACAAGATCGAACTGAACCGCCGAATGGGCGAGACGTTGGAAGAGGCCGTCAGGGCGCTGTTCAAGGCATGGTTCGCGGATTCGAGCGAGCTTGGCGCGAAGCAGGACGCGCACCCTCTGCATGGAGACCTGAACGAGTACGCATCGCTGAATCCGGAGTCGTGGTCGGCGACCAACAGACCCGGGAGCGTGGCCTACGTCGACTTGTCGAACACCAAGTGGGGAGCTATCGAGAAGATCGAAACATACGAGTGGAGCGATGCGCCAGGCAGGGCGAGACGGGTGGTGCGGCCCGGCGACACGATTGTCGGCACTGTCCGACCCGGCAACGGTTCCTTCGCGTTGATTGGGAAGGAAGGACTGACTGCAAGTACGGGCTTCGCGGTGTTGCGCCCGAAAGAGAGCTTCGATGCCCAGTTTGTCTGGTGCGCGGCGACGTCGAAGGACAACATCGAACGGCTGGCGCATTTGGCCGATGGTGGGGCATACCCGGCAGTTCCGGCGGAGACCGTAGCGGCCACGCCCGTTGTTCTTGCGGATGTTTCGGCCAGGCGCAAGTTCTCCGACGCCACCGCACCGCTCGTTGCCAGATACCTTGCCAGCAGCGATGAATCCCGTACCCTCGCCGATCTGCGAGACACCCTTCTTCCCAAACTCCTTTCGGGCGAGATCCGAATCCAGGACGCCGAGAAAGTCGCCGAGGCGGCCACATGAACGGCGTCTCCGAAGCCACGGTCGAACACGCCGCGCTCGACTGGCTGCGAGCTGTCGGTTGGCACACTGCTTATGGGCCGGACATCGCCCCCGGCGCGAACGCAGCGGAACGTGACGACTACGCCGAGGCGTTCCTTCCTCGCCGCTTGCGCCATGCCGTCGAACGGCTCAATCCCGATCTTCCCGTCGCCGCACAGGAGCACGCCTGCCGCACACTCACGCGGCCCGAAGGCGCGACGCTGGAAGCTCGCAACCGCGCCTTCCACCGGCTGCTCGTCGAAGGCGTCACGGTCGAATACCAACAGCCCGGCGGCGGGGTCCGGGGCGCGCAAGCACAAGTTTTCGACTTCGACAATCCCGCCGGCAACGACTGGCTGGCCGTCAACCAGTTCACCGTGGTGGAGAACAAGCGCGAGCGGCGGGCGGACGTGGTGCTGTTCGTGAACGGCTTGCCGCTCGTCGTCATCGAGCTCAAGAGCGCCGCCGATGAAGACGCCACCATCTGGACGGCATGGCGGCAACTGCAAACATACAAGGCCGAAGTGCCCGGCCTGTTCGCCATGAACGCGGCGCTGATCGTCTCGGATGGCCTCGCCGCCCGCATCGGCACCCTCACCGCCGGCCGCGAGTGGTTCAAGCCGTGGCGGACGACAGGCGGCCAGGAGCTGGCCGACGCCGACATGCCGGAATTGCAGGTGCTGTTGCATGGCGCTTGCGAACCCGAGCGTCTTCTGGCGCTGCTGCGCGGCTTCATCGTGTTCGAGGACGACGGCAGCGGCCGGCTGGTGAAGAAGATGGCCGGCTACCATCAATTCCACGCGGTTCGGACGGGTGTCGCCGAAACGCTGCGCGCGAAAGCCCGCGACCATGACGAGAGACGGGTGGCCGATGCGCGTGGCCGCTACGAAACGGGGCATCGCCCCGGCGGAGATCCCGGTGACCGGCGCATCGGCGTCGTCTGGCATACACAAGGCGCGGGCAAGAGCCTCACGATGGCCTTCTACGCCGGAGCCATCGTGCGCGAACCCGCGATGGCGAACCCGACCATCGTGGTGCTCACCGACCGCAACGATTTGGACGATCAGCTCTTCGCCACGTTCGCCCGCTGCCGGGACATCCTGCGCCAAGCGCCGGTGCAGGCGACGAACCGCGCCGATCTGCGCAAGAAGCTGGCCGTGCAATCCGGTGGCGTCGTCTTTGCCACCATTCAGAAGTTCTTTCCGGAAGAACGCGGCGATCGGCATCCCGTCCTTTCGGAGCGGCGCAACATCGTGGTGATCGCCGACGAAGCGCACCGCAGCCAGTACGACTTCATCGACGGCTTTGCGCGGCACATGCGCGATGCCCTGCCGCAAGCGTCCTTCGTCGGCTTCACGGGAACGCCGGTGGAGTCCGCCGACAAGCACACCCGCAACGTATTCGGCGACTACATCAGCATCTACGACGTCCAGCGCGCCGTGGAAGACAAGGCCACGGTGCCGATCTACTACGAGAACCGCCTTGCCAGACTCTCCCTGGACGAGGGCGAGCGGCCCAACATCGACCCGGACTTCGAGGACGCCACCGAGGGCGAGGAGGTGGTTCGCAAGGAGAAGCTGAAGACGAAATGGGCGCAGCTCGAAGCCGTGGTCGGGGCCGAATCGAGGCTGGCGTTGATCGCTCGCGACATCGTGGAACACTTCGAGCAGCGCACCGAGGCGATGGTCGGCAAAGCCATGATCGTGTGCATGAGCCGGCGCATCTGCGTGGACCTCTATTGCCGGTTGGCGAAGCTGCGCCCGGACTGGCATCACGCAGACGACGACAAGGGCGCCATGAAGGTGGTGATGACGGGCGCTGCTTCCGACCCGTCCGATTGGCAGCCCCACATCCGCAACAAGCCGCGCCGGGAAGTGTTGGCCAGCCGTTTCCGAAACCCTGACGACCCCTTCCAGGTGGCCATCGTGCGCGACATGTGGCTCACCGGCTTCGACGCGCCCAGCCTGCACACCATGTACGTGGACAAGCCCATGCGCGGCCACGGCCTGATGCAGGCCATCGCCCGCGTCAACCGAGTCTTCAGGGACAAGCCCGGCGGCCTGGTGGTGGACTACCTGGGCCTCGCGAACGAACTCAGAGCGGCGCTCGCCACCTACACCGAGAGCGGCGGCACCGGCCGAACGGCCCTCGACCAGAACGAGGCGGTGGCGTTGATGCAGGAAAAGCACGAGATTTGCTGCGCCCTGCTCCACGGTTTCGATTGGCGCAAATGGATCGACGGCAAGCCGGCGGAGCGTCTGGCCCTGTTGCCGGCGGGACAGGAGCATGTCCTTGCCCAGGAGGACGGCAAGGACCGCTACGTGAAGGCCGTGCGCGCGCTCTCCCAAGCCTTCGCCCTGGCCGTGCCGCGTGACGAAGCGCTGGCCATCCGCGACGACGTGGGGTTCTTCCAGGCCGTACAGGCCGCGCTCGCCAAACGCGCCGCCGGCGAGGCGCGAAGCGATGAGGAGCTGGATCACGCCGTGCGCCAGATCATCGACCGGGCCGTGGCCCCGGAGGGTGTGACGGACATCTTCGCCGCGGCGGGCCTGCCGAAGCCCGACGTCTCCATCCTCTCGGACGAGTTCCTGGCGGAGGTGCGCGGCATGGAACACCGCAACGTCGCGGTGGAGCTGTTGCGCAAGCTGTTGAGCGGCGAGGTCGCCACCCGCCGGCGCGAGAACGTGGTACAGGCGCGATCCTTTGCGGCGATGCTTGAAGCAACGTTGCATCGCTACCGGAACCGCGCGGTGGAGGCCGCACAGGTCATCGAGGAGCTCATCGGCCTCGCCCGCGAGATGCGGGCCGCCAACGAGCGCGGCGAGGCACTGGGCCTCGGCAGGGACGAGCTCGCCTTCTACGATGCCCTGGAGACCAGCGACAGCGCCGTGCAGGTGCTCGGCGACGAGAAGCTGCGCATCATCGCCTGGGAGCTGGTGCGAACCGTGTACAAGAACGTCACCATCGACTGGACGAGGCGCGAGAACGTAAGGGCCAGGCTGCGCGCCGCCGTGAAGCGCATCCTGAACAAGCACGGCTATCCGCCGGACAAGCGGGAGAAGGCGACGGATACCGTGCTGGAGCAGGCGGAAGTGTTGTCGGCGGCCTGGGCGGAGGACAAGCCGCCTCTGCTCGGCTTCTGGCCATTCCCGAAACGCGGTGGCGTGGTCACCGATGAACTGATCAATCGCCTGCGAGAGGAAGTGGGCGACTGATGCGGGCGCTACTGGACGTCAATGTCCTGATTGCATTGCTGGATCGGGACCATGAGCACCATGGAGCTGCCCGTGGCTGGATGGAAGACAACGTGGCGCACGGATGGGCTACCTGCGCGATCACCCAGAACGGATGCCTGCGGATCATGTCCCAACCCCGTTACCCGCACTCCCTGCCGGTCGCGCTGGTTGCCGATCTTCTTCAGGAAGCAACCGACACCGAACACCATGAATTCTGGCCGGACGCGACGAGTCTGCTGACACCCGGCGTCATCGACTGGCGCCAAGTCGGAGGTCCCAAGCAGATCACCGACCTGTACTTGCTGGCCTTGGCTGCCATGAACGAAGGGCGTTTCGTCACGTTCGACAAACGCATCGTCAAGGGCGCGATTCCCATTGCCCGTGATGAGACCTGTCACGTAATCCCCTTGCCGGCGGGCGCATCCGCCGAGGAGATCGCATCATGAAGACCCATGCCCGTGTCGTGGTCATCGGCGGCGGCGTCGTCGGGGCCGGCACCCTCTACCACCTCGCGCGGAAGGGGTGGTCCGACGTGGTGCTGGTCGAGCGCCGGGAGCTGACCTCCGGCTCGACCTGGCACGCCGCGGGCCTGCTCCCCCTGTTCAACATGAGCTACTCGGTCGGCCAGATCCACAAGTCCTCGGTCGAGCTGTACCGCACCCTGGAGGAGGAGACCGGCCAGAACGTGGGGCTGCGGCTGGTGGGCAACATCCGGCTCGCCATGAATCGCGATCGGATGGACGAGTACCACCAGTACGCGGGCGTCGCCCGCACCATCGGGGTGGAGGTCGAGTTCCTGACCCCGGCCGAGGTCAAGGAGATCTGGCCGCTATGCAACACCGACGGCCTGGTCGGGGCGATCCGCCATCCGGGGGACGGCTACGTACAGCCGGCGGACCTGACCCAGGCGCTGGCCACCGGGGCGCGCAAGCGCGGGGCGGCGCTGTACCGCAACACCACGGTGACCGCGATCACCCGCACCGCGGGGGGCGAATGGCGCGTACACACCGACCGGGGCGACGTCGTCTGCGAGCACGTGGTCAGCGCCACCGGGAGCTTCGCCCGGCGCACCGGGGCGATGGTGGGGCTGGACGTGCCGGTCATCCCGGTGCAGCACCAGTACATCGTGACCGAGCCACATCCGGCGATCCAGGCCCGCCATGCGGCGGGGCTGGCGGAGATGGGGGTGCTGCGCGAGTCCGACGGCTCGTGGTACCTGCGCGAGGAGCGGGGCGGGCTGATCCTCGGCCCCTACGAGGCCGGCGCCCCGGCGTGCTACGTGGACGGTCCTGCCGGGGACTGCGAGTACGAGCTGTTCCAGGAGGACCTCGAACGCCTGGAGCCGCATATCGAGGCGGCCATCCGCCGGGTGCCGGCGTTCGGCGAGGTGGGGGTGAAGCAGGTGTTCAACGGCGCGATCTGCTACACGCCGGACGGCAGCCCGATCATCGGTCCGGCGTGGGGTCTCGACAACTTCTGGCTCAACGAGGGCCACAGCTTCGGGATCACCGCGGCGGGTGGCGCGGGGATGCAGCTTGCGGAGTGGATGGTGGAGGGTGAGCCGGGCATCGACATGCTGGGGGTGGACCCGCGGCGCTTCGGCGACTACGCGACGCGAGCCTACCTGGTGAAGAAGAACGAGGAGGCCTACGCCAACGTGTTCACCATCCACTACCCGGACGAGGAGCGCCCCGCCGCGCGCCCGTTGCGTACCGCGCCCTGCCACGACCGGCTGAAGGCGCTGGGCGGGGTGTTCGGCCAGAAGTTCGGCTGGGAGCGTGCGAACTGGTTCGCCCCGGAGGGGGTGGAGGCGGCGGACGACTGGTCGTTCCGGCGTTCGCGCTGGTTCGAGCCCGTGGGGCGCGAATGCCGCAACGTGGCGGCGAACGTCGGGGTGCTGGACATGAGCGCGTTCGCCAAGTGCCGGGTGTCGGGACCGGGGGCGGAGCCTTTCCTCGACCGGCTGGTGGCGAACCGGTTGCCGGCGCGTAGCGGTCCGGTGCGCCTGGTGCACGCGCTGAATACGCGCGGCGGGGTGCATTCGGAGTTCACGGTGTGGCGCGAAGGGGAGGAGAGCTTCTACCTCGTCTCCGCCGGCGCCTTCCAGCGCATCGACCACGACTGGCTCCGCCGCCACGCGCCGCGCGACGGCTCGGTGCGCTTCGACGACCTCACCAACCGGCGCGGCGTGCTGGTGGTCGCCGGCCCGAAGTCCCGGGAGCTGCTCGCGCGGGTGACGGACGCGGATCTGTCCAGCGCCGCGTTCCCGTGGCTGAGCGGGCGGTGGATCGACGTGGGCCTCGCCCCCTGCCTGGCGTTGCGGGTGAACTACGTGGGCGAGCTGGGATGGGAGCTGCACCATCCCATCGAGTACCAGAACCACGTATTCGACGCGCTGATGGAGGCGGGGGGTGATCTGGGGCTCGTGCCTTTCGGGATCCGTGCGATGGACTCGATGCGGATCGAGAAGTCCTACCGGATGGTGGGGACGGAGCTGTCCATCGAGTACGCGGCGCTGGAGTCCGGCCTGGGGCGGTTCGTGCACTTGAACAAGGGGGACTTCATCGGTCGCGACGCCCTGCATCGGTGGATGGAGCGGGGGTTCTCGAACCGGCTGGTGACGCTGGAGGTGCACGACGCCACGGACGCGGACCCCTTGGGCAACAACCCGGTGTTCGCGGGCGGGGAGCTCGTCGGGCGGGCGACCGGCGGCAACTATGGGTTCAGGGTGGAGAAGTCCCTGGCGCTGGCGATGGTCCGGCCGGACCTCGCCGAGATCGGTACGGCGCTGGAGATCGACGTCCTCGGGACCATGCACCGGGCGACGGTGATCGATGAGTCGCCCTACGATCCGGGGAACGAGAAGCTGCGGGGGTAATCCCGCACAATGTCTACCTTTCGTCCGTTTGAGATCGATGGAGAAGGGAGGAGTAGCACCATGAAGAGATTATTCGATTATGTATTTCGCCCCCAGTACTATGCCGGAACCAGAGCAGAAGAAATATTCATGCAGCAGGCACATGAAGCAAGATGGTCTATGGAGAGGATATCACTGCTGTCCCAACAAAGTCAGAACAATCAACCATAACTTATTGTTTTTTTAATTAAAATTATTGGTTTTCCACAGGGCATCGACTTGAACGGCACGAAGCCTATGCGACCATTGCCTACTCGTTATCAGAGGGAATGGTCATGTATTCAGGTCAATTCGTATTTTCTCAGGTGATGGAACATCTGCCGATGAAGACGTTCCGTAAATGCGTACAACGCTATCAAGGCGATCGTCGCGTCCAATCCTTCACTTGTTTCGATCAATTTCTTTGTATGGCATTTGCGCAGCTCACCTACAGAGAAAGTCTGCGCGATATTGAAGCGTGTCTGCGGGCACATAAAGACCTTTGATCATGAACAGGTGTTTGCCGCCCGCAAAAGGCCCGGCGAACCCGAACTTGCGCAAACGCCTCACGAGCTCTCGATGCGAGACGGGGGACAGGGCCGCCACTACGCCGCCCTTGTATCGATCTCCGTGATCTCGGCGCTGCCCAGTCGCGGAAGGTCGAGCGATCGTCTCACACTGAGCCGAGGCGCGTGACGGTTCCCCCGTCCCGACACCACCAGGAGAACGCATCATGAAGACCCATGCCCGTGTCGTGGTCATCGGCGGCGGCGTCGTCGGGGCCGGCACCCTCTACCACCTCGCCAGGAAGGGGTGGTCCGACGTGGTGCTGGTCGAGCGCCGGGAGCTGACCTCCGGCTCGCTTTCCGGGAGGCAAAGGAGAAAACGGCCGCATTGACGTTCTGCTGCGATCCTGAATGCCGGAGGTCAACTTTCCTCTTTCCCGTATGTCTCCCGATGCAGTCGGGCTGCTGCCTCTCGAGGGGTGATGATCGGGATGCCTTCGACATGGCGAAGAGCCAGCACGTCCTGCTTGTCTCCGGACACGATCAGGTCCGTTCGACCCGCAAGCCCGGTTGCCAGGATGGGGTTGTCCTTCGGGTCCGGCGACAGATTCACTTCCGGCAGTTCGGTGACCACTACGCTGACCGATTCCAGGCTTTGCAGCAGGTCCCTGGCTTCCACGGGCCGGATGTAAGGTTTCAGGCGATCGCGGTCCAGGACCCTCCTCAATTCCTCGATCTGGTAGAGTGATGTGACCAGCGTACAGTCACCGCGTTTGACTGCCGCCAGCAAGCGGCCGGGTGGACCTTCCCCCGCGATCAGGGCGCTCACGAGGACATTGGTGTCAAGAACGATCCGCACGGACTTGGGCCACGGCCTCGTCGGCGAGGGCCTGCGCTTCCTCGCCCGAGAGGTGCCTGTTCCGCTCCCGGATCGTTTCGACGGTTTCCCAGAAGATCGCCTGACGGACCGCACGATCGACAAAATGGGACAGGTCGCCCTTCTTGCCATCGGTCCGGGCCAGATAGCCCCGAACCGTGCGGTCGGTGTCCTCCGATATGACGACGTTCCATCGGACCATGATCGACCTCGGTCAGGTGTTTATGCGCCTGTGCGCATGGTAGATGCCCGGTTCTCACGTGTCGATATTCCGAGGGCGACGTGGTCTGCGAGCACGTGGTCAGCCCCACCGGGAGCTTCGCCCGGCGCACCGGGGCGATGGTGGGGCTGGACGTGCCGGTGATCCCGGTGCAGCACCTGCCAACGTGTTCACCGTCCACTACCCGGACGAGGAGCGCCCTGCCGCGCGCCCGTTGCGCACCGCGCCCTGCCACGACCGGCTGAAGGCGCTGGGCGGGGTGTTCGGCCAGAAGTTCGGCTGGGAGCGTGCGAACTGGTTTGCCCCGAAGGGGGTGGAGGCGGTGGACGACTGATCGTTCCGGCGCTCGCGCTGGTTCGAGCCCGTGGGTCGCGAATGCCGCAACGTGGCGGCGCATGTCGGCGTGCTGGACATGAGCCGTTCGCCAAGTGCCGAGGGTGGAGTCCTTCCCCGACCGGCTGGTGACGCTGGAGGTGCACGACGCCACGGACGCGGACCCCTTGGGCAACAACCCGGTGTTCGCGGGCGGGGCGCTCGTGGGCCGGGCGACCGGCGGCAGCTACGGGTTCAGGGTGGAGAAGTCCCTGGCGCTGGCGATGGTCCGGCCGGACCTCGCCGGGGTCGGCACGGAATTGGAGAGCGACGTCCTCGGCGCCATGTACCGCGCGACGGTCATCGGCGGGTCGTCCTGCGACCCGGGGAACGGGAAGCTGCACGGGTGACCGCGGGCGCCGGTGCGCCTCCATCCGGGCCCGCCGGTCGGGACCGGCTGCTCGAGGACGCCTCGATCGCCAACGAAGGATCGACGGCATGCCGGATGCCCCATGGAAGACGACGCCCGCCGGAATCCACCTGAACGCCTGGACGAGCCCGCGTCCCGGCAGCCTGCCGGCTGGCGTGAAATCCTGACCTGGGCGTACCTCCCCCGGCTCCTCACGCTGTGCCTGGCGATCTGGCTGCATGCCGCCAATTCGATGCTGACGGCCACGACGCTGCCGGGGGCGGTTGGCGACATCGGCGGCCTGCGGCTCATCAGTTGGGCCTTCGCCCTGTACCTGATGGGTTCGATCGTGGCGGCGACGGCGATCAGCGTGTGGGTGGCGAGGCATGGACTGCGCAGGACCATGATGGCCTCGACCCTCGTCTACACCCTCGGCTGCGTCGTCTGCGCCGTCGCTCCGGCGATGCCGGTGCTGCTTGCCGGGCGCACGGTGCAGGGACTCGGCGGAGGCGCGCTCGTCGCGTTGGTCTACATCGCCCAGGATCGTTTCTTTCCCAACCGGCTCGTGCCACGAATCGTCGCCTGCCTGTCGGTGGTGTGGACGGCGTCGGCCCTGTGCGGGCCGCTCATCGGAGGCGTATTCGCGACCGCCGGGCTGTGGCGCTTCGCCTTCTGGTCGTTCGCGTTGCAGGGCCTGCTGCTCGCGGCGGCGGTGCATCCGTTGCTTGCCCGGACCCACACCGGCCCGGCGATTCGGGCGCGGCGCATTCCGGTCGCGCGGCTCGCGCTCGTCGCGGGTGCGATCCTGGCGATCTCGTTCGCCGGCGTAGCGGCATCGACGGCGTTCGCGGTGGCGCTCGCGTTGTCGGGATGCCTGTGTCTCGGGCTGTTCGTCGTGCGCGACTCCACCGCCGGGCGGACGCGGTTGCTGCCGAGCCACGCGACCGACCTCGATCATCCGGTCGGCTGCGGCATCGCCATGACCTTCACGCTCAGCCTGTCGATGATGTCGTTCCTGGTGTACGGCCCGATTCTGCTGATCCGGCTCTACGAGCTGACGCCGCTCCAGGCCGGCCTCGTCGTCGTGACCGAGTCGCTCGGGTGGGGCGCCGGCGCGTTCTTCCTGTCAGGTCTCGCGCCGGCGCAAGAAGGCCGCTTGATCCGCATCGGCAGCAGCCTGCTGCTGGCGGGGCTGGCGGCGCAGGCGTGGTTCGTGCCCTGCGGCCCCCTCTGGCTCATCGTCGCCTCGGCATTCTTCGGTACCGCCGGCTTCGGCATGATGTGGGGGTACATCATCAAGCTCGTGGTCGCACACGCAGGCCCCGAAGATCGGGACCGGGCCGGATCGCTGCTGCCCAGCGCGCAACAGACCGGATTCGCACTCGGTGCGGCGCTGAGCGGCATCATCGCCAACGCGCTCGACTTCGAGCAGATGACGCGGATCGAGGAGTATCGGACGGCGGCGTTCTGGCTGTTCGCCGGGTTCGTGCCGCCGGCGCTGCTCGGCAACCTGATCGCGTGGCGCTTCGGCAACCGGATCGGTGCGGGCAGGATATTTCGATAATTCTAGAATTATGGTTGACAAGCCGTTTCCGGGGCTCTAGCCTCCCGCCTCATGCGATTGAGCCTGCAAGCCACCGCCCTCGTCCTCGCCGAGCTCGGCAACGAGACCCGGCTGGCCATCGTGCGCCTGCTGGTTCGGGCCGGAGACGACGGACTCACCGTGGGCGACATCCAGCGCGCGACCGGTGTGCCCGGCTCCACCCTGACCCACCACCTGCAGCGCCTGCGCGGCGCCGGGCTCGTCTCGCAGACCCGGTCCGGTAGCGCCCTGTGGTGCAGGGCGGATCTGGGGCGCATCCGCGCCACCGCGGACTTCCTGATCGAGGAATGCTGTGCGGACATGAAGCGACCGCGGGCACGCCCGCGTAGCGCGGCATGATTCCCGCTCCGGTCGCACCTCGACGGCGCCGCGCCGTATCGGCCGCATTGCGGCGGCATCGCACCGTTCCTGCATTGCCGGATCGAAAGGATCTCCGGAGAACGTGAACGGGCTGCGCTCATGCGACGCGACACGATCCCCGCTCCCGTCGTGCTTCGACGGCATCGCGGCGTCCCGGCACCACCCGGCGGTTGCAGGACCGGGATGACGGAACCCATCGAACAGGGATCGCCGGAACAAGGGAGATCGTCATGACCACCATCGTCCTGCCCCGCGCAGTCCTGCTGCGCGCCGCTGCCATCCTGCGCCGCGCTGCCACCCTGCGCGCTGCCGCCGGCTGCCTGCGCGCCGCCGGCGCCTTGCTCCGGGTTCCGGCCGGCGCCCTCGTCCGCGACCGGGTCGTCCAGGTCCTCGCGCTGAGCCTGCTCGCGCTCGGCTTGCTGGACGCGGCGCAGCTTTCGATGACCCTGGACTTCGTCGCCGGCGCCCTGGTCGGCATCGCGCCGTTCCTGCTGCTGGCGGTGGCCATCGCCGCGTCCGCGTCCGCGAGCGGTGCGGACCGCCTGATCGCACGGGCCTTCTCCGGCAGCCCCGGGCGGACCATCGTGCTCGCCGCGGTCGTGGGCGCCCTGTCCCCGTTCTGCTCCTGCGGGGTGATCCCGCTCATCGCGGCCATGCTGCGCGCCGGGGTGCCTCTGGCGCCGGTCATGGCCTTCTGGCTGGCCTCGCCGATCATGGACCCGGAGATGTTCGTGCTCACCGCCGCCGGGGTGGGCCTCGGCTTCGCCGTCGCCAAGACCGCGGCGGCGGTGGCCATGGGGCTGCTCGGCGGTCTCACGGTGCGTGCGCTCCAACGCGCCGGCGGGTTGCGGAATCCTCTCGCGGGAGCGGCGTGCACGACGTGCGGAGGGGGCTTCGACCCGCAGGCGGCGGTGGCCGTCCGGTGGCGGTTCTGGGAAGATCCCGAACGGCGGGGCCGCTTCGCCCGCGAGTCGCTGCATACCGGCGCCTTCCTCCTCAAGTGGCTGTCCGTCGCGTTCCTGGCCGAGAGCCTGATGATGGCCTGGCTGCCGGCGGAGTCGGTGGCCTCGGCGGTGGGCGGCGGCAGCGCCTTCGCCATCCCGCTGGCGGCGGTGGTGGGGGTGCCGGCCTACCTGAACGGCTACGCCGCCATTCCGCTCATCTCCGGCCTGCTGGAGATGGGGATGTCGAGCGGTGCCGCGCTCGCCTTCGTCACCGCCGGCGCGGTCTCCTCCATCCCCGCCGCCATCGCGGTCTGGGCCTTGGTCCGGCGCAGCGTGTTCGTGCTCTACCTCGCCCTGGGCCTCGGCGGCGCGATGCTCTCCGGGGTCGTCTACCAAGTGAGCGGCCTGCCGGTCTGAGGATGCCCGAAGCCCCTTCCGATCCCGTGAAGAACCCGACGTGCGTTGCCGGCGGCGTATCGCGGCGGCCACGGAAGACGTGCATGGGCCGCGACCGCTGGCGCGGTCGTCCCGGACGGGCAGGTACGATCCCGTTCCATACGAACGGCTGGATCGGTTGCAACGGGATACTTCGATGAACGAGACACCTTGTCCGACCGGCGGGAGGGAGGGAATGACCGACCACCGGGGGCCGCTCGACGGCATCCGCATCCTCGATCTGAGCCGTGTGCTCGCGGGGCCGTTCTGCACGCAGATGCTGGCGGATCTGGGCGCGGAGGTGATCAAGGTGGAGCGCCCCGGAGTGGGCGACGAGACCCGCATCTGGGGGCCACCCTGGGTCAAGGACGAGGCGGGGGCGGACACCACCGAGAGCGCGTACTACCTCTGCGCCAACCGCAACAAGCGCTCCGTCACCGTGGACTTCTCGCAGCCGCGGGGCGTCGCGCTCGTGAAACGGCTGATCGAGCGGTGCGACGCGCTGGTGGAGAACTTCAAGGTCGGGGGGCTGGCGAAGTTCGGGCTCGGCTACGAGCAGCTTCGCGAGGCGTTCCCGGGGCTCGTGTACTGCTCCATCACCGGGTTCGGCCAGACCGGACCGTACGCCCACCGGCCCGGCTACGACATGATGGCCCAGGGCATGGGCGGCCTCATCAGCATCACCGGCGAGCCCGACCGCCCCCCGAGCAAGGTCCCGGTGGCGATCAACGACGTCATGACCGGCATGTACACGGCGGTGGCCCTGCTCTCGGCGCTGCGCCACCGCGACCTCACCGGGGAGGGCCAGCACGTCGACGTCGGGCTGCTGGACGTGCAGGTGTCGTGGCTTGCCAACGTCGCCTCCAACTACCTGATCGGCGGCGAGATCCCGCAACGCCTGGGCACCGCCCACCCCAACTCGGCGCCCTACCAGGTGTTCCCGACCGATGACGGCTTCATCATCATCGCCGCCAACAACGACCGCCAGTTCCAGCGCTTCTGCGAGGCGGCGGGGCTGCCGGAGCTGCTCGACGACCCGGACTTCGCGAGCAACGCACTGCGCGTGCGGAACCGGGACCGGCTGATCCCGAGGATCGAGGCGATGACCCGCACCCGTACCACCGCGGCGTGGATGGAGGCCCTGGAGGCGGCGGGCGTGCCCTGCGCGCCGGTGAACACCATCGACCGGGTGTTCGCCGACCCCCAGATCGAGGCGCGTGGTATGAAGATCCGGATGCCGCATCCGCTGGCGGGAGAGGACGTGCGCTTGGTGGGCTCGCCCCTGCGCCTGTCCCGGACCCCGGTGAGCTACCGGCGGGCGCCGCCGACGCTGGGGCAGCACACCGACGAGGTCCTGGCGCAGATGCTGGACCTGAACGAGGACGAGCGCGCCGATCTGCGCGATCGGGGCATCATCTGACCGGCCGGGCAAGAGCAGGATTCATCTTCCTGGCCGGACGGACCCGATGGCTGCATGAATCGAAGACCTGTCATCCCCGCGAAAGCGGGGACGTCCCCCGCGTGCACCGGTGGGGACAGGCTCTGCGAAAGCTCGTCATTCCCGCGAAAGCGGGAATCCACTTCAATCAAAAGCCTCTGGATCCCCGCTTTCTCCCCACCCACCTGCACTCGGCCAAGCGTGCGGGAACCGCTACTCCCCGCGCAGGAACTCGGCCGCCTTCTCCCCGATCATGATGGCCGGGGCGTTGGTGTTCCCGCTGGTGATGACCGGCATCACGGAGGCGTCCGCGACGCGCAGCCCCTCGATGCCGTGGACCTTGAGGCGCGCATCCACCACCGCCATCGGGTCGACGCCCATCTTGCAGGTCCCCACGGGGTGGAACGTGGTCATCGCGGCGGAGCGGAGCCAGGTCGCGACATCCTCGTCGCTCCGAACGGCCTCGCCGGGGGCGAGCTCCCGCCCGCGATACGCGGCCAAGGCCGGCTGGCCGATGATGTCGCGCACGATGCGCACCCCGGCGATCATGGTCTTGCGGTCTGCGTCGCGCTCCAGGTAGTTGGGCTGGATCCTCGGCGGCTCGGCGGGGTCCGCCGAGCGCAGGGTGATCGTCCCCCGGCTCTCCGCGACCAGCGGCCCGACCCGTATGGCCAGGCCGTGGTTGGCCTCGACCGCGGCGGCCCGCCGGAAGGGATTCGGGAAGTGCAGGTTGGCGGTCTTCTCCAGGGCCGGCATGAAGTGGAGCTGGAGGTCCGGCGCGATCAGCTCCGGCCGGGTCTTCAGGAAGGCGCCCGCCTCGTAGGGGAACGTCGTCATGACGCCTTCGCCGAAGACCATGCCCCGCGCCACGGACAGAGCCAGCCGGTCGGCTCGAAGGTGGCGGTAGAGGGTGACGGGCTTCCGGCATTCGAAGGAGAGGACACAGTCGACGTGGTCTTGCAGGTTCCGCCCGACGCCGGGGAGGTCGTGCACCACCTCGATGCCGTGGCGCGCAAGCTCCGCGGGCGGGCCGATCCCCGACAGCATGAGGATCTGGGGGGAATTCACCGTGCCGCCGCACAGGATGACCTCCCGCGCGGCGCGCACCCGTTGGGTCCGGCCCTCCCGGGCGATCTCGACCCCCGTCGCGCGGCCGTTCTCCACCAGCACCCGCAGGGCGAGGGCGTCGGTGGCGACGCCCAGGTTGCGGCGGCGCAGGACCGGGCGCAGGAAGGCGTAGGAGGCGGACCAGCGCTTGCCCCGCCGGATGGTGAAGTCGTAGCGCCCGCAGCCTTCCTGTTCGGCGCCGTTGAAGTCGTCGTTGACCGGATGGCCCGCCTGGCGGCCGGCTTCGATGAAGAGGTCGTAGAGCGGGTTCGTGCCGCGGGCGCGGCATACGGTCAGCTCGCCCGTCCCGTTGTGGTAGTCGCCGCCGCGCTGGACGTGCGCTTCGGAGCGGAGGAAGGCCGGCAGGACCTCGTCGTAGGACCAGCCGGGGAGGCCCATCTGCGCCCAGCGGTCGTAGTCGTGGCGGTTGCCGCGCACGTAGACCATGCCGTTGATGGTGGAGCTGCCGCCCAGCACCTTGCCGCGGGGCCAGTAGAGCGTGCGACCGTCCAGGGCCGGGACCGGCTCGGTGTGGTAGCGCCAGTTGTAGATGCCGGAATGGAACAGCCGGCCCATCAGCATCGGCAGGCGGAACAGGGGGTTGCGGTCCCGCCCGCCGGCTTCGATCAGCAGCACGGAGCGGTCGGGATCGGCCGAGAGCCGGTTGGCGATGACGCATCCCGCCGAGCCGGCCCCGACGATGACGTAGTCCCAGGATTTTTCGGCCGTCATGCCGGTGTCAACCGCCGAGCGCATGGACCGTGACGCGCTCGCTCTGGCCGCGCACGTCGACCTCGCCCTTCGCTTCGAGGTCGAAGCCTTCCACCCGCGCCGCCGTCGCCGCGGAGACGAGGATGCGCGTGCCGAGCTCCTTGTTCAAGGCTTCCAGCCGGGCCGCCAGGTTGACCGCGTCGCCGTGCACGGTATAGCTGAGCCGGCCCTTCGCGCCGACCGCGCCGGCGACGAGCGGGCCGGTGTTGATCCCGATGCGGCTGCCGATCCGGCGCCCGGCGAACTCCCGGATCCGCACCGCGGACTGCATCTCCAGCGCCGCGCGCAGGGCGCTGGCGGCATGGTCGGGGTCCGGCACCGGCACGTTGAAGGTGGCGAGGATCGCGTCGCCCTGGAACTGGGTGACCACCCCGCGATGGCGTTCGAGGATCTCGACCATCGCCTCGAAGTACTCGTTGAGCAATTCGACGATGCCGTCCGGGCCGAGGGTCTCGGTCAGCGTGGTGAAGCCTTCGAGATCGGAGAAGAGCACGGTGGCCTCGGACTGCACGGGCGCGATCTCGCCACCCTCGGTGAGCAGCGCCTTCGCCACGTCGGTGGGAACGAAGCGGCCCAGGGTCTCGCGGATCAGCGCGCGCTCCTTCAGCCCCGCCGCCATCCGGTTGAACGAGCGGTTCGCGTCGTCGAACTCGGCGACCCGGCTCGGCGGCAGCGCCGGGACACGGTCGAAATGCTCTTCCTCGATGGAGCGCGCCGCCGCCGCCAGCGCCTTGACCGGGCGGCTCGCGCGCACGCCGAGCCACGTCGCGAGGGCGACGGAGAGGACGAACACGGCGAGCCCCGCGAACGCCGAAGCGATCACCAGTTCGAGCTCGTTGCCGTCGGGCGTCCCGCTGTCCTCATAGCTCCCGCTCAGGGCGTCCCGGACGATCCCGGCGAGCCATTCCAGGACGTCGGTCGTTCCGACGTTCACGTGTGCCCCGATCGTCCAGGGGGCCGGACCGTAGCGGTGGAGGTCCCGGTACAGGAACACGTAGTAGTTGCCGCCCACCGTCACCCCCGACGCGCTCGTCTCGGTCATGCCGCCGAAGAGGAACAGATCCTCGTCGTCCGGCGTCCGGATGCGTTCGAGCACGGGGTCTCCGAGCGCATCGAGAGCGACGAGCGGCTGCTCCCGATCGGATGACGTGCCGGGCGTCCAGTCGATCAACCGCCGGTGCGCGAGGACGCGATCGTGGTCGTAGAGGATGAACGGGGTGATCCCGGCGCCGGTGTCGACCGAGTCGAGATACCTCGACAGATCGGAGACGGTCACCACCTGCGAGAACATGCCGGCGTACTCGCCGTCGATCCACAGCGGCGTGTCGTGGAGCATGATCGTCGTGTCGAGCACGGGGGTCCGGAACGGCGCCTGCCACGACGGGCCCGGCTGTGACGCCCCGCCTTCCAGCCATTCGACGACCATGGGACGGTTCGACCAGTCCTCCACGATCGGCCGTGGGGAAGCACGCTCCCATCTCCGGGCCCTGGCCTGGGGGTCGACGAAGGCCATGCCCGCGATCTGCGGCGTCGCGCTCAGCGCGCCGAGGATGAACGCATCCAGCGCCCGCGGATCGTCGAGCTTCAGCTTGCCGATCCGGAGCTGGTCCTCCACCCACCGCGCCTGCCGCACCACCGGCCGAAGCTGCGATTCGATCCTGCGTTCGAGTGCGCTCACCAGCGTTTCGGAACGCGACGCCATGAGCCGGCGGGTGTTCTCCGTCGCGCTCGACAGCCCGAGGGACAGGGAGACGCCGACCGCGAGCGCGATCAGCGCCCCCGAGCCGATCACCGCGATGGCGGTGATCGGGAAGCGGTAGCGGGACGCACGCCCGGCCACCGATGGCCCTCCGTCGTCCGACGTCACCATGGCCGACCTCGAACTTCAATACTGCTGTGGGGACGGAGCACGCGGCAGGACGTGGATGGTGGAGCCGAGGGGCTTGGTGTGCATGATGGCGGGGGAGCTCATGGCGGATGTCCGGGTGCGGAGCCGAGGCTCGTCATTGTATTGAACGATTGTGTCGGCGGGCGAGTGTACCGGCGGGCGACGGGGCGACGCGCTCGGTAGCTGGCGGATCGGCCATGGCAAAAGTACCCTGCCGCGCGCTCGTCATGCGATCCGCGAGATACGGCCCGCAAACTTCGAGGGCCGGCCAGGCCACGCCCGATCGCCCGCGTCGCGGCTTCCCGCCGTGACCGGCGACGGCACTCGTCGGCGAGAGGAATGGTGTGGCCCGCGACCTGCCGGAGGCGTTCCGTCGCGAGCGGCCTGCAAGCAAGCGCGGCACCCGCGCTCCCGGGTGCCTCGATGATTCCAGGGAGGCGTACAACGTGATCGTGGTCGCTCTCATGGTCGCGTTCGCGATCACCGCGGTTTGTGCCGGCTGGATCGTATCGCGGGGCGGGAGCCGCTGGCTCGCCGACCATCCCAATGAACGCTCCTTGCACGATCGGCCGGTGTCCCGCGCCGGCGGCATCGCGATCTTCGCCGGCCTGGTGGCCGGGCTCGGGATCGTCGCGCTCGTCGAAGCGCCCGTCCCGGGGGGCGGATGGATGCTTGCCGGCGCGCTGATCGTCGTCTCGGTTTCGTTTGCCGACGACCTCCGTCGAGTCTCCCCCGCCATCCGCATCGTGTTCCACGTCGCCGCGGCCGTCTGCGTGGTGCTCGCCGGTCTGTCGAGTGAGCGGATCGTCCTGCCCGGTGCGGCGCTGGACCTCGGCGCGGCCGCGGGTGCGCTCTTCACGGTGTTGTTCGTGGCGTGGATGGTGAATCTCTACAACTTCATGGACGGGATGGACGGGTTCGCAGGCGGGATGACGGCCATCGGCTTCACGACCCTCGCGGTGCTCTGCGTTCGCCAGGACGCGGGCCTGCTCTCCGCCGCCGGCCTGGTGGTGGCGTCGGCGTCCCTCGGATTTCTGCTGTTCAACTTTCCGCCCGCGAGAATCTTCATGGGAGATCTCGGATCGTCGCTTCTCGGCTATCTCTGTGCCGTCGTGGCGCTGTCGGCCGAGCGTTCGGCGTCGGTTCCGCTGTGGATCTCGGTGCTCGTGTTCTCGCCCTTCATCGTCGACGCTTCGGTCACCCTGGCTCGACGGACCGTCGCCGGCGAGCGGCCGTGGCGTGCGCATCGCAGCCACTTCTACCAGCGTCTGGTGCGGATCGGATGGAGCCACCGCAAGACGGTCGTTCGCGAGTACGGCCTGATGCTCGCGTGCGCCGCCTCCGCGGTGCTGGCGCTGTGGGTCCCCGGCGTGCAGGCGGCGGTGCTGGGCGTCTGGGTGGTCGTTTACGTCGTTCTCATGCTGGGCGTCACGAGCCTCGAAGAGCACGCGGGCGGATCCGGACGATGAAGGAGTCGGCGCCGGCGGGGTCTCCGCGATCCGGCGGGCTCGTGTCGATGGACGGCGAATCGAAGCGGCGGGGGAGTCGGAGCCGGCCGTGGCCGCGTCGTGCAGGGCGGCGTGGCGGCTGCCTCGCTCAAAGCAGCTTCGCCTCGAAAGGATAGGTCATCAACGGCAGCGCACCGTCGCGGGTGAGCAGCACCTGGTCTTCGAGCTTCACGCCGTACGGCGCCCCTTCCTTGCCGGCGTAGCATTCGAGGCTCCACACCATGTTCTCCTGGAGCTCCCTTTCGGGCAGCGCCTTGCCGGCCACACCGTCGTCGTAGAGGTAGGGAATGCCCGGTCCTTCGTCTTCAAGGCCGGCCTGGTGGGCCATCCCGCCATAGCGGAGGTTGCGGTACGCAGGCGGGAGCTGCGGCGCGGCGCGCGAGAACTCCTCGAAGGTCATGCCCACCTTCATCGTCTCCCGCATGCCGTTCACGCAGTCGTAGGCGATGCGGTACGCCTCCTTCTGGCCTTCCGTCGCCCGATCCCCGCACAGGAAGGTGCGCGAGAAGTCGATGACGTAGCCCTCGAAGCCGTTGGCGTCGGTGTCGATCCCGACCAGGTCGCCCGGCTGCACGAGCTTGTCGTGGGCCTCCGACATCCAGGGGTTGGTATTCGTGCCGGTCGCGATCAGGCGGGTGAACATGAACTCGCCGTGGTGGCGGAACAGCGATTCGTTCAGCACCGCCATCAGCTCGTGCTCGCGGATGCCGGGGCGGATGGCGGCCTCGAAGTCGGCCATCATCGCGTCGCCGATGGTGCCGTTGACGAGCATGAGCTTCACTTCCTGTGGCGTCTTCACCTCGCGCGCATCGACGGTGGCGGGGGTCGGATCGGTGACCTCGACGCCGAGGTCGGCGAGCGCGCGAAA
Organism: Gammaproteobacteria bacterium; assembly: GCA_965204915.1. Classification (GTDB taxonomy): domain Bacteria; phylum Pseudomonadota; class Gammaproteobacteria; order HK1; family HK1; genus HK1. Next base: position 729,860 of record OZ242023.1, on the reverse strand, counting down.
TCCGTTGCCGTCGAGCTTGTCCACCGCCAGCGGCCGGCCGGCGCAGCCCAGCTCGCGCATCACGTCCTCGACCTCCTCCGCCCACTTGCGCGCGAGCCCGTATCCCTGGTGGCCCATGAACTGGTGGCTGCGGTGGGGCCGGACGTCCTTCACGTGCTTCTCGGCCACGTGCATCGAGTTCGGGTACTCGAAGAGGATGGGAGCGCCCTCGGCCGCGACCATGCAGCAGCGCGTAAACGTCGTCGCCGTCCACACCCCCATCACGTCGACCCCGGTGGCGTAGCGGATGTTCGCCGGGTTGTAGAAGAGGGCGACGGGGATGTCGCGTTTCCTCATCATCGCCTGCAAGCGTTCGAGCCGCTCCCGGCGCAGCTCCGCGAAGTCGATGTCGGCCATGGCCGGGACCCGCATCGTCTGCACGTGGGGCTCGGGGGAACGGTGCCGGTTCGGGTCGCCGACGTTCATCGGAGCGCTCTCCGTGGATGGTCCGTCGAGGGGCGGCGAAGGTGGCGAATCTTCCCCGATTGCGTAACGGAGCGGAAGTCCTTCGCGCCGTGGTTCGCCGCGGCCCGCGCACGCCGTCGCCGCCCCGGCCCGGTGGCGCCATGCAGGGGAGATCGGGTACGCCGGTAGCGTCCGGCGTCGCAAACGTCCACGTGACGGTCGCCGTCCATGAGGTTGGAGACGATCGGGATCCCGGGATGCTCGTGGGGGGATACCGGATCATCGCCCTTCCCGGACCGAGAGAAAGCCTCTGGTCACCTGCGCTTCCCGATCGAGCATCATGCGCTGCGCCGCGCGCATGTGCGCCTGCATGACCGCCCGGGCCGTTTCGGCGTCCCGGACGCACAGGGCTTCGATCAACTGCTCCTGGTAGGAGACGCCACGCTCGCGCAGCTCCGGGTTCGGCCGGTCGTATATCCGTTTGCAGATGGTCAGCTCCTTCAGCAGCCGAACCAGGAAGCCGCAGACGAAGCCGAGCAGCGGATTGTCCGAGAAGCCGGCCAGCGTCTCGTGGAAGGCCAGCTCGGCGACGCGTTGCGCGCGTTCTTCCTCGATCGTGGCGGGCGGCGCCGTGTAGATGCTCATTCGCGTTCGCAATTCGTCGATCTGCCGGCGCGTGATCCGCGGCGCCAGCTCGGCGACGAGCTGCGGTTCCAGCGAGATCCTGAGGGTATAGATGTCCGCGATCGTCACCTCCTTGAACAGGAGGTAGTTCGCGAGGAGTGCGCTCGCGTGGTCCTTGCGGACCTCGGTGATGAATGCGCCGCCGCCGGGGCCGGTCCGGGTCCGGATCAGGCCCTGGGTCTCCAGGACCTTGAGCGCCTCGCGCACCGTTCCCTTGCTCGCCCCGAGATCCGCGATCAACTGGTGTTCCTGGGGCAGCCGATCGCCGGGGGTCAGGCCGTGCTCGATGATCCAGTCCTTGACGACGTTGGCGACGGCCTGGGGGCGTCCTCCCCGGCGGGCAGCCGGCCGGGGCGTTTCAGTCGAGCGGATGATGGCAGGCGATTTCATGATCGGGCGCAATCCGGGTGACGGACGGTGACGTGGCGCGACAGTCTCCGCCGGCGCGCGGGCAGCGGGCGGCGAACGCGCAGCCGGGGGGTGGACGAAAGGGATCCGGCAGATCCGCCGCGAGGGTCTCGGCACGCAGGAGCGGCCGCCGGAGCGCCGGCGCGCTCCATCCGAGCAGATGCGTATAGGGGTGCCGCGGCGCCCCGAACACGTCCTTCGTGCATCCCATCTCCACGATCCTCCCGAAGTAGAGCACGGCGACCCGGTCGCTCACCGCCTCGACCACCGCGAGGTCGTGGCTGATGAACAGATAGGTGAGATCGAAGGCGCGGCGCAGCTCCGCAAGCAGGTTCAGGACCTGGGCCTGTACGGATACGTCGAGCGCCGAAACGGGCTCGTCGAGCACGAGGATGCGGGGCGAGGCGGCAAGCGCACGAGCGATCCCGATCCGCTGTGCCTGGCCGCCGGAAAACTCGTGTGGATAGCGGTCGAGACACTCGGCGCGCATGTTGACCGCATCGAGCAGCTCGGCGACCCGCGCCTTGCGCCCGGCCGTGTCCATGCCGAGAAGATGGATGAGCGGCGCTTCCAGGATCCGCCGGATCGTCTTCCTCGGATTGAGTGACGAGATCGGATCCTGGAAGACGTACTGGATCAGCCGTCCGAAGACGGCCGGATCGCCGATCCGGTCCGACAGGTTCCTGCCTTCGATCTCGATGGTTCCGGACGTGGGGGCGAGGAGACCGGCGAGCATGCGCGCCAGCGTGGATTTGCCGCAGCCGGATTCGCCGACGATGCCGAGCGTCTCGCCCTTCGCAACCGAGAACGTCGCATCGTGTACGGCGGATACGGACGGCCTCGGCCGGCCGAACAGCGTACGGCCGCCGCCGAAGGTCTTCCCGAGACCGCGGGCGGCGAGGGTCATGACCCCGGCCCTTCCGGGAAGAGGCAGCGGACCGCACGGTCGTCATGCTGCCGCAGGGCGACGTCGTGCTGCCGGCAGGCGGGGCGCGCCTTGTCGCACCGCGGGGCGAAGGCACAGCCGGCCGGCAACGCATCGGCCGGCGGCGGCAGGCCGGGAATGGCCGTGAGCGTCCGCCGCCCGCCACCCGGCTCCGGTACGCAGGCGATCAGGCGCCGCGTGTAGGGATGTTGCGGGTTGGCGAGTACGCCCGCCGTCGGTCCCGTCTCGACGATCCGGCCCGCGTACATCACCGCGACCCGGTCGCAGAGCTGCGCCACCACGCCGAAATCGTGGGTGATGAAGACGAGGGCGAGGTTGCGCTCGCGCCGCAGCTCGTCGAGGAGGGCCAGCACCTGCGCCTGCACGGTGACGTCGAGTGCGGTCGTCGGCTCGTCCGCGATCACCAGGTCGGGGTCGTTCGCCAGAGCGAGGGCGATACCGGCGCGCTGGCGCATCCCGCCGGACAGCTCGTGCGGGAAGGCGTCGGCGCGTGCCGCGGCGTTCGGGATGCGTACCTGCCCGAGCAGGGAGACGGCATGGTTCCGGGCGTCCCGCCGGCGTACCGGGCGATGCGCGCGGATGGCCTCCTCTATCTGGTCGCCGATGGTGTAGAGCGGATGGAGCGCGGAGAGCGGGTCCTGGAAGATGCAGGCGGCCCGGGCGCCGCGCAAGCGGCGAAGTTGCTCGCCGGTCATGGACAGCGTGTCCCTGCCCGCGATGCGGACGGCGCCCCCGGTGACGACGCCGGGCGGCGAGGCCACGAGCCCGAGCAGCGACAGCGCCGTCACCGACTTCCCGGAGCCGGACTCGCCGATGAGCCCGAGGCATTCGCCGGGCGCCACCGTGAAGCTGACCCCGTCGACGGCCTTGTAGATGCGCGGGCCTGCCCGGAACTCGGTCCGCAGCCGCTCGACTTCGAGAAGCGCGGCGCTCTGCCTCGCCTCGGGGACGTCCGTGCGTTCCACCCGGGTCGCGGCGGCAGGCCGTGAGAGCGCACCCGAGTGCAGCCGCGGGTCGAGCGCGTCCCGGATCCCGTCACCGAGCAGGTTCACGCTCACGACGATGACGAAGATCATGACGCCCGGCACGAACGACGCATGCGGTGCGGTGATGAGCAGCTTGCGGCCTTCCCCGAGCATGGAGCCGAGATCGGCCTGCGGCGGCTGCGAGCCGAGGCCGAGAAAGGAGAGGCCCGCCGTCTCGAGGATCATCCAGCCGATCGTGGTCGACATGGCGATGACGATGACGGGCACGACGTTCGGCAGGATCTCGGACCGGATGATGCGGAGATTGCCCATGCCGGCGAGCCGGGCCGCATCGACGAACTCCCGATGGGCGATCCCCACCGTCGCACCGCGGATGTTGCGGGCGAAGAAGGGGATGTTGACGGCGGCGACGGCATAGAGGGCGTTGAGAAGCCCCGGCCCCAGCACCGCGACGATGGCGAGCGCGAGCAGGATGTAGGGAAACGCCATGAGCATGTCGATGCCGCGCATCAGGAGGTGGTCGGTACGCCCGCCGAGAAAGCCGGCGGTGATGCCGGCCGCCGAGCCGATGACCGCGGCGAGCGCGGCGGCGGCGACACCGACGGCGAGGCTGAGCCGCGTGCCCCAGACGAGGCGGGAGAGCAGGTCGCGGCCAAGGTGGTCGGTGCCGAGAGGCGCACCGTCGGAGAGCGGCGGCTTCAGCCGGTCGGCGGGAGCCGTCGCGTCCGGATCGGGGAGCGGGAGCAGCGGCGCAAGCAGCGCGACGACGGTCACCGCGATCAGCACCGCGCCGCCGAAGGCCGCGAGGCGGTTGCACAGGATCAGCCTCAGCGTGGCCACGGGAGCGTGCTCAAGTCTCGACGCGTGGATCGAGCCAGTGCTGCCCCAGATCCGCGAGAAGGTTGAACAGCACGTAGGCGCTCGCCACGAGGACGACGCCGCCCTGGACCAGGAGGACGTCGCGGGTCGAGATCGCCTGGACGAGCATCCTTCCGACGCCCGGCCACTGGAACACCGTCTCGATGTAGACGGCGCCGCCGAGCACGAAACCGGCCTGTACGCCGATCACCGGGACGATCGAGACGAGTGCCGCCCTGAAGGCGTGGACGTAGAGCACCCGCGTCTCGGAGACGCCCTTGGCGCGGGCGGTGCGGATGAAATCCTGGCGCAGCACTTCGAGCATGGCGGAGCGGGTCATCCGGGCGAGCACGCCGGTCGCGACGACGGACAGGGTGAGGGCCGGCAGGATCAGGTGCCGCAGGAGGTCGTGCAGACCGCCGCCGCCGTACACCGCGTACATGCCGCTCGCCGGCAGCCAGCGCAGCTCGACGGCGAAGAGGAGGATCAGCAGGAGGCCGAGCCAGAAGGAGGGGGTCGAGATGCCGATCAGGACGATGAGGGTGAGGATCCTGTCGGTCCAGCCATACTGACGGGCCGCCGTCAGGATGCCGATCAGCAGCCCCCAGAGCGTACACAGGACGAACGCCGCTCCCGCGAGGACGAGCGTCGCGGAGAACCGCTCCAGCACCTCGTCGAGCACTGGCCGGTTGAGGCTGAAGGAGCGGCCGAAGTCGCCGTGCAGGAGGTTCCCCAGCCAGATGAAGTATCGCTGGACCAGCGGCTTGTCGAGACCGAGATCGCGGTTCAGCCTGGCCACGTTTTCCGGCGTCGCGAACGACCCCAGGATGGCGGTGGCCGGATCGCCCGGGATCAGCGCCATGATGAGGAAGACGATGGCGGTGAGGCCGAGCAGCACGGGGACGACGGCCAGGATCCGCTTCAGGACGTAGACGTGCATCGTGCCGTCCTTCTGCGGCAAGCGGTCGGGGCGGGTCGCGCAGGGGACCCGCCCCGTTGGAGCGCCGGCGTCGCGCGAGCCGTCAGCTCTTGGAGACGCCCTTCAGGAGGAGGAAGAACGAGGGCTGGAGCTGGAAGCCGGAAACCACGTCCGCGATCGCCGCATTCTGCTTCCAGTTGGCGATGAAGGCCCAGGGCGCGTCGTCGTGGACGATCTCCTGCATCTCCTTGTAGAGCCGGGCCCGCTCGGCCTGGTCGGTCGAGCCGCGGGCCGCTTCGAGCAGCGCGTCCACCTCCGGGTTCGAGTAGTACCCCGAGTTGAATCCGCCCTTGTCCGGCCAGGCCCCGGTCCGGAGCGCGAGAAAGGGCAGGGTGTCGGGATCGTTGGTCATCCATGCCATTTCCGCCATGTCGGCCTTGCCTTCGAGGCCCGGGTTCACCTTGCCCAGGAAGGTGTTCCACTCGTAGGTCTCGATCTTCACGTCGAATCCGACCTTGGCGAGGTCCGCCTGGATGGCCGCGCCCATCGCCACCGGGTCGAGCATGCCGGAGCCGCCCTCGGTGACGTAGAACGTGAGCGACGCACCGGCGTGGCCCGACTCCTCGATCAGCGCCCTCGCCTTCCCCGGATCGTGAGGATACGGCTCGAGGGCGTCGTTGTAGGCCCAGGCAAACGCGGGCGGCGTGGGTCCCGCGGCGATCTGCGCGGTGCCCTGGAGCACGTTCTCCACCAGCGCCTTCTTGTCGATCGCGTAGTTGACCGCCTGGCGCACCCGCCGGTCCGAGAACGGACCTTCCTTGGCGTTCAGGATCAGGAACCACACGTGCGGGCCGGCCTGCTCGTGGAGTGTGAAGCCGTTGCCGTCGAAGGTCGAGACGGAATCCGGCGGGATCTCCACCATGACGTCGATACCGCCCGAGAGCATCTCCGCCACCCGTGTATTCGCATCCGTGATCGGCCGGAAGACCACCGCGTCGAGGGACGGGGCGCCGTCCCAGTAGCGTTCGTTGCGGGTGACGGCCACCTTGGCGTTCGCCTCCCATTCGGCGAATGCGAACGGCCCCGTGCCCGACGGGTTCCGTCCGAAGTCCGCCCCGTGCTTCTTCACCGCCTCCGGCGAGACGATCAGCCCGGTCGGGTAGGCGAGGTTCGACAGGAACGGCGCATAGGGCTCCTTGAGCGTGAACTTCACCGTGTCCCCGTCGACCGCTTCGACGTCTTCGACTGCCGAGAAGAAGAAGGCGAGAGGGAAGGGGCCGGTGTCGTGGTAGGGATGGCTCTCGTCGAGCATCCGGTCGAAGTTGAACTCGACGGCCTGCGCGTTGAACGGGGCGCCGTCGTGGAATTCGACCCCGTCACGCAGCTCGAAGGTGTATTCGGTGCCGTCCTCGCTGATGGTCCAGCTCGTGGCCAGCGCCGGCTCGACCTCGAGGGTGCCGTTCCGGTAGCGGACGAGGCCGTCGTAGACGTTCATGAGGATACGGAAGTCGTTGACCGCGGTTACCGCATGCGGATCGAGGGACTTCGGCTCGGCGATCTGCCCGACGACCAGCACACCGGGCGGGGTCTGCGCGACCGTAGCGGTGGAAGTGAGGATCGTGGCCGCAAGTCCGAGGCCGAGACCTCGTTTCGAGAGAGGGCGCATGGTCGTCTCCTGTGTGGGAGGGAGAGAGGGAAGCCGAATTTATCATGAGAAATTAGACTCCACAATTTCCCATGATAAATTGTCGGAGTTCGGGAGACCGCGAAGGGAAGATCCCCATGACCTATTCCGTGCTTGCGCTGGATCGGGAGACGGGCGCCATCGGCGGTGCGGCGGCCACCGGCAATCTGGCCGTCGGCGCCTGGGTCCTGCATGCGGCGGCGCGGACCGGCGCGGTCGCTACCCAGGGCATGAGCGTGAGCTCGCTGTGGGGGGACGAAGGGCTCGCCCGCCTGGCGAGAGGCGAGTGTCCCGGGGACGTGGTCGCCCGGCTGACGCATTCCGATCCCGGACGCGAACACCGCCAGCTCGCGGTGATGGACGCCGAAGGTCGTTCGGCCGCCTGGACCGGCGGCTGCAACAAGGAACACAAGGGCCATATCGTGGGAGCCGGCTGCGTGTTCGCCGGGAACTGGCTTTCGAGCCGTGCGGTCCTCTCGGAGATGGAACGCGCCTACCGGGAAGCCGTGCCGGCGCATGGGGATTTCGGTCGCCGCCTGCTCGCGGTGCTCGACGCCGCAGTGGCGGCGGGCAGCGATGCCCGCGGGACGTTCTCCGCCGCGATGCGAATCGTCCACCCCTGCCGGCCGCCGCTCGATCTCCGAGTGGACTATGACGACGATCCTCCCGCGCGGCTGCGCGCACTCTATGACATGGCGACCTGCCCGCCCTACAGTGCATGGGTGGGGCAGGTACCGACCCTCGAGGATCCCTACCGGTACTGAGCGCCGGACGGGACGCTTCCGTCAGGCGAGGAACCGCGAGAGCGCCGGGGCGAGGATATCGGGGCGCGGTATCGGAGCTCAGCCGAAGCGTTCCCGCAGCGCCGGCATCACCTTCTCCGCATACAGGTCGATGAACCGCCTCTGGTCCGGTCCCGGGGCGTGGAACACGAGGTGCCGGAAGCCGAGCGCGACGTAGGGCGCGATGCGCTCGACGTGCTCCACCGCGTCGGTCGAGACGATCCACCGGCTCGCCGCGCGCTCGGCCGGCAGCGCGTCGGCGAGGCGCTCCATCTGCGCCGGGTCCTCCACCCCCATCTTCTCCTCCGGGGAGAGGGCGAGCGCGGCCCAGTGCCGGGTGTCCTCCATCGCCCGCTGCCGGTCGGTGTCGAAGGAGACCTTCATCTCGATCGTCAGCTCGACGCTCCCCTCCTCGCGCCCGGCCTTGGCCATCCCCTCGCGCACCGCCGGCAGGAGGGTGTCGGAGTACAGCTCCGGCTTCTTGCCGCTGGTGCAGATGAAGCCGTCCGCGACCCGCCCCCCGAGCCGCGCCGCGACCGCCCCGGAGGCGGCGACGTAGAGCGGGATCGGCGTGTCGGGACGGTCGTAGACGGTCGCGTTCCCGGTGCGGTAGTACTCGCCCTCGTAGGTCACCCGCTCCTCGGTCCAGAGCCGGCGCATCAGCTCGACGGACTCCTTGAGCCGGCGGAAGCGCTCGCGGAACGGCGGCCACTCGCAGCCGGTGGACGGCACCTCGTTCAGGGATTCCCCGGTGCCGACCCCGAGCATCACCCGGCCCGGATACATCGCGCCGAGGGTGCCCATCGCCTGCGCGACGATGGAGGGATGGTAGCGGAACGTGGGGGTGACGACGCTGGTGCCGATCGTCGCCTTGGAGGTGCGCTCGCCCAGCGCGCCGAGCCAGGCGAAGGAGTAGGGGGCGTGGCCGCCGGTATGCCGCCACGGCTGGAAGTGGTCGCTGACCATGATCGAATCGAACCCCGCCCGCTCGGCGTGCACGGAGAATTCCAGCAGATCGCGGGGTCCGAACTGCTCCGCGGAGGCTTTGTATCCGAGCTTCAGCATCGTGTGGCTCCTTGGATGATGAATTCAGGGCCGGGCGGGACAAACCTTGTCGAAACGCGGAAACGTTCAGGGGCGGGAAGGCGTCTGGCCGAGCTCTCCGGCGCTGTGGCCGCCGGTTCATGCTTCGGATTGATCCGCGGTGGGACCGGGAGCGTTCGCCGCTGCATCGTCGGCGAAGATGATCGAATCCCGCCGGCTGACGCGGCCGGCGGGGATCGCATCGTCGCCTGCCCGCAGCCTCGCGAGCACCGCCGCCTTCGACGCCCCCGTCACCACCCACATGCGCTCCGCGGCGCGGTTGATCGCAGAATAGCCCAGGGTCATGCGGCGCCGGCCCTGGTAGGGTCCGGCCATCGTGACGTCCCGGTCCGTGACGCCGAGCGCCGGATCTCCCGGTACCAGCGACGCAGTGTGCCCGTCTTCGCCGAGCCCGAGGTGCACCAGATCGAGCCGGCCGTCACGGCCATGCCGGGTGATGATCCGCGCGTACGTCTCGCAGGCCCGGCCAGGGTCCTCATCCGTCACCGGCATGAGGTGAAGGTTCGCATCCGGCAGCCCGGATCCCCCGAGGATGGCGGCGAGCCGGGTGGCGTTGCGGTCCGCATCGCCGTCCGGCGCCTCGCGCTCGTCGGCCTGGAACACGTGGATCCCGGTCCACGGGAGATCCAGCCGAACCAGGTGCTCGAGCATCTTCCACGGTGTCCGCCCGCCGCTCAGCGCGACCCGGAACACGCCATGCCCGGACACCGCGGCACGTGCCCGCGCGGCGAGGTGGGCGGCTGCCGCGGCGGCAACGTCGTCGCTGGTGCGGCGGACTTCGACGTTCAGCATCGTGGACTTCGCCCCCCGCGCTCTTCGACCCGTGCTACGCACCGGTGCAGGATCACCCGGCTTTGGTAAAGCAGGCCGAGGCCGCCGAGAATGGCGGCGACGGAGAGCGTACCCTCGGCCGCGTCCTGGCGTCACTCGAGGAAGCGTTCCCCGGCGCCGACCTCGAGGCCGTCGTCGTCGAGTTTCCGGAGATCGCTCTCGGCAAGGGTTGGATCGTGCAATCATGGGAAGAGGGCGAGCCACGGATCCGGTCGGCCGTCGATGCGGAGTGTCGCAGCGGCAGATTCGGGACGCTCGATCTCGACGCGAGTCAGGCCGGTGCGGTTGCCGATTCCGTCGGCGTGAATCGTGAGCCGGGCGTTCCGGGAAAGATCGTGACCGGGAAAACGCCGAAGTATCGAAGATTGCCCGATACCTCGCCGGATGGACCTCCGGTGAACTTCCGACATTGAAGCTGGAGACACGCACATGACGATTCCGGCCAGGAACACGACAGCCACCATCATCCCTGCCCTGCGCTATCGCGACGCTCCGGCCGCCATCGAGTGGCTCTGCGAGGCGTTCGGCTTCGAGAAGCACCTCGTCGTCCCGGGCGGGAACGGAACGATCGACCATGCCCAACTCGTGTTCGGCAACGGGATGATCATGCTGGGCTCAGCCCGCGAGGACGCCTTCGGGCAGCTTCAGAAGCCGCTCGATGCGCCCGGCGCCCCGGTCTCGAAGAGCGCGTACGTCATCGTCACCGACGTAGACGCGCACCACGCCCGAGCCGTCGCCGCGGGCGCGAAAGTGGTGATGGAGCCGGAGGACCAGCATTACGGGGGGCGCCTGTACTCCTGCCGCGACCCGGAAGGCAACCTGTGGAACTTCGGCAGCTACGACCCATGGGAGCACGAATAGGGAGGCCCTGCGGGTCGTTGTTCCCGAACCCCGCCGCGGCTCCCGCGAACGTGACGTCCCCGCGGTTCACCGTATCCGTTCCAAGGTGGACCCTCGCTACAGACTGCGCCCGAACGACTCCCGGAACCGGGCCTCCAGGTCCGCACGAGTGCAGCGGTGGTTCTGGGTGCCGTGCTGCTCGACCTTGAGCGCGCCCATCAGCGAGGCGAGCCGGCCGGTGGTCTCCCAGTCCATGCCGTTGACGAGCCCGTGGATCAATCCGGCCCGGAAGGCGTCGCCGCAGCCGGTCGGATCCACCGTATCGCCGGCCCGGGCGGGAGGGATCACGATGCTCGCGCCGCCGGTGTGCACCACCGAGCCCCGGGCGCCGCGCGTCACGATCAGCGCCTCGACCTTCGATGCCACCGCCGCCGCGTCCAGCCCGGTGCGCTCGCGCACCAGCTCCCATTCGTAGTCGTTGACGGCCAGCCAGGTCGCGAGGTCGAGGAAGCGGCGCAGCGCGTCGCCGTCGAACATCGGCAGCCCCTGCCCCGGGTCGAAGATGAAGGGAGTGCCGCGCTCGGCGAACTGCGAGGCGTGCTCGATCATCGCCTCGCGCCCGTCCGGCGCGACGATTCCTATCGCCGCTTCGGGCGCCTCGCGCACGTCGTTGAGATGCGCGAAGTTCATCGCCCCCGGGTGGAACGCGGTGATCTGGTTGTCGTCGAGGTCGGTGGTGATGAACGCCTGCGCGGTGTACTCGGTGTCGATGCGGGTCACCAGTTCGTGCCCGATCCCGCATTCGTCCATCCACTCGGCGTAGGGGCCGAAATCCTTGCCCACCGTCGCCATCGGCAGCGGATCGCCGCCGAGGAGCTTCAGGTTGTAGGCGATGTTCCCCGCGCAGCCGCCGAACTCGCGCCGGAGCTGCGGCACGAGGAACGCGACGCTCAGCACGTGGACCTTGTCCGGCAGGATGTGGTTCCTGAAGCGGTCGTGGAAGACCATGATGGTGTCGTAGGCGAACGATCCGCAGATCAGGGCTGACATTCCGGTCGTCTCCTGGGTTGGTTCCGGCCTCCGGCCCCGGACGGCTCCTGTCGCCCCCGGCCGGGTGGACCCCTGCTCCCATGTATCAATCTTCCCCAAGCTGGATGATTCTTTGCCTCACCCGATCACGATCCGCGGTCGTGAAGCGACCCTCCAGCTCCATGCCGCCGGCCGTCAGCCCGGCGACGTACTCGGCTGCTTCCAACGGAGATTTCGGGTGAAAGCGCAGGTACGACACACCCGCCGGTGCGGACAAACGACGATGGAACACGAGTTCGCCATAGTCTCTGTCGAAGGTGACTATAATCCGGTTTTCATCTCGGGCTCGACGCAAGACCTCCTCATCGGGGATCCCCGGCGATTCCTCTTCTACCGAGACAACGTCCAGTCCAATATTCCGCAAAGCCCGAACGCTTGCCAGCGGGAAGTTTTCATTCGCAAGAAACTTCATCCTGCTGCCTGGCGGATGGCGGGATAGACCAGTTCATCCCGCGTGCATTCGGAGGCGAAAGCAAACAGCGCTCTCAATGCCTCACGGGAAAGCTGCGGATAATTCTCCAGAATTTGCTGTTCGGTCCATCCTTCGGCCAATAATCCAAGCAGGAATTCCACCGACAACCGGGTCCCCCGAATGACCGGCTTCCCTGTCAGGATGGATGGATCGCTATGGATGTATTCATGCCAACGCATGGATCACCTCCGGGTCAATCCGGTACGAAGCGAACGGTACGGGCGCATACTCTACCCAGGGCGGCAGCGACGTCCTGTCCGGCACGAAGCGCGTGGGGGTGAAGATCGAGCACCGCTCGTCCTTTCCGATGGTCAGCCCGCCTTCCGGCGCCTGGCGGGGCCGTCCACACTGCATCCGGCGGCACCGCCCGCCTTGCGTCCCGCGGCGGCGTCCGCCTCGCGCGCAACGTCCGGCGCCGGCGCGACGTTCAACGCCGCATGCAGATGGTAACCGGTATGCGAGCGCTTGCACGCCGCCACCGTCTCCGGCGTACCCGCCACCACGACCCGCCCGCCCCGGTCGCCGCCCTCCGGCCCCAGGTCCACGATCCAGTCCGCGGTCTTCACCACCTCGAGGTTGTGCTCGATGACCACCACGGTGTTGCCGTGGTCGCGCAGCCGGTGGAGCACGCGGAGCAACTGCTCGACGTCGTGGAAGTGCAGGCCCGTGGTCGGCTCGTCGAGGATGTAGAGGGTGCGGCCGGTGTCGCGCTTGGAAAGCTCGCGGGAGAGCTTCACCCGTTGCGCTTCCCCTCCCGAGAGCGTGGTCGCGCGCTGCCCGAGCCGGATGTAGGACAGGCCGACGTCGACCAGGGTCTGGAGCTTCCGGGCGACCATCGGGACCGCGTCGAAGGCCGCCCGCGCCTCCTCCACCGTCATCTCCAGGACCTCGTGGATGGTCCGGCCCTTGTACCGGACGTCGAGGGTCTCGCGGTTGAACCGCTTCCCCGCGCACACGTCGCACGGTACGTATACGTCGGGCAGGAAGTGCATCTCCACCTTGACGACCCCGTCACCGCTGCACGCCTCGCATCGCCCGCCGCGCACGTTGAAGCTGAAGCGCCCGGGGCCGTAGCCGCGCGAGCGTGCCTCGGGGGTGGCCGCGAAGAGCTCGCGGACCGGGGTGAACAGCCCCGTGTACGTGGCGGGGTTGGAGCGGGGGGTACGCCCGATCGGGCTCTGGTCGATGTCCACGATCCGGTCGACGATCTCCAGCCCCTCGATCCGGTCCACCGGCGCCGCCTCGGTGGCGGCGTCGTTGAGCGCGCGCGCCGCGGCACGGTAGAGGGTGTCGTTGACGAGGGTGGACTTCCCGGACCCGGACACCCCCGTCACGCAGGTCATCAGGCCGGCCGGGATCTCGACGTCGATGTTCGCGAGGTTGTTTCCGCGCGCGCCGACGATGCGGATGAGGCGCAGGGGATCGAACCGGGTCCGCTCGCGGGGCGTCTCGATCGTGCGCCGGCGGGAGAGGTACTGCCCGGTCAGGGAGGCGGCGTTCACCGCGACCGCGGCGGGCGTCCCCTCGGCGACGACGCTGCCGCCGTGCACGCCGGCGCCGGGCCCCATGTCGATGACGTGGTCGGCGCTGTTGATCGCCTCCTCGTCGTGCTCGACCACGATCACGGTGTTCCCGAGGTCGCGCAGGCGCACGAGGGTGTCGAGCAGGCGGCGGTTGTCGCGCTGGTGCAGCCCGATCGAAGGCTCGTCGAGGACGTACATCACCCCGGCGAGCCCCGCCCCGATCTGGCTCGCGAGCCGGATCCGCTGCGCCTCCCCGCCGGAGAGGGTCTCGGCGGCGCGGTCGAGGGAGAGGTAGTCGAGCCCCACGTCGACGAGGAATCGGAGCCTCTGCACGATCTCCTTGAGGATCCGGCGCGCGATCTCCGCCTTCGCGCCGCCGAGGTCGAGCCCCGCGAAGAAGTCGTGCGCGGCGCGGATCGGCAGCGCGGCCAGCGCGGGAAGCGTCTCACCGGCGACGAAGACGTTGCGCGCGGAGCGGTTGAGCCGGGCGCCGCCGCAGGCATCGCAGGCGCGGGTGCCGAGATACCTCGCAAGCTCGTCGCGGACCACGCTCGACTCCGTGTCCCGGTACCGGCGCTCCATGTTGGGGATCACGCCTTCGAAGGGATGCTCGCGGACGTGGTCCCCGCGCCGCTCGGTGCGGAACGTGAACCGGATGACCTCCGAGCCGCTCCCGTCGAGGATGATCTCGCGGACCGCGGGAGGCAGATCGCGGAACGGCGTGTCGATGTCGAAGCCGTAGTGCGCCGCCAGTGACCGGATCATCTGGAAGTAGTAGACGTTGCGGCGGTCCCAGCCGCGGACCGCACCGCCGGCCAGGCTCAGCTCGGGATGGGCGACGATGCGGGACGGATCGAAGTAGGTCCGCACCCCGAGCCCGTCGCAGCGCCGGCATGCGCCGGCGGGATTGTTGAACGAGAAGATCCGCGGCTCCAGCTCCGGGATCGCGTAGCCGCAGACATGGCAGGCGAAGCGGGCCGAGAACACCACGTCGCCCCCGTTGCCGTCCATCGGAGCGACGACGGCGCGGCCGTCGGAGAGGGCGAGCGCGGTCTCGAACGACTCGGCGAGGCGCAACGCCAGATCGTCGCGGACCCGGAAGCGATCGACCACCGCCTCGATCGAATGCTTCCGCTTCGGGTCGAGCGCGAGCGGGTCGTCGAGCTCGTGGATCCGGCCGTCGATCCGGGCCCGGATGAACCCCTGGGCTCTCAACCCCTCGACGATCCGGGCATGCTCCCCCTTGCGGTCGCCGACGACCGGGGCGAGCAGCATGAGACGTTCGCCGCGCGGGCGGGCCATGACCGCATCGACCATCTGGGAGACGATCTGCGCTTCGAGCACCACCCCGTGGTCCGGGCAGCGAGGCTCGCCGGCCCGGGCGAACAGCAGCCGCAGGTAGTCGTGGATCTCGGTGATGGTGCCGACGGTGGAACGGGGATTGTGCGAGGTCGATTTCTGCTCGATGGAGATGGCGGGCGACAGCCCCTCGATATGCTCGACGTCCGGCTTCTCCATCACCGAGAGGAACTGGCGCGCGTAGGCGGAGAGCGATTCGACGTAGCGCCGCTGCCCCTCGGCGTAGATGGTGTCGAATGCGAGTGAGGACTTGCCCGATCCCGAAAGCCCGGTGATCACCACCAGCCGGTCGCGGGGGACGTCGACGTCGACGCCTTTCAGGTTGTGCGTCCGGGCGCCACGGATGCGGATGGAGTCCATGAAGGGGTCGGGCGGGGCGCGCTTGGACGGTTGGAGAGCCGATCGGCTATAGTACGACCCGCGCCGGCCATGAAGCAAAATCACCCCGAGCACCGTCCCGGAAGCGTGGTCGAAGCGCCACCCTCCACGATGTCGTCCCCAACATCGTCCCCCACCATGTCGTCCCCCACCATGTCGTCCCCTGCCATGTCGTCCATGGAGCGCCGTGCGGTCGCCGCGCTCTCGGGCATCTTCTCCCTTCGGATGCTCGGGCTGTTCATGTTCCTGCCCGTGTTCAGCGTGCATGCGCACGAGTACGCGGGATACACGCCCTTGCTCATCGGCGTGGCGATCGGCGTCTACGGGCTGACCCAGGGCGTGTTCCAGATACCCTTCGGCATCCTCTCCGATCGCTTCGGGCGCAAGCCGGTGATCGCGGCCGGACTTCTGATCTTCGCGCTCGGCAGTGTGGTCGCGGCGCTCGCGGACGGCATCTGGGGGATTGTCGCCGGGCGCGCGCTGCAAGGCATGGGCGCGGTCGCGGCGGCGGTGATGGCGCTCGCCAGCGATCTTACCGGCGAGGCGCACCGGACCAAGGCGATGGCGGTCATCGGTGCGAGCATCGGGGCCGCGTTCGCGCTGGCCCTGGTCCTCGGGCCGGTGGTGACGGGGGCGGTGGGCGTGTCCGGACTGTTCTGGTCCACCGCGGCCCTGGCCGCCCTGGCCATCGTCCTGCTCTGCCTCGGGGTCCCGGCGCCGCCGCGCATGACGAGCACCGGCGGCGCCCCGCTCGCGGGGCTGGGGACGGCGTTGCGCGACGGACAGATGCTGCGGCTCGACGTCGGGATCTTCATCCTGCACGCGATCATGATCGCGACCTTCGTCGCGTTGCCCATCGCGCTTCGCGACCGTGCCGGGGTCGACGTCGCCAACCACTGGAAGGTCTACGTCGGCGTGCTCCTCGCGTCGATCGTCTTCACCGTCCCTCTCATCGTCTTCGCCGACCGCGCCAACCGCTCCCGCTCCGTCATGCTGCTCGGTATCGTGCTGCTGGGCACGGCGCTCGTGGGACTCGCCGCGGCCTCGGCTCCGGCCGGGGCCGACACCGGAGCCCGGACCGGCAGCGTCCTGCTCGTGGGCTGCATGGTCGTCTACTTCGTCGGATTCAATACCCTGGAAGCGAGCCTGCCGGCGATGGTGTCGAGGATCGCCCCGATGCGAGCGCGCGGCGCCGCGCTCGGGGTGTACTCGACCTTGCAATACCTGGGAGCATTCGCGGGCGGCGTCGCCGGCGGCTGGCTGCTCGGCGCCGGCGGCGAGCGCGCGACGCTCGTGGCCTGTGCGGGGCTGTGCATCGGGTGGCTGGTGGTCGCGCTCGGACTGCGTGAACCCCGGCGGCTCGGCGTCGAGCCATTCCACATCGGCGCCGTCGAATGCGAGTCCGTGGATGCGTTGACGGCGCGGCTCCTGTCGGTGCCCGGGGTGATCGAGGTGGTCGTCGTCGCCGAGGAGCGTATCGCCTGGCTGCGGGTCGATCGCCGGTGTCTCGATCGAAGCTCGTTGCACGCACTCTCTTCGACCACGTCGTGAGACGCCTCGCCCGTGGGGCGGGCTTGGGGCCGGCGGGGCACATCCAGCACGAAGGGCGCGACGATCGCCTACATCGCGATGGCCCTTCGTCCGGTGCAATCTCTCCGTCCCCTTCGTAAAGTAGCCCACCCGGGCATCGAGCCCGCGCCCGGAGCCGCGGCGCCGGTGGGAACGTGGGCTTGAAATGCCGGTCAATCACGGGAAAGGAGGTCGTTCACAATGGCAAGAGGCGTCAACAAGGTCATCCTGCTCGGCAATCTGGGCGCGGATCCGGAAACACGCTACACGGCAAGCGGCAGCGCGGTGACCAACATCCGGCTCGCGACCACCGATTCGTGGCGCGACAAGCAGAGCGGGGAGCGGCAGGAGCGTACGGAGTGGCACCGCGTGGTGTTCTTCAGCCGGCTCGCGGAGATCGCCGCGGAGTACCTGCGCAAGGGATCGCAGTGCTATATCGAGGGACAGATCCGGACCCGCAAGTGGCAGGGGCAGGACGGCCAGGATCGATACAGCACCGAGATCGTCGCGAACGAGATGCAGATGGTCGGCGGCCGAGGCGGAGGCGCACCACCGCCGCGAGGACGCGACGAGGATTCGAGCTCTGCCTGGCCGGCCGGCGGCTCGGCCGGTTCGCCGCCGGCTGCACCGAAGAGCGGGCCGCCCGACGATTTCGACGACGACATCCCGTTCTGATCCGCCCCATCCGCATCTTCGTTCGCCGAGGATCGGAAGACGGCAGGACCGCCGGAGCAGGTACGGCTTTCGAAAGACTCGTCCGGAAAACCGCGGCCCTGCACGGACCTCCGCGCCCGGCTGCATGAGCCGGGTGACGATGCGATACTCGCGGCTCCAACCCGGACCGGCCGGATCAATAGCGGATACATGACCATGAACCACCAGCAGCTTGGCAAGATTCGGGATCGGGACGGCTTCATCGCCGCGCTCGACCAGAGCGGAGGAAGCACCCCGAAGGCGCTTCGCCTGTACGGCATCGACGACGGCGCATACTCCGGCGACGACGAGATGTTCGCCATCATCCACGAAATGCGCACCCGCATCGTCACCAGCCCGAGCTTCGACGGAGCCCGGATCCTCGGCGCGATCCTGTTCGAGAACACGATGGACCGCGAGATCGAGGGCAAGCCCTCCGCACGCTACCTGTGGGAGGAGAAGAACGTCGTCCCGTTCCTCAAGGTCGACAAGGGACTCGCGGCGGAGGCGGACGGGGTCCGGTCGATGAAGCCGATGCCCGGCCTCGACCCGCTGCTGGACCGGGCCAAGGAGAACGGGGTCTTCGGGACGAAGATGCGGTCGGTGATCGAGCTCGCGAATCCGGCCGGCGTGCGGGCGATCGCCGACCAGCAGTTCGAGATCGGGCAACGTATCCTGGACGCCGGCCTGGTGCCGATCATCGAGCCCGAGGTCGACATCCACAGCCCGGAGAAGGAGCAGGCGGAGGTGCTGTTGAAGGATGCCCTGCTCGCGCACCTCGACGCGCTCGGCCCCGATCGGATGGTGATGTTGAAGCTGACGCTGCCGGAGCGGGAGAACCACTACGCCGAATGCGTGAAGCACCCCAACGTGCTGAGGGTCGCCGCCCTGTCGGGCGGTTACACCCGGGAAGAGGCCAACGCGCGGATGGCGTGCAACCACGGGGTCGTCGCGAGCTTCTCCCGCGCCCTGACCGAGGGACTCACCGCGCAGCAGACCGACGACGAGTTCGACGCGATGCTCGATGCGTCCATCGCCAGCATCTTCGAGGCATCGAAGACGTAGCGGGGGTCGCCCTCGCCGGACGCAGAAAAAAAGAAGCCGGGGCGGAGAGCCCCGGCTGATTCACCAAAGGAGGATTGAGGAGGAGAGACATCGCGATGATGTCGGAACGCAACGTATCGGGTTTTGTGCACTGCGTCAAGCACTTTCTTCCAACAAGATCCATCACGATTCCTCATGACGGTATAAGGAAATCTTCGTAACCCGTTTATTTCTATCTGGAACGAAAAGGATCCATCGAGCCCCGATGTTCACCGAACGCAGGTGTGTCCTTCTCCGTTCGTTCGCGGATGCTGCCCTGCAACATCGGCGCGGGCGGCTCGGCTCCGTCGGATGACGCTCCCGGCGCTCCGGCCCCGCCTGCTCCTCGTGTACGCGGTGCGGCTCTACCAGCTCGTGCTGTCGCCGGTCCTGCCGCAGGGCTGCCGCCATCTGCCGACGTGCTCGGATTACGCGATCGAGGCGTTGCGCGAGCACGGCGTGCTGCGGGGCGGCTGGCTTTCGGTCCGGCGTATCGCATGCTGCCATCCTTTCGGCACGAGCGGGTTCGATCCGGTCCCGCCGCGCGAGAAGGACGTTCCGCGCCGATCGGCCTCATGACCGCCGCCTGCCGAATCGGCTCGCGGACCTCCGGCAATCGGTGCATCGTGTTCCGAACGGCCGGGCGTGCGATGATCGCGCCGGGGTTGGCCGATGACGGCCCTGCCGGGAGAGGGCGGAGAAAGCGATGAGTGTCGATCCGAAGCTGCTGGAAATCCTCGTCTGCCCGATCACGAAGGTGTCGGTGAACGTGCTCGGCAAGCAGAAGCTCGCCGTTCTCAATCGGGCGATTGCCGAGGGCGGCGTCAAGCATCTGGGCGGTTCGGTGGTCGAAACCGCCCTCGACGAAGCGCTGGTCACCAGCGACGGCCGGAACGTCTACCGCGTGGACGACGGCATCCCGGTGATGCTGGAGGATCTCGCGATCCCGACCGAGCAGCTCGCCGACTGGTAGCCGGAGCGGAGCTGAGGCGGCTTCGCCTCGGACGGTCGAGGCAAGCAGGACCACGATGGGATCTCCTGGGAGCGGCGCCTCCTGCGGGCGTCCCGTCCGCAGTGGCCGGAGGCCCCCCGGTTGTCTGCGAGCGAGACGCCCGCGTCCGCAGGCCGCGCCGCTCCCAGGGGTGCATCGCGCAAGCCCTGATCCGACTGTGAAGGCGTGGCCGTCCCGGAGCGGGCGGGGCGGCGCCTCAAGAATTCCGGGCGCGGCTCGCACGCCGCGTCGTGACCGCCTCGGCCAGCTCCTCCAGCATCTCCACCGTCTCGTCCCAGCCGATGCAGGCGTCGGTGATGCTCTGGCCGTAGGTAAGCGGCTGCCCTTCGACCACGTCCTGGCGCCCGGCCACCAGGTGGCTCTCGATCATCACCCCCATCACCGCGTCCTCGCCGGATGCGATCTGGCCGGCCACGTCACGGCAGACGTCGCGCTGGCGCTCGGGGCGCTTGGCGCTGTTCGCGTGGCTGAAGTCGATCATCAGGCGGGGCGCGTGGCCGGCCCCTTCCAGCATCGCGGCAGCGGCGCGGACGTGCCCGGACTCGTAGTTCGGTGTCTTGCCGCCGCGCAGGATGACGTGCGCGTCCTCGTTGCCGGCGGTCTTGAAGATCCCGGAGCGGGCGTCCTTCGTGAGCGAGAGGAATACGTGGGGGTGCTTCGCGGCGCCGACCGCATCGACCGCGAGCTTGATGCTTCCGCCGGTGCCGTTCTTGAACCCGACCGGGCAGGACAGCCCCGAGGCCATCTCGCGGTGCACCTGGCTCTCGGTGGTGCGCGCGCCGATTGCCCCCCAACTGATCAGGTCCGCGACGTACTGGGGGGTGATGAGGTCGAGGAATTCGACGCCGGCCGGTACGCCGGCGTCGTTCAGATCGAGCAGCAGGCGGCGCGCGGTGCGCAGGCCCTTGTCGATGTTGAAGCGGCCGTCGAGGTCGGGGTCGTTGATCAGCCCTTTCCAGCCGACCGTGGTGCGCGGCTTCTCGAAGTAGACGCGCATGACGATGAGCAGCCGATCGGAGAGCGAGCGGCGAGGCCCGAGCAGGCGCGAGGCGTACTCGCGGGCCGCCGCCGGGTCGTGGATCGAGCACGGCCCGACGATGACGAGGAGCCGGTCGTCATCGCCGTGCAGGATCCGGCGAACCGCCTGCCGGGTCGTGTAGATGAGCTCGGAGGCGCGTTCCGGGAGGGGAAGCTCCTCGAGCAGTGTCGCCGGGGTGACCACGTCGTCGATCGACGTGATCCGAAGGTCGTCCGTCTCGTACCGCATCGGTTGCAACCCTTTGTGTTGGAAGGTGTCGGAAGTCGTACCGGCCCGGATCGGGGGAGGGAACGTCACTGGCATGGAACTCAAGTTTCGGGATTCAAGATACCTTGAATCAGGCGATGGATTCCCGCTTTCGCGGGAATGACGTCATTGAAATGCCGTCATTTCAGCGAGACACGTTACTTTTACGCTGGCCGTGGCCGTCTGGCCGTCATTCCCGCGAAAGCGGGAATCCATTTCGGTCAGCGAATCCCGAAACTTGAGCAATGACGTCATTTCAGCGAGACACGTTACTTTTACGCTGGCCGTCATTCCCGCGAAAGCGGGAATCCATTTCGGTCAGCGAATCCCGAAACTTGAGCATGGAAGATCCGATGAACGACTTCGGCGGCGCCACGACGATGCTTCACGGTTGGTGCGGATTCGTCGACGTCGTTTCATGGATGCGCCGCGACCGTCTCGAACGCGCGCTCCGCGGCGCGGAACGTCACCTCCAGGTGCTCGTCCGAATGGGCGCTCGACACGAAGCCCGCCTCGAACGCGGAGGGCGCGAGATAGACCCCGGCGTCGAGCATGGCGTGGAAGAACCGGGCGAAGCGGCCGGTGTCGCAGGCCATGACGTCGGCGAACCCGCGCACCTCGGCCGCTTCGGTGAAGAACAGGCCGAACATGCCGCAGACGTGGTTCGTCGCGACCCCGATCCCGGCCGCCGCCGCGCGTTCGCGCAAGCCGGCGACGAGGCGGGCCGTGGTCGCCGCGAGGCGGTCGTGGAAGCCGTCCTCGCCGAGGATCTCCAGCGTGGCCAGACCTGCGGTCATCGCGATCGGGTTCCCCGAGAGCGTGCCGGCCTGGTACACGGGGCCGTCCGGGGCGATGTGGTCCATGACGTCGGCCCGCCCGCCGAACGCGCCCACCGGCATCCCGCCGCCGATCACCTTGCCGAGCGTGGTCAGGTCGGGACGCACGCCATAGAGGGCCTGGGCGCCGCCCGGGGCGACCCGGAACCCGGTCATCACCTCGTCGAAGACGAGCACCGCGCCGTGGGCGTCGCAGCACTCGCGCAACGATTCCAGGAAGCCCGGCGCCGGCGGCACGCAGTTCATGTTGCCGGCGACCGGCTCGACGATCACCGCGGCGATCCGATCCCCGAACTTCGCGAACGCCTCGCGCGCGCCGGCGGCGTCGTTGAAGTCGAGGGTCAGGGTGTGTTCCGCGAGCCCCGCGGGGACGCCGGGAGAGGTCGGGACCCCGAAGGTGAGGGCGCCGGAGCCTGCCTTCACCAGCAGGGAGTCGGCGTGTCCGTGGTAGCAGCCCTCGAACTTCACGATGGCGTCTCGGCCGGTGAAGCCGCGGGCGAGCCGGATGGCGCTCAGCGTCGCCTCGGTGCCGGAGCTGACCATGCGCACCTTGTCCATGGAGGGGACGAGGGCGCAGACGCGCTCGGCCATCTCCGTTTCGAGCACCGTCGGGGCGCCGAAGCTCAGGCCGCGTCCGGCCGCTTCGCGCACCGCCTCGACCACCCGTGGATGGGCATGGCCGACCACCGCCGGTCCCCAGGTGCCGACGTAGTCGACGTAACGCTTCGCATCGACGTCGAACAGCAGCGCCCCTTCCGCGCGCTCGAAGAAGACGGGGGCGCCACCGACCGCCCGGAATGCGCGGACCGGGGAGTTGACCCCCCCGGGGATGCGGCGTTGCGCGCGCTCGAATTCTCGCGACGAGATCGTCATGTCGGTCTCCGTGCTTGTGGAATGGATTGAAGCGGGGCAGGCGGCATCGGTGCGGTGGTGGGGCCGGTCAGGAGAACAGCGCCGCGTAGCCGCGCGCCGCGCGCTCCACGTCCTCGCCGCCGAAGACGCCGGCGATGGCCGCGAGGAAGTCCGCCCCCGCCTCGACCAGCGCCGCGCCGTTCCCCGCGGTGATGCCCCCGATGGCGACGATCGGCAGGTCGATCTTCTCGCGCGCCTCCGCAAGCAGCCGGACCGGAGCCGGGACCGCGTGCGGCTTGGTCGACGATGCGAAGAAGCTCCCGAACGCCACGTAGGTCGCGCCGTCGTCCGCTGCGGCCAGCGCCGAGTCGAGGCGATCGTAGCAGGACACGCCCACGATGCAGCGATCCCCGACGATGCGCCGCGCCGAGAGGATGTCGTCGTCGTCACGCCCGACGTGTACGCCGTCGGCTCCGATGCCGGCCGTGAGGGCGGGATCGTCGTTCACGATCAGCGGAACCCGCCGTGCCCGGCAGGTGTCGAGGAGCAGGGCGGCGGTGGTATGCCGGTCACGGTTCGTCCGGTCCTTCGCACGGTACTGGATCATGACCGCCCCGCCGTCGATCGCGGCATCGACCCGGGCGGCGAGCCGTGCGGGATCGGTATCCGCGGCGGCGGTGACCGCGTAGAGGCCGTGGTGGGGGAGGGGTGTCATGGAATCCTCGCTCGATCAGGAGGCCGCACCACACCCGCGTGCGTGATACGGCCCACCAGCCGGACCGGCAGGATGCCGGGCGGCCAAGCCGCGCCGTGCCCGTGCGGCCCGGTACGGCATTCGGGCAACGGCGGGCATACCGGTGGCTCCCGGGCGCCTCTGCACGGTGGTGCCGATTGATTGGCCCTCAAGTTTCGGGATTCAAAATACCTTGAATCAGGCGATGGATTCCCGCTTTCGCGGGAATGACGGCCAGACGGCCACGGCCAGCGTAAAAGTAACGTGTCTCGCTGAAATGACGTCATTCCCGCGAAAGCGGGAATCCATTTCGATCAGCGAATCCCGAAACTTGAGATTGGACCCTGCCGGTCGGCGCAGGAGAGGAAGCTCTTCCAGAGATCGGCGCCGATTCGCCGCCCGTGCCGCCCGAACCAGCCGCAACGACCGTACAGAGGTACGAAGCCGCGCCCGCGCGCCTTGTGCGGCCGATGGCGGACACGTCAGCGGCTCCCCAGGCCGTGCCCGCGCGCCCGACGCATCCGGTCCGGCACGCGCTGGCCGGCGCCGATCCGGTATCCGTTCGAGATCGCGTCGTGGGTGAACTGCTGCGCTTCGGCCACCGCCGCGCGTGGAGGGGCGCCGCGGGCCAGCCCCGCGGCTATCGCGGCGGCCAGCGTGCAGCCGCTTCCGTGGAATACGCCTTCGACCCGGGGCCAATCGAAGGACTCGACGAGCCCCCCGTCTCCGTAGAGGCGGTTGACGACCTGCGGCGTCGCCTCGTCCGCGCCGGTGACGAGTACGTATTGGCAGCCGAGGGACATGAGTCGTCCGGCCGCGGCGGCGATGGTTCCGGCGCCGGGCGCGAGCCGGCGTGCTTCGCGGGTGTTGGGGGTGAGCACCGTGGTCCGGGGAACGAGCCGCGAGGCGATCGCGTCCATCAGCGCATCATCGGCGAGGGAAGCGCCGCCGCCGGCCCGGGCGATTGGATCGAGCACGACCGGGACACCGGCGCACTCGGCCAGGACGTCCTGAAGCGCTTCCGCAACCCCGGCGCTGCCGAGCAGCCCGACCTTGACCGCGGCGACGGGCACGTCGGCGAGCACCGCGCGCGCCTGGGCGGCGACATGGCGGGGATCGATCGGCATCACCGCCTTCACGTCGCGCGTGTCTTGCGCCGTGAGCGAGGTTGCGACTGGCAAGGGGTGGCCGCCCATGGAGACGATCGCCTCGATGTCGGCCTGGAGCCCTGCCCCGCCGGTGGGGTCGAGCCCCGCGAAGCACAGCACGGCGGGGATGCGCGATTCGGGAGCGTTCATCGCACCGGATTCTAATGAGCGCTCTCCGGCGGCACTACCACGCATCGTCGGCGGTCATCGGTGGCCCCCGATGGAACCGCCCGGCGACGCCAGGGGTGCGCGTTCCATTCGCAGAGGCCACGGTTCGGGACGGCATCGCTCCCCGAAACGGAGCGCCCGGCCAGCGCCGGACGTCGCGACCGCTCTCGTTGGCCGGTACATCTGCATCGTGGATCGTGAGAGAATTTCCGCGGTCGTCGACATATGCCCTCGCGGGAGGAAATGCGCCAATGAAATCCTACATGTGCGTCATCTGCGGATTCGTGTACGACGAAGCGGATGGCCTGCCGGAGGAAGGGATTGCCCCCGGAACCAAGTGGGAAGACGTCCCCCCGAACTGGATCTGCCCCGATTGCGGGGCGCGCAAGGAAGACTTCGAGATGGTCGAGATCTGATGCGGGCGGGTCGCGGGCGCGGCGCCCGCGGCGGGATCGATGCAAGGTACGGCGTTCGCCGATACGACAGGAGGCTCAGATGGAATACCCCGGAACACTCTCCGAGAGCGAGGTCAACGTCAGCGCGGTGGCGGGCGAGCAGCTCCAGCGCCTGATCTCCGGCGTGGAGGACGACGACGTCGAGGCGATCCGCATCTACGTCGCCGGCGGCGGCTGCTCGGGCATGACCTACGGCATGACGTTCACGGATCGGCGCACCGACTACGACCGTGTCTACGAAGGGGACGGATATCGCGTCTACGTGGACGCGGTGGCGCTCAACTACCTCAAAGGGGTCCAGATCGACTTCGTGACCCGGGAGACCGGCTCGACCTTCGTGTTCAACAACGTGTTCCAGGCCACCGGCGGCGCGGGAACCTGCGGTGCGTGCGGCATGGCGGGCGGAGGAGGCTGCGGCTGACCGCGCCGCCGAATCCGGATCGGGTATCAGGCACGGTCGGGGCCCGTCGATCGCCCCGCCCGGCGATGCGGACCCGGCGCTCCGGTCAAGCTCCTGCAAGGAGCGCGGACCGGATCCTGCTGATCACCCCGCCCGGCAGCTACCGGGTCCACGCCTACCTGGAGGCCGCCCGCGAGCTCGGCCTCGAGATGCTCGTCGCGAGCGAAGGGGAGCACTCGATGGTGCCGGAGCTCACCGGCGGGCTCCGGGTCGATCTGGCGGATGCGGCGGCGGTCGTCGATCGGGTCCTGGCCGCGCACCGGGATCGGCCCATCGCGGCCGTCGTCGCCACCGACGACGACACCGTCGAGATCGCGAACCACGTCGCCGCCGCCCTGGGGCTCGCGCACAACGCCCCGTCCGCCGCGAGAACCACCCGCCGCAAGGACTTGGCCCGCGCCGCGCTCGCGGCGGCCGGGCTTCCGGTACCGGCGGTGCGGCAGGTGGATCTGCGCCGACCCATCGGCCCCCAGCTCGACGGCATCGAATTCCCCTGCGTGGTCAAGCCTCTCGCGATGTCCGCGAGCCGGGGGGTGATCCGGGCCGACGGCCTCCCGGGCCTGGAGGCCGCGTGCCGGCGTGCCGGTGCGATCGTCGGCGCTCCGGCCGATGCGACGGCCGCCGCCTCGGGCGTCGCGTCCACCCGCGTCCCGACCGATGCGCCCCCCGACGCCGAGGAGCGCTGCACGCCGGAGCACTGCACGCTTCTCGTCGAGTCGTTCATCCCGGGGCCGGAGATCGCCCTCGAAGGCATGCTGGCGGGCGGGGCGCTGTCCGTGCTCGCGATCTTCGACAAGCCGGACCCGCTCGACGGTCCCTTTTTCGAAGAGACGATCTACGTCACGCCGTCGAGGCTGCCGGAACCTGTCCAGGCGCTCGCGGCCGAGCGGGTGCGCGCAGGATGCGCCGCCTACGGCCTGACCGAGGGCCCGGTGCACGCCGAGCTGCGCATCCACGACGGCGATGCGTGGATCGTCGAGATCGCCGGCCGCACCATCGGGGGAGACTGCGCGCGGCTGTTCACGTTCGGGTCGGGGGTGGGCCTCGAACACCTGGTGCTGGAAAGGACCCTGGGTCGGCCGCCGCCCGAGACCGCGTTCCGCGGCGCCGGCCGGGCGGCGGGGGTGCTGATGATCCCGACGCCGGCCGCGGGTACGTTGCGGCGGGTCGAGGGGGTGATGGCGGCGAGCCTGATCCCCGGGATCTGGGAGGTGTCGATCAGCGTGCGGGAAGGATATGCGCTGGTTCCGCTCCCCGAAGGCGGCACCTACCTCGGCTTCGTATTCGCGCTCGGCGAGGACCCGGCCGGGGTGGAGGCATCCCTTCGCCGGGCGCAGGAGGCGATCCGCGTGGTCGTCGCCCCCTCCCTCGCGGTCGAGGTCGCGAGCTGACCGCGGGCTGCCTCTTTGCGCGGCGGCCGGCGCGGGCGTCCGCAACTTCGCGATGCCGCAAGCCGACCGCGGGCTACTTCTTCGCGCGGCCGGTGCGAAACCCGGCCGGAAGCCCTCCGAGGTTCCCCTCTCCGAAGAAGAAGCCCTGCATGTGCTGCTCGATGAGACCGATGCTGCCCGGATCGGCGGTGCTGAGCTGGTTCTCGTTGATGATCATCTGCAGGCGCTGAAGCCACTCCGACCAGCCTTCCCTGGAGACGTTCTCGTAGATCCGCCGGCCCAGATCGCCGGGATGCGGCGGCTCGTCGAGCCCTTCCGCCTCGCGCTTCAGCACCACGCATCGAACGGTTCTAGCCATCGAGCCCACCCATGGGCGGCTTGACCACCACCAGGATGACCACCGCGAGCAGGATCAGCGCCGGCACTTCGTTGAACAGGCGATAGAAGCGAGGTCCGTGCCGGTTGCGGCCCGCGGCGAAGTCGGCGACGAGTGTACCGCACCAGACGTGGTAAAGGACGAGTGCGCCGGCGAGGACGAGCTTCACCTTGAACCAGCCGCTCGCCGCGAACGCCGCCCATGCGTAGCCGGCGACGAGCCACAGGCCGAAGACGAGCGCTCCGATCCCGCCCACCGTCATGATCATGAAGAGCTTGCGTTCCATGACCTTGAAGCGCTCGTCGCCGATCGCGTCGGTCGTCTCCGCGTGGTAGACGAACAGGCGCGGCAGGTAGAGCAGCCCCGCGTACCAAGCCACGACGAAGATGACGTGGAACGCCTTGACCCAGAGCATATGCGCCGTCTCCCCGCGTCAGAGCATCGACCAGGACCGGCGGTTGAGCCCGGAATCTCCCGCGACGGTGGAGCCGCCCGAGCGCGAAAGCATCGACCGGGGCCGGCGGTGGAGCCCGGAATCACTCGCGACGGTGGATCCATCCGAGCGCGGAAGCATCGACCGGAGCCGGCGGTCGAGCCCGGGAAAGTCGAGAGCGCCGGTGCGGCGGAATGCGATGGCGCCGCCCGGGCCGATGAGGAAGTGGGTCGGGGTGGCCGATACGTCTCCGAAGGCCCGGGCGATGGCGCCGTCCACGTCGAGGGCCACCGGGTAGGGCAACGCGCGCGCGCGGGCCAGCCGCACCACCTCGCCGGGCGGATCCCAGGGCATCGACACCGCGATGATCTCGAAGCCGTGGGGGGAGAGACGGCGGTAGAGCGCTTCGAGATCGGGCATCTCATGCAGGCAGACCAGGCAGGTCGTCGACCAGAACGTGACCAGCAGCGGGCGGCCTTCGATCGTGGCGGGGTCGAAGCTCCGGCCGTCGATGGTGGAGATGGAGATGGGCGGGAAGCGGTCGGGGGCGTCCTGGTCCCGCAACGCGAACGCTGCCGCCAGGAACCCGGCCACGAGCAGCACCGCGGCCCACCGCGCACGGCCGCCGCGCAACGGCAGGCGGTTCACGAGATGGCTCATGCCCGGCGCCTGGAATCCTCGGTGCATCATCGTCTTGCCATCGGGTCGATTCTCTGCGCGAGGCGTCCTGGGAGCGGCGTGTCCCTCCGGGACGCGGGCGTCCTCCCCACCCGTGGATATCGTGGATTTGCGGCCCACTGCGGGCGAGACGCCCGTTCCTGCCGCACCATCCCCAAACCCCTTGATACAAACCATTTCCTCGCATTCGCCGAGACGTACCCCACTCCGACCGCGCGATACGGTGCCTTGCGATGCTACCCGACAGGCAGGGATGCGCCTACCTTCGGGCTTGACCTTCGGGCTTGACGGAGCCGCCCGCCCGGGGCATCTTCGCGCTACGGTCCAGGGCTCGGCTCCTCCTCCCAGAAAAGGGCCAAGAGACGAACGGGGCGCCTCCCCGCGTGCCGTCTTCGCTCTTCCCCGGCCCTGGACCGCATCCCCTTCGCTCTCCCCCGGCCCCGATGCCGTTGCAATCACGCGCCGGGGCCGGGCCTCCCCGGCCTCCCGCTGCTCCCCCACACCGCCCGCAACGCCCTCGGCCGCGCGGCCCACAGCGCCGACACCGTCTCGATCCCCGCGCGCCGCCGCCGCGCCCGGACCCGCCCGCCCACGCCGGGGAGGTCTTCAAGGTCGAGCTCCAGCAGCCGGCCCGGCAGCGCATCGAGCACCGTGAGCCCGTCCGGCTTGTCCATCGCCGAGGCCACCTTCGCAAGCCAACGGCTCAGCGCCACCCCCATCGAGCACGTCACCCGCGGACCGACCGCCTCGCGAAGCCGCGCCTTGATGCGCCGCCCCACGTCCTCCGCCCCGTCCCGCGCCCCGAGAACGCAACACGACCTCCGGCACGTTGTTCCGCGCACTGTTGGCCAAGGTGCTCACCCGCCGGAGCTCGAACGGCCCCGCGTGCGGCGCCTGCACCCGCTCCACCGGAGTCTCGGCATTCCGATCGCCTGCTACTCGATGACCGGGATCTTCGCTTCCCAGAGCACTTTCAAGTCCGGGTCGCGGATGAATTGGCCGGTGCGAATTCGGGCAATTTCGTAATCCGGGAGGGTGACGACGCCCAAGCACTTACCGTCCCAAATCGCGCCCTTCTGGGAAAAGGTGAAATCCAGGTTGTCGAAGCTGGATTGAAGGCGACGTCTGACGGCGGGAAGGTCGGCCTCGTTCCGTGGAACAACGTGCAGGAAGAACTTCGCCGCCACGTTTTCCGCGACGCATGGCTCCTTGAGGTAGGTCAGCGTGGCCCCTTCGAGATGGATGTCGAAGGTCGAACGGAGCACCGGCTCTCCGAAACCACCGGAGACGATGGACTCATACACTGACAAGGGCGAGCCCGGTCGAGGCGTGTAGCTCCTGTCGATCTTGAAGATGGCACCGTCGGTCGTCTCCGCCACGGGCTCGAAGTCCGACGACCCGCGCATGTCGGCGGCACTGTAATCGTAAACAACGTTGTCGTAGGCGATCCAGTTGTGGAACCAGACCACGTATGTGCCGTCAGGAACATCCGCAAGCCAGCGTCTCAACTGCTCCTGCCCCGTGCCGGACAAGCAATACCAATCGGGGAAGTGCAATTCATCGAGGCATCTCACCGGCATCACTCGATAGCTTCCGGGCCTGCCGTTGTGAAGATACACGACAGCGAGTTCCGTGGAGTACACCACTGGACCGATGGGGTTTTCCCTGATCCAGCGTAGCGTCTCGGAGTTCGCCCAGCGTGGCCCACTGTAGCTGAGGTACAGGTCACCGGAGTTCGCCCGAATGATTTTGTCGACGTTCGGAACGACTTGCCCAAGTGCCCAAAGAGAGAGCACCACCTTCAAGACAGCGGACAGGGGTCGCTGAATTTCGACTCTTCCCCGTACACCCGATGCAGCTACCGGCGGGCTGCCCTCCCCTCCGCCCGCCATCCCCTCTCTCCGACGGTCATGGACGGGAACGAGAAGCCGATCCAGCGCAACCACCGCGGCCACCAACAACGGAATATACAGCGGAGCCAGGTATCTGGGCCCGACACCATGGAACGAGTAGTCGAGCATGACTGCCGTGATCAACAGAACGAAGTACACCACCGCGAATCCGCCGAACACGTAATGCGCACCGGTCAGGAGCGTGATATGCCTCTCATGTGAGATCCTGGCGAATATCCAGCCAACCGATACCGAAAGCAAGGCGACGACCAGCAGCAGTGCGGATGCAGCAGGGAGAAATTCAAAGGACGGCCATAAGGCCATGTCCTGGTCGAGGTACAGCCAGTGCTCATATAGAATGTCGAGAGCCTGCCGGAGCAGAATCGAAACGGTATGGTCGGTCCAGGAAGCATCGGCCAGGGCGTAGCGGTCGAAGGCATCTCCGGTAAGCAGGTGGCTTTGCACCACCCACAGCGCCATGGGGAGGGCTGCAATCAGCGAGAAGACGGCGATGCGCCTTGCCCGCCGTATCAATGGCGTACCCGGCTGGAAGAGCAGCAGCAGCCCCACGAGCACCGGCAAGACCACGCCCATGTTCCGGGTCAGCCAGGCCAGGGCGCTGAACACCGCCGCCCAGACCAGAGACGAGGTCTTGCCGTCGGTCAGAAACTGGTCGATCCGGACGAGAGCCAAGGTGGCCAGCAGGATGAACAAGGGCTCGGTCATGGCCCATGAGGCTATATCTGCCAGAGGAACCGACAAGGTGACCGCAAGACAAGCCCATACGACCAGGAAGCGGGACACCAGGCGCTGCCGCAGGTATTGTCCCACCGTGAATATGGTCAGCCCGAAGACGGCGGCGTTGACGGGGCCGGCAACGTCGAGTGGGTCCCATGCTCCCAAGCTCGCCGTGGCCAGCAGGAGCGAATAGAGAGGGGGCCACGACGTCGTAGGCGATCCCGACATATCGGAATAGCCTTCTCCGGCCAGCAAATTTCGCGCTCCGGCTATGTATTGTATGGAATCCCAGTGCACCGCCACCCCGTAGGTAATCTCCCGTGCCATCACCGAAACGACGCCCGGTGCGGAAAGGGCCGCCAGGAGCATGGTGAAAGTATCGGGACGAAAACGTATCCATTGGCCCGGTTGCGGGCGCGTAATTTCAGGCATGACGGATTCTCCTTCTCCTTGCAGATGGGCTGCTTCCCACGGACACGTGAGGAGGGGTACTCGACCTCAGAGATCCCCTCATGTTTTACATCAAGAATCATCTTTAATATATTGATCTTATGTTTATCTGTCTATTTCACACAATCCACCATCGTTGCGAACGTGGAGCCATCCTCGCCGGCCGGAACCCCTGATGGTCAAGCCGATTGCGAACACCTGGAACGCCCGTTGACCGTCTTTCTCGCCAGTACCCGCCGCAGTCACCACGTCACGCCGCGGCATTCTCATGCGCACCGCTCGCCGCGCCGGCGTCGCCTGCTCCTCCACCGCGGCGAAGTACCCGTCGAAGTCCAGGTACAGGCGCTTGCGTCCGTCCTGGGTCCCTGTCGGCATGACCACTCCCTCACCCGTCCACTGGCCGCACGACCTCCGGCACGTCGTTCCTCGGGCTGTTCACCAGCGCGCTCACCCGCCGGAGCTCGAACGGCCCCGCGTGCGGCACCTGCACCCGCTCCGCAGGCGTCTCCGCTGCCAGCCAAGCACCGTACCCCTCCGGCGCCAGGACCACCGGCTGACGCGCGTGCACGCCGGCAAGCGCCTCCCCGGCCGGGCACGTCAGGAGCGTGAAGCTCTCCGTCCGGGACTCGCCCTCCCCCCAAGCCTCCCACAGCCCCGCGAGGCTGAGCGGGCGGCCGTCCGCCAGGCGGATCCAGATCGGCTCCTTCCCCGCCGGTGTGCGGCGCCACTCGAACCAGCCGTTCGCGGGGACCAGGCAGCGCCTGCGCCGGAACGCCGCCCGGAAGGCAGGCTTCTCGTGCACCGTCTCCGACCGGGCGTTGATCAGCCGATTTCCGATCGACCGGTCGCGCGCCCACGACGGTACGAGGCCCCAGCGCTGAAGGGTCAGCACCCTCCGCCCCGCGGCATCGAGACGGCAGACGAGGAAGGCTTGAGTCGGCGCACCGTTCCACCGGGGCTGCAGCTCGACGTGCGGAGCCGCGACCCCGTACAGCGCCGCGAGCTCGCGCGCCTTCACGACCTGGGTGAACCGCCCGCACATCCCTCGTGCCCCTTCGGGCTCTCCCGTCCCGCCGTCAGGCCCCGATGATGCCCCGTGCCTCGCCCGGAAGGAACCGCGCGGGGCGCCAGGAGCCGAAGCGCCCCTGCGGGCGCGGGGTCCACGCGACGAGGCCGGACGGTGGCGAAGCGCCCCATGCCCTGCAGGGGACGCGACGAGGCCGCAAGACAGCCGGCAGGTCCGCTTGATGCGCGCTCAGCGCCAGACCCGGGGCGTCTTCACTTCAGGCGCGTCCCGTGCAGTGGATGACGTGCTTTGACGCATTCCAGTTTCTGCTGCCGTAGCGCTGGCACTCATCCGGTCTTGATGGCGACATTCCGCTCGGGGACCTCGCAGCTCTCCAACATGCAGCGGATGTAGTAGAGGCTGGTCCTGTATGTCCCGTGGGTGTGGACGTACACGCGCCGTCCGCTTGGAGCGTCGAAGTCGTGGGACCGATTGAATCGGGCGCCGTCGGAGTGGACGGGCTCCCAGTGCACCCCACGCACGATGTCCCCTACCTGGAGCGGCAGCCGGTCTTCGGCGAGCCGCCCGCTCGTGACGAGCCATTCCGCGACTACCCCCACAGCATGCTGCCAGCTCCGCACTGGCCATCGCGTTCCATCGCCGAACCGGATCTCGGCGTCGTCGTCGATGGTCTGGGGCTCCTCCAGCCTGGCGAGGGTCGTCCAGTCCCCGTCATCGTCCGGTGGACTCCCTGACGTCTCCGTGCCGTCACTGCTTTCGCGCTCGAACGTGAGTCCGGCCAGGAGCGACAGTGCGGCGCTCACCGCGTCCTCCCGTCGAAGAGACACGTCCATCACGCACTTCCTGGCCATCGGCAGGGGCTGGAACACGTCGTAGAGCATCCATCGATCCCCATCGGTGATCCCCGCGCTTCGCACGCCCGTCTCCATGGCGTAGGCGACGATCTGCCGGGTGTGCTCCTCGAGCCTCGTCCCGAGGGGCTTCGCTTCGATGAGTGCGACGGGCTGGCGCTCGCGGCCCAGCAAGGCGTAGTCGGCCCGACCGTTGCCCACGGAGTACTCGAGCTCGACCTTCTGCGGATCGTCCACCGGCCAGCCCACCATCCGCAGGATCGGGTCGATGAGGACGATGCGTGTGCGCGTCTCGTGCGCGCCCACAGTGTTCCGGCTCTGGCGCATGATCTCCCGCAGTCCCTGAATCTTTTCGACGAAGGGTGTCAGAACCATTGCTTGCATCTCCATGCCATTCGATTCGGGCCTCCGCGCCAGTGGATGCCGGCATCTCCCCGTGCCATCCATAGAGTGCCTCCCCCTCGACCGGACGGGGAGGGCGATTGGACCGTCCACGTCGCACCACGAAGGACGAGGCGGCACGCAAGGCGGGCTCCGGTGTCCCCGTGCCCAGAGCGCCGCGGCCACCTTCGGCGGCACGTCCGCGCCGGCGAGCACTTCGCGGTCGAGGTCGATGCCGGGCGCGCGGATGCACGCACGCTCGACCTGAACCAGTGCGGAACGTGCAATTGACGATGATGCGAAGACGCAGCAAGACAGCCGGCTGAAGACGCGGGTCTGCCGACGACGTGTCCGCGTAACACCTTTCTGCGGACGCGATTCCACCGGCAGCGGCAGAAGGCAGGATCCGGCCGTTTCATATCGGCCTGAAGATCACGTAGCGCTGCACCGCGAAGCTCACGATGAAGAGGCATGGATCCACTCCGATCTTGACGATCGCAGGCGCCCACCCGGTCCATCCTGACAGGGTTCGAACGGCGAAACCCGACGCCGTGGCGATCAGGAAGGCGAGGCCCGTGTAGGCGGCGGCGTCGCGCACCGGAGATCGCCGGACGCCGTCCCGAAACACGAAGCTCCGGTTGCCGAGGAAGTTGAAGGTGCCCGAAGAAATCCGGGCCGCATAGGTACTGAAGAGGATGGCGTCGGTGGAGTGGTGCAGCAAGGCGAAGAACACGATGTCGAGCCAGAAGGACACCACGGAGACCGACAGGAACCGCAGAAACACCAAGTAGATGCCGATCGAGTCCCGGACAGGGCGGAAGTGGGTTGCGCGATTGCGGTCCACGTACACGGTGGCGATGCCCGTCTCCCGGATCGGGACGTCCATCCGTTTCGCCAGCAGCAGCATCTCGAGCTCGAACTCGTAGCGTGCCGACTCGACGGCCAGGCACCGTTCGGCGAGCGATCTCGGCACCGCGCGCAAGCCGGTCTGGGTGTCTCTGAGATCGAGTCCCGCCGCCATCTTGAGCACCGTCCGCGTCGCCTTGTTGCCCACGGCGCTCTTGACGGGGACATCGCCTTCGAAGCCTCTCGCGCCGAGGATCAATGCGCCGGGCTCCGACCCGGCCACGCCGCGTACGCGGTCGACGTCCTCCGCGAGGTGCTGTCCGTCCGCGTCCACGGTGATGATGCCCGTGAGCGCATCGCACGCCAGGAGATGACGAAACCCGGTCTTCAGGGCCTCCCCCTTTCCCCGGTTCTCTTCGTGGTGGAGCACGGTGACGTCTTCCAGGTTTTCAAGCGCGCGGAACAACGTACGCTCCGCAGAACCGTCGTTTACGACGACGATCCGCCCCATCGCCCCGATGCGAAGCTCGTCGACGAGGCCGAGCAGCGTCTCGGGCGGGTCCAGGGCAGGGATGACGATTCCGATCACGGGTCGCATTCCCGATTCTGCTCAACTGCATCGTGATTCAGGCGATACACGGCATAGCCGAACCAGTTGTTGAGCGGGTCGACGACGGTCTCGAACCAGTCTCCGCACTCCACAACGAGTTGACGGAGCAGCGCCGAGGCTGGCCCGTACGAAACGACA
The DNA here is from genome assembly GCA_965204915.1 of Gammaproteobacteria bacterium. Classification (GTDB taxonomy): domain Bacteria; phylum Pseudomonadota; class Gammaproteobacteria; order HK1; family HK1; genus HK1. The sequence continues at coordinate 694,448 of OZ242023.1, read as the reverse complement.
TCGCCGGATTCGAAGAGGTAATCCGGCCGATCACGTACGATTTCAGCTCTGAGCCGATCGAGATCGAGTGTGCCCACTCGATGATCCGGCCGGATGATCGTGTTGTGGCCGTAGAAAATGCCGTATATGTAGTTGGAGGGGATCCAGAGTTTATGATTGCTGCGATAGATCTCGCGGTAAACAAATTCTGCGTCGTCGCCGAAGTACGTTTGGATCGTGTTCTTGCCGCCGTCGTAGAGTGAGAATGCCGGGCCCCTGTCCTCGATGCGTTTCCATGCGGCGACACCCGAAACGATTACCGCCACGGCCGCGAGCCCATAGACGAGATGCCGAGTGCGAGATGGGACGAGCGTGCCGTTCGTCGTCGTCGCCGACCCAGCGGAGGGATTTGGCCAGTACTCGTTTGCGGCGATCAACAGCGCTGCAATGGCCACGACGTGCATGCCGAGACGCAAATTGTAGGCGCCGAGGAAGAACCAGGCCAGGAGCGAAGGAATCATCAATCCAATGAAGATACCGCGTCCCCTATGCCCCCGGAAGACGACGTACGTGCACATCAACAGCAAGGCGACCACGTCCGGTCTGTCGATCAGCCATTTCTCCGAGGCGTAGATCATCTGCTGGAACAGATTTCGTTCCTGGAGGGAACGTGTGATCACCGAATCGTTCGCCCAGAATCCATACCCTTCCGTCATGAGCCAGAGCAGGCCGCAGACCCAAGCGATGGCGACTGGCGCCAACGTCGTGAACGGCCTTCGCCGTTGAACGGTGTCGGTAGCGGCCAGGATCGGAAACGCGAGCATCAGCCAGATCAACGCCGGTTGTTTGAAAGTCCGGCGACGACGGCGGCGGCGCTTGCCAGCCAGAGATGTACGGAGAATCCCGAATCCAGGACGCGCTCGTGCTGAAGGTAGAGAGCAACCGAAACGACCAATGCGGGAATCATGACAAGCTCCGCCAGACCCTTGGACAGACCTTGATGATGGAGATGTGCCGGGAACAACGCAAAGAGCACCAGACCCATGAACCACAGCAGTGATCTTGATTTCATGTTCACGCTTGCCGTTCCGATGGCCGCCACGAGAGAAGCGCCGAGTATGGCAAATGCGAATCTGACCGGGAGCTGCAAATCAATGGATCCAAGAAGCTGGTAGCTATATGCGATCAGATACGAAAAGACTTGTGGATAGGGAGCAACGGTGTAGTAGAGATCATGCGATTCCCCTAGTGCATGCTGAACGCCCCACATGTTCCAGCTATAGATCTCATCGTCATCTTCAAAGCTGGAGGTTCCGAGCCTGACCGCGGCGGGTAACACCACGCAAACGCTGAACAGATACACCAGACGATGAACCGCCGGCCAATGGACGGACTCCGTTGGGTGAAGTCTGTAGAGACGCCAAGCGGCGATCACTGCAAACGCGAGAGTAGCTGGGAAAACGGTCGTTTCGGTGAACAGGCCCAAGGGTTTGAGTATCCGGGCGAGGGTAGTGACGATCAGCACACTGAGGATGGGCACCGCGTAGGCGAGGCGAGAATCGAATGCGGCGCGGGGCGCCAGGGCCAAGCCGGGCGCGAGGTAGACTCCAAGGATCAAACCTGCGACATAGACCAGGTACATCTGCTCCACCTGTCTTCCCAGCTCGGTGACCTATCGGCGTCGGCGCACGGTGGTGGGCAAGACCCAGGCGACACACAGCGCCATCGGCGAGTGGCGCAAGCCCCGAGCGCAGGGCCAGCCCGGTTATGTGCGCGTCGATACCGTTCATCAGGGCGACCACGACGGCGCCAACCGCCACCCGTCCCGCCCATCGGCTCGCCGGCCCCCGTCGAACCCCACGACAAGCGCCGACGTGCGCGCCGCCGTCAAGCGCGCCGTGCGCGACTACCCCGGCATAGCCGGAACAAAATGCCAGTCGGCGCAACAATCTTCGCCGTTTTGTCGAACTCAAGTTTCGGGATTCGCTGACCGAAATGGATTCCCGCTTTCGCGGGAATGACGACCAGCCTGAAAGCAACGCGTCTCGCTGAAATGACGTCATTCCCGCGAAAGCGGGAATCCATTTCGGTCAGCGAATCCCGAAACTTGAGTGTCGAAGACTTCACGGGTAAGAGAGTAAGAGACTACAGCGTCCAGACCACCACCCCGCGCCCGTCCTGCCGGCAACCGCTTCCACCCGCTACCCCGTCGCCGCGCCGACGCTTCTCGCTGCGCCGGTCGATCACCACCAGATGCCCTTCCTCCGCCCCGCACTGCTTCATGTACCCCAACGTCTGCTTCACGCCCTTCTCCACCGTCCACGCGAGGCTCTTGCGGTCCGAATCCCGCAACACCTTGCACTCCACCACGAACCGCTCCCACAGATCCGAGGGCTGACCCGCCTCCCGCGGCCACAGCACCAGCAGGTCCGTCCGGCCCCGCCCCAATCCGTACTCCCGCTCGATACGACCGCCCCCGTTCACCACCCGTTGCAGGTACGCCTGCAAGATGAGCTGCGGGCCGGCCTCGCGATAGTCGGCAAAGCGTCCCAGCCAGTGCTCCGCGTGCTCCCCGAAGAAGGTGTGGAATGCCGTGAGCAGCTTCGTCATGTTCAAGCCGCCGTCGTCGTCCACGTACCATCTCGCCTGAATGTCCAGGCTGTCCTGCAACACGTAGCCCAGCTCCCGCGGCACCACCTCCCGGTAGATCGGATTCGCAATGCGCGGCGGCGAGTCCGGCGCCAGCAACCCCAGGTCGCGCACGTATTCCAGGTCGCGGCCGTCGTGCTGCACCTCCCCGCCGCTCAGGAGGGGCTCGACGACCCGCCGTACTCGCGCTTCTTCCAGCTTGTGCGCCAACTGGTCCAGATGCGTGCGCCGCGAGAGGATGAGATCCTCCCGCGCGGCGTAGACGTCGTCCACTTCAATGCTGCGCGAGCGGTCCCTCCCTGCCTTGTTGTCGAAGCACGCTCCCGCGCACAGCGCATTCACCAGCCACGGCTGGCCCCGCGTCTGCGTCCACACCGTCTCCACCGCCGCCTCCGAGAACCGCTGGCCGGTCTCCTCGGTGTGCTGCGCCATCAGCGCCCGCGTCTCCGCTTCCGTGAAGTCGCCCATGCGCAACGACTTCGCCGCCACGTTGAAGGGGCTGCCCCCGGCGATGACCTCGCCGGCACTGGACCGGATGCGGTAGTCGCGGATGTCGCGCACCCCGCACAGCACCACGCTCTGCGGGAAGGCTTCGGGGCGCTTCTCGTAGCCGGCGCGAAGCTGGCGCAGTACCGAGAGCAGGGTGTCGCCGACCAGCGAGTCGATCTCGTCGATCAGCAGCACCAGCGGTGTCGGATCGGCCCGGCACCAGCGGGCGAGCAGCCGCTTGAGGGCGTCGTCAGGCCCCACCTTCGCCAGGATGTCCGGCCAGACTTCCTCGGGGTAGTCGTCGCCCAGCTCCTGCGCATTCTCGGCGAGGCTGCCCAGAATGGCGCGGATGCCGCGCGCCGTGTCGTCACGCGCCACCTGGGCGACCTCGACGTTCACGTTCACGCAACGGAAATCGCCGGCCTTGCCGCTGTTGAGCAGATCGCGCAGCGCGATGAGTGCGGAGGTCTTGCCGGTCTGGCGCGGGGCGTGCAGCACGAAGTAGCGCTTGGCGCGGATCAGGGTCAGTAGTTCATCGACGTCCATCCGGTCCAGGGGCTGGATGGCGTAGTGGTCGTCCGGGCGCACCGGCCCTTCGGTGTTGAAGAAGCGCATGGGCCGATTATGGCACTTGCCGCGTCCCGGTGCGCGCACGGGACGGTGGTGGGTCGAGGCGGTCGGCGGCGCTTCGGAGATGGCCGTAGCGGTGGCGAGCTCGGCGGCGATGAGGAGGCGCACGACGCCGGGGAGCCGCGTTCAGGGACGGCAGCGGGCTCGTCCGCATCCCGTCCTGTCTCCTCGACAGGCGCGGCGAAAACCCCCGAAAGAAACGACCAGGGGACTCCGCGCCCCCTGGCCCCCCGAGGTAAAGACGTAAAGAGTCAAGGCGTGAGCGTCCGGGCAACTCGGAACCCGTAGTAGTGGATCCGGTCGCCGGTGGTGCTCCCGATGCGCGTGGTCGAGACGAGGGCCCCGGGACCGCTGAACCAGGAGCCGCCGCGCAGCACCCGCCGGCTACAATCCCCCGACGTCCACGCACTCCCGTTCGACGGCGCCCCGTTGTAGCTGTCGTTCCAGCAGTCCTCCACCCACTCCCATACGTTCCCGTGCACGTCGTGCAGCCCGAACGCATTCGCCGGATAGCTCCCGACCGGAACCGTACTTCTCCGATCCCCCCCGTAGTTCGCCTGCGACGACGACAGGCTCGAACCAAAATGATACGGCCCGGTCGTCCCCGCACGCGCCACGTACTCCCACTCCGACTCGCTCAGCAGCCGGTACGCCTCCCCCGTCTTCCTCGACAGCCAACGCACATACCCCTGCGCATCCTCCCAGCTCACGTTGATGACCGGGCGGACGCCCCGCCCCCAGCTAGTGTCGCTCGGCCGGTACCCGCCACATCCCCCATCCGACACGCACGCATCCCACTCCGCAAACGTCACCTCGTACACCCCCACCGCGAACGGACGCGCTATCGTCACCTCATGCACCGGGCGTTCATCGTCATCCCCTGAGGTCGAGCCCATCAAGAAGGAACCTTCAGGCGCCACCACCATCTCCGGGCACTCCGGGCAGTCCCGGAACTGCCGGCCTGGCGTACGCTCACGCTCCCGGCGCTCGGCTTCCTCCACGTGACGCCCCTCCGGGTATGACGACCGATATCCCGCATACGCCGCCGCCGTGCCCTCCGCCTCCGCCCGTGCAAACGCCGCATCGTCCATGGCTTCCGCTGCTTCCGCCAAGGACATGCCTTGCAGCAGAGCGAGGACCGCCGAGGGCTCTTTGTCCTCCCTCGCCGCATCCGCATCGCCGTATCTCGCCCGCGCCGCGTCCACCGCCGCAAGCGGGGAGCGGCCCGCCGGCAGCGCGCACAGCACCGCCAGCGCCAACATCCCCGTCCGAACCGCGTTCGACGCCATCTTCAGTCCTCCCGCGCGCGCCCAATCCCGGCGCGCGCGTCGGATGTCCCCCTGGGCTACTCCCCGCCTGCCTGTGGTTTCTCTCGCGCGAGAAGCGTTCAGCGCGTGCGTCTGGCCAGAAGGGTATAGATCACCAGGAACAGCCCGATCATCAGCAGCGAGAACAGGGTCGAGACGGTGCCCAGCGCGAACAGGGTCGGCCGGATCCGTTGCGTCATCGAGGCGTTGATGTCCAGCGGCAGGGTGTTGTACTCGCCCGCGAGCAGGGTGGTGCGGGCGAACTCGTCGTAGGACAGGGTGAATCCGAACAGGCCGGCCGCGACGATCCCCGGCGTGATGAGGGGCAGGGTGACTTCCCTGAACACCGTCCATTCGCTCGCCCCCATGTCGCGGGCAGCCTCCTCCAGACTGCCGTCGAAGCGGTTGAACACCGCCATCATGACCAGGAAGCCGAAGGGCAGCGTCCACACCACGTGCACCCCGAGCCCGGTGGACCACCACGCGGGCGGGATGCCGAGCTGCTTCAGGAGGGTGGCGAGGCCCAGGCTCAGCAGGATCCCCGGCACCATGATCCCGGTCATGATGGTGTAGAACAGCAGCCCCGAGCCGAAGAAGCGCTTGCGGAAGGCCATCGCGAACAGGGTCGAGAACAGCGCGGTGATCACCATCACGACGAGGGCGAGGATGATGGAGCGCAGCATCGCCCCCTGGAGGTCCCCGACGCTCGACGGCTCCAGCAGCTTGTTCCACCAGTGCAGGCTGAACCCCCGCATGGGGAAGCTGGTCCCGCCGCGACGCCCCTGGAAGGACAGGATGAACATCGCGAACATCGGTCCGTAGATGAAGAGCAGGAACAGCACGTAGTAGCTGCTGAACAGCCCCTTGACCGTGGCCCGCTTCTTCTTCTCGGCCGTCCAGCGGCGGGCCATCAGAGCCGGCTCCGGAGGTCCACGATGCGCAGGATGATCACCACCCCGGTCATCGCGGGCATCGGCATGAGGGCGTTGACCGCGGCGAAGGAATGCACCGCCGCCCGTTTCTTCTTCTCGGCCGTCCGGCGGCGGATCATCAGAGCTGGCTCCGGATGTCCACGATGCGCAGGATGATCACCACCCCGATCATCATCGCGAGCATCAGCATGAGGGCGTTGACCGCGGCGAAAGGATAGTTCGCCACCGCGTAGTAGTTGAGGATGACCGTTCCCACCGTGGTGGTCTTGCCGCCGTACACCACCACCGCGGTCGCGAACTCGCCCATGATCATCACGAAGATGAAGATCATGCCGATGGCCACCCCCGGCAGCGACAGGGGCGCGACGATCTCGCGGAAGATCTGGAACGAGGTCGCCCCCATGTCGCGGGCGGCCTCCAGGACGTCCTTGTCGATCTTCGCGAGCGAGAAGAAGATCGGCCCGACGCACAGCACCACGTAGAGCTGCACCAGGGCCATGGTGTAGCTGAACTCCGAGTACAGCAGCACCGAGGACGGCTTGTCGATGACCCCGATCGACATGAGGAAGTCGTTCAGCAGGCCGCGGCGGCCGAGCATCGGCAGCCACGCCACGGCGCGGATGAGGTAGCTGGTCCAGAACGGCACCATGCACAGCAGGAAGAGCGCCATCTGCCACTTGAACGAACGGACGTGCATGGCGAGGAAATAGGCGATCGGGTAGCCCAGCAGCAGGCAGAAGAACATCACCGTGACGGTGAACCGGAACGTCGACCACAGCGTCCGGATGAAGACGCCGGGCTCGAGGAACTTTCTCGATTCGGGGTCGAAGAACCCTTCGGAGGTGAAGTACTCGTGGTAGTACCGGAGGGTCGGATCCGGCGTCATCCCGTGGCCGGTGGAGGTCCAGAAGCTGAACACGATGATGCTCGCCAGCGGCACCACCAGGAACAGGAGGAGCCACGCCACGCCGGGGGCGATGAGCCACCCGACCGGGAACCCGCCTTCGCGGCGTGTCCGTGCCGCCGCCTCTGCGATCTCCGCGGGCGGGGCGGGCTGGACGCCGATGAGGCCCCGATGGCGGGTCTCGATGGATCTTTCCACGGTGTCGAAGCTACGGGCTACGGGGCGGGTGAGCCGTCACGCCATGCGGTTTCGCTCGCGCGCTCCCCGGACTTCCGGGGAGCGGAGCTCACAAGACGCCGAATCGTACCTTATCGGGTGACGGCGTGGCCGGTGACGAGAGCGCCCGTAGCGCCTCATGATCTGGCAGGGTATCGGCGACGACAGGCTTCAATCGTGCGGGGAGGCCCGATACGGGACCGCCCCGGACTCAGCCCGCATTCCGCATCGAAAGAGGACCGCCCGTCATGTTGCAGGCACAGAGCGCCCTGGGTCTCGTCGTGTTGCTGTTCCTGGCCTGGGTCCTGGGCGAGGAGCGCCGGCTCCCGGCCTGGCGGATCGCCGTCACCGGCGCCGTGCTGCAGCTTGCGCTGGCGGCCTCGATGCTGTACCTGCCCGCGCTCACCGATGCGGTGGCGGCGGCCAACCGGGTCGTCGCCGTGCTCGATGCCGCGACCGAGGCCGGGACGAGCCTGGTGTTCGGCTATCTGGGCGGCGGCCCGCTGCCCTTCGAGGAGGGCTTTCCGGGCGCGAGCTTCGTCCTCGCCTTCCGGGCGCTGCCCGTCATCCTGGTGGTCGGCGCGCTGGCCGCGCTCCTCACCCACTGGCGCATCCTGCCGTTCGTCGTCCGGGGCTTCGGCCGGCTCCTGGAGCGCAGCTTCCGCATCGGCGGGCCGGTGGGGCTCGCGAGCGCGGCCAACGTCCTCGTGGGGATGATCGAGGCGCCGCTCCTGGTGCGCCCCTACCTCTCCCTCCTCTCCCGTTCGGAGCTCTTCGTGCTCATGGCCACCGGCATGGCGACGATCGCCGGCACGGTCTACGTGCTCTATTCGCTGGTCCTGGCGCCCGTGCTGCCGGACGCCGCCTCCCAGCTCCTGGTCGCCTCGGTGGTCAGCGCGCCGGCGGCGGTCACCGTCGCCCTCCTGATGGTGCCGCCACAGGAGCCGCCGACCGAGGGCCGGGTGGAGATTCCGCGCGAGAGCGCCGGGGCCATGGACGCCGTCGTGCGCGGCACGGCGCAGGGCGTGAAGGTGCTGATCGCGGTCGTCGCCCTGCTGATCGTGTTCGTGGCGCTGGTCCACCTCGCCAACACCGTGCTGGGGCTGCTCCCCGACCTGGCGGGCGCACCGCTCACCCTGCAACGGGCGCTGTCCTGGCCCCTGGTTCCGGTGGCCTGGCTGATGGGCATTCCGTGGGAGGAGGCGCGGACGGCTTCGCACTTGCTGGCGACGAAGGTGGTGCTCAACGAGCTCGTGGCCTACCTCGATCTCGCGAAGCTGCCGGAGGAGGCGTTGTCCGGGCGCAGCCGGCTCATCGCCGTCTACGCCCTGTGCGGCTTCGCCAACCTCGGCAGCCTCGGCATCATGATCGGCGGCCTGTCCACCCTCGCCCCCGAGCGCCGGGCCGAGATCGTGGCGCTCGGCCCGAAGAGCATCGTGGCCGGGTTCCTGGCCACCTGCCTCACGGGCGCGGTCATCGGCCTCCTGACGCCGGCCTCCTGACCTCGGCGTCCGAGCGGTACAGGCAAGTGGCCGATCAATGGTCCGATCCCGCCCGCGACCCTCCTCCGAACCGATGGTGCGATGCCGGGAGGAAGGCAATCCATCCAGGCAAGCCGCCAATACGGGATACCCGGTGGGGATCTCGACCGGCGCCGCTGCCGCGGACCAGCGTTGTTGAACTCAAGTTTCGGGATTCAAAATACCTTGAATCAGGCGATGGATTCCCGCTTTCGCGGGAATGACGTCATTGAAATGTCGTCATTTCAGCGAGACACGTTACTTTTACGCTGGCCGTAGCCGTCTGGCCGTCATTCCCGCGAAAGCGGGAATCCATTTCGGTCAGCGAATCCCGAAAATCGAGGTCCATGATCGCCGTCGTGGACGCCAGCGTGGCGCTGAAATGGTTCTTCAACGAGCGTACCGACGAGCCGCGCCGCACCGACCTGCTTGCCGAGTTCGAGCGCACCGTAGCCCGCACCACGAAGCGCCTCTCCACCGGGACGGGCGCCACCGACCTGCTTGCCGAGTTCGAGCGCACCGTAGCCCGCACCCGCCGGCACGCGCTCTGAAGCTGCCGTTCAGGCTCGCGAGGCCCGGAACACCCGCTCCCCCTGCTCGTCGATGATCTTGCGGGCCTTGCCGACGGACAGGGTAATCGCGGCCTCGCGCGAGGTCGACGTGTCGGCGCGGATGAAGTGGACCTCCTTTGCTTCGCTACCGACGACCTTGCTGATGCGCCCCTCGGTGGACCAGCCGCCGCTTGCCTTGCGCGGCGTCGCGACGATGGTGAAGCCCTCGTGCTCCACCGGGTCCGCGGGCTCGGGCTCGCGGTCGCCGGAGCCGCCTCCGAGCACGTTCTTCAGAAATCCGAGCATCTCCCCGCTCCTCGATCCGAATCGTGCTTCCATTGTCGTCGAAGGAGGCAGCCGGGTGCGAGCACCGGGGTCGGCTCCCGCCACCGCTCGTCGTCGATCCGGACATGGCTCTCCCGCGTGGCGCATCGTCTGGCCCGCGCGGCGTATCGTCTGGCCCGCGCGGCGCATCGTCTGGCCCGCGCGGCGCATCGTCTGGCCCGCGCGGCGCATCGTCTGGCCCGCGCGGCGCATCGTCTGGCCCGCGCGGCGCATCGTCTGGCCCGCGCAGTGTATCGTTTGGAATGTGTGTACGGGAAAGTGTAGCCTGTGTTGCCCACGGACTCGAACCCCGCGTGTGCCATGTCCTGTCTTCGTCTCGCCCTTGCCCGGGTGCCCGTGCATCTCGGGACCCGGATCGATCGGCGGCCGGAGGGACGCTCGGCGATCGGCCTCGCACCGGCAGCAGATCCGTGACCGACTCGATCGGGCGGGACCTCGTCGAGTTCGCACACCGCCTGGCCGATGCGGCCGGCGAGATCGTGCGCGCCGCAGCGCACTCCCGCCGGGTCGTGTATCGCAAGGCGGATGCATCGCCGGTCACCGAGGTCGACCGTACCGTGGAGGTCCGGCTGCGCGAGATGATCGGCGCGAGCTTTCCGGGCCACGGGGTCGTCGGCGAGGAGCTCGGCGACGACCGGCGGGAGGCCGACCATGTCTGGGTGCTCGATCCCATCGACGGCACCAGGGCGTTCATGGCGGGGCTGCCGGTGTACGGTACCCTGATCGGGCTCGTCCGCGGAGGCCGGCCCGTCCTCGGCATCGTCGAGCAACCCGTTACCCTCGAGCGCTGGGTGGGCATCGACGGCGACGGGACCTGGTACAACGGCGAGCGCGTGCGCACCGGCGCAAGCGAGCGGCTGGGCGATGCGCTGGTCTGTACCACCTCCTCCGAGTACTACGAAGGCGAGGATGCGTGCGCCTACCGGCGCATCGTCGCCGGCTCGCGGTGGATGGTCCACGGGGGGAATTGCCACGGGTTCGTGCAGCTTGCCCGCGGCTTCGTGGACCTCGCTCTGGAGACGCGGGTCGGCGTGTACGACTACTGTGCGTTGGTCCCGGTGGTCGAGAACGCGGGCGGGGTGATGACCGGGTGGCGAGGCGAGCCTCTGACCCTCGAACCGGCGGCCGGCGGCAGGATCCTGGCGGCCGGCAACCGGACCCTGCACGAAGCCGCGATGGCCTGCCTGGCCGCTCGCGGTGGCGACGGTGCGGCCGAAGGGGTAGGGTGACCGTGGTCGTGCCGGGTGTCGTACCGGGGCGGCGTGCAGGGCAGGTCGCCGGAACCGGCGGATCTCGTCCCGCCACGGTTGCCGGATGCGGGGTCCAACCTATGCAAAGCAACGATTTGAAGGACGCGGGGCTCAAGGCGACGCAGCCGCGGCTCAAGATCCTGTCCATCCTCGAGCAGAACCGCGATCGGCACATGAGCGCCGAGGACGTCTACCGGGCGCTGATGGACACCGGCGACGACCTCGGCCTCGCAACCATCTACCGCGTGCTCACCCAGTTCGAATCCGCCGGGCTCGTCATCCGCCATCATTTCGCGGATGGGCACGCGGTGTTCGAGCTCGATTCGGGCGAGCACCACGACCACATCGTATGCATCGATTGCGGAAAGGTGATCGAGTTCGTCGACAACACCATCGAGCGCCGGCAGATCAGGATCGCGAAGGAGCACGGCTTCCGCCTTGCCGACCACTCGCTGGTGCTGCATGGGCGCTGCGAGCGCAAGGACTGCGCCCACCGCAAGCGCTGATCCGGACGGCGCCCGCGTTCGCGGGCCGCCCGATGCTTCCACCGGCAGGGCCCGTCCGGGCATCACGTCTCTTCCCGGGCATTACGTCCCTTCATCGTTCCGGTGGGTTGGGCGGAAGGCCCCCGTCTCCGCCGGACCGCCCGGCCCGACCGATCTTCGGGAAAATCCGGTTGCAGATGAGAATCGCTTGCATTCGCAATACGGAGCGGCTATAAGGCCACTGCCGTATCGAGATTGATTCTCATTCCAACATCCGGAGGCCAGACCCATGCGCAAGACCCTCATCCCCCTCCTCGCCCTCGCGGCATCGTTCGCGGCTGCCCCCGCTCATGCGGAAGGCGAGGTCAACCTGTACTCGTACCGCCAGCCGTTCCTGATCGAGCCGATGCTCGACGAGTTCACCAAACAGACCGGCATCGCGGTGAACGTCGTGTTCGCAAAGAAGGGAATGGTGGAGAAGATCAAGGCGGCAGGGGCGAACAACCCCGCCGATGCAGTGCTCACCGTCGACGTCGGCAGGCTCGACGCGCTGCACAAGGCCGGGCTCCTCGAACCCGTGGACTCGGCGATCCTCGATGCAACCATCCCCGCACATCTGCGCCATCCCGAGGGTGTCTGGTTCGGCCTCACCACCCGGGCGCGCCTCGCCCTCGTGTCCAGGGAGCGCATGAAGCCGGACGAGCTCCGGACCCTGGCCGATCTGGCGGATCCGAAGTTCCGCGGACGGATCTGCACCCGCTCCGGCAAGCACGTGTACAACGTCGCACTCATCGCCTCGGTGATCGCCCACGAGGGCGAGGCGGCGGCCGAGCAGTGGCTCGCCGGCGTTCGCGACAACCTCGCCCGCAAGCCCCAGGGCAACGACCGCGCCCAGGCGAAGGGTGTCCACGAGGGGGTATGCGACGTCGCGATCTCGAACCACTACTACATGGGGAAGATGGCGACGAACGAGGAGAAGCCCGAGCAGAAGGAGTGGGCGAAGTCGGTTCACGTACAGTTCCTCGACCAGGACGGGCGCGGGAACCACGTGAACATCTCCGGCGCGGCGGTGATCAAGGACGCGAAGAACCGGGAGAACGCGGTGGCCCTCCTCGAGTTCCTCGCCGGCGACCAGGCGCAGAACATGTACGCCACGGTCAACTTCGAGTTTCCGGTCAAGGCCGGGATCAAGACCGACCCGCTCGTCGAGTCCTGGGGTCCGTTCAAGTCGGACGGCCTGTCGCTGGAAGACGTCGCCCGCAATCGCGAGGCCGCCAGCAAGCTCGTGGACAAGACGGGGTTCGACGCCGGACCGCAAGGCTGAGTCGCGCCGTCGCATCCGGGTGTCGGGGCGAAGCGTCCCAGCTCAAGTTTCGGGATTCAAAATGCCTGAATCAGGCGATGGATTCCCGCTTTCGCGGGAATGACGGCCAGCCTGAAAGCAACGCGTCTCGCTGAAATGACGTCATTCCCGCGAAAGCGGGAATCCATTTCGGTCAGCGAATCCCGAAACTTGAGGTCCCAGGCTGCGCCCCGACACCCGCCTCCCGCATCCGGCCCGGCATTCACGGCGGCGTTCGTTGCCGCCCCCGCCCGGACCGCCTCCTCCTCCACGAACCGCCGGCACCCGGATCGCCCCACCTGGAATCGCCCAACCCGGATCGCCCCCACCCGGATCGCCCTTGGCATCCCTCCCGCGCCTGCACGCCCCGGTCCGCCGGGCGGCAGCGGCTCGAAGGCAGGCCGGCGAACTCCATCCGGATCGCAGATGCGAATCGCTTGTATTCGCGGTCCGGGACGGTACTATCGCCGCGTTTCGATCGCCATCGATTCCCATTGCGAAAACCGAGGGTCCGATCATGCACACGTCGACGGCGACGCGGCGGGGTTGAGATGAAGGTGACGCCTTCGACCGCGCGCAGGCTTGCGCGCTCCGCGCTCCCATGCATCGGGCCGCGCCTCCCTTCACCGGCGCCACTGCGTTGAGTACGGCGCTTCAGGCCGAGGGTGCGCTCCTCGCCGGCGCCGGGCGGCGGGGTTTCACGCTCGACGGCTGGACGCTGCTCGCCGCAATGATCGGGACGTTCGTGGCCATTCCCGTCGGCTCCGTCCTCCTCACCGCGCTCGGACCCTCGGACGGCATCTGGGAGCATCTCGTCTCCACGGTGCTGTGGGTGTACGTCGGCAATACGCTGTGGCTGATGCTCGGGGTCGGGGCCGGGACCATCGTCCTCGGCGCCTCGACCGCGTGGCTGGTCACCATGTACCGCTTCCCGGGCCGCCGCATCCTGTCCTGGGCGCTGATGCTGCCGCTCGCGGTCCCGAGCTACATCCTCGCCTTCGTCGTCACCGATCAGCTCGAGTACGCGGGCAACGTGCAGGGCGCATTGCGCGACGTGTTCGGATGGACATCGCCCCGCGAGTACTGGTTCCCCGAGATCCGCTCGCTCGGCGGGGCGACGGTGGTGCTGTCGCTGGTGCTCTACCCCTACGTCTACCTCCTCGCACGGGCCGCGTTCATCGAGCAGAGCTTCGGGGTGTTCGAGGCCAGCCGCACCCTCGGGCGAGGTCCCGTCGCGAGCTTCTTCACGGTGGCAATGCCGCTCGCACGTCCGGCGGTCGCGGTCGGCGTGGCCCTCGCGCTGATGGAGACGCTGAACGAATTCGGCACCATCGACTTCTTTGCCGTCCCCACCCTGACCGCGGGCATCTTCGACGTCTGGCTCAACATGGACAGCACCCGGGGCGCGGCCCAGCTCGCGTCGGTCCTGGTGGCGTTCACCCTCGTCCTGGTGGTCGTCGAGCGCGCCAGCCGGCGCTCGCGCCGGTATCACGAGACCACGACCCGAGTGCAGGCCCTGCCCGAGTATCCGCTCTCCACGATGCGCGGGGCCGCCGCGCTCCTCTGGTGCGCGACGCCGGTGGCGCTCGGATTCGTGCTTCCGGCGTGGGTCCTGGGCGGCTACGCGGTGAGGTTCTACGGCGTGACGCTGGAAGCGGACTACTTCGATTACGTCCGCAACAGCATGGTGCTCGCGGCCTGGGCGGCCGTCATCGTGGCCCTCGCCGGCATCGTCCTCGCCTACGGGGTCCGCCTCTCGCCACGGCGGGCGATGCGCGGGCTCGCCGAGTTCGCGGCCATCGGCTACGCGATACCCGGCGCGGTGCTCGCGGTGGGCATCATGGTGCCCCTCGGATACTTCGACAACGCGGTCGATGCGGCAAGCCGCGCGCTGTTCGGCGTGCCCGTCGGGTTGCTGATCAGCGGTACCGCGGCCGGGCTGGTCATCGGCTACGCGGTGCGGTTCCTCGCACTGGGCTACCGGACCGTGGATTCCGGCCTGCTCCGCGTCACCCCGGGCATCGAGGGCGCGGCGCGCACCCTGGGAGCGGGTCCGGCGCTCTCGCTCCTGCGCGTGCACCTGCCGATCATCCGTCCCAGCATCGTCACCGCGGCGCTGCTCGTGTTCGTGGATACGATGAAGGAGCTGCCGCTGACCCTGATCCTTCGCCCGTTCGACTTCGACACCCTGGCGACCTTCGTGTACCAGTACGCCTCCGACGAGCTGCTGGAGGAATGCGCGCTGGGCGCCCTGACCATCGTGGCGGCAGGCGTGGCGCCCGTCATGCTGATGAGCCGGACGATCACCCGCTCGCGTCCCGGCCACCGGCGTCCTTCCTCGACGTGACGGCGTGCCGGCGCACCGCAGCGTAGCCCTCGAACCACCGATGCGCAGGCTCGCACTCACCAACGTCTCCCATCGCTTCGGCGAAACCCTCGCCGTCGATGACGTCAGCATCCGGGTCGACGCCGGCGAGTTCGTATGCCTGCTCGGACCGTCGGGAAGCGGCAAGTCCACGTTGCTGCGGCTCGCGGCCGGGCTGGAGACCCTGCAATCCGGCCGTATCGAAATCGGCGACGTGACGGTGGCGGAGGGCGGACGCCCACGACAGCTTCCGCCGGAGAAACGGGGCGTGGGGTTGATGTTCCAGGACTATGCGCTGTTTCCCCACCTCACCGTCGCGCAGAACATCGGGTTCGGGCTGCGGAACGGATCACGCGACGGGGCGTGGGTCGAGCGCGTACTCGGCGACGTACACCTCGCGCATCTGGGCAAACGCTATCCGCACACCCTCTCGGGGGGGCAGCAGCAGCGTATCGCGTTGCTGAGGGCGCTGGCCCCCGCTCCCGGGATCCTGCTGCTCGACGAGCCCTTCTCCGGCCTGGACGAGCACTTGAGGCAGCGCGTCCGACAGGAGACGCGGGCGATTCTCGCCGAAAGCGGGGTCACGACCTTGATGGTGACCCACGACCCGGAAGCGGCGATGTTCCTCGCGGACCGGATCGTCGTGCTCAATGACGGGCGCGTGGCGCAAGACGCCTCACCCGTCGAGATCTACACGGCCCCGGCGGATCCGTTCGTCGTGCGGCTGTTCGGCCCCGCGAACGAGTTCAGTGGCGTGGTGCGTGATGGATTCCTCGACACCGTGCTCGGGTCCATCCCCGCCGCGGGAGTCGAGAACGGCGGGGAAACGCTGTGCCTCGTGCGCGCCGACGGTGTCGAGATCGCTCTTGCGCCGCCGAACGGCGGTAGCGGGTACGTTCGGGTCAGGGTCGAGGCCGCGCGGGTGCTCGGACCAACGAGCCACCTGCTGCTGAAGCCGTATGCGAACGAGGCGCCTGGGCGATCCCCGGCGATGATCGAGGCGCGGCTGCCCGGTATCCACTCGCCGGCGGCCGGCAGCGAGGTCTGGGCGCGCGCGGACGCGGAGCAAGCGTTCGTCTTCGCCCTTGATCGAGGTATCGGCAACCAATGGAGCCGTCCGGCTCGGTAGTACGGATTGTCCGCTTTGCCGGGGGTCGGATGACTGACCGTGCCCTCCCCGGCAGCCCCGCGCCGGCCGGCGCCGCACGCTTACCGGCCGGCCTCCGCGAAGATCCGCTCCAGGATCTCGCCGGCGCCCTGCTCCAGCACCGCGGCGGCGGCCTCGGCGCCGAGCGGCTCCGCGTCCTCCGTGCGGCCCCGGACTTGCGCGCGCAGCACCCGCGCGCCGTCGAGACTGGCGACGAGCCCCCGCAGGCTCAACTCCCGGCCTTCAAGGGTCGCATACGCCGCGATCGGTACTTGGCAGCCTCCTTCGAGCCGCCGGTTGAAGGCCCGCTCGGCGAGCACGCGGGCACTGCTGCGCAGACACGCCAGCGGCGCGATGAGCGCTTCCACCCGCGCGTCGCCGCGGCGGCATTCGATGCCCAGCGCCCCCTGCCCGGCCGCGGGCAGCATCGTCCCCACATCCAGCGCCTCGGTCACCCGCGCGCCGTGCCCGCCGCGCTCGAGGCCGGACACCGCGAGCACGATCGCGTCGAAGTCGCCGCGGTCGACCCGCCGCAGCCGGGTATCCACCCCGCCGCGCAGATCTTCGAGGCGCAGATCCGGGCGTAGCGCCGCGAGCTGGCACTTGCGGCGCAGGCTGGACGTCCCGACCGTGGCCCCCGGCGGCAGCGCGTCGAGCGCGCCGAAGCGCATCGAGACGAGTGCGTCGCGGGGGTCCGCGCGGGCCATGACGACCGGAAGGTGGAGCCCGGGCGGCAGCTCGACCGGAACGTCCTTCATCGAATGCACCGCCACGTCCGCGCGCCCGTCGAGCAGCGCGCGCTCCAGCTCCTTGACGAACAATCCCTTGCCGCCGACCTTGGCAAGCGGCGCGTCGAGCATCCTGTCGCCGCTGGTGCGCATCGCCACGAGCTCGACCCCGAGACCGGGATTCCGCGCGCGCAACGCCCCCGCGACGTGCTCCGCCTGCCAGAGCGCCAGCGGGCTCTTGCGGGTGGCTATCTTCAGATCGGGCATCGCGGCCTGCCGGGTATCGTGACGTGCATCGAGCCCCGCGCCCATGACCGGTGGTGCGGGCATTGCCGGCTCGATGCTACGGTGTGCCTCGAAACATGCGCAAACCGGATGGGATGCCCGCGCTCCCGAACACCTGGATTCCCGCTTGCGCGGGAATGACGAAGGTGGACGGGGCGTCCGCATTCCCGGAGCACGCCGCTCCCGGGGATCCGGAACTCAGGGAACCCGAAACCGGTGGGAGGACGATTCTTCGTCGTTTTGTCGGAGACTTCCATGGACAAAGGGCCGGGGTAAACCGATATGAACGTCAAGGCCGGCGTCGTGATGGACCCCATCGGCTCCATCACCGTGAAGAAGGACACCACCCTCGCGATGATGCTCGCGGCGCAACGCCGCGGCTGGGCGCTCCGGTACATGGAGCTCGGCGATCTCTTCGTGCGCGACGGAGAAGCCCGCGCGCGGATGCGTCCCGTCGAGGTGCGCGACGATCCGGGCGACTGGTACACCCTGGGCGAGCCGTACACCGAAGCGCTGGCGTCCCTCGACGTCATCCTGATGCGCAAGGATCCGCCCTTCGACATGGAGTTCGTGTACTCGACGTACATCCTGGAGCGGGCCGAGGAAGCCGGGGTGCTCGTCGTGAACAAGCCCCGGAGCCTGCGTGACGCCAACGAGAAGATGTTCACCGCCTGGTTCCCGGGATGCTGTCCGCCCACCCTGGTGACCCGCGAGCACACCCGGATGGGCGCCTTCCTCGACGAGCACCGCGACGTCATCGTCAAACCCCTCGACGGCATGGGTGGTACGTCGATCTTCCGGGTGCGCGCGGGGGATCCGAACGTGAACGTCATCTTCGAGACCCTGACCCGGAGGGAGACCCGCTACGCGATGTGCCAACGCTACGTCCCCGAGATCCGCGAAGGCGACAAGCGGGTGCTCCTGATTGACGGGGAGCCGGTCGACTACGCCCTCGCGCGGGTGCCCACGGGCAGCGATGCGCGCGGCAACCTCGCCGCCGGCGCGCGGGGCGTCGGCATGGAGCTCACGCCGCGGATGCGGGCGGTCGCGAACGAGGTGGGGCCGGCGCTGCGCGAACGGGGCCTCCTCTTCGTGGGACTCGACATGATCGGCGACTACCTCACCGAGATCAACGTCACCAGCCCGACGTGCGTGCGCGAGATCGACGCCGCGTTCGGTACCGACGTCGCGGGCGAGCTCATGACCTCCATCGAAGCGAGGCTCGCCCCTGGCTGACTCCCGGGGTCCATTTCTCCATCGAGACGCCGCCGCCCCGTCGAAGCACCGGACCGCGCCTCGGGCGCCGGACACGTCCGTGAAAGCGCTTGTCGCAGCCGCGCACCCTGCCATAATGGCTCGCATGGACCTGACCAACCAGTTCCTCATCGCGATGCCGAGCCTCGCCGATCCGAACTTTCATCGCACCGTGACCCTGATGTGTGCGCACAGCGAGGACGGCGCGATGGGCATCGTCATCAACCGGCCGCTCGACATCAAGCTCTCCGCGGTCCTCGACCACATGAGCATCGACACCACCTCGCGCGACACCGATCGGGTTCCGGTGCTCCAGGGCGGTCCGGTACAGCGCGAGCGCGGATTCGTCATTCACCATCCGCCGGGCGATTGGGATGCGGTGCTCAAGGTGGGGGACGAGATCGGCATCGCCACGTCGAAGGACATTCTCTCGGCGGTGGCGGAGGGACGCGGCCCGGAGCGTGTCGCCATCGCCCTCGGCTACGCCGGCTGGGGGGCGGGGCAGCTCGAGCACGAGCTCCAGCAGAATGCATGGCTGAGCGGACCGGCGGACGCCCGGATCATCTTCGATACACCCTACGAAGACCGGTGGGCGTCGGCGGCACGCCTGCTCGGCATCGAGCCGCACCATCTGTCGGGTGACGCGGGACACGCCTGATCGCGGAGGGCCGCGAAGGCGGCGACGGCTCCCCGCACCCGCCGGCCCGCGGCCGGCTCTACTGCCGGAGTTTGAACCGCTGGATCTTTCCCGTGGCGGTCTTGGGGAGATCGCCGGCGAATTCTATCCAGCGCGGGTACTTGAACGGTGCGAGCCGGTCCTTGACGAACTCCTGGAGCGCGGCGGCGAGCGCCGGGTTCGCTTCGATACCCTCGCGGACCACGATGAACGCTTTCGGTTTGACCAGGCCCTGTTCGTCCTCGGCCGCGACCACCGCCGCTTCGAGCACCGCCTCGTGCCCGAGCAACGCGGATTCCACCTCGAAGGGCGATACCCACTGGCCGCCCACCTTGAGCATGTCGTCGGTCCGGCCGCAGTAGTGGTAGTAGCCGTCCTCGTCGACGACGTACTTGTCACCGGTGCGGGTCCAGGGGCCGTGGAAGGTGGCGAGGGATTTCTCCCTCTGGTTCCAGTAGGCGACCGCGGAGGAGTCTCCGCTCACCCAGAGCTCCCCGATCTCGCCGGGCGCCGCGGGCTCGCCGCTCTCGGCGACGACCCTGAGCCGATAGCCCGCCACCGCCTTCCCCGACGTGCCGTAACGCACGTCGCCCGGGCGGTTGGAGAGGAAGACGTGCAGCATCTCCGTCGAGCCGAGCCCGTCGAGGATCGGAGCGCCGAAGCGCGCCTCCCACGCCGCGCCGATCTCCGCCGGCAGCGCCTCGCCGGCGGAGACCGCCAGACGCAGCCGTGACGAACGGCCTCCGGGCCCGGCGCCGGGAGGCGGACCGTCCTCCATGACCTGGACGCCGCCCGGTCCGAGAGCCGGGCCGTCTTCCCCTGCGCCGGACGGCTGCGCGAGCATCGCGCCGTAGAGGGTCGGCACACCGTAGAAGATGGTCGGCCGGTGCTCGCGCATCAGCGCCGTCACCGCATCCGGCGTCGGGCGACCGGCAAGGACCACCGTGGTCGCACCGACGTAGAACGGGAACGTCATCCCGTTGCCCAGACCATAGGCGAAGAACAGCTTGGCGGCGGAATAGACCAGATCGTCTTCCCGGATCCCGAGTATCGCCACGCCGTAGTGCTCGGCGGTGGTGACCAGGTCGCGGTGCAGGTGCATCGAGCCCTTCGGGGTACCGGTAGACCCGGAGGTATAGAGCCAGAACGCAACGTCGTCGCAAGTGGTGGGCGCCGCGTCGAGCCGGGGAGACGCTGCCGCGAGAAGATCCGCGAATCGGTGGGTTTCGGCGGCGCCGGTCCCTGCCGCCGCCCGGAGGCGGCCGATGGTCTCGCCACCGGCCGGCGCCGGGGCATCCCCGTGCGCCGCGCCTCCCGCGATCACGATCCGCTTGACGTGTGGCTGATCTTCGAGGGCCGGTACGATCCGGTCGAGCAACGCCTCGCTCACCACCACGATGGGAGCCCGCGAGTCGCACAGCAGGTGTGCGTAATCGTTCGAGGTCAGCAGGGTATTGACCGGAATCGGCACGCAGCCGGCCTTGATCGCCCCCCAGAACACCGCCGGGAAGTCGATTCCGTCGAGCATGCACATCAACACCCGGGTCTCCATCCCCGCTCCGAGCGCACGCAAGGCGTTGCCTGCCCGATTCACGCGCTCCGCCAACCTCGCATAGGTATGGCGCCCGGCGGCGTCGATGAACGCGACCTTCTCCGCTCGCCCTCTTTCGATATTGGCGTCGATGAACTCCAGTGCGGCGTTGTACTCCCGCGGCAGCTCGATGGCCGCCGGCACGGTGGAGCGATCCACTCGGGCGAGCGGCATGGCGCCGTTCCTCACTGGGCGCCGGGCCGGGATCCTCGATTCCATGACACGGCATCCTACCAAGCCGGGAGCATGGTTGTCCCCGAGCATGGTTGTCCCCGGGCATGGTTGTCCCCGGGCATGGTTGTTCCCGGCTGGCACTCGGTCATGGTCCGCCTCTCAAGCCCGCATCCGTTTCCCCTCCGGATCGACCGGCGGGCGTTCGAGCAGACGCGCGGGGCAGGGCCTGCCGATCACCTCGACGTCGCAGGCCGCGTTGGAGGTCATCACGTCGCCGCGGACGTAGCCGAGGGCGAGGGTCCGGCCGATGGTGTGACCGTAGCCGGCCGAGGTGAGGTAGCCCACGCACTCGCCTTCGTGGAGCACCGGCTCTCCACCCCAGGGGTCGGCGTCTTCGGCATCGATCTCGAAGAGCACGAGGCGTTCGGCCGGCTCGCGCTCCGCGGTCCGTAGCGCGGCCTCGCGCCCCACGAATCCGCCCTTGTCGAGCCTGACGAAGCGCCCGAGCCCGGCCTGGAAGGGGTCGTAGTCGGGCGAGAGCTCCCGCCCCCAGCCCGCGAATCCCTTCTCCAGGCGCAACGAGCCCAGGGCGCGCATCCCCGCGTGGCGAAGGCCGAGATCGGCGCCCGCCTCGCGCAGCGCGAGCAGCAGCGGGATCTGGTGCTCGGGGGGCAGGTACAGCTCGTAGCCGAGCTCGCCGGAGTACGAGATCCGCAGCACGACGACTTCCGGGGCCGGACCGAGCGGCATCCGGGCGCCGGCGAAGAAGGGCAGCGCATCGTTCGAGACGTCACTCTCGGCAAGGCGTTCGAGCAAGGCGCGAGCGTTCGGCCCGGCGATCGCGAAGCCGGCGAGCCGGGTCATCATGGAGTCGAGGGTGACGCCCTGCACCGGCAGGAACCGTTCCCACCACCGCAGGTGGAAGCGTTCGGTGCTGCCCGCGCCCACGAGGAAGAACTCCTCCGGGCCGAGCCGGGTGACGCTGAAGTCCCCGATGATCCGCCCGGCCTCGTTCAGCATCGGGGTCAGCACGATGCGCCCGTCCTCGCGCGGCATGAGGTTGGCCATCACCCGGTCCAGCCATTCCCCCGCCCGCGGGCCGCACACCAGGTACTTGCCGTAGATGGAGGTCTCGAACAGCCCCACCGACGCCCGCACCGCCCGCGCCTCCTCCCCCACCGGGCCGAACCAGTTCGGGCGCCGGAACGTCAGCGCGTCCCGCGCCTCCGCCCCCTCCGGCGCGAACCACAGCGGATACTCGTAGCCCCAGCTCGCCCCGAACACCGCGCCCGCCTCCTTCAGCAGAGGATAGGCCGGCGTGGTGCGCACCGGACGGCCCGCCTCCCGCTCTTCGTAGGGGTAGTGGGTTTGAAAGCGGGTGGAGTACATGTCCGCGGTGCGCGCCATGGTGTACGCGCGTCCCGCCCAGTCGCCGTAGCGGGCCACGTCCCACATGAAGAAATCGAGGCCCGGGTCGCCGTTCGCCATCCACTCGGTGAGCACCTTGCCGACCGCCGCGGCCTGGCTGAACGCGGTCATCACCCCGCACGCGCACCAGTAGTTGCGCAGCCCCGGGTATGGCCCGACGAGCGGGTTGAGGTCCGGGGAGAAGATCATGGGGCCGTTCACCACCCGCTTGATCCCCGCCCGCCCGAGCGCCGGCGCGCATTCCACCGCCTGCGCCATGTTGTGCTCCATGCGCGCGAGGTCGTCGGGCAGCAACTCGTGGCCGAAGTCCCGCGGGGTCCCTTCCACCGCCCAGTGCGTGCAGGGCGATTCGTAGACCCCGAGCAGCAGGCCCCGGCCCTCCTGGCGCATGTAGAAGCCCGCGTCGGCGTCGTTCATGAGCGGCAGCTCGCGATCCATGGCCTCGATCTCGGGGATCGCTTCGGTGACGAGGTAGTGGTGCTCGACCGGCATCAGCGGCAGCCGGGCCCCGGCGAGCGCCGCCACCTCGCGCGCCCAGAGCCCCGCCGCGTTCACCACGTGTTCGGCGACGACGGTGCCTTGCGCGGTCACCACCTCCCACCCGCCGTCGCTACGCGGGTTGGTCTCCAGCACCGGGCAGTGGCGCACGATCTCCGCCCCGCGGTCGCGCGCGCCCTTCGCGAACGCCTGGGTGACGCCGCTCGGATCGACGTGCCCGCGGTTCGCGTCGTACAGCACGCCCATCACGCCGGACGGATCGAGGATCGGAAGGAGGGCCTTGGCGTCCTCCTCGGCGAGCCATTCCGGGGAGAAGCCCATCCGGCGCGCTCGCGACCGGAACAGCTCCAGCTCCTCCATGCGCCGCCGGGTGCGTGCGAGCATCACCCCGCCCACGTGGTGGAAGCCGCAGGACTGTCCGGTCTCCGCTTCGAGCTCCGGGTAGAGCGCGAACGAGTAGCGTTGCAGCCAGGTCATGGTCGCGTTGGCCGCGAGCGCGCCGGTGCCGCCCGCCGCATGCCACGTCGAGCCCGCGGTCAGCTCGCTACGCTCGATGAGCAGGCAGTCGGTCCAGCCGGCGCGCGCGAGGTGGTAGAGCACGCTGCACCCGGTGACGCCGCCGCCGATGACGACGACTCGGGCATGGGATCTCATGAAGGAATCCGGGTCCTGGGGGCGCCGAGCCTTGCGGTCGTGCCGATGGGCCTCCTGCTTGTCCGCCTCCTCGTGACAAGTGGGCCGATTGGTCCACTCGTCACGGCGCCGGTCGCGCCGGCGACGCCACCTGCTCCGCGGGGGAGTGGATCGGTTTCAAACCGACCCACTCCCCCGCGGCGGCGCCAGGAGCGCGATCTGCGCGTCATATCCAGTTGTCGACGCTCAACTCCTCCGGTGCGCTGCTGAACCCGCCGGCGGCGGCAGCACCAGGTGCGCGGCGTGCGCGTCCTCCTCGTGGACCCGCACGGCCATCCCGTCCGGGATGTGGACCCCCAAGACCGCCTCGATCGCCCCCTTCGGGTCTTCGAGCAGCCGGCGCCGGACGTCCGCGTCCTCCGCCGCCCGCCGGGTGAGTTCCTCTCGCAGTTCGCTCGCCGTTCTCATGGTCGATTCTCCTTCGGTTGGTCGATTCTCGCTCGGTTGCCTCGTCCGTCCCGGCCCTCTCCTGATCGCCGGGCAGCCGTCTGCGGATCGACTTCGTCCCGCCTGCTTATCGAATGTAAAGCGGCCGTCGAACGTGCGGAACCCTAATTTCGGTAGTGGGTTCAGCGGTATTTCTCTCGCCTCGTGCAGGCTGACTCCGCAAAGGGCTTTGGAGGCCAGTACCTCATCCGAGAAATCTTCGACAAAACGGCGAGGATTTGTCCGCCCACCGGCGATTGTTTCCGTGCAGTCGCATCCCTGGGATCGGCGTGCCCCTTTGGGACACGGGCGTCCCGCCCGCTTTCGTCATTCCCGCGAAAGCGGGAATCCATCCATACGTCCCGGGAGCGCCGCTGATGCCGTGCCCGAAGATCCCACGCCTCCGGCGTGTTGCGGGCGGGACGCCCGCGTCCGTCAGGACGCGCCGATCCCAGGTTCGCAACCGGCGTTTGGTTCCGGCTACGCCTGGTTGGGTGGAAGAATCCTTGTCGTTTCGTCGAAGATTGCATCGGCAAGAGGCCGAACCTCGACGCCGGCGGCAATCGAAGGGTCCCGAGGCGACCCTCCGCGAAGGGCTGAAACGGATCGTGGGGTACCATGGATCGGCTCGCGGCGCGGATGGGCCGTCCGGCCGTCTCCGACCCCCGTCAATCTCGCCGCAGCTCCCCGGAGCCGATGCTGACGAAGACGTTCACGATGCCGTTCCCGCGATTGCTCGACCGGGCATGGGCCGCTTGGCGCTCTGACGGAACGCCGTCTCTCCGGCGCTTGCCGGGCTTCGTTCGGCAGCGGAGCACCAGGAAGCTGCGGGTGGCCTGGTGGCATCTGCGTAGCGCGATGCGGAGCTGGTGGATACGGGCCGGGCCGCGGCGGGCAGGTGGGCCGCCGGATGCATCGGCGCCCGCCTTCGACCTCCTGGGCTACAACCCTATTGGACGGCGGCCTATCGGACGGCGGCGCGAAGCCGGCGGCGAGGTGGCGGCGCCGGGGCCGGTCGGGTGGCTGCCGTCCGGCGCCGAGTTCGGACGTGTCGTTCTCCGGCGCAGCTTGCGGCGGCTGCGCCGCATCCACCATCCGAAGGACGTACGGGCGGTCCACGCGGATGCCGCCACGTGCGCCGGCGAGCTGATCCGCCTGGCCGCGTCGGGTGCGCTGGTGCATCTGGCGGACGGCGGCCAACGGCTGCGGCCCCTGCTCGGCGGCGACCTCCACCGGCTGATGACCACCGACGTGCGGAGCCTGGACGCCGCCGCCCGCGAGCTGCTTGGCGTCAGGATGTGCCGTGCGGCTCTACGGGAGCATTCGTCATGGGCGCGTGCCCGCCGCATGGGGGAAGAGCGGTTTCCTCCGGTGTCCATCCTGCTGGCCACCAGACGGCCCCGCTTCCTGTCGTGGGCGCTTGCCAACGTGGCGAGACAGGACTATCCGGAGGTGGAGCTGGTGCTGGCGCTGCACGGCGAAGGCTTCACCGGGGTCGAGGAGCGGGTTGCGGAGCTGCCGCATCCGGCAAGGGTGCTACGGGCGCCCGCCGACGAGCCCCTCGGCGCGGTGCTCAACGCCGCGACGGAAGCATCCGGCGGAACGCTGCTGGCCAAGATGGACGATGACGACATGTACGGCGCGGAACACATCTGGGATCTGGTGCTGGCGCGGGAGTACTCGGGCGCGCAGTTGGTGGGCAAGTCGCTGGAGTTCATCTATCTGGCGGCGTCGGACCGCACCATCCACCGGCGCTACGAAGGCTGCGAGCGCTACCGGACGGCGAGCCCGGGCGGCGGAGCGCTGTTGATTTCCCGCAACGACCTCGACCGGGCCGGCGGCTGGCGCAATCTGCCGGGAGGCGTCGACGTGGCCTTGGCCGAGGATACGCTTCGAGCCCGCGGATGCGTGTACCACACCAGTGGCGCCGGATTCATGCTGGTCCGCCACGGCTACCGCCATACCTGGAATACGGAGGAGGTGAGCGACGCCTCCCTGCTCGCCGGAGCCCACCGCGTCTGGCCCGGGCTCCAGCCGGGCCGGGCCGGCATCCAGGCTCCCGTCATGCCGTATCCCGCACCGGCCCCGCCCCGAGGCGCTTCCGGGCTTCCGTCCCGTCGTGCATGAGGGAGGTGGAAGACGCGCGGGAGTAGCGGGACCCCGGCAGCGGAGCGGTTGCCGAATGCTACACTGATCCAATCCGGCTCCGTCGGGACGGCGGCGGCCGTGCTCGGGCGGGCAACGTGGTGTGATGGCGTTCATGGGAAGGACGGCGAAACCGGAACCGGCCACCGTGCAGTACAACGACTGGCGCCAGGTGGCGGTGGAGCCGCTGGAGACGTTCACGCCCACCCTGCCGGTCAGCGTGGTCATCCCCTCCTGGCAGACGCCCCCCGAGACGCTGGCGATGACCCTGGCGGCGCTGGAAGGCCAGACCTGCCCGCGGGATCGGTTCGAGGTGGTGATCGTGGACGACGGGTCGGAGCCCCCGCTCCGGCCCCCGCCGACGCCGCTCGACGTGAAGGTGGTGCGCCAGGAGCGCCGCGGGTTCGGACTCGCCCGGGCGCGCAACACCGGCGCCCGCGCGGCCGCCCACGACGTCCTGCTCTTTCTCGACAGCGACGTCCTGGTGGAGCGCAACTGGATCGCGGCCCATGCCCGGTGGCATCACGCCGTCTCCGACGCCGTCACCGTCGCGTCCTACGCCGACGTGGCGATGGACGGCATCGACGCGGACACGATCAGGCGCCGGCCGGGGTCGTTGCAGGAGCTGCTCTCGGACCGGCCGGCAGACCCGCGCCCCGGCGAGGGCCATCTGATCAGAACCAACGATCTGACGTCGCGGGCCGACGATCCGTTCAGGGTGGTGGCCGGGGGAAACTTCGGGATCGGCAAGGACTTCTACCGGTCGGTGGGCGGACACGACGAATCGTTCACGCGATGGGGGATGGAAGAGATCGAGCTCGGCTGGCGGGCCTACACCCGGGGCGGGTTGCTGGTGCCCGTCCGGGATGCCTTCGCCTGGCACCAGGGCCGCCTGGACGAGGGCCGGGAGGCCAAGGATCGGAGCCTTCGGATACAGCGCGCGAAAATTGCCCACCTGATCGCCCACCGCGGGCTGCGCGGCAACCGGCCCGGCCGCATCTTCACGGTGCCTCGGGTCGTGGTGACCATCGACGGGAGACGCGGATCCACCGACCGGCTCCTCGAGACCGTCATGGCCATCCTGGCCGACCGCGAGCATGACCTGGTGGTGAGGATCGAAGGGATCGAAGCCCGCACGAAGGACGACGATGGGCGCATGGAGTGGCTCCGGGAGACGTTCGGCCCGGACCCGCGGGTGCGCACCGGCTCCACCGGCTCCGCCCTCGACGACCATCCGGTGTCGCCCTTCCACGTCACGCTTCCCGCCGCCGCGTTCAACAGGGACCTGGTGCACCGTCTGCGCGCCGGGCTGGGGGATGCGGTCACCGCGACCGCGCGACTGCCCGACGGCGCCACGGTTTCGATCACCCGCACCTGGGCGCTTCATCGGGCGCGTCGCACGGGGAAGAACCCCGCCGACTTCGGCGAGGCGCGCACCATCCCCGCCAGGGCGCTGCAAATGAAGGCGGCCGGGCCGGTGCGCGGCGCCGGCGCAGCGCATCCGGCAGGCTGTCCCGCGGAGTGGGAACGCCTGCTCGACCGGATGCGGGAGGTTCGCAGCCCGGGGGAGGCATGGTCGTTCCTGAAATGGCTGGCCGCGGTGGGCAGGAGGAGGATCGCCGGCCTGCCGGTCCGGATACACGACGGATAAGGTCCCGACGACGACGGCCTCCGGGAGGCTCGAAATCGCCCAGTCCCGGATCCCGGGCGCCTCCGCCACGTTCTCGCTCGACACCGCCATCTCGTAGTACTCCACCGCGGCTTCGAGGTCGCGCGGGCCTCCCGCGCCCCTGTGGCGGTAGTGTGAAACGATTCCGGTCGAGCTCCTGCATGGCCGGGGAACTGCTTCTCGCAGACACGGTTTGGACGATTCTCCCACTTGTCCCGGACCGGAACCTTCTGCAACCATATCCGGGTGGGTGCGGCACGACTCCGGAGGCTTACGTGAGCAAGTCCGACGATGTTTTCTGGCGCCAGTTCGGCGTGGTGTTGATTCTTCTGACGGTGTTCGGATTCGCCATGTACTTCGTGGCGAACGTGATCGGAGGGCGGGCGCACGCGAAGATGTACAGCGACCCGGACGCCGTGGCCGCAAGGATCGCGCCCATGGGCCGGTCGCGTATCGGCGACCCCGCCGCGCAGACGCAGGCGCCCGCACCGGCCACGTCGGCCGCCGTGGCCGCGAGCACTGCGCAGACCGAGGTATCGGAAAGCGGGACGGCGCCGGCCCCGGACACCACCGCGGCGAGCTCCGCCGGCCAGGCCCCCGCTGGCGCCATCGACGTCGCGGCGGGGGAGAAGGTCTACCAGAGCGCTTGCTTCGCCTGCCACATGACCGGTGTGGCGGAGGCGCCGAAGCTCGACGATCCGGCCGTCTGGGAGCCGCGGCTCGGCCAGGGCATGGCGGGACTCCTCCGGTCCGTCATCGACGGCAAGGGGGCGATGCCCCCGAAAGGCGGCTTCGCACACCTGAACGAGGACGAGCTGCGCAACGCCATCGGGTTCATGCTCGACCAGGCGGGGGTGTCGGTCGGCGGCTAGCCATACCGCCGCAGCGCCCGCCAACGCCCCGGCACGCGCCGTCATGGCGCAGCGTCACGCCGGCTCCGATCGCGGGAATGCCCATTCCCGGCGGCTCTTCGGGTCTCCCCGCACCCGGCGGGAACGGCGGGCGGGTCCATGCGACCCGGCCCGCCCGTCTCCACGTGCACCGGGGCCGCGGCGGCCGTCGGCGGCGGCCGTCACGGATGCCGAATCCCACGGCTCAAACCGGTACCAGGTTCGCATAGGCGACGACCAGCCACTTGCTGCCCGCGGCCTCGAAATTGACCTGCACGCGGGCGTGGGCTCCCTGCCCTTCGTACGTCAACACGACGCCTTCGCCGAACCTCGAGTGCCGGACCCGCTGTCCGAGGCGCAGTCCGTCCGACTCGTCGCGGATCGGCTCCGAGCCGCCGCGACGCTCGGGCGCAGCCCGCATGACGGGGCGTGACACCGTTCCACGCAGGCGCACTTCCCGGACCCGCTCGGGAGGCAGCTCGCGCAGGAAGCGCGAGGGCGTCGAGTATCGTTCGGAGCCGCCGTACAGTCGTCGCGACTCCGCGTAGGACAGGCACAGCCTGCGTTTCGCGCGGGTCATTCCCACGTAGCACAGCCGCCGCTCCTCCTCGATCTTTCCCGGGTCTTCGCTGCTGCGGTCGTGCGGGAAGAGCCCCTCTTCCATCCCGCAGATGAAGATGACGGGGAACTCCAGCCCCTTCGCCGAGTGCAGGGTCATGAGGCTCACCATGTCCTCGCCCTCCGCCGCCTGCTCTTCGCCCGACTCCAGGGCGGCATGGGAGAGGAACGCGGTCAGCGGGTCTTGCGCATCCCGGTCTTCGCCGCCGAAGTCGAACTGGCCCGCCGCGACCACGAGCTCATGGAGGTTCTCGATCCGGGTCTGGGCACGATCGACCTTCTCCTGCCGGTAGTACGCGAGCAGGCCGCTGCCCTCCACCGCCGTCTCGACCTGCTCCTGCAACGTGCCGGCCCGGAAATCGCTCGTGAGCGTCTCGACGAGCTCGATGAAGCCTCTCAACGCGGTGGCGGCACGGGCGCCCACCGCGCGTTCGGCGACCACCCGGTGCGCCGTCGCCCAGAGCGACCCTCCCCGTTGCTTCGTCTCGGTGCGCAGCGTGTCCACGGTGCGCGCCCCGATCCCGCGGGGCGGCAGATTGACGACTCGTTCGAACGCGGCGTCGTCGTCGCGGTTCGCGACGAGGCGGCAGTAGGCGAGGGCGTTCTTGATCTCCGCGCGTTCGTAGAAGCGAAGGCCGCCGTAGACCCGGTAGGCGACGCCCTGGGCGAGCAACGCCTCTTCCAGCAGCCGCGACTGGGCGCTCACCCGGTACAGGATCGCGACCTCGTCGCGGCGGCCCCCGGATGCGACCCATTGCACGATGCGGGAGACGATGAACCGGGACTCGTCGACGTCGTTGAATCCCGCGTAGACCTCGATCGGCTCCCCGTCGCCGTCCTCGGTCCACAGGTTCTTGCCCATGCGCCCCCGGTTGTTGGCGATGAGCGCGTTCGCGGCGGCGAGGATGTTGCCGCTCGACCGGTAGTTCCGTTCGAGGCGCACCGTCGCCACGTCCGCGAAATCCCTGGGGAACTGGAGGATGTTCTCGATGCGGGCGCCGCGCCAGCCGTACACCGACTGATCGTCGTCGCCGACGCAGCACAGGCGGCTCTCGCGGCCCGCGAGCAGCCTCAGCCATGCGTACTGGATGGTGTTGGTGTCCTGGAACTCGTCGACGAGGATATGGCGGAACCGCTCCCGATAGTGCGCGAGCACGTCGTCGCGGTCGCGGAACAGCTCGTGGCACCGGAGCAGCAGCTCGGCGAAATCGACGACGCCGGTGCGCTCGCACGTCTCCTGGTACGTTGCATAGATGCGGATCATGCGCTCCAGCCAGAGCTCGCCGCGGTCCTCGACGTGTTCGGCGCGAAGCCCCTCGTCCTTGCGCGCATTGATGAATCCTTGCGCCTGCCTTGCCGGCCAGCGCTGCTCGTCGAGGTCGAGATCGCGCAACACCCGGCGGATGCAGCGGAGCTGATCCTCGCTGTCGAGGATCTGGAAGTCCTCCCGCAGGCCGGCATCGCGCCAGTGCGCGCGCAGCAGCCGATGCGCAAGCCCGTGGAAGGTGCCGACCCACATGCCGCCCACCGGCCGGCCCAGCATCGACTCGATCCGGCTCCGCATCTCCGCCGCGGCCTTGTTGGTGAACGTCACCGCGAGGATGCCGAAAGGCGTCGCGTCGCGGGTCGCCAGCAGCCATGCGACGCGATGCACCAGCACCCGGGTCTTGCCGCTGCCCGCGCCCGCGAGCACGAGCAGGTGCCCGGGAGGGGCGGTGACCGCTTCGCGCTGCGCCTCGTTCAAGGGCGCGATGATGTCGGTGACGTCCATTGCAGATGCGGCCCGAAGCCGAAAGGCGCCGGATTCAGCCGGCCAGATGGGACCACCCGCGGTAGGCGGAGGTGTGGAGCGGCACGTCGTGGACCCTGATGACGTCGACACCCTGGGCGCACAGGTTGAGAGAGGCGCCGAGGGTCGCCAGATCGTCGCCGGTCCCGCCTCCTTCCGAGAAGCTCTTCATGAAGGACTTGCGCGAGTGGCCCACGAGCACGCGCAGTCCGTGGCGGCGGAACTCGCCCGCGCGTCTCAGCAGCCGCAACGATTGCAGGCGGTTCTTGCCGAAGCCGATCCCGGGGTCGAAGACGATGCGCCCGAGATCCAGACCCTGCGCATCCCATGCCTCCTTCTGCGCCAGCAGCCAGCGTTCGACGTCCTCGTACGGGTCCCGGTCGGCGGGCAGCGTGGCTTGCGGGTCGGCCGGCACCGTCACGTGGTGCATGGCGATCCAATCCTTCCCGCTGTCCCTCGCCAGCGCGACCATGGCCGGAGAGGTCAGTCCACCGACGTCGTTGATGATGTCCACCCCGAGGTTCAGGCCCTTCTCCGCCACCTCGGCGTGGCGGGTGTCGAGGCTCAGCAGGGGCCGCAGCCGGCGTCCCGCCCACTGCTCGATCAGCCCTTCGAGCACCGGTCCGACCCGGGACCATTCCGAGGCGGGGTCCACCGGAGCGGCCCCGGGCCGGGTCGATTCCCCCCCCACGTCGATGATGTGCACACCGGCCTCCACCATGGCCGCGACGTGGGGCTCGATCCGCGCCCGGTCGAGGAACCGGCCGCCGTCGGAGAACGAGTCCGGGGTGACGTTGACGATGCCCATCCACAACGGGATGTGCCGGCCGAGCGCAATCGAGCAATCGAGCGCCGTTCGATCGCCCTGGCCCGGTATCGTGAGCCGGGGCTGAAGCGCCAGCAGCGGCGCCAGCACGAAGCTGCGGCAGGTCAGGTCGCGATGGGGAATGGTCAACCGCCCGGTCCGGATGCGTTCGCGTCCCCACAGCAGGATGTCGACGTCGATGGGGCGAGGCGACCAGTGCGATTCCCCGTGCCGTCCGAACCCCCGCTGGATCTCGTCGATCCGGATCCGAAGCTGCTCGGGGGAGCACCGCGCCGTGCATTCGAGCACGAGGTTGAGGTAGGGCCGGTTCCAGTCCGAGGGCGCGGAGTCGGGAAGAAGCGCGGGTGACTCCACCACCGGCGATACCCGGGTGACGGTCAGCCCGGGTCCTTCGAGCGCATCGACGGCCCGCGAGAGGTGGCTCCGCCGATCCCCGAGGTTCGAGCCCAGTCCCAGATAGACCCGCATGGCCCTGATCCCGAAACCCGGACCTCCCCGCGGCCCGCTCCCCGGGCCGGACACCGGAGCGCCCGCTCGATGCAATGACGGCGCCCGGCACGGTCTCCCGCCGCGGGGGCGCGATCGGCGCCACCGCCATTCATGCCGGGCGCAGGAGGGCGGCGAGTGTACACGACTGCGCCGGGATGCGGCGGGACGCGCCCGCCGTCGGGCTTCATGCATCCGTCCCGTCCGCGGGGCCGGAGGCGGAGCATGTCGCGAATGGACTTCGCGGCCAGGAGGCCGCACGCTATCCGGGCGCGTCGCGTTGACCGCCAGGCATCCCGGTGCGGCGATCGGCCATGTACGTGGTCCTGTTCGACATCGATTCGACCCTGCTCCACACCCGGGGAGCCGGACGCGCGGCATTCGCCGAGACGTTTCGCGCCGATTTCGACATCGAGCGCATCCGGGGCGACATGTCCTATGCAGGACGCAGCGATCGGGCGATCGTGCGGGAGGTCTTCGCGCAACACGGGATCGAAGATCGGCCCGACACCTGGCGGCGCTTCCGGCACGGCTACCTGCAACGGCTCGAACGGTCGCTCTCCACGCGCCGCGGAGGGCTGCTGCCGGGGGTCCTGCCGCTGCTGCATGCGATCCGGGCACGAAGGGACGTCGCCATGGGCATTCTGACC
This sequence comes from Gammaproteobacteria bacterium, assembly GCA_965204915.1. Lineage (GTDB taxonomy): Bacteria > Pseudomonadota > Gammaproteobacteria > HK1 > HK1 > HK1. The sequence goes on along the minus strand of OZ242023.1, from coordinate 661,511 downwards.
GGCAACGTGGCGGCCGGCGCCCGGCTCAAGCTCGAGCGCTACGGCATCGATTCGTTCTTCGATTTCGGCGGGTACGGTGACCACCACGTCGATCGCGGCGGCATCGCGGCCGAGGCGCTCGGCGCCGCCGACGCGTATCTGCGCGCAAAGCATCGGCTTTCGGCGAAACCCGGACTGACCACGGTGATCGGTGATACGCCGGAGGACGTGCGATGTGCGCGGTCCATCGCGGCGAAGGCGGTCGCGGTGGCCACCGGCGAATCGTCCCTCTCCGAGCTGAGGGCGGCGGCTCCCGATCGAGTGTTTCCCGATCTGAGGGATCGTGACGCCGTGGTGGGGATCGTCACCACCGCATGATCCCCCTCTCCGCCCGTCCGGAAAGGGCGGTGCACGCACCGGGGCGGACGAACGCCCGATGGCCGCGCTCCCGCCACTCTCGAACGCCCGGTTCCCGTACCGGGGTGGACGAACGGGGAGGCTCGCTCCGGCGGGGCCCCTGTCTGCTGGCCCCTGTCTGCTGGCGCTGCTCCGCTGGCTCTGGTCCGCCGGCGCGACCGCTCAGCCTTCCAACAGGCAGTGGTGCGCGAGTCCCGAGAGCACCATGTCGACGTGCCCGCGGGCGATCGCCTCGGCCGGGAACGCATGGTCCACTTCCTCGTGAAGTGCCGCGAGGTCACGGCTCCCGTCGAGGCGGGCGAGCACCACGGCGGCGATCGGATCGTCGATCTCCACCTGCCGGTGGCGCAGGGTGGTGACGCGGGTCCCGCGCCCGATCTCGATGCGCGCGATCGCACTCGCCACCGGCCGGCCGCTTGCCGCCGTCACCATCGGTGGCTCCCAAGTGTGGATGTCGACGAATCCCAGGGCGTGGCCGGTGGCGAGGAACGCGGCGAGCTCGCTTTGCCCGAGGCGCTCCGAGCGGGCGGCGTGCTTGCGCACCTCGCGAAGCAGCGGCTCGACCTCGACACTCGCGGGCCAGTGCTCGGCCAGGATCCGGAGCACTGCATCCCCGGCCGGGCCGTTGCCGTGCCTGCCGGCGCCGTGCGGCGTCCCGGGCGAAGACACGACGCCCTCCGGTGCCGGGGGCGAGGACACGTCGCCGCCGATGGAATCGATGGGAGCCGGCATCGATCCGAGCGATGAAGCGGCGCGCAGTCCGCGCATCCGGTCCGGGCCGGGAGGGGGTGTGGGTACGAGGCCCCGCCGGCAGAACAGGGAGCAGCGGTACATCTGGCAGACCAGGAAGTCGAAGCATTGCTCGCGCGCGATGCGGCCGCCGCCGAACCTGTGCATCGCCGCTCGAATCTCCGCCGGATACCGGCCCGGGTGCACGTCGGCGGGCCGCGCTTCGCACAGGTACTGCAACCCATGCCGCGCGGCGTGCTCCACCACGCGCCGGAAGTGGAACGCCTGCCGGTGCGGAACGAGGTCGTCGTGGAAGAGCACGCCCGGCGGATTGTGCTCGATGCGGCGGAGCTCCTCTTCGAGCATCAGCCGGTACGACGATCCTTCGGGCTGGGCGGCGGCGACCAGCCGCACGAACCGCACCGCGTCTTCGCCATGTGCTTCCGGATCGTCGAACACCGCGAGCCGGAACTGCATCATGTCGCGGACCAGGCGGCGCAGATGGCCGCCGGGCAGGGCGTTGAAGTTCAGATAGGCGATCCCCTGGGGGGCGAGATGGCGCGCGAAGACCGCCATCAGCGCATCGCGCACCGGCGCCGGAACCCATGAGTACACCCCGTGGGCGATGATGTAGTCGAACTCCCCCAGATCGGCGGGGACGTCGAGAAGGTCACGCTGTTGCAGCTCGACGTTGGAGAGGCCGAGCGCCGCGACGAGCTCCCGCCCGAGCTCGACCGGCCGGGCCGCGAGCTCGATGCCCGTACAACGCGCATGGGGAAGCCCGTAGGCGATTGCGACGAGGTTGCGGCCGGCCCCGCATCCGAGCTCCAGCACGCGGCAGCGCTCGACCGGAGCCGGCTGCAAGCCGTGCATCCGGGCATTGGCCGCGATGCGATCCGGATGCGAGTGCTCCCAGGCGCCGCCGGGATAGAGGATGCGCTCCTGGAGCGGTGACGATCGGTCGGACATCGCGGAATGGACTCGTCTCGCCGGCGCTCGCGAGGGCCGGCAACGTTCAGATGGCGATTCCGCCGTCTCGAAGCGCGCGCTCGAATGCCTCGGTCCAGCCGCGATTGGCGAGCGGACTCGCGGGACTCGGATGCGGTGCGATGCCCACGGTCACCGCATCGCCGCCGAGCACGACGCCGGCCAGTGCGGCCCGCGCGCGGTCCGCGGCGAACCGCCCGATCCCCAGCACGTGCCGCGTCCCGAGCGCGCGAACCACACGCACGAGGGTCTCGTCGCACGCCTCGTAGAGCGGCGCCCGTTCGACGGCCGGAAGCTTGTCGGGGGTGCGGTTCCGGCCCGATGCCTCCATGAAGCAGAGCGGGCAGTAGTTCCAGACGAAGAAGCGTTCGAAGAAGCCCTCGGGCCCCCCGAACCGGCTCCGGGCCCAGCCCCAGAGCCGGCGCCCGCTCACCTCCCCGCGCGGGCAGCCGAAGCCGGCGACGGGCCGCTTCGGATGCTCGGCCTTCGGGCGCCCGACCCTTCCCCGGATCCCGAGCCAGTCACGGGTCATGTCGACGTCGCCGAAGGGAACCCCGGTCTGCGCCATCCCGAAAGGCCCGGGGTTCATCCCCAGCATCAGGACCTCCGGGGAGCCGGCGCCGTAGCGCACGAGATAGGCCCGGTGCGGCGTCCACGCGTACTCGAGCGGGTTGTAGACGTGGGTGACCGGGGGGGCGAACGCCAGCGCGCCGGCCCGGCGCGAGAGCGTCCGGGCGATGGAGACGATCTTCGGCGGAGAAGGCATGGGTCGGAGGGCCGTCCGGGGCCGGGAATCGCGGAGCCGGCGGTCGGCCCGCTACTGCGCGCCGGCGTCGGGGACCTCCCGGCAATAGAAACAGATTCCACTGATCTCGACGGTCTGCGCCCGCGAGGTGAAGCCTTCCGCCGCGGCGCTGCGCTTGATCGCACGATCGACCGTGACGTCGTTGATCTCCGCCACGGTGCCGCAGGCGGCACACAGAAGAAACTGCCCGGTGCCGGGATGTCCGGGGCTCGTGCATCCGATGAACGCATTGAGAGACGACAGTCGATGCACGAGACCATGCGTCAGCAGGAACTCCAGGGCGCGGTACACGGTAGGCGGCGCCGGGGAATATCCCTCGCGCGAGAGCACCTCCAGGATCGCGTACGCCCCGAGGGGGCGGTGGCTCTGCCATATGATCTCGAGCACCCGCCGGCGCACCGGCGTAAGCCGCGCTCCCCGCTCCGCGCAGACGGCCCTCGCGTCGCCGAGCGCATTCGCCACGCAACGGCGATGATCGTGCTCGTCGGGCAGGAACCGGCTGTCGTGTGCGCTGCTCATCGGTTCGGGTCGCGGATAGGCCGATGCCGGTCTCCCGGCGAAGCGTCCGGGCAGCAGGGAGGATACAACTCGAATTTCGGGATTCAAAATGCCTGAATCGGGCGATGGATTCCGCTTTCGCGGGAATGACGCCATTTCAGCGAGACGCGTTGCCTTTTGGCTGGCCGTCATTCCCGCGAAGCTCGTGCCCGCGAAAGCGGGTAGCGGGAATCCGTTTCGGCCAGCGAATCCCGAAGCTCGGGATACGAGACCGCATGCAGGAATACCCGCCGCCTCCGACGGGCCGTACCGCCCCGCCCCCGGCGCCGGCGGGATACACTCGATTCGAGCGCGATCCACGAGAGGAGCCGTCCCATGCCCATGTCCCTCGAGCACCTCAAGGTGCTGGACCTCACCATCCACCTCTCCGGCCCGTACTGCGCGATGGTCCTCGCCGACCACGGGGCCGACGTGGTCAAGATCGAACGCCCGGAGGGCGGGGACGACATGCGCCGGACACCGCCCTTCGTGGGCGGCGAGAGCGCGCCGTTCATGCTCTGGAACCGGAACAAGCGCTCGGTGGCGCTCGACCTGAAATCGGCCGGGGACCTCGCGACGTTCGAGGCGATGGCCGCGATCGCGGACGTCGTGATCGAGAGCTTCAAGCCGGGCACCGCCGAGCGGCTGGGGATCGGCTACGACGCCCTGTCCGCCCTCAACCCCCGGCTCGTCTACTGCTCGATCTCCGGGTTCGGCCAGACCGGCCCGTACGCGCCGCGCGGCGGCTTCGACCTCATCGCCGCGGGGATGTCCGGATTGATGAGCATCAACGGCCCCGCCGAGGGGCCTCCGTTCCGCATTCCCATCCCGATCACCGACCTCGGGGCGGGACTCAACGGCGCCATCGGCATCCTCACCGCACTCGCCGCCCGCGAGCGGACCGGGCGCGGCCAGCACGTCGATACGTCCCTGTTCGAGTCCGGGCTTTCGCTGGGCGTGTACGAGGCGGCCGGGGTGTTCGCGAACGGCGAGGTCCCCGAACGACTCGGGCAGGGGCACCGCGGCAGTGCCCCGTACCAGCTCTTCCCCACCGCCGACGGCTACCTGACCGTCGGCTGTGCGAACGACCGTTTCTGGACGCTGACCTGCGAGATCCTCGGCTGCCCGCACCTGATCGGGGACCCCCGCTTCGCGACCAAGCCGGATCGGGTGCGGAGCATCGACGCCCTGGTCGAGGCGATGACGCCCTGCTTCGAGCGGGAGACCACCGCCCACTGGTGCGCGAAGCTCGAAGCGGCCGGGGTTCCGGCGGGGCCGGTGATGAACCACGTCGAGGCGCTCTCGGACCCGCACTGCCTCGCCCGCGACATGGTGCAGGAGGTGGAGCATCCGGCGGCGGGACCCATGAAGACCCTGGGCGTGCCGGTCAAGCTCTCGGAGACCGGGGGTGCGGTGCGCCGCCCTGCCCCGATGCTCGGCGAGCATACCGACGAGGTGCTCGCCGAATGGCTCGGGGCCGGCGGCGAAGCGCGGACCACAGCGTCGGGATGAGGAGCCCTCCCATGGTCCGTCGAAGTGGGTCCGAGGGAGCCGACGTCCTCGCAGGACCGCTGCGGTTCTGCTCCGGCCTGTCCGGAGAGGCGCCCGGAGCGTCGAAGCACGTGCCGGGCGTCCGTCTCGAACCGTCGTTCGCGTCACCGCCGGGGGGTCGCTCCACTACTGCGCAATCCCGTGGAAGTGGGTGCGCACGAAGTCCACATATCCCTCGCGGGTCTCCGCCACGTGATCGTGCAGCACCGCGTCGAGCGCCGGGAGCCGGAAGAACGGCGCCTGGGGCAGCGCGTGGTGAGCGGTGTGGTACGCCATGTTCCAGGCGAGCAGCCGGAGCGGCGCAGCCGTGAACACGGTGCGCGTGTTCTCCAGCATGTTCGGAACCCGCGGGCAGCCGACGTGCTCCGACATCCGGATGATTCGCATGAACGGCTCGCCCGCCAGCCGGGGCAGCAGCCAGAGCTGCACCGCGAGCCACGATTCGAAATGAACCGACAGGGCGGCGAGCGCCAGGTAGACACCCCAGAAGATCCACGACTCGCGCTGTACCGCACGGTGCAACGCCCGCGGCACGTTGCTCCGCTCGGACGGATCCAGGCCGCCGCGGGGATGGCGGAGAAGCACCGACAGGACGCCCCGGAAGTACGGGACGGCGCTCGCGTAGTACAGAAATCCCCAACGGTGTTCGCCCATCGGGATCATCTGCGGATCGCGCTCCACGTCCTGGGTGTACCTGTGGTGCGCGGTGTGCTCGTAGCGAAACACCGTCGGAGGCAGCATCAGGACGAGTCCGGTGATCCAGCCGGTCGCGGTGTTCAACCATCGGGTACGGAACGCGGTGTAGTGGGTGGACTCGTGGAAGGGCGCGAACAGATGGACGATGAGGATGCCGTGCACGATCGTGGCCGGCACCGCCCAGACGGTGCCGAGCACGCGCCACAGCACCCATCCGGCGGCGACGATGAGCGCGGCGTGCGCCGCCGCGAACGCGAGGCCCGGACCGTCCCGGCGCTGCACGAGCGTAGCGAGGCGGTGGCTCCCGATGATCCGGCGGATGACCGTGGAAGGCCGGACCACGTCGTCGCCGGTATCCGCCGCAGGTTTCATCGCCATTGCAGGTCCGCCGGTGATGCCTGGATGGTGGCGGTATCCGCCCGGCTCACGCCAGAGCCGCCCCCCGTGCAGGTGGGTCGGGATCCGATGCTCCGGCCGTGCCCATGCCGAATCCCCGGGCCAAGTCCCCGGGCCGAATCCCTGGGCCAGGTCCCCGGCCCAGGCCCCGATGCCACGCTCCGTCCCGGGGCGCGGGTCTCAGACGATCGGATTGACGAGGGTGTCCTCCCCTCGCTGCAAGCGGCGGACGTTCTCGATGAGGATGTCCACCACGTTGTCCTCGTACCTTCGGGTCTCGCCGGCGGTGTGGGGCGTGATCAGCACGTTCTCCAGATCCCATAGCGGGGAGTCGGAGGCCAGCGGCTCCTCCCGGGTGGCGTCGATGCCGGCGCCGGCGATGGCGCCACGTTCGAGGGCGGCGATCAGATCCGGCTCGTTGACGCAGCGTCCGCGGGCCACGTTGATCAGGTACGCATCGGGCTTCATCCGCGCCAGCGCCGCCGCGTCGATCAGATCCTCCGTCTGCGGCGTCAGCGGACACGTCAGTGCGACGACGTCCGCCTCGGCGAGCGAGTCGAAAAACCGGCCCGGCGGCCGGACCTCGTCGGCGGAGCCGTCGTGGGTGGCGACGTCGCGCTTGATGCCGATGACGTTCATCTCGAACGCGCGGGCGAGGCGGGCGAGGCGCGAGCCGATGGCGCCGAGTCCGTAGACGACCATCGTCTTCCCGGCGAGCTCCTCCTCACGCTGCCCGAGGTCGGAGATCATCCCGCGCCAGACGTGCTCGCGCTGCCGGTCGCGCCCGGCATGGAGGTGCCGTGCGAGTGCGAGCAGCAGGGCCATCGCGTGGTCGCTCACCGCGTTGCGGTTGACGCCGCTGCCGCTGGCGAGCCGTACGCCGCGGGCCCGCAGTGCATCCAGGCCGAACTGATCGTAGCCCGCCGCGCAGACCTGGATGAAGCGGACGTTCGCGGCGCGCTCCAGCATCACATCGGACCAGAACCCGGACAGCACCAGGACGTGGCCTTCGGAGATGCGGGCGAGGGTGTCCTCGCGGCTCCAGGTCTGGAAGTGCCCGATTCCGGTCCGGCGCAACGCGAACCGCTCGGCGAGCCGATAGGCGACGTGGGCGAAATGGATGACGAGGGTGTCGTCGTCCGGCAGGCGGGGGGCGGGCATCGGCGTTCTCCGTGATGGGCGGCGGGAAGGTGTTCTCCGTGGTGGGCAGCGGGAGGGTATCGCACCGGTCCGGCTATCGTCCCGCCTTCGCCTCGCGGCGGCGGCGGTGCAGGATCCATTCGGTATAGCCGTTCGGCTGCCCGGCTCCCTTGAACACGAGCTCCAGCGCGGCTTGGAACTCGATGCTCGCGTCCGGGTCCGGCGCCATCGGGCGGTAGGCTGGATCGTCCGCGTTCTGCCGGTCCACCACCGCCGCCATCCGCTCGAAGGTGGCGCGTACCTGCGCTTCGTCGATCACGCCGTGGCGGAGCCAGTTCGCGATGTGCTGGCTGGAGATGCGCAAGGTCGCCCGATCCTCCATCAGGGCGACGTCGCCGATGTCGGGCACCTTCGAGCATCCTATGCCCTGGCCGACCCAGCGCACGACGTAGCCCAGGATCCCCTGGGCGTTGTTCTCCAGCTCGCTCCGGATCTCCTCCGGCGGGAGGTTCCGGCCCGCGAGGAGCGGGACGGAGAGAATGGCGCCGAGATCCGCCCGCCGTCCGCGCCGGGCGATCTCCCTCTGGCGATCCGCCACGTTCTCGCGGTGGTAGTGGACCGCGTGCAGGGTGGCGGCGGTGGGGGAGGGGACCCACGCGGTGTTGGCGCCGGCGCGGGGGTGTCCGATCTTCTGCGCCATCATGTCGGCCATCGCATCGGGGGCGGCCCACATGCCCTTGCCGATCTGGGCGCGGCCCGCGAGCCCGGCCGCGAGCCCCACGTCGACGTTCCAGTCCTCGTAGGCCGCGATCCAGCGCGCCGCCTTCATCTCCGTCTTCGGGATGACCGGACCGGCCTCCATCGAGGTGTGGATCTCGTCGCCGGTGCGGTCGAGGAAGCCGGTGTTGATGAAGATGACGCGGGACCTCGCGGCGCGGATGCACTCGCCGAGGTTCACGGTGGTGCGCCGCTCCTCGTCCATGATCCCGATCTTGACGGTGTCGCGAGGGAGGCCGAGGGCATCCTCCACCCGCTCGAACAGCTCGACGGTGGCGGCGACCTCCTCCGGGCCGTGGAGCTTCGGCTTGACGACGTAGACGCTGCCCTTGCGGCTGTTCGCGATCTCTCCGCGGCCGTCGAGGTCGTGCTTCGCGGCCAGCACCGTGACCATCGCGTCGAGGAAGCCTTCGGGGATCTCGCCGCCGTCCGCGTCGAGCACCGCATCGGTGTACATGTGGATGCCGACGTTGCGTACCAGCATGAGGCTGCGCCCGGGAAGCACGACCGTGCCGCCGCCGGGGGCGCGGTAGGTGCGGTCGGGGGCGAGCCGCCGGACGACTTCCCGGCCGCCCTTGGTGAACGTGGCTTCGAGCGTGCCCTTCATCAGCCCCGCCCAGTTGCGGTACACACGGGTCTTGTCTTCGGCGTCCACGGCGGAGACCGCGTCCTCGCAGTCCTCGATGGTGGTGACCGCCGCTTCCAGCACGACGTCCCGGACGCCGGCCCGGCTGAGCTTCCCGATCTCGTGCTCGCGCTCGATGTGCAGCTCGAAGTGCAGCCGGTGGCGGCTCAACAGCACGCAGTCCGGCTTCTTGGCCCGCCCCCGATATCCGGCGAGCTGCGCCGGATCCGCGAGCCCCGTTTGCGAGCCGTCGGCGAGGACGGCCACGAGCCGGACGCCGGCGCCTTCCGCCGTATCGCTCCCTCCGGCTTTGTCATCGGCGCCATCGTCGTCGTCATCGCCGGCGCCGTGCCCGCGTAGCGTGTAGGCGGTGACGTCGGCGTGGGAGCCCTCTTCGAGCGGGACTGCTTCGTCGAGAAAATCGGTGGTCCATGCGATCACCCGCTTCCCGCGCACCGGGTCGATTCCGCCGGATCGGGAGCCGGATTCAGGCTCGCCGTCCTCGCGAGGAACCACGTCGGTGCCGTACAGCGCATCGTAGAGGCTGCCCCAGCGGGCGTTGGCGGCGTTGAGCGCGTAGCGGGCGTTGTCCACCGGGACCACGAGCTGGGGGCCGGCGATCAGCGCGATCTCGTCGTCGACGTTCGCGGTGTCGATCCGGAAGTCCTCGCCGGCCGGGAGGAGGTAGCCGATGGATTCCAGAAAGGCACGGTATTCGTCCGGCTCGATGGGCTGCCCCTTGCGTTGCGCGTGCCATGCGTCGATCCGCGCCTGGAGCCGGTCCCGCCGATCGAGCAGCGCACGGTTCTTCGGTCCGAGATCCCGGACAACGTCCGCGAGCGAGCGCCAGAACGCATCGGGCTCGACCCCGGTTCCCGGAGCGATTTCATCCCTGACCAGATCGCGCAGGTCCTTGGCGATCCCGAGACCACCGATCTCCACTCGTCCGCTCATCGTCTTCTCTCTCACCTCTCTGCGTCCCCGTCTTCCACCCGCCCTCCGCGGTTGCCGCGCGGGGTATCGGATGATAGTCGCCCCGGGCGGGCGTGTAGAGGCTCGACGAACCTCCGGCCGGACCTCGATCGCGCGTCGTGCCACTGCATGAGCATGATTCCCGCGAGCACCATCGCTCCGCCGGCGAGCTGCGCGGCGCCGAGCAGCTCACCGAAGAGCGCCCGCGCCGCAACGATGCTGGTCACCGGTTGGACGTTCGACAGCATCGCGCCCTTCAACGCCCCGATCCGCGAGATGGCGACGAAATAGAGCGGCAGCGATGCGCACTGCAATGCGATGACCCCGAACATGCCCGCCCATCCGATCCCGGAGACGGGGAGCTGCACGCTGCCGGTGGCCAGCGCCAGCGCCGGCAGCGCGACCGTCGCGGCCACCGCCATGTGGAACATCGCCACCAGGGGGTTGACGTGCCCCACCCAGCGCACGATCCCCACCGAGTTCAGAGCGACCGCGACCGCCGCACCGAGCACCAGCGCCACCCCGCGCGGATCGGACGCCCCGAGCGAGGCGCCGAGCATGGTCGCGAGTCCGGCGAACCCCATCGCCAGCGCCACGCCCCTCGCAGGGGCGGGCCACGCCCGGTCCAGCATCGCCTGGATCAGGCCGATGAGCGGCGGAAAGGTGAAGAAGAGCAACGCGGTGAGCCCGATGGAGATGTACTCCACCGCCCCGACGTTTCCATAGAACCCGATCCCCATCAGCAACCCGAGCCCCGCACAGCGCCGACGGTCGGCGGGGTGCAGGCGGAGCGAGCGCCCCGTCGCCCGGCAATAGACGAACAACACCGCGACCAGCGCGAATGACCGCGCCGAGGCGATCGTCAGCCCGTTGGTGCCGCCTTCGTAGGCATAGCGCGCCACCGCGACCGCGAGACCGAGGCCGACCGCCGAGAGCAGCGCCAGCGCCATGCCGCGCGTGTCGCCGGGTTCGAGTATTCGCGGCCGGATCAAGGGGAGCGATATGCGGTCGATGCCGTGCCTTGCCGCCCGCCGTGCCCACCGCGCGGCGTCAGGCCGCCGATTCGCCGCGGGTGGCGAAGCGCAGCAACTCCTCGACCGCGGGGACCCGGAACTTCTGCTTCTGGTGCACGAACGAGAACGGGCGCTCGATCGGCGGCTCCAGATCCACCGTCCGCAGGGTGCCCAGCGCGATCTCCTTGCGCAGGGTCGCGATGGAGATGACGGTCATGCCGAGGCCGGCTTCCACCGCGCCCTTGATCGCCTCCGGGCTTCCGAGCTCCATGACCACGTCGAAGTCGTCGAGCGCGAAGCCGGCCGTTCGCGCATGATCGAGAAACACCTCGCGGGTTCCCGATCCTTCCTCGCGCAGGATCAACGGAACGCCGCGCAGGGCCGCGAGCCGGATGCACGGCTCGCCCGCGAGCGGGTGCCTGGGGGGGAGTGCGACGACGAGCTTGTCGACGTCGTAACGCCGCACCGCGAGGCTGCGGTTGTGCACCGGTCCTTCCACCAGTCCGAGATCGATGCGGTTCTCGACCACCATCTGCACGATGCCGTCGGTGTTCGACACCAGCAGACGGACGTTCACCTCCGGATACCGCTGCTTGAAGCGCACGAGCAGCCGCGGCAGATCGTATTCCGCGATGGTCATGCTCGCGCCGAGCATCAACGTCCCGGTCATGTCGTGGGTCAACTCCCGGAGCGAGCCGTCCATCTCGGCGTACAGCGTGAGGATGCGCCGGGCATGTTCCTCCACCCGCCGTCCTGCCGCGGTCAGCTCGATCCGGTTGTGCTCGCGGTCGAAGAGCCGGGTGTTGAAGTGCTCCTCGAGCTGGCGGATATGGGAGGTCACCGCCGGCTGCGTCATATGCAGCCGCTGGCCGGCGCGGGTGAAGCTCTTGAGCTCCGCCACGGCGTGAAATACCTGGAGCCGCCGGTCGATCATGGTGCGATCATGGTGTGTGGCCGGTGGCAGGCGGCGTAGCGCCGGGGTTCGGCGCGTCGCACCCCTCTCCTCCCGACAGGGTTGACGGAAGGGCTGTCATCGGCGTCTCGTGAAGGTCATGGCGCGTCGCGTTACTGCCCCTGGGGTCCTCGATATCCTGAAAGATAACGTAAATCTCCCGCATCCGAGCTCTCCGGTCCTCGAAATCGACCGGAGTGCGAATCGTTCGAGGAATCGAGAAAACCGCGAAATCCGAAAGCGATTGCCCGGCCGTGACGGACGGTGGCAATACCGCGAATCGGGCGTTACACTCGGCGGACCACAACATGGGGGCGACATGGCTTCGACGTGGGTGATGAAGCCCGAGGTGCATGCCGAGGATGCAGCTTCCTCGTAAATCCGGCTGCAACACATTAGTTGCCAACGACGACAACTACGCTCTGGCCGCTTAAGCAGCAGCCAGCCTCCGACCGTCATGTGCTTGTGCGTGCGGATCCCGGGGGTCGACCTACACAAGCCCGCGGCTTCGAGCGCCTCACTCGATAGTCGTCAGATCCCTGGAGGCTCGCCGTCTCGCAGCCCTGCCCGTCGGGTGGCGGTACGGTCAAACGAAAAGACGCGGCTATGCATGTAGAGCCGAAGGCAGAGTGCTTGCGGACGCGGGTTCGATTCCCGCCGCCTCCACCATACGACGCGCGTATCTGGCTGAATTGGAAGGATTTTCGTGAAAGGGCACCGAATCGCTCATCAGCGTCGGGCAAGCCGGCGGTAGAGGAGAGGGGCGAGCTCCTTCATCGCGCGGCGGTAGACGTTGCGCTTGAAGAACACGACTTCGCGCGCCGGATGCCAGTAGTTGACCCATTTCCAGTGATCGAACTCCGGCTGCTCGCTCGCGTCGACCTGTACGTTGTCATCGTCACCGAGCAGGCGTAGCAGAAACCATCGTTGCTTCTGCCCGATGCAGACGGTGCCGGGCCGGTGCCGGATGTATCGCCGGGGGAGGCGGTAGCGAAGCCAGTCGCGCGTCTGGCCGATGAACTCGACGTGGGCCGGGGACAGCCCGAGCTCTTCCTCCAGCTCGCGATACAGGGCATCGACCGGCGCCTCGTGCGCCTTGATGCCCCCTTGCGGGAACTGCCACGCATCCTGGCCGATGCGGCGTGCCCAGAGCACACGGCCCGTATCGTTATGAATGATGATCCCGACGTTGGGCCGAAATCCGTCTTCGTCGATCATCGCGTATCCCGGAGACCACTCCGCAGGGGACGGATGGCAAGTGTTCCATCATCATCCGGCGCTGGCAATTCGCGGCGCGCTCGGGCGGATGGCGCGCATCCGGGGCGGATGGCGCGCATCCGGGGCGCCGGCCCGAAGGCCGGACATGACGGAAGCCGCTTCGACGTGTCCCCGGGAGCCCGTCACCCCGAGTCGAGCGTCGCGAACACCCGTTCACGGATCTCGTCGAGCGTGCCGAGACCGTCGATGCGTGACACCCGGGGCGCCGAGCCCGGATCGTCCTTCTCCCACCGCCGGTAATACTCGATGATCGAGGCGGTCTGCTCGTGATGGATCTCGAGCCGGCGCCGTACCGTGGACTCCCGATCGTCGTCCCGTTGCACCAGCGGCTCTCCGGTCACGTCGTCGAGCCCTTCCGTCACCGGCGGATTGAACCGCACGTGATACGTTCTTCCCGAGCCCGGATGCACTCGACGACCGCTCATGCGTTCGATGATGTTCTCGTCGGGAACGATGATCTCGACCACCGCGTCGATGCGTATCCCTCGCGCACGCATCACCTCTGCTTGCGGAATCGTGCGAGGGAAACCGTCGAACAGGAATCCGTTCGCACAGTCGTCGGCCGCGATGCGTTCCTCCACCAGGCCGACGATGATCTCGTCGGGAACGAGGCGCCCCGCATCCATCAGGACCCTTGCCCCGGCCCCGAGCTCACTGCCGGAGCGTATCGCCGCACGAAGCATGTCACCGGTCGATATCTGAGGTATACCGTACCGTCCGGTGATGAACGCGGCCTGGGTACCCTTTCCGGCGCCCGGTCCGCCAAGGAGAACGACTCGCATACCGTAACCTCCTCCGGATGGCTGGCTTCTGCACAACCCACGGATACGCGCCCGCGACGATGCGCCAGGTCGCGGGGGCTTCACTCGTGCGCTCCCTGTCTCGTACCCTCTCGATCCCTTCCTCGATCAACGGATGAACGCATGGTATCGAGTGCCCCGGCCACCGAACCGGGACCGTCCCGGTGAAGTATACGGTGATGGTGCTCCGTCGATCCGTACCTCCACCCTCCCGAGCCGGCGGCGCCATGCCCGAGCGCTCGGGGGAGGGGTCGACGTGAAGCTCCATTCGAACCGCAAGGCCGCGGGCGGGCACTGGATCACCGCGTACGGCATCGGATTCGTAACGGTGGACGAGACCGTGTTCACCGGAACGGTGCTGCTCGCCCGGGAAACGCTTGAAACGGATTTCGAGGAGCGCGGACCCGACGATCTGAGCGCCGCCACGATTCAGCGGCTTCGGAAACAGGCTCCGGAAGTCGTCATCATCGGCACGGGCGCACGTCACGTGTTCCCGCCACCCGGACTTGTCGCTCCGTTGATGCGGGACGGTATCGGGGTCGAGATCATGTCGACCCCGGCGGCATGCCGCACGTACAACATTCTGGACGCGGAAGGGCGGAAGGTCGTGGCGTTGCTGCTGCCCGTCGAGCAGGAGGATCGTTGATCAAGGCAGGAACCGGACGGGATCGACGGGCTTTCCGTCACGCCGTATCTCGAAGTGGAGCATGACGCGCCCCTTGCCCGAGCGCCCCATGTCGGCGATGTGCTGGCCGCCGGCCACCGTCTCGCCCTCTCCGACGTGAAGCCTCTCGTTGTGGGCATAGGCGCTCAGCAGCCGGGCGTTGTGCTTGACGATGACGAGCTTCCCGTAGCCGACGAGCCCGCTGCCCGCATAAACGACCTGCCCGCGCGCCGCGGCACGGACGGGTTGCTCGAACCTGCCTGCGATGTCCAGCCCCTTGTTGCCGCCGCGTCCGAAGCTTCCGATCGTCTTGCCCTGCGCCGGCCGCGTCCAGCTCACGTCCGCCACCGTCCTGGCAGCAAGCGGTGGCTGCGCGGCGGGCTTCGACGGCGGTCTCGGGGGTGGCGTCGGCGCAGCCTCTGCGGCAGCTTCGCCCGGCGGTGGCGTTGCAGGCTGCGGTGGCGTTGCAGGCTGCGGTGGCGTTGCAGGCATCGGCTCCGGCGGCGAAGGCGGCAGCGGGGTGATCACGGGTGCGGAGGGCGCGCCGATTCCCTGGACCGAGACATCGCCTTGCGCAGCCGGCGCCGGGCTCGTACCCGGAGCCTGCACGGCCGGAGCGGCCGGCGCCGGACTGGGCTCCGGATCCGGTGGCAGGACGTCGCCCGGCTCGGGAACGAGGAGACGCTGGCCCGGAACGATCGTGAAGGGCTCGCGGATCGAGTTGACCCCGGCGAGTACGCGGTAGTCGACACCGAAACGCCAGGCGATCGAGTAGACCGTATCCTCCCTGCCCACAAGATATTCACGCGCCCTGCCCGGTATCGTCGGCTCGGCCGGTGAGTGCACCGGCGCGATGGCCCCGGCACCGCACCCGGAGAGGAGCCCCGCAAGCAGACACGCGGCGGCTCCCCGCGGGAATCCTCCGGCCGCGGCACGCATCCCCCACCAGAGCCTGAAGACGCGCGTCACTCCCTGCCCCTGAGCATCGGGACGAAGCTCACGCCGGCAATCGTGTCTTCTTCCACTCCGGATCCGGTGCGTGTGAACACCTTCAGCCACTGCCGGCGGGAATCCCCTATGGGGATCACGATCCGGCCGCCCACCACGAGCTGGTCCACGAGCTTCTCCGGGAGGCGGGTGGGGGCCGCGGTGACGAGCACCGCATCGAACGGCCCGCACTCGGCCCAACCGACGTTGCCGTCATCGTGCTTGTACCAGACGTTGCTCATTTTCAGCTCACGCAACCGCGTCCGCGCCCGCGTGAGCAGCAAGCCGATCCGTTCGACGGTGTACACGCGGGTGACGAGGGAGGCGAGCACTGCGGTCTGATATCCGCATCCGGTTCCGATCTCCAGTACGTTCGACGGCGTCGGGGCGGCGATGGTGGCCTGCGTCATCAGCGCCACGATGAACGGCTGCGAGATCGTCTGCCCCATGCCGATTGGAAGCGCAACGTCTTCGTAGGCGCGACTCGCGAGTGCCTCGTCGACGAAGATGTGGCGCGGCACGCTGCGAATGGCGTCGAGCACGTTTTCGTCCGTGATCCCTTCATCGCGCAAACGGGACACGAGGCGTTCGCGCGTGCGCATCGACGTCATGCCGGACCCTTCGAACCGATCGATCACGGCAACTCGATCTCCGAAAGCCAGTACTCGGCCGGGCTCAACGTCTGATGTCGCGTGAGATCGACGTGCAGAGGGGTCACGGATACGAAGCCGGCTCGCAACGCCTCGAAGTCGGTTCCCGGGCCGGCGTCCTGCTCGGCTCCCGAAGGCCCCACCCAGTAAATGGATTCCCCGCGCGGATCGCTCATTCGAATGACCGGCTCCGCCCGGTGCCGATGCCCGAGCCTGGTGGCGCGGAATCCGCGCAGCGCACCTGCCGGGACGTCCGGGACGTTCACGTTGAGTATCACGTTCGAGTCGAGCGGATGCTCGACCAGCCGCCGAACGAGGCGGACCGCCACCCCGGCCGCGGTCTCGAAGTAGCGGCAGCGCCCGGAGGCAAGGGAGACTGCGATGGCCGTGAGCCCCAGCAGGCGTCCTTCCATCGCCGCCGCCACGGTTCCCGAGTAGATCACGTCTTCACCAAGATTGGCGCCCGCGTTGATACCCGATACGACGACGTCGGGCTCCGGGTCCAGCAGGCCGGTGACCGCCAGGTGGACGCAGTCGGTCGGTGTCCCATCGACGTAGATGAATCCGTTCTCGGCGGTGCGAGGGCGGATGGGCGCTCTCAGGGTCAGCGAATTGCTCGCTCCACTCCGGTCGCGGTCCGGCGCGACGACGATGACCTCCCCGAGGGAAGCCAGAGCATCGGCGAGGCATCGCAGCCCGGGAGCGAGGTAGCCGTCGTCATTGCTGACCAGGATCCTCATCACGAGATCCGGTGCTCGAAGTCGGCGCGAAGGAAGGGATGGCCGGTGAGGTTTGCTTGACCGTACATGGAAGGAAAGGGTCGTGGGTCGAGGATCCGAAGAGCGCCGGTGTCTTCCTCGGGCGTGCCGTTACCGGACGAGCCCGGCGGTGCGGCAAGCGTCCGCCGCCTCCCTTCGGCACTGCGAATCCTCGGGAAGGCCGCTTCGAGCCTGCGGCGAAGACGGCGCTCCGGCCGCGGATCGATTCGCGAGACGCTATGTATGGGGGATCCTGCAACGAGGACGCCCGATCAGGCCCGAGTCGTACCTGTCTCCGCCCGACGGGATGCCTGCCTTTCGGCACCGGACGATTCCGGATACGAACGCCGCGACCCCCGCCCCCCTGATGGAGACGTTCCCGATACCCATGTATCCCGTGTATCCCGCGATCCGGCAGCCGCGACCCCGATCCGGCCGGCCGAATGCGACCGGCCATCCCGGGATCCCGCAGCGACCTCACTCAGTAAGGCAGGCCATGGGCGGACGCTCCCATGAACAGCAGCATCGGGATCGACAGCATCGTGTTCGTCCTCGATGCGAGCAGCGCAACCCGGCGAGCCCGGTTCTTTTCCTCGTCGGTCGCGGAGACGATGCCGAGGACCTTCTTCTGGTTCGGCCAGATCAGGACCCAGACGTTGAACAGCATGATGGTTCCGAGCCAGGCGCCCACTCCGATCACCTGGCTGGCACCTTGTAAAGTGAAGGCGTCCGCCAAGCTCAGATGCGGAGCACTTTCCAGCAGTGCCGCCCCCGACAGCCAGGTCACGACCGCGCCCCAGCGAAACCACAGCAGTGCTCTCGGCGCGACGTACTTGTTGATCGCGGCCGGTCCGGGGCCGCCCTTGTCCGCATTCGCCGCGGCAATCGCGGGAACCTGGACGAAATTGAAGTAGTAGAGCAGTCCGATCCACGTCACGCCGGAGAGAAAGTGGATCCACCGCTCGAGCGCCAGCACGAGAACATCCATAGTCCGATCTCCCAGAGGTCTGTCCCAGTCATCGTCGTCGGCCCGTTACCGGTCCGCCACGGATTCGAACCAGGGATTCAAATCAGCGCGGCCAGGATCAACGACAGAATGACGCCGCTGACGATGGTTCCGGTAATGCTGTCCAAAGGATTCATGCTCCCCTCCATCGCTGGTCTGGCAATCTTCGAAACGCCGTGCCCTCCGGCCCCGGAGAACATTCTCCGATTCTACGCCGGGTCCCGCCCGAAATGCCATGCACGGCAAACGGTTCATCCGCTCTCGATCCGCAGCCACAGGCACCGCCCGCCGCTCTTCTCGTCGATGTGGGCAAGCTGGCTCGCATGCGCTTCGATCTCGCCGCGGCTCGCTCGTACCACCGGAATCGAGCCGGCACGTCTCGTCCGGGATGCGCCGTGCGAGACGCTCGTGGCCGCCACGATCTCGCCGGTGCCGCCGAGCTCCAGAACCGCCTGACCGCCGGTCATCGCCAGATACACGTCGGCGAGAATCTCGGCGTCGAGAAGGGCTCCATGAAGCTCGCGCGCCGAGTTGTCGATCTCGTAGCGCTTGCACAGCGCATCGAGGCTGTTGCGCTGCCCGGGGTGAAGCTGGCGTGCCAGCGCGAGGCTGTCGAGGATCCGGCAGCAGCTTGCAAACCGCAAGCCGGGGTCTCCGAGGCGCGCGAGCTCATGGTCGAGGAACGCTACGTCGAACGCGGCGTTGTGGATGATGACCTGGGCGTCCGAGACGAATCCCAGGATGTCTTCGTGGACGTCCGCGAACCGGGGCTTGTCCCGCAGGAACTCGCGGGTGATGCCGTGCACCTCGAGTGCCCCTTCGTCGATCTCCCGGTCCGGCTGGAGGTAGTGATGAAGCCGCCGGCCGGTCAGGCGGCGGTTCACCAGCTCGACGCCTCCGATCTCGATGATCCGGTGCCCCAGCTCGGGCTCCAGACCCGTCGTCTCCGTATCGAGGACCACCTGTCTCACGACAACCGTTCCTCGATGGCCGAACGAGCGAGCGCATCCGCCCGCTCGTTGTCCTCGTGACCGGCATGACCTCTGACCCACATCCACTCGATCCGGTGCCGCGACGCGGCCCGATCCAGCCGCCGCCACAAATCCACGTTCTTCACCGGCTTGCCGTTCACGGTCTTCCAGTTCCGGCGCTTCCACCTCTCGATCCACTGCGTGATCCCGTTCTTCACGTAGGTCGAGTCGGTGCTGAGCCTGACCCTGCACGGCCGACGCAGCGCCTCCAGCGCTTCGATCGCCGCGGTGAGCTCCATTCGGTTGTTCGTCGTATCGTTCGACCGGCCAGACAGCAGCCTTTCGTGCCCGCCATGGCGCAGCACCGCTCCCCAGCCGCCTGGGCCGGGATTGCCGCGGCATGCACCGTCGGTGAAGATCTCGACCGCGTCATTCACCGCCGGCGGCTCTCACCGACGATCCCGCGAGCCCTACGGCGGCCAGCCGCCGTCTCGGCTTCCAGCGCGACGGCAACGGCAACATCGAGTTGACGCGCTTCTTCGCGAGAATGAGCCTCGCGCTCGCGAGCGCGGGGGGAACCCACTCGGCGAGGGAGCGGAGGCCGCGCCGCCCGGTGCGCGCTCCATGCCCCGACGCGAAGCAGGGGCGTTGATCGACGACGTCGAATCCGAGCAAGGTCAGCCATTCGCGCAATCGTGCGGATCCGATGCAGGTACCGCACCATGGGGCGGTATGCGCACGATACCTGAAGATCCGCCGCAGCCCGATGACGCCCACCGGATTGAATCCCAGGATGACGAGGCTGCCTTCGGGCACGAGCACGCGGGACGCCTCCCGGAGCGCCTCGTGAGGCCGCGATTCGAACTCCAGAACATGAGGCAGAACGACCACGTCCACCGCATGCGAATCGATGGGAAGCAACGTTGCGGCTCCACTGACCAGCGGGTATGGATCACGCGGCGCACCACCGTCGACGTCGACGACCGTGCGGCCCAGGATGCGGCTTGCGCTCAGCAGATCCGCGCCCGCGAGGTCCCCGACCTGGAGGCAGTGGTATCCGAACAGGTTGCCGACCGCGGCATGCACGCGTTCGACCTCCATTCGGAGCAGATCGACACCCGCGGGGCTTCGCATCCACTGCGAGAGGCCCGACCGCAACGGCGACGCAACATACCGGCTCCGCGGGGGGGCGATGTCGGCGGCTTCATTCGTCATGACGCCATTATGCGGCAAAAACGCCTCGTGCCACCGATCGCCGGGCACGAAATTCCCGTCTGCTCCGATCGACACCCGACCTTGACCGGGCCGGCGCCGCTCCCTAGCATTGCGCACCATTCGCACAGCCGCCTGATGATCATCATCTCATGACTCCCGGAGCCGGCACGCTCTTCCGCGTGGCCTCCACTATTCGGATCCGCCCGACAAGCCGGCCCGGAACCCGGGCGCGCACATGGCCGCCGCTCGGGCTTCTGTCCATCTCGATGGTGCTGTCGGGTTGCGCCTTGCAGCCGCCCGTCCCGGACGCCTCTCCGTCGAGCGTCGATGCGGATGCGACGTCCGAGGATACTTTGGCCGGGGTAGCGGAGAGCAACCTGGATTCGCCCCCGACGAGCGGGACGGCATGGAACGCGGACCCGGCGGCCACGATCGGCATCCGATCGCCCGCCCGGACGGGTCCGACCGGGCTCGCCACGTCCGGCGGCGATTCGGGGACGCCGGCGGCGCAACCGGGATCCGGCAAGGACCCGGCGAAGGATCGCGACACGTGGACACGCATCCGCGTGGGGCTGTCCCTGCCGCGCCCGGCGCACCCCCGAGTCATGCGCGCAATCGACTGGTACGGAAGAAACCCCGAGTATCTCCGCCGCATGACGCAACGGGCCCGACCGTATCTGGCCTATATCGTACGTGAAGTGGAGCGGCGCGGCTTGCCCATGGAGTTCGCGCTGCTGCCGGTCGTCGAGAGCGCGTTCCAGGCATTCGCGAGATCACCGGCGGGCGCGGCGGGTCTGTGGCAGTTCATGCCGTCCACCGGAAGGCGGTACGGACTCGAGCAGAGCCGGTGGTACGACGGGCGCCGCGACGTTGTGGCGTCGACCCGCGCCGCGCTGGACTACCTCACGAAGCTCCTGGATGATTTCGGCGGTGACCGGCTGCTCTCGGTCGCCGCCTACAACTGGGGCGAAGGCAACGTCAGGCGAGCGATTTCCCGAAATCGGGCGCAAGGCAAGCCGGCGGACGTCTGGTCGCTGAGATTGCCCAGGGAAACGCGAGTTCACGTATCCCGCCTGCTCGCCATCGCCGCCGTCGTCGAGGATCCGGATCGATACGGCGTGGTCCTCGAACCGGTTCCGGACCGCGTCTACTTTCAGGAGGTCCCTCTCCGCGGTCCGATCGATCTCGGGGTCGCGGCAGGCTTCGCCGGCATCACGCTCGATGAAATCCGCCGGCTCAATCCGGGTTTCAAGCGCGGGGTGACCGGCCCGGATGGCCCGCATCGGCTACAGCTTCCCTCCCATGTCGTCGAGCGGTTCAGCGTGAAGCTTGCGGCGCTCCCGGCGAGGAACCCGATGCGCTGGACCCGCTACAGGATCGCACGCGGGGACACCCTCTCGGTCATCGCCGACCGCTACGGAACCAGCGTCTCGGTGCTGAAGCACCTCAACGGGCTGGCCTCGGATCGGATCCGTGCCGGACACGATCTGATATTGCCGCCCTTGTCCGGGACGTTCGACACGTCGCGACTCGACAGCGCGACACGAGCCGGCCCCGGGGCAGCGGACGGGTTGGCGAAGTCGATGCACCGCGTTCGCGCCGGAGACAGCCTGTGGGCCATCGCGCGCAGGCACGGGGTGGACATGCGGCAGCTCGCGGCGTGGAACGGCCTGACGACCGACACGGTGCTCCGGCCCGGTCATCGGCTGGCGTTGTATCCCCGCAACGCCATGTCCCCGCGGTCCGCTCCTCCCAAGCCGGGCGAGCGCATTCGATACCGGGTCAAGCGCGGCGATTCACTATGGGAGATCTCGCGGCGGTTCGGCGTCTCCGTGGCGAGCCTGCGCAAATGGAACCGGCTTCGGAAGGGTGAGCTGCTGATGCCCGACCGGGAGCTCGACGTACGCCTGACACCGGCTCCCGCCATCTGAGCCCGATCGGCGGTCCGGCCATCTTCCGGCCGATCCTCTTCGCGTGACCGAGGCGCGGTTGTGGGGCCGTTCTCTGCCGGATGCTCCTCCGAGGCGGTACAATCCGGATTCGACCCTCGGCCGGACTGAATCGACGATGGCGCTTCTCGAAGGCAAACGAGCCCTGATCCTCGGCCTCGCCAGCAACCGCTCGATCGCCTGGGGGATTGCACGCGCGATGCGCCGGGAGGGCGCCGACCTCGCATTTACCTGCCAGAACCAGCGTCTCGGCGAGCGCGTCGCCAAGCTCGCGGCCGAGGCTGGCTCGGATATCGTCCTGGAATGCGACGTCGCACGCGATTCCGAGATCAGCCGTACGTTCGACGCATTACGGGAACGCTGGGACGGGCTCGACGTCGTCGTGCACGCAATCGCCTTCGCCCCCCGGGAGGCGTTGCAGGGTGACTATCTCGACTCCCTCACCCGGGACGCGCACGCGACCGCGCACGACGTGAGTGCATACAGCTTCGCGGCGCTCGCCAAGGAGGCAAGACCCATGATGCACGGACGCAACGGCGCTCTGCTGACCCTGACCTACCTCGGCGCCGCCCGCGTGATCGCAAACTACAACGTGATGGGTGCGGCGAAGGCGAGCCTGGAGGCGAACGTGCGTTACGTCGCGGCGGCACTGGGTCCCGCCGGAATCAGGGCGAACGCCATCTCGGCCGGGCCGATCAAGACTCTGGCCGCAGCCGGCATCGCCGACTTCCGCAAGATACTCCGGCAGGTCGAGACCACGTCCGCCTTGCGGCGCAACGTCACGCTCGACGATATCGGAAACACCGCGGCGTTTCTGTGCTCGGACATGGCGGCCGGCATCACCGGTGAGATCATCCACGTCGATGCCGGCTTCAGCCTGATGGGCATGGCGACGCCGTGAAGCGTCCGGCAGGTCGATTGATGGAAATTCGATGCGGAATACCGTAATCCATGGCACCGCCCCCGCATCGGTCGAGATCGTGAATACCGTCATCGACCCCCTCATTCTGCGGCTCGACGTCGCAGGCCGTCCCCAGCGCTGGATTCCCTGGCAGGACGCGGTGATCCTGGACTCGCGCGAGATGATCGCCTGGACCGCGGGCGAGCGTACCTTCACCTTCTACGGCGGATTCAATCGGATCAGCGGCTGCCGATCGCAGATCACCATCAACTCGATCATCGCGGTGCGGGGCTATTCCCGAAACGCCGGCGATGAACGGCTCGTGCCGCCGCTGTCGAACCGGGAGCTGTTCCTGCGCGATGATCACCTGTGCATGTACTGCGGGCGTGGGCTCCCCGCGTCTCTGCTCACTCGGGACCATCTCATACCACTCTCGCGTGGTGGGGCCGATTGCTGGAGCAACGTCGTGGCCGCCTGCCGGGGGTGCAACCACGCCAAGGGATCGCGCACGCCGGACGAAGCGGGCATGGCCCTGCTCGCGGTGCCGTACGTTCCCAATCGCGCGGAGTATCTGGTGCTGTCCAACCGGCGGATTCTCGCCGATCAGATGGAGTTCCTGAAAAAGCGCTTTCGCAGGTCGAGCCGATTGCATGCCGCCTGACGGCTCTGGCCGTGGTGGGTGCTCAGCTTTCCAGATTCTGCTCAATGATCCGTACGTCGGCCGTCTGGCGCCGGCCGCGGACGAACGCATCGAACATGGCACGGCCACGGTCGGCCTCCAGCGCTTGACGCAGGGAGCGGCCCTCCTCATCGCTCATCGAGGAGACGTCGCCGTCATCCACCTGCGACAGCGACACGATCACGAAGTCCCCGGTATCGTCGACCACTCCGTCGAATCGAGCGGCTCCGCCATCGGGGCGGGGCATGCGGAAGGCCACTTCGAGAAGCTGCTCGGAGAGCCCGCCGCCGATCCGGCCGACGTTCTCGAACCGGCTCCACTCGAGGCCGGAATCGGCCGCCACCGAAACCGGATCCCGCCCGCTGCGCAAATCCTCCAGTACCTCGCGACCTCGTGCGGTCACCGCCGCACGTCTCGCATCCGCCCGCAGGGTGTCGACGATTTCGGGCCGCGCCTCCTCCTGATCGAGGTTTCGCGGGGGCTCGTGATCGAACGCACGCACGACCACGACCCGGCCCGGGGCGAACTCGACCGGCTCACTGTTGTTGCCGTCGTCGAGCACGTCGGTGGAGAACGCCGCCGCGACCACCGCGGGCTGCGAAGCGACGGGATCGTCCGATCGTCCGTCGCGCGTCACCTGGCCGGTTTCCCGAATCGGCAGACCGAGCGCCTGGGCACCGGCCTCGAGTGATTCGGAACGTTCATAGGTCACGTTGGCAAGGGTCTCCACACGCTCCGCATAGATGCGTTCCGCTTCGCGCGAGCGATACTGCGCGAGCACCCGATCGCGAACCTCTTCGAACGTTGCGCCGCGGGACTCCTGCACCGACGTCACCTTGATCAGGTGCCATCCGAAGCTCGATCGCACCGGATCGCTCACCTGGTCCGGTGGGAGGGCAAACGCCACCTCTTCGAACGCAGGATCCATGATTCCGCGCTCGATGGATCCGAGCGCGCCGCCGCCGGGCGCGGACCCCGGGTCGTCGGAGCTCTCTCTCGCCAAATCCTCGAAGGATTCGCCTGCCACGATGCGGTCCTTCAAAGCGGCCAATCGCTCCTTCGCCTGCTCCACGACATCCGCTGCGGCTTCCAGGGGTACGGATGCGAGTACGTGGGAAACCTCCCGCTTTTCCGGGGTGACGAAGCGCTCCGGCTCGGTATCGAACAGGGCGCGGAGCTCCTCGTCATCCGCCTTGATCCCCGCGGCGATCTCGTCGAGCGAGATCTCCAGGTAGCGCAGGCGCAGCCGCTCGGGCGTCGTGTACTCGCTGCGATGTTGCTCGAAGTGTGCCCCGATCTCCGAGTCCGTCGGCTCGGGGCCCTCGAAATCGGCGGCGGGGATGGTCAGCAGGGAGAAGGTCCGTTTCTGCAACCGGAGCCGCGCCGCGTCGCGCAACCCGCTCGCGGAGACGAAATCGGATCCGGAGATGCCGAAGGCGATTTGCCGCTCGAGCAGCGATCGCCGGAAGTCTTCCTCGAATCCGACGGAAGAATATCCCTGGCTGCGCAGCCAGCCCTCGTAGAGGTCCTGCGAGAAACCGCCTCCGGATCGGAAGGCCTCCTGGGCCTGAATGGCGCTCGCGAGCTGCTCGTCCCCCACCCGCATGCCGGCGGCCATGCCCGATCCGATGAGGACCTCGGAATCGATCATCCCCTCCAGCACGTCGCGACGCAGTCGATCGTCCTCTTCCGCGTCGATGAGCCCGGCGCCGAGAATCGACTGGAGCCGCTGGCGGCTGCGCACGTAGTGCCGTTGGAAGTCGTAGAAGCCAATCTCCGTGTCGTCGACGGTCGCGACTGCGACGCTGCTGTCAGGGGTCACGTACTGATGAACACCCCAGAGCGCGAACGGAATGGCGATGAGAATCACGATCCCCCATGCTATCCAGCCGGTAGCTCTGTCGCGAATGAGCTGGAGCATGGGAAACGAAGTCTCCAAGGATCGGCGCCGGCCGCTTGCGGCCCGGGGGAATCGACTGGATGCGGCCGCCGATCCTCATGCAGGGTTGAAGCCGGGCGGGGCGGAAATACTCGGCGCCTCGTCCGTGAAATTTCCGTAAATTCAGAGGATGATTGCGATTGAGTGGCGGAGTGGACGGGACTCGAACCCGCGACCCCCGGCGTGACAGGCCGGTATTCTAACCAACTGAACTACCACTCCGAAAAAAACCCGGCATCGATTCGTTCCTGGTGGGTGCTGAGGGGTTCGAACCCCCGACCTTCGCCTTGTAAGGGCGACGCTCTCCCCGCTGAGCTAAGCACCCGGAAGGCGCCACGAGTCTACGGCATCTTCCGGTGACCGGCCAAGCGGCAGACCGGCTTCACGCACTCCGTCGGCTCGCCCCGGCCGCTTCCGTCTTCGGCCGCGATTATATAGCAAGCACTTGAAACGACTGTCAACGTGAAGTGTCCCGGTGTGTCGCATACCCCGGTGGATTCGATCAGTGCGTGGTCAGACCGTTCCGGTCGACGTCTCCTTCGCCCGAATCGGACGACTCCACTCGTGCCTCTTCCAACGGCTCGTCCGTGCCGGCCGGCTGTCTGGTCAGGGCGATGTCCAGCACCTGGTCGATCCATTTCACCGGCCGGATATCGAGGTTGGACTTGATGTCGTCCGGGATCTCGACGAGCTCCCTCGCATTTTCCTCGGGAATCAGCACCAACCGAATTCCGCCGCGGAGCGCGGCGAGCAATTTCTCCTTCAATCCCCCGATCGGCAGGACCTCGCCCCGGAGCGTGATTTCTCCGGTCATCGCGACGTCGGCGCGGACCGGAATCCCGGTGAGCGCGGACACGACCGCCGTGCACATGCCGACGCCCGCGCTCGGGCCGTCCTTCGGGGTCGCGCCTTCCGGCACGTGGATGTGGATGTCGCGCCTCTGGTGGAACTTCTCGTCGATGCCCAGGACCGCGGCCCGCGCGCGCACCACGGTCATCGCGGCCTGGATCGACTCCTGCATCACATCGCCGAGCTGCCCGGTATAGGTGGGCTTGCCCTTGCCGGACACGACCACCGCCTCGATGGTGAGCAAATCGCCACCGACCTCGGTCCAGGCGAGCCCGGTGACCTGCCCGACGCGATCCTCTTCCTCCTTGCGCCCGAAGCGGAACCGCTTCACACCCAGGTGGTCTTCGAGGTTGCCGGGAGCGATCTCGACGGCGCCTTCCACCTTGTCGCCCACCTTCTTCTTGACGACCTTGCGACAGATCTTGGCGATCTCGCGCTCGACGTTCCGCACCCCCGCCTCCCGGGTGTAGTAGCGGATGATGTCGCGGATCGCGTCGTCGGCAATCGCCAGCTCGCTCGTCTCGAGACCCGCGTTCTTCATCTGCTTCGGCAGGAGATAGCGCAGCGCAATGTTGAGCTTCTCGTCCTCGGTGTAGCCGGACAGCCGGATGACTTCCATACGGTCGAGCAACGGAGGCGGAATGTTCAGGGTGTTCGCGGTCGCGACGAACATGACGTGGGAGAGATCGTAGTCGACCTCCAGATAGTGATCGTTGAACGCGTGGTTCTGCTCGGGATCGAGCACTTCGAGCAGCGCGGAGGATGGATCGCCGCGAAAGTCCATCGACATCTTGTCGACTTCGTCCAGCAGAAACAGGGGATTGCGCACACCGGCCTTCGCGAGGTTCTGTACGATCTTCCCGGGGAGCGCGCCGATGTAGGTGCGCCGGTGGCCACGGATCTCGGCCTCGTCGCGCACGCCTCCCAGTGACATCCTCACGAACTTGCGATTCGTCGCCCGTGCGATCGACTTGCCCAGTGAGGTCTTGCCGACTCCGGGCGCCCCCACCAGGCACAGGATCGGCCCTTTGAGCTTCTTCACCCGCGTCTGCACCGCGAGATATTCCACGATGCGCTCCTTCACCTTCTCGAGACCGTAATGATCGGCCTCCAGCACTTCCTCGGCCTTGCGGAGGTCCCGGCTGATACGGGTGCGCTTCTTCCACGGCACGTTCACCAGCCAGTCGACGTAGTTGCGGACCACGGTGGCTTCGGCCGACATCGGCGACATCATCTTGAGCTTGTTGAGCTCGGCGGTGGCCTTGCCGCGGGCTTCCTTCGACATCCCGACCGATTCGATCCGCTTGGCAAGCTCCTCGACCTCGTTCGGCGACTCGTCCATGTCGCCAAGCTCCTTCTGGATCGCCTTCATCTGCTCGTTGAGGTAGTACTCGCGCTGGCTCTTCTCCATCTGCCGCTTCACGCGACCGCGAATACGCTTCTCGACCTGCAGGACGTCGATTTCCTCCTCGATGCGCGCAACCAGATGCTCCAGCCGCTCCTTCGTGTCGTGGATCTCCAGGATGGCTTGTTTCTGCTCGATCTTCACCGCGAGATGGGCCGCGATGGTGTCGCCGAGCCGTGCCGCGTCATCGATGTCCGAAAGCGTGGCGAGGATTTCCGGCGGCGTCTTCTTGTGGAGCTTGACGTACTGCTCGAAGTGGGCGAGCAGAGAGCGGGTCAGCGCCTCGATCTCACGCCCGTCCCCGGATCCCGATTCGAGCGGGGTGATGCTGGCGCCGAGGAACGACTCCCCATCCTCGAACCTGTCGATTCGCGCCCGCTGCCCTCCTTCCACCAGCACCTTGACGGTGCCGTCGGGAAGCTTGAGGAGCTGGAGGATGGTGGAGACCGTGCCGACCCGGTAAATCTCTTCGACCGTCGGATTGTCCTTGCCGGCGTCCATTTGTGCGACCAGCAGGATCCGCTTGTCCCTCTCCATCGATTGCTGGAGCGCCTGAATCGACCGATCCCGGCCGACGAAGAGAGGGATCACCATGTGCGGATAGACGACGACGTCCCGCAGAGGAAGCACGGGGATCATGTCGAGCACCTCCGAAGAGTGGTTCAGCCGACAACGGTGCCCGCCCGACGACGCCGGGCAGGTAGCCGGGGGGTCTCCAGGACCTGCGATGCGCGGTACATGGCGTCGGCGCAGACGGAATTCAAGCGCATACGCGGTGCCGGCGCAGAGAGGTCGAGGCAAGGTATCGTGCCGTGCATCGCCATTCGGAGACGTCAGTCGGGAGCGGCGCGCTGCCTGTCACCTTCGTAGAGGAGCAGAGGAGCGGACTCCCCTTCGATCGCGGACTCGTCGACGACGACTTTCGCCACGTCCTCCATCGAGGGGAGGTCGTACATTGTATCGAGCAGCACGTGCTCGAGGATGGATCTGAGACCGCGCGCGCCCGTCTTGCGCTCCATCGCCTTGCGGGCGACGCAGCCGAGCGCATCCTCGCGGAATTCGACCTCCGTACCCTCCATCTGGAAGAGCCGTTTGTACTGCTTCACGAGCGCGTTCTTCGGCTCGGTGAGGATCTGGACGAGCTGTGTTTCGTCGAGCTCCTCGAGTGTGGCAAGAATCGGCAACCGCCCGACGAATTCCGGAATCAAGCCGTAGCGGATGAGGTCCTCGGGCTCGACCTCCTTGAGAATCTCACCAACCTTCTTCCCGTCATCCTTGCTCTTCACGTCCGCCGCGAAGCCGATGCCGCCATGCTGCGAGGCCCGTCGTTCGATGATCTTGTCGAGCCCGCCGAATGCGCCTCCGCAAATGAACAGGATGTTGGACGTGTTGACCTGGAGAAATTCCTGCTGGGGATGCTTGCGCCCACCCTGCGGGGGCACCGAGGCCACCGTACCCTCGATGAGCTTGAGCAACGCTTGCTGAACCCCCTCCCCCGACACGTCCCGGGTAATCGAAGGGTTGTCCGATTTGCGCGAGATCTTGTCGATCTCGTCGATGTACACGATACCCGTCTGCGCCTTCTCCACGTCGTAGTCGCACTTCTGGAGAAGCTTCTGAATGATGTTCTCGACGTCCTCGCCGACGTATCCGGCTTCGGTCAGGGTCGTGGCATCGGCAATGGTGAACGGGACGTCGAGCAGGCGTGCCAGGGTCTCTGCAAGCAGCGTCTTCCCGCAGCCGGTCGGGCCGATGAGCAGCACGTTGCTCTTCGACAGCTCCACCTCCTCGACCTTGACCCCGGATTCGAGCCGCTTGTAGTGGTTGTACACCGCGACCGAAAGAACCTTCTTCGCCTGGAACTGGCCGACGACGTAGTCGTTGAGGATGTGGTCGATCTCGCGGGGAGCAGGCAGCCTGCTCGATGATCCCGATCCGGCGTTCTCCTGGACCTCCTCACGGATGATGTCGTTGCAGAGATCGACGCACTCATCGCAGATGAACACCGAAGGGCCTGCGATCAGCTTGCGGACCTCGTGCTGGCTCTTGCCGCAGAACGAGCAGTAGAGCAACCGGTCGCCGTTGCTGCTTTTGCCTTGCCTGTCGCTCGCCATCGGGTGGTTTCGGGTCCGCTTCGCCGCCGTCGGCTTCAGCCGCCCCCGGTGTCTGCCCGAGGAGTCCGCGCCCGGAGCACTTCATCGACGAGTCCGTACTCCTGCGCTTCGTTCGCCTCCATGAACCGATCACGGTCGGTATCGGCCCGGATACGCTCGATCGGCTGTCCGGTATGTGCGGCGAGAATGTCGTTCAGACGCTCGCGGGTGCGCAGAATCTCCCTGGCGTGGATGTCGACGTCGGAGGCCTGGCCCTGGAAACCGCCGAGCGGCTGGTGGATCATCATACGGGAATGCGGCAGGCAGTAGCGCTTTCCCTCGGCTCCGCCGGCCAGCAGCAACGCCCCCATGCTGGCCGCCTGCCCGACGCACATCGTGCTCACGTCCGGCTTGATGAACTGCATCGTGTCGTATACCGCGAGCCCCGCGGTGACCAACCCGCCCGGCGAGTTGATGTAGAGGTGGACGTCCTTGTCGGGATTCTCCGATTCCAGAAACAACAACTGCGCGACCACGACGTTCGAGACGAGGTCATCGACCGATCCGCACAGAAACACGACCCGCTCCTTGAGCAGGCGCGAGTAGATGTCGTAGGAACGCTCACCCCGCGCGGATTGCTCCACGACGATGGGGATGAGATTGAGGGCGCGGGTCTGCGTTGCTCCGGACATGTCAGGCCACCGGCTCCCGATTCTGGTGACTTCGGCCAAGCTCCACCGGCACCGGTTCATGATCGATCCGGGCCCGATCATCGGTCCCGCAGGCGCGGAGAACTTCGCGTTCCCGATCCGGTGCCGACTCGGAAAGACTCCGGCGCGGCCCTTTCCGTCACTCGGCCCCTTTCCGTCACTCGACCATGGTATCAGTTTGCCCGGGATTCATAACCCGGTCAAACGAGGTCGGTTCGTCCGTGACCTGCGCGTGCTCCAGGATCCACTCCACGACCTGATCCTCGAACACCGCCGACTCGATACCGGAGAGGCGCTCCCGGTCGGAGTAGTACCAGTCGAGGACCTTGGCCGGCTCCTGGTACGTCGAGGCAATCGTCTCGACCCGGGCACGTACCCGGGCATGATCGAGCTCGATC
This sequence comes from Gammaproteobacteria bacterium, assembly GCA_965204915.1. GTDB lineage: Bacteria > Pseudomonadota > Gammaproteobacteria > HK1 > HK1 > HK1. The sequence goes on along the minus strand of OZ242023.1, from coordinate 630,683 downwards.
CGGTGCTCCTTGATGATCTCGGCAACGAGCAGATCGAGGGAGAGACGGCGCCGTACCGGCTCCTCGAACACCGCGGAGTCCGGCTCCAGGCGTTGCGGATCGCCCCCCGAGCCGGCGAGTTCCTCACGACGTCGCTGCGCCGCGCGCTCCGTCTCGGCGCGAACCACCGATTCGGGCAGATCGAACTCGTTTCCCGCGAGCAGGGACTCCATGACGCGCTGCTTCAGCATGGCGCGCAGGCCGCCGGCAAGCTCGCGCTCCATGTCCGCACGCACTTCGCCGCGCAACGCTTCGACCCCGCCATCCGCCACCCCGAAGCTCTCGGCGAAGGCGTCGTCGATTTCCGGAATCTCCGGCTCCTCCACCCGCCGCACCTTCACGTTGAACGTCACCGGCTTGCCTGCAAGGTGCTCCGGATGGCTCTGCGGGAACGCAAGCTCCAGCGTCCTGTCGTCGCCGGCCCCGGCCCCGACGAGTCCTTCCTCGAAGCCGTCGACCATGCGCCCCGCGTCAAGCTGCACAGGGAGCTCCGTCTCGGCAGCGGAGTCGAGCGGCTTGCCGTCCACGACGGCTTCGAGATCCACGACCACGCGATCGCTCCGGGTCGCGGCGCGCTCGACCGTCTTCCAGGTCCGGCGCTGGATACGGATCATCTCGAGCATCCGGTCGACGTCCTCGTCCGCAACGGCGGCCACCGGGCGCGCAACCTCCATCGAGTCGAACCGCGGCAGGGAAATCTCCGGGAACACGTCGAACGTCGCCGTATAGCTCACCCCGTCGCCGGTGCCGGTCTCCAGCGGCGCGATGTGCGGCGTCGCGGCGGGACGAAGCTGCTTCTGGCTGAGCGCATCGAGGAACGATTCCTGGACGATGCCGCCGACCACCTCGTCGCGCACCTGCCTGCCGTAGTGCCTGGCGACGACCTTGACCGGCGCCTTCCCCGGACGGAACCCGGGAATTCTGACCTTTCGGGCAAGATCCCCAAGCCGCTTGTCGATCTCGCCCTTGATGCGCTGTTCGGGGATCTCCACCCGCATGCGCCGCTCCAGGCCCTGCGTCGTTTCAACCGTCACCTGCATGTCACGCGGCTCCGTCCCCCCTCGTCGTCCGGACGATCGACCCGTCCAGTATACCGGGCGGATCTTTCCGGATGCAGCCTCTTCGAATCGACCCTACCGTCGAAGACTATCCACCCGGGTCCGTGACCGTCACGCCTCCATCGACCACGATGCATTGGCCCGTCACGTATGCACCGGCACGTGATGCGAGAAACACCGCGGCACCGGCAACGTCCTCCGGTTCACCGATCCGGCGAAGCGGAGTGACCCTCTCGCGCGCCGCTCTGCGCGCTTCGTCCTCCCACAGGGCCCGGGCGAAGTCCGTTCTCACAAGGCCGGGGGCGATGGCGTTGACCCGGACCCCTGCCCGACCCCACTCCACGGCAAGGCTGCGCACGATCTGGATCTCCGCCGCCTTCGATACCGCGTAGGCGCCGAGCGCCGCATCGCCCTTGAACGCAGCGATGCTGGACACGAGGATGACCGCGCCCTCACCTCGTTCCGCCATTCCGGGAATCACCCGCTTGCACAGCCAGAGGTTGCTGCGCACGTTGGTGTCCATGACCTTGTCCCAAGTCCCGTCCTCGACGTCGAGAAGCGGGCCGAAGCAGGGATTGGCCGCCGCATTCCCGACAAGGACGTCGATCGGACCGAGCCGCTCGACGGCGCCGGCCACCAGCCTCTCGATCGCGTTGCGGTCGGAGACGTTGCACGCGATCGCGACGGCCTCGGCGCCGCGGGAGCGAATCGCCTGCGCGACGCGGTCGCAGGCGTCCTGCTTGCGGCTGGAGATCACCACCCGGGCCCCGGCCTCCGCGAAGGCCTCGGCGATCGCCCGTCCGATACCACGGCTCGAGCCCGTGATCAGAGCGACCTTTCCGGCCATGCCGAACAATGCCGGATTCATGGCCGGAGCCTCCATCCGATCTCCGCGCACGTCCGCACGAGATCGCGCTTCGACAGCGCTTCGCGGGAAGCGGCGTTGCCCTCGAGCCCGCGGCGATACACCCCCTGAAGAATGGCGGCGAAGCGGAAGAACGAGAATGCGAGATAGAAGCGCCAGTGCGGAATATCGCCGATCTCCGTACATCGGCGATATTCGTCGAGAATCTCCGATTCGCGAGGGACTCCGGACGCGCTGTCGGGATAGGGAACGAGTCCCGGCCGCCCCGGTGGAGGATAGTGGTAGCCCATGCACAGATAGGCGAGATCCGAGAACGGATCGCCAAGGGTCGCAAGCTCCCAGTCGAGCACCCCTGCAAGCCGGTTGCGGTCGCCGGTGAACACGAGGTTGCCGATACGGTAGTCCCCGTGGACGAGGACGGTGCGCGGAGACGGCGGAAGGTGCTCGGGCAGCCAGCGCACCAATGCGTTCATCGCCTCGACGTCGTGGGTGCGGGAGGCCTCGTACTGCTGCGTCCAGCGCCTGATCTGGCGCTCGATATAGCCGGTGGGCGGTCCCAACCGGCCGAGCCCGGCCGCCTCGACATCGACGGCATGAACGGCGGCAAGCCCCGCCACCGCCGACAGGTAGAGCCCGCGCCGGGCGCCCGGCTCCAGCCCGGGAAGCCGCGGATCGGTGAAGACCTTGCCATCGACGTGCGCCATCACGTAGAAGGCGGTCCCAATCACCGACTCGTCCTCGCACAATGCGAAGACCTCCGGTACCGGCACGCCGGAGCCCGTGAGCGCTACGAGGATCCGGTACTCGCGTTCGACCTGATGTGCGGTCGGCAGCAACGTTCCCGGCGGCTTCTTGCGCAACACGACCCGTCGGGTGGCGGACTCGACGAGGAACGTCGGATTCGACTGTCCTCCCTCATACCGGCGCACGCGAAGTCCGTCACCGAATCCATCCAGCCGATCGGCGAGCCATGAGTCGAGCCGGGGGATGTCGAATCCGCAAGACTCGTGAGCTTCCAGGAGAACCGGTTTGCCGCTTTCGGAATGCATCGTTGCAGGTGGTGGGCCGTCCAGGGCTCGAACCTGGGACCCGCTGATTAAGAGTCAGCTGCTCTGCCAACTGAGCTAACGGCCCGTTCTGGGGTGAGCGAAGGGATTCGAACCCTCGACCGCTGGAGCCACAATCCAGAGCTCTACCGACTGAGCTACGCCCACCATCGTACGTCGATCGACCGCCTGTGGCGCGCCCGGCAGGACTCGAACCTGCGACCCGCGGCTTAGAAGGCCGCTGCTCTGTCCGGCTGAGCTACGGGCGCGTTTCGAAGTGCTGACCGGGCGAGGCGCCACACTGGTCGGGGCAGAGGGATTCGAACCCCCGACTTCCTGCTCCCAAAGCAGGTGCGCTACCAGACTGCGCCATGCCCCGCAGCCTCCGCCGGCGGATGATACGCACCGCCCCGACAACGATCAATTCGTCGGCCGGGATCGCGTAGTCCGTCCGATGCGGCACGTCCCCCATGTCGCGGATGCGTGCAAGGCCCCACGGATCGATCCCGAACTCCATGTGGACGCGCCGGGCCGTCGCCGACACCCCGCGCACCGCCCGGGGGCCGAGGTGCCGGTCGCGCTCGGTGGTGCCGTTGCCGGTGGAGTGCGGTACGCCGACCAGGGCGACGTCGCAACGGTCCGGGTTGCGCTCGACGGGGCAGCGAAAGAAGGTGGCGACGTCCCACCAGTAGAGGCCCTCCAGCATGAGCGCATCGGCGGGTGCCGGATCGTTCCGGGCCATCCGCCGTCTCCGCTCAGAGCCTGAGCCCCTTCTCCCCCCGGCCGATGGCGAGGGAGCCGGAGCGCACGACCTCGATGATCGACCGCCGGTCGAGGGCGTCGATGAAGGCGTCGAGCTTTAACCCGTCACCGGTGATCTCGATGATGTACGTCGATTGCGTGACGTCGAGGACGCGGCCCCGGAAGATGTCGGCGAGCCGTTTGACCTCTTCGCACGCGCTGCCGGCGACCCGCACCTTGACCAGCATGATCTCGCGCTCGACGTGTGCGTCCCCGGTGATGTCCAGCAGCTTTACGACGTCGACGAGCTTGTTCAATTGCTTCGTGATCTGCTCGATGATCTCGTCCGAGCCGGAGGTGACCAGGGACATGCGGGACACCGTCGCGTCCTCGGTCGGGGCGACGGAGAGCGATTCGATGTTGTAGGCGCGGGCGGAGAACAGGCCGGCGACGCGGCTCAGTGCGCCCGGTTCGTTCTCGAGGAGAAGCGAGATGATGTGACGCAAGGGTCGATGCTCCGGGGTCGATGCTCCGGGGTCGATGCTCCGGGGTCGATGCTCCGGCGGTTCGGGCGCGCTCTCTTTACGATCCGGGCCGCGGTTCAGGCGAGCTCTCTTTGCCGGGTCTGCTCCGAGAGCACCATTTCGTTGTGGCCTTTCCCCGCCATCATCATCGGATAGACGTTCTCGGCCGGGTCGGTGATGAAGTCCAGGAACACCAGGCGATCCTTCATGGCGAACGCTTCGCGCAAGGCGCCCTCCACGTCCGCCGGCTTCTCGATGGTCATCCCGACGTGCCCGAAGCTCTCGGCCAGCGCCGCGAAGTCGGGCAGGGAATCCAGGTACGAGTGCGACTCCCGGTTCTCGTACATGAACTCCTGCCACTGCCGGACCATCCCGAGGTAGCGGTTGTTGAGGTTCACCACCTTGATGGGGAGGCCGTACTGCTTGGCGGTGGAGAGCTCCTGGATGCACATGATGATGCTGCCCTCCCCGGTGATGCACGCCACCTGCGCATCGGGCCAGGCAAGCTGGACCCCCAGCGCGGCCGGCATCCCGAAGCCCATCGTCCCCAGCCCGCCGGAGTTGATCCACCGCCGGGGCTTGTCGAAGGGGTAGAACTGCGCCGCCCACATCTGGTGCTGCCCCACGTCCGACGTGACGTAGGCATCGCCGCCCGTCACTTCGTACAGCTTCCGCACCACCGACTGCGGCTTGATCAGCTCGTCGGAATACGTGTACGCGAGACAGTCGATGGATTTCCACTGATGAATCCGCTCCCACCACTGCGCGAGCGCCCGCGCGTCCGGACGTCGGTTCGATCCCTCCAGCATTCCGTTGATCTCGCCGAGCACGTTGGCGACGGAGCCCACGATCGGGACGTGCACCTTGACCGTCTTCGAGATCGACGCGGGATCGATGTCGATGTGGACGATACGCGCGTGCGGGCAGAACTTGTTCACGTCCCCGACCACCCGGTCGTCGAAGCGGGCCCCGATCCCGATGAGCACGTCGCAGTGGTGCATCGCCATGTTCGCTTCGTACGTTCCGTGCATCCCGAGCATGCCGATGAACTGCGGGTCCGTCCCGGGGTATGCGCCCAGCCCCATCAGCGTGTTCGTGATCGGGTAGCCCAGGGTGCGTGTGAACTTGACGAGCTCGTCCGCGGCATCGTCGAGAACGACGCCGCCTCCGGTATAGATCATCGGGCGTTTCGCGGACAGGATCAGATCGAGCGCTTGCCTGATCTGGCCTGGATGCCCCCGCACCACCGGGTTGTAGGAGCGCATCGTCACGCTGGCCGGATACTCGTACGGGATCTTGAGATCGGGCCGGGTCACGTCCTTGGGAATGTCGACGACGACCGGGCCCGGCCGTCCGGTGGTCGCCACGTAGAACGCCTTCTTGAGGACGCCGGCGAGATCCCGCACGTCCTTCACCAGAAAGTTGTGCTTCACGCAGGGGCGCGTGATGCCTACGCAGTCCACCTCCTGGAAGGCGTCGCTGCCGATGGCGTGGGTGGGGACCTGCCCGGTGACGACCACCAGCGGCACCGAATCCATGTGTGCGGTGGCGATGCCGGTGACCGCGTTGGTGGCGCCCGGTCCGGAAGTGACGAGCACCACTCCGGGCTTGCCCGTGGCCCGGGCGTAGCCGTCGGCCATGTGGGTGGCGCCCTGCTCGTGGCGGACGAGGATGTGCTTGATGTCGTTCTGCGCGTAGATCTCGTCGTAGATGTGGAGGACTGCTCCGCCCGGATAGCCGAAGATGTACTCCACCCCTTCGTCCTTGAGGAACTGCATGAGGATCTGTGACCCCGAAAGCTCCACCTGCAACCTCCCTCCGGAATGAAAAAAAGCCCGCGGGGCGGGCTCCGGATACACCATCGACCGTTCCGCAACCTAGCCGAAAAAACGACGGCGGGTCAAGTGACAGTCTTGTCCAACGAGACATGAGCCTGAAGGGAGGACGTGAATCCAACGAGAAGTGAGCCTGTAGCGCGGGGTCCGGGATCATCGGAGGATGATCGTGACGCTACAGACCGAAAGGGTCCGGACGCTGGACCAGGTGCGCGCCTTCGTCGAGGGCAGCGAGGCGGTGGACTTCATGGGGGCCGACCAGGAGTCGGTCTACGAGTTCGTGCGCCGGGCGCTGGTGCGGTTGGACTACGGGCAGCTCGGCAAGTCGGACAAGGGGCTGGTCCGGCGCTACCTGGCGAAGGTGACGGGGCGGTCGAGGGCGCAACTGACCCGGCTGATCGGCCAACATCGGGAGACCGGGCGCATCGAGGACCGGCGCGGTGGTGCGCCGGCGCATCCCTTCGAGCGGCGCTACACGCGGGCCGACATTCGGCTGCTGGCGGTGGTGGACGCGGCGATGGGCCAGATGTCGGGGCCGGCGACGCGGGCGCTGATGCGGCGCCAGTACGAGAGGTTCGGCGATGGGCGGTTCGAGCGGTTGGCGGGGCTGTCGAACGGTCACTTGTACAACCTGCGCCGCTCGGTGACCTATCGGCGCCGGCGCACGGTGGTGGGCAAGACCCAGGCGACACACAACGCCATCGGGCAGCGGCGCAAGCCCCAACCGGGCGGCCAGCCCGGCTATGTGCGTGTCGATACCGTGCACCAGGGCGACCACGACGGGGCCAAGGGCGTCTACCACATCAACATGGTCGATGATGTGACCCAGTTCCAGTTCGTGGGGACCGTGCAGGCCATCTCCGAGCGCTTCCTGCTGCCGGTGCTCGAAGGGCTCATCGAGGCGTTCCCCTTCGTGGTTCAGGGCATTCACGCCGACAACGGCTCCGAGTACATCAACCACCGTGTCGCCGCCCTGCTCAACAAGCTGCGCATCGGGGAGCTCACCAAGTCCCGTCCCCGCCACTGCAACGACAACGCGCTCGCCGAGAGCAAGAACGCGAGCGTGGTGCGCAAGCACCTCGGCCACGGTCATATCCCGCGCTGCTTCGCGCCTGTGGTCAACGAGTTCACTCAGCGCGTGCTCTCCCCCTTCCTCAACTACCACCGCCCCTGCCTGTTCCCCACCGATACGCTCGACGACAAGGGCCGGGTCACGAAGCGCTACCGCGACCGCGACGTGATGACCCCCTACGACAAGCTCAAGTCTCTCGACCCCGCCGAGCGCTTCCTCAAATCCGGCGTCACCTTCGACCAGCTCGACGCCATCGCCCACGCCGTCAGCGACCTCGACGCCGCCCACGCGCTCAACGACGCCCGCGACGCACTGTTCCGCACCATCGGGCGCACCTGGAGCGCTGCGGCCTGACCTCCCATCCCACCCGCGCAACCCCACCGCCCGACCCTGCCCGGGCGGTGGACCTCCCTGGGGCGGTCCCCTTCCCACCGCTCCGACCGCTCGCCTGTCCTATCGCCGCCGCCTCAACCTTCGGATTCCGGACCGATCAGGGCTTGCACAGGTCCTTCGTGCACTTCAACATCGCCCTTCCATTCACTCACTTCCCAACTCCGACTACGGCTCCTTCTACCTCCCACCTTCAGGCTCATCTTCGTATTGGAAAAGACTGTGACTTCGCGAGCCTTCGTGAAGCCCGGTTCCGGTCTTGCCGGATCGGGTGCCGGTCTTGCCGGATCGGGTAGTGGTGTCGCGGGCGGGCAGCCACTACGATAACCGTATCCAGCCCGGACGGACGGCGCCGCCGTGTCGCTCGACGGTTCACCGCGGTGAACCGGCAGGGCCGCCTGCATGACGTTCAATCCACGGGAGCCCAGGGAGCCTCGCCGATGCGATGCACGCAGACGCTTCTCGCCACGATGCGGGAGACCCCGGCGGAAGCCGAGATCGTCAGCCACCGGCTGATGCTGAGGGCCGGCTTGATCCGGCTGCTCGCCTCGGGCCTCTACACATGGCTGCCGCTCGGAATGCGCGTGCTGCGAAAGGTCGAGGCCATCGTTCGCGAGGAGATGAACGCGGCCGGCGCCCAGGAAGTCCTGATGCCCGCGATCCAGCCGGCCGAGCTGTGGGAGGAATCCGGGCGCTGGAGCAACTTCGGCCCCGAGCTGCTCCGCCTGAAGGACCGGCACGGACGCGACTTCTGCGTCGGTCCGACCCACGAGGAGGTCATCACCGACGTCGCCCGGCGCGAAGTGCGCAGCTACAAGCAACTGCCGGTCAACCTCTACCAGATCCAGACGAAGTTCCGCGACGAGATCCGCCCGCGCTTCGGGGTGATGCGCGCGCGCGAGTTCATCATGAAGGACGCCTATTCGTTCGACCTCGACGCCGAGGGCCTCGAACGGTCGTACCTGGCGATGCACGACGCCTACTGCCGGACCTTCGAGCGGCTCGGGCTCGATTACCGCGTGGTCGACGCCGACTCGGGCGCAATCGGCGGCAGCCGGTCGCAGGAGTTCCACGTCATCGCCGACTACGGCGAGGACGCCATCGCATTCTCCGCCGGCGGCTTCGCGGCCAACGTGGAGATGATCCCGTGCCCGGCCCCGGGCGAGGCGCGTCCCGATCCGGATGAAGCCCTGCGCACCGTCGATACCCCCGGAATCCATACCATTGCGGACCTCGCCGGATCGCTCGGCCTCCCCGTCGCGCGCTGCGTCAAGACGCTGCTGGTCGAGGGCGAAGACGGCGGTCTCGTCGCCCTTGTCCTGCGTGGCGACCATGAGCTCAACGCGGTCAAGGCGGCGCACCTCGACGCCGTGCTCTCACCCCTCACCTTCGCCCGGCCCGAGCGCGTGAAGGAGGTCATGGGATGCGATCCCGGATCGCTGGGGCCGGTGGGAGCGAGCCTGCCGGTCATCGCGGACGCCTCCGCCGCGGTGCTCGCGGACTTCACGTGCGGCGCCAACCGGGAGGGCGAGCATCTGGCCGGCGTCAACTGGGGCCGCGACACCCCCGAGCCGGCCGTCGCCGATCTCCGCAACGCGGTGGACGGCGATCCGAGTCCGGACGGATCCGGGCCGCTCACGATCCGTCGGGGGATCGAGGTCGGACACATCTTCCAGCTTGGCGACAAGTACAGCGAATCGATGGGGGCCGTCGTCCTCGACGATACGGGGCGCGCGACCCGGCTGGTCATGGGCTGCTACGGGATCGGGGTCACCCGGGTCGTCGCCGCCGCGATCGAGCAGAACCACGACGAGAAGGGGATCGTCTGGCCGGTGGCAATCGCGCCCTTCCACGCCGTCCTGCTGCCGATGAACATGCACAAGTCGGTACGGCTGCGCGAAGCGGCGGAGAAGCTCTATGCGGAGCTGACCGGCGCCGGCCTGGAGGTGCTGTTCGACGACCGCCAGGTGCGGCCCGGGGTGATGTTCGCCGACTCGGAGCTGATCGGGATCCCGCATCGAATCGTGATCGGGGATCGCGGCCTCGACGCGGGCACCGTGGAGTACCGGCATCGGCGCGATTCGAAGAGCACCGACGTCGCGCTCGACGAGATCGTGGCGCATGTCGGAGCGCTCGTTCCGTAGCCGCGGATTCGCACGATGCCGTTTCCTCCGGAGCGGTGTGGACGATGCCCGACATCCTGGTCCTCTACGACAGCCGGCACGGAAACGTCGCGCGCATGGCGCGTTGCGTGGCTCGCGGCGTGGAGCGGGTTGCCGGGATGCAGGCATGCGTGCGCACCGTCGCCCCCGTCTCCCCGACGTGCGAAGCGGTCGAGCCTCCGATCCCGGACACGGGTCCCCCTTACGCCACGCTCGACGATCTCGAACGGTGCGCCGGGCTCGCGATCGGAAGCCCGACGCGGTTCGGCAACATGACCGCCGCCTTGAAGCACTTCATCGACTCCACGTCGGGACTGTGGCTCCCGGGCAAGCTGGCCGGGAAACCCGCCGCGGTGTTCACTTCGTCGTCCTCGATGCACGGCGGACAGGAAACGACACTGCTCTCGATGATGCTGCCCTTGCTGCACCACGGAATGGTGATCTGCGGCCTGCCCTACCGCGAGCCGGAGCTGATGCGGACCCGCAGCGGAGGCACCCCGTACGGCGCATCGCACGTCGCGGGCGCCGACAGTGCGAGGCCGCTCGACGACGATGAGGAGCGGCTCTGCGTTGCGCTCGGGCATCGGCTTGCGAGGCTCGCGCAACGGCTCGCTCCTTCCGGGGAGCCGGCATCGGAGCTCGATTGACGAGTCCGCGGCCACCGGCATCGGAGGGCCACCGAAGGCTCCGCGACCGCCGGACGCTCAGTCGGTCGTCTCGATGAGATCCCGCACGAAGGGCAAGGTGAGCCGGCGCTGGCGCGCCATGGCGTGATAGTCGAGCCGGTCGAGCAACGCGACGAGGCTCGGCATGTCCCGCCGGTGGCGCGTGAGCACGTAGCCGACGACGTCGTCCGGGATCTCGATGCCACGGCCACTCGCGTGCCGCCGCAGCGCCCTCGCCCGGCTCTCGTCGTCGAGCTCCCGCAACCGGTACAGGGTCGCCGCGCTCAATCTCGATCGCAGATCCGCAAGCACGAACGGGATGCCCGACGGTGCGGCGCCGGCACTGACGAGCATGCGGGCCTGCCCGGCAGCCGACTCCTCGACGAGCGCGAGCAATGCTTCCTCCCACCCGTAGTCTCCGGCCACCGCGTCGACGTCGTCGATGCACAGGAGCCCGCCCCGGCCGAGCCCCCGGACTGCTTCGACGCACTGCGAACGCCAATCGTGCATCGGTACGAATGCAACCGCGCTCCCCCCGGCGTATGCCGCTTCACAGGCCGCTTCCAGCAAATGGGTTTTTCCGGAGCCGGCGGCACCCACGATCAACACCCGCTCCGGCGTCCCGTCGACCGCGATTCGGCGGACCGCGTCCACGAGCTCCGCGTTCTCCGGTGCGGCCTCGAAATTTCCGAACCGCCGCCCGGCCGACAGCGCGAGCCGCAGCGGAAGCTGGACGGCGGCGCCGGCGGGCGCCGCCCGGCCGCCGGGTGAGGGGTCGTCCGGTTGCATCACGGCAGCAGCCGCAGCGCGAGGGCTCCGTCCACGTCGCCGGCGTCCTCGGTCAGGGTCGACCCGAGGGCGATCAGCCCGCGCAGTCCCGCCACCCCGGTACGCAGCTTCAAACCGAGCCGCAGACGCCCCGAGAAGACGGCCAGCACGTCAACCGATTCCACCTCGTCGAGAGATTCCAGGTATCGCATCGTGCGGCCGTATCCCATGAAGTCGTGCACACCGCTCACCGACACCAGGATGGCCGCTCCTTCCGCCTCGGGCGCCGCATTCGCGTAGTGGGCGGCAAGGGCGTCGATCGCTTCCTGCACGCCCTCGTCGACGACGAGGTCGAAGAGGTCTCCTTCGGTCTTCCACCGTTGCGCGGTGCCGGGAAGCAGCAGCGACCAACGTGCTTCCCACACCACATCGTGGCCGATCCGGCCGATCAGGATGCCTCCGGGCCGATAACGTTCGGACGCGGCCCGGATGCGCTCTTCCGCTTCCATCCAGAGCTCCGGCGGTCCGGCCAGTACCTGATCTTCGAGATCCAGCAACGGCAGCACCAGGGAGACACCTCTCGAATCCGCGGCGTTGCGGAGGATCTCCGCCAGTCCCTCCGCGCCTTCGGAGCCGGCCACCCGCGGCGTCCCCTCCGGCCCTTCGCGTTCGGCCGCGACCCACACCAGCACCGGAGGACGGATCCTGCTCCACACCGGCAACCCCGCATCGCGCACCAGCCGATCGACGGCAGCCTCGTCGAAACGGGCCCACAGGCGCGGTTCCGGCACGGTGGCTTCACCGTGCCGCACCTCCACCTTGCGTAGCTGGTACTGCTGCACGAGCCCTTGCGCATTCTCGATGAGCGGCTCGATCCGCGCCTCCTCGGCGAGCCGGCGCATGCCCGTGACCTTGACGAGCACCTGGCGCAGTGCCTGGCGGAACGCGCCCGCGCGGTCCGCCCCGTCCTGGTCGGACCATGCCACCTCGGCCTCGTAGAGAACGACCTCCGCACGTGGTTCCGGCCCGCTCATCGCCACGATGAATACGAGCACCGTCACCAACGCCCGGAAGCCGGGAGGCGGGAAGCAGCGCGTGACGGGAATCATCTCGTTCGCTCGAGGGGTGCAGCCGCGCGCACCGCGCGGCACCCCGGATCCGTGTATAGACCGCGGGCTCGAAGCCGATGCAGCCGCGCGCACCGCGCGGCACCGGCATTCGACGCTATTGGAAGGTCCGATGACAAGTCAAGCTCCATTCGGCTTCGACGGGACGTTCCGCCGGCCCCGAACCTCCCGCGGAATCACCACCGACTGCCTCACCTTCCGTGAAATCCCGTCATGGAACGGTGCCGGTGCGTGCGCGGAAACCGTTTGCGGCGCGTTCGCCCTCCTCTCGCGGGCCGGATGCGCCGGTGGCGTCCCGGGCTCCCCGGGATGGTATCGAAGAAACCCGGGGGTTGAAGGAGCGCGGCCTCGGCCACCCTCGAATCCGGTACCATCGCGGATTCATGACCGGATCGTCCCGCAACGGCCCGAGCTATCGAGACGCCGGCGTCGACGTCGACCGCGGACGCGATCTGGTGGCGCGCATTCGCGGGATCGCGGACAAGACCCCACGCGCGGGCGTCATCGCCGGGCTCGGCGGCTTCGGCGCGCTGTTCGAGCCGCCGCTCCACCGCTATCGCCATCCGGTGCTGGTCTCCGGCGCGGACGGGGTCGGCACGAAGCTCAAGCTCGCGATCGCGCAGGATCGGCACGACACCATCGGGATCGACCTGGTGGCGATGTGCGTGAACGACGTCCTCACGCCTGGCGCGGAACCGCTGTTCTTCCTCGACTACTTCGCCACCGGCCGGCTCGACGTCGGTATCGCCGAGCAGGTCGTCGCCGGCATCGGCCGGGGTTGCGAACTCGCCGGGGCCGCGCTCGTGGGCGGGGAGACGGCGGAGATGCCGGGGATGTACGCTGCCGGCGAGTACGATCTGGCAGGCTTCTGCGTCGGCATCGTGGAGCGAGACGGGATCATCGACGGCTCCAGGGTAGCCCCGAGCGATCGGGTCGTGGCGATCGCATCGAGCGGACCGCACTCGAACGGCTACTCCCTGATCCGCAAGGTGCTCGATGCAAGCGGCGAAGATCTCGACCGCATGGTGGGCGGAACGCGCCTCGGCGACGCCCTCCTCGCTCCGACCCGTATCTACACCGCGAGCGTCCTGCCCCTCGCCCGCGGCGGCGGCGTGCACGCCATCGCACACGTCACCGGCGGCGGTATCGTGGAGAACCTGCCGCGGGTGCTGCCGCCGGGGACCCGCGCGGTGATCGATGCGTCGAGCTGGCGCCGTCCCGCGGTGTTCGAGTGGATACGGGATACCGGAAACATCGCCGAGGCCGAGATGTGGCGCACGTTCAACTGCGGTGCGGGGATGCTGCTGGTGACCGCACGCGACGTGGCCGCCGAGACCGTCGCCGCGCTCGCGAAGAGCGGCGAGCGCGCATGGGTCGCCGGCGAGATCGTCCCCGGCGAGGAGGCTCCGGGGGTGGTGATCGAATGATCGCGCGGCGCGTGGCCATGGCGCCGATCGGATGATCCCGCGACTTCGCATCGTCGTCCTGATCTCGGGCCGTGGCACGAACCTCCAGGCGATCATCGACGCCGCCGACAACGGCTGGCTGCCCGTCGATCTCCGAGCGGTGGTCTGCAACGAACCGGACGCGCCCGGCATCGCGCGGGCACGGGAGGCGGGGTGCGAGACGGTGGTCGTGCACCACCGCGACTTCTCCGTTCGCGAGCGATTCGACGTTGCGCTCGCCGAGGCGATCGACGCCTTCGACCCGGAGCTGGTGGTGCTCGCCGGCTTCATGCGGGTCCTCACCCCCGACTTCGTCCGCCGCTACGCGGGCCGGCTCATCAACGTCCACCCTTCCTTGCTCCCCGACTTCCCCGGGCTCGATACCCACGCGCGGGCAATCGCGGCCGGCGCATCGATCCACGGAGCGACGGTCCACTTCGTGACGGAGAAGCTGGATGGAGGCCCGATCATCGTCCAGGCCCGGGTTCCGATCCTCGCGGAGGACGGCCCCGACGTCCTGGCCGCCAGGGTGCTGGAGCAGGAGCACGCCATCCTGCCTCTGGCCATCCGCTGGTTCGCACACGGGCGCATGGTGATCGACGGCGACCGCGTCCTCCTCGACGGCATGCCCGCCCTGTCTCACCCCGAGGCGCCGCCGTCCGTGCCGGCACCCGACCGAGGATGATCGGAGCCACCGCCGGGCGCGTCCAGATCTCCGGGAGACGGGTGGTCACCCGCCACGCGCCCCGACCGAGGGTGATCGGAGCCACCGCCGGGCGTGTCTCCCTCCGATCGAGGGCGGTCCGAAGCACCGGCCGGGCGGCGGGTGGCCGCCGAGAGGATCCCCCGCAGGATGTTGATCTCCGCCCGATCCGGGATGGCACGGTTGAACAGCCGGCGCAGCCGGCGCATCAGCAGCTTCGGGACGGCCGGATCGAGATAGCCGATCTCGATCAACGCCGCTTCGAGATGCTGGTAGAACCCTTCAAGCTCGCCCGCCGTAGCGGGCGCACCCGCAGTGGCGGCCGGCGGTTGCGGAACCGGACGCCCTCCGACGCTCTCGCCCTGCGTCCCGGTGCCCTCACCGTGCAGCTCCACCCTTTCACCACGCGCGCCGGCGCCGAGCGCCGCGATCCGTATTTCGTAGGCGAGGATTTGAACCGCGGCGGCAACGTTGAGCGAGCTGAAGTGCGCCGCGGCGGGGATCCGGACCAGGGCGTGACACCGATCGAGCTCGGCATTGGTGAGCCCGGCGCTCTCCCGGCCGAACACGACCGCGACCGGGGTCCGCGCGGCTTGGCCGACGGCGCGGCGCGCGCCCTCGTGCACGTCGATCACCGGCCATTCGATCCGCCGGGACCGCGCCGTCGTGCCGAGCACGAACCCGCAATCGGAGAGCGCCTCGTCCAGGGACTCGACGATCCGGGCCGCGTGGAGGACGTCGTCGGCGCCCGCCGCGCGGGCGGTCGCCTCCGCGCTTGGAAACCTTCGCGGCGCCACGAGGCAGAGTCGATCGAGCCCCATCGCCTTCATCGCACGAGCCGCCGCTCCAACGTTTCCCGGATGGGTGGGCTCGACCAGCACGATACGCACGCGATGCAGGGATCTTCCGTTCATCGTGCTGCCGGGACTCGACACGGCGCACCTCTCGAAATCCGATCCGAAGCCTGTTCGGAAGCCATTGAATCGATCCGGACCGGAGGCTGCGTTAGCTCCCGGAAAGCGCTTCGAGACCTTTCCGAGCGGATGGCCGCTTCCGGCCGGGAACGCGCGGGATCGGGGCCATTGCGCCTGTAATCGACCCGGGAAACAACCGGATCCGATCGATCCTCGGTCATCCGGATGGCCACCGATTGGAGCAACCCATCGATCCGACAGTCATTCCCATCACGGCGCCGGGGGTCGCCACGGCTCTCCCGGTCCCATATGACTCGTCGAATCCGTTGCGCCGGGCCAAAGAGAGCCAATCGGTTTCGGGAGAACGATCCCGGGCAGAACGACCCCGGGCGGGTGTCCCGGCCCGCGCTTGCCCCTACAATGCCGGCTCCCACCGCCATGCCCGCCTCCCCCGGCCGGTTCCATCCGTGTCCCACCATCCGCTGTTGAACATCGCGATCCGTGCGGCCAGAAAGGCCGGCGACGTCATCGCACGCAACATCGACCGCTCCGACACGTTCACCGTTTCGGAGAAGGCGACGAACGATCTCGTCACTGAAATCGACCGGTTCGCGGAGCGGCGGATCATCGACACCGTCCGCAGAAGCCATCCCGACCATGCGTTTCTCGCCGAGGAGAGCGGGGCGCACGGACACGGCGATTTCGAATGGATCATCGATCCACTGGACGGGACCACGAACTTCGTGCACGGATTCCCCCATGTCGCGGTATCGATCGCGGTGCGCCGCCGGGGCCGGATCGAGCACGCGGTGGTCTTCGACCCCCTGCGGCAGGAGCTGTTCACGGCCTCGCGCGGCTCGGGAGCCCGGCTGGACGACCGGCGGATCCGGGTGGCGGCGAAGAGCAGCTTGAAGGGCGCCCTGCTCGGCACCGGGCTCCCTTCCCGCGAGATCGGTCGACTCGAGCCGTATCTCGCCACCCTGAAGGCGCTGATCTCCGGTTCGGCGCAGATCAGGCGCAGCGGTTCCGCGGCGCTGGACCTCGCCTACGTCGCGGCCGGACGCCTGGACGGCTTCTGGGAGATCGGCCTCGCACCCTGGGACGTCGCCGCCGGTGCGTTGCTCGTCCAGGAAGCGGGCGGGATCGTGTCCGAGCCGGACGGAGGTGACGATTATCTCCGATCGGGAGACGTGGCCGCGGCGAATCCGAAGGTGCTGCGGGCGATGCTGAGGACGATCGGGCCACGGCAGCCGGGACGCGCTCTTGCCGATACGGTGGCTCGTCCATGAGTCGGGAGGTGGCGTGCGATGGGTGGAGAGCCGCACACGACGTACGCGTTCCCGCTTCCGCGCCGGTGGCAGGCGGTGGAGGTCCGTGGAAGTGACGGGAAGCACCCGGCAAGCAACCCCGCCACCGCTCGTTGCGCCCGGAGGCGGCGCCCCGTCGCGCGATTCAAATCCTCGGCAAGTACCTGGACGGCACGTCCCCGCCGATCGTCCAGCTCATGCCGGCGGCGCCGCAGGTGCCGGTGTAGACGATCTTCCGGCCGCCTCCGATCACGCCGCCGATGGCCTCGAGGGTGATCGTCACGATTGCCTCGGTCGGGCCGAGCCCCGCCGCCTCCACGCCCCGCGTGTAGTCTCCGGAGTAGTCGTTGGCTGCTGAGAGCCCGAGGGATGCGTTGTCCGCTCCCGGCAGGCTCCCTTGCGAGCACGCGAGGCCGAGCGCGGTCCGAACCGGATTCGCGAGGCTCACCGCCTCCCGCACCTTCTCCCTCACCGTGTAGTCCTGGAACGCGGGAATGGCCACCGAAGCGATGATGCCGATGATGGCCACGATGATCATCAGCTCGATGATGGTGAGGCCCTGTTGAGCCGCTCCGTTCATGGATCCTCGCTCCTTCGCCGCACGTCGCCGGTTCCGGCCCATGCCCGCCGGCGGAACCCGTCGCCGACCGCCCGTCCGGAAACACCGCCAAGCCGGAGCGGAGCCGCACGGAATCGGCATCCCGGCCCTTGCCGTCCATCGATGTTATCAGTCCGGGCCCGGTGCGATCCGCGCGCATGGCTCGGGCAAGCCCGGAGATCCCCGCGCCCGGAAATGCCGGCTCTGCCCCCATGCCCGGATCTCCGGCTGCCGTCGAGTGATGGAACCATCCCTGGAGCGCTGCTAGTCTTTCGGCCCCGCACAGAGGCCGCTGCGCAACGGCGCGAGTCCATTCGATGAACCTTCACGAATTCCAGGCGAAGAATCTCCTTGCGAGCTACGGTGTTCCGGTGCCCGCGGGCCGAACCGCGACGAGCGCGGCGCAAGCGCGTTCAGCCGCCGAAGCGCTGGGGGGGGGCGCCTGGATGGTCAAGGCGCAGGTCCACGCCGGAGGTCGTGGGAAGGCGGGCGGGGTGAAGCGGGCGGGCTCGCTCGACGAGGTCCCGGCCTTGGCGGAGGCGATGCTCGGGACGCGGCTCGTGACGAAGCAGACGACGGCCGAAGGGCAGCCGATCTCCACGGTGCTGATCGAGTCGACGTCCGGCATCGAACGCGAATTCTACCTGAGCCTGCTGGTCGACCGGAGCCGGCGCCGGATCGCGATCATGGCGTCCGCGGCGGGCGGCACGGACATCGAAGAGGTGGCGGCGACCGCGCCCGACAGGATCGTCACCGAGCTCATCGATCCGGCGGCCGGATTGCAGCCCTTCCAGGTACGGCGGGTCGGATTCGCGCTGGGGCTCGACGCGGATCGGCGCAAGCAGCTCGGCGCCATCCTCGCCGGCCTGTACCGGCTCTTCGTGGAGAAGGACCTCGCTCTGCTCGAGCTGAATCCGCTCGTGAAGACCTCCGAAGGCACGCTGCTCGCGCTCGACGCGAAGATCGACGTCGACGACAACGCGTTGTTCAGGCATCGCGACCTGCGCGAGCTCGACGACCCGTCGCAGCACGACGAGAAGGAAGTACGGGCGAAGCGCTTCGACCTGAGCTACATCGCCCTCGGCGGCGACATCGCGTGCATGGTCAACGGCGCCGGGCTCGCGATGGGAACGATGGACATCATCAAGCTCCACGGGGGAGAGCCCGCGAACTTCCTCGACGTGGGCGGCGGAACCGACGCGGAGAAGGTCAGCGAGGCGTTCAAGCTCATCACCGGCGACCCCGGCGTGAAGGCGATCCTCGTCAACATCTTCGGGGGGATCGTGCGCTGCGACCTGATCGCCGAGGGGATCGTCGCGGCGGTGCGGGAGACCGGAATCGGCGTCCCGGTGGTGGTCCGCCTCGAAGGCACCAACGTCGAGCGCGGTCGTGCGCTCCTCGCCGACAGCGGCCTCGCGGTGATTCCGGCCGATTCGCTCTCCGACGCGGCCGACAAGGCGGTCGCCGCGGTGAAGCAGCCGCCCTCCCTGCCATCCCCTGCCTCCTGATCCGGCGCCGCCGCAACGACCGGGAGCCGATCGGCGGGCAGTCGGTCCTTCGCCCTCCGTTCGGAATCGCCAGGGCAACAGCAGTGTCACGGATTCGAGCAACGACGTCATGAGCGTACTGGTCAACGAGAACACCCGCGTCATCTGCCAAGGATTCACCGGCCGGCAGGGAACGTTCCATTCGGAGCAGGCGATCGCGTACGGGACGAACCTCGTGGGGGGCGTTACCCCCGGGAGAGGCGGAGAGGCGCATCTCGAACGCCCGGTGTTCGATACCGTGCAGGATGCGGTGCGCGAGACCGGCGCGGACGCCACGATGATCTACGTGCCCGCGGCGTTCGCGGCCGACGCCATCCTCGAAGCGGCCGCGGCCGGGGTGCGCGTCATCGCATGCATCACCGAAGGCATCCCCGTGCAGGACATGCTGAAGGTGAAGGCCGCGCTCGCCCGATATCCCGGCACCAGGCTGATCGGCCCGAACTGCCCCGGCATCATCACGCCCGGAGCGTGCAAGATGGGCATCATGCCGGGCCACATCCATGCGAAGGGATGCATCGGGATCGTGTCGCGATCCGGCACCCTCACCTACGAAGCGGTGCACCAGACCACGAGCTGCGGGCTCGGCCAGAGCACCTGCATCGGGATCGGGGGCGATCCGATCCACGGGATGAGCTTCGTCGACTGCCTGCGCCTGTTCGAGTCGGACCCGGAGACCCGGGGCATCGTGATGGTGGGCGAGATCGGCGGCAGCGCCGAGGAGGATGCGGCCGACTTCATCGCGGCCGAGGTCTCCAAGCCCGTCGTCGCCTACATCGCCGGGGTCACCGCCCCTCCCGGCCGGCGCATGGGCCACGCCGGCGCGATCATCTCGGGGGGCAAGGGCACCGCGGAGGCGAAGTACCGGGCGCTTGACGCGGCCGGCGTGAAGACGGTGCGCTCGGCGGCGGGGATCGGCGCGGCGATGCGTGCCCTGGTCGGCGGCGGACAGGTCGATGCGGAAGATTGAAGCCATCATCAAGCCGTTCAAGGTCGACGACGTGCGGGAGGCGTTGTCCGAGATCGGGTTGACGGGGATGACCGTCACCGAGGGCAAAGGATTCGGGCGGCAGAAGGGACATACCGAGCTCTACCGCGGCGCCGAGTACGTCGTCGACTTCCTGCCGAAGGTCAAGATCGAAATCGTCGTCGAGGACGCCCATTGCGAGCGGTGCATCGAAGCGATCACGGCCGCAACGCGCACCGGCAGGATCGGTGACGGGAAGATTTTCGTCGCACCGGTGGGGAAGATCGTCCGAATCCGCACCGGGGAGCAGGACGAAGACGCGATCTGAACGGCGGACCGGCGGCCGGCGCAACGAACGCGAACCCCGTTCTTCCGGACGAGGGACGGGGTTCAGGGGCCGGAAGACGTCCCCGGCTCGTCGAATCCCGCATAGTCCGGATCGTTCAACCTCAAGACGCGGGTCGCGTCGGCAGAGAGATCGTCGAGTCCCAGCCGCTCGTAGGCGATGGCCATGACCGCGAGCGCATCGGAGACGGCCGGGGTCCCCTGGTAGTTCTCGACCACGTAGCGGCCCCGGTTCGCCGCGGCAAGCCAGGCTTCGCGCTTCATGTAGTAGCGCGCCACGTGGATCTCATGCATGGCCATGACGTTCTTCAAGTACAGCATCCGTTGCCGGGAATCCTCCGCGTAGCGGCTTTCCGGAAATCGCTGCACCAACTCTTCGAATGCGCGGAACGAATGCAGCGCGCCGCCGGCATCGTGCTCCGACCGGTCCTTGTGGAAGAACCGGTCCAGCATGGAAGTTCCCTCCGTGAAGCGGACGAGACCCTTCAGATAGTAGGCGTAATCGACGTTCGGGTGGCGTGGATGAAGCTTGATGAACCGGTCGGCGGCGGCGATCGCCGAAGCCGGCTCGTCGGATTTGTAATATGCGTAGACGAGATCGAGCTGGCCCTGCATCGCGAGCGGGCCGAACGGATATCTGACCTCGAGCTTCTCGTAGTACTCTATCGCCTCCGCGTAGACGCCGCGTTCCAGGTTGTCCTTCGCGGCGTCGTAGAGGCGTTGCGCCGACCAGTCGCTGGTCGGGTCCGGTTCCTCGCCCCACAGGGAACATCCCGCCAATGCGGCGGCAGCGAGCGCAAGGACGACAAGGCGTGTGATCCGTGTCATGTCCCAAGACTAGCAGGATATCGAGCTCGAATCTCCGGTATGGCGATGGTTGCGTGCCGCCATGCATCCCCTGCTCGCCTTGCACCCGAGCGGATCGGGCGCCGGACGTCCCGTGACACGGCTTCTCGATCCGGCCGGTGACGAAGCCCATCCGACTCGATGGAACCATACCCGACGCGCTCGCCGGGTCGAGAGCCGACCAGGCGCTCGCGAAGATCTTTCCGCAGCACTCCCGGGCTCGAATCCAGGGATGGATCCGCGCCGGCGCCGCGACCCTCGATGGCGCGGCGGTACGGGTCAAGGATCGAGTCGCGGGCGGAGAGCGGATCGGTATCGTCTGCACGATCGAGACCGATGGCCGATCCGTCGCGCAACCGGGACCCCTGGCCGTCCTCTACCACGATCCGGATCTGCTGGTCCTCGACAAACCCCCGGGGCTCGTGGTTCACCCCGGTGCAGGCAATCGCGACGGAACACTCCTCAATCGACTGCTGGCATACGATCCGGGGCTGCGGTCGGTCCCGCGGGCCGGCCTCGTTCATCGACTGGACAAGAACACGTCCGGACTCATGCTCATCGCGCGATCCCCGCACGCGCACACCGGCCTCGTCGCCCGGATCAAGGCGCGCGAGGTGGAGAGGACGTACGAAGCCGTCGTCACCGGCTCGCCGCCTTCGAGCGCCACCGTGGAGGCGCCGATCGGGCGTGACCGCATACGCCGTACCCGCATGGCGGTGGCGCCGAACGGCAAGCACGCGGTCACGCACTACCGGGTCGTCGAACGCTTCCGGGATCACGCGCGGCTCGAGGTCACGATCGAGACCGGGAGGACCCACCAGATCCGCGTGCACCTTGCCCACGCCGGCCATCCGATCGTCGGAGACCCGACGTACGGCGCGCGCCGGGCCGGAACGCGCGCGGCCGATGCGCCGAATACGCCACCGGCATTTCCCCGCCAGGCCCTGCATGCCCGGCGCCTGTCGCTCGGCCATCCGGTGTCGGGTCGGGCACTGAGCTTCGAAAGCATGCTTCCGCCCGACATGCAGGGTCTCGTCGACGCGCTTCGCGCCGCCTCCGCCGGCTCCCGATGAACGCGCCCTTCCGCCTGCACTTCGACGAACGCCCGACACCCGTCATCGACGCCGCCGACCCGCGATGAACGCCTCCCCCCTCACCTGGATCTCCCCGGACTGGCCGGCCCCGCCTGCGGTGCATGCACTGGCCACGACGCGCTCGGGCGGAGAGAGCCGGGCCCCCTACGCCTCCCTCAACCTCGGCGCCGGAACCGGAGACGCCCCGGCCGCGGTGGCTCGAAACCGCGCCCTCGTGCGTTCGGCTCTCGGGATCGAGCATGAACCATGCTGGCTCGACCAGGTGCACGGCTCGAACGTCGTCCCCGCGGCGCACTACGAATGCGCGCCGCGGGCCGATGCCAGCGTCGGGGAGGCCGGCTCGCCGCCGTGCGCGGTGTTGACCGCGGACTGCCTCCCGATCGTGCTCTGCGACACGTCCGGAACCCGGGTCGGCATCGCCCACGCCGGGTGGCGCGGACTCGCGAGCGGGGTCATCGCGCGCTGCATCGCCTTCATGGACCGCCCGAGCCGCGAGCTGCTCGCATGGCTCGGCCCCGCGATCGGACCCGACTCGTACGAGGTCGGACCGGAGGTTCGTGATGCGTGCATCGCCGCCGTTCCGAGCGCGCGGCCCGCGTTCGTCCCTTCCCCGGCGGGAGCGGGCCGATGGCTCGCCGATCTGTATGCCATCGCGACGCGCCAGCTCGAATCGCTCGGGATCGAGCGCATTTACGGCGGCGGCTTCTGCACCTGCCGGGACGGGGACCGGTTCTTCTCGCATCGCCGCGACGGCGCCACCGGACGGTTCGCGACCCTGACGTGGATCGACCCTGACGTGGATCCAGGAGGCCGGCCATGGCCCGCATGACACCGGGCCGCCGCACGGCGCCGGGCGTGCCGCTTGATTCCGGATCGCATACCCGCATCTACCCGGCATCGGCCGCCTCCGTCCGAGTCCGCGCGTCCCCGCGGCCCCCGGCTCCGGCACAGGAAGCCCGCAAATGAGAATGGACAAGCTCACGACCAAGTTCCAGATGGCGCTCGCGGACGCCCAGAGCCTCGCGCTCGGCCGCGACCACCAGTTCCTGGAACCGGTGCACGTGATGGCGGCGCTGCTCGACCAGCAAGGCGCCACGGCGCGGCACCTCCTCGCCCGGGCAGGGGTCAACGTGAACGCGCTGCGATCGCAGCTCGGTATCGCGCTGGACTCGCTGCCACGGGTCGCCGGCGTGGCCGGCGACGTGCAGATCTCGAACGACCTCGGGCGCCACCTGAACCTCTGCGACAAGCTCGCCCGGAAGCGGCAGGATCGATTCATATCGAGCGAGCTGTTCGTCCTCGCCTGCTTCGAGGCGGGCGGGCGCCTGGCCGATCTGCTGGTGCGCAACGGCGCCTCGCAAGAAGCGGTCGCGGCGGCCGTCGACGCGATCCGCGGCGGCGAATCCGTGAACGATCCGGATGCGGAGGAGCACCGGCAGGCGCTGGAGAAGTTCACGATCGATCTCACCGAGCGGGCCGAACAGGGCAAGCTCGATCCGGTGATCGGACGCGACGACGAGATCCGCCGCACCATCCAGGTGTTGCAGCGGCGGACGAAGAACAACCCGGTGCTGATCGGCGAGCCCGGAGTAGGAAAGACCGCCATCGCCGAAGGGCTGGCGCAACGGATCGTCAACGCCGAGGTCCCGGAGGGCCTGAAGGGCAAGCGCCTCCTTGCGCTGGACATGGGCTCGCTGATCGCGGGGGCGAAGTTCCGGGGCGAGTTCGAGGAGCGGATGAAGTCCGTGCTCAACGATCTGGCGAAGCAGCAAGGCCGGATCATCCTGTTCATCGACGAGATCCACACCCTCGTGGGCGCCGGCAAGGCGGAAGGGGCAATGGACGCCGGCAACATGCTCAAGCCCGCGCTCGCGCGAGGCGAGCTGCACTGCGTGGGCGCGACCACCCTCGACGAATACCGGAAGTACGTCGAGAAGGACGCCGCGCTCGAACGGCGCTTCCAGAAGGTCCTGGTGGACGAGCCGGGCGTCGAGGACACCATCGCGATCCTGCGCGGATTGAAGGAGCGCTACGAGGTCCACCACGGGGTGGACATCGGCGACCCCGCGATCGTCGCCGCCGCGACGTTGTCCCACCGCTACATCTCCGACCGGCAGCTCCCGGACAAGGCCATCGATCTGGTGGACGAGGCCGCGAGCCGGATCCGGATGGAGATCGACTCCAGGCCCGAGCCCATGGATCGGCTCGAACGGCGGCTGATCCAGCTCAAGATCGAACGCGAAGCCCTCGGCAAGGAGAGTGACGACGCCTCCCGCGAGCGGCTGGCCAGGCTCGAATCCGAGATCGCCGCGGCGGAACGGGAGCTCTCGGATCTCGAAGAAGTCTGGAAAGCGGAGAAGGCCGAAGTACAAGGCGTCCAGCACGTCAAGGAGGCGCTGGAACGCGCCCGGATGGAGCTCGAGACGGCGCAGCGCGGCGGCGACCTCACCCGCATGGCCGAGCTCCAGTATGGACGGATCCCCGAGCTCGAAAAGCGGATCGAGCAGGCCGGCCAAGCCGGGCCTCGGGAGATGCGGCTGCTCCGCAGCTCCGTGACCGAGGACGAGATCGCCGGCATCGTCTCGAAATGGACCGGCATTCCGGTGGCCCGGATGCTCGAAGGCGAACGGGACAAGCTGCTGCGCATGGAGGAGGCGTTGCACGCGAGGGTGGTCGGCCAGGACGAGGCGGTGGCGGCCGTCTCCAATGCGATTCGCCGGGCACGCGCCGGGCTCTCCGACCCGCGCCGTCCCAACGGCTCGTTCCTGTTTCTCGGGCCCACCGGGGTCGGCAAGACCGAGCTGAACCGCGCCCTCGCGGAGTTCCTGTTCGATACCGAGGATGCGATGGTCCGGATCGACATGTCCGAGTTCATGGAGAAGCATTCGGTGGCGCGTCTCATCGGCGCTCCGCCCGGATACGTCGGATTCGAGGAAGGCGGGTACCTGACCGAGGCGATCCGGCGCCGCCCCTGGTCGGTGGTGCTGCTCGACGAGATCGAGAAGGCCCACCCCGACGTCTTCAACGTGCTCCTGCAGGTGCTGGAGGACGGCCGGCTGACGGACGGACACGGGCGCACCGTGGATTTCCGGAATTGCGTGGTGGTGATGACCTCGAACCTCGGCTCCCACGTGATCCAGGAGCTTGCGCAGAGGAACGCCCGTGACGCGATCAGGGATGCGGTCATGGCCAGCGTGACCGGGCATTTCCGGCCCGAGTTCGTCAACCGCATCGACGAGATCGTGGTGTTCCACCCTCTCGACGCCGATCAGATCCACGCGATCACGCGGATCCAGATCAACGGACTCGCCGCTCGTCTCGCCGATCGGCACCTCGATCTCGACGTATCGGAGGCCGCCATGAAGCTGCTCGGCGACGCGGGATTCGATCCCGTCTACGGAGCGCGCCCGCTGAAGCGGGCGATCCGGCAGCGCATCGAGAACCCGCTCGCGCAGGCGGTGCTCTCCGGCGAGTTCTCCCCCGGCGATACCGTGGGGGTGGACGTCGCCGCGGGGAAGATCGCATTCACGGCGCGGCACCCTGAAGCCGCCTGAGCCGTCGTCCGAATGACGAGTGCCGAGGTGTCCGTTTCCGAGGTGTTCGTCTCCGAGGTGTTCGTCCCCGAGGTGTTCGTTATTGCGATGGTCCTGCTCGGCCTGGCGGCCGGGAGCTTCATCAACGTCCTGGTCTCCAGGCTCCCGCGGATGATGGAAGCGGCATGGCGCGCGGAGTCCCTGGAGATCCTGGGAGGGTCGCCGGTCGGCGAACCGCCCGAACGCTTCGATCTCATACGGCCGCCCTCGGCCTGCCCGGCGTGCGGGCACCGAATCTCCGTACTCGAAAACATCCCCGTCGTGAGCTACGTCATGCTTCGCGGCCGGTGTTCCGCGTGCCGGTGGCGGATCCCGGTGCGTTATCCGATCGTCGAGATCTGCGGAGCGCTCGTTGCCGGAGCGGCCGCGGTGCATTTCGGCATCGGATCCGCGGCGGCCGGAGCATGCCTGCTCGGGTGGGGACTGCTCGCGGCGAGCGCCATCGACGTCGAGACCCGACTGCTGCCCGATTCGCTGACCCTGCCGCTGCTATGGCTGGGCCTTGCGTTCAACCTGGGCGACACCTTCGCACCGCTGCACGATTGCGTCATCGGGGCGATGGCCGGCTACGTCGTGCTCTGGGCCGTCTACCACGGATTCAAGCTTCTGACCGGCCGCGAAGGGATGGGGCACGGCGACTTCAAGCTGCTTGCGGTGCTCGGCGCATGGCTCGGATGGACGGCGCTTCCGGCCATCCTGCTGCTGGCGTCGTTGGCGGGCGTGCTCGCGGGCATTGCACTCGTCGTGCGCGGACGGGCCTCCCGCGACACGCCGCTTCCATTCGGCCCGTATCTCGCCGCCGCGGGTCTGCTCGTGCCGTACTTCGGTGACACCGCCGTCGTGGTCTGGCTCGGATACGCAGCCGGAACACCATGACGAGGAGCCGCCCCATGATCGTCGCCCTCACCGGCGGGCTCGCCTCCGGCAAGAGCTCGGCGGCGCGGCGCTTCGAGGAGCTCGGCGTACCGGTGATCGACGCGGACGTCGTCACCCGCCGCCTGGTCGAGCCCGGTGCGCCCGCCCTGGCGGAGATCGTGGAAGCGTTCGGGGCCGAGGTGCTCGATGAACGGGGACGTCTGGATCGCGCGAAGATGCGCCGGCGTATCTTCCGCCACGACGGCGATCGCAGAAAGCTCGAATCGATCCTGCATCCGAAGGTACGCGACGCGATGCAGGCGTTCGCGGCATCGTCCGATGCGCCCTACGTCCTGTTCGTGATCCCCCTGCTCGTGGAGACGAACCGGGCGCGCGAGATGGATCGGATCATCGTCGTGGATGCGCCGCGCGCGTTGCAGGCGGCACGGACGGCGGCGCGCGACGGAAGTCCTCCGGAGACGATCGCCGCGATGCTCGACGCCCAGGCGGCTCGCGCGGACCGGCTCGCAATCGCCGACACGGTGATCGAGAACACCGGGGACTTGGCAGCTCTGCACAAACGCGTCGACGCCGTGCACCGGGAATATCTCGCGCTTGCGGATACATGGAATTCAGTGAAAGAATCGTGCGACGGCCGGGCGCGAACTGGCCCGACCGGGAATTCATGATGCAGGATGTCCACCGCGGGCCGATCGTCTACGAGCAGCCGCTGAGCGAGCGGATCCGCACGTTCCTCCGCCTCGAGTTCCTCTTCCACCGCGCGCGGTACCTGCTCGGGCAGGAGTCGCCCTGGGCGAGCCGTCTCACCTTCGAAGTCATCATCGACGTGATGGCGATGCTGAGCCGCGCAGACCTCAACAGGGAGCTGATCCAGGAGCTCGAACGCCACTCCGCCACCCTGGATGCGCTCAGCCGGAATCCGAACGTCGCCCAGGAGCGGCTCCAGGAGGTCCGGGACGAGGTGCACTCCATGCTGCAAACCTTGCATGAGCGCAAAACCGCCCCGGGACACGAACTGCGCTACAACGAGCTGCTGAATGCGGTGCGCCAGCGCAGCAGCATTCCCGCCGGCACCTGTGACTTCGACCTCCCTGCGTTTCATTACTGGCTGGAGCAGCCCCGCAGCCAGCGGCTCAGCGACCTGAACGACTGGATTTCCACGTTCGGCGTATTCGAGTCGTCCATCGGGCTGTGCCTCCGGATCGTGCGCGAGAGCGTCGCCGCCACCCACGAGGTCGCGAGCAGCGGCTTCTTCGAGCGCAACCTCGGTTCGTCCACACCCTGCCAGATGATCCGGGTCGCCCTCTCCCGCGACCTCCCCCTGTACCCCGAGATCAGTGCGGGGAAGCAGCGTTTCGCGATACGTTTCCTTCATCCCGGCGGGACCACGTCGCGGCCGAGCCAGACCGCCGAAGACGTCGAGTTCGCTCTTCTCTGCTGCATCATCTGAGCTGTCCGGCAGGGAGCCCCGATGGTTCACGCCGGATGATCGTCGCCGAGCTCGAGCTCCGGCTCCGGAACCAGCGACGAGAGCTCGGCGAGCGCGCTCCGATACGTTGCGTCGGACGCAAGCGTCTCGAACGGCGCCGCACCATGTCCGTGCAACCTCGGGCCGTGCAACCTTGCCATTCGCGCAAGCCGCACCGGATCCGGACCGGTCTTCAACCCCTCCACTACGGTGACTGCGGCCGGAAAGTCGTTGCACAGCAGAACCACGTCGCAGCCTGCTTCAAGTGCCGCGCGCGCCCGATCGACGTGATCTCCGCCGGCCCCGGCGGCGGCCATGTCGAGGTCGTCACTGAACACGATGCCCTCGAATCCCAGCTCGCCGCGGAGGACGTCTCCTATCCAGCGTCGGGAGAAGCCCGCGGGACGGGCATCCAGGCATTCGAACACGACGTGCGCGGGCATGACGCCCGCCAGATCCGATGCGGCGAGCCGCTCGAAGGGTACGAGGTCGGAGAGCCGGATGTCCTCGTACGATCGGCGATCGACGGGAAGCGCATGGTGTGAATCGGCGACGACGCCGCCATGCCCGGGGAAGTGCTTTCCGACTCCGCCGACCCCCGCGTCCCTCATTCCCGCAATGAATGCGCGTGCAAGCACGGTGACCACGTCGGGGTCGCGGTGGAACGCACGGTCACCGATCGCCGTGCTCACCCCGCGGCCGAGATCGAGAACCGGCGCAAAGCTGAAATCGACGCCGGCCGCGCGGAGCTCGACCGCCATCACCCATCCGCCGGCGCGCGCGGCGCGGCACGCCGCCCCCGGATTCCGGTCATGGAGCATTCCATACCGCGCCGCGGCAGGAAGAGTACTGAATCCGCTCCGAAAGCGTTGTACCCGGCCGCCTTCGTGATCGACGGCGATGAGCAGCGGGGGCTGCCTCAAAGCGTGGACGGCATCGCACAGGACCCGTAGCTGCTCGCGGCAGCGATAGTTGCGCGAGAACAGAATGACGCCGCCAACGCAAGGGTGGCACAGCACTTCGCGCTCGACCGGATCGAGCTCGCTGCCCGCGATTCCCACCATGACCGGTCCCGGAGACATGATCAACGGCGCCTCTCCGTGATGCCCACCGGTTCATCCGGCTTCGCCGATCTCGACTGCCGAGACCCCGGAGGGTCGTGCGTGCGGGATCGGGCCGAATCGCCGCCCCAATCGATCCTGCGAGCGAGCACCCGGCCGAGCGATACGGCGAATCGCCGGCCCGTCTCCTCCACGCTCCATCGAACCGCCAGATCGGCGAGCCGGGTCACCGGGAGATCGGCGGATCCGCAGGTGTCGATCCGGTCGAACGGCAAGAGATCGAGATCGACGTTGATCGAGATGCCGTGGAACGTACGTCCGGCGCGTACTCGAAGCCCGATTGACGCGATCTTGCGCCCCTCCACGTAGACACCGGGCGCACCATCGTGTCTGGCCGCCGTCACCATGGCGCCGTCGAGCATATCGATGACCGCCTGCTCGAGCGTCTCCACGATCCGGCGCACCCCGATCTTCGCACGATGCAGATCGAAGAGCAGATACGCCACGAGCTGTCCCGGCCCATGGTAGGTCACCTGTCCTCCCCGGTCGGAGCGCACCACGGGGACGGCGCCGGGATCGTGCACGTGGCCTCGCCGTCCGGCCTGTCCGAGGGTGAAGACGGGGGGATGCTCGAGCAGCCAGAGCTCGTCGGGGCCATCGACACGCACGGCGTCGGCACGCGCCCGCATCGACTGGAGCGCGTCGTGATACGGCACACGTCCAAGGCTGCGAATCAGCAACGAGCGCGGATGCAGCCCCGCCGATCCGCAAGGTGGCAGCTCTCCGGTGTTGACGGCGAGCGGCACCATTCCGACTCCTGCAGCGCCTCCGCCGCCGTCATCGCGTCCGGTTCATTCGGAGGGAGAGCACCGTTTTGCGCGTCTCGCGTGACCGCCCGACCTACTCGAACATCAGCCGGACATGGTCGCTCACCCTCTGCCATACATTGCCTCCCTCGACGTCGTGGAGCGCGACCAGGGGCCGCTCGACGGCCAGCTCCTCCTCGAGGGCCAGACGCAAGACGCCCTGCCGCTCGCCGGCGCGCACCGGAGCCAGGGGCCTCGTGGCGATCTCCATCTTCGCGTCGATCTCGTCGTACCGGCCACGCGGCACCGTGACGTACAGATCCTGCTCGAGCCCGAGCGCGAGCTGCCGGACCTCCCCTTTCCACACCCGGACGCCGGTGATCCGCTCGTCCGATGCGTATACGCGCCGGGTCTCGTAGAACCGGAACCCGTAGTTGATGAGCGACTGGGCGATACGCGCGCGCGAGCGAGTGGACTTCGCCCCCATCACCGACGCGATGAGCCGCATATCCTCACGCTTCGCCGACAAGACGAGGCAGTAGCCCGCCGCCCTCGTGTACCCCGTCTTCAACCCGTCGACCGAGTCGTCCCTGATATGCCTGAACAGCCGGTTGGGCTGTTTGATCCCACCGTACTCGTAGTTGCGGATCGCGTTCCAGGAATAGTACTCGGGGAAGTCCAGGATCAGCGCGGAGGCCATGAGGGCCATGTCCCGGGCCGTCGAGTAATGGTCGGGATCGGGGAGTCCCGAGGCGTTCCTGAAGTGGCTCCCGGACATCCCGAGCCGGCGGGCGTAACGGTTCATCAGATCGGCGAACGATTGCTCGTCTCCGGCCACGAATTCGGCAAGGGCGACCGCGGCATCGTTTCCCGACTGGACGATGAGCCCCTTGAGCAGAACCTCGACCGGAACCCTGGTCCCGACCTCGATGAACGTCCTCGAGCCGGTCATCCGCCACGCCTTCTCGCTCACCGGCACCTCGTCGGAGAGCGTGAACTTTCCCTGCGCCATCTCCGCGAAGACGACGTAGCTCGTCAGCATCTTGGTGAGGCTTGCAGGCTCCAGCCTCTCGTCGGCCCCCTCCTCGGAGAGCACCCGTCCCGTGTGCATGTCGATGACGATGTGGGCTTTCGCCTCGACGTCGGGGGGGCTGGGAACATCGACACCCTGTACGGCGGCGCTGCAAAGAACCGGAACGAGGATCGCGAGGAATCGAAGGGACATTGGGTGAAATCCGCCGTGGTGTATGCAGATTAGGGTTTGCTCGTCGGCATTGCGATTGTGCCGCCGCCGACAGTGTGGGACCCGACGTGCCCGGAGGCGGAACGGCTTACTCGACGACGATGCGCGGATTCTCGATGCCGAGCACGCCGAGCGCGGCGGTGGCTTGAATCGCATCCTCGACGCTGGGCACCGGCCCCAGCCATACACGATACATGACCCGGCCATTGGTCATCGCCCGCCGCACCTGGACCGGCCACCTGGATTCCGCGGTGAGTCCGGCTCGCAGCTTGGCCGCATTGGCGGCCGCCTGGAACGCACCGGCCTGAACGAAGAGCCGGATCGGCCCGGACCGAACCGGCTCGGACTGCGAGGCGTTCCCGGCGGGCGCCGCCGCGGTGCCGGTATCCAGCGCCCGAACCTCGACGAGCTCGGTTCCTTTGCGTGCAAACCCCAGCTTGAGCGCTGCCGCGTAGGAGAGATCGAGGATCCGGTCCCCGTGGAACGGGCCGCGGTCGTTGACGCGGACCACGATCTCGTCCCCCGTCGAGAGATTCCGCACCGAGACGTAGCTCGGCAGAGGCAGTGTCTTGTGGGCCGCGGACATCTCGTACATGTCATACGTCTCACCGCTGGAGGTGCGGCGGCCGTGAAACTTCGGCCCGTACCATGACGCGACCCCGCGCTGGACGAATCCCCGCGAAGAGGCGAGGGTGAAGTACTGCTTGCCGTTGACCACGTACGAGCGCGGATTTCCGAGAGGGCTTCTGGGCTCCGCTCGGGGCACCACACCGGAGGCCGAAGACGCATCGATTCCACCCGCCGGCTGTCCGCCCAGCTCCGGAACGGCGCCGCACGCGCTCAGCATCGCCGCCATCCAGACCAGCACCGCGTGGCGGCGGGCGGCCCTTGGCGCCTCGACCGGGCGTGGCTCAGCCGGAGTCATGACGCTCGCGAATCCGTTGTGCGAGCTGGAGAACCACCAACGCATAGAGCTGGCTGCGGTTGTAGCGGGAGATGACGTAGAAGTTGGTCAACCCGACCCAGTACTCATGCCCGTTCTTCGTCTCGAATTCGAGCAGCGCCCCCAGCTCGTCATCGCCGGCATCCGTCGTGAAGCCGACGCCTCCGGCGCGCATCGACGCCAGGGACGCATGCGGTTCGATCCCCCGCTCGACCATCGATCGGAATGCACCTCCCTCGACCTCGGCCGGGAACGCAACGGCCGCTCCCGGGCGCCAGCCGTGCACGGAGAGATAGTTCGCGACGCTTCCGATGGCGTCTTCCGGGGATCGCATGAGATCGCGCGATCCATCTCCGTCGAAGTCGATCGCGTAGTGCCGGTAGCTGCTGGAGATGAACTGCGCTATACCCATGGCGCCGGCATAGGAGCCCTCGATGCGCCGGGCGTCGAGTTGCTCTTCGTTCGAGAGCAGCATGAACGCCTCGAGCTCGGAGAGGAAGAACGCCGAGCGCTTCGGGTAGCGGAACCCCAGCGTCGCCAGCGCATCGAGCACCCGGATCCGACCTCGGTACACCCCATAGAACGTCTCCACGCCGATGATCGCAACGATGATCTCCGGTGGAACTCCGAACCGCTCTCCGGCCCGCGCCAGAGTAGCCGCATGCTTGCGCCAGAACTCCGCCCCGCGCTCGATGCGCTTCTCGGTGACGAATATCTTTCGATACCGGTGCCACGGCAGGCGTTCCGCCGGCTTCCGCATCGCTTCGAGCACCGAGTCGAGCACCCGCGCATCCTTCAGAAGAGCGCGGGTCTCGCTCTCGGGGACCTGATGCTGCAGCGCCATCCGTATGGCGAACGGCTCGATCTCGGCCACCGGATCGAGGGTGGTCGAACCGGCTGCGAGGCTCGGCCCGCCGACCAGCAATGCCGCCATCGCGATGGCGGCCGTGGCATTGCCGCTTCTCCTCCGAAGCTGTGCGGATGAACGTCGCGAGGGATGCGCCGCCGGCGGCCGATCGGGTGTGTGCCGCCCTCCATGGAGCCCCTTCGGAGGAACCGGCAGGCATCGGATGCGGGAATGAAGGCACATATCGGGGCTCCCGGCGTTGCGAAGTGCCGTCTCCGGACGCACGTGCACGGCGAGATCGTTCATCGTTGGTCCCGAGTCTCCACGGATCAGTACCATAGAAGCCGGCGATGCGTATGCGTGTGAATGGACATGACGATCCCGAACCCCGCCATCAGAGTCACCATGGAGGTGCCTCCGTAGCTGACGAGCGGAAGCGGGAGCCCCACCACCGGCAGGATACCCGACACCATGCCGATGTTCACGAAGACGTAGACGAAGAACGTAAGCACCAGCGCCCCTGCGAGCAGCTTCCCGAACGTGCTCTGTGCCTGCGCCGCGATGTACAGCCCACGATAGACGATGAACAGGTAGGTCGAGAGCAGCACCAGGATTCCGAGCAGCCCGAACTCCTCGGCGATCACGGCGAAAACGAAATCCGTGGATCGCTCCGGCAGGAAATCGAGCTGGGACTGGGTCCCGTTGAACCACCCCTTTCCATACAGGCCACCCGAACCGATCGCAATCGTCGACTGGATGATGTGATACCCGGCGCCGAGTGGATCCTGCTGCGGGTCCAGCAGCGTGAGCACGCGCTGGCGCTGGTAGTCGTGCATGAAATGCCACAGCACCGGCACGCTTGCTGCCGCGAGCGTGACCAGGGCCACGATGTAGCGCCAGCCCGTTCCGGCGAGGAACAGCACGAATGCTCCCGATGCGACGATGAGCAACGAAGTGCCGAGATCCGGTTGCTGCATCACCAACGCGACCGGCGCCAGCGTGAGGCAGCCACCGAGCGCGATTTGCCAGAACCGCGGCGGCAGCTCACCCCGGGACAGGTGCCAGGCGACCATCATCGGCACCGTCAGCTTCACGACCTCCGAGGGTTGAAAGCGGATCGGGCCGACCCGCAACCATCGCTGCGCCCCCTGCGCCGCCTCTCCAAGCACGAACACGGCGCACAGCAGCAGCACACCGGCCAGATAGAGCAACGGCGCCCAATGGAAGAAACGTCTCGGCGCAATCTGGGCGGCTACGCACATGAATCCGAATCCGATTGCGAGTCGAACCGCCTGCCGTATCACGAGATCGGTATCCCGTCCGCCCGCACTGTACAGCGCCACCAATCCGAACGCAGAGAGCACCAGCACCCCGAGCAACAGGGGCGGGTCCAGGTGCATCCGTTCACTCAAGGCGACTCGTGGCTCCACCGGAGGTCTCAGCCGGGAACCGGATCCAGGGGTGCGGAGAGCGTCGGTCCGGCACCGCCGTTCGACGCCGCTCTCAAGGTACGCCCCGGGGCAATCGGCGGCGGGGCGTCGTCGAGATAAGTATCGATGACGAGACGAGCGAGCGGCGCCGCCGCACCGCTTCCGCTCCCCCCGTTCTCCACGACCACGGCGACGGCGATGCGCGGCTGCTCGGCCGGCGCGAACGCGATGAACAATCCGTGGTCGTGCAGCTTCTTGTCGAGCTTCCTGGCATCGTATTCTTCGTTCTGACGGACCGTGAACACTTGCGCGGTTCCGGTTTTGCCGGCCATTCGATAGGAGATGTCTTCGTTGATCCGCCTGGCCGTGCCGCGCGGGCCGTGCACGACCCCGGTCATCGCTTCGATGATCCGCTCCCAGTTGGCTGCTTCCAGCAACCGGACCGGCGCCGCCGCCTTCGTCTCGAACTCCTCGGCGTCCCCGCTGACGGGCTCCACGGCACGGTCCACGACCCTGGGACGCACCCTCACGCCTCGCATCGAGATGGTGGCGGTGGCCGACGCGAGCTGGAGCGGCGTCGCCAGCATATAGCCCTGCCCGATGCCGGTGATGAGGGTCTCTCCCGGAAACCATGACTGGCCGCGGGCATCGCGCTTCCAGGCACGGGAAGGTGCCAATCCGCGGCTCTCGCCCTTCAGATCGATGCCGGTGCGCTCGCCGAAGCCGAAGCTCGACAGGTACCCGTGCATCCGGTCGATCCCCAGTGCGAGCGCGAGCTCGTAGAAGTACACGTCGCAGGATTGGACGATGGCGTCGTGCAGCCCGATCCGGCCGTGTCCCTGCTTCTTCCAGTCACGGTACCTGTGCTTGCGGCCGGGCAGCGAAAACCAGCCGGGGCACCAGGATTTCCCCCGTGCGTGGCCGATCCCGCGTTCAAGCCCCGCGAGCCCCACGAACGGCTTGATGGTCGACCCGGGCGGATACTGTCCATTGACCGCCCGATTGAAGAGCGGGCGGTCGGGGGAGCGTTGCAGAGCACGATAGGTTTCGGGATCGATTCCACTGGCGAACAGGTTGGGATCGACTCCCGGGCTGCTCGCCATCGCGAGCACCGCACCGGTCACGGGGTCGAGGGCGACGATCGCCCCGTTCTCATCACCGAGGGCCGCCTCGGCCGTGCGCTGCAGTCTCGCGTCCATGGCCAGGTACAGGTTCCTGCCGGGAACCGGATCGTGACGTTCCAGCACCCGGAGGATTCGTCCCTGGGCATTGGTCTCGACCCGCTGGTATCCGGCCTTGCCGTGCAGCCAGTCTTCGAAGGACGCCTCGACACCCGTCTTGCCGATGTGGGACGTCCCTCGATAATCGGCTTGGTCGATACGATCGAGATCGTGCTTGTTGATGCGGCCGACATAGCCGACGAGATGGCCGCCGAGCGCTCCGAGCGGGTAGCTCCGGGTCAAGCGCGCAACGACGTCGACTCCGGGGAATCGGTGCCGGTTGACTGCGAACCTGGCAACCTCACGATCTTCCAGACGCAAACGGAGCGGGACCTTCTCGAAATGGCGCTTGCGGGTGAGCGCGACGAGGAACGCCTCTTCGTCCTCATCGCCAATCTCGATGATCTCGCGCAGATCCGCGATCAGGGCGTCGACGTCCTCGACCACCTCGGGCACGACCTCGAGGCTGTAGGCGGGCAGGTTCTGCGCCAGGACCTCGCCGCGGCGATCGAAGATGAGCCCTCGCGTCGGCGCAATCGGGACGATCTTCACCCGATTGTTTTCGGACAACGTAGTGAAGTGCTGAAGCTTGACGATCTGGAGATGGACGAGCCGTCCGATGAGCAGGAGCGCGAGTATTCCGACGATGACCGCCGCACTGAAGGCGCGTACCGAGAACAGGTACGGCCCGCGGGGGGAATCCTTGACTGCAAGGAGCGGCGCCATCGCTGGTCAGGACTGCCACCGCGGCTTCAGGTTCCGGTGGTCATCGTGGAATCGAGCCGGCGGATCCAAACGGATCACACAACGGCGTGCCGGCGTCTGACGACTCGCAGGACGACGAACATCCACGGCCATAACAACGTGCTGACGAGCGGGGAGGTCCAGTACGCGGGGGTCATGACCGGTATGCCGCGGATGCCGTTGCTCCAGAGAACCAGCGCCTGATAGAGAAAGACGAACGCGAAGATGGTGATGCTCTGCCGCCACAGCGGCAACACCCGCACGCGCCGGTGGGTGCGATGCGCGAGGTATGCGACGATGCTCAATCCCAGAGCATGCTGGCCGAGCAGCGTGCCGGTCATGACGTCGAGAAGCAGGCCGGCCGTCCAGCCGATCGCGACACCGACCCTTTCGGGCGCGGCCATGCACCAGTAGACGAGCACCAGGGCGACCCATGCCGGACGCCAGATCGCCACCGGCTCCGGCATCGGCAGCACCGTGAGCAGGAACGCGATGACGAACGTGGCCGCAATCACCCAGCGTCCTTGATGCGCCCTCGGGATCACCATCCACTCCAGCTCGTATAGGCATCGAAAGCAGGGTCCCGGCCGATGGCCGGGTTCGAGCGCACGAGCAACACCTCGCGCGTACGTTCGAGCATGGCGCTTGGCTCCACGTAGATCTCGGCAAACGGCCGACCCCGATCCCGCCGTATATCGACCACCTTTCCGACCGGATAGCCGGACAGAAACCGGCTACCGAGCCCGGAGGTGACGACGCGGTCGTCGATTTGCACGTCCGCACTGTTGGGAAGGTACAAGAGCTTCAACAGATTGAGCGGGCCGGTTCCGAGCGCCACCGCCCGCAGGCCGTTGCGGCGGACCTGCACCGGAAGCGCATGGCTCGGATCGGTGATCAGCAATGCGTTCGAGGTAAAGGGCCCGACATGGATGATCTGTCCCATGACACCATGGGAACCGATCAGCGTCTGTCCCGGCGAGACACCGTCCCGGGCGCCTCGGTTGAGAATGATCCGGCGGCTGGCGGGATCCATGTCCACCGATATCAGCTCCGCCACGAGCACCTGTCCGGCAATCCGCTCGGAGCTGCCGAGCAGATTGCGAAGCCGCCGGTTCTCGGCTTCCAGCGTGTCGAGCTTCTCGATCCGGGTGCGCAGACGAAGCCGCTCCTCCCGCAGCTTGGCGTTCTCGGCGAGAATGGTGCGGCGCGTCGAGAACTGCTCGGAGAGCCACTCCCCGGAACGGATCGGAAGGTGGATCGCGAGCTGCAGCGGATAGAGCATCGTCGAGAGCAGGCTGCGCGTCGCCTCCAGGTGACTCCCGCGATGATCGACGCTCATCAACACGATGGACGCGACGACCGCGACCACGGCTCGGATCAGCGCATACGATCTGCGTACGAACAATGGCGTTGTCGACTCGATGTCCCCTCTCCGTACCGTCGGTTCGAGCCCCGGCGCGGGTCCGTCCGGTCACTCGATCGTAAAGATGTCGATGCCTTTCTCGTCGACCATTTCGAGTGCCCGCCCTCCTCCGCGAGCAACACAGGTGAGGGGATCGTCGGCGATGATGACCGGGATGCCGGTCTCTTCCATCAACAAGCGGTCGAGGTTGTTGAGCAAGGCGCCACCGCCGGTCAGCACCATGCCGCGTTCCGCCACGTCGGCTCCGAGCTCCGGCGGCGTCTGCTCCAGCGCAGCCTTCACCGCACTCACGATGCCGGACAACGCTTCCTGCAGCGCATCGAGAATTTCATTGCTGTTGAGCACGAAGCTGCGTGGAACGCCTTCCGCCAGATTCCGGCCCCGCACCTCGATCTCCTTGACCTCGTTTGCCGGATAGGCCGAACCGATCCGGTGCTTGATCTGCTCCGCCGTCACCTCGCCGATGACCGTGCCGTAGTTGCGTCGGACGTAGCTGATCACGGACTCGTCGAATCGATCCCCGCCGATCCGTACCGACTGCGCGTACACGATGCCGTTGAGCGAGATCACCGCGACTTCGGTCGTACCTCCACCGACGTCCAGCACCATGGAGCCGCTGGCATCGCTCACCGGCAGCCCGGCCCCGATCGCGGCCGCCATCGGCTCTTCGATGAGAAAGACCTCGCGCGCTCCGGCGCCCGCGGCGGACTCGCGGATTGCGCGGCGCTCGACCTGGGTGGAGCCGCACGGAACGCAGACCAGCACACGCGGACTCGGCCGCAGGAAGCGGTTCTCGTGCGCCTTGTGGATGAAGTGCTGCAACATCTTCTCGGTCACGGTGAAGTCGGCGATCACGCCGTCCTTCAGTGGCCGAATCGGCCGGATGTTGCCCGGGGTACGTCCGACCATTTCCTTGGCGGCCTTGCCGACCGCTGCAATGGTGTTACGCCCATGGCCGTGACCCTGGTGGATCGCGACGACGGACGGTTCGTTGAGGACGATGCCCTGACCACGGGAGTACACCAGAGTGTTGGCCGTGCCCAGATCGATCGACAGATCGTTGGAGAACAGACCCCTGAGACGCTTGAACATGAACGATCCGATTCCGAGAGCCGGTTACCAGTGGCGAGGAATGCCCAGTATAATCAGGGTTCCGCTCTTCCCCGGGGGCAGATGCCGAATCCCCCCATCGGCAGTGATCCGGCGGTCGTCGAAGCGCCTTTGGAGCAAGTGGCCGAACTGTACCAGGACTGCGCGGACATTATCAAGTAATCTACGTAGTTAAGGCGTATTTTTGAGAATTGACAGGAAGATGACGCTCGAACCCGAGGGTATTCTGGACATCGCCCATCTTGCGCGCCTCCGACTCCCCGAGGATGACGTAGCGCGATACGCCGGCGAACTGTCCGGCATTCTGGCGTTCATCGAACAGATGAACGCGGTCGACACCACCGGTGTGATCCCGATGGCCCACCCGCTGGACATGACCCAACCGCTTCGCGCCGACGTCGTCACCGAAAGGGATCGCCGGGAGGAGTACCAGACGAGCGCCCCGGCGGTACGGGACGGACTGTACATCGTCCCGAGGGTCGTCGAGTAGTCGTCAAGCACCGCCGGCGCACGTCGAGTCGCCTCGTCGGGAGGCATCGGTTCGCCAGGTCGTCGATCCAGAGCCATGCATACGCTATCCGTCTCCGCCCTCGGCGACGCACTACGGCGGAAGGAGTTCTCGAGCGTCGAGCTCACGACGCACTTCCTCGACCGCATCGCGGCCCACGATACGGCTCTGAACTCGTTCATCACCGTCACCGGCGACGTCGCACTGGCCGACGCGGCTCGGGCGGACGAGCGTCGCCGTGCCGGCGAGGACGGTCCGTTGCTCGGGATCCCCATCGCGCACAAGGACATCTTCTGCACCCGCGGGGTGCGGACGTCGTGCGGTTCCCGAATGCTGGACGCCTTCATCGCGCCGTACGACGCAACCGTCGTCGATCGATTTCGCGCTCGCGGAACGGTGATGCTGGGCAAGACGAACATGGACGAATTTGCGATGGGCTCGTCCAACCAGACGAGTTGGTACGGCCCGGTGCGCAACCCGTGGGATACCAATCGTGTACCGGGCGGATCTTCCGGCGGGTCCGCCGCCGCCGTGGCGGCCAGCTTCGCACCAATCGCCACGGGCACCGAAACCGGGGGCTCGGTCCGCCAGCCGGCCGCCCTCAGCGGGCTGACCGGGCTCAAACCGACCTACGGCAGGGTGTCGAGATTCGGCATGGTGGCATTCGCTTCGAGTCTGGACCAAGCCGGGCTCCTGGCTCGCAGCGCCGAGGACATTGCGCTGTCCCTTGGTGCCATCGCCGGACACGATCCGGCCGATTCCACCTCGGCGGACCGGCCGGCGGACGACTACCCGGGCGCACTCGGCTCCGATCTGTCGGGAGTGCACATCGGGGTCGTGAAGGAGCAGTTCGGCGGCGGGCTCGACCCGGAGGTCGGAACGCCGGTCGAGGAGGCGATCGTCGAGCTCGAACGGCTCGGGGCGACACTGCGGGACGTGTCGCTGCCGAACAGCGCCCTTTCCATCCCGGTGTACTACGTGGTCGCTCCGGCCGAGGCGGCCTCCAACCTCTCGCGCTACGACGGCGTGCGTTTCGGACACCGCGCGGCCCATCCGGTCGACATGGAGGATCTGTACAAGCGCAGCCGCAGCGAAGGGTTCGGCGACGAGGTCAAGCGTCGAATCATGATCGGTACCTACGTGCTGTCGGCGGGCTACTACGATGCGTACTATCTCAAGGCGCAACAGGTACGGCGCCTGATCTGTGCCGACTTCGCGCGGGCCTTCGAGCAGGTCGACTTGATCGTGGGGCCGACGTCGCCGTTCACCGCGTTCCCCATCGGCGAGAGGATGGACGATCCGGTCGCCATGTACCTGTGCGACATCTACACCAGCGGCATCAATCTCGCGGGCCTTCCGGCCCTGTCGGCGCCGGCGGGATTCGCCCACGGCCTTCCGGTCGGGCTGCACCTGATGGGAAACCACTTTCGAGAAGATCTGCTGCTCTCCGTCGCGCATCGGTACCAACAGGCCACCGATTGGCACACGAGACGCCCCGCGCGATTCACTTGAGGATGCCGGCAGCCCGCGGCTCGGCATGGGAGGATCCGGAGGATGACGTGGGAAGCGGTGGTGGGGCTCGAAATTCACGCCCAGCTCGCGACCCGGAGCAAGATCTTCTCCGGCGCTCCGGCCACCGTCGGCGCCGAGCCGAACCGACAGGCTTGTGCCATCGATCTGGGGCTCCCGGGCGTGCTTCCGGTCCTGAACGCCGAAGCCTTGCGCATGGCGGTCATGTTCGGCCTCGCGACGAATGCCGAGGTCGCGCCCCGCTCGGTGTTCGCGCGCAAGAACTACTTTTATCCGGATCTTCCCAAGGGATACCAGATCAGCCAGTACGAGCTTCCCATCGTGGAGCGTGGCGCGGTGGAGATCGCGCTCGACGACGGCTCGACGAAACGGATCGGCATCACCCGCGCCCATCTCGAGGAAGATGCGGGGAAGTCCGTGCACGATGCCTTTCCCGGTGAGACCGGCGTGGATCTGAATCGGGCGGGGGTGCCGCTGCTGGAGATCGTCTCGGAGCCGGACATGCGCTCGGCCGGCGAAGCGATGGCGTACATGCGCACGATCCATTCGCTCGTACGCTATCTCGGCATCTGCGACGGCAACATGGAGGAAGGCTCCTTTCGATGCGATGCGAACGTGTCGGTACGGCGAGCCGGGGACACCGCACTCGGCACGCGGACGGAAATCAAGAACCTCAACTCGTTCCGCTTCGTCGGCCGGGCCATCACCTACGAGATCGAACGTCAGATCGAAACGCTGGAGAACGAGGGGACGATCGTCCAGGAAACGAGGCTCTACGATGCGGCGGCGGATGAGACCCGCGCCATGCGCGGGAAGGAGGAAGCGAACGACTATCGTTACTTCCCCGATCCGGACCTCCTGCCGGTAGAGCTGGGTCCCGAATACGTCGAACGCATACGGGCCGAGCTTCCCGAGCTCCCGGATGCGAAGATGCAGCGCTTCAGGTCCGCGTACGCGCTCGGTGAGAGCGACGTCCGCCGACTCACCGCAAGCCGCGACGTCGCCGACTACTACGAGTCGGTCGCCAACGCATCGCGCCAGCCGAAGCTCGCCGCCAACTGGATCACCGTCGATCTGGCAGCGGCGCTACACCGCGACGGCATCGAGATCACGCATAGCCCGATCGGACCGGAGGAGCTCGCCACCCTCATTGTCCGGATCGCCGATGGGACCCTGTCGGGCAAGATGGCGAAAGAGGTGTTCGAATCGGTCTGGCGTCGCGAAGGCGATCCGGACACCGTGATCGCGAAACGTGGTCTCGCGCAGATCTCCGACACCGCGGCCATCGAGGGCTTCGTCGATCAGGTCATCGCGGCGCATCCCGCGCAGGTCGAACAGTTTCGGGCCGGAAAAGAAAAGGTGTTCGGGTTCCTCGTCGGACAGGTGATGAAGATGACCGGCGGCCAAGCCAACCCCAAGCAGGTCAATCAGGTCCTCCGCCACAAGCTCTGACGCGACCGGGAGCCCCGGATCCCACAGACACCTCTACCGTCCGGCACGGCTCACGTGGTCCCCGGGGCCGGACTCATTCCGGAACCGCATCGACGTCCAGGGCCGGCCGATCCACCAGCTCGACATAGGCCATTGGTGCCTTGTCACCGGCGCGATACCCGCAATTGACGATCCGAAGATATCCTCCGGGACGAACCCTGTAGCGCGGGCCAAGTTCTCCGAACAGCTTCGCTACACACGCCTGGTCGCGAAGCCGGGCAAAGACGACCCTGCGGTTGGCGACACTGTCCACTTTCGCGCGCGTGATCAGCGGCTCGACGATCCGCCGCAGCTCCTTCGCCTTCGGCAACGTCGTCCTGATGATCTCGTGAATCACGAGCGATGCGGACATATTACGGAACATCGCCTCGTAGTGGCTTCGATTCCTGTTGAGATGCCGGCCGGATTTGCGATGTCGCATGACGTTCCTCCCAATACCTCCCCTGCCACCGATTTACATGCTCAAGTTTCGGGATTCGCCGACCAAAATGGATTCCCGCTTTCGCGGGAATGACAGCCAGACGGCCACGGCCAGCGTAAAAGTAACGTGTCTCGCTGAAATGACGTCATTCCCGCGAAAGCGGGAATCCATCGCCTGATTCAAGGTATTTTGAATCCCGAAACTTGAGTTACATGGAGGGCGGGAAGTTATCGATCCCGGCCTTGTCCGTAGAGCCCGGGCGGAGGCCAATTCTCTATCCGCATTCCGAGCGAGAGCCCCTTCGACGCCAAGATGTCCTTGATCTCCGTGAGCGATTTCTTTCCGAGGTTCGGTGTCTTCAGCAGCTCGACCTCCGTTCGCTGAAGCAAATCGCCAACGTAGTAGATGCTCTCCGCCTTCAAACAGTTCGCGGACCGTACCGTGAGCTCGAGATCATCGACGGGCCGCAGCAGAATCGGCTCTATCTCTGATTCCACCCGGACGGGAAAATCGTCCTGCTCACCACTCAGATCGACAAAGACCGAGAGCTGCTCCTGCAACAGCCTCGCAGCATGCCGAATGGCGTCCTCGGCGTCGATGGTGCCGTTCGTCTCTATCTCGAAGATCAGCTTGTCGAGATCCGTACGCTGCTCCACCCTCGCGGTATCGACGACATAGGACACGCGGCGGATCGGGCTGAACGATGCATCGATGAACAACTTGCTGATTGGTCGATCACCTTCATCCGACATGCGCACCGCCGCCGGTTGATAGCCACGTCCCTGCTCGACCTTCATCGTCATGTTCAGCTCGCCTTCCTTCGTGAGACGCGCGATGAAGTGATCGAGATTGACGACCTCCACGTCGTGATCCAGAACGATGTCTTTCGCATACACCGAACATGGCCCTTTCTTGTTCAACGTCAACACCGATTCCTGACG
Source organism: Gammaproteobacteria bacterium (assembly GCA_965204915.1). Classification (GTDB taxonomy): domain Bacteria; phylum Pseudomonadota; class Gammaproteobacteria; order HK1; family HK1; genus HK1. The sequence continues at coordinate 586,973 of OZ242023.1, read as the reverse complement.
CGCGTGCATGCGGACGTCCAGACCCTTGAGGTTCAACAGGATCTCGGTGACGTCCTCCTGTACGCCCTCGATGGTGGTGTAGTCGTGGAGCACACCGTCGATCTCCACTTCCGTGACCGCGCAGCCGGGCATGGATGAAAGAAGGACCCTGCGCAACGCATTGCCGAGGGTATGCCCGAAACCCCGATCCAGAGGCTCGAGGGTAATCTTCGTCGTGCCCGTCCCGATCTCCCGAACATCGACGATGTTGGGTTTCAAAAGCTGAGTGGCACTCGCCTGCATCGAATTCTCTCCGTGCTTGCGGGTTACTTCGAGTAAAGCTCGACCACGAGCTGCTCGTTGACGTCGGGGGGAAGGTCCTCCCGATCGGGCACCGCTTGGAGCACTCCTTCCATCTTCGATACGTCCACTACGACCCAACCCGGAAATCCGTGCTGCTCGGTGAGCGTGAGCGAATCCTGAATGCGTTGCTGCTTGCGTGCCTTCTCCCGGATCGAAACCACGTCCGACAGAGCTACCTGGTACGAGGGGACGTCCACGCACCGCCCATTGACCATGATCGATCCGTGGTTGACGAGCTGGCGAGACTCGGCACGAGTCGAACCGAAACCCATTCGATACACGACGTTGTCGAGCCTGCACTCGAGAAGACGGAGAAGATTCTCGCCCGTCGCCCCTTTCCGCCTGGCTGCTTCCTTGTAGTAGTTGCGGAACTGCCGTTCCAGCACGCCGTACATCCTTCGCAGCTTCTGCTTCTCTCTCAACTGCAGGGCATAGTCGGAGGTCCGCCGCTGGCGGCGAACGCCGTGTTGCCCCGGTGGCTTGTCCAGCTTGCATTTCGAATCGAGTGGGCGGATCCGGCCCGTGAGCATGAGATCCATGCCTTCCCGCCGACTGAGCCGGCACCTGGGTCCCGTATATCTTGCCATCGCGGTCTCCGAATCCAGCCTCTATACGCGCCGTTTCTTGGGCGCACGACAGCCGTTGTGCGGTATCGGTGTGACGTCCGAAATGCTCGTGATCTTGAATCCCGCGTTGTTCAGGGCTCGCACCGCCGACTCCCTTCCAGGTCCGGGTCCCCTCACCATCACCTCCAGATTCTTCAATCCGTATTCCGCCGCCGCTTCGCAGGCCTTCACGGCCGCGATCTGAGCGGCGAACGGGGTACTCTTGCGGGAGCCCTTGAATCCGCTCGCACCAGCCGTCGACCACGCGAGCGCGTTGCCCTGACGGTCGGTGATCGTAATCACCGTGTTGTTGAACGACGCGTGTACGTGGGCGATCCCGTCGCTGACGGTGCGGCGGACCTTTTTCTTCGTTCGTACCTTCGTCTTGGCCATCGTCGTACCCTGGTCCTATCGCTTGATGGGTCTGCGCGGCCCCTTTCTGGTGCGGGCGTTGGTGTGGGTCCGCTGGCCTCGTACGGGCAATCCACGTCGATGGCGGATCCCCCGGTAACACCCCAGGTCCATCAATCGCTTGATGTTCATCGAGACCTCCCGGCGCAGATCCCCCTCGGTCACGCCCTTCGCGACTTCACCGCGGAGCGCATCGAGCTCCGCGTCGGTCAGGTTACGGACGACCACGTCCGGACTGACTCCGACTGCATCGCATATTCCGAACGCACGGGTCCGGCCGATGCCGTAGATGTGGGTCAAGGCGACCCACACGTGCTTCCGATCGGGGATGTTGACTCCGGCAATGCGCGCCATGACGGTATGCTCTCGTTACCTGGCCCAGGGTCCGTACGGAACTACTTTTCTCCGGCCGCGGCTCAACCTTGCCTCTGCTTGTGCCGCCCATCTTTGCAGATGACGCGCACCGTTCCCTTGCGCCGAATCACCTTGCAATTCCGGCACAGCCGCTTGACGGAAGCTCGGACCTTCATGCGTGGCTCCCTCCCTGCGTCATCGCGGTACGCCGGCTCGGCCATACCCTTTCAGGTTGGCCTTCTTCAGCAACCCCTCGTACTGGTGTGACATCAGATGCGATTGCACCTGCGACATGAAGTCCATGGTCACCACCACGATAATGAGGAGCGAGGTCCCGCCGAAGTAGAAAGGCACGTTCCAACTCACGATCATGAATTCCGGAAGCAGGCACACCAGGGCGATATAGCCGGCTCCGAATACGGTGAGCCGCGTCATCACGCCGTCGATGTAGCGCGCCGTCTGCTCCCCCGGACGGCGGCCCGGGATGAACGCGCCGGACTTGCGCAGGTTGTCCGCCGTCTCCTTGGGATCGAACACCAGGGCGGTGTAGAAAAAACAGAAGAAAATAATCGCGGCCGCGTACAGCATGACGTAAATCGGCTGGCCGGGCTGCATCGTAGTCGAGAGGTCCCTCAGCCACGTCATGCCCTCGGCGCTGCCGAACCAGCCTGCCAGCGTGCCGGGAAAAAGAATGATGCTCGATGCGAAGATCGGGGGGATCACGCCAGCCATGTTCAACTTCAGCGGCAGGTGGCTGCTCTGACCCGCGTACACCCGGCGCCCAACCTGCCGGCGCGCGTAGTTGACGGTGATTCGGCGCTGCCCTCGCTCGACGAACACCACGAATCCCGTCACCGCGAGCGCCAGCACCAGCAGCAGCAGCACCATGATCACGTGCAGCTCTCCGGTCCGGGCAAGCTCCAGGGTGCCTCCGATCGCCGAAGGCAATCCGGCCACGATACCGGCGAAGATGATGATGGATATACCATTGCCGATACCTCGCTCGCTCACCTGCTCCCCCAGCCACATCAGGAACACCGTACCGGCCACCAACGTGGTGACCGCCGTAATCCGAAAGCCCCAACCCGGGTCGACGACCACCGGCAGGGCGCCCGCCTGCTGGGCCTCGAGGGCGATCGCGACCCCAAGGGATTGAAACAGTGCGAGCCCCACCGTACCGTACCGCGTGTACCGCGTGATCTTCCGCCGGCCCGCTTCACCCTCTTTCCGTAGCTCCTTCAAGCGCGGGTCGACATGGGTCAGGAGCTGCATGATGATGGATGCCGAGATATACGGCATGATGCCGATTGCGAAGATCGAAAACCGTTCGAGCGCTCCTCCGGAAAACATGTTGAACATGTCGAGGATCGTCCCCCGCTGTTGATCGAACAGCATCTCGAGCGCGACCGGATCGATGCCCGGCACGGGAATGAACGTACCGATCCTGAATACCACCAGCGCGCCGAGAACGAACAGCAGACGCTGTTTGAGCTCGGTCGAGGTTCCGCCGCCGACCCGTGCCGGGGAGCGAGATTGCGATTGACGCTTTGCCACCTCTGCCTACACCTCGATTCTTCCACCGCTCGCTTCGATCGCGGCCCGGGCGCCTTTCGTCACCGGAATACCGTGCACCGTGTAGGCGCGACTCAAACGACCTTCCCCGAAGAGCTTCACGTATTTCACGTTCTTCCTGATCACGCCGGCGGCTCGCAGCGATGGAAGCGTCACGGCCACGTCGGCGAGCCCCTCGAGAGCTACGACCCGGACATCTTCACGCCACAGCGACTTGCGGGACGAGAACCCGAACTTGGGCAACCTGCGCTGCAGTGGCATTTGTCCGCCTTCGAAGCCTCTGCGCACGCCACCGCCTGCGCGAGATCTCTGCCCCTTGTGTCCACGCCCACCGGTCTTGCCCAAACCGGATGCAGCGCCTCGACCGCGGCGCTTTCGCGCGCGCTTTGCTCCGGCGGCCGGTTTCATGTCATTCAATCGCACCTTGGAGCTCCTCGATCTTCAGGAGATAGGCCACCTTTTCGATCATGCCGCGCGTACAAGGCGTGTCCTCCACCACTACGCGGTGATGCATCCGGCGAAGCCCGAGACCACGCACACAGGCGCGATGATCGGCCAAGCGTCCATTGATGCTCTTCGTCAGTGTGACCGCGATCAGCTTACCGGGTTCGGCCGCCATCGTTCAACCTCCAAGCTCCTTCAAGTCAAGCCCACGCTTGGCCGCGATCTGCTCTGCGGAACGCATTCGCTCGAGCCCGCCGATGGTCGCTCGAATGACGTTGATGGGATTATTGGATCCGATACACTTCGCGAGCACGTCCTTGACCCCAAGCACCTCGAATACGGCACGCATGGGTCCGCCCGCGATGATTCCGGTACCCTCGGACGCCGGCTGCATATAAACCCGGGCCGCCCCGTGTCGAGCCATGATCGGATACTGCAAGGTTCCCCCCTCCAATGGCACCCTCATCAGGTTACGGCGTGCATTTTCCATCGCTTTCTGAATCGCGGCGGGGACCTCCCTCGCCTTGCCTCGCCCCATTCCGACACGTCCCTTCCCGTCACCGACCACCGTCAGCGCCGTAAATCCGAACAGCCGCCCGCCCTTCACGACCTTCGCGACGCGATTGATCGCTACCAGCTTTTCCAGCAGATCGTCTTCGCTCGCAGTGTTTTGATAGCCCGCCATCGTCCGGTTCCCGATCTTCGTCGTTGATGATGAGGTAATGGGTACTCGACCAACGTCGTCAGAACATCAGCCCTGCTTCCCGCGCCGCGTCGGCCAACGCCTTCACCCGACCATGAAATTTAAATCCCGATCGGTCGAATGCCACACGTTCGACACCCACGCGCATGGCGCGTTCAGCGACGACCCGTCCTACTACCGCTGCCGCAATACGATTCCCGCCGTAGGCAACCTCACTACGAACGTCCTTCTCGACCGTGGACGCGCTCGCGATGGTGGTGGCGCCGTCCGCCGAAAGCACCTGGGCATAGATGTGCCGGGGGGTCCGATGGACGCACAGCCTCGCGACCCCCAGCTCTCGAATGTGCCTCCGAGTCCGTGTGGCTCGCTTGATGCGAGCCGATTTCCGATCTCTCGCCATGTCCTATTGCTTCTGCTTCTTCTTCGCTTCCTTTCTCGCGACGTTCTCGCCGCCGTACCTGATCCCCTTGCCCTTGTACGGCTCGGGTGGTCTGAACGCCCTGATCTCGCCCGCGATCTGACCGACACGTTGCTTGTCGGCACCCCGAACGATGATTCGCGTCTGGCTCGGTGTCTCGATGCTTACGCCATCCGGGCACTCATATTCAATCGGGTGTGAAAATCCGAGTGACAGGTTCAACACGGCTCCCTGCATCTGGGCCCGATATCCAACGCCTACGAGCTGCAGCTCCTTCGTGAAGCCCTCACGGACGCCCGTCACCATGTTCGCGATGAGTGACCGGGCGGTTCCCGTCTGGCTCGCCGCTCCCACTGCACCATCCCTTGGACGGCACATCACGGTACCATTCTCGTGCACCACGTCCACCGATGCATGGAGCTTCATTCGAAGCTCGCCTTTCGGACCCTTCACCGAAACCGCTCCCGCCGAGATTGCAACGTCCACTCCGGCGGGAAGGGCGATCGGCATTTTCGCGATTCTCGACATCTCGACGTCCCCGACACTACGCGACGATACAAACGATCTCGCCCCCGTGCCCTTCCGCCCGGGCTTGGCGATCCGTCATCAGACCCTTGGGTGTGGAGATGATCGCGATGCCCAGCCCGTCCATCACCTTCGGAAGATCGTTCTTGCGTTTGTAGATCCTGAGTCCCGGACGACTGATACGCTTCAACGTCTCGATGACCGGCTTCCCTTCGAAGTATCGCAGCAGGATGGCAAGCTGCGACTTGCCTTCGACCTCCTCGATGGAAAAATCGCGAATGTAGCCTTGCTGTCGAAGCACGCCCGCGATCGCCGACTTCTGCTTCGACGCGGGCATCACGATCCGCACCTTTCCGGCGCGCTGCCCATTGCGAATTCGCGTCAGCATATCCGAAACGGAATCCTGCATGCTCATCGGGACCGTACCTCGTTCGCTACCGTATGCTTACCAGCTCGCCTTGACCAATCCTGGAACGTCGCCACTCATTGCCGCCTCACGCAGCTTGTTTCGGCCAAGTCCGAATTTCCGATAGTATGCGTGCGGGCGCCCTGTCAATCGACATCTATTCTGTATTCGAACCGGACAGGAGTTCCTGGGCAGCGCATTGAGCTTCTTTTGCGCATCCTCACGCTCTTCGTACGTCGCCTCCGGGTTACGGATCGCGTCCTTGAGAGCTCTGCGCCTTTCTGCATACTTCGCAATGAGCTTCCTTCGTTTCGCCTCTCGATTCACCACTGAGCGCTTCGCCATTTCTCCGGTTCCTGGTTTCAGTTCTGGCGGAATGGGAATTTGAACCCTGCCAGTAGAGCCAACGCCTCCTCGTCGGATCGGGCCGAGGTGGTAATCGCAACGTCCAGGCCCCTTATCGCATCGATTTTATCGTAGTCGATCTCCGGGAAGACGATCTGCTCCTTGATACCGAGACTGTAGTTGCCGCGACCATCGAACGCCCGGCGGCTGAATCCTCGAAAGTCTCGTATTCTGGGTATGGCCACGTTGATGAGTCGATCCAGGAATTCATACATGCGGCGTCTGCGAAGAGTCACCTTGCATCCAATTTGCCAACCTTCCCGAATCTTGAACCCGGCCACGGATCTTCGAGCCGAGGTGACGATCGGCTTCTGTCCGGAAATCAACTGCATGTCATTCATTGCATTTTCCAGGACCTTCTTGTCGCCGACCGCCTCGCCGACCCCCATGTTGAGCGTGACCTTCTCCACCCTGGGGACCTGCATGAGATTGCCGTAACCAAACCGCTCCTTGAGATCGGGAGCGATCGATCCTCGGTACAGATCTTGAAGCCTCGTCATTTCTTCGCGCCCTTCGAAACCGCCGGCATGCGTCCATTGCATGCAGCTTCTAGAGATCGACGACTTCACCCGTGGACTTGAAAATCCGGATCTTCCGGCCATCTTCCAGTTTCTTGACTCCCACCCGATCACCCTTGCCGGCAATCGGATTGAACAAGGCGACGTTGGAAACGTGAATCGGTACTTCCTTCTCGATGATCCCCCCGGAAATTCCTCGTTGGGGATTCGGCCTCGTATGCCGTTTGACGAGGTTGACGCCCTCGACTACGACCCTGTCACCAGCCGCGTGCACCGACAACACATTGCCGCGCTGGCCTCTGTTGCGACCGGCAAGGACGACGACTTCGTCTCCTTTCCTGATTCTCCGAATAGCCATGATCCTAGAGCACTTCCGGTGCAAGTGACACGATCTTCATGAACCGTTCGCGCCGCAGCTCGCGCGTTACCGGACCGAAGATACGGGTGCCGATCGGTTGTAGCTGGTTCGTCAGCAACACTGCGGCATTGCGGTCGAACCGGATAAGCGAACCATCAGGGCGCCGCACTCCCTTTCGGGTGCGCACGACTACCGCGTTGTACATCTCCCCCTTCCTGACCTTGCCTCGCGGGATCGCTTCCTTGACGGTGACTTTCACGACGTCCCCAATCCGGGCGTAGCGGCGCTTCGAGCCGCCGAGGACCTTGACGCACATCAGCCGACGAGCACCGCTGTTGTCCGCCGCATCGAGCATGGATTGCATCTGGATCATCGGATCATCTCAACCCAAAGGCCGGACGGCGCGCAATCATTTGGCTCGCGCGACGATCTCGTGCACCCGCCAAGCCTTCGTCTTGGACAAGGGCCGGCACTGCACAATCGAAACCGCATCACCCACCTTGCAGTCGTCGGTCTCATCGTGCGCATGAATTCTGGTCGATCGGCGAATGTACTTCTTGTACAAAGGATGCTTCACCCGCCATTCGACCAGAACGGTCACGGTCTTGTTCATCCTGTCACTGACCACCCGGCCGATCAGCGGACGGGTAACCGCCTTCCCATTCGGCGGCACGATTTCGGGAGGCGCCGATTCGCTCATGTTCGCTCACGCTCGCGCAAGATCGTCTTCAACCGTGCAATGTCCCGCCGTACCGTTTTGACTTGACTTGGACGAGACAATTGTCCCATGCCCTTCTGCATCCGGAGGTTGAAAGCCTCCCGGTTCAGCTCGTACAGCTCCTTTCGGAGATCCTCGTCGCTCTTTGCCCTCAAATCTCGCATGTTCATCAAATCGCCGCCCGGCTTACGAACGTCGTCTGCACCGGCAACTTGGCGGCTGCAAGCCGAAATGCCTCGCGTGCAAGCTCTTCATCGACGCCCTGCATCTCATACAACATCCGGCCCGGTTGAACCCGCGCCACCCAATACTCGACGTTACCCTTGCCTTTCCCTTGACGAACCTCCAAGGGTTTCTTGGTAATCGGCTTGTCCGGGAAGATCCGGATCCAGATCTTCGCGCCGCGTTTGACTTTGCGGGTAATCGCCCGCCGGGCCGCCTCAATCTGACGAGCGGTAATACGACCGCGGGTGACGGCTTTCATCCCGTATTCGCCGAAGCTCACGCGATTCCCGGTAGTCGCAAGCCCCCGATTGCGGCCCTTGTGCTGCTTGCGATACCTGGTTCTCTTCGGCTGCATCATGACGGATCGGCTCCTTAAACGGCCGCGGCCTCGGACTGCGCTCCCCTGCCGGACTCACTTCGAACGAAAATCTCGCCCTTGAAGATCCACGTCTTCACCCCGATGACGCCGTAGGTCGTCTTCGCTTCCGCGAATCCATAGTCGATATCCGCCCGCAGGGTGTGCAGCGGAACGCGCCCTTCTCGATACCACTCCGAGCGGGCAATCTCCGCACCGTTCAAACGACCGGAAACCCGCACCTTGATCCCTTCGGCTCCCAATCGCATGGCATTCGTCACCGCGCGACGCATCGCGCGCCGGAACATGATACGCCGCTCGAGCTGGTTCGCGACACTCTCCGCGACAAGATACGCATCGAGCTCCGGCTTTCTGATTTCCTCTACGCTGATGTTCACGATGTTCACCGGAACACCCATCATCTGCGCAAGCTCTACCCTGAGCGCTTCGATCTCCTCGCCCTTCTTGCCGATGACGATCCCCGGTCGCGCAGTGTGGATCACGATGCGCGCGTTCTTGGCCGGCCGCTCGATGTGGATACGGCTGACCGATGCATGGCCGAGCTTCCCGCGGATATGGGCGCGAATGTCGATGTCGGTCTTCAGATTGTCGGCATACTCACCGCGCTCCGCGTACCAGGTGGACGACCAGTCTTTCACGATCCCGAGCCGAATGCCGATCGGATGTACTTTCTGCCCCATGGATGTCATCCCCGCTCGTCGGTCACGATCACCGTGATGTGGCTGGTGCGTTTCGTGATCCTGCTCGCTCTGCCGCGGGCGCGGGCGCGATGCCGCCGAAAAGTCGGTCCCTGATCGACATGAACCGCACCGACCCGAAGCTCATCGATATCCGCGCCTTCGTTATGCTCCGCATTCGCGATTGCGGACTCGAGCACCTTCTTCAGCGTCGACGCTGCCTTGCGCTTGCCGAACGTCAGAATCTCGATGGCTCGTTCCACCGGCAGGCCTCGGAGCTGGTCAGCGACCAAACCCGCCTTCTGGGGGGAAAGGCGCGCATATCGCAACGTCGCGGATACCTCCATCGGAAACGCTCCCGGTCCTACTTCTTCGCCTTGCGATCGGCGGCGTGACCGCGGAACGTGCGAGTCGGTGCGAACTCCCCGAGCTTGTGCCCCACCATGTTCTCGGTGACGAGCACCGGGACGTGCTGCCGGCCGTTGTGGATGGCGATCGTGAGCCCAATCATGTCCGGGACGACCATCGATCGCCGGGACCATGTTCGGATGGGTCGCCTGCTGTTCACGGCCCGAGCCGCTTCAACCTTGCGAAGAAGGTGGTTGTCGACGAAGGGTCCTTTCTTGATCGAGCGTGGCACGACAGCGTATCCCCTTTACTTTCGTCGATTCCTGCGACGTACGATCATCATCGACGTTCTCTTGTTGCGTCGCGTCTTGTGTCCCTTCGTGGGTACCCCCCAAGGTGTCACCGGGTGGCGGCCACCTGAAGAACGGCCCTCTCCGCCACCATGCGGATGGTCGACCGGGTTCATCGCGACCCCGCGCACCGTCGGTCGACGTCCTCGCCAACGCGTTGCACCGGCCTTGCCGAGCGAACGCAGTGAATGTTCCGAATTCCCGACTTCGCCAATCGTCGCCCGGCACGCCACCGGCACCTTGCGCAGCTCACCGGATCGAAGTCGCAGCGTGGCGAAGCTGCCCTCACGCGCAACCAACTGCACGCTGGCGCCGGCGCTACGCGCGATCTGGGCGCCTTTCCCGGGTTTGAACTCGACGCAGTGCACCGTGCTGCCTACCGGTATATCACTCAGCAGGAGGCAATTGCCCGGACGGATCGGAGCGCCGCGGCCGGACACGAGCTCGTCACCCTGCACGACACCGCGCGGGGCGACGATGTAACGCCGTTCACCATCGACGTACAGCAGCAAGGCGATATGGGCGCTACGATTCGGATCGTACTCGATTCGTTCGACCTTTGCCGGTATGCCGTCCTTTGCGCGTTTGAAATCGATGATTCGATAACGCTGCTTGTGGCCGCCACCTCGATGTCTCGTGGTAATGCGGCCCTTGTTGTTGCGACCGCCGGTACGGGTCTTCTTGGTGAGCAACGGACCATACGGATCTCCTTTGTGCAACCCGTCCGTCTTCACCTTGACGACGAACCGGCGACCGGCAGAAGTAGGCTTCGTCTGGATCACGGCCATGGGATCGGTGCTCCGCGCCGGCTACTCGACCGGGCCCATGAAGTCGATGTCGTGGCCGGGCTTCAGCCGGACGTAGGCCTTGCGCCAGTCCGGGCGCCGCCCTCGATTCCTGCCGCGGAAACCCTTGCTCTTGCCCTTCACGTTCAACACCGACACCGATTCGACCTCGACGTTGAACATCTTCTCCACCGCCCGCCGAATCTCGGGCTTTCGGGCGTCGGTCCGCACCCGGAACGTGATCTGGTCGTGGCCGTCCGCGACCCGCGTGCTTTTCTCCGATACATGGGGAGCAATGAGAATACTCATGAGCCGTTCGTCGTTCATGCGAACCGCTCCTCGATTCGTTTGACGGCGGCTACCGTCACGACCACCTTGTCGTAGGTGAGCAGACTGAGGGGATCCACTTCCGCGCACCGTTGCACCGCTACGCGGTACAGGTTGCGGGCCGCGAGCATGAGCACATCGTCTCGATCCGCGGTTACGATGAGCACATCGACCAGCCCCAACGCCTCGAGACGAGCCACCATGTCCTTCGTCTTCGGCTTGTCAAGAACGAAATCTTCTACTACCAGGAGACGTTCCTGGCGAATCAACTCGGAGAGAATCGATCGCATCGCGCCGCGGTACATCTTGCGATTCACCTTCTGTTCGAAGCTTCGGGGCTTCGCCGCGAACGTCGCACCGCCGCCGCGCCAGATCGGACTGCGGATACTTCCCGCCCGAGCCCGTCCCAACCCCTTCTGGCGCCAAGGTTTCGCTCCGCCACCCCGCACCTCGGCGCGTGACTTCCCCGACTTCGTCCCCCGGCGACTCCCGGCCATGTAGGCGGTGACGACCTGGTGCACGAGCGGTTCGTTGTAGTCGGCCGCAAACGTCCGATCCGCGAGGTCCACCGAGCCGGCGTCCGCTGCATCCGATACGACGTCGACTCGCATCGCGCTTCCCTACCCTGCCTCAACGTGCCTTCACGGCCGGGCGCACGATAATCCGTCCGCCCCTCGGACCTGGAACCGCCCCCTTGATCAAGAGCGAATTTCGCGCCTTGTCGACCCGCACGATCTCGAGATTCTGCACGGTTCGACGCACGTTGCCCATATGCCCCGCCATCCGCTTGCCCTTGAACACACGTCCCGGCGTCTGGTTCTGTCCGATCGATCCGGGGGCGCGATGTGCGAGCGAATTTCCATGCGATGCGTCCTGGGTGCGAAAGTTGTGTCGTTTGACTACGCCGGCGTACCCCTTGCCGATGCTCGCCCCCGTTGCATCGACCTTCTGGCCCGCTTCGAACGTCGTCACGTCGAAGACATCGCCGGAAGTGAGTCCATCGCCTTCGCTTTCATCGAGACGAAACTCCCAAAGCCCCTCGCCCGCTTCAACGCCATGCTTCATCAAGTGCCCGATCTGCGGCTTCGACACCCGATTCGGCTTCCTCGTACCCGTGGTCAACTGTACGGCGCGGTAGCCGTCGGTCTCCGGCGTCTTGAGACAGGTCACCCGGTTCGGCTCCACGACGACGACGGTCACCGGGACGGATTCACCCTCCTCGGTGAATACGCGCGTCATGCCTGCCTTGCGCCCTACGAGTCCTATCGGCATTACCCGTCTACTCCATTCAGTTCAGCTTGATCTGGACGTCTACGCCAGCCGCGAGATCGAGCTTCATCAATGCATCGACGGTCTTGTCGGTGGGATTCACGATGTCGAGTATTCGCTTGTGGGTCCGTAGCTCGTACTGGTCACGAGCATCCTTGTTCACGTGCGGAGAGATCAGGATCGTGTAGCGCTCCTTTCTGGTCGGCAACGGAATCGGTCCCTTGACCACGGCTCCGGTCCGGCGGGCGGTATCGACGATCTCCGCGGCAGACTGGTCGATCAGCTTGTGATCGAACGCCTTGAGGCGGATTCTGATGATCTGGTCTGCCATTGCTCTTATTCGATGATCTTGGCGACGACGCCCGCACCCACCGTCCGACCTCCCTCGCGCACCGCAAACCTCAACCCCTCCTCCATCGCAATCGGCGCTATCAACTTCACATCCATACGAACGTTGTCCCCAGGCATCACCATCTCCACCCCCTCTCCCAACTCCACCGCTCCCGTCACATCCGTCGTCCGAAAATAAAACTGCGGTCGATACCCCTTGAAAAACGGCGTATGCCTCCCCCCCTCATCCTTCGACAGTACATACACCTCCGCATGAAAATGCGTGTGCGGCGTGATGCTCTTCGGCTTCGCCAACACCTGCCCCCGCTCTATCTCGTCACGCTTCACCCCCCGCAACAACACCCCTATGTTGTCACCCGCCACCCCCTCGTCCAGCAGCTTCCGAAACATCTCCACCCCCGTGCACGTCGTCTTCGTCGTCTCCTTGATCCCCACTACCTCCACCTCCTCACCCACCTTCACCACACCACGCTCCACCCGCCCCGTCGCTACCGTCCCCCGGCCCGATATCGAAAATACGTCCTCCACCGGCATCAGGAACGCCCCGTCCACCGCACGCTCCGGCTCCGGGATGTACTCGTCCAGCGCCTTCACCAACGACACCACCGAACCCTCTCCACGCTCCGTCGCCTCTCCCTCCAACGCCTCCAACGCCGAACCTCGGATCACCGGCGTGTCGTCCCCCGGAAACTCGTACTTGTCCAGCAACTCCCTCACCTCCATCTCCACCAACTCCACCAACTCCTCGTCGTCCACCATGTCGCACTTGTTCAGATACACCACGATGTACGGAACCCCCACCTGACGCGCCAGCAAGATGTGCTCCCGCGTCTGCGGCATCGGACCGTCCGCCGCCGATACCACCAGCACCGCTCCGTCCATCTGCGCCGCACCCGTAATCATGTTCTTCACGTAGTCCGCATGCCCCGGACAGTCCACGTGCGCGTAGTGACGCGCCTCCGATTCGTACTCCACGTGCGCCGTCGCGATCGTGATCCCCCGCGCACGCTCCTCCGGCGCGTTGTCGATCTCGTCGAACGCCTTCACGTCCCCCCCGAACTGCCGCGCCAGCACCTTCGTCATCGCCGCCGTCAACGTCGTCTTCCCGTGGTCCACGTGACCGATCGTCCCGACGTTCACGTGCGGCTTCGTCCGCTCATACTTGCCCTTGGCCATGACGGCTCCCTCGCAAAGCGTGAATCAGAGGCCGGACTACCGGTTCTTCCTGACGATGCTGTCGGCAATGCCCGACGGCACTTCGAGATACTTGCCGAACTCCATCGTGAACGTCGCCCGACCTTGCGTCAAGGATCGAAGGTCGGTGGCGTACCCGAACATCTCCTTGAGCGGAACTTCGGCGCGAACCGATCGCCCGGCCGGTGTATCGCTCATGCCTTGCACGACGCCGCGACGCCGGTTGAAGTCGCCCATGACGTCACCCAAGTACTCTTCGGGAGTGACGACCTCGACCTTCATGACGGGTTCCAGCAGCACCGCGCCCGCTTTCTGCGCTCCCTCGCGGAAGCACATCGACCCGGCTACCTTGAACGCCATCTCGCTCGAGTCGACTTCGTGGTAGGAACCGTCGAACAGCGTCACCTTGACGTCGACGACCGGATATCCGGCGACGATTCCGCTTTCAAGCTGCTCCCTGACGCCCTTGTCGACGGCGGGAACGTACTCCCGGGGAACGGCCCCTCCGACGATCGCGTCTTCGAATTCATACCCCGCCCCCGGCCCGAGCGGTTCGATACGGAGCCGAACGTGGCCATACTGGCCACGCCCACCGGTCTGGCGCACGAAACGGTGCTCGTGCTCGACGCTCCTGCGGATCGTTTCGCGGTAGGCGACTTGGGGGCTGCCCGCGTTGGCGGCCACCTTGAACTCCCGCCGGAGGCGATCGATGATGATTTCGAGATGCAGCTCGCCCATACCGGAAATGATGGTCTGCCCCGATTCCTGATCGGTGCCGACCCGGAAGGACGGATCCTCACGCGCCAGCTTCGACAGGGCGAGACCCATCTTCTCCTGATCTCCCTGGGTCTTCGGTTCGACCGCGATCGAGATCACGGGCTCCGGAAACTCCATGCGTTCCAGCGCGATGGGCCGCTTCGGATCGCAAAGCGTCTCGCCGGTGGTGATCTCCTTGAGGCCGACCGCCGCCGCGATGTCTCCGGCACGGACCTCCGTGATCTCCTCCCGGCTGTTGGCGTGCATCTGCAAGATACGCCCTATCCTTTGCGTACGGGTCTTCATCGGGTTGTAGACGGTGTCGCCGGATCTCAGCACGCCCGAATACACACGGAAGAAGGTGAGGCTTCCGACGAACGGATCGGTCGCAATCTTGAACGCAAGCGACGAGAACGGAGCACCATCCTCCGGCTCCCGGGTTTCGCTGCGATCTTCGCCGTTGGCGACCACCCCCTGCACCGGCGGTACGTCGTCGGGCGCCGGCAGGTAGCAGATCACCGCGTCCAGCAAGGCCTGCACGCCCTTGTTCTTGAACGCCGAACCGCAGAGCGTGGGGACGATTTCATTACGGAGGGTTCGAGCGCGAATACCACGGCGGATCTCGCCGGCAGACAGGTCGCCGTCCTCGAAATACCTTTCCATCAACCCTTCGTCACCTTCCGCCGCCGCCTCCACGAGCGTCTCACGCCATTGCTTGCAGAGGTTTTCCATTCCAACCGGGATGTCGCGCGCCTCGTAGGCTATACCGAAATTCGCCGAATCCCAGTAGATCGCCTTCATGTTCAACAAGTCGACGACGCCTTCGAACCTCTCCTCCGCGCCGATCGGGAGATGGGTGGGTACCGGATTCGCACCCAGGCGCTCGCGCATCTGATCGAGGACGTTGAGAAAATCGGCGCCCTGCCGATCCATCTTGTTGATGAACGCGAGGCGGGGAACGCCATATTTCGTGGCCTGCCTCCATACCGTCTCCGACTGGGGCTCGACGCCGCCGACCGCGCAGAACACCGCGCAGGCGCCATCGAGCACGCGCAGGCTGCGTTCCACCTCGATGGTGAAGTCGACGTGCCCGGGCGTATCGATGATGTTGATGCGATGCTCTTCGAACTGTTGATCCATCCCGCGCCAGAAGCAGGTGGTCGCGGCGGAGGTGATGGTGATGCCTCGTTCCTGCTCCTGGACCATCCAGTCCATCGTCGCCGCGCCGTCGTGGACCTCACCGATCTTGTGGGAGATCCCCGTGTAATAGAGGACACGCTCGGTGGTCGTGGTCTTGCCGGCGTCGATATGCGCCATGATCCCGATGTTTCGGTAGCGCTCGATGGGGGTTTTGCGGGACACCGGAAGACTTCCTGTTGGGCATTCGTTCAGCGGCGGACGGTTCGGAAGGGCCGGCGGCGCTACCAGCGGTAGTGCGAAAATGCCTTGTTGGCTTCCGCCATCCGATGCGTGTCTTCGCGCTTCTTGACCGCGGATCCACGATTCTCGGATGCGTCGATGAACTCCTGGGCGAGGCGCTGGCCCATCGATTTCTCGTTGCGCCGTCGCGCCGCATCGACCAGCCACCGCATGGCGAGCGCGGTCCGGCGTGAAGACCGCACTTCCACCGGAACCTGGTAGGTGGCGCCACCGACACGGCGCGATTTCACTTCGACCACCGGACGCACGTTGTCGAGCGCCCGGTTGAACACTTCGATCGGGTCCTCCTTGGTGCGTTTGGCAACGGCGTCGAGCGCGCCGTAGACCATCCGCTCCGCAACGGATTTCTTTCCATCGAGCATGAGAACGTTCATGAACTTGGCAAGCGTGCCGTCCCCGAATTTCGGATCCGGAAGAATGGTGCGCTGCGGGACTTCGCGACGGCGGGGCATTGCTCGCTACCTCAACCCTTGGGACGCTTTGCGCCGTACTTGGATCGGCCCTGGCGGCGATCCGAAACGCCCGACGTATCCAGACTGCCACGAACGACGTGGTATCTGACGCCCGGGAGATCCTTCACGCGCCCTCCTCGAATCAGAATGACCGAGTGCTCCTGGAGGTTGTGTCCCTCACCGCCGATGTAAGTGATGACCTCCTCTCCGCTCGTCAACCGAACCTTCGCGACCTTTCGCAGCGCGGAATTCGGCTTCTTCGGCGTCGTGGTATAGACGCGCGTGCACACCCCTCTGCGCTGCGGACAGCTCTGCAGCGCCGGAACATTGCTCTTCTTGCGCTGGCGTTTGCGCGGCTTGCGCACCAACTGGTTGATCGTCGCCATACGTTTCCGCTCGTTCCGGATGAATGATCCCCATGTCTCCGTCCAAGGGACGCCCCGGACGCCTGGAGGAGCCAGCCGGAACGAAGCAGTGTCGCGAACCGATCTCCGCGACCGCGGATCCGGTGACCGATCATCACGGCGTCACGGACCCGATCCACTCTGACGGAGCGGAAGCCGGCGGAGTCTATGGAGGTTTCATGGGATCGTCAAGACTTCATCGACTCCCTTCTCGATTGCAGTCGGCCGCCACCGGCTCGGGTGAGGGAGGCACGCCGTCCTGCCGGGCCGAATTGCCGGATTTCCGGGCCTGCCGGCCATGAGCAAGCGGTCGTTGCCGAGCCCATGGATCCGCAAACCGATTCGACCACACGCAAACCGTCCGGACGAAAAGCAAGCCGCCAATGCCGTCATGGGGCCGTGCTCGTGCAGCCCTATGCCGGTGGCGAATGCAGGCTAATCCGACTGCTCGGAACGCACGCCCTCTTCGGCCAACGCACTGGCGAGCGCCGCCTCCACCGCCTCCGGTTCCAGTGGCTCCTCATCGAGCACCAGCGCCTGACGCCTGCGCCGGTCCTCGTGATACGCCAAGCCGGTGCCGGATGGAATCAGCCGACCGACGATGACGTTCTCCTTGAGCCCGCGCAGCTCGTCGATCTTCCCATTGACGGACGCCTCGGTCAGTACCCGGGTCGTCTCCTGGAACGATGCGGCGGAGATGAAGGATTCGGTCGCCAAGGACGCCTTCGTGATGCCCAGCAGCACCGGCGACCAGCTCGCCGGCTCACCATCCTCCTCCCGCATCCTCTCGTTCTCTTCGAGCACCCTGGCCCGATCGAGCTGCTCTCCGCGCAGGAACTTCGTGTCCCCGGGCTCGTCGATCTCGGCCTTGCGCAACATCTGGCGCACGATGACTTCGATGTGCTTGTCGTTGATCTTCACGCCCTGGAGGCGGTAGACCTCCTGCACCTCGTTCACGATGTACTTCGCCAGCTCACTCACCCCGAGCAAGCGCAGGATGTCGTGCGGGCTCGGCATTCCATCCACGACCACCTCGCCCTGTTCGACGTGCTCGCCCTCGAACACGAGGATGTGGCGCCACTTCGGCACGAGGTGATCGTGCGTGCCCCCTTCTTCGTCGGTGATGACGAGGCGCTGCTTCCC
The DNA here is from genome assembly GCA_965204915.1 of Gammaproteobacteria bacterium. GTDB lineage: Bacteria > Pseudomonadota > Gammaproteobacteria > HK1 > HK1 > HK1. The sequence continues at coordinate 569,097 of OZ242023.1, read as the reverse complement.
CTTGGTTTCCTTGCCGAAGCTGACCGTCCCGCTCGCCTCGGCCAGTACCGCCGCCTCCTTGGGCTTGCGCGCCTCGAACAGATCCGCGACCCGGGGCAAACCGCCGGTGATGTCCCGGGTCTTGGTGGACTCCTGTGGAATCCGGGCGATCACGTCGCCGATGCCGACCTCACCACCTTCCTGCGCGGTGATGAATGCGCCGGACGAGAGCACGTAGTGGGCCGGAGCGTCGGTGCCCGGCAGCCGGAGCTCTTCTTCGTTCTCGTCGACCAGGCGCACCATCGGGCGCAGATCCTTCGCCGCGGCGCTGCGCTGCTTGGGATCCATGACCACGGTCCGGGTCAGTCCCGTCACTTCATCGACTTGCGACTGCACCGTGACGCCGTCCACCGCGTCACTGAACCGAACCCGTCCCGCCACTTCCGAGACCACCGGATGCGTATGCGGATCCCACTTCGCCACCATCTGGCCGCCGGTGACGGAATCGCCCTCGCCCACCGACAATTCGGCGCCGTAAGGGATCCGGTACCGCTCGCGCTCGCGGCCATGCTCGTCGGTGATCGACAGCTCGCCCGAGCGCGTGACCGCGACGTAGTGCCCGTCCTTGTGCCGTACGACGTTCAGGTTGTGGAGCCGGACCACGCCGCCTCCCTTGACGGAGACGTTGTCGACCGCGGCGGCCCGTGACGCCGCGCCGCCGATGTGGAACGTGCGCATCGTCAACTGGGTTCCCGGCTCGCCGATCGACTGCGCGGCGACCACGCCGACCGACTCCCCGATGTTGACCCGCTCCCCGCGGGCGAGGTCCCGCCCGTAACACGCCGCGCACACCCCGAACCGGGTCTCGCAGGTGATGGGGGAACGTACCCTGGCCTCGTCGATTCCGAGCTGTTCGAGTCGGTCCACCCAACGCTCATCAAGCAGGGTTCCCCTCTCGACCGCGACCCCGGAATCCCCGGGATGGGCGAGATCGGTCGCCACCACCCGTCCGAGCACCCGTTCTCGTAGTGGTTCGACGACGTCTCCGCCCTCGATGAGCGACGTGAGCACCAAGCCGTTTTCCGTCCCGCAATCCTCCTCCGTCACCACGAGGTCCTGTGCGACGTCGACCAGGCGCCGGGTGAGATAACCCGAGTTCGCGGTCTTCAGCGCGGTGTCGGCCAAGCCCTTCCGGGCGCCGTGCGTGGAGATGAAGTACTGGAGGACGTCGAGCCCTTCGCGGAAGTTCGCGGTGATCGGGGTTTCGATGATCGAGCCGTCGGGCTTGGCCATCAGTCCGCGCATCCCCGCGAGCTGCCGGATCTGCGCCGCGGACCCGCGGGCCCCGGAGTCGGCCATCGTGTAGATCGGATTGCGCGGCGGCACGAGCTGCCGAATCTCCTCTTGTTCCCCCTTGAACATGTTCGCGATAGCCTTCTGTACATAGGCCACCGCCGGCTTTCCTTCACCGCATGCCTTCTTCATTTGCTTGATGGCTTCCTCCTCGTTCAGGTAGCCCCATAGCCTCCTTCCGAATCTGGTATTCCAGATATTACTGTCAAATGAAGGGGCATCGTACTCCTCGCCAGTGCGCACCCTATTCACGGTTCCCGTTTCTGTGTCATACAACAACAGATCGATTCCCGACTTCTCGATCTTTTTTCCATGCTCAGATTTCCATTCGTCGACATCCCTGTCTCTGTCTCCTTTCTGTACAAACACAACCAGTTTGGGTTGTTCTTCAACGATCAGCTTCTCCCTGATACGCCCAAGGATCTCGTGACGCTCGGGGTTTCTTTCGGAGACCCCTTCCAGATCTTGCAGGTTCTGAAAGACCCTTTGGTAGCTGTTGATGATCTCATCCTGATGGTTTTTCAGGAGATCGGAGTATTCTTTGATTTGGCTGATGACCTTCGGGCATACATCCGCTCTGAGATCATCATTGCTGAAGCGCTTGGCTTCGAAGAACACGATCTTTACATCCTCACCATTCTCCTCAAGGGCTACGAAATCTATTTCTCCTTTCTCTCCTTTGAACACAATCTCGACGTCAAAGACGTTCCAGGTGTTTGCGAGAGCGATGTTGTGCACACACTCTCGCTCATCAGCATCAGAAGTCCTTTTGTTGTTTTCGATATGACGCTCTATGCCCTTCTTGAGCTTGGCGACGTCAAGTCTGCCTATAAAACTGTTGTCGTCCTCGATAATGTTGACGGGCCTACCCTGATCGATCTTGTCCTCGTAGCTCTCCGGAAGACATCCGGGATCAATGAGCCTAAGATATCCGGGATCAATGAACCCTTTGTGGTTGTTCTTCAATTTCAGGAGGCTACGGCCGCGATAGTAGACACTCACATAATTATCGCGAATGGCCAGAAACAGCGACTCGTCATCCACAAGGTCTCTCCACCAGCCACCGCTGGAATACATCTTATTGAGCCATTTGACGAAATCATCGTCGAGCCCACGATTAAAGGCTGACTTATCCCTCTCCGATTTGACCGAAACGGATTTCCGTACCGGTTCGCAGCGGTCGAGGATGCGTTTCCTGTACACGGCGCCCGTTTTGAAGAATCCCTCCCCCTTCTCCGATTTGACCGGGGCGGATTCCTGTGACAGTTCGTAGCCGCGACGTTCGAGTATCTGGCGTACCATGCGGCCAACCATTCGTTTGAATGGATCCTCCAATCGCTTGACCTCGGCCTCGGACCCGGATCCGATCTTCTTCATCATCGCCTTGGCCACCTGTTCATTGGTATATGACCAGATGTCGACGACCTTGTTGTAACGCTCACCCTGAGTCACCAGACCCGATGCATACTGATCCTCGATCTCCTTCACCGCCTTCTCCGCGGTACCGAGGATCGACTTCTTCTCGGGCGGCACCGCCATGTCCTCGACCCCGATGGAGATGCCGGCGCGCGTCGCGTAGTTGAAGCCCATGTACATGAGCTGGTCGGCGAACACGACCGTCTCCTTCAACCCCACCCGGCGGTAGCAGGCGTTGATCAGCGACGAAACCGCCTTCTTGTCCATCAGGCGGTTCACGAGGTCGAACGAGAGTCCGGGGGGCATGATCTCGGAGAGCAGCGCCCGGCCGACCGTGGTGTCCCACAACCGGACCCGCTCGATCGTCTCTCCTTCGTCGGAGAAGACGACGTCTCGGATGCGCGCCCTGATCGTCGCGTGGAGCTCGACCGCACCGGACTGGAACGCCCGGTGCACCTCGGCGACGTCGGCGAACGCCATTCCGGCGCCGTGCGCCCCTACCCACTCCTGCGTCATGTAGTACAGGCCCAGCACCACGTCCTGGGTCGGCACGATGATCGGCTCGCCGTGCGCCGGAGACAGGATGTTGTTGGTGGACATCATCAGGGTCCGGGCCTCGAGCTGGGCCTCGATGGACAACGGGACGTGGACCGCCATCTGGTCGCCGTCGAAGTCCGCGTTGAACGCGGTGCACACGAGCGGGTGAAGCTGGATCGCCTTGCCTTCGATCAGAATGGGCTCGAACGCCTGGATGCCGAGCCGGTGCAGGGTGGGCGCACGGTTGAGGAGAACCGGGTGCTCGCGAATGACCTCCTCGAGGATGTCCCACACCTCCGGGCCTTCCCGCTCGACGATCCTCTTGGCGGCCTTGATCGTGGCCGCGAGGCCGCGACGCTCGAGCTTGCCGAAGACGAAGGGCTTGAACAGCTCGAGCGCCATCTTCTTCGGCAACCCGCATTGATGAAGCTTGAGGGTCGGGCCGACGACCACCACCGAGCGTCCCGAGTAGTCGACGCGCTTGCCGAGCAGGTTTTGCCGGAACCGGCCCTGCTTGCCCTTGATCATGTCGGCCAGCGACTTGAGGGGGCGCTTGTTGGCGCCGGTGATCGCGCGACCGCGCCGCCCGTTGTCCAGCAATGCGTCCACCGCTTCCTGCAACATGCGCTTTTCGTTGCGCACGATGATGTCGGGCGCATTGAGCGCGAGGAGCCGCTTCAGACGGTTGTTGCGATTGATGACCCTCCGGTACAGGTCGTTGAGGTCGGAGGTGGCGAACCGCCCGCCGTCGAGCGGCACGAGCGGCCGGAGCTCCGGCGGCAGCACCGGCAACACCCGCATGACCATCCACTCCGGCTTGTTGCCGGAATGCTTGAACGCCTCCATGAGCTTGAGGCGCTTCGAAAGCTTCTTGATCTTCGATTCCGATCCGGTCTTCGGCAGCTCCTCCCGCAACGTCGCGATTTCCTCGTCGAGATCGATGGAACGCAGCAGATCGTAGATCGCCTCGGCGCCCATCTTCGCTTCGAAATCGTCGCCGTACTCCTCGATCGCATCGAAGTACATCTCGTCGGTCAACAACTGTCCTCTTTCGAGATTGGTCATTCTCGGATCGCTGACGACGAATGCCTCAAAGTAGAGAATCCGCTCGATGTCGCGCAGGGTCATGTCCAAGAGCAGTCCCATGCGGGACGGCAAGGACTTCAAGTACCAGATGTGAGCGACCGGGCTCGCGAGCTCGATGTGCCCCATGCGCTCGCGACGGACCCTGGCGAGGGTCACCTCGACCCCGCACTTCTCGCAGATCACCCCCCGATGCTTCAGTCGCTTGTATTTCCCGCACAGGCATTCGTAGTCCTTGACCGGCCCGAAGATCTTGGCGCAGAACAGGCCGTCACGCTCAGGCTTGAACGTGCGGTAGTTGATGGTCTCCGGCTTCTTGACTTCACCATACGACCAGGACCGGATCTTGTCCGGCGACGCGAGTCCGATCCGAATGGCGTCGAACCCTTCCATCTGGCCCTGCTGCTTCAGCAAATCGAGTAGATCTCTCATCTCGGCCTCCGCCTTCGCTCAAGGGCTACTCTGCCAGCCTGCTCCGAGCTCCCGCTCCCGAATACGCCGCCCATGCGGGGTACGGCGTCAATCACGTTCAAGCTCGATGTCGATTCCGAGCGATCGGATCTCCTTCATCAGCACGTTGAAGGATTCCGGCATCCCCGCGTCCATCCGGTGCTCGTCATCCACGATGTTCTTGTACATCTTCGTGCGGCCGTTCACGTCATCCGATTTCACGGTCAGCATCTCCTGCAACGTATACGAGGCGCCGTAGGCTTCCAGCGCCCACACCTCCATCTCTCCGAAACGCTGGCCGCCGAACTGCGCCTTGCCGCCGAGGGGTTGCTGCGTCACCAGGCTGTACGGCCCGGTCGACCTCGCGTGCATCTTGTCGTCCACGAGGTGGTTGAGCTTCAGCATGTACATGTACCCGACCGTCACCGGCCGGTCGAACGCATCACCGGTCCGGCCGTCGAAGAGCTGCGCCTGGCCGTCGCGCGGCAGCTCCGCGAGCGCGAGCAGATCCTTGATCTCGGCCTCGCTGGCGCCGTCGAACACCGGGGTGGCCATGGGTACGCCGTCCCGCAGATTGTGCGCGAGCTCCTTGATCTCGTCGCCGCTCAGCCCGGTGAGCGGGTCGCTCTTTCCCTTCACCGCGTACACCTTCTGCAGGAACCGGCGGAGCTTCGACGACTGCTCGCACGTCTCGACCATGCGGGACACCATGTGGCCGAGCTCCTTCGCAGCCCATCCGAGATGCGCCTCCAGAACCTGCCCGACGTTCATTCGCGACGGCACCCCGAGGGGATTCAAGACGATGTCGACCGGTGTCCCGTCACTCATGTACGGCATGTCCTCCACCGGGACGATCATCGAGATCACCCCCTTGTTGCCATGCCGGCCGGCCATCTTGTCTCCGGGCTGCACGCGACGCTTCACCGCGAGGTAGACCTTCACCATCTTCAACACGCCCGGCGCGAGATCGTCTCCGGACGTGAGCTTCCCCTTCTTCTCCTCGAAGTATTCGTCGAGCTGGGCTTTCTGCGCTTCAAGCTGCTCGCGCGCCTTTTCGAGCTGCTCGTTGGCCTCGTCGCTGCTCAGCCGGATCTCGAACCACGTCTGGCGGTTGATGCTACCGAGGTAGTCCTCCGTAATGCGGGCGCCACCCACGAGACCGTTCGGGCCGCCGTCCGCGACCTGTCCGGCGAGCAGCCGCTCGAGTCGCAGATACGTATCGTCCGAGAGAATCCGGTACTGGTCGTCCAGGTCCTTGCGGACCTTCTCCAGCTCCGACTCCTCGATCTGTTTCGCCCGGGCGTCCTTCTCCACGCCGTCGCGGGTGAATACCTGGACGTTGATGATCGTGCCGTTCATCCCGGACGGAACGCGCAGCGACGTATCCTTCACGTCCGACGCCTTCTCGCCGAAGATCGCGCGAAGCAGCTTCTCTTCCGGCGTGAGCTGCGTCTCGCCCTTCGGCGTCACCTTGCCGACCAGGATGTCCCCGGTCTTGACCTCCGCACCAACGTAGACGATGCCCGACTCGTCCAGCTTGGAGAGAGCGCTCTCACTGACGTTCGGGATGTCGGAGGTGATGTCTTCCGGTCCGAGCTTCGTATCCCGGGCAAAACACACCAGCTCCTCGATGTGCACCGTGGTATAGCGATCCTCTTCGACCACCCGTTCCGAGATCAGGATCGAGTCCTCGAAGTTGTATCCGTTCCACGGCATGAACGCGACGAGCATGTTCTGTCCGAGTGCGAGCTCCCCCATATCCGTCGAGGGTCCGTCCGCGAGCACGTCGCCGTGCGCGATCCGATCGCCCGGCTTCACGAGCGGCCGCTGATTGATGCACGTGTTCTGGTTCGAGCGCGTGTACTTGATGAGGCTGTAGATATCGACCCCCGGCTCCCCCGCGACGGCCTCGTCGTCATTGACCCGGACCACGATACGCGCGGCGTCGACCGAATCCACCGTGCCGCCCCGCCTGGCGACCACCGTCACCCCCGAGTGAACCGCTACGATGCGCTCCATCCCGGTCCCGACCAGAGGCTTCTCGGTCTTCAAGGTCGGCACCGCCTGGCGCTGCATGTTCGAGCCCATCAACGCGCGGTTCGCGTCGTCGTGCTCGAGAAACGGTATCAACGAGGCCGCCACCGAGACGATCTGCTTCGGCGAGACGTCCATGTACTCGATGCGCTCCGGCGACGAGAGGGTGGCCTCGTTCCGGTGCCGGCAAGCCACGAGGCTGTCGACCAGCCGACCCCCTTTGTCGAGGGTCGCGTTCGCCTGTGCGATGACGTACTGGCCCTCTTCGATGGCGGACAGATAGTCGATCTCGTCGGTGACTTGTCCGGCGTGGACCTTTCGATACGGAGTTTCGAGAAATCCGTACCGGTTCGTGCGCGCGTAGACCGCGAGCGAATTGATGAGGCCGATGTTGGGGCCTTCGGGGGTTTCTATCGTGCAGACCCGTCCGTAGTGGGTGGGATGAACGTCACGAACTTCGAACCCGGCGCGTTCGCGTGTCAGCCCGCCCGGACCCAGCGCGGAGACGCGGCGCTTGTGCGTGACCTCGGAGAGCGGGTTGTTCTGATCCATGAACTGCGACAACTGGCTGGAACCGAAGAACTCCTTGACGACCGCCGACACCGGTTTCGCGTTGATGAGCTCTTGCGGCATGAGTTCTTCCGTCTCGGCAAGACTCAAACGCTCCTTGACGGCGCGCTCGACCCTCACCAGGCCGATGCGGAACTGGTTCTCCGCCATCTCCCCGACACTGCGAATGCGCCGATTCCCGAGATGATCGATGTCGTCGACCATACCGATGCCGTTCTTGATGTCGACGAGGGTCTTGAGCGCGGCGATGACGTCCGACTCGTCGTCATGCTCCAGGACGAGGCCGATGAACTTCGGATCGTCACGGCGGGTCTGGAACACCTCGACCGATTCGTGGCCGGCGCCGAATATCCGGTGGAGCAGCTCTTCGGTGACGGGCTCGTTCCTTCCGGCGATGACCGCCTCCCTCCCCTTGCCGCGAATCTCCTCCTTGAGGCGCCATTTGCCCTTCGACTCGCTGCGAAGCCTGCCTCTCCCGCTCTCGATCGTCTTCTCCTCGTAGCTGAGGTGGGATTTGACGTACTTCCCGTCGTAGATGATCCCCGGTCCTTCCTCCCGGGTGCGGCCGACACGCCGGTTGAACTTCATCCGCCCCACCGGTGAGATGTCATACCGCTCCGCGCTGAAGAACAGGTTGTGAAAGAGCGTCTGCGCCGCCTCCTTCGTGGGTGGTTCACCGGGACGCATCATCCGATAGATCTCGATCTGGGCCTCGAGCTGGCCCTGGGTCGAATCCGTGGCCAGCGTGCGCGACATGTACGGCCCGCGGTCCACGTCGTTCGTATAGAGCGTCTCGAAGCTCTTCACGCCGTGCTCGCGGAACTTCTCGATCAGGTCACCGGTCACCTCGTCGTTCGCGTTCGCGATGATCTCGCCGGTTTCGGTATCCACGACGTCGGTGCCGAGATTCTTGCCGAACACGTAGTCGTCGACGGCCTCGATCGTGTCGAGACCTGCTTTCGTCATCTGGTTGATGTGTCGTGCGGTGATTCGCCGGCCGGCTTCGACGAGCACCTTGTCGTTCTTGTCCTTGACGTCGAATGCCGCGACTTCGCCCCGCAACCGCTCCGGTATGACCTTGAACCGCAGCCCCTCGGGCGTCAGCTCGAACGTGTTGAGGTCGAAGAAAAGCCGCAGAATCTCCTCGGAGGAGTAGCCGAGCGCACGCAGGAGGGTGGTCGCGGGGAGCTTCCGGCGACGGTCGATGCGGACGAATACGAGATCCTTCGGATCGAACTCGAAGTCGAGCCAGGAGCCGCGATAGGGGATGACCCGCGCGGAGAACAACAGCTTGCCGGATGAATGGGTCTTGCCTCGATCATGCTCGAAGAATACGCCGGGCGAGCGGTGAAGCTGCGCGACGATCACGCGCTCCGTGCCGTTGACGATGAAGGTGCCGGTATCGGTCATGAGCGGAATTTCGCCCATGTAGACTTCCTGTTCCTTGACGTCCTTCACACCGCGCCCGGCTTCCTTGGCCGCGCGCGTCCCGCCCGTCTCCTTCTCGTAGAGCACCAGCCGCAACGTCACGCGCAACGATGCGGCGTAGGTCTTTCCACGAAGCTGGCATTCGGTCACGTCGAACGTGGGTTTCTCGAGCCTGTAGCTCACGTACTCCAGCGCGGCGTCTCCGGAGTAGCTCTCGATCGGGAAGACGGACCTGAACGCGGCATGGAGACCCATCTCCGCGCGATCCTTCACGGCGACCCCTTCCTGAAGGAAATCCCGAAACGAGTCGATCTGGATCGCCAGGAGATACGGCACGTCGAGAATGCTCGGCCGCTTGCCGAAGTCCTTCCGGATGCGCTTCTTTTCTGCGAAGGCGTAGGCGGAAGGATCGGATTTCCTGGGAACGGTGGCCTTTGAACGGCCAACCACCACGGGTTCGTCCGCGGCCGTGCTCTCGCCGGTATCCGGGACTCGCCGCTTGTACCGAGCTCCCCGAGTGACGAGTATCCTGTCCTTGACCAGGATGGCATCCGATGCCAGCACATAGCCGGATCCGGGTCTTTCAAACACCTGCCGTATCATGCGGCCGATCATCTGCTTGACCCTGTCCTCCGCCACCGCCCGGCCGAACCGTTCGAGCAGAAGCTCTTGCAGAGGCTCCACGGCGGGCCTTCTGCGATCGGAAGCATCCTCCATCCGCTCGATGGTCGATTCCCGGGTCAGGAAATCCCACAATTCCCGTCCGAGATCGGTATCGAAAACGTCAATGAACGATCCCGGCTTGAAGGTGTGCACCTCCGGCAAACGGAATCCATAGCGTTCCCGCTGGTACGCCACCCAATCCCGCGCCGCGTCGTCCGAACCGCATGTACGCTCGACGGCGGCCACCAGAACGGAAGGACAAACCGATGTGAACGTTGCATCGGGGTCTTTCAACGTGGCTCGCATGACGTCCGAGACCGTCTTGTGTTGCGGGAACCGTTCGGCCAAGGGCGGAGATGTGATTCGTTCCCGGTACTCGGAGTTCCCCTCCGGGACCACCACGACCACCTTCGCATCCGTGACGTCCAGCTCCCGGTTCGCCACCATCCTGTCCGCCAGGAGGCGAAGACGCATGAGCTGATAGAAAGGTTCGTAGAGCAATTCGCTCATTGGAACCTCGCCGCTGAACGCGGATGATTCAGCCGAGTACGGATCGGAGTACCTGCTTTTCCGTGTCTCGCCTTTGGTGCCCGTGCCTTTGTCGTCGCCGGACTCGTACTCCTCGACGTACTTCCATTCCATCAGGTAGGCACGCCGTCCTGCACCGGTATCGGCGATGACGAAGGCGTCGACACTGGTGTTGTTCGCACCGCGCGTCGTCCCTCCTTCAAGCGATCCCCCCAGACCGATCCATTCGAACTCCACGGGCGACGTCCTGCCCTCCTCGTCGCGGATGTCGATGATGCCCTTTACGTCGTCATCGATCGCACCGATTGCTGCCGCCAAAGCACCCGGTATCCCGGCGAGCGGCAGCAGGAAATTGACGCACGCGACTTGGGAGCTCGCCATGTTGCGAGTCGGTCCGTCCCCACCATCGGCATCGCCGCTTCTGGTCGTCCGGTGCCACTTGATTTCGCGCTCCTTGAAAAAGCGGCGCGCGCCTGTCTCGCCTCGCAACGGCGGATACAGGTTTTCGTCTTCACAGCCGGCGGCGAGCAGATGGCCGTGACGTCGAGCCTTATCGTCATCCTCCGGCGGAGAACGCCCCTGATCGCTGATGGTTGACGATCTGCCCCGGAAATCCGCTTGTTGCTTCCGGGCGGCCTTGCCGAAACCGCGCATAACTACCTCCGGCTGTCCACAGTGGTTCGGACGGACCCGATATCCGAGGTGGTCCCGGGTTCCCTGGAAGAAAGCGCCCGCTACTTGATCTCCACCGTCGCTCCGGCCTCTTCGAGCTGCTTCTTCACGTCCTCCGCCTCTTCCTTGGAGACGCCTTCCTTGATGTTCGCGGGAACGCCTTCGACGAGGTCCTTCGCTTCCTTCAGGCCCAGGCTCGTGAGGGCTCGCACGACCTTGATCACGCCGACCTTCTTTTCACCGAAGCTGCTCATGACCACGGTGAACTCGGTCTGCTCCTCCTGGGCTTCGCCTTCCGCCGCGCCGGGCATCGGGCCGGCCGGTACCGCCGCCACCGCGGCGGCCGATACGCCCCACTTCTCTTCCATCTCCTTGACGAGGTCGACGATCTCGATCAAGGGCTTCTGCTCGAGGGCTTCGATGAGCTCCGCGTTGGAAAGTGCCATTGTCATCCGCTCCCAATCAGGTTCGATTCCGGCCGGTCCGGCCGCGTTGAATGTTGCATCAGGCTTCCGCCCGATCCGCGCGCATCGCATCCACGACGCGGACGAGGCCGGCATGAGGCTCGGCGATGGTACGGGCCAACCTGGTCACCGGAGCAAGCAGCACCGAGACCAGCGTGCCCAGAGCCTCCTCGCGCGTCGGAAGGCTGGCGAGTCGATCGATGGCGGGGGCGTCCATCGCCTTGCCGCCGAACGCCACGAAGCTGACCACCAGCTTGTCGTTGCTCTTGGCATAGTCCCGAACGACCCGTGCCGCCGACCCCGGCTCTTCACGCGAAAACGCGAGCACCAAGGGGCCCTTGAGACGATCCTGGACGCACTCGAACTCCGTGCCTTCGACAGCCCGGCGGGCCAGGGTGTTGCGCACCACCCGCAGATAGACACCGGACTGCTTCGCCTTCTCCCGAAGCTCCGTCATCTCCGCCACGGTGAGGCCGCGGTACTCGGCCGCGACAGCCGAATGCGCGGATCTCGCGACCTCGGCGACTTCCTCGACCACCGCTTTCTTCTGCTCCAGAGAAAGAGCCACGTCACGCATCTCCTCGCGAGAACACCACCGCCGTCACCAGGCTCGACGGCTCCGCTCGCTTCATGACGACCGCGTCCCCATCACCGCGATGAGAACGCTCCTTACGGCGGCCGGACAACGTGCTGCAACTTGCCGGGCTGCGCCGTCTGCGCAGGCAGGCCATGCCATGAAGTCCGACGTCGTCTCCGGTCCCCATGTCCATCGCCGAATCGAGGATGCAAACATCCACCTGCGGTCTTCGACGTCCGTCGGGATGCGCGGAGACGTTGCTCTCCAACCGCTCCCGCCGGCCCGAAGTCGATAGCCCCTGCCCGCCCGATCTTCGACAAAACGACGAAGACTGTCGTATGTCGACAGGCGTCCGGCACCGGCTATACCGGGTCAGGAGACGGCCACCTGCCGGGGCCGTCCGCTGTTCGCACCGAACATCGCCGCAACGTTTATTCCAAAATCCCAGGGCTTATTCCAAAATCCCAGGGCTCGTTCTAAAGTCCCAGGGTCGCCTTGTCGATTCCGAGTCCGGGCCCCATGGTGGTCGACAGCGTAACCTTCCTCATGTAGACACCCTTGGACGTACTGGGTTTCGCCTTCTTCAAGTCATCGAGCAGGGCGTCGAGGTTCTGCTTCAGCGCATCGATCTCGAACGCTACCTTGCCGATGGTGCAATGGATGATCCCCGCGCGGTCGGTCCGGTACTGGACCTGTCCGGCCTTGGCATTGCGCACCGCGCCGGTGACGTCGGGGGTGACGGTGCCGACCTTCGGATTGGGCATCAGGCCGCGCGGACCGAGGATTCTGCCGAGCTTGCCGACCACGCGCATCGCGTCCGGCGCCGCGATCACGATGTCGAAGTCGAGGTTCCCGGCCTTGACCTGCTCGGCCAGATCGTCCATCCCCACGACATCGGCGCCGGCCTCGCGCGCCTCCTCGGCAGCCGTCCCCTGCGCGAAGACCGCGACCCGGGACTCCTTGCCGATCCCGTTGGGCATGACGGTCGAGCCGCGCACGACCTGATCGGACTTGCGCGGGTCGACCCCGAGGTTGACGCTCACGTCCACCGATTCGGAAAACTTGACCGACGCCATATCCTTGAGCAGGGCCAGCGCCTCCGAAACATCGTAGAGCTTTCCGCGATCGATTCTTTCGCGGATTGCCTTCAGCCGCCTGGAACGCTGCGCCATCAGAGCCCCTCCTCCGATTCCAGTCCCATGCTGCGAGCGCTTCCGGCGATGATGCGAACCGCGGCGTCGACGTCGTCGGTGTTCAGGTCCGGCATCTTCTGGCGCGCGACCTCCTCGAGCTGCTCCCGGGTCACCGTTCCGACCTTCTTGGCGTTCGGGACGTCGCTCCCTTTCTCGATGCCGGCGATCTTCCTCAGCAGCACCGACGCGGGCGGCGTCTTGGTGATGAAGGTGAACGACCGGTCCTGGTAGACGGTGATCACGCACGGGATCGGAAGGCCCGGCTCCATGTTCTGGGTCTGCGCGTTGAACGTCTTGCAGAACTCCATGATGTTCACCCCGTGCTGCCCGAGCGCCGGACCGACGGGCGGCGTCGGCTTCGCCTGCCCGGCGGGCACTTGCAGCTTGACGTACGCTTCCACCTTCTTGGCCACGCAGACGATCCTCCCGACAAGTCGTCCCGAGCGCCCATATCGAGGGCTGCCGAGGTTTGCTCTCCGGGCAACGCAGATGCGTCTTCCGGCTCAGTCCTTCTCCACCTGTCCGAATTCGAGCTCCACCGGCGTCGAACGTCCAAAAATGGTCACCGCGACACGCAACCGGCTCTTCTCGTAGTTCACTTCCTCGACCACTCCGTTGAAGTCGTTGAACGGGCCGTCGGTGACCCGCACCGCCTCACCGGGCTCGAACAGTACCTTCGGCCTCGGCTTGTCGACGCCCTCCTGCACCCGCTGGAGTATGGCGTCGGCCTCACGGTCGCTGATGGGAGCAGGCCGATCGCTGCTTCCCCCGATGAAGCCCATCACCTTCGGCACACCCTTCACCAAGTGCCAGGTGGCGTCGTTCATCTCCATGTTGACCAGCACGTAGCCGGGGAAGAACTTCCGGTCGCTTCGCCGCTTATGCCCGTCACGCATCTCCACGACCTCTTCGGTCGGGACCAGCACTTCCCCGAAATCGTCCTCCAGGCCGCTCCGCTCGATGCGTTCCCTGAGCAGCCGCATGACCTGGTTCTCGAACCCGGAGTAGACATGAACGACATACCAGCGCATCGACACGTCGTCAGGCCCCCGTTCCGAGCAGCAGCTTGACGAGCCACGCCAGCAGCCCATCGAGAATCCACAGGATGATCGCCACCAATCCGACCATCGCGATGACGATCAGCGTCGTCTGCGTCGTTTCCTTGCGCGTCGGCCAGACGACCTTGCGCACCTCCGTATGTGACTCGCGGACGAACTCCCACGCGGCCCGGCCCTTCCCGGTCTGCAAGGCGACGAACAGCGCCACGGCGGTCAGCACGAGCAGGCCGATGATCCGCAGCAGCAGCGATTCGTCGGACCAGTAATAGAATCCGGCGACGCCGCCCAGGAGGATGACGAATGCACCGACCCACTTGGCCGGGTCCGGGATCGCTCCCGTTGCCTGCACACTCGTTCTCATCGGTTGCCGGGTCGCCATGTCACTCGCTGCCGGTGATCGCCGGGGTATCCGGAACGGACCTGCGGTTCAGGTCACGACTTCGCTTGCCGATGCATTGGCAGGCCAGGAGGGAATCGAACCCCCAACCTGCGGTTTTGGAGACCGCCGCTCTGCCAATTGAGCTACTGGCCTTGATGTTCCGGAGCCGGCGCGAATGGTCGTCCTGCCCGTCATTTCCGCTACCCGCCTTCGCGGGCACAAGCTCCGCGGGGATGACGGACTTTCCCGGAGCCTGCTCCCGGCCCGATCGGGGCCACGATGGATCTTTCGGTGGATACGGCAATCGGGTTCATTCGATGATCTTGGCGACGACGCCCGCACCCACCGTCCGGCCTCCCTCGCGCACCGCAAACCTCAACCCCTCCTCCATCGCAATCGGCGCTATCAACTTCACATCCATACGAACGTTGTCCCCAGGCATCACCATCTCCACCCCCTCTCCCAACTCCACCGCTCCCGTCACATCCGTCGTCCGAAAATAAAACTGCGGTCGATACCCCTTGAAAACGGCGTATGCCTCCCCCCCTCATCCTTCGACAGTACATACACCTCCGCATGAAAATGCGTGTGCGGCGTGATGCTCTTCGGCTTCGCCAACACCTGGCCCCGCTCTATCTCGTCACGCTTCACCCCCCGCAACAACACCCCTATGTTGTCACCCGCCACCCCCTCGTCCAGCAGCTTCCGAAACATCTCCACCCCCGTGCACGTCGTCTTCGTCGTCTCCTTGATCCCCACTACCTCCACCTCCTCACCCACCTTCACCACACCTCGCTCCACCCGTCCCGTCGCTACCGTCCCCCGGCCCGATATCGAAAACACGTCCTCCACCGGCATCAGGAACGCCCCGTCCACCGCACGCTCCGGCTCCGGGATGTACTCGTCCAGCGCCTTCACCAACGACACCACCGAGCCCTCACCACGCTCCGTCGCCTCTCCCTCCAACGCCTCCAACGCCGAACCTCGGATCACCGGCGTGTCGTCCCCCGGAAACTCGTACTTGTCCAGCAGCTCCCTCACCTCCATCTCCACCAACTCCACCAGCTCCTCGTCATCCACCATGTCGCACTTGTTCAGATACACCACGATGTACGGAACCCCCACCTGACGCGCCAGCAAGATGTGCTCCCGCGTCTGCGGCATCGGACCGTCCGCCGCCGATACCACCAGCACCGCTCCGTCCATCTGCGCCGCACCCGTAATCATGTTCTTCACGTAGTCCGCATGCCCCGGACAGTCCACGTGTGCGTAGTGACGCGCCTCCGATTCGTACTCCACGTGCGCCGTCGCTATCGTGATCCCCCGCGCACGCTCCTCCGGCGCGTTGTCGATCTCGTCGAACGCCTTCACGTCCCCTCCGAACTGCCGCGCCAGCACCTTCGTCATCGCCGCCGTCAACGTCGTCTTCCCGTGGTCCACGTGACCGATCGTCCCGACGTTCACGTGCGGCTTCGTCCGCTCATACTTGCCCTTGGCCATCAGACGTTCTCCAGATGAGATGAGGTGCCTCGTGAAGTGCCTTCACGATCGGTTTCGCCGCCCAACCTGCGGTATGGTGCCCATAACTGGACTCGAACCAGTGACCTCTCCCTTACCAAGGGAGTGCTCTACCGCCTGAGCTATATGGGCTGAATGCTCGCGCCGAGCCCCGGAGAGACGTGCCGGATGTGCGCAACCGCCGGCATGAGGACGACCGGATACCCGCGGCAACACGCCTGCCTCACCCACGTGCCGCTCGATCCTGTCCCCGGGAAGAGAAAGGAAGCCGGGTTCGCTCACCTGGGTCATGTCATTCGGGGGTCATGTCGTTCGGGGCTGAACTCGGGATGCCTCGACCGGACGCGATCACGATGCCGTCCATGCCTGGAGCGGGTGATGGGAATCGAACCCACGTCATCAGCTTGGAAGGCTGAAGTTCTACCATTGAACTACACCCGCGAGGGCCTTCCGCCGACCTGGGTCCGCCGGCTCCGAACCGAATCCGGCCAGACTCGCACACACTGGTGGAGGGGGTAGGATTCGAACCTACGAAGGCTGAGCCGCCAGATTTACAGTCTGGTCCCTTTGGCCGCTCGGGAACCCCTCCTCAACGCAAGCGGCGCATTCTGTTGGATGGCTCGGACGGTGTCAAGCTGCGGCGGACATCCAGCCGGGGTCATTTCATTCTGCATCCGGGACATGTGTTCGGATGCACCTGCGAAATTGCCCATCGGGTCGCGAGCGGGCGGAACGCATCAGGAGACCTCGAGCCAGTCTCGCGGACGAAGGAACCGTTCGACGAGCTGGGCCTCCGGGGTGCCCGGCGCCGGCGTCCAGTCGTAGCGCCACCGCACCAGCGGCGGCAGCGACATCAGGATCGACTCCGTCCTCCCGCCGGACTGGAGCCCGAAGAGGGTGCCGCGGTCGTGGACGAGGTTGAACTCGACGTACCGGCCCCGGCGCACCAACTGGAACTCGCGTTCGCGCTCCGTCCACGGCGTCGCGCGGCGGCGGCGCAGGATCGGGAGACAGGCGTCGAGGTAGCCCTGTCCGACCGCCCGGGCGAACCGGAAGCACCGCTCGAACCCCCACTCGTTCAGGTCGTCGAAGAACAGACCGCCCACGCCCCGGGCCTCGCCGCGATGCTCGATGAAGAAGTACCGGTCGCACCACGCCTTGAACCGCGGGTACACGTCATCGCCGAACTCCCCGCACAGGGCCGCGGCGGTGCGGTGCCAGTCCCGCACGTCGGATTCGAATCCGTAGTACGGGGTCAGATCGAAGCCGCCGCCGAACCACCACACCGGCGCCTCGCCGGGCGTCTCGGCGACGAAGTGGCGCACGTTACAATGCGAGGTCGGGACGTAAGGGTTGAGGGGATGCACGACCACCGACACCCCGAGGGCGTGAAAGCTCCGGCCGGCCAGCTCCGGCCGATGAACGGTCGCTGCCGGGGGGAGGGCATCTCCGTGTACGTGCGAGAAGTTGACGCCGCCGCGCTCGATGACCTCACCGTCGGCGAGGACCCGGGTCCGGCCTCCGCCGCCCCCGGGCCGCTCCCACGCATCTTCGGTCAGCACCGCGGCGGGATCTTCGGCGCCGAACGCCTCCGAGATCCGGTCCTGCAAATCCAGCAGCCAGGTCCGGATCCGTTCCAGCCGCGGCGCCATCGGCCGCTTCAGCCCCGGACCATCCGGCCGTCGCGGGTGTCGATGATCCGGGTGGGGGCCGCCAGCCCCCCCACACGGCCAGAGACGTACCAGTCGATCCCGGTCCCGAACACGGCGCGGACCCGTAGCGCGTCACGCACCGGCGGACGGGCGGCGCGGTTCGCGCTCGTGGACACCAGGGCGCCTCCGAAGCTCGCGCAGAGATCGCGCGCCACCGGATGATCCGTCACCCGGACCGCCAGGGTTCCGGCGGCGTCCACGAGCCACGGGGGCGCCCCGTCGCGGGCTGGCGCCACGAGGGTGACGGGGCCGGGCCAGAATCGGGCCGCATACTCCGGGAACCCCGGCGCATCGGTGTCGACGAAGGGATCGAGGTGACGCGGGTCCGCCGCGATCAGAATGCAGCGCTTGTGCGGCGGCCGATGCTTGAGCGCGAACACCCGCGCGACCGCCGCGCGATCCCGGGGATCGCATCCGATGCCGTATACGGCCTCGGTGGGATACGCGACGACCCCACCCTCGCGCAGGACCGTGACCGCACGGCGATAGCGCCAGCCGGTCATCCGCGCGGTCACCGTGGGCGCGTCCGCCGCTCCCGCAGCTTCTCCTGGAGCGCATCGTTCCTGCCCAGGATCCCGGCTGCATTGCGCTCGCGCTCGGCGCGCAGTGCGACGGCGAGAGAGTCGTCGGCGTTCGCCAGGATCTGCACCGCGAGATAGCCGGCGTTCTTCGCGCCGGCCTTGCCGATGGCCACGGTGGCGACGGGGATCCCTCCGGGCATCTGCACCGTGGAGAGCAAGGCGTCTTCCCCCCGGAGCGGGCCGGCGTCGACCGGCACGCCGATGACCGGCCGGACGGTGAGGGCGGCGACCGCGCCCGCGAGGTGCGCGGCCATGCCCGCCGCGGCGATGAACACCGCGCATCCCCGGGCTTCGGCGTCGCGGACGTAGGCATGGGCCGCGGCGGGGGTTCGATGCGCGGAGCGCAGGCGCGCTTCGTAGCGGATCCCGAATGCTTCGAGCACGTCGAGGGCCGGCTCCAGGACCGGGAGATCGGAATCCGATCCCATCAGCACCGCGACGAAAGGCGTGCGATCCACCGCAGGCGAGCCGGCCACGAATCAGGAGCTCCGGCGCCGGCGCGAGCGCGGCGGCGGCGCGGCCTCGATCAGGCGCTTCGCTTCATCGAGGGTGATCCGGGCCGGATCGCGGTCCTTCGGCACCCGCGCGTTCTTCTTCCCGTCGGTGACGTAGGGACCGTAGCGGCCTTTCAGGATCCGGATCGCTCCATCCCTGAACACCTTGATCTCCCGCTCCGCATCGGCGCGCTTCTTCTGCTCGACGATCTCGAGGGCACGCGCGAGGTCGATCTTGTACGGATCGTCGTCCGGCCCCAGCGACGCGAACTTCGAGCCGTACTTCACGTACGGGCCGAAGCGGCCGATGTTCACCGAGACCGGCTCCCCGTCCCCGGTGGAGCCGAGCGCGCGCGGAAGCTCGAACAGCGCGAGCGCTTCCTCCAGGGTGATGGTGTTCACCCGTTGCTCGCGCCGCAGGCTCGCGAACTTCGGCTTGTCCTTCTCGTTCGGGATTCCGATCTGCGCGTACGGGCCGTACCGGCCCACCCGCACCGAGACCTGGCGGCCGGACCCGGGGTCGGCGCCGAGAATGCGGGCCTGCGACGCCTCGGTACGGGTGACGCCGGCCTCCTTCTCGGAGACCTTCTTGTGGAAAGGCTTCCAGAACTCATCGAGCAGGGGCACCCATTCGCGCTCGCCCCGCGAGACCGCGTCGAGATCGTCTTCGAGCCGGGCGGTGAATTCATAGTCCACGTAGTCGGCGAAATGCTCGGTCACGAAGGCGTTGACGAGGCGGCCGACGTCGGTGGGCCGGAAGCGGCGCTTCTCCAGCTCCGCGTACTCCCGCTGCTGGAGCGTGGAGATGATCGCCGCATAGGTCGAGGGGCGGCCGATCCCGTAGTCCTCCAGCGCACGGATCAGGGTCGCCTCGGAGTAGCGGGGCGGCGGCTCGGTGAAGTGCTGCTCCGGCCGCAACGCCTTGAGCCCGATGACCTCGCCTTTCTCCAAGGGCGGCAGGCGCCGCTCCTTCTCCGCCGCCTTGTCGTCGAGACCTTCCTCGTACACCGCGAGAAAGCCCGGGTCCGCCACGCTCGATCCGGTGGCGCGCAGCAGGTCGTCGGGAACGGGCGCGGCCGGCCGGGGCTCGGCCCCGCAGGTGAATTCGACGGCCACCGTGTCGATCGTCGCGTGCAGCATCTGGCAGGCCACGGTGCGCTTCCAGACGAGCTCGTAGAGCTTCGCCTGATCCTTCGGCAGGACCTTGGCGAGCGATTCGGGGGTCCGTCCGACCGAGGTCGGCCGGATCGCCTCGTGCGCCTCCTGCGCGTTCCTGGCGCGGGTACGGAAGACGCGCGGGGAGCGCGGCACGTTGCGGGCGCCGAACGCCCTCGCGACGTACTCGCGGATCTCCGCCACGGCCTCCGCCGCCAGCGTGGTCGAGTCGGTCCGCATGTAGGTGATGAGGCCCACTGCGCCATTCCCCGTATCGACCCCCTCGTAGAGCTGCTGGGCCACCCGCATCGTCCGGCTCGCGGTGAAGCCGAGCTTCCGTGCCGCCTCCTGCTGCAGGGTCGAGGTGATGAAGGGGGCGGCGGGGTTGCGCCGCCGCTGCTTCTTCTCGACGTTGTGCACGCACAGGGCGCCGGCGGCGCCTTCGGACCGTTCCCGTTTCGCGGTCCGCCGCGGGGCGCCGTCCGCCGCGCTCAGCTCGGCCAGCCGGTCCCGCGCCCGCACCGCGTGCGCCTCCTCGGTGATGCTGAACTGCTCGATCTTCCCGCCTTCGAGCCGCACCAGCCGCGCCGCGAACTCGATGCCCGCCTTCTCCAGATCCGCCTCGATGGTCCAGTACTCGCGCTTGACGAAGCATTCGATCTCGTCCTCGCGCTCGACGATCATCCGCAGCGCCGGGCTCTGCACCCTTCCGGCCGACAGCCCCCGGCGGATCTTCTTCCACAGCAGGGGCGACAGGTTGAAGCCGACGAGGTAGTCGAGCGCGCGCCGCGCCTGCTGGGCGTTGACGAGCGAGTCCGAGATCTCGCGGGGATGGGCGACCGCCTCGGCGATCGCCCGTTTGGTGATCTCGTGGAAGACGACGCGGTGCACGGGTTTCGTGCCGACCGCCTTCGCGGCCCGCAGCAACTCGACGACGTGCCACGAGATCGCCTCGCCCTCCCGGTCGGGGTCGGTCGCGAGGTAGAGCGCCTTCGCCTTCTTCATCGCCCGGCTCAGGGCCTTGACGTGCTTCTCGTTGCGCTCGATGGGCTCGTAGTGCATCCGGAAGCCGTTCTCCGGCTCCACCGCACCGTCCTTCGGAACGAGGTCGCGCACGTGCCCGTACGAGGCGAGGATCTCGTACTCGGACCCCAGGTACTTCTTGATCGTCCGCGCCTTGGCGGGGGATTCGACGACTAGGAGGTTTCGGGCCATCGTCGGGACGGTTCGCTGTTCATTCGCTGTTCGGATGCGTGCTTTCCACTCAAGTTTCGGGATTCGCCGACCGAAATGGATTCCCGCTTTCGCGGGAATGACGGCCGGACGGCCACGGCCAGCGTAAAAGTAACGTGTCTCGCTGAAATGACGTCATTCCCGCGAAAGCGGGAATCCATCGCCTGATTCAAGGTATTTTGAATCCCGAAACTTGAGTTTCCATTCATCGGGCGTTCGTCGTATCCCGGCCGAAGAACAAGTCCCGCAACGGCGTTGCGGCCAACGTTCCGCGTCCGCTGCGTCCGAGGTCCGGCACCCCGACCGGTGGACGCCCCGGCCGGTGGGGGTACGTTTCGCAATCGGATACCGAAGCGTTCCGGCGTCATCGCCTTCCGCTCGCCGCCCGGACGTAGCGACCGCCGGGCAGAGCGTCGAGCCGACCGTCGAGCTCCAGCGACAAAAGGATGGATGAAAGGCGATCGGGCGTCAATCCGGTGTGCTCGACGAGCCGATCGAGGGTGATCGGATCGTGGCCGACCGCATCGAGGACGCGCCGCGCCGACCCGCCGGATCCCCCGCCCACATCGGCGGAATCGTCGCTCGCCGCGGGCTCGGAGGAAGCCGGCGGTCCCTGCAATCCGCCGGGATACGCGAGCTCCTCGATCACGTCCACCACCGACTCCACCAGCTTCGCGCCGTCGCGGATGAGCGCGTGGCATCCGCGTGACAGGGGGTTGTCCACCGAGCCCGGAATCGCGAAGACTTCGCGCCCCTCGTCCGCGGCGAGACGGGCGGTGATCAACGAGCCGCTGCGCAGCGACGCCTCGACGACCAGCACCCCGAGGCAGAGCCCGCTGATCAGGCGGTTTCGGCGCGGGAAGTTTTCGGGCCGCGGCGGGGTTCCGGGCGCGCGCTCCGTGATCACCGCCCCGGTCTCGATGAGCTCGCCGGCGAGCCCGGCGTTCGAGCGCGGGTAGATCCGGTCCGGGCCGGTGGCGAGGATCGCCACGCTCGGCGCACCGGCGTCGAGCGCCCCCCGGTGGGCGGCGGCGTCGATCCCCCGGGCGAGCCCGCTGGTGACGACCAGCCCGCACTCCGCGAGCGTGCGGGCGAACGCCCTGGCCCGTTCGCGCCCGCCGCGGGTCGCCGCCCGAGCTCCGACGACGGCGAGCTGGGGGCGACCGAGGACCTCCGGATTGCCGCGGCAGTAGAGCACCGGCGGCGGGCTGGCGATGGCCGCGAGCCGGGCGGGGTAGCGCTCCGTTCCAATCGGCACGATACCCGCGCCGAGGTGGTCGAGAACGTCCCGATCCCGGCCGACGGCGCTCCAGTCCATGGCACGGGTCCTCGCGATCGCCGAACGCGAGAACCCCAGCGCCGCCAACTCGCGCGCCCCGGCCTCGAACAGGCCGCCGATGCTCCCGAACGCTTCCAGCGCCCGCAGGACCGCGTGACCGTTGCACGCCCCGGCTCGGCCGACGGCCAGCCAGCAGCGGACGTCGGACTCGGCGAGGGGGGACGGGCCTGGAGCGATCACACGACGGCCGGCGGAGCGGGGGCCGTCCGATCATCGCCGCTCCCGCCCCGGCGCGTCGATGCCGCGGGGGTAACCCCCGGCGCTTCCACCATGCGCCCCGCGCCCCGTCCCGCGTCGGCCCCGGGCCACGTCCGCCGAATCCCCCGATCATCCGCCCCGGAGCAAGGGATGATCGAATGCATCGCCCGCGACCCTCCGGAGGCGGTCCTCGACCTGCTGCGCCTCGTCCGCGAGGCGACGAAGGAGGAGGAGCGCCGCCCACGGGCGCCACCGCCACCCCCCGACGCGACGGCGCTTCGGCGAGGCTTGCAAGGTGCATGGGGAAAGGCAACACTCACCGCAACCGCACGCTCCGGCAGGAAGCGCCGCCCCATGTTCAAGCTCAACCAGGAGACCATCGCCGTCGTGACCGTCGGCCTCGCGCTGGCCGGCCTCATCATCACCAGCAACCATGGCATCCGGTCCGAGATGCAGGCCATGCGGTCCGAGATGCAGGCCATGCGCGCCGAAGCCCGTGCCGACCGCGAGGCGTGGCAGGCCGAAAGCGTCCGGCTCCGGGCCGAAGACCGCGCCAATCTGGAAGCATGGCAGAAGGAGCGTGACCAGCTCCGGGTCGAAGACCGCGCCAATCTGGAAGCATGGCAGAAGGAGCGTGACCGGTTTCATGGCGAAGCCCGTGCCGACCGCGAGGCATGGCAGGCCGAAGCGCGCGCCCTGCGCGCCGAGGCCGGGACCGACCGGGAAGGGCTCGGCCGGCTCACCGGCATCGTCGAGGAGGTGCGCGCCGCCCGGACCCCGTCCTCGTAGCGGCAGGGCGCGCGGGGGGAGCGCCGCACGTCCACGAACCCCCCGCCTGCACGAAGGCAGGCCTCGACCGGACTTGCCCCGAACCTGACGACCACTCGAGTGACGTTTGGTTCGAGCAGCTTTTCCTGCATCGGCGGAGTTCCGAGCGCGGCGTAGTCCCTTGCCGATGAAACCTTCGACAAAACGACGAAGAATTATCCGCCACCCGGCTTCCGACTCCCTGATTGCCGGATTCCCGGAGCGGTGCGTCCTGGGATCGGCGTGTCCCTTTGGGACACGGGCGGGACGCCCGCATGGACGATCAATCGGGCCTTCGGCCCCGGACCTTCGGCCCGTTGCGGGCGGGACGCCCGCGCTCCCAGGTTCATGACCGGCGCTTGGCTCCGGCTATGCCGGGTTGGGGTGGCAAAGATGGGCTAACCCATCTTTACCACCCTGTCACACAATACCACGTTACATCAGATAGTTACGATGCTCAGAATCGTCGAGTGGCACTACAACTGCACACTCAAGGGCCGTTTAGACGACGGTCTTGCGGATCCCTCCCGGAGCGGGGTCGATGTGCGCATTCCGGTGAAAGTGATCACCGATTCCGGTGGGAAAGTGATCAGCGAATCCGGTCAAAGTGATCACCGGTCGGAGCGAAGCGACGCGGGAGTTGGATTATGAGTCGCGGTGGCCGGTTTGGGTCAATGGTCGATGTCTTTTTCGCATGGATTCTCCCTTCAGGTTGAGTTGGTAGGCGCTGTGTACGAGCCGGTCGAGGATGGCGTCAGCCAGAGTCGGGTCGGCGATGGCGTGGTGCCACTTCTCGACGGGGAGCTGGCTGGTAACCACGGTCGAGCGGATGCCATAGCGGTCCTCGATGATTTCGAGCAGGTCGCGGCGGTTCTCGGCGGTGAGCTTGGCGAGGCCGAAGTCGTCGATGACGAGGACCTCGGTCTTGGCGAGCGAGGCGAGGCGCCTGGGATAGCTGCCGTCGGCGCGTGCGATGGCCAGCTCGCCGAGCAGGCACGGCAGGCGGCGGTACGAGGCGCTGTGGCCGTGTCGGCAGGCGCTGTGGGCGAGTGCACAGGCCATCCACGACTTGCCGATGCCGGCCGGTCCGGTGATGAGGACGTTGAGGTGTTCACGCACCCAGCGCCCGTCGGCCAGTGACAGGACGAGGGCCTTGTCGAGTCTCCGGGGCTGTCGGAAGTCGATGTCCTCGACGCACGCTGCGTGCCGGAGCTTGGCGCGGCGCAGCCGGTTGGTGAGCTGTCGGGAGTGTCGCTCGGTGAGCTCGCGGTCGACGAGCAGTCCGAGGCGCTCCTCGAACGTCAGGTTCCGGACCTCGTGTGAGGCGAGCTGTTCGGCCAGCGCCTTGGCCATGCCGGCGCATCGGAGCGGGTGGAGCTTGTCCACGGTGGGATGGGTCAACATGTGGGTGTCCTCTCAGGAGTAGTAGCCGGCGCCGCGGATGTTGTGGTGCACGAGCGGGGCGGCGGGTTCGACCGGCTCGGAGGCAGTCCCGTCGAGGCGATGGGCGAGGCCTGCCCCCGAGCGCCTGAATCGGGGGATGGACTCGACGCTGCGGTAGCTGTGGCTGCCGATGGCCAGCGCGCGGCGCGCGGCCGCTTCGAGGCGGGCCTCGCCGTAGCTCTTCGCCAGACGCAGAATCCCCAGGCAGGAGCGGAACGCCTGTTGAGGGTGGCGGTGTGCGGGCCGGTCTTCTCGGCCCAGCGGATGAAGCGCTCGGGCGTCCACTGCCCCATCCGGCGGTGCCTCTCGGGCATGTGCTCGTCGGCGGTGGTGTGGCGGCCTTTGAGCGAAGAGCGCACGTGGCTGGCCACGCGCTGGCCGCGGTACAGGCACTCCACGGTGTGGGCGGTGAGGCGCACGTCGAGCGGGCGCCGGGCCAGGGCGTGGGGGACGGAGTAGGAGTGCCCGGCGACCTCGACGTGGGAGTCGATGTTGACCCGGACCTTCTTCCACTCGGCGAACACGTAGCGCTCGGTGGGCAGCGGGCGAAGCGCGGGACGGTCGAGTTGGTCGAACAGCGAGCGCCGCGACCCCGGGAGCTTGCGCAACGCGCGCGCGTTGAGCCGCTGAAGGAGCTCGGCGATGGCCGCGTTGAGCTCGGCCAGCGAGAAGCACGTGCGATGACGAAGCGCAGCCAGTATCCAGCGCTCGACCACCTGCACGCCCACTTCGACCTTGGCCTTGTCGCGCGGGCGTCGCACCCGCGCCGGCAGCACCGCAACCCCGTAGTGGCGGGCCAGGTCGTGGTAGGTCGGATTGGTGTCGGGCTCGTAGCGATGCGCCCGGCTCACCGCCGCGCGCAGATTGTCGGGAACGACCAGCTCGGGACAGCCCCCGAAGAACTCGAACGCGCGCACGTGCGAACCGACCCAGTCCGCCAGGCCCTGCGTCCACGTCGCCTCGGCATAGGTGGAGCTCGACGCCCCCAGCACCGCGACGAAGACCTGTGCCTGACGTAGCTCCCCGGTGCGCCGGTCCACCACCCCCACCGTGTGCCCGGCGGAGTCCACGAACAGCTTCTCACCCGCGCGGTGCTCCTGGCGCATCACCACGTCGAGCTTCGACGCCCACGCCCGGTACTGCTCGCAGAACCCACTATATTGCAGCCCCTCGGGATGGACCGCCTTGTACTCCTCCCACAGCAGCGCCAGCGTCACCCCCTTGGCGCGCAGCTCGCGGTGCACCTCACTCCACCGCGGCACCGGACGCGGCTTCCCCCTCGGCGCCGGCACCGGAAACAGCCGACGCTCCAGCCCCGCATCATCCAGCGAGTCCGGCAGCGGCCAGCCCAGACCCTGCGCCTCGGCGCGGCGGATGCACCTCCCCACCGTCGCCGGCGACACCTTCAGGCTGCGGGCGACCGCCCGCAGACTCATCCCCGTGGCGTAGTGCAGCCGCAGGACCTCTCGAACCTTACGCATGGACAACCTCCTGTTCGCCACCGTCGCACCCTCCTCCAAAGCCTCGGAGGGTCCGACGGCAACCGGTTGTCCCGCGTCGCTCAACTCCAGGGGTCAGACCCCTTGCACCTGTCCGGTGCATCCCGCAAAAGGGATCATCTTCCCACCGGAATCGCTGATCACTTTGCGCCGGATTCGGTGATCACTTTCCACCGGAATCACTGATCACTTTGGACCGGATTCGGTGATCACTTTCGACCGGAATACGCACGGGGGCCGGCGGTGCGCGTGATGGGCGTCGCCGCCCCCTTCCGCGACCGGGTGGTTCATCATGCGCTGTGCGCGGTCATCGAGCCGGTGTTCGAGCGCGGCTTCATCCACGACAGCTACGCCAACCGCCGCGGCAAGGGCACGCACCGGGCGGTGGCCCGCTACGAGCGCTTCCGCGACCGCTACGCCCACGTCCTGCGCTGCGACCTCTACCGCTACTTCCCGGCCATCGACCACGAAATCCTCAAGCGCGACCTCCGGCGCCGCATCGCCTGCCCCCGCACCCTGGCGCTCGCCGAGCGCATCGTCGACGGCGCCAACCCCCAGGAGCCGGTGCACCTCTACTTCCCCGGCACGACCAGCCGCACGGGCACGGGGTGCTGATCTTCCACGACGGCAAGCACTACGAGGGCGAGTTCAGGGATGGTGACAGGGTGCTCTGAGGGGCGGTCACGTTGTCACGGGGGCTCACGGCGGGACCTCAGCGGGAGCGGAGCGATGCAGGCAAGAGCTCGGGCGCTGGTGCTGGCAGGCGTGGCGTGCACGGTGCTGGCGGCGCCGGGGGCTGATGTGAAGGTCCTGCCCGATGGCGGTCGTTGCCGGACGCGGGCGGCGCGTCACGTGCTTCCCTGGTGAGCCCTGCCCCCGGCGCCCTGATGCGCGCCGAAGCTCCGTGCGGAGCGGATGGGGGCAGCGCTACCGTTGGGCGGTGCGCATCTGCTCGACGATGCCGGTGAGCTGGCTCTGTCCCTGGGTCAGCCGGGTGATGTGCCTCTCGAAGGCTTCGCGGTCGGCGCGGGCCTCGTCGCGGAGCCGGGCGCTCTCGGCCTGCCAGGCGGCGCGGTCGGCGCGCGCTTCGGCTCGGATGTCGCCGGTGCTGCTGATGACGAAGCCGGCCAGGGTGAGGACGAGGGTGGCCAACGTGAGGCCGACGGTCACGATGGCGACGGTCTCCTGGCTGAGCTTGAGCATGGGGCGGCGCCTCCCATTGGGGCGGGGGTCAGCTCCTGGGGAGTGTCGTCCTTCCCCCCGCGCCTTGCAAGCGCCGGGCGCCCTACTCCGCCTTCGTCGCCTCGCGGATCAGGCCAGCAGGTCGAGGGCCGCCTCGAGGGAGGCGCGGTCGTGGTCGGCGAGTGCCGGGCGCGGGCCGCCTGGGCTCCCCACTACTCGGAGATGGTGGTGCCGTCGGGGCGCTTCCAGATGGGCTCGCCGTCGTCGGAGAAGGGCCGGTTAGACCGAAGTTCCCCGGGCGTGACAAGGTTCAACTGATTGATTGAAGTTGGAATTTTCAGATTCTTGGAGCTCCCGGTACTGGGAACATTTCGATGAGGTGCGCGGCGCGGCGTTGAGTCAGGGTCGGCTCGGTGAGCAGGGACAAGGGCGGTGTGGCAGGGTCGGCCGGGACCCGGCAGGTGTTGCGGCAGCGGGTCGCGAGCTCTGCGAGCAGGGTATCGAGGCTATGAAGGGGCGCGTCGTCGTCGGTGCGCCGGCAGGCCTTCTTGTGCCGGGCGCGGTCGGTGGGTTGGGCCGGGGCGACGGGGTCGCGGGTGCGCCGAGCTTCGGCCAGGGTCTCGTCGTCGAACAGCAGCGGCGCCCAAGCACGGCGAAGATGCCACTCCAGGTAGCCGGCCAACAGGCAAAGGAACAGGTGCGCGCGTACCCGGCGTTCCTCGCGGTGGTGGATGGGACGCACCCGGATGTCGCGCCCCTTGAGAGTGCGGAACCAGCGCTCCACGTCGGCCAGCCCCTTGTAGGTGCGCACCGTGTCTTCGGGCGAGAGTCGCTGCGCGGGCTCGCTGGTGCGAAGCACGTACAGCCCGTCGAGCCGCGCCTCGGCATCGACCCGCTCGTGGTCTCGTTCGTAGACCAAGCGCCCCTCGCGCACTTCCCACCGGAAGTGCTTGGCCATCTTGTGCCGGGCGATGATTCGGCCCACCTTGTGCCCGATGTGTGCCGCATCGAGCGGCGTGCGGGTGCGCCGGGCGGCCTCGCGCGCGACCCGTTCGAGTCCCGCCTCGGTGGCCGCGAGCAGCGCTTCGCGCTTGCGCGCGCGTTCCTCGGCCAGCAACGGGTTGTAGCACCCCACCAGACGCTCGCCGGGATAGTGCGGGCTGACGAACTCGGCCAAGTTCTGCTCATCGAACAGCGATAGCTGCAATGCCTCGCTCTCGACCAGCGAGCGCACCTGCGGCGCGCGCAACGCGCTCACCCAGCCCAATCCGGGATGGCGCTTGAGGTGTTCGATGCGCACCTGCGTGAGCAGGCCCCGATCCCCGACCAGCACCACCCGTTCGAGCCCGAAGTGCTCGCGCAGCTTGAGCACTTGGTCGGCCACGGTGTTCGGGTCGGCGGTGTGGCCCGGAGAGGCCTGGACCGCCACCGGGCATCCCCCCGGGGCGGTCAACACGGCATACACCACTTGGGGCCGACCGCGCTTGCCGTCGCGGCTGTAGCCAAAGCGCATCAGCGGGCAGGTGCGCCCCTCGTAGTCGCTCCCGCTCACGTCGGCGAACACCGGCTCGCCTTCGTGCAGATGGCGCCGGGCGAGCC
Organism: Gammaproteobacteria bacterium; assembly: GCA_965204915.1. Lineage (GTDB taxonomy): Bacteria > Pseudomonadota > Gammaproteobacteria > HK1 > HK1 > HK1. Next base: position 539,953 of record OZ242023.1, on the reverse strand, counting down.
GGCGCTCGATGCGCCCCTGACGCGCGAGCAGCCAATCCATCGCCGCGTACAGCGCGTCCTCGTCGGCATCGCCCAGGTCGAGCTCTTCGGCCAACGTCGTGGTATGCCACAGCCGGGTGGTGGCGAGCTTCGAGGCCGGATGGAGCAGACGTTCCACGACCATCGCCACGACCCGGTCGCGCTCGGGGGAGCGCTTCGGGGCGATGAGCCGGTCGAGCCCCAAGCGCCGGACCAGGGTCAAGAGCAGCTCGACGTGGCCGTGGGGCGCCGAGCGTTCGATGGTGAAGGCCGCTTCGGGGGAGACCAGGCGCTGGCCCTTGAGCACTCGGCGCAGGGAATCGACCTTCTCCGCGGGCCAGTCGGTGAGGTTGGCCAAGGTCTTCTTGCGCACTCTCGCGCCCTCGCGCCAGCCTTCTCGCAGCAGGATCGCGGGGCGGGAGTTGCGGTTGGGGACGGCTTCGATATACATGGGAACGAAGATATCCCGTCATCTTCTCAATGTCAAGCTCCATATCGTCATTTACATGGGAACAACATCCAGCGTCTCCTGTACCCCTTTTTGTTTACAAATCAAACAATTACTCTCAATTCAACCCCCCAAATCCCAGGGAACTTCGGGTTAGACGATGAAGGCCCGGTGCATGAGGTGACGATAGCGCGCCCGTTTGCGGTGGGTGTGAATGAGGTGACGCGGGGGGAGTTTGCCCGGTTCGCGGAGGCGACTGGGCGCTCGACGGGGAATAACTGCTGGTCGTATGAGAGCGGGGAGTGGAAGGCGCGTTCCGGTCGTCATTGGAGGGATCCCGGATTCAGCCAGACGGATGAGCATCCGGTGGTGTGCGTGAGATGGAATGACGCGCTGGCAGAGTGCCCCTGGATGACGCCCGCGGCAGGCGCATCCGCCCCTTTCCGGTAGCGTCCGGGCGCATCGTATAGCGCGAAAGATGTGGGCTACGGAGGGCGCGTAGTCCACACCGGGGGTTGGGAAGTGCTATGGATAAAGGGGTTTCCTGATGGCGGGTGGAGAAGCCCGCGTTCGGAGAACGCGCCGTTCCCAGGAGTCCGGTCCGTGGTTCGGTTTGCCTCATCGTTCGAGGCGCAACCTCGTCACAGGACCCTCTCGCTCTCCGGGTCGATGAGGATCGCCCGTTGCATGTCGAACAGCACCTCGATGGTCTCGCCCGGGCGCTCCACGTCGTGGGCCTGCAGCTCGGCCAGGACCTCGGTGCCGGCCAGCGCGAAGGCGCCGTAGAGCCGGGTGCCGGTGGGCTGCACCAGGTCGATGGTGACCCGGTGGGGGACCAGGTGTTCGCGGCGGCCTCCGGCGTGGATCGAGCCGGTGATGTGCTCCGGACGCAGGCCGAGGATGACGGCGTGTCCCGCGCGTGGCTCCAATGCGGCGGCGCGCGCTTCGGGCAGGGCGAAGACGGCACCCCCGCCGGCACCCTCGCCGGCGCCCCCGCCGCAGCGCACGGCCAGCCCGGATCCGTCCCGGTCCAGCCGTGCGGGGATGAAGTTGATGGGCGGCGAGCCCAGGAAGCGGGCGACGAATTTGCTCACCGGGCGCTCGAACAGATCCAGCGGTCCGCCCTCCTGCTCGATCGCGCCCTCGCGCAGCAGCACGATGCGATCGGCGAGGGTCATGGCCTCGATCTGGTCGTGGGTGACGTAGACCATGGTTTTGCCCAGCTCCTGGTGCAGGCGCTTGATCTCGGTGCGCATCTCGTCGCGGAGCTGGGCGTCGAGGTTGGAGAGCGGCTCGTCGAACAGGAACAGGCGCGCATCGCGCACGATGGCGCGGCCGATCGCCACGCGCTGGCGCTGCCCGCCGGAGAGCTGGCGCGGCAGGCGATCGAGCAGGGCCTCGATCCCCAGCATGTCGGCGGCGCGGCGTACCCGGACCTCGATCTCCGCCTTGGGCACGCGCCGCGCCTTGAGCCCGAACGCGATGTTCTCGCGCACGTTCATGTAGGGGTAGAGGGCGTAGTTCTGGAACACCATGGCGAGGTTGCGGTCGCGCGGGCGCACGTCGTTCACCACTTCGTCGCCGATGGTGATGGCGCCCGCGTCCACCTCCTCCAGCCCCGCGATGCAGCGCAGCAGGGTCGATTTGCCGCAGCCCGAAGGGCCGACGAGAACCGCGAACTCCCCCTCGGCGATGTCGAGGTCGACGCCGCGCACCGCGTGGACCGCGCCGTAACGCTTCTCGACGCCCTGCAAGCGGAGTCTTGCCATGATCTCCAGGCTCCGGGATTCCGGCTCCGGCCGCTCGTCAGCCCTTGACCGCGCCCAGCGAGATGCCGCGCACCAGGTAGCGCTGCAGGAAGGCCACCACCACGAAGACCGGCACCGCCCCCAGCACCGACATGGCCGCGATCTTGGCCCAGAAGTTCGACTGCGCCCCGAAGTAGTGGGTGACCTGCACAGGATAGGTGGTGACCTCGTTTCGTGTCATCACCAGCGCGAAGATGAAGTCGTTCCAGGCGAAGACGAAGGTGAAGACGGCGGTGGCGAAGAGCCCGTTGCGCACCATGGGGAAGACCACCCGCAACAGGGTTTCCCAGCGCGTGCAGCCGTCCACCAGGGCGCTCTCCTCCAGCTCCAGCGGCACGTCCTCGATGTAGCCGCGCATCATCCAGATCACGTAGGGCAGGTTGAAGGCGGTATAGAGCAGGATCAGGCCGTGGTAGGTGTCGACCCAGCCGAGGAAGACGTAGAGCAGGAAGAGCGGAAAGACGATGGCGATGGGCGGGATCATGCGCTGGGAGATGATCCACACGGCCAGGTTCTCCCCGCCGGTGCGGAAGCGCGCCAAGCTGTAGGCGGCGATGGTGCCGAAGAACATGGCCAGCAGGGTGCTGCTCCCGGCGATGAAGAGCGAGTTGAAGACGGTCTTCGCGTCGCCGTCCTTGAAGAGCACGCGGAAGTTCTCGAACTGGATGGCCGCCGGATACCAGGCCGGGGGCGAGGAGAAGATCTCCTCCGGCGTCTTGAAGGCGATCATGAAGAGCCAGTAGATCGGAAAGAGGAAGACCAGCAGCAGCGCGCACGCCGCGCCCAGGCGGAGCCCCAGGCGCAACGCCCGGCCCCGGCGCCGGCTCAACGGCCGATCTCCATGCGCCGCAGCAGCCCGATCACCACCAGCGTCAGGGCGACGATCACCACGAAGGCGATGGCCCCGGTATAGCTGGTCTCGAACTGCCGGAAGCCCTGGATGTAGGTGTAGATGGACAGGGTCTCGGTCATGGTGCCCGGCCCGCCCTGGGTGAGCGCCCATACCACGTCGAAGATGCGGATGAGGTCCAGCCCCCGGATGAGGAGCGCGATGGCCATGACCGGCCAGATCGCGGGCAGGATGATGCGCCGGAACACCGTCAGCGGCGAGGCCCCGTCGATCTCCGCCGCCTCGGTGAGGCTCTTGTCTACGTTGGAGAGCGCGGCCAGCAGCAGCAGGAACATGAATGGCGTCCACTGCCAGATCTCGGCGATGAAGATGGCCGGGTAGACGTAGGCCGGCTTGATGACCCAGAGGATCGGCACCGGCTCGCCCGCGATCCAGCCCAGGACCTGGTTGATCGGCCCGTAGCGGTGGTCGAAGAGCAGGCGCCAGGTCGCGCCCGCCACCACCGGCGCGATCAGGGTCGGCAGCACCAGCAGGGCCACGAAGATCGGCCGGCCCGGCAGCTTCTCCACGAACAGGAAGGCCATCAGGAGGCCCAGCCCCAGCTCGACGGGAAGCGCGATCCCGGTGATGAGCAGGGTGTGGCCGATCGACTCCCACAGCCGCGCGTCTTCGAAGAGGTGGCGGTAATGCAGCAGGCCGTGGAAGGAGGTGTCCTCCTCCAGCATGGTGATGTTCTGCACGCTCGCCACGAGCGTGTAGATCAGCGGGAAGACCCCGATGAACAGCAGGATGAAGATGGCGGGGAGGAGGATGAGGTACTTGAACTGGCGGTCGGCGAAGGCGCCGGCCGCCAAGCTCCCGCCGCGCCATGCTCCCCTCACGGGCGCCGTCACGGATCGGTGTCCTCGCCGTCATCCACGATCCGGGCGGGCGCGGGGACGAGCGGCACGATCAGCCCCCGGCTTGCGAATCGTGCCACGGCCCGGGCGGACGCGGCGACGAGGCCCGGGCCGCCCGGAAGGTTCGGGACAGGCACGGCAACGGTCCGGGCTCGCTCGGGGACGAGGCGCAGCCCACGGCGCAAGCGGCCGAGGCCGCTCGCGCCGCGGATCCGGCGTCGGTCACTTCGGATAGGCGTTGGGCTTGCCGGCCCAGTCCCGGTAGGCCGCGCGCTGCTTGTCCACGCCGATGCGGTCGGTGAGCGCATCCCACTGCGCCGCCACGTCGTCGAGGATGGCCTTGGCGTCCTCGCCCGCCCACAGACGGGTCATGGACTGGCGCAACGCCTCCTCGTACTTGTCGATCTGGAGGATCGAGAGGTCCAGCAGGCCGGTGTCGGCCCCGGCCCGAAGGGTGGCGAGGTACTTGTCGGCGTCCGCCCAGCGCGAGAGGTACTCCGCGTTGGTGAAGTGGCTCTCGCGGAAGGGATCACGCAGGGCGTAGGGAAGCTGCACACGCTGCAGGCTGGTCTCCTCGCTGTTCAGCCACTGGATGAAGAGGTAGGCCGCCTCCTTGTTCTTGCTGCTCGAGGAGACGGAGAGCGAGAAGCCCGCCGCGAGCTGCGGCGTCCCGCCCGGCGGCAGGGCATAGCCCACCTTGTCGGCGATGGTGGACTTGGGCACCCAGGACAGCGCCTCTTCCTCCGTCCCGTAGCCGGCTGCCCAGCGCCCGAAGGGCGGCCAGGAGATGGTCATGGCGATGTCGCCGGCGAGGAAGGAGCTCAGCGCCTCGACGAAGCCCCAGGTCTCCACCCCCGGCGGCATGAAGGCGTTGTCCGAACGCATGCCCTCGAACGCCTTGACGCCGATCTCGTTGTTGATCTGCGCCCGCATGGTCTCCGGGTCGAAGAAGCGCCCGCCTTCCACGCGGTAGCGTTCCTCGAACATCCAGATCCCGTAGGCGGGCTGGCGGAACTGCCCGGCGCCGTAGATCTTCGGCGCGTACTTGTCGGTGATGAAGCGGCCGGCGTCGGCGTACTGCTCCCAGGTCCGCGGCGGCCCCAGGTCGTAGCCGTGCTTCGCCTTGAATTCGGCCTGGTTCTCCGGATCCTCGAACAGGTCCTTGCGGTAGTAGAGGACGAAGAGGTCGCCGTCGTCCGGGAAGCCGTAGATCTTTCCGTCCACCTTCATCTGGTTGTCGCGGTAGGTGGGGGCGATGTTCTCCAGCTCCGCGCGGTAGCCGTACTTGTCGACGTAGGGGTCCAGCTCCTCCAGCGCGCCGGCCTTGACCAGATCCGGCATCCAGCTCGGGATCACGTTCAGGGCGTCGTAGGCGCCGGTGCCGGCGCGGTGCTCCTGCAGGATCTTGGTGAACATCTCGGCCGTCGGCACCTCGATGACCTTGACCTCGATGCCGGTCAGCTCCTCCCATTTCGGACCCGAGAAGTTCAGGGGATCGAGGGACTGCAAGCCCGCCTCCCAGACGATGCTGATCTCCTCGCCGGCGTACTGCTTGGCCGCCTCCACGGCCCGTTCGGCCGCGGACTGCGCCGAAGCGGCGCCGCTCGCCCCGAGGCCGATGGCCGCCGCCGCGGCGGCGGCCCATGCTCCTGTCCATGCTCCTGGTTTCATTCCGATCTCCTCCTCTTCGTGTTGTTGCACGGGGGATTCCCGGCTGTCCTGCTTCGAGGAAACCCGGTGGCCCGGGATAGTGGCGTATCGCATCGGTCGAATCAATCGCCGTCCGGGGTGCATCCGGGGTGCGGGCGTCGAAGCGATGAAAGGGCGGAACGCTACGTTTCCCGGCGCACGCGCTCGCGACCCGCGGCGACCGGGGTCCGTATCGCACGTCGAGGATGTTCATCGACGGCATCGGGTGAAAACGAGGGCATTTCCGGGCCTGGCGCTGGCTCGGGGCCGGGGCATGGCGCGTCTTCAGCGGTCGAGCTCGGTGATGGTCTTCGCGTTGTCCGAGCCGAGCGGCGTCTGGCACATCTCCAGGTGCAGGCGTCCGCCGGTCGTGCAGGGGTGGTCGAGCACGGCCTGTTCGTCGAGCTCGATGCCCAGCCCCGGCTCGGTGGGGGCGATCAGGCAGCCCCGCTCCCAGCGCAACGGCTTCTTCAGGATCGCGTCGTGGAATCCGCTCCGAATGGTCTCCAGGATCAGGAAGTTCGGACTGGCGAAGGAGACGTGGGCAGCCGCCGCATGGGCGATCGGCCCGCAGTAGACGTGCGGCGCGATCTGCGCGTTGTAGAGCTCGGCGATGATGGCGATCTTCTTCGTCTCCCAGATGCCGCCGCTTCTGCCGACGTCCGGTTGCAGGATCGACACCCCCGCCTTCAACGCCTGGTGGAACTCCACCTTCGTGGTGAGGCGCTCGCCGGTCGCCACCGGGATCGAGGTGGCCCGCGCCACCTTGCCGATCGCGTCCATCTGGTCCGGGGGACAAGGCTCCTCGAACCATAGCGGATCGTAGGGCTCCAGGCGCCGGGCGAGGCGGATGGCCGACGAGGTGGTCATCTGCCCGTGGGTGCCGAACAGGATGTCGGCCCGATCTCCCACCGCTTCGCGGATGCGCCGGACGCAGTATTCGCTTCGCGCGAGCTCGTGCAGCGACAGCTCGCGCCCGCCCTGGAAGCTGTACGGACCGGCGGGGTCCTGCTTGATCGCGGTAAAGCCCATCTCGACGTAGTCGAGGGCGCGCGCCGCCGCCGCGTCGCCATCGTGGTAGACGTCACCGGAATCCTCCCCGGGTGCGCCGTCCGGGGAGACGGACTTGGGGTAGAGATAGGTATACGTGCGAATCCGGTCGTGGAACTTCCCGCCGATGAGCTTGTAGACCGGCTGCCCCGACGCCTTGCCGAGGACGTCCCATACCGCGATCTCGATTCCGCTGAACACGCCCATCATCGAGAGGTCGGGGCGCTGGGTGAAGCCCGCGGAGTACACGCGCCGGAACAGGGTCTCGACGTCGTGCGGGTCTTCCCCCGCGACGAAGCGCTCGAAGGTGTCCTCGACCATCCGGCAGGCGACGTCGCCGGAGAAGGGGATGCCGTAACACTCCCCGATCCCTTCGATGCCGTCGTCGGTGGTCACCTTCACGATGACCCAGAACGACCCGCCGATACCGTTGGGCGGGACGGTCACCCATGTGCTGACGTCCTGGAGCTTCATGGCGTGTCCTCGCGGGCAGGGAGGGATTCACCAGGATCGCGACCGGGAGTCTGGTACTTCCCTTCGGCGGCGATGACGAGTCGGCCCAAGAGACGGTGGCTGATATTGCAGAGGGGATCGCCCGGACCGTCGATCGGTTCAGGCAACTCAAGTTTCGGGATTCGCCGACCGAAATGGATTCCCGCTTTCGCGGGAATGACGGCCAGACGGCCACGGCCAGCGTAAAAGCAACGTGTCTCGCTGAAATGACGTCATTCCCGCGAAAGCGGGAATCCATCGCCTGATTCAAGGTATTTTGAATCCCGAAACTTGAGCAGGCAAGACGCCGTTCCGCTCAGCCGTCCCCGAATCTCCGCGTGTAGCCGGCCAGGCGCGCTTGCCAGCCGGGGCGGTCGAGGATGTCGCGGTTGACGACCCCGCGAGGGACGCGGCCCGCCATCACGTCGAGCACCGCGCGCACGTCGGCCGCGCCGCTTCCGGCGAAGAGCTGGTCCGTCCAGCACAGCGCGTGGGGGGTGAGGATCACGTTGTCGAGGGCCAGCAGGGGGTCGCCGGCGTCCGGCGGCTCCTGCTCGAAGACGTCGAGGCCCGCGCCGGCGATGCGTCCCTCCTGCAACGCCTCGGTCAGCGCCGCCTGATCGACGATCGGTCCCCGCGCGGTGTTGACGAGGAAGGCGGTCGGCTTCATCAGCCCCAGACGGTTGGCGTTGACGAGGTGGTGGGTCTCGGGAGAGAGCGGACAGTTCACGCAGACGAAGTCGGCTTCGCGGAAGACGCGGTCCAAATCCGTCAGGGTGACCCCCAGATCGGCCGCCAGGGCCGGGTCGGCATAGGGGTCGTGGGCGATGAAGCGCATGTCGAGGGGCCGCGCGAGACGGAACATCTCGGCCCCGATGTTGCCCATGCCGATCGAGCCCAAGGTGAGCCCCACCAGGCCGATTCCGTTGTGGTCGGTCTTCTCGGCCCATCCCGCCGGCCCCCGGCGCGCGAGGCGGTCCTTGGTGAAGAGCCTGCCGGACAGGGCGAGGACGAGGGTGAGGATCGACACCGCCACCGGCCGCCGTACCCCGTCCGGGGTGATCGCCACCGCCACGTCGTGGGCGCTGCACGCGGCCAGGTCCACGTTGTCGTAGCCGACGCCGAAGCGCGCCACCATCGCCAGGCGCCCGTTCGGGACCAGGCTGCCGGCCCCCACCCGCGGGGTCAGGAGGATCAGGGCGTCGACGCCGGCGAGCTGCGCGGCGGAGATTTCCGGCTCGGGCTCCAGGTGGAACAGGTCGACGTCGGGATGTTCCCGAAGGGGCGACAGATCGAACTCGGGAAAGGTCGGGCTGCCGTCGGGCTTGCGGAAATCGGCGCTGAGCGCCACGCGAAACGCGGACATGGTGTCTCCCTCAAGGTCTCGATCCGGTGGAGCCGGGTCGGAAGCCCGGCCCGGCATCGCCGGAACCGGACGCCGGCCGGGGAATGAGCCTCCGTCGTCTTGCCGGGGATTTCACGGACATTGGGCTACTCACAGGGGGCTACTCGCAAGAGGGCTACTCCTTGCAGCCGTCGCGGATGGCGGACAGCCCCGCCGCCACCGCATCGCCCAACGCCCAGGCATCGGCCGACCAGGCGATGAAGTCGAAGCCCTGCTTGTGCAGCGCGATGCCGGACTCGACGTCGGGCACCAGGCGCCCGAGGGAGGTGCCGGTCGCGCGACCGGCTTCGACCACCGCGTCGATGGCTTCGAGGAACCGGGGATGCTCGAACTCGCCGGGGATGCCGAGCGAGCAGCTCAGGTCGAAGTGGCCGACCCACATGCAATCGACCTCTTCCAGCGCGCCGATGGCTTGTGCGTTCTCGACCCCCTCGGCGGTCTCGATCTGCACCACGAGCATGGTGCGGCGGTTCTGCGCGGCCAGCTTCTCCATGGTCGGCCCGGCCGTGTAGCGGTCCACTGCGGAGCGCAGGATCACGCCGCGCCCGCCGGCCGGCACGTACTTCATGGAATGGATGATGGATTTCGCCTCGTCGGCGGTGCCCACCATCGGCAGCATGACGCCGTCGGCCCCTGCATCCAGGGTACGCGCAACGTCCTTGTAGTCCCTGGACGGCGCGCGCACGATGGTCGGCAGCCCGGCCGCGCGCATGTAGGCCATGACCCGCTTCACGGTCTCGATGCCGAAGCCGCTGTGCTCGGTGTCGAGGATCGTGAAGTCGCATCCCGCGTGCTTGAGGATGTAGCCGATCCCGGGGGTGTCGAACTCGAAGACGAAGTGTCCGGCCTTCAACCCCCGATGGGAGGCCATCTGCTTCAGAGGTGATTCGCTCATCGACGTTCTCCTGTTTTCCCGACCCGATGCAGCCTGAACCGGGCGTCTGCTGCGAACCTGGGAGCGGCATGTCCTGGGAGCGCGGGCGTCCCGCCCGCTTGATCGATTCGCGGGCCTTCGGCCCCGGACCTTCGGTCCGCTGCGGGCGGGACGCCCGCGTCCGTCAGGACGCGCCGCTCCCAGGACGCTCCATCCCCGGCACATACGTTCCCGAGGGATCCCGGCGTCCATAGGTCCGGGCCGGCACGGCCGGAACTACAGTCGGCCGGCGGATCATTCTTCGTCACCTTGCTCCGGATTTCACCGGCCAAGTGGCCGCCGGGCCGAGCGTCCTCCCGTCATTGCACCCTGCAACGCGCCACCGCATACGGCCGGAGGTCGATGCGACCGCCGCTCGCGGGCCGCTCCACGCCGTCCAGCGCATTCGGGTCTCCGACACCCGCGACGAAGCTTTCTTCGTCCAGCGTCGCCACGCGCATCGTTGCGCCGGAGACCCCTTCCAGACGGACGCGGCGCTCCTCGCCCATGAGGTTCGCCAGCCACAGCTCCAGGCCCGCCCCGGTCTCGAACGCCAGGGCCTGCACCTCGCGCGGCGCCGAGACCTCGGTGGCACGCCGCGGCCGGCCCGATGCGCCGTACATCCCCCGCATCACGTGCCATGCCGGGAACCGCCCGCCGTGCTCGTCGAACCAGGGTTGCGGCGTGTCGCCGGGATGATGGAGCAGGCCGAAATCGCCGGTGGGCGCACCCAGGATCAGCGAATCCACGCCCCCCTCGGCCGCCCTCGCGGCCACCCCCAGATGCCAGGCGGCGCCCAGCAGGCCGCGCTGGCGCGGGTCGTTGCGGCACATGGCGACCCGGCCGCCGTGGGGGTTCGGGACCGGCCCGCCGCCGAAGGGGCTGGTGCGCGTCCCGATCCCCACCGGACCCAGCCGGTAGGGCTTGCCGCCGAACGTCGCCCGGACGGAACGGATGACGTACGGCAGGGTCTCGACCGTCTCCGTCACCGAGCGGTCGTCGGCCGCGTGCACGATGGCGCAGGTCGAGTGGATGACGAAGTCCAGCCCCCGGAACGGCGGCGGCTTGCGGTTCAGCTCGGTGAAGTACATGAAGTTGCCGCCGCCGACGGCGCTGCCCGGAAAGGCTTCCCGCGCCGCCGCGTAGAGGGTGTCGTAGGCGGACAGGTCGTCGAAGACCGTTCCCGGGATGACGAAATCCAGATCCCCGGCCGGGCTCACCGCAACGGAGGCGAAGCGGGCGCCGGCAGCGCTGGCCTGGCCGGCGATGGAGCGTAGTGTTGTCTCCGGGTCGTCGAGATCGAGCAGCACCGCCTCCAGGGCCAGCTCGCACCCCAGGGCGTCCGCGACGGCGCGGAAGCCCTGCATCACCTCCGCGCCGGCATGGCGCGCATCGAAGTAGCCGCTCAGGAACGCGGGATGAAGGCCGGCGAGCCCGTCGGCGCGCGCCGCCGCCGCATCGGTGGAGTGCCACTCCAGCCCCATGCCGATCCGGGGAACGGCGCCCGACTGCGCGCCCACCGAGACGGTGAGCTCCGGCGGGCCGCCGCCCTCCGGCCCGGCGGCGGGCTCCGCCCCCTCGAAGCGCAGCTCGACGGCCTGCTCGATCGTCTTGCCGGCCTCCAGGGTGAAGGGGTGCGGGAGCCCCAGCGGCCGCACGTAGGTCTTGTAGGATGCATCGGTCCAGTTGCGCTGGTCCTCCATCTCGAAGGTGTCGCCCAGCATGGTGCAGGTCACCTCGAGGCCCGGCGCGACCTCATGGGTCAGCGCGCGGATGTTCATGATCGGCTGCACCGGATCGATGACCTCCGGAAAGCGGGTCTCGACGATCCGGCCGCCCACCTCGGACACCTCCACCGCCTGCCCGCTGATCCCCTCCACCCCGTGCAGGACCACGAAGCCGGTCCGGTTGGTGAGGAAGTCCGTCTCGGGGGTCCCCGCGCCCTCGAAGCGCAGGGTCCCGTCCGCGCTGCCGGTGATGCGCGCGCGATAGACGAAGCGCTGCTGCCCGTCGCCGCAGATTGCCGTGTAGGTGACGGTGAAGCGGTCGCCGGTCTCCTCGACGGCGAGGCCGCGGATCTCCGGATTGAAAGTGCCCCAGAACCGGTCGCGCACCACGTAGGCGATCGCGCGGATCGCCTCGCGCCCGCCGTGGCGGATGTAGCGCAGGTTGCCGGCGTCCAGCTCCGCCGACAGCGGCCCCGCCTTCAGCAATCGGGTCTCCGCCGCCGGCTCCTCGGTACCGAACAGCATGATCGCACGGGATGGAAGTTCGGGCATGGTGAATCTCCTTGAATCGAGCGGTGCGGCTGAACCCCTCGAGGCGCCGTCGTTTTTGCAATCGCGTCGAGTTTCGTGCGGAGCGCTCCTGGGAGCGTCTTGCATGAAATTCGACTCGAAGGATGATGGCGCCTCGGGGATTTCAGAGGGCGGCCTCCGGGATCCCTTCCTCGTCGTAGATGCGCCTGAGGAACGACCGCCACTGCCGGAACTGCTCCCGGGCGTCACCGGTCAGCTCCACGGTGGTGTCCTCGAGCTCGACGACCTGCGGGGCGACCTCGACGTCGAGCGACTCGCCGAGCTCGGACAGGGCATCGGCGTGCACCCTGCCCTCGGCGCTGTTCTGGAAGCTCTTCGAGATGAGCACACCGCCGGCGATGGCGGCGGCGATGCCGGCGACCTCGGCTCCGGCATCGGAGTTGTTGCCGCCCTTCACCGCGGCGACGGCGCCGCCGATGGCCAGCGCCGCTCCGAGGACGCCCTGGACCAGGGCCGTGCCCCGTGCTTCGTTCCTCGCCTTGACTTCGGTCAGGCTGTGCTCCTGCCAGGCGGCGTAGCTCGTGCCGGTGCGCTGGGCGAACCCTTCGTAGTGGGCCTGCATCCGGTCCATGAACAGCCCGTCGCGGACCCGGATGGCGCGGATGCGGGTGAGCATGGGGTCGTTCCGATCCGGCAGCGCGGTCAGGGTGACGCGCCCGCCCCGCACCTCGACGTAATCGGCGAACGCCTCCTCGGAGAACGTCCTGGCGAACCGGATCTCGCCGATCCGGCGCACGGTCGCGAGTTCCTCCGACGAGCGCTTCATGACGAGCTTCGCGACGTCCCCGGCCGCTGCGTCGAACACCGGCTGGTAGGGGTCCTTGCCCTTGTTGCGCAGGTTCCGCCAGAAGTACTCCTTCACCCGATGCCGGTAGCGTTTCCGCATCCAGCGCTTGCCGCCGACGTCGACGACCTCGACCGCGATCCTGACGTCCTGGCCGTCCGATTTCTCGATCGCGCCGATGACGTAGAGGTCGCCGCTGGCTCTGGCATCGGGAGAGATCCGGACGTCACCGAGCGTACCGGTGGCCTGGAGCGCTTTCTTGAGCGCGACGGCAAAGCGGTTCGCCTCGGCCCGGCGCAGCTCCGGCCAGACGCCTTCCTTCTCGTAGTCGTCGGGATCTTCGGGGAGTCCGGGGTCGAAGACCGGGACGATGACGTCGAGCCGCACGCCCGAATACGGGTCCGCGGCGGCCGAGGCCGGCGGGTCGATGCCGGGGCCGACCGCCGGACCCGCCGGCGTCCCTCCCATCATCGTCCCCATGCCGGCGCAGCCGGCCAGCACCGCCACGGCGGCGGCGAGAGCGGCAGCGGGAATGGCGCTATGTCTGCGCATCGTCGTTCCCCCCTTCTTCTCCCGGGAGCGGCTTCGGGGGCAGCCCCTTGTACTTGCGGTATTCGTTCCACAGCTCGGCGCGGATGCGCGGATCGGCCTCCTCCATCGCCGCCCGCCGTATCTGGGCTTCGAGCACGCTGTCGTTGTCCGGCGCCGGGATGTCGTCCGGCACCTGGCCCGAGCCCGAGACGGGCGGGCGGTCCGTATCCGCCGTCGTCCCCTCGCCGTCCTCCGGAGCCTCCGTGCCCTGGATGCCTCCCGCCGCCACCGATTCGATGGCGGTATCGTCCACGGATGCGCCATCCGCCGCCGTTTCGGGGGCCTCCGGAGCTTCGGCGCCCTGGATACCCTCCGCCGCCACCGATTCCACGGAAGCGCCGTCGCCCGTCCCCGCCGAATCGCCGCCCGTACCGTCCGCACCGCCGTCCGCGCCGGCGCCGCCGTTCCGTCCCGCCGCGGTTGCTGCGGCGCCCGCGGCTGCGGCGGCGCCCGTGCCCGTCGCGGCGCCCTGGCATTCGTCGAACCGGGCCAGCGAATCGTAGAACGCCCGGTCCATGCGGGCGATCCTCTCCGCCCGGGTGAGCGGCTGCCCTTCGGTATCGAAGTGGACGGCTTCCGGGGCGCAGGTCCCGGCGTCCCCGGCGTGCGCCGCAACGGCGGCGGCGATGGCGAGTCCCGCGGCCATCGCGCGGGAGGGCAGGCGTCCACGGCTCCGGGTATCGCCACGCGCGGGCACGGTCATGGAGATCGCCTGGAAATCGAAAGGTTCGTCGCCATTGTGCAATGATCCACACGTTCATCCATGCCCGGTGGATGATACCGCCTTTCGACGGGTGCCCGGCTCCGCGCGTTCGCGCCCCGGCGTTGCACCGGCGCGGGCGTCTTGGCACCCTCGTTCCCGGATGCTCCGACGCGGCTGCCGGCAGAGGGAGCCGCGGCCGTTCGGACCCGGGCATCCGCATACCATTCTTCGGGAGACCGCCATGACCCCCAGGGAGATCGCCGCCGCGCTGTGGGACGCGCGCATGCGCGGCGAGACCATCGAGCTCGACGCCGCCGACAGGCCCGCCGACACCGCGGCGGCGTACGCCATCCAGGAGATCCAGACCGCGGAATCGGGCGCCGCGCAGGCAGGCTGGAAGCTCGGCGCCACCAACGACAAGGCGCTGGCGATGCTCAAGCTCGACGGCGCGTTCGCCGGTCCGTTGCTGGCGCCGTTCCGATCCGGCAACGGCGCGTGCATCGAGCTGCCCGTCGCCTGCGCGCCGGGACTGGAAACCGAGTTCCTGGTCAAGCTGGCGGACGACGTGCCCGCGCGGGATCGCCCGTACCCGGCGGACGAGATCGCGCCGGCGGTGGACTACGTCGCCCCCTCGTTCGAGATCGTCGGCTGCCGGCTGCCCGGCGGCCTCGCCAACGGCGGCCTGGTGCTCATCGCCGACGGCGGCGGAAACGTCGCGTTCGTCGAGGGTGCGCGGGGGGAGGATTGGCGTTCGATCGATCTGGCCGCCTGCGCGCTCACCGTCACCGTCAACGGGGAAGAGAAGGCGCGCGGCACGGGCTCGCTGCTGGCCTGGGGCGATCCCCTCGCGGCGGTGGGCTGGCTCGCGGCCCATCCGCTGGCCGCGGAGCGGGGTCTGCGCGCCGGGGACGTGGTGATGACCGGCACCTGCGGCGGCATCCTGCCCATCGCCCCCGGCGACGAGGCGCGGGCGGACTTCGGGGCGCTGGGGACCGTGGAAGCGTCGTTCGCCTGAAGAGCGCCTGCCCGCCCGGTATCGCCCTGAAGAGAGCCGGGCGCTCCCGCGAGGCTCGAAAACGTACATGGAACCGTTGCAACGAGATTTCCGCGCCGAAGGAGCCATTGCGAGATCGGGCCGTTGCGTTGCGCCTGGAATCCGGCCCCCGGCGCTCGAATCTCATGCTGGGTATCGACGGGAAGGTCAGGAGGAAAGGGAATGAACGGAAACGGAAAGGTGGCGATGATCACCGGGGCGGGCACCGGGGTCGGCCGGGCCTGCGCGCTGGCGATGCTGGGGGAGGGATACTCGGTGGTGCTGGCCGGCCGTCGCCGCGAGCCGCTGGAGAAGACGAAGGCCGACGCGGGGGCCGGCGGGGAGCGGGCGCTGGTGGCGCCGGCCGACGTAGGCGATCCGGCGTCGGTGGAAGCGCTCTTCGCGAAGACGAAGGAGGCGTTCGGGCGGCTCGACTTCCTGTTCAACAACGCCGGCGTCAACGCACCCGGGATTCCGCTCGAAGATCTCACCGTCGAGCAATGGCGCAACGTCGTCGACGTCAACCTGACCGGGGTGTTCCTCTGCACCCGGGAGGCGTTCAGGCTGATGAAGAGCCAGAGGCCGATGGGCGGGCGCATCGTGAACAACGGATCGATCTCCGCCCATGTGCCGCGCCCGAACTCGGCGCCCTACACCTCGACCAAGCACGCGATCACCGGGCTGACCCGATCCACGTCGCTCGACGGGCGGAAGTACGACATCGCCTGCGGCCAGATCGACATCGGCAACGCGGCCACCGAGATGACCGCGCGGATGCCCGAGGGGGTGCCGCAGGCGAACGGGGAGATCGCGGTCGAGCCGGTCATGGGCGCGGAGAACGTGGCGCGGGCGCTGCTCTGCATGGCGAGCCTCCCCCTCGACGCCAACGTGCTGACCCTGACCGTGATGGCCACCAAGATGCCGTTCGTGGGGCGGGGCTGACACGTCATGGCGAGTGGGAACGCGGTCGGTTCCGCGCGGGCCGCCGTTCCCGGCGGGTAGCACGACATGTCCAACGGAGACGTCTTCGACTTCGTGGTGGTGGGCACCGGCACCGCCGGCGCCACCCTCGTGAACCGGCTGAGCGCGGACGGGCGCCGCCGGGTCTGCGCGCTCGAAGCCGGCGGACGGGACTGGAACCCCTTCATCCACATCCCCGCCGGATTCATGAAAACGGCGACCGACCCTTCCGTCAACTGGATGTACGAGACCGAGCCGGGCGAAGGCAGCGCGGGGCGCCGGATCGCGCAGCCGCGGGGCAAGACCTTCGGCGGATCCAGCTCGATCAACGGCCACATCTACAACCGCGGCCAGCGCATGGACTTCGACACCTGGGCGCAGCGCGGCAACCGGGGGTGGAGCCATGCCGACGTGCTGCCCTATTTCAGGCGCAGCGAATGCCGCATCGGTCCGGGCGACGACCGCTTCCGGGGCCGGGAGGGCGAATTCGTGGTCGAGGATCTCGCCTGGCGGGACCCGTTGTGCGAGGCGTTCATCGCCGGGGCCGAGAGCATCGGCATCCCCCGCAATCCGGACTACAACGGCGAACGGCAGGAGGGCGTGGGCTACTTTCAGCGCAGCGTCCACCGCAACCGCCGCATGAGCACCGCGCGGGCGCACCTGCGCCCCGCCATGCAGCGGCGCAACGTCGAGGTGCGCGCGCACGCCCATGCCACACGGATCCTGTTCGAAGGGAACTGCGCGGTCGGGGTGGAGTACCTGTGCGGCGGCGAGCGCCGGGTGGTGCGCGCAGCACGCGAGGTGATCGTCTCGGGCGGCGCCGTCAACTCGCCGCAGCTCCTGCAGCTCTCGGGTGTCGGCCCGCCCGTCTTGCTCGGTGAGCTCGGGGTCCCGGTGCGCAAGGCGTTGCCCGGGGTCGGTGAGAACCTGCGCGACCACTACGCGATCCGCACCACGTTCCGGGTCAAGGGCGCGCGGACCATCAACGAACTCGCGCGGGGCTGGCGGCTCGGGGTGGAGATCCTGAAGTACTTCGCGCTCGGCACCGGGATCCTCACCTTGCAGCCGACCCTGGCGTGCTGCTTCTGGAAGTCGGACGAGGCCCTCGATTCGGGCGATCTTCAACTGACCTTCACGCCGGCGAGCTACCGCCAGGGCGTGCAGTCGGTCCTGGAGGACGAGCCGGGCGCCACGGTGGCGGTATGGCAGCAACGCCCGGAGAGCGCCGGATACGTCCGGGCACGGAGCACGAATCCCCTCGACAAGCCTCTGATCCAGCCGAACTACCTCGCCCACGAGATGGACCGGCAGGTGGTCGTCCGCGGCATCGGGCTCGCGCGCCGGCTGATGCGCACGGAGCCGCTCGCGCCGTATTTCGTACGGGAAGCAGTGCCCGGCGACGACGTGCGCACCGAAGACGAAGTCCTGGACTTCGCCCGGGGCATCGGCACCACCGCGTTCCACCTGATGGGGACCTGCCGGATGGGGCCCGCCACCGATCCGGGCGCCGTCGTCGACGACCGGCTGCGCGTGCACGGGATCGAGGCCCTGCGCGTCGCGGATGCGTCGATCATGCCCCTCATGACCTCGGCCAACACCAACGCGGCGACCCTGATGATCGGAGAGAAGGCGGCGGACATGATCCTGGGCAGGCCGCCCCCGGAGCCCACGGTGCCGCGTTGACCTCCGAGGATCGATGATGCGCCCGCGGCTCACCGGCCCCGAGGCGGTCATCGCGATCTCCGGTGCGCTGTGGGGGTTGTACTGGATCCCGGTGCGCCACCTGGAAGCCCGCGGCGTCGGCGTGGTGTGGACCACCCTCGGCCTGTTCGTCGTGGGGCTGGCGCTCCTCGTCCCCCTCCTGCTCCGGCATCCGCCCGCGCGCGCCGCGCTCACCCCGCGCATGTCCGCCACCGGCCTGCTCACCGGCGGGTCCTTCGTGCTCTACTCGATCTCGATCGTCCTCACCGACGTGGTGACCGCGATCCTGCTCTTCTACCTGAGTCCGGTCTGGGCCACCGTGCTCGGCCGCCTGCTGCTCGCCGAGAGGTTCACCGGCGCCCGGCTCACCGCCCTGGCCCTGGGGCTCGGCGGGCTGTGGGTGGTGCTCGGCGGCGAGAGCGGCGTCCCGCTGCCCCGCAACCCCGGCGACTGGTGCGCGTTGACCGCCGGGGTGACGTGGGCGTTCGGCACCCTGCGCGTGCACCAGGACGCCGCGATCCCTGCGGCGGCGCACGTCACCTCCCTCTTCATCGGCGGCACGGCGATCATCGCGGTGGTTGCGACGCTGCCGATCGCGGAGGCTCCGGCGCCTCCCGCCACCGCTCACGCGGCGGCGATCGTCTCGATGGTGGCGGTACTGAGTGTGGTGAGCGCGTGGGGGATCCTCCGGGGGGCGCGGCTCGTCAGCCCGGGCCGTGCGGGGCTCCTGCTGATGATGGAGGTGGTCACCGGGCTGGCGTCCGCGGCGGCGCTGGCCGGCGAACCGTTCGGCATGGCCCAGATCGCCGGCTCTGCGCTGATCGTCGCCGCCGCGCTCGTCGAGGTGCTGCCGGAGGGTGTCCTCCGCCGGGGCCGCGCCTGATGCGGTGGGTGCCCGAGGCGTGGTGCAGTCCGTGCCCGCGCGGAAGCCGGACCACGATGCGGCCCGGGTGCGCGAGAGGCGTCCGGGATTCGGCAGGGTGGCGCCTGCCCGTCCATGATGCGGCGGGTGCGCTCGGGAGGCGTCCCTCAGGCGACGGCCTCTTCAAGGAGCGCGACGTTGCGCGCGCCTTCCTCGCCGTTCACTTCCGGGTCGCGGTTCTCGCGTACCGCGGCCACGAAGTCCTCGACCTCGCCGGTGTAGGGGTCGGCGGCTTCGAACGCATGCTCGCCCTCGTGGGTCACGATGCGGCCCTTGCCGGACGGGCCCAGGGTGTCGTCGAACAGCGCATGGCCGTCGCTGCCGTAGACCTCCATGCGTTTCGGGGCATCGAACAGCACCGACGTGCAGATCTCCGCGGTGGCGCCCGACTCGAACTCCAGCGCGAGCAGCGCGGTCTCGTCATGCGGACCCCGGAAGACGCTGCGGGTGACGAGCGGGGTGAGGCGGGTGATCTCCCCGCACGACGGCGACATGTACCAGCGCACCTGGTCGAGGCAGTGGGTGCCGACCGCGGCCAGTCCCCACCAGCGCCCGACCTCGGAGCGTGCGCGCCAGTTCGAGTCGTCCCGCGCCCGCATCGACCACTGCACGCGCATGTGCCGCAAGGTGCCGAACCGGCCGGCGTGCGCCGCGCCGGCCAGCTCCCGGTGCCCCCGGTGCCAGCGCATGTGGTACGCGATGCCGAGCCTGACCCCGGCCCCGCGGCAGGCCGCGGTCATGCGTTCGGCGTCCGCCGCGGTGGTCGCCATCGGCTTCTCGCAGAGCACGTGCTTGCCGGCTTCGGCTGCCGCGATGCACTGCCCGGCGTGCAGCCCGTCGGCCGATGCGATCAACACCGCGTCGAGATCGGGATCGTCGAGCAGGGCGTCGAGATCGGTATGCGCGGGCTGCGGAGACGCGGCGCCATGACGCTCGGCGAAGTCGCGCGCGCGTCCGGCGTCGCGGCTCAGCACGCTCCACAGCTCCGCCCCGGTCGCGCGACGAATCGCCGGCGCGAGCGCGGTGCCGGCGATCCTGCCGGTGGCGATCATGGCGATACGAAGGGGTCGAACCGGATCGTCGGACATCGTGGATCTCGTCGTCGGCTATCGGGATCCCATTTTCGATTTCGGCTTGCAGGCCGGCCGGAAGCGTACCACGACGCATGATCCGGCCGGCTCGGTGGCAGCGGATGCGCCTGGGAATCGACACCGCCGCGCACTTCGACGGTCCGGGCCGCCCATGCGCTGAAGTCGAGTAGACTTCCGCCATGCGAGCGACGAGCGATGCGGCGAAGATCGAGGGGCTGATGCGGGGGATCGGCCGTCTTGCCAGAGGGCCGGGGCGGGTGTATCTGGTCGGAGGCGCATCTGCGGTGACGATCGGGTGGCGGGCGGCGACCGTGGACGCGGACCTGAAGCTCGATCCGGAGCCCGAGGGCGTCTTCGAGGCGATCGTGAAGCTGAAAGACGAGCTCGACATGAACGTCGAGCTGGCGGCGCCTGACGACTTCATCCCGCCGGTCCCGGGCTGGAGGGAGCGCAGCCCGTTCATCGTCCGCTACGGGCCGGTCGACTTCTTCCACTACGATTTCCATGCGCAAGCGCTCGCGAAGCTCGAGCGCGGGCACGCGGTGGACCTCCTGGACGTTCGGGAGATGGCGGAGCGCGATCTGATCGGCATGGAGGCGCTTGCCCGCCGGTTCGAGGCGATCGCGCCGTACGTCGTTCGCTACCCGGCCATCGACCCGGATGCATTTCGGGCGAAGGTCGAGCGGTTCATCGAGGGCATGGACGATGCGCGCACCCGGTAGCGGTGTCCCCGGAGAGGCGCTGGTGGCGGCCGGCCTGGAAGCGCTCCGACGGGGCGAACACGGCGTCGAGGCGTTGCTCGTCGCGGTCGGGGCGCCTCGTCTGCGGGCGCTGGGCATTGCGGTGCCGGACGCCGGCCGGTTGCCGCCCCACCCGGAGCTTGCGCTCTATCACGCTATCCGGCGCGAACATGCCGCCGACGCATATTCGCGGTACAACGCGCTGCTCCGCCGGCTGGTCAGCTACGAACGCGAGCTCGAGCGCCGGCGCTTCTCCGCGTCGCGCCGCGTGCCCGCGGCGGACGCTTCTCTCCGAAGGCGTTCGAATCCTCCGACGACGACCCGGCCCGATCGTTGAGCATCCGCCCCTCGCCGGCGGGACGGGTTGTCGCCGCACCAGACGGGAATCGCTGCTGCATTGCACACCTTCGACTTCCACCCTTCCATCATCCTCCCGCCGGCGTCGGTCTCGATGGCTTCGGCTCGTCCCGCCTTCACTCCCCGATCCGGCGGCAGGCGGCCCAGTGGCCCGCTTCGAGCTCGCGGAAGGCGGGGGTCTCCGTCCTGCACCGCGGCTCCACCATCGGGCAGCGGGAGGCGAACCGGCAGCCGGGCGGCGGATCGACCGGGCTCGGCGGGTCCCCGGTCAGCATGATGCGCTCGCGGCGCCGGCGGGAGGGGTCCGCGGAGGGCACCGCGGACAGCAGCGCCTGCGTGTAGGGGTGGCGGGGGGAGGTGAAGAGCTGCCGGCGCGAGGCGTGCTCGACGATGCGGCCCATGTACATCACCGCAACGTCGTCGCACATGTGCTGCACGACGCCGAGGTCGTGGGAGATGAACAGGCAGGTCAGCCCGAGGTCGCGCTGGAGCCGGGCCAGGAGGTTGAGGATCTGGGCCTGCACCGCGACGTCGAGGGCCGAGACCGGCTCGTCGCAGATGATGAGGTCCGGCTTCGAGGCCAGCGCCCGGGCGATGCCGAGACGCTGGCGCTGGCCGCCGGAGAACTGGTGGGGGAACAGGCGCTGCTGCTCGGGCCGCAGCCCGACCTCGGCGAACAGCGCGTCGACCCGCCCGGCGCGCTCGGCCGGCGCCCCGATGCCCAGGCGATCGAGCGGCTCGCGCACGATCGCGCTCGCCCGCAGCCTCGGGTTCAGGGACGAGTACGGGTCCTGGAAGATGAACTGCATGCGCCGGCGCTGCTCGCGCAACGCCTCGCCCTCGAGGCCGAGGAGATCGGTCCCTCCGAGCCGGACCCGGCCGGACACCGCCGGGATCAGCCGCGCGATGGCGAGCGCGGAGGTGGACTTCCCCGAGCCGGACTCCCCGACGAGCCCGAGCGTCCTGCCCCGCCCGATCTCGAAGGACACCCCGTCCACCGCGTGCAACTGTCCGGGCTTGCCGAAGAGCCCCTCCCGCTTCACCGCGAACCGGACCCCGAGATCCTCGACGGTGAGCATCGCCTCGCTCATCGGGAGCCGCCTCCAATGGCGTCCGGCCACCGGCCACCGGCGTTGTCGAAGATCTCCCTCCGCTCCATCGCGAACCGGACCCCGAAGCTCTTGGCGGCGAGCATCGCCCCGCTCATCGAGGGCCGTCTCCGGCGGGATCGCCCGGACCGCTCCCGGCGGGACCCGGATGCCAGCACGCGACGTTCTGTCCGCCTCCCCACGGCGCCTCGGGCGGGCGGGCGCGAAGGCACGCTTCGTCCGAGGACGCGCACCGGGGCGCGAACAGGCACCGATCCTGCCCGAACTCGGCCAGCGCGGGCACGATGCCCGGGATCTCGGTCAGCGCCTCGCGTTCGCGCGGCACCTCGTCGACGACGTGGGGCACGCTCGCGATCAGCCCCTGGGTGTAGGGATGGCTCGGACGGCCGAGGAGCGCGCTCGTCGGCCCTTCCTCGGCCTTGCGCCCGGCGTACATCACCACGACCCGCTCCGCGACCTCCGCCACCACGCCCATGTCGTGGGTGATCAGGATCAGCGCGGCGCCGGTCCCGGCCCGCAGATCCTCCAGCAGGTCGAAGATCTGGGCCTGTACGGTGACGTCCAGCGCCGTGGTGGGCTCGTCCGCGATCAGCAGCCTGGGCCGGCAAGCGAGCGCGATCGCGATCATGATGCGCTGGCGCATGCCCCCGGAGAGCTGGTGCGGGTACTCCCCGGCCCGCCGGTCCGGGAGGGGGATGCGGACCGCGTCGATCAGCTCCACCGCGTGCGCCCACGCCGCCGCACGCGAGAGCCCCTGGTGGGTCCGCAGCACCTCCGCGATCTGCTCGCCCACCGTGTACACCGGATTGAGCGAGGTCATCGGCTCCTGGAAGATCATCGAGATCTCGTTGCCGCGGATGTCCCGCATCCGCTCGTCCCCGGCGGTGACGAGGTCCTCGCCCGCGTACTCGATGCTTCCTGCGGCGATCCGCCCCGGCGGGGACGGCACCAGCCCCATGATCGCGAGCGCGGTCATGGACTTCCCGCAGCCGGATTCGCCCACGAGACCGAGCGCCTGCGACGGCGCGAGGTCGAAGGAGAGCCCGTCGATGACCGGCACGACGCCCTCCCGGGTGTCGAACTCGACCCGCAGATCCCGCACCCTCAGCACCGGTGCGCTCATCGCTCCCTCGGCCTCGGACGTTGTTCGGAGCAGCCACGGCGAGGCCGGAGGCGAGCAAGCCGGGCATCGCCATCATAGCCCATCTCTACCACACTGCATGAGTCGGCGATGGCCGCCTGACTCAAGCAAATCACCCTCCGGGAAACCCGGGGCGGTTCAGTGATCGATTTTTACAGAAGTCGGATTGGCTCATATAGAATCGGTCTGATGATCGAGGGCTCCCAGGCAGAGCTCGTGAGAGTTCTGCATCGACGCGACATCTACAAACTCTTTCCATGAATTTCCGTATCATGAACCGAGGGTGTTGTGCGTGGCAGCGGAAGAACACCCACCGCGGCGCCTCGTGCCGCGTGAATCCCGGACGGACATCCGTTCCCGATCCGTAGCAGCCATGTCGTCGATCAACCCCACGTCGTCGCTCGATCTTGGCATCATCGGCAACTGCACCTACGGCGCGCTCGTCGATTCCAGCGCGCGCGTGGTGTGGTGCTGCCTCCCGCGCTTCGACGCGGACCCGGTGTTCTGCAGCCTGGTCGACGACGACGCGAACGCCCGCGCGGGCTTCTTCGCGGTCGATCTGCTCGGCGCGGTCCGCACGGAACAACGCTACGCCGCGAACACCGCGATCCTGGAGACGACGATCGAGGACCGCGAAGGCAACCGCATCGTCGTCACCGACTTCGCGCCGCGCTTCCAGACGCGGGGACGCACCTTCCGGCCCACCACCCTGGTGCGCCGGGTCCGCCCGGACCACGGCTCGCCGCGGGTGCGCATCCGGGTGCGTCCGCGCTTCAACTACGGGGCGCGCGCCCCCGACATCACCCACGGCTCGAACCACGTCCGCTACCTGCACACCAGCCAGGCGCTGCGGCTCAACACCAACGCCCCGATCGCCTACGTGCTCGACGAGACCCCGTTCCTGCTCGAGGAGCCGGTGAGCCTCCTCCTCGGCCCCGACGAGACCCTCGCGGGCGGCGTCGAGGAGACCGCGCGCGAGTTCGAGGAGAAGACCGCCACCTACTGGCGGCGGTGGACGCGGCGCCTCGCCCTCCCCTTCGAATGGCAGGAGGCGGTCACCCGCGCCGCCATCACCCTGAAGCTCTGCGCGTTCGAGGAGACCGGCGCGATCATCGCGGCGATGACCACCAGCATCCCGGAGGCCGCCGGCACCGGACGGAACTGGGACTACCGCTACTGCTGGCTGCGGGATTCGTTCTTCGTGGTGCGGGCGCTCAACAGCCTGGCCGAAGTCGAGACGATGGAGGACTACCTGCGGTACCTGAACAACGTCGTGAGCGGCAACCAGGCGGAGGCGGATCCCCGCTTTCGCGGGGAGCGCGAACAGGGCGGGGAGCACGGGCAGGACGGGGAGCGTGGACAGGGCGGGCATCTCCAGCCGGTGTACGGGATCGGCCTCGAACGCCGCCTCGTCGAGCGCACCGTGGAGACGCTCGCGGGCTATCGCGGCATGGGTCCGGTGCGGGCCGGCAACCAGGCGTTCGAGCACGTCCAGCACGACGTCTACGGCAACGCGGTGCTCGCGGCGTCCCAGGCGTTCTTCGACACCCGGCTGTTCGCGAGGCCCGGGCGCGTGGAGTTCGAGCGCCTCGAACGGGTGGGCGAACGCGCCTTCGCGATGCACGACCAGCCCGACGCCGGCATGTGGGAGCTGCGCACCATGGCCCGGGTGCATTCCTCGTCGAGCCTGATGTGCTGGGCCGCCTGCGACCGGCTCGCGAAGATCGCCGCCCACCTCGGGGAGCCGGACCGGGCCGCGCGCTGGCGGCAGCGGGCGGAGACGGTGCGCCGCACGATCCTCGAACGGGCCTGGAACCCGGACCTCGGCGCCTTCGCCGAGAGCTTCGGGGGCGATGCGCTGGATGCGAGCCTGCTGCTGATGGTGGAGGTCGGGTTCATCGACCCGCACGACGCGCGGTTCCAGTCCACGGTGGCCCGCATCGAGCAGGAGCTTCGCCGCGGCGACCACCTCTTCCGCTACGCGACGCCGGACGACTTCGGCCTGCCGCGGACTGCGTTCAACGTCTGCACCTTCTGGTACATCGACGCCCTGGCGCGGATCGGACGCCGCGAAGAGGCGCGGGCGATCTTCGAGACCATGCTCGAATCGCGCAACCCGCTCGGCCTGCTGTCCGAGGACATCGATCCGTCGAGCGGCGAGCTGTGGGGAAACTATCCCCAGACCTATTCGCTGGTCGGCATCATCAACGCGGCAACGCGCCTCAGCGAATCGTGGGAGGACAACGCATGAGGCGGCCGGCGCCGGTGTGCCTTTCGACCCGCGGCAGGGCAAGTGCCGGCGATTCCCGGGAGGACGACGCATGATGCAGGTGATGCAGGCCGCCCCGAAGGCCCGTCCCGCGGAAACGGGGATCGAGCCGCGGCCCGCATCGCCGGAGGACGACGCATGAGCCGGCTGGTGGTGGTCTCCAACCGCGTGGCCTCGATGAAGGACCCGGCCCGGGCCGGCGGGCTGGCGGTGGCGCTGCTCGACGCGCTGCGGCGCAGCGGCGGGGTATGGTTCGGGTGGAGCGGGGAGATCTCCGAGGCGGAGCGCCGGACCCCGAGCATCCAGCGCCACAAGGCGCTGACCATCGCGACCCTCGACCTCACCCCCGACGACTACGAGGACTACTACAACGGCTTCGCGAACTCGACGCTGTGGCCGCTGTTCCACTACCGCCTCGACCTCGCGACGTTCGACCGCGAGCACTACCAGGGCTACCTCAAGGTCAACCGGCGCTTCGCGCACACCCTGCTGCCGCTGCTGGAGAAGGGCGACCACCTCTGGGTCCACGACTACCACCTCATCGCCTGCGGCGAGGAGCTGCGGCGCATGGGATGCCGCCAGCCGATGGGCTTCTTCCTCCACACGCCGTTTCCGGCGCGCGAGGTCCTGGCGGCCCTGCCCACCCACGACGCGCTCGTGCGCGCGCTCTTCGCGTACAACGTGATCGGCTTCCAGACCGGGAGGGACCGCGACTGCTTCGTCGACTACGTCGTCAACGAGGCGCGGGGCGAGGTCGTCGACCCCGACCGGGTGAGGGCGTTCGGGCGGGAGATCGTGGTCTCGCACTTCCCCATCGGGATCGACGCGGAGACCTTCGCGCGCTACGCGACGACGAAGGAGGCCGAGACCCACGCGGCGCGCATGCGGCGGGTGCTCGCCAGGCGGCTGGCGATCCTCGGCGTGGACCGCCTCGACTACAGCAAGGGGCTGCCCGAACGGTTCCGCGCGTTCGAGCGCCTGCTCGCCGCCTATCCCGAGAACCGGGGCCGCGTGAGCTACATCCAGATCGCGCCGCGCTCGCGCACCGGCGTGCAGGAATACGTGGACATCCGCCACGAGCTGGAGGCGCTGTCGGGCAGCATCAACTCCGAGTACTCCGAGTTCGACTGGACCCCCTTGCGCTACATCAACCGCAGCTTCAGCCGCCGCGCCCTCGCCGGGCTGTTCCGGCTCGCGCGGATCGGATTCGTCACCCCGCTACGGGACGGGATGAACCTGGTGGCCAAGGAGTACGTCGCGGCCCAGTCGCCGGAGAATCCGGGGGTGCTGGTGCTCTCGCGCTTCGCCGGCGCGGCGGCCCAGCAGGCCGACGGCGCCCTCATCGTCAACCCCTACGACACGCAGGGCGTCGCGGACGCGCTCCAGACCGCGCTGAACATGCCGCTGGCCGAGCGCAAGGAGCGATGGAAGAAGCTGGCCGAAGGCGTGCGGCGCGACGACGTCACGGCATGGCGCGAATCGTTCCTCGAACGCCTCTACGCGGGCCGATGACGCGCTCCCTGGCCGTCGATCCCGGAGGAACCCACGCCCGGTTCCGGCTCCTGGCGGACGGGGAGGACGGGGACGGTGCCCGGCGCCGGCGAGTGCCGGCACACGTCGTCGAAATGCGATGACGCGCGCCCTGGCCGTCGATCTCGGGGGAACCCACGTTCGGTTCCGCTGCACGGAGGACGATGCCCGGCCGGGATCGGTGCACGTCGTCGAGGCGCGTGAGGTCACGAGCTTCGAGGCCGCGTTCGAGCTGTGGCGCGAGCGGACGGGAATGCGCGGCCGGCTCGATGCGGTCGCGGTCGCGGCGGCGGGACCGGTCGCCGGCGACCGGGTGCGGGTCACGAACCTCGGCTGGATCCTCGATGCGCGCGAGATCGAACGCTCCCTCGGCGCCGGGCGCTGCGTGCTCGTCAACGACGTGACCGCCATCGCCTGGGCGCTTCCCCGGCTGCGCGAAGGCGACGTGCGGGAGCTTGGGGCGGTGGATTCCGGGGGCCGTGCGGCGGGTGTCGGGGAGAGATTCGGCACGGATGGTCCGGACGGCCGCGCGGCCGAGGATCTGGACGGACCGGGAACGGGAGAACCGGGCGACCGTGCGGTGGAGGACGGGCGCGGGCCTGATGCAGGCGGCCCGGACGGCCTTGCGGCAGGCAAGATGCATGGAGCCGGTGCGGATGGTCCGGACGGCCGCGCGGCGATGGCGGTCATCGCTCCCGGCACCGGGCTCGGCGTCTCCGGGCTCGTGCCGGACGGCGCGGGCGGCTTCGCCGCCGTCGAAGGGGAAGGCGGGCATCGGACGCTTGCGGCGCAGAGCCCCCGTGAATGGGCGATCGTCAACGCGCTCGCGGAAAGGTTCGGGCACGCTTCGGCCGAGCGCGCCCTGTCCGGGCCGGGCATCGAGGCGCTCTATCGTGCGGTGGCGTCGATCGACGGCGTCTCCTGCCGCGAGGACAGGACCGCGGCGGAGATCGCGCACGCCGCGTTCAACCGCACCGACCCGATCGCGGAGGAAGCCGTCGCGACGTTCACCGGCTTCCTGGGCTCGGTGGCAGGCGATCTCGCGCTCACCCTCGGCGCCCGCGGCGGCGTGTACCTCGCGGGCGGCATCGTGCCGGGATGGGGCGGACGCTTCGACGCCGCACGCTTCCTCGACCGGTTCCGCGCGAAGGGCCGCTTCCGCGGCTACCTGGACGCCGTCCCGGTGCGCGTCGTGACGCATCCGTATCCGGCGCTTGCCGGCGCCGGGCACCTGTTGGCGTGCCGGTACGCCGGTGCATCCTGAATGCGCCGGCGTTGCGGAGAGTTCACATGAAGGGGAGCACGCCATGAGCGGCAGCGCGGACATCGGGGTCGTCGGGCTCGCGGTGATGGGCGAGAACCTGGTGCTCAACATGGCGAGCCACGGATACGCCGTCGCGGTGTACAACCGCACCACGACGAAGGTCGATGCGTTCCTGGCAGGACGCGCCGCGGGCAAGGCCATCGCCGGCGCCCGGTCGCCGGAAGAGCTGGTCTCAATGCTCGTCAGGCCCCGGCGGGTGATGCTCATGGTGCAGGCGGGCGCCGCCGTGGACCGGGTCATCGACACCTTTGCGCCGCTGCTCGATGCCGGGGACGTGCTGATCGACGGCGGCAACTCGAACTACCGGGACACCGCGCGGCGTACCCGCGCACTGGCCGGGAAAGGGATTCTCTACATCGGGACCGGCATATCCGGGGGGGAGGAAGGCGCCCTGCTGGGGCCGAGCATCATGCCGGGAGGCAACCCCGGCGCCTGGCCCCTCGTCGAGCCCATCTTCAAGGCCATCGCCGCCAAAGTCGGCGGCGGCATGCCGTGCTGCGGGTGGATCGGCCCCGACGGGGCCGGCCACTACGTGAAGATGGTGCACAACGGTATCGAGTACGCCGACATGCAGATGATCGCCGAGGCGTACGCCCTGCTCGGGGAGGTCGGCGGCATCGAGCCCGGCGCCATGAGCCGGATCTTCGCGCGGTGGAACGAAGGCGAGCTGTCGAGCTACCTCATCGAGATCACCGCCGCGATCCTCGCGCGGGTGGATGAAGAGACGGGCCGCCCCCTCGTCGATCTGATCCTCGACGCAGCCGGGCAGAAGGGCACCGGCAAGTGGACCGGCATCGATGCGCTGATGCTGGGCGCACCGGTCACCGCGATCACCGAGGCGGTGTTCGCGCGGGCGCTCTCGGCGTTGAAGGATGAGCGGGTGGCCGCCTCCCGCGTGCTGGCGGGGCCGGGATCCGAACCCGGATCCGGATCGGATTCCGAGCCGGGATCAGGACGCGAATCCGGAGGCGGGCACGGGTTGGGAGCCGGCAAGGCGCCGCCCACCATCGGTGAACGCATCGGAAGCGACGGTCTCGCCGACGGATTGGGTGACGGCAAGGCGTCGTTCGCGGCGGATGTGCGCCAGACGCTCTACGCCTCGAAGATTTGCTCCTACGCCCAGGGCTTCCAGCTCCTCTCCATGGCCGCAGCGGAGTACGGCTGGCGGCTCGACCCCGGCGCCATCGCGCTCATGTGGCGGGGCGGGTGCATCATCCGCGCCGCGTTCCTCGACCGCATCAAGGTGGCCTACGACGACGCGCCGGATCTCCCGAACCTGCTGCTCGCACCGTACTTCCGCGACGCGGTCGCCGGGGCGCAGTCCGCCTGGCGGCGCGTGGTCGCGACTGCGCTGATCCGCGGGGTGCCGGTACCGGCGTTCTCCAGCGCCCTCGCCTGGTACGACGGCTACCGCCGCGAACGCCTGCCCGCGAACCTGCTCCAGGCCCAGCGCGACTACTTCGGGGCGCATACCTACGAGCGGGTGGACCGCCCGCGCGGCGAGTTCTTCCATACCGACTGGACCGGCCGCGGAGGGAAGACGGCGTCGACTTCGTACAACGCCTGACATTCTCGGGCCTGGCATTCCCGGCCCGGCGTTCCCGGCCTGGCATCCTCGATGGTCCGGAATCGTCGAGGCGCCATCACTTCTACCGGTGCGATCTGGCCCGCCCGCCCCGATGGCGGACCGGAAAGACGAAGATGCCGGCCGCCGCACGCGCAACGGCCGGCATCGATTCCGGCGGGACCGCTCCCCATCCCGCCGCCGTGCGGCGGCGGGGTTCAGCGGACGATCAATTCACCCACGCCTTCCACTTGGCTTCGTTGTCGGCGAGCCACTTGTCGGCCGCGTCCTCCGGCTCCATGCCGTCGATGTCGGCGAGCTTGGCCATGACCGCGATGTCGAGGTTGGTGAAGTTCATCTTGCGCACGATCTCGTACGCGCCGGGATGCGACTCCGGGAAGCCCTTCCAGACGCCGATCTTGAGATAGCCGTCCTTCGGGTTGCCGCAGTCGTAGGCCAGATCCGGATTCATGCCCCAGCTCGGATCCTCGCGGCAATTCTCGTGGTACTCGGGGAACTCGATGAACGCCCCCTCGTAGACGGCTTCGATGAAGTTCGGGGTCCAGTTGAACAGCACGATCGGAGCGTTGCGCTTGGACGCGGAATCGAGCTCCGCCCACAGCGCCGCCGCCGATCCGGCGTTGACGACCTCGAAGTTCATCTTCAGGCCGTCGACCCGCTCCTGGTCATGCTTCAACCAGTCCACGGGGCCGGCGAGGAAGCGCCCTTTCGGCTTGCTCTCGGGGGTGGCGAACATTTCGGCGCACTTGTTGAGCGCCTCCCAGTCGGGCAGCCCCGGGCACTGCTCCTCGACGTACTTCGGATACCACCACTCTTCGCGGGTCTTCGCGTCGTGGGTCGCCGCGTCGATGACGCATCCTTCGTCCACCACCTTCTCGAAGGCGACGCCGAACGCGCCCTGCCAGACCTCGTGCACGAGGTGGACGTCGCCTTCGCACATCGACGTGTACACGACCTGGCTGTCGGACGAGATGAATTCGGTCTCGAAGCCGGCCTGGTTGAGGATCTTGCCGACGATCTGGGCGCCGACGATCTGGCTCGACCAGTTGTGGACCGGAATCTTGACCGGCTCGCTGCTCGCTGCATGGGCCGTTCCCGCCACCGAGGCGGCGAGGACCGTGCCCAGTGATGCTCTCAGTAACCCGTTCATGTGGAAACTTCTCCTCCCATTGTATCTTCTGGCTGTCGTGTTCTCCGGCGGCGGCCGGCTGCACGTGCCCTGGCCGCCATCCGGGAATTTCCCGATGTCCGCTCCCATCCTCGTACCGGACCGGAGCTGTGCATAGGCTAGACCAAAACTGGACAATGTCAATAATCGAGGGGCGGTTTGGGCAGATGATTCGGTAGAATTCTTGCGGTTACAGAGCGGGAGGAAGACCAATTTCGAACCGAACGGAAATCGACGCCGAACTTCACCGGACGCTGCACGGCGCGCGATCCACCGGTACGACGTGATAGCTTCGCCCCATGTCCGGCCACTGGCCGCGAGCGGCAATGCGGCTCATGGTCGGACCCGAGGCCGGCATCCGGCGATGCAAGCGGGACCACGGAGATCTCCTGGGATCGGCGCGTCCTGACGGACGCGGGGCGTCCCGCCCACAGCGGACCGAAGGTCCGGGGCCGAAGGCCCGATTGATTGTCCATGCGAGCGGAACGCCCGTGTCCCGAAGGGGACGCGCCGTTCCCAGGGGTACCCGCGCAGGACCCGGCTCGATCGCTGAAGAACGACGGCGCGTAGAGGATTCCAGGGAGGAAGGGATGGAGCCGAAAATTTCCTGCCGGAGCGTGTGGAAGATCTTCGGCCCGCACCCGGAGCGGTTCTTCCGCGCGCACGGCGGCGCCCCCGGCCCGGACGCCTTCGCCGGGAGCGGCTACATCCCGGCGGTGAGGGACGCCACCCTCGACGTGTTCCCCGGCGAGATCCTCGTCATCATGGGCTTGAGCGGCTCGGGGAAGTCCACGCTCGTGCGCTGCCTGTCCCGGCTCGTCGAGCCCACCGGCGGCGAGATCCTGTTCGACGGGCGCGATCTCCTGAAGGCGACGCCGAAGGAGATGATCGAGCTGCGGCGCCACAAGATGGGCATGGTGTTCCAGCACTTCGCCCTGCTGCCGCACCGCACCGTGCTGCACAACGTCGCCTTCCCGCTCGAAGTGCAGGGGATCGCCAAGGCGGACCGGCTGCGCCGGGCGATGGAGGTCATCGAGCTCGTCGGGCTGAAGGGCCGGGAGAGCTACTATCCGCGCGAGCTCTCCGGCGGGCAGCAGCAACGGGTGGGGATCGCCCGCTCGCTCGCGGTCGAGCCCGACGTGTGGTTCCTCGACGAGCCCTTCTCCGCCCTCGACCCCCTGATCCGGCGCGAGATGCAGGACGAGTTCCTGCGCCTGCAGAACCTGCTCCACAAGACCATCGTGTTCATCACCCACGATTTCGACGAGGCGATCCGGCTCGCGGACCGGATCGCGATCATGAACGAGGGCGTGATCGTGCAGATCGGCGCCGCGGCCGAGCTCGTCACCCGTCCCGCGAACGACTACGTGGCCGAGTTCACCCGCGAGGTTCCGCGCGACCGGCTGCTGACGGTGGCGGACGTCATGGCCGCGGGCGCCGATCCGGATGCCGGCGCGGGCGCGGCGCCGGTGCCGGCGAGCGCCCCGATCCACGACGTCGCCCGCCGGATCCTGCGCGCCGAGGCGCCGTTGCGCGTCGTCGACGAGGGCGGCGTGACGCGAGGCGCGATCTCGCGAGCCGACGTGGTCGATGCGCTGTTCGAAGACCGGAGCGCGCGGGAATGAGCGAGACCGCTACGGTCGCGGCGCCGGCCGCGGCCGGCCCGGCCCACGCGGAGGGGACCCTGCGCCGCGCCGGGCCGAAGGCCGCCCTGCTCCTGGGACCGTGCGCGCTGCTCATCGTGCTGCGCGACGCGCTTCCGGGCTGGGCGGTCACCCCGCCCGAGTCCTGGCGGGTGCCGTTCATCGAATGGATCAACACGGTCGTCGAGTTCCTGCGCAAGACCCCGCTCGTCGGCGACTTCACGTTCCGGGACGGGACGCGGGCGGTGGCGGGCTGGATCGAGTGGCCGCTCGACCTCCTGGAAGGGGTCCTGATCTCCGGCTTCGCCAACGGCGCCGTGCCGTCGCTGCCGTGGACGATGATCGTGGGGCTCGCTGCGGTCTGGGGCTGGTACCTGCGCGGATGGCGGCTGTCCCTGCTCGCCGGCGGATGCGTGCTCTACCTCGCGCTGTTCGGCAAGTGGAAGCTCTCGATGATCACCCTCTCGGCGGTGCTGGTGGCGGCGCCGGTCGCGGGCGCCCTCGGGCTCGGGCTCGGCGTCCTCGCGGTGAAGTGGCGGGGGTTCGAACGCATCCTGTGGCCGCTGCTGAACGTGATGCAGTCGCTCCCCCACTTCTCCTACCTGATCCCGGTCGCGGTGTTCATCGGGGTCGGCCACAAGGCGGGGACCATCGCGACCATCCTGTTCGCGATGCCGCCGATGGCGCGGCTGACCATCCTGGGCCTGCGCGGCGTCTCCCCGGAGATCGTCGAGGCCGGCCTGATGGCGGGCTGCACCCGGCTCCAGATGCTGCACAAGGTCGAGATCCCCGCCGCCCGCCCCACCATCATGGTGGGCGTCAACCAGGTCATCATGCAGTGCCTGGCGATGGTGGTGATCGCGTCGTTCATCGGCGCCAAGGGGCTGGGCCACGATCTGCTCTTCCGGCTCCAGTCGTTGCGCATCGGCCAGGCGCTGGAGATCGGGGTCGCCATCGTGTTCATGGCGGTCGCCCTCGACCGCCTGAGCCAGGCGCTGGCCGCGAAGGAGCCCGTGCACCTGCGCGAGGGCGCATGGTGGCGGGCGCATCCCTTTCTCGGCGCAACGGCGGCGGTGGTGGCGCTCACCGCGGCCGCGAGCTTCATGACCCCGCACGCGAGCGTGTTCCCCAAGGAGCTCACGCTGACCACCGCGCCGTTCTGGGACGGGATCGTGGACTGGGTGACGGTGCACCTGTTCGACCCGCTGAACCTGTTTCGCGATGCGTTGCTGCTGCACGTGCTGATCCCGATGCGCACCGGCTACCAGGCGGTGCCGTGGCTGGCGGTCGCGGTGCTGGTGGGAGGCATCGGCTGGCACCTGGGCCGCGCCCGCATCGCCTTGCCGGTGCTCGGTTTCCTCGCCTTCATCATGCTCTCGGGGTTCTGGGCCCGCTCCCAGATCACCGCCTACATGGTGTCGTTCTCGGTGCTGGTATGCGTGGCGATCGGGCTGCCGCTGGGGATCTGGGCATCGAGGCGCGAGTGGCGGACGAAGCTGGTCCAGCTTCTCTGCGACACCTTCCAGACCTTTCCGTCCTTCATCTACCTCATCCCGGTGATCATGCTGTTCAAGGTCGGCGACGTGGCGGCCATCTCCGCGATCGTGATCTATGCGTCGATCCCGGCCGTCCGCTACACGATGATCGGGCTGCGCTCGGTCCCCGGCCACATCATCGAGGCCGCGACCACGTCCGGGTGCACGCCCCGGCAGATCCTGTGGAAGGTCCGCATGCCGCTCGCGTTCCCGGAGATCATGCTGGGGGTCAACCAGACCATCATGTTCGCGCTGTTCATGGTGATCATCGCCGCCTTCATCGGGACGCGGGACCTGGGCCAGGAGATCTTCCGCGCGCTGACGTTCAACGACGCGGGCAAGGGGCTGGTGGTGGGGCTGTGCGTCGCCTTCATCGGCCTGACCGCGGACCGCCTCATCACCGAGTGGGCGGCGGTGCGCAAGCGCGAGCTGGGGATCGGGTGAGGCGGCGAGCCGGACCGCCCGATCACGCCCGTGTGCAGGGTGGCGGATCCGGCTCGCCGCGGTTGGTTCCACGGCAGTTCGTTCCGCACATGCCGGGATCGGCACGGCATCACGTGCGGCAACTGCCGAAAGAGGAGATCGAAAGTGTGCAGAGCCGGGGAGCGCCGCCTCCGTCGTGCTGAATCGACTTCGAAGCAATGCGACGGTCGTCACCGTGGCAGCAACGCCGGGGGGCGCCGCGTGAACGTATCCATCATCCGAAGCGCCGCTCGGGAGGCGAGGCGATGAAGGCGATCATCGCGGGGGTCACCGGAGCGGTCGGCAGCGCCGTCGCGCGCGAGCTCGCATCCTCCGGTGGCTGGGCGATCACCGGTCTGTCCCGCAATCCCCCGAGGCGCCCGATCGCGGGCGTCGAGTACGTCCGGACGGACCTCGCGGACGCCTCCCGGTGCCGGCAGGCGCTCAACGGACACGAAGACGCCACGCACCTGTTCTACTGCGGTCGGGCCACCCACCGGGAGCAGACCCTGGAGGACGCGGCGACGAACCTCGCATTGCTCGACCACGTGCTGAGCGCGGCGGAGCGCGGCCCGCTCCGGCACGTGCATCTCGTGCAGGGCGGCAAAGTCTACGGCGTACACGTCGGACCCTTTCCGAGCCCGGCGCGCGAGGACGACCCGCGCGCGGTGATCGAGAACTTCAACTACGACCAGGAGGATCTGCTGCGGCGGCGCTCCGAGGGCCGACCGTGGACCTGGTCGGCGTCGCGGCCGAACACGCTGCTGCACTTCTCCCCGGACATCGCCCGTAACCTGGTCTCGTCGCTCGGGGCGTACGCGGCGATCTGTCGCGAGCTGGGCTGCGCACTCGACTTCCCGGGGCCGGAAGGGGCGTACCGCAGCCTGACCCAGGTGACGTCGATCGAGCTACTGGCCCGGGCGATGGCATGGATGGCCACCGAACCGGCCTGTGCGAACCAGGCGTTCAACGTCACCAATGGCGACGTGTTCCGATGGAGCCGCCTGTGGCCGCGCATCGCCGCCGCGTTCGACATGCCCTGCGGAAGCGTCCGCCCGTTGCGTCTCGCGTCGGTGATGGAGGGCAAGGAGGCGGTGTGGGACCGGATCCGTGCGTGCCACGGACTCGCGCCGCGACCCTTGTCCGAGGTAGCCAACTGGGGCTACCTCGACGCCACCCTGGAGCGGACCTGGGACGAAGTCTTCAGCACCACCAAGGCGCGGTCGTTCGGCTTCCATGACTGGGCGGACAGCGAGGAGCGGCTGCTCGCGCTGGTCGACGAGTACCGGGCCGCAAGGATCCTGCCGGTCTTTTCCGGCCCGCGGCAAGTACCGTCGAGCATGATGCCGGATGGGGGCGCCGCGGGCGGTGCCGAGGGCCGGACCGCCCTGCCGTCGAGAAGCCGTACCACGGCCCGCCTTGTGACATGACGGGCGATGATCTAGCCTGCATCGATCCAGCCCGCATTCGAATCCGCGCTGACCAGGATGTTTCAACCGACGCCGCCGAGCGCGGTCCGAGGAGAATCCGATGGAACCGAATCAACCGTTGCAATCCCGAATCGAATCGCTCATCGAATCCGACCGGGTGGTGCTGTTCATGAAGGGCACGCGGATGCAGCCGATGTGCGGCTTCTCCGCCACCACCGTCGGCATCCTGGATTCCCTGGTCCCGGACTACACGACGTTCAACGTGCTCGAAGACCAGGGGATGCGGGAAGGCATCAAGGCGTTCTCCGACTGGCCGACCATTCCGCAGCTCTACATCGACAAGGAATTCGTGGGCGGCTGCGACATCGTGAAGCAGATGTTCAACAACGGCGAGCTGCACGAGGTGCTGGGCGTGGAGGCGCCGGACCGGACCCCGCCCGAGATCGACGTGAGCGACGCCGCCGCCGCGGTCATCGCCAACGCGCTCCGCGCCAATCCGGGCGCCGCGGTACATCTCTCCATCGACGGGCGCTGGCAGCATTCGTTCAACCTCAGCCCGATGGAAGGGCACGAGGTCCGGGCGGAGTCGAACGGGGTCGCGCTGCTGTTCGACGTGGCGTCGGCGCAGAAGGCGAAAGGACTGTCCATCGACGTCGAAGAGACGGTGCAGGGCACCGCATTCAAGATCGACAACCCCAACGCTCCTCCCTCCGTGGGCCGGATGTCGCCGGCCGAGCTTGCCGCCGTGCGGGGCGAAGCGGGCTCCGGCTTGGCGCTCGTGGACGTACGTACCGCCGACGAGCGGGCGCGGGCGGTCATCGAGGGCTCGATCCTGCTCGACGACCACGGCCTGAAGACGGTGTCGGCGCTGCCGAAGGATACGAAGCTCGTCTTCTACTGCCACACCGGCGTGCGCAGCCGGTCCGCGGCCGAGCACTTCCGCGCGGAGGGGTTCACCGACGTCCACAACCTCGAAGGGGGCATCGATGCGTGGTCGCGGGAGGTGGATCCCTCGGTGCCGCTATATTGAAAGCGCCGCAGTACTGAAAGCGCCGAGGTATTGAAGGCGCCGGAGTTTGAGGCACTGCCGCCACGGCATCGGCCGTGCGCCAATTGCCGGCCCCCGCCGGCCGGGGCGGCGAGTTCAATGAACGGCGCCGTGCTTCAGGCGCGCGTCCCGGTCGATCGATTCCAGCACCACCGGGCGCGGCTCGCCGTCCCGGACGATGGTAAGAGGAATCTCGCTTCCGGCCGGCCCGATGCCCCAGACCTTGCGGAACAGCTCCGCCAGCCCGTCGATGGGCTCCCCCGCGACCTCGACCACCAGATCTCCGACCTCCACCCCGGCCCGATCCGCCGGACAACCCTCGTAGACGCTGGCCACGACCAGGTGATCGCCGACGTCCTGGACGAGGAAGCCCAGCCAGGGCCGCGCCGGCCGGTTGGGCCGGCCGTACGTCTTCATGTCGTCGAGGATCGGCTTGAGCAGATCGATGGGCACGATCATGTTCGCTCCCGATTGCTCGCCGTTCGACGAGACGGTCTGCACGAGCAGCGAGCCGACCCCGAGCAGCCGGCCGTCGAGCCCGACGAGCGCCGCGCCCCCCCAGTTCGGGTGGGCCGGTGCGGTGAACAGGGCTTCGTCGAGCACGTACTCCCAGTAGCCCGCGAACTCCCGCTTCGCGATGATGCGCCCGGTGACGATCGCATCGGCCCCGCCGTGCCCGGCGATGATGACCGGATCGCCCACGTCGCACTCCGCGCTTACCCCGAGCTCCATGGCCGGCGCGGGAAGCGGTTGAAGGGCCTGGACGAGCCCGAACCCCGACTCCTGGTCGTAGCCCAGGACGTGCCCGGGCACCGCGGCGCCCCGGCGGTCGGTGATCCACAGGGTCTGTGCCTCGGTCACGAGGTAGCCGATGGTGAGCACCAGGCCGCGATCACCGATCGCCACGCCGTTGCCCGAGCGTTCGGTCCCGAGGACCGACGCGGTGAGCGCATCGTCCGGCACCAGGGAACGGACGCTCACGAGCGACGAGAGCATCGCATCGAGGTCGAAGCCGAGGTCCGGCTGTTTCCCAGCTTCCGTCACCGTCGCGTGTCCTCGGGTCCGTTCGGGAAAGACGAGGCCGCGGTGTTGCTTGCCGTTCCGGCCTCCCCGGCAATCATACCGAGGCGGCGACCGGGGACAAGGACGCGGGCGTCAGGCGGCATCCGGCCGGTCTCGCGCGAGCAGGCAGAGATAGTCCAGCGCGATGCTGGCGGCGGCGAGCGCGGTGTTCTCGGCCACGTCGTAGGCGGGAGCGACTTCGACCACGTCCATCCCCACGAAGTCGATCCCGCCCAGGCCGCGGACGATGCTTTGCGCCTGCCAGGTCGACAGCCCTCCGGTCACCGGGGTCCCCGTCCCCGGCGCACAGGCCGGGTCGAGGCAGTCGACGTCGAACGTGAGGTAGGCCCTGGCGTCGCCGACGATCCGCCGCGTCTCCTCGGCCGTCGCGGCCGGCCCGTGCTCGTGGACCCATGCCGCGTCCAGCCAGGTGAATCCGAGGCGGTCCTCGTTGTGGGTCCGTATCCCGATCTGCACCGACCGGGCCACGTCGACGATGCCTTCCTTCACGGCGTGGTAGAACATCGTCCCGTGGTCGATGCGCCCGTCCTCGTCGCGCCACGTATCGCTGTGGGCGTCGAAGTGCACCAGGGCCAACGGGCCGCCGTAGTGGCTCGCATGGGCCCTGAGCAGGGGCAGGGTGATGAAGTGGTCGCCACCGATGGCCAGGATCGACGCCCCGGCGCGGAGGATGTCGGCCGCGTGGCGCTCGATGCGGGCGGGGACCTCGCCGGGACGGCCGTGGTCCAGCGCGCAGTCTCCGGCGTCGACGATGGCGAGACGCTTCGTCGGGTCGAAGCCCCACGGCCAGGGCGGCCCCCACGAAAGCTGTGCGGATGCGGCCCGGACCGCGCGCGGCCCGAGACGCGCGCCCGGGCGGTTGGTGGTCGCGAGATCGAAGGGGATGCCGGTGACCGCGACGTCGGCGCCTTCCGGATCGCGTACGTACGGGCGCCGGAGGAAGCTGAGAGCCCCCGCGTACGTCGCTTCGTCACGCATCCCGTAGGGCGACCGGGAGGTGAACGCGGAGTCCCCTGCGTCTTTGATCGTCATGTCTCTCCCGCCTCTGGCCCAGAGCTGGAGATGGTGTCGGAGATGGGCTCGGAATGGAGTGAGAAATTCGTGCCGACAGGCGTATCATAGCGCCGCCCCGGTCCCCGGTCCCCGGTCCCCGGTCCCCGGTCGCCCGATCGGGCGAGGAGCCCGTGCAGACCCCAGCCTCGGAGATCGCCATGTCAGGAGCCGTATCGAAGCTGCCTTCATTCGAGCGAGAGCCCCGCAACGGCGCTCGATGCCGGATCGGAGACAAGGAGTGCATCTACTACGACGGATACTGGATCCGGTACTACCACCCCCCCCAGGAAACCCTGGCTGCCAAGCAGCACCTCATCGACCAGCTCACCCGGCGGCTGTTCCATCACACCGAGCTGGGCATCAACACCCCCAGCGACCGGCTGGACATGGCCCGGTCCGCCTACGAGCGGGAGACGGACCCGCGGCGCAAGCGGGTCTGCGGGGCGATGCTCGCCGGTGCGCTGTTCAATCGCGCGACGGACATCTTCACCTCGATCGTGGATCTCGCGGCGAAGGGGGTGGAGACGACCCCCGACAACGAGCTGATGCGCGAGTGCGAGGACTGCTTCGTCGAGGCGTTGAAGCTCGGGAAGACGGTGAAGCACTACAGCGGCCACGAGGGAATCGACGAGCTGTGGGGCGAGCCGCTCAAGGCGTTCTCCATGTCCATGGCGGATTGCTACGAGAGCCGCTACGCGAAGATCGCGCAGACCATGCGGGACATCGACCGCGTCGCCGATGCCCTCGTTGCACGGATCGACGGTGACGAAGGGCTCCGGGGGGCCAAGCCGCTCGTGCGCGCCTTCGCCCAGGCCGCGAAGGAGGAGACGGAGACGATGCGTACGGATCCGGCGACCTTCGACGTGTGGCCCGAATTCGTCGCGTGTGGAGAGCGATTGCTTGAGTTCCGCCCTTCCGCGCCGGTCTCGATCGATGGAGACGCGCAACGGCGCGTCGAGGACGGGCTCCGCCTGCTGCGCGAGGGCAAGGACCTGCTGACCTACCTCGCCGGCGCCCGGGTCCCGATGCCGAAGTGCACCGAGGAGTTCCTCGATCTCTGCCGCCGGTACCGGGAACGCCGCCCACTCGGCCCTTGACCCGCCGAGGCGTTCGGCGCTCCCCTGTCATCGAAATTCGGCGCCGTCGTGCGCTTGTTGCCGGTTGTCGTGGCGTCGGTAAGGGACTACCTGGATGGCAGCTACTCACATCCTTCTCGAACACGCTGCCGATGAAGGAGCATCGTCCGTGCCGGAGGCAGGCGGTGGCCTGTCGGCATCCCTGGCAGGAG
Organism: Gammaproteobacteria bacterium; assembly: GCA_965204915.1. Lineage (GTDB taxonomy): Bacteria > Pseudomonadota > Gammaproteobacteria > HK1 > HK1 > HK1. The sequence continues at coordinate 499,513 of OZ242023.1, read as the reverse complement.
GCTATCGTTCCACGTTGGAGAAATCGTCGATCAATCCGTCTCGAATCCGAGGGCTTGAAAGCAGTCCCCGGTTCCAGAGCTGAAAGGCCGCGGTCCTCGCGCCGACGCCGTATTCGTTCAACAACGACGGGAACTCGTCACGGTCTGCCGCCGAATCCAGCGCTTCGAATCGCTCGAACAGATGTTCGCCCGGCAGGAGGAACTCCGCCGCGAACGCGCCGGAACATCGTCTCGCCCACGGTTGCGCGAACGGCGTCGACGCGGTGCCGAGGGCATCCGCCCGATAGGAATCCACCAGCAGGTGGCCCAGTGCGCGGGCCAGCTCGAATCGCTCGCCCCATGGCGTCGTGGTGCGTGGGGTCCGGTTGATGACGGCGACTGCTCCGGCTCCCCGGCGTGATCCGGCCAGCATTCTTTCCAGCGAGCAATCGACGTCCGAGCGCACGACTTCGACGCCAAGCTCCTGCATCCGCACATCCATGTCTCCGACAGGCAGTCCGTTCAGATCGAGATGGCCTCGAACCTCCTGGGCGGCAAGCCGTCCCGACTCCTCGGGGGCGCTACCGGTCTTCGCCGTGTCGCGCGCAACCGCCCTCAACTCCTCGGCGAAGGGCGTCACTTCCCGGATTCGCTCGTCGAGCCGCCAGATTTCGCGGCGCACGGGTTCCGGCATCGTCGGAGGAAGGTCTCGCAAGACCTGGGTGATGACGCTTTCACTCGGATCGTCGGAGCCTTCGGGGATCCCCAGGTTCCGGCGCAACTCGGCGTCGGTGGCCGTTGTCGTCCAGGTACGAAGAACGTCCGCGTCGATGCCGGTGAAGGCCCGCAGCCTTTCACGGAAATCGGGTTCCGCTTCATGGAGTGGATTCTCCAGATTCGTCCACGAAAAGGCGTCATGGAGATTTTCCGTCCGAAACCACTCGGCCATGCAGGCGACGAATTCCGCGAACACCGCCTCACCCTCGTCCCATTGAACGGATGCTTGGCCGGACTCGGAAAGGAACCTGGGAGCACGCGCCCCCGCGAACTCGGCCGGCGTCCATTCGATGAACAGCCGATCGCCGCCGCGCAACAGGGAGACGTTGGGCAACTGGGCGCCGTCCGCTCCCGCGGCGAGAAAGTGCCGGGCCCACCACTGCTCCCGGGTATCGAACCATTCGTCCTCGCTGAATTGTCCGGGAGGATACGTGCGGCCCCAATCCCGCAGCGTGTCGCTTGCGGAAGCGCGGGGCGGAAAACGGTCGGGGCGCTCTTCGAAGCGGATGAACGTCCAGGAGCGCACGAGCCAGTCGGCCATGGGGCCCAACGGTACGTTGACGCTCTCCCGAATGGACGGCGACCCGTCCAGCAGGTTCCGGCACAGGTTGCTGCCGTTGACCCAGAGCGAGAGCTGCGCCCATCCCGTACGTTCCGGGAGATGACGGCGTTCCCACGTGGGCGCAAGCGGATGCAGCTCGATCGCCAGACTGCTGCGGTTCCCGATCAGCATGTTCAGCCGAGCCTCCTCACGAGCTGGCGATATTCCGCGGTGGTGAAATGGCCCCGATCCCTGAATCGTCTCAGCACTTTTCCCGGAACCCGGTGGGTCGGATAGCCGTGGTACTCGACCTCGCCACCCTCGGTCGTCCGCGTCGCCTGGGCCGCGAAGAACTCGAGACCCGACCTGCCGCGCCGAACGGCGAACCGCCGCGATGCGGGAGCATCGGGGTGTTCCGGGACCGAGTCTCGCAGCAGAGCCGCCCGTTCGCGAGGCGTCATCTCCGGGGGACAGGGCTCCTTGTCCGGCCGCCACCAGGGTGGACCTGCTTCCGTCGTCTCCTGCTTGTGGGCCGGATTGGGAACGTAACGCACTACTATTGCTCCGTGAAGGCTACCGGATACCCCTTATACCAAATACCACAGACAGTCTGCGAAGACGGAGGGATACGCGGTCTACGTGCCCGGCAGGCGCGGCACCGCCGCGATGAGCCGGCGGGTGTAGGGATGCTCCGGCGTGCCGCATACGCGCATCGTCGGACCCAGCTCCACGATCTTCCCCTCGTGCATCACCGCGGTGGTGTCGCTCAGGTACTCCACCACCCCGATGTCGTGGGTGATGAAGAGCAGGGTGAGCGCCCGCTCGCGCCGAAGCTGCAGCAGCATCTGCAACACCTCGGCCTGCACCGAGACGTCGAGCGCGCTGGTGACCTCGTCGCACACCACGAAGTCGGGACGCAGGCACAGGGCACGGGCGATGCCGATGCGCTGGCGCTGTCCGCCGGAGAGCTCGTGCGGATAGCGCCACAGGTGCTCGCGGGTGAGCTGCACCTCGACGAGGGTCCGCCCTGCCGTCTCCAGCCGCTCCTCCAGGCTCCCGCCGATGCCGTGCACCGCCATCGGCTCGGTCAGGGCGGTGGCCACCGTGAGCCGCGGGTTCAGCGAGGAGGCAGGGTCCTGAAACACGTATTGCAGGCGGCGGCGCATCGGCCGCATCTCGCGGCGGGAGAGCCCGGTGAGCGCTTGCCCGTCGAACCGCACCCGTCCCCCGGTGGGCTCGACGAGGCGCAGCACCGCGCGGGCCAGCGTGGTCTTGCCGCAGCCCGACTCGCCCACCAGCGCGAGGATCTGCCCCCGGTGGATGCGCAGATCGACCCCGTCCACCGCCCGCACGTGCCCCACCGTGCGCTTGAGGACGCCCCGGCGGATGGGGAAGTGCACTTCGAGCCCTTCGAGCCGGACCAGCTCCGGCGGAGTCGTCGCCGACTGGACGGCCGGTGGAGAAGCGTCCGGCTCTGCACGCGGAGGACCCTCTGCCGGTCCTCCGGGAGGCAGGCCGGCGGGCTGCGCCTTTCGCGGAGAAGGCGCGACCGATTTCCACGGCCGCGGCCCCGTGGACGAAGCGATGGGCGGCGCTTTCCTGCCGTGCATCGGCCCGCCGTCCTCGCCGGTATTCCCCACCTGCGGACCGGCCTCCCTCGCAGACGCATCGGCGCCATGCGGAGCGGTCTCCGCCGCGTGGGTCCGGCGGGAGGTCCGGGCGAGGTTCTCGGGCACCGCCGCGAGGAGCTGGCGCGTGTAGGGGTGCGCCGGGCGCCCCAGCACTTCCTCCAGTGTGCCGGTCTCCACGATCCGGCCTTCGCGCATGACCGCCACCCGGTCGGCGATCTGCGCGACCACCCCGAAGTCGTGGGTGATGAAGAACAGGCTCATGCCGCGCCGGCGCTTGAGCTCCTGCATCAGGCCCAGGATCCCGGCCTGCACCGTCACGTCCAGGGCGGTGGTCGGCTCGTCCGCGATCAGCAGGCCGGGGCGGCAGGCGATGGCCATGGCGATCATCACCCGCTGGCGCTGGCCACCGGAGAGGCGGTGGGGATATTCGTCCACGCGCAGCTCCGGGTGCTCGATCCGCACCTCCGCCAGCGCCTCGATCGCCTGGCCGCGGGCCTCCTCGTAGCCGAGGCGCGGGCGGGCGAGCCGGATCGCCTCGACGATCTGGTCGCCGACGGTGAACACCGGGTTCAGCGAGGTCATGGGCTCCTGGAAGATCATCGCGATGTGCCCGCCGCGCACCTGCATCCGCTCCTCCTCGGGCAGCCGCAGCAGGTCGCGCGGCGGGGCGTCGGCCCGCGGGTCGAGGCGGAACAGGACCTCGCCGTCGCAGCGCTCGGTGAGGTCCGGGGGCAGCAGGCCGATCACCGACAGGGCGGAGACGGACTTGCCGCTGCCCGATTCGCCCACGAGGCAGAAGGTCTCTCCCGCCTCGACGTGGAAGCTCGCCCCGTCCACCGCCCGCACCGTCTCCCCGTCGGCCCGGAACCAGGTATGGAGGTTCTTCACCTGGAGCAGCGCCCCCGCGTGCCGGGCCGGGCCGGGCGGGGGGGTCACGGGCCGGGTCTCCCGGGAGTGCGGCGTCTCCGCACGACCCTTGGAGTCGTGTCCCCGTGAGGCGGAGGGATCGCGCTCGCGCAGCCCCCCGCGCGCCGGTTCGGGTCCTCGCCGGGGTTCACGTGCGCCGCCTCTCCTGCGCGAGGTAGGGGTCGATGGCGTCGCGCAGCGCCTCGCCGATCAGGTTGTAGGCGAACACGGTGAGGAAGATCGCGCCGCCCGGGAACACCGCCATCCACCAGTTGAAGGTCGAGGAGCGCACCGCCTGGTTGAGCATCTGTCCCCAGGAGGGGTCGTCGACCAGGCCCAGGCCGAGGAAGCTCAGCATCGCCTCGGCGAGGATCGCGGAGGCGACGCCGAAGCTCGCCGCGACCAGGATCGGGGCGACCCCGTTGGGCAGCATGTGGCGGAACAGGATCGAGTGCAGCGGCAGCCCGCAGGCCACCGCCGCCTGCACGTAGTCCTGCTCGCGCAGGCGCAGGAACTCCGCCCGCACGAAGCGGGCGTAGCCGGTCCAGCCGGTGAGGCCGATGATCACCATCATCAGGTAGAGGCTGCGCCCGAAGAAGGCGACGAAGGTGAGGAGCAGGAACAGGGTCGGCACCGCCTCGAAGATCTCCACCAGGCGCATGCCGGCGAGATCCACCACTCCGGAGAACCAGCCCATCAGCCCGCCCACCGCGATCCCGATGAGCATCGCGATGCCGGTGGCCACGAGGCCGATCCCCAGGGCGATGCGCGAGGCGTGGATCATCCGCGACAGCACGTCCGCCCCGTTCTCGTCGGTGCCGAACCAGTGGGTGCGGTCGCCGGGCGCGGCCAGCGGGGCCTCCAGGCCGGTGTCGCCCGCGTCGCGCTGGTAGTCCTTCGGCGAGTAGGGCACCGGTGCGTGGAGCGCCCATTCGATCCCGCCGGCGCGGACCGCCTCGCGGTACTGCTCGTACACGGTGAGGACGGGGGGATCGGTGAAGGCGGCGCCGAGGAGGGCGGAGCCCGCCAGCGTCGCCAGCAGCGCCGCCGCGCCGGTGCGCAGGGTGCACCGGACGACGAACAGCGCCACCGCGGCGAGGGCCATGCACATCAACACCACGTCGCCGGCGCCCAGATGCACGAGGGCGGGGCTTTGCAGCCGGCCGTCCGCGCGCATGAGCAGGGGATGGGAGCTGGCGAGGAGCGGGGCGAACGCCGCGGCCACGATCAGCACCCCGATCCACAGCGCGCCCACCCGCGCGCCGAGACGCACGAAGGTGGATCGGAGCACGCGCGCCGCGTAGCCGCGCCGGCGCGCGCCCGCCCGATCCGCCGCCGCCATCGTCGCGGTACTCATTCGCAGCTCACCCGCGGGATCCGCCATCGGGCAGCGCAGATCCGCGACCAGGTAGCCCCTCCGTCGCCGCCGCGCCGCTCATTCGTAGCTCACCCGGGGGTCCGCCACCGCATAGCACAGATCGGCGACGAGGTAGCCGATGAGGGTGAGGAAGCCGCTGATCAGCGTGAGCGAGAGGACCAGCTCCCGATCGCGCCCCTTCACCGCCTCCACCGCGAGCTTGCCCATGCCGTCGATGCTGAAGATGGTCTCGACGATCACCGAGCCGCCGAGCAGGGCCGGCAGGATCCCCGCCGAGACGGTGATCAGCGGCAACAGGCTGTTGCGGAACACGTGGCGCCAGAGTACGTCGGGCTCGCGCACCCCCTTGGCCCGGGCGGTGCGCGCGAAGTCGGAGAGCAGGTTCTCCAGCATCGAGGTGCGCACCAGCTTCGACAGGAAGGCGAAGCCGCCGTAGGAGAGGCAGACCACCGGCAGCACGAGGTGCCGGAGCCGGTCGGCGAGAAAGCCGATCGTCCACTCGTGCCCGCCCCAGTGGCCGCTTGCCCAGGCGCCCAGCAGGACCCCCAGCAGCGCGAATCCCCAAGTGCGGAGCGCCCTCCCTACGAGCCCTGCGAAGGCGCCGAGCGACGCTCCGATCACCAGCGCCAGCAACGCATGGACGAGCACGCCTCCCCCTCCCGGCAGCGCGCCCGCCATCGTGACGCCGAGGCCGATCCCGAGCGCTCCCATCGCCGCGACGCGGGTGCGAAGCGGCAGCCGGCGGCCCGCCGCCGCGAGGAGCAGCCCCCCGCCCGCCATGCCGCCGAGCAGCGCGAGCCCCGCCCGCGGGTGGTCCCAGTGCGGCAGGAAGGCCATGTCCAGGGCCTCGCGCCGGCTCAGCCCCGCGGTGGGGAACCAGTGCCAGTATTGCTCCGAGGCGAGGAAGCCGATCAGCAGGATGCCGGCGAGCATGGTGGGCACCGACCACAGGGCGAGCATGACTCCCCCCGAGACCACGTCGAAGCTGCCCCCGCGCTCGCGCGCCGCCCGCACCCCGATGCCGATCGCCACCACGTAGATGAGGGGCAGGGAGAGCAGGTTGAGCAGCAGGGTGATCGGGACGCGCTCGGCGACGAGGTCGAGCACCGGGCGCCCGAAGCGGAAGCTGGTGCCCAGGTCCGAGCCCTTGAAGAGCGAGAAGCCGGTGAGGCGGTGGTGCTCGTCGAAGGTGAAGCCGGCCGGCGAGATGTTGTTGAGCCAGCGCAGGTACTGCATCGGCGCGGGCTGGTCGAGGCCGTAGAGGCGGTTGTAGTAGTCCTCCAGCGCCTTCTTCGCCTGCGGCTCCAGGTTCTGGCCCTCGACCAGGTGCTGGGCGCTGATGCCCCCCGGCGACGCCGCCATCACCATGAAGACCACCAGGGTGATCCCGATCAGGGTCGGGAACATCAGGAGGACGCGCCGGACGAGGTAGGTGATCATGCCACGGCCGATGGAGGGTGGGATGACGGACGGGACGACATCGGCAGGATGCGCCGGACGAGGTAGTCCCTTACCCGTGAAGTCTTCGACAAAACGACGAAGAATCGTCCGCCGCCCGGCTGCCGGCTCCCGGATGCCGGGTTCCCGGAAGCGGCGCGTCCTGGGATCGGCGTGTCCGTACAGGACACGCTGTCCCGGAGGGACACGCCGTTCCCAGGCGGCCATCCCGGATCTCCCGCTTTGCTCCCATGCGCATTGTGCGCGCCCTACCGCCTCGTCCGGATCGCGGTGCCGAGCCCTTGCAGGTAGGCGATCATCGCGTCCATCTCGGTCCGGCCCGCGACCGCGGCCGGCGCGTTCTCGATCTGCGCATCGGTGTAGGGGTGCCCGAGGGTGCGCAACGCGCTCATGCGGCGTTGCACCGTGTCGCCGTCGACCGGGTTCTCCGCGAGCCACGGATAGCCCGGCATGATCGATTCGGGCACCACGTCGCGGGGGTTCACCAGGTGCACGCGGTGCCACTCGTCACTGTATCGGCCGCCCACCCGGTGCAGGTCCGGTCCGGCACGCCGCGATCCCCACTGGAAGGGGCGGTCGTAGACGAACTCGCCGGCCACCGAGTAGTGGCCGTAGCGCTCGGTCTCCGCGCGGAAGGGGCGGATCATCTGCGAGTGGCAGACGTAGCAGCCCTCGCGGACGTACACGTCGCGGCCCGCGAGCTGGAGCGCGGGATAGGGCTCGATACCTTCGACCGGGCGCAGCAGGTTGCCCTGGCTGAACAGGGGCAGGATCGTGACCAGGCCCCCGAAGCTGCTCACGATCAGGACGAGGATCACCATCAGTCCGATGTTGGTCTCGATCCTCTCGTGTCCACGCGCCATGCGTCCCTCCCCCTCTCTTCCGACTTCTTTCCCGTCCCTTTCCGTCCCTTTCCCGTCTCTTTCCTGTCCCTGTCCGTCCGGCCGTGCGTTCAGTGGGCGGGGGCGGGGATCGCCGCGTCCGCGGGCCGGGCGCCCCGCACCGTCCGCCACAGGTTCCAGGCCATCACCACCATCCCCGCGAAGAACAGCACCCCGCCGAGGAAGCGGATGACGTAGAAGGGATGCATGGCCTCCACCGACTCGACGAAGCTGTAGGTCAGCGTCCCGTCGTCGTTCACCGCCCGCCACATCAGCCCCTGCATGATGCCCGCGACCCACATCGACGTGATGTAGAGCACGATGCCGACGGTGGAGATCCAGAAGTGGGTCTCGACCAGGCGCAGGCTGTGGAGCGCGCGGCCGAACAGCCGCGGGATGAGGTAGTACATCGCGCCGATGGAGACGAAGGCGACCCAGCCGAGCGCGCCCGAGTGCACGTGGCCGATGGTCCAGTCGGTGTAGTGCGAGAGCGCGTTCACGGTCTTGATCGACATCATCGGCCCCTCGAAGGTGGACATGCCGTAGAAGGAGACCGAGACGATCAGGAAGCGCAGCACCGGATCGGTGCGCAGCTTCTCCCACGCGCCGGACAGCGTCATGATGCCGTTGATCATCCCGCCCCAGGACGGCGCGAGCAGGATGAGCGACATCACCATCCCCAGCGATTGCGCCCAGTCGGGCAGGGCGGTGTAGTGCAGGTGGTGGGGGCCGGCCCACATGTAGGTGAAGACGAGCGCCCAGAAGTGCACGATGGACAGCCGGTAGGAATAGATCGGGCGCCCCGCCTGCTTGGGCACGAAGTAGTACATGATCCCGAGGAAGCCGGCGGTCAGGAAGAAGCCGACCGCGTTGTGCCCGTACCACCACTGCACCATCGCGTCCTGCACCCCGGCGTAGAGGGAGTAGGACTTCCACAGGCCCACCGGGATGACCGCGCTGTTGACGACGTGCAGCAGGGCCACCGCGAGGATGAAGGCGGCGAAGAACCAGTTCGCCACGTAGATGTGGCGCACCCTGCGCTTGGCGATGGTGCCGAGGAAGACCACCGCGTAGGCCACCCACACCACCGCGATGAGGACGTCGATCGGCCATTCGAGCTCCGCGTACTCCTTGCCCTGGGTGATGCCCAGCGGCAGGGTGATCGCGGCGAGCACGATCACCGCCTGCCAGCCCCAGAAGGTGAACGCCGCGAGCCGGCGGCAGAACAGGCGCACGTGGCAGGTGCGCTGCACCACGTGGTACGAGGTCGCGAACAGCGCACAGCCGCCGAACGCGAAGATCACCGCGTTGGTGTGCAGGGGGCGGAGCCGGCCGTAGCTGATCCAGGGGAGGTCGAAGTTGAGCGCCGGCCACGCGAGCTGCGCGGCGATGACCACCCCGACCAGCATGCCCACGATCCCCCACACGATGGTCATCACCGCGAACTGGCGCACCACGGTGTCGTTGTAGGTCTCGCGCATGTCCGTTCGATCCGCTCCCATCCTTCCGTCCCGTCTCCGCCCCCGTCCTCTGCCGCGCAGTCCCGCTTCGCTTCCGGCTACTCCGACTCGGGCTGGATCCGCCGGGAGCCCGTCCGGCCGCTCGTCATCCGCTCGTCATCAGTGCGTGAAGGCTGGCGCGAAGCCGGAGCTCCACAGCAGGACGGTGGCGGCGAGCGTCGCGACCAGCGCCACCAGGCCGAAGGCCATCACCGCGCTGGCGAAGAGGAAGCCCCGTTCTTCGGGGATCTCCATCATCGCCGGCACGCCGGTGTAGAAGATGAAGATGGCGTAGCCGAGCGCCGGCAGGCCGATGACGAGGTTGAGCCAGAGGATGGGCTGGAGGTGCATTGAGCCGACGAGGAAGAGGGGGGTGGCGGTGTACGTGGCCAGCGCGTAGCACTGTCCGAGCGGCTGGCTCGCCCCGTAGGTGCGGCTCATCCAGTGGATCACCCAGGCGACGGAGAAGGTCGCGGCCACCATCGCGAGGTAGTAGAGCAGCGCGATACGGAGCGCGCTCTCCCCGGTCAGGCGCACCACGTCGCCCGCGCCGATCTGCCACCCGGTCCTGGTGGTGCCGACGTAGCCGGCGACGGCGGGAACCAGCGCGAAGATCGCGGTATGCGCGAGGAACGACCGCGCCACACCGTAGCGCCGGTCGTGGATCGCCTGCCACTCCGCCCTCGGGCGGGCCAGCAGTCCGAGTACGTGGCGAAGCGGCATGCGCATCGCCTCCCCGATGTAGGCCGGTCCGGATCGAAGTATCGCGGAAGTCTACCAGTTGCGGATCGCCGTATTCCTTGATCGAAAGCAAGTCCGCGATGGGGCGCGTCGGGGCCGTTGTCTTTTCGCGGTGGAGGTTGAATCAGGCGCTCGAAGATACGGGGTTCGCTGGCCGGAGCAGCGTGTGGTTCATGTTCACTGCCAGTAAGGGTAGCTACACGTGAACGGTCTTCTTCAACCCGTCATTCCCGCGAAGCTCGTTCCCGGCTTGATCGGGGGAATGACGGATCTTTGGTGTATGCAGCAGTCGGGTGTACAAGGGCCGGCCGTAATGGCCTTCCGGGGCGCGTTCGCCGGCGGCCGGCTGCACGGGATCAGCCGCGTGGGGGCGGTTCGTCGTCGTCGGTGAGGATGCGTACCGCCGGGGTGTCGAGGTCGTCGAACTGGCCCGAACGGACCGCCCACACGAAGACCCCGGCCACCGCGATGGCCACGACCACCGAGATCCCGATGAGCAGGGGAAGGATCTCCATTTCGGTCGGCCGCGGTCAGCGCCGGGGAGCGTTCGGCGCGCGCCCGAGGCGGAGCGCGTTGCCGGCCACCGCGAGGGAGCTCAGGGACATCCCGATCGCGGCGGCCCAGGGCGGCACCGCGCCGGCGGCGGCCAGCGGCAGCGCGACGAGGTTGTAGCCCAGGGCCCAGGCGAGGTTCTGCTTCACGATGCGCCGGGCGCGGCGGGCGACGTCGAGCCCCGCGAGCAGCCTTCCGGGGTCGTCGCCGATGAGCACCGCGTCGGCGCGGGCCGCGGCTGCCGCCGCCCCGCGCCCCATCGCCACCGAGACGTGGGCGCCGGCCAGCGCGGGGGTGTCGTTGACCCCGTCGCCGAGCATCAGCACCCGCTCTCCGCGCGCGGCGAGCCGCGCCGCTTCCCGGAGCTTGTCCTCCGGCGAGAGCCCCGCGAGATGGTGCGCGACCCCGAGGGCGCGGGCCGCGCGCTCGACCGCGCCGGCGGAGTCGCCGGACGCGATGGTGGTCTCGACCCCGCGCGCCCGGAGCCCCTCGACCAGCGCGTGTGCGCCGGTGCGCAGCGTGTCGGCGAGGGTGAAGCGGGCGAGCAGGATCCCTGTTCGGGCGAGAAAGACGTGGGTTGCACCGCCGGGATCGATACCGAAGACGCCCGGGACAAGCCCACAGGCGCGGGCGACGTAGTCCGCGCTGCCCACCGCGTAGCGAACGCCGCCGATCCGGCCCGTGACGCCTCCGGTATCCGCGCTGGCGTCTTCCACCACGGGATCGGCGCGGGCCGCCTCCGGGCCGGGCGTCGTCTGCGCCTCGCCTGCCGGTCCACGGGACGGCACAGCGCCCGCCTCCCGCTCTCCGGGGCCGTCCGCTGCCGCCGCGATGATCGCCGAGGCCACGGGATGCGCGGCGTAGCGCTCCAGGGCCGCCGCCAGCGCAAGGCACCGCGACCCCGGAACACCGGCAAGGGCCGAGACCGACCGCAGGCGGAACCGCCCCTCGGTGAGGGTGCCGGTCTTGTCGGCGAGGCAGTGGGTGGCGAGCGCGAGCCGCTCGACCGCGTTCGCGCGGGTGGCGACGAGCCCGGCGCGGGCGAGGGCGCCGAGGGCCGCGGTCATCGCGGCCGGGGTGGCGAGCGAGAGGGCGCAGGGACAGGTCACCACCAGGACCGAGACCAGCACCGGGACCATCCTGGCCGGATCGTGGAGCAGCCATCCGACCGCGACCCCGGCCGCGAGCACGAGGACCCCGGCGATGAACCACGCCGCGGCCCGATCCGCGAGCACCGCGATCGCCGGCCGTTCCCGCGCCGCCTGCCCGGCCCGCCGGAGCACCCCGCCGAGCACCGTCTCGTCTCCGGCGCACCGCACCTCGACCTCGACCACCCCGGAGCCGTTGACGCTGCCCGCGAGCACCGTCTCGCCGGCCGAGCGCGGCGCCGGATTCGATTCCCCGGTGAGCAGCGCTTCGTCGAACGCGGAGTGCCCGGAGCGGATCACGCCGTCGGCGGGAACCACCTCGCCGGGGCGTATCCGCACCCGGTCGCCGGGACGGAGCGCCGCGGCCGGCACCCGTTCGGCCCCTTCGGCCCGTTCAGCCCTTTCGGCCATCGTGCCGGCACCCTCGCTCCCGCCCCCACTTCCGGGCACGCGGGTCGCCACCAGCGGAGCGGAGCGGGCGAGGGCGCGGATCGCCGCGGTGGCCCGCCGGCGGGCGAGCAGCTCCAGGTAGCGGGCGCCGTTGAGCAGGGTGACGAACATCACCACCGAGTCGAACCAGACCTCGCCCTCGCCGGCGAGCGTCGCGAAGACGCTTCCGAGGAAGGCAATCGAGAGGCCCAGCGCCACCGGTACGTCCATGGTCAGCCGCCGGCCGCGAAGCGCCGCCGCGGCGCCGGTGAAGAAGGCCCGTCCCGGCCAGACCAGCACCGGAACCGTGAGCACCATCGCCAGCCACCGGAAGAGCTGCTCGAAACCGGCGTCCATGCCGCCGTGGTGGTCGCTCGCGTAGAGCGCGATGCTCAGCAGCATCACCTGCATCCCGAACACCGCCGAGATGCCGAGCCCCCGGATGCGGGCGCGTCGCTCGGACTCGATGCCCGCCTCCTCCGCGTGCACGGTATAGGGGGCGGCGCGGTATCCGGCCCTGGCCAGTGTTTCGAGCAGGACGTGCAGGCGCGTGGCGCGCGCGTCGAACCGCACCTCGGCTCGCCGTAGCGGGAAGTCGACGGTGGCGGCGTCCACCCCCGGAGCCGACGTGAGCAGGCCCTCGACCAGCCACGCGCACCCGGCGCAACGCATCCCCTCCACCGTGAGGGTGACGGCGCACGTGCCGTGCGCGCTCCTCCCGGGCTCGTGGCCGCCATGGCCGTCGCCGGTGCGCCGCACCACGGACGCCTCGACCTCGGGGACCCGCCATGCGTCCAGCTCCGCCTGGTGGCGGGGGTCGGCGGTGGACGCGCCTTGCGCGTCAGAGTGGGTGCGCAACCCGTACCAGGCATCGAGCCCGGCGTTCGCGATGGTCTCGACCGCGGTACGGCAGGCGTCGCCGCATACCTGCGCCTCGCGCCCCGACACCATGACCTCGCGCGCGCCGCGGCCGAGCGTCGCCCCGCAGTGATGGCAGCGGGACGGCGCGGCCTCGCCGACCGTCGAAAGGAGGTGCGCGCTCAACGGTTCCTGCCCGTTCGATCTCGACGGGCCGGATCATATGCCTCCCGGCATCGGCCTGCGCCGGTTGCGGCTCTCGACGTCCGGGATCCATCTCTTCGCCGGACGCATGGCGCACCTCCCGGTTGTCCGGGGACGCCTGCCGGGAGCAGGTTGCAGTCCCGGTCCTTTCGGCCGATGATCGGGGCGCGTGATCCGGTCGTTCCCCCCGGACCTCGTGCAACGCCTTGGCTCATCGATCCATTCGGCCGGGATGCAAGAGGAAGGATGCCGTGGAGCTGTCGCCCCGAGAGAAGGACAAGCTTCTGGTGTTCACCGCCGCCCTGCTCGCGGAACGCCGCAAGGCGCGGGGCCTGAAGCTCAACTACCCGGAAGCGGTCGCGTTCATCTCCGCCGCCATCCTGGAAGGCGCCCGCGAAGGCCGGACGGTGGCCGATCTGATGAGCCACGGCACCACCCTGCTCCGCCGCGACGACGTGATGGAAGGGGTGCCGGAGATGATCGACGAGGTCCAGGTCGAGGCCACGTTCCCCGACGGCACCAAGCTCGTCACCGTCCACGATCCCATCCTCTGACGGCTCGCGACGACCATGCTCCCCAAGCGCACTCTCCACGCGGACCGCCTGCGATGATCATGCTTCCCGAGCGCCATCCCCACCCGGACCGCATCGGATGATTCCGGGCGAAGTGTTCGTCGAGGAAGGCGAGCTCGCCCTGAACGAGGGCCGGGCCACCCGGCGCCTCACCGTCGCCAACACCGGAGACCGGCCCGTCCAGGTCGGCTCCCACTACCACTTCGCGGAGACCAACCCCGCCCTCTCGTTCGAGCGCGAACGGGCGCGCGGCTACCGGCTCGACGTCCCGGCGGGGACCGCGGTCCGGTTCGAGCCGGGGCAGGAGCGCGAGGTGGCGCTGGTCGCCTTCGCGGGCCGGCGGCACGTCATCGGATTCCAGGGCGCGGTCGATGGTCCCGTGGACTGAAGCCCGCCCGCGAGCACGAGCACGCGAGACGGTCCCGGCGATGGCAGTCTCCGCGGCGGAGTGGACCGCGCCGGCCGGCAAGCGCGGGAATTCGAGCCCGTAGATGCCCAAGCCAGCCTGTATCCGAGTGGCGACCGCCGGCGCGGTTGCCTGGCGGTTCCACTCCACTGCGCGGACCGGCGGGCGCCTCCGGTCAGTGCCGGAGACAGGCGGGGAACCGTTCGATGACCGCCGGCACCTCGCCGGGCGCCTCCGGCCGACACCAGGGACAGGCGGAGCACCGTTCCCGCTCCATGAGCCCTTGAAGCCATGAGCACCATCCGCCGGCGGGCGTACGCGGAGATGTACGGTCCCACCACCGGGGATCGGGTCCGCCTCGGGGACACCGAGCTGGTGATCGAGGTGGAGTCCGATCACGCGATCCCCGGCGAGGAGGTCAAGTTCGGCGGCGGCAAGGTGATCCGGGACGGGATGGGACAGAGCCAGCTCGCCTCCGCCGGCACCGTGGACACCGTCGTCACCAACGCGCTCATCCTCGACCACTGGGGCATCGTCAAGGCCGACGTGGGCCTCAAGGACGGGCGCATCGCCGCGATCGGCAAGGCCGGCAATCCGGACACCCAGCCGGGGGTGGACGTGGTCATCGGCCCCGGCACCGAAGCCATCGCGGGGGAAGGGCTCATCCTCACCGCCGGGGCGATCGACGCCCATATCCACTTCATCTGCCCCCAGCAGGTCGAGGACGCCCTGATGTCGGGGGTCACCACCATGCTGGGCGGCGGGACCGGTCCGGCGGCGGGCACCAACGCCACCACCTGCACCCCCGGCCCCTGGCACATCGAGCGCATGCTGGAGGCGGCCGAGGCCCTGCCGATGAACCTCGGCTTCCTCGGCAAGGGCAACGCCAGCCGGCCCGAGGCGCTCGAAGAGCAGATCGCGGCGGGCGCGATGGGGCTCAAGCTGCACGAGGACTGGGGCACGACCCCTGCCGCCATCGACAACTGCCTCGCAGTGGCGGACCGCTTCGACGTCCAGGTCGCGATCCACACCGACACCCTCAACGAGTCGGGCTTCGTCGAGCGCACGTTCGAGGCGATCGGCGGGCGCACGATCCATACCTACCACACCGAAGGGGCGGGCGGCGGACATGCGCCGGACATCATCAAGGCATGCGGCGAGGCCAACGTGCTGCCGTCGAGCACCAACCCGACCCGGCCCTACACCGTGAACACGGTGGACGAACACCTCGACATGCTGATGGTCTGCCATCACCTGGACAAGAACATCCCGGAGGACGTGGCGTTCGCGGAATCGCGCATCCGCCGCGAGACCATCGCGGCGGAGGACGTCCTGCACGACCTCGGCGCGTTCTCGATGATCGCCTCCGACTCCCAGGCGATGGGGCGGGTAGGGGAGGTGGTCACCCGGACCTGGCAGACCGCCCACAAGATGAAGGTGCAGCGGGGCGCCCTTCCCGGCGACGGCGCGCGCAGCGACAACCTGCGCGCCCGCCGCTACGTCGCCAAGTACACCATCAACCCCGCCATCGCCCACGGGATCGCGCACGAGGTCGGGTCGGTGGAGAAGGGGAAGTTCGCCGATCTGGTGCTCTGGAAGCCCGCGTTCTTCGGCGTCAAGCCGGCCATGATCATCAAGGGCGGGATGATCGTGGCGGCGCCGATGGGCGATCCGAATGCATCGATCCCGACCCCGCAGCCGGTCCATTACCGGCCGATGTTCGGGGCGTTGGGGCGGGCGCGGGCGAGCACGAGCGCGACCTTCGTCAGCCGGGCCGCGGCGGAGGCAGGGGTGGGGGATCGGCTCGGCCTTCGCAAGCGTTGCGTGGCGGTGGCGAACACGCGGGGGGTGGGGAAGTCGGACATGGTGCTGAACGACTCCCTGCCCCGTATCGAAGTGGACCCCCAGACCTACGAGGTGAAGGCGGACGGGGAGCGGCTGGAGTGCGAGCCGGCGGCGGAGCTGCCGCTCGCGCAGCGCTACTTCCTGTTCTGAGGGGCCGCCTCCGATCGGCATTCGAGCCCACGGGCGGCGCGCTACGGACCGGATCGTCCACCGGACCGTTCCGCTCCGTCCATCCCGGCCTTTGCATACCGGCCCGCCAACCCGCTCCAGTCCGGTCGAACCCTGGCGACGTCCTGGTGACCTTCGGCCCCTCCCGCCTGCGATCCGGCCGGACTGCAAGATACCCCCCGATCCCGACCCCACGATCCGAAATGGCCACACCTTCCGCTCAGAACCCAGATCTGATCGTCGTCCGGGAGCGGGCCGCGGAGGCGGACGCCGGGGCGGACGACCGAGCCCTCGACGGGCGATTGATCCTGCCCTTCGAGCTGCGCTGCAAGAGTCGGCTCCGCACCCGGCTCGACGACGGCCGCGAGGTCGCGCTCCTGCTGGAGCGCGGCAGCGTCCTGCGCGGCGGCGACCGGCTGCGCTCGGACTGCGGGCGGTGCATCGAGGTGGCGGCGGGACCCGAGACGGTGAGCGTGGTGCGGGCGGACGATGCCCGGATCCTGGCGCGGGCCGCCTACCATCTCGGGAACCGCCACGTTCCGGTGCAGGTCGGCCGGCACGAACTCCGCTACCTGGCCGACCACGTCCTCGATGAAATGGTCGCCGGTCTGGGGGCCGAGGTCGTCCGGGCCGAGCTTCCCTTCGAGCCGGAGGCGGGCGCGTACGGGCACCATGGGCACCACGGCGAGCACCAGCACGGCCATCATCATGGGCGCCACGCAGACGACGGCCCGGACGGTGGCCACGGACGCCATGCGAACGGCAGCCCGGACGGCCACGACGAGGACTGATCCAACAACGGCTCGGACGGTCACCCCGAGCCGCCCTGACCTCGGCGATTTCGCGGTGGTGCGCCGGAAGGCCGAGATCCTGGGCTGTTTGCAGGAGTGGGGAAACACTCGCCGCCATGCTGCGCGCGCCGGGTGCGACGCGAAGCCGGACCGCCCGCGGGCGATCGGTTTGGGGAGCGCCGTGAACGCCGCGACCTTCGACACCCACGCCGCCGTCAAGGCACTCCGGGAAGCCGGCGCCGATGAACGGATGCCGAAGGAATGCGGGAAGGAAGTTGCGAATCGCAAGCACACGGGCAATCATCGACCGATGTTCGGCTCGTATGGAACAGGACCGTCCTTGCCCATCTACGGCGCTGACCGGGGGGCGGCCGCGCCAGCGGTCGCCGCTCGAAGGGTTCGGACCCGGCGTGAAGCGGGCGTGGCACGCCTCGAAGCCGCGAACGGACCTGTCGAATCGACAATCGCACTAACCGCACTTCACCAATGAAGCCGCACCCGCCCATCACCAACGCCGCGCTCGCGAGCCGGCCGGGCCTCGGCGCCGGGGCAAGCGTCGGCCTCGCCCTTCCCCACGACAGCGCCGTCCGCCACGTGCAGGGGACCGCCGCCTACGTCGACGACCTGCCCGAGCCCGCGGGAACGGTGCACGTGGCCCCCGGATACGCCACGGGCGCCGGCCCCGGTCCTGCTCCCGGCGCCGCCGCGCCGGCCGCTGCCGCGCCCGCGCGCGGAACGATCCGCTCGCTCGATCTCGACGCGGTGCGGGCCTCTCCCGGGGTGCTGGCGGTGCTGACCGCGGCCGACGTCCCCGGAACGAACGATTGCAGCCCTGCCGCGCACGGCGACGATCCGATCCTCGCAAGCGGCGAGATCCGCTTTCACGGACAGGTGGTGTTCGCGGTCGTCGCCGAGACCCGCGACGCGGCCCGCCACGCCGCGCGCCGCGCCCGCATCGAGGTGGATGTCCGTCCCCCCGCCGTCACCGTGGACCAGGGCCTCGCCGCCGGGGCCGAGGTGCAGGCGCCCTACGAGTTCCGGCGCGGCGAGCCCGCGCCCGCCATCGCCGCCGCACCGCACCGGATCGAAGGCCGCCTGCGCATCGGCGGCCAGGACCACTTCTATCTCGAAGGGCAGGTCGCCCTGGCCGTCCCCGGCGAGGACGACGAGATGCGGGTCCATTCCTCCACCCAGCATCCCTCCGAGGTGCAGCACCTCGTCGCCGCCATGCTCGGCGTGCCCAACGCCGCGGTGGTGTGCGAATGCCGGCGGATGGGCGGCGCGTTCGGCGGCAAGGAGTCGCAGGCCGCGCAATGGGCCTGCCTCGCCGCGCTGGCCGCGCGGGTGACCGGACGGCCGGCGAAGCTCCGCCTCGACCGCGACGACGACATGGCGATGACCGGCAAGCGCCACGACTTCCGCGTCGACTGGCGTTGCGGCTTCGACCGCGAGGGCGTGCTCGAAGGCGTCGACGTCGAGCTCGACGCCCGCTGCGGCTGCTCGGCCGACCTCTCCCCCGGCGTGAACGACCGGGCCATGTTCCACGCCGACAACGCCTACTACTACCCGGCGGTGCGGATCCACTCCCGGCGGGTGCGCACCGACACGGTGTCGAACACCGCGTTCCGCGGCTTCGGCGGGCCGCAGGGCATGTTGTCCGCCGAGCGGATGATGGACGCGGCGGCCATCACCCTCGGGCTCGACCCGCTGCTCGTGCGCAAGCGCAACCTCTACGCGCCGGGACGGGACGTGACCCCCTACGGGATGCGGGTGGAGGAGCACGGCCTCCTCCGCCGCCTCCTCCGGCAGCTCGAACGCACCGCCGGCTACGCGGCGCGGCGGCGCGCGATCGCACGGTTCAATGCCCGGGCGCAACGTGGCGCGTACGGCGGCACCTTGCGCAAGGGGATCGCGCTCACCCCGGTCAAGTTCGGGATCTCGTTCACCCTGAAGCATCTCAACCAGGCCGGCGCGCTGGTCCACGTCTTCACCGACGGCTCGGTGCAGGTCAACCACGGCGGCACGGAGATGGGGCAGGGGCTCTACGTCAAGGTCGCGCAGGTGGTGGCGGAGGAGTTCGGGATCGGGAGCGATCGGGTCCGGATCACCGCCACCCGCACCGACAAGGTGCCCAACACCGCGGCCACCGCCGCCTCGGCCGGCTCGGATCTGAACGGCATGGCCGCGCAACGGGCCGCGCGCGCCATCCGCGGCCGTCTCGCCGGGCTCGCCGCGCGGCTCTTCCAGGTGCGCGAGGCCGACGTCACGTTCGAGAACGGCATGGTGCGGGTCGGGGCGGAGGCCGTCCCCTTCGAGCGGCTGGCGGCCCTCGCGTTCACCGAGCGCGTGTCGCTCTCCTCCACCGGCTACTACGCGACCCCCAAGATCTCCTGGGACCGCGACACCGCGAGCGGGCGCCCCTTCCTGTACTTCGCCGGCGGCGCCGCGTGCTCCGAGGTGACCGTCGACACCGCCACCGGCGAGATGCGCGTGGATCGGGTGGACGTCCTCCACGACGCCGGCCGCTCGCTGAACCCGGCCATCGACATGGGCCAGATCGAAGGCGCCTTCGTGCAGGGGATGGGATGGCTGACCACCGAGGAGCTGGTCTTCGGCGAGGACGGCCGGCTGCTCACCCACGCCCCCTCCACCTACAAGATCCCGACCTGCTCGGACGTGCCGGCCGATTTCCGCGTCGCCCTGTTCGAGCCGGGCCGCAACCGCGAGCCCACCATCCACCGCTCGAAGGCGGTCGGCGAGCCGCCGCTGATGCTTGCGCTCTCGGTGTTCTCCGCCCTCACCCACGCGCTCGCGAACCTCGCCCCGGGCCGCGTGCCCCCCCTCGACGCCCCGGCCACGCCGGAGGCGATCCTGCGCGCGGCGGACGCGATGCGGTCCGATCGCGCCCGATGTGGGAGACTTGGACCGTGATCGGCGCCGGGTTCGTGGTTCCGATCGCGATCGCGGCTTCCAATCGCCGATTTCATCGGGATGCGCGGGCTACGGCATGGACCTCCAAATGACCGGGGACCTCCAATGACCGGCGACCGGGACATCGAGCTGCGCGCCTTCGTCGAAGCGTGGCGGACGGCCTCCGCGAGGCTCGAAGACCTGCGACGCGAAGGTCTCCGCAACGTCGAGGTGGCTGACCACATCGAGGCCCTGAACGGCGCATTCGAGGCCACGCTTGCGCGTCCGGCAAAGAGAGGATCCGGCTTGGTGGAGCAGCAGGCGGTCTTCGCCCGGAAGAGAAGAAATGCGGGATCTGTTCCTCCTGGCAAATGAAGTCCAGTCGTTCTGCCGGGTTCGAGGGTGGAGGTTCTGCTTCATTGGCGGCATCGCGCTGCAGCGCTGGGGAGAGCCCCGACTCACCGGAGACGTCGATCTCACCATCCTGGCCGGCTTCGGCCGTGAGACGGACTACATCGAAGAGCTCTGCGGCGCGTTTGCCGGGCGTATCCCCGACGCCGTCGAATTCGCCCATCGGAGCAGGGTGCTCCTTCTCCGGTCGGAGCGAGGCATTCCGATCGACATCTCGCTCGGTGCGCTGCCGTTCGAAGAGCGCGTGATCGAGCGTGCGACCTTCTATCGATTCCTGGCCAACGTACGTCTGAACACGTGCTCGGCGGAAGATCTGATCGTGCTCAAGGCATTCGCCGACCGCTCCCGCGACTGGAGCGACATCGAGGGGGTGTTGCTCCGCAGCGGTCACCGGCTTGCCTGGGAGACCGTCGAAACCGAGCTGCCGCCGCTATGTGAAGCGAAGGAGGCGCCGCATATCATGCCTCGACTGGAAGCGTTGCGGGGCTCATTCGGATAGCGCTCCCCGGCGATGGCGGCAATGCTCGGCGCACCATGTTCGACGGACGCCGCACCCCATACCCGGGTCGTCCGCAGGGCAACGATTTGACGTCGCAGAGGATGGCGCATCGAATGCGCCTTGCAGTCACCGTCGAAGTCGTCGGCGCGGCCTCGGTGCGGACCGGAGGCTGGGCCGATGCATACGGAGGGTCGAGCGGGTGCGGATCTGGCCGGTGGTCGCGGAGATGGTCGGCTCGCACGGGCGTTGTGCGCTGGTGACGGTCGCCGCGGTCCGCGGCTCCGCGCCACGTGAGCCGGGCGCGCGCATGGTGATCGCGCCGGACGGTGGGTTCCATGGAACGATCGGCGGCGGCGAGCTGGAATGGCGGGCGATCGGTGCGGCGCGCGACGCGCTCTCGCGAAACGCGCCGGCGGCGACCCTCGACCGGTTCACCCTGGGTCCCGATCTCGGCCAGTGCTGCGGCGGAAGCGTGCGCCTGCTCACCGAGGTGTTCGATCGTGATCGGCTCGATGAAGTCCGGGCCCTCGCCGCACGCGAGGCCGCCGGCCCCTTCGTGACCCGTGGGTGGATCGGACCGGGGGCGGTCGAGCGTGTCGTCATCGACGCCGCCGGGCACGAGGCACATGAGACACATGAGGCGCTCAGCCCTGCAAGCGGCGACCACTGGCGCGGTCGCTTGGCGATTCCGCGCAACGGAATCGCGGGCGCCTCGACCAACGCCACTCCTGCTCCCGCGGAACGCGCCATCGACGGGGTCGTTCCGCATGGAGGTCTTGCCGTCGAAATCGAGGGCGACGGCGCCGTCATCGAACGGTTCCGCGACCCCCGGCGCCCGCTCTGGCTGTTCGGCGCCGGGCATGTCGGGCGGGCGTTGATGCTCGCGCTCGCCCCGCTGCCCTTCGACGTCACCTGGATCGACGAGCGCGAGGACGTCTTTCCCGCCGTGGCGCCCGCCAACGTGCATCCGTTGCGAAGCGCCGATCCCGCGGGGGAGCTCGCCCGAGCCCCCGACGGCGCCTTCGTGGTGGTGATGACCCACAACCACCCGCTCGATCTGGCCATCGTCCACGCGGCGCTTGCAGCCGCGCCGCCGGCGGCCGCGCTGCCGGTAGCAGCGGGACGCTTCGGCTACGTCGGGCTCATCGGCTCGGCCAGCAAGCGGGCCCGGTTCGTCCGCCGGCTGCGGGATGCCGGTATCGAGGAGGCACGGGTCGCTACGCTCGTCTGCCCCATCGGCATGACCACGATTCGCTCGAAGCATCCGGCGGCCATCGCGGCGGGCATCGCCGCGCAGCTCCTCGAACGGACGGGCGCGTGATCCCGATGGTGGAGCTGCCGATAATGATGCCGGAGCAATATGCAGGCGCCTGGGTGGTGTGGCGCAGCAGTCCGTGACGATGAAAGGGGTGGATGCGGCCGGGATGACATGTACGACGTACGGGCGCCGCGCGCCGCTCCTCGTGCTTCGATCGACACGAGGGTGGCGGTGGTTTTCGACACCAGCGCCCTATCGGAATTGATGCAGAAGGTTGCAATGAACGGCTCCCGTCATGCGAAAACGTGCCCCCAGGAATCGAACGCTTTCATGTACGGACGAGGAAATCGTCCGGCTGTCCCGTGACGTCATGCGAGTGGATGCGGCCGTTGCCCCGGCAGATCTCGAAAGCCGACTCGTCGCAGGCGATATTTTTGAAGTGGCGGAATATCTTCCATCCGAATTCGTCGATCTCCTCATTCTTGATCCGCCGTACAACATGTCCAGGAATTTCAATGGAAATCCATTCATGAAAAAAGAGAAGAACGAGTATCAATCATGGTTCCTGAACGTCATCGATCTGTTGATTCCAATGATGAAACCGGACGCCACCATCTACGTATGTTCGGACTGGAGGACATCTACACTTGTCTTTCCGGTTCTGGAGTCGAAATTTCACGTTCGAAATCGAATTACATGGGAACGCGAAAAAGGGCGTGGAGCGAAGATGAACTGGAAGAACAATACGGAGGACATCTGGTTCTGCACGAAGTCGGACAAGTATTACTTCGACGTTGAAGCCGTGAAGATGAAACGCAGGGTCCTCGCGCCTTACAGGGTCGACGGAGAACCGAAGGATTGGCGCCGTGAGAAAGAAGGCGACTATCGTCTGACGCATCCGTCGAACATATGGACCGATTTGACGATTCCATTCTGGTCGATGCCCGAAAACACCGACCATCCTACCCAGAAACCTGAGAAGTTAATCGCAAAATTGATATTGGCGAGCTCAAGAAAGGGAGATTTCGTCTTCGATCCATTTCTTGGCAGTGGCACCACTGCGGTCGTAGCTGAGAAATTATCGAGAAACTGGTGTGGAGTCGAGATCGACGTGGAATACCTGTGCTGGGCATTGAAACGCATTCGTACTTCCAGGCAGGACCCGACGATTCAGGGATATGCAGATGGTGTATTTTGGGAGAGAAATTCATTTTCCGAACAACGGATCAAATCCGAACCAACCCGGCGACAGGGAAATCTGTTCTCGTGAAATCGAAATTCTACTATGAAGGCCACTACCGAAAGGTGGCTTCTGCCATCAGGGATCATGTCAATTCGTCACCGGATTTCCTGTCGCTGCAAACGGTAAACAGTCCGAGAGCGGTGGGTGATGCGCTCGAATCACTCGTGTCGGCAGAATTCGATACCTTCCTTGGGCCCTGGTGCGACGAATATTCAAGAGATTTCGCACGCCGCGCCATGGCCGATCTGGCATTCACCGACACCGAAGGGATGTATTCCGTGGTGGACGTCAAAACGCACCGGGAGGACACCAGATTCAACATGCCCAATCTCACATCAGTGGAACGGTTGGCTCGATTCTACGAATCCGATGTCAACGTCTTCTCCCTGATCATCATCAGATATTCGATCGAAGGCACAAGGGCCATCGTCTCGGAAGTCATATTCTCGCCGATCGAGTTCCTGGACTGGGATTGCCTCACCATAGGCGCATTGGGTTGGGGACAGATCCAGATCTCGAATTCCAACGACATCCGGGTGATCGACGGATACTCCAGGAAGAAATGGATGTTGCAGCTATGCCGGACGATGTCCGAATTCTACCCAAGAGAAATCCTCAAGATCAGGGACAGGATGGATCGATTCGATACGGTAAGGGAGTATTGGGAGTCGAGAGACGACGTTTGGGCTTGAAGGGTCGAACCGATGCGGATTCGCCCGGTGCTTGCCGAGATAATCCGTTCGCACGGGCCTCACACGCCGGAGAGGGCGCCGCGGTCCGTGGTTTCGCGCCCCCCTGAGTCGAGGACACGCATGGTGATCGAAAAGGTTCCGACCGTACCGCTCTGTCGACGGCAAGCGCGTCACCGGCTTGGCGCGGACCCGACGCCGGGGTTCGGCACGACGGTCGGGGAGGCGCAATGAGCAATCCGCCATCCGCGATGGACGGGCCGCCGCCCGCAAGCGGTGAATACCTCCTCGAAGCGCTCGACATCGTGAAGCGCTTCGGCGACTTCACCGCCAACGACCACGTGACCCTGCGCCTGCGGCCGGGGGAGATCCACGCGCTGCTCGGGGAGAACGGGGCCGGCAAGTCCACCCTCGTCAAGATCGTCTACGGCGCGCTCCAGCCCACGGGGGGGCAGTTGCGCTGGCGCGGCGAGCCGGTGACGGTGGCGAGCCCGGCCGCCGCCCGGCGGCTCGGGATCGGCATGGTCTTCCAGCACTTCTCGCTGTTCGAGGCGCTCTCCGTCGCGGAGAACATCGCGCTCGCGCTGCCCCCCGGCCCCTTCGATCTGCAAGGGCTGGGCGCGCGCATCGCGCAGGTCTCGGCGGAGTACGGCCTGCCGCTGGAGCCCACCGCCCTGGTCGCGGATCTCTCCGTGGGGGAGCGCCAGCGCATCGAGATCGTGCGCTGCCTGCTGCAGGAGCCGCGCCTGTTGATCATGGACGAGCCGACCGCGGTGCTCACCCCGCAGGAAGCGGACCAGCTCTTCGT
Source organism: Gammaproteobacteria bacterium (assembly GCA_965204915.1). Taxonomy (GTDB): domain Bacteria; phylum Pseudomonadota; class Gammaproteobacteria; order HK1; family HK1; genus HK1. Next base: position 474,931 of record OZ242023.1, on the reverse strand, counting down.
CACGCTGCGCCGGCTGGCGGAAGACGGCTGCGCGGTGCTCTACATCTCGCACCGGCTGGCGGAGGTGCAGCAGCTCTGCCACGACGCGACGATCCTGCGCCGCGGCAAGGTGGTGGCGAACGTCGATCCGCAAGCCGAGACCGCCGCCTCGCTGGCCCGGCGGATGGTCGGCGCGCACGTGCACACGGTGAGCGCCGGAGGGCCTGTGGGCGAAGAAGGGCCGGTGATGCTCGCCGTCTCCGGCCTGAGCCTCCCGGCCGAGGGTCCCTTCGGCGTGCCGCTGCGCGACGTCTCGATCGAGGTCCGGTCCGGCGAGGTGGTGGCGGTCGCGGGGGTGGCCGGGAACGGACAGTCGGAGCTCTTCGAGGCGCTCTCCGGAGAACGGCTCGCACCGGGGCCGGAGGCCGTGGACGTGGCCGGCGTTCCCTGCGGGACGCGGGGGGTCACCGCGCGCCGCCGGCTCGGCGCCGCCTTCGTGCCGGAGGAGCGGCTCGGGCACAGCGCGGTCCCCGGCTTCGTGCTCTCGGAGAACGTGCTCCTCACCCAGCACGCCTGCGACCGCGGGATGGTGCGCGCGGGGTTCGTCCACCGGCCCGGGACCCGTGCGGTCGCCCATCGCGTCAACACCCGCTTCGACGTGCGCACCAGCCACGAGAACCCGGAGGCCAGGGCGCTCTCCGGCGGCAATCTCCAGAAGTTCGTGGTCGGGCGCGAGTTCGACCGCGACCCGCGGGTGGTGGTGGTCAACCAGCCGACCTGGGGGGTGGACGCGGGCGCCGCCGCCCTCATCCGCCAGGCGCTGGTGGACATGGCGCGGGCCGGCGCGGCGGTGCTGGTGGTGAGTCAGGATCTGGACGAGATCTTCGAGATCGCGGACCGCATCGCGGTGATCTCGCGCGGCGAGCTGTCCGAGGCGTACCCGGCGCACGCCATCGACCGCGAGCGCATCGGCCTGCTGATGGCCGGGGCGCACGAGGCCGGGGCCGCGGCGGGGGAGGGGACAGCGGCATGAGAGACGTTCTCCACGCGGTCGTGGGGCGCAACGATTCACATACCGCGGGGGTATCGGGAGGAGACGGAGAGCCGGACCTTTCCGGGGTGGGCGGCAGAATCCAACCATCTCCGGCTACGGAGACCGTTGCTCCGAGTCTCATGAACGAAGGCACCAACGAAGAGCGTTTTCCCGACGTTGACGTCCGGTGAACCGCCCCGGGTTTCCCGGAGGGTGATTTGCTTGGGTCAGGCGGCCCTCGCCGGGGCCGGAGTGTGCGACGGGGAGAGCCTGCCCCCGAATGATTCCATCGGGGGAGCTTCAGGGGACAGGTAGCCGTTGAGAGACGTCGCGCGACGCCGCGAGGGGGCGCCTGCCGCTCGGTTGCATGACCTCCGGTGGTCACGGGTCCGGCCCGCCATACGCAGCGATGGATCGCGTTGGCGGGGATTCCCGTGGCGCCGTCGTGGTAGTGGCACGCCGGCACGGCGCCGCGTTAACATCCTTCGGCCGGACGTTCCCGGCGTTCGACACTTGCCGTACAGGCCACGGCCTTGTTCGACTTCCGGTGGGAAATTCGGGCTGGCGAGGAGGGAGTGATGATGAAGCGCCGAATGAAGTGCGCGATCGTGGTGGCGGCCATGGCCGCCATGCCATGGGCGGCGGCCGAGGCACAGGACGATCGTGCGCTCTGCGAGAGTACGAGGGAGGCCGACATGCTGCTGGGGCGGGTGCTCGGCAGGGTGACGGGAAGCGCCGCAGGGTACGTGGAGCAGGTGCAGGACATCCTGGCCGACGTGCGGGCAAGCAGGCTGTGTACGGAGAGGCCGAGCGGGGAGGGCGGAGAAGCGCCCGCCCGGGCCGCGCAACCGGTACGCGGCCCGTTCCGGCTGATCGTCCCATGGATGCTTCCGGCCGATCATGCCCCGGTCGGAGCGTTGCACCTCGTCAACCTCGCGGCCACCAGCAGCACGGCCGTCATCGTGAGAGGGTTCGACGGAGAGGGCACGAAAGGAGAGGAGGACGTGACGATCGAACTGGCCAACTCCGGATCCGTCGTCGTGTCGTCGCAGGTGCTGGAGTCCGGGGACCATCACAAGATCGTGAGCGGGAGGCTCGGCGACGGGGAAGGACGATGGCAGCTCAGGCTCCAGAGTCCCGCGCCTTTCGCGGCAGGCGCCTACATGCGCGGCTCCGACGCGGCCTGGCACCTGCTCAGTACAGGGGTACGGCCCGAAGAGCACGGGGTGACGGACGCCGATTGGCCGGGTACGAACTCCGAGTAGTCCGGGAAGGAAACGATGAAGGCAATCGTCCGATGCCGCGGCGTCCGCTGCGGCATCGGGCTACTCGCCGGGCTCGTCTGGTCCGGGTTCGCGCTCCTCCTCCTCACGCCCTTCATCATCAGCGAAGGCACGATCTTCCCCTATGTCGTGGGGCGGGCGGTCCATGCCCGCTTCGTCATCGCCGTCCTGGTGGCGGCCTGGGCCCTCCTGGCAGCGTGCGATCCCCGGTACCGGCTCCGCGCCACGCCGATGACCCTGGCGATCGGAGCCTGGGTCGGCACGGGGTTGCTGACGAGCGCGGCAGGCACGGATCCGCTGCGAAGCCTGTGGTCGAGCTACGAGCGGATGGGCGGGGTGGTGGATCGGGCGCACTGGGCGGCCGCCGCCCTCGTCCTGGCGGCGATGGTGCAGCGGCCTCACGCCTGGCGGATCATCTTCGCACTCCTCGCGGCGACGGGGCTGCTGTGCGCATGGACGGCCATCGCACAGAGCCAAGCCACCGCGACAGGGGGGCAAACCCTTCCCCGAATCGCCGTGCCTTTCGGCAACCCGCTGCATCTGGCGAACTACCTGCAAGGGACGGTCGTCGTGAGCGCGGGCCTGGCCCTGTACGCGCTCCGGGGCCGATCCGGGGCGCGCTGGAGAAAGGGGCTGACGGTCGCGCTCTGGTCGGCCGCGGCCGTCGTCTGCCTCTGGGCGCTGACGCTCACCGGGAGCCGGGGACCCTTGCTCGGCGTCGGGGCCGGCCTCGCGGCCCTGGTCTGGCTGAGCCTGGGACGGAGCACGCCGGCCACTCGCCGGATCGTCCTGTGGACCGGCGCCGGTGCCGTCTCGGCCGTGCTCGCCGGAAGTGCGGCGGTGGTCGTCGCCTCGCGCACGGAGACACTGCCGGAGTTCCTGGCCTCGAACGCGGCCGTGGAGCGGCTCACCGGCCCGGATGCCCTGCTTTCGCTGAGATACAGGGAGGCTGCATGGACGGCCGGCGCCCGCGCGTGGCTTGAACGTCCGTGGACGGGATGGGGACCTGAAAACTTCAGGCACGCATGGGGACGATTCGGGGCACGGGACGACGGCCGTGCGGGCGGCTTCGACGACGCGCACAACGTGGTGGTCGAAGTCATGGCCACGGAAGGGGTGGCGGGGCTGGCCGCGGGGCTGGTCCTGCTGGTCTTCGCATTCCGGGCCGCCGGCCGCAGTGCGGGAGACGGCGATGCCGCATCGGCCGGGGCAGGCACGCTGGGCGGAGCCGTCCTCGCCGGACACTGCGCCACGGCGCTCACCGGCATCGCCGACGCAGGGGCGTCCCTGCAGCTCATGGTGGTGCTGGCGTGCCTCACGAGCTGCGAGCAACCGGGCGCCCCGGCGCCGGCACGGCCCCGCGCCGCCACACGGTTCGCGCTCGTCGCGTGCGTCTTCGCGGTCGCCGGCGCCGCTGCCACGAGCAGTGTGCGGACCTTCGAGGCCGCAAGATTGCTCAAGGGGGCGGTGTTGGCGGCTGAAGTCGGCGAAGTGCCGGAGACGATCGTGACAATGCTGCTCATGCAGAGCGCCGAACGTGCTCCGTGGCTCGCACACGAACCCCGCCGATACCTCGGATCCATGCGTTGACGCCACGACCGGGTGTTCCCGCCGGCTGACGACGATCCATGTCATCGGCAAAGAAAGTGAAAAGCGAGGTAAAGGGTTTGCGAACGAAGACGATATGGCCAACGGGTGTTTCCCATGTTCATCCCTTGGTGGACACTGCTGTTCCACGACGCCGTTTCTTGAAAACCCGTGGTCGATTGGATAGCTTCACCCTGCCGCCGCGGCCGGCGTTCGTCCCCGCCGTTGCGGCGGTTCGCACCGCCGGTCCCGAAGCGCGTCCGCGCCAATCCGAACGAGGTGTCCGTCATGAGCGCAGTCCCCGCCGAATTTCTCAGCCGCACGGCCCGGGTCGACCCGGATTCGGTGCAGCCCTTTCCGAGCTCGAGGAAGGTGTACCGGACCGGCAGCCGGCCCGATCTGAACGTGCCGTTCCGGGAGATCACCCTTGCCGAGACGCGCTCGTCGCAGGGCGTCGAGCGCAACGACGCCGTCTACGTCTACGACACCTCCGGCCCCTATACCGACCCGGACGCGCGGATCGACGTCCGCCGGGGCCTGGCGCCGTTGCGCGCCCGGTGGATCGAGGAACGCGGGGACACCGAGCCCCTCGGCGGCGTGTCCTCCGAGTACGGCCGGCAGCGGCAGGGCGACCCGAAGCTCGCGCCGCTGCGCTTCGCCCACCTGCGCGTGCCGCGCCGCGCCCGGCCCGGGGCCAACGTCACCCAGATGCACTACGCCCGGCGCGGCGTCGTGACCCCGGAGATGGAGTTCATCGCCATCCGCGAGAGCTGCATGCGCGAGGCGTACCCGGAGGCGGTCCGGCGGCACCGGCACCCGGGCATGGGGTTCGGGGCGAGCCTCCCGGAAGAGGTCACGCCGGAGTTCGTGCGCGACGAGGTGGCGGCCGGACGCGCCATCATCCCCTCCAACGTCAACCACCCGGAGAGCGAGCCGATGATCATCGGCCGCAACTTCCTCGTGAAGGTCAACGCGAACATCGGGAACTCCGCGGTGACGTCGAGCATCGGGGAGGAGGTCGAGAAGATGACGTGGGCGACGCGCTGGGGCGCGGACACGGTCATGGACCTCTCCACCGGGAAGAACATCCACGAGACCCGGGAGTGGATCATCCGCAACAGCCCGGTGCCGATCGGCACCGTCCCCATCTACCAGGCGCTGGAGAAGGTCGGCGGGGTGGCCGAGGACCTCACCTGGGAGCTCTACCGGGACACCCTCCTCGAGCAGGCGGAGCAGGGCGTCGACTACTTCACGATCCACGCCGGGATCCGCCTGCCCTACGTGCCGCTCACCGCGCGCCGGGTCACCGGCATCGTCTCCCGCGGCGGCTCGATCATGGCGAAGTGGTGCCTCACCCACCACCGCGAGAGCTTCCTCTACGAGCGTTTCGATGAAATCTGCGAGATCATGAAGGCATACGACGTCGCCTTCTCGCTCGGCGACGGGCTGCGCCCCGGCTCCATCGCCGACGCCAACGACGAGGCGCAGTTCGCCGAGCTGGAGACCCTGGGGGAGCTGGCCCGGATCGCGTGGAAGCACGACGTGCAGGTGATGATCGAGGGTCCCGGCCACGTGCCCATGCAGCGGATCCGGGAGAACATGGAGAAGGAGCTGAGCGAGTGCCGGGAGGCGCCGTTCTACACCCTCGGCCCCTTGGTCACCGACATCGCGCCGGGCTACGACCACATCACCTCGGGAATCGGGGCGGCGATGATCGGCTGGTACGGCACCGCGATGCTCTGCTACGTCACCCCGAAGGAGCACCTGGGGCTGCCGAACAAGGACGACGTGAAGACGGGCATCGTGACCTACAAGATCGCCGCCCACGCCGCCGACCTCGCCAAGGGGCATCCCGCCGCCCAGCTCCGGGACAACGCGCTGTCCAAGGCCCGTTTCGAGTTCCGCTGGGAGGACCAGTTCAACCTCTCGCTCGATCCGGACACCGCGCGCCACTTCCACGACGAGACCCTGCCGAAGGAAGGGCACAAGCTCGCCCACTTCTGCTCGATGTGCGGGCCGAAGTTCTGTTCGATGAAGATCACCCAGGACGTGCGCGACTACGCCCGCGAGCACGGGCTCGCGGAGGTGGACGAGGCGCTGGCGCAGGGGATGAAGGCGAAGGCGGAGGAGTTCCGGGCGGGCGGGGGCGAGGTGTACCGGGAGGTCTGAGCGTCACAAATCCGGCAAGACCCCCTTTCTCCTGGCGTTCCTGGTGACGGTCCTCGTGAACTGCGGAGCGCTCTTCGTGCTGATCGGCGTGGGGACTGACGACATCCTGTCGTTCCTTCCCTCCAGGCGCTGATCAGGCGCCGAGGCGGGCGCCGTCGAATTCCGTCTCGGCGAGGCCGTCGAGGAGGACACGGCCGTCGCCGTCGGCCAGCGCGACCATCGGGGGTCGGACGGCCCGCCACGCGGGGTCGTTCCGGTGGTGGGCAAGCAGGTACTTCTGGGCCGGGATCCCCGGGTGCCGATCGATGACGCGGCGGACCTCGGTGGCCGCCGCCTGCCGCGCGTCGGGATCGCCGTGCCCGCTCTCCCAGGCGTCGAAGACGGCCCGCGCGCCGGCCGGGTTGACGTTGGAGGTGGCGGTGATGCAGCCGGCGGCGCCGGCGCGGAGCCCGTCGAGGAGGAAGACCTCCGAGCCCGGAAAGATCGCCAGAGAGGGGAAGCGGTCGAGCATCATCCGCGTGTTCGACCAGTCGCCGGAGCTGTCCTTCACGCCGGCGACGGTCTCCGGGAATGCATCGGCGAGCAGGGCGATCAGCCCCTCGGTGACGGGTACCCCGGAGAGCCTCGGGAAGTGGTAGAGGAACACCCGGAGAGCAGGCTCCCCGACCCGCTCGATGACCTCGGCGAAGGCGCGGAAGAGCCCTTCGTCGCTCATTCCCTTGTAGTAGAACGGCGGCAGCATCAGTACGCGGCGGCAGCCGGCGTCGACCGCGTGCCGGGTGAGTTCCACGCTGTCGGTGAAGGCGCAGCAACCGGTGCCGATCATGAGCCGCTCGGGCGGGATGCCGGCGCCGAGCGCTTCCTCGACGAGGGCCTTGCGTTCGGCCACCGAGAACGAGTTCGCCTCGCTGGTGGTGCCGAACATCGCGAGGCCGTGGCAGCCCTGCGCGAGCAGCCAGCGTGCGTGGGCGGCGAACCGCCCGGAATCGATGCCGAGATCCGGGCGTAGCGGAACGAGGGCCGGCGACCAGACGCCGTGCGCGGCCAGTGTATCGAAGGGGTGGACAGGGGCCGGGAGTGTCTCGGCGTGCATGAGAGGTCCTTGGCGGGGCTTCGGTCAAGGGCGGCGAGGATACACCGGACGAAGGACCTCGAGTTTCGGGATTCAAAATGCCTGAATCAGGCGATGGATTCCCGCTTTCGCGGGAATGACGGCCAGCCTGAAAGCAACGCGTCTCGCTGAAATGACGTCATTCCCGCGAAAGCGGGAATCCATTTCGGTCAGCGAATCCCGAAACTCGAGGCAGGACGAAGGGGTCGGGGAGACAGCTTGCGGTGCCCACCGTTCCCGGCCTGCGGAGCGACGGCCGGCACGGTGCGCATGACCGCGGCGCCTCCCGGTCTGCGTCTCGACCCTGCCGAGTGCGGTTTGCGGTTCCGGAGCCGAGCGGCGGCGTGAACCTGCCGGAGGTGGTCACGGCCGGCTGGTCAGGCACTCCGGGGACGCTGGGCGAAGTAACGCTGGAGGTACTCGGCGAACGAGAGGCGGTCCGCGGCCTCGATCTCGCACTGGGCGCGCAGCGACGCGGCGGCTTGCGCTTCGAACTCCGCCTCTCGGCCGGCGGGCAGCGGAGTCGCGAGCAGACTCGTGCGGTGCTCCCGGGACTTGCGCATGGCGAACTCGAAGAACGCCTCGGAGCGCGCGTGCAGCTCGTCGAGGATCAGGGCCGACGGCAGCCGCCGCGGATCGTCGAGGGCCGCGCGGCGGGACTCCACCGTGGCGGCGTAGCGCCGGGTGCGGGTCGTGGCGTCGAGCGTCTCCGCGATCTCCGCCACCGCATCGACGATCTCGCGGGCCCAGTCGAGGATCGCGACCTCCGATCCGGCACGCCGGAGCCGGAGCGCCGGGTCGCGCCCGCGGACCGCGACGAGGCGCTGGTTCTCCTCGATCTCGTCCTGCTCCCCTCGCGAGATGGAGGGACTCGCATCGAGCACGCAGTGGATGAGGAACGCCTCCATGAACCGCATCGTGTCTTCCTCGATCCCCACCGGGGAGAAGGGGTCGACGTCGAGCGCCCGGATCTCCACGTAGCGCACGCCGCGGCGCTGCAGCGCGACGGTCGGCTTCTCTCCCGAGCGAGCGACCTGCTTCGGACGGACGAAGCTGTAGAACTCGTTCTCGATCTGGAGCAGGTTGGTGTTGAGCTGGCGATACCCTCCGTCGACGACGATCCCGATCTCCTCGTAGGGCGGGTGCGCGGTCTCGGTGGCCGCGTGCAGGGTACGAACGTAGTCGGCGGGGGAGCCGTAGGAGATCCCGAGCCGCTGCTGCGACTTGTTCTTGTAGCCGATGTCGCTCATGCGCAACGAGGTCGCGAAGGGCTCGTAGAGGGTGCCGCGTCCCATCCCGGAGAACGCATGGGGTGCGTTGCCGAGAAACGAACGGCAGATCGCCGGCGATGCGCCGAACAGCAGCGGAACGATCCATCCGTGACGGTGGAAGTTGCGTACCAGTGCGAAGTACCGATCGGAGGAGAATGCACCGATGCGCTCCGCGCTCCGGTCCTCCAACGCCCGATACGCGGCCCAGAACGGCCGCGGCAGGGAGAAGTTGAAGTGGACACCCGAGATGGTCTGCATCACCCGCCCGTAGCGGTGGCCGAGCCCTCGCCGGTAGACGTGCTTCATGGTGCCTACGTTCGAGCTGCCGTAACGTGCGATGGGAATGGAGTGATCGCCGGTGACCATGCACGGCATGCTCGTCGCCCACAGGACCTCGTCCCCGATCCGCGGACAGGTGAACCGGTGCAGGTGGCGAAGGTGGCGGGACACCTCGCGTACGCCGTGGTACGCGGGGGTGATGAATTCCAGGAGCGCCTCGGAGAAGTCCGTGGTGATCGTGGGGTGGGTGAGGGCGGAGCCGAGCGCCTCGGGATGAGGCTGCTGGGAGATGTAGCCGGCGTAGTCGACGCGCAGGCTCTCCTTCTCGATGCCGACCCGCCGCCCGGTGAACGGGGCCGGACCGAGCGTCCGGACGAGGTCGCGCAGGCGCCGCTTCACGATGCTGGACAAGGGGAGGAGCTCCGCTGGTGGCATGGAGATCGGGCCGGAAGGCCGGATTTCGTGCGATCCCCACGACGGATTGGAGTGGCCCCGTCTTCGTGGACGGGTCGAGTACTTGCCGTTGGAACGCTTCCTCCGCACAGTCTGAAGGCGTCCACGTGACCGGGGCAACCCACCGCCGGCGTGACGGCAGCGGCTGCGCCGGCCCTCGGGAATCCGCGGCGATTCGGATGCTTCATGACTTCCCGTTCCCGGTCGCGCGTGCACCTGCCTGCATATGCGGTGCTCCGCTCAGACGACCCGGACGGTCATGGCGCCGACGCCCTCGACCTCGAGCTCCATCAGGTCGCCTCTCTCGACCGCAGCCACGCCCGAGGGGGTGCCCGACAGGATGACGTCGCCGGCGGCGAGCTCGAAGTAGTCCGAGAGGTACGAGATCATCTCCGGCACCTTCCAGATCATGTGGTCGAGATCGCCTTCCTGGCGGAGCTCTCCGTTGACCTTCAGCGCGATCCTGCCATCGCACGGATGCCCGATCGCCGACGCCGGGTGCACGGGCCCGACCGGTGCCGAACGCTCGAACGCCTTGCCGATCTCCCACGGCCGGCGGAGCTTCTTCTGTTCGCCCTGCAGATCGCGGCGGGTCATGTCCAGCGCCAGCGCATAGCCGTACACATGGTCGAGCGCGCGGTCGACCGGAATGTTCACGCCTCCGGACTTCAGCATGACCGCCAGCTCGATCTCGTGATGCACGTCGGTGGAACGGGCCGGGTAGGGAAACTCGCCCGAAGTATCGAGATTGTCGGGATTCTTCTGGAAGAAGAAAGGCGCCTCGCGATTCGGATCGCCCCCCATCTCGACGGTATGCGCGGCGTAGTTGCGCCCGATGCAATACACCCGCCGAACCGGGAACACGGCGTCCGAGCCGGCGATGGAAAGGGTGGCGACCGGCGGCGGCACGATTGCGAAGCTGGGCATGTGCGCCTCCTTTGTGGTTCCTGTTCGGCTCGATTCCGGACCGTTCACGACCCATCTCACGACCCATCGGGGGAGGGGGGAGGAGGGGGGGAATCCTTGAACCCCGGTACCGTCGGCATGTGGCCGAAGGATCCATGGCGACCGACCACGCCCCGTAGCCGCTCACCCTCGTGGTGGTTCCGATCGCCCTTCAACCGGCGGCACCCGCACCTCACTGCTGCGACGCGCGCTGCTGGATGGCCCACCATTGCCGGTAGATCTCCTCCGGCCACAGGCTCTGGAACCATGCGATGACGTTGATGATCTCCTCGTCGGTGAGCACGCCCTGGAACGCCGGCATCTTCCCCGTCCCTCCGGGCGCACCGAACTTGATCTGCTGCGCCAGGATCCGGAACGGGTGGTGCCACGTATGGGCGGTGCCGTTGAGCGGCGGCGGTGGAAACGCCCCGTCCGCCTCCCTCGTTCTCCAGTTCGGGGTCGCCTCGCCGCGTGCTCCGTGGCAGCGTGCGCAGTGCTCCGCGTAGACGGCTCCTCCCGATTCGATCCGGGGTGGGTCGTACCAGCGTTCGGATCTTTCGGCGCCGGTGGCGTACGCGGGCATCGCCGCGACGAGCATCGCGAGTGCGGGCAGGATGGTTCGAATGGTCACCGGGATCCTCCTCGTTCGACGATTGTTCAGGCCGCCACTCTGATCCACGTCCTCATACCGGCGGGTGCGTGCTCCAGCATGTGGCAGTGCAGCAGCCAGTCTCCCGGATTGTCGGCGACGAAGGCGATCTCGGCGCTTTCGTTCCGGTCGAGCAGGATGGTGTCGCGTAGCGGGCCGAGCCGGCCGGCCTGGCCGAGCCGGCGGAAGTGGTGGCCGTGCAGGTGCATGGCGTGAGGCCACGCGGTGTCGTTGATCATCGCAATCCGGACCGTCTCGTCGCGCGATGCGGTGAGAAGGGGCTTTTCCGGCATCTCGGCAAGGCCGTTCATGGCCCATGCCCGGCCTGCCTTCACCAAGTCGCGGATCCCCGTCGTCCGTCCGTCCAGCACCGCTTCGCGCATCCTGCCCATGGCCCCGCCTTCCATGCGGAGCGTCGCCGATCGCGCATCCGCGAGAGGCCCGAGCGGAGGGACGGGGTTGGCCGGCAACGGCGGGGGTGGCGGAAGCCTCTCCGGGCGGGACCGGCCCGCGACGTCCAGGGTGGCGACGGGGCGGACGCGCTCGCGGTCGAACGAAAGCAGAAGCGCCTGCGCACCTTCTTCGGCCGTGACGTCCACGACCAGATCGGCGCGCTGCGCGGGAGCGAGCGTGATCCGGCCCTCCGGCGACGGCATCGGCGCCGGTACATCGAGGGGCTGGCCGTCGAGCGCCACGATCCAACCCTCCATCCCTTGCAGCCCGAGGACGAAGATGCGTGCGTTCGCGGTGTTGGCCAGCCGCAACCGCAGCCGTTCCCGGTGCCTGGCGGGGAGCCGGAAATCCCCGTCGCCGTTGACCGTCACCCAGTTGCCGATGCGCCCGGCGTGCGACCAGTCCATCATCGCGCCGAAGCTCTCGTGGATGCGCGCATCCTCGGTGAGGCGCCAGTCGTCGATCAGCAGGACCTCGTCCCGGTCGACCCGGGGCGGCAGCGGCTCCTCGACGACGAGCGCGCCGTACAGGCCGTGCGCCGTCTGCTCCCACGGGCGGTGGTGCGGGTGGTACCACCAAGTCCCCGCGTCCGGCGCGACGAAGTCGTAGAGGAAGTCCCCGCCCGGAGGAACGGGCGCCTGGGTCAGCTCGGGCACGCCGTCCATCGGGTTTGCGATCCGGATCCCGTGCCAGTGGATCGTGGAGGGCTGGGGAAGCTCGTTGACGAAGCGGCGGATCAGCCGCCCGCCTTGCGCCACGCGGAGCACCGGACCCGGCACCCGTCCGTCGTATCCCCAGATCGGCGTCTCCGGGTAGTCCGGGGGTGCGAGGCGGGCCGATCCGGGGGCGGCGCGCAGGGCCGTCGGCCCCGGCGCCACGTCCGGTTCCGCGGTCCGAGCGGCGGCCGGCCCCGCCAGTGCAAGCGCCCCGGCGCCCGCGAGAAACCGTCTGCGCGAGAGGCTCATTCCATGAGGCGCCGCAAGCGCTCGCGCGCATCTTCGCCGATCGGCGCTGCCTTGGCCCTCCGGCGCCGGCGCAGATGCACTGCGAGCACGGCCAGACCGGCCGCGGCGAGCAGGAAGGGTCCGGCCCAGAGCAGCACCGTGCCACCCCGCAGCGGTGGACGGTAGAGCACGAAGTCCCCGTAGCGCGCGACCATGAACCCGGCGACCTCCTCCGCACTCTGCCCGTCCTCGACCATCCGGTACACCTCGCGCCGGAGATCGGAGGCGAGATCGGCGTTCGATTCGGCGATGGTCTGGTTCTGGCACACGAGGCACCGGAGCTCGTCGATGAGGGCGTGGTACCGCTCCTCGTGCTCGGGGTTGGCGAAGCTGCGGGGCTCGAACACGCTCGCCGCGTGGACCGCCGCACCACCGCCCGCGAGCCCGATGACGGCGGCGAGTACGAGGGCGCGCAGGCCGTGTTCGATCGTGGACATGTGCATGGTCCGCTCCGTCACTCGCGATCCCCGATGGCGGCCAGCGGTATGGATGGATCTGCTCCTTGCCCAATCATCGACGCGGATACGTCCGCACGGCATCCACGAGCGGGGTGGGGGCGGACCGGTGCGCGCAGGCCATGTGTTTCAGCCGGATGCATCCGCCCGTCCGGCCCGAGTCTCCTCCATCCACCATTCCCGAACGCGGCGCTCGGAGAGGTTGCGGGTACGCCGCGCTCAACCATAGGCGCGCGCCCCGTCCACCGCCACCGGCGCCCGTTCCGGCCGGAGGGAGGGCCGGTACCGGCGATCGCTCGCCGCGAGCAGGCCGCCGATCGCCATCATGAGCGGTCCGAGCCAGATCCAGCGCACCAGCGGCTTGTACTGGAGCTGCATCGTCCACGCCCCGTCCGCATCCTCGACCGGCTCGCCGAGCGCGACGTAGAGGTCGCGGGTGAAGCCGGCGTGAACCGCCGCCTCCGTCATCGGCTGGGCCTGGCTGATGTAGGTGCGCTTCTCCGGGTGGAGCACCGCCACCGGCTCGTCTCCGCGCTCGCCGTCGCGCGAGACGTGCAGGGTGCCGCGCAGGGCGCGGTAGTTGGGTCCGAGATGCCCGGACATGCCCTCGAACCGGAACGAATACCCGGCGAGGGTCGCGCTCTCTCCGGGGGCGAGCCGCACGTCGCGTTCCACCCCCGCGCCGGTGGTCCAGGTGACCCCGGCGATGAACACCGCGGCTCCGAGATGGGCCAGGGTCATGCCGGTGAAGCCGCGGCCGAGCGCGCGCCGCACGGACCCGCCGCCGTGCCGGTGCCGGAGGCGGTCCCGCAGCCCCAGCACGACCCCCGCGACGATCCACAGCGCGAATCCGGTACCCGCCGCCATCGCCCACGAGGCAGGGGTGCCGAACGCCAGCGCCACCGACGCGATCACCACGACCGCAAAGGGGAGCCGGAGCTTGCGCAGCAGGCGCCGCCACTCGTCGCCCTTCCAGCGGGCGAGCGGCGCGAACCCGAGCAGCGCGGCCAGCGGCAGCATCAGCGGCACGAAGACCGCGTTGAAGTAGGGCGGACCCACCGAGATCTTCCCCTGGCCCAGGGCGTCGATCAGCAGCGGGTAGAGGGTGCCGAGGAGGACCGTCCCCGACGTGGCGACCAGGAGCACGTTGTTGGCGAGCAGGAAGGTCTCGCGCGAGCAGGGCTCGAAGCTGCCGCCGCCGGCGAGGCGGGCCGCCCGCCACGCATAGAGGCCGAGGGCGGAGCCGATCACCAGCCCGAGGAAGGCGAGGATGAACACCCCGCGCGCCGGATCGGTGGCGAAGGCATGGACCGAGACCAGCACCCCGGAGCGCACCAGGAAGGTCCCGAGCAGGCTCAGCGAGAATCCGGAGATCGCCAGCAGCAGGGTCCACGCGCGGAACGCGCCGCGCTGCTCGGTCACCGCCAGGGAGTGGATCAGGGCGGTGGCCACCAGCCAGGGCATGAACGAGGCGTTCTCCACCGGATCCCAGAACCACCAGCCGCCCCAGCCCAGCTCGCTGTAGGCCCACCAGCTCCCGAGCATGATCCCGCTGGTGAGGAAGGCCCAGGCGACGGTGGTCCAGGGCCGGGTCCAGCGCGTCCACGCGAGGTCGATGCGGCCTTCCAGCAGGGCCGCGACCGCGAAAGCGAAGGGCACCACGAGGCCGACGTAGCCCATGTAGAGCAGGGGCGGATGCGCGGCCATGCCGGGGTCCTGGAGCAGGGGGTTGAGGTCGCGCCCTTCCGGGGGCGCGGGGAGCAGCCGCTCGAAGGGGTTGGAGGTGAGGAGCATGAAGAGGTGGAACCCGACGCTCACCAGCGCGATCACCGCCAGCACCCGCGCGCGGAAGGTGTCGGGCAGGGAGGCGCTGAGGGTCGCCACCACGAAGCCCCATCCCGCGAGGATGGCGGCCCACAGCAGCATCGAGCCTTCGTGGGCGCCCCATACCGCGGAGACCTTGTAGAAGAGCGGCAGCGCGGTATTGGAGTTCTGCGCGACGTAGGTGAAGCTGAAGTCGGAGACGATGAACAGGTGGGTGAGGCAGAGGTAGGAGATCCCGATCAGCAGGAACTGCGCCCGCGCGGCGGAGACCGCCACCGCGGTCCAGGCCGGGATCCGGCGCCACGCCCCGAGCAACGGCACCACGCCCTGGATCGAGGCGACCACGAAGGCCAGGATCAGCGCGAAATGGCCGAGCTCACCGATCATGTCCGTGCCTCCTGGGAGCGCGGGCGTCTCTGGATTCCCGCTTTCGCGGGAATGACGGCCGAGAGGCGCCCTTGGGAGCGCGGGCGTCCCGCCCGCTGCAAATGACCGCGGACCTTCGGCCCCGGACCCTTCGGTCCGCTGCGGGCGGGACGCCCATGTCCGTCAGGACGCGCCGCTCCCGGGAACGGCAAGGCTCTCCCGTCATTCCCGCGCTCCATGGGGCGGTGTCATCTTGCCGCCCTGCCTGGCCATCTCCATCGCCTCCGCGACCTCCGGCGGCATGTAGTTCTCGTCGTGCTTGGCGAGGACTTCCTCGGCCCGCAGGCGCCCGCCCCCCGCCTCCAGCACCCCCGAGGCCACGATCCCCTGCCCCTCGCGGAACAGGTCCGGCAGGATGCCGGCGTAGCGCACGTCCACCGCCTCGGCCCCGTCGGTGAGGGTGAACGAGACCTCCAGCCCTTCGCCGCGCCGCACGCTGCCTTCCACCACCAGTCCGCCGACCCGGATGCTCGGCCCGCTCGGCGCCTCCCCCGCCCGGATCTGGCTCGGACTGTAGAAGTAGAGCATGTTTTCGCCCATCGCGGCGATGACGAGCCCCGCCGCCGCCGCCACCCCGGCGACGATCATGCCCACGAAGAGCATCCTCTGGCCTCTACGGGTCATCGCGGTCCTGCCCGGGGTCCGGGTCCTCCGTGAAGCGGGCCTGCCGGGCAAGCGTCCGGCGCACCCGGCGGAGCCTGAGCGCGGGGGCGGCCAGGTTGAGCACGAGCACCACGAGCACCACGGCGTACGAGCCCCAGACGTAGAAGGCGTAGCCGCCCATGCGGAAGTATTCGGCGACGGGCTCGGGCATGGTCAGTTGGACCCCTCTCCGGTGACAAGTTCCCGCACCCAGCCGGCGTTGCGCTCGCGCTCCAGCACCTCGCAGCGCGCGCGCATCAGCAGCACCGTCACGTAGAAGAGCGTGAACGCCAGCGCCATCAGCAGCAGCGGGACCAGCATCGAAACGTGGATCGACGGGGCCGAGAGCTTGGTCACCGTCGGACCCTGGTGCAGGGTGTGCCACCACTCGACGGAGTAGTGGATGATGGGGACGTTGACCACCCCGACGATGGCGAAGAGCCCGGCCGCGCGGCTCGCGGTGCGCCGGTCCTCGATCGCCGCGTACAGCCCGATCACCCCGAAGTAGAGAAAGAGCAGGATGAGCTCGGAGGTGAGCCGTGCGTCCCATACCCAGTACGTGCCCCACATCGGCTTGCCCCACAGCGAGCCCGTCACCAGGGCGAGGAAGGTGAACGAAGCGCCCACCGGCGCACTCGCGATCGCCACCACCTCGGCCAGCTTGATCCGCCAGACCAGGGCCACGGCGCTCGCCCCGGCCATCGCCACGTAGATGAACAGCGACATCCATGCGCTCGGCACGTGGACGAAGATGATCCGGTAGCTCTCGCCCTGCTGGTAGTCGGGCGGGGCGGCGACGAGCCCGCCGTAGAGCCCCCCGACCATCGTCCCGAGGCAGGCCCAGCCGATCCACGGAGCCATGCGTCCGGACAGCCGGTAGAAGTGCGGCGGGGACGCGAAGCGGTGGAAGAACGCCCACATGGATCACCCCGCCGTCGGCCGCGCGCCTCCTCCGGCGCGACGGGATGCCTCGGTGGCACTGTCATGCACTCCCATGTTCGATGCTCCCAGGATTCCGACGTCTGCCGTGCCGTAGCGCATGGCGGGGAAGGGTACCCCGGGAATCGAGGCGATTCACATCTCGACGATCCGCCGGCCGGTGTAGGGCCGGCGGACTCGTGCCATTTGCTTCAGCTCATGCCGATCCTCAGCGCCGCCGCGGCCGCGAGCGGCGCGAGGCTGAGCGACAGCGCGGCCAGCGCCCCGAGCACGTAGAGCTGGCCGAGGGCCGGGAGTCCGCCCGCGGCGGCGGCCACCGCGCCCGCCGCGAAGACGAGCACCGGAACGTAGAGGGGCAGGACGAGCAGGGACAGCAGCATCCCGCCGCGACGCAGCCCCACCGTCAGCGCGACGCCGATCGCCCCCACCGCGCTCAGCGCGGGGGTTCCGAGGGCCAGGGTCGCCAGCAGCACCGCCAGGCTTCGGCCCGGCAGGCCGAGCAGCAGCGCGATCAACGGCGCCGCCGCCAGCAGCGGCAGGCCCGTGACCAGCCAGTGCGCGACGATCTTCGCCAGTACGATGAGCGGCAGCGGATGCGGACTGATCAGCATGAGCTCCAGCGAGCCGTCCTCGAAATCCGTCCGGAACATCCGCTCCAGCGAGAGGAGGGCGGCGAGGAGCGCCCCGATCCAGACGATCCCCGGCGCGATGAGCGCCAGCACCTCGCGGCGGGGATTCAGTCCGAGCGGGACGAGGGAGACCACGATGAGGAAGAACAGCAGCGGGTTCAGTGCCTCCGCGCGGTAGCGCGCCGCCAGGATCAGGTCGCGGCGCACGATGGCGGTGAACGCCCTCATGTCTTCGTGTCGATCCGGACGAGCCGGGGGGTCACGCCGGCCAGCGCCACCGGATGATGGCTGGCGATCACCGCGCCGCCGCCGGCCTCGGTGTGCTCGCGCAGCATCGCATCGATGATCGCGACGCCGCGGGCATCGAGCGCGGTGAAGGGTTCGTCGAGCACCCACAGTGCGGCGGCGCAGGTGAGCAGGCGGGCCAGGGCCACGCGCTGGCGCTGGCCGGCCGAGAGGGCGCGGGCGGGGACGTCCCGGAACCTGCCGATCCCGAGGCGGACGAGGGCGGCGCCCGCGGTGGTTCCGGTCGGCCGGGCGCCGAGCGCGATGGCCACGTCGAGGTTCTCACGCGGCGTGAGGTCGAGCTTCACGCCGCCGGCATGGCCGACGTACTGGACCTCGGCTCGTACCTCCGATGCCCCCGGCGACACCTCCCGACCGCGCCAGCGGACATGTCCGCCGCCCGGGGGCTGAAGGCCGCAGAGGATGCGCAGGAAGGTGGTCTTGCCGCTACCGTTCGGGCCGTGGATCTGGACGACCTCCCCGGCAGTGACCCGCACCGCCAGATCCTGGAACAACAGGCGGTCGCCGCGAAGGCAGGACAGGTTGACGGTCTCCAGGAGGAGGGGGCTGGCGCTGTCGTGCTCCGTCGGCGGCACCGGGGGGTCCTGGCGTTCGGCTCGAACCGGCCGGCGCGGATTATACGCGCCGAGCTCCCGGGCGCGTCCCGGCTTCGGGCAAGGGCATGGGATGGGCGTGGACCCGGTTCGAGCGCCACCCACGTTTCGGGCCGGGCGTCCGGACAACGGTACCAGGTGAGCTTCGGACAGGCCGGGGACGACGGCCCGGGGACGACGGCAATGCGTTCGCCGGCCTGCCGCCGGACCGGATGCGGCAGCAGCATCCGGGGTTGGAGATCCGGCCGATGGGAAACGACGTGGACAGACGCGGATACAGCATCATTTCACGCTGCGGCCTTCAGGTGCGCGCTTGGGTATCCGGATTACGGCATCGAGGGGAATCGGGACTGTCGGGGGACGCCGACAGGCGCGATCGAGAGGCATGGCGACAGGCCCGGGAGCAGGGATCCGGCCAGCTTGGAACGGCTCCGGCCTGAACGGGGTGAGGTGTTGTCATCAAGGGCCGGAAAGCGTAAGTTTGCGACCAACGCAGGATGCGGAGTCAGGCAAATGAGAACGATTCTCAATGAAAAACAATAAATCACACTGATTGACGCCAAACGCTTCCGGCCGCGACACTTGTCGGTGATTGCGGTCCCCCGTGCATGAACCTCACCGGGAGATGCCATGCGAACCCTGTATTGGATGCTCAGTGCTCTCTTCGTCGTTTCTCTGGCGAGCCCCGCGCTCGCGGCCAAGTACCAGGAAGGGGAGGTCTCCGGAGGAGGGGCGATCCAGGGCAAGGTCGTCTACCACGGGCCGGTCAAGACCCGGACCGTGCTTCCCACCAAGGACAAGAACGTATGCGGCGGCATCCGCAAGGAGCCGCTGGTCGTGGTCGGCGAGGGCGGCGCGGTCAGGGACAGCGTCGTCTTCCTCAAGGACGTGGCCGCCGGCAAGCCCTGGCCGGAGACGACCCAGGCCCGGCCGGTGCTGGACCAGGAGAAATGCAGGTTCGAACCCCACGTGCAGGTGGCCCGCCGGGGAAAGATCGACATCGTGAACTCCGATCCGGTCCTGCACAACACGCACGGCTACTACGGCAAGCGCACGGCGTTCAACGTGGCCCTCCCCATCCAGGGCGGAAAGGTCACCAAGCTTCTCAGGTCTCCCGGCGAAGTCCGGATCGATTGCGACGCCCACGGCTGGATGCTCGCCTGGATCTACGTGGTCGACAATCCGTACTTCGCGCAGACCGGGGAGGACGGCGCGTTCTCGATCACCGACGTGCCGCCGGGTGAGTACACGTTGGCCGTCTGGCAGGAGACGATGGGACTGGTCGAGATGCCGGTCACCGTCGCGGCCGACCAGACCACGGAGGTACCCGTGGAGTTGAAGGGGAAGTAAAGCGGTAAGGCAGCGCCCCTTGGAATCAATCGAGTATCACCACTACGACGAAGGGGGAGATGAGATGCAGAAGAAACGGCAGCACGACAAGGGAGGCTCGCGGATCGAGATCTCACGCCGGACCTTCCTTCACAACACCCTGCTGACCGGCGGCGCCGTCGCCGGGGCGGGGCTCTTCCAGACCTTGACCACCATGAACGTCGCCCACGCGGCGGCGGGGTCGTTCAGCTTCGCCTGGGTCTCCGACACCCACCTCTACCCGAAGACGCTGAACACGCGCTTCATCGAGAAGGCGGGCCGGGCCTTCAAGGAGATCCAGGAGCAGGGGTCGTCGTTCGACTTCATGATCTTCGGCGGCGACCTGGCGCAGAAGGGCGACCCCGTGGAGCTGCAGCTCGGCGTGGACATGCTGGCGGAGATCACCTCGGTCAAGAAGCACTTCATTCCGGGCGAGCACGACTGGTACCTGGACATGGGGGAAGCCTGGAACCGGCACTTCGGCGAGTCGCCGTGGATGTTCGACCACAAGGGGGTGCGCATCATCGGCCTGAACACGGTCGGCCATGCGCCCGACTACTGGACCGCCAAGGGCATGACCCCGAAGGAGCGCATGGGCCACATGGAGGCCCTCGACGGCTCCCAGGCCGGTCCCTGGTCGGGGCTCGGCAAGGCGCAGATGGAGTGGCTGTCCTCCGCGCTCTCCGACTGGCCCAAGAACGAGCCGGTCATCATCATGAGCCACACGCCGCTCTACGAGGTCTATCCGGGCTGGAACTTCTGGGTGCGCGACTGGCGCCAGGTCCATGAAGTCCTCGCGCCCTACGGCAACGTGACCAACATCCACGGCCACGTGCACCAGCCCCTCTACCACGAGACCGACAACGCCCGCTTCATCGGCCAGTTGGCGACCTCGTGGCCGTGGCCGTATCCGCCCACCGGGGTGCCGGCCCTCACCAGGCCGATGATTCGCGTGGATCCGGGCGACATCTTCGACGGCGTCGGCTGGGGCAGGTTCGATGAGGCGGACGGTGCGGTCGACTACGAGTACAAGATGTGGCGCAAGGAAGTGTTCGCCACCGCCGAGCACGATTCCGGCACCGGCGACAACAGAAACCAGATCCTGACGCCGCGCATCGCCGACCGTGACTGGACTGGATCCTGAGCGAGGAGGAACGAACCGTGAAAGGAATGAGCAAGCGTTGTCTGCTGGCCGCCGGCTGCGCGGTATGCATCGGTCTCGGCGCGTTCGGCGTCGTCCAGGAATCCGCGGCGCACAAGGATCCCCATGACGCCGCCACCCTGAAGGCGTTCCAGGACCTCTTCATGGAGCAGGTCATCCTGGGCGACAGGCTGTTCCACGGCGACGCGGAAGCGCAGGAGATGATGGGCGTGAACCTGTCGAAGACCGGCATGGCCTGCGCCATGTGCCATCCCATCGCCTCGGACATCCATCCCCATGAGTTCCCGAAGTTCCAGGAGCAGATGAGCGAGTTCGCGACCTTGCGCGACATGGTCAACTGGTGCATCGAGAAGCCCAACGAGGGAGAGGTCATCGATGTGGACAGCGAGGCCATGAAGGCACTGGAAGCCTACATGTACTGGTCCAACAAGGGCTCGGTCCTGGACCCCGGCCGCCACTGAAGCGGCGTCGCGGATCCGCACACTGGCGCCGGAGCCGTCGTGGCCGGCGCCGCGACCGGGAGAGATCGACGACGACCGCCCGTCCGGGCGGTCGTCGCGTTTGAACAGGAAGGCGACCGGCGTTGAACAGGGCGATCTCGTTGACGGTGGTGGTGCTCGTGCTCGGGCTGATCGTGGCGATGGGCTGGGTGGTGCGGTGGCGGACGAACCTGCCGCCCAACCCCGATTCGGTGTTCAACCTGTCGGCCGCCACCGGGAACATCGAGCCGGTCGGCGAGCCGGCGCCGCCGAATCCGACCCTCCTTGCGCACGGCGAATGGGTCTATCGGGGCTTGTGCATCGGCTGCCACGGGATCGAAGGCGACGGAAACGGCGCCGTGTGGGAGCTTGCCGACCAGTATGCGCCGGAGCACAAGCTGCCGCGCAAGCCGCGGGACTTCACCGAGGCGGTGTTCAAGATCCGCTCCACTCCGAGCGGCTCCTTCCCCACCGATGCGGACTTGTTCAAGTCCATCTCCCGCGGCCTGGTGGCCGACCACGACATGCCGTCGTTCAAATTCCTGCCCGAGCGCGACCGCTGGGCGGTGGTGGCCTACATCAAGACGTTGTCATCGCGCTGGGAGGAGGAGGCGGAATACCAGGAGGACCCGGTCGAGATCGCCGAGCCGCCCCTCCCCGACGGGGCGATGCTCGCGGCAGGCAAGGAAGTGTACGCGCGCATGCAGTGCAAGGAATGCCACGGCCCCCTCGGCAAGGGCGACGGGCCGTCGGCGCCCGATCTCGAAGACGACGCCGGCCTCCCGATCGAGCCACGGGACTTCAGCGACGCGGCGCAGTTCGTGGGCGACAGCAGCCCCAAGGGCGTGTACCAGACCTTCACCACCGGGCTGGACGGGACGCCGATGCCCTCGTTCGCGGACTTTCTCGACGAGCAGCAGCGCTGGCAGCTCGTCTGGTACGTCATGTCCCTGAGACCGGATTGGGATCTGTACGCGACCCGCGTCGCGATGCTGCAGGAGCGGGGCGAAGACGTCGCCCTGGCCGCGCTGCCCGTCGCCGCCGCCCAGGCCGCGGTACCGCCGACGGTGGCGCAGCAGGAAGGTGCGTCATCGGCCGCCGCCGTGGAGGAAGCGGGGACGGCCACCGGAGCCGCCGCCTCGCAGGCCGCCGCCGCTTCCCAATCCGCCGGCGCCGGAGCGCCCGCCGCGGGCTCCGGCGAGGGGCAGGAAGAGGCCGCAACCCCGGTGTTCATGGGCAGCTACGAGGAAGTCGAGGTCAGCGGCGGCGGGATCGTCCGGGGCAAGGTCGTGTTCAACGGCGCGGTGAAGAAGAAGACCGTGCTGCCGACGAAGGACAAGCAGGTATGCGGCGGCATCCGCAAGGAGCCTCTGATCCTCGTGGGAGACGGAGGCGCGGTCAGGGACAGCGTCGTGTACCTGAAGGGCATCGAGTCGGGCAAGGCGTGGCCCGAGATGATGACGAAGACGCCCGTCCTCGACCAGAAGAGCTGCCGGTTCCAGCCCCACGTCCAGGTGGTCCGCCAGGGCAGCCTCGACATCGTCAACTCCGATCCGGTGCTGCACAACACGCACGGGTACTACGGGAGGCGGACCGCGTTCAACGTGGCGCTGCCGGAGCAGGACCAGAAGGTCACCAAGGTCCTGAAGCGGCCCGGCACGGTGAAGGTGGACTGCGACGCCCACGGCTGGATGCTGGGCTGGGTGCAGGTGGTGGACAATCCGTACTTCTTCCAGACCGGGGAAGACGGCGCCTTCTCCATCACCGACGTCCCGCCGGGTGAGTACACCCTCGTCGTCTGGCAGGAGTGGCTGGGCGACACCGAGATCCCGGTCACCGTCAAGGCCGGGGAGACGACGGCCCTCGACGTCGAATTGACGAAGTAGCGGCAGGAGTATTCGCGATGCAGACGGCAGGCGCGTCCCCCGCTGGAATCCCTGCGGAACCCCACGTGTCGGGTGCATCGTCCTGGCATCGGGTTCGGGAAGTGATCGTGACGGTGGCTGCGATCATGGGGGGGCTCGGGGTGCTGATCGCAGGGATGACGTATGCCGTCCAGCCGGTAAGCGATCACATCCGGCTGCTGCGTGAGGATGTGCAGATCCTTCAGGGAACGGCTGCAGACGTTCGCGAACGTCTGGCGACCGTGGAGGTGAAGCAGACGATTCTGGAGGAGGGGCAGGCGGATCTGGAAACGAGGATGGTGAAGCTGGAGGCTGGGCAGGCGAGGCTGGAAGAAGGGCAGGCAGGCCTGGAAGCGAGGATGATGAAGCTGGAGGAAGGACAGATCCGCATCCTGGCCCTGCTGGAGCGCGGCGGCGTTCCGGGAACGAGTCGGTGAACGATGCGGCTGCGACCACCATCGTCGTCTGTACCGGGCTCGTGCTCGCCGTCGCGTCCGCGCTGGCCGTCGTGTCCTTCGTGCCCGAACGGCCGATGGCGGAGCCTCCCATGAAGATCGCGCAGCCCGTGGATTTCGAGGTGCTGGACCGGGGCGCCAGCATCGCGGATCTGGAGCGGGGGCGCAGCTACTACGCCCAGCTCTGCCTCCCCTGTCACGGCGCGGCCGGCCGCGGGTACGGGGAATGGGCCTACCGCATGATCCCCCGTCCCGCGGACCTCACCGGCGAGCGGACGATGGAACGCAGCGACGAGCAGCTCCATGCCGCGATCGGCGAAGGCATCCCCGGCACCGCGATGCGAGGCTGGAAGGACCGCCTCTCCGACACCCAGCGCCGCCAGGTGCTGGGCTACGTGCGCCACCTCGGGCGCGTCGAACGCGCGCGGATCGCCCCGTGAACGCCGTGGCGGACGTCGGCAGCCGGCCCGCCGCCGCTCCTTCCCCCGCCGCCACCCGCGCGCGGGGCGAGGTCCGCGCGGAGGGCCACATCGTCCTCCGCTTCCTGGTGCTCTCCGTCGTGCACCTGTTCATCGGCACGGTCCAGGGGGTGATCCAGACCTTCCCGGGCGTGGCCCAGTGGCTGCGGGAAGCGGGACCGGCGGGGCATCTGATCGATCCGCTCGCGCACGCGCACATCAACCTGGTGGGCGGCGTGACCATGGGCATGATGGGGCTCATCTACCACGTGCTGCCGGGGCTGACGGGACGGGACGTGTACAGCCCCGCGCTCGCCGGCGCCTCGTTCTGGCTGTCCACGGTGGGGGTGCTCGGTTTCTTCTTCTCGCTCGTGGGATTGGGGATCGTGGAAGGGAACATGATCCACGGCGGCATGACCAACGCCGAGGCGCTGGACGCGGTGGGACCGATCCACCACGTCCTGATCATCACCACCGCCTTCCTCATGGGCTTCGGCTACTGGGCGTTCATCTCCAACGTCCTGCTGACGGTCGCGAACAAGCGCGGAGGGTGACGGCATGCACCGACTGATCAACATCCTGTACAGCGGCTTCATGGTCGGCATCGGCATCGGAACCGTGTTCCAGCTCGCGTTTCTTCCCCTCATGGGCATGCGCAGCCACGACGACTGGACGGGGCTGCTGGTCTGGGGGTTCGCCATCAGCCTCGGGACCGGGGTGCTGTCGGCGCTGAGCTTCTGGTTCATGAATTCCGTCATGGTGCGCCAGGGCAAGTAGCAGGGTCCGGCGCGCGGCCCGAACGGAGGCAAGGAGCATGGTTGAGAGATTCCTGACCGACAGGGACTACGCCGAGGGCACGGCGGCCAAGCATTTCTTCTTCTCGTCCATCGTGATGCTGAACATCGGGGTGTTCATGGCCCTGGGCACGTCGATGCGCCTGGCCTGGCCGGACGTCTTCCCCAACGACGTCCCGTGGCTGCACTTCGGCCGCATCCGTCCGGTGCACGTGCACTTCGTGATCTTCGGCTGGATCTCCATGGCCTTCGCCGGGGCCATGTGCTACATGACCCCGGCCCTGTGCAAGACCCGGCTGTGGAGCGAGAAGCTCGGGGTGTGGAACTGCTGGGCCTGGAACCTGGGCATGGTCTTCGTGTTCTTCACCCTCATCAACGGCATGACCACCGGGCGCGAGTACCAGGACCTGATCTGGCCGGTGGACGCCTACATCCTGCTGTTCGTGTTCGGGCCGCTGGCCGTCAACATCTGGATGACCATGCTGAGGCGCCGGGCCGACGGCCTGTACGTCACCCTGTGGTTCTTCGGCGCGTCGCTCCTGTTCATCATCCTGAGCTACTTCATCGGGGCGGTGCCGGACTTCTTCCCGGTCACCGGCCTGAGCGAGGCCTACATGACCTGGTGGCACGCCCACAACATCCTGGGCCTGTGGATCACCCCGGTCTCCGCCGCCATCGCCTACTACATCATCCCCAAGGTCTCCGGGAACACGCTGTACAGCCACAAGATCGGCCATCTGCACTTCTGGTCGATCGCCGCCTTCTACTCGACCCCCGGCGCGCACCACCTGATGGGCGCCCCGATCCCCGAATGGCTCAAGTCCTTCGCCTCGGTCTCGGGCGTGCTGATCATGATCCCGGCGCTGGCCTTCGTCGTGAACATGCTGATGACCATGAAGGACAAGTGGTGGATGTTCACCCGCAGCATTCCGTTGCAATGGGCGCTGACCGGGGTGCTGTTCGCGATCCCGCTCAACATCCAGGGGGCGTTCCAGCAGACCCGCGCGCTGAACTGGTACATCCACGGCACCCACTGGATCGTGGCCCATGCGCATCTGGCCCTGCTCGGCTTCTCGACCTTCATCGAGATCGGGGCCATCTACTACGGCCTGCCCAAGCTGCTCAAGCGCGAGCTCTACAGCAGGAAGCTGGCGCAGCTCCACTTCTGGATGATGGCCATCGGCTTCCTGGGATTCTGGGCCGTGCTCACCGCGGCGGGGCTGGTGCAGGGGGCGGCCAAGGTGTACGAGATCCCCTACATCCAGTCCGTGGTCGCCACCCATCCCTACATGGTGGGACGGGTGCTGTTCGGCTCCCTGATCATCTTTGCCCAGCCGATCTTCCTCTACAACATGTGGATGACGGCGCGCTACGGAAAGAAGATCATGCCGGAGACGCCCGCCGCCCCCACGCCGGCCCCGGCCGCCGCCTGATTCGGAGGTACGCACATGCCCCCCAAATACGTCGTCGGCTGTTGCCTCCTGGTGGTGGTCATCTTCGCGTCCATCGCCATTACGGTGGTCGGAGGCTCCACCTACATGAGCCAGATCCCGCCCACAGAGTTTGCGAAGGAGAAGGAGAAGATCTGGGGACATTCCGCCTGGTCCGTGCACGACCCCTGGATGACCGGCGACCACGCCCCGACCCTGGCCGGCAAGGGCAAGGTCATCTTCATCCGCGAAGGGTGCTGGTGGTGCCACACCCTGCTGCCGGAGCAGACCCAGGACTGGGCCTACTTCGGGGAGCCGCCGCTCGCGGGCGACGTCCAGGGCGAATCCCCCAGCCTGTTCGGCTCCGACCGCAAGGCGCCCGACCTGCTGCACATCGCCAGCCGCAACCGGGTGAAGGCGTGGCATTACGTGCACCACCGCGACCCGCGGGCGGTCACCCCGGGCTCCATCATGCCCGCGTTCAAGCACCTGACCGACGAAGAGCTCGACGCGATCATCGCGTTCCTGGAGAGCCTGCGCTGAAGCCGCCGACTTCTTCGCCGCCGGAGACCGTGATGGCCGACATCGAACACGAATACGACGAGCTGGAGGACAAGGGGGAGGTCTTCGGGCGCTTCTCCGACGAAGACTACGACGGCATCAAGGAGGGCAACGGCAAGATCCCCTGGTGGCTGATCCTGATCGTCGCGGTCACCATCTTCGAAGCCTTCCTGTTCACGATGCCGTGGCCGGGGTTCGGCCAGCGCTACGATTCGGTGACCACCACCTTCGTGAGCGCGACCGGCGCGCAGCCGTGGTGGGACTGGGGCTACTACATGATCATGCTCCAGATCGTCGTCATCCTGTGCGGCATCGCGGGCGTGGTCTGGACCATCAACGTGCGCAAGGCAAAGGAAGCAGCAGAGCGGAAGGAACGGGAGGAGGGGGCGCGGCGCTGAAGCACCGGCGTGCGGAGCTGAGGCACCACGTGCGGAGCCGAAGCGGCGCGTGCGGGACTGGCGAGAGCGGCCCACCGGGACCGAAGCGGCGCGGTGGAGCTGACGGACACCATCTCGGCGCTGATCTTCACGCTGATCCTGATCGCGGTCGTGGTCTACGTGGTCATGTCGCGGTTCGTCACCGGGCCTTTGGCAGGGCTGAAGCAGGGCGAGCGGATCATCCTCGGCATCAGCGTCGTGGGGATCCTGCTGGTGGTGGTGTACGCGGCGGTGGAGCTGCTCTTCCACGTCGTGTT
The DNA here is from genome assembly GCA_965204915.1 of Gammaproteobacteria bacterium. GTDB lineage: Bacteria > Pseudomonadota > Gammaproteobacteria > HK1 > HK1 > HK1. Next base: position 447,596 of record OZ242023.1, on the reverse strand, counting down.
CTGATGCCACCGTCGTGCTCCGACATCGATGGGCGCGGGTGCATGAGCGCAAAGCTGAAGCTGGGCGAAAAGCTGATGTTCGGGTTCGCCGTACTGGTCGCGCTGGCGGCGGTCGGCAAGGGGGTGCGCCAGCTCGGCGACACGGAGCCGGCCAAGCCACGCAACTACTACGAATGGGACGAAGCGGGCCTCGAGGGCCATACCCTGTACCGGAGCATGGGCTGCAATAGCTGCCATCGCGCGCTGGGGGTGGGGGAGATCGGGGTCGCGCCGGTGCTCGACGGCGAGGGGACGCGCCGGACGCGGGAGTGGCTCGCGGACTACTTCCGGGACCCCGCCGTCCAGGTGCCGGGCACCGCCCACGACGGCAGCCTCGGCCCGGACTTTCGCACCCTGGACGACCGCGAACGCGACCTGCTGGTCGCCTTTCTCGCGGGATTGAAAGCGAACCCCGGCTCGCCGAACCATCCCCGGCCGCCGCCGGAGGCGCTGGCGCAGGACGATCACTGACGAATCGGGGTTCGGTCCGGCTGGTCTGGCGACGGGGGAGCTTGAGAAGAGACGGCGGCGCAGGACGGCCGTTGACGATTCGGGAGGACAATCCATGGGCGAGGTACTCATTCCCTACATCTGGGCCGCGACCGGACTCGTGATGCTGGTCGCCATCGTCCTGGCCATTTTCTGGGCCTACCAGCACAACCAGTTCGACGAGGACATCAAGACGCAGATCTTCACCGAGGGAGACGACGACCGGTACGACACCTGATCCGGCGTGTCCCGCGGGCCGGATGGATACCCATCTTCATACCCCACGAATGAGAGCGCATCATCCGTGACTTCCGTTGTCAAGCGTTCTCTTCCGTTTCGTCTCTGGGAGCCACAACTGGTTGAAACGGCAAGGGGAAGGGGCGTGGATGCCTTTCTTCAAGGGGCTTCAGGGAGGGGACGGAGATAGGGCGGGCGGGACGCCCGTGTCCCAAAGGGACACGCCGATCCCAGGACGCACCGCTCCCCGGGAATCCGGCAATCTGCGGGCCGGAAGCCGGGTGGCGGATAATTCTTCGTCGTTTTGTCGAAGATTTCACGGATAAGAGAGCAAGAGACCATGAACGCGCCCGCGATGAAGACGCCCGCCACCGCCATGACGCCGGTGCCGGTCTCCACGCACAGGATCATCGCCGGAAAGGCGGACGGCGTCGGCTGTCTCAGGCTCAACCAGCCAGAGAAGCACAACGCGATCTCGTACGCGATGTGGGTGGGGATCGCCGAGGTCATGGAGTCGTTCCGCGGCGACGACGAGGTCCGGGTGGTGGTGCTCTCGGGGGAGGGCGGGCGCGCGTTCTCGGCCGGCGCCGACATCTCCGAGTTCTCCGGGAACCGCAGCACCCCGGAGCAGATCGCAGCCTACGACGCGGCGAGCCACGCCGCGTACGATGCGATCATGCACCACCCGAAGCCGGTCATCGCGCGGATCGAGGGCTACTGCGTCGGCGGCGGGCTCGCCACCGCGCTGTGCGCGGACCTCCGCATCGCGACCGAGGACTCCCGGTTCGGCATCCCCGCCGCGAAGCTCGGGGTCGGCTACTCGTACGGGGGCCTGCGCCCCCTCGTCGATCTGGTCGGGCCGGCCCACGCGAAGGAGATCCTGTTCACCGCCCGGCGCTTCACCGCGCCCGAGGCGTTGCGGATGGGGCTCGTGAACCAGGTCGTGCCGCGTGACGGGATCGGCGCCTTCGTCGATGAGTATGCGCGGACCATCGCCGCCAACGCGCCCCTCACCGTGCAGGCGTGCAAGACGGTGGTGGCGGAGCTGGTCAAGGACCCTGAAGAGCGCGACCTCGCGCTCTGCGAGCGGGTGGTCGAAGCCTGCTTCGCAAGCGAGGACTACAAGGAAGGCCGGACCGCGTTCATGGAGAAGCGCCCCCCCCGGTTCACGGGGCGCTGAGAACGTCCGCCCGCCGCTCTACCACCGCGCGCGGACGTAGAATATGACTTCGTCCCCCGCATTCCCGTCCGCCCACACGGAACGCCTGCCCTCGACGCCCAGACCCAGCCCATCATCCACTTCCAGCCGGGTGCCCACCTTGTAACCGCGCGTCTGCGGCCCCGCCATCGACAAGCCGGCATAAGGCGTCAGCAGCTCCGCACCCCCGGGCACCAACCCGTAGCCCATGTCCAGATCCAGCCGATCCGGCGACAGCCCCGGCGCTCCACCGACGCTCCGGCTCGGACGCAGCACCTCCGCGCCATCCCACATCTGCGCCATCCGGCTCCCCTGCGCGCCCCACCCCGGCGCGAACGTCAGCCATGGCCCCCGCCTGGCCTGCCCCGGATCGAACCTGACGGTCACGCTTCCTCCCCATTCATCGAACCCCGTCTTCCGGTGCGCCAGCAGGTACCGTCCCCGCGCATCGACCTCCAGGCCCATCGTCGTGTGCGCGTAGGTCAAGCCACCGCCCACCTCCACGCCCAGCCCCGTCTCCGCATCGCCGCCGTCCCACCGCCCGCCGACGTCCAGGCTCGACTCGATCCGCGAGACCGCCGAAAGCTCCCACTCCTTGCTGCCTTCCAGACGCAGCCGCAGCCGTCTGGCGTCGCCCTCGGTCGCCGGCAATCCTCTCGCGGCCTCCGCCTCCAGCTCGGCCAGGAACGTATCGGCCTCGACCGCCACGTCGATTCCCCGCCACGTAGCCACTTCCTGCCGCAGCCCGAATGCGGCCGTCAGCATCTCCACGTCGGTCTCGACCTTGCCGGCCTCGTCCTCCAGCTCGACCTCGCCCCGGCCAACGCCCAGCAAGCCCCACACGCCCAGATCCGGCCGCAGCTTCCAGTGCGCGTAGGGCAGCACGCTCGTCATGTCCAGATCCACCGCGCCGGCCGTCACCGCCTCGGCTTCATAGTCGGCGTCGACCCTGGTGTGGACGATGGCCAACCCCAACACGGTGTCACGGTCCGCACGAACGTCGAGGCCGACGTAGCCGCTGAGCACCTCTCCGTCCATCCTGAACCCGGCGTCCGGCGTGCCTTCGAACCCGCCTGCCGTCCCCCGCCCCCACAGCCTCCAGTCCACGCCGCCCGCAGCGCCGTCGGCGTCCCGGCGGGACAACGGCAGGTCGAACGAGCTCCGGGACAGCCACTCCAGCGCCGAGGCCCGCTGGAAGCCTTCCCCCGGCGTCCACGACGTCCATCCGTCCGCTTCGGTCGTGGCCCAGGCGCCGCCGATTCCGTCCTGGCCGGCGCTCCCCCACGGCGCCGCCGAGTCCGGGATCGAGTCCGGCTCCCACGTCGCGAACGCCGCACCGGTGAGCGCCAGACCGCCCACCGCCACCTGCGCCTCTGCCGGCTGTCGAGTGAACCGCTCCCCCACCACGTCCACCGCATCCGCGGCGATCGCGCGCCCCGTGCCTGCCAGCACCATGCCCAGCGCCCGGCCACGCGCCGGCTCCGTGTCGTCGTCCGAGATCGTTCCCGTCGCCGACTCCGCCTCCGGGTCGATGGCGGCGTTCGTGGCCTCCGTCAGCCGCACCCGGAACGTCTCCGCAGGCTCGACCCGCTCGTCGTCCAGGGTCAACACCCGCAACGTCCCCCCCGCATCGCCCGGCTGGAGGGTCAGGCTGCCGGTCGCCACCGCCCGGTAGTCCGCGCCCGCCTGCGCCGTGCCCCCGGCTTCCGTGATCCACGTCAGCGTCACCACCGCGACCGAGGGCTCGGTCAGCCGCACCGGAAGCTCCACCACGGCTCCTTCCATCGCGGCCGCATCGGCGACCGATACACCGACCCGGCGGCCGGGAACGCCGGTCACCTCCTCGGAAGGCTCGCCGTCGGGCGCGTTGGTCTTGGTGGCGATGACGCGCACCGTGTACTCGACGTCGGGGACGAGGCCGGGGATGGTGTGGCTCGTCGTGCCCATACCGTCGGCGCGGGCCTGCCGGGCCGCGGGGTCGTAGTCCTGCTCGCCGGACCTCCACTGCACCTTGTAGCCGTTCGCGTCGGCGACCGGATCCCAGGACACGACGAGGCTCTCCACGCCCGGCGTCACGATCACGCCGTCCACCCGGGCCGGCGGTGTCGCCATCGGTATGCCGGTGGCTTCGGCGGAGGGCTCGCCGTCGGGCGCATTGGCCCTGGTGGCGATGACGCGCACCGTGTATTCGACGCCGGGGACGAGGTCGGGGATGGTGTGGCTCGTCGTGTCCGCATCGCCGGTGCGGGCCTGCCGGGCCGCGGGGTCGTAGTCCTGCTCGCCGGACCTCCACTGCACCTTGTAGCCGCTCGCGTCGGCGACCGGATCCCAGGACACGACGAGGCTCTCCACGCCCGGCGTCACCGTCACGTCGTCCACCGGGGCCGGCGGTGTCGCCAACGGTATGCCGGTGGCTTCGGCGGAGGGCGCGCCGTCGGCCGTGTTGGCCTTGGTGGCGATGACGCGCACCGTGTACTCGATACCGGGGGTGAGGTCGGGGATGGTGTGGCTCGTCGTGCCCGCATCGCCGATGCGGGCCTGCCGGGCCGCGGGGTCGTAGTCCTGCTCGCCGGACCTCCACTGCACCTTGTAGCCGCTCGCGTAGGCGACCGGGTTCCAGGACACGACGAGGCTCTCCACCGCCGGCGTCACCGTCACGCCGTCCACCCGGGGCGGGGGCGGCGGCTGGGGCGCCAGCGGTATGCCGGAGGCTATGGCGGACAAATCCCCCGTGGGACTGAGAGGGTAAATCTGCACCTTGTACACGACGCCGGGGGTGAGGTTCGGGATGGTGTAGCTGGACGCGTCGCCGGGGACGTCATGGTGCTGGGGCGGGGTGAAGCGCGACGAACGGTCTTGAAACCCGAACCACCAATAGACCCGTTGGAATCCGGGGGTGTACCCCACCGTCGGCGGGTTCCAGGTGACCGTCAGCCGCTCCACGCCGGGCGTCACGGCCACGCCCCGCACCGTCTTGTCCACGCGCAGCGGACTGCTCGTCCGTACGGAGACGCCTCTGCCTCGCAGGGTCGCGACGTGCTGTTCGGCGTCGGCGTTCAGATTCGGGAGGTTGCGCAGATAGACCTGGTCCCCGGAACCGAGCCCGGTGTTTGCGACCAGCGGCGAGAGGTCCCTGACATCGGTCCCGTCCAGCCTCAAGACCTTCAATGCGACCATGCGCTCCACCACGGAAACGTCCCTGAGCCCTTCGTTGCCATTGAGGTCCAGCGTTTCCATGTTCAGCGAGTTTCGCAGCGGCGAGAGGTCCGTGATCCGGTTGCCGGCGGCGGTCAGGGTCCGCAGGTTGCGGTTGGCCAGCGGGGAGAGGTCCGAGATGCGGTTATCCGAGAGGAACACCTCTGACAGATCGTTGACGCGGGTCAGCGGCGAGATGTCGCTGATGTAGTTGTTCTGGAGGTCCAGGTAGGTGAGGCGCGTCAGGCCGGCCAGCGGCGAGATGTCCGAGATTTGGCATCTGTTGCAGTTGAAGTTGGCCAGCCAGACCATGCCGGCCAGCGGCGAGAGGTCCGAGACCGGGTTGTAGGGGATGCTCAGGTGGTCCAGGGGGAGGCCCCGTAGCGGCGAGAGGTCCGATATCAGGTTCTCTCGAAGCCACAGGCGGCGCATTCCGGTGAGGCCGGTCAGCGGCCTGAGGTCCGTGATCCGGTGGCGGATCATACTGAGCCCCTGGATCGCCGTGAGGTATTCCAGTCCCGTCAGATCCCTGAAGACGGTAGCGGGGGCCGGGGGAGGGGGAGAAAGATAGCCGCGCCAGTCGGCGTGGTCGAGGCGTAGCGTCCGCCTAGGGGGCGACCCCCAAAGGAACCCGGTATGGGCCGCCATCTCCGCACGGGTGATCGTCGCTCCGGCAGCCTTGCCCAGCTGGGTTTCCAGGGCCGCCCGCAGGTTGGCGTCGGGGATGTTCACCGGCGTCGTATCGGGGTCGGACTGCGCCATGGCCCGCTCCGCGGGGGCCGCGAAGAGGACGACGGCCGCCGCGCACAGCGCGAACAGGGCGCGAACGGAGAACCCGCGGCCTCGGCCCGGAGGCGGCGGGACCGGCGCCCGCATCGGCTTTCGGAACGGCATGATCATCTCTCCCAATCCAGTGGACGACGCCATGGCGGCGGCTTGCCGGCGTTCAAAGCCCGCACGGTGCCGGGGGGGGGGGGGGGGGGGGCAGGCAATCCGAACCGGCGCCCGAGGGTGCGTGGCGGGACATAAGGGGGAGACCTCTCCGATACCTTCGCGGAAAATACGTGGCCCGGACGTCGGCGTGCGGATTGCCCCGCGGCGCGCGTTGCGTCATCGATCCCGGTACGATCAGGCGGCCTGAAAGCCGGGCGATTCTACGGAGATCGGTCAGTGCATACCAGAGCCGCCAAGGCCGGGGCCGTGCTCCTCATGGCCGCGTACCTCACCCTCGTCGCGTTCGGCAACCTGGCGGACTACGACTCGAACTTCGATTTCGTCACCCACGTCATGAGCATGGACACCACCTTCGAAGGCAACAGGGGCATGTGGAGGGCGGTGGAATCCCCCGTTCTCCATCATCTCTCCTTTGCATCGATCATCGTGCTTCAGGGGGTGTCCGCGCTGCTGTGCTGGATCGGGGGGCTGCGGCTCGCGTTCCGGCTGAACCGCCCGGAAGCCTTCCATCGCGCCAAGGCGGTGGCGACCGCCGGCCTCGGGGTATCGCTCCTCGTCTGGTTCGGCGCCTTTCTCGTGGTTGCGAACGAATGGTTCATGATGTGGCAGTCGTCCGAATGGAACGCCAAGGAGACCGCCTTCGACCTGACGTTGCTGACCCTGCTGATCCTCGTGTTCCTGGCCGCCCCGGACGGCCGGGACGACCCCTGAGCGGATCGTCCCGAGAATGGCCGCGTCCGGCGTCCACCCGTCGAAGCGCATCCGGCGCCGCCCGGCGCCGGAGTCCGATCCCGGGTTCCTCCCCGATCGCCACCCCGTCCTGCGCCGCGTGCTGGCGGCGCGCTCCGTCGGCTCCGAGCACGATCTCGACCACTCCCTCGCGCGCCTGCTTCCGCCCCGCGGCTTCCTCGATCTCGACCGCGCGGTGGCGCTGCTCGACGCCGCGATCGAGTCGGCGGCGCGCATCGTGATCGTCGGGGATTACGACGCCGACGGCGCGACCGGATGCGCGCTCGCGGTGCGGGGCCTGCGCCTGCTCGGGGCCGCCCACGTGACGTTCGAGGTGCCCAACCGCATGCGCCACGGCTACGGGCTCTCGCCGGAGATCGTCGAGATCGTGCACGCACGACACGCCCCCCGCCTCATCGTCACCGTGGACAACGGCATCTCCAGCGTCGATGGCGTCGCCCGCGCGAAGCAGCTCGGCATCGGTGTGCTGATCACCGACCATCACCTTCCCGGAGCGGACCTGCCCGCGGCCGACGCCATCGTGAACCCGAACCGGCCGGGGGACGGCTTTCCGAGCAAGTGCCTCGCCGGGGTCGGGGTGATGTTCTACGTGCTCGGCGCGCTGCGCGCCCACCGGCGCGAGCGGACGGGCAACGGCGGAGGGCCGAATCTCGCGGCGCTCCTCGATCTCGTCGCGCTCGGCACGGTGGCCGACGTCGTCCCCCTCGACCACAACAACCGCGTCCTCGTCGAGCAGGGCCTGCGGCGGATCCGGGCCGGGAAGGGGTCGCCGGGGGTGGCGGCGCTGCTGCGGGTGGCGGGACGCGACCCCGGGCGCGCGGTGGCGGCGGATTTCGGCTACGCCGCCGGCCCCCGGCTCAATGCGGCGGGCCGGCTCACCGACATGCGCCTCGGCATCGAGTGCCTGTTGAGCGAGCGCGAGGACGAGGCGCAACGCATCGCGCGCGAGCTCGACGCCCTCAACGTCGAGCGGCGGGAGATCGAGGCCGGGATGCAGGCGCAGGCGGCGGCATTGCTCGACGCCCTCGACGGCGCCCCGTCCGACGCCGCGGTGTCGCTGTTCCGCGAGGACTGGCACCATGGCGTCGTCGGCATCCTCGCCGCGCGCGTGAAGGACCGCCTCCACCGCCCGGTCGCCGCGTTCGCGCCGGATACGGGCGACGGCGGCCTCGTCAAGGGTTCGGTGCGTTCGATCCCCGGGGTGCACGTGCGCGACCTCCTCGCCGCCGTCGCGATACGCAATCCCGGACTCATCGAACGCTTCGGCGGCCACGCGATGGCCGCGGGACTGACCATCCGGCGCGGGACGTTCGAGCGGTTCCGCGCCGCGTTCGCGGCCGAGGCGGACCGGGTGATGCCGGCGGAGATGCGCCAGACGGTGGTCCTGACCGACGGTGAGATCCCCGCCCCCGACTTCAACCTCGGCCTCGCCCGCGCGATCCGCGACGCCGCTCCGTGGGGGCAGGGCTTCCCCGAGCCGGTCTTCGACGGGATCTTCGGCGTGTCCGGGGAGCGGTCCGTGGGCGGCGGGCGTCACGCGAAGCTCAAGCTCCTCCCGCCCGGGGCCGAGCGGCCGCTCGACGCGATCGCGTTCAACCGCGAGCCGCCGATCTCCACCAATGCACGAGGCGAGGTGCGGATGGCGTACCGGTTCGTGGTCAACGCCTTCCGGGGCGAAGAGCGGCCGGAGCTGATCGTCGAGGAGATCGGCGCCGAGCCGTGAAGCGGGATCGTCTCGATGCCCAAGTTTCGGGATTCGCTGACCGAAATGGATTCCCGCTTTCGCGGGAATGACGGCCAGACGGCCACGGACAGCGTAAATGTAGCGTGTCTCGCTGAAATGACGTCATTCCCGCGAAAGCGGGAATCCATCGCCTGATTCAAGGTATTTTGAACCCCGAAACTTGAGTTGATGGACGCCGGGAACGTGCGGTTGAACGGCGCTCGCGGGCGACGGGGACGTTTCGGGAAATCAGGGTCGGAGCACGAGGGCGCCGACGCGCGCGATCTCGCGAAAGTGCGCATCGAACGTCAGAACCGTCGCACCGGCTCGGGCGGCTGCCGCCGCGATCCAGATGTCGTTGGTCGGCAAGGGCGTGCCTTCACGGCGCAGATCGACGACGATCTCGGCGTAGATGCGGGCAACGTCCATGCCGCAACCGAGGATTTCGACCGTCGCGTGATCGAGGAACTCCGCCAGCTCCCGCGCGTTCCGGCCGGCCCGGCCGCCCAGAAGGAATCCCGTCCAGAGCTCACCGAGCACCACGCTTGGAACCCCAATCCATTCCGCGCGGTCGATGTGCTCCACCACCTTCGGATGGCCACGCCGGAAATTGCTGTACGCCGAGGTGTCGAGGCAAAAACGCATCACCGCCAGATTGCCTCGTCGATCTCGTCGAAAGGAGCGACGGCCTTCTCGAATTGCCTGTATTCCTCTTCGCTCCAGGCGCCCGCCAATCGCCGGAGCCCGTTGCTGCGCACCCCGGCCTTCGACAACCCCAACGCTTCACGCAACAGCGCGAGGACCGTGCGGTTGAGGGACGAACCGCGGCGGCGCTTCTCGTTCTCCAACGCCTCCTGCAACTCCGCCGATACGTTGCGAATGGTCATGACCTTCATCCGTGGCCTCTTTCCCGCTGGGTGACGTCACTGGAATGAAGTCTATGCCGATATCGATTGCAGTCAAATGCCCGGCGACAGGATGCGGCCGTCACCGGGCCTCCTGCGATGGGAAGCCAGGGATCGGGCACAATCCGCATCTTCGTTCTTTCGGTCCGCATGGGTACGCGCCGGGCGCCGCCCCGGGCGGTGCCGCAGTCCTTGAGGGGGTCGATTGTCCCGGATCCTGATTGCCGGCTGCGGTGACGTCGGAACCGCACTCGGCCTGATGCTGTGCGAGCGCGGCCACGAGGTCCTGGGCGCCCGGCGGTCTGCGCGGCGGCTTCCCGCTCCGCTGCGTCCCCTGACGGTCGACGTGACCGACCGCGGGGCCGTCGAACGGACGATCCCCGCCGTCGACGTCGTGGTCTACGCGGTCGCGGCCGGACGCCGCGACGAAGGGGCCTACCGGCGCGCGTACGTCGACGGCGTCTCGGTGTTGCTCGACGTGCTGGAGCTGCGCGCGGAGCCGCCCCGGAGAGCGTTCTTCGTGTCGAGCACCTCGGTCTACGGAGAGCGAGGCGGCGCATGGATCGACGAGACGTCGCCGTTGCAGCCGCGCGGATTCTCCGGCGAAAGCCTCGCCGCCGGGGAACGGCGGATGCTCGCGAGCCCGATCCCCGCGACGATCGTGCGTTTTGCGGGGATCTACGGTCCCGGACGCGGCTGGCTCGTCGAGCGCGCGCGCGCCGGCGCGGACTGCGCCGGCGACCCGCCGAAGTATACGAACCGGATCCATCGCGACGACTGCGCGGGGGCGCTCGCGCACCTCGTCACCCGCGAGCAGGTCGACGACGTCTACATCGGGGTCGACGACGCTCCGGTCGAGGAGTGCGAGGTCATGGAGTGGTTGGCGGCGCGACTCGACGCGCCGGCGCCGCGGCGGGTCCGTCGCGGCGAGGCCGCGGGACAGGGCTCGGGCAAACGGTGCAGCAACGCGAGGCTGCGGACAAGCGGCTATCGTTTTCGTTATCCGACCTACCGCGAGGGATACGCCGCGGTGCTCGCCGGGGAAGGAACGCGCTACCCGTGAGGCGGCGGCATAGAACTCAAGTTTCGGGATTCGCTGACCGAAATGGATTCCCGCTTTCGCGGGAATGACGGCCAGACTGAAAGCAACGCGTCTCGCTGAAATGACGTCATTCCCGCGAAGCTTGTGCCCGCGAAAGCGGGTAGCGGGAATCCATCGCCTGATTCAGGCACTTTGAATCCCGAAACTTGAGATAGAAGAACCGGCGTTTGCGAGCGCGGGCGGTTGCTGGTGCAATCCCGCATCCGTATCGCCCTCCGGAGGCCGGGCCGGAACCATGCCGAAGCTCCAGGAAGCGCTCGATCGATTCGATGCGCTGTTCAAGCGCGCCGCGACCCGCGGGCTGAACGAGCCCGCCGCGGTGACCGTGGCCACCGTGGACCCGGCCGGCCGCCCCTCCGCGCGGGTGGTCCTGCTGAAGGGGTACGACGCCTCGGGGTTCGTGTTCTACACCAACACCCTGAGCCGAAAGGGACGTGAGCTCGCGGGGAATCCCCGCGCGGCGATGTGCTTCTTCTGGGATCCGCTGATGGAGCAGGTGAGGGTGGAGGGCGAAGTCCGCGCGGTGACCGGCGCGGAGGCCGACGCCTACTGGAACGGCCGGCATCCCGGGAGCCGGATCGGCGCCTGGGCCTCGGAGCAGTCGGAGCCGCTGGAGAGCCGGGAAGCGCTCGAAGCGCGGGCCGCCGCCTTCGCCGAGCGCTTCGGCGACGGACCCATCCCGCGCCCGCCGCACTGGTCGGGCTACCGTGTGGTCCCGGACCGCATCGAGTTCTGGCGCTCGCTCCCGAACCGCCTGCACGAGCGCACCTGCTACCGGCTCGAAGACGGGGAGTGGCGGGTCTCGTTGCTCAATCCATGACCCCTCGCGGCGGCAGGCCCGGAAGGAACGTGCGTACTCATGCGCGGGCCTGGAGTCCGGCGATCAGGCGTTCCTGGATCCCGCCGAATCCCGCGTTGCTCATCACCAGGATCGCGTCTCCGGGGTTCGCCTCCCCGCAGCATTCGCGCACGATGGTATCGACGTCATCCCGCACCCTGATCCCCGGACCCTCCCGCTCCAGCGCGTGGACGTCCCAGCGCGCCCGCGCCGGGGCGAGCACCCACGCCGCGTCCGCGCCGGACAGCGCCGGCCCGAGGGTCGCGCGATGCACCCCGAGCCGCATGGTGTTCGACGCCGGCTCCAGCACCGCGACCACCCGGCCGCCGGCGCGGCTCGTGCGCAGCGCTTCGATGGTGGCCTCGATCGCGGTCGGGTGATGGGCGAAGTCGTCGTAGACCGCGACCCCCGCCACCGTCGCGCGGTGTTCGAGCCGCCGCCTGACGCCTGAGAAGCCGCCGAGGGCGCGCGCCGCGACGCCCGGTTCGATACCCGCGTGCCGGGCCGCGGCAATCGCGGCGAGGGCGTTCGAGACGTTGTGCGCGCCGCGCTGCCCCCATTCGACCTCGGCGACGATCCTGCCGCGGTGGCGCACTCGAAACCTTCCCCCGTCCGGCGCCGCCTCGACGGCCGACCAGTCGCCGCCGTCGCCGACCCGTTCCACCGGGGTCCAGCATCCCATCGCGAGGACCTCCTCGATCCGGCGGTCTCCCGCCCCCGCGACGATCCGGCCGCCGCTCGGCACGATGCGCACGACGTGATGGAACTGGCGCTGCATGTCGCGGAGATCGTCGAAGATGTCGGCATGGTCGAACTCCAGGTTGTTCAGCACCAGGGTGCGCGGGCGGTAGTGCACGAACTTCGAGCGCTTGTCGAAGAAGGCGGTGTCGTACTCGTCGGCCTCGACGACGAAGAACCGTCGCGGACCGCCGTCCCCGGCACGTGCGCCGGTGTCGAAATCGAGCGGCACGCCGGCGATGAGGAATCCGGGGTCGAAGCCGGCGGCGTCGAGGATCACCGCGAGCATCGCGGTGGTGGTGGTCTTGCCGTGGGTGCCGGCCACCGCGACGACGTGCCGGCCCGCGAGCACGTGCTCCGACAGCCAGGCGGGGCCGGAGGTGTAGCGCAGCCCGTTGTCGAGGATGTATTCCACGCAAGGGTTGCCGCGGGTCATCGCGTTGCCGATCACCACGACGTCCGGCGCGGGATCGAGCTGCGCGGGGTCGTATCCGGTCGTCGGGGTGATGCCGGCGTTGTCGAGCACGCCGCTCATCGGCGGGTAGACGTTCTCGTCGGAGCCGGTGATCCGGTGGCCGAGCTCGCGCGCGACCAGGGCGAGTCCGGCCATGAAGGCGCCGCAGATGCCGAGAAAGTGGACGTGCATGGCGCGGGGCTACCCGCCGAGTGGAAAGAGGCTGCTCAGGACGTTGATGGAGATCCAGTAGAACGCGACCGATACGAGCAGGCCGAGATAGAACGGCGCCGACAGCGCATGGCGGAGGACGTGGGCAGAGACCGCGAAGCTCCAGCCGATCGCGGCGAACAGAAGCAGCGCCAGCGCCGGTGACGGCCGGCTGGCCTGGTGCGCGTCGTACAGCCACAGATTCAGCGGATACGCGAGGAATCCGATGACGGTGCCGGCCCCGGCGAGCGCAGTCAGGGTCTGGACGATGCGTTCGCGCAACGTGCACAGCATCAGCAGCGCGATGGTGAGTCCGCACAGCAGCGCGGTATCGACGATCCCGGCCATGAGCGCCCGACCGAGCCGGAGGTCGATGGCGGCGACGGTCACGCCCACGACGGTATGGGCGAACAGCACGAGCGCGAGCAACGTCATGGACGCAGGCAGATCCTGCGGCCTCATCCTCAGCAGGCAGATCCCGACGAAGGGTTGGATCAGAGCGCCCACGTCCCTGCACCTTCGCTCATGTCGAGTCGCGGCGGTTCGGCGGGACGCGGCCGGATCGCCTCCCCCCGGTCAGCAATGCGGCGAATCCGGATCTTCGCCGGGATCACCGTCGAGCCGTCCGGGCTGGCGCTCCCGCCAGCGCGTGAGCGCGCGACGATCGCGTTTGGTCGGCCGTCCCTGCGCCCGGGCGCGGCGCATCGCGGCCTGCTCGCGCCGCGCCTGCTCACCGGTGCGCCGCTCGATGCTTCCGGGTGTCTCTTCGTACAAGGTCTGCGCCTCCGGCGCGGGGCGGCGTTCGTCGCGCAGCCCCCTGACCACGACGTCCCACGCTTGCGGGCCGCGCCGGACGTGGACGCGCTCTCCGCGCCGCAGCCGGCGGGACGCCTTGACCCGCCGGTCCGCGACCTGCACCAGGCCGCCCGACACGGCTTGGGCGGCGAGCGAGCGGGTCTTGAAGAAACGTGCCGCCCACAGCCACTTGTCGATGCGCAGCGACTCGAGCCCCACGTCGTCCATCGCACCGCTCCCTCCTGCGCGAGCGGATGGGCCGCTGCCATCATACCGCGGCGAGCTGGCTCGCGGTCGGCTCGGCGCAGCAGTACCAGGGCTCGGAGTGCATCGGGACCGGCGGGCCGAGGTCGTCCGGAAGGGTCGGCGGCTCTTCGCCGAGCGCTTCGTGGACGCAGGACCAGATGCCCTCGAACGTCGTCCGGCGCGGCTCGTCGGAATCGGCGGCAGCCTCCGCCAGCGCCTGGACGCGGACCTGCAAGGCGTCCACGGCAGGGTCGGGGTGCCGCCACGGCCAGCCGAGCACGTCGTCGTCGAAGGCATCGACGAGGTCCGCGAACCCCTCGATCTCGAACAGGTGGGAGCCGGCCGGCACCAGCAGCCGGATGGAGAGCTGGACCACGGGCACGCTCTCCACGAGGCGCAGATCGACCAGCCGTTCGAGCAGCGCGCGATACCCTTCGATGGTGGTCCAGGGGGTGAAGGGCACGAACGTGGGCGTCAAGTGCAGGCCGGCCGCACGGGCGATGGCCACCGCCCGTTCGAAGTCCCGCGCCGTATGTCCCTTGGCGAGCCGGGCGAGGATCGCGTCGTCGATCGATTCGACGGCGGAGATGAGGAACAGGCAGCCGGTCCCGGCCAGGGTCTCGACGTGCCGGGGGTAGCGCACGATGTGCTCGATCTTGGTGGTCGCGTCGTAGGTGAGCTCGGGAAAGGCGTCGTGCAGGGCGCGGGCCACCCGAAGCGCATGGGTCGGGCCGTTGAGGAAGTCCGGATCGCCGAAGGAGACGTGCCGCGCCCCCATCTCGACCTGCTGCGCGACGTCGGCGAGGACCACGTCCACCGGGACGATGCGGAACCGCCCTTCGTACACCGGCACCACCGGACAGTGCCGGCACAGGTGCTTGCATCCGCGTGAAGCCTCGGTGAATCCCAGCGCCCGGGACGTGCCGTCGGGCATCCGCAGGCCCGCGTAGCGATCCAGCGGAGGCAGGACGCCGCCGCGCAACGGGGTGCGGAATGCGATCCTGGCGGTGTCGTTGACCACCCCGAGGGCGGGGCGCGTCTCCCCGGCCCGCACGCGCTCGGCGAGCGCGAGCAGATGCGGCTCGAACTCGCCTCCGACGACGGTGTCCACCCCGAGCGCGCGCAGCCGCCGCGCATTGACCGGTGCGTACAGCCCGTAGGCGCACAGCACCGCGTCCGGCGCCTGGGCGCGGATCCTCGGGAGCACCTCCAGCGCGATCCGGGTCGCGGTGTGCATCGGAAGATGGATCGCGATCATCCCGGCGGCGGCGAGCGCGTCGGCGGGCAGGCGCTCGATCGAGAGATCGCAGCAACGGACGCGGAACCCGGCGTCGTCGAGCCAGCGCGCCGGCTCGGCGAGGCCGAAGGGCTGGCGCCCCAGCTCGTAAGGGCTGATCAGGACGACGTCGGTCATTGCGAGGGTGAACCGGGGCGAGGCGCGGTATCCACGACCGCCCGCGAGCCGGGGTTGGTGGCGCTCCCTAGGGGACTCGAACCCCTGTCCCCGCCGTGAGAGGGCGGTATCCTGGGCCACTAGACGAAGGGAGCGCGGTTCGACCGGTATGGTCTCGTTTGAAGGATTGTTATTATACGGCCTGTCCGGGATCGCTCAACCTCGAACCCGTCCTGAATCCGCCGGGGTCGCAAGCACCATCAATCAACCCATCGCCATCCCCCGATCGGAGCATCGCATCTCCGAGGCCGACATCAGCGGGGGCGCTCTCAAAGTCCTCCGAACGCTGACCGACGCAGGCCACAGCGCCTATCTCGTCGGTGGAGGCGTGCGGGACCTGTTGCTGGGCCGCAAGCCGAAGGACTTCGACGTCGCCACCGGTGCGACCCCGGACGTCGTCCGCGGGCTGTTCAGGAGCAGCCGCCTCATCGGGCGCAGGTTCCGGCTCGCGCACGTGCGCATGGGCCGGGAGGTCATCGAGGTCGCGACGTTCCGCGCGGGCTTCGATGAATCCGCCGCCGATCCGGACCACGTGCGAATCGACGGCCGCATCGTGCGCGACAACGTCTACGGCACCCTGGAAGAGGACGCATGGCGCCGCGACTTCACCGTGAACTGCCTCTACTACGATCACTGCGAGCACGTCCTCATCGACTTCACCGGCGGCTACGCCGACCTGTGCGAGCGCAGGCTGAGGCCCATCGGCGACGCCACGGAGCGCTATCGCGAGGATCCGGTCCGGATGCTGCGCGCGGTGCGCTTCGCCGGCAAGCTCGGACTCGAGATCGACGGTGGGGCGAGCCGCCCGATCCACGATCTGGCGCCGCTGATCGAGGAGATGCCGCCGGCCCGGCTCTACGAGGAAGTCGTCAAGCTCTTCATGGGCGGTGAAGGCCGCAGGTCCTACGAGCTGCTGCGGCATTACGGCCTGTTCGGCCACCTCTTTCCGGAAACCGATGCCTGCATCGAGGCCGAGCCCGGCGGCGTCGCCTGCGCCATGACGAGAAGGGCTCTGGAGAACACCGATGCACGCATCGGCGCCGGCAGGCCGGTGACCCCGGGCTTCCTGTTCGCAGCGCTCCTGTGGGGGCCCGTTCTCCAGGACTCCGAGGCCTGCGCCGTCCGCGGCATGTCCGATCCGAAGGCGTACGAGGCCGCGGGCACCGACGTCATCGAGCGCCAGATCCATCACGTCTCCCTCCCGCGCCGTTTCTCGCTGATCGCGCGCGAAATCTGGGAATTGCAGCCGCGGCTGGTGAACCGCCGCGGCCGGGGCGCGGCGGACAGGCTGTTCGCCCACCCGAGGTTCCGGGCCGCCTACGACTTCCTCCTGCTTCGGGCGGAGGCCGGCGAGGACGTCGCGGAGCATGCGAAATGGTGGACCCGATACCAGGAAACCGGCGAGGACGTGCGGCGCACGGCGCCCGAGGACCGGCGCGGGCCGAGACGCCGCCGCCGGCGTCGCCGCGGACGCGGGATGCCGCGTCCGGAACCCACCGGGCAACCCGCGATTTGAGTCTGCCGGTCGTCGCGGCCGGCGTACCCGGTCTGCGAACGGCGCCGGCTCGTGGCGGGCGGGCAGGGATCCGGCGGCGCCGGACGGCCGCGCGCCTCCCGCGGTCCGGCTCGGTATGCGATGCTTGCGCGTGGCTGATCCTGATCGAGGCGGGCTCCAGGGCGGTCACGGCGCGCGATACCCGAGATCCCGCTACGGCAGACGAAGATGGCCGAGTCGAATTTCCGCTACATCGTGGTCGAAGGCCCGATCGGTGTGGGCAAGACCACCCTTGCCAAACGGCTGGCCGCGAGTCTGGGCGGGGAGGCGCTGCTCGAAGCGCCGGAGGAGAATCCGTTCCTCCCGCGCTTCTACGAAAGCCCCGAGATGAGTGCGCTCGCGACCCAGCTCTTCTTCCTGCTCCAGCGCGTGCGTCAGCTCAAGGATCTGCGCCAGGCCGACATGTTCGCAATGGTGCGGGTCGGCGATTTCATGATGGAGAAGGATCGGCTGTTCGCGGAGCTGACCCTGGACCCCGACGAGTTCGCGCTGTACTGCCAGGTCTACGAGCAGATCGCCGCCGAGACGGTGGCCCCGGACCTGGTGATCTATCTGCAGGCCCCGGTCGACGTGTTGCTCAGGCGCATCGATCTGCGCGGCATCCCGTACGAAAGCCTGATGGACCCCCGCTATCTGGATCGCGTGGCCTCCGCATACACGCGCTTCTTCCACCACTACAAGGGGGCGCCGCTCGTCATCGTCAACGCCGCGGAGATCGACTTCTCCCACGACGGCGCCGACTACGACCTCCTGTTCGACAAGCTGCGCTCGATCTCCCGCGGCGGCCGGCACTACCTGAACCCGTTGCCCGCTCTGAGAACGCAGGAGCCGCCCTGAGATTCCGGCATACCGGCGTCCGGAACCGCATGCCGCACCCGGAGCGCGAGGTCTCGCCGGACCTCCCGCCGGGCAGGTGGAGGCAGTGCGGGCGGCGTCCCACCGTCCGCGGACGGCGGTCGGGGGATCGACGTGGGCAGCGTGCGGATGGAGGCGGCGGCCGGCCTCCCGCGACCCGCTCCGATGCGAGCCGACCGGAGGGCCGTGGATGCGGGCGGGGCGCGCGGGTCGAGGCGGCGCCGCGCGTGACGGGCAAGGGAGCGAAGGATTGGTGCCGGGAGCGAGACTCGAACTCGCACACTGTCTCCAGTACTGGATTTTGAGTCCAGCGCGTCTACCAGTTCCGCCATCCCGGCTGCGATACGGAACGCGGCGCAGGGACGGGACTGCGCCGCGGGACCCGGAGTATACGCCAGGACGCGCCGGCCGCGGGTCGCTCGGGCCGTACCGGCAGTCGGCATTCCCCCGAAGCCGGGGAATCGCGGGCTTTGCTACCATCGCGCACCGTGCGCGTGTCCGATTTCGATTACGAGCTGCCGGCGGAGCTGATCGCCCAACGTCCGGCCCCGCGCCGCCGCGACAGCCGGTTGCTGGTCCTCGATACGACGTCGGCGGGCATTGCGCACCGGACGTTTCCCGAGGTCGCCGGATATTTCGCCCCCGGAGACCTCGTCGTGGTCAACGACACGCGGGTGATCCGGGGCCGGTTCTTCGCAACCAAGCCGACCGGGGGCCGCGTCGAGATCCTGATCGAGCGCATCCTCGCCTCCGACCGGGTGCTCGCATGGCTGCGGTTCGGCAAGGCCCCCCGATGCGGCGCCCTCCTGTCGGTGGACGGAGGGCACGGCTTCGTGGTGCGGTCCCGGCGCGAGGAGCTGTTCGAGCTGGAGCTCGCCGGTACGGACGATGTCGCACGGCTCATCGAGCGTGCCGGCGCGACGCCGTTGCCCCCTTACATCCGCCGCGATGCGGACGAGGAGGACGCCGAGCGCTACCAGACGGTGTATGCGCGCCGGCCGGGGGCGGTGGCGGCGCCCACCGCCGGCCTGCATTTCGATCGGACGCTGCTTGCGGCGCTCGAGGACCGCGGGGTCGAGATCGCGCGCGTGACCCTGCACGTCGGCGCGGGGACGTTCGCTCCGCTCCGGGGCGGGACCGTCGAATCGCATACGCTGCATCGCGAGTGGCTGGAGGTCTCCGCGGCGACCTGCGCCGCGGTCGAGCGTACCCGATCGCGCGGCGGGCGGGTGATCGGCATCGGCACCACCACGCTGCGGGCGCTGGAGAGCGCCGCGGCCGGCGGGACGCCGCGGCCGATGCGCGGAGAGACGGGGCTGTTCATCTACCCGGGGTATGAGTTCCGCTGCGTCGACGTGCTGCTGACCAACTTCCATCTCCCGCGGTCTTCGCTGCTGCTGCTGGTATGCGCGTTCGGAGGCACCGAGGCGGTGCTCGGCGCCTACCGGGAGGCGGTGGCCCGGGGATACCGCTTCTACAGCTACGGCGACGCCATGCTGCTCGACCGCGCCGCGTCATGAGCGCGTATTCGTTCACGCTGGAAGGGAGCGACGGCGAGGCACGGCGTGCCCGCGCGGCGTTCGCCCGCGGCGCGGTCGAGCTGCCGGCGTTCATGCCGGTGGGGACCCATGCCTCGGTGAAGGCGATGACCCCGGAAGAGCTCGACGGGCTGGGCGTGCGGATCCTCGTCGCCAACACGTTTCACCTGATGCTCAGGCCCGGGGCCGAGGTGGTCGAAACGCTCGGCGGACTCCATCGCTTCATGCACTGGGAGCGGCCGATCCTCACCGATTCGGGCGGCTTCCAGGTGTTCAGCCTCGGGGCGCGACGATCGATCTCCGAGGCGGGGGTCGAGTTCCGCTCCCCGATCGACGGCTCGAAGGTCTTCCTGGACGCGGAGCGGTCGATGGCGGTGCAGCGGTCGCTGGGCTCCGACGTGGCGATGGCGTTCGACGACTGCACCGCGTATCCCATGGACGAGGCGCACACCCGTGAGTCCATGGAGCGCACCCTGCGCTGGGCGAAGCGCTCGCGGGCGGCGCACGCCGGAAGTCCCGGCGCGTTGTTCGGCATCGTCCAGGGGGGAATGTACGCCCCGCTTCGCGAACGCAGCGCGAAGGGTCTGCGGGAGGTGGGATTCGACGGCTATGCGATCGGTGGGCTCGCGGTCGGCGAGCCGTTCGAGGAGAGGCTTCGGATGCTGGACGCGACCGTGCCCCTTCTTCCCCGCCATCGAATCCGCTACCTCATGGGGGTGG
Organism: Gammaproteobacteria bacterium; assembly: GCA_965204915.1. Taxonomy (GTDB): domain Bacteria; phylum Pseudomonadota; class Gammaproteobacteria; order HK1; family HK1; genus HK1. The sequence continues at coordinate 427,602 of OZ242023.1, read as the reverse complement.
GGACCCCCGAGGACGTCGTCGAAGCGGTCCGGCGCGGCGTCGACCTCTTCGACTGCGTGCTCCCGACCCGCAACGCGCGCAACGGCTACCTCTTCGTGCCGTGGGGGGGGGTCAAGATCCGCAACCGGCGCTATCGCGAGGACGAGCGGCCGATCGACCCGGCGTGCGTCTGCCATACGTGCCGGCACTACTCTCGCGCCTACCTGCATCACCTCGACCGCTGCGGCGAGATCCTCGGCGCGAGGCTCAACACCGTCCACAACCTGCACTTCTACCAGCGCCTGATGGCCGACGTCCGCGACGCGATCGCGAGCCGGCGCTTCGAAGCATGGCGTCGCGACTTCGCCGAGCGCCGCGCCGCCACGGAGCTTGCCGCGGAATCCCGGCCGCTCACCGGTTCCCGATCGTCCGCCACCGGTTCCTGATCGTCCGATCGTGCGGTGTCGGTCGCCGCCGAGGCCGCGGCATCGAGGGGCGGGCGGAAAGCCGCCGATGAGCTTGCTCCGCGATGACCGGGGGAACGATGCGGGCAATCGAATCTCGCTCGATCGGAGACGAGACCGGGGCAAGTCCAGACAACCGATTGCCATCGCGAAGCGGTTCGTCTAGCTTCAAAGGCGGATCCACGTTCCGTCCCACTCGCAGGAGCACCGCCATGCCCATCAGGGTGATCGAGCTGCACCACCACGGCATCCGCATCGATCCGTCGGACGAAGCGCAGAATCGGGCCCGGGAGTTCTACTCCGGCCTGCTGGGGCTGGAGGCCGACGAGGGCCGTCCGGACATTCCGGGGGTCCCGGGCTTCTGGATGTACGTCGGCAGCGACGAGCAACGCACCCAGATCCACCTCATGGGCGCCACCGGAGAATCCCCGGTGGCGCGCAGCGCGGAGGAGGACCCGACCCGGCCGCACGTCGCGCTCGCGGTCGAAGACATCGACGAGGCGCGGCGCGAGCTGGAGGAACGGGGGGTGCGGCACTGGACGGTCCGCAGCCTGGTGGGAGAGGACTCCGACCAGATCTTCGTCCCCGATCCGTTCGGGAACGTCATCGAGCTGCACCAGATCGGCACCTGCCGGTGCAACCGGGCATCCCTCCCCGGCTGACGGCCCGAAGCCGGAGGCGTTCCCGCTCGTCGAGCCCGGCCGGGACCGTTCACCCGCACGACGAACGAGAGGCGTCGGGGCCTCGTACCATCGCGGCCACGTTCCCGCCGTGCCGGAGGCCGGCTGCATGGGTCCGCTTCGCGGAGTGAAGATCATCGAGCTCGCGGGCATCGGACCGAATCCGATGTGCGCGATGCTCCTCGCCGAGCTCGGCGCCGACGTCGTGCGCATCGATCGGCTGACCGACCCCGGGCTCGGCATCGGCATGGCCCCGGAGTACCAGCTTCTCAGCCGCAGCCGGCCGAGCATCGCGCTCGATCTCAAGCATCCCGGCGGCGTGGAGACGGTGCTTCGCCTCGCCGCCGGCGCCGATGCGCTCATCGAAGGGTTCCGGCCGGGTGTCACCGAGCGCCTCGGGCTCGGCCCGAAGGATTGCGCGGCGCGGAATCCCCGACTCGTCTACGGGCGGGTCACCGGATGGGGCCAGGACGGACCGCTCGCCAGGGCCGCCGGACACGACCTCAACTACATCGCCCTCACCGGCGCGCTGGACGCCATCGGCCGGCGCGGCGCACCGCCGACACCGCCGCTCAACCTCGTCGGCGACTTCGGCGGAGGCGCCCTCTACCTCGCGCTCGGCGTCGTCGCGGCCCTGTACGAGGCACGCGAATCCGGCCGGGGACAGACGGTCGATGCCGCGATGATCGACGGCGCCGCCTCGCTCATGACCTCGGCCTATGCACTGGGAGCGGCCGGCGTCGGCGACGGCCCCCGCGGCGACAACATCCTCGACAGCGGCGCCCACTTCTACGAGGTCTACGAGACGAGCGACGGCCGGTACGTCTCGATTGCCCCGGTCGAGCCCAAGTTCTACGCGGAGCTGCTCGAACGCATCGGACTCGACCCCGGCGATCCACCCCACTCCACCCACCGCGCCGACTGGCCCGGGAGCAAGGCACGGCTTGCGGCGCTGTTTCGCCGCCGCACGCGGGACGAGTGGTGCGAGATCCTCGAAGGCACCGATGCCTGCTTCGCCCCGGTGCTCGGCATGGACGAGGCGCACCGCCATCCCCACAACGCCGCGCGTGCGACGTTCGTCGAGCGCGACGGGATCGTGCAGCCGAACGCGGCCCCGCGCTTCGAGCGCACCCCGGGCGGGATCCGGTGCTCGCCGCCGGCGCCCGGAAGCGGAACCCGGACGGTGCTGGCCGATTGGGGCTTCACTCCGGCCGAGATCGACGATCTCGCCGCCCGCGGCGTCATCGCCTCCGGAAACGCGGGCGGCGATTGATCCTCATCCCGTACCCCGAGCCCTCCGCTCCATCGGCAGCAGCGTGTGGTACGTGAACGAATGCACCGGCGTCTCGACGCCGGCACCGGCGCCGAACCGGCAGATCGCACCGTTCCACGCCTCCAGCTCCGACGGCCTTCCCTCCATCAGGTCGCGCTGCATCGAGGCGGTCGCGGCGGCCGGCATCGCATGGTAGAACGCCCACATCTCGTCCTTGTACTCCGGGCCGACCTCATGACCCGTGGCACGGGCCACGGCGAGACCCTCGTCGATCGAGCGCCTGATCGCGCGGATGCCGCGGGACGGGCGTGCCCATGCCGCGTTGGACAAGACCCCCCGTTGCCTGATTCGGCACGCCGTGCCAACATGGCCCGCACATCCACGGCGCAGGCGCCCGGAACGGCCGGGGCACGGCGCGCGGCAGCGCCTTCCTCCCGCGCATTTCGGGCCGCAACCGCAACACCCTGTGCACACTTCGCGCTCGCGCAACGACATGACTCGCACGACATCATGAAATAAGCGGATTCCAGGCGAGCGCCACGACGACAACCGGCGGGCCCGGCGCACCCCGGCCCCCGGAAGGGGGAGATGGACATGAAAGGCGTCCTGTCACTGGTGGCCAAGCGGCTGGGGCTTGGCTTCGTCACCCTGCTCGTCGTCTCGATCATCATCTTCGGGGCGGTGGAGCTGCTGCCGGGGGACCTCGCGGAGGCGATCCTCGGCCAGGCCGCGACCCCGGAGACGGTCAAGGCGATGCGCGAGGAGCTCGGGCTGGACCGGGCGGCCCCGGTGCGCTACGTCGAATGGCTGGGCGGCGCGCTCCAGGGGGACTTCGGGGTCTCCCTCGCCAACAAGCGGTCGGTGGCGGAGCAGCTCGGGCCGCGGTTCCGGAACACCCTCTTCCTCGCCGCGGTGGCGGCGGCGTTCTCCATCCCGATCTCGATCGTGCTGGGGGTGCTCGCGGCGCTGTACCGCGAATCGGTCTTCGACCGGATCGCGAACGTGACCACCCTGACCTCCATCTCGTCGCCGGAGTTCTTCCTCGGCTACATCCTCATCCTGTTCTTCTCGGTCCAGAATCCGTGGTTCCCCTCGATCTCGAGCGTCACCGCGGACATGCCGTTCACCGAGCGGGTCTTCGTCACCCTGCTGCCCGCCATCACCCTGACCCTGGTGGTGATCGCGCACATGATGCGCATGACCCGGGCCGCGATCATCGCCCTGCTGGCCTCGCCCTACATCGAGATGGCCCGGCTCAAGGGGGAGCCGCGCTGGAAGGTCATCGCGGTGCACGCGCTGCCGAACGCGCTGGCCCCCATCATCAACGTGGTGGCGCTGAACCTCGCCTACCTCATCACCGGCGTGGTGCTGGTCGAGATCGTCTTCGTGTATCCGGGCGTCGGCCAGTTGCTGGTCGACAGCGTCACCAAGCGGGACTTCCCGGTCGTGCAGGCCTGCTGCCTGGTCTTCGCCGCGACCTACATCCTGCTGAACCTGCTGGCGGACGTGGGGGCGATCCTCTCCAACCCGCGCCTGCGGCATCCGAAGTGAGGGCCGCGTCATGAGCACATTCGCCATCGTCTTCTACGCGCTGATGATCGCGGCCTCGTGCCTGGCCGCCTACTACCACCGGCGCGAAGCCTTCCTGGTGCTGTTCAGCCTCACCCTCATCTCGTTCCTGGTGGGCCTGCTCGGGGGCGAACCGTGGCTGCGCACCATCGCCATCGCCATCGGGCTGTTCTTCGCCTGCGCGGGCCTCGCCTACAGCTTCCGCGAATTCCTGGTGCAGGTCCTCCCGCGCGACGCGGCCAAGGCCATCCGCTCCGCCCCGCTCACCGCGTCCTTCGGCCTGTTCGTCATCCTCGTCTACGTGGTGGCGGCGGTGTTCGCCCCGGTGATCGCGCCGCACGGCGAGGCGGAGGTGATCGGCAGCTCCTACGCGCCGCCCGACGAGAACATGCTGCTCGGCGGCGACCAGCTCGGGCGGGACATGTTCAGCCGCCTCATCTACGGCGCACGGAACACGGTGGGCATCGCCCTGCTCACCACCGCCCTCGCGTTCCTGGTCGGATCCATCACCGGCCTCATGGCCGCCACCCTGGGCGGCTGGGTCGACCAGGTCTGCGGGCGCGTCGTCGATACGCTGATGGCGATCCCGCAGCTCGTGTTCGCCCTGCTGCTGCTGACCATCGTGGGCGCCAACGTCGTCAACCTCATCCTGGTGATCGCCCTGCTGTACTCGCCGCTGGTGTTCCGGCTCGCGCGGGCGGTGGCCGGCAACATCGTGGTGATGGACTACATCGAGGCGGCGCGGCTGCGCGGGGAGAAGACCTGGTACCTGATCGCCAGCGAGATCCTGCCGAACGCGACGGCCCCGCTGGTGGCGGAGTTCGGGCTGCGCTTCTGCTTCGTGTTCCTGGCCATCTCGGCGCTCTCCTTCCTCGGCCTCGGCATCCAGCCGCCGACCGCGGACTGGGGCTCGATGGTGCGCGAGAACGCCACCCTCATCTCCTTCGGCGAGGTGACCCCGCTGATCCCGGCCGCGGCGATCGCGCTGCTGACGGTGGCCGTCAACTTCGTGGTGGACTGGATGCTCCACCTCTCCTCCGGCCTGAAGGAGTGACATCCTGAAGGAGTGACACCATGACTGACCAGAAAGGCTTGCTGCTCAAGATCCGGGGCCTTCGCATCGAGGGCCGGGCCGACGAGAAGTGGTTCGAGATCGTGCACGGCGTCGATCTCGATCTCCGCCGCGGGGAGGTGATGGGGCTGATCGGGGAGTCCGGGGCGGGCAAGTCCACCATCGGGCTCGCGGCCATGGGCTTCACCCGCGACGGCTGCCGCATCTCCGCCGGCAGCATCGAGTTCGACGGCATGGAGCTGACCTCCTCCCCCGAAGAGGACCTGCGGATGCTGCGCGGCGCGCGCATCGCCTACGTGGCGCAGTCCGCCGCGGCGTCGTTCAACCCCGCCCACAAGCTGATCGACCAGCACACCGCGGCGCCGGTGCAGCACAGGATCAGGACCCGGCGCGAGAGCGAAGAGGACGCGATGGAGCTGTACCGGCGCCTGCGCCTGCCCAACCCCGAGGAGATCGGCTTCCGCTACCCGCACCAGGTCTCCGGAGGGCAGCTCCAGCGCGCGATGACCGCCATGGCGATGAGCTGCCGGCCCGACCTCATCATCTTCGACGAGCCGACCACCGCCCTCGACGTCACCACCCAGATCGAGGTGCTGGCCGCGATCCGCGACATCGTCGACCAGTTCAACACCGCCGCGCTCTACATCACGCACGATCTCGCGGTGGTGGCGCAGATGGCCGACCGCATCAAGGTGCTGCTCAAGGGCGACGAGGTGGAGGAGGCCGACACCCGCTCCATGCTCGCCTCGCCGAAGGAGGACTACACCAAGTCCCTGTGGGCGGTGCGCAGCTTCCAGCGCGAGCAGAAGCCGCAAGCGGGCGCCGGCGAGACGCCGGTGATCTCGGTGAACGGGGTCAGCGCCTCCTACGGCCCGGTCAAGGTCCTCGACGACGTCTCCTTCGACATCCACCGCGGGCGCACGGTGGCGGTGGTGGGCGAGTCGGGCTCGGGCAAGTCCACCGCGGCGCGCTGCATCACCGGCCTGCTGCCGCCCACCGGGGGGGACATACGGCACAACGGGCAGGTCCTGCCGGCGAGCTTCAAGGTGCGTTCGAAGGACCAGCTCCGCCAAGCGCAGATGATCTACCAGATGGCCGACACCGCGCTGAACCCGAAGAAGCGCATCGGCGAGATCATCGGGCGCCCGGTGGCCTTCTACCGGGGGTTGCGCGGAGCGGACCTGAAGAAGCGGGTGGACGAGCTGCTCGACCAGATCGAGCTCGAGCCCTCGCAGTACTTCCACCGTGTGCCGTCGGAGCTCTCCGGCGGGCAGAAGCAGCGGGTGGGCATCGCCCGCGCGCTCGCCGCCGAGCCCGAGTTCATCATCTGCGACGAGGTCACCAGCGCCCTCGACCAGCTCGTGGCGGAGGGGATCCTGAAGCTCCTCGACCGCCTCCAGGAGGAGCTGAACCTCGCCTACATGTTCATCACCCACGATCTGGCGACGGTGCGCGCGATCGCCGACGAGGTGGTGGTGATGAAGGAGGGCAAGGTGGTCGAGGCCGGCCCGAAGGACGAGATGTTCCGCCCGCCCCACCACGAGTACACCGACCTCCTGCTGTCCTCGGTGCCGGAGATGGATCCGGACTGGCTCGACGGGCTGCTGGAGCGGCGCGGCGTGGACAACATCGGGGAGGCGGCGCGGAAGTAGGGGGGACGCCCGCGCCGACGTCGGCGAAGTCGTCTTCGAGCAGGCCGACAGCGGCGCGGGCCATGAACGGGATTGCACGGGCACGTGTCGATCCGGGTAAACGTAGCTTGCTGCGGTAGATCGCACGGTCCGCTTCGTCGAGTACGCACGGACGTGACGTGCGGGACCGCAGGCTGATGTGGCGTCAAAGGGGGAGATGCGGTCCGATGTATCCGATCTCGACTTCCCTGGAATCCGGATCGAAACGTAGATGGATGCGGCCACCATCGCCGAATCGAGCATGCCATTCGAACGTTTCTCGTGTACCGCCATTGGACCGAAATCTGCGTGCCTCCCGAAAAGAGCGATTCTTCATCTTCACCGTGCTCTCCAGCGTTACCTTCGTCTTCCAAGGAGGTGCGGGGCCGCCAACGTCGCGCCACTCCCGGGCGGATCGATCGAGGTCCTTGAGCTTCCCGACGATGGTTGAGAACAGATACGCTTGATCCTTGAGGTTGCCTTCCACGTCCGGGCCGAAGACGAGATGGGGAAACACCGTTTCGCGGTTCTCCCATAACGTACCCGGGTCGCTGCCCGTGAGAAGACGTTCACGGTGTCGGTCAGAGATGGAACCGGCGTGAGCGGGGCGGGTAAGTTGGTCTATTTCTTCGGATGCTTCTTCGATCGTCCCGTCGGGCAGCAGCTCGTTGAAGTGGATCGTGATCCGATCACGGTCCCAGAGCGGCTCCGACGGGAACCCGACTGCTATCCAGTCGGCGATGGCGCACAGAACAAGGGGCTCGCCGTCACCCGGCGGAAGCGTCCTTTCCTCACAGGCACGGAATCGACCTTCAAGGCATTCCTCAACGTCGTGCAGAAGCGGCGCCTTTATGGACAACCCAACAAGAAATCGGTACTCCTCCCGATACCCGGATCGTCGTAGATCCTGGTAAGCTTGGTACAACGAGTAACCGGGCGAACAGAATGTTTCGTGCATATGTCCACGAGACCGCAAACCGATGCGGACGACTTTGCCGGCGACGAGCCGGCCCATGCCTGCCGCAAGATCCCTGAGCCAATCTGTGATCTCGTCCCGGCTTGCGTTCGGTACCAGAACGCTCGCGTGATTGAGAACCATTTCCCTCATGTTCGAGACTTCGGTTCCAGCAGTCTGGCCAAGTTCTCCTCGTGCTGATCGAAGAATCCTTCCGGCCAGGAAGAGAGACGACCGTCGGCATTGACCCGAGGGGAAGACACCACTGTCTTGCCGCCTTCCCGGGAAAAGTAGTGGAACGCAGTCTGATCCGGTTGAATCAGTCCGTTCCGAACGGCGATGCGGACACCGTCCATGAAGTGATCGCTGTGCGTCTCGACAATCACCTGGACGCCCGCGAGAGAAGCGCGAACCGCGAGCTCGGCCAACCTAGTCTGCCCGCGCGGATGAAGATGGGCCTCCGGATTCTCGATCAGGCACAGGGTTCCTGGGGGCGCCAGCAGTGCCGCAAGTACCGGCAAGGTATAGGACAGGCCGAAGCCGACGTTCGTCGCGCGGTATCGTCTGGACCCCACGTCTCCGGGGCGGTCGAAGGAGAAACCGGCGATGATCGCGTCGGCGTCCTGGATCATCTCGATTTGAAGATGAGCACCGGGTGTCACTTCTTGCAGCCAATGGTCGACGACCTTGCCCAAGCGCAGGCTGGGCAGGTCGGGGCAGCGGGGATCGGTTGACGCCAGGGTTTCGCCCTGTCGTGCACTCAAGTAGTTCAGAGTGTACTCACCGCGCGATCCCAGGTTTCCACGACGGGCGAATACCTCGGAATGGGGGTAGGATTTGCGCGGACCGATCCGTTCCGCGTTGACATAGACCAGTTGGCCGCCCAGCGGTGGAGTCTCACGCCACGCGGCTGCGAAATTGTTTCTGGTCGTCAGTTCGTCGGCAGTTCTCGAGTAATCAAAGGACAACCTGCAAGGTGTCGTGCTGTCATCGCCATGAAATTCGAATTCCACCATATCGACTTCGGCGTCTTCGCAAAGGACGTCCTGGCCGGTGCCCAGATCCGTGAGCTCCCCGCCCAGAACCAGATGTCCATCACGAAGCTCGCCGGAAACGAATGATTGCCGAAGCACCAACATTGCCTGGATGATGCTGCTTTTTCCCATTCCATTCAATCCGCATAGCAAGGTCAGCGGAGCGAGAGCCAATTCCACGTTCTCGAAACACTTGAAGTTCCTCAATTTGATGATCCTCAGCATCAAAGGCACTCCTCTATCAGTCCATCGATCGCTCGAAAGCGCTTTCTTATCCGAACGGGGATACCGGTGGAATAGGAGATCGCCGTTTCGAATTCCTGATCTTCATTCATCAACAATATAAATTGGTCGATGACTTCTTCCCGCTTGCTCACGAGGGTGTCGATCTCTTGCTCCGAACGGCGTGCCAATCCTACACTCCATGCTTCAAACAGTGCTTTACTGACAGGACGTCGTTTCTCTGTTGGATCATAACGCTTTCTGAAGGCGTCTTTTCCAAAAATGAGGGAGGCGGCCTTCATGGATTTCTCGAAATCTTTCGAGATACGACATCGTTCACATGAGTCCATTTTATTTATCTGCTTCATCGTACGGCCAAGATGACCGTCCAGATCGTTTACGGAATACTCCTCCCATGGACTGATGTGAAAGGCGAGAAATCGCAGTATGCACTCCCTGTCAGCCATGCGATCAGGCTTTATCGAACGGTCGGTGGCGTCCAGAAATTCCGAGGTCTTGGATAGTTTCTTGAGATAATCTCGAATCGGCCCCGGATGAAGCGCGTGACGAATTTCCTGTCCATTGAGCATCATGCCGCCGGTGTTGATACGTCGAAAAATATTGAACATGACTTCTTCGGGTGTTCCGGGCTCTATGACGTTCACTACGAGCTGGGTCTCGCTGATTCGTCTCTGCATCGATCTCGGAAGATCCGTATAGCGACAGCTATCGAATTTTTGCAGATATTCAAGATTGGTCAAAGGAAAGTGGCCTGCTACATAGGCGTGTATGGTCGAAATCCTCTGGAGTCCGTCCACGACGGCCCATGTCTCGTCCTTGTCTGCCGCGACATAGAAAACAGGTATGGGAATGCGCAACAGGAGCGATTCGATGAGCCGGCTTTTACGGACACCGTTCCAGATGCCCGCCATGCGCTGGAAACCCGGCGCCAGATCGATTTCTTCATGCTCGATGCGCGAAACGATCTGATTGATTACGGGGTTGACCGTGCGGATCTTGATTTTCTCAGGATCGAAGGGACGCTTGATTGCACTGGAGTCCTCCCGTTCGCGTTCAAGGCCACTGTCCTGATCAATGTCCACTTCACCGCTGGTCGGGGGTTTGGCTGCAGCCATGGCGGACCTCATCTCCGGCATGATATCGATTGACGGATCGAAGTGCCCCACTCACGCTCCGCCAGTGAGGCGATTCTAACCGATGCCGCTCATTCGCTCACGGCGCCGAACACATCGGCATGACGCCGGAACACGGCAAGCCAGTCCGCCTCGTAGTGGAAACGGATCACGATGTAACCCACCTCGATCAGCGCGCGCGTCCTCGCCCGATCCTCGAGTGCTTGGTCCGGGGCGTCGTGCGGCGGGCCGTCGATGTAGACCGCGGCGTTCGCCTCCCGGTAGAAGAAGTCGGGCCGGGTACGGTGGCCGGGGATGGCGTACTGCGCGTCGCTCGGCAGCCGCAGCCCCAGCGATTCCACCATGTCGAGCCAGCGCTGTTCGAGCCGGCTGTCGCAACGCTTCCGAAGCGCGGCCAGGCGTTCCGCGCGCGAGCCCGCCCCGCCGGCGGGGCGGCACTCGGCTCGCGCCAGCTCCGCGAGAACGTCCCGGATCAGCGCGCGGTCCAGAATCCGGTGATCCGGCTGGTTGCCATAGTCCAGCAGGCATTCGTAGCAGGCCCGACCGCATCGGTACGCACCTCGATCCTCCAGGGTGTCGGGGTCGTAGTGGCAGATCGCAAGCGCCCGGCGGGCGAGCGCGGGCAGCATCGCCGGGCTCTCGGCAAGCTGGCGCAGCACGCCGGCGCCGCCTTCCGACGCCTCGTAGAAGAGGATCTCCCGCCGTTCGCGCGGCGAGGGCATCGCCTCGCAGGAGAGCTCGCGCGGCTCGATCTGGAAGTGCTGCTGGACCGCCTGCTTGAAGGCCGCTTGCAGGCCCGCCATCTCCGGAACGGCGCGCGCCGGCTCGAAACGCATGACCAGCGCGTTCCTGGTGTCCCTGACGAAGGGCACCACCCGCACGATGCGCCCTTCGGCGGTCGCATCGTCCCGGTCTTCGACGTCGGCCTGGTTGCGCGACCAGTAGCCGCGTTCCAGGTCGAGGTTGAAGCCGCGCGGCCGGCTCCCGTCCTGATGCGTCCAGCCGAGGTTGACGCGGTAGAGGTCGGTGGCGTCCCCGTAGCTGAGCGTGAGCGTGCGCGCATCGCCGCAACGGACCTCCGCATCCTTGCGTTCGAGCCGGCCGTCGACCTCGGGGAAGCGGTATGCGGTGACCAAGTGGTAGCCGAAGCGCTGCCGCTCCTCCTCGTCGCAGGTGATGCGCTGCGCGAGGCTCAGGCTCACGTTCTGCAACCGGACCAGAGCGTCGATGCGCGACGGCGTGTCGAGGGCGGCGCCGCAGCGGTCGCAGACCTCGGCCAAGTGGGTCTCGCCCGCCTGGAGGTGGGCATAGCCGCACGCCGGACAGCGCTTCATGGTGTCGGTGGCGAGCCGGCGGGGATCTTCGACGGCGTCCGAACCAAAGTCGAGGTTGACCTTGTACACCCGGTAGCGCGCGCCCTCGTGGTAGATCAGCGCGCGGGGGCCGAACTCCGAGATGGCGAGGAAGCGGGGGCGGGAGATGAACTCGTCACGCCCCTTGCGCCGGCGCCGGCCCGGCACGTAGGCGGAGATCGGCAGCCGGGGGAAGTTGTAGCCGGGGAGGAAGCCCTCCGTCGCGAAATAGCGGTAGGAGTAGAAGTCCCCCTCGTAGACCCCCTCCGCTTCGGTGAGCAGGCGGATCTGGCTCTCGGCCTGCGCGCGCAGCCTCCGCGAGTGGTTGCGCTCGGCCTCCGGCCGGGAGTGGTCGCCGATGGCCGCGTGGTGGATCTCACGCTGGCGGACGGCGGCGCGGTAGAGGCTGCGCCACCGGTCGCACGCGGCGTCGAAGCTGCGCTCGATGCGGCCCAGCACCTCGTCCACCCATCGATCGTGGAACCAGGCCGTCCCTTCGAGCTCGGGGCGGATCTCCGCGGTCACCGCCTCGGCCTTCGACCGCGCCGCGTCCCGGTGCACGGGGCTTCGCAGCGCGTCCCCGAGCGCCCCCTTCACCGGCAGCCGCCCGCCCTCCGGATCATCGAGCTCCAGGACCGTGGCCAGGGTTCTGCCCAGATCCGGCCTCGCCCCTTCCATCCAGATCGCGTGGACGTGTGAACGGATGAGGTCGCGGTTGCGGAGATCGATCCGGGGCGGCGCCACGGTGCCGGCGACCATCCGGGCGGGCTCACGGTAGAAGTACTGGTCGTGGGGGCTGCGCCCCGCGCAGTAGGTGAAGACCAGGGCGGGCTGTCCGCCGCGTCCCGCGCGCCCGCTGCGCTGCGCGTAGTTGGCCGGGGTGGGCGGAACGTTGCGCAGGTTCACGAGGTTGAGCTGGGCGATGTCCACGCCGAGCTCCATGGTCGGCGAGCAGAAGAGCAGCGGCAGGTCTCCTTCGCGGAAGCGCTCCTCCCGTTCCAGGCGGTCCTCCGGCACCACCTGGGCGGTGTGTTCGCGCGCTTCGAGGACGCCCCTCAAGTCCACGAAGCGGCGGTAGCACTCCACGAAGTAACGGTTCACTTCCTCGGGAAGCCCGCCTTCTTCGAGCAGGCGCGTGCGGTCGGGCGGGCGGTCCTCGCCGTCGCCCGGCAGCCAGCGGAGCGCGTCGGCGTTGAGCTGGTAGCCCGGGTCGTCGCCGTCGCGCCCGGTGCGGACCTGCTCGACGATGCCGTAGCGCTTCAGGGCGAGAAACAGGAACCGGATGATCGCGCCTGTGTCCGCGCGCCGGAGGGGTTGCGTTCGGCCGCGCACGGTCCGGGATTGGTGGGCCACGCTCGACGGCTTGCCGGTATCCGCGTGCCCGAGGGGTTGCGCCCGGGGTTGCTCCGGCGCCGGATGCGATTCGAGGGTGCGTTTCACGTACTGCCCGTAGGCGCCGTGGGAGGAGACGAAGAAGCCGCCCCGTTCGCCCTGCCTTCGGGGGCGGGGCCAGGCGACGACGGAGCCGGTCAGCTCCCGCTCGTCGTCGAGGTACCAGACCGTGCCTTCGAGAAGGCGGGGTTTGGTCCGTTCGACAAGATCGTGCTGCTTCCGGGGGTCGAGCACGTCCACCTTCACGGCGAGCGCCCGGCGGAGCACGTCGAGCAGGGTGCGGAGGATCTCCTCCCGTGCTTCGGCAGGGGCGAGGCGGAGCGCCGCGGGGGCTTCGACGAAGCGCCGGCTCCCGCGGCCTTCCTGTACGGAGAACCCCGACTCCCACAGCTCCGTCTCGCCGAGCAGGCCGTCTTCCCCGCCCAGCCCTTCGTACTCGAAGCGCAGCAGCCCGCAGTCCTCCAGATTGGGCGCGGTGACCCGCCAGCCGCGTTCGAGGTCGCGGTAGAGGAAGTATTCGATGACCCGCCGCAGGGCGTCCCGGGTGTGCTGCCGCGCCGGTCCGCGCACTTCCGGATCGGCCGCGTAGTCCTCGAAGCGCGGGTGCATGGCGTCGAGGACGCGACGCGACAGCTCGCCGTGGCGAAGCCCCGGCCCGCCCGCCGGTCCGCCCGCTCCTTCGTCCGGAACGGAATCCTCGTTCTCCGCCCGTCCGTGGCGCTGGTCGGGGTGTCCGCGTTCCCGGAATGCATGGATCCCCGCCCCCGCTTCCGCACACGCCCGGTACAGCGCCGAGCGCAGCAGGGCGACCTGCACGAAGTCGTTGAAGTGGCCCGCCTGGAGGGAGGCGTCCTGGCGGTTGTCGGTGAAGCTCAGGAGCTTGCGCGCCTCCGGGGCCAGGTTCCGGTCGCGCTGCAACTCGATGAGCGAGCGCACCGCGAGGATCGTGGTGGCGGTGCTCCGGTTGTCCACGCCGAGGGTGGCCAGCTTGAAGCGCTCGGATCGCTGGCTCCGGGTGTAGGCGACCCCGCAGGAGGGCTCCAGGCAGAACAGGAAGTTGCCGTGGATCAGGGCGGCGGGCGCTCCTTCTCCCTCCGGGACGATGCGTCCGGCAGGGTCGGCGAAGACCGGCTCCGGGACGTCCCGGCGGGCGGCGGGCCGGACCCGCTCCACGCCCTGGGCGGTCGTCTCCTTGAGCGCCTCCGGCAGGCGGGCGAGCAGCGCGGGGCCGGCGGCGCGGGGCCAGGGCGCTTCCTCGGAGAGATGGAGGTAGGCGTCGTGGCCGCCGTCGTCATCGGCCTCGCGGCGGTCTTCGCGGGGAAGCAGGGCCGCCTGCCCGTGCGCGTCCGACGCCGCCGTGACCCGCACCCGGTAGTAGGCGGTCCCGCAATGGCGGCAGAAGACCAGCGGGAACAGCGGCTTGTCCGGTTCCCCCGGCTTGGCCGCCTTCTTGGCGATCTCCAGGTGGCGGTGGGCCTCGGGTTCGAGCGTTGCCCACACCGTGTCGCCGCGGGTCAGGAATTGATGCAGCCGGAAGGCGAAGATCGAGAAGCGGCTGGATTCGCTCCGGTAGAGGTCGGCGCCCCGAAGCAGCCATCGGCGGAGCACCGCCGCGCATCGTTGCGCCCCGGCGTCCGCGAGCGCCGGGGGCGTTGGCGACGATGGTGCTCCGGCGGTGCTCTCCGACGCGGAGGGTTTCGGCCCGGCATCCGCGAGTTCTGCGGCAGTTGGCGACGACGGTGCTCCGGCATCGCCGTCCGGCGCGGAGGGTTGCGGACCGGCATCCGTGAGTTCTGCGGCCGTTGGCGGCGACGGTGCTCCAGCATCACCGTCCGCCGCGGAGGGTTGCGGACCGGCATCCGCGAGTTCTGCGGCCGTTGGCGACGACGGTGCTCCGGCATCGCCGTCCGACGCGGAGGATTGCGGCCCGGCGCCCACGAGCGCCGCGAGCTCCGCCGCGGCGGAAGGCTGGTGGCTCTCGTCCGGCTCATTGCCGCGGCCTCCGTCCGGCGGCGCGTCACGTCTGCGCCGGGCCGGCCCGTCATCGCGGCGCCGGGCCGCCTCGGGCTCACCGTCCCCGCCGAGCCGGCGGGGCGTCTGCCTGATGAGCCTGCCGGTGTCCGCCTCCTTGCGCACGCCGAAGGTCGATTCGATCCAGGAGGCGAGAGGGTGCGCCCGGAACGACTCGTAGTCGGAGGGCGGCTCTTCGTCCGAGACGACCGCCTCTCGAATGGCGTCCCGGAGCGATGGATCCGTGGTGTCGATCTCCGGCGTCGCCCGCTCCAGCGTCTCGCCGATGACCTGTTCGGGCGTGAAGTCCACCCCGAACAGGGACCGCGACACCTTCGCCACCTCCTGCCGCTGCTCCTCGCTGCTCCCGCCGCTGGCCATCGTGGCCGAGGTGCCGATGCAGATGGCGCCGGCACCGGAGGCGACGCCGGCGCGGGAGGCGACGCCGACGCCGGAGGCGACGCGGTTGCCGAAGGCGTGGCGGCAGCGGCGGATGAGCATCGCGACGTCCGCCCCCTGGCGGCCCCGGTAGGTGTGCAGCTCGTCGAAGACGAGGAACCCGAGATCCTGGGCGGCCCGCACCAGCGCGCGATCCTCGCTACGGGTGAGCATCAGCTCCAGCATCATGTAGTTCGTCAGGAGGACGTCCGGCGGCTCGCTGCGGATGGCCTCGCGTTCGGCGCCCCGTTCCTGCCCCGTGTAGCGCGCGAAGCGCACCGGAGACCGGCCTTCCGGGTAGCCCTTGTCGAGGAACTTCCCGAGTTCCTCGGCCTGGCTGTTGGCGAGGGCGTTCATCGGGTAGACGACGATGGCCCGGATGCCGCGGCCGGTTCCGTGGCGAAGCACGTGGTCCACGATCGGCACGATGAAGGCGAGGCTCTTGCCGGAGCCGGTGCCGGTGGTCAGCACGCAGGAGCGGCCCTCGGCCACCTCGAGAATCGCCTCGCGCTGGTGGCGGTGCAGCAGGAGCGGCCTGCCGCGGGGGTCCGTATCCGACTTGCCGATCCGGAAGATGCGCGAGCATTCCTCGTGGAGCACCCCTTCCGCGACCAGATCGTCGATCGTGCCGCCGGGGCGGAAGGTCGGGTTCAGTTGGAGGAGCGGCTCCGGCCAGAACCCCTCGGCATTGAGGACGTCGTCGACGAACCCCTTGATCCGGGGATCGCGGATCCTGATGAAGCTGCGGGTGTAGTCCCGGTAGTCGGAGACCAGGCGATTCCTCAGGTCGAAGACGTCCATCTCTCACCTTCTTCAGATCCCACCTCGCGCTCCACCGTCGTCCTTGGTCGTGATGGCAAAGAAGCCGAAAGGGACCGTGCATGGAGCTCCATCCGGCGATGATACGTCGGCTCGGTCATCGAAACCGGAGGCTTGTCCTGTTTCCCGGAGGAGGGGGAGGCGGGCCGGCGCGGGCGCCGGGGCGGTCAGCGTGAAACGGTCCCGGACCGAATCTCTCCTCGATGCTTGGGGAACAGCATAAAATTGTACTGAAGAACATCGATCCGCCCTGAACTGGCTCAACTCGATATCCGCCGACGATTTCGGATTCTTCGGCGTGTGAAGCCGACTCGACGACAGGCGGGCGTCACGGGTGTCACTCTACGACCCGGATGAAATCCGGGTTACCGATGAGGAACGCTGGCTCGATGTCCTGTCCTGGCTCGTCGATGCGATGGGAAGAATCCGCGACGCCTTCAATCCGGCTCTCCGGGAGTTGCAAGCCTGAAGCGTGGAGGGAAGCGAAAAGGCGGAATCTGCCCATGCTTCAAGGAATGTCCCGCCAGCGCCTTGCCTCGACGAACCGGCTCAGGTGACCGATGTTGTCGGTCGCTATCGTGGCGCCGGTCGATTTACCTTTGCCGCTCAGCAGGATCGCCTGCGCGGCGAGAATCACATCGGCGTCCAACGCCGTTTCCGGAGCGGTCGGAAGCCCCTTTCGTCTGGCATCCGCCCAGAATTCAGCGGCCATCAGCATCGTGTCGGTCGTGATCGGCAGATAGCCGATAGCGGATTTCAGTGCGTCGAGACGGATAATCGCGTTCCGGGAGTCGAGATGCAGAAGTTTCCGGCGAAGCTCGTAATCGGCGATCTCGGGAATATGGAATTTGAATCCATCCTGAAGCCGTGCCTTGAACCACCTCTTGCACTCGACCGGCTCGTCTGTACTCGAAGGATGCGTCACGAGACCCAGAACACCGGTGTCCAGAAGAATCGGACCGGCGTTCAGAACCATAGTCTTCTACTCGAAAGTCTGTCGCGGTCCAGCTCCGGCTTGAGCAGATTCCAGGAATCGCGTTCTACTTCGGCATCTTCGTACAACCATGTCTCCAAAAGCTCGACGGCCGCTCGATTACGTTTTCTTCGTTCATGAATTTCCGCTACGGCAATCGGATTCGGTCCGCGTGGAACCTCGGAGCCGTGCGTTTCAAGACGCAGCGTCGCAGACTCACGCAATCGATGAGAAAAACGACTCGTCTGGTGGCTGTCGCCGTTGCGAATCGATCGGCCGGATCGTCGTGCTTCGGCAAGTGTGGAATGCGAGACCGAATCTCGCTCATGGGCCATGGCCGACATCGTATGAGCGTGCGCCCGATCGGTCATCATCCTGACTAACGAATACAGTGGATCTTGCTCGAATGCCCGAGTTTTCCGAGAGGCGTGGAGACGATTTGCGGCAAAGTTGGTCCTCGGCGGCTCCGGTACATCCGGGGAGATTGTCGCCGGGCGTGGCGACAGCAGATGGGAGACTGCAAACGTATCCCTGATCCCCTTGCTCTTCGAATGGGCAGATCCGCCGCCAATCAACGTCAAGCCCGCTGTCGGAGTCATTTCGATTCCCCAGTTTCAGGCAACGTCAACCCCAACGCAGCCAGAGAGGTTTTCAGATATTTCCCGGTTTCAACTCCAATTTCTTCTCTCGGGAGCTGTTCGCCGTCGAAGAGCGCGCGAGTCTGAACATAGATGGAATCGGCGAAGGACGTGGACATGTCGGCCAGGACGGCGCATGAAATTCTGCGGCTGCATGGTCCGAAATAGAAGGATACCCCCGATCCCGTAACGGGACCGAGGCCTTCGAGTCCGGGACCCGTGAATCTTCCAAGAAACATCTCCGGGTTCGAGCCTTGGGGCGCTCCGTGCATCTGAACGGTTACTTCGTAGTTGATGAAGGCCGCGTCTTCCTGGCTCTCCAGTACCGCGCCGAGCACCGCTTGAATCAAGTGGTCGAGCTGCCGGATGTCGACTTGGTGCAGCGCATGGCACTGGACGTCAACGCCGGTCAGACGGATCTCGCATCGAGCCTGGAAGTCGAGAGCCCAGAAACCAAGGTTGGATTCTCCGAGGCGGCCGTCGGCGCTGTCCACGCGCAGATCGTTCATCCCGACGGCGAACGGGGCGAGCCGCTCGAGGATGCGGGAGCAGATGGCCGGCAAGCCATGCGCAAGGACCCACAGCGGCTCGCGCAACTTCGCAGCGAACGAGAAGGTAGCGCGTCGCGGCCGGAAGTCCGTCAGCGTCGGGTGCGGCTTTCGCTCCACGGTCATCGCAGTCTCCTCCGACAGTTGGATATGGGAAGCTTCAGTCCTTTTCTCCGCCTCGGCCAGACAAGCGAGGGAACGTCTCGCAAGTCAAGCTCCATCCGGCCATGATTATATGGCGTTCTGCGGCGATGGATCCGTGGTGTCGATCTCCGGCGTCGCCCGCTTAAGCCGAGGGCTCTATAATTCTCTGATTATGTTGAATAATCAGGCAGTTCAAGGCTTCCGACCTTCAATGCGCGATCCGGAATCCGGCGGTCCGGCTGGCTGCCGTAGTCCAGCGGGCATTCGTAGCACGTCCGGCCGCGTCGCTCCGCGGCCCGATCCTCCAGGGTGTCGGGATCGTAGTGGCAGATCGCGAGCGCGGGCAGCGTTGCCGGGACTGGAGTTGACCCGATTTCGAGGACACGATTCGTGAGTGCCGGAATTGGATGGCCAAGCAGGCCATCGGTATGCGGATACGGCTGCCCCCGCGGAGGCGGCGCGATGAACGCCTGCCGCGGTATCCGGGGCCGATGCCGATGCGGCGGTCAATACTTCACAGCCCCCGGCACTTCACAAGCCCCGGTGCGCAGACGTTCGCGGGACGAAGTCGCAGCAAGCGGCCGAGGCGTATCGCCGGGACCTCATGCGCCGCGGATGCGATGGAAGCGTTCGAGCAATTCGTCGCCGGTCCGGCACTCCACGACCCAGTCCCCCACCTTGATGAGGTCTTCCGCGTCCTCGACCTCCGACAGAAGCTCCGAGAGCTGCGCTGCCGTCTCGGCCCCGAAGCGCCGTTCTGTCTGGCGGCGCAGCAACATCCGTTCCCCCTCGGCGATACCCCGTGCGACCGCCCGCTCTTCGAACTCCCTCGTCCGCGCCTCCATCAGCGTCTCCATCTCCTCGAACGCCTGCTCCCGGCCCCGTGCGACCGCCCGCTCCTCGAACTCCCTCGTCCGCGCCTCCATCAACGTCGCCATCTCCTCCCCTCCTCGTCTCTCTTGCAACGCCCGCTCCATCTCCTCGAACGACGGCAGGCCCACATCCCCGTACCGCCCTCCCGGAGGCCTCACCCGCGCATGATACCCCTCCCGCAACCCCTTCTCCTCCTTCCCCGGATAACGCTCGAACGCCTCCACCAGCAGCCGCGCACGCGCCTCCACCGGATTCGCCTCCAGACCAATCAGCGTCGTCATCCGATTGCCCGGCGGCAGCCGGCTGCCCATGAGGTCGGCGCCCTCGCCGGCCCGCTCCCGCTCGTCGAGCAGCGCATAGGTCCAGGCCTCGTTGCCGATCCAGCCCGCCGGCTCGGGCGGCGGCGCCGTGCCCGGTGCCGCCACCGGACCCGCCCGCGCCCCGGCCGCCGTCCACGGACGTTCGCCGTTGTAGACCACCACCGGCAGCACCGGCGGCGCGCGCCCCTCCGCCTTGACCGTCCCGTTGTTGCGCAGGTGGCGATGCAGCAGGTAGACGTACTCGTACATCCGGAACGCCATGTCGGGGTCCACGGTGGACTGGCACTCGAACAGGAGGAGCAGGTAGGGGCGTTCGCCGTTGGCGAGCGGCGGGCCGCCGGAGGAGCTGCCGGGCTTGAACCCGACGCGCCAGACCATGTCGCCGATGCGGCGGTGGAGGTCGGCGCCGATGTGCTCGGCGTTCGTCTGGGTGAGGGTGGGGAAGTCGAGCTGGCCGCACCACTCGGGGGCGAGGAAGCCGCACACGATGTCTTCGACCATGCGGGGTTGGGCGAGGAGGAGCTTGTAGGCGGGGTCGGAGGAGGAGGCCATGCGGGGCATGGTGGGGGGAGCCACGTTCCCGCGAAAGCGGCGCGCGTCCCGCGCTTTGTACGCCCGGAGCCCGATGTCGCGCGGTATCGGTCCCGCACCGTGCAGGAGGTTGATCGGGTCGTGTCGGTTCGCGGGGTGTTCTGTGCGTGGTGCGTGTTGACGGTGGGGCAGCGTCCATCCACTTCATTCATGAAGGTAGCTTCCGGCCCGGAGAATCGGGGCTCGGCCGCTCAAGCCCGCGGTGGTGATCGATGGAGATGAGCGGGACAGTCCCAAGTCCGGCCTCGTTCTGCCGGCTGTGATCACGCGAACAGCCGCCGAAGCCAATCGACGAACTTCCGGGCGAGCGGTCCGTCGATGTCCAGCATTTGCGCTTTGATGGCCGTGCCCATGCGCCCGGGGGCTTTCGTCGTTGCCAGCCAAGCGTAGATCTTGGCCTTCATCTCCTTGCCCCGGAGAAACTTGCGGTCCGATTCCGGAATGCTGTCGATGTACTGCTCGGATCTCGGCCATACCGGATCTTTCGCGGGAATCATGGACTTGACGAAATGTTCCAGCTCGCCGGGGCATCGGTTGTCAGGCCACATCCAGATCCCGATGCGGGGGAGGGCGGGAGGAACGGCGGATAAGATCGTCCCGTCCGGTTCAGGCTTTTCGGGTGGCTCGAGACCGACCCGTTGAAGCCGGCTCCCCACCGATTTCCACCGATTCTCCGGTTCGTCGTTCGCATCCACGAGGATGCCCAGCGATCTGCGGCCGTGAGCCTTGATCTCGAGGCTGATGGAATCGAGAAGCGAACCAATGCCATCCTTGTCTGAAATACAGAACTCCGGCATCGATTCACTGCGGTCACGAAGATGTAGAACGACGTGCTTGTCATCCTGTCCTCCCACGATAAGCAGGCGCTCCGGTGGCTCCGGTGGCGACAGCCCCCGATCGGCCATGATCATCTCACCTCGATCCCTTGCTCGGCGGCGATCCTGAGCTCGTCTTCCGAATACTCGATCGCCCGCATTCCATCGTCATCACGCTCAAGCCGAATGAGCAGCCCCTCTACATCCTTGCATTCCATTGCCGCTCGTGCGAACCCCTTGACGCAATCCCAACTGTGGGTCGTCGCAACCACCTGCACGTTGTCCTTATGTGCGGTCTGTAGAATCATGCGCCAGTAGTCGCGTTGCACGGAGTAATGGATCCCGTTCTCCGCTTCATCGATGAGAAGGAAGCCGTTTCGGCTGTTGGCAAGGGCGAGGGCGACGCCGAACAAACGTATCGCACCGTCACCGAGGCTCTTCAGAGGCACCGGAGTCGGGTCGCCCGGCAATCTTACGATCATGCGACGGCCTGTTTTCCCGAAACGCGGTCCATCGTCTCCGACCGCTGCAATTCGATGTACGGGATTGCCAAGGATCAGTTGCAGTGCCTGGATCGGCAGATTCTCGCTGTCCGTCAGAGTGATCCTGTCCCAGAACTGAGCCATATCGGTATTGCGAGGCAAGTCCGGGCCCAGTGATTCACATTCAATTGCTGGTAGCCATTCATGTTCTTCATCGAAAAGCGACCGCTGTATCCGGCGCATTCGAAAACGACTGAAACCAGGATTTCTCAGGAATCTTTCCCAATGAAGAACTCGTTGTTTGTCTTTGAATGCAATCTCGAATTTGTCAAAGGACGACGTATTGATCATCAAGCGGTTATTTTCGTCACGAGATCCGATTGATATAGAGTCGTACATAAAATCAGCTCTTCCATGAAAAAGAGAGACGATGTCTGGCAACAATACATCATCACCATCCTTGCCTGAAGAAGGAGTCCACTCCTCGCGGTTGTTCAGCAGATCCGCCAGCACCTCAGGATGTCCTCCTGCTGCATAGACCCGGACAGCATCCAGCACAGTGGTTTTTCCAATACCGTTTCTCCCGGCGAGCAACGTCACACGCCCCAATCGAGGAATGGACAAGTGCTCAATGCCCAGAAAATGTTTTATCGAGAGATCTGCCAGATGCAGGCGATCGTCTGGATTTCCTTGTAGCATGGCGGTAATCTCCATGATGAATCAACGAGAGAAAATAGAAAGCGGATCAATATTTCAGAATTCTGTTTCGTTACGTAACGCTTACGAAAAAGCGCGACCCTCCAGGTTCGATATGGGAAACGCTCCTTTCGTATAAAGCGCAAAGGACGTTCATGTGTTCTCTCGTGGTGGGTGGCAACAGCGAGGATCAGCGTGGGGTGGATCGAGGGCGGTCCGGTAGCCCCCTCCGGTGGCTATGGATACCTGAATCGCATCGTAGATGTCAAGGACGATGCGCTTGGTGCGGTACTCGCCGAATCTCTCCTCGTCCTTGCGGCGGACAATGGGAAAGGTGTCCATGACGTAGGCGACGGCGTCGCGCGGGGTGGGGAAAAGGCGTTCGAGTTCCGCAAACTCCGAGGATCCTTCGTCGTGAGGGCATCCTTCGGAGCAACGGGCGGGCCGCCAGCCGTCACGTTCGTCGGCGGGAAGGTACAGGTGGAAGAAGGCGGCGTCGAGCTCGCAACGGAGGAGGAAGCGGCGGCCTTCGTCCCAACGGAAGGGTGGGCCGTGGTAGCCGCAGTCGTTCGCGAAGGGTTCGAGGTCCCATGCGGTGCAGGTGAGTTCGAGGACCCGATCCGTCACCCAGGAGCCGATCGTTCGGGAAGTATCCCAGGGACATGCTTCGCCGAACATCTTCGGCAGCAACACCGTACATTGATTCACCAAGTAGAAATTCAGGTTGACGCCGCCTATCTTCTGCCGGATAGCGTAGTCGAATACGAAGGAACACAGATTCGCATACAAGATTCGGAAGTTCGCGGCGTGCTCGGTGCCGAGCAGCACGGGCATACTATTCCCCACACCCGCCCGAGGGAGTATCACGGGGTTCATCGTCCGTTCGTTCGTAGGGCTGGTCACATTCGTGAACCCGAGCAACCAATCGCGATCCCACAGTCCGCTCACGGCCTCGGAACATCGACGTTCATCGATCCAATACAGCGGAATCGCTGACCGATGAGGATCGGAAAGCATTGCGTTGTCGAGTGGGCTCGGCTGGGCCTTGCGTTGACGCGCGTGGGCACTGACGACGACGTCCGCAGCGCGATGGTTGTACATCTGGGTCATCTTCGCTTCGTACAGCGGCAGGTACTCCGCGCCGTCTCGGCGAAACACGTTGCCGTCCAATACCCAACCTTCGGCTTCGAGCTGCGCCCGTGTCCGGAAGAGATGCGAGTCGTTGGACATGTCGAACATTCTGTTGAACTGGATACCCCACGGATTCTCCGCGGGTCGTCCGGCGCGCGGCTCCCGGATCAGCACCGGCACCCGGCGATAGATGGCCTTGGTCAGCTCGGCGTCCTTGCGGGAACGGAAGATCGGGCAGGTGCGGGTGTTGGGGTTCAGGAGTGCGATGTCTTCGGGGGAGAGAGTGAAGCGGCGTTCGGGATTGCGCAGCTCTTCCACGGCGTGGGCGAAGAAGACGAACTCGGCGCCGCCGGTGGCGGGCGGTTGACCGCTGGCGGCGGGCTGTCGGTCGATGTCGGGCCGCTGGCCGGTGACGGTCTGTCGGCCGGTGGTGAGCCGTTGGCCGATGGCAGTCCGCCGGCCGCTGCCGGCGGTGAACAGGCAGAACTTCATGCGGCTGTCGACGTCGGGGAAGAGGCCGCTCCGGTTCTCGAAGTCGAAGACGCTGGCGAGCGCCCTGATCTCCACCACGTCCTGGAAGAAGAACTTGGTCGTGTCGTCGGTGGCGATGCCGGTGGGCAGCACGCAGCCGGTACGGCCGCGCTCGTTCACGACGTTCCGCATGCATTCGGCGAACACGGCATACAGGTTGATGTCGCCCCGGCCGCACAGGGGATAGCGGCCGGTGTTGCGCATCAGGTGGCTCCAGCCCTCGGATTCGCGCAGGTCGTCGAGGAAGCGGCGGTAGAGCGGGAAGTCGTCCGTCTTGAGCGTCTCGATCATCCGCTTGCGCGCGGCGGAGGTGGGGGCGTCCGCGATCTCCGGCTTGCGCTCCGCGAACCATTCCTTCTCCTGGAGCTTCACCCGCTCCCACGGCGGGTTGCCGAGCACGCAGTCGAAGCCTCCGTTCTCGAAGACTTCCGGGAACGCGAGGTCCCAATGGAAGAACCGGTACCGGCGGGTGAGGCGTTCGACCTCCCGGCGCTGCGCGGGCGACAAGGCATCGGCGCCGGGGCTGGTCCCGGCCCCGGTCCCGGCCCCGGTCCCGGCGTCGAGGTCGAAGTCGAGGTCGAGGCTGGTGCGGGTTCCAGCATCGGAGTCAGCGTAGGTGCCGGTGCGGGCGCCAGTATCAGAATCGGTGTCGGCGCCAGGGTCGGGGTTGACGTAGGTGCCGATGCCGGCGCCAGGACCGGAGTCGGCGTCGAGGCCATTGCCGGCGCCGGGATCGATACCAGAGCCAGGGTCGGCTTGCAGCCTCCGCACCGTCCTGGTCGTAATGCAAAGGGCGGGATCGTCGCCGGCCCGCTTCGGCTGGACGAAAGCGGCGCACCACGCATCCGCGACGCGCTGCCTCCGCCGGTATCGGGGGGAGACGATGAGGCGCTGGAACCGGGCGGCCTTGCGCCGCACTTCGTCCAGGGTGTCGTCGGGCGATTCGTCGATGTCCCGGCTGAGCGATGCGATGCTGCCGTACTCCGGCCCGGGCGGCTCGGCCACCATCAGGTCCATGACGTGCTGCACGTCCTCGCGCTCCCCCCGGTTCTTTCTCCTGAGACCGGAACAGAGCTTCCGGTCGTCCCCCTGGATGGGGTTGAACGTCTCGTCCGGCAAGCCTGCCTCGATGAGCTCCGGCGTCGCCCCGAGCAGGCTGTTGCCGACGCGGATGTGGTGGTCGAGGAAGGAGAGCGGCTTGCCGGGCTCCAGGGCCTCCAGCCACAGGCTCACGCGGCAGAGCTCGGCGGCCATCGGGTTCCTGTCCACGCCGTAGAGGCAGCGGCCGATCACGTCGCGGAGCGCCTGCTGATGGAGCAGCGGCGAGGGCTCGCCGTCGCCCGCCGAATGCGCGCGCACGCGGGCCAGGTGGCGGGCGAGACGGTGGGCGGCGCCGACGAGGAAGTGGCCGGAGCCTGCCGCCGGGTCGCAGACCTTGAGGTCGAGGATCGCCCGCTCCGCCTCGGCGCCGGCCTTGCCGCGGACCGCCGCTTCGACCACCGGGTCGAGGGCCGTATCGAGCAGGCATTGCACCAGCGCATCGGGGGTGTAGTAGGAGCCGGAGGTCTTGCGCGCGTTGCCGGCGAACTCCGCGAAGGTGAAGCGCGCGCCGTCGCCGCCGAGCCGGGGCGTGAGCCCGAGCAGGCCCTCGTAGACGCCGCCCAGCTCCTCCGCCCCGAGGTTGCGGTAGTCCACCGGCCGCAGGGCCTTGCCCTGGCGGATGAAGGCGAGGCGGCGGAGCGTCTCCAGGAAGTCGTGGTTGGTCAGCTCGGCGTCATCGAGCGCGGCGGTGGAGGCAGGGTCCCAGAGGAAGCTGCCCAGCGCGGGAAGGGCCAGGGCGCGGCGGGCGGTCTCGAAGCCGGGGTCGCCCGAGAGCGCGCCCACCAGAAGCTGGAACTGTCGCCACAGGTCGCCGTGGCGGGAGCCCTTGATCCGGCCGGCCAGATCGCGCAGCCGGGCGGCGCCGTAGTGCGCGGCGTAGCGTTCGCGGGCAGTCCGCGCGGCGTCGGAATCGTCCCGGGGATGGAGCAGCGGCTGTCCGTCGAGGCGGCGGTCTTCCGCGACGAAGAGGAAGATGAGCCGGTACACGACGCGCAGAAGCTGGCCGTGGAAGTCGTCCAGCCCGATCTGCCCGGTGCGCAGGGCTTCGCGCAAGGCGGCGTTCTTCGGGTGGCCGGTGAAACCCGCGCCCAGGATTTCGAGCGCGCGTTCGACGCTGCCGCGCAGCTCCCCGAGCGCCCGTGCGCCCTGGCGGTCCGCCTCGCGGGTCCATCGCTCCAGCCAGCAGGTCTCGGGCCGGTCGCCGTCGCGCGGCGCGAAGCGGGTGGCGTGGGCCACGAGCCAGAGCAGCACGAAGTCGGGATAGACCTCGCCCGAGAACATCGCTTCGAGGTCGAATTCGAGCCAGGACTGGCGGGAGAGGGCCTGGTTGTCCCGCAGGATGCGAAGGCGCAGGCCGTTCGAGACGACCGCCCACAGGTGGGCGTCGCTGCGGTTGAGGAATTCCTGCACCAGCCCGTGCGGGTTGGCGGACGCCGCGCCGCGCTGCCCGGCGGCGCGGCGGTCGAGGGAGAGTCCGCAGCCGAGGAGGTGAACGGGCGCCGGCCCGAAGAAGCGGCGGATGGCGTAAGTGCGCCCGCCGAGCTCGGGGCCGGCGGCGGCAGGCAGGAGGCCGAACCCGAGCTCGCGCAGCAGCGGCAGGCTCCACTTGTCGTTGGTGAGGCCGGTGCCCGCCTCGCCCGCGGACAGGTTCGCGGCGGCGGCCCGGAACTCCGTCCAGTGCCTGCGCAGGCGGTTCCAGGACTGGGTGACGACCTCGTTCAGGCGCTCGCGGGCGGCAAGCGCGTAGTCCTCCGGCCGGATCCCCGGCAGCTTCGAGCGGGGATCGATCAGGCGGCGCAGGAGGTCGGGCGGCAGCAACCCGCCCTCGGAGCGGATCGTCTGGAACTCCTGGCGGTTGCGCCGGCGGGCCATGTCTCAGTCCGGTCGCTTCAGTTCCGGTTCGGCTCAGTTGGGTGCTGCGCCGGCGGCGGAAGGCAGGACCGGCAGCAGGATCCAGACGCCCAGGACATCCACGGGCAGCACGGGTTCGGCGGCGATATCGATCCGCCGCCGACCCCGATCTCCGGCATGATGAATCCACCCTGATACGAGAGTACCCGTGGTGGCCACCACCGTAAGGAAGACGATCTCTCTGCCTCCCTATCTGGGCCGCGACACCGAGGAGACGGCCCGACCCGAGGGCAGAATGCTGAGCGCCGTCGTCCGGCAGGCGCTCCGGCAGGCGCGGTCGGTCCGGCTGCATGAAGAGATCGGCGCCATGCGGGACTACTGGAGCCGCCAAGCCAAGGAACGGGCAGTCCTGAGCGAGGGGGGCGGTTTCGGGCTGTTCATTTCAAACCCTTAGCGTTTGGGCGGCGCCGCCCCGGAGTACACCATGGCCGGGTCGCGCCGCCCGATTTCGGACTTGGGGATGAAGTGGACCAGCGGGAAGCCGGGGGAGTCCTCCGCATCGCGCCACACCTTCGAGGAGATCTCCCGGCGCACCTTCAACAGGCCGCCGCCGTTCAACTGCTCGTACTTGCCGTCGTAGATGATGTTCACGTCCACGACGGGGTCGCCATCGTGGTCGAGGCGACGCCAGACATTCACCCGGAAGACTTTGATGTCGCCGAAGTGGGTTTCAAAGGCCGCCTCGGCGATCTCCCCTACCTGTTGTTCGTTCATCCCGAACCTCCTTGCGTCCAGTGCGCTTTTGCATCGGTGGGGTTCATGGCCGCCGCTTGAACAGGACATGGGCTGCGAAACGGCGCCGATGCCGGATGTCAACGCCTTCCAGCCAAGCGATGGCCGTCTCCGCCGCGTCTATCCCCGCAAGCACATCCGGTTTGTGGTAGCGAACATCGAGCGCGTAGTCCGCTTGATGCCGAGACTCCTGCAAGGCCACGAACGTCTCGGCGAAGTCTTGGACTTCCGGCGGAAACGCTCGTAGCGCCTGCATGTTCCGACAAGCCTTCTTTGCGCTCGCGTGCTCCAGGGCGCGATATGCCTGATGCCAAGCCTCGTTGCGACCTTTGCCCATCAGCGTGTCGGCGACGGTGGCGGCCAGGCAGTGGAAGACGGCGTAGTACGCCGTGCTGACCGCCCGGCGCAGGTTGGCTTGGCTGGGCCGCCGGGGGCTGATCTTCACCAGGCTGCGGGCGGTCTCGATCAGGTCGCGCGAGTTCACGGCGCACAGTCTCCGGAGGGCAGTTTCGGGTCGAAGTGCATCGAGGATACTACGGTCGGGGCATTGTCAGGCGCCGCGGGGTGCGCGGTGTGACGCGACGCGCGGTCGTACCGTCGCGGGCGGGCTTCACCAACCCCCCCGGTGCCGGAATGTCGCAACCTGTTGGCGGTCCGATCCGGTTCGGTTCGGCTCAGTTGGGTGCTGCGCCGGCGGCGGAAGGCAGGACCGGCAGCAGGATCCAGGCGCCCAGGACGTCCACGGGCAGCACGGGTTCGACGGCGATGCGGCTCCGGCTCCGGCTTGCTCCCCGTGCGGCTCTCGCTCGGGAAGCCGCCCGCACCCGTTCGTGCGCGGCGCGCTGGGCTTCCGCGCGCTCGTTGGCGACGGATGCGAGGGCGGCCTGGAACACGGGCAGGGCCGGGAGCAGCAGGTCGAGTTGCTGTTCGACGGCGGTGGGCAGCAGGTTGCGTTCGGGTTCGGCGGCCAGCAGGCGTTCGCCCTCCTCGGAGGAGAGCCAGTGCGGCGCCTCCGCCGGGCCGGTGCAGGCGAGGGGGACGATCTCCTCGCACAGGATGGTGTCGCCCCCGCCTGCGCCTGGCTCGGTGCTCCCGTCGGATCCGGAATCGGAAGCGGTACCTCCGCCACCCCCGCCGGGTCCGGGAACGGAAGCGGTGCTTCCGCCACCCCCGCCGGGTCCGCGACCGCCGGCGCCGCTTCGCCTCCTCACCAGGTGGTAGCGGAAGCGCGCGACCAGCAGGGTCGTCCGTTCGCTCACGGCGGAGGTGGCGATCGCCCCGCAACGGGAGGCCACGGGTCCGGCGTCGTCGCGGGACTCCCGGTCGAGGGCCTGATCCAGGGTCCAGCTCGCAAGGCCCTCGACCACAGGGCTCGTGCGCCCGAGGTGGATCTCGCCCTCCGGCAGGGGCAGATCGAAGCGCCCGGTGAAAGGCTCATCCTGCCCAATGGCCTGACGCAGCGCGCGGGGGGTTTCCAGACTGACCTGGACCGTGATCCTGCCGTGGCCTGGCTTGCCGCGGTCCGGCTCGTCGTGGTTCGGCCTGCCGGGTCGAGCCGGGTCGGCTGCATCGGCAGCGCGGTCCGTACCGGCTGCACTGGCCGTATCGGCAGCGCCGTTCGCACCGACTGCACCGGCCGCATCGGCAGCGCGGTCCGTATCGGCCGGGCTGTCCGCACCCACCGCATCGGCCGCACCGGCAGCGGCGTGGGTGCGGGTCCGGCTCCGGGTTTCGGCGCTGGCCTTGGCGACGGTCTTGCCGCTGGTCCCGGTCCCGGCGCCGGTCTTGGCGGCAGTCTTGTCAGCGGTCCCGATCTTGCCGCCGGTCTTGCCGTCGATGGCGTCGGCCCGGACCGGCACGTTCGCGGCCCGCAGGACGGCGGTGAAGAACCGGGCCACGTCCTCGCTCCGGCCGATGGCGGCGCGCACCTGTTCGAGCTCCGCGGCCACCGCCTCGGGCTTGAGCGTGTGCTGCGCGAAGCGCGAGCGGCTGGCCTTCTCGCGGTCGCGGGCGTTCTCCCACCCGGCGTGGATCGTCCGCGTCTGCGTATCGAGATCGTCGATGAAGTCGAGGGCAAGCTGATGCCGGCCCGCGCCCGCCTGCTCGCGGAACAGCGCGCCCTCGAACAGCGCCTCCGCGATCTGCTCGCCGGAGCCCGGCACCGCGACGGCCACCCCGAGGTCGCTCTTGATGCTCTTGTGCTTGCGGATGAGGACGTCGAGGATCACCCCGTCGATCGGGTTGTCGGCGCCGTAGTACGTGACGGCCCGCACCTCGCGCCTCTCCTGCCCGAAGCGGTCCACCCGGCCTTCGCGCTGCTCGTGGCGCGTGGGGTTCCACGCCAGGTCGTAGTGCAGGACGGCATCGAAATGCTCCTGCAGGTTGATGCCTTCCGACAGGCAGTCGGTGCACACGAGCACGAAGCGGCCGCCGCCGGCGGTGAGGGAATCGATGCGCGCTTCGCGTTCGGCGGGGGGAAGGCGGCCGGTGACCGATTCGACGCGGACCTGTTCCGGGAGCGCGCCGCGCAGATGGCGCGCGACGTAGTCCGCGGTATCGACGAAGCGGCAGAAGACCACCGGATGGAAGCCGTCCTTCAGGAACGCCTTGACCTCGCGCACCGCGCCCTGAAGCTTGCGGTCCTCCTCGGGGGCGACGGCTCCGGCGCGGCGGGCGAGCTCCAGCAGCTTGCGGCGGGTCGCCGGACGGCCGCTTTCGGTGTCCGAGCCGGGGCTGAGGTCGAGGGGCACGGTATCGTCATCGTCACCCTGGTCGAGGACGCTGCGGCGGCCCACTTCGTCCACGTCTTCCTCGTCTTCGGCCTGATCGGCGGCGGCCCGGCTGTGCAAGGTGGCCACCGCCGCGGCGGGGCTCGACGAGACGCAGCGCAGCAGTGCGAGCGCCGACCAGTAGCGCACCCGCTGCCGGCGCCGCCCGCCGCCGTCCTCGCTCACGTACCCGCGGGCGAAGGCGAGGACGTCGTCGAAGAGCCGGCGGTAGGCGGAGCTGAACGTGTAGGTGGCCTCCTTGTCCCCGCGTTCCGGGAACGCGGTGTCGGTTTCGAGGTAGCGGCGGACGTCGCCGCGGCGGCGCTGGACGAGGTGGCGGGCGAGCCGGCGGCGGACGCCTTCGCGCTCGGCCCGGTCGAGGTCCGCCGGCAGGTCGACGAAGCCGTCTTCGAGCAGGCCGAGGAGGGAGCGGAACGCCTCCTCGTTCCCGCTGTGCGGGGTCGCGGTGACCAGCACGAGATGGCGCTCCGGATCGGCGGCGAGGCGGCGCAGGAGGTCGTGGCGCTGCTGGCGGCCCCGCCGGCCCCGCTGGCCCCGCCGGTCACTCCCGGTGCGGCCGGTGGTGCCGCTGGTGGTGCCGCTGGTGGTGCCGCTGGTGCCGCCGGTGCTGCCGCTATCGCTGCGGCTACCGCCGGCGAGCGTGCAGCCGTGGGCCTCGTCCACGATCACGAGCTCCGGGCACTTGAGGGCGAAGTCCTCGGCGCGGCGGGCCGCCTTGATGAAGTCGGTGGAGACCACCGTGACGGGATGCCGCTCGAAGACGGAGACGCCGAGGGGCAGGTCGCGTTCGAGCCGCTGGATGGTGCTCGACAGCACGAGCTCCGCTTCGAGGTGGAACTTCTCCGCCAGCTCCCGCTGCCATTGCTCCGCCAGATGCGGCGGGCAGAGCACCGCGATCCGGCGGATCTCGCCGCGGTCGAGCAGCTCGCGGGCGATGAGGCACGCCTCGACGGTCTTGCCGATGCCCACGTCGTCGGCGACGAGCAGGCGCACCGGGTCGAGATCGAGGGCCATCATCAGCGGCACGAGCTGGTAGGGCCGGGGCTCGACGGCGATGCGGCCGAAGCTGCGGAAGGGGCCGGCGGCGGCGCGGGTGGAGAGGCGCGCGGCGTCGCGCAGGAGCCGGCCGGAGGCGAAGTCGCCGAGGTCTTCCCGGCCCGGCAGCCGGAACGTCGCCGGCGCGACCGGCTCCACCGCCGGCAGCAGGCCGGTGACTTCCTCGTCCAGCCCGCCGACCGGGCGGAGGATCAGCAGCTCGTCCGTGGATTCGGGCAGCACGACCCATTCCCGGCCCCGCGCCCGGACGAGCGCGCCCGGCCCGGAGAGGGAGGCGGCGTTCATGTCGTGGAAGGTGTCCGGTGCACTGTTCGGTTGTCAACGGACGGCGGCCGGGCGTCGAGCGTCCGGCGAGGTCGCGGCAGCCTTTGTGCGATGCGCCAGCCGCAACGCCAGCGCCGTGCCGCCGTAGAGAACGAAGGGTTCGGGAACGTCGGCCAGTGCCGGCCAGAGTCGCCGTTGCGCCGCCGGCAGGACGTCGAGCCTCGGCCGGAACGTCATGCCGTCATGCGGCCGGTGGCGGCTGCGCTCGGCTGGTCGCTCTCGGGTGGAGAAGTCCGACGTCGGGGGGGTTGGGGTGGCTCATGGTGGGATCTCCGTGGTGGGAATGCGCTCAGTAGTGGCGCCGGCACTGCGCGATCAACAAGCTGTCGCCATCGATCTTGTAGAGGCAGGGTAGCGTTACGGTACATGCCCCGCAAACGGTGACGGTGGTGGGCGAGTCGAGCTGGGAAGTCCACCGCGGCGCGCTGGCGGACGTGTTCAGCTTGGGCGCGAACGGGCTCCCGGGACCAAGGGATGAACATCGTATCACTCCGCTCCCCTACTCCACCGTCAACGGCGGCGCCTTCGCCATCAGCCCCCGCGCCTTCAGCCGTGCCGCGATCAGGCCGAAGATACCGGCCCGGAAGAACTTCATCACCACGATCACCAGGGTCGCGAACAGCAGCATGTGCGCGTAGGGACTCACGTCGCGCATGATCTCCCACATCACCACCAGCAGGATCGCGCCGATGATCGGGCCGGTCAGGGTGCCCAGGCCGCCGACGATGGTCATCGCCAGGATCAGCCCCATCTCGATGAGCAGCAGGTTCTGGGGCGCGAGCACCTGGACGAAGAGATGGGCGTAGACGGCGCCGGCGAGGCCGGCGAACAGGCTCGATATGACGAAGGCGTTGACCTTCCACTTCACCAGCTCCACCCCCATCACCGCGGCCACGTCCTCGTCCTCCCGGATCGCCTTGAAGTACAACCCCTTCTCCGAGTTCACCAGCCGGTGGAGCACGACGATGGTGAGCACCGCCAGCGCCAGCATGACGAAATATCCAAGGACGTGCTGCGGCAGGCCCTCGCCGAAGAGGTAGGGGATCTGCAAGCCCAGCGACCCGCGGGTGTAGTCGTGCTCGATCTGGAGGATCAGCCGTACCGTCTCCGAGAAACCCAGGGTCATCAGGGCCAGGTAGGGGCCGCGGGTGCGCAGGCACATGCGTCCCAGACACCAGCCGATCCCCGCCGCCACCGCACCGCCGATGAAGATGCCGAAGCCGGGATGCACGCCGTGGTGGTGGCTGAGCAGCCCGGAGGTGTAGGCGCCGATCCCGGCGAACGCGGCGTGGGCGAAGGACAACTGGCCGGCATAGCCGAGCAGCAGGTTCCACGAGGACGCGAGGATGACGTAGTACAGCGCCATCGCCGCGACCCGGAGGGTGTAGCCGTCGAGCAGGAAGGGGATGGCGAGCCCTCCGGCCAGGGCCAGCCCGCAGGCGGTCTTCTCGAAACGGGTCAAGCGCGGCGCTCCTTCTGGCCGAACAGCCCGTGGGGGCGGAACAGCAGCACCCCGATCAGGACCAGGAACGCGAACACGTCCCGGTAGGCCACCGAGAGGTAGACCGATCCCAGGCTCTCCACCACGCCGAGGATCAGCGCCGCGACCACCGCGCCGGGGATCGAGCCCATGCCGCCCAGGACGATGATCACGAACGCCTTGATCACCGGGATCTGGCCCACGTCCGGGTAGACCAGGAACACCGGCGCGAGCAGGGCGCCGGCCGCGCCGGCCAGAAGCCCGGCCAGAGCCATGGCGATGACGTTCATCCGCACCGGGTTCACCCCCACGATGGTCGCCCCGACCCGGTTCTGCGCGGTGGCCATGAGGGCGCGGCCGGTCCAGGTGCCGTAGACGAAGAACAGGGTGGCGGCGATGAGCAGGGCGGACACCCCGGCGGCGAACAGCCGGTCGCCGGCGAGGTAGAGGTCGCCGACGATGTGCTTCGACCCCTCCCAGAACGAGCCGGGGGTCATCTCGTAGGGTCCCACGGCGGTCAGGGCGCCGTATTGCAGGAACAGCGACAGCCCGAAGGTCAGGATGATGGCGTACTCCTCGGGCCGGTCCATGCGCGCGGTATACACCGGGCGCAGCAGGCCCCGTTCCACCGCCACGCCGAACGTCGCAACCGCGGCCATGGCCAGCGGCAGCGCCACGATGGTGGGTATGGCAAGGGGGATCGAGAACAGGGCCACCGCGCCCGCAGTCAGCGCGTACAGCGTGTATCCACCGAGCATGTAGAGCTCGCCGTGGGAGAAGTTCACCACCCGCATGATGCTGAACACCACGGTCAGGCCCAGCGCGATGAGCGCGTAGATCAGGCCGAAGATCACGCCGTTGACGACTTGCGAGAGGACGTAGTAGTCCATGGATCCGGTCCAGGTCGGCTCGATGCTACACGTCGCGGGCCGACGGTCGGCGGGCATCCCCGCCCCCCGAGGGCGATGGCAGGGGGGTTGCCGGGGACGGGCGGCGACTCCCCCCGTCCCCGGCCGGTCGCCACGTTACGGCCGCATGATCTTCGCGGTCGCGAACTGCTCCGGGTAGAGCACCGCCGCGTCGCCCGCCGACTGCCCGACCTCCGTGTACTGGAAGATGAACGTCGGCACGCCCTTCCACTGGTGGTGCCAGACCCCGTCCTCCTGGGAGAACTCGATGTCGCCGCGGGTGCTGGTGATCCTGAGCGCCTGCAGGGCCGCGATGATGGCCTTGCCGTCGGTGGAGCCCGCGTTCCCGATCGCGGTCAGGAGCGAGATCATCGCGTCGTACCCTTGCAGCGGCAGGTAGTTCGGCTGGCGGTCGAACTGGTCGATGTAGCGCTGCTTGATCCGCTCGCCGAGCTCGGTCAGCTTGACGCTCGGGCTGTAGGGACAGGACATCATCACGTGGTTGCCCGCCTCCTTCACCGCGTCCCAGAACACCTTGTCGTTCTGCGCGGTGCAGGTGCCGTCGAGATAGAGGGTGTCCGCGGTCGGCGCGAAGCGGATCTCGTGGGCCTGCTTGAGCACGAGGAAGCCGCCGGGCTGGGTCACCGCCACGATCAGGACCTCCGGCTTCACCTGGGTCTTGTACTTGAGCAGGATCGGCACGAAGTCCTTGGACGTCTTCTCGACCACCTCGTAGCTGAACTCGATGTCCGCGTTCAGCTTCTCGATCGCGCCCTCGATGTTCTTCGCGATGCCCACGCCGTAGTCCGTGTCCTCGACCAGGCCCGCCGCCTTCCCGATGCCGTTCGCCATCATCACCGCCACCATGTTCTCCGCGAGCTTCGAGGAGTACACGCTGGTGCGGAAGATCTCGTCGTACCCTGCGGCGGTCAGCGCGTCCGACCAGCACGAGCCGATGACGAAGGGGATGCCGTGCTGGTGGAAGACCTCGATCTCCGCCTTGCACACCGACGAGTGGTACTCGCCGGCCACGCCCACCACCTTGTCCTTGGTGATCAGCTTCTCGACCACGGTGGCGCCGGTGGGCGGCCGGCCCTGGGTGTCCTCCACGATCAGCTCGACCTGTTTGCCGAGCACGCCGCCGGCGGCGTTGACGTCGTCCACCGCCCATTGGAGCCCGAGCACCAGCTCCGGCCCCTGCTGGTAGCTTCCCGGCGAGGACAGCGGGGCCAGACCGCCGACCTTGATGGTGTCGGCCGCTCCTGCGGCAGCCCCCGACAGCGACAGCGCCGCCGCGACGGCGGCGCCGGACAGCGACTTCACGTTGCGTAGCCTGGTCATCGTCTTGCCTCCTCTCATATCTGCAACCAGTCCTTGATCATGTCGTGCAGATTGGTCTCGAACTCCGACTTCGTGCCGCTGACCTTGTTCTGCCCGACCTCCAGCACGTAGACGTGATCCCCGACGCGGATCGCCTCGCGCACGTTCTGGTCGACGAGGAGAATGGTCAGGCCGTCCGCCTTGAGGCGCTCGATCGTATCGTACACGTCCCTGGCGATGATCGGCGCGAGCCCCACCGTCGGCTCGTCGCAGACCAGGATCTCGGGGCGGATCATCATGCCGCGGGCGATCTCCAGGATCTTCTGCATTCCCCCCGACAGGTCGCCGGCCCTGGATCTCCGCCGTTCCCGCATCAGGGGGAACAGGCCGTAGACCCGCTCCAGCTCGCGCCCGATCCGCGCCTTGTCGCCGCGGAAGGTCCAACCCCCGAGCCGGATGTTCTGCTCGACCGTCAGGTGGGGAAACACGGTCCGTTCCTGCGGCAGGTAGCAGATGCCGAGCCCGGCCATGTCGTGGCTCGACCGTCCGGTGAGGTCGGTGCCGTCCCACGACACCTTCCCCGCCTTCGGATGCAGAAAGCCGCAGATGACGCGCACCAGGGTGGACTTCCCGGAGCCGTTCGGCCCGATGACGGAGGTGATCTGCTCCCGTTCCGCGTCGATGGAGACGTTCTGCAGGATGTCGATCTCATCGACGTAGCCGGCGACGACGTCGTGCGCGCTGAGCATCGTCCGCCCCTTCAGCCCCCGAGATAGGCTTCGATCACCCCGGGGTCCTCGCGGACCTCGTCCGGGGCGCCGTCGGCGATCAGCCGCCCGTTGGCCAGCACCACGATCCGCGTGGCGAGGCCCATGATCGCGGGCAGGTCGTGGCTGACCACGATGAAGTCGATGCCCTCGCCGCGCAGATCGCGGATACGGCCGAGGATGCGTTCGACCAGCAGGGGGTGGATCCCCCCGAAGGGCTCGTCGAGCAACATCAGCCGGGGCTTCAGCATCAGGGCGCGGGCGAACTGCAGCAGCATGCGCTGCCCGCCGGAGAGGTCGGCCGCCTGCTCGTCGGCGAACCCGGCGATGTCGAGGAAGTCCAGGTACTCCTTCGCCCTCCGGATCAGGGTGGTCCGGTCTTCGGCGCCGGCATCGCGGGTCGTGAAGCCCGGGGTGAGCATGTTCTCCAGCGCCGTCATGCGGGGAAAGATCCGCGCGATCTGGAAGGTGCGGGCGATGCCGGCGCGGGCGATCTCGTGCGGGGGCGCCTTCTCGATGGGCCGGCCCTCGAACCGGATCGCGCCCGAGTCGAGCGGGTAGATGCCGCTGGTCGCATTCAGCAGGGTGGTCTTGCCGGAGCCGTTCGGGCCGATCAGGCCGACGAGCTGGCCCTTCCCCATCGCGAAGGACACCGAGTCCAGCGCCCGGTTGCCGCCGAACGCGACTCTGCCCTCGGCGACTTCGAATACCGGCCGGTCTCCGGTCGACGCCTCGCCCAACGTCCCGCCCGACGCTCCGCTCATCCCCGATCCGTTCCGCTCGTCTCCGACTGCCGCACGAGAACCGAGGCTCAACGGGCGAGATCGGCCCGGAACCGGCGAACCCTGGCGCCGGCCTCCTGCACGCGCGTCTGGGCCGCGATGCGGTCCCGGCCACGACCGACCCGCGCGGCGGTCCGGGCCGCGGCAAGATCGGCGCGGGCGACTTCCAGGGCGGCCTGCACGGCGACGCGATCCACAGGCGGCTCCGGCTGGCGTCCGTTGCCGGACGTGGTGTCGGATCGGGCAGGCTGGGCGAGCTTGGCGGGTTCGCCCGGATACACCCATCCGGGCGGCGGCTCGGGTTGGCGGCTCATGCGGTAGACTCTACGCCAGCGGGCCGGTACGGACAACGGCGCCGATCGCCGACCGGCGATTTCCGCCCAACCCGGCGTAGCCGGAACCAAACGCCGGTTGCGAACCTGGGATCGGCGCGTCCTGACGGACGCGGGCGTCCCGCCCGCATGGATAAACAATCGGGCCTTCGGCCCCGGACCTTCGGTCCGCTACGGGCGGGACGCCCGTGTCCCAAAGGGACACGCCGATCCCAGGACGCTTCAAGGAGTCCTGACGGGATGCCGGAATCGAACCTGATCGAAGTCGGATTCGTCGATCCGGACGGCGCGAAGACGGTGCGCCGGGCGCGCATCGGGCGCGGCGCCTCGCTACTCGACGCGGCGCGGGCGGCGGGCGTCGGCATGGAGGCGACCTGCGGCGCGCGCGGACGCTGCCGGAGCTGCCGCTGCAAGATCCTCTCCGGGGACGTGCCCCCGGCCACCGTGCAGGACACCCTCCAGCTCGGCCACGAGGAGGTGCGGGAGCGGTTCCGGCTCGGCTGCCAGACGCGCCCGGTGACCGACTGCGAGGTCATGGCCCTGCCGCCGAAGTCCGAGGCGGGCCACCAGATCCTCACCGGCGGCAATCCGGCCGGCGCCGGAGTGATGGACGGCGCCGGCTTCACGCTCGACTCGGGCGTGAAGAAGCACGTCGTCGTCTCGAACATCCCGCGGGAGGAGCACCACCAGACCTCGGATCTCACCGAGGTGCTGGCGGCCGTCGATCCCCCGCCCGACCGGCGCGTTCCGCTCGCGGTGATGCGCAAGATCCCCGGGGAGCTGCGCAAGCAGCGCGGCGCGCTGACCGTCACCACCTTCAACCGCCGGGTCATCGACATCGAGGCCGGCGACACCTCCGGGCACGCCTACGGCATGGCGTTCGACGTCGGCACCACCAGCATCGTCGGGACGCTCATGCACCTCGATACCGGGGAGGAGCTGGCCGCGGTGGGCGGCGTCAACCCCCAGACCGTCTACGGCGGCGACCTCATGTCGCGCATCGCCTACGCCCAGTTCGACGAGAAGAAGCTCACCACCCTGCGCGCCAAGGTGCTGAACGCGATCAACGACTTCATCAAGGAAGCGTGCGCCAGCGCCGGCGTCTCCCGCGACCACCTCTACAAGATCGTGGTGGTCGGCAACACGTGCATGCACCACGTCTTCCTCGGCATCGACGTGACGTACGTGGGGCTCGCGCCCTATGCGCCGGCGGTGAGCGACGGCATCGTCGTCGCCGCCGGCGATCTGCCGCTCAAGGCCGCGCCGAACGCGCAGGTGTGCCTGCTGCCGATCGTGGCGGGCTTCGTCGGGGCGGATACCATGGCCTGCGTGCTCGCCACCCGGATCGACGAGAGCGAGGCGCTACGCGCCCTCGTGGACATCGGCACCAACGGCGAGGTGGTCATGGGCTCGAAGGACCGGCTCATGGCCTGCTCCGCCCCGGCCGGCCCGGCCCTCGAAGGGGCGCAGATCCGCCACGGGATGCGCGGCGCGATCGGGGCCATCGAGGACGTCCGGATCGACGAGGACGTGCACTGCGGCGTGATCGGCTCGGCGCCCGCGGCCGGCATCTGTGGCTCCGGCCTCATCGACGCCTGCGCGAAGATGGTCGGGGCGGGGGTGATGGATGCGAGCGGCCTGCTGCGAAGGCGCAACCGCGAGCAGCTTCCCGCCGCGATCGCTTCGAGGCTTCGCAGCTCCGGGGCCGGCCGCGAATTCGTGCTGGTCTGGGGGACGGAAGCCGGCAACGGCGAAGACGTGACCCTCACCCAGGGCGACGTCCGCCAGCTCCAGCTTGCCAAGAGCGCGATCTACTCCGGCATCGTCATGCTCCAGCGCGTGATGGGCATCGGCGACGGGGACCTCGCCGAGCTCATGCTCTGCGGCGGCTTCGGCAACTACATCAACACCGGGAGCGCGGTGGCGATCCGGCTGCTGCCGAGCCTCCCCCTCGACCGGATCACCTATGTCGGCAACGCCGCCCACCTCGGCGCGCAGATGGCGCTTCTGAGCGAGCGCGAGCGCACCCGCGCCGACGAGCTCGCGCGCCGCATCGAGCACGTGGCGCTGGCCGCGCGCCCGGAGTTCCAGGACATCTTCGTCGCCGGAACGGCCTTCGAGGGGCCGCGCTTCGACCGGCAGGAGCGCGCGGCGGAGACTGCGCAGCCGTCGAGGTCGGCCGCGGGATGAGCGGCGTGCGCGTCAACCTCCTGTTCGGGTTCCTCGGCTCGGGCAAGACGACGCTGGTGCGGCGCATCCTGGGCGAGCGCGGCGGTGGGCGGCCGATGGCGGTGATCGTGAACGAGTTCGGCGAGGTCGGGGTGGACGGGGACGTCATCGCAGGGAGCAACGTGGACCTCGTCGAGCTCACGTCCGGGTGCCTGTGCTGCACGTTGCGCGGGTCGCTGATGAGCGCGGTGGAGGAGCTGCGCGAGAAGGCCGGGGTGGAACAGATCGTGGTCGAGGCCACCGGCGTCGCCTCGCCCGGCGACATGCTGGAGGATCTGGGCGAGTCGAAGCTCTCGGGCGAGATGGACGTCGGCCCGCTGGTGACCGTGGTCGACGCCCCGAAGTTCACCCGCCTGCAAGAGATGCTCGGCGAGTTCTACGAGGAGCAGGTCGAGAACGCGGACGTACTCGTGTTGAACAAGATCGATCTGGCGACGCCGGAAGCGCTCGACGAGGCGCGGGAGGCGGTGCGGGAGATCAACCCCGACGCCACGCTGCTGTTCGCCGAGCAGGGCGACACCGACCTCGCGCTGCTTCTGGATGGTCCCGAGAGCAAATTGCTCGCTCGGAACGAGCCCGTTCCCTGCCCGCCCGGGATTCCGCATGACGGAATCGCCGGGCAACCGCACCAGCGGTCGCCGCTCGCACGACGGATGAAGGCGGAGACGGGCGGCGGCCACTCCCACCACGGCGATGATCACGGCCCCGATCCCGGCCAGGATCATGATCGCGAACATGGCCGGGAGCACGCCACCGGCCAGGACCCCGGCCACGACCATGACCATGGCCATCACCGAGGCCACGACCACGAACATGACCATGACCACGAACATGACCACGGCCACGCTCATGGCCACGGCCACTCGCACGCGCCGGCCGAGTCCTTCGTCATGGATGCTTCGGGGGAGTTCTCGCGCGCGGGCCTGATCGGCGCATTCGCCTCCATGCCCGGGAACGTCTGGCGGTCGAAGGGATTTCTCACCGTCGACGGCGATCCGAGCCTGCTCCAGTTCACGATGGGGCAGCTCGAGATCGACCACGCGCCGCCGCGGGAACGCCCCTACCTCGTGGTGATCGGACAGGATCTCGACCGCCAAGCCGTCGAATCCGGAGTGCTCGCGGCGCGGGTGGTGGGATCGGCGTGACGGCCGCGGAGCTTGCCGCGGCACGCGAGGCGGCGCCCCGCTCGCTCGCCGAGCGCGCGTACGATCGACTCGTGCGCGAGATCACCCGCCTCGATCTGGCCCCGGGCGAGGTGCTCGCCGACAAGGCGCTCACCGAGCGCTTCGGCATCGGACGCACCCCGCTGCGGGAAGCATTGCAGCGGCTCGCGCGGGAGGGGCTGGTGGTGCACGTACCCAACCGCGGCATGTTCGTCTCCGAGATCAGCGCGGCCAGCGTGCAGCAGATCTACGAGTTCCGCTCGCTGATCGACGGCCACGCCGCGCGGCTCGCGGCGACCCGCGCGAGCGCGGAGGAGATGGACGACCTCACCGCCCTGCACGAGGCGCTCGTCGAAGCGACCGAGCGCGACGACATCGACACCTACGTCGTGATGGACCGCCTGTTCTACGAAGTGCTGGCGCGCGCCGCGCAGAACGTCTACCTCGCGGAGGTCATCCCCCGGATCTTCAACCTCCACCTGCGCCTGTGGTTCTTCATCTCGAAGAGGATCGGGGGCTGGCACTCCATCGCCCGCTCGCACGAGGAGATGACCCGCGGCGTCGCCGATGCCATCCGGCGGCGCAACCCCAACGAGGCGGAGCTGGCCATGAAGGCGTACATCACGCGCCGGCAGCAGGACGTCCGCGAATTGCTCTGAGCGTTGCG
This sequence comes from Gammaproteobacteria bacterium, assembly GCA_965204915.1. Taxonomy (GTDB): domain Bacteria; phylum Pseudomonadota; class Gammaproteobacteria; order HK1; family HK1; genus HK1. Next base: position 386,216 of record OZ242023.1, on the reverse strand, counting down.
GGGATCCGGCGCGTCGGGTGGAAGTCGGCGACCTCGGGAAGCGACCGCACCGGCCGTCGCGTCCTGCACGAGCCCTTCGAGTCGGGAGACACGCCCGCTGAGCATCCGAGCCCCGCCAGCGGGTGGCTGGCCGGGCCGGCTGCCGAAGCCCGGTGGCTACTCGGTGGCCGTGGGGGCGGTCTGATGCAACGCCGTCTCGGGCGCCTGCGCGACGGTGGCTGCGGCGCCGCGCCCGGCGAGGACGCCTTGCATGAGCCCTTCGAGCCGGGAGACGCGGTCGCTGAGCACCTGGACGTCGCGGCGGATCTCGCGAATGTCCTCGCGGAGGCTGTTCGTCGTGGTGAGGATGAGTCCGGCGAGCGCCATCCCGAGGGCGGCGATCGACACGATCAGCTTCGTGGTTTCCTTCATGTGCGTGCGTGCCGCTCGCGACCGGACGGTCCGCGATGAAGAAGGTGGGACACAGTATAGAGCATGTTTCGGGTCTCGTCCGAGGGTTGCCGTTCCGTCGGGTTGCCGCTCCGTAGGGGTCAGTCACGAAGCTCGAGGCGGCGCTCAATCCGCTCCAGCCGCGTCTGCATGGTGGCGATGGCGCTGTCCTGCGCGACCTCGGACTGCATGAAGCCGGCCATGTGGGACTTGAGTCCGCGCATATCGGCCTTCAAGTCATTGACGTCATTCGCCATCGAGCTCAGCTTGGACTGGATCGCCTTGAGATGTTCGAGCAGCAGTTGATTGGTGACGTTGTCGCTCATGGGCCACACTCCTGATGGACCTGGGCCTGATGGACCTGGGCCTGATGGACACGGGGATCACAGATTCGCAGATCGTCTCCCCATGCGCCAGAACGACCGGCCTGCCCCATCCCGGCGAGACGTCCCGGGACGCCGATGTGATCCCTCGCCCGGACCCGTCCAACCGTCCTCCCGACCTCCCGGACCCGCCCATCCGGCCTCCCGGATCGGCCCGATCGGCGTCCGGGAACGCTCCGGCACGCCCTGCCGTCCCATTTGACCCCGATCTTCGGATATGTTCAGCTTGGCTTTACCGTGTGATCAGCATGGCTTTACCGTTGCCGCGGGCGGCCTGCCGGACGATACCGGGCTCACGGCCGGGCCGGCATGACGGTCGAGGCGGCAGGGACATCGCGGGATGCCGGCGTCCGGCGGCGCATGTCGCCCGAGCCTTTCCCGCATGATCGGCAGGACCATCGGCGGGCCAAAACTCGAACCCACGGCCCGAAAGACGTATCCCGTTGACGTGACGCACAAAATCAAGCCCCCAGGAGGACACGACATGAAAGACGTCAGGAAATTCCAGCAGATGTACCGGGACGGGCGGGTGAACCGCCGGGAGTTCCTCGCGGCGATGGGCGCCATGGGCCTCTCCGCCACCGCCGCCGGCGGGTTGCTGACCTCGGCCGGCGCCCTGGCCGCGACCCCGAAGAAGGGCGGGCTGGCGAAGTACGCGAACAACCTGCACGGGCCGGACGACCAGATGGACCCGATCGTCTTCACCTCGGGCATCGACTACACCCGCGGGCGGGCCACCTACAACGGCCTGATCCAGATCCTCGACAACATGACCCTGCATCCCGAGCTGGCGGAGGAATGGTCGACCAACAGCAACGCCACCGAGTTCACCTTCAAGATCCGCAAGGGCGTGGAGTTCCACGACGGCTCCCCCCTGACCGCGGACGACGTGGTCTGGAGCATGAACCGCCATCTCGGCGAGGATTCCACCTCCGTGATCAAGGCGTTCTTCGGCACGGTGAAGGAATGGACGAAGGTCGACAGCCATACCGTGAAGGCGGTCCTGACCTCGCCGGATTCGGACCTCCCGGTCAAGCTCGGCGAGAAGCAGGCCAAGATCGTCAAGATGGGCACCGAGGACTTCCGGAAGGGCAACGGCACCGGCCCCTTCCTGCTCGAATCGTTCGAGCCCGGCGTGCGCTCCACCCACACCCGCAACCCGAACTACTGGCGGGACGGCGCCAACTTCGACGCCCTGGAGCTCACCGGCATCACCGACCCCCAGGCGCGGGTCAACGCGCTCATCGCCGGTGACGTGGATCTCATCAACCAGGTCGATACGAAAGGCATCCGCCTGATCGAGCAGACCGAAGGCGTCCGCATCATCTCGACGCCGTCGGGCCTCTACGGCGGCGTCTGCTGCCTCAAGAACGCGGAGCCGGGCAGCAGCGACGATTTCGTGAAGGGGATGCAGTACATCCAGGACCGCGAGCGCATCGTACGTTCCATCCTCAAGGGGCATGGCACGGTGGGCAACGACCACCCGATCTCGGTCGCCTACGGCGCGGACCACTGCCACGAGCTGCCGCAGCGCGAGTACGACCCGGACAAGGCCAAGTTCCACCTCGGCAAGTCCGGCCACACCTCCGCGGAGCTCTTCGTGGCGCCGGTGATCGGCGGCATCGAGGAGACCTGCCTCCTGATGCAGGCCAACCTGAAGAAGATCGGCTTCGACCTCAGGATCAAGAAGGTGCCGACGGACGGGTACTGGGGCGCGGTGTGGATGAAGGAGCCGCTGAACGTCGTGACGTGGAACATGCGTCCCACCGCGAACGCGATGCTGGCCATCCAGTTCGCACCGGGGGCCGCGTGGAACGACACCTTCTGGAACAACGAGCGCTTCGGGGAGCTGCTCAAGCTCCAGCTTGCCGAGACCGATGCCGCCAAGCGCCACGAGATGCTGTGCGAGATGCAGATGCTGGTGCACGAGGGGAGCGGCATGGTGATCCCGGCCCACACGAACATCCTCGACGGGGCCAGCGACAAGATCCAGGGGATCCCCAACGTCCCGCTGGGCTCGCTGGGCGCCTACGAGTGGGTCGAGTTCGCCTGGCGGGAAGCCTGAGTCCCGACCGCCGTCCGATACGGAGGAGGCCCGCGCGGGATCGGCCCCGCGGGCCTCTTCTCCTCCACTTCAGGGGCCGCGGCGGCGGGCCGTCCACCTTCGGGTGACGGCCCGTAGCGGCCCGGCTGTCCGCACCTGGATCCCGGAGCAACGGCCACGGAACCGATCCGCCCATGATGCTGCTGCACGCCATGCTGCGCCGGACCGCCGTCGGCATCGCCACCCTGCTGGTGGTGTCGGTCCTGATCTTCATCGCCACCAGCGTCCTGCCGGGCGACGTCGCCAACATCATCCTGGGCCAGATGGCGACCCCCGAGTCCCTGGCCGCCCTGCGCGCCAAGCTCGGCCTGGACGAGCCGGCCTACGTGCGCTACTTCCTCTGGCTGGGAAACCTGATGACCGGGGATCTCGGCATCTCCAAGGCCGGCAGCGGCTTCGGCACCATCGGCACCCCCATCTCCGAGATGCTCGCGCCGCGCGTGGAGAACACCATCCGGCTGGCCGGGGCGGTGGCGCTGATCGCGGTGCCGCTGTCGATGACCCTGGGGCTGCTCGCCGCGATGTATCCCGGCACCCGGCTGGACCGGATCGTCACCTTCACCACGCTGGGCCTGATCTCGGTGCCGGAGTTCCTGGTCGCCACCTTCCTGGTGCTGGTGGTGGCGGTGTACCTGGGCTGGCTGCCCGCCACCGCCTACCTGAGCGGGAACGAGACCGGCTGGCAGCTCGTCAAGGCGCTGGCCATGCCGGCCCTGACCCTGGTCATCGTGGCGTCGTCGCAGATCATGCGGATGACCCGGGCCACGGTGCTCAACGTCATGAGCTCGCCCTACATCGAGATGGCGATCCTCAAGGGCGTGCCGCGGCAGCGGATCATCCTGCGCCATGCGCTGTTCAACGCGATCGGGCCGATCGTCAACGTGGTCGCCCTGAACCTGGCGTACCTGGTGAGCGGCGTGGTCATCGTCGAGACGATCTTCGCCTACCCCGGTCTCGCCAAGCTGATGATCGACGCCGTACAGACCCGCGACCTGCCGCTGGTGCAGGCCTGCGCCATGATCTTCTGCGCGACCTACATCGTCCTGATCTTCATCGCGGACATGGCCTCGATCCTGTCGAACCCCAGGCTGCGGCATCCGAAATAGCCACTTGCCCATGAAGTCTTCGACAAACAGGCGCTTGATTCCGGCTCCGTCGGGCCGGGGGTTCCGTAACAGGGATGACCCACAATGACCGGCACGACCGGAAGCACCGGCCCGGCGCCGCAGTTCGAGGAGCTGCCCGACGCCCCGCCCCGGCGCCGCTTGCAGCTCACCTGGAGCGGGAAGCTCGGGGTGGCGGTGGTCGTGTTCTGGGCGGCCGTCGTGGCCATCGGCCCGGCCATCTCCCCCTACCACGAGGCGGACATCCTCGACGAAGCGCTCTTCATCGAGCCGGGCAGCGACGAGCTCTACCCGGCGACGGATTTCCAGCCCCCGAGCCGGGTGGTCTGGCTGGGCAGCGACTACCTCGGGCGGGATACGCTCTCGCGCACCCTGTTCGGGGCGCGCACCACCATCGGCATCGCCCTGGCCTCGACCCTGCTGGCCTACCTCGTGGGGATCACCCTGGGCATCGCGGCGGCGGTCGGGGGCGTCGTCCTGGATTCGGCGTTGAGCCGCGTCAACGACGCCTTCCTGTCGATGCCCACCATCATGCTGGCACTGGTGGTGATCGCCGCCGTCGGCAGCACCATCCCCCTCCTGATCCTGCTCACCGGGCTGATCTACGCGACCAGCGTGTTCCGCATCGCCCGCGCCCTGGGGCTGGACGTGATGGTCAGCGACTTCGTCGAGGCGGCGCGGGTGCGGGGCGAGGGCCTGTGGTGGATCATCACCCGCGAGATCCTGCCCAACGTGGCCATGCCGATGGCCACCGACTTCGGCCTGCGCTTCGTCTACGTGATCCTGTTCATCTCCAGCCTGAGCTTTCTCGGGCTCGGGGTGCAGCCGCCGCAGTCGGACTGGGGCAGCATGGTCCGGGAGAACCTGTCGGGGCTGCCCTACGGCTCCATCGCGCCGCTGGTGCCGGCGATGGCGATCGCCACCCTGACCATCGCCATCAACCTGATCGTCGACGACGTCTCCGCCCACGCCGGCGGCAAGCTGGCCAGGAGGATGATCTGATGGCCGCACCCGCTCCCGTTGCCGCGCCGCGGGCGCCGGCGTTGGCGATCTCCGGACCGATGCTCGCCATCGACGTGACTGCCGACGACACCTCCGCCCCCGTCCTCCTCGTCGCGCCGAGGGCGCCGGCGGTCGCCACGCTGGCGACGAGCGCCATCGACCTGATCGTCGACGACGTCCCCGCCCATGCCGGCGGCGAGCCGGCCGGGAGGGTGATCCGATGACCGCGCTCCTCGAAGTGGACCGGCTGACGATCGACGCGCGCCGGGACGACGGCGGCCTGACCCCCATCGTCAAGGGCGTGAGCTTCAGCGTGAAGCGCGGGGAGGTGGTGGCGCTGATCGGCGAGTCGGGCTCGGGCAAGACCACCATCGCCCTGTCCGCGCTGGGGTACGCCAAGCCGGGCCTGGAGTTCACCGGCGGCGAGGTGCGGCTGGACGGACGCGACGTCATCTCCATGCCGCGGGAGGAGCAGCGGGCGCTACGCGGCCAGCGCGTCGCCTATCTGGCGCAGAGCGCTGCCGCCACCTTCAACCCCGCCCTGACCATCGGGGAGCAGGTGACGGAATCCCCCGTCCTCCACGGGCAGTTGAGCCGGGAGAACGCCGACCACCGGGCCGAGGAGCTCTACCGGGCCCTGGAGCTGCCGGACCCGGACCGTCTGGGCAAGCGCTATCCGCACCAAGTCTCCGGAGGCCAGCTCCAGAGGCTGATGGCGGCGATGGCGCTGTGCGGCAAGCCGGACCTGCTGATCCTGGACGAGCCGACCACCGCCCTGGACGTCACCACCCAGATCGAGGTCCTCAAGGCGTTCAAGTCGGTGATCAAGAAGGAGGGGTCGGCCGCGATCTACGTCACCCACGACCTCTCCGTGGTCGCGCAGATCGCGGACCACATCGTCGTGCTGTACGCGGGGGACGTCCAGGAGCACGGGACCGCCGACCAGGTCATCAACCGCCCGACCCACGACTACACGCGCCGGCTGATGGCCGCGGTGCGTCCGCCGCCGGCGGCCGGGCAGGGCGACGAATCGTCGGACGCGCACCGGCGCGACGCCCCCGCCCTGGAAGTGAGGGACGTCACCGCGGGCTACGGAAAGCGCAGGAACGGCACTCCGGCGCTGAAGGTGCTCCGCGACGTGAACGTCGCCGTCCAGCGGGGCCATACGGTGGGGGTGATCGGCGAGTCCGGCTGCGGCAAGTCCACCCTCGCGCGGGTCATGTCCGGCCTCCTGCCCGCGAGCGAAGGAGAGGTCCTGCTGGACGGGGACGCCCTGCCGCCCAGCCTCCGCCGGCGCGATCGGAGCGAGCTTCAAAAGGTGCAGTTCGTCTTCCAGATGGCGGACACCGCGCTCAACCCGCGCCAGCGGATCGACCACATCCTCGGACGCCCGCTGGAGTTCTACCTGGGGTTGAAGGGCGAGGCGAAGCGAAAGCGCATCGGCGAGCTGCTCCATATGGTCGAGCTGCCCCAGGAGTTCGCCGGGCGCTACCCCGAGGAGCTCTCCGGCGGGCAGAAGCAGCGCGTCAACCTGGCCCGCGCGCTCGCGGCCTCACCCGAGGTGCTGCTCTGCGACGAGGTCATCTCGGCCCTGGACACCATCGTCGGCGCCAACGTGATCGAATTGCTCAAGCGCCTGCGCCGGCAGACCGGCGTGTCCTTCGTGTTCATCAGCCACGACCTCTCCACCATCGCCTCCTTCGCCGACGAGATCGTGGTGCTCTACGCGGGCCGGGTGGTCGAGCAGGGGCCGACGGATCGGGTGCTCTCGCCCCCCTACCATCCCTACACCCGGCTGCTGATCTCCTCGGTCCCGGAGCTGCGCATCGGCTGGCTGGAACAGGCCATGCAGACCCAGGAGGCCAAGGCGGGCATCGACCGCGTGGTCCGGCTGACCGAGATCGGCTGCCCCTTCTACGACCGCTGCCCGCTGGCGGTCGAGGGCACCTGCGACCGGGAGACCCCTCCCATCCGGCGTCTCGCCGATCGGCATGCCATCGAATGCCATCGGAGCGAGGAGGAGTTCATGCACTGAAGGTGCAGGCGAGGGCGTGCCGGACGAAGCCGGCACGTGCGCCGAACAAGCGCCGGCACGTGTGCCACACGATACGACGCCGGTTCTCGGGAGCAGTCCTCTACGCGGGCGGCGGCGCCCCGACCGTCTTGACACCGGGCAGGGCATCCCCCACCGCAAAGCCATGGCGCACGGCCCGCGCCCCGCTTGACCCGCTTCATTCCACTGCGCTCGTAGTCGCTGACGTTACGCGAGCCTGCCGGTACACAACCGGAAATTCGGCGATAATGGGCATCGTACGACGCGATGCGGACATGGTCGTGATGACGCCGGAACACCCCAGTATCTTCCACATCGTCCACGGCGACCGGCTGAAGTCGATCATGAACGACGGCGGCCTGCATTGCGACGCGAGAATGATCAATCGCCCGAGCGCCGGCACGACCATCGGAATGACCAACATCAAGGAGCGCCGGCTACGGTGGCGCGTGCCCTGCCATCCGGGTACCTGCGTGGGGGATTACGTTCCGTTCTACTTCTGCCCTCGCTCTCCAATGCTGTACTCCATTCATCGGAAGAATACGGATCCGGACAGTGAATCGGATCTTGCTTACGGTGACGGCCAGGAACCCATCGTCCACCTTGAAGCGGACTTGCGCGAGGTGGTGGATTGGGCCAATTATGCGGATCGGCGTTGGGCTTTTTCCACGGGGAACGCTGCCGCGGCCGGAGTGCAGTTCCATGACGATCTCGATCGGCTTGATCGGATTGACTGGAATGCAGTGGAGGCGCGTCAATGGCAGGAAGTCATGAAAGAAAAACAAGCGGAGTTTCTCGTACACGGCTTCGTTCCGTGGCGTCTGGTGTCAGGGATCGGTGTCATTTCCGATCGCATCCGAAAGCGCGTGCTTCAGATCATCGAAGCTGCCCGCCACGAACCTCGTGTCATGGTCAAGCGGCACTGGTACTACTGATCCCGAGGCGCCCATGAACATCGACTACAGATCCGGAGACTTGCTCTCCGCCGATGCCGAGGCTCTGGTGAACACCGTGAATTGCGTTGGCGTCATGGGAAAAGGCATCGCGTTGCAGTTCAAAAAAGCGTTTCCGGACAACTTCAAGGATTACACGAGGGCCTGCGAGCGCAAGGAAGTCCGGCCGGGGGAGATGTTCGTCACCGAAAGGCTTGATGACAATCCCAGGTACATCATCAACTTCCCGACCAAGCGTCACTGGCGGACCAGAAGCCGGCTGTCCGACGTGGAATCGGGCCTGACCGCATTGGCTGACCAGATTCGGAGGCGAGAGATTCACTCCATCGCAATGCCGGCGCTGGGCTGTGGCCATGGAGGGCTGGAGTGGGGGGAGGTACGCTCCTTGATCGAGCGAATGCTTGGGGGGCTGTCCGCCGACGTGAGAATTGTGGTTTTCGAGCCGGAGGGAGCACCGGACGCCAAGTCCGTGAATCGCTCAGTCGAGGTACCGAAGATGACTTCGGGCCGCGCGGCGCTGGTGATGTTGATGGACCGCTATCTGTCCGGGCAGCCGGGGAAAACCAGGACACTTCCGAAAGCGACTGTGCACGAGTTTATGTATTTCCTGCAGGCTGCCGGTGAACCCTTGAAGCTCGGTTACTCGAAAAGAATGGAAGGTCCTTATGCGGAAGGTCTCTGCCGGGTCTTGCGCAAGATGGAAGGACATTGGATTTCGGGCCGCCGCAACGCCAGGGACGAACCCGGCAATCTGTTCACATTGATACCTGGAGCGGTCGAGGATGCCGAAGATTTTTTGGCGGACCGGCCCGATACCCGAGGACGTGTCTCCAGAGTAGGCGACTTGATGGACGGATTCGAGACACCTTCGGGCGTGGAGCTCCTGGCGAACGTCCATTGGGTGGCCCACAACGAACGATCGGCATCGGTTGGCGACGTGGCTCGCCATCTGCGAGGGGAGAGATTCTATCGAAAACAAGTCGAGCAGGCGTACCAGATTCTTGACAATCTGGGGTGGCTGCACGATGAGGAAAGATTGAATCGGGAGATTGGCGAAGAACCGGTCTTGCCCACGGAAGCGGACGTTTCACCGGACATGGTTTCGGAGCACGGAGGCGATCGGCCGCCCAGTGACGGCAGTTCCATCAACGTCAATACGGCTACGGTCGACGATCTGGAAACATTGCCGCGCGTCGGCGGTAAATTGGCTCAAGCCATTGTGACGTATCGGGATGGGCATGGCCCGTTTCATGCCGCCAGTGACATTACCAGGGTACCAGGCATTGGTAATGGTCTCTACAAGAACATTGCCCCCCGGATTACCGTTGGAGAGTACGAGCGGCGACTCATCTGATCAGGCGTCGCCGCGCCGGCCCCGGCGACGACCGGGTTGCTCAGCGTTCCGATGCCGGTGATCTCGACGTCCACGGTATCCCCGGCCCGGATCGGATCGGCGTGCCCTTCGGTACCCATCCAGAGGACGTCGCCGGGCTGCAACGTGACGTACCTGGTAATCTCGACGAGATAATCGACGACGCCGAAGATCATGCGGCCGGTGGGGAACTCGATGACCTGCCGGCCGTTGACCCGCACCCGGGTCAGGGCCGCGTCGAGGTCGAAGCCGGTCTCGATCCATGGGCCCATCGGCTTGAACGTGTCGGTGTTCTTCGCACGCCACAGGGTCCGGTCCCGCGCCTGCCACGAGCGCTCGCTCACGTCGTTGCCGATGGTGAATCCGAGCAGGCAGGCGAGCGCGTCGTCCCGCGTGAGGTGCTTCGCGGTGCGCCCGACCACACAGGCCAGCTCGCCTTCGTACTCGACGCGCTCCGTTGCATCGGGCGGGAGGACGATGGGCGCCCGGTGCCCGATGAGGGCGCTCGGGGCGCGGTAGCCCACGTCCGGCTTGTCCGGCAGCACGGGTTCCCTGCCGCGGAGCTTCGCCTCCATCCGGACGTGCTCGGCGTAGTTCAGGCCGACGCAGTAGAAGGTCGGCGGAACCACCGGCGGCAGCCACGTGATGCCCGCGAGGGGGTGGCGGATGCCGGTCCGGCGGTGCTCGCCGAAGGGCGTGCCCTCGACCGCCTCGACGGCGTCGTCCTCGACGATTCCGTAGCCGGCGGCTCCTTCATGCCCGAATCGCGCCCAGCGCATGGTCGTACTCCGAATGTCGGGTATCGGGCTCCCGGCTACCGGCGGTTCACCGGAGCCTGCCGGGGGTGGATCGGTCGAGACGGCCCCAGGACTTCCGGGACGTCTTCCAGCTTCTCGCCGGCGCCCCTCCGGCCTGTCGCTCCGATCACTCCGGCGGATCGAGCTGGAAAGGACCGTCGAGCTCCTCGGCGCGACGGCGGGCGTCCCGGCCTTCGAGCCGCGACCAGTAGTCGGCGAAGGCGGGACGTGCCTCGACGGTGCCCATCCGCAGCCCCCAGCCTACGTGTGAACCCACGTAGACGTCGGCCGCGGAAAAGCGCTCGCCCGCGATGTAGCCTCCACCGGACAAGGCGTGCTCGAGGGTGTCCATCACCGCGCCCCAGGTGCCGTAGCCGACCATCCCCTCCTTGTCGGCGGGCGGCTCGAAGCCCAGGAACCGGTTGGTCGTCGCCGCTTCGACCGGTCCCGCGGCGAAGAACAGCCACCGGTAATAGGCGCCGCGGGCGCCGGCAGGAGGGGCGAGACCGGCCTCGGGGAAGGCGTCGGCAAGGTATGCGCAGATCGCGGCGGCTTCGGTGACCACCGTATCGCCGTGGCGGATGGCCGGAACCTTGCCCATCGGGTTGACGGCGAGATACGCCTCGGACTTCATCATCGGGCCGTACTCGACAACCTCGGTGCGGTAGGCGGCGCCGGCCTCCTCCAGCATCCAGCGTGCGATCCGCCCTCGGGACATGGGGTTGGTGTAGAAGATGAGCTCACCGGTCATCGTCCGCTCCGGATTGGTTGGCTGAAAGAGTGGATGGGTCGGCGCCCGAACGCCGGTGTCCGCCCGCACGGCGCCATGCTCGCCGCCGGCGGCGAGCATGGGCATGGACCTCGGAAATTTCAGTCGCCGGTACCCTCCTGCCTGTAGTATCCGACCATGTCGCCCCGGGTGCTCACCCCCAGGCCGTTCAGGAGGCGGTTGGAGTAGTTGAAGTACGCGCACACCTGGTTGACTTCGAGGATCTCCCCGTCGTCGGCGCCGGCTTCGCGCAGGCGCTCCACGTCCGCCTCGCACATCGTGCCGACCTCCGCGGTGAGCTTGCGCGCATACTCCAGCAGGGCGAGCTCCTTGCCCTCGAAGGCGACCTCGGGATGCCCGCAGGCGAGCGCCGCGTACATCGTCTCTCCCCGCAGCTCGTCCGCGAGCAGCCGCCGCATGTTGGCGGCGTGGTGCGTGGTCGAATAGTGGCAGCGGTTGATGAGGCTCACGTAGGTCGCCACCGCCTCGAGAAACCAGAACGGGAGCGTGTTCGCCTCGTTGTGCAGCACGCTCCTGTACAGCACCACGTGTCCTTCGAGCGACTCGGGCCGTAGCGAATGCGCCCGCATCACGTTGTCCACGGTGCCGTGCGGCGTCCTGACCCGCTCGTACAGCTCCGCGAGCCGGCCGGTGGCCTCCTCGGGGGGGATCATGCGAATCCATGCGCTCATGTCGATACCGTCTCCTCGTTCGAGCGATCGACCTTCTCCGCTCTCGTCCGCGGACGTTCGGATGGGGTTGCAGCCGCCGCGGGCAGACGACGTCCCGGCGCCGGCGTCTTCCGGGACGGACCGGGATGGACGGAGGCGCCGCCGGGCCTCGGTCGGGGCGCCTCCGCGACCCATGGCTCCCCTGCTTCCGCGTGCCGCCCCCTGCACGGGCGCCGCCATGATGCGATCGGCACTGGCGCCGTGTCATGTATTTCAACAAGATCCTCCGTGGAGGCCCGGGAGCGGCGGCTCATGAGATGTTCGTCCATCGTGCACGGAGTGCGGGACGGCTTGCGAGCCCGGATGGAGGCATGACTCGAACGAGCGGGAAGCGGCAACCCGGAATGAACGGGAAACGACCACCTGGAGCCAGCGGGAGACGACGACATGGATCCGATCCGTCATGAGTAGACCGCAAGCGCGTTACCGCATCGGCGTGGACGTCGGCGGCACCTTCACCGATGTCGTGCTGGAACACGGCGATGCCCTCGCCACCGCCAAGATCCTCACCACGCCGGACGCCCCGGACGAGGCGGTGCTCGCCGGGGTGGACGAGGTGCTTGCGCGCGCCGGAGCGGATCCGGGCACGGTGGGACTCCTCATCCACGGCACCACGCTGGCCACCAACGCGATCATCGAGCGCAAGGGCGCGCTCACCGCGCTGGTGACCACCGAGGGCTTCCGTGACGTGCTCGACATCGGCTACGAGAGCCGCTACGACCAGTACGACGTCATGCTCGAGAAGCCGCCCGCGCTGGTGCCCCGCGAACGCCGGCTGGTGGTGCCGGAGCGGGTGGACGTGCATGGCCGGGTGCTGAAGCCGCTGGACGAAGCGGCGGTCGAGGCGGTGGCCGCGGAGCTCGCGGGCCTCGGCGTCGGGAGCGTCGGGATCGGCTTCCTCCACAGCTACGCCAACCCCGTCCACGAACGCCGGGCGCGGGAGATCGTCGCCGCCGCGCTGCCCGATGCCTCGATCACCCTGTCCAGCGAGGTCTGCCCCGAGGTCCGCGAGTACGAACGCTTCTGCACCACGGCCGCGAACGCCTACGTGCAGCCGCTCATGGCGAGCTACCTCGGGCGCCTGCGTACCCGGCTCGAAGCGCGCGGCCTCGCCTGTCCGGTGCTGCTCATGACCTCGGGCGGCGGGCTCGCCAGCCTCGATGCCGCCATCCGGTTTCCCATCCGGCTCGTGGAGTCGGGCCCCGCCGGCGGCGCGATCCTCGCCACCCGCATCGCAGCGGAGATGGGATTCGGCAAGGTCGTCTCCTTCGACATGGGCGGGACCACCGCCAAGATCTGCCTCATCGACGACTGCACGCCGCAGACCGCGCGCGAGTTCGAGGTCGACCGCCGGGCCCGCTTCATGAAGGGCAGCGGGTTCCCGTTGCGCATCCCGGTCATCGAGATGGTGGAGATCGGAGCGGGCGGAGGCTCCATCGCGAGGGTCGACGCGACCGGCCGGATCGCGGTGGGCCCCGACAGCGCGGGCGCCGACCCCGGTCCCGCCGCCTATGGACACGGCGGGAAGGCGCCCACCATCACCGACGCCGACGTCGCACTCGGACGCATCGACCCGACGCGGTTCGCGGGCGGGAAGATCGCCCTCGACGTCGAGGCGGCTCGACGGGCCGTCGCCAGCGGTGTCGGGGAGCCGCTGGGGCTCGACGGCCGCATGGCCGCGTTCGGGATCGCCGAGATGGTCGACGAGGCGATGTCGAACGCGGCGCGGGTGCACGCGGTGGAGCAGGGCAAGGTCGCGTCCGAGCACGCGGTGATCGCGTTCGGTGGCGCGGCCCCGCTGCACGTCGGCCGCTTCGCCGAGAAGCTCGGGACCGGGACCGTCATCGTGCCGACGGAGGCCGGGGTGGGATCGGCGATCGGCTTTCTGCGTGCGCCGGTGGCCTACGAGGTGGTGCGCAGCCGCAACATGCGGCTTCGCGACTTCGACCCCGGCGCCGCCAACGCGATCTTCGAGGAGATGCACGCCGAGGCGTTCGCGGTGGTGCGTAGCGGTGCGCCGGATGCGCGGATCGAGGAGACCCGTGGCGCGTACATGCGCTACGTCGGGCAGGGGCACGAGATCTTCGTTCCGTTCCCGATCCGCACGCTCGGCCCGGCGGACCGCGACCTCGTGCAGCGGGCCTTCGACGAGGGGTACTCCAGGCTCTACCGCCGCGTCATCCCCGAGGCCGAGATCGAGGTGCTGACCTGGGCGCTCACGATCTCCACCATCGCCGGGCGTCCCGAGCCGGTGGGGGAGACGGAGCCGCGGCCCGCCCCGGCGCCGGCCGATCATCTGCGGGTGCCGGAGCTGGAAACCGGCGAGGAGCAGGACGTTCCGCTGTTCTGGCGCCCGGATCTCGAGCCCGGCGCGGCCGTCGACGGTCCGGCAATCATCGCCGAGGACGAGACCTCGACCTTCGTCCCGCGGCGTTTCGCCGCCCGCGTCGCCGCCAACCGCCATCTCGTCATCGAGCGTCGGCGGAGAGCGCCGCCGGAGTCGGATGAAGACGGATAGGCGTCCGTATCCGGGCAGGATCTTCTCGCAAGCCTCCAACCCGTCCGCCCCGGCCGTCTCAATCGGCGAGTACGGCCGGGCGCCGGTGCCGAGGCTGCCGGCCTGCCCGGTGCGCCGAAGTGCCCGGCCCCGCACGGCGCAGCGGCCTCACGCCGCCAGGACGGGCCGCTCTCCGCGCAGCATGATGCGATGCAGGTAGCGCCGCTTGCTCTGGTCGAAATCGAAGGTCGCCCGATGCAGGGCGCAGCGGTTGTCCCAGATCAGCACATCGCCCGGGCGCCACTCGTGGCTGTACCGGAAGTGCGCCTGATCGCAGTGCTCGTAGAGGTGATCGAGCAGCGCGTCTCCGTCTTCCGGGCTCATGCCTTCCACCGCGTCGCAACGCATCGGGTTGAGGTAGAGGCTCTTGCGGCGGGTCTCCGGATGGAGGCGGACGAGCGGCTGCCAGCAGCCGGAGCTGCCTTCTTCCTCTTCCTTGGTGCGGATGAGGAGCTTTCGCGGGGCCCGGCGCGAGAGATAGGCGTGGAAGGCCCGGCGCCCCCGAAGCGTTTCCTTGTCCTCGTCCGCCAGCGCCTCGTAGGCCAGGTAGAGGTTGGTGAACTCGGTGTTGCCCCCTTTCTCCGGGACTTCGATGGCGTGGAGCACGGTCGCCTTGGGCGGGCGTTCGAGGTTCGAGTGGTCGGTATGCCACGAGCCGCCGCGCCTGAGCGGCGTGCGGTCGCCGGTGCGCCGGTCGCCGGCCTCGTTCGTCAGCTCCTCGATCTCGTCGAACCCCGGCAGGCGGTAGGTCGCGGTGACCGGGGGCATCGGCTCGCCCAGGTTCAGGACTGCGGCGCGGAACTGCTCCGGAAGCTCGAAACGCTGGCCACGAAAGCACAACACCACGTTCTCGGCGAAGGCGCGGTTGGCCTCCTTCCGCTCGCCCGCGGTGAGCGGCGCGGTCAGGTCCAGCCGCAGGACCTCGGCGCCGAACGGACCTTCGAGTGCCCTGACTTCCATCGTTTCGCCCCGCGCCCACCCCGGCCTCCGAGCCTGGCTGCCGAAGATCGCGCATCCTGCCTCGATCGCGCCCGCCGTGACGGAGATGCATTGCAAAATGCTATCGAAGAATTCGAGCTGCCGGAAGCCGATACCGGCCGTCGGAAGCTGGTGCCGATCACCGGGCGCCGGGCCGTACGGCTCCCCCGTCAGCCGAAGACCAGCACCGGCTCTCCCAGGATCTCGGGGCGCGGCGCCACCCCGAGGCCGGGAGCGGCCGGCGCCGCCATGCGCCCGCGCACCCGCCGCGGGGCGCCGTCCGCGATGCCCACGGTCACGTAGCTGTTGAAGTCGGTGGCGGTGAACAGGAATTCGGGCGGCGTGCTGTGCGCCAGATGGGCGATCGCCGCGGTGACGACGTCGCCGCCCCAGGTGTCCTCCAGGGTCATGGCGATGCCGAGGGAAAGGCAGAGATCGCGGGCCTGCCGCGCCCGCGACAGGCCGCCGAACTTCCCGATCTTGACGTTGACCACGTCCATGGCCGAATCCGCGTGTCCGCGCAGCAGCGTGTCGATGCCGTCGATCGACTCGTCCAGCACGAAGGGGCGATCGGTGTGGCGGCGCACCGATAGGCATTCCTCGTAGGTCGCGCACGGCTGCTCGATGTACACGTCCACGTCGCGCACCGCCGCCGCCACCCGCATCGCCTCGTGGCGCAGCCATCCGGTGTTGGCGTCCGCGACCAGCTTGTCTCCCCTGCCCAACACCGCGGCGACCGCGTGCACCCGCTCGACGTCGACGTCCGGATCGCCTCCGACCTTGAGCTGGAAGCGGCGATACCCTTCCTCCCGATACCCGGTGACGCTCGCCGCCATCGCCTCGGGGGTGTCCTGGGAGATGGCCCGGTAGAGCACGAAGTCGTCCCCGTAGCGCCCGCCGAGCAGCTCGCAGACCGGCATCCCCGCGACCTGGCCGAGCACGTCCCAGGCGGCCACGTCGATCGCGCTCTTGACGTAGGGATGACCCTTGAGCGCCTGGTCCATGGTCCGGCCGAGCCGCTCGATCTGCGTCGGATCCTCGCCGATCAGCCGCGGCGCCAGCTCCTGCAATCCGGCGCGCACGCCGCGGGCATGGGAAGGCAGGTACACCGGCCCGAGCGGGCAGGCCTCACCGTGGCCGCTGACGCCCGCGTCGGTGTCGATGCGCACCACCGTGCTGTCGAAGACCTCCACCGACTTGCCGCCGGACCACTTGTAGCTGCCTTCGCGCAGTGGAAGATCGACCTGGAACACCGAAATTCTCGTGATCTTCATCCGCCGCTCCCTGGAGTCCCGGGTAGCCGGGTCGGGATCACGTGCGGCGCCGCGCCGTCGAGGGTGGCCCCGACGGCTCCGCCGCCGACCGCCTGCCCGCAAGCGGCGGCCGGACACCCGCGGCGGTTCGTTCGACCGGATGGGCCGGGGCCGGCCCGGTACTCGTCAATGCTCGTGTTTCGGATAGTACGGCGCGACCGCCTCCACGGCGCTCTTCAGCTTGCCGACCGCGTCCGCGTCCGCTTTCTGCTTTGCCTGCATCGCGGCAACGATCACCGCGTGGTGCTTCGCCAGACGTTCGGCGTAGTCCTCCTGCGAAGTCTTGACGCGCTGGGTCAGGAAGTAGTCGCTGATGGTGTCGATGACGTTCTGGGCGTGGTGCTCCTTGTTCATGACCCATCTCACGAGCTGGTTCTGCGATTGCGGATCGGTCTTGCCGGCCAGATCCGCGATCTGCGACACCGCCTTGTGGATGGTGGCCACGTCTTCGAGCATCGACGCGACCCGCGCGTGGTCATCGTAGATGCCGCATGGAATCTGGCAGTGGGCCAGGGAATTCTGCACGAGCAGCAACGGCATGAGCGCCATGCCGGCCGCGCTCAGCACAATCCTGATGATACCGTTCATGATGGTCTCCTCCAGTGGAAGTCCGAGGCCGCTCCGATGGTTCGAATACAGCGGGGGATGGGGACGAGGTTGAATGCCGAACGTGGGAATCATCTTACTCGGGCCGTCCGGCCGCGTCGAGACACCGGCAACGGACGTTGCCAATCGGGGAATCGACAGGTAAACATGGGTCCGAAGCCGCAAGCAAGCCCGACCCCGAGTGGGCCGGGGGAGGGCGGAGCGGAATGCCGAAAGAACGGATCCGGATCGTACCTGCCGGCGGCCCGCTCGGCGCCGACGCCTGGGGGGTCGACCTCGAACGCATGTCCGGCGAGGAATTCGAGGTCCTGCACCGCGCCTGGCTCGACCACGACGGCGTGCTGCGCATCCCCGGCCAGTTCGTTCCGGCGGAGACGCTCCTGGCCTTCGCCGCGCGCTTCGGGGAGCTGGACCGCGCGCCGGTCTCCGCGCAAGGGGACCGCGCACTCTACCGGCCCGACCTCCCGCACCTGGTCGTCATCTCCAACATCGTCGAGGACGGCAAGGCGATCGGCGGACTGGGCAGCTACGAGTCCAGGTGGCATACCGACATGTCCTACAACGAGGTGCCGCCGAAGGCCAGCATCCTGCACGCGGTGGAGATCCCGGCCAGGGGCGGCGACACCGGCTACGCCAACATGTACAGGGCATACGAGATGCTGCCGGAGGCCACCCGGCGACGGATCGCCGGGCTCACCTGCAAGCACGACGCCTCGCGCAACAGCGTCGGCGAGGTGCGGCGCGGCTTCAAGGCGGTCTACGAGCGGCGCGAGGAGGCGCCGGGGGCGGTGCATCCGATCGTCTGCATCCATCCGGAGACCGGCCGGCGGTGCCTCTATCTCGGCCGCCGCGACCTGGCCTTCATCCCGCAGCTTCCGCCGGCGGAGAGCGACGCCCTGCTCGACGAGCTGTGGGCGCACGCCACCCGGGACGAGCTCACCTGGTACCAGCGCTGGCGCCTCGGCGACGTCGTCGTCTGGGACAACCGCTGCACCATGCACCGGCGCGACGCGCTCGACCCGAACGAACGCCGGTTGCTCAACCGCGCCCAGGTGAAGGGGGAGCGTCCCGTGGCCGCCGGCGCGGCCTGAACGCCGCCGCTCATTCGCCCCACACTTCCCCGAGGAAGCGCAGCCAGCTCTCGCCGAGGACCTTGCGGATGCGGGTCTCGCTCCAGCCACGGCGCACCATCGCGGCGGTGAGGTTGGGAAACTCCCCGATGGTGGCCAAGCCTTCGGGCAGGCGCGGCACCCGCGGCGTTCCCGGCACCAGGAGCCGCCCGTGGCCCTTGTCGCGGCGCAGCCATTCGAAGAAGGACACGTCCTGGTCCTGCGTGAAGTCGGTGCCGATGCCCACCGCGTCCTCGCCGGCGACGTCGATCACGTACTCGAACACCTCCACGCACCGATCCACCGTGGTCTCGTCGCCCCAGGGGAGGAACGGCGGGTAGGTGGCGACGCCGATGAAGCCGCCCCGCTCCACCACCGCCCGCATCTCGGCGTCGGACTTGTTGCGCGGATGCTCCATGATCCCGGACGGGCAGCAATGGGTATAAGCGGCCGGCTTCGCCGAATGCGCCACCGCCTCCGCGCTCGTCCTCGGGCCGACGTGCGAGAGGTCCACGAGCACCCCGCACCGGTTCATCTCGTCGATCACGTCGCGCCCGAAGTCCGACAGCCCTCCGTCGCGCGACTCCCAGCATCCGCTGCCCACGAGGTTCTGGGTGTTGTAGGTGAGCTGCACCACCCGCACCCCGAGATCCCGGAACACTTCGACGAACTCCGCCCGGTCCTCCAGCGCGGAGGTGTTCTGCCAGCCCAGGATGATGCCGGTGCGCCCCTCGCGCTTCGCGCGCCGGACGTCGGCGGTGGAATGCACCTGGACCAGCAGGTCTTCGTGCTCCCGGAACCATCGCTTCCACTGCGCGACGTTCTCCATCGTGGCGCGAAAGCCCTCCCAGACCGAGCAGGTGCAGTTCGCGGCGGTCACCCCGCCCGCGCGCATCTCCTCGAACACGGCTCGGCTCCACTTCGAGATGATCAATCCATCGACCAGGATCGCGTCCTCGTGCAAATCAGCCGGGTCCATCGCAGTCACCTTTCGAGCTTCGTTCCATAGGTTGAAGCACTTGGGGGTCGAAGCACCGGAGCCGCCTCCCCGGTACGCCGCTCGGGACCCAGTAGGGGGCGTTCGACGGCGGGAGCGGCGCGCGGCCCCGGATCGCATCGGCGATCTTCTCCGCCATCATGATGGTGGGCGCGTTGAGGTTGCCGTTGACGATCCGCGGCATGATCGAGGCATCCACCACCCTCAGCCCTTCGACGCCGTACACCCTGCCTTCCCCGTCGGTGACTGCCCGCGGGTCGTCGGGGGCGCCCATCGCGCAGGTGCACGAGGGATGGTAGGCGCTCTCGGCGTGCTGCCGCGCCCAGGCGTCGATGGCGTCGTCCCGGTCGGGGACGCCGGGGCCGGGGGCGATCTCCGCGCCGCGGTAGGGGGCGAAGGGGCGCTGGGCGGCGATCTCGCGCGAGAGGCGGACCGCGTCGCGCATGTCCCGGCGGTCGGACTCCGTGGTGAGGTAGTTGTAGACGATCGACGGGGGATCGCGCGGGTCGCGCGACCGGATGCGCACGCGCCCGGTGCTGGTGCCCTTCATCGGCCCCACGTGCATCTGGAAGCCGTGTCCGCCGGCCGGGTTGCCGCCGTCGTAGCGCATCGCGATGGGCACGAAGTGGTATTGCAGGTTGGGGATCTCCAGATCGTCGCGCGAGCGCACGAAGGCGCCCGCCTCGAAGTGGTTCGAGGCCCCGAGCCCGGTGCCGGTGAGGAGCCAGCGCGCGCCGATCGCGAGCTGGTTCCACGGCTTCAGTGCGGGGTAGAGCGAGACCGGCAGCTTCGAGTGGTACTGGACGTAGATTTCGGGGTGGTCCTGCAGGTTGGCCCCGACGCCGGGCCGCTCGGCGGCCACCGGGACGTCGAGGCTTCGGAGGAAGTCGGGTTCGCCGATGCCCGAGCGTTGCAGGATCCGCGGCGAATCGATCGCCCCGGCGCAGCAGACGACCTCCCGCTCGGCGCGGATGCGCTCGATGCCCCCCGCGCCGGCGATCTCGATCCCCGTCGCCCTCCCCCGCTCGATGGTGATTGCATCGACCAGGGTGCGCGTACGCACCGTGAGGTTGGGCCGGGAGAGCGCCGGCTGGAGGTAGAAGAACGCGGCGCCGCCGCGCCGGCCGCGCCACGTGGTGCGGTCCATCGGGGCGAAGCCTTCCTGCCGGTAGCCGTTCAGGTCGTCGGTGCGCTCGAAGCCGGCCGCGACCCCGGATTCGATGAACGCCTCGAACAACGGATTGCGCGGCGTGGCCTGGGTGACGGGGAGCGGACCGTCGCCGCCGTGGTACTCGTTCGCCCCGGTGTCCCGGGTCTCCGCCTGCTTGAAGTACGGCAGGCAGTGCGGGTACGTCCAGTGCTCCAGGCCGGGGATCCCCGCCCACTCGTCGTAGTCGAGCGGGTTGCCGCGGACGTAGACCATGCCGTTGATGGAGGACGAGCCGCCCAGCGCCTTCCCGCGCGGGCAGTCCATGCGCCGCCCGTCCATCCCCGGCTCCGGATCGGTGACGTAGGCCCAGTTCCAGGTGGTGCCGTTCTGCGGGTAGGAGAGCGCGGCCGGCATCCGGATCCGCCACTCCCACCACGGCACCGGCCCGCCCGCCTCGACCACGAGGACGCGCACGTCCGCATCCTCGCTGAGCCGCCGCGCCAGCACGCATCCCGCGGAGCCGGCGCCGACGAGGATGTAGTCGTAGCGGTTGCTCATGGGCATGGACGCGGCTTCCGGGCCGGGGGCAGGCAGAACGTGCCGGGCCGTCGATGCCGAAGTATGCCGCAGATGCCGCCTGTCGGGTCGATCCATCCGGAGCGAAGCGCCACGAACGGACGTCCCTTGCGGGACGCAAACCGGCCTCCTCGACCTCGGGCTGTACGGCACCGTCCGGCACGTCGAGAAGCTCACCCGCCTCCAGCGCCGGGCGCAGGCCCGTCCACTGCGTCGCCCCCTTCGAGCCGCGGCTTCGGATACCGGCGTGGGGGTATGCTGCCCGGCCATCGCATCGTCGATCCGCGACTGGGCGGCTACGGCACGGTTTCTTGCGCGGATGTTCTTCGCCAGCCTGGGCGGCAGGCCACGCATCCGCTGCCGGGCTGCCTTCGTGTAAAGAACCTCGAACCTGCGCGGAGGTTCTGCCATCGGCAACAAAACTTTACCTCCCGGACAACGTTCGGAAAGGTTCGCCTCCTATCGTCTCGTTCCGACGCCGGACGATCGACGACCGGCTCGACCACTCGACCAATCCACTGACTCGACGACAGGAGACGAACGATGACGAAGCACGCGGAACAGGCGGAACGGAACATGGACGAGGGCGCCGGCTCGGGCCGGAGCGCCGGCTCGGACCGGCGTGGCGGCGCGCGCCGGATGCGCGGATGGATCGCGGGGCTGGCCCTGCTCGGGCTCGGCGCCGCCGGCGGCGCGCTCACGACCATCGCGGTCGATGCGGATGCGCACGGAGGATGGCGCCACGCGATGGGCGGATTCCGGCATCACGGATTCGGCCACGGCCGCGCGATCGACCCCGCCCACGTGACCGAGCGGCTGCAGCACGCATCGGCCTGGGCGCTGGGCAGCGTGGACGCGACCGACGAGCAGCGCGAGCGCATCGACGCGATCCTCGCCGGGGCGGTGGACGACGTCTTCCCCCTGCGGGCCGAGCACCGGGCGCATCGGCGCGACCTGATCGCGGAGCTCGCGCGCCCGCAGCTCGACCGCGCGGCGCTGGAACGGATCCGGATCGCGGAGCTTGCGCTCGCGGAGAAGGCCACCGCCCGGTTGCTGGACGCCGTCGTCGCTGCCGCCGAGGTGCTCGAACCGGAGCAGCGGCAAGGGCTCGTCGAGCACTTCGCGAAGCGGCACCGGCACTGAACTGAGCCGCGCATCCGCGACACGTGGTGGCGGGCGCCCGCTCGCCGCCGCGTGGATGGGCGTTCCGAAGGCGCATCCCCGGAGGAGCGCAGTCGCCCGGATGGGTGGGGGCGTTCCGTCCCGGGGCCGCCGCATTCACGGCGCAGGCTTGCGAAGCACCGGGGGATGCCGCCATCGAGGCATGGGGGGCTCCTCCCCGGTGCGGCCCCGTCCCGGAGTCGCCGCGCTACAGTACGCTCATGGCTACCCACCGCATCCTGATGATCGAGGACGATGCGAGCCTCGCCTCGATGGTCGGCGAATACCTGCACGCGGCCGGGATGCAGGTCGAGGCGGCGCACGACGCGGCGACCGGGCTCGCCGCGCTCTCGCGCACGAAGCCCGATGCCGTCATCCTCGACGTGATGCTGCCGGATCTGGACGGCTTCGAGGTGTGCCGGCGGATCCGCGCGCGCTCCGGGGTGCCGATACTCATGCTCACCGCGCGCGGCGACGACACCGATCGGATCGTCGGCCTGGAGCTGGGCGCCGACGACTACCTCCCCAAGCCCTTCAACCCCCGCGAGCTCCTCGCGCGCATCCGCGCGATCCTCCGCCGCGTAAGCGGCGACGGCGCGGGTTCGGGCGCCGGGGAGGCGATGCGCTTCGGCCGGCTGGAGATCGATCCCGCGGCACGCCGGGCCACCCTCGGCGGCGAGCCCTGCGCGCTGACCGGCTACCAGTTCGACGTGCTGTGCGCGCTCGCGTCGAACGCCGGCCGGGTGATGTCGCGCGAGCAACTGATGGACCGGCTGCGCGGCGAAGCGCTCGAAGCCTTCGACCGCAGCATCGACGTCCACATCTCCCGGATCCGTTCGGCGATCGAGGACGACCCGCGCCACCCGCGCCGGATCGTCACGGTGCGCGGCGCCGGCTACGTCTTCGCCTCCAGGCAGGACTGAGCGGACGCGCCGCGGGCGCCATGCGCCGAAGGTCGTACCCTATGCGCAGCTTCCACCTTCGCGCCCATCTTCCCTCCGCCGCCGGCATCGCAACGTCCCGCGGCCCCGTCGTGGCCGGCCGGCGGCCCAAGGTCCCGCCACGATCGGCCCACCGGCGGTACGTGGCCACGACGGCGAACGCCGGCATCAAGGCGCCCATCGAGGCGTCATGCCCCGAGGACCGCATCGGGTGAGCAAGCTCTACTTCCGCGTCTACCTCCACTTCGTCGCCATCATCGTGGTGTTCGGAGCCGTCGTCGCGATCGGGTGGCTCGTGCACGATCATGAGGACGAACACCGGGATCGATTCGAGGAGGACGGCGGGCACCACGGCCGGTTCACCGCGATGGCCCGCCTCATTGCGCGGTCGCTGCCGGAGGACGAGGCCGCGCTCCCGGCCGCCCTCGCCCTGATCGCGGACGACTTCCGCGTCCGGCTCGCCCTCTACCGCGCCGACCGGATGCTGATCGCATCGGCGGGGACGCCGGTACCGCCGCCGCCCGAGCCCGGTCGGACAACGGGCGGACACCAGCGGGCGGCCGGCGGCCCCGTGCTGCTGTTCCGCTTGCCGGACGGCCGATGGCTGTCGGCCCATGTCCCCCGGCGCTCCCGCGGCCGATGGCTCGGGCTGCTCGCAACGTTCGCGGTCGTCGTCGCCGTGGGCGCCTGGCCGCTCGCGCGGCGGATCACCCGCCGGCTGGAACGGCTGCAAACGCGGGTGGACGCCCTCGGCGCCGGCGACCTCGGCGCCCGGGTCGAGGTCGAGGGTTCGGACGAGATCGCGGCGCTCGCGGAGAGCTTCAACCGCGCCGCCGAACGGATCGAATCGCTGGTCGCGGTGCAGCGCACCCTGCTCGCCTCGGCGTCGCACGAGCTACGCAGCCCCCTCGCCCGGATGCGCATGGCGATCGAGCTGTTCGCCGACGCGCCGCGTCCGGAGCTTCGCGAGCGCATCGAGCGCGACGTCGCCGAGCTGGATACCCTCATCGACGAGCTGCTGCTCGCGAGCCGGCTACAGACGGTGCAGGACCTGGAAGCGCCGGAGCCGGTCGATCTCCTGGCCCTCGCCGCGGAGGAGGGAGCGCGGGTCGATGCCGTGGTCACCGGCGATCCGGCGGGGGATCCGACCGGGGGGGCGGTCGGGAGATCGACGGGAGAGCCGGCCGCGGATCCGGCCAGGAACCCCATCGCCGTCCACGGAGACCGTCGCCTGCTCCGCCACCTCGTGCGCAACCTCTTCGAGAACGCCCGCCGGCACGGGGTCGGCACGGAGATCACCGCAACGGCAGGCAGGGACGAAGCCGGCGTTCTACTGCGGATCTGCGATCGGGGGCCGGGGATCCCCGAGAGCGAGCGGGAGCGCATCTTCGACCCCTTCTACCGCCCCGCCGCGATGCGCGAGCAAGGCTCGGGGGTCGGGCTCGGCCTGCATCTGGTGAAGGTGATCGCCGAAAGGCACGGGGCGAGCGTCGGATACCGTCCGAACGAACCGGGCGGCTCGTGCTTCGAGGTCCGCTTCCCGCCGGAGGCCGGCCGCCCCGGACGTTCCGATTCGGAATCCGGGCTGTCGAACGAGTGACGGGTCGCCCGCGGGCCTGCCCCCTGCCCGGCACACCCCGGGGCGGCGCACGAAACGGGCCTCCGCCGCGGGATACCGGCGACCGGTGCTTCACCCCGAAGCGCAAGGCGGTCGGGAGCGGCGAGGGCGGGACTCGGCCCGGATCGAGGCCTGCCGTACCGCGCTCGCCAGCTCGTCTTCGTCCGGGAGATCGTCGAGGCCGATGAAGACGAGGGCGGAAGGCGGCGGCGCGGCGCCGGGGCTCGGCGGCAGACGCCGGGGCTCCAGCTCCACCGTTCGACCGCACGCCTGGACGAGGAGCCGGTCGCCGCCCGTTCCGTCGGCCGGAACGACGAAGCCCTTGGCGCGGAGCACCCGCGGCGCGAGCGCGGCCAGGGCCGCGCGCAACCGCTCGGGGTCGATCGGGTCCGGGCACGGTACGGTTCGAGACACGAACCCGTGCCCTTGTCCGCGCCCATGTCCGTGCCCGGAAGATTCCGCGGCCCGCGCAGCGGCCTCATCCTGCATGGTGTCCGATGGCGCCGAGGGTGTCTTCGCACCCGTCGCATGCCCGGGATGCGCCGCGACGGGCGCCGGCATCCCCGCCGGTACAGTGGGCAAGAGTGCGGAGGGTGCATCCGGATCCGCAGGAGCCCCCACGTCCGTGGGGGTGTTCATGTCCGCAAGAGCCTCCAGGTCCATCGGGTACCCCAGGGATTCCGCGGGTGACACGGGCGCGGGAACCTCCACCCGCGCTGCGGACAGCAGCTCCATCGGGATGTCCGCCCCGACCGTGCGGACGAGCGGAACGCGGGCGCGGGCGCGTATCCACGATTCGGTCTCCTCGCGCGCTCCTTCGCGGACGCGGTCGCACTTGTTCAGCACGAGGAGATCGGCCGCGTCGAGCTGGCGCGCGACGGTGTCCCGCAATCTCCGGTCTTCGTAGCGCGAGCGCAACGTCTCGGCGTCCGCGATGACCACCACCAGATCGCGGGAGAGTCCGGGATGGAGGGTCGCGACGTCCGCGATCGGAGCCGGATCGGCGACGCCGCTGGCCTCGACGAGGATCTGGTCCGGGCACCGGCTCCCGTCCAGCAGGCGGTCGATCGCGCCCACCAGATCGTCGCCCATGGAGCAGCAGACGCAGCCGTTGGCGAAGGTGAGGGTGTCCCCGCCGTGCGCCGCGACGAGGTTGCCGTCGACGTCCAGCTCTCCGAAATCGTTGACCAGCACCGCGTAGCGCACGCCGTGGGCGCCCGAGAGGATGCGGTTCAGCAGGGTGGTCTTCCCCGCGCCCAGGAATCCGCCGAGGACGGTCATCGGGATCCGGGCGGTCACGACGGCCCTCGCTCCGGGTCAACCGCCAGGACGGTTGCGGCGCCCGCCGGTCCGTCGCCGGCTGTGGCGTACAGGGCAGCACGGGCGCCACGTGAACGCCCATGGCCCGGGGGACTCAGTGCGCCCGCGCCCGTATCGGCGAGCCTGCCGCACCGAAAGGGCTTGTCCCCGTCGAACGGGTTGGTGACCTCGGTCTGTACGATGATGCGTCCCATCGGGAGCCGCTCCATCCGATGTGCCGGCAACGTCGTCGGAAGGCTGTTGAAACGTCAGGGAAACGTCAAGGGGTAGCGCGCGGGCAGCGCAGCACCCTCCGGGTCCGATTGAGGATGGCCCCGCCCGCATCGAGGGTCAGGATCGCTCTCATGCATCCAGGCATGGGTCGCTTGATGTCCTGATGTCAAAAAAGATCCCAAGCCACGAATTCATCTCTCGCCGGTGGTCAGGGCAATGGGGCATCGTCCGGATCCGAGCGGCTTGCACGCCTGGGATGATGGCGGGTACACGCTTCAGGGCAGGGCCTGCCAGGCGCCCTTGAACTCATCGATGTCCGCGATCAACCGGAGGATTTCGTTGGTGATCTTCAGCGTGGATACGTCGATGGCGGCATCCATTTTCTTATCCGATTTCATCCATTTCCGAAAAGGCTGTCGAGCCTGCCTTGGGATTATCCGTTTGTCTATCCGTTTTCATCCGATTTTTGAAAGACCTGATTCCGTGGAGTTGCCCCGACGTCATCACCGGAATTCACGGCAGCGGCCCCATACGGTTGTACCAGGAGTTCTGCGAAGTGGTGGATGACGTGCTGGCCTCCTTCCAGGCATCCGGGCGAACGTTGCCGGGACCGATGACCAAGCCGATGCGTGAAGGGCATGATTGCTCGACTTCCCGCTCCGGATGACCTTCATCCGTCGAGCGCCGCCCTCGGCGCCGTGGCGAATGCTGGCGAGAGCCTCCGAGAGGCCCCCAACGTCATGGAAATCCTTCATGCGGCTGTTTCGGCGGCCGAGAGCCACCATGGCCTGAACCTTCTCGGCGACGGCCACGACGCGCGAATACGCTCGTATCCGCGGAGCAGGAACACGGTCGATGAGGGTAGGCAACCGGACTTCATCCGGTTCGGGGACAACGGCATCGCCGATGCCGAAATCCACCTGTACGCGGATCCTCGTCCTGCCAATCCCCTGCCGCCTTCGTCTTGCCGAGCAGGCGAGCCTTGACCGATGCGGAATGATCCCGGGTCATGGCTCCCTGGTCTCCAGAGCGGCATCGAGCAAACGTGAGGGCAGCACCCGGAGCGTGTCATCCAGCTCGGCGGCCATTTTGGAGGCTGGCCAAGGATTCAATCCCGATGAGCTCGCTACCCGCACGGATGCAGGGGCGGGGTAACGGCGTTTCCCAAGGCGCGTTCATGGGCCTGCCGCGACTCACGCCCGAAGCAGCACAGGACGATGCGGCGGAGGGAGGGATGCTCCGCGGCCTCCGTCGCCACCGTCCGAACCGCGATCTCCGCCGCACGCGGCGCCGGAAAACCATAGGCGCCGGTCGAAATCGCCGGGAATGCAATGGTCTCGGCGCCGTGCGCGGCAGCGAGCCGGAGCGATTCCCGGTAGCAGCTCTCGAGAAGGGCCTCCTCGCCGTAGCCCCCTCCTCGCCATACCGGACCGACGGTATGGATGACGTGGCGGGCCGGAAGATCGTATGCGCCGGTGATACGGGCCTCGCCGGTCGGACATCCGCCGAGCCGGCGGCATTCTTCGAGGAGCCGGGGGCCGGCCGCGCGATGGATGGCGCCGTCCACGCCGCCCCCGCCGAGCAGGGATTCGTTCGCGGCGTTGACGATCGCGTCCACTTCCAGCCGCGTGATGTCGCCTTCGATGATTTCGATACGGTTCGTTGCGCTCATGGAGATCACCATCTTTCCAGTCAGTGCGGGGATGGGCCGTCGCGGGCGATACGACGGCAGGCGATCCTTCACGCCGCGACCGGCCCTGCCACTTCCATCCTGACCGCAACGGCATCGGCGGATTCCGGCTCCACCGGGATAGATTCGCCCGATTCGGCGAGACATGCCAGAAATCCCTCGATGCAGTCGCGAGCCATCGCCACGGCTTCATCCCGAGTCCCGCCTTGCGTGACACAGCCGGGAAGGGCGGGCACGGTGACGACGAAAGCGCCTTCCTCGGCCGGTCCGATCAGCACCCGGTACCCGTAAGGGCTCCATGCTCGTCTCGTCTGAATCTTTGCTCATTACGGTACTACCATTCGCCCTGTTCCGGCACATCTCCATCTCGACCTTCTTGACGGCCGGTCGGGTCATGCAACACTGTTTTTGTGGCCGGGAGCGTTCTCGCACGGTCATTCCGCTCTGACGTTCAGTTCCCATTCGATACATACGAAATACCGCACCATGCCTGCATATTCTCTCCCCGCATCCATCATCGCCCGAATTGTCTCCGCGACCTTCGTCTTTTCCGGATGTCGCTCGTTCTTGACGTATACGCATGCGAGCGTTTCGAGAATCTCATAAATCTCCCAGCGGCGGCGCCGCAATTCTTCACGGTTGAGCCCCAGATCTTCTTCTGCGGCAGCCATTGCGCGAGTTGCACGGATATGGTTCGTGCGGGCCGCGACGCAAACTTCCTTGAGATATCGATCCGCTTCCCATTTGTACAGTCTCTCGGGGTCTTCGACGTAAGGATCAACCAGAAACGGCTCTTCTTTCCGAACCTTCCGCAAGAATTCCTCCATCGGCAGGCCACCGGCTTTTCGATCAAGTGGATCGGGAGTCATCAACCTCGCATACTCCCTCAGTGCGGATGTATCCGACCGGCATGGGATCATCGGTGCTTGCCAGCGGCGATCGTCTCTTGCGATCCTGAATTTGTCGTTCTTGTACGTCTGGTTGCAGATCTGGCAACTGTACAAGAAATTGTCGTAGCAATATGCCAGCCACCAATAGCCACTATTGGGACGGAAATGCTCCACGTCGCCGTAGGCCACGGTGCTGGTGGCCGACTCGCAATAGGCACACTTGCCGCGGGTTTCCTCCTTCAAGTGCGTCTTTGCCGAACGCCAAACTTTTGGATCGGGCTTCCGTTCGGCATCCCGCAGTCCGACAAGGGCCAAGTTCTTCTCGATCCGCCTTTTGCCCGAAAAGCCGGATGGTGGACGTATCGTTCTTGTCAGCCTGATCACGCTGCCCCCTGCCTTGCGCGTCTAGCCGGCGGGCGGCTTGGACAGATCGACGCCGTTCTTTTCGAGCAACGCTTGAATCGAGCGTAGTGCCCTGGTTTGCGCCTTTGCCTCGGCTCCGCCGCTCCACTCCGGGGCGTCGGCAAGCTGCTCACGCAAATTCTCCAGGCGCCGCTCATCGTCCGCCGATCTGCGTTTTCTGGCCGTGAGTTTCCGATACTCGTTCTTGAGCGTCGCCAAGTGTTCCGAATCGACGGTATCGACGTCGAAGAACGGTTCGATGAGTTGATGCAACCCGAGCCTGTGAGGAGCGCCCTCGTAGCACCGGAGGGTCGGTGGCGCCTCGGGCGCCGGGCGGGTGAGGATGTGGATTTCGCCGGGACCGGATTGTTGGGCCGTCACCGGGGAATGCGTGGTAGCCACGATCTGGAATTGCGGCAGGCTCTTTTCGAGGAAAAGGCGCAGCCGCCGTTGCCACTTGACATGCAGGTGCAGATCGATCTCGTCGATCAACAAAAGTCCTCGTGTCGTCGCCAGGGGGTTCAAGCGCTTGGTGAAAGGCGTCCCGATAGTACGGTAGAGCAGATCTCCCGCCCATGCCGCCATGCTCTGGTAGCCGTCGCTCAAGTCCGCGAGCGATACCGGTCCGTCTTCCGCATCGAAGATCAGGGTCTTGCGCGTCTTGTCGATGTGATCGAATCTCACACTGGGAGGAAGAAGAGCGTCGAGCGCAGACCGAATCAGCCCGAGGCTGCGTTCTCCTCCGGTGTAATGCAGATCCATCGCCCACGATGCCAACGGCACAAGCTCGGCGTTGGGGTCGAACAGCGTTCGGACCGCTCCGGCCCGGCCGGATTTTTGTACGTTCTGGATGATCCCGGTATGGCTGAGACGGCGCGAGACACCGTAACCGGCGAGGAAATAGAATCGCTTGTTCGACTCGAAAGTCTTTTCGAGCGGAGCCAGTCCCTTCACATTCCGATCGAGTGTCTTCGAAATGGTATCGTCCCGACGCAACTCCAATGTGACTTCCCACCTGTCGCCCTTGGCATTCCCAAGGACGCCCTTGATACGGGCGTTTTCCTCTTTCGAGCGAATCCAGTCCGATGGTTCTCGTCCCAACAGATCGGGCAGCGCATCCCGGCCGCAGAGCAGCAAGGCGATGCAGCGCAGGAGCGTGCTCTTGCCCGTGCCGTTCTCGCCGAGCAGCAGAGTCCACTTGCGTGTACGGCGGTCTTCGCCGTCGAAGTCCAACTCCAAGTCGGCAATGGCGCGTATGTTTTCGATTTGAATGCGCTTGAGGAACACGGTTCGGGCAATCTCCTCGGATGATCGTGTGACAATGACCGATTACCTCCGCCGATGCAATCCGGCATGCCCCGTCCCGCGGCAGACGTCGGGTGCGCCACCGCGATCCAGGCGTACACCGCTCCGACCGCGGCGGGAGCGCCGTGAATGAGCGTCCAGGAAAACGGTGATGCCCGACGACACCCCCAGCGACGACACCCTTGGTATCGAGATCGACGGTCGCGCCTGCCGGGGGCGCAAGAGCCAGATGGTCATCGAGGTGGCGGGTGCGAACGCCATCCCCATCCCCTCGCTTCTGCAACCACCACAAGCTGACGGTGGCGGCGAACTGCCGCATGTGCCTGGTCGAGGTCGAGCGGGCGCCGAAGCCGCGATCACGGTGGCGGCAGCCCGGAGCGCGGGCTGGGAGCCGGAGGGACTCGGCGCGCTGGCCGAGGGGATTGGGGACAGACTCGATGGTATCGGCAGTGTCGGCAGCATGGGAATCGGCCCCCGTCGATTGCGGCAGGCTGACACCGAGCGCATCGCCCGCACATTGGCCGATGCCGGACGGAGCACGATCCTGCTCGGGCCGCAGGCGATCAACCACCGGGACGCGGCGGGCGGCGTCACCCGGCCCGCGCCGAGATCCGGCATGGTCTCCAATGCCGGGTCCAGTGCTCGTCGCTCTGCACGTGTCCGGGACGGACGCTCTTGCAGACGTTGTCCTGGAACTCCTCCGCCACAAACCCTCGCGCCAGCCGCATGACGACGCCCTCCCGCTCCCCCCCGAGCATGGACGGTTCACCGTGGGCCTGCTCCATGAACGCCCTGATCCCGGCAACCGAGCGAAAGCGCCCCCTGAACAGCACCGGCACGACCGGAATCCCCCGGCACTTCGCGTATGCCTCGGCCTCGGCGAAGGAGGCAAATGCGCCGTCACCGTGGCGTAGCGCGAAGGCGTAGAACGTCTCATGCTCCGCCACGGGCTCGTACTCGATACTATGCACGCCGTAGAGGTCCTCGCCGTAGAGCCAGACGTCGGGCTCGTTCACCTTCCAGGCGTGGTGTTTCTTCACCATCGCCATCCACTTCGCGTCGGAAGGGGCGGACACGCTGCGCGCGTAGACCTTGCCGGCGTGAAGGAGCGTGTTGCCGCCGTCCAGCTTCTCCGTCACCACCACGTCCTCGCCGACGAAGCGATCCGGATCCGGGTGTACGTCTTCAGCCCGGCCGATGGCCGGGGACCACGGCCAATATGGAGTGCCGGGGTACTTCGCGTTCCACGGCAGGTCGGAACCATTCCCCACTGGTGTTGCCCGCGTCGGGACCACCTCAAACGTGCTGTGGACAGAGTTGATTGACCTCGACACCCAGGGTGTCCATCAGCGCCGCCTGATCGCCCCAATCGCTGTCGGTCGCGTTCAGGACCACCGCTCCTGCGGTCACCGCGACCGCCAGGAACTTCCGGTCGGAACGGTCGAAGGTGTTTTCCGGAAGTTCTTCAAAGCCTCGCTGATCATCCTCGGTCGGCGTCACCGTGACCCTGCGGACGCGCTTACCCTGATACAGGTTGTCGAACACGTGTTTGATGAAAGCGTCACCCACACCCGGTCTACCCGATAAATCCAGGTGGCGCTTGTATTCGTCCAGAATGAGATTCCCATCGTCGATGGCGACTGTCTCTCCTGCAACCAGAGAATTCAATCTCCGTACACAGGTCAACTGACATTGATCGTCCGCGTGGGTCCCGCAGCCGTTGGCGACTATCGCAACGTTGGTATCCACCACGAACGTCGTCATCCGGATTGCTCCATCTTTCTTTTCAACGAAGCCTCCGCAATCGCCGAGATCTCGCCCATCTCGTCGCCGAAGAACCTTGCCGGCCAGTTCTCGATCTCGCCCCACTCGTTCAGGAGCAGATCGGAAATGTGCGCCCAGCCTCGTTGCGAGGAAACGAAATACAACTTCACATCCTCGGAGGATGCCTTCTGTTCGGCGACCCGGCGTTGCAGGCGCCGCATCAGGTGCTCGCTGTGGCTCTCCACGATAATCTGGACGTTTCGGATCTCGGCAACGTTCAGCATGACGTCGGCCAGATCGCTTTGCACGGCGGGATGGAGGTGGATCTCCGGCTGTTCCATCAGCACCGTCGAACCTTCCGGGACGTAATAGAGCAGGACCAGCACGGGCAGAACCTGGGACACGCCGAATCCGACGTCGGTCAGCGCCGTCGGCACGCTCGACGGGGAGGTCTTGACCATCGCCCGGTACAGGTTCGTACCCTTGTCGATTTCTTCGAGACGGAAGTCGCGAATCAACCCCAACCGGCGCAGCCAGTAAGCGATCATCTCCTGAAACGACTTCCGCCTCTTCCGGTAGCCGAGACTTCGAGTTTCTTTGAGAGCGGTGGCGGCAAGTATCGCATCGATTGCGCGCTCACCGCGCTGGCCGACATCCTCCGGGCTCGATCCGGTCCAGCGATACTCGCGTCTCGGATACTCGCGCAGGGGTCCGAGATAGTAAATCGAGTCCATCAACTTCTCGTACTCCAACGCGAAGTCACCGAGGAAGTCCGCGTTTTGAAAATATATCTTCGCTTGGCTGGGAAACAGGTAAGCTTTCACCGGGCGCGGCAGCGGCCAGGCTCGGCCCCGGTTGCGTACGAACTCGAAATCTGGCGCGTCGGTGGTCAACTCGAATTTTTCTTCCGATCCCGACTTCGTCTGCAACCGAAAGTCCACCTCGCTGAACCGGTATGCCAACTCCCGTGGCCACAAGCGCTCGTTCCGGAAGCCGACCGAGCATCGTGTCTGAAGGCTGCTGCCCTTGAACTGTGGAGCAGTTGTTGGATCCGACGGATCCTCGAGCACCATCTGATACGGCAGCGTCCACTTGAGGAGCCAGCCGATTGCCTGGTTCTTGTCATGCTGGTGGACCACGTCTTCGAACGTCCCCAGATTCACCAAGTCCGCCGGCCCGCCGAAGTCGAGAACCAGCCCTCGGTCCGTGGCGTTGCGGGTCTGCTTGAGCAACAGAAGAAATTGCAGGAGGCTGCTCTTGCCCGCGCTGTTGGTTCCGAACAATCCGGTCACCTTGCCGAGCGTCAAATCGGCTTCCCGCCACGCCTTGAAATTCTCGATCTTCAGGCGGTTCAGCATCTCTGTCCCTCCCGCCGGGGATCCCGGAGTCCCGGCGATTATGCCGCATCCTCCCGAACCGCCGAAAGCGGCCCGTCAGGCGTCATACCCCAGCTCCGCCAGATACCGGTTCATCGCCGCCGCCGCCGCGCGCTCCCCTTCCAGCGCCCGGAGCTTGCGCACCGCCTCCGCGACGTCGATGCGTTCCTCCTCCTCCGAGGTGTCCACGTAGCGGCTGATGTTCAGGTTCCAGTCGTTGCGCTCGACCTCGGCGAGCGGCACCACCCGCGCGTACTTCTCCTCGTCGGCAAAGGCATGGAAGGTCCGGGCAACATGCTCGACGTCGCGGTCGCGGCAGCGTCAGGTTGCGCGGATTGCCCCCCTTGCCCTCGACGTGGTGGGGCGTTCACGACCAGGACCGGCTGGTGGAGGCGACCCGCACGGCCCCGCCATCAACTGCGCTCCCCGAACAGGCCGCCGGGGCGCACCACGAGCACCAGCGCGACCAGGAGCGTGGCCAGGATCTTCGCCAGCGTAGGTGAGAAGAACATCGAGATCACGCCGTCGCTCATGCCGATGACGAAGGCGGCCACGATGGTGCCGCGCAGGCTGCCGAGCCCGCCGATGATCACCACGATGAAGGAGAGCAGCAGCGGGTCCAGCCCCATGAGGTAGTGGGCCTGCCGGATGGGGACGATCAGCACCCCGGCCACCGCCGCGAGCATGGCCCCGGCCGCGAACACCAGCGCGTACACCCGGCGCACCGGCACCCCGTGGGCCAGCGCCATCTCCGCATCCTGCTGGGTCGCGCGCATGTAGAGCCCCGCCTTGCTCTTCGCCATCGCCGCCCAGGTCCCGAGCAGGAGCAGGACGGACGCCCCGATGACGACCAGCTTGTAGCCGGAGTAGCCGAACCAGGGAAACGCGACGCGGAAGTAGACGGGCGCCTCGACCGGGCGCGCGTCCGGTCCGTAGCCGCTCAGGACCGCTTGCTGGAGCAGGTAGAGCAGGCCGATGGTGGCGACGATGGTGCTCTCCGGGTGGTAGTGCACCCGGCGCAGGATGAGCCAGTCGGTCGCGAGCGCCAGCGCGCCGACGACCAGCGGGGCGCACAGCAGCGCGAGCAGGAACCCGCCGAGCGGGGAGCCTCCGACCATCGACGCGCAGAACCAGGCGAGCACCGCCCCGAGCATGTAGAACTCGCCGTGCGCGACGTTGACGATGCGCATCACCCCGAAGACCAGCGACAGGCCCAGCGCGGTGACCGCCAGCACGCAAGCGGTCACCGCGCCTTCGAGCAGCGCCAGCAGCAGATGCGGCCCGAAGCTCACGGGGGGAATGCGGCCAGGTTACAGCGGCTGCCGGGTGTAGTCCGCCTCCGGCTCGTACTTGCCGTCCTCGATGGACGTGGTGTGCACCACATCGAGCCTGCCGCCCCGGACCTCGGAGATGAACTGGCGCCCGTAGCACTGGTGCAGCGCGCCGTTGAACTCCTTGTAGCCCTGCGGATGGCCGAGCCCTTCGTTGAAGCCCCGGAAGCTCTCCATCGCCTCGACGAGCGCCGCGACGTCCTTCGGGGTGCGGCTGCGGTAGCCGCTCTGCTCCACGCCCTGCTTGATCGCGTACAGCGTCTCCCAGCAGCCGAACATGTGGGAGTTGGTGGAGACGTCCTTCGGGTCGTCGACGCTCGCGCCGTCGTCGTTGATGCCGACCTTCTCCCGGTAATGCCGGTTGGCCGCGGTGTCCAGGCCGCCGGCGTAGCGGGGCAGCGCCTCCCACAGGTGGGTGCCTTCGAGGAAGGCGAGGCTGGGGGTGGCGATGTCCACGCCTTCGAGGGAGTCGATGAAGCCGAAGATCCACGGGCGCTGCGAGCCGAAGTGCTCGCCCATCTCCTTCACGAAGGTCAGCACCCCCGGCCCGACCATGACGTGGTAGAGCACCTCGGTGTCGGCCGGGATCTGCGGAAAGTACCTGGTGAACGAGGACTCGGTGGGCGGGATCGCGATCTTCGCCGCGACGCTGCCGCCGCGCGCCTCGACCGCGGCGCTGAAGTAGTCGCGGTGGTCGTACCCGAATGCGTAGTCGGGGAAGATCATCGTGACGCGCTTCCCGAGGTTGTCCATCACCCACGGCGCCATCGCCTGCACCTGCGCGCGCACGTCGGTGATCCCCGGCTGGAACACGTAGCGGTTGAGCGTGCCCGAGGCCACGTGGTAGCCCTCGCTGACCACGAAGTAGGGGATCTTCAGCTCCCCCGCCCGTGGCGCCGAGCCGATCACCACGTGGGAGAACAGCGGGCCGTAGACGAAGTCCACCTTGTGCCGGGTGGCGAACTTCTCCACCACCTCCGCGCCGCGTTTCGGATCGGTGCCGTCGTCCTCGGGCACCAGCTCCACCGGGCGCCCGGCGATCCCGCCGTTCTCGTTCATCCAGGCCGCCGCCGCGTTCGCGGTGCGCTCGTACCAGCGGCCGTAGGTGGCGCCGATGCCGGTGCGGTGCACCTGGAACCCGACGCGGATCGGCGCGTCGCTGCCGGCCGCCCAGGCGCTGCGCGCGACGGGGGCGGTCGCGAGCGAGGCGGCGCCGGCCATCGCCGTCGCACCGGCCGTGGCTGCGGACGCCTTGAGCAGGCCGCGGCGCGTGATCTTCGGTCCGCCCGTGCCGGCGGATGCGGATTGCATGGTGTCGTCGTTCATCTCCTTTCCTCCTCTCCTGAAGCGTCTTCCACGGGGCTCGCACCGGACGATCCGGGCCGTCCCGCCGGCTCCGATCCATAGCACGCCCCGGCGGCTCGATCCACGGCGCCGGCTTACGGCGCCGGCTCAGGCGGCGACCGGTGTCGACAGCAGCCAGAGCCCGAACAGGGTGTAGCCGATCATCAGCACGGTGAGGGGGAGCTCGCCCAGGATCGGGGCCAGCCGCCCGGGACGGGATCCCTCCCCGGCGAGGGCGTGCAGGGCCACCACCGCGACCACGTGCGCGGCCACGATCGCACCGGCCTGCGCGTACCAGATGATCTCGACCGAGGCGTGGTGGGTGAGGAAGGAGGCGGTGACGTGGAGGTCGCGCGCGCCGAGCAGGTTCCAGCCGAGGGCCAGCGGATCGGAGAGCGCTTTCAGCGCGTACTGCGCATCGACCAGGAACGACGGCAGGTAGTGGGCGAAGTGGTAGCCGAAGGCGATCGGCACGATCGAGACGACGAAGCGCCGCAACGCCGGAGCCGGCCGCGCCCCCGACCACCATGCCCCGGCCGCGGCGGTGGCCGCGAAGGCCGCGAGCAGCGCCGCGGCGGCCCCGACCAGGCCCAGCGTATTCCGCCCCACCAGCGCCGTGCGCCCCGGATGCTCCAGCGGATTCTCGCCGGCGAGGTCGAGCCACCAGAAGGTGCGGGAGAGCCCGTCGAAGGAGACGGTGGCCAGCGCCACCACCACGAAGACCACGTTCCCCGCGGACAGCGCGCCGATCTCCGGCAACCGGGCGCCGGGATATGTCAGTACGAGCCGGCGCCGGCCGCCCTCCTCCACCGTGCAGAGCGGCGCGAGCCAGCTCACGATCCGGAAGAAGCGCGAGAAGATCTCGACATGGCGGCTCCACACCGCGTCCCCGAACAGCACCATGCCCGCCACCGTGAAGAGCGAGTACCCGGCGACGGCGAAGGCGAGGATCGCGGGATCCCGCGGGGCGGGGAACACCAGCTCGAACCAGGCGAAGAGCAGCAGGAGGACGACGGCCGGCCAGTCGCCGAGCGCGTCCGGCCAAGGCAGCAGGCCGCCCGCATCGTCGTCACTCCGCCCGCCGAAGACCACCCGGCGTACCGGTCGCGCGAGCGCGGTCCACGGATTGACGAGCGGCCACACGTTGCCGAGGACCGCGTGGACGAAGGTCAGGCCGACCCAGAGCAAGGTCCACACCGCCAGCGGGAGCGGGTTCGCGAGCGGGTCGCGGCTTCCCGCCAGCCCCGCCGCAATGAGTACGAGGAGCACCGCCGACGCCGCGGCGTTCGAGCCCGGGATGCGCCAAGCCACACGCCGGTCCACACGCCGGACCGCCCACCGGGGCACCGGAAACAACCGCCACCGCGCGGACTGGATGGCTCGGCGCAGTGCGGCGCCGCGGAACCGGATGACGACGAGGAACGACACCGCCACCGCCGCCGTGCCCGCCGCCTGGAAGAGCCCGGTCGGCAGCAGCAGGATGAAGCCGCGCTCTCCGGCGTGTCCGAACGCCGGGGACACCAGCGTCAACGCGATCGAGGCGAGCACTGCTGCGACGGCAAGGGCGGTCCCCGCGCCGGCGATACGGCGGGGCACTACGCCAGCGACACGGCGGAGCTCCGCACCGACCGTCCCGGGTCCTGTCGATCCGCTGCCCCTGCCGCTTCGCATCGGAAACCCCGCACGGAAGATCGGGTATCCGGTCCGCATGTCCCGGTATCGGCGGCTCCCGCCCCGTCCGAAAACGCCCATTGGACCACCACGACCACACGCTTGGGCGGCAGGAACGGCCGCGCAATGCCGATGACGCGGCCCTGTCCGGCACGCCGGTGGGATCGGCGGGAATTGCCGTCCCGGCATCACCATGCATGACCCGCCGGGAGAGGATGGCATAAGATCGATGCGTGGTGTCCCGGATACGGTTCAGGAGCCGCCGCGTCGGAGGGACGTGGCCACAGGAGCGGGTCGGGGACCGCGCCCGCTGGGGGGATGAGCCGTGTCGCGCTTGTTCGTCGCGCTGGATCTGCCCGAACCACTGAGGCAAGCCGTTCGCGAGCTGCAATTCGGGTTGCGAGGCGCCCGTTGGCTGGACGACGACAGCCTCCACCTGACCCTCGCCTTCATCGGAGAGGCCGATCATTCCGCGCAGCACCGGATCGAGGTCGCACTGGGGGAGGTGACGGCGCCCCTGCTCCGGGTGGAGCTGCACGGCCTGGGTTGCTTTCCCCCGCGTGGCGCTCCCCGCGCGCTCTGGATCGGCGCCTCGCCGAGGGCCGGGCTCGTCTCGCTCGCCCAGACGGTCCGGCGCGCTCTCGTGCGGGCGGGCTTCCCCCCGGAACGGCGCAAGTTCATGCCCCATGCCACCATTGCCCGGTTCCGCCATCCGCCGCATCGCGCCGCGCTGGACGGATACCTCCGCACCCACTCGCTCTTCCGCACGGCCCAGGCCGAAGTCGGGTCGTTTCATCTGTTCTCGAGCACGTTGCGGCCGGACGGCGCGCGTTACACGGTGGAAGCGACCTTTCCACTGGCGGGCCCACCGCGCGGAGGCTCCGACCCGGAGTAGACGACGAACCCAGCGACGAACCCGGCGACGGCCCGGCGCCGTCCGGGCGGCGCGCAGCGTGTCCGCCGGGAAGATCTTTCGATCCAACTACGTACACATACCCATGGCTGACGACACCAGGCAGACGTTTCGCGGCAGGCTCGCGACGATCGCGGAGAACCCGCGGTTCCAGCGCTTCATCATCGTGCTGATCGTCGCGAACGCCATCACCCTCGGCCTGGAGACCTCCTCCGAGGTGATGGCGTCCGCCGGCCCCGTGCTCGTCGCGCTCGACCGTGCGATGCTCACGGTGTTCGTGATCGAGCTCGCGATCCGGATCGGGGCCTACGGGCGGAGCTTCTTTCGCGACCCCTGGAGCCTCTTCGACTTCGTCGTCGTGGGGCTGGCGCTGGCGCCTTCGACGGAGAACTTCTCGGTGCTGCGCGCCCTCCGGGTACTCCGGGTGCTGCGCCTCATCACCGCCGTGCCGCAGATGCGGCGGGTGGTCGGGGGGCTCCTCTCCGCCTTGCCCGGGCTCGGAGCGGTGGTGGCGATCCTCGCCCTCATGTTCTACGTCGCCGCGGTGATGGCCACGCAGCTCTTCGGAAGCGCCTTCCCGGACTGGTTCGGCACCCTGCCCAAGAGCCTGTACTCGCTGTTCCAGATCATGACCCTGGAGAGCTGGTCGATGGGCATCGTGCGGCCGGTGATGGAGGCCTATCCCTACGCCTGGGCGTTCTTCGTCCCCTTCATCCTGATCGCGACGTTCACCATGCTCAACCTCTTCATCGCGGTGGTCGTCAACGCGATGCAGAGCTACCACGAGATGGAAGCGAAGCACGCGGAGACCAGCCACGCGGAGCACGCCGACCTCCTGACCGAGATCCGGGCGTTGCGGGCCGAGCTTCAGGCGCTGAAGTCCGAACGCGAAGGGCGCTGACCGGCGCAACCGCCGGTCGGATGGCGAGGCGGACTTCGCGGGCGCCCCTGGCGTAGTGGCACGCGAATGTTGCGCCATTGACGGCCGAAGTCATATTTCATATATGGCTTTTATCGATTTTCATGAAACATCTCCAATCCGTCATGTCTCGGCTCATCTCCGCGCCCTTCTTCAGCGCACACCCGGTCTTCCGCCGCGACGAATACGCCGCTGCCGTCGGCCGCCGCCCCGGTGACAGGACCGTCACCGCGATGCTCACCCAGCATCTGCAAGCGGGCAACATCCGGCGCATCGCGCGGGGCGTCTTCGCGTCCGTGCCCGGTCACGCCGACGCCCGGATCTGGTCCGTCGATCGCTTCCTGGCCGCTTCCCGCCTGCGCCGGGATGGCGTCATCGCCTGCCACTCGGCCCTCGAGCTCCATGGCTGCGCCTACTCCGAGGGATACGAGGTGCAGATCATCGCGCCCGGGGAGCCGGGCACGTTCGAGGCGGTCGGATTCACCTGCCGGTTCATCAAGCCGCCGCGCGGCTCTGCCCCGCGAAACGGAGTACCGGCCGACGGCGTGGCGGTGATCGACCGATTGGGGTTGGGGGTCGAGGTGACGACGATCGAGCGGACCATCGCCGACCTGTTCGGCCGCTACGATCTGGCCGGAGGCGCAGAGGAGCTCTTCGATTCGCTGGATCTGGTGGCCCGCGTCGACGCCGCGGCACTGGTCCGGCACTCACGCGCGCGCGGCAACGCCACGGCTGCCGGCGCCCTGGGCTCCTGGCTGGAACGCGAACGGGAGCGGCTCGGTGTGCCGGACCGCGCGCTCGAAGACCTCCGCGCACTGGCGCCGTCCCGGACGCGATATGCCCTTGGCGCCAAGCCGGGCGAAGGAAGGACGATCAGCGGTTGGAACGTCATCCTCCCCATCGGCATCGTCGAACGCCGCTTCGAGGGGCTGTGAATGGCGCTGCCCTCCGCCCGGACGCTGCAGCGCCTCGCCAACGAGACCGGATACCAGTCCGGGACACTCGAAAAGGCGTTGCGGCTTCTGGATCTGTTGCAGGAGATCGCCCGGGATCCGCTCCTGTCGGAGCGTCTCGCCCTCAAGGGCGGAACGGCGCTCAACGTTTTCCACCTCCCCCTCGACCGGCTCTCTGTCGATATCGACTTGAACTACATCGGCGCACTCGACCGGGCGGAGATGGAAGCCGAACGCCCGATCGTCGATGCCGGGCTCAATCGTCTCCTTGCTGCCCGAGGCTACAGGGTCCGCCGTCAGCCCGAGGAGCATGCCGGCGGCAAATGGCTGTCACGGTACGCCTCCGCACTTGGCGGCAACGCCACCCTGGAGCTGGACGTGAACTACATGGCGCGTCAGCCCTTGTTCGGCGCAGTACGCATGGAGTCACGCCCTCTCGGCGAATTTCGGGCAAGCGACGTTCTTGTCCTCGATCTTCACGAGATCGTCGCCGGAAAGGTTGTCGCGCTCATCGACCGACATGCCGCACGCGATCTGTTCGACGCGCGCCGCATTCTATCGATCGAAGGACTCGATTGGCGCTGGATCAAGGCCGCCGTTCTGGCCATCGGCGCCTGCGGTCGGCTCGACTGGCGAACCATCTCGGCCGGCGCCATCGGGGGTGACGCACGCGAGCTTCGCCAAAAGCTCGTCATTTGCCTGCCGCGCAACCGCTTCGCAGGCATGGGAGAGGTCGAGGCGTGGATCGAGGAGACCGTTTCGCTCTGCCGG
Organism: Gammaproteobacteria bacterium; assembly: GCA_965204915.1. GTDB lineage: Bacteria > Pseudomonadota > Gammaproteobacteria > HK1 > HK1 > HK1. The sequence goes on along the minus strand of OZ242023.1, from coordinate 344,631 downwards.
GAAAAATTCGCCTTCCTGTTCGATCTGTCGGAGAAGGAGCGTGAATTCCTCGACCGCGTTCTCGACCACGGCGAGGTCGATGCCGGCCTGCTCGACGTCGATCCGGCAGTACGCAGCCGAATCGAAACCATGCCGATGCTCGCCTGGAAGACCCGACACGTCCGGAGACATCGCGGGCCGGGTATTCGATGAATGACGACCTCCTTTCCGCTCATCTCGTCAATCGGAGTCTTTGCTTCCCATTGCCCGCCGGGTCTGCATCGATTCACAGCATCGCCCTACCGCCAATCCGCCACGAACCGTTCCTCCAGATCTGCCATACCGGCCGGCAGCTCTCCCTCGCACGTCTCCTCCGCTCAGACCCCCAGCTCCGGCCGGCCGGCGAACTGCTCCAGGGCATCCGGGTTCGCGAGCGCTTCCTTGTTCTTCACCGCGCGCCCGTGCACCACGTCGCGTACCGCCAGCTCGGTGATCTTGCCGCTCCGGGTGCGCGGGATGTCGGTCACCCGCACGATCCGCGCCGGGACGTGGCGGGGCGTCGCGTTGGCGCGGATACGGGAGCGGATCTTCGTCTCCAGCGCCTCGTCGAGCGCGACCCCCTCGCGCAGGATCACGAAGAGGACCACCCGGACGTCCCCCTCCCACTGCTGGCCGATGGCCAGGGCTTCCACCACTTCGTCGAGCTGCTCGACTTCGCGGTAGATCTCGGCGGTGCCGATGCGCACGCCGCCGGGGTTGAGCACCGCGTCGGAGCGGCCGTAGATGACCACGCCCCCGCGCTCGGTGATCTCCACGTAGTCGCCGTGGCGCCAGACGTTGTCGAAACGGGCGAAGTAGGCGTCGTGGTACTTGCGCCCGTCGGGGTCGTTCCAGAAGCCCACCGGCATGGACGGGAAGGCGCGCGAGCACACGAGCTCGCCCTTCTCGCCGACGACGCTGCGCCCGTCCTCGTCGAAGGCGTGCACGTCGAGCCCGAGCCCGAGGCACTGGATCTCCCCGCGATACACCGGCGCGGCGGGGTTGCCGAGGACGAAGCAGGAGACGATGTCGGTGCCGCCGCTGATCGACGACAGGCACAGATCGCGCTTGATGGATTGGTAGACGAAATCGAAGCTCTCGGGAACCAGCGGCGAGCCGGTGGAGAGGATCGCCCTGAGCTTCGAGAGGTCGTGGGTCTTCGCGGGCGCGAGCCCCGCCTTCTTCACCGCGTCGATGTACTTGGCCGAGGTGCCGAAGGTCTCGATGCCCTCCTCGGCCACGTAGTCGAAGAGCGCGTTGCCGTCCGGGTGGAAGGGGGAGCCGTCGTAGAGCGCGAGGGGCGCCCCGCAGGCCAGCGCGCTCACCTGCCAGTTCCACATCATCCAGCCGCAGGTGGTGAAGTAGAGCAGCCGCTCGCCGCGCTTCACGTCGCTGTGCAGGGACAATTCCTTGACGTGCTGGAGCAGGGTCCCGCCGGCCCCGTGCACGATGCACTTCGGCGCCCCGGTGGTGCCGGACGAGTACATGACGTAGAGCGGGTGGTCGAAGGGGAGGCGTTCGAAGGCGACGTCCGCGGGGGTCCGGCCGGCCGTGAACTCGTCGAGCAGGACGGCCTTCTCCACCGCCGTGACGTCCGGCGCCCCGGTGGTGTACGGCACGACGACGATGTGCTCGATCGAGGGGATGCGCTCCGCGACCGGCGCGAGCCGCCCGATCGAGTCGTGCCGCCTGCCGCCGTAGAAGTAGCCGTCGGCGCTGAACAGCGCCTTGGGCGCGATCTGCCCGAAGCGGTCCACCACCCCCTGCACGCCGAAGTCCGGGGAGGCGGAGGACCAGATCGCGCCGATGCTCGCCGTCGCCAGCATGGCGACGACTGCTTCCGGCATGTTGGGCAGGTAGCCGGCGACGCGATCGCCCTTCGCGACCCCGGCCGCCCGGAGCGCCTGCGCGAGCACCGACACCGCGTCATGCAGCTCGCGAAAGCTCAGCGAGCGTCGGACCCGGTCCTCGCCGCGGAAGAGGACGGCGGTTGCATCGTCGCGGCGGCGCAGGAGGTTCTCCGCGAAGTTGAGCCGCGCATCCGGGAACCACTTCGCGCCCGGCATCCGGTCCCCATCGACGAGGACCGGTCCGTCGCCCCGCTCGCCGATCACCCCCCCGTACTCCCAGACCATCGACCAGAACGCGGCACGGTGTTCAATCGACCAGCGGTGCAGCGTCGCGTAATCGCCGGCGTCCACCCCGTGGCGCTCGCGCACCAGGGCCGCGAAGCGGGTGAGGTTCGCGCCGGCGATCCGTTCCGGGGAGGGTCGCCAGAGCATCTCGGCCATTTGCCGCCTCCGATGGGTTCGAGTTGGCTTGTGGACTCGTGGGGTTGCCCCGTTCCAGTGGACAATCAAGGGCTTGGGTTTTGCAGCTTCCTGGTGGTTCCTCTCGAAGGCCATCGGGGATTGCTGACCGAGGCCTTGGTGACGCCGATATGGGTTATACCATCCCTCGATGAACTCGAAGAGGGCTCTGCGCGCTTGGTGATGAGCCTGCCCCCGGCCCGAACGGGGGAATGACGAAGGTGGGCGAGGATGCCTGCGCTCGCGGGACGCCCGCGGTTCCAGGGGCGCCGGCTTCAGACGCGCCGGTTTCAGGGACGTCGGCTTCGGGAACATCGGCTTCAGACGCGCCGGTTTCAGGGACACGTGCGTTTCCCGAACACATATGCGCCCAATCGCCCGGTGGTGCGTTCGCAGTGCGCCTGAAGGCGCATAATGACGGGTATCCGTCTCACACCGGGAGATCCGCCATGAACGCCCCCGCCACCATGTACACCGGCCCTCTCGGCTCCACCATCCACATCATTCGCGCCGACGCCGGCACCATCGCCGAGCTCGCGGCCATCGACTGGAACCGCCACTTCCGCCGGGTCTGCCTCGACCCGGTGCGCGGGATCATCACCCTGATGGCGCCCTCACGCCTGCATGAGGACTTGTCCGAGATCCTCGGCCATGTCGTGGACGCCGCGGGGAGCGCCATCACCGGAGCCACCAAGGGGATCCGCAGCACCCGGCTTCGGGGGCGGGGCGAGCCGCCCGGCACGGGGATGGAGCCGGACTGCGCGTTCTACGTCGGCGAGCGCGCCAGAGGCTTTTACGCGGCCCGTGCCGAAGGGGAAGCGGCCCTGGACGCCTACGTCGAGCGCACCGCGCCCGACCTGGTGGTCGAGGTCGAGATCACGCACGTCGATGAGAGCAAGATCGAGCGCTACGGTGAAATGGGGGTGCGGGAGCTGTGGCGGTTGCACGGGCGCAAGGGGACGAGGGAGCTGCGGGCGGAGTTTCTCGCCCTGCACGCCGGGAACGCGCCGCGCCGGCTCGACGCCTCGGAGGTGCTGGAAGGGCTGACGCCGGACGATGTCTGCGAGGCGGTGGAAGCGGTGGGGGCCAGCCAGACCCGCGACCAGAAGACGGAGGCGGTGGCCCGGATCGTGCGCCGTCGGCGGCAGGCGAGCGTGCGGGTTCAGGAGGAGGCGGCGGCGTACTCCGTCCATTGAGGCGGGTGCGAGCCGCATACCCGGAAGACCGGGGGTCTCCATCGAACCAACCGTTGATTCCTGTCACTGCGGTGATTGGAAAAAAACGGTGTGGGACAAAGCTCCCTGTGCGATACATTCGGATTCCTTGCGGATTGCCTGAAAAATCGAACAGACGCTGGCACGGGAACGAGACGAGGCGGCATGATCGCGATTGATCCCGCCGCCCTGGAGCGGAGGGTCCGGGAGGCGGATCGACGGGCCGTCGCACGGGCCATCACCCTCGTCGAGTCCTCGCGCCCGGATCACCAGCCGGCCGCGGCCGAGCTCCTCGAAAGGCTGGCGCACGCCCCCGGCCATGCCCTGCGCATCGGGCTCTCCGGGGCGCCCGGGGTCGGGAAGTCGACGTTCATCGAATCCTTCGGCACGTTCCTCACGGGCCGCGGCCACAAGGTGGCGGTGCTCGCCGTCGATCCCACCTCCGCGGTCGGTGGCGGCTCGATCCTCGGCGACAAGACCCGGATGGAGCGGCTCGCCCGGGACCCCGGCGCGTTCATCCGCCCCACGCCCTCCGGCACGGCGCGCGGCGGGGTCGCGCGGCGCACCCCGGAGGCGATCCGGATCGTGGAGGCGGCGGGGTTCGACGTGGTGATCGTCGAGACGGTGGGGGTCGGGCAGTCGGAAGCCGCGGTCGCCGCCATGACCGACGTCTTCGTGCTGCTGCTCGCGCCGGGGGCGGGCGACGAGCTTCAGGGGATCAAGCGGGGGATCGTCGAGCTCGCCCACCTCGTGCTCGTCAACAAGGCCGACGGCGACCTCGCCGGCGCGGCGCAGCGTACCGCGGCCGAATACCGCAACGCTTTCCGGCTGCTCGCCGGAAGCGACGCCGGCTGGCGCGTGGAGGTCCGGACGTGTTCCGCCCTCACCGGTTCCGGCATCGCCGAAGCGTGGGACTGCATCGAGCGCTATCGCGACTGGTACGAAACGACCGGCGCCCGCTCGCGCCGGCGTTCCGGGCAGGCGCGGGAGTGGCTGTGGAGCGAGATCGCCGCCGGCGTCCGCGAGGCGGTCGAATCCCGCGAGGACCTGAGAAACCTCGCCGAGTCGCTGGAAGATGACGTCGCTGCGGGGAGGGCGTCGGCCGCGGCGGCGGCCCGGCGGATTATCGAAGCCGCATTCGGGGCGGGAAGCGGCTGAACGGCCTGGAAGCGGGTGGGAGACGGGGCCGACGGAGCGGGCCGGAACAGCGTGGAAGCAGGCGGGAAAAACGAGGGCCGACGGAGCGGCCGGAATGACCGGACGGCCCGATGCCGTTGTGGTCCTGGGAGATTGCCATCGCGCCGCCGGACCTCGCGGAGGTCCGCCGCCCCGCTCGCCACGGCTGAAAAGGATTCGGAGAACGGATGGCAGGAGGGGATGCAATGATCGGGCGACTCAACCACGTCGCGATCGCGGTGCCGGACCTTGCCGCCGCCAGCGCGGTGTACCGCGACACGCTCGGGGCGGCGGTGTCCGCTCCGCTCGACCTCCCCGAGCACGGGGTGACCACGGTGTTCGTCGATCTGCCGAATACGAAGATCGAGCTTCTGGCGGTGCTCGGGGAGTCTTCCCCCATCGCGGGTTTCCTGGAACGCAACCCGGGCGGCGGGATGCACCACGTGTGCTACGAGGTCGGGGACATCGAATCGGCGCGCGCCCGGCTCGAAGCGCGCGGCGCCCGCGTGCTGGGGGACGGGCGCCCGAAGATCGGAGCGCACGGCAAGCCGGTGCTGTTCCTCCACCCGAAGGATTTCTGCGGGACGCTCGTCGAACTCGAGCAGATCTGATCCGGGAACCTCTCGCCAACACCGGCCGGTCCCGCCGCTCGAAGGCGGTGTCGGCTCCGGCTCAGCCGCTGGCGAAGTGCCGGTAGATCGAGACCAGCTCCTGCGGCTCGAAGTTGATGATGACGATCTCCTGCCCGGGGTGGATGCGATCGGGGTTGCGGCCCATCCGATCCTCGCGGAAGTTGTAGACGAAGGACTCCTTCGTCTTCCGGTCGATCAGCTTGCCGAGAAAGGAGCTCGATTGATCGTGCAGCCTTTCGTCCGCATCCCTCGGGATGCGGACCGTGTACGTCTCGGTGTCTTCGCCGCGCCGGATCGCCATGCCCCGCGCGAAGTTGTCCATGAGTCCGAATTGGACGATTCCCCAGATCCCCTGCTCGTCGGTAGGCCGTACGGTGTGGAGGTAGAAGATCGAATCGGGGTTCTCGGCCTTCTGCCTCTCGAGCAGGTCGGCCAGTGTCGCCGTTTCGATCCGGTAGGGCCGCCTGACCACGTCCAGCAACGTATCGGTGTCCCCTTCGGTACCGAGCAGCTCCCGCAGTGTCGTGACCTCGAAGTACCGCACCGTCTTGATGATCGAGATCGGCTTCTCGGGCTTGGCCAGAAGGCGTTCCAGCGCCTCGCGCACCGTAATCTTCTCGACGGTTTCCGATCCGGCGGCGATCCCCTGCCCGGCTTCGTTCCTTTCGGTGTCATCCGGCGAGTCCTCGTCCCGCGTCAGGACACGCACCCTCGTATCGAGATCTCCTCCCGACACGGCGACGATCTGCTCGGGGACGGCAGCCTTCACCGTCTGCTCCACTTCACGGACAACGGTGATGGGGGCCTCCGCCGCGAGGGTGTCGTCCTTGGCGAGCTCAGCGACGGAAACACGCTCGATCGTGTCTTCCGGCACCAGCGAGAGCACCTGTTCCCGGGTGGCGAAGTGGGCCGCCTTGTCGACGGGGATGGTCTGCGGTGCAGCCGCGGTCAGCGTCTCGACGTACTGCTTCGCCTCGGCCTCGGTCGCCTCGTCCGTCGCGGCTCGGGCGACGTCCGGTGCGGACTCGGGGTCGGCGGCCAGGGCCGGTACGGTCGGGGTTGGAGTATCGGCGCCACCCTGCTGCGGGTCGTCATGCTCCATCCGGGCGCGCGGCTCCGTATCGGTGTCCTCCCCGGACTCGGGCCCGAGCCGTTCACGGATTGCGGTCTCCACCTGCCCGACCACGCGCTCGACGGAGGCGAGGAGATCCGTCTGCCGGGGTTCATCCGTTGCAGGCGTAGCGATCGGAACCTGTTCGACCGTGCTCTCGGGCACCGGCGAGAGCACGATTTCCCCGGCCGCGGCATCGTTCGCCGGTTCGACGGCGGCGCTCTGCCGGGCGCTCTCGCTGGCGCCGGATTCCGTGGCTCGGGCGACGTCGGCTGGAGCAGTGGTGCCGGAGTCGGCCGTTTGCGAGTGGCCTGTTGCGGGTGTGGTGGCGCCCGCCGGCTCGGGGGTCTCGGGTTGGGTGACGGCCGGCATATCGGCCGGCGCCAGCCAGTACCATAGTCCCGCCGCGATCATGACCGCGAGGAAGAGTATGGTGAGGGTGCCGCGCATCGTTCGATCTCCCGGCTTGCAAGTGGCGATCGGCGCCGGCTCGTGCTCCCCGGCGCGGGCGACCGGCGGCGCCTGCGCCGGTGTCGGCAATCGTATTCGGATCCGGTCCCCGGATTCGAGCCGGGCGGGTCGGAAAACCGGGCAGGCTGTCACAATGCAGCCACTTGAATGATACTCCATCGGAGACCGGGGGATTGGGGCCGTCCGTATCGGTCCATGCCCGACCCTCCACCCGAGCTCCGGCCGCGCACGCAGTGCCGGACATGCCGATCGGGCGGTGACGCCCGGCGTCGTCGTTCCATCGGTCGTGCCGTGTGCACGCAACGGTGAAACGACGGGGTGAGCCACGGTCGCCGGCGCCCTCCGCCCGCGCCGGAAAAGGTGGAGGGCAACGAGAGACTGCCACCGATGCAGGATTTCGTCGTCGCTTTCGAGCCGCACGTTCGTCTGGGCGCATTTCTCGGCGTTTTCGTCCTCGTCGCGCTGTGGGAGCTGGCCGCCCCGCGCCGTCCCCTTCGGGTGTCGAAGGCGGTCCGATGGATGAGCAACGTCGGGATCGTCATCATCGATACCGTACTTCTGCGCCTCGTGTTCCCGGCTGCGGCAGTGGGCGCCGCAATCGTGGCCGGCTCGCTCGGCTGGGGATTGTTCAACACGCTGGCGTGGCCGCTCTGGCTCGAGATCGTGCTGGCGGTGGTCGTGCTCGATCTCGTGATCTACTTTCAGCACGTCATGTTCCATGCGGTGCCCGGACTGTGGCGGCTGCACATGGTGCATCACGCCGATCTCGACTTCGACCTCACCACCGGGGTGCGCTTCCATCCGTTCGAGGTGCTGTTGTCGATGGTCGTCAAGATCGCCGTGATCGGCGCGCTCGGCGCGGCGCCGTCGGCAGTGATCCTGTTCGAGATCCTGCTCAGCGCCACCTCGATCTTCAATCACGGCAACATCGTCCTGCCGACCGCGCTCGACCGCCTCTTGCGCCTGATCGTGGTCACCCCCGACATGCACCGGGTTCATCACTCGGTGAACGCGAACGAGACCAACAGCAACTTCGGTTTCAACCTCCCCTGGTGGGACCGATTGTTCGGGACGTACCGGGCGCAGCCGGACGCCGGTCACGAGAACATGACCATCGGGCTCGAGCAGTTCCGCGAGCCGCGCCTGCAGTGGCTGTGGCACATGCTGGCGCTGCCCTTCACGGGCTCCGGAGGGGAGTACCCGATGGGCCGGCGGCGGCGGGATTGACGCTTGGCCTACAGCTCCCCCTCCGCACGCAGCATGCGTATCGACTCGCGCAGCGCCTCCGCGGTATGGGCGACGTCCGCGCCGGTGTGGACGGCGGAGGTGAGGCCGCCGGGCTTGCCCGACATGTCCACCCCGCCGATCGACATTGCGAGGCGGAGCTTCTGCACGGCCGGATGCTTCCCGCCCTGCTTCAGCGCGTCGAAGCCGGCTTCGAGCGGATCGAACGACCGCGGATCGACGTCCAGGCCGCCGGGGTTGAGGAAGAAGTAGAAGCCGGAGTGCTGTCCGTAGACCGCCCAAGGAACGCGCTCCTCGGCGAGGACGTCGTTCAACGCCGCCCGAAGCTCCGCCCCGTTGCGGTTCGCGCGCTCGCAGACGTCTTCCGAGGCCACGCGCTCCAGGCAGGCGATCCCGGTCGCGGCGCAGACCGGATTGGCGTTGTAGGTGCCCTGGTGGCCGATCTTCTCGAACCCCTTGGACGCCGCCGCCTCGAAGTCCAGCCGCTCCAGGATCGCCACAGGCCCCGCCACCGCTCCGCCGGGAAGGCCGCCGGCGAGGATCTTGGCGAAGGTCGCCAGATCCGGGGTGATGCCGTAATACGCCTGAGCGCCTCCGCGGGCGATGCGGAATCCGGTCACCACCTCGTCGAAGATGAGGATGATGCCCCGCTCCGCGGTGACCTCGCGCAGCATGTGGACGAGCTCGGCCCGGACCGGCAGGACCCCGAAGCTGCCGCCGGTCGGCTCCAGCACGACCGCCGCGACGTCGTCCCGGGATTCGAGCAGGGCGCGGGTTCCGTCAACGTCGTCGGACGAGGCGAGCAGAACGTTGCCGGCGATCTCTTCGAGCAGCCCCGGGGTCGCGCTGCCGTCGAAGTGGTCGTCCACCCCGAACGCCGCGTGGTCCTGCCATCCGTGGAAATGGCCCTTGAGGCGCACCAGCTTCTTCTTTCCGGTGCAGGCGCGCGCGAGGCGCAACGCGATCAGGTTGGCTTCCGTGCCGGACGAGGTGAACCGCACCCGCTCCGCGCAGGGCACGAGCTCCTTGACGAGCGTTCCCCAGCGCACTTCGAGATCGTGGCAGGCGGCGGGATGGGTGCCGAGCGCCATCTGGCGCTGCGCGGCCCGGGTCACCTCGGGGTCGCAGTGCCCGAGGATCAGGGCGCCGTGCCCGCCGTGGTAGTCCACGTACTCGTTGCCGTCCACGTCCCACTTGCGGGACCCGAGGGCCCGCTCGACGTAGATCGGATAGGGCAGCAGCCGCCGCGCGTCGTGGACGATGCCGCTCGGGAAGATGGAGCGCGCCGCCTGGGAGCGCTCCGCCGATCCGGGGGTGCGGTCGCGGTAACGCGACACGATCTTCGAGTTCGAGAGTGTGTTGTCGTTCATGGTCCCGGCTCCGGGCCGAACGCCCGCTCCTTTGCCTTGACGATCGCGGTCACGACCTCGTTGTACGGCGCCGCGGTGCCCACCTCGCGCGCGACCACGGGCACCATGCCGTTGATGGCGTCGATCTCCGAAGGCCGTTTCGCCAGATGGTCCTGGAGCACCGAGGGGCGGCTGTTCGGGATCCTGCCCCCGAAGGCGCGCGCGTGCGCGGCCGGGTCGTCGAACGAGAAACGGACCCCCTTCGCGACGCCGGCCGCATGGGCTTCCGCCGCGCAACGGCTTGCGACCTGCCAGGCATGTTCATCCTCCAGCACCCCGCCGATGGTGCATTCGAAGATCGTGCAGGAGCCGCTGAAGGTGACGTTGCAGACGAACTTCTCCCACACGAGCTGGTGGACGTCCTCGAAGCACTTGACGTTGAACCCCGCGTCGCGCCATACACCGCCGATCCGCTCCAGCCGTTCGGTGATCCCGCCCCCGAGCTCTCCGAGCCGGACGAACTCCATGCCGTTGTGGTGTGCATGCCCGGGCCCGCGGATGGAGGCGCCGAAGCCGCCCGCGACGCCGAGCAGCACGTTGTCGGGGGGCAGGTGCCGGCAGATCCGCTCCGCCGCGCCGAGTCCGTTCTGGATGGTGAGCACGAGGGTGTCGCCGTGCAGCAACGGCCCGATGGATGCGGCGGCCGAGGCGACGCCGGCCGCCTTGGTCGCGATGATCACGAGGTCGCAGGGTCCGGGCTCGGCCGTATCCGTCGTCGCATGGAGCCGCACCGTGCGATCGCCGCTCGCCCCCTCGACGCGCAGCCCGCGGGTGCGTATCGCGTCGACGTGCTCCCGCCAGGTGTCGATCGCCCAGACTTCGTTCCCGGCCGAGGCGAGAAGGCCCGCGTACACGGAGCCCATCGCCCCGGCGCCGACCACCGCAATCTTCATCTTCATGGATTCCCCTTCGTTGAAATGTCGGCAATGCCCGTCCGGTCCGAACCTGTCCCTCGAATCGTCGGGAGCGGACGCTCGGGCGGTTGGTCCTTTGTCCGTGAAGTCTTCGACAAGGCGATGACGATGTTCGCCGACCGGCGTCCGGTCCTGGTCATGCCGGGTTGGAGAGACCGGGAAATCCCGGTCGTGCGGTCCCGTCCCTGTTCGGGCCCCGGCGGAAATCGTCGCCGAAACGCCGTCCGTGGAACGTCGTGGGTCATCGGAACCGCACCGAGCACGCGCCGAGCCCCGCGAATTCCGCGCGCCACTCGTCACCGCGCGATGCGTCGTGCTTGCTGAACGAGCCGGTGATGAGCCGCTGCCCCGCTTCGAGGTGCCGGCCGTGGTCTCCGAGGACGTTGGTCAGGGTGGCGATGGATACGAAGTGGTCGTCGATCACGTCGCGCCCGACCACGTCGGCCCGCACCTCGCCGTTGCACGACATGGTGACGCGGAGCGAGCCGGAGTCGAATTCGTCCGGCACCGGCGATGCGGGGCCATGCACGATCGCCCACTGGGTCAGGTTGTCCGCCACGGAGAGCCCGAAATCGGTCACCCCGCCGGATCGTTTCTGGTTGATCTCCATGCCCGGCGCGATGCCCGCCACCGCCGCCCGGGCCTCCTCCGCGCTGACCCCGGGGCCGCGCAGATCCGAGCCCATCGTCACGCAGAGCTCGGGCTCGACCCCGCACCCGACACCGAGGTCGTCGAGCGCGACCTCGCCCGGCGACGCGATGACCCCGGACTCCAGGATATGTCCGAACGGCTGCCGATCGGTGCCGAAGTGGGCGCGTACCGCGGCCGAGGTCAGCCCGATCTTCCAGCCCGCGAGCCGCTCGCCCCGGGCGAGCCTCCGCTCCAGGACGTCGAGCTGCACCCGCAACGCCTCGTCGAACGAGAGGCGGCCGACGACCTCGGGCGGGAAGTATTCGCCGCGCCGGTAGCCTTCCCAGATCCGATCGGCCGCTTCGGTGACGTTCATCCTTCCTCCCCCGGCGCCGGCCCCCGAGCGGGGTGCGAGGGTCGGGGACTATAGCCGCCACGCCGGTGGCGGTCACGAACCTGCAGGCATCGGTCCAGGAATGATGATGGGAATTCGAATCTCAAGTTTCGGGATTCAAAATGCCTGAAACAGGCGATGGATTCCCGCTTTCGCGGGAATGACGTCATTTCAGCGAGACGCGTTGCTTTCAGGCTGGCCGTCATTCCCGCGAAAGCGGGAATCCATTTCGGTCGGCGAATCCCGAAACTTGAGTTCGAATGCAGCCTGTGGTTCTCACGCTGCACTGCCGTCAGCTACGAAGAGAGACGGGCGGCGCCGATGATCTCGCCGGCCCATGGACGCTTGAGATAATCCACCGGGGCTCGCACATCTCGATCAGGCGGACAACCCGGTGGCCCGGGCAGCCGGCAAGGTGTCGCACCACCCCGCGTCCCTCGGTTACCATGCGTCCGGCTACCACGGACCGCATGGAGAGCACTCCGAGATGGAATACGGGCTCGGCATCCCCACCGGTCGAGCGCCGCACGGAGGTTCACACGGATGACGACCCCCAGCAGCAATCTGCGCACCAACGGCGCCCGCCTGTGGGAGAGCATCATGGAGATGGCGAAGATCGGGGCGCTTCCCGGGGGAGGGTGCGGCCGGCTCGCGCTGACCGACGACGACAAGCGCGCGCGCGATCTGTTCGCCTCCTGGTGCGAGCAGGCCGGCTGCACGGTCACCGTGGACGAGATGGGCAACATGTTCGCCCGCCGCCCGGGGCGCAACCCCGAGCTGCCGCCGGTGGCGGCCGGGAGCCATCTCGATACGCAGCCCCACGGCGGCAAGTTCGACGGGATCTTCGGGGTGCTGGCCGCGCTGGAGGTGGTGCGCACCCTCAACGATGCGGGGAGGGAGACGGAAGCGCCGATCGAGGTCATCAACTGGACCAACGAGGAAGGCTCGCGCTTCGCCCCGGCGATGATCGCCTCGGGGGTGTTCGCGGGGCTGTTCGACCGGGACTTCGCCTACGGGCTTCGCAGCCCCGAGGACCACACCCTCGAAGACGAGCTCGCGCGCATCGGCTACAAGGGGGCCGAGCCTTGCGGTGAGCATCCCCTCGGCGCCCTGTTCGAGGCCCATATCGAGCAGGGTCCGATCCTCGAGCAGGCCGGCGTTCCCATCGGAGTGGTCGGCGGCGCCCAGGGGCAGCGCTGGTACGACGTGGAGGTTCGCGGACGCGATTCGCACGCCGGGACGACGCCGATGCCGGCCCGGAAGGACGCGCTGGCGGCGGCGGCGCGGATGGTGGCGCGGGTGGAGGAGATCGCGCTCGAAAAGGCGCCGCACGCGGTCGGCACCGTCGGCCAGCTCGACGTGAGCCCGAACTCCCGGAACACCATCCCCGGGCAGGTGCGGTTCTCGGTCGATATGCGCCATCCCGATGCCGACGCCCTGGCCGCGATGGATGCCGGGATCCGCGACTCGTTCGCGGGCATCGCGCAACGGGCCGGGGTGGACGTGGCCGTCGAGCAGATCTGGGACAAGCCGCCGATCCGGTTCGATCCCCGATGCGTGGAGGCGGTCCGGGAGGCCGCGGCCGACTTGGGGTACGACCACCGGGACATCGTCTCCGGCGCCGGGCACGACGCCTGCCAGGTCTGCACGGTGGCGCCGACCGGCATGATCTTCGTCCCCTGCGAAGACGGCATCAGCCACAACGAGATCGAGAGCGCGGCCCCGCAGGATCTGGAGATGGGCTGCAACGTGCTGCTGCACGCCATGCTCGCGATGGCGGATCGCCCGCCGGATCCCCGCGAAGCGTCCTGAGATCGTCTGCGGCGGGGCCTCGGCGCGCGGCCCGCAAGATGGCGGGGCTTCACCTCGAACCGTTCGCCCTCCCATCCCCATCCGTTCGCACGGAAGCGGCCCCGACACGGGAGGAGCCCGCAATGAATCCGCTGGTGGCCGGTGTCGTGGCGATGGCGATCATCGTCGCCGCATCCAATTTCCTCCTACAAATTCCGATCAACGACTGGCTGACCTGGGGCGCGCTGTCGTACCCGATCGCCTTTCTCGTCACCGACCTGATCAACCGGCGGATCGGACCGGATGCGGCTCGCCGGGTGGTCTACGTCGGATTCGCCTGCGGCGTGGTGCTCTCGCTGTTCATCTCGACGGTGCGGATCGCACTCGCATCGGGCGCCGCATTCCTGCTCGCCCAGCTCGCCGACGTATGGCTCTACGACCGCCTGCGCCGTCTCGCCGCGTGGTGGCAGGTTCCGCTGGCCTCCTCGACGCTGGCTTCAGCGCTGGACACCGCCCTGTTCTTCAGCCTCGCCTTCGCCTTCACCGGACTCCCGTGGGTGACCTGGGCGATCGGCGACTACGGCGTGAAGGTGGCGGTCGCCTGCACGATGCTGATCCCGTTCCGGCTGCTGATGGGAGAGCGCGACCTCGGACGGTCGGATGGAATCCCGCCTGCCGGAACGGCCTGACCAATCCGAACCGCCATCCTCTCCCATGGGTCTTGCCGGCGCCCACTGCGCGGGGGAGGCGCTGCGTGCCGGCGGCACGGCATCGTTCCGGTCCGTCCCTCCCGCGATCGCCCGCAAGGCCGGCTCGTCGAGGATCCGGATGCGGTTGCGGCGTACGTCGATCACCCCCGCCTCCTGCTGGCGGGACAGTGAGCGGCTGACCGTCTCGACCGCCAGCACGAGGTAGGCCGCGATATCCGCCCGCGGCATCGGCAGCAGGACTTCATCGCTCCTCAGGCCGCGGCCGCGGCAGGCGTCGAGAAGCCCGATCAGGAACGAGGCCATGCGTTGGCCGGCGCTCCGCATGGCAAGCATGCCGAGCCGGCGCTCGGCGTCTCGGAGCCGCTGGCTCATCTTCATGAGCAGGCGGCCCTGCACGCGGGGGCTCCGGGCGCTCAGCCGGCAAAGCGGCTCATAGGGAAGGGTGCAGACCGAGGCGGTGTCGAGGGCGATGGCGCTCGACACGTGCCGGCCGGCCCCGATGGCGTCCAGTCCGAGAAGGTCGCCAGAGGCGTGGAAGCCGATCACCCGCTCCTCGCCCGAAGCGCTGACGGCGCAGGTCTTGAGGGCGCCCGAGCGCACCATGCAGACGCTGTGGAACGGCTCGCCGGGATTGAACAGCCGATCGCCCCGATGCAGGACTCGGACGGCGACCTCGATGCCGTATCCGCCGGTGCCGGCGGGCGTCCAGGCAGGACATACCGGCGACAGCAGGCACTCCTCGCAGCCGGGCCACCCCGCGTTCGCGCCGTGGACGGCGGTGATGCGACCGCGCATGGTTCCATTCCCTGACGCCCCCGCGAGCGGAGCCGGAAGGAAGTATCGGTACGCGGGCGCCGCGGCGGTATAAGGGATTCTACGTAGCCTCGGATGACGCCCGGCGCATCAGCCGAACCAGCTCCGCGACCGATCGGACCCCGAGCTTGCGCAGGCCCCGCGCGCGGTGAAGCTCCACGGTGCGCACGCTGATCCCGAGGTTCGCCGCGACGATCTTGTTGGTGCCGCCGGCCGCCACCCGTTCCAGGATTTCGCGTTCGCGGGGGGTCAGCGCGTGGAGGCGTCGGGTATCGGAGCGCCGTTCCAGATCGCTGGCGAGCGCCTCGTGCACCCGCGCAAGCAGGGTGGCGGGGTCGAACGGCTTCTCCAGGAAGTCCTTCGCGCCCGCCTTCAGCGCCCGCACCGCCGCCGGTACGGTGCCGTAACCCGTGAGGAAGATGATCGGCGGTGCATCGTCGTCCCCCGCCAGACGTTCCTGGAGATCGAGCCCGCTCAGGCCCGGCAGCCGGAGATCGACGATGAGGCAGCCGGGCTCGCAACGATCCCACGCGGCAAGAAAGCTGCCGGCGGAATCGAACGTCTGCACCGCAAGCCCTTCCGAACGAACGAGCATCGCGATCGAGTCGCGCACCGCCGGGTCGTCGTCGACCACGAAGACCACGGCGTCTTCGTTCAAGATTCCTGCGCCGTGCAAGGCAGCACGCAAGGCAGATCGAGGATGAATCGGGCGCCGGCGGCGCAGCCCGTGCCACCGGCCCCGCCGGCCCCGTCCGATTCCGCCCACAAGCGTCCGCCGTGGCGTTCGGCCAGCGAGCGGCTGATGGCGAGTCCCACTCCGAGGCCGTTCGGCCTGGTGGTGTAGAACGGCTCGAACACCCGCTCGCACAGCTCCGGGGGGAGCCCCCGTCCGTTGTCTTCCACCATCAGGCGTACCCGATCCGATCCGGCGTGCGCAACCCGCATCCGTACCCGGCCGTGTTCGGCGTCCGCGACCGCGTGGAACGCATTGCGCAGCAGGTTCAACAGGATCTGCTCGACCTGCACGCGATCCGCGGCGACCGCCGGCAGCTCGGGTTCGCGATCGATCTCGACGCGCACGCCCCGCCACCGCCGCTCATGATCGATGAGCGCCAGGGTCTCCTCGATCGCCGCGCCGAGATCGAAGGCCGCGGCCCGGTTCTCGTCCTTTCGCGCGAGGCTGTGCAGCCGGGAGACGATCTCCCCGGCGCGGATCCCCTGCTCGGTCACCCGACCGAGCGTGTCCTCGACCAGCGCACGCTCCGCCCTGCCTCCGCGGATCATGCGCAGGCACCCTTCGGCGAAGCTCACGATCGCAGTCAGGGGCTGGTTCACTTCGTGCACGATCCCCGAGCACATCTCGCCGAGCTCCAGCAACCGCGCGGTATGGGCCGCGTCTTCCAGGCGCAGCCGCGCCCGTTCCTCCATCTCCCGGCGCTCGGTGAGGTCGCGGACGATGCCGGTGAACAGCCGCCGATCCGGGAGCCGTACCTCGCTCACCGCGATGTCCGCGGGGAAGACGCTGCCGTCCCTGCGCTGCGCCTCGACCTCGCGCCCGATCCCGATGACCCGGGCTTCGCCGGTGCCGAGGTAATGCGCGATGTAGCGGTCGTGCTCCTCCCGGTAGGGCGAAGGCATGAGCATCGAGACGTTGCGCCCGACCAGCTCCTCGCGCCGGTATCCGAACACCCGCTCGGTGGCCGGGTTGACCGACTCGATCGCCCCCGACTCCTCGATGGTGACGATGGCGTCGACGGCGGCATCGAGGATCGCGCGCAGGCGCTCCCCGCTCTCCGAAAATCCCTTGCCTTCCTTCATGGCCGGGAGCGGGCGCCGTCTCCGGCGGTATGGCCGGCCGGCAATCCCCGGCCGGCGATCGTGGCCGCCGGCCGAGGCTTCGTATCCGGCGTGCCCGCACCGGGACACGAAGAGGCGCCGGGGCACGAATCCATCCCTTGCCTCCGTCTGGCAGGTGCCCGGCGTCAGGCGGCGGGGTCGCGCGCCGCCAGTACCGAGATCGCCATGCCGGCGGCGGCCAGCACCGGATCGACGACCGGGATCCCGAGCGAATCCTCGATCCGCCCGCGGTACCGCGCCATTCCCGCGCAGCCGAGCACCAGCACGTCGGCCCCGTCCTCGTCGCGCAGCGCCCTGCCCGTGGCGGTCATCCGGTCGAGGGTGCGGGATTCCCCGCCAAGGCCGGTGACCCCGATCCCCACCGCCCGGTCGCCGGCCAGCCGGGAGCCCACGCCGAGCGCATCGTAGTAGCGCAGATGCCTCGGGATCGCCTGTTCGAGGATGGAGATCACCCCGAAGCGGGACCCGAGTGCGGTCGCCGTCAGCACCCCGCACGCCGCCATCCCGAGCACCGGACGCCGGGTCGCGCACCGGGCTTCGTCGAGCCCCGGGTCGCTGAAGCAGGCGATGATGAACGCGTCGGCGCCGGCCTCCCTCGACGCCACGAATCGCGCGATGGGCGTCGCCACCGCCTGCACGTGGGCATCGCTCTCGATGCCGGGCGGCCCCTCGGCCAGGGTCGCGCATTCGATGGAGGGGCCGCCGTCGAGGCGTAGCGAATGGAGGGCGGCGTCGATCCCCTCCGTCACCGCCTCCGTCGAGTTGGGGTTGAGCACGACGATTCGCATGGCCGGTCCTCTTGGCATCCGCCGGGAAGGCGCGCGGGTGAAACGGTATCCCGGCCGTGCTCCCGTCCGGAACGACGGGCGCCGGACTCTCCGGATCCACGCGCCCCGCCCGGACTTCGGTGTACAGCAGATTGCGCATCGTAGCCGGATGCGGCACGTCTCTCAAAAACCGGCTGCCGCGCCTGCCACCGGCTCCCGGGTCCCGTCCTCCCGGGTCCCGTCATCCCGGCGGCTCCCGCATCTACGCCTCGTCCCGGCACAGCGCCTGGCACAGGCAATGGACGCCGCCCCCGCCCAGGGTGAACATCGACATGTCCGGGTCGAAGACCTCGAACCCCATGGCCCGCAAGCGCCCGTTCAGGTCCCGCGACCCCCGCATCGAGAGCACGCGGTCGTTGCCGAGGGCGACCAGGTTGACCCCGAGATCCCGGGCCTCCGCATAGCCCACCTCCACGAATTCGAAGCCGCGCCCGCGCAGCAGCGCGACCAGCCAGTCCTCCATCGCGTCCACGCAGGCCACCAGCAGCTTCGGGGCGAGCGGCGCCACCAGGCCGTCCATGTGCACGAACTCCCGCGAGATGGGCGCCGTCACCGCCTCCCATCCCTGCTCCCGCACCCACCGCGCCACCTGCTCCGACCCCTCGCGCTCGGAACGCTCGCCGCAGTAGCCGATGAGCACGAATCCCGGCTCCAGGAGGTTGAAGTCGCCGCCCTCGAAGTGCCCGGCGGTGGCGTAGCGCCAGATCGGGATGCCGTGGTCCTGGTAGAAGCGGATGGCGGTCACGTAGTCGGCCCGCCGGCTCTTCAACTGCATGTGGCAGATGAGCGCTCCCCAGGGGGTCATGGCGCTCGAATCGCGGGCGAAGAAGTTGCGGTGCAGGACCTCGTCGGCGTCCAGGTAATGGCAGGTGACACCGTTCGATTCGTAGATCGAGACCATCTCGGCGTGCTGGGCCATGGCCGTCTGGAGGTTGAACTCGGCGCCGGTGTGCGCCTGGTTGTCCAGGGTGCGCATGGTGATCGGGCCGGCGTCGATCCAGCGGTAGAACTCGGGCACGCCGAGCAGCACGTCCCGGAGCGGTCCGTAGTCGTTCGTGATGCCCCATCGGGGCGGTGCGGGGGTCGTGGTGGTAGTGGTCACGGGCTTTTCGTCCGGGTTTCGAGCGGGGCCGCAAGTACACTCCATCCGGGCGCTCCGGGACAAGGCGAAAGGCCGGAAGGCCAGGGTGGTTTCATGCCGATCGATTCGCGTCCGGAGATGAAGGGGCGGTCTCTCCCGGGGCGGTACGCGGCCCAGGGCCGGAGGATGCCGGCGGGCCTCGCGATCCTGTTCTGCGCGATGGTCATCGACCGCATCGTGCAAGGGCACCACCGGCACTCGACTTCGCGCCACCGGTCCGGGCGTAGTCCGTCCGGTTCAGCCCCGCGGATGGTGCCGGGCATGGATGACCTTGAGGCGTTCACGCGCGACGTGCGTGTAGATCTGGGTGGTGGATATGTCGCGGTGCCCCAGCAGCATCTGGACCACACGCAGGTCCGCGCCGTGGTCGAGGAGGTGGGTCGCGAATGCATGGCGCAAGGTATGGGGCGATATGTCGCGCGCGATCCCCGCTTGCCCGGCGTATCGCTTGATGAGATACCAGAACGCCTGTCGAGTCATCGCGCGGCCCCGGCCGGTCGGAAACAGCGCGGAGGTGAGCTTCCCCCCGAGTATCTCGGCGCGGCCCCGTTCGAGAAACCGCTCCAGCCAGTCGACGGCGGGCTCACCGAGGGGAACGAGCCGTTCCTTGCCGCCCTTGCCGACCACCCGCGACACCCCCTGCAGCAGGTTCACCTGCTCCAGGCGCAGCCCCACCAGCTCCGAAACCCTGAGCCCCGTGGCGTAGAGCACCTCCAGCATCGTGCGGTCCCGGAGCCCGAGTGCGGTGTCGACGTCGGGCGCGGCGAGCAGGCGCTCCACCTCCTGCTCGGTGAGGACGCCGGGCAACGGGCGCCCGAGCCTCGGCGCATCGATACGATCGCATGGGTTGTCCGCCACCCGTCCTTCCCGCTCCAGATGCTGGTAGAACCGGCGCAACGCCGAGAGGCGGCGGGCGATCGTGCGCGGCGGCCAATGTGCGTGCTCGCCGAGGAAGTCGAGTACGTCGAGCCGGCGGGCCTCCTCGAGCCGGAGACCGCGCCGGGAGAGCCACCGTGAGAACTGCGAGAGATCACCGCGGTAGGCGGAGAGCGTGGCCGCGGCCA
Organism: Gammaproteobacteria bacterium; assembly: GCA_965204915.1. GTDB lineage: Bacteria > Pseudomonadota > Gammaproteobacteria > HK1 > HK1 > HK1. The sequence goes on along the minus strand of OZ242023.1, from coordinate 324,905 downwards.
GACCCCGCTCCATCCAGCTCAGATCGATGAACTCCTCGATGGTCCGGGCATCGGCCGCGTTCGCCGGAGGCGATGCCTCGGACGAGGCCGTCATCGAACCGCACCGCCCGCGTTCCGGGAGACTCCGAGGGTCAGACCTTCTCCCGGATCTTCGCCGCGTTTCCGGAGCGTCCGCGCAGGTAGTAGAGCTTTGCCCGGCGAACCGCTCCCCGACGCTTGACCGTCATGTCCTGAATCTGGGGGCTGTGGGTCTGGAAGACACGCTCGACACCTTCGCCGTGCGAGATCTTCCTCACCGTGAACGACGAATTCAGGCCACGGTTGCGCCGGGCGATGACCACGCCCTCGAACGACTGCAACCGCTCGCGACTCCCTTCCCTGACCTTCACCCGGACGACGACGGTGTCACCTATCGAGAATTCCGGTACCACGTCACGAAGCTGCTCCGCCTCGATCTCTCCGATGATGCGGCTCATCTCACTTGCTCCTTTCTCCGAACCCTGCATTCGCCGCCGGGCCGGCCGGCGCGACCCGTTCGCCCACGTATTCGTCCAGCAGCGCCCGTTCTTCCGGATCGAGCGCGCGGCCATGAAGCAGGTCGGGGCGACGCTCCCAAGTGCGGCCGAGCGCCTGCTTGAGCCGCCAGCGCCGAACCGCTCCATGATCGCCGGAGAGCAACACCTCCGGCACTCGGCGGCCCCCCACCGTCTCCGGGCGGGTGAAGTGCGGGCAGTCGAGCAATCCGTGCGAGAACGAATCCGCGCCCGCCGAATCCTCGTGCCCGAGCGCGCCCGGGATCAGCCGCGTCATCGCGTCGATCACGACCATCGCCGCGAGCTCGCCGCCGCTCAGAACGTAGTCGCCGAGCGAAAGCTCCTCGTCCACCTCCGTCTCCAGCAGCCGCTCGTCGACCCCCTCGTAGCGACCGCAGAGCATCACCAGCGCCGGCCCCTGCACCAGATCGCGGACGTCCCGCTGCTCGATCCTCCGTCCCTGGGGCGACAGATGAATGGTGCGGCTCGCACCGTCCGCCGCCGCCCGCGCCGCCGCGATCGCCGCCTTCACCGGCTCGTACATCATCACCATGCCGGGACCGCCGCCGTATGGCCGATCATCGACCCGGCGGTGACGATCCGAAGCGTAATCGCGCGGGTTCCGGCAATCGAGCTCCAGCAGTCCGCGGTCCACCGCCCGCGCCGTCACTCCGTACCGGGCGACGGCCATCACCATGTCCGGGAAGAGCGTCACCACCGCGACCCTCGTTCCCATCGTTCAATCGTCCCGCTGCCAGTCCACGACGATGAGCCCGCCGTCGACGTCGACCGACTGCACGATCCTTCCGGGCAGGAACGGGATCAACCGTTCGAGGCTGCCTCGGACCACCATCACGTCGTTGGCGCCGGTCTCCATCATGCGCTCGACCACGCCGAAGTCGACCCCGTCCTTGTCGGCGACCCGCAAGCCGACGAGGTCCGTCCAGTAATACTCGCCTTCTTCCACTTCCGGGAGCTGCGAACGCTCCACCGCGATCTCGCATCCGCGATAGTCGTCCGCTTCATCGCGGCTGAAGCAGCCATCGAGCCGCGCGATCAGCTCCCTTCCCTGCAACCGCCCTTCGGCGACGCCGATCCGGGACCAGCATCCATCACGGCCGACGTGCCATGGTACGTACCGGAGAATGTTCTCGGGCGGCTCCGTGCTCGAACGGACCTTGACCCATCCACGAACTCCGAACGGCCCGGTGATGCGGCCAAGCAGGACGCGCCGGCGTTCCGGCGCCGTCATCGGCCGCTGCCGCTCCGATCCGCCGCGGGGCCATCCCACGCGGCTACAACGAACGGAGCAGCTTCACAACCGCGTCGCTCGCCTGGGCTCCGTGGGATTTCCAGTGCTCGACCCGTGCGGTGTCGATTCGCACCCGCTCCTCGTTCCCGGTGGCGATCGGATTGTAGAAGCCGATGCGCTCGATGAACCGACCGCCGCGCGGGCTGCGGCTGTCGGCGACCACCACGTGGTAGAACGGCCTTCGCTTTGCGCCCGCTCGGGCGAGTCGAATGGTCACCATCGCCTGAAACACCCTCCGTTGGTCCGCCTCGCTACAAGAAGAGGGCGGGACTGCCGATGCAAGCGGCCGAGTGTAGGCTTTCATCGGCCCTCGCCGCAACGCCGGCCTTCCCTCCCGGCACGTGGGCGTGAAGGGACGTGCTGCGGCCCGGCCCCATGACGCGGGGTGGCCGAATCAGCCCGGCCCGGGCGGCATCATGCCCCCCATGCCCCTGCGCATCCCTTGCAGCATGCGCGCCATCCCGCCCTTCTTGCGCACGCGCTTCATCATCTTCTGCATCTGGGCGAACTGCTTGAGCAGCCGGTTCACGTCCTGTACCCGCGTCCCCGAGCCGGACGCGATACGGCGTTTGCGCGAGCCCTTGATAACGGCCGGATAGCGGCGTTCATGCATCGTCATCGACGAGATGATCGCCTCCATGCGGGCGAACTCCCGATCGTTGACCCGATCCAGCGCTCCGGGGGGCAGGCTCGGGAGTCCGGGCAGCTTGTCGAGCATGCCGGTCACGCCTCCCATGTTCCGCATCTGCGCGAGCTGCCCGGCGAAGTCCTCGAGGTCGAACTGCCGGCCCTTGACGAGCTTCCTGGCGAGCTGTTCGGCTTTCTGCCGATCGACCTTCTGCTCGGCCTCCTCGATGAGGCTGAGCACGTCTCCCATCCCGAGGATGCGCGACGCGATCCGATCGGGATGGAATACTTCGAGCGCGTCCGTCTTCTCGCCAACGCCGAGGAACTTGATCGGCTTGCCGGTCACGTGGCGTACCGACAACGCCGCCCCGCCTCGCGCGTCGCCGTCGGTCTTCGTGAGCACGACCCCGGTGAGCGGCAACGCGGCATCGAACGCCTTGGAGGTATGCGCCGCATCCTGGCCGGTCATGCCGTCGACCACGAACAGGGTCTCCACCGGCGAGACCGCGGCGTGGATGCGCCGGATCTCGTCCATCATGCGCTCGTCGACGTGGAGCCGGCCCGCGGTGTCGACCAGCAGCACGTCGGCGAAGCGCCGCCGCGCTTCGGTGAGCGCACCGGCGGCGATGGCGACCGGATCGTCGCCCGGGGCGCTCGGAACGAACCCGGCTCCGACCTGATCCGCCAGGGTCCGGAGCTGATCGACGGCGGCGGGGCGGTACACGTCGCAGCTCACCGCCATCACCGATTTCCCCGCTTGCTCCTTGAGCCAGTGCGCGAGCTTCGCGACGGTCGTCGTCTTGCCCGAGCCCTGGAGACCGGCTACCAGCACCACCGCCGGCGGCTGGACGTCGAGGGCGAGTCCGGAGCCGCTCCCACCCATCAGCGCGGTCAACTCGTCGCGGACCACCCGCACCAGCGCCTGGCCCGGGGTGAGGCTCCCGAGCACGTCCTGGCCTACGGCCCGCTCCCGTACCCGTTCGATGAACTCGCGTACCACCGGCAGCGCGACGTCCGCCTCCAGCAGCGCGGTCCTGACCTCGCGCAACGCCTGCCCGATGTTGTCCTCGGTGAGGCGGCCGCGGCCACGCAGCCGGTCCAGGGTCGTACCGAGCCGTTTGGTCAGATTCTCGAACACCGCGCGTACTCCGTTCCCGTGCCTTCGCTGCGCGCCCCTTCACCGCGCGCCCCCGCCTTCACCGCAACGCCATTCTATCCCGCCGCGAAGCGGTCCCGATCCGGATACCATCTCCCGACCCTGTTCGTATCCCGTTCATGTTGGCACCATTCGTCCTTTCCCGATCGCGATTGGACGCCGGTTACCGATGCCCACGTTGCTCGCCGCGCTCGCAGCCGCCGCCTACCTCGCGGCGGCGGTGCAGATCGCACGCCGCCTCGTGCATCCGCGGGCCGAGCGGCCGACACGCGAATTGTACGCGGGCGTCACCGTCTGGTGCGGCGTCGTCCTTCATGCCGTGGTGATCGGATCGTCCCTCGCGCCGGGGAGCGGGCCGATGCTCGATCTGCCCGCGACCGTCTCCATCGCGGGGCTCGCCCTGGCCGGAGTGTTCGGTATCGCCCTGCTCTGGCGCATCGACCACGTCGTCGGCGCACTCGTACTCCCTCTCGCGGCAATCGCTCCGCTCGTCCCGATGGTGTGGCCGGGGCAGGCGATCCCCGCCGGTGCATCCACGGCCCCCGTCCACGCCGTGATCTCGATTCTGACGTATGCGGTGCTGGGCCTCGCCGCGTTGCAGGCGCTGATCCTCGGCTACCAGGAACACCGGATCCGGACCAGGCGGCCGGGAGGCGCACTGAGCATCCTGGCGGCGCTGGACACCCAGGAGCGCTGGCTGTTCCGGCTCGTGGGGATCGGATTCTTTCTGCTGAGCCTGAGCCTCGCCAGCGGCTTCATGTTCGTCCACGACATGTTCGCCCAGCACCTTGCCCACAAGACGGTGCTTTCAGGTATCGCCTGGGCGACCTTCGGAGCGCTGCTGTGGGGGCGCCGGCGCTACGGATGGCGGGGACAGACCGCGGTGCGATGGTGCCTCGGAGGATTCGCGGTGCTGGTACTCGCGTACTTCGGCAGCCGCTGGGTCCTCGAGGTGCTGCTCGACCGTCGCTGGTATTCCGCTTGAGCGCCCTCCCGTCCGGGGAACCGTCGCCATGAAATCCCGCACCCTCGCACTCGGTGTCGTCGTGACCGTCATCCTGCTGACGATCGCCGGCGGCCTGTACGCCATGCTCGTACGAGACGCCGACGCCAGCGGCGAACACCACGGCCGCAAGGCCCTGGCCCTCGTCGAAGAGATCGAGCAGCTTTTCTACAACTGGAACATCAGGGCACATCATGTGAAATCCGATCCGCAGGGCGATCTCGACTCGCTGGCCGCCTTTGTTCCCCGCATCGCCGGTCTCAAGGAGAGCTTGACCACGGCTATCCGATCCATTTCGGATCCGCCCGAATCGCTGGCACGCGACGTCGACTCGTACGCGAGCGCCATCGACGCCAAGGCAGAGCGTATCGAACGCTTCACGGACGACTACGCAGTGGTCCGAAATTCCCTGCGCAACCTCCCGCTCGCCGCGACGAACCTGGCGCAGCTCGCCGATGACACGGGGGACGAGGATCTGGTGCGGACCGTTGCGAGCTTCACCAAAAGCATCGACACATACCTCATCGTCACGCCGAACGAGCCGAGCCGGAGACGCCTCACCGGCGAGCTGCAGGATCTGCGCAGGGCCAGCGCCTCGTATCCCCTGCCGCTCGTCAACGCGTTCGCCGATTTCATCTACCATGGCGAGACCCTGCTTGCCTGGAGGGAGCCGACGGAAGCCCTGTTCCAGGAAGCCATGTCGGACGACCTCTCCGAGGTGACGGACCGGCTGGCCGGCGATCTGGAGCTCTGGCTGGGCAAGAGGGAAGCAAGGACCATGTACTACGAACTCGGTATCCTGTCGGCCATCGGCGCGCTGGCGTTGTTCTGGATCCTGCTCGCGGTGCAGTACGGGATCCGGGGTGGATCGAGCCCGGTCCATGCGACGTCCGGGACCCCGGGGATTCATCCCGAAGCGGTTTCTCCGGCGCCCGGTCCCGTCATCCCCAATCCCGTCATCGACGTCGGTCCCCATGCGGCGAGGGAATCCTCGCGCGCTGCGTCCGCCGCCGTGGAGGACGATCTGCTCATTATCGAGGACGAGCCGCTCGACGGTGGGGACGAGCTGCACATCATCGAGGACGAGCCGGACGACCTGCCGGCGACGTGGCAGACGAGTCCCCGCGTACCACGCCACTCCGGGCGTTGAGAGCGGACGGACCCGATGTACCTTGGCCTGTGAGGTCCCGGAAACCGCCTTCCCCGGAACGATCCACCTGATTCCGCCTTCCGGACGGTCCGGAAGGCCGTCGTTCTCCCTCGCCGGCAGCTCCCGCGAACGTCCCGACACCTGACGTCACGACGCGACGTCGGGCCGGTTTCGATGGTGGAAGCACCCGATCGGCGAATCGTCGGACATTCACGCGCCGGGTGGAGAATTGCCATTTGCTCACCGTGAGAATTGTTTTTTTCTCACAATCAGTACACCATACCGGAAAGCTGCCAAGGCGATGGCGGATGCGCATGCTCTGTCCGGACTCGTTCCGCGGTGTTGCCCCCGTTCCCGAAGTGCATGCAGGCGATCGGTTCGATACCGCCCGCTCTTCATGGTGCCTTCTCTCCAATGCCCTTGACAGCGTGCCCCCCCCCCCCCCCCCCCCCCCCCCCGATTCCGGCTCACAGGGGCGAAACGTCGTCGTCGTCCAACCCTCTCCCTCGATTCCTGTCCGTCTGTCGTCGCATCGTTTCCTGCGGCGCCCACTCCTGGCCGTCACAACGCGCCGAGGACCTCCCGGGAGCTTGAGCAAAAATGAGCAAAGTTCATCCCACAGCGGACAAACCAGCGCACGCGGCAGGTTCGGGCCGCGCCACCCGATGGGACGACGCGATTGGAGGCGCGGGAGTGCGAGCCACGGCGCGCTCGACGATCGGCGCGTCACGTGTGCGTGCAATGGTCGAGAGCGAGACCGTGCGCATCCTTGGTCCCATGGGAATGACGCTCGTGGCCCGGGCATGGGCGCGCAGGCGCCCTCGCGGATTGGAATCCTTGATGGCGGTCCTGTGGGAGATCGTCGGCGAAGGAATGGACGATGCGGAGGAGGCGGAGCGTTATGTGCGGCGCACGGCGCAGCGGGTCATGGACGCCGCCCGAGGGAAGTGATCGGGCGGCGATGGACACGGCACGGGAAGTGGCGAGAGGGAACGTCCCATGGCGGAAGAAGCAACCATGACGAGCAGCATACGCGGAAAGCTCGCACTCAGGCTGTCGGCAATCGGGATCGGTGCGGTATTCGCCGCGATCCTGGCCAGCTACGCGGTGACGTGGGCATGGAGTGGATCCATAGAACGCGCTCTCGTGGAGCTGCGTAGCGTGGAGTCCGAAAAAGAGCCCACGGAGGTGAATGCAAGCGTGATCATCGCCAGGCAACTGGACGACTTCATGCGCGAGCGGATCGCCGACGTGCGGGGCTGGGCCTCGGTGCCGACGGTCATCGCCGCCGCGCGGCAGGCCCACTCCGCACACGAGCAGGCGGGACTGCTCGATCTCACGCCGGAGGAAATCGAAAAGAAGTTCCAGGTCCGCAAGAGCCTCGGACGCTTCCCCATCGCCGACAGCTTCCTGCAGGCGGAGATCCTCCGCTCGGAACACTTCGATCGAGTGCTTTTCACGGACCGCAACGGCTACAACGTCGTGACCACGAGCGTCAGCTCCGATTTCGTCCAATCCGACGAAAACTGGTGGCAGCGTGCGTGGAGCGACGGGTTCACGCTCAGCCAGGTGCTCTACGACGAGAGCCTGGGCTCCTGGTCGGTCGACATCTCGGTACGAATCGACGATCCGGCGACGGACACCCCGGTCGGAGTGATGCAGGCTGCGCTGAGCATCACGTTGATCCAGGCGATCACGGATCGCTACCCCGAACACGAAGACGGAGAACAACGGGTCACGGTGGTGGACAGCGAGGGCCTGCTCCTCGCGGAAACCAGCTCCGACCACTCGGGCGCACGCATCATGAACGAGAAGGTGAACGTGCGCGACGGAGGAGATGACGTCCGCAAGGTGGTGTTCGAGGCGGAGCACTCGGGCCATGTGACCGAGGGCGAGTGGGTGACCGGCTACAGCCGCACCGCGAGCGGGGAGTTCTACGCCGATCTGACGAGCAATTTTCGCTTCGGGGGGTTCGATTGGGGCGTCGTCGTGCAAAGCAGGGAGGGTGGCGGGATCTCCGCCGGCATTGAAGCCGTGACGGACAGGATCGACGCATGGCGCGGGAACTACGCGGTCATCCTGGGCGGCGGCGCCCTCATCCTCGGGCTCGTCATCGGGTCGATCGGCTGGTGGGTGGCAAGACGCCTCTCCCGCCCCATCCGCGATCTGCACGCGATGACGATGGAGGTGAGCCTCGGCACCAGCAACAGCGAAGTGAAGCTTGCGACGAACGACGAGCTGGCGGAGATCGCCGGCGCCTTCGATCGCATGCGGCGCTCCTTGCTGCTGGCGGTGCGCATGGCGCACAATAGAGGTGCTGGTACGCCACGCGGTACACAGCCGCCGCGGTAGACGAACGAGGCTCCGGGGAGTTCGGCACGGCCGGTCTGCCCCCGGACCTTCCCGCTACGGCATCACCTCCCATTTCGAGCCTCCGCAACGTCCGGAAGCCACTCCGGCGGGAGGGTGCCACGGGATGGGGCGTCCGTCTTCGGCAGCCATCCGGGACAGATCGACGTGGACCTGTCTCAAAATCACCATCCGGGGTCATGGATCATCGATGCATGATGGCAGCCCATTGATTTTCATGGCGCCCGAATTCCATCCGATCACGCAGATGCGGTGAAATCCAATTGTGGGGCAGATTCATGCGAGGCAGGTTCATGCGAAAATTGCTCATCTCTTCGAGCGCTCTTGCGATGGCGCTCGCGTCATCGATCCTGGCCACCGCTCCGGGCCTTTCCCATGCGGCCCGGATCGTCGATGGTCCGGAGGTGTACTGGAGGTTCTCGCTCTGGGGCCAGCGCCGCTCCTTCACCGAAGGCATCGAGTACGTATCGAAGCACGTCGGCGAGCGCACCGGCGGGAAGTTCACGATTGAAATCTTCTACGAACAACGGCTGTCCAAATCGAGAGAGAACCTGGACGGCGTCTCCTCGGGCGCATTCGAAGGAGCCATCATCTGCGCCGTCTTCCATCCCGACCGGAACAAGCCGCTGAACGTGCTCGACCTGCCTTTCCTGCCGCTCGACAACCTCGACGTCATGCGCAAGGTGCACGACGCGGTCTATAGCCACCCGGCGGTGGTGGAGCTGTTCGATCAATGGAACGCGTTCCTCTACATGTCCGCCATCGTGCCCCAGTTCGAGTTCATGGGGCAGGGTGAGGCGCCGAAGGGGATCGCCGAGTTCAAGGGGCGGAAGGTGTCGGCGTTCGGCGGCCAGACCGCTGCGTTGGAGAAGCTCGGCGCAACGACGACGGTACTCGTGGGGTCGGAGATCAGGCCCGCCCTCGACGGCGGCGCCATCGACACCGTCAGCTTCCCGTACAGCTATGCCTTCTCCGCGTACAAGATCGACGAGATCTCGAGCTGGGTCACCACCAACATGATGTTCGGGACGGTCAATTGCCCGATCGTGTTCAACCGGAATGCCTACGACGCACTCCCGATGCAGTACAAGCAGCTCCTCTGGGATCTGACCCTCGGGGCCTACACTGCAATGAAGAGGAGCTACAAGGAGCAGAACGTCGTCAACGAAGAGAAATGGAAAAAAAGCGGCACGCTCCGGATGGTGGAGTTCCCCGCGTCCGAGATGAAGCAATTTCGCCGGATCGCGGGCAAACCGATATGGGATGCCTGGGTCGATGAGAACGAAGGGGAGATCCCCGCGCAGCAGCTCCTGGACCTGGTGATGGATACCGCCAACCGGTTGCGGCTGTGCCAGTGATCATCCGGCGATGGTCCGCCTCGGCGCCGGTGGCGAAAGCCCGCGCCTGTCCGCGGGAACGCGGCCACCCCGGGACTTCCCTTCCCCGCCATCGGGTTCGGCGCGGCATCGCTTCGTGACACCAATGATCGATGCGTCGGCGGGATCCGCGACGCCGCGGGGACCGACGCCCTACCCGTTCAGGAGGCGGGCCGCCCGCGCGCGCGCCTGGGCCGCGCCTTCATCGTCGTCGAGCGCGGCCAGGGCCCGTGCATAGCGCTTCCACGTCCACGGATTGCGCGGCTTGCGGGCGGCGCGCTCGCTCAGCAGGGTGCGGGCGGTCTCGTAGCGGCCGGACGCCAGCGCCGCGGCGATGAGGATCTGGTGAAACAGATCCCGCTGCGCGTGCGAGCCCCCGATGAGCGGCAGCCGGTAGCGCATTGGCGCGAGCACGTCCACGACCTCCGCGTATTCGCCGCGGTACCAGTGCGCGACGGCCCGCGCCAACGGGATGCCGGCCGACCGCATGACCATCGGCTCGGTGGCGGCGCCCCCGGCGAATGCGGACATGTCGTCGAGCATCCGATCGACGGCGGCATCCCGGCCTCCCGCGGCGAGCGCGAGCATGTAGTGCACGTCGGCGAACACCAACTGGTGGTCGCCGGTGCGGACCTCGCACCGCCCGGCCAGCTCGTTCCAGCGGTCCCCCACGTCGACGCCGCGCTCCTCCAGCCGCCACAGCATCGACGTGGCGTTGCAGATGTCGAGGTACTCGTCCGAGAGATCCGCGCGCATCCGCTCGTCGTAGAGCCGCAGGACCGACTCCACGTCCTCCAGCTCCAGATGAAACAGCGAGAGATGCCACCACAGGTGGTAGCCGAAGTTGTTGCATTCGCCGAGCCGCGGCTCGCTCTCGCGGATCCATGCGATGCCCTCGCGGCGCCGGTCCTGCATCTCCATGACGTGCGCGACCGCGTGCACCGCCCAGAGGTCGGACGAATTGCGCTCCACCGCGGACCGCCCCGTACGCTCCGCCTCTTCCCAGGCGCCCCACTCTTCGAGTGCGAAGGCGTACATGCCGAGGACGTAGCCGTAGCCGTCGACGGTGTCGTCCCAGGCGTGCAGCACCCGTGCGATGGAATCGCGCAGGTTCTCGCCGTCTCCGAGGTAGAAGTGGAGATAGTGGGCGAGCCTGAGCGCGAGCACGTCGCGCGGGTGGCCGGCGAGGATCGCCTCCAGGTGCGCGACGGCCTCCCCGAATTCGCCTCGGGTCCAGGCGTCGAGGGCATCGAGGTGGCCCCGCTCGCGATCCGTGGCGCCGCGCTCACCGGCGGAGCGCCGTCCGGCATCGAGGCTCGCGCGCGCCTTGACGGCGAGGGCCGGAATGCAGAAGAGCATGAAGAAATAGCCCTTCACGCAGTGTGCGAGCGCCATCTCCGGATCCTCGGCCAGGGTTCGTTTGAGGCAGTCCCCGGTCTCGATCCCGAACCTGAGGTATTGCGCGATCGTCGTGTCGAAGTTCCGGACCGCCGCCTCGTTCGCGGCGGTCGTCTCGAGTCCGCGTGCGTCCAGCATCGACATCCTCTCCAACGGAAACCGGGCCGTGGCTTCCGGGTGCGGCCACCGCCGCATCGCCCCTGCCGCATCCTCGCCCCCAATCGCCGCATCGTAGCATTCCGATCCGGCGCCTTCGCCCCGCGCGGATGCGGCGCCGCGCCGGGCTGTTCGCCGGCGGTTCCGGGAAACGGCCTTCGCCCCGCACGAATCCGGCCCGACGGCGAAGCGGGCCGACGAGCCGGGTCGATATGGACCGCCCCGTCGAGCCGAGGCCGATCGCCTCATGGGCGGGAGCCTGGACCCTCGTGCTTCCGGAGCCACTCCCGAGCCGACACCTCATGGCGCAATCACGATGCCGGCCGAAGGGGGTTTCCGCCGCCATGAAGATCCTTCGGATCGAGCTCCTGCCGGCAGGCGCCTGCCGGAACACGTCTGCAAGTGGAGGATGAGAAATGTCCAGTTTCGAAGATCGGCGCACCGCCCTGGCCCGCCGGATACGAGCCCGCGAATTCACCGTCGCCCCCGGAGTCTTCGACATGATCTCGGCGAAGATCGCGGACCGCGCCGGCTTCGACGCCCTGTACATGACCGGGTACGGCATCGCCGCCTCCTACATGGGCCTGCCGGACGCCGGGCTGGTGAGCTACTCGGACATGCTCGGCCGCGCCGCGCGCATCTGCGAGGCGACCCGGACCCCGCTCATCGCCGACGCCGACACCGGGTTCGGCGGACTGCTCAACGTCCGCCACACGGTGCGCGGCTACGAGGCGGCCGGGGTCGCCGCGATCCAGATCGAGGACCAGGAGTTTCCGAAGAAGTGCGGCCACGCCCCCGGGCGCCGGGTGGTCCCGCTCGACGACATGCGGCGCAAGATCGAGGTCGCGGTGGAGGCGCGCGACAGCGACGACTTCCTCATCGTCGCGCGCACCGATTCCCGCAGCTCGCTCGGCCTCGACGAGGCGATTCGCCGGGGGCAGGCGTTCGCGAAGGCCGGTGCGGACGTGATCTTCATCGAAGCCCCCGAGTCCGAATCGGAGTTCGAGCGCATCGGCCGGGAGATCGACGTCCCCCTGCTCGCCAACATGGTCGAAGGCGGCTTCTCACCCGTCCTGCCGGCAGAGATCCTTGCGCGGCTCGGCTTCGCGGTCGCCATCTACCCCGGCACCGGATTTCTGGCCACCGCGAAGACGCTGGAGGACGTCTACGGACACCTGAAGACGAATGGTTCGTCGATCGAACTCGGGACCGGGAGCTTCTCGATCGGCGAGATGCACGACCTGATGGGATTCGGGGAGGTATGGGAGTTCGAAGAACGGTGGGGAACGGCGGAGGCGGACTGATCCACGGGGGAGGTCCCGGCGAAAGCGGTGTCCATCGACGGCCTCCTCCCGGGCGGCCACGGACTGCGGGGGACGGGCATCGCACCGAAGCCGTCCGGGCGAGAGACGGCGGGCTCGGGCGCCGGCGGACGTTCGGCGAGCGCTGCACGATGTACACTGCCGGACGGGTGATCCGCGCCCGCAACGCGGCCTCCCGGATCCGATGCGCGGGGGACGATCCGCGCCGCAGATGGGCAACCTCTCGCGACGAGTCCGCACATGGCGATCTTCGTCAACGACCGAATCAGCCTCGGCGACGACGAGGTGAGCGAGCAGTTCGTGCGCTCCCCGGGGCCCGGGGGGCAGAACGTCAACAAGCTCGCGACCGCGGTGCAGCTTCGCTTCGATGCGCGCCGATCGAAGTCGCTTCCCGAAGACGTGCGCACCCGTCTGATCGAGCTCGCCGGGACGCGGGCGACGAAGCACGGCGAGATCGTCATCGATGCGCATCGGTTCCGCACGCGGGAGCGAAACCGCGAAGACGCGCTGGAACGGCTGCTCTCCTTGGTGCGGCAAGCCGCGGTGAAGGCGAAGCCGAGAAAGGCCACGCGGCCGAGCCTCGTCTCGAAGCAGCGCCGGATGGAGGACAAGCGCCGCCGCTCGCAGCTCAAGGGTGCGCGCCAGCGCCTCGATCCGAACCTCGAAGATCGATGAACATCGATATTGATCCGGAGATGGTCCGATGAAGGAAACCGCCGTCGTCCTCGTTCTGCTGTTGCTCTTCGCATCGAGCCACATGCTGCTCTCGAGCCGGGCGATCCGGGCCAGCCTGGTGGCCCGGCTCGGAGACCGGCGGTTCTTCGTCGCGTATTCCGTCACCGCCCTCGTGTTCTTCGCGCCCCTGGTGTACTACTACCTCACCCACCGCCACGCGGGGCCGCTGCTCTGGTCCGTGCCCGACTCCGGCGCGGTCGAGCTTCTTCTCGTCCTGGCGAACGTGGTCGGCTTCGTGCTGCTGGTGGCCGGGGTCATGACCCCGAGCCCGGCATCGATCGCTGCGGCGCCCCGCGACGAGCCGAGGGGTGTGCACCGGATCACGCGCCACGCCGTCTTCATGGGCCTGGGCATCTGGGCCCTCGCCCATGCGGTCTCGAACGGCCATGCAAGCGACGTCGCGTTCTTCGGCGGCACCGTCGCGTTCGTCCTCATCGGCTCCTGGCACCAGGACCGGCGCAAGCTCGCGGGGGGCGACCCGCGGTTCGAACGGTTCCACGCGGCGACGGCCTTCCTGCCGTTCACGGGCAAGGGGGCGTTGCGCGGGCTGATGGAGCTGCCCCCGGTGGCGGTGATCATCGGGATCGCCACAGCCCTGATCGCGCGCTATCTGCACCCGTCGATCACGAGTTGATGGAGGTCCGGCCGCGGCTTCCGGCACTGCGGAGCCGAAACTGGGAGAGGTCGGATGACCGGCGCTTCGCCCCGGATTCGAGCGTGACGCCGGCGCAATGTCCAAGTCATCCGCCGAATCCGCTCCCGGAACGGGAATCCATGTCGATCGCGCAGCCCGAGCGGCGGTCCCTTCGTCGCCCAGGCCGCCCGGATCGATCGACTCCGGATCGATCGACATGGTGATGATCCGCCATGCGCCGACGGCGTGGAACGCGGCGGGGCGCATCCAGGGCCATACGGACGTGCCGCTGAGCGGGGACGGGCGCCGGGCGCTGGCCGGGCGCCGGCTCCCGGAGCGGTTCGGAGCGTACCGGGTGCATTCGAGCCCGCTCGCCCGCGCGGTCGAGACCGCGGCGCTGCTCGGACTCGAAGCGCCGGTGCTCGACCGCCGCCTCATGGAGATGGACTGGGGCGAATGGGAGGGACGCACCCGCGCCGCGCTCGCGGCGGCGGACCCCGCCGGCGTCGCGCGCAACGAGGCGGGGGGGCCGGACTTCCGGCCGCCGGGCGGAGAGAGCCCGCGCGAGGTGCAGGCCCGGATCGTCGACTGGGCCCGGAGCGCCGCCGCCGGGCCGCCGCCCGGCGCCATGCGGAACCATCGCAGCCCGGCCGGCAGCGTGGCCCGGAGCCTCGCCCGCCCGTCACCGCATGTGGTCGCGATCACCCACAAGGGGGTCGTCAAGGCGTTGCTGGGGCTCGCCTGCGGATGGGACCTCACCGGCAAGTCCCCGGTACGCCTCGACTGGACCCGTGCCCACCGCTTCCGCTTCGACCCGGCCACCGGGGCGTTCACCCTCGCCGAGCCGAACATCCGGCTCGAACGCGATGGATAAGGGCGGGGGACGTCTCGTGGCCACCTCGGCTGTCGCGCCCAAGGCAGCGTTCGGGAGCTGGTATCCGACAGGGACCGGCCCTCGGTGCCGGATCGCTTCCACATCCGGTCCGAGCGGGCCATCTGCGCGTTCGCGCGCAAGGAGCCGGCCGCCCGGCCCGAGCACCGAGGACAGCCTGGCGTGACCGCCCCGGCCGCCACGCCCAGGGTGATGCTCTGGGTCCAGCACCTGATGGGGATCGGCCACCAGCGCCGGGCCGCGGCCGTCGCGCTGGCGCTGGCCGGGAGAGGAGCCGACGTCGTGTACGTGACCGGCGGGCCGGAGATCCCGGATCTCGCCCCCGGCTGGCCCGGCCGAGTGCGCGTCGTCGCGCTCCCCGCCGCCCGGGTCGCGGATGCCGGCTACCGCGCGCTGGTGGACGCGGGAGGACGCGAGGTCGACGACGCCTGGCGGGCCGCGCGCCGGGATCGGCTGCTGGCCGCCTTCGAGGAGCACGCGCCGCACGTGCTCGTCACCGAGACCTGGCCCTTCGGCCGCCGGCTGCTGCGCTTCGAGCTCGAGCCGCTGGCCGAACGCGCCCGGGCCGCGGGGTGCCGGCTGGTCAGCTCCATCCGCGACGTGCTCCAGCCGCCGTCGAGCCCGGCCAAGTCGCGGGCGGCGGCGGACCGCGTGCTGGAATCCTTCGACGCGGTGCTCGTGCACGGTGACCCCGCCTTCGTTCCGCTCGACGCGAGCTTCCCGGAGGCGGAGCGGATCCGGGCGCGCATCCGGTACACGGGATACGTCGCGGCGGGGGAGGGGCCGGCCGCGCCGCCCGGGGTGGGGGAGGGTGAGGCCGTCGTCTCCGCCGGCGGCGGGGTGGTCGCGCACCGTCTCGTGGAGGCCGCCCTCGCCGCCGCGCGCCGGGATCCCGGCCTCCGATGGCGGATCCTCGTCGGGCCGAACGCCGGCGGTGACGCCTTCGCCGGCTGGCGCCGGGCCGCGGCGGGGAACGCGGTCGTGGAGCCGAACCGCGCGGACTTCGGGTCGCTTCTCCCGCGGGCGCGGGTATCGATCTCCCAGGCCGGCTACAACACCGTCACCGACCTCCTGGCCGCCGGTGTGCCGGCGGTGCTCGTTCCGTTCTCCGCCGATGGCGAGCGCGAGCAGTCGATCCGCGCCCGGAGCCTCGCCGAGGCGGGGTTCGCGCGGGTGCTCGACGAGGAACGCCTGACCCCCGAAGCATTGCTCGAAGCGATCCGCGCCGCACCCGCACCGGCCGCGGGGCGGGCGCGCATCCGGCTCGACGGCGCCGCGGAGAGCGCCGACGCGGTCATCGAAATCGCCCGTGGCGCAGCCGGCTCCGCACCGGTCAACCGGTAAGCCTTCGGACCAGAGTACCGGGGGCAGCCATGCGCTCCACCGTGACCGATCGATTTCAACCGGGCGCTTTTACTGTCGATTCACTTGACGGCCTTCGGCCGCCCCCGGACACTTCGTGAAGGGCGAGGCTTGCAAGAAGCCGTCGCCGGCATGCGCGCCGCGTCGAGAAGGCCTGCCGCGACCGATACCGTCCCGCGATTTCCAAGGAGCTGCCATGGGCGCCCTGACCATTCTCATCGACGATGAGCTCGAACATGACCTGGAACGGCTGGCAAGGACGCAGCGACGCACCAAGAGTGACTTGGCGAGGGAAATGCTCTGCAAACGCATCGCGGTGGAAAAATTCCGGAGGCTCAGACGAGCGGCGCTTCCACTTGCCGAGGCTGCCGGATACGTCAGCGATGACGACGTCTTTCAAGATGTTTCGTGAAGATATTCCTCGACACCAACGTGTTGGCCAGCGCGTTGGCCAGCCGCGGTCTGTGTTCGGATCTGTTTGAAGTCGTCCTGCAATCGCACGAATTGGTGACTTCCGAGGTGGTGTTGAAAGAGCTGCAACGGGTCCTTCGAGAAAAGCTCGGCCAGTCGGATGCCATTGCAGACGGTTTCATCGGCCTGCTTCGCGCTCAGGCCACCGTGGCCTCCGGAGAGTATCCCGTTCCGTCGTTACCCGATCCGGATGACGAGCCTGTCGTTGCTTCCGCATTCGCGGGGGACGCGGCTGTTTTCGTCACCGGCGACAAGGCGCTCGTCGAACTCGAGAGCATCAAGGGGTTGCCGATCGTTTCTCCACGACGACTGTGGGAGATGCTGGCGGATCGGGAGTGAACCCGGTCGGCTCGGATGCGGCCGGCATCCTGGCGCATGGGAGCGGCAGCCGGCGTGAGGGAAGCAGTCGTGAGGGCCGGCAGGCTCCGTCGCCGATTCCCGGCATCTTCGAATCCCGAAACTTGAGTTCGAATGCACTGGTCCGATCTTTCCAATGAGCTCGATGCGTGGCGCGGCGAAGGCCGTGTCGCGTCGATGTGGTGGCGGGACGACGACGCCGTGGCGCCGGGCCCGGCCCTCGACCGGCTCGCGGGCATCGCGCACGAGCACGCGGTGACCGTGGGGCTCGCGGTGATCCCGGCCTTGGCGACCGGCGCCCTCGCGCCCTGGATCGAGTCCGCGCGCGTCGAGGTGCTGCAGCACGGATGGGCGCATCGCAACCATGCCGTAGCGGGCGGGAAGAAGTGCGAGCTCGGGGGCGGCCGGGCGTCCGATGCGGTGATGGCCGAGCTGTCGCAGGGCTTCGAGAAGCTGGAAGAGACGATGGGCGGCGCGTGGCGTCCGGTGCTCGTCCCTCCCTGGAACCGGATCGATCCGGCCCTGATCCCCGCCCTGCCGCACGCGGGATTCCGTGGCCTGTCGGCGTTCGGCCCCCGCCCCGCGGCCATGCCGGCGCCGGGACTCCGGCAGGCCAACTGCCACGTGGACGTCGTGGACTGGCGGGGCGGACGGGGGTTCGTCGGGTGTGACCGGGCCGTCGCCGCGGTGGTCGCGCACCTCGCGGCGCGGCGGGCGCGCTCGGTGGACCCGGCCGAGCCCACCGGGCTCCTCACCCACCACGCCGTGCACGAGGAAGGGACGTGGACCTTCCTCGCCCGATTCATCGAGCGGACCCGGCGCCATCCGGCGGCGCGCTGGCTCGCTCCGGGCGAGGCGATCCTCGGGTGACGGAGCACCGCCGGCCGGTGGCGCCCGACCACCCGACAATCGGCTCCCGACGTCGGACGCGGTGCTGCACGGCGTTCGATGCCCCGGCGCACCACCCGGCCCGCCGGCGCCTCGGATCGTGAACGATCCGGCCAAGTCGGAGCCGGCTGCCCTCCTCGTCCGGGCGCTGGCCGACGGACGGCCCCGGGACCGAGCCGAACTCGCCCGCGAGTGCGGGATTGGCGGAGCGGCCCTCGACGAGGCCCTCGAACGGCTCGCGCGCCTCGGGGTCGCGCCGGTCGCCGGGTCGGGAACGGTGGCCCTGCCGCGGCCGGTCGATCTGCTCGATACCGAGCGCATCCTGCGCGCGGCGCCGCGGTTGCGGCCCGAGGCGGTCCACCTGCGCTTCGCGGTGGATTCCACCAATACGGTCCTCGCCGAACGCCTGCGCGCGGGAGCCGCCGCGCCGGAGCTCTGCACCGCGGAGATCCAGACCGCGGGGCGGGGCCGCCGCGGGCGGCGCTGGATCGGGGGCTTGGGACAAAGCGTCATGCTCTCCGTCTCCTGGCGCTTCGCCCCGCGGTCGAACGCGCTCAGCGGCCTCTCGCTGGCCGTCGGCGCCGCGCTCGCCGAGGCGCTGGCGGCCGGCGGGTTCGGGTCGGTGATGCTCAAATGGCCGAACGACCTGGTCGCCGGCGACCGCAAGCTCGCGGGCATCCTCGTCGAAGCGAGCCATGCCCGCTCGGGAGCGGCGGCAGGCGTGATCGGGGTCGGCTTCAACCTCGATCTCGCGCCGGCGGACTCTGTCCGAATCGACCAGACATGGACCGATTTCGCACGGGAGTTCGGCCGGGTTCCGGGACGAAGCTGGCTGGTCTCGCAGGCGGCCAACGCGATCCTCGACGCCTGCGAGCAGTACCGGGACCACGGCCTGGAACCCTTCGCGGCCCGCTGGAGCGAGCGGGACGCGCTACGCGGCCGGCCCGTGCGCGTGCTGTCGGGGGGAGCGCCGATCGAGGGGAGGGCGCGCGGCATCGACGGCGACGGCGCGTTGCTCGTCGAACATCGCGCCGGCGTTGCGCGTTGCCATTCGGGCGAGGTCACGGTGCGGGCGCTCGATGCCTGAGCAGGACGGGGATGCCCCCCGGCGATCGCGGCTTGGCGGCCAACGCACCTTCGCCGTCCGGATTCCGGCGCCCTTCTTCCGGGCTCAAGTTTCGGGCTTCGCTGACCGAAATGGATTCCCGCTCTCGCGGGAATGACGGCCAGACGGCCACGGCCAGCGTAAAAGTAACGTGTCTCGCTGAAATGACGTCATTCCCGCGAGAGCGGGAATCCATCGCCTGATTCAGGCACTTTGAATCCCGAAACTTGAGTTCCAAAGACTCAACAAGTGTAATCTCCGGGAAACCCGGGGCGGTTCGGGATCGGGCATCACTGCAAGCAAGCAGCCGGATGCCGGCTGGGAGCGGTCCGGCATGGGCGAAGCGGCCGAGCGCGAGGCAGACGGCACGTGACGCGATCTCTTGTCGATGACGTGATCGAGAAGATCCGGGAGGCCGGGAGCCGGTACCACCGGCTGGTCCTCGTCGTCGGCGTGGCAGGCACGGGCAAGACCGCCGCCCTGATGAACGTCGCCGGGCGCATCGGCGCCCCGCTCGTCAACGTCAACCTGGAGCTCTCGCGCCGGATGCTCGATCTGGCCGAGCGGCAACGCCCGCTCCGGGTCCGGCGCCTTCTCGACCGGATCGTCGCCGAACGCGGGAGCGACGTCGTCCTGCTGGACAACCTCGAAATCCTGTTCGATGCCGCGCTGCGACAGCACCCGCTCCGCCTGCTGCAGGACCTCTCGCGGAGCAGGGTCGTGGCCGCGGCCTGGAACGGGTCCCTCGAAGACGGCCACGTCCATTACGCCACCCCCGGGCATCCCGAGTACCGACGCTATCCGCTGAACGGCATACTGGTGGCTCGAACGGAGGCGGTAGCATGACCGGCTCCGGGCCGGGGCCAGCGTGGAGGGCGCCACGGTGAAGTACGAAGATCTGATCCGGTTCGACCCCATCGAGAGCGTGGTGCAGCTTCGCGACGCCGACGAGGCGGACGCCGCCCGCCGCCTCGTCAGCGGCTACGTGGTCTCCGACGCGATGGCCGAGACCCTGTCGGACCTGATCTTCCCGCAGCTCCGGTACGACGCGCCCGCCGACAACAAGGGTCTGCTGGTCGTCGGCAACTACGGCACCGGCAAGTCGCACCTGATGTCGGTGATCTCCGGGGTCGCCGAACACGCCGGGCTGGCCTCCGAGCTCTCGCACCCGAGGGCGGCGGAGGCGGCGCGCGGCATCGCCGGCCGCTTCAAGGTGGTGCGCACCGAGATCGGCGCGACCACCATGTCCCTGCGCGACATCGTGGCCGGCGAGCTGGAGGAGCATCTCGCGGCGCTCGGCGTCGCCTTCGCCTTCCCGGGCGCCGCCGAAGCCGCCGGCAGCAAGCGCGCCTTCGAGGAGATGATGGCCGCGTTCCATGCGGTCCACCCCGATCACGGGCTGCTGCTGGTGGTGGACGAGCTGCTGGACTACCTGCGCTCGCGCAAGGACCAGGAGCTGATCCTCGACCTCAACTTCCTGCGCGAGGTCGGCGAGGTCTGCAAGGACCTCCGCTTCCGCTTCGTCGCCGGCGTGCAGGAGGCCATCTTCGACAGCCCCCGCTTCGCCTTCGTCGCCGACAGCGTCCGCCGGGTGAAGGACCGCTTCGAGCAGGTCCGCATCGCCCGGCGGGACGTGAAGTTCGTCGTGGCCCGACGCCTGCTGCGCAAGACCGGCGAGCAACAGGCGAAGGTCCGGGAGTACCTGGCCCCGTTCGCCCGTTTCTACGGGCGCATGAACGAGCGCATGGACGAGTACGTGGACCTGTTCCCGGTCCATCCCGACTACATCGACACCTTCGAGCGGGTGACCGCAGTGGAGAAGCGCGAGATCCTCCGCACCCTGTCGCGCGCGATGGAGCGGCGGCTGGAGCAGGAGCTCCCGGCGGACCGCCCCGGCCTCATCGCCTACGACGGCTACTGGTCCGTGCTGCGGGAGGACGCCTCCTTCCGCGCGGTCCCCGACGTGAAGGCGGTCATCGATTGCAGCCAGGTGCTCGAGTCGCGCATCGAGCAGGCGTATACGCGGCCGGCCTACAAGCCGATGGCGTTGCGCATCATCCATGCCCTGTCGGTGCACCGGCTGACCACCGGCGACGTCCACGCCCGCCTGGGCGCCACCGCGGAAGAGCTCCGGGACGGCCTCTGCCTGTACCAGCCGGGGATCGAAGACCTCGGGGGGGACCCCGCCGACGATCTGCTGTCGCAGGTGGAGACGGTGCTCCGGGAGATCCACCGCACGGTGAGCGGCCAGTTCGTCTCGTCCAACCCGGACAACCGCCAGTACTACCTCGACCTCCGGAAGACCGACGACTTCGACGCCCTGATCGAGAAGCGGGCCGAGAGCCTGGACGCGGCGCGGCTGGACCGCTACTACTACGACGCCCTGCGGCGGGTGATGGAGTGCACCGACGAGACCTACGTCACCGGCTACCGGATCTGGGAGCACGAGCTCGAATGGCGCGCGCGCCGCGCCGCGCGCCGGGGCTACCTGTTCTTCGGGGCGCCGAACGAGCGGTCCACGGCGGTGCCGCCGCGCGACTTCTACCTCTACTTCATCCCGCCCCACGACGCGCCCCACTTCCGGGACGAGAAGAAGGCGGACGAGGTCTTCTTCCACCTGGGCGGCGCGGACGCTGGCTTCGGGGACGCCTTGCGCGGGTATGCCGCGGCCCTGGATCTGGCCTCGACCGCCTCCGGCCACGCGAAGGCCACCTACCAGTCGAAGGCGACGGGCTTCCTCCGCGATCTGGTCCACTGGCTCCAGGGACACATGGCGTCGGCCTTCGAGGTCGTCTACCGGGGCCGCCGGAAGACGTTGCCGGAATGGGCCAGGGGCCATTCCCTCCGCGAGCTTTCGGGGATCTCCCCGGCCGAACGCATCAACCTGCGCGATCTGGTCAACGCGGTGGCGGGCATCTGCCTGGAGACGCATTTCGCCGACCAGGCGCCGGGCTATCCGAGCTTCACGGTGCCGATCACGTCCTGGAACCGCGCCCAGGCGGCCCAGGACGCGCTACGCCGGATCGCGGGCACGACGAAGACGAGGCAGGCCGCCGCGGTCCTCGACGCGCTCGATCTCCTCGACGACGACCGCCTCGACCCCTCCCGGTCGAAGTACGCCGCCCACGTCCTCGAACGGGTGCGCGCGAAGGGGCAGGGCCAGGTCGTGAACCGTTCCGAGCTCATCCAGGAACGGCTGGGGGTCGAGTACCTGGCCCCGGAGACCCTGCGCCTCGAACCCGAATGGGCCGTGGTCCTGCTCGCGGCGCTGGTCCATTCCGGTGACCTCGTGCTCGCCGTTCCCGGCCGCAAGTTCGACGCCTCCGGCCTGGCCACGCTCGCCGCCGCGCCGCTCGACGAGCTCGTCCGGTTCAGGCACGTCGAGCGGCCCCGGGAATGGAACCTGCCGGCCCTCAAGGCGCTGTTCGCGTTGCTCGGGCTGACCCCGGGCATGGCGAACCTGGTCACCGAGGGCAAGGACGAGCCGATCCGGGAGCTCCAGAAGGCGGTCGCCGGTCTCGCCGGGAGGCTGGCGGTCGCCCATCAGGCCCTCCAGGGCGGCATCCCGTTCTGGGGCCGGCGCCTGATCGACGAGGAGGGGGCGGCGGCGCTGCGTCCTGCGGTGGAGGGGACGAAGTCCTTCCTCGAATCCCTCCAGGTCTTCACCTCGCCCGGCCGCCTCAAGAACTTCCGCCACGAGGCGAAGGAGGTGGACGGCCATCGAACCGGGCTCGACGCCCTCGCCGGGATCGAGGCCCTCCGGACCTTCGCTTCGGAGCTGGGCGCCACCGCCGCGTTCCTCACCGCGGCGGAAACGGTGCTCCCGCCCTCCCACGAGTGGGTGGGGCGGATGAAGGAGGCACGCGAGGCGCTGTTCACGGAAATCGCCCGTCCGGCGCGGCGCGTCGATCTCGCATCCTTCCGCAGAGAGGCGTTGCGCGGGCTGGACGACCTCGGGAAGGCGTTCGTGAACACCTACCTCGCCCTCCACGCCAAGGCCCGGCTCGGCGTGAACGACGACAAGCGGAAGTCCGCGCTGCTGCGCGACGACCGGCTTGCCCGGCTGCAACTGCTCTCCGCCATCGACCTCATGCCGGTCCGGCATCTGGACGACTTCCGGGATCGCCTCACCGGGCTCAAGAGCTGCTTCGCGCTGACCCGGGAGGAGCTCGGCGTCTCTCCGGTCTGCCCGCACTGCGGGTTCCGGCCCGCGGTGGAAACGGCGCCCGCCGCCATCGGCGGCGCTGACGCCATCGACGGCGCTGACGCCATCGGCGGCGCGGCGGCCACCGGCGGCGCTGCCGCCGGCGCGACCCTCGCGCGACTCGACGACGAGCTCGACGCGCTCCTCGCCGGCTGGACCCGGACCTTGCTCGCCAACCTCGCCGACCCCGCGACGCGCGAGAACGTCGCGCTGCTCAGGCCCGAGCGGAGGGAGCGGATCGACGCCTTCGTGAAGCAGGGAGCGCTGCCCGACCCCCTGGATCGGGACTTCATCGAGGCCCTTCGGGAGGTCCTGTCCGGCCTCGTCAAGGTCGTGGTGAAGACCGGGGACGTGAAGGCCGCCCTCCTCGCCGGCGGCTCGCCCGCGAGCCCCGTCGAGATGAAGCAGCGCTTCGAGCGCTACCTGGACGGCCTCGCCAAGGGCGAGGAGCCGGACAAGGTCCGGCTGGTGCTGGAGTAGGCGCCGATGGAGAAGGTGGAGCTCATCGAACGCCTGAAGGGCTACGAGTGGACCGACGTCGAGTTCAAGGAGGCGCGGCGTGATGTCCCAAGAGACGCTTACGAAACGGTCTCCGCTTTCGCGAATACCGAGGGCGGGCATCTCGTCTTCGGCGTGAGGCAGGCTGGTGAGGATTTTGAAGTCGTCGGCGTCCTGTCGGTGGACAAGGTGCAAGGCGACTTCCTTACCCCATTGCGGCAGCGGGACAAGATCAGCTCGATTCTGGACATCAGAGCGGAGCTTCACCGGCAAGGAGACGCAGTTCTGCTAGTCTTCCATGTTCCCGAGGCAAGCCGGGAAGACAAGCCGGTTTATCTGAACGGGGATATTCGTCGCTCGTTCATTCGCAAAGGCGGCAGCGACGTCCGTTGTTCGACGAACGAGAGAGATCGTTTTCTGATCGACGCGATGGCGCAACGGTTCGACGGTCAGGCAGTCGAGATGAACCCGGATACCGCCTTTGACGCTGGCAGCATCGAGTGGTACCGAAAAGCCTATGAGAGCCGGCTTGGGAATCGTTCCCATGCCGGCCTGCCGGATCTGGGTTTCCTCAATGAAATGGGACTTCTCGTCGAGCAACATGACCGGAAGATGCCGACGCGCGCGTCCATCCTGCTGTTCGGGAACAATGCGGCCTTCCGGCAATTGCTGCCGCGCCCGGTGGTCGACTGCCAACGTTTCGTACTTGCTCACGCCCAGGCGGACACCGGTGCGCGGTGGATGGATCGAGCGGTTCTGGACGAAAACCTGATCCGAACTTGGCGAGACCTAGTCGATTGGTATGGGCGCTTCGCCGAACGTCCGTTCCGCATCGACCCCGCATTGCTACAGCGCGACGATACGCCGCCGGACTATCTCTCCTACCGTGAAGCCATGGTCAATCTGCTTGTCCACCAGGACTATTCCGACCACACACGAAAAGCCGGGATTCGCCACTATACTGATCGGACCGTCTTCTGGAATCCGGGGGATGCGTTCGCATCGGTCGCGGACCTCCTCGAGCCCGGTGAAAAGGAGCAGCTACGCAACCCGCGAATCGTGACCGCCTTCCGCAGGATCGGTCTGAGCGAAAACGCGGGTTGGGGTCTGCGGGATGTCTTCAGGAACTGGCAACAATTGGGAAACGTGCCGCCCCGGATAACCAACGACAAGAGCCGGAAGCAGTTCGAACTTGTCCTGCTCAAGGAGAAGCTTCTGTCCGAGGAACAGATCTTGTTTCAGACACGTCTTGGGGTGCATCTCACGGACGAGCAGGCACGCGCGTTCGCCTTCGTCTGTCGGGATGGGGAAGCGACCTTGGCGCAACTCAAGGCGGTGACTGGGCTGCTAGGGCCGGACACCGTGAAAGTCGCGGAGCGGCTGGAGACCCAGGGGCTGATCGACTCCATTGGCAGTGCCGGACGTTACGCGCTTGCCGAACATCTACGGGAGGGCGCCCGCCCATCGAACCGGGGCGGTGCTCAGGTGGATCGGGGGCAGGTTGACTTGCCTACTAGTCAAGTCGGCCAGCCAACGCCGGACTTGCCTACTAGGCAAGTTGACCGGCCAACACCGGACTCGGTCACTGACCAAGTCGAGATGGGGGCGCCCGACTTGGTCAGTGCACAAGTTCATCGGCCATCGGTGGACTTGTCCAGTGAACAAGTCGATCGCCCAACACCGAACTTGCCTACTAGGCAAGTTGGGCCGCCACCGCCGGACATGGTTACTGACCAAGTCGGGGCCGACACACTGGACTTGTCCACTGAACAAGTCCATCGGCCGCCATCCGACTTGTCCAGTGCACAAGTCGAATCCTTGACCGGGCTGTCTGCAACGCAGTGGAAGATCCTGGAGTATTGCGACGTACCGCGCCGTCTGGCGGAGATCATGGACACCCTTGGGGTCGCCAGTCGAGGACACTTCATGAAGCATCATCTGGATCCGTTGATCCGCGCCGGCATCGTCGCCATGACGAACCCTGAGCATCCACGAGCGTCCAACCAGCGCTACGTCGTCACCGAGGCAGGCGCGCGGCTCAAGGCCCATCGCGCGGGCGCCGGGGCCGGAACGCGCGGCGGAGGCTGACCGGATGGCGCGCGGCAAGACGAGCCGCCGGACCGGCCGGCCGTTCCGAAGCCCTTCGGGGCAGGACGAGATGTTCGAGAAGTCCCAACGGGAGCGGGCGGAAGCCGGGCGCGGCGCCCCGGTCGAATGTCTGGGGCTGACGTTCGAGGACGACGCGGCCCGCCGCGCCCATTTCCTCGGCGAGCTGAAGAAGGGGCTGGAAGACCTGCAAGCGAAGCTCGGCGGCCTGCCCTTCTCCGGCATCGAGGGCGCGATGGCCCGCATGGCGACCGTCACACACTGGCCGATGGGGGACGAAGCGCGCCTTCGCGGACTCGCCAAGCGCATGGCGCATGCCGATTCGTCCAAGGACCTGCTGCAACGCTGGAAGGACGAGGTCGGGTTCCCCCACGGCGAGATCGACGACGTCCTGGCCTTGTCCGACCCGCCCTGGCACACCGCCTGCCCGAACCCGTTCCTGGGCGCGTTCGCGGAGGCGTTCGGCAGGCCGCACGACCCCGCGGAGCCCTACCGCCGCAAGCCCTTCGCGGTCGATGTGAGCGAAGGCAAGACCCACCCCGTCTACCGGGCGCACGGCTACCACACCAAGGTGCCGCACTTGGCGATCGTGCCCTCGATCCTCCATTACACGGAGCCGGGCGATCTGGTGCTGGACGGCTTCGCCGGCTCCGGCATGACCGGTGTCGCCGCGCAATGGTGCGGGAGCGCGCCGGAGGACTACCGGAAATCGCTCGAAGCGTTGTGGTCTGCGGAAGGGTTCGGGAAGCCGCGCTGGGGCGCGCGCCACGCGGTCCTGAACGACCTGTCGCCGGCCGCGGGCTTCATCGCCGCCAACTACACCCTGCCCTTCGACGTCGCCGCCTTCGCCGACGCCGGCCGCGCCTTGCTCGACGAGGTCGAGGCGGAGCTCGGCTGGATGTACGAGACCCTGCACACCGACGGGAAAACCAGGGGGCGGATCGACTACACCGTCTGGAGCGAAGTGTTTGTTTGTCCTAATTGCCAAGGGAAAATTGTATTTGTGAAAGAGGCATTTGATAAAGAAACCAAGAAAATTTCTTCGGAAATAAAATGCCCTCATTGTAAGGCTATCGAAAGAAAGGAAAAGATGAATCTGATGTTCGAGAATTTTCAAGATCATTTGGACGGGCAAATATATCAGAAACCTGTCAGAGAGGCAGTGTCGATTATCTACAAAATAGGGAAGAAATCTTTTGAAAAATCTCCCGACACGGAAGATATACAAATTCTCAAGAAAATATTCTCTATATCATTTCCAAATAACGTTCCCCTTATACGACTTCCCGATTGCCAAATGACCCGCGTTGGTCGGGTAGCAACTACAGAAACTCGTATGGTTCATCATATGTTTCTTCCTAGGGCAATACATGCTTTGGCAACAATGTGGCGTCGGGCCGATGCGCACCCCGATTCCCGGGTTCGTCGAATGCTTCTCTTTTTTGTGGAGCAGGCCGTATGGACAATGGCGACTCTCAATCGATACCGACCCACGGGATATTCCCAAGTTAACCAATATCTCACGGGGGTATATTACGTTCCTTCCCAACACTCGGAATGCAGTCCTTGGTACATACTGGAAGGGAAGCTCAAGAGGCTGGAAAAAGTGTTTCGAGACTCCTTGGTTTCAAACAATTCGAACTGCGCCGTAACGGCAAGCACGACCGCATCGCTCGGGTTGCCCGACGACTCGGTCGATTACGTCTTCACCGATCCACCCTTCGGCGAGAACATCTACTACGCCGACCTCAACTTCCTGGTCGAATCCTGGCACCGGGTGCTGACCAACGCAGCGCCGGAGGCCATCGTCGACCGCTTCAAGGGGAAGGGGCTGCCCGAGTACCAGCGCCTGATGCAGCGCTGCTTCGAGGAGTACCGGCGGGTGCTCAAGCCGGGACGCTGGATCACGATCGTCTTCCACAACTCCCGGAACGCGGTCTGGACCGCGATCCAGGAAGCCCTGCTCGCGGCCGGATTCGTCGTCGCCGACGTGCGCACGATGGATAAGCAACAGTACGCCTTTAAACAGGTCACTACCACCGCAGTGAAGCAGGACCTCGTGATCTCCGCCTACAGGCCGAATGGCGGGCTGGAGGCGCGCTTCGCCCTCGGCAAGGGCTCCGAGGACGGTGCCTGGGACTTCGTCCGCACCCATCTCGGCCAGCTCCCCGTCTTCGTGCGCAAGGGCGGGCGCGTCGAGGTCGTCAACGAACGGCAGCCGCATCTGCTCTTCGACCGAATGGTGGCCTTCCACGTGCTGCGCAACGTGACGGTCCCCCTGTCGGTCGGCGAGTTCCTGTCCGGCCTCATCCGGCGCTTCCCCGATCGCGACGGCATGGTGTTCCTCCCCGATCAGGTCGCCGAGTACGACAGGAAGCGTGCGGCGGTGGAGGATGTGGCCCAGCTCGAAATCTTCGTGATCGACGAGGTCTCCGCCATCCAGTGGCTCAAGCGGCATCTGAACCGCAAGCCGCAGAGCTTCCAGGACGTCCACCCGCAGTTCCTCCGCGAGATCGCGGGCTGGCAGAAGCACGAGAGGCTGCCCGAGCTGTCCGATATGCTGAAGCAGAACTTCCTGCACTACGATGGCGCAGGCGAGGTCCCGAGCCAGATCCACGTCTACCTCTCCACCAACTTCAAGGAGCTGC
Source organism: Gammaproteobacteria bacterium (assembly GCA_965204915.1). Taxonomy (GTDB): domain Bacteria; phylum Pseudomonadota; class Gammaproteobacteria; order HK1; family HK1; genus HK1. The sequence continues at coordinate 296,602 of OZ242023.1, read as the reverse complement.
GGAACCTCCCCAAGGACCACCCGGCCCTGCGCACCAAGGCGAAGGACCGCTGGTACGTGCCCGACCCCAACAAGGCGATCGACGTGGAGAAGCGCCGCGTGCGCATCCTGCTGCGCGAGTTCGAGGAGTACCGCCGGTCTCCGCAGAAGAAGCTCAGGACCTTCCGCCTCGAAGCGATGCGCGCCGGCTTCTTCAAGGCGTACCAGGAGCAGGACTACGCCACGATCATCTCGGTCGCGGAGAGGATGCCGGAGGCCGTCCTCCAGGAAGACCAGAAGCTCCTGCTCTGGTACGACCAAGCGCTGACCCGCACGGAGCAAGACACATGACGATTACGAGACTGATGTTCGTCGACAACCCACCGTCGAGAAGCAAGGAGACGAACCATGAAGCTGCACGTTGTGGTCCACCAAGCGGATGAAGGCGGCTATTGGGCGGAAGTACCGTCCATTCCCGGGTGTGCGACCCAGGGAGACAGCATCGAGGAATTGCTGAAGAACGTCCATGAGGCCGTCGAGGGATGCTTGTCCGTCGATGTCCGAGACGTCCCGATCTCGGAGGCCGACCGGATCATCGAGATCACGGTGTGAAGGCCATCAGCGGAAAGCGGCTCTGCCAACTTCTCGAATCCCGGGGATGGCGTTTGAAGAGGATCAACGGCAGCCACCACATCTACACGAGGGAAGGAGTCGTTGCCCGTATCTCGGTGCCGGTTCATGGCAACACGGTCCTGAAACGTGGCTTGCAGAAACACCTGATGAAGATCGCACGGATCGAGGACTCGGATCTGTAGTTCCGGACAGAGGAAAACGCATGACGATCACGAGAATAGAGTTGGAGCGGTTCACGGCCTTCAAGAGCCTGGACTTCGAGGCGTCTCCCGGCATCAACGTCCTCGTCGGGGCCAACGGCACGGGCAAGACCCATCTCATGAAGGTGGCCTATGCCGCCTGCGACATCAGCAAGACGGACATCGGATTCGCCGAAAAGATCGTCCGCGTCTTCATGCCGTCCGGGGGCGCCATCGGGCGGCTGGTCAAACGGCGCGGTGAAAGCTCTCATTGTGGCGTCCATATTCATCGCGGAGATCGACGGCTTCGGGCTTCCTTCTCGAATCACGCCACCGTGACGGATTCGGCTACTGTCACAGGCGCACCGCGCTGGAGGGCCGCCCCCGTCGAGAGCGTCTATGTCCCGGTAAAGGAAATGCTCGCGAACGCGCCCGGGTTCCGATCCCTCTATGCGCGGCGCGAGATCCATTTCGAGGAAATCTACGCGGACATCCTGGACCGCGCCTACAGACCAGCCCTGCGCGGCCCCACTCCTTCCGAGCGCAAGCGGTTGCTCACCATCCTGCAAAGGGCGATCGACGGGAAGGTCCACGTCAGAAACGAAGAATTCTTTCTCCGTTCCAGGCATGGAAACCTGGAGTTCTCGTTGCTTGCCGAGGGGATGCGCAAGCTCGGCCTGCTGTGGCGGTTGATCCAGAACGGAACGCTGCTCGAAGGAGCGGTGCTCTTCTGGGACGAACCGGAAACCAACCTCAACCCCAAGCTGTTCGGGGCCGTGATCGGCATTCTTCTCGAATTGCAGCGCATGGGAGTCCAGATATTCATCGCCACCCACGATTACGCCGTTCTCAAGGAGTTCGATCTACAAAAAAAAGAAGGGGACAAGATCGTTTTCCACTCACTTTACCGCGACGACGGCGAGATCGCCTGCCGAACGGTCCACACCTATCTCGACATCCACCCCAACGCCATCGCCGAAGCATTCGACGACCTGTACGACCGCGAGGTCAGGCGAAGCCTGACGGGGCGCAGGACATGATCACGCTGACAGAAGGGAATCTTCGAATCACTTTTCCTCGGGGTACGAGGGCCAGGAAATTCGACGAACCGGAAACGCACGGTCTGTCCTGCATGAAGGCGGTGGACTTCATCGTTGAGGAGACCGACAGGATATTGTTCATGGAATTCAAGGATCCGGACGATCCCCACGCGACGGAGACGAGAAGGGAGAAATTTATCGAGAGATTTTCTTCCGGAGGGCTGGATGCGGATCTGAAATACAAATACCGCGATACGTTCCTTTATCAATGGGCGTCCGACAGAATCGACAAGCCGATCCACTACTGGGTCCTCGTCGCAGCAAAAAATCTGACCGCCCTCGATCTTACCAGAAGAACCGATGCCTTGCGGCGCGAGCTTCCGCTGGATGGACCGCGATCCGGAGGATGGAGACGGCCTATCGTCACGGACTGCATGGTGTTCAACCTCCACACGTGGAATAAATACTTGCAGCATTATCCGGTGGAGCGAGTTTGAACGTCATTGGAGGCTCTCACGGTGCCCGACTGGCGTGACCGGATCCTGAAGGCACTCACGCCGGGGGTCGCGCGCCTGACCGTGGCGGCGGACCCCGATGGCCTGCTGCTCGAAGCCACGCTCCTCGAAGCCGTCCGCGAGCGGGGTTTCGAGATCGTCGCCTTCGAGGATCCCGTCGCGTTCCGCTTCGACTACGAATCGAGGTTCCGATCCCGTTGGGAGCGGGGCGAGGGCGCCGGCCTCGAAGTCGTCGTGCGCACCGAGGGGCACGATCCGGCAGCGCTTCCCTATGATCTGGTGCAAGCCGGCCGGCAGCTTTCCTTCGGCCTGGACGATCTGTTTCCCGCCCTCGCCTACCCGGTCGTCGCGTCGCTCGACCGAAGCGATCTCGACGCGCTCCACCGCGCGCAGGAACGCCACCGGCCGAGCCAGCTCGGGGACGACGCGACACGGGACTTCGTGCTGCGGCACGTCTTCGACTTCGCGCCCGAGCTCGTCAGGCGCCCCTCCGACCTGCTGCGCCTCCTGTTGAGGAGACACTACCGGGGGCAGCGGTTGCCGCGCCTCCTGGACGAGCGGCTGGCGCATCTGCTCCGGCGGGGCGGCGCCTTCGCCTCTTGGCCGCTCGCGACCATCCTCCCGGACCGGGACGCCTTCTTCGCCTTCCTTCAGGAGCGCTGGCCCCGGTTTCTCGACCGCCTCGCGGACGGCATCGGGGGCGGCGACCGGCAGGACGGGGAAGGCCGTCGTCCAGCACGAACAAGCCACGCGACTTCACGTAACGCCGGGAACGCCGGAGGCGGCGGCCTGAAAGATACGGAAGGGACGTCCAGCTTCGAGATCGGCGGACCCGCCGACCTGCCCTTCGGCCACGCCGACGTCCGTGTCTATATCGACAACCTGTTCGTCGAAGGGATGCTGCATCCTGTGTCCCACGGGTCCGGCCACGCGCTTCGCGGGGAATGGGCGTCGGTCGGGGTCCGCATCGACCCCGAGGCGGACCGGCTGCGCCGCCTCCGCCGCCTCGTGGAGGCCGTTCGCGCGACGATTCCTGAGGCGGATGTGAATCACCGGGAGTGGCTGTCGTTCGCCTACCGCTGGGCCGAGCTCGGCGTGCTCCTGTCGGAGACCGCCGACCCGGCGCGGGCGGATTCGAGCTCGCCGACCACCAGATCCCGTGCGGCGCAGTCGGATGCGGACCCGCCGGTCACCGAATCCCGCGCGGCGCGAGCGGACTCGGACCTGCCGATTGCCGGACCCCGCGCCACGCCAGCGGATTCGGGCCTGCCGATCACCGGCCCCCGCGCCTCACGAGCGGATTCGGACCCGCCGATTGCCGGCCCCCCCGCCACACCAGCGGATTCCGGCTCACCGATCGCCGATCTCCACGCGGCGCAGTCGGATTCGAACGCTCCGATCGCCGACCTCCGCGCCGACGTGGACCGCGCGTTCCTCGCCTGGATCGAGCGCCGCTACGCGGGGCTCCACAACCAGCCACCGGCCCCGCCGGTCATGGTGCACCACCTGCCACGCTTCCTCGCCCGGCGGCTCGCCGACGACCCCCGGGGCAAGGTCGCGCTCGTCGTCGTCGATGGACTCGCCCTCGACCAGTGGATCGTGCTCCGGGACGCGCTGGCGGTACAGCGGCCGGCGCTCCGTTTTCGCGAAGGCGCCGCGTTCGCCTGGGCGCCGACGCTCACCTCCGTCTCCCGGCAGGCGATCTTCGCGGGAACGCCGCCGCTCCACTTCCCCGCCAGCATCCTGACCACCGACCGGGAAGCCTCGCGGTGGACCCGGTTCTGGTCCGACCAGGGCCTCGCGGTGCGGGAAACGGGCTACGCCAAGGGGTTGGGGGACGGCCTCCCCGAAGGCGTTCGCGAGCTCGTGTCGCGGCCCGCGATGCGCGCCCTCGGCCTCGTCGTGGACAAGGTCGACAAGATCATGCACGGCATGGCGCTCGGGGCGGCGGGGATGCACAACCAGGTTCGGCAATGGGCCGGGGAAGGGTTCATGGCCGGGCTGCTGGATGCGCTGCTGGACGGCGGCTTCGCCGTCTTCCTGACCTCGGATCACGGCAACGTCGAGGCGGAAGGCCGCGGTCGGCCCGCCGAAGGCGCGATCGCCGAGGTCTGGGGAGAGCGCGCCCGCATCTACCCCGACCCGGTGCTGCGGTCGCGGGTGAAGGAACGCTTTCCGGATGCGATCGAATGGCCTTCCGTGGGACTTCCCGAAGACTGCCTGGCGCTGCTCGCTCCGGGCCGGACGGCCTTCGTGCGCGAAGGCGAACGCATCGTCGGGCATGGCGGCGTCTCGCTCGAAGAGGTCGTCGTCCCGATGGTGGAAATCGAACGGGTGGCGGCATGAAGGGGTCGGCGGCAAAGGGGCCGGCGGCGAAACGCGGGGAAGGGCGCAGGGATGGGATCGGGTTCAGCCAGCGCAGTCCCGATGGTGGAGATCGAACGAGTGGCGGCATGAAGCGGGCGGCGACATGAAAGAGGCGGCGGGGAAACGCGGGGAAGGGCGCAGGGATGGGATCGGGTTCAGCCAGCGCATCCGGCTCGACTGGCTGGAATACACGGCCAACGCGGTCCTCGCCGGGAGCCCGGAGGGCGAGATCGTCGCGGCTCTGCGGGAGCGCTTGCGGGAGCGCTTCTCGCTCGGCGGCGACCGGGTGAGCGGGAACCGGGACAAGGCCGTCTCGATCCTGACCCAGGTCTGGGTGACGGTCCCGGACGAGCGCCGGCCGCTCCGCGACGAAGGGCTCGATCTCCTCCGGCAGGCGGGCGCGGACGACCGGATGCTGGTGCATTGGTGCATGTGCATGGCGGCCTATCCCTTCTTCGGCGCGGTCGCCGACACCGCCGGGCGGCTGCTCCGCTTGCAGGGAACCGCGGCGGCGGCCCAGGTACAGCGCCGGCTCCGCGAACGCCTGGGCGAACGCGAGACCGTCGCCCGCGCCGCGCGGCGGGTCCTGCGGGCGTTCATCGACTGGGGCGTTCTGGCGGAGACCGGCGGGAAAGGGCTCTACCGCGGCGCCGCGAAGCGCATCGCTGAGGACGGGCCGATCACCGTCTGGGTCCTGAAGGCCATGCTCTCGGCCGGTAGAGGCACGCCCCAATCGCCGTCCGCCCTGCTTCGCGCCCCCCGCCTGTTCCCGTTCGAGATCGCATTGCCTTCGCCGGCGGAGCTGGAGGCCTACAGCGCCTTCGAGATCCTCCGTCACGGGCTCGACCACGAGATACTGCTCGGCCTCACCGAAGCCGCCCGGAGCCGCGCCACGGAGGAACGCACTTGACGGCGTTTGGGCGGCGTCGGAGAAATGGCGCCTTCGCACGGCGCACTGTACTATCCGGGCTGAAATCCGGCCCCGGTTCCGTGCGGTACGGCGAGCCCGCCGCCGGCTTAGCTCAGTTGGTAGAGCAGTTGCCTTGTAAGCATCAGGTCGTCAGTTCGAGTCTGACAGCCGGCACCATTCCTCCCGGCCCGGGCGGTGGCTCCCGCGGCGGCCCCGCCTCGACCCCCGCGGCGGTCCCGTTCCGTCGCCCCCTCCACCGAACCGGAGACGACAGATGACCACGGCCGATCTGACGAGCGCCGACGAGCTCATGCTGCAGAGCCTCTACTGGTGGGACATCGCCACCTTCTTTCGCTGCCCCGTCGAGCGGGACCCGGGCAACTGCGACGTCGCCCTCGTCGGCGTGCCGCACTCCACCGGCAACGGAACCACCGAGCGCGACCAGCATCTCGGCCCCCGGGCGGTGCGCGAGGTGTCGGCGATGGCCCGGCGCGTGCACATGGAATTCGGGATCGATCCCTGGGATCTCGCGCGCATCCGGGACATGGGGGACGTACCGCTTCCGGAAGCCAACGACAACGAGGCCTGCATCGAGCGCATCACCCGGTTCTACCGCGCGATCGACGCGGCCGGGGTGCGGCCGGTATCGGTCGGCGGGGACCACTCCATCACCGGCGGGATCATGCAGGCCATCGCCGGCGAGGGCGCCCGCCTGACCGGCGGCAGGAAGGCGGCGTTCCTGCACTTCGACGCCCACACCGACGCCTACGAGCAGATCCCCCATTTCCTCGGGGCGGTGAAGTCCGCGGCGCATTGGGCGGCCTACCTGGTGCGCGACGGGTACATCGACGCCGCCCGCAGCGTCCAGATCGGCATGCGCGGCAACCCGCGCACGCTCGACTGGCGCAAGCCCAGCGAGGAGCTCGGTTACGAAGTGGTCACCATGGACCGCTACCGCGAGATCGGTCCCGACGACACCATGGCCCTCATCGACGAGCGGATCGGCGATGCGCCCCTCTACGTCACGTTCGATCTGGACTGCCTGGACCCGACCGTGGCCCCGGCGGTCGCGAACCTGGAGGCCGGCTGCGAGGGCTTCAGGATCGACGAAGTGATGCGGCTCCTGCGCTGCGTGCGCGGCAAGAACGTCATCGGCGGCGACGTGGTCTGCCTCATGCCGACCAAGGATCATCCCAACCGGATCACGGCGCATACCGCGGCCGCGGTCATGTTCGAGATCGTCAGCCTGGTCGCGGACGGCTTTCGGCGCCGGACCCGGACCGCATGATCGGGAGCTTCCGGCCTCCCCGTCCGCCCGGGCCTCCGTTTGCTCCGAGCGTCGATCCGCCGACCGCTCAGTGCTCCCAGCCCTTCCCCGGCACGCTGTCGAGCAACTGGCGGGTGTACCCGTGCCGGGGGCTCGCGAAGATCTCCGAGGTCGGTCCGCGCTCCACGATCTCCCCGTGGCGCATCACCGCGATCTCGTCGCATACGTGCGCGGCGACCCGCAGGTCGTGGGTGATGAAGAGCATCGAGAGCGCGAGGGATCGGCGAAGCTCGTCGAGCAGGTCCAGCACCTGCTTCTGGACCGACACGTCGAGGGCCGAGACCGGCTCGTCGGCCAGGATCAGCGCGGGCTCCATCGCGAGCGCCCTGGCGATGCCGATGCGCTGGCGCTGGCCGCCGGAGAACTCGTGCGGATAGCGCCCGACCGCCTCCGGCTGAAGCCCCACCATGCCTAGCAGCTCGCGCGCCCGATCCCATGCCTCGCGCCTCGGCGTGCCCCGCAGGGTCGGTCCCAGCGCGATGACGTCGCCGACCCGATGCCTGGGGTTCAGGGACGCGAAGGGGTCCTGGAAGACCATCTGCACCAGGTGCCGGTACGGCTTGAGCTGCCTTCGGGTGAGCCCGGCGATGTTCTCCCCGTCGAGCAGGACTTCGCCGCCGTCGGCCTTCTCCAGACCGACCACGCAACGGGCGAGGGTGGACTTGCCGGAGCCGGATTCCCCCACCAGGGCCACGGAGTGCCCGCGCGGCACCTCCAGGCTCACGTCGCGCACCGCGTGCACCCGCCGCCCGCGTCCGCCGAGCCAGCCGGCACGGCCGCCGTAGATCTTGTTCAGCTTCTCGATCGCCAGCGCCGGGGGCGGCCTGTCCCCGGCCGAGACGTGGCGGGGATGCAGGCTGGGCACGGCCGACACCAGCGTCCGGGTGTAGTCCGCCTTCGGGTCGCGCAGCACGTCCCCGGTCGCGCCGGACTCGACGACCTTGCCCTCGCGCATCACCACCACCCGATCCGCGACCTCCGCCACCACGCCGAAGTCGTGGGTGATGAACATCACCGCGGTGCCGTGCCCGGCCTGCAGCTCCTTGAGCAGGGCCAGGATCTGGGCCTGGGTGGTCACGTCCAGCGCGGTGGTGGGCTCGTCGGCGATGATGAGGGCGGGCTCCAGCGCCAGGGCCATGGCGATCATCACCCGCTGGCGCTGCCCCCCGGAGAGCTCGTGGGGATAGCTGTGGGGGATGCGTTCCGGCTCGGGCAGATGGACGTCGGAGAACAGCTCGACGACCCGCCGGCGCCGGGCCTCCGCCCCGAGACCGGTGTGCACGCGGAAGATCTCGTCGATCTGCCCGCCCACCTTCATGAGCGGATTCAGGGCCACCATCGGCTCCTGGAAGATCATGGAGATGCGCCTGCCCCGGATGGCGCGCATCTCCTCCTCGCCGGCCTGGAGGAGGTCCCGGCTCTCGAAATGGATGGCGCCGGCGACGACGCGTACGTGGGGCGCCGGCAGCAGGCCCAGGATGGACTTGGCCATGACCGACTTGCCCGAGCCCGATTCGCCGACGACGCAGAGGATCTCGTTTCGATCGATGGTCAACGAGACCCCGTCCACCGCCAGCGGGCGATCCGACCACGCGGGCAGCGCCACCCGCAGGTCTTCGATGCCGAGGACCGGCTCGTTCACAGGTCCGAGAGCCGGGGGTTGAGGGCGTCGTTCAGGCCCTCGCCCACCAGGTTGATGGACAGCACCGTGAGCAGGATGGCCACCCCGGGGATGGTCACCAGCCACCAGGCGTCGCGCAGGAAGCTCCGCCCGGCCCCCACCATGAACCCCCAGCTCATCAGGTTCGGGGCGCCCAGGCCGAGGAAGGACAGCGCGCTCTCGATGAGGATGGCGGTGGCCACGAGCAGGGAGCCGGTGACGATGAGGGGCGAGAGGGTGTTGGGCAGCACTTGGCGGAAGAGGATCGCCATGTCCCCCTGTCCCGCCAGCACCGCGGCCTGGACGTACTCGCGGGCCTTCACCGACAGCACCTCGCCGCGCACCACGCGGGCGATGGGGGGCCAGCTCACCACCGCGATGGCCACGATGAGGCTGGTGGCGGAGGGGGTGAGGATGGCCACCAGCACGATGGCGAAGATGAAGGACGGGATGGTCTGGAAGAACTCCGTGAGGCGCATCAGCCCGTCGTCCGCCAGACCGCCGAAGTAGCCGGCGAGCGCGCCCACCAGGGTCCCGAAGGCGACGGAGGCGAGGGTGGCGAGGATGGCGATGACCAGAGTGGTCCGTGCGCCGTGGACGAGACCGGCCCAGATGCTGCGCCCCAGCGAATCGGTGCCGAAAGGGTGCTCCACCGACGGTATGAGAAAGGGCTGGGCCACGATCTCGAAGGGATGGTGCGACGCGATCAGCGGCGCGGCCACCGCGACGAGCACCACCAGCCCCAGCCAGGCGAGGCCGGCGATGACCCGCGGATTGCCCAGGAAGCGCTGCCGGAAGGTGTTCACTCGTCCACCTTGATGCGCGGGTCCAGCAGTACGTAGACGACGTCCACCACGATGTTGACGAACACCACCAGGCAGGCGGAGATGAAGAAGATCCCCAGCAACAGGTTGAAATCGCGGGAGAACAGCGCCTCGAAGGCGAGCTGCCCGAGGCCCGGCCACGCGAACACGCTCTCCACCACCACCGAGCCGCCGAGCAGGGCGCCCACCTGCACCCCGGCCATCGTGACCACCGGCAGCAGGGCGTTGCGCAGCACGTGGCGGAAGGTGATCTGGCGCTCGGTGAGGCCCTTGGCCCGGGCGGTGGTCACGTAGTCGAGACCCCGCTGCTCCAGCATGGTGGCGCGCATCAGGCGTGCGTACAGCGCCAGGTAGAACAGGGAGAGGGTGATGGCCGGCAGCACCAGGTGGTGGGCGATGTCCAGGACCCGATCCCACCCCTCGTAGAACATCACCACGTTCTCCATCCCGGAGGTGGGGAACCAGTCCAGCCATACCGAGAAGACGAGGATCAGCATCAGCCCGACCCAGAACAGCGGCGTCGCGTACGCGATGATCGCGCCGAGCGAGATGACGTGGTCCCTCCAGGTGCGGACCCAGATGGCGGCGAAGAGCCCGGACAGCGCGCCCAGTCCCACCGAGAGCACGAGGGTGGTGCCCATCAGCAGCAGGGTGGGCATCATCCGCTCCAGCAGCAGGTCCGATACGTTGGCGCTGTGGCGGAACGAGAACCCGAGGTCGAAGAAGAGGACGTTCCTGACGTAGACGGCGAGCTGCACCGGCACCGGCTTGTCCAGCCCGTAGCGGGCGCGCAGATCCTGGATGTACTCCGCCGAGGCCCCGCCGGACTCGCCGGCCAGCACCTCGGCCAGATCGCCGGGCGCGAGCTGCAGCAGGAGGAAGCACAGCACGGTGACGCCCAGGATCACCGGCACCGCCTGCAGCAGCCGCCGGAGGACGTAGCGCAGCAGGCGCAGGCCCGTCACGGTCGAGGGGTCCGTGGCCGGAAACGCACGGCGCCGGCCATCGGCGGCGATGGCCGGCGCATCCGCAGGATCATCGGGGCGTGCCTTGCGGGCTTACTTCATGTAGGCCCGATCGAAGTTCGCGTACACGCCCAGCGCCGAGACGATCACGTCCGCGAACCGGTTGTTCACGACGGTGGGGAAGTTCATCTCGTGGACCCAGATGATGGGGATCTCCTCGGCGACGATCTTCAGCGCCTGGTCGTAGAGGGCGCTGCGCTTCTTCGCGTCCGGCTCCACCTTGGCCATGTCGAGCAGCTTGTCGACCTCCGGATCGGACCAGTAGGAGCCGTTGGTGAACACCGTGCCCGGCTTGATCTGGCCCGAATGCACCGCGCGGTGCACCCCGATCACCGGGTCGGCCAGGTTGTAGAGGTAGTTCGCGGTGGTGTCGAAGTCGTGATCGGAGTAGGTGCGTTTCAGCCAGCGCGCCACGTCTTCCTGGCGGATGGTGACCTTGATGCCGATCTTTCCGAGCTGCTGCTGCACGTACTCGCCGAAGCGGGTCCATTCCTGTCCGTAGGGCAGGGAGTCGTGCATCAGCTCGAAGCGCACGCCGTCGGCGTCCTTCGCGTAGCCGGCTTCGTCCAGGATCCGGTTCGCGGTCTCGACCCCGTCGGCGGCCTCGTAGATCTTCACGTCGCCGCTGTACAGGCCGGCCGGCGCGAAGTTCGAGCTCATGGGGCCGGTGGCGGGCTTTCCGTAGCCGAACCAGATGTTGTCGATGACGAACTGGCGCCCCATGGCGTAGGCGATGGCCTGGCGCACCCGCTTGTCCTTGAGAAGCTCGCGCTCGGTGTTGAGGAGGAGCTCGGAGACCGGGGAGAACATCTCGTGGCCCCTGGTGGTGACCATGAGATCCGGGTTCGCGGCCAGCTTCTTCGCGTCGTTGAAGGGGACCGCGCCCATGGCCGCGAAGTGGGCCTCGCCCTTTTCGAGCGCCGCGGTGCGGGTGGAGGAGTCGAGGATGAAGCGCGCGACGATGCGATCGAGGTAGGGCCGCCCCTCCTTCCAGTAGTCCGGGTTGCGGTCGAGCCGGATGTACTGCCCCTTCTTCCACTCCGTGAACTTGAACGGCCCGGAGCCGACGGGCTTGTTGGCGTTCGGATGCGCGCGCAGGTCCCCGGTGCCGAAGACGTGCTCCGGCAGGATCGGCGTCTCGTACCCGGAGAACGCCATCAGCATGTAGGGGGCGGGCTCGGACAGCACCAGGGTCACGGTGTGGTCGTCCGGGGTCCGCACCTCGGTCACCGCCGCGAAGGTGTTGGGTCCGCGGGGGTGGGTGACCTTGGCCGCCTTCATGATGGAGAAGCGCACGTCCGCGGACGTGAGCGGCTCCCCGTCGTGGAACTTCACGCCCCGGCGCAGCTTGAAGGTGATCGTCTTGCCGTCCGGCGACACCTCCCAGGACTCGGCCAGGCTCGGCTGCGGCTGGAGCTCGGTGTCGTATTCGAGCAATCCGTCGTAGATCTTGGACGTCACCATCCCGATGGGACCGGACGTGGACAGGTACGAGGCGAGGCTCGGCGGCTCGGGCTGCACGATCAGCACGAGCGTGCCGCCCTGCTTCTGCGCGACCGCGCCGTGGGAGAGGCAGAGGCCGGTGAGCAACGCGCCGGCCATCCCCGCGAAGGTGCGACGAGACAATTTCATGGAGCTGCTCCGTATGGTTGACGAGGAAGCGCCCCGGAGAAGACGGCCCGTATCCGCGTACGGTTCCGGCGGGGCGGGTCCAGCCTATCGCGCGTGTCGAGCCTGCGCAATTCCCGGGGATCGGGAGCGTCACCGGCGGGCCACCCCCCGGCGGGCCACCCCATTGCGCTCCGGCGCGAGCCTCGGCGGTCCCGGAGCATGGCCCGGGAGGTTCGCCTATGGCCAGGCGTAATCCGCGACGATGCCGGCGAAGACCAGCGCTCCCACCCAGTGGTTGTTCAGGAACGCCCTGAAGCAGGCGGCGGGCTCACGGTGGCGGATCAGGCGCTGCTGGTGGAGGAACAGCAGCGCACCCGACGCCACCGCGACGTTGTAGACGGCGCCCAGGCCGGCTTGGCGTCCGGCGAGGACGAGCACCGCGAGCACCGCGATCTGGCTCGCGCCGACGAAGACCCGGTCAGCGTCGCCGAACAGGATGGCGGACGACTTGACCCCGACCTTCACGTCGTCTTCCCGATCGACCATCGCATACATGGTGTCGTAGGCCACGGCCCAGGCCACGGTCCCCGCGAGCAACAGCCACGCCAGCGGCGGCACCTCGCCGGTCAGCGCCGCGAACGCCATCGGGATCCCCCATCCGAAGGCAACGCCGAGGTGGACCTGCGGCAGGTACGTCCATCGCTTCATGAACGGATAGCTCGCGGCCAGCGCCACGGCGGCGAAGGAGTACAGCACCGCGAGCCGGTTCAAGGTGAGAACCAGTCCGAAACCGAGAAGGCACAGCCCGGCGAACACGCCCAGCGCCTCGGCCGGCGTGACCTTGCCGCTCGCGATGGGCCGGTGCATCGTGCGCCGCACGTGGGGATCGACCTTGCGGTCCGCGAAGTCGTTGATGACGCATCCGGCCGAGCGCATGACGAACACCCCGGCCACGAACACGAGCACCACGGCCGCGTCCGGCCTGCCCGCCCCGGCGATCCACAGCGCCCACAGGGTCGGCCACAGCAGCAGCAGGGTGCCGATCGGCTGGTGCACGCGCATCAGCAGCGCGTACTGGCGGAGGCGTTCCTTCATGTCCGGCGCCGGTGAGGCCGTGCCGGCGCCGGCATTCCCGCCCGGGAGCATTGCGGCGGGCGCCCGGCCTCGCGCCGTCCGGTGCGGGACGGGGGACAGGGCATCGGCGGCGGCGATGGATCAGACTTGGCCATAGTGCGCTCCCGCCCCGATCCAGCGCCGCAGGAGCGGCGCGATGCGGGATTCGTGCCTTGCGAGGAGCTCGGATGCGGCTTGCTCGACCCCCGGCAGCAGCGGGAGGTCCCGCGCGAGGTCGGCGATGCGAAGCTGGGCGAGCCCGGTCTGGCGCGTGCCGAGGAGATCGCCCGGCCCGCGGATCTCCAGGTCCCGTTGCGCGATCTCGAACCCGTCGTTGGTCGCGCGCAGCACCTCCAGGCGCGAGCGCGCCGCCTCGGTCAGGGGCCCGTCGTACATCATCACGCAGGCGCTGCGCCTCGCGCCGCGGCCCACCCGGCCGCGCAACTGGTGGAGCTGGGCGAGCCCGAGGCGCTCCGCGTTCTCGATGATCATGAGCGATGCGTTGGGGACATCGACCCCGACCTCGATCACCGTGGTCGCGACCAGCACGTCGAGCCGCGCCTCCTTGAACGCCGCCATCGCCATGTCCTTCTCCGCCGGCGGCATCCGGCCGTGCACCAGCCCGACGCGCAGATCGGGCAGGGCCTCGGCGAGCTCGCGCGCGGTGTCCTCCGCGGCGCGGCACGCCAGCGCCTCGGACTCCTCGATGGCGGTGCAGACCCAGTACGCCTGCTCGCCGCCCGCGCACGCGCGGCGGATGCGGGCCACGACCTCGGACCGGCGCTGTGAAGGCGCCACCGCGGTGTCCACCGGCGTCCGCCCCGGCGGCAGCTCGTCGATCACCGAGACGTCCAGGTCGGCGTACGCGGTCATCGCCAGGGTGCGGGGGATGGGGGTGGCGGTCATGATGAGCTGGTGGGGCCGCAGCCCGCCGCGCTCCCCCTTGCCGCGCAGCGCCAGCCGCTGCTCGACCCCGAACCGGTGCTGCTCGTCGACGACGACCAGCCCGAGGTTCGCAAAGATCACCTGGGACTGGAACAGCGCATGCGTGCCCACCGCGACTGCCGCGTGTCCATCCGCGATGCCGGCGACGGCCTGGGTGCGCTCGCGGCTCCCGAGGCGGCCCGAGAGCCACGCCACCGTGATCCCGAGCGGTTCGAGCCAGCCGCGAAAGCTCGCGCAGTGCTGCTCCGCGAGCAGCTCCGTGGGCGCCATCAACGCGACCTGGCGCTGGTTCGCGACCGCCACCACCGCGGCGAGGGCCGCGACCACCGTCTTGCCGGCGCCCACGTCCCCCTGCACGAGCCGGTGCATCGGGCGGGTCCGGGCGAGATCGGCGCGGATCTCCCGCGCCACCCGGTGCTGGGCCGCGGTCGGCTCGAACGGCAGCGAGTCGATGAAGCGCTGCACGAGCGCATCGCCGCGCTCGAACGCGGGGGCCTGCCGGGCGTCGAGCCGGCGACGCGCAACCCGCAACGAGAGATGGTGCGCGAGCAGCTCCTCGAACGCGAGGCGCCGCCGCGCGGGATGATCGGGGCGTAGCGGCGCTTCCGGGCTCGTGCCCGCCGGCGGCCGGTGGATCGCCCCCAGGGCGTCGCCGATGGGGACGAGCCGATGGCGCGCGGCGATCCCCTCGGGCAGCAGCTCGGCAACGACGGGGTTGCGCTCGAGCCGGTCGAGCACCTGATCCATCAAGCCGCGCAGCAGGGTCTGCCCCAGGCCCGCGGACGTGGGGTACACCGGCGTCAGGCGGTCGCTGGTCGGGGCCCGTGCGCCGTCCGCGAGCAACCGGTACTCCGGATGCACCATCTCGACACCGCCCGGTGAGGGACGGACCTCGCCGTAGCAGGCGATGCAGCGGCCCGGCCGGAGCTGCCGCCGCTGGTTCTCGTTGAAGTGGAACAGCCGCATCGCCATCGCCGCGGTGCCGTCGTCGATGGTGACGACGAGGGAGCGGCGGCGTCCGAACCGGACCTTCGCGTCTTCGATCCGGCCGCACGTGAACGCGGCGCAGCCGGCCCGCAGGTCCTCGATGGCGTGGATGCGGGTGCGATCCTCGTACCGCAGGGGGAGATGGAACAGCAGGTCGAGCACCGTCTCGATCCCCAGCGCCGCGAGCTTCGCGGCGATGCCCGGTCCGACCCCGTGCAGCTCCGTGACCGGCGTCGCTTCCAGGCGCGGCGGAGCGGCGGCTTCGGAAGAGCCGGCAGGTGCGGACGGGGCCGGGGGTTCAGCCGGGCCGGTGGGGTGGGAGGGGCCGGCGGGTTCGGGGGGGCCGGCAGGCCGGGCCGCCGCGCGGAAAGGGGGCGCCATGTCCGTCGCGGAATCCCGCGGCTTCCGTGCTCAAGGGGCCTTGACGAGGACGCCCTCGACCTCCACCGCCGCGCCCTTGGGCAGAGAGGCGACCCCCACCGCGGCCCTCGCGGGATAGGGCTCCTCGAAGTACTCGGCCATCACCTCGTTGACGAGCGGGAAGTGCGCGAGGTCGGTCAGGTAGATGGTGAGCTTCACGACGTCGCCGAGACCGCCGCCGGCCGCCTCGGCGACGGCGCGCAGGTTGCGGAAGACCCGGTGGATCTGCTCCCGGGTGCCGGACACCAGCTCCATCGTGCTCGGATCGAGGGGGATCTGGCCGGAGAGGTAGACGGTGTCGCCGGTGCGGACCGCCTGGGAGTAGGCGCCGATGGCGCTCGGCGCGGACGGCGTGGCAATCGCCTGCCTGGTCGTGCCCTGCCTGGTCGTGCCTTGTTCGTTCATGCGTCGTCCCTCCGGAGGGTCGGTCGTCAGTGGCCGGTGCGCGCGATGCGCGACACCTCGCCGATCCCGCGGATGCGCCGCATGATACGCGCGAGATGCGTGCGATCGTGCACCCCGATCACGAAGTTCAGGGCGGAGTTGAGGCCGTCCCGGTTCTCGATGTTCACGTTCTCGATGTTGGCCCCCATCTCCGCGATCGCCGCCGCGACGGTGGCCAGGACGCCCTTGCGGTCCGCCATGTCGACACGGATCTCCACCGGAAACTCGCCGTCGACGCCGGGCTCCCATGCCACGTCCACCCACCGCTCGGGCCGGTCGGAGAACTCCGTGAGGTTCTTGCAGCCGGTGGTGTGGATGACGATCCCGCGGCCCGTGCTCACGAAGCCCATCACCGAATCGCCGGGAATGGGACGGCAGCACTTGCCGAAGTCGACGATCATCCCCTCCGAGCCCCGGATGTAGAGCGGGGCGCCCGCACCGGGGGCCGGATCGTGGTCGGTGGAAGGCTCCTCGCCGCCGCTCGCGAGGCGCTTCGCGATCATCGGCGCGAGCCGCCGGCCGATCCCGATCTCTTCGTACAGCGCTTCCATCGAGTCGAGCTTGAGATCCGCCAGCAGCGCCTCCAGGACCGGGGCCGGCACGTCGTCGAGCCCGATCGATTCAGCCGCGAGGGCCCGGCCGAGCAGCATCTCCCCGAGCTCCACCGCCTCCTCGGTGCGCAGGTGCTTCAGATGGTTGCGGATCGCGGTGCGGGCCTTGCCGGAGATCACGAAGTCGAGCCACGCCGCATTCGGCCGGCCCCACGGCATGGTGACGATCTCGATGGTCTGGCCGCTGGTGAGCGGGGTGCGCAACGGCGCATAGCGCCCGTCCACCTTGGCCGCGACGCAGTGGTTGCCGACGTCGGTATGCACCGCGTAGGCGAAGTCGATCGGCGTCGCGCCCCGGGGCAGCGCCATGATGTCCCCGGCCGGGGTGAACACGTAGGTCTCCTTCGGGAACAGATCGACCTTCACGCCTTCGAGGAACTCCACGGAATCCCCGGCATGGGTCTGCATCTCCAGCAGATCGCGCACCCACTCCCGGACCCTGAGCTGGGCGGTGTTCGTCCCCGGCTGCCCGATCTTGTACATCCAGTGCGCCGCGACCCCGGACTCCGCGACCTGGTCCATCTCCTCGGTGCGGATCTGCACCTCGACGGGGGTCCCGAACGGCCCGAACAGCGTCGTGTGCAGGGACTGGTAGCCGTTCGCCTTCGGGATCGCGACGTAGTCCTTGAACCGCTCCGGCACCGGCTTGTAGAGGCCGTGCACCATCCCCAGCACGCGGTAGCAGTCGTCGGAGCGCTCGACGACGATCCGGAACCCGTAGACGTCGAGCACGTTCCTGAACGAGCCCCGCTTGGCGCGCATCTTTCGATACAGGCTGTAGAGGTGCTTCTCGCGGCCCTCGACGCGGGCCTTGACGCCTTCCTGGCGGAGGCGCCGCTTCATCGCGGTCTCGATCTTGCGCACGACCTGCTTGCGGTGCCCGCGCTCCTTCCTCACCCGGGCCTTGAGCACCCGGTAGCGCCGCGGATGGAGGGCGCGGAAGCCGAGCTCCTCCAGCTCGATGCGGATGCTCCGGAGCCCGAGGCGGTCGGCGATGGGCGCGTAGATCTCGATCGTCTCGCGCGAGACGCGGCGCTGCTTGGCGAGCGGCAGCGCATCGAGGGTGCGCATGTTGTGCAGCCGGTCCGCGAGCTTGATGAGCATGACCCGCAGATCGCGGGCCATCGCCATCAGCATCTTGCGGAAGTTCTCGGCCTGCGCCTCGGCCCGGCTCTCGAACGAGAGATGGGTCAGCTTGCTGACCCCGTCGACGAGGTCGGCGACCGCGTCGCCGAACCGGATCGCGATCTGGGGCTTGGCGGTGGGGGTGTCCTCGATGACGTCGTGCAGGAGCGCGGCGACGATGGTCTCGTGGTCGAGGCGCATCTCGGCGAGGATCCGCGCGACCTGGACGGGATGATGGATGTAGGGCTCGCCCGAGGCCCGGCGTTGCTCGCCGTGGGCGTCGGCTCCGAACAGGAAGGCGCGATGGATCTTCTCGACCTCCGCCGGCTCGAGGTAGGTGCCGGCAAGGCGGCGGAGATCGCCGATGCGGGACACTCGCGTCTCCTCAGCACGCCGGGGCCCGTGCCGCCAGCCGGGCATGGCGCCGGCAGGGCTCGTGACGCCGGCCGGAGTCATGGTGCCGGTCGAGCCCGTGCCGACGGCCTGGTTTGCGGCGCCGGCCGGGCTCGTGACGCCGGCCGGAGCCGTGGCGGCGAGCGGTGACGGACCGCGGGTCCCGGAGTACCGTCTTCGCGCCGTGCGGGGGTTCGGCGACGCACGAGGAGCCGGCGCAGGGCCGGGACGACGGGCGCATCGTCAGATGCCGCGGAGAGGGAAGACCTCCTGCGCCTCTTCTTCGGCGAGAACGGCTTTCGGCGTCTCATCCAGAATGGTCTTGTCCACCTTGCCCTCGGCGATCTCGCGTAGCGCGATCACCGTGGCCTTGTCCCGCGGCTGGTGGATGAGCAGAGGCGAGCCGTGGGCGATCTGGCGTGCCCGTTTCGCCGCGACGAGCACCAGCTCGAATCGGTTCGGGATCTTCTCGATACAGTCTTCGACCGTGACTCTGGCCATGTCCTGCTCCGGGGTGTCTGGGGATTGTCGACGTCAACGCGCCGGGCGGCGGTTTCGGGCCTCGTTGCGGCGGTGTCCGGCCCGGGGCTCCCCCTGTCCGCCGCCGGCGGCCTCGCGGGGAGGGTAGGCCGGTCCGGGCCGCCCCCCGGGCTCCCTGCCCGCCGTGGGACGGCCTCTTCGGAAGAAGCCGGTGATGCTCGAACCGCGCCGCGCCGCGCGACGCACCGATGCGCGTACCCGCAAAGTCTACTCAATCCGGTTGCCGGGGGGCCAGTAGCGCGGCGGCGAGCGGTCCGGCGACGGCGGGGGGAGAGGCGTGCCCGCCCCGGAGGATCGCGCGCAGATGGGCAAGGGTGCGGTCGAAGTCGTCGTTGATCACGACATGGTCGAACTCGCCGTAGTGTTCGACGTCCGCGCGGGCGTCGCGCATCCGGCGTTCGATGGCTTCGGCGGAATCCTGCCCCCGCCCGACGAGCCGGGACCGCAGCGCCTCGATCGACGGCGGGAGGATGAAGACGGACACCGCCTCGGGGAACGCCTCGCGCACCTGGCGTGCGCCCTGCCAGTCGATGTCGAGGACCACGTCCCGCCCCTGCGCGAGCCCCGCCCGGAGCGCGCCCCGCGAGGTCCCGTAGGATCGGTCGAAGACCCGGGCGTGTTCGAGGAATTCGCCGGCGTCCACCATCGCCTCGAACTCGCGCCGGCCCATGAAGTGGTAGTGGACGCCGTCCACTTCGCCGGGGCGTGGGGGCCGCGTGGTATGCGAGACGCAGAGCGCGACGTGCGGGTCGGCATCGGCCAGCGCGCGCGCGAGGCTCGACTTCCCGGCCCCCGAGGGCGCGCTCAGCACCAGCACCCGCGGATCCCGCCGGGCCGCCGCCTCGCCACCCGCCGCCGTCAACGTATGTCTCCCGTCGAACCGGCGCCCGCGGTCCATGCCGTGCGGCCGGACCCTCTGCCCGCAACGGCGCCCGCGGTCCATGCCGTGCGGCCGGACCCTCTGCCCGCAACGGCACCCGCGGATCCCGCCGTGCGGTCGGACCCTCGCTCCGTGACGGCGCCCGCGGCCCTCGCCGTGCCGGCCGGACCCCCTGCCCGCGACGGCGCCCGCGGCCCATGCCGTGCGGTCGGACCCCCTGCCCGCGACGGTATCCGCGGCTTTCGCCGTGCGGCCGGACCCTCACCCCGCATCATTCGACGTTCTGGATCTGCTCGCGCATCTGCTCGATGAGGACCTTCAGGTCCACCGACGCGCGCGAGGTCACGACGGATGCGGACTTGGCCCCGAGCGTATTCGCCTCCCGGTTCAGCTCCTGCATCAGGAAGTCGAGGCGCCGGCCCACCGGTCCGGGCGTGTCGAGGGTCGCCCGGATCTCCTCGACGTGCGCTTCGAGCCGGTCGAGCTCCTCCGCCACGTCCATGCGTTGCGCGAGGAGGGCGATCTCCTGCTCGACGCGGCCCTCGTCGAGGCCCGGGCCGAGGTCGGCGAGGCGTGCCTTCATGCGCTCGCCGAACGCCTGCACGATGGCGGGCAGCATCCCGCGCAGGCGGGGCGCCTCCGCCGCCAGCGCGTCGAGCCGTTCCCGGATCACCGCCCCGATGCGTCCACCCTCGCGCTCGCGCATCCCGACGAGCTCGTCGAGGGCGCGGTCGAGCAACTCCAGCGCGGCATGCCCGGTACGCTCGGGGTCCGGCGCCGGAGCCTGCACCACCCCGGGCCAGCGCAGGACGTCCACGGGATTGACCGGCGCCGGCTCGGGCAGCCACTCGGCGACCGCGCGCGCGGCCTGCGCGACGCGGGCCGCGAGGTCCCGATCGATCGGAAGTCCGCCGGACGTGTCGAGGCCGGGGAGCGTGCGCAGCGTGCAATCGACCTTCCCCCGCCCGAGACGCGCCCCGACCCGCTCCCGGACCTTGGGGTCGAGCCCCCGGAGATCCTCGGGCAGGCGCACGTACACATCGAGGTAGCGGTTGTTGACGGAGCGGATCTCCCACTCGACCCCGCCCCGGTCATCGCGTGATTCGACGTGGGCGAATGCGGTCATGCTGCGCAGCATGTTCGGCTCCGGTGAAGGCGAAGGCTTGGGCCCGGGCGGGCGAGGAACAACGGTCTTGTTCCAAGCGAGCCTCGCGAGAGTGCCTGCCTGTCGGCGATGCCGGCGACCTCGGTTCACTCTCCCTGTCGCTTCCCATCCTTTTTCTTGAGTGTCCCGAGAACGAACACGGCCGCGGTGCCGGTGACGATGGACAAGGCGATACCCGCCACCCACGAATCACCCGTCGCGATCGCGAAGGCTGAAATTCCCAGAATCGCCAGAAGGGCGGCGAACCCCATCCACTGGCCGCGAGTGCGGTATTCGACGGCTGCCGTCAGCGCTTTCTTTTCGATCTCACGGATATGGCTCTCCGAATCCCGTGCCTGATCGGCGATTCGACCCGCGAGTCCCGGCACGACCCGATCGTATTGCTCCAGCAATGCGGGTGGGGGGAGCGGGGCTTCCCAACGGACAGCCGTAGTAGTTTCTTCGATATGTACTACCGGAGTTTCCCCGGTAGCGTCATCGGCCGGCGTAGCGGTGTCTTCTTCCTTGCGGGCGATGCCGTCGCTGGACGGACTCTTGTCGTCGCTATCGTCCGGCGCCATTCCGCACTGCCCCGCCCGCCTGGGCCATGAGATCCGCCGCCTGCTTCCTCGTCACGTGGATGACCACGTGATCCGATGACGTGCCGGCATCCAGGTCCGGCGCCGCCTCCCGTGCCCGACGAAGCGCAGCCTGGTACTGCTCGTCCGAGGTGTCCGGTGCGACCACGTGGGTCGTCCGCCGTCCATCGGGGAACATGACGGAAAACGTCACCGGCTTCCCGAGCGCATGCTGCATCGAACGGCCGACCCGAGCCCAGGAGGCGAGCAGCCGGCGATGCGAATCCCGTTCGTAATACCGGCTGAAATCGGGTTGAACGACGAGCGATTCGAAAATGCTCTTCAGGCCGTACATGAACGAATTCAGCGGGCTGTCATGAACGGGCGGCTCGGGCGTCGCGGAATTCGAGTCGGGTCGAGAGGCGGCCGGCAGCCGGGGTGTCGCCATGTCCCGGAGATCCGAGTGCGTCGTGGTGGACATCCAGCCTCCGTTTCGCATCGCGTGCCTGCACGACTGCTTCATCGTTTTCGGTGTGCACTGAAAATAGTCCGTTTCGCTGTGCCAACGCAAAACGGAAAGGTGCTCCGCTTCGTGCGCGGACACTCCATCCTTCATCCGCAACGGTAGCCGATGCCAGCGAAGAACGCCATCCGGATGCCGTCAGGACAATAGCCGGCCAACGGCCACCGATGTTTCCGGACCCGGAGCGTCCGGATTCGTTTCCCACCGCACAATGCTCCCGTCCCGGCACCCGCCGTGTCTTCGCTATACTTCGCGCCCCCCGAATCCGTCGAGATCCGCCCATGCGTCCAAGTGGCCGAGCCGCCGACGAGCTGCGCGAGATCACCATCACGCGCCGTTACACCCGGCACGCCGAGGGCTCCGTGCTGGTGGAGTTCGGCGACACGCGCGTGCTGTGCAACGCGAGCATCGAGGACCGGGTGCCCCCGTGGATGAAGGGCCGTGGCCGGGGCTGGGTGACGGCGGAGTACGGCATGCTCCCGCGCTCCACCGGCCAGCGCACTGCTCGCGAGGCGGCGCGGGGGCGCCAGGGTGGCCGGACCCTGGAAATCCAGCGCCTCATCGGCCGCTCGCTGCGCGCGGTGATGGATCTGGAGGCGCTCGGCGAACGCACGATCATCGTCGATTGCGACGTCATCCAGGCGGACGGCGGGACCCGGACCGCCGCGATCACCGGCGGGTACGTCGCCCTCGTGGACGCCGTCTCCCGCCTGCCCGCGCGAGGCCGCCCCCGCCGCGACCCGATCCACGGGGCGGTCGCGGCGGTCTCGGTCGGCATCTGCAAGGGGCAGACGGTGCTGGATCTCGACTATGCCGAGGACTCCGAGGCGGAGACCGACATGAACGTGGTGATGAACGACGCCGGCGGGTTCATCGAGGTCCAGGGCACGGCGGAAGGCCATGCATTCAGCCGCGCCGAATTCGACGCGATGCTGGATCTGGCCCGCCACGGCATCGCCTCCCTCGTCGAGCGGCAACGCGCCGCCCTGGCCGGCTCGTGAATCCGGCCGGCCCCTCCTGATGCGAGGATGGCGCTCCGGCGCCGCTCTCCGGCCACGGCGATCCCGGCTGGCGCCTGGACATGAGCGTTCGATCCCGGCATCCGGTCCGGACGCGGCAGCAAGCCCGGCATGCGCCCTGACATGAGTCTGTCCCGGCATGGTCGCGAGCCGGGACGTGACCCGGACATGGAGATCGTCCTCGCGAGCTCGAATCCCGGCAAGCTCGCCGAGCTGGAAGCGCTGCTCGGTCCGGCCGGCCTGCACGTCGTTGCGCAGGATGCGTTCGGGGTCGAGCCGCCGGAGGAGACCGGAGCCACGTTCGTCGAGAACGCGCTGATCAAGGCGCGGGCCGCGTGCGCGGCGACCGGGCTGCCGGCGATCGCCGACGACTCGGGGATCGTCGTCGATGCGCTGGAAGGGGCGCCGGGGGTGCGTTCGGCGCGCTATGCCGGCCCCGGCGCGAGCGACGCCGACAACGTGGCCAGGCTGCTCGAAGCGCTCCGGGGCGTCGCCCCGGCGGCACGCGGCGCCACGTTCGTCTGCGCACTCGTCCGCCTCCGCCATGCGCGCGACCCGCGCCCGATCGTATGCGAGGGGATCTGGGAAGGGCGGGTCCTCGATGCGCCGAGGGGCGGCGGCGGCTTCGGCTACGACCCCGTGTTCTTCGTCGAGGCGCTGGGCCGGACCGCGGCGGAGCTCTCGTTCGCGGAGAAGAACCGGGTGAGCCACCGCGGGCAGGCACTCGCGCAGTTGCTCGACCGTCTCTCCGGCGGATGACCGCGGACGGCTTTTGCGCGCCCCGGATCGATGCGGAGAGCTCCACGTGGCAGGTCATGCGGCGGACACCGTGGGGCGCCGTCGGCGTGAGTGCGCCGGATCCCGATTCATGCCAGTATGGACGTCATGATGCCGAACTCCGGCGAGGACACCTCTCCGCCTCCCGTCTCGTTGCTCGACAGGCTCGGCAGGCTCGGCAGGCTCACTCGTTCCGGCGCCCCCGGATGGCTCTACGTCGTCCTGCCCGTTGCCGCGCTGCTGCTGGCGAACGTTCTGCGCTCCTATTTCCCCGGACCAGCCACCGACGCCCTGTTCGGCCTCGCGGTCCTGGCCCTCGGCCTGTCCGTGTGGCGCCACCGCGCTCCGTGGCCGCGGACCACCCTCTCCTGCTTCGCCGCCCTGGCCGCCCTGTACGGCCTCGGCCTGGCCGGAGCGTTCAGCGTCGAAGGCGCCCGAAACCTCGCCGCCATCCTGTGCGCGGCCCTCATCTTCCTGTTCGGGTTCCGATACGCCCCCGAGCTGGCCCGACGCCGCACTCCCGCCGCCATGCTCCTGGTCGCAGCCGCGGCGCTCTTTCCGCTGTACCTGGCCCCCACCGGCCTGCACCCGCACTCGATCGCGGGAGTGTTCGGCTACTCGCTTCTTGCCGCCGGACTGCTCCTGAGCGTCCACGGCCGGTCGGCGTGGATACACGTCGCGTTCGGGCTGACCATCGCCGCCGGCCTCGTCTTCGACAGCCGCTCATTGGTGCTGGCGGCACTGGCGGGCCATGCCTCGTACTGGACGGGCCGGTTCGTCCTGCAAGACCGGATGTGGGCGGCGGCGACGGCCGCCGGCCTCGGTCTCCTGATCGGCCTGCTGGTCTTCGCGTTGCCCGGGCTCCGCTCCACGGCGACGCTGGCGAGCCTCGACCGCCTCTTCTTCGACGCCACCGGTGAGTACATCGGCAGCGGACGCGAGGTGTTGTGGAGCGTGGCGCTGTCGCGCATCGCGCAAGCGCCCTGGCTCGGGCATGGGCCGGGCGCCCACCTGACCCCCTCGATCGGGGGTTCGGCGGCGGTCGAATCGCCGGTCGAAGGGGAGTGGGCGGCGGCGGGGTCCTGCCTGGAGCAGAGCAGCCCCGGCCTTGCTGCGGACTGCACCCTGCTGCTGGAATTGCGGCCCATCCTGACCGGGCCGGGCGGGGACCGGAGACAGTTGTGGACCTGGAGCGCACACGCGCCTCTTCATGAATGGCGGGGCGTCGGGCTGGGCGGCGAGCCGCTTCGCGTCACCAGGCTGCGTTTGCCCGGAGCCGGCTTGACGGGACGCATCCCGCCACGGATCGGGGGGCTCGACGGCCTGCAAGCTCTCGATCTCGAAGACAACCGACTCACCGGACCCATCCCGCCGGAGCTGGGGAAGCTGCGCGCCCTCCGCTTCCTGCGGCTCTCCAACAACCGTCTGACGGGACCGATCCCGCCGGAGCTGGGAGACCTCGCCGATCTCGAGAAGCTGCGACTCGACGACAATCGGCTGAGTGGCGTCGTGCCGTCCGCCCTGGCGCGGCTGGACCGATTGTCCCTGCTTCACTTGTCCGGCAACGAATTCGCCGCGCCCTTCCCGAGAGCCCTCTACGCCGTGTCGCACCACGACCTCCCCCGGGACCTGCTCTGCCTGCCCACGCCCCGGACCCCGCCCGAGCTGCTCGCGGACTGCACCGCGCTCCTGGCCATGCGGGACGTCCTGGCCGGTGACGCCCGCCTCGACTGGAACCAGTCCGCATCCATCGTTTCCTGGAAGGGGGTCGAGTTGGAGGGCAATCCGTTTCGCGTCACCAGATTGCGTCTGAACGATCTCGGCTTGAACGGACGCATCCCGCCGCGGCTTGGGGAGCTCGACGGACTGGTGATACTGAACCTTGCCCGCAACCGGCTCGCCGGGCCCATCCCGCCGGAGTTGGGGAAGCTGCGCAATCTGCGTCGTCTGATCATCAGAGGAAACCGCCTGACCGGGCCCATTCCGCCGGAGTTGGGAAACCTCGCCGCCCTGCGGGCTCTGAGGCTCGACGTCAATCGGCTGAACGGCGTGGTGCCGGCCGCCCTGGCGCGGCTCGACGGGCTGTCCGTGCTTCGCTTGTCCCGCAACGAGTTCACCGCGCCCTTCCCGGCGCCGCTCCACGCCGTGCCGGACCACGACCTCGACCGGGACCTGTTCTGCCTGCCCACGTCCCGGACTCCCCCCGAGCTGCTCGCGGACTGCACCGCGCTCCTGGCCCTGCGGGACGTCCTGGCCGGTGATGCCTGGCCCAACTGGAGAGAATCCGAACCCCTCGGTTCCTGGCGGGGCGTCGGATTGGGCGGCGAGCCGTTGCGCGTCATCAGCTTGCGGTTGCCCCGGGCCGGCCTGACCGGACACCTCCCGCCGCGGCTTGGGGAACTCGACGGTCTGCAAATTCTCAATCTGGCGCACAACCAGCTTGCCGGATCCATCCCTTCGGCGCTGGGGAGGCTGCGCGGTCTGCGCCTTCTGGCGCTCGACGGAAACGACCTGACCGGGCCCATCCCGCCGGCGCTGGGAAACCTGAAGGCCCTCTCGGAGCTGTGGCTGCGGAACAACCGGTTGAACGGCGTCGTGCCGGCAACCCTGGCGCGGCTGGGACGGTTGTCCGTGCTGCACTTGTCCGGCAACGAATTCGCCGCGCCCTTCCCGGCGCCGCTCTACGCCGTGCCGGACCACGATCTCGCCAACAACCTGCTCTGCCTGCCCATGCCCGGGCCCCGGATGCCGCCCGAGCTGCTTCGGGACTGTACCGCCCTGTTGGCCATGCGGCACATCCTGGCCGGTGATGCCCACCTCGACTGGAGAGAATCCGAACCCCTAGATTCCTGGCAGGGCGTCGGATTGGGCGGCGACCCGCTTCGCGTCATCGAATTGCGGCTGCCCCGAGCCGATCTGGATGGGCGCCTCCCGCCGCAGCTCGGAGACCTCGATGCCCTGGAGGTGATCGATCTTGGACACAACCGGCTCACCGGGCCCATCCCGCCGGCGCTGGGAAGCCTGAAGGCCCTCTCGGAGCTGCGGCTGGAGGACAACTGGTTGAACGGCGTCGTGCCGGCAACCCTGGCGCGGCTGGGACGGTTGTCCGTGCTGCGCTTGTCCGGCAACGAATTCGCCGCGCTCTTCCCGGCGCCGCTCCACGCCGTGGCGGACCACGATCTCGCCGAGAACCTGCTCTGCCTGCCCATGCCACGAACCCCCCCCGAGCTGCTCGCGGACTGCACCGCACTCCTGGCCCTGCGGGACGTCCTGGCCGGTGATGCCCGCCTCGACTGGAGGAAATCCGAGCCCCTTGGCTCCTGGCAGGGCGTCGAGCTGGGCGGCGATCCGCTTCGCATCACCGGATTGCGGTTGTCCCGGGCCGGCTTGAACGGACGCATCCCGCCGGAGCTTGCGCGTCTCGATGCCCTGGAGGTCGTTCATCTGGACCGCAACCGGCTCACCGGGCCCATCCCGCCGGCGCTGGGGGCGCTGCGCAACCTGACGAAGCTGGTGCTCCCCGGAGACCGTCTTGGGGGCTCGATCCCGCCGGAATTGCTCCCCGTCGCCGATCGGGGCGTTCCCGGCGAGCCGCGCTGCCGGTTTGCGGTCGGAAGCTTGGTCCGCGGCGCCGGCAGCTTGATGCGCGATTGCATCGCGTTGTTGGAAGCACGGGACGTCCTGGCCGGGGGTGCGGTGCTGAACTGGGACGAATCGACCCCGATGCAGCGCTGGTCGGGTGTGGTGATGAGCCCGGACCGCAAGTACGTGACCGCACTGGAGCTGTCCGGAGCAGGCCTGCGCGGCCGGCTCGCCCCTGCCCTGGGAAGGTTGGAGCAGCTCGAATCGCTCCGCCTCGACCATAATCGGCTGACGGGTCCCATTCCCCCCGAGCTGGGCCGGTTGTCCCACTTGCGTGAGCTGGCGCTCGACGCCAACGCGCTGACGGGCGCCATTCCGGCGGAGCTTGCGCAGCTTGCGAGCTTGACGGCGTTGTCGTTGCGGGACAACGGATTGCACGGCGCCGTGCCCCCGGCGCTGGCCGAGCTCGATGCGCTCGAGCGCTTGCACCTGGGCGGCAACGACTTTTCCGATCCCCTTCCACCGGCTCTGGCGAAGATCAACCGCGACGTCGGCGACGATCTGTGGTGTTCGTCGGTACCCCACCGCGACCTTGCCCGGGACTGCGCCATCCTGCTGGCCGTGCGGGACACCCTGGCCGGGGGCGCCGTACTCAACTGGCGCGATGACGTGCCGATCGGCTTGTGGCGGGGCGTCCGGATTGCGGGAGAGCCGCCGCGGGTCGTCGCCCTGCACCTGCCGGAGAGCGGGCTCGGCGGGGAGATCCCTCCGGAGCTGGGCCGCTTGACCGGGCTGGCTGCGCTTCGGCTGGACGGGAACCGCCTCATCGGCCCGATCCCCGCAGCGTTGAACGGGCTTGAGAACCTCACGGAGCTACGGCTGGAGAACAACCGCTTGAGCGGTCCGGTTCCCAAGCTGCTGGGCCTGTGGCGCTTGTCGCTGTTCAGCTTGGGCGGCAACCGTTTCGGCGATGCCGGTGATCCGGCACCGGCCGAGACGGGTGGGGAGCCCCTTCCCGTTGCGCCGCCGCTTCCCGAAGCAGTCGGGAAGACCCTGATGTGCCGGCCGTCGGCTGCGCCCGCGGAGCTGCTCGCCGACTGCGAAGCCCTTCTCGCGGCCGGCACCGTGCTGGCGGGTGAGGGGGCGCCGTCGCTGCTGAACTGGACGGATTCGATACCTGTCGGTTTCTGGCGCGGGGTGACGCTGAGCGCGCAGACGCCGCCTCGGGTGGTCGCGGTGGACCTGTCGCAGATGGGTCTGAGCGGACGCATTTCGCCGGAGTGGGGGAAGCTTGAGGAGCTGCGTTCGCTGCGGCTGCATCGCAACCGGCTGTGCGGGCCGATTCCCTCGGAGCTGGGGGCGCTGGGGAAGCTGCGGGAGCTGGTGCTCGGCATGAACGCCCTGACCGGCCCCATCCCGCCGGCGTTGGGGCAGCTCGGGCAGCTTCGGCTCCTGCACCTGCGCCGGAATCGCCTGACCGGCTCCATCCCGCCGGAGCTGGGGGCGCTCGCGCACCTTCGAACGCTGGTGCTGGACGCCAATGCCTTGACGGGCCCCGTTCCGGCGGCCGTTGCGGAACTGGCCGGCCTGGACGAGCTGTGGCTGGACGGGAACCGCCTGAGCGGCGGTGTGCCGGAGGCGCTGGCCACACCGGACAGACTGTCGGGGCTGGCATGCGATGACGATGGAGCGGGGGTGGGGGATGGCCGCGACGATCTTCCGTACTGCGAAGCGGCGTCCGGACAGAACGACGGTCTGGCGCACGATTGCGCGGTGCTGCTCGCGGTGCGGGAGACGCTCGACGGCGATGCCCGGTTGGGCTGGGACCCCGCCACGCCGCTGGACTACTGGCAGGGGGTGGAGCTGTCCGGCGAGCCGGTGCGGGTGACGGGGCTGGACCTTGCCCACGCCGGGCTGAGCGGGACCATTCCCTCCGAGCTCCACGCCCTGGACCGGCTGGTTGCGTTGCGCCTGAGCGGGAACGCGCTCACCGGCTCCATTCCGCCCGAGCTGGGGAAGCTGGTGCATCTGCAAGTGCTGGCGCTCGACGGCAACGCGCTGACCGGTGCGATTCCGCCGGAGGTGGCGGCCATCCCCGGCCTGCGGAAGCTGCGGCTCGAGGGCAATGCGCTGGCAGGGCCGGTGCCGGTGCCGTCCGGCGGTCTGTCGGTTCTGCGTGTGGGGGTGACGCCGGCTGCCGCGGAGGGCGAGGACGTCCCGCCGCCACCCCGGCGGCTTTGCCGGCCCTCGGTGCTGGGCGATACGGAGCTGTTGGACGATTGCACCCTGTTGCTCCAGGTGCGCGACCGGTTGGCGGGCGATGCGCCGCTGAGCTGGAACGAGACCACGCCCATCGACGCCTGGCAGGGGGTGACGGTGGGCGAGAGTCCGGAGCGGGTGGTGGCCATCGAGCTGCCTGGGATGAGGCTGAACGGCCGGCTGCCGTGGGAGTTCGCGAAGCTCCGGGGGCTTGCCTCCCTGCGCCTGGAGGACAACCGGCTGACCGGTGCCATCCCCAGCGCCCTGGGCCGTCTCTCGAACCTTTCGGTGCTGCGCCTCGACGGCAACGACTTCTCCGGTTGTGTGCCGCGGACGCTGGCCGGGGCACAGGGTCGGGACCTGGAGCTGGACCTGCTGTGCGACCCCTGGGCGGGGGCCAAGCCGAAGCTCTACGACGACATGGCGGCGCTGATGAGTGCGCGGGATGCTCTGGCCGGCAGCGCGGGGCTGAACTGGGACTTCGCCCGCCCGGTGGCCGCATGGCAGGGTGTCTCGCTGGGCGGCGATCCGCCGCGGGTGGTGGAGCTCGACCTGTCGGGGGCGGGTCTCGACGGACGCATCCCGGCACCGCTTGGTGGGCTGGAGCGGCTGGCGGCGTTGCGCCTCGGGGGCAACCGGCTCGCCGGGTCCATCCCGGCGCAGCTTGGCAACCTGGAGTGGCTGCAATGGCTCGAGCTGAACGACAACCGGCTCACCGGCCCCGTGCCGCCGGAGCTCGGCAACCTGAAGCACTTGAGGCGCCTGTGGATCGAGAACAACCAGCTCGGCGGCGTCCTGCCGCCGGAGCTGGAAGGACTGCGCCCGCTGGGATCGGTGTGGCTGCACGGCAACCGCTTTACCGGCTGTATTCCGCCGAAGCTGCAAGGGCTGCCCGAGACGCTGGCCGCCTCGCTCGGGCTCCCCATCTGCGGGAGGCCGGACAGCGATGCCGGAACAGAGCCGTTCGGCGCGCTGGCGGCCGAAGTCGAGGAGCGGATACCGACGTCGAGAGCCGCCCCCAAGGTGAGCATGTCGGCCCACAGCCTCTTTCTGCAGGTCGGGTTGCAGACCGGCATCGTCGGCATGGCGGCGCTGGCGGCGCTGTTCGCCTCCCTGATCGTCGGCCTGGCGGGGTCACGGGAAGCGGCGATCGGGCCGACCCGCTGCCTTGCGCTGGCCGTGGCGGTGATGCTCATCGTCCACAGCGCCTTCGAGGTGTTCCTGCTGCAGGGCAACATAGTCGTATCGACCATCGCCTGGCTGCTGGCCGGCCTCGGCGCCGGCGCCGTCCGCGCCGGCGAACACCGTGCCCGGAAGGCGGAGATCGCTCCCCCATGAAACGCTCCGCCGCCATCGAGCGCAAGGCGGGAGACGGCTCGACCCGTTGCTCCAACGCATCCACCATTCCGCCACCCACCGGTTCTCCGCATCGGGAGCCCCCCCCCCCCCCCCCCCCCCCCCCCCCCGCCCGTTGCGGCTTCCCTGATCGGTTCTCTCTCCTCTCTTTTCGCATGGATTGCACGGTTCATGCCCTCGCCGGATAGCCAGCCGGGACGGACTCGTTCCGGCGCCCCCGGATGGCTCTACGTCGTCCTGCCCGTTGCCGCGCTGCTGCTGGCGAACGTTCTGCGCTCCTATTTCCCCGGACCAGCCACCGACGCCCTGTTCGGCCTCGCGGTCCTGGCCCTCGGCCTGTCCGTGTGGCGCCACCGCGCTCCGTGGCCGCGGACCACCCTCTCCTGCTTCGCCGCCCTGGCCGCCCTGTACGGCCTCGGCCTGGCCGGAGCGTTCAGCGTCGAAGGCGCCCGAAACCTCGCCGCCATCCTGTGCGCGGCCCTCATCTTCCTGTTCGGGTTCCGGTACGCCCCCGAGCTGGCCCGACGCCGCACTCCCGCCGCCATGCTCCTGGTCGCAGCCGCGGCGCTCTTTCCGCTGTACCTGGCCCCCACCGGCCTGCACCCGCACTCGATCGCGGGAGTGTTCGGCTATTCGCTTCTTGCCGCCGGAGTGCTGCTGAGCGTCCACGGCCGGTCGGCGTGGATACACGTCGCGTTCGGGCTGACCATCGCCGCCGGCCTCGTCTTCGACAGCCGCTCATTGGTGCTGGCGGCACTGGCGGGCCATGCCTCGTACTGGACGGGCCGGTTCGTGCTGCAAGACCGGATGCGGGCGGCGGCGACGGCCGCCGGCCTCGGTCTCCTGATCGGCCTGCTGGTCTTCGCGCTGTCCGGGCTCCGCTCCACGGCGACGCTGGCGAGCCTCGACCGCCTCTTCTTCGACGCCACCGGTGAGGACGTCAGCAGCGGGCGCGAGGTGTTGTGGAACGTGGCGCTGTCGCGCATCGCGCAAGCGCCCTGGCTCGGGCATGGGCCGGGCGCCCACCTGACCCCCTCGATCGGGGGTTCGGCGGTGGTCGAATCGCCGGTCGAAGGGGAGTGGGCGGCGGCGAGGTCCTGCCTGGAGCAGAGCAGCCCCGGCCTTGCCGCGGACTGCACCCTGTTGCTGGAAATCCGGCCGCTCCTGGTCGGATCGGATGGGAACCGCAAGACACTGGTGGGCTGGAGCACACACACGCCTCTTCATGAATGGCGGGGCGTCGGGCTGGGCGGCGAGCCGCTTCGCGTCACCGAGCTGCATTTGCCCGGAGCCGGCTTGACGGGACGCATCCCGCCACGGATCGGGGGGCTCGACGGCCTGCAAGATCTCGATCTCGAGGACAACCGGCTCACCGGACCGATCCCGCCGGAGCTGGGGAAGCTGCGCGCCCTCCGCTTCCTGCGGCTCTCCAACAACCGTCTGACGGGACCGATCCCGCCGGAGCTGGGAGACCTCGCCGGTCTCGAGAAGCTGCGACTCGACGACAATCGGTTGAGTGGCGTCGTGCCGTCCGCCCTGGCGCGGCTGGACCGGTTGTCCGTACTGCGTCTGGCCGGCAACGAGCTCACCGCTCCCCTGCCGGCGCCTCTCTACTCCGTAACGGACCGTGACTTCCCCTGGGACCTGCTCTGCCTGCCCACGCCCCGGACCCCGCCCGGACTGCTCGCGGACTGCACCGCGCTCCTGGCCATGCGGGACGTCCTGGCCGGTGACGCCCGCCTCGACTGGCGCGATACCCGGCCCATCGGGTCATGGCGCGGCGTCCGGCTTGCGGGCGATCCGCCGCGGGTGGTGGAGCTCGACCTGTCGGGGGCGGGTCTCGACGGACGCATCCCGGCACCGCTTGGTGCGCTGGAGCGGCTGGCGGCGTTGCGCCTCGGCGGCAACCGGCTCGCCGGGTCCATCCCGGCGCAGCTTGGCGACCTGGAGCGGCTGCAATGGCTCATGCTGAACGACAACCGGCTCACCGGCTCCGTGCCGCCGGAGCTCGGCAACCTGAAGCACTTGAGGCGCCTGTGGATCGAGAACAACCGGCTCGGCGGCGTCCTGCCGCCGGAGCTGGAAGGATTCCCAAGGCTGTACTCCGTACGGCTGAATGGCAACCGCTTTACCGGCTGTGTTCCGCCCGGGTTGCAAAAGTACCGCAAGGTGTTGCCCGCCACGCTCGGGCTCCCCGTCTGCGGGAGGCCGGACAGCGATTCACGAGGCTACGCAACGGAGCCGTTCGGCGCACTGATGGCCAAAGTCGGGGAGCGGGTGCCGACGTCGAGAGCCGCCCCCAGGGTGAGCATGTCGGCCCACAGCCTCTTTCTGCAAGTCGGGTTGCAGACCGGCATCGTCGGCATGGCGGCGCTGGCGGCGCTGTTCGCCTCCCTGATCGTCGGCCTGGCGGGGTCACGGGAGGCGGCGATCGGGCCGACCCGCTGCCTTGCGCTGGCCGTGGCGGTGATGCTCATCGTCCACAGCACCATCGAGGTGTTCCTGCTGCAGAACAACATGGTCGTATCGACCATCGCCTGGCTGCTGGCCGGCCTCGGTGCGGGCATGGCTCGCGCCGGCGGGCGCCACGCCGCCTGAACGAGGCATCGACGTTTTCCCGGGTTGCCGGCGGACGACGAGACGTTGCGCGAGGCCGGAAACCGGCTGCCGCCCGCCCCGCCCGCAGGATGATATATTGGGAGGCACACCGGCGGTCCGGCTCCGGGGGCACGGCCGCCGAACGGCTTTCACCCGGGGGCTGCGGTTCGTGAACGGGCGGGCAGCGGCTTCCTCGACCGGCTCTCGACACCTCTGGCAGCATGTTCGCGACAATCCGACACTTCTTCCGCAGGGGCGGAGCAAAGGAGGTGCGGGAGGGCCCGGTCGCGCCCTTCCGCCATCATGCCGCTCCCCGTCCCGCGCCTCGGCCGAATCGGATCCGCCGCACGACGCAGGGAACCGGCGTGCTTCGCATCCTGGCGAAACCCAAGGCAGGAAGGTGGAATGCATTCACCGGCCAGCTCTATTCCACGATCGAGAAGGGCCGGGACGTACACGTCACCGAGTGGACGCCGATCAGAATGCTCCTGTGCGGCTATGACGTCGTGCACCTGCACTGGCCGGACAACGTATTGAACGACAGGGTCTGGATGCGGGCGGCGGCGAAGGTGCTGGCGCTGCAACTGGCTCTGGCGTGGGTGCGCGTGTTCGGCAGGAAGATAGTATGGACGGCCCACAACGTGGCGTCCCACCACCACTTCCACCCGCACGTGGAGAGGCTGTTCTGGCGGTTCTTCATCTCGTCCTTGTCGGGAATCATCTGTCTTTCCGACGAGTCTCTGGCGCGGCTGCGTTCCTTGCGGAAGGCGACCGGCGGGATCCCCTCCCTCGTCGTCCCGCACGGAACGTACCGGGGCGCCTATCCGAACACCGTCACGCGGCAGGAGGCCCGAGCGCGGCTGGGCTTGAAGCCGGACTCCAGGGTCGTCCTGAACCTCGGCCAGCTCAGCTCCTACAAGAACGCGGAGCGGCTGATCGAAGTCGGGCGGGAGTGTTCGGAGATCAGCGTGCTCATCGCCGGGAGGCTGTGCGAAGCGAGATACGGCTCGGAGCTGCGCGCGCTGGCGCGGGGGATCTCCAACGTCCACCTGCACTTGAGGTTCATACCGGACGACGAGCTGCAGTGCTACCTGAACGCGGCGGACGTGTTCGTGCTGCCGTACGACGACATCACCAATTCGGGCTGCGCCATTCTCTCCCTCTCGTTCGGCGTTCCGATACTCGCGCCGGACCTGCCCTGCTTCAGGTCGCTCCGGAAGCGCTTCGGAGACGACTGGGTGACCCTCTACGAGGAGGGGTTCGATCCGGGCAAGGTGGTCCGCTACTTCTCCGGGAGCAGGCCCGGATCGAGGAGGACGATCGTCTGGGACGATTACGAATGGGACCGCATCGCGCCGAGGGTGCGCAGCTTCCTCAAGACCCTGTCCGCCGGATAGATGATCCGGGACTCGTCCGGCCGGCGATCATGCGGATGCTGAGCCACTCCGCGCGGTTGCTGGCGGCAACCGCAAATCCCGGCGTGGCCAGGGGCCTCGCCGGGGCCGTGGCGCGCGGGCGAATGGCCGCGGCGTGGCGCATGGCGCGCACGGTGGCCCGGCCTCCCGATCTGGGCGCGGAGAAGATCGTCTCCCGGCAGTATCGCTACATGTGGCTATGCAACCCCAAGGTCGCGTCCCGGAGCATCCGGTCCGCGCTCCTCGAGGTCACCCCGGATGCCGAGGTCTTCACCGGGAAGAGTGTCGCCGAGGTCCTCGCCCTGCGCCCCGAAGCGCGGCACTACCATAGCTTCGCCTTCATCAGGCACCCGTTCACGCGCGCGCTTTCCTTCCACGCGGAGCTGCGTTTCGCCCCCTGCCGCTACACCGACGGCCCCCAGCGGCGGCGCAAGCTGGAGAAGACGAAACGCTTCCTCGATCGTTTCCACGGCTTGGCGGACGTCGCCAGCTTCGACGGCTACTGCCGGTGGCTGTGCACGCCGTATGCGTCGGACGGGGTGGCCGACCGCCACATTCTGTCGCAATACGTCCAGTTGCGCCTGGGCGACGGGCGCTGGCCGGATTACATCGGGCGCTTCGAGAACCTGGACGCGGACTTCAGGCAGGTCGCCGAACATCTCGGTTTCCCCGCGCCGGAGCTGCCGGTGCTGAATACCATGGCCGGCTGGCAGGCCGCGCCGGCGGCCCTGGAGGCAGCCCGATCGGCCATGCGCGCCCATCTGGACGAACGCAACGAGGCGTTGTTGAGGGCACGGTACTCGACGGACCTCGATCTCGGCGGTTACTCGTCCCCTTAGACGCCGTCACGCCGGCCTCCTCCACGGGAGCGGGCCGGCCGTGGCCCTGGTCCGGCGCGCGAGGCCACCTGCGGAGTGGCGGAGAATGTGCGGGCCACCAATGACAGGAGCGTCCGGACTGGATCGGATGACGGCGTGGCTGCCCGCCGTGCTCGGGGCCGTGCTCGGGGCCGCGCTCGTTCTGTCACGCGAGCTCACCTACGGGGTGTCTCTCCACTACGACCCCGTCAACTACATCGCCGCCGCCCGGAGCCTGCTGGCCGGCGAGGGCTTTGCCAACTACACGGGCGGCCCGTACGTGAAATGCCCGCTCTACCCGCTGCTGCTGGCCGCGGCGAGCTTGGGGGCATTCGATCCGCTGGACGTGGCCGGGCCTCTCAACGCCGCTCTCTTCGGGCTGACCGTCGCCGTCGTGGGGCGCTATCTGCGGCGGCGCCTGGGGTCCCGCTTTCTGGCGGCATGGGCCTGTCTCGTGGTCGCCCTGTCGCCTCTGGCCTTCCGGGCGATGTCGGCCTTTGCCGACACCGCGTTCATCCTGCTGGCGATCCTGGCGCTCATCCGGACCGACGAGTTCCTGGCCGAAGGCAGGACCTCGTCGCTGGCGTGGGCGGCGGTGTGCAGCGCGCTGGCTTGGCAGACGCAATACGTCGGCGTGGCCGTACCGGTGGCCGTGGGGCTGGCTTTGCTCGTTCAGCCGGACACGCCGCCGCGGCAGCGGGCCAGGCGGGCCGCCGTCGTCGCGTTGACCGCGGCCACGCCCATGGGCCTGTGGCTTGCGCGCAATCTCCTGGTCGCCGGCTCGCTCACCGGCTCCCGGCTGCCGATCGACTACGACGCCGCGGCGGCGGTGCCGGGCGCCTTCGGCCGCCTGTGGGGGAGCTGGCTGCACTTCGATCTGGTCCTGCTTCGCTGGTGGGAGATCGGCGTTCCCGCCCAGGCCTGCCTCGTGGCCGCGGTCCTGATCCCGGTCGGGTTCATCTTCGTTCGCGAGCATCGAACGCCGTGGAGGACGAGCGCCCTCCCCCACTGGCGCCCCTTCTACCTGTCCGGCGGCTTTTCGGTGATCTACCTCGGACTGTTCACCACGTTCCTGATGCTGGGCGCCATCCACCCCGGCGCCCTGCTCCGGCACCTGGACACCCTGTACCTCCCGCTCCTGATCGCCCTGCTCGTCGGGCTGGATCGGCTCCTCGGCCACGAGCGGGAGCGCCGGCGGCCGGAAAGCCTCCGCAGCCCGCCGCCGGAACGGCGAGCGGGCACGGGGGGAGGTCCGAGCCTGCCGGCAGCTCTGTTGATGCTGGCCCTTTCGCTGTGGACGGCGGGGCAGGTCGGTCCGGCCATCGACAGGGTGCGGCGGGGGCCCCCCCAGTGCCTGGGCCAGGACTTCTGTACGAGACACAGGATCGGCTACGAAACGCTGCGATACGTTCGGGAGCATCCCGTCGCCGGCGACGTGTACAGCAATCTGTCGTATCTCGTGTATCTTCACGCCGGCGGCGCGGGTATGCATACCGAGCTGCCCGGAAGCCGTCCCGGCTCGAAGGAGTTGGCGGCGTGGCTGGCGGGCGCTCCGGACGGCGCCACCGTGATCTGGATCGACGATTCACGGAAGAACAGGATCTACGACTATGACGCCGCCGACATGTGCGCGACACCGGGCCTGAGGCCGGTGGCGATGCTGGCCGACGGCGCCGTCTTCAGGGTGCACAAGGCCGAAGCGCTCCGTGCGCGGTATCCGTCCGTGTACGAGTCCGTCGCCACCGGCGACGCCGGTCCGCCGACGGTCCCCGCGGCACCGGCGGGCGAGGACCGCCGGGGCGCGCACGCCGCCTTCGACCTCTATTCGCTGGGAACCACGCTGGCCTACCGCAAGGAGCCGTGCGCGGCAGAGGACGTGCAGGCGCGGTTCTTCCTGCACCTGTTCCCGGCGAATACCGACGACCTGCCCGCCCACCGCCAGCCTTACGGCTTCGACAGCCGGGACTTCGACTTCCGGCAACACGGCGTGGTCGCCGACGGGGTATGCCTGGCGATGATCACCCTCCCCGACCGTGAAATCCGCCGCATCCGCACCGGCCAGTGGATCGGCGGCAAGGACGAAGTCTGGAGGGCGGAGATCGAACGCCCATGAAGCCTCCCCCCCGCGGCGCCCGCGACGGCTTCGCCGGCCGGGACGCCGATCGCGGCGGCCGGGCGGACCGGGACGGCGCAGCGGGACGGGCATCGAAGGATCGGGGCCTCGTCACGGAACGATTCCAGCGGGAACGGGATTTCCACGACCGCTGGGCCGGCCGGGAAAGGCCGTTTCCGGATCCGGTGTCGTACAATGAAGCTCCGACCAGTCCGGAGCTTCGATACATCCACAAGAGACTTGCTCCGGTGAAGGGCAAATCCGTATTGGATCTGGGCTGCGGCTTCGGGGAAGCCAGCGTCTACTTCGCACTTTGCGGAGCCCGGGTGACGGCCGTGGACTTGTCTCCGAAAATGCTGGAAGCGGCGAGTTCCCTGGCGGAAAGACACGACACCACCATCACCACCCACCTGTCGGCGGTAGAAGATCTGGACCTCGAAGTCCAGGACAAATTCGACGTCATCTATGCCGGAAACCTGTTTCATCACGCCGACGTCAACGCCGTGCTGGATCGTATCCTGCCACTCCTCGACCGGGATGGAACGTTGGTATGCTGGGATCCCCTCGTATACAACCCGCTGATCCGCATCTACAGATTGATGGCGACGAAGGTGCACACCAGGGATGAGCACCCTCTGACAAGAAAGGACGTCAGGGACATCAGAGCCAGATTCCATCGTTCCGAAACCAGGTTCTACTGGCTGGCGAGCTTGATGATCTTCGTCATCATGGCCTTTCAGCTCAAGAACCCGAACAAGATCCGCTATTGGAAAGCCGTTGTACACGACGCCCGGAAATGGGGACGTCTTTACGGTATGCTGGAAAAAATCGACCGCGTCCTGCTGAAGATCCTTCCCGCCTCGAAGTGGCTGTTCTGGAACGTCGTCGTCGTTGCGGAAAGGCCCAAATCGAATGTCTAGCCCGACGCCCGTGTACACGCGGTCCGTCATCGGGAACGGGACACGCTTCCGCTCCGGCGGTTTTACGCTGTTCCTGGCCGCCGCGTCCGCGCTGGGCGTCGCCCTGGTGCTGGCGCGCGGGATCACCCACGGGGTGGCGCTGAACGCGGATTCCCTGAACTACCTCGTCATCGCCCGGAACCTGCTGGCCGGCGAGGGCTTCATCAACTACAGGGACCTCGTCAGCACGAGGCAACCCCCCCTCTACCCGCTGCTGCTGGCCGCAGCGAGCTTGCGGGTGTTCGACCCCGTTGCCGTGGCCGGTCCCCTCAACGCCGCCGTCTTCGGGCTGACCATCTTCGCCGTCGGGCACTATCTGCGCCAGCGCCTGGAGTCCCGCTTCCTGGTGGTGTGGGCCTGCCTCGCGGTCGCCCTGTCCATCCCGCTGGCGGAGCCGGCATCGTGGGTGTTGTCCGACCCCGTGTTCATCCTGCTGGCGACCCTGG
The DNA here is from genome assembly GCA_965204915.1 of Gammaproteobacteria bacterium. Taxonomy (GTDB): domain Bacteria; phylum Pseudomonadota; class Gammaproteobacteria; order HK1; family HK1; genus HK1. The sequence continues at coordinate 257,449 of OZ242023.1, read as the reverse complement.
CCCTCATCCGGACCGACCGGTTCCTGGCCGAAGGGAAGACCTCGTTCCTGGTCCAGGCGGCGGTATGCAGCGCCCTGGCGTGGCAGACGCGGTACATCGGCGTGACCGTGCCGGTCGCGGTGGGGCTGCTGCTGCTGTTCCAGCCGGGCGCATCGTTGGCGCAGCGGGCACGGCGCATCGGCGTCCTGTCGCTGATCGTGGCCGTACCCATGGGCCTGTGGCTGCTGCGCGGTTATCTGGCCATCGGGGAGCCCATCGGGATCCAGCGGGAGGTCGACTACTCCATACCGGAGATCCTGCGGGACGTTGTCGGCATTCTGTGGAGCTGGGTGTACGTCGAGCTTCCCCGGAATCGATGGCTGCCCCTCGAATTTCTGCCGGCGGCGTCCGCACTGCTGTTCCTGGCCGCGGTGGTCCCGGCGGCGGCCGGCTGCATCTTCGTCATCGGAAGACGATGGACGGCGCCGGCCCGGCTCGACTGGCGTCCCTTCCGGGTGTTCGGCGGCTTCGCGGCGACGTATCTCGTCCTGCTGGTTGCCGCAATCATGCTGGGCAACGTCTGGAACGGGGTTCTGGGGAGGTACGCGGCCCCGCTCCATGTTCCGCTCCTGGTCGCTGCGGTGTGTGTGCTGGACCGGTGCTTCGGCGGTGGGGATGGGCGAACGCTCTCGGGAAGCGCCGGCGGCCCGCGGCTCGCGGGAGCGGTTGGACGGGGGTGGGGGGAGCAGAGGCCGGGTCTGCCGGCCGTCCTTCTGGCGGCGGCTCTCTCGCTGTGGCTGGCGGTGCATGCCGTTCTCAACGCCGGCCGGATCGTCGCGGTGAACCTGGGTGCGCTGGACGTCGGCTACAGCGCGCCCCGCTGGACGGCTTCCGAGACGTTGCGATACGTCCGGGACGCTCCCATCCTGGGCAGGATGCACAGCAACGAGCGAGCCCTGATCCATTTCCACACCCGCGGCGCCGGAACCAGTTGCGGTCTTCCCCGGAGCAGCCCTCCAGGTCGTTTCACCGACCATGCGCGCTACGAGTCCGCCGACAGGACGCCCGCTTGCGGCCCGCCGGCGAGACACGTCGTTCCCGGATCCGCCACCGGGCGGGAGAGGTTGGAGGCATGGCTCGCGCATGTCCCGGAGGGCGCCTACGTAGTCTGGTTCAACAACTGGTGGAACAGCCGCACCTACGACTACGGCGCCGCCGCCATGCGTGCGCTACCGGGCCTGGAGCCGGTGGCGGAGCTGGCCGACGGCGCCGTCTTCAGGGTGGACAGGGACTACGCGCCCGGCTCGAACCCGTACCGGTCCGCGTATGCATCCATCGTCTCCGGCGCTTCCGGGGATCCCGCGGCCCGCTCCACCTTCGACGTGTATCTCGACGGCGCGACGCTGACCTACCTCAAGGAGCCATGCACCGCGGCCGAGGTGCAGGCAAGGTTCTTCCTGCACGTACGCCCGGCGGATGCAGGGGACCTTCCCGCCCACCGCCGGCGTCACGGCTTCGACAACCTGGGCTTCGGTTTCAACGATCACGGCCTGCTTCTGGACGGGGCGTGCCTGGCGGTGGTGGCCCTGCCGAAGTACGATGCCGCGGGGATCGGGACCGGCCAGTACGTTCCCGGCGAGGGACGGCTCTGGAAGGTGGAGATCGAATCCCCATGACGCCCGCCGCGGCCGCGTTCCCCGCCCGCCTTCGTCCGAACCGTCCGGCCGGCAGGCTCGCATCGGCGGCGCGCTCGCCGCATCTGCCGCTGCTGCTCTTGTTGCTGGCGCTGTCCACGGTGTTCCTGTTCGCCAACGACCGGGGCCGATTCTACCGCCCGGTCGGGCCGCACGACGGCATGACGGCGTCGACGCTGGGCATGGCCGCGAACGTATCCCCCGAGCACGACTTCCTGGTGTTCCTCCGCCGGACGGTGGATGCGGACGGCGCCCCTTCCTACGAGCCGTACAACCGCTTTCCCATCGGCGGCTACCTCTTGCTCAAGCTCGCCATCGCGCCTTTCGACGACGACCTGTCGGCAAAGATCCACGCCGCCCGGGTGCTGATGCTGCTGTTCTTCGTCGCCACCGTGGTGCTGGCCTGGCTGTCGCTGTGCCGGCTCACGTCACGGCGGTGGATTGCGTTGACGGCGACGCTGCTGACCTTCTCGTCCACCTGGTGGCTATATGCGGCCGACATGGTCTCCAATGAAGTGGGGCTGGATTTCTTCGGCCTGATGCTGGTCTTTCACGGCATGGTGATCTTCGCCCAGGAAGGCCGTTTCCGGCAGTTGCTGGCCAAGACCTGTGTGGCGTTGCTGCTGGGTTGGCACGTCTATGGGCTGCTTCTGCCCTTCGTCGTCCTCGGTCTGGTGCGGGCGGCGGTCCGGGCGCGGCCGGCGCGCGGCCCTCTCCCCGGCGCCCGGCTGCCGCGCCGGATCGCCCGCGCCCGCCCGGCCGCCACCGCGCTGCTTCGCAGCCGGCACCTGGCGCTGGGTATCTTCGCGCTGCTGTTCGGCATGGCGGTGCTGAGCTTCAACTTCGCCCACGAGTACCATGCGCTGAACGGGGAAAGGGCGTGGACGGAGCTGCCGTCCTTCCAGTCGATGCGCAGGCGCCTCGGACTGGACGAAGACTACACCGCCGGCATTGCCGAGCGCCTGGTCTGGGAGGATTTTCTGAGACGGCAATTCCATCGCATCGGGGGATTGTCGCTGCCCCATGCCCTCCCCGGCTACGCCAATACGGTGGTCGGATGGCCGGAAGGCCCGTTCGCGCGGCGGGGCGTCGGCGCCGCCATCGGAATCGTGGTGTTCTGCGTGAGCCTGGCCGCGCTGGCGTTCGCCCACCACCGGATGCTGCTGGCGCCCCTGGTCCTCTCCGGCTTCTGCTGGGCGCTGCCGATGCGCCATCTCACCTTCGTCCACAACTTCGAGAGCCTGTTCTACACCGGCATTCCGCTGGTCTTCTTCACCCTGGCGCTGTTGCGGCTGCACCGGCTTTTCGGCGACCGCCTGATCGCCGGTCTGTGCGCCGCCGCGTTGCTCGTCTTCGTTCTTTCGAGCTTCCGGATGGCGCACTTCGGCTACGACGCCGAAGCGGCCGAGTTCCAGGAAGCGGTGACGGCCGACTTCGAGGTGATCCGCCGCATGACGAAGGGAAAGACGGTGTTCGTTCCCCAGATACCGAACAGCGACTCGGACACCGGCCCGTACCGGTCGACGAACTACTACCTCGCGGGGAGCGCCATCGTCTACGTCACCGAAGGGGATCGGCGCGGCTTCGCCGACTTCGTGGCCACGCGCGAACACGCACCGGGCCCCGCGCTCCTCACGCCGGAGAACCGGCTGGTGTTCCTCTACGACCGGACCGCCTACGACAGGCAGCGGGTGGACGAGCTCGACAATCTCATCGCGGAGGCCGGCGAACCGGTGGGCCGATCCGATTTCGACCTGTACCGGCACGAAGACCGGCTGCTCTACGTCAGGGACGCCTGCCGCCCCGAGGACGTCAAGCACAAGTTCTTCCTGCACCTGTTCCCGTCGGACGCGGCCGACCTTCCCGCCCGCCGCCGGGAGTACGGATTCGACAACCTGGACTTCCACTTCTCGCGGCACGGTTTTCTGCTGGACGGCAGATGCCTGACGGTGGCGGCCCTGCCGGAGTACGACGTCGCGAGCATCAGGACGGGCCAGTACGTCTCCGGCGAGGGCAACGTCTGGGAGGCACGGTTTCCCCTGGCTCCGCTCCGACATGACGACGCCTCCTGATCCGTTGCTCCGCGGAATCGGCCACGAGTAGCTCTCGACGGGGCCTGTCCACGAGGACGTCATGCCGATATTGCTCGACAAGGCTCTCACCCTGCTGGCCATGCCGCTCGGGACGGCCGTCGGCGTGGGGTTGCTCGCCCTGGCGGCGCTCGCGCTGGGCCGGCGCCGCACCGCGGCCGTATCGATCGTGTTCGCGACCGCCTGGCTCTGGATCTGGTCGATCCCGGCGACCGGCGACGCCCTCCTCGGCTCGCTGACGAGGCACTACCCGTTCCGGAACGCGGAGGCGTTACCGTCTGCGGACGCGATCGTGGTGCTCGGCACCGTCAATCCGAACCCGGTCGATCCGGCCCATCCCGATCTGGACGGCTCCTCGGATCGGGCCTGGCACGCCGCGCGGCTGTATCTGGCCGGCAAGGCGCCGCTCGTCATCGTCTCCGCCGGCAACGTGTGGGGGACCTCGAACAAGGGATCCACGGCGGGCGCCACCCGCGTCCTGCTCAAGGCGCTCGGGGTGCCGGACAGCGCCATCGTGATCGAGGACCGCAGCCGCAACACCCGGCAGAATGCCTTGTTCACCGCGGAGCTCGCCGGCAGCCGAGGCATCGGGAAGGTGCTGCTGGCCACGTCCGTGTGGCACATGCCGCGCGCCGAGGCCGCCTTCAGACGGGTGGGGCTGGAGGTGATCCCGGCCTCGACCGATTACCGCTTCGCCGGTGACGGCTACCGGCCCGCCAAGCCCTGGCTCCTCAGGATCCTTCCGGACATCGGGGCGCTGTCCCGGAGCACCCGGGCGTTCAGGGAGCATCTCGGCCTTCTGGTGTACCGCCTCCGGGGCTGGGCCTGAGTGCGCCCGGCCCCCCGTCCGAGCCGGCGTTCGGTATGGCCCGCCAAGCGGAGCCGCGTCGGGTTCGCGGTGGTGGCGAATCGACGGCGGCCTGTGCCGGGTGCTCGATCTCCACCTTCCAGAGCCGGCCTTCGCCGCTCACGAACTGGCCGGTCTCGATGCGGGCGACGGGGTAGTCCGGCAGCGGCTCCTGCGTCAGGCATTTGCCATCGAAGAATCCGCCTCGCCAGGTGAAGGAAAAGTCCCGGTTGTCGAATCCGTACCTGCGCCGGTGCGGCGGCAGGTCGTCCATGTCGACCGGGAAAACGTGCAGGAAGAACCGCGTCCCGGTATCCGTGGGATCACAGTCCTCCTTGACGTAGTAGAGCGCGCCGTCGCCGACGTGGACGTCGAAATCCGATCGGGCCGCCGGATCCCCTGCCGCAACCACCGACCGGTACGCGGACCGGTAGACGCCGGCGTCCGGCCACATCGTCCCCCAGACCAGCCGGGGCGCAACGATGGTGAAGATGTTGCTCCCGTATACTTGGCGTGCATGAACCACCGGCTCCGTGGGCACCCACGGCGACCGCAGCACGCGGTCACCGGCGATGTAGACGTCGTAGTACAAATCGGGCGGCGGACGGCGGCCGGGCACGACGTGGAGAAACTTCCGATCCGACTCCGGCAATATGAGCTGGTTGACGTTGTCTCCCCAGACGCGCAACGGGGTATCGGGCCAGCGTTCCCGCAGGTATTCCATCGCCTGCCGCTGCGAGATCTTCCAATAGTCGATGTCGTACGCCCGGGCCAGGGCGCCCGGCGTCTCCCGATCCACCAGCCGGTTGAAATACGCCTGCTGGTGCGGATGCAGGGACGCCATCGCCACCACGACGCCGGCCAGCCCCGTGCCGGCCACTCCATACGTCACCGCCCGCCTGAACCTGCCGCTCGGCCCCCAGCGCGGCCATTCCGCCAGCCGGTGCAGACCGGCCGCCGCCAGCAGGCTGAACGGCGCCCAGAGAAAGTACATATGCCGCCAGCCACTGAAGATGTTGGACCGCAATGCAACGATGACGGCGACCGGCAGCACGATGCAGCCCACCAGCAGCAGGCCGAAGCGGATGTGGCCGTTGCGGAGGATCCGGTCCGGATCGCGCAGGCCCGCCCGCCCGATCGCCAGCACGCCGACGACCCCCGCCAGCAGCGCCAGCGGCGGAGACGAGATGGCGAACCAGGTCGGGACGTAGTACGGCGGCACGGCATCCGCCACGCCCGGCTCGCCGCGAAACCAGACCAGATCGCCGCGAAAGAGGTTGGCCCACCGGATGTGAGGCTGGGACAGCTTGGAGAAGACCTCGAAAAATCGCAGGGGATCGGTCCAGTACCAGGGATGCACGACGTACAGCGTCGCCAGCACGACCACCGCGAACAGCCCTCCGGTCACCAGGACGCGATGCCGCTCGGCCGCATCCGACGCCTGCCACACGTCCAGCGCCCGTAGCGCCAGCACCGCCGGCAACAGCAGCAGGCCCATGATGCGCAGATCGATCGCCAGGCCGACGCCGATCCCGCACAACGCGAACGCGCCCGCCGTGTCCCTGCGAAACGCCCGGTGCGTCAGGTACAGCGCGATCATGAACGTCACCGCGAACGGGATGTCCTTGCTGTTGAAGAACGAGTGTGCGTACAGCCGCGGATGCAGCAGGAACGTGAGCATCGCCAGCACCGCCAGCGTTCGGCTGCCGAACATCCGGTACGCCAGCAGGCCACAGAAGAATCCGCCGACGATGAAGAACAGATGCGTCAGCAGATGGCGCACGAGGTACACGTCGCGGGTGTCTTGCAGGCCCAGGGCGTGTTCGGCCAGCAGCAGCAGCAGCTCGAAGGCCATGCCGTAGGAGCGGCCGAGCCCGGGGGCCACGGCATCGGAGGCGCCCAGGATGTAGTCGGCAGTGCTCTGGGCGCTCCGGCGCTGGAGCCGCTCGTCGGAGCCCATGCCGTAGTCGTCCACCACGGCCAACCCGGCGACGGCGAACAGCAGGCATACCGCCGCGGTGAGCACCGCGAACGGGACCCTCCGCGGAGGCGCCCGGCCCGGCGGAGGCAGTCGCTTCGGCGTGGAGTGGGCGCCGGCGGATGTCGCGATCACCTGTCTCTGCGTCCGGAGGGGTACGCGGCGGCCATCAACGTCGTTCCCGTCGCCGGGTCGGCCATCAGCATACCGCCAACCCGGCATGGCCGGAACCAGACACCGGTAGTCACTCAGGGCAATCGCTTTCCTGGGTAGTCACTCACCCGTGAAGTCTTCGACAAAACGACGAAGAATCGTCCGCCGCCCGGCTGCCGGCTCCCTGATGCCGGATTCCCGGGATGGCGCGTCCTGGGATCGTTTCATGCTTGCCTCGCCGGTCCGAGACGCCGCGACACGAGGCGTCACGGCGCGATATCGTTCCGATCCCGACGGTCGGAGTGCCGGGTCGGAGTGCCCAATTGGCGCATCTTCCACCCTTCCGGTGCCTCGCGGGAATCACCGTTCGAGGAATCCCGCCACCCGGGGAACCGAAATCCGTCGTCCCGGGAATTCCCCGTCCCAGGAATTCGTCGTCCCAGGAACCCGCCATCCGAGGAACCGATGCATGAACGAGAACGCCGACCACCTCGCCACCCTGCACGAGATCGTCGAGCGGGCGCGGCGCCGGCTCCCGGAAGGGGTGTGGGACTACCTCGTCGGAGGCGCGGAGTCGGAGACCACGATGCGGCGCAACCGGCAGGCGCTCGACGCGATCGCGTTCCGGCCCCGCGTCCTGCGCGACGTCTCCGGCGTGGACTGCTCCACCACCCTGCTCGGGCGCACCCTTCGCGCCCCGCTGCTGCTCGCCCCCATCGGCTCGTTGCAGGACCTGCATCCGGCCGGCGGGGCGGCGGTCGCCGAGGCCGCGGCCCGTGCGGGCGTCGCGATGATGCTGAGCTCGGTGTCGGCGCCGGGGCTCGAAGCGACGGCGCGGATCGGTGACGGGCTGAAGATCTTCCAGCTCTACGTGCGCGGCGACGCCGGATGGGTCGACGACCACGTGCGCCGCGCCATCGACGCGGGCTACGACGCCTTCTGCTTCACCGTGGACCTCGACTTCTACTCGCGCCGCGAACGCGACGTCGCCAGGCGCTTCGTCACCACCGCGCGGCGCTCGGTGAGCGGCGAGGACCACCAGAAGCGCTTCACGTGGGACGACGTGAAGCGGGTACGGGACCGCTTCGCGATCCCGCTCGTGCTGAAGGGCATCGCGACCGGCGAGGACGCGGCCCTGGCGTGCGAGACGGGCATCGACGTGGTCTACGTCTCCAACCACGGCGGGCGGCAGCTCGACCACGGCCGCGGGAGTATCGACGTGTTGCCGGAGGTGGTCGAGGCGGTGGCGGGACGCGCCGCGGTCCTGGTCGACGGCGGGTTCCTGCGCGGTACCGACGTCGTGAAGGCGATTGCGCTGGGGGCGACCGCGGTGGGACTCGGCCGGCTGAACGGCTTCGCGATCGCGGCGGCCGAGGCGGCGGGCATCGTTCGCATGCTGGATCTCCTGCAGGACGAGATCCGCACCTGCCTCGGTCTGCTGGGGGTCGACCGGCTCGGGGAGCTCGACGCGAGCCATCTCCACCGCGCCGGGCCGGTACACGGCGGCGGAATGCGAAGCGCCTTTCCCCTCCTCGACCGGGATCCCTGGGCGAACGGATGAGTGGTTTCGCGAGTGGTGGATTCCCGCTTCCGCGAGCCCATGCTTTCGCAGACACAGCCTGGGTACGGTGCGCGAGCGGCCGGAGCTCAAGCCGGTGTTTCGCGGGAATGACGGACGGGCGCGGAGTGGATCCCCCCGCTTCCGCGGAGCCTGCCCCCGCGGAAGCGGGGGGAATGGCCGGGTACGTGTCCCGCGTGCCTGCCGTGCCGCTTCAGCTCCGCGCGGCCAGGAACTCCACCATGTCGATCTTGGAGATGACCCCGACGACGTGCGCGTCCTCGACCACCATCGCGACGTTCTCGTCGTCGAAGACCTGCTGCACCTTCGCGAGCGAGTCGTCGAGCGCCACCATGCCGAGCATCGGCTTCGCCGCCTGCATGACGTCGCAGTCCGCGGTGCACTCGCCCCTGACCATGCCCTGGAGCAGATCGACCTCGTGGATGATCATCATCGGATCGCCGGCATCGCCCGCATGGATCGGCATCTGCGAGATGCCGAGGTCCGCCATGCGCTTCGCGACCGCCGCGATGGTCTCGTCCCCGCGCGCGAACTCGACGCGGCCCGGCTTGAACTCCAGCAGCTCGCGCACCGTGCCCAGGCGCTGCTCGGGGCCGAGAAAGCCCATGTCGCGCATCCACTCGTCGTCGTAGCACTTGCTCAGGTAGCGGTCGCCGGAATCGGGGATGATCACCACCACCGTCTTGCCGGGGCCGAGACGGCGCGCGACGTCGAGGGCGCCGTACACCGCGGTGCCGGCGGAGCCGCCGGAGAAGATGCCTTCGCGCCGCGCGAGCTGGCGCGCGGCGAGGAAGGAGTCCTTGTCCGAGACCTCCATCACCTCGTCGATGACCGAGAAGTCGAGCGTCCCCACCATGAAGTCGTGGCCGATCCCTTCGACGCGGTAGACCCCGGGGGTGCGGATCTCGCGCTGGTAGAAGGCGTCGTAGTACATGCTGCCGATGGGGTCGGGGCAGGACACGAACAGCTCCCGGCCCGCCTCGGCCGCCTTCTCCTTCAGGTACTTCGCCGCCCCCGAGATCGTGCCGCCGGTGCCGATCCCGCCCACGAAGGCGTCGAGCCGGCCGCCGGTCTGCTCCCAGATCTCCGGGCCGGTGGTCAGGTAGTGGGCCTCGGGGTTGTGCATGTTGTAATACTGGTCGGTGTAGAAGCCGCCGGGGGTCTCGGCCGCGATGCGCTTGGCGACCTCCACGTAGCTCTCGGGGTGGTCGTGCGGCAGATCGGTACGGGTGATGACGACCTCCGCGCCGTACGCCTTGAGCATGTCGATCTTCTCCTTGCTCATCTTGTCCGGCATCGTGCAGATGCAGCGGTATCCGCGCACCGCCGCGGCCATCGCCAGACCGAGGCCGGTGTTGCCCGAGGTGCTCTCCACCAGCGTGGCGCCGGGACCGAGCCGGCCCGCCTCCTCCGCCCGGCGGACCATGTTCCAGGCCATCCGGTCCTTGACCGAGCCCGCGGGGTTGTAGTTTTCGAGCTTGACGAGCACCGTCGCCATGCGGGAATCGGCCATCCGGTTCAGCTTGACCAGGGGGGTGTCTCCAATGAGATCGAGGATCGTCTCGGCGTATTTCATGGCGGTGGCTCTCTCGCGGCGGCTGCCGGGGGTGGCCGACAGGACGGGATATTACCCAATGCTCTCCTGCCATGCGCCCGAACATCGAAATCCGCCAGGAGAAGTATTCGCCGTCTTGTCGAAGATTCCACGAACCGGGAGCCGCCCGTGAGCCGTTCCACTGCCGAAGTCGTCGTCGTCGGGGCGGGCATCGCCGGGATCTCCGCGGCGTTCCACCTCGCAGTGAGGGAAGGGCTGGACGGCGTGGTCCTCGTCGAGGCCGACGACCCGCTGGCGCTGACCAGCGACAAGTCCACCGAGTGCTACCGCAACTGGTGGCCCGGGCCGGGCGACGCGATGGTCGCGTTCATGAACCGCAGCATCGACCTGCTGGAGCGGATCGAGCGCGAGAGCGGAGGTTGGCTCCGTCTCAACCGGCGCGGCTACCTCTTCGCCACCGCGGAGCCTTCGCGCATCGCCACGTTCCACGCCCTCGGGCGTGAAGCGCAATCCCTGGGCGCCGGCGCGCTACGTGTATACGACGGCGCCGCATCGAGTCCCGGCTACCAACGGCCGCCGGCGCGCGGGTTCGAGGGGGTTGCAGCCGGTGCGGATCTGATCACCGACCCCGACCTCATCCGCGCCGAGTTCCCCTACCTCGACCCCGCGGTGGTCGCGGTGCTGCACGCGCGCCGGTGCGGCTGGCTGAGCGCACAGCAGCTCGGCATGTGGATGCTGGAGCGCGCGCGGGCGCACGGCGTCAGGCTGGTTCGGGGGCGGGTGACGGACGTCGATACGCACGGCGGCAGGGTGCGTGCGGTATCCGTGGCGCGACCCGGGGATCGGCTACGGATCGAGACCGGGAAGCTCGTGCTCTCCCCCGGGCCGTATCTGGCCGGGCTCGCCCGGGGGCTGGGCGTCGATCTGCCCGTTGCGTGCGAGCGCCACATGAAGGTGGTGTTCCGGGACACCGAGCGTGCAGTACCGGGCGATGCGCCGCTGCTCGTCTGGGCCGACCCGGTCGAGCTGCCGTGGTCCGACGACGAGCGGGCCGTACTCGCCGCCGCCGAGGAGACCCGCGCGCTCGTCGCGCCGTTCCCGGCCGGGATCCACGGCCGCCCCGAAGGGACCCCCGGCGAGCACTGGCTGATGATGCTGTGGACCTGGGACACGGAGACGGTGGAGCCGGTGTTCCCGGTGCCCTTCGACGAACGGCTGCCGGAGATCGCGCTCCGCGGATGGTCGCGGATGCTGCCGTCGCTGAAGCGCTACTTCGCACGCCTGCCGCGCATGACGGTGGATGGCGGCTACTACGTCAGGACCCCCGAGAACCGCCCCCTCGTCGGCCCGCTCCCGGTCGCGGGCGCCTACGTCAACGCCGCGTACTCGGGATTCGGGATCATGGGGGCCTGCGCCGGCGGCGAGCTGCTTGCGGCCCACGTCTGCGGGACGCCGCTGCCGGCGTATGCCGGCGCGTTCCATCCGGCGCGGTTCGACGACCCCGGCTACCTCGACGCCTTCGCGAGCGGCGTCGACGGCCAGCTCTGAGCGTGAGGCGCAGAGGCGGGGATACGCGGCCGGCGTGATTCGGCCGTGGCGAGGGGGCCGCATCGCCGTCGAACCCGAGCTGCCCGTGGACGTCCTGGGCGCCTGCGTCCTGCTGCCGGTCCTGTCTTCCGTCACCGGCCCTGCACCGAGCCGAGCCGAGCCGGACTGACGTGGCCCGACGGCGCAGCAGCCAGGAATTCCAGACGATCCGCTCCGAGGAAAGCGAGAAGTCGAATCTCGCCGATTTATGGAATTTAGCCCCTTACCGATGAGATCTTCGACAAAAAGACGAAGAATTTACGCACCTGCCTCACAAGCTGATGAAAGCGAGGACCGATGCTTGAGCGGTTGACGGCAGGCCGGGGCAATCGCCTGCATCAGCTCGAATTCGGTACGTGATCGGGGGTACGAAAAGGCAGCCGTAAGTTCCCTCTTGCACTGGTTCCTGCGTTTCAGTTCAACGTGGCTGGTCCGGAGGTGGGCTCGGGGCTGCCGGCTCCCTCCGCCGCATGTCCTCCATGTTCATCCGGTCCATGGAGATCTTCGGTCCCTGGTCCATCGCCTCCCTCGGTCCTTCGTCCTTCCCCTCCGAACGATTCGCCGCCGGTTTCCCCTGCCGTCTTCACCACGCCGCTGGATTCGTTCGACGCAGGAGTGTTTCCCACCCGTGGCGCGCTTGGAACCCATGTCCGCAGGTGTTGTCCCACCTGCGTATAGAACTCCGGCGCCAGCTTCTCCAAGGCTTGAACGAACGTCTTCTGTCCTTCCATCCTCCTCCCCAGATCCGATACGAGCTTTACCTCGAAGCGTTTCGGGCAAATTTTCGGATCAACGCTGTCCAAGGTGTTCGGGTTCTCCCGAACCTTGTCCAAAGCTCCCTGTGTGTCCTGCCGACGGCCGCCGTAGGCTGCCTTGATGTGGACCCCGCTCGGGTCCGTCCTGGTGAGCGTTCGCAGCAGCCAGTTCGTGCACGCCTTCGCCGTCTTCCTGTCTTCGGGGGCGCCGACCGTCATGCTCGCGGTGAGCGTCTTGCTCCGCAGATCCGCCGTTACTTTCAACCCGGACACACCGTCCGGGATGTCGTACTCGACCTCCAGCTTCTGCTCATTGCAGAGCGTTTCGAGTATCCGTGCGGTGACGACTGCAGGATCCGCGCGCTCGGCCCGGCTGAGCTTGATCGGCACGGGGTGGTGCAGGAGCTCCGTCAGTTGCAGCCCCAAGTCCCGCGTTTCCTGGACCCACCCTGCCACCGCCTCGAGTGTTGCCTCGCCGTTTCGCCTGATCACGGCGCCGGCCCCGACCGCTGTCGTGATCTCCTTCCAGCTCGCGGGCATTCGGTCGAACCGCGTCACACCGGTGCTCGGATGATTCAGGAACCTCACCAAGTGTTCGACCACCCACCGGTGATCGCGATCCTCGATTTCTCCCCCTTCGGTGAGCAGTCGGCACTTCGTCAGGACCGAGCCCCATGACCAGTGCAACAGGCTGATACCCTTGGGCACCTTCCCTTCGTATGTCGGATGATGTGTGGGAAGAACCGCAAAGTCGTTCGAGATCGTGATGAGCGCATTCACCCCTTCTGTACGCCCTGATCCGAGGTACGCCTCGATCTGTTCTGCGTCGAGCCGTCCCTTTCCGATTTTCGCCTCCACCAGCGCCGTCCACTGCTGGCTCCTGGGCGTCTGGATCATGATCTTTCCGTCCGGTCGTGTGGCTCCTTTACCACCGATGGAGCCCACCTCGGTCCATGCCTGAATCTTGCTGCGCTTCCCCAGTGGTGCTCCCTGCCCCCGTAGCAAGGTTTCGGTCAACTCCGGTACCTGCTCCATGCACGCCAGAAGGATCGACACCGCCCTCTTTTCTCTTGACCCTTCCGACAGGGCCGGGAACAGCGCTGCGCGGCTCCCCTGCTCCTTGTGCTTTTCCATTCCCTTCCCCTTCAGTGTGTGATTTTCTTCTTTCTCATGGCTTGTTCGCGGATGATCGCCAGCAGGCCGACAACGATCTCCTGCCGCTGAATGTCAGTATTTACCGCGCGTCATTCCGCACCGTCTCCGTCCTCCTTTACCATCAACTGCATGAATCGGCGATGGCCGCCTGACTCAAGCAAATCACACTCCGTAATTCCCGGAGAGGTTCACTCCGCCCCGCTCCCCGGAGCGCCGGGTTGTTTCGCCTGTTCTCGCCGGCGGTCTTCGACGCGGCGGGAGGCGGTGATGTCGGCGGGCGCGGTGGCGGCGAGGCCAAGCGCTCGGTGTCCGGTGGCGGCTTTCCGGATCGTCTCGCCTTCCGCCTGGGTCCATGTTCGCCGCCGATGCGCTATAGCATCCACACGGCTACCTTGCGGCCATCGTGCAAACGCTCACTTCGAGCCCCTTCGCCTTCGCGCTGCCGCTCACTTCCATCCGTCTCCCCGTCCCCATGCCGACGTGCTTCGCTACGCCGCCGCTCCTCGCTACGACGATCCATCACCACCAGATGCCCTTCCTCCGCTCCGCACTGCGCCATGTACTCCAACGTCTGCTTCACGCCCTTCTCCACCGTCCGCGCGAGGCTCTTGCGGTCCGTATCCCGCAACACCTTGCACTCCACCACGAAACGCTCCCACAGGTCCGAGGGCTGCCCCGACTCCCGCGGCCACAGCACCAGCAGGTCCGTCCGCCCCCGCCCCAACCCGTACTCCCGCTCGATGCGTCCGCCTCCGTTCACCACCCGTTGCAGGTACGACTGCAAGATGAGCTGCGGGGCGGCCTCCCGGTACGCCCCCAGATGGCCGAGCCAGTGCTCCGCGTGCTCCCCGAAGAACGTGCGGAACGCACTCAGCAGTTTGTCCATGTCCAAGCCGCCATCGTCGTCCACGTACCACGCCACCTGGATGTCCAGGCTGCTTTGCAGGACGTAGCCCAGCTCGCGCGGCACCACCTCCCGGTAGATCGGGTTCGCAATGCGCGGCGGGTCGGCGGCGGCGATGAGGCCCAGGTCGCGCACGTACTCCAGGTCGCGGGCATGGTGCCGGACCTCCCCGCCGCTCAGGAGGGGCTCGACCACCCGCCGCACCCGCTCCTCCTCCAGCTTGTGCGCCAACTGGTCCAGGTGCGTGCGCCGCGAGAGAATCAACTCCTCCCGCGCCGCATGGACGTCGTCCACCTCGATGCTGCGCGAGCGGTCCCGCCCCGCCTTGTTGTCGAAGCACGCCCCCGCGCACAGCGCGTTCACCAGCCACGGCTGCCCCTGGGTCTGCGTCCACACCGCCTCCAACGCCGCCGCCGTGAACCGCTGCCCGGTCTCCTCGGTGTGCTGCGCCATCAGCGCCCGCGTCTCCGCTTCCGTGAAGTCGCCCATGCGCAGCGATTTCGCGGCCACGTTGAAGGGGCTGCCCCCGGCGATGACCTCGCCGGTGCTCGACCGGATGCGGTAGTCGCGGATGTCGCGCACCCCGCACAGCACCACGCTCTGCGGGAAGGCTTCAGGGCGCTGCTCGTAGCCGGCGCGGAGCTGGCGCAGCACCGAGAGCAGGGTGTCGCCGACCAGGGAGTCGATCTCGTCGACCAGCAGCACCAGCGGCACCGGGTTCGCCAGGCACCAGCGGGCGAGCAACTCCTTGAGGGCCTCTTCAGGCCCTGCCTTCGCCAGGACGTCCGTCCACACGCCATCCGGGTAGCTGTCGCCCAGAAGACGCGCGCTCATGGCCAAGCCGCTCAGGATGGCGCGAACGCCACGCGCCACGTCGTCACGCGCCACCTGGGCAGTTTCGACGTTCACGTTCACGCAGCGGAAGTCGCCCACTTCGCCGCTGTTGAGCAGGTTGCGGAGCGCGATGAGTGCAGAGGTCTTGCCGGTCTGGCGCGGCGCGTGCAGCACGAAGTAGCGCTTGGCCCGAATCAGGCCCAGGAACTCGTCAACGTCCGCCCGGTCCAGCGGCGCAATGGCGTAGTGGTCGTCCGGGCGCACCGGCCCTTCGGTGTTGAAGAAGCGCATGGACCGATTATGGCACCTGCCGCGCACCGTTGCGCCCGCTCGTCTGTCCTATCGCCGCCGCCTCAGCCTTCGGATTCCAGACCGATCAGGGCTTGCGCAGGTCCTTCGTGCACTTCAACATCGCCCTTCCATTCACTCACTTCCCAACTCCGACTACGGCTCCTTCTACCTCCCACCTTCAGGCTCATCTTCGTATTGGAAAAGACTGGCCGGGCGCCGCGCCGTCGAGTGCGTTGCGCAGGTCGATGCGATCGCGGCGGTATGGATGGTGGTACGGATTATGATGCGCCGGCCCCCTCGATCCCGGGAATGATGGAGAACACGATGACGCGCCGATTCCACGGACACTTCACGCAGCAACCGCCGATACCCGAGGAGGGCATCGAGCGTGCCGTCGCCGTCATGCGCTCGGGAAGGCTGCATCGGTACAACGTCATCGACGGCGAGACGCCGGAGACCGTCCTTCTGGAGAACGAGTTCGCGGCGTACATGGGCGCACGTTTCTGTCTCGCCTGCACGTCGGGGGGCTATGCGCTGCAAACCGCGCTGCGCGCCTTCGGCCTCTCTCCCGGCGAGTCCGTGCTGACCAACGGCTTCACGCTGTCGCCGGTACCGGGGGCCATCGCGGCGGCGGGGGGCAAGGCGGTGCTGGTGGAGATCACCGAGGACCTCGTCATCGACCTCGACGACCTCGCGCGCAAGGCGGAGTCCGGCGAGGCGCGGGTGCTGATGCTCTCGCACATGCGCGGACACATCGCCGACATGGATGCCCTCATGAAGGCCGCCGACTCGCTCGGCATCGCGGTCATCGAGGATTGCGCGCACACGATGGGGGCGCGGTGGGGGGAGACGAAGAGCGGCGCCCACGGGGTCGCGGCCTGCTTCAGCACGCAGACCTACAAGCACGTCAACTCCGGCGAGGGTGGATTCATCACCTCCGACGACGAGGAGCTGATGGCGCGCGCGACGATACTGTCCGGGTCCTACATGCTGTACGGCAGGCATGGCGCGGTTCCGGCCGGCGACGTGTTCGACCGCATCCGCCTCGACACCCCGAACTGCTCGGGACGCATGGACAATCTCAGGGCGGCGATCCTCCGTCCGCAGCTTGCCGATCTGGACCGGCTCGTCGAAGAATGGAACGCGCGCTACCGGGCCATCGAAGCAATCCTGGGCCGCGCGCCCGGCGTGCGCCTTCCCCGACGCCCGGAGCGCGAGGCGTTCGTCGGCAGCTCCATACAGTTCCTGGTTCCCAGGATGCACGAACCCGGCATTCGGCAGCTCGTGAAGGTGTGCCTCGCGCGTGGGGTCGAGCTCAAGTGGTTCGGGGACCCCGAACCGGCCGCCTATACCAGCCGCTACGACTCCTGGCGTTACCTCGATCGCCAATCCCTGCCGGTGACCGACCGCGTCCTGGCATCGTTGCTCGACATGAGGATCCCGCTTACCTTCAGCGTCGAGGACTGCCGGTCGATCGGCGAGATCGTCACCGACTGCCTGAGCGGGATCCGCGGTGGCGCAGAAGGCGTGCACACCGCGTCCGCCGGCGACTCCGCAAGGGTACGGGAATCGTCGGCACCCGCGGGGAAACCGTCGGCGCCCGCGGGGAATCGCAATGAGCCGGTGCGGCCGGAGCGTGGATCGAGGGTGGAAGATCATGTCCGGTGAGCAACTGATCGACAACGCCGCGCTCGGCCTGGGCGCGAGCGAGGGTCCCGGAGAACGGCCGCCGTCCGCCGCGGTCTCCCGGCGTCCGTCCGGGCTGCTCGACCGGGCCGTGCTGGAGCGGCTGTCCCGCCGGACGAACGGGCACGGCCTCGCATACTTTCTGGGCCACTACGCCCTGATCGGTCTCGGCGGGTGGCTTTGCTGGACGACCTTCCCCGGGCCGTGGTTCTGGCCCGTGTTCGCGTTCCAGGCCGTGGTCACGGGCTTCCTGTTCTCGCCCCTGCACGAGTGCGCGCACGGCTCGGCGTTCAGGAGCCGTTGGTTGAACGAAACGGTGCTGTGGATCACGGCGCTGGTCTACGTCGTGCCACCGTACTACTTCCGCTACTTCCACCTCGGCCACCACCGCTTCACCCAGGTGCCCGGCAAGGATCCTTCCCTGGTGCTGCCGGAGCCGGCGACGTTCGGCCAATACCTCTGGTACTGCGCCGGGCTGTGGTTCTGGTGGCGCAACCTCACCTGGATGATCAAGCACGCCTGCGGCTTCGTGCATCCGGCCAGCGCGACCTGCGTGCCGGCCGGCCGGCGCGGCCTCATGGTGCTCGAAGCCCGGATCATGGTGCTGCTCTATGCGGTGCTGTTCGCGCTGGCCGTGTCCTTCGGATTCCTGTGGGTGCTGGTGGCGGCCTGGATTGCGCCTCGCGTCGCCGGCGAGCCCGTCCAGAGGATCATCCGGGTGGCCGAGCACGTCGGATGCGACGAGAGCCCGGACCTCCTGCGCAACACCCGGACGACGCTGACCCACCGGTTCGTGAACGCGATCGCGTGGCAGATGCCCTATCACGCCGAGCACCACCTGTTTCCGAACGTGCCGTTCCACGCGCTCCCGGCGGTGCACGCGCTCGTTGCCGACCGGGTGGTGGTGGAGCCGCGCGGCTACCTGGCCGGCCAACGGCGGATCATCCGGCGCCTGCTGGACGCGGACACCATTGCCCGGCCCGGCGGAGGCAAGGCTCGATCGCCGCTGCTCTGACCCGCCTTTCCCGCCGGGGCACGAATGAACGTCGAGCGGGCTCCTGACGACGTCGCCGGTGGTCTGGCGCGGATTCAGGGACGAAGGGTGGTGAGCCGCTATGCGGAAGGCGGCTTCCCCAAGTACGTCTGGACGGTTGACCGGGACGGCGAGGTGTACGAGGCCAAGTTGGGGGGTGATAATAGGCGGAGCTACCACGGCTACGCCCTGAGCGCGGACGGGGAGCGAGACTTGCGCCGGTGGGTGATCGAAGAATGGCAAGCGAGAGCCGGGACGAGCTAGGAGCCTGCGCCGTAGAAACGATGCGACAATAGGCAGACTGAGCCGAAGGAGAGAGCCGGATGGCGACGACATTCCGCCCCTACGAGCCGGACCAGATGCTGCTGCTGGCGCCGGATGTACGCGAGTGGCTGCCCGAAGGGCACTTTGCGCATCACTTCAGCGACCTGGTCGACGGACTGGACTTGACGGCGTTCTACGCACCCTATGAAGGCGATGGTCGGCGCAACGCGCCGTATGAGCCTCGGATGATGGTCAAGGTGCTGCTGTATGGGTATGCGACGGGGGTGTTCTCGTCGCGGGCGATGGCGAGGAAGCTGGAGGAGGATGTGGCGTTTCGGGTGTTGGGGGCGGGGAACTTTCCGAGCCACCGCACGTTGTGCGAGTTTCGCCGCCGGCACTTGGAGGACTTCAAGGGGCTGTTCGTGGGGGTGGTGCGAGTGGCGCGCGAGATGGGATTGGCGCGTTTCGGGAAGGTGTCGATAGACGGGACGAAGGTGCGTGCGAATGCGAGCAAGCGCAAGGCGATGAGCTACGGTCGGATGGGCGAGAAGGAGCGGGAGTTGGAGGCGGAGGTCGAGGCACTGTTGAACCGGGCTCGCGAGACCGATGCGGAGGAGGATGCGCGTTTTGGGGAGTCGTTGCGAGGCGATGAGCTGCCCGAGGAGTTGCGCCGTCGCGAGGACCGGTTGGCGGCGATTCGAGCGGCGAAGGGGCGTTTGGAGGCGGCGCAGCGCGAGGCGGACGATGCGCGCGGGCGCCGGCCCGGATGGGAGCGCAATCCCAAGGGTGGGCAGCCGTACAAGCGCGCCTACGGGGAGCCTGATGAGAAGGCGCAGAGCCACTTCACCGACCCTGACAGCGCCATCATGAAGACCAGCGCGGAGGGGTTCCAGCAGTGCTACAACGCGCAGGTGGCGGTGGACGGTGAGCGGCAGTTGATAGTGGCGACGGAGCTGACCTCGAACGCGAGCGACCAGGGGGCGATGATGGGGCTGCTCGATGAGGTCAAGGACCGGTTCGACGCGCAGCCCGAGACGGTGCTTGCCGATGCCGGGTACTGCAACGAGCGGGACTTGTCGGAGCTGGAGGCGCGGGGTATCGACGGGTACGTGGCGCCGGGACGCGAGGGCAAGCGGGTGGCGGACAAGGACGCGAAGAGGCACCCGGCGACGCACCGGATGGTCGAGAAGCTGGCCACGCCCACGGGCCGGGAACGGTATGCGCAGCGCAAATGGCTGTCCGAGGCGCCCAATGGCTGGATCAAGGAGGTTCTTGGATTCCGGCGGTTCAGCGTGCGGGGTCTGGCCAAGGCGCGGGGGGAATGGGACTTGGTGTGCCTGGCGCTGAACCTCAAGCGGTTGCAACCGCTTCTGGCGGTGTGAGGGCGCCTGCTCGCCAGTGGGATACGGTCGGAATCTCCCTATCGGGGGTCTTGCCGGACGTCTGGGACCCTCGCGCGTGCCCTGCCTGCCATTGCGCCTTTGCGGTGTCCCGGCCCTCGTGTCCATCCCCGCATCGAATTCCGGACCGTCCATCCGTTCTCATAGCTTGAACTACCTTTCTACGGCGCAGGCTCCTAGCGTTCTCCCTCGATCCCGAAACACTCGACGAGGGATCGGCGGAAGAGAAGGCGGGCTTCGGCACGATCAAGGTCGTGGCGAATGGACATTGCCTGACCGAAGGGTTCGACGAGCACGCGGGGGGCTACCGGAAAGGCCCGCTCGTCTCCGGTTACCACCTCGCCGAATGGCTGGTCTGGAACTGGTGGCGTCTGCGATGGGAGCCGCCCCGCCCACACGTGCATCGCACGCTCGAGTGGGCGCTTGCCCACCGCATGTCGATGATCGGCGAAGGCTACGTCTGGCCGAACGTCACCATCGAGTCGGACGGGTGCTGGTCCGTGTTGACGTCGGAGCAATCATCGGAACGCGACCCCGGACCATTCCGCTATGGCGGGAGACCGGAGGCTGTCGGGCTTCCATCAAGCTGTCTGGAATCGGCAATCGACCGCTTCGCGTCGGAGATCCTGGAACGTCTGGAGGAGGCGAGGCTTGACGATACCAACCTCCACCGTCTTTGGCGTGATCTTCGAATCGAGCGGCAAGATCCTGCCGCGTCATACTTCCGCCGGCTGGAAGCTCGCCTCGGCCGCGACCCGGACGAGGCAGACGCAGAGGAGATTGAACGCTGCCTCGCAGATGCTGCCGCCCTTGGCGAAGATGCGTTGGAAGAGGTCGCCGCCGGCACCGAGCCCCGGGCCCAGGGGCCGATCGACATGCTGTCGGCGGAACGAATCGAGGAGATCGCGCAGCGGCAGGGTTTCGATGCGAAGCCCGCCGATGCGGTTCGGTTGGATTCCGGGGCGGGTCTTCCGGTATGGGGAGAAGTCGAGGCTTGGCGCGTGGGCAAGGCCGCCGCCGGCGCGGTTCGCCATCAAGAGAGATTGAGTACGGGGCCGATCGCCAATGCCCGTCTTGCCGAGCTTGCCGGAACGACCGCCGGTACGATTTCAGATCATACGAAACGTTCCGACGAATTGGCCTTCGCCCTCGACCGCAACGGTGAAGGAACGCGCATCGCGTTCCGGTCCAAATGGGAAACGGGGCGCCGCTTCGAGCTCGCCCGGCTGATCGGCGACCGCTTGTTCGGCGGCTCTCGCCGGTTGTTTCCTGCTACGCAGGCGTACAGTTACCGGCAAAAGGCGCAACGGACCTTCGCGGCGGAGCTGTTGAGTCCGTTCGAAGAGGTGGACGACATGCTCGGCGGCAACACTTCCGACGAAAAGCAGGCGGACGTCGCCGAGCACTATCAAGTCCCGCCGATGGCGATCTGGATCCTGTTGGTTAACAACGGGCGTATCCCCCCGCAATCGGATCGGGGTACGTACTATTATTCATCGGAAAACGTGAAACCACAATCCATCTGGAAAGGAAATGTATTGATGAACACGGAGACCTATACCCTGTGGCTTATGCCGTGTAATGAGGTGTTGTTTCCATTCAGGCTGCCTACTTTCAAAGATCCCGATCTTCGGATACGCTGCAATTTCATGGCCTCCGACGATAATGATGCTAAGTCCCGGGTTATCGTGAACCAGCTCAGCAAACATATGCTTTCGCGATACATCATTGCCTGGAAAATCGACCGAGGTGATAACCATGAACCACTCGGCGCCGATCATGAGGTCGACTCCGGTGTTCGTGAACCTTTCAGTTACGAGGAAGCCACCCGCATTATGGAAGGCTCCGAAGCAGCATTCGAAAGAGCCATGGAGAATCTCTGGTTGGGCTTGGCACTCGCCATCGCCAGGGTCGAGTCGATGAACCGCAACGATCCCGAATGGGATAACCGCAAGCGTATTGCCGAAGAAAAGCTGCGTCAGGAGACCGACACTTTAATAAGCAAAGGATGGTCGCAAGGAAAGATTGCCGCTCGACTTAGAGTGGCTCCACATATGGTCCCGCATGGGTAGGATTTCAGGGTGTAAAGTCAGTTGGTCAGGTGTGAGGTCTACCCACCCGAAGGACCGACCGCCGTCTTCGTCCCGCCGCCGTGCCGCGTGATACGGGGACGGCAGCGGATCTTGACCGCCCCTCGGGTGAATGCGTCGTCCGTGGCCCTGCTGCTCCATACGTAAGCCTCGCCCGGCCCGAGGGAGGCGAGCCTCGAGGGGGTCAGTGCATCGAGCGCGGTGTTCGCCTTCTGGATATGTTTCAGCCAAGCGGGTGAATTGAACTTGTGCAGGATGATCTGCGTGGATAGCTCGATCAGCGAGGCCGGCACGGACGGCGGATCCTGCGACGCCACCAGGATGCTCGTGCCCTTGTGGCGCATCTCGCGTACCACCTCGACCAGTCCCGCAACGAGGTCCGGGCTGCCGATGTACTTGTGGGCCTCGTCGAAGACGACAGCTTGTTGAACCGCCTGCACCGGTAGGTGGTCTCGGCGAACATCTGGAGAAGAACCACGAAGAGCCCCAATGCCTCGTCCTTTTCGATGAGCTCATCTCGCAGATCGACGATCACGAGGCGCCCCGGACGCAGGACGTCCGTCAGCCGGCGGGCGTCGTCGATGTACTCTTCCGCGAAGCGGAGCCGGAGCAACGCAAGCTCCTTCAGATACTCGGAAAGCCCGGAGTCGCGAACCCCCTGGCGAAGCGCATCCAGGGTGATCTCGCCGCGCAGC
The DNA here is from genome assembly GCA_965204915.1 of Gammaproteobacteria bacterium. Lineage (GTDB taxonomy): Bacteria > Pseudomonadota > Gammaproteobacteria > HK1 > HK1 > HK1. The sequence continues at coordinate 234,880 of OZ242023.1, read as the reverse complement.
TTCTTCATGATGAGTGCAAGCTGCCGGATGTACATGCTCTGGCTGCCCACCGCCCCCATGAGGAATTTCCAGTGTGACGCCTTCAGCTCCGACGCCGCGAAAGCGATCGGCAGGACCTCGACCCCCGGGTATTCGGCGCTGCGTTCTTCGACCTTTGCCGCAGGGGTGAGGATCACCAGATCATCGAGCGCCCGGGGGGTGGCGCCATAGTCGACCCGCAAGGCGTCCACTTCCGCTTCGCTGGTGTTGGGCGCCGCCATCGACGTGAATTCCGGCGGGTAGTCGAGCGTCGAGCTGTAGTGGAAGATGACCCCGGCGAGCGGATGCGGGAGTGTGTTGACCCCCTCGACGGGCATACAGGCCATCTCCACGATGCTGCCCAGCGTGTAGCTCTTGCCGCCGCCCTGGACGCCGAACAGGCTGATCGTATGGGTCTGGTTCAGGTCGAGTGCGATCCTGCGGCCGGAGGCGTGGCCGAGAAGGCCGTACTGCGGCGACGTGCCCGTTGCGCCAAGAACCGAGTCGTATCCGGGTCCGTCGCCGTCACCGGGCTGTTCCGCCCCAGGTTGTTTCGCCCCAAGTCGTTCCGCCCCAGGTTGTTCCGTCCCGGATCCCGCCCCGGTTCGTTCCGCCTCCCGAGCGGACGGAGCGTGTTCGACCGTGGACCCGGGTGGCGAAGCCATCGGCGGCCGGGCCGGATCGGAACCGCCCCGCTCGTCGACTCGACCGGCTACGGTGCTCCCGGACTCCGGCAACCCTCTCGAAGCCCCGCGTTCCACCCTGCCGACGCCGGCTGCGACCGCCTGCACTCCATCGGTTGCGGGCGGGACCGCGAAACTGGCCAGATTCGTACAAGTGACTGAATACGAGCATGTTTTCTCCATCACGAAAATCCGGGTTCCAACAATAGCACCTACAGTCTGATTCCTTCGGTACGCGCCAGATTGCCAGCCGGAACCCCGGAGTGCAATTCTGCCTAGTCCGAAGTTCCCTGGGATTTGGGGGGTTGAATTGAGAGTAATTGTTTGATTTGTAAACAAAAAGGGGTACGGGAGACGCTGGATGTTGTTCCCATGTAAATGACGATATGGAGCTTGACATTGAGAAGATGACGGGATATCTTCGTTCCCATGTATATCGAAGCCGTCCCCAACCGCAACTCCCGCCCCGCGATCCTGCTGCGAGAAGGCTGGCGCGAGGGCGCGAGAGTGCGCAAGAAGACCTTGGCCAACCTCACCGACTGGCCCGCGGAGAAGGTCGATTCCCTGCGCCGAGTGCTCAAGGGCCAGCGTCTGGTCTCCCCCGAAGCGGCCTTCACCATCGAACGCTCGGCGCCCCACGGCCATGTCGAGCTGCTCTTGACCCTGGTCCGGCGCTTGGGGCTCGACCGGCTCATCGCCCCGAAGCGCTCCCCCGAGCGCGACCGGGTCGTGGCGATGGTCGTGGAACGTCTGCTCCATCCGGCCTCGAAGCTCGCCACCACCCGGTTGTGGCATACCACGACGTTGGCCGAAGAGCTCGACCTGGGCGATGCCGACGAGGACGCGCTGTACGCGGCGATGGATTGGCTGCTCGCGCGTCAGGGGCGCATCGAGCGCCGGCTCGCCCGGCGCCATCTGCGCGAAGGCGAGCCGGTGTTCGCCGACGTGAGCGGGAGCGACTACGAGGGGCGCACCTGCCCGCTGATGCGCTTTGGCTACAGCCGCGACGGCAAGCGCGGTCGGCCCCAAGTGGTGTATGCCGTGTTGACCGCCCCGGGGGGATGCCCGGTGGCGGTCCAGGCCTCTCCGGGCCACACCGCCGACCCGAACACCGTGGCCGACCAAGTGCTCAAGCTGCGCGAGCACTTCGGGCTCGAACGGGTGGTGCTGGTCGGGGATCGGGGCCTGCTCACGCAGGTGCGCATCGAACACCTCAAGCGCCATCGCGGATTGGGCTGGGTGAGCGCGTTGCGCGCGCCGCAGGTGCGCTCGCTGGTCGAGAGCGAGGCGTTGCAGCTATCGCTGTTCGATGAGCAGAACCTGGCCGAGTTCGTCAGCCCGCACTATCCCGGCGAGCGTCTGGTGGGGTGCTACAACCCGTTGCTGGCCGAGGAACGCGCGCGCAAGCGCGAGGCGCTGCTCGCGGCCACCGAGGCGGGACTCGAACGGGTCGCGCGCGAGGCCGCCCGGCGCACCCGCACGCCGCTCGATGCGGCACACATCGGGCACAAGGTGGGCCGGATCATCACCCGGCACAAGATGGCCAAGCACTTCCGGTGGGAAGTGCGCGAGGGGCGCTTGGTCTACGAACGAGACCACGAGCGGGTCGATGCCGAGGCGCGGCTCGACGGGCTGTATGTGCTTCGCACCAGCGAGCCCGCGCAGCGACTCTCGCCCGAAGACACGGTGCGCACCTACAAGGGGCTGGCCGACGTGGAGCGCTGGTTCCGAGCTCTCAAGGGGCGCGACATCCGGGTGCGTCCCATCCACCACCGCGAGGAACGCCGGGTACGCGCGCACCTGTTCCTTTGCCTGTTGGCCGGCTACCTGGAGTGGCATCTTCGCCGTGCTTGGGCGCCGCTGCTGTTCGACGACGAGACCCTGGCCGAAGCTCGGCGCACCCGCGACCCCGTCGCCCCGGCCCAACCCACCGACCGCGCCCGGCACAAGAAGGCCTGCCGGCGCACCGACGACGACGCGCCTCTTCATACAGGGCAAGATCACTAAAAATGTATTGACATCAACAAGTTTTGTGATCTAATGGCGTCTTCATCAAGGAGATGGAGATGGCAAGAAATGAACACGACAGCCCCTGCAAGTTTGATCGAGCATTTCTCAAAGCTGGAGGATCCGCGAGTCGATAGAAACAAGAAGCATGAGTTGATTGATGTCATCGTCCTGTGCGTGTGTGCGGTGGTCAGTGGCGCGGAGGGATGGAGTGACATCGAAGAATTTGGGCGCACGAAGCTGGAGTGGCTTCGCCGCTATGTTCCGCTGGCCAATGGGGTCCCGGTGGACGACACGATTGCACGAATCATCTCGGCGCTGTCGATGAGGGGTTTTCAGGACTGCTTCATGAGCTGGATGGAAGATGTCGTGAAGTTGAGTGATGGTGAGATTATTGCAGTGGACGGGAAGACGCAGAGGCGTTCCCACGACCGCAAACGGGGTATGAAGGCGATGCATATGGTGAGTGCCTGGGCGTGTAGCAATGCAGTGGTGCTTGGGCAGGTGAAGACGGAGGAGAAGTCGAACGAGATCACGGCGGTGCCGGAGCTGCTGGATAAGCTGGAATTGTCGGGGTGTATCGTGACGCTGGATGCGATGGGATGCCAACGAGCGATAGCGAAGCAGGTCAAGGAAGGGGGAGGGGATTACGTGTTGGCGGTGAAGGGGAACCAGAAGCAATTGAACAGGGAGGTTCGGAGGTATTTTGATGCGGCACGGGAGAGGGATTTCGAGTGTGAGGGGATTGAGAACGACGAGACGGCGGAGGATGGTCACGGACGGGTAGAGTCCAGGAGCTATTATTTGTCCACCGACCTGGGTGCGTTGTCTTGTGTGAAGAAGTGGAATGGGTTGAGAGCGGTCGGGATGGTGGAGTCGGAGCGCTGGAGTGATGGGCGTGTGAGTATTGAGCAACGGTACTACATTACGTCGCTGGAAGATGTGGAGACATTTGGGCGAGCGGTGCGTTCACACTGGGGAATCGAGAATGAGCTGCACTGGAGATTGGATGTGACGTTTCGGGAAGACGAGAGTCGGATTCGTCGGGGTAATGCACCGCACAATATGGGAGTGATTCGGCATGTGGCGGTCAATCTTCTGAAGCGTGAGTCGGCGAAGATCAGCATCAGGAAGAAGCGTATCCGGGCGGCATTGAACGATGGCTTCCGAGATAAGGTATTGATGGGACAGTGATTTTATATGCGGTTGCCCTGCCTCTTCATAGCCTCGATACCCTGATCGCAGAGCTCGCGACCCGCTGCCGCAACACCTGCCGGGTCCCGGCCGACCCTGCCGCACCGCCCTTGTCCCTGCTCACCGAGCCGACCCCGACTCAACGCCGCGCCGCGCACCTCATCGAAATGTTCCCAGTACCGGGAACTCCCAAAATCTGAAAATTCCACCTTCAATCAATCAGTTGAACCTTGTCACGCCCAGGGAACTTCGGCCTAGTGCGCTCGCCGGCGGGCGGGCGGACGGTCAAGCGCCAAATCCGAACCACGTCCGGATACCAATTCCGCACCGAACGTGCCGGAAAAGGTACGGAATTGGTAGCTATCGAGCGCCATCGCGGGCGGACTCCGGCGCTCACTGGCCTTCGTGGACTGTTACATCCTGCCGATCGGGACATCGCGCTCGCGGGGCGGGCCGGCACGTATCAGGGTAACGGGCGGGCCGGGTTCGAGGCTAGACGGCGCTCGACGGTGCTTGTGACACTCGCGGGCTGAAGGGGTTGAACTCGCCGGTTATTCCGGGATACGTCCGCGAAGCTGAGCGGAATCAGGATAGGGAGCCGAAACGGTGAAGACGAAGCATCATACCAGAATACCACCCACGGCGCCCAGAATCGCCCGTAGCGGATCTACGGGAGGCTTCCCGTCCCGGTATTGACTTCCGGCTGAAATGGACTGACACTCCGGCTAGACGATCTAGCGAGGGTTCGCTTTCCCCGGCTACGGATCGCATCTAATCCTGATAACAGAGTCAACGGTAAGGGGATTGTGGTGAAAGTGCCACTAAAGAACACTACTACCGGAGATATAGTGCAAGTCAAAGTAGGGTGGAGTTGGACACTGTTCTTTTTCTCGTCTATTCTTGGTATTCCTTTGTTCTTGAGGAAACTGCACCCGATTGTTGCATAAATCGAAGGATTCGCTATCACCCCGATCAGACCAGGAGCGGGCTCCGAGAAAATCCGTCATTCCCGCGAAAGCGGGAATCCAGAGACTTGCGTGATTGAAATGGATTCCCGCTTTCGCGGGAATGACGGTCTGAAGACGGCCGTTAGCGCGTGTGGCTTATCCTCACTGGCAGTGAATTTGAGCCACACCTTGTTTCGGCCGGAAAACCCCGTATTTTGCGCAGTGAACGTGCGTATGGGCCGACACCTTATGCAACTGACAGGTACTCTATCAACGAAGACGATACAGGTGATGTGATTTCAATCATTCAGTTTACTCTTCCCAACAGTGTGCGTCGATTTTTGACCGAGAAGATGCAGAGGGATGTGGGTGACTTTTGAGCAAGCATATGACGTCTAGCGATGACATCTGATGCATCGAAGGCGTAGGTGACTCTCATCAATTTCTTGGCACGGCAACCGGGTTCATTGAAAGTCATACTTTCAACGCAATCGCGAATAGCATCCGGGATTTTTCATCCTGATGATATTGCCATCCGCTACAGCATCCAATAACGGGAGATCTCGCTATGACATTCGCCGAAAGGATCGGGCACTTCGTCTTGTTCGTAGTTCTTACCGTGATCACGCTCGGGTTGTATCCGCTTTATTTCGCGATCACGACAACGCGCGAGAATAACGTATTACTCCGGGAGATCCGGGATTCACTTCGGGACAACAGAGACCGGACGATTGATTGATCCGCCACGGCGGAGACATGAGATGGCACTGGAACGAGTCAATTGGAGCAACGCGGAGCACCGGCTGCGTGTCCAGGCCGGATACGATCCGGTAAAGGAACGGCGTAGGCTGACGGTCTGGAACAGATCAACGCAAGTGGCGGGGCGTGAGCCGTGCCGGCCACTCGGATCGACCCCGCGCGTTTGACCGGAGATCCGCACCGAGGGTACTTCTCGGCACGTCAACTCCCACTGTTCCCAGGGCGCTACCGTCTCAGCGCTGGAACTGGAACCGGCGGAAGCGGGCTGTGGGTTACAAGCCCAGTTCGCTCAATAGTGCCTGCGCTTCCTGTACACGTTCGTTCGACGCCTTGCGCGGTTTTCGGGTTTTTGTCTCATCAACCGCATTATCCCCATATCCTCTCTCATCGCGTAGAAAGGCAATGGTCGCGGCGATCTCGAGAACCATGTCCGAAACCTTTGTCATTCTGCTCAGCAACCGTCTGGCTTTGTCGGAAGGCAATTGGCCGATGTGATCCGGAATCCGAGTGTCTTCCTTGGCCCGGAAGATCGCGAATCGGACACCGTACCGTCCGACGTCTTCCCTTATCTCGATACGATCCTCGGCTTGGGCGTAGAGTGTCCCCTCGGCGAGCTCGAAAGAATAGGGTCCATAGTGGTGGTAGGTGAACGGCAAGTCGAAATCCGCCCCGCAGCGATGCAGAAGATAGGCTTCCTTCTGCAGCCGCTTCCGCCCGCTCAGTTCTTTGTTCTCATGCAATGCGATCAATCCGGCAGCGATGTCTTCGGCATTCATTTATCCACCTCCTCCAACATACTTGTAAGTTCAGCGGCTCTGTCCGAATCCGGCGCGTAGACGCGCTGGATACGTTTTCTGCCCTGGAGTGCCTTCACGATTGACGATGCTTCGGCAATATCTTCCGGTTCGTTCATGTCCCGGCGTGTTTTCACCAGGACCTTGTTGAGCGCGGAATCATTGTCGAAGTCGTACCATCTGTAAGGCATGACCGTCGGATCATCGAAGAGCAGACCTTCATTTTCTTCAGCAGATCGTTCCTTCAACTTACGTCTGAAGCGTCGATACAGATTGCCGTTCGTATTGTCACGCACGCCGATGTCGACGCATTTATAGAGATCGCGATCGCGCAGACGCCCTGCCAGCCTGGATACGACCGGATTTGTGCATTCCGCGTAAATCGCCAGTGCAGCCCAGACCGACGCGTCGTCAAGCGCAAGATAAGTGCCGAGAGTCGAGGACACGAAGTAACGCAAGACCGGCTCTCGCTTCGCCAGTTCGTCGTCCTTCAGATCGGATGCGGCCGTCTTCAGCAGCGCCTCAAGCATCTTCTCGGCGGATCGAGTCGTCTTGTGCATGTAAACCATTCGATACAGCCGGTAGCGCGCCTCCAGATATTCCTCGGCCACCTGTACGCCCTTGGGGTCGAGAAAGAGACACGGCGCTTCATACGGCGTCTCTTGGCCAATGGTGATCGATCCCACTTCCAGACAATCGAACAACCAGTCGCTGTCGAAGTGTCCGAACTCGACGCCGGCCATCAATCGGTCCCGCTGCATGTAATCGAGCCGATCCGCATCGAACTGGCTGGAGACGACGGCAGCGAAAATGTCTTTCGGGTCTTCCTCCTTCAGCAGCGCGCTTATCGCTCCAGGCAATTGCTCGTCAACTTCTCGCAGCACGCGGTTGACCTCGGTATCCCCCTGGATAATCTCCGCGCCCCACTCCTCGTGCCGACGTGGTAGGCCCGCCGCCGTGGCCGCGGCCTCATGAATCCCCTCATTTGAGACATCAGATGACACCAAAGATTTCACGATACACTCGCTGCTCCATGAGCATCTGTGAAAACTTCTCAACCAACGGCCGCAACCGATGCTCCGGCCAATTCGGAATGTGCTCATACAGCATCAGTCCCTGACGAAACAGCGAATGCGTGCGGCGCTTCACCGTATTCGCCTTCAACCACCGGTCATATCCCAAACGCTCCCCCGCCGCACCCAACAACGTCAACAACGCAATCGACAATGCACTCAGCAACAACAGCCGGTCGCGACGCTCCACCCGCTTGATACGCATCGACGACAACCCCATCCCGAATCGCATGTCCTTGATGTCGCGAAAGCTCGTCTCAATCCCCCAACGCTTGCCGTAGTAGCGAATCAGCGTACGCGTCGCCACCTTGCCCTCACTCGCCACCAAACACCACACCTCCTTCATCTCCTTGTCATGCACACACACCACTGTCCCCACCTCCAATTCATGCGCATCCGTCACTCTCGCTCCACGCAACGTCCGAGAACGACCTCCCTTCCCCACCCAATCCGATGCCAATCGCCGCTCCCCCTTCGCACTCGTCACGTAAATGTCCCCACGGATACGTATCACATACCCAAAACCCATCTCCTCACTCAGATACCGAAACATCGGACCACTCCCAAACCCCCGGTCCGCCACCACCGTCACCTTCACCCCCGACGGCATCACCGCGCGCAACCGACACAGCAACTCATCCTCATACCGGCGCTGATTCCCCTTCAGACTCGAACTCTCCACACTCCTCCACATCAACGGCGTCGCACGACCATGACCGGTCAACATCGACAGCACCAGCGTCTCATGACCGTCCCGCGCAAAGCTCGTCCAGTCCAATGCCACCACAATCTCAACACGCCCTCCCACCAGATACGGAGCCCAGTATCCGAAGAACGTGCCCACATCAATGCCCTCATTGCTCAGCAACCGGTCGACTTGCTTCACACCATGCTTGCTCAGCTTCCCCAGTGCCTGCGCCAACCCTTGCCCCACCAAGTGCACCGCCAGCGACGCACTGGTGAGCACCCCCAACGTCGCATTGGCCAACGACAGCACTCGTTTGGCGTGTAGGTCACCGCCATACACATTCGAAATGAATTCGGCCATCTCGTCGCGCTGCATGACCACTTTCTGTTTCATCGTCCGCCCCCGGTCGATTCGGAGGCTCAATTTTGATCTCAAATTCAGCGCTGTGCAAATCTATAACACCCTGGAGATAATAGATGAACATATAATCAATAGATTAGAGAATGTTCTTCATGTAAAGGATGAGGGGATCCTTGAGGGCCGCGGCCTCGAACGCATGGCTGAACGGTCCATGCCCGATATCGTGCAGAAGCGCAGCCAGAAGCACTACGCGCGCCCGGTAGTGATCGTACTGTTCCCCCTGTTGACGCGCGATGACGTCAACGAGCCGGCGGGCCGTTTGATAGACACCGATGCTGTGCGCGAAACGGCTGTGCGTCGCACCCGGATAGACCAGATCGGAGAAACCCAATTGGCGGATGCGCCGCAGCCGTTGGAATTCGCGTGTGTTGAGCAAAGCCCACGCGATTCGATCCGTCTCGTTCCGATGCTTGTCCTTCCCACCAAACACGATCAACCCATGAACCGGGTCGCGGATGCGCTGCTTTTGAGCCTCGATCATCGCAGCCACCAATCATGATCCGTTCCGCCGATGCCCGGAATGCGTCGCCGAGTAATGCAGAGGCACAGTTGTCCACCGTGCTTCGGATGCCGGGGACGGCGCTCGTTGCTTCATGAAGCCCACCGTTCTTCGCCTGCCTACGCTCCCACTTTTCCTGTCTGATCCATTAGAGGACATCCATATCCGATCGGCGACCGACATACTGGAGCGCCATCGAAGCAAGGCAGAGCTTGCACCGGGCGGCAACCCGTCTCAAGCGGAATGTGCCGCACCGGCCCCGGCGACGACCGGGTTGCTCAGCGTTCCGATGCCGGTGATCTCGATGTCCACGGTATCGCCAGCCTCGATCGGACCGGCGTGCCCTTCGGTACCCATCCAGAGGACGCCGCCGGGCTGCAATGCGATGTACTTGGTGATCTCGACGAGATAGTCGACGACGCCGAAGATCATGCGGCCGGTACACAGAGGAGGCCCTGACATGCCCATGCTCAATCCATCGCACCCCGGCCCCATGATTCGGGACAGCATGGAGGCCGTCGGCTGGACGGTGACGGAGTGTGCGAAACACCTTGGCGTAGCGCGTGAGAGCCTGTCGCGCGTGCTGAACGGAAACGCCGCCGTTTCGCCACGCTTGGCGTTGGCGCTGGAACGGGTCGGTTGGAGCAACGCGGAACACTGGCTGCGCGTCCAGGCCGGATACGACCTGGCACGGGAACGGCGACGGCAGGCGGCTTGAAACAGGAAGGCCGGGGCGATCTCGAGCGACGCGGCGCGTGCGCCCGCATCGTGCCGAGGCCGCAGCAGGGCGAGCGCCGCCATTGCAGGTCGATGAATCCGGGACATGCGGCAAGCCCATTCGATTCGACGCGCTCCGCCGATTCCTGCCCCGACGGATCGCCGATGCACGCGATCCGGCCGTCGTGGATGCCGACGTCGGCCCTGACTGCGCCGCCGCCCGATCCGTCCATCACCTCGCCACCGGCGGAGCACCATGTCGATCATGATCGTCCTCTCTCGAAGATTGCCGTCCGCGCGGACCTGCGGGAGGATAACACCCGACACACCTGCTTGACCGTCCGGTACCGCTTTTGCACGATGCCCGCGCGTACCCGAGGGAGGCATCCGGACCGATGACCGACATCTTCGACCCCCGCCATTACGAAGGCGTCCGGCGCCCGCTGCTCGACGCGGCGTCGCTGCCGCCGTGGTGCTACACCTCCGATGCGTTCTACCGGCGCGAAGTCGACGGGATCCTCGCCAGGAGCTGGCACCTCGTCGGGCGGGCCGACGAGATCCCGGACCCGGGCGACTACCGCGTATTCGATCTCTGCGGCCGGTCGGCGATCGTGGTGCGCGGCGACGACGGCGGGATCCGGGCCCTGGCCAACACCTGCCGCCATCGCGGCACCCGGCTGCTCGACGACTCCGGGCGCCGCCGCGCCATCGTCTGCCCCTACCACGCCTGGACCTACCGACTCGACGGCTCGCTCTCCGGCTGCCGCGGCATGGAGAAGACGCGCGGGTTCGACCGGGAGGGCAGCGGCCTCGCCCCGATCCGGCTCGGCATCTGGGCCGGGTTTATCTTCGTCTGCTTCTCGGACGACTGCGCGGACCTCGAAGCGTGGCTCGGCGACCTGCCGGAGCAGTTCGGCTCGTACCGGTTCGAGACCTTCGAACTGGTGCGCCGCAAGCACTACGACCTCGACTGCAACTGGAAGCTCTACATCGAGAACGCGATGGAGGACTACCACACCCCGACCGTGCACCGGAGCTCCATCGGCCTGCAGGAGACGGACCCGATCGAGACCGTCGGCGAATGGGACTCCATCCACATGGAGGGCGAGGGCACCATCGCCGTCCTCCCCGAGGACACCACCCCGTTCCCCCACGTCGAAGGGCTGCAAGGCCGGCCCGCGTCGGGCAGCTCCTTCACCGTGCTCTACCCGACCACGTTCTTCGGCACCACGAAGGACTGCATGTGGTGGCTGCAAACCCTCCCGGACGGCCCGCGCAGGTGCCGCGTGATCCAGGGCTCGTGCTTCCCGGCATCGACGGTGGCGCGGCCCGACTTCGGCGAGCACGTCGGCAAGTACTACCGGCGCTGGGACAAGTCCATTCCCGAGGACAACGCCATCTCGGAGCGCCAGCAGGCCGGCCTCGAATCACCGGCGGCGGCCTCCGGACGGCTCTCGGTGCACGAGCCGGTGGTGCACTCGTTCGCGAACTGGGTGCTCGACCGGACCGTCGGCCGCATCGGTGTTCGAGCAGCAGGGTGACTGGCCAGGAAGCAAGGACTCGAAGTGGGCCACGGCCTCCGATCGAACCCCTGGTCGATCACGGATGCAACCGATTACGGATGCCGTCGGCCGCGCCTGAACGCGCTCGCGGCACAGCGCGCGGCCCATCCGGCCCATCCCGGCCCACGATCGACAGGAGCACCGGACATCATGCGCGACGCCATGCCTGACGCCGCGAACACCATCTTCGGCCGCGAAGCGTTCCTCGCCCTGCTCGAGAGCGAGGGCGTGACGCATCTGTTCGGGAACCCCGGCACCACCGAGCTCCCGATCATGGCCGCGCTGCCCGAACGGCCGGCGATCACCTACGTCATGGCGTTGCAGGAGGCGCTGGTGGTGGCGATGGCGGACGGCTACTCGCGCGCCTCCGGCAGTCTCAGCGCGTGCAACGTCCACGTCGCGCCCGGCCTCGGCAACGCCATGGGCTCGCTCTACAACGCGCAGTGGATGGGCTCCCCGGTGATCGTGACCGCGGGACAGCAGGAGCAGGGGCACGGGCTCACCGAGCCGATGCTCTACGCCCCGCTCGTGCCCATCGCGCAGCCGCTCGTGAAATGGGCGGTGGAGGTCACCCGGCTCCGGGACCTGCCGCGCATCGTGCGCCGCGCGGCGAAGGTGGCGACGACCCCGCCGACCGGGCCGGTGTTCATCTCGCTGCCCGGCGACGTCCTGAACGAGCAGGAGGCGCTGGAGCTCGGCACGCCCACGCGGGTCGACACCGCCGGCCGGCCGGGCGATGCGGCCCTCGATCGCCTCGCGGATCGGCTGCTGGCGGCGCGGCGTCCGCTGATCGTGGCCGGCCACGAGATCGCGACTTCCGGCGCCCTGGGAGAAGCCGCGGCGGTCGCGGAGCTGCTCGGTGCGCCGGTCTACCAGCAGACGGTCTGCGACGGCGCCCACTTCCTCTCCGAGCATCCGGCCTTCATGGGCGCGCTGACCCGGGATCAGCGCGAGGTCCGCGACACCCTCTCGGCCTGTGACCTGATGTTCTGCATCGGCTCGGACGTGCTGCGCATGTCCGTCTACAGCGACGTGGACCCGATGCCGGACGGCCTGGCGGTGGTCCAGATCGGACTCCGGGACCGGGAGATGGGGAAGAACTACGCGGCGGAAATCGCGCTCCGCGCCGACGTGAAGGAGACCCTCGCCGCGCTCGCGCCCGTGGTAGAGCGCAAGCGCGGAGCCGAGGGCGCGAGGAAGGCGGCGGCCGCGATCGCGGCGCTCCGCGGATCGAACTGGTCGGCGAAGCGCGAAGCCATCCGCGCCCGCGCGCTCGCGGGCGCCGGCGTCGAGCCGATGCCTCCGGATCTGGCGATGCTGCGCATCGTCGACGCCCTGCCGCGGGACGCGGTCATCGTCGAGGAAGGGATCCTGAGCGCCCGCGCCCTGCCGGGGCTCTTCCCGTTTCGCGACGCCAAGGCATTCTTCGGGCTCGGCAGCGGCGGCATCGGCTTCGCGATGGCCGGGGCAGTGGGCGTGCAGCTCGCGCTGCCCGACCGTCCGGTGGTCGCCGTCGTGGGCGACGGCAGCGCGATGTACAGCATCCAGGCGCTGTGGACCGCCGCCAACGCGAAGCTCCCGATCACCTACGTCATCGCCGACAATGGCGGCTACCGCATCATCAAGGAGCGGCTGAAGTCGTTCCACGGCGTCGAGCGCTACACCGGCATGGAGTTCAAGGACCCGCCGATCGACTTCACCGGGCTCGCCCGCGCGATGGGCGTCCCCGCCACGCGGATCACGGACCCCGACGACCTCGGCCCCGCCATCGCCGAATCGACCCGCCGCGACGGACCGACCCTCCTCGACGTGGTGGTGGACGACGGGTTCGGGAACGAGGGGCGGTGGTCGTAGCGCTCGCCCTCGAACCGTTCGGGCAACTCCGGATCATGGCCAAAGAGGGTTGCAGCAAGATGAAATCGTTCACTTCATCGAGCGCCGGCGATCTCTCGGCGTCGATCCGGCACCGGTCGGCGGAACAACGGTAACCCACGCACGGAGGCGACCGATGGAGAGGACCGCCATCTACCCTGGGACGTTCGACCCGATCACCAACGGTCACGCCGACCTCGTTCATCGGGCGGCGGTCTGTTTCGATCGGGTGATCATCGCGGTCGCGGGCAGCACCGCAAAGGCCACCCGCTTCAGTCTGGACGAACGGGTCGAGCTCGCACATGAGGTGATGCGCGAGGTCGGGAACGTCGAGATCGAGTCGTTCGACGGATTGCTGGTGGAGTTCGCCCGGACACAGGGGGCGCAGGTGATCCTGCGCGGGCTGCGGGCGGTGTCGGACTTCGAGTACGAGTTCCAGCTCGCGAGCATGAACCGCAAGCTCGCACCGGGTATCGAGACGATGTTCCTGACCCCGGACGAGGGGTACACGTTCATTTCGTCGAGCCTTGTCCGGGAGATCGCGGCTCTCGGCGGTGACGTCAGCGGCTTCGTGCATCCTGCCGTCGAAGCGGCGCTGGGGAAGAAGGCAGGCTGAAGTGTCCCGGCGGAGACCGGCATGGCGCTGCTGATCACCGATGAGTGCATCAACTGCGACGTCTGCGAGCCCGAGTGCCCGAACGAGGCGATCTCCATGGGCGAGGAGATCTACGTGATCGATCCCTCCCGCTGCACCGAATGCGTCGGTCACCACGACCAGCCCCAGTGCGTGCAGGTCTGTCCCGTCGATTGCATCCCCAAGGATCCCGGCCACGCCGAGACGCATGAGGCACTGTTCGAGAAGTACCTGCGCCTGACCGGGCAGGTGGTATCTCAAGTTTCGGGATTCGCTGACCGAAATGGATTCCCGCTTTCGCGGGAATGACGTCATTTCAGCGAGACACGTTACTTTTACGCTGGTCGTCATTCCCGCGAAAGCGGGAATCCATCGCCTGATTCAAGGTATTTTGAATCCCGAAACTTGAGGTGGTATGAAGGCCCCGCACCGGGCTCGGCTCACCGCTGGCATCTCCGGCAGAACCAGGTCGAGCGCTGCCCGATGACCGCCCGGACGATCGGGGCGGCGCAGCGCGGGCAGGGCTCGCCTTCGCGCCCGTAGGTGCCGAGCCGGCCGACGAACTCCCCCGCCGCGCCGTCGGTGCGCACGTAGTCGCGCAAGGTCGTGCCGCCGGCGTCGATCGCCGCTCCCAGCACCTGCCGGACGGCGCATACCAGCCGATCGACGCGCCGGCGCGCGATCCGTCCGCCGGCCCGGCGCGGATCGATGCCCGCGACGAACAGCGCCTCGTTCGCGTAGATGTTGCCGATCCCGGCCACGATCCGGGGATCCATCAGAAGGCTCTTGATCGGCGCGGTGCGCCCGTGAAGCCGTGCGTGCAGCCAAGTCCCGTCGAATGCCCCCCCGAGCGGTTCGGGACCGAGGTGGGCAAGCAGCCGGTGCTGCGCCGGATCGGACTCGGTCCACAGCCAGCATCCGAACCGGCGCGGGTCGTGGTAGCGCACGCACCGGCCGTCGTCGAGGACGAGGTCGATATGGTCATGGGGTTGCGGCGCGGTCTGCGCATCCAGCAGCCGCAGGCTTCCCGACATCCCGAGATGGACGAGCACCGTTCCGTTGCCGACCCCGAGCAGGAGGTATTTCGCGCGGCGCCGGATTTCGCGGATCTTGCGGCCGGTGAGCTTGCGCGGCAACGAGGCGGGGACCGGCCAGCGCAGGCGCCGGTCGCGCACGGTCATCGCGGAAATGGTGCGGCCGCCGGCGCCCCGCGCCAGATCCCGGCGTACCGACTCCACCTCGGGCAGCTCGGGCATGGTCGTTGGGTGCCCTCAGGTGCGGCCGGCGACGCCCCGGGCCGGACCCCGGGCGCCGACTCCACTTCAGGCATGGCCGCCGGACGGTCTCAGAGGCGCGGTGGTGTGCCGCCGCGGCGCCGCGCGAGGCGGTGGAGTACGGCGACGAGTGCGAGCCCGCCCGCCATCAGGGCGAAGGCGCCCAGCGTGGTCTCGTCGGCCGCGACCGGCCAGACCGGCTCGCTCTCCATCAGACGGCGCTTGCCGCGCACGATCTCGAAGCGGCGCTCCTGGAACGGCCACACGATCCACAGCGAGCCGATCAGCAACCCGCAGATCGCGAGCAGCGTCACACGGCGCCACTTGCGCAGCAGCCAGGCGAGCAGGCGGCTGAACGCCATCAGCCCGAGCACCACCCCGATGCCGAAGGGGACGATGACGCCCGGGTCGAGCCGTCCGATGCCGTCGAAGACGTAGGCGTACTTGCGCAGGATCAGCAGGATGAACGAGCCGGAGATCCCGGGCAGGAGCATGGCCGAGATCGCCAGCGCCCCGCTCAACGCGATGAACCACGGCGCATCCGGCGTCGAGACCGGCACGAGGTTGACGATCCCGAATCCGGCCGCGGTCCCGGCCAGGATCGTGATCCATTCGACCGGCCGGATCCCTTCCAGGGACCGGAGCAGCACCGCGACCGAGGCGACGATCAACCCGAAGAACAGGCCGTAAACGAGCTCCGGTCGGGTCTCGATCAGCCGCGGGAGCGGAACCACGCGCGTGAAGAACATCAGTGCGGCGAAGATCCCGAGAGCGAGCGGGACGAGGAGCGCGAGATCCGCGTGTTCCGCCGCCTGCCGGTACCGGCGTGTGAGCAGGAGGCGCACGAGCGCCGTGTCGAACGCGCGGATCGCCTCGATCAGCCGTCGGTAGATCCCGAGGATGAACGCCATCGTGCCGCCGCTCACCCCGGGCGCCACGTCCGCGGCGCCCATGCAGAACCCCTTGGCGAGGATGAGCGCCGCGTCTTTCAACTCGAGTTCCGGGGTCCGTTTCGGCTTCGACACGCCAAGTCCGCCGGTCCGTGTGGCCGATGGCGCAAATCAGAGGGCCATGCCATCGCGAGATGAACCAATCCATTGATTTCCGGAACTTCCGAGCTTCGTAACATGAGTTTCAAGACGTGCCCGAGAACGAGGAGGCGCCCGGGGCCCGGGCCGTACCTGGCTAGGATGCGTCCGGCCTTGCTGCGGGCCCGGCTGCACGGTGGTATTCGGGGCTGAGCGCATGCACGGCGTCGATGCAGGCGCCGACGTGCTCCGGATCGACGTCCGGCGTGATGCCGTGCCCGAGGTTGAAGACGTGCCCGGGGCCCGGACCATATTCGGCGAGGACGCGGCCGACCTCGTCGCGGATCCGGGCCGGCGAAGCGAGCAGTGTCGTCGGGTCCAGGTTCCCCTGAAGCGCGACCTGCGTCCCCACCCGCGCGCGCGCATTCCCGAGATCCACCGTCCAGTCGAGCCCGATCGCATCGCAGCCGCTTCGCGCCATCGACTCGATCCAACCTCCGCCGCCCTTGGTGAACAGCACCACCGGCACGGCCCGGGATTCGTGCTCGCGGGACAGGCACTCCACGATCCGGCGCATGTATTCGAGGGAGAACTCGTGGTAGGCGGACGTGGTGAGGATGCCGCCCCAGGTGTCGAAGATCATGAGCGCCTGCGCGCCTGCGCGCACCTGGGCCGCCAAGTAGCCGGTGGTCGCGGTCGCAAGCAGTTCCAGAAGGCGGTGGAGCTCGCGGGGGTGCTCGATGAGCATCGTCTTCGCGCGCGCGAAATCACGCGAGCCCCGGCCTTCGATCATGTAGGTCGCCAGCGTCCACGGGCTTCCCGCGAAGCCGATGAGAGGCACGCGCCCGCCGAGCTCGCGCCGCACCACCCTGACCGCATCCATCACGAAGCCGAGATCGTCCTCCGGGTCCGGGCAGCCGAGCCGGTCGATGTCGGCCGCCGCACGCACCGGCCTGCGGAACCGGGGGCCTTCGCCCTCGACGAATTCGAGCCCCAGCCCCATCGCCCAGGGGATGGTCAGGATGTCGGAGAAGAGGATCGCCGCATCCAGCGCGAACCGGCGCAACGGCTGCAAGGTGACCTCGCAGGCCAGCTCCGGGGTGCTGCACAGCGCGAGGAAGCTGCCCGCGCGTTCGCGCACCGCCCGGTACTCCGGGAGGTAGCGTCCGGCTTGGCGCATGAGCCACACCGGGGTTCGGTCGACGGGCTCTTTCGCGAGCGCCCGCAGCAGACGGTCGTTCACCGGAGACGTCTCTCTCCTCGCGCATCGACGTCACAGTCCGAGCTCAGCGTGTGACCCGATGCGGACGAGCCGCAACGTCCCGGCATCGGGCTTCTGGTAGATGAGCACCAGATCCGGTCTGACGTGGCAGTCACGGAAATCGGTCCACGGGCCGCTGAGCGCGTGGTCCTGGTGGCGGGGCTCCAGCGGAGCATCGGTGGCAAGGGCCTGTACGATCGCCGCCAGTCGTTCATCGAGGTCTGTGCCGTGGCGGCTACGGGACTCCCGCCTGTAGTCACGCTTGAACCGATGCGTCCGCTCAATCGTCCGCATGCAGGTCGTCGAGCAGGCTTTGGACGTCCTCGAACTGCGGCAGATTGCCGGCTCGCGCCTCCTTCATGGCCGCGATGGTGGGGGCGTTGGGAACGAGCGGAGCGAACGGTAGTGCCTTTTCACGTGCAACCCGGGTGAGCAGGAGGCGGACAGCGTCGGAGACCGTCAGGCCCATCGTGGCCAGAACCGCCGAGGCCTCCTCCTCGACTTCCCTGTCGACGTGCGCCTGGACGAGTTGGCGATGCGGCATGGCGGTGTACCCGCTGAGCTTGAAGCTGCATGGCATTGTCGTTCGATAGCGGCTGCCCTTCAAGGCTGGCGGGCTGGCGGGCGATACCGCGACGGCCGTTTCGGCAATGCCGGCGTCATGGCCCCGGGTCCTGGCAGATCCCGAACCCGGCACCCCCGGCCCCGGCAGCCCCGACCCCGGCACTTGACGCCCCGACCGTTCCCGGTTCAGAGTCGGGCGTCAGCCCCATCCATGCGGATGGGGGCGGTCGTTCCTCCCGATCCCGTCTCGCGTGCTTCGAGCGCCGGGCAGTCCGGCGGGAGCGCGGTCGCGAATTCCATCCGGGCAGGGTCCGCCGGAACGGGAACGGTACGGAATACCGCAATCCGCCGTCCGACGGCGGCGTAGCCCGCGCGTAGCCCGCATCGCGA
The DNA here is from genome assembly GCA_965204915.1 of Gammaproteobacteria bacterium. GTDB lineage: Bacteria > Pseudomonadota > Gammaproteobacteria > HK1 > HK1 > HK1. Next base: position 216,496 of record OZ242023.1, on the reverse strand, counting down.
TCGCAGTCGGCGGCCGGCTTCGCAGGGAAGAGTGCCATGAACGCAACGCATCGAATCCGCCCCGGACCACCCCCGGCCCAGGGGCTCTACGATCCCCGCTTCGAGCACGAGAGCTGCGGCGTCGGCTTCGTGTGCGACGTCGAGGGACGCGCCGGGCGCGGCATCGTGGACGACGCCAGGCGCATCAACTGCTGCATGGAGCATCGCGGCGGCATCGGCAGCGAGCCCAACACCGGCGACGGGGCGGGCATCCTCACCGCGCTGCCCCACAAGCTGCTCGCGCGCTTCGCGCGGACCGCCTTCGCCCGGACGCTTCCCGAGCCGGGCCGGTACGGGATCGGCAACGTGTTCCTGCCGCACGACCCGGCCGAGCGGCGCGCGTGCAAGGAGCGCATCGAGGCAATCGTCGCGGCGCAGGGCCAGGAATGCCTGGGCTGGCGCGCGCTGCCGCACGACCCCGAGGGCGCGGACCTCGGCCGCACCGCCCTCGCGGCCATGCCGCACATGGAGCAGCTCTTCATCGAGGCGGGCGAGGGGTGCGCGGGCGAACGCTTCGAGCGCGCGCTCTACGTCATCCGCAAGTACGCGAGCCGGTGCCTGCGCGGCGACGAGGGCCTCGCCGAGCGCGGGCTGCTCTACTTCTGCTCCCTGTCCTCGAAGGTGGTCGTCTACAAGGGGATGCTGACCCCGCGCCAGCTCTTCGTGTTCTTCCCCGACCTCGAAGAGCCCGGCTACGAGACCCATCTCGCGATGATCCACTCGCGCTTCAGCACCAACACCTTCCCCTCCTGGGACCGGGCGCATCCGAACCGCTTCATGAGCCACAACGGCGAGATCAACACCCTGCTCGGCAACTGCAACTGGATGAACGCCCGCGAGGGCGTGATGCGCTCCGACCTCTTCGGCGACGACCTGGAGAAGCTCTTCCCGGTGATCGAGCCGGACAGCTCCGACTCCGGCAACTTCGACAACGTGCTCGAATTCCTGCTCATGACCGGCCGCACCCTGCCGGAAGCGGTGATGATGATGATCCCCGAGGCGTGGCAGCAGCGGCGCGACATGTCGCCCGACAAGCGCGCCTTCTACGAGTACAACTCCTGCCTGATGGAGCCGTGGGACGGCCCGGCCTCCATCGCCTTCACCGACGGCACCTGCATCGGCGCGGTGCTGGACCGCAACGGGCTGCGGCCGAGCCGGTACTACGTCACCGACGACGGGCGCTGCATCATGGCCTCGGAGGTCGGGGTGGCGCCGGTCGCGCCCGAAAGGGTGGTGGAGAAGGGCCGCCTGCGGCCCGGGCGGCTGTTCCTCATCGACTTCGAGGCCGGGCGCATGGTGCCCGACCACGAGATCAAGGCCGAGTGGGCGAGGCAGCGCCCCTACGGCGAATGGCTCGCGCGCCAGCGTCTCGACTTGGCCGATCTCGGCCCGCCGCGCGGCGTCCGGGGCCTCGACGAGGAGACCCTGATCGAGCGCATGCAGGCGTTCGGCTACACCACCGAGACCATGCAGTTCATGCTTCTCGACCTGGTGCGCGAGCGCCGCGACCCGCTGGGGTCGATGGGCAACGACGCGGCGCTCGCGGTGCTCTCCGACAAGCCGCGGATGCTCTACGACTACTTCAAGCAGCGCTTCGCGCAGGTCACCAACCCGGCCATCGACTCGATCCGCGAAGAGGTGGTCATGTCCCTCGAATGCTACGTCGGGCCCGAGGCCAACCTGCTGGAGGTGAGCGAACGGCACGCGCACCGGCTGCGCCTGCCGCACCCGATCCTGTCGAACGGGGAGCTCGCCGCCCTGGCGGAGATCGACGTCCGCGGGTGGCGGGCGCGGACCGTGGACGCGACCTTCCCCAGGGGGTCCGGGGAAGCGGGGCTGCGCGAGGCGCTGGCGCGGATCGAGTCCGAGGCCACGCGGGCCATCGACGAGGGGGACAGCCTGCTGGTGCTCTCGGACCGCGCGGCCGGGCCGCAGCGGGTGCCGATCAGCGCCCTGCTCGCCACCGGCTGCGCGCACCACCACCTGGTCCGCACCCACCGGCGCACCCGCATCGGCCTCGTCGTCGAGACCGGCGAGGCGCGCGAGGTGCACCACCACTGCCTGCTGGTCGGCTACGGGGCGGATGCGGTCAACCCCTACCTCGCGTTCGAATCCCTGTGGTACGCGCGGCGCACCGGGTTGTTCGCGGAGCACGGGCACGCGCGGACCGACGCCGACGTGGTGGACGCCTACCGCAAGGGGGTCGCCAAGGGGATGCTGAAGGTGCTCGCCAAGATGGGGATCTCCACCCTCCAGTCCTACAAGGGGGCGCAGATCTTCGAGGCGATCGGGCTGGGCGCGGAGGTCGTGCAGCGGTGCTTCGCGGGGACCGCGAGCCGCGTGAGCGGCATCGGCTTCGCGGTGCTGGCCGAGGAGATGGAGCGCCGCCACCGGATCGGCTACCCCGACCGGCAGCTCGCGCCGGCGCCGCGCGAGCTGCCCAACCCGGGCGACGTCCAGTGGCGCAGCGGCGGCGAGCGGCACCTGTGGGACCCGGCGGCGATCGGGGATTTGCAGGTGGCGGCCCGCACCGGCTCCGAGGACGCCTGGCGGCGCTTCGCCGACCACGCCGACGCGGAGAGCACCCGCAACGCCACGCTGCGCGGGCTGCTGGAGCTCACCCCCGTCGGACCGCCCGTGGACCTCGGCGAGGTGGAGCCGGAGGCGGAGATCGTGCGGCGCTTCGCCACCGGCGCCATGAGCCTGGGCTCGCTGTCGGAGGAGGCCCACCAGACCCTGGCCGTCGCCATGAACCGCATCGGCGGCAAGTCGAACACCGGCGAGGGCGGCGAGGACCCCGCACGGTTCGCGCCCCTGCCGAACGGTGATTCCCGGCGTTCCGCCATCAAGCAGGTCGCGAGCGGGCGCTTCGGGGTCACCATCGGGTACCTGACCCACGCCGACGAGCTCCAGATCAAGATCGTGCAGGGGGCGAAGCCCGGCGAAGGCGGAGAGCTGCCGGGGGGCAAGGTCGACGACCACATCGCCACGCTCCGCTACTCGATCCCGGGCGTCGGGCTCATCAGCCCGCCCCCCCACCACGACATCTACTCGATCGAGGACATCGCGCAGCTCATCCACGATCTGAAGAACGGGAACCCGAGGGCGCGCGTCAGCGTCAAGCTCGGCGCCGAGATCGGCGTCGGCACGGTCGCGGCCGGGGTGACCAAGGCGCGGGCCGACCACCTGGTGATCGCGGGCGATTCGGGCGGCACCGGGGCGTCCCCGATCACCTCCATCAAGCACGCCGGCGTGCCCTGGGAGCTGGGCATCGCCGAGACCCACCAGACCCTGGTGATGAACAACCTGCGCTCGCGGGTGGTGCTGCAGACCGACGGGCAGCTCAAGACCGGCCGGGACGTGGCGATCGCCGCCCTGCTCGGCGCCGAGGAGTTCGGCTTCGCGACGGCGCCGCTGGTCGCGCTCGGCTGCATCATGATGCGCAAGTGCCACCTCAACACCTGCCCGGTGGGCATCGCCACCCAGGACCCGGAGCTGCGCCGGAAGTTCGCCGGCGCCCCGGAGCACGTCATCGACTACTTCTTCATGGTGGCCCGGGATCTGCGCCGCATCATGGCCGGGCTCGGCTTCAGGACCGTGAACGAGATGATCGGGCGGGTCGATGCGCTGCGCGCCGCCCCGCGGGCCTCGCACTGGAAGGCGAAGGACGTCGACGTCGCCGCGCTGCTCGCGCCGGCGCCGGCGCCCGAGGACTGCCTTGGGGTGTACCGCCTCCACGAGCAGGACCACGGCTTGGCCGAGGCGCTCGACGGCGAGCTCATCCGCCTGGCCGGGCCCGCCCTCCGGCGGGGCGAGCGGGTACGGTGCGAGCTGCCGATCGACAACACCCGCCGGGTGGTGGGCGGGATGCTCTCGAACCACATCGTGCGCGAGGCCGGCCCGGAGATGCTGCCCGACGGCGCCATCCACTTCCGGTTCACCGGCAGCGCCGGCCAGAGCTTCGGGGCCTGGCTCGCCCGGGGCGTGACCCTGGAGGTGGAGGGCGACGCCAACGACTACGTGGGCAAGGGCCTCTCCGGCGGGCGCATCGTCATCTATCCGCCGCGCGCGTCGACGTTCAGGGCCGAGGAGAACGTCCTGGTCGGCAACGTGGTGCTCTACGGGGCGACCAGCGGCGAGTGCTTCTTCCGCGGCGTGGCGGCGGAGCGCTTCTGCGTACGCAACAGCGGCGCCGATGCGGTGGTCGAAGGGGTGGGCGACCACGGCTGCGAGTACATGACCGGCGGGCGGGTGGTGGTGCTGGGCGAGACCGGGGTGAACTTCGCGGCCGGGATGTCGGGGGGCATCGCCTACGTCTGGGACCCCGCCGGCCGCTTCCCCGGGCGCTGCAACCTGGAGATGGTCGAGCTCGAGGGTCTGGAAGACATGGCGGAGCGCCGGGAGGTCCGCGCCCTGATCGAGCGCCACCTGGAGCACACCGGATCCGAGGTGGCGGGCAGGTTGCTGTCGGACTGGGACGCCGCGGCGGAGGACTTCGTCAAGGTGCTGCCCACCGACTACAAGCGCGTGCTGCGCGCGCGGGCCGAGGGTGGCTGCGGCTCGCCGGAAGGCGAGCCGGCGGCGGCCCGTGCGGCCGTCGCGGCGGCTACTTGATCCGACATGGCTGGAACCAAGGGTTCGCTCATGAACGCCACCGGCGCTCTGCATGGGGTTCGCTCGCCGGAGGACTGAACGCCTCGTTGTCGTAACTGAATGGACGACCCACGGAACCGGCTGACTCCAAGGCCACGGTTGATGCAATCGCGCGTGCTTGAAATACTCCTCCCGATGCGCCTGCCAATGCCATCGGCACTAATCTCAAGATCCTACTGCGCTTCGGCGAAATTGTTTGAACAGGGAATTCTCCCCGTTATCTGCCCGATCATCGTACATGATCATAAATTGGATGATCCTGATCCGATCCAGCAGGCAGGCATCACTACAGGAGCAAGAATCGATGGGTAAGATCATGAAATCCCAGTTGACGATTGATGCTCTTGGATCCGAGGCAGCTACCTTTGCTGAGATCGAATCAGCTCATGACGAACCGAATCTGTATGGTGTCACCGATGGAAAGGCGGTAAGCACGTACCTGGAACACAAATTCCAAGCCCTTCTTCACACGAAATACATCTACGATGAGGGCAGTTCCGCCAAAGGGATCGACTTTCCCGGTCTCAATGTGGATCTGAAAGTTACAAGCATCAAGCAACCACAGTCATCTTCCCCGTTCAAATCCGCCCGACAGAAAATCTTGGGGCTTGGATACTCTCTGCTCATATTCGTCTACGAGAAGATTGATGATGCCGTGAAACAAACCGGGAGACTTCAAATCCATCACACCATCTACGTCGAAGCGTCGCGCACCGCTGACTACCAGACCACACGAGGGATCCTGGAGATAATCGAACGTGATGGCAACTCGGACGATCTGATCGCATTCATGGGTGATCGGAATCTCCCCATCGACGACATCGAGGCTGCGAGACTCGCAGAACATCTATTGAAGAATCCTCCGGATTTGGGATTCCTGACGATTTCAAACGCACTTCAATGGCGACTTCAATACAAAAGAGTAATAGAAAAGGCAGGCACGATCGATGGGATCATTCGGGTAAGCTGAAGCATGTCCACGAATATCAAGCATACAGTAGAATTCGGAGATTTCCAGACTCCCGGCGTGCTCGCTCGCGGAGTATGCAAGACACTCCATCGCCTGGGAGTATCTCCTGAATCGATCATCGAGCCAACTTGCGGCAAGGGTTCATTTCTCCGGGCCTCTGTGGATGCTTTCCCCAAGTGCACGATGTTTCTCGGATTCGAGATCAATCCAGACTATGTAGAGGCAGCAAGAACAATCGAAAAAGCGGACGTCCACTATGAGGACTTTTTCAAGAAAAACTGGTCCAGAACACTGGATAATCTCCGAGAACCGATTCTCGTGATCGGAAATCCCCCTTGGGTGACCAATTCAGCCGTGGGTACGCTGGGCGGCAGGAATCTGCCCGCCAAAACCAACTTCCAAGGCTTTAGCGGCCTTGATGCGATCACGGGCAAGAGCAACTTCGACATCTCGGAATGGATGCTGTTGCATCTTCTGGAATGGCTTTCGGGACGACAGGCCGTACTCGCGATGCTCTGCAAGACCGTAGTAGCTCGAAAGATACTTCGTCATGCCTGGAACCGAAATCTATACATAGCAACATCTTCTATCTACTTGATCGATGCAGCCAAATATTTCAGTGTTTCAGTCGATGCCTGCCTGTTGGTTTGTATCCTCGAATCAGGAACTACTTCCAGGGAGTGCACCATTTATCCAAATCTTGAGGCATCGACGCATGACTCTACGTTCGCATTACGCAGCGGTCACCTGGTTGCAGATTTGGATGCCTTCAATACCTATGGTCACCTGTCAGGCATATCTCCCATCAAGTGGCGTTCAGGCGTGAAGCACGATTGCTCGCGAGTCATGGAACTACGTCCCGCAGGAGATGGCAGTTTCGAGAACGGATTCGGTGAAGTTGTGAATATAGAATCGACTTATCTATATCCCATGTTGAAAAGTTCAGAATTGATGAAACCACATCCAACATCGACCCGTTACATGATCGTTACTCAGCAATCCGTGGGAGAAGACACTTCCCAAATTGAACGCAATGCTCCTCGGACTTGGGATTACCTCCGGTCGCACGCTAATCTTCTTGACGGACGCGCAAGTATCATTTATAAAAATAGACCTCGGTTCTCCGTCTTTGGCATAGGACCGTACAGCTTCGCTCCCTGGAAAGTCGCAATATCCGGATTTTACAAACGCCTGGATTTCCGATGCATCGGACCCGTCGATGGCAAGCCTGTCATATTGGACGACACCTGCTACTTCTTGCCGTGTCAAACTGAAGGCGATGCAAGACTTATCGCGAATATGGTCAATTCGGAATCCGCCAGAGGTTTCTTCCGTTCTTTCATTTTCTGGGATGCCAAGAGACCTGTAACGGTCCAGCTTCTCGGGAACCTTGATCTCGGGTTGCTGGCCAAAGAAATCGGTATATCGCTTCCCGTATGGTCGGATGTTGCGCTTTTCGGAACAAATCAGATAGATTACCGGGGTTATGAAAAAACCAGGAATACAACACGGTTCCAATATGAGCTTTATCCGCGTTGAGTTGAAATATCGGAGAATGAGCTATTCCAGGAATCCGATGGCTTGATTTGGCCCGCCATCGCTCCCGGACACGGCGGCTCCCTCGGGCCGCCCGAAGCGCAGACACAATGGCAGACACATGGGCAAGACCACCGGCTTCAAGGAGTTCGCGCGGGAAGCGGCGTCCTATCGGGACGCGGCGGCGAGGCTGCTCGACTTCGACGAGATCTACACCCCGCACGACGAGGGACGCCTCGCGACCCAGGGCGCCCGCTGCATGGACTGCGGCGTCCCCTTCTGCCAGTCCGGCGACGGCTGCCCCATCGACAACCTGATCCCGGAGTGGAACGACCTCGTCTACCGGGGTCGCTGGCGCGAGGCGCTGGACCGCCTGCACAAGACCAACAACTTCCCCGAGTTCACCGGGCGCGTGTGCCCGGCCCCGTGCGAGGGCGCCTGCGTGCTCGGGATCACGGACCCGCCGGTGACCATCAAGAACATCGAGATGGCCATCATCGACCGCGGCTTCGCCGAAGGATGGGTGAAGGCGAGCCGGCCCGCGGCGCGCACGGGGATGCGCGTCAGCATCGTGGGGTCGGGGCCGGCGGGCCTGGCCGCGGCGGCGCAGCTCAACTCGGTGGGCCACCACGTCACCGTCTACGAGCGCGAAGACCGCCCCGGCGGGCTGCTCATGTACGGCATCCCCAACATGAAGCTCGACAAGCAGACCGTGCTGCGGCGCATCGACCTGCTGCGCGAGGAGGGCGTCGGCTTCGTCACCGGGACCGAGCTCGGCGGCGGGGAGCCCGCCGACGTCGGGTGGCTGCGCAAGGAGAGCGACGCCCTGCTGCTCGCGACCGGCGCGACGGTGCCCCGGGACCTGTCCGTCGATGGCCGCGACTTGCCCGGCGTGCACTTCGCCATGGAGTACCTGACCGAGAGCACCAAGGCGCTTCTCGACGGCCGGGCGCCAGCGCTCTCCGCCGAGGGCCGGGACGTCATCGTGATCGGCGGCGGGGATACGGGCACGGACTGCATCGGCACGGCGCTGCGCCAGTCCTGCCGGAGCCTGACCAACTTCGAGCTGTTCCCCAAGCCACCCCCGCAACGCGCCCCGGACAACCCCTGGCCCGCGTGGCCGCTCATCTTCCGCGTGGACTACGGGCACGAGGAAGGCGCAAGGAAGTTCGGACGGGACCCGCGCGTGTACTCGATCTCCTCCAAGGCGTTCCTCGCGGGTCGCGACGGCACGCTTGCCGGCATCCGCACCGTGGAGGTGGAGCGCCGGGAGGGGCGCTTCACGGAGGTGGCCGGCACGGAGCGCGAGTGGAAGGCGGACCTCGTACTTCTCTCGATGGGCTTCCTCGGCCCCGAGCACGCGGTCTCCGACCCGCTGGCCGTCGAGTACGACCGGCGCTCGAACTACGCCGCCGAATATGGCTGCTACATGACCAGCGTTCCGGGGGTGTTCGCGGCCGGCGACTGCCGCCGCGGCCAGTCCCTGGTGGTCCACGCCATCCACGAAGGCCGCGAGGCGGCCCGCGAGATCGACCGCTACCTGACGGGCTCGACCCGGCTGCCCTGAGCGGGCGGGGGGCCCCCTTCCGGCCACCGCGGCTCGCCCGCAATACCGCTACCTCGCCAGCATGGCATCCGGGTAGAAAGCGCTACGACCTGAAGACCCCGGCAGGTAACGTGCACCCGACAGGATGCGGGCGGGTAACATCGGGAGATCCCCCGGCGAGGCCGTATCGAGACCGACCTTGAACCAGATTGCCGGCTTGCTGCCCGAACGTCCCCCTCGCGTCGGCGAGCTCGTCGAAGTGCGCTCGCGGCGCTGGCTCGTGGAGGCGGTGGAGGCCCCCGCGCCGCCCGCGTCCCCGCGGGTCGCCCTCGCCTGCGCCGACGACGACGCCCAGGGCCGGACCCTGGAGGTCTGGTGGGACTTCGAGATCGACCGCCGCATCCTGGAGCAGGAAGCGTGGAGCGCCATCGGCGCGCGAGGCTTCGACCCGCCCCGCCACTTCGGCGCCTTCCTGCATACGCTGCGCTGGAACTGCGTCACCGCCACCGACCCGAGCCTCTTCCAGTCCCCGTTCCGGGCCGGCATCCGCATCGACGCCTACCAGATGGAGCCCTTGCGCAAGGCGCTCCGCCTGCCGCGCGTGAACCTCTTCATCGCCGACGACACCGGCCTCGGCAAGACCATCGAAGCGGGCCTCATCGCCCGCGAGCTGCTCCTTCGCAAGAAGGTCCGGACGATCGTCGTCGCCGCGCCCGCCTCCGTCCTGGAGCAGTGGAAGGCGGAGATGGAGGAACGCTTCGGACTCCTCTTCGTGATCCTCGACCGCGCCCGGCTCGCCCGGGTCCGCCAGGAGCGTGGCTTCGGCGTCAACCCGTGGCGCACCCACAGCCGCTTTCTGGTCTCCCACAACCTGCTCATCGATCCGGCGTGGGCGGACCCCATGCGCGAGTGGCTCGGCGAGATGCGGCCGGGCAGCCTGCTGATCCTGGACGAAGCCCACCACGCCGCCCCGTCGAGCGGCGGGCGTTACGGCATCGAGACGAAGTTCACCCGCGCGGTCCGCGATCTCGGAGGGCGCTTCGAGCACCGCCTGTTCCTGTCCGCCACGCCCCACAACGGCCACTCCAACAGCTTCTCCACCCTGCTGGAGCTGCTCGACCCCTACCGCTTCACCCGCGGGGTGCCGGTCCGGGGCAAGGGCGCGCTCGAAGACGTGATGGTGCGGCGCATCAAGGAGGACGTCCGCCAGATCCAGGGCGGCTTTCCGGAACGGGACGTGCGGCCCGTGGTCATCGACGGCCTGCCGGAGGATGCCCCGGAGCTCGTGCTCTCCCGCCTCCTCGACGAGTACCGCGGCCTGCGGGAGGAACGGCTGAAGACCGGCACGGCACGCGCCCGGGCCGCCGCCGCCCTGCTCGTGGTGGGCCTGCAACAGAAGCTGCTCTCGTCCATCGAGGCGTTCGCCATCTCGCTGGCGAGGCATCGGGTGACGGTGCGCAAGCAGTGGGAGCGCGCGAGGGCCGGCGAGGCGGAGGGCTCCGTCTCGGCAGTCTCGGCGCCGACACCTTCCCCTCCCGGGAGCGGGTCGGAGCGGATGACGGCCGGCGAGGCGGAGGGCTCCGTCTCGGCAGTCTCGACGCCGACACCTTCCCCTTCTGGGAGCGGGTCGGAACGGATGACGGCCGGCGAGGCGGAGGGCGAGGCGGACGGCTCCGGCCGGGGCGGCGCCCTTGCGAGCGGCGGCCGCGGGCGCAGTCGCCTGGAGACTCGGCCGGGAGGAATCGCCGCCGTCCCCGACCCACGCGGCAACGGGCGGGGAGCGGATTCCATCCATGCGGACGCCGGCCGGTTCGCGAGCCCTCCCGGAGCGGACGACGAACGCGCCGAGTTCACCGACGGCGAGAGCGAAGCGGAGGAAGCCGCGCAGATCGCCGCCCTCGACGCCGCCGCCGAGGCCGAAGCGGCCGGGGCCGGAGCGGCCGGGGCCGGAGCCAGGGACGCGAAGGCGGAGGCGATCCGGCGTCGGGAGGAGGTCCTTCTCGACCGGATGGAGGAAGTGGCTTCCGGCGCCCGCGGGCTTCCGGACGCCAAGACCCGCCGCCTGATCGACTGGATCCGCGACAACCTGTGCCCGGCGTTGCCGCGCCCCGGCGAGCGCTCCCGTCACGGCGGCGGCACCCCCGCCCGCGACGCCTCCCCGGCTCGCCGGGAGGATCGCGGCGGGCAGGTACGGACGGAGGCCGCCAGCGCCTCGGGCGGCGGCGCCCTCCCCGCTCGCAGGGAAGCAGCCCGTTCCCTGCCTCGCGCCGCCGCGGCGGAGAGCGCCGGCGATTCCGCGCAGCGGGTTCGCCAAGCGACCGCGACCGCGCCAGCGGCCACCCCTCGCTGGAACGACGCCCGGGTGCTGATCTTCACGGAGAACGTCGTCGGCACCAAGCGCTACCTGCGCGAGATGCTGGAACGGGCCGTCGCCGGCACCCACCTCGCCGAGGAGCGTATCGAGACCATCGACGGGCAGACCGTGGGGGCGAAGCGCAAGGAGATCCAGCGCCGCTTCAACGCCGACCCCGCGCGCGACCCGCTCCGCATCCTCATCGCCACCGACGCCGCCCGCGAGGGGCTGAACTTCCAGGCCCGCTGCACCGACCTCTTCCACTTCGACCTGCCCTGGAACCCCGGCCGCATCGAGCAGCGCAACGGGCGCATCGACCGCAAGCTGCAACCGGCGCCGCGGGTGCGCTGCCACTACTTCGTCCTGCCGCAGCGCGCCGAGGACCACGTCCTGGAGGTCCTGGTCAGGAAGACCGACACCATCAAGCGCGAGCTCGGCAGCCTCTCCAAGGTGATCGACGACGACGTCGAGCGCCGTCTTCGCGGCGGTATCCGCCACCGGGACGCGAAGCGCCTCGCGCGCGAGATCGAAGCGGCGGATCTCGACCGGGAGAAGAAGCGCGTCGTGGCCGAGGAGCTCGAAGCCGCCCGTGAGCGCCAGGACGACCTCAAGGCGCAGATCGAACGATGCCGCGGGCTGCTCGAACGCTCGCGCCGGTGGGCGCGCTTCTCCCCGGAGCCCTTCCGCGACGCGATGTCCTGCGCCCTGGAGATGCTGGGCGCCGCGCCGCTGCAAGAGGGCCGCACCGGGGACGGCCGGCCGATCTGGACCTTTCCGCCGCTCGACGGCAAGGCCCGGACGGATGCGCACGACGACCGCGGGCCGGGTCGCCCGGAGATTCCACTACACGGCATCGCGGACCTCCCCGGCCAAGGTCGGGGACCGGCGGGGGAAGGTTCGACCCTTGCGGGCGGCGACCGCGGGCAGGGCCGGCCGGCGACTCCGCCGCGCGGCATTACGGACGCCCCGGGCCGCCGCGAGGAGGGGCGAGGGGCGGATTTGTCCCTTGCAAGCTGGACCGCCACCCTGGACACCCTGCGCGCGCCCCGCAAGACCGGCCAGAAGCTCGCCGAGTGGCGGCGGGAGGCCCCCATCCGGCCCGTCGTCTTCGAGGACGCCGGGGTGCTCAGCGACGACACCGTGCACCTGCACCTGGAGCAGCGCGTCGCGCAGCGTCTGCTGGCCCGGTTCCGCACCCAGGGCTTCGTGCACCACGACCTCTCCCGCGCCTGCCTGGTGCAGGCCGCCGACTCCATCCCCCGTGTGGCGCTGTTGGGAAGGCTCTGCCTGTTCGGGCGCCGGGCCGAGCGTCTGCACGAGGTGCTGGTTCCGGTCGCCGCCCGCTGGATCGAGCCGTCGCGACGCGCCGGGCCGCTCAAGGCGTATGCGGAGGAGGCCGAAGCGAGAACCCTGGAACGCCTGGAAGCCGCCTTGCAGGACGCCCGCGCGCCCGGCGAGACGATCCACCGCCGGCTGCTGGAGACCGCCGCCCGGGACGTCGAAGACCTGCTGCCGCAGCTCGAAGCGCGCGCCGACCTCGTCGCCCGAAGCGCGACGGACCGGCTGCGCGAACGCGGCGAGCGGGAGGAGCGGCAGCTTCGCGAGATCCTGGAAGGCCAGCGCCGGCGGGTGGAGGCGGAGCTCCGCCGGCACGAGGGCGGCGGGGTCCAGCTCGCCATCGAGTTCAGCGAGGAAGAGAAGCGCCAGCGCCAGGCCGACGTCGCCTCCTGGCGCACGCGCCTCGCCTGGTTCGACCGCGACCTGGAGACGGAGCCGGCCCGCATCCGGGGGTTCTACGAAGTGCGGGCGCGGCGGGTGGAGCCGATCGGGCTGGTCTATCTCTGGCCGGATACGGGGTGAAGGGGATGATCGGGAGCCGTCGTCATTCCCGCGAAAGCGGGAATCCATTCGTCTCGGCACGGCGCGTCTTGCACAGGCGGGTGGAGCCGATCGGGCTGGTCTATCTCTGGCCGGACACGGGGTGACGGGGATGATCGGGAGCCGCCGTCATTCCCGCGAAAGCGGGAATCCATTCGTGTCGGCACGGCGCGTCTTGCAGACGTGGACGGGAGGCCCGCTTTGCCTGGTAACGGGCCTCCGGTGGCGGACCTCCGGTCCGCATTTGCGGGCGAGACGCCCGCGTTCCCAGGATGCCCACATCCTCCCGGGACGCGCCGCTTCCAGGAAGGGCGCCGCTCCTGCATGTTCATTGCCACTCGTACCCTGGTTCCGGCTGCGCCGGGTCAGGGGTTACCCTTGGTGCTCTCATAGCACTGCCCGCGACAGGTGACGAAGATGATCGGGAAACACTGGCAGTTTCGGGAGATCACGCTACGGGATTTCCGCTGCTTCCACGAGCGGCAGACCGTACCTCTGGAGCCGCTCACCCTGCTCGTCGGGGAGAACAGCACCGGAAAGACGTCTTTTCTCGCCGCGGTGCGGGCGGTATGGGATACCGCCCGCACCTCTCACTGGATCGGCGGGCCGGATTTTCGCCAAGTCCCGTATGACCTCGGAGCATTCCCGGAGATCGTGTACAGCCGGGGCGGGCGCGCAAACGGCGCGGATTCCTTTTCGCTTGGCTTCAAGGAACTGGACCCTTGTGATCGTCTCCTCGACTTCGAGGTGACGTTTGAATCTCACAATGCAGCTCCCGCGCCCACAACGAAGGCGTGGCGTCACGGGGCGGTGTCGGTGGAACATCGCCGTGCGAAGGATGAGAAACCCCGGTATGTTTTCGAGTCTCCAGACGGCTCGTTCAAGGTGGACAGTTCCTTCGCCGATCTGCTCCACCAAGCCGCTATGGGCGACGATTTGAAGAGTCTAAGCGCCTACTTGCAGCCGTCGGCGGAGAGACAAGGGTATATGCCGAGCTCGAGAGATCTGGCCGAATTCTCATTCTTGTTGCGGGAGTTCAGTTACTTTCCGACTCAGAGGCCACCGTTTGCCAGCGCCCCGATACACCCGCCCCCTCGCAGAACCTACGATCCCACGAAGCTGGATTCGGATCCATGGGGTGCCGACGTTCCCTCGCGTCTCGCAAGCCTTCAGTTCCAGGACAAATCCGGGTGGACGGCGCTCAAGGGAAAGCTGGATGCGTTCGGCCGCGAGTCGGGGCTGTTCGACGATTTTTCGGTGAAGCAGCTCACCAAGGGCGAGGGAGGGCCTTTCCAGCTCCAGGTACGGAAGTTCGGCAAGGGCGGAAGGAAGGGACCCAAACGGAACCTGATGGACGTGGGGTTCGGGGTCAGCCAGGTGCTGCCGACGCTGGCCGCCCTCTTTCGTGCGGACGGACCGTCCATGTTTCTTCTGCAACAACCCGAACTGCACCTGCATCCGAGCGCCCAGGCCGCCCTCGGCAGCCTGTTCTGTGAAGCTGCTTCGTCCGGTCGTCAGCTCATCATCGAAACCCACAGCGACTACATCCTGGATCGCATCCGTCTGGACGTTCGCGACCGGCGCACGAAGTTGAAGCCCGAGGATGTCGCAATCCTCTATTTCGAGCGTGGCGATCGGGACGTGCGCATCCACCCCATACGCTTCGACGAAGACGGCAACGTCCGCGACACCCCGCCGAGCTATCGGCGCTTCTTCGTCGACGAAGTCAACCGGTCCATCGACTACTGATGTGCGGCGTCGTCGACAACGACGTGGCGTCCGAGGTGTTCGGCGATAAACAGACCGACGCCGGCAAAGGTTTCCGGGATTGGCTCGACAAACGCCGGGGTTCACTTGCGGTCGGCGGCGGTCTTCTGGATGAACTGGCCGCAAACGGCAAATTCTGGGAATGGTACTTGCGCGGTATCCAGTCGGGGCTGATCTTGCAGATCGGCCGCGATCGAGTCGCGTCCGTGCAGAGGAAGTTGGAACAGGAACGTCGGTGCAAATCCAACGACACGCACGTTCTTGCGCTCGCCATCGCAAGCGGCGCACGCCTGCTCTACACGAACGACACAGACCTGATGGACGATTTCAGGAACCGGGACATCGTCCCCGACCCACCGGGGAAGATCTATACAACCAGGGATCGCAGCGATTTCCGCCCGGCGCACAAGAGGCTGCTCCGCAGGAAGGACCTCTGCCGCGTGCCGGGGCACGGATAGAGCGGCGACGGCGCACTCGACGTCCATCTCTCGCATGATGTCTTCGGCCCTCCGCCACACACCTGAACACGGATAGAGCGGCCACGGCCCATGCCCGCCCCCGACCCCGACACCCGCGCCCACCTCGAATGGCTCGGCTTCCTCCAGCCGAAGGGCCTCGTGGTCTCCGCCCCGGCGCTCGCGAAGGCGGGGGCGATCCTGAACCGGCAGGACATGGAGGGGTGGAGCCGCCTGCTCGACTGCATCCGCGAGCGGGAGATCGACCCGGCGCGCGGCCCGGAGCCCTGTATCCCGGACTTCCGGGGGTTCGCCGCCGCCGTCCTCGGCTGGGGCTTCTCGCCCCTGGGGTACGCCGGCACCGAGGAAGCCCCGATTCCGACCGCGCTGGAGGTTCCGCTCCCGGACTACGGCGAGGTGCTCCGGCCCGATTTCGCCGTCCGCGAGCGCGACCCGCGGGACGGACGCCCGCCGTGGCAGCTTCTCGTGCAGGTGCTCGACCCGGGGCAGGACTTCGACGCGCCGGCCACCGCCTCCCCCGGCGCACCCTCCAGCCCCAGCGCCGCCGCCTCCCCCGGCGCCCCCTCCCGCACCGGCGCCAGCGGCAACGCCGGTGGCGGCGCCGCTGCCGCCGGCGCCACTTCCCCCGGCGCCGGCCTGCGCCGCCTCGAAGCCTCGCCCCAGAGCCGCGCCGAACGCCTGCTCCGCAGTACCGGCGCCCCCGCCGGCCTGCTCTTCAACGGCGTCGCGCTCCGCCTCATCTCCGCCCCGCGCGGCGAAAGCTCCGGCTGGATGGACTTCCGGGTTGCGGACATGAGCACCACCGCCGGGCGCCCCCTCTGCTCCGCCCTCCGCCTCCTCCTCTCCGAACAACGCCTCCTCGCACTGCCGCGCGGCCAGCGGCTCGCCGCCCTCCTCGAAGACAGCCGCAAGTACCAGAACGAGGTGAGCGAACGCCTCTCGGAACAGGTGCTGCACGCCCTCTACGAGCTCCTCCGGGGGCTCCAGGCCGCCCACGACGCCTCCGGTGGGGAGCTGCTTCGCGAGCCGCTCTCCCCCGGCGGCGACCGGGACGATGTCTACCGCGCCCTCCTCTCCGTCATTCTCCGTCTCGTCTTCCTGCTCTATGCCGAGGAGCGCGGAGCCTTGCCGGAGGACGACACCTTCCTCCGCCACTACTCGCTCACCGGCCTGTACGAACGTCTGCGCGAAGACGCCGCGCTCCACCCGGACACCATGGACCAGCGCTTCGGCGCCTGGGCGCAGCTTCTCGTCCTGTTCCGCCTCATCCACGACGGGGCGCCCGCCCACCGCACCGGCGGCGCGCTCACCCTGCCGGAGCGCCGCGGCGCCCTGTTCGACCCCGACCGCTTCCCGTTCCTCGAAGGCCGGTACGCCGGCGCGGGGGTCCGGCAGATCGTCGAGCGCGTCCGGCCGCCCCTCGTCTCGGACGGAGCGGTGTACCGGGTGCTGGAGAAGCTCCTCGTCCTCGATGGCGAGCGCATCTCCTACCGGACCCTGGACGTGGAGCAGATCGGCTCGGTGTACGAGACGATCATGGGCTTTCGGATGGAGGTCGCGACCGGCCGCTCGGTCGCGACCCGGCCCGCGAAGAAGCTCGGCGCCCCGAACGTCGTCGATCTCGATGCGCTGCTGGCGGAGCCGAAGGGCGGGCGCGCGCGATGGTTGCAGGCACGGGTGGACCGAAACCTGACGGACGCCGTCGCGAAGGGGCTCCGGGCGGCGGAGACGGTGGACGACCTGCACGCGGCCCTGGACCGGGTACTGGACAAGGACGCGGCCCCGGACCTCGTGCCGCCGGGCGCGCTGGTGCTGCAACCGAACGAAGAGCGGCGGCGCTCGGGCTCCCACTACACCCCCCGGGAGCTGACCGAGCCCATCGTGCGCCATACCCTCGCGCCCCTCCTCGACCGGCTGCGCGGCGAGGACGGCCGGGCGCCGGCCCCGGCGCGGATCCTCGACCTCAAGGTCTGCGACCCGGCGCTCGGCTCCGGCGCCTTCCTGGTCGAAGCCTGCCGCCAGCTCGGTGACGCCCTGGTCGAGTCGTGGCGCGCGCACGACGCCGTGCCGGAGATTCCGCCCGACGAGAACGAGGTCGTCTTCGCCCGCCGCATGGTCGCCCGGCGCTGCCTCTACGGGGTGGACCGCAACCCCGTGGCCCTGGACCTCGCCAAGCTGTCCCTGTGGCTCATCACCCTGGCGAAGGAGCACCCGCTCACCTTCCTGGACCACGCCTTGCTGCACGGTGATTCGCTGGTCGGCCTCACCCGGACGCAGATCGAGGCGTTCCACTGGAAGGGGGATGCGCCGCGCTTCCAGGCCGGATTCGAGGTCATGCGGATACGGGAGCACCTGGCGAAGATCGCCGCCCTCCGCCAACGCATCCGGGCGGCGGGCGAGGAGGTCTCCGACCAGGAGCGGCGCCTGTGCTGGCGTGAGGTGAAGGACGAGCTCGATGAGGCGGCCGTCTTCGGCGATCTGGTCCTGGCCGCGTTCTTCGAGAAGGCGAAGCCGAGGGAGCGCGAGGCCCTGCGCGCGCAGATCGCCGATGCGCTCGTGCGCGGCGAGACGCACCAATACCGAAGCTGGATCGAGGAGCTGCGCGACGGCGAGCCGCCGCTCGCCCCGTTCCACTGGGAGATCGAACTCCCGGAGGTCTTCGAGCGGGAGACCCCCGGCTTCGATGCGGTGGTGGGAAATCCGCCGTTCGCGGGGAAGAACACGGTGGCGGCGGCCAACGCCGCCCGCTACCCGGACTGGCTCAAGCAGACGCACGCGGAGAGCCACGGCAACGCCGACCTGGTGGCGCACTTCTTCCGCCGCGCGTTCGATCTGGTCCGCCGGGACGGCGCCTTCGGCCTCATCGCCACCAACACCATCGCCCAGGGCGACACGCGCTCGACGGGACTGCGCTGGATCTGCGAGCACGGCGGCGAGATCTACCGGGCGCGTCGCCGGGTCAAGTGGCCCGGCCTGGCGGCGGTGGTGGTGAGCGTGCTGCACGTGGCCAAGGGGCGTTTCCCTAGGAGCCTGCGCCGTAGAAACGATGCGACAATAGGCAGACTGAGCCGAAGGAGAGAGCCGGATGGCGACGACATTCCGCCCCTACGAGCCGGACCAGATGCTGCTGCTGGCGCCGGATGTACGCGAGTGGCTGCCCGAAGGGCACTTTGCGCATCACGTCAGCGACCTGGTCGACGGACTGGACTTGACGGCGTTCTACGCACCGTATGAAGGCGATGGCCGGCGCAACGCGCCGTATGAGCCTCGGATGATGGTCAAGGTGCTGCTGTATGGGTATGCGACGGGGGTGTTCTCGTCGCGGGCGATGGCGAGGAAGCTGGAGGAGGATGTGGCGTTTCGGGTGTTGGGGGCGGGGAACTTTCCGAGCCACCGCACGTTGTGCGAGTTTCGCCGCCGGCACTTGGAGGACTTCAAGGGGCTGTTCGTGGGGGTGGTGCGAGTGGCGCGCGAGATGGGATTGGCGCGTTTCGGGAAGGTGTCGATAGACGGGACGAAGGTGCGTGCGAATGCGAGCAAGCGCAAGGCGATGAGCTACGGTCGGATGGGCGAGAAGGAGCGGGAGTTGGAGGCGGAGGTCGAGGCACTGTTGAACCGGGCTCGCGAGACCGATGCGGAGGAGGATGCGCGTTTTGGGGAGTCGTTGCGAGGCGATGAGCTGCCCGAGGAGTTGCGCCGTCGAGAGGACCGGTTGGCGGCGATTCGAGCGGCGAAGGGGCGTTTGGAGGCGGCGCAGCGCGAGGCGGACGATGCGCGCGGGCGCCGGCCCGGATGGGAGCGCAATCCCAAGGGTGGGCAGCCGTACAAGCGCGCCTACGGGGAGCCTGATGAGAAGGCGCAGAGCCACTTCACCGACCCTGACAGCGCCATCATGAAGACCAGCGCGGAGGGGTTCCAGCAGTGCTACAACGCGCAGGTGGCGGTGGACGGCGAGCAGCAGTTGATAGTGGCGACGGAGCTGACCTCGAACGCGAGCGACCAGGGGGCGATGATGGGGCTGCTCGATGAGGTCAAGGACCGGTTCGACGCGCAGCCCGAGACGGTGCTTGCCGATGCCGGGTACTGCAACGAGCGGGACTTGTCGGAGCTGGAGGCGCGGGGTATCGACGGGTACGTGGCGCCGGGGCGCGAGGGCAAGCGGGTAGCGGACAAGGACGCGAAGAGGCACCCGGCGACGCACCGGATGGTCGAGAAGCTGGCCACGCCCACGGGCCGGGAACGGTATGCGCAGCGCAAATGGCTGTCCGAGGCGCCCAATGGCTGGATCAAGGAGGTTCTTGGATTCCGGCGGTTCAGCGTGCGGGGTCTGGCCAAGGCGCGGGGGGAATGGGACTTGGTGTGCCTGGCGCTGAACCTCAAGCGGTTGCAACCGCTTCTGGCGGTGTGAGGGCGCCTGCTCGCCAGTGGGATACGGTCGGAATCTCCCTATCGGGGGTCTTGCCGGACGTCTGGGACCCTCTCGCGTGCCCTGCCTGCCATTGCGCCTTTGCGGTGTCCCGGCCCTCGTGTCCATCCCCGCATCGAATTCCGGACCGTCCATCCGTTCTCATAGCTTGAACTACCTTTCTACGGCGCAGACTCCTAGCGTGAACGCGAGGCGTCTCGACGGGGAGGCGGTGCCCGCTCATGGAGCCGAAACCTCGTCGGCGGGCTTGTTCCCCAGGGCGAAGCGCCACGACGGGGAGGCGGCACCCGCTCATGGAGCCGGAACCTCGTCGGCGGGTTTGTTTCCCGGCACGAAGCGCCACGACGGGGAGGCGGCACCCGCTCATGGGGCCGGAACCTCGCCGGCGGGCTTCTTCTCCGGCACGAGGCGCCACGACGGGGAGGCGGCACCCGCTCATGGGGCCGAAACCTCGTCGGCGGGCTTGTTCCCCGGAGCGAAGCGCCTCGACAGCGAGGCGGCGCCCGCTCATGGAGCCGGAACCTCGCCGGCGGGCTTGTTCCCCGGCGCGAAGCACCTCGACGGCGAGGCGGTCGAGACGATCACCGCGTTCCTCTTCCACCGGGGCGGCCACCGCGACCCGGAGCGGCTGGCCGCGAACGCGGGCAGGAGCTTCCAGGGCAGCATCGTCCTCGGCATGGGCTTCACCTTCGACGACACCGACAAGAAGGGCGTCGCCTCGCCGCTGGCCAAGATGCGGCGGTTGATCGAGGACAATCCGCGCAACCGGCAGGCGATCTTCCCCTACATCGGCGGCGAGGAAGTGAACACCAGCCCGACCCATGCCCACCATCGCTACGTCATCAACTTCCGCGACTGGCCGTTGCGGCGGGAGGAGGCCGGGGAGGCGGGAGCGGAGATCGGGGGAGCGCAGGAGGGTATCGGGGGGTCATGGGAGGACGTCGGGGAGTTACGGGAGGGCGGCGGGGGATCTCGGGAGAGTGTCGGGGAGTTGTGGGCGGACACGGGCGACCAGCAGCGCCGGTATCCGTTGCGCCAGGAAGACGGCGGGGAATCAGAGAGCGTTGGGGAGGCATGGACAGATGCGGGCAACCGGTGGCGCCAGTATCCGCTACACCGGGAAGACGGCGGGGAATCAGAGGACATCGGGGAGTCACGGGCGAGCGTGGGCGACCAGCGGGATCGGTATCCGTTGCGACGGGAAGACAGCGGGGAATCAGAGGACATTGAAGGGTCATGGGCGGACGCGGATGGCCAGCGGCGCCGGTATCCGTTGAGCCGGGAACGCGGCGGAGAATCAGAGGGCATTGGGGAGTCACGGGCGGGCGCGGGCGACGAACGGCGCCGATTTCCGCTACACCGGGAAGGCAGCGGGGAATCGTGGGCAGACGCGGACGAGAAGCGGAGGCGGGAGCTGCGACGGCAGCCGGTCGTGCCGCACGACTACCCGGAGCCGGTGGCAGCGGACTGGCCGGAGCTACTGGCGATCGTGGAGGAGCGGGTGAAGCCGGAACGCGCCCGCCTGACCAGGAACGCCATCGGACGGAAACGCGCAGCGTTCTGGTGGCAGTACGGCTCGCTCGCCAAGGAGCTGTACTCCTCCACCGCGGGACTGGAACGGGTGCTGGCGATCTCCCGCATCGGCCAACATGCGGCATTCACGTTCCTGCCGAACGACAGGGTGTACGCGGAATCAATGATCACCTTCCCATTCACGACCCACTCCGCCTTCTGCACCCTCCAATCCCGCCCCCACGAACTCTGGGCGCGCTTCTTCGGCTCCTCCATGAAAGACGACCTCCGCTACACCCCCTCCGACTGCTTCGAGACCTTCCCCTTCCCCGAGCATTGGGAGACCCACCCCGCCCTCGAAGCCGCCGGCAAGGCGTACTACGACTTCCGCGTCGCCCTCATGGTCCGAAACAACGAAGGCATGACGAAGACCTACAACCGCTTCCACGACCCCGACGAGACCGACCCCGGCATCACCGAACTCCGCACCCTGCACGCCGCCATGGACCGCGCCGTCCTCGACGCCTACGGCTGGCACGACATCCCCACCGACTGCGAATTCCTCCTCGACTACGCGATCGACGAGGAAGAATGGAGCCGCCGCAAGAAGCCCTACCGCTACCGCTGGCCCGACACCACCCGCGACGAAGTCCTCGCCCGCCTCCTGGAACTGAACGCCGACCGCGCCGCCGAGGAAGCCCGCACCGGCGCAGCCAACCGCGCCAAGCTGACGCCCGATCATTCCGGGCCACGGCTCCAACGCCCCCAACGCCGCGCCGCCCGAAGCCGTTCGCGTCCAGTGGCTGAACCGCGCGGCTTATGGGAGGATAATCCTCCGAACGAGCCCGACCCCGGAGCCAGCGCCGGTGAACAGGAAGGCGGCGAACCTGACCCCGGGATCGGTGCCGGTGTCGATGGACAGGGAAATGCCGATGGACAGGAAGATTAAGCACCTGGAATTCATCCAGAGCGTAATCAACCGCCTCGCATCCGACTCGTTCCGGATGAAGGGGATCCGTGACGATACCGCTCAGCGTGGCGCCGAGGGTGAAGGTAATCTGTCGCAGTCGGCAACAGCGCCTCCCGATCCGGCCCCTGTCTCCGTGACTGGCATGGGCAACCACGAGCCTGATATTCTGCCCTTACGTCATGTCGAAGTTACCAGTACCGAAGAATGCCGTGACCGCACTCGGCTGGCTTTCGAGTGTTCACTCGTGGCCCGACGGAAAAAATGCGCCGACAGTCCAGCCGAGCGAATCAATCCCGACGAATAGGCCAGCCTGGATCTGCGTCAGGTCGTAGAACCTCGGATAACAGGTGGGGCGCACGTGACAAACGACATCATGCACAGGCAAAGCAAGAAGCTCATGGCGATACCGCAGCCGACCGGATGCGCGAGATCGGCTGCGTGGATCGGCAGAGGGTGCACCCGGTCAGCGGCGTCGCGTGCGGCAAACCGTATCAGACATGCATATCCTGCGAGCAGGAGCATGGCGGCGAGCGCTGCCGACATCAAGGATCCGGCGAACGAAAACGGCAGGGGCGCGCTGGCGATGAACGTGAGCCGCACGATCGAAGTCGGCCGCACGCACCGCATTGTGCTGGCTGGTGTGCCGGCTCTGGCACTGGCAAGCAAAGGGCGCACTGCCGTCGCGAGCAGCAGTCCCTGTAACGTGAACGACCAGAAGGCGAAGCACCACGGGGCCAAGGCAGCGAACGTGCCGCCGATCATCGACACGCGGACGCTCGGCCGAAGGCCCATGGTACTGCACGACTCCAACCCCTGTCTCTGGCGATGCCAAGTAACCGTCAGTTACCGAACCAACCAAGCCCCCCTTGTGGCCTCATGGCCCGAGGTACGGCATCTGCGCCGTCCACGTGCAAAGATTTTGTACGGGAACTTTCTTCCATGTTAGTCGAATCGGAAATCCAACTACGTCTCTCGATCTGGCGGCCGGCTTCTCTTGACGGCGCCTATATGTACGGTTTGGACGACGAATCGAACCAGGGAGATTTTTCACCGCTGGACCAATCGAAGCTTTTGGAGCAGATCTACGTTTGGGACGCCGGACCGAATGATGTCCTGGGAACCGCGATGCCAGAAATTGGCGAACGCATAAGATCCGATCTGCTGGCTCGCTTCGCGGCAGAACGGCCTCCACGTAAACGAAGCGTCCCCCTTTTTCAACAGACACTCGAAGAGCTTCTCGGCGAACCGGACTTACAGTGTACTACACACTGGTCCGATTGCAGGGAAACCGTTACGACCGTAAACGGTGATACCCTGAATCTTCGAGCCAACATGGTACCGGCCGTCTTACGTCATTTTCTCTGGGTGGCCCGTAGCTTTGGTCAAGTTCCGAAGGCTTCCGTGCTGATCAGGTAACCAAATGAACGCCCACGTTCTTCGATCTCGTGAAGACGCCGCAGCGGTCTTGGCGAATCTGTTTCAGAGCTGTTTCGGAGGAAATAGTGAATCCGCCTTGGAATTGGAGGTGTCCGAAGATCGATGTTTCAAAAAGGAGCAATGGGTCTCCATCGGCAGGATTACCGTACACCCGGAATTACCGGGTGCATCGGGAGATGAGGCGAACGGTAGTGATGTTTTGCTAAACGCCTTTCGATATGGTTTTTTCGACTGGGATCTTCCTGATCAGAATACATTACAGGAGGCGATCATCTCCGCACTGAATGGTAATGATGGATCAGACGAAAAAATCGGAACAATCACTAAGGAGTCAACCAAGGCCATCGCTCATATCGCGATACGATGCGGTCTTGCGCATCCAGTTTTCGATGCGATGTCCCTTGCACAAATGCCGTTTCGTAGACCCGTCAGTATTGTGGTCGATACAACCGCAGTCATTCAAGGCGGACTCGATTTCCTTGCACGGCACTTGACCCCGGCGGTGCGTATCAAGGTTCCAGCGCTTGTACACATGGAGATACTGAATCAAGTCGAACGATATTTTGCCAGGAGACGCAAAGCGCCTCAGAGCATTACTCATAGTGCAAAGATGCTATTGGATCACCTATTGAGTCAAGGCGGACAGCGCGCTCTTCTTCGTCTTGAAATAGATCGCCAAGCCGAATTAGAACGGCCAAGACTCGGAGCCGATCCTCTGCGAGGCATCGTCCAGCTCGATTCTGATGTTGAGGACAAGCGACTTGGCCTACAGGAAATTCAGAGAAGCTTCGCTGACCGTCTCATCCTTGAAACTGCTATACAGCATCGGGATCGCGTGGGTCCGGATCATCCCGTAATGTTGATGACTTCGGATCAAGGCTTGACACGTATGGCACTAGCTGAGGGCATAGGGATTATTTTTTTCGACTCGAATTCCGTATCGCATCTCTTTGGTAATATATTGAGTGGCATCACGTTTGCACCATTCGTGACAAGTAGCCATCGCTTTTTTTCTTCTTCGCTCCCGAGCTTACTTTGGGAGTGCGCAGTGACCTTTGGCTCTGCTCGGCTGACCAGTCGCACTGATAAAACAATTTTTGAAGTTGCATCCATAGGAGAAAACGTTGCATGGCAGCCATTCCATTCATACGAAGATCTGCTTTGGACGAGAGAATCTTCGGTCACCAAGAAATCGGCTGCTGCGCAGATTCTGTCAGAAGGTGAAGCAGCTTCCTCTGAGCCTCCTATGCTAAGAAACAAGAATGGCAGGAACAACAATACAGGAGAGAAACGAACGCGAGGGATCATTCTTCGTCCGCTGACCGGTGCATACAGCTTTAATTCGGCATCCATGCTGAATCTTATGGTGAAGTTGGAAAATACCGGTTCACTTTCAGATGAAGAAGGACTATCTATCACGCGCGTCAAGACGAGTAGTGCCTATGGTGAATACTACAAATTTTTGTTAGCCGGTCATTTCGCTGACAGGAAACCCCCCGGGTTGGTGAAGACAAACTTGCTGGATCAATTCATGAAAGCCATGCGAGGAAAATCATATGTAGAACTGAATGAATTCCTTATTAGTGTACCGTCTTTCAGGCAATTTTCAGATAAGCTGGCACTCGGAGATCCGTTGACCCGAGAGGCATCAGGGGTACGCACGGTGGCGTTCCCTACCCACTGCACTTTAGCCGAATTGTGCTGCGTCGGAGTAAGATTCGCTGAGGATGGAATCTACGGCACACCGTGGAATCCCACACCCACGAATTTCGTGCCGTCGGCGCTACGGGCATACGATGAAGTCCGCGCCGGCGAAGACTTCGCACTGACTGGCGCTTGGTTGGAATACTTGGTCAAGCGCTTCGGCATACACCCAATATATGCGCGACAACGGTTGAGCGAAGCACACCAAGGAGGGTATCTGCGCCGGTACTTTGAAGGATCGACCCCGGAGACGCGATACGATAACAGGAATATCCACGTTCTTGAGATAGATGGAGAAATTCCGATTATCCGGAAGAGCAACCTCTACTACGGTGACTTCCTGATGCCCGGGCGGGCCTCCGTCAGTATCAAGTTATCACTAGGGGATTACAAATGAGCCTCCGAAAGCGGATGCAAGTCGTTAGTACCGAGGCAGGGATACGCGCCCGCTACGCCAAGTATGGTATTCTCGACAATCCATTTCCGGCAGCGGGTCAATCGTCTGGACACCCTCGCATGGAAGGCGGAATCGACGATGAAGTCGAAGGCCGGATTCGACAATTCGAAACCGACAACCGTTCGTCTCAAGTACTTGTGATCGAGGGAACTCAAGGGGTCGGAAAGACGAATCTTCTCAGCTATTACGAACAGCAGTTTCATGATTACTACGAGGAGGATGAGACATTTTACATCATCCGTTACTACCCCGATCCCGAACCCAGCTTTGATTCGGTACTCAGAAAGATATTTCAGAGTTTTGATCAATCTCACTTCGAAAAGATCGGAAGCGAACTGGCTCGGGCAAACCGAAATACACGGGATCAAGCGAAAGAAACCGCACGAAGCCACGAAGTTCGGATTGTACTGAACAGCCTGGAGAAGGCCAGTCGAAATACCGAAGCGCTTGAGGAATGCGCTAGACTGGCGTTGGAGTGGTTTGTCGGACTGAGGATCCTGAAACGTCATCGAGAAGTACTCGGAGTAAATTTCCGTCTTGATACGGTGGAGTCACGCACTCAGGCACTCCGAGACATAATCTACGTAAGCGAAAAACTGGATTTGTTGAAAGGAATTCTTCTTTTACTCGATGAACTGGAAAAGCAGGATTATTCGCTCAGCAAGACTCCGGTTTTGCGTTTTCTTTCCGCCATTCGTGCACTGATCGACGCTTTGCCACGATGCCTGTTTCTGATGTTGGCGGTTACTCCCCAGGCACGTATGCGGTATTTTGCCATGCTTCCGGCTTTGGCGGGAAGGTTGCAGGACACCTTGGCGTTGTCGCCTGTTGACGATCCTGATGAAGCCAAGAGGTTGTACACATTTTACACTCGGGAGGCGCGGAGGAAGTCTCGTTTGGATGACAGAGTGGAAAATAGAAGACAAGGAAAGGCGAAGCTTTTCGATGAGGATGAGTTGGATTATATGTTCAAATATTTGCTGGATCGTTCCGAACGTCGAGGAACTGAGGGAGTCACCCATAGAGATCTCCTGCATCGCTTACATGCAGAATGGGACAACAAGGTCAAAGGAGAGAGCACATAGGAAAGAACGGGGAAGGATCGGCCATGACTCATGAGTATACAGGCGATCACTCTTGTCTTCGATAATTACCTTTCAAGTCCGGGCTGCGCCGCTTTACTTGTTTGCTGATCAATCTCAGGATACTGTTCTATGGGAGTTGTTTTTGACTTGAAAAAATCAGACTCGAAAAAATAGAGCATCGTGGAATATCGAATGTAAAGTTCAGGATCGGAACGTACAGAATTGGTTGAGACGATCGGATGATAGACGGGATGGTTGCCAAGCCATCGCGGCCACAAGAATTAGAAGGAATTGTAAGGGTCTGTTCCGAGAGCATCTGTACTACGATATAGACTCTTCCGCAAGCTCCGGCGACGAATTTTCGTTCGATCTGGACGATGAACGCGCCCCTCACGCTCCGCTCGCCGTCCACTGGACGCGCGGTCTTGCCGCGGGGACCACGTTGCGCCTTCTGGAACGGAGCACCGTGGAGCAAGCCTATGCCCGGTTCCTGAAGCGCTTCGACAGGCTCATGAAAGTGAGCGGTGACGGAGACGGAGACGGAGAGGCGTAATGGCTGGCAGCACAATCGACGTTGGGGAGGCGCGCGCCGCGCTCGCCAATCTACCGGACGGGACGAGCCACGGCGTACCGCCGTCGCCCGAGCACGTGTATCTGCCCCGGTCCCATGTCAAGGCGATGGCCCCGGATTGCCTGCTCGTGACTGGTATGCGCGGCGCCGGCAAGACCTTCTGGTGGAGCGCGCTCCAGGACGGCGACGTGCGGCGGCTGATCGGCTTGGCCGAAGAACGCCCGCCGCTGAACGAGCACACCGAGGTGCGCGCCGGGTTCGGCGTCAAGCCGGCGCCGGACGACTATCCGGGCAAGGACACGCTGCGGGAGCTGATGAACGCCGGCTTCGAGCCGAGGACCGTCTGGCGAACGATCCAGGCGTGGCATCTCGCGCGGGACGAACATCCGCCGCATCCGCTCCGGCAGCAGGATTCGTGGGGGGCGCGGACGCAGTACGTCGCCGAACACCCGGAGGCGATCGAGCGTCTGTTTCAGGAACGCGACGCCGAATTCGACCGGAAAGGAGTCTGCTTCCTGATCGTCTTCGACGGCCTGGACCGTTGCGCCGACGACCGGAAGGAGGCGTCCCGGGCGATTCGCGGCCTGTTGCAAACCGCGGTCGAGATGCGCTCGTACCGGAAGCTCCGGGTGAAGGTCTTTCTGCGCTCCGATCAGGCCGACGACGACAGCGGGATCGCCGATTTCCCGGACGCCTGGAAGGCGCTCGCCTCGAAGGTCGATCTGAGCTGGCCCCGCCATGAGCTGTATGGCTTGTTGTGGCACCACCTGGTGAACGGAGAGAGTGGCGGGATCTTCCGGAGCTTCCTCCTGGACGGCGACTGGCGCGGCGCGCAGCGTGAACGGGCGCTGCGAAGGCTGAGCGGCGACTTCCGGCGGGTCCTCCTGGACGGTGACCGGCCTTCGGTGACGGATGACGGGCGAAGCGTGTTTCTCGTTCCCCGCCGGCTGGTCGTCGACGAGGAGAGCCAGGAGGAGAAGTTTCACGGGATCGCCGGATGGCGGATGGGATGTACACCGATCTACGGGGAGCCATATACCTGGATCCAGAACCGCCTGTCGGACGCGGAGAGGAGGGTCGGCGCCCGCTCCTTCCTCGTGGCGCTACGGCTCGCCGCCGACTACACTGCGGACCAGCACCCGGAGCATCCGAAGGCTCTGCATCCCGACGGCATCCGGCGAGGCGTGCTTGAAGCCTCGAAGTTGCGGGTCGGGGAGCTTGAGGAGGACTACCCGTGGATGCGCCCGGTCATGCGCTCCCTCGCGGGGATGTACGTGCCCTGCGAATTCGGCGAGTTCGCGGAACGCTGGCAGAGCGAGCGCGTCTTCGACCGTCTGGCCGAAGAGGTCGAGCCGAACGAACCGAGGCTGCTCCCCGCCATCTCGACGACGGCCCCGAAGGCGTCCGCCGCGACCTCGAATCCCTGGGCGTCTTCCAACCCCTCTACGACGGCCGGGTGAACATCCCGAGCGTCTTCCGCGTGGGCTACGGCCTCGGCCTCCGCGGCGGCGTGAAGCCCGTTCGGTAGAGTGGCCGAATGAAACCGAACGCCGATGGTGTCTGCAAAGGTAGGGTAGACCGATGGTATTTTGTTCAGATCAGGGGCGGCTGCAAAATTCTCGAAGCACCGGCAAACTGGCGGCGAATCAAAACTTCCGAACTTGTATCCATATGTCTGAAGAAACCCAGGATTGCTGGATCTATGATCGAATCCCGATAGCTGTCAATTTCCGATTGGACTATGGTTTCGTCCGGATATTCATGAGCAGCATCGGCAAGATACCTCGCGGCCCGGGTCGTGAGTTCCTTTGCATCCTTCAAGCACAGATGTCTGAATGCCCTTACGGCAGCACCTAGCGGATTCGGATTCTCCGTCAGAACAATATCCATCACACGGCCTCTGATCTGCCGGAAGTAATTCGGGTTACATATTATCCGTTTGGTTCTCCAGTTCAGAAGAATTGCATCCCAGTTGAGAATCGTGGTTTCCGTAAGAGATTCAATACCGCGATACTCGACCAACCCTTCTCGAATAGCCCATGTTTCGCGCGCGGTCCATATGTCTATCGGCCATTCGTTTACTTTCAACCTGAAGCCCCCAAAGCGGTTTTGGGTTACACCACGCGATCTCAGATATTTCACCAAATGCGTCCAGTCGTCGTCATCCACTACGATGTCGATATCCGATGTGAAGCCCTTTCGTCCAGACAACGCAAGATCCCGCAACACTCCACCGAATAGATATAGATCACCAGTTGGAAGCACAGCACACATATATTCCAGGAATTCCGAAATTGACGACATGGGTGTTCTGATGTATTCATCATCGCCGAATACTGTAAAATCTCCGAGCAGATCCAGTTGATCCGCCTCGTTCGACGTCACACGAGGCTTCGGATTTTCCTTGAGCAGTTGCACCACCCGTTCCCGCAGGCTTTTCTCGGTTCCGGCTATCCGGAATTTATAATGATTCACGATGGAGGCTCCTTAGCTCTTCGTGCATCTTGATCAGGTATTGCTCAGTCATACCGGAAACTGCGTCGCAAAGTAACCGTTGTTTACAATAGGTATCTTTGGACGAACCCTCGTACACACGCTGGTAATTCTCGGAGATCGTTCCGTATGCATACCTCTCATAGGCGTTTCTCTTGTCTTCGGACTTGGATATTGCCTTCCACAAGAGAGTCATGATTTCCTTTATGTAGTTGTTTCCTTCCAGTTCAAGCCTCAGAACTTCGTTGTTCTGGAATCCATATCGTTTGTCGAACTCCTTCAAATTATTACATAGATTCTTACAACATGAATTGTTGATCAACTCGAATCCTTCGGGCATGTCCATTTTCAGCATTTTATTTACATTGGAAATGAATACATCTGTGGCCGCAACCACCATCATCGAGATCGCCTTGACCCTGAACATCAGCATCGATATGTCGTTCAGCTCCCGAGAGCTCAGAGATTCCTTTCTGAATTCTTGATTTTTCTCACGCGATTTTTCCACCGTCTCTTTAATCGCCTCATCGTCGGCAGAATTCGATTCCAGGAAATCCACCAAGTCATAGAAGGAGGCGTAGCCTTTCTTCACGGTGTCCTCTGCATCGATTACGGAGTACGCAATATCGTCACATGCCTCCATGACGTAAGCGAAAGGATGTCTCACACCCTCTCGAAGTCCGGTATTCTCCCAGATCTCACTTGCGACATGTCTTTCGCTTTCGAAAATTCCAAATTTCTTGAAGCCTCCCTTGTTCTCGGAATCGTGCAAGCTCGGATATTTCATCAATGCCGCAAGAGTCGCGACCGTAAGATTCAATCCAAAATCATCATTCAGCACTTGCAATCGTGTAAGTAGTCTGAACGTCTGGGCATTGCCGTCGAAATGAAGAAAATCGTCATGTTTCTCCGTATTTTTCATATCATCCTCGAACCACTCCCTGATGGCTATCTCGCCTTGATGGCCGAAAGGCGGATTGCCGATGTCATGCGCCAACCCCACTGCGGCAAGGAGTGCGGGGACGTTCCTCTTCACCTGCAGCCGTTCGTGATCATCACCAAACACCTTCTCTGCATGATCAAATGCGATCCGTACACCGATGCTTCTGGCCAAGTTGCTGACTTCGTAGGAATGTGTCAGCCGGTTCCGGATCGCGACGTTCTCCTCCAGCGGGAATACTTGAGTCTTGTTCGCCAAACGTCTAACGGGAGTCGAGAAGAGTATTCTGTCGTAGTCCCGTTCAATCTCCTGCCGACCCACGCCGGTATTCATGGACTCTGTTGAGCCATGAAGTTCCTTTCGACGCACAGGATTCAGCAGCCGCTCCCATTCCAGCATCGTTTAACGCCTCCTGTTTCCCGTTACTTGGTTCGGTTGCCGATTCCGAGGCTTGCAGAAGAAGGCAAGACAGCCTTTCAGGGGCCAGCGCGACGTAGAGTGCACCAAGCGCCGTCGAATTCACCGGATTCGGCCATCTTCTCAGGGTGTGCGGGGACAGGCTCGGCGGTATCCATCGTGAGCGGGTATCCGGGCATCCCTGAATATACATCACCTGCACGTGGTGAAGGCAATCCGTTCCGCTCGACCTCCCAACGCATTGGGATTATCGTAATTATCTGATTTTGCTTATTTTTCTGATCGATCAACGAGCTACGAAGGCGGAGGGTCGGCCTCGCCGCCGGGCATCCGCGCCCAAGCACACCGACCCCCGGACGCATTGACCTCGCCCGGCCATGTCAGACACTTTGTCCAACATGAAGTCGTTCGACGTCCGTCACATCCAGCACCATCTCGCCGCCGTGCTTGCCGATGTGGAGGGAGGGGAGGTGATCGAGGTGCGCCGTCGAGGGCGGCCCGTTGCCCGGATCGTTCCGTTGCCGTCGGCCGCCGCGCCGCGGTCCGACTGGAGCCACGCGGAGAAGCGCTTGCAGGCGGTGTATCCGACCCCCGCCGGCGGGACCACCGCAACGCAGACCATCGCCGACGGCCGCGGTGAACGGTGAGCCTCTACTATGACTCGGGAGTACTGGTGAAGCTCTACGTGCGCGAAGAAGGAAGCGACGCCGTGGCCCGTTTTCTTGCCGCGCGGGGCGAAGCGGTCATCGTGAACGACCTGCACGAGCTCGAAATCAGAAATGCGCTACGTCTGAAGCGGTTCCGCGACGAGATCGGTGGCCAGCAACTGGCCGCGTCGATGGCCATGCTGGCAAGCGATCTGGCGGCCGGCTGTCCGGGGCGGGATCGATTGGGGATCGGTGTGTGCGGAGGCGGAGCGCCTGTCCACGACCATGACCGTCGACGTCGGGGTGGGCACCATCGATCTGCTCCACGTCGCCACCGCACTCGATCAGACGGCTTCCGGGTTGGTGTCGCTGGACCACCGACAGTGCGCCGCGGCCCGCGCATCAGGCCTCGACGTGGTCGAACTTCCGGCCTGACGGCCAGCGTCTCCCTGGACGCCTTCCAGCCTCTCTGCGACGGCCGGGCGAACATCCCGAACGTCTTCCGCGTGGGCTGCGGCCTCGGCCGCCACGGCGGCGTGAAGCCCGTTCGGTAGAGCGACCGAATGGAACCGAATGCCGAAGGTGTCTGCAAAGGTGGGGCCGCCCGATGGTATTTTGTTCAAAGTGGCGCGGACAACACCCCTTGGTAGACTTGCGGACGGGGCGTCGAAGTCGAAGAGGACGGAGAATGGAACGTCGGAGGGGATGGCCGGAAGGGCCGGTCGAGGTCGCGGTCAAGACGCAGGCTTCGGAGCGCCGATGGCGTGAAGCGGTCGGGGGGGAGTCCCCCCTCCTGGGAGGGCTGAGCGGCGCCGAGGTCCGCGAATGGCTCCGCGAACGGGGGCTCTCGAAGACCGCGGACCTGCTGTATGAAGACGCGCTCCGGCGCGAGCGGGAACGGGTGTGAACACCGGCGTCTTCGCTCTCGACACGAACCTGGTGCTCGCCGTGGACGCGAGGCGCTTCCTGTGCGCGATGCAGGAGACGACCGGGGGGGAGATCGTCGTCACCGAGCAGGTCCATCGCGAGGCGTGTTCGCTGAGCTCGGTGTTCGCCCAGAAGGCTGCGAGGAAGGAGGCCGTGCGCCTTCTCGAACGGGAGCCTTCGATGAGCGAGCAGGATTTGCTCGAATACGAGACGAGGCGCACGCTCGAGATCGCCGATCGGACGGAGGCGTGGTTCGAGGGCGAAAGGGCGAGGAACGATGCGGCCTGGCGCTACGTCCCGCGGCCTCCGCACAGCAGGGTTCTCCAGGCGCAGTTGCTTTCGACGCCTTGCCTGACGGACGCGGACAAGCGTGGTGCGGACGCCTGGGTGGTGGCCGAAGCAGTGCTGTCCGGAGCGACGGTGCTGGCGACGGACAACCTGCGGAGCATTCGCCACGGGGTCTTGAACCACTGGCTGAAGCATCAGCGCGAGAGGGGGAACCGGCTCCTCGAAGGTGTTCCCGACACCTTCGTGATGGACCCGGACACCGCGGTGCACGAGCGTGTCCGGCGCGTGTTCGGAGGCGCCGAGGCCGACAGCCCGAGGCAGTTCGGGCGCCGGTGTCTCGAATGGGCTCTGGGAGCTTGCGTCCCCGATGAAGGGCGTGAGCCCGACCGGGTGTCCGGGATCCTGAGGAGGTTTCTCTCGAACGTGCGCGCCAAAGGTCTGGAGGCGGTCGCGGAGGCATCGATCTCGGTGTTGGAGGACCTGGGGGAGACAGGGTTTGCGAAGGCGCTTTCGTCGGTCCGCCTCCCGGAAAGAACGAGGGGTGCCGAGGATCGCCGCTTGGGAGCGGGGGCGGCGGTGTGAGGCGTGGCGGCGGCGAGGCCCGCACCAGCGAGAGCTTGAAATCGTTCAACGTCCGTCACATCCGGCGCCATCTCGCTGCCATCTTGCCGCCGTGACCGCCAACGTGGAGGGGGGAAGTGATCGAGGCGTGCCGTCGAGGACGGCCCGTTGCGCGGATCCTTCCGTTGCCGCCCGTCCCTCCACAGTCCGACTGGAGCCACACGGAGACTTGGGGGTGACATGACCCGCCCTGTGGAATCCGCCGCGGTCCGCGAGGAGATCGCCCGCGCGCTCCGCCTCGATCTGGTCGGCCCGTGGGCCGGCCATCCGCTGGCGGACGAACAGTTGCCGGGTTGGGTGCGGCCGTGCAACTGGTATCTGGTATCTCACCGGGTTCCTGGTCCCCCGGGACGCTCCGATCGGGCAGCGCGGGGACGCCGACGTGGACGACGAGCCCGAGGTCGCAGAGAGGGCGGGGCTCGGGGACGACTCCACGGAAGACCGCCGGGCCGCGAAGAAGGGCTTCTTCCCTTCGTCCATGGGGCTGAGCTTCCTGGTGGGCGAGGCGGTCGAGACGCTGGAAGTCCTGGTGCGCTGGGGCGACTACCGCCGGATCGAGGCGGAGGACGGCGGCCCGGACCGCGACGCCGCCGCGTCGGGCGCCGAAACGGAAGCGGGACGCGACCGGCAGCAGACGGCCGGGGAGGGTGGAGAGGGTGGTGGCGGCGATGCGTCCGGAGAGGGGACCGGCGGCGAAGCCTCCGGAGAGGGGACCGGCGGCGAAGCCTCCGGAGAGGGGATCCGCGGTGAGGACGACGGAGAGAGGACGCGCGGCGAGGACCGTGGTGACGACGAGGCGAAGGCGGGGGCCGACGCCGACGGAGCCAGCCAGGACCGGGCACGGAGCGGGTGGCAACGCACCCCCCGTGCCGAAACGGTCCGGGTGACCCTGCCGGCAACGACCGGCGACCCACGCCGCCGTCCTCTCCCGAGTGCTGGCGAGCCGGGCAGCCATCCTGTTCCGAACTCCGGCCAGAGCCATACCAACCGCGGCGTTCTGACCGGCGACCCGCGCGGCCATCCCCTCCCGAGTTCCGGCGAACCGGGCAGCCATTCTGTTCCGAGCTCCGGCCAGAGCCATCCCGACCGCAGCGCTCCGGCCGGCGAGCCGCGCAGCCATCCCCTCCCGAGTTCCGGCGAGCCGGGCAGCCCTCCTGTTCCGAGCCCCGGCCGGAGCCATCCCGCCCGCGGCGCTCCGGCCGGCGAGCCGCGCGGCCATCCCCTCCCGAGTTCCGGCGACCCGCGCCCCCACCCTGTCCCGAACTCCGGCGGCCTCACCCTCCACGCGGTCGCACGCCCGGTGGACGCCGCGAGCTTCGCGGGCCGGATCGCGCCCGGCACCCGCTCGGTGTCCCTGTTCCTGGTGAACGACCGCATCGCGGCGCCGGACCGCGAGCGGGACGAGGCCTTCGCCTTCCAGGCCGAAATCGAGGTGCGGAGCGCGATCCCCTTCGTCCCGCGTCCCGACCCCCGCGAGGTCTCCGGCGACGACCGGGACGAGCGCGTCGCGGACCTGCACTACGCCCATACCCCGGAGTACGCCGCCGGCCACGGGGTCTCCGCGGACTGGGAGCTGGTGGACGGCGCCTGTCGCGTGCTCCGAACCACCTGGACCCCCGCCGCCGAGGTCGAGAAGACGGAGACCTTCGATCCGCCGGGGGCGGTGCTCGACATGCAGGCGCTCGGCGCCCTCGCCGACGGCGCCGCGGCCCGGAAGGCGTTGTCGCCGCTGGTGATGGGCTACCGGTCGTGGATCGAAGACCGGCGCGCGGACCTCGGCGGCTTGGCGGGCGAGCGCCGGGAGACGGCCGAAGAGCTCCTGCGCCTCGCCGAGACCGCCGCGGACCGGATGGAGCGCGGCATCCGGGTGCTGGCGGACGATGCGCCGGCGCTCGACGCCTTCCGTACCGCGAGCCGCGCCGTGGCCGCCGCCCTCTCGCGCCGCCTCGCCCGCGAAGGCAGCTCCGGCATCCCACCCGGACAGGACGGACCCGGGGGCGGGCCGCACCGTCTGGCCCGCAAAGGCGGCTCCGACGCCCCGCCCGGGCGGGACGGACCCGGGAGCGGACCGCACCGCCTCGCCCGCGAAGGCGGCTCCGGCGGCGCCCCGGGCTGGCGGGCCTTCCAGCTCGCCTTCCTCCTGCTGAACCTCCCCGGCATCGCGGACCCGGCCGACCCCGAGCGGGAGATCGTGGATCTGCTCTTCTTCCCCACCGGCGGCGGCAAGACCGAGGCGTATCTCGGCCTCGCCGCGTTCACGATGGTGCTGCGCCGGCTCCGCCACCCGGGCGGGAACGGCCGTGCCGGGGCGGGGGTCAGCGTCATCATGCGCTACACCTTGCGGCTGCTGACCCTCGATCAGCTCGGGCGCGCGGCCGGGCTCGTCTGCGCGCTCGAACTGGAACGCCGCGGGGACGCCACCGGCCGGCTCGGCGAATGGCCCTTCGAGATCGGCCTCTGGGTCGGCAAGGCGGGCACGCCCAACCACCTCGGCGCGAAGGGGGACGGACGCTCGGACTCCGCCCGTGCCAAGGTCGGCCAGTACAAGAACAATCCGCGCGGCAAGCCGACGCCCATCCCGATGGAGGGCTGTCCATGGTGCGGCGAGGACTTCACCCCGGACTCCTTCGTGTTGCTGCCGAACTCGGACAAGCCGACCGATCTCCGCATCGCGTGCGCGAGCTGGCAGTGCGAATTCGCAGGCGACCATCCGCTGCCCGTCGTCGCGGTGGACGAGCCGCTCTACCGGCGCCTGCCCGCGTTCCTGATCGCCACCGTGGACAAGTTCGCTTCGCTGCCGTGGGTGGGGGAGTCCGGCGCGCTCCTCGGCGGCGCCGACCGCTACGACGCGCACGGGTTCCACGGAGCCGCGGAGCCCCGCCCGGGCGCCCGCCTCGCGCGTCCGCTCCTGCCGCCCGATCTCGTCATCCAGGACGAGCTGCACCTGATCTCCGGCCCCCTCGGCACCATGGCCGGCCTCTACGAGACGGTGATCGAAACGCTGTGCGCTCGGGAGATCGGCGGACGGCGGGTGAAGCCGAAGATCGTCGCCTCGACCGCCACCGTCCGCCACGCCCGCGAGCAGATCCGGGCGCTCTTCGCGCGGCCCGCCACGCACGTGTTCCCGCCGCCGGGGCCGGAGCGCCGGGACTCGTTCTTCGCCCGCACCGCGCCCGCTTCCCGGACCCACGCGCGCCGCTACTTCGGCGTCGCCGCCCAGGGCCGCAACCCGAAGGAGGCGATGCGCCGGATGGTGCTCGCCCTCATGGGCGCGGCCGAGCGGGCCTGGCGCGACGGCGGCGGCGCCCGCAACCGGGACAATCCGGCCGACCCCTACATGACCGTGCTCGGCTACTTCAACAGCCTGCGCGAGCTCGGGGGCGCCCGCCGTATCCTCGAAGAGGAGGTGCAGAACACGCTGAAGCGCTACGGCGAGCGCCGGCGCCTCGACGAAAGCGTGTCGGAGGGCCTGTTCCGGGATCGCGCGAGCTTTTCCGACGTGGTCGAGCTGACCTCGCGGGTCGGCACCGGCCAGGTGGCCGAGGCGCGGAGGCGTCTCGGCTGCACCTTCCATGACCGCCGGCAGCGGGTGGACTGCGCGATCGCGACCAACATGATCTCGGTGGGCCTGGACGTCCAGCGGCTGGGGCTGATGCTGGTCTACGGCCAGCCGAAGACGCACTCGGAGTACATCCAGGCCACCAGCCGGGTAGGCCGGGACGAGCGCCGCCCCGGACTGGTGGTGACCCTCTACAACGTCCACAAGCCTCGGGACCGCTCCCATTTCGAGCGTTTCCGGCACTACCACGAGACCTTCTACCGCTCGGTCGAGGTTTCGAGCGTGACCCCCTTCGCCGCCCGTGCCCTGGACCGGGGCTTCGCGGGGGCGCTGGTGGCGCTGGCCCGCCACGCCCGGCCGGCGATGACGCCGCCGGCCGGGGTGGAAGGCATCGAGGCGGAGCGCGCGGCGCTCGAAGGGCTACTGCTCGACGCATTCAGGGCGCGTATCGACGAGCAACCCTTCGGGGACGACACCGAGCGGGCCGAGCGGCTGCGCAGCGTCCGGGACCGCATCGGCGATCTGTTCGATTCCTGGCGCGCGATTTGCGGCGAGTACCGCCGTGACGGGGTGCCGATGCAGTACCAGAGATACGAAGCCTCGGCCCGAAAGCCGTTGCTTCGGGAGATGCTGGACACCGACTTCGAATCCCCTCACCACCGGAAGTTTCGCGCCAACCGATCGCTCCGCGACGTGGAGCTGCAGGTGAACCTGTTTCTCGGGGACCTCTCCAGCCGGCTGGGCGGGGGCGGCGGCGCGTGAACGGTAAGGGGCATGGGCAGCTACGCCGCAGCCAGGTGATCACCACCTTCGGGCCGGGCGCGCTCATCGACCTGCCGAACGACTCCGCCATCGTGGGCGGCCTCGACACCTGGGGCAGCGAGGCGGACCTGGAACGGATCGACGAGCCGCGGCTCTCGGCCAAGCTCGCGGCCATGACCGGCGTGCCCGAGCCGCGACTCTACGCCCCGCCGCCGGAGCCGGAGGGCTGGCAGGACCGGCAGCGGGGCATCGGCGCGTGGCGCTTCCCCGAGTGGTTCGTGGTGCAGGAGTCCGGTGCCGGCAAGAGGTCCGATTCCGGCCCAGAATCCGGGTCCGGTTCCGGCACGAGGCCCGGCGCGCGCTCGCGGCGCCTGGTTCCGCGCACCGCCCTCACCAACGGCCGCTACGAGAAGAAGCCGGTCGTGGCGACGCGCTTCGTCCGCGCCTGCTCAAGGGGCCACGTCGACGACGTCGACTGGTACCGCTTCGTCCACGGGCCGGACGATCCTTGCCGCGGACGGCTGTGGCTCACCGAACGCGGCACCAGCGGCGACCTCGTGGAACAGATCGTGCGCTGCGAGTGCGGCCGGTCACGGCGCATGCACGAGGCGGTGGACTTCGCGAGCTTCCCGCTGGGAAAGTGCCGGGGCGCGCGGCCCTGGCTGGGACGCCATGCGAACGAGGAGTGCGGGGAGCCCTGCCGGCTGCTGATCCGCACCGCCTCGAACGCCTAGTTCCCGCAGGTGGTCAGCGTGCTGTCCCTGCCGGAGCGCGGCGGCGAGGTCGATCGGGTGGTCGAGGCGCTGTGGGACCGCCTGCACATCGTCACCGACGCCAACGCCCTCGGGGTGATGAAGCGCTTCCCCGACGTGGCGGAGGGCCTGGCGCCCTTCTCCGATCAAGAGGTGCTGGACGCGATTGCGGCCCGGAGCTCGGGCGGCACGGCCGCGGAACGCCCCATCAAGCACGCGGAGCTGGACGCCCTGCTGGCCGTCCCGGAGGGCTACGGCGACGACGCTCCCATCGACCCCGACTTCCACGCGCGCCGTTTGCCGGAGTCCGCATGGCGCCGCCCGTGGCGCCCGCGTTCCCGCGCCGCGGACGCCGCCCGCCGAAGCCCGGATGGCGCCGGCTATGGCACCCGCGATTCCGTGCCGGCGGTCGCCGCCCGTCGGAGCTTGCATGGCGCTGGCTATGACGCCCGCGATTCCGCGGCGCGGAATCGCCAGGCGACCGCGCCAGCGGACGCCGCCCGCCGGTCGGCGCGGCTCGATGCGGTCGAGACCGTCATCCAGGTCCACCGGCTGCGGGAGGTGCTGGCGCTGGCCGGGTTCACGCGGCTGGAGCCGGTCATGCCGAACGTGGATGGCGAGTACGAAGGCGGGGTCGAGCCCGCCGCCATCGCGCTGGAGCCGGCGTGGTTCCCGGCGGTGGAGAACCGTGGCGAAGGCATCCTCATCCGGCTCCGGGCCGATGCGGTGGCCGAATGGCTCGAGCGCGAGCCGGTGCAGCAGCGGCTGGACGCGCTGATCGCCGGCCACGACGCCTGGGCGAGCCGGCGCAACAGCGATCGTCCCTTTCCCGGCGGCCCCTACGTGTTGCTCCACACCCTGGCCCATCTGCTCATCGGGTCGCTGTCCATGCGCTGCGGCTATCCGGCCGCGTCCCTCCGCGAACGGATCTTCGTGGACGCCCGCGAGGCGCGTTACGCCCTGCTGTTCTACACCGCGAGCCCGGACGCCGAAGGCACGCTGGGCCAGGGCAACCGCATATAAAATCACTGTCCCATCAATACCTTATCTCGGAAGCCATCGTTCAATGCCGCCCGGATACGCTTCTTCCTGACGCTGATCTTCGCCGACTCACGCTTCAGAAGATTGACCGCCACATGCCGAATCACTCCCATATTGTGCGGTGCATTACCCCGACGAATCCGACTCTCGTCTTCCCGAAACGTCACATCCAATCTCCAGTGCAGCTCATTCTCGATTCCCCAGTGTGAACGCACCGCTCGCCCAAATGTCTCCACATCTTCCAGCGACGTAATGTAGTACCGTTGCTCAATACTCACACGCCCATCACTCCAGCGCTCCGACTCCACCATCCCGACCGCTCTCAACCCATTCCACTTCTTCACACAAGACAACGCACCCAGGTCGGTGGACAAATAATAGCTCCTGGACTCTACCCGTCCGTGACCATCCTCCGCCGTCTCGTCGTTCTCAATCCCCTCACACTCGAAATCCCTCTCCCGTGCCGCATCAAAATACCTCCGAACTTCCCTGTTCAATTGCTTCTGGTTCCCCTTCACCGCCAACACGTAATCCCCTCCCCCTTCCTTGACCTGCTTCGCTATCGCTCGTTGGCATCCCATCGCATCCAGCGTCACGATACACCCCGACAATTCCAGCTTATCCAGCAGCTCCGGCACCGCCGTGATCTCGTTCGACTTCTCCTCCGTCTTCACCTGCCCAAGCACCACTGCATTGCTACACGCCCAGGCACTCACCATATGCAACGCCTTCATACCCCGTTTGCGGTCGTGGGAACGCCTCTGCGTCTTCCCGTCCACTGCAATAATCTCACCATCACTCAACTTCACGACATCTTCCATCCAGCTCATGAAGCAGTCCTGAAAACCCCTCATCGACAGCGCCGAGATGATTCGTGCAATCGTGTCGTCCACCGGGACCCCATTGGCCAGCGGAACATAGCGGCGAAGCCACTCCAGCTTCGTGCGCCCAAATTCTTCGATGTCACTCCATCCCTCCGCGCCACTGACCACCGCACACACGCACAGGACGATGACATCAATCAACTCATGCTTCTTGTTTCTATCGACTCGCGGATCCTCCAGCTTTGAGAAATGCTCGATCAAACTTGCAGGGGCTGTCGTGTTCATTTCTTGCCATCTCCATCTCCTTGATGAAGACGCCATTAGATCACAAAACTTGTTGATGTCAATACATTTTTAGTGATCTTGCCCTGCACGCTGGGCGGTCTGGTGCAGGAGGCCCGGCGCATCGAGGACCATGTGCGGCACGCGCTTCGCAGCGCCGCGCTCTGCTCCAACGATCCGGTGTGCGCGGAGCACGTCCCCGGCCACAGCATGGAGGAGCGCTGGCTGCACGGCGCCGCCTGCCACGGCTGCGCGCTCATCGCGGAGACCTCCTGCGAGATGCGGAACGAGTACCTGGACCGCGCGCTGGTGGTGCCGGCGCTGTACGCGCCGGGCGCCGCGTTCTTCGGGGTGGCCTGATGCGGAGGGCCCGGCGCTCGTGTTCCACCGCGGGGAGCCGGA
Source organism: Gammaproteobacteria bacterium (assembly GCA_965204915.1). Taxonomy (GTDB): domain Bacteria; phylum Pseudomonadota; class Gammaproteobacteria; order HK1; family HK1; genus HK1. Next base: position 175,161 of record OZ242023.1, on the reverse strand, counting down.
CCGGGGGAGAGGCGGTCACGGCGCCGCCCGGCTCCGCATCGCAGCCGGAACGGCGATGCGCGTCTGCATCGTGGGGTCGGGGCCGGCGGGCCTGGCCGCGGCGGCGCAGCTCAACTCGGTGGGCCGCCACGTCACCGTCTACGAGCGCGAAGACCGCCCCGGCGGGCTGCTCATGTACGGCATCCCCAACATGAAGCTCGACAAGCAGACCGTGCTGCGGCGCATCGACCTGCTGCGCGCGGAAGGCGTCGGCGTCATGAGTACCGGTCAGGGAGTCGTTCCCGCTCGTCCCGCTGAAGACCACCATCGACCCCCTTCCGCACGCTCGCCGACACGCAGGTGCGCGCGTCAGGGCTTCGGGCCGAAGGCCAGATAGCGCAGATACCGCCGGGTAGAGCCCGTATGCCGGTTGGTGGACTATGCCTGGAAGCCTCGGGTGTTGAGTGATCGGGTGTCGTAATCGACCGCCGGCAAGGCGGCGGCGCTCGACTCTTCCGTGTTCTGACTTTGTTGGGACAGCAGTGGAATCACATATCACCCAAACATGGAAATGTTGTTTTCGTCACTATCCTAAGGGTCTATCGCAGCTCGGGACTCCTCGACGAGCCCGAGACGCGCAGCCGCAGCAGGTTGAGCACGCTGATCACCGCGTACTCGCGCACGCGGCGGCGGTCTCCGGGCAGGCGCACCCGCAACGCTTCGGCCTGATCCCGATGCGCGAGGCCGAGGAACACCGTGCCCGGCGGATGTCCTTCCTGCTCCGCCGGCCCGGCAACCCCGGTGGTGGCGACCCCGACGTCCGCCCCGAGCCGCTCGCGCACCCCCAGCGCCATCGCCTTCGCGGCGTCGGTCGAGACCACCGGCCCCTCCGGCACCCCCAGGAGTTCGAACTTCACCTCGCTCGCATAGGACACCACCGCGCCGCGGAAGACGTCGCTCGCTCCCGGCACCGCGCTGAGCCTCGCCCCCACCAGGCCGCCGGTCAGCGATTCGGCCACCGCGAGCGACCATCCCCGGCCGCGCAGCAGGTCGAGGACCACGGATTCCATCGTCTGCTCGTCGGTCGCGAAGATCGCGTCGCCCACGATGGCGCGCACCCTCGCCTCCTCTCCGGCGATGAGGGCCTCGGCCGCCGCCGCGTCCTCCGCCTTCGCGGTGATGCGGATCTTCAGGCCCTCGATGCCGCTGGCCTGGAACGCGAGGGTCGGGTTGCCGATGCGGTCCAGCGCCTCGATCCGGCCCGCCAGCAGCTCCGCGAGCCGGGACTCGCTCTCGCCCCAGCTCTTGAGCACCCGGCTCCTGATCACCGCGGCGACCCCCGCCCGGCGCCGGAGATCCGGAAGGATCGTCCCCTCCATCATCTGCCGCATCTCGAACGGCACCCCCGGTACCGCATAGACCACCTGCTCCCCGACCGGGCAGACGAGGCCCGGCGCGGTCCCCGGCATCTCGGGGATGAACGACGCGCCCTCGGGATGGTCCGCCTGGCGCAGATTGTTCTCGGTGAACCGGCGCCCGCGCGCCTCGAAGCCGCGGCGGATCTTCCCGCCCATCGCATCGTCGCGGACCAGCGCGACGCCCATCACCTCGGCGATCGCCTCGCGGGTGATGTCGTCCTGCGTCGGCCCGAGCCCCCCGCAGAGGATCACCGCGTCGCTGCGCGACAGCGCATGCCGGATGGTATCCACGATCCGCGCCCGGTTGTCCCCGACCTTCACCTGGAAGTGCGAATCGATCCCGGCCAGCGCCAGCCGCTCCCCCATCCAGGAGGAGTTGGTGTCGACGATCTGCCCGAGCAGCAGCTCGGTCCCCACTGCGACGATCTCGCAACGCATGCCCGTGCGCTCCCTTGGCGGCTGTCCGTGCGGCGGCGCCCAATGCTACATCGCGCGGGTCCGGTCCCGGGCACGAGGCCGGTGGATTCCCGATCGTGCGCTTGGGCCGCAGGACGGAATCGCCCGTCGATCCGGCCACCGTCCCCGCAGTGGATGATTGCGTCCGGTTCCGGGCGGCGGCATCCTCGATGCCCAAGTTTCGGGATTCAAAATGCCTGAATCAGGCGGTGGATTCCCGCTTTCGCGGGAATGACGTCATTTCGGCGAGACGCGTTCCTTTTTAGCTGGCCGTCATTCCCGCGAAGCTTGTGCCCGCGAAAGCGGGAATCCATTTTGGTCAGCGAATCCCGAAACTCGGGCTCGATGGATCCGGTTCGCCGGCCCTCGATTGGATATCATCCCGGGAACCGTCCGGTACCGGGCAGGAGGAGGGCTCGACATTCGCCCGGGAACGTGCCGGATGCGTCCCGGTCACCAACGGGCGCCGGGAATCCAGCGGACGTCGAACGAGGGCACGAGATGGTTGCGGCGGACTTGAACGGCAAGGCGGTGCTGGTCACCGGAGGGGCATCGGGCTCGCGGCGGTGGAGCTGTTCGCCCGCGATGCGGACAGACGCTGGTCGTGGACTGCGGGCGCTCTTCCGGTAAACCGATAGCGCCCGGTAAACCGAAATGGACCGTATCGAATGCATCGTGATCGGCGCCGGCGTCGTCGGGCTGGCCGTGGCGCGCGCGCTCGCGCTCCGCGGCCGCGAGGTGGTCGTGCTGGAGCGGCACGAGGTGATCGGCTCGGAGGTGAGCTCGCGCAACTCCGGGGTCATCCACGCCGGCCTGTACTACCCGAAAGGCAGCCTGAAGGCGCGCGTGTGCGTGGCCGGCAAGCATGCGCTCTATGACTTCTGTGCGAGCCACGGGGTCGCCCATGCCCGCACCGGCAAGCTGGTGGTCGCGACCGACGACGGGCAGTTCGATGCGATGGAGGCGCTGATCGGGCGGGCGCGGGGAAACGGGGTCGGGGATCTCGTACGCCTCGATCCGAAGGAGGTACGCGAGCTGGAGCCGGAGGTTGCCTGCGCGGGCGCGCTCCTCTCGCCCTCGACCGGCATCGTCGACGTCCACGAGTACATGCTCGCACTGGAAGGCGACGCGGAGGCGGCCGGCGCGGTGGTGGCGTTCGGCAGCCCCTGTGTCGGGGGCGCGGTGCGCGACGACGGCATCCGCATCGACGCCGGCGGCGCCGAGCCGGCGAGCCTGGTCGGCGAAGTCGTCGTCAACGCGGCGGCGCTGGGGGCCCAGGACGTCGCGCGGAGCATCGAAGGGTTCGACCCCCGGCACGTGCCGCCGCTGCACTACGCGAAGGGGAACTACTTCTACCTGGGCGGAAGCCCGCCCTTCTCGCGCCTCGTCTACCCGATGCCCTCGGACGCATGGCTGGGGGTGCACTTCGGATTCGACCTCGGCCACCGCTGCCGTTTCGGCCCCGATCTGCACTGGGTCGACACCCTGGACTACGACGTGGACATCAGCCGGATCGAAGGCTTCTACACATCGATCCGGCGCTACTACCCGGCCTTGCGCGACGGCGCCCTGCAACCCGACTACACCGGCATCCGTCCCAAGATCTACGGCCCCGGAGAGACGGCCCGGGACTTCGTCGTACAGGGCGCGGAGACCCATGGCATCGACGGTCTGATCAACCTGTTCGGGATCGAATCCCCGGGGCTGACGTCGTCGCTGGCCATCGCCGAGGAGGTGGCGGAGCGCGTGTCGTAGGCGCCGCACCCCGCTCCGGACCGGGCAGCTCGCCCGATGCCGCGCTGTACGGCGGGGCCGATCCTCGGCCTTGGATCACGAACCGCCCGCTGGTGTCGAATTTCGCCGGGAGCAGCCTTCCTCCCCTCACCCGCGCTTCACCATGCCCCCGAGGGGCCGTCCCCCGATCAGGTGCAGGTGGAGGTGGAACACCTCCTGGTTCCCGTCGCGGTTGCAGTTGACGATCAGCCGGTAGCCGCTCTCGGCGATCCCTTCCTTCTTCGCCAGATCGCGGGCCACCAGCAGCATGTGGCCGGCAAGCGCCTCGTCCTCGTCGGCGAGATCGTTGACGGTGGGGATCTCCCGGTTCGGCACGATGAGGATGTGGGTGGGGGCGGCGGGATGGATGTCGCGGAACGCGGTCACCCGGTCGTCCCGGTGGACGACGTCGGCGGGCACCTCGCCCGCGATGATCTTCGAGAAAATGGTGGACATCGGACCTCCCTGTCATGTGGATGGTGACGTGTACGGCCCGTGTATCGGGCCGAATGACCGCGTCGATGGCGTACTCGATGCCTGATCCCCTCCGGCGTGCGAGTGGCGGTCGAGCGCGTGCCGCCGGGGCGCATTGCCGCGGTCACCGCCGGGACCTCTCCCGTCGCCGAGGGAAGAAGCGTAACCGCGCGGCCTGTACAGAATAGCGGCCTGTACAGAATACTCGTGATCGGCGCAAGGCGTGACCGCGCAATCGGCCCGGGCGCGGCGATCGTCTTCCGCCGAAACCGGCTCCCCGGCCGCCTCGGGGTCGAGTACGGCAATCGATCGGACCGAAGACGACGCTGCGTGGCCCCGACACGGCGGTCTCGATCTCGAGCCGCCGCGCAATGCTATCCTTCCCGGGCTATCCTTCCCGGACCGGAACCGCCCGCAATCCCGCCGAACGACACCCCTGGAGATGAGCATGGCTGGCGATACGAACGTTCCCACCCTCCGGCACTTCATCGGCGGCGAGCGCGTCGCCGGAGAGAGCAACCGCTTCGGCGACGTCTACGACCCAGCCACCGGGAAGGTCCAGGCGCGGGCGCCGTTCGCCACCGCGGGCGAGGTCGACAAGGCGGTCCGGGCGGCGAAGGCGGCGTTCCCCGGATGGGCCGCGACCCCGCCTTCGCAACGCGCGCGCATCCTGTTCCGCTACCGTGACCTCGTGGAGGCCCACCGCGACGAGCTGGCCCGCATCTGCTCTTCCGAGCACGGCAAGACCCTCGACGATGCCCGCGGATCGGTGACCCGCGGCATCGAGATCGTCGAGTTCGCCTGCGGCATCCCCCAGCTCCTCAAGGGCGAACTCAACGAGAACGTGGCGGGCGGTGTGGACAGCTTCAACGTGCGCCAGCCCCTGGGGGTCTGCGCCGGGATCACGCCTTTCAACTTCCCGGCGATGGTTCCCATGTGGATGTATCCGATCGCGCTCGCCTGCGGCAACACCTTCGTGCTGAAGCCGTCGGAGAAGGATCCATCCTGCGGCCTGCGCCTCGCCGAACTCGCGATCGAAGCCGGGGTGCCGCCCGGGGTGCTGAACGTCGTCAACGGCGACAAGGAGGCGGTCGATGCGCTGCTCGCCCACGAAGACGTCGCGGCGGTGAGCTTCGTCGGCTCGACGCCGATCGCGGAGTACGTGCACCGCACCGCAACCGCCGCCGGCAAGCGGGTGCAGGCGCTCGGCGGAGCGAAGAACCATCTCGTGGTCATGCCCGATGCGGACATGGACCAGGTGACCGATGCCCTCGTCGGCTCCGCCTACGGCTCGGCCGGCGAGCGGTGCATGGCGGTCTCGGTCGCAGTCGCGGTGGGCGACGAGGTCGCCGACGATCTGGTCGCCCGGCTCAAGCCCAGGGTCGAATCGTTGAAGATCGGCCCCTGTGACGCTGGCGGGGTCGAGATGGGACCACTCGTGACCCGCGAGCATCGCGACAGGGTCCGGGGCTACGTGGACGCCGGGGTCGAGGAAGGCGCGACCCTCGTGGTCGACGGCCGCGACGCCACCGTCGAAGGCCACGAGGGCGGCTTCTTCATCGGCGGTTGCATCTTCGACCACGTGAAGCCCGACATGCGGATCTACCAGGAGGAGATCTTCGGGCCGGTCCTGAGCGTGGTGCGCGCGAACGACTACGAGGAGGCGGTGGAGCTCGTCAACGAGCACGAGCTCGGCAACGGCGCCGCGATCTTCACCCGCGACGGCGACGCCGCGCGCGACTTCACCCATCGGGTGCGCATCGGCATGGTCGGCGTCAACGTCCCGATTCCGGTGCCCACCGCCTACCACAGCTTCGGCGGCTGGAAGCGTTCGCTGTTCGGCGACCACCACATGCACGGCCCGGAGGGGGTGCGCTTCTTCACCCGGATGAAGACGGTGACCTCGCGCTGGCCGTCGGGCATTCGCGAAGGTGCGGCGTTCAACTTCAGGCGGAGCACCGAAGCTTGAGCCGGCGCCGGCGGCAGGGGCGTCGGCGATCGCCTTCCGCGCCTGCCCGCGGCCTTCGCCGCCGCGGGCATTGCGCAACGAACGGACGCGAATCCGTGTGACCCCACACGATCTCCGTGGCTCCCCGGTCGGATCATCCGTGGCATGCCGAAGATGCTCACGGACCGAAGCTCACGGACAGGCGCCCGGTCCCGGCGCCGTGGCGCCATGGGAGAAGCATATTCAGAGTTCGGGTTTCGGGATTCAAAATACCTTGAATCAGGCGATGGATTCCCGCTTTCGCGGGAATGACGGTCAGCGTAAAAGTAACGTGTCTCGCTGAAATGCCGTCATTCCCGCGAAAGCGGGAATCCATTTCGGTCGGCGAATCCCGAAACTCGAGTTCAGAGGAAACCCATGAAGAGTGCGGGACGAACGTCTCTACGACCTCGCGCCGGCTTCGTCCTCCCTCGGCTCGCGATGTTCCTTGGTGCGGGACTGCTTGCGGCCGGCGGCTCGCCCGAATCGCAGGCACAGATGGAAATGGCGGGGAAGTCCTCGGATTCCCCCCTCGAGCTGATCACACCGGGACGAACCCTCACCGTCATCGTTCCGAGCCGCAAGGCCGAGATCGCCCGCTCCGGCGCGGGCGCCCCCTCCGGCTCGTCCCACCGGCATCGCGACCTGATCCGCCGCTTCGCCGAGCAGCACTATCTCGACGTCGAATGGGTACAGGTGGAGAGCTGGGACGCCCTCGTCCCCTCTCTGGTCGCCGGCAAGGGCGATCTCGTTGCCGCGGACGTCACCGTCACCGAGCCGCGCAAGCAGATGGTCGCCTTTACCGTTCCCGCCTATCGCACCCGCGAGCACCTCGTGGTGCGCAAGGGCGACCGCATCGAATCCTTCGACGACCTTGCAGGGCGCGAGATCACGCTCCGGGAGCGATCGTCGTTCTGGCGCGTCGTGCAGAGCGCGCGTCGCGACCATCCGGACATCAAGGTCCGTCTCGTGCCCGAGAACACCCCCGCGGAGCAATTGCTGGCGGACGTCGCCGAAGGCCGGCTCGACGTCGCGGCGGTCAACGTCGGCGACGGCAAGGGTCCGGAGCACGATCGGTCCACCCTGCGCACCGTCTCCCAGCCGTTCAGCAGCGATGCGGTGGCGTGGGCGGTCAGTGCCCGCGCGCCGAATCTGCTCGAAGCGCTCAACCGGTTTCTCTCGATCGAACATCTCACGACTCTGGCGAACGGCGAACGGTACGACGATCTGCCCGGGATTCGGCACCATGGCGTGCTGCGGATCGTCACCCGCAACAATGCCGCGTCCTTCTTCCTGTGGCGCGGCGAGCAGATGGGATTCGAATACGAGCTGCTGGGCGAGTTCGCAAAACGCCACGGCATGCACCTCGAGATGGTGATCGCGCCGCAACACACCTCGCTGTTCGAGATGTTGGCACGAGGCGCCGGCGACGTCGCGGCGGCCTCGTTGCCGATCGACATGCCGGAACGCACGCCGGAGGTGGTGATGACGCGCCCGTTCAATTACGTCAACGACTACCTGGTGGCCCGGCACGACGACCCGATTCTCGGTATCGAGGATCTCGCGGGGCGTGGGGTGACGGTGCGTCGGAGCAGCGCTCACTGGCACACCCTCGAACGGTTCCGCAGCGCCGGCCTGAAGCTCGACGTCTTTGCCGCGCCCGAGGATGTGGAGACCGAGAGCCTGATCGCCTCGGTGGCGGAAGGGCGTGTGGACCTCACCGTGGCCCCGGGCCACGTGCTCGACATCGAGCTCGGCTACCGGACCGACATCCGCAGGGCGTTCATCTTGCGCGGGCCGGTGGCGCTCGGCTGGGCGGTGCGCGCGGAGAACCCGGAGCTGCTCGCTGCCCTGAACGCGTTTCTCGACGAGGAGTACCGCGGACTCTTCTTCAACGTCGTCCATCAGAAGTACTTCGAGAATCCGGCTCGCATGAGGCGCCTTCGCAAGGATCGCGTCGATCACGAGCACGCCGACGGACTGTCACCCTACGACGCCATCGTTCAGCGCGAAGCCGCGACGCATGGCTTCGACTGGCTGCTGATCGTCGCCAAGATGTACCAGGAGAGTCGGTTCGATCCGAAAGCCAAATCCGCCGCCGGTGCGATCGGATTGATGCAGATGATGCCGCGCACGGCCCGGGAGTTCGGGGTCGAGGATCCACGCGATCCGGAGCAGTCGATTCGAGCCGGCGTCGCCTATCTCGCGTGGCTGCATTCGCGGTTCGAGCCGGAGCTGACCGTCAAGGATCGGATCTGGTTCGCGCTGGCCGCATACAACGCCGGGTTCGGGCACGTGCGCGACGCACGCCGGCTCGCGAACGAGCTCGGTCTCGACTCCAACCGGTGGTTCGACAACGTCGAGGAGGCGATGCTGCTGCTGTCGAAGCCCACCTGGTACCGACGGGCCACGTTCGGTTACGTGCGGGGCCGGGAGGTCGTCAAGCACGTGCGCGAGATCCGCGAGCGGTATCGCTCATACTTGCAGACCGCCGTCGCCCTGCGCTGAGCGGCCAGGCGCCGGAGGCTCGCGCGCTGGAGAACGTTCAGGACGTCGCGCGCGGACCGGCGGCAGGAAGCGTGATCCCGCCGCGCCCTCAGGCCCCGGTCGCGCCTTCTTCCCCCCGCTCGCCCTCATGTCCCCCGTGCAGCCATGCCGCGGTGCCGTCCCGGACGACCTCGGCGACCAGTCCGATCTCCCACTCCAGGTATTCGTGCATCGCCTTCTCCATCCCCCCTTCCGCTTCGTGGACCCGAACGGGGACGTCATCGGGCTCGTCGAGGAAGCGCGGCTCGGCTGCGGTCAGCGGATGGCCCGCGGCCACCCATCCCGCGTTTCCGCCTGCCAGCGCCCGTACCGGCGCATCCACCAGCGCCGCGGCTTCCGTGGCGGCCAGAGCGGCAAGCGCTTCGTCGTCGGAGGTGACCACCAGCATCCGCCCGGCGGGCCAGCCATCGAGGCTTCGGTCGAGCCGCGCCCGGATCGCGTGGCGGGCGCCGGGGACGTGGCCGGCGCGATAGGCCCGGCTCAACGAGACGTCCACCACCACCGCCTCGTCGCGATCGAGGGCTGCCGTAAGCGCATCGGGGGCGATGCCCGCGGGTCGGGCGTGGTTCGATCCGAGGATCGGAGGAACGGGCATTCCCGTCTCCAGCCCATGACCCTCGATCCCTCCTTCGAGCGGCGACCGCCGGCGCGGTCGCCTGGTGATTCCGCTGCGCGGAACCGCGGGTGCTCCGTTCAGCGTCGCGGACGGGCGAGGAACAGCCCTGTTCCATGCCAGCACCACCGCCTCCCGCCAGCCCATCTGCACCAGCCAGGAAGCGGTCATCGTCGCCCGCACCCCGTCGTCGTCGACCAGGACCACACGGGAACGCAACGTCCCGATGTGCCGGTCCGTGGCCTGCACGAGCTGACCGCCGGCGACCCATCGCGCGTCGGGCAGATGGCCGGCCTCGTACTCCTCGCGGGTGCGGACGTCGAAGACGAACAGGGAGCGCGTGCCGCGCTCCGCCCGCCATCGGTCGAGGGTGGCGCGGTCGATGGACCGCACCGCGAACCGCTCGGCGACCCGCGCCGCCGCGGCTCTCGCTCTCGCCAGCCCCGCGGCCGAAGGCTTGGCGGCGTGCTTCGTCGCCCCCTTGGCAAGCTCGAATCCCGCGAGGTGCCAGGCCATGGTGCCGTTGCGCAAGCTGGCCACCCGGTTGGGCACCCCGGCGTTGATGATCGCCTGCGCGCCGATGATGCTCCGGGTGCGGCCCGCGCAGTTCACCACCACCGTCGTGTCCGGCGACGGCGCGGCGTCGTGGACCCGCCAGGCGAGCTCCGCGCCCGGGCAGCATATTCCGCCGGGGATGCTGAAGTTGGTGAACTCCGGGGTCGGGCGGCTGTCGAGGATGACCGGATCCTCGCCCGCGTCGAGCATCGCCCTCAGCTCTTCGGCCGAGATCGACGGGGTGCCGTGTTCGTGCTCGACCACCTCGCCGAACGCCTTGCTGGGGACGTTGACGCCGCTGAACAGGGTGTAGCCGGCCGCGGCCCAGGCGGAGACGCCGCCTTCCAGCACCGAGACGTCGGTGTAGCCGAGCGCTCGAAGCCGGGCGGCGGCCCGCGCCGCCTCGCCCCCGCCCGCGTCGCATGCCACGACCCGCGCGCTGTGGCGCGGAACGAGCAGCGGCGCCAGCCGTTCGAGCCTCGAGAGCGCGCAGCAGCTCGCGTAGAAGATATGCGATTCGGCGAACCGGCGCTCCTCGCGGGCGTCGAGCAAGGCGAGCTCGCAATCGTCGAGGATCATCCGCCGAAGCTCGGATGCAGTCACCGTGTTCATGGTCCTCGTCCTTTCCCGCAGGGTCCGTCCTCCGGCGTCCTCAGAAGTGCAACGAGATGTCCCGGTGCACCGACTGGCACCGCGCGACCAGACGGGCCTGCTCCTGCGTAAGCCGCTCCTGGACCCGCAGGCCGATGGTGTGCCGGATCGCCTCGTCGTACTCGGAGAGCCCCGGCAGCAGCTCGCCGGCCGCGCGGGTGCGCCACGCGACCTCCTCCGCGTAGCGCTCGCGCGCCTCGGCCAGGAAGCCCGCTGCCTTCTCCCGGTCCGGGGCATTGCCGCGCAGCGCCCGGCGGGCCTTCGACAGCCTGCCCTTGATCCGGCTGCTGCCCGCCACCGCGCCGAGCTCCCGTTCCGCCGCCTTGATGATCTCCATCGCCTGCTCCGGCGGATCGTTCGCGACCACGCCTTCCAGGCTCGAAAGCGTCGGCTGGAACGCACGCAGCGCGTCCGCATCCGCGATGAGAGCCCGCAGATCGGCGACGGTCCGGTACGCCTCGTCCACGCTCTGCCGGTACTCGCGGCGGACCTTCTTCCGCGCGTCCGAGAGCGCGACGTAGCGCGCCCTCGCCTCCTCCCACGCGGCCGGGATGCCGGCCTCGATCGCGGCCATCTCCGCCTCGACCCGCGCGATCTCCCGCTCCACGGCGTCGCGGTCCTCGTCGCTCGCGGTCTCGTCGCGCGAAAGCCGCGAGCGGTCCCGCTCCAGCCGTTCCAGCCGCTTCCCGAGCTTGCGCAGATCCGACTGCATCCGGCGCACCTCCACGTGCAGCGGCCGGTACTCCGGCAGGTACGCCTCCACCGCCGCATCCGCCTCGCGCACCGCCTGGGCCAGGCCGATACCGGCGCGCGCGTGTTCCAGGCTGCCTTCGTACTTCTCGCGAAGGGCGCCGGGGAGGAACCCGGCCTCCAGGGCCGCGGCCCGATCGACGTGGGCGCGAAGCGCGTCGCCGTTGCGGTCGTACTCGGCGAAGACGTACTCCTCCAGGCAGTGCTGGAGCTTCGGGTTCATCGGCGGGGGCGCGGTCTCCGAGCCGAGGTAGACGCGGTTCGGCAGGTAGTTCACCAGGCTCGGGTACAGGCCCGCGATGGCGAGGCCGACGAGCTGCAGCGCGATGAAGACGGCGGCCCCGCGGTAGATCTCCAGGGTCTTGACGATCGCCGGGGCGACCCCGCGCAGGTAGAACAGCGCGAAGCCGAACGGCGGGGTCAGGAACGAGGTCTGGATGTTGAGCCCCACCATCACCCCGAACCATACCGCGGTGATGTTGGCGCCGGGGTCCGCCAGCAGGATCGGGGCGACGATGGGGATCACCACCACCGCGATCTCGATGAAGTCGAGGAAGAACCCGAGCAGGAAGATCACCGCCATGACCACGACGAACTGCGTCCAGAACCCCCCGGGCAGGCTGGTCAGGTACTCGCGCACCAGATCCTCGCCGCCGAAGGCGCGGAACGCGGAGGTCAGCATGGCGGCGCCGATCAGGATGATGAAGACCATCGAGGTGGTCTTCGCGGTCTCCACCATCACCCCCTTGAGGGTGTCCTCGATGGCATGGGCCCGCCACAGGCTCCAGAAGATGGCCACGAGCAGCCCCACCGTGCCCGCCAGCGCCAGCGCGATGCCCCGCGCGTCCTCCGCGCTGCCGATGTTCTTGACGTTGATGTCGTAGAGCGCGAGCACCACCAGGATCTCGACGATGGAGACGATGGCGATGACCGCGGGCAGGAAGGCGCTGCGCCGGCCCGCGGTGAGGCGGTATCCGCCCATGATCAGCGCGCCGATCGCGCCGATCGCCCCGGCCTGGTTCACGGTGGCGACACCGGCGCACAATCCGGCATCACGCTCATGACCGCAAACATCTGGCACTACAAATGCATTCAGACATGCTGGCAACGAGAGGGTGGTGCTATACAATAGATCTGCGCTTGAACATCCGGCCCATCTTCCCTGCAAGTTGTTGGCGTTTTATTTCGATAGCGATGAAAGGATATCGCCTTTCTAGAAACTGCAAAGTTATACTCCCGTCTACATACATCATTATGATGTCACAACGTTCTTGTACAAGATCATCGTCATCGTTCAGCTTGAGAATATCTATTGTATCTGTTGCCTGTTTGGCGTAATTCGATGGAATGATGCTACTTGTTTTTATCAGACAGCTCGGGAAATCCATCGTAAACCAATTCGGCTGTATAATGAATGGATCCAGTATATTTTCGCTTTCGCCTTTACGATTATTGATAATGGCAGATGCTAGACGGTAGTTGGACCACTCATAAGCAAGGTGAGGGTACTTGGACTTCGGAAAGAAATGATCTACGCTTCCGGGAGGCATCAGGTAGATGCATGTATATGCGCAGATTCCGTTATACAGACGATGGAGATCACCAATAATATCTCTCCAGTAGTTCCTGAATTGATTCGCTTTAAGAGGAGCACTATGTTTTCTCAGGAATAGCTTTCCTTTCTGGCGCACTTTCGGATCGAAGTCATGAGGTTCCGATTCAGGTTTGACAGGAATCACAACTCGACTCCGTATTTTTCGGCAAAAACAATCCATCGTGGCCAGAACTTATCATGAGGCGGTAGGCATTTGGCCAACATATCGGATATCTGTTCGACTCTTGTCTTTGTGGCCTTTTCTTCATGTGCCTGCAAATCCTTCGCCTTCTGGATCGCCCTCTCTGAATCTCTGGATCGAGCCTGATTTAGCTGAAATACAGGAGACGTAAGCCAGGAAGATATATCGCCATACTTAACAAATGGAAGATCTTCCATGGCGATATCACCAGACTCCGAAATACTCAAGTGTATGAAGGCATCCTTTTCTGATTCGAAAATGCTTTCTGCTGAAGCTACTACCAAAGGAGAGTGAGTCGAGATTATGAGTTGAAGATCGAGAGCCTCCTCCAGATAAGTACTGATAGAAGATAAAGCAGGAAGCACTTCTCTTTGCCATTTCGGGTGAAGGTGGGCCTCCATTTCGTCTACCAGAACAACCATCCGATTTTCTGGTTTGCGTCGCGCCATACTAGCTGCAATCAAGTGCTCATTCCAAGCCCAGACCATCAAATAAGACAGTGCCAATATCCGCTTGATACCTGCGGAAGCATAGAGTATCGGTGTGATGCCGTATCTGTGCACGACTGTTGGTATCTCTCTAGGATCGCCTGGAATTCGCACACTGTCTCCAGCCTTCAGTTCACCCAGATCCGGAGGCGATAAACGCGCCAAGACCTTTGAGAGCATTTCGAATGGATATCTATCCGGCGAATTCTGCCATTTTATCCAATCTCTGACCAACCCTTCGTTTCTATCTTTCTGGCCATTCCATATGTTGTCACCGGATAGCGTGTATAGACCATCTTCCGGATCTCTGTCGCTTGCCGATTTGATCGGATCCCATACCGCGAAGGAACCATCGACTCTTGCGTAGATTACCAATCCGGGAATTGTATGACGATTATCGTCGGGGTGTGGCCATCTGAACTGTCTCCGGTCATAGTATACCTTGGGAGGTATTTTTCGGGATTGATCCGATCCCTGTATGTCGAACTCAATGTAGATCTGATCAGAATCCGGGTTGGGAAATGCTGGACGATCAGCCCAATTTCCGGTCAAAGCCCACCATGCACATTCCATTAAAAACGATTTACCGAGACCATTGTCTCCGGTTATAATTGTCATCCGATCTGCCGGATGAAATCGCATATCGGCGGCTGGCCCTGTACCATGTATATGAAGAAATGCCAGCGTTCCTCCACGTTCAGGTTTTGCGTCGGGCGGTGGCTGAATTTTCTGCTTCAGAGCACTCCAATCAGATACTTCATCACGGAACAATCTCTCGTTCTGACGGTCAGGAAGTTCTACGGAAAAAAGCCTCTCCCGTTCTTCTGACGTGATGTGGTATTCTTCGATAAATCGAGATACTAACGCATTCAAATCATCATCATTTGCCGTCCTCCAGTATTCTGATCGATATAACCATACTGCCAGCGCCCAAGCCGGGATTCTCTGTCCACTGATCCTTCTCTCCAATACCTCTGACACCACATCCAGATAATTTGTCCTCCAGCCCCAGGCTCTACTTCCCCGCTTATGCAAGAATGCAGCTCCGAATGTCTGCGTATTAATCGCCTGTAATCCACTGGATGGGTAATCATGTTTCAGCCAATATTTCGTTGATTGAGTCGATTGGAATGGCTGGAAATAGAATTTTGAATACGGGGCCAGTTTATGGTGAATGTCCATATGTTCACGAGTTAAGGTATTCATCGGGAAATGGATCGAGTCACCGATTGGTAATTGTTTACGTTTACATACAATAAAAGTGATCCCATGAAACGGATGAATCCGTTTCAATTCCTCAATCGATCTGTGTATCAATTGTGTCGAGGGATACATGATTTCAACGCGAATGTAGATTTCTTGCTGCATATTCGCAGAAATTTTGATTGAGGTCGATTCCGACCGCTGGATGCCCTAGTTCCAAAGCCACTCGAATTGTTGTGCCTCCTCCTAAAAATGGATCTAATACCAAGCCGCCTGATCTACAGCCAATCTCAAGACATCTGTGTACTAATAAATCAGGATATGGAGCGGTATCAAGGCGTCCGTTGTTCTTAGGTCTAGCTGCAATGGTCCACATATCCTCTTCTACTTTTTTATCGATCAAGGGCTGTTTGTTGAAATAGTAATGTCTGTCCTTCGAGAACATGAAAACGTACTCGTAGCTGCGGCTGGGTCGATCGCGGACTGGTTCAGGTAGCCTGTTTTCTCTATGCCAAATAATCGAGCTTCGAAGGGCCCAGCCACTAGTCGCCAGACTGATGGCTACCCTCCATGGTATACCGATTAAAGATTTTCTGGTCAATCCTATCCCCATTCCTCCGCTTTTATCTACGGCTCTGATGCCAAACCTCCGCTTTGTGCTCTTTTTGTCAACGCCTTGAGATTCTCCTTTTCCTGAATAATACGTATCACCAAGATTCAAGAATAACAAACCATCTTTACGCAAAATACGACGAATTTCATTCATTACTTCTGTAATGTTGTCAACATATTCCTGAACGGAATTCTCTATTCCTAGTTGATGTTCAACGCCGTAATCTCTCAGCCAAAAATATGGTGGAGAAGTAACTACACAATGTACACTTCGATCTGGAAAATTCCGAAGAATTTCGATAGCATTTCCGTTGTAGATTCCCCAATTCAAGCCGCGAATTGTACCCTTCCATTGGGATTTTTGGAAGATAATGTCAGATTTCTCCTCAACTATCGCTTCTTCCGTTCTGGTACGAATCTGATCATGAGATTTACTCGAGTGTTGGTCTTCCGATGATCGGATAGAGACAGGACATTCTTCCTGATGCAATTCTCCGCTTGAGGTATTCATTATCCCGTCTCCATTTGACCCGACATATCATGCTTTCTTATGTATCTGAGCGGAATGTGAGGTTCCGCATCGGATTGGGACAGGGCCGATGGTGGCGGTCCGATCGCCGACCGCAGGATCGGCGACGACTCCGACACGCTGGACGCGGGAGTCGGAGTCGGGGAGCGTAACATGCATGGCAACGGAATCGATCACCGCGGAAGCGTCTCCGGGATGATAGCAGAAAATCGAAGATCGTTCGCTGTGTGACAATCATGCCGCTGTCCATTCGGTGCCGGAGCCTGGGGTTCGAGTTGGCAGCGGAGATGTTCGCAGATCCTCGGACAGTCGTCTTCGGAATGCGGCGTTTTCCGTGTAGGCACACGGCGCTACCGCGGAAGGAATCCGGAGACGATGAACCGCGCGATGCTCGTCCACGCGGCGCCGTAGCCGCTCCGCATCACGCTGGAACCCTTCAGATCTTGATCGACGTGAATTGCGCCAAATCGGATGATTCAAGCATCCTCAGAAGTGCAGCGAGATGTCCCGGTGCACCGACTGGCACCGCGCGACCAGGCGGGCCTGCTCCTGCGTGAGCCGCTCCTGGACCCGCAGGCCGATGCTGTGCCGGATCGCCTCGTCGTACTCGGAGAGCCCCGGCAGCAGCTCGCCGGCCGCGCGGGTGCGCCACGCGACCTCCTCCGCGTAGCGCTCGCGCGCCTCGGCCAGGAAGCCCGCCGCCTTCTCCCGGTCCGGGGCATTGCCGCGCAGCGCCCGGCGGGCCTTCGACAGCCGGCCCTTGATCCGGCTGCTGCCCGCCACCGCGCCGAGCTCCCGCTCCGCCGCCTTGATGATCTCCATCGCCTGCTCCGGCGGATCGTTCGCGACCACGCCTTCCAGGCTCGAAAGCGTCGGCTGGAACGCACGCAGCGCGTCCGCATCCGCGATGAGAGCCCGCAGATCGGCGACGGTCCGGTACGCCTCGTCCACGCTCTGCCGGTACTCGCGGCGGACCTTCTTCCGCGTATCCGAGAGCGCGACGTAGCGCGCCCTCGCCTCCTCCCACGCGGCCGGGATGCCGGCCTCGATCGCGGCCATCTCCGCCTCGACCTGTGCGATCGCCCGCTCCACGGCGTCGCGGTCCTCGTCGCTCGCGGTCTCGTCGCGCGAAAGCCGCGAGCGGTCCCGTTCCAGCCGTTCCAGCCGCTTCCCGAGCTTGCGCAGCTCCGACTGCATCCGGCGCACCTCCACGTGCAGCGGCCGGTACTCCGGCAGGTACGCCTGCACCGCCGCATCCGCCTCGCGCACCGCCTGGGCCAGGCCGATGCCGGCGCGCGCGTGTTCCAGGCTGCCTTCGTACTTCTCGCGCAGGGCGCCGGGGAGGAACCCGGCCTCCAGGGCCGCGGCCCGATCGACGTGGGCGCGCAGCGCGTCGCCGTTGCGGTCGTACTCGGCGAAGACGTACTCCTCCAGGCAGTGCTGGAGCTTCGGGTTCATCGGCGGGGGGGCGGTCTCCGAGCCGAGGTACACGCGGTTCGGCAGGTAGTTGACCAAGCTCGGGTACAGGCCCGCGATGGCGAGGCCGACGAGCTGCAGCGCGATGAAGACGGCGGCCCCGCGGTAGATCTCCAGGGTCTTGACGATCGCCGGGGCGACCCCGCGCAGGTAGAACAGCGCGAAGCCGAACGGCGGGGTCAGGAACGAGGTCTGGATGTTGAGCCCCACCATCACCCCGAACCATACCGCGGTGATGTTGGCGCCGGGGTCCGCCAGCAGGATCGGGGCGACGATGGGGATCACCACCACCGCGATCTCGATGAAGTCGAGGAAGAACCCGAGCAGGAAGATCACCGCCATGACCACGACGAACTGCGTCCAGAACCCCCCGGGCAGGCTGGTCAGGTACTCGCGCACCAGATCCTCGCCGCCGAAGGCGCGGAACGCGGAGGTCAGCATGGCGGCGCCGATCAGGATGATGAAGACCATCGAGGTGGTCTTCGCGGTCTCCACCATCACCCCCTTGAGGGTGTCCTCGATGGCATGGGCCCGCCACAGGCTCCAGAAGATGGCCACGAGCAGCCCCACGGTGCCCGCCAGCGCCAGCGCGATGCCCCGTGCGTCCTCCGCACTGCCGATGTTCTTGACGTTGATGTCGTAGAGAGCGAGCACCACCAGGATCTCGACGATGGAGACGATGGCGATGACCGCGGGCAGGAAGGCGCTGCGCCGGCCCGCGGTGAGGCGGTATCCGCCCATGATCAGCGCGCCGATCGCGCCGATCGCCCCGGCCTGGTTCACGGTGGCGACGCCGGTGAGGATGGAGCCGAGCACCGCGAGGATGAGCGTGAGCGGCGGCACCAGCGCCAGCACCACCCCGAGGAAGAACCGCGCGTCCATCCGCCCTTCGTACCGCACCGGGGGGGCGCTCTTCGGGTTGATGAGGGCGTGGACGAGGATGTAGGCCATGTAGATGGCCACGAGGATGAGCCCGGGGACGAACGCCCCCATGAACATGTCGCCGGCGCTGGCGGAGACCACGTCGAACTCCGACGGCATGGTGATCTCGCCCGTCGCCGCCTTGTAGTCGGCCTTGCGCGCGGTGCTGGCGATGTCCGCCGCGCTCGCGAGCTGGTCGGCGAGGATGATGAGCACCACCGACGGCGGGATGATCTGCCCCAGCGTCCCCGAGGCGCAGATCGTCCCCGTCGCGAGCGGCCGGGAGTAGTTGTTGCGCAGCATCGCGGGGAGCGAGATGAGCCCCATCGCGATGACCGTCGCCCCCACGATGCCGGTGGTGGCGGCGAGCAGGGCGCCGACGAAGACCACCGAGATCCCCAGCCCCCCCGGTATCGGCCCGAACAGCCGGGCCATCGCCACCAGCAGGTCTTCGGCGATCCGGGACCGTTGCAGCATGATCCCCATGAACACGAAGAGCGGGACCGCGATGAGGGTGTCGCGTTCGACCACCCAGTACAGGCTGCGGAAGTTCGTGACCCCGGCGCTCAGCCACTCGATGGGGCCTCCGTGCGCGAAGTAGGCGCTGGCGTCGCCCGCGAACAGCCAGCCGCAGAGCGCGGCGGCGCCGATGGACAGGATGGCGGAGCCGGGCAGCGCGAATCCGACCGGGAAGCCGGACATGAGCGCGAACACCATGAGCAGGATGAGGACGACGAGAAAGACGAGCTCCATGGCGTTCGTCCTACGGATGCGACGGGGCAGCCGCCGCGGACGCCGTGGCCGTCGCGGGTGCCGCGGCGCGGCCGGACTCGGTGCGTCTCAGCACGGCCACGCTCTCCAGGAAATACGCGGTGAACTGTGCGGCCATCGACAGGGCGAAGACGACGAGGAGCCCGGCCATCAGGTACTTCACGTACATCCCGAACCCGCTCTGGGAGATCTCGAAGTTGAGCAGCGGGCTGGCGAGGCTGCTGCCCTTCGTCCACAGCCCCATGGTGAGGATGATCCAGCACAGCGGCACCCCGAGGAGCATGGAGCCGACGGCGTTGGTCCACGCCTTGCGCTTCTCGCTGAACCGGGCATAGAAGACGTCCACCCGGACGTGCCCTTCGTCCACCAGGCTGTACGCGCTCGCAAGCAGGAACAGGGAGGCGTACCAGAAGCGCACGAGGTCGCCCATGAACGCCTGCTCGTAGGAGAAGATGAAGCGCGTGATCACGATCTGGAACTCGGCCAGCACGATGAGGAGCGCGAGCCAGACCACCGACAGCGAGCGGGTGAAGAGGGCGATGAGGCACGACAGCGCCATCAGCGGAAGGTGGACGTACTGGCCGCGGAATCTGGACAGCCCGAGCCGGATGGTCATGTCGTCGCCGACGAACACGGCCAGGAACTCCTCCACCCGCAGGAAGGACAGCAGCGCATCGACGAGGCCGATCAGGAACGCCGACCAGAAGGCGGCGCGCACGATGAAGGCGGCGAGCGCGGAATACGCATCCGCCTCGGCCCGGAGCGGGCGGTCGCGGGTGGACGCGACCCATGCGGTGACCAGGACCACCGGCGCCGCGTAGACCGCGACCTGGACCCAGCCCCGGAGGATCTGGGCGCCGTCGAGCGGGTCGCGCAACGGCGCGAAGCCGAACCAGCCGATGTGGGAGAACAGCGCGGGGAGGCCCGGCCAGTCCCACGCGAAGCTCAGGAAGAAGTTGGCGGTGAAGGCCAGGGTGGTGCACACCACGGCCCCGGCAAGGATACGGGACAGGACTTCGACGGCGCCCGTCGCGGCGGCTGCGGTGGGGGCGGCAGGCAGGGCAGCGCCGCTGTCGGGTCCCGCCGCGGGCGTAGCGGGCAGGGCCGATCCGGTGCCGGGCTCCGCCGCGGTCGTTGCGGCCGACGTCATCGTGGCGATTCCGGCCGACCGGCGGCCGGCGCGGGCTCGCCCGAACGTCCTGCCGGCTCAGGATCGAGGCCGACGGACACGAGGCTGGTGAGGACGGGGGGCCTCCGGATCACCCGGAGGCTCCCCCGTCGCGTGTTCCCGCGTCGGCGGGCGCTCCCGCCGATGCGGGAGGGTAAAGCAAGTGCCGTACCGTCACGCGGCTCAGACGCCGATGCCGAGCACGCGGTTGCGCTGGTTGAAGTACTCGATCTCCGCGATCGAGAGCCAGCCGGCGACGGATCTCATCGCCCGGCGGTAGCTGTCGTCGATCCGCATGGCGAGGTCGCTGTGCTGGCGGGTCTCCTCGAAGACCTCTTCCGCCGCCTCGCCGAAGGCGTCGATGATGTCTTCGTTGAACTTCTTGAGCACGACGCCCTGCTCGGTGATGAACTTCTGGAGCCACTCCGGGTTCTTGGCGTTCACCTCGGAGAAGAGGTCGAAGTGGGTCTGCACGGCGCAGGCCTCGATGACGAGCTGGTCGGACTTCGGCAGGCCGTCGAACCACGCCTTGTTGACGCCGACGCCGAGGATGGTGCCCGGCTCGTGCAGGCCGGGATAGTAGTAGTACTTGGCCACCTCCCAGAACTTCATGATGCTGTCCATCAGGGGCCCGGCCCACTCGGTGCCGTCGATGGCGCCGGAGATCAGGTTCTCGTAGATCTGGCCGCCGGGGAGCGAGACCGGGGAGGCGCCGATCTTGGCGAGCACGTCGCCGCCCAGGCCGGGCATGCGGAACTTCAGCCCCTTGAAGTCGTCGATGGAGTTGATCTCCTTCCTGAACCAGCCACCCATCTGCACCCCGGAGGTCCCGCCGACGAAGCCCTTGAGCCCGAACTCGCCCGCGAGCTCGTCCCACAGCTCCTGTCCTCCCATCCACCGGATCCAGGCGTCGCATTCGGGGGCGATCATGCCGAACGGCACCGATGCGAAGTACGCGAAGCCGGGATGCTTGCCTTTCCAGTAGTACTCCGCCGCGTGGTAGATGTGGGCGTTCCCGGAGGCCACCTCGTCGAACGAGTCGAACGCCTTGACCCGCTCGCCGGAGGCGAAGTACTGCACGTTCAGCCGGCCGTCGGTCATGTCGGTGAGCCGCTGGGCGAAGCGTTGCGCGTTGGTGCCCAGCGCCGGAAAGTCCCGCGGCCACGTGCTCACCATGACCACTTCCTGGCGGCCCTGCGAGATCGCGGGCGCCGCCACGGTCGCGGCGGCGACGCCGGTGGCGCCCACCGCGGCCTTCTTCAGAAAGCCCCGGCGCTTCATGCCGGGCTTGTCCTGCCTCGTTTTCTGCTTCTTCATCGGTCTCCTCCTTGGGATGACGGATGGACAGGCCGCGCATCCGCCTGCTGCGGCACGGCCGGGATACGGACCCCGATGCGGAAGCCCGGGGTCGGGACCTGCATCACTGCCCGTCATTGTTCGTCGAACCCCGCTGCCAGATCAACCGCTACGGCGAAGCAGCCGCGGCGAAGGAGGGTCGAGAAGACGTTTTCGCATGGCTGAAGTTTCATCGGGGGGTTCGGGGAAACGGGTATAGTCTCCGGGCAACCGGGACGGCTCGGCGGGTCCGTCCACCACATCCATCCACTGGGTCCATCCACTGGGTCCATCCACCGGGTCCATCCCTTGGGGCGTTCCCGTTCGGAGGTTCCCGGACGACCGGGGACGGCTCCGGTCGTCGCGGTTGCGGTGGAGCCCGGTGTCGACGGCCGCCGGGCGACCGGGGATGGTTCGGAGGATCGACGGCCGCCTTCGATGGCAACCGATGCGCAAGCGGTGATCGTGGGCGGCGGCGTCATGGGCGTCTCGCTCGCCTGGCACCTGACCGGGCGCGGCTGGCGCGACGTCGTGCTCCTGGAGAAGAACGAGCTCACCGCGGGCTCGACCTGGCACGCGGCCGGGCTCTGCACCCACTTCGCCCACCACCCCACGATCATGGCGATGCGCGCGGAATCGGTGCGCCTGTACCGGGACGTGCTGCCGGCGGAGACCGGGGAGACGGCCGGGTTCCACCCCTGCGGGGCGCTCCGGGTCACGCGCTCTGCGGAGCGGATGGCCGAGTTCCGCCATGTGCAGGGGCTCGGACGGTTCATGGGCCACGAGCTCCGCATCCTCACCCCCGAGGCGCTGGCGCGGATCTACCCGCTGGCGTGCATCGACGGGTTGCTCGGCGCGGTCCACGAGCCGGACGACGGGCACGTCGACCCGACGCTGGCCACCCACGCGCTCGCCGCGGGCGCGCGCGCCCGCGGGGCCGAGATCCGGCGCCATACGCCGGTGCGGGCGATCGAGCGCGCCGCCTTGGGCGCGTGGACGGTGCATACCGACCGGGACACGGTCCGCTGCCGGCACGTGGTCAACGCGGCGGGCACCTGGTGCCGGGAGATCGGCGCGATGATGGGGGCGGATCTGCCGGTGGTCCCGATGCTGCACCAGTACCTGGTCACCGCCGGGGTCCCGGAGATCGCCGAGCGCGTTGCGGCCGGGGAGCCGGAGCTGCCGATCATCCGCGACCCGGAGGAGAGCTGGTACCTGCGCCAGGAGCGCGACGGGTTCATCCTCGGTCCCTACGAGGCGGACGGCCGCCCGTGGGGCGTGGACGGCGTACCGCCGGAGTTCGGCATGGAGCTGCTGCCGCCGGAGCTGGACCGGATCGAGCCCATCGCCGCGCTGGCCATGGAGCGGGTGCCGGCGCTCGCGCGGGCCGGCGTCAAGACCGTCGTGCACGGGCCGATCACGTTCACGCCGGACGCGAACCCGCTCGTCGGACCCGCCTTCGGGCTCGACAACGCCTGGCTGCTGACCGGATCGAGCATGGGGGTGATGGAGGGCGGCGGCGCCGGACGCTTCCTCGCCGACTGGATGATCGACGGCGCCCCGCCGATGGACGCCCTGGCCGTGGACCCCCGGCGTTTCGGCGCCTGGGCGGCGGAGCGCGACTACCGCGTCTCCAAGGCGGTGGAGTGCTTCGGCCTCCAGTTCGGGATGCACTACCCCTTCGAGGAACGCCCGGCCGGGCGGCCACGACGGACGACGCCGATCTACCCGATCCAAGCGGCGCAAGGAGCGGTGTTCGGCTGCGTATACGGCTGGGAGCGGCCGAACTGGTTCGCCCGCGGCTACGAACCGGCCGAGGATGGACCGCGGGATGAGCCGCCCGCCCTCGGGCCGGCAGGGAAGGAGCCGGATGGGACCCCGGCCACCTTCGGGCGCCCCGGGCCGGCCGGGAACGGGCCGCGCGCCGCGCCGCCCACCTTCGGACGACCCTCGTGGCGGGAGACGGTCGCGGCCGAGTGCCGGGCGGTGCGCGACCGGGCCGGCCTCGTGGATCTCTCCGCGTTCTCCAAGTTCGAGATCTTCGGAGCGGACGCGCCCGCCTGCATGGAGCGCCTCGGGGCGAACCGGCCGCCGCGGGCGGTGGGCCGGATCGGGATCACCCACGCGCTGACCGCGGCCGGCGGCGTCGCCTCGGAGTTCACCGTGACCCGGCTCGCGGCGGACCGCTACTACCTCACCAGCGCCGCGGCGGCCGAACGCCACGACGAGGATCTTCTCCGCCGCCATGCGGCATCCTTCGCCGACGTTCGCATGGTCAACCGCACCGCCCATCTCGGCGTCCTGGGTCTCATGGGTCCCGAAGCCCCCACCGTGCTCGGCGCTCTCACCGATGCGGATCTCGGCCACGAGGCGTTCCCGTGGCTCTCCGCCCGCACCCTGCGGATCGGTACGGTGGAGGCGGGTACGGCGCGGGCCGGCGCGGTGGAGGCGCGGGCGTTGCGTGTCTCCTACGCGGGCGAATGCGGATGGGAGCTGCACGTGGCGATGGCGGATCTCCCGGCCCTGCACCAGGCGCTGTGCACCGCCGGCGCCGCCGTGGACCTCCGGCCCTTCGGCGCCTACGCGCTGAACTCTCTCCGCCTGGAGAAGGGCTATCGCGCCTGGGGCGCCGACCTCACCACCGAGCGCACCCCGCTCGAAGCGGGGCTCGACCACCTCGTGCGCACCGAAGGCCGGGGGTTCACCGGCCGCGAAGCGCTGCTCGCCCGCGCCGAAAGCCTGTCCGCGTGGCGCATGGCGCTGCTCTCCATCGAGCCGGACGGCGATGCCGACCCCTTCTACACCCACACCGTCTGGCGGGACGGGCGGGCGGTCGGCGTCGTGACCTCCGCCGCCCCCGGGCATCGCACCGGCACCACCCTCGCCCTCGCGTACCTGCGCCCGGAGGCGGGCTCCGGGGAACGGCGCGTCCTTGCGGACGCGGGGCGTCCCGCCCGCATGGACGGCCACGACGCCATGCCGGAGTCGGGAGGGAATGCAGGAGGCGACGCGCTGGAGATTTCCATCCTCGGACGCCGGCGCCCCGCCCGGGTGCTCGCCGAACCGCCCTGCGACCCGGCCAATACGAGGTTGCGAGGCGCAGACTGAAATCCCCGATTGCCCCAACCCGGCATCGCCGGAACCAGGCGCCCGTCATGGACCCGGGAGCGGCGCGTGCCGACGGACGCGCCGCTCCCGGGGATCCGGCATCACGGAATCAACGGCCGGTCGCCGAACGGCCGGTCGCCGGATGAATCTTCATCGTCTTGCCGTGGATTTCAGCGGATGCATCGGGCGGGACGGAGCCCCGCCCGATGAGGAGGCGCCTACTGGACGATCCAGACGTTGAAGCGGCTGGTGAGGCTCTCCCGGTGATCCGCCCAGAACTGGGTGTCGCTCTTGTACCAGTTCCTGGTGTTCTGGGGAGCGGTGGGCAGATGCGGGAGGATGTCCGGGTTGACGAACTTGTCCGCGCCCTTGCGCAGCGGTCCGTAGGAAATGTAGTTCGTCTGGTCGCCCATGCGCTCGGGGCGCGAGGCGAAGGCGATGAACTGGTAGGCGAGGTGGGCTTCCGGGTGGCCCTTGGGGATCACCCAGTAGTCGTAATCCATGCCCTGGCCGTCCCAGACGATCCGGAAGGGCTGCCCGTCGTCCACGATGGCGGAGTAGAAGCGGCCGTTCCAGCCGGTGCTCATCACGACCTCCTTGTCGGCCAGCAACTGCGGCGCCTGTGCCCCGGTCTCCCACCAGATGATGTGGTCCTTCAGCTCGTCGAGCTTCGCGAACGCGCGATCGACGCCGCCTTCCGCATTGAGGACCGCGTTGACCTCGGCGGCGGGGACACCGTCCGCGATGAGGGCGAACTCGAGGTTGAACTTGGGCGACTTGTAGACGCCCCGCTTGCCCGGAAACTTCTTGACGTCCCAGAAATCCATCCAGTTCTTCGGCGCGTCGCCGGGATAGACGTCGGTCCGGTAGGCGAAGACGGTGGACCAGGAGATGTTGCCGACACCGCAGTCGTGGGCCGCCCCGGGCAGGAAGTCGTCCGGGCCGAAGCCGAGCTCGGCGTAGTCGATCTGCTCCCAGATCCCCTCGTCGCAGCCGGCCAGCAGGTGTCCGGATTCGGCGTCGATGGTGTGGCCGAGGTAGTTGCCGGTGTCCACCCACGCGCGGATCTTCGCGATGTCGCCGGTCCACTCGTCTTCGAGCACGGTATGGCCGGTGTCCTTCATGAAGGGCTCGTGGAATGCCTTGCGCTGGCTCATGCTGTACGCGCCGCCCCAGGAGACGACGGTGACGTCATCGGCCTGCACCGGTGCGGCTCCTTCGATGCCGAAGCCGAGGACCGCGGCGCCGGCCGCGATCAGGACGCTCTTCGAATAAACGTTCATGATCTCTCCTTCAGACTTCCGGTAAGGGTGGGCACTGCTCCGGACAGCGGTGAACCGCCGTTCGTTCGTGTTTAACAAGTTCAGGGGTGGAATGGCAACCCCGGGGTCCCGATCGGCCAGGGCATGGGCCGGCCGCCCGGCAATGGCCGGCGGGTCGGGGTCGGCATGGAGGGACGGACGTCATCGCCGGCGTTCCGTCTTTCCGGGACCCGTCCCCGCACGACGGGGATCGTCACGTGATGGGGATCATCACGTTCTTCCGGAACGCGGGGCGCTCGGTGAGGCGCCGGTACCACGCCTCCAGGTTGGGCATCGGCGGGCGCTTCTCCACCAGGTTGAGCCAGCGATGGGCCTGTGGGCCGATGGGGATGTCGCCCATGGTGAACGTGTCGCCCGCCACGAAAGGGCGGTCCGCGAGGTGCCGGTCGAGCAGTCCCCAGACCTCGTAGCCGCGTTCGATGCCGGCGTTGATGGCGTCGTAGTCGCGCTCCGCTTCCGGGGTGCGCACCAGACCCCAGAACACCGGATGCATCATGGAGGCGCACGCCGTCTGTTGCCAATCCATCCACGTGTCGGCGACGGCCCGGACCCGAGGGTCGGCCGGACAGAGCGAGCCCGGTCCGTATTTCCCGCAGAGATAGCGGGTGATCGCGTTCGACTCCCAGAGGACGAAGTCATCCTCGACGAGCGTCGGCACGAGCCCCATCGGGTTCATCGCGAGATAGCCGGGCTCCCGGTTGCCGCCGAACTTCCCGCCCACGTCCACCTGCTCATGGTCGAGCCCGAGCTCGTCGGCCGCCCACAGTGGCTTCATGACGTTGGCGGAGGTACGTCGTCCGAGGATCTTCAACATGATGGGTGCTCCTTCCCGGTGGGTGTCGGTTGGATCCGTGGCTTCGCGTTCGATACGTCCGGCTGTCCGGTCACCATCGGACGGCAGGGCCGGAGCCGGCGCCCGCACCCCGCCGGAAGCGGTTGCGGACGCTGCCTGTCCGGAACCCCGCACCCGGCCAAGCGCGGCCCGCGCAACACGCACTCTCCGGGGCGCACTCTCCGGGCGATACGCCGATTGCGCTCACCGCGGACTCCGCGGACCGGCGCATTGGCCACCTGAACCGGCCAAGACGGCTGGGCGGAGGTACCCGGCGCAAGAGCCGAAAGAACCTCCGTTCCGGGAATCATGGCGGTTCCTCCGAGGGCGGGGAAGGGGCCGGCAGGCCCGGGAAGGGAGCCGGCAGGGTCGGAATCCGGGCCGGAATCCGGATTATCCGGGGCGGGCCGGTGTCGGGGAACACCTTGCGCTCCTCGGTCATGGAGCGGGCGCGGTAGATGTTCACCCCTTTCATGGATTCGTCGAGGATCTCCGATTCGTCGAAGATCTCCGCCACGTACTCGTCGAAGGTCTCCGCCATGGGTTCGTCGATGATCTCCGCCGCGATGGGCTCGGTCTCCTGGGGGGGCTTCGGGCGGGCATTCGGATAGATCAGATCCTGGATGTGCACCGCCGACACGGACGAGACCGGATCCGGCGCGGCCTGCGCGGCCCGAATCGCCAGTGCGATCTGGCCTTCCCTGTTGGCGTGGACCAGGAAAGGCGCCTGGGCGGGAGAGACCTCCAGCGTGGCGGTGGTAAATTCCAAACGCTCCTCGACAGGGTCTTCGCCGCCGACGGCCGGGGGGCGCACCGTGCGGTCGATGGCGAGCACCCGGATGTCCTCGAACACCACCCGGCTCAGTAGTCCCCCGCCCGCGCCGTCCACGTCCACATCCAGGAGATGATCGGTGGGCGGCGCGCTTGCGGTGAAGATCACGTCCACCCGGTCTCCGGGATCGACGAGACCGGAAAATCGGGTCTCCGGCTCGATTTTCACGGATACCGCCCTCATGCCGGGAGAAAGGAGAAGGGACAGGAAGCCACGCGCCCCGGGATACACCAGATCGGCGACCAGCAAGGGCGTGCCCGCGTCGATGGGGACGCGTACCGCGGTGCCCAGGATGTCGTCGGCGGAGGATTCGGGGATCGCGCCTGCCGGGATCCGGCCGACCTCCAGTGCATCGGGGACGACGTCGTCCTCACCGAGGAGGGTGCCGACGGAGAGGTAGCGGGACGCGAGCAGCATCCGCTTCGTCTGCGGCGCCCCGACGTTCGGGCTCGGGGGGGCTTCCGCGGCGGGATCGGGCGCAGGCTGGGGAGAGCGGCCCAGCCTGAGGAGTCCGTACGTGATCGACAGGGTCACGACGAGGATGGCGGCGACGAGCAAAGCGACGATGGCCCAGTAACGGCGCACGGCGGCGGTCTCCCTGCAACTTCTAGAGGACGCCCAGGGGCGTCGCCAGCAGGACCCCGACCGCGGGCAGAGCGACCGCCACGGCGAAAGGAAGCTCGCGCCGGTGGCGCCGCGAGGCGGGGAACGGAAGCGCGGCCCACAGGGCCATCAGCAGGGAGGCGAGGGCGAATCCCAGACAGTACGCCGTCCACTGCCGCGGCTCCACCCAGAGCACGGTCGCGGTGGCGAGCTTCACGTCCCCGCCCCCGCAATGCCCGAGCAGGAACCCCGCGAGAAGAAGAAAGAAGGCGATGGCGGCGATCGCGAGGTGGGGCAGCACGCCCGGAGGAAAATCGGTCCAGACCCAGGCCGCGGCGAACAGGACCACCAGGGCGGCGGGGATGACGTTCGGAACGATCCGGGCCGTGCAGTCGGTGACGACGCCGGCCAGCAGCAGGACACACGCACCCAGGGCCAGAGGCAGCGGAAACGTCATGAAGAACCTCCTTGCCGGGGCCGCAGACCCGCTTCCCATGACGGAAGGTCAGATGTTTCTTCCGAAACAGACTGCAACATATTGAAACATAGCGTACTCCGGCACGGAAGACCGAGATGCGAGACCATGGACTCCGCCCCGCCGGCTCCGGAGACGACGCAATGGGCGCTGAACCGGGACATGGCATCGACAATACTTGGCATTGACAATCACGATGCACCGGAGACAATGCTTGCTCGTGGCTCGGAATCATGACGGGTCTCCCGTCATACGGCATGACCGTGACGGGCGCGTGCATCCGGCAAGGCGTTCCCAATCCGCAGGGAGCTGCGGGGGGAAGGATGGCAGGGAACGAATCACACGCGCAGGAAAGCGGTGGACATGAAGCAGATCCTCATCCGCCGCGGCGGGAGACGTCTCGTAGCGCCGCGGTCGCACCTGCAAGGGGCGAGCACCCTCGAAGGGGTGATCGGCCTTGCCTTGCTGGTCATCGGGCTCGTGATGCCCATCACGGGACTCATCCAGAAGATCACCGTCACCGATTCCTACGCCCAGGCCGCCCGGGACGCCGCGCAGGCCGTGGCCGTGCTGGAGCTGGCCCCCGCCACCGACGCCGCCCTGCAGACCGTGCTCTGCGATGCCGTCAAGGAGAGCCTGGGCCGGCCCGCCGCAAGCTGCGCGGACGAATGGGTGCTCGAGATCCAGGCCTACGCCACCCCGTCCGCGCTCGCCGCCGATCCCCCCACGCCCCGGACCGGCGGGGCGGTGGGCGGGGAGGACAACGACGTCGTCCTCGTGCGGATGTTCCTCCGGGACGAGCCGATCTGGCACAAGCTGTTCCCCGATCCCGCGTACGCGAACGCGGCTCCCGATTCGAGGGGAGCCAAGGGGCCGCCCGTCGCCGTCGGGTTCGCGCGCAACGGCCGTGGCGGAGGAGGTGGAGGTGGCGCCTCGTGACCGCGGGCCGGATCGCTCTGCCGGGCGACGTCCGTGCGAGCGCCACCGTGGAGTTGGCGGTCCTCGTCTCCGTGCTTCTGGCCAGCATCACCATGGTGCTGGACGTCTACACCTACCAGCGCGCCCAGGCCGGGGCGCAGAGGATGGCGGCGGTCATCACGGACTACGTGTCGAACCAGTCCGCCACTCCCTTGGAATACTCCGAGATCGAGGCGCTGGGAGGGGTCCTGAGAGGCCCGGAGATCGGCGCCGAAAACGCGATGGTCGTCCGCCTGACCGCGCTGCACCAGGACACCGCCGCCGGCAGTACCGCCACGATCCCCTGGGTGGTCTCGGTCCCGTTCGGGAACTCGACCGTCACCAACGCGCTCACCGCCCGCTGCCCGCCGCGCGACGGCCGGTTCGACTTCTTCGGCGAGGAGGGGGGCACCCCGGACCTCCCCGACGGCATCACCCTGGACGGCGGCGCCGACGTCATCGTCGCCCAGCTCTGTGTGCGGCTCACCAGCCCCGGGATCGCGCAGAACGCCCTGTTCGACGAGGTCATCTACCGGGCGAGCGCCACCCCCTTCAATCAACCCGCAACGCGGCCGCCGGCCGCGCCCACCGGGCGGCCGCAGACCCCCGACCCATCGGAGACGACGTGATGAAGACATCGACGAACGTCATGAATGCGCGCACGCGCTCATGGGAGCACGCAGCCTCGACCGGGAAGCCGGGGGCCTGCCTTCCGCGCCACAGCGGGGATCCGGGGGGAGCCGGGAGCAGGCCCGGCCTGCTGGCGCGATTGGGGCGGGACACCCGCGGGGCGATCGGGGTCCCCGGCATCCTGGTGGCCGCCATGCTGGTCGGCGCCACCGCGCTGCCGGTGGCGAACGTCACCCTGAAGGCGGAGAACCGGCGGATGGAGGACGCGGCGACCGCGGCCGGGCTCGCGGCGACCCAGAAGATGCGCGCGGAAGGCGTGGGCGTGAGCCAGGAGACGTTGCGCCGGGAAGCCGACCGCTACGCCCGGCTCAACCTGCTGGACCTGCCGCCGGACGCCCGCCGCAAGGCGCTCGAGAGCCTGCAGATACACATGACCAGCGATCCGGTCAACCAGATCGTGCAGGTCGATCTCGAGGCCGCCCTCCCCGGGCGGAACGTCGTGCGGGCCCTGATGGTCGCGCCGGGGAGCGGGGGCGAAGCGATCCTGCCGGAGAAGAGCACGGGAAGGAGCCAGGTGCAATGCGTCTCGGACAAGGTGGAGCTCGTGCTCGCCATCGACATGACGAGCAGCATGCTCGCCTCCTTGAGCTCGGCCGGCCGCCGGATCGACGTGACGGCGGACGTGGCCGCGGAGATGATCGACAACATCCAGCGCCTGTGCTCGGACCTGGAGCTGGAGGTCGGGATCGTCCCCTGGGCGACCAGCGTCAAGGTCCCGGACGGGCAGGAGGGCCGCTGGAAGCGGAACTGGTGGATCGACGCGAGCCGGTTCACCCTGCGGGGAGCGGACCAGAGCATGGAGGCGCAGCAGTGGGGCGGCTGCCTCGAAGACCGGCTGATGAACTCCTCCACGCGGCGTGAGGCGAGCTTCGGGCTCTCGCTCGACACCGCGGAGGACCGGTACTTCCCGCCCTACGTCTACCCCGACACCGGGCGGCATACGAAGCGCGGGGAATGGACGGGGACCATGTGGCGGTTCATCGAGCTGCAACGTGTGAGGGGCGTGCAGGGGCTGCCCTCCAGCGACCTCGACAGCTTGGCGCGGATCCTGCGGGGCGACAACGACTGGAACCGCGGGGGCGGCCCCAACAAGGGGTGCACGCGGGTCGGGATGATTCCGCCGCGCACGCTGGAATCCACCGACACCTGGTTCGACGGGGCGCTGACGAGGATCCGCGAGGCGGAGCTGACCGATGAGGGGACGATGGCCCATCTGGGGGTGACCTGGGCGCGACGGATGCTGCACCCGGCATGGGACGCCATCTGGGATCCCGCCGCGGACCCGGACGACGCGACAGGCGGATCCGAGCTGACGAAGGACGAATCCGTGATGCAGGTGCTGGTCCTGCTCTCCGACGGGGCCAACGGGATGAGGGGAACCGACCCGTGGTACGAGACCCCGGGGCGGGCCTCCGTGCATCTGGGGGTGGACATCACCGGAGGACAGGAGATCAAGCGGTTGAGCCTGCAGCGGGACTTCACCAGCGGGGTGACCCTGGCCTCCACGAACCTCGATACGACGGTCGTGACCGGGTATTCGGCGCTCGGAAGGAACGGCCCCGGCGCCCTGGCGGACGGCCACCGGGGGGACACGGACCACATCACGAGCACCGAGGCGGGGCTGTTGGCCCACCAGATCCCGAACCTGCGGAGGAAAAGCCGGGATTTCCTCGACGAGTTGCTCGGGACCTCGTGCGCGGAAGCCCGCAAGGAGGGGATCGAGGTCTACACCGTGTCCCTGTCGGACGATTCCCAAGCGAGCAATTCGCACCAGAACGCGGTGTTGCAGGCGTGCGCGGGCACCGACACCGCCCCGGGGGCGGCGGACTACGCCTTCCAGGCGGATGACGTGGACGGGATCCGGGCCGCGTTCCGGGACATCGGCCAGCGCGTCGCCCGCATCCGGCGCGCGGGGTGAGCCGGGCCACCGGGGGGGCGGGCGCACCGATCGGCCGCCCCGCTTCCCTTCTACCGTCCGAGGGCCCGCATCACGTTCATCACCACCGCGCAGCCCGCATCGTCGTCGAGGGCCGGGATTGATTCCGGATGGAGCGGCACCGCCGCGGGAAGTCCGTGCGGCAGGTGGCCGCCTCCGCGCCGGTGATCGACGCCGGGGACGTCGTCGGGCAGGAACAGGACCAGGTTGCCGTCGTTCGTCGCTCCCATCCTGTCCGATTCACTCCCCGGCCGGGGCGCTCGGCCAGCCCGGGTGGTCGAGCTTTCGCTGCTCGGGGTAGAGGCGGATGCTCGGCACCCGACCGCGTTCGAGATCATCTTGCATGCGCTCCCAGTATCCGGTGGTCGAGAGGTCGCCGTGCACGTCCCGGAACAGCCGGCGCAGCCTCCGATCGGGGATGCGGAAGCCGGCCTCGATCTCTTCGGGCAGAAAGATGACGCCGTCCTCGTAGAACCAGTCGGGCACGTCGTCCTCACCGTCGAACCGCCCGGCGTTGGATCGGATCTTGACGCTGGTGAGGGGCTCCAGGGCGTCGTAGTCGAACAGGTAGACCTTCCGGAAGCGGCTGACCCCGTAGTTGCGGGCGTCGAGGTCCTTGTTGAAGACGTTCGCGGCGGCGTTGTTCTTGATGCAGTGCCCGAGGTTGACGATGGCCTCCCGGACCTCCTCCGGCGTCGCGTCCCGTAGAAACACGGGCAGCGGCCGTACCCGGCGCTGGACGATGAGGTGCTTCAGGATCACCGCGTCGTCGCGCAACGACACGCTCTCGCCCGC
This sequence comes from Gammaproteobacteria bacterium, assembly GCA_965204915.1. Taxonomy (GTDB): domain Bacteria; phylum Pseudomonadota; class Gammaproteobacteria; order HK1; family HK1; genus HK1. The sequence goes on along the minus strand of OZ242023.1, from coordinate 142,109 downwards.
GTCGTGCAGCAGCTCGGCGAGGAGCTCCGGCTCGAACCACGCGGGATCGAGCTCCAGGTTGTAGTAGATGATGTTGTCGAGCATGGATCCGGTGCGGTCGATCTCGTGCACGCGGCGGTACTTGTCGAGCACCGCCCCGATCCCTGGAAACTCGCCCCACTTGTACTGGTCGGTGGGGACGTCGCGGATCACCTTCAGGTTGTAGTCCGACGACGGCGCCGCGAACCCGATGGCGACCGAGCCGCGGAACCCCACCGCGGTGGTGAACACCTCCCCGTGCTCCGCCAGCTCTTCGCGCAGCTCGTTCATCACCGCGACCTTCCCGACGTGGTTGAACCCGATCGTCGAGTAGTGCAGCCCGAGGCGCCGGGTCGGCATGACGGTGTGCAGGAACGCGGCCAGCTCGTGGTAGTGGGTGTTGGTGACGTGGAAGTTGGCGAGGGTGGAGCTGAAGAGGTTGTGCGCATCCGCCTCGCCGGCGAGGACCGCCTGCACGTGGATCCCGGCCTCGTGGTTGAGCAGCGCAAGGATGAGCGGCGTCGCGCTCGCATCGTCGAAGACGATCCGGCCGACCACGTAGGCGCCGCGGTTGCGAAAGAATCCGGCATCGGTCATCTGGATCTCGACGGGCCGCGCCCGGACGTCGCGGAACATCGACTCGATCCGTTCCACCACCCGCCGCACGTCGCCTTCCCGATCACGCCAGGGCCGCCCGAAGTGCGGGATGTCCAGGATGCGGTCGACGAGCGCGGCGAGGCCCGGGCCGGGCGCGATGGGAAAATCGATCCGCACCCCCGCCGAGCGCGCGCTCTCGGGCTCGCGATGGTGCAGGAACGTGTACTCCACCGGCTTCCACATGCCTTCGTAGGTCATCCGCCGCGCGGAATGGACGTAGGCGAAGGCGAGGTCCGATTCGTAGCGCCCTTCGATCAGGGTGAGGTAGCGGGCCTCGATCCGCTGCCAGAACGTTTCGTCCTCGGCCACCGACGGCAGCACTTCCCGCAGACGGCGTGCGAGTGAGTGCACGCTGATGCTGTACACCGAGAGCCGCCGCAGGCTGAGGTCCAGGGACGTCGCGGGGTCGCGCCGCTCGAAGGCGGACTTGGCGAGATTGGGGATGTTGCGCGATTCGACGTAGTAGGCGTCGAACTCCGCGAGGATCCAGCCCGCGGCCAGGCCCACGCGCTCGTCGATCGAGCCCGCCGCCGCGATGCGGCTCGCGTACTGCGCAGACCGGTCGTCGTTCATGGCGCCGGAGAGGGGAACGGGGTCACGGGCTGCCGGGCAACGGGCGCCGAATCCCCCGGGGACGGCCCCTCCGGGACAGCGTGTCCTCCGGGACAGCGTGTCCTTCCAGGACACGGGCGTCCCGCCCGCAACACGATGAAGGCGTGGACTTTTCGGGCATCATGGCCCTTGGCCGTACAAGGCTTGCGGCGGTGGTGACGGCGCGTCGTCCAAGCTCAAGTTTCGGGATTCAAAATACCTTGGATCAGGCGATGGATTCCCGCTTTCGCGGGAATGACGTCATTTCAGCGAGACACGTTGCTTTCAGGCTGGCCGTCATTCCCGCGAAAGCGGGAATCCATTTCGGTCAGCGAATCCCGAAACTTGAGGTCCAAGGAGGCGTGCGCACGACGGACACAGCCGGCGCCCGGCGTCAGCCATCCCCGCGGATCCGGACCCCCCGGATGACGACCGCTTCCTTCGGCACGTCGTTGAACGGCCCGCGCGATCCGGTCTCGACCGCGGCGATCCGGTCCACCGTCTCCATGCCTTCGACGACGCGCCCGAACGCCGTATAGCCCCAGCCCTGGGGGGTGGGAGCCTTGTGGTTCAGGAAGTCGTTGTCCGCGACGTTGATGAAGAACTGGGCGGTGGCGGAGTGGGGATCGGAGGTCCGGGCCATGGCGATCGTGCCGCGGTCGTTCCTGCCGCCCCGATCCGCCTCGTTGCGCACCGGCACCCGGGTCTGCAACTGCCGGAACTCCTCGGTGAAGCCTCCGCCCTGGATCATGAATCCGGCGATGACCCGGTGGAAGATGGCGCCTTCGTAGAACCCGTCGCGGACGTAGGCGAGGAAGTTCGCCACCGTCTCGGGGGCGCCCTCCCGGTCGAGCTCCAGGACGAACGAGCCGAGGCTGGTCTCGAAGGTGATCCGCGGGGGCTCGTCCGCCTGGGTGGAGGTTGTGGAGACACCCATGGCGAGGGCGACGAGGGCGGCGCTCATTCCTCGAACGGTGCGATCGGACATGCTTCGGCTCCTGGTTCCTGGGGGATGGCCGGCGGCGGGTGGCGTGAGGATTCCGCGAGCCGGAAGACTCTCCACCGGATTTGCCGGACGGGTATTGTACGTGGTGGAATCCCCAATGATCCGGCGAGATCGGAACGCGGGTCCACCATCGAGCCTTCTCCGCACGCGGAACCCGTTCGACCCCGGGACGGCCGCATCCACCTTCGACGAGCGCGCGATGGAGCATGTCGAGAATGGAGTGCAGGCGGCGCGGCTCGCCGGCCGCGGACGTGGCGCCGTTCTTCGGCATTCGTGAAGTGGACGATCCGGACGGTTCGGTTCCGGCGACGGACGGTGAGGGAAACCCCATGGCCGAGCGGTTCAAGGAGCTGGACGGCGGGACGGCCGAGGAGGCGATGGCCCTCCTCGGCCGCTTCAAGACCTTGCAGATGGCGACCGCCTCCGCCACCGGCGAGCCCGAGGCGAGCTACGCGCCGTTCGTGCGTACCCGCAAGGACAACGCTTTCTTCATCTGTGTGAGCGACCTCTCCCGGCATACCGGCCACCTCGCGGCAAACGGCAATGCGAGCGTTCTCCTCATCGAAGACGAGTCCGAGGCGGCCCAGCTCTTCGCCCGGCGCCGTCTGGTGTTCGAGTGCGCCGCCGGGCAGGTCGAGCGCGGCAGCGCGCGCTGGAACGCGGTCATGGACCTCTTCGAGTGCAAGTTTGGCGAGGTGATCGGCCTCATCCGCCCGCTCGCGGATTTCCGGACGTTCGCCCTCGTGCCCCGCCGCGGGGTCTTCGTCAAGGGCTTCGGCCAGGCGTACCGAATCGCCGGCTCCACGCTCGATGCGCTTCGCCGGGTGAACGACGGCTGATCCCGGTCTCCGGCGAGGCTTCGTCCCGGACCGACGAGGCAAGCGGGACCACGGGCCTCCTGGGATCGGCGCGTCCCTCCGGAGCGCGGGCGTCCTACCAGGGTCTCGTCGTCGAGGAAGGCTTTCGCCGCGATCTCCTGCGCGAGCAGGTCCGCCTGCGCCGACCCCGCGGCCCGCCGGTACGGCCCGTCGTTGCGTCCGACCTCTTCGTCCAGCCATCGCCGGAAGCCGGCGACCTTCTCCCGCGTGAGTTCGAGGGTGTGGCGCTTGACCGCCTCCCTCTGCTCCGCGCTCCAATCCGCGCCCCACTGCTCCGTCGCCTTCCACTGCGTCTCGCGCCGCGCCTGGCTCGCCGCGATGCGCACGTAGACCTTCCCCGCTTCGCGCGCCGTCTCGTCGGGGATGAGGACGCGCCCCCCGCATACCTCCTGCATGGCCGCCAGCATCCGGCGCGGCGTCTGCTTCACCATGATCACGGTGTCGAAAGCGACGTCCCTGCAATCGGTTGCGTTCACGGGATTGCTTCCCGCTCTTCTTCCATGGCGAGCGCCCATTCGTCCGCCTCGGCCGTCCGCCCCTCCCGGTCGAACTCGTACTCCTTCCTCGTCCAGCCGGCCGGGGGAAGCCAGAGCTCGGTCTCCGGCAGCGCGGTCGCATGGGCGTTTGCCGGTTCGTCCTTCATCTTGCGATCCTCCGATGGCTTCCCGCCCCTGGGTGCGGCATGGTCACGCCCGCAAATCTTTTCCGCACTTTCCGCCCTTCCAGGATCATCTTCCTCTACCGGCCGCTTTCCCGAGGCGTCCGGGGAGACGCTGCGACTCCTTCCGGGATTCATGGGACTGCTCATTTCGAACCATTCCCGAGCCGGCGTCGACAGGAACTCCGAGAGAGGGATTCCCCCATCACCAACCAAGAGGCGGCGGGAGGCCGCCACGTCGAAGCGCTCGCCGAACTCCGCGAGTCCGCTCAAGCTCTCCCGGCGCGGGCCGCTCCTGACCTTCACGGCGACCAGCCTCCGGCCGCGCACCAGGACGAAATCCACCTCGCGGCCGTTGTTCCTCCAGTAATGGAGGCGGATTTCAGGCGCTCCCGAGTTGAACAGGTGCGCGCCGACCGCGCTCTCGACCAGCCACCCCCAGAAGCTCCGATCCGCCCTGGCCTCCTCGAACGTGTATCCGGAGAGCGCCGACATGAGCGCCGTGTCGAGCACGTTGAGTTTGGGGCTGGAGCCCCTGCGGAGGTGGGCGCCCCTGGCGTACTTCGGGAGGCCCGCGATCAGGCCGGCGCTCTCGAGCAGGTCCAGGTAACGCGCGAGGGTCGTGGTGTTGCCCGCGTCCTGGAGCTGGCCGAGCATCTTGTTGTAGGAGAGGATCTGCCCGGAATACTCGGCGCCGAGCTCGAACAGGCGCTTCAGCAGCGAGGGCTTGTCCACCCGCTGCATCGCGAGGATGTCGCGTTCGATGTTCGGCTCGACCAGCGCTTCGGTGACGTATGCGCGCCAGCGGTCCTGCTCGCGAATGAGCCGCGCGGCGCCCGGGTAGCCTCCGAAATAGACGTAGCCCGGAAGGTCGAAGTCGAACGCGGCGGACATCTCGGAGAACGACCAATGCGGGACGCGGATGGTCTCGTACCGCCCGGCCAGGCTCTCGCTCATTCCCCGCTGCATGAGCAAGGGCGCGGAGCCGAGCAGGACCACGTGGAGGCGCCGGCCGTCCCGCCGGTCCGCATCCCACAGCCCCTTGACTGCCTCCGACCAGCCGGGGATCTTCCGGACCTCGTCGAAGGCCAGGACGAAGCTCCGCTTCGAACGCTCGGCGTCCAATCGGGCTCGCTCCCACTGCCGCACCAACCACCTCGCGTCCTTCTCGCCGACGATCGGAATGGTGGCGCCGTTCGAGAGCGCGAACGTGTCTTCGCGGTCGCGGGGGAAGGGAGGGAGGGTGGCCGGTTCGGGCTCGTCCACGGGCAGGTAGCGGTGGGGTAGCCCGGCCCGACCCAGGGCCTGCCGCACGAGGGTGGTCTTGCCCGTCTGGCGCGGCCCGGTGACGACGATCAGCCGTTCGGGAGCCTCCTCCAGACGGTCGAGGAGGATCGAAACCTGTGCGCGTTCGTAGGCCATCGTGAGGCTACGTTACGCTTGTGAGTAAATTTACTCAACAGCGTAACAAACACTCGTGCGACGCGGTCGAGCCAGTCTTCCGCACGACGGCAGCCGCGACCCACCACTGCGGCAAGTCGTCGCCCACTCCGACGGGTTCGTCGTGGCGTCTTGCAGCGATCCCGGCAACTGCAAGGGATATGCGGCATCGGCCGACGGTGCGCGGGACGGCCTCGTCACGATGCCGCCGGGAGCGCGGCCCAAGCTACCGCAGGCTCGCGAGCGCCGCCGCCGTCAGCTCGCTCAGCCGGGTGCGCTGCCTTCCTCGTGCATCGAAGTTCTCCGGTGCGAGCCATCGTTCAAAGGCCGCCTTCAGCGCGGGCCACTCCTCGTCGATCATCGCGAACCAGGCGGTGTCGCGGCTGCGGTTGCGAATGATCACCGCTCGACGGAAGTGACCCTCGTACGTGAAGCCGAAGCGCAGGGCGGCCCGGCGCGACGGGGCGTTGAGAGCGTCGCACTTCCATTCGTAACGCCGATAGCCGAGTGTCTCGAAGACATAGGCGGCGAACAGGTACATGGCCTCGGTGGCGATGAGTGTGCCCGCCATCCGGGGACCCCAGTAGACGTTGCCGATCTCGATGCACCGGTGGGCGGGGGTGATGCGCATCAGTGACTGGCGCCCCTCGGCTCGGCCGGTGGCGCGATCGATCACGGCAAAGAACAGGGGATCCGCCGACGCCGCGGCGCTGGCCAGCCAAGCGTCGAACGTGTCGGGCGAGTCGGGGGGCGGATCGGGCAGGTAACGGAAACGCGCGGCCTTGTCCGGCGGCGTCGAAGCGGCATGGAGGTCGTCGCGGTGGCGCACCGGGTCGAGCGGCTCGATTCGGGCGTAGCGGCCTTCGAGCACGATGCGTTCGGGCATCCTCGAAGGCCCGGGATCGGCCAGCACCGGGCCGATCGGAAGCCCGGTATCGGGGTCGATCTCCTGGGGGATCCGGTGGTCGTGAGGGCTTCGGTCCATCGGTCCGGAAACATGCTGCGTTCGATTCGGCAGGATGCTATCAGGATTCCGCGGAGGCCGGCCGGACGTGTCGCGATGCCGGTGGGGCGACGGCGTCGGCGAGGCGACGGCGGCGGCGGCGGCGGAGCGACGGTGACGCAGCCCGGGACAGGTCGAGGATTCACGCGCATCCACGGCGCCGGTCCTTGCGCGGCGCACGGCATCGCATCGCCGGACACCACTCCGGACCTCGGACACCCCCGACCCCGCAATCACCCACCCCTTCCACCTCGCCTGCCGATGTGCAACGAACGCATCAGCCCCCCTCGCGGCGCATGTACGGGAAGAGCAGCACGTCGCGGATGGAGGGGGAGTCGGTCAGCAGCATGACCAGGCGGTCGATGCCCAGCCCCTGCCCGCCGGTCGGCGGGAGGCCGTATTCCAGCGCCCGGATGTAGTCGTCGTCGAAGTGCATCGCCTCGTCGTCGCCGGCGGCGCGGGTCTCGACCTGGCGGCGGAAGCGGGCCGCCTGCTCCTCGGGGTCGTTCAGCTCGGAGAAGCCGTTGGCGATCTCCTTCCCCGCGATGAACAGCTCGAAGCGGTCGGTGACGAAGGGGTCCGCATCGTTCGCGCGCGACAGCGGCGACACCTCCATCGGATGCGCGGTGATGAACGTCGGTTGGCGTAGCGTGCTCTCCACCGTCTTCTCGAAGATCTCCTGCCACAGCTTGCCGCGCCCGTGGTGGGGCTCGACCGCGACCCCCTGCGACCGGGCGAACCCGCGAACCGTTTCGTCACGGCGAAGGCCGGCCGCGTCGAGTCCGGGGTTCCGGTCGAGGATCGCTTCCTCCATCGACAACCTGCGAAACGGCGCCCCGAGATCGATGGCCTCGCCCTGGTACTCGATCCCGGCGGTGCCGCACACCGCCAGGGCGGCGCCGCGCACCAGCGCCTCGGTGAGGTCCATCATCTCCACGTAGTCCTCGTAGGCCTGGTAGAACTCCAGCATCGTGAACTCGGGGTTGTGCTGGGTGGAGACACCCTCGTTGCGGAAGTTGCGGTTGATCTCGAACACCCGCTCGAATCCGCCGACCACGAGCCGCTTGAGGTACAACTCCGGGGCGACGCGAAGGTAGAGGTCCGTATCGAGCGCGTTGTGGTGGGTCACGAAGGGCCGGGCCACCGCCCCGCCGGGGATCGGGTGCATCATCGGGGTCTCGACCTCCAGGAAGCCGCGGTCGAGGAAGAAGCGGCGGATGTAGTCCACGGTGCGCGAGCGGGCGCGGAACACCTCGCGGCTGCGGTCGTTCACGATGAGGTCGACGTAGCGCCGCCGGTAGCGGGTCTCGACGTCGGCGAGCCCGTGGAACTTCTCGGGCAGCGGTAGCAGCGATTTGACGAGCAGCCGGACCGAGCGCGCCTTCACCGACAGCTCGCCCGTCTTCGTGCGGAACACCGTGCCCTCGACCGCGACGACGTCGCCCAGGTCGAACCGCTTGAACCCGGCGTACTGCCCCTCCGGCAGGTCGTCGCGGCGCAGGTAGACCTGGATGTCCCCGGTGCCGTCGCGCAGGTGCGCGAAGCTCGCCTTGCCCATGATGCGGCGGGTCATCATCCTTCCGGCGACGGCCACCGCCACCGGCTTGCGCTCCAGGGCCTCGGCATCGGTCCCGGAGAAGCGCTCGTGCAGGGCGCCGGCCTCCGCGTCGCGCCGGAAGTCGTTGGGGTACGCCTGCCCGCGGGCGCGAAGCTCCGCCAGCTTTGCGCGGCGTTGCGCCGACTGATCGGTGCTCTCCTCGCTCATCTCACATCCCTGTTTCCGACGTCCGGTTCGATTCCCGTGTGATCTCCACTTCGCCGCCGGACCGTCCGCCACGTTCCGCGCCGGCGCCATGGAGGCAGCGCCGCCCGAACCGCAGCAACCGGAAGCGTACCAGCCCGAAGCCGGTGTGTACGGCGGGCGTAGAGCAGGCCGGTGGTGGCGGCTCAGGGACGCTCCTCACCCACGCGGCTCCTGTGTGGAAGCATTCGCGACCGGCGACCGGCCGCCACTGGTCGAGTCCCCGCCCGCGCTACCACGCCAATCCGGCCCCGCACCGCCTCAGCTCCTCCCGCCGCCGCTCGTAATCCGGCATGACCCGCGCAACCGCCCGCCAGTAGTCGCGGCCGTGGCCGCGGTGCCGCAGATGCACGAGCTCGTGCACGACGACGTAGTCGACCAGACGCATCGGGGCCTGGATGATGCGCCAGTTGAGGCGGATGGTTCCGCTCCGGTCGCAGCTCCCCCAACGCTTGCGCTGGTCCGCGACGACGACCCGGGGCATCGCGACGCCGGCCTTCGCCCGCCACGCTTCCACCCGTTCCGGCAGCCGCGCCGCCGCGTGACCCCGGAGCCACGCCACGAGGGCGGCCCGCACGTGCGCCGCCTGTCCCGCACCCGCCGGCGCGGGTACGTGCAGCCAGCCGCCGCGCAGCTTCGCACCGACGTGCGACTGGCCTCCGGGCAGCTTCGCATCGCTGTGCAGCCGGCCCCCGCCCGCCCGACCCGCGCCCGACTTCGCCTCGCCGCGCGGCTGCGCCTCGCCGTGCGGTTCCGCTTCTCCGGTCACATGCAGCAGCTTCGCTTCTCCGGCCGCGTGCGGATGCACCTTCAGGCGGTAATGCCGGCCGAGGTACAGGACGCTTTCGCCGCTGACGAACTCGCGCGGCGAAGGGGGCGGGCTGCCGGACTGCGCGCGCCGCAGGCGCCGCACGATCCATTCGGCCTTGCGGGCCACGATGCCGTCGAGCTGGTCGGTGGCGAGGCGATCGGGGGCCACGAGCAGCACGCCATCGGCGGGGTCCACCGTCACCGCCACCGTCTTCTTCCGCCTCGGGCTGCGGCGGATGGTGTAGGGCAGGCGCGTCCCGCCCCAGACGACGGCGGAGCTCTCGACGGCGGGAGGAAGCGCGAGCGGGGCGCTCTCGTCCGCCCGCTCCGTTGTGCCCCAGGTGACGGCGGGGGTCTCCACGACGCTCATCGGCCGGCTCGCACCCTGGCGAGGTTCGCGAGGTCGGCGCTCATCGGCCGGCTCGGACCCTGGCGAGATCCACGATGTCGGCGGCGAGGGATTCGACCGCATCGGCATCGACCCGCGCGGCGCGGAGCCGGCGCTTGATCCGGCTGCGCATCCGCCGCTGTACGTCGTCCTTCTGCCACCAATCGACCAGCTCCGTGAACGGCGCGACCTCTCGATCGATCAGCGACGCCAGATCGGCCAGTGACGCCGGGGCGCGGTCGCGCGCGTTGCACGCGGTCGCATCGTATGTGGCGGCCTCCTCGCCTACGGCCATCGGCTGTTGCGGTTGCGGCTGCGACAAGTTTCGCCCCGGCAAATCCCCTTCCAGCCGCCGTCGCTCCGGCCCGCGCCGCTCCAGCCGTTGCAGTTGCGGCAGATTCCGTTCCGGCGCAGTCCCTTCCAGCCGATGCCGCTCCGGCAGGCGCCGTTCCAGCAGTCCGTAGATGGCGAAGCCGCGGGCGCCGAGGCCGACGGCCCGCGCCAGCGTCCGCTCGCCCTTCATCTCTTCGCGCAGGCCGTCGAGGAGCGACAGTTGCCGGGCGGCGTCCAGCCGTTCCAGCCGCCGTTCCTCGATGATCGCCTCCAGCTTCTCGCGCAATGACTGGTACAAGGCCGGGTTCTCCTCCACGCGGACGTTGATCTCGTGGCGAATGGCGTGCTCCATCTCGCTCGCCTTCGCGTCGTCGGTCCCGAGCGCGTCGAGCTTCTCCTCGAACTCCGGCGAGAAGAGCCGGGCCTCCTTGACCAGGATCTCGATACCGTCCGCGGCGACCGCGCCGGCAACCAGCGTCCGGACCTTCTCCCCGCAACCCGAGAGATCCAGCCGCTCGTCCCGGTAGCGGGCGCGCGCGGCCCCGCGAATCTTTCCCAGCCATTGCAGGTCGCCGCGGTACGCCAGCGCGCGCGGGTCCGGCAGCAGCATGTCCATCGACCGGCTGAAGCGGCGGAACGCGAGGTCGAATCCGGCCCGGACATCCTCCGCTTCCAGCATCCGCACGCAGGCGTCCAGATCCTCCGTCGCGGCGCCCGGCCGGTCGGTGGTTGGCCGGTCGGTAGCCGGTCGGTCAGTGACAGGTCGCTCCGTCACTGGCCGCTCCGCCGCTGGCTGCTCCGTCGCTGGCCGGCCGGCGACCGGCGGCGGGAAGAAGCGCATCGCCGCCGCATGCCGGCTCTGAAGGCGCGGCAGCTCGTCCACGTTCGGCGTGAGCGCCCCCTGGACCTCCGTGGTCGAGAAGACCGCCAGCGCCTCTTGCAGCCGGGTGGACACGCCCCGGTAGTCCACGACCAGCCCGTAGGTCTTCTCTGCGCCGCAGGGGGCGCCCCAGGGGCGGTTCACGCGGGCGACGGCCTGGAGCAGCCCGTGCTCCCTGAGCGGCGCGTCGAGGTACATGACCTGCTCCACCGGCGCATCGAAGCCGGTGAGCAGCATGTCGCAGACCACCAGGATGGACAGCGGGTCGTCGCGGTCCCTGAAGCGTCCGATGAGCCGGTCCTGTTGCTCCCTGCCCAGACGCCAGCGCGCCAGGCGTTCCTCGTCGTTGTGGCCCGCCGACATGACCACCGCCGACTCGGGAGCGTTCAGCCGGTCCAGCGTCTCCTTGTAGGTGGCCGCGTCGTGGCGGCTCGCGGCGACCACCTGGGCCTTGAAGCGGTTGGGGGCGATGAACCGGGTGAAGTGGTCGATGAGGTCCAGGCAGATCGCCTCGATGCGGCGCGGGGCGCCGGCGACCGCCTGCTCGGTGGCGTAGCGCTGCCTGATGGCGGCCCGTTCCTCGTCGGAGCGGTCGGCGAAGACGCGGTCGAACACCTGATCGATGGTTTGCCCGATGATCCGCAGCTCCGGGAGCCGGCTCTCGTAGAAGATCGGCACCGTCGCCCCGTCCCGGACCGCCTCTTCGATGGTGTAGGTGTCGATGTAGGGGCCGAAGGTCCGTAGCGTGCTGCGGTCCTGCTTGTCGATGGGGGTGCCGGTGAAGCCGAGGAAGCAGGCGTTGGGCAGCGCCCGGCGCATGTTCGCGGCGAGGCTCCGGTACTGCGTGCGGTGGGCTTCGTCCACCAGGACGAAGACGTTGGCGGCCTCGGACAGCGTGGGGTGGGCCGTTGTCCGTTCCGCGGGGGATTGTCGAGCGTCTGGGCCGCTCGCAGCGGCAGCCGCCGGTAGCGGATGGGTCGTTGTTCGTTCTGCGGGGGACTGCCGAGCCTTGTGGCCGCTCGCGGCGGCAGTCGGCGGCGTCGGATGATCCGCTGTCCGTCCCGTGGCGCCATTGGCACCGCCGGCACCGCCGGCGCGGCCGGCGTCGGCCATCTCCCGGAACTTCTGGATCGTGGTCATCACCGTCCTGCCGGTCGGATGCTCCAGGAGCCGGCGCAGGCTCCGCACGCTCTCCGCGCGCTCCGGGTTCGGGAACCCGCAGGCGGTGAACACCCCGGCGATCTGCCGGTCGAGCTTCGTCCGGTCGGTGACGATGACGATGGCCGGCTGCCGCTGCGACTCGTCGCGGCGGAGCTTGAGCGCGAGCCACAACATCGTCAGGCTCTTCCCCGACCCCTGCGTATGCCAGACGATCCCGCCCCGCGCGCTTGGTTTCCGCGCCGTCCGGATCCGGCGCATCGCCTCGTTCACGGCGACGAGCTGCTTGTAGCGCGCCAGCTTGCGCACGCTCCGGCCACCTTCGACCTCGAACACGACGAAGTTCCGCACCACGTCGAGCAGGTTGCGCGGCTCCAGCAGGCCGTAGAGCAGGACGTCCTGCGGCGTCGGCTCGCGCCCGAGCTTCCGGCCGAGCTGCTTCACACTCAGGGGATACGGCTCCTTCCATTCGAGGAAGAAGCGCTCCGGCGTGCCGACCGTGCCGTAGACCGCGCGCTCGCCGCAGGCGCCGATGAGGATCTGCGCCGCCTCGAACAGCCTCGGCGCCCCCTGGTCCTTCCAGCGCGTGTCCGCTTCCTGGTAGCGGCGAAGCTGCTTGACCGCCTCCGCCTTCCAGGCGTCGCCGATGGTGGGGCTCTTGCATTCGACGACCGCGAGCGGCAGGCCGTTGACGAACGCCACCACGTCCGGGACGACCTGCTTCTTCGGCCCGAGCACCCTGTACTGCCGGGTGACGATCCACTCGTTGCGGCCGGGATCGTCGAAATCGAGGAAGCGCACCGTGTGGCTCTTGCGGCCGTCGCCCCGGTCCTGCTCCAGCGCGATGCCGTAGGTAAGCGACGTATGCAACGTCTCGTTGGCCTCGGCGAGGCCGGCGGCGGGGACCCGCGTGACCGCCTTCACGGCCCGGGCGACGTTGGCGTCGGAGAGCCAAGGGTTCAGCCGCTCGAGGGCGGCGGCGAGGCGTCCGGTGAGGATGGCTTCCTTGAGGCTCGCGCGCTCGCGTTCGAGGTCTTCCGGCGGGACGAAGACGTAGCCGAGGGATTGCAGCAGCTCGACCGCGGGGGTCTCCGCGAGGTCCTGTTCGTTCCACCGGGTGGGGTTGGGGGTCATGGGGCTTCGGGACGCTACCGTGATCCGTCCATCGGCTCGATCAGCACGAGCCCTTCGGCGACGGCGGCTCGGGCGAGCGCTGTATCCAGTGTGGCAAGCGCCACGTCGTTCTCAAGATGCGTCAACGCGGCGTCCGCTTGCGGATCATCCTCGTCGCCGAAGAGCCATGCCGCGGTGACGGAGGCGTCGAGCACGAAAGCGCTCACCAGCGACGGCCTTCGTGGCGTGCGGCGAGAATTTCGTCCGTCGACATCTCGATACGTCGCCACCGACGACGGTGATCGCGGAAGCGCGTCACCGCATCCCTCCGGCGGGCGTGCTCCCGGTCCCGGACCGGAACCAGATGCGCAATCGTCCGGCCGTGGCGGGTGATCGCCACCGTTTCACCGTACTCGACCGCCCGCAGCAGTTCCGCGAAGTGCGCCTTGGCCTCGGTTGCCTGGACTTCGCGCATGTGGGGCCTCTGAATCCTTCACCGGTCATTCCGATTGGCCAAAAGTACCGCGCGCTGTCGCGCGTGGCAAAACGCCATGCGGGAAGAACGGCGCCGCCTTCGGGCGGAACACGGGTATGGCCGAAGGATTGCAGCAACTCGCGACCGCGGGCCGGTGGTTTCGGGATCATGCGGCATCGGGGTCCGGGGTGACACGGAGCTCGCCGGTAAGGAGGATGGGCATGAGTGCTTGCTTAACCTCGGTCAAAGCCGCGAGTCGCGCCTGATTTACTTCTATCAGGTAATCTGCACCGGATAGCACTCTGGCAATCTGTTCCTGCTCGGCAAGACTCGGAACCAAAATCCGAAGAGTAAGAAATCTACTCTTACTGACGATTGGTACGGCGGTGACGCCGGCAAGCCCAACGAGTGTCCGGGATGTGAGAGACAAGGCGTAATGTAAGTACTCCGATAGAATTGAATTGCCAGGAATGATACTGTTGATCTGTTGATTTGTGCAGCATCTCTCTACCGCAATTCCTAGTTTTCCTATAGATCCAATGCACGTTACCATGACGGTGCCCGATGGGATCTCTCTCACTTGTGCGAGGCCTTCTTCTGAAACGCTACGGCCTGTTATTCTGACTTTGGTTCCTCCAAGATCGGCCGGAGTGACAAAGGGAATCGTACCATTCCAGAACACCTGATTGCTGGTGTTCGGTGTGCTTCCAGTCACTACCTTGCCAACTTCTGCAACCGTCTTGATGATCCATCCTTCGGGTATTTCTCCCATCTCCGTCTTATTGAACCGCGTGTGTCGTCCCGGCAGACCCCGCGTCAGCAACTCCTGCATCAGGCCGCGCTTGACGACCTGCACCTGATCGATGACCGATTGGGTCTTCTCGATGGCGTCGTCCACCGAGGAGAGGATGGCGGAAATCTTGCGTTGCTCGGGGAGGGGCGGAGCAACAACTCGGAAATCACGAATTGTACGCTTCGACACTTCCAGGAACGTACTGCCTGCCGCCAAACGCTCAAGTCGCCGTTTGTGATGTTGAATCAGATAGTAGAGAAATTCGACACGTGCGCCTTCCTTCGGAACCAAGCTCTGGAAACCCTGATTTGTAGCCATTGAGACCTGATTGACGGCGCACGCGCCGATAGTTGCGCGAGTCGTCATCAAGAGCGAACGGGGAGGCAGCAGCACCGAGGAGGAGTTCGCCAGCCCTTCGTCGGTGATCGTCGAGTTCGTCTCCGAGATGATCCGACCTTTGAGTCCCGTTACGTCGGTCGGCGTCGCCCAAGGCACGTCTCCGTTCCAGTAGGCCGGCTGGCTTCTACTGGGCGTTCCACCGCCGACAACCGTGGCGAGCTCGGAAAGAGGCAGATCCCGCCATCCTTCAGGCGCCATACCCCAGCTCCGCCAAATACCGATTCATGCTGTCTCTCCCATCGCTCGTTTGGCTCCAATATTTCGAGTTTACGAGCCTGCGTTGATGATATAGTCATTTACCCGGTGAATCTTGAGAGAAGTGACCAAGGACAACCCGCCAAACAACTCGTTTGGGGAATACTTTTCCCGATTGTTGCATAAATCAAGGGTCTGTCACTCCCGCGAAAGCGGGAATCCACTTCGGTCATACAGAGTACTATTGAATTTACTCGCAAGAATGTAAATTTGAAGAATTTGCAAAAAAATCTGAGTTCCTGCTTTCGCGGGAATGACAGATTGAGACTCCGTTCTCCGTTCCTACATTCGACGCGAGGTCTCATCCACCTTCTTGATTCCCTCACTGACCTCTTTTCCGAATCTCCATTTCGATCCGGCCCACCTTCGCAGTCCGTGGACAATTCCTGCTCCTATCAGCAAACAACCAGATATGATTAGCGTTGTCGCTATACCCTTCTGGGCCGGTTGGTTCTTTTTTCCTACTCCTTCGATTGCTGCCCAGAGCATTCCAACGAATGCTCCTGTACCGCATATCATTTGGATCGACAGCATTCTGCTGTTACCCAATCGTCTGTACGTTCTGTATGACTCAGCAACAATCCCAATTGCCGCACCCGTTTCCTGCCCTCGGTTACCTTCTATTGACTGTAGAGCTTCGAATCTCGCCCTCATTTCACTGTGCCGTTGTTTTTTTCTACTCTCCCTATCGTCATGGATGGTTTTTGTTTCTAGCATCCTGTCCACGCTCCCCGTTTTCTCCGCTTTCTTTCCTTCGTTTTGATTCGACATTTCCTTCCACTCCTCCCTTTCTTTTCTGTTTGTTTACCTTGATTCTTATGCAACGACGTGATTTCTATCGATTTAGGCAGAATTCTTGTCAGATTTCATCTGCATGAACGTAATTCACAATTTCTGAAACCCACTCCGTCTTTCGAGCCGGTATTCGTCATCCTCATTCATGTTCACCCCCCGATACGTCACCGTTGATTTCTCCAACGAATGCCGATCCTGGGTATCGTAGTCATCGGAGAAGCTTGACGATCATGATATGCGCGCCGCACCCGCGTTGTCGAGCAGTGCGGACGACCGAGACCAGGATCCCTTCAACCCCGAATCTCGTCGCCCGGTTCCGGCGGAACATCCGGCGCAGCATCGAGATAGCGGACCAGATCGCCGGGGTTCGCCTCGGCGGCCCGTCGCGCCAGAAGCTCGTCCGCCGTTTCGACGGCGCCGATTTTCTGGGCGACGGCGGCGGTGATCCATTGATTGAGCGAAACGCCGTCGTTCCTGGCCAAGCGCGTAGCGGCCTCTTTCAACGAGGCGGGCAGGTACAGCGGATACTTCGAGCGCGCAGATCCACTCATTGTCGTAGCCTCCTGAGAATTTCGGCCGGTGCAGCGATGTCGATATCAAAGGGCTCTGCGCCGGTGCGAGGTCCTTCACGCTGTGCGTCACGATGGCATCGGCACGACTATTGCTCGCCGCCTCGATCACGATTTCGTCGTTCGGGTCATGCAGCAGGGGCCGGGTCCTGAAGCGTACCTCAACCGGCTCGGCGACGGTGGTGAGGGCGTCCACAATTCTCTCGACATCCCGGAGCGAATGCCCCGTCGCCTCACGGATCGCCGCCCTTCCCAAGACCGCTTCATATTCGAGAAGCAGCGCCGTTGAACACAACATCCGGATCGTTCCGGCCTCCGTGCGCCGCAACAGCACGCTGCTCGCGCCCCGACGACTGTGAAACGCGGCGACCACCACGTTCGTATCGAGCACGAGTCTCATCGGAGCACGGTAACGACATCTCCGGAGGCGTCAAGTGCTTGCCGGGGACGAGGAGCCCCGGATGGTACCTCCGATAACGGTCACGGCCATCGTCCGGTGTCCCGTGGGAATGCGGACATCCCGCCCGCAAGGGGACTGTACATCCGGGTGGCGGTGAGGGTCGTTGCCCGGCGCTCCGGGCGGATCCGGCGCCGAAGTGTCAACTGCTCCCTAATCGATTGCTTTTTCGCAAGTAAATTGAGATTTCACGAGCCCCGCCAAGCGTCATATTCCAGTTCCGCCAGACACCGGTTCATCGCCACCGCGCGCTCCCGTTCCGGCGCCCGGAGCTTCCGCACCGCCTCCGCGACATCGATGCGTTCCTCCTCCGAGGTGTCCGCGTAGCAGCCGATGTTCAGGCTCCGGTCGTTGCGACCGGTCTCGGCGAACGGCACGATCCGCGCGTACCTCTCCTCGTCGGCGAAGGCAGAAGGTCCGGGACACGTGCTCGACGCCACGGTCGAGCAAGCGGTCCCGGTTCCGGCAGCCTGCGATCACTACCCTGCATCGAGCTCCTGGGTGACGAGATGGAGCCTCGGGAAGACCGCCCCGAGCGCGTGCGCATTCCCCCGGTGATGTACGCATCCGCTACCGGGAAGCACGCCCGCGGATGCTGGCGGCGACCGCCGTATGGGGGGTCGGTCGTCCCGAGCGCATGGTACAGTACGGGTGCGTCACACCAATGGCGTCCTGACTCGATGTACATGACCGACAGGAACCGCATCGACTTCGAAGAGAAGATCCTCGAGGTCTTCGGGCGTCGGAACTGCCAGCCCGACTGAACCGGAACCCGAAACGCCGTGCCGCCACTCCACAGCCCTGCCGCCCGATCCCGCCGCGCTCGGGATCCTGATCGGGGGCATCTGGAACAACAGCGCACCGAGACGGCTTCCAGCCGACCATGCGATCGCCATCGAAGGCCGGGGGCGATGACATCGCCGTGCTGCAACCCTCAACGGCATTCGAGATGACGACGGCGTTGCCAGCGCAGCTCGACATGCCGACGCCACGGGTGAGGCACGGTTTCCGTGCGCCGACCGGCGACATCCCCAATACCGCCGGTAACGACCCACTGCTGCTGGAACTCATCGACACCCCCGCGTTTCAGCGCTTGAAGGAGGTCCGCTTCCTCGGAGCCATCGACTATTGCCGAATCCCTCGACCGAACGGCAACCCGGGGACAACCAGGTACACCCGTTACGAGCACAGCATCGGGGTCATGCAGTTGGCGCGCTTGTACTGCGTGAGGCGCGGCATACGGCCGCCGGATCGCCGCTTGGTGTGTGCGGCCGCCCTGCTGCACGATATCGGCCATCCCCCACTGTCACATTCCGGGGAATCGGTTTTCAAGGAGAAATTCGGGATAGATCATCATACGGTGTCGGAGGATATTATCTGCGGCAGGATTCCTCTTGGCAGGCGCGTCTTTTCGACCCTTCGTGATCATGGCGTGAATGTTGAAGAATTGGTTGCCGTTGTTTCCGGAAAGACCACGAGATTCGATGGCTTCTTCCATGGTCCAATCAATTTCGATACCATTGAAGGCATCCTCCGCTCCTGCAGATACATACGATCCCCTGACATTTTCAGTCCGGATTTCGTGACGGATGCAGCGATAAGGCGGGCAGACGAGAAAGATCGCGATACCGTGGATACATTCTGGAAATACAAGAAATTTGTCTACAACAACATTATAAACTCCCAAGATGGCATTCTTTCTGATTTCGCCTGCAAGCTCTTTCTTCGACGTAATCTTGCACGAATCGATCTCGATTCCTATTTTGGCACTGAAACCAAGCTGTTTCAGAAACTCCCGGGCTTGAGAGATCTCCTCACGAGCCACACATTCAAAGACAGGATAATGCGATTGATCGACGAACCTGTCCATTATTCGGCCCGCAGCTACTATATCGACCAAAGCGGAAATTTCTTTGATCGGAAAGACGATATTCGCTACCGACACAGCCGCAGCAAGCGCGTTTTGGAGTTCGAGACGCCAATCGACCCGGTGACGGCTGAAACAACAGGCAGTTCACAGGGAGTCCTGTTCGATGACGACGGCGTATGAACGCAGCTCAAGATATTCTAAATGCAAGCTTGGCGAGCTCAGAGATCGTCTCAGCAGGCTGCCCCTTGGCGACGCAGCCGTACTGGTTTGCGGATCATACGCGCGGCGTGAGGCATCAGAGCATTCGGATATCGACTTTTTCATTATATCGAAGGATACCAACGGCGAGCATCTTCCGATTGAAGATGTTCGCTCTGAAATCCGTAAGATCGTGCCCAAAGAACCATCGAGAGACGGTGCTTTTGGAGTAAGAGTGAGTCGTGAAGAGATCCTCGGCAACATAGGGGGAGACGATGACAACAATCAGAACATTACTCGAAGAATACTGTTTCTTCTTGAGGGTGAATGGTTGTTCAATAGGGAGGAGTTCAAATGTTTCCGACGAGAAATTCTGGAGAAATACATTCGGAAGAACATGACGGATCATCAGTTGGCACTGTTCCTGCTTAACGATGTCATCAGGTATTATCGCACTGTGGCGGTAGATTACGAGTTCAAGATTTCCGATAATGAAAACTCGAAGCCGTGGGCGATTCGGAACATCAAGCTGGTCTTCTCCAGGAAGCTGCTCTATGCGAGCGGATTGTTCAGCATCGCAATGACCGTGGATCGTGCACGAGATGAAAAGATCGAGATACTCGAGTCCTTGTTTGAACTCCCCGTCATGGAGAGAATGATAGCCATATGTGGTAGTGCGAAAATGGAGCCGATCCTGGCGAGCTATAACCATTTTCTATCTGTTCTGGAGGATTCCGACGACAGGCGACACTTGGAGACGCTGGAGAAATCGAACCGAGGAGATTTGCGCTTTCGACATATCAAGAACGAAGGGCGCCACTTCACCAGGGAGTTATCGAAGGTATTCGAGAGCACGTTCGATTCGACCCACCCGATTCGCCGAGCTGTGGTGTTCTGAGTCGTCGTTACCTTATCCGTCCACAGTCCACAGGGTCGCCATACGTCCGACAGTTTGTTCCAGATAATCGAGCGCAATCGGCTTCATCGTCTTCCCGCTTCTCGAACTGGCGCACAACGATCCGGCTGTGTGCGCCGCCCCCATGCGACGCCCGCGATGCCAAACGCGATCCGACGTCTATGAGTCGCTGATCCAGGCGAGCCGGTGGTTCTGGATCTGGTGGCCGATCACCCACGCGCTGATGCCGTAGTGGTGGGCCAGCTCGTCGATTTCACGGGAAGAGGCCCGCCCGTCGAGGTGTCGCGACAGTCCCGCCGCCGGAGCCAGGAACTCGGCGGCGAAGGCCCGGGACGCGCGTTGCTCCCGGGTATGCGCCTCGGTCACGAGTCGCCGGTTCGCTTCCCGGTTGCGGCTGAAGTGGCGGAAGAAGATCGATCGCGCGAGCCGGAACCGGTGACCGCTCCTGTCCGTTTCGGCATTGCCGACGACCGCGACCGGGGCGCCGTCCTCGCTTCGGGTCAGCGCGGCCTCCAACGGGCTTCCGGGCTCGGGCTCCATCGTCCGGAAAGGAGATTGCGCCCAGCCGAGGCGGACGAGAACTTCATCCATGTCCCCGATGGGATCGTGCCCATCTGCCGGGGACAGGTGTCGCCGGAGGCTGGCCGCGCACGCATAGCCGAGACCGTGGGCCGTCCCGGTGTCAGCGTCCGACCGGACGGCTTCGGGGTCGCGGGCTGCCGCCAAGACTCCCACCGGAGGCGGACGGCTTCCAGGCCGGAACGTGGGCTCGCGATTGCGGGCACTGCCGGCGTCGGCCGCGAGCGCTTCGGCCCGGCGCAGCCACTCCATATCCTTCTGCAAGGTCTGCGGGCGTTCCGCGTCGAGGAGATCGTCCCTGAGCGGGGCGTCGAGGTCTGACATCCACTCGGGAAGGGTCCTCGCCAGATCGTCCGTGAGCTCCTCCGGGTCGAAAGGGTCGATACCCAAGCGGGCCGACCATTCGCAGAGCCGGCGCTCCTCCTCCGTCGCTTTGGTGATTGCCGCCCAATCCCGGCGGAACGCCCTGGCTTCCGGCTCTTCGAAGCCATCGATCCTCTCCATGACGGCCTGCACCGCATCCGCCAGTCCTCGTTCCGCGTCGGCCACGTCCAGATGGATTTCCCCCTCGCCGGTGAAGCGCAGGGACGGGTGGGTCGAGGTCGCGCCGTCCGGTGCCCACCGCGCGACGACCTTCTCCTCGTCCCGATGGAGGGTGAGATCGGGTAGCGCTCCGCCTTCCCGCGCCGCCAGCAGGCTGTGCCGCTGCACCCACGCCCGATCCGGCAACGTTCTCGCGAGGTCGCGCGAGGCGTAGCGGGCGGGAAACCGGTACGACTCGTTCAGGAGGAACCACCAGTTCTCGACGATCCACCGGCCAAGGGGAAAGGCGGAGCCATGGACGCCGCCGCGCAAGCTGTTGGAGGCGTCATGAACCGCTTCCGTCACCAGACGCCCGCCCGCCTCGATCACGAGGCGGCACCAGGAACGGGCGAGCACCGTATCCCTGACCCCCGGAGCGTCCTGCCACTCCATGCGAAATCGGATCATGCGCCGGCGCTCCTCCAGTCCAAGCGCTCTTCCGGGTCGCGAGGATACTCCACTTCTTCGAGGCGATACCCCTTGTAGGTTCCGGCCGGGCCGTTGAGATGCCGCGCCTCGTAGAGATCCTCGTCAATCCATCCCCAGACGTACTTCGGAAAGCCCTGCTCGAAAACCGTACTCGTACAACGCCGTCGAATGGCTTCCCGCAAAGCGGTGTCGATGTCGTTCCATTCGATCCCGGGGTCGCAAGGTGTGGCGTCCGAGCGAAGCGCCGGCGGACCTGCCGGGCTCGGATGGCCCTTGTGTTCCTGGCTGCCCACGCCCACGCGCCTTCCTCGGTCGTCGCCCGCAGGGAGAACGAACGACGGTGTTCGATTACCGGTGTCGTTCGGCCTCCCGTTCATTCGGAAAGGGGCATCCGGTCCGAAGGGCCAGACGACGCACGTCCCCGTAGAAATCCGCGAAGTCGTCCGATTTTTCGATCCAGGACCTCAACCACGCCTGCTCCACGTAGTCGGAAACACACTCCTGTACGTCCTGTTCCCTGCTCCGGGCCCTCCGCTCGAATCTTCCCTTTACGAAGCCAGAGGGATCCTCCGGCGGTACGGGAATATCCTCCACGCGACAGCCAAGCTCATTGGCAAGCGCACCCCGATCGATTGCCAGCCAGCATTCGATGTTTCGATCGGCCACTCCGAACAACGTCAGGTGTCCGCAGTCTGTCGGAATCCTGCTTGACTCGCGGCTCTTGACCGTCCGCCATGGATTCGCATCGGCATCCGTCAGCACGACCAGGACGTCGCATTCCTTTCCGTCTTTCAAATCCAGCAATGACTTGCGAATTTCCCGCCGGAAAGATTCCCGCGAGCTGCCACGGAAACGCGCTTCCGCCAATTCTGCGCCGGGGCACCATCGCTTCGCCAGACCTCGGACGACGGCTTTGTCCATGTCACCCTGCACGTAACAACCGATCCTCATCCCAACATCTCCCTGAAGTGCTGCTCTCCCAACTGGAAATCCTTTTCGAGCCACTTCTTTACCTTGGCGGCCTCCGGTTGTGTCATCGACGTATGCCCCTGGCGCTGATCGAGCACGAAAATTCCGTCCAGGCGATCGTCGAAGAGATCGATAAAGTAGGGAGCGTGGGAAGTGAAGACGATTTGAGGATGATCAGGAGAGACCAATTCGAACAGAGTCTTCAGAAAACCGGCGTGTATTCCATTTTCCGGCTCCTCGATGATACACAAAGGAGACAGGTTTTTTCCGATCTGAATCATCAGGACGTAGGCCAAGGCGAGAAATCGCAACGTCCCGCTCGATGCGTTCGCCACAGGCAACGGATGGCCGTCCCGGTCCTCGAAGTACATGAACACATGGTTTTCCAGGCCGGTGTTGAAGTTGATGAGATCGATCCCAGGCTCGATTTTCCGGACTACTGCCAGAAGCTCACGATACGCACGTTCATTGGTGGTCTTCAGACAGAACAGCACCGATGCGAGATTGCGTCCGTCGGGCGCGATGACACGCTCATGGGGTTTGTAAGCCGACCCTCTCATTGCAACGGGCGAGAGATCGTAATACATCCACCCGGTCAGGTAGTGTTTGAAGTGGATGGCCCTGGGGTTGGCTTCCGGATCGTAGAGACGCTGCAGCATCGTTGCGTCCGTGGATGCAGTGGTCTCGACGTAATTCCGCGCCCCATCCATGAAACCTTTCTCGTTCAGGAGCCGAATCCGGCCCGCGTTGTTCTCCAACAGCACCGTCTTGCCGAATTCTTCACCGGTGACATTCAGAGCTTCCCGGTCGAGCTGTATCGTGAATTCCCCTGATCCGGCATTGGGTGACTTGATGGTCAACTCGTACTCGAACGTCAATCTTTCTTCTTCATGCATGACGTCGGATCTGACGTAGAAATCCGTAGTATTCTGGTCAAGTGCGAAATTGGTGATGCCGAATCGCCCGATCAGGGCCAGATCCGCACAAACGTCGAACGTAGTGATCGAGCTGCCGGACATGAACCGTAGCGCCTGGCAGAGATTGGTTTTGCCGGAATTGTTCTTGCCAATCAGCAGACTGGTTTCCCGTGGCTTGAATGCGACGTTGATCAGGGATTTGAAATTATCTACGCGAAACTCCTGCAACATGGCAGGCTCCTCCACGAGGCTTCCGGTACATTGTGCCGAGTCCGTGCGCGACGGCCGATCGTATGCACCCGCATGGCATACGCCGTTTCATTCGCCGACGACGTGCCCGATCATACTCGTTTCTTCCCCTGTCGCCGCCGCGCAAGCTGTTGGAGGCGTCATGAACCGCTTCCGTCACCAGACGCCCGCCCGCCTCGATCACGAGGCGGCACCAGGAACGGGCGAGAACCGTATCCCTGACCCCCGGAGCGTCCTGCCACTCCATGCGAAATCGGATCATGCGCCGACGCTCCTCCAGTCCAAGCGCTCTTCCGGGTCGCGAGGATACTCCACTTCTTCGAGCCGACAGCCCTTCAGATCCCGGTCGGGCCGTTGAGATGCCGGATCACGGACGGCTCCAGTCCTCGGGCGGCCACACTTCGGGCCGTGCCCGGGCAGCGTGGAACAGCGCGCCGGTGGAGGAGACGAGCTTGCGGAAGCTTCGGCAGCCGCGCCAGGCGGATGCGAGATCGAATCGGGCGGCCAGGGCAGCCTGATCCGCCGCGGGAGAATAACGTCCGGAAAGCATCTGCCGTTTCAACCGGCCCTTGGCGTCTCGCGGACTTTCCGCTTCCGGGAACGACGCCGCATCTTCCCGGACCCCCATATGGCCCCGCAGAGACCCGATGCTCGCCAGAAACCACGCCTCGTACTCCCGATTCGCCATGACGATGGAACACGGCGTTGCGCCTGCCGCAGCACGCGCCCACCGTTCGAGAGCCGGAGCCAGCTCCATCGGGCAATCGTCGTCCGCGTCGAAGAGCACGAGAATACCGCCGCAGTCCTGGGCAAGAGCGGCCACACGGATGGCGTTCTGCAACGTGTCCCGATTCACGAGCCGGGATCGCGGGCACCGATGTGGCGCCGCAATCTCCACCCCCCAGGCTTGCGCTTCATCGCGCAAGCGTCGAAGCAGAATCGGCACCGAGGAGACCTCGCCGTGACCTTCGACGATCGGCTGGATCTTCATTGCAGATCTTCGAAGAGATCGTCCCGTCTGACACTGTCCCGGGAGCGAGGCGCGGCCTCCAGCGCATTGGCGCGAAGCAACCCGCCCGCCTCCGTCAGACCTTCCCGCAAGGCACGGCGGTTCGCGTCCGACACAGGCCCGACGCGGGTCACCCCTTCGCTCCATTCGACCATTCGCAAATGACGGTCGGCGACCTCCCGCCTGTCCAACAATTCCGGGCTGTGGGTGGTGACGATCACCTGCATGCGTTCGCTTGCCTCCCAGAGCAGATCGAGCACCGCGCCCAGTGCGCCGGAGTGGATTGTCGCCTCCGGCTCTTCTACTGCGATCAGCAATGGCGCCGGTCTCTGAAACACCGCGGCCAGCAGGCCAATCGCGCGCAGGGTGCCGTCGGACATGTCGAATCCTTCAAACCGGAGAGCCTTCGGCGCACCTTCCCCCCATGTCTGGGTAATCTCCAGCGACAGGTTCTTTCCATATCGGTTGACGGAGATTCCACGTGTGTTTGGAACAATCGCTTCCAGGAACGAGGATAGACGTTCGAAGTCGTCACGCCGCCGGCTCTCGATCCTTTCGAGCACGCTGGCTGCGTTCGCACCGTCCGGCAGCAGGGCGACACCGGCATCCGGTTCCTGCATCCCCCGCAGCTTGCCGGGTTCTATGGAGTACCGGCGCATACGAGAGAGCGCTCGCCATATCTGGTTGAAGGCTTTTGCGCCGCCGATCACCGGGAGGGCCAGCGAAGACGTATCGATCGATGGATGCAGGCCATCAACGTTCGAGTCAAAACGTCTCCCCTTGCGGTCGAACCAGCTTCGCTTCTTCCCCTCGTAGAGTACGCACTGTTCTCTCAGCACTGAAAAATTGCTTCCCAGCTCCGCCCTGATCTCGAATGCATGGAAACCGTGTCTCCTTCTTTCCTGGAAATCGACGCGCATGGCGAGATTCGGCGGCCGTCCTACACCGGACGATCGGTTTCTGACGGCCGCGAAGCCGCCCGCGCGGTCGAACACCGTGGGTAGCGGCATTCTCATGGCATCGGCAAGAAAGGAGAGCGCGCTCACGATGTTGCTCTTTCCGGAAGCATTGCGGCCCACGAGGATCGTCGGATTGTCGAATTCGATACGAGCCGCCGGAATACTGCGGAAGCCCTTCAATACGAGCTGCCGGATAAAGGGCTTCATCTCTTGTCTCCCGAGACTGCCCGGCGTTTCGACTCGTCTTTCCCGACACCCTGGAAGGTAACGGGCTGAGTCACCCGGCCCGCGCCGAGATCCGGCATGGTCTCCAATGCCGGGTCCAGTGCTCGTCGCTCTGCATGTGTCCGGGACGGACGCTCTTGCAGACGTTGTCCTGGAACTCCGCCGCCGCAAACCCTCGCGCCAGCCGCATGACGACGCCCTCCCGCTCCCCCCCGAGCACGGACGCTTCGCCGTGGGCCTGCTCCATGAACGCCCTGATCCCGGCAACCGAGCGAAAGCGCCCCCTGAACAGCACCGGCACGACCGGAATCCCCCGCTGCTTCGCGTACGCCTCGACCTCGGCGAAGGCGGCAAACGCGCCGGCGCCGCCGCGCAGCGCGAAGGCGTAGAACGTTGCCTGCTCCGCCACGGGCCCGTACTCGATGCTGTGCACGCCGTAGAGGTCCTCCCCGTAGAGCCAGACCTCGGGTTCGTTCACCTTCCAGGCATGGTGTTTCTTCACCATCGCCATCCACTTGCCTTCGGAAGGGGCGGACACGCTGCGCGCGTAGACCTTGCCGGCGTGAAGGAGCGTGTTGCCGCCGTCCAGCTTCTCCGTCACCACCACGTCCTCGCCGACGAAGCGATCCGGGTCCGAGTGCACGTCGTCGCCACGGCCAACGCTCGGTGACCAGGGCCAGTACGGAGTGCCGGGGTACTTCGCGTTCCACGGCGAGCCGGAACCGTTCCCCACTGGCGCTGCCCGCATTCGGGATCACCTCGAACTTGCGCGAACAGAGTCGAAATTCTCGATTTTCAGGCGCCTCGGCATCTCTGCCTCTCCTGCCGGGGGTCCCGGAGTCCCGGCGATTGTGCCGCATCCGCCCGACCCGCCGAAAGCGGCCCGTCAGGCGTCATACCCCAGCTCCGCCAGATACCGGTTCATCGCCGCCTCCGCCGCCGCGCGCTCCCCTTCCAGCACCCGGAGCTTGCGCACCGCCTCCGCGACGTCGATGCGTTCCTCCTCCTCCGAGGTGTCCACGTAGCGGCTGATGTTCAGGTTCCAGTCGTTGCGCTCGATCTCGGCGAGCGGCACCACCCGCGCGTACTTCTCCTCGTCGGCAAAGGCATGGAAGGTCCGGGCCACGTGCTCGACGTCGCGGTCGCGCAGGCGGTTCTGGTTGCTGCCCTCCTCGAACTCCCCGGAGGCGTCGATGAACAGCACCTTGCCCTTGCGCGCCGCCGGCTTGTCCCGGTTCAGCACCAGGAGGGACGCCGGAATGCCGGTGCCGTAGAAGAGGTTCGGGGCCAGGCCGATGACCGCCTCGAACAGGTCTTCCCGCAGCAGCCCCTGGCGGATCCTCCCCTCCGCGGCGCCGCGGAACAGCACGCCGTGGGGCATGACGACGCCGAGCCGGCCCGTGGCGTTCAGCACCGCCACCATGTGCTGGACGAAGGCCAGATCGCCCTTGGTCTTCGGCGGCACGCCGAAGCGGAAGCGCCCGTAGCCATCGCTCTCGGCCACGTCGCGACCCCACTCGTCGAGGCTGAACGGCGGATTGGCGATCACCCGGTCGTAGAGCAGCAGCTCCCCTTCCTCCACCAGCTTCGGATCACGGATCGTGTCGCCCTTCTCGATGCGGGCGTCGGGCAGCCCGTGGAGCAGCATGTTCATCTTGCAGATGGCCCAGGTGCCGAGGTTCTTCTCCTGGCCGTGCAGCGTCAGGTTGCGCGGATTGCCCCCCTTGCCCTCGACGTGGTGGGCGCATTCGATCAACATGCCGCCGGAGCCGGCGGTGGGATCGCAGACGCGCATCCCTTCGGCCGGCGCCAGCAGCTCCACGATGAGCCCGACCACCATCCGCGGGGTGTAGAACTCGCCGCCCTTCTTGCCGGCGTCGTCGGCGAAGTGCTCGATCAGGTACTCGTAGGCGCGGCCGAGGAGGTCGGGCTCCGCCATGCGGTCGTTGCGGAGCGGGACCTGGGAGAAGTGCCGGACGAGGCGCGCGAGCACGGTGTCGCGGTTGCGGGCGTCGCCGAGCTTGCGTTCGTCGTTGTAGTCGATGCCGGCGAGGACGCCTTCCAGCGCGCCGTTCTGCTCCTCCAGCGCCGCGCACGCCTTGTTCAGGGTCTCCCCGATGTTCGTGGCCCGTTGCTGGATGGCGTCCCACCGCGCCCGCTCCGGCACGAAGAACTGGTGCTCGTCCGGGTCGGTCCACGCGACGGATTCGGGCAGCCCCTCGGCGATGAGCTTCTCCGCCTCCTCCTCGAAGCGGTCGGACAGCCGCTTGAGGAAGAGCAAGCCGAAGATGTAGGACTTGTAGTCGCTGCTGTCGATCGACCCGCGCAGGATGTCGGCCGCCGACCAGAGGGATTGTTCGAGCTGGGCGACGCTCAGTACGTCGGCCGGCGGGTGCGGTATGCCGTCCGGCGGGTCCGGTGTGTTCGCCTCTGGACGGGGCGCCGCTGGCGGCGAGGCGCTCCCGTGGCTCCTCGGTGCCGCAGTGGACGATGCCGTGGCCGGCCCCGCGAGGCGCGCGACGAGATCCGCCTTCTTCCGGCCGGAATCATCGAGTTCGAACACCCGGCACAGCGCCTTGAGGCGGTCTCGCGAGAGCGCCTGCAACACCTCTTCGACGCGGGTCTTTCGGGAACGGGCCAGAGCGTCGACGAGCTGCGCCTTGACCCGGCGGTCGGGGACCTGCAACTCGTAGAAGTCGAAACCGGTCCGCAGCTCGCGACGGGTCAGTTCGGCAAGGACGGCGCGCTTCGTCGGCATCGGGCGGGGTTACTCATCTGTCCGGCGGGCGGCCTCGACCTCCACGGCGGGTATTCGGCGAAGGGGCGCCAGCTTCGTGCGGCGTTGCGCCGACTGATCGGTGCTCTCCTCGCTCACCTCACACTCCTGTCCCGGTATCCGCCCTGCCGCTCGGACGCGCCGGCCTCCCGCTCGTCCTTCATGGCGCATCCTGGGAACGGCGTGTCCTTGACGGACACGGGTGTCCCGCCCGTAGCGGACCGAAGGTCCGGGGCCGGAGGCTCGCGAATCGACGATGCGGGCGGGATGCCCTCGTTTTCAGGACACCTGGATTCCCGCTTGCGCGGGAATGACGGCGCCGGGATCGCGGGAATGACCAACGCGGACGGGATGCCCGCTTTGCCCCTCCCGCTTTGCCATGTGGCGGGCCTTCGGCCCACTGCGGGCGGGACGCCCGCGCTCCCAGGATTCCACTCCCGGGATCTTGCGGTGGGGCGGCAAGGTGGTTGCGTATGGAGCGGATGAAGCGTCGGCTCGGGAATCGCGTCCATTGCATCGGCGGCGCCCTGCTCCCCTTCCCGCTGCTCCGGCCACCTCACCCCCCTGGATTCAACGGGCGTTGCGGCGAATCGTACCACCTTCCCTTCCCGTCGCTCCGGCCACCTCACACCCCCGCCTTGAGGCTCGCTTCGATGAAGCGGTCGATGTCGCCGTCGAGCACCGCGCCGGTGTTGCCGATCTCGACGCCGGTGCGCGAGCTCGTGGAAGACGATCCGGGCGAGGAGGTATTCCGGCAGCTCGACCATGGAACTCAGCAGCGGATCGGCAAACCAGCCGAGCGTCGAGTACGCACGAACTCCGGCCACGGTGACGTCCC
Organism: Gammaproteobacteria bacterium; assembly: GCA_965204915.1. Taxonomy (GTDB): domain Bacteria; phylum Pseudomonadota; class Gammaproteobacteria; order HK1; family HK1; genus HK1. Next base: position 113,116 of record OZ242023.1, on the reverse strand, counting down.
AACCCCGGGCTTCCAGCGCCTTGGCGTACGTCTCGGCGGCGGATTCGGAGAAGTAGCCGCGATAACTCAGGCATGCGGCGCACCCGGCAAGCGCGCAGGCGGAGAGCAACGCGAGGCATGGTCCCGCTCTCGACGTACCGGCCGGCTCAGGCGTAGAGCATCCCATCGAGATCGATCCCGGGATCACGCCCGGCAAGCAGATCGGCGACGACCTTCGCCGACCCGCATGCCATCGTCCAGCCGATGTGGCCGTGGCCGACGTTGAGCATCAGGTTGCGGTAGCGGGCGGCGCCGAAGATCGGCGCCGTGGTCGGGGTCATCGGCCGCAGGCCCGCCCAGTACTCGGGATTCGAGTAGTCGCCACCGCCGGGAAAGAGCTCCCGGGCCACGTTGAACATCGCGCGGAAGTCCTCCGGCGAGTGGCTCTTGTCGTAGCCGCTGAACTCGGCCGTCGAGGTGATGCGGAGCCGCTCGCCCATCGGACAGAACGCGACGAGATGGTCCTCGTCCACCATGCCGATCCTCGGACCCAGGTTCGGCCGCCCGGCCGGCACAGTGATCGAATAACCCTTGCAGGGATAGATCGGCAGCTTCACCCCCAACGGCTCGGAGAGGAACGGAGATGCATGCCCCGCCGCGAGCACGAATGCATCGGCGCCGCGCGCGCCGCGATCGGTCGTCACGTGCTCGATCCGATCGCCGCTCGCGACGATGGCGAGGACGCGGGTGTCGTACTCGAAGCGGACGTCCAGGTGCTCGGCGCACCAGGCGGCGAGGTTGCGCGTGAACATCCGGGCGTCCCCGCTCCGGTCTCCCGGTGCGTGCAGGCCGCCCGCGAGCCGGTGCTTCACCGGCTCCAGGGACGGCTCGATCGCGGCGATGCCGTCTCGGTCCAGCACCCGCATCTCCACGCCGTGCTCGCACAGGATGGCGGTGTGCGCGACGCCCTTCTCGAGGCCCTCTTCGGAGCGATGGAGATAGAGGTTGCCTTTCGCGAGGCCGTCATAGGCGACCCCGGTGTCGGCGACCACCTCCTCGAGCCGCTCGACGGAGTACAGGCACAGCCGCACCTTGCGCAGGGTGTTGAGTCTCGCCCGCTCCTCGGTGCACTGGGCGAGGAACCGAAGCCCCCATCGCCACATGCGCGGATCCGCCCGCAGCTTCAGCCGCAACGCCTGATCCTTCATGAAGAGCGACTTGAGGAGGATCTTCGGCGCCCTGGGCGACGCCCATGCATAGGCATGAGCCGGCGCGACGAGCCCCGCGTTGGCATACGAGGTCTCACCGGCGGCGACGGGATGGCGCTCGACCACGGCCACCTCGTGGCCGTCCTTCGCGAGGTAGTAGGCGGTGGTGACCCCGATCACCCCGCCACCGAGCACCAGGACTTTCATGGTCGTCCTCCGCCTCGGGCTCTTCGCAGCTCGCGGGGGTCCCGATCACCGGGCACAGGCGCTCTCACCACCGACCCTGCCGCAGGGCCGCGGGGCGTAGCCGCGCTTCCGGTGACCGGATGGCGGCGCTCCCACGACGGCGCCCGGTGCGCCAGGGTTACACCGCAGCGCTCACCATGATCTCGACGTTGAACTGCGGTGCGGCCAGCGCCGGGGACTGGACGCAGGCGCGGGCGGGCGGGTTCTCCGGATCGATCCACGCATCCCATACCGCGTTCATCTCCGCGAACCCGGCCATGTCGGTGAGCCAGATGGTCGCCGAGAGCAGCTTCGACTTGCCGGTCCCGGCCTCGGCGAGCAGCTCGTCGATGCGGGCGAGGATGTCGGTCGTCTGTTCTCCGACCGAAGCCCCGGGCGCCCGCTGTGCGACCTGTCCGGCGAGATGGACCACCCCTCCGTGCACGACGATCTGGCTCATGCGCGGCCCGGAATGCATGCGCTGGATGCCCATTGTCTTCTCCCGATGTGAAGTGGCCGATGAATGACCGTGCCGTACCATCCATTTCCCGTACACGATAGCCGGACGCCGCCATCGGGACCAGACCGCCGGGACGTCACTGGAATGCCGCTCCGGGGAGGTGTGCCGGCACCGCTCGATCCGGGCCGGGCGCCGCGCCGGGGGCGGCTGAAGAAGAGGGGACGGCGCAACCGGCGAGAAGGCTCCGGGAACGATGCTCCGGGACGCCAAATCGGAGTTGTGGGCATCCATGACAGCGTATACGTTGTCATGCCATGGTGCCGAGAATCGTGGTCGAGACGAATGTCCTGGTCTCTGCGATCCTGTCGCCCGACGGCGCGGCGTGGGAGGTCCTGCGACGATGTCCGAGCGGTGAAACCCGGCCACTGATCGGCAACGCCCTGTTTCCGGAGTACGAGGACGTGTTAAGCGAAACGGCTCCCCGGTCGACGTCCTCGTCCGCATCCAGCGTCCGATGCACGTGCTGCTTCCCCTGAAACGCGAGACGCCGCTGGAGAAGCCGAACGCCATCGGCGAGCTGAACGAACGGTCCCTGCACCGGGCGCTGAAGGCGCGCTACGCGGTTCCCGGCAGCGTCACGGAACAGGTCGTGGACGGCTTCGTGGCCGACGTGGTGATCAGGGACAGCATCGTCGAAATCCATACCGGATCGTTCTGGCCGCTGAAGAAGAAGCTGCCGCGGCTGCTCGAACGCTTCGCCGTGACGCTGGTGTATCCGGTCGCCCAGGATCGCTACATCGTCACGATGCCGGCCGGCGCGGACACCCTGGGCATCCCGGATACCCCGAATGCCCAGGACGTCCCGAACACCCCGGATGCGCTGAATGCCCCGGACGTCCGGGATGTCCCGAACACCCCGGGCGTTCCAGACCTCCCGACCACCCCGATCAGGCGGCGCAAGTCGCCGAAGCACGATTCCGTGTTCGCCGTCTTCGACGGCCTGACGAGCATCCCTACCCTGCTGGACCATCCCAACCTGACCCTCGACGTGGTGATGACCGTCGAGGAGGACATCCGGGTGAAAGACCCGGAAGGCCGCGGACGCGGGGGCAGGCGCAGGAGGCGCGGACGGGACTGGACCCGTATCGACCGGCGGCTGGTGGAGGTGGCGCAAACGCACCGCCTCACGGGCATGAACGACCTCTTCGCGCTGGTGGACGCCGCCCTGCCGGAGCCGTTCACCACCCTCGACCTCTCCCGCGCCATGCGCTCGCCGCGGCGCCTGGGCCAGCAGGCGGCGTTCTGCTTCCGCGAGGCCGGGGTCAGCGAGATCTGCGGCAAGACCGGCAACACCCTGTTGTACCGGCGCACGACGGAGGACTGAACGTCATCCGGGGCACCCGACCACCGCCCTCGCGATGTGACCTTGTCCATCGCCTCCAGGCTGACCGGGCGCTCGGGGTCATTCCGGACGCGGCACTCGCCATCTTCGCGAGGCAGAGGACGGAGAGCAAGGTACACAGGATGCGCTACAATCGATGCTGCGGCGCATCCAGCCCCAGCCCATGCCCGTTCATCACCCGAAGATGCTCCCGTACCTCGGGACGCGCATACCGGAATGCACTCGGGGAAGACGGCGCCGGCTGGGTCGTTTGACCGCCACCGGGCCGGGATGGTGGTCGTGCCGAGTCATTCAGGAGACGGCCCCATGCACTCGATCGACACGCTCACCGCCGCCCGCGACCTCGAAGCGGCCGGCATTGAGCGCAAGCACGCCGAAGCCATCGCGACGGCCATCGGCCGCGCCGATGAACAAGCCGCATCCAAGGCCGATCTCGCCGCGCTCCGGGCGGATACCAAGGCCGACATAGCCGCCCTCCGCTCGGAAGTGCGCTGGATGTTCGGCTTTCAGTCCGCGCTCATCCTCGCGATGGCCGCCAAGCTGTTCGGTATCGTGTAACTCCCCCCGGTCCGCGCCGACGGTATCTCGGCGATGCCGAGCCGAGCGGCCGGCAGGCGGGTTCACGGATTATTGATGAACAGGAAAATGGCAGTTGAATCGATGAAATGGTACGGACAGGTGAGGAGAAAAATGTAAATTCACTTGATGGGTAAGCGTCCGTGGGAACAACGCTCACAAGGTCAGCTCCGGCCACCATGTCGATAGTCGACGGTGGATGGTCGCGATGACCGCAACAGCCGCTCCCGTTTCCAGAAACGCATGATTTGGCACTTCTTCGATCGCGTAGCGGGCAATCGACGCGGCATCCGTCATGATCGTCTGCTTGATGGCGATCGGACTCGGATGTGTAGCGGAACTCGCCTCTATATCGAAGACGTGGATCCAAGCCGGAGTGCCGCCACCACCCGCGTCGGGATGTTGAAGCGCTTGTGTACCGTCGTCGCGCGAAATCAGATCGGGGCGGCCAAGATGAGGTTGCCAACTGTCCCAGACGGCTTGCGGGATGGCGAGCGACGTACCAACGGACCGCGGGTGCAGACCAATCTGGAATTTGAGCATCATTTGGTAGAACGTGCGTTTGAACACGTTCGCGATGTTCGGACCCTCGATTTTGTCGACAAGCCACCGCTGGTTCTTCCCTTGGTCGAATCCGATGCGGCCGCTCTCTCCCGGACGGACATAGTGCGTAATGACGTCGTTCGATCCCGTCTCCGTTTCCGAAAGATCGTAGTAATACCTGGCCCGGCCGTTCGTCGGGCGTGCGACGAAATGAAAGAAATGCTCGTGGCTCAGGCGCAGGCGGTCCTTCTCCGGGCGGGGAGGGACGTTCGGCTTGTACCAGATCACGTCGTTGCGAAGTATCCAGCGCTTTTCCTGCATGGCGATCGCGAATCGAGCCGGGATCAAGAGCAGTTGCTTTTCCTGGCGGTAGCCGCCCATCGGCGTTCGGCGCCGCTGGCGAGACTTGTCCCCCAGGCCTTGGCGTCCGCTCTGCCGGATACTGGCCCAACGGGCAAAGTAAGTGTCGCCCAGATTGATCCAGAGGCTCCCGGAAGATTTGAGCGCCGGGCGAAAGCGCTCGATCATCTCCACCAAGTGGGCGATGTACCAGTCGGGCACGGGTTCCAACCCGAGCGAACCGCCCCGCTCCCGGTACCATTCATAGTCTGGAACATCCGTTTTTTGAGCACCGGTGCCCAACCAGTCCTTGAAAATGTCCCAGTTGTGCTCCTGTTCGTACGTTCGATGGCCCCAGTACGGTGGGCTCGTGATGAGAAGGTCGACACTCCCGGGATCGAGCGACGGCAACAGATCGCAGGCGTCCCCGTGAAAGATGGTGACGGCGGGTCCGGAGGGCGTGCCGGTGGTCATCGCAGACCCGTCGACCGCCAAGGCCCCGTTGCCGTTCTCCGTGCCCGTAGAACAGGCCAAATCAACCACCGACCGACACTCATCGCCGTCACGCCGCGTCCGGCGGCTCGTCCGCGGCCCTGAACCGTTCCAGCAACTCCGCCTCGCGGTGTTGCGCCTCCTCGATGCTCTTCGCCTTCACGTGGCCGAAGCCGCGGATCCGCTCCGGCAGCGACGCGATCTCGATCGCGAGCGCGTGGTTGGAGTGGTCGAGGCCGTCGAGGAGCGCCGCCACCGTGCGCTCGTAGTGATCGATCAAGGCCCGTTCCCGGCGGCGCTCCCGCGTGTACCCGAAGGGGTCGAAGGCCGTACCGCGCAGCCCCTTGCACCTCGCGAGCATCGCGAACACCCGCATCATCCACGGGCCGTAGCGCGACTTGCGGGGGGCGCCGGTGGCCGGGTCGCGCCGGGCGAACAGCGGCGGGGCGAGGTGGAACTCCAGCGACCAGTCCCCCTCGAACGCCGCCTCCAGCTTTCGCCGGAACTCCGGCGCGCAGTGCAGGCGCGCGACCTCGTACTCGTCCTTGTAGGCGAGGAGCTTGAAGTGGCCGCGGGCCACCGCTTCCGCGAGCCCCCGCATCCCCTTCGCGCGGGAGCGCTCGGCCTCCCGCGCCCGCTCGACGAAGGCGCGGTAGCGATCGGCATACGCCGCGTCCTGGTACTCCGCGAGGAACGCCGCCCGCCGCTCGATCAGCGACTCCAGGGTCTCGCGGGTCTCGCGCCCGCGCGGCGGCGCCACCGCGATGCCCGGAACGGCCCCTGGCGAATGGGCCGGTGACGATCCTCCTTCGATGGGCGGCGCCACTTCGATGCCCGCGGCGGCCCCCGGTACGGCGCGGCGCTCCACCGCGTCGCGATCCGCCGCCGTGCGCCGGCCCCAGTCGAACGCGCCCAGGTTCATCTCCACCGCCACGCCGTTGATCTCGACGGCCCGCTCGATGGCGGCCCTCGACAGGGGGATGCGGCCCTTCTGCCACGCATAGCCGAGCATGAAGAGGTTGGTCGCGATGGCGTCGCCGGTCAGCGCCGTCGCGATCCGGGTCGCATCGACCCGGTCCACCTGCCGGGCGCCGGCGGCGCGCTCGATGCCGCGCATCAACGACTCGGCCGGGAAGAGGAGGTCGGCGTCGCGGGTGAAGTCGCCGGTCATCGTCTCCTGCGTGTTCACCACCACCGCGGTCTTCCCGGCCCGCATCGTGGCGCGGGTGTCCGCGCCCGCGGTGACCACCATGTCGCAGCCGAGCACCAGGTCCGCCGCGCCGTTGGCGATGCGCGTGGTGGTGACGTCGTCCGGGCGGGCGGCGATCCGGATGTGGCTCACCACCGCCCCGCCCTTTTGCGCAAGCCCGGTCTGGTCGAGCACCGAGCATCCCTTGGACTCCAGATGCGCGGCCATCCCCAGCAGCGCGCCGATGGTGATGACCCCGGTACCCCCGACCCCGGTGACGATGATCTCGCAGGGCCGGTCGAGGCCCGGAACCGGCGGCTCGGGCAGCACGGGCAGCGGGGCGCCGTCGCGCGAAACGCCCGCCCCCTTGCGCAGCCGGCCGCCGCGCACGGTGACGAAGCTCGGGCAGAACCCCTCGACGCAGGAGAAGTCCTTGTTGCACGACGACTGGTCGATGGCGCGCTTGCGCCCGAACCCGGTCTCCACCGGGACCACCGCCACGCAGTTCGACTTCACCCCGCAGTCCCCGCATCCCTCGCACACCGCGGGGTTGATGAACGCGCGCATGGGCGGGTCGGGGAACTTCCCGCGCTTGCGCCGTCGGCGCTTCTCCGCCGCGCAGGTCTGGTCGTAGACGAGGACGGTGACCCCGGCGATCGTGCGCAACGTCCGCTGCACCGCGTCGAGCTCGCGCCGGTGGTGGACGGTGGCGCCGGGGGCCAGGCCCGACCGCGCCCCGTACTTCTCCGGCTCGTCGGTCACCACCACGATGCGCCGCGCGCCCTCCGCCTGCATCTGCCGGGTGATGACCGGCACCGTCAGCGCGCCGTCCACCGCCTGGCCGCCGGTCATCGCCACCGCGTCGTTGTAGAGGATCTTGAAGGTGACGTTCACGTCCGCCGCGATCGCGGCCCGGATCGACAGCAGGCCCGAGTGGAAGTAGGTCCCGTCGCCGATGTTCTGGAAGACGTGGTCGCGCTTGCTGAACTTCGATTCGCCGATCCAGCTCGCGCCCTCGCCGCCCATGTGGGTGTAGCGGGCGGTGGACCGATCCATGAACTGCGCGAGGTAGTGGCAGCCGATCCCGGCCAGCGCCCGGCTGCCCTCCGGGACCCGGGTGGAGGTGTTGTGCGGGCATCCGGGACAGAAGTACGGGGTGCGCTCCATCGGGGCGGGGTCCCGATCGCCACCCCCCAGGATCGCTTCGAGCGCCGCGACCCGCGCGGAGAGCGGCGACCGCTGATGCGGAATCGCGGGCATCCCGTCCAGCGCCGTGGACGCCTCGTTCAACGCCTCGGGTTCCCCGGCCAGCGCTGCGGGCGTCTCGTCCAACGCCTCGGGTGCCCCGGCCAGCGCCTCGGATGTCCCATCCGGCGGTGCGGACGGGCGGGGAACAGGCTTGTCCCATGCGAGGGCCGACGCACCGGCCGTGTCGCCTTCGCCAGCGCCGGCGTCTTCACCGGCGCCTTCGCGTGCGAGGAGCCGGCGGCCGAGCTCGACCGCGATATGGTTGGTGTCGAGCCGGCCCGCCGAGGGGAACAGGGGCCGGCCGTCCTCGTCGCGCTTGCCGGCGATGCGCGGCGCTTTCGGCGTCCCGTACAGCACGTCCTTGAGCTGGGTCTCGATGAGCGGACGCTTCTCCTCGACGACGACGATGGTGTCGAGCCCCTCGGCGAAGCGCCGCGCCCCCTCCGGCTCCAGCGGGAAGGGCATCGCCACCTTGTACAGGCGGACCCCGAGCCGCTGCGCCGCCGCCTCGTCGATACCCAGATCCTCGAACGCCTGCCGCACGTCGAGGTATGACTTGCCGGTGGTCGCGACCCCCAGCCATGCCCGATCCGAATCCCATACCGTGCGGTCGAGGCGGTTGGCGCGCGAGAACGCCTTCACCGCTTCGATCTTTTGCTCGTACAGCCGTACCTCCTGCTCCTGGGGCGTATCCGGCCAGCGGATCCCCAGCCCCTCGGCGGGAATGGCCGGATCCTCGGGGAGGACGATCTCGATCCGCTCCGGATCGATCTCTACCGAGGCGGCGGCCTCGACGGTGTCGTGCACGCACTTGAGCGCGGTCCAGCAGCCGGCGTAACGCGACAGGGCGAAGGCGCAGAGCCCGTAATCCAGGATCTCCTGGACCCCGGCGGGGTTGAACACCGGGATCGACGCATCGACCATCGCGTACTCGCTGTGGTTCGCGGTGGTCGAGGATTCGCAGGCGTGGTCGTCGCCCAACAGCGCCACGACCCCACCGAGCTTCGAGGTCCCGGCCAGGTTCGCGTGCCGCAGCACGTCGCCGGAGCGGTCCACCCCCGGCCCCTTGCCGTACCAGAGGCAGAACACCCCGTCGTATGCACCCTCGCCGTCGAGTCCGGCCTGCTGCGTGCCCCAGCAGGCGGTGGCCGCGACGTCCTCGTTGACGCCGGGCTGGAACACCACGTGGTGCCGGTCGAGATGGGCCTTCGCGCGCTCCATCTGCTGGTCGAGCCCGCCCAGCGGCGAGCCGCGGTAGCCGCTGACGTAGCCGGCGGTGTCGTGGCCGGCCGCGAGGTCGCGCCGGCGCTGGGTGAGCACCAGCCGCACCAGGGTCTGGATCCCGGTAAGGAAGACCCGGCCGCGCGGGCGGACGTACTTGTCGTCGAGGTCGACGTCGGCTAATTCGATGACTGGTTGATCCACGAATCATCCTCCGATGGCGCTCAAAGGCCGGACGCGAGGTGTCCCCCGTCGACGACGATGGTCGAGCCGGTCATGTAGGACGAGGCGTCGCCTGCGAGCAGGAGCAGCGCGCCGTCGAGATCGGACGGGTCCCCGATGCGGCGCTGGGGGATGCGTTTCGTCATCGCCGTGCCGGCATCGCTCGCGAAGAATTCACGGTTCATCTCCGTGAGCACGTAGCCCGGCGCGAGGGCGTTGACGCGCACCCGATGACGGGCGAGCTCCATCGCCATCGTCCGGGTGAGCTGCAGCAGACCCGCCTTCGATGCGGCGTACGGGCCGAGACCGCCCGCGACCCCGAACGCCAGGACCGACAGCACGTTGACGATCGCGCCGGGCCGCCCGGCCTCGACCATGCGCCGCGCGGTCTCCTGCGCGACCCGCCACGCCCCTTCCAGGTTGGTGCCGATGACCGCGGCCCAGTCCTCCCCGGTGACGTCCAGGGTCGAGGCAGGCCGCGCGATGCCGGAGTTGTTCACGAGGACGTCGGGCGTCCCGAACGCCTCCTGCACCGAGTCGAGCGCGTCTCCGACGCTGCGCGCGTCGGTCACGTCCATCCGCACCGGGTGCGCGGCGCCGCCGGCCTCCCGGATCTCGCCCGCGAGGGCCTCCAGCCGCTCGACCCGTCGGGCCGCGAGGGCGACCGAGGCGCCGTGCGCGGCGAGGGTGCGGGCGAAGTGCCGGCCGAGACCGCTCGACGCTCCGGTCACGAGCGCGGTGCGACCGTCGAGATGGAAGGCAAGTCGTCGTGTCATGGCGGATCCGGGCAATCAACGGTCGAAGCGGCTTCCCGCGGTACTGCTCGAGGCGCTCGCGGCCCGACCGGCGCGCGCGTATCGCTCGATCCGATTGCACCCCTCCCAGAGCACCGCCTCCGGCGCAATCAGGCCCGCCCGAACGGGCCCGGCCGCACCCTCGCCGAAGGTCGTTGCGGGAAGTACCGAGACCCCTTCGGCGCAGCGTCGGCACACGAATCGAGATGACCGGCGATCCCGGCCCGGCGATCCCGGCCCAACGATCCCGGCCCAACGATCCCGGCGTAGTCAATCTTCGTCCGCAGCCGGCCTGAACTCCGCGACGAGCTGCTGCTGGACGTTGGCCGGCACCGGATCGTAGTGGCTCAGCTCCATGGTGTAGGAGCCGGCGCCGCCGGTCACCGACTTCAGCTCCGACTGGTAGCTGCCGAGCTCGCTGAGCGGGGCCTGTCCCGAGACCACCACCATCCCCGCGCTCATGGCCTCGGTGCCGCTGATGCGCCCGCGCTTCGAGGAGAGGTCGCCCGCGATGTCGCCCATGTTCGTCTGGGGGACGGTGACCTGGATGTCGACGATCGGCTCCAGGACGATCGGGGCGGCCTTGCCGATCGCGTCCACGAACGCCTTCTTCCCGGCGGCGACGAACGCGACCTCCTTGGAGTCGACGGAGTGGTGCTTGCCGTCATGGACGGTGACCCGTACGTCGTGGATCGGATACCCGGCCACCGCGCCGGTGGCCAGCACCTGGCGTACACCCTTCTCCACCGCGGGGATGAACTGGTTCGGGATCACCCCGCCGACCACCGCGTCCACGAACTCGAAGCCCGTGCCGCGCGCCAGCGGCTCGACCTTCAGGTAGACCTCGCCGAACTGCCCCGCGCCGCCGGTCTGCTTCTTGTGCCGGTGGTGGCCTTCGGCCGGCTTGCGGATGGTCTCGCGGTACGCGATCTTCGGCGGCCGGGTGTCGACCTCGACGTTGTGCCGATCCTTCATCTTCTCCAGCACCATGCGAAGGTGCAGGTCGCCGAGACCGCGGATGACGGTCTCGTTGAAGATCGCGTTGTGCTCGATGGCGAGGCAGGGGTCCTCCGCCGCGAGCTTGGAAAGCGAGTCCCCGAGCTTCTGCTCGTCCCCCCGGGTCTTCGCCGAGATGGCGAGGCCCAGCATCGGCGCCGGCAGCTCCACCGCGGCCAGCGCAAGGTCCTCGTCGTCCTGGGACTCGTGCATCACCGCGTCGTACGCCACCTCGTCGATCTTGGCCACCGCGCAGACGTCACCGGGGACCCCGGCGTCGATCTCCACGTGCTCCTTGCCCTGGAGCGCGAACAGGTGGCCGACCTTCACCGGCTTGCGGGCGCCGCCGATGTGGAGCTGGGAGTCCTTCGTCACCGTGCCCCGGTGGATCCGGAACACCCCGAGCTTGCCCACGAAGGCGTCGATCGAAACCTTGAACACGTGGGCGACGACCGGACCGTCGGGATCGGGGGCGATCTCCACCGGCTCGCCCGCGGCGTCGCGAAACGGTGGGCGGTTCGCCTCCCGCGGGCTCGGCATGACCTTCTCGATCACGTTGGCGAGCTCCGCGATGCCCGCCCCGCTCTCCGCCGAGGTGAAGCACACCGGGATCAGATGACCGTCGCGCAATGCCCGCTCGAACGCATCGTGGAGCCGGTCCGCCTCCAGCTCCCCGCCTTCGAGATAGAGCTCCATCAGCTCCTCGTCCACCTCGACGACCTGGTCGACGATCCGCGTATGCGCTTCCTCCACCGACGAGAAGTCGGGGGCCCCGTCACCCGGCGCGAAGAAGCAGTCGACCACACTTGCGCCGCCGCCCGCGGGCAGGTTGATGGGCAGGCATTCGCTGCCGAACGCCTCCACCAGGCTCGCGAGCAGCGCCTCCAGGTCGAGGTCTCCGGCGTCGATCCTGTTCACCACCACCATGCGCGCGAGCCCGCGCTGCGCCGCCGCCTCCATCATGCGCCGGGTGACCATCTGCACCCCCTGCCTCGCGTCCACCACCACCGCCGCGGTCTCCACCGCCGCGAGGACCGGCAACGCCCGGCCGAGGAAGTCGGGGTAGCCGGGGGTATCGACGAGGTTCACGTGCCGGGAGCCATGGTCGAAGTGCGCCACCGCGCTGTACAGCGAGTGCCGATGCTCCTTCTCCTGGGGATCGAAGTCGCACACCGAGGTGCCGTTCGTGACGCTCCCGGACGCACCGATGACGCCTGCGTATGCGAGCAGCGCCTCGACCAGGGTCGTCTTGCCGGCGCCGCCGTGCCCGACCAGGGCCACGTTGCGGACGTCGTCGGTGGTGTACTCGGGCATGGTCGGGACCCTCCCTGTCGGTGGTGGTTGCCGTCGATTGTCGTCGTGATGGCCCGGACCGGTGATCGTCCGGGGCAGGGCAGTATATTTGAATATTCGACGTCGATTCCCGCGGATGCGGGGATCCACGGGCGCATGGATCCGCATCGGCCTCCGCGACCCCGCTCGGCGGGACCTGGCGAGCATGGGAATCCATGGACGCAAGGAGCGGCTCGCCGGCGATACGGCTCGGAGCGGCCGAAGCGGAGGGAGTGGATGGTCGATCGGGCTGGAAGCCGTCGGCGGCCGGGCGGTCCGGCTCTTGCAGGTTCGTGCAAGGTCGGCGAACAGGGCGGATTCTTCAGGGCTCAAGTTTCGGGATTCAAAATACCTTGAATCAGGCGATGGATTCCCGCTTTCGCGGGAATGACGACCAGCCTGAAAGTAACGTGTCTCGCTGAAATGACGTCATTCCCGCGAAAGCGGGAATCCATTTCGGTCAGCGAATCCCGAAACTCGAGTTCAGGGGACGTGGCCGCGGCCGAGATAGGCGGTCGCCTGCATCTCCACGAGGCGGGAGCGGGTGCGCCGGAACGGCTCGACGAGCTTGCGCCCGAGGTACAACCCTTCCGGGGGAGCGGCGGCGGAGACGATCAGGTTCACGTTGCGGTCGTAGAGCTCGTCCACGAGATGGATGAAACGGCGCACCGGATCGCGGCGGCCGTCGTCGAGCACGGGGACCCCGCTCAACACCACGGTGTGGAAGTCGCGGGCGATCTCGATGTAGTCGGCGACCGATCGGGGCCCCCCGCACAGGATCTCGAAATCGAACCAGGCGATGCCCTCGGCGTGCCGGACGGCGGGCACCGTCCGGCCGAGGATGGTCAGGGCTCCGCCGGCGGCGTCGGGCCCGGAAGGAGCCAGCGTTCGAAAGCACTCCGCAAGGCCCTGCTCGGCATCGGGGCCGAGCGGCGAATACCATGTCCGGGCACGTTGCAGCGCGCGCAGCCGGTAGTCGGCGCCGCTGTCGAGATGGAACACCTTCGTATGCCGTTCGATGAGCTCGATCGCGGACAGGAACCGCTCCCGTTGCAGCCCGCCGGCATACAGCTCCGCCGGCACGATGTTCGACGTGGCCAGCAGGGTGACGCCGCGCTCGAACAGCGCTCCGAGGAGCCGCCCGAGGATCATCGCATCGGTGATGTCGGAGACGTGGAACTCGTCGAAGCACAGCACCCGCGCCCGCGCGGCGATCCGGCCGGCGACGATCCGCAGCGGGTCCTCGCGCTCGGGCAGCGTGTTCAGCTCGCCGTGCACGAGCTGCATGAAGCGGTGGAAGTGCATGCGCAGCTTCGAGCCAGGACGGGGAGAGCGGTGGAACAGATCGACGAGGTGCGTCTTGCCACGCCCGACCCCGCCCCACACGTAGAGGCCGCGCACCGGCTCTCGCCGCCCGCGTCCGAGCCTCCCGACGAGCCGGGCGAGCATCCCGCCGTCCCTCGCCTCGATAAGCGACCGGTGGATTCGATCGAGCTCGCCGACCAGCGCCGCCTGCGCCGGATCGGGCAGCAGGACCCCGCGGGCGAGCTCGTCGCGGTACCGCTCGCCCGGGGTCATCGGCCCGCTTCGTCAAGCCGGACCGGCGGGACCAAAACGCACCCAGCGCCCGGCGTTGCGGCGCATGAGGTCGTACCACACGTCGATCGGCGGCGTATCGAAGATGCTCGCGGCATCGGCGGGGGTCACGATCCAGTCGCCGCGGGCGAGCTCGGCGTCGAGCTGGCCGGGAGACCACCCCGCGTATCCGAGGTACGTATGCACGTCCGCCGCGTGTCCGTCGCGTTCGAGCATCCGGCGCAGGGTGTCGATGCTTCCGCTCGCGTATACGTCGCCGAAGACGTGCTCGGCATCTTCGACCGCATCCGGCGAGCGCAGCAGCGCGATCAGGCGCCGGTGCTCGACGGGGCCGCCGGAGAAGACGACATGGCCGCCGGAGCCCGGCAGCGGGGTCGCGAGAGCGTCCTGGAGCGAGAGTCGCGTCGGCCGGTTGACCACGAGGCCCAGCGTGCCGGTCTCGTCGTACTCCAGGAGCAGCACCACGGTGCGCGCGAACCGCGGGTCGGCGAGCCGGGGGGCGGCCAGGAGGAACATCCCGCGCCGCAGCGGGAACCCCGGCCGGGCCGGAGACCGGGCTTCCACCGCGTGCGGGTTGCGGATCGCGAGCCGGTCCGCCGCCGCGGCGGAGCCGTCCGCCGGAGCCGCCAGAACGCCCGGAGCCGCCACGACGAGCAGGGCGCCGCCGACGCAGGATCGAAGATTGGGGTTTCGCTTTCGCACGTGCGGACGGGCGCCCTGGCCGATGACCGGCCCGATGGCTCGTCCGATTCGCCTTCGCGGGCGCGGTCGGATCCCTGCCGGTGCCGGCGGTGCCGTTAAGATACAGCAGTGAACGACGCGACGACTCCTTCCACGACCGGGACCACGACGCCGGCCACCACCGGAGCGATCCAGCGCTCGCGGATGGAACGGGCACTGCGCCCTCTCGACGATCTCCCGCGAGGCGACGAGCTCGGCGACTTCGATCTCAACGGCCCGCTCCCACGGGCCGGCCCGCGCCGCCCCGCCGCGGTGCTCGTGCCGCTCGTCGAGCGGGAGGGCGGCCATACCGTCCTGCTCACCCGCCGTGCCGACCATCTGCACGATCATCCCGGACAGGTCTGTTTCCCGGGCGGGCGGCTCGACGGCACCGACCGCGGGCCGATCGACGCCGCGTTGCGTGAGACCGCGGAGGAGATCGGCCTGGGACGCGAATCCATCGAGCTCGCCGGCCTGCTCGACGGATACGAGACGGTCACCGGCTACGGCGTGACGCCCGTCGTCGCGTTCGTCCGCCCGGGATTCACCCTGACCCTGGATGCCTTCGAGGTGGCCGAGGCATTCGAAGTGCCGCTGGCCTTCTTTCTCGACGAGGCATCGCGCCGAATCCACAGCCGCGTGCGCGACGGACGCCGGCGCTACTACTATGCGTTCGAGTACGGAGAGCGGTACGTCTGGGGCGCCACGGCCGGGATGCTGGTCAACCTCCAGCGTCGCATGGCGCGCGGTTGAGCGGGCCGGCGCTTCCATGCCGGAGAGCGCCGCGGTCCCGCACGGGGCAGGGTCGAGGACGGATGAGGATAGAATGGGCTCGTCACCACCCGCCGCCGGTATCCGCCCGAGTCCGGACCCACGCCATGGACCTTGAATCCAGCGTTCACGAAGCCCCCGACGTCTTCGCGGTGCAGGAGCTGTTCCACAGCCGCGGCTGGACCGACGGGCTGCCCGTCGTCCCGCCGACCGGGGAAGCGGTGGCGACCTGCCTGGATGCGGCGGCCATGCCGGCCGGCCACGTCATCGGCGTCGAGCCCGTCCGCGGACGGGCGTTGACGGCCGAAAAGGCCGCCGTCAACACGGTGATGGCCGGCGGTCTTCCCCTGCATTTCCCGGTCGTGGTCGCCGCACTCTCCGCCGTGCTGCGCGAGGAATTCTCCCTGCACGGGGCGAGCGCCAGCACCGGCGGCTGCGCGATCCTCATCATCGTCAACGGCGACGAGCGGCGCCGGCTCGGCATGGACGGAACGTTCAACGCGCTCGGCAACAGCGATCGGGCGAGCGCGGTGGTAGGACGCGCGGTCCGGCTCTGCCTCGTCAACCTCCTTGACGTACGCCCCGGCGGCATCGACCGCTCCACCCTCGGGCATCCGGGCAAGTTCAGCTTCTGCATCGCGGAGGACGAGGAAGGATCGCCGTGGGAGCCGCTCGCGACCGAGCGTGGGGTCCCGGAGGGCGCATCCGCGGTCACGGTGATGGCGGCCGGAGCCCCGCGCCAGATCATGAACGAGTGGACCACCGATCCGGAGGAGATCCTGGAGACCTTCGCGGCGGAGATGCGGGCCAACATGCGCCAGTACTCGATCCGGCCCGGCCACTACGCGGTGGTCGTGCCCCCGCAGTTGCGGGAGCACTTCGCGGCAGCCGGCTGGTCGCGCGCGGACGTGCGCAACCGTCTGTTCGAGCGCGCCCGGATCCGCCGCCGCGAATGGGCCGCGGTCGGCAAAGGGCGGGTAGTGGGCGATCGGGGGGAGCGCGAATACCGGGCGCTCCCGGACCCCGGGCATCTGTTGCTGGTCGCCGCGGGCGGGCCGGCCGGCGGATTCGGAGCGGTGATCCCGCCCTGGCTCGGGGACAAGAGCCGCGCGGTGACCCTTGCGGTCGGGGCGTGCCTGGACTGCGGTCCGCCGGAGAACGGTGGCGCGACGTCGCCGAGCTGAACCTCTGCGGACCTCGAGGCCGTCGCGCAGCAGTGGAATCGCGGGGGCTGCAAGGCCCGCTTGCATCCATGCGGCTCTCGGGCCCGATGGAGTCGGACTCGTACTCGCTCAAGTTTCGGGATTCAAAATACCTTGAATCAGGCGATGGATTCCCGCTTTCGCGGGAATGACGTCATTGAAATGCCGTCATTTCAGCGAGACACGTTAGTTTTACGCTGGCCGTGGCCGTCTGGCCGTCATTCCCGCGAAAGCGGGAATCCATTTCGGTCAGCGAATCCCGAAACTTGAGGTACTCGCTACCCGGACCGATCCGGATACGGGAAAATCGTCGAAGGAGCGCCGCTCCCGCGGGTGGACCGGACCTCCCGCGGCGGCTCGTTCGTTCCTGTCCCCCGGCCGGTCGAGGCCCACACCGTGCCGGGTCGCCATGCCCCGCGGGCGCCGTTCACGCCGCCAGTCCCCGTGCCTGCGCCCGGAAGCGGCGGATCAGCAGCACGCAGGCCCCGATCATCGCGGCGGCGATGCCCGCCCAGATCCCTTCGCCGCCGAGGTCCAGCCCGATCCCGAGGAGCGCGGCGGCGGGAAGGCCCACGCCCCAGCTCGTGGCCAGTGTGAAGAGCATCGGCACCCGGGTGTCCTTGAGACCCTGGAGCACCCCTCTGGCGACGATCTGCAAGGCGTCCGCCAACTGGAAGAAGGCGGCGACCGCGAGCAGCGCCACGGCCAGGCCGAATGCGCCTTCGTTCTCCGGCCGCGCCTGATCGAGGATCAGTCCGGCGAGAGCCCCGCCGAAGAACCAGAAGGCGGAGGCGGGCAGCAGGGCGAAGCTGCCCCCGAGCACCAGCGCGGTCCAGCCGGCGCGGGCCGCGCCCGCGTGGTCCCCGGCTCCGGCCGCGCGCCCGACGCGCACGGCGCCGGCCTGGGCGATCCCGATCGGGATCATGATGGCGACGCCGCAGCACTGGGCCGCCACCGCATGGGCGGCCAGCGCCGTGGTGCCGATAAGCCCCATGAGCAGGGAGGTCGCCAGGAACAGGCCCATCTCGGCCAGCTCGGTGATCGCGATGGGAAGACCGATCCGCACGATATCGAGAAGCCGCGGGCGCTCGATCCGCCACAGGTGGACGAGCAGCCGGTAGCGGCGCAGGCGGCGGTCGAGCAGCACGAACGCAAGCAGTGCGACGAACATGAACGTATTGACCAGCGCGCTTGCAACGCCCGCGCCGTCCAGCCCCATCTTCGGAAAGCCGAAATTGCCGAACATCAGCGCATAGTCCGCGAGCGCGTTGAGGCCGATGCCCGTGACGGTGACCACGAGGACGGCGCGCGGGCGGGCGTGGGCGGCCAGGAACTCGGCCAGCACCACCTGCCACAGGCCGGGCAGCAGGCCCCAGACCATGTAGCGCAGGTAGGACTGGCCGTCGGCGGAGATCTCCGGATCCTGGCCCAGCGCGACCAGGATCGTCCCGGCGTGCCATACCACGGCGCCGCAGGGCAGGACCAGGAACGCCGCCAGCCACACGCCGTGGCGCAGCGTCGGCCGGATCATGCGCAAGCGGCGAGCGCCCAGGTGCTGGGCGAAGATCGGCGTGGCTCCGGTCAGCAGGCCCATCGAGAAGAGCATGAAGAGCCAGTAGAAGTGGCTGGCGAGGGTGCCGGCGGCGAGCGCGTCGGGGCCGATCCGGCCCATCATCACCACGTCGGTGGTGATGATGGCCATGTAGCCGAGCTGGGTGAGCGCGAGCGGCACCGCGAGATGCACGATGGCGCGCGCCTCGCGGTACCGGACGGACAGGGCCGGCGCCGGTGTCGGGCTCATGCAACGCCGCCCGGCGGAGCGTTCTCTCCCATCTTCAGCGGGATCCGCCGCTCACCAGCCGGCGGCCACCCCGTCGGCGCGCGGCTCCGTGCCCCCCGCGTACACGCCCGATTCGAGCCGGCGGATGATTTGGCCGCGCCCGAAGTCGAGGCGGTCGGGGGCGACGGCGATCCGGTGGCCGCGGCGCCCGAGCCCGTCGATCACGGCCTCGCCCACCTCCGGCTCCAGCACCACCCCGTCCGGCATGACCCGCCAGCGGGGCGCGTCCAGTGCGGCCTGCGGATCGAGGCCGTGGTCGACCATCGAGGACACCACCTGGAGATGGCCTTGCGGCTGCATCTCGCCGCCCATCACTCCGAACGGACCCACCGGAGCCCCGTCGCGGGTGAGGAACCCGGGGATGATCGTATGCCGCGGACGCTTGCCGCCCGCCGCCTCGTTGCGATGTCCGGCCTCCAGGGTGAAGCCCGCGGCGCGGTTCTGGAGCGAGATCCCCGTGTCCGGCACCACCACGCCGGAGCCGAACCCCATGTAGTTCGACTGGATGTAGCTCACCATCATGCCGTCGCGGTCCGCCGCGCAGAGGTACACCGTCCCGCCGCCCGGCGGTTGTCCGGGGCCGAAGGTCTGCGCACGTTCTCCGATCAGGGCCCGGCGCGAGGCGAGGTAGCCGGCATCGAGCATCCCGCCCGCCGGCACGTCCGCGCGGCGCGGATCGGCCACGTAGCGGTAGGCATCCGCGAACGCGAGCTTCATCGCCTCGATCTGGCAATGCCAGCTCTCGGGGCTGCCGTGCGGCGCCTCGTGCATGGCGGTGCCTTCGACGATCCCCAGCGCCTGCAACGCCGCGATCCCCTGCCCGTTCGGCGGGATCTCCCAGACCTCGTGGCCCCGGTACGCGACGGAGATCGGCTCCACCCATTCGCTGCGGAACGCCGCGAGATCGTCGCCGTCGAGCAGGCCGCCGGTGGCCTTCGCGTGATCCGCGATGCGTTCCGCCGGTGCGCCCTCGTAGAAGTCCCGGTGCCCCTCCGATGCAAGCTGTCGCAAGGTCGCCGCATGTCCCGCGCTACGCCAGACCTCGCCGGCATCGGGGGTTCGCCCGCCGAACGTGAACACCCGCGCCCATTCGTCGAGGGCGGGGTCTGCTCTGCCCGTGAAGACGGGGCCGGCCCGGCGCCAGAGCTGCGAGATCACCGGCGAGACCGGGAACCCCTCCTCGGCCAGCCGGATGGCAGCCGCGAACAGTGAATCGAACGGCGCCCGCCCGAACCGCCGGTGCAGCACACCCCAGGCGTCGGGGGCGCCGGGGACGGTGACGCTCGTCCATCCGCGCTCGGGGAATGTCGTGTGGCCGGCCGCGCGCAACGCCTCCGCCGACAGCGCCCGCGGGGCGGGGCCGGAGGCGTTGAGGCCGTGCAGCTTCCCGCCGTCCCACACGATCGCGAAGGCATCGCTGCCGATGCCGTTCGACGTCGGCTCGACCACGGTGAGGGTGATCGCGGTCGCCAGCACCGCATCGACCGCGTTCCCGCCCGCCTGCAGCACCGCGAGGCCGGCTTGCGCGGCCAGCGGCTGGCTGGTCGCGACCATGCCGCGGCCGGCCAGGACGACGCTGCGGCGGGAGGGGTAGTTACAGGTACCAAGGCTCACGGCTGCTCCGGCGGTGGAAGGATCGGGATGCGCATAGTATTGATTCCCCGTGAAGTCTTCGACAAAAACGACGAAGATTTTTTCCGCCAACCGGCGTTCGGTTCCGGCTGTGCCGGGTCGGGCCGTAGGGGGAATCGATCGCACCACGCCTGCGCCTGCACGGACGAGGCTGCGCATCGCTGGTCCGCGACTCGCCGGATCTTCGATGGAATGACGAACTCAAGTTTCGGGATTCAAAATACCTTGGATCAGGCGATGGATTCCCGCTTTCGCGGGAATGACGTCATTTCAGCGAGACACGTTGCTTTCAGGCTGGCCGTCATTCCCGCGAAAGCGGGAATCCATTTCGGTCAGCGAATCCCGAAACTTGAGTGACGAAGAATCGGGCGGAGAACCGTACCAGGTGCGCGTTTCGGTCGCGCTCTGCTTCGCCTTCCCATTCCCGTACGTTTCCCCATCGGTGCCGGACGGCCGAAACACCGGTCGTTGGAGACTTGTTGGAAACGCTTCCGAATGGTGCAATCCACCGTGTCCACCAACAGGAGAAGGAACCGATGAACGATTCAGGAGCAGTAACCGCCCTGAAGGCCCGGGCGCTCTCGGCCGGGATGTCCCGGCGGGAGTTCATGCAGGCCACGGCCGCGGCCGGCGTGTCCGTAGCGCTGGCCGGATCGATGTGGTCCGAGGTCGAGGCCGCGACGCCGAAGAAAGGGGGTTCGCTGCGTGTCGGGGTCGATGGCGGCGCCAGCAGCGACACGCTCCACCCACTGCAGGTGGTCGGCGGGGACCACGGCATGCTGGCGGCCCTGTCCTGCTACGACACACTGGTCGAGATCGACGGCAACGGCGCCCCGCAGCCGAGCCTGGCGGAGAGCTGGGAAGGCTCGCCTGACGGGACCTGGGCGTTCAAGCTGCGCCGGGGGGTGGAGTTCCACAACGGCAAGACCCTGACCGCCGCCGACGTGGTCTGGTCGCTGAAGCAGCACACGCGCGAGGACAGCAGGTTCGCCGAGGGCAAGCAGATCATCGGGAACCTCGAGGAGCTGCGCGCCGACGGGCCGCACACCGTCATCATGAAGCAACGCGAGGTCAACTTCGACCTGCCGACGCATCTGTCCTCGATCGGGCTGGTCACCGGACAGGAAGGGGTCGAGGACTGGAACGCCGGCGTCGGCACCGGACCCTACGCCCTGGAGGCGTTCGAGCCCGGGGTGCGGTTCGCGGGCAGGAAGTTCCCGAATTTCTACCGCGACGATCAGGGCCACTTCGATACGGTCGAAGTGCTCAACGTGACGGACCCCGCGGCGCGCGCCAGCGGCCTCCTGTCCGGAGCGCTCGATGCGATCGGCTCGCCCGACGTGAACACCGCGCGGCGCCTGGGCGGGATCGACGGGTTCTCGCTGGTCAACGTCTCCGGCACCCAGCACTACACCACCGACATGCGCACGGACACCCCGCCCTTCACGGACAACAACGTCCGCCTCGCGGTGAAGTACGGGATCAAGCGCCAGGAAATCGTGGACAAGGTGCTGGGCGGGTTCGGCACCATCGGCAACGACGTCCCGATCAGCCGCGGCACCCGGTTCTTCAACGCCGACCTGCCGCAGCGCGAGTACGATCCCGCCAAGGCGAAGTTCCATCTCCGGCAGGCAGGGCTCGACGGCATCGACCTGACGTTCTCGACCAGCGACGGCGCGTTCGCGGGCGCGGTCGACGTGGGCGTGCTGATGAAGGAGTCCATGCGGCCCATCGGCATCAACGTCGAAGTGAAGCGGGAGCCCGCCGACGGCTACTGGTCGGCGGTGTGGCTGAAGGCCCCCTGGTGCGCGGTCTACTGGAACGGCCGGTCCACCGTGGACTGGATGCTGACCTCGACCTACCACTCCACCTCGGAGTGGAACTCGACCTACTTCGACAACCCGACTTTCGACCGGTTGCTGGCTTCCGCCCGGGGCGAACAGGACGAAGCCAGGCGGCGCGAGATGTACTACGAAGCGCAACGCCTGCTCTACGAGGAAGGCGGGGTGACGGTCCTGGCCTTCGCGAACATCCTCCTCGGCGCCTCCGACCGGCTGGGCCACGGCCGGGTCGGCGTCTCCCGGCGTGTGGACGACGGCCGCCTTCCCCGGCGTTGGTGGTTCGAATCCTGAGTGGTTCGGGTCCGGTGCCGGCCCTCGACCCTCCGGGGGCGGCACCGGCGCTTCGTTCGGCGCGGTCCTCGATCGCCGGCCCGAGGAGATCATGAGCCGCCTCCCGGCCGCCGCTCGCCAGGTGGACGAGACCGAGCATCTCCGGATCGAGATGCCGGACGGGGTGCGTCTGGCCGCACGGCTCTGGCTGCCGCGCGAGGCCGCGCTCCGTCCGGTACCGGCGCTCCTGGAGTACATCCCCTACCGCAAGGGCGACATGGTGCGGGCGCGCGACGAGCGTTACCACCCGTACTTCGCGGCCCAGGGCTATGCCTGCCTGCGGGTGGACATGCGCGGATCGGGCGACAGCGAGGGCCACATGGCCGACATGTACACGCCCGAGGAGCTGTCCGATGCCCGGCACGTGATCGAATGGATCGCCGCCCGGCCCTGGTGCAGCGGAGCGGTGGGCATGTTCGGCAAGTCCTGGGGCGGCACCGCAAGCCTTCAGGCGAGCGTCGACGCCCCCGAGGCGTTGAAGGCCGTGATTGCCGTATGCGCCACCCACGATCGCTACGAGGACGACATCCACCACATGGGAGGCTGCCTGCTGACCGACAGCATCGAGTGGGGTGCCACGCTGCCGGCCATCCTGGCCTCGCCGCCGTCCGCCCGGACCGTCGGGCCGGGCTGGCGCGCGCTGTGGGAGGACCGGCTTGCGCATCTGACGTTCCCGCTGGAACGGTGGGTGCGTGAAGAAGCCCGTACCGCCTACTGGCGGCGGGGCTCGGTGCGGTTCGAGGCCGACCGCATCGCCTGCCCGATCCTGGCCGTGGGCGGCTGGTCGGATCGGTACTCGAGCTCGGTCATGTCCCTCGTCGATCAGCGCCCCGATTGCGTCTGGGGCATCGTCGGGCCGTGGGGGCACCAGTATCCGGACACCGGTCATCCCGGCCCCGCCATCGGGTTTCAGCAGGTGGCCCTGGAATGGTGGGACCACTGGCTGAAGACGTCCCGGCCCACCCGCCCGCACTGGCCGCCCTTGAGGATCTGGCTGCGCGAGTTCGACCCGCCCGCGGACGCGATCGATCGGCGCAACGGTGAATGGATCGAATCGAAAGGCCCCGCCACCGCCAGCACCCCTTGCACCTTCCACCTCGATCGGGGACGGCTCCGCCCCTCGCCGCCTCCCGTCGCGCCCGGACCGGATCCCGTGCCCCACGATCTCCGGGTCGGCCTGGCCTCCGGCGACACCGGGTACTTCGGGCGCTTCGGCGGACTGCCGCTCGACCAGGGGCCCGACGACGCCCGCTCGCTGGTGTACGAGACCGCTCCGCTACGGGAGGCGTTCACCCTCTTCGGCGCAGCCGAGCTCATGCTCGACGTGGTAGCGGCCCGGCCACTGGCACAGCTTTCGATCCGCATCAGCGACGTCACGCCGGACGGCCGCGCGTGCCGGGTCGGCCTGGCGCTGAGGAACCTCGCGCTGGATGACGATCCGGATGGCACTCCGGAGCGGGACGTGGCCGGTTCGCGCCCCGGGCCCGGGACGATCCGGATACGGTTCCACACCAACGCCTACCGTTTCGCCGCCGGCCACAGGATCCGGCTGGCGCTCGCCTCGTCCTGCTGGCCCCTGGCCTGGCCGTCGCCGGAAGCCGCCGGAGCACGGATCGCCGCCGGCACGAGCCGGCTCATCCTGCCCCGGCTGGATGGCCCGCCGGCGCCGCTGGGCACCGCGATGCCCGACCCGCTCGACTCCCCGGCGGCGAAAAATCACACCACCCTCGCGGCGCCGCCGCTCGACCGCCGCTTCGAGGTCGAGGCGGACGGCACGCTGGTCTCATCCTGGCATCAGCCTTTCAATCGCGTGCGCTACCACGCCACGCGGACGACGTTCGGCTTCGAGACCCGCGCGCGCCACACGATCCATCCGGACGATCCGCTGAGCGCGGCCAGCCGGTTCGACCACCGCATGGTGTACGAGCGCCCGGACGGTGTGGCCGAAGTCACGTCCCGGGCCGCCGCCGCCGCGGATGCGGCGACCTTCTCCCTCTCCGGCCAGGTGACGGTCAGGTGGAACGGGGAGACGGTCTTCGAACGCAACTGGTCGCCCCGTATCGCCCGGCGGCTGCGGTGACCCGCATGATCGGAACCTGGCTGTAGCGGCGCCTGCCCTCGGACGCCAGGCCGGCGAGGTTCCGCGGACGTGGATCATCGGATGCTCGGGATCGTCTGCGTCGTCGGGGCGATCACCCTCTTCGTCCTTCAGGACGCGCTCATCAAGTGGCTGAGCGGAGACTATCCGCTGCACGAGATCGTCCTGGTGCGCGCCGCCAGTGCGATCGCCGTCACGCTCTTCATGATGCGCCTCGAAGGTGGGGTCCACCTGTTGCGCACGCGCCGTCTGGGCCTGCATCTTGCGCGCTCGGGGCTGCTGGTCGTCGCCAACTGCGCGTTCTATCTGGCCCTCGCGGCGATGACGATGGCCGAGGCCACCGCGATCTTCTTCATCGCGCCGCTGCTGATCACCGCGCTCTCCGCATTCGTGCTGCGCGAGACCGTCGGTCCGCGCCGCTGGGCGGCGGTGTGCGTCGGGCTCGCAGGGGTCATCGTGATGCTGCGCCCCGGCGAAGGCGTCCTGCGGCTGGTCGCCCTGCTTCCCATCGTCGCCGCCTCGACGTATGCGCTCTTGCAGATCATCACCCGCCGACTCGGCACGAGCGAACGGGCCTCCACCATCGCGTTCTATGCGCAAGCGGGCTTCATCGCCACGAGCGTGGCCGTCGGCCTCGTGGCCGGAGACGGGCGCTATGCGCCGGAGGACGATGCGAGCCTTGCCTTCCTGCTGCGCGCCTGGACGGTTCCCTCGGCACGGGACGCCGCACTGTTCCTCGCCATCGGGTTGATCAACGGGGTTGCCGGCTACCTGATGTCGCAGGCATACCGCATCTCGCGGCCCGCGGTGATCGCGCCCTTCGAGTACGTGGCGCTGCCGATGGCGGTGCTGTGGGGCGTCGTGTTCTTCGGCCACTGGCCGGACCCGATCACCTGGGCCGGAATGGCGTTGATCTGTGGCAGCGGCCTCTACGTACTGCATCGCGAGACGGTGGTGGCGCGAGCCCGCGGCGCGGCGGAACGGAAGACCGGCTGAGGCGGGGTCCCGGCGTACCGTTGCGGATGTGGTGCACGGACATGCCGACGAAATCAATCCCGCTGGCCCGATGGGGAAGCGGCCATTGTCATCGTCGTATATCGAATCCTTTCCATCCGATTGCAACAATCCATTGCACGCTCCAATCTGCCGACCTGCTGCGCCACCCCCCGGTGCAGGCGGCGAGCCGGGCGGACCTGCGCGCCCGGCTCGCGGTGGAGTCCGGCGGCGTGGTGTTCACCACCATCCGGAAG
Source organism: Gammaproteobacteria bacterium (assembly GCA_965204915.1). Taxonomy (GTDB): domain Bacteria; phylum Pseudomonadota; class Gammaproteobacteria; order HK1; family HK1; genus HK1. The sequence goes on along the minus strand of OZ242023.1, from coordinate 87,610 downwards.
TTCTTCCCCGAGGCGCAGGGTGACCGGCATCCGCCGCTTGCACGCAACAAGCCTGTTTCTCGGTTGCTGAATTGGGTTTGCTCGATTAATTGTTGGATACTAATAATAATCATCGAAATGGTCTAGGCCATTCATCTCGTTTCTGGCCTTGTTCATATCTCTCGAAAAGAAACGTATGCGACGAAATATTCAATTCGATATAGAATCCAAGTTGATAATCACAGACGTGCTCAGGATGAGTTCCCCCATCAAGGATAGATTTTGTCAAAGCCTCAAGCCGTTTTCTATCATCGTTTTTACTTTCTTTAGACTGAGTGGATTTTTTCATTTCGATAGCTATCAGATTACATCGTTGCACTAGCCTGTCTCGACTATGAAGGATTATATCACATGTGATATTGACAGCTCCCTTGTCATCATCATGGATAGTTTTTCTATGCCCGCCTTGTTTTCGATTGTATTCGACATCAACATAATAATCTTCCAGACCGTATTCATGCAATAGACAATGCATGTGAATACTTAGGCGGCCACAGAGAGTCTGTTCGTGTACATTTGCAAGGATAATCTCAAGATCCGAATCTACAAATCGATCAAAAGACCGATCCATCAGGCATTTAAGCTCTTCTTTCATAATGACTACCCGCTATGAACGCGCATCTTCAGGTTGATATATCGAAGTCTCACCGCTGTCCGTATCAGCTTCCCCGGGTTCGAAGTCGGAGTACTCCTCGTCGGAGGCGTCGCTGTCGGCAATGATCGCCGCCGTCTGTTCCTGTGGCGGCACCACATTCCGCGCCTCCATGAATTCCCGCTCGCCGTCAATCAGGGTCTCCAGCCGCGCTTCGATCAGACCTGCCCGGTCTCCGTTCCTCAGGTGATCTATCGACGTCACCGGAAAGCCGTGTGTCGGCAGTACTTCCATCAACACATCGTCCGGTAAGCCCTCCAAGGCACCGAGCGCTTGGCCGACGTGGTCACGATCCACGTACATGCGGTTCGCGGGACTGCGAATCAGGTTTGCGCATTGCGGCAGATTCGAAGACACGTATCCCAACGCCCCGGTTCCCAACGTGGAAAGCAGCTCGCCTGGATCGAGAGTGCCTCCGCCCGGAAACGAACGAGGTTTGAGAGACGCAAGATAGAGAAGAAAAGTGCGTACGCGGGCACTGCGACCATCGAAGCGATTCGGAAAAGGTTGGGCCGGTATTTCGAGATTGACGACACTGAACTGGGTCTCGTCGCCCTTGGCAAGGTCTCGGATCTCGCTCAAAGCGCGCCTGATTTGCGTCAAGCGGACTGCACCGAACCATCCGGCGAACGACGTCATCCAGAACCATCGTTTCAGCAGTTCCTCGACTCTTGCGGTCGGCTCTGGACATAGCCGGAAGAATTCACCGAGGAATACGAGCTGGAGTCCGTAGGGCAGCAGCCGATCGGACGTGACGCCGAGGTTCGCGAGGAATTCCAGTGCGCGTCGAATTCCCTTCGTCGCGGACTCGAACGCGCTTGGCAGCATCTCACGAACCTCTGGCTTGACCATGAGATCCGCCCAATCCTTTGCATAGATGTCGCGGTCGAGAGCTGCCAGCACCGCCCTGAAGAGAAAGACGCGATCGAGATTGCCGAATCTCTTTTGGGATAGCTCGATCTTGAAATTATTTATTTCCTGGGCAAGATTGAATTGTCCCTTCTGGTAGGTCAGCGCGGACACCATCTCGTCGGCAGCCATCTTGCGCCCGGTGCGATTCAGTCGGGCGAAGACCGTCACGGCGCTGTCGAGGTCGGCGTCACGGATACGAATGAGCGGAAGCTGGTAGTCTCGAAATGCGTTTGCGAGACGATCCGCCTCGGCCAGCCATATTTGGCTCCGGCCGGAATCTTGGCCTTCCGATTGGATCCGGCGGCATGCTTCGAAAAAACCGGCGGTATCGAGCAAGCTCCGTACCGGGAAATGTTGTGGCCCGACACCTTCCGCCGGTGCTCGGTGAAACTCCAGGTCGTCAAGGTTGCAGTATACGCGCCAATCGACTTGATCCACGGTTGCATTCATATCATCGGTCAGACGCAACGTGCCTACCAGCGTGGACACGCGCTGCTGGCCATCGAGCAGGTAGCCGATCATTCCATCCGGGCGTGGGCTGATTTGGACGGGTCCGATGCTATTGGTGGATTCTATATTTTCCTCCGTATCCCAAACCAGTATCGATCCGATTGGAAATCCACGGAGAATGCTTTCGAGCAGCATGTGCAGGTCCGTCTGCCTCCACACGAAAGCGCGTTGAAACCTCGGCACGCGAATTCTTCCAGCCGCAATCCGTTCGACGAGCTTGCCGAGAAAAACGACTTCGGGGACGACCTCGGTGCGGCTGGGTCTGCCGTCGGACATCTCAAACCTCTCTCTGAATCAATTCGAGTCCGTGTTCAAGATCGCCCTGCCCGCGGAGGACCAGTTCCGCCTTCGCCGATACGTTCTGGAGGGTCCAGCACTTGTCCACGTTCGGGCCAAAGCCGTCGGAAAGAGTCTTTCTGTCAGCCGGCGAAAGCTCTCCGAACAAATCGCGTTCGACATCGGAAGGCGCATTTGGCAGCCCGCTCTTCATGTCGAAGAAGTTCTTTTGATCATCGTTGAGTCTGTCCCACGCATCGACCCGTCGTTCATGGTCCTCTCCCGTGTCTTGCCGCGCAAGCAGGAGGATGCGGGGCAGGTAGTTCTCGGCTTCCCGTTTGGCGAGGATCCAGCAGGGCAGGTTATGTTCCTCACAGGCACGACACAATCGTCGAGCGTCCTTGCTGGGATCGGCGCCCGGCGATTTCCGGTCGCTGTCGACGATGGCGACGAGCCGAGGACGGCATGGTTTGCCGGACGTCCGGCGTTCGACCTCCTGTCGCATCTGTCCCTTGCCGCCGACACTGTCGATTCGGACCGGATTTCCCCGCCGTTTCCATAGGTCATGAAGGGACTCGTCGAGCTCCTCCACGATGCGCTCGACGAACGGGCCGTCACTGAACCGATTCTCGACCAGGATACAGAGCGGTTCTTCGGCGAGATGGAGCGCGTCTTCGGGAGTGAGTTCGTCCGGGGTGCACGGGTGGGCCGTGACCCGTACGGACCTTCTGTGCGGAGCCAGGGTCCAGGCGCTACGCTGGACCGATGCGACAAGCATCTTGCGCACCCAATCGCCTTGACTGTCGCGGTCACAAACCCATGTCGTGGCTTCCATCTCACCGGAATCCGGTTGATCGGCGGTATCCCACACGTGCCAACCATCCTCGATCTTGTGCAGAATCCGATCCAGCCGCTTGTGTGCATCCGGATCGTTCGCTGCGCTCGGGTCGATTTCGATGCGCACGCACCCTCACCCTTTCGTCCGGGCAGCGCGCCGGATCGCCATGATCTCTTCATAGTCCTCGATGAACACGCCGTCCGGCCAGGAATCCATCTCGCCCCGCTCGTCGATTCCGATCTTCCGCGCAACCGACCCGCTTCCCGGTTCCGCGTGAATCCAGTAGACGAGGACGTTGTCCGCCGGCAGTCGCCCCTCCGCGATCCAGCGTCTCGCACGTAGCAGCATCATTTCGGAATGCGTCTCCACGACCACGGGCCGAATCGGGCCGGGGAGGTTGGCAAGCAACAACTCTGCGACATCGGCGTGGGCAGCGGGGTGGAGCTCGGCTTCGGGATGCTCGATGACATCGACACCTGGTCCGGCCGCGGCGGCGGTCAGCGCCATGACCACTACCGGAAGAACCTGCGAAAGCCCGCGGCCGGATTGCGCGAGGCGCACGTTGGCGCCGCGGGCCGGAGAGCCGACGACCAGCTCGGAGTATCTTCCCTGCGCCGCGACGTCGATGGTCTCCCCGAAAGCGTTGCGGTACCACTTCCGCACGGATTCCCGCAGCTCGTGGTCCGCCACGAGCGCCAGCGGAGCCTGCCGCCCGTCGGGTCCGAGAACCGCCGGCGAGTGTTCCGGTGTCGCGAAAGGTGGCGCACGGAGGCTGCGCGGGCACTGCAAGTGCCGAACGCCGAACGCCCAGTCCCGGAGCGCGTGGATTCGTCCCTCGGCCCAGTCCGCGAGGTAGCCGTATTGCAGCGGGATCAGCCCTTGCCAATCGATCCGCCGGTGTCGCTGCGGCGTGCCGGAAACAGAAACAAGATAGTCGGATCGGTCGTCGAATCCCTGTCGTTCCGCGACGATTTCGTTACCGCCGCTTGCGAGGCGCCATTCGGCAATCTGGCGGGCAGGGGGCCGGTTCGGCGTCACTACGTTCCGAATGGTGGCGGACAAGGACGTCTCGCCCGTAGCGTCCACCAGGGTAGCGGACATCCGTAGCTGTCCGTGCACGGTGCGCCCGGTCACCAAGTCCTCGAACGTTTCGCCGTGCCGGATTCCACCGGAATCGAGCGGAAGCGGTTCTGACGCATCCGGTCCCGATGGGATCATGCCACCCGCCAGCAACTGGATCGCCTGGGCGAGCGCGGTCTTGCCGGAATTGTTGGGTCCCACCAGGATGGTCAGCGGAGCGAGTTGCAGCTCCGCCGGGTGCGCGTAGCCCTTGTACCGCTCGATGCCGAGCTTGCGGAGTTCCACTACGAAGCACCATATTGGGAGGAATGGCCAACCACCACCGATCGGCGTTCCGGCTGGCGGCGCTCAGCCGGCGCGACGTCCCCCGAGCCGTTTGACGGTATCCACACGAGGAATGATCGTCAAGTTCGGACGCGCGTACGTCAGGCAGGCTGCCTACGTGCCGTTCGCGGCCAATTGTGCCGTGGACCAACCGACTGAACCGCCCCGGGAATCCCGGAGGGTGGTTGGCTTGAGCCAGGCAGCCATCGCCGACTCATGCAGTTGATGGGAGTAGTGTTCCTCGAATGCAGCCGGAGGCACATGGCCGAGGGGTCCGAACAGGCGCCGGGCGGACGGCTCCCGATGCTGATATTCTTTTTCCGTCCGAACCCCCGACGGGTCCGATCGCCTGCCGTACCGGCGCCCGTGCCCGGAGACGGTTCGAGGCAACCGGAGAGAGGAATCACGCCCCCTTCGGGTACCGGGCGGCGTGACGGGATCCATCCATAACGACACGGGAGATGTCCAATGCAAAACAAACCGATATTCGACGTCCTGGCCGGCGCCGCGGTGGCCGGCCTTCTCGCGGCCCCCGCCTCCTCGTTCGCCGAGCAGTGCGCCAACGACGTGTGGAACGAGGTGATGAAGCGGGGGAAGATCGTCGTGGGGGTGAAGGCCGACTACAAGCCGTGGGGCTACCGCGACACCAGCGGCGCCATCGTCGGCATGGAGGTCGACATGGCCAGGGACGTGGCCGATACGATGGGCGTGGACCTCGAACTGGTCGCCGTCCAGTCATCGAACCGGATGCAGTTCCTCGAGCAGGGCAAGGTCGACATGTTCATCGCGACCATGTCCGACCGCCCGGACCGGCGCAAGATCGTCGGCATCACCCAGCCCAACTACTACACCTCCGGCACCAACGTCATGTCGCCGAAGGCGCTCGGGCTGAAGGAGTGGGAGGATCTGCGCGACAAGCCGGTCTGCGGCAAGCAGGGCGCCTTCTACAACAAGATCGTCAGCGAGCGCTATGGCGCGAAGGTCGTCGCGTTCACCGGCAACGCGGAGGCCAAGCAGGCGTTGCGCGACAAGAAGTGCATCGCGTGGGTGTACGACGATTCGTCCATCATGTCCGATCTCTCATCGGGTGACTGGCCCGATTTCGAGATGCCGTTGCAGTCCGAGGACGACAACCCCTGGGGGCTGGCGGTCCCGGCTGCCGAACGTAGCTGCGTCTTCGGCAATTTCATGTCGGGCATGACCTACAACTGGCACCAGAGCGGGCGCCTGATCGAGCTCGAGAAGAAGTGGGGCATCCAGCCCACCATGTATCTGAAGGACCAGCACGAGCGCCACAAGGACTGGCTCGCCGGCATGTAGGTCCACGTACCACCCGCCCGTACCTCCGGCGGGGCGCGTCGCCGCGCCCTGCCGGCGCGGGCGCCCCGCCGGCGGCGCGGGCGCACCCGCGCGATCCGGGAGCCGCGATGGTCGAGCCGATCCAGTCGTTCTTCCGCGAGCTCGCGGAGACGCATCCGAAGTGGAACTTCATCTACCTCTACGACCCCGTCCAGGCCGACCGGGTCGTCGAGGGTTTCTGGATGACCTTGCAGCTCTCGCTGAGCTGCGTCGTCCTGAGCGTCGCCATCGGCGTGGCCGGGGCCTGGTTGCAGGGCTCGCACTCCAAGGCGGTGCGCGCCGTGGTGCAGGGCTACATCCAGTTCTTCCGCAACACGCCGCCGCTCATCCAGTTGCTGTTCTTCTATTTCGCGCTCGGCCAGTTCACGCCCACCTACTCGCCCGACGGCTGGCTGGAAGTTCCCGTCATTTCCAACGTGGGGTGGGCGATCATCTCGCTCTCGTTCTTCGCCGGCGCCTTCAACGTCGAGATCTTCCGGGCCGGCATCGAGGCCGTCCCCGACTCCACCAAGGAAGCGGCCGAGGCGCTCGGCATGTCGCGGCTGCAAATTTACGTCTACGTGGTGCTTCCCCTCGCGTTCCGGGTGAGCCTGCCCGCCCTCAACAACAACCTGGTCAACCTGGTGAAGACCACCACCCAGGCGATCGTCATCGCGGTGCCCGAGCTGCTCTACCAGCTCGTGAGCATCTACAACGACTACTCGACCTCCCAGAACGCCTGCATGGTGCTGATGTTCCTCGTCTACATCGTGCTCGTCGGCATCCTGGTCATCGGCATGAGCCGGTGGGAACGCGCACTGCGCATGCCGGGGTACGGGAGCTGAGCGATGGGCGCCCGCATCCCCGGGCTCGGCGCCGCCGCCCGCACCGACCTGCCCGTGCTGCTGCCGCGCGCGCCGCGCGGACCGGACCACGGCGGCGACCTGCGCTTCAGCCGCTGGATCGGCTCCGCTTCGCCGTGGAAGCTCGTGCTGGCGCTCGCGCTCGTGGCGGCCTGGCCGTTCGCCGCCGCCGCCCAAGGCGGCTATACGCTCGACGAAGCGTTCGATGCACTGTGGCGCTGGATGCCCTTCCTGGTCACCCAGGGGTTCACCCTGAACATCCTGATCAGCTTCCTGACCATGGCCGTGGGGACGCTGGCCGGGGTCGTGCTCGGGTTGTGGCAGATCTCGCCGTCGCGGCCCGTGCGCCGCTTCGCCTGGCTCACCACCCAGATCTTCCGCAACTCGCCGTGGCTGGTGCTGCTGTTCATCGTGATGCTCACCTTCCCGTTCCGGATCGAGGTGGGCTCGCTCGTCATCCCGGTGCCGGACTGGATCAAGGCGGTGTTCGGCCTCTCCCTGCCGATCATGGCGAACGTCTCGGAAATCGTGCGCGGCGCCGTGCAGTCGGTACCCACCGGCCAGTGGGAGGCGGCGGAATCGCTCGCGTTCTCGCGCCGCCGGACGCTGTGGCGGATCGTGCTGCCGCAGTGCTTCAAGCGCATGATCCCGCCGTGGATGAACTGGTACGCCATCCTCACCATGGCCACGCCGCTCGTGTCGCTGCTCGGCGTCGAAGAGATCGTGACGCTCTCGCGCCAGGCGATGGAGGCGGAGAACAACCATCCGGAGCTGCTGATCCCCTTCTACGGGTTCGCGCTCGCCATCTTCTTCGCGTACTGCTATCCGATCGCCCGCTGGACGATCTCCCTCGAACGGCGGTTCGCGGTGCAGCTATGAATCCGGGGGCCGGCATGAACGGACGGAACTGGGACCCGAGCCAGCCGATGGTGTCGCTCAGGGACGTGCACAAGTCCTTCGGCGACCTGGAAGTGCTCAAGGGCGTGAGCTTCGACGTCATGAAGGGCGAGGTGGTCTGCATCATCGGCCCGTCGGGGTCGGGCAAGTCGACGCTGATCCGCTGCATCAACGCGCTCAACACCATCGACCGCGGCTCGATCAGGGTCGAGGGCCGGGAGGTCCACGATCCCGATCTCGACAAGCTCGCGTTGCGCAGGAAGGTCGGCATGGTGTTCCAGCAGTACAACCTGTTCCCGCACAAGACCGCGCTCGGGAACGTGATGATGGCGCCGGTGCTCGTGCTCGGGGAGCCGAAGGCGCAGGCCGAGGAGCGGGCCCGCGCGCTGATGAGGAAGGTGCGGCTCGAAGGCAAGGAGGACAGCTACCCGGGCGAGCTCTCCGGCGGGCAGCAGCAGCGCGTCGCCATCGCCCGCTCGCTCGCGATGCGCCCGGACATCATGCTCTTCGACGAAGTCACCGCGGCGCTCGACCCGGAGACCGTCAAGGAGGTGCTCGTGACCATCCGGGAGCTGGCCGAGGAGGGCATGACCTGCATGCTCGTCACCCACGAGATGGGCTTCGCGCGCGAGGTGGCCAACCACATCTACTTCACCGACCGCGGCGTCATCGTCGAGCACGGCCCCCCGGCGACCTTCTTCACCGAGGCTTCGGATCCGCGTACCCGGGAGTTCCTGAGCCAGATCCTCTGACCGCGGCGCCCGGGCGCCGCCGCCCGCGGCCGGGACCAACATACGCTCGAAGCGCCTGGCCGCGATCCTCCGGAGGCGGCGCCTCGCCGTTGCCCGGGCGCCGCGTTGGACGCTCGCGGCGCAATGCCGGAAGATAGGCGGGCCGGCCGCCGGCCCGCGGGAGCGAGGAGATCCATGGCGAAGACGCTGGCCTGCTGGAAGTGCGGGGCCTCGCTTGCGGAGGTGCCCGTTCCCTTCGCACGGGTGGCCGAGTGCCCGCGCTGCCGTGCCGATCTCCACGTGTGCCGGATGTGCGAATTCTTCGATCCCCGGGTGCGCCGGGGGTGCAAGGAGCCGGTGGCGGACGAGGTATCGGATCGGGAGCGCGCGAACTTCTGCGGATACTTCACGCCGGTCGCGGGCCTGGGTCCCGGCACGGAGGATCGGGCGTCGCAGGCGGCGCGTGCGGAGCTGGACGATCTCTTCGGCCTCACGTCTTCGAGCCCCGCCTCGCCGGGCGACGCGGACGAGGCGCGGCGCCGGCTCGACGAGCTGTTCGGGGCCGGGGACAGGCAATAATCCGGGGAGGCCCATGCACGATTCCATCGACGTCGCGGCTTTCCGCGGCCTGCTGCTCGCGCGCGAACGCACGCTCATCGAGGAGGAGGCGGTCGGCGGCGACTCCGCGGGCACCATCGAGCTGGATCAGGCGCGGGTCGGGCGATTGTCGCGCATGGATGCGCTGCAAGCGCAGCAGATGGCCAGGGCGTCGAGCCGGCGCCGGCACGCGGAACGGGGACGGATCGCGGCCGCGCTCAAGCGGATCGACGACGGCGGGTACGGGTACTGCCTGAGCTGCGGCGACATGATCCCGCTCCCCCGCCTGGAGATCGATCCCGCCGCGGCACAGTGCGTGGACTGTGCGGCGAGCTCGGAGGCATGACGATGCCCGGGTCCGATGCTCCCTCATCGGCTGTCCGGCCCGGCGAGGCGTCGGCGGACGGCTTGCATCGGCGAACGGCCATGCACGACGGGTGACACAGGGCTTTCGATAGATCGGGCTTTCGATGGCTCGGGCTTTCGACGGATCGGCGCGCTCGTGCCACGTCATTTTCGGCCGGCAGCGGCCGGCGGCCGATCGGACAAACGGAGACGAACATGGATCGGAGACGGTTTCTGGAGGTGGGAACCGGGGTGACGGCAGGTCTCGCGGGGGTCGGGCTCGTGCCGGGTGCGAGCCGGGCGGACGCGCCCCGCATCCGGCGCTACGTCACCCTCGGAAACACCGGCTTGCGGATCTCGGACATCTCCTTCGGGTCCAGCCGGTCATCCGACCCGCGGCTCGTCCGCCACGCGGCGGCTCGCGGAATCACCTACTTCGACACCGCCGAGAGCTATCGCGGCGGCCGGGCGGAGGAGGCGATCGGCGAAGCGTTGCGGGGCGAGCGCGACCGCTACGTCATCGCCTCGAAGCACAAGGCATGGGGAGGCGAGACCCGCCGGCAGATGCAAGCGGCGCTCGAAGGCTCGCTGCGGCGGCTGCGCACCGACTACCTCGACATCTACTTCAACCATGCCGTCAACGACGTGCGGCGATTGCAGAACCCCGAATGGGCGGAGTTCACGGAGCGGGCGATCCGCGACGGCAAGATCCGGTTTCGCGGCATGTCCGGCCATGGGGGCGCCCTCGTCGAATGCCTCGATTACGCGCTCGACAACGATCTCGCCGACGTCGTCCTTCTTGCCTGGAACTTCGCGCAGGACCCGAGCTTCTACGAGAAGCTGCGTGCGCAGCTCCACTACGTGGCGCTGCAGCCCGAGCTTGGCCGGGCGATCGAGCGGGCCAGCGTGCAGGGGGTCGGGGTGATCGCGATGAAGACGTTGATGGGGGCGCGCATCAACGACATGCGGCCCTACGAATCATACGGCGCCACCTTCCCGCAGGCCGCGTTCCGGTGGGTCCTGTCCGGTCCCCACGTCGACGGCCTGGTCGTCTCCATGACCAGCACCGCCGACATCGACGAGTACGTTGCCGCCTCGGGCTCCGGACCGATCGGCGCGGCGGACGTGCGCCTGCTCGCGCGCTACGCCGCCCGGCAGGGATCGCGGTACTGCCGGCACGGCTGCAATGCGTGCGAGGAACGCTGTCCGGCCGGCGTCGAGATCTCCGAGGTGCTGAGGACGCGGATGTACGACGTGGACTATCGCGACCCGGTGCTCGCCCGCACCGACTACGCCGGGCTCGGCGCCGACGCCCGTGCCTGCCTCTCGTGCGACGGCACGCCCTGCCTGGGGGCATGTCCACACGGCATCCCGATTCCGGTGTTCACGCGGGATGCGGCGGCCCGGCTCGGATGAGCGGACGACGCCGGGCCATGACCTTGCCGGCGTGTATCGCCACTTCCTGCCCGTCCCGAGCCATGAACGCCGTTCCCGCCGACTCCCGCCGCCGGGGCGCGGATGGGGCGGTTTCGGCGCCGGACGCCCGCGCCATGACCGCCTCCGCGCGCATCACCGTCTCCTGTCCGCGACGGAGCGGCGGGCGGGTGCTTCGGGCCGGTTTGCCATGACCGTCTTCCTCGCCCACTTCCTCTTCGTCCTGGCCGCGTGGACGGTGGTGATCAAGTACCTGTTCCCGGTCGCCTACGCCCTCGCGCACGGGCTCGCACCGGCCACCCACGTCTACCTGGACTTCTGGCCGGTGGCGCACGTCTGGCTCGGCTGGGCGCTGCTCGCGCGTCCCCGGTACACCTTTGCGCTCGCGCTCACCGTCGCCGTCCTCGAGATCGTGATCGTGGTGACGAAGTTCGTCCTGTTCCTCGGCGAGCCGCAGTGGACGATCTGGACCACCAACTGGTTCGTCAACAAGCTCTTCGTGCTCGGCTGCTTCGTGCTGATGCTGGGACATCTGCTGGTGAGGCGGCAGGACTACGCACCCCGGGGCGCATCGGCGCAAGGCGGCCGGACATCATCCATTTGATGGTCGATTTCCGGCCACTTGGCGATACCGTTTCGCCGCAATCGACCGGCAGGTGGTCGGAGCGGCGATGCAAGTTGCTCCACTCTCCCAACCCGGCATAGCCGGAACCAAACACCGGTTGGCGGAAAAAGGAATCATCATCTTTTTGCCGAAGACTTCATCGGTAACTCGAATTTCGGGATTCGCTGACCGAAATGGATTCCCGCTTTCGCGGGAATGACGGCCAGCTTAAACGCAACACGTCTCGCTGAAATGACGTCATTCCCGCGAAGCGTGTGCCCGCGGAAGCGGGTAGCGGGAATCCACCGCCTGATTCAGGCATTTTGAATCCCGAAACGTGAGATCGGCAAGAGACTATCGAATCCGGCGCCAAGTACGTGCGTTTCCGCCTCCCGCTTCGAGCGCTTCGCGCACGCGGTGCGGCAGGATCGGCAGCCGGCGCAGGCGCAGGCCGGTGGCGTGGTGGACCGCGTTGAGGATCGCGGGGGCGGTGGGGATCAGCGCGGGCTCGCCGATCCCCTTGGCGCCGTAGGGGCCGAGCGGCTCGGGGTCCTCGACGAGCAGGCATTCGATCTCCGGCACGTCGCCGATCGAGGGGAACAGATAGTCGTGCAGGTTCTCGGTGCGTCCCGGTACGTACTCCTCCATCAGGGCGAGCCCGATCCCCTGCGCGATCCCGCCCTCGATCTGGCCTTCGACGAGGGCCGGGTTCACGGCGGCGCCCACGTCGTGGGCGGCGACGATGCGGCGCAGCGCCACCGTGCCCAGCTCCAGATCCACCTCCAGGCTCGCGATCTGCGCGGCGAATCCGTAGGTCGCGTACGGGACCCCCTGGCCGTTCTCGTCGAGGGGCCCGGTGGGCGGGTCGAAGGCGCCGCGGCCTTCGAGAACGACGTCCTCGCCCTCGACGACCGGGAGGCGTGCGAGCGCGACGAAGTGCTCGACACCGTCCTCGCCGGTGATGCGCAGCTCCTCGCCGTCGAGCCGGATGCCGGCATCCGGTCCGGCGTTGGCCAGGGCCAGGATCTTCGCGCGCAGATCGTCCCCCGCGCGCTGGGCCGCGCGGCCGGAGACGAAGGTCTGGCGCGAGGCCGAGGACTTCCCCGCGTCCTCGGTCCGATCGGTATCCGAGACCACCATGTCGATCTGCTCGATGGGCAGGCCCAGGGCCTCGACCAGGATCTGGAGCATGACCGTCGAAGAGCCCTGCCCGATGTCCTGCGCCCCGTTGTAGAACACCACCCGGCCGTCCCGGGAGAGGGTCACGCGCATCGAGGAGGGGTTCGACATGGAGGTGTTGCCACAGCCGTACCACATGCACGCGATACCGACGCCGCGACGCCGCTGCCGCGCGCCGGTCGAGGTCGAGGCGGTGGCGATGGTGGAGACCGGGGCGGTGACGGAAGCCGGGCTCGGGGTCGAGGCGGAGACCGAAGCGGCGGAGGAAGCCGCGCCCTGCGCCGAGGCGGAGACCGGGGCGGCGACGGAGGCTACATCCGATGCCGCGGCGTTGAACGCCTCCGCTTCCCGGCGCAACGCCTCCCAGTGCGGACGCAGCGCGTCGAGGCAGGCGACGAGCCCCGCGCTCGCCTCCAGCACCTGGCCGGTGGCGGTGCGATCCCCGGCCCGCAGCGCGTTGCGGCGCCGGAATTCGAGCGGGTCGATGCCGCAGGCGCCCGCCAGCTCGTCGATCAGGGTCTCGTGCGCGATCGCGGCCTGCGGCACCCCGAAGCCGCGGAAGGCGCCCGCCGGCGGCGAATGCGTAAAGATCGCGCGCGCCTCCGCCCGCACGTTGGGTACGCGGTACGGACCCATGCAGTGCACCGGCACCCGCCCGGCCACGGTGGGGCCCCAGGAGGCGTAGGCGCCGGTGTCGAAGTCGCCGTCGAACTCGTATGCGAGCAGGCGCCCGCCGGGCTCGGCCACCGCGCGGGCGCGGATGCGGGAGGGATGGCGCTTGGTGGTGGCGGCCATCGATTCGGGGCGGGTGTAGACGCAGTACACCGGCGCATCGAGCAGCCACGCCGCCAGCGCGATCAGCGGCTGCACGGACTGGTCGAGCTTGCCGCCGAAGCCGCCTCCGCAGGCGGAGGGGCGGATGCGCACCCGTTCGGGCGCGATGCCGAGCACGTTCGCCACCTCGTCCCGGTCCATGTAGGGGGTCTGCGTGCTCGCGGCCACCTCGATGCGCCCGCCTTCGATCCGCCGCGCCCAGCCCGCCTCCGGCTCGATGTAGGCATGCTCGATGAAAGGGGTCTCGAACTCGCCGCTTGCCTCGATCGGGGCGACGGCGTCCGATGGGCCGGCGCTTGGTGAACCGTCCCCCGGCAGGCCGTCGCCGTCCGACGGCCCACTGTTTGGCGAATGACCGCTTGGCGAACCGCCGCCCGATGGCTTGCCGGCCAACGCATCGGTATTCGGCAGCGGCATGGACGGCGAACGCTCGGGCGTTTCGGACAAGTCGGCGTCAGGCGGCCCGACGTCGGATGGGCCGGCATCCAGCGAATCGCCACCGGACAGGCCGACAACGGGCGGACCGACGCCGGACGGATCGACGTCGAGTGGGTCGATACGGGACGAACCGCCACCGGACGGGTCGATACCCCGCCGGCCGCTGCCCGGCCGCGGCATTTCCCCGGTGCGCACGCGCCCTCGGGCGAGCACGTTGTCCGGTCGGTCCGGATGGACGGGCGGAGCGCCGTCCGCGAGCGCGTCGCGGGGGTCGGAGAGGGCCGGGATCGGCTCCCAGACGATGGGGAGTCGATCATCGGTGAGCCGGGTAAGGGTGTCCTCGTCGCCGACCAGCGCGAGCACCGCCTCGCCGCGGTAGCGCACGATGCCGGGGGCGAGCACCGGCTGATCCTTGACCTCCGGGTAGATGCCGAAGCCGTTGACCCCGGGGACGTCGGCGGCGGTGAGGATGCGGGCGAGTCCGGGATGGCGTTCGTGGAGCGCGGTGCAGTCCCCGAGGATGAAGCGCGCATGTGCGTGAGGGGAACGCACGACCCGCAGCCGGAGCGCGCCGGCGGGCACGCCGTCCGCGCCGAAGACGGCCCGGCCCGTGACCTTGGCGGGACCGTCCACGCTCGGGAGCCGGCGGCCCACGTAGCGCTTGGCGCCCGTGTGTTCCGTGGCGGGGCTCGTGCCCACCCGGCCCTTACCGGCGGGCGGCAGCGGACCGGCATCCCGTGCCCGGAGGCCACATGAAATCCATGACGAGGGCCGTTCGCCATCGGCGAGCGGCGCCGCGTCCGTTTCTTGCGGGCCGGGCTCCAGCCGGAGCGGGGCGGGCTTGGGTGCGCCACTCGAAGCCCTATCCGGTGCAACGGCCGATTCCGGCCCCGGACCGGGGATGCCTCCGCCGTTCGAGCCCGTGTCCCGCGGGGCGGATCGCTGGTCGCAGGGTCCCGGATGCCGGCGGGATTCCGGTTCCGCCTCCGGCAGGGCGTCCGCCGCATCGCCCATCACATCGCCTGCTGCGCCCTTCGTCGCACCGTCCACCGCGCCGTTCGCCGCCGCCAGCACCGCCCGCACGATCTTCCGGTAGCCCGTGCACCGGCACAGCACCCCGCCGAGCGCATCGAGCACCTCCGGCTCGGAAGGCGGGCGTGGCCGGTCGAGGAGGGTGCTCGCCGCCATCAGCATGCCCGGCGTGCAGATCCCGCACTGCGCCGCGCCGTGCTCGTGGAACGCCCGTTGCAGCCGGCTCAGGCCACCGTTCTCCGCCAGCCCCTCGACCGTGGTAATCGCGCGTCCTCGCACTTGGCCGAGCGGCACCAGGCAGGCACAGACCTGCTCCCCGTCCAGCAGCACCGTGCAGGCGCCGCAATCCCCCGCGTCGCAGCCGACCTTGGCGCCGGTCAGTCCGAGATGGTCGCGGAGCACGCGCGTGAGCCGGGAGGCGGGCGGCGCATCGACCTCGACCATCCGCCCGTTGACGAAGAAACGGTGCGGCTCGGTCGCGCATCCGCCGGCTCGCATGCGATCCGATTCAATCGCGCACCCACCGATGTGGGAACGGCCCGGTTCGATCACCTGCCCGGCCCCCGCTTTGCGTCTTCGGAACGAGCCGGTGTATCGAGCGCCCGGCGCACCGGGCTCCGGAGGCCGTACGGGCGAGACGGAGCGGGTGCGCGTCCGGCGGCCACCCGCCGGTTCATGTGGGAGCGATCCGACCCGGCGAGTCGCCAGCCGGGGGGAATGCAGTCCAGCCCGATCCTGCGCGCGGCTCCCGCTTTGCATCTTTCGAGCGGACCAGCGCCTCCAGCGCCCGGCGCACCAGGACCCGCGCGCCGTGCCGGCGGTACGAGGCGGAGGCGCGCACGTCGTCGATGGGGGAGAGGGACGCGAAGTCCTCGTCCCGCACCATGCCCGGCGCTTCGGCCGCGGGCACGCCCTGAAGGCGCGCTTCCAGGCCGGTCAGGCGCTGCGCGACCTCCGAGCACGCGCCGACGGCGAGGCGCGCGTTGCGGATGCGCCCCTCCTCCAGCTCCAGGCAGGCCGCGGCCATCGCGATGGAGATCACGAGGTAGCGCCGTGCGCCGAGCTTGAGAAAGGTGGAGCGCGCATCCGCGGCGGGGGAGGGGATGACGATCGCGGTCATCAGCTCGCCGGGCCGCAGGCAGGTGCGGCGGTTGCCGGTGATGAACCCCCCGAGCGGAACCTCCCGGGAGCCGCCGCGGCTCTGCAAGCGCACGCGCGCGTCCAGGACGAGCAGCGCGGGCACGCCGTCCGCCGCCGGCGATGCGTTGCAGAGATTGCCCGCCAGCGTGCCGCGGTTCTGGATCTGCCGTCCTCCGACCTCGCGGGCGGCAAGGCGCACGCAGTCGAACCACGCCGGCAGATCGGATTCGATCGCCTCGGTCCAGGTGACCAGGGCGCCGATCTCGATCCGGTCCGGAAAGCGGCGGATGCCAGAGAGCGCGTCAAGGGCGCTGACGTCCAGGATTGGCGGGGCGTCCGGGTGATCGATGCCCGGTTGTCCCCACCCGGTCGCGGCGGCATCGGCCGGGTATGCGTCGGTCCCCCCCGCGAGTACTCGATGCGGGCGCTCGCCCAGGCTCGCAAGCGCGTCGTCCAGATTCTCCGGGCGGAGCCAGGCGCTCACCGGCGCATTCCCCGCGCCTGCCTCTCGCGCAAGAGTGCGCTCGTCCCCGGCCACTTCGGATTCCGCGATGGACTGCATGACGGTGACGCTACGGCCGAATCGCGCGCGAAGCCGGGGACAGGCTGGATCCTGTGGCCCGGACCGGGAGGGGGGAAGCGGGTTTCGGCTGCATCGTGGCTCATTCGGTCACGTTGCCGCCCCGGGTGTCATGTGGTGGGCGCGGCTGGGATTGAACCAGCGACCCCCGCCGTGTGAAGACGGTGCTCTCCCACTGAGCTACGCGCCCCGGGGATGGGTAGTCTAAATGACCGCGACGCTCGACGCCAAGTGACGGGTCACGAAGCGCTACCGCGACCGCGACGTGACGACCCCGCAACGACCAAGCTCAAGTCCCTCGACCACGCCGAGCGCTTCCTCGAGCCCGGTGTCACCTTTTCGTATTGGAAAAGACTCACACTGGCTCTACTGCCTGCTGACCCGATACACTGCGTCTGCCCCGTCCCCGTCCTCCTATTCCCCCCACCGTGACCCCGGACCGTCCCTTGTACGAATACCTCCTCGGCGTCGGTCCCGGCCGCTCGGGCAGTACGTTTCTCCATGCGATCCTCACGAACCACGACGCCTTCGAAGCTCCCGAGATCAAGGAGGCACACTACTACCGTTCGCTCCGGCGCTTCGAGAGAGCGTTGCGGCAGGTCCGCGGCGCCTCTCCGTCCATCATCCTCGTCGACGTGGCGAACCACGCATACCGCGATCCATCACTTGCCGCAGGCATCGAGGCCCTCGGAGCGCACGGCCACAGAACCCTGCTCGTCGTGTTCTTTCGCGAGCACCAAGCCCGTGCCGAATCCATGATGAGATTCCGCAAGAGCCGGGGAGAGCTGTCAGCGCTCTTCGGTGCGAAGGTGCTGGAACGAGCCGCAGTCCGGGACAGCCTCGTTCCCGAAGACCTGTCGAGGCTCTACGGACTTCCCGTGGACATCCTGACCGTGGAGTTCTCCACACTCGTCGAGCACACGGAGCGACTGCTCGCAGTGCTGGCCGATCTCTGCGGGACCGCCGGGTTCGGGGCCGCCCCACCCCACCCCGTCAACGAGTCGGTGCGCGCCAGGAGTGTTCCCCTGTCCGTGGCCGGCAAGCTGGCGGCGCTCACGCTCCGCAAGGCGGGCTTTCGCAAGACGTTGCAACAACTGAAGGAACACCCCTGCGTGCAGAGCGCCTTCTTCGTCCCCCTCGCCGGCAGCCCGGGCGAAGTACACTTCAGCGACCGATCCGAACGCATCCTGCGCAGCCGCCACGAAGCCTGTCGCCGCATCATCGACGATTCGAACACGCGCCTCGGGGAGGGTATCTGGCTGAAGCGTGTCGGCGCCGGAGACTGTGGCCGCCCTTGACCACGTTCCACCCACCGCAGGGCGCTTCTGCTCGACCGGTGGAGTTCACGTCCGAAGGACGACCCGATCGGCTACCTTGACGGGATTCGTTCGCGCTGCCGGAGCGCGACCGCTACGTGCGGTATCGAGGGCGGCATCGACACGACGGGGATAGCGGCGTGACTGCGACGCCCCGTCTCGTTCGAGACGGGGCGTCGGAACGTCTGCGCCGATAACGGCGCTGGACGGATGGCAGCAGAAGTTCAAGCCTTGGCGGCGCTCGGCTCTCCCGTAGGGCCGCTGGCGGCGGGCTGCTGCACCGTCACGTGCTCGGCGGTGTCGGCGATCTCCTCGTACCAGCGATCATGGTGCTGCTTGGCCCAGTTCACGTCCACGTAGCCGGTGGTCATCGCTTCGAGCGAGCCCTCGGATCCGATGGTGCCGATGTACGCATGACCCATCCAGAACGCAATCCACAGCAACGCGCAGACACCGTGAACAACGTTGGAGAGCTGCATCGTGCTCCGGGTCTGCGCCCACTCGACGGGGAACGCGAGGATGACGCCGGTGACGATGCAGGCCACCCCGAAGGTCGCGATGAACCAGAACCAGACCTTCTCGCCCGAATTGAGCCGTCCACTGCTCGGATGGCTCTTGCCGATGATGCCGCCGCCCTTGATCCACCACTCGACGTCGCCCTTCTCGGGCAGGTTGTTCACCAGCCACATCGCAATCATCAGCGCGACGCCGGGGGTGAAGATCCAGGGTCCGACGAATTCATGCAGGCCCATCGACATGGTGGCCCAGACCGAAAACCCCTCCGGGCCCATCAGCGGGATCAGGATCGTCCTCCCGAAGAGCAGGCTCAGGCCGGTCACCGCGAGGACGACGAACGACACCGCGGTCACCCAATGCACGAAGCGTTCCCACGGCGTCCAGCGCCGCACCTTCACGCCGGACATGCCGTCTTCCAGAGCGACCTTGCCCCGGATGGCATAGAAGTGGAGCATGACGACGATCAGACCGAACAGGGCCCAGCCGCCGTACACGGCGATGACCCGGTTGCGGATCTGCCGCCAGTTCTGCCCGCTGCCGTCGATGAGGTTGTCCGCCTCCCGGTTCAGCCAGACCGCATCACTGCCCGGCATGGGCCGTCCGGTGACGGAGCTGTAGTTGACGCCATCGGCACCCGATCCGGCCTGCCCGGCACGTACCGCACGCCAGTAGTTCGCGCGCGGGTTCGAATCCTCCGCCCCGCCGCCCTGTGCGTACGCATCGGAAAGCCCGACGTAGAGATAGCCGGTGAGGGGCAGCGCCATTGCCCCGACGATCATCAGCACGACACTCGCGAGGGTGATGCGCCAGTAGCGCCTCCGCCTCTCGGGTGTCGAATTTCCGTTTCGAGTCATGACCGGTGCTCCTCCGAAGGATTGAGGCCGCTCAGCGATCGATCTGCACGAGCTGGAACCGCTTCGTCAGCGTGTCGGTTCTCGCCGACGCCGACTGCGCCAGCAGGGGGTCCGCCTCCCCCTTGTACTCTCCGGGGTTGTGCATGGTGACCTCCGTGGAATCCCAGCACCCGGCGATCCCTGCCGCCGCCACCACCACGGCCGCGGCAAACGTCGCGTTCTTGATGGTCATGTCTTCTCCTCGAGCATGTTGTCGTGAGCGGATTGGGAGCGGGCTCGACCCTGCCCGTGACGGCGCCGCGGGGCGCCGCCACGGACGGGCAACCGCCTTCGCCTTCGTCAGCCCTTCTCGACGTAGGCCGTCTCCCAGCCCCACTGCTGCGGCCGGCCACCGCGCCGGGTCAGCCTCTCGCGGTAGATGTCGGCCACGAGGTCTCCATCCCCCGCGAGCAGCGCCTTCGTCGAGCAGAACTCCGCGCACAGCGGAAGCTTGCCTTCCGCGATCCGGTTGCGGCCGTACTTCTCGTACTCCATGTCGGAGTTGTCCGCCACCGGACCACCGGCGCAGAACGTGCACTTGTCCATCTTGCCGCGCACGCCGAACGCCTCCTTCTGCGGATACTGCGGCGCCCCGAAGGGGCAGGCGTAGAAGCAGTAGCCGCAGCCGATGCACAGGTCCTTGTCGTGCAGGACGATGCCGTCGTCGGTGGTGTAGAAGCAGTCCACCGGACAGACCGCGGCGCAGGGCGCGTCGGTGCAGTGCATGCACGCCACCGAGATCGACTTCTCGCCCGGCACCCCGTCGTCGAGCACCACCACGCGACGCCGATTCACGCCCCAGGGCACCTCGTGCTCGTTCTTGCACGCGACGACGCAGCCGTTGCACTCGATGCAGCGCTCGGCGTCACAGAGAAACTTCATTCGAGCCATCGTAGGTCTCCTCCTGTTCAGGCAGCGCGGATCTGACACAGGGAGACCTTGGTCTCCTGCATCTGCGTCACCGAATCGTAGCCATAGGTCATCGCGGTGTTGCAGGCGTCACCGCGCACGTAGGGGGCGGTCCCCTCGGGGTACTTCGCCACGAGATCCTCGCCCTGGAAGTAACCGCCGAAGTGGAACGGCGTCCAGACCACCCCCGGGGCGACCCGGCGGGTGACCATGGCCTTCGCCCTGATCGTCGCCGTGCCCTCGGTCGGAGTCTCGATCCAGACCATCTGGCCGTCCTCCAGGCCGCGGTCGTTCGCGTCCTTGGGGTTGATCTCGACGAACATGTCCTGCTGCAGCTCCGCCAGCCACGCCGTGGAGCGCTGCTCCTCGCCGCCGCCCTCGTACTCGACGAGGCGACCGCTGGAGAAGATGAGCGGGAAGTTCTTCGAGTGGTCTTCGGCCTGGTACGAGGCATAGCGCGTGGGCAGCCGGTAGAACCGCTTGCGGTCCTCGTAGGTCGGGTACTTCTCGACCAGCGCCCGATCCGGCGAGAACAACGGCTCGCGATGGATCGGCACCGGATCCGGGAACGTCCACACCACGGCGCGGGCCTTGGCGTTGCCGAAAGGCGCGCATCCGTGGTTGATGGCCACGCGCTGGATACCGCCGGAGAGGTCGGTCTTCCAGTTCCTGCCCTCGGCCGCCGCCTTCTCCTCCTCGGTGAGGTCGTACCACCATCCGAGCTGCTTGAGCATCTTGTCGTTGAACTCGGGGTAGCCGTCCGTGAGGTCCGAGCTCACGCTGTGGACACCCTCGGCCAGGAGGTTCACGCCGTTGCGCTCGACGCCGAAACGCGCGCGGAACGTGAGGCCGCCGTCACCGACCGCCATGCTCGGGTTGTAGAGGATCGGGGTGCCCGGATGCCCCTTCTTGGTGACCGTCTCGCCCTTGGTGTTGACGTAGGTGAACTCGGTGTCCGGGTTCCCCCACGAGGGCCACGGCATCCCGTAGAAGTCGCCGTCGGCGGGTCCGCCCTCGGCGCGGAGCGTGGTGGTGTCGAAGGTCTTGCGGTGCTCGGTATGGAGCTTCAGCCGCTCGGGGCTCTGGCCGGTGTAGCCGATCGTCCACATCCCCTTGTTGATCTCGCGGGTGATGTCCTCGACGTTCGGCTCGTCGGTGGTCGCGTTGACCTGGACGTTCTTGAACAGCTCGTCCGCGAAGCCGAGCTTGCGCGCGAACTTGGCCATGATGGTGTGATCCGGCAGGGACTCCCACACCGGATCGATGACCCGGTCGCGCCACTGGATCGAGCGGTTCGACGCGGTGACCGAGCCGTAGGTCTCGAACTGGGTCGAGGCCGGCAGGAGGTACGTCCCTTCCTTGCGATCGTTCATGACCGCCGCGTGGGTCGGATACGGATCGACGATGACCATGAGATCGAGCTTCTCCATCGCCTTCTTCATCTCGATCCCGCGGGTCTGGCTGTTGACCGCGTGGCCCCAGAGCACCATCGCCCGCACGTTGTCGCGCTGGCCGATGTTGTCCTTGTCCTCGTTCACGCCGTCGATCCAGCGCGAGACGGGGATGCCCTTGTAGTTCATCGGCAGGATTTCCTTGCCGCCGTCGCCGATGACCGGGGTGGGGTCGAAGCGGCCCTTGAGCCAGTCGAGGTCCGTCTCCCATACGCGCGCCCAATGCGCCCACGATCCGGGCTTCAGCCCGTAGTAGCCCGGGAGGGTGTGCGAGAGGACGCCGAGGTCCGTCGCGCCCTGCACGTTGTCATGGCCGCGGAAGATGTTCGCGCCGCCGCCGGACTTGCCGATGTTGCCGAGCGCGAGCTGCAGCACGCAGTACGAGCGGGTGTTGTTGTTGCCGATGGTGTGCTGCGTCCCGCCCATGCACCACACGATGGTGCCGGGCCGGTTCTCGGCCATCATCTTCGCCGCCGCCTTCACCGTCTCGGCCGGGACTCCGGTGACCCGCAGGGTCTCCTCCGGCGTCCACTTCTGCACCTCCTCGCGGATCTCGTCCATCCCGTAGACGCGCTGCCGGATGTACTCCTTGTCCTCCCAGCCGTTGTCGAAGACGTGCCAGAGCATGCCCCACATCAGCCCCACGTCGGAGCCGGGGCGAAGCTGCACGTGCAGGTCCGCGTGGGCGGCGGTGCGGGTGAAGCGCGGGTCGCAGACGATCATCTTGGCGCCGTTCTCCTTGGCGCGGAGGATGTGCTGCATCGCCACCGGATGGGCTTCGGCCGGGTTGGACCCGACGAAGATCATCGCCTTGCAGTTGTGCATGTCGTTGTAGGAGTTGGTCATGGCGCCGTAGCCCCACGTGTTGGCAACTCCCGCGACCGTCGTCGAATGGCAGATGCGCGCCTGGTGGTCGACGTTGTTCGTGCCCCAGTACGCCGCGAACTTGCGGATCAGGTAGGACTGCTCGTTGCTGTGCTTGGCCGATCCGAGCCAGTACACCGAATCCGGCCCCGACTCCTCGCGGATGCGCAGCATGGCGTCGCCGATCTCGTCGATGGCGTCGTCCCAGCTCATGCGCTTCCACTTGCCGCCGGTGAGCTTCATCGGGTACTTCAGGCGCCGGGTGCCGATGCCGTGCTCGCGTACCGAGGCGCCCTTCGCGCAGTGCGCTCCGAGGTTCAGCGGGGAATCGAAGTCCGGCTCCTGCCCCGTCCACACCCCGTTCTGCACCTCCGCGATCACGCCGCAGCCGACCGAGCAGTGGGTACAGACGCTGCGCCGCATCTCGGTCCCGACGCCTTCCCGCGGACCGTGGCCCGCCGCCGCGCTCGCCTTGCGCATCATCGCGGGGGGCAGCATCGTCGCGACTGCGGCGCCTCCCATTGTCAGGCCGGAGCGCCTGAGGAAGGTCCGGCGTCCGATCGCGCCGCGAGGCGCCGCGACATGGACGGAGCCGGCGGTCCGGCCATTCTTCCGAATGAGCTTCATCAGTGGTTCCTCCCTCTGTGCGGTCAGAATCGGGCGAGCCGATAGTACCGCTCGACGTGGTCGGTCATGCGGTAGCCCCTGGACTCCGGCGCCGTGTCCACGGCGCCAACGGCGGCCGGCCCATCGGTGGCGGCCGTTGCGGCGCCCGCCGCTGCCGCCACGGTGACGGCACCGCCGGTCACCGCCGCTCTCTTCAGGAACTCGCGCCTGCCGTGCGGTTCCGAGGTTCTCGTGTTCATGCTTGCCTCCTCTTGATGATGACTGCCGCCGGCATCTCCGCGGGCGGCTCCCGGGTTCAAACGACAATCGAAAGGTACTGCATCTCAAACGCCATGAACCGATCGCCGAGCTGCCCTACCGCCCGGTAGAAACGCGCCGAGCCGGCGGTTTGCAGATCCGCGAAGAACGTGCGCATCCACGTCGCGACGTGGCGATCGAAGAAACGCCGCTGCACGTCGATCCCGTGCTCCGGAGAGGCGACCATGAGGGCCATCGTCTCCAGCAGCGCGGCGGCATGATCCTCGGGCTCCTTCACGTCGTCCTGCCGCTCGAAGCCGAGGGCGGCGAGATCGGAACGGAGCGCTGCGAGCGGCTTGTCCATCACGAAGCCGGTGAGATACCACGAACCGTAAGGGATGAGCTCGCCGCGACCGACCCCGATGAACAGGTCGTGGTACTCGTCGTCGACGGCGTCGACGGCGGCGTGTCGGGCCGCGCGCCTGAGCGCTTCCCAGGCGGCGCCGAGTCCATCGGTGGAAGGAACTTCGATGCCCGCCAGCAGATCGAAGATCTCGTTGCGCGGGGGACTGGCGAGCAATGTACCGAGCAGGCCGTAGGTGTTGGCCCGCACGGCGTCACCGTCCGCGTCGCTCGGCGACGGGACGGCTTCAGCGGTCATACCGGACCTGATATCGAGAGCCGGTTCCATCGCTGTGTCCGATTGCTCCCGGAAAGCCGGTGCAACTATCGGGGATCTTGCAGCAAACTCCAATCCCGGCTTGTACGAGAGTGTGGGAGAAATCCCGATTCGGATCGACGATAAGCCATCCGCGGGGAAAAGTACAGAGGGCATCGACATCAATTGGTTCGCTTTGGCCCATCTCCGGCCTGTTTCCGGTCCGAATCTCCCGAATTGTCCTCATTCCCGAGCCGCCGCCTCGCTCCTGAACATGTCCTTGACCCGGCAATCCTCGCACATCCGCAGCCGGGCCAGGGCGCCCGGAGCCTGGAACATGGAGTGGCCCGCAAGCCGTTCCTGCATGCGCATCACCACCGACGTGGTGCCGAACACCTTGCCGCAGCTCACGCAACGGAACGGCTGGTCCTCGTTGAGGGTACGGGGACGGCGCCGGGCTTCGCGGTCGAAGAGGTAGCGTTGGCCGCGGGTGATGCAGGATTCGGGGCACGCCCGCTCGCACAGGCCGCACTGCACGCAGTTCATCTCGATGAACGAGAGGCGGGGCTCGTCGCCTCCCGCCTGCAGGGCCGATGCGGGGCAGACCGACACGCAGGCCATGCACAGCGTGCACGCGCCACGGTCGGCGTCGACGGTTCCGAACGGCGCGGCGGGGGGGAGAGCGGCGACCTCCGGCCGCCGTGGCGCATGCTCGTAGAGGTGGTCGAGCGCGAGCCGGACGTCGGTGCGCTTCTCTCCGGACGGTGCGAACGTGGCCGGTGGATCGGTGGCGGGATCGGGAGCCGCAGGCGGAGCGAGGGCGAGGGCGAGCGCCTCGCCGTCGGCCACGAGCGACGACAAGGCCGCCGGATACCCCATCGCCTCCAGTATCGTGCGGGTGACGACGATCTGCACGTCGAGCTCGCGCCGGACGGAGCCCGGCACCCGTTCCGGCGCCAGTATCACCACCCGCGCCCCCCATGCGATACACGCCGTCCAGGCGTCCATGCCGATGGAGCCGACTTCTTCGACCGCCCACGGGATGACCGATTCCGGCACTTCGTGCGCCACGCGCGCCCATTGCTCGCCCCCCGTCTCCTCATCGTGGAACAGGAGCGTCGGCGACCGTCCTCCGGCTTCCCGGTACGTGGCCAGGGCCGCGCGCAGGGCCGCGAGCTGATCCCCCGGCGGCGGATATGCGTAGGTCATCGCTCCGGTCGGACACGCGCTCGCGCACACCCCCGCCCCCTGGCAGAGATACGGATCGACCTCTACGCGCTCGCCGATCGAGCGGATCGCGCCGGTGGGGCAGGCGTCGAGGCAGCGCGTGCACCCGCGGATGCCGGACGCGCCGTGCGCGCAGATGTCCGGGTCGTAGCCGAAGTAGCGGGGCTTCTCGAACTCGCCGACGAGATCCGCCGCCTGTTCGACCGCCTCCGCGAGCGCCGCCTCGTCGCCGCGCGGCGCGAAGTAGCCCGGCGGAAGCACCTCGTGCTCGACGGCGGGCTCGGATCGCAAATCGATCACGACGTCGAACGGCTTGTTCCCGGTGAGCGGCGACGGAGCGACGACGATCGGCGCACCGTCACCCTCCGCACGGAGTGTGAACGCGCCGAGATGCCCCTCCACTTCGGTGATCGTGGCGCGGATGACACGCGCGGCGCCGCGGTCACCGGATTCGTCGCCCGGAGGGGCGACGATCACCGCGTCGAGCGCCTCTCCGATCCGCTCCGCCACCGGCGACGATTCGGCCACCGATCCGATGAGGGCGAGGCGCCCGGACGAGACGTAGCTGACGAGGCCGGTCGGCGCCGCGGCGGCATTGCGCGCCTCGTCGAGAGCGCGGAGACGCGCGGCGCCGTCCGCGGTCGTCGCGGGCAGCGTGCGCTCGAGCGCATTTGCCGCGGTATCCGTTTCGCTCATGTTCACCCGAGACCCGATGGGCCGGGATCCCCGGGGGCACCGGCGTCGGTCGACGCAAGCTCGCCGGCGGGAGAATCCGGCATGCCGCCATCCGCATCCCGCGAGGCGCGGGATGCTTCTTCGCTCCCGGCGGCCGGTTCACCCGCGGAGCTTCGCGCCGCGGCGCCATCGGCCGCCCCGGGGCCGGCCGCCGCGCGAACGCCGGCGGCATCCGGCGGCGAATCGCGCCCGGTGGCGTCCCGCGAATCGGAGAATTCCGTCCCATCGGCGGCGCCCTCGCCCGTAACGGGATCCAGGGCGCCGTCTTCGCTCGCAACGTCCTCCGGAGGCTCGGAGCCCGCGGCCACCGGCGGCTCGGCAGGCGCCGCGGTCCCGGCAGGACCCTCTTCCTCCGCAGCCCTCGCCTCGCCGTCCGCGTGCGCAAGACGCTCGTCTTCGCCCCTGATCGCGTCTTCGCCCCGGCTTGGCTCGTCCCGATGTCCGGACGCCGGCTCCGCATCGGCCCGCGCCTGCTTCGCGCGCTCCGCTTCCATCTCCGCCTGGTGCCGCATGTCCGAGGTCACGACGTCGCCGAGCGCCTGAAACGAGGTGAAGTCGTCGTCGTAATCGTCGAGTCCGTCGGGGATGTTGAACACCGCGCTCATGAACAGCTTGCGCAACGCGCGACGCCGCAGTGCTTCGCTGACCCCCGGGGAGAGGAAGCCGCTGTAATCGCTGTCCTCGTCGAGACTGTCGAGGGGCGGCATGTCCTCGTCGGACGGAACCTTCTCCGCCTCCGCGGCCGGCCCGGATGCACCGTCGTCCGAATCGCGAACCCCCGGCAGCTCGTGGAACGACTCATGGAGCGAGTCCTGGAGCAGCTCCGGGGGCGCCTCTCCCCGCCGGACCTCGGCCGCCGCCTGCTCTTCACGGGCGACTTCGCGCCGGCGCCGTGCCCAGCGCCGTAGCGGTCCCTCGGCGTCGAGGGCGGTCCGGGCCTCAGTGGAGACGCCGCGATCCCTTGCGTTCACGTGCAGTGTCCTCCGACCCCCGCGTCCAATCCTCGCGTTTGCGCTTCTTCTTGACCTCCGGCTCGTAGTTCTCGACCACGTAGCGCTCCACCCACTCGACGATCTTCTCGGGCATCGGCACGGAGTAGACCGGATCGTCGGACTCCAGATGCGCGTTCGCCTCGTCCTGGCTCGCGGTCACGATGGCCGGGATCAGCTCGACCTCGCCTTCCTCGTCCTCGTCCCCTTCGAAGCACACCACGAAGAGGGAGGGCCGATCGCTCAGCAGGTTGTACCAGTAGCTTTCGCAGCCGTCCGGAAACAGCTCGACCACGAGTCCGGGCCAGAGGTAGCGCCGGCACTCGTCGTCCTCGTGCACCAGCGTGGCCGCGCCGCGCTCGGAGACGACCTCCTCGCCCGCCACCGCCGCAACCGCCTCCCACTGCACCTGCGACCATGGGCCCACCCGCGCGATACGCCGCTCCAGCACCACCGACACGGGGATGCCGAGGGAATTCCGAGCAGCACTCTCGCCGGACATCGATCGTCGAGCCGCCTGCGACCACCATCAGAATCGACGTGCAAACATAACATGTCCGGGGGACGGTCCTGCATCGTGGCTTCGCCGCGACACGTTCGTGCGGCCTCGATCGTTCCGGCCGGACCGCCGGACGGCCCCCGTGCCGCCTCGGGCGGACCGGCATGGACGGCGCGGCATCGGTGCCGCGGGCGCCGCTCCACCGGCCCGCCCCGGCGCCGCCTCGGAGGTGGTCCGGCATGGACGGCCGACGACGACGGTCGCGGTGGTGAATCCGGCTCCGCGGTTGCTTGCGTATACTGCCGGGGGCTGTGAACAGTCGAGGCGCGCAACGATGGATTCCGGGACCCCGGCATATCGCCCCGAGATGACCCGGGCGGGGCTCGCTCCCACCCACGCGGTGCAGGCCGTCGACGAGTACGGCGACACCCGTGATCTCCGCGTGGCCGGAGAGTTTCCTCTCACCATCAAGGTCGACGACCGCGAGGTGGTGACCCTGATGACCCTGGGCACCTGGCCCGAGGCCCTCACCCTGGGCTACCTCCGCAACCAGCGGCTCATCGAGGACATCGGGGAGATCCGCTCGGTGGACGTCGACTGGGAGCGGGAGCAGGTCAACGTATCGACGTTCAGGGGCGAAGGCATCATCGACTGGGAGCGGAAGCTCTCCAAGCGCACCGTGACCACCGGTTGCGGCCAGGGCACGGTGTTCAGTTGCACCCTCGACAAGCTCTACGAGATGCGCCTCCCGGAGGTGCAGCTCACCCAGTCGGGCATCTACGGCCTGCTCAAGTCGATCTCCTCGTACAACGAGATCTACCGGCAGGCCGGGGCGGTGCACGGCTGCGCGCTCTGCCATGGCACCGAGATCGTCACCTTCATCGAGGACGTCGGACGCCACAACGCGGCCGACGCGATCTCCGGCCTGATGTGGCTCGACCGGGTGGGCGGCGCCGACAAGATCTTCTACACGACCGGGCGGCTCACCTCCGAGATCGTGATGAAGGCGGCGCACATGGGGATCCCCGCGATCCTCTCGCGCTCCGGGGTGACCCACATGGGACTGGAGCTCGCCGGGGACCTCGGGGTGATCATGATCGCGCGCGCGAAGGGCCGGCACTTCCTCGTCTACAACGGCGCCGACCGGATCGAGTTCGACGCGGTCCCCGCACGCCGTCCGGCCCCGCCCGCATCGGCCGCTCGGACAGCCACGCCGGCGACGGCCCCGGGCGCCTGAACGCCAAGGGGATCCCGCTTCTTCACCGCCCCTTCCGCCACCGGGATCCGCTTCGGACCCAGGTTCCTCGCGGCGGGGCGTCGATACCGGGCCGCCCCGGGGAGCCCGCAGACCGATTGGCTCGAAGCGGCCTCGGCGGCGCCGATCCGCGCCCCACGGAACCGGTGGGCCGCGGCGCGACCCGGCACCGCCCTGCCGCCCGCCGTTTCAGGTCCGGAAGGAAGGATCGCCGCGTTCGAGGGAGCGCACCACCGCCGTCCATTCCAGGGCGCCGCCGTTGCCGCCCGCGCCGCCGACCGCCGCGAGCTTGGCCACCGCCTCCGGCTTGGGCAGGATCGTCTCCACCCGCGAGCAGAGCACGTCGACCTGCACCTTGCAGGCGTTCTCCAGGTTGTAGAGCAGGGTGAACGCCTCGCCGACGGTCGCCCCGCAGGTGAGCAACCCGTGGTTGTGAAGGATGATGGCGTTGTTGCTCCCGAGATCCACGGCAAGCCTCTCGCACTCCTCCGATCCCACCGTCTGATGGTCGTACTCGTGGTACGAGAGCTGGCCGTCGAACAGCATCGCCTGCTGGGTGAGCGGCAACAGCCCGCCCTTCATGCAGGAGACCGCCATCCCCGCCCGGGTATGCGAGTGCAGCACCCAGTGGACGTCGGGGCGTTTCATCAGCACGACGCTGTGGATCGCGTGGCCGGCGTCGTTGTAGGGATGGTCGCCGCGCACCACGTTGCCGTCGAAGTCCACCACGATCAGGTTCGACGCGGTGATCTCGTCGAAGAGCAGGCCGTAGGGGTTGATGAGGTAGCAGCCCTCCTCGGTGGGATGGCGGGCGGAGATGTGGGTGTAGATGAGGTCCGTCCATCCGAACTTGACGAACGCGCGGTAGCAGGCGGCGAGCTCGCAACGCACGTACCATTCTTCTTCGGAGAACTTCGCGGGGTGGATCGGCTGTACGGATGCCATTGTGATCTCCTGGAACCTTCTGAAGTGGCGGTCGACACGGTGCCCGCCGGATCGCCGGCGGCAAGGAGACGGCGGTCAGTCGAGGGCGATCCGATCGTCGATGTCGAGCTCGACTCCCAGATCCGGGAGCTTCAGGGTGACCGAGGCGCGCACCTTCTCGTTACCGGAAAGCGCTCCGGACGCGACCGCCTCCCGTACCGCCTTCTCGATCTCGCGCTGCGAGGTGACTCCGACCTTCTTCAGGAACTTGCGGATCTGCAAGTTGAATGTCTCTTCGTTCATCGGCCATGACTCCGTTGAGGTTCGAGCCCTTCGGGCATTCGGCCCCCGCATCGGGCTTCGCCGGTGGCGCCACTCGCGACCTGCCGGGCAAGCTGGCGGGAAGACCGTGGCATATCGAGCGCCCGGCCCCGGCGACTCTCCGGGCGGTTGCTCTCCGGGCGGTTTCGCCCGCGCACTCCCCTGATCTACCCTCGCCTCCGCCCTTGTCCGGCCTTCAGCGGGGAGGCGGGAGTACCATTCCCCTCAGTTGACGCGGCCTGCCCCGCGTGAGATCGCACACACTGAAACCGCATGCCCGTGGAATCGCAACGACTGAAAGGCCGGGCGGCCGGCACCGGATCATGAACGGTTGTACCAGAAAACTTCTCCGCGAACACCCCGCGGTCAGGGATCCCACGTTCGGCGCGGCGCGAGGTGTACGGTGACCGCGGCACCCTCCTACCCTCTCCAGGACGTGACCGCCGTCGTGCTCGCGGGCGGCAGGGCCCGGCGCATGGGCGGCGGGGACAAGGGCCTCGTCGAAGTCGCGGGCCGGCCGATGGTCGCGCACGCCGTCGACGCCCTCCGGCCGCAGGCGGCGGAGGTCGTGGTCAACGCCAACCGCAATGCCGCGGAATACCGCACGATCACCGGATGCCGCGTCATCGCGGACACCATGGGCGGCTTCGCCGGCCCGCTCGCGGGCATGGCGAGCGCGCTGGGGGCGGCGGCGGGCCGGTTCCTGCTCACCGCCCCGTGCGACTCGCCGCTCGTCGCCTCGGACCTCGGGCCGAGACTGCACGCGGCGCTGGCCCGCGACGGCGCCGAGATCGCGGTCGCCCACGACGGCGAACGCATGCAGCCGGTCTTCGCCCTGCTCGCGCGCGGCGTGCTGCCGAGCCTGCTCGCCTTCCTCGAAGCGGGAGAGCGCAAGATCGACGCCTGGTACGCGACCCGGCGCACGGTAACCGCGGATTTCTCCGACGCCCTCGATACCTTCCTCAACGTCAATACGCCGCAGGAGCGCGAACGCCTGGAGCGGCGGCTTGCGCCGTGCGGCGCCGATTGGCGGGCGGACCGGGATCCCCCATGCTGACCAACGCGCACCTCCCGATCCTCGGCTTCGCGGCCTGGAGCGGCACCGGGAAGACGACGCTGCTGCGGCGGCTGCTGCCCATCCTCGCCGGGCGCGGGCTTCGCGTCGGCATGGTCAAGCACGCCCACCACGACTTCGACGTCGACACCCCCGGCAAGGACAGCTACGAGCTGCGCAAGGCGGGGGCGGCGCAGATGCTGATCTCCTCCCGCCGCCGCTGGGCGCTGATGGTGGAGCGGCCCGCCGATCGCGAGCCCCCGCTCGACGAGGTGCTGCTGGAGCTCGACCAGGAGCTGCTCGACGTGATTCTGGTGGAAGGGTTCAAGCATGAGCGGTTTCCGAAGATCGAGCTCCACCGCCCGAGCATCGGCCGTCCCCTGCTCTACCCCCGCGACGACACCATCGTCGCGATCGCCACCGACGCGCCGCTCGCCGCGCCGGCGCCGCTGCCCGTGCTGGATCTGAACTCGCCGGACGAGATCGCGAGCTACGTCGTCGAATCGATGATGGGCGGTGCGGGCGGGTGTGGCGTGGAGTAGCGGGCCTGCGCCTTGGACCGGGGCGGCCGGGGCCGGGCGGGACCACGGTGGGTCTTCCCGGACACGCCGTTCCCAGGAGAGCCGCCACTTGACGCTGCCGCGGCGTCGCGCGAACGTGCCGGCCATGAGCGCTCCCGAGCCCCTGCCCGATTGCTACGAGGGCGATCCGGACCTCCTGCCGCCAGGAGAGGCGATGCGCCGGATCCGCGCCCATGTGCGAGCGATCGGCGACGTCGAATCGATCGCGGTCATCGACGCTCTCGGACGGATCCCCGCCCGCGACGTGATCTCGCCCATGAACGTGCCGGGGCATACGAATTCGGCGATGGACGGCTATGCCTGTGCAGGCGATTCATTACCGGACGATACGCCGCGCTGGTACGAGGTCGCGGGGACCGCATTCGCGGGCAGGCCGTTCACCAGACCGATCGGGCCTTCGCAGGCGGTACGGATCATGACCGGCGCGGTCATGCCCGCCGGCACCGACACCGTGGTGATGCAGGAGCACGTGGAGGTGGAGGGGGATCGCGTGCGCATCCCGCCGGGCAACCGGCCGGGCCAGCACGTACGCCAGGCCGGCGAAGATCTCGCGGCCGGTGCGGTGGTGGTCCCGCGCGGGCGCCGCGTGATGCCGGCGGAGATGGGCCTGCTCGCCTCGCTGGGGATCGCCGGGATCGATGCCTACCGCACCCTCCGGGTCGCGTACTTCTCGACCGGCGACGAGATACGCACTCCCGGCGCCCCCTTCGAGCCGGGGCTCGTCTACGACAGCAACCGCTTCACCATGCACGGCATGCTCGGCCGGCTCGGGGTGGAGGTCGTGGATCTGGGCATCGTGCCGGATCGCCGCGATGCGGTGCTCGACGCATTCCGCGAAGCGTCCGTCCGCGCCGACGTGGTGCTGTCCTCGGGCGGCGCCTCGACCGGCGAGGCCGACTTCGTGAAGGAGGCCCTCGCCGAGTTCGGCCGGGTCGGGTTCTGGCGCATCGCGATCCGGCCCGGGCGCCCGCTGGCGTTCGGCTTCCTCGGCGATTCGGTGTTCTTCGGCCTGCCGGGCAACCCGGTGGCGGTGATGGTGACGTTCTACCAGTTCGTGGCGCCCGCGATCCGGGCCGCCTCCGGCGAGATCGACTCGAGGCCGTTGCCCGCGATGGAGGCACGCTGCACCACGCGGCTGCGCAAGAAGCCGGGCCGGGTCGAGTACTACCGCGCCGTCCTCGAACGCGACGGCTCCGGCGCCCTCGTGGTGCGCAGCACCGGCAAGACCGGCTCCGGCCTCCTGCACACGATGAGCGATGCCAACTGCTTCATCGTCCTCCCCGAGGACGGCGCCACGGTGGAGCCCGGCGAGACGGTCGAGGTACAGCCGTTCTTCGGCCTCATGTAACCGGTTCATGTCGATGGAAAATGAAGCCTGCCGGCAATGGGCCTGCCATCTCCGTTCCCGATCCCGGACAGGAATGGAATGGGCCATACCGCCCTCGAGATCGGGCGTGAGACGTCGGATCCCCGCACCGCCCTCGATCCCGGAAGGGAATGGCTCCGGGATTCGGGCGCTGCCGCCATATCGTCCGGGACACCTCTCCGAACGAGCGAACGATCCATGAACGATCCGATTCCCACGCATGCCGGCCGCGCTTTCATCCCGCTCTCGATCTGCGTGCTCACCGTCTCCGACACTCGCACCGAGGACACCGACAAGTCCGGGAAGCTGCTCGCGGATCGGCTGACCGCGGCCGGCCACACCCTGCACGAGAAGCGGATCGTGCCCGACGACGTCTACCGGATCCGGGCCGTGGCGTCGGGATGGATCGCGGACCCCGAGGTCAACGCGGTCATCAGCACCGGCGGCACCGGGGTCACCGGCCGCGACGGCACCCCCGAGGCGGTGAACCCGCTCCTCGACAAGATCATCGACGGCTTCGGGGAAGTGTTCAGAACCATCTCGTACGAGGAGATCCGGACCTCGACGATCCAGTCCCGGGCACTGGCCGGGGTCGCCAACGCGACCTACGTCTTCTGCCTCCCCGGCTCGTCCGGCGCCTGCCGTACCGCGTGGGACAAGCTCATCGCCGACCAGCTCGACTACCGCACCCGGCCGTGCAACCTCGTCGAGCTGATGCCGCGGCTGCTGGAGAGATAGCCGGCGGGGAGCGGGTTCCCGCTCCGTGCATTCATGGGCGGAACGGCGAAGAAAGCGGACGGACCCCCGGCGCCGGCCGCGATGGACCGAGCCTCGGCGGCGCCGGCTCAGGAGAACAGATTCAGTTGGTCGTCCTCGTTCTTCCCCTGCTTCCCGGGGATCCGCGAGCGACGCCGTTCGAGGAGCCGTTCTTCGACGTCGGCCAGGTAGGGAGACGGCGGCAGCTCGCGCATCTTCCCGCGCCAAGGGCGTTTCTTCGCCCGGCACAGGTACAGCTTCGCCCTGGCGCGGGTCACCCCGACGTAGAACAGGCGGCGCTCTTCGTCGAGGACCGTCCTGTCGGCTCGACCCCAGGTCAGAGGGAGAAGGCCGTTCTCGCAGCCGGCGATGAACACCACCGGAAACTCGAGCCCCTTGGCGGCGTGGAGGGTGAGCAGCGAGATCCGATCGGCGCGGGGGTCCCAGGTATCCACCTCGGTGCCCAGGGACAGATCGGACAGGAACCGCTGCAGATCGTCTCCGCACGCGACCGCGGCGGGCCTCAACAGCTCGCATGCCTCCAGCATCTGCGCATCGCCCCGGCCGCCGCCGAGACAGGCCGCTTCGAGCAGCTCCCGGACCAGGCCCGGGCTCCGGGTCTCGCGCAGCACGTCGAGCGCCGCGGACACTCCGGGATGATCCAGCAGGCGGTGGTGTGACCGGCGCTGGAACGGCATCCCCGAGCGGCGGAGAGCCTCGACGAGGGCCGGGACCTGCGCCTCGGTGCGGTACAGCACGGCGAAATCCGAGAACGACAGAGCCGCCTGCCCTCCGGTGTCCGCCGCGCGTCCGCTGTCGATGGAGAAGAAGCTGTGCCCGCCGAGCGTCCGCTCCAGGGACTGGACGATGAACTCCGCCTCCGCCCTGTCGGTGGGCGCTTCATGGAGGGTGACGAGGTCGGCCACGTTTTCCACGGCTTCCCCGGCCGGGCCGGCACGCCGGGCGGAGCCCCGGCGGCCGATCACCTGTCCCGACAGGATCACGATGTTCCGATCGGAGCGGTAGTTGCGGGTCAGCCGCACCACTCGGGTCCTCGGAAAGTCCTGCTGAAACTCCGAGAAGAAGCGCACGTCCGCGCCCCGGAAGCCGTAGATGGCCTGGTCCGGGTCACCGATGGCGCAGACGTTGCCGTGGGGAGGGACGATCTGCTTCAAGAGCCGCACCTGCTGCTCGTCCACGTCCTGGTACTCATCGACCGACACCCACCGATGGCGCTGCCGGTACAGAGCCCGGAGCGCGGGATCGGATTCCAGCGCGTCCGCCGCCCGGATGACGAGATCGTCGAAGTCGCAGAGGTTGCGGGCTTCCATCGCCCGCTCGTATGCCTCGAACGCCTTGCCCGAACCTTCGTCCGGCGGCAGCGCGTGCGTCCGCTTGGCGCGCGAAATGGCCGACAACCGGCCGCGCGCATGCTTCTCGGAGATGTCCAGCGCGTCTCGGAGCAGCTCGATCCTTTCGGCCTCCGACGCGACCCGGAACCCCCGCTGCAAGCCGGCCGCATTGCAGTGCTCGGTGAGGATGGACAGCCCCAGGGAGTGGAACGTATGCAGCGCAACGTGCTCCCACGCCGCGGGCAACAGCGCCCGCAAGCGGTCGCGCATCTCCCCGGCGGCTCTTCGAGTGAAGGTGATGGCGAGGCACCGGGACGGGGGGACGCCGTGGTTCGCGGCCAGATGGGCGATGCGGCGGATCAGGGTCCGGGTCTTGCCGGATCCCGGGCCAGCCACGATCAGCAACGGACCGTCGATGGTCTCGGCGGCTCGGCGCTGATCGGGATCGAGGCCGGCCAGTACATCGGCGGAGCGCTCCGGCGGGGTGCCGCGCTCCAGGCTCCGGCGGCCCGGCGGCGACGGGGGCGGAGGTCCGGACGTCTCCGTCCCTCCCGTTCTTCGGGGCCGGACCGGGCCCCCTTCCGTGGATGAAGGATCACGTTCACCTTCGTCCGCCCGGGGGGCTTCGCCCGCCTCCCCGAACAGCGAGGCGCCCCGCGTGTGCCGGCGCAACTCGGCGTCCTCGAACAGGCGGATGGTGCCGTATACGCCGTCGTAGCCGGCCTCCCGGATCACCTCCTGCTTCCGCAGGCGGGAGACGGCCTCGGTCACGAGCGGCGACGCGGCGGGCTCGATGTCTTCCAGCGGAAGCGTGTTCAGGAGTGGAAGCTCGGGGCCGAGCCGGCCCAGGAGGCGTTCGTAGTGCTCGGCCACCCGCTTGCTCCTGGGGCCGACCTGGTGGATTTCGGACAGGATCTCGGGCAGCGGGACCAGGCTCTTCATCGGGCCCGCGGTCTCGGGGGGAGCGGCTTCCCCCGGCCGGTCCGCGAGGTCCTCGACCCGGTGCATGACGCCCACCGTCAGCGGCTTGCCGCACGCCGGACACCGGCCGTCGTGCTCACGGGTCTCGCCGGGGGACAGGCGGACATGGCAATGGCGGTGGCCGTCCAGGTGGTATTTCCCCTCCTCGGGAAAGAACTCCAGCGTGCCCTCGTACCCCTCGCCCGTCTCCAGAGCCCGGCGCAGGGCGAAGTAGTCCAGGGCGGTGTCGAAGACGCACACTTCCCTGCCGAGCTTTTCCGGCGAATGGGCGTCGGAGTTGGACACCAGCCGGAAACGGTCCAGGGACGACACCCGCCAGTTCATCGGCGGGTCCGACGAGAGCCCGGTCTCGACCGCGAAGATGTGGGGGCTCAGGTCCCCGTAGCAGTCGTCGATGGCGTCGAAGCCGGACTTCGAGCCCAGCGCGGCGAACCACGGCGTCCAGATATGGGCGGGAACGAGATAGGAGCCCGGCCCGGACTCCAGCGCGATCTCCAGCAGATGCCGTGAATCGAGCCCCAGGATGGGTCGTCCGTCCGAGTGCAGGTTGCCGATCCTGGACAGGCTGTCGACCACCCGATCCGTCGAATCGAAGTCCGGGGTGTAGATCAGGTGGTGGATCTTCCGGGTCTTGTCGAGCTTCTTGTAGATGGTCGATATCTCGACCGACAGCATGAACCGGACCGCGTTCCGGCGGCTTCGGCACGCCGGCGGCAGCCGCTCCTCGACCGCCCTCTCCAGATCCGGCCGCAGGCGAAACAGCCCCGGCTCCGCGGGCACGAGCTTCTCCTTCAGCTCGGCCCTCCAGGCCGGATGCGTGAAATCGCCGGTGGCGACGATGCCGATGCCCTTCTTGCGGGCCCAGAAGGCCAGATGCTCGAGATCGCAGTTCCTGCTGGTCGCGCGGGAGTACTTGGAGTGGACGTGCAGGTCGGCGTAGAAGGTCATGCGGCCGGTTCCGTTTCCTCGACCTCGGCCGGGCGATACACGGCGCCCACCCGCCCGCCGGGCCCGGTGCGAAGCGTCCACCTTGATCCAGCCCGGCCTTCGCGTCAACCAGGGCCCTTCGTGTCGATCGACCCCTTCATGTCGATAACTCAAGTTTCGGGATTCAAAATACCTTGGATCAGGCGATGGATTCCCGCTTTCGCGGGAATGACGTCATTTCAGCGAAACACGTTGCTTTCAGGCTGGCCGTCATTCCCGCGAAAGCGGGAATCCATTTCGGTCAGCGAATCCCGAAACTTGAGTTCGACAAGACTAATGTACGCGGGTAGAAGACCGCGACGCACGGCCCGAGGCGCGACGTGTGATGATCGCCCATCGTCCACGAACGGGACCCGACCGGTGGCCCGCACCATGTCTCGCGGAACCACGGGGACTATACTCGGACCCGCCTGCCCGCATTCCGCCGAAGCAGGCCATTGAACGGAGCAGGCCATTGAATCTCGTCATTCTCGACCGGGACGGGGTGATCAACGAGAACCTCGCGCGCCACGTGCGCTCCCCGGAGGACTGGAAGCCGATCCCCGGAAGCCTCGACGCCGTTGCGCGGCTGAACCGGGCCGGCTGCCGTGTCGTCATCGCGACCAACCAGTCGGGGATCCGCCGACGCTACTTCACGTTCGAGGATCTCAACCGTATCCACCAGGAGATGTACCGCCGGCTTGCGGAGCACGGCGGAACCATCGACGCCATCTTCATCTGCCCCTGCCACCCCAACGACGATTGCGAGTGCTTCAAGCCACGGCCGGGCATGCTGTACGGGATCGCCGAACGACTGCACGTCTCCCTCGAAGGCGTGCCGTTCATCGGCGACTCGTCGAGGGACGTCGGAGCGGCGATCGCGGCCGGCGCACGCCCGATACTGGTCCGCACCGGTCTGGGCGAGGCGACCTTGAGCAGCGGAGCGTGCCCGGACGGAGTCGAAGTCCATGACGACCTCGCATCGGCGGTGGACGCGCTGCTCGCGGGCCGGGAGCCTGGCGGTCCGGGTCGCGGAGATGCCCTCCGGCATCCGTGAAGCCCGGGCGGCGTGACGATTCCGCCGGGCCGGAGAGATGGTACGGCCGGTCGAAGCGGAGGCCTGCGTCAGACGCCTCTCCTGCCACCCGCCACGGGCCTCCTCGAATCGCATCTTCCGGACCTCCTGCAGCAGCTCCGTCCGGCTCATGGGGCACCTCCTCATCGGGAGGCCCCATGAAACCGGACAATCGACGTGCTACTACACCGGACAGACTACGTGCTCCTGACACCATCTCTCGCGGGCGTTGATCGGCCCGGACTCCGCCCCGTACAATCCTGGGGTCGCTGCGGCGGGATGCGGGCAGGAGTGCCCCGAACGCGGCGCGCGGGCTTGACGACCCGCACCGTCCGCCTTGCGGGATACACGCCGTTCGGACGATCCGTCCGTTGATCAGCCGGGTCTTCTGGGTCCAGTGCGTGCTGGCGGTCACGGTCGCCGCCGCCGCGATGCCTTTCGGTCGTGCCGCGGCGCTGTCGGCGCTCGTCGGAGGCGTCAACAGCCTCGTACCGACCGCGTATTTCGCGCACAAGGTGCTGCGGGCGCCTTCCGGAGCGGCGGCCTCCGGGGCGGAGGGCAGAGGCGCGTTCGGCGCATGGATGCGCGCCGAGGTGGCGAAGATCGCGATCATCTGCGGCCTGTTCGTCGCGGCGTTCATATTGCTGAAGGGGCTGGACATGGCGGCGCTGTTCACGGGGTTCATCGTGGTGCATGTCGGGGGCGTGCTCGCCTCCCTGACCCTCGACCCCCGCGGCGGCGGGACCCGCGGCAGCAGCGACCTCCGCGGCAGCGACGATCCCCGCGGCGACGGCGGGATGTGAACCGCCCGCGCCGGGCACCGGACCGCACCCGATCGCACCCGACACGCTCCTTCGGAACCCCGGAACATGGCCGCGCAGACCTCCACCGAATACATCCAGCACCACCTGCAGAACCTCGTGCTCGGGGTGCATCCCGAGACCGGCCTCGGCTTCGCCCACAGCGCCGCGGAGGCCAGGGCGATGGGCTTCTGGGCCATCCACGTCGATACGATGCTGTGGTCCGTGGGCCTCGGGGCGCTCTTCCTGTGGCTGTTCCGCAAGGCGGCGCGCACCGCGACCGCCGACGTGCCGGGCGGCTTCCAGAACTTCGTCGAGACCATCATCGAGTTCGTCGACGACAACGTGCGCGGGACGTTCACCGGCAAGAACGACCTGGTCGCGCCCATCGCCCTGACCCTGTTCGTGTGGATCTTCCTGATGAACACGATGGACCTCGTGCCGGTGGACTGGATCCCCTGGCTCGCGAGCCTCCTCGGGGTCCCGTACATGAAGGTGGTGGCGACCACCGATCCGAACGCGACCTTCGGCATGTCGCTCTCGGTGTTCGCGCTGACCATCTACTACAGCATCAAGGTGAAGGGCGCGGGCGGGTTCTTCGGCGAGCTCGCGTTCCAGCCCTTCCCGAAGTACCTGGCCCCCGTCAACCTCTTCCTCGAAGGGATCTCCCTCATCTCCAAGCCGGTGTCGCTGTCCCTGCGGCTGTTCGGCAACCTGTACGCGGGCGAGATGATCTTCATCCTCATCGCCCTGCTCTACAGCGGCGGGTTCTGGTGGGGGCTGGCGGGGGGCGCGCTGCAATGGGGGTGGGCGGTGTTCCACCTGCTCATCGTCACCTTGCAGGCGTTCATCTTCATGATCCTGACCATCGTGTACCTGGACATGGCGCATTCGCACCACTGACGCCGGCGCCACGGACATCGGCACCACCCATATCGGCATTACGGACATCACCGACATCGACGTCATCGAACCACCGGCGCCACGCCACCGAAGGACCGACGCGAACCGTTGATCGGCATCGTCAAACGGCCTGAAACGGCCTGAAAGCTCGACAGGAGACTGAGAGATGGAAACAGCTCTGCTCTACATCGCCGGCGGACTCATGCTCGGCATCGGCGCGGCGGGAGCCGCGGTGGGCATCGGCATCCTCGCCGCCCGCTTCATCGAGGGCATCGCCCGCCAGCCCGAGATGCTCGGGATGCTCCGCACCCAGTTCTTCATCATGATGGGGCTGGTGGACGCGCTCCCGATCATCGCCATCGCCATCGGCCTCTACGTGCTGTTCGCGGTGGTCGGCGGCTGACGGCGGCGGACCGAAGGCGAACGACGCATACGCAGAGGGATGGGATCATGAACATCAACCTGACGCTGATCGGTCAGTCCATCGCGTTCGCGGTGTTCGTGTGGTTCTGCCTGAAGTACGTCTGGCCGCCGATCCTGAATGCGCTCGAAGCGCGGCGCACCAGGATCGCGGACGGCCTCGCCGCGGCGGAGCAGGGCTTGCGGGCGAAGGAGGAGGCGCAGTCGCAGATCGAGGAGGAGCTCCAGGCCGCGAAGGACCAGGCCCGGGAGATCGTCTCGAACGCGCAGCGCCGCGCCGGCGAGATCGTCGACGAGGCCAAGTCCGATGCGCGGGTGGAAGGCGACAAGCTCATCGACTCGGCCAGGGCCGAGATCGACCAGCAGATCCACCAGGCGCGGGAGGCGTTGCGCGGCGAGGTCGTGGCGCTGGCGGTCTCGGGCGCCGAGCAGGTCCTGATGCGCGAGGTGGACGCCGCCGCGCACGAGGAAGCGCTCGGCAAGCTCGCCGCGCAGCTCTAGGCGGCCGTCGGCGGCACCGGCCACCGGCGGCACACGACGGCACACCCTCCCGGCATCCGGCACCGAGGCGAAGCGGAAGCAAATGGCGGAACCAGGCGAGCTCGCACGGCCCTACGCGGTCGCCGCCTTCCGGCAGGCGGAGGAGGAAGGCCGGCTCGGCGAATGGGCCGACATGTTGGAGCTGCTCGCGGCGGTCGCGCGCGACCCGGCGATGGGCGGCCTCATCGCGAACCCCAGGGTGGACCGCGCCCGTTTGGTCGAGCTCTTCATCGACGTCTGCGGCGACCGGCTCTCGGACACCGGCCGCAACTTCGTCCGGGTGGTCGGGCATTACGGGCGCTTCGCCCTGCTGCCGGAGGTCTCGCGCCGCTTCGCCGAGGAGCGCGCCGCCCGCGAAGGGCGCGACCAGGTCCACGTCACCAGCGCGTTCGAGCTGTCCGAGCCGCAGCGCGCCGCCATCGTCGAGGCGATGGAGCAACGCCTCGGCACGAAGGTGACCCTGGACTGCGAGGTGGACGGTGCGCTGATCGGGGGCGTGGTGATCCGGGCCGGCGATCTGGTCATCGACGCCTCGCTCCGGGGGCGGCTCGGCCAGCTCGCCCAGGCGCTGGCGTAGCATGAGCGAAGTGATCGGCCGGAACAGTGCGGACGATTCGGACAATATCGTGAGAGGCGCGCGAGCGAAGCCAGCGGCGCCAGGGATTCACCGGGTATCCCGGTAAGAGACGGCAAGAGGTTTCCAGACATGCAACTCACCGCGGCGGAAGTCAGCGACCTCATCAAGAAGAAGATCGAGAGCTTCGAGGTTGGCGTCGAGGCGCGCACCGAGGGGACGATCGTGTCCCTCACCGACGGCATCGCCCGCATCCACGGGCTGTCCGACGTCATGCAGGGGGAGATGATCGAGTTCCCGGACAACACCTTCGGGCTCGCCCTCAACCTCGAACGGGATTCGGTCGGCTCCGTCATCATGGGGGAGTACGGCCACATCGCCGAGGGCGATACCGTCAAGTGCACCGGGCGCATCCTGGAAGTGCCGGTCGGGCGGGGGCTGCTCGGGCGGGTGGTGAACCCGCTGGGCCAGCCGATCGACGGCAAGGGGCCGATCGAGTCCGAGGGCACCTCGCCGATCGAGAAGGTGGCCCCCGGCGTGATCACCCGCCAGTCGGTGAGCCAGCCGGTACAGACCGGGCTCAAGTCCATCGACGCGATGGTGCCGATCGGGCGCGGGCAGCGGGAGCTGATCATCGGCGACCGGCAGACCGGTAAGACCGCGGTCGCGATCGACACCATCATCAACCAGAAGGGCGGCGACATCCTCTGCATCTACGTCGCCATCGGCCAGAAGAACTCCTCCATCGCCGGCGTGGTGCGCAAGCTCGAAGAGCACGGGGCGATGGAGCACACCATCGTGGTCGCCGCCGCCGCCTCCGAATCCGCCGCGTTGCAGTACATCGCGCCCTACTCCGGATGCACGATGGGCGAGTACTTCCGGGACCGGGGCGAAGACGCCCTCATCATCTACGACGACCTCACCAAGCAGGCATGGGCCTACCGCCAGGTCTCCCTGCTGCTGCGCCGCCCGCCGGGCCGCGAGGCGTACCCCGGCGACGTGTTCTACCTGCACTCGCGCTTGCTGGAGCGCGCCGCGCGGGTGAACGGGAAGTACGTGGAGGAGGCCACCGGCGGCGAGGTCAAGGGCCGCACCGGGTCGCTGACCGCGCTGCCCATCATCGAGACCCAGGCCGGGGACGTGTCCGCGTTCGTGCCGACCAACGTCATCTCCATCACCGACGGCCAGATCTTCCTCGAAAGCGACCTCTTCAACGCCAACTTCCGTCCCGCCATCAACGCCGGCCTCTCGGTCTCGCGGGTCGGGGGCGCGGCCCAGACCGACATCATCAAGCGGCTCGGCGGCGGGGTGCGGCTCGCGCTCGCGCAGTACCGCGAGCTCGCGGCCTTCGCGCAGTTCGCCTCCGACCTCGACGAGGCCACCCGGCGCCAGCTCGAACGCGGCCAGCGCATCATGGAAGTGCTCAAGCAGCCGCAGTACTCCCCGCTCTCCGTCGCCCACCAGGCGGTGACCCTGTACGCGGTGGACCGCGGCCATATGGACGACGTGGAGCTCGAGAGGGTCGGCGACTTCACCAACGCCCTGATGGCGTACATGGATTCGAGCCGGTCCAGCCTGATCGACCAGGTCAACGCCGCCCCGAAGTGGGACGACGGGGTGGAGAAGCAGTTCAAGGACGCGGTCGAGGACTTCAAGGCGAACCACGCCTGGTAGGCGGCGGACGCCCTGGACCGGACGGGACTGGACGGCACG
The DNA here is from genome assembly GCA_965204915.1 of Gammaproteobacteria bacterium. Taxonomy (GTDB): domain Bacteria; phylum Pseudomonadota; class Gammaproteobacteria; order HK1; family HK1; genus HK1. The sequence continues at coordinate 44,465 of OZ242023.1, read as the reverse complement.
AGCAGCGCGGACGGAGCGACGACATGGCCGGCGCGAAAGAGATCCGGACCAAGATCCGAAGCGTGCAGAACACGCAGAAGATCACCCGCGCGATGGAGATGGTCGCGGCGAGCAAGATGCGCAAGGCCCAGGAGCGGATGCGCCAGGCCCGGCCCTACGCGGAGAAGATGCGCCAGGTGATCGCCCACGTCGGCGCCGCCGCCACCGAGTACAAGCATCCCTTCCTCGTCACCCGGGAGGAGGTCAAGCGGGTGGGGTTCGTCATCGTGTCCTCCGACCGCGGGCTCTGCGGCGGGCTGAACAACAACCTGTTCCGGACCGTGCTGCGCGAGTTCGACAGCTTGCGGACGGACGGGGTGGAGAGCGATTTCTGCGTGATCGGCAACAAGGGCGGGGTGTTCTTCCGCCGCCTGGGCGTGAACCTGCTCGCGAGCACTTCACATGTCGGGGACAGCCCGACCATCGACGTGCTGATCGGCACCGTCAAGGTCGTCCTCGACGCCTACGTCGAGGGCCGGATCGACCGCGTATTCTTCGTCTACAACCAGTTCGTCAACTCGATGACCCAGCGCCCGGTGGTCGAGCAGCTCCTCCCCCGCGCCCCATCCGAGGAGGAGGAAGTCAAGCACTATTGGGACTACCTCTACGAGCCCGACGCGAAAGACGTGCTGGACCAGCTCCTGACCCGCTACGTCGAATCCCTGGTGTACCAGGGCGTGGTGGAGAACATCGCCTCCGAGCAGGCCGCTCGCATGGTCGCGATGAAGGCCGCCTCCGACAACGCCGGCGGCCTCATCGACGATTTGCAGCTCCAGTACAACAAGGCCCGTCAGGCGTCGATCACGCAGGAGCTGTCGGAGATCGTGGGCGGGGCGGCGGCGCTCTAACGTCGCGTTGGCAGTCATGTTTTTATTTATAGATGAGATATAGTCATCCGTTTACGAACGTCAGATCCGGATTGAAATTAGGAGAAATGATAATGAAGAATGATCAGAAAATATCTCCAAGCGTTGAATATATCTGGAATCGGACCGATAAGTTATTTAAACTTATTTTATGGGTGTATTTTTATGGGTCAATGCGGGCTTTTGCAAAAGAATTTGATAAATTATCACCTTTCCATGTAAAATTCGAGTACCCCTTTACCATTTTAATCTGCATATTGATAATAGTTGCTTTCCTGTTAATTCTAAGAGAAATATATGAATGGTCAGGCATATTGAGTCCCAATATAACCCCAAAAGATATAGGTATCTTTGTGTTTATCATTTTCTTTTTTGTGTCTTTTGTATTATGTTTTCTTATGGTTTTTAGTTTTTCAAGTGCCATAGGAGAACTAATAAGCAATCTCAGAATGGAACAAATCCATCAAGCCTGTTGAATTTGCAAGATCAGAAAAAAAGAGGTGCCGTTTACCCCGTCGATGCAGATGTCTTGGAGTTATCGAAGTTCGATGTTAAGCGCAATTCGTCTAAGAATCGGTTTTTGTCTGTTCAATTTAGATGGACCTATCTCAAAATTGGATTTCGCCGCATCTACGTGATCGGACAGAGTCCGGACACCAAGGAAATCAATGGGTTGTCATCATGCTGCGGTGGTCTACGACAATGGATGGTGATTTTGAGATAGATTCATGATTATGAGCTAATCCGACAACGGCTGGCGCCTTTGTAGTAAACAGGTATGGTCTAGCTAGCAAGCCCCTGTCCGCACTCCGGCGTGGCATGAGACGGAGAAGACGATGAAGCCTTCAGAATTTTCGAAAGGATGGGATGAGAGACGGGTATCCGATCTGTTGGCTCACTACGAAACCCAATCCGAGGAAGAGGCCGCCGCCGAAGACGAAGCCATCTCGCTCGACCCCAGTCGACCCCAGGCAGACCGTGATGGAAGTCCCGCCCAGGCTCGTACCGGCGGTGCGTGCGCTCATCGCCAAGCACGAGGAAGTTATCTGAACAGCCAAAGGTCGCTTCGCGGCTTGTCAACGGCGACGGATTCAGCGAAGACATCAGGGTATCGAGATCGTTTCCTGGCCTTATTGGACAATAAAGTACAGAAAGAAGAAAACACACCATGAGTACCACGATTGTTTTGACGATGACTCTCGTACTGCTTGCGATGTTGGCTGGCGATGCATTGAGATTCAGACTTCGCCAGAAGGAGATGCAAAAACATGATCGGGTGCTTTTTACATTCTGCCAGCTACGCCATGAGATCATACGTTTTTTGTACATCAACGTCATCGAAAATACACTCTCCCCGGCGGAGTACAGAGTCGTCCGCCGGTTGTTGAATGTACTGGATGCCGCCATCCATGATTATAATCAGCACAAAACGTTGATGTTCAACGTGCGGAAGATCGCGAAGCATCTCAAAATGTACCGGAAGGTGTCGAAGGCCGCATTGGAGACACCGGATCATCCGGAAATCCGGAAATTTCATGAGCGCATCCACCGGCTTCTGGTTGCGGCTTTTCTTGCCTATACGCCGTTGGTTCGTTGGGAGTTGACGTTTCGTCTGGTTGTGTTTGCGTATAGCATGAGCAAGCAGGACGGGATACGCCGCCGTAGGGCGGAATACGTCGTCAAGAGTGCCGAGAAAGTGCGCGACGATGCACGACATTACAACGTCAGTTTGCGCTACGCCTGATCTCCGTCTGGACAGGGGAGAAACGAATGTATCAGTCGGGCGGCACCATCAAGGACGCATTGGACCGCATCGCGTCCCATGAATATGTCCTGCCGGCAATCCAGCGGGAGTTCGTCTGGAACCCGGATCAGATTTGCGCTCTGTTCGATAGCGTGATGCAGGGATATCCATTCGGGGAATTTCTGTTCTGGCGGATCGAACCTGAGAATTCGGCAAAGTATCGCTACTATGATTTTGTACGCGATTACCATCAACGAGATAATCCTCATTGCCCGGATTTAGGTATTTTGCCGAACAAGCCGTTGATAGCAGTGTTGGACGGTCAGCAACGATTGACCGCATTCAACATCGGCCTCCGTGGTTCGATGGCAGTCAAATTGCCTCGACTATGGTGGAGTAATCCTGATGCCTTTCCCAGACGGGTCCTGGCACTGGATTTGCTGGCAGAAACCGAGCGCGATGAAGAGGGCAATCGTTATATGTTCGATTTTGTGGATGAGCGCAGAATTGGACTCCACGATAGCCACTTGTGGTTCAGAGTTCCGGAGATTCTGACCATGAATTCCGGACCCGATATGAATGACTGGTTGACGGAGAAAGATCTCAGGCGTGACGAACACAGCCGTGCATTCCGTACACTGGACCGTTTGTATCGCGTGGTTCACACAGAGCAAACCGTGGCGTACTACGAGGAACGGAGCCAGGACATTGAACATGTGCTGAACATATTTATCCGCCGCAACAGTGGAGGAACCGTTCTTGCCTACTCCGATCTTTTACTGAGTGTTGCGACGTCTCAATGGGACAACTTAGACGCTCGCAAAGAAGTTCATCAGTTAGTGGACGACTTGAATCGTATTGGCCCGGGATTTGGTCTCTCGAAAGATTTTGTGCTGAAGGCCGGGCTGATGCTGACCGACATAGCCAGCGTAGGATTCCAGGTTCGTAATTTTACACACGCCAATATGGCAAGGCTCGAACATAATTGGTCCAAAATCAACGACATATTAATCTCTACCATTCAGCTTGCCACTAGCTTTGGATTCGACGGCAGTACCATCAGGGCCAACAGCGCACTACTTCCAGTTGCATACTATCTTTACCAAAAAAGAACTCCGAACGGATTCATCACTCGTGACGAATATGCGGACGACCGCAAGACAATCCGAAGATGGCTGATTCTCTCCATACTGAAAGCCTCCGGCATCTGGGGTAGCGGTCTGGATGGATTACTTACCGCCCTTCGTGACGTCCTGCGCACTGCAAGCAACGGACATTTTCCCGCAGTAGAAATACGTCGAGTTATGGCGCAGCGCGGCAAAAGCCTTGAATTTTCACAGGAAGAAGTTGAAGATCTTGCCGACATGGGAATCAGCGATCGTCGGACATTCTCTTTATTGACGCTGCTTTTCCCATTCGTTGACGTTCGGAGCCATCATTTCCACATCGATCACGTGTTTCCCAAAAGCCGCTTTACGGTGGCTCGGTTACGTAATGCAGGCGTCGACGACGACCAGATTGACAATTTCATCGACTGTGCCAACCACATCGCCAATCTCCAACTACTCGACGGAGACATCAATAACGAAAAGCGGGCAAAATTGCCGGTGGATTGGATGCAGAAACATTTCTCGGACGATGTTACCCGCAGGCAGCACTATTGTGACATGTACCTTTTGGGTGAAATCCCTCAAGACGTTACCGGCTTTATGTCATTCTATGAAGCTCGCCGCGAACGCATGCAGGAACGTGTCGCCGATCTGGTGAACTCGGTTTGAATGGCAGACGAGAGGATGGTCCCGCATGGGCAAGCAGGATAAGGCACGTCGCCACGAGGCGAAATACGTCATCAAGAGCGCGAGAAGGTACGCGGCGATGCACGGCGTTACAAGTCAGCTTGCGGATACATCTGGAAACTTACAACCATTGGCCCAAAGAGCTAGTGGGTGAAGATGATGCGTAATGACCCAATCGTTGAAGAAATGCGGATGTACGGGCAAAAGTTCGCTGCCAAGTATGGCAACGATATCCAGCGCATATGTGATGCATTGAGGCAATCGGAGATAGCGTCTCGGCGCAAAATCGTACGCCGCGGACCAAGGCGCCTGAAACGGGAAGCTACAAGCTGATGAAGCGTTGCAGGAGCGGATACTACGGAAGAACCTCAGCCGTTGTCGAGTGGAGTCGGATCGTGAACGAATGGTTCACCAACCCACTGTTCTGGATTGTCTTCTTGTCGCTGCTGTCGGTGGCCGCAGGAGCAATCTTCGCGTTTGGACAGTGGAAAAGGAGGGTCGATTCGGATCGGGCATTGTTCAAAGGGCTCATGGCGGAAGTCCGTAACGACATCAAGGAGATACTCAGGAGGTTGCCGGCTCCTACGGTGGACGCTAACAACCCGCTCCGGTTAATGAATTTGGGCAAATCCACTTCCGAACGCTTTACGGCACTTTGAGTTTCGTCAGTACGGCTTGGTGGAATTGACGCTGTTATCCGCATGATGGTAGCTTCCATTCAGCGGATCTGACCAAAAGGCGCACAAAGGCGCGCAAATCCGTCCATGAATCGAATGGGATATGCATCATGAACGAGAATCTTCAGAAAGAAATCGACGCAAATTTCGAAGCGCTTCAGAAGGTGCTTCCGGATCTGTTGCCGTATGAAGCCGATCGTTGGGCCTTGATGCGTCATGGGGAATGCGTCGACTTCTATGACACCCTGCGAGATGCCGAGACGGCAGGGCGTGCGATGTACGAAGACAGGATGTTTTCGGTACAGCAGGTGTCGGATGCCGTCGTGGATCTGGGTTGGTTCTCCCATGCCGTGTCTTAGCGGAACCTACGATCCCAAGGTCGGGATTCTTCTGCAAGTGAAGATCCTCCCTGGCGGGGCCGTCCAGGCGGCCCACCGGCAGGCGAGGACTACCGGCAATGAACAAGCTCAGCTCACTGGTGCCGGCACGCAAGCACTCGTTGACACCGGCGCATCGCGAACCAGCATCTCGCCGCAACTTGCAGAGCATCTCGAGATCCCTCCTCGCGGTAAAATCTCAGTCCAGGGTGCGACCGGCGCGATGCCCGTCAACTCCTACCACGTCGATCTCATGCTCGGTTTCGGCCCACAGTCGATCGTGGCGCCGAGTCTCGACGTATGTGAATTCGATCCGGGGTCCGCGCCGTTCCAGGTGCTCATTGGACGCGATATTCTCTGTCGGGGTGTTCTGACGATGGACTTCGATGGTCACTTTACCTTCTTCACTCTGAATTTTTCGTTCCAATGAAAATGTGATTCCGAGGAAGTTGTCTGAACAGCCGGCGCCGATTCGCGGCCTACCCACGACGGCAACGGATTCAGCGGATAGATCAGGGAGACGAACATGAGCAACGGAAACATCGTCGAAATCATCGGGGCGGTCGTGGACGCGCAGTTTCCGCGCGCGGCGGTGCCCAAGGTCTACGACGCGCTCAAGGTCGAGAACGGCCTGACGCTCGAAGTGCAGCAGCAGATCGGCGACGGGGTGGTGCGCACCATCGCGATGGGCTCCACCGACGGCCTGAAGCGCGGGATCGGGGTCGACAACACCGGGGCGCCGATCTCGGTGCCGGTCGGCCCGAAGACGCTGGGGCGCATCATGGACGTGCTCGGCACGCCGGTGGACGGGGGCGGGGAGGTCGGCGCCGAGGAGCACTGGCCCATCCATCGCAAGGCCCCGGCCTACGTGGACCAGGCCGCGGCGGTCGAGATCCTGGAGACCGGCATCAAGGTCATCGACCTCATCTGCCCCTTCAACAAGGGCGGCAAGATCGGGCTCTTCGGCGGCGCCGGGGTGGGCAAGACGGTCACCCTGATGGAGCTCATCCGCAACATCGCCATCGAGCACTCCGGCTTCTCGGTGTTCGCCGGGGTGGGGGAGCGCACCCGCGAGGGCAACGACTTCTACCACGAGATGACCGACTCGGGCGTCCTCGACAAGGTGGCGCTGGTGTACGGGCAGATGAACGAGCCGCCCGGCAACCGGCTGCGCGTGGGGCTCACCGGCCTCACCATGGCCGAGTTCTTCCGCGACGAGGGGCGCGACGTACTCTTCTTCGTGGACAACATCTACCGCTACACCCTCGCCGGCACCGAGTGCTCGGCCCTGCTCGGGCGCATGCCCTCGGCGGTGGGCTACCAGCCGACCCTGGCCGAGGAGATGGGGGTGCTGCAAGAGCGCATCACCTCGACCAAGACCGGCTCGATCACCTCGATCCAGGCCATCTACGTCCCCGCCGACGACCTCACCGACCCCTCCCCGGCCACCACCTTCGCCCACCTCGACGCGACCCTGGTGCTCTCGCGCCAGATCGCGGAGCTGGGCATCTACCCGGCGGTGGACCCGCTCGATTCGACCAGCCGCCAGCTCGACCCGCTCGTCATCGGCGTCGAACACTACGAGGTCGCGCGCCGGGTGCAGGGGATCCTGCAGCGCTACAAGGAGCTGCGCGACATCATCGCGATCCTCGGCATGGACGAGCTCTCCGACGAGGACAAGCTGGTGGTGTCGAGGGCGCGCAAGATCCAGCGCTTCCTCTCCCAGCCCTTCTTCGTCGCCGAGGTGTTCACCGGCTCGGCCGGCAAGTACGTGCCGCTCAAGGACACCATCGCCGGCTTCAAGGCGATCGCGGACGGCGAGATGGACGAGTTCCCGGAGCAGGCCTTCTACATGGTCGGCGGCATCGAGGAAGTGCGGGAGAAGGCGAAGAGCGTCTGATCGGACACCGCCGCCGCAGGGCGCCGCCGCCGCAAGGTGCCGCCACCGCAAGGTGGCGCAGCCGCAGCGGCCCTCGAAGCCGCAACGGTTCGGGAACCACGGGAACAAGGTGTGCCGCCGGGAGGCGGCGCCGGCATCCAGACCCGGAGACGAGACATGCCAGCCACGATCCGACTCGACATCGTCAGCGCCGAGCGCGAGCTCTTCTCGGGTGAATGCGAAATGGTGGTCGCCCCCGGCGCGATGGGGGAATTGGGGATCCTGCCCCGCCACACCCCGCTGATCACCCGGCTCAAGCCGGGCGAGGTCCGGGCGAAGATGCCGGGGGGCGAGGAGCAGTCCTTCTACGTCTCCGGCGGCATGCTGGAGGTCCAGCCCCACGTGGTGACGGTGCTCTCCGACACCGGGCAGCGCGCCGAGGACCTCGACGAGGCGGCGGCGCTGGCCGCGCAGGAGCAGGCCGAACGCATGCTCGCGGACCGGGCTGCGGACATCGACGAAGCGCGGGCCAGAGCGGAGCTCGCCCAGGCCGCCGCCCAGCTCCGGGCGATCCGGCGGGTGCGCGGCCGGCGCTGAAGCGGCGACCGCTGGCGCGGTCGCTTGGCGATGCCGCTATGCGGAACCGCGGGCGCTTCGGCCAAGGCCGTAGACGGACCGTCTTGTTCCATACATGCCGGGCGGCGCATTGCCCGGATGCGGGATCAAGAGCGAGATCGGATCAACTTCAGCACGAATGATGATTCGTGATTACAGGAGAGGGATCATGGCCAGCAACACCGGGCGCATGAGCGTATCCGTCTCGCCGGACAAACAGGCGAAGCTCGACGCCATCGCCGCCGGCGCGGATCGATCACGGAGCTACATCGTCAACGAAGCAATCGACCACTACCTCGATCTGTACGAATGGCAGACGCGAAGGATCCAGGAAAGACTGGAGAGAGCGGAAAGCGGCGACACCGAATGGATCCCGCATGACGAAGTGTTCGGCAAGCTCGAAGCGAAAATCAGGGATCGGATCGAACAGACGCGATCATGAGGATCGTCTGGCAGGACAGGGCCGAAAGCGATCTTGAGGGTATTGCCGAACATATTATGGAAACCGATCCGTCTGCCGCGTTACGGGTGGTATCTGCAATCAGGGACGCAACGCGGATGCTGGCCGAACACCCTGGCATCGGGCGCACCGGACGTGTGGATGGGACGCGAGAGCTCGTGATTCCGAGGCTTCCCTACATTCTGCCCTATCAAACCAAGGATCGAGTGATCAGGATTCTGGCCGTCATGCACACGTCGAGAAAATGGCCGGAAATTTTCTGATCGGGTGAGAGTCGCCAGCCCCGAAACTCCGGCCCGGGAAGGAAGTCCGACACCGTTTGCCCCTCTGCATCATGGTCTTGAGCGCCAAGCCCGTCGGCGATTGCCCACCGGTTCGTAAACATGGTGGACAAGAGGCTTCTTCGGACATGTCGGACAAAAGGCATGTTTTCAATGATGCATGGAACCGGGGCTCTTCGGTGTTCGCCGGGGTGGGGGAGCGCACCCGCGAGGGCAACGACTTCTACCACGGACCTCGACGAAGCGGCGGCGCTGGCCGCGCAGGAGCAGGCCGAGCGCATGCTCGCGGACCGGGCGGCTGACGTCGACGAGGCGCGGGCGGAGTTCGCCCAGGCCGCCGCCCAGCTCCGGGCGATCCGCCGGGTGCGCGGCCGGCGCTGATCAGATGGATTGTGCGAAGGAGGTCAATTCGTCGGCGGTGGTGGTCAGTCCCTGGGCGCGCAGGGTATCGAGGTAGCTTTCGGCCGACGTCGGAGGACGTTTCAGGCGCAGCCGCGTCGTCTTTACGGCTTGAAGAAAGGCGGATGGTGAGAGGCGGAGCTGACGCGTCAGAAAGGCGTCCGGATGTTGAGCCTCCATTCCCCAATCTCTCAACCTGTCGGACGGGAAATCCTTGAGGTTGCAGGTCACGATGATATCGGCAGACCCACGGATTGCGCCCGCAAGCACATGCCGGAATATCCCATGTCCAACTCTTGCGCTTCGGCGGCCAACTCGTCGAGCACCTTGCGCCGCTCCCGGTCGATGTTCTCCTTGTATGCGAGCACGTCCTCGAAGCGGATGCGCCGATGCGTGCCGACCAGGCGGACGGGTATCTTCCGATCGTCGAGCAACCGGATCAGGAAGGGTCGAGAGACGTTGAGGAAATCGGCGGCCTGTTGTGTGGTCAATTCCGCATTCTGCCGAACGACCGCGACGGCGCGGCTGGACGCCATGTCCGCCAGAATCGCCGTGAGGAGCCGGACCGCGCCGGCGGGCAACTCGATGGTCTGCTTCTGGCCGGCGTTGCGGACCTCCATCAGGAGGGGCCGGCCCCGCCGCACCAGAGGCGCCAGACGTTGACCCGACACCCGCGCCAGCTCGACTTCCTCCGGTGGCGGGGGAGGAATGGAGGTGAGTGTTGCCGTGGACACGATGATCTCCTGTCGAGGTCTTCGATCTTGCCTCAGTATGGGCGCCCCGATCTGCAAATGCAATAAACGAATCAACCGCATTCTACGTCCAGGGGGACAGGTGCTTCGGCCGGTGGTGGCTTGCGTGAGATGGGCACCGCGAGTCGTGCTTGATCCGTCTCCAGGCACTATTCATGATGATGAGGAATACTGAGCCGGGTCACCGGTCGGCGGCGCTTCCCGCGCGCAGGACCTCTCTCCCTGCCTGCAGCGCGTTCAGCTTCGCCAAGTCGGCTTGGCGCAATTCCTCTTCCGTGAAACCGACGTCACATGCCGGGGACAAGATCGGTTCCGCACGTCTGACGTCGATCTTCACGAACGACGACATATGCGGAACCACCGACCATCACCGCATCAGGGGCGTTCGGGATGCTGAATGCGGACACCTCGACTCCGTATTTCGATCACTTCGAACACCCCGAACACCTGATAGTCGCGAGCGTTGGAGGTGACGATACGGGTGATTCCGCTTTCGTACCAAGTGGCTGCGAGGAGCGTATCGAGCAGTCGCTTCCGTCCGAGGCCGTATTCTGCCATCCATGCAAGGAACTGACCGACGGCCCGTTCGTGCGGAAAGATTCTTTCTATCTCCTTTGCGCTCCACCAGAAATTCGCCTTCGCAAGCGCCTGCGCCATGGACAACGGCCGCTCGAAGCGGCGCGCGTCGGTCACGACATGGACGAACTCGCTGAGCACCTGGGGCGCCAACGCCGCCGCGCGGTCGCGACCCAGAATCTTCCCGCGCAGTACTTCCAGCGCCGCATCGTGGGTCTCCGCCTCCTGGATTTCGAGCTGCGCCAGGAACGTCGTATCAAGCCCGATCATGCTGGTCGAGCATCTCCTCCAGCAGATCATCGCCGATGTGCAACGGCGCCAGCACCCGACCTACGGAAACCGGATTGAGATCGGCCAATGTGGTGGAGCGCAGGATCCTTCGCTCGCGAAATTCCTCCATCGCGTCCCGGATCAGCTCGGACGCGGTGCGATCTCGCGCCTTGGCGAAGCGCTGGAAATCCCGGTAGACCGGCTCGGATACATTGATCGTAATGGTCTTCATACGTTCATGGTCATGTATGCCCTGCCTGCCGTCAACTCCCCTGTGTCAGGAGCATGTCAGAAGACTGTCGGGACAAGTGGATCCCGATTACCGGACGGGCCAATCAGTCGAAGACAGGAGGTTGGGCCGGAACACCCGGGGCAGTATCCCATGGGCGAAGCGCGTGGCCGGCGACCACTTGCCCGCGTCTTTGTCCTCCGCTGATTCCTTGCACTCGTGAAACCCCTCGGACTTCCCGGAGACTACAATCGTCGTGTCAACGGGAGGAAGGAGCAGATGCACCCATCGATACTCGAGCAAGCCGCTCCCAGGCATTCCCCCCGGAGTGGGTCGCCCTCCGGCGTGACGCCGCTGCACGTGGTCATCCTCGCGGCGGGGCAGGGGAAGCGCATGCGCTCGGATCTGCCGAAGGTCCTGCATCCCCTCGCCGGGCGCCCGCTCCTCTCCCACGTCATCGACGCGGCCAACGGGCTGGACGCGGCGCGCGTGCACGTCGTGTACGGGCATGGCGGCGGGATCGTGCGGGAAGCCATGGCCGCGGCCGGCGTCGCATGGGTGGAGCAGCGCGAGCGGCTCGGCACCGGTCACGCCGTCGCGCAGGCGATGCCCGATATTCCCGACGATGCGACGGTGCTGGTGCTCTACGGCGACGTGCCGCTGGTCAATCCCGCCACGCTGCACGAGACCGCGACGCTGGCCAGCGGCAGCGGCATCGCGCTCATTACCGCGGTGGTGGACGAGCCGGACGGATACGGGCGGATCGTCCGCGATCCGGACGGACACGTGCGCGGCATCGTCGAGGAAGAAGACGCGAGCGACGAGCAGCGCGCCATCGCGGAGATCAACACCGGGATCCTGGCCGCCCACGCCGGGAAGCTGAGAGGCTGGCTCCGGGACTTGAACAGCGACAACGCGCAGGGCGAGTACTACCTCACCGACGTCGTCGCCCGCGCGGTCGAGGACGGCACACCGGTCCGCACCGTGCCGCCGGAGGCGATCGAGGAGGTGCTCGGGGTCAACGACCGGGTGCAGCTCGCGGCGCTGGAACGGTTCCACCAGCGGCGCCTCGCCGAAGCCCTCATGCGCGGAGGCGCGAGCCTTGCCGACCCCGCTCGAATCGACGTCCGGGGCCGCGTGCGCACCGGACGGGACGTCTTCATCGACGTGAACGTCGTGCTCGAAGGCGAGGTCGTCCTCGGCGATCGGGTGAGCATCGGTCCGGGCTGCGTGATCCGGGACACGGTGGTCGAACACGACACCGAGATCCGCGCCCACTGCGTCATCGAGGAGGCGCGCGTCGGAGCCGTGTGCCGGATCGGCCCGTTCGCGCGGCTGCGCCCCGATGCGCGGCTCGCGCGCGACGTGCACGTCGGGAACTTCGTCGAGGTCAAGAACGCGGCCTTCGGCGAAGGCTCGAAGGCGAACCATCTCTCCTACGTCGGGGACAGCCGGATCGGCCGCGACGTCAACGTGGGCGCGGGAGTGGTCACCTGCAACTACGACGGTGCGAGCAAGCACACGACGGTGATCGAAGACAACGTGTTCATCGGCTCCGGCACGATGCTGGTCGCGCCGCTCACCATCCATGCCGGGGCGACGATCGGGGCGGGCTCCACCATCGGGAAGGATGCGCCGCCGGATGCCTTGACGGTGACCCGGGCGCCGCAAAAGACCTTCAAGCACTGGCAGCGCCCGCGCAAGCGCTGAAAGCCACATGGGGATGGTCCTTGGCCGTTGCTTGATCGCCGGTTCGGATTTCGGCCACACTGCCGGCGCATCCACGCGGACGCGATGGCAGGATCACCGGGGAACGGACTCGCATCGCGACGCCGGAGGCGGGTCGAGCGTTGAAGACGGCAGGGGGTGAACGTGACTGCGGCTACCCTGGAACACGTCACGAAGTTCACTTACGAGGACTATCGAACAGCACCGGAGGATCGGCGCTACGAGCTTCTGGATGGAGATTTGGTGGTGGCGCCGGCGCCGAATCTGAAACATCAGCGGGTCCTGTTGGCATTGGGGATGCTGCTTGGCCGGTTCGTCAAGGAAGCCGGCCTGGGCGAGGTGCTGCTCTCGCCCTGCGACGTGGTGCTCTCCGATACGGATGTCGTGCAGCCGGACCTGCTGTTCATCTCCCGGGGGCGGGAACACCTGGTACGCAACGGCGACAACGTGCAGGGGGCGCCGGATCTGGTGGTCGAGATTCTGTCTCCGGCCACCGCCGACCGGGATCGAGGATACAAGCGCGCGCTCTACGCAAGGCACGGCGTATCGGAGTACTGGCTGATCGATCCGGTTGCCGAAACGGTATCGGTTCACCTTCAGCGCAACGGATCCCTCGTGGTCACGCAGACCTGCGGTCGCGGGCAGACGCTACGCTCGCCGACCCTCCAGGGGTTCGAGGCGGACCCGGCCAACGTCTTCTCCACCAGTTGAACCGCCGGCACGGGATCTCGCAGAGGCCGGCCAGAGCCGGCTTCCTGCGAACGTTCCTCGCAACGCATCGCCTTCGTGGGGTTTGCATCCGGCCCGGAAAAGGAAAGCCCCGCCGGAGCGGGGCTTTCGGGACTGCCTCGGCTCGATGCCGGGGAGACGGCACCACCCTACATCATGCCGTCCATCCCCCCCATGCCTCCCGGCGGCATCGCCGGGCCGTCGTCCTTCTTCGGCTTCTCCGCCACCGTCGCCTCCGTCGTGATCAGCAACCCCGCGATCGACGCCGCATTCTGCAACGCCGTGCGCACCACCTTCGTCGGGTCCAGTATCCCCATCTTCACCAGATCCCCGTACTCCTCGGTCTGCGCGTTGAACCCGTAGTTGCCCTTCCCGTCCGCCACCTTGTTCTGCACCACCGACGGCTCACCCCCCGAATTCGCCACGATCTGCCGCAACGGCTCGTGCATCGCCCGGCGCGCGATCGCGATCCCCACGTTCTGGTCCTCGTTCTCCCCCTCCAGGCCCTTGAGCTTGTTCAACGCACGCACCAGCGCCACGCCACCCCCCGGCACCACCCCTTCCTCCACCGCCGCACGCGTCGAATGCAACGCATCCTCCACACGCGCCTTCTTCTCCTTCATCTCCACTTCCGTCGCCGCTCCCACCTTGATCACCGCCACTCCACCCGCAAGCTTCGCCACTCGCTCCTGAAGCTTCTCACGGTCGTAGTCCGACGTCGTCTCCTCGATCTGCTGCTGGATCTGCGCCACCCGCGCCTTGATGTCCGACGCCTTCCCCGCTCCGTCGATCAGCGTCGTGTTCTCCTTGCCCACCTGCACACGCTTCGCACGCCCCAGATCGTCGATCGTCGCCTTCTCCAGCGACAGCCCCACCTCCTCGCTGATCACCTGTCCGCCGGTCAGGATCGCCATGTCCTGCAACATCGCCTTGCGACGGTCTCCGAACCCCGGCGCCTTCACCGCCGCCACCTTCACGATCCCCCGGATGGTGTTCACCACCAGCGTCGCCAGCGCCTCGCCCTCCACGTCCTCGGCAATCACCAGCAACGGCTTGCCCGACTTCGCCACCCCTTCCAGCACCGGCAGCAGGTCGCGGATGTTCGACACCTTCTTGTCGTGCAGCAGGATGTAAGGGTCCTCCAGCTCCGCCGACATCGAGTCCTGGTCGTTGATGAAGTACGGCGACAGGTACCCACGGTCGAACTGCATCCCCTCCACCACGTCCAGCTCGTTGTCCAGGCTCTTGCCCTCCTCGACCGTGATCACCCCTTCCTTGCCCACCTTGTCCATCGCCTCGGCGATGATGGAGCCGATGGCGTCGTCGCCGTTGGCCGAGATGGCGCCCACCTGGGCAATCGCGGTGCTGTCCTTGGTCGGCTTCGACAACGAGCGCAGCCCGTCCACCGCGTTGCCCACCGCCTTGTCGATGCCGCGCTTGAGGTCCATCGGGTTCATCCCCGCCGCCACCGCCTTCAGACCCTCGCGCATCATCGACTGCGCCAGCACCGTCGCCGTGGTGGTGCCGTCACCGGCCACGTCCGAGGTCTTCGACGCCACCTCCTTGACCATCTGCGCGCCCATGTTCTCGAACTTGTCCTCGAGCTCGATCTCCTTGGCCACCGACACCCCGTCCTTGGTCACCGTCGGGGCGCCGAAGCTCTTCTCCAGCACCACGTTGCGCCCCTTGGGGCCCAGCGTCACCTTGACCGCGTTGGCCAGGACGTTGACCCCGGCCGACATCCGCGCGCGCGAGTCTTCGCTGAATCGTACTTCTTTCGCTGCCATCTGATGTGTCCTCCGTCTTGTCCGGTATTCGTTCTGTCGTGTTCGGTATCCGTGTCGAGACGCTGCCCGCGGGTCAGCCCTCGATGACCGCCATGAGGTCGTCCTCGCGCATCACGAGAAGCTCATCGCCGTCGATCTTGATCTCGGTCCCGGAGTACTTGCCGAACAGCACCTTGTCGCCGGCCTTCACGTCGAGCGGGCGCACCGTGCCGTCTTCCAGGATCTTCCCCTTGCCGGTGGCCACGACCTTGCCGCGGATCGGCTTCTCGGTGGCGGTGTCCGGGATCACGATCCCGCCCGCCGAGGTGCGCTCCTCCTCCTCGCGCTCCACGATCACGCGGTCGTGCAAGGGGCGGATCTTCTGCTTCGCCTTCTTTGCCATTGCTGTGAAATCTCCCTTAGATTGCCGGCCGGAATCGGAATTCGAATCGGCCGTGTGTCCCCGATTGAACGACGGGAGCCGGCGGCTCCCCTCGCAAGGCGGTGGCAATATGGGGATAGGGGGATGGTTTTCAAGACGCGGACGGCGCAAGGCCGGAACGGGTGGCGGGGGCGGAGATCCCTGCTGCTGGAATCTCACCGGAGGCGCCCCCACAATGAACGAGCGGGGCCACATGGTCTCCGCAACCGCCGCCGCTTCACGGAGAGCTCGACGTCATGAACCGGATCCTGCTGTTCGTCGCAACGAACCTCGCCATCCTGTTCGTCCTGAACGTCTCCCTGCGCGTCCTCGGCGTGGACGGGATGCTCGAGACCCAGGGCGGGGGCATCGACATCACCGCGCTGCTCGTCATCTCCGCGGTGATCGGCATGGGCGGCTCGTTCATCTCGCTGGCGATCTCGAAGTGGATGGCGAAGCGCTCGACCGGGGCCCGGGTCATCGAGCGCCCGGGCAACCGCACCGAGAGGTGGCTGCTCGACACGGTGGCGCGGCAGGCGCAGCAGGCCGGCATCGGGATGCCGGAGGTGGCGATCTACGACGCGCCCGAGATCAACGCCTTCGCGACGGGCATGAACCGCAACAATGCGCTCGTCGCGGTGAGCACCGGGTTGCTCGCCAACATGTCGGCCGACGAGGCCGAGGCGGTGCTCGGGCACGAGGTCAGCCACGTCGCGAACGGCGACATGGTCACCCTGGCCCTGATCCAGGGCGTGGTGAACACCTTCGTCATCCTGCTCTCGCGGGTCGTCGGCCATCTCGTCGACCGCGTCGTGTTCCGCAATCCGCGCGGCTACGGTCCCGGCTACTTCATCGCGGTGATCGTCGCGCAGGTCGTGCTGTCGATCCTCGCGTCGATCATCGTGATGTGGTTCTCGCGCCGGCGGGAGTACCGGGCCGACGAGGGCGGTGCGGCACTGGCGGGACGCGGCAAGATGATCGCGGCGCTCCGGCGGCTGCGCTCGAATTACGGCGAGGAGCCGGAGCTGCCGAGCGAAATGGCCGCGTTCGGCATCTCGGGACGTACCGGTGGCGGCTTCGCCCACCTGTTCCGCAGCCATCCGCCGCTCGACGATCGCATCGCGGCGCTGGAGGCGTCCGAGCGCTGAGGCCGGAGCGGCGTCCCCGAGTCGACCGGGGGCCACTCCGGATTCGCGCGCCGGAGATTGAACCGGCCGTCGCGTGCCGGAACGACGGGACTACGGGACGACGGAGCGACGGGAATCGCAGGAATCCTGGCAAGATGCAGTTCAAGGACTACTACGAGACGCTCGGGATCGGACGCGATGCGTCACAGGAGGACGTCAAGCGCGCGTACCGACGTCTCGCCCGCAAGTACCATCCCGACGTCTCGAAGGAGGCGGACGCCGAGACACGCTTCAAGGAGGTCGGCGAGGCATACGAAGCCCTGAAGGACCCGGAGAAGCGGGCGGCCTACGATCGGTTCGGCAAGGATTGGAAGCACGGCCAGGAGTTCCGGCCGCCTCCCGGATGGGAGCGGCAGTTCGATTTCCGCAGCGATGGCTTCTCCGGCGCCTCCGGCTTCAGCGACTTCTTCGAGGCGCTGTTCGGGCAGGGCGTCGGCCCAGGCGGCTTTCATGGTGGGCGCGGGCCGGGGCAGGCCAGGGCCAGGGGCGGCGATCAGAACGCGAAGATCGAGATCCCGCTCGAGGACGCCTACCGCGGCGCGACCCGCACCATCACCCTTCACAACGGCCGGACCCTGAGCGTGAAGATCCCCAGAGGCATCACCGGAGGCCAGCGCATCCGCCTGAGCGGGCAGGGCGCCAGCGGGATGGGAGGCGGATCGGTGGGCGATCTGTATCTCACCGTCACCCACGCGGCGCATCCACTGTTCAGGACCGAGGGCCGCGACGTGCATCTCACGCTCCCGGTCGCACCCTGGGAGGCCGCCCTCGGGGCGACGGTCGCAGTGCCGACGCTCGGTGGCAGGGTGGATCTGAAGATCCCCCGCGGCTCCCGATCCGGTCAGATCCTGCGGCTCAAGGGGCGCGGGCTTCCGGGCCGGTCGAAAGGCGACCAGTACGTCGCGCTGGAGATCGTCGTGCCGCCCGCCGACACCCCGGAGGCGGAGTCCCTGTACCGGAAGATGGCGGAGTCGATGCGCTTCGATCCGAGGGCCGGCCTTGCGGGCTGACGCCATTGGTCCACGAGTCGTGGTCCGGCTTGATGCATGGTCGCGGTGCCGGATCGGATGACGCCAGCGATCCGCCCGGTCTTCGGAGCTCAAGTTTCGGGATTCAAAATACCTTGAATCAGGCGATGGATTCCCGCTTTCGCGGGAATGACGTCATTGAAATGCCGTCATTTCAGCGAGACACGTTACTTTTACGCTGGCCGTGGCCGTCTGGCCGTCATTCCCGCGAAAGCGGGAATCCATTTCGGTCAGCGAATCCCGAAAATCGAGTTCGGAGGACACTGAATCCATGCTGCCGAGACCGAACCGGGATCGTTTCGTTCCGCGCGTTTCCGCTATTTCCCCTCCGCCGATTTTGCAGGCCGCTTTCGGGACCGTTCTTCGGCCCGCGCCCATACGTGTTCTTGGATCGGTGAGCGATGCGGCCTGATTCCGCGGCGGCGATGCTCCTCAGCGCCGAAGCCGTGCGCGAGCGTTGCCACGAGCTGCTGGCCACGTGCGAGCGCGGCGCCCTTGCGCATTTCGGGCTCGACAACGGGCGGCTCGGGGACGCCGCCGATTACGTCGCCGGCGAGGTGCGGCGCAACTACCCGTCGCTCGACGTCCCGTTTCACAGCCGGTGGCGGCACTTCGAGGCCGGCGGCATCGACCGGGTCGCGCCGCTGCTCGAAGGCATCGACGATCACGAACGTGCACGCATCCGCTTCGATCTCGCGATCACCAGCGTGCTCCTCGACGCCGGCGCGGGACCGGCTTGGCGGTGGAGAGAGCCCGGCAGCGGCCTCGTGCTTGCGCGCTCCGAGGGCCTCGGCGTCGCCAGCCTGCACCTGTTCGCCTCCGGCGCCTTGTCGTCCGACCCCGGGCAGCCGCTTCGCGCCGACGCCGATGGACTCGCGCGGGTGACGCCGGAGGCGGTGGCCCAGGCATTCCAGGTCGATGCGGGGAACCCGCTGGCCGGACTCGGCGGGCGGGTGGCGCTGCTGCACGCGCTCGGGGATGCGCTCCGCGCGAATCCCGCGTTGTTCGGGAACGATCCGGCCCGCCCCGCCAACCTGTTCGACGCCCTGGCCTCGGACCGCACGTCGGTGGCCCTCCCTGACGTGCTGCAGGCGGTGCTCCACGGTCTCGGGGGGATCTGGCCCGGCCGCCTCTCCCTCGGCGGGGTCGATCTCGGCGACGTATGGCGTCATCCCGCCCTGGTGCGCGACGACGCCACCCACGGCCTCGTCCCGTTCCACAAGCTCTCACAGTGGCTCACGTACTCGCTCGTCGAGCCGATGGTGGAGGCGGGGGTCGAGGTCACCGGAATCGATGCACTCACCGGCCTCGCCGAGTACCGCAACGGAGGGCTGTTCGTCGATCTCGGGGTCCTCGCGTTGCGCGACCCCGGAGCGGCAGCCTCGCCGCTCGCGGTCGATTCGGAACTCGTCGTCGAGTGGCGTGCTCTCACCGTGGCCCTGCTCGATCGGCTCGCGCCGCTGGTATGGGAGCGCCTTGGGCTCGACGCCGATCCGCCGCCCCTGGTCAAGATGCTCGAAGGCGGCACCTGGAGCGCGGGACGCCGGATCGCGGCCGAGCGCCGCGCTGGCGGCGGTCCGCCGATCGAGGTGGCCAGCGACGGCACGGTGTTCTAGCGGCCGAAGCCGCGGCTCGTGGGCTCTCCTTTCAACTCAAGTTTCGGGATTCGCCGACCGAAATGGATTCCCGCTTTCGCGGGAATGACGTCATTTCAGCGAGACGTGTTGCTTTCAGGCTGGCCGTCATTCCCGCGAAAGCGGGAATCCATCGCCTGATTCAGGCATCTTGAATCCCGAAACTTGAGCTTTCAAGTGCAGGCAGCCTGCGATCCGGCGCCTCACCCGTTGCCCGCGATGTCTTCGCACCAAAGATCCGGGCGCTCTTCGATGAACCGGGACATGAGCTCGATGCACGCCTCGTCGTGGATGAGCACCACTTCGACGCCCCGCCCGCTCAGGAGCTCGATGTTGCCGGCGAAGTTCTTCGCCTCCCCGATCACCACTCTGCGAATGCCGAACTGGAGGATGGTCCCGGTGCACATCATGCACGGGCTCAGCGTGGTGTACATGGTGACGTTGGAGTAGCCGGGCCGCCGGCCCGCGTTCTTCATGCAGTCGGTCTCGCCGTGGGAGACGGGGTTCGCATCCTGCACCCGGCGGTTGTACCCGCGGCCGATGACTTCGCCGTTCTCGACCATGACCGCGCCGACCGGGACGCCGCCCTCCTCGTAGCTCGCGCGGGCCTGTGCGTACGCCTCGCGCATGAAGCCGCGATCTTCGGGAGTGGGGGTGCCGAGGGGCATGAGACCTCCGTGGCCGGTGATGCGTTTCCGATCTCTACGCGGCCCGAGCGTGTGCCTGACGGACGATCCGCATGAAGTTGTCGTAGATGCAGCGTGCGCTACGGTTGAGATCCGCCATGTGGGCGGCCGCCCTGGCCTCGAACGCGGCCAGGGCGCCCTCGCCCATCGCACGCTCCAGAGCCTGCTCGTAGGCGGGCACGTCGCCCCATTGGGGTACCGTGTCGCCGGTGATCTCGATGTGGTACTGGATGCTGAAGGCGCGGCCGGCGTAGCCGAGGGCCTGTACGGCACAGGCCCGGGACGCGGCGAGGGTCTGCGCGCCGGGCGGCGCACGCAACACCTCGGCGCTGTGCCATTGCAGGCAGGCGTGGGTTTCCGGAATGCCCTTGAAGATCGGGCTCCGGCGGCCCGCCTCCGTCAGCTCCACCTCCATGATGCCGATCTCGGGCTCGGCCGCCGGCCCGACCTCGCCGCCGAGCGCCTGCGCGAGAAGCTGGTGGCCGAGGCAGAAGCCGAGGAACGGCATCTTCCGTCCGACGACCGCCTCCCGAATGGCGGCGCGCTCGGGCTCCAGCCATGGGTAGTCGTCGTCCTCCCAGACGTCCATCGGACCGCCCATGACCCAGAGCGCGTCGTAGGCGCCGAGATCCGGGATCGGCTCGCCCTCATCGAGCTCGACCGCGGTCCACTCCAGGCCGTCCTCTTGCAGGAAGTCCCGGAACACTCCGGGGTGCTCGATCGCGATGTGCTGGAAGACCAGGACCCTTGGATTGGCTGCGGACATCGGAGGCTCCCGTGGGTGGCGATGCGGGAGGTATGGTATCGGGTACCGTCCGGGTCCGAAACGGGCGGTCGGACGTTCGGCACTCGCATTCGACCCCTGTACTCGCCCCCTGTATTCGCCCCCCGATCCCGTCACACCCGCGGACGGCGTGTCCCTCGATGCCGAGGCGCCGCTCGCGGATCCCGTCGTCGTGGCGGCGGAAACGGACTTCGATGAAGTGCCTGCCGCCTGCGGGGAGGCCGATCCGGTGTCGCCGGTGATCGCAACCTCAGGACGCGGGGGCGAGGGATGCGAGGAGCTCGCGCATCGGAGGCCAGTAGCCGGGCCTGGTATGGATGTCGTTGTGATCGGCCTCCGGAATGAGCACCCATCGCTTCGGGCCGGCCCATGCGTCGTGCAGGCGCTGCGAGAATGCGGGTGGAATGAGCCGGTCGCGTCCTCCGGCGAGCACCAGCAGGGGCACTTCGATCTCCGGTGCGCGCGACAGCGAATCGAAGGGGTGCTCGAGGAGCAGGGAGACGGGGACGAACGGGTACTGCTTCCTGGCGATGCTGCTCAGGCTGTCGAAGGGAGAGACGAGCATCACCGCGCGTACCGGCCGGTTCGCGGCAAGCTGTACCGCGACCCCGCTGCCGAGGCTGCGTCCGAGGACGACGATGCGGCTCGGGTCGACGTCGTCGCGCGCCTCGAGCCGGTCGTAGATGGCGATTGCGTCGGCGGCGAGCGCCGCCTCGCTCGGCCGCCCTTTGCTCAATCCGTAGCCACGGTAGTTGAAGGCTGCGAACGACCAGGGGGCCAGCATCCCTGCATCGTCCATCTGCCCGGAGACCTCCTCCGCGTTGCCGCCGAAGTAGAGCACGAGGCCCGGCGAGGACGCCTCCCCGGCGGTGTGCCGAAGCCAGCCGTGCAGCCGCGTGCCGTCATGCGCCGCCACCTCGACCTCGGCGGTGCCCGGCAGAGCCCGGACCTCGTACCGGTCGAGGTCCGCCAGCGGCCGGCTCGGGAAGATGAGCTGCTCCTGGAGCAGGTAGAGGGCGCCGCACAGCCCGACGTACACGGCGAGCCCGGTGGACAGCAGCATCAGCATGGTTCTTCTGGTCAATTCTCCGTCCTTGCCGCCCCTGCCGGCGTTCCATCAACTCGATGATTCGTCATCGTGGTGAAGGTCGTCCATTCTCCGCGATTTCGGGAGATGGTCGGGAGCGAGCACCATGGCCACGGACCCGGTATCGATCGTCTCGCCGCACGATCGGTGTGGCTCTATCATGACCGGTATCGCCGCCAAGCACCACGGGGCGCCGCCCACCATGCTCCGGGCGCCTATAATCCGGCCCCCCGAAACGAACGGATCCGTGTCATGCACCGTCTGGACGGGGCAGGATCGACAATCTCGATGTGGCACGAGGGTGACTACTCCGTCCACACCCGGGGGGCGAAGGACGTCATCGACGGCGCCCGGGACCTCGCATGCGGCGCGATTGCGGAGATGGACGTCGCGGGCTCCGGCGAGCCGTTCCACATCGCCGACTACGGGGCGGCCGACGGCGGGACCTCGATCGACCTCCACCGTGCGACGATCTCGGCGTTGCGCAAGCGCGCCCCGCGCCGCCCGGTGTGCATCACCTATACCGACCTCCCGCGCAACGACTACTCCGCCCTGTTCACCACCGCCCACGGCGGCCGGCCGGGGGTCACGAGCTATCGCGACGAACACGGCGGCGTCTACGTCTACGCCGCGGCGACGAGCTTCTTCGAGCCGATCTTTCCGCCCGGGACGATCGACTTCGGGTTCTCCGCCACCGCGATGCACTGGCTGAGCGCACTGCCCTGCCCGGTGGGCGATCACATCCACATGGCCGGCGCGCGCGGTGAGGAGCTGGAGGCGTTGCGCGCCCGCGCCCGCGCCGACTGGCAGGACGTCCTCCTCGCCCGCGCATCGGAGCTGAAGCCCGGCGGGCGGCTGCTGACGATCAACCTCGCGCTGGCGGAAGACGGCCGCCACATGGGCAATACCGGCGGCGCGAACATGTTCGACGTCATGAACCGCCTGTGGCGCGCGCTGGCCGAGGACGGAACGATCACCGCATCGGAGTACCGGCGAACCACCATTCCGCAGTTCTACAGAACCCCGGCCGAGCTCCACGCGCCGCTGCTCGACCCTGGTGGCCCGGTCCGGCGGGCCGGGCTGCGACTGGCACACGCAGAGACCCGGATCACCCGCTGTCCGTACGCGGCGCGCTTCGCCGAGGACCGAGACCCCGATCGCTTCGCCGAGACCTACGTCCCCAACACCCGCACCTGGAGCGAAACGGTCTTCATCGGCGCCCTCGACGCGACGCGCCCTCTCCCGCAGCGCCGGGCGATCGTCGATCGCTACTTCGAAAGCTTCGCCGATCTCGTCCGTTCGGACCCCGAGCCGCACGCGATGGACTACGTCCATGAGTGCATGGTGATGGAGAAGGTCTCGCCCGGAGACGACTGAGTCGACGTCGAGCAGATGTCGGCGAGCGGCCTGCTGTGCGCGGACGATTTCCACACCGGATCGGTGCCGGCCCCGCCCCGCTGGCACGGCCTCCCGAGGCTGACCGCTTCTCCCGGTCCTGCAGGGTCATTCCAGTGATGACGTTCGTCCGGGGAAGCCGGGACCGAATCCGGACACAGCCCCGGACACAGCCCCGGACACAACCATGGTCATGGTGGCCGGATACCGGGTCGTCGCGGGCGGTTATCCGCCGACGGCTCCTGCAGATCCCGGACATGTCCGGTGATCGCCTGCCCCTGGAACCATCGATCGCTTCGAGCCGGATTCGGCCCGGTGGGGAATGGAGCGCCGATCGTTCGCAAGCTCCTCGATCAGACGCTTCACCGGGGCTGCGAGCCCGATGCCGGCGAGGGCGCCGGAAGCATACCAGCGAAGCCCTCCCGCATCGGCCACGACGGCGGATGAATGCCGGCGAAAACGGTCCGGCTCGGCCGGAGGGTCCGCGGAGGAATACCGGTGAGCCCCATCCGGACCGGCCGGAGCAGTACCGGGTGAATGCCAGCGGAGTTCGTCCGAATCGGCCGCGACGTCTCCCGGTGGATGGCGACCAGGATCATCCGCACCCGCCGCAGCAATCCCGTCATCCTCACCGACCTCCACGAGGATGGGGTATACGTCGAGCTTGAAGTGGGTGAATCCGTGGGCGATCGGTGCGAGCGCAGTGACGGCGATTGGCCGGACGTCGAAGCGTGCGCGGCACACGGCCTCGAAGTCAGCGGCCGGATCGCATTCCGGGAAGCACCACAGCCCGCCCCAGATACCGACCGGGGGGCGGCGTTCGAGGAGCAGTGCGCCGGCCGGATCGCGCAGCACCAGGAATGCGGTCTCGCGGCGGGGCACCGCACGGCGGGGGCGAGGCGCGGGGTATTCGGCTTGCGCGCCTTCACGCCGCGCCACGCAATCGGTCTCGATGGGACAGATGGAGCACAGCGGGCGCGACCGCACGCAGAGCGTCGCGCCGAGGTCCATGATCGCCTGGGTGTAGGCGGCGATGCCTTCATGTGGAGTGTGCCGCTCGGCGAGCGCCCACAGGACGCGCTCGACCCTGCCCTCCCCCGGCCAGCCGGCGACGCCGTGGTAACGGCAGAGCACGCGCTTGACGTTGCCGTCGAGGATGGGATGCCGGTCGCCGTGGCTGAGCGCAAGGACCGCGCCGGCGGTGGAGCGCCCGATCCCCGGCAGGGAGACGAGGGCGTCGAGGTCGCGCGGCATCGTCCCGCCGTGGCGGTCCCGCACCAGGGCCGCGGCGCGATGGAGGTTGCGCGCCCGCGAGTAGTACCCCAGCCCGGTCCACAGCCCGAGCACGTCGTCGAGCGGCGCATCGGCCAGCGCCACGAGGCCCGGGAAGCGCGCCATGAAGCGTTCGTAGTACCCGATGACCACGCTCACCCGGGTCTGCTGCAACATGATCTCCGACACCCACACCCGGTAGGGCGTCGGGTCGCTCTGCCACGGCAGGTTCCTGCGGCCGTGGCGCGCGTGCCATCGGATCAGCCGCCCGGCGACCGGGATGAAGGCGTCGCTCACGTCAGGCTCGCGTCCCCGGAACCACGAGCGTCCCGCCGGTGTGCCGACTACGTGATCGGAACGTCCGGCACCCACACGAAACCGTCTCCGTCGGCGATGAACGCTTCGCGCAACCCATGAGGCTTGTCGGCGGCGCCTTGCAGGATCTCACAGCCGAGCCGCCGCGCCGCGGCCTCGGCGGCATCGGGGTCGCGGCCGTGCAGGCGCAGCTCCACTCCGACGCCGCGCCGTGCGGCAGAGATCAGGATCGGATACCACGGATGTGCATCGTAGGTGTGGTGGGCGTGCAGCATCCATTCGGCGCCCTTCCTGCGCAGCACCGCGACGTCGGGATCGCTGTAGACGACCTCGGCGTCGAGCACTTCACGCTGGAAGGGGAGCGCCGGATCGATCTCGCGCACCAGCAGGTTGACGCCGAACCCGGTGAGCGACCGCCCGTACTCCGGCGCGGACATCCACGGGTCGCCGCTCCTCAGCCTGGTCACCCCCCGATTGCCCGGTCGATTTCAACGACTGCGGCGACCATGGTCCATGGGATGCCCCATGCGCGAGCACCAACCGGCTCGACGACCCGCGCCGATTCGGCAGGTCCCCGGAGGGTCGCATCGTCTGCGCCGGAAGGCCGCCGGCAAGACAGGACCAAGGCGTCGCCCGTACGCTCCGACAGGATGGATCGAGCTCGGAAGTGGTGCCGAGGAGAGGACTTGAACCTCCACGGGGTTGCCCCCACATGGACCTGAACCATGCGCGTCTACCAATTCCGCCACCTCGGCGCAGCCGCCGTCGAGAGCCGCAGTCGCAAGACGTCACCGGCCCCCGCCTGAACGACGCGCGCGGACCATACTCACCGTCCCGATCCTTTGTCAACGAGCCGCCCATATCCGCCCCGCGAAAAGGCTCGCAACGTTCGTACACACATCGCGAACCTGCCTGAACGCACCGCACTGATCGAGTTCCTCGCGCAGACCGGTGCGCCGGTCGCGTTCAACGGGATCGCCGGGGCGCATGGGCTTCGGACCCCTGCCGAGCACGAGGCGTTGCAGCGCCGGCTGGGCGCCATGGAGCGCGACGGCCAGATCATCCGCAACCGCCGCGGTGAGTTCGGGCTCGTCGAGCGGATGGATCTCGTCACCGGGCGCGTCATCGGACACCGCGACGGGTTCGGGTTCATCCGCCCCGACGATGCGGGCGCCGATCTGTTCTTCTCTCCCCGCCAGATGCGTTCGCTGATGCACGGCGACCGCGTGGTGGCCCGGGTGGTGAAGGTGGACCGGGACGGGCGCCGCGAAGGGGCGCTGGTCGAAGTCATCGAGCGAGGCGTCGCCAAGGTGGTCGGACGCCTGTGCCGAGAAAGTGGGGTGACGTTCGTTCGCCCTCACAACGCGAAGATTCATCATGACGTCCTGGTCCCGCCGTCCGGGCGCTCCGCGGCGCGCGACGGCGACTACGTGGTCGTGCGGATCACCGAGTCGCC
Source organism: Gammaproteobacteria bacterium (assembly GCA_965204915.1). Taxonomy (GTDB): domain Bacteria; phylum Pseudomonadota; class Gammaproteobacteria; order HK1; family HK1; genus HK1. The sequence goes on along the minus strand of OZ242023.1, from coordinate 18,017 downwards.
GACCCGGCGCCATCCGCCGATCGGCGTCGTCGAGGAAGTGCTGGGCGATCGGATGCTGCCCGGGATGGAGATCGACGTGGCGATCCGGACATACGAGCTGCCGCTGGCGTGGCCGGAGGCGGTCGTGTCGGAAGCGGCGGCGCTGCCCTCGGAGGTGGGTGTCGCCGATCTCGCGGGACGCGAGGATCTGCGCGGCCTCGGCTTCGTCACCATCGACGGCGAGGACGCACGGGATTTCGACGATGCGGTGTACTGCGAGCGAACCCCCCGAGGATGGCGGCTCGTGGTGGCGATCGCGGACGTCTCCGCCTACGTCCATCCCGGGACGGCGCTCGACGAGGAGGCGCGGCTTCGCGGCAACTCCGTCTACTTCCCCGATCGGGTCGTTCCGATGCTGCCCGAATCGCTTTCGAACGGGCTGTGTTCGCTCCGTCCGCACGAAGATCGGCTCTGCCTGGGCTGCGAGCTGATCGTCACCGGGGCGGGCCGGGTGCACCGCTCGCGATTCTTCGAAGGGGTGATTCGCTCGCGGGGGCGTTTGACCTATACCGAGGTGGCGGAGGCGCTGGAGCGGGGCGATGCCGGCGCCCGTGAAGGAGCCGCCGATGCCGGTGCACCGATGCTCGACACGTTGCGCGATGTGTATGGGGCGCTGCGCCGCGCGCGTGACCAGCGCGGAGCGATCGATTTCGAGATGACGGAGACCCGGGTGGTGCTCGGGGCGGACGGCCGGGTCGAGCGCCTGGAGCCCGTGGTGCGCAACGTCGCGCACCGGATCATCGAAGAGTGCATGGTCGCGGCCAACGTCGCCGCCGCGAGGTTCATCGAACGCCACCGGCTGCCGACACTGTATCGAATCCACGAAGGACCTCCGCCGGACAAGGTGAAGGAGCTGCGCGCCTTCCTCGAGGAGTTCGGGCTGAAGCTCGGCGGAGGTGACTCGCCCGAGCCCCGCCATTTCGCCGCGGTCGTCGAGAGCGCCGCATCCCGTCCCGACGCCCACCTCGTCCAGACCGTCATGCTGCGTTCGCTCTCGCAGGCAACCTATGCGCCGGGCAACGCCGGACACTTCGGTCTCGCCCACCGCGCCTACGTGCACTTCACCTCTCCGATCCGGCGCTATCCCGACGTCGTCGTGCACCGTGCGATTCGTCACGCGCTACGCCGCCGCCGTCCCGGTGACTTCGAGACGGCTCGGGGCTCGTCGCTGGCGATGCTCGGCGCTCACTGCTCGATGACCGAGCGTCGCGCCGACGACGCGACGCGCGACGCGATCGCGTGGCTCAAGTGCGAGTTCATGCTGGACAAGCTGGGCGAGGTGTTCGACGGGACGATCACCGGCGTTGCCGCGTTCGGCGTCTTCGTCACCCTCGACGACATCCATGTGGAAGGCCTCGTGCCCGTCAGCGCGCTGGGGTCCGACTACTTCCATTTCGATCCGATTCGGCACCGGCTGAGCGGCGAGCGCTCGCACCGTTCGTTCCGGCTCGCGGATCGGTTGCGGGTCCGGGTTGCGAGGGTGGATCTCGACGAGCGCCACGTCGACTTCGAGCCGGCCGGAAGCGAGCACCGGCGTCGGGAGAGCGGTCGAGGGAGCCTCCGGGTGCGCGGTCGGCACCGGCGCCACGGACGCGGATCCGGACGGCGGCGGTAGGACGATCGGTCGCCGCGCCGGAGCGGGCCGGAGAAGGCATGGCCAAGCCGGAGCTGGTCTTCGGGGTGCACGCGGTCCGGGCGCTGGTGGAGCGGGACCCGACCGGGGTCCTGGAGGTGTGGTTGCAGGCGCGGCGCGAGCCCCCGGCGCTTCGCCGCGCGCTGGCTCTCCCCGCCGCGGCGGGCATCGCCGTGCACCGCGTGCCCCGGGAGACCATCGAGCGGATGATCGGCTCGGGCGCCCACCAGGGGGTCGTAGCCCGTTATCGGCGCAGTGCGGCGGCGCCGATCGTCACCCTCGACCGGCTTCTCGACCGGACGCCGCCGCCTGGCCTGATCGTCGTGCTCGACGAGGTGCAGGATCCGCGAAACCTGGGCGCCTGCATGAGATGTGCGGCGGGAGCCGGGGCCGATGCGGTGGTGGTCGCGAAGCGCCGCAGCGCTCCCCTGACCGCGACGGCCCGAAAGACGGCGAGCGGTGCGGCCGAACATCTTCCGCTGGTGACGGTCACGAATCTCGCGAATGCGCTGGAGCGGATCGCCGGGGCGGGGCTTTCCGTGATCGGGGCCGCCGCGGACGCGGGGCAATCGCTGTACGTCACCGACCTCCGGGGACCGCTGGCCTTCGTGCTCGGCGGGGAAGAGCGCGGCCTGCGCCGGCTCACCCGCGAGAAGTGCCGGCACGTCGTCTCGATCCCGCTTCACGGTCCTGTGGAGAGCCTGAACGTCTCGGCGGCGGCGGCCGTATGCCTCTTCGAAGCGGTGCGCCAGCGCTCGATCGGCGGCCCGGCGGGCCGCAGCGCGGCGAGCGGTGCGCATGAGAATGCCGCGGCGTGACGTGGTGGCTGCGGCGGGTACCGGCGAGAAAGACGGCCAACGGGCGTTCCAGGTGTTCGCAATCGGCTTGACCATCGGGGTTCCGGCCGGCGAGGATGTATCCACGCTCGCCACGATGGCGGACGAACCACGAGGGGGCGGGTGCACAGAACCCCCTCCCCGTCGAGTACCCCTCCTCACGTGTCCGTGGGAAGCGGCCCATCTGCAAGGAGCAGGAGAATCCGTAATGCCTGGAATCCCGCGCCCGCAACCGAGCCAATGGATACGTTTCCGACCCGATACTTTCACCATGCTCCTGGCGGCCCTTTCCGCACTGGGCATCGTTTCGGTGATGACACGGGAGATTACCTACGGGGTGGCGTTGCACTGGGATTCCATACAATACATAGCCGGAACGCGAAATTTGCTGGCCGGAGAAGGCTATTCCGATATGTCGGGATCGCCTGTTACGGGGTGGCCTCCTCTCTATTCGCTCCTGCTGGCTACGGCGAGCTTGGGAACATGGGACCCCCTCGACGTTGCCGGCCCCGTCAACGCCGCCGTCTTCGGGCTGACCATATTCGTGGTGGGACGATACCTGCGGCAGCGCCTGGTGTCCCGCTTCCTGGTCGTATGGGCTTGTCTTGCGGTCACCTTGTCGGTTCCTCTGGTAGATATAGCCTCATGGGCCATGTCCGAGCCCTTGTTCATCCTGCTGACCACCCTGGCTCTCGTCCGGATCGACCAGTTCCTGACCGACGGCAAGACCTCGTCTCTGGTCTGGGCGGCGGTGTTCAGCGCCCTGGCCTGGCTGACCCGGAACATGGGCGTGGTCTTGCCGGTGCTCGTGGGGCTGCTGCTGCTCTTCCAGCCGGGTACGCCATTGATACGGCGGGCAGGGCGCATCGCCGTCTTCTCGCTGATTGCAGCCCTCCCCATAGTGCTGTGGGTGGTGCAAAGTCACCTGCTTACCGGATATACCTTCGACCGCTACGCCCTGGTCCTGGTCGATGATCCCTGGACCGACTATGATCTTTCGATTCAGTTGCGGCAGGTTTCTGACATTCTGTGGAAACACTGGCTGTACCTCGACCAGGACATGGCCCTATGGCCGTCCTTTGAATTTCTCCCTGCTGCATCCGCACTGCTGCTGGTCGCCGCCTTGCTTTCGGCACCGGTTGGCTGGATATTCACCAGGATCTCACATGAGAGGCATGTCACGCTCCTGACCGGTGCGCATTACGTATTCGGCGGATTCGCGGCGGTGTACTTCGTTCTGTTGATCACGGCACTCATGCTCGAGTACTCGTTCCACGGTGTCCAGGCCAGATTCCTGGCTCCGCTGTATATTCCGTTGTTGATGACCGCGGTGGTTGCGCTGGATCGGCTTCTCGTTCCCGTCCATGACCGCCAGAGAAGGGGGATGGCGGGCGGAGGGGAGGGCAGCCCGCCGGTAGCTGCACCGGATGTACGGGGAAGGGTCGAAATTCAGCGTTCCCTGTCTGCTGTCTTGAAGATGGTGCTTTCTCTTTGGGCACTTGGGCAAGTCGTTCCGAACGTCGACCAAATCATTCGGGCGAACTCCGGCGACCTGTACATCGGCTACAGTGAGCCACGCTGGGCGAACTCCGAGACGCTGCGCTGGCTCAGGGAAAATCCCATCGGTCCAGTGGTGTACTCCACGGAATCCGCTGTCGTGTATCTTCACAACGGCAGGCCCGGAAGCTATCGGGAGCTGCCGGTGAGATGCCCCGATGAATTGCACTTCGCCGATTGGGATTGCTTGTCCGGGCCCGGCACGGGGCAGGAGCAGTGGAGACGGTGGCTTGCGGATGTTCCTGACGGAACATACGTGATCTGGTTCTACGACTGGTACGACCACGGCTACCGTGTTTACGACTACAGTGCCGCCGACATGCGCGGGTCGTCGGACTTCGAGCCCGTGGCGGAGACGACCGACGGCGCCATCTTCAAGATCGACAGGAGCTACACGCCTCGACCGGGCTCGCCTTTGTCAGTGTATGAGTCCATCGTCTCCGGTGGTTTCGGAGAGCCGGTGCTCCGTTCGACCTTCGACATCCATCTCGAAGGAACCACGCTGACCTACCTCAAGGACCCATGCGTCGCGGAAGACGTAGCGGCAGAGTTCTTCCTGCACGTTGTTCCACGGAACGAGGCCGACCTTTCCGCCGTCAGCCGTCGCTATCAATCCAACTTCAACAACCTGGATTTCACCTTTTCCCAGAAGGGCGCAATCTGGGACGGTAAGTGCTTGGGCGTCGTCACCCTCCCGGATTATGAAATTGCCCGAATTAGCACCGGTCAATTCATCCGCGACCCGGGGGGCTCGAAAAGGCCCTGGGAAGTGCAGATCCCGGTCACCGAGTAGCCGGCGCCCGGTATGCCGAGACTCCGGCGGAGCGCGCATTGGCCAACAGCCCGAGGAACAACGTGCCGGAGGTCGTGCGGCCGAACGTGTCCATGGGAAGCGGCCCATCTGCAAGGAGCAGGAGAATCCGTCATGCCTGAAATCCCGCGCCCGCAACCGGGCCAATGGATACGTTTCCGACCCGATACTTTCACCATGCTCCTGGCGGCCCTTTCCGCACTGGGCGTCGCTTTGGTGATGGCACGGGAGATCACCTACGGGGTAGCGCTGGACTACGATGCCATACAATACATAGCCGGAGCGCGAAATTTGCTGGCCGGAGAAGGCTATTCCGATATATGGGGATATCCTATTGAAGCGTGGCCTCCTCTCTATTCGCTCCTGCTGGCCACGGCGAGCCTGGGAGCATGGGACCCGCCCGACGTTGCCGGCCCCGTCAACGCCGCCGTCTTCGGGCTGACCATATTCACGGTGGGACGATACCTGCGGCAGCGCCTGGTGTCCCGCTTCCTGGTCGTATGGGCTTGTCTTGCGGTCACCTTGTCGGTTCCTCTGGCAGATCAGGCTTCATGGGCCTTATCCGAGTCCTTGTTCATCCTGCTGGCCACCCTGGCTCTCGTCCGGATCGACCAGTTTCTGACCGACGGCAAGCCCTCGTCTCTGGTCTGGGCGGCGGTGTTCAGCGCCCTGGCCTGGCTGACCCGGAACATGGGCGTGGTCTTGCCGGTGCTCGTGGGGCTGCTGCTGCTCTTCCAGCCGGGTACGCCATTGATACGGCGGGCAAGGCGCATCGCCGTCTTCTCGCTGATTGCAGCCCTCCCCATAGCGCTGTGGGTGGTGCAAAATCACCTGCTTGCCGGATATGGCTTCGACCGCTACGCCCTGACCGATGCTCTCGGGATCGACTATACCGTTTCGATTCTGCTTCGGCAGGCTCTCGACCGTCTACATGTGCACTGGCTGTACCTCGACCAGGACATGGCCCTATGGCCGTCCTTTGAATTTCTCCCTGCTGCATCCGCACTGCTGCTGGTCGTCGCCTTGCTTTTGGCATCGGTTGGCTGGATATTCGCCAGGATCTCGCATGAGAGGCATATCACGCTCCTGACCGGTGCGCATTACGTGTTTGGTGGATTCGCGGTGGTGTACTTCGTTCTGTTGATCACGGCACTCATGCTCGAGTACACGCACAGTGGTGTCCATGCCAGATACCTGGCTCCGCTGTATATTCCGCTGTTGGTGGTCGCGGTGGTTGCGCTGGATCGGCTTCTCGTTCCCGTCCATGACCGTCGGAGAGAGGGGATGGCGGGCGGAGGGGAGGGCAGCCCGCCGGTAGCTGCATCGGGTGTACGGGGAAGAGTCGAAATTCAGCGTCCCCTGTCTGCTGTCTTGAAGATGGTGCTCTCTCTTTGGGCACTTGGGCAAGTCGTTCCGAGCGTCGACCAAATCATTCGGGCGAACTCCGGCGACCTTTACCTCGGCTACAGTGGGCCACGCTGGGCGAGCTCCGAGACGCTGCGCTGGATCAGGGAAAATCCCATCGATGCAGTGGTGTACTCCACGGATCCCTTGGCCGTGTATCTTCACAATGGCAGAACCAGTTGGGAACTGCCGGGGAGCTGCCCCGATGTGCCCCACGACGATTTGTATTATTGCTTGTCCGGCACGGGGCAAGAGCAGTTGAGACGGTGGCTTGCGGATGTTCCTGACGGCACATACGTGATCTGGTTCTACTACTGGTACAACAGCCGTCGTTTCGACTACAGTGCCGCCGACATGCGCGGGTCGTCGGACTTCGAGCCCGTGGCGGAGATGGCCGACGGCGCCATCTTCAAGATCGACAGGAACTACACGCCCCGACCGGGCTCGCCCTTGTCGGTGTATGAGTCCATCGTCTCCGGTGGTTTCGGAGAGCCGGTGCTCCGCTCGACCTTCGACATCCATCTCGAAGGAACCACGCTGACCTACCTCAAGGACCCATGCGTCGCGGAAGACGTGGCGGCGAAGTTCTTTCTGCACGTTGTTCCACGGAACGAGGCCGACCTTTCCGCCGTCAGCCGTCGCTATCAATCCAACTTCAACAACCTGGATTTCACCTTTTCCCAGAAGGGCGCAATCTGGGACGGTAAGTGCTTGGGCGTCGTCACCCTCCCGGATTATGAAATTGCCCGAATTAGCACCGGTCAATTCATCCGCGACCCGGGGGGCTCGAAAAGGCCCTGGGAAGTGCAGATCCCGGTCACCGAGTAGCCGGCACCCGGTATGCCGAGACTCCGGCGGAGCGCGCATTGGCCAGCAGCCCGAGGAACAACGTGCCGGAGGTCGTGCGGCCGAACGTGTCCGTGGGAAGCGGCCCATCTGCAAGGAGCAGGAGAATCCGTCATGCCTGAAATCCCGCGCCCGCAACCGGGCCAATGGATACGTTTCCGACCCGATACTTTCACCATGCTCCTGGCGGCCCTTTCCGCACTGGGCGTCGCTTTGGTGATGGCACGGGAGATCACCTACGGGGTAGCGCTGGACATCGATGCCATACATTACCTAGCTGGTGCGCGAAATTTGCTGGCCGGAGAAGGCTATTCCGATATGTCGGGATCGCCTGTTACGGGGTGGCCCCCTCTCTATTCGCTCCTGCTGGCCACGGCGAGCCTGGGAGCATGGGACCCCCTCGACGTTGCCGGCCCCGTCAACGCCGCCGTCTTCGGGCTGACCATATTCGTGGTGGGACGATACCTGCGGCAGCGCCTGGCGTCCCGTTTCCTGGTCGTATGGGCTTGTCTTGCGGTCACCTTGTCGGTTCCTCTGGCAGATCTGGCCTCATGGGCCATGACCGATCCCTTGTTCATCCTGCTGACCACCCTGGCTCTCGTCCGGATCGACCAGTTCCTGACCGACGGCAAGACCTCGTCTCTGGTCTGGGCGGCGGTGTTCAGCGCCCTGGCCTGGCTGACCCGGAACATGGGCGTGGTCTTGCCGGTGCTCGTGGGGCTGCTGCTGCTCTTCCAGCCGGGTGCGCCATTGATACGGCGGGCAGGGCGCATCGCCGTCTTCTCGCTGATTGCAGCCCTCCCCACAGCGCTGTGGGTGGTACAAAGCTACCTGCTTGCCGGAGATATCATCTACGCCACAGTCGATTATCACTCGCTCGACTTTGACCTTTCGATTATGCTGCTGGAAGCTCTCGGCTATCTGTATCAGAGCTGGCTGTACCTCGACCAGGACATGGCCCTATGGCCGTCCTTTGAATTTCTCCCTGCTGCATCCGCACTGCTGCTGGTCGTCGCCTTGCTTTCGGCACCAGTTGGCTGGATATTCGCCAGGATCTCACATGAGCGGCATATCACGCTCCTGACCGGTGCGCATTACGTATTCGGCGGATTCGCGGTGGTGTACTTCGTTCTGTTGATCATGGCACTCAGTCTCGGGTTCGCGCACTCTACTATCAAGCCCAGATACATTCTTCCGCTGTATATTCCGCTGTTGGTGGCCGCGGTGGTTGCGCTGGATCGGCTTCTCGTTCCCGTCCATGACCGTCGGAGAGAGGGGATGGCGGGCGGAGGGGAGGACAGCCCGCCGGTAGCTGCATCGGGTGTACGGGGAAGAGTCGAAATTCAGCGTCCCCTGTCTGCTGTCTTGAAGATGGTGCTTTCTCTTTGGGCACTTGGGCAAGTCGTTCCGAGCGTCGACCAAATCATTCGGGCGAACTCCGGCGACCTTTACCTCGGCTACAGTGGGCCACGCTGGGCGAGCTCCGAGACGCTGCGCTGGATCAGGGAAAATCCCATCGATGCAGTGGTGTACTCCACGGATCCCTTGGCCGTGTATCTTCACAATGGCAGAACCAGTTGGGAACTGCCGTTGAGCTGCTCCGATGAATGGCACCCCGCCGATGGGGTTTGCGGCACGAGGCAGGAGCAGTTGAGACAGTGGCTTGCGGATGTTCCTGACGGAACACACGTGGTCTGGTTCTACTCCTGGTACAACAGCCGTCGTTTCGACTACAGTGCCGCCGACATGCGCGGGTCGTCGGACTTCGAGCCCGTGGCGGAGATGGCCGACGGTGCCATCTTCAAGATCGACAGGAGCTACACGCCCCGACCGGGCTCGCCTTTGTCGGTGTATGAGTCCATCGTCGCCGGTGGTTTCGGAGAGCCGGTGCTCCGTTCGACCTTCGACATCCATCTCGAAGGGGCCACGCTGACCTACCTCAAGGAGCCATGCGTCGCGGAAGACGTGGCGGCGAAGTTCTTCCTGCACGTTGTTCCGCGGAACGAGGCCGACCTTTCCGCCGTCAGCCGTCGCTATCAATCCAACTTCAACAACCTGGATTTCACCTTTTCCCGGAAGGGCGCAATCTGGGACGGAAAGTGCTTGGGCGTCGTCACCCTCCCGGATTATGAAATTGCCCGAATTAGCACCGGTCAATTCATCCGCGACCCGGGGGGCTCGAAAAGGCCCTGGGAAGTGCAGATCCCGGTCATCGAGTAGCCGGCGCGCGGTGTGCCGAGACGCCTGCGGAGCGCGTCCAGGCGCCGCACGCGGGGCCGTTCGAGCTCCGGCGGAGCGCGCATTGGCCAACAGCCCGAGGAACAACGTGCCGGAGGTCGTGCGGCCGAACGTGTCCGTGGGAAGCGGCCCATCTGCAAGGAGAAGGAGAATCCGTCATGCCTGAAATCCCGCGCCCGCAACCGGGCCAATGGATACGTTTCCGACCCGATACTTTCACCTTGCTCCTGGCGGCCCTTTCCGCACTGGGCGTCGCTTTGGTGATGGCACGGGAGATCACCTACGGGGTGGCGCTGCACTGGGATTCCATACAATACATAGCCGGAGCGCGAAATTTGCTGGCCGGAGAAGGCTATTCCGGTATTTCTGGATCGCCTGTTACGTGGTGGCCTCCTCTCTATTCGCTCCTGCTGGCCACGGCGAGCTTGGGAACATGGGATCCACTCGACGTTGCCGGCCCCGTCAACGCCGCCGTCTTCGGGCTGACCATATTCGTGGTGGGACGATACCTGCGGCAGCGCCTGGGGTCCCGCTTCCTGGTCGTATGGGCTTGTCTTGCGGTCACCTTGTCGGTTCCTCTGGCAGATCTGGCCTCATGGGCCATGTCCGGTCCCTTGTTCATCCTGCTGGCCACCTTGGCTCTCGTCCGGATCGACCAGTTCCTGACCGACGGCAAGAGGTCGTCTCTGGTCTGGGCGGCGGTGTTCAGCGCCCTGGCCTGGCTGACCCGGAACATGGGCGTGGTCTTGCCGGTGCTCGTGGGGCTGCTGCTGCTCTTCCAGCCGGGTACGCCATTGATACGGCGGGCAAGGCGCATCGCCGTCTTCTCGCTGATTGCAGCCCTCCCCACAGCGCTGTGGGTGGTGCAAAGTCACCTGCTTGCCGGAGATATCATCTACGCCGCAGCCGATCGTTACTGGGTCGACTATGACCTTTCTATTATTCTGCGGCAGGTTCTCGACGCTCTATATGAGCACTGGCTGTACCTCGACCAGAACATGGCCCTATGGCCGTCCTTTGAATTTCTCCCTGCTGCATCCGCACTGCTGCTGGTCGTCGCCTTGCTTTCGGCATCGGTTGGCTGGATATTCGCCAGGATCTCACATGAGAGGCATATCACGCTCCTGACCGGTGCGCATTACGTGTTCGGCGGATTCGCGGTGGTGTACTTCGTTCTGTTGATCACGGCAGTCATGCTCGAGTACACGTGGGATGGTGTCCAGGCCAGATTCCTGGCTCCGCTGTATATTCCGCTGTTGGTGGCCGCGGTGGTTGCGCTGGATCGGCTTCTCGTTCCCGTCCATGACCGTCGGAGAGAGGGGGTAGAGGGCGGTGGGGAGGGCAACCAGCCGGTAGCTGCATCGGGTGTACGGGGAAGGTTCGAAATTCAGCGTCCCTTGGCTGCTGTCTTGAAGGTGGTGCTCTCTCTTTGGGCACTTGGGCAAGTCGTTCCGAACGTCGACCAAATCATTCGGGCGAACACCGGTGACCTTGACCTCTTCTTCAGTGGGCCACACTGGGCGAGCTCCGAGACGCTGCGCTGGCTCAGGGAAAATCCCATCGGTCCAGTGGTGTACTCCACGGAACCCGCTGTCGTGTATCTTCACAACGGCAGGCCCGGAAGCTATTGGGACCTGCCGGGGAGCTGCTCCGATGTGCCCCACGACGATTTGTATTATTGCTTGTCCGGCACGAGGCAAGAGCAGTTGAGACGGTGGCTTGCGGATGTTCCTGACGGAACACACGTGGTCTGGTTCTACAACTGGTACAACAGCCGTCAATTCGACTACAGTGCCGCCGACATGCGCGGGTCGTCGGACTTCAAGCCCGTGGCGGAGATGGCCGACGGTGTCATCTTCAAGATCGACAGGAGCTACACGCCCCGACCGGGCTCGCCTTTGTCGGTATATGAGTCCATCGTCTCCGGTGGTTTCGGAGAGCCGGTGCTCCGTTCGACCTTCGACATCCATCTCGAAGGGGCCACGCTGACCTACCTCAAGGACCCATGCGTCGCGGAAGACGTGGCGGCGAAGTTCTTTCTGCACGTTGTTCCGCGGAACGAGGCCGACCTTTCCGCCGTCAGCCGTCGCTATCAATCCAACTTCAACAACCTGGATTTCACCTTTTCCCAGAAGGGCGCAATCTGGGACGGTAAGTGCTTGGGCGTCGTCACCCTCCCGGATTATGAAATTGCCCGAATTAGCACCGGTCAATTCATCCGCGACCCGGGGGGCTCGAAAAGGCCCTGGGAAGTGCAGATCCCGGTCACCGAGTAGCCGGCACCCGGTATGCCGAGACGCCTGCGGAGCGGGTGCAGGCGCCGCACGCGGGGCCGTTCGAGCTCCGGCGGTTGGGCGCATTGGCCAACAGCCCGAGGAACAACGTGCTGGAGGTCGTGCGGCCGAACGTGTCCGTGGGAAGCGGCCCATCTGCAAGGAGAAGGAGAATCCGTCATGCCTGAAATCCCGCGCCCGCAACCGGGCCAATGGATACGTTTCCGACCCGATACTTTCACCTTGCTCCTGGCGGCCCTTTCCGCACTGGGTGTCGCTTCGGTGATGGCACGGGAGATCACCTACGGGGTGGTGCTGCACTGGGATTCCATAGGATACATAGCCGGAGCGCGAAATTTGCTGGCCGGAGAAGGCTATTCCGATATGTCGGGATCGCCTGTTAGAGGGTGGCCTCCTCTCTATTCGCTCCTGCTGGCCACGGCGAGCCTGGGAGGAACATGGGATCCACTCGACGTTGCCGGCCCCGTCAACGCCGCCGTCTTCGGGCTGACCATATTCGTGGTGGGACGATACCTGCGGCAGCGCCTGGTGTCCCGCTTCCTGGTTGTATGGGCTTGTCTTGCGGTCACCTTGTCGGTTCCTCTGGCAGATCTGGCCTCATGGGCCATGTCCGATCCCTTGTTCATCCTGCTGACCACCTTGGCTCTCGTCCGGATCGACCAGTTCCTGACCGACGGCAAGACCTCGTCTCTGGTCTGGGCGACGGTGTTCAGTGCCCTGGCCTGGCTGACCCGGAACATGGGCGTGGTCTTGCCGGTGCTCGTGGGGCTGCTGCTGCTCTTCCAGCCGGGTACGCCATTGATACGGCGGGCAGGGCGCATCGCCGTCTTCTCGCTGATTGCAGCCCTCCCCATAGCGCTGTGGGTGGTGCAAAGTCACCTGCTTACCGGATATACCTTCGACCGCTACGCCCTGGTCCTAGACGATGATCGCTGGACCGACCATACCGTTTCGATTCTGCTGCGGCAGGCTCTCGACGGTCTATATGAGCACTGGCTGTACCTCGACCAGGACATGGCCTTATGGCCGTCCTTTGAATTTCTCCCTGCTGCATCCGCACTGCTGCTGGTCGTCGCCTTGCTTTCGGTATCGGTTGGCCGGATATTCGCCAGGATCTCACATGAGAGGCATATCACGCTACTGACCGGTGCGCATTACGTATTCGGCGGATTCGCGGTGGTGTACTTCGTTCTGTTGATCACGGCACTCAGGCTCGAGTACGCGTTCCATGGTGTTTTGTTCAGATTCCTGGATCCGCTGTATATTCCGCTGTTGGTGGCCGCGGTGGTTGCGCTGGATCGGCTTCTCGTTCCCGTCCATGACCGTCGGAGAAAGGGGATGGCGGGCGGAGGGGAGGGCAGCCCGCCGGTAGCTGCATCGGGTGTACGGGGAAGAGTCGAAATTCAGCGTCCCCTGGCCGCTGTCTTGAAGGTGGTGCTCTCTCTTTGGGCACTTGGGCAAGTCGTTCCGAACGTCGATCATATCATTCGGGCGAACTCCGGTGACCTTTATCTCGCCTACAGTGGGCCACGCTGGGCGAGCTCCGAGATGCTGCGCTGGATCAGGGAAAACCCCATCGATGCAGTGGTGTACTCCACGGAATCCGCTGTCGTGTATCTTCACAATGGTAGAGCCAGAAGCTATTTAGAACTGCCGGTGAGCTGCCCCGATGTGCACCACGACGATTTGTATTGCTTGTCCGGCACGGGGCAAGAGCAGTTGAGACGGTGGCTTGCGGATGTTCCTGACGGCACATACGTGGTCTGGTTCTACAACTGGTACAACAGCCGTCGTTTCGACTACAGTGCCGCCGACATGCGCGGGTCGTCGGACTTCGAGCCCGTGGCGGAGATGGCCGACGGTGCCATCTTCAAGATCGACAGGAGCTACACGCCCCGACCGGGCTCGCCTTTGTCGGTGTATGAGTCCATCGTCTCCGGTGGTTTCGGAGAGCCGGTGCTCCGTTCGACCTTCGACATCCATCTCGAAGGAGCCACGCTAACCTACCTCAAGGAGCCATGCGTCGCGGAAGACGTGGCGGCAGAGTTCTTCCTGCACGTTGTTCCACGGAACGAGGCCGACCTTCCCGCCGTCAGACGTCGCCTTCAATCCAGCTTCGACAACCTGGATTTCACCTTTTCCCGGAAGGGTGCGATTTGGGACGGAAAGTGCTTGGGCGTCGTCACCCTCCCGGATTATGAAATTGCCCGAATTCGCACCGGCCAATTCATCCGCGACGTGGGCTCGAAAGAGCTCTGGGAAGCGAAGATCCCGGTCATCGAGTAGCCGGCGCGCGGTATGCCGAGACGCCTGCGCTGCACGGGCGCCCGGTGACGGTGCTCCCCTACCCGGAGGCGCGGACCTGCGTGATCTCGTCGAACGCGGCGGCGAAGCGTCACGGGGTGGGGACGGGGACCGGGGTGGACGAGGCGCGGCGGCGCTGTCCCGGGATCGCCCTGGTGAGCCAGCGCCCGGCGCTCTACGTGCGGGTGCAGAGCCGGATCGCGAACGCGGTGGACGCCGAGATCCCGATCGATGCGGTGTGCTCGGTCGACGAGCTCTGCTGCGTTCTCGGGGCGCGGGACGGGGCGGAGGACGTGGGGCGGCGCATCAAGGCGCGGCTGCGCGGGGCGGTCGGCCTGACGCACCCACTTGCGCAGCGTCTCCGCCGTGCACCCGAGCTTCGACGCCATCGAGGGGATCGCCGACCACTGCGAGTCGTGTTCACCCTGATGCTCCAACACCAGGCGCACTGCCCGCTCCCGCACTTCCGGGGAGTATCTTGTCGGTGAATTCATCTGCCCTGTCCTCCCGAAGACTCAACGAGTGGAGTCTCCGGGATTCCCGGGGCGGTTCACAAATGCGATTGCCCTGACGCAGAGCCGGTCCCCATTGAAGGGACTGCGGGAATTCCATACCATGCACGGCCATCCGGCGGTATCCGCCGGGAGCTTACGTCCACTCCTTGCCTCACCGGCCCGGCGGGCCCGGGAGGCAATCCCGAAAGGAGCGATCGATGCGGCACTACGAAGTGGTGTTCATGGTCCATCCGGACCAGAGCGAGCAGGTCTCCGCGATGATCGACCGGTACCGTTCGATGGTCGAATCGGACGGAGGCTCGATCCACCGGCTCGAAGACTGGGGACGGCGCCAGCTCGCCTATCCGATCCACAAGGTTCACAAAGCCCATTACGTCCTGATGAACGTCGAGTGCACGCAAGTTGCGCTCGACGGAATGACCAGCGCGTTCAAGTTCAACGACGCGGTCATCCGCCACCTCGTCATCCGGCGCGATGCGGCGCTTACTGAGCCGTCGCCGCTGGCCAAGTCCAAGGAGAAGGACGGGAAGGACGAGCGAGGCGGCCGGGGCCGGCGCCGCGAGACGGGCGACCGGCAGTCCGCACAGCAGCCCACACCGCAGCCCACGCCGCCGGTCGAGAGCGGTGCCGCTACGGGGTCGGACGGATCGGACGGGTCGGACGGGTCCGCCGGCCAGCCCCAGGAGGCGGCTGCCCAGGACTGACGACGTGGCCGGGGCGGTGCGCCCGGACGTGTGCGGATCATCGATCCGATTCCCGACCCGGCATGGCCGGTACCAAACGCCCGTCGGCGCAAGCTTCCCGGCCATTTCCGCCGAAGAGCCGACGGGTATGCCTGCCAGTAGCATGAGAGCCGTCGAAAACTCCAGCTCGTGCTGCAATAGCAGGAACAGCAGGACGGAACACGTACCGTGCCGTTGCAGCCCGTCCTCACCGGGAGTGAACGCGAGAACCGTCCAGTGTGCAGCACATCCCTTGTACAGAGGCGTTTCACGCACCAATACACAAGAGCTCACGCAACCATCGGGTATAGACCAAGGAGAGTGACATGGCGCGTTTCTACCGCCGGCGGCGCTACTGTCGGTTCACCGTCGAGGGGGTCAAGGAGATCGATTACAAGGATCTCAACACCCTCAAGGCATACGTGTCGGAGACCGGGAAGATCGTCCCGAGCCGGATCACCGGGACGAGCGCGCGGTATCAGCGCCAGCTCGCGCGGGCCGTCAAGCGCGCGCGGTTTCTCGCGCTGCTTCCCTATACCGACCAGCATCGTTGACGGGAGACCGCCGCGTGGGCGGATTCCTCCGGTTCGTCACGCGAAGCCGCTACCACGCAATCGGCGTATCGGCGCTGTCGCTGTTGATGCCCCCGTTCAGCTTCGTCGGGGGGGCGGTCATCGGACTGGCGACGCTTCGATACGGTACGGGCGAAGGCTTCGCGGTGCTCGCCGGATCGGCCGCCGTCTTCGCGGCCGCGACGTGGGTGCTGGCCGGGTCGATGACGCCCGCGGTGGTGTTCCTGGTGGTGACCGGCCTGCCGGCGCTCGCATTGTGCGCATTGCTCCGGGCCACGTCCTCCCAGGGTTTCGTGCTCGTGGCGGCGACGCTGGCCGCGGGGGCCGCGATCCTGTTGCTGTATCTGGCCGTGCCCGATCCCGCGCAATGGTGGTTGGACAGGTTCGAAGCGTTCCTCACGACCCGGACCGGCGGCGGCGATCCGCGGACGTTCGAGCAGCTTGCCGAGTTCATCAGGGCGGTCGTGACGGGACTTCCGATCGCGGTGATGGTGACGTCGATGAGCATGGTGTTCCTGGCCCGCTGGGCCCATGCGGCGCTCGACAATCCGGGGGGCTTCGGTCGCGAGTTTCGAGACCTGCGCGTCGGGCGCCGCTTCGCGACGGCGGCGACGTTGGTGGCGGTCCTGGCTCTGTTCGTGGTGCCCCGGGAAGCCGGAGTCGGCCACGATCTGCTGATGCTGGCGATGGCGGCCTGCGCAATCCAGGGCATCGCGCTCGTGCACGGACTCGTTGCGTTGCGAGGCGGCTCCCGCGGCTGGCTCGTCGCCATGTATGCGAGCCTGCTGCTGGTGACCCCGGCCGCGGTGCTCGTGCTGTCGGCGGCAGGGTTCTCGGATGCATGGATCGACTATCGAGCCCGGTTCGATCGTTCGTAATACACCCGATGCGGAGCCGAGGCTCGGCGAAACAGGGCGAAACAGCTTGAGGTGCCATCATGGAAGTGATTCTTCTGGAGAAGGTGCAGCAGCTCGGCGGTCTGGGCGACAGGGTCTCGGTGAAGGCCGGATTCGCCAGGAACTACCTGATCCCCAAGGGGATCGCGGTGGCTGCGACCCCGAAGAACGAGGCCGAGTTCGAGGCGCGCCGCGAAGAGCTCGAACGCCGGGAGGCGGAGGTCCTCGCAGCGGCCGGGAAACAGGCGTCGGCGCTCGAAGACGTCGAGATCACGGTGTCGCGCAAGGCGGGAGAGGGAGGGCGCCTGTTCGGATCGGTGGGATCGGCGGACGTCGCCCAGGCCCTCGGGGAGCTCGGCCACGAAATCGCGCGCCAGCAGGTGCGAATGCCGGGCGGCAACAACATCCGCCAGATCGGCGAGTACGCCGTGACCATCCACGTCAACGCCGAGGTCGAGACCGCGATCAGGCTGAAGGTGGAGCCGGAATCGACCGATGGGGACAGCTCCGGCTGACGCCCCGACGCACGACGTCACGGCGCGACGTCGCGCCGATTCCGATGGCCGGAGGGCTTGGCGGTTGCGGATCCCCGGACGTCACCGGCGTCCGGCGGAAACCGCCGGGCCGATGGTTGAACACCCCGGTGGAGCGGGTGGTCGAACCCTCCGGATCGCCTTCCGTCTCTTGACCTCCGGAGCGCCGGATCCGGTCACTTCAATCCCGGCCGGATCGAGTCGTTTCCGGGTGGCCGGTAGGCTATCCTGCCTGCGGTCAACTTCGTTCGGAACGGGCTGAACCCACCGGCCGGCGTCTTCGCGGACGTGGCCGATTCGACATGGCCGATCCATTGCTCATCGACGGCACGCCGAGAGCCGGGGCAGCCGCGCTTCGCCTCCCGCCACACTCGATCGAGGCCGAACAGGCGGTCCTGGGCGGCGTTCTCATCGACAACGGCGCGTGGGACCGGGTCGCCGACGTCCTGACCGGGGAGCACTTCTACCGCAACGACCATCGCGCCGTGTTCGACGCGGTCGCGGCCCTGTGCAACGAAGGACGGCCGTGCGACGCGGTGACCGTGGCGGAGCGGCTCGATCGTGATGGCCAGCTCGAATCCGTGGGCGGCCTCGCCTACCTTGCCGAGCTCGCCGGCAACACCCCTAGCGCCGCGAACATCGTCGCCTACGCGGAGATCGTCCGCGAGCGCGCGGTGCTCCGCGACCTGATCCGGACCAGCAACGAGATCACCGAGGCCGCGTACCGGCCGCAGGGGCAGTCGGCGCACGAGCTGCTGGACGATGCGGAGCGCCGCATCTTCGAGATCGCCGAGCGGGGCGGCGCCGGCCGGCGGGA